>NZ_CP058638.1:2635000-6783648 GCF_017656075.1 Rhodococcus sp. ZPP
AATCGCCGGAATGCCGGCTCATTGAGCGCGACAGGGCCTGACGCCTAGCGAAGTAGCGCGGGCAGACCCTCGCTGCAGTCACGCTGCCCGCATGTCGGCGTCCGCTCTCAGCGTGGCGACTGAGATAACGCACCCTGTGACCGCGGCAAAGGACCAGGGGCGAGGACGCACGCCAACCTACCAATGCGGCGAAGCAGACCTCAGTTCCCGCCTTCCGGAGGAGCCAGCGCCTCCAGCGTTGCGGCCGCTGGTAACTCGGCCCAAGCCGCCGATGATTGCGCCGATTCCGACACCCCGGCCGTGCAGGTGACCGTGCCGTTGGTCGGCGCCGACCTGGAGGAGCCAGTCATGAGCGCAGACGTCTTCGCGTCATAAACTTCTGGGCGTTCTCGGCCTTCCGAGGAGACTTCTCGGCACGCACGGCCAACCGGTGGTGACGACGAGGAGTCGGTAGGAGCGTTGAACCGCGCCACCTCAACGACCGTAGACAAAGAGACTTTTCGATCTCAGGACATGAAGGCGCCGAGAACTGTTGCCCGATAGTTTGATTGGTTACTCTCGGAGGAAACGCCGTCGCCTCCAGAGCGCCGGCCCGATATACGAGACGGGTGAGTCCCGAGGCACGTGCAACCAAGGAGGGCGCGGACGCCGACGAAGCTACCGGTCCGGACGGTGGCCTGTGGCTATCGCGGTGGCTATCGGGGTGCTGGCACATACCCGCGGCCCCGAGAACCCGTTCGCGGGCTGGTGGCAGTGTGATTAGGAGCCTCGGTACGGTACCCAGGGTGCTGGTGCGGGATGGCGAAGGCGCGAGCCGGTGGTGTCGGCACACGCAAAACGCGAACCGACCCAGGCAGGGTTTCCGCGGCAATGAATCGAACGCCGACCAGGGCTTCGATGCTCGCCCTGCCCCCGGTCCCCCAGCCACCGCGGAAAGCAGTTGACCCGGTTGACCGCGATCACTACATCCGCCTCGACTCCAACGGCGACACCACAAACACCTGCAACCCCGATCATGTGGAAGCCACTGCGGCACTAGGCCGGGACCGCATCGCATTGGTCTACCGACCGGACCGGACCACCGAGATGGAACGCGACGACGACGGAGCGGTGGCTTACTGACCGCGAATACCAGAACGTCGGATCGGGACCTGACAGCGGGGTTGAGGCTCCTCACCCGCGCTCTGAAAGAGCCGACCTTGCGTGGCGCTGCCGGCCGATTGATCGAGCGGGCCCGTCCGAGAACTGGACCCACGAAGTATTCCTGGTCGTATGCCTGCAGCGGGAGGTCCCGGCCATGGAAGCCACGGCGGTGCATCGCGGATGCGGGCGGCGCGATGCACCGCCCGCATCTCGTTGAAGGAATTGGACTTCGACTTCGATTACGCCCGCGGCCTCGAGCGGGACACCTTCACGCACCGGGAACCCTCGACTTCGTGACCGCAAAAGGCAACGTGGTCTTCGGACCTCCCGGCACCAGTAAGACTCTTCTGGCGATCGGCTCGCGATCCGCGCCTTCCCAGGGTGAGCACCGCTCGATCACCACCGAGCGATAGTCAAAACCTGTGGATCACCCTCGGCGGGTGACCTGAAGCGGGCGCACCTCCTGAGCGAGATAGATGCTCGCGGCGGCGCTGCAGGCCGAGGTCGCCGCGGTGATGCCGCTGCTGTACCTGCATGGCTTGTCGTCCTCGGACTTCGGCCCGGCATTGGGGCAGTTCCTTGGCAGCAGCAGCGGCCTGTCGACGGCCACCATCACCTGGACGACCAAGCACTGGCAGGAGGAGGCTAAGGCGTTCAACATGCGCTCGCTGACGGACACCGACTTCGTCTGCATGTGGGGGGGTCGACGGGGATCCACCCGAGATCCGACTCGAGCAGGACAGGCGTGCCTGCTGGTCATCGTCGCGTGCGGGCTGACGGCACCAAGAAACTGGTCGCCTTCGACGACGGACACCGCGAATTTCGGAGTCCTGGCTCGACCTGCTCCGCTCGTGCATGCGTCGCAGGTTGCACGCCCCGGTGCTCGCATCGGCGTCGGCGGTCTCGGGTTCTGGGTTCCCTGCGGCAGGTGCTCCCCGACTCCCGCGAGCAGCGGTGTTGGTTCCACAAGATCGCCAACGTGCTCAACGCTCTGCCCAGGTCCGCCCAGCCTGGCGCGAAGGCTGCACTAGCCGAGATCTGGAACGCCAAAGAAAAGGAGCACGCCCGGGCCGCGGCGAAGACGTTCGCCGCCGACTACGCCTCCAAGTGTCCCAAGGCGACCGCAAAGGTCACCTACGACCTCGAGGTGCTGCTCGCCTTCTCTTCTATGACTACCGGCCGAGCACTGATCCACCTGCACACAACCCGATCGAGTCGACCTTCACCACCGTGCGGCTCCGGCACTGAGTCACCAAGGGACCCGGCACCCGCGCGGCCGGTATCGCGAAGGCGTTCACACTCATGAGCCCACCCATCCGGATGGCGTGCCGCGAACGCACCCCACCTCGTCGCCCTCGCCCGCGCCGACGCGAAGTTCGAGAAGGGCGTCCTCGTCGGAAACCCGACGACCACGAATCAGGAGGTCATCGGCAAGCCGCGTGACACGACTGGTTGCGCGATGGTCAACTCACCATGAAGTCGAATCCGTTACTGAGGGGAGCTCCTGATGCGCAGCGTGAGCTACTCGATGGCCGTGTCGCTGGACGGCTACGTCGTCGGGCCCGACGGGTCCTTCGACTGGAGCTCACCCGACCAAGAGGTCTTCAACCTCGCCACTGACGAGGTACGCCGGGTCGGCGTCCATCTGCTCGGACGACGGCTGTACGAGACCATGCTGTACTGGGAGACCGCCGACCAGAACCCGTCGCTCGACTACTCAACGCTCGAATTCGCCGCGCTTTGGATGGGGCTCCCGAAGTTGGTCTTCTCCACCACGCTGTCGGCGGTGCAGGGAAACGCCCGCCTGGCGTCCAGCAGTCTGGCGGATGAGATCGAGCGATTGCGAGCCGAACCGGCGGAGGGCGACATCGCGATCGGCGGAGCGACTCTCGCCGCCGAGGCGGCCGCGTTGGGTCTCATCGACGAGTACCGGGCCAGGGTCTACCCAGTGCTGCTGGGGGGCGGCCGCACCTTCTTTCCCCAACGCGAGCATCGGGTGAACCTCGATCTCATCGAGTCCCGCACCCTCAATTCGAAAGTGGTCTACCTCCGCTACCGCGTAGCCCGCTAGCCGACTCGTCCCGCCGAGCACATGAGGGACACGCCAGCCCGCGGTAAATCGATCCACGGGTCTTTTTTATTGCTCTCATCACCACGAACAACCCCTTCGGCCGCTGGGTGAGGCCTTCGGTGACGAGGCCGTCGCAGCAGCGATGATCGCCCGCGTCGTCCACCACTCTGTCGTCATCCCTCAAAGGCGACAGCTACCCGCCTCGAGGGACGCGACCTCGTCGCGCACCCACCGGCCGAACCACCAACCAACCCAGGGGCCAATTTTCGGTTGCCGGAACGAAGTCAGTTTCAGATGCCGCTGGCACTCTCGGCGGTAACGAAGCTGAGCGCGGAGCTATCGCGTCGCAGATGACTGGGGCAAATCCCTCTTCGCTCGCGATTCAAAAGTATGCCGCTGGACGAGATTCACCTCATGGTCTTTCCTGCGCCGCGGATTTCGGCTGCGGCCGAGGCCCGGAACTCTTTGTAGGTCCGGTATGGGTCTGGTCGGCACCACGGTGTCGTGCGCGATCGGTACTGGTGCAATGTAGACATTGTCGTAGTACGACAACGGTTTCGGCCGGCCGCGTAGACTGATGATGCCGGTGACCGCGCATTTACGCCCGAAGGCAGCATCGAATACGACCGTGACCAAGACCGCAATTGAACAGAGCCGGCGCACTCGTACGTAACAAACTATCGCCGACAAATCACTGTCTGGCACAACCCCAGATGTCCACAAGATGTGGTCTCAATCGGTGCAGTTATTCCATGAGCAACATCGATTCCATTGATCAAGCGAAACCGGGATTCGAATTGGAAATCATCCCTTGACCGCCCGCAATATATCAAATCCCTCCGGATGCGGCGCGTTTCACCTGCTGAATTTTTTGTTGTGGAATGCCGGAAGCCCCCCAACAGGTGTTGGGGGCTTCCGGTAACGGATGTTCGGCGGTGTCCTACTCTCCCACACCCTGTCGAGTGCAGTACCATCGGCGCTGGAGGGCTTAGCTTCCGGGTTCGGAATGGGGCCGGGCGTTTCCCCTCCGCTATGGCCGCCGTAACTCTATGAAACTGTCACACACCCATCTTCCCTTTTTCCGGTTCCCCCGCCGTGGCCACGCACCCGGGTGGGGTGCGGAACTGTCCAGGGGGTTCCGTGAAAGGAAAAAAGGGGGTATCTGTGTGTTGTTTCAGATACTGCACAGTGGACGCGTAGCTTCTTTGTGGTAAGTCCTCGGCCTATTAGTACCAGTCACCTACACCCATTACTGGGCTTCCAGTTCTGGCCTATCAACCCGGTGGTCTGCCGGGGCCTTACCCTCGAGGGGTGAGAAACCTCATCTTGGAACAGGCTTCCCGCTTAGATGCTTTCAGCGGTTATCCCTTCCGAACGTAGCTAACCAGCGGTGCTCCTGGTGGAACAACTGGCACACCAGAGGTTCGTCCGTCCCGGTCCTCTCGTACTAGGGACAGCCTTCCTCAAGTTTCTAACGCGCGCGGCGGATAGAGACCGAACTGTCTCACGACGTTCTAAACCCAGCTCGCGTGCCGCTTTAATGGGCGAACAGCCCAACCCTTGGGACCTACTCCAGCCCCAGGATGCGACGAGCCGACATCGAGGTGCCAAACCATCCCGTCGATATGGACTCTTGGGAAGATCAGCCTGTTATCCCCGGGGTACCTTTTATCCGTTGAGCGACACCGCTTCCACTTGCCGGTGCCGGATCACTAGTCCCGACTTTCGTCCCTGCTCGACTTGTCAGTCTCACAGTCAAGCTCCCTTGTGCACTTGCACTCGACACCTGATTGCCAACCAGGCTGAGGGAACCTTTGGGCGCCTCCGTTACATTTTTGGGAGGCAACCGCCCCAGTTAAACTACCCACCAGGCACTGTCCCTGAACCAGATCATGGTCCGAGGTTAGAGGTCCAATACGATCAGAGTGGTATTTCAACAACGACTCCACACTCACTGGCGTGAGCGCTTCACAGTCTCCCACCTATCCTACACAAACCGAACCGAACACCAATACCAAGCTGTAGTGAAGGTCCCGGGGTCTTTTCGTCCTGCCGCGCGTAACGAGCATCTTTACTCGTAATGCAATTTCGCCGAGTCTATGGTTGAGACAGCTGAGAAGTCGTTACGCCATTCGTGCAGGTCGGAACTTACCCGACAAGGAATTTCGCTACCTTAGGATGGTTATAGTTACCACCGCCGTTTACTGGGGCTTAAATTCTCAGCTTCGCCACCGAAATGGCTAACCGGTCCTCTTAACCTTCCAGCACCGGGCAGGCGTCAGTCCGTATACATCGTCTTACGACTTCGCACGGACCTGTGTTTTTAGTAAACAGTCGCTTCTCACTGGTCTCTGCGGCCCCACCCAGCTCACACTGCAAGAGTGATCACCAGACGAGGCCCCCCTTCTCCCGAAGTTACGGGGGCATTTTGCCGAGTTCCTTAACCATAGTTATCTCGATCGCCTTAGTATTCTCTACCTGACCACCTGTGTCGGTTTGGGGTACGGGCCGTGTGAAAGCTCGCTAGAGGCTTTTCTCGGCAGCATAGGATCACTGAATTCGCCTCATTCGGCTATGCGTCACCTCTCAGGATATGTGTGACCCGGATTTGCCTAGGTCACTCCCTACAGGCTTACACCAGTATTACCACTGACTGGCTCAGCTACCTTCCTGCGTCACCCCATCGCTTGGCTACTACCAGATCAGGTCCCACGCATCCGCCACCTACGAACCCGAAGGTTCACACGCGGTTTCAGGGTGGTTAGTATCACTGATTCACCAGGGGCGCGTTCACACGGGTACGGGAATATCAACCCGTTGTCCATCGGCTACGCCTGTCGGCCTCGTCTTAGGTCCCGACTCACCCTGGGCGGATTAACCTGGCCCAGGAACCCTTGGTCATTCGGCGGACGAGTTTCTCACTCGTCTTTCGCTACTCATGCCTGCATTCTCACTCGTGTGGCCTCCACGGCTGGGTCACCCCGCCGCTTCCATGGCCACACGACGCTCTCTACCCATCCACACCACTGCCCACCCTCCCGCAGGAAAATGGGGGTGCATTGTGTGAATGCCGCAGCTTCGGTGGTGTACTTGAGCCCCGCTACATTGTCGGCGCAGGATCACTTGACCAGTGAGCTATTACGCACTCTTTCAAGGGTGGCTGCTTCTAAGCCAACCTCCTGGTTGTCTTCGCGACCCCACATCCTTTTCCACTTAGTACACGCTTAGGGACCTTAGCTGGCGATCTGGGCTGTTTCCTCTCGACTACGAACCTTATCGCCCGCAGTCTCACTGCCGCGCTCTCACTCACCGGCATTCGGAGTTTGGCTGATTTCGGTAAGCTTGTGGGCCCCCTAGACCATCCAGTAGCTCTACCTCCGATGAGAAACACGCGACGCTGCACCTAAATGCATTTCGGGGAGAACCAGCTATCACGGAGTTTGATTGGCCTTTCACCCCTACCCACAACTCATCCCCTCAGTTTTCAACCTAAGTGGGTTCGGTCCTCCACGACGTCTTACCGTCGCTTCAACCTGGCCATGGGTAGATCACTCCGCTTCGGGTCTAGAACATGCCACTATAAACGCCCTATTCGGACTCGCTTTCGCTACGGCTACCCCACACGGGTTAACCTCGCGACATGCCACTAACTCGCAGGCTCATTCTTCAAAAGGCACGCCATCACCCCCAGCGACAAGTCACTCGAAGGCTTTGACGGATTGTAAGCGCACGGTTTCAGGTACTATTTCACTCCCCTCCCGGGGTACTTTTCACCTTTCCCTCACGGTACTAGTCCGCTATCGGTCACCAGGGAGTATTCAGGCTTATCGGGTGGTCCCGACAGATTCACACCAGATTTCACGGGCCCGGTGCTACTTGGGTTTCCATCACGACAGTCACAATGTTTTCGTGTACGGGATTCTCACCCTCTACGACAGGCCGTTCCAGACCACTTCCACTAACACCATGATTTCTTACTGTCGGCCAACACGGCAGCATTGACAAGATGAACCCCACAACCCCACGAATGCAACGCCTGCCGGCTATCACACATCCATGGTTTAGCCTCTTCCGCTTTCGCTCGCCACTACTCACGGAATCACTATTGTTTTCTCTTCCTGTGGGTACTGAGATGTTTCACTTCCCACGTTCCTCCACACACCCTATATATTCAGATGCGGGTAACACGACATCACTCGTGCTGGGTTTCCCCATTCGGACATCCTCGGATCTCAGCTCGGTTGACAGCTCCCCGAGGCTTATCGCAGCCTCCTACGTCCTTCATCGGCTCCTGGTGCCAAGGCATCCACCGTACGCTCTTCATTACTTACAACAAAGATGCTCGCGTCCACTGTGCAGTTCTCAAACAACACACCCGCCTCGAACTCCCGCCAGCACCATGCCCACCACCAAAAGTGATGCGGTCTGCCTGACATCCGAACCGGATCGTCACTTTCCTGAAAGAAAAACACTCACGTGTTCCCTCAGGACCCAACAGTATGTCGATATAATTCGCCCTCCCACCAGCACACAGGCCGGCAGTTGAGAACCAATACTTGTCAGCGATCCACCCATGAGCAACCACCGGATAACATACGCATCCGAAATGGCCTCTGCCAGACCATCATCCACTGACTGTTCAGCGGTACATGACTGGAGATGCTCCTTAGAAAGGAGGTGATCCAGCCGCACCTTCCGGTACGGCTACCTTGTTACGACTTCGTCCCAATCGCCGATCCCACCTTCGACGGCTCCCTCCCACAAGGGGTTAGGCCACCGGCTTCGGGTGTTACCGACTTTCATGACGTGACGGGCGGTGTGTACAAGGCCCGGGAACGTATTCACCGCAGCGTTGCTGATCTGCGATTACTAGCGACTCCGACTTCACGGGGTCGAGTTGCAGACCCCGATCCGAACTGAGACCAGCTTTAAGGGATTCGCTCCACCTCACGGTCTCGCAGCCCTCTGTACTGGCCATTGTAGCATGTGTGAAGCCCTGGACATAAGGGGCATGATGACTTGACGTCGTCCCCACCTTCCTCCGAGTTGACCCCGGCAGTCTCTTACGAGTCCCCACCATTACGTGCTGGCAACATAAGACAAGGGTTGCGCTCGTTGCGGGACTTAACCCAACATCTCACGACACGAGCTGACGACAGCCATGCACCACCTGTATACCGACCACAAGGGGGGCCGTATCTCTACGGCTTTCCGGTATATGTCAAACCCAGGTAAGGTTCTTCGCGTTGCATCGAATTAATCCACATGCTCCGCCGCTTGTGCGGGCCCCCGTCAATTCCTTTGAGTTTTAGCCTTGCGGCCGTACTCCCCAGGCGGGGCGCTTAATGCGTTAGCTACGGCACAGATTCCGTGGAAGGAACCCACACCTAGCGCCCACCGTTTACGGCGTGGACTACCAGGGTATCTAATCCTGTTCGCTACCCACGCTTTCGTTCCTCAGCGTCAGTTACTGCCCAGAGACCCGCCTTCGCCACCGGTGTTCCTCCTGATATCTACGCATTTCACCGCTACACCAGGAATTCCAGTCTCCCTGCAGTACTCAAGTCTGCCCGTATCGCCTGCAAGCTCACAGTTGAGCTGTGAGTTTTCACAAACGACGCGACAAACCGCCTACGAACTCTTTACGCCCAGTAATTCCGGACAACGCTTGCACCCTACGTATTACCGCGGCTGCTGGCACGTAGTTAGCCGGTGCTTCTTCTGCAGGTACCGTCACTTCCGCTTCGTCCCTGCTGAAAGAGGTTTACAACCCGAAGGCCTTCATCCCTCACGCGGCGTCGCTGCATCAGGCTTTCGCCCATTGTGCAATATTCCCCACTGCTGCCTCCCGTAGGAGTCTGGGCCGTGTCTCAGTCCCAGTGTGGCCGGTCACCCTCTCAGGTCGGCTACCCGTCGTCGCCTTGGTAGGCCATTACCCCACCAACAAGCTGATAGGCCGCGGGCCCATCCTGCACCAGTAAACCTTTCCACCCCCAGCCATGCAGCCGAAGGTCGTATCCGGTATTAGACCCAGTTTCCCGGGCTTATCCCGAAGTGCAGGGCAGATCACCCACGTGTTACTCACCCGTTCGCCGCTCGTGTACCCCGAAGGGCCTTACCGCTCGACTTGCATGTGTTAAGCACGCCGCCAGCGTTCGTCCTGAGCCAGGATCAAACTCTCCGTTGAAGACTCTAGAAAGAGGCGAACCCCAATCAGTCATAGACATCGAGTCAAATCACTAGCGATCAAAAACTCAAACTAGCTCAATCAAACACTGACCCCCCTCCGACGGAAGAAGGAGAAGAGCCAGCAAATACCCACACCACTCACAACCAAACCCCAAAGGCCAGTTGATCATCCGTGATGCGGAGTACCAAAAACAATTTGGCACTGACATTCATCGACACACTGTTGAGTTCTCAAAGAACACGCACACACCATCACCACCAGCAACACTCGCTAGCCGATCCGGGGCAACCGCTCCAGCCTAACTCCTGTCCCCTCCCGATGCAAACGGGAACTTCCAGGACATCTCGAACACGCCAATCACGATCAGCGTCTTCGGGAAGTTCAGGCGCCTTCGTCCAACCTCGTGTCCCCCGCCTTCCGGCCGGGGTCGGTGTCCGTGTCGCTCTGACTTGGAATAAGTTACGCGACGAACACCCGCTACGCCAAATTGCCTGGTCAGGCTGCTGGAGCGCCTTCTTACGGAACCCAGTACTTCGCGGCAAGTTCCTCGATGACCACATCGCCGTCGGCTGCCTGCTCCAGCGCGGCAAGATCCGCATCGATCGAAACGAGCCGGGGATCGTCTCCTTCTGCCTCCTGGACCGGGTGGCCCCCGTCTTCGGCGAGCTGGCGGATCAACTTCTCCCGGACCCGGTCCTTCAGCGAATCACTCATACACGAATCATGACCGTGGGGCGGAGGGTTGTCGAGAGCAGCGCCCGGTCACTCTTCGGCGTCATCGGGTGCCTTCACGTTGTCGCTCTTACCGAAGACTCGGAGCGCTGTCGGAATGAGCACGATCAATGCTCCGAGGATCGCAATCAACGAGAAAACCTGCATTGCCATCTGTGAACCGACTCTCTGTTTCATGCCGGCGGCGACCGTCGTCAAGCCGGCGCCAGCCAGCTTCCCCAAGATGTATTCCTCGTGACCGTAAACGCCGCGAGAGCGATCAGGACACCCACCATCACATATGGACGGATGACGATCGATCGAGCGCGCGCTCCCGCCCAGCGGCGCTGCGCCCACCGCACCCACAGGTACACCGAGACAGCGAGCAGCGGAACGATCAAGGCGTTGCTCGACAACGCGGCCCCGATGTCCAGATCGGTGAGGTCGTGGACAGCCCGAAGGCCCCCGCAGGCCGGACACCACCAGCCCGTCAATGCGTACACGGGGCAGAAGCCGTACGCGCCCGACTGATGTGGATCGCGAAAGTGCAGGAGAGCGACGGCGGCGGCGGTCCCTGCGGCAACCGTCGCCGGCGCACCGAGCGCACGTAGACCCGCCACCTGTGAGGTACGGGTTCGATTCTCGATGTCCACGCTTCCAGTCTTCCGGATCTTTCCCCGCCGCGGCGGGTCGGGACTGCGAACGACACAGATCCCCGTCCTCGACGTGTCGGATCCGAATACGACTCTGGCCCTCCCCGAGGAATCAGGGAGGGCCAGAGTACCGCTGAGCTGCCTGAGAGAATCGAACTCTCGACCTTTTCATTACGAGTGAAATGCTCTACCGACTGAGCTAAGGCAGCGGTGCCTTTCGGCGGTGGCGAGTCTAGCGCCTCAACCCCGAGTATGCGAAAACGGCTCCCTGAACGCGTCGCCGAGGCTGGCCACCATGGCATCGACAGCCCACTGTGGTTTGACGTTGACAGCGATCGCCTCACGGCACTCGAGTACCGCTTCGATGCACTTCAGCAGGCCTTCCGGCGAGGTTCTCGACGCGAGTTCCGCAGCCCGGTCGGCCATGTCGGGATGGTTTGCAGCGGCTGCCGATCCCCACGTGGCGGCGAGGGCGTCGCGGTAGAGACCCGCGAGATCGATGAGAGCGCGATCCAGCGCATCACGACCTGTGCGGGTAGCCCTCGACTTCTGCCGCTTCTCCAGATCCTTGAGTACACCGGCCGATCCTCGGATGGCCCCGGCAGCGCCCTTGCCGGTGCCTCCTGCACCGAGGGCGGTGCGCAACTCTTCCGTCTCCTGCTCGTCTCGCGCCGCACTCATCTCTTTCGCTTCGGCGTCGGCTGAGCGCACCAACTCCTCGGCAGCCGCGAACGCAGTCGCGGGTCGCAATGCCGCGACCGCAAGGTCCAGGGCCTCCTTGCGACGAATGCGGGAATTCAGGTCGGTCGCCAGTCGCCGTGCCCTACCGACATGACCGCCACTGATCGACGCCGCAAGGCGCGCCTCTTCGGGCTCCACACCATCCCTCTCGCGCAGAACCTGAGCGATCGCGTCCGCCGACGGAGTGACAAGGGCGACGTGCCGGCAGCGCGACCGCAGGGTCACCGAGATGTCTTGAGGATCGACGGAAGGGGCGCACAGCAAGAACACGGTGCGATCCGGCGGCTCCTCGACAACCTTGAGGAGAGCGTTGGCCGCGCCCTCGGTGAGACGGTCTGCGTCCTCCACGACGACGATCTGCCAGCGACCGGTACTGGGCCTGCGGGAGGCCGTCTGCACGATGGCCCGCATCTCCCTCACGCTGATGCTCAGCCCTTCGGGAACCACCCGCCGCACATCACCGTGGGTGCCTGCCATTGCAGTGGTGCAGGAGTGGCACGCACCGCAACCAGGGACGCCGTCACTGGTGCATTGCAAGGCCGCGGCGAAGCACTGCGCGGCCACCGACCTGCCCGAGCCCGGGGGGCCTGTGAAAAGCCACGAATGCGTCATCGACGACCCCATTGAGCCAAGTCCGAGACGGGCCGCCGTAGCAGCGGCAGTCAGTTCGGCCTCGACATCTGCCTGGCCCACCAACCGGTCGAATACGGTCACGACGTCAGACTATCCCGCACCTGCGACACCCCCGAGGCCCCGCCGCACCGGCTCACGCCTTCTTGTCCGAGGCCTTCTTCGCAGCAGCCTTCTTCGCCGGTGCCTTCTTGGCAGCAGTCTTCTTCGCCGCAGCCTTCTTGGCCGGTGCCTTCTTGGCGGGAGCCTTCTTCTTGACAGGTCCGCGCGCCCGACGCTCCGCCAGCAGTTCCGACGCCCGAGCGTCGGTGATGCTTTCCACTTCATCGCCCTTGCGAAGGCTGGCGTTGGTTTCGCCGTCCGTTACATACGGTCCGAACCGGCCGTCCTTGATCACCATCGGCTTCTCACTGACCGAGTCGACGCCCAGCTCCCGCAGGGGCGGCGTCGCCGACGCCTGCCGTCCGCGACGCTTGGGCTCCGCGTAGATCTTCAAGGCCTCTTCCAGCGTGACCGTGAACATCTGGTCCTCGGTGGCGAGTGACCGCGAATCGGTGCCCTTCTTGAGGTAGGGACCGTATCGGCCGTTCTGGGCGGTGATCTCTTCCTTCGATTCGGGATCGATACCCACCACACGCGGCAACGACAGCAACTTCAGGGCGTCGTCGAGGGTGACCGTGGCCAAATCCATGGACTTGAGAAGCGAACCGGTTCTCGGCTTGGGACCCGCTGCCTTCTTCGCCGTCTTCTTGGCAGGGGCTTTCTTCGCTGCCGTCTTGGTCTTGGTGGTGCCCTCGGCGGGCTCCGGCTCGGCGACCGGCACCACGGCCGGTTCGGGCTCGGGTTCCGGCTCGGGAAGGATCTCCGTGACGTAAGGGCCGAACCGGCCCTCCTTCGCCACGATCTCGTGCCCGGTCAGTGGATCGACACCGAGCTTGCGGCCCTCCTGGGGCGTCGAGAACAGCTTCTCGGCGTACTCGGGTGTCAGCTCGTCCGGCGGAAGGTCGTCGGGCAGGTTTGCACGCTGCGAGATGAGGTCGCCCTCGGGGTCGTCCGGGTTGCGAACCATCCGCTCGAGGTAAGGACCGAAGCGTCCGACACGGACATGAACTTCGCGGCCTTCGGCGTCGTCGAAGAGCCGGATGGAGTTGACCTCGCGAGCGTCGATCTCCTCGAGATTGACACCGACCATCTTCTTCAGGCCACCCTCTCGGGCGACGGAACCCTCGGCGCCGTGATCACCGCCGAAGTAGAAACTGCTCAGCCAGTTGCCGCGCTGTTCCCGGCCACCGGCGATTGCGTCGAGGTCATCCTCCATCCCGGCGGTGAAGTCGAAGTCGACCAGCCGACCGAAGTGCATCTCGAGGAGACCGATGACGGCGAACGCGACCCAGGACGGCACCAACGCACTACCGCGCTTGTAGACGTATCCGCGGTCGAGGATGGTCTTGATGATCGACGAATAGGTGGACGGCCGACCGATGCCCAGCTCTTCGAGGGTCTTGATCAGGCTCGCCTCGGTGTACCGAGCCGGTGGATTGGTGGTGTGGCCGTCCGGATCGAGTTTGGTCGCGGTGACCGCCTGGCCCTCGACGAGCACCGGCAGGCGCGACTCGGCGTCGTCGGACTGGCCGCCGGCTTCTTCGTCGACACTTTCGACGTATGCCTTCAGGAAGCCGGCGAACGTGATGGTGCGGCCCGACGCGGAGAACGTGCATTCTTCGCCCGTACCTGCCGTACCCGAGATCCGCAGGGTGAGCGTGGTGCCGCGGGCATCGGCCATCTGAGACGCCACGGTGCGCTGCCAGATCAATTCGTAGAGCCGGAACTCGTCGGTATCGAGCCGTGAGTGCAGCTGCCCCGGAGTCTGGAAGACATCGCCCGCAGGACGGATCGCCTCGTGAGCTTCCTGGGCGTTCTTCACCTTGCGGGTGTACTGGCGCGGCGACGCGTGAACGTACTCTGCGCCGTACAACTCGGTGGCCTGCGCGCGCGCTGCGGCGATGGCCGATGCAGACAACGTCGTCGAGTCGGTACGCATGTAGGTGATGTAGCCGTTTTCGTACAACCGCTGGGCAATGCGCATCGTCCGCTCCGACGTGAATCGGAGCTTGCGTCCCGCTTCCTGCTGGAGCGTCGACGTCATGAACGGTGGGTAGGGCTTGCGCGTGTACGGCTTGCTCTCCGCGGACGACACGGTGAGGTCGACACCGGCGAGGGATTCGGCGAGCCTCTGTGCACGGGCCTCGTCGAGCACCGTGACCGTGCCGGTCTTCAGCTGGCCGTCCGAGCCGAAATCGCGACCCGACGCGACCCGTGAACCGTCGACACTCACCAGACGTGCCCCGAAGCTGCGCGGGCTCGCGTCGGCGCCTGCGTCGAGGGTGGCCGAGATGTCCCAGTAGGACGCGGACCGGAATGCCATCCGCTCGCGTTCACGCTGAACGATGACACGGGTGGCGACGGACTGCACACGGCCCGCCGACAACTTCGGCATGACCTTCTTCCACAGGACCGGGCTGACCTCGTAACCGTAGAGACGGTCGAGGATGCGCCGAGTTTCCTGGGCGTCCACCAGGTCGGTGTCGAGTTCGCGGGTGTCGTCGGCAGCCGCTCGGATGGCCGGCTCGGTGATCTCGTGGAAGACCATCCGCCGAACCGGAATCTTCGGCTTCAGAGTTTCGAGCAGGTGCCAGGCGATGGCCTCGCCCTCACGGTCGGGGTCGGTGGCGAGGAATAGTTCGTCGGCGTCCTTGAGGAGGCCCTTCAGTTCCGTGACCTTGGACTTCTTCTCTGGACTGACCACGTACAGCGGCTCGAAATCATGATCGACGTCGACACCGAGTCGGGCCCACGGCTCACCTTTGTACTTGGCCGGAACATCGGCGGCGCCGCGAGGAAGGTCACGAATGTGCCCCACCGACGCCTCGACGACGTAGTTCTTTCCGAGGTACGGAGCTATCTTGCGGGCCTTGGTCGGCGACTCGACGATCACGAGGCGGCGAGGCTGGCCGGACGCTCCCGCCGCATCCTGTGCACTGCCGTTGTCACCTTTTGCCACCTGTTGCCCGAGCCTTCCTGAAGTCGATCGCTGCCACCCGACAGTTGTGCAGACAAACCGTTTATACCGGGTTCGCCTATTACTAGAGTGACATACCCGCGACCCGTCCTCGCAGATCAGTACTGCCTACGCGGTCCTACACGTGGGGCCAACCGGTACGATCGTCCATGTTTGCGGGTGCTTCGCCGATACTCTCGACGAGTCTGCCGAGCCTACGCCGACCCGATATTCGAAGGCCGGGACCCGACCCGCGCGTGCCGATCAACGTCGGCGCCATACCCGCCCTCATCAAGGCCTGAGCCAGTGGCGCGTGGGTGTCCGGGGCGTGCGAATCGAGTCCGAGAACGAAGCGTTCCCCGTCGGCTTCGCCGTGGCCAGCAGCCAGAGCCCAGAACCGCAGCTGCCTTCCGGACGGCACCCAGCCCGGCGGCACCGCCTTCACCGCGCCCCTCGTCCACTGCTCCGCGAGGGGCCGCAAGTCGACTACCGAAGCGGTGCGCACGAGCGGGCTGCCCTCGTCGCTCCGGGTGATCTCGGCTTCCAGCCCCGCCTCGGCGATCAGCTCGGCGATTCCTTCCGCGCGCCACAGCGCATCCACCACGATGGAAATCCGCGCGCGGCCGCCGCCGGAGACCACCTGGCCCGACGCTGCGAGAAGCCCACCCAGATCCGCAACCGCCGGTGGAAGTGCCTCGGCAGAGAAGAAGGAGAGCTGACTCATCGACTTACCCCCTTCTGCCACGTCACTGTGGCCACCAGCATGGAAAACGAATCGTCCCCCACCGCCTCGGGCGATGGGGGACGATTCGGACGGAATCGCGAGATCCCGCCTATCTGATTTTCGTGTCCACGGAATGGACGGCAGAATCAGACTGCGCGAACGCCGGTTGCCTGGGGGCCCTTGGTGCCCTGGCCGACCTCGAACTCCACGCGCTGGTTCTCCTCGAGGGTGCGGAAACCGCTGCCCTGGATCTCGGAGTAGTGAACGAAGACGTCAGCGGAGCCGTCCTCGGGTGCGATGAAGCCGAAGCCCTTTTCCGCGTTGAACCACTTCACAGTGCCCTGTGCCATGCTTTTCCTTCTCTTTCTAACACCGGATTCGGCGGACAGCACGTACAGTCCGCCGGGCCGGTTCCGACCGCTGTACTTCTTGATTTCCCCCTCAGGAAAAGCAGAGCACCGCGTTCGCAACATCGATCCTGCGAACGCTCACTCTTTCAAGCCCACGAACACAGAAGCTGCGACCAAGATGTAGTCAACCATGAACTCCGCGAACGCAACAGTCGAAAACGGAACAATTCACACAAAATGTTGATCTTGTAGCGAACAGCCGCGAATCGACGCATCCGGTCGGCACGTGCCGTACCCCCGGGAACATCCCGGGGAGTCGACTCGCTATCATCATATATGCAGGTCGTGGCGGTGTAGAAGCTCCTCGCCCCGCTCCATCGACAGCCCGGAGAGATCAGTGAGCACACCGTTTTCGCCCCGTGACGACAGTGGAAATACTGGCGAAACATACGGTCGCGAGTTGCTCGACAGGGTGCTCGACGGCGTCCCGCCGAACGAAACGCCATTGACATTTGCCGCCGAAATGCCTGCTCGGACGTCGGCACTGACGGATTGGCCCACGTGGGCGCACCCCTCGGTCGTCTCGGCCCTCCAGCAGAACGGGATCGCCCGGCCGTGGAGCCATCAAGCGGCTGCCGCCGATTTTGCCCACCAGGGCACGAACGTGGTGGTGTCGACCGGAACGGCATCGGGAAAGTCGCTCGCCTACCAGCTACCGGTACTCACCACTCTGGCAATGGATCCGCGGGCGACCGCCCTATACCTGTCACCGACCAAAGCCCTGGGCGCAGACCAGTTGCGGGCGGTGACCTCGATCATCGACGCTACGGACGACCTTCGGGGCGCTTGCCCTTGCATGTTCGACGGTGACACACCGTCGGAGGTGCGTCAGTGGGCGCGCGAGAACTCACGGTGGCTCTTCACCAACCCCGATATGCTGCACATCTCCCTTCTCCGGACCCATCAACGGTGGTCGCACTTCTTCCGCAATCTGGCGTTTGTCGTAATCGACGAATGCCACTCCTACCGTGGTGTCTTCGGCTCCAATGTGGCTCTCGTCCTGCGCCGACTCCGACGCATCGCGGCGCGATACGGCGCCGACCCTGTCTTCGTCCTCGCCTCCGCCACCACCGCCGAACCCGGCTCCGCCGCGTCCCGCCTCATCGGGGCCCCGTGCGCCGAGATAGTGGACGACGGGTCGCCCCACGGCCCGCGAACCATCGCCCTCTGGGAGCCACCCCTCATGCGGGAGGTGACGGGAGAGAACGGGAGTCCGGTCCGCAGGCCTGCAGGTTCGGAGGCCGCACGCATCATGGCCACCCTGATGACCGAAGGGGCACGTACTCTCACCTTCGTCCGTTCACGGCGCGGCGCCGAACTGACTGCCATGGCCACCAAACGCCTACTCGCGGAGGTCGATCCCGAACTTGCTACGCGGGTCGCGTCGTACCGCGCCGGCTACCTGGCCGAAGACAGACGCGAACTCGAGGCTGCCCTCGCCGACGGCACGCTGCTCGGTGCGGCAACGACGAACGCGCTCGAACTCGGAGTCGACATCGCCGGACTCGACGCCGTGGTGGTGGCGGGATTTCCCGGGACGGTCGCCTCGTTCTGGCAGCAGGGAGGCCGCTCCGGCCGGCGTGGTGAAGGATCGCTCGTCGTCCTGGTAGCCCGCGACGATCCGCTGGACACCTACCTCGTGCACCACCCGTCCGCACTCTTGGACAAGCCGGTGGAGGCCACCGTCACCGACCCGTCCAATCCGTACGTCCTCGGTCCACAATTGCTGTGCGCAGCAATGGAGTTGCCGCTTTCCGATGCCGAAGCAGAAAAATTCGGCGGTCTCGACGTCCTCGCAAAGCTGTCCGAACAGGGTCTGATTCGCAGACGCGCCCACGGCTGGTTCGTGACTGCGGGAACAAATCCGCATGGCGCACTGGATATCCGGGGTGGAATCGGAACGCAAGTAGCAATAGTGGTGTCGGAAACCGGACGTCTGCTGGGAACCGTCGACACCGGTCGCGCCCCTGCGACCGTCCATCCCGGCGCCGTGCACATCCATCAGGGGGAGTCGTATGTCATCGACGAACTCGATCTCGATCAGGGTCTTGCCCTGGTTCACGCCGAGGACCCCGATTGGACGACCTCGGCCCGGGAAACCACCGAGATCACCGTGACAGCTGTGCTGGAGCAGAAACTTTTCGGTGACGTCGAAGTGGCACTCGCCGAGGTAGAGGTAACGCACCAGGTGATCGGGTACCTGCGCCGACTGCCCTCCGGTGAAGTACTCGACTCGGTGGAGTTGGACATGCCCGAGCAGACCCTCTGTACCCGTGCCGTGATGTACACGATGACCCCGGAGCTGCTCTCCCTAGCCGGTGTCGCGGCCGAACGAGTGCCCGGATCTCTCCACGCCGCTGAGCACGCAGCCATCGGACTCCTACCCCTGGTCGCGGTGTGCGATCGCGAGGACGTCGGCGGCGTCTCGACGGCGTTGCATGCCGACACCGGCTTGCCCACCGTGTTCGTCTACGACGGACACGCCGGCGGTGCCGGATTCGCCGACCGGGGCCACGCCGAGCTCGCGCGGTGGCTGGGCGCGACCCGGGACGCGATCACTTCCTGCGAGTGCACCTCCGGTTGCCCTTCTTGTGTGTACTCACCGAAATGTGGAAACGGAAACGACCCCCTCGACAAGGACGGTGCTATCCGAGTCCTCGCGGCGGTGCTCGACGCGCTCGGATGAACGGCCGTCTCATTCCGCAGGTCCGGCCCGAGCCACTGCCCGGGCATCTCGAATGCCCAGCGAGGACAGCAACATCGGGGCCGTGACCGTCACCACCACATCCCAGTCGTCGACTGTGCAGTCGACCACCTCGGCGTGCATCCGCTCCGCCACGGCACGCGCCGCAGCGCACGCGGACTCGCCGCCCCGGTCGAGTCCCACTCCGGCGGCCAGGGCCGCAAGATCCGCCGCGGACTGAGCCCGGTGCCGCACCGAGACCGCCGAACCGAGGTGCAGCAGAGTCGCCGTTATCACCACCAGCGCCGCGAGCCCGAAACATGTCAGCACTGTGGCGGAACCACGCTCGTCGCGAGCATTCATCGCCCACCCCACCCTGCGGCGGTGGGCTCGCGTACCGCGACAGCTTCGGCCGAGATATGCACGAGCGGAAGGAGCGGACTGCGGGCGCGTACGGTGGCGACGACGAGATCCCCCTCCTCGCGCAACACCACGTCGGCGCCGTCAGGAGCCACCCTCGCTGCTGCGGACATCGCCGACTCCCGATCCCCACGAGCAGCGAGACGAGCCGCTTCACGGGCCGAGTCGACACAACGAACATGGAGCGTCGCCGCCGTGATCGCTCCGATGCACAGGACGACCACCACCACGATGGACGCGATCGCAATGGCCGCCTCCACCGTGACCGCCCCCGCATCCGAGCGCCGCAGCCCCCTCGACTGTGTCATCAGACCGCGGTACTCAGCGCTTTGTCGATGATATTCGTCAGCGCGGTCACAATGCTGTCACCGGTGACCACCGAATAGAGCACCGCACCGAACGCCGCCGCGGCGATCGTGCCGATTGCGTACTCGGCGGTCGACATCCCGTCCTCCTCGACCGCAAGCAGTGTCAGGCGAGCCGTCAGAGCGCGCATCGTGTTCACCATCATGTTTCCCCCTTGTTGTACCGGCGCAGTGGATCTGCACCGGGAGTGTGAAGTCAGAGCAGTCCGCCATCGAGAACCCGGGAGGCGAGACCGACGACGACGGGAATGATCCCGAGGCAGATGAAGGCCGGCAGGAAACACAGACCCAGCGGACCGCTGATCAGCACACCGGCGCGTTCGGCCGAAGCCGCCGCCGAATCCTCGGCCTGGGAGCGACTTTCGGTAGCCAACTCGGTCATCGAACCTGCCAACGACGATCCTGACCTGGCCGAGCGACGAGCCATTCGGGCAAGTGATTCGGTGGCCGGATCCGACGCCGCCGACTCCCATGCGGTGGCCGCGTCCGCTCCCAGGGACAGTAGATCCGCCGCTCGGCGCAACGACTCCGACAACGGTGCCGGGGCCGTCAGCGACACCGCCTCGGCGGCGACCGCGACAGGGAGCCCCGAACGTAGGCACGCGGCCAGCAGGTCGAAGGTGGCCGCGACGGCGAGCGGGTCCTCGCGCCGGTGTCGATCGTCGCCGTCGTTCTGCACGACCGGGCCACGCTCGCCCTGCAGGCGCGCGCGTGAAGGCCGGCGACCCGGAAGGATGAGAAGTGCACCGGCCATGAGTGACAGCATGATCCAGGTCATTGTGTTACCTGCGCGGTGATGCGATCGGTCCACAGCAGTCCCGCACACACCAAGCCCGTCCCCAGCACGGCCAGACCACCGCCCAGTCCGCCGCCGAGCAACACTTCGAGTGGCGCAGCACCCATCATGTGGCCGAGGCCGATGCCCAGGACCGGAAGAGCGGCCAGCACGCTCGCCGTTGCCCTCGCGCCCGCCAGCCCCGCCTCGGTGCGCCCACGAAATCGCCGCCGACCGAGCAGATCAGCGCGCGCCGCCTCGAGTAACTCGGCGAGCGCAAGACCGTGCTTCTCCGCGACGTCCCAGATGTCGGCAATGCGCGCCAGCTCCACTCCGACTCGGGAGTCGTTGATACGCAGTCCATCTGCTGCGGTACCCCCGAGACGAGCGCGTGCCGATGCGGACCGGAAGGCCACCGACACGACACCGGAACCCTCGTCTGCGGCCGTGTCACACGCTGTCGCAGGATGCGCACCGACGCGAAGTTCGGCAGTCACCACCTCGAGACTCGACAGGATCACGCGCAGGTCGGCATCTCTCGCCCGAGCCGCTCGTCGCCGCACATATCTGAAACGAACTGTGGCGCACGCAATCATCGCCGCGAGTACGACGGCGACACCGCCCAGTTCGTAGGAAACGGGAAGGACGAGGAGAGCAGCCGGAATCATGCCGGACACCCTGGCGCGCCTCCGCGGTGGCCGCCGCCCGACAACCGCGAGCAACCGAGTACGGGACAACGCCGAGGGCATCGCGAGGACAGCGCAGGCCAGCACCAAGAGACTTGCGATCACGTCGCCACCACACGTTCGGCAGATTCTTCTCCGATGCGGCGGGCACAGAGTTGCTGCAGGATCGCGGCGCCCGCGTCCGACCCGGTGCCGAAAGTCCAAGCCGGGACGATGGAGACGTATCCCCGGTCGTCACTGGTGACCACACCGATCTGCATCAGCTTCCGAGTTCCATTCGAGGACCGATGCACGTGCAAGATCACTTGGACCGCAGCGGCCAGCTGACTGTGCAGGGCGCTGCGGTCCATTCCGCCCAGCGCGGCGAGGGCTTCGAGCCGGGCGGGCACTTCCTCGGGCGAGTTGGCATGGACGGTTCCCGCACCGCCGTCGTGGCCGGTATTGAGAGCCGTGAGAAGGTCGACGACCTCCGCGCCGCGCACCTCCCCCACAACAATTCGATCAGGACGCATGCGCAGGGACTGGCGCACCAGATCCCGGACGGTCACCTCGCCGACTCCTTCGACGTTGGCCGCCCGCGCCACCAGCCGGACCACGTGCGGATGTCTGGGCGCCAGCTCGGCGGCGTCTTCGACACAGATGATGCGTTCGGCCGGATCGACGGCGCCGAGCAGCGCGGCGAGCAGCGTGGTCTTTCCGGCGCCCGTGCCCCCGGTGACCAGAAAGGCGAGCCGCGCGCGCACCACTGTTCCCAGCAGCGCGTGGGCCTCTTCGGTGAGCGCACCACCCGACAGCAGGGCGTCGAGGCCCTGAGTGGCCGGCCGCAGCACACGCAGCGACAGGCAGGTTCCACCGTGCGCCACGGGGGCGAGCACTGCGTGGAGCCGCACTCCGAACGAGCCATTGCCCACCCCGCGCAGGCGCCCGTCGACCCAGGGCTGCGCGTCGTCGAGCCGGCGACCTGCTGACAGGGCGAGGCGTTGAGCGAGTCTGCGTACCCCCGCCTCGTCGACGAACCGCACGTCGGTGCGTTCGAGACCGCGACCCTGATCGACCCACACCTCGTCGGGAGCGGTGACGAGGACATCCGCGACGCCGGGACGCGTGAGCAGGGACTCGAGGGGACCGGCACCCGTCAGCTCGGTCATCAGCACACGCAACGCACCGAGAAGATCCGTGTCACCCAGTACACCACCGGACTCGGTCCGGATGGCGGCAGCGACCGTTGCCGGGGTCGGCTCCCCCGAAGTGTGGGCGAGGCGTTCACGGACCCGGTCGAGGAGGTCGGGCGTGACGAGGGAACTCACGCCGCCCACTCCCGCGAACGCGGCCTCTCGGCCGCCGTGTCGAGGATCGCCGATGCTGCAGCGATGAGCGCTGAGCGTCGGCCGGGTTTCAAGCCGCCGTGTTCGAGCATTGCGGTGAGGGAGCGCTCGGCGCGCATGGACGCGATCAGAGGCAGTTCGAGCACCTCCGCAACATCCGCGCCCCGCAGACCTCCCGGCGCCGGGCCGCGCACCACGACACCCTGGTTCGGGTTTCGCTCGGCAATCCACTGCGCGACCTTGCCGGCAGCGATGCAAGCACGGACGGTCGCCGGCACGACGAGGACTACCAGATCTGCCAGTTCGAGGACCGTTTCGGTGACCGGTCCGGGAAATCTCGACGTGTCGCATACGACGAGATTCCCGGCGTACCGACTCGCTTCGATCACTGCGCGTGCCGCTGCCGGCGTCGGCCCCGAGTTCCCGTGGCCGCTGCGACTGCAGGACAGAACCCGTAAGTGCTCGCCGCGTGCGGGGAGCGCGTCTCGGAGTGCGTCGGACGAAATCCGTCCCCCCTCGATCGACAGGCCCGACCACCTCAGGCCGGGAACGTCCTCGAGACCGAGGAGCACGTCCAGACCCGACCCCCACGCGTCGGTGTCGACCAGCAGTGTCGTTTCCGCTTGTGCACCGGTGGCGGCACACAGGGCTACCGCCGTTGCCATGGTGGACGCACCGGCACCACCGCAGCCTCCGACGACAGCGACGACGCTGCCGTCCGCCTCCGGCTTCTGAGGCTGCTCACCGAGCACCGTGACCAGAGTGGCTTCGTCCTCCGGTACCGCGAGGACGTGCTCCGCACCGATCGCGGTCGCGATCCGCCATTCGTCGATCCCCGGCGTTCCGTCACACAACAACACCACCCGACGTCGGCGAGGGAGGCGGTGACACGCGATGGCGGCCCGGGTGTCGAGTACGACGAGGGGAGCACTCCCCCAGGTGTGGTGCGCATCGGCGACCTCGGCTTCGTCGATCCTGCGGTCCGCCGCGGCGGCGACCCGCCGAATGCTGTGCAGCAGTGCAGGGTCTTCGATCAGAACCAGCACTTCGCCACCGATGTCTGTGTCCATGCAGTGAGCGTGCCCGGCACCGCATACCCGCGAAAGGGGCACAGAGCGATCTGTGGACAACTTCGACCCTGTGGATAGAAATAGGTACATCCGTACCATTTCGAGGGTATGGAGGAGGCCGAGGATCCGACCTACGTCTGCCGCACAGAACCGCACCTGCCGCACACAGAGGACGACCCTCGCCAGGGGGGGAGGAGGCGAGGGTCGTCGGTGTTCAGCCCCGGGGGGTCGGGCTGAACATGTCCGAATCAAATCCGGACATCTTTGATAGTACACCTCCCTGGATGTGTATTTGCAAGTTCAACTGTCGAACGATTGTGCCGTGTCGCACGAATCTTTCGAGGCCACTCGCGGTGGCGTCCGGAACACAGCTTCCCTCCCGAACAGCGCATATCCTGGCAGCTGTGACCGTGAAGCCACAGATAAGTGCAAAGACAGGTCGACACACCGAGACGGGTCGAGTGGCCGCATTTTTCGACCTCGACAAGACGATCATCGCCAAATCCAGCACCCTTGCGTTCAGCAGGCCGTTCTTCGACCAAGGTCTCATCAACCGGCGGTCCGTCCTCAAGAGCAGCTACGCCCAGTTCCTGTTCCTTCTGTCCGGGGCCGACCACGATCAGATGGAGCGCATGCGCGCCTATCTGACGAGCATGTGCACGGGGTGGAATGTGGAACAGGTCCGGGCCGTCGTCGCCGAGACACTGCACGACATCGTCGACCCCCTCGTGTTCGCCGAGGCCGCCGACCTCATGGCGGATCACAAGCTGCGGGGCCACGACGTGGTCGTGGTGTCGGCGTCGGGCGAGGAGGTGGTGACACCGATCGCCGAAGCGTTGGGAGCTACCCGCAGCATCGCCACGCGCATGGCCGTGAAGGAAGGGCTCTACACGGGCGAGGTGGAGTTCTACTGCTACGGCGAAGGAAAAGTGGAAGCCATCGTCGAACTGGCCGAGAAGAACGGCTATGACCTGTCGTCCTGTTATGCCTATTCCGACTCCGTCACCGACCTCCCCATGTTGACGGCGGTGGGGCACCCGACCGCTGTCAATCCCGACCGTGCCCTACGAAAAGTAGCGGCCGGAAACGGTTGGCCCATACTGACTTTCTCCAATCCGGTGTCCCTCCGGGCACGCCTCCAGTCGCCGTCGGCGACGACGGTCGCCACCACCGCAGCGGTCAGCATCGGCGCCCTCGTCGCTGGCGCGTTCACCTACGGAGTAATGCGCCGCAAGCGCTGACGGGTGACAACACCCGACACGGCCACAAACCGAATTTGACACTTGCTGTGAGGTGGGTCACGGGGTACAAAGGAGTTACGGAAGAACGGAAGGCCAAGATCGACCCGGAAGAGAAGGATCGATCTCCCGACCGCGATTCCCGGCACGGGCACTAGGTACCCACGCGGAGCACAAGCCACTATAAGGGCAGAAGTGTTGTGGGCCTGCGAGACTCGCGTTTCATCGGCAAGGACCCTGCACCGGTTGCAGGGACGACCCGACGATCGTCGAACTCTCGCCGAGGCCATCCACACAACCCACCGAGCACGCTTGGTAACCGGTAGTCCGCGCTGACGGGCGGCGAAGTCGACGAGAGTCGGCAGCGCCGCCCGTTTCGTGTGGCGCTCGGGTCAGGTCGCTGCCGCCTCCGCGATGGACATCGCCTCCCGCGCACCTGCCTCCAGCGCCCCACAGCACAGGATCACCCAGCTGCCGACCCCCTCCGCGGCACCGGATGCGAAGGCGCCGATCCCGTTGCGGTACGCCTGCTGGCGGCGAAACCAGCTCACTTCCGGCACACCGAGGTTGTGGGGGTCGAGGCCGCTGGACACGCACACCAACCGTGATGCCGCTCGGGCGACGACACCGTCGCCGACACCGAAGGGCTTCAACGCCAACAGTTCGCCGTGCACTACCGCGGCAAGGACCGGTGCCGGCGCCGTGGTCCCTCCGGTGACGAGTTGCGCGAGACCGTCCAACCGTTCTGCCACGCCGGCGGCCGGGCGGGGCCTGCCCAGTAGCTCCGGATCCTCCACGAGGTCTGCGGCGGCGAGGAGGTGAAGCCTCGCGAGCGCTTGCAGCGGAGCGCGCTGCCACGTCGACTGCAGTAGACCCAGAGCATCCCCGTCGAGCGCCTGACCGACACGCAGTGCACCCGACAGGATCGGATCCGCGACCTCGCCCGGCGCCGGCAGTTCCGTGCGTCCACCGTCGAGTGAGGCCGACGCGCGAGCAGCCCGGACGGCTGCCTCCGCCGCCGTGGTCGGCCAACCACGCCGGTTGGTCTTGTGGCGATGCACCTCCCCGAGCGCGTCGCGCGCACGGTCGGCGGCGTCGCGGACTCCGGGAAGGTCGATGAGGGGTTGCAACGGGTCACTCACGTCTGAGAACGCTACCCGGCGCCGCGTCGTCCTCAGGCGCCGAGCCGGATCGATCCACCCGGGATGGCAGCGAGCAGTTTCCGCGTATAGGCCTCCTTGGGCGAGCAGAACACCTCGTCGGTAGTGGCCTTCTCGACGATGGCACCCGCCGACATGACCACGACGTCGTCGGCGATCTGCCGCACCACCGCGAGGTCGTGAGTGATGAACAGGTACGTCAACCCCAGTTCTGCCTGCAGGTCGTTGAGCAGGGTGAGGATCTGATCCTGCACCAGCACGTCCAGAGCCGACACCGCCTCGTCACACACCACCATCTCGGGTTGCAGCGCCAACGCGCGGGCGATCGCCACACGCTGACGCTGCCCACCGGAAAGCTCGTTCGGGAATCTCCGCATCACCGACGCAGGCAACGCGACCTTGTCCAGCAAGTCCCGTACCCGGGCCTCCCGTTCCTTGCGGGTACCCACCTTGTGCGTGCGCAGAGGTTCTTCGATGGTGCGGAAGATGGAGAACATCGGGTCGAGGGTGCCGTACGGATTCTGGAAGATGGGTTGGACGCGGCGCCGGAAAGCCAGCGTCTCCCTCCGGTCGAGAGTCGCGACATCCTTACCGTCGAAGAGCACTTGTCCCGACGTCGGGGCCAACAGTCCGAGCACCATGTGCGCCACGGTCGACTTGCCCGACCCGGACTCACCGACCACGGCGGTCGTCGTTCCCCGGCGGACCGCGAACGAGACGTCGTCGACGGCCTTGAACTCGGTGGATCTCCGTAAGCCGTGACGGATGGTGAAGACTTTGGTCAGTCGGGTCACCACCACCACATCATCGGTGACCTCACCGAACTCGCCCGCGAGCGCACCGTGCTGCTCCGCCTCACCGACCACCTCGAGTGCCTGATCCCGGATGTCGGCCCGCGCCAGCGAAGAGCTGCGTCGCTGGGAGGCCAGCGAGGGCGCTGCGGTGACGAGTTTCTGCGTATAGGGGTGTTGCGGGCGCTGCAGGATCTCGAGGGCAGGCCCGGACTCCACGACGCGGCCCTTGCTCATCACGACGAGATGCTCCGCCCGCTCGGCCGCGAGACCGAGGTCGTGGGTGATGAGGAGTACTGCCGTCCCCAGCTCACTGGTGAGCCCGTCCAGGTGATCGAGTATCTGTCGCTGGACGGTGACGTCGAGGGCCGACGTCGGTTCGTCGGCAATGAGCAACTGCGGGCGGGCCGACAGTCCGATGGCGATGAGCGCCCGCTGTCGCATGCCACCCGAGAACTCGTGCGGATACTGCCCCAACCGGTCTTCGGCATCGGCGAGCCCGGCCTCTTCGAGGAGTTCGGCCGCGCGGATCCTCGCGGCCTTCCCCTGTGCGATCCCGTTGGCCGACAGTGCCTCCCGGATCTGGAAGCCCACTTTCCACACCGGATTGAGGTTGGACATCGGGTCCTGCGGAACGAGGCCGATCTTCTGTCCACGCAAGGCGACGAAGTCTCGCTCCGGGGCACCCGCGAGGTCACGTCCTGCGAAGAGAATCTGGCCGCCGGTGACCTTCCCCGTACCGGGCAGCAGATCGATGACGGCGTGAGCAATCGTGGACTTTCCCGACCCCGACTCACCGACGATCGCCACCGTCTGCCCCGGATACACGGTGAGACTCACCCCCCGCACCGCCGGAACCGAACCCGAACGGGACGCGAACGTGACCTCCAGGTCTCGGATATCGAGAAGCGGCGCCTCGTCGGCCGTAGCCATCGGTCCGGTGGTTTCGTTCGGGGACATCACGCTCACCGCTTCCGCGCCCTGGGGTCGAGCGCGTCCCGGAGAGCGTCGCCCATCATGATGAAGCCGAGCACCGTAATCGCCAGCGCGGCAGCCGGGTAGAACAGAATCACCGACCCTTGACGGAGTGTCACCTGCGCAGTGCTGATATCTCCGCCCCACGAGATCTCGGAGGACGGGAGACCGATACCCAGGAACGACAGCGTGGCCTCGGCCACGATGTAGACACCCAGCGAGATGGTCGCGATGACGATGATCGGCGCCAGGGAATTCGGCAGGATATGACGTAGCAGCGTCCGGAAGTTCGAGACGCCGAGCGCCCTCGACGCCACGACATAGTCGTTGTTCTTGGCCGAGAGGACCGCCCCGCGAGCAATTCTCGCCATTTGAGGCCAGCCGAAGAGGGCGAGTACGACGATCAGAGTCCAGATACTGCGATTCGCGAACAACTGCATGAGAACGATCGCCGCAAGAATGAGCGGGACACCGAAGAAGATGTCGGCTACCCGCGACAGCAACGAATCAGCCCAGCCTCCGTAATATCCGGCGAGGGAGCCGAATACGACGCCGACGAGTAAGACGATCGTGGTGACCCCCACGCCGACCAGCACCGACGCGCGGGCCCCGTAGATGGTGCGGGAATAGATGTCACATCCCTGCTTGTCGTAACCGAACCAGTGGCCGGAGGACGGGCCGCGCATGCTGAACGCGAGGTCGCAGAAGCGTGGGTCGGTGCCGGTGAACAGGCTCGGGAAGGCGGCTACGGCGATGACGACGAGAATGATGACGGACGCCACCACGAACAAGGGACGTCGACGAAGATCGCGCCAGGCATCCGACCACACACTCGTGGGCGGCTGATCGAGGGACACGGTGTCGGTCTCCCCCGTCGGCGCGACCTCCTCGGGAGCGACGAAGTGTGATTGGCGAATCTTCCGGTCTCCGGTCCGGGGCGACTCGTCGTTGACCACTTTCTCAGACATAACGGATCCTCGGATCGAGTGCGGCGTACAGGAGATCGACGATCAGGTTGGCCAGCAGGTAGATGACGATCAAGACGGTGACGAACGAAACGACCGTGGGCGCCTCCCCCCGGGTGACCGCCTGGTAGATCGTGCCGCCGACTCCGTTGATGTTGAAGATGCCCTCGGTGACGATCGCCCCACCCATCAAGGTGGCGAGGTCGGCGCCCAGGAAGGTCACGACAGGGATGAGCGAGTTCCGCAATACATGCACTTGCACGACTCTGCGCCGCGAAAGCCCCTTGGCGGTGGCTGTTCTCACGTAGTCGGCCGTCAGATTCTCGGCCACCGAGGTGCGCGTGAGCCGCAGCACGTACGCGAAAGACACCGATCCGAGGACGAAGGCCGGGAGCAGAAGATTGACGAAGCTGGTATTGCCCCCCACCGTCGGCGGTACCCATCCCCACTTCACCCCGATGAAGAACTGGGCAAGGAACCCGATGACGAAGATCGGGACCGCGATGATCACGAGGCTGACCAGCAACACGGTGCTGTCGAAGAGGCCGCCCTTGTGCAGTCCCGCAAACAGCCCGAAGCCGATTCCGAAGAGCCCTTCGATGGCCAGTGCCATCAGAGACAGCTTGATGGTGATCGGAAATGCCTGCGCCAGAACCTCACTGACCGGACGACCCGAGAAGGATGTGCCGAAGTCGAGCGTGAAGATGCCTTCGAGATAGAGGAAGTACTGCATCAGGAACGGTTGATCGAGGTGGTACCGGGCGCGGAGCTGGGCTGTGACGGCGGGACTCAGCGCCTTGTCGCCGGCCAGCGCGGCGATCGGGTCACCGGGCAGGAGAAACACCATCGCGTAGATCAGGAAGGTCGACCCGAGGAACACAGGAATCATCTGGAGCACACGGCGGCCGATGTACCAGAGCATCGGGTCCCTTCCTCTCCGCAGGCCGGTGACGGCGGAAGCTCGCCCCACCCCGTCGGCGACTCCGGTGTCAGTTCTTCTCGATGTCCGAATACATCGGGATTCCCTTCCAGTCGATCGTCACGTTCGACACGTTCTCCGACCAGCCGCTCGCGGCATTGCGGTACCACGTGGGAACGGCGGGAAGATCCCTCAGAAGAACTTCCTGCGCCTGGTCGAGCAGATCCTGAGCCTTACCCGGATCGACCTCGCCGGCCGATGCGCGCAGCAGCCGGTCGAACTCCGGATTGGAGTAGTCGCCGTCGTTCGAGCTGCCGCCTGTCTGGTAGTTCTGCGCAAGGAAGCCGTACTGCTGTGGGTAGTCGCCCTGCCATCCCGAACGGAATGCGGACGGGATCGTGCGGTTGGTGGCCTCGGTCCGGATTTGAGCGAAGGTCGGGTATTCCTTGCCCTTCGCGTCGATGCCCAGCGTGTTGCGGATGCTGTTGACCGTGGCATCCACCCATTCCCTGTGCCCGCCGTCGCCGTTATACGCGATCTCGAAACTGCCGGTCCACGGCGCAATGGCGTCGGCCTGCGCCCACAGTCTTTTCGCAGCCTCGGGGTCGAACTTCAGATTGCCGTTACCGGCGAGCGAATCCGACCAACCCTCGATGGCGGGACTGGTGAAGTCGAGAGCCGGAGTACGGGTGTTGTTGTAGATCTGTTCCGTGATCTGGTCGCGGTTGATCGCCATCGAGATGGCCTGACGACGGAGGGTGCCTTCTTCACCGCTGAAGTGCGGCAGGCGCCCCGGAATGGTGAAGGTTTCGATGGTCGCGGACGGCTGGTTCACGGTGCGACCCCGCAGATCCGACTCGAAGGTAGTAACTGCGCTCGGCGGAACCTGGTCGAGGACATCGACGTTGCCGGCCAGCAGATCGGTGTAGGCGGTGTCGAGGCTGTTGTACATGATGAAGTCGACACCGTCGTTCTTCGGCTTCCGATTGCCGTCGTAATCGGGGTTGGTGACGGTGTCGATCCGCACGTTGTGCTGCCAAGCACCGGGTCCGGCCAGCTTGTACGGCCCGTTTCCGACCGGGTTCTCACCGAACGCTGCCATGTCCTCGAACGCCACCTGGGGCAGGGGGAAGTACGCGGCGAATCCGAGTCGATCGGGGAACGCCGACTCCGGTTGCTTCAGTTCGATCGTGAAGGTGCTGTCGTCCACCACCTTCAGTCCGGACATCGTCTGGGCCGTCGGGTTCTCGGCCGCCACCTCGTCGTAGCCCTCGATCGGGTCGAAGAAGGATGCCTGGATCTGCGCATTGGTGGACAGCGCGCCGTAGTTCCATGCGTCGACGAACGACGATGCCGTGACGGGTGACCCGTCCGTGAAGGTCCAGCCGTCCTTCAGCGTCACGGTGAATGTCTTACCGTCCGTGGTGTCGATGGACTCGGCCACCTCATTGGTGATTGCACCGTGGGCGTCATACGAGACGAGGCCGGCGAACAGGGCATCGATGACGCGGCCGCCCTGATTCTCACTCGTATTGGTGGGGACCAGAGGATTCTGCGGCTCACCAGCCCAAGCATTGACGATCCCGCTTCCTCCTCCGCCCGACGATTCGCCGGACGAGCAGGCGGACAGCATTCCCGCTGTCAAGCCCACCGCCAGAACAGCAGTTGCCACGCGTGTCCTACGCACAACGTTCCTCCAGCCCCGGTGGAATGATGGGACGACGATAGTCACGTTACGGCTCCGCGGGGCCGGAGGCGCAGAATCTCGTCGAAATGCCGTCTCGGCGAATCTTCGACCGGGACAGTTCGGCCGTTCGGCCGCCGAGGAATACCGTCCGGCGCGCCGAAAGGACCGATCGTCGCAGAACACGCGCATGCAACCTCGTGCAACGGTGCGCTCACGAGCCCTTGTGACTACCCTCACACGTGCTAGAACTGCCGTTTTCGAGACTGGAAAGAAGGCCGGGCCACAATGACCAGTGCAGCACAGGCGAACGGATCGACGGAGAAATCCGCACAGCCGGATGCCGTCCCGCAGGTGTACCCGCCGAGCCCCGAGTTCACCGCGACCGCGAACGCCGGACCCGAACTCCAGGCCGAGGCAGATGCCGATCGACTCGCATTCTGGGCGAAACAGGCGCAGCGACTGCACTGGCACGCACCCTTCACCGAAGTCCTCGACTGGTCCGACGCCCCCGTCGCGAAGTGGTTCGTCGGCGGCCGACTCAACGTCGCATTCAACTGCGTCGACCGCCACGTCCTCGAAGGCAACGGCGACCGCGTCGCCATCCACTTCGAGGGCGAACCCGGCGATACCCGCGACCTCACCTACCACGACCTCCTCACCGAAGTGAGCAAGGCGGCCAACACCTTCAGTGACCTCGGACTGGTCCCGGGCGACCGCGTCGCGATCTACATGCCGATGATCCCCGAGGCCATCGTCACCATGCTCGCCTGTGCACGCCTGGGCCTGACCCACTCCGTCGTCTTCGCCGGCTTCTCCGCCAGCGCCCTGCGCTCCCGCATCGACGACGCCGAAGCCAAACTCGTCGTCACCGTCGACGGCCAATGGCGCCGAGGCCAGGCGGCCCCCCTCAAACCCTCGGTCGACGACGCTGTCGACGGCGCCGAATCCGTCAGGAACGTGCTCGTCGTCAAACGCACCGGCATCGACGTCGACATGGCCGAGGGCCGGGACCTGTGGTGGCACGACACCGTCGAGAAAGCCTCCGACACCCACGAGCCGAAGCCGTTCGACTCCGAGCATCCCCTGTTCATCCTCTACACCTCCGGCACCACCGGAAAGCCCAAGGGCATCATCCACACCTCCGGCGGCTACCTCACCCAGGCCTCCTACACCCACCACAACGTCTTCGACCACAAAGTCGGACAGGACGTGTACTGGTGCACCGCCGACATCGGCTGGGTCACCGGGCACAGCTACATCGTCTACGGACCGCTGTCCAACGGTGTCACTCAGGTGGTCTACGAAGGCACCCCCAACTCCCCCGACGAGCACCGCCACTTCCAGATCATCGAAAAGTACGGTGTCAGCATCTACTACACCGCTCCCACCCTGGTGCGTACCTTCATGAAGTGGGGCCGGGAGATCCCCGACGCCCACGACCTGTCCTCGATCCGGCTCCTCGGCAGCGTCGGCGAACCCATCAACCCCGAGGCGTGGAAGTGGTTCCGAGAGGTGATCGGCGGAAACACGGCACCGATCGTCGACACCTGGTGGCAGACCGAGACCGGGGCGATCATGATCTCCCCGCTCCCCGGCATCACCGCCACCAAACCCGGATCCGCCATGGCACCGCTGCCCGGCATCTCCGCCAAGATCGTCGACGACGACGCAAAGGAACTCGGCAACGGCGAATCCGGCTACCTGGTGCTCGACAAGCCGTGGCCGGCGATGCTGCGCGGTATCTGGGGCGACATGGACCGCTACCGCGACACCTACTGGTCCCGCTACCTAGAGCAGGGCTGGTACTTCGCCGGTGACGGCGCCAAATACGACGAAGACGGCGCCCTGTGGGTCCTCGGCCGCGTCGACGACGTCATGAACGTTTCCGGCCACCGCATTTCCACCTCCGAGGTCGAATCCGCCCTCGTCGGACACCACGGAGTCGCCGAAGCCGCCGTCGTCGGAGCCGCCGACGAGACCACCGGCCAGGGCATCGTCGCGTTCGTCATCCTCCGCGAAGGCGTCGAGAACACCGGCGACGACCTGATCGCCGAACTCAAAGCCGAGGTCGCGCGAGAAATCAGCCCCATCGCGAAGCCGCGGCAGATCACCGTCGTCCCGGAACTACCCAAGACCCGCTCCGGCAAAATCATGCGAAGACTACTCAAGGACATCGCCGAAGGCCGCGACCTCGGCGACACCTCCACCCTCGTCGACCCCAAAGTCTTCGACGCCATCCGCGGCAAGTAGGGCGCTTCGCGCCCCGTGCGCCTTTTGGTCGCTCCCACTACCAGAAAGGCGCACGGGCGGCGGAGCCGCTTACACCCGGGCAGCCCACTGACCGCTAGCCTTCTCGTAGCGAATCTCGCAAACGCGAGAATCGGTGACGGCAGCACGGCCGACATGGTGAAGGTCGGGCTGCTCGTGACATCGTCGGCAGTTACTGTGACGACGATGTCGGGCACACATGGCCAGAACGAAGACTCGGACGTGCAAGAGCTACCTGGAGGGGTCGACAAGTGAGCATCACTCACGGCAAGGGAGACAGCCCGCGTTACACGGGAGACGGGGTGCCGAACACGGTGTCGTCGATCCCGCTCACCGACGCGGACATTTCACCGTCCGGCGAGGTGACCCTCGGCACACTGGTCAAGCACGCAACCGCGCAGGTGTCCACGCTCGTGCGCGCCGAGGTGGAGCTCGCGAAGGCCGAGGTGACGGGCGAGGTCAAGAAGGGTCTGCAGGGCAGTCTGTTCTTCATTCTCGCGTTCACCGTGCTGCTGTTCAGCTCGTTCTTCTTCTTCTTTTTCCTCGCCGAACTCCTCGACGTATGGATCGCACGCTGGTTGGCCTTCCTCATCGTCTTCCTGATCATGGTCGTCGTCACTGCGATTCTGGGTCTGCTCGGCTATCTGCGGGTCCGCAAACTACGTGCACCGGAAAAGACCATCGATTCCCTCAAGCAGGCCAGATCCGTGCTCCCGACGTCGTACTCCGATGCGGAGGCCCACCTCGCGTCTCCCAGCGGACGACACGCACGATAGTTCCGTCCGGTGGCACCACCCGATCCGTCAACCGTCCGTTTCGACGGCCCGTGGATTCACCGTGACATCCATGCCAACGGAATCCGTTTCCACACCGTCGAGGTCGGCGCATCCGCACCGGATGCGCCGCTCGTCGTCCTGCTGCACGGATTCGCGGACTTCTGGTGGTCGTGGCGACATCAGCTGATCGCCTTGTCGGACGAGGGTCTCCGCGCCGTGGCCGTCGACCTCCGCGGTTACGGCGACTCCGACAAACCTCCCCGCGGCTATGACGGCTGGACCCTGGCCGGTGACATCGCGGGCCTGATCCGTGCGATGGGCTACAGCGAGGCCACGTTGGTGGGGCACGCCGACGGCGGCTTGGTCTGCTGGGCTACCGCGGTGCTCCACGCGCGTCTGGTGCGGTCGATCGCACTGATCAGCTCCCCACACCCGATCGCCCTGAAGCAGGCCGTTGTCCGCGACCGTCACCAACGCAAGGCCGTTCTGCCCCCGTTTGTGTCCTACCAGTTGCCGTGGCGGCCCGAACGACGGCTCACGCGTGACGGTGGGGCCGAAGTCGAGCGTGTGATCGTCGAACGGTCGGGACCGGCGTGGCCGAAGTCTCCGGAATTCGACCTCGTGATGTCCCGGATGCGGTCGGCGATCCAGATTCCCGGCACCGCGCACTGCACGCTGGAATATCAGCGATGGGCGTTCCGTAGCCAGTTCCGCCCGGACGGCCGCCGGTTCATGGCCTCGATGGATCAGACGCTGCGGATACCCGTACTCCACCTCCACGGTGACCTCGACCCCTACGTGCTCGCCGACACCGTGCGGCGCAGCCGTCGCTTCGCCCCCACACAGCAGCTCGACACGATTCCCGGTGTCGGGCACTACGCGCACTGGGAAGCGCCCGAGCGGGTGAACTCCGCCCTGCAGGGGCTGGTCTCGACGCGCCGCGTGTAGGGCTCGCTCAGAGAACGCAGCCCCCGGTGTCCACTGCGGCGGTCGCGCCGGACGCCGTCTCCAGCTGACGCGACACCTCGACGGCGGTGAGAACGAAACCGGTGTCACTGTTGTCGACCGCGGCGCCGAAGACCACCCCGAGCACCATGCCCTCACGGTCGACGAGCGGTCCACCCGAGTTGCCCTGCCGGATGGAACCGCGCACCGTGTACACCTCGCGCTGAACCGTTCCGGCCCGGTAGATGTCGGGACCGCTGAGGTCGAGGATCTCGCGTATCCGCGCGGCACTGGCCGTGTAGGACCCGCCGCCCGGGTATCCGAGAACCAGCGCACTGTCACCTGTTCGTCCCGGCTCCGGCGCGAAGTTCAGCACCGGAGCGTCGAGGCCCGGTACCTCGAGAACGGCCACGTCAGTCGACGGGTCGAACAGCACCACCTCAGCGTCCAAGGGTCCGTCCGCGGTGTCCACGACGATTCCCGCCGTGCCCGCCACGACGTGCGCGTTGGTCATCACCCGTTCCGGCGCGACCACGAAGCCGGAACCCTCGAGCGCACGCTGACAACTGGGCGCCACACCCCGGATACGGAGCACGCTGGACTGCAGAGACGACGCCACCGGGCTCGCGAGAACACCGGCGTCGGGCGGATCGACCGTGGTGATCGGGGTGCGTCCGAACGGACCGATGACGTCCGGAAGTCCGGAGGTGTCGAGTAGCGCGGAGAACTCGGTGGGGAGTTGGCGCATCCACGCCGGTGCAAGGTTGTCGACGGTCTCGAGCACGCTCGACCCGCGCACCGCGGCTGCGAGTTGCGGTTGAGACGAGGACGTCAGCGGGATGGCCAACAGCCACGCCGCCACGAATACCGCGACCGCCTGCACACAGGCACCGATGACGCTGTCGACGGAGCGCGCCGCCGGACTGTGCATGCTCCCGCGGGCGGCACGGCCCAGGACCATGCCCGCCACTTCCCCGATGATCACCAGCACCACGATCAACGCAATTCCGACGAGCACCCGGCCGCGTCCCTCGTCGACGTGCACCAGCACGTGCGGGGCGATGAGGATGCCTGCGACCGCACCGAGCAGCACACCGACGAAGGCGAGGACCGACGCCACCGCACCCTGTCGCCAGCCGGAGCTGGCCGCTATGAGCGCGATCAACACGATCGCGAGATCGATCCAGCGCGACCCCGTCATCGCTCACCCACCCGATATCCGTGCTTGTGAGGCAGATGGTCGTCGTCGATGTCATTCTCCATTTCGGCCAGGACGGTGTCGAGGTCCCGGATGTCCCGGCGGTCCCACTCCTGTTCCCAGCCCGAGATCGCGAACAACGCCGCAAGGATGCCCGCCGTGAATCCCCACACCAGCATGCCGTCGGCCGAAAATGCCGGACCCTGGTAACCGGCGGGGTGGTGCACCTGGAACCGGTTCCGCGGGTCGATCAGGGTGTGCAGCGGAACCCGTGCCACCCGCGCCGCCTCCGCCGGATCGACGACTCCCACTGCGCTCGGCTTCTCCCAGTACGCAAGAACCGGGGTGACCTCGAAGCCGGACGGTGGGACGAAAATCTGTTCCAGAACGGCGAGCGGCTGCACCCCGGCCGGATCCAGCCCCGTCTCCTCCTGCGCCTCGCGCAGAGCGGTCGCGATGGGACCGTCGTCGCCGGGATCGCTGGCACCGCCCGGAAACGCGACTTGCCCGCTGTGCTGACGCATGGTGGCCGCGCGCTGGGTGAGCAAAACGTCGGCGCCCGCGGGCAGTCCCCCGGACATCAGGGGGTCTGCCTCGGCAGGACCGCCGAACAACACGAGTACCGCGGCCTCGCGCGTGGTCGCGCCGCTGGGGGCACGCCGATTCAGAACCGGATTGATGCGATGCGGGTCGGCCGGTGTGCGCCGCACGACCTCACGCAACCAGGTCGGAACGGCGGCGCCGTCGACGGACGCGGTCATGCCGCAACCCCCAGGTTCTGCTCGACGGCGGCGGCGATCTCCTCGACACTGCGGAACGGCTGGGGCAGGATCTTCGCCACGCTGCCGTCGGGCCGGATCAGCACGGACACCGGCAGGACCGCGGGTGCCCCCACCGCGGCGGCGACCCGCCCGTCAGCGTCCTGCACACCGGGCAAGGTGACGGAGTAGTCGACGAGCCGCGCCAATGCGCTGGCCTGCTGGGGATCGGTGTGCACGGTAAGGACGGTAACGGCGTCACCGGCCCGATCGGAAAACTGCTGCATGTAGGGCAGCTCCTCCGCGCAGGGACCACACCAGTACGCCCACAGGTTCAGTAGCGCAGGCCGGCCGGCGAGAGCGGATGCGAGATCGACCCCGCTGCCGTCGCCCACGCATTCGAGCGTGATGCCGGCCAATACCGAGTCGGCAGCGGGCGCCGAGAAGGGCGCGGGACAGGGCTCGAGCGCCGCATCCGCACGCAACGCGGAGAGGGCGCCGGGATCGGCGCCGGGATCGGCGCCGACGGACATCGGCGTACTCCCGCCCGGACCGAAACGGTCCTCGTACGACGGCGCCTGCGCATCGTTCCCGCGCGGCCAGATCGCGACGACGAGAGCTGCAACAACGACGAGGGCGGCCACACTCCACCGCGCTGCACTAGACACTCGTATCGATCCTCACCGGCCGGCCAGACGAAGCAGATGCTCGGTCTCCGGTCCGCGCACCAACTCGGCAGCGACGTCGGGGTCGACCGGGCCCAGACCGTACGACGGACAGTCCTTGGCCAGAACACACACGCCACATGCCGGCTTCCGGGCATGGCAGACGCGCCGACCGTGGAAAATCACCCGGTGGGACAACAGAGTCCATTCCTTGCGTTCGATGATTGCCCCGACCGCGTGCTCGACCTTGACGGGATCCTCCTCGTCGGTCCATTGCCAGCGCCGGACCAGCCGACCGAAATGAGTGTCGACGGTGATGCCCGGGACATCGAAGGCGTTGCCCAGAATCACGTTGGCGGTCTTGCGTCCGATACCGGGAAGCTTCACCAGTTCCTTCAGGGTATTCGGAACCTCTCCGTCGTGATGCTCGAGGAGAGCCTGCCCGAGGCCGATCAGCGACGTCGCCTTGTTGCGGTAGAAACCGGTGGACCGGATGTACTCCTCGAGCTCCGTGCGTTCGGCTTCCGCATACGCCTTCGCATCCGGGTAGCGGGCGAACAACGCCGGCGTCGTCATGTTGACCCGGACATCGGTGCACTGTGCGGAGAGGATGGTCGCGACCGCGAGTTCCAGTGGAGTGGTGAAGTCGAGCTCGCAATAGACGTGTGGGAAAGCCTCCGCGAGGCGGCGGTTCATCCTCCGGGCGCGTCGCACGAGGCCGAGCCGGGATTCCTCCTGATTCGCGGCCCGGGAACGGGCGCGTCCACGCAGACTGGAGCCGTCACTGGGGGTCACATGCACGGGTCCAACTCTACGGACCCGGCCGCGATCCGAATCGCCGCTGTGTCGCATCTGAGACATTCGCAGTGTTTACTACCCGGTATGCAAGGTCTCGCTGTGGTCCTCTTCCCAGTGCTGCTGATGCTGTTTGCGCTGGCCATGGAACGTGTGGAGTTCCGGCTCCGCCGGCTCACCGTTCGGCAGCAAGAGGTGGAAGAGTTTCTCGACCAGGCAAGTCACGACGAAGTGGCCACCCTGGCACACGAGGGATTCCCGCATGCCCTTGCCCGCTTCCACCGGCGGCGCAGAGGGCACTCGCGGTTCGACAGCGACGACGCTGCGGTGACGGAAGTCGGCTCACGTCGCGCCAGCTGACCACCGGATGATGTGTTTCGGAGCACGTACGTACGGTTAACTTTTCCGACTTGCGTGGTATCGGTCACTCAGACCGAGCCGTCTCAACGTAGACTTCAGAGCCGAACCTGTTGCACAGCGACACGCCGCCGATGACCGGGGCGCCGTCGACGTGCAGCAAATCGCGCACAATATGACTACAGACGAACGAATATTCCCAAGGAGCGCACGTGGACGACGTCCTGGCAAGAGCCGGCATCTTCCAAGGAGTCGAGCCCTCAGCAGTAGCGGCGCTGACGAAGCAGCTGCAGCCTGTCGACTTCCCCCGCGGACATGTCATCTTCAACGAAGGTGAGCCCGGTGACCGCCTGTACATCATCGTCTCGGGCAAGGTGAAGATCGGCCGCCGCTCACCGGACGGCCGCGAGAACCTGCTCACGATCATGGGGCCGTCGGACATGTTCGGCGAACTGTCCATCTTCGACCCCGGCCCGCGTACGTCCACCGCGACCACGGTGACCGAGGTTCGCGCCGTGAGCATGGATCGCGAAGCACTCAAGGCGTGGATCGACCATCGTCCCGAGATCGCCGAACAGCTCCTCCGGGTGCTCGCGCGACGTCTGCGGCGCACCAACAACAACCTGGCCGACCTGATCTTCACGGATGTTCCCGGCCGTGTCGCCAAGGCCCTGCTGCAGCTCGCTCAGCGGTTCGGCACGCAGGAAGCCGGTTCGCTGCGCGTCACGCACGACCTCACGCAGGAGGAGATCGCCCAGCTCGTCGGCGCCTCCCGCGAGACGGTCAACAAGGCGCTCGCGGACTTCGCACACCGCGGCTGGCTGCGTCTCGAAGGCAAGAGCGTGCTGATCTCCGACTCCGAGCGTCTGGCGCGTCGCGCCCGATAGCTTTCGCGCTCGACAACGCTTCGGCCACCCCTGCGACCAGGGTGGCCGAAGCGTTTCTCAGTTGGGTGCCCGCAAGTACGCGAGCTGCACGTTGACCGACTTCTCGGCCGCCGGCCACAGCTGCGGATCGACGTCCGAGTACACGTGCTCGACCACCTCCCTGGCCGTGGCTTCCTCGCCCAGGTCCGCGATCGCTGCCTGAACCTGAGCGAGACGCTCCTCACGATGATCGAGGTACTGCCGGGCGACGGTGTGCAAGTCGGGCAACTCGGGTCCGTGGCCGGGCATGACGCGGTGACCCGGCCCGAGGTCGAGTAGACGACGCAGCGAAGACAGATAGTCGCCGAGGTCGCCGTCCGAGTCGTCGAGGACTGTGGTGCCGCGCCCGAGGATCGTGTCCCCGGTCAGGACCGTGCCTTCGCCTTCCACCGTGAAGGACACCGAGTCACGAGTATGACCCGGTGTCGCGACAACACTGATGGTGAGCCCGGCGACGTCGATGATCTCGCCGTCGACGAGCGGCTCCCCGCCTCCGCGGAGGAACTCGGGGTCGACCGAACGTACCGCGGCTCCGGTCAGTTCGAAGAAACGCTGCACCCCGCCGGTGTGATCGACGTGACGATGGGTGATCAACGTCATGGCGACGGGACCGAGGGCGGCGATCCGGGCGAGGTGCTCTTCGTCCTGATCGCCCGGATCCACCACCACACACTCGTCCCGACCCGGTGCTCGCAGTATCCAGGTGTTGGTGCCGTCGAGCGTCATCATGCCGGGATTGTTCTCGAGCACGACCGAGACGATCGGGGTGACCGCACGGACCTGCCCGTAGGCGGGATGAGCAAGCGTCATCGCGTTACGCTTCCGTCCGCACTTCGGCGATGACTTCCACCTCGACAGGTGCACCGAGGGGCAGCTCCGCGACACCGACAGCGGACCGGGCGTGCGCGCCGGCCTCACCGAAGATCTCACCGAAGAACTCGGACGCGCCGTTCACGACACCGGGCTGACCGGTGAATCCCTCGGCGGACGCGACGAAGCCGACGACCTTGACGATGCGCACCACGGAGTCGATGCCGACCAGCGCGTCGATTGCCGCCAGCGCATTGAGTGCACAGGTGCGCGCTCCCGCTTTGGCGTCGTCTTCCGACACGTCGGCGCCGACCTTGCCCTTGGTGGTCAGCTTGCCGTCGACGATCGGCAGCTGTCCCGAGGTGTACACGTAGTTGCCGGTGCGCAGGGCCGGGACGTAGGCGGCTACCGGTGGCACGACGGGCGGCAGCGTCACGCCCAGCTCGGTCAGGCGGGCCGACCAGTTCTGTGTTTCCGTCACGCTCTCAGCCCTTCGGACGCTTCAGGTACGCAACGTGCTGCTCACCGGTGGGTCCGGGGAGAACCGTGACCAGTTCCCAGCCGTCGGTTCCCCACTGGTCGAGGATCTGCTTGGTGGCGTGTGTGAGCAGCGGAACGGTGGCGTACTCCCAGGAAGTCAATTCACTCATGCCGGTGAGCCTATCCCCCGCACATCCCGGCTCCCAGACTTATAGGCTCGACGCGTGGTTGCATCCCCAGAGCAGTTCACCCCGACATGGCCAGAGAAGGCGGCGCGCGCGCGGCTGCACTTCGTGTCCGGAAAAGGTGGCACCGGAAAGTCCACGGTCGCCGCCGCGTTGGCCCTCGCCCTGGCGGAGGGCGGGCGTCGTGTGCTGTTGGTCGAAGTCGAGGGCAGGCAGGGCATCGCCCAGCTCTTCGACGTGCCTCCACTGCCGCCGCAGGAGACGAAGGTCGCGGCGGCCGAAGGAGGCGGCGAGGTGATGGCGCTGGCCATCGACATCGAAACCGCCTTCCTCGAGTACCTCGAAATGTTCTACAACCTCGGCTTCGCCGGCAGGGCGATGCGCAGATTCGGCGCCATCGAATTCGCCACCACCATCGCGCCCGGACTTCGCGACGTGCTGCTGACGGGCAAGATCAAGGAATGCGTCGTGCGCACCGACAATTCCGGACGGCGGGTCTACGACGCCGTGGTCGTCGACGCCCCCCCGACGGGTCGCATCAGCAATTTCCTCGACGTCACCAAGGCAATGGCGGATCTCGCGAAGGGCGGCCCGGTTCGCTCGCAGAGCGAAGGCGTCGTGCGGCTGCTTCATTCGGACGACACCGTGGTGCATCTGGTCGCGCTGCTCGAGGCACTGCCTGTGCAGGAGACGGCGGATGCGGCCGAAGAACTCGCCCGGGCCGATCTCCGCTTGGGAACCATCATCGTGAACCGGACGAGCCCGCAGTTCCTTCCGGACGAGACCTTGGCCGAGGTCGCGAAGGGACGCATCGACGCGGACGCCGTTCGTGCAGGGCTGGAGAAGAGCGGAATTACGGTGAACGAGGAGGACTTTGCCGGACTGCTGACCGAGACCATCGAGCACGCCTCGGTACTCGAAGCCCAGCAGGAGAGTGCCGGACAGCTCGGCGAGGTGGACGGGGCGCGCCTGCACCTTCCCTCCCTCGCCGACGGTGTGGACCTGGGCGGGTTGTACGAACTCGCCGAATTTCTGACGGAACAGGGTGTCCGATGACCCAGACGATGGAACACGAGCGGCGTCGAACCGCTCCCGCCCTCGACATGGCCGGCATTCTCGAGAGCCCGGCCACCCGGATCGTGGTGTGCTGCGGAGCCGGTGGGGTCGGCAAGACCACGACGGCTGCTTCGCTGGCGCTGCGGGCGGCGGAACGCGGAAGGAAGGTGGTCGTGCTGACCATCGATCCGGCCCGCAGGCTCGCCCAGGCTCTCGGGGTTCAGGAACTCGACAACTCGCCGCAGCCGGTGCAGCTCGGACCCGGTGCCACGGGCGAACTCCACGCGATGATGCTCAACATGCGCCGCACGTTCGACGAGATGGTGATCGAGCATTCCACGCCGGAAAAGGCGCAGCAGATTCTCGCCAATCCCTTTTATCAGACCGTCGCCACCTCGTTCTCGGGAACGCAGGAGTACATGGCAATGGAGAAGCTGGGCCAGCTCGCGTCCAGCAAGGAATGGGACCTCGTGGTGGTCGACACCCCGCCGTCCCGCAACGCGCTGGACTTCCTCGACGCCCCACAGCGCCTCGGCGCCTTCCTCGACGGTCGTATGATCCGGTTGCTGACCGCACCCGGACGCGGCCTCACCCGGCTCGTGACCGGCGCGATGGGGCTGGCGCTACGCGGCGTGTCCACCATCGTCGGTAGTCAGATGCTGTCCGACGCATCGAGTTTCGTGCAATCACTCGACTCCATGTTCGGCGGTTTCCGCGAAAGGGCAACGCGTACTTACGAGTTGCTCCGACAGCCCGGCACCAGTTTTCTGGTGATCGCAGCGGCCGAGCCGGATGCCCTGAGGGAGGCGGCGTTCTTCGTGGACCGGCTCGGGGGCGACGGCATGCCGCTCGCGGGCCTGGTCCTGAATCGGACGCATCCCACCCTCAGTTCCCTGCCCGCCGATCACGCGGTCACTGCCGCCGATCAACTGGGGGAACAGGATCCCCTCACCTCGGCTGTCCTGCGGATTCATGCCCACCGAGCAGTGATAGCGAAGCGAGAGGTACAACTACTGAGCCGGTTCACGGCCGCCCACCCTCGGGTGCCGATCGTCGGCGTTCCCTCATTGCCGTTCGAGGTGTCGGATCTCGAGGCGCTGAGAGCGGTGGGTGATCAGCTCACCAGCAGGAGCTGATCAGCTCCGCCGGAGAAACGGCTCACCCACCTAGCGATTTCCTTCCGTCAGCCCACCCGAAGCGGGAGGTCAGACGGCGGACTGGTGTTGCCGCTGCGCTTCGAAGAAGTCGGACCACGACTCGACCTCGGGATGCTGCTTGAGCAACGCCCGACGCTGACGTTCCGTCATGCCGCCCCACACCCCGAACTCGACCCGATTGTCGAGAGCATCGGCTCCACACTGCATCAACACCGGGCAATGCCGGCAAATCGTCGCAGCCTTGCGCTGCGCTGCGCCACGTACAAAAAGTTGATCGGGATCGACTTCCCGGCAACGGGCCTGCGTAACCCAGGCGATTCGGGCTTCTGCTTGCTCGACGTCCAGACGGCTGGTTGGGGTGGTCATGTGCATTCGTTTCCCCTTTTCGAGTCTGCGCAGCCCAGCACTTATCACGGAAGAGCTGCACCACATTCGCAATAGAGTGTTACCTCCATCACACTGTTCCAACAACTTAAGTAAAGAAACCGCAACGCGCAAGACGGGGAAGACGCTTTTTTGGTACGCCCGTCCATACCCCGTGCTCAGGGCAGTTTCTTCCTCGAAATCCGCGCCCAACCAGGGCACCCGCGGAGCCCACGTAGTCTGTAGATCGTGTCGATTGCAAAAACAGTGGGGAAGCTCGCCGGATCCTCCGCCCTGGCAGGTGTACTGCTCGCCGGCGTGATGTTCCCGCTCGCCGGCGGCTTCGGTTTCATGTCCAACCGAGCGGCTGACACCGTCGACAACGTCTCCGCCGAATTGGTCGAGGGCACCGTGCCGGCCGTCTCGACGATGGTCGACTCCGCGGGCAACCCCATCGCCTGGCTGTACGAGCAGCGACGGTTCGAAGTCCCGAGCGAGAAGATCTCCAACGAGATGAAGCTCGCAATCGTCTCGGTCGAGGACCGCCGATTCCCCGAGCACAAGGGCGTCGACTGGCAGGGCACCATGCGCGCCTTCCTCACCAATACGACCAGTGGTGAGGTGCAGCAGGGCGCGTCCACGCTCGACCAGCAGTATGTGAAGAACTACCAGCTGCTCGTCGTCGCGAAGACGGACGCCGAACGCCGCGCCGCAATCGAGACCACTCCGGCGCGCAAGATCCGGGAGATCCGGATGGCGCTCACGCTCGACAAGGAGCTCACCAAGGACGAGATCCTCACCCGGTATCTCAACCTGGTCCCCTTCGGCAACGCCTCGTTCGGAATTCAGGACGCCGCGCAGACGTACTTCGGCATCGATGCATCCGAACTGAACGCGGGCCAAGCCGCGATGCTCGCGGGCATGGTGCAGTCGAGCTCGGCGCTCAACCCGTACACCAATCCGGAGGGCGTGCTCGAGCGCCGCAACGTCGTCCTCGACACGATGATTGCCAACATCCCCGACCGCGCCTCGGAGTTCCGGGCCCTCAAGGAGACCCCACTCGGGGTGCTGCCCGAGCCCAACCGGTTGCCGCGGGGATGCATCGCCGCGGGTGATCGCGGCTTCTTCTGCGATTACGCCCTGCAGTATCTGGCCAACGCCGGAATCAGTCGCGAGCAGATCGACAAGGGCGGCTACCTGATCAAGACCACGCTCGACCCGGCCGTGCAGGCGTCGACCAAGGCAGCGCTCACCGCGAATGCCAGGCCGAACCTCGACGGCATCGCCAACGTGATGAACGTCGTCCAGCCCGGACAGGACTCGCATCGGATCCTGGCAATGGGCAGTAGCCGCACCTACGGGCTCGACGCCAACGCCAGTGAGACCGTCCAGGCGCAGCCGTACTCACTGGCCGGTCACGGCGCCGGATCGATCTTCAAGATCTTCACGACGGCCGCCGCCATGGAGAAGGGCCTCGGCACCAGTGCCGTCCTGGACGTTCCCGGTCGATTCGAGGCCCGCGGCATGGGTAGCGGTGGCGCCCGAGGGTGCCCTGCGGCCACCTACTGCGTCGAGAATGCGGGCCGGTATCCGGCGGCACTGTCGGTGACCGATGCGCTGGCGCAGTCGCCGAACACGGCGTTCGTGAAGTTGATCCAGGCCACCGGCGTTGCCCCGACCGTCGACATGGCGGTGCGTCTGGGATTGCGCTCCTACGCCCAGCCCGGCACTTCCGGCTTCGACGAGCGCAGCATGGCCGATTTCCAGAAGGATCAGAATCTGGGGTCGTTCACCCTCGGGCCCACCTGGATCAACCCCCTCGAACTGTCGAATGTCGCCGCGACGCTCGCCTCGCACGGCAAGTGGTGCCCGCCCACCCCGATCGACTCGGTGTTCGACCGCGAAGGCAAGCCCGTTTCGGTGACCCAGCAGGCCTGTGAGCAAGTCGTGGAGCCAGGACTGGCCGATACCCTCACCAACGCGATGAGCAAGGACGACAAGCCCGGTGGCACCTCTGCCGCCGCGGCGGGCAGCGTCGGCTGGACGCTCCCTATGGCGGGTAAGACCGGCACCACGGAATCGCACATGTCCTCGGGCTTCCTCGGGTTCACCAACAACCTCGCGGCAGCCGTGTACGTGTTCGGTGACTCCCCTACACCGGGCGAGATCTGCTCGAGCCCGCTGCGTCCCTGCGGTGACGGCAACCTCTTCGGTGGTAACGAACCGGCCCGCACGTGGTACGCGGCGATGAACCCGATCGTCAACAACTTCGGCCCGACGACCCTGCCGCCGGTCGACCAGAAATATGTGCGGGGATCCCAGAACGGCCAGGTTCCGGATGTCGTCGGACTCAGCCAGTCGGCCGCCACCTCGCGGCTGCAGGCAGCAGGCTTCACCGTCAACGCCGTGACCACGCAGGCTCAGGCGGCCAAGGGAACGGTGACGGGCGCCTCGCCCTCCGGATCGGCCATCCCCGGTTCGACCATCACGATCTATGTCAGCGACGGATCGGTGCGGGCGGCACCGCAGCAGGTACCCGGGCAGGGCATCCCCCTACCGCCCATCCAGTTGCCCGGCCTGCCGCCGATTCAGCTGCCGCCCATACCGCGCTGACCATGCGTGCGTGGGAAGTGCGCACACACTTCCCACGCACGTAGGTTCAGAGGCGCGACTTGACGGCGTGGGACAACCTCGAGCCATCGGCCTTGCCGCCGGCGAGTGCGGTGGCCGCCTTCATGACCTGACCCATCTGGCGTATGCCGGGGCGCTCCCCGATCTCCTCCGCCACCTGAGCGATGGCCGTGTCGACGACGTCCACGAGTTCCGCGTCGTTGAGCGGGGTCGGCAGGTATTCGTCGATGATCTGGGCCTCGGCGCGTTCCTGCGCCGCCAGTTCCCCGCGGCCGTTCTCGGTGTAGATCTCGGCGGACTCTCCGCGCTTCTTCGACTCCTTCGCGAGGACCTTCAGCACCTCGTCGTCGGTGAGTTCACGGGCTTCCTTGCCGGAGACCTCCTCGGTCTGCACGGCGGCCATGAGCATGCGAATAGTGGCGGTGCGCAGCGAATCCTTCGCCTTCATGGCGGCCGTCATGTCGGAGCGCAGTCTTGCTTTCAGTGAATCTGGCATGGCCGAAACGCTACGCGCTCGCACGCACGAGAATGCCGCGTCCCACGCACGGAATGCGGAGCATCACTTTGTACCCTGCACCTCGATCGCACGCACCCGTATCCTGAAAGGGTGTCCAACGAGTTCCGCACCACCCTGACCCGTGCCGCGCTGGGTACAGCGGGCGCCGCCGCCCTCGGTGTCGGCTACGCCTCCCTCATCGAACGCAACGCGTTTGCGCTCCGTGAGGTAACGATGCCGGTGCTGGCGCCCGGGTCGTCCACACTGCGGGTGCTACACATCAGCGACCTGCACATGATGCCCGGACAGCGCCTGAAGCAGAACTGGCTGCGTGAGCTGGACAACCTCGAACCCGACCTGGTGGTGAACACCGGAGACAATCTGTCCCATCAGCGGGCCGTCCCCGCGGTGGTCCAGGCGCTGGGGAATCTGCTCGCACGCCCGGGCCTGTTCGTGTTCGGCAGCAACGACTACTTCGCGCCCAAGCCGAAGAATCCGATGAAGTACTTCCGCAGGGAGCACAAGCGCGTCCTGGGTGACCCCTTGCCGTGGGGCGATCTCCGCGCTGCCTTCACCGAGCGGGGTTGGTTCGACGTCACACACGTGCGCCGCGACCTCGAGGTGTCGGGGGTCCGGATCGCGTCGGCCGGCGTGGACGATCCCCACTTGCAACGCGACCGTTACGACACCATCGCCGGGCCGCCGAATCCGTTGGCGGATCTACGTCTGGGCCTCACCCACTCCCCCGAACCGCGGGTGCTCGACCGGTTCGCGGACGACGGGTACGACCTGGTGCTGGCGGGTCACACCCACGGCGGTCAGCTGTGTCTGCCGTTCTACGGGGCACTGGTCACCAATTGCCAGATCGACCGTTCTCGGGTCAAGGGTCCGTCGAAGTGGGGTGCCCACACCCGATTGCACGTGTCCGCTGGTATCGGCACGTCGCCGTGGGCTCCGGCCCGCTTCTGCTGCCGTCCCGAGGCGACGCTGCTGACGTTGGTACCTGCAAAGCGTGGCGGGTCGGACAGCGGTGCAGGCGAAGGCCGGACGCAGCCGTCGGAAAGCTCGGTTATACGCCGCTGAACTGCGGATTTAATCGCGGCTGACTCTGTGCTGTAAGCTAGCCGAGGTTCGACACGGGGTGTGGCGCAGCTTGGTAGCGCGCTTCGTTCGGGACGAAGAGGTCGTGGGTTCAAATCCCGCCACCCCGACAGTGTGGGATTGATGTGAGACCCCTTCCGCTCAGGCGGAGGGGGTCTTTCTCTTTCCCCGGACCCGGGGCCAACGACTCCCGGACGCCGGCCGCCAAGTCGGTAGGCTAGCCTGCCCTCATGTCTACGAGGTCTCCCCTGAAGGCCGGGCTCGTCGCCCTGGCCACCGTCTTTCTCGCCGCCTGCGGCACCACCGACACCGGGTCCAGTTCCGGCAATACCGACGTCGCCACCGGCGGACGGCTGTTCGCCACCGCTGACGAGGAGACCGCCAAACTGGGTAGTGATGCCGAACAGGGCGCATTCCCGCGCACCGTCACGCACGCACTGGGCGAGACGGTCATCGAGAAGAAGCCGGAACGGGTCGTGGTCCTCGACGGCGGCGAACTCGACGACGTCCTGTCGCTGGGAATCACGCCCGTGGGATTGGCGAGTCCGGAGAGCGCGGCGGGTCAGCCGTCGTATCTGGCCGACAAGCTGGCGGGTGTGCCCGACGTGGGAACGACCAACAACCTGAACATCGAAGCGATCACCGCATTGCAGCCCGATCTGATCCTCGGCAGCAAGCTGCGGGCCGACAAGCTCTACCCGCAGCTCTCCTCGATCGCACCGACGGTGTTCAGTATCCGTCCCGGCTTCCCGTGGAAGGAGAACTTCCTCCTGGCCGCCGACGCGCTCGGTGAGGAAGCGCAGGCCGAAGAAGTGCTCAACGCATATCAGACCCGGGCCGGGGAGGTCCGCGACGCGATTACCGGCGAGCCCACGATCTCGTTGGTGCGCTTCATGTCCGGCAAGATCCGGCTGTACGGCAACCTGTCGTTCATCGGCGTCATACTCGAGGATGTGGGGCTGCCCCGCCCGCAGGTGCAGGACGTCGACGAACTCGCGGTCGAGGTCAGCCAGGAGACCATCTCGCAGGCCGATGGTGACCGAATCTTCTACTCCAGCTATGGCGCGCCCGAGACGACCGACGAGTCCGCTGTGGTCGGTGGACCGCTGTGGAACCAGCTTCAGGCGGTCAAGGACGGCCACGCCGTGCACGTCAGCGACGAAACCTGGTTCCTGGCGCTCGGTCCCACCGGTGCCATGCTGGTACTCGACGACCTCGAGAAGATGCTCGCAGCCTGACGCGTCCTACTGGGTTACGGGCATGAACGCGTCGTAGATCGCCTCCGGTGCACCGTCGACTGCCCAGATCATCATCAGCCCGACGGCGATGGTGAGGGCGGGCCCGAGAACGAGTTTCTCGAAAGGCCCGCCCGCCCGGATGGAGAGGAAGGACGGCAGCCGGAACTCCCACCACCGCTCTCTGCCCAGCGGCAGGAACGGGGCGAGGAAGGGCACGCCTTCCTTGGTGATGGCATCGCCGAGGCAGTGGGTGGCGCAGCCGAGCGCCACCGCGACTCCGAGCCCGGTGGAACCGGCCTCGGTGGGATATGACTGCCAGGTGAGCGCCGACAGCACCGCGGCCACGGCCGAAACGGCCAGCCAGCCTTTCTCTTTGGCGAACTCACCGGCGAGGCCGCGGAGTGCCAGCCCCAGGCAGAGAAACAGCGTGGCGATGATGGCCGGCTTGCCGAACTGCACTACGAGCGCCGACACGCCTGCTCCGAGCCCGGCGGCAAACAACGCTGTGTGCGTGAGCGTGCGGTGCCCGCCGCGGCGCTTACCGTCTCGTTTGCCCTTGGTCACCGTGTAGAAGCCGAGCGACACCGCGTCGACTCCCTTGGCAGCGATGCTGCTCACGGGGCCGAAGGACCGCGAAACGGTCGACTGGCTGGTGTCGAGGTCGGGTAGCAACGCCGCGCCTGCGCATACGGCCGCGAACGTGAACGTCTCGGCCGTCGAGGTAGGCCCACCCCATTCCAGCGGGAGCAGATCTGCCGTCGCCAAACCGACGGCAGCACCGGACATTGCGTGGGTGGGACCCATCACCATGGAAGAACGCACCTTTCGAACCCGACCCGGGACACGGTCATCCGAGCCGGTGTCCTGACACCGCTCAACCTAGCAACACCATCCGACACTCCAGTCACACGCCGGACGTACTCCGGCACCGTCGGCGGCGACGAAGTACGTCCGGACCCAAGTGCTCAGACGCCCTGCGCCTGCCACATCCAATGCAACTGCTCGAGCCGCGCGGTGATGGAGATCAGCAGGTCCTGCGTCACCGGGTCGGCCGTTTCGGTGGCCGCGATACGCTCGCGGAGGCGGTCTATCAGGGCGGCGAGGTTACCGACGATCGACGCGGTGATCTCGGCATCCTTGGTCCACCCTTCGCCGATGCCCTTGGCCCCGGAATCCTGTGCGACCGTGGCTGCGCGGCCGTCCGGACTGACGCCGATCGCGGTCGCGCGTTCCGCCGCCTCGTCGGTGAAGTCGCGGGCCGCGCTCACGAGCTCGTCGAGCGCGAGATGGACCGACCGGAAGTTCTGGCCGATCACATTCCAGTGCGCCTGTTTGGCGATGAGGGTGAGGTCGATCAGATCCACGACGGTGGCCTGTAGTGCGTCGCCGGCAGTCTTCTGCTGCGCGGGATCCAACGTGCTGGTGATGGGATTACTCATGATGTAGTTCCTCACTGGTCGTGTTTCGTTGCGGGCGCATCGACACCGACGCCGGCGGTGCGCCTCAGGCTTTGTTCTGTCCTTCGCGGACACCGATTTCCACGCGCTTGCCGAGGTCGGCGTCGACGTTCTTCCAGTACTCGAAGACGCGCAGCAGAACCGGTTCGCTGACGCCATCGAGCGCGTGCCCGACGATGTTGTTCACCAACCGCTCGCGTTCGTCGTCACCGAGAACCTCACGTACGAGCGTGCCGGCCTGGGTGAAGTCGCCGTCCTCGGAGTGCTGGATGTAGCCGGCGCGCACCGACTCTCCGTCGAAGGCCCACAGGCCCTCGTCCCCGGCGAGGGACGCGTCCGCGTGGGGACCGCCGTACGAGTTGGGCGCGTACACCGGCGTTTCCGGCGAGTTGGTCGCGTACCGCATCGCCCCGTCCTGTGAGTAGGAGTTGACCTGGTTCTTCGGAGCGTTGACCGGCAATTGGGCGTAGTTCGCGCCGATCCGGTACCTGTGTGCGTCGGCGTAGGAGAAGACACGCCCGAGCAGCATCTTGTCGGGCGAGAAGCCGATTCCCGGAACCACATTCGACGGCTCGAACGAGGCCTGCTCGATCTGCGCGAAGAAGTTGTCGGGGTTGCGGTTCAGGGTCCACTTGCCGACCTCGATCAGCGGGTAGTCCTTCTGGGACCACACCTTGGTGAGATCGAACGGGTTGAATCGGTACCCCTCCGCCTCGGCGACCGGCATGACCTGCACTTTCAGCGTCCAGCTGGGGAACTCGCCGCGGGTGATCGAGTCGTACAGGTCGGCGCGGTGGTGGTCGGGCGACGTGCCGGCCAGCTCGTCGGCCTCCGCCTGGGTGAGGAATTCGATGCCCTGGTCGGTCTTGAAGTGATATTTCACCCAGAACCGCTCACCCTCGGCGTTCACCCACTGATAGGTGTGGGAGCCGAAGCCGTCCATGTGACGCCACGTCTTCGGAATCCCGCGATCACCCATCAGCCAGGTGACCTGGTGTGCCGACTCGGGGCGCAGGGTCCAGAAGTCCCACTGCATGTTGTGGTCGCGCAGGCCGGAACCCGGCAGGCGCTTCTGCGAGTGGATGAAGTCGGGGAACTTGATGGGGTCCTTGATGAAGAAGACCGGCGTGTTGTTGCCGACGAGGTCGTAGTTGCCGTCCTCGGTGTAGAACTTCACCGCGAATCCGCGGGGGTCACGCCACGTGTCGGGACTGCCCTGCTCGCCCGCGACCGTGGAGAAGCGCACGAGCGACTCGGTCTTCGCTCCCAGCTGGAAGAGCTTCGCCTTCGTGTACCGGCTCACGTCGTGCGTGACGACCAGCTCACCGAAGGCACCGCCGCCCTTGGCATGGACCACCCGCTCCGGGACACGCTCGCGGTTGAACTGGGCGAGCTTTTCGACGAGATAGTGGTCGTGCAGAAGGATGGGGCCCTGCGGTCCCGCGGTGAGCGATTCGTTGTCGCTGACGACAGGAATTCCGGCGTTGGTGGTGGTAGCGCGCTGTGTTTCAGGCATGGCAAAGCCTCCAGAGTGCTCAGTGTGAGGGTGGTAGATGAAGACGGGTCAGGTCTGGGATGCCGTCGGCCCGGGCCTGCACTGTTCGCACAGACCCCAGAAGACGACTTCGGCCTCGTCGATCTGGAAACCGTGCGACTGCGACGGCTCCAGGCACGGCGCCCCACCGACGGCGCAATCGACGTCTGCAACGGTGCCGCACGATCGACACACGAGGTGGTGGTGATTGTCTCCGGTTCGCGTCTCGAACCGTGCGGGTGACCCCGCAGGTTCGATTCGGCGAAGGAGACCGGCGGCCGTGCACGCTTTCAGCACGTCGTACACGGCTTGCGTGGACACCGAACCCAGCTGGTCGCGCACCACGGCAGCGATGTCGTCGACGTCGGAATGCGGCTGCGCGGCAACCGCATTCAACACCGCCACCCGGGGTGCAGTGACACGGAGGCCCACGTCACGCAATTGTGCTCGGGGATCGTGGTCGTGTCGCATGTGGTCCAGTATGGCCCTTTTTTGGAATTAGTCAAGAAAGCGATCGCTCAGCGCAGCTTTGCAGGCCCGGTGGTCATACGGCCGTCCGTGATCACGACACCATGATGAGTTCCGGCCACCAGCCAGTCGGCCAGAGTGGGACCCTCTGCCCGAACGCTCACACGGGCGTACCGGAAGTGCCCGCGCAGCCGGGCCGACGCCGTCATCAGGCGTCCACCCGACTCTGCAGGCTGAGCGAACCCCAAGGCGCCCGCGATCGGCAGCCGCGGACCGCGCGGGTGCGCCGTCGTCGACACACGCCACTGGCCTCCCGATGACGACACGGATGACGCCTCGAACACACCGTGGACGTCGCCGTCGAACGCGGCTGGGACCTTGGGCAGGCTCCAGTGCACGCGTCCGCCGTGGACGGACGGTTCCGAGTCGACCGCGATGAACGGCACGGCCATGCGCGGCATCGGACCGCTGCGACGACCGGGCGCCCGCAGCACCGGGCTGGCCAGGATCTCGCGATACGGCCCGACGGGCGAGTCGAGGTAGTCGACCATCATGGCGAGTGTCACCGGCAGCACCGCACCCTCGGGCCCGAGTTCACGGGCGGCGGCGGTCGCGCGATGCCACCACAGCGTTGCACGCACCCCGGCCGGCCACGGCGGCGGCACGCTCTCGGGCCATTCGGTGCGGTCGGTGTTCGATTCAGGCACGCTCCACATCGACGGCCTCCCTTCGGGTCGTCACGGTGAGCGGAAGCCGCAGGGCTCCCGGCGCGTCGGCCGGTACCACCGGGAAGCGCGGCGGCGTCGGATCGATACGTACGTATGGCTCGCCCGGATCAGGTCTGGGGTCCAGCTCTCCCTTGTTCGGCCACAACGCGAACGCCCGCTCCGCTTGCGCGGTGATGGTGAGCGACGGATTGACGCCCAGGTTCGCGCTGACCACGGATCCGTCCGCCACGTGGAGTCCGTCGTGCCCGTAGGCCCGCAGGTACGGGTCGACGACTCCGGTGTCGGGCGAGTCGCCGATCGCGCAGCCACCCAGGAAATGGGCGGTCATCGGGATGTTCACCACGTCGCCCAGCGAGCCACCGGGGTCACCGTCGATCTTGTCGGCGACCTTGCGGATCGCCGTGTGCCCCTGAGGTATCCACTCCGGCGGCGGAGCGCCGGGACCGGGCCGACTGGTGACCGCACGCCCGAAGCGGCCCCGCCCCTTGGTGAGTTCCAACGAATTGTCGTCGGTCTGCATCACCAGCGCGATGACCGTCCGCTCGGACCAGTGCCGCACCGACAGACTACGCAGGAAGGCGTCGGGTCGGCGCAGTGCGACACCGACGGTCTTCAGCAGTCGAGGTGTCCGGCCGCCGCCATCACTGAGGACGGTCTGCAGCAGACCGATCGCATTGCTGCCCTTGCCGTATCGGACAGGTTCGATGTGAGTGTGGTCGTCGGGGTGGAATGAGGACGTGATGGCGATGCCGCGCGTGAAGTCGGTGCTCCGGTTCTTCGCGGTGGCCGCGAGTACGGCCTCCGAATTGGTCCGGACGACCGTTCCGAGCCGCGGCGACAACCGCGCCAAGGTTCCGGCCTCCTTCATCGCGAGTAACAGCCGGGCGGTTCCGTACGTGCCGGCAGCCACGACCACCTGGTCGGCGGTGAAGGTGCTCTCCCGCTTACGGATACCGTTCGTTCGACGAGTACGCACCTCGTATCCGCCGCCCTGACGTGGACGTAGTTCCTTCACCGTGGTGAGCGGATGGATCCGCGCACCTGCCTGTTCCGCCAGGTACAGGTAGTTCTTGACCAGTGTGTTCTTGGCGCCCACGCGGCAGCCGGTCATGCAGCCACCGCACTCGGTGCAGCCGGCCCGATCAGGCCCCTTGCCCCCGAAGTACGGGTCCGCGACCGCGACTCCGGGCTCGCCGAAGAAGACACCGACCGGCGTGGACGTGAACGTCTCACCGACCCCCATCTCTTCCGCCACCTCACGCATGATCGCGTCGGCCGGGGTGAACAGTGGGTTGGTCCGCACGCCCAGCATCCTCTTGGCCTGCTCGTAGTACGGCGCCAACTCCGACTGCCAGTCGGTGATGTGCGCCCACTGCTTGTCTTCGAAGAAGCGCCGGGGCGGCTGATACAGGGTATTGGCATAATTGAGCGATCCACCGCCGACACCGGCACCCGCCATCACGAGCACATCGGGAAGTAGGTGGATACGTTGCATGCCATAGCAACCCATCCACGGAGCCCACAGATAGCGTCGCAATCTCCAGCTGGTCTCCGGCATCTCGTCGTCGGCGAAACGCCGTCCCGCCTCCAGCACTCCGACCTTGTAGCCCTTCTCGGTGAGCCGCAGCGCAGCCACACTGCCGCCGAAACCCGAACCGACCACCACCACGTCGTAGTGCGTCACGCGACGGCCTCCTGCTCCGACTTCCGACGCGCCACGTAATTCTCCCGGTCGAAGCGCTGCAGTTGCGAGCGGAATCTGAAGGTGAACGTCGGCCACTGCACCGAGTTACGGCCCTCCGCATCGTAATACCAGCTCGAACAACCACCCTTGTTCCAGACGGTGCTCTGCAAGCCGGATTGAATCCGCGCGTTGTACCGTCGCTGCGCCTCCTCAGTGACCTCGAACGCCGCGATGTCGTTGTCGCGCATGGCATCGAGCGCGTCGGTGATGTACGCAGACTGCGATTCGAGCATGTACACGATGGAGCTGTGCCCGAGGTTGGTGTTGGGTCCGTACATCAGGAAGAGGTTGGGGAATCCGGTGACCGTGGTCCCCTTGTAGGCGTGCGGACTGCCCTTCCAGTGCTCGGCCAGCGTGTGCCCGTCGGTGCCCCGGAGCGCGTGCGCGACAGGCGGTTCCGTAGGAGTGAAACCGGTGGCGAAGATGATGGTGTCGACCTTGTGTTCGTTGCCGACCGCGTCGACCACACCATCCTCGGTGATACCCGCCAGGCCTGCGTCGACGAGCGTGACGTCCGGCCGGTCGAGCGTCCGCAACCAGTCGTTCGACAACAACATCCGCTTGCAGCCGATCGTGAAATCGGGGGTGAGCTTCCGTCGCAGTTCCGGGTCGCGCACCTGCCGACGCAGATGCGCCTTGGCCACCATTTCGAACAACGGCAGCAGTCCGGTGGCATGGGCCAGGACTCCGCCGAGCGCTTCCCGGAAACTGTAGACAGAACCACGGACAGCTTTCTGCACCAGTGGCATTAGCCGATACAGACGCTTTTCGGGATCGGAGAGCACTCGGTCGAGCCGCGGGATGACCCACGCCGGCGTACGTTGAAAGACCGTCACATGCTTCGCGCGGGGCGCGATTTCCGGAACGAACTGCACCGCCGAGGCACCCGTGCCGATGACGGCCACTCGCTCACCGGTGAGGTCGTGATCGTGATTCCATGTCGCGGAGTGAAACGTGGTGCCGCCGAACGTGCCTAGTCCCGGCATATCCGGGATGCTCGGGGTCGACAGGGCACCGGTGGCCGCCACCACCACATCGGCGGTCAACGAGCCACGGCTCGTGCGCACATGCCACACCGCCTTGGCGTCGTCCCAGTCCGCCTGCTCCAGGGCGCAGTCGGTCACGACCCGAGACAGGATGCCGGTGTCGGCCGCGACCTTCTTCAGGTACCGATAGATCTCCGGTTGCCGGGCGAAGGTGTGACTCCAGTCGGCGCTGGGCGCAAAGGAGAACGAGTACAGCGACGTCGGGACATCGCACGCACACCCCGGGTAGGTGTTGTCGCGCCACGTTCCGCCGACATCGTGGCCGCGCTCGATGATCAGGACGTCGGCCTCCGGACCGGACCGCAGGATCCGCGCCGCGAGACCCATTCCTGCGAAACCGGCTCCCACGACCAGCGTGTGTACATGTTGCGGAAGACTCACGACTTCTTCACCTTCGATTCCCACGCCGGCAGCAGCCGCGCGCGTAGTGAGCGATCGGCCTCGGGCGTCCGGAACAATGCCGACACCGCGAGACCGCGAACCAATTCGATACCGATCTCGATGGTGTCGGCGTCGTACCGATCGCCGAACACCTCCGCCGACCCCTGCCGCAGGGCCTCGGTGACCTTCCGCTCCAGCGGAACCATCGCCTCGAACAACGCGGAGTCGGTGCGGGCGGCCACCCACAACTCGAGTGCCGCATAGAACAACGGGCCGGAGAAGGCGTCGGCCAGCACGTCGATGCCGCGGTCGGTGTCCACCTCGGCGGCGAGAATCTCCGCCATCCGCTTGTCGACGAGGTACTCCACTGCCGCCACCACCAGCGACTCCTTGGTGGGGAAATGGTGCAGCTGGGCTCCCCGCGACACACCCGCCCGGCGGGCGATGCCCTGGGTGGTGGTGCCCGCGTAGCCGAGCTCGACCAGCGAGTCGACCGCAGCCTCGAGCAATCGTGTGCGCATCGCGGCGGTGCGCTCGGCCTGGGTACGGGTCGATTTGGCGACTGCTATGTCGGAGGTCACATCTGCACTGGTCACATCTGCACTGTAGGCCGAAAAATCAAAACAGTCCAGACTGCTTTTAAATTGCGTAAGCGCCTGTGAGTGCTTATCAACAACGGGAGGTTAAGAAGTACTCACGGGACGAGGCGGTACTTCAGCATCATGTCGTGGTCCTCGTGATCGAGCATGTGGCAGTGCCACACGTAGCCCCGCAGAGGTTGGGGTGCCTGTGCGGTGTGTCCGCCCGAGTGGTCCGTCGCATGGGCCGACATGCCGAAGGTCGCATCGGGATCGAAACCCAGTTCCTCGGCTGTCGGAAACCGCACGACCACCCGGGTGACGGAATTGGCATCGGCAATCACGGTGTCCTTGAAACCGGACTCCCACGGCTGCGGCGACAGCACCGGTCCCCGGGTGAACGGATCCGGAGACGGCGTCCACCGTGTCCCGACCGCGGGGAGCGGCGACGCCGACATCAGTGCGGCCGTATCGACCGCCTGCCGCCCGAGTACGCGGAACCTCACGAGATGCAGATGAATCGGGTGCGGCTCCGGGGTGGCGTTGACGATGTTCCACTGTTCGACCGTGCCCTGGCGCGGCATTTCGATGTCGTCGGTGGTGTAGCGCAGGTTGTTGAGGGACATCAGCGGTGACGGTTGCCCGAGGCCCTGTCCGATCTGCAGTACCGAGACGTTGCGCACCACCTGAGGTTGCGCGACCGGCGCCAGCAGAGGCGGCTGCCGGCGGCCGCCGCGCAGGGTCTGCGGCACCGGGCCGGTGAACCCCGCCGCAGCTCCCACACGGAAACGGCAGAAACGCGGCATGGGCAGGACCCCGCGCTGCGCCACCTGGTCGGGGATCGCTTCGTCGTTGCGCAGCTCGACGGTCGCGCCGGGCGCCAGAGCGCCGAAGTCGACGAGCAGGTCGGCGCGCTCACCCGGTCCGAGGCGAACATGGTCGACGGGGACCGGGGCGTCGAACAATCCGCCTTCGGCGCCGATGACCCAGAACCGCATTCGATTGTCGAAGAAGAGGTTCCACACGCTGAACGAGGCGGCGTTCACCATGCGCAGGCGGTACAGCCCGCGCGCAACGGCCATCTCCGGCCACACCTTGCCGTTCACCACGCCGGTGTCGCCGGGGGTCGCCGCTTCCCAGCTGCCCTGCGGGTTCAGCGGGTTGGAGCGGACGCTCTGCCTGCCGTCCTCCGTGAAATTCTTGTCCTGCAGAATCAGCGGAACCTCGAACTCGCCGGCGGGCAGCCCGAGCGGATTGCCCGCGGTACCGGTGTCGAACTCGTCGCGGAGCAGGTACAGACCGGCCAGTCCAGCGAAGATGTTGAGCCGGGTGACCCCCATCGCGTGGTCGTGATACCAGAGTGTGCACGCGTCCTGCTGATTCGGAAACTCGTACACCAGCCCTTGCCCGCGCCGCAGCGTGTGCTCGGGGTGCCCGTCGAACTCGGGCGGATTGGACCCCCCGTGCAGGTGCAGCGCGGTCGCCACGTCGGTGCGGTCCGCTTCGGTCACGCCGTGCAACCTCGTGTCCACATCGGCGGCGAGGGGATTACTCACGATGTCGTTGCGGTAGACGAGCGATGTCCGTTCGCCGACCCGAGCCTCGATCGTCGGTCCCAGGTAGTCGACACCGCCGTACGCGAGCGCCGGGGAGGCGGGAAGGTCGGAGTGGAACGTGTGCATCGTGCTGCTCGCGTGTACCTCGACGGAAGTGCCACCGAGTGTCGGCAGCAGGGGAAGTGGGTCCCGAAACGGTTCGAGTGGCGGTGACCGGAAAACGAAGGGCCGCAGGGGGTCGATGCCGAAGGGGAACGCACTCGCTGAGCCGACCCCTACCGCGCCCAGCCCGGCCGTCAGTGCCAGACCACGAACGAACGACCTGCGCGGAATCCGTCCATCCATTCGCCGGCGCCCCCTGCACGATGAATATCCTGTTGCGACTCGGAAAGCCGACGGTACCTCGAGTGGGGTACCCCTCAGCCCGGTTTCAGCACCGGGGATTCTGTCGCACCCGCGCGCCGACCGTGCCACGCTGGCCCCATGACTCGAGCGGTACCGAAGAACATGGCATGGATCCCGGGTGGCACGTTCTGGATGGGGTCGGAGGACTTCTATCCCGAGGAGCGCCCGGTCCACCAGGTGACGGTCGACGGGTTCTGGATGGACTCGCACCCGGTAACCGTCGCCGAGTTCCGGCGGTTCGTGAAAGACACCGGTCACGTCACCACCGCCGAGGTCGCCCCCGACCCCGCGCAGTACCCGGACGCGGACCCGTCGTTGCTGGTCCCCGGCTCGCTCGTGTTCACCCCGACACCGGGACCGGTGCCGCTCGACGACTACACCCGCTGGTGGTCGTTCACGCCGGGAGCGGACTGGCGTCATCCGGAGGGTCCGGGCAGCAACGTCGGCGGACGTGAACGCCATCCCGTCACCCATGTGTCGTGGTTCGATGCCCGCGCGTACGCGGAGTGGGCAGGCAAAGATCTGCCGACGGAAGCGGAGTGGGAATTCGCGGCGCGAGGCGGACTGGACCGGCAACCGTTCGTGTGGGGTGACGAGCACGAGCCGGGTGGCAGGCCCGGCGGAAATGTCTGGCAGGGCCGGTTCCCCTGGGAGAACCTGCTCGCGGACGGCTTCGCCCGCACGTCGCCGGTGGGTCACTTCCGGCCCAACGGATACGAACTCAGCGACATGGCCGGCAACGTGTGGGAGTGGACCACCGACCATTTCACCCCTGATCATTCCGCGAGCGGGAAAAACGTCGCGCCGACCAGTTCCTGCTGCATTCCGACCAACCCGCGCGTCGACACCGCGCGCGCGGCGAACCCCGGCGAACCCTATGCGCGGCGAGTGATCAAGGGTGGTTCACACCTCTGCGCACCGAATTACTGCCTCCGCTACCGGCCGTCGGCTCGGCAGGGCGATACCGAGGAGACGTCGACCTGCCACATCGGTTTCCGATGCGTCGTCCGCGAGTGAACGCGGGCCGGACTCACCTGACGGGGATGAAGACAGATCGCGTTCACTGCGGTTGAGTAAGTAAGGTGCGGTCGACCAAGTTGTCAGTGATGCTGGCTCGGGAAGCTCTCGCGGCGCGGACCGAATCGGCCAACGGCTGGATGCAGGGCACTCCTCCGGGCCGCACGGTTCGACGGGTCATCGACGGGCTGATCGAGATCGAACTCGTCGACCGGTCGATGACACTTGCCGCGCGGATCTTCACGTCGGTGCTGCCCGTAATGATTGCGGCCTCGACGTTGAGCAGTTGGCACCTGACCGCCCGCACCATCAAGACCCAGTTCGGTTTCGACCCCACGGAGTTGTCCTCCACCTCCGGCGCCGTGGACGCCACGGACCCGTCGTTCGCGGCCTTCGGGGTGGTCGGCCTGCTGATGATCGCGATCAGCGGCACGTCGTTTGCCCGGGCACTCGCCCGGATCTACGGGAAGATCTGGAACGTACCGTCGATCAATCTCCGGGACGCCTGGCGGTGGCTGGTGGTCCTGTTCGCCGTTGCGCTGTCGAGTACAGCGATCGGCCTGGCGAGCGAGCTCACGAGCGTCCGGTTCATCGGACCACCGCTCGCAGTCGCCGGGGAGTTCGCGGTGTGGATGGCCGTCTGGACGCTCAGCCCGTATCTGCTGACGATGGGCACCCTCGAGGGCCGCGTGCTCTGGGCCACCGGGGCGCTGACCGCCGCAGCACTGACCACTCTCCACGTCGGCGGACGTATCCTTCTCCCCCGGATCACCGCCTCGGCACAGCATCAATTCGGGTCACTCGGCCTGGTATTCACCGCGATCAGCTGGCTTTTCGTGATGTCAGTCGTCATCGTGGGAGCAGCGGTGATCACCAAGGCGCTCGCACTGGACGAGGCCTACATCGGGCGGTACCTCCGCGGGCCCGACGCGGTCGCGTCAGAACGCTCCGCCGAATCCCTTCCCGAGAACGACGGCTCCCATCACCAGTAGCAGCACGCTCATCACCGCGGCGTTGTTGGCCTGCAACCAGACCTTCAGGTTGTCGAGGGTGCCGTGCATCTTGTCGGCGGCGACTGCGTAGGCGACCACGGGAACGATCACCGTCGACCCGGCCAGCACGGTGAACACCGCCAGCGCGATCACCTGCTCACCGCCACTCACACCGGACGAGCCGATCACCACTCCCGCGGAGACACACAGCAGAAGGTTCTTCGGATTGATTGCCGCCAGGACGAATCCGAGTCCGATCGACTTGGCGATGTTCAAGTCATCGATTGCCCGCATCCACTTCGGCTGTTCCGCGTCGGCATTGCGACTTCTCCACTGCCGTCCGGCGAGCACGAGCAGGAGCACGCCGAGGACGATCTTGACCCATGACGTGGTCGCCGACGGACCATCGGAGTCGGTGGCGTCGATACCGCCGGCGAAGAGCATGACGAGGCCGGTAGCCACAAGGATTCCGGCGATCCACCCCACACCGAAGCCTGCACTCGCACCGCCGGCGCGCTTCGACAACAACATCAGGATGACCGCGATGATCGGGATCGGTGAAATGGCGACACCGACTGCGAGCGGGAGCATTTCTCCGAGAACCGAGCCCATGTCCGAACCCTAGGGTCGGCGAACTCGTGTACGCCTCGCACGTGCCGGGTGAACCGCACGTGAGTGGCAGAGCGTGCTCTGCCACTCACGTGGGGAGATCACACCAGCAGTTCGGCGATCTGAATGGTGTTGAGCGCGGCACCCTTACGCAGGTTGTCGCCCGACACGAACAGCGCCAGACCGCGGCCCTCGGGGACACCCGGATCCTGGCGGATGCGCCCGACCAGCGACGGATCGCTGCCCGCGGCCTGCAGCGGGGTGGGCACGTCGACGAGCTGCACCCCGGGAGCCTTCGACAGAATCTCCTGCGCGCGTTCCACCGACAGCGGACGCTCGAACTCGGCGTTGATCGACAGCGAATGCCCGGTGACGACGGGGACGCGGACACACGTACCCGACACCAGGAGGTCGGGCAGGCCGAGGATCTTGCGGCTCTCGTTGCGGAGCTTCTGATCCTCGTCCGTCTCACCGCTGCCGTCGTCGACGAGAGAGCCGGCGAGCGGCAGCACGTTGAACGCGATGGGCGCGACGTACTTGTTCGGGGCGGGGAAGTCGACGGCGCTGCCGTCGTGGACCAGCTTCTCCGCATTGTCGATGACCGCGCGCGCCTGGCTCACCAGTTCCTCGACGCCGGCGATACCGCTGCCCGACACCGCCTGGTAGCTGGACACGATGAGGCGCTGCAGTCCGGCCTCGTCGTGCAGCACCTTCAGAACCGGCATCGCGGCCATCGTGGTGCAGTTGGGGTTGGCGATGATGCCCTTCGGCGGATTTTTCGCCTGCTCCGGGTTGACCTCGCTGACGACCAGGGGAACGTCGGGGTCCTTGCGGAACGCGGACGAGTTGTCGACCACGACGGCGCCTGCAGCGGCGAACCGTGGGGCCTGCTCGCGCGAGAGCGTCGCACCGGCCGAGAAAAGCGCGATGTCGATGCCCTTCAGGTCCTCGTCGGAGGTGGTGGACGCATCTTCGACGACGATTTCCTCACCGCGGAACGGCAGCTTCTTGCCCGCCGACCGCGCGGAGGCGAAGAACCGCACCGTGTCCGCGGGAAAGTTTCGTTCCTCGAGGAGAGTGCGCATGACGATGCCCACCTGACCGGTGGCACCGACGACAGCGATGGTGGTCATGATTTACCGTCCCGTTCCTGCGTGCACGACAGCTTCTTCGTCGCCGCCGAGTTCGAATGCGTCGTGGATCGCCTTCACAGCCTTGTCCAGATCGGTGTCCTTGACGAGCACCGAGATGCGAATTTCGGACGTGGAGATGAGGTCGATGTTGATTCCGGCCTCGGCGAGCGCCTCACAGAAGGTGGCGGTGACGCCGGGGTGGCTCTTCATGCCGGCTCCGACCAGGGACACCTTGCCGATGTGATCGTCGAAGACGATCTGGGTGAAACCAACCTCGCCCTGCAGCTTGGACAGCTTCTCGACGGCGCGCGGCCCGTCGGCCGTCGGCAGGGTGAACGTGATGTCCGTCTTCCCGGTCTCGACCTTGGAAATGTTCTGCAGCACCATGTCGATGTTGATCTCCGCGTCGGCGACCGCCCGGAAGATCTGCGCGGCGTAACCCGGGGTATCGGGGAGGCCGACGACGGTGACCTTGGACTCGCTGCGGTCGTGCGCGACTCCGGTGAGAATTGCTTCTTCCACGGGGATGTCCTCCATCGATCCGGACACGATGGTGCCCGGCTTGGTCGTGTATGACGAGCGGACGTGCACAGGCACGTTGTAACGGCGGGCGTACTCGACGCAGCGCAGCATCAGCACCTTTGCGCCGCACGCCGCGAGTTCGAGCATCTCCTCGAACGACACCGTCTCGAGACGCTGCGCGTCGGGAACGATGCGCGGGTCCGCGCTGAAGATGCCGTCGACGTCGGTGTAGATCTCGCAGACATCCGCCTTCAAGGCAGCCGCGAGCGCCACGGCGGTGGTGTCGGAACCACCGCGTCCGAGCGTCGTCACATCCTTGCTGTCCTGGCTGACGCCCTGGAATCCGGCGACGAGGACGATCGAACCCTCGTCGAGCGCGTCGCGAACGCGACCGGGTGTGACGTCGATGATTTTGGCGTTGCCGTGCGCACCGGTGGTGATGACACCTGCCTGCGAGCCCGTGAACGAACGGGCTTCGGCACCGAGCGAATGGATCGCCATCGCGACGAGAGAGTTGGAGATGCGCTCACCTGAGGTCAGCAGCATGTCCATTTCGCGGGCGGGTGGGGCAGGGCACACCTGCTGAGCCAGATCGAGCAGCTCATCGGTGGTGTCCCCCATCGCTGAAACCACGACGACGACATCGTTGCCGGCCTTCTTGGTCTCGACGATCCGTTCAGCCACTCGTCGGATTCGCTCGGCGGTTGCCACCGAGGATCCGCCGTACTTCTGGACGACGAGAGCCACGCGTTTCTACCTCCAGGTCGAAGAATCTGTACTGGTCCAGCTGTCGAGCTTACCGGCGCAGTCCAATGTGATCCCGGGTGAGTCCGTCAGGCCGTCTATCCGAACACCGTGGTCGCGGCCTCCGCGACCCTGGCGACTGCGGTGCAGTTCGGCCCGTGAACAGTGACGACTGCACCAGCGGAACCGAGCCTGCGGGTGAACTGGTCGACCTCGGCTCCGGGTCGCGTGATGTCGATCGGCTCACCCATCGGGCTCGTCCAACGGCACCGGTCGCCGATCGTCTCCGGTCCGGTGGGAACGGGTGGTCGGTTTTCCTTGACCGGCGACACGGTGAACGACACGGTCACCTCACTTCCGGGCACCCGATTCGGGTCCGGAAACAGGACGCAGTCGAACGGTGTCGGCGGTGCGTCCGGATCGACGACGCGTCCGCCGGCGTTGCCCAGCACGTCGAGGACTTCGCACGGGTCGTGGACCGCGAGTGCCACTTGATTCCGGGCCGCGGCGTCACGGGCGGGCAGTCCCGACCGCATGCTGTCGATCGCGGAGTCCAGCACCACGTCGGCCAGCGGGCAGGCGTCCTCCCCGGCGACGGTTCCGACGCGGACGGTCGCGAACTGGGGGTTCGCGCGTTCCCCCAGTGTTCCGATGTTCAGCTGGAAGACGCGTTCACACGTCCCGCGCGCGAGGTCCGCGCCCGGACCGCGGTAGACAGTGACCCCGTCGACCGTGTCCGGCCGGGTCAGCGCTGAGTCCGACAGCATCGATGGCAGCAGAGACACGTCCACGTAGGTCGTCGCGCCGCCGGGCCGGGCAATCAGCGTCGAACACACCGGCAACTGCACAGCGGATCCGAATTGCTGAACCGTCCCGAACTGCCGCACCACGGCCTCGTCCAGAAGTCCGCACGGATCGGCGGCGCGTAGGGCGTCCTCTACGTCGATGTGACGTTGCTGCCCTGGACTCAACTCGTCCAGCGGAGACGCCCCCGCAGTCCCCGACACGTTGTGCGCACACCCGGACGTGATGACGGCGCACAGGAGCACCCCGGCAATTCTCTTCACTCGACCCCCCTCGAATCCGCCCGAACACTACCGGCGGCTCCGCCACCCGTGAGTGGTTAACGAGTCCCTGCACTCGTTAACCACTCACGGGCGCGGAGCGCCCGGGGGACTCCCCACTCCCTCGTCCTAGTACGTGGTGGTGTCGTACTTGCTGGTGTCCCAGGTGGTGACTGCCCAGATCACGACCACGTCGAGGGCGATGATGAGAATCGACCACAGCGGGTAGTAGGGAAGCCACAGGAAGTTCGCGAGGATGGACAGTGCAGCAATACAGACGGCCACGATTCGTGCCCAGGTAGCGCCCGTCATCAGACCTACGGCACTGGCGATCAGCACGACGCCCAGCACGATGTGAATCCACCCCCACGTGGTGGTGTCGAACTGATAGGTGTATTCGACGCCGATGACCAGCAGGTCGTCGGAAGCGACTGCGGCAATTCCCTGGAAGAACGAAATCACGCCGACTGTCAGCAGCAGAATCGCCGCTGCCAGAGACGTTCCTGCTGCAAAACCCTGCTTTACAGGGCTGTTCGTTCTGGACTCGGGATTGGTCGTCATGTCCATGCCCTTCTCGAAAGTGTATTTGCGAACAGTTGAATGGTCCGGCCTCGTTCGGCCGTGGACATCATCCGCGCCGGGTGATCCTCATCTGCAACGGATGATGTGCGTCGGCGCACCGAATGCGAGAGTCGATGCCGCCGAACCTTTGCGAAGGGGACACGCGATGACAGAACCTCAGGACCGGTCCGGTAAACCGGCCGACACCCAATGGTCGATGCCGCGTGGCCTGATCGTCATTCTCGGGCTGGCCGCGCTCGTCGTCACCGTGGCGGGGATCCAGGTAGCTGCGTCGATTGTCGGCCCCATCTTCCTCGCTCTCATGCTGACCGTCGCAGTCCACCCGCTGCCCGAATGGCTCTACAGAAAAGGTGTCCCGGGTTGGCTCGCGACAATCGCGGCGATCGTGGTGGTCAACAGCATTCTTCTCGTCCTCGTGCTGTCGTTGGCCTTGTCCGTCGCGCAACTCGCCACGCTCCTACCGGAGTACGCGGACGACTTCACGAACCTGATCGACGACGCCCAGAGTTTCCTGAACAGCAACGGGGTGAACTCCAGCGACGCCCAGACTCTGCTGTCCCAGGTGGATTACGGCAACGTCTTCGGACTGGTCGAGGGGATTCTGCAGGCAATGCTGGGTATCTTCTCGAACCTGCTGTTCGTCCTCGCACTCCTGCTGTTCATGGCCGTCGACGGCAGCTCCTACGGTTCGCGGATGTCCATCGTCACGCAGATGCGCCCGGACATCGCCACCGCCCTCACCGCCTTCTCGGCCGGTACGCGCAAGTATCTGATCGTGTCCACGGTGTTCGGATTGATCGTCGCGGTCATCGACACCGCGGCGCTGTGGGCGTTGGGGATTCCGCTGCCGATCCTGTGGGGACTGCTGTCGTTCATCACCAACTACGTCCCGAACGTCGGCTTCGTCCTCGGGCTCGTTCCACCGGCTCTGCTCGCGTTGCTCGAGGGCGGTCCAGGACTGATGCTGACGGTCATCGTCGTGTACAGCGTCATCAACGTCATCATCCAGTCGGTGATCCAACCGAAGTTCGTCGGCGACGCGGTCGGCCTGTCGGTGACCTTCACCTTCCTGTCGCTGGTCTTCTGGACGTGGATACTCGGTCCCCTCGGCGCGATTCTCGCGATTCCGCTGACACTGATGGCGAAGGCGCTTCTGATCGATATCGACCCGTCCACGAGGTGGGTGAACACAATTCTCAGCGACGCTCCCCCGCCTCTGGAACCGGCCGCATCCCCCGACCCACCGCGCCACGAGAAGAAATAGGCTCGAACAGGCCTTTCAGGCCCTGCCGTTCACCCACACGAACAGCGCTTTCTCGCTAAAATCACCGCACCGGCGCACGGCGTCGGAGATTGGCGTTTGTCGAAGATCGTTTCTCGGTGCAGCGAGAATTGGGGGTCGGCGTGACGGCAGTACATTTCGGCGAGTTTCATTCGAGCATCCGAATACCTTCGGGTGCGGTGGGCCGAACGGTCACCCGCACCAGATTGCACAACCTCCTAACAGATGCCCTGACCAGCGAAGTTCACCCCTATCCCGTCGTCCTCGTGTGTGCGCCCGCCGGATCGGGCAAGACCCGACTGGCCGCCGACTGGGCATCCGAAGTTCTGGCGGGCGTGGATTCCCCGACCATCGCGTGGATCACGATCGAAGAACGCTACAACGACATCGGCGTCATCCACCGCGCCATTCTGCGGGCACTGAACGAAACCGGAAATCCTCGGCTGCGCGCGTTGTGTGACCGCCTCGACCCCGATTCACCCGACCTCGGTGCGCACATGTCCGCGGATCTGGGTGAACTCGGGGAGAACCTTTGGATGGTGATCGACGACGCTCATCTGCTCCTCGACACCGACATACTGAACGACCTCGAGTCGTTCATGCGTTGGCAACCGCCGATGCTCCGGACAATCATTTGCGGACGATTCGAGCCCCCACTCGCGTTGCAGCGACTTCGGCTGGACGGCAAGCTTTTCACCGTCACGGCACGCGATCTCGCCTTCACCGCCGAGGAGGCTGCCGCGATGCTCACCGAGCACGATGTGCGGCTCGATCCCGGCGACCTCGACGCCCTGATGGAGCGCACCGAGGGTTGGGCAGCCGGAATCCGTTTAGCAGGAATGTCTTTGGAAGGTCATTCCGATCCCAGTCGGTTGATCGCCGAGTTCTCCGGTAATCGACGAGCGGTCGCCGACTATCTCATCGAGGAAGTTCTCGCCGGCCAGACCGACGAGATGCGCGACTTCCTTCTCCGCACCTCCGTGCCCGCATCGTTCACAACCCACTTCGCGGAGATCCTCACCGGCTGCACCGACGCGCACGACAAGGTGGATTGGCTCGAACACCACAACTTTCTGATCAACCGAATCGACGGCTCCCCGACGGAGTATCGGTACCACCCGCTGCTGCGTAGCTATCTGCGGGCGGAGATCAGCCGCGTCGGACACGTCGAGGTGGAGCATCTCGAACTCACCGCCGCGCACTGGCACGCGGAGTTCGGGGATGCGCTGGTGGCGCTCGAACATGCGGTCAACTCGGGCGACCACGATGCGATTGTCGCGCTGCTCTCCCGGACGTCGCTGTCGCTGATCGTCGGGGGTCACGGTGAGGCGGTCGATCGTCTCCTCACGCGGGCGCCGCGAACCACCCAGGAGCATCCGTCGGCGCGCTTGATCCGCGCGGCGGCGGCGCTGGCCGCGGGCAACGTTCCCGTGGCGCGGTCCACGCTCGACGTTCTCGACCGCACACGGACAGAGGCGGTGATCGACAAAACGGATCCGCGACGGCACCTGCTGCTTCGGGAGTCGCTCCGCGTGCAGACCGCCGTTCAGACCGGCGACATCGACGACGCGCTGACCCGGCTGCGGTCGGTGGGACCGGAATCGACAGGCGAATCAGAACTGGACGCGTTCGTACTTCTTCAGGAAGGCAGGGCGCTACTGTTCCTCGGCCGAACCGGGGAGTCGGAGCACGTGCTCGGGAAGGCGCTGGCTCATGCCCGCCTCGCCGATGCGTCGCTCACCGTCATGTACTGCCTCGGCTCTCTCGCGGCCCTCGCCATGTCGAGAGGTGAGGTAGTTCGTGCCGCCGCCCTCGTGAGCGAGTCGCTCAGAATCGGAGCGGAGCAGTCCGCCACAGACAATCCGACGTTCCACCTGGTGCGATTGGTCGATTCATGGTGCCGTTATGTCCGTCTCGACGACGACGCCGCGCGGATCGCCGCCGAATCGGCCGTAGTTCTGCACCGCGAGAACGCCGGAACCGCAACGTTCGCGGATGGCGCCGCGGTGTTGTTCGGACTGGACGGGTCGGACCATCGACACAGTGCGGTGACCACGCTCCATGCGCACAGCCCTGTCTCGTCGTCGATCCCCGTGCCGCCGGGTATCCGGGCGGTGTTGCTGCCGGCGATCCAGTACGCGTACCTCACCGCCGGCGAGGTCGGGTGGGCACACGAGCTCGCGGCGGACGCGCGGACCCTGATCGGATCGACCGGTGACACGGCGGTCCTCGACGCCATCGTTCATGTCCACTCCCACCGTCTCGATCAGGCCCGCAAAACCCTGCAACCCGTGCTGGACGGCACAGTGGTGTGCGCGGCGGGCACCAATCTGATTGCGGCGTGGTTGGTCGACACGGCAATAGCGCTTGCCCGCAAGCATGATTCGCGGGCGCACAGTGCCCTCACCGAGGCGCTCCGCCTGGCCGAGCCCGATTCGGTGCTGCGTCCGTTCCACGACTGCGGACCACAGATCCGAGAATTACTGATCCGGAGCACCGGGCGGTTCGGGGTGCTCGAGACTTTCGTGGAGCGGCTACGCGCGTCGTTTCCACGGTCCGGAACCGCGGCGTCCGACATGCTGACTCCCCGCGAACTGGAACTGCTCGTGGAGCTTCCGTCGTGGCGCACGGCGGAGCAGATCGCCACCGACCTGTGCGTGTCCGTGAACACCGTGAAGACCCACTTGCGCGGGATCTACCGCAAATTCGGGGTCACCTCGCGACGTGACGCCATCGCGGCAGCGCAACAGGCCGGCTTGCTCTGAGCGCGATTCACCACTTGCGGGTGAGGCGCGCCGGTGTCTTTCGAGTCACCCTTGATTCACTGGCTGACCGCTGGTCGACGGACTGCCCATCCGCGAATGAAGGAGCCGCCGTGGAGCACTCGACCTGGCCCGACAACGTCAGGTACGCCTTCCTGATCAGCGGCACCTTGTCCGAGCGGGTCATCGCGGCTTTCCCGGAGTTGGACGTATCGGGTGTGACAACAGGTGACACCACGCTGTACGGCCGGGTCGACAGCCCGACGGACCTGCGGGGGATGCTGGCCCGTTTCGACGCGCTGGGATTGACCGTCATCGAGATGCGGCGGCTACCGGACTGACCCGGGGTCGGGGTTCAATGGGTGGAGGGACCCGGGAGGCGGTGAAGCCGATGTGAGTGGCGAGTTCGAACCGGGCACGGTATTTGCCGGCTACGTGATCGAACGGGTTCTGGGACGAGGCGGCATGGGCACCGTATACCTCGCTCAGCATCCGAACCTGCCACGCAAGGTCGCCCTCAAATTGCTGGACTCGGTGTGGGCGAGCGACGAGTACGTCCGCTCACGCTTCGAGTCGGAGGCCGACCACGCCGCAAAACTCGAACACCCGAACATCGTGACGATTCACGACCGCGGCCGGGAGCGTGGCCGGTTGTGGATCGCGATGCAGTACGTTCCCGGCGTCGATGCGCGGAAAGCCCTCGCGTCCGGCGGACTGGATGTCGCGCGGGCGATGCGCATCGTGTCCGAAACCGGGAACGCCCTCGACCATGCACACAGGGCCGGGATTTTGCATCGCGATGTGAAGCCCGCCAACATCCTGCTTGCCGAAGGTGATCCCGAACGGATCCTGCTGGCCGATTTCGGCACCGCGAAGGCGCTGGACGAAACACATCAGCTGACCCGGACGGGGATGCTCGTCGCGACGTTGCATTACGCCGCACCCGAGCAGATCGAGGGTGCGAGACTCGATCACCGGGTCGACATCTACGCGCTGGGATGCACGTTCTTCCACCTTCTGACCAACGAACCGCCGTATCCGGGCACCACGGCCTCCGCAGTGATGCACGGTCATCTGAACGGTCCGATCCCGAAGCCGAGCAGGGTGCGGCCGGACCTGCCCGCCGGATTCGACGATGTCGTCGCGCGGGCGATGGCCAAGGACCGTGACGACCGGTATTCGAGTTGCCGTGAGTTCAGCGACGCGATCGACGCCGCATCACGCAGCGCACCCGCCCTCGCCCCCGGCCCGTCCCGGCCCGTCGATCCTGCGGCAACCACCCATGTCAGCGGCGGGACGCTCACCGAGACCGTCCCGGCGCCGAGGCGCCGGCCGTGGTGGCGCAAACCGGTGGCGGTGACCACGGCCCTGGCCGGCGCCGTGCTCCTGGCCGGTGTCGCGTTCTTCGCATGGCCGGACGAACAGCCGACAAGCGAGCAGGTGGTCCTTCCGATCACCGGCCTGGCGAGTCCTGCGGGGCTCGCGGTCAGCGACGCCGGGGACCTGTACATCGCGGACAGCTCGGCCAAGCAGGTTGTGCGGGTGCACGCCGGCTCCGGACAGCAAACCGTCCTCCCGTTCACCGGACTCGCGGTGCCGCAGGGCGTCGCCGTCAGTGCTTCCGGTGACGTGTACGTCTCCGATCTGGTGACCAACACGGTGACACTGCTGCACGACGACACCGCGTTGCCGCTGCCGTTCACCGGTCTGAACCAGCCGTTCGGCGTCGCGGTGGGGCCGGACGGAACCGTGTATGTCGCCGACACGCTGAACAACCGGGTGGTGTCACTGCACGACGTCACGGCGAGCCCCGCCGAGGTACCGCTCACGGTGATCGGCCCGTTCACCGTGGCCGTCGACAAGCAGGGTGACCTCTATGTGGGCACCCCGAACAAGGTTCTGGCGTGGAACGCGGCCACCCGCGCGCAAAGCTTTCTGCCCCTCACCGACCTGCAGAGCGTGGGCGGGGTGGCCGTCGACGACAACGGGACGGTGTACGCCATCGACCAGAACCACCACCGCGTGCTGCGACTTCGGGCCGGCTCGGACGAACAGGAAGTTCTGCCGTTCACCGGACTCAGTGAACCCGAGGGCATCGCCGTGTCGAACCGTGGCGACGTCTATGTCGCGGATACCGACAACGGCCGGGTACTCATGCTTCCGGCCGGCAACTGAGGCCGAAGAGCATTAGGCGTGGCGCTTAAGATCGAACGGCATCAGGCGTGGCGCGCCAGATCGAGGCCGAACGATTCTGCGACGGCGTCGTCCACCCGGCCCTGGTGGTTGGCGAGGAGTTCTTCGCGTTCGTGCGCGGCGAGCCCACCCCAGATTCCATACGGTTCACCCACCCTGAGTGCATGCTCGCGGCACTCGACCAGCACCGGACAGCCGCGGCAGGTTTGTTTGGCGCGGAAATCACGCAGTTCGCGTGCCCGGCCGCGTTCACGGTCGGGGTGGAAGAAGTGTGACGATTCGTAGCCGCGGCACGCGGCATCTCGTTGCCAGTCCCACACTTCGGCGACCGGAACGGGAAGACTCAGCCGATTGGACATTGCACTCCTCCAGATACTTGTGAGCCGTCATGAGCGAGCCCGAGCAGGTGCTCGCGAGCCAGGTCGGCGGCGCCGACGATGCCGACGTTCGCGCCGAGTTCGGCCAGTCGGACTTCGGCGACAGGCCGGTGTGCGCGTCCGGTCAGGCGGTTCTCGAACGCGGCTGCGGCAGGGGCCCGAAGTAGTTCGCCTGCTTCACACACCCCTCCGCCGATGATGAAGAGGTCGGGATCGAAGAACGCGGCGATGTCCGCCATGCCGTGTCCCAGCCAGGAGCCGATCTCCCGAAAACACGCGAGCGCCGCTGCGTCGCCGTGCTGTGCTGCGGCGGTCACGTGGTGTCCGGTGATGGCCTCGGCGCGTCCACCTGCGCGGGCCAGGAGTTCCGCGGCGAATGCGGGTGAGACCACCGCGAGGTCCTGCGCCTCCCGCACGAGCGCACGCCCGCTGGCGTAGCGCTCCCAGCATCCGTTGTTCCCGCAACCGCAGCGGCGGCCGTGCGGTTCGACATTGAGGTGACCGAACTCCGCAGCCACTCCGAAGCGTCCGCGGTGCAGAACGCCGTCCACGACGATGCCGCCGCCGATTCCGGTTCCGACCGTGAGCACGACAACGGTGCGACCGGTGCGTCCGGCCCCGAATCGCGCCTCGCCCCAGGCTGCGGCGTTGGCGTCGTTCTCGACGATGGTCGGCAGTCCGCAGGAGGCCTGGACGACTTCACCCAGAGGCTCGTTGCGCCAGGCGAGGTTCGGGGCGAAGAGCACGGTGCTGAGGTCGGCGGCCACGAAACCGGCCGCGCCGATACCGACCGCCTGCACGGGATACGTGGCCGCCAGTTCGCGGACGAGCTCGGCGATGGCGTTTTCGACCTCCCGCGCATCGTGGGACGGGGTGTGCCGGCGCTCCATCCGGTGGATGGCTCCGTCGCCGTCCACGACTCCGGCCGCGATTTTCGTGCCACCCACGTCGATGCCGATCGTCAGAGCCATGATTCCTGTCCTCCATACGAGTGAGCGGTGTCACGCTGACAGTAGAGGAACTTACGACCGACATCAATACATACTTTCGTCTTTCTACGAACAAAGCGGGTTCAGCCCGACTTCCGCGCTTTCCTACGAAGTGGCACCATTCATCCGTGACCTTCGCCCATCGTCTGCGTCCGCGCCTCGTCCAGGAGCGCGAGTCGGTTTCGACGCTCGAGCTGTTCTTCGACCTCGTGTTCGTGTTCGCGATCACTCGCGTCACCGATTTCATGGCGGACGACCCCACTGGGGTCAATCTGCTGCGCGGCTCGCTGGTGATCGCCGTTCTGTGGTGGAGCTGGGTGGGATACGCGTGGATCTGCAACCTCGTGCGTGCCGACGAAGGGGTCGTGCGGGTGGTGATGTTCGGTGCGATGGGTGGCGTCTTCATCACCGCGCTGACCATCCCCGAAGCATTCGACGATATGGCCGGTGGGCTGGACGGGCCCGTCGTCTTCGCCCTCGGCTACTTCGCGGTGCGGGCCTTACATCTGTTGATGTTCTGGGTGATCAGCCGCGACGATCCCCAGCTCCGCGGACAGGTGCTCCGATTCACGCCGAGCATGCTGATCGGCACCACATGCCTCCTGATCGCCTCGCAGCTCACCGGGACCGCGCAGACAGTGATGTGGTTCCTGGCCCTCGCCGGTGACTACATCGGCACCCTCATCGGGGGAACCGGGTGGCGGCTGCGATCGGTCGCCCATTTCGCGGAACGGCACGGACTCATCATCATCGTCGCTCTGGGTGAATCAATCGTGTCGATCGGCATCGGCGTCGCGGACCTCCCGATCTCCTGGGCCATCATCGTGGCGTCGCTGCTCGGCCTCGCGGTGTCGGGGCTGCTGTGGTGGTCGTATTTCGATGTAACGTCCCTGGCCGTGGAGCACGCGTTCGAACGAGCCACAGGTGCCCGTCAGATCCAGATCGCCCGCAACTGCTACAGCTTCCTACACCTTCCGATGGTGATCGGCGTCGTCATGCTGTCGCTGGGACTGAAGAAGATCCTGTCGTACGTCGGCGACGGCAACCATCACCGGCTGACAGACCCTCTGTACGGCTGGCCGCTGATCGCACTGTTCGGTGGCGCCGCGCTCTACCTGCTCGCGCTGGTGTGGTTCAAGGCGTACGCCACCGGGTCGGTGACGGTGCCCCGGGTGGTCGCGGCGGTCATCCTGCTCGCACTGATCCCGCTCGCCTGGCACGTTCCCGCCCTCGCGACGCTGGGGATTCTCACCGCGGTCCTGCTCGCGCTGATCGGTTTCGAGATGATCCGCTACGACGAGCCCCGGGACCAGATTCGTCACGCCCACCCGTGAGCACTTGTTAACACTCCGCGGTGGATATGTACGCACGGGCTGTCACCAGTTGGTGAGAAATAGATGATTGACGGCCAGTGCGCCGACGGCCTGCAGCGCAAGCCAGAACCGGTGACTGCGCTGGGGCAACAGCGCGGGGGCGGCGAGCAGCCACACCGCGAACGGCAGCCAGATGCGTTCGGTTTCGGCTTTGCTCAGCGCGCTGAGGTCCGCGATCACCACGGCAAGCAGGGCGGCGACCACCAGCACGTTGACCGGGGACAGGTTCTTCAGCCGCGGCCACGCGAACACCCGAGGGAAGGCGCCGGGTACCGCCACTCCGACGGCGCAGACGAGGGAGGCGAAGTTCGCCCATGCCCAGTACCGGAATGGCCGATCCGACGCGATGCCCTGATAGTAACGTTCCTGCACCAATACATAGCCGTCGAACCACCAGAAGCCGTAACCAGTGAACACTGCCGCCACCGCAAGGGCACCGACCAACGCGCCGGCCAGCGGCCTCGCCGTGCGGGCGATCACCAGGACGGCCACCGCGGGCAGCGCCATCAGAACCAGCCCGTAACTGAGATAGATCCCGAATCCGAGCAGCACACCGCCACCGACCGCGGCTGTGGCCGGGAACCGGACCGCGCGCCGGGCCGACAGGGCGAGCAAGGCGATCCCCCACGCCACCACTCCCGCGAACAAGGCGTCCGCGGACACCGCCACCCAGATCGCGGTGGGCGCGAGCATGATGAACGGGGCCGCACGCCGAGCCATCGACTCGTCGCCCAGCGCCCGGATGGTGACGATCACGGCAGCGGCCGCGCTCGCTCCGACCACGACACACAACGCCGAGGCCCAGGTGCCGCCGCCGAGGCCGATCCGGTCGAGCCAGACGAACGTCAGGAGCGCACCCGGCGGATGCCCCGACACGTGGGTGGTCCACGAGTCGGGTTGGTTGTCCAGAATCCGTTCCTTGAAGCCGCGCATCGTCGCCGGGATGTCGGTGATCCGGGGAACCTCGTGCAGATACTCGTCCTCGGACGTCAATCTGCGAACGAACCCGCGCTGCCAGCCGTCCACCATCGCCAGCGACATCGCCCATGCGGCGGAGACGAGCCACGCTCCCAGCGTGAGGTGCCGCCACGACAGCCGCGAGGCCAGGCCGGGACCCCACACCGCGACCGCCACCGCGAGCACGATCGCGACCGGGGTCCCCCAGCCGACGTGCACGTCGCGGAACCCGAACAGCGGAGCGGCGTCCGCGAAGTCCCGCACGCTCTCCGCCGACCGGTGAACAATCGCTGTCATCGTCTCGTTGCCCAGGCGCGGGACGACGAACGCCGCGGCGACGAGAAGCAGCGCGAGCCCGGCAGCCGTCAGATCCCGGTACGCGAAGCGCCGTCCCGCTGCTCGCTGCTCGGGTCCGATGACGTCATCTCCTTCGGCGAAAGTCGCACTCGCGCCCAGCATAACGACGGAGGATGTCTCTATGACCGCAATGAGTTCCACCGAACGCCCGCGTGCGGAGGTTGCCGTCATCGGCGGTAGTGGCTTCTATTCCTTTTTCGACGAGGGAACAGCGGAAGTCGAGCTCGTCACCCCCTATGGCAGCCCGAGCGCCCCCATCACGGTAGGCGAAGTGGACGGCAGGCGGGTTGCCTTCCTGCCGCGGCACGGTCGGCGTCACGAGTTCGCTCCCCACACGATCCCGTATCGCGCCAATCTGTGGGCGCTGCGCACCTTGGGTGTGCAGCGGGTGTTCGCGCCGTGCGCCGCCGGGAGCCTCCTCACAGACTGGGGTCCCGGAACGCTGGTGATCCCGGACCAGCTGGTCGACCGCACGAGTGGCCGCACCCAGACGTACTTCGATGGCGGCGGCATTCACGTGCAGTTCGCCGATCCGTACTGCGCCGACCTGCGCAAGGCGGCCCTGCGGACCGGCACGGTCGACGGTGGGGCGCTGGTGGTGGTCGAGGGCCCACGCTTCTCGACCCGGGCGGAAAGCCAGTGGTTCGCACGGCAGGGCTGGTCACTGGTGAACATGACCGGACACCCTGAGGCCGTTCTGGCCCGGGAGCTCGAGATGTGTTACGCCACCATCGCTCTGGTCACCGACCTCGACGCCGGGATCGATGCAGGGGACGGTGTGCGCGCCGTGGATGTGTTCGCGGAGTTCGAACGCAACCTCGGTTCCCTGACATCACTGGTTCACAAGGCGATCGCCGCTGCGCCGGAAGGTCCGTGCGACACCTGTCGCGTGCACGAGGGCGCGACCTTGCCGATCGAACTGCCATGACTTCTCGACGAGTACTGCTCACGGGCGCAGCAGGATTCATCGGTAGCCACGTCTCCACGGCTCTGCAGGATGCGGGACACGAGGTGGTGGCGGTGGACTCACTGCTGCCGTCCGCGCACGGCGCCGTCGCAGACATTCCGGACGGTGTTCGGCACATCGATGTCCGCGACCAGGAAGCCATCACCCGACTGCTGAACGGCATCGACGTGGTGTGCCACCAGGCCGCTGTGGTGGGGGCAGGAGTGGATGCGAGCGACGCCCCCGCATACGCCAGTCACAACGACTTCGGAACGGCAGTACTCCTGGCCGCGATGTACGAAACCAAGTGCACCCGAATGCTACTCGCGTCGTCGATGGTGGTGTACGGCGTCGGGCGCTATCGCAACCGGCGCGGCGAGGATGTCGAACCGGCACCACGCCGTAGGACCGATCTCGACGCGGGAGTGTTCGACCACGTCGATCCCGACACCGGGGAGCCGCTCGAGTGGGCCCTCGTGGACGAGGATGCGCCACTGCGTCCGCGTAGCTTCTATGCCGCAGGCAAGGTGGCCCAGGAGAATTACGCACTCGCCTGGTCGCTGGCCACGGGCGGATCCGTCACCGCGCTGCGCTACCACAACGTGTACGGCGACGGGATGCCTCGCGACACGCCGTATTCCGGTGTCGCGGCGATGTTCCGGTCGTCTCTCGACGCCGGCGAGCCACCTCGGGTGTTCGAGGACGGACGGCAGACACGGGACTTCGTCCACGTCCGGGATGTCGCGGCGGCGAACATCGCGGCACTCGACGCGGAGTTACCGGAATTTGCGGCGTTCAACGTGTGTTCGGGTCAGCCGATCACGATCGGTGAGGTGGCCACGACACTGGCTCGTTCCTGCGGCGGGCCCGAGCCTGTCGTCACCGGGAAGTATCGCCCCGGGGACGTCCGGCACATCGTGGCCGATCCGCGAGGAGCCGAGCGGGTGCTGGGGTTCCGAGCCCGGATCCGGCCACACGACGGACTCACCGCCTTCGCCCACGCACCGCTGCGCAACGCCCGGTCGGCGGGTTCTCCCCATGTTTGAGGGCGACACCATCTCTCCCGCGGACGTCACCGTGGTGATTCCCTGCATGAACGAGGCGGGATCGTTGCCGGGCGTACTCGCCGCGATCCCACCGGGTTACCGAGTACTTGTGGTGGACAACAATTCCACCGACGGAACCGCTGACGTCGCCCGGGCGCACGGTGCGTCCGTCGTCGCAGAAACCAGGCCCGGGTACGGCAGCGCCGTCCACGCGGGCGTGGAGGCCGCACGGACGCCGGTGGTGTGTGTGCTCGACGGCGACGGTTCGATGGACCCCCGCGAACTCCCCACACTCGTCGCGGCCGTGGAATCCGGTGCGGATCTCGCCGTCGGCCGCCGCCTCCCGGTCGAACGCGGCACCTGGCCACTGCACAGCCGGATCGGCAACGCCGTCGTCGCTGCCCGCCTCCGACGCCGCTACGATATCCCCATCCACGACCTGGGTGCGATGAGAGTAGTTCGGCGGCAAGCACTTCTCGACCTCGGTGTCGGCGACCGGCGTTCGGGTTACCCACTGCAGCTCCTCATTCTGGCCGGCCGCGCGCACTGGCGGATCACCGAATGTGACATCACCTACCGACCGCGCACCGCGGGGTCGTCGAAGGTGTCGGGGTCGGTCCAGGGCACGCTGCGCGCCGTCCACGACTTCTGGAGGGTGATGCGGTGAGCATCGGCGTGGCCGTTCTCGTGGTCGCGAAGGCTCCGGTACCGGGGTTCGCGAAGACGCGCCTCGCCCGGGAGATCGGCAACGCCGCGGCCGCAGACCTGGCGGCGGCGTCACTGCTGGACACTCTCGACGCGGTCACCTCGACCGAAGTCGCCCATCGTGTCGTGGCCCTGACCGGTGATCTCGCGCGGGCGACGCGGAGCAGAGAGATCACGGCAGCGCTGAAGGGCGTCACCGTCCTCGAACAGCGCGGCGGCAGTTTCGCAGAACGCCTGGTCAATGCCCACGCCGACACCTTCACGATGACCAAATCACCGGTTCTGCAGATCGGGATGGACACGCCGCAGGTCACCGCGCATCTGCTCGGCGATGCGGCCGCCCTACTTGCCGACGAGGCACCGACGTGCGTGCTCGGGCCCGCCGAGGACGGCGGCTGGTGGGCTCTGGGCGTACCCGACCCCGGGGTCGCGGAAGTGATCCTCCCGGTGCCGACGTCGAGTTCCGAAACCGGACGGCAGACCTACGAGGCGCTGATCGCCGCGGGCGCGTCGGTGCGCCTGCTACCGACCTTGCGCGACGTCGATCACGCCGCCGATCTCGGACCCGTCGCCGCGCAATGTGCACTGGGAAGCCGCTTCCGCACCTGTGAGTACTTATTAACATTCCGCGGTTAATAAGTACGCACGGGTGGGGACGGGAGGAGCGACCGGAGGAACGGTGCGATCCGGTTCTCGATGGCCGCGTTGTAGGCGGCAGGTTGCTGGATGGGGTTGGCGTGCCCGATCCCGTCGAGCTTCGCGACGAGCAGCGTGCCGTCCACGCCGCCGGACTGCTCGACGAGTATGCGTTGGGTGTAGTCGACGTCGACCACGGGATCGAATCGACCGTCCCGCGGGCGAACGAAAACGACTGCCGGCAGGGGTTTCCCATCCCGCTCCACGGCAAGCGACTTCAGATTGTCGATGGCACCCGAGGCGACGATCACCTTGAACTGGGACTCGATCAAGCCGTTGCTGGCGGCATCGTCCGAGAACACCTTGTCGTGCAGGACCTCCTCGACGACGCTGCCGAGAGCGGACAGGTCGACACGCGGGTACCAGGAGTTGCTGTCGAGGAAGTGGTCCTTGCGGGCGGCTGTTTCGACGAGCACGCGAAGGCTCCTGCTCTCCCGCGCGCCCGGCAACCAGCCGATCCACCGCAGCATGTCCTCCCCGGCGTCGCGCGCATCTCCCCGGACGGCGTGCAGATCGACGGGCGTGCAGTCGAGAACGACCCCTGCCAGCACGGTGTCGGTGTCCTCGTAGATGTGCTGAGCCACCTCCAGCGCGACCACCCCACCCATGCTGTGCCCCGACAGGATGATGTTGTCGGTTCCCGTGGCGGCGGCATGGTCGACGATCAGGTCGCTGATCACCTTGGTGTCGATACCGCTGTTGTCATATTCCACTGCCCACACCTGCCCGAGGTCGGTGTAGGCCCCGAGCGACCGTGCCGTATCCGTGGCGTCGACGTTGCCCAGCCCGACCATGTCGACCACGGCTGTGCGCTGATCGGCCGGATTCTTCGCCTCGTAGACGTCGTGGACGGCGGGCACGGTCTGGGCCAGCCGCTCCCTCTCAGGATGCACGTCCTGGACCCAATATTGCCCACCGACGATGAGCACGGGCACCATCGACAGTCCGAGCCACATCAGCATTCGGCGAGTGCGGCCGAAGCGGTGCCACGAGTGCCCCGGGCGGGATCGGCGCAACTGCATTTTCCGTCGGGCATCACTCCAGTCGCCGACGGTGGACGGGGGGCGAGGGACGTACTGTTGCATCTCTTCCGACGGTACGCGTGCCGGTTTTCTACGGTGGTCACGCAGCGAGGGAGACGTCGGTGCGTTCCCCTGCCCCGCGCAGTCCGACCCGCCCCTCCCACATCCTGCACAGGACGATGGCGAGTCCGACGCAGGCCCAGCCGGCGAGCACGTCCACCACATAGTGTTCGCCGCCGTAGACGAGCGCGAACGCCATCGCCAGTGGGTACAGCACGAGTGGAATACGTAGCCACCACCTGGAGGCGAGCGGCCACAACGCGATCGCGACCAGGAAAGCGAACCCGGCGTGCAGCGAGGGCATTGCCGCCACCGGATTGCCTTGTGTCTCCAGCCACCGCGTGCTCACGTCCAGCGGGACGATGCCGAATCCGAAGCCGGCAACCCTGCCCACGGGAACATCGATCGCGCCCACCTCGGCCGCGAACCACGGCGGCGCGGCCGGCAGCAGGATGTAGGTGGTCAATCCGAGGTACGAGAGCACCAGCACCCGCCTCATGTATTTCGCCCAGATCGGCCGGGAGTATGCGTAGAAGACCGCCGCCACCAGCCACGGCACCAGGAAATGACTGGTGTAGACGATGCCGGTGAGCAGAGTCCACCACGGTGGCACACCGTGCGGCCCGAGCAGATGGTCCTGCAACCAGACCGTTGGAATCGTGCCGCCGAACAGCCAGCTCTCCGCGGTGACCAGTTCCGTGACGCGGATGGGCATTCCGAGTTCGTCGGCGACCCCCCGGCTGAGGTCGTACACCACCAGCGCGGCAATGAGCGGGAGCCAATCGGTCAGTACCTTCAGGTGTTCACGCCAGCCGCGGTCGATGGTGAAGGCAATCAGCCCGGCGATGATCCAGGCGGCCTGATAGAGACGATCGGTGGGCAGGCCGACGAACCAGACGACCAGCACCAGCGCCGACAGGTACGAGAACCACACCACCTGCCGCAGTCGAATCCTGCGCCGCGACGTTTCCACGGACTCGGTCGGTGCGGCCCGGAAGAACTGCTCCTTTACCCAGTCGTTCACGTGCACCCCACCTTCGAGCCCGGTTAATCGATGCTACGCACCTGTCATCGTCACCGGGCTCGGTCAGGAGCGATCCGCCTCGGGCGTGTCGAACGATCCGTGCCGCCCCGCGCCGGCGGCGAACCGCGACGCACCCTCGACTGTTCCGTTCGCCAACGAGGTTGCCCCGTGGCGTAGTTCCGCCAGGAGCGCGATCTCCTCGGAAAGGCCGTGCTGTTCGAGGACCGACAGCCGGTCTTGCCGCATGCACACCTGCGGGAAGACAGCGATGTCGGCGGCGAGTTGCTCCGCCGCCGAAAGCGCGTCACCGGCCGGGACCTTCCGGTTGATCAGCCCGATCAGAAGGGCTTCGTCGGCGTCGACGGAACGGCCGGTGAGAATCAGATCCATCGCGCGACTCTCACCGATGAGCCGCGGGAGGCGAACCGTTCCCCCGTCGATCAGGGGGACACCCCAACGACGGCAGTAGACCCCGAAGATCGCGTTCTCGTCGGCGACCCGCAGGTCGGCCCACAGTGCCAATTCGAGTCCACCGGCCACGGCATGACCCTCGACCGCGGCGACGACGGGCTTGGACAGCCTCATGCGGGACACCCCCATCGGGGCGTCACCGTCCGGGGCGACCCGGTTACCCCGGCCTGCGCTGATCGCCTTCAGGTCTGCCCCTGCGCAGAACGTCCCGCCCTCACCGTGCAGAACTGCGACGGAGGCGTCTTCGTCGCGGTCGAACTCGCGGAAGGCGTCGGCGAGTGCCTCGGCGGTGGGCCTGTCCACCGCGTTGCGCACTTCCGGCCGATTGAGACTGATCGTCGTGACCGGGCCGTTCCGTCGGACGAGTACCACGTCGGAAGCCATCGGGTGCGCCTTTCCTCGCTGGTCCGGCCGACGTTAGCACCCTTGACGGAAGAACGGAACGGGTGTTCACTTCTTCAATATGGCCTATCGGCGCACTCCTGCCGTCCAGGAAAGACTGGACGCCCTCCGTACCACCCTGATCGACTCGGCACTCGGGTTGATCGCCCGGCACGGCTACGCAGGGTGCTCCATCTCGGCCGTCGCAGCCGAGGCAGGAGTGGGCACCGGCACCGTCTACCGACACTTCGCGAACAAGGGTGAATTGTTCGCCGAGGTCTTCCGGATCGTGTGCAGCCGCGAGGTGAGCGCTGCCGTCCAGGCCGGCAACTCCGCGCAATCCACCGAAGGGCGCTATGTCGCAGCCGTGTCGGCCTCTGTGCACACCTTCGCCGAACGCGCCCTGCGCGCACCGACACTCGCCTACGCACTACTCGTCGAACCCGTCGACCCCCAGGTGGACACGGAGCGGCTGCTGTTCCGTGAATCGTTCCGCGATGCACTGGCAGTCGCCATCGCCGCCGCCGTCGAGGCCGGGGAAATCCCGGATCAGGATGCGTCGGTGACCGCGGCCTGCATCGTCGGGGCCATCGGTGAGGCCCTGATCCTGCCACTGGCCCGCGGAGCCGGCGACTCCGCCATCGTCCCCGCTCTGCTCACTTTCACCCTTCGATCTCTCGGGAGCCCGACATGACCGCCACGCACGAGGTTTTCAATCAGGTGCCACCCCTCACCGACTTCGATGCGGCCTACTACCCGCCGATACTCGAAGCGCTGCAACGGGAGGGCGCCCACGACGCGCTCGAAGAACTCCACGACCTCGGGCGGCTGGCGGGCAGCGAGGAAGCGCAGCGGTGGGGCGACCTCGCCGAAGCACACCCACCCGTGCTGCGGACGCACGATCGTTACGGTCACCGCATCGACGAGGTGGAGTACGACCCGTCGTATCACCGGCTGATGACCACCGCTGTCGAGATGGGGTTGCACGGCAGTCCGTGGGCGGATCCGAATCCACATGCTCACCTGATCAGAGCGGCGAAGATGGCGGTATGGGGACAGGTCGACGCCGGGCACGGCTGCCCGATCTCCATGACCTACGCCGTCGTTCCCGCGTTGCGCCACAACCCCGAACTCGCCGCACGATACGAACCCCTGCTCACCTCCCGCGTCTACGACCCGGTGTTGCGTCCGCCCCTCACCAAGGCCGGGCTGATCGCCGGTATGTCGATGACGGAGAAGCAGGGCGGCTCCGACGTCCGCGCGGGCACCACCCGCGCGGTGCCACAGTCCGATGGCAGCTACCTGCTGACCGGGCACAAGTGGTTCACCTCCGCGCCGATGTCGGACCTGTTCCTGGTCCTCGCGCAGGCCCCGGGCGGCCTGTCGTGTTTCCTGCTTCCCCGCGTCCTCCCGGACGGTGGCCGGAACCGAATGCACCTGCAGCGCCTCAAGGACAAGCTCGGCAACCACTCGAACGCGAGTGGTGAGGTGGAGTACGACGAGGCCGTGGCGTGGCTCGTCGGTGAGGAAGGCCGCGGTGTCCGAACCATCATCGAGATGGTCAACATGACCCGCCTCGACTGCACGATCGGGACTGCCACCGGCATGCGGGTCGGCACCGCGCAGGCAGCGCACCACGCCGTGCACCGCAGCGCGTTCGGCGCCCATCTGGTCGATCAGCCCCTGATGCGAAATGTGCTCGCCGACCTGGCGGTGGAGTCGGAGGCGTCCACCACGGTCGCACTGTGGCTGGCCGCACTCACCGACCGCGCGACGGCCGGTGACGAACAGGCGACGATGCTGCGCCGGATTTCCCTGTCGGTGAGCAAATACTTCGTCTGCAAACGCGGGCCGATCCATGCGGCGGAAGCCCTGGAATGCCTCGGCGGCAACGGTTACGTCGAGGAGTCGCGGATGCCGCGGCTGTATCGCGAGGCGCCCCTGTTGTCGGTGTGGGAGGGCTCCGGCAACGTTGCCGCCCTCGACACCCTACGGGCGATGGCGAAACAACCGGAGTCGCTGCAGGTGTTCTTCGACGAACTCGACTCCACTGCCGGAGTCGATTCCCGGCTCGATACCGCGATCGCCGAGCTGAAGTCGAGTTTCGGTGACCTGGACAGCCTCGAGCACCGCGCCCGCCGGGTCGTCGGCGACATGGCACTCGCTCTGCAGGCTTCACTCCTCGTCCGCTACGGACATCCGGCGGTGGCCGACGCCTTCTGCGTCAGCAGGTTGTCGGGAGACTGGGGCACCGTGTTCGGGACACTCCCGACGGGCATCGACACCGCGGCGATCATCGACCGCGCCACCCCCAAGGTGGGGTCGTGACCGACTACGAGAACCACGCCGGCATGCGTCCCGGCGCGTGGCGGGAAGGCTGGGACGAGGGAGCCGATTCGCTGTTCGCGGACCGGGAACAGGCCGAGGACCACACCGAGTACCGCACGCTCACCTACGAGGTGACCGGGCGGATTGCGCGGATCACCTTCAACCGGCCGGAGCACGGCAATGCCATCACCGCGGACACCCCGCTCGAGCTCGCCGCCACCGTCGAACGGGCCGACCTCGATCCCCGCGTCCACGTCATCCTGCTGTCGGGACGCGGGAAGGGGTTCTGCGGCGGGTACGACCTCGGAGTGTTCGCCGAGAGCGGCGGCGATCCGGGAGACGGACCGGACAGGACCACCGGCACGGTGCTCGATCCGATGGTGCAGGCACGCAATCACAATCCGTTCGGCCACTGGGATCCGATGGCGGATTACGCGATGATGAGCCGTTTCAATCGTGGGTTCGCGAGCCTGCTCCATTCGAACAAACCGACCGTCGCGAAGCTGCACGGCTTCTGCGTGGCGGGCGGCACCGACATCGCCCTGTACTGCGACCAGATCATCGCGGCCGACGACACGAAGATCGGCTACCCCCCGACCAGGGTGTGGGGGGTGCCTGCCGCCGGGATGTGGGCGCACCGCCTCGGCGATCAACGGGCCAAGCGATTACTGCTGACCGGTGATTGCCTGAGCGGAAAGCAGGCAGCCGAGTGGGGGCTGGCGGTGGAGTCTGCTCCCGCCGAGGAATTGGACCAGCGCACCGAGGATCTCGTCGGCCGGATCGCTCAGATGCCGATCAATCAACTGATGATGGTCAAGCTCGCCTTGAACAGCGCTCTCCTAGCCCAGGGGGTGGCCAACTCGGGCATGATCAGCACCGTGTTCGACGGCGTGTCCCGGCACACCCGCGAGGGATACGCGTTTCAGTTGCGTTCGGCCACCGCAGGATTCCGCGAGGCCGTTCGGGAACGGGACGAACCGTTCGGTGACCACAAGCGGCGACAGTTCGATCAGCCGTAGGCGCTGTGCCCGCGCGAACGACGAACGTGAGTGCCGAAGTACGGCACTTCGGCACTCACCTGTCTCACGCGCAGTCGCGGCAGATCAGCTGGCCACCCTCGTCCGAGGCGAGACGGGAACGATGGTGCACCAGGAAGCAGCTACTACAGGTGAACTCGTCGGCCCGTTTCGGAACGACCCGTACCGTGAGTTCCTCACCGGACAAGTCTGCGCCGGGCAGTTCGAAGGACTCCGCCGTGTCGGCCTCTTCCACGTCGACGACGGAAGATTGCGACTCGTTCCTTCTCGTCTTCAGTTCTTCGAGCGAGTCCTCCGCGAGTTCGTCGTCGACGGTAACCCGTGGTGCGTCGTAGTCGGTTGCCATGACTTCCTCCCTTCGGCTCGGGTCTCCCCTGCCGGACATTCCCGCGCTTGCGGGGCATGGTTGCTAGACAACGCACCGGCTCCCGATTTTGTTCCCCAACCACCGGTCTATGTCATGCCGCTTGTGGTATGCCCGATCGGGGTACTCCTCAATCAGCCGACAGGAAAGTGATCGAGGCGATGACGAGCCACCGTGACGAGCCCCTGAACCGCGACCCGGGACCGGTGCCACCGGGGCCCGAACCTCCCGAGCCGGAACCACAGCCGCCGATACCGCCCACTCCGACGCCGCCTCATCCGTTCCCGCCGGAGCCCGGACCGGAACGTCCGCCCGAACCCGAGCGGCCACCCGAACCCGGACCCGGACCGCAGCCGCCCGGACCCCAACCACCCGACCCGATGCCGCCGTTCCCACCGCAGATGTAGGTCTCACTCGGTCTGATCGCCGAGCCGTGTCAGCGCCACCAGCGTGCGCAAACCGTGAATCATCGCGCGTTCGTCGAGCCGGAAACCGGGCTGGTGCAGTTCCTGACGTTCGCCGACGCCCTCCCAGACGCCGAGGCGGGCCATCGCACCGGGAACCTGCTCGAGGTACCACGCGAAGTCCTCCCCGCCGCTCGACTGCTCGGCTTCCGCGAGGTGATCGAACCCGACCACGGACTCGATCGCTTCCCGTAGGTCCGCCGTGCAGTCGGGGTCGTTGACCACGGGTGGCACGCCCTGCAGGTAGGAGAGCTCGTAGCGCACGTGGTAGGGGGCGAGTAGTTCGCCGATCGTGTCGGTGACCAGCGGCTCGAGGTTGGCCCAGGTCTCGTGGGACGCACTGCGGAGGGTCCCGACGAGTTCCCCCGACTCCGGCACGGAATTGCCCACCTGACCGGCGGACACCTTCCCCCAGGTGAGGACCGTCGCCGTACGGGCGTCGATGCGGCGGTCGAGCACAGAGGCCAGCCCGGTGATGAGTACCGCACCGGCGTGGATCAGATCGCCCGTCAGGTGCGGGCGCGCGGTGTGTCCACCCTGCGACCAGAGGCGCACGGTCACCGATGCGTTCGACGAGGTGATGGGACCGCTCCGGGTGGCGAGCTTCCCGACTTCGAGGTTCGGGTCGCAGTGCAGGGCGTAGATCTTGGAGACACCCTCCAGTGCGCCGGCGGCGATCGTGTCGACCGAACCGCCTGGCGTGGTTTCTTCCCCTGGCTGGAAGATCAATCGCACTCGGCACGTCGGTGGGTACTTGACGAGGACGGCGGCGGCGCCCATCAGCATTGCGGTGTGCGCGTCGTGACCGCAGGCGTGTGAAACCCCGGGCACAGTGGATTGGAATTCGAGACCGGTCGCCTCGGTAATCGGCAATGCGTCCAGGTCGGCGCGCAGGGCGATGCAGTGTTCCGTCTCGGGTCCGATATCGCACCACAGTCCGGTTCCACCGGGCATGAGGACGGGCTCCACACCGAGACTCGCAAGGTGATCGCGCACGACCCGAGTTGTTCGTCGCTCCTCGAACGACAGCTCGGGGTGGGCGTGGAGATCTCTACGCCACGCGAGCAGCTGCTGTTCGTCGAGTTCTCCCGACCCGGTCCAGGTCAGCTCGGATTCGCTGCCACGCCGGGCGAATCGCGCGGCCCAGCGCCTCCGCGGGCGGGTCGCCACGCTCGAGTGCGAGCGTCCCGCGTGCGCGCTCGGCACCAGGGTTTCGCCCTCGGGAAGCGGTGACACGCGGTCGGCCGTCTCGGCGAGAAGCTGGTCGACGACGTCGGTCAACCGATTCCGTCGTTGGAATGCTTGACGCTGACGGGCAGCCGAGCTTCCCGTCGCGAGGGCGGCGGCAGACAGTTCGCGGACGGTGTCCCAGTCACCTGTCTCCTCGAGCTGGGGTCTCAAGGAGCGCACGAAGTCCTCGACGATGTCCGCAGCGAGCCGCGAGCGCGGAACCGTGACGTCTACCAAGTCCGCTTCCAGGCCGGAACGCGCAGCCCGCCAGAGTGCCGCCCGGGTCATCGTCGAGACGACCTTCAGCCCCTTGTCGCCGGCCCGCAGACCTTGGACCTCCCGTTCGACGAGGGCGCGGAAGAGGGCCGCAACAAGGATGACCGTGTCGAGTCGCGGGCAGCTGTCACACACCCGCAGTTCCAGCGTCGGAAGCTTGGCCGAGGGGCGGATGTCGAAGTACGCCATGCCGGGGTCGCTGATCACGCCGCTCGACACCAGGTCGTCGATCAGGGTGTCGTACTCGGCGGCCGAGGAGACGGGCGCCGCCGGACCGGTACTCGGCCACCGCAACCACAGCAGGGTCCGCGCGCTCGCGTAACCGGTGTCCGAGCCGTCGGCCCGGAACGGAGAACTCACACTGAGCGCCAGGAAAACCGGCAGGTAGGGGGCGATGCGGTTGGCCACCTGGACGGCCTCGTCCCGGTCGGGCACATCGACATGCACCTGGGTGCCGCAAATCAGTTGTTCGCGGGCGAGCATCTGATAGTCGGCCAGCATGCGCTGGTAGCGCAGCGACCCTGTCACCTGCATCTCCGTCGGAAGGGCGAGTGGCATCGATCCGGCGGCCGCCACCCCGACACCGAGCCCCTCGGCCGCGTCGACGAGCAGCGAGCGGTGCCAGGCCAGGTCGGACCTGAGGTCGGCGAGGTCGGTGAACACACCACTGTTGACCTCCACCACACACCGCTGCAGCTCGTCGACGTAGGCGTCGTCGGGCAGTCGCGCCAGCAATTCCGGCGCACGGGTCGTCAGGCGCCGGGTCTTCAAGTCGATGAGGTGAAATTCTTCCTCGACGCCCAATTTCCTTGGGCTGCTGGCGAGCACGGTGGGGTCTCTACTGCTTCGATACGCCCTCGGTGTCATCGAAGAACGACCATTCGCCGTCGTGCTCGACTTCCATCCGCCACCCGAGTTCGCTGTTGTCGGCCCGGACATCGACGAACCACGCGTGCGCGTCGTCGGCTGCGTCGATTTCTCGGGTCTCTACCACGTCACCTTTGGGGTCGATTACTCGATAAGTCGCCATGGTGTCGGTATTCCCCGAGCGCGCCGATCCGAACCAACGTCGGAATATCCGGCAGGGTTCCGCCGTTACCACACTGATTGATAGTTCAACTATCTAGAAGGAGTGTAGCCATGGAACTCGGGTTGACGACATTCGCCGAGGTCGGCCCCGGTGAGACCGGAACCGTCTCACCACGGCAGCGCCTGAAGAACCTACTCGAGGAGGTCGTGCTCGCCGAGCAGGTCGGTCTCGACGTCTACGGCGTCGGGGAGCATCACCGAGCCGACTTCGCCGCGTCCGCGCCCGCCGTCGTGCTCGCCGCCGCAGCAGCGAAGACTTCCCACATCGCGTTGACCAGCGCGGTCACCGTGCTCAGCTCCGATGACCCGGTGCGGGTGTTCGAGGAGTTCGCCACCCTCGACCTCATCTCCGACGGTCGCGCCGAGGTGATGGCCGGTCGCGGATCCTTCACCGAATCGTTCCCCTTGTTCGGGTACGACCTCGCCGACTACGACGACCTGTTCGTCGAGAAGCTCGGGCTGCTCCTCGCACTCCGCGACTCCGAATCGGTGTCGTGGTCAGGACGATTCCGTCCGGCCTTGACCGATCAGCCGGTGTACCCGAGGCCCGAGCGCCCCCTGCCCGTGTGGGTCGGAGTCGGCGGCAACCCGGAGTCCGTGGTCCGTGCCGGGCTGCTCGGTCTCCCGATGGCGCTCGCGATCATCGGAGGCAAGCCGGCACGCTTTGCCCCGCTCGCCGAACTCCACAGGCGTGCGGTATCGGAGGGTGGTCACGAACCGCAGCCGATCGCCGTCCACGCCCACGGTTATGTCGCCGACACGGCCGAGCAAGCCGCCGACGACTTCTACCCGTCCTATGCCGCGGCCATGACCGGACTCGGTCGCGAACGCGGGTGGGCGCCGATGGATCGCCAGTCCTTCGACGCCATGCGGGGCCCCGGCGGCTCACTGATCGTCGGGAACCCCGAGCAGGTGGCGGAGAAGATCGTCGACATGCGGGAGACCCTCGGCATCGAGCGGTTCATGCTGCACCCCAGCGTCGGACCGCTGCCGCACGACAAGGTGATGCGCGCCATCGAACTCCTCGGCACCAAAGTCGCGCCACTCGTCGAACAGGAGTGACGTGCGCTAACCGGTACCGTCGCCCATCACTGCACCCTCGCGTCGGGGATCGGCGCCGCCGACCCACCCGGAGTCGACGCGTTGCAGTGCACTGAGCCCGCTCGACTGCGGAGCAACCGAGACCTGGTGGCCCATCGCCCGCAACTGGGCGATCAGCGGGTCATCGGCGCCGTCCCGGGCAGCATTGATGTTCGGATGTTCACCGCCCACCCCGGTCACCGGGGTGTTGGCGGCGCCGAAGTCGACTCCCGAGACGGCCTGCTGCGGGTTCATGCCCCAATCGAGCATGCCCACCAGTGTTTTCACGACGAACTGGATGATGACCGAGCCACCGGGTGAGCCCGCCACGAATTCGAGGTCACCTCGCGCGCCGTCGTCACCGAGACCGAAGACCAGCGTCGGGGCCATCGAACTGCGGGGCCGCTTCCCCGGCTCCACCCGGTTGGCCAGCGGCACACCGTCCGGTCCGACGGGTTGCGCCGAGAAATCGGTGAGCTGATTGTTGAGCACGAAACCTTCGGTCATGTGGAAAGCTCCGAACGCCGACTCCACCGTGGTGGTCATCGACGCGACGTTGCCGTACTTGTCCGCGATCGAAATATGACTGGTTCCGTGCTCCTTGTCCTGCGGCTGCACCCCGAGCGGCACCGGACCGAAGTCACCCGGCTTCGCGGTGCCCATGCTCTTGCCGGGATCGATGAGGTCGGCACGTTGCTTCAGGTAGTCGTCATTCAACAGCGTGTCCACCGAATTACCGGGCAGCGGAACGAAATCCGAGTCGGCCACATACTTGTCCCGGTCCGCGTACGCCAACCGCTCCGCCTCGGCGATGAGATGCACGGCCTCCGCCGTCGGTTTTCCACCATTGGCGTCGAGGTTCGTCGGCCCCACGGCGGACAGGTCGAAGTTCTCCAGAATGCCGAGGGTCGCCGCCACCGCCGTCCCCCCGGACGACGGGTTCGGCATACCGCAGACCTCGTGGTCTCGGTACGGCGTACACAGGGCCGTGCGCTTCTTCGCCTGGTAATTCGCGAGGTCGTCGAGCGTGATCTGGCCCGGGGTCCGTCCTCCCGAGGTCGTCGCCGTGGAGTCGACGATGCTCTGGGCGATCGCGCCGGTGTAGAAGGCATCGGCACCGCCCGAAGCGATGGCCCCCAGCGTTTTGGCCATCGCGGGATTCGTCAGCTTGGTGCCCGCCGCTTTGGGGCTGCCGTCCGGGTTCAGGAAGTACGCCTTCGACGCCTCGTCGATTGCCAGGTCGGGAGCCGAAGCGGCGATCTGTCCGGCCATGCGGGGGCTGATCTCGAAACCCTGATCCGCCAGGGAGACTGCGGGATCGAACAGTTCCCGCCACTCATTCCTGCCATGTTCACGATGTGCCAGCTCGAGCATCCGGACGACGCCGGGCACTCCGATCGACCGCCCACTCGCGCGCGCGTCGGGCTTCGGTTCGGTGCGGTCCGTGTCGCTGGTCCAGCGGAGATAATTCTCCGTCGCCGCCATCGGTGCGACCTCGCGTCCGTCGTACGCCTCGACACTGTTCTTCTCCGCGTCGTAGTAGAGGAGGAAAGCACCACCACCGATTCCCGACGACTGCGGTTCGACGATGCCGAGCACCGTTTGCGCGACGATCAACGCGTCGGCCGCGGTGCCCCCTTCGCGCAGAACGTCGCACGCCGCCTGTGTCGAAATCGGGTTGGCGGTCGACACCGCATACGACGCGGTATCGACGGGCACCATCCCGGAGCGATAGACCGTCGCGATCTCCGGATTGGTCGCGAGGTTCTGACTGGTCGGCGGCGCGCCCGCCGGCGGCGGAGCTTGCCCGGCGGGCGGCGCTGCGGCCGTCGTGCCGTTGGGAACATCGGCACAGGTGGCCGCGGGGTCGCTCGGTGGCGCCTCGTCCGACGAACACGCCGCCACCATGCCGGCGCAGAGTGCTGCCGCCAGCGTTGCCCGGATTCCGATGCCGACTCCTGCGCCACGACCCATCTCGAGACCCTAACGAAAACTCCGGCCTCGGGAGAGCAGAACGCAGCTGCGCCCCGCGAGGTCGGTCCAGCATTGTGTCGAGGCGCTCACGACCGCGTTCCGACGACGACGGTGGCACCGAGCTCGGCGGAGGACTCGACTCGCGCGCTCAACCCCGCGTCGGTGAAGGCCTGGACTGTCCGCGTTGCCTGGCTCTCACTTGTTTCGATCAGGAGGTGACCGCCGGGGCCGAGCCAGTGCTGCGCCCCGGCCGCCACTCGCCGCTGAATGTGCAGGCCGTCGGCACCACCGTCGAGTGACACCCGCGGCTCGTGCAGTCGCGCCTCGGGGGGCATCAACCGAATCGCCTCGGTCGGCACATATGGAGCGTTGGCCACCAGAACATGGACCTGTCCGCGCAAGGACGCAGGCAACGGGTCGTAGAGGTCGCCCTCGAACACGCGCTCCGCGGGCATGTTACGACGAGCGCAGCGGACCGCGGCAGGGTCGATATCGACCGCATACAACTCGGGGGAATCGATAAGGGCGGCGAGCGCAATTCCGACCGCTCCCGACCCACAGCACAGGTCGACCACGACAGCACCTTCACGCATCAAAGCCGCCGCCCGGTCGACGAGGAATTCGGTACGCCGGCGAGGCACGAAAACCTCGGCGTCGACCGCTATTCGCAGACCGCAGAACTCTGCCCAGCCGAGCACGTGTTCCAGTGGCACACCGGAAACGCGCCGCTGGACCATCGACACGAGGTTCGTCCGATCACTCGCGGCCGCGAGGATCAACCGTGCTTCATCTTCGGCGAAAACGCAGCCGGCAGAGCGCAATTCATGAACGAGAGCATCTTCGACGGAAACTGACATGAGAGTGCCTTTCGGATTGCCGATGGGCGCTCTCTCGGCCACCTCAGGTCGGCACCACCGCGCGGTCGCGGGGTGAGAGCACCCGGACTGAACTGACGAACACGGGTCTCACCTCCTCGAACCACTCCGACTGGAGAGGGCAACACTACCTGCCGGGCACCCGGGCGAACAGGCGAACGCCGCGAACACACACCGCGTGCTCTCGCCGCACGGGCGATACGATCGTCGCCGCACCAGCCTCGAAAGGACTCCGTCACCACATGCGCCGCACTCTTGCTCTGACCGCCCTCACCCTCTGCTCCGCGACATTCCTGACCGCCTGCGGTGGGGACAGCGCCGATTCCGCGGCACCGGAGTCGAGCACGACCTCCGCCGCTGCCAGGACCACCGCCGCCTCCGCACCGGGAAAGCGCATCTTCGCGGTCGCCGACGACCCCGCCACCGCCGCCGATTACCTGACCTATTTGAGGTCGATGAACCAGAACGTCACCAACGACGAGACCGCGGTGCACCAGGCCGGCGAAATCTGCACCGCCCTCGACGCCGGCAAACCCCTCGACCGGGTGCGCGAGGAGTGGACGCCCATGCTCTCCGCCGACGGCGTCTACTACTACATCATCGGTGCCATCACCCGGTACTGCCCCGACCACGAGGGCGTCCTCAACTGAGGGCGCTTCGCGCCCCGTGAGTGGTTAACGAGTCTCTGCACTCGTCAACCACTCACGGGCGGCGGAGCCGCCTGCGCGGGAATACCTGCGCACCGCCGGTGTTACACCTCGTAAGGTAGTTGAAGAATCAATTACACGAGTTCGAGGAGACACCCGATGCCTGCCGTGACTGTCGACAACATCCTTGCCCTGCCGCGTATCGACGCCCCTGCCCCGGGCGCCGTCGACCGGCCGGTCCGCTCCCTGACCACGGCTCCGGTCGGGTACGAGGGCGAGGGCTTCCCCGTTCGCCGCGCCTTCGCCGGCATCGATCTGGCCGCGCTCGACCCCTTCATCCACATGGACCAGATGGGTGAGGTGAACTACGCGCCCGGCGAACCCAAGGGAACGCCGTGGCACCCGCATCGTGGGTTCGAGACCGTGACCTACATGATCGACGGAATCATGGAGCACCAGGACTCCAACGGGGGCGGCGGCACCATCGGCGGCGGCGACACGCAATGGATGACGGCCGGTGGTGGCATCCTCCACATCGAGACCCCGCCCGAGCACCTGGTCATGAGTGGTGGGCTCTTCCACGGCGTCCAATTGTGGGTGAACCTGCCCCGCGACAACAAGATGGCCGCACCCCGCTATCAGGACATCACCGGGCAGAAGGTGGCCCTGCTGTCCTCCCCCGACGGCGGCGCCCTGGTGCGGGTCATCGCGGGCGAGGTGGACGGACACTCCGGCCCGGGCTCGACATACACCCCGATCAGCCTGGTTCACGCGACCGTTGCCCCCGGGGCGAGCCTGACGCTGCCGTGGAATCCGGAATTCAACGCCCTTGCGTACGTCCTCGCCGGTGAGGGCCTGGTCGGTTCGGAGCGCAGGCCGTTCCGGATGGGGCAGACCGCCGTCTTCGGACGCGGCGACACCCTCACCATCGCCGCGGCAGACACCCAGGACTCGCGTACCTCCTCGCTGGAGGTTTTCGTCCTCGGCGGCAAGCCGATCCGCGAGCCGGTGGCCATGGCCGGACCGTTCGTGATGAACACGAAGGCCGAGGTAATGCAGGCGTTCGAGGACTTCCAGGCCGGTCGCCTGGGATCCATCCCCGCGGCACACGAGACACTGGGCTAGCCATGGCCCGTCGCGACGATCCAGGCAGGTGAACGCGGACTCCGGTGTTCTCTACGTCTTCAGGGACGCCGGATCTTCGCGTCGATGCGGCGGATTCGGAGATCGTTCTGCGGTATGTGGAAGGTCTCGATCACCCGCACGGTCACGAGGGTTCGGCCGAACAGCCCGGCGTCCAGGAGATAATCGGCTGTGACGTCGTCCCCGGCCACCGACCACGCCACCTCACGAACGGCGCGGATCAGACGGAACTGCGGACCTCGGGACAGACTGCGGCGCAGATGGTTTCCGGAGAACCCCGTCTTGAATCCCGCCTCGTAGCGGGCGGCCCGGGGAGCGAGGGGCACCGCGTTCCCATCGTGACTGACCAACGCATCCAGGTACGCCTGGGCCACCTCGACCTGAGTGTTCATGTCAGTAGTCGAACATTTCTGCCGCGGCGAGCACCAGCATTTGCGCCTCTTCGCAGTCACGCGCCGTTGCCGCCACCGAGGCCGTCAGTCTGTTGCCGCGTCGGGCCATTTCGCTCATCGGGCTGTGTTGCACGTTGGTGTCGACAACGTCCCCGGGATAGAAGTAGTAATGGCATTCGAGCGCGTCCTCGAAGAAGGCGAACGACTCTCCGTCGATCTCGACCACCTCCGGCCCCCCGGTCCGCGGCGGTGGGGTGGACAGGGCGAACCGCACGGATGCCTCGTCACCGCGTCCGAGGGTCAAGCGGCACTCGTACGGCCGACTGCCCGGGGCGAACGTCGTGATCTCGAGTTCGGTCACGTTTTCGACCACCCGGCACGGGTCTTGCTGCGCCAGTGGGATATTCGTGGTACCCCGCGGAGTCGAATGCAGCCTGGCCGTCACCGCCGCGAGGACGGCGCTCGCCTCAGCGCAGTCGTCACCGGCAGCCGGCCTCACCACACCGGCAGCTCCGTCGAGATAGGAGACGTGACCCCAGCGCTGCGCGGCGACTCCCGGAACCGGCGGCAGCGAGAAGTAGAGCGTGCACGTACCGGGCAGCGGCGACAGCGCCGGGCGCACCTCGATGCCACCGGCGGCGCGGCCGCGGCCGACTCCCTCGGACGGTTCACGCTCCCCCACCACCACCTCGATCCAGGACGGATCGACGGGTGTACCGCCGGGCGGGATCACCTCGGCATGGCACGTCGACAGGTCGCCTGCCGGACCGTATGCGGTGAGGACGCCGAACGACGCCACCCCGGCTGCGTCGAGCAGTCCGCACGGTTCGACGGCTCTGGCCGCCGCAGCCACCGCGAGCTCTGCGCGGACGAAGTCGCTGACAGGCCGGCCGTAGACCGGTGCACCCACCCCGGCGACACGCGGCGAGCCGTCCACGTTCACCCCGCAGGACAGGGCACACGCTGCGAGAACGATGACGAGAACCACCGGAGTGACCCGCGAGATGTGACGCACTGCACCTCCCTCGCTCGACGTGTCGAACGGCGGCACATCCGGAAACGTGCCGAACCCCTACACACGGAGAATAGGCTCAGGAGTAGAGTGCTCGTTATGCATCGCGCACTTCTCCTTGGTTGCCGCGACGGGGTCTGATCCAGACTGGCTTCCCGTCGCGGGGTTCTCGTGCGCCGGTCGACACAGCCGTTGGGCTCACAAAGTCCGCAACGAATCTGGAGATCAATCCCATGTCCCCCGCTGACGCTTTCACCACCGGAACGCGCACCATCACGCCGCCTTCCAAGCCTGCTCCCGCCGACCAGCCGGCGTGGAACACCCAGAAGAACTCGTCGATGCCGACGTTCCGGTATCGCTCGTTCGCCGAAGAAGTGGAACCGGTGTCGCTGCCGGACCGCACGTGGCCCGACAAGACCATCGACCGCGCCCCTCAATGGTGTGCGGTCGATCTCCGCGACGGCAACCAAGCCCTGATCGATCCCATGAGCCCGGCCCGCAAGCGGCGCATGTTCGAACTGCTCGTGCGGATGGGGTACAAGGAGATCGAGGTCGGATTCCCGTCGGCCAGCCAGACGGACTTCGACTTCGTCCGTGAGATCATCGAAGACGGCGCGATCCCGGCTGACGTCACAATCCAGGTGCTCACGCAGTCGCGCCCCGAGCTGATCAAACGCACATTCGAGGCGTGCGAGGGCGCCGAGAAGGTGATCGTGCACTTCTACAACTCCACCTCCATCCTGCAGCGCCGAGTGGTGTTCAAGGCCGAGCGCGACGTCATCAAGAAGATCGCCACCGATGCGGCCGCTCTGGCCCTGGAAGAGGCGAAGAAGTACCCGGACACGCAGTGGCGCTGGGAGTACTCGCCCGAGTCGTACACCGGCACGGAACTCGAGTACGCCAAGGAGGTGTGCGACGCCGTCACCGAGGTCTTGCAGCCCACCCCCGAGAACCCGGTCATCCTGAACCTGCCGGCCACCGTCGAGATGGCCACGCCCAACGTGTACGCCGACTCGATCGAGTGGATGCACCGCAACCTGGCCCGCCGCGACTCCGTCATCCTCTCGCTCCACCCCCACAACGACCGCGGCACGGGTGTCGCGGCCGCGGAGCTGGGCTATCAGGCGGGGGCCGACCGCATCGAGGGATGCCTATTCGGCAACGGCGAGCGCACCGGCAACGTCTGCCTGGTCACGCTGGGTCTGAACCTGTTCACCCGCGGCGTCGACCCGCAGATCGATTTCTCGAACATCGACGAGATCCGCCGCACGGTGGAGTACTGCAACCAGCTGCCTGTCCACGAACGCCACCCGTACGGCGGCGACCTCGTGTACACCGCCTTCTCCGGCAGCCATCAGGACGCCATCAACAAGGGCCTCGACGCCATGAAGATCGACGCCGACTCCCAGGACGCCGACGTCGACGACATTCAGTGGGCGGTTCCCTACCTACCGATCGATCCCAAGGATGTGGGCCGCACCTACGAGGCGGTCATCCGCGTCAACTCGCAGTCGGGCAAGGGTGGCGTCGCCTACATCATGAAGGCCGACCACGGGCTGGTGCTGCCGCGCCGGCTGCAGATCGAGTTCTCCCAGGCGGTCCAGCGGATCACCGACGGCGAGGGCGGCGAGGTGTCCCCGAAGGAAATGTGGGACGTCTTCCACGAGGAGTACCTCGCTCCGATCACCCCGCTCGAGCGGATGAAGCAGAAGGTCACCGCGTCCGAAGAGGACGGCGGCACCGACTCCATCACCGCAACGGTCAAGGTGAACGGCAAGGAACAGGAAATCTCGGGTTCGGGCAACGGCCCGCTCGCCGCGTTCGTCGACGCGCTCGCCACCATCGACTTCGATGTCCGGGTGCTCGACTACTCCGAGCATGCGATGTCGGCGGGTGACGACGCCCAGGCCGCTGCGTACGTCGAGTGCGCCGTCACCGCGCCTGACGGCCGGAGCACGGTGGTGTGGGGTGTCGGTATCGCCACGTCGATCACCACGGCGTCGCTGCGCGCCGTCGTCTCGGCGGTCAATCGCGCTCACTGACCGATTCGTCCGTATCGCCGCGAGTGCGCCCCGTGCGCGCTCGCGGCGTTCGCGTTTTCCGGGCCTCTGCGCCGGCGTATCGAACCGCTCGGTAACTTGACGTGAAAGTGCGCTGCGGCGTGACGTTTTCGTCGTTCGCCCCGAAACTCACGACGTGACAATGCGTTACAGGTAACTTCTTGAACACTTGACAAACCGAACGTGACCCGCGCTGAAGTTACGCGCGGGTACAAAAAATCGACGTTATGCTCCAGTTCCCGGGCATCGGGTCCTGCAGAGTGGCAGGACCCGATGATCGCATTCGGGGCACCTCTGGAGGGGACGAGTGGGTTGTGCAGGGGTGCGTGTGTCCGCGAAGGCGGCACCCAGTCCACGGCGGATATGGCCTTGGCCATCGAAACACTCTGCGGATCAATGAGTTTTACGGAAACGGAGCGCTAACTGATGTTCAAGCGAATAGCGATTGTCAATCGCGGCGAGGCTGCGGTCCGCCTGATTCGAGCCGTGCGTGAACTGAATGCCGAGCACAACTACGGCATCACGACAGTTGCACTGCACACCGAGGCGGAGCGCCGCGCGATGTTCGTGCGCCAGGCCGACGAAGGTGTGTGCTTGCGCACAGTCAAGAGCGGAACGGCCTACCTCGACCACGCCGAGCTGGCCCGCGCCCTGCGCGAGAGCAAGGCCGACGCCGTGTGGGTGGGCTGGGGCTTCGTGGCCGAGGATCCCGCTTTCGTCGAGGTGTGCGAACAGCTGGGTATCACCTTCATCGGTCCGCCCGCTGAAGCGATGCGTCTGCTCGGTGACAAGGTGGAGGCCAAGCTCCTCGCGGAGAAGGTGGAGGTCCCGGTCGCGCCGTGGAGTGGTGGACCCGTCGCCACCCGCGCCGACGCACGTCGCCACGCGCAGGCGATCGGCTATCCGCTCATCATCAAGGCCCGCAGTGGTGGCGGTGGCCGCGGCATCCGCAAGGTGTGGTCCGAGGACGAACTCGAACTCGCGCTCGAGCGCACCCAGGGTGAGGCCCAGCGGTCGTTCGGCGACCCCGTCGTCTTCATCGAACGACTGGTCACCGATGCGCGCCACGTCGAGGTACAGGTCATTGCCGACAACTTCGGCAACGTCTGGGCTCCTGGTGTGCGTGACTGCTCCATCCAGCGCAAGAACCAGAAGGTCATCGAGGAGTCCAGCTCGCCGCTCCTCACCGCAGAGCAGTCGAATCACCTCCGCACCGTGTCGAGCGAACTCGTGCGTGCAGCCGGATACCGCGGCGCAGGCACTGTGGAGTACCTCTACCAGCCGGAGCAGAAGACCTTCACCTTCCTCGAGGTGAACACCCGGTTGCAGGTGGAGCACCCCATCACCGAGGCCACCACGGGAATCGACCTGGTGAAGTTGCAGATCCTCGTGGCCAGCGGCGAACCCCTCGTGGGTGACTGCCCGCCCGAGTTCGGCCACGCCGTCGAAGCCCGGCTCAACGCCGAAGACGCCGCCAACGGATTCGCACCCGCCCCCGGCGCGGTGCAACTGCTCAAGTTCCCGCTCGGCAGCGGCCTGCGCGTCGACACCGGCATCGCGCAGGGCGACGTCATCCCGCCCGACTACGACTCCATGGTCGCCAAGGTCATCGCCTGGGGCCGCGACCGCTCCGAGGCACTGGCCCGGCTGCGCACGGCGTTGCGGGAGACCACGGTCGTGCTGCGCGGCGGCACCACCACCAAGTCCTTCCTGCTCGACCTGCTCGACCGCGAAGAGGTCATCACGGCGTCCGCCGACACCGGCTGGCTGGACCGCACCGACGCGGGCACGTCCAACGTGCCGTCCCGCACCGCTGATGTCGCGCTGATCGCCGCCGCCATCGATGTCTACGACGCCGAGGAGAAGCTCGAGCGTCAGGCGTTCCTTTCGTCTGCCCGCGGTGGGCGACCCCGCGCCGGCCACGCCATCGGCCGCAAGGTGGAGCTCAGCTACCAGGGTCAGGCGTACGGACTCACCGTCACGCAGGTCGGCGCCCACCGCTACCGCGTCGACGGGGACGCCCCCGAGACCGAGGTCGAGGTGGACCGGCTCAGCGAGTTCGAGAGCCGCCTGGTGATCGGCGACCGCCGCCATCACGTCGTCTCCGTCGCGGGACGCGCCCAGTACCTCGTCGAGGTCGACGGCATCAGTCACCAGATCAGCCAGGACGAGGCCGGTGTCGTGCGCGCCCCCGCCCCGGCGGTCGTGGTCGCGGTGCCGGTGTCCGTCGGTGACGAGGTCGAGGTCGGCGCCACCTTGGTCGTCCTCGAGAGCATGAAGATGGAAACCGCGGTCCGCGCGCCCGTCGCCGGCCGGGTCCGGGAAGTGCTGGCCATGGTCAACTCGCAGGTGGACGCCGGAACGGCGCTGCTGCGGGTGGAGGAAAGCTCCGACGAGTCCACGGCGCAGCAGTCGCCCCGCGTCGAATTCGATCTCGGCGCCCCGGCACCCCACGGTGACCCGCGCCTCGATGCCCTTGCGCAGATCGATGCGCTCGGCGCGCTGCTCACCGGGTACGACGTCAGCGCGAAGCGGGCCGGTGTGCTGCTCGCCCAGTACGAGAAGCTGCGGGCACAGATCGCCGGGGATCCCGACCTCGTGCAGGCTGAACTGGCGCTGCTCACCACGTTCGCCGACATCTGCGAGATCGGCCGTAACCGTCCGACGGTGGCCGAGGAAGACGGCGACGAGCGGGTGCACAGCCCGCGCGAGCATTTCCACACCTATCTCCACACCCTGGACGTCGAGCTCGAGGGGCTTCCGGAGTCCTTCCAGACCCGGTTGTCGCGCGCTCTGCGCCACTACGACGTCACCGATCTCGAGCGCACCGCCGAGCTCGAGGAAGCGGTCTACCGCCTCTTCCTCGCGCAGCAGCGGATGGATAATCAGGTTCCCGTCATCGCCGCACTGCTCGACCGCTGGCTCAACGACGGCAACGCACCCGGTCGCGCCCCGAGCGGACTCGGTGAGGTGCTGGACCGGTTGATCGTCGCCACCCAGGTCCGCTACCCGGTGATCGGCAACGTCGCCCGCAACGTCCGCTTCCGCTTCTTCGACGAGCCGCAGATCCGCAAGGCCCGCGAACAGGTGTACGACGGTGTCCGCGGCAGCCTCGAGTACCTCGCCGAGCATCCCGGCGCCGGCGACTACCAGGAACGTCTCGAGGCGCTGGTCGCCACCCCGCAGTCGCTGACCGAGCTGCTCGGACAGCGCGTCGCCCGCAAGAGCGCCACCGTGGGCCCGCTGCTCGAGGTGGTCACCCGCCGCTACTACGACATCCGCACGCTCGAAGACGTCGCAGCGTTCGATCGTGGCGGACGGCACTTCGTCACCGGCAACTTCGACCTGCTCGGGGAGCGTCTGCACCTCGTGTCGGCCGTCGCCGACTATGCCGAACTGCCCGGTGCTCTCACCGAAATCGGTGACGTCGCCTCGGAGACCCCCGACAATCTCGTCCTCGACCTGTACCTGTCGTGGTCCGAGCCGCCGGCCGATCCCGACACGATGTCGGAGGACCTGCGCAAGACGCTGGCGACGCTGCCCCTGATCGCCTCCTGCCGCCGAGTCACGGTGTCCGTCTTCGGTGGCGTCGGCCTCGACGTCCGCAAGTTCACCTACCGGCCGGACGCGGGTGTGCTCGCGGAAGAGGCACTGATCCGGGACATGCACCCGCTCACCGGTCAGCGCTTCGATCTGTGGCGCCTGAAGAACTTCGAAGGCACCCGCCTGCCCGCGGCGGCGGACACGTTCCTGTTCCACCTGGTGTCGCCCGAGAACCCCACCGACGAGCGCCTCATCGCACTCGCCGAAATCCGCGACATCACCCCCGTCCGCAACGAGGACGGCCAGGTGATCGGCGTTCCCGCTGCCGAGCGCGTGCTCCAGTCCTGCCTCGACGGCATCCGGCGAGCTCAGGCGGCCCGTGGCAGCAAGCGCAAGCTCGACGCCAACCGCGTCGTGCTGTACGTATGGCCGAAGATCGACGCTCCGGTGGAAGACCTGCAGGAATTTGCGCGGGTCGCGGCCCCGCTCACCGCGGGCGCCGGACTCGAGGAGATCACCGTGATCGCCCGGCTCCAGGGCCCGGCCGGAACGGAGTCGCAGGAGAAGGCACTGCGATTCTCCTACCGCACCGGCAGCGGCGTCGTCGTCAAGGTCACCGACCCGCCGACCGAGCCGCTGCAGCCGCTCGACGCGTACACCCAGAAGGTCCGCAGTTCCCGCGCCCGCGGCACCGTCTACCCGTACGAGCTGATTCCCCTGCTCACCGGTCGCGACGGAACCTTCGTCGAGCACGACCTGGACGAGTCGGGCCGACTGGTTCCGGTGGACCGTCCGTACGGACAGAACCGCGCCGGCCTCATCGTCGGTCTGGTCACCGCCCGCACCGAACGGCACCCCGAGGGCATGACCCGGGTCGCGCTCTTCGGCGATCCGACCAAGGCGCTGGGCACCGTCGCCGAAGCCGAGTGCGCGCGTCTCGTAGCGGGCGTCGACCTGGCCGAGGAGCTGGGTGTGCCGGTCGAGTGGTTCGCGTTGTCGTCCGGGGCGACGATCTCCATGGACAGCGGTACCGAGAACATGGACTGGGTGTCTCGCGGCTTGCGTCGCATCATCACGTTCACGCAGAACGGTGGCGAGGTCAACGTGATCGTGGCCGGCATCAACGTCGGCGCGCAGCCCTACTGGAACGCCGAAGCCACGATGCTGATGCACACCAAGGGCATCCTCGTGATGACGCCCGACAGCGCCATGGTGCTCACCGGTAAGAACTCGCTCGACTACTCGGGTGGTGTCTCGGCCGAGGACAACTTCGGTATCGGTGGCTACGACCGCGTCATGGGACCCAACGGCGAGGCGCAGTACTGGGCTCCCAACCTGCCCGCGGCCTGCCAGATCCTGTTCGCCCACTACGACCATGCGTATGTGGTTGCCGGGGAACGGTTCCCGCGTCGGGCCCACACCGCCGACCCCATCGGCCGCGACGTGCGCACCTTCCCGCACGTCCACCCGTCGAGCGACTTCACCACGGTCGGTGACATCTTCTCGGCAGAGACGAACCCGGAACGCAAGAAGCCGTTCGACATTCGCACCGTGATGCGGGCGCTCGTCGACCAGGACCACCAGGTGCTGGAGCGGTGGGCCGACATGGCGGACGCGGACACGTCCGTCGTCATGGATGCGCACCTGGGCGGTTACCCGGTGAGTGTCATCGGCATCGAGTCGCGGGCCATCGCCCGTAAGGGATGGTCGCCGGCCAACGGCCCCGACCAGTGGACCGCCGGAACGTTGTTCCCGCAGTCGTCGAAGAAGACGGCGCGGGCAATCAACGCCGCCAGCGGAAGCCGTCCCCTCGTCGTGCTGGCCAACCTGTCCGGCTTCGACGGGTCCCCCGACTCGCTGCGGCACATCCAGCTCGAGTACGGCGCCGAAATCGGCCGCGCCATCGTTAATTTCGACGGCCCGATCGTATTCTGCGTCATCTCCCGCTACCACGGCGGCGCGTTCGTCGTGTTCTCCGGAGCGCTCAACGACAACATGGAAGTTCTCGCCGTCGAGGGTTCCTTCGCGTCGGTGCTCGGTGGCGCGCCCGCCGCGGCCGTGGTGTTCACCCGCGAGGTCAACTCGCGGGTGGCCGCCGACCCGACGATCCGGGAACTCGAGGCCAACCTGGCCGGCGCCCAGACCGACGCCCAGCAGGCTCACCTGCGCGTCGAGCTGGCCGCCCAGCAGGCTGCGGTCCGCAACGAGAAACTCGGTGAAGTCGCCGCCGAGTTCGAGGCCGTGCACAACATCCAGCGCGCTCAGCAGGTCGGCTCCGTCGACGCGGTCATCCCCGCCGTCGAACTCCGCCCCTACATCATCGGTGCCGTCGAGCGCGGTATGCGACGAGCGGTGGAATCAGCAAGCTAGAACGACGCGACACGGCCGCGGCACCTACGGGTGTCGCGGCCGTGTCGTGTACTGGGCCATACCCATTTCACCTGTTTCGGATGACGCGGGCGGTGCCGGAAGCTGCGATAGTCGGCGCAGACTTCCTTCGACTGTGTGAAATGGAGCGCTGCAATGGACTCGTTCTGGGACTTCCTCTGGGTAATCATCACCACGTTCGCCTTCGTGGCCTACCTGATCCTGCTGTTCTCCATCATCACCGACCTGTTCCGCGACCATAAGTCGTCGGGCTGGGCCAAGGCCATCTGGATCATCTTCCTGTTCATCGTCCCCTTCCTGACCGCGCTGGTGTACCTGATCGTGAAGAGCGACGGCATGGCGCAGCGGTCGATGGCCGCGGCTCAGCAGGTCAAACAGGCGCAAGACAGCTACATTCGCGAGGTCGCGGGCAAGTCGTCGGCGGAGCAGATCGCGGACGCGAAAGCGTTGCTCGATGCCGGAACCATCAACCAACAGGAGTACGAGACGTTGAAGGCGAAGGCGTTGGGCTGATCACTGGCCACTTCGCGAGGGGGACCCGCTTTCGAGCGGGTCCCTTTGCCATGTCAGTCCGTGACCTCCGCCGCGACGTCCCGGAACGCCTGAAGCACCGTTGCGACGGCAGGAATGGCATCGGCCGCCGGACGACGAGCCAGTTCGTAGATGCGCGCCGCCCGGACACCGGCAAGGGGCAACCGGACCACCGACGGGTGGGTCACGGCATGGCGGGCCAGCAGCGCGACACCGTGCCCGCCGGCCACCAGTTCCTCGATGACCCGGAAGTCGTTGATACGCATCACCACCCGCGGCTGCACTCCGGTTGCCGCGGCCACCGACAGCAGGACGTCGTCGACGGGGAATCCGCCGCGCACGCTGATCCAGCTCTCGTCGGCCAACTGTTCCGGTCGCACCGAATTCTGCCCCGCGAAACGATGACCGGGCGGCAGGATCAGATCGATCGGCTCACGCATGAGCGGTTCGGCGGTCACCCGAGGTGACGACGTGTCGGCGGCACGCTCATCCCGGTGAGTGAGAACCACGTCGTAGTCGGCGAGCAACGTCGGCAATGCCGACGACGGCAAATCCTCGTCGCGCGGCTGCACGTCCACACCGCTTCCGGCGAGGACGTCGAGCAGCCGGGGCAGCAGCAACGCGGCGCCGGACGGAAACAGCGCCACCCGGACACGACCTCGCGGCGACCCCCGGTAGGCGTCCATCTCCGCTGCTGCCCGGTCCAGGGCGGCCAGGACGTCGTCGGCCCGCACCACGAGGGCCTGTCCGGCGTCGGTGAGCCGCAGGCGCCGGCCGTCGGGTTCGAGTAGGGTCACGCCTGCTTCCCGCCCCAGGATCTTCAATTGCTGCGATACGGCGGACGGGGTCATCGACAATGCCGCGGCAGTGGCGGCCACCGTCCCTCGGTCCGCCAGCTCACGCAGGACTCGCAAGCGGGTCGCATCCATGAAGTAAAACTACATGGACAATGCGCTATAAAGTGCTTGTCCTGATGGTTCGGCAGGCTCACGATGGAGCACATGACCACCCGCGATCGGCTCCTCGGACTTACCGTCGTCGTGTTGTGGGGTCTGAACTTTCTCGCCATTCGCGCCGGTCTCGATCACTTTCCGCCGTTCTTCTTCGCGGCAGTGCGCTTTCTCCTCATCGCGATCCCGGTGGTCTTGTTCGTTCCGCGGCCGCAGGTCCCCACCACATGGCTGCTGCTCTACGGCACCGGCTTCGGAGTCGGGCAGTTCACGTTCCTGTTCTGGGCCATGCATGCCGGGATGCCCACCGGGCTGGCATCACTGGTCTTGCAGTCGTCGGCGCCGTTCACCGTCGTACTGGGCGCAATCCTGCTCCGCGAGCGACTGCGGCCGGTGCAGGTGGGTGGGCTCCTCGTGGCGATGTCGGGGATGGCGCTCATTGGCTGGGACCGGTCCCAGCACGCCGCCCTCCTCCCCGTGGTTCTGACGTTGCTCGCCGGCCTGTCGTGGGCGCTGGGCAACCTCGGAAACCGAAAGGCGGCCTCCGACCAGCCGATGCGCCTGATGCTGTGGATGTGCGTCATTCCCCCGCTGCCCATGCTCGCACTCTCGTTCGCGGTCGAAGGACCCTCGTCCGGCTGGGACGCGCTGACGTCTTCGCTTCACGGCAACGGCCCGCTCGCGCTCGCCGGACTCGCCTACATCGTGATCCTCGGCACCATCGCCGGCTCCGGCCTCTGGACGGCTCTGCTCAGCCGCTATCCGGCGGGCACCGTCGCACCGTTGTCCCTCCTCGTTCCCGTTGTCGGCATCGGGGCAGCGTGGCTGGTGCTGCACGAGGAACCGAGCGCCGTGTCGCTGGCCGGTGGAGCGGTGGTCATCGCCGGTGCGGCAGCCACCCAGATGAGCGGCAAGGCACGCCAGGGACCATCTCCGCACGTCCGTCCACCGGCGCGAGTCGGCGTCTGACCGGACCCTGTGCAAAACTCGCGGAGTGAGTACTGGAACTGGGATCACGACACGCGGCAAGGTCGCCCTCCGGGCAGCAGCGGCCGCCTCCTGGGCATCGCAGAAGGCGGGACGCGGCAAGGGCTCGATGATCGGCGGATTGATCGCCCTGAAGATCGACCCCACGCTGATGGAACAGCTCGGTCGTAGCCGCCGCACCGCGGTGATCACCGGCACCAACGGCAAGTCGACCACCACCCGGATGACGGCCGCCGCGCTCTCGACCCTCGGCGAGGTGGCCAGCCAGGCCGACGGCGCCAACATGGACGCCGGGATCGTCGCGGCTCTGAGCAACCGAGTGCACGCACCCCTCGCCGCACTCGAGGTCGACGAACTGCACGTCCCCCATGTCAGTGACGCGGTCGATCCCGAAGTTCTGGTGTTCCTCAACCTGAGCCGCGACCAGCTCGACCGCGTAGGCGAGATCAACATGATCGAGCGCAAACTCCGCGCCTGCGTCGCCGCGCATCCCGAGGCCACCGTCATCGCCAACTGTGACGACGTTCTCGTCACGTCGGTGGCCTACGACGCGAAGAACGTCGTCTGGGTGGCAGCGGGCGGCGGCTGGGCCAGCGACGCCGCGAGCTGTCCGCGCACCGGTGAGCCGATCGTCTGGGAAGGCCCGCACTGGCGCAGTACCGGTTCCGACTTCGCGCGCCCCACCCCCGACTGGTGGCTGGACGAGGAGAACCTCTACGGGCCGGAGGGCCTGAAGATTCCCATGACGCTGGCATTACCCGGCCGCGCGAATCGAGGCAACGCTGCCCAGGCAGTGGCCGCCGCAGTCGCGATGGGCGCGAAAGCCGAGGACGCGGTCGCCGCCGCAGCCACCGTGCAAGAAGTGGCCGGCCGCTACAGCACCGTCGAAGTCGGGCCCCATTCGGTCCACATGCTGCTCGCCAAGAACCCGGCCGGCTGGCAAGAGGCGCTGTCGATGATCGACCCCACCGTCGACGGACTGGTGATCGCGGTCAACGGTCAGGTACCCGACGGTGAAGACCTCTCGTGGTTGTGGGACGTGCGTTTCGAGCACTTCGAAGGCGTCAAGGTGGTGGCCGCGGGCGAACGCGGTACCGACCTCGCCGTGCGCCTCACCTACGCGGGCGTCGACCACACCCTCGAACCGAATCCTCTGCGCGCCATCGCTTCCTGCCCGCCGGGACGTGTCGAGGTGCTCGCCAACTACACCGCATTCCGCGACCTGAACAACGCCATCGCGAAGGAGGCGCGCAATGTCTGACTCCACCGTGCGCATCGGACTGGTACTCCCCGACGTCATGGGCACCTACGGCGACGGCGGCAATGCTCTCATCCTGCGGCAGCGACTGCGCATGCGCGGATACGACGCCGAGATCGTCGAAATCACCCTCAACGACCCGGTCCCCGAATCGCTCGACGCCTACACCCTCGGCGGTGCCGAGGACTCGGCCCAGCGGCTCGCGACCCGCCACCTCACCAAATATCCCGGACTCCAGAAGGCCGCCGAACGCGGTGCCCCCGTGCTCGCGATCTGCGCCGCCATCCAGGTACTGGGCAACTGGTACGAGACATCGAGCGGCGAACGCGTAGACGGTGTGTCGATGCTCGACGTCACCACCTCTCCGCAGGCCACCCGGTCCATCGGCGAGGTGATCACCAAGCCCCACCTCGACGGCTTGACTCTGCCGCTCACAGGATTCGAAAATCACCGCGGTGGAACGACTCTCGGCCCCGACGCGCGCGGCCTCGCCCGCGTGAACCACGGCGTCGGGAACGGGGTCGGAGATGGACAAGAGGGCGTCGTCCAGGGTTCCGTGATCGGCACGTACATGCACGGACCGGCGCTGGCCCGCAATCCCGAACTCGCCGACCTCATTTTGAAGCGAGCCCTCGGCGTCGACGAACTCCCCACCCTCGACCTCCCCGAAGTCGAGCAGCTGCGCCGGGAACGCCTGCGCGTGTAGTCCGGCGGGAGTAGTCCCACGCTGCGCCGATCGAACCCTCTGACCCGGGACGGGTCCGAGGGCGGTTCCCTGTGCCGACAATGCCGTCCATTCGTCGTTCTGCACTGCGACGATCCCGCCGATCTTCGCGGCGCGATCGGGCGGCAGAAATCACACACAGCCTCTCCACAGGCTGTGGATAACCGTCAGTGGCGTCACTTGATGCAACCGTTGGGTTGCAGAAATCGAGTGGGCATGCAACCATTGAGTTGCAGAAACCGCGCGAAGGAAGGTAATCGACATGGATTCGACGAGCATCACCCGAAGCGTTGTCATCAGCGCCCCGCGATCGACAGTCTGGGCTGCCATCACCGACGCCGACAAGGTCGCCCAATGGTTCGGACAGCAGGCCGAGATCGACCTCGCCGTGGGCGGCAGAGCAGAGTTCACCTGGGACGGGCACGGAACGTCCCGCGCGATCGTGACCGAGGTCGACGAGCCGAACTGCTTCGGTTTCCGCTGGGCGGCCGACAGAGACACCGATCCCGTGGAAGGCAATTCGACGCTGGTCCGGTTCACCCTCGCCGAGCACGAGTCGGGAACCGAGCTGACGGTGACCGAGACTGGATTCGACACCCTCGACCGCGACGCGGACGCACGGAACCAGCAGCGCGAAGGCAACATCCAGGGTTGGCACGCCGAACTCGACGAATTGGTCGCCTACCTACATGGCGTGAAGGCATGACCGTGGGCACCTATACCGAACTCGCTTCGGTGTTCGCGGCCCTGTCCGACGAAACCCGCTGGGAGATCCTGACCGAGCTCGGACGGGCAGATCATTCCGCGTCGTCCCTCGCCACCCGACTGCCGGTGTCGAGGCAGGCGATCGCCAAGCATCTCACCGCCCTGCAGGCCTGTGGGTTGGTCGAATCGGTGAAGGTGGGTCGGGAGGTCCGCTATCGGGCGCTCGGCGCCGAACTCGGCAAGACGGCCCGGACGCTGGAGCGAATCGGTGCCGAGTGGGACCGACGGCTGGCAGCTATCAAGAACATCGCAGAATCGATGTAAGGACCCCAGACAGGGGTTCGGCCGGGAATGCTTCTGCATTCTCGGCCGGATCTCTGCTTCACGAGTTTTCTCTGCTCACAGGTACATTTCCTCGATCCGCACTACTTACGATACCCCCGAGTGATCTACGTCACAAGCGGTTCCATCACATTTTTTTGCGACCGGACATGACCCGGCAACGCGAGCGAGACGGCGAACACCAAGACGGCCAACACCGCACACACCCCGTACGCCAGCGAGAATGACCCTGAAGTGGCGGTCCCGCCCACCACGCCGGCCGCGAGAACCGACGCGACCACTGCGCTGCACATGGTGGTGCCCATCGTCCGCAGCAGGACGTTCACACCATTGGCCGCGGCCATCTGGGTCGCGGGCGCGGCGCGCACGATCAGCATCGGCAGCGTGCTGTAGACCAGTGCCGTGCCGATGGCCGCGACACCCAACGCCGTGATCACCAACCACAACTCCTTACCCGGCACAGCATGTAGCGAGTAACCGGCAACGAGACACACGGCTCCGGCGAGGATCGTCACCTTCGACCCGAACCGCGCGGTCACACTCGCCCCGACCTGGGCGAAGACGATCATCGACAGACTGGTGGGCAGCTGGCACACCGCAGCCTGCAGGATCGTCAGTCCGTATCCGGCTCCACTCCGCGGCGCCTGTAGCAGCTGTGTCGTGATGAGCGCGTTGCCATAGAAGGCGAACCCGACGAGAAGTGCGGTTCCGTGCGGCAGGAGAACCGACCGGCGTGCAGAGACTCGCAGGTCTATCAGCGGATTCCGGTTACGCAACTGCTGGTAGCCCCACAACGCGAACAGAAACACCGAAGACGCGAACATGCCCAGCACCGCGGGACTCGACCAGCCCCACGAACTGCCCTGCGTGATCGGCACCAGCAAGCTGACCAGTGCGGCCGTCAGCCCGACCGCGCCGACCCCGTCGAAGCGTCCGCCGGAGCGCACCGCCGATTCGCGGATGAACAACGCCGCCGCCGTGGTGACCGCCAACCCGATCGCTGCGATCACCCAGAAGAGAACGTGCCAATGGGAGTATTCGGCGATGGCAGCCGCGAACGGCAGGCCCAGGGCCGTGCCGATGCCGAGGGTGGAACTCATCATCGCGATTGCGCGGTGCACCTTCTCCGGCGGCAGTTCGTCGCGGAGGATCGAAATACCGATCGGGATAACCGCGCCGCCGACGCCCTGCAGTCCGCGCGCGAAGATCAGCAGTCCGATGTCGGAGGTCACCGCGCACAGCACTGCGCCCAGCGTCATGATGACGAACGCCGCCATCAGCATTCGCTTCTTTCCATACATGTCCGCGAGGCGCCCGAAAATGGGAGTGACCACCGCGCCGACGAGCAGAGTCGCCGTGATCAGCCAGGACACCGACGTCGTCCCGGCGCCGGTGAACGCCGGCATGCTCGGGAGCAGCGGCACCATCACCGTCTGCAGTACAGCTTGGAACACCCCGGCGAAGGCGAGAATGGGGAGAAGGAATCGGGATCCAACTGGGAGGGACTGCGGCTCGGCCGCCGCGCGTGCCGACGACGCCCGCGGCATCGAAGACAACGGCCGTGGCAACGAAATCGTCACGCGTCACCCCCGTACAGTTGGTAAATGGCTGTTCACCACTTTAGGTGAACAGCCATTTACCACGCAAGCCGAACTGTCAGGGGTCGAGCAGCTGCTGCACCAGGGGGGCGTAGTGCGCCACCACCTCCTCCGGCGAACCGGAGGCATACTCCTGCATCATCTTGCGGCGCATCACCGCGAGACCGGTCAACATCGACATCACCAGTTCCGCGCGCAGCCGCGCATCCGGACCGGTCAAGCGTGTCGCCAACGCATCGATCATCTGCGAGGAGTAGTTGGCGCGCAGCTTGCGGCCCCGCTCCTCGCTGGCCCCGCTCATGAACAGAATGTTCAACGACAGCGGTTTGTACGATTCCATCGGACGCGCGAACATCGACACCATTCGCTCGCCCAGCCCATCCAGTGGGCCATTGAATATCATGTCGGCGGCCCCCCGGAAATCGACGAGGGTGTCGAACAACTGCTCTTTGGACCCGAAGTATTTGATGATGAGCGGGGCGCTGACCCCCGCATCGTCGGCAATGTCTTTGAGAGTGATCTCCCGATAGGGCCTGGTGGCGAATGCCCGCCCCGCCGCATCGACGATGAGCGACCTCGACTGCTCGGCTGTGCGTTTCGCAGGTGCGGTCGCAGTGCGTTCGGGCATCGCGGTCGGCTCGGACGTCACAGTGTGCGTCTTCCGGACAACGCTCGGCCCAGGGTCAGTTCGTCAGCGAACTCGAGGTCGCCGCCCATCGGCAGCCCCGATGCGAGCCGACTGACCGTCAGCCCCGGAAAGTCCCGAAGCATGCGCACCAGATACGTGGCGGTGGCCTCACCCTCGGTGTTGGGATCGGTGGCGATGATGACCTCGGAGACGTCGACCCCGTCCTCCTGATTCGCGATGCGCCCCAGCAACTCTCGAATGCGAAGCTGGTCGGGGCCGATACCCGACAGGGGGTCGAGGGCACCCCCGAGTACGTGATAGCGACCCTTGAACTCACGGGTCCGCTCCACCGCCTGCACGTCCTTCGGTTCCTCCACCACACAGATCACCGTGCGGTCCCGACGGGGGTCGGCGCAGATCCGGCAGTACTCCTTGTCGGATACGGTGCCGCACACCACGCAGAACTGAACGCCGTCACGGACCCGCTCCAAGGCGTTCTCGAGCCGCTGAATCTCGGAAGGTTCGACGCTGAGCAGGTGAAACGCGATGCGTTGGGCACTCTTCGGCCCGACACCGGGCAGCTTGCCGAGTTCGTCGATCAGGTCCTGGACCGGCCCCTCGTACACGCCGGACCTCTAGAAGCCGGGAAGACCGGGCAGGCCTCCGCCCAATCCACCTGCCAGCGGACCGAGCTTCTCCGCCGCGATCTGCTGCGCCTTGTTCGACGCGTCCTCGATGGCGCCGATCACCAGGTCCTGCAACGTTTCGACGTCGTCGGGATCGACGACCTTGGGGTCGATCTTCAGACCGACTACTTCACCTGTGCCTTTGACGGTCGCAGTGACGAGTCCACCACCGGCCTGCCCGGTGACCTCGGCTTCGGCCATCTCCTGTTGCGCGGCCATCAGCTGCTGCTGCATCTGCTGTGCCTGCGCCAGAAGCTGCGACATGTCGGGCTGTCCACCTGGTTGCACTGACGTGGTCCTTTCTGCGGTTACCCTGCCAGCGTAGACGGTCGCCGCCGAGGTGGCCTCACGCCGACGAACCAGGCAGCACGCACCACCTCACGGGCAGTCGCGAGCGGCCTCATCCCCCTGCCCGGCAGGGGCCGGGCAGGAAGGGACGGTCAGGCGAGTTCACGCTCCAGATTGGCGAGTACCGTTGCCTGGATCTTCTTCAGGCCCAGCGGGGCGAAGGTCTTCTCGAAGAAGCCGCCGATGCCGCCCGCACCCTTCCATTGTGTGGTGGTCGTGACGGTCGAGCCGGACCCGCTCGGTACGACCACCCAGGTAGTGACGAGCGAAGAATTAGCATCCGTCTCCGTGATCGTGTCACCTGCCACGGTGACGGTCGCCTTGATGTCACGCGACCGCTTCTCGGTGGCCTTCAACGTCCACTGCGCCACGGTGCCGGTGCCCTGCCCGCCCTCGAGAACGCGGTAGTCCCGGTAGTGCTCCGACAGGATGCGGGGACGCACCGTCTCGTAGTCCGACAAGGCCGCAAGCACCTTCTCCGGCGTGGCTGCGACGGTAATCGAACTGCTCGCGCTGACCTGGCCCACTGTTCTGACTCCTCTAGTACGGTTCGTACGGCATCTTCCCTCACCATCCTGCCTCTCGAATGCGGACATCGGTGACGGCGCAGCAATCGATTGTGAGCTAGGTCACCGGATCGCTGTCACGACCCGCGCGTTGGTGAGACATTTGTGTGAATCTTCGGCCCGCCGCGGCGATATGCGTGGCTTCAATCCGCCGAGAGGGATAGCGTCAGGGTGTGGCTGCCTCTTCGGTTGAACTACTGAAAAGCATGCGGGCGGGTGGACGCCCCTCCCGTGCGCATCGCACATCGCCCCTGACCGGGATCGATGCTCACCGCGCCGGTGTCGAACGGTTACTCGCGTCGTATCGCGCGATCCCTTCGGACGCCGACGTACGACTCGCCAAGAAGACGTCCAATCTGTTTCGGGCTCGCGCACACACCACCGCCCCAGGACTCGATGTCTCCGGCCTCGGCGGGGTCATCTCCGTCGATCCGCAGGCGCAGACAGCAGATGTCGCGGGGATGTGCACGTACGAGGACCTCGTGGACGCCACCCTGCCGTACGGGCTGGCACCGCTGGTGGTTCCGCAGCTCAAGACAATCACTTTGGGGGGCGCGGTAACCGGGCTCGGGATCGAGTCGACGTCGTTCCGCAACGGCCTGCCCCACGAGTCCGTGCTCGAGATCGATGTTCTGACCGGCAGCGGCGACATCATCACCGCCACGCCGGAGGGCCGGCACTCCGATCTGTTCTGGGGTTTCCCCAATTCGTACGGCACACTGGGATATTCGACCCGCCTGCGAATCCAGCTCGAGCCCGTCAAACGGTATGTGGCACTGCGACACCTGCGTTTCGACTCACTCGACGAACTGCAGTCGACGATGGACCGGATCGTCGGCGACCGGACCTACGACGGAATCCCCGTCGACTACGTGGACGGCGTCGTGTTCACCGCATCCGAAAGCTATCTGACGCTGGGCAACCAGACCGACGAGGGCGGTGCGGTCAGCGACTACACCGGTCGCAACATCTTCTACCGGTCCATTCAGCACGCTTCGGTGAACCATCCCAAAACGGACAAATTGACGACCCGAGATTACCTGTGGCGGTGGGACACCGACTGGTTCTGGTGCTCGCGTGCGTTCGGCGCGCAGAATCCGACGATCCGCAGGTTGTGGCCCAAGGAGCTTCTCCGTAGCAGCTTCTACTGGAAGCTCATCGCGCTCGACCACAAGTACGACATCGGTGACCGTCTCGAGAAGCGGAAGGGCAATCCCCCACGTGAGCGGGTCGTGCAGGACGTGGAAGTACCCATCGAGCGCACCGCCGACTTCGTTCGATGGTTTCTCGACGAGATCCCCATCGAACCGTTGTGGTTGTGCCCGTTGCGCTTGCGTGAACCTGCGCCCGCCGGAGCGTCGTCGCAGCGACCGTGGCCTCTCTATCCCCTCGAACCGAAACGCACCTATGTGAACATCGGCTTCTGGTCGTCGGTGCCCATCCGGCCCGGAGAGCCCGAAGGGGCGGCCAACCGGCTCATCGAGGACAAGGTCAGCGACTTCGACGGACACAAGTCCCTCTACTCTGACTCCTATTACTCACGAGCGGATTTCGAGCGCCTCTACTACGGCGGCGATCGATACACCGAACTGAAAAAGCACTACGATCCCGATTCCCGGTTACTGGACCTCTTCTCCAAGGCGGTGCAACGTCGATGACAACTCTGAAAGCTCCCCGCACACAAGACCGGAAGCTGACCATCGCGGAGATTCTCGAGACTCTCTCCGACGGCATGCTCCCGTTGCGGTTCACCGCATACGACGGCAGTGCCGCCGGACCCGAGGATGCGCCCTACGGCCTGCACCTCAAGTCCACCCGCGGAACCACGTACCTGGCAACCGCCCCCGGTGATCTCGGGATGGCCCGGGCCTACGTGTCCGGCGACCTCGAAGCACGCGGCGTCCACCCCGGCGACCCCTACGAGATTCTCCGGGTCATGGGTGACGAACTGCATTTCCGTCGTCCGTCGGCGCTGACGCTCGCGGCCATCACCCGTTCGCTCGGTTGGGACCTCTTACGGCCCATCGCCCCTCCCCCGCAGGAACATCTCCCGCGGTGGCGTCGCGTCGCCGAAGGCCTGCGGCACTCCAAGGCGCGCGACGCCGAAGTGATCCACCACCACTACGACGTCTCGAACACCTTCTACGAGTACGTCCTCGGTCCCTCCATGACGTACACGTGCGCGTGCTACGAGAACACCGAGCAGACCCTGGAAGAAGCGCAGGACAACAAGTACCGGCTGGTGTTCGAGAAGCTCGGCCTCCAGCCTGGTGACCGGCTGCTCGACATCGGGTGCGGCTGGGGTTCGATGGTTCGGTACGCGGCCCGGCGCGGCGTCAAGGTCATCGGCGCCACCCTGTCGCGCGAGCAAGCCGAGTGGGCGCAGAAGGCCATCGCCGAAGAGGGCCTGTCCGACCTCGCCGAAGTCCGGTTCTCCGACTACCGCGACGTGCCCGAAACCGGCTTCGACGCCATCTCGTCGATCGGCCTCACCGAGCACATCGGCGTCGGCAACTACCCCGCCTACTTCACCCTGCTGAAAGACAAACTGCGGGAGGGCGGGCGGCTTCTCAACCACTGCATCACCCGTCCCGACAATCGCAGTCAGGCGCGCGCCGGTGGCTTCATCGACCGGTACGTTTTTCCCGACGGCGAACTCACCGGCTCGGGTCGCATCATCTCCGAGATCCAGAACGTGGGCCTCGAAGTCCGGCACGAGGAGAACCTGCGCGAACACTACGCACTCACCCTCGCCGGGTGGTGCCAGAACCTCGTCGACAACTGGGACGCCTGCGTCGCCGACGTGGGTGAAGGAACCGCACGCGTATGGGGCCTCTACATGGCCGGGTCGCGGCTCGGGTTCGAACGCAACGTCGTGCAGCTGCACCAGGTCCTCGCCGTCAAGCTCGGGCCGAAGGGTGAAGCGCATGTCCCGCTCCGCCCGTGGTGGTCATAGGCGGCTCCGCCGCCCGTGAGTGGTTAGGAGTCTCTGCACTCCTTAACCACTCACAAGCCCGGCAGGACCTCTCGCCCGGCCTCACCCACCCCTCCCGCACCAGGACGGTCTCCACTTCGCGGGCCACCACGCACGCACTCTTCGTCACCTCGTCGAACCCGTAGACAAGCCGCGGCCTTCCCTGTAGTTCTGCTGCATTGTCGCGTCGACGATCCCGGAAGGCGACCTCCGCCATGGCGTGCGCACGGCGACCGTCGAGTCGCACGATGAGCGGCACACCGTGATCGGAGTAGTCGCAGTCCTCGAACAGGGTGCGTCCGTCCACGACCACCGGCGACTGCCGTCGGGCGCGCGGCAAACCGTGCGCATCCTCGACGTCGGTGGCGTAGCGGTACTCGAGGATCGACTGGACGCCGTCGGCCAGCAGTCGCACCGCGTCCGCGAGTGCCTTGCGGTATCGGCGTGGCCGTCGCTCCTCCATGCGTCGTCGGATGTCGCGCAGAGGGATCCGGGCATTGGTCGCGATAGCGATGAGCCGGGTGGAGGCGTCCCGTGCCGTGGGTTCGGCGATCGCAACATCCAGAGCCGTGTCCGCCCTTGCCGTCCGGGGTTGGTCAGTGTCGATGGCGATGTAATCGTGCGCCCTCGACCGGTGCACGACCACTCCCGAATGGACGACAGTTCCTTCGCGGTGGCACAAACTGACCGACGCGAGGCCCGCGCCGACAACGGTCGGCGGCTGGGAAATGGCCGATCTCTTATAGGGAACGGTGATGTGCACGGGGCGCGCCGGCTCGACACGAATCATGTGCCATTCCTCGGCGGCGGTGTGGTGGCTGAGGACTGCGCCTCTGCCTCCGAAGAGCAGCGCGGCTTCCAGTGACATCTCACGAGTGATCGGTCCGTTGCTCACCGAGTAGACACCGTGGAGCACTGCTTGCCATCGACCGGATTCGACGCGGTGCCGGACTCTGCTGCGGGGAAACCCGAGGGCGTGGAGCTGCGTGTGGGTGATCAGGCCGAACTGCTTCTCGGCGACGTCTTTCAGGGCGGCGAATTTCGTAACTGTCATACCGGGCACGATCACCGAGACCTCCGACGGGTCTCGGTGTCGCACCTGGGGAAATAAATCTCCCTGTGGATAACCCACAGGTTGGGGATAACTCAGCCCCGTGAGTGGTTAACGAGTCCAGAGACTCCTTAACCACTCACGGGCGGCGGAGCCGCCTACTTCAGCGACGCCGGCGGGGTGAAGCGCTCACCGTACTTGGCGGCGAGTTCTTCAGCGCGCTTGACGAAGCCGGCCTGGCCGCCTGCGTAGCCCTGGATGTACTGCGACACACCGCCGGTCCAGGCGGGGAAGCCGATACCCATGATGGAGCCGATGTTGGCGTCGGCGGTGGTCATGAGAACACCCTCGTCGAAGCACTTCTGGGTTTCGATGGCCTCGATGAACAGCATGCGTTCGATGAGGTCCTGGAACGGGACGTCGAGTTCCTTGGAACCGAAGTTCTCCCGCAGGCCGGGCCACAGGCCGGTGCGCTTGCCGTCGGCGTAGTCGTAGAAGCCGGCGCCGCCGAGTTTGCCCTTGCGGTCGAATTTGTCGACCATGGTGTTGATGACGTCGCCTGCCGGATCGGCGGGCAGTTCCTTGCCTTCGGCTTTCGCAGCTTCCGCGGTTTCCTTGCGGATCTTCTGCATCAGCGTGAGGTTCAGCTCGTCCGACAGCTGAAGCGGCGCGGCGGGGTAGCCGGCCTGCAGACCTGCCTGCTCGATGGTGGCCGGTTCGATGCCCTCGGCGAGCATGGCGATGGCCTCGTTGATGAACGTGCCGATGACGCGTGAGGTGAAGAAGCCGCGCGAGTCGTTGACGACGATCGGTGTCTTGCGGATGGCCTGCACGTAGTCGAAGACGCGGGCGAGGGCCTCGTCGGACGTCTTCTCGCCGCGGATGATCTCCACGAGCGGCATCTTGTCGACGGGTGAGAAGAAGTGGATGCCGATGAAGTCTTCCTGCCGCTTCACACCCGTGGCCAGGCCGGTAATCGGCAGGGTCGAAGTGTTGGAACCGAGCAGCGCATTCGGGTCGACGATGTCTTCGATTTCCTGGAACACCTTGTGCTTCAGGTCTTGCGATTCGAACACCGCCTCGACGACGAAGTCGACACCGGCGAAGTCGGCCGGGTCGGCGGTCGGCTTGATCCGGTCGAGCAGCGCCTTCGACTTCTCCTCGGTGGTCTTGCCACGCGACAGCGCCTTGGCCTCGATGCCCTCGGAGTACGCCTTGCCCTTGTTCGCGGCCTCGATGCTGACGTCCTTGAGGACGACGTCGAAGCCGGCCTTCGCGGACACGTAGGCGATACCCGCGCCCATCATTCCGGCGCCGAGCACACCGACCTTGGTGATCGGGGTCTTCTCGATGCCTTCGGGGCGGGAGGCCCCGGAGTTGATGGCCTGCAGGTCGAAGAAGAAGGCCTGGATCATGTTCTTCGCGACCTGGCCGGTGACCAGCGACGTGAAATACCGCGCCTCGATGAGCAGCGCGTTGTCGATGTCGACCTGCGAGCCCTCGACGGCGGCTGCCATGATCGCGCGCGGCGCAGGCATGGGGGCGCCCTTGAGCTGCTTGCGCAGGTTCGCTGGGAAGGCGGGCAGGTTGGCGGCGAATGCGGGGGTGGACGGGGTTCCGCCCGGAATCCGGTAGCCCTTCTTGTCCCACGGCTGCACGCCGCCCTCAGGGTTGGCCTTGATCCACGCCTTCGCAGCGGGTACCAGTTCCTCGACGGAGGACACGACCTCGTCGATCAGTCCGACCTCCTTGGCCTGGACCGGTCCTCGCTGCTGACCCTGCAGCAGTACCTGCATGAGCGCGTTCTGCAGACCGAGCATCCGTACCGTGCGCACGACTCCGCCACCGCCGGGCAGCAGGCCGAGGGTCACCTCGGGGAGGCCGATCTTGACGCCCTTCACGTCCGCGGCGATGCGGTGGTGGGTGGCGAGGGCGATTTCGAGTCCGCCGCCGAGTGCGGCACCGTTGATTGCGGTGACGACGGGCTTGCCGAGGGTTTCGAGGCGACGCAGATCCGACTTGATCGCGACGCTGTGGTCGTAGATTTCCTGGGCGTTCTCGGGCCCGAGCTTGATCATGTTCTTCAGGTCGCCGCCGGCGAAGAAGGTCTTCTTGCCGGACGTGATGACGACGCCCGTGATGGAGTCCTTCTCCTCGACGAGGCGGTCGACGGTCGCCTTCATCGAGGAGATGTAGGCGTCGTTCATGGTGTTCGCGCCCTGGTTGGGATCGTCGATGGTGAGCACGACGATGCCGTCGGCGTCCTGCTCCCAGTTGATGATGTTCTGCTCGCTCACTGCTTCAAGTCTCCTGTTGATCCGGGCGTCAGACGCGCTCAATGATGGTGGCGACACCCATACCGCCGCCGATGCACAAGGTGATGAGGGCATACCGGGCGTTCCGCCGCTCGAGTTCGTCGAGCATGGTGCCGGTGATCATGGCCCCCGTAGCGCCCAGCGGGTGACCCATCGCGATGGCACCACCATTGACGTTGAGCTTCTCGTCGGGAATCTTCAGGTCCTTCTGGAACTTCAGCACCACCGATGCGAACGCCTCGTTGATCTCGAACAGGTCGATGTCGTCGACGGTCAGTCCGGCTGCGGCGAGAACCTTCTTCGACGCCGGGGTCGGACCGGTGAGCATGATCGTGGAGTCGGCGCCGGAGGTGGCGGTGGCGACGACGCGGGCACGCGGCCGCAGACCCATGTCCTTGCCGGCCTGCTCCGATCCGACGAGCACCAGTGCGGCGCCGTCGACGATGCCGGAGCTGTTACCGCCGTGGTGGACGTGGTTGATCTTCTCGACCCAGTGGTACTTCTGCAGCGACACCGCGTCGAAGCCGCCCATCTCACCGACACCGGCGAACGACGGGTTGAGGCCTGCGAGATTTTCCACGGTGGTGCCGGGACGCATGTGCTCGTCGTGGTCGAGGACGGTGATGCCGTTGATGTCCTTCACCGGGACGACGGACTTGGTGAAGTACCCGCCCGCCCACGCCTTCGCGGCGAGATCCTGCGAGCGGACGGCGTACGCGTCGACGTCTTCGCGGGAGAAGCCCTCGATGGTGGCGATCAGGTCGGCGCCCACACCCTGCGGCACGAAGTAGTTGTCGTAGTTGGTGGCCGGGTCGAGTGCCCACGGTCCGCCGTCGGAGCCCATCGGCACGCGGGACATCGATTCGACGCCACCGGCGATCACCAGTTCGTCCCAGCCCGACCGCACCTTCTGGGCGGCGGTGTTGACGGCCTCGAGGCCCGACGCGCAGAACCGGTTGAGCTGGACACCACCGACGGTGTCGGGCAGCCCGGCGTCGTTGACGGCGATGCGTGCAATATCCATACCCTGGTCGCCCACCGGGGTGACGACACCGAGGATCAGATCCGAGATGCGGTCCTCGTCGAGGTCGGGGAAGCGGACGCGGAGCTCGTCGATCAGGCCGGTGACCAGCGAGATCGGCTTGACCGAATGGAGCGAACCGGTCTTCTTTCCGCGGCCACGCGGGGTGCGGATGGCTTCATAAATGAATGCCTCTGTGGTCACTTCGGGTGTTCCTTCCTTATCTGCGTCGACGCCGACAGTGCACACGGCGCTCTGCGCGGGGCATACCCCGTCAACTTCACCTTAGAACCTGTTGCAAAACCGGAGGAAGGACCGAAGCGATCCAGGATCGTGACCCAGGCGATCACGGTTCCCCTTCTCTCATCGCGCCGAGGCAGCATTTTCGTGCTCTAATGACGCGCGCCCGCACTCCCGCGACAAGAGAAGAGTCCCCTCGTGCCGACCCCGCTGTCCCGGCGACGTCTCCTCGGGGCCGCGGCGGTGGGTGCCGTGACCGCAGCCGGATTCGGTGGCCGAACCGCCTCGGCCCGTCGGCGTCTTCCGCCGCCGACGTCCGTCACGGAGACCGACCCCGCTCTGCTGAGTGCGATCGAGGCGGCGACTCTTCTGCAGTCGCGTGCCCTGCACCCACGGGATCTGCTCGACGCGTGCCTCGCTCGCAGCGCGGAATACGACGGCGCGGTCGAGGCGTGGATCCGGATCTACTCGGAGCAGGCATACGCCGCGGCTGACCTGGCAGCGCAGCGACTGACTACCGGATCGGCACCACTCGTCTGCGGATTGCCGATCGGCCTGAAAGATGTCTTCGCCGTGGCCGGGTTACCCCTGACGGCGTCGAGCGGCGCCCTTGCCGGCAACATCGCCGCGGGCGATTCGGGCGTGTGGCGGCGGCTCCGCGATGCGGGAATGGTCCTCATGGGACACCTGCACACGCATGAGTTCGCTATCGGGACCGCCACACCCCAGGTCGGCAATCCCTGGGGAACCGAGTACTCGCCGGGCGGTTCGTCGGGCGGCAGTGCCGCCGCACTCGCCGCCCGGTTCACTCCGTGCGCTGTCGGGACGGACACCGGCGGATCATTGCGCATCCCCGCGAGCGCGTGCGGAATTACCGCCATCAAGCCGACGTTCGGCCGGTGCAGCACCAGCGGTGTGATCCCGCTGACGTGGACTCGTGATCACACCGGACCCATGGGGCGCAGTGTCGCCGACGCGTCCCTGCTGCTCAGTTACATGGCGGGCGTCGACGTCGACGACCCCAGCACGTCGGTGGGACCCGACGTACCGGCGAACGGGTACCCGCTCTCCGCCGTGGGCGGCCCACAGCCGTTGTCCGGCATACGCTTCGGCCTCCCGAGCACGGCAACCGAGGAGCTGCCCGAATCTGTGGGGGTGTTGTTCTCGGCATTTCTCGACCTGATCCGTCGTCTCGGCGGGGTGATCGTCGACGTCCGGATGCCGACGGTTCCCACCGGACTTCTCACCGGTGACCTGGCCGAATTCGGTGTGTATCACCAGCAGTTCGTCGATCGGCTCCCGTCGTACAGGCCGGAATCGGCTGTTGCCGCGACTGCGGCTGTCGCGAGTCTCGGCGTGCCGGTGGCAGACTACTTTTCGCTCGAACGCGAACGACGGCGTTACCAGCACGAGTACAACCGCATGTTCGCCGAGCACGCCTTGGACGTGGTTCTGCGACCCGGGGCCCTGACGGACGGAATCCGCCGCGACACACTGGCTGATACGAGCGTGTTCGCCGGCGCCAGGGAAAACTACTTCTGGGCCAATTACACCGGGGCACCCGTGATCTGCGTTCCCGCCGGCCGGTCCCCCGCCACCGGCATCCCTTTCGGCGTGCAACTCGGTGGTCTCCCGTGGGCCGAGGAGGCGCTGATCTCGACGGCACTCGAACTGCAGGAAGCGGATCCGGTGTGGCGCGACACCCCGTCACTCGTCTCGTCTCCCCGCCGGATTCCCGACGTCCGCACCACCCGCCCCGGGCCGGGCCCGAGTCCCACGAACACCGACGACTCCGGCCCCGGGTTCAGATTCGTGCCGACGACATCCACCGCGGCCGTCTAGCTGCCGCACTCACGGATCGAGTCCGAGCCCGGCGTCCCGCGCGCGCACGATGGCGGCGGAACGGTCGGGCACACCGAGCTTGGCCAGCACGTTGGACACATGGTTGCGCACGGTCTTCGGACTCAGCACCAGTCGCCGGGAGATGCTCGCGTTGTCGTGCCCGCGAGCCACGAGGTCCAAAACCTCACGTTCCCGGTCGGTCAACTCGGGAAACACCGTCGAGCGCACCCGGTGTGAGGCCGCCATGAAGGTCATCGCCCGGGCGGCGACCGCGGCGCCCAGGATCATTTCGCCATTTGCGACGGCTCGCACAGCACGTTCCACTTCGGCGGGGTCGGCGCCCTTGACGAGATAACCCCTCGCCCCGGCACGCACCGAAGCGACGAGCGACTCGTCGTCCTCGTGCATCGTGACCACGAGCACCCGCAACGCCGGATATGTCTGGACCAACCGGCGGGTGGCGTCCACGCCCGACCCGTCACCGAGTTCGAGGTCCATGAGCACCACATCGACTTCGGCGTCGACGACGTCGAGCGCTTCGGCGACGGAGCTGGCCTGAGCAGCCACCTCCATGCCGTCGAGTGTCGAGAGCAGTGCCACCATTCCGAGCCGGAACACCGGGTGATCGTCGACGACGACGACCCGGATGGGCGAGGGTGAAGTACTGGCAATACTCGCGCTCATAGTGGTGACAACGGTAGCCGGGCGGTGACCACTGTGCCTGTCGGACTCCCCGATTCGATGTCGAGGGTGCCGCCGAGTTCGCGGGCGCGCTCACGCATCGACCGGGTCCCCACCCCGACACCTCCCGTGGGATCGAACCCACAGCCGTCGTCCCGGATCATCACTTCGAGGACATCGCCGACTCCTGGATCCTGACCGAGTGTGGCGTCGACACGGCAACCGTCGGCGCCACTGTGCCGTCGTGCGTTGGTCACGGCCTCGACGATGATTCCGTACGCAGCGGCGCTGATCTGCGTACCGAGGCCTGCTGGCGGGTCTGCTCGAATGTGCAGCGTGAAACCACTACGGGAGTGTGTTTCCGCCAATTCTTGCAGGGCGGGGAGAAGGCCGAGTTCGTCGAGCACCGGCGGAAACATGCTGCGGGACAGCTGCCGGACACCCTCGACCTGGTGGTCGAGTTCCGCCTGCAGCGAATCGATGAGCGCCGCTGCCGAATCGGGATCGCTGGTGAGCAGGTTCCGGGCCCCTTGCAGGCCGAGTCGGATGCCCGCCAGCGACGGTCCCAGGCCGTCGTGCAGTTCACGGCGGATCATCTGGCGCTCCTCGAGGCGAACCGACGCCAGCTGCCGCCGGGCCTCCCGCAGGTCGTCGGCCGACTGCATGACCACGAGGCCCGCCGTGACCACGGCAGACAGCTCGGTGAGCGATCTGCGCGTCCGCGAGCCGAGCGTCTCCCCGGGAGGTGCGGTGACGATCATCGTGCCGAACACCGCTCCACGATGTACCAACTTCACCGACTCTGCGGGTCCCGTCGCGTGACCCCACACCGCGGCAACGCCGCTGCCACGGCGAATAGATACCGATTCGAGGCGCAACGCGACACCCACACCGGCGGCGAGTTCCGCGAGTAGTTCCTCTGGTGACTCGGCACTGCCGAATCGCCGCCCCAGTGTGCGGACTGCTCGGGCCGGATCTGCGCCCTCGCCGTAGACCAGGTGGTGCACTCGCCGCTGGAGCCACAACCGCGCGGGTTGTACAGCGACGGCGACGACTCCCGCCGCCACCACCTGCGCACCCACCGATTCACCCGCGGGGAGCAGCGCCGACACGAGCGTCGCCACCACGACGTACAACACCAGCAGCAGGACGGTGAGCGTCCCGGCCACCGTCGCACGGCTGACCGCCAGGTTCAGTCCCCACATGCGCTGCCGCAGAACGCACACCAGGATCGCGACCGGGTAGAACGCCTGCACGGCGAGGTGCACCAGTGGATTGAGCACCCACAGCCCGGGAAGCGACGCCGGCAGCGCGAGAGGAATGTACGCGGCCGTCATCAGACCGGTGCCCAGACACATCCATCCCAGACCTACCCGCTCGGTCTGCGGACCGTGCCGCCACCGCCAACCACAATCCGCCGACGCAAGCACCCCGACGACGAGGACGGGAAGAAGCACCCAGATCGGTGGAATGTCGGTGAAGGTCCGCGACCAGAAGTACCACGCGGTCGCGCCGATACCCGCCGCGACTCCTGCCTTCGCGATCGGCCCCAGCGGATGGTCGCGGATCAGCCACGGGACGATGAGGAAGAGGCTGAGCGTGCCCGGAATCCACGCCGTGTTCTGCAGCGGTTCCAGCACACCGACTCCCGGGAGGCCGGGACGGACCAGCGCGAGCTGCGAGTAGCTGTAGCTCAGCGCGGCGACGCCCACTCCGATCGCGGTGAGGCCGAGGAGGATCGGTACCGGGTGCACACGCCGAGCGAGGACGACCCCGCCCACGGTCCCGTACACCGCAGCGCCGACGACATCTACCAGGAAGAACAGCTGGTTGGAATCGATGCCCGGGTCTGCGCCGACGAACGCCACAACGGACAGGACCACCAGCACCCACGACGACACCGCCATGACTGCGGCGGGTACCGGCGCACCGCCGGTACCCGCCGACCCCTCGATCATTCGACATGCCCTCGTCTCGCTCATCGTGCGAACGAGTATCACTCACGCAGGGAGGGTGCGAACGCGAATCCCACCGCACTGACCAACACCCACAGCGGTCCGGTGAACCCGGCCATGTACTGCAGGGGTGACACGCCGATGAGGGCAGTCACCAGACCGAGGACCAGACTGACCCAGCCGATCCACCGGGGCCCCGCGTGTGCGCGTAGCAGCGCGGCAGCAACCGCCAGCGCGCTGACGCCCGCGCCCGCCCACAACCACGGGATCGTCCCCATCCAGTGGGCTCCGATCACCGCGAACTCCGGCACCAGCTGATCCGTCTCACCGAGGCCGAACACCAGCTCCGTCGTCAGGCCGGTCCCCAGCAGGCACGCCGCCGACGTCAGGACCAGACCGAACGCCGCAACCGACGGAAGGATGCTGTCCGCGGGTAGCGCCGCCCGTAGCCGTTGAGCCAACCCGGCTGCGAAGACGAGCAGGAGCAGCGCCGTGGTCATGATCGACACGTGCATCACGAGGATGCTGGTTCGCTGTCCGGCGAGATGGTTCATAATCGCTACCGCGTCACCTGCCGACGACTCCGCATAGACCGCGTCGATCGACATGCTCGCCTGGATGCCGAGAATCCCGGCCGCCCCGGCCAGAATCCCGACATATGCCCACCACCGGCCACGTCGTGCAGCCGCCGGGACCTCGTTCTGCACGCCCTCAGGAACATTCACTGTGCTCATGGAACGAGAATCGGTTACCCGGCGTCCCGGGCACCAGGGGCCTGTGTCCCGAACCAGCGGGACGATCAGCCCTCGAGTTTCCTCGCCCCGAGCATGTCCTTGAGCAATTCGAACGCAACGACCTCCGGGTCACGACGTGTGGACGGATCAGCGGGTTCCGCCGCCTCGGCGAACATCTCCTCTTCGTCTTCCGGGGTGGTGACAGGAGGGGTCGCGGATTCGTAGTCGATCGGGGGTGCAGGATCGTCGGGATAGTCGGGTGCCTCCGGCGGCGGAATGTCGTCGTCCGGCTCGGACGACGAACGAGGCTGCGGCCGAGCGGTTTCTGCGCCTGCAACCCGCGGCTCCGACGACGGTGGAGTTGCACGCTGTGCGGTCTTGTCCTGGCTGGGCCGCGAGAATCGCGGTGTGCCGGCCGGTCGGGTAGGTGCCGAGGCGACCTTCGTGACCGGCGGCGGCGGGGGTGCCGGAGCGCCCGCCTGATACTCCACTTCCCAGTCGCCGCCGAACATCTCGGCGAGCACCTCCGCGATGACCTGCGCGTTGTGCGGTGAGGCGATGCGTGCGCCCAGATTGGGAACGGGATGCGCGAGGATCAAGCGATTGCCCTGCACGTCGTGCACCGTCGCCGCCGACAGCATCGCCGGAAGAATCTTGTTCCGCTGGCTCACCTTCTCGCGCAGGCTGTTCCATGCCTCTCGCAGTGCAGCGGCGTCGGGGCCGCCGGGCGCGTCCGCTTGCGCCGCGACCTCGGGAGCCGGGGTCGCATCAGGTTCGGTTACCGGTTGCGGCGTCGGTTCCGGCTCGGGGACGGGAGCAGGCTCGGGCGCCGGAACCGGGGCGGGCTCCGGCGTCGGCTCCGGCACGGGGGCAGGCTCCGGCGTCGGCTCCGGCACGGGGGCAGGCTCGGGCGCCGGAACCGGGGCGGGCTCCGGCGTCGGCTCCGGCACGGGAGCAGGCTCGGGGGCCGGAACCGGGGCGGGCTCCGGCGTCGGCTCCGGAACGGGGGCAGGCTCGGGTGTCGGCTCGGGCTTCGGAACGGGGTGTGGCGCCGGTTCGGGTTCGGGAGGCGCAGGCACTGTCTCGGCCGCCCTCATCGAGGGCCGCTGAAACTTGAGTTCGGGCTGCGGGGACGAATTGGCCTGCGCCGCAGGATCTGCCGTCGAACCGTTCTGCGCCGCGGGCGCCGGGTTCGGACGTCCGGCTACCGCAGGCGCCGGTGCCGAACCGGCCGGGGGAAGTCCCCGCTCGACTCGCTCGAGTCGCTGCAATACCGCGGACTCCGCGTCGGACGCCGACGGCAGAAGCATGCGGGCGCACATCACTTCGAGCAACAGACGTGGGGCAGTGGCGCCGCGCATCTCGCCGAGCCCGGCGTGGATCACCTCCGCGTATCGGGTGAGCGTTGCCGGTCCGATCCGCTTCACCTGTGCGCGCATGTGCTCGAGCACATCGCCGGGTGCGTCGACCAGGCCGCGCTCGGCGGCGTCCGGCACCGCTTGCATGAGGATCAGGTCGCGTAGACGCTCGAGAAGGTCGACGGCGAACCGCCGCGGATCGTGGCCGGCGTCGATGACACGGTCCACGGTTCCGAACAGCGCAGCGCCGTCTCCAGTGGCCAGTGCGTCGACTGCGTCGTCGATGAGTGCCACATCGGTGACACCGAGGAGCGCAAGCGCACGCGGGTAGGTCACCCCGTCGTCGCCCGCACCGGCCAGCAACTGGTCGAGGATGCTCAGCGAGTCTCGCGGGGAACCGCCGCCCGCACGGATGACCAGCGGATATACGGGATCCGCCACCGGAACGTTCTCCTGCAGGCAGATTTTCTCGAGCAGTCCACGCATAGTCGACGGCGCCAGCAGCCGGAACGGGTAATGGTGGGTACGCGAACGAATGGTCGGCAGCACCTTGTCCGGCTCGGTGGTGGCGAAGATGAAGATGAGGTGCTCCGGCGGTTCCTCGACGATCTTGAGGAGGGCATTGAATCCGGCCGTCGTGACCATGTGGGCCTCGTCCACGATGAACACCCGGTACCGCGACTCCGCGGGTGCATAGAACGCGCGGTCGCGCAGCTCACGCGTGTCGTCGACACCACCGTGGCTGGCGGCGTCGAGTTCGGTGACATCGAGGTTGCCGGAACCGCCCGGTCCCAGAGCCACACAGGAGGGGCACTGACCACACGGGGTGGACGTCGGGCCTTCGACGCAGTTGAGCGAGCGCGCGAGGATGCGGGCAGAGGACGTCTTGCCGCAGCCACGAGGGCCGGAGAACAGATAGGCGTGGTTGATCCGTCCGGCATCGAGTGCGGTGCTCAGTGGTTCGGTGACGTGCTCCTGCCCCACCACCTCGGCGAAGGATGCGGGTCGGTACTTCCGGTACAGGGCCACGCGGAAAGACTACCGGCGGACCCCGACAGGTCAGGTACGGGTGGTCGGGTCCACAGCCACACCCGATCCGTCGTCGCCACACCCGTCACTTCACACCCGGCACTCGTCGAATGAGTGAATTGCGTAACACGTTCGCAACGCGTCGGCAGCACACCCGAAACGGGTCACGGTCATCGTGACTTTCCGCGCACGGTTCCGTCCGAGCGTGTGAGGAGAATGTCGTGCCTGCAATCGACGCCGGAGCAACCGCCTGGCTGCTGATCAGTACCGCGCTGGTCCTGTTGATGACCCCGGGTCTCGCCCTGTTCTACGGCGGGATGGTGAGATCCACCGGTGTCCTGAACATGATCATGATGAGTTTCGTGTCGATCGCCCTGGTCACCGTGGCATGGCTGGTGGCGGGATACTCCCTGATCTTCGGTGACGACATCGGCGGCGGCCTGATCGGCGGCTTCGAGCATCTGGGGATGGTGGGCATCGACCCCACCACGGTTCACGGGCAGGTTCCCGAGATCCTCTTCGCGACGTTCCAGCTGACGTTCGCGATCATCACCGCCGCGCTGATCAGCGGAGCGATCGCCGACCGCGCCAAGTTCTCGGCATGGATGGTTTTCGTCCCGATCTGGGCCCTTCTCGTGTACGCGCCCGTCGCCCACTGGGTGTGGAACCCGGACGGCTGGATCGCGCAGTTCGGCGCCCTCGACTACGCGGGCGGGCTGGTCGTCGAGATCGTCTCCGGTGCGTCCGGCCTCGCGTTGGCCCTGGTTCTGGGCCCGCGCCTCGGCTTCCGTTCGGAATCGATGCGCCCGCACAACCTGCCCCTGGTGCTGCTGGGTGTCGGGCTGCTGTGGTTCGGCTGGTTCGGTTTCAACGCAGGCTCCGCCCTCGCCGCCGACGGCACCGCGGCCGCAATCTTCCTCAACACCCTCGTCGCCGGCTGCACCGGCCTGCTCGGCTGGCTCCTCGTGGAACAGAAGCGAGACGGACACCCCACCACATTCGGCGCCGCGTCCGGTGTCGTCGCCGGCCTGGTCGCGATCACGCCCTCGTGCGGAACGGTGAGCATGCTCGGCGCGTCCGTCGTCGGGGCGGTCGCCGGTGTGGTCTGTTCGTTCGCCGTCGGATGGAAGTTCCGCCTCGGCTACGACGACTCCCTCGACGTGGTGGGCGTCCACTTGGTCGGCGGCATCGTCGGCACGATCCTGATCGGCCTACTCGCCACCGAAGTGATGACGGGCGGTGCGGAGGGCCTCTTGTACGGCGGCGGTTTCGCGCAACTCGGCAAGCAGGTAGTAGCCGTGGTCGTCGTCGCCCTCTACGCCTTCGGTGTCACCTACGCGCTCGGCAAGCTCATCGACCGCGCCTTCGGGTTCCGGGTGAGTGCGGAGGACGAATCCTCGGGAATCGACCTGGCCCTGCACGCCGAATCGGCGTACGAGCACGGCGTCCTCGGCCACGGACCTGGAGGCGGCGGTCAGGGCAACAGCGTGTTCCCGTGGATGCACGAGAGCGAACGCCGTCGGCACCTGGACGAGGAACGGAAGGACTCCGAGTAGCGGCTACTTCTTCTTCGCGGCGGCTTCCTTCTTCGCCTCGGCCTTGGCGGCCTTCTTGAACTCGCGGACCTCGTGCAGGCTCTTCTCGTCGACGACGTCTGCGATCGACCGGCGGGAACCGTCCGTACCGTAGTCGCCGGCGGCTTCCCGCCAGCCGTGGGGTTCCACCCCGATCTGCTTGCCGAGCAGTGCCAGGAAGATCCGGGCCTTCTGGTCGCCGTAGCCGGGCAGCGCCTTCAACCGTTTCAGAACCTCTTTGCCGTCGGGATCGCCGTCGGTCCACAGCGCTTCGACGCTGCCGTCGTAGTTCTCGACGAGAAACGCGCACAGCGACTGGATGCGCGTGGCCATGGAACCGGGGAACCGATGCACCGCGGGAGTCTGTGCACAGACGGCGGCGAATTCCTCCGGATCCATCTCCGCGATGCGATGCACCTCGAGCCCGCCGAGACGATCCGCAAGCTTCTTCGGGCCCGCGAACGCCGTCTCCATCGGAACCTGCTGATCGAGCAGCATTCCGATCAGCAGGGCAAGGGGGTCACTCGCCAGAAGAGCGTCCGCCTCCGGATCACCGACGAGATTCAACGTGCGTGCCATGGGGTCGATCCTGCCACCACGCCCATCCGGCCGGGAGTCAACAGGTTCATTGCATGAGTTGTCCACAGAGTTGTCCACAGCACTGCATTACTCGCGCGTAGGGTTTTATACCGGTCCCGTCACAGCGCCCGTCCGGCCCTGCCTTCTACGACGGGTCGTGGTCACGGAGGAGGGGATGTGTATACGAAAGCAGTCCTTATCGTTCGTCGGTCATGCGGGAATGTGCATATGATCCGAGGTATCCGCCGAGCGAGAGGGTGAGAGCAATGCCCGACAACACGAGCGAGAAGAAACCGGCGCCCGCAAACGTCGCTGTGGGTGTGCGGGTGCTGGTACGCCGGCAGTCCGAGGAGGCACAGACCGGTCACGTCATCGAGGACTACGCCGCGTTGACCGACGCCGAACGTGGGCACGAATGGGCTCCCGCGCATCGATGGGCCATCGCCCTCGACGACGGACGCCTGGTTTTCGCCGACACCGACGACCTCACCATCGATCCCGGCGCACCTCAATCCGGGACGCAGCCTCCGCGCCGCTGACCACACCGCGTGTCGGCGCGGCCGTTGCCGGGTACCTCTAGGTTCCAGGGACTTCGGTCCATTCGCGCGACCCGAAGGACACCCGATGGCCCCGAACGAAGCCAACCGAGCCGGCGGATTCAGTGGAGCGGTCGATCGTGCGACAGACAGCACCACCTTCGAACGGGTTGCCCGTGCCGGACACGTGATGAGCGGATTCGTTCATCTCCTGGTTGCATACATCATCATTCAGCTGGCGTTCGGCAACGGTGGCGACGCCGACCAGTCCGGGGCACTGGGCACGCTGGCTTCCAAACCGGGTGGCCGGTTCGTCCTGTGGGTAGCCGCGGTGGCGTTCGTCGCAATGGCGCTCTGGCGGCTGGCCGAGACCGTGCTCGGACCGCATGTCACCGAGGGATCGCAGGGCGATCCGGAAGGTCCGTCGCTGATGGACCGCGCGAAGGCGTTCGGCCTGGCCTTGGTCTACTTCGCTTTCGCCTTCTCTGCGGTTCAGTTCGCCCGCGGCGCCGGGAAGTCGAGCGGTCAGCAAAATGCGGGACTGAGCGCTCGGCTCATGGAGTCCGGGGCAGGCAAGGCCCTTCTCATCGTGGTGGCTCTTGTGGCCATCGCGATCGGCGGGTATCACATCTACAAGGGGGCGTCGAAGAATTTCTGCGACGATCTGAAAGGTCAGCCCTCGAAGCTCGTGGAGCCGCTCGGCGTCATCGGATACGTCGCGAAGGGGCTGGTGATCGCCGGTGCGGGCGTCCTCGTGATCGTGGCCGTGCTGAGGTCCGACCCTTCCAAGGCCACCGGCCTCGACGGCGCAGTCAAAACACTCGGCTCGGCGCCGTACGGTCAGGTGCTTCTGGTCCTCGCCGCACTAGGCATCGCCGCCTACGGCGTGTACAGCTTCGTGATGGCGCGCAACGCCCGGATGTAGCCGAGCGCACTCCTAGGACTGCGACGACTAGGAGTGCGATCCATCGAGACGCGCCTCGGTGGCCGCGAGGAGAACGCAGGTCGCGACGCCGTTCATCGCCTTGCCCAACTCCTCGGTGGACGGGAAGCTCGGCGCGAGCCGAATGTTCTTGTCCTCGGGGTCGATGCCGTACGGAAACGCGGATCCGGCAGCGGTGAGCGCGATACCCGCGTCCTTCGCCAGGGCGATCACCCGCTTGGCCGTGCCCTCCACGACGTCGAGGCTCACGAAGTAACCACCCTTCGGCTCCGTCCACGACGCCACCTTCGACGCCCCGAGACGGTCCTCGAGGATCTTCAGCACCAACGCGAACTTCGGTGCCAGGAGCTCACGGTGCTTCTCCATGTGCGCCCGGACACCGTCCGCGTTGCCGAAGAATCGCAGGTGACGGAGCTGGTTCAGCTTGTCGGGACCGATACTCTTCTTGCCGAAGTACTTCTGATACCACGCCAGGTTCTCGGTAGAGGCACCGAAGAAGCTGACACCGGCGCCCGCGAACGTGATCTTCGACGTCGACGCGAACACCAGCGGACGGTTCGGGTGGCCGGCCTCGGCGGCCATGCCCAGGATGTCCAGCGACGGCGCCGTCTCCCCGAACAGCGGATGCACCGCATAGGCGTTGTCCCAGAACAACCGGAAATCCGGGGCCGCGGTGGGCATCGTGGCCAAAGTCCGCGCCACATCCTCCGAGTACACGACACCCGTGGGGTTGGAATAGTTGGGGACCGCCCACAAGCCCTTGATCTGCGGGTCTCCTGCCACAAGCTTGGCGACGAGGTCCGCATCGGGGCCGTCCGGTCGCATCGGCACCGGAATCATCTCGATGCCGTAGGACTCGGTGATCGCGAAGTGGCGATCGTATCCGGGCGCCGGGCAGAGGAACCGGACCTTGGGCTCCTGCGACCACGGTCGCGGGGAATCGGGATTTCCGTGCAGCAGCGAGAACACCACCGCGTCGTGCATGATCTCGAGGCTCGCGTTGTTTCCGGCGAGGAGATTTTCGACGGGAATGCCGAGCAACTCGCCGAAGATGGTCCGCAGTTCGGGCAGGCCGGCGAGGCCGCCGTAGTTGCGGCAGTCGGTGCCGTTGCCGTCCCGGAAGTCGCCGTCACCCGGCAGCGTCAGAAGCTCCGCCGACAGGTCCAGCTGTTCGGGAGAGGGTTTGCCTCGGGTGAGATCGAGCGTGAGCTTCTCGGTCTTCAACTGCGCATAATTCGCAGTTTGACGCTCGTGCTCGGAAAGTAGTTCCTCATGGCTCATCAACCCGATCTGGGTCTGGTTGGGCATCAGGAGCGGCCTTTCACCGACGTGATGAGTCGGGTATGCGAAAGATAGGGGACCCCGCGCACCCGGCAGAGCCCGTTGACCCTTGCTGCCTTCCGGCCCTGGGGGAGTTCACAGGATGCGCGCCGCGCGGGATCCACCACAGAGTGTAGACGGCCCCGAACCGCCGCAGGGATCCACCCCGGAACCGGGGCCCGGTGCTACGGTCGCCACCGCATTCGGCCACCTCGGGCCGAAAGACCGATGGGATTTGAGGGATGTATCGGAGAAGGGCCGCGCGGGCGGTGGCACTCTGCAGCGTCGTGGCGGCGCTGTCGGCGTGCGGAGGGGGCGACGACGAGCCGACCTCGGACGACGCAGTGCGCTGGGATGCGGTGGACCCGTGCACGTTGGCCGACGAGTCAACGCTGGACCCCTTGCTGACGGCCGACGTCGGCGACGGCACGCCGGTCGAGGCCGACGAGCGTCGCAGCTGCACGTGGGGCCGGCCCGAGACGCTGAACACCGTGACCGTCACCACCACAGATTCCGCCGCCCCCGACAAGCCCCTGCGCATCATCGAGGTGCTCGGAAACGAAGGTCGCGCCCTCGCCGAGAGCAAGTACCAGTGCATCCTCGAGTTCACCACCGACTCGGGCACCCTCCTGATCGACACGACTTTCGGCCTGGACGCCGTCGCAGATCCGGACACCTCGTGCAACCGGTCGGTGCCGCTGGCCGAACACTCGCTGACCCTGCTGCATTGGGCGTAGAACCGCGCTTTCACCTGGCCGTTTAACACCGAGGCGGGGTCGTTGGGTATGCTCCTCCACGGAGGATTCGCCTAGTGGCCTATGGCGCTCGCCTGGAACGCGGGTTGGGTTAACGCCCTCAGGGGTTCAAATCCCCTATCCTCCGCCACAGGAACCCCTGCGAACTGCTGAAAAGCGGTTCGCAGGGGTTCTTTTCGCTTCACATCCAGGCCTTCTTGAATACGCAGAGTAGTTATCTTCCTGTTATCGTTCGTGGCGCAGTGTGTGTCGGTACGAGATAAAGGGACAATTCCATGGCGATTCGTCGCACCCGCGCGTTGATCGTGGGCCTCGTCGCAGTGTTGGCGTCGGGCCTCGCATCCGCTTTGACCGGAGCCGGCATCGCCCATGCCGACTCGGCCCTGATCTCGGTGTATTCACCCTCTATGGACAAGCACATTCCCGTGAAGGTGCTGAAGGCCGCGGGCGGTGGTCCTGCCCCTACCCTGTACCTGCTCGACGGGCTGCGGGCACCGGACGACAACAACGGCTGGCTGATCGAGACCGACGTGGAGAGCTTCTTCGCCGGCAAGCACGTCAACGTGGTCATTCCGTTCGGCGGCGGCGGCACCTTCTACTCGGATTGGCAGCGCGACGATCCCAAGCTCGGCCGCGTCAAGTGGGAGACCTTCCTCACCAACGAGCTGCCCCCGGTGATGGCGTCGCAGTTCGGCAGCGACGGGGTGAACAACGCCGTGGCCGGCCTGTCGATGAGCGGCACCTCCGCGCTGAACCTCGCCATCCATCGTCCCGACTTCTACAAAGCGGTCGCCTCCTACAGCGGATACCCGACGGCCAGCTCCCCCGGCTTCGCCCAGGGCATTCAGGTTTCCGTCGCCCAGATGGGCGGCAACGCGTCGAACATGTGGGGCTTCTGGCCGTCACCGGCGTGGATTCGCAACGACCCGCTGCTCAACGTCGGCGCCCTGCGCGGCAAGTCCGTCTACATCTCCTCCGGTGCAGGCGCGGCGAGCGATCCCACCGTCGACCCGGACAGCGATCACTTCGACCCGGTGAAGTTCTCGCAGACCGTTCCCCTCGAGACCGCCGCCGGCCTGAGCAGCAGGACCTTCGTTCCCGCCGCGCAGCGCGCCGGCGCCAAGGTGCAGACGCGCATCACCGATGAAGGCCTCCACACCTGGAACTACTGGCAGGACCGGCTGCACGAGTCCTGGGCCGGCACGATCGCGCCCGCCCTCGGCACCTCCTGAGCCGAGCGTTCCCCTCGCCTGACCTTCCACTACAGTGGCCCCCGATCTCGGATCGGGGGCCACTGTGTTTTCCCGTCACTGTGTTTCTACGCAAGTGAGTTTCTACGCCACAGTGTTTCTGCACGGTGTTGGATAGTGCTGTGCCGATCGACGACAGCAGGCGGATGCTCACCCTCGCCGTCGTTCTGTCCGTCCTGGCCGGATACGTCGACGCTCTCGGATTCATCACCCTCGGTGGGTTCTTCGTCGCGTTCATGAGCGGCAATCTCACCCGCTTCAGCGTCGGATTCGCCGAAGGAACCTGGGCGCATGCGCTGACGGCCGCCGCCGTCATCGGCGTGTTCGTCCTGGGGACCGTGCTGGGTGCAACGATCGTCCACCTCGCAGACCGGCGGAACCTACCGGTGAAGAGCACCGTGCTCGCGGCGGTGTCGGGCTTGCTCCTCGCAGGGTCTCTCGCCGCGAGCCTCGATGCGAGCACGGTGGCTGTCGGCGCCATGCTGCTCGCGATGGGGGCCGAGAACTCCTTCTTCCAGCGCGACGGCGAGGTGACCGTCGGACTCACGTACATGACCGGTGCCCTCGTAAAGATGGGGCACCGACTCGCGGCCGCCATGTTCGGCGGCTCCCGCTGGGCGTGGCTACGTCACTTCGCGCTGTGGATCGGGCTGGTGGCGGGCGCGGTGACGGGCACCCTCGCCCACCGCTGGGTCGGATTGGACGCCCTGTGGTTCGCGGCGGTGCCGGCCACTGCGCTGACCGTCCTCGTCCACCGGACGGTTGACAGCGCTACTCGCCGCCGGCAGTCGTCGTGACAGGGTTACCCGAGGAGTCGAGGGTCCACCAGACACTGCCCACGGCTTGTCCGAACGCGTCCCCGGGCTCGTTGTCGTCCTTGTAGCGGTACACCGGCCGCCCGTTGACGGTCAGCTGGTGGGTACCGTCCGCCGCCGGGATGGTGTCGACGACGACCTCCTGCAAACCCTGGACGACAGGATTCTCGGTGACGCTGGTGACCGGCGGCCATGATTCGAGGCAGGGGCCACGGCACGAACTCGCGCCCGACCCGACCTCGTCGTTGTCGTACACATAGACCGTCATCCCACCGGTATCGACAACCACTTCACCGATGGTCGTCGGGCCCATCTTCAGGACGGGTTCACTGGGGGACGCAGGTGGCGATGTCGGAGTCGGCGACACGGGTGCGTTCCCGCCCGTATCGCCGGAGTCGGTGCTGTCGTACGCGCAACTCGAGAAAGCCAGGCTGACGGCGGCGATTGCGGCCAGCGCCCATGTTCGTCTCATGGAGTCCTCGTTCTCTGTGACGGCGGTATGGCGGGCCTCCGGGGAACCTCGACGGACCCGTGCCTACAGTTCACCTCGAGTTGTCCGCCGGTGCGGGCAGTTTCGCGTGATGCCGCGACAGCGGCAGATGTCGGTGCGCGTGACTACGCTCCCTGTCATGGGCTGGTACACGCCGACCTCACCGTCGTCCGACCTCACCGACACCCTGGTGTGCGGTTGGTCGGCGCGCACCGAGGGCGAGCACCTGCTGGTGCCGGACGGTTGCATGGACATTCTGTGGATTCGCGGGATCGGCATCCGGCTCTGCGGTCCCGAAACATCGGCCTGGTCGTTCACCCTGCCGCCGGGCACCGAATCGGTGGGCGTGCGTTTCCGGCCGGGCGCCGCTTCGCCACTGTTCCGAACCCCGGCGTCCGAGGTACGTAACATCCGCGTCGGGCTGGGCGACGTCCTCGGCTCGAGCTGGGAACGAGCACTCACCGACCGGCTGGACAACGCGGCGGGAAGCGACGAGCGAATCACGTTGTTCGAGAACGCCGTGCGATCCTTGCGCGGCAGCCGACGCGAAGCGGATCCGCTGATCGGCCACGTGCGCCGGGCGCTGGCTCGTCACTCCTGGACCGTGGGCGCGCTCGCCGACGCCACGTCAGTCACCGAACGGCAACTACAGCGGCGGTGCAACGACGCGTTCGGATACGGCCCAGCGACCCTGCGCGGAATCCTGCGGCTTCAGCGGTTCATGGCGCTGGCCCAGTCCGGAAAGCGAAGGAGCCTGGCCGAACTCGCCGCCACCTCGGGTTACAGCGATCAGGCGCATCTGTCCCGCGAGTGCCGCCGGATCTCCTCACTGACCCCCTCCGACCTGCTTGCGAGCGAGGCACCCGGCTGGCACGGCAGCGCCTCCGTCGTCGATGTCGGAAATGTTCAAGCCCTCGACCGCTTCGGAGGGGAAGAATCGGCAGCATGACTTCGACAACGGACACCCCCGCCGCCCATTACCGAGATCTGGCCGAGAAGTTCACCGCTCGCGTCGAATCCGTGCCCGCCGACCGGTGGAACAATGTGTCGCCGTGCGAGGGCTGGACCGCCCGCGACCTCCTGCGCCACGTAATCGACACCCAGCGGTACATCGTCACCGTGGTCGACCTCGAGCTGCCCGCCGGACCTTCCGTCGACGAGGATCCGACCGCCGCGTGGGCGGCCACCCGGGACGGCATGCAGGACATCCTTGACGACCCCGAGCGCGGAAGCCGCGAATACGAAGGACACTTCGGCCGCACCACCCTCGCCGACACGGTCGGCAGCTTCTACTGCTTCGACCTGGTGGTCCACGGATGGGACCTCGCGCGGGCCACCGGGCTCGACGAGACGATCCCCGCCGATGACCTCGCGTGGGTACGCACCGTCGCCGAGCAACTGGGCGACAACATCCGCATGGCAGGTGTATGCGGGCCGGCCGTCGAAGTGCCCGCGGACGCGGACGAGCAGACCCGACTTCTGGGCTTCCTCGGGCGCAAGGCCTGACGATCGGCGCCGTCCCGGCCACACTTGTAACCTCAGGTCATGAGTGTGCCGGGCAGGTTAGCCACGTTGATGACCGTGTCGCTGGTTGCCGGTGTGCTCAGCAGCGACGGGGTCGCCGGCGCAGAACCGGAGCCCCGCGGCGCCCAGGGCCTGGCGTCGCGGGGGCTGCTCAATTCGACTCCACTGCACTCCGCGGTCATGTTCGCCGGCATCACCGACGACCTCACGCCGTCCGGTCGTGTGCCCGGTGCCGAATCGGACCGCACATCGGCCACCACCCACCGCTTCGACGAGTACCCGTACATGCGATACGAGGTCACGTTCGCACCGGGCGCTCTTGCCAACGAAGTGGTCTGGGAGGGCCGTTCGGTCAACCTCGACGACGTGGCACTGCACGTCTGGGATGAGCAGGCGGGCAGCTGGGGTGAGCCGGTGGCCACCGCGCGACCCGACGTTCCGGGCGGTCCGGTGAGGCTGAGTACCCGCATCGAGGGTGCCGATTCGGCCCAGATCCTCGTGATCGACAGTCCACGCCGAGACCGTTCCTTCCGCGATGCCAACTCCGAGGCCGACCAGCAATTCGCAGATCCGGCGTCCTACGACTTCGCAATTCAGCACATCACCGACACCCAGTACGTGTCCCGAGACAATCCCGCGGTGTTCGACAGCATGACCCGCTGGACGGCCGACAATGCCGCGGACCGGAAGATCGCGTACTCGATGCACACCGGCGACCTGGTCCAGAGCTGGATTCGGCCGGGCGCGCCCGACACTCGCGCCCGCCCCGAATTCGAAGTGGCGGACAAAGCGATGTCGACGCTGGAAGACGCCGGCATCCCGCACGGCGTCCTGCCCGGCAATCACGACAATCTGTGGAATGTCGGCGGCCGCCTGATCCCGGGCGAGCATGAGAAGAACCACGCCCTCTACAACGAGTTCTTCGGCCCGTGGCGATACCGGGACAGGCCGTATTGGGGCGGGTCGGTGACGGACACCGACAATTCGGCCCATTACGACCTGCTCGACCTCGCAGGTGCGAAGTTCTTGATGCTGTACATCGGCTACAACCCGCCCGAGCGGGTACTGCAGTGGGCGGAGGACGTTCTCGCCGCGCACCCGGACCGCAATGTGATGATCGGCAGCCACTACTACCTCGACGAGGACGGCTCCCTGCGGATGAGCGGCTTCGGTGACATCGGCGGAAGCGCCGGACAGCAGATCTGGAACCGGCTCGTCGTGCCGTTCGATACGGTGTTCCTCGTCCTCGCCGGACATGTCGACGGGCAGACGACGGTCACCGACAGAAAGGTCGGGGACACCGACCGCACCGTGGTGGAATTGCTCGCCGACTACCAGAACTTCCGGGTCGACAACCGCCGGGAGACCGGCTTCCAGCGGCTGCTCCAGTTCGACCTCGACGGCGGCACCCTCGCGGTGACCACGCACTCCCCCGCGTTGAACAGTTTCCGCGTGGAAGATTTCGACCCGCAGCGACGCTACGAGCCCGGTGACGGTGATTTCGTCACCGATGTGGAGTTGCGGGCCGACATGCCCCGCGCCGTCATTCCGGCCACCTGACATGCACGTCGGACTCGAGGCGCACGTCGATCATCCGGGTCCCTCTCCTACCCCATTGCGCGCAAGCTAACCGGCAGCAAGGGGGTCTGTTCGTAGTCCGGGCCCCGGCGGCAGTTCCAGTTCGGTGCCGGCAACAGTCTCGCCGCACTGCTCGCACACCAGCTCGGCGTGCAGCTGACCACCGCACTCACGGTGCCGGGTCAGCCGCGGTAGGCCGTCCGGCCCCGACCGGTGCCGGTCACCCCAATGCGTGAGTCCGACCACCGGCGTGCAGAGTTCGAGGCCGACCGCGGTGAGCCGGTACTTGAAGCGAGGCGGACGCTGCTGATACTCGACGCGCTCCAGCACACCCGCCTCCACCAACCGCTCGAGCCGGTCGGTGAGCACGTTACGGGCGACGCCCAGGCTGTCGCTGACGCCGAAGATGATCCGCACGGGACGGTGGAAATGCTGCAGCTGGCGGGCCTTGAACCGCCGGGAAACCACCCGGCCGAGCATGCCGGAGGTGTGCCCGCCAGAACGCCGGACGTGACGCGCGAAACTGCTCGAACAGCTGCGGGACGAGTCCAGCTCGTGCGTCACCGTCGCGGATGAATGAGCCCCCCTGGTAGTGGAAGAGGCGCCGCTCGAGGTCGGGTCGCATCGCCGACAGCCGACGGGCGACGGGCGACGGGCGACGGGCGACGGGCGACGGGCGATCGCGTTGAGCCCGGGAGTCGAGTACAGCACGATGGCATGTGGCCCGTCGAAGGCCGATCGTCCACTCGTAGTAGGTGTTGAGCAGGACCAGCTCCTCGACCCGCTCAGGGTTCCGCAGCGCCCAGTCGATGGCCGGCGGACCGGACGCGTCGTGCGCGACCAGTACGACTCGCTCGTCCGGCAAGTTGTTGACCACCACGTCGATGTCGCCGACCTGGTTGGGGTAGACCGTGCACCCCATCGGTGTGATCTGTTTCCGGCCTACGAGCAGCGCTGAACCCATTGGTCACACGCGACACGTTGCGACACAGAGGCACCTGACATGTGTATTGATTCAATACGCAAGTAATGTTCTATCCATGCGCGAACGCCGATACTCCTCGACCAGTCCAGAGCACCTCGCGGCAGCCCTGTTCGATGTCGCGGCCCAGGCAGGCCTCGAGGGTGCCAGCGTGCGGGAGGTGGCCAAGCGGGCGGGCGTGTCCATCGGCGCCGTGCAGCATCACTTCTCCACCAAGGACGAGATGTTCGCCTTCGCCCTGAGGACTCTCGTCGACAAATTGCTCACCCGTTTGGCGGACGTGGATCAGGACGGCGACCCCGCCCGCGGCCTGTTCTCGGCCTTGTCACAGCTACTTCCGCTCGACGAGGCCAGGTCCCGTGAGGCCCACGTCATGGCCGGGTTCGCCGTCCGTGCGGCCACCTCGGCCTCGCTCGCCGAGATTCGCCGCACGACCCTGTTCACCATCCGTACCAAGCTGTCCGCGGTGTTGATCGGCATGGGCGTCCACGAGGCCGAAACACGCGCGGCGTTGCTGCTCGCCGCCGTCGACGGCCTCGCGCTCCATGCGCTCGGAAGCCCCGGCCTGTACCCGCCGGAGTACCTCGAGCACGCCCTCGACATCCAGATTGCCATGGTTCTGCAAGGCGCCGAGGTCGTGCCGACGACGTCGGCGATCGAACTGGCCAGCTGACCCCACCGCCTCGCCGATGTCCCAGTCGCCGCACCCGATAACGCCGCTCTCCCAGGCGGAGCCGAACAACGCCACCGCCGGTGCGGGCCGATTCGCGCCCAGCCCGTCGGGAGACCTGCACCTCGGGAACCTCCGCACTGCCCTGTTGGCGTGGCTGTTCGCGCGGTCGACCGGCCGTCGTTTCCTGATGCGCGTCGAAGACCTCGACCGCGTCCGCCCGGGCGCCCGCGAGCAGCAACTGGCAGATCTCCGCGAACTCGGCCTCGACTGGGACGAGGACCTCATGGTGCAGTCGGACCGGCTCGAGCACTACCGGGACGCGGTCACCCGACTCGAGTCGGCCGGCCTCACCTACGAGTGCTTCTGCACGAGAAGGGAAATACTGAAGGCCCCGTCCGCACCCCACGGACCGCACGGTGCGTATCCCGGCATCTGCCGAAACCTGACGCCGGAAGAACGCGACGCGCGGCGGGCCGGTGGCCGTCCCCCCGCCCTGCGCCTGCGCGCCGAGGTCGGGTCGTTCACGATCGACGATCTGCTGCACGGCAGCTATTCCGGGATGGTCGACGACCTCGTGCTGCGGCGCGGTGACGGCACACCCGCGTACAACCTCGCGGTGGTGGTCGACGACGCAGCCCAGGGCGTCGACCAGGTGGTGCGCGGCGACGATCTGCTGTCGTCGGCGCCCCGTCAGGCCTACCTGGCCGGACTGCTCGGACTGACGGCGCCCCAGTACGCCCACGTCCCCCTGGCCCTCGACCAGGAAGGCCGGAGACTGGCCAAGCGCGCCGGTGCCGTCACGCTCGGCGACCAGAAGGCTTTGGGGCGCACCCCTCGTCAGGTACTCGCCATGCTGGCCACCTCGTTGCGACTCACCGCGCCCGACGAGGAAGTGGACCTGGCCGGGCTGCTCGACCGTTTCGAACCGGCTCGGCTGCCGCGCGAGCCGTGGGTGATCACACTCCCGACGACGCCGCCGCAATCACCATGACGAGGAAGAACAGAATCCACCCGAGGATGTACGCCGCGCCGAGGGCGATGCCGGCGATCGCGAGTCCCCGGCCCTGTTCCCCGGACCGCTTGATCTGACCGAGTGCAACGACCCCGAGAATGATGCCGACGATGGCCCCGAGACCGTAGACGCAGCCGCCCACGATCGAGACGACCAGTGCGGCGATCGCCAGCCCGTTGGTTCCAGGCTGCTGCGCATACGGCGCGCCATACGCATTCGGGGGCCCGTACCCCGAAGTCGGGGCACCGTACTGGTTCGGGGCGGCATACTGATTCTGCCCGCCGTACTGTGCCTGCCCGCCGTACTGGTTCGGTGCCGCGTATGGGTTGGGTGTCCCGTACGGCTGAGGCGAACCGCCGTACTGATGGGTGCCACCGTACTGGTTCGGCGTGGCAGGGGGATTGGGGCTTCCGTACTGCCCCTGGCTTTCCGGCGCCGGCGACGTTCCGTAGGCGCCCGGCTGCTGGTAGTCGGGATACTTCTCGGTAGGTGCCGAATACGTGGGGTTGCCGGAGGCGTCGACCCCGTATCCGTCCCGAGGCAAACCCGGTACCTCGCCGTAGCCGGGCGGGTATTGGCCGCCGTCCGGATTCGAGTTGTCCGATCCCCCAGAATTAGTCACGTTTACCAGCGTAAGGCATGAAATCGCCTCGAGAAGAAGCGGTCCAAAGGTGGGCAAGTAAAGGTTCGTCCACGTAGTGTCTATTCGCACTGTCATACGCAAGCACTCAATTCTTGCTGAGGGGAACACATGACGACTGGTGGATACGACCCGAACGACAAACCAGAGGGCGGTGATCAGGGCGGATACCCTCCGCAGGGCAATCCCCCACCACCTCCCGGCGGATATCCGCCACCCCCCGGGAATTACCCACCGCCGCCGCAGGGACCACCTCCCGGCGGATATCCGCCGCCCCCCGGCGGAAACTACCCGCCGCCTCCCGGGAATTACCCACCTCCGCAGCAGGGGGGAAATTATCCACCCCAACAGGGCGGAAATTACCCACCGCCGCAGGGTAATTACCCACCGCCTCCACAGGGTCCGCCGCCGGGTGGATATCCGCCTCCTCCGCCCGTAACGGGTTACGGCGCCCCCGGCCAGACACCGGGACAGCTGTCGGTGGGCAACGCGATCAGCTACGGCTGGAACAAGTTCAAGGACAACGCGCTCATCTGGATCGGGATCATGCTGGTCGCGGCGGTCATCCAGGTCGTCTTGAACCTGATCTTCGGCGGTTTCAGCACGTCCTCCGATCTCTCCGACACCTTCACGGTGTGGCGAATCATCGGAACGCTCGTCACCACGGTGGTCGGTTACCTGATCAATGCCGCCCTCGTGCGGGGAGCGCTCCACGAGGTGGACGGCAACAAGCCTGCCTTCGGATCGTTCTTCCAGTTCACGAATGTCGGTGCGATCATCATCGCGAGCCTCATCGTCGGTGTGCTGTCCACCATCGGTTTCATCCTGCTCGTCATTCCGGGTCTGATCGTCGTCTTCCTGACGTGGTGGACGCTGCAGTTCGTGATCGACCAGAATCAGGACGCCGTCACCGGTATCAAGTCCAGCTTCGGAATCATTTCCCAGAACGTGGGACCGCTTCTCCTGCTGGCTCTCGCTTTGGTCGGTATCAATATTCTCGGCGCGATTCCGTGCGGACTGGGACTGCTCGTCACGATTCCCCTCACGATCATCGCCTCGACGTACGCATACCGCGTGCTCACCGGTCGTTACGTCTCGGCCTGACGGCCTGAACTCACCGCGGGTGAGCGTGCTTCCCGTCCACATGGACGGCAAGCGCGCTCACCCGTTTCTCTATCCGTCACATGAACCCCACTCTCGCCATGCGTAATGTGCTCGGCGTCATCCGAGACACACAGACTCGAGATTCGAGGGGGAAATATGACTACTGGCGGATTCGATCCGAACCAGGGGCACCAACCGTTCGGTGCCCAGCCGCAGGGGGAGCACCGGTACGGGCAGCAATCCAGTGAGCAGCAGTTCGATTCGGGGCAGGCTTTCGGTACTGCACCGTTCGCCCAGCCCGATTTCGGGTTCGACACGTCCCGCCCGGGCGAGCTGCTTCCACGCCTGGGTGCGCGCGTAATCGACGGCCTGATCGTGGGCATTCCCACCGCCATCGTCACGACGATCATCTCGCTGGCACTCGGTTCGGTTCTCGGTAGCGTCGTCGGTGCCCTTCTCACCGCGGCCGCAGTGGTCGGGTACTTCGTGCTGCTGGAGACCACGCGCGGGCAGACCCCGGGAAAGCAGCTCTTCGGCCTTCGGGTTGTAGGACCGAACGGTGGACTGCCCACACAGCAGCAGTCGCTGGTCCGGAACAGCTTCTACGTCCTTTCGGCGCTCGGCGGGCTGCCGCTGATCGGGCTTTTGTTCGGGCTCCTCGGCACGGTCGCGGCCATCGTCATCGGTGTGACGATCAACAGCAGCCCTACGAAGCAGGGCAAGCACGATGAGCTCGCCGGCGGTACGCGCGTCGTTCAGGGCTGACCGCTGCCACTGGTGTCGCGCCTGCGGGTGAACGTACCTTTCGTCGCTTCAGATCGGACAAAAGGTACGTTCACCCGTTCCTGATTCGCGCCACTCCACCCGCAAGTGCTTGGATTGCGGCGTGACAGCCTCAGATCAGCACGTAGAGCAAGCCGACCATGCCACGTTCGCGCACGTCAGTCGCGGGTATTACCCCACGTTCGTCGCATTGTTCACCGCGACGCTGCTGATCTCGAATATCTGCGCGACCAAGGGGGTCGCATTCTTCAGTGATTCTTCGCTGACCCTCGGGCCGCTGCAGATCCTGCCCGTCATCACCGACGGCGGCTTCTTCCTCTTCCCACTCGCCTACATCGTCGGCGACGTCCTCAGCGAGGTGTACGGGTTCAAGTCGACGCGTCGGGCCATCTATCTGGGATTCGGCGCGCTGATTCTCGCCGCGTTCTGCTTCTGGCTCCTCATCGAGCTCCCCGCCGCCGATTTCTACGAAAACCAGGACGCCCTCAGCGCCGTCGTCGGTGTCTATCCCCGACTGTTGCTCGCCGGACTGGCCGGTTACCTGGTGGGCCAGATGCTGAACTCGGCGACGCTGGTCCTCATCAAGGAGCGCACCAAGGAAAAGCACCTGTGGGCACGGCTGATCGGCTCCACCGTCGTCGGGGAATTCGCCGACACGCTGATCTTCTGCTCCATCGCCGCCGGCGCCATCGGCATCACGACGTGGACCGATTTCGTCAACTACGTGATCGTCGGTTTCCTGTGGAAGACCTTGGTGGAGGTACTGGTCATGCCCATCACGTATCGGGTCATCGCCTACGTGAAGAAGCGCGAACCGACCTACGTCCTCGCGGCGTAGAAGCGGCCCAGGGTCTCGGCCTTGAACTCGTCGAAGTAGCCGCCCTCGATGCTTCCCCGGATCTGGTCGACCAGCCGCACGGTGAACCGTTCGTTGTGGATGGTGCAGAGGGTCGACGCCAGCATTTCCTTGGCCTTGAACAGGTGATGGAGGTACGCCCGCGTGTAATTGGCGCAGGTGTAGCAGTCGCAGTTCTCGTCGATCGGCGTGAAGGCCCGACGGTTCTTGCTGGTGTTGATATTGAAGCGGCCGTCCGGGTGATAGATCGCCGCGTTGCGCGCCACACGTGACGGGTTCACGCAGTCGAAGGTGTCGGCGCCGTTCTCGATGGCCACGAAGAAGTCGTCCGGTTCGCTGATGCCGAGCATGTGCCGGGGCTTGTGCTCGGGCAGTTCCTCGTTGCACCAGCGGACGATGGTGCCGAGGTTCTGCTTCTCCAAAGCGCCACCGATGCCGTATCCGTCGAATCCGCGTCCGCTCTCCCCGCGAATCGACTCGAGTCCGCGGCAGGCCTGCCTGCGCAGATCCTCGTACTGCGCGCCCTGAACCACACCGAAGAGGGCCTGATAGGGACGGTGCGCCCGCTCGGCAGTGAGCTTCTCGTGTTCGGCGATGCAGCGCACCGCCCACGCCTGGGTGCGCTCCACGGACCTCTCCTGGTATCCGCGGGTGTTCAGCAGGGTGGTGAGCTCGTCGAACGCGAACATGATGTCTGCGCCGAGCTGATGCTGGATCTGCATCGACACCTCGGGCGTGAACCGATGCCGCGACCCGTCCAGGTGCGATTTGAAGGTGACGCCGTCGTCGTCGACGGTGGCCAGCCGTTCCTTGCCCTTCGCGATCACGTCGTCGGATCGCACGCCGACGGCCTCCATGGCGAGGACTTTCTTGAAACCCACCCCCAGCGACATCACCTGGAAGCCACCGCTGTCGGTGAAGGTGGGGCCGTCCCAGTTCATGAACTTGCCCAGGCCCCCGGCCTCGTCGACGATGTCCGGTCCCGGCTGCAGGTACAGGTGATAGGCATTGGCGAGAACGGACTGCGCGCCGAGGTCCTTCATGCTTTCGGGCAGCACCGCCTTCACCGTGGCCTTGGTGCCGACGGCCACGAACGAGGGTGTCGCGATGTCCCCGTGCGGCGTGTGAATGGTCCCGGTCCGGCCCAGCCGGCCCTCGAGTCGCGTGCCTACGGTGAAGAACGGATCGGGCGGGGTGGGGACTACAGCATTCACTGGTGTATCCAATCACGGCCGGCCGTGCGTACTTCCTCACCTCCGGTATGCGCGGGTGAGTCAGCCGGGAAAGTTTGGGTATCCCCTCGGCAGAGTCGGCGCGAGGAGTCCTCCGGATCGCCCGGGAGGCGGCCGGCCCGAGGAGACAAGGGGTCAGGTATGTCGCACACAGCGTTGAAACCCTTCTATCGGCAGGTGCAGTCGCACTACGACCTTTCGGACGACTTTTTCGCACTGTTCCTCGACCCGACCATGACGTACAGCTGCGCGTACTTCGAACGCGAGGACATGACCCTGGAGGAGGCTCAGCGCGCGAAGATCGATCTGTCACTGGGCAAGTGCGATCTGCACCCCGGAATGACCCTTCTCGACATCGGGTGCGGCTGGGGCGCGGCGATGTTGCGGGCGATGGAGAAGTACGACGTCAACGTCGAAGGCCTCACGCTCAGCCGTAACCAGTACGACCACGTGAGCAGGCTGCTGGCGGACCATCCCGGTCCCCGGACGGGCCGAGTCCATCTCCGGGGATGGGAGGAATACCACGAAAAGGTGGACCGCATCGTCAGCATCGGCGCCTTCGAACACTTCCGGCGCGAACGGTACGACACCTTCTTCTCCAACTGCCACGACATGCTGCCTGACGACGGCCGGATGCTCCTGCACACGATCATCGGCCATCCCCTGTCGGCCCTGAAGGAGATGGGTATCCCGGTGACCCGCGAGAACGCCCTCTTCCACATCTTCATCAAGCGGCAGATCTTCCCCGGTGGCCAACTGCCCCAACCACAGTGGATCGAAGAAGCCGTCGACAAGGCGAACTTCCGGATCGAGCGGATTCAATCCCTGCAGAAGCACTACGTGCGGACGCTCGAGCACTGGGCCGACGCTCTGACGGCGCGCCGCGCCGAGGCGATCGAGCTGTCCTCATCCGAAATGTATGAACGGTTCATGAAGTATCTTCTCGGCTGCGCCGCCCATTTCCGGTCCGGGCACATCGACGTCATGCAGTTCACCCTCGTCAAATAGGGAGACCGGTCAGACGTCGGCACCCACGAACTGGCTGTTGTACAGCCGGTAGTACGCACCGTGGGCGATCAGCAGATCTTCATGGCTGCCTTGCTCGACGATGCGTCCGTCCTCCATGACGACGATCAGATCGGCGTCGCGAATCGTCGACAGCCGGTGTGCGATCACGAAGCTGGTGCGGTCGCTGCGCAGGACCGCCGTGGCGTGCTGCACCAGCAGTTCGGTACGGGTGTCCACGGAACTCGTCGCCTCGTCGAGGATCAGGATCGACGGCTGCGAGATGAAGGCGCGCGCAATCGTGATCAGCTGCTTCTCACCCGCGCTGATGTTGCTGCCTTCCTCGTCGATGACGGTGTCGTAGCCGTCGGGCAGCGAGTGGACGAACCGGTCGACGTAGGTGATCCGTGCCGCCGCGAGGATCTCCTCCTCCGTGGCATCGGGCCGGCCGTAGGCGATGTTGTCGCGGATGGTGCCCCCGAACAACCAGGCGTCCTGCAGCACCATGCCGATCCGGGACCGCAGTTCGTCCCGAGACATCTCGGCGATGTCGACACCGTCGAGGAGGATTCTGCCGCCGTCGAGGTCGTAGAACCGCAGAATGAGGTTGACCAGCGTGGTCTTTCCCGCGCCGGTCGGCCCCACGATCGCGACCATCTGTCCCGGCTCGGCCACCAGTGACAGGTCTTCGATCAGCGGCTTCTCCGGCGAGTAACTGAAGGAGACGTTCGAGAACTCCACGTGTCCCTTCGCCAGCTCTGGGGTCCGGGCGTCGAGCAGATCCGGCTCTTCCTCGTCCTCGTCGAGGATCGCGAACACCCGCTCGGCGGACGCCACCCCCGACTGCATGAGGTTGACCATGGCGCCGATCTGGGTGAGCGGTTGCGTGAACTGGCGGGAGTACTGGATGAACGCCTGCACGTCACCGAGACTCATCGTGCCGGACGCCACCCGCATGCCGCCGAGGACTGCGATGGCCACGAAGTTGAGGTTTCCGAGGAACATGATCGCGGGCATGATGAGGCCCGAGATGAACTGCGCCCGGTAACTCGCTTGGTAGAGGTTTTCGTTCTGTTCCTCGAACCGGGCCTCCACCTCACGGCTGCGGCCGAACACGGTGACCAGTTCATGGCCGGTGAAGGCCTCTTCCACCTCTGCGTTGAGCGCCCCGGTCGATTTCCACTGCGCGACGAAATGCGTCTTGGACCGTTTCGCGATCTGCGCTGTCACCAGCACCGACAGCGGGACGGTGAGGACGGCGATGAGTGCGAGCAACGGCGAGATCACGATCATCATCACCAGGATGCCGATCACGGTCATGGCCGACACGATCAGCTGGCTCATGGTCTGCTGCAACGACTGCGACACGTTGTCGATGTCGTTGGCGACGCGACTGAGTAGGTCACCGCGGGAATGGGAATCGAAGTAGCGCAGTGGAAGCCGGTGGATCTTCCGTTCCACCTCGGCGCGCAAGTTCTTCACCACTCCCTGCACGACGATGTTGAGGAGGTACCCGGACAGCCACATGAACACCGACGACCCGACGTACAACGCGAGGACGATCGCGAGGACACGACCGAGCGCACCGAAGTCGATACCGACACCGGGTATCACGGCCATGCCGGACACCATGTCCGCGAACGTGCCCTGCCCGTCGGCCCGCAGTGCGGCGACGGCCTGGTCCTTCGACATTCCCGCCGGCAACTGTTTGCCGACGATGCCGTCGAAGATGATGTTGGTGCCCTGACCGAGCAGGCGCGGCGCGATGGAGGTGAGCACCACCGCCACCCCGGCGACCAGGATGACGGTGCTCACGGCGATGCGATGTGGCCGCATCCGCCCCAGCAGCCTCTTGGTGGACGGCCACAGAGCGTGCGGTTTGGAGCCGGGCGCTCCCGGCGCGACCGGCCCCGGGATCCGGGGGCCCGCCGGCTTCTCGGCGGTGGCGGTGCTCGTGCGATCGCTCATAAGGCTTCCTGAATCGATCGTTGGGATTCGACGATTTCGACGTAACAGGGGCAGGTGTCGAGCAGGTGGTCGTGGGTACCGATTCCGACGATGGCGCCGTCCTCGAGCACCACGATCTGGTCGGCCTCCACGATGGTCGACACCCGTTGCGCCACAAGGATCACGCAGGCGTCCGCCGTTTCCGGTTCGAGTGCGGCGCGCAGGCGAGCGTCGGTGGTGAGGTCGAGAGCGGAGAACGAATCGTCGAAGAGGTAGATCGACGGGCGGCGTACCAGAGCCCGCGCGATGGCCAGTCGCTGTCGCTGCCCACCCGACACGGTGGTGCCCCCCTGCGCGATGGGGGTGTCCAGGCCCTCCGGCATCGCCCGGACGAAGTCGGCGGCTTGCGCGATCTCCAGCGCGTGCCACAACTCCTCGTCGCTCGCGTCGGGTTTGCCGTACCGCAGATTGGTGGCGACGGTGCCCGAGAACAGATACGGCCGTTGCGGAACCAAACCGATCCCCGACCGCAGAACGTCGAGGTCGAGGCGCCGGACGTCGACATCGGAGACGGTGACGGTGCCGGCCGTGGCGTCGATGAGGCGGGGGATCAGCGAGAGCAGCGTGGTCTTACCGGATCCGGTGCCGCCGATGATGGCGGTGGTTTTGCCCGGTTCTGCCCGGAAGTTGATGTCGCGGAGCACCGGTTCGTCGGCGCCGGGGAATTTGAATTGCGCGTCGCGCAGCTCCACCACCCCCGGATGCTCGATCCGCGTGACAGGTTCGGCCGGCGGGACCACAGTCGACTCGGTGGCCAGAACCTCACCGATGCGTTCTGCACACACCGTCGCCCGCGGTGCCATCATCGCGATGAACGAGGCCATCATCACCGACATCAGGATCTGCATGATGTAGCTGAGCATCGCCGTCAGCGAACCGATCTGCATACTGCCGCTGTCGATTTCGTGCCCACCGAACCAGATGACGGCCACGCTGGTGATATTGGCGATCACCATGACCAGAGGAAACATGATCGCGGTGAGGCGGCCGACGCGGAGGGCGGTCTGGGTGAGTTGTTCGTTGGCCGTCTCGAAACGTTCGATCTCGGAGCGTTCACGGACGAACGCCCGGACCACGCGGATGCCGGTGATCTGCTCGCGCAGGACGCGGTTGACACCGTCGATCCGGGTCTGCATCTCACGGAAGGCGGGCACCATCCGCGAGATCACGAACCCCATGGACAATCCGAGGACAGGCACGGTGACGGCGAGAATCCACGCCAGCCCGACGTCCTCGCGTATCGACATCGCGATGCCGCCGATGCACATGATCGGCGCCATCACCAGAATCGTGCAGCTCATCACGACGAGCATCTGCACCTGCTGCACGTCGTTGGTGTTCCGGGTGATCAGCGACGGTGCACCGAACCGGCCGAATTCGCGGGACGAGAAGCTACCGACCTGATGCATCACTGCCCGGCGCACGTCACGCCCGAAGCCCATGGCCGCGCGCGCACCGAAGTACACGGAACCGATGGAACACACGATCTGGACGACGGTGACGAGCAACATCACCCCACCCGTCCACAGGATGTAGCCGGTGTCGCCCTTCGTGACCCCGTTGTCGATGAGGTCGGCATTGAGGCTGGGGAGGTAGAGCGCGGCCGCCGTCGCGACCAGTTGGAACAGGACCACCAGCATCAGTTCCCGCTTGTACGGGCGAAGGTAGGTGGAGAGCAAGCGGTTCAGCATGGGCTGCGATCCTGACGCGTCATCATGATCTTCGAAGGTTACCGGGCCTACGGCCCCGTGAGTGGTTGAGGAGTCCAGAGACTCCCTAACCACTCACGGGCGCGGAGCGCCTACTAGCGCGTCGTCCGACTCGGGGAGCGCCTGGCGCAGCTTCTCGCCCTCGATGTCGACGTTGGGCAGGATCTTGTCGAGCCACTTGGGCATCCACCAGGCCTTGTCGCCGAGGAGCGCCATGACCGACGGGATGATCACCATCCTGACCACGAAGGCGTCGAAGAACACCGCCACCGCCAAAGCGAAGCCGATCGACTTGATGAACGAGTTGGGTTCGGCGATGAAGGCGGCGAACACCGACATCATGATGACGGCCGCTGCGCTGACGACGCGGGCGCCGTGGTTGAAGCCGACGGTGACGGCCTGCTTCGCGGTCGCACCGTGGACGTACTCCTCACGCATCCGGGTCACCAGGAACACCTGGTAGTCCATCGCCAGTCCGAACACCACTCCGATCAGGAAGATCGGCATGAAGCTCACGATCGGCTGCGGGTTGGCGATGAGGCCTCCCCAGCCTTCCTGGAACACGGCGACCGTGGCACCGAAGGTGGCGGCGACGCTGAGCAGGAAGCCGAGCGTTGCCGTCAGCGGCACCAGTATCGAGCGGAACACCAGCAGCAGGAGGAGGAAGGCGAGACCCACGACCACGGCGAGGTACGGAATCAGCGCATCCTGCAGCGTCTCGGACACGTCGCCTTCGAGGGCGGTCTGCCCGGTGACGCCGTAGCTGACGCCGATCGAATCGTGCAGTGCGGTTTCCGCACCGCGAATGTTGTTGACCAGGTCCATCGTTGCCGGGTCACTGGGTGCACTGGTCGGCGTCACCAGGATTTGCGCGGTGTCACCCGCCCGGTTCACGCCCACGATCTGAGCGTTCGACACGTCGTCCTGCGCCGAGATGGTGTTCACCACCTCGTCGAACGCGGCAGCCGGTGTGCCGGAGGTGAGGTCCTTGGCGTCGACGACGACGAGCAGGGGACCGTTCTTGCCGGGACCGAATCCTTCGCCCACCAGGTCGTAGGCCTGCCGTGAGCTGGTGGCGGGGTCGCCTGTGCCCTCACTCGGAAGAGCGAGGCTGAGTCCCGTCGCGGGAATGGCGAGTGCGCCCAGCAGCACGACACCGGCGATCAACGGAATGGCGGGTCTGCGCACCACTGCGCTGATGTAGCGCAGCGCGAAGCTCGGCTTGCCCTCGTCGTCTTCGAGGTCACGACTCTGCAGAAAGGGAATCTTTCCGGCAAATGCCTTGCGCCCGAACAACCCGAGGATGGCCGGCAGCAGTGTGAGCGCGATCATGACGGCGATGAGCACGGTGAACGCGGCGGCCGCACCCATGTCCGTGAGGAACGGGATTCCGACGACGCGCAGCGCGATGAGCGCGATGATGACCGTGAGACCGGCGAACACCACGGCGGAACCGGCCGTGCCGACGGCGCGTCCCGCCGCTTCCGAGCGGTCCGACGTGAGGGAGAGTTCGTGTCGGAAACGCGACACGATGAACAGGGAGTAGTCGATGGCGACTGCGAGGCCGATCATGATGGCCAGGGTGGGCGTCATCGAACTCAGGTCGGTGAACCCGGTGGCCACGGTGATTCCGAGGCTGCCGATCATGATTCCGATGATCGCGGTGATCAAGGGGAGACCGGCTGCGACGAGCGAGCCGAAGGTCAAGGCCAGAACCACGGCCGCCACACCGATTCCGACGAGCTCGGTGGCACCGCCCGGCGGTTCGGCATCGTTGGCGGCCGATCCACTGATCTCGACGGTCAGGCCGGCATTGCGGCCGGCGTCGGCCGCCGACGAGATCTGTTCGCGCAGAGCCTTGTCCACGTCGCCCATGTCGCCCTTGAAGGGCACCTCGACGTAGCCGACGGTCTTGTCCGCGTTGAGCGGCGACAGCGCCTGTGCGTTCGCGACGGCTGCCTCTTCGCTGATCCCCTTGTCCGCGGCGGAGGACTTCGCCATGTCGAGGAGCTGCGTGTTCGCCTCGACCGGGTTGACCAGTGCCTGCGCGGCGTCGGCTCCCGAAGCGACCGCGGGATCGACCTTGGCTGCATCCTGGACCTGTTCGATTCCCCGCACCTTGGCGAGCACTGCGTCCATCGCCTGCCGGCTCTGTTCACTCTCCAGGGTCTGCCCCTCGGGTGCGGCGAAGACGAACCTGGCGCTCACCGCGTCCATGGGGTTGTTGCCGGCCGCTTCGGGGAAGCGCTCGGCCATCAAGTCCTGCGCCTGCTGCGCCGGGGTGCCGGGAATGGAGAACGAGTCCTTGGTGGGACCCGACAGTGTTGCCGCCCCGACACCCATGAGGACGAGGATCACCAACCAGACGCTGATGACCGCACCTTTTCGCCGGTACGCGAATCTGCCGATCCGATAGAGATAGGTGGCCACTGGAGGCTCCTTCTGAGTCGGTGGAACGAGGGGTTCGGGCGCAACCGGTTACGGCTGCGGGATTCCCTGACGGAGTTGACGCATGGCGTCGCGGACCAGTTCTTCGGGTCCGCTCGCACCCGATTTGCCGCTCATCCACAGATCGAGCGACACCTTGCATGCCGAGCCGACTGCCATGTGCAGCAGGTTGGGGTAGAGGTCGGTGTCGATATTGGTGCCCGTCCGTTCGGCGATCACCTCACCGACCAGGCGGGTCACCCGAAGGTGCACCTCGAGCTTCTTCGCGAGCAGCGCGGGGCTGGTCTCGACGAGCTCCATCATCACGACGGTCTCTTCGAGGGGTTTCGCAGGATCGGTGACGATCTGGACCACCACGTGTTCGAGAGAATCCCAGATCGGCTCGTCTTCCGGACGAGCGCGGAGCAGGTTCACCCAGTCGTGAACGGACTCCTCGAAATGCGCCAGTACCGCCTCTTCCTTGCTGGAGAAGTAGTTGTGGAACGTCCGAGTCGACACACCCGCCTCGGACGCGATGGCGTCGGCGGTGACGCACTCGATGCCCAGCGCCCGGGCCAGGCGCGCGGCGGCACCGCTGAGAGCCGCGCGGGTGGCGGCTTTCTTACGGTCCCGCAGTCCCATTTCCGAAATCACTCCACCCACCGTACAGAACTTGCAGACCTCTGCAATTTTGCAGAGGAGTGCAATTTCTATGACGTTGACCACTCGACCGTTCGGCTGTGCTCGCCGTCACCGCTGAACTACCGTGGATTCATGGCAGATTCGGCCGTGCCGCTGTCGTTCCGGTCCGACGAGATAGACCGAGACGCCCTCGAACAACTCGCCTCCGTCCTCGACATCCAGGCCGAGCGGCCCGGAATCCGACGTCTGCGCGCCTGGTCCCACGACGCCCTCCACCTCGAACCGGGCGAACACACGCTCGACATCGGCTCCGGAACCGGATCGGAGACGCGAGCAATGGCTGGTGCCGTCGGCGCGGCGGGGCGAGCGATCGGGCTGGACCCGAATCCCGGAATGGTGCTCCTCGCGCGCGAACGGACGGAGGCGGCGCGGTCGACGGCGCAGTTCGTCGTCGGCACCGCCTATTCCCTACCCTTCGCAACGGGCAGTCTGGACGCCGTGCGCTGCGAGCGGGTCTTCCAGCACTTGACCGAGCCGGAACGAGCGGCAGCGGAAGTGGCGCGCGTCGTGAAACCGGGCGGAAGAGCCGTGATCCTCGACAGCGACTGGGGAACGGCGATACTGCACCCGGGTGATCCCGATGTTCTCGCGCGCATCACCGACGTGATGCTGACGCACACCGCGAATCCGTATTCGGGCCGGCTTCTGCCGGGTCAGTTGACGCGGGCCGGACTCGTCGTCGAGCACACAGGTTCGCAGGCACTGATGCAGGAACCCGGCGACGCCACGGGTCCGCTGGTCACAATGATGATGGACGCGGCAGTGGCCGAAGGCGCGATCTCCCCCGCTGAGCGGAGAGCCCTTCTCGAGCAGCTGGAGTCCGGCGCCCACACCGGCGACTTTCATATGTCCGTGACGATGTTCGGGTACTTCGCGCGCAAGCCCTGATCCCGCACGATCAGCCGAACTGTGCGTCCTCGTCCGCCGGTGCAGCCGCGCGGGGGCGGCGCTCCCACGCGCCGGGATCCGCGGTGAGTGCGGTGAGGAAGTCCGGGAGCCGCTGCTCCGCGATGTCGGCCACACTCACGTTCTCGAGTACCGCACGCAGGTTCACTCGCACGGCGATCCACACGTCTTGCAGCTTGGCCGCCGGCCCGCCGTATTCCACGTCCTCGGGCCTCTCGCCGCGCACCGAGGCCAGCGGGCCCTCGACGGTACGAATCACGTCGGCGATGGAGATGTCCGACGCCGGACGGGCCAGCCAGTAGCCGCCGTCGGGGCCGCGCCTGCTGTTCACCAGTCCCCCACGCCGGAGGTCGGCGAGCACGGCTTCGAGGAATTTGTGCGGAATGGTCTGCGCGTGCGCGAGAAACTCGGCTTTGGACGGTGAGGGCCCGGCCGCGGCCAATTCGATGAGCGTCCGCACGGCGTAGTCCACCTTGGCGGTGATGTGCACACCAAATTCCTATCACCTGAGTATGAAAAGGAGCAAACGCGCACCGAGGGTCCGTGAGTGACCGCCATCACGTACCGTGAACTGGACGATCGTACTGTGCGGAGGAACGCATGTGGGACACCGTGATGTCGGCGTGGAGTTCGGCCCTGTTCGAGCCACTTCACGAACCTGTGACGCTCGCCGTTCCCGCGTTCGTGGTGTTCCTCACCATCGAGTGGCTGGCCGCCCGCCACCTCGAGGACGCGGCGATCGGGCCCGACGGCAGGTCCCGTCCGGCACCCGGTGGATACGAGCGCCGCGACGCCCGTGCAAGCGTGTCGATGGGCGCGGTCTCCATCGCGACGACGGCGGCATGGAAGCTGTTGGCACTCGTCGGTTACTCCGCAATCTGGGTGTATCTCGCACCGTGGCATTTACCGGCGGACGCCTGGTACACCTGGGTGATCCTGCTGGTCGGAGTGGACCTCCTCTTCTACGCCTACCATCGGATGGCCCATCGCATCCGGCTGATCTGGGCCACCCATCAGGCGCATCACTCGAGTGAGTACTTCAACTTCGCCACCGCGTTACGGCAGAAGTGGAACAACAGCGGCGAGATCGTGATGTGGATTCCACTGCCGCTCATCGGCATTCCACCGTGGATGGTCTTCATCGGCTTCTCCGTGAACCTCGTCTACCAGTTCTTCGTGCACACCGAGCGAATCGACAAGCTTCCCCGGCCGATCGAATTCGTGTTCAACACTCCCTCTCATCACCGGGTTCATCACGGCTGCGACCCCGAGTATCTCGACCGCAACTACGCCGGAATCCTCATCGTGTGGGACAGGATGTTCGGCACCTTCCGGGCCGAAACCCACCGCCCCACTTATGGGCTCACCAAACCGGTCGGGACGTACAACATCTGGAAGCTGCAGACTCATGAGTACGCCGCGATCGGGCGGGACTGGCGCAACGCGCGGCCGTGGCGAGACAAACTCGGCTACGTGTTCGGGCCGCCCGGATGGGCACCGTCAGGAGTGCGCCAGGCTGATCAGGAAGTCCACGGTGCCGCGGCCGTCCACGGTCACGAAGCCCAGTGACGGCGGCTGCACTCCGAAGTCCGTCCAGGTGACCGGGATGCTGCCCGAGGCGATGAGGTCGTCGCCGGAACGCAGAACCTCGATATCCACCGTGACCGGACGCGACTGTCCCTTGAGCGTCAGGGTGCCCTGGGCGGTCACCGTCCCCACCGAACCGTCTTCGGGGAGCCCGGACAGGTCGACCGGCTCGGCGACGGTGAATGTGGCTGTCGGATGGGTGTCGGTGTCCATCACGTTGCCGCGGAACTGATCGTCCCGACGCGACTGATCGGTGGTGATGCCGGCGACCTGCACGCTCACCTCTCCGGCGGTCAGCTTCTCGCCCTCGACGGTGGCCGAACCGGCGACTTCACCTGTGGAACCGACCACCGTCACGCTGGCGCCGTTGAGGATTTCGTGGACGGTGTATCCCGCGGCGGTCTGGTTGGGCGCCTCACCGGGTACGACCGTCCACTGCCCGTCGACCGACCCGGAAGCCGCCTCGGCGCCCTCGGTAGACACCGACGCCGCCGGGGCATCGTCCTCGGCTATGAACTGACCGTACGCCCACGGGCCGACCAGGACCGCGAGCACGAGAACGGCAACGACTCCGCCGATGGCCCACCACAGCTTCTTCATGCAGACAGGGTAGTTGCAGCTTCAATGGCTGTCACTCGGTTCGCGCGGTGGGGTCGCTGGTGCATCGCCGAACCCACCGGGAGATACGCGTGCCTCGCTCGGGTGGGAACCCGAACGGGGCGACGGTATTCCGGGTCAGCGTTGCTGTTCTCGGACCGTGTCCTTCGCATCGGCTGTGGGCGTGTTGTGGGCGTGTGCGTTGTGGGATCGGCCCAGGCACCCGCTTGGTCTTGTGTGGGGTTACCACCGGGAATAGTCAGGTGTTGGCCCTGCCTCCTGCGTGAACGTGTGTACGCGTCGGTCGGTACGAAGCGGACGTGTTGTTGCAGTTACCCCACGCCCTCGACCCGAAACAGGCAGCGGCACATCGATCCAGGATCTCGGGAAATATGTCGGCGTACAGAGAATTCACCGGCGAAAGGTGAGATCATGCGGGGCCGAACCCGGCAACGCGCACGAAGCAGCCACCCTTGCTACTGCATGAGCTGAGAGCCGCCGCGGGCAGCGCTGTCGGCAGCACGTCGAGTCGGTGCGACGGGCTGCTGCGGGGCGATCGCAGGCCCCATCCAGCGTCGGAGATACCGCCGCATCTCATCGTCGCTCCTCGGCGGGTTTCCCGGGGAAACGAAGAACGACTGCATGGTTCGAAGGAGGTACTCGACGAGATCCGCGAGAGCGGGGTCGTCGTACCCGCAACCCTCCCAGTCGACGTCGAAGCGCTTGATCATCGTCATCCCGAAGGTGCGCGCCTCGTGCGAGGTGATGCCCTCGGGATCGACGTTCGAGTACGAGCTCGACAGCAGTATGCCGAGGTGGGGTGTGCGACGCACCTCGGTCAGCGTGTACACCACGGCCTCGATCATCGCGTCGACCGGATCGTCGATGCCTTTCACCTGCCGGGTCAGGCGATCGAGAAATCCGTCGACGGACGCGATGGCGGCCGCCCTCATCAGTGCGTCGGCGCTGGGAAAGTATCGGTAGACCGTCTGGCGGATGACGCCGAGCGACTCAGCCACATCGGCGATGCTGATTGCCGAACCCGTTTGTCCGATCAATTCGACTGCGGCGGCAACGATTCGGCGGGACGCTTCGTCATCGTCGCCGGGTGGACTACCGCCCCAGCCGCGCCTTCGTGCCACTGCCGCTTCCTCGGGTCAAGTTCTGTCCGTCGGGCGCGCGGAACCACGGCGGGAGCGCGCCCATCCAGATGAACGGCGACGCTACCACAGAGCCCCGCCGCCATTTCGAACCTGAGCCTCGAAAGTAATCATACAGATGCGCCGCCGTATGTATGATCGTTGCCACTGAGGCTTCCACCCAGCCCGTTTCGAAAGACGAGGTATCGCACAGTGACCGATCTACAAGTCCGAAAGATGCGCTTCGCGTTCGCGGATTACGACGTGCCGTTCGTGTGGAACGAGGAGAATCCGGCCTTCTCGAGCATGGCCAACGCGGTCTCGTTCCTGGCGATCGGCTTCGAGAAGATGATCGTGAAAATGATTCTCCAAACCAAGCCGCTGATTACCGATTCCGCCGTTGCCGAGGAGGCGGACGCCTTCATGCGGCAGGAAGGGCAGCACTCGACGGCTCACCGCCAGCACGTCAAGGCACTGATCGATCGATACCCGGGACTTCAGGAGACCCTGGACGACGTGATCGGAGAATTCGACCGGCTCACCGCCCAGACCCCGCTGAACTATCGACTGGCGTACACCGCCGACTTGGAAGCGACCTTCACTCCGGTGTTCAAGCTGATGCTCGACAACGATTCCACTCTGTTCCGGCCCGGAGACGACCGGGTCGCGTCCCTGTTCATCTGGCACTTCGTCGAGGAAGTAGAACACCGAAGTTCTGCGCTCATCATCTTCGATTCCGTTGTCGGGAGTGACATGTACCGGATGCGGATGGCCCCGTCGATCTTCCGGCACGTGCTGAAAGTGATCCGGATCGCCTGCGAAGGCTTCAATCGGCATGTCCCGCTCGAGGATCGCAAGGTCGATGCGCTGTCGATGTTCGCCTCGTACCGGCGTCAGCAGAACCTGCGCAAGCGATTGCCCCTGCTGCACGCCGAGGACAACGGCCCGATGATGCGCGCGTTCGACGATCTCCCGCTCGGCAAGCAACTCACCGCGTTGGTGGGCATCATCCGCAGCCAGCTGCCGCGGCACAACCCGGATCACGAGAAGCTGCCCGCACTCGCCGACGTGTGGTTCGAGCGCTACGAGGCCGGCTACGATGTCACGCACTGGTATTCCGCCGACACGGTCGCGTCTTCGGAGGCGCGCTGATGGCCGATCATTGCTCACCCACATTCGACCAACTCGCGTCGGCGCTCGGCTTCTCGTGCCAGGAAGCCGGTGGGCTCGTCGAGGTCCGCAACCCGCTGGCGTTGGAAAACTGGACACTGCCTGTCCTCGAGCTCACCATCGTTCTCGGCTCTGTGCTCGCGCTCGTCGTCGCGATCGTGCGCTTGCGACGGATGGGCGATCCCACCAACCTGGTGCTCTGGTTCGGCGCAACCGCTTACCTGTTCATCATCGAGCCGCCGCTGTACTTCCCCGCCGCCTTCGGCATCGAGGACCACGTGGACACGATGTTCGCGCACAACGTGTTCACCGTGGACTTTCTCTGGGGCCGACTCCCGCTGTACATCATCGCGATCTACCCGCTGATGGCCACCATGGCCTTCGAGATCGTCAGAATGCTCGGTGTCTTCCGTCGGTACGGAGTGCTCGCCGGCGCAGTCTGCGTGGGCTTCGTCCACCACGCCTTCTACGAGATCTTCGACCATCTCGGACCGCAACTGCGGTGGTGGGAGTGGTCGACCGAGAATCCGATCAATCAACCGCTGTTCGATTCCGTGCCACTGCCGAGTGTCGTCGTGTTCGCTGCGCTGTGGCCGATGTCGCTGGCGTTCTGCGTGCAATTCTTCGTCGGCCGTCACGTCGACGAGGGCCGGCGCTTCTCCGGTCCCGAACTGGTGTGGCGCACAGTCGTCATCGGTGTCCTGGCGTCACTGGGCACGTTCATCCTGCCGCTCCCGGCGACGGTCTTCGGAATGGGCAGCACCACCGCCCGCGCCGTTCTCTACGCAGCGGAACTTCTCGTCGTCACCGTCGTCGCGATCTGGATTCTCGTCCGTCAATGGTTACGGCTGCGTGGGGAGAACACGGATGATCCCACGTACACCAACTACTTCGTCCAGCGCTACAGCGTGGTGTACCTGAGCGTGATGGCGCTGCTCTGGGCCACGGCGTTGCCCGACTACTTCGGGGCGGTCGACGGCGTCACGGACAACGGCGACCCGGTGGGCAACCTCTGGTACACACTCGCCTGCTTCGCGGTCGCGGTCCTGTGCGTCGTCGCCACATTCACCGTGCCGCGCAGAAATACCGCAGGCAGCGACACTGCTTCCGCCGGCGCACCCGCAGCAACAGGCCCGTAAACGCGAGAAAGCCCCTGACCCGGTCTCGAGGACCGGATCAGGGGCTTTGCCCTTGGCGGTGGCGGAGGGATTTGAACCCTCGGACGGGGGTTACCCGTCACACGCTTTCGAGGCGTGCTCCTTAGGCCGCTCGGACACGCCACCGCCGGTGACTTTACCGGATGTGACGCCCGAGCCTGAAATCGCCAGGTGGAGCCGCTTTACGTGAGCTTGTCCTTGAGGTTGGACGCGGCGTCCTTGGCCTTCTCACCGGCGTCCTTGACGGCGGACGATGCCTGATCGGCCTTGCCCTCGTCGCGAAGGTCCTTGTCGTTGGTGGCCTTGCCGGTGGTTTCCTTCGCCTGACCCTTGAGGTCTTCGGCCTTGTTCGATGCTTTGTCTGCGATTCCCATGAGATACCTCCGTGAATCCGTTTCGGACCCGGTGCCGGGCCCGGCGGCGCCTCGTTCGACGCCTGTCTCCAGAGAAGCACGGATCGTGCCGACCCGGCTACACACTGTCGAGTACCCCACGAAAACGTTTGAAACCGGTCAGCGCCGTTCTCGGAAGAAATCCTCGAGGATCCCAGCACACTCGTCTTCGAGAACACCCCCACGGACCTGCGGCCGATGGGTGAGTCGGCGGTCGCGGACGACGTCCCAGAGGGAGCCGACTGCTCCCGTTTTCGGTTCCCACGCGCCGAAGACGACACGCGACACCCGCGCGAGCACCAGCGCTCCGGCGCACATCGTGCACGGCTCGAGGGTCACGGCCAGCGTCGTGCCCTCGAGGCGCCACCCGTCGCCGTAGACCCTGGCCGCCTCCCGGAGCGCCATGATCTCCGCATGTGCTGTCGGGTCCGACATCGCCTCGCGTGAGTTGACGGCCCGCGACACCTCGACCCCATCGGCGTCGAACACCACGGCGCCCACTGGTACATCGGCGTCGGTGGCGGCGCGCGCAGCCTCGATCGCCACGCGGATCATCCGCTCGTCGTCCTGGAGTGTCACCGGACGAGAACTATCGCGGAAGTTTGTCGAGAACCCCCGACAGCTCCGTGGTGAAGCCGAGCCGCTGAGCGATCATGCCCAGCTGCTCGTCCGGGTACAGGTCGGTTTCGGCGGTGATCACGGCCAGCACCGGTTCGGGGAGCCCGAGGTCGGCGAGGAGCGAGAGATCACCCTCCTCCCACGGCTCGACGTCGTCGAGGTCGTCCGGGTCGATGTCCGGCACCTCGATGTTCAGCGCATCCAGGACATCCGCTGCGATGTCGTAATCGATGGCGGCGGTCGCGTCGGACAGCAGCAGTCGCGTGCCCGACGGCGCCGGCCGCAGAACGATGAAAAACTCGTCGTCCACGTCCAGCAGACCGAAGAACGCGCCCGCGCTGCGGAGGGACCGTAATTCCTCCTCCGCGGCGCTCAAACTGGTCAGAGCAGCCGAGCTGAGGGCCTTGACCTTCCATCGGCCGTCCTCGTGTACTACCGCGACACCGAAGCCCTCCAGATCCTCAGCCCGATCCGACGAGGCGCTGTTGTTTCCCGCGCGCTGTGCACCCATGAGCGCAACGGTAGCCCGCGGGGTGCCGGTAAATGAAGTCCGTACACGAATGTGCCAACCTGAGCAGGTGTCAGATACCGCTTCCGCACCTCCGGTGTGCGTCCTGGGCCTCGGTTTGATCGGCGGATCCCTCCTCCGTGCCGCAGTACGGGCGGGCCGCGACGCGTGGGGCCACAATCGCTCCGCGCAGTCCGTCGAGGCCGCGCGGGCCGACGGATTCGACGCCGACACCGATCTGGTCGCGGTGCTCCAGAGGGCGTCGGCGGAATCGGCGCTCATCGTGATCGCCGTACCCGTCCCCGCCGTGGCAGCCACGCTGACCGCGATCGCCCTCTACGCCCCGAACTGCCCGATCACCGATGTGGTCAGTGTCAAAGCTGAAGTCGCGGCCGCGGCGGCCCGTCAAGGACTCGCCGACCGGTACGTGGGCGGGCACCCGATGGCCGGAACGTCGGCGTCGGGGTGGAGCGTCGGCAGCGCCGACCTGTTCCGGGAGGCGGTGTGGGTGGTCGGCACCGACGACGGCGTCGACCCCGGAATCTGGATGCAGGTGGCGCAGCTCGCCGTGGACTGCGGTTCCGTCGTCGTGCCCGCCGAATCCGCCGAACACGATCGGGCGGTGGCCCGGATTTCGCACCTCCCGCATCTGCTCGCCGAAACCCTCGCCGTGACCGGCGCGGCGGGTGGGCCGCTGGCGCTGGGGCTGGCCGCGGGGTCGTTCCGGGACGGAACTCGCGTCGCCGGAAGCGCACCCGGTCTGGTCCGGGCAATGTGCGAGGGAAACCGGAGTGCGCTGCTCATCGCCCTCGACGAGGCGCTGGAACTGCTGCAGAGCGCACGGACCGAACTGGCCGAGGAGTCGTCCACTGCGACGCTCGTCGACGCCGGACATGCCGCCCGCACCCGATACGACAATCAGGAGACCTGGGACATCACCGGCATCGTGCCCGGCGACGACGGCTGGATCGAGGCGATGCGCGACGCGGGCCGCCGCGGGGGTCGGCTCCGCCGCCTGTGAGTGCTCGACGAGTGCAGAGACTCGTTAACCGCGCACGGGCGCGAGGCGCCTAAATCCGTTCCGCCAGCCCCGGGTAGTTGAGGATGAGCCCTTCGGCGTCGACGGTGACCGACGAGCTGGACACCGGAGACAGGACGTGAATCCCGTCCGGACCGCTGCTGTAGGTGAGGATGGCGCCCTCGACCCGGAGGTCGAGGAGGTTGACGTAGACGACGGGCACCTGAATGTCCTCGGAGCCGAGGTGCATCCCGTACCGCCGGATCGGCAGAGTGTTGAAGAAGGGGCTGAGCACCATGTCCACGTCGAGGGCACCGTCGAATGTGGAGCGCTGATGTTGGGCACCGTGCTGCACCATCCACGTGCCTTCCTCGTCGCGGCTGATCGACATCTGCCGCTCACCTGCGGCGACAGAGGTGCGCAACGACAGCCGGCGGGTGACGCCGCTTTCGTCGGTGACGAGGTCGTAGGAGGCGCTGAACGCGGGGTGCTCGGGACATGCGCCGCCGATGATGCGGCCGGCAGCCTTGATGCGGTCACCGCTGAGCTGGACACGCACAGATTCCATACGGGGTGCGTTTTCCGCCCGCCACGTCAGTACTGCAGGCCAGGACGGGGCACCGGAGTCTTGGATGCTCACCTGTCTACGGTAATCGACGACGGCTCGCGGGGTGGCAATGGGCCGAGTTTCGTTGCAGCAGAGTTGCCGAGGTCGGCTGCACGGGCCCGATCCATCGCCGCGATGCGCGCGGAGAACACGATCAGGGCGCCCAGTCCGACGGCCACGTTGAGCAGCGCGCCGAATTCTTGGGCCACGAAATCGAAGACCTCCGTGAGCAGCACGGTGACGAGCGCCGCGGACCGCAGGAACTGCAACGGCCACATCTTGCCGTTGCGCAGTCGCACCGTCGCGCTCCAGCACAGCACGAATGCGATGGCCGAACCGACGAGCTGACCGACGGTGGTGATGTCCGCTCCTGCGCCGCGCAGGTCGTCGTCGAGGGTGATCACTGCGCTGATCAGACCGAGCGTGGAGAAGACGGTCAGCCCGACCGCAGCCGTCCACAGCATTCCCGGGCCCTTCGCGAACTCGGGTGTCGCACGTCGCGCGAGTTCGCGCACCGACGGCACCACTCGGCCTTGCCGATCGGGACAGCGGTCGAGCAGATCGGCAACGCACGCGACTGTCGACGCATCCGCCCCCGCCTCCCCCGCGCGCCGGAGCTGAGCGAGGGCCTGCTCTCGCCGCACCCGGTCCAGCCCGCGGTCGAGGCCGCCGAGGGCGATGGCGGCCGCGTTGGCGACGTCTTCGGTGACGGTGGGCGGGCGCACGTCGTGCAGCCACCGATTGAGCAGCAGCAACACCACGATCACCACGTACATGATGGCGACGGACGGGCGGTAGAAGTAGTCGTTGGTCTTGGTGACGAACTTGCCGATCTCGTCGAGGAACAAGCCGAAACCGATGCCGCCCACGACGACGGCCACCATGCGCGGTTTCCGGCCGAGGAACGAGAACACCGTCACCAGAGCCACGATCATGCCGAGCCCGCCCCAGAGCACATGCGCGATGTGCAGAGAGGACCCGCCGACCTGGGGATAGCCCGTCAGGTGCAAGTAGGCGCGGGTGAGCAGGATCGTGAGGATGCCGATGATGACGAACGCCTCGACGAGACCGCTGCCCTGGGCGTCGCGCAGAAACAGCGACCTCTCGCGAAACCCGGGAATCATCGCGCCTCCCTGCGTGCCCACCCACCCGAAGTCTAGGTGGCTCCGCCACCCGTGAGTACTTGTTAACGCCCCGCTGTTAACAAGTACTCACGGGTCGTTGGTCAAAGTCGGTGCAGATCTCGAGTAACGTTCTCGGGTGACTGGTTCGTGAGGAAGGGTGCCGTGACGTCAACCGGGAGCATGGTGGGCCTGTTCGCCGGTATCGGCGGGCTCGAGTTGGGTCTCCGAGAGCACGGCTGGAACACCGAACTGCTCTGTGAGATCGATCCGGGCGCCCAGGCGGTTCTGCGTACCCGATTCCAGGATGTGCCGGTGCATTCCGACGTCACGAAGCTGCGGTCACTCCCCCAGGACATCGAATTGGTCGCCGCCGGTTTCCCCTGCCAGGACCTGTCCCAGGCGGGGCGGACGGCCGGGATCACCGGCTCGCGTTCGAGTCTGGTGGACGAGGTGTTCCGACTGGTCAAACGCCGCAAGGGTCCCCGCTGGCTGCTCATCGAGAACGTTCCGTTCATGTTGCAGCTCGGTCGGGGCGCCGCTATGAGGCATATCACCGACGCCCTCGAGGACCTCGGGTACATGTGGGCGTACCGGGTGGTCGATGCCCGGGCCTTCGGACTTCCGCAGCGACGTCAGCGGGTCCTGATGCTCGCTTCGCGTACCGACGACCCTCGTCCGGTGCTGTTCGGTGAGGATGCCGGGGAGCGCCCGGTGGGTGATCCGGCCGACTATCCCTGCGGCTTCTACTGGACCGAGGGCACCCGTGGACTCGGCTGGGCGGTCAATGCGGTCCCGACGCTCAAAGGTGGCTCTTCCGTCGGGATCGCCAGTCCACCGGCCGTGCGGTTGCCGTCGGGCGAAATCGTCACTCCGGGGCTGATCGACGCCGAACGGCTCCAGGGATTCGATCCCGACTGGACCGCTCCGGCCGCGCTCGTCCCGGGCCTGCGCAACAGCAATCGGTGGAAACTGGTCGGCAACGCCGTGAGCGTGCGGATGGCGTCGTGGGTGGGTGGACGTCTGGTGGCGCCGGACGCCTACGAGCGCAGCGTCGAGACTCCCCTGAATCCCGGCGACGCGTGGCCCGCTGCGGCGTGGGGGATGAACCGGCAGGCATTTCGGGTGCACATGTCGACGTGGCCGGTCCAAGAACCCTACGAGGATCTCAGCGGGTTTCTCGAGGACACCCGGCTGTTGTCCGCCCGCGCGACCGCAGGTTTCCTCAAACGGGCGCGGATGGGCAACCTGCGTTTCATTCCGGGCTTCATCGACGACGTCGAAAGTCATCTCGACCGTATGGGCGGGTTTCCGCAGGCTGCGGCCTGACGGACACCAGGCGTTCGCCATGCCCTCCACCGATCCCGCCACCAGCGCCCGGATGCGGGCGCAGCGGCGGCGAGATACCGCTCCCGAATTGGGGTTGCGGCGGGAGCTGCACCGCCGCGGGGTCCGATACTTCGTGGACCGGGCCCCGATGAAGGGCATCAGGCGACGCGCCGATCTCGTGTTTCCACGCCGCAAGGTGGCGGTGTACGTGGACGGCTGTTTCTGGCACAGCTGCCCGAAGCACGCCACCTTCCCGAAGAACAACGCCCAGTGGTGGGCCGACAAACTCGCCGGGAACGTCACCCGCGACCGAGATACCGATGCTCGCCTCATCGAGTCCGGCTGGACGGTGGTGCGCATCTGGGAGCACGAGGACCCCATCGAGGCCGCCGACCGCGTGCAAGAGGCTTTGGGCACCGTCGAACTGCCCTGAACCACTCGATGCGAAATTTTGCACCCTCGGGGGTATGGCTGCCCGGGAAAGTTCGGTGCAGGATGGGGTCATCGGAAAAATCCCACGCCTTACTCCCGGAGGAGCATCATGATCCGCCAGTTCTTCGCGGCGGCCTCCATTGCGCTCGCAGCGGCTGCCGTACCTCTGTTCGGTGTCGGCCCGTTCGCGGCGGCCGCACCGGGCGACACCTACATCAGCAATCCCGTGACCGACCCGGCGGATCAGGCTTTCTGTGACGATCAGGCAGCACTCGCCAACAACCTGTCGGCCAAGGGCGACTACGCGCGCGCCGACGGGGTCGCCTCTTCGGCGAACATGAGCGGTTGCCGCATCTTCACGTTCCAGGCCTCGTAGTCGCCGCGCCTTGCCGGTTCGGCAACATAACTTTCATCTAGCGCCGGGTGCCCGCACAGTGGAGCCATGACGCACGTACATGAGCACGACCCCAGCGATTTCTACAGCCAAGAGTTCTGGGACGAGCGGTACAGCTCGACCGGCGCGGTGTGGAGCGGGAACCCCAACCAGCGCCTGGTGGAACAGACAGCGACGCTGACCCCGGGCCGCGCTCTGGACGTCGGGTGCGGCGAGGGGGCGGACGTCATCTGGCTGGCCTCGAACGGCTGGGACGCCACGGGAGTCGACGTATCGACCGTGGCGCTCGAGCGCGCCGCCGCACAGGCAGCAGAGGCCGGCGCTGCGATCGCGGACCACACCACGTGGCAGCAGGTCGACATTCGATCGTGGGAGCCGCCCGCCGGACAGTTCGATCTGGTGTCCGCGCAATTCATGCAACTGCCGGAGCCGGCCCGCGGCGAGCTGCACCGTCGCCTGGCCGCGGCCGTGCGGCCAGGCGGACACCTGCTGATCGTGGGTCATCACCCCACCGATATGCACGCCTCGGTGGGCAGGCCCGATGTGCCGGACATCATGTTCACCGCCGAACAGGTGGCCGCCGTGCTGGACCCCGAGAACTGGGAAATTCTCGTGTGCGCGGCCCCGGCGCGCGAGATCACCGACCCGGACGGAAACCTCGTCACCATCAAGGACGCGGTCCTGCACGCCGTCCGGCGTCACTGACCGCCGTCCCTCTACTGCGGGGCAATATGTAGCTCCCTTGCCCCGGAACGAGGAACGATGGCCGACTTGTTCGTCAATGCGGCGGATGGCTCGGCCATCGTCTGCTGTTTCGGTGTGCCGACTCTGTTGTTGCACACGGTGGGTTGCAAGTCGGGTGCGCCCCGAACGTCTGCATTGACCTATGGCCGGTGCCGACTATCTGCCCGGCGATCCCGACTACGACCGCATGTGGGCCACCATGAACGCCGCTACAGCGACTGCCAGAAAAAGACGATGCGCCCCATATCCGTTGTGACTCTTACCCCCTCACGCTGATCCGGTGACGGGACAACCGATCGGGATCCCAGATACTTATCCGCCGAACTCGTGGACGTGCTCCGCCGCCCACCGGGTGAAGGTGGTGGCCGGTCGGCCGACGATGTCCTCGAATACAGAATTGGACTGCTGGGGATGGTCGACGAGGGTCGCCATGCCTTCGAGATACCACCGCGCGTACTCGCCCATCGCGGGGGTGAGGACTTCGACCGCCTCCTCGAACGAGACCTGCCGGTACTCGATGTTGCGGCCGAGGGCCGCACCCAGCCGGCGAACCAGCTCCGCGCGAAGTAACGTCTCCGGACCCGTCAGCTCGTACGACTTGCCGATGTGTCCGTCCTCGAGCAGCGTCACCGCCGCCACCTCGGCAATGTCGTCCATGGCGATGGGGGCATTGCCCGCCGTCGGGAACGGCTCGCGAACCACCCCGGTGTCCTTGATCTGCGGCGCGAGTATTCCTGCGTTTTCCATGAATTCGCCGGGCCACAGGTGGGTCCACGGTATGCCGGACGCCTCGACCGCCCGCGCCACGTCACCCCAATGTCCGTCGTGCGGACCGGACAGGTCGACGACGTGTCGGACTCCGGCACGCGTCGCCACGGTGAGCACATCCTCGACCGTGTCTGGTGTCGGCGCCAGATACACGGACTCGACGCCGTCGAATGCGGCGGGAAGGGTGTCGAGCCTACGGAGATAGCCGTGCGCGACCTCGACTCCCTCGGGCAGGTGCGCCTTCTCTGGATGGTTGGTCAGTGCCCGGACATCGGTCGCACCCCGCGCGAGGAGATGATCGACGAGCATCCTGCCGATGTTCCCGGTAGCCCCGGTCACCAGAATCGTCACGGCACCACCGTACGCGCCGGCGGACGACGGGTCCGGGGATCTCGGTGTCGTGGTTGCGATCAGCTGGTGGGAGCCGGGGCGGACGTCGACGGCTGCGGCGTCCCCGGCGTAGTCGAGGGCGTAGACGTGGCACTGGGATCCTGCACGTCGGCGCGCAACCGGTAGACGTGATCGGGTGAGATGATCTCCGTAATGGCAGTAGCCAGCGCTGTACTCGGCTCGCTGCCCTCGTAGGGGACGTCGGTGTTGATCATGATCGCGAGCGTCATTTCCTTCTCCGGCAGATACACGCTGACCGTCTGATAGCCGGGGATGCTGCCGTTGTGCCCGATCCAGCCGGCGATGTCGAAGATGCCCAGGCCGTACCCGACATCGGTCGACAGACCCGGCGCGGTCACCGTCTGCAGTCGCTGCTCCTGGGTCGCCGGTTGCAGCAGCGTTCCCGTGGCCAACGCGGGGGCCCAGATGTGCAGGTCCTCGAGGGTGGAGATCATGGCACCCGCGGCCCACCCCCAGGACGGGTTCCAGTCGGTGGCCGTTGTTTCCTTGCCGTCCGCCGTTTGCTCGGTGTAGCCCTGCGGATGCGGTTCGGGGATGGCGTTCGAGTTCGGGAAGCTCGTGTCGGCCATCTCGAGCGGGTCGATGATCTTCTGCGTCACATAGTCGGCAAGCGACATTCCACTGACCTTTTCGACGACCAGTCCCAGCAGCGTCGTGTTGGTGTTGGAGTACTCGAATCCCTGCCCCGGCGGGAAGGTCGCGGGCTGTGCGTATGCGTAGTCGAGCAGCTGCTGGGGCGTGAAGTTCGCTTTCGGGTCGGCGATCAGGGCCTTTTGGAAGTCCTCGCTGGCCGAGTAATTCGCCAATCCGCTCTGCATCCGCGCCAGCTGGCGGATCGTGATTTGATCCCCCAGGGGAACACCGTCGATGTACTTCCCGATGGGGTCGTCGAGGCCGACCTTTCCCTCGTCGACCAACTGCAGTACGCCGGTGACAGTGAAAGTCTTTGTCACACTGCCAATTCTGCTGTAGAAGTCGGTTTCCATCGGGGCTCCCGATGACTTGTCGGCAACACCGAACGCTTTCACGTAGTTGCCGTCGGCGCCCCATACTCCGACCATCACCCCGGGTATCGAGGCCCTCGCCATCGTATTCTCGATGGCCTCGTCGAGACGCTGCGCGACAGCGGAATCGATCTGCGTGCCATCCCCGGCCGCCGACGTGCCCGCCTGCGTCGTCTGCGTCACCGACGTGGTCGATCCGGTGGAGGAGTCGTCCGAGCACGCTGCCGTGGCGACCAGCAGCACGGCCGCGGCCGCGACCAGCCCTCGCTTACGATTCGCCTTGGTCACGACCCGAGCTGTCATCGTGCTGGTCCCCTCGTCGATGTGCCGATTGTCGGGAATTTACCCCGCTGACACCGGGCGAATGTACCTTTCGACGCTTCCACCGCGCCGAAAGGTACATGCGTCCTATGTGCCGCGCTGTTCCGCGTACTCCGCCATCAATCGCTTCTCCTCCTCCCGGTGCGGATAGAAGAAGAACACCACCACAGCGCCCGCGCCCACCACCAGGATTGCGGCGAGGTACGCCTTGGTGTCCCCGTCGAGAAAGGCGTTGCGGGCGGCAGCGATGATCTGGTCCGCGTATTGCGGATACCGTTCGGCCAGCACTTCTGCACTGGAATACGACTTCGTCAGCGCCGCTTGCGTTTCGGGCGTCACCTGACTCGCATCAGGTGACGCCGCGATCGCCGACGACAGCGACTTGGCGTACCCGGCGGTGAGTACCGCGCCGAGAATCGACTGCATGATCGCACCGCCGAGGTCACGCTGAAGGTCGGAGGTGCCGGACGCCATCCCCGCCCGCGACACCGGCACCGATCCGGTGAGCGAACGCGACGCCGGCGTGCCCGCGAACCCGACACCGATTCCGACGAACGCGTACGCCACCCCCACCTCGAGGTAATGGGCGTTCTCGTTCCACAACAACAATGCGACGAGTAACCCGAGGACCACGAACAGGTATCCGAGCAGGAGGGTGAAGCGCGCACCACGCGATTCGACGAGTTTCGCCGAACGGGGCGCCACGATCACCATCGCGACAGCGGCCGGAATGATCGCAGATCCCGCAGCCAGCGTGGAGTACCCGAGGACATTCTGCAGGAACTGCTGTCCGATGAACATGGCCCCCATCAGCGCACCGAACACGATCACCCCGCCCACGGCGGCGACCCAGAATGTGGGCCTCGCCGCCACGTGGAGGTCGAACAACGGGTGCGCCGCGCGACGCTGCTGCAGGAAGAACGCCGCACCGGCCGCCAAGGCGATCACGCCCAGCCCGATGGCCGTCGCCCCGGCGCCGTCGACCGGCGCGAAGTTGATCGCGAGGATGAGCGCTGCGATGAAGACCACCGAAATGACACCGCCGAGGTTGTCGACCGGGTCGGTGGTCTCGTTGACGTGGGCGGGCACCCAGACGGCGGCGCAGACGAGAGCGAGGCCGGCGAGGGGAAGCGTCACGAAAAACACCGAGCCCCAGTGAAAGTGCTCGAGGAGCGCGCCCGACACGATCGGGCCGAGCGACGAGATCGCCCCGCCGAGAGCCGACCACAGTGCGATGGCCTTGGTGCGCGGTGGACCCGACCACAGGGCTGTGATGATGGCCAGCGTGGTGGGGAAGGCGAGACCCGCGGAGATCCCTCCGAGAACGCGTGCGAGAAACAGTATTTCGACACTGCCCGCGAACCCGGCAATCGCCGACGCCGGCAATGACAGCGCCATTCCCAGCACCAGCATCTGCTTGCGCCCGTACCGGTCGCCGAGCGCACCGAGATAGAGCACCGAGGCCGCCAGACCCAAGGAGTACGCCACCGCGACCAGGTTCAGCTGGGTTTGACTCGCATCGAAGGCGCGACCGATGTCGGGCAACGCGACATTGGCCACCGAAAGATTCAAGTTCGCTACGGCGGCAACGAGTATCAGTGTCGCCAGGATAAGCGTTGCCCGGGCCGGCGCCTGTGTCGATGCGGTTCTGGTCACCGGTCAGCTCCTCGGTTTGTCGTCACTCGTCGTTGCACGGTCGGTCGCCTCGGCGGGCCCGACCGGCCCGGTCCCGGGCAGTCCGGTGCCGGCGTACAGCGCCGGCCGAGTGCGTTCACGGACGGTGAACGGTGGTTCGTTGCGGGCGGCCCCGTGGTCGAATCTTCCCGCGACGAACACTGGCACTGACCGCACTGCGATGATCAGCGCCACGAACGCTGAGGCACCGAGTGAAGGCATGCACCACCCCGTCTCTTCCGGCATTTCATCCGACAACGCTATCGACGAGCCTCGCAGAGGCCGGGCCTGCCGACATCACCCGTCGTGGATGATGCGCACCCTGCCGCCTGTCGCGATCATCGATATCAGAACATCCCCGGCACAGGGAGAGACATGACGAATACAGCTGCTGACGTCGGACCGGTCGCGTTCCTGTTCCTGACATTCCCTGGGGATCGAGCCGACCCCGCGGTGATCGAGTCGTTCCGAGAGCTCGTCGAGCGGGGCACCGTCACCATCCTCGACCTCGTCTTCCTCGCCAAGTCGGAGGACGGGACGCTGCGACAGGTGGAGGTTGCCGAAGAGCTCGACAATGTCGGTCTCGCCGCATTGTCCATCGAAGCCAAGGAGCTCATCAGCGACGAAGACCTCGATGTGGTCCGCGAATCACTCGAACCGGGCACGTCGGCGGTTGCCTTGGTGTACGAGCAGACGTGGGCGCGCAAGCTGGCCGCCGCTTCCCGTGAAGCCGGCGGCGAGGTGGCGCTCCATCTGCACATTCCCCGCGACGTGGTCGAGGCCGCGATCGCCGCGGCGACCTGACATCTCAGAGAACGGAGTACGCACATGGTGTTTCGAGGTCCACGTCGTGTGGGACGGCCCGGCCTGCTCGGTGTGGTGGCCAGGACCGCGGTGATCACCGGCACTGCACAGGCGACGTCCAACGCGATGAACCGCCGCGCAGCCAACAAGGATGCGGAGCAACAGGCTCGCGCCGACCAGGCTGCCCAGCAGGCATACGCCGAACAGCAGGCGGCGCAGGCACCGCCACCGGCCCCCACCTCCGCGGGCGGCGACGACCTCGTGTCGCGTATTCAGGAACTCGCGCGCTTGAAGGATGCCGGCGTTCTCACCGATGAAGAGTTCGCCGCAGCGAAGGCGAAACTACTGGGCTCGTGAGCCCGGCCGCTACCTCGGCACGGGAATCTGCGGCACTTCTGCGTCAGCGAACGCACGTCGGGTGTGCCTGACCAGTTCGCGAACTGCAGGACTCGCAGCACTTTTCCACACCAGTGCCAGCACCGCCGGGATCTCGACGTCGTCGAGGACGAGCGCCGTCAGCCCATCGAAGGCCGCGGCCATCGATTCGCTGAGGATTGCGACCCCGAGTCCGCGGAGTGCGAGATCCGCGACCGTGTCCGGGGCGCTGGCCTGCAACGCGATATCGGGCCGGATATCCGACGCGGCACACGCCTGGTCGAACACGGTCCGGATTCCTGTTCCGGCGGGCATACATACGATCGCATGGTCGCAGAGTTCGGTCAGTGCCACGCCGGTTCGACCCGCGAGTGGGTGATTCGGCGGCACGGCCGCCACCAACCGTTCGCGAATGATCGGAAAGGCCTCGAGCCCGTCGGGCGGTGCGGTGGCCGTGCCGACGAGTGCCAGGTCTATGTCGCCGCCACGGACTCGATCGACCAGCTGATCCGAGCTCTCTTCGAGAAGGGTGATCTCGACGCCGGGGTGCGCGTCGTGGAACGTCGCCAACGCATCGAACAGACCGGTGACGGTACACGCGGTGACCATGCCGACCACCAGGCGTCCACGAACCAGCTGGTTCACGGCGTCGACGGCGTTGCGCACCGCAGCGGCGGCGGCCAGTGCCTCCCTCGCATGAACGAGCGCGGCCTCTCCCGCCGCCGTCAACGTGGCCGTCCGAGTCGAGCGGTCGATGAGCGTGGTCCCGAGGTCGTGCTCGAGTTGGCGAATCTGCGCGCTGATACCCGACTGACTGATATGCACACGCAACGCGGCCCGCGTGAAATTGGCCTCTTCTGCCACGGCGACGAAGTACTCGAGCTGACGCAGTTCCATAACCTCTGATTCTAGAAGTAAGCAGAACTATCTGTTGGACTTCCGCTTCTCCGGACACGACGCTGGGATTACTTCGAACGATCCGAACGAGAGGACTGCTGTGTACGAGAAGGCCGTGAAACCCGAGGACCTGACCCGCCTGTTCGTCGAGCGGAGCAACGCCGGCGACGCAGCCGGAGTCGCGGCACTGTACGAAGAGAACGCCGTTATGGCCTATCCGCCCGGAAGTCGGACCGTCGGCCGCGAGGCGATCCGGCAGTTGTGGGAATCCGTCCTCGCCCATGCGCCGCACTTCGAGCCGGAAACTCCCCTACCCACCCTGATCAGCGAGGACATCGCTCTCACCGCCACCCCGCCCAAGGACGGTTCGGGGGCGCGCGCCCAAGTGGTGCGTCGCCAGCCCGACGGGTCGTGGCTTCGCCTGCTCGACCAGCCGGAGTTCGTGCCGCCGACCGCCTGACGCCGCCTCGAGTACGACCGCAGACACGAGAAACCCCCTCACCACTATGGTGAGGGGGTTTCTGTTGTGCGCCCGAAGGGATTCGAACCCCTAACCTCTTGATCCGTAGTCAAGTGCTCTATCCGTTGAGCTACGGGCGCAAGTCTTCAGTTATAGCTGTACCGGCCAACTAGCACCGGCGTGGCGGAGGCGAGAGGATTTGAACCTCCGGTCCCTCGTAAAAGGGACAACTCATTAGCAGTGAGTCCCATTCGGCCGCTCTGGCACGCCTCCCTGGGGTGGTTCCGATCCCTTCGGACCGCCGGAGCGAAAGATTACACACCTTTCCACGACAAGACAAAACGGCTGGTCAGAGCGGCGAGCGGGCTATCTCAGGTTGCTGTCGAACCAGTCGAAGATTCTGCGTTGAGCGTCGACGATGTTCTCGACGCCGGGGGCGTCGTCCTGCCCGTCGGGCACCTGGGGTGGTTCGTCCGCCCGGTGCGCCAGTCCGGCGTAGCTGACGACGAGGGCCGCAACCGATGCCTTTCCCGTCGCGTCCCGCAGCTGCTCGACGTGCTCCGGCGGGGTGGACGGATCGTCCTCGCCGTACAAACCGAGCCACGGAGCCTGCAGCAACGGCGCCGCGTCGATCAGGGCGGGGGCATCGTCCGACAACGGCTCGACGATGCCGCGGGCGGAGACACTGACAGCGGCTCCGATCGGCCGGTTGGTGGCGACGAGCAGCGCGGCAGTACCGGCGTCGTCGAAACCGAGAACCCCGACACAATCGGAGAGGACTCCGCGGCTCGTCAGCCAGTGCACGGTGGCGTCGAAGTCGGCGAACAGCGACTCGCCGAAGACCTCGGTTGCGCTGTGCGCGGGACGACCGTGGAAGAGGTGCGGGGCCGCCGCCACCCACCCTTCCTCGGCCAGTGAGCGCATCAAGTCGAGGAGCGGCTCGCTGAACACACGCGACTCGTGCAGCACCACAATCGCGCCACGTGCGGGGCCGTCCGGCTCTGCCACGGTGAGCGGAACCCGCGCCTGCGGATCGGCCGGTGCGCCGCCGACCGTCTGCAGGACCGCGGTGTCCCTGAAGATTCCCGACATGTCCCCACCTTGGCACGGACTGGCCGTCGACGCACCGGATCGGAGGCGCATAATCGCCTGGTGACTCCGCGAACAAGGGCAGACCTCGACACGATCCCGGCCTACGTACCCGGTAAGAACTTTCCGGGTGCGATCAAGCTGGCGAGCAACGAGACCACTCTCGGTCCGCTGCCGAGTGTCCGGGACGCTATCGCGGCAGCAGCGGGCAACGCCAACAGGTATCCGGACAACGGTCACGTGGCCTTGATCGAGGCGCTGGCAGGCCACCTCGGCGTCCCCACCGACAACATCGCCGCAGGCAATGGTTCGGTCAGCCTGTGCCAGGAACTCGTTCAAGTCACCTGCCAGGATGGTGACGAGGTGATCTTCGCGTGGCGCTCCTTCGAGGCGTACCCCGTGGTGACCCAGGTAGCCGGCGCCGTTCCCGTGACGGTTCCGCTGACCGCCGACCTCGGCCACGACCTCGACGCCATGGCGGCCGCCGTCACCGACCGCACGCGCCTGATCTTCGTCTGCAATCCGAACAACCCGACGGGTAATGCCCTGACGAAGGCCGAACTCGAACGGTTCCTCGACGCCGTACCCGATCGTGTCGTCGTGGCACTCGACGAGGCCTACTTCGAGTACAACAGATCCGACGCAGACGGCATCGAGCTGTTTCGTGGGCGCCCCAACGTCGTCGTGCTGCGCACATTCTCGAAGGCCTACGGGCTGGCGGGTCTCCGCGTGGGTTACGCCGTGGCCGATCGGACGATCGTCACCGCGCTCGGCAAGGTTCACATCGCTTTCGCCGTCAACACCGTCGCGCAGGCCGCCGCCATCGCATCGTTGGCCGCCGCCGACGAATTGCTCGCCCGCACCGACAGCGTCGTCGCCGAACGGAACCGCGTCCGTGACGCCCTCCTCGACGCCGGATATGACGTACCGGAATCTGCGGCAAACTTCGTCTATCTCCCGCTGGGAACAGAATCCCGACCGTTCGGCGCGGCCAGCGCAGAAGCGGGTGTTCTGCTTCGGCCCTACGGCGACGACGGGGTGCGGATCACCATCGGCGACCCCCACGAGAACGACGCATTCCTTGCCTTCGCGACGAGCGCGGAGGCTCGCTCGATCGCCAAGGTCGGTGTTCGCGCGTAAGTCCTGAGATGTAAACGTTACGTGCAGGTATAGCTCCCGTGATTCCCCCTTGGCAGACTCAATGCGGTTTGCCGAAGGGAGCCACCCACAATGCGCCATCGCGTCGCGGTCCGGAGTGCTGTCGTGGCCGCCGCGGTGTCGTTGACACTCGCCACCTCCGTGACCGTCGGCCTTCCCGACGTGCAGGCGCAGGAGCCGCCGGTGTCGTTGCGGTTCCTCGCCTTCAACGACCTGCACGGCAGTCTCACGCCTCCCCTCGGCGTTCGTAGTGAGGTGAAGCAGGCGGACGGATCACGGGTGTCCGCGGGCGGCGCCGCGTATCTCGCGGCGTACGTCGATCAACTCCGTGGTCAATCCCCGCACTCGTTGCTGTACTCGGTGGGCGACAACTGGGGATCGTCAGCTCTCGAATCAGCTGCTTTTCACGACGAGCCGACGGTGCAGCTACTCAACCGGATGGGCGTCGACGCCTCCGCCATCGGCAATCACGAGCTCGACGAGGGGTACGCCGAGTTCCTGCGACTCCAGCGCGGCGGCTGTCACCCCATGGACGGTTGCCGTTTCGACGACACGTTCGAGGGCGCCAATTTCCCGTTGTTGGCTGCGAACCTGCAGTTCGAGGACGGCGCACCCGCGACGTTGCCTTTCGCGGTGAACTACGTCGAGGGCATCCCGATAGGGGTGATCGCGACGATGCCCGCCGATACCGCACACATGGTGACGTCGGGTGGTGCGGACGGGCTGCGGTTCACGGACGAGCTCGCTGCCGTGAACCGGACGGCAGACCTACTCGACTTCTTCGGGGTGCGGGCCGTCGCCCTCCTCATGCACCGAGAGACCGAAGTCGACCAGGACAATCGGCCGGACGAGTGCGACGTGGAATCCCGCCGCACCCACGACGTGGCCTTGCGCGCCTCCCCGAAGGTGGACGTCATCTTCACGGCCGACGGGCACCAGCAGTACAACTGCACCTTTCCCGACCCGGCCGGAAACCCGCGGGTGCTGATGCAGGGCGCCTCGCACGGCCGTATCGTCTCGGTGGTCGACGTGGCGATCGACCGCGCCACCCGCGACCTCCTGCGGGATCGCACGTCCTCGTTCAATCAGGTGGTCACGCACGGCATACCTCCCGACCCCGACACTCGGTTGCTTGTCGACCGAGCGGGCGAACGGGCGGGCGAGGTCAGTCGAACGTGGGTGGCGTCGCTGCAGCACGACCTCACCCGGGAGACGACCGCCAGCGGCGAGTCTCCGCTGGGCAACGCTGTCGCCGATGCCCAGCTGGCCGCCGGAACAGCGTTCGGCGCTCAGGTTGCACTCACCAATCCCGGCGGTCTCCGCGCAGACCTGGTCGGAGACGCCGTCACCTATGGTCAGGTGTATGCCGTCCAGCCGTTCGGTAACTCGCTCGAGGTTCTGACGCTTCCGGGCGCCACCCTCCGCAGCGTGCTCGAGCAACAGTTCCAGCCCCGCGGGGATGGCAGCGTCACCGAGCGAATCCTGTCGCCGTCGAGTTCGCTGACGTACACGATGGATCGGTCGGCGACTGTCGGCGACCGCATCTCGGATATCCGCGTGAACGGAGAACCGGTGTCGCCGGAGGGTGTCTACCGTGTCGCGGTCAACAGGTTCCTCGCCGACGGCGGGGACGGGTTCGATGCCTTCCGCACCCACACGGAGGCTGTCCACGCGGGTTGCGATCTCGACGCCTTCATCACCTACCTCGGCGCGGGCTCGCCCGTGTCACCTCCGAGAACCGATCGGATTGCAGTGGTCGGCCGGCCCTGATCAGATGCCGAGCGCGCCCCTGAGCACCGGCCACGACGTGCGGAGCTCGTCCTGCCAGTACGGCCACGAATGCGTGCCCGAGTTGCGGTAGACGAAGGTGGCGGGTATGGCGAGCGCGTTCAGCCGCTGCTGGAACGTCTGCGTGCAGAGGTTCGCCGCCGCTTCGAGGGGCCCGCCGACCGCGATGGTCGAGGCCAGGTCTCCCCCTGTCGCCATCTCGTACGGTCCGGGAAGGCCGTTACCCGTCGAGATGTAGATCTGCTTGCCGCGCAGGGCTTCGGCATTGACCGTCGGGTCGTGGGCAGCCCAGGCCGGGTCGAAGTCCGGTCCCCACATGTTGGCCGGATTTCCGCCCTTGAAAGCGACCGTGCCGCGGACCGAATCACGTGAACTGGGCTGAGTGTTGTCGAGGCAACCGCTGTAGGCGGCGAGGCCACGGAAGAGGTGCGGGTGGCGGGTCACGAGGTTGGCCGCACCCATGGCACCCATGGACACGCCGGCAACTGCGTTGGTTCCGTTTCCGCTGAACTGGGCATCGATGATCGGTGGCAGTTCGTCAGCGAGGAAGGTTTCCCACTTGTTGACCCCGAGGGTGGGGTCCGGCAGATGCCAGTCGGTGTAATAGCTCGCGGTGCCGCCCACGGGCAGGACCACGTTCACCTTCTTGTCGGCGAAGAACTGGACCACGTCCGTCTTCTGCGTCCAGGTACTTTCCCGGAAGTCGGACTCGGCGCCTGCGCTCACCCCGTCGAGCAGATACAGCGACGGGCGCGCACCGCTACCGGCCGGATGAAGCACCTGCACCTGAATCACCCGGTTCATGGCGGGCGAGTTCACGAAGATCGCACTGCGGGTAGGGGTGATCTTCACAATTTTGTCGACACTGGCAGCACTGCTCGCCCGGGGGGCCGCCGGAGAAGGCGTCGGATCGGCCGTAGCAGTGAACGCCGGCCCAGACAGGGTCAGTGACACTGCCACTCCGACAGCAGCGAATGCTAGGCGACGCATAAAGAAATCCCTCTTCCCGGACCGTGTGAATCCCGATTGCACAGTACAAAGTGCGGCCGGTCAAGCAGAGCTTAAAGGTTTTGTGATTGCTGTGTGATTCGGGTGCGTGCGCTTGTGGCCAGACCGATATGAGAGCGAGGGGAACCGATTGCGGGATCGCTGCGTCCAACCTCGTGAGCAGGCACTGACGCCGAGCTGACCGCATGGGGGAGGAACTCGATGGTCGACCAGGCCGCACGCCACGAACTGCGTGCCCGCAACGAAGAATTGCGTCACCAGATCGATTCGATGCTGGACGCCGTGCGACGGCAGGCCGACAGCCTGGCCCAGGCCAAGTCCGAGGTCGAGCGCACGAAGGGCTCGGGTACCTCGGGCAACGGAGTGGTCCGGGTCTGCGTCGATGCCGGCGGAAACGTGACGGCGGTCGAACTGTCGCCGGACGCGTTCAGGCGCACCAGCCCCGAGGCGCTGGCGTCCTCGATGGCAGAAGCGGCACGTCTGGCCTTGGCGGATGTACGCGAGCGAACTGCCCAGGTCCTGGCACCCGTATTCGACGCCCGCGCCGACCTGCCTACCCTCTCCGAACTGATGCCGGATGCTCCGCGCCCGGGTGACCCGCCGCCTTCCGCCGACGAACCCGGATGGAACGCCTCGATTCTGCGCGGAGCGGACCGATGAGTCGAGCACTGTGGGTCGACCCTCACCATCTCCGGACCGTGGCGCCACGATTCGATGCACTCGCGGACACAGCCGACGCCCTGCTGACCGAGCTGACGAGCACGCTGGACGCCGAAAGAACTGCGTGGGGCTCCGACGAGGATGGGACGGCATTCGCCCGGCACTACGTTCCCGCGGCGGAGTCAGCGGTCCACGCCGCCTTGTCTATCGTCGCGCTATTCTCCGCGATCGGTGACGGGATGCGAGCGACGGCCGAATCTTTCGAAGCAACGGATACGCGGTTCTCACGGCGACTGGGCGAGGCTTTCTGATGGGCATCGAACTTCCCGAGGTCGTGAAGCCGGTGGCCTGGCTGGCGTCCGGTTCCAGTTGGCCCGCGGCCGACGAGACGTCACTGCGCCGACTCGCCGACGCCTGGGGCACAGCCTCCACGGGGCTGAAGAACCTCGCGGCGGACGGTGACGCCGCACTGCGCGACGCGTTGTCCGCCGTCGAAGGCGACATCGCCACTGCCATGTCGCAGCACTGGCAGAAGTACGGCGGAGACGCCGGCGCCCTCCACGATCTCGCGGCACTCTGCGAGAACCTGTCCGCGATGTGCGAGTCGACGGCGATCGAGGTCGAGTACGCGAAATTGTCGATCATTGCGGCACTGGCCGTATTGCTGGCGGAGCTCGTGGCGATGGCCGCTGCAGCGGTACCGACGCTCGGCGTGAGCGCTGCAGGTGCAATGGCGGCGGAAGCAGCAACGCAGGTCACCATCCGCATGATCATTCGGGATCTGATCATTGCGGTTCTCGAACAAGCCGCAGTCGCTGCAGCACAGAGCGTCGCGCTCGACGGCGGAATCCAGGCACTGCAGATCGTGACCGGCGGCCGAAACGGATTCGACGTCGGCATGCTCACGAACTCACTGATCACGGGAGCCACCGACGGCGCCACCAGCGCACTGTTCGGCGAGTTCGGGATCGAGGTGCACGAGCCCGCGACCGACCGGTGATCCGGTCGACTCGTGGCGACATCGGCACCGTGTGACCCATTGCACAACGCGTTAGCCGCGACTAACGTATTGGACGTGCTCGACCAGTTGGAAGTTGCAGCCGAGCCAACCCGGAGACGCTTGATGCATCTGCTGATATCTGGGGAACAGACCGTCAACACGCTTGCGGCGCACTTTTCCGCGAGCCGGTCGGCCATTTCTCAACATCTTCGGGTGCTCATGGACGCGGGGCTGGTCACCGCACGTAAAGACGGACGTTTCAGGTACTACCGGCTCGATCCACAGGGCCTTGCCCAACTCCGCACGCTGTTCGATTCGTTCTGGATCGACGAACTCGACCGGCTCGTCGCGGACGCCACCGAGGAAGCAGCTTCCAAAGGAGACCGCTGATGCCATTCGACAAAACCGTTGTCGTTCCGCTCGACCCGGACGCCACCTTCGCACTCGTCACCGAGCCCGAACGGTTACGCAGGTGGCAGACGGTCGCAGCGCGGGTCGATCTCCGAACGGGCGGCGGATACCGCTGGACCGTCGTGCCCGGACACTCGGCCGCAGGAACATTCCAGGAAGTCGACGCCGGTCGGCGAATTGTCTTCACGTGGGGTTGGGAAGAGAGCGAAGACCTTCCGCCCGGCACCTCGACCGTCACCGTGACCCTCACTCCTACCGCAGGCGGAACCGAGGTGCGACTGGTTCACGAAGGACTGAGCGACGAACAGGCAGCCCGCCACGCCGAGGGCTGGACCCACTACCTCGATCGCCTCGCCGCAGCCGCCGTCGTGGGCGACGCCGGACCCGACGAATGGGCGGCGCTCCCGCAGCCTCTCGACGAATTGTCGAGCGCAGAGGCAACTCTGGCAGTCGTGCAGCGGGCGCTACGCGATCTCACTGCCGACGACATGTCCGCCCAGACGGTATGCACCGAGTTCACCGTCGCGCAGCTCGCCGACCACCTCGCCGGATCGATCACGACCATCGGCTCCGCCGCCGGTCCGAAGATTGACGACGAACCGGGGAAACCGGTAGAAACCAGGATCGCCGACGAAGCCCAACAGGCATTGGAAGCGTGGCGGCGCCGCGGACTGGACGGGACCGTGCTCATCGGGGGGAACACAGTCCCGGCACCTATCGCCGTAGGAATATTGTCCATCGAATTCTTGGTGCACGCCTGGGATTTCGCAGCAGCCGTCGACCGGAACGTCACCGTCGATCCTGCACTCTCCGAGTACGTACTCGGACTGGCGCACACCATCATCCGGCCGGAAGCCCGGGGTGCCGTCGGATTCGCCGACCCGGTACCTGCCGAGCACACCGCCGACCCCTTCGAGCGTTTGATCGCCTTCACCGGTCGCCCACTCCCGACGGCCTGATCTCCTCACCGAAAGGAACCGCCATGCCGATCAAAACGAAATATCCGCAAGGAACACCGAGCTGGGTAGATCTCCAGACCAGCGATCAGGACGCGGCCAAGAAGCTCTACGCGGAACTGCTCGGCTGGAAATACGACGACCGGCCGATGCCCGACGGACCTGTCTACTCGATGGCGACCGTGCGCGGTGAGAACGTCGCCGCCATTGCGCCACTACAACCCGACGCGGCCAAGGCCGGGGCGCCGGCGAATTGGAACACCTACATCGCAGTCGACGACGTCGACGAGACGGTCGCGAAGGTCCCCGGCGCCGGCGGCCAGGTTCTGATGCCGGCGTTCGACGTGGGGGAAGCCGGCCGCATGACCTTCGTCACCGACCCGACCGGGGCGAGCGTCGGGCTGTGGCAAGCGAAACAGCACATCGGCGCCGGCCTCGTCGGAGACCCGGGGGCCTGCCTCTGGAACGAACTGAACACCACCGACGTCGACACGGCGGTCCACTTCTACAACAGCATCCTCGGGACCACCACCACACAGATATCCATGGGACCCGACTACACCTACACCCTGTTCCAGGTCGGTGACGAGCAGGTCGGCGGCGCCGGTGCACCGCTCCATCCGAATACGCCGAACCATTGGCGCGTGTATTTCGCAGTGGAGGACGTCGACGCCAGCGCCGCAAGAGTGGTCGAACTCGGCGGCGCGATCGTCGAAGAGGCCATGGACATTCCGACGGTCGGACGGATGGCCGGAGTCGCCGACCCCCAGGGCGCCGTCTTCAGCATCATGACCCCCGAAGAGCGCCCGGAACAGTAGATCCGGGCGCTGCGAAAGGACTGTCCATGGAGATGCCGAAGCCGACCGAAGCGGACAAGGAATTCTTCCGGTCGCTGATTCCCGACCGACCCGGTGTCCAAGTGAAGCCGATGTTCGGCAACCTCGGCGCCTTCGTCAACGGCAACATGTTCGCGGGACTTCTCGGACCGAGCGTCGGGGTCCGGCTCCTCAGCGAGCAGGCAAACGACGAGCTGTCGTCTGCGGACGGCGTCGGCCCGTTCGGACCCGGAGAAAAGCCGATGCGCGAATACCTCGCCCTGCCGGACCACTGGCGCGACACCCCGGATCAGGCCAGGCGGTGGCTCGAACGCGCGCTCGCGGAGGTGGCGGAACTGCCGCCGAAGGCGCCCAAAGCCCGGAAGGCTGCACGCCCTCGCGGGTAGAGGAATGAGAAAAGACCCCGACCCGGCACGTGTGGTGCCGGGCCGGGGCCGTTTCTTCGGCGGAAGCGGAGGGATTTGAACCCCCGGTGGGTTTAACGCCACGCTCGCTTTCAAGGCGAGTGCATTCGGCCGCTCTGCCACGCTTCCGTGCGCGATCCTATCGGTAACGGTGTCGGCGGCTGCAACCGGTCAGCGGTCGCCGATGGCTTTGTCTACCCGCTCGAACACCTCGGCGAGTACTTTGAGCTGCGATTTGGTGAGCTGATCGACGAGGTTGCGCCGGACCCCGGCTACGTGGGTGGGTGCCGCCTCGGCCAGTCGCGCGCGACCTTCATCCGTGATGACGGCGAGAACACCCCGGCCGTCCTCCAGACAGGTGTCCCGGGTGACCATGCCTTGCGCTTCCATGCGCCGGATCTGATGCGTGAGGCGACTGCGCGAGGACAGGACCCCGTCGGCGAGATCGGACATCCGTAGTGAACCGTCGGGCGATTCGGACAGCAGCACGAGAATTCGGTAATCGGCGAGCGACAGATCGTGCTTTTCCTGCAGATCCCTGTTGAGGACGTCCATGAGCCGCTGGTTGCCGTCCATATAGCCGCGCCATGCGCGCATCTCGGCCGGGGTCAACCAATTGGTCTCGACTTCGGCGTCGGAGGTTTCTGCTGTCACAGGTTCATATTCTAGTAGTCTGACGTTACTTTCCAGTAGCGTCGGGGCCCCAATCCCTCGGTCCGTCAAGCGGGATCGCATGTAGTGACCGTGCGTCGCCTCGATTCGCTAACGTCGTCCTTCATGTATGCGATCACGATCGATCAGCCGGGTGGTCCGGAAGTCATGCGATGGGCGGAGCAGCCCGATCCTGAACTGCTACCCGGCCACGTTCTCATCGATGTGGCGGCTACCGCCGTCAACCGCGCAGATCTCACCCAACGCCAGGGCTTCTACCCGCCGCCGCCCGGTGCCAGCGACATTCTCGGCCTCGAATGTTCCGGCATCGTCGCCGAGGTCGGCGACGGCGTCTCGGAGTGGTCCGTCGGCGACCACGTGTGCGCTCTGCTCGCCGGTGGCGGTTACGCAGAACGTGTGGCCGTCCCCGCGACCCAGCTACTCCCGGTGCCGAAGGGCGTCGATCTCCTCGTCGCCGCTTCCCTGCCCGAGGTTGCCTGCACGGTGTGGTCGAACGTGGTGATGCGGGCAGGGTTGTCGCGCGGTGACGTTCTGCTGGTGCACGGCGGTGGCGGCGGCATCGGCACCCATGCCATCCAGGTGGGTGTCGCGTTGGGCGCGCGGGTGGCAGTCACGGCGGGATCCGAGGCAAAACTGGAACGCTGCCGGGAGCTGGGTGCCGACATCCTCGTCAACTACCGCGAAGCCGACTTCGCCGAAGAAGTAAAGAAGGCGACGGACGGACACGGCGCCGATGTGATTCTCGACAACATGGGCGGCTCGTACCTCGGCCGCAACATCGACGCGCTGGCGTCGGACGGACGGCTCGTCATCATCGGCTTCCAGGGCGGACGCAAAGGCGAGCTCGATCTCACCCGACTGTTCGCGAAGCGCGGCAACATCACTGCCACCGGTCTACGCGGCCGTCCGGAGAACGGGCGCGAGAGCAAGGCGGAGATTGTCGCCGACGTCCGGAACCGCCTGTGGCCACTGATCACCGAGGGCGCGATACAACCCGTGGTGTCGGCCGAACTGCCGATCACCGAGGCGCCGCGCGGCCACGAGCTGCTCGACTCCCCGGAGACCGTCGGCAAAGTGATTCTCACCATTCCGCGACACTGACGCCCTCGCGCCGCCTCCCGCTGACCGAGTGCCCCATCGGGTCAGCGGCGGGGCGGACCGGGACGGTGCAAGGGCAGGGCGTACGTCAGCCCAGCGAAGCGAGTTCGCCGACGAGCTGATCGATCTCGTACCGCGTGGTGTACGGGGCGAGGCCGATGGTGACCGCGCCGCCTTCGTCGTTGACGCCGAGGGCGTCGAGGAGACGGGAGCCACCGTGGACGCCGCTGACTGTGGCGATGCGTTTGTCGGCCAGGTGGGACGCCACCTTGTCGGCGGAGACTCCGGCGACGGTGAAGCTGAGGGTGGGCACCCGGCTGGGTGACCGGCCGATGACCATGATCTGCGGGAGTCTCTTGAGCGACGACATGAGGTGGTCGAAGAGGGTGTCCTGGTAGTTCTGCAACGAGCTGATGGACGTCTCGAGCTTTTCCCGGCGTGATCCGGTGGCGGATTCGTCGAGTCCGGCGAGAAAGTCGATCGAGGTGGTGAGCCCGGCGAGCAGGGCGAACTGGTGTCCCCCGACCTCGAGTCGTTCGACGCCGCGCGCATAGGGGTTGAGCGAGACCGCGGGGATGCGGTCGAGGAGGGTGGGGTCGCGGAAGACGAGTGCGCCGACCTGCGGTCCACCCCAGGAGGTGGCTCCGACAGCGACGACGTCGGCTCCGAGTTCGTTGATGTCGACGTGGGCGTAGGGCGCGGCGCCGATGGCATCGACGACCATAAGGCCGCCCACCTCGTGGACGCGATCTGCGGCGACTCGGACGTCGGGCGCGGAGCCGACGATCGGGGATGCCGCGGTGAGGGCGACGAGGCGGGTGGTGGTGGTGATGAGGTCCTGGAACTGCCAGCTGGGGAGTTCGCAGGTCTCGATCTCGACCTCGGCCCAGCGGACCTGGGCGCCGTAGCGGCCGGCCACGCGGAGCCAGGGCGCCACGTTCGCTTCTTCGTCGAGACGGGAGAGAACCAGCCCGGTTCCGAGTCCGAGTCGTGTACTCAACGACTCGGCCAGCCAGGCGAGCAGGACGGCGCGGTCGGGTCCGAGGACCACCCCGGCAGGATCACCACCGACCAGGTCGGCGACGGCGGCGCGGGCGGCGTCGAGCACTGCAGCGCTCCGCCGGCTGGACACGTGACGGCCGGTCGACGAGGAGGCGGACGCCCGGAACGCCGTCGAAACGGTGCGCGACACCGCGTCGGGGATCTGCATGCCGGCCTGAGGATCGAGATGGATCCAACCGTCGCCGAGTGACGGGATCAGTCCCCGTACGCGGGCAACGTCGTAAGCCATGCCCGACACTCTAAGACCCTGAGTCAATACGGTCGAAGCCAGCCGCCTCTTGTTGTGGTGTGCAACAACCCCTGAATGTGGAGAAATCGAACGCACGCGCGCATGCCCGAGCGCGAACAGACAAGATGGAGTCATGACGAACTCGGAGAATGAACACGTCCTCGTGATCGGCCCCGACGGTCAGCCTGTGGCCGTACCCGTCGAAGAGGCCGCGAAGCGATCCGCCGATGCCGAAGCCGGCGCCGAGGACAATGCGAAACCGGAGTCGGTGGCCGACATGGTCGAGCAGCCCGCCAAGGTCATGCGGATCGGGACGATGATCAAGCAGCTCCTCGAGGAGGTGCGGGCGGCACCTCTCGACGACGCCAGCCGCACCCGGCTCAAAGACATCCACAAGTCGTCGATCAGCGAGCTCGAGCAGGGGCTCGCCCCCGAGTTGCGGGACGAGCTCGAGCGCCTCACGTTGCCCTTCACCGACGACACCGTCCCGTCGGACGCGGAGCTCCGCATCGCGCAGGCCCAGCTGGTCGGCTGGCTGGAAGGCTTGTTCCACGGAATCCAGACCGCGCTCTTCGCCCAGCAGATGGCGGCACGCTCGCAGCTGGAGATGATGCGTCAGGGCGCCCTCCCGCCGGGCATCAGCATCGGCAACCCGCACCAGCCGCAGAACCACGGCGAGGGGCACCAATCGAGCGGTACCGGCCAGTACCTGTAGCAACGGGCGGCGCAGCGTGGAAGTCGACTCCCGGTAGGCTCGGTGCCCGTGTCAGCATCCGCTATCGAATCCGAGGCCGCAGGCGTTCCGCACCCGGTGTCCGACTCGCAGACCTTCCGTCGTGCGTTCAAGGACCTCCGGGACGGCTTCGCTCAGCGAGAGCTGTGGCTGAGCCTCGGCTGGCAGGACATCAAGCAGCGGTACCGCCGGTCGGTGATCGGCCCGTTCTGGATCACGATCGCCACCGGCGTGCAGGCTGCGGCCATCGGAATCCTCTACGCCGCGCTCCTGGACATCCCGCTGCCGGAGTTCCTTCCGTACGTCACGGTGGGACTGATCGTCTGGAACCTGATCAGTGCCAGCATCCTCGAGGGCTCCGAGGTCTTCATCGCCAACGAGGGCCTGATCAAGCAGTTGCCGTCGGCATTGAGCGTGCACGTGTATCGGCTGGTGTGGCGACAATTACTGCTGTTCGCCCACAACCTGTTGATCTACGTGATCATGCTCGTGGCATTCGGCGTGTGGCGCGACTTGACCTGGACTTCGCTGGCCGCGATCCCTGCCCTGGGGCTGATCGTTCTCAACGCGGCGTGGGTGTCGATCATGTTCGGCATCTTCTCCACCCGTTACCGGGACATCGCGCCGATTCTCTCCAGCCTGACGCTGCTGCTGTTCGTGCTGACGCCGATCATGTGGACCACCCAGAGCCTCGAGGCGCAGGGTGGTCAGGCCGCCGAGCGGGTCAAGCTTGCCGAACTGAACCCGTTGTTCCACTATCTCGACATCGTCCGGGCGCCGATGATCGGACAGGACCAGCAGGCGTACCACTGGTACATCGTGCTGGCCATCACCGTTGTCGGGTGGGCCGCCGCAATCCTCGCGCTTCGCAAGTACCGGGCCCGCGTGCCCTACTGGGTTTAGGGGTTCCGCTATGACAACGGTTGAGCGAAGCGAGGGGCAATGACAACGGTTGAGCGAAGCGAGCGGCAATGACGGAGCACGTGAGTATCGAGACGCGGGATGCCTGTGTCGACTTCCCCATTTTCGACGCCAAGTCGCGGTCGCTGAAGAAGGCCTTCCTCGGCAAGGCCGGCGGCTCCATCGGCCGGAACAGTTCCGACGTGGTGGTGGTCGAGGCCCTGCGCGACATCACGTTGTCGCTGAAGGAGGGTGACCGGATCGGGCTGGTCGGTCACAACGGTGCCGGAAAGTCGACGCTGTTGCGACTGCTGTCGGGCATTTACGAGCCCACCAGGGGCAGCGCGAGCATCCGCGGCCGCGTGGCGCCGGTCTTCGACCTCGGTGTCGGCATGGACCCCGAGATCTCCGGCTACGAGAACATCATCATCCGCGGACTGTTCCTCGGTCAGACCCGTAAGCAGATGCTCGCGAAGATGGATGAGATCGCCGAGTTCACGGAGCTGGGCGAGTACCTGTCGATGCCGCTGCGCACCTACTCCACCGGGATGCGCGTGCGTGTCGCGATGGGCGTGGTGACCAGCATCGACCCCGAGATCCTTCTCCTCGACGAGGGCATCGGCGCCGTCGACGCGGAGTTCATGAAGAAGGCCCGGGTCCGGTTGCAGGCGCTCGTCGAACGGTCCGGGATTCTGGTGTTCGCCAGCCATTCCAACGAGTTCCTCGCCCAGCTCTGCGACACCGCGATGTGGATCGATCACGGCCGGATTCGCCAGCAGGGTGGCATCGAGGACGTCGTCCGGGCGTACGAGGGGGATGACGCAGCCGACCACGTCCGGCACGTGATCTACGAGCTCGAACGGGAGAAGGCCGGCTTGACTGCTCCCTCGCGTTCGTACGAACGGGACGCTGGTAGCGCTGGACCGAACGAACGTCCCGTTCGTACAGGGACAGGTGCGGGCACGAGCACAGGCACGGGCACAGGCACGGAGGCGGAGTCCGCGTGAGCGCTCCCGTCGAGCGGATCATCGGCGTCGTCGTCACGCACAAGCGCCGGGAACTGCTCGCGCAGTCGCTGAAGGTGCTGGCGTCGCAGACGCGGCCGCTCGATCATCTGGTGGTCGTCGACAATGCCGCCGAGGACGAGGTGCGGACCCTCGTCGAGTCTGCGGGTATTCCCACCAGCTACCTGGGGTCGCGGCACAACCTCGGTGGTGCGGGAGGCTTCGCACTCGGCATTCTCTATGCGTTGTCGCTGGGCGCCGACTGGGTATGGCTGGCCGACGACGACGGCCGCCCCGAGGGCGACGAGGTGCTCGAGACCCTGCTCGACTGCGCGAACCGGCACGGGCTCGCCGAAGTGTCGCCCGTCGTCTGCGACATCGACGACCCCGACCGCCTGGCGTTTCCGCTGCGCCGTGGGGTGGAATGGCGGCGGCTTCGTTCGGAACTACACAAGGACGGTGACGACTCCGCCGATCTGCTGCCGGGCATCGCCTCCCTGTTCAACGGCGCACTGTTCCGTGCGTCCACGATCGACGCGGTCGGGGTTCCGGATCTGCGCCTGTTCGTACGCGGCGACGAGGTGGAGGTCCATCGCCGGCTGGTGCGGTCCGGGCTGCCCTTCGGAACGTGCCTGCAGACGGCGTACGTACACCCGAACGGCGCTGAGGAGTTCAAACCGATCCTCGGCGGCCGGATGCATACGCAGTACCCGGACAACGAGGTCAAGCGCTACTTCACCTACCGCAACCGGGGATACCTGCTGTCGCAGCCGGGAATGCGGAAGCTGCTTCCCCAGGAATGGGTGCGGTTCGGGTGGTACTTCCTCGTCACGCGGCGCGACGTGCAGGGACTGCGTGAATGGATGCGACTGCGGAAGCTGGGACGCCGGGAGCGCTTCGAGCGGCCGTAAAATCGGTTGCCCGACGTTCTGTCGGGTGCGATCCTGATTCCCGAACGGTCCGGAAAGTGTCGCGAAGGAGTGAGTGTCCGATGATTGTCTCGTCGGTCGACGCCGCGTGCGTCCACACTCCCCCTTCCTTCGCCTGACCGAACCCTGATCGTGGTCCGGTCGGCACTTCACCGACCCGAGGATTCCACCCATCATGTTCAACCCTGGACAACTCCTGGCTTACGGCTGGAACGACACCCTTCCCTTCGACGACCACACGACCGAGGGTTCCGAGCCCGGGCGCGTGATCCGCGTCGACCGCGGACGTTGCGACGTTGCAACGTCTTCGGACATCATTCGTGCCGAGAACGGCGAGCATGCGCTCTGCACCGGCGACTGGGTCACTGTCCGTGCGAGCGGTGATACGACCGTTGTCGCCGACCTGCTCCCGCGGCGCAGCGCCATAGTCCGGTCCGCCGCCTCCGGCAGATCCGACGGCCACGTGCTCGCCGCGAACGTCGACACGGTGGTCATCGCCTCCGCTCTCGACACCGACCTCGATCTCGGCCGCATCGAACGACTGCTGGCACTGGCTTGGGAGAGCGGCGCGAGGCCGGTGGTCGCTCTCACCAAAGCCGATGCTGCCGAGAATGTTTCCACCGCAGTCACCGCCGTGACTGCAGTCTCGCCCGGTTCGGTGGTGATGGCAGTGAGCGCCGAGACCGGCGACGGCGTCGCTGCTCTCACCGCATTGATCGACGGCACCATCGCTCTGATCGGACCGTCCGGTGCGGGCAAGTCGACGCTCGCCAACGCGTTGCTCGGCGCGGATCTGCTCGCCACGGGCCGTGTTCGCGAGGGCGATCACAAAGGTAGGCACACCACCTCGCACCGAGAACTGCTGCCGCTTCCCCAGGGTGGCGCCCTGATCGATACGCCGGGCCTGCGCGGTGTCGGCATGTGGGACGCGGCGGACGGCATCGACAAGGCGTTCCCCGAGATCGACGACTGGGCCGCGCAGTGCCGGTTCCGGGATTGCTCCCACGATACGGAGCCGGGTTGTGCCGTGCTGGCCGCGGTCGAGCGCGGTGATCTTCCCGAACGACGACTTGCAAGCTACCGCAAGTTGATTCGCGAGAACGGCTGGATCGCGTCACGGGCCGATGCCCGGCTACGCGCCGAGCGGGAACGGGAGTGGAAGATCATCGCCCGCGGGCATCGCCGGATGTATCGAACCCGCGGTCACTGACACCTGCCCAACTCGCATCCCGGTTCGGCCCTGAGCCGGGATGCGACCTGGCAGCATGGATACATGTTCGAGGGATTTCGGCGAAAGGCCAGACTCAAGCTTCAGCGCGCCGTGTATGAGGTGGTGGCCGAATCGGATCGGCGTTCTCGCGAGTTGCACGAGAACCAGCACGATCAGACGCTGGCCGAGCTGTCCGCCACCAATCAGGAACTCTCGCGCGTCCTGTCGGAACTGTCGGATGCTCGAATGGAGGTATCCGACGTTCAGCAAAGACTCGGCGAACTCGAACAGCAGGCCCGTCGCGACATCACGCAGGCCCTCGATGTCGGAGCCACCAACCAATCGGCGGCGTTCGTGCTCGAGCACATGCCGAAAGCTCCCGTGTTCTGGAATCCCCACGACACGCTGCGGTACGGACTGTCCCAGGTGCAGATTCCCGGAATGGCGCTCGAGTTCGGTGTCGCGTCGGGAACCACCCTGCGGATCATCGTCGAACAGCTCAAAGATGCACAGCACGAGGTTTTCGGCTTCGACGTGTTCTCGGGGCTACCGCAGACCTGGCGAACCGGTTTCCCGGCGGGCGAGTTCGCCCAGGAGAAGATGCCCCAGGTACGCGGCGCCCAGCTGGTCCCGGGACTCTTCGAGGACACGCTCGCCGATTTCCTCGACACACATCCGGACCCTGTATCTTTCGTGCACCTCGACGCCGACCTGTATTCGTCGACCAAGACGGTGCTGGACCGGATCGGCCTCCGGCTTGTCGCCGGAACGGTGATCGTCTTCGATGAATTCTTCAACTATCCGGGTTGGCAGGAACACGAATACCGGGCATGGAAGGAATTCGTCGACCGCACGGAAATCGGTTTCGAGTACCTCGGTTACACGGCCAACCACGAGCAGGTGGTCGTGCGCATCACCGAACCGATATCACGATGACGCTTGGTTCATCTGCTCGTAGAGCCGGGTCCAGTTTTCACGGCTGGTGAGGGTGGGCATCTCGGCACGGAACGCCTCCGCGACGGTCGGCGCCTCCGCCCGGAATCGTTTCATCACTCCAGCGAGGCGGCCACCCATCTCGGCAGCGAGCTCCCTGTCGTATTTGCGTTCGCGCACACCGGCTTGCGACGCGTCCGTGACATACACGTGGTCGAACCGTCCGACATGCCACCACCGCGCGTCCTCGTAGGAGATCGCGACGGGCCCGCGCTCGAGGCGTCCGCGAAGGTGGGCGGCGGCTCGTTTCGCGAGCACCAGATCGTCCCAGCCCGCCTTCGGAGGCGGATCGGCGCGACGGAACCGGACGCCCGCCGGGAGCTCGGACACCGGCCTGGTGATGGTCTCCGGGAACCGGGTGCGCTCCTTGTTGATCATGGCGAGAGCTGCCTGCCCACCATCTGCGAGGGCATTCGGGCCTTCGAGGAAGCCCTCGATCGCCCGCAGCTGCGTGTGCGCGAGACCGTATTGCAAGCTCACGATCGAATGACTGATTTCCCGGCTGAGCTGCTTGGCCAGGGATGTCGGCGCGAAACCGGGGTCGAGGGCAGCGGTGATCAGCCCATTGCGGGTACTGAAGTAGTGCGCGAAGCCGTCGACATCCTTCCAATAGAAATCGGCGTGCCAGACCCCGGTCGACGGCAGGGTGATCGTCGGGATGCCCGCCCGGCCGGCCCGCAAGCTGTATTCGACGTCGTCCCACTGGAAGAAGACGGGCAGCGGCATCCCGATTTGCCGGACCACTTCGGCCGGGATGAGGCACGACCACCAGCCGTTGTACTCGGCATCGATGCGTCGCTCGGGCAGTTTCTTCAGAACGTTGCTGTTGCGGACTCCATATTTGTCGGTCGGTAGCCCGCGCCGCAGCGTCGTGAGATCGGCGCGTTCCCCGGACGCCAACAGGTAGTTCGGGTTGTACAAGAACAGCATCTGGGCGCCGATCAGCGCCGGGTCGGTGGTCATGTTCGCGAAGGCGCTCAGTCGCAGCACGCTCTCCGGCTCACACAGAACGTCGTCGTCCATCAGAAGGACATCGGCATGCGGACCCGCGGCGGACGCCTCGTAGAGTCCCCGACTGAACCCGCCCGCGCCGCCGAGATTGGCCTGGCGAAGGTAGTGCAGCCGGTCGCCGAACTTCGGGGCGACCTGCTGGAACAGTTCGCGGGTCTCCACCGGATCGGTGCCCTGGTCGACGACGTACACCGCGTCGAGGGAAGAGAGCACCCGCTCGTCGGACGCGAGAGCGGCGACGGTGTTGGCGCAGTCGTCGGCCCGGTTGAAGGTACAGATCGCGATGGCCACCGGCCGGACGGTCTCGGGCGAGGCCACCGTCCATTCGATGTCGGCAACGGTGACGCCGCCCTCGAGCGCATCGAACTGCAGCCACAAGGCGCCGCCGTCGGCGAACTTGTCGAGTTTCGCGGTGAGGGTGACCGTGCCGGAGCCGGTAATCACCTCGGCGGCAATGATGCGTCGGTGCCCGCCGATGTCGGAGGCCAGGAGCTGCGCCCGGCAGTGGTCTGCGGCGTCGATCCGCGCTGTGGCCGTGACCTCGGCCGCAGTGGTCCATCGCTGCCAGTAGCTCGCCGGGAACCGGCCGAAGAAGGTGTTGGTATGGACTGTGGCGCCGGCGTGCAGATGCAGTGCAAATCGGGTGCGGGTAGACCCGCCGCGCTTGACCACTGCGTACAGATCGTCGTTGACGATCGGTGAGGTGCCCGTGAACGGTCCTCGCTGCGCGACGAGTCGATCGGACACCGCCCGGTGCTCGGTCAGCTCGACGTCGGAAACGGAGGCGTTCGCTGTATCCACCCGGGCAGGGTATCGCGATCGAGACCTTCGCCGCGGCTCAGCCCACCTTTCCGGCTGGGGTGGTGCGCGCGGTCGTGCCGGTCAGAGCGCCGCATCACCTGCGGGCCGGGCTCGGACGTGGGCCCGCTCCCCCTGCGGCCCGAAAAGGCTCAGGATTTCGACCGGCTCGGGGCCAGGGTTGCCGAACCAGTGCGGTACATGCGTGTCGAACTCGGCCACCTCACCCGCGGTGAGGATCACATCGTGTTCCCCGAGCAGTAGGCGAAGCCGCCCCGAGAGGACGTAGAGCCATTCGTATCCCTCGTGGACTTGCAACTGCGGTTCGCTCGGCGACGGCTCCCGCGCCGGGATGACATGCTTGAACGCCTGGATTCCGCCCGGTCTGCGGGTGAGGGGAATGATCTTCGTGCCGAAACGCTCGATCGGCCGCAGGTGGACCCGCGGGTCACCGGTGGCGGGCGCGTCGACGAGTTCGTCGAGTGGAAGCTGGTGCGCTCGGGCGAGGAGCAGCATCAGCTCGAGCGTGGGTTTGCGCTGACCGGACTCGAGGCGGGACAGGGTGCTCACCGAGATGCCGGTGGCGTCGGACAGCTGCGCCAGCGTTGCGCCGCGTTGCTGACGGAGTGCCTTCAGTCGGGGACCCACGGCGTCGAGGACACCGCCGAGGTCGGGAATGTCGTCGCTCATACCCTCATCTTGCCATCCCGGCAAAAGAGTTTGTCAATGCTGCACGGAGTACTGGACAGTTCGATTACGAAGGCCGAACAAAGGAGGACGCAGTGAAGGACAAATACGACGTGGTGATCGTCGGTGGTGGCGCAGCAGGACTGAGTGGGGCGCTGGCCCTGTCCCGGGCGCGGCGGTCGGTGCTGGTGATCGATGCCGGCGCCCCCCGCAACGCCCCGGCGGGGCACATCCACAATTACCTGGGCCGCGAGAGCACTCCCCCGGCCGAATTGCTCGACATCGGCCGCGGCGAGGTCGCTTCCTACGGAGGCGAGGTGGTGACCGGCACCGTCACCTCCGCCCAGACCGTCGAGGACGACAGCTTCCGGGTCACCCTTGCCGACGGACGTTCGGTCTCGGCCCGGCGACTGCTGGTGACCACGGGGTTGGTGGACGAGCTGCCCGACATTCCCGGCGTGTCCGAACGATGGGGCCGCGATGTGCTCCACTGCCCGTACTGCCACGGGTGGGAGGTGCGGGACCAGCCGATCGGCGTCCTGGCGAGCAGTCCCTTCTCGGTTCACCAGGCATTGATGTGGCGGCAATGGACCGACAAGGTGACGCTGTTCCTCAACGACGCGATCGAGCCGACGGGTGAGGAGTACGAGCAACTCGCCGCCCGGGACATCTCCGTGGTCGACGGAAAGCTGTCGGGCCTCACGGTGGCCGAGGATCGCCTCACCGGTGTCCGGTTGCACTCCGGTGAGGAATTCGCCTGCGCCGCAGTGGTGGTCGCGCCGGTGTTCACCGCGCGTGCCGACGTGCTGACCACACTCGGACTGGATCCCGTGGAGCAGCAGATGGGCGGACACGTGGTGGGCACCTATATCGCCTCGGATGCCACGGGCGCCACGGCCATTCCGGGCGTGTGGGTCGCGGGAAACGTGGCGGACCTCAAGGGACAGGTAATCGCCTCCGCTGCAGCGGGACTCAATGCTGCGGCGGCGGTCAATGCCGATCTGATCGCGGAGGACACCCGCCTCGCCGTCGCAGCGAGAGCCGGGCGGTAGCCGGACGGGCGTACCCGTCACTCGTGGGACAGCAAAGGTCCCAGCGGTCCGAGATCGATATTGAGGTCTTCGGGCGTCAAGCCGAAGTGCTCGCGCAGTTCGGCCATCCGCTCCTCGAGGAGCATCAGCGTCGTGCCGATCCGCTCGATCTGCTCGTCACTCAGGTCACCGTTGTCCACCCGACGCAGTGCCTGGCGTTCCATCAGCTGACGGAGCAGTTCCACGAGAGTGAGCACGAGGGTGACGAGGCCGCGTTCGACCGACTCCGGGTCGGCGTCGATACGCTGGGGCAGGACCCGACGCCCCTCGCCCGTCAGCGCGTCGAGCTCGGCGGGCGGCGGGGCGTCGCTTCGGGGTGGGGTGTCACTCATCGCCGGCTTCCTGCACTTCCGGCACCAGGGCACTCACCGAGGCGATCAGCGTGCGCAGCGAGATACGGACCATGTCGACGTCGGCGAGCGACAGCGTGATCTCTCCGGTGATCACCACCCCACCGCCTAGCACTCGATCGAGGAGGTCGACCAGGGCGATCTGCCGCGTGTCGTCCGCAGGAACCATCTCGCTCATGGGTTCACCTGCTCGATGGCCGCGAAGGAGTACGGAGGCCACGGACCGGTGCGTTCCAGGGTGATACCAGGATGTTCGGCGTCTAGTTGGGTGACGAGTGCACCGAAGTCCTGAGCCCGCTCGTCGTCGACGAGGTAGGTGCCGTTGAAGATCATCCACGCACGCTTTCCGGTCAGCGCCGGATCGGTGACCCGCTGTCGCCGGCCGTCGACAGCCTTCTCGACGAGCGCGGCGTGAATTTTCGCGGCGTGCTCGGCCGCCTGCCGTTCGACGTTCTGCCGCGCGGCCAGTTCCGCACGCCGGCGCAGTAGATACGCTGTTCCTTTGCCGGCGCCGCCCTGCGCAACGCGCTCCTCCGTCGCCGCCTGAGCGAGCGCGGCGGCGTCCCCATACGCCTTGACGCCCCACTCGCTGCGACCGGTAACTCGCTCGAGTGCTGCCGTTAATTCCTCCCGCCGATCAGCGAGCAGACCACGAACCCGGTCGTCGTCGAGATACAGGGTGGCGAGTCGCAGTGGAACGGTGGGACCGCAACGCAATACCGCGCCCACCACGCGGTCGTGTGCCCTGGCCGTGGCCGCCAGCCAATCGAGGTCCTCGAGATTCCGTTGCAGCGAGTCCTCCCCGAACTCGCTGAGACTGACCGATCCCACCACCGCGACCAGCCCCTCCGAAGCGACCGCCCGCACCGGTTCACCGGCCACGCCCGTGACGCCCTCCAGTTGGGCATCACCGACGCCGTCGAAAGTGATGCCGTAGAGCCAGACCCCGTCACTGCGTGTCATGGTCGGTGTCCTGACGCTGCCCCTCCACCTCGATCGGCTCGGCACCTCCCAATGCGGGCGACACGGAGCGGTCGGACTCGAGTTCGGCGATTCGTTCGCGCAGCCGGGCATTCTCGATCTCGATGCTGCTCTTCGAACCCGTCAGCCAGGGATCGTGTTCCCACCAGTCGATGCCCACCTCCTTCGCCGTTTCCAGTGAGGCGATCACCAACCGCACCTTGATGGTCAGCAGTTCGATATCGAGGAGATTCACCTGGATGTCGCCGGCGATCACCAAACCCTTGTCGAGGACCCGCTCGAGGATGTCGCCAAGGTTCGTCGATTGATGGCCGCCGCCGAGGCCGCCGCCCTGCGACATGGGCCCCGAACCGCCCCCCGTGACGGTCATGAGGCTGCGCCCCCGCTATTGGTGCTGCCCCGCATATAGCGCCGAGTCCGGCGGTAGGACAACAGTTGTCCGTCCAAATCCAACACCACCTCGTACAGCGCGAGAATGTCCGCGGACGACGGGATGCGCCGGTCTTCGACCACCTCGACCTCGACGGTCCACCCGTCGTCGCTGGGCATGACGGAGGTGGCACCGAGAGGCTGCCTCCCAGTCAGCTTCGTGATGTCCCGCAGAGCGACCTGGGCGATCTCGGGCGCCGGCAACGGTGGCGGCTGATCCTCTGCCATGATCGGTCACTCCTTCTGCCGGTTCTGCGGGCTGGTCGCGGCCCCGGAGGTCATTCGATCGAGGATGGCCTGTTGTGCCTGTTCTTCTTCCTCGGCCGTGATATCGCCACGTTCCCGGGCTTCCTCCAGCTCTTCGAGTTCGCGTCGGGCCGTCGCCGGGTTGTGCATCTCCTGTTCGACCTGACGTTGAATCACCTCGGCCAGCGAGATCACGCCCCGCACCGGTGCCAGTGGCAGAGTGAACACGAACGACAGCAGGCCCATAACTCAGCCCTCCGGCGTCTGCGTCACCACGAAGTCGTAGGGGGCGAGCGGGCCGAGGACTCGCATGTCGACCCGGCCTTCCCATTGCTTGGCGAGTTCTCCGACGGCCTCTTCCAATTCACCCTGCCTCTCGACTTCGACGAGCACCGCCACTTGCGCGGCATCTTCCTCGTGCGTGGGTTCCCGGACGTTGACCGACTCGGCCAGCGGCGTGAGTGCGTCCACCACCGTCCGGGTGTCCTGCTCACGTTTGGCGGCGATGGAGTTGTTGACGATTTCACCCAGCGCCATTCGGGCGTCGCGGGTGGCGTCCTCCGGCTGATCACGGATGGCGTCGCGGAGATCGCTCGCCTGCTGGTTCTCGCTGATCACCTCACGAAGGATCGCCTTCTCGACGTACCGCCCCTTCACGACGTACTGCGCCTTGCCCTCGAGCTCCTGCAGCGCCGCCGCGAACTCGTCCTCGTGCTCAGCGAGCAGCTCCTCCTTCACCGCGTCGGCGTCCGTCAAGACCGCACCGAACCTCAGCGGAAGTACCGGCGCGACGCGGGAAGTACCGTCCAGAATATGAGCGTGCACCCGCAGGTCTTCCGGTTTGCCGAGTGGCCGATCTACCGACACCTCGCTGACGAGCGCCGCGATATCCCCTTGCCTCACGACATCGACCTTCGCGTCGCACATACCGACAGCATCGGCTTCCGGCTCCACGTCTGCCGGGACGATGCCGTACACGTAGACACCTTTCGTGCCTTGCCGTTCCGGCGCATCGGTAGTCTGGTCAGAAGTAGACATCACCGGTCCCCCCGACTCGATTTTCGCGTAACTCGCTCCGGCTCTTCCTGTTCCCCCCCGAGAAGGTCACCGAGCTTTTCGCCGGCCGCCTCGAGGGCGCCGCGGGTCTTGGACTTGGCGCCTCCCTCGGTGACGTCCTGGACGAGGTCCGGTAGTCCTTTCGGCTCGTTGTCCCCGATCTCGAGCCGATTGACCGCCTCGGCGAACCGCAGATAGGTGTCGACGCTTGCGACCACGACTCGTGCGTCGATGGTCAGCAATTCGATGCCGACCAATGACAGACGGACGTAGGCGTCGATCACGAGACCCTTGTCGAGGATGGTGTCGACGACGTCGGCGAGGCTGCTGGAACTGGGTCCACCGCCCACTCCGCCGCCACCACCGGCCGGCTGTACTGCCGTGGTCATCGGGTCGCTCCTTGCTTCTTACCGGACGGGGCCGCCGAGCGCCTGCGGGCTCGCCGCTTCGGCGGCGGCGCCTCCTCTTCCTCGGGCTCCGGTTCGGGTTCTTCTTCGACTTCGTCCTGCTCGGTGTCGTCCGCTTCCGACCCTTCCGGTTCCTGCTCCGCGTCCGGCTCCTCCACTTCGGGTTCTTCCGCCTCGAGCTCGTCCTCGTCGAAGTCGAACTCGTCGGCTTCCGCCTCGTCTCGCCCGGTGTCGTCCGGTTCGTCTTCCTCGGACTCCTCCGGCTCAACCACCTGGCTGTCGCGGATCTCTCCGGGCCAGCCCTCGACTTCATCCGGGTGCAGCACCGTCTGGGTCATGACGTGACGCCGGAAGTGTTTGAGTTCCAATCGCACTCGCCGACCCTGTGCACGCCAGATGTTCCCGGTCTTCTCGAACAGGCCCTTGGGGTGGTATTCGAGAACGACGAGGATGCGGGTGAGGTCCGGCGTCAGCTCGTGGAAGGTCACCGCCCCGTCGATGTAGCCCTTGGCGCCCTTCGAGCGCCAGATGATGCGCTCAGCGGGGACCTGTTCGATAATCGTTGATTCCCACGTCCGCCGCGACCAGAAGACCTTCGCCTTCCACTCGAGCTTCTCGTCCGATACCTGCTCCACTTGTTCGAGCTTCTTCATGAACTGCGGGAAGTCGGTGAACCGGGTCCACTGGTCGTAGGCGAGCTGCACCGGAACACCGACATCGATTTCTTCGATGATGTTGGTGAGTTTGAGCTTCTTGCCTTTGCCGCCGCCACCACCACCGGTGATCGCTTCCTTCAGGTCGGACGCCTTGTCCTTGACGAACTGTGTGGCGCCCGCAGCAGCGGACTTGACCGGGGATTCGCCTTCGGCCAGTTTCTCGGAGCCGGTGACTGCCGCGAGGAGCCCGCCCCCGCCGCCTTCGGCGTACTCATTGAGCCGCCCGGAGGTGGACAGAACCTTGCTCGACACGGACGTCAGCGCCCGTTCCGCCACGGTGCCGACCAGCTTCTGTACCGCATCCTGCAGTGGGGACGACGCAGAGGCGCCCTTCTTCCCGCCGGACGACGCCGTGTCCTTCACTTTGTCAGTCAAATTCGTAGTCATCGGTTCACCTCCGCCCGCGACGAACCGGCGCTGCATTTGTGGGGGCCTGGGCCCTCGTCTTACGACTGCGCGGCGCAGGCTCGTCGCCCTCATCGGCGGCCGACTCGGAACGAGACTCGCCGTTTCGAGAGCCGGCTCCACTTGTCGCCCGGCGACGGACAGCGGGCCGTCGTGCGGCCGGTTTCGGTTCGGGCTCTTCCTCGTCCTGCTCGTCCTCGAGTTCGGCTTCCTCGTCGGCGTACTCGTCCTCGAGCTCTCCGTCGACATCCTCGTCCCGGGGACGCCGTCGCTTCTTGCGAACGACATCCCCCACACCTGCAACGTCCGCGACGCCGCCCACGGTGTCGCGGACGCCCTCACCGCCGGACTGGAGCCGGCTGTTGAGCGATTCGATCCGCTGGCTGGCCGCGGTGACCGCTGCAGCCTTCGCGGCGTTGAGCAGTTCTCCTCGCACCGATTCCCCGATCTTGGCGACCTCCGGGGAACTTGCGAGCATCTTCGTGCCGCGTTCGAGCAGAACTCGCGGCCCGCCCGGAAAGCGTCCGGTCGCGCCCGCGGCTGCGAGCATCAGTGCCATCTTCATCCGGTGGGTGCGGCCGAGCATGTAGCCCGCGCCGACGGCCAATGCAACCTGACCTTTTGCCTTCATCGTCGACCCCTTAGTCCACGTAGCCACACGCACCTCGACGCCAGCTTCGGCAATTGTGTGTCGGAGGGCCGTGCACGTTAGGGGTGCGCCCTTCGGGTCTACCCCACTTGCTGGACGCTCAATCACCAGCAGTGGGAATCTTCGCGGTGTTCCCTGGGATCCGCCCCGGCTTGTACAGGATCTGCTCGTGCGGAGGTCGCAACGAAGGATCAGCCGATCACGGACTCCGTAGCCGCGTACGCCTTCTCGGCGGATACCTTCTGCACCCGCCACCACGGTTCGTTGTCGCGGTACCAGCGCACGGTGGCTTCGAGTCCGCCGCGGAAATCCGCGTATTGCGGTGTCCACCCCAATTCGGTGCGGAGCCGCGTCGAGTCGATGGCGTAGCGGAGGTCGTGCCCGGGGCGGTCGGTGACGAAGTCCAGGTCGTCGATATCGCGGCCGAACAGTTCGAGCAGTGTTTCGACGACGGTCCGGTTGTCTACCTCACCGTCCGCACCGATCAGGTACGTCTGGCCGATGCTGCCCTTCTCGAGGATCGTCCACACTGCCGAGTTGTGGTCGTCGACGTGAATCCAGTCGCGCACGTTGCGGCCGCTGCCGTACAGACGCGGCCGGACCCCGTCGATGAGGTTGGTGATCTGCCGCGGAATGAACTTCTCGACGTGCTGGTACGGGCCGTAATTGTTCGAGCAGTTCGAGAGCGTGGCCCGCACGCCGAACGACCGTGTCCAGGCCCGCACCAGCATGTCGCTCGACGCCTTGGTGGCGGAGTACGGGCTGGACGGGTTGTAGGCCGTCGATTCGGTGAACCGCTGTGGGTCGTCGAGCTCGAGGTCGCCGTACACCTCGTCCGTGGATATGTGGTGATAGCGGACCTCGTGGGCACGCACCGCCTCGAGCAGGGTGAACGTCCCCATCACGTTGGTGTGCAGGAACGGCGTGGGGTCGGCCAGCGAGTTGTCGTTGTGTGATTCGGCCGCGAAATGGACCACCGCGTCCGAGGCCGCGACCAGGCTGTTCACCAGCGCACCGTCGGCGATGTCACCGTGGACGAATTCGATCCGATCGGCGACCGGGTCGAGTGAGCGTCGGTTGCCGGCGTACGTCAGGGCGTCGAGCACGGTCACCTGCACGTCGGGCCGCTCGGCCACCGTCCGATGTACGAAATTGGCGCCGATGAACCCCGCGCCGCCGGTCACGAGAAGCCTCATGGGCACCAAGGGTAGCGGCGGCGCCGAGTTTTCATCCGCGGCGAACACTGGAACACTGCGCACATGCGCGGAATCATTCTGGCCGGTGGCACGGGGTCGCGGCTGCATCCCATCACTCTCGGGGTGAGTAAGCAGCTGGTACCTGTCTACGACAAGCCGATGATCTACTACCCGCTCTCCACGCTGATGCTGGCCAACATCCGGGACATCCTGATCATCACCACCCCTCACGACGAAGAGCAGTTCCGCAGGCTTCTGGGCGACGGCTCCCAGTTCGGCGTCAACCTCTCGTACCTTGTTCAGAAGGAGCCGAACGGCCTCGCCCAAGCCTTCGTCCTCGGTGCCGATCACATCGGTGACCAGCCGGTCTCCCTGATTCTCGGGGACAATATCTTCTATGGACCCGGTCTCGGTTCCCGTTTGAACCGGTTCGAGAACATCGACGGCGGGGCCGTGTTCGCCTATTGGGTCTCCGACCCCAGCTCGTACGGTGTGGTGGAGTTCGACGAGCGCGGCAGTGCCACCTCCATCGAGGAGAAACCGGCCACCCCGAAGTCGAACTACTCGATTCCCGGGCTGTACTTCTACGACAACGACGTCGTCGCCATCGCGCGGGGCCTTACCCCGTCGGATCGCGGCGAGTACGAGATCACCGACGTCAATCAGGCGTACCTGCAGGCCGGGCGGCTACAGGTGGAGGTACTGCCCCGCGGAACCGCCTGGCTCGACACCGGCACCGTCGACTCCCTCCTCGAGGCTTCGAACTTCGTCCGCACGCTCGAGCACCGGCAAGGACTGAAGATCGGCGTTCCCGAGGAGGTCGCCTGGCGGCGCGGGTTCATCACCGACACCGAATTGGCCGAGCGCGCAGCTACTCTCGGCAAGTCGGGCTACGGCGACTATCTCCTCGAAATCCTCGAACGCGGCAAGGACTGGTGACGTGGAATATCGGGAGCTGACGATCCCCGGGGCGTGGGAGATCACGCCACGACAGTTCGGTGACGACCGCGGCGTGTTCCTGGAGTGGTTCAAGGGCTCCGAGTTCGAGGCGGCTGTCGGGCACCGACTCGACCTCGCGCAGGCCAACTGCTCGGTGTCCGCCGCCGGCGTGCTGCGCGGCATTCACTTCACCGACACCCCACCCGGTCAGGCGAAATACGTCACCTGCGTCAAAGGTGCGTTCCTCGACGTCATCGTCGACGTGCGCGTGGGCTCCCCCACCTTCGGACAGTGGGATTCCGTGGTGATCGACGATGTGGACCGTCGCGCCGTGTATCTCCCCGCGGGTCTGGGCCACGCAATTCTGTCGCTCGAGGACGCGTCCACGGTGATGTACTTGTGCTCCCTCGAGTACACCCCCGAACTCGACCACGACGTTCATCCCTTCGACCCCGAACTCGCCATCGACTGGCCCGCCGTCGGACGTGACGGCTCGCCGCTGAACTTCCAGCTGTCCGGCAAGGATTCGGCGGCGCCGACGCTGACGCAGGCAGCCGAGGCCGGGGTCCTGCCGGTCTTTGCGAGCTCCTGAGGTCGGTTTTGCCGCCGGATCGCCACTGGTGCACCCTCCCGCAGGTAGGAGCCGGAACGGCAACCGGTTGTCAGCGCGGCACCGACCAGGGTGAGAAGATGCCTGGATGACGAGCGACACGAACGAGACCGTTCCGGTACGCGAACGACTGGAAGTTCAGCGGGCGATCGCGGCAAAACCGGCGGACATCTTCAGCGTGCTGTGTGACCCGAACGGGCACGTAGCCATCGACAGTTCAGGCATGTTGATGTCCGCCGAGGGCGAACCCGTGACCGCGGCAGGTGACAGCTTCGTCGTCCACATGGACCGTGACGCGCTGAACGACGTGGATCTGGGGCTATACGACGTGACCGTGACGATCGAGACCTTCGTTCCCGACCGCGAGATCTCGTGGAAGGCCCTCGGCCGGATTCGCCCGCAGATCGGCCACGTGTACGGCTACCGTCTCGAGCCGATCGAGGAGGGCACGATGGTCACCTCGTTCTACGACTGGTCCTCCATCGACCCCGTTTGGCGGGACGCCGGAATCTTCCCGGTGATCTCCGAGACTGCCCTACGCGCCACTCTGGGGATCCTCGCCCGCACCGTCGCACCCGGGTTGCCCCGGCCGCTGTAACCGGAGTCCCGGTGAGCGGCGAAGTTACTCCTGCGGACGCCGCCGGTTCTCTCGGCGCTGCTCCTCGGCACGTTCACGACATCGGCGGACGAACTCGGCCTCCTCCGGGTCTTCGGGCAGGCGCTCACCGGGGTACTTCTCGGGCCGCCCCGCGACCAGCCAGAGGATCGAGCCGACGATCGGCAAGAGCAACACCACCACCAGCCAGCCGTCTTTCGACAGATTCCGGACCTCGTTTTCGTCGGTGGTGATCGCATCGGCGAAACAGAGGACCCAGAGGATGAATCCGAACAGCGCGACGTACAGCATCAGCGTTCTCCTCGCCGGCACGCCCGAACACATGGTGCGCCTCTCTTCATCGAACAACTGCCGCGTTGTCGCCGCAAGGGTTCGGCTCACCCCGTCCATTCGATCCGGTCGGCGAGGGCGAGCAGCGCACGCTTGCGGTTGGGGTTGGATTCCCCGATCCAGGCGATACGCCCGTACACGTGCTCGCGGAAGTACGGCCTCCCGTCCCGGTTCTGCAGATCCGGGCCGGTGCGCAGGGAGTTGAAGAGCAGCGCACGCAGTTGGTCGTACTCCGTGCGGGCGGCCTGCGCGTGCGAGTTGATCACGAGTCCCGCCAGGTGCTGCCGTCGGTGCGCTCGCATGATCCGCGTCTTGCGCGGATGTACCGAGAACCCTTCGTCCGCCGCGATCCGGCCGACGGCGGAGATCAGGCGGTCCGCCGCGAGGTCGACGCCGGAGAACGCGAGATCGTCGGCGTACCGCGTGTATTCGGCTCGGGAGGACCGCGCCAGTCCGGTCAGCCGTCGATCGAGCCGATACGCGACGAGATTCGCGAGGGCCGGCGACGTCGGCGCCCCCTGCGGCAGGTGTGACCCCCGTAATCGGCTCGCCGTGTCGAATGGAAGCCTCGCGAGAACGTCCGGTGGAGTGGAGGTGGTGCAGAGTCCCGTCATCACACGCGACACCCGTGGCGGATATCCGAGCGAGTCGAAAACCGCCCGCACCCGAGCCTGGGAAATCGACGGAAAGAACGCACGCAGATCGATCCGCACCACCACATCTCGACCCGCATGCGGTGCCGCGAACGTGTGAACGCTGCGCCCGCGCACGAAGCCGTGCGCGGCGGCATGCGGAGGTACTCGATCGAGGAGACCCCTCAGGATTCGGCGCTGCACCTCGCGGAGCCGTTCCTTGGGTGCTTCCAGCAATCGGTGGTCCGACCGGATTCGGTAGCGGTAGTGCTGCAGGGTAGGCGCCTTGTTCCGCAGCCACTCACCCGGATCGGCGAACCAGTCCAATTCCGCCGGGGTGAGACCGACCGCCTGCGCCACCGCGACCGTGTGGGTCCACTTCGGAACGTCGAACCTCCACTCGTGGTCAGGTTGCTCTACCACCGGAGCCGGCTCGTCGATGTGCGGCAGTTCCGACAGCAACCGGTACACGCTGTCGACCCCCTCCACCGGAGGAGTGGGCAGAAGGTCGAACAATCGTGTTGCGATCCGGTCGGCGTCCGGGGTGCCGATCTCCTCGAACCGCTGGGCGATCGCGGCTCGCGTCCAGGAACCCGACGTCGCCACCGCGGCCAGGCGACGCGCCACAGCCGAGGACAGGGCGCGACGCCCTGTCATGCGTGCGACGGTGAGAGGCGACCGATACCTGTCGTCTGCGGCGCGCCGAAGCACGCGGAGCGTGCGGTCGTGCGTCGGACGGTGCCTCCGGTGAACAATGCCGAGCCAGGGGTTACCCCTGACGTGGTCGCAGCCGGCGTACCGGCCACCCCACTCTCACCCCTGCACCGTCGCACCTCGTGAGAATGCCATAAAGTCAGCCGCTTTCGGAGGGTTCCGGGCCGACGGCGTCGCGTGAACTACGCGCCGGATGCGCATCGATCCTGGCCGGGCTTGCCGCGCACGGGTATGTCGCACCGAAGCGCGACATCGATGCCGAGGCGATGCGACTGCACGCACTCGTCGACGGGGCCGCGATGCACGCCCTGCTCAACGAAACCGATACCGCGGAAACGGCGCAGCGCATGATCGCCGAACACCTCCGCGGTCTGGCGTGAACCGCGATCAGGCCTGAGGTGCGCCGCGCCCGCGAGGGAGCCTCGCGGAAGGTCGCTATCTCACAAAGCGGCCGGCGAATCCGCGCAGTGGCATGTCGGCACTTGTTCTGATCCCTGGTGCCGCCGCGACGACACTCCGGAGGGAGTTCAATGCCGGCAGTCCGGTAACAGTCATACCGATGGATGCAAAGTCTTCCGGGTTATCGAGGCGTACACCGGGTTTGGGAAATATAATGTGTTTGCTGTAGATATTCGGGTCGCCGGTGATCTGGGTGATGTAGCAGCCCTTGATGTTCCAGCTCGGATCTGTGTGTGGTGTCATCTGCCACTCGAGATGGGACTCGATGCGGGGTACACCGTCGACCATGCCCTGGTACTTGACGTAGTTGGCACCCAGAGACCCTTTGGGCATCCGATACCAGCCCAGGTCGACGTCCTTCGTGCAGGCGCCGAGCTCGTAGGTGAACGCCACCTCGTCGAGCTCGAGGTCGAAACAGTCAGCCATCATGTACACGCTGTCGGAGAACACGCGGGTGTACTTCTCCAGGGATCCCGGGATGCTGGGGTCGTCGATCGATTTGCCGTAACCGACTTCCTTCCACGTTTCGACCGAGTGGTGACAGGACACATCTACCGACTCGATCACGGTGACGTTCTCGATCTCGGCCACATCCGCGGAGTGGACAACTCCGAGGATCTGACAGAGTCCCGGGTTCATTCCAGTGCCGTAAAAGGTGGACCCGCCACGCTGACAGGCTGCCTCGAGAACCTCGGTGACCTTCCTCCCTGACGGGTGTGGATGGTTTCTGTCGCGATGATGACCGGTGATGAAATCTGCGGTGGTGACGATATTGATGCCCGCCTCCAGGACGCGTTCGTAGAGCGCCTCGTCGGGAAACACTCCATGGAAGGTCAGCACATCGGGTTGTGCGGCGATGATCTCCTCGATCGTTCCGGTCGCCGTCACCCCGATCGGCTCGAGTCCGGCGATCTCGCCGGCGTCCCGGCCGATCTTATCGGGCGAATAGCAGTGCAAGCCTACGAGTTCCAGGTCTCGGTGGGCGCTGATTCGTTTGATCATCTCCGAACCTACGTTGCCGCTCGCGACCTGGAAGACGCGGATCGGTGCGTGTGTCGTGCTCATTGGCGGGTAAGTGCCTTTCTGGGAATCTCACGAACGGAACTGGTGCCACTGGCGGACATGATCGGAGTGACTCACGTCACCGAACTGCAGTGGCGGCCTTCGATTCGACATCGGCGGGATAGAACTGGTTGGCCCACTTGCGAAGCGCGGTAAAGCCCTCGAATTCCGAACGCGACAAGGCAGGAGGATCGGAGTAGCGCTGGTGTTTCCAGATATGGATGTCGTTTTGAAACTGCTCGATGACTCCCTGTGCGTGCTTGCGGGCCCGGGGAGGGGGTTCGGCGCATCCGTTACCGGGGCGACGACCGATCCACACGGTGAATCGGACATCGGAGGTCGATTCGTCGATCGGGGTAACCGCGGTCAACGTCCGGTTGTCGATCATCCCCCAACTCTTCGTGGCGGCAACTCCGACTCCGCTGTTGATCGCTTGCACACCGCTGTTGACCTCGTCGGCCGGTACGTCGTCGAACGCGATGGTGAAGTCGACGTAGGACACCGGCTGGTCGAAGTCGTGGCGGGTGAACTCGGGAATGAGCGGCGTGTTGTGCACGTACTTGAAATGCGCAAAGTCCACGCCGTTCTCCATCACGTACTGCGGATGGATCTCCAGGCCGGTCTCGAACAGGGTGCTGTAGCCGTACGCAGGGTAGTAGTCGGCGCCACTGTGCCCGTCGTCGAACCCGGAGAGGGCGTCGGCGACGTCGAAGTACGGCGCGCGCCGATCCACGTCGTGCCAGATGAAGACCGATTCACTGTGTTCGGTGACGGGGTACGTGCGGATTCGCCGGCCCTTGTTCGGCTGCTTCTCGTAAGGGATACATACGTTGCGCCCCTGCATGTTCCATTCCCAACCATGGAAGGGGCACCGCAGAATTTCGCCATCGACGGTGCCGCCGTAGCCCAGGTGCGCACCCAGGTGTTCGCAGTAGGCGTCCATGACGGTGACCTGCCCCGACATAGACCGCCACGCAATCATCTCGGTGCCGAAGTACTTCATCCGAACGACTTCCCCGGCGCCGATCTCGGCGGACCACGCGACCTGGAACCATCCAGTCGGCTTCATCGGCAGAGGTGTCTTCGCCATTCGGAACCCCTCTTCTACGATTCGACCCTCGACGAAATCATAGAGGGTTCTACGACTATTTGGTAGAGGGTTCTGCGAATTCACGCGAGTGGAGTCGTTCGGCGCATCGCCCGTGCTACTACCATGGGCGAGGTGACAGAAACGGGCGTGGCAGGCAGGCGCAGCAACAAGCGTGGCTTGGCAACCCGCGAGAACATGCTCGATGCCGCCGTACGGTCGCTGGCGTCCGGTGATCCGGGCGCGGTCTCGGGCAACCGCATCGCCAAGGACATCGGCGCAACCTGGGGGACAATCAAGTACCAGTTCGGCGACATCGACGGGTTGTGGGCCGCAGTGCTGCGCCACACCGCCGAGCGTCGGGGTGACATGCCCGCGAGTGCGCCGGCCACTGCCCCACTGCGAGAACGGGTACGGGCCATCATCGACAACATGTACGACGGGCTCACCGGCAGCGATTCACGGGCGATCGAAACCCTCCGCGCCGCCTTGCCGCACGATCGCGAAGAGTTCGAACGGTTGTATCCGTCGACCGCAGCCGAGTTCGCGTCCTGGAGACAGGCCTGGCTCGACACCTGTCATCGCGCTTTCGCCGGTCTCCACGTGAATCCGGACCGCGTGACCGAGGTGGCTGCATTCATTCCCGGCGCGATGCGCGGCATCACCTCGGAGAAACAACTCGGCACGTACACCGATCTGGACCTTGCCAGGCGCGGGCTCACCAACGCGATAGTCGCCTACCTCGAGCCCTGATGCTGCTCGAACTACGGTGACCGTTCACCGGCTTCGAGCGGAGTGCTGTCGACATTGATCTGAGCCTCGATCACGAGCGAGACATGCTCGACTATGCGCCGCTTGGAGATTCGCGAGCTTCCGGCGAGCCAGTGCTGGTACAGGAAGGCGAGAGCGCCGAAGATTGCGATGGAGTTGAGCGCGATGGTAAGGGAATCAGGCTCGGCGCTGTCGCTCAATATTTCCAGCGACGCCGCGATCGGGGCGGTGAACTCCTTGACCAGCTGCTCTCCGCGCTGGGCGAGTTCCGGAACGCTCTGGGACTCGACGAACATGATCCGTCCCCGACGTCGATCGGTGGCCACGTAGTCGGTGAAGGACCGCACGACGTGTCTGATCAGCTCCCGCGGCTCCCCCGGAGCTGTCCCCAGCGCGGCGATCAAGGTGTCGCGGGCGCCGAGGACGACCCGATCCAGAACGGCGATCAGCAGTTCGTCCCTGTTCTTGAAGCTCTCGTAGAAGTACCTCTCGGTGAGACCCGCGCGGCGGCAGGTGGCTCGCATCGTCGTCGCGGCCGCACCCTCCGTGCCCATGATGTCCAGACCCGCCTCGATCAATTGCTCGTGGCGTGCGGCGCGGCGATCCTCCGGCTCGCGGCCCCGCCATTTCCGGGGCGCGCCGCGAGCGGTCTCGGTCTCGGTCATGCCTCCATCGTCTCATTACCGCGGACCCGGGACCTTCCGACGGGATCACTCGAACAAGATGTTGACATCAGCTGCTGTTGACATTGATTGATGTCACTTCTACTGTCAGGCCATACGGCGGCATCGACGAGGAGGACGCCCCACATGGTCAGCGCTACACAACCGGTTGAATGCCCGGTCCACGACAGTCGCGAGAAGGTGCATGTACTCGTCATCGGCGCCGGGTTCGGCGGGCTCGGAACGGCGATGCAGCTGAAACAAGCCGGCATCGACGATTTCGTCGTGCTCGATCGAGCGAGTGAGGTTGGTGGAACGTGGCAGGTCAACACCTACCCCGGGGCCCAGTGCGATATCCCGTCGATCCTGTACTCGTTTTCGTTCGCGCCGAATCCGAACTGGACGAGGTTGTACCCGCTGCAGCCTGAAATCCACGACTATCTGCGCGCCTGCGCCGAGGACTTCGGGATAGTGCCGCATCTGCGTCTGAACTGCGAGGTGCGGGACGCGACCTGGGACGACGCCGCGCAGGTCTGGCACGTGACGACCGATCAGGGGAGCTGGGAAGCCAGAATTCTCGTGGGGGCCATGGGTCCCTTCAGTGAACCCGCAGTCCCGGACCTACCCGGACTCGACAGCTTCGAGGGCACGGTCTTCCACTCCGCGGCGTGGAATCACGAGCACGATCTGTCCGGTGACAGAGTTGCCGTCGTCGGAACCGGCGCGTCGGCAGTGCAGATCATTCCGCGAATCCAGCCGATCGCCGGATCGTTGACGGTGTTCCAGCGGACTCCGACGTGGATACTCCCCCATCCCGACCAGCCGATGACCGGATGGCCCCGGACACTGTTCGAGCGGATACCCCTCGTCCAACGGCTCGCACGGACCGGACTCGATCTGGTGCAGGAGGCGATGGTCCCGGGGTTCGTGTATCGACCCGCACTGCTGAAAGGTCTCGCGAGCCTCGGCCGCGCGCACCTCAAACGCCAGATCCGAGACCCGGAACTGCGACGCAAGCTCACTCCCACGTATGCCTTCGGGTGTAAGCGTCCGACGTTCTCCAACGCCTACTATCCGGCACTGGCACAACCGAACGCCGCGGTGGTCACCGAGGGAATACTGGAAGTGCGACCGAACGGGATCGTGACCGTCGACGGCACGCTGCACGAACTCGACACGATCGTGATGGGCACCGGCTTCAGGCTGACCGACAATCCGGCGTTCGACGTGGTGCGCGGGCGGGACGGCCGCACGTTGGCCGAGGCCTGGGACGGCAATGCCCGGGCCTATCTCGGCACGACGATCAGCGGCTTTCCCAACTTCTTCATGCTGCTCGGCCCCAATTCCGTCACCTACACCTCCCAGGTGGTGACGATCGAGGCCCAGGTGAAATACATCCTGAGCGCTCTGCAGCAGATGGAAGCGCAGGGAATGGCAAGCATCGACGTCCGCCCGGAGGTGCAGCAGGCGTTCGTGGACGACGTGGACGAGCGTTTGCAGAAATCGGTGTGGAACGCCGGCGGCTGTGCCAGTTACTACCTGAGCGGTGAAGGCCGCAACTTCACCTTCTACCCGGGTTTCAACCGGAGTTTCCGTGCACGCACCCGGCGGGCGGACCTCGCCAAATACGTCACCCGACGAGCGGGAATCTCGTCGCAACCGACAGTGAGGACAGCAGGATGATGACCTTCCCCCGCATCGGACGGAAACCGGTGGTCGACCCCGCAGGCGCGCGCCGGTACACGGACGAATCCCACGCAATCACGGCTCGTGACGTCGAGTTCAGCTGGGAAGGAGTGCCTTTGCACTACATTCCCGGAGAGCCGATGGCAACGCACGTCATCAACTTCATGCACCTGGTCCTTCCCGAAGGGGAGCGTGCAATGTCCGCGACCCTGGCCGAGGCACTGCCCCTGATCGAGGACGAACGACTCCACGAGGAAGTAGTGGGCTTCGTGGGCCAGGAGGCGACCCACGCCGCCTCGCACAAGGGGGCACGCGAGCATCTCGCGGAGCTCGGCATGGACATTACGCCGATGTCGCGCAAGATGGACTGGCTCGTCGACCGGATCCTGGGTGATCGCGGGTTGTCGGGCCGCGCCAAACGGGCCTGGCTGTGCGAACGGTTGGGCCTGTTCGCCGCCATGGAGCACTACACCGCTGTCGTCGGCGAGTGGTTGCTGACCGACCCGGCCCTCGAGAAGGCGGGCATGCACCCGGTCATGCTCGACATGGTCCGGTGGCACGGCGCCGAAGAGGTCGAGCACCGCAATGTCGCTTTCGACGCCTTCATGTACGTGGACGGCAGCTATGCGCGGCGGGTGCGCACGGCTCTGATCGCCAGTTTTACCCTCATCGTCCTGTTCCTGTCGTCGATGAACTACTTGTTCCGAGCGGACCCGTCCACCGAGAAGGGGCGCTTCTGGCCGCTGCAGTTGATCAGCGCGATCCGGCGCGGATTGGTGCCGAACCTCAAATTCTTGGTGACGGAGATTCCGCCATACCTGCGCCCCAGCTTCCACCCGTCGCAGATCGGCGACATGGATATCGCGATGCGCTACCTCGCACAGTCCCCCGCAGTCAACCGCTCCTAGCGAGAGAGACCACTCATGATGACGACCCACTCGGACGGGATCGACGACCCCGCCTCCGACCGAACTGAGTTCGAGCCCACTCGAGCGCTCCGGTTGGCGGCGCAGGCAACGGTCGCGTACCGGCACGTCTTCGCGGCGAGCCGTGCCGCATCGTGGCTGTCACGACCGAATCCAGTACGCAACAATGGATTCGGCATGACCCTCACCATCGACGAGGTGAGGCAGGAGGCGGAGGACGTGGTCAGCCTCACCTTGACGTCGCCGGACGGAGGCACGTTGCCGTCCTGGATTCCGGGTGCTCACCTCGACGTCTTCCTGCCGTCGGGCCGGCAGCGTCAGTACTCGTTGTGCGGTGACCCCGACGATCTGTCGTCATACCGCATCGCCGTCCGCCGCATCAACGGCGGCCTGGGCGGTTCGAAGGAAATCCACGAGACGCTCGAAGCCGGGGACCGCGTGCGCATACGCGGTCCGCGCAATGCCTTTCCGTTGGTGACTGCCGACTCGTATCTGTTCATCGCCGGCGGTATCGGAATCACACCGATCCTGCCGATGGTGAGAAAGTGTGACGAGCGGGGACAATCCTGGCGACTCGTGTATCTCGGCCGCTCGCGCACCACCATGCCGTTCCTCGACGAACTCGCGCGATACACCGGCCGGGTCGAAGTGAGACCGGACGACGAATCCGGCCCACCCGACATCACCGAGATTCTCACCACCGCGGAACCGGGTGCAGCCGTGTACCTGTGTGGACCGACACCGCTGATGACCCCTGCACGCGGTGTCATGCACACGCTCAACCCGACCGGCTCCCTGCACACCGAACGGTTTTCGGCATTGCCCGTGGTCGATGGGCACCGGTTCGACGTACGCCTCGCGAAACAGGGAACGACCGTATCGGTGGCCGAGGACGAAACCGCGCTGACCGCGATACGCCGTGAAATCCCAGGGGTCGCCTACTCGTGTCAGCAGGGCTTCTGTGGCACCTGTCGAGTGCGGGTCCTCGCCGGAGACGTCGAACACCGCGACCGCATCCTGACGGACGCCGAGCGACAGGACTCGATGTTGATCTGCCTTTCTCGCTCTGCCGGCGGACCTCTGGTGATCGACCTATGACGCGCTGGTACCCGCTCGCCGCCGCAGACGACGAGTTCCTGAAGACCGCCAGATTCCGAATCGTGCACGTCGTCTACTTGTCGACGGACCCTGCACACGTGTGGAGTGTTCTCACCGCCCACGACGCATTGGTGTCCTGGTCGTCGCTCATCACCGCAAGCGACTGGACTTCACCTCGACCCTTCGGCATCGGCACCACAAGGACGGTGACACTCGGTCACGGTGCAGCGGCCCTGCGGGAACGCTTCTACCGCTGGGAAGAGGGCAGGCAGATCACCTTCACCGCCGAAAGCGCGTCCAGGCCCGGCTTCCGTCGGTTCGCCGAAGACATCACGCTCGACCCGCACCCGGACGGCACTCGGCTCACCTGGACTTTCGCTATGGAGACCACGCCCATGCTCACCCCGTTGATCGCGTGGTCCCAGCCGGTCCTCCGCCGCGTGACGCGTGGATGGGCGCGCGGCCTCGCCCACAAGGCACTCGACCATCCGAAGGGTGCATCTCGATGACCACCACCACGGCTGCAGATTCCACCTTCGATGTGATCAGTCCGGCAACGGGACGGGTTGTCGGCGTTCACCCCCTCGGTTCGACACGCGACGTCGATGACGCCGTAGCCCGTGCGCGTGACGCCGCCGACTGGTGGGCCTCACTGGGATTCGACGAACGAGCCCACCGGCTCGATGCCTGGCGTGGCATCATCGCCCGGCGAGCAACGGAACTCGCGGACCTCGTCCACATGGAAATGGGGAAGCCACGCGCAGACGCGATGCTCGAGATCGCGATGGCCTTGGAACACCTCGCGTGGGCGGCGAACAACGCCGGCAAGGTACTTCGCCGGCGCACTGTCCGCTCGAGCGCGCTCACCCTCAACCAATCGGCCAGTGTCGAATACCTCCCCCTCGGGGTGGTCGGTGTGATCGGACCGTGGAACTACCCGATCTTCACTCCGCTCGGGTCGCTGTCGTTCGCCCTTGCAGCCGGGAACACAGTGGTCTACAAGCCGAGCGAGTACACCCCAGGCGTGGGGGTGTGGCTGGTCGAGGCCTTTACCCAAGCGGTGCCGGAACATCCCGTGTTGCAGGTCGTCACCGGCGACGGTTCCACGGGAGCTGCGCTGTGCCGATCCGGCGTGAACAAGATCGGATTTACCGGGTCCACCTCGACCGGCAAGAAAGTCATGGCTGTGTGCGCGGAAACGCTCACCCCCGTCCTTATGGAATGCGGCGGCAAGGACGCACTGATCGTCAACTCCGACGCGGACCTCGATTCTGCGGCTGATGCCGCTGTGTGGGGTGGGCTGTCCAATGCCGGACAGACCTGCCTCGGGGTCGAGCGGGTGTACGTGCACGAGAGCATTTTCGACCAATTTCTCGACAGAATCGTGGCCCACGCGTCCCGCATTCGTGCGGGCTCGGACATGGATGCGCACATCGGCCCGATCACCATGCCCTCGCAGGTCGACGTCGTCCGTCGCCACATCAACGATGCGATCGACAAGGGCGGGCGGGTGGTGCTCGGCGGGCCTGACGCGGTCGAGGGCCAGTTCGTGCAACCCACCATTCTCGTGGACGTGCCGGAGAACAGCGTCGCGGTGACCGAGGAAACCTTCGGCCCCACCCTGATCGTGTCGCGAGTTCGGAATATGGACGAGGCCGTGGAACGGGCCAACTCGAGCCGATATGGTTTGGGTCTCAGCGTCTTCTCACGCCGGCACGGCGAGGACATCGCGCGGAGGATTCGCACCGGTGCAGTCTCCGTCAATTCTTACGTTCTCTACGCGGCCGTTCCAGGTCTGCCCCTGGGCGGGGTCGACGATTCCGGATTCGGTCGCGTCCACGGCCCGGACGGCTTGAAGGAATTCACTTTTCCACGGGCCATGACCCGACAGCGCTTCCCTTCTGTTCTGCCGCTCACGACATTCCGGCGCACACGATGGGTCGACTCGCTCGTCCGCTTCCTCATCACACTGCTCCACGGAAGGAACTGACGATGGCGACCTTCAGGAAGCGATCGGCAGTCACCCGCACACTGCGTGACCTGGGACTGCCGCTACCCGGCAAGGGGGCTGAATACGACGTCGCAGGCAAAGTCGTCCTGATCACCGGCGGCGGCGACGGCATCGGATTGGCCACAGCCCGCACACTGCACGCCCGCGGAGCAACAGTCGCATTGATCGACATCGACCGATCCGCCCTTACCGCAGCGGAATTCGTACTCGGAAGGCAACGCGTCTCGACTCTGGTCGCCGACGTCCGCGACCGGGACGGCATGAGTGCAGCCGTGCAGGAGGTGATCGAACGGACAGGACGGCTCGACGTGGTTATCGCGAACGCCGGAGTGACACCGCCCCCGGCCACTCTTCGCCGAATCGACCCCGCCGCCTTCGATCGGGTCATAGACATCAACCTCACCGGAGTATTCAATACCGTCCGTCCGGCCGTCGACGAAGTGATCGAACGGCGTGGCCACATCGTCGTGGTGTCGTCCGCGGCTGCGTTCGCTCCCGGACTCGCCGGTGCGTCGTACATGATCAGCAAGGCGGCCGTCGAGCAACTCGGCCGGGCTCTGCGCCTCGAACTCGCAGGCTATGGCGCCTCCGCCGGTGTCGCCTACTTCGGCATGGTGGACACCCAACTGGCTCGCGCAACGCTGGACGACGACGAGCTCGGTCGGAAACTCGATGCCCGCCTGCCGCGGCCGTTGCGGCGCCGTATCAGCGCCGAGGACGCCGCGACCGTCATTGCCGACGCCATCGCCCGACGCGCCGGACGCACCCTGGCGCCCGCGGCCTGGCAGCCCTGGGCGCTCGGGCGCGGACTCGTGAATGTCTTCGCAGACGGCTACCTCGCTGCCGACCACGACTGCCACGAGCTCATCCGTGAACTCGAGGCTCGACCTGCCACCTCAACCGCTGCCGGATCACCCCCCTCCACCAGGAAGATGCCATGACCCCGACTCGAGCTCCTATCACCTTGTGCGAGGCGTTTCAACGCGTCGCAGCCATCGAACCCGAATCGATCGCGCTCCGCACCGTGGGCGGCACCGAAGTACTCACCTGGCGGGACTACGCGGAACAGGTACGGGACGTGGCGGCCGGGTTCGCCGGGCTCGGCGTCGGGCGCGGGGACACCGTGGCACTCATGATGGGAAACCGCCTCGACTTCTACCCGGTGGACGTGGGTGCCCAACACGTCGGTGCCACCTCGTTCTCGATCTACAACACCTCACCGCCGGACGCCATCGCCCATGTCCTCCGCAATGCGGGAGCGAAGGTGGTCGTGTGCGAGGCGCAGTACGTCGAACGAATCAGAGAATCCGGCGTGCAGCCCTCGCGGATCGTCGTCGTCGATGGCGACTCGGCGACCGCACCAGCCGGAACCCTCTCGTTGGACGAGATGAAAACGCTGCGTCCCGCAGACTTCGACTTCGACTCGGCCTGGCGAGCCGTGCAACCGGACGACGTTGCCACGCTCATCTACACCTCGGGGACGACCGGAAATCCCAAGGGGGTCGAATCGACACACGCCGCGTTACTGTTCGAGGCCAGCGCAGTGCGCGAGATCCTGCCGATCGAATTCGGCGACCGGATCACCTCGTTCATGCCATCCGCGCACATCGCTGACCGGATGACCTGTCTCTACTTCCAGATGGTCTTCGGCACCGAAATCACCGTTGTCGAGGAGATCTCACAGATCGCCGCCGCCCTCCCCGATTGCCGGCCGACCATCTGGGGTGCAGTCCCACGCGTCTGGGAAAAGCTCCAGGTCGCAGTGGAGCGGGCGGTAGCCGACGAGCCGGAGGAAACCCGGCGCCAGGGATTGCAATGGGGCCTCGCGGTGGGCGCCCGCCGGTTTGCGATGCTGCGGGCCGGCCAACCCGTACCCGCGGAACTCGAAGCCGAATTCGTTTCTGCAGAAACGCGAGTGCTGGCGCCGCTGCGGGCGCAACTCGGATTCGACGCCCTGAAGTGGGCCGTATCCGGCGCGGCCCCCATCCCCGCCGACACCCTGGCATTCTTCGGCGCGCTCGGTCTGAACATCTCGGAAATCTGGGGCATGTCGGAATTGACGTGCATCGCGAGCGCCGCTCCTGCGGACCCCACCAAACTGGGAACGGTCGGCAAAATCGTTCCCGGCATGGACATGCGGATCGCCGACGACGGCGAGCTGCTCGTCCGCGGCCCGCTGGTCATGAAGGGGTACCGCGGCGAGCCGGAGAAAACGGCGGAGGCAGTCGACGCTGACGGATGGCTGTCCACGGGAGACATCGTGACCGTCGACGACGACGGATTCCTCACCATCATCGATCGAAAGAAAGAGTTGATCATCAACTCTTCGGGCAAGAATATGTCACCAGCCGGGATCGAGAACGCGATCAAGGCCCAGTCCTCGCTCGTCGGTAACGTTTCCACCATCGGTGATGCCCGACCGTACAACACCGCACTGATCGCGTTGGACCCCGACGCGGCAGCACGATATGCGGCTCAGCTGGATGTACAGGCGGATGCCGCGACTCTGGCAGCACACCCCGCTGTTGTCGCAGTGGTCGCCGAAGCTGTCGCCGCAGGAAATGCCCGCCTCTCGCGGGTCGAGCAGATCAAGAAGTTCACTATCCTTCCCTCTTTCTGGGAGCCCGGCAGTGACGAATTGACCCTCACCATGAAGCTGCGCCGCAAACCCATCGCCGCGAAATACGCTGCCGAGATCGAGAATCTCTACGCCCAGCCGGCACCCGAGGGTGTCCACGAAGCCGCGCTCCGTCGCGCCGACACGGCGCCCGCAGTCGCAGGCTGACAGCACCTTTTGCGAACCCGACCCTGCTGACGAAAGAACACGATGACCACCACACACTCGGCGTCGACACTGACGGACTCCGCCTGGATCGACGAGGATCTCGCCGCCGTAGCCGAACTCGCGCGCAACTTCTTCGCCAAGGAGGTGACTCCCCACCAACAGCGCTTTGCCAAGCAGGGATTCCCCGACAGGGACACCTACCGAACGCTCGGCGAACTCGGCCTGTCGGGCATGTCCATTCCCACCGAATACGGCGGGGGTGGTGGCACGTTCGCACACGATGCGGTCCTCTTCCACGAACAGGTGATGGCCGGGGACCACTCGCTTCAGCTGGGCGTCCACTCAGGGATCGTTCCGCACTACCTGAACGCGTACGGAACCGACGAACAGAAATCACGGTGGCTTCCCCGGCTCACCAGCGGTGAGTGGGTGGGTGCGATAGCCATGACCGAACCCGGCACCGGATCGGACCTGCAGAGCATCTCTACCAGAGCTGTGCGGGACGGCGACGACTACCTCGTAACCGGCGCAAAAACCTTTATCTCCAACGGGTACAACTGCGACCTCGTCATCATCGCCGCCAAGACCGATACCGCCCTCGGCGCGAAGGGTGTGTCGCTGATCGTCGCCGAAGTCGACAACAACACTCCGGGTTTTACGCGGGGGCGAATCTTCGACAAGGTGGGACAGAAAGGGCAGGACACCACCGAACTGTTCTTCGACGGCGTCCGAGTGCCCGCCGAGAATCTCCTCGGTCCGACCGAGGGTGCCGGCTTCGTCCAACTGATGCAGCAGCTTCCCCAGGAGCGATTGATCTGCGGTGTTGCCGCAGTCGCTGCGATCGAACGCGCGGTCGCCCTCACCGCGGAGTACGCGAAGTCTCGGACGATGTTCGGCAAGACCCTGTTCGACCTGCAGAACACCCGCTTCGAACTGGCCGAGTGCGCCACAATCGCCCGGGTGTCGCGGACCTTCCTCGACGACTGCATCGTCAAGCATCTCCGCGGTGAGCTCGACGTCGCCACGGCCGCAATGGCCAAATACTGGCTCACCGACCAGCAGTGCTCAGTGATCGACCGCTGCGTACAGCTTTTCGGAGGATACGGCTACATCCTCGAATACCCCATCGCCCAGATGTACGCCGACGCCCGGATCCAGCGCATATACGCCGGATCCAACGAGGTCATGAAGGAACTCATCTCTCGCACGCTCTAGGCGCTCCGCGCCCGTGCGCCTTTCTGGTAGTCCCAGCTACCAGAAAGGCGCACGGGCCGAAGGCCTAGAATGCACTCATGGATCGAGAGGCTCCGCGCGGACTGACACTTGGTGAGTTGATCAGGCGCCAGCGGGAGATGGCCGAGCTCCCGATGCGTCAGTTGGCTGCGATGGTGGGAATCTCGAATCCGTACCTGTCACAGATCGAGCGGAACCTCCGGGAGCCGAGCGACCGCGTCCTGCAGGCCATCGCCGATCAGCTTCATCTTTCCGCTGACATGCTGGTGTCGGAGGCGTCGCGAGCGCAGAAGGACTCCGCTTCCGCAGTGATAACGGCGCTCCGGGAGGACCCGGACCTCACCAATGCGCAGCGGAAGGCAATCGAGGAAATGTACGAGGCCTTCCGGCAGCTCACCATCGCCAAACGGAAGCGTCCGAGCACCGGACCATAAGACTGACGGCGTCGTGCAGATCACCGACCGCCCACGCTGTGTTGCATGTCACATGCCCTGGTAAACATAAGTGTGACGACGAGTCCCCGCAGATAGAGAGGCCGTATGGACCGGCTCGTGCAGCAGTGAAAGTACGCCGACGCAAGTGACCGTGCAGGGTACCCCTCGGTAATATGCAGTTCAAACATTCCTGTGTCAACGTGTGATCGGGCGCTACCGGCGCCATCCCACTCTTCGCCTCTGCGAGATCCGCAGCAAGATCACCTCACAGGAATACCGTGCAGACAGAACACACCACCGCGCGCGCCGTCGCACTCGAAGACCTCCCCACCCTCGTCGGTACCGAACTCGGCACGTCGAGTGCCGTACAGATCACTCAGCAACAGATCAACTTGTTCGCCGATGCGACGAATGATCACCAATGGATCCACACCGATCCCGAGCGCGCGAAGGAAGGTCCGCTCGGGAGGACAATTGCGCACGGATTCCTCACATTGTCGTTGGCACCCAGTTTATTCTGGCAACTGATCGATGTCGTCGACAGCGAGCAGGTGATCAATTGCGGTATTGGCAATGCACGGTTCACGGCGCCCGTTCCCGTCGGTTCTCACCTGCGTCTGACCGCTGAGGTCACCACCGTCAAAGCATGTAGAGGTGGCTACCAGGTGACGTTGGCACTGACCATGTCGGTCGACGGCTCCGAACGTCCCGCGTGCGTGGCGGATATGACGATTCGATTCTTGGGGAGCAACGTGTGATCGACAACCTGCACAAGAAGATCGCCTCGCGGATCGACCCCATCGGCTGGGGCCCCGCGGTGGCGTCCGTCGCCGGCCGCGCAGCAAAGAATCCTTAGGCCGTCGTCGCCGCGTCGACGAACTACGCCACTCACCTCGCCCACATTCCGGCGGCTGCTGTTCGAGTGTTCAACGACGTCGACCCCCAACCTCCCATCCCGGTCGACCCGAGCGACAAGAGGTTCGCAGACGCGGCGTGGCGCGAAAATCCCGCATTCTTCTCTCTGTACCAAAGCTATCTCGCGACTCGTGAACTCGCGGAAGACCTCACAGAGGCGGGCGCGGGAGACGAATTGCAGGACGCCAAGGCACGGCAAATCGTGAACTTGATGCTCGACGCCCTGTCGCCCAGCAATTTCCCGCTCACCAATCCGGGCGTACTGACGCGCGCGTTCGACACCGGCGGGGCGAGCCTCGTTCGCGGTGCCCTTTTCGCTGCCGAGGACATCATCAAGCGGAAGGGGCAGCCGGTCAAAGTCGATCGGGCCGCCTTCACTCTCGGTGACAACCTTGCAGCCACGCCGGGCAAAGTCGTTTTTCGCAACGACTTGATCGAAGTGATCCAGTACCAACCGCAGACCCCCTCCGTGCATGCGGTCCCGATCCTTGTCTCCCCACCGTGGATCAACAAGTACTACATACTCGATCTCGCGCCGAAACGGAGCCTCATCGAGTGGGCGGTCGCGCACGGGCGCACAGTCTTTGCGATCTCCTACCGCAATCCCGACCGGTCCATGATGGACATCACGATGGACGACTACTACATTCGCGGGTTCGCTGCCGCCATGGACGTCGTCGAAGAGGTCACCGGTTCGGGGAAGATCGACATCCTCTCCATCTGCCTCGGTGGCGCTATGGCCGCGATGGGAGCGGCCCGTCTCGCTGCAACCGGGGACGACCGCATCAACTCACTGACGATGCTGAACACGCTGCTCGATTACAGCGAGGTCGGCGAGCTGAAGCTTCTGGTCGATCCAGACACCCTCGACCGGGTCGAGATGCGTATGCGGCGGCAGGGCTTTCTGTCCGGCGAAGAGATGAGTGGCACCTTCGACCTGATCAAGGCCAAAGAGTTGATCTTCAGCTACTGGGTCTCGCGCTGGATGAAGGGCGAAAAGCCGGCCGCGTTCGACATCCTCGCGTGGAACGAGGACAAGACCAGGATGCCCGCCACGATGCACTCCGAGTACCTGCGATCCCTCTACGGCCGAAACGAATTATCCTCTGGGGAATACGTATTGGACGGTCAGCAGCTGGATCTGACGAAGGTCACGTGCGATGCCTACATCGTCGGTGCCGTCAACGACCACGTCGTGCCGTGGACCTCGTCGTATAAGAGTGTGCATCTACTCGGCGGAGACGTGCGTTTCGTCCTCACCAACGGGGGCCACATCGCCGGTGCGGTCAATCCACCGAACAACAGGTGCTTCTTCCATGCCGTCGGCGCACCCGATTCGGGCGAACGCCGGACCATGCCCGCGAATCCGGCGGACTGGCAGATTTTGTCCGAGAAGCATTCCGGCTCGTGGTGGGAGGACTGGACACAGTGGTCAGCTTCTCGCGCGGGCGACATGGTGGCACCGCCGGCTGTGGGCAGTGCCAAGCATCCCGTCCTGGCCGAGGCCCCGGGGACGTACGTCTCTCAGTAATCAGGCGACAGGTACGTTAGCAATCAGATTGCTAACCTGCTAATGTGCTCACTGACGTTACCCCCACCCAAGGAGTAAGAACGTGACCACAGCCAAGACAGTCACCGACGCCACCACCGCAGCGGCTGCCGGCCTCAGCAAGGCACTCGACGAATCGACCGAGCGGATCTCATCCCTCAACGAAAAAGTGGTCGACGCCGCGAAGCAGAGCGGAAACCTCTCGCTCGACACCTACGAGAAGGCCCTCGGCAGTGTCCTCGAATTCCAGGAGAAGATCGGCACCAGCAGCAACGTCGAGTGGATCAGTAGCCTCACGAAGGCACAGGTGTCCCTCGTCAACGGGATCAGCACAGCGTTCACCGACGCTGCACGCTCAGTGCTGAAATAACGTGACAGCAGCGATGGCCGGGATGACACATCCCGGCCATCGTCGTCTGCCAGTGAGAGCGCGCACATGCAATCGACGGGAGCCAGCTGCATGACGACAGCAGGGAATAGGCACTGGAGAGACCTCGCTCTTTTCCCGCTCGAGGTGGGGGCGGCGGCAGTCGAGGGATGGTCGGGGTACTTGGCAGGACTCTGTCGCCGAAGGGCAAACCCGTTCGACATAGCCGACGACGTGCTCTCGTTCTGGGTAGCGGTGAGCTCGCGCGAATGCCCGAAGTGGGCGCATCACAGTGACGTTGCTCGTCGGGGTCGACTGGCCGATTGCCGCAACTACTCCACCGACGGACGCACCGACCAGATCCCGACCTTGGTGATCCCACCCCACTCGGGTCGCGCCTCCTCGATCGTGGACTATGCGGACGGACGGAGTCTGATGTACACGCTCCGCGAGGCCGGAATCGACAATCTCTACTGCCTCGACTGGCACGGCCGCACTCCCGACAACACCAACGCGTCGATCGACGACTACCTCGACTTGCTCACCGAGACAACCGAGTTCCTGGGCGGCAGGATCAATTTGGTCGGCTTCAGCCAGGGTGGATGGCTTGCCACGATTTTCGCGGCTCTTCATCCCGCCGCGGCCCACTCACTCGTCATCGCAGGTGCGCCGATCGATTTCCACGCCGGACGACCGCACGTCGTCGAGGTGATGGGCAGCTGGTTGCGTGATCCGAGCGCCGCATGGTTACGGGCGTGCGCCGTGGCAATCGCCGGATTGCAGTATCGACTGGGTGAAGCGGCCGGCGTCCCCCTGGGGAGACCTACTGCGGAGTTCGAACACGCCATGACGCTGCTTGCGCACATCGATGAACCGGAGGCCGTGGAACGCTATCTCGAGCGTAGACGGTGGTTCGCATGGTCGCAGCAGTTACCGGACCGATTCCGCGACTGGATGATCGAGGAGCTGTTCCTGACGAATCGGCTGATCTCGAACGAGCTCCGCGTGAAAGCGGGAAACATTACGCTCGAGTCGATTTCGTGTCCCGTCTTCTTGATAGCGGGCTCCGATGACGAGTTCACACCACCCGAGCAGGTGTGGGCGCTGGAACGCCACATCTCCACCCCACCGGGGCACATCACGCGGCGTCTCGTGAATGGTGGGCACCTGAGCTTGATCATCGACCCCGCCGTTCTCGAGGAAGTGTGGCGGCCGGTGATGCGCTCGGTTGCGGCGCTGTCAGCGACATCGGAGGTCGACCACTCGCCGTCACCATGAACGCGTATCGGGAAAAGTCGCAGCGGAGCCCCAGTAACTGAAACGTGTTCTAGTATGGAAGGCGACCGGACACGGGTATCGCCCGCCTAGGAGACGCTGTGAGCTTCGTTCTCGTCGACCATCCACGGCCGGGCGTCGCCCTGGTGACGCTCAATCGCCCGGAACGCATGAATGCGATGGCGTTCGACGTCATGGTGCCGTTTCGGGAAACACTCGAACGGATCAGCCACGACAACGCGATACGAGCCGTCGTGGTCACCGGCGCCGGAAAGGGGTTCTCTTCCGGCGCGGACCAGACGTCCGCGGGCAGCCCGCCGCACATCGACGGCCTGACCCGGCCGACCGTCGCCCTGCGTGCGATGGAGATGCTGGACAACGTCGTACTTGCGCTTCGCCGCATGCACCAGCCAGTGATCAGCGCAGTCAACGGTGCCGCCATCGGCGGTGGGCTGTGCCTCGCGCTCGCATCCGACGTCCGGATCGCCTCGGACGCCGCCTATTTCCGCGCCGCCGGGATCAACAACGGGCTCACCGCGAGCGAGTTGGGACTCAGCTACCTACTTCCCCGCGCGATCGGCTCGTCCCGTGCCTTCGAGATCATGCTGTCGGGCCGGGACGTCCACGCCGAGGAAGCCGAGCGGATCGGCTTGGTGTCGCGGTGCGTGCCTGCCGACGACCTACTGGGCGCGTGCTTCGACCTGGCCGAGCGGATGGCGACGTTCTCCCGTCCGGGCCTGGAGCTGACCAAGCGCACCCTGTGGTCGGGACTCGACGCGGCATCGCTGGAGTCCCATATCCACCAGGAAGGTCTCGGGCAACTCCTCGTGCGGCTGCTCACCGACAACTTCGAGGAAGCCACCGCCGCCCGCAAGGAGGACCGCACTCCCCGGTTCCGCGACACCCGCTAGGCACGGGATATGCGGGGCGCTGCGCTGGTGGGGTGAACTTCGGTTCCCGGTCCGCGGGTGAGCGCGGGGTAGTCGGGGTATCTTTCGCACTGGAACGTGAGCGCACCACCCGACGAGAGGTCACCATGCCGAAGCCTCCCCTCCCACAGGAGGCCGCCGAGATGTTCGCGCGGCCCAATTACGCCACCATCACCGCCGTCCGGCCGGACGGGCAGCCCGTATCAGTGGCCACCTGGTACCTCTACGAGGACGGGAAAGTGCTGGTCAACATGGATTCGGGGCGAAAGCGGCTCGACTATCTGCGCCACGATCCGCGGGTGAGCCTCACTGCGATGGACCCACAGGACTGGATCACCCACGTCAGCATCCAGGGGCGGGTAGTCAAGCTGCTCGACGACGAGAATCTCGACGACATCGACCGCATCGCCAGGCACTACACCGGCAACCCGTATCCGGTCCGGGACCGGGCCCGGGTGAGCGCATGGATCGACATCGACACCTGGCACGGTTGGGGATCTCTGAAACAGTCGTGAGCCGCACCCCTCGACGGAGGTAGCCGGGCATGCCGAGCTCCCGCACCACATCGGTCGTCGCCGTGGCGGTGACGGTGGTCGGCGGTGTCCTCCTGAACCCGCTGCCGGTTCGGGAGGCGGGCGTGCCCACGGTGAGCGTGGCTCAGCCCGCCGCCCCCGCCCCACCTCCGCCGGTCGTCCTCACCCCCGAGGAGATCGAGGCACGCGTCGTACCGGTCATCGTCACGCTCGTCGCGGATTCGGGACTCGTCGACACCGCAGGTACGGGCATCGTGCTGACACCCGACGGCGTCGTTCTCACCAATCATCACGTGATCGACGGCGCACTCGACATCAACGCGGTCACCCTCGCCGACGGTGCGGAATACGTGGTGGACGTCCTGGGCTACGACAGCTCGCGCGACATCGCGGTGCTCCAACTCCAAGGCGCGGATTCGCTGCCCACGGCAACGCTGGCGACCTCGCCCGCCACTCGGATCGGTGACCCCGTGACAGCCGTGGGCAACGCCGAGGGCAACGGATATCCAGTGCCGGCAAGAGGCTTCGTCACCGACGTTGGCCAGTCGATCACCGCGAGAAGCTCGACCGACGGTTCCCGGAACCGGTTGAGCGGCTTGATCGAAGTGGACGCCGCAGTGCGCCCGGGCGACTCGGGCGGTCCCCTCGTCGACGCCACCGCCACCGTGATCGGGGTCAACACCGCGGGCAACGCGGACTCCGATCCGTCGACCCCTCCACCCGCGCAACCACGTTCGTATGCCGTCCCCATCACCACCGCGATGGCCGTCGTCGATCAGGTCCGTGCCGGTAGGACGTCATCCACCGTACACGTCGGTGACACAGCACTTCTCGGCATCAACGTTACGAACAACGAGCGGGGCGCCGAAGTGCTGTGGGTCGGCATCGGGACCCCGGCAGACGACGCGGGACTCGAGATCGGCAGCATCATTACCGATTTCGATGGAGCACCCGTCCGCTCGTGGACCGAACTCAGCGAACGCATGAACACGAAACACCCCGGCGACACGGTGTCGGTGGTCTGGCTCGACGACCGCGGGCAGTCGCAGGCAGCCACCATCGTCCTCGACGAGGGTCCGCCGCGCTGACCGTCACGCCGTGGCGCCCTGCACCATCCCGTCGTCACGCCGGACACGGACAGCCACGAATCTGGCGATCCGCCGCAGCACCGCACGACTTTCCGGCAGCCCCGGCCACAGCGCCGGAAAAGCATGCACCTGCCCGTCCCAGATCTGCAACGTGGTCGCCACCCCCGCGGCGCTGAGCCGGTGCGCCATCAACTCCGAATCCGACCGCAGCACTTCACCTTCCGCGGCGATCAGCAACGACGGCGGCATTCCCACCAGATTGCCGTTCACCGGCGACAACGCGGGGTCGAGCACGCCGTCGACCTCGGCTCCGAGCTTCCCGATGGTGACCAGCGCCTCGATCGGTGCGAACACGTCCTTCGCCGCGTTGACGTGCACCGACTTCTCCGCGCAGTCCAGATCGAGCAACGGGGACAACCCGATGAGTCCGGCAGGCAGATCGACGCCCTCCTCACGGGCTTTCAGCGCCGTCGCGAACACCAGGAACCCGCCTGCGGAATCGCCGGCAAAGACCGTCCCGTCCGCCCGGGCACCGTTCTCGAGCAGCCACTTGTACGCCGTCAGGCAGTCGTCGACCGATCCGCTGATGTTCGTGTCGGGCAACTGCCGGTAACCCACGTGCATCACCGGCAGTCCGGTGAGTTTCGCGATGGTCGCCACTACCGGCCGGTGCGTGTTCAGGCCACAACAGAGGAATCCACCCCCGTGAAGGTAGAGAACGACGCCCTCGCTCAGGTCCGGGGAGACTCCGGGAGCGCGCACGACCTCGGCGTCGAAGCCGGGCAGTCGAACTTTCTGTCGGCGAATACCGGCCGCGGGCCGCATTCCCGCGGCTAGGTCGAGCAGTGCCGCACGGCGGATGGCGGACTCGTTGATCGGGGCCATTCGGACGACAGGGCGGAGAAACCAGCGACAGGCCTGGTAGAGGAGCTGGGATTCGATACTCGGCCCGGCGAGTCGGGCACCGGGCCGGTACTGCACCGTCGGTTTCCCGATCCGCTGTTCCGCAGGTGTGTGGCGGTCGTTCGGCACAGATTCCATGCCCGCTCCCTCGTCGCCGACGCCCGTCTTCGTTGACGCGCGTCTCTCCACGGTAGAAGTATCCGGCGCCGCGTTTGTCCCGCATCGGCGCATCGGCATCGAGTCGTGACCAGCCGGGTAGCGAGCCGGATCAGCCGAAATCGACGTCGTCGAGCTCCTCGACGACGCTCACGCGCCGGGTGCGCCCCCCGATCATCTTCCCGAGGCCGCGGCGCCCACCGTTGTCTGCCTTCCCGGACGGCGGAATGCGCTGAGGTGCGGCGCGGGGGCGCGGCACGGTGACCGGCGGCGGGCTCGGTATCAGCGGCCGCTCCCGTTCCACGGGCGACGCAGGAGGAGGCACCGAACTGTCGAGGATGACCGGTTCGGGCTCCGGGCCGGGTAGGTCCTCGGTGTGGAGGTCCACCTCGGCCAGGCTGGTCGCCCACCACACACGCCCGCCCAGTCGGCGTTCCCGCAGTTCGGCTGCGATCTCGTCGTGCCATACCGAGGGCTCACCGCCCCCGAAAGATCGGGTGTTGGCACTGACCCACACGACACCGTCCGGGTGACGATCGGCCAGATCGAGGACAGTCAGCCAGTTCACCGTCGCCGCGTAGCCGTCGTACCTCTTCTTCTCCCGGTAGGGGCGGCGGCGCTGGACGGCGCGCTGGGCAATCTCCACGTGCGAGCACCCCACCGGCTCGATCACCTCGACGCCGATCTTCTCCAATTCGCGGGCGAGGGCGACCACGTAACCGCCGGCCTTCGCACGGGCCACATCGACGAACAGGGACAGGTCGTCCCGCAGTCCGAGCCGGTCGTACATCCTGGCCTGGACGGTGAGCGCTTCGATCATCGCCGCCGACTCCCGCTGGTACCGGTCGGCGATCTCGAGGAGAACGAGCCGGGGAACCGCGACCCGGACACCCCGGTCCACGGCCGTGCGCACGAAAGTCTCGAAACGCGAATCTCGCGTGACCGCCGATGTATCGAGAACTATGAGCATTGCCCGATTGTGCAGGAGAATCCCACCCGCGCAGCCGCTGTCGCCGGGTCGTTATGCAATCTCGATCACGACGAAAGCACCGCAGGAACTGTCTCGAGGCCGGGCGGTCAGCGGATTTTGAAGATCACCGCGCGCTGGACGACGAAGTTGATGACCGTTGCCGTCCCCTGCGCAATGACGAACGCCAACGGCAAGCGCCACCACTCGTCGGGGAATGCCTGGTACATGACCCAGTTGAGACCCACCTGCACCGCGAAGGTCACCGCATAGAGGATCACGACCGCGACGAAACGGGCCCGGCTCGGTTCCGCTTTGAACGTCCACCGGCGGTTGATCAAATAGGCGGTGGTGGTGCCGGCGATGAAGCTGATCGACTTGGCCACGTTGATGGGCAGTCCCACCAGTTCGAGGAGCAACCAGTACAGGCCGAAGTCGACGATCGCCGACAACCCGCCGGTCAGGACGAACCGCACGATCTGCGTCTTCAGGTCCAGTGCGTCGTCCGCGATGTTCTCGGTGACGGGAATCTCGACCGGGAGGGGAACGTGATGTTCGTGCTCGTGACTCCGCTTGGTTTCTGACACGACGACGAGAGTAACCACCCGTGCGTACTTGTTAACCCCCCACTGTTGATAAGTACGCACAGGGCCGGTGGGTCCTACCGCCAGGTAGCCTCTATCTCGATGTCCACGACAGCAGAAGAGACGCCCACCCAGGCGCTCCCCACACAGACCCGCACCCTCACCGGCTGGGGACGCACCGCGCCCACCACGGCGCAGGTGCTGTCCACTCCCGATGTCGACGTGATCGCGCGAGCGGTCGCCCAGGTCGCGGAGAAGAACGAGTCGAAGCCCTCTCACCTGCAGCGCGGGGTGATCGCCCGCGGTCTTGGCCGCTCGTATGGCGACCCCGCACAGAATGCCGGCGGCCTGGTCATCGACATGAATGCGCTGAACCGCATTCACCGCATCGACCGCGAGACCCATCTGGTGGACGTCGATGCCGGCGTCAACCTGGACCAGCTGATGAAAGCCGCCCTGCCGTTCGGCCTGTGGGTCCCGGTGCTGCCCGGCACCCGCCAGGTCACCATCGGCGGCGCCATCGGCTCCGATATCCACGGGAAGAACCATCACAGCGCGGGCAGCTTCGGCAACCACGTCGTGTCGCTGGATCTGCTCACCGCGGACGGTCAGGTGCGCAAGCTCACGCCGAAGGGCGGCCGCAACGACCCCAAGGGGGCGCTGTTCTGGGCGACGATCGGCGGCATGGGCCTGACGGGCATCATCCTCCGGGCGACCATCAAGATGACGCCCACCGAGACGGCGTACTTCATCGCCGACGGCGACGTCACGGGCAGCCTCGACGAGACGATCGCCCTGCACAGCGACGGCAGCGAGGCGAACTACGAGTACTCGAGCGCGTGGTTCGACGCCATCGCGGCGCCGCCGAAGCTCGGCCGCGCCGCGATCTCACGCGGCTCTCTGGCCAAGCTCGACCAGTTGCCGGAGAAGCTGCAGAAGAATCCGCTGGCGTTCGACGCACCGCAGTTGATGACCTTCCCCGACATCTTCCCGAACGGGCTGGCCAACAAGTTCAACTTCTCGCTGATCGGCGAGCTGTGGTTCCGCAAGTCCGGGACCTACCGCGGCAAGGTTCAGAACTTGACGCAGTTCTATCACCCGCTCGACATGTTCGGGGAGTGGAACCGTGCGTACGGTTCCAACGGCTTCCTGCAGTACCAGTTCGTGGTGCCGCCGGAGGCAGTCGACGAGTTCAAGGCGATCATCCGCGACATCCAGAAGTCGGGACATCACTCGTTCCTCAACGTGTTCAAGCTGTTCGGTGAGGGCAACCAGGCGCCGCTGAGTTTCCCGATCCCCGGTTGGAACATCTGCGTCGACTTCCGGATCAAGCCGGGCTTGAACGAGTTCGTCACCGAGCTCGACAAGCGCGTGCTGAAGTTCGGCGGACGCCTCTACACCGCCAAGGATTCGCGGACCACCGCCGAGACCTTCCATTCCATGTACCCGCGGATCGACGAGTGGATCGCCACCCGCCGCAAGTACGACCCCACCAATGTCTTCGCCTCCGATATGTCCAGAAGGTTGGAACTGTGATCAACGCCGTCGGGAACCCGCAAACCCTCCTGCTCCTCGGTGGCACCTCCGAGATCGGTCTCGCCATCTGCGAGGAGTACCTGAAGAAGGCTCCGATGCGGGTGATCCTCGCCGCTCTGCCCGGCGACCCCGGCCGGGGCGCCGCAGTGGCGCAGCTGACGGCTGCCGGAGCGAACTCCGTCGACGTCATCGACTTCGACGCCGTCGACACCGAAAGCCACCCGAAAGTCATCGACGAAGCCTGGGCGAAGGGGGACGTCGACGTCGCCATTGTCGCGTTCGGCCTGCTCGGTGACGCCGAGGAACTGTGGCAGAACCAGCGCAAGGCCGTCCAGATCGCCGAGGTCAACTACACGGCAGCGGTGTCGGTGGGCGTGCTGGTCGGCGAGAAGATGAAGGCGCAGGGCTACGGCCAGATCATCGCCATGTCGTCCGCCGCAGGCGAGCGTGTACGCCGGTCGAACTTCGTGTACGGCTCCACCAAGGCCGGACTCGACGGTTTCTACCTGGGCCTCGGTGAGGCACTGCGCGAGTTCGGGCCCCGCGTCCTCGTGATCCGTCCCGGTCAGGTCCGCACCCGGATGTCCGCGGATGTGAAGGAAGCCCCGCTCACCGTGAACAAGGAAGACGTGGCCAAGCTGGCCGTCGCGTCGGCGGAGAAGGGCAAGGAGCTGGTCTGGGCGCCGGGCGCCTTCCGGTACGTGATGATGATCCTGCGGCACATCCCGCGACCGATCTTCAAGAAGCTGCCCATCTAAGCTTCGCCCTCGTGACGGAAGCACGCGTAGCCCCCGCCCGTCGGGCACTGTCGACCGCCGCCGAGATGTTTTCGGCGGCGGTCGTCGCCGCAGTGGTCGCGGCGGTCGGACTCGTCGCGTTCGCGCGAGTGCAGTGGCCGGCCTTCAGTTCGTCCAACGTGACGCAGGCTGTCACCACCGTCGGCCAGGTGCTGGCCGTCGCCGGTATCGCCGTGTCGGTGCTGCTCGTGCGGCGCCACCGGGCAGTGCGGTTCGCGAGGCTGCTGTCGTGGGCGAGCCTGTCCGGGTTCGTGACGGTGACGCTCGGCCTCCCGCTCGCCGCAACCCGGCTGTACCTCCACGGCGTCTCCGTCGATCAGGAATTTCGCACCGAGTACCTGACACGGCTCACCGACTCCCCCGCGTTGCGCGACATGACGTACGCGGACCTGCCGCCGTACTACCCGGCGGGGTGGTTCTGGGTCGGCGGACGGGTCGCCGACCTCCTCGGTATGGACGGCTGGGAAGCGTTCAAGCCCTATGCCATCGGGTCGCTGGCCGTGGCTGCCGTGGTGGCACTCGTGTTGTGGAGCAACCTGATCCGGCACGACCTGGCGATCGTCGTCTCACTCGCGACCGCAGCGCTGGTCGTGGCATACGGTTCTCCCGAGCCCTACGGGGCGATCATCGCACTCCTGATCGGGCCCGCCCTCGTTCTGGCTTGGGGTGGGCTGCACCGGGAGTCCGGGCGCGGCGGCTGGGGCGCGGTGATCGGCACCGGACTCTTCCTCGGTCTCGCCGCAACCTTCTACACGCTCTACCTCGGCCTGGCCGCCTTCGCGGTGACCCTGCTCGCGGTGCTCGCCGCCGCACTCCGGGTGCGAACGCAGAGAACGTGGCGGGGGGCGATCGACCCGCTTCTCCGGTTGGCCGTGGTGGCGGTGGTGTCCGGGCTCATTGCCCTCCTGGTCTGGGGTCCGTATCTCCTCGAAGTGATACACGGCTCGCCAGCCGCGTCGGGAACTGCGCTGCACTACCTGCCCGAAGCGGGTGCGCGTCTCCCCCTGCCGATGATCCACTTCTCGCTGACGGGCGCCCTGTGCCTACTCGGGACCATCTGGCTGGTCGGCCGGGCAACCACGTCGCGTCGCGCGCAGGCGCTCGGGGTCGGGGTGGTAGCCATCTACGTGTGGTCGATGATGTCGATGGCTCTCGCCGCTCTCGGCAACACCCTCCTGTCCTTCCGGCTCGAGCCGGTGTTGATCGTCCTGCTCGGTGCGGCAGGTGTGTTCGGATTCGTCGAGTTCGCCGGCTGGCTCCTGCTGGCCACCAGTGACAATCCCCGAGTTCGTGGCGCGATTCTGGTGATCGGCGTGCTGGGCGGGCTCTCCTTCGTCCAGAACATTCCCCGGCACCTCGATTCCGACATCGCCGTCGCCTACACCGACACCGACGGCAACGGTGAGCGCGCCGACAAACGTCCGCCCGGGGCGGCCGCGCATTTCGCCGAGGTGGACGAACTCGTGCAGGAGCAGATCCCGCGCGAACGTGACGACACGGTGGTCCTGACCGCCGACACCACCTTCCTCAGCTTTTACCCGTATCTCGGGTTCCAGGCACTGACGTCCCACTATTCGAACCCGTTGGCCGACTTCGCCGGTCGCGCACAGACCATCGCGGACTGGAGTGAACTCGACACGCCCGACCAATTGGTATCGGCCCTCGACGCATCGCCGTGGCGCGCCCCCGACGCCTTCGTTTTCCGCCAGGGCCCCGACGGGTACACCTTGCGCCTCGCGGAGGACGTCTACCCCAACGATCCGAACGTTCGCCGCTACACGGTGACGTTCCCGAAGGAACTGTTCGACGACCCCCGATTCACGGTGTCCGAAACCGGACCCTTCGTGGTGGTCACACGAAACTGATCGGTCGGTCCGCGTTTATTCCGGCTCGAGCGAGGGAATTCCGCACCCAGTCCAGGAGCGGAAGCATCCGCCCTTCGAGGGGAATGCAGGTTGCGGCGAGGAGCGGTCATGCCCGATGCAGGAAGGCCGCCGCGCGACCTCTCCGGTCCCGAAGATCATGTGCTCGGCACCGGGGGTGGTGAGGTAGCGGTGCACGCCGGACTCGCATTGACGATCGGGGCGATCCTGGGTGTCTATGTGGGGCACTGGGCGCTGTTCGTCCTCGCACTGATCGGGGTGTCGTTGTGGATTACCAGTGGTGTCGTCGTCCAGACCACACGGCAGAGGCCGCCGGACGTCGGTCCGGCGGCCTCCCACAGTCACTCGATCGAGCGTGCTGCCTAGTTGAGCTTTTGCGGCACACCGTAGGTCATGACCGAGTCACCGTTCGCGGTGACGGCCATCGCGTACGGCCGGATGGTGACCGGACCGATCGCACCGGAGATGAACCCGTGCATACCCTGCATCCGCACGAGAGCGGAAGGTCCGTCGAACTCCTGGCCTTCGAGGAACGGGACGGTGGTGATGCCGCCCGGCTCGAGGTCGATGTCGAGTTCCTGCGACGGGATGATGGAGCCACCGATACCGGCTGCCGTACCGGCATTCAGTCCGAGTTCCAGTTCGGGAACCAGCCCGAGATCGATTCCGTTGTTCGATTCGATGAACCAGTCGAGATTGGGCGTGTTGAGGACGATCGTCGCACCGGCGAGCGCCACCGGGTAGCCGATCTGATAGCCGAGAGTGAGCTGCGTGTCTTCGAACTCCGCGGCGTTCGGCCCGGTGATGTTCACCGCGGCGTAGCCGTCGTGGAAGAACTCGACCGACGTCGGCACGCCGTCGAGCGGGGGAACCGTGTGATACGAGGTATCTCCCTGGAGGACTTCGATGCGATTGCCACCGGCGTCGACGACGGAGCTGGAATTGTCGACCCCTGCCGAGGCAGTCCCATTGCCCATGACCATGCCGAGCACTGCAATTCCTGCAACAGCCACTGCGCGCGTGAACCGTTTGTATCCATACCGAGATGTGGTGATGTCCGTCATGCCGACCCCATTCAGAGTGCACTGCAACCGATACGAAAAAGCAAGCTGAGCGTAACCACAGGAAGCGAACAATATCCCCGTATTGATCAGAAGTTCACAAATGAACTTCCTGTGACATGGGCAACACTTCTGCCGTCACGCCACGAGTACCCCATCAGACCCTCCGGTACCCTCGGTCGATCGACATCGACCCGGATATTCGGAGGCGCGCCTGCGTGACTGACATACTCACCGACGTCGGAACGCCGCAGCGGTCCCTGCGCACCCCCACCGAGACCCCCGGCCCCGAACGCTCCCGAATCCGCCCCCACCCCGCCGATGTCGCTGCGGTGGCATTCTTCGTCGGCCTGGCGGTGTTCGTACTGGTTCGACAGTGGAAACATCTCGGGACCGGCTACCTCGTCCGTAGTGGCCAGGACCAGACCATGTGGGAATGGTTCTTCGCCGTCGCGGCGCACTCGGTGGTGCACCTGGAGAATCCACTGTCGAGCGACCTCCAGAACTATCCCCTCGGCGTGAACCTCATGGGCAACACGGCGATGTTCGGCATCAGCATCCCCCTGGCGCCCGTCACCCTGTTGTTCGGCCCCGGTGTCACGTTCACCCTCGCGCTCACGCTGGGGCTGTCCGGCACGGCCATCGCCTGGTACTGGCTGTTCTCCCGACACGTTGTCGCCTCGCGGTTCGCTGCGGCCGTCGGCGGCGTCGTCTGCGGATTCGCCCCCGCCCTCATCTCGCACAGCAACGGGCACCCCAACTTCGTCGCCCTGTTCCTCCTTCCTTTCATCGCACTCGGCGTGATCCGGCTCGGCAGTGGACGACGTCCGGTGCGGGACGGTGTCGTGCTCGGCCTGCTGATCGCGTACCAGATCTTCCTGGGTGAAGAACCACTTCTGATCTATGCACTGGCCTTCACGGTGTTCGGGCTCGCGTTCGCAGCGACCCGTCCCCGCGCCGCTGTGACGTCGGTACGCAAGGGCAGCAAGGGCTTCGCCATCGCAGGCGGCGTCGCCCTGTCCATTGCCGCCTTGCCCCTGTGGTGGCAGTTCTTCGGGCCGGACAGTTACCGCGCGCTCGAGCACGGTCCGGTGGGCAACGACACGGAGGCGTTTACCGGATTCCCCACATCCTCACTGGCAGGAGCCCCGGGAACAGCCGAGTTCAGCATGAACTCCACCGAGGAGAACGCCTACTTCGGCTGGCCGCTCCTGATTCTCCTCACGCTGTCGGGACTGTGGTTGTGGCGGATGCCGCTCGCGCGCGCAGCCACCGTGACCGTTGCGGCGATGGGCGTCCTGTCGCTCGGATCCACCCTCACCATCGGTGGAACCGATACGGGAATTCCACTCCCCTGGAAGTACGTATCGCATCTTCCCCTCCTCGAATCCGTTCTGGAGTCACGCTTCGCCATGGGTTGTCTCCCCGCGGCGGCGCTCCTCCTCGCGCTCGGCACCGACCGCGCCCTCGCGTCCGCGCGGGCCGGGGAGCGGACCATAACTCTGCTGTGGATCGGCTGGCTCGCCGTCGCCCTGCTTCCGCTGGCGCCCACACCCCTTGCCGTCGTGCAACGGGACACCGCCCCCGACTTCTTCGCCGAAGGAACGTGGAAGCAGTACGTCACCGACGGATCGGTGGTGACCGTGCCGCTCCCGTCACCGGAGAATGCGCGAATGCTGCGCTGGCAGACCGAGCAGGACCTCGCCTTCCCCATCGCCGGGGGGTACTTCGTCGGCCCCGCCGGCAGTGATGCGAAGGGCAAGTACGGGCCGGACGACCGCCCGACCGCACTGCTGCTGGCGGCGGCGCAGAAGTCCGGCCAGGTGCCCGACATCGACGAGCAGACGCGGACCCAGGCGCTGGCGGATCTGCGCTTCTGGAACGCCGACGTCCTGGTGCTCCCACACACCCGCAACGATCGCGTCCTGCGTGAGACGGTCCGCCTCCTCATCGGCGAGCCGGCGACGCCCGTGGACGGCGTCTGGGTGTGGGACGTCCGCGCCCTGACACGGGAAAGCGGTTAGCGCGTCAGCACTTCCGGTCCGTCCTCGCCGATCGCCACCGTGTGTTCGCTGTGCGCGGCACGGGCTCCCGTCGCGGTGCGCAGCGTCCATCCGTCGGCGTCGCAGCGGTAGTCGTCACTGCCGTCCGCGATGAGCATCGGTTCGATCGCGAGAACCATTCCCGGCTGCAGCAGCAGACCCTTGCCCGCGCGACCCTCGTTGGGCACGTGTGGATCCTCGTGCATACGCCTGCCGATGCCGTGCCCACCGTGATCGGCGAGCATTCCGTAACCGGCGCCGCGCGCATACAGTCCGATGGCTGCACCGATGTCACCCAACCGGTTTCCGGGCCGCGCAGCCGCAATCCCATGAGCCAGTGCCGCTTCAGTGGCCGCAACGAGTGCGATGTCCGCCAGGTCTGCCGTGCCCACGACGAAACTGATCGCGGCGTCGCCACACCACCCGTCCAGCCGCGCCCCGCAGTCGACACTGATGAGATCACCGCCGCGGAGTCGATACGGACCCGGGATGCCATGCACTACAGCATCATTGACACTCGTGCACAGAGATCCAGGAAAGGGAGAGGGCGCCCAGCTCGGGTGGTAGTCGCGAAACAGCGGCACCGCTCCCGCCCCGACGATCAGGTCGGTGGCCAGGGCGTCGAGGTCGAGTAGGCTCACTCCGACCGCGGCCGACTTCCGTACCGCGGCCAGTGCCGCAGCAACCAGCTGCCCCGCCGCGCGCATCGCCTGCACCTCGGCTGACGTCTTCAGCTCGACCACGACCCACCCTTACCTGTGTGCAATTTTTATACCGGTATTACTATATGGCACATGGTGCGTGTGCCGTTGACAGCCGAAGAACTCGAACGCGGGCAGAGACTGGGCGAGCTGCTGCGCGCCACCCGGGGAGACAGAAGCATGGTCACCGTCGCGCTCGACGCGGGCATCTCCGTCGAGACGCTGCGCAAGATCGAGACCGGACGTATCGCCACTCCCGCATTCTTCACCATCGCAGCAGTGGCCCGGGTCCTCGGCCTGTCGCTCGACGAGGTGGCCGATTCCCTCACCCCTTCGGTAACCGGAGGCATGGCCGCATCCTGACGCCGGTCGGCCGCCTCGGACTCGGGCCTCCGGTGCACCGCACGACGTGAGGCCGGTACGCCGTGGTGACGGAGCACCCACGGGGAGTCACCGCCTACCATCGTCGTGTGCCGTCCGAAGTAGCAGAGAAGCCCACACGTTCGCCGTCGGAGCGGCGGCCGCTGCCCGACATTCGAAGCATCCGCACTTCCCGGCTCATCGCGATCGTCACCGGCCTGCTCGGTTTCGTGCTGGCACTCGCCATCCCGTTACTGCCGGTCGAGCAGGACGCCGCCTCGATCGACTGGCCGCAGGACGGTGTTCTCGAGAGCGTCGACGCCCCTCTGGTGTCCTACGCGCCGCTGAACATGCAGGTCTCCGTGCCGTGTTCGGCTGTGGCACAGCTCGGCGAGGGTGGCGGCACCCTGGTCTCGACGCTGCCGAACGGCGCGCCCGACTTCGAGTCGGCCGGCCTGGTGGTGCGGGCGGCCGCCGACGGCACGGTGGAGGTCATCACCCGGGGCAACACGCTGATCTCCGCGACCGGCGCCGAGGTGCAGGGCTGCGACATGATCGAAGTCACCTCCGACCACCAGCGCACGTCCGCCGAGGTGACGGGTACCGCGGATCCCGTTGCAGGGTCCGTCGAGGGCGACGCCCGACCGCAGATGGTCGGTATCTTCACCGACCTGCGCGGCAGCATCCCGGACGGGTTGAACGTGCACGTCGACCTCGACTCCCGGTTCTCGTCGAGCCCGACTCTGCTGAAACTTCTCGCGATGATCGTGTGCGTCCTCGCGACCTTGTCGTCGTTATACGCGCTGCACCGGGTGGACGGCATCGACGGCAGGCGCGCCCGCCGCTTCCTGCCTGCCCACTGGTGGAAATTCACCGGCGTCGATGCCGTGGTGATCGGGACGTTGCTGCTGTGGCACGTGATCGGAGCCAATACGTCCGACGACGGTTACCTGCTGGGGATGGCCCGGGTGTCCGAGCAGTCGGGCTACATGGCCAACTACTTCCGCTGGTTCGGGGTGCCGGAAGCACCGTTCGGCTGGTCGTACGAGCTTCTCGCGGCCCTCGTCAAGGTGAGCACGGCGAGCATGTGGATGCGACTCCCCACTCTCCTCGCGGCGCTGCTCTGCTGGATGGTGATCAGCCGGGAAGTCATTCCCCGCCTCGGTGTCGCGGTGCGGCGCAACGTGACTGCCCTCTGGACGGGCGGGCTGGTCTTCCTCGCGTTCTGGCTGCCCTACGACAACGGCCTGCGCCCCGAACCGGTGATCGCGCTCGGCGCCCTGCTCACCTGGTGTTCCATCGAACGCGCCATCGCGACCGGACGACTGCTTCCCGGCGCGGTGGCCGTGCTGATCGCAGCCTTCTCCCTCGCTGCGGGTCCGTCGGGTCTGATCTGCATCGCCGCACTGATCGCGGGTGCGAGGCCCATCCTGCGCATCGTCATCGCGCGGGGTCACCGCGTGGGGTTCGCGTCGCAGATCTTGCCCGTCCTCGCTGCGGGCACCGTTGTACTCGTGGCGGTCTTCGCCGATCAGACGCTGGCGACTGTGCTCGAGTCGACCCGGGTGCGGACAGCCGTGGGGCCCAACGTCGCCTGGTTCGACGAACGGGTGCGCTGGGACGCGCTGCTCGGCATCTCCCCCGACGGCTCGCTCGCACGCCGGTTCGGTGTGTTCGTCATGCTGCTCTGCGTCGTCCTCTGCGTGATGCTCATCCTGCGTAAGGGCAAGGTGCCGGGCACAGCGATCGGCCCGTCACGCCGCATTCTCGGCATCGTCTTCGCATCGCTCCTGCTCATGATGTTCACGCCGACCAAGTGGACCCACCACTTCGGCGTGTACGCGGGGCTGGCCGGATCGGTGGCCGTGCTCGCCGCGGTCGGCGTCGGGGCCCGAAGCATCCGCTCCAAACGCAACCGCACCCTGTTCGCGGCGGGCATCCTCTTCATCCTCGCCGTCGCCTTCACCGGGTCCAACGGCTGGTGGTACGTCTCGAGCTACGGAGTCCCGTGGTGGGACAAGCCGCCGATGCTGGCCGGGAAGGGTTTCTCCACCCTGTTCCTCGGTCTCACCGTGCTCGCGTTGCTCCTCGCCGCCTGGTACCACGTCCGAGAGCCCTACAGGAAAGACACCGAGCCCGATGGGAAACGTGCGCGCGTACTGGCTCCGTCACCGCTGACCATCGCCGCCGGTGCCGTTGTCCTGTTCGAGGTGTTGTCGCTGCTCAAGGGAGTGGTCGCCCAGTACCCCGGCTACTCCATCGGGAAGGCGAACATCGAGTCGATGACCGGCGGCACCTGCGCCCTCGCCGACGAGGTACTCGTGGAGACCGACCCCAACGCGGCACTGCTGCGTCCGCTGGCCCCGATCACCGACCCGGACGGAGCCGGCGCCTTCGCTGCCACCGCCGCCGACGGCTTCACGGCCAACGGCATCGCCCGCGACCTCACCGCCGACTCCGAAAAGATCAGCAAGGGCGGGGCCAACACCGTCGACTCCGACACCGATGAGACGACCACCGGCACGAGTTCCGGTACCGGCGGCGGCACCGAGGCCACCGCCGGCGTCAACGGGAGCACCGTCACGCTGCCGTTCGGTCTCGACCCCGCGCGCACGCCAGTCCTCGGTAGCTTCCAGACCGGCGAGCAGCAGCCCGCCGCCCTGACGACAGGGTGGTACGGCCTTCCCGAGCGCACCGACGACGCCCCGATCGTGACCCTGTCCGCTGCCGGTCGCATCCGGTCGGTCGATGCCGACGGTGTCGTCACGCCCGGACAGATCCTGAAGGTGGAGTACGGCTCCACCGGCCCCGACGGGTCCGTCACCACGCTGGGCAGCATCGATCCGATCGACATCGGACCGTCGCCGTCCTGGCGAAACCTGCGTGTGCCGCTCGAGTCGCTGCCCGCCGAAGCGAATGCCGTCCGGCTCGTCGCCGAGGACCCGGATACCGACCCCGGCCAGTGGCTCGCCGTCACCCCACCGCGGGTGCCGAAGATGCAGACACTGCAGACGGTGGTCGGATCGACCGATCCGGTGCTGCTGGACTGGGCGGTCGGGCTCGCATTCCCCTGCCAGCGCCCCTTCGACCACCGGTACGGCGTCGCTGAGGTGCCGCAGTGGCGGGTTCTGCCCGACCGCATCGGCGCCGAGTCCACGAACGCGTGGCAGGACAGAATCGGCGGTGGCCCGCTGGGGTGGACCGACCAGCTGCTGTCGGCGAGCACCCTCGCGACCTACCTGTCGAACGACTGGGACCGCGACTGGGGCTCCCTCGAGCGGTTCACTCCGCGCGATGCCGCCACGACCCCGGCGCAGGTGGACACGGAAGAAGTCACTAGGTCCGGCACCTGGTCGGCAGGACCCGTTCGCTACTAGTTTGCACACTCGTTACCGACGGGTAAGTTCTTGCTTGGCGTAGGGAACCGCCGATATGACTCCTCAGGTTCCTGACATACCATCGACAACCGTGCCCGACGCCGTGACAATCCCTGTGTCCGAACCCGCAGCTCCCCCGCCGCCTGCCCGGCAGGACCGACGGGGCGAGTACCGGACCGCTCGTCTGGTCGCCGTCGTCACCGGCCTCATCGGGTTGGTGCTGGCGTTGGCCACCCCGTTCATGCCCGTGGAGCAGAGCACCGCAACGGTCAACTGGCCGGAGAACGGCCAGGTCAGCGACCTCGAGGCACCGCTGATGTCGCAGGTACCGGTCGCCCTGTCGGCCACGATCCCGTGCTCCGCGGTCGCGGAGCTGCCCGAGCGGGGCGGCATCCTGCTCTCGACCGCACCCGCGCAGGGTGACGGCGCCGCGTTGAACGCGATGTTCGTGCGCGTGTCGGACAAGTCCGTCGACGTCCTCGACCGCAACGTCACCATCGCGACGGCACCGCGCGAACAGGTGCAGTCGGGCGCCTGCTCGGAGATCCGCATCACGTCCGACATCGACACCACCTCGGCGGAGTTCGTCGGCCTCCGCGCCCCCACCGGGGTTCCCATCGCCGGTCAGCTGACCGGCGACCTGCGGCCGCAGGTGGTCGGGGTCTTCAGTGATCTCCCGAACGGCGCAGCCCCGGCCGGCCTCTCGTTCGCGATGGACGTCGATTCACGGTTCTCGTCGAGCCCCACGCTGATCAAGCTCGTCGCCATGATCGTGGCCCTCCTCACCACGGCCATCGCCATGGTCGCCCTCGGCAGACTCGACGGCACGGACGGACGGGGGCACCGCAACTTCTTCCCGTCGCATTGGTGGAAGTTCACCGGCCTCGACACCCTCGTCGTCGGCACCCTCGTCGTCTGGCACTTCATCGGTGCCAACACGTCGGACGACGGATATCTGCTCACCATGGCGCGGGTGTCCGACCACGCCGGATACATGGCCAACTATTTCCGCTGGTTCGGTGTTCCCGAGGCGCCGTTCGGCTGGTACTACGACGTCCTGGCCGCGATGGCGAAGATCTCGACGGCCAGCCCCTTCATTCGCCTGCCCGCCCTGATCGCCGGAATTCTCTGCTGGCTGGTGATCAGCCGCGAGGTTGCTCCCCGCCTCGGCCGCTCCGTGCGCCGCAACAAGGTGGCACTGTGGACCGGGGGTCTCGTCTTCCTCGCGTTCTGGCTGCCCTACAACAACGGCCTGCGTCCCGAGCCCATCGTCGCCCTCGGTGCGCTGCTCACTTGGTGCTCCATCGAGCGCGCGATCGCGACCGGGCGGCTCCTGCCCGCAGCAGTTGCCGTGCTCATCGGTGCCTTCACACTCGCGGCCGCCCCGACCGGCCTGATGTGTGTGGCCGCCCTCCTCGCCGGTACTCGGCCGCTGGTCCGCATCATCGTCAAACGTCACCGACAGGTGGGGACGCTGCCGTTGCTGGCGCCGATCGCCGCCGCCGGCACCATCGTCCTGGTCGTGGTGTTCGCCGATCAGACCCTGGCGGCCGTCCTCGAAGCCACCCGGGTCCGCACTCTGATCGGCCCCAACCTCGAGTGGTACAAGGACTTCCTGCGCTACTACTACCTGTTCGTGCCGACCGTCGACGGATCCGTCGCTCGCCGGTTCGCGTTCCTCACCATGATCCTGTGTCTGCTCACCACACTGTTCATTCTGTTGCGGCGCAGGCGAATTCCCGGTGCCGCCACCGGACCGTCGTGGCGCCTGCTCGGAGTGGTGTTCGGAACGATCTTCTTCATGATGTTCAACCCCACCAAGTGGACCCACCACTTCGGGGCGTACGCGGGCATCGCCGGTTCCCTCGCGGCGCTCACCGCCGTCGCGGTGTCGGCGTCCGCGCTGCGGTCGCGTCGCAACCGCACCATCTTCCTCGCCGGACTGCTGTTGATGCTCGCGCTGACCTTCGCCGGCATCAACGGGTACTGGTACGTGTCGAGCTTCGGGGTGCCGTGGTTCGACAAGACGGTGTCGCTGGGTGGCCGCGAGTCGAACACCCTCTTCCTCGTCCTCTTCGGACTCGCGGTGGCACTCGCGGCCTGGCAATACCTGCGTGAAGGTTTCGCCGCGCCGCCCGTCCGGCCCAACACCGAAAAGGGCAGGCGCATCAGGAAGTTCGCCGCCGCACCGCTCACCGTCGTCGCTGGCGTCATGGTGCTGTTCGAGGTGGTCTCCCTACTCAAGGGCGCGGTGTCCCAGTACCCGGCGTACTCGCTGGCACGATCCAACTTCGACTCCGTTTCCGGTCAGACGTGCGGCCTCGCCGAGGACGTCCTCGTCGAAGGCGACACCAACGGCGGCAATCTCGCACCCATCCCCGACCCCACGACGCCGCTGGCCGACCCCGCCGATCCACTCGGTGGCGCCGCGCCCACCGGCTTCTCGCCCAACGGTGTGCCCTCCGACCTCACCGCCGATTACGTCGAGGTCAAACAGGGCATGGGCAACACCGACAACCAGAGCGTCGGCCCCAGCTTCGAGACCGGCGGCAGCGCCGGCACCAGCGGCGGCACCGGCCGCACCGGCGTCAACGGCAGCACCGCAAAGCTTCCGTTCGGACTCGACCCCAGCACCACCCCGGTCATGGGCAGCTACCAGGAAGGCGTCCAGGAACCGGCGACATTGTCCTCCAGCTGGTACGCGCTTCCCGAGCGCAGCGAGAAGTCCCCGCTCGTCGTCATGTCGGCCGCGGGACGTATCTGGTCGGTCGACCCGACCGGCGCCACCACCTACGGGCAGTCCCTCCTCGTCGAGTACGGCAAGCGTCAGCCCGACGGCACCGTGCAGATCCAGGGCACTTACCTGCCCAAGGACATCGGGCCCGCGCCGTCGTGGCGGAATCTGCGGGTCCCCATCGACGAGCTCGCTCCGGACACCGACGCGGTCCGGGTCATCGCGAACGATCCCAACCTCACCGGCGACCAGTGGCTCGCGTTCACCCCGCCACGGGTTCCGACGCTCGACACGCTCAACTCGACGATCGGCAGCACGCAGCCGGTTCTCCTCGACTGGGCCGTAGGCCTTCAATTCCCGTGCCAGCGACCGTTCGACCACCAGAACGGGGTCGCCGAGATGCCGAACTATCGGATCCTCCCCGACCGGCCACTCGCCGTCAGCTCCACCGACACCTGGCAGTCCGCCGAGAACGGTGGCCCGCTCGGGTTCACCGGACTGCTGGCAGGCGCCACCGCAATCCCCACCTACATGCGGGACGACTGGGGTCGGGACTGGGGCTCGCTCGAGCGTTTCGACCGGTACTACCCGGACGCCACCGCGGCCACCGTCGACACCGCCACCAGCACCAGGTCCGGACTGTGGTCGCCCGGCACCCTGCGGGTGTACGACAGCCCGTAGCGCGAGTTATCCACAACTTCCGGTTCATCCACAGGGCAAAAGTGCCACCTGCACTTTCTCGGAGGTGACCCCGGCAGGCCCCGGCATGCTCTGATCCATGCGACGTGGAACGTGGGCCGACGACTTTTCTGCCATCACCGCGATCAGCCGGGACGCGGTTGTGCGGACGGCCGAGCTGGAACGGCTGGGCATCGCGAAGGGAACCATCTCCGCCCGTTGCGGTGAGCGTGGTCCGTGGCAGCGCATCCTGCCCGGCGTGGTCCTGCTGCACAACGGGCCGCCGACGACGCTGCAACGGAACCTGGCGGCGCTCGAGTACGGCGGGCCCGACTCGTTGCTGACCGGGCACGCGGCGCTGACCGCTCTCGGGTACAACCGGTCGGCGTCGAGAAACGAGGTGCTGCTGCTTGTTCCGTCTGTCTGCCATCGACGTGACTGGGCGTACGTGAAGGTCGAGCGGACGTGGCGGATGCCCACCCTGGTCCAGCGCGGACTGCTCCGGCTCGCACCTCCCGAACGTAGCCTCCTGGATGCGGCGCGGCGGACCCTGCTACCCGACAGGTGTCGTGCGCTGCTCGCCGACGGGATCCAGCGCGGCGACGTCACCGTCGACGACCTGGCGCGCGAACTGGCGTCGGGCAGCCACCGCGGAAGCCATGTGCCGCGCGCGGTACTGCGGGAGCTCAGCGAAGACGCGCACTCCGTCGCCGAGGTTCACGCCCGAATGTTGTACGGCTCGAGTGACCTTCCGCCACTGCAGCAGGGCGTCGACGTGCTCTCCGCGACGGGGCAGTGGCTCGCCCGCCCGGAGGGGTGGCTCGACGACGTGGCCCTGGCATGGGAGCTCGACTCGCCGAGGTATCACTTCTCCCCGGAACTGCACGAGGCCACCGTCGTTCGTCGGGCGCGCATGCGGCGGGAGGGCATCGTCGTGGTCAGTCACTCGCCCGAGCAGATTTCGACGGCACCGGCGACGGTGCTGGCTGACCTTCGCGCCGCCCGGTCGCTCGCAGCTTCTCGTTCGCGTCCCTCGGTGTTCGCCGTCACCGGGCACACTCGGCGGTCGGCGGGACTTCCCGCGGGGTACGGCGGTGGCGACGGCGCCGAACCGAGGTCACAGCAATCGAATCGGACTGTGTGACATCGGCCTTGATCGGCACGGATCAGCTATAGGGGCATCAGGTCGTGCTTGCGCGGATTGCGCTGCACTGTCTTGTCGCGCAGCATCGTCAGCGCCTTACGGATCTCGAGCCTGGTCGTGGAGGGCTCGATCACCGCGTCGATGTAGCCGCGCTCGGCGGCGATGTACGGCGTTGCGATGTTCTCGTTGTAGAAGTTGATCAGCTGACGCCGGACCGCGGGTGCGTTCTCGCCGGCGGCCTCGATCTGACGGCGGCCGATGAGATCGACGGCACCCTCGGCGCCCATGACGGCGATGCGGGCGGTGGGCCACGCAAAGTTGATGTCTGCACCGAGCTGCTTGGAGCCCATGACGGCGTACGCGCCGCCGTACGCTTTGCGGATCACGACGGTCACCTTCGGCACCGTCGCCGTCACGAACGCGAAGATGAACCGGCCGCCCCGCTTGATGACGCCGATCCGCTCCTGCTCGAGACCTGGAAGGAACCCAGGCGTGTCGACGGCAAACACCAGCGGGATGTCGAAGGCGTCGCAGATGCGGATGAAATGCGCGGCCTTGTCCGAGGCCTGGGCGTCCAGAGCACCCGCCGCGACCAGCGGCTGGTTTGCGATCACGCCGACCGTGCGTCCGTCCACGCGGGCGAAGCCGGTGATGATGTTGAGCGCGACCTGCCCGCCGATCTCGTGGAACTCGCCGTCGTCAAAAATCCGCAGCAGAATGTCGTGCATGTCGTAGCCGGCGTTGTCGGCGTCGGGAATGAACGTGTCCAGATCCCGGTCCGAGTCCGTGATCTCCGGTTCGAGACCCGGATTGACCACCGGCGGCTGCTCCATGCAGCTCGACGGCAGGAAGCTGAGGTACTTGCGCACCCACTCGAACGCCGCCTTCTCGTCGGCCGCGACATGGTGCAGGTTGCCGTACTGCGCCTGGTTCCGGGCGCCACCGAGCTCCTCGAGGCTGACGTCCTCGCCCGTGATCTTCCGCACCACGTCGGGTCCGGTCACGAACATGTACGACTCCTCGGTGGCCACCAGAATGTCGGTGTTGATGGGCGCGTACACGGCCCCACCGGCACACTTGCCGAGGATCATCGAGATCTGCGGGCACATCCCGGACAGCGGCTCCTGCCGGCGGCCGAGCTCGGCGTACCACGCCAGCGAGGTGACCGCGTCCTGCACTCGGGCGCCGCCGGAGTCGTTGATACCCACGCAGGGGCAGCCGATCTTGGCCGCGAATTCCATGATCGCCGCGACCTTCCGGCCGAACATCTCACCGACGGAACCACCGAACACGGTCTGGTCGTGCGAAAACACTGCGACCGGGCGTCCGTCGACGGTGCCGTGGCCGGTGACGACGCCGTCGCTGTATAGGGCGTTGGGGTCACCGGGCTGGCGCATCAGCGCGCCCACCTCGATGAAGCTTCCGGGGTCGAGGAGCATGTCGATGCGGTCCCGTGCGCTGGGAATCCCCTTCTTCGCACGTTTGGCGATCGCCTGCTCTCCCGCGGGTTCCTTGGCGACGTCGAGCTTTTCGCGCAGCTCCGCCAGCTTCTCTGCGGTGGTCGTGGTCACTACTGTGCTCCGATTCCGACGGCGTGGATGGCCGCCAGCTTCTTGGTGAGATCGGCCCCGACTTTCGCGATGTAGGGCTCGTCGACGATCTGCAGGTGGTCGCCACCGACGTGGATGATCTCCAGGTTCTCCACCGCGTCACCCCAGCCGCCGTCGGGCTTACGAGTCTTGAAAGCGGGCTCGAGCTGCATGACGTCATCGTGATAGCGGTCGGCCATGTACAGGACCACCTCGCCGTCGTACTGCTCCAGCTCGGCAGTCTGGATGGCCCGATTATCGAGCCACGACGTGCGCTGGTGCTCGATGATGCCGCCCGGAATCTTGGTGCCGCTCAGCTTCAGCAATTCGGTGAGGATCTTGACCTGTTCCTCGTCGCTGCCCGCCGCCGCGAGCTTGTCGTACGGCAGCGGGTAGTCGACGTTGTAGGTCTTCTTCGCGAACGCCGCGTAACGCTGCCAGCGCTTCCGGATTTCGTCCGGAGTCTCCGGCACCTCTTCACCCGCCATGACGGTGTCGATCAGGCCGACGATCCGGACGTCGGCACCCTCGGCCCGCAGCAGCTTCGCCACCGCGTATGCCAGCACACCACCGAGCGACCAGCCGTACAGCACGTACGGCCCGTCGCCCTGGATCTCACGGATCAAGGGAAGGTACTCGGCGGCCCGCTTCTCGATCGGACCCTCCGTGCGCTCGAACCCGTACATCGGCGTGCCCTCAGGCAGTCGCTTGAGCAGCGGCTCATACACGACGGTCGAACCGCCGGCCGGATGGAACACGAATACCGGTACGGCAGTGGACCCTTCGGGACGCGCGCGCAGTGTGCGCACCAACCCGTCGATCTTGCCGGAGTCCTCGAGGAATCCGCGGACCACATTGGCCAGCTCCTCGATGGTCGTGGCATCGAGGACGTCGTCGAACGTGATGTCCCCGTTCGCACGCTCGGACAGGCGTGCGGCCAGCTTCTCCGCCACCTCGTCGCCGACGATCGGCAACGTGTTGAAGATGCCTTTCGCGGACTCACCAGTGACGACGGCCCACGTCGCAAAGGTCAGTCGCTCGGCCGCATCACGCGGTGGGACGTCCGAACCCGTCGCATCGGCGAACGCTTCCTTGCTGTCCATCGAATTGCCGTTCGCGACAACGCGTTCCTGTGGGACGGATTCGGTCACAGCCTCGGACACCGGTGCGGCGGCTTCGGTCACAGACTCCGAAACGTTAGCGGCCTCCGCATCATTGGCGGCCTCCGCGGCCTCGGCGGCCTCGGCGGCCTCGGCGGCCTCCCTCTCGGCCTTCTGCTTGTCGGCGAGCGCCTGCACCTCTTCACGGTTCTCCACCGCGTATCGCAGGTACTTGCCCACCTCCATGAGGTTGGCGTCCTTGACGGCCTGCAACTGAAGCTGCGGGATGTCGAACTCGTACTCGACGCGGTTCTTGATGCGCACCGCCATCAGCGAGTCGAGTCCCAGTTCGATGAGCGGGATCTCGGCAGGCAGATCCTCGGGTGAGTAACCCATCGACTCTGCAACAATCAGCGCCAGGCGATCGTCCAGCGACTGCGAACCGTTCGGGTCCCATTTGTCCCCGATATCTTCGACGACCTCGGGCAGTTCCTCCACCGGCTCCGCCGCCGGCGCCGCGGTAGCGACAGGCTCCGGAAGCACCTCTCCCGAGGAGACCGCAGCATCGAACAGCAGCGTGAAACCGGTCGCGGTCCGGGCATGCACCTGAACGGACGCACCACCGGGATGAGTGGTGAGCGTGGTGGTGAGGGTTCCGTCGGCCGGAACCTCGGCATGGGAAATCGACGCGGCCAGCGCGACATCCGACAGCACCTGGGCCGCGGCTGCGGTGACCAACGCGGGCAGGTCGGTGACGGCATCGGCCTGGACTTCCCACACGTGGCGGCCGTCGGGCAACGACACGTGCGCACCGGGAACTCGGTTGTTGCCGCTCGACGTGATGCGGCTGTGCACCCAGTACGGCTTCCGGAGCCACGCCGTGCGCGGCACGGACGCGTAGTCGCCGGCGGGCAGCAACGACGACAGGTCGACCGCGTGTCCGTGGACGTACAGCTGCGCCAGCGCGGCGAGCACACCGAGCGGCTCGTCTTCCTTGCGCTTGAGCGTCTGGATGAGCTGCATGTCGTGCAGACCGGCGTCGAAGGCCGTAGCCGCCACCGACATCAAGGCCACCGGGTTCGGGGCGAGCTCCACGAACGTGGTGTGCCCGCTTCCGACGGCGAGGCGCACGGCGTTGGTGAAGTACACGCTGTGCCGCAGACCCTTGGTCCAGTACTCCTCGCGGTGGATCGGCTCATGGCCGGCGCGGTAGAAGGTGTCCTGATCGACCGACGAGTACACGCCACACTTCAGCTTGGTGGGCTCGATCCCGGCCAGTTCGGCGGCCAGTTCACCCAGCAGCGGGTCCACCTGTGAGGTATGGCTCGCGCCCTTCGTCTGAAGGACCCTGGCCATCTTCTCTTCACCCTCGGCCCGCGCGACGATCGCGTTCACCTCGGACTCGGGTCCGCCGATCACCGTGTGGGTCGGGGCCGCGTACACGCAGACCTCGAGGTGCGGGAAGTCCGGGAGAACGGTTTCGATCTCGGCCGCGCTGTACTCGACGAGCGCCATCAGACGGATGTCGTCGCCCTCGAGCGTGGCCTCGGCCTCACCCATCAGACGCGAACGGGCACAGATCACCCGGACTGCGTCCTCCAGCGGCAGACCACCGGAGATGAACGCCGCCGCGGCCTCGCCCATGGAGTGACCGACCACGGCCTCCGGCTCGGCGCCGTGATGGCGCAGCAACGCCGCCAGGCCGATCTGGATCGTGAAGATGCCGACCTGCGACGTCTCGACGTCGTAGTCGACGCTGTCGTCGAGGAACTTCTCCTTCATGGAGTAGCCGGCCTCGTCCTCGATCAGCGCGTCCACTTCGTCGATGGCCGCAGCGAACACAGCATTCTCGAGATAAAGCTGCTTGGCCATCTTGCGATGCTGTGAACCGAAGCCCGACAACACCCACACCGGGCCCTTCGACGACGGTGAATCAGCCGAGAACACGCCATGTCCCGGCTTACCCGCGGCGACCGCACGCAATCCGGTGATCGCCTCGGAACGCGTCTTCGCCAGCACCACGGCCCGGGAACGACCGTGATTGCGGCGCGCGAGGGCACGAGCGACATCGGCGAGGGGCGTGGTGCTGCCCTCTTCCGTCTCGAGCCAGTCGGCGAGATCGGCGGCGGCACGGCGACGTCGGGAAGGCAGCGCGCCCGACACCGGAAGGACGACGGTCTGCTCCGCAGCCGCGGTCTCTTCCACAGCCGCGGTCTCATCGACCTGCGCGGCGACGTCTGTCGCGTCGACGCTGTCGTCGGTGACTGCGCCGGTGACTTCCTCGTCCGCAACCGGCCCGGTGTATTCACGCACGACGACGTGAGCGTTGGTACCACCGAAACCGAATCCGGAGACACCGGCCACCGCGGCGCCCGAGTAGCGCGGCCAGGCCGCACCTTCCGGGATGACCTGCAGGTGTGCCTTGTCGAACGCGATGTATGGGTTGGGTCCCGCATAGTTCAGGGTGGGCGGCAGGGTGTCTTCCTGCATCGCCAGCACGACCTTGATGAGTCCGGCCGCACCGGCCGCTGCCTCGAGATGGCCGAAGTTGGTCTTGGCGGACCCAAGGAGCGCAGGCTTGTCGTCGGCACGCCCACGCCCGACGATGCGGCCGAGCGCGTCGGCCTCGATCGGATCGCCGAGGATGGTGCCGGTGCCGTGAGCTTCGATGTAGTCGACAGCCGAAGGATTGATGCCGGCGTCGCGGTACGCGTGTCGTAGAACATCGGCCTGAGCGTCCGGGTTCGGTGCCGCTAGACCGTTGGAGCGGCCGTCCTGGTTGACCGCGCTACCGGCGATCACGGCCAGAACCCGGTCGCCGTCGCGCTCGGCATCTTCGAGGCGCTTCAGAACGACGAGTCCGCCGCCTTCTGCACGGATCATGCCGTCGGCGTCAGCGGAGAATGCCTTGATGCGCCCGTTGGCGGCCATCACACCGAGCTGGTCGAACCCGAGGGTCCCGGGGGGCGCGATGAGCATGTTGACGCCACCGGCAAGCGCGACGTCGGATTCACCGGTCCGCAGCGAACGTACCGCCTGGTGCACGGCGACCAGCGAGGAGGAGCACGCCGTGTCGAGCGCGACGGAAGGCCCACGGAAGTCGTAGAAGTAGGAGACACGGTTCGCGACGATCGCCGTCGACGTGCCGGTCAGCGCATACGGGTGAGCGCCGCCCTCGGCACTGACCGCCAGCATCTGATAGTCGTTGGCCGAGCTGCCGATGAACACACCGACCTGCTCGCCCTTGAGATCGCTCGCCGGAATGCGGGCGTGCTCGAGGGCCTCCCAGGTCAACTCCATCGCGAGGCGCTGCTGCGGATCGACGTTGACGACCTCGAGCGGAGACATCGCGAAGAATTCCGCGTCGAAACCCTTCACGTCGTCGAGGTAACCACCCAGCGTGTTGGCCTTCTCGACGGCCGCCTTGATCTGCGGGTCGGCGGTGAATTCCTCCCACCGGCCCTCGGGGAGGTCGGAGATGCCGTCGCGGCCCTGCGCGAGCATCTCCCACATCTCGACGGGGGTCTCCCCCGCTCCCGGGAATCGGGTCGAGAGCCCCACGATCGCGATGTCGTGCGAGTCGGACGTCGGCGCGGACGCGTAGTACGCGGCATCGGCCGAATCGTCGATCTGCTCGGGCTCACCCTCGATGATGCGCGTGGCGAGCGAGGCAATGGTCGGATGCTGATAGGCGACCGTCGCGGTGAGCGTCACACCGACCAGTTCCTCGATCTCGCCACTCAAGGCGACGGCGTCGCGGGACGAGAGGCCGAACTCTTCCATCGGGCGGTCGTCGGTGATCTGGGCTACCGGCTGGCCGGTAGCGTCGGCGACCCAGTTGCGGAGCCACTCACGCAGCTGCGCAACCGTCATGTCGCCGGCAGACCCCGCCGCTCGGTCCGCATCGCTGGTGGTCGCACTTGCGCTGCTACCCCGGTCTTCATTCAATTCAGCCATCAACTCACCAAGCTACCCGTCAGAAAGTGGACTAGTCGGAAACGCTATCGGGGAATGCCGTCTGCGTGTATCCGCCACGCAGGGTCCCTTCGATGTAGCTCGCCTTGCAGGCGCGGCGGGCGATCTTGCCGCTCGACGTGCGCGGAATCGATCCCGCCGGCACCAACAGAATGTCCCGTGCGGTCACACCGTGCCTGCTCGAGATGGCTGCCCGCACCGTGTCGGAGATGGGCTGCGGATCGGCCTTGCCGGCGCCGGGAGCACGCTCGGCGACGATGACGAGCTGCTCCGAGGAATCGTCGGGGTCGAACGACAGCCCCGATTGTGTGTTTTCGAACACGACCGACGGCAACTGGTTGGCCGGGACGGCGAACGCGGCCACGAAACCGGGCCGAAGGGCGTTACTCGCCTCCTGCGCGGAGAATTCGAGATCCTGCGGGTAGTGGTTGCGGCCGTCGACGATCACGAGGTCCTTCACCCGGCCGGTGATGAACAGCTCACCGTCGATGTAGACGCCGAAATCTCCGGTCCGCATCCAATTGGCGTCCTCGGGTGTGCCCTCGGCGTGACTGCCCTCGGCGAGCCGGTTGATCAGCTTGTTGTGGAACGTTTCCGCGGTCTCGTCGGTGCGACCCCAGTAGCCGGTGCCGATGTTTTCACCGTGCAGCCAGATCTCCCCGACCCGGTCGTCGGGCTGCTCGATGCCCGTCTCCGGATCGACGATGGCAGCCCACTGGCTGCGCGCCACGTATCCGCACGACACCTGCGGGATCGCGTTCTCGGCGTCCTGATCGACCTTGACGACGCGTCCCGCATTGAGTTCGTTGCGGTCGACGTAGATGACCCGGGCCTCGTCCGAGTGCCGGGTCGCCGACACGAACAAGGTGGCCTCGGCCATGCCGTACGACGGCTTGATCGCGGTCTTGGGCAGACCGTAGGGCGCGAACGCCTCGTTGAACTTGCGCATCGACGACGTCGTCACCGGCTCGCTGCCGTTGATGAGGCCGATCACGTTGCTCAGGTCGAGGCTCTCGCCGTTCTTCGGCAGACCGCGGGCGGCCGCGTGCTCGAAGGCGAAGTTGGGGGCAGCGGCGAAGGTGCCCGCGCCGTCCGAAACCGCGGCAAGCTCCTTGATCCAGCGGTACGGACGCTGCACGAAGGCACGCGGACTCATGATGGTGATGTACTTGCCGCCCAGCGCAGGCAGGATGACCGTCAGCAGTCCCATGTCGTGGAACAGGGGCAGCCACGTGACGCCGCGCGAGTTCTCGTTGAGCTCGATGGAGTCGACCATCTGCAGGGCGTTGGTGCCCACGGCACGGTGGGTGATCTCGACACCGGCGGGGACACGCGTGGACCCGGACGTGTACTGCAGGTAGGCGATGTCGTCGAGGTCGATCTCGGGGCGAACCCAACTGTCGCCGACGCTGTCGGGAATGGCGTCGACCGCGATGATCCGAGGGCGTTCGGCTGCGGGAAGTGACCGGAAGAACTGGCGAACACCCGCGGCGGAGGAGGTGGCCGTGAGGATCGCGGAGGGCTTGCAGTCACCGAGGACGGCGTGGAGGCGGTCGGTGTGACCGGGCTCGTCGGGATCGAACAGCGGCACCGCAATGGTGCCGGCGTGGATTGCGGCGAAGAACGAGATGACGTAGTCGAGACCCTGCGGCGCGAGGACGGCGACACGGTCGCCGGGCTTGGTGACCTGCTGGAGGCGGGCGGCGACAGCACGCAGGCGATGGCCGAACTGTTCCCAGGTCAGCTCGTGGGCTTCGCCGTCACGGTCCCGCGAATAGTCGATGTAGCGGTACGCCAACTCGTCCGAGTTCTCTCGCGTGTGACGCTGGACATAGTCGACCAACGTACTGTCCGAGTCGAGCCGGATATGGCCCTTCTCGTCGATAAAATCATCGAACTTCGCGTTCATTCCATCTCCTCCGAAGCGATCACACAGGCACGCCACCGGCATGCCTGCGCCCCAGACTTCCTTCGCCGAATCGGATCTTGTACAACTCGTGGGGAATCACGCGAAACGCGACTCACCCGAATAAGTGCATCGATTCCAAACCATCGATATGTTACAGATTGGCATCGCCGCCCTCGCTACGCTGCGTCTACTCGCCCTTCAGTTGCGAGATGATCGGCGCGAACGCATCCATCTGTGTGGGGAACACGCCGACGTAGGACATTGTCGTCTTCTCGCGCACCATCCGGATCTGATCGGCGATCTCGTCGAAACTGCCGATCGCCAGGTAGGGCGAGTTGAGGATGTCCTCGACCGAGAGCTTGGCGTCCACCTCGATATTGGGTGGGAAGCCCTGATCGAGCGCCGAGAGTGCCATCTCGGCCGTCTGCTCCCGGTCGTCGGTGATGACGATGGTCGTGATCGTCCAGTTCAGCTCGATGTCGTCGAATCGCTCACCGGCCGCTTCGCGGATCCGCTCGACACGTTCCATCGTCTTCTCGAGCGTGACCCCCGACAGCAACAGCTTGCCTTCCTTGCTGGTGGGGGTGGCGACGGAGATGATGTCCGCGTACTTGGCGGCAAGAGCCAGCATCTTGGGGCCGCCACCGCCGACGGCAATCGGCGGGCGCGGGCCCTGGCGGGGCCGTGGACTGCCGGTCAGGCCCTTGATCTGGTAGTACTTGCCGTCGAAGTTGCATTCCTGGCCGCGCAGCAGCGTGTCGAGAATCTGCAGCGACTCCTCGAGCTTCGCGATGCGCACGCCGGGCCGCTCATAGTCGATGCCACCCTTGTCGAACTCTTCCTTCATCCACCCGGCGCCGATACCGAGCTCGAGGCGTCCACCCGACAACACGTCGATGGTGGCCGCATCTTTGGCGAGGATCGCCGGGTGCCGGAAGCCGTTGGCGAGCACCGCGGTGCCCAAACGGATCTTGTCGGTGGCTATGGCCAGCGCACCGAGCGCGGCGATCGGCCCCACCTGATTGCCCAGGTGATCGGGGATCATGAAGCTGTCGAACCCGAGTTCCTCGGCCTTCTGGGCCAGTTTGACGAACCGGCGCGCGCCGCCCTCGTCTGCATTGCCCTCGCCGCCGGCCGCGAATCGGAACTTACGGGGCGGGCTGGCCTCGGAACTCATGTATCGCTTCTCCTGTGGTGAAACGCCCGCGCAACAGGACGTGAACATCGGTGGGATGGGCACGGGTGGTGCCGCAACAGTGCAGCACTCTACCGGTGCCGAGAAACGCACACTACCGGCGAGTACGAGGCGTGCGTCTCTGTTTGGGACGATTTCCGGATCAGGGACCTCGGCATACCCACCAGTCACAAACTCAACTGTGCGGCGGCGTCGGCGCGGCGGCGATCTTCTCCGCTGCCCACCGCGCCATCCACTGGGTGGCCGTGGTGCCGTTTCCGTCCACGACGTACGAGTTGTACAGCGCGTGGACAGGGTTGTTGTTGTACTCGAGCAGGCGCAGCGCGCTGCCGATCCAATTGCCCGGCGCCAAAGCCCGGGCGGGTGCGTCGCAGATGCCGTCCGACGGTGCACAGATCTCGACCGTGCGGTCGGCCAGTTCCCCGAAGCCACCGGGACGCGGTCCGGTCATCGTGATGCCCGGAATCTGCAACCCGGCGAGCGACAACTCGGCGCCGACACCGACGACCGGAGCACCGATATTCGTGGCGGCCGAGGGGTCCCGGCGGCCGTCGGCGATGAGTCCGACACCGAGAACGAGGTCTTCCGGGACAGGACCGTCACCGGCGCCGATGCTCGACGCGATGTCGCCCGCGATCACCGCACCCTGCGAGAAGCCGGTCAGCAGGAAGCTCGTCAGCGGGCATTCGGCGTGGCGACGGATGAGAATGTCGTTGGCGGCTGCCATCCCTGCGGCCCGGCTGTTGTTGTACGACTGCTGGCCGTCCGGCGGGAAAGCGACCGGATTGGAGAACTGGGCGACGTACGGAACCGTGTAGACGTCGGCCCGCGACGGCGGAAACTGCTGCTGCAACGGCCGGGACACATTGAGCATCAGCGACGCCGGGTTCGCGGTCGGGTTGTACGGATCATCGGTGGGGCTGGACTCCCACGTTCCCGGGACGACGACGACCTGGACGTCCGGGCAGCTCGCGGATTGCGAATCGGGCCGATCCGGGCCGGGCGGGCTCGGGATGGGTTGGGGGAGCCGCCCCGCAAGGAGATACCAGAGTGCGATCAGTGCCAGCAGAACCACCAGCAGGAAGGCCGCCAGCAGTACGAGCTTGCGCAGGAGGCTGCTCTTCTTCCGCGTTCCGCGCCCGGTCCCCGTCATCGGCGTTTACTTGCAGTAGGTCGCGTGCGCGACGTCCACGTAGGTCTGCGCGTCGGCTGTCGCCTGCTCCTGGCTGAGCTCCTTGCCCGCCGCAGCAGCCTCGGAGCCCACCATCGCCGTGACGAACACCATCGTGTCGGCGTCGCTCTTGCCTTCTGCCTTGGACTGGCAGATGAAATCGGCGGTGCTCACCGCCATGGTGCCGTCGGCGGCCGGTTCGATGCCCTTGTCCTTCAGTGCGGCGAGGAACCGCTGACCGTCCGCGCTGACAGGAACCTCACTGGGCCCGGGGAAGTCACCGGGAACTTCTTCGGGCTGCTCGGGCGGCGCGGTCGCCGCCTGGCCGGGGCTCGTCACCGGCGCCGACGAGGTGGCACTTCCGCTGGGAGCAGGCGCCGAACTCTCGGTAGCACTGGACGTGGCCGCTGCCGTGGTGGTGGTCGCGGACGGAGTGGACGTCGCCGTGGAGTCGTCGCTGCCGCATCCGACGAGCAATCCGCTTGCTGCAACTGCGATCGCGCCGGTCGCCAGTGCTCGTGCGAAGGTGGTGCTGATACGTGAATGCTGCGGCATCTAATTCCGTCCTAGTTTTCCAAGTCGTTGTCTCTCGACAGGGTACAGACGCAGATCGGGCGGGAACCCGGTCCGCTGGACCGGTCCCGCCCGCTGCACTACGCACATCAGTGCACTTCGGCCTTACCGTCGATCAGGGTGATGTAGCCGGTCTGGAAATTTTGCTGCACACCGCCGGGGATGACGAATTTGTCACTGATCGGGAAGCCGATCCGGCCGGCTTCGTAGCCGACGCTCTTCCAGGCGTCGAAGATCGGCCCGTTCTCGATCGCCCAGGCACCGGACAACGGGCTCCAGTAGATGTTGCCGCCCTCGAACTCGTTGAACCGGCCGCCGTCCTTGACTGCGATCTCGCTGGTCTTCGGGAACCCCAGCCATCCGCCTTCATACCCGAGCTCGGCGTACTTGCCCATGATCATCCCCTGCACGCGGTGCGTGCCGTGGACGGGGCTGTAATACATGGCACCGATCTCGAAGCCCTGTACGACACCGTCCTTGCCGGGGGTGGGCACCTCGTCGGCCACCGGGTAACCGAGCGGCCCACCTTCCCAGCCCTGGCGTGCCCACTCCGCGAGAATGGCCCCGCGGATGGCATGCGCACCGGTTTGCGGTGTCCAGTAGATGGACCCGTGCTCGAAGTGATTGAAACGACCGCGACCGTCCGGTGTGCCCAGCTCGGGTGTGGTCGGGTAGCCGAGTGGCCCTGCCGGACCGCCTGCCGCCTGGTAGGCGCCGCCGATGACCCCGGCAACCGGATGCGTGCCCGTGTCGGACTTGGCGAAGATCCTGCCGAAGCGGAAGTCCTGCACCGTGCCGCCCGCGAGGCTGTACTCGGGTGTAAGGCAGTCCCCGATCCACGGGCTGGCCGCCGCGACCCCGGCAATGGAGCCACCCGTGCCGCACACCGGCTTGTCTGCCTCGATGCCCACGGCGGCGGCGAGCTGCGGCCACAGCTGGTGCAGCTCGAACTGCCAGTACGGCCACGAGTGTGTCCCGGACGGGCGGTAATTGACCTGCGCGGGAATGCCCAGCTTGTTGAGCTTGGTGGCGAACGTCTGCGAGGTGAGGCGCGAAAGAATTTCCAGACCCATGCCCGCGTAATTGGTGCTCACGCCCGGAATACCCGACGGCTGGTCGTACGGGCCGGTGGTTCCGCTGCCGCTGGAGATGTACAGGCTGACACCCTTGAGCTTGTCGGCCAGGAGGTACGGGTCGTGCTCTTCCCACGCCGAGCTGGTCGGGGGTCCCCACATGGCGTTCGCGTCGAACCCGCCGGCATCACTCATGGCGTACGCGACGGCCTGCGGCATTCCGAGCGCCGTGGTGGTCAGCATGCCCGACAGTGACGCGGCGAAGTCGAAGAATCCCTGGTTGCGAGCGGCGAGGAACATGGCCGACGTCCCGCCCATGGACAACCCGACCACTCCACGCGTCTGCGTGGTACGCCAGTCGCTCTCGAGGATCGGCGGCAGTTCCTTGGTGAGGAACGTCTCCCACTGGTAGTTCTGGCCGTTGTCCTGCGCCACCCAGTCGGAGTAGAAGCTGGACTGACCGCCCACGGGAAGGACGACGTTGATGTTCTTGTCCGCGAAGAACGATTCGGCGTCGGTTTCGAGTGTCCAGCCGTTCTCGTTGTCCTGCGCCCGCAGGCCGTCGAGCATCCAGACCGACGGAAACTTCTCGGTCGGCTTGGAATTCCAATCGCGGGCGAGCAGCAACTGGACCTGAATCGGCACACCCATGGACGGAGAGTTGACCCACAGCGCGACCCGGCGGTCGGACAGCCAGTCGACGTGATGAATCGTCGCGCCACTCGGCGCCTGCGTAGCTACCGGGGCCGCATGCACGGCAACCGGCGCAGCGGACGCGGTGGCGGCCGAGGTGAACCCGACCGCCACCGGCACCACGAGCACAGCGGCGAGCGTGGTGAGGACCCTTCTGCGGACCACTCCGGCCGACACACGCTGACGTTCTGCCTCGAGCAGGCCTACTCGCATGACGTTCACTCTCTCTCTGCGCGTCGAGGCCACAACACGGAACACTGCCTCACGTTCCGGTTCTTTCTACACGCAATCAACTGACGAGTGGGGGCGCCGCGCTGTTACCGCTGGTGCAATTGTTACTTCCGAGCTATTTCCGGCTAGCCGATGGTGTTGCTGAGATCCGGTGCCAGATCATGGATCTGCTGCTGCCAGTACCGCCAGCTGTGGATGCCGCGGGGCGGGAAGCTGTAGGTGACGTTCTTGGCACCGATGGTCGCCATCCGCACCTGGAAGGCGCGGGTGTTGGCCAGCGACAGCGCCTCGAGGCTCGCGCCGGTAGTGGCGTTGAACACGTCCATGACCCCGGTGGGGGCGGCGCCGCCGGGGGCGGGGATGCCGTTCGCGGCGGAAACCCAGACGCGGGTGCCGTTGTCGCGGAGTTTGTTGGCGAAGACGAACGGGTCGTTGCGCAGCCACGCCGGGTTCCACGGCGGGCCCCACATCGCGTCGACGTTGAACCGACCGGCGTCGAGCATCGCGACCCGGATGGCTTCACGCATGCCGGGAGCGGAGATGTTCAGGTACCCGGAGAGCGAACCGGCGTAGTTGAACTGATCCGGGTGGTACGCGGCGAGCGTCAGAGCGGCGCTGCCACCCATCGACAAGCCGATGACTCCGTTGCGGGTGGACTGGAAACCGAGACGGTTCGCAAGCGCGTTGCGGAGTTCCTCCGTGAGGAAGGTCTCCCACTTGTAGGTGACCTTCTGACCGTTGAAGGTCGAGTTCGACAACCAGTCGGAGTAGAAGCTGGACTGGCCGCCGACCGGCTGGACGACGTTGATGTTCTGCGCGGCGAGGAACGGCCCGGCGTCGGTGTTGATTTCCCAGCCGCTGAGGTCGTCCTGGGCGCGGAGGCCGTCGAGCAGGTACACCACGCGGCTGGTGTTGCCGTCCGCTGCACGCCAGATGCGGCTCTTGACCGGGCCCATGCTCGAGTCGACCCAGAAGTCCTGGGCTGCAGGGTCGAAGGCTGCGGATGCGGTCGCGCCGCCGCCCACCATGGTCACGCCCAGCGGCAGTGCTACTGCCAGAGCAATCGCGGCGGCTGTGCGTCTGGCCCACCCGCTCGTTCTCGTCGAACCCCCAACTCGCATGAAATCGTCTTCCCTCCGGTTGATCCCTCGCGCGCCGCGGACGCGGCAACCACTCGAACTCTCGTGAAAATCTCACGTACAGACGCCACCCGCGCAGCGATCGCTGCGCGGGTGGCGTCTCGACGGGATCACCTTACTGACAAAACATGTCGTTGCGCACTCCCGGGTACGAGAATTCCGACCGTTTCCCCGGTTCGGGCTCTCTCCGGACAGACCCGGTCCCGAACGACGAGTGCCGTCCCACCCGGAAGGTGGGACGGCATTCGATGTCGAGCTCAGATCACCAGGCGCCGAGCGTGTCCAGGATCTGTCCGCGGGCCTTCCACAGCTCCGAGCTCCAGTACGGCCACGAGTGTGTGCCGTTGGCGGGGAAGCTGAAGTGGGCGGGAACACCGAGGGTGGCCAGGCGAACCTGGAAGGCGCGGGTGTTGGCCAGTGCGAGCGCCTCGAGTCCCATGCCGTTGGCGGTGTTGTAGTAGTCGATCGGTGCACGCGGGTGGTCGAACTCACCGGGCAGGCCGCTGGCGGCGGAGATGTACATCGACAGGCCCTGCAGACGCGGGGCGAACACGAACGGGTCGTTGCGCAGCCACGCGGGGTTCCACGGCGGGCCCCACATCGCGTCGACGTTGAACCGGCCGGCGTCGAGCATCGCGACCCGGATGGCTTCACGCATGCCGGGAGCGGAGATGTTCAGGTACCCGGAGAGCGAACCGGCGAACTTGAACTGGTCGCGGTGGTAGGCGGCGAGCGTCAGAGCGGCGCTGCCACCCATCGACAGGCCGAGAACCGCGTTGTTGGTGCGGGAGACACCGTAGTTCGCGAGGAAGTTGGGAAGCTCCTGAGTCAGGAAGGTCTCCCACTTGTACGTGACGGGCTGGCCGTTGAAGTTGCTGGGCGCGTACCAGTCGGAGTAGAAGCTCGACTCGCCGCCGACCGGCATGACCAGGGTGACGTTGTCGTTGCGGTACTGGTCCAGCGCGTTGGTCTCGAAGCTCCACGCGTTGCGGTCGTTGCGGGCACGCAGGCCGTCGAGCAGGTAGAGCGCTGCGCTACCACCACGAGCTGCCCACTGCACCTGGACCTTGATGTTCCCCATCGAAGAGGGAACCCACAGCTCCTCGTATCCACCCGACGGTGCGGTGTGGACGGGGGCGGCGTGAGCGGGTGCTGCCACGGCGACGGCTCCACCAGCGACTCCTGCGGCCACAGGCAGTACCAGTGCGGCGGCACCTACTGCCATCGCACGCTGCTTGAGGCGCTGAGACAACCTCGTTCTGGCAAAACGCATGGATACTGCTCTCTCTCTTCGTCTGCGGACTCCGCCAAGAGGCGGTTCCGGCGGATTCCGTCGGGGAACAGGCGACCTGCCGGCCCGGAACTATCCCGGTTCGGCAGCGGACCTCTTCCAAGTCACACTGCGCTCGGTGGACTGTATGTCACACAAAGTTCCCTGACAAACGCTCGCGGAGCATTTGCCGGGGCACTTTCTCGACCACCGTCACCGATGACTCATCATCGACGTACATCGTGACCGAAGGGCCCGGCGTTACACAAACGAGATGTGACGTTCTGGCATCGAGATCTGCAGGTCGGCCACCGGAGACCGCGCCTGCACGATTCGGCCTATTTCACCGGTTCCGGAAAAGGTGGCTCGAGATTGCACCGCTGAATTTCGTACGCGGGCACCCGATCGAAACGGTAGCTCGCGAAATCCAACGCATCCTTGAAATTCTGCTTGAAACGCGGCCAGGTCAGTTCGGACCTATACGACGTCAACAGTTCCTGTGTCTCTGGGCAGGACAGCGCCACGCGTGCTTCCGTCACCCATTCCTCGTCGAGGAATCCGGGCATCCACGGGTGCTTGTCGATCATTCCCGTGTCGACCACCACCCAGTCGGGATAGAGGTTCTTGTCGTGTCCGATGCGGCCGTCGTCCAGACGTTCGGTGTGGGCCGCGAGCGGATACGCGAGGCCCATCTGGTCGAGAACCTTCACATCGAGCCCGACGTTCATGCTCGTCATGCCCAGGTTGAGGAAATAGACCGTGTGGCCTGCACCGCCCTCTGGGATCGGAAGGGGCGGAGGCACGACGAACCAGTACGTGTAGTCGGGCGACGCGATGAGCAGGCCACCGTCCGGGGTGTCCGCAATGGTTTCCGCCATGGCCCGCATCCGGGGGTAGTCCAGATAATCGTCGGCGCGAATGGGATGAGTGTGACCGGTATTGAGCACGTAGAACGCGCGCTCGTCGACAATTCCGGATCGCCCGACGACGGCGCCTTCCGGCATTCCGGTGGTATTGGACGCGAAGAATGCCCACACCACCGTGCCCACCCACAGGAATGCCATCGCGAAGAACATCGAGGTTTCGCGATTTCTCCCCCACGACACCTTGTCGGGAATTCGCACCGGAATAACGGCGACGGGGACGAGGAAACAGAACAGCACGGGAAGGAGAACGCGGCCGTGCATGAAGTCGCCGCCGACACGGAGCGAATAGAGACCCAGAATGAATCCACTGCCGAGAATGAATGCAACCACCGCATTCTGCGTCCGGAGCCGGGCGCGTAGGCTTCGGACACGGCTCCCGCGAGTGTGAGCAACACCATTGCCGAGAGACTTGCTGCGACCCCGCCAGGCGAGCACCGCGCCGACGAGAAGGAACAGCAGCGGGAGCCACAGAAGGTACGGGCCGACAAGATTCCACAGATACGCGAACCCCTGCGACCACTTGGCGCCACCGGCGTCCTTCGACACCGCGGTGTTGGGATACGGGAGCGCGTAGTAGCCCATCCGCCAGATCTGGTACCCGACCGGCACGATGCCGGCCACGAACACCATGACGGTGCGCGCCACCCAGGTCAGTCCGGGTGCGAGGAAGATCATGGCCAGCGACAGGGCGCCCAGAATAGCCAGTTCGGGTCGCACCAGCGGGCCCATTCCCGCGATGAACGCGAGGATCAGCACAGATCCGGTGGAGGGTGCAGCAGCCTGGCTCCAGCGGATCAGCAGCAGCCACAGCAGCGCGATCCAGAAGATGACCAGGCAACTTTCGAGGCCGGACGTGGCGAAGTCGCGCGCAGGCGGAACCGCGATGTAGACCAGGACACCGGCAGGCAGGAGGAACAGCGTTCCGCCCGAGCCGAACGATCCACCGCGATAGAGCCGGGCCGTGCCCAGCATGGCGAGCACGATGGCTGCCGTGGACAGAACCAGGGCAATCGTGAGGACCACGTACTCGAGCCGGCTCTGGGTGAGCCAGCCGAAAGCGTAGACGATGTAGGTCCAGGCGGTACTGGTGTTCGCCTCGACGCGTTCACCTGCGTTGAAGACGGGACCGTTGCCCGCGAGCAGGTTGCGCACGGTGCGCAGGACGATCAAACCGTCGTCGGCGATCCACCGACGCTCCCAGGCTCCCCAGAACATCAGAAGAGCCGAGATGGCCACACCCCCGAGGAAGACCACCCTCGAGAGGATGGCCTTCCGGTGGCGTTCGGTCTGCTCCGCGGCGGCATCCGAGTGTTCGGTGCCTCCTACCACGTCAGACGAGGTAGACAGCGACACCCACCACTCCGATCCAGGCGATGGCGAGGAGTTGGAGCACGCGGTCGCCCAGAGCGATCTCCTCGGGCTCTCCCGCCTCGCCGCCGTCGACGTCGACCGCGTAGCGGAGGATCGCGATGGTGAACGGCACCATGGAGATGGCGTACCAGTTCGTGTTCTTCAGGTCGTCCTGCTGGAAGGCCCACAGTCCGTAACAGAGCACCACGGCCGTGGCGCTGAGGGTCCAGACGAAGCGCAGGTACGTAGTGGTGTAATTCTCGAGCGACTTGCGGATCTTCGCCCCGGTGTTCTCTGCGAGCTGCAGTTCCGCGTACCGCTTACCGGCGGCCATGAACAACGAACCGAACGCCATGACCAGCAGGAACCACTGCGACAACGCGATCTCGGCGGCTACACCGCCGGCGATGGCGCGCAGCAGGAAGCCGGACGAGACGATGCAGATGTCCAGGACGGCCTGATGTTTGAGGCCGAAGCAGTACGCCAGCTGGATACCGATGTACACGGCCATCACGACGGCGAGCTGCCAGTTGGCCAGGAACGACAGGGCGATGGCACCAACCAGGAGGACGACCGCCATGGCGAATGCCAGGTTGACCGGGAGGACGCCGGCCGCGATGGGCCGGAATCGCTTGGTGGGGTGTGCGCGGTCCGCTTCGACATCCATTGCGTCGTTGACGAGGTAGATGCCGGATGCTGCCATGCAGAACACCACGAATGCGAGCGCGACCGGCAGCAGGACGTCGGGCTCCGTGGCCGTTCCTGCCGCGATGGGAGCTGCCAGCACCAGGACGTTCTTCACCCACTGGCGGGGGCGAACTGCCCGGACGATGCCTGTGGCCAGGGATGTCGGGGGTCCGGTGACGACTGCCGGTTCCTCGCTCATTTTTCTCCAAACTTCTGCTCGGCCTTGAGTACCGCAGCCGCAGACGCGGCCCCCAGGGCAGATCCGGCGAGCACATCGGTCGGGTAATGCACTCCCAGAACGAGCCGGGAGAGCAGCATCGGCGGTACCAACAACGCAGGCAAGGGTAGCCCGGTGAGTCGGCCGAGCAGCACAGCAGCCGCCGTCGTGGACGTGGCGTGCGAGGACGGGAAGCTCAGTTTGCTCGGTGTCGACACGTTGACCTGGATGGACGGGTCGATCGGCCGAGGCCGGCGGACCACGCGCTTGATCGCGATCGACGCCGCGTGGGCACCCACCGCGCCGACGGCGACTCCCGCCCACTGACGTCGGCGGGGCTTGTCGAGCGCGGCACCGATTCCGGCGACGGCCACCCAGCCGAAGGCGTGCTCACCGAAGTGAGACATCCCACGGGCGGTGGCGACGACCCCCGGCTTGCCGGCGATCGTCGACTGCACAGACCGCAGAATCTTTACCTCACGAGATGCCGAAGACACGTTCCCACCTCTCCTTGCTGGTCAGGGCAGGAACAGCGTCCTGGTACTCACGTTTGAGATCGGGGAACCGCTGAGCCAGTTCACGGCGCAGCCGCAGGGCTTCCTTCAGCAGCGCGAGGGCCTGCTTGGGGTTGCGCTTGCGGTAGACGACTCCCCTGCCGTCGGCGGTGGTGACCGTGACGCCGTCCACCTGCGAGAGGAGGAACCAGCGTGCGTCCAGCGTCGGGACATTGAGCTGCGGCCGCTCGTGGTGTTCCGTGTGCGCAGGCTTGACGTTGTGAACCAGGCCCTTGCCGAGGCGCACGATCTTCGCCAGCGGGTTGGTGGGCAGACCGACGGCGCCGACCTCGGCCCCGGAGGGCAGCGGCAGGCTGGTCGAGGACGGCAGGACAACGGCGTCCGGAAATTCCTTACGCATCGCATGGACGTTGCCCAGCGCGGTGGGCAGCAGCTCGAAGATGTGCTCGGGTCCCTGGAGGAAGTCGGCGATGGCCTGGTTCTGAATCGCCACGGTCGAGTATTCGAGGCACAGCAGGTGCTTGATGGTGGCCTTCACACTGTTGACCACGAGGCCGCGGACGCTGCCCGGCATGTGCAGGGCCGCGACGACGAGCCGGTTCCGCAGATGGAAGTACGCCTGCCAGTCGATGGCGTCGTCCTTGTCGCTCCACGCCATGTGCCAAATGGCGGCACCGGGCATGGTGATGGTGGGGTAACCGGCCGCGCGGGCGCGAAGCCCGTACTCGGCGTCGTCCCACTTGATGAAGAGTGGGAGCGGCTGACCGAGTTCCTCGGCCGCCTGGCGGGGGATCATGCACATCCACCAGCCGTTGAAGTCGACGTCGATGCGGCGGTGCAGCTTCTTCGAGTTCTCGCGGTCGCTGAGCGGGTACTTGGAGAAGTCGTGGTCGTATTCGACGTTGGGCGCGGCGGTCCACATGAAAATGCTGCGATCGACCACTTCACCCATCGTGTGCAGGTGGCTGCGCTCCTGGAGGTTCAGCATCTGGCCACCCACCAGCATGGGGGACTTGGCGAACCGGGACATCGCGAGCGCACGCAGAATCGAGTCGGGCTCGATCTCGATGTCGTCGTCCATGAAGAGAATGTGCTGGCAGTCGGTGGTCTTCAGGGCCTCGTACATGATGCGGCTGTAGCCGCCCGAGCCACCCAGATTGGCCTGGTCGTGAATGACGAGGCGTTCACCGAGAGCGGCTGCGGCCTCTTCGTACCCGGGCTCGTCCACGACCTTGCGCGTGCCCTGATCCGGGACGATGACGGCCTTGACCACATCGAGCACCAGCTCGTCGGACGCGAGCGCTTCCAACGCCTTCACGCAGTCGGTGGGCCGGTTGAACGTGGGGATGCCCACGGCCACGGTGCCCTCGCCCGGCGCATCGATCGGCGCGAACCAGCCGGCGCTCTCGAGGACGACCTCGGTGTCGGAGGTGATGTCGAACCAGATCCAGCCGCCGTCCTCGAAAGGCGCCAGCTCGATCTCGAACTCCATCGCGGCGTCGCCGTCGAGGAACTCGCGTCCCTCGACGTGGATGCGGGACGAGTCGGCCTTCGAGCGGTACACGTCGACGCGGCCGTGGCCGGACAGATCCAGCCGCAGCACCACCGACTTCAGGATGGTCCAGCGACGCCAGTAACTCGCCGGGAAGGCGTTGAAATAGGTGCAGAACGAGGCCTCGGACTCCGCACCGACCGACAGCGACGTCCGCGACAGCGGGTGGGCGCGACGACTGTTGGTCTTCGCTTCCTCCACGTAGAGGGTGCGCACGTCGAGGGGCTCCCCCGGCCGGGGCACGAGAATGCGCTGCAGCAACGACTTGCCCAGCAACGACGGGTCCTCGGTCCCCTGCTCGGCCTCGAGCAGGTGGCGGGCGCTCATTCGGAGTCCCCCACGAGTTCCGCACCGGATTCGAAGTGCGGTCGAAGGGAGTTGTCGAACATCGACAGCGCGCTCGCGATTGCCATGTGCATGTCCAGGTACTGGTAGGTGCCGAGGCGTCCGCCGAACAACACCTTCTTCTCGGCCATCTCCGCCTTGGCCCGGTCCCGGTATGCGGCGAGTTTCTCGCGGTCCTCGCGGGTGTTGATCGGGTAGTACGGCTCGTCCGCGCTCTCGGCGAAGCGCGAGTACTCGCGCATGATCACCGTCTTGTCCTTCGGATAGTCCCGCTCCGGGTGGAAGTGGCGGAACTCATGGATGCGGGTGAAGGGCACGTCGGCGTCGTTGTAGTTCATCACCGGTGTTCCCTGGAAGTCGCCGGTCTCGAGGACCTCGGTCTCAAAGTCGAGCGTGCGCCAGCCCAGCTCCCCCTCCGAGTAGTCGAAGTACCGGTCGAGGGGGCCCGTGTAGACGACGGGGGCGTCCGGGTTCGCGGCACGCAGCTCGTCACGGACGTCGAAGTAGTCCGTTTCCAACCGGACCTCGATCTTCGGGTCCTTCGCCATGTTCTCGAGCCACGCCGTGTAACCGTCGACGGGGAGGCCCTCGTACGTGTCGTTGAAGTAGCGATTGTCGAACGTGTAACGCACGGGCAGTCGAGTGATGTTGCCCGCAGGCAGGTTCTTGGGGTCCGTCTGCCACTGCTTCGCGGTGTAGTCCCGGACGAAGGCTTCGTACAGCGGGCGTCCGATCAGGGAGATCGCCTTTTCCTCGAGGTTGGACGCTTCCGCCGGGTCGATCTCACTGGACTGCTCGGCGATCAGCTTCCGCGCCTCCTCCGGGGTGAAGAAACGGCCGAAGAACTGCGACACCAAGCCGAGGCCCATCGGGAACTGGTACGCCTGCCCCTTGTGCAGGGCGAACACCCGGTGCTGGTAGTTGGTGAATTCGGTGAACTGGGTGACGTAGTCCCACACGCGCTTGTTCGAGGTGTGGAACAGGTGTGCACCGTACTTGTGGATCTCGATGCCGGTCTCCGGCTCGGCCTCCGAGTAGGCGTTTCCGCCCAGGTGGTGGCGGCGGTCGAGCACCAGCACACGCTTGCCCAGCTGTGTTGCTGCACGCTCGGCGATGGTCAGTCCGAAGAATCCGGAGCCGACGACGATGAGGTCGTATCCGGCCGCGCTGTCGCGCTCCGTCTCGGCCTTCGCGGGGGCAGTGGTCTCTGGGTTTGCAGCGGTCACGGTGAACCAGGGTAAGCGACTCGGCCCCCCGTGCGCGGCCACGGGGTGCACGGACACCCTCGCCATGCACGAGGAGTTCTCCCGGTATTCACCGCTTCTGCGAACCTCGTTGTTCCCACCGTCGCGCCGATCCAGCTCAATGATCGGGTGCGCATCGTCCAGCTGGCCAACTTCTACGGACCGCGGTCGGGCGGGCTCCGCACTGCCCTGCACAACTGGGGGCGTGGCTACGCCGAGCGCGGCCACGAAGTGGTCCTTGTCGTCCCAGGTCAGCGGGATAGTGAGGAGGTTCTGCCGGGTGGGGTTCTGCGGATCACCCGGGCGGCCCCGGTGATCCCGGCGACCGGCGGCTACCGCATCGTCAATCCGCGGCGCGTGGCCGACGTGGTGCGAGGACTGCGACCCGACGTCCTCGAGGTGTCCGATCGGCTGACGTTGCGTGGTTTCGGCGGCTGGGCCCGCGACCGCGGCATTCGCAGTGTCGTCGTCTCACACGAACGTCTCGACCGACTTCTCGGCCAATTCGCACCGCGTCGTCTCGCCACCGGGTGGGCCGACGCCGCGAACCGCCGCATGGCGCGCAACTACGACGCCGTCGTCTGCACGACGGACTTCGCAAGCGAGGAGTTCCTCCGGATCGGGGCACCCAACCTGCACCGGGTGCCACTGGGGGTGGATCTGGCGATGTTCCATCCCGGCAAACACGATCAGGGCATGCGCGACTCCTACGCCGGGCCGGCGCAGCGCTTCCTCCTGCACTGTGGCCGCCTGTCGGTGGAGAAGCAGGTGGAGCGGAGCATCGAGGCGGTCCGCTTACTTCGGCGCGAAGGGCACGACACCCGCCTCGTCATCGCCGGTGACGGACCCCGACGGGAAGCACTGAAGTCCCGGGCACGCGGACTCCCGGTCCACTTCACCGGGTTCATCAGCGACAAGTCGCAGCTCGCCGCCCTGTTCGCCTCGGCCGACGTGTCGCTGGCACCCGGCCCGCACGAAACGTTCTGCCTGTCGGCGCTGGAGTCGCTGGCAGCGGGCACCCCGGTAGTTGCGTCACAGTCCTCGGCGCTGGCCGAGATCATCACACCGGGGTGCGGCGCCCTGGCGCGCAACCGCGGCTCGGCCTTCGCGGAGGCGGTCAGCAGCGTCCTCGAGATTCCCGCGAATACTCGGCGGGCGTCCGCCAGGCGTCGGGCCGAGGATTTCGGCTGGGCCGAATCCGTCGACGGAATGCTCGCGGTGCTCGGGGACGACCGCTAGCTGCCTCCGGTCGGGATCCAGTCCCGGAGCACACTCGCGTCGATCACCTGCGCACCCAGCTTCTCCGTCCAGATGATGGTTCCGTTCTGATACATCCGGAACTTGCCCGCCTCGGACGGCAGCATCATTTCCGGACCGACCGGTGCACCGACCGTGCTGTTCACTCCGCCCAGTTCCTTGTACTTCTCGGCGATCGGCGATCCCGGGTTGGTGCCGACGGTGTCGTCGTCGGCGAGACTCGGGTCGGGTTCGCCCGGCACCGACGGCTCTCCCGGTATCCCGACGCCCTCGCCGACCGTGAACCAGTCGGACTTCAGTTTCAGCTTGGCCCGCGCCTGCGCCCCCGTCACCTCCGTGGTACCGGCGGAACCGACTACCTTCACGCCGGTGACCCGGCCCCCGTCGACGCCGAAGTTGTTGCGTGTCACCACTTCGAAGGTGTGGAGTTCGCCCACACCGAACGCGGTCGCGATATCGCCGGCCGTCAGCGTGACCGCCCAATCGTGGTGCGGCGACGCGGTGTCGCCCTGGTCCTCGACAGCCGGAAACTCGCCACCGGCCGTGAATCCGCCTGTCGACGACGAAAATTCGGCGGCAACGGCCTTGTTGTCCTTGACGAGGATCATGCCCTGAGTCGAACGCACGGCATCCGTGGTGCGAGGATCCTCCACCGCGGAGCCGCCATAGACCTGGCAACTCTGAGTGTCGCAGGTCCGCGCGTAGGCCTCACGACTCTCGGCGGCAGCGTACGAGCGTGCGGCAACCGCCTGTGCCCGAAGGGCTTCCGCACCGCCGGTATCGGTCCACTCGGCCTTCGCCTCGACGGGCACGACCCCGAGCAGGTAGTCCTCCATGCCGAGGACGTTGACCGTGCGCACGGCTGCGCCGTCCAGCGCGACACCGAGTGCACCGCGGTACGGCGTGTCGCCGGCACAGAAGGTGAGGTGTTCGTTCGGCGGACGGTCGGGCCCGAGATCGACCGGGTCCACCCACGGGTGGTCCGTGACGTCCTGCCACAGCACCTCCCCGGCGCAGCCCCGGGTCACGACGACGTTGGCGCCACCGCCCGCCGTCGGCGTGAGATGCACGGCTTCACCCGGCCCGACGGGCTTGCCCGCCACGACCGCACCGACGGCGGAATACACGTCGAGTGTCTGATCGTCGCGGCCCTGTAGTCGCACGCTGATCTGCGCGTCCGCGAGCGTGCCGAGGGTGGTTCCGCCGTAGTAGTGGGCGAGGATGCGCTCGGCTGCCCATCCCTGGTCCTTCGCGTACCCGTAGGCGCCCCACTGGCCCATCCCGCGACCGTGCCCGTTGCCGTGTCCGGAGAGCGTGAACGGAGTGTCCGAGGCGACCGACTCCCGGATCTCCGGCTCGGCCGAACGGAAATGGACCGCCATGCCCGCAGCGCCCACCACGAGGAGAGGGGCGATACCGAGCGCCGACACGCGCGCCACCGACGACGTCCATCCGCGCCGAACGGGACGTCCCGCGATGTACCGCCTTCTGCGTGTCCAGGCAGTTCTCCCTGCGCGGATCCCGAATTCGGTCTTGGACATCAATGCACTCCTCATCGCTGAAACAACGAGCTCCGAAGCGCGGTGAGTGCCTTGCTCCGGCGGGTCCGAAGAATTCGGGATAAAGTCTCAATGTAAGGTTGAGCGTTATGGACCTGTGTGACTAGTGTGGCAAGAGTGATTCGAGTTGGCAACATCAGTCACACAGGTCACATCGGCATCACAAGTTGCAGATGAGCGAGGCCTGCTCGCAGGAAACTACAACTGAGGAGAGTCCCCTTGCCGCACCGCCGACCGAAGCCCTCGATCGTCCTCGGGGCTGTCGCTGCTCTGGCTGTCGCAAGTCCCGTTGCGGTCTACGGCATCAGCAGCGCCCCCTCCGACGTCCGCTCCACCAACGAGACCTCTGCCTCCGCGGTGTCCACGGAGATCGCCCAGGTAGTGCTCTCCCAAATTCCCGACATCGTGATTCCGCTGAAGGAACTGACGGGGCTGAACCTGCCCGACGTCAATATCGGCGATCTGCGCAACGTGAAGATCCCGCCGTACATCCAGATTCCGAGCAATCTCCCCCTGCCGGCCGGAATTCAGATCCCCAACCTGCAGATCCCCCTGAAGCTTCCCGCTCCCGGTGACGTCTCCGACCCGGCGATCTTGCCGCCTGCCGACCAGCAGCCGGGAGCCATCGTCAAGCAAATCACCCGGGACACCCCGTTCAGCATGGTTGCGCTCACCTCCGAGACCGTGGCGTCCGCGGAGTCGAAGGTCCGCGCCCTGCGAGCCGACGGAACCTGGGGCGATTGGTTCTCCCCCGACATGATCGACACGCGGCGCACCGACAGCACGGCGTCGAACGGCACGGTGGCCACCGAACCGGTGTACGTCGGGTTGACGAAGGCCATCCAGATCCTGACGCCCACGACTGCGCCGGCATCGGCCGCCGGGCCGGTACCCGCTCCGGTCGCGCCGCAGCCTGCACCTCCGGCGACACCTGCACCTCCGGCTGCCGCGGCGCCCGCGGGTGCTGCGCCGCTGGGGTACACACCCGCTTCCGTCGACCGGCCGCTGCGTCAACAGCCGGCCCAGACCGGTGCCGACGACGTCACCGCCGTGCTCATCGAGCCGGGCAGCGGACCGGGTGACGGGGCCCTGGGCGACATTGCGGCACCGATCGGCGGTTCCGGACCCAAGGTGATCACCCGCTCCCAGTGGGGCGCCGACGAGTCGATCCGTTGCGACGAACCGACGTACGACGACTTCATCGGTGGTGCGACGGTGCACCACACCGCCGGCGCCAACGACTACTCCAAGGCCGAGTCCGCCGAAATCGTCCGGGCGATCTACGCATACCACGCGCAGACGCTGGGCTGGTGCGACGTCGGCTACAACGTGCTGGTCGACAAGTACGGGCAAATCTTCGAAGGTCGCGCGGGCGGTCTGGACCGTCCGGTTCAGGGCGCGCACGCGGGCGGGTTCAACGAAAACACCATGGGCATCGCGATGATGGGTGACTTCTCATCCGAGGATCCGCCGCAGGCGACGATCGACTCCGTCGGCAAGTTCCTCGGATGGAAGCTCGCCAAGGCGGGACTCGATCCGCTCGGCCAGACCACGATGTACTCGGAAGGCACCGAGTTCACGCCGTATGCACAGGGTGAGGCCGTCGACCTGCCGGTGATCTTCGCGCACCGAGACGTCGGCAACACCTCCTGCCCCGGTGATGCCGGGTACTCGCACATGGACGAGATCCGTCAGATCGCGGCCGCGAATAGCGGTGGCGGCGGCGACAGCGCATCACTCGCCTCGGGACCTCCGGCGGGCGAGACCCCGCCTGCGTCCGCGCCGGGAACGGATGCGAGCGCGAGCCTCGGCGCAGGCATCCCGGCCCTGGTCAACGAAATTCTTCGGCTGACGGACCCCTCCCCCGTCGCACAGAAGTGGGTGGCCGAAGGCGGTGACACCGGCCCCCTCGGGCAGGCCGTCACCGGACTGCTGCAGGCGAAGGCCGGCAACCAGGGTGCGAAGTTCACCAACGGAGCCATCTACACGTCACCCAACGGGGGTGTGTGGTCGGTTCTCGGACAGATCTTCAAGACCTGGCAGAACCTGGGCGCCGACAACGGCGAGCTGGGATTGCCGACTTCCGACGAATACCCGATCCCGGGTGGGCTGCGCACCGATTTCGAGAACGGCTCGCTCATCTTCAACGAGCTCACCGGCATCGTCACCAAGGTGTTGAAGACCTACAACGACGCCTACGCGGAGGCGTACCGCGACGGCGCCAGGGTCGACGCCGCGGCGCCCGCCGCACCGCCCGCAGATCCGGCACAGCTGCCGCCGGCACCTGCACCGGCCGCACCTGCACCGGCACCTGCACCTGCACCTGCACCGGTCGAGCCTGCGCCGGCCGCTCCGGCACCAGCTCCGGTGGGCTGACGGAACTGCATCACCCTCTCGGGCGCTGGTGGTTTACGACCACCAGCGCTCGAGTACTTTTGCCACCCCGTCGTCCGAGTTGGTTGCGGTGACCTCGTCGGCAGCCGCCTTGGCGTCCGGATGCGCGTTCTCCACGGCCACTCCTCGACCCGCGAGATTCAGCATCGGAATGTCGTTGGGCATGTCACCGAACGCGACGATCCCCGACGCCGTGACCCCGAGCTGCTCCATCACGATCGCGAGGCCGGACGCCTTGCTGATCCCCGACGCCGACAGCTCGATCAGACCGTTGTCCGTCGAAAATGTGAGGTCCGCGCGGGCTCCGAGGTGGGGCCGCAAGACATCGACCATCGCCTGGCTCGACATTCCGGGCACTCTGATCAGCAGCTTGACGGCCGGCGCTGCCAGAACCTCGTCCTCGGACATCTCGGTGTTGTCCGGATTGAGCCACGCATGCTGATAGCCGGGAGAGCTCACGAACTGGGGTGTGGCCGCGTCGTGAGCGCTGACGCCCACACGTTCCGCCGCCAGCCCCGCGCCCGGCAACATCTCCAGAGCGATCTCCGACAACCAGGTGAGGGTGTCCACGTCGAGCGTCGCGGCGCTGAGCACTCTGTCACTGTCGGCGTCGTAGATGACGGCGCCGTTGGCGCAGACGGCGAGGGGCGCATAACCCAGGCCCTCCACAACGGGATGGATCCACCGCGGCGGGCGACCGGTGGCGAGAACGAACGGGGTTCCCGACGCCACCACCGACTGCACGGCGTCACGGGTGCGGGCACTGACCCGTTCGTCGGGCCCGATCAGGGTGCCGTCGACATCGGACGCTACAAGGGTCGGTCGGTCTGGGCTCACCCGGTCATTCTGCCTGCACTGTTCTTCCCCGTGCCGAGCGGCCGCCGGGCGCGGGCTACCGGTGGTGTCGCAGCTCGGTCTCGCGGCGGTCCATCTCGGTGGCTTCCTCGATCGTCGGGGCACTGCCGCCGAGACGTCTCGGGACCCAATACGCCCCGGCCGGATGCTCGAAGCCACTCTGCACGTGATGCAGGATGCCTTCCATCCGCGTGTGCAGCGCCGCGGTGAGCAACTCCGGCGGTCCCGTCGGCCCGATCGGCCGGAATCACGCCGCAGCCGCGCATGAGAAATTCATCACCCGGGTCGCGCGCGAGCCCGGCCTTCGCCATCAGTCGCAGTTTCCTGTCCGCGGCGGCCACCGTCAGCGCCAACTGAACGAAGTCGAGGTACGCGGTGTGTTTGACCGCGAGCCCGCGCCGCTCGTCGCCGGGATGTTGTCGAGTCCGGTGCGAGAAATCCTCAGTCCCTGGAAACGGGACAGCGCCCTTGCCGCCGACTCGACAAAGACAGGTTCCACCCGATCTAGCTCCCGGACTCCCGGGCCTGTCGAGCCTGCGCCCTCTTCTCGGCGTCGGCGGCGTCCAACTTGTCGGCCTCTTCCAGCGTTGGCGCGCTGCCGCCGAGTCGCGCGGGCACCCAGTAGGCACCCGCAGGATGGTCGTAATCCTTCTGCAGGTCGGCGAGCATTTCCTGCATGGTGGTGTGGAGTTTCTTCGTCAATTCGGCGGCGGGCTCGATCGGCGCGATGGGCTCACCGACAGCAATCGAGATGGGGGTGTTGGTTCGCCCGAGGCGCTTCGGGAACCCCTTGGTCCACACGCGCTGCGCACCCCAGATCACGATCGGGATGATGGGCACGTCGGCCTCGATCGCCATCCGTGCGGCACCCGACTTGAATTCCTTGATCTCGAAGCTGCGACTGATCGTGGCCTCGGGATAGACGCCGACCAGCTCCCCGCGGCGCAGCCGGTCGACGGCAGCCCGATACGAATCCGAACCAGCCCCGCGGTCGACGGGAATGTGTTTGAGGGCCCGCATGATCGGGCCCGAAATCTTGTTGTCGAACACTTCCTTCTTCGCCATGAAGCGGACGTACCGCTTCACCCTGCGCGCCGGGAGCCCCGCGTAGGTGAAGTCCATGTAGCCGGTGTGATTGATCGCGATCACCGCCCCACCCGTCGCGGGAATGTGCTGATCGCCCTTGACCGTGAACTTCAGCCCCTCGAAGGCGAATACGGTGCGGGCAATGCCGATGACGGTTCGATAGACGGGTTCCACAATCGGCTAGCGTAGCCGGGTATCGGCGATCTGGCCCGAAGTCGGGGACGGACGCTCGGCGGGGAGTCGGCAGGAGGGCGTGTGAAGGAAATGGGCCGCACGGGCAGGGGGGCGTTCGCGCCCGCACACACATTCGCCCTCGTGGTCGGGATCCTCGCCTCAGCGGCGGCCTGCGATTCCCAGTCCGGCATCCCTGTGGACGCCGCGGAGACAGACGTTGCGGCGGGAGAAGTCGCGGCGGCAGGAGTCGCGGCTGCCCCCACCTCCACCGCCGACAGTCCCGGTACCGTGCCTCCCACCTCGGCCCGGCCGGCCCCGCAGGTGGTCGTCGGTGAGGTCCCCGGCAATCCCGAGGCCGCCGACGCCGTCCGCGCATGGGCTCTCGACCTCGTCACGGATCCCGAGGGGCTGACCTCGACCTGCTGGACCCTGCCGCCGGCTCAGATGGCCGAACAGTACGAGGACACCGGCGCAGTGCTGCGGGCCCTCGCACAACCCGGTGTCGACGGGCAGTTCTCCGTGTCGTGGACGGGTGGCGGCACCACCGTGTCGGTCAAGCGGAGCGAGATCGCGTCGGGTTACGCCTGCCCGCACGTCCATCCCGCCGGGACGGCCGACGTCTACACCCCGGCGGACGCCGAACACGCGGTGGCGAGGTTCTTGTCGCGGGAGGCGGGACGACCGGTGAGCCCGGCCGACACCGAGACCGCCTATCCGTTGATCTGCCCCGGGTTCAGTCCGTGGGACCCCTCCGGGGCGGGGGACGGTGGACAGCCACCGCTGAAGCAGGACCCCGACGTTCTGGCCGACACCACCGCGTTCGCGGCAGACGACATGACCACCACACCGGTCCGCGGCGACTACGTGAACGTCACGGTCCCGGTCACCGATGTCTCGGGTGTGACGAAGACCAAGCAGGTCACCTTGTCGATCGGCCAGGACGGCTACTGCCTGGGCGAAGTAACGTAGGCGGCTCCGCCGCCCGTGCGCCTTTTTGGCTGTTGGGGCTACCGGAAAGGCGCATGGGTGGCGCAGCCGCCTACCCTGGAACAGTCGCTCAGCTCTTCAGGAGGCATACCAGTGCAGGTCACCAGCGTCGGCCACGCCGGATTTCACATCCAAACCGAGGCAGGATCGATCCTGTGCGACCCCTGGGTGAACCCCGCGTACTTCGGGGCGTGGTTCCCGTTCCCGGACAACACCCAGCTCGACTGGGACGCCCTCGGCAACTGCGACTACCTGTACGTATCGCACCTGCACAAGGACCACTTCGATCCGGAGAACCTGAGCAAGCACGTCAACAAGGACGCCATCGTTCTGCTCCCCGACTATCCGGTGCCGGACCTCAAACGGGAACTCGAGGCACTCGGATTCCATAAATTCTTCGAGACCGAGGATTCGGTCAAGCACAGGATCAACGGGGCAGGAATCGAGGTCGCTCCGCAGGCCCCGCTCGCGCCGGGCGACCTGGACATCATGATCATCGCCTTGCGGGCGCCCGCCGACGGACCGATCGGCGACTCCGGTCTCGTGGTGTCCGACGGCGAGACGACGTGCTTCAACATGAACGACGCCCGGCCCGTCGACATGGACGTCCTGCACGACGAGTTCGGGAAGATCGACATCCACCTGCTGCAGTACTCGGGCGCCATCTGGTACCCGATGGTCTACGACATTCCCACCAAGACGAAGGCCAACTTCGGCAAGCAGAAGCGTCAGCGCGGCATGGATCGGTGTCGCAGTTACATCGAGCAGGTCGACGCCACCTGGGTGGTGCCCTCGGCAGGTCCGCCGGTGTTCCTGGACGACGAGCTGCGTTACCTCAACGACGACCGCGGTGACGAGGGCAACATCTTCCCCGACCAGATCACGTTCCTCGAGCAGATGAAGATTCACGGCAACGACGGCGGGATATTGATGATCCCGGGGTCCACCGCGGATGTGAAGGGCGGTGCGCTCACCCTGACGCACCCCATTCCGGACGCCGAGGTCGACAAGATCTTCGCCGAGAAGGCCGCGTACATCGAGGACATGGCGCAGCGGATGGCTCCGGTCCTGGCCGCCGAGAAGGCGGGGTGGGCTCCGGCCGAGGGCGAACCGTTGTTCGAGGCGCTCAAGGCCAAGTTCGAGCCGATCATGAAGCAGTCCGACCTGATCTGCGACGGTATCGGTTACCCGGTCGGTCTGGTGATGGGTGACGAGACCGTCGTCCTCGACTTCCCGCAGCGCATCGTCCGTCCGCGCGGGGAGAAGGACGGCAAGTACCGCTACGGCTTCCGTATCGCGCCCGAATTGGTTCGCACCGTGCTCCGGGACGACGAACCCGACTGGGTGAACACCATCTTCCTGTCCACCCGCTTCGAGGCGTGGCGGGTCGGCGGCTACAACGAGTTCCTGTACACGTTCTTCAAGTGCCTCACCGACGAGCGCATCGCCTACGCCGACGGCTGGTTCGCAGAAGCCCACGACGACTCGGCGTCGATCGAGCTCGGCGGCTACGAGATTCAGCGTCGCTGCCCGCACCTCAAGGCCGACCTGTCCAAGTTCGGCGTCGTCGACGGCACCAATCTCACCTGCAACCTGCACGGCTGGCAGTGGGACCTCGAGTCGGGTCGCTGCAAGACGTCGAAGGGCCACGAGCTGCGGTCCAGCAAGCTCTGACCGCGCGGGCAGCAGCACCGGGACAGCCAGTGCGGCAACGAGTGTGGTGACCGAGAACCACGTCGAGCCGACAGCGAAACCCACGTAGATCAGAAGTGCGGTGATCTCGCCGAACAGCCCCGACACCGAGGTGACGGTGGCCCGCGCCGGACCGGTGATCGCGTCCTGCACACGAGCTTCCGACACGATCATGGCATTGCCGAGGATGCCGTAGCCCGCGCCGATTGCCGCGAACCCGGTGACACCACCCAGAAGCGCTCCGGCACCGAGCAATACGGCACCCGCTGCGACGACACGGCTCATCGTCACCGCTCGCATCGACGCCGTCCGGCCGGCCGCCGCGGTACCCACCACTTGGCCGGCGACGGTGATGGCCACCAGCAACGGCACCGCCGCCGTCGCGGTGCCACCGTCGCGGGCGAGCAGGCCGAAGTACTCGTCGAAGGCGAGAAATCCGACGAGCACCGACGACAGCACCACGCCTCGGCGGAGCACCGTGTCGTGCGACACCTCCCCGACCCCGGCCCGGAGCATCCCGGCGTAGCGGGACAGCAGTCCACGCCCGCCGTCCACTTCCCGTGTTTCGTCCGCGTCGGCTGCTCTCGGCGCAGCGGGAAGCAGTAGTGCGAAGCCTCCGTGCACCACCGTCGCAGCGACACTGGCCCATCCGACCAGCGTGTAACCACCCAGAACGAAGAGAGGCGCCGCGGTCAGCGTGGCGACGAGGTTGCTCGCCATGGCGCCGGAGTTGGCGTAGCCGAGGAGCCGGGCGAAGGTCTCCGACTTCCCCCGCGAGGCAAGTTCGTCGTACAGCAACGCCTCGAACGTTCCGGACTGGATGGCGCCACTGATGCCCCACAACACGAATCCGGCTGCGAAGCCTGCATACGACGGCGCCACCACCCACACGGTGAATCCCGCGGTGTACAGGGCGGAGGCGAAGACGAGCAGTCCACGCCGGGACACGGTGTCGGCCCACGCGCCCGAGGGCACCTCGGCGACGAACGATACGACGGACCAGATGACGAGTAGCGACGAAATCTGTCCGACGCTGAGGCCGTGGTCGGCGAACAGCAGGTCGTAGAGACCGAAAAGCGGAATGAGGTCACGCGTGGCGGTGTAACCGACCACGCGGACGGTGAGCGATCGCTGGGAGCTGGGTCAAGGCTGAGCGGCGGGATATCTCACGCGCCCATTTTTACACAGAGCGCCCAGCGAGTCGCGCGGTTTTCGTCGATCGACTACCCGGCTGTCGGTGGCTGATCGACGAGCTGGGCCATGTACAGCTGATCGCCCATCTTGTCCATCAACTCGATCTGTGTCTCCAGATAGTCGATGTGCTCCTCTTCTTCCGCGAGGATGCCTTCGAGTAGCTTCGCCGACGTCGCGTCGCCCTTCTCCCGGCACATCTGAATTCCGGGACGCAGGCGTTCGACCACCTCGAGCTCGACCGCGAGGTCGGAGTGGAACTGCTCTCGCAGATCCTGTCCGATGCGCAGCGGGAGCAGCTTCTGATAGTTCGGTAGCGCCTCGAGAAAGAGGATGCGGTCGGTCAAGATCTCGGCGTGAATCATCTCTTCGATGGACTCGGCACGCGTCTTCGCCGCCAGTTTGGTGAAACCCCAGTTGGCCTGCATCTTCGAGTGCAGGAAATACTGGTTGATTGCCGTCAGCTCACTCGTCAACTGTTCGTTGAGAAGAGCGATTACCTCGTCGTTACCGCGCATGACAACCTCCGGTCGCCGGGACTAATGCGACCGTATCAGGCTCGACCACTCTCCGCAGCGGATCGTGGTGTCAGTTGTCAGGCAGCTGTGCGATTACGCTCCGCGTACGCACAGAGAATTTCTTCGAGGCGGTTGACGCAGGTTCCACACCCCCATCCGGCTCCACATCGCTCACCGATGGCATCTGCAGAGTCGGCACCGTCGTGCACATGCTCGTGCACCTCGGTCTCGGTGACGGCCTTGCAGATGCACACGAACATGTGGAGCTCCCTTACGCGAACTATCTGATTAGGTAAGGGTTACATCATTCGGGCGCAGATGCAAGGGTAGCCTTGCATAACGGACAGTATTCTTTTACGGCTTCAATACGTCCGTACCGACGAAGGGCACCAGCGCCTCCGGCACGCGTACCGTCCCATCGGACTGCTGGTGGTTCTCGAGGATCGCCACGATCCACCGCGTGGTGGCCAACGTGCCGTTCAGGGTGGCAGCAGTCTGGGGCTTCCCGTTCTCGTCGCGGTACCGCACACCGAGGCGCCGCGCCTGGAACGTCGTGCAGTTCGACGTGGATGTGAGCTCGCGGTAGGCCTGCTGGGTGGGCACCCACGCCTCGCAATCGAACTTGCGGGCAGCCGAGGAACCCAGATCGCCCCCGGCGACGTCGATCACCCGGTAGGGGACGTCGATCGCGGCCAGCATGTCGCGCTCCCAGGCCAGCAGACGCTGATGCTCGGCGTCGGCATCCTCGGGCTTGCAGTAAGTGAACATCTCCACCTTGTCGAACTGGTGGACCCGGATGATTCCGCGGGTGTCCTTGCCGTAGCTGCCTGCTTCCCGGCGGAAGCAGGTCGACCAACCCGCGTACCGCTTCGGGCCTGCGGAAAGATCGAGGATCTCGCCCGAGTGGTACCCGGCGAGCGGGACCTCGGAAGTTCCGACGAGGTAGAGGTCGTCGTCGGCAAGGTGGTAGATCTCGTCCGCGTGGGCGCCGAGGAATCCGGTGCCCGCCATGATCTCGGGGCGCACCAGCACGGGGGGAATCATCATCTGGAACCCGTTGGCCATTGCCTTCTGCGCGGCGAGCTGCAGCATTCCGAGTTGCAACATGGCGCCGAACCCGGTGAGGAAATAGAACCGGGCGCCGGACACCTTCGCGCCGCGTTCCATGTCGATCAGTCCCAGCGACTCGCCCAACTCGAGGTGGTCCTTGGGCTCGAAGTCGAACGTGGGGACATCGCCGACCGTGTCCAGGGTGACGAAGTCGTCCTCGCCACCGGCCGGGGCGCCGTCCTGGACGATATTGGAGATCGCCCGGTGCGCGGCATCGAGCGCGGCCTGCGCCTCGTGCTGCTCCGCCTCGGCCTGCTTGACCTTGGCTGCGAGTTCCTTGGATCCCTCGAGCAGCGCGGGCCGTTCCTCGGGGGACGCCTGGCCCACCTTCTTACCGAAGGCCTTCTGCTCGGCGCGCAGAGTGTCACCGGCGAGTACCGCGGCGCGACGGGACGCATCGGCCTCGAGCAGCGCGTCGACCAGCGCAGGATCTTCACCGCGGGTGCGCTGCGACTCGCGGACGGCGTCGGGGTTCTCGCGGAGGAACTTCAGGTCAATCACGGTGTCAAACCCTACCGGGCGCCTCCGGCGCGCTCATTCGGGTTTCGGTTCCAGCAGGCTCAGGAGATCTTCCCGGCCGAACATGCGCGCGGCGTCCACCGCGGTGGGGTGCCCGGCTGTGGGGTCGGCACCGCCCGCGACGAGGGTGCACACCACCCCGTCCTCACCCTTGAACAACGCCCCTGCCAGCGGTGACTGGCCCTTGTCGTTGAGTCGGTTGACGTCGGCACCGCGGTCGATCAGAGCCTGGACCGCCTCGGCATGGCCGTGGTAGGCGGCCAGCATGACGAGGGTGTCGCCGTTCTGGTTGGTGAGGTTCACCGGGACCCCGGCGTCGATGTACGTGGCCAACGCCACTGCGTCACCCGCGCGTGCGGCATCGAACACCCGGCCCGCGAGTTCCTGGAGTTCCGGATCCACAGGTTCGGCGGAGGGCTGCGAATGGTCGTTCATGGCACTCGAAGCTACCCCGCCGCGAACCTGATCGAAGGAGTTGTTCTGCTTCTCGCACCGGAACGGGCATGATGGAAAACGATGTCCTCAGATCAGCCGAACGGTGCCGAACCGCAGCCCGGGAACGCCGGGCAACCGACCAAGGCACCCCGCACCATGTCCGCGACCACGACGCGTCGCGCGCTCGCTGCTGTCGCGATCGGCGCCGTGGTCGCGGCGATCGCGACCTTCGCGATCGCAGGTGGGTTCGAGCGCAGCGAGAATCTACGCACCCACTCGGGCGACCCCGGACCCCAGGCCACCGCGTCGGTGGAAGGGGAGGCTTTCGCATCGGCGATCGCGGGCGACTGCCTCGACTGGACACCGTCGAACGATCCGAAAGAGGATCGCAAGGACGTCGCGAAAGTCGACTGCTCCGAGGAGCACCGTTTCGAGGTGGCGGCCCCTCTGGATCTCAGTGTCTACCCGGGCGCAGAGTTCGGCCCGGGTTCGCGCTACCCGGGCGCCCTGCGGTTCGCCGAGCTGCGGGACGAGCACTGCGTGCCCGCCGTCGAGACCTACCTGGGTTCGCGTTTCGACCCTTACGGGAAGTTCAGCGTCGGTCTCATGTTCCCCAGCGAGGCAGGCTGGACCGCCGGGGAGCGCACCCTGCGGTGCGGTCTCCAATTCTCTGGCACCGCAGGCACTTTGCTGCCTTTCAGTGGGCGGGTGGCCGAGCAGGACCAATCCAATGTCTGGGATCCCGGCACCTGCATCGGCATCAATCAGAATGTCCCCACCGATCCCGTCGACTGCGTGCAGCCCCACGCGTACGAGGTGATCTCCGTGGTCGATCTCGGCACCCAGTTCCCGGGTTCGATGCCGTCGGTCGAAGATCAGGACAAGTACCTCGAGGGCGTGTGCACCCAGGCGTCCAACGAATTTCTCGGCTCGGCGGACGCGTTGCGGAACAAGACCCTCACCCTGTTCTGGGACAACCTGGAACTCGACAGCTGGCTGGCGGGCAGCAGGCGCATCAACTGTTCGGTGGGCAAGGAGACCGACACCGGCGGCTTCTCGACCATCACCGGGTCCGCCAAGGGCGACATCCTGATCAACGGCGCAGCGCCGGTACCACCACCGCCTACTCCGGAGGGCAGGTCGATGCCGACACCGCTTCCCGGCGCAGCTCCGGTTCCCGGGCGCTGAGGTGCCGGTTCTGATGACGCCCGACCGATTCGAGGAATTGGTGGGGGACGCTCTCGATCTGATTCCGCCTCAACTCGCGACCGCAATCGACAACGTCGTCGTCCTCGTCGACGACCGCAACGAAGACGATCCGCATCTCCTCGGGCTGTACCACGGTATAGCGCTGACCGAACGGGACAGTCATTACGGCGGTTCGCTACCCGATACGATTACCATCTACCGCGACGCCCTCCTCGAAATGTGCAGTTCAGAGGAGGAAGTCGTTCACGAAGTGGCCATTACCGTGATCCACGAGGTTGCACACTACTTCGGGATAGAAGAAGATCGCTTGCACGAGCTCGGCTGGGGATGAACGGTTTTCCCGAGAATTTTTTCTCGGGATCGGGGGGAACCGAAGAGCGCGTGGCGGCGTCCAAGGAAGTAGGGACGCTGCACCATGCAGTTCGCTTGCCGGGGGGCAGCTGCCTTCCGCACCCGCCTAGGTCAGAAGGAGTTCGACGCAATGCCAGCTCTGCACGTCGCACCCGAAGCTCTTGTCGCCGCCGCCGTAGAACTCGACGCGCTCGCCGCGCGCCTCGAGGCTTCGGTCGCACTGAACTCCGCAGCAATCCGGGTACTCCCGTCGGGGAGCGAAGAAGTCTCCCTCCATGCCGCCGGTTACTTCAACACGGTCGCAGGAACGTTCACTCCTGCTGTCGCCCAAGGAATTCTCGAGATGCGGGAGACCGCGAACACGCTCCGCACCCAAGCCGCTCTGTACGCCGCCGAGGACTTTGCCCTGGGCGCGTCGCTCGCTGCGGGCATGTGACCGGTACGCCTCGAGACCAGTAGGAGAATCGCACATGACCATGGGACTGACAGGTGTCATCTGGTTGCCCCGCGGGGCAACCGTCAACTCGACCACGCTCATCGCGGGCGCAGGCCCGGTGCCGCTCAGCGTGGCGAGCGCTGCATGGACTGCGCTGTCCGCCAGCTTCGTCGACGCCAACCTCACGCTCGTTCGGGTGATGGCCGAGCTGGCCGCCGGCTGGCAGGGCGTATCGGCCGTGGCCGCACTCGCCAAGATCACGCCGTTCACGGTATGGACGGCCGAGTGCGCCGAACTGGCGGCAGACACCGCCGTCAAGGCCGGACTCGAGGCGGGCGCATACACGACGGCCGCCCTCATCATGCCCAGCATTCCCGAGATCGTGGCGGTCAAGACCGCGAAGGCCACCGCCTACTCGACGGGCGGTGCCCTCAACGGTTCCGCGGCAGTCGCCGAGGCCGCCGACCGGGCGATGGACATCCGGGCAGGGCTCGTGATGGAGGGGTACGAGGCCGCATCCAACATCCTCGCGCTCAAACGCACGTACAAGCAGCCCCCACGCATCGTCACCAAGGCCGATTCCAAAGAGGTCGGAACCTTCGAGGACGTCCCGCAGGACGGCAACTTCGACCCGACACGGGCCGCCGCCGCCGCGCTGATGGCGGCCGGTCAGAATCCCGCGGTCACCACCGCCGCATCGCAGGTCGGCAGTATCGCCGGTACCACCGTTTCCACCGCCACGTCGGCGGCGAGCAACATCGGTGGGGCGGCGCTGTCCGCGGCCACCAGCTCGGCGGCCACCCCGATGATGGCTGGTGCGCCGATGCCGTCGGGTGGCTCGTACAGCGGTGGCGGCGCGGCTTCCACGTCGACGGCGGCAGCACGGACGTCGGCCGGTGCGCTCGGTGCCGGGACGGGAGCCGGCGGTGCGACTCTTCCCGAGGGCTGGGGAAAGACGGATGCTCTGGGCCAGGGTGCTCGGCCCGGAGCGCCCGCGGCCACACCCGGCGCAGTGATCGGAGACGTCCGGGCCGACATGAATCCCGCTACGGCGGCACGTGGAGCAACGGGTAGCGGACCCATGATGAGCGGGCGCGGCGCGGGTCCGGCCGGTTCGCAGGACGACGAAGAACGGGACACCCCCGATTATCTGAAAAACTTCGAGCACTTCGCCGACGGACGCACGGTCATTCCTTCGGTGATCGGCGCCAACCCCGACCACCCGGAGAGCGGACGTTGATAGACCTGGGCACCCAGGCGGGACCGACCCTGCCGGCGGTGACCCTGAGCCTCGACGAGATGGATGTCCTCGTCGACCGGCTCGCGCTCGACGTCCTGCCGGTGGTGCTCGACGCCGGCCCGCGGTACGACTCGTACGAAGCCAGGGACACAGCGTTTCGCGACGCCGTCGCCGGCCTCACCGCCCGGGATCTCCTCCCGGGCGGTGAGGTTCGCGCCGAGCTTGCTGCCGGGCTGCAGGTTCTTGCCCGCCCGCGGTGGGAAATTGCTCTGCGCTGGTACGTCGACGGAAGCATCTCGCGGTTGTGTGTTTCCCGGGGCGACACCATGTCGGTGCTCACCATGCGCGCCGGCGACACCTACGTGGTGCAGGACGCCGGCGTCGACATCTTTGCGCCGGTCATCGCTGCCCTCGGCACCGCGGAGCCGATGGACTTCGGCGTGGTCAACGCACCCACTGCCCAACTCGGTGAGGTGTTCGACGCGGGGGGTGACGGTAAAGCTCTCGCAGCCGGCCTCACCGCACTCGGTGTCGCGCCGTCCGATGCCACCGCGTTGGGCACCGCGATGGCAACCTGCAACACCTACGCCGAAATAGTGGGAATCGTGTACGGCGACGGGCAGTACGACCCCGTCGGTGGTCCCGTTACCGTATTCGACACGCACAAAGGGCGAATCGTCGGCACATCCAGCGTATCCGCGCATGGCGTCGCCTGGTCTTCTCTGAGCCCGGGTACACCACAACGTCTGCGCCAGGCCCTCGAGTTCCTGGCCGACAGATTGCACTGAGCTCAGATTGCACTGAGTTGCAGCGGTTCTGCACTGAGCTACAACGGTTCACGCTTCCACCACGCCCCCGTCTCGCGGCGCTCCTTCCAGGTGGTGAACCGGTAGCGGTACAAGCGTGCACGCACATGTTGAGGTGGGGCGTCGGGGAAAGGATTGTGGCGCAGGAGTTTCAGCGTGTCGCGGTCGTTCCTCAGCAGCCGCTCCACGAAGGCGGGAAACCATGGATCGGCGTAGCCCGGTGAGATCGGAATAAACCAGAACAACCAATCGAGCCGCAGATGGTACGGCGCGAACTGCCGTGGCCGGCGATTCACATCACCCGGTTTTCCCTTGAACTCGTACTCCTTCCATTCGGACTGCGCGGTGATCGCCGAGTCGGATGTCCCCTCCACGATCACTTCGTACCGAACTTTGGTGACGCTGCCGAAGGCGCCGTAGGTGTTCACCAGATGCCACGAGTTGAACGACGCATTCATCCGCTGACCGTGCGAGATCATGTTGCGGATCGGCCAGTAACTCAGCACCACCACCAACGCTGTCACAGCGACCACCAGGACAACGAAATACAGCGGCGCCGACGAACTTCCCTCCGGGAGCGATACCGGCACAACCATCTCGAACACACTGTCCGGGATGACCGACAGAGCCAGCACGATCGTGATCCAGTTCAGCCAGGAGAAGTTACCGCTCGCCACCAGCCACAGTTGAGTGATGATCATGACGGCCGCGGCGATCGCCGCCACCGGCTGGGGCGCAAACAGCCCGAACGGCATCACTAATTGCGCGAAGTGATTTCCCAGCACCTCGAGCCGGTGGAGTCTTTTCGGCATTCGGTGGAAGTACCAGCTGAGCGGGCCGGGCATCGGCTGGGTTTCGTGGTGATAGTAGAGGCAGGTGAGGTCACGCCAGCATTTGTCGCCGCGCATCTTGATCAGTCCGGCGCCGAACTCGAGCCGGAACAATAACCACCGCACCGCGATCAGCACCAGAATCGGCGGACCGACGGAGGAGTTACCGAGGAAAATCGCCAGAAACCCGGCTTCGAGGAGTAGCGACTCCCAGCCGAAGCTGTACCAGATTTGCGAGACGTTGACGATCGACAGGTAGAGGATCCACAGCACCAACCACACCAGCATGCAGGCGGCAAGCGGCATGAATTGCGTCGCACCCAGCAGAGTCGCGAGTGCCAACCCGGCGCCAGTCCAGGCAACTGCCGCGAAGAACCGATCCGAGTAGTGGAAGTGAAAGACACTCGGTGCGCGTGCGAAGGGGACGGCCCGCAGGAACCGCGGAATCGGCATCATGCCGTCACTACCGACGAGCGGCCTGAACTGATGCACCGCGCCCAGGAAGGCGACAAGGTAGATCGCCGCGAGCCCCTCGGTGACGAGCAGCCGCCCGAGGGAATAGTCTTCGGCTACGAACCATTCCATTGCCGTCACTCCTCGAGGACGGTTTTCTCCATCGTCGCGCAGCGGGTGGAAGTCCGCAACGCATTCACCCCATCGGGTCGTCGGCCCCGGGAATCACGCGATGTTCGAACGGCGGCTCGATCGTTCCCCACCGCACACATTCCCAGCCTCCGCCGGGGGTCGGTACCAACTCGACCGACTCCGTGTTCGCGAGGTGGTTATTGGCGGCGAACAGCCCGGGAACATCCGCCAGCTGTGCGGCGACGAGGCGGATCGCGGCGCCGTGGCTGACGAGGACGACATCTCCCGATCGGTTCGGATCGTCGAGATACTCCGCGCGCAGGGCATCGACGACCGGCACGTAGCGGTCGAGGATGTCGTGAGCGGATTCGCCACCGGGTACGCGGGCTCCCAGCTCACCCGCGTGCCACAGGTGGAATGTCTTCATGAACAGGGCGTGCGATTCATCGTCACGGCGATCCTCGAGTTCACCCGCCTGCGCCTCGTGCAACCCCTCACGGGTCTGGGCGGTAAGCCCGGTGGCACGTTCGACCGCGTTCGCCGTCTGCCGGGCGCGCAGGGCCTCCGAGTTGACGAGCGCAGCGAGCGACGCACGGGCCGCGAGCCGGGCCCCGAGAGCGTCGGCCTGGGCCTGCCCATCCGGGGTCAGCGGTGCGCCGGGCAGCCGTGTGTCGAGTCGGCGTTCGACGTTCGCCTCGGTCTGTCCGTGCCGTACGAGAATCAGCTTGCCGCTCACAGTTCCCTGTCTCCCTGACGGATTCGTTCGATCCAGTCCGCCGCGTCTCCGTCGGACGGCGGGGGCGGACCACTCGGGTTCGCGGCCGGCCACGAGCCGAGGAAGCGCACGGTCGACTTGCGGTGCAGCGCGCGGAACGCCTCGGCGACCAGCGGATCGTCGAGGTGACCGATGCAGTCGACGAAGAACCGGTAGGAGCCGGGTTCGGTGCGAACGGGCCGGGATTCGATGCGGATGAGGTCGATTCCACGAGTGGCGAACTCGGAGAGGACGCTGACGAGCGATCCGGGTTCGTTGTCGGGCTGCAGCACCGCGGAGCTCCGGTCGCTACCGGTGCGCGGCGGGACCCGCGTCGGGGCGGTGACGAGCACGAACCGCGTCCGCGCGCCGGCGACGTCCGCGACACTGCTGGCCAGTGCGTGCAATCCGAGACGCCTGCCGGCCAGCGCGGTCGATACCGCGGCGTCGGCGAGACCATGCGAGACGTCCTCGGCCGCACCCGCATTGGACGATGCGGTCTGAATCTCGGCGTCGGGGCAGTTCTTGTCCAGCCAGGTCCGCACCTGGCCGGCGGCGACGGGATAGGCGCGCACGGTCCGCACCTGGTCGAGGCGATCGATGCCGGGTCGACCCAGAATTTCGAACGCCACGTCCAGTTCGGTCTCCGCGACGATCTGTAGCCGTTCGCCCAGGGCCAGGGAGTCCAGCGTGGGCACCACAGCCCCCTCGACAGAGCTCTCGATGGGGACGACGGCACCGTCGACCACACCGTCGCGTACCAGCTCGAGCGTGGCCGGGGGGCTGGACGCGGCGACGCGTTCGACCGGCCCGTCGAAGGCGCCCGCCCCCTCGAGTTCGGCGAGCGCCATTTCCGTGAAGGTTCCCGAGGGTCCGAAGTACGCGATCTTTGGCACGCCTATGAGATTACGCATCGAGAGTTGACGGCCCGGCGCTATGCGGTGAATCTTTATCGCAACCCGGCGGCGGCGAGTTCGCGACTCACCCGGGCGGGATCGCTCACCTCGATGCCCAGCAGCACTTCCCGGACAGCCTCGGCCGCCTCCGGACCGAGCGCCGTAAGCTTCTCCGCGGTCGGGTCGGCGAGAGCCGACCGGACGTTGTCTCCGCGCAGCGACGCGACGGTGCCGGACAACAGGGCGAGCACCTCGGCGGCGTCACACGCCCTGGCCACGTATCCGACGTCCGCATGGGCGAGGACCGCAAGGAAATCGGCCACCTCACCGATGGAGCATCCACTGCCCAGGCCGGGGATGCGTCCGGCATCGGCGAGTTGCTGCGCCGATTCTGCGAGCCCGAGCTCGCCGTCGCCGACGAACACGGCGAGCGGCGAGGGCAGTCGCAACGCGAGTGCGTCGCCGAGCTGCGCCGCAGGGCAGTCGAGGTGGAATCGGACTGCCTCGTAGGACGCCTGTTCTCGGGTACGCAGCTCGGCGGGGTCGATGTCGAGGCCGACGATGATGCGGCCCGCGTCGGTGCCGTGGCAGCCGATCAGAGTGGACGCAAGAACCACCCGGGGCCCGACTGTTCCTCCGATCGTGTCCGCGGATACTCCGGCGGTGGGTGCCGCGCTGAGCAGGCCTTCGAGCAGCGACTGCGGTCCGCGCGAACGCGGAACTCCAAGGGAAAGAGGAATTGCCACCTCCACACCGTAATCCTGCGGTGGTCTTGCCAACCGACGCACGTCAGATTAGGTTAGGTTTACCTCAGTATCGCTGCTCTCGAAGGAGGCTCCATGCCCGTCACGACTACCGGACCGACCACCGCCGAGCGTGTGCGTAGTTCGTGCGCACGGACCCAGGAGGCAGTACTCGCTGTCGAGGGCAGCGCTCCTACGGTCACGTCCGTCCACCACCTGCGCGCCGGCGGAGACGTCGTCGTCGCGGTGCCGACCGACTCGGCGGCAGCCACCCTGTCCTGGTTGGCCGGTGGCAGCGGAATCCCCGCGGTCCTGGAGCTGACCGACAATTCCCCGCTCCCACTCCGCGAGCCCGTGCGATCACTCGTCTGGCTACGGGGCACCCTTCACTCCCTGTGCGAGGCGCACACCCGCGCCCTCGCGGACGAGGTCGCCTCCGAATACCCGCATCCCGGACTGCTCGACGTCGGGCACGACGCCACGCTGTTGCAGCTACGGCTCGAATCAGCCGTCGTCGCCGACTCGACCGGCGCCGAACCCGTCTCCCTTCCCGACCTGCTCGCAGCCAGGCCCGACCCGTTCTGGGAAATGGAAACGGCCTGGCTTCAGCACCTCGACGAGGATCACACCGACCTCATCGACCTGCTCTCCCGCAAGCTTCCACCGCACATGCGGCAGGGACGCATCCGTCCGCTCGGCATCGACCGCTACGGGTTGCGGTTGCGCGTCGAGAGCGACAACGGTGACCGCGACATCTGGATGCCGTTCGCGAATCCGGTGGACGACGCCCTGTCGCTGAGCCGGGCGATACGACTGCTCGTCGGATGCCCCTTCGTCAACGGTCTGCGCGCCCGCGGCTGATCGGCATCGGCAACTCAGGGTCCCGCGCGCTAGCGTTGCCGCGTGATCTCGCGGACAACGCTCGACTCCTGGTTACGCCCCGCATCACCCGAGCTGCCGGTGGTGCCGGCGAAGGAACGCCGCGGGCTGTGGATCGAAATCACGATCGTCCTGCTCGTCACCTTCGGGACCAGCGGGTTGTCGGGATTGCTGTCGCTGACCGAGTCCCTGCTGACGCCCGGTGACCTCGCCGACCAAGCGGTGGCGCTGAACGTCGCACGCGCGGAGAACCAGTTCATCGATGCGGCACGGCAGCTGCTCGGTGTCGTAAAACTGCTGTCCTGGGCGGCGCTGGGTCTGTATCTCCTGTGGCGTGGCGGCATCAGCCTCGCCTCGGTGGGGCTGGGGCGGATCCGGTGGCGACCCGACGCGATACAGGGTGTCGGGCTGGCTGCGCTGATCGGGCTCCCCGGCCTCGGCTTCTACTTGCTGGCGCGTGCGGTGGGCGCCAACCTGACCGTCGTCCCGAGCACGATCGGTGACCATTGGTGGCGGCTTCCCGTCCTCGTCCTCTGGGCGATCGCCAACTCGGGGGCCGAGGAGGTACTGGTCGTCGCCTATCTCGTCACCCGACTGCGGCAACTGGGATGGAGCGAGAACTCGTCCCTGCTGGCGTCGGCCCTGCTGCGTGGCACCTACCACCTCTACCAGGGCTTCGGCGGCGGGCTGGGCAATGTGGCGATGGGTGTGGTGTTCGGCCGGTACTGGCAGAAGACCGGCCGGATGTGGCCACTCGTGATCGCGCACGCCACCATCGACTCGGTGGCTTTCGTCGGCTACGCGGCACTGCGTGGCCACGTCGGCTGGATTCCGTAATCCTTCGAGACCAGTAAAGTCGTGCGGGTGACCGGCGACGCACACTATCCACCGCTGCCGCCCCGTCCGCATCGGCGGACGCAGGGCGGCGGGCCCGCGCCGCAGTCGCCGAACCGCCGTACCCCACCTCCCGGCCCGCACGGTTCCGCCCCGCCTCCGCCTCCTCGCGTTCCGCCACGAGGATCTCCGGGACCGCCGCCGCCGCGACCCCGGCACCCGGCGCCCCGCCCCGGCCCAACAGGTCCGCCTCCGGAAGGAACCCAGGTGATCCGGCGAGACGGGCGAGGCACCCCACCCGCCCCGCAGCAGGCGTGGTCGCAGGCGCCCGAACCGCGATTGTCGCGGTCCGCGCCTCCTCGCTCGGACGGCTACGCGCCCACCCAGACGCCGCAGCCCTATCGTGAGCCACCGCAGTATCGTCAGGCGCCGCAGTACCGACAGGCGTATGTCCCGGATCGGCGCCCCCCTCGCAACCCGCCGCCCCCGCTCGCGCCTCCCCGCAACCCCGAACCACCGCGTCAACGCAGACCCAGACGCCGGCGAAACTGGGGCAGTCGCATCGGCATCCTCTTCCTGGTGTTGATCCTTGCCCTCGCCGGCATGACCTACTACCTGGACACCTCCCTGAACCGGGTCGACGCCCTCGCCGATTACGACGGCCGGGTCGGCGACACCCCCGGCACCAACTGGCTGCTGGTCGGGTCGGACAGCCGCACCGGGTTGACACCCGAACAGGAGCAGGAGTTGTCGACCGGCGGCAACAGCGGTCCCGACCGCACCGACACCATCATCGTGATGCACCTCCCGAGCAGCGGCGGGCCGGCGACCATGGTGAGCATCCCCCGCGACTCCTACGTGTCCATACCGGGCTACGGCGAGGACAAGATCAACGCGTCGTTCGCATTCGGCGGCCCGCAATTGCTGGTGCAGACGGTCGAGGAAGCATCCGGGCTGCACATCGACCACTACGCCGAGATCGGGTTCGGCGGTTTCGCCGGGATCGTCGACGCCATCGGTGGTGTCGAGATGTGCCTGGATGCCCCCATCGACGACCCCCTCGCCGGCATCAACCTGGCGCCCGGCTGCCAGGAGCTGTCCGGCTCGGACGCCCTCGGATTCGTCCGCACCCGTGCAACGGCGCTCGCCGACATCGACCGCATGAACCACCAGCGGAAGTTCATGGCCGCGCTGATGGCGAAAGCCACCAGCCCGGCAACGTGGCTGAACCCGTTCCGGGTGTGGCCGCTGGTCACCGACACAGCCAAGTCGTTGCGCGTCGACGAGGGCGATCACATCTGGAACCTCGCAATGCTCGCCTGGGCGGTGCGCGGTGACATGGTCACCACCACGGTCCCGGTGGCCGGATTCGAGGATATCGACGGTTCGGGGAACGTGCTGGTGTGGGACGACGAACGGGCGTCGCAGTTCTTCGGCGCCCTCGCCGAGGATCGGCAGGTTCCCGCCGAACTGGTCACCACAGGCCAGTGACGCCGCATCCGTAAACTGAGCCGCATGACACAGTCGGCGCCAACGAAACCCAGTGAATTCCACCACCTGCTGCAACAGCAGATCCGCAACGAATTCACGGCGTCACAGCAATACATCGCGGTGGCCGTCTACTTCGATTCCCACCATCTCCCGCAGTTGGCGAAGCGGTTCTATACCCAGGCCACCGAGGAACGCTGCCACGCGATGATGATGATCCAGTACCTCCTCGACAATCACGTGGACAGGACCGTTCCGGGTATCGACGACGTGATCACGGATTTCGACTCGGTGCGGGCACCGGTGGAACTGGCGCTGAAACAGGAAGAAGCGGTCACCGAGCAGATCACGAAACTCGCCCGCACCGCCCGCGACAACGGGGACTACCTCGGCGAGCAGTTCATGCAATGGTTCCTCAAGGAGCAGGTCGAGGAAACTGCGGGCATGAACACCCTGCTGACCATCGTCGACCGCGCGGGCCACGATGTGTTCAACGTCGAAGACTTCGTCGCCCGGGAGATGAACGCCGCCCCGCGCGCCGATTCGACCGCGCCCAAGACCGCAGGTAGTGGAGCCTGAAGGCGCCCCTGATAAACCCGAAACGGTGCGCGATAATTCGGCGGAATTCGCGCCGAATTAGGCCGCAATAAGTTTGGGAACCCTTGCCATAATTAGGCAGAACTTGCATGACAACGCCGTCTGACCAGCTATATCGTGTGTCCCATGACTTCCGTTGACGCGCACAAGACAAAATTCCACGCTCTGCTGCACGACCAGATTCGCAACGAATTCAACGCGTCACACCAGTACACCGCGACTGCCGTCTATTTCGATAATGCGGACCTTCCGCAGCTGGCCAAGCACTTCTACAAGCAGGCCGTCGAGGAACGCAATCACGCGATGATGATCATCCAGTACTTCCTGGATCGCGGAATCAACGTGGAGCTGTCGGGTGTCGACGCCGCGAAGGGCAACTTCGAGAATGCGCGTGAGCCGATCGCGCTGGCTCTGACGCAGGAGAAGACGGTCACCGAGCAGATCGTGCAGCTCGCGAGCACCGCCCGCGAAGAGGGCGACTACCTCGGTGAGCAGTTCATGCAGTGGTTCCTCAAGGAACAGGTCGAGGAGGTCGCCAGCATGACCACTCTGCTCGCCATCGCCGACCGCGCGGGCGCCAACATGTTCCATCTGGAGGACTTCGTCGCTCGCGAGATGAGCGTCGTGGACGACACCGCCGGAGCGCCTGCTGCTGCCGGCGGCGCCATCTAGGCGGCTCCGCCGCCCGTGAGTGGTTAACGAGTCTCTGCACTCCTTAACCACTCACGGGCCCGGAGGGCCTAGCGCAACGTGACCTGGCGACCGCGGAGGCCGTCGCGGGCGCGGCGCTCGTCGGTGGTGAGCGGAGCATCGACGGCCAGCGCCTGCGCGAGTCGGTCACCGAGCTCGACCGTGGCGGCCGCCCACTCGTTGGGGTGCTTCTCTCGATCCAGGTCGAAGACCGGAACGAGAAGGCCGTGCGTCCGGAAGGAGCCGGCATAGCGCGACCCTTCACCCAGGTGCAGCCCGCCGGTGGCGTGGACCCGCGCCAGCGCCAGCATCAGGTCGTCCTCGTTTTCGGGACGCACCCAGCGGATGTGCGCCTTCTCGCCCGCATCTACCCACCACGCCGCCACGACGCCTTCGGCTTCGACCCGCGCGGACGGCATGATTGCCGCGTTGGCGTGCTGCACCGTGGTCGCGACCTCGGGTGCCGGTTCCACCCCTTCGGGGATCCACCAGTTGAAATCCTGGTGCACCGTGATGTCGAGCAGAGCGTCCGCGTCGATCACCTCGGCCGGTGCGGGGGTGTCGGCACCGGGGTTGGCGGAGGCCAGCGATTCTCCGGCCGCGGCGTCTCGAACCCACACGACGGAGGCCGCCAAGTCGGCACCGAGGTCCGCAGAGTGCGCCTGGACCTGTACACCGACGAACCCGGTGGCGTCCTCGCCTTCGTCACGGACGAGCGCCGCCACGGCACCCGGCAGGACGGTCGCCAACGTCACCGGACGCGAGGAGTCCTTCACCGGCAGCGGTGCTGTTGCGGAGGGGACGAATTCACGCAGCGCGACGAGGTCGCATTCCGCGGCGAGGCCTTCGAAGGGGCGCGTCACGGCCGCGGCGGCACTTTCCCGTTCCGCCTTCCGCTGCGCGAGCTTCTCGGCGCGGGCACTGTCGGGCTTCGGTCCACTGTTTCTCTTGCTCTTCTTTGCCACGACGCCAAAACCTACACGCCGGAAGAGCCTCGGTCAGGAGGCCAGCCAATTCTTGGTGCGCCCGGGGTGGTTGGTAGCCACCCAGCTGACGCCGAGTTCGCGACACAGAGCGACATCGGTCCGATCGTCGACGGTCCAGCAGTAGGTGGCCCGTCCTGCGGCCGCGGCCTTGTCGACCATGTCGGGGTGCTCGTGCAGGGTCTTGACCGAGGGACCCACCGCGGTGGCGCCGACCGTCGTGGCCGCTCCTCCGCCGAGATAGCGGGCCGACTCCCCCAGCAGCACGGTCGGAAGCATCGGCGCCGATCTCCGGATCCGCCACACGGCTCCGGCCGAGAACGACATCACGACGGCGCGCGAGTGGTCGGCCGACGGCGGGGACGCGATGCCGAACCGCTGCAACTCGGCCAGGACCTTGCTTTCCACGAGCCCGCCGAACCTGACGGGATGCTTGGTTTCGATGAACACCTTGACGGGCCTCGCCGAGGCGAGAGCGAGCTCGATGAGCGCACTCAATTCGAGAAGTTCGGCGGGCTCTTCGGCGGTGCCGTAGTTGTATTGGGCCAGCTCGTCGCGCGTCATCTCGCTGACGACGCCTACGCCGTCGGAGGTGCGATCGATGGTGCGATCGTGGACGCACACGAGGTGGCCGTCCTTCGTGAGCCGCACATCGCATTCGAGCCCGTCGGCACCCTCTCTCAGCGCGAGTTCGTACGCGGCGAGGGTGTGTTCGGGCTTGGCTGCGGACGCACCACGATGCGCGACGACGAGCGGTCCGCGCCGATCGGGGCTCACGAGGCGAGCGCTTCCTGATCAGGTGTTCCCGAGTTCTTTGCCGGTAGTTCCGATTCGGACGGCGGATCGGTGGCGATCACCCAACGGGTGACCGCTTCCTTCGTCCCCTTCAGAGTGCGGCCCTCGAGTCTGCGCAGAACCAGCAGGGCGAGCAGCGCGGTGGCCGCCGCGATCATTGCGGTGAACGCAGACAGGAGGACGCCGTCAGCCATGGCCTGCAACCCGGGACGGGACCGCCAGAACCAGTTGAAGACGAGGAGGACGACACCGAAGACCCACATGGCCCACCACGCGCGCACGAGCGTGACAGCTCGGGGATCTCGCCGGACGACCTCGAGTAGGAACACACCCGGCATCACCAGGTTGAGGCCGGGGACGGCGCAGCCGACGATCAGTTCACCGGCGGAACGCGGATCCGACCTTCGCTCCCGGGCGAACGTGCGGCGGCGGATCCGCAGCAGCCAGCACACGCCACTGATGCCGGACAGCAGGGCAAAGAGCATTCCACCGGCTTGGGTGACGAAGACGGCGACATCCGAGACGGCGAGCACGGTCGGGTCGACCAAACGGGTCCTGTTCCAGACGAGGACGGCGTAGCGACCCAGTTCGGCAGGCACGGCCAGCGCGTACAGGCCGGCGGTGACGATCAGGAAGGTGGCGGCCTTGTCGGCGAGTGCGTCCGGCCAGTTCCTCCCCCCATGAGGAGAATCGACGTGGTCGTGAAGTCCCCAACGCGGAACGTCGGTGTAGTGGGGTGTCGGAGTGGGCGCCGGAGGATCAGCGGCCAGCCCCCCACGCCGGAGGGGTGGTCGCGCCACCCAACGGAAGCCTCGCTGATCGGGAGAAAGCTGCTGCTCCGTCCGGATGGGTGCGAGGAGCACGCCGTGACAGCGAGGACACCACTGTGCCGGGGCGCCGAGAACTGGCCACCGGCCGGCGCATCGTGCGCACACCTGAATGACGCTCATGCCGTCCGCACCCACTTCACAGTTCCGATTCTGTCACGACACACCTGTTGGGGTCGGGCAGCGACCGATTCGTCCTTTTCCCGCCAATTTTGTGAGCTGCGCCACGGGGATTCTCGAGTTATCCACAGTTTCCACAGGTTCATCCACAGTTATGAACACTGCTCACACCGCGCAATTCCTGGTCAGAAGGCGTGGACAATCTCCGTTGTTGACAGCCTCGACATGAACGGTCCACAACCGTGGATGAACTTGACACCGCAGGTCGGTAAACGATGCGATTCGGCTGGGCGACGGCGCGGCCCGGAATTACCCCTCCATGCCGGGTTGCCCGCGAAGCAACCCGAAAACTCCGGACCGGCCGTCTTCTCCCCCACCGCGTGCCGGGGCAGATTTTCCCCGACACCTGATCTGACGCGGCCCGGTGCCGTTTGGTTCCACTCGATCTGTAATCTCGGAAAACGATGACGGACGACGTCGGATCGCGGTGGCAGCTCGGACCCGCCCGCGTCCTCCACCTGGCTCTGGGCCTCATCGCCGTATCGCTACTCGTCCGGTCGTGGGTGGCAGCTCGCAGCGACTTCTACTGGGACGATCTGATCCTCAGTGGGCGGGGCGGGAGCCTGCCGCTCCTGTCAGCCGACCTTCTTGTCTACGACCACGACGGTCATTTGATGCCCGGCGCCTTCCTGGTCGCCGGTATCGCGACGCGAATCGCGCCCTACCAGTGGATCCTGCCGATGCTCACGATGATCGCGCTTCAGGCGGCGGCGTCCTACGCGGTCTTCCGGTTGTTGCGCAAAATTCTGGGACTGCGGCCCGCGGTGCTGATCCCTCTGGTGCTGTATTTGTTCACGCCGTTGACAGTGCCCGCGTTCGCGTGGTGGGCGGCGGCGCTCAACGCACTACCTCTGCAGATCGCGCTGGCCTGGGTGGCGGGTGACGCACTGGAGCTGTGCCGGACGGGACGACGCAGATACGCGATCTCCGCCATCCTCGTCACCGTCGCGGGGTTGCTCTTCTTCGAGAAGTCTGTGGTGGTGCCTTTCGTGGCGTGCGCGACCGTGGCGTTGCTCGCGCACGTCGACGGCGCTCCTCGACCGCTGTGGTCCACACTGCGGCGCGGCGCTCCCCTGTGGATCGGTTCGGGAGTGGTGCTCGGTGGGTGGGCGGCGCTGTACCTGTTCACCGTGGAGTCGCAGTTCGAGTGGGCAGGACCGTCTCGGGCGTTCCAGTTGTTCCACCACGCGACCTCGCTGGGTCTGGTGCCGACGTTGCTCGGGGGGCCGTGGACGTGGGACCGCTGGATTCCGAGTCCGCCGTGGGCGTCTCCGTCCCCGGCTCTCGTGGTGGTGAGCTGGCTGGTTCTTCTCGCTGTGGTGGTCGCGACGATGCGATCGAAGCGGCGCATCGGTGCGGTGTGGATTCTCACTGCCGGGTATTTCCTGCTGTCGGTGGCCGCGATGGTGGTCACCCGATGGGGAGCCGACACCACCTACGAGCTGGCCCAGACTCTGCGCTATTTCACCGACACGGCGGTCGTGTTGGCGATCGGTACCGCGCTGATCGTGCGGGCGCCCGCGCGGGGGCCCGTCCCGGTCCCGTTCCTCACCCGGCCGGTCGTGGCGGCGACCGTGGTCGCCGCGTTCGTGGTCGGCAGCCTGTGGTCGACGTACACGTTCACGCGGAGCTGGGCGGAGAACCCGACCACCGACTACCTGACCACGGCCCGCGCCTCCCTGGCCGAGCATCAGGACGCAGCCCTGCTCGAACAACCGGTGTCGATCTGGGTGCTGCTTCCGGTGGCGTATCCGAACAATCTCGTCAGCCGGGTCTTCGCGCCCCTCCCGGACCGTCCTGCATTCGCCGACAGCACGGACCGGCTACGGATGCTCGACGACTCCGGGAAGTTGGTCGACGCGCAGGTGACGTGGGTGCGGTCGCTCGAGCCGGGGACGGTACCGGACTGCGGGCATCTGGTGGACCAGCGCAGCTTCGTCCCAGTCGCTCTCGACGGCCCGCTGACGGGATGGGAGTGGACGGCCCAGCTGAACTATCTCGCCAGTGCGGACGGTGAGCTTTCCGTGGCCATGGAGGTCGGTGATCCCGTGCGGGTGCCGGTGCACCGCGGGCTCAACTCGGTGTACGTGCGCCTCACGGGCGGCGGGCAGAGTCTGCGGGTGAAGACGCTGACTCCTGAGCTGTCGGTGTGTGTGGGTGTGGGCCCGGTCGGGGTCGTCGTACCGAAGTAGCCGGGCGTCCCGGGAGATCAGAGGCCGTACCGGGACCAGGCGATACGGGTACTCGCCGCCCCGACCACGGCTGCCAGTGCGTCGTCCCATCCGGCGGCGGGCAGACCGAGTTTCGCGAAGAGCGACCGGCGCGGGCCCGTCAGTTCGATGGTGGCGTCGGGGAATCGCTTCTCCACCACCTCGCGGAGGGTGCCGATTCCGTCCACGACGCCGAGTTCGACGGCCCGTCGGCCCAGCCACACTTCGCCGTTGAACAGCTCTTCCTCGGTCGCCTTCAGCTTGTCACCGCGGCGTTCGATTACCCAGTTCCGAAACTCGTCGTGGATGCCCTCCTGGATCTGTTCGAGCCACCGCACGTCCTCCGACTTCTCGGCGAAGAACGGGTCGAGGCGGGCCTTGGCCTCGCCTGCGGAGTGCAGCCGTCGCTCGATGCCCATGCGGTCGATCAGTTCCGAGAATCCGAACCCCGCCGAGATCACGCCGACGGAACCGACCACCGACGTCGCGGTGGCATAAATTTCGTCGGCCGCACATGCGAGCCAATATCCGCCGGACGCCGCGACATCTTCACAGAACGCAAGCACCGGCAGTTCGTGCTCGGACGCGAGCTGCCGTATGCGGGCGCCGATGTACTCACTCTGCGTCGGCGAACCACCGGGACTGTTGATGAGGAGTGCCACGGCCTTGGCGCCGTGTGCGGTGAAGGCCCGGCGAAGCGGTTCCTCGACCGACTCCGCGCTCAGGACCCGCCCGAAACCGGCGCCTCCCGACGCAATCATTCCGTGCAGGCGCACCACCGGGACCACGCCCGCACCGCCGCCACCGAGTGCGTCGGGCAACCTGTCGGCCAGCGGTTTCGGCAGGGAGAGCGGGATCTTCTTGGCCATGAATTCAGCGTACCGACGACGCATCGGGCAAAGTGGCTGCCATGGAGTTGCGAATCTTCACCGAACCTCAGCAGGGCGCTACCTACACCGACCTTCTGGCCGTGGCGCAGGCCGCCGAACAATTCGGCTATGGCGCATTTTTCCGCTCCGATCACTACCTCGCGATGAACAGCGAGGGCTTGCCCGGCCCGACGGACGCGTGGATCACCTTGGCCGCTCTGGCCCGGGAGACCTTCACCATCCGGCTGGGCACCCTCGTCACCTCCGCGACCTTCCGCCATCCGGGACCGTTGGCCATCTCGGTGGCGCAGGTCGACGACATGAGTGGTGGACGCGTCGACCTCGGGATCGGCGCCGGCTGGTTCGAGGAAGAGCACAAGGCGTACGGCATCCCGTTCCCTGTGCTGAAAGAGCGTTTCGAACGACTCGAGGAGTCGCTGGCGGTGATCACCGGGCTGTGGCGCACACCTCGTGGTGAGTCCTTCTCGTACAGCGGGAAGCACTTTCAGATCGAGAACTCACCTGCCCTTCCCAAACCTCGACAGCCGCAGGGCCCTCCCGTCGTGATCGGCGGTGCGGGCAAGAAGAAGACGCCGGCTCTGGCCGCGAAGTACGCCGACGAGTTCAACGTTCCCTTCGCCTCCATCGAGGACACGCGCGACATCATCGAACGAGTCCATCTCGCGTGCAAGACCATCGACCGCGACCCCACCGAGTTGGTGTATTCCAACGCGCTGGTGTTGTGCTGTGGCCGCACCGAGGAGGAAGTGTCCCGACGGGCCTCGAACATCGGGCGTGAGGTGAGCGAACTGCGGGAGAACGGACTCGCCGGGTCGCCCGCCGAACTGGTCGACAAGATCGGCCGTTACACCGAAGCGGGATCGCAGCGCATCTACCTGCAGACCCTCGACCTGAGCGACCTCGACCACCTCGAACTGGTCGCGAGCGAGGTACTTCCGCAGCTGAGCTGAACCAGGACAACTACAGCACAATCAGGGTATGAGGTTGCTGCTTCTTGCCGACACCCATGTGCCCAAGCGTGCGCGGGATCTTCCCGCCCTCGTCTGGGAGGAGGTCGACAAGGCCGATGTGGTCATTCACGCCGGGGACTGGGTGGACGTGGCGCTGTTCGATGCCCTCGAGGAACGGTCCACCCGGCTCGTCGCCTGCTGGGGAAACAACGACGGCGACGACCTGCGCGCGCGGATGCCCGAGACGGCTGAGGTGACCCTGGAGGGGGTGCGCTTCACTGTCGTGCACGAGACCGGGGCGTCCACCGGCCGGGATAAGCGGATGTCCGCCGCCTACCCCGACACCGACGTTCTCGTCTTCGGGCACAGTCACATTCCGTGGGACACGGTCTCCGACACGGGTCTGCGCCTACTCAATCCGGGGTCACCCACGGATCGGCGTCGTCAGCCGTTCTGCACGTACATGACGGCCGACGTTCGGGACGGGGAACTGCGCGAGGTCGAACTGCACCGACTGTGACGGGCCGCCCGGTCAGTGGCGGGTGGTCGAGTCCAGGAACTGGCGGAGGTCGCGGTCCCACTGGGCGTCGCGGCCACGGTTGAGGGACGCCCGGGTGATGAGGAAACCGGACATCGCGATCAGCATCACCACGAACCAGGTGAACAGTCCGGCGATCACTCCGGCCACTCGTGCGGCAGACGCCGACATCGGCTGGGTGGTCAGGTTCCCTTCGCCGTCAACCCAGATCTGTTCCTCGGTGCCGGCGGGAGTGGCGGGATCGACGGTGATGTCGGCGCGGCGGGTCTGGTCACCCCACGTCCACTTGGCCGGGGCGGTGTCGACTCCGGACGGTGCGACGTCGGAGGACATCGTCACGCCTGTGGAGTCGGCGAGGGTGGTCGCGGTGACGGTCCGAAACTCGGAGGTCTGCTGCTCAGCCAGCACCTCTTGACTGGCGGCGGTCTTCGCACCCGCGAAGATGGCGAGCGGAAGCATCGCAAAGGCGAGCACGATCACTGCGAGCGTGAGAAGGTTCTCGATGCGGTCGGAACGTCGCATCAGAGGGTTGCGCCGGGTGGAGCCGGGCCGCAGCGGCAGCCCTCCCGCTCGAGAGTTCTTCCACATGTCGTTCCGGTCCTCTCGCCGACAATCTCCTGCTTCCAGGGTCGTACGCTTCGCAAACAAGATCAAGTCATCGAGGTGTGTGCTTGGGCACTGTGTGGTATTACACCTCTACTGATACTCCTCCCGGGGTTCGTCCGCATAGGGCCAGTTCCCGGTGTTCTTTGGGGCTCATTCCCCGTACTCGCTTGAATGCCGCACTCAGCGCGAAACCGCTGCCGTACCCGACTCGTTGCGCAACCGCGGCCAGGGTGGCGTCGGGCTCGCGGAGCAGGTCGGCGGCCAGAGCAAGCCGCCAGTGGGCCAAGTAGGTCATCGGCGGCTCCCCGACCAATTCGGTGAACCTGCGGGCAAGGGCAGCCCGGGACATCCCGGTCTCGGCGGCAAGCGAAGCGACGGTCCATGGTTGCGCCGGATTGTTCTGCAGGATGCGCATCGCCTTGCCGACCACCGGATCGGTCTGTGCCCGCACCCACGACGGCGTCTCGACCGCAGGCCGGGCGAACCACGCACGCAGCACGGCGATGAGCAGTAGATCGAGCAACCGGTCGAGAACCGCTTCCTGGCCGGGCTCGTCGCGCACCACCTCGTCGTGCAGAAGGGTGACCAGCCGGGAGTCCCAGTCGGTGCGGCGTTGCACTATCAGCGGGGGCAGCGCCGACAGCAGGCGGCGGCTGATTTCGCCGGGAGTCGTATACGTTCCGGTCAACAGCACGGTGCGGCCGCTGGGGTTGTTTCCCCACGTCCGGACGCCCAGATCCATCGATTCGGCGAGCGGTTCCCCGTGCAGCGTCGTGCAGCTCTGGTCGGGATTGATGACGACGCGCGGCGCCCTCGCCGGGTCATCCGCGACGACGTAGCGTTCCGGTCCACGCACGACGGCGATGTCCCCCTCGGTCAACCGGATGGGTTCACCGTCATGGGGGGAGATCCACGCCTCGCCGCGGCCCACGGCCACGAGACTGAGCGGTGCACGGTCGTCGATCTGCAGCGACCACGGTGGTTCCATGATCGAGCGGAGCACGAAGGCTCCGGTGGCTCGGGGACCGCTGATGAGACCGGCGAGGGGATCCATGGACGCGATCGTAGACGCTGACGTATGGATGAGCGCTTCTCGACCATGGATAGTCTCACCACTTCCGTCTTGACTGGTCGCATGACAACGACAACCTCCACCCTCGTCCTGACCGGCACCGGCAAGATCGGCGGTCGCGTTCTCCGCGGACTCGGCGCCGCGGGAGCGCCCGCCCGCAGTGGTTCACGATCCGGCCACCCGCCCTTCGACTGGGACGACGAAGACACGTGGACGCCCGCGCTCGAGGGCATCACCTCGGTGTACATCGCCTACTACCCAGACCTCGCCGTGCCGGGGGCCGCCGAGGTGGTCGAGAATTTCACCGAGACTGCGGTGGCAGCCGGAGCACAACGGCTGGTCCTGTTGTCCGGCCGGGGCGAACCGGAGGCGGAGCGGAGCGAACAGGTGGTGCAGAAGTCGGGCGTGGAGTGGACCATCCTTCGCTCGAGTTGGTTCAGCCAGAACTTCAGTGAAAGTTTCATGGCCGACTCGTTGCGCACCGGAACTCTCACTTTGCCCGTCGGCGATGTCCTCGAACCCTTCGTCGACGCCGACGATCTCGCCGACATCGCCGTCGCCGCACTCACCGAGGACGGACACGCGGGCGAGTTGTACGAGGTGACCGGCCCCCGCTTGATGTCGTTCGCTGACGCCGTCGCCGCAATCTCGGAGACAACGGGGCGCGACTTCCGTTATATCACCACCACTTCGGCCGACTATGCGTCACTGCTGGCCGCGGCGGGGTTGGCCCCCGATGCGATCGGTCTGCTCACCTACCTGTTCGAGGACGTTCTCGACGGGCGGAATGCATATCTCACCGACGGCGTGGAGCGGGCTCTCGGACGGGCACCGAAGGACTTCACCGACTACGCCCGTGCCGCGGCGGCAGCAGGCGTCTGGAAGGAGAGATGATGGTGCGTTCCCTGCTGATCGTCACGGCCGTGGGGGCGGGGTTGATCGGCGGTGTGATGTTCGCGTTCTCGACGTTCATCATGCCGGCGCTGAGCCGCCTCGAACCGCGTCAGGGCATCGCGGCCATGCAGGCGATCAACCGTGCAGCGCCGAATGCTTTCTTCATGACCGCGTTGTTCGGTACGGCGGTGACCTCGATCGCGCTGGCGGTGGCGACGGTGGTCCGGCACGACGCCTCGGCGAGCTACGCAGTGATGGCGTGCGTTCTCTATTTCACCGGGATCGTGTTGACGGTGGTCTATCACGTCCCTCGCAACAACGCGCTGGACGTGGTCGATCCCGGCGGGAACGACGCAGCGGACGTCTGGGGAAACTACGTGCGCGGGTGGACTGCGTGGAACCACGTCCGCACGGTCAGTGCACTGTCGGCCTCGGCGGTCCTCGTGTGGGCAGCGACCGGAACCTGAGCTACGACGGCGGAAGCACGTCCGTCTGAGAGGGGACCTCGTCCTGCTTCAGCACTCCGACGGGGCAGCTGACTCCGGTGGCGTGCACCGGGCAGTAGCCGCCGGGGTTCTTGGCGAGGTACTGCTGGTGGTAGTCCTCCGCGTAGAAGAACTGGGTGAGCGGGGCGATCTCTGTGGTGATTGCCCCGTAACCGGCGTCGGCGAGGCGTTTTTCGAAAGCCTCGGCCGTCGCTTCCGCGATCTCGACCTGCGACTCGTTCATCGTGTAGATCGCGGACCGGTACTGCGTGCCCTGGTCGTTGCCCTGCCGCATGCCCTGGGTGGGATCGTGATTCTCCCAGAACTCCTTCAGAATTTCGGCGTAGGAGACCACGTTCGGATCGAACACCACGAGCACGACCTCGGTGTGCCCGGTCCGGCCCGAGCAGGTCTCCTCGTAGGTGGGATTCGGGGTATAGCCACCTGCGTATCCGACAGCGGTCGTGTACACGCCGTCCAGCTGCCAGAACTCTTTCTCGGCGCCCCAGAAACATCCCATCCCCAGCACCGCGGTCTGCATTCCTTCGGGGAACGGCGGCTGCAGCGGATGTCCGTTCACGAAGTGCGTCGCCGGAACCGGCATCGGCCGATCCCGGCCGGGGAGCGCACCCTCGGCGGTGACCATCGTCGACTTAGCGGTTGCCCGACCCAGCAGCTCGTCGTACCAAGACATGACTCGATGCTACGCGCGCAGTCGCAGGCGTCTCCTCGACCGATGTCGCCATTTCACCCTGGTCCGGAATGTGCGCGGCAACCCACCGCGAGGCAGGCAATTCCACCCATCGGTACAGCGCCTCCGAGATCAGCGCGGTAACCAGGAGGAAGACGACGATGGCGCCGGTCGCGCCGAAATGACCGACGGTGTGCTCGTACACCCGGTACAGAACGAGCGTATGGACGAGGTAGATCGCGTAGCTGCGCGTCGCCGTCCAGCGGACGACGGCCCAGTGAGCGGCCGGGCCGTCGTACCGGCCGACGAGCACGACGCAAGCGGTGACGACGGCGAATGTCCACAGGTAGTGCTCCCCTGCCCAGTACACCCGGAAGTCGGTAGCGAGGTGTATGACGTTCACCTGGGCGAGCCCGGCGATGATGATCCATCGTGGCTCCGCGAGCCTGGCCCACCCGAGGTAGATGAGTTGACCGAGGAACACGGCCGGCAACGTCGCGGCGATCTTGGACAGCATCGGGACCGTGTAGGGCTGCGGCACGTACAGGTTGTACAGCAGGATCAGGGCGCAGATCGCGGCGCCGGCGAGAGGCATCGCGATAGGGGCGGTACGTAGGACCGGCCGCGCGGCGACGCAGGCCACATAGAAGAGAATCTGCACGGCCAGGGTCCAGGTGACGCCGAGTACCGCGACTTCCGGTTTGAGGAAGAATCCGCCGAGCACGAAGCTCAGGAGGGCGTCGACGTTGGAGATTCCGTCCTGCCCGCTGAACATGCCGTTGATTCCCAGGCGTACCAGGACGACGGCGGCGAGAATCGCCACCCAGAATGCGGGCAGGATGCGCCCGAGCCGGTTGAACAGGAATCGCCCGGGCGGGTGACGAATGGCCGAACGGGTGATCAACACCCCGGTCAGCATCATGAATACAGCGACACCGAGAAAAGACAAATGCTGATTCAGTCCGGCCCGTTCGATGAATATCTGATAGACGACGTCGATGAACCACCATCCCGTTCCGAGATCGTCGATCAGATAGAACGAGATGTGCGAATAGATAACGGTCAGGACCGCGAAGAAACGCAGCAGATTCGCGCCCGTGAGCTCCACGCGCGGGGCGGCCGCGTGTGAATCTGCAACAGGTATCAGCAAAGGCACCGCGACAGCTTAAGGTTCCGTTCACCGGGCAGACGAATTTTCACGACCGCCGAAGCCGCCGTGTCAGATTTTTCGGGTAGCCGAACTTTACTGTGAGGGAATCGCCCCCTGTGCCCCGGTGTTGCGCACGGTGTACCAATGAGATTGGGTATATACCCGAGAACGATTGGAAAAGGCGGGTGCGTGACGCATGCTCACGCGGCGTTCGCACCCGGAAGAATCAGGGCCACACGCCCACAAAGAAGGGACCCTCGTGTCTGAATACACGCTGCCGGAACTCCCCTACGATTACGCAGCTCTCGAGCCGCACATCTCCGGCAAGATCATGGAGCTGCATCACGACAAGCACCACGCCACCTACGTCAAGGGCGCCAACACCGCCCTCGAGAAGATGGCCGAAGCCCGCGAAGACGGCACCATCGCCGACAAGGCGCTGCTGCTCTCCCGCAACCTGGCCTTCAACCTCGGTGGACACACCAACCACTCCATCTTCTGGAAGAACCTCTCGCCCAACGGTGGCGACAAGCCCACCGGCGAGTTGGCCGCCGCGATCGACGACCAGTTCGGTTCGTTCGACAAGTTCCAGGCTCACTTCACCGGTGTCGCGACCACCCTGCAGGGTTCGGGTTGGGCACTGCTCGGCTACGACACCATCGGCCAGCGCCTGGTCATCGAGCAGATGACCGATCAGCACGGCAACATCACCGCCGCGCTGATCCCCGTGGTCATGCTCGACATGTGGGAGCACGCCTTCTACCTCGACTACCAGAACGTCAAGCCCGACTACGTCAAGGCTTGGTGGAACATCGTGAACTGGGCAGACGCCGAGGAACGCTTCACCCGCGCCCGCACTCAGGGCGCCGGCCTCATCGGCTGATCTCCTCTCTTCTCTCACGAGCGCACAGAACGCCTCCGGGCATTTCTGTGCGCTCGTGCCGTTCCGGCGCCCTCACCACTCCGGAATTCGTCCGAGTTGGCCGTGCGTCCAATAGCCTTGATCCGTGACCGACAACAGCACGCCACGCAAAGACTCCGCCGTCCACGCCTTCCGCGACGATGCGCTCGGCGATCTGGACGCCACCGGTATCGCGGAGCGGATCGCGTCCAAGGAAGTCTCGGTCCGTGAGGTGACCGAAGCGGCAATCGCCCGCGCGGAGTCGGTCGAACCTTCACTGTGCGGGCTGGCGTTCCCCGACTTCGACCGCGCCCTGACAGAATCGGGACGCCCCCACGAAGGCGTGTTCGCCGGGGTGCCGACGGTCATCAAAGACAACGTCGACGTCGCCGGCCAGCCCACCCAGCACGGCAGCGCAGCGTTCACCGCCACTCCGGCCCGGGCCGACAGCGACTTCGTGGCGCAATACCTGTCCACCGGAATCGTCTCGCTCGGAAAGAGCCGGCTACCGGAATTCGGGTTCAGTGCCTCGACGGAATTCATGGATGCAGAACCGGTGCACAACCCGTGGAACCTCGCGTACTCCCCCGGCGCCTCGTCCGGCGGTTCGGCCGCGCTCGTCGCGTCCGGGGTAGTTCCGATCGCCCACGCGAACGACGGCGGCGGCTCCATCCGCATTCCCGCCGCGGCCTGCGGGCTCGTCGGACTCAAGCCGTCCCGGGGTCGCACGGTGCCCGATGCCATGGACAAGACGCTGCCCGTCAGGATCATCTCGCAGGGCGTCGTCACCCGGTCGGTCCGTGATACCGCTCGGTGGATGGCCGCGGCCGAACGCTACTACCGCAATCCGGCGCTGCCGCCCATCCGATTGGTGGAGGGGCCCAGCACCATAAGGCTCCGCATCGGGGTGGTCGTCGATTCCGTCACCACGTCTCCCACCGACGACGAGACACGAAAGTCGGTTCACGCCACCGCCGACCTGCTCGCCGAGCTGGGACATCACGTCGAGGAAGCACCGATGCCGGTGCCCCAGTCCTTCGTCGACGATTTCTGCACCTACTGGGGATTCCTCGCGTTCGTCATTTCCAACAACGGCAAGCGGATGCTCGGGCCGGATTTCGATCGAGCCGCTACCGACAACCTGACACGCGGGCTGGCTGCGATGTACCGAAAGAAAATGGCCAGAACACCCCAGATGCTCTACCGGCTGCGTCGTACGTACCGCGAGTACGCCCGGGTGTTCCAGACGTACGACGTGGTGCTCTCACCCACCCTCGCACACACGACACCCGAACTCGGATACCTCTCCCCCAGTCAAGGTTTCGAGGAACTGTTCGACAAGCTCATCGCCTACACGGCGTTCACGCCGCTCAACAACGCATCCGGTGGCCCTGCCATCTCGCTGCCACTGCACGAGACGTCGCAGGGGCTTCCGCTCGCCTCGCATTTCTCCGCGAATCACGGGGACGAGCGCACACTGCTCGAGTTGGCGTTCGAGTTGGAGCAGGCAACTCCCTGGCGACGCATTCAGGATGCGCGCTGAAAGTTACCTCTTCGCAGGCTCATCCAGACGACAAAGCCGGCGAGTAGCACCGTGGTGCACCCGAATCCGACGGCCAGGTGACCGGCGGTCAGGATCGGAGTCGAGCCACTGACGCTGCGCGACACCGCGACCGGATCCGCGGGAACTGTCGCCAACTGCGTCTGCTGCGCCCCGGACCGGGCCGGCATAGCGGCCACGCCGGCATTGAGATCGGTCGACAGCTGCCCCGACAGTGCCTTCAATTTCGCGAAGCCGTCGACGATCTGCGTGGTGGCACCGGCCAGCAGCTCGGGAGCCTGATCAGCGATCGGGACGATGCCATCGTTCAGTTGGCGCGCGCCACTGCTCAGTTCGGCACTTGCGTCGGTCAGCTGTCCCATCGCCACCCGGACGAGTTCACCCAGGTCGGTGTCGGGGCCGACTTGCTCACCCAGAAGCCCCGGGACCGAAGTCAGCTGACCTGAAAGCAATCCCAGGTCCGCACTCACCTGCTGTAGGGCCGGAACCACCTCGGGCGCGACGGGAGTGGCCGCGAGAACGCGGATCGCCGCATCGATTCTCGTGCGCATCTGCACGGCACTGTCGTTCGCTTCACCCAAGGTCAGTCCCAGCGCGCTCAGCCGATCTGCCAGGTCGTTCGCCGTTCCGGCCGTCTCGTCGACCACACCCGCTACCTGATCCGCCACACCGAGGAGTTGCACTGCGCCCGATCGCGCCGTCTCGAGGTACGGCAGCAGCGTGTCGGCGCCTGCGGTGAGTTGCTGTGCCGCATCGTCCGCCGCGGACGTGCCCGCCGCGAGAAGTCCGGCGGCCATCCCCGCCTGCTGAAAGGTAGTCCGCGACTTCGACATGTCGGCCAGCAGGTCGGCGACACCGTCGGCACCGACCTGAGAAGACACCACCTCGGACAGTCTGAGGGATGCCGGCTCGTCGGAGCCCTCCACGTCGAGACCGAGGGTGGCCTGCCGTGGTTTCGTACCCCAGATCGACGACACGGCGGCGCTGAAGTCCTCGGGCACGGTGACGGTGGCGAAGTAGTTGCCGGTCTCCGCCTCGTCGGCCGACACCACCGCCCAGTCGAAATCCTGATTCGCTGCGAGATTCTCGATCAGGGATTCGCCGGCCCGCACTGCCTCCCCCTCGACCGTGGCACCCGCATCGGCGTTCACGATCGCCACCGTCCGGCTGTCCGGCGCGTCGCCGAGAAACAGGGCGCCGAGGCCGGCCGCGGAGACGGCGACGAGCGCGGTCAGCCCGAGTGCGGCTGTGCGCCGGGGTGTGAAGAACTGTCGCATCGTGTCGGTTGCGGCGTGGTGGCCGACGGATTTCCCTGGGCGCTCAGACGTCATTCCGGTGAGGGTAGGGGGCTTTGATAGCGCGCGGTTGTGGGCTTTCTGAGGGTTCTCTGAGGAACGGGCGCCCCCTGCCGACGGGTGAGCACTCCTGTGCGTTAGCACTCATATGCACTTGTGTGCCAGGCATTGTTCGGTGCATTCTTCAAGTACCCAACGAGGTGTGCGCACGAGGCATGTTTCCAGCACGTCATTCACACCGAGGAGGCAGAGATGAACAGGGACGGCTACATCGGCATCTCGCCCTTCCAGGCCGCAGGTACTTTGCGCGGATTCGTCATTTCGGGGCGTTGGCCCGACACCACCAAGGAATGGGCGCAGCTGCTTGCCCTCGCGGTCCGGGTGGCGTGCATTCCGGGGCTTCTGCACACCACGACGGTGTTCGGCGCCCGCGAGGATCTGCCGGAGGAACCGGAGCCCGAGACCGTCGGCCTCGTGGTTGCCGAGGGCACGGTCCTCGGTGAGTTCGCGCTGGCTCCCGGGCGGTTCGCGGACCATCAGCCACCGGCATTGATGATGCTGCACCCACCGTCGGAGACCACGCCGTCGTTGCCGGAATGTGCAGGCGCGGCATCCGGTTGCGTCCTGCTGCCCGGCCTGCCTCACCTGGGTCTCGACCACCGGGCGGCGTGGGTGGAGGCGGAGGCGGACGGCACGGTCACCTCCATGGTCAGCCGAGTGGGCATCGACCCGATCAGCGACCCCGACACTGCCGTTTTGGCGATGCTGCTGGCATCGTGAGGGTTCCCGAAACCTCACGACGAGGTTGCCCAAACTTATTGTCGCCTTTGCGTTTTCGGATCCGCCCCGCTAGCGTGAAGGTCAGCGAAGGGGAGTAGCCCCCAATCGCCAGTGTCGACATATCGGTACTGTGACGCGAGTCACCGGACCCGGCCTGGTGAACCGGCGCCGAGAGGCCTCTCGGCGCCGGTGGGCGAGACCTTCGGCCGAGTGGGCGCACCAGTGCCTGCCACGCCGGGGGACCCATCTGTCAATCCTCCGACCGACTGCTGGAGGAGGGTTTTTGCGCCTCCGACCGACTACTGGAGGAGGATGTTGTGCTGGCCGCCGTGCTGCTGAGTTTCGGGGTGATCTTCGTCGCCGAACTGGGTGACAAATCCCAGCTGATGGCGATGACGTTCGCGCTGCGCTACCGGTGGTGGGTGGTGATCTCGGGCATCACGGTCGCGACGACGGTGGTGCATCTGGTGTCGGTCGCCGTGGGTCACAGCCTCGGAGTCGCACTTCCCACCGGCGCGATCAGTGTGGTCGGTGGGGTCGCGTTCCTGATCTTCGGTGCGTGGACATTGCGCGGTGACCGCCTCAGCGACGATGAGCAACTCAAGGCCGGCCGCACCGCCCGCTCCGCGTTCCTGGCGGTGACATCCGCCTTCTTCCTCGCCGAACTGGGCGACAAGACGATGCTCGCCACCATCACCCTCGCCACCGACCACGACACGGTCGGCGTGTGGATCGGCTCGACTGTCGGCATGGTGGCGGCCGACGCCCTGGCTATCCTGCTCGGCGCGGTCCTGGGCAAGCACCTGCCGGAGAGAGTCATCCGCATCGGTGCTGCGGTGTCGTTCTTCGCCTTCGGGGCCTGGTTGCTGCTGGCAGGTCTGCTCCCGGGCAGCGCGGCGGGCCCACTCGCGGCCGGCGCCGTCGTCGTCACCGCCGTCGCTGTCGTAGCGGGTCGGACCGTGTGGTCCCGTCGCCGGACGCACGCTCCGGTGAAGGATCAGGAGTTGCTGCACTGACCGCACTCCGGTGTCTTCCCGGCGAGTCGACAACGTCACGCAGTACGGGCGATACTCGACGCGAAAGTTGCTCAATGTTCTCCGCGGACGAGAGGCGTGTGTGAACCATCCAGTTGCGAGCGCCAAACCCGCGCTTCTCACAGTCGACGACGATCCGGGAGTATCTCGCGCCGTCGCGCGGGACTTACGGCGCCGGTACGGCGAGAAGTACCGCATCATCCGCGCCGAGTCCGGCGAATCCGCACTGGAAGCGCTGCGCGAGCTGAAACTGCGCGGCGACCCCGTCGCGGTCATTCTCGCCGATTACCGCATGCCGGCCATGAGCGGAATCGAGTTCCTCGAGAAAGCCATGGACCTCTACCCGGTGGCCCGTCGCGTGCTGCTCACCGCATACGCGGACACCGATGCGGCGATCGAGGCGATCAACGTGATCGACCTTGACTACTACCTGCTCAAACCCTGGGATCCGCCGGAGGAGAAGCTGTATCCGGTGGTCGACGCGCTGCTCGACGCGTGGGCGTCGTCGGAGCGGCACCCGGTGGAGGAAACCAAGGTGATCGGCCACCGCTGGGCGGCCCGGTCGTCGGAGGTGCGCGAGTTCCTCGCACGCAACCAACTCTCGTATCGCTGGTACATGTCTGACGAACCGGAAGGCGAGCGACTCCTCGCCGCCGCAGGTGCCGACGGACTGCGGTTGCCTGTCGTCATCTGCCCGGACGGTGATGTCCTGGTCGAGCCGGCCGACACCGAGCTGGGCAATCGGCTGGGGCTGCGGACGTCGCCGTCGGAGAACTTCTACGATCTCGTCGTCGTCGGAGGCGGTCCCGCCGGGCTGGGCGCCGCGGTCTACGGCGCCTCCGAAGGTTTGCGCACCGCGCTCGTCGAGCGGACGGCAACCGGCGGGCAGGCGGGTCAGAGCAGCCGTATCGAGAACTACCTCGGATTCCCCGACGGCGTGTCCGGCGCCCAGCTGGCCGACCGCGCCCGTCGGCAGGCAACTCGGTTCGGGGCCGAGCTGATCACCACGCGCGACGTGGTGGCTCTCGAGGTGAACGGCTCGGCGCGCACGGTGCGATTCGCCGACGGCCACACCATCGACGCGCACACCGTGATTCTGGCCACCGGGGTCTCCTATCGGCGCCACCCCGCGCCCGGGATCGACGAGCTCACCGGACGTGGGGTTTTCTACGGGTCGGCCGTCACCGAGGCGGCCCGCTGCGCGGATCAGGATGTGTACATCGTCGGCGGCGCCAACTCTGCCGGGCAGGCCGCGATGTACCTGGCGCGCGGTGCGCGCACCGTCACGATCGTGGTCCGGGCGAAGTCGCTCGAAGACTCGATGTCGTATTACCTGATCCAGCAGATTCAGCAGAACCCGCGAATACGCGTCCGGCCGTGCACCGAGGTGGTCGGAGTGGAAGGGGACGGCCACCTCGAGAGGATCCGGCTGCGCGACAATGCTGGTGGGTACGAGGAGACCGTCGATGCCGGGTTCCTCTTCCTGTTCATCGGGGCCGCCCCGCGCACCGAGTGGCTCGACGGTGTGGTGATTCGCGACGAGCACGGATTCGTGGTGTCGGGCCCGGATCTCGTCGTGGACGGGAAGGCGCCGAGCGGCTGGCCACTCGACCGGCTTCCGCACCACCTCGAAACCAGCGTCCCCGGAATCTTCGCCGCGGGCGACGTTCGGTCGGAGTCGGCCAAACGGGTGGCGTCGGCAGTCGGTGAAGGGGCGATGGCTGTCATGCTCGTGCACCGCTACATCGGACAACCGTGACCGGGGGCAGAACGTGACCACACTTTCCTGTTCCCCGGAGGAGCTGAGAACGCTCTTCCTGTTCGAGAAACTCGACGATCACCAGCTCGGCCAGCTGTGCGCAAGCGGTCGCGTCGAGCTGATCGAACCGGGTCCCGTCTTCGCCGAGGGCGATGCCGCGACCTGCTTCTACGTGCTGATGGAAGGCGAACTGGTCCTCGGCAAGTTGTCCGGGGGCGAGGAAATCGAGGTCAACCGAACCTCTCAGCGCGGCGTGTACGCCGGGGCGTGGCAGTCGTATCTCGGCGATCGCGCACCTCAGACGTACACGACATCGTTGCGGGTCACCACGCCGTCCCGGTTCTTCGTGTTGGATGCCGACCGCTTCGGCGCCCTGATGCACGAGTGGTTCCCGATGGCAGTTCACCTCCTCGAAGGGCTGTTCTTCGGCACAGAGAATTCCCGTCAGATCGTCGACCAGCGCGAGCGGCTCCTCGCCCTCGGCTCACTGTCTGCAGGATTGACGCACGAGCTCAACAACCCGGCGGCCGCCGCAGTCCGGGCGACGGCCTCGCTCCGCGACCGGGTGTCGCACATGCGGCAGAAGCTCGGTGTCATCGCGTCCGGGGTGTACGACCGGCAGGCACTCGCGACACTGATTCGGTTACAGGAGGAAGCGGCTGAATTGGTGGCGAAAGCCCCCACACTCACACCGCTGGAAGCCGCGGATCGTGAAGACCAGCTCGGCGACTGGTTCGACACGCATGGCGTCTCCGGCGGCTGGGACCTCGCTCCCACGTTCGTGCAGGCAGGCCTCGACATCCCCTGGCTCGAGCGGATCGTGGCGAGCGTCGACGACGACGCGGTGGTCGAGAGCACGATGCGGTGGCTCAACTACACCATCGAGACAGAGCTTCTGATGAACGAGATCGCCGATTCGACCGCCCGGGTGTCGACTCTGGTGAATGCCGCGAAGCAGTATTCCCAGATGGACCGTGCCCCGTACCAGCGCGTCGACCTTCGCGAACTGCTCGACAGTTCGCTGGTGATGCTGGGACGCAAGATCGGCGACTCGGTCGCGGTGGTGAAGGACTACGACGCTTCCCTGCCTCAGGTTCCTGCCTATGCGGCGGAACTCAACCAGGTGTGGACGAACCTCATCGACAATGCCGTCGCCGCGATGCAGGGGCACGGCACTCTCACCGTCCGCACCCGGCGGGACGGCGACATGGCGCTCATCGAGATCGGCGACACCGGTCCCGGTGTGCCGGAAGAGATCCGCTCGCGCATCTTCGAACCCTTCTTCACCACGAAGCCCGTCGGAGAAGGCACCGGCCTGGGCCTCGACATCTCCTGGCGCATCGTGGTGAAGAAACACCGCGGCGATCTCCGTGTTCACTCCGAGCCGGGTGATACCCGCTTCCAGGTTCGCATCCCGATCGAGCCGGAAGTGACAGCGATGGAAGGAGATTCGCATGGGTGAAGTGGAAGGCATCGACACGAGCGTCGCACCGAGCGGTACCGGTTGCGTCGAATGCGACGCCGCCGGTGGGTGGTGGGTGCACCTGCGGCGCTGCGCACTGTGCGGACACGTGGGATGCTGCGACTCCTCCCCGGCGCAGCACGCCAGCCGGCACGCCGCCGACACTGGCCACCCGGTGGTGCAAAGCTTCGAGCCCGGCGAATCGTGGTTCTGGAACTACGCCACCGATCAAGCGTTCCAGGGCCCGGAACTGGCTGCACCGCAGCATCATCCGCTCGAGCAGACCATTCCGGGACCCGCCGACCGCGTGCCGCAGGACTGGCAGAAACACATCCACTGATCTGCCGACCTAGAGACCGGCACCGTTCACTTGTGCTGCGGTCGCGGCGTCCTGTTCGTCGTAGCGGGCAAGCGTCGCCTCGAACGTCGCCTTCATCGCCGCGGCGTGGCGTTCGTGCGCGGCGAGAACACCGACCGCGGTGTTCTCGTCCGCCACACCCGAACCGCCCACGGCCGTCGCCCGAAAGCGCTCTGCCAGCGCCGCGGCCGACCGCAGATGCGTTTCGCCCAGACCGAAGTTGTCGGGTGCGAGTTCCCGGTACGCCCGCAGCCGCAACTCCGCCATGTCCGACGCCAGCGCGTCACATGCCGCGATGCAGCGCAGCAGCGCCTCGCGGTCGACTTCGATCTGATTCCCGGTCATCCGTCCCCCCCACCGTTTGCCTGCGCCTCCCGTGCGCACGCGAAGACAACCTACCCGCCTACTCCACAGGCCGGTAGGTGCACACGTGCACGCCCGTATTGCTCGTGACCGAGGAGACCAGCTCGAGAGTCCGGAGCCCGCCGTTCTCGGGGAAGATCGACTTGCCGCCGCCGAGGATCACCGGCTCGATCATGAGCCGTAGTTCGTCGAACAGGCCCTCGCTCAGGAGGGTCCGCGCCAGTGTGGCGCTTCCCATCACCAGCAGCGAGCCGTCACCGCTCTCCCGCAGCTTCCGGATTTCTGCGACAGCCTCGCCACCGGGAATGCGGGTGGTGTTCTCCCAGGTCAGTTCGTCGTCGCCGAGTGTCGAGGACACCACATACTTCGGGATGGCGTTCATCTGGTCGGCGAACGGGTCGCCTGCCCGCTCCGGCCACGCCGCGGCCATCGTCTGCCACGTGCGCCGCCCGAACAGCAACGCCTTTGCCCCGCTCAACGCGTCGTCGAAAGCGGTGCCCATCGCCTCCGGATCGAAGAACGGATGCGACCAGCCGCCGTGGGCGAAACCACCGTCGGTGTCCTCCTCCGGGCCGCCGGGCGCCTGCACGACACCGTCCAAACTGATGAAGTCCATGATCACAACGCGCACGGGACTCACTCCTCTTTTTCGTTACGGGGATGACGAAGGGATAGACCATCGAGCCGTTCGAAACTCATCGCGCCCGCTGTAACCACGAACAGAACGGTGTCCGGGCTTTTCTCCGCACTCAGGGGAGGAGGCGCGACACTGCGTCGCTGATGGCCCTGTCCTGCCCGTCATAGCGAGTGGCTGTACCGGCGAGGTTGTCGGCAATTCTGGCGAGGTCGCCGAGAAGCGCCTCTCGCCGCGTATCGAGATAAGCGCAGAACTGCGGGAAAGCCGCCCGCGACGTGGCAGCCCACGCCGCAGATGATCGGGCGATCACCCCGTCGATGGCCGCGAGCGCCGTATTCGCCTCCGTGAACACCCCCTCCATCTGCCCTGCTACGACACGCAGTTCCACGACATCGACGTTCACAGTTTGCCACTCCCCCACGACATCCCCCTTTACGAATCCGGCCGTGCTCCGCTACCTTACGTGCACAGTGGCACCCGGGGGGGACCGTGGATCTGAAGATGATTCGTGAGTGGGACACCGTCGCGCTCGAACAGTTGGAACAGGCTCTGTCGGCACGCATCACCGCCATCGACGACGTGCGGCGGCGGATTACCGAACTCGGTGATCTGCGCGGTTGGGAGGGCGAAGCCGCGCAGGCAGCACGACGTGCTTTTCAGGTGGTAGTGCAGGACCTCGCCGACGAGAGTGCGGTGATCGGCGCGGTCCGGCGGGTCACGGCGGACACGTTCGACGCTGTTCTGCACGTCCAACTCGAGGTCGCCGCGCTGATGGCTACGGCGGACGACAATGCGTTCGTGGTGTCCGATGCCGGTGCGGTCGCCGATGCGCCGAATTCTTCCGAACGGCGGCAGCACGAGTTCGCGGTCCGGGATGCCCTCGAGTCGAGTGCGCGAGCGCTGATCCTCGAGGCCGAGGACATCGACGCCGACGCAGCCCACGTGCTCACACACGCGATGAGCGGTGGCTTCGGAGATCGGGGCGCCGGAGACTTCGAAGCAGCCGATCAGCAGGGCAGACTGCCTGCCCCGGCGCCACCGCAGAACGCCTCCCCGCTGGAGAACCGGAAGTATTGGGACGCAATGCCGGAGTCGCAACGCAGGGAAATACTCGAGCGCCATCCCGAGTGGGTCGGAAGCAGTGACGGCCTCCCCTCTGCGGCGCGGCATCAGGCGAACCTCAACCAGTTCGACGACGAGCGGGTCCGGCTGACAGCCGAACGCGACCGGCTGCAGTCGATTATCGACGACGCTCCGTTCGGCGGTGCATTCACCAATGCTGATGCGGCGCTGTGGTACACCGAACAAAAGATGAAAGATCTGCGCACACTCGAGCAGGTCGTCGCGAAGAATCCGGACGGCCGGCTGATGCTGCTCGACCTGAAATCTGGAGAGCGAGGCATGGCGGCCTTCGCGGTGGGTGACCCCGATACCGCCGAGCACATCTCGGTGACGGCGCCCGGACTGAACACCACCATCGTCGACTCGTTCGAGGGAATGGTCGGCGAGGCACGTTCGTTGGGAGACACCAGCGTCGAGCAGTTGCGTCTTCAGGGCCGGGGAGACGAGACGGTCGCGACGATCGCGTGGTTGGGATACGAGCCGCCGCAGACAATGGGACCGGGGACTTTCGACACGGTTCGAGGCGTGCTGGACGTGACACAGAGCGACCGGGCCGCTGCCGGAGCGGTCAAGCTCGCCGCCTTCTACGAAGGGGTGAATGTTGCGTCTCGGCAATCGGATCCGCATCTCACCGCATTGGGACATTCGTATGGTTCCTACACGACTGGCCTGGCACTCCAGGATCCCAGCCCCGGCCAGCCGGTCGATGACGCAGTGTTCTACGGATCTCCTGGCGTCAACGCCGACGACGAGTCCGACCTCGGGTTGCGCGACGGGCACGGATACGTGATGGAAGCCGCCGACGACCGATTCGTCACCGAGGTAGGCAAGACACACAGGTTCGGCCCCGATCCGGGCACAATGAGTTTCGAACAACTCTCGGTCGACGAGGGAATGAGCCCGGACGGGATTTTTCGCGACGGCGCACTGGGGCACAGCGGGTATCCGCACCGGGGAACCATGTCGGAGTACAACATGTCGGCAATCGTGGCCGGGCTGCCAGAGAGGGTGGTTCGGTGATTGCCGACCGCCGTCGCCCGGCTCACCGGGCCGCCGCAATTGCCGTGGGGATTTTTCTGACGGCCGTCACAGGAGGTGCTGCCGTCACAGGATTGGGGAGTGCAATGACAGACAACCCGTACAACGGCACTGCCGCCGACATTGCGGCCGCCGAGGGGCGGATGCGCCAGTGGTCTCCGCTAGAGGACGCGGAAGCGACGGTCGCGAGCGTGGCGCACCAGATCGCTGACGCCGCCGCAACCATCGTGCCCACGCTTCGCTGGGTATCGGCGGGCGACCGGACTCAGGGAAGCTGCTCAGTGCCGTTTGCGAGTACCGCCGGGATGTCGGTCTTTCTTCCCGACATGTATTCGACGAGTCCCATCCCCGACGCCGAGTGGCCCGCAGTGCTCCGGGCGGCTCGAGACATTGCGACGGCACACGGATTCGCGCACATCGAGGTACGGGCAGATCGACCGGGAGACCACAACGTGCGACTCCACAGCGGTGACGGCAACGAGATTCGTCTCGGCACAGCGCGAGCCGCACTGGTAAGCGGTCGAACAGGGTGCCGCTACCTGCGAGCGGACTTCGGGAATTCCACGGAGTAGCCGGTCGGGCACACCTTGCCTCTGCTGCCATGAGCTGGCCGCGTTATGGTGCAGGTCACCAGGGTTGACCAACTCGGGTCAGCCGGAGAAAAGGATTCGAACAGTGGAAATTCAGGGAACCGCCGCATTGGTCACGGGAGCAGCGTCGGGCCTCGGTGCCGCCACCGCCAAGCGTCTCGTCGACGCCGGAGCCACCGTCTTCGGACTGGACCTGCAGCAGTCCATCGAGCGCGCCGGCGACACCGTCCCGGAAGGCGTGACCCTCCTCGCCACCGACGTCACCAGCGGCGACGAGGTCCAGGCCGCAGTCGCGAAGATCGTCGAATCGGGGCTGCCGCTGCGCATCGTGGTCAACTGTGCCGGTGTCGGCTGGGCCGGGCGCATCCTGTCGAAGAAGGGCCCCCACGACCTCGAACTGTTCCGCACGGTCATCACCGTCAACCTGCTCGGCACGTTCAACGTCATGCGACTGGCCGCCGACGCCATCTCCAAGACCGACACCGTCGACGAGTCCGGGCAGCGCGGCGTCATCATCAACACCGCGTCCGTCGCCGCGTTCGAAGGCCAGATCGGCCAGATTGCCTACTCCGCTTCCAAGGGTGGCGTGCACGGCATGACCGTCCCCGCCGCCCGCGACCTCGCCCAGTTCGGCATCCGCGTCAACACCATCGCCCCCGGCATCATCGACACCCCGATGCTCGCCGGCGTCACCGACGAGTATCGCAAGGGACTCGAGGCCGGGGTCCCGTTCCCCTCCCGCCTCGGCCAGCCCGCCGAATACGCGCAGCTCGCTCAGATGATTGTCGAACACGACTACCTCAACGGTGAGACCATTCGTATGGACGGCGCGCTGCGCATGGCCCCGCGGTAGGCGGCTCCGCCGCCCGTGCGCGGTTAACGAGTCTCTGGACTCTTCACCCGCGCACGGGGCGCGAAGCGCCCTGATGGGAGGACGGCATGGGTTTCTACATTGATCGGATCGTTCCGCGGCTCGTCGACATCAGCTGTGGATTGAAATTCACGGAGCCGACGCGCCGACGGGTCTGCGCCGGACTGCACGGGCGCGTTGTGGAGATCGGCTTCGGCTCCGGCCTCAACGTCCCGTTCTATCCACCGGATCTCGATTCCGTGAGCGCCGTCGAACCAGCCGATCTCGGCTGGAAGCTGGCCGCGAAAAGGCTGAGCGTGTCCCCGGTAACTGTGGACCGCGCCGGTGTGGACGGTCAGTCGCTCCCGTTCCTGGACAACAGCTTCGACAGTGCATTGTCCACCTGGACGATGTGCACCATTCCCGATATCGGCGCCGCACTGCGTGAGGTGCGCCGAGTGCTGAGGCCGGGCGGAACCCTGCATTTCGTCGAGCACGGCCTCGCCCCCGACGCCGGGGTCCAGAAATGGCAGCACCGGCTGGAGCCCATCCAGAAGACCGTGGCCGGTGGTTGCCACCTCACCCGCGACATCCCTGCCCTGCTCACCGACGCCGGTTTCGACATTCGGGAACTCGACGTCTTCTACGAAAAATCCACTCCCAAGGTGGTCGGCGCCTACTCCCTCGGGTACGCGGCCGCACCGCCCGCTAGGCTCTAGCGCTGACGGTGGGGGGAGCCGGCCGAAGTGGCCGGCAGTCGAAGGGGGCCTTTGTGGGGACGTTGAAAGCTGATCTGGACCAGCTCGAAAAGCTGGGGGCAGTATTGCGCGGCCTGGCCGGGGAGGCGGGCAGTTTACGAGTCGGCCCCGCGGCAGGCCCCTTCATGTCGAGCCCGGGCGGCGTCATGTCTTCCGTCCTCGAGGCGTGCAGCATCTCGGGTGATCTCATCGACGGATCCCTCGTCCCCGCTCTCGTCGAGCGGCTCGGCGAAACCGGTGACGTGATGATCAACGTCGCCCGGGAATACCGGGATCAGGACGACGCGTCCGCCGACCGATTCGTCGCTGCGTACACAGACGCCACGGGTGACTGGAACGCTGAAGGATGACCGTCACCCGCACGCAGCTCGAATCGTGGGATCCGTCGCTGCTGACCGAGCTCGGTGGCGCGTGGATTGCGCTCGGCGTCAAGGTCGAGGACCTGTTCGGCCGTTACGTCGACGGCGTCACGAAGGTGAACGACTCATACTGGGAGGGCAAAACCGCAGAGGCCGCCCAGGGTCGGGCGAATGCCGACAAGAAGACCGCCCTCGCCCTCGTCGATCACCTCGAGGCGCTCGCCAACCGGGCGAAGCAGGGTTTCCACGAAGTGGATGCGCCATTGCAACGCGCCCGGATGGCGATCGTCGGCGCAGAAGCAGCCCAATTCCGCGTATCCGAGGACTTGGTCGTGACGGATCCGGTCAATTCCGAGGCGGACGCCGCTCGAGCGAACGACATGGCCGCCTGGCAGCGCGACCTCTCCGACGCAGCGACAGCGACAGTGAATGCCGATAGAACTGTCCGGGACGCCCTGAACACGGCGCGTGACGGCCTGCGGGCGGCCTTCACGTCCGCCGCCGCGCTCGGCGCAGACCAGGGTCGCACCGATGCGGCCGACCTCGTGTCCGACCCGGGCGGGTTTACCCCGGAGCAGGTCCGGAGGCTGGGCGAGGCGGGTGCCCTGACGCCCGCACAGCTCGATGCAGTGAACAGCGGAAATGCCGCTACCATCCCCGCGTCCCAGATGGAGTACCTGAACCAGGTGAGCCGGTCGCTCGACGGGAAAAGTCCGCAAGAGATCCAGCAGATCATGGAGAAGCTGCCGCCCGACGCCCAACGCTCCCTCGCAAACTCGCTCCAGCTCATCTCGAACGAGAAAGTCACCGCCACCGTCACCGGCGACTCCGAGGTGCCGACCAAGGGCGGAGGAGCCCTGCTGCCGGACAAGATGCGGGAATCGCTCACCCGGGACGACCTCGTCATCCGCGACTTCAAGATGGTGGGCTCCTCGGGCGCCTCCAGCGTCGAACTGAACGGTGTCGCGGACAATCAGGCCATCGCGAAGGTCGTCGAGGCCGGTGATCCGCAGTACCAGGTCGGCAGCGGCCTCGATCAGCACCTACTCGACGTAGGTCGCCAGTACCTCGACGCCCAGGTCGCGCACGAACAGAACCCCAATCACAAGTTCGAGTACTTCACCGTCGACGGCCGCGGCACCGAGAACACGGCCATCACCGAAGGTATCTTCGCGGCCGTCGCGGACGACAAGATCGCCGTCGAGAATGCGGTCACTCATCCCGACACCGGCCAAGGACTGGTTCGCGATGTGCTGGTTCACAATTGGTCCGACAACGGGCAGGCAGCCTCGACGCTCTTCGAGTTCGGGGCCGGTGATGCAACCGTCGAAGACACGAACAACCCGGCGGACGTCGCCGCCGCCACCCGCACCGGCAGCATCATGTCGGCCGTCGCGGAAAACATGAGCACCGACTGGGACACGCTGAGGAACATTCCCGGTACCGAAGGCCAATCCGTCGGGCAGGTCAACCCGGACCTGCTTCGGACCGTGTCCCACAGCATGAGCCCGTATGTCGGAGACCTCGCCGGCGCCGGGAGGCCCGAGACCCCCGGATTCGATATCGGCACCTGGGCAGATCCCGCCGACAACAACCACTTCGGCGGCTCGTCGAATGTTTTCGCGGTCCTCAACACCGACCCGGAAGCAGGAACACATTTCACCCAGTCGTCGATGCAGGAAATCCTCGCCGCAGAGGGCCGGTACGCGCAGGACCCCTCGGCGCCCCTCTCCGGTGGCGACCTCTCCACAGCGGGTCGAATCCACGGCCTCATGGACAGAGGACTACTCCTCTCGACCGAGGACAGCTACAGCGACAAAGCCGAACAGGCGCAAGCCATTTACGACCGCAAAGCAGCGGCCTACGGCGCCCTGACGAGCCTCGGAGGCCTCGGAATAGACAGACTCCCGGGCGGTGAATACATCAACACCATGATCGACGCGGGCGGCGACCCCCTGAAGGACGCCATCATCGGCAAGGCACCGGGTCCGGCACCGTCAGTCGCCCTCGAAGCCCCCGACTTCTACCGCGATTACTACAACATTCTCCAAGCGACGCCTGAACTTCCAGAGAATTTTCGCATCGACTTCCCTTGGGCATTCGACACTTCGGGTGGTCTGCGGAGCTGGGAGGATGTTCAATCTGCGCCAGAATCTCGCACGCTGTTCAAAGACGGATTCCAAACGATGTTCAGCCGTCTCGGTGATCCCACGGATGGCAATGGTGAGAGAATTCGCAATGGCTACGAAGACGTGGTGCGAAATGACGGTTGGAAGCAGAAGTGTTCGATTGGCGGGGACCGTCATGGCTGCGACAGTCCTCGCCGCGGGCTGCGGATCCGAAGGCGGAGAAGAGCCCCGCCCGGTCGAACAGAGTTCCGCCATTCTCTACAGCAACGTGTGGTCCGCTGACCCGGGCATCGAACTGTTGCAGCGAGGTCCAGAGCTGGTGCGGGCGACGTACGAGTCCGCTGACTACACAAGGTTCGTCGGGCAGTCCCGCTCCTTTCCGGGCTATCCCGAAGCGGTCGGTGGCCCCACACGACGAAGCAACGCCGACAAGGAAGACTTTTTCACCTCGGCCGAACCAGGAGAGGACGAGCAAATCGCCCTCACCAACTTCCTCCACATCACCGGCTACGCCGAGACGGCCACAGGTATCGGGGCGACCGTATGTAGCTACAACTTGCATACCGATCCCGGCGTGAATCTCAGTGTCGAAGGTCTCAACCTCGCTTACCGTATCGAACTCGAGCGGATCGGCGAGGACGGCCTACCCGGCATTCCCGATACCGACCCCGCCCGACACGACCCCCGCGCCAACCGACTGCCGTTGTGGAACGTGTTCGACGGCTGGAAAATCACCAAGCTCCGTTACCTGCGACCGACGAAGGGCGACGAGATGCCGCAGGGTTGCATTGATTGGTGGCTACGACAACTCCCGGGTTTTACGCAGAACGCGTCCGCGGTCGTTGTCCCCCCCGCCCGGATTCGAACCTCCCACCATGCCGGTGGCCGTGCAGTATCCGGAGTGGATCGGGCCCGCGACGCCGGAGTAGGCGACGTCACCGCCCGGGAGTGCAGGTACTCGACATCCGCTCACAGTCGGCGGCGTCGACGGTCGTCGATGTAGAACAGCACGAGTGCCCCGCACAGAAGGGCGGCTGGGATCCAGGCGGCGGCTCCGCCGAAGTAGCGGGTGGCGAACGCCCCGAGGACGGCTCCACCGGCGAAGCTGCCGACGATGGCGGCGTACACCCGCGTGTGCTGGCGCGATTCAGGGACCTTCTCGATGTATCCGGCGTACGCCGACTCGGTGAAGCGCATGAGGTTGCCCGTGGTGGCGACAGCGATGTACGACAGCGAACCGATGGTGCGGAACAGACCGAACTGCATGGCCGCCACGAAGGAGATGGGTACGGTCACCGCCGCGTTGGGGACGTTCGCGGGAACGAACGCGACCGCGACGAGGACGACGATTTGCGCGACCATGGCAATCCGGATGGGGTGGTCGAAGACGCTGTGGGCGAGTTCGCCTTTGAGTAGGTGCGCGAATGCGACACCGACGATGAACGCGAGGATCGGCCACAGGTGTGCCCGTGCGGCGTGGAAGTGCCGCTCCGACAGGTCGATGGCCATGAGGATGACGTTGCCGGTTTGCGCGTTCGCGAAAACCCCGCCGCGGCTGATGTAGGTGTAGGCGTCGAGGAAGCCGCCGGCGGCGGTGAGCAGCAGAGCGAACCGCAGCGTCGTGGATGTCTTCGGCACTTCCACCTGACCACCCCTACCGAATCGGCCCCTGCCTTGCAGCCTAGAGGTCGGACGCGAGCGGGATCTCCTTCTCGGCCCGATCCGACATCCACTCCCGCAGCACTTTCGTGGCGATCACATCGTCTTCGTTGTATTGCAGGAGTCGCTCACGCTGGGTGAGGTCGGGTTCACCGTCGTAGCCGACGGCTTCGCGGTACCAACTCATCGAGGCCTCACCACCGGCGTCGGCGTCACGCCACCTGAAACCTGCGACAGGAGCGATCTTCTTCAGTCCTTTGCCGCCCGGGCAGATGAATTGATCGCTGACCGCTTGGTAGATGTCGACCCATTGTGGGCTGTCGATGAACTCGCGGATTTCGGCCTCGGTGGGGATGCCCGGGACTCCGGCGAATCGGCGGGCCGAATCGAGCAACCACTTGTCCTCGGCCGCACGTGAATAGCAGTAGGCGGCGAACGTCTTGCCGCTCAGGGCCGCGGCCTCCCGTTCGGCCATCAGCCACGTCCAGAACTCGGCGAACGACCGCGCCTCGTCCTGTGTCGGTACGGGGTCCCAGCTGACGAACGGTCGATACACCGACACCCCGTCCATATTGAGCAACGTTCCCCACAGGTAGGCACCGTGTTCCTGGTAGCTCTCCATGTCGACGTCGATCTCGATGTCGGCGCGGGTCACCCGGATCTGCGGAAAGCGCCGAACCAGTGGCGCACCCGCCAGCCAGGCTTTTGCCGTCACCACCGCGTCCTCGAACGCACCGTGCGGCCAGTCCTCGAGAGGTTCGCGGTCCCAGGCGGCAAGGTCGTCGATGGTGTGACAACCGGCCTCGCGCAGCATGTCGGCCCGCGACCCGGTGGCCACCAGGCTCACGTCGTGCGTCAGCGTCAACTGTTCTTCGCAACCGGGCCACCAGGGGCACGACCGGCATTCGCCGATCCGAGACGGCACCGTCGCCGATTCCCCCCGCGCCACGGACAGTCGGTCGGCGAAGCGCTCGTCGTAGTCGGCGAGGATGGTGCTGAGATCGTGCACGAAGATCACGTCGGAGCCGTATCCGATCGCCCCGGCCAGGCGGGCCGGACTGGCCAACCCGTGCCGCTCGAGCATCCGGTACACCTGTGCCACACGCATCTGGTCGCGGACCTGACTGCGGGGCTTCCTGGTCGGATCCTCACGCGGCTCCCACTCGAACATGCCGGACGTCGTCGCGCCCCGACCGGGATCGGTGACCTTGTGGTTGACGACGATCACGGGGATGTACCCGCCGCGGTCCGCGTCCCGGATGAGAATCTCGCAACGGGCTTTGCGGCCGGTGTCCCGTTCGAGCGGCAGCACGGCGCCCCAGATCCGGTCCGCGCCTGCCCTGCACGCGGCCACCGTGTCTTCGGCACGAGTGCGCATGCTGCCTTCGGCGTCGATCACTACCCACCGCTCGGGATCGTATTCGACGAGAAGCCGACGAATGTCTTCGCGGCGGGCGGCGGCCGCATCCTGCCGCTGACGGACGCCGATGTCCTCCGGCGCAGCGGCCAGGGCGGCGGGGAAGGCGGCGTCGAGATGCACACGGTGACGGCACCGCGTCAGTGCGCTGGCATCGATCACCGGCCCGGGCACCTGTCCGGGAGAGGCGCCGGGTTCTGTTTGCTGACCGATATGGGAACACACGATGACGAAGATTATGTGCTCCCCTAGGCTGATCCCGAAGCACCGGATGCAGTTGGTAGCGTGGGCTGCGCAGAAACACCAGGAAAAGGGGTCTTTTCGATGGGGTTGTTGAAGAAACGTAAGTCCCGAGCCACCCGTAAGGCAGAAGCTAAGGCACTCAAGCACAAGGCGGGAGTGGAAGCGAAGCTGAAGGCACGCAACGAACGCAGGCGGGACAAGGCCGCGTTCAAGTCCGCGCGCAAGCTCGAAGCTGCCGAACTGAAATCACAGAAGAAGATCGAGAAGGCTCAAATCGCTACCCTCAAAGCTCAGGAGAAGGCGGCCGCCCAGAAGGGCTTCACCGTGGCCTCCGTTCGCAAGTATCTCGGTGTCGCGCGACTCCTCACGCCCGTGCTGCTCCCCATCGTCTACCGCGCCGCAACCGTCGTGCGCGGCCAGATCGACGCCAGGCGCGCCGATCGAATGGGCGTCGGCATCGACCAACTCGCCAACTACACCGGTCACGGTGCCAAGCTCAGCGCCCGCATCGCCGGTGCCGAAAGCTCCACCACCGAGATTCTCGGTCAGAAGCCTGACGACGCCGAGACGCAGAAGTTCGCCGGCGCAATCCGCGAACGCCTCGGCGATCTGAATACCGCCGTCCGCGCGGCGGAGCAAATGCCCCAGGCGCGCCGGAAGGCCGCTCACCAGGCCATCTCATCCGAACTCGACGGTGTCGAAGCGGATCTCCTCGCCCGCCTCGGCGTGCGCTGACCGACTTCGACGCACTTTCATGTCCCCCGCCCGCTCCGACGCGACCGCCACCCTCAGAGGCGCGGCCGTCGGTGCGCTTTCGGCCGGTCTCGCGGTCGCGGCGCACGGCGCGGGTGGGGGCGGATTTCCCGCATCGGCAGCACTGACGTTGCTGCTCCTCGCCTGTAGCGGCGTGGGCGCGATCACCGCGAACCTGCCGCCGCGTTTCCACAGCAACTCGGCCCTTCTCGGCGCGCTCGGTTTCGGACAGGTCGCCGGCCACCTCACGCTCGCAGCCACAGCACACGTGCACGCAGTTCTCCCCGCTGCGCCGATGCTGCTGGCGCACGCAGCCGCCACCGTCGTCTGCGCGTTGCTCATTGCCAGCGCCGAACGGCTCTACCGTTCGCTGGTCCACGTATGGCGGGTGGTGTTACGCGGCGAGCCTCGACCCGTCGCGGTCGCTGCTGCCCTCCCTCACCCCGTCCCCCGCAGAAACCCCGTCGACGCACTACTCCGAGCGAGCATCTCCCGTCGCGGTCCCCCTGTTCTGGTCTGAACCTTCATCTCACTTCGCCTTCAGACCAGTAAGGACCTTTCTTCGATGAACTCCCTAGTTTCGCGTGCCCTTTTCACCGCCGGCGCCGCCGGTGGTGCCATGTTGCTCACGGCCGGTGTTGCCGCCGCACACGTGACGGTCGCGGCTCCGGGCGCCGAGCAGGGCGGCTACTCCGTCCTGACGTTCCGGGTGCCCACCGAATCCGAAACGGCTTCCACCACCGCGCTCACCGTGACACTTCCGGGCCTCAAATCCGCTCGCACCGAACCGCTGCCGGGCTGGACGGCCGTCGTCGCCAAGGACCCGGGTTCCAAGCTCGCGACCTCGGTGACGTGGACGGCCGATCCCGGTGTCGGGGTGGCACCCGGCCAGTTCCAGCAATTCGTGCTGTCGGCCGGACCGCTGCCCGAACAGGACGAGGTGTCGTTCCCGGCAGCACAGACCTACAGCGACGGCAACGTCGTCAACTGGGATCAGCCCGCCGGCCCGGACGGTGCCGAACCGGACAAGCCGTCACCCACGCTCACCCTCGCGGCCTCCAGCGGGGAAGAAAGCAGCCACGACGCCGTGTCCTCGTCGGGTGACGACCACGAGGTGGCGGCCGAGGGAACCGACGACACCGCCCGTTGGTTGGGTGGCGTCGGGCTCGTCCTCGGCGCGCTGGGTGCGGCCCTCGGTCTCGGCGCCTTGGTTCGAAGTCGTCGCTCATGAAGGCGCGCGCAACGCTCACCTCGGCCAAGGTTATCGCCGTCGGACTGCTGGCGATGCTGGCGAGCATGCTCGGTGTCGGCTCCGCCGCCGCCCACTCGGTGGTGCTCAGTTCCAACCCGGAGAACGGTGCGCAGATCGCGGCAGCGCCCGAACGGGTGAGTGTCACGTTCAACGAGGCGCTGCAGGAATCGTTCGCGTCGCTCACCGTGGTGGGCCCCGACGGCAACCTGTGGACCAAGGGCGACCCCTCGGTCGAAGGGGCCACCGTGAGCGCGGAGCTCGGTGAACTGGGCCAGGCCGGTGACTACACCATCGCCTTCCGCGTCACCTCCGCCGACGGACATCCGGTGAGCGGAACCCGAACATTCACGCTCACCCAGGCGGGGTCGGGCACACCGGGCGCCGCCGCCGACAGTTCAGGTGATTCGGGCTCCGGAGGCATCCCGTTGTGGCCGTTCGTCGCCGCGGGTGTGCTCGTGTTCGGTGCCGGGCTGTGGTTCGCGCTCCGCACACCGCGCGAGCGGAACTGAGCACGGTGGGCACGGCACGGCAGTGGTGGCTGCTGTTCGCCGTGCCCACCTCGCTCGTGGGTGTTGCCGGTGGGTGGGCGCTGGCTCGACCGGAAGACCCCAGCCCGTCGAGCGCTGTGCGGGCTCTGTGCTTGATCCTGGGGTCGGTGGTCCTGGGACTGGCCGCACTCGGGTGGTGGGGCCGGACCGACAGCCGACCCCTCGTGCAGGACGCCAACCTGTGGCGACTGTTGACGGCCGTGGCCGGATCGTGGATGGCCGCCGAGGCGGTCGTGTTCGCCATGACGGCGGCGGAAGCCGACGCCCTCCCGCTGTCCGGGTTGACGGTCGGCCGGTTCGGTGCCTACGTCACCGACATCAGCGCCGGACGTATCGACCTCGCCGTCTTCGCGTGCACGGCCGCAGTCACCGCATGGTCGCTGTTCGCGTTTCGGCATCCCGGGGCTCGTCTTCCCGTTGCGGTCGCTGTCCTGACGGCCTTCGCCATCGTCGCGCGCCCGGTCACCGGGCACATGTCGCAGCAGGTCCTCGGTTCGGTACTCGACGCCGTTCACGCCCTGGCAGCCGCCACCTGGTTCGGCCTGCTGACCGCCATGGCTTTGACGCTGCGCTCACGGGGCGACTGGTCGAGGTGGCTGCCCCGGTACTCGGACGTCGCGGTGTGGTGCGTGTGTCTGCTCACCCTGACCGGTGTCGTGGACGCTGCTGTCCGGTTGGGCGGGGTGTCGGCCCTGACCGACACCGGCTACGGCCGCATCGTGGTCGCCAAGGCCGTGGTGCTCGCGGCACTGCTCGCACTGGGGTGGTGGTGGCGCCGCACCTGGGTCGGCCGAGCCGCCGCGCATCGGATGAGCGCAGACGACTCCTTGCGGCGCGCCGCGGTCGAGATGGTGGCGATGGCGGTGGCCTTCGGTCTCGCTGCCGCCCTCGCCACCACTGCCTGACCCCCCTGTGAGTACTTATTAACAACCCGTTGTTAATAAGTACTCACAGGGGTCAGGACGAGCTTCCCCCGGCTGCCGCCCTTCTCACCCTCACGATGGGCGTCCGCAGCACCGGCGAGGGCAAAGGTGCGGGCGGGTGGCAGTGCCAGTGCTCCGTCCGCGGCCGCACTACCGAGGCGTCGCAGGATTTCGGCGCTCCAGTCGTCGGAGGTGCCGGAGGAGAAGGTGATACCGAGCTCGAAGGCCGCCCCGTCGGACAACGTCACGATCCGCTCGGTACCGCCGCGCAGCTCGACTGCGGCTGGCAACCCGCCGACTCCGGCATCGAGGACGGCGTCGACACCTTGCGGTGCGAGTTCGCGCACCCGCTGGGCCAAGCCGTCACCGTAGGTCGTCGGGACGACGTCCAGTGCTCGGAGTGCGTCATGGTGGCGTTCGCTGGCGGTGCCGATCACCGTGACTCCTCGTTGACGGGCCAATTGCACGGCCAGGGTTCCGACTGTTCCCGACGCCCCGTTCACCAGAAGTGTCTCACCCTCACGCAGGTCGAGCAGTCGCAGTCCGCGATCGGCGGCTTCCCCGGCCACGGGAATCGTGACGGCGTCCGTCCAGCTCAATTCGCGCGGTTTAGGAACGATGACGGTGGCGAGCACGTAGTCGGCGTAACCGCCGGTGTCGGACCAGCCGAACATTTCGTCCCCGACCACAGCCCCGGTCGCAGACGGACCGACGGCATCGACGACGCCGGCCACCTCACTGCCTGGAATTTTCGGGAACTGCACCGACATCACCTCGGCCATCGAACCCGACCGCACCTTCCAGTCGATCGGGTTCACCCCGGCGGCGCGGACAGCGAGGCGCACCTGATTCCCCGTGGGTTCCGGAACGGGAACATCGACCACTTCGAGTACGTCGGGACCACCGTAGGAGGAGTAGGAGACGGCCTTCATGGTCTGATTCGGATTCGTCATAACCACCATGTTGTCTCGCGGGGCGGTCGCTCGCCTACCCCTGTGAGTACTTATCGACAACGGGTTGTTAATAAGTACTCACGGCAGGGCCTCACAGGGCAAGGGCTGCCTTCTTCAAGTCCTCGACGAGTCCGGAGAACGCCTCGTCCCGATCCGGTCCGCGCAGGACGGCGGACGGGTGGATGGTGACGAAGACGTCGGGATCGCCGGCGACGTCCACTTCACCGTCGAGATGCAGCCGCTCCCCGCGATGCTCGGTGAGCCGGAACGACGGTCCGAGCAGCGCCTGGGCGGCGGTGGCGCCGAGGCACACCAGGACATCAGGTTTTACCGCGTGCAGCTCGGCGACGAGCCATGGCCTGCATGCCACGATCTCGGTGCGATTCGGTTTCTTGTGGATGCGGCGCTGACCGCGTTCGGCGGGTACGTACTTGAAGTGCTTGACCGCGTTGGTGACGTAGGTGAGATCCCGGTCGATGCCCGCCGCTTCGAGGGCCTTGTTCAGCAGCTTGCCCGCGGGCCCGACGAACGGTTGCCCCGCGCGGTCCTCCTGATCACCCGGTTGTTCGCCGATGAGCATCATCCGGGCGGAGCGCTTGCCGGCGCCGAAGACGGTTTGCTCGGCGTCGCGGTAGAGATCGCAGCCGCGGCATCCGCCGGCGGCGTTCGACAACGCGTCTAGGTCGACGGTGTCGGGCACGAACGGCGCTGCCGACTGTTTCGTGGCTCGTGGCATGCGGGTCGAGTACCCGCGGGAGGGGTCTTCATTCGCCGGACCTGCCAATTAGTTTAGCGCTAAGATATACTGAGTCGACGCCTACTTCGAAAGCGAGTCCCCATGTCCATGACTGAAGTCTCCGCCCATCACCCCTACAGCCCGGCCGTGGTCGCCGGAGGGTTGGCCTTCGTTTCGGGTGCCCTGTCCGTCGACGCCGAGGGCGTTGCCGTACCCGGGCGCACCGAAGCTCTCGACGCCGCCGTGGACCGGATGGTCGATCGCCTCGCCACCGTGGGTGGTCAGCTTCAGGACGTCGTGAAGCTGACCTACTACGTCACCGACCTGACCCTGCGTGAAGAGGCCAACCGGCAGTTCGAGCGCATCTTCGACGAGCCGCGCCCAGCCCGCACCTTCCTCGAGGTGAGCAGCCTCCCGTACGGCGCGATCGCGGAGATCGACGCCGTCGCCGCAGTCGGTGGCCGCTGAGCCACTCCCCCGACCAGACGACCGCGGGTCCCCGTCCTCGACACACCGGACGGGGACCCGCGGCGCGTCCCCGCCTCCCGACAATCCGATACCTTGGGACTCAACAGTTCAGGACCCACAAAGTTCAGGAGGCGCCCCGGTGACGCAACGCCCGGTTCCCGACCGTGACGCCGTCGACGACATCGTCGATCAGTGGGCGCACCAGTGGCCTGAGCTGGATGTGAGTCCACTGAAGGTTCTGGGCCGCTTGCACCGTTCGTACCTGCGTTACCAGGCCTCGCTGGCTGTCGTGTTCGAAGAGCACGGCATCAACATGGCGTCGTTTGATGTGCTCGCCGCGCTGCGGCGTTCGGGTCCGCCCTACCGGATGACGTCCGGGCAGTTGGCGGAGTCCGCTCTCGTGACCACCGGGGGCGTGACCCTTCGGGTCGACCGGCTGGAGAAGGCGGGTCTCGTCGAGCGTGAGCGGGACGCCGAAGACCGCCGGATCGTGTACGCACAGCTCACCGACGAGGGCCTTCGGGTGATCGAGAAGGTGGCGGAGGCCCACTTCGCGAACGAGGCGCGAATTCTCAGTGGTATGTCCGCGAAGGATCAGGCGTCCCTCGCGGAACTGCTCCGCAAACTCGAACATTCGATCGTCGACAACCAGACGCCCCTCACCTAGGGAGACAACCAGACGTCCCTCACCTGGGGACCTGGTTCAGCAGGCCGGCCTCTCGACGAGTTCGGTGTCGCAGTCGAATCCGATGAAGCGTTCGGCTGCCGCCGTCATCTCGACGATGAACCGACGTTGCTCGTCCGGGGAGGCGCCGATCAGGTGGGCGGCTCCCCGCCACTGCGCATCCGACAGCTTGCGGGCGAGCTGGGCGGCCTCGGCGCAGGGCCGTGCGATCCCGGCCTCGTCCAGCCTTTCGATGAAGCGGGTGTACCGGGCCAGGATCCGGGTGTGCGCCTGCGACAGCTGCTCACCGACCACGGGGTCGACGGCAGCCCGCGCTTCGATGACGGTGAAGAGCCGGCCGACGCTGTAGACGGTGTCGATGAATGCGGCAGTGGCCGCGCCCAGGACGGTACGAGGGTCCGCGTCCGGCGGTACCGCGGTGCGCTGCGCTTCGAGGAACTTCTCGAACACGGCGGCGGCCACCGCATGAAATGCGTCCTTCGTGGACCGGAAGTGCCGACGGAAGTCTGTCACCGACCTGCCGGCGTTCTCCGCGATGACCGCCTCCGTGGTCTTGTCGTATCCGAGCTCCGCGAAGCAACGACCCGCCACCTCGATCAACGCACACCGATCCGCAACGCCGTCGTTTTCGTGCACCGCTCGCGCCTCCTCGTACCGGCCGGCTCCCGACGTGTCGGCCGTCACACATTCTTGGTTGACACTTCATTCAAGTCAACCCGCGCGACCTTACGCTCCAGCGAGCGCCTCCGCCTGCGCTGCGGCCTGGCTCCGGTAGAGACGGCGCAGGCGAATGACCCCGAGGTCGTGCTGGTAGAGGTTCTCGGCCTGGTCGGCGTCGGCGGCCATCGCCTCGAGCATGACCCGGTCCTGTTCGAGAACCGCCCAGTGCCGCTCCTCGAGTTTCGTGCGGTAGAGGAAGCGCCAGACGTCGCGCTCCCAGCCCTCCACCCGGCGGTACCGCCAGAAGAAGACGGCGGTGGTCTCGGCGTCGATGGGCGTTCCCATCCCGACGATGCCGAACGATCCGCCGGGGCCTGCGGTGGGCGGGTACGGGATTTCCAGGTCGACCCAGTCGACTCCGGTCCGGCAGAATTCGACCCAGTCGAAGTTCACGCCGCGCTGATCGGTCTTCTCGAAGAAGAACCCGCGATCGGTTTCCCGGATGCGGAACTTGGCGGACGTTTCCCCGCCGAACATCGAATGCGACTCGCGGTGCAGGAACGCGCCGTGCATCGGATCGAGCAGGTTCTCGAGGGTGAAGCGCCAGGGCGCCTTCCATTCGGCGTAGCAGAGGAAACGGGAAATACCGTCGTCCACGAGGCGTTCGGGGAGTTCGATGGGACCCGGTTCGGCGTCCGGATCCGTGCCGAACCATGCCAGGACTGCGCCGGCCACCTCACGCACCGGGAGGCTGGTGACGAGCCGCTTGCCCTCGAGATTGCACCCGGGCATTCCCGGCACGGACACGACGGTTCCGACGCCGTCGACCTGGACCCCGTGATATTTGCAGGCAACCCGGTCACCGAGGTGCTGTCCCTGCGACAGCGGCGCTCCGCGGTGCGGGCACCTGTCGGCGAGCATGCGGAGGCTTCCGTCGGACTGACGGAACAGAAGCCAGTCCTCGCCGAGGCGTCGCACCTTCTTCATGTCGCCGCGCGCGACGAAGTCCGAGGGACAGACCGCGTGCCATTGGTTCCGCATGCCGGTGGCGAAGATCTCGTCGCCGGTCAGTGCCGTCTTGTTCAGTCGATTCACCATGTTCAGGCCGCCATCCGTCGCATCTCGTCCGTAAACGTGTCGGGGGTCCACGGTTCCCCAGTCGGGCTACAGATACCGAGGTCGTTCAGCCCCTTCACCAATCCCTCGAGGTGGTGCACACCGGTACCGAAAACCTCTTCGATGGCACCGGCAAGCTTGAGCTCGTACGGAGTGGGGCCCGCAGTGCCGGCCTGCCGTGGTTGCAGGTAAAGACTCATGGTTCTTCCCTTCTAGAGATCCAGCACGAGCTCGTCGGAGCGGGCGCGGGAAACGCAGATCATCATGGTTGTGCCGGACTCCTGCTCGGCGCTCGAGAGCAGCGAGTCACGGTGATCGGGGGTGCCGCACAGGACACGGGTTTCGCAGGTACCGCAGATGCCTTCCCGGCACGAGTTGGGGACGTCGACACCGGCTTCCTCGAGCGCGTCGAGGACGGTCCTGTCGGCGGCGACGGTGGTGGAGATGCCCGACCGCTCGCAGACGACCCGGACCGGCCGGTCACCGGCCAGCGTGTCGGCGGGTATTTCCTTGGCTTTGAAACGTTCGAGCTGAATGGACCCTTCAGGCCACGCGGAGGCGACGTTCTCGATGGCGGCGAGCAGGCCTTCGGGTCCGCACGCGTAGACGAGGGTGTTGTCGCGAACCTCGCCGAGGAGAGCCTTCAGGTCGAGGATGCCGTCCACGTCTTCGGTGACGACCTGCACCCGTTCGCCGTGCGAGGACAGTTCGTCGAGGAACGCCATCGACGCGCGGGAGCGGCCGCCGTAGTGCAGTTCCCAGTCGGCGCCCATCCGCGTGGCTTCGCCGATCATTGCGAGGAGCGGTGTGATTCCGATTCCACCGGCGACGAAGAGGTAGCGGGGGGAACCAAGGAATTCGAAGTTGTTTCGCGGTGGGCTCACCGGAACGGTGTCGCCGGGACGCAGCGTCTCGTGAATGCGCCGGGACCCGCCGCGACCGTGTGCCTCGTGCAGGACCGCGACTCGGTATCCGGTCTTGTCGTCGGGATCGCCGCAGAGGGAGTATTGCCGCACGGTGCCGCCGCCCAGGTGCAGATCCAGATGGGCACCCGGGGTCCACTCGTGGACGGCCCCGCCGTCGGGCCGTTCGAGGCGGAGCGAGACGACGCCCGAGGACTCGACCCGCATCTGACGGACCATCATGGGGATGGTGTCTGCGTCTGTTGTCATCGATACTCCTGCACTCGGCATTTCCTTAGTGCTCAATAATTTAGCACTAAGATGTATCGTGCGCCACAGTTGCAGGAATTTCGTTCCTACGAACGAACGGTGACCCGGCCGTAGGGCCGGGTCACCTGGTACTGCTCTCGATCAGACGGTCCGCTCCCACACCCGGTGCGACCGCATCAGCGTCGTCATGCCGTCGAGCAGCCCCTCGGTCTCGTCCGCCACGACGATTCCGGGAGCATCGGCCGAAATGCCGGCGCCGACGAGCAGATCGCGGCCGGCAGGCCACCCGCCGATCGCCTTGCAGTGACGGAATGCCTCGGAGACGAGCACCAGCAACCGAGGATCGGACGGGGATGCGGCGAGGAGGATCGCGTCGAATTCCACCGAACGCATCGTCAGGAATGTGCGCGACACCGGTACCGCCTCCTTCCCCGACCCGAGTTCACCGCCGTGGGGTCCGATGACCAGCGGAACCATCCCGCCCGCATCGATCGTCTTCACGGCTGCGGCCACCTCGGCGAGGTCCGACGTCTCGTCCGCGACGATGCCGATGATCCGGCCGTCGACCGGCCATTCCGCGCCCACCTGGGACAGCGCGGGGCTGACGATCGGCGGCGCCTCGTGGGCGACGGTCGGCTCGGGGGCCGGGAGTCCGAGGCCGGCAGCGACCTCCGCACACAGGCCGGTATCGATCTCGGCGAGAACGCGGAGTGTCCGCTCCTTGATGGCCTGCTCGTAGCACTTCCCCAGTTCGAACGTGTACGCCTGCGCGACGTGGGCGCGTTCGATGTCGGTGAGGCTGGCGTAGAAGAGCCGGGCCTGCGAGAAGTGGTCGTCGTAACTCGCGGGGGCGCCCCGGAGTTTCGTCGACTCCGGCATCGGCACCGGCACCTCGACGAAGGCGCTGGTGTCTGCTCCGGCCAGGAACGGGCATCCCCCGTCGAGCGAATTGGGCCGGTACGGCGCGACCCCGGGGTGCACTCCCGTCTGGTGCATGCCGTCGCGCAGCATGTCGTTGACCTCGGTGTGGGGACGGTTGATCGGTATCTGCCCGAAGTTCGGGCCACCGAGCCGGCTGATCTGTGTATCGAGATACGAGAACAACCGGGCCTGCAGCAGCGGATCGTCGGTCACGTCGATGCCGGGAACGAGGTGGCCGGGATGGAACGCCACCTGCTCCGTCTCGGCGAAGAAGTTGGTCGGGTTCGCCGTCAACGTCATGACGCCGATCGGCTGCACCGGAGCCAATTCTTCCGGCACGATCTTCGTGGGGTCGAGGAGGTCGATTCCATCGAACATCTGGTCGGGAGTGTCCGGGAACGCCTGGATTCCCAGTTCCCACTGCGGGTAGGCACCGGCTTCGATCGCATCGGCCAGATCGCGTCGATGGAAGTCGGGGTCCATGCCGTTGATGATCTGCGCTTCCTCCCAGACCAGCGAGTGCACGCCAAGCTTCGGCTTCCAGTGGAACTTCACCAGAGTGCTTTCACCGTCTGCATTGATCATGCGGAAGGTGTTGACACCGAAGCCTTCCATCATCCGATACGACCGCGGGATGCCCCGGTCGGACATGTTCCACAGCGTGTGCGCCGTCGCCTCGGTGTGGAGGGACACGAAGTCCCAGAAGGTGTCGTGGGCGCTCTGGGCCTGCGGTATCTCGCGGTCGGGATGCGGTTTGCCGGCGTGAATGATGTCCGGGAACTTGATTCCGTCCTGGATGAAGAAGACCGGAATGTTGTTGCCCACCAGGTCGAAGGTGCCCTCGCTGGTGTAGAACTTGGTGGCGAAACCGCGGGTGTCCCGGACGGCGTCTGCCGAACCACGCGAGCCGAGAACAGTCGAGAACCGGACGAAGACGGGAGTTTCGACGTCTTTGCCGAGGAATGCGGCCTTACTGATCGGCTCGGCGGCGCCGTAGCCGCGGAACACACCGTGCGCAGCAGCGCCCCGGGCGTGGACCACCCGCTCGGGAATCCGTTCGTGATCGAAGTGTGTGATCTTTTCCCGCAGATGGTGATCCTGAAGAAGGGTCGGTCCCCGCTTCCCCGCTTTGAGCGAGTGGTCCGTGTCGTACAGACGCGCCCCCTGCGCGGTCGTGAGGTACTCGCCCTTCTGTCCCCTCGCCGTCTCCGCACCCTTGACGGGCTCACCCGTCGCGGTCCGCAATGCAGGCGACCGCTGATCGGACTTCGGTGGAAGCGGCTCTCTGGGCTCGGTCGGCTCGTCGACCGACGGTGTTCCCGATCCGGGTGTTCCTGGGATCAACGGCTTCTTCTCGGACACGTAAGTTCCCCTTCGCTGTCGCTCGAGCAAGGCCGGTGCCGCATCGCTGTTGTACGGCGCCGCTCTCGATGCAGAGTGCCCAGACGGGAGCCGCGCAACCCATCCGCTGCCCGCGCCCCTAGGACGCGGGGGTCAGTGCCGGCCGGCGTACCGTTCGCGTTCGGCTTCGAACCGTTGCTCGTAGGCGGAAGCGAGGTCGTGCAGCGCCTGGACGCAGTCGCCGGTGAAGGCCGGTGCATGCATAGGTGCCAGGGTTAAGGGTTCGAGGTCCGCCAATGCGCGGATGGTCGGTTCGAGCGCCGGTGTCAGGCACGTCGCCCTCCCGTTGTCCTCACCGTCCAGCGCCGGACCGAGCAACTCCTCTTCGGTCAGGGCGGGATGATGACCGAACGCGGTGAACAAATCTCCACAGAACAGGGTCGACGTCGTCTCCTCGAACATGAGTCCCGCATCCCAACCGTGCGGGACATGCGGGGTGTCGATGTGGCGCACCCGCCGCGTCCCCGTCTCGAGGACGTCGCCGTCGTCGAGGGGCCGAGGCATACGGTCGGCCAGGTCGTTCACCTGCACGAAGCAGCCCATCGCCCCATGTGCGACCTCGGCGTGCGGCGCAACCCCGAGCCACGAGTTCATCGCGCCGCACTCGTCGGCCTCGACGTGGCCGAACGTGATCCATCGCAATCGGTCGAGTGGGATCAGCCGAGCGACCGCCTCGGATGCCGAGGGGAAGAGGAACCGCTGTCCGGTGTGGAAGAGCAGCGGTTCCTCACCGTCGACGAGGAACTGGTTCATGATCAGGTTCGCGTCGTCGATGTACGTCGACATGCGGTAGATGTCGGGTGCGATCTCGGTGATCGTGGTGTCCATGTCCGGCCTCCGCAAGGGTGACGGTGTCCTGGAACACCACCCTCCCCCTCCCCGTCCGCGGAGACAAGGGAACCGCACGAGTCGCGGACCCTTGGCCGCGGGAGCCCCGCCTACACGGCGGCGCGATCGGCGGTGACCAACTCGCCGATCTCCGGTACCACGGCGTCGCGGACCCGGATCGACCGCGGGAGGAGTCCGTTGGCCAGCAGGAGGTCGGCGGCGTGTTGCTGTTCGTCCAGGAATTCGTCGGTCACCGGGTGGATACCGAAGGGCCGGCCGCGCAGCGCCGCTTCCCAGGCATCGAGACTGGCGGTGCCGCCGCGCCGCTCGAGGTCGTCGACGAAGAACTGCGCCGCTTCGCGCGGGTGTGCCTCGATCCAGGCGTCCGACTCCTGCAGCGCCTCGACGACGGCCCGCAGCTGTTCGGCGTTCTTTTCCGCGAAGTCGCGGCGGGTGAACCACAGCGAGGGGTGGCTGAAGAGTCCGTCCGTTTCGACGAGCGTGCGCAGTGCGTGCTCGGTTTCGTTCTCCGCCAGCCCCGGGTATGCGCCGACCCACGCATCGATGGTTCCGCTGACGAGTTCGCCTCCGCCTCCGCGCACGTCGGTGTCGACGGGCACGATGTCGGACCAGGCGAGCCCGGCCCGGTCGAGCGCGAACAGGAGCAGCGTCGTCTGCCATGAGCCGTGTGCGATGCCGACGCGCTTCCCACGAAGATCCTCGACGGCGTCGATGCCGGACTCCGCCTTCACGACAAGGCGGCCATTTTCGACGCGGGGCCCGGAGATGCCGATGTAGACGAGGTCGCGGTCGTGCGCCAGGCCGGTGATCGGCGGGGTGAATCCGGTGCCGATGACGTCGTAGCCGCCGTCCTCGAACAGCCAGTCGGAATGCAGGGTCGGAAGGGCGTTGGTGGGATCGACGGGCGGCTTCGACGGAAGGTTGCGCAGATCCACCCATTCGACGTCGGGTAGCCGACGCTCGAGGATTCCGGTGTGCCGCAGCACGAAAAGCGAGTTATTGTGCGGGAAGTATCCGACACGGACTGTCATGGCCGTTACCTGTTCTGTTCGATTTGGGGAAGGTGAGGACATCAGAGGAGGCCGCGCCGGCGGGCCTCGTCGGCGAGCCCCGAGCGTCCCCACTGCACGGCGAGGTTCGAGGGGTCGAATTCGACCGAACCGCCGAGAGATTCGGCGATGGCCTGGAATTGTGCGCCCTCTTCGAGGAGAACGACGAATTTTGCGAGCTCGAGCAGGCCGTTGCGGCCGATCACGTTGACACCGCCGTTGGCCTCGAAGATGGCCACGAGGTCCGGGTCGTCCTGCAGGCGCTCGAGGATGAAGTCGCCCGCCGACTGCGAACGATCGATGTGCGGCGGAATCTCACGCGAGAGCGTCAGTCGCTGTGACGCGGCGTACCGGATCGGCAAGGTGCGGTGGGTTTGTGCCCAGCCGCCGAGCCACGGTGTGTGGATGTGGACGACGCTGGTGATCTCGGGATGCTGCCGGAAGACGGCGGCGTAGCCGGTGACGAATCCGGCAGAACCGTTACCCGACAGCACGTCACCGTCGAAGGTCGCCACGACCGGTGACACGTGGGGATCATCAGCCCACGGGCCGGGATCGTTCAGCGCGACGGCGATCTCTGTGCCCGGGACCCGTTCGACGAAATTGACGGTGCCGTTGGCCGACACGGTACCGGTGCTCCGAAATACGGCGAAAGCCTTGTCTGCGTCGCGCCGCGCTGCCTCCACGAAGGTGGTGACCTCGGAGTTCACGCGATTCTCGGTTGTAGTCATGGTGTGTCCTGTCCGAAAATGGGAAGTGGTTGGCGTTGCAGGAGGGGAAGAACTTCTTCACCGACGCGGTATGCCTCCTCGAGGTGAGGGTTGCCGGCCAGGATGAAGGCGTCCACGCCGAGCTCACGCAGTTCGTCGAGACGTTCGGCGACCTGTTCGTAGCTGCCGACCAGACCGAAGGCCGGGCCGCCACGGATGAGGCTGAACCCACACCACACGTTCGGCTGAACTTCGAGATCGCGGTACCCGGTGATGTGTTCGGGCACCCACCCCTTGATACGGGCCGCACCGACGGAATCACCCTGCGCCGCACGGTCGGCGGCACCCTTGTCGACAAACGCCCAGCCCTTCTCGATCTCGGCCCAGGCGGCCTCCTCGGTGTGACGAGCGACGACGTCGATGCGCACCGCGAACTTCGGTGTGCGGCCGAGCTTCGCGGAATGCTCACGCACACCGTCGAACTTGGATCGCAGGTCGGCGTACGGCTCGAGCCAGGAGAGGTAGTAGTCCGCGTGCCGTCCCGCGGCAGCCACCGCGGCGCCGGAGGAACCGGAGAAGTACACCTCGGGAAACGGTTGGCCGGCGAGGCCGGGTGGCAGGGCGGCGCCTTCCGTGCGGAAGAAGCGGCCGTCGAAATCGCACGGACGTCCGTCCCACACGCCCCGGAGCACGTCGAGGAACTCCGACGTCCGGGTGTAGCGGTCGTCGTGATCGACCTTGTCACCCCACCACAATTGCGGGGCGCCGCCACCGCCGCTGATGATGTTGTAGACCAGTCGCCCACCGGTGGCCCGCTGCAGGCTCGCCGACATCCTCGCCGCTTGCAGGGGGTGGAGGAACCCGGGCTGGAAGGCGACCATGAATCGGTACGTGGTGGTCTCGGCCGCCAGCGCGGCCGCGGTGGCCCACGGATCGTCCGTCATGGGGAAGGACGGCAGCAGCCCGCCGAGGAAGCCGGCAGACTCGGACGCCTTCGCGACGGCCGCCATGTGGTCGATGTATCCGTAGCCGTCGAGTTCACCGTTCCGGATCGCCGGCGCGATGTTGCCGGGACCGTATCCGCCCGCGTCGCCACGGTTGTAGCGCCGCGGCGTGCGCAGTGACGCGTGGTCGCCCTCCATGCCTATGCGCCAGTAGAAGTCGATACTCATGCGTGTGCCTCCTGACCGGCGAGGGTGCGTCCGGCGGGGTCGACGAGATGGAGCAGGTGTTCGCCCGCACGGTGAAGTTCCTCGATGTGTGGTCGGCCGGTGAGGACGAAGCCGTCGATATGCCGGAACGACGACAACTCGCGGGCCACGTCCTCATAGCTGCCGATCAGTCCGATGGGCTGGTCGTAGCCGAGGCGGTCGAACCCCGACCACTGGGAGTTCTCGCGTGCGAGAGCGCGGCTGTCGCCGCTCACACCGTCCGGGTGCGCCTCCCTCCACAGCCGTTCGACGCGCGCCCACGCCTCGTCCGTCGTCTCACGCGCGATGATCGGCAGCCGCAACAGCTTTCGCACCGATCTGCCGTGCTCGAGTGCACGGTCGGCCAGGGTGCGCGCGGACGTCTCGTGCCCGGTGTCGGTCAGCACGAATTGGTGGACGTCACCGTGCTTGGCAGACAACGTCACGGCCTCGTCCGAATTCCCGGTGAGGTGCACGACGGGGAAGGGAAGCCCGGAGAGGATGCCGCGGAATCCGCCGTCGATCACGTCGTAGTGGTTTCCGGCGAAGTCGTATCCGGTGCCGCCGAATCCGCCCGGAAGGATCTCGCTGTCATTCCACACACCGCGAGCCACGGTCAGGAACTCGTCCGCACGCGCGTACCGGTTCCGACCCGTCACCCGGTCGCCGCGAGCGCGGGCGTCGGCCGGGTCGGTCCCGACCTTCAGTCGCCACTCGAGCCGTCCACCGGAAAGCCTCTGCAGGGTCGCGGACATCTTCGCCGCGTACACCGGAGTGCCGAAGGCGGGATGGAATTCGACCGCGACCCGCGCGTGCCGGGTCTGCCGCAGTGCCGCCGCGGCCACCACCCAGGATTCTTCACCCGACGGGTCGTAGGGAGCGATCACTCCGTCGACTCCCGACAATTCCGCGGCGTGGATCACCTGGGCGAGTTCATCGAAGGGGCCGAGCTTGCCCGGACGAGGATCGGTGGCGACCGTCACCGGACGATCGGCCCCGAACCCGCCACGAGTGTTCAGCCCGGATGCGACCCGGCGCCCGTCACCGCGGGACGGTAACTCCCAGTAGAAGTCCGTCACGTCGTGGGCTCCTTCTCCGCGGCGAGCTGCGCCTTGGCCTGCTCGAGGGGTTCGCGCGCCACCCAGGATTCGAGGTCGAAATCCCTGGCGAGGAAGCCGTGGGCGTACAGGAACTGTTTCTGGACGCCGAGAAGGTCGACCCGCTCCTCGGACAGGTTCAGGTGGAGCCCTTCGTGGAAGTTCTCGCCGTACGCCGCGACGACGCCTTCCGGTCCGGACTGTGTCTCGGTCTGGAAGACGGCACGTACCTGTTCCACGTTCGCCGCCGCCCAGTCCGCGGCACGCAGGCTCTCGGCGAGGAAGCCGATCACGATGTCGGGGCGGTGTTCGAGGAGGTCGGCGTGCACGGTGACCGGGCGTGGGGTGCCATTGTTCACCCGATCCCGCAGCGTGGCAGTGGAATCGAGGTCGACCGCGACGACCAGCCCGTGCTGCCGAGCCACGTCCTGGGCGCGGGCGCCCTTGACGTACACGGCATCGACATCACCCGCCAGCAGCGACTCGATGCCCCAGGTGGTGTTGCGGTCGGGATTGGCGGTGCGCACCTGCGGAGCCGCCGTCGTCGCAACCTCTACCAGCTTTACGTCCGCGAAGGAGAGCCCGCCGAGGCGCAGCGCGGAGGCGACGCCGTGCAGTGCCATCGCACGCGGGAAGCTCCGCGCCCGGTCGGCGGCCCAGGCGGGGATGCCGACCCGCAGCCCGGCCAGCTCGGCGGCCGCGCGGATACCGGACTCCGGGCGCACGAGAATCGCCTGCGCCTCGTCGATCCAGGTGAGTCCGATCAGCCGGGTCGGTGAACCTTCGGCGCGTGCGGCGAGGGCCGGCACGTTGCCGCCTTCCCTGATGAGGCCCGGCAGTCGGTGATCGAAATGTCGCACGGCCAGTTCGGGACCAGCGTCCTGCAGGACACCGAATCCGACTCCGGCGGCGTCCGCCGTCCGGCCGAGCCAGCCGAGATTGTTCGCGAGGCCGCTTGCCGTGGGTACCGGGCAGCGGGTGTACCAGAGGGTGTCGAGCGCAGGTCCGGTCGTCACAGTCATGAGTTGTCCTTATCTGGTGGGGAATGGCGTCCCACTCCCAGTTGGGCGAGGAAGGTCGCGCGGTAGCGGAGCGAGTCGGGATCGTTTCTGTCCCGTGGACGCGGAAGGTCGATGTCGACGTCCACCGCGAAGCCGCCGTTGTCGAGGATCAGTACCCGGTCGGCCAAGCGCACCGCTTCGTCGACGTCGTGCGTGACGAGCAGAACGGCCGGGCGGTGACGGGCCACCAGGTCGCCGACGAGGTCCTGCATCTGTAACCGGGTCAGCGCGTCGAGCGCGGCGAAGGGCTCGTCGAGTAGCAGCAGTTCCGGTTCGCGGACCAGGGCACGGGCGAGTGCGACCCGTTGCGCTTCGCCGCCGGACAGGGTGGCGGGCCAGGCTCGCTGTTTGTCGCCGAGATTGACTTCGGCCAGCGCACGCTGGGCGTTTTCGCGGGTGACGCGTGACCGACGTTGCCCGACCGACACATTCGCCAGGACACGCTTGGACGGGATCAGACGCGGTTCCTGGTACACCACCGTGCGTTGCCGCGGCACCAGAACGTCGCCGCTGTCCGGCGGCTCGAGTCCCGAGAGCAGTCGCAGGAGTGTCGTCTTGCCGGTACCGCTCGGGCCGAGCAGGACCACGAACTCTCCGCGGGTGATCTCGAGGTCGATTCCGGCGAGTACGTGCTTGTCGCCGAACGACTTCCGCACTCCCCTCAGCGACACGGCAAGTGGGGACCCGGCTCGTCGTTCCGCTGCGGTGGTGGCGGTGCGTTCGCGTGGGGCGAGCGGCGGCAACGGCGCCTCGGTGGTGTTCATCGGGTCACCGACAGTTGCCGCCACGGCATCGCGAACTTCTCGATCACCCGGACGACGGCGTCGAAGATCAACCCGAGAACCGCATACAACACGATGCACAGAACCATGTAGTCGGTGCGGTTGTATTCCTGCGCGAGGGTGACGAGGTACCCGATCCCTTCGCGGGTGCCCACCTGTTCGGCGGCGATGAGCCCGGTGATGCTGAGCGACAGGCAGATACGCAACCCCATCAGCACTCCTGGCAGTGCGGTCGGCAGGATTGCGCCGAACACCAGCCGCCAGCCGGTGAGCCCGAACCCGCGGGCGGCCTCGACCATCTTGCGGTCGACGCCGCGCACTCCGAGGTAGGTGTACGCGTACATCGGGGCAAGGGTTGCCACGGTGATGAGGACGACCTTGAACGTCTCATCGATGCCGAACCACGCGATGAACAGCGGAACGAGCGCAAGGAACGGCACCGCCCGGTTGATCTGCATCGTGGAGTCGATGAGCTCCTCACCGAGTGCGGAGAGTCCGGACAGCACTCCGAGCACGAGCCCGATGACGACGCCGCAGCCCACACCCAACGCAGCGCGTTGCAGCGACGCGATACCGAAGTCGAGTAGCTGGCCCGACTCGTACAGCTCCGCGAAGGCCAGCCACACCGCAGGCGGTCCGGCGAGAATCTCGGGGCTGAGGATGCCCGTGGAAGACCCGATCCACCACCCGGCCACGAGCAGCGCGGGGACGAGGAATCGGAGGGGAATCGAGATCCAGCGGGGCCGTTCCCGGGTGCGGCGATAGCGGGGTGTCTCCAGTGTCAGGGTTCCCGGTGCCGTGTCGCGCACGGGTTCCGTCAGGGTCACCACCGAACTCACTTACCCTGGGCCGACGCGCTGTCGAGTCCGGCAGGGAGATCGAAGATGACGTCACTGCCCTTCAGCGGCCGCTGGATGACTCCGTTCTCGGCGAACAACGCCGCAATCGACTCCAGGTCGGCGGCATCGGCGGCCGTCGGGTACCGGAAGTTGGTGATGCGGCCGCCCAGCTCGATCGCGTCTTCGAGTCGCTGACCCGAGAGCGCCCGCGGCCCGGTCTTCTCGAAGACGTTCTCGAACGACGCAGGATCCTGGCGCTGCTTCTCCGTGAGCTGCTGCGTCACTTCGAGGAACTTCGCGACCACCTCGGGATGTTCCTCGAGCACCTCGGTACGGCCGGCGATGATGGTGCTGTCCACCGAGCCGATGCCCGCTTCGGTGACGATTTCGACCGCCCCCTTCGCCTTCGCCTCCTGGTACGGGATCAGGAACGACGCCCAGGCGTCGACCTGCCCGGTGGAGAACGCCGACGCGGCGTCGGCCTGCTGCAACGGCACCCGCTCGACGGAGTCGATGGGAACACCCGCCTGGGTCAGCGCCTTCAGGGTGATGTACTCGCCCTTACCGGCGGGGTTCACCGCGATCCGCTTCCCGGCGAGATCCGCGACCGTCCTGATCCCGGATTCGGGCCGGGCGATGATGCCTGCCTGATCCTTGTTGTACGGGTCGGAGGTCGCGAAGATCCGCACCCCCACATCCTTGGACAGCGCCCCCACCACCGGGCTGTACGCGCCGGTCTGGATGTCGAGTTCACCGGTGTTGAAAAGTTTGAGGTTGGAACTGAATCCGGGTGTGGTCTTGACCCATTCGATCTTCGCACCGAGTGATGCAAGGGCATCGTCGTAGGTTCCGTCGCGCTTTCCGACAGCGATGGCGCCCGAGTTGCCCGGATCGAAGACCTTCAGAGTGACGTCCGCACCGGCACTGGCTCCTCCGGGCTCCTCGGAAGAACCACACGCCACCGCCAACCCGGCCAGCGGGATCATGGCGAGCGCGGCGGCGGCTCGTGGCAGTCGACGTAAGCGGGACATGTGGGGAACTCCTTCAACGGATGAATCGTCAGGTGTGACGACCGTTGACGCTATGTCCCCCGCCCCCGATTTCCTCCTGTTTGTTTTCTACAGATCGGAAACCTTGACAAGTTCCGGAAACCCAGTTCACCGGCGTGCGCTGGACATTCGGCACACGCGAGGCCCGCCGTTTTCCGGCAGGCGGAAAGTATGGTGCCTTCTGCCCGGGACGCCGTTCCGGCCGACGAAAGGACCTTTGGTGACCGACTCACGTGCTGTGGGAGTTCGGACGGTGTCGCGGGCCCTGACGATGCTCTCCTGTTTCGGTGGGGGTGAGGAGCTGGGCGTCTCGGAGATCGCCAAACGCCAGGACCTCGCAGTGAGCACCACCCATCGCCTGCTCCAGTCCCTGGTCGATGCCGGCTTCCTCGACAAGGATGCGACGTCGGGCCGGTACCGCCTGGGAAGTGCCCTGGCCGCGTACGGTCAGATCTCTTACCGGCAGCACCGCATTTATCTGTCCGAGCCCTATCTCGAGCAGTTGGCGGCCACCACGGGGGCGTCCGCCTCACTGGCCATGCGGCACGGTCACGACGTCGTGCTCTTGGGCTTCAGCCGGTGGCGGGAAAGTGACGGGCATGTGCTGCAGGGTGTTCGGCTTCCCCTGCACGCCAGCGCCTTGGGCAAGGTGTTCCTCGCGTGGTCGGACACCGACGACGCCGAACTCGCCTCGCTACCGCGGACGGCCACCACGTCCCGCGCTATTACGGACGTCGCCGGAATTCGAGAGGAACTGCACCGCACCCGTGAGCGTGGATACGGTTTCAACGACGAGGAGCTGACCCCCGACTTCCGCACCATAGGGTTGCCGATTCGCGACTCCGACGGAGTCGTCCGGTTCGCTCTCGGACTACGCGGACCCACCGAACTCATGATCGACCAGCGCATACCGTTCTTCGTGGAACTCGCCCGCGTCACGGCCGGGGAGATCGCCGCCGTCCTCTTGTGAGCGAATGCGGTCACGCTCCTGCCCGCACGGCGGCCGACTCGAGCGGCACCCTCCAGGCGTCGTATTCGTAGACCCAGTCGCCGTTGCCTGCGACCTTCAGCCATTCGTTGGACCGGGAGCCGCGCTGGATGCGTGAGGTGCGCTGCAGGCGGGTGTGCTGGTAGGTCTGCAGCGCGACCGCGGGTTCGTCGAACATGCCGAGGCAGCGGGCCAGTACCACGGCGTCTTCGATGGCCATGCCGGCGCCCTGTGCCATGAATGGCATCATCGGATGTGCCGCGTCGCCGAGGAGCACCGAGGTTCCGTCCGTCCACGACTCCAGCGGGTCACGCACGTAGAGAGCCGATTTCAGGACGACGTCGCAGGCGTCGAGCAGGGCTCGTGCGTCGGGGTGGAAGCCGCGGTAGAGGTCCTGCAGCTCCGTGACCGAACCCGGGGTGGTCCAGGATTCCTCGGTCCACTCCTCCTGACCGCAGGTGGCGAAGACGAAGATGTCCTTGCCTTGGTTGAGGGGGAAGGTGACGATCTGCGTCGACGAATCCGGCCCCCACCACTTGGTGAAGCAGTCGAGGTTCGGGAGTTCACCGACGCGTTCGGTGGGGACGACGGCACGGAAAGCCACGACTCCGGTGAACGTCGGTCGCTCCTGTCCGAGAAGAGCGGTCCGGACCGCGGAGTGGATACCGTCGGCACCCACGATCACATCTGCGGAAGCCTTACTGCCGTCAGTGAATTCGATGCGTCCGTCGCCGACGCCGCTGACCCGCCGGCCCATTTCCACGACGCCCGGGGGCAGCCGATTCTCGAGGGCAGTCATGAGGTCGCCGCGGTGCATCGTCAACTGCGGTGCACCGTACTGCTGTTCCGCTGTATCACCCATCGGTAGCCGCGAGGTTTCGACTCCGGTGTCCCAGGTTCGGCTGAGCCGGAACTGGGGCCGGGCCGCGGACTCGCGGATTTCTGCACCGACGCCCAGTCCGTCGAGTGCGCGGACCGCGTTCGGGGTGAGGTTCATGTCGGCGCCGACGCGTGCGAACTGCTTCGTCTGCTCGTACACGGTGACATCGAGACCGAGCTCGCGGAGAGCGATGGCCGTGGCCAGTCCCCCGATTCCGCCACCGCACACTGCGACCGTGGTCATTTCGCATCCTTTCCGGGCACTGTGACGGGAGGCGTGAATGGCGCGGGCATGTCGCCGTACGCGGCGAGATCCACCTCGACGATCACCGGCGCCTGCCGCGAGACCGCGTCCGCGAGCACGGCATGGGCCTCTTCGGCACCGCCGATCCGCAGGTACGGCACCCCGATCGACTGGGCGAGCAGCGGGAAGTCGGGCGTGACGAGGTCGACCGCGTAGGTGTCGTCACCCCCGCCCTTCTGCATGTTGCGGAGTACGCCGTAGCCGCCGTCGTTGAACACGAGCAGCACCAGCCACGGCTTCTCCTGCGCCATGGTGAGGATCTCGCCGAAGTGGACGGCCAGGCCGCCGTCGCCGACGAGCGCCAGGGTGGGCCGGGTTTCGTCGGCCAATGCGGAACCGATGGCCATGCCCAGACCCTGCCCGATGCCACCGCCGCGGGGGAAAACGTTGGACTTGGGGTCGAACATCGGCAGCAGCCGGTTGCCCCAGGAACTCGACGCAATGGTGACGTCACGGGCGATGACGGAATCCTGCGGGAACGCGGCACGCACTGCGTCGCACAGCACGGCGTGATCGCCGAGTCCGGCGCGCTGCTTGCTGCGGACGAGTTCGCGGGTGGTGCGGGCACGTTCGGTCCAGGCGGCGTCGGCCGGAGCCAGATCGGTGAGTGCCCGAAGGAACGTTCCGATCTCGGCGGTTACCCCGGCCTGTGCGGGGTACACGCGGCCGAGCGCGGCGGCATCGACGTCCACCTGCACGTGCACGGCGGGAACGGGCATGGAGTAGTCGCCGGTCTCGTTGGACCGGAAGTGGGTTCCCAGCGACAGCAGCAGGTCGGCGTCCTGGAGCAGTTCCCGGCCCACCGGCGTGTTGCCGTAGTTGCCGATGCACAGCGGATGGTCCTCGGGCACGGCTCCACGACCGGAGTTGCTGGTGAGCAACGGGACTCCCCACCGCTCCACCAGTTCGGTCAGCTCGGCACCGGCTCGTGCGACGCCGCCGCCGGCCCAGATGACGGGGCGCTCGGCCGCTGCCAGCAACGACAGTGCCGCAGCGAGTTCGTCGGCGTCGGGGGTCCGGGCGCTCTCCGACACCTGTTCGACCACGTCGATGTCGTGCTCGGCGTACTGCAGGTCGATCGGCCACTCGATGCTCGCCGGGCCGCCGGGCGTTGCCAGAGCCTGGGCGACCGCCTCCCGCAGTGTCTTTCCTGCACTGTCGGTATCGAGGATGGTGGCGGCATGCTTCGACGTCGCCGTCAGCATCCCCAGCTGATCCTTGGTCTCGTGGATGAACCCGCGACCCGAGCCGAGGTACCGGCTCTCGACGTTGCCCGTTACATGCAGCACCGACGTTCCGGCACTGAGCGATTCGATCAGCGAGCCGGCCGCGTTGCCGGCACCGGTGCCGGTGCTCGTCAGGGCGCAGCCGAGTCCGCCTGTGGCCCGGGCATACCCGTCGGCCGCGCTGACCGCGGTGGCCTCGTGCCGGACCGGCACGAACCGCAGGTGCTTGCTGACCGCCTGCACCAGGGGCTGATTGTGGACACTCACGATGCCGAACACGGTGTCGACACCGGCCTCGCGCAGCACCTGGACGAGCAGGTCGCCCCCATTTCCTACCGACATGGTGTTCCTCTCAGACATAACGGGCGACGCCTCCGCAGACGTCGAGGCTGGTGCCCGTCACATAGGACGAGCGGGGAGACAGCAGGGTCACGATCATGGCCGCCACCTCGTCGGCGCGGCCGAACCGGCCGAGTCCGATGCCGCGGTCCTGGGCGATCTCCGCCTCCCATTCGGCGAAGGTGGCGTCGGTGCCGGATTCCTCGTAGCGGCGCCGCCACTGGCCGGTGTCGACTAGTCCCAGCGACACCGAGTTGACGCGGATGCCGTCGGCCGCGAGTTCCAGCGACAGCGACTTGCTGAGGTTCAGCAGTCCGGCCCGGGCGGCGCTGGTGGTGACCAGCCGCGGCTCGGGCTGCCGCGCGAGCACCGCCGAGATGTTGACGATGGCCGCGGCGTCGGACTTGCGCAGCAGTGGCAGGGCGGCCTCGACGGTGTTGAGGACGCTGGAGAACTTGAGGTCGAGTTCGTCGCGCCAGTCGTCGAGGGTTGCCTCGCCGCGCGGGACCATGCGGGACTTGCCTGCGTTGTTGACCAGACCGTCGAGTCCACCGAACCGCTCGACCCCCGCCTCGACGAGTGCGGCGACCGCGGCCGGGTCCCGCACGTCACAGGACGCGGTGAGGACGCGGTCGCTGCCGGGCAGCGGTGCGATCACGGAATCGAGCCGGTCGCGGTCGCGCGCGCAGGTGACGACGTTGGCACCCTCCTCGAGCAGCATCGCGACGGTGGCGAGCCCGACTCCCGAGCTTCCGCCGGTCACCAGGTAGGTGCGGTCTTTCAGTTGCAGGTCCACGACGTGGTCCCCTTCTCTAGTGCAGGACGAATCCGCCGTTGACGACGAGTTGCTGACCGGTGATGTACGACGCCTCGGGCCCCATCAGGAACGCGACGGCACCGACCAGATCGGACGGTTTCTGCGGCCGCTCGAGTGCCCGGTTGAGGCGGTACAGCTCATGCCGGTGCTCCGGAACCTTCTGCGCCGATTCGCTTTCGGTCAGACCGGGCGAGACGGTGTTGACGGTGATGCCGTGCGGGCCGAGGTCGCGTGACATGGCCCGGGTGAGGGCGGCCACCCCACCCTTGGAGGCGATGTAGTGCGCAAGACGGGGTGAGCCGTACAGGGCGGCGTCGGAGCCGATGGTGACGACTCGTCCGCCTCCGTTCCCGATGATGGCGGGAATGATCGCCCTACTCACGAGGAAGGTGCCGCGCAGGTTGACGCCCAGCACCTTGTCCCACTCGTCGATGTCGAGTTCGTGAATCGGCTTGCCGCCTACTCCATCCGCGAGGGCCGCGTTGTTGACGAGCCCGTACAGAGGGCCACCTGAGGTCACGGTGGCCGCCATTGCGGAGACGGATTCGGCGTCGCACAGATCGACGTGGACGAACTGTGCCTTCACGCCGTCGGCGCGCAGGCTCTCCACCGCCGACTCTCCCCAGTCCTCGCGAATGTCGGCGAGCCACAGATCGGCGCCGTCCTCACCGAGCCGGCGGGCGATGGCCAGACCGAGGCCACGCCCGGCACCGGTGACGACGATGGATTTCCCGTCGAGATTCACGATCAGTCCCGTGTCACACCGTGCATGGCCGACGTCTCGGGGTACGTCGGGATCTGCGGCTTCTGCGCGCCGATGATGACGCAGAACAGGGCGTCCTTGTCGCCGTTGTTCTTCAGGCTGCGGGGCACACCGGCCGGGACGACGATCATGTCTCGGTAGCCGAGGGTGCGCTTCTCCACCTTGCCGTCGCGGTGAACACCGACCTCGACCTCACCCTCGAGGACGAAGAAGGCCTCTTCGGCGTCGTGGTGGGTGTGCTCGGGGCCCTCGGCGCCGGGGGGAAGGAGCATGTTGGAGAAGGTGAATCCGCGCGACGGGATGGTCCGGTTGTCGTTGTCGTGGTTCCCGGTGGCTCCGGAACCGACGTAGCGGATCTGTGCGCGCTTGAACTGGTCACCGGCCTTGGCCTGGAACCCGAGGGTGTCCCAGTCCTCGTGGCGGGAGCCACGGGTCAGGATCAGCGAATCGGTGAATTCCTTCAGGTCGGCGGTGCCGTAGTCGGGTGTCATGTCGTGCTCCTTCTCTAGAGGTGGTTGCGTAGGCGTTCGGTGATGAAAATGAAGGATTCGACCCAGGCGTTGAACGCGTCCGGTCGCTCCTGGTTCGCGAGATGTCCTGCACCCCTGACGGTCACGAAGACGGCACCCGGAATACCGCCGGCCAGCACCTGGCTCGCAGGAATTCCCGTCACGGTGTCCTCGTCCCCACTCAGGACCAGGGTCGGGATGTCGATCTTCGCGAGATCGGCGGTGTGATCGGTGGCTGCCATGGAGTCGGCGGCGTACCCGTAGCCGGGGAGCCGGATCGACGCGGCCATGATCGCCGTGGCCTTCGCTGTCAGTTCGGCCGCGGCCGTTCCGGACAACAGGCGTGGGGCGCGTTCCGCCGCAAAGGCTTCGGCGCCTTGCTGAGCAAGCGTTGCAGCCCGGGTTCGCATCCGGCCGGCAGTCTCGCCGTCGGCCCCCGAACCTACGGTCGAACTGCCGAGCAGGAGGCTTCGCACGAGGTCGGGATGACGCAGGGCGATGCGGGTCGCGATCACCCCGCCCCACGACATACCCAGGACGTGTGCCCCAGCATCACCGCAGCGGTCGCGGATCACGTCGGCCGCTGCGTCGGCGTAGTCGTCGAGGTCGAACGGACGGCCCGGGTCCTCGCTGCGGCCGTACCCGGGAGCGTCCCAGGCCAGCAATCGCAGCGGGTCCGACAGTTCGTCGAACTGCGGTGCGAAACTGTCTGCACTGCCACCGATGCCGTGCAGCATCAGCAGTGCGGGGCCGGAACCGGATTCGACGACGTGCGTCACGACGCCCGCCCGAGATCGAACCGCTCGAACGCGCCGGGGTCGGGGATGCCGGCCATGTGGTCGCGGACCTGCTTGGACGGCGGGCCCGCGGTGCCCCACAGGTCGGAGAGTTCCGGCACCCGTCGCCACACTTTGCAGAGCCACCGGTCCTCGTCGACCTGCGCGATGCCGGAGGTGTACTCGCACACCAGCCCCGCCGGGTCGGCGAAGTACGAAAAGGTGTTGTCGCCGGGGCCGTGCTTGCCGGGACCCCACAGCGGCACGGTGCCGTGGTGCCGAAGCCGCCCGATGCCGCGCATGAAGTGGTCGACGGTGGGCATCTCGTAGGCGACGTGATTCACCGACGTCCACTCGGCCTGGTTGAACGCGATGCTGTGATGGTCGGTGTTGCAGCGCAGGAACGCCATCTGATGCTCGGACCAGTCGGAGACCCGCATGCCCAGGACGTCGCAGTAGAACTTCACCGCGGCGTCGATGTCGACGGTGTTGAGGACGACGTGCGTGACGCCCACCGGGACGGCGTCCTCCCGGCCGAGCTTCGGGACCGCCAGCGCATCGGCGAGCAGCTCGACGACGCGACCTTCGGGGTCGACGAGGCTCACACCGTATCCACCACCGAGGTCGTCGACGGGACCCGGCCCGCTGACGATCGGAACACCCCAGGACTCGAGTCTGCGGGCGGCCACGTCGACCTCTGCGGGTGTGGCGACTGCGAAGGTGATGCGGCCGAGGCCGTTCCGCTCGGCCTGGGTGAGTTGCAGCGCGTGGTGGTGCTCACCGGTCCCCCGCAGCCAGGCACCGTCCGTGCCCTGCTCGACCACGCGCAGTCCCCACACCTCCGAATAGAACTCGGTGGATTCCGTGCTGGCTTGCGTCCGCAGCTCCACGGAGCGCAGGCACCGCAGCCGGGCTATGGGTTGATTCATCGCGTGCCTCCAGTTGCTTAGGTCTCAATATCTTAGCGCTAAAGTAATAGGGCGTACAGAGGTGGTGGGAGATTTTTCTGTACGCCCTATCTACGAGCGGGTCGCTCAATCAGCCCACGAGCGGGTCGCTCAATCAGCCCAGGGGTTGGGTTCTTCGTCGAGGCCCCAGTAGATGCTCTTCTGCCGCGAGTAGGCGGCGATACCGCTGCGCCCCTTCTCGACTCCCAGCCCGCTTTCCTTGACGCCGCCGAACGGCGTGGAGATGCTGAACTGTTTGTAGGTGTTGATCCACACCGTCCCGGCCTGTAGTCGGCGGGCGAGTTTCCAGGCCCGGCGATAGTCGCCGGTCCAGATTCCCGACGCCAGCCCGAACACCGAATCATTAGCCTGTGCCACCAGATCGGCCTCACCGTCGAACGGCAGGACCACCAGCACCGGCCCGAAAATCTCCTCCTGACACGTGCGTGACGTGTTGGGGAGCCCGTCGATGATCGTCGGCAGGTAGTACGCGCCGTCGCGGAGCCGTTCGTCGTCGGGGATCGCCCCGCCGCACAGCACTCGTCCGCCCTCTTCGCGAGCGAGGTCGACGTATGCGGCGACGCTGTCGCGGTGCTTGCGGTGGACCATCGGTCCCACCTGGGTGTCCGGTTCGCGGCCGGGACCGAGTCGCAGTTGCTGCGTCTTGGCCACCAGTTTCGCGAGGAACTCCTCGTAGATCCGGCGGTCGACGAACAACCGGGATCCGGCGATGCAGCTCTGCCCGGTCGACGAGAAGATCCCGTACATCACGCCGTTGACCGCCGCGTCGATGTCGGCGTCGTCCAGCACGATGGTCGGCGACTTACCGCCCAGCTCGAGCGAGACGGGCATCAACTTCTCGGCCGCGGCATGGGCAATGGCGCGGCCGGTGTTGGTGCCGCCGGTGAACGTCACTTTCCCGACACCGGGGTGGTGGACGATCGCGTCACCGACCACCGAGCCCTTCCCCGGGAGCACCGACAGCAGTCCGGCGGGCAGGCCGGTCTCGTCGAGAATTCGAGCCAGTTCCAGCGACACCAGCGGTGTCCACTCGGCGGGCTTGAGGACGACGGCGTTGCCCGCGGCGAGGGCGGGCGCGATCTTCTGGGCGTCGCTGGCCACCGGCGAGTTCCAGGGCGCGATGGCACCGATCACGCCGATGGGTTCGTGGACGCTCATCGTGAGGTAGTTGCCGCGCGGCGTGGTCAGGTCTTCGTCGGCGGTCTCGAGGACCGCAGCGAAGTACCGGAACGTACCCGCGGCACTGCCGACCAGCGCAGTGGTTTCCGCGACGGTCTTGCCCGTGTTGTAGCTCTGCAACAGTGCCAGCCGGGATGTGTTCGCCTCGATCGCGTCGGCGATGCGGTGCAGGAACTTCGCCCGCTGATGCGGCAGCAGGCTGCGCCAGGCTGGGTCCTCGGCGGCGGCGCGACCCCGACGGACCGCCTCGTCGACGTCGGTGGTCGTCGCCTGGTGCACGACCTGCAGGACCTCGCCGGTGGACGGGTCGGTGACCTCGAAGGCCGGCCCGGTCCCCTGCCGCCAAGTTCCGCCGACGAAGATGCGATCGGCGATCGGAGCGAACGGCAGCGTCGCTTCACGGAAGTCGAGAGCGGTCACTGTGAAATCTCCTCGAGGGTCTTCTCGCGGGTTTCGACGGCGAAGAAGCCGACCACGAGGGCACCGATCAGGGCCACGGCAGCGAACATTCCGAAGACCATGGTGAGGGAGCCGCCGCCGCCGAGGATGGCGCCGACGACCAGCGGTCCGACGATGATGCCGAGGCGACCGCTCGCGCCGCCGATGGCGCAGCCGATGGCCCGCATCCGGGTGGGATACAGCTCGGCGGTGTAGACGTACAGCGCCATGTTGACGGCGAAGACGAACAGGGCGGATCCGGCTGACCAGAACAGCACCTTCGTTGCGGTGTCCGCACCAGTCGCGGCCAGCAAGAACAGCAGCGACGAGCACAGGACCATCGATGCGGTGATGCAGATGCGGCGTCCGAGGTTGTCGATGAGGAACGCGACGAGGACACAGCCGAGCAGACCGGCGACGCTGGTGACGATGCTGTAGTGCAGCGCCGTGTCGACGCTGACGTCGAACGCGGAGTGGTAGAGCGACGGCAGCCAGGAGGCGATGCCGTAATTGACGAAGTAGGCGCATCCCCAGATCGCGGCGAGCATCAGCGTGCGGCGCAGGTAGACGCCCTGGAAAGCTTCGATGAACCGGCCGCGGCGGACGTCGACCGCGACAGCGGGCAGCGGTTGCGGGGTAGGCAGAGTCTTGCCGTACCTGTCGGTGATCTCACGTTCGATCTGCGTCATCGCCTTGTTCGCGTCTTCGAAGCGTCCGCGGGAGGCCAGCCAGCGCGGCGATTCCGGGAGTTTCCACAGCAACGGCAGCAGAAGGACGGGCAGCGCGCCGAGGGCGAACAGGATCTTGTAGCCGAAGTTCGGCACCACCCAGGCCGACACGACGGCCGACATGACGAGGCCGACGGGGAAGATGACCTCGTAGAGGAGGACGAAGCGTCCTCGTTTGTGGGCCTTGGTGATCTCCCCGATGTAGCTTGCGGCCACCGGGACTTCGGCGCCGAGGCCGATACCCTGCACGAATCGGAAGACGAGGAACAGCATCAGGCTGTCGGTGAACGCCATCCCGAGACTCATCACCGCATACAGGGCGAGTGAGGCGATGATGACGTTGAGGCGTCCGACGCGGTCGGCGAACCAGCCGCCGGCGAGTGCGCCGACCAGCATGCCGATACCGCCGATCGCGATGACCCAGGCGATCGAGGACGGAGTGAGGTTCCACTTGGGAGTGAGAACGGGAAGCGAGTAGGCGATCATCAGCTGGTCGAAGCCGTCGAAGAACGTGACGGCTCCGACGATGACGCGCGCCTTGATGTGCCACCTGCTCATGGGCAGGCGTTCGAGTCGGGCGCTGATCATCTCAGCTGTGGCAGCCATGGCGGGCGATACCGTCGTCATGAGCATCCTCAGGGTTGTGTCGAGGCATTTACTTAAGCCCTCAAAGGCTTACCGCTAAGATGTAATCTCACGCACAAGACATCCGTCAACCCTTGACTTTAGAAGAAACATGTTGTTCACATCCATTCACCCACCATGAACGCTGGGCCGCCCCGCCGCGCCACGTGTTTTGTTCGGGCCGACGCGGTACTTGCCCCAACGACGCGATCGTGCGGGTGGCATTGGCGGCGATCTGCGGATCGGACCCGCATCTGTACCACGGCATGATGCCCGACACCCGGGTCGGCATGACGTTCGGCCACGAGTTCATCGGCGTCGTCGAGGAGGTCGGCCCGTCGGTACAGAACGTGCAGCGCGGCGACCGGGTGATGGTCCCGTTCAACGTGTACTGCGGTTCGTGTTACTTCTGCGCACGCGGCCTCTACTCGAACTGTCACAACGTGACCCCGAACGCCACCGCTGTGGGCGGCATCTACGGGTACTCCCACACGTGCGGTGGCTACGACGGTGGACAAGCGGAGTTCGGGTGCGTGCCGTTCGCCGACGTGGGCCCCGCCAAAATCCCCGAATGGATGGACGACGAGGACGCGCTACTCCTCACCGACGCCCTCGCCACCGGCTACTTCGGTGCACAACTCGGCGACATCGTCGAAGGCGACACCGTCGTGGTGTTCGGAGCGGGGCCGGTCGGGCTGTACGCGGCCAAGTCGTCCTGGCTCATGGGTGCCGGGCGAGTGATGTGGCCATCGACGCCGTCGGCGCCGAGGCCGACGGCAACTTCCTTCAACACGTCTCGCAGAAATTCCGGCGCATCCGACCCCTCAACGCCGGATCGGCATGATCGTGCGGACCCCGGCGTCGCGCAGCCACAGCCCGCCCCACACGAAGATGCCGACGTAGACGGGGAACAGAATGGTGCTGAACAGCGGTTGCTCGGTGAGCATGTTGGTCGCCACCGCGCCGCCGAGGTATCCGGTCAGGAGGACGGCACCGAGAATGCTCGTCGCCGGAACCAGGTACAGCACGAGGCAGACCAACATCACGATTCCGATCACGACGGCAATGTTCTCGTCGAAACCGAGTTCGGCCATCGCGTCGCGAACGGACTGAATGTTCGCGATGTGGATGATCGCGTCGAAAAGCAGAAAAGCGGTGACCAGACCGGTGATGATCAGCCCGGCGATCCTCGCCTTACGCCCGACCGGTGCCGCGTTCTCGGCAGAACCGAGCGGTCCGGCGGTCTTTGCGGTGGAATGTGGTGTCGAGGTCATGGCGATCTCCGAAGGTAGAAGGTGACGGGGTGGGGAGCGTGTTCCGTTCCCTCGAAAAGACAGACTGCCGGGCCGAGGAAAACTCATCGCGGCTCGCGGACCGGGGCGAGAACCCGAGCGAGGAGACCGAAAAGTGTGCGGACGGTACGCCAGCACCACCACGGACAAGGAACTGCGGTCCATCTTCGAGGTCGCCGAGATCGTCGGTGAGGAGCTGGGTCCGTCCTACAACGTCGCTCCCACCCAGCAGGTCCGGGTCGTGCTGGAACGCCCGCCGCGTGCCGAACCCGACGCCGACCCCGTCCGTCAGCTCCGGACTGCGAAGTGGGGGCTGGTGCCGCCGTGGGCGAAGGACGTGAAGATCGGCAACAAACTCATCAATGCCAGATCCGAGTCGATCACGGAGAAGCCCGCATTTCGGAAGGCCGCCGCCCGACGGCGCTGCATCATTCCCGCCGACGGTTACTACGAGTGGTTGAAGCGAGACGACGGCACCAAGATCCCGTACTTCCTGCACGGCGACGGGGTGCTGGCGATGGCCGGCCTCTACGAACTGTGGCCCGACCCCTCCCTTCCGGAGGACGACCCGAACAGGTGGCTCTGGACCACCACGGTGCTCACCACCCAGGCCACCGACGTCCTCGGCCACATTCACGACCGTTCACCGGTGGTCCTGCCACCTAGCTTCCAGGAACGCTGGCTCGACCCCACCCTGACCGAGCGCGAACAGGTCGATGCACTGATCGCGTCGATTCCCGAGCCCCGTCTCGAGCCATACGAGGTAAGTACCGCCGTCAACTCCCCGCGCAACAACGGACCCGAACTGCTCGAGCCCGTGTGACGGATCCGTTCTAGCGCTCGTTCAGTTGGCGTGTCATGCTGGCCGGATGAACGCCGCACTCCCAGTAGCCCCGCGCGTCGTCACCCGCTGGCACCAGGTGGTCGACAACCACGACTTGGGCGCCCTCGACGCCCTGATCGCGGAAGACGCGGTGTTCTCCTCCCCCGCCGTGTTCACACCGCAAGAAGGAAAAGCCAAGGTCCTCGCGTACCTGCGCGCGGCACTCACGGTGTTCACCGGCACCGGCTTCCACTACCGCGAGGAGTGGTACGGCGACCGCTCCGCCGTCCTCGAATTCGCCACCGAACTCGACGGCGTCCATGTGCACGGCGTCGACATAGTGCACTGGAATGACAACGACCAGATCACGTCGTTCACAGTGATGGTCCGCCCGGTGAAAGGTCTGCAAGCGCTCATTCCGCTGATGGCCGCCCAGCTCTCCCAGTCGTAGAACCCCCACAGCAAGGAGCTTTCATGAGCCTGTCCCCCATTCTCCGAGACCGGTTGCGCCTGCCCGTCGTGGCCTCGCCGATGTTCATCGTGTCCGGTCCCGACCTGGTGATCGCCCAGTGCACCTCGGGCGTGGTGGGCTCGTTCCCGTCCCTCAACGCGCGGCCGCAGCCGGTACTGCGGGAGTGGCTCACCCGCATCACCGAAGAGCTCGCTAAGCACGACGCCAACAACCCGGAGTCGCCGTCCGCCCCTTACGCGGTGAACCTGATCGTCCACAAGAGCAATGACCGGCTCGACGAGGACCTCGCCACCGTCGTCGAGTTCGAGGTCCCGATCGTCATCACCTCCCTCGGCGCCCGCACCGACGTCAACGACGCCGTCCATTCCTACGGCGGCATCGTCCTGCACGACGTCATCAACAACAGGTTCGCCAAGAAGGCCGTCGAGAAGGGTGCCGACGGCCTGATCGCCGTCGCCGCGGGTGCGGGCGGACACGCAGGCACTCAGTCACCGTTCGCGTTGCTGCAGGAAATCCGCGAATGGTTCGACGGCCCCGTGTTGCTGTCCGGTTCGATCGCCCACGGACGTTCGGTACTCGCCGCGCAGGCCGCCGGCGCCGACCTCGCCTACATCGGGTCCGCCTTCATCGCCACCGAAGAGGCCAACGCCGACGCCGCCTACAAGCAGATGATCGTCGACTCCACCGCCTCGGACATCATCTACTCCAACCTCTTCACCGGCGTGCACGGCAACTACCTCCGCGGCAGCATCGAAGCGGCCGGATATGATCCCGCAACCCTCCCGGTGTCTGAGGCGAGCGCAATGGATTTCGGTACCAACGAAAAGTCGGAGTCCAAGGCGTGGCGCGACATCTGGGGTGCCGGTCAGGGAATCGGTGCCGTCGACGCAGTCGTCCCGGCGGCCGAGGTTGTCGAGCGGCTCATGCGCGAGTACGCCGACGCGAAGTCCCGCCTGCTCTAGGCGCTTCGCGCCTGTGAGTGGTTAAGGAGTCCAGAGACTCGTTAACCACTCACAGGCGGCGGAGCCGCCTACTGTGACGCGATATCGCGCCCGATGATTTCCTTCATGATCTCGGTGGTTCCGCCGTAGATCGTCTGGATACGGCTGTCGACGTACGCGCGGCCGATGGGGTACTCCATCATGTAGCCGTAGCCGCCGTGCAGTTGGACGCAGCGGTCGACCACTCGCTTCTGTAGTTCACTGGCCCACCACTTGCCCTTCGACGCGTCGACGGCGGTGAGTTCACCTGCGTTCAAGGCGAGTACGCAGCGGTCGATGTGCGATTCGGTCACCTCGATCTCGGTGAGCATCTCCGCCAGCGCGAACCGGGTGTTCTGCAGATCGCCGATCGGCTTGCCGAACGCCTTGCGCTCGAACACGTAGTCCCTGGTCCACTGGTAAGCCGCCTTCGCCGCGGCGATTGCGTTGACCGCGATCGAAATACGTTCGAGTGGCAGGTTTTCCATGAGATGGACGAAACCGCGCCCCTCGGTGCCGAGCAGATTGGTCGTGGGCACCCGCACGTCCTCGAACACGAGCTCCGCCGTGTCCTGACCGGCCAGTCCGACCTTGTGCAGCTTGCGACCACGACCGAAGCCGGGCATGCCCCGCTCGACGACGAAGAGCGAGAACCCCTTGGAACCGGCGTTCGGGTCGGTGCGGGCGACGACGATGACGAGATCGGAGTGGATACCGTTGGTGATGAACGTCTTCTGGCCGTTGATCACCCACTCGTCACCGTCCCGCACTGCGGTGGTCTTCACGCCCTGCAGGTCGCTGCCGGCGCCTGGCTCGGTCATCGCGATCGCGCCGATCAGCTCCCCCGCGGCCATGCCGGGCAGCCACCGCTGCTTCTGCTCGACGGTGCCGAGGTTCACGATGTACGGGATGACGATGTCGTCGTGCACGCTCAGGCCCGAACCGAATGACGTCGTCGCGGTGCGGGCGATTTCCTCGGCGACGACGTACCGAAAACGGTAGTCGCTGACGCCGGAGCCGCCGAACTCCTCCGGCGCACCGAGTCCGACGAGCCCGGACTTGCCCGCGGCGAGCCACGCCGACCGGTCGATCAGCTTGTCGGACTCCCACCGTTCGTAGTTGGGCTCGATCTCCCGGGCGAGGAACTCGCGCACGGTCTCCCGGTACGCCTCGTGATCCTTCTCGAAGATAGTGCGCTGCATGGTCTCTCTCCTAGGATTCGGTCACACACCGACGGAAACCGACAGGCCCGCGAGACGTTCCGCGATCAGCGCCTCCGCCTCGCGGACGATGCGTTCGACGAGTTCACCGGCAGTAGGGATGTCGTGGATGATGCCCTGGACGGTGCCGACGGTCCATATACCCGCGTCGGTGTCGCCGTTCTCGAACACCGTGCGGCCGCGGGCACCGGCGACCAGCTCACGGACGTCCTCGAACTTGCCGCCCCGATCGAGGATCTCCACGACCTCACGGCTCACGGTATTGCTCGCGACACGCGCCGTGTTACGCAGCGGCCGGAAGATCAACTCGGTGTCGGTCTCCTTACCCGCGACGATCGCCTCCTTGATGTTCTGGTGAATCGGGGATTCGGCGGTGCACATGAAGCGGGTACCCATGTTGATTCCGTCGGCGCCGAGGGCGAGTGCCGCGACCAATCCACGGCCATCCGCGAACCCGCCCGACGCGACCATCGGGATGGTGATTTGTTCCGCGGCGGCCGCGATGAGCACCAGCCCGGGGATGTCGTCCTCACCGGGGTGGCCGGCACATTCGAAGCCGTCGATGCTGATGCCGTCGACACCGGTGTCCTGGGCCTTGATCGCGTGCCGCACGCTGGTGCACTTGTGCAGCACCTTCACGCCCGCGGCGTGGAAGTCGGGTAGATGGGGGGCAGGGTTGGAGCCGGCCGTCTCGACGATCTTGATTCCGGATTCGATGATGACCTGCCGGTACTCCTCGTACGGCGGCGGCGTGATCGCCGGCAGAATCGTCAGGTTCACACCGAAGGGCTGGTCGGTGAGCTCGCGGGTGCGGGCGATCTCCTTGGCGAGGTCCTCCGGAGTGGGCTGGGTCAGCGCGGTGAGCAGGCCCAGCGCACCGGCGTTGGCGACGGCGGCGACGAGTTCGGCGCGACCGACCCACTGCATGCCGCCTTGAACGATCGGATGGCGGACGCCGAAGGTCTCGGTAAACGCTGTGGAAAGCATGGGACGGCTCCTCTGGGAAACGGTCAGTGGGCGGGTCGGTAGCCGACGGTGTGGAGAGCGATGTCGACGTAACGCTCGGCGACCTGCTCGGGGGTCAGTGCCCCACCGAGCTGGTACCACCGTGGAATGGACTGGAGCATCCCGAGGAGAGCGCGCACGGTCTCGGCGACGTTGGTGGCGGAGAACGCACCCACGGCAACACCCTCGGACACCAGGTCGATCACCATGAGCTCGAGTCGTTTTCGCGTGGCCGCGTACCGACTCCGGCTGTCCACGGAGACGTGGCGCAGCTCGGTGTCGAGGCAGACGTGCCGCCCACGGTTCGTCATGTACAGGACGATCGCCTCGACGACGTTGGAGAATTGCGCGACCACGTGGTCGCCGGCCTCGCGGGCGGCTGCCTCGGCGCGGTCGTTGAGTTCGCGCATCTGCAGTTCGAACAGTGCCACGAGAACGGCTTCCTTGCTCTCGTGGTGGTAGTACAGGGCGGGGACGGTCACCCCGACACGACGGGCAATTTGCCGCACCGTCGTGCCGTGGTAACCGTTCTCGTTGAACAACTCCAGTGCCTGCTCGAGGATGGGCGTCAGCGGCAGGGCCTCGAAGGTCCGCCAGTCGGCGAACATCGGCTCCGTGGTGATCATCCCGTCCTCGCGCAGTGTCACAGGGTTGCCGATCAGCGCGGTGCCATGCGGATGGCGCCGTCGAGACGGATGGTCTCACCGTTGAGCATGGGGTTGGACACGATGTGCGCGGCCAGAGCGCCGTACTCGGACGGGTCGCCCAGACGCGACGGGTGCGGCACCTGCTGTCCGAGGGACTGCTGCGCGGCCTCGGGGAGGGAACCGAGCAGCGGGGTCTTGAATAGGCCCGGTGCGATGGTGTTGACGCGGATCAGCAGCGAGGCGAGGTCGCGGGCGATCGGCAGGGTCATGCCGACGACGCCACCCTTCGAGGCGGAGTACGCGGCCTGACCGATCTGGCCGTCGTAGGCGGCGACGGAGGCGGTGTTGATGATGACGCCGCGCTCGCCGTCGATCGGCTCCGTCTTCGCGATCCGCTCGGCAGCAAGACGGGTCACGTTGAACGTGCCGATCAGGTTGACGGTGACGATCTTGGTGAAATCGGCCAGCGGGAACGCGCCGTTCTTGCCGACGGTCTTGATGGCGTTGCCGATTCCGGCGCAGTTGACGGCTACCCGCAGCGGGCCGAGGGACTCCGCGACGTCGAGGGCGGCGGACACGTCGGCCTCGCTGGTGACATCGCCCGCGGCGAAGCGGACGCGGTCGCCGAGTTCCTTGGCGACGGTCTCACCGTTGGATGAGGGCAGGTCGACGATGACGACGCTGGCGCCGTCGGCGAGCAGGGCCTTGGTGGTAGCGAGTCCGAGGCCGGAGGCGCCGCCGGTGACGAGAGCAACGCTGTCGTTGACGATCATGTTGTGCCTTTCGAAAATGCAGAGGTGGTCAGAAGACGGTGATCAGATGCGTTCGATGATGGTGGCGTTGGCCATGCCCGCGCCCTCGCACATCGTCTGCAGGCCGTAGCGTCCGCCGGTGGCCTCGAGCTGGTTGACCAGCGTGCCGAGCAGGCGGGTGCCCGAGGAGCCGAGCGCGTGACCGAGGGCGATCGCACCGCCGCGCGGGTTCAGCTTGGCCGGGTCGGCACCGAACTCGTGCGCCCACGCCAGCGGCACCGGCGCGAAGGCCTCGTTGACCTCGTAGGCGTCGATGTCGTCGATGCTCAGCCCCGACTTCGCGAGGATCTTCTTCGTCGCCGGGATCGGGGCGGTGAGCATGAACACCGGGTCGTCGCCCGCAACGGAGAACGAGCGGAACCGCGCCCGCGGAGTCAGGCCCAGCTTGGCGGCCATCTCCTCACTCATGATCAGTGCACCGGACGCACCGTCGGTCAGCGGGGACGAGTTACCCGGGGTGATGTGCCACTGCGCCTCGGGGAACCGGGCCGCGTACTTCTCGGAGTAGAAGGACGACTTCAGCCCGGACAGCCCCTCCGCCGTGGTCGAGGCGCGCACGGTCTCGTCGACGAGGTGCGTCACCGTCTCACCGGCCGCGTTGGTCACCTCGATCGGCAGGATCTCCTTGTCGAACAACCCCTTCGCGGCGGCCTCGGCGGCGCGGCGATGCGACTCGGCCGAGTAGGCGTCGAGGGCGTCGCGGTCGAACTTCCACTTGGCGGCGATCAGTTCGGCAGAGATGCCCTGGTTGACCAGGCCCTCGGGGTAGCGGGCCGCGATGCCCGGGCCGGACGCGTCCTGACCGAGGGTCGTCGTGCCCATCGGCACGCGGGACATCGACTCGACACCCGCGGCGATCACGATGTCGTAGGCGCCGGCGATGACGCCCTGCGCAGCGAAGTGCGCCGCCTGCTGGCTCGAGCCACACTGGCGGTCGACGGTGGTGGCCGGGACCGAATCGGGGAAGCCGGCCGACAGCACCGCGGTGCGGGAGATGTTGAGGGCCTGCTCGCCGGCCTGTCCGACGCAGCCGCCGATGACGTCGTCGACCTGCGCGGGGTCGATGCCGTTGCGCTCGACGAGGCTGCGTAGGACGTGCGCGAGGAGTTCGACCGGGTGGGTGCCGGACAGGGCGCCGCCCGGCTTGCCCTTACCGGAGGCGAGGCGGACGACGTCCACGATGACAGCGTTGGTCATGAGAGTTCCCTTTCGAGGAGGAGAAAAAGTGGTGGCGGCCCGGTGTCCGGGGTCGACAGAACACCGGGCCGAGTTCTGGTGCCGTGAGTACTTGTTAACCGCCCGCGGTTAAGAAGTACTCACAGGCGCGAAGGGCACATTCAGCGGCCCTGCCACACCGGCAGGCGTTTCTCGGCGAACGCGGTGGGCCCTTCCTTGGCGTCCGCGCTGGAGAAGACGGTGGCAATGGCGGCATTGTTCGCCTCCCATACCCGGTCGCCCCAGTCGTCTTCGGTGGCGGTGCGGTGGATCATCGCCTTCGATTCGCGCACAGACAGCGGCGCGTTCGCGGCGATCTGCTCGGCGAGTTCGAGCGCGACGTCGAGGGCGGTACCGGCCGGGGCGACCCGGTTGACCAGGCCCAATTCCTTGCCCTGCGCCGCGGTGATCGGCTCGCCGGTGAGCGCGATCTCCAGCGCGACCTTCTTCGGAATCTGCTGCTGCAGACGGATCACCCCGCCCGCCGCCGCGAACAATCCTCGCTTGACCTCAGGCAACCCGAGGGCCGCCCCTTCATCGATGACCGCGAGGTCACTGGCCAGCACCAGTTCGGTGCCGCCGCCCAGGGCGAACCCGTTGACCGCGGCGATGGTCGGCTTGCTGATCCAGTGCTGCGCGTATCCGGCGAAACCCCACTCCGGATGCCCGTCAGCGGAGATGGCCTTACCGACGGAAAGTTCCTTCAGGTCCGCGCCAGCGCAGAACGCGCGACCCGACCCGGTGATCACGACGACCCGCACCTCGGGGTCGTTCTCGGCCTGCTCGAGCAGATTGCCCACCGCGGTCGACAATGCGCCGTTCACCGCGTTGAGCGCCTTGGGGCGGTTCAGCGTGATGATGCCGATGCCTCCGCGCCGCTCCCACAATGCGGCTGCCTCCGTCGTCTCCGTCATTTCCGGCACGTCACACCCTTCGACTCACGCATGATTACTGATCGCTCGTTAAAGTTAGTACCATGGCGACGGGGCACGGTCAATGGCCAGCTTTACCTAGCGCACGTTAAGTTGCGTCTGGTATGGATAGTCCAGGGACCGACGGAGGAGATCGCCACGTGTATGCCCAACAACTGACTGTTCAATCCGGACCGAGCGGTGTCCGGCTCGCCGAGATCGACGAACCCGACGGATCCGGTCTCGTCGTCGTCGATATGCACGCCGCCGGGGTAGCCTTTCCCGACCTTTTGCAGACCACGGGCAGCTACCAGGTGGTGCGCGACCTTCCGTGCGTGCTCGGTGTCGAGGGCGCCGGAGTGGTACGAGAAGCTCCGGAGGACAGCGGTTTTCGCGCCGCACAGCGGGTGGCGGTACTCGCCTCCGGTGGCGCGTGGCAGCAGACCGTGGCCGTGGAACCCCACTCCGTGTTTCCGTTGCCCGACTCGGTGTCGCTCGAAGCCGGCGCCGGTTTTCTCCTGAACTACCTCACCGTGCACTTCGCCCTGGACGAGCGCGCGCGGTTCCGCGCCGGCGAAACGGTTCTGGTCCATGGCGCCGCCGGGGGTGTCGGGGTGGCCGCACTCCAGGTGGCGGCCGCTCTGGGACTCGAGACGATCGCCGTGGTCAGCACCGAGGAGAAGGCCGGCATCGCGAAGGCCCACCGCGCCGACCACGTCGTCCTCCTCGACGGGTGGAAAGACCGTGCCCGGGAGATCACCGGCGGCCGCGGAGTCGACATCATCCTCGACCCGGTGGGCGGCGACCGGTTCACCGACAGTCTGCGCAGCCTCGCACCCAACGGGCGACTCGTGGTCCTCGGTTTCACCGGCGGCGAGATCCCCACGGTCAAGGTCAATCGCCTTCTTCTCCGAAATATCTCGGTCCTCGGAGCCGGGTGGGCCGAGTACGTGCGCACCGATCCCGGCTACACGAAGCGGCAGTGGGCCGCCCTGGAACCGCTGCTCGAATCCGGTGCACTGCAGATCACCGAACCCACCATCTATGCGTTCGAACACGCTGCCGACGCCCTGCGCGCCCTCGAAACCCGATCGGCCGCAGGAAAAATCGCGCTGTCCCTCCTCCCCCACGACACCCAAGGACCCTCATGACTTCCGACCTACCCGGTGTGGACACGACCGTCGACAACGGCGTCCTCCGCATCACGCTCGACCGGCCCTCCCGCATGAATGCCGTCACCACCGAAATACTCGACGCCGTTGCGGACGCGTTGGACAAGTTTTCGGGTGACGCCGAGGTGCGGGTCGCCGTACTCACCGGGGCCGGCCGGGCGTTCTGCACGGGCGCCGACCTGGTAACGAGTCCCGACGTGTCGGGCCCGCCGTCCACCGCCACGATCGACGCCGCCAATCGCGTCGTCGCCGCGGTCCGGGCGTTCCCCTGTCCCGTGATCGGCGCCGTCAACGGTCCCGCAGCCGGTGTCGGGGTCTCCCTCGCGCTGGCCTGCGACCTCGTTGTCGCTACCGAATCGAGCTACTTCCTACTGGCGTTCACGAAGGTGGGTCTGATGCCGGACGGAGGCGCCACCGCCCTCGTCGCCGCATCGATCGGCCGAGCCCGCGCCATGAGGATGGCCCTACTGGCCGAACGTCTTCCGGCAAGGGACGCCCTCGACGCCGGTTTGATCTCGGACGTCTATTCCGACGACGAGTTCGCCGACTCGGTAAATGCCCTGACCCGACGTCTCGCCGACGGACCGCCGCAGGCCTTCCACCTCACCAAAGACGCCGTCAACGATGCCACGCTGACCGAACTCGACAGCGCCTGTGCCCGCGAGCGCACGGGACAGGAAGTGCTGCTCGCCGCGCCCGACTTCGCGGAAGGCGTTGCGGCATTCCAGGAGAAGCGGCCGGCAGTGTTCGGCCGGGTCTGAGGAGCTCCGAGACGGTCGGCGGCCGGCCCTCGCCCACAGTGCGGATCAGGAATTCGATCTGGTCGGCCACCACCTTCTCGAAGAGATCACCGAAGTAGACGTCGAAGTGACCGCCCGGGTACTCGCGTACCTCGGCATCCGGGGTCTTGGCCGCGGCCTTCCGAGCGCTACGCGTGAAGGTGACAACGTCGTTGTCGGCGATGGCGAAGAAGACCGGACAACCGATCTGCGCGACCGCCCTCGTCGGCCGGTAGAGCGCCGCCTGCAACGCGACGCGTCCGGGAGTTTCGTTGCGCCACGTCGAACCGGGCGGGTCCATGGCGCGATATCCCGCCTCCGCATCGGGGGTGGTGATGGCCGCGAACGACCCCGGCGGCCCGACGACGGGGAACATGTGCGGCGGCCGACGTCGTAACTGCGCGAGCCGATCCCGCAGGTAGGCCACCGACATGCGGGCCAACCCCGCGATGCCGAGCCTGCGAAGGTTCGTCAGCCCGTCGACGTACGGCACCTGCGACACCACGGCCGCCACCCGGTGATCCCGCGCGGCCGTCGTCAGGACGAGACCGCCGGCCAGCGAAGTGCCCCAGATCGCGATGCGGTCGGGGTCGATCTCGGGACGACTGCGCACATAGTCGAGAGCGCTGGCCCAGTCGACGAGCTGACTGTCGAGGTCGAGGAGTTGCCGGGGTTCCCCTTCGCTCGCACCGAAGTAGCGGTAGTCGAACACCAGTACCGCGAATCCCGCGGTCGCGAACCGCTCGGCGTAGGCGTCGAGTCGTTGTTCACGCACGCCGCTCCAGCCGTGCGCCAGCACGACACACGGAAGCGCCGCCGAGGTGGGCGATGGGGGGCGATACAGCCAGGCGGCGCAGCGCTGTCCGCCGGAGGAGAACTCCACGTTCTCACGCCGGATGCCAGGGCAGGGGTGTTCGGCTGGTGTCGGCCGAGAATTCATGAGGGGCGCCTCCGCGGGTGTAACCATCACCCACAGCCTCCACCCGGGAATTCACCGGCGACAGGCGCCCCAGGGTGGGTAAACGACCACCCCGGGGTGAAAGTCAGCGTCCCGGCACGTACTGCAGCGCCTTCACGAACGGCGGCATGATCTTGGCCCACACCTTGGGCGGCAATCCGCGTGGTCCGCCGAGATTGAGAATGCGGGTGGTGGCGATGGTCTGAGGTTCGGTGTACTTGAGGAGCCCGTCCGCACCGTGGCGGCGACCGACCCCGGACACTCCCATCCCACCCATCGGCGCGCCGGTGCTGCCCCAGGCCGGGGCATAGCCCTCGTCGACGTTCACCGTTCCGGCGTGGATGCGCGCCGCGATGGCCTCCCCCTCCGCCTTGGTTCCCGCCCACACGCTGGCGTTGAGCCCGTATTCGGTGTCGTTGGCACGTTCGATCGCCTCGTCGACGTTCGCCACCGGGTACACCGACACCAGCGGTCCGAACGTTTCCTCCCGGTAGCACTCGGCGTCCTCGGGAACTCCGGTGAGGACGGTCGGCTCGTAGAACAGCGGTCCGAGATCGGGGCGCGCCTTGCCGCCGGCCACCACGGTGGCACCCTTGACCACGGCGTCGTCGACGTGGCTGGACACCGCCTTCACCTGCGCCTCCGACACCAGGCTGCCCATTTCGATGCCGAAGTCGTAGCCGGCGCCCAGTGACATGTTGCGCACCCGCTCACCGAACATGCGGGTGAACTCGGGGGCGATGGATTCTTCCACGTAGATGCGCTCGATCGAGATGCACAGCTGACCGGAGTTCGAGTAGCAGGCGCGCACGGCGGCATCGGTGACCTCGCGGAGGTTGGCACCGGCCGTGACGATCATCGGGTTCTTGCCCCCGAGTTCGGCGGAGAAACCGATGAGCCGGCGACCGGCCTGCTCGGCGAGAAGCTGCCCGGTCTGCGAGGACCCCGTGAACATCACGTACTCGGTGTTCTCGACGAGCGCCGTGCCGACGACCGATCCCGGCCCGGGGACCACGGCGAACAGGTCACGCGGAAGTCCCGCCTTGTAGAGCAGGTCGACGCAGGCCAGCGCGCAGTACGGCGTCTGACTGTCCGGCTTGAGCACCACCGCATTGCCGGCGAGGAGGGCCGCGACGGCGTCGGACACCGCGAGGGTCATCGGGTAGTTCCAGGGAGAGATGACGCCGACGACGCCCTTGGGCTGGTACCGCACCACGGTCTTGGTGAGCACCGGCAGCATCCCGGAGACGCGGCGGGGGCGGAGCAGCTTCGGTGCGACGCGCGCGTAATGGCGGGCCGTCATCGAGATGTCGAGGATCTCCTCCTGGGCGGCAGTACGGGACTTCCCGGTCTCTGCCTGCGCCATGTCCATCAAAGCGTCGCGGTGCTCGAGCACCAGTTCCCGGTACCGGTGGAAGATGGCGGCCCGTTCGGTGACCGGCCGCTGTGCCCAGTCCTTCTGCGCAACCCGGGCACGAGCGATGGCGTCCACGGCATCCTGGGCGGTACCGATCGGGACGGTCGCCAGTTCCTTACCCGTGAATGCCTCGACGACGGAACGCGTCGGACGATCCGCCGCATCCGGGATGGCGATGAGATCAGCGAGCCGCGCGAATGTGGCGGCGGACGGAACAGGCATTTCGTACCCCTACTGGTTAGTAGTTTTTGCGGTTACACATAACCTACCTGCTTGGTGTGCCAAGTCACAGGGGCGGATGGCTAGTGCCGGTCTTCGAGCCCGACAGCCTCCCGCAACTTCTCCTCCACCTTCTTCAGCTCGGGGTTGTCCTGGGCGGAGGAATCGAGCAGGGCGGCGAGCGCCTCGGCGATGACGTTCAGCTTCTCCTGCAGAGCCTCCGTGGCGCGGCGGCTGGCATTCTCGAGCAGGACCACGAGGAGCAACGTGAAGACGGCGCCGACGGTGTGGATGGCGATCTGCCACTCGTGAAGGTCCTTCCAGAGCGGAATGCTGACGACCCACAGCGCGACCACTCCGGCGCAGACCCCGAAGAACGGCGCCTGGCTGACCCGGACTTCGATCTGCTCCACGAACCTGTCGAACGCCGAACGCTGATCGGTGGGCTGCTGACGTGCGGCCTTCGCGTTGCGCACCATCTTCGGAGTCTAGGCTCAGCTGCCACTCCCGATATGCCCGTTTCACCCGAGCCGCCTCGATGACGGCGTCTAGGGAGACGACTCAGCAGCCGTCGCGGTGGAGCGCCATCCGGGCCGCGCTCGGCGCGGTCACCGCCGCGACCCCGTTCCGCCGAGTGCCGCGCCCGGTTACATCGTGGAGTGCGGGGTCCGGAGGCTGCGGCACCAGTGCGTACTACTCGAAGTGCGCGGATGCGCGTGCCGCTGATGCAGCGCCGCTCTATGTCCCCGGTTATCGATCGATCGGAGCTCGATCGCGACGACAACGGCGTCGCGTGTGAATGAGAACCTCGACCGCCGGCGTCGCCCTTTCATTGGTGGCAGCGATTCCGGGCGTGAAGTCTCGGCGCGGACCGCGCCGATGCAAGCCGGGAAAGCTTCGCGCCGACAAGGGCTACGACTACGACATTCACCGACGGTGGCTGCGCGAACGAGGCATCATCCCGCGGATCGCCCGCCGCGGCATCGAGCGAAACGATCGCCTCGGCCGGTACCGATGGAAGATCGAACGCACCATGCGCCTGGCTCACCGGCTACCGGCGCATGACCATCCGCTACGAGCGCCACGGCGAACACTTCGCCGGCTTCCTACACCTCGCCGCCGCACTTACCCTCCTTCAAGAAGCTCCCCACAAGAGACACGCTCTTGACCGATCGGTCGGCAATGGTCGCGGGCGCGTCCTCGACGCGCACCCGCAGCTGAAGAGGCGGCTGGACACCGTCCCGACCGAGGGACCGGCCGTCGAGTGGCGCGCGAAGGCGCTGACGATCGCCGAGACCTGCGGTAACTACCGAGGCTAGGCGGGGTGAACGGTGCGCAGAACGGTCTGCCCGGCGTCGAGCCGGCGGATGTTGTCGGTGATATCCCGGACTCGTCCGACGAAGGTGTGCCGGGTGACGCCGGACGAATGCGGTGTCATGAGAAGGTTGCGCAGTTCCCGGAACGGGTGCGCGGCCGGGGCACCTCGACCGTTCGGGTCGGGGTCGGCGTACCAGACGTCTACCGCCGCCGAGGCGATGACGCCCGTCGCGAGAGCGTCGTAGAGCGCCCGTTCCCGAATCAGCGGGCCGCGGCCGACGTTGATCAGCACACCACCGGCTCCCAGTGCGGCCAATTCCGCGGTGCCGATCATCCCGCGGGTCGCGGAGTTCAGCGGCGCCGACACCACCACGATGTCGGACTCGAACATCAGCCGCAGCAGCGACGAGTGGTCGCCCGCCCACACGAGTCCTTCCGCACCGGCGTCGACACGTCCCCGGCCGGTGACGGCGCTGCCGGACGAACCGAATGCCCGAAGCAGGTTCCACGACCGCCTGCCGATGTGACCGAACCCGACGAATCCGATGCGGGCGTCGTGCATCGACGCCGGCTGCGGGATCGCGTCGTCGTAAACGGAGCTGGCCCATCGGTCGCCGCGCATCGCACCATCCTGATCGAGAAGTCCGCGTCGCAGCAGAACCGCCGCCGACACGATGTATTCGGCGATGGAGTCTTCGTGATGAAAGGTGTTGGCCACCAGAGTGTCAGCGGGAAGGGTGTCGAAGTCGACCTTGTCGGTACCCGCGCCTGCTACGTGCACCAGACGGAGTTTCGGTGCGGCGGCGGCCATCGCGGCGGTGAACCTGCCACCCACGTACACGTCGGCGTCGGACACATCGGTGACAATCAGCGGTTCGTCGAACCTCTGATGCCAGGACACGAAAGCCCCGGACGGCAGGCCGGATTCGAACAGCTCCTTGTGTGGCAGCAGGTTCCGGTCGCCGACGACAATCTTCACCGACCGCGTACCAGTGCGGGCCGCTTGCTGTCGAAAGTCCAGTCCGGCACGAGGAACTGCATGCCCACCGAATCGTCGCGGGCGCCCAGACCTTCACGGAGATAGAGTTCGTGCGCCGCTTCCACCCGATCCATGTCGAGCTCCACCCCGAGACCGGGCGTGGTCGGCACGGTCAGGTAGCCGTCCTCGATGGCGAACGGCACCTTCGTGATCCGCTGCCCGTCCTGCCAGATCCAGTGCGTGTCGATGGCGGTGATGTCACCGGGCGCGGCCGCTGCCACATGGGTGAACATGGCGAGGGAGACGTCGAAGTGATTGTTGGAATGCGACCCCCATGTCAGCCCCCAGGCGTCGCACAGTTGCGCCACCCGAACCGAACCCGCCATCGTCCAGAAGTGCGGGTCGGCCAGGGGAATGTCGACGGCTCCTGAGCGGATGGTGTGGCCCAACTCCCGCCAATCGGTGGCGATCATGTTCGTGGCCGTCGGCAGTCCGGTTGCCCGCTTGAATTCACTCATCACTTCACGGCCGGAGAAGGTGCCCTCGGGACCCACCGGATCCTCCGCGTACGCGAGGACGTCACGCAATCCCCGGCACGTCTCGATCGCCTCCGCCAGCAACCAGCCGCCGTTGGGGTCGAGCGTGATGCGCGCGGACGGGAACCGTTCGGCCAGCGCGGTCACCGCCGCCGCCTCTTCGCGCGGGGCGAGCACCCCACCCTTCAGCTTGAAATCCTCGAAACCGTAACGCGCATGGGCCGCCTCGGCGAGGTGGACGATCGCCTCCGGGGTCAGGGCTTCCTCGTGCCGCAGACGAAACCACTCGTCGGACTCGCCCTCACCGGACAGGTAGTCGAGGTCGGTCGCCGTCCGATCGCCGATGAAGAAGAGGTACCCGAGCGCCTGTACGCGGTCCCGTTGCTTGCCGTCACCGAGCAGGCCCGCGACCGGGACACCGAGGTGCCTGCCGAGGAGATCCAACAGGGCCGACTCGACCGCGGTCACGGCGTGAATCGCCACGCGCAGGTCGAAGGTCTGATTGCCGCGTCCGGCGGCGTCGCGATCCGCGAACGTCCGGCGCATGTCGGCGAGGACGGCGTTGTACTCGCCGATGCTGCGACCCGTCACGATCAAGCGGGCGTCCTCGAGGGTGCGCCGGATCGGTTCACCGCCGGGTACCTCTCCCACGCCGACGTTGCCGTCGGAATCGGTGAGGATCACCAGGTTGCGGGTGAAGTACGGGGCATGCGCGCCGGAGAGGTTCAGCAACATACTGTCTCGACCTGCAATCGGGACCACACGCATGTCGGTGACGACCGGGGTGTCGGCTGTTCTCATTCCCTACCTTTCGAAACACGAGACCGCCGGTGACGCGGCTCACAAGAATCGTATGGGCGGCCATCGATACGTGTCCAACACTTGTTGAGCATCGATCGATGCACATCGTGCATCACCTCAGCTGTCGTCCCCGGCCGGCGAAAATCACCCGACCGCGAGGGGAATGCCCAGTTCCGCACGACCGCGGGGATGGTGACATTCGGCGATGTGGTGTGCCTCTCGCGCGTCCACGGCCTTCGGAGGGATCGTGCTCGCGCAGATGTCGGTCGCGTGGGCGCAGCGAGTGCGGAACCGGCAGCCGGACGGCGGGTTCAGCGGCGAGGGCACCTCGCCGTCGAGAATGATCCGGTGTTTCCGCGAGGCGGCGTCCAGCTTGGGCGCCGCGGACATCAGCGCCTCCGTGTACGGGTGGGCGGGACGGTCGAAGACGGCGTCCGTCGCACCCGTCTCCACGATGCGCCCCAGGTACATCACCGCCACCCGATCGGCGACGTGCCGGACCACGGACAGGTCGTGGGAGATGAACACGTACGAGATCCCGAGTTGCTTCTGCAGATCGCCCAGCAGGTTCAGCACCTGAGCCTGGACCGAGAGGTCGAGTGCCGACACCGGTTCGTCGCAGATGACGACGCTCGGGTTCAGTGCCAGGGCGCGTGCGATTCCGAGCCGCTGACGCTGCCCGCCGGAGAACTCCTGCGGATACCGGTTCTCGTCACTCGCCCGCAGCCCGACGAGCTGCAGCAGTTCCCGCACCCGTGCGGTGCGGTCCCGACCCGACTTGTACAGATTCTTGTGGGTTCGCCACGGTTCGGCGATGATCTCGCCCGCCGACATGCGGGAGTTCAGCGAGGCGTACGGATCCTGGAACACCATCTGCACGCGGCGGCGCAGGGCCAGTAGATCCTTGCCCCGCAGCGAGAACGGGTCGACCCCGTCCCACGTCACCGAACCGGAGTCCGGGCGCTCGAGCATCATCAATGTGCGGGCCAGAGTGGACTTGCCACAACCGGATTCGCCCACCAGGCCGAGAGTCTCACCGCGAGCCAGGTCGAGGTGGATGCCGTCGAGAGCGCGTAGCTGGTTCTTGCCTGCCTTGTTGGCGGGGACCTTGAAAGTTTTGGTCAGCCCCCGCACCTCGAGTATCGACTCAGACACCGGTTACCTCCTCGGGGAAATGACATGCGGATCGACGACCGGCTCCTCGGACCTTCTCGAGCGGTGGCCGGGTTGTGCGGCAGAGATCGCGGGCCAGCGGGCACCGGGCCTGGTAGACGCAGCCCGAGGGAATGGAATGCAGGTCCGGCGGTGTGCCGCCGATGGACTTCAGATCTTCTCCGCGCACCGCGCGCACCGGGACCGAATCGAGTAGGCCCTTGGTATACGGGTGGCGCGGGTGGGCGAAGACCTCGGACACCGGGCCGGTCTCGACCACGTTGCCGGCGTACATGATTGCGACGCGGTCGGCTTCCTCGGCGACGAGAGCGAGGTCGTGGGTGATGAGGACGACCGCCATGTCGTGTTCGCTGCGCAGGTCGCGCAGCAGGGACATGATCTGTGCCTGCACGGTGACGTCCAACGCGGTGGTCGGCTCGTCGGCGAGCAGTACCGACGGGCTGAGCGCGACGGCCATGGCGATCAGCAGTCGCTGGCGCATGCCCCCGGAGAACTGGTGCGGGTACGAATCGGCGCGGGAGTCGGGTTCGGGGATGCCCACCCGGCGCATCAAGGCGATCGCTTCCCGACGAGCCTGTTTCGCCGTCATACCGCGGTGAAGCCGAAACGGTTCTGCCAGTTGCTTACCGACGGTATAGACCGGGTTCAGCGCGGTCAGTGCGTCCTGGAAGACGATGGCGAGTTCGGTGGCGGCCAGGGCGCGGCGGGTCTTGGTGTTTGCGGTGACGAGGTCCACCTCCCCGAGGCGCACCGAACCGCTGGTGATGTCCGCGATCGGCTCGAGCAGACCGACGAGTGCCTGGGCGGTCATCGATTTGCCACACCCGGATTCGCCCAGCAGGGCGAGCGTCTCACCACGGCGGGCGGTGAACGACACCGTGTCGACGGCCCGGACGGTCCCTGCGGGGGTACGCAGGTCGACGGTCAGATCCGAGACCTGGAGGGCCACACGGTCGGTCTCTGCGACCTCGGGAGATTCGACGGCTGCTGCGGGTGCGCTCATGAAACAACCTTTCGGGTGGGGAGAAGGCGCGAACGGCGCGAGCGGGGCACGGTCAGGCGCCAGCGCTGGCCCGGGTCGGTGGCAATGCGCGCCCACGCCGCCAATACGGTGGCCGATACCGTCGTGATCACGATGGCCAGTCCGGGGAAGAACGACAGCCACCACGCGGTCTGCAGGTACGTGCGGCCCTGCGACACCATGAGGCCCCAGCTGATGTCCGGTGGCTGAATGCCGATGCCGAGGAAGCTCAGTGACGATTCGGCGAGCATCACGTAGCAGAAGTCGAGGGTCGCGACGGTGAGGAGAGTCGGCAGGAGGATCGGGAACACGTGCCGCCGGATGATTGCTCCGCTGCGAGCACCGAAAGTGCGTGCGGCGTCGACGAACAAACGGCTCTGCAGTTCGGCCGACTCGGCGCGGGCCGTGCGCAGGTAGATAGGAATACGGGTAATGGCCAGCACCAGAACGATGTTCGCCGCACTCGGTGAGAAGACGTACAACACCACCACGGCCATCAGCAGGGAGGGGAAGCTCATGATGACGTCGGCGACTCGCATCGCCGTCGTCTCACGCCATCCGCGGTGGTAACCGGCCCACATGCCGACCAACGAGCCGATGACGCAGGACAGCGCGACCGCGGGTAGAGCCACGAGAAGAGTCGTGCGGCACGCGACGACGAGCCGGGCGAGCATGCTGCGGCCGAGCGGATCGGTGCCGAGGATGTTCATCCAGCCGTTGGTCACGTCGAAGGGCGCGAGGGTGGATTTCTCCAGATCCTGGTCCGTGGCCGCGTCACCGACCAGCCAGGGACCGAAGACGGCCACCAGGAACACGATGACCAGGATCGCCGCAGCCACCGTGGCCATCCGGTCACGCAGCAGCAGCCGCCACAGCGGCATCTTTCCTGCCGCGGGTTTCTCCGGCCTGCCGGGTGCGGTCGGGGCCGGTTCGCTCGGCAACGGGACTGCGGTGGGCTCGTCCACCCGGGGAGGGTTGTCGATGGACATGTCGGCGGCCTCCTAGACCTTGGACTTCTCGCGGACACGCGCGTCGAGAAGCGCATACCCGGCGTCGATCAGGATGTTGAGCACGAAGATGCTGACCGCGGTGACGAGCACCGCCGCCTGCAACACCGCGAAGTCGCGCTGCAGAATCGCGTCGATCATCAGCTTGCCGATACCGGGCCATCCGAAGATCGCCTCGACCACCACGGCGCCGTTGACCAGGCCGACGGTGAGGTCGCCGGCCACCGTGAGAGCGGGTGCCGCCGCATTGCGCAGCGCATGGTGGGTGACCACCCGCAGGTCGCCGGCGCCTTTGCTGCGGGCAAGACGTACGTATGGTGCGGAGAGCGCGGACACCATCGCACCGCGCACCACCTGGGTGAGCACGCCGAGCGGTCGGATCAGCAGCGTGGCGATCGGCAGGATCCACGACAGGGCACTGCCCGTTCCCGATGTGGGGAGCACGCCGAGCACCACGGCGAAGATCCACACTCCGGTGATGGCGAACCAGAAGTCGGGGATGCTGGCGGCGGTCATCGACAGCAGGCTCGACACCCGGTCGGCCGGCGAGTTGGGCCGGTACGCGGCCCAGCACCCGATCACGACCGCACCGATCACCGCCAGCAGCATGGTGAAGAACGCGAGCTGGAGGGTGGCGGGGAAGGCCCGGAGCGCCATGGCGGCGGCGGATTCGCCCGTCCGCAGCGACTCACCGAAGTCGAGGTGGACGACCCCGGAGAGGTAGTCGAGCATCTGGCTCAGGACCGGCTTGTCCAGACCGTTCTCGGCGGCGAACTCCGCCCGCTGATCGGGTGTGGCCGACACCGGCAGGTACAGGTTGGTCGGATCACCGGTGAGACGGGCGAGGAGAAACACACCGAACAGCACGACGAGCAGTGGAAGGAGACTGGTGTACACGCGTCGACGCAGGAATGCGAACACGGGTCACCGCCTTTCGGACGGTATCGATCGGGACATCAGGATTCCTCCGGGTGGGCTGGGGAGAGGGGCTAACTGCTCGCATCGGTGTCGGCGCGGGTCATCTCGCTCAAGCGCATCTCGTCTCCCGTCGCCGAGTTCGGCTCGTACCGGACGGACGGTGACTTGGCGAGCACCGCATTCATGTGTGCGATGTACGCGAACTGGCGGAGCTCTGTCGGTTCGTCCGCGAGGACCGCCGCGAAGGCGTCCTGGCGGGCGTCCCCGACGAGCTCTTCGGCTGCGTCGATCCGCGCGTCGTATGTGTCTGTGCCGAAATAACTCTGGTAACCGTCACTGCGCATGTACTGGTCGACGGTGAACTGCGCGTCACCCGCCTGGTTGCCGTGCTGAATCATCAGCAGCACCGGACCGGCGTCGGGAAACGGGCGGATCTGGTACTGCATCTGCCCGGCCGTGTCCATCATCTCGATCTTGACGTTGAGACCCGCCTCGCTGAGCGCGTTCTGGATGACCTCGATGGTCTCGTTGATCTTCGGGAACTGACCGGTGCGGCCGATCAACCGAATTTCCTTGTCGGCCGGGACGCCGTCGGCCTTCGCCTCGGCGACGAGAGCGGCCGCCCGGCCGGGGTCGTACGGCGTGGGCTGCAGAGCCGGATCGAATCCGACGATGCTGCTGCCGACCAGCTGCGCTGCCGGATCGCCGAGCCCTTGGAAGAGCGCCTTGACGATGCCGCTGCGGTTGACGGAGTAGTCGATCGCCTCGCGGATGCGGTAGTCGTCGAGCGGCGGTTCGTTCGCCTGCATCCGCAGCGCCGTCGTCTCGTTGTTGGGGTACGCGACCCCCAGGTCGCCCGCCCCGTCTTCCGGGCCCAGATAGGTGGCGAGTTCCGCCTCGTCATTGGTGACCATGGCGGCGCGCACACTGCCCTCGGTGCGCCACTGGTAGATCGCGCGCGCATACTCGGGCATCGAACCCCAGTAAGTGTCGTTCCGGACCAGCGACAGGCGCTGGCCGTGGTCCCAGTAGTCCACCCGGTATGGACCCGTTCCGATGGGTTCCCGCACCTTGTCCTGCGCGTCCGTGGTGGTGGGCACCATCTCCACGAACGAGATCCGCAGCGGAAGGATGGGATCGGCGGTGGGCGTCGTCACCGTTACCGTTCCGGGGTCGACCGCCGCGACCACCAGCGGGTCGTCACCGAAGACGTACCCGTCCACATCGCAGCCGATGGTGGAGTTGACGGCCCGGTCGATCGAGAAGGCGGCGTCCGCGGCGTCGAACACGCTGCCGTCGCTGAACGTCACGCCGGGGCGGATGCGGAACGTCCACACGTTCCCGGACGTCTGCTCCCAGGACTCGGCGAGTTTCGGTTCGAGGTCTCCCGAGTCGGCATTGCGCTCGACCAGAGGTTCGGTGATGTTCGACCGCACCACGACACCGGTCGAGGTGAGGGACGCGTCGCAGGGTTCGAGCGTGGGCGGCTCCTGGGGGAGCACGATGCGCAGCGTGTCGGGGCTGGCTGCATCGCTGTGGTTCGAATTGGCCACCGAGCAGCCGGCGGCCAGCGCCGACACCGTCATCGCGGCCGTGGCTGCAATGGCGGCGCGGTAACGGGTTCCCTGCTGCAGCGAACGTGCAGGGCTCATGGTGTCCTCCGTAGGATGTGTCGCGACTGTCCGCGAATGAAGAGGGCCCGTCTGTGACGGTAGACACACGCTAGAAGCGGCCCGGAACAGCGTCAACAGCGGTAAGTCGAGGTTGCCGCACCAAAAGGCCAGGTGAGCCCCGTCACATGACGTCCGCCGAGGAGACTGCGATCACCCCCGGGCAGGCCCGTGACCGGCGGATATCCGGTGGCGCTCCCCCTTACCGTAGCCAGAGAGGCCGTCAATCATGCCGTTTCGGTATCGGTCCATGTTATTTACGTGTTGGACAGGCATTGGGGCCCGGCTTAACGTTCGAGTATCCCGATGCGTGGAGACTCGCTCCACCTCGTGCGAGGAGGACTGAATGGCGACGGCAGAGGCTTCTCCGAATTCGATTGCGGCGCAGGATGTTCACCTCGGCCGAGTGCTGATGGTCGGACCGCTGAAGCCCTCCCTCGCGGCGACGCTCACGGAGCGGTACAACGCACTCGACCTGCCCATGGGCGACGGGCGGTCGAACTTCCTGCGCGAGCACGCCGAGTCCGTCACTGCGGTGGTCACATCCGGCCGGACCGGAGTCGATGCGACGTTGATGACCGCCCTCCCCCGCCTCGGGGCGATCGTGCACTTCGGAGTCGGTTACGACACAACAGATGTCGCGCTCGCCGAGGAACGCGGCATCGGCGTGAGCAACACTCCGGACGTGCTCACCGACTGCGTTGCCGACACCGCCGTCGGACTGCTGATCGACACCCTTCGAGGGTTCTCGGCCGCTGACCGCTACGTGCGAGCGGGGCGGTGGCCCGTGGACGGCAACTTCCCTTTGACCCGCAAGGTGAGCGGCACCCGCGTCGGCATCGTGGGGCTGGGGAGAATCGGCTCGGCGATCGCCACCCGACTCGAAGGATTCGGTTGCTCGATCTCGTACCACAACCGGCACGAGGTGCCCGGCTCTGCGTACACGTACGTCGGTTCGGTGGTGGACCTCGCCGCCGGCGTCGACGTACTCGTGGTGGCAGCGGCGGGAGGTCGGTGCACCGCGAAGCTCGTCGACCGCGCCGCGCTCGAGGCGCTCGGTCCTGACGGCTATCTGATCAACGTTGCCCGCGGCACGGTCGTGGACGAAGAGGCACTCGTCGAGTTGCTCACCGAACGACGCCTGGCGGGGGCGGGTCTCGACGTATTCACCGACGAGCCGCACACTCCCGAGGCGCTGCTGGCCCTCGACACCGTCGTCCTCCTTCCCCACGTCGGGAGCGGCACCGTCGAAACCCGAGCCGCCATGGAGGCGCTCACGTTGCGCAACCTCGACGACTTCCTCACCTCGGGCACACTGACCACCCCGGTGGTGCAGCCGAAGGTACTCGCCCGCTGAGTAACCGGGCGCGTACATAAACGTTCGGAGCGACCGGAGCTCGCGACCGGCCACGCGGTGATGCGGAGTTACGGAGAACCGAAGTCTCGGTTTCCGCCGACCGAAGTCGAGGGCTGTGAGTTCCCTCACAGTCGACGTCCGGGGCGACATAACCTGTCACTCGTCCAGTTTCGTACGCGACTTGAACGCCGTTCGGGATTTTTCCCGCTCAGCCAGGCATCGCGTTGCGCGGACGGAATGGGGCCGTGACCCGAACAGTCGCGACTGCACCCCCCGCCAGACCACGGCGGAGCATCCCGCCGGAAACACCGCCCTGTTTACAGGCGCCGACAAGTTAGGTTATGCATTCCATGCTTTGTTGGTGTTCGTTGAACTCGAAGGTGTGCACACGTGACTTTCTCCCGTCGGCAATTCATCTCTGCCGGACTCGGCACGACGGCGTTGATCGCCCTTGCTGCCTGTAGTTCCTCCGAGTCTTCGGAGGGATCCGGAAACCCCAGTTCCGGTGGCACGTTGCGGGTCGGCGCACTGGGACAGCCGTCGAAGATCGAACGCGACCCCCATCAGACGCTGAGCAATGACAGCGACTTCTTGATCACCTCGCTGGTATACGACGCACTCACCGTCCCCGGCGAAAACCCCAACGTGGCACCGCGCCTGGCGTCCGAATGGACTCAGCTCGAGGATCTCCGCAAGTGGAAGTTCACGCTCGCCGAGGGCGCGACGTTCCACGACGGAACACCGGTGACCTCCGAGGACGCGGTGTGGTCGCTGCGGCGCCTGCGAGAAATCGCCGGCGAGACCAAGGTTCCTGTTGCTTCCGTGGAGGACATCGTCTCCGACGGCCCCTCGGCCGTCGTGATCACCACCGCCGCACCGAACCGCGAGCTTCCCCTCCTGCTGCGGTTGATGACGTTCGTCGTGAAGAAGGACACCACTGACTTCACCACGCCGGTGGGTACGGGACCGTTCAAGCTGGAGTCGTACCGCGACGGGAACGCGCGCCTGGTGCGCAACGAGAACTGGCACGGCGGCACCCCGCTCCTCGAGGCCATCGAGGTGACGCGCTTCGACAGCACCACGGCGATGGCCAACGCGGTGATTGCTCAGCAGATCGACCTCGCTTCCAACGTCGGAGCCGTGGCGGGCCGCACCGCCGACGGGCGCGACAACCTCACGGTGGTACGCCGTCCCAACGACGTCGTGATCCCCATCGTCATGCGCACGTCCGACGGTCCGTTCGCCGATCCCCGGGTGCGTGAGGCACTTCGACTCGCCGTGGACAGGGACGCCATGGTCAAGCAGGTGACGTCCGGGTACGGCACCGTCGCCAACGACGTGCTGGGCACCGGCGATCCCACCTACGACTGGTCGCTGAAACAGCGTAGCCGCGATATCGAGAAGGCGAAGCAGCTGCTCCGCGAGGCCGGCTTCGATACCGGCCAGACGTACACCCTCTTCACCAAGGAGGAAGCGGCAGGTGAGGTCGACTCCGCCAAGCTGTTCTCCACCCAGGCCCGGGACATCGGTGTGACGATCGACGTGGTCACGCAGGATGCCAACGCGTTCTACGACGAAACCTGGCTGAAGGCTCCGCTGTACACGGCGAACTGGGGCACCAACGACTCCGTCATCTTCTTCGCCAGCAAGGTGATGTATTCGGGCACCAAGTGGAACGAATCCGGGTTCCGCGATCCCGAGTTCGACGCCGCCTACCTCGAGGCGCTGGCGGCTCCTGACGACGACACCTACGCCAAGGCGAGTCGCACTCTGCAGGAGATCGAATACGCACGAGGCGGTTACCTGGTGTGGGGCATGGCCGACGGAGTCGACGTCGCCTCCTCGAAGGTGCAGGGCCTGCCCCAACTCGGCGGATACGGACGCGTACAACTGGAAAAGACCTGGCTGTCGAGTTGAGCGAGTCCACCACCAGGGCCACGTCGGCCGCCACAGTCGTGGCGGCCGACGCCCGTCGGTTCACCACCTTCGGGACGCGGGTCTCGGTGGTGCTCGCCCAACGGGTGTCGATCCTGGTACTCGTCCTGGTCCTCGTGTTCGTCGCCATCGATTTCCTCCCGGGAAGCGCGGCGCGCGCAGCCCTCGGCCGTGATGCCACCGAGGAACAGATCTCGGCTGCCGAGCAGTCGCTGGGACTCGACCGGGCACTGCCGGTGCGATTCCTGATCTGGTTCAAGGGGCTGCTCACGGGTGACCTCGGAACCACGGTGCGTGGCACCCCGATCACCGAGATACTCGCGTCCACATTCCCGAGCACGTTGCTGCTCGGGGGGCTCGCACTGGCCCTGACCACCATGGCGGCGCTGCTCGGTGGTGCTCTGTGGGCGTTGCGCCCGCGCAGTGCCGGCGCCCGCGTCCTGTCACCGGCCACCACGATGGTGATCGCGGTTCCCGAATTCGTCATCGCCACCCTGCTCGTCCTTGCCTTCTCGCTGGGAACCGGCTGGTTTCCGGCCGTGACGATCACCGATTCGGCAGGCGGCCCCCTGGACTCCTCCATGCTGGTGCTGCCCGTCATCGCACTGGCAATCCCTCAGTCCGGGTGGAACATTCGGGTGACGCGTGCAGCCCTGCACGAGGCCGCGCAGGCGCCACACGTGCTCGCCGCCGTCCTCGACGGCCTGCCCCACCGGCACGTACTGCTACGCCATATCCTGCCGATCGCGCTTCCGACCATCGCCACCTCCCTGGCCACCTCCGTCGGAATGCTGCTCGGGGGCGCGCTGGTCGTCGAAACGATCTTCAACTATCCCGGCATCGGCTCCGTCCTGTCCGGTTCGGTCGCCGACCGTGACGCGGCACTGGTCGCCTCGGTGGTCGCACTGACCGGTGCCGCAATCACCTGTGTACTGCTGGCCGCGGACCTGTTGCGCGCGTGGTCGGTCCGGGGGCGCGCATGAGCCGGCCCTGGATGCGTCCTGCGCTGCTCGCGCTGCCCGCTGCCGCCGTCATCGCGCTGGCGGTACTCGGCCCCTTCCTCGCACCGCACGCGGTGGACGCCGGTGTCGACATTCCCTACGCCGAGCCGTCTACGGCGGCGCCATTGGGCACTGATCACCTCGGCCAGGACGTCTTGACGCACCTCCTCGTCGGGGGGTGGGGACTGCTCGTGCTCGCCGCGGTGATCGCCGTCCTCGTCACGGCGCTGGCGGCCGTCATCGGTACCGTTGCGGCTCTGCGGCCCCGGGTCGGCGCAATCATCGAACGGTCCACCGACGCCCTGATGCTGCTTCCGCCGATCCTCGCGATCCTGCTCGTGATGCTGTCGTGGCCGAGCTCGGGCGCCGCCGGCCTGGTCCTGATCGCAGTGGTCGTCGGTACGCCCTACACCGCGCGGGTTTTCGCCGCCGCCGCCAGTGGTGTCGCCGCATCGGGATACATCGAAGTCGCCGCCGCGAGTGGCGAGCGCCTTGCGTATCTCGTATTCCGCGAGGTACTCCCGAACCTGCGTATCACGGTGACCACCCAGCTCGGCCTCCGCTTCGTGGAGGCGATGTACCTCGTGAGTACTGCCGCGTTCCTCCAGTTGCCGACGGCGCTCGGGGATTCCAACTGGGCTCTGATGGTCCGGGAGAACAGCTCCGGGGCCCTGCTCAACCCGTGGTCGGTTCTCGCACCCAGCCTCGCGATCGGGCTGCTCGCGGTCAGCGTCAATCTCGCCATCGCCGCTGCCCGGACCGGCCGGCAGGGGGTGCAGGTATGACGGATCCGGCAGTGGTCGCCGAACACCTGACCATCACCGCCGCCGGCACGGCGGCGCCGCTCTTGCAGGGCGGGTCGATCACCCTGCGCCCCGGCACGGTCACCGCAATCACCGGTGAATCCGGATCGGGGAAAACAACACTCCTGCAGGCAATCGTCGGATACCTTCCGGCCGGAGCCCGCCGCGAGTCCGGCAGCCTCCGAGTACTGGGGCACGACGTACTGACGATGGAGCCCGAACCCCTGCGCCGACTCCGCCGGGCACACCTGGCTTTCGTGGGACAGGATCCCGGATCGGCCCTGAACCCCACCATGCGAGTAGGCGCGCTGCTCCGCGAAGTCGCCGCCACCCGCGACCCCGACAAACCGGCCCGCGTCCTGGAGCGTGTGCAGTTACCCGCCTCGGTTCTGCATCGCCGTCCGGGCGCCCTCTCGGGCGGCCAGCAGCGGCGGGTGGCGCTCGCCCGGGCCCTGATACGAGGTGTCGACGTACTCCTTGTCGACGAACCGTTCGCCGGATTGGACGGGCGTGTGCGGCGCGAAGTCGCCGACGTCCTGCGCCGTCTCGCCGACACCGGTGTCGCAGTCGCGGTGTCCGGTCACGACACCACGATCTTGCACGAACTCGCGGATCACACCGTGCACCTGGGCGTCCCCGTCACCACCAGGGTGCACACCACTGCCACGACGGCAGAGACTCCACGCGGTTCCGCCGTGCTGTCCGCATCCGGCCTCGGTCTCGTCCGTGGCGGTAGAGCTGTTCTGGCGGGTGTGGATCTCTCGGTCCACCCGGGTGAGGCGACCGCAGTTCTCGGCGAATCAGGAGCCGGGAAAACGACTTTGGCGCGGGTGCTCGCCGGCCTCGAATCGGCCGCGACCGGAACGATGCGGCTTCACGAGGCACCGCTCCGACTTCCGATCGCCCGCCGGCCACGGTCGCTGCGCGGCCGGATACAGCTCATCCCGCAGAACCCGCTGTCGACACTCAATCCCGCTCACACCGTGGGACATACCCTCGCCCGCCCCCTGCGGCGTCGAGGTGTCCGCGGGAGGGCCCACCTCGACAGCACGGTCACCGCGCTGCTCGCCACCGTGGGGCTCACCGGGGCATTCGCCGCTCGTTACCCTTCCGAACTTTCCGGCGGTCAGCGCCAACGCATTTCGATCGCGCGCGCACTGGCTGCAGAACCCGACATCCTGATCTGCGACGAGGTGACATCGGCGCTCGATGCCGCTACCGCGCAGTCCGTTATGGATGTGCTTCGCGGGACGATGCACGAGCGACATACGAGCTTGATTGTGATCACTCACGATCTGGAACTCGCGGCCCGATACTGTCGGGACGTACTCGTGATCGACGACGGACGGGTAGTCGAATCCGGTTCATACGCCGCGGCCGACCGGCTGCGCTGACCCGTCGAATCCGAAGGTAATCAATCGTTAAAGCACACTGCCACATAGGAATACGCTAATCCGTCCAGTAGTGTGATCTGTCGCACAGAAGGTTTCGGTTGGCCTAAAATGAGGTTAGCCTTCCCATACACTGATTCCGGCCGTGAGCCTTTTCGAATCTCGCACTCACACAACACTTTCTTCTCAGCAACGACGGTTCTCGATCGTCTGACCGAAAGTTGGATACTCCATGCCCACAGCATCAACACTGACCACGCGTGCCATCTCGGTTGCCGGAGCGGCGGCCACTGCAGACCTTCTCGCGGCGGTGGTGTCGGCGTACGGCACCGTCGACAATCCCGATCTGATCGGTGAGGCAGCGGACATCGCGAGAACGCTGCCCGCCGAGGTCCGCGAGGCGTGCACGATGGAGCCGCGCGGGCTCGGATTCCAGGTGCTGTCCGGGTTCGAGATCGACGATCGGGCAATCGGTCCCACCCCCGTGCGATGGAACGACGTGGACCCCCACCGGACGGCCGAGTGGGACGTGCTGATGCTGCTGCTCGCGCATGTCGTCGGCGCCCCCTTCGGGTGGTCCGGCCAGCAGGAGGGTCGCCTGGTCAACAACATCGTGCCGTCTCCGGGACACGAGACGGAACAGACGGGGGCGAGCAGTACCGTCCTGCTCGAACCGCACACCGAGGACGCATTCCACCCGGGCCGGTGCCACTTCCTTCTGCTCGGCGGGATGCGTAATCACGACCGGATCGGCACGACCATCTCCTCGGTCCGGGAAGTGGAACTCGAACCTGCCGAGTTCGTCGAACTCGCCAGCGCCACGGTGCCGATCCTTCCGGACGCCTCCTACGAGACCAACCCGGCGGCGGGCGTGCCCACGGCAGTACCCGGCGCCAATGCTCTTGCGCTGCCGACACTCTGGGTCGGTGAGGACGGGCTGTGCCTGCGTTACGATCCGGCCTACACACCACTCGGCACGGCTCCCGAACGGTATCGGCGCGCCTACGCCCGACTGTCCGACGAACTCGCACGCCATGCCCGCACGATCTCCCTCGACGCCGGGGAGGTGCTGATGATCGACAACGACGTCATAGTGCACGGGCGGGTTCCCTTCACACCCCGCTACGACGGCACGGACCGGTGGCTCAAGCGCATCAACGTGCGGGTCCCGGGCCGGCATCGACCCTCCGCCGAGGACTTCGAGGACGGGTACGGTGAGGACGTCGTCGACCCGTCGGGAGTTCATCCGATCTACTCCGTCAGGAGCGCGAGCCGATGAGCGCACCCCATCCGATCCTGACGCTGACGGCGAGCGATCTCGACAAGGTCGAGGTGTCCTCCGGTGAGGTGCTCGCCGCGGTCGAGCAGGCGTACAGCGCGCTGGCGGCGGGAGAGTCGACGAATCCCGGGAAACTGACCGTCGCTCCCGCCGACAAACATTCGGTGGCCTACTCGATGCTCGCTCGGGACGGGCAGAGCTCCACCGTGGCTTTCAAGACCTCTTACAAGTTCGACCCGGACCGGGATCGTACGAGTAAGCGCTACTACACCACGCTGTCGCTGTACGACGACGCCACAGGACTCCCTATCGCCCTGATGGATTGCGGACGCATCGGCGCCCTGCGCACACCGGCCGTATCGGGGCTGATCATCCGGGCCTGCGCGGCACCGAGCGCGTCCACCGTGCTCGTCGTCGGTTCCGGAACGCAGGGGCGGTTCGCGCTGCCATTGGCCCTCACCGCCCACCCACAGTTCACCCACCTCGAACTCTTCGGCACACATCCGGACGGAATTGCCGCGGTCCGAGAAGAATTGGCTCGTCAGTACCCGGACCGCACGGTCACGGTCAGTACCGACCTGGAGGCGTCCGCCCGTCGGGCCGATGTGATCCTCGCGGTGGCCGGTGAAGCGACGCCCGCGCGGATCGAAGCCGACTGGCTCGCCCCTGGAGCGCTCTCCATCCTCGTCGGCTACGGTCTGTCGCCATCGACCCTGTCGGGCGCGGATTACGTGGTGGCCACCAACGCCGAACAGATGCGTACCACCGGTACCGACATGGCCGGCCCGGACGGTGTCCTGCGTTCGGTGAATGCTGAACTGCCCGACATTCTGGCCGGCCGGGCGGCGCCCCGCCTTTCCGCGACGGACCGGGTGTTCGCCTACAACAGCGGACTCGTGGTCACCGACATCGCGCTCGGACTCCTGTTCGCACACAAGGCACGTGAGCAAGGCCTCGGCAGCCCGTTGGAGTTGTGGTCATGACCCGAAGCATCCTGCGGTCGGTGCGACTGCCGGCATTGACCACCCCCTGGACCGACACCGTCACCGCGGACCCGTCGCTGTTGCGCGCCCTCGTGCGGGGATTCGGCGGTGGGCCCGTGCATCTTCTCGACCCGGCACAGTTTTCGCACAACGCCCGCAGCTTCGCGGCCGTCTTCGACGATGCCGGGGTGGACGGGACCGTCTACTTCGGGAAGAAGGCCAACAAGGCGAACGCCTTCGCCGATGCCGTCGCCGATCTCGTCACCACAGACCGCCGCGCCGGACGTTCGGGCACCTTCGGTATCGATGTGGCCAGCGCCGGGGAATTTCGTCAAGCCCTCTCGGCGGGGGTACGGGGCAGCGACCTGTTGATCACCGGTCCCGCCAAGCCGGCCGAGCTCCTCGCTCTGGCCGTGCGGCACGACGCCGTCGTCACCATCGATTCTCCGAGCGAGCTCCGGGCACTCGCCGATCTGTCCGACGGACTGGGCGTGCGGGTCCTCTTCCGCGTTCTTCCGCAGCCGGAGACCAGCCGATTCGGGATGAACGACGACGAATTGCGGTATGCCGAACAGCTTGCGCTCGATTGCTCGGCTGACGTGACGATGCTCGGGTACAGCTTCCACCTCTCCGGGTACAGCATTCCCGAGCGTCGCGATCAGGCCGGCCAACTGGTCGAACGCCTCCGTGCCGCCCGCGCGCAGGGGCTCGCTGCCGGAACGATCAGCCTCGGCGGCGGGTACCCCATCAGCTATGTCCCGCAGGAGGACTGGCAGCGATTCATGGGCGAATCGGCCCACGCATTTCATGCCGGTAAGCGCTTCGACAGCTACTACCCGTACCACTCGGCGATCACCGGAGCGCACGCCTTGCGGGCCATCCTCACCGAACCCGCATCGGGACGAAAATCGCTGGCCCAGTTAAGCCAGGACCACGGCATCTCGTTCTTCGCCGAACCGGGTCGCGCCCTGTTGGACCGCGCCGGGGTCACCGTGTTCCCCGTGCTGGGAGTCAAGGAACGTGATCCCGGAATGATCGTCGTCAACGGCACGAGCCTGAGCCTGTCCGAACAGTGGTTCGACACCGAATTCCTCCCGGACCCTCAGCTGGTGTCCGCAACGACGCCCGCCGAGGACCGCATCCCGTTCTTCGCGTCGGTCGGCGCCGCGACCTGTCTGGAATCGGACATGCTGACCTGGCGAGTGATCGAGTTCCCGCACCGACCCGCCCCAGGCGATTTCCTGGTGTACCACAACACCGCGGGCTACCAGATGGACTCGAACGAGTCCGCGTTTCACGACACCCCCGTCCCGCCCAAGGTCGTCATCACACTCGTCGACGGCCGACCCGCCTGGGAACTCGACCGCCCCACCAGCAATTAGGAGAACACAGTGGAGACCATTGCCACTACCGCCCGCGTCGTCAGCCGAGTGTCGGATCTGATCGGTTCCACTCCCCTACTACAGCTGTGCACCCTCGAAAACGGGACACGCTATCTCCTCAAACTCGAGCAGTTCAATCCGACCGGGTCCATGAAAATCCGTATGGCGCGCCAGATGGTGATCGACGCCGAGGTCGCGGGGCTGCTGCGTCCCGGAGGCCACATCATCGAATCCACCTCGGGCAACACGGGACTGGGGCTGGCTGTGGTCGCGGCGGAACGCGGATACCGCTTCACCGCCGTCGTCGACAACCACGCCAGCGCCGAGAAGCTGCGATCCATGCGGGCGATGGGCGCCCACTTACACTTCGTCACCGAGGACGGCGAAACCGAGCTCGCCACCTCGGCACGTGAGGACCTCGCCGAGCAGATGGCCGCGGCGGATCCGGACGGGTGGTTTCCCGAGCAACACAACAACCCGAGCAACGCCGTGGGCTACCGCGCCCTCGCCGCGGAGCTCCTCGACGACGCGGCCTCGCCGATCGACGCCTTGGTCTGCGCGGTCGGAACCGGCGGCTCGCTGTTCGGGACGGCGCGCGAACTGCGGCGGCTCGGGCAGTCGACCACCGTCATCGGCGTCGAACCCGTCGGTTCCATCGCCTTCGGCGGACCCGGTGGGCTGTACCACCAGTCGGGCACCGGCACTCCTCCCGGAGCCACCATCGGAACCGCAGTCGATTACTCGCTCCTCGACCAGGGCGTCAAGGTGTCCGATGTCGACGCCTTCGCGACCGCTCGGGCTGTGGCCCGGCGGAACGGGCTGATGGTCGGTGGTTCGTCCGGCGGCGCCATCTTCGCCGCACTCGATGTCCTCCCGACGCTGCCCGCCGGCAGCACCGTCGTCACGATCGTCTGCGACGGTGGCGAGAAGTACCTTGATACAGTTTTCGACGACGAATGGATGACACGCCACGAGCTCCTCGACCTCGCCGCCGAGCTGCACGTGGACGAAAAGCTCGATGCGGCCGGAGTACCGGCAAGCCGGTCCGCCCGCGAGCAGTCGCCGATCGAGTACGCATGACACACGGAAGCACAGGAACCATCGCGCCCACACAGAGTTACCGGCAGACCAGTCGCGAACTCGCCTATCTCTCTACGCCGATCGCCCTGACCCAGCTCGCGCAGGTGGCGCTCACCACCACCGACACCGTGATGATGGGCTTGATCAGCATCCAGGCCCTGGCGGCAGGCGGTCTGGCCATCACCTTGTTCAATCAGTTGCGCACCATGGGCGTCGGGCTGGTGACCGCCGTCGGCAACCTCATCTCCGGGGCTGTCGGCCGCGGTGAGCGGACAGGCGACACCACACCGTCCGAGGCCACCGCGGAGGAAGTTCGCGACATCGTCCGGTCGAGCTTCCTCATCGCCACAGTCGCCGGGATCGTCGGCGGCATCCTGCTCGTCGGGCTCGGTTACGGTCTCCGGTTCGTCGGCCAGGACGCCGAGGTTCTCGACATGGCGTTGCCGATGCTCATCGCGCTCGCTCCGGGCCTGGTGCCGTGCTTGTGGTTCCAGGTGATCCGCCAGTTCACCGTCGGCATGCGGCGGCCCAAGGCGCTGCTCGTGATCACCATCCTGTCGGTGCTCTTCAACATCGCCCTCAACTGGGCCTTCATCTACGGCACCTTCGGGCTTCCCGCCCTCGGCCTGCCGGGCATCGGTGTCTCCACCTCGCTGGTGTACCTGCTGACCTTCGGGATCTTCGCGGCCATGGTGCGCCGCGACGACGTGCTGTCGCCGATGCTCAGTCTTGCCATCCACCGGTCCCGGCCCGAGACCGTACGGACGATCCTCCGCCTCGGGGTCCCGATCGCCGGAACCTACGGCAGCGAGGCGGGTCTGTTCTCGGTGACCGCGGTGATCATCGGCAGCTTCGGCGCTCCCGCTCTGGCCGCCCATACCGTGGTCAACCAGCTCACCTACATCGTCTTCCAGGTGTCGGTGGGCATCTCGCACGGTTCGTCGATCCTGGTCAGTCGATTCGTCGGACTCGGTGAGGCGATCAAATCGCGTCTGACCGCCCGAGTCGCCTTCTCCCACGCGGCAATCGTCATCGCGGTCGTCGGTGTCGTGTATCTCCTGGCACCGACCTGGGTGCTGTCGCTGTTCATGGACACCTCGGACACCACGGCCGTGTCCATCGCGACGGTGCTCCTCGCGATCGCGATCTTCCAGCAGTTCGCCGACTCCGCCCAGAACATCGGTATCGGACTGCTGCGCGGCGTGGGTGATACGGCCTCGAGCTTCGGGATCACCCTCATTGGGTATTGGCTGGTGGGTTTGCCGGTGGGCCTTCTGTTCGCCTTCGGGTTCGGCCTCGACACCTACGGCATGTGGATCGGCCTGTCCTGCGGATTGCTGACCGCGGCGATCCTGTTGCTACGCACGTTCCAGCAGCGTCTACGGACGATCGAGACTCAGCCCGCTTCGCGAGTCCGGAAGAACTAGAAAAGGACTCCCACCAGGAATTTTCTTGCCAGATCTCTTGTTTTCAACTACGACAGATGCTATAACGAATCTACAGCATCTGCTGCAGGTAACCTGTCACAACGAGAGGGTTTTCTGGAGGTGGACACGATGTTGATGCGCACAGATCCGTTCCGCGACCTCGACCGTTTGACCCAGTCGATCCTCGGTACCGCTGCCCGCCCGGCAGTGATGCCCATGGACGCCTGGCGAGAAGGTGAGAAGTTCATCGTCGAATTCGACCTGCCGGGAGTGGACGCCGATTCGCTGAACCTGGACGTCGAACGCAACGTCCTCACCGTGCACGCTGAACGGCCGAGTCGGGACGAGAACAAGGAAATGGTCGCGGCCGAACGGCCACGTGGCGTGTTCAGCCGGCAACTGTTCCTCGGTGAGAACCTCGACACCGACCGGATCGAGGCTCGCTACGACGCCGGGGTGCTGACCCTGACCATCCCTGTCGCCGAGAAGGCCAAGCCGCGCAAGATCGAAATCGGTACCAACACAGAGAAGAAGGCAGTCAACGCCTGACCCTGACCGGGGAGGGGCGAGCGCGATGACACCGGAAGACACCACGCCGCAGGCCGTCGTCCTGCTCAGGTGGGTGACTGTGGGTACGACCGGATCGCCTCGCCCCCTCCCACTGCCGGCACCCTGGACCCCATTCGCGGCGCCGGTACCGGAGACCCGCGGATCATGAACACCCGCACCGACTTCTACGACATCCTCGGGCTGCCACGCACCGCAACCCAGAGCGAGATCACCAGCGCGTACCGGCGCAGATTGCGGCAGTTCCACCCCGACACCCGCGAAGCCGCACTCGACACCCAGCCTTCGGACGAGTCGCTGCAACACCTACTGGCCGCGTACGCCGTGCTCCGTGACCCGCTCCGTCGCGCCGAATACGACCGGCAGAGCCTGATTGCGCCATCGAGCGCAGGGATCCCCTCAACGATTATTCGCGTCCGGCACCACGCATCGAGCGACCCGACACCGATGTTCCGGGCCGGGCCGGTCCGGCGTCACCGTTGACGATTGCGCGGTAACGAACGCCGGATCCGACCTGCCTGATCCAGCCCTGGGTGCGTGCTCCCCGTCGAGATGGGTATTCGTCGCTCATGGCTTCGGACGGCGGTGGCCGGGCGTATCCGGAGGCAAGGTTTGTCGCCGGACATCTGATCGCGCTGGTCGCCGATCGAGACTACGCGGCGCTCTCTGCGGAGTTGTCCCCGCTTGTGCAGTCGCCCGGGAGTTCGCTGTCTCGGCCGGCCCTCTACGGGGATGTACTGACCTGGATTGTCACCGCGCTCGCGGACGTGGTCGTCGCGCGCCTGGGCGCGGCGGCGGATGGGGAATCCTTCGTCCTCGAGGTCCGTACCACCGCGGGCCGAACGGTGGGTGCCGGCGATCTGCCTCCCGGACAGGGCCGGGTAGGGCGGTCAGTGCTGGCGTTATTGGCCGACGATCGCGCCGCTGCCCGTGCGCAGCTCGCGGCGGCCGAACGCGAATCCGATCCAGCGGTGCGGGCCACCACTCTGGTCGAGGCCTTGGTCTGGCTCAACGCCATGCTCGACGCCGAGACCTCCACCTTTCCCGACCTGCCGCCCCGGTGACGGCGAGAAACCACATACCTGCAGCATTTACTGTAGGTTTATTACAGCGTGCGGAGTATTATCGGTTAGACGAAGGCAGCGAGAATTCCGCTCCGAGGAGGTGTTATGCCGAAGAAAATCCTTCCGAAATCCCGGCGCGGCCTCTACGGCATCTCCGTCGCCTCCGAACTGTCGGGCATCGCTGCCCAAACGCTGCGCTTCTACGAGCAGTACGGACTGGTCACCCCGGCACGCACCAGCGGAGGTAACCGCCGCTACAGCGACTACGACCTCGCACGCCTCCAGCGGGTCTCCGAGCTGATAGAGGCCGGCGTCAACCTGGCCGGAATCGGCCGAATTCTGGACCTCGAGCGCCGCACCGAGAAACTTCAACGGGACAACACCCGCCTCGCTGCTGACAACGCCCAGCTACGAGCAGAAAGGACACCGACCATGGACATCGATCTCTCCGATGCCGTTCCGGAAGCCGACCAGCTCGAGCAAGCACAACCCGCCGACCCCACCGATGCAGGGAGCCGCTCGATCGCCGACGAGCAGCCCGTGACTTCGCGGTCGTCGTGGGACGCTCCCGAGGCCGACAGACTCGAACAACAGCAGTCGGCAGCGCCCGTCGCCGAGCTGATACCACCCACCTCTGGCAGGTGGGACGCACCCGAGGCCGACGCGTGGGAACAGGCTTTCGCGGTGCCCATGGACGACGACCGAGAAATCGCCGACGAATAGGCCTCGACGCAGCAGAAAACTGCCGGATGAACAATCTCGCACACGGTCTCACTGCGCAACGTCGAGACCATAGCGGCGAGAGGCGCTGTGTCAGGTCGACCAGTCCCGACACCCCTCGAGGAGGGCGAGATGCCCGAGCAATCTATCGGGGGATTGTCGCTGACCGAGGTAACGCACGCTTTGGACGTGGTCACCGGAGCGCTGAATGCGCTGCGCGACGAGACCGTCGCCTGCGAACCACTCGAGACGGCCTTGCAACGAGTGGCTCATACAGCCGTCACGGCACTCCCCGAGGCCGATGCCGCCAGCGTGACCCGCCTCGTCGATGGCGTTCCGGACACAGTTGCCACGACCGACGCCGCTGTCGCCGCCATCGACGAACGCCAGTACGCCGTGGGCCGTGGGCCCTGCCTACAAGCCGCCCACACACGAGAGACGGTTCGCGCGGTCGTCGGCCGACACCGAGAAGAATGGCCCGAATTCACCGCCGCAGCAGAGGCGGCCGGAATTCACGCCTACCTCTCGGTACCCGTTCTCCTCGCCGACCGAGCCCACCACTCCGAACTCATCGGATCTCTCAACGTGTACAGCTATCGCACGGAAGCGTTCGACCCCTTCGACGAACAACTGGTGCGGCTGCTCACCTCGGCGGCCTCGGCGGCCATCGCCAATGCACTCCGCTGGCAGCGCGCACACGACCAAGTCCTCCAGCTTCACAATGCACTGAGGTCACGCGCCGACATCGATCAGGCCAAGGGCGTACTGATGGCCATCCACGGAATCTCGAGCGACCAGGCATTCGAACGGCTCGCCGAGATCTCCCAACGCACCAACACGAAAGTTCACGAAGTAGCCCGGAACTTCATGCGCAACTTCACTGCGCCGTCGTCGTGATCGGTTCGGGTCGAGGCAGACAGTCAGGACTCCGAAGGGTCGACCACTACACAGCACCGGTCGGGTCGCGGATCGAGTACGGCCCGCGCACTGGGTTCGGCGCTTCCGGCGATCATCCCCTCGACGAGCCGTAAGTTCAGCCCGCACACCACGTCCAGATGGTCCTGGGCGACGAGATGGAACGGGCAGTTACGTAACTCGACGCGGCCTTCGTCAGTTACCTGAGGCAGATAGCCGCAGCTTCGGAGCGCTGCCAGAAGGTTGCCCCCGGACTCGGCGGCAGATCGCCGTCCGGCATCGAGCGCAGCCTCGTTCACCGCGTTCCGAACGGCTCCGCTGGCATCCTGTTCCACCGAGGAAACGAGCAACCGGGCGAGCAGTTCGTAGTCCCGCGGCGGCACACTGACGGCCATCTCCTTCGTGGCCCGGGCATACAGCTTCGCCGGACGCCCGGCCCCGGGACCACTCCTGCCGGCAGGCCGCTGGTAGCTGATGGTCAGCAGGTCGGCATCGGCGAGCTTGTCGAGGTGATAGGCCGCGAGGGTTCGACCGATCTCGACGGCTGCGGCCGCTTCCTCACGGGATACCGGCGTGGCGCTTTCGGTCACATACTCGTACAGCTTGCGCCGCAACGGATCGTCCAGATTACTCAGCGCCGCCAGAGCCGCCGGCGCAGCGGATCGGGCTGTGGAGGACATGCCTCAACTCTATCACCAAGAACTATTGACAAATAGGTGCGAGCGGGCGGATTCTAAAAACAGTTCCTATTACTTTTACAGAAGGATCAGTGATGAACGCCCCGACGCCACGCTCCTCGTCAGCAGTCTCTGAACATTCCCTCGATGCCGCCGTTCAACGCGCACGCAGCGACCCCGCCTATGGCGCATTCCTGTTGCTACGCATCGGCTTCACCGTGCTGCCGATCGTCATGGGCCTCGACAAGTTCACCAATCTGCTCACCACTTGGGAGAACTACCTGGCACCCTGGATCGTCGATATCGGCCCCCTCAGCGCCCACCAGACCATGCTGGTGGTCGGAGTGATCGAAATCGTCGCCGGGATCGCGGTCGCGATCAAACCGCGATACGCGGCCTACATCGTCGCCGCCTGGCTCGCCGGGATCATCGTCAACCTGCTGAGCAACCCGGGCTTCTACGACATCGCACTGCGCGACTTCGGCCTGATGCTCGCGGCAGTGACCCTCGGCCGACTGGCCTACGTATACGACCCGGCGTGGCACCGACGCACTGCACCGGCCACGAACTTCGCAGCCGCGTAACCGACATCCTCAGTTTCCCGTCCACTCGACGAGTCTCCGGCCCGTCGGGTGGACACCCCACTGCTCTCAGAAGGACTCGGTCATGACCTCGAACGCGACACTCCATATTCTGCCCCCTGCCGCCGGAAGGAACCTCGCTGCCGCCGAAGATGCGGCCGCAACCTTCCTGGAAGCGCTCGGGGTCGACCTGACTTCCGAGAGTCTGCGCGAGACTCCCCGGCGCATGGCCCACGGCTATGCGGAATTGTTCACCCCCAGGGCGTTCGATCTGACCACCTTCCCGAACGACGAGAACTACGACGAGCTCGTCCTGATCCGAAACGTCCCGCTCAGGTCGGTGTGCGAGCACCACCTCCTGCCGTTCGTCGGCACCGTCCACATCGGATATCTCCCCGGTGAGCGCATCATCGGGCTTTCCAAACTCGCCCGGGTGGCAGAACACTTCGCTTGCCGGCCACAGCTTCAAGAACGGCTGACCAAGCAGATCGCCGATTGGCTCGACGAGCAACTGCACCCCCGCGGTGTCGGGGTCGTCATCGAAGCTGAGCACAGTTGCATGACGCTGCGCGGCGTGCAATCACTAGGGTCGGCCACCGTCACGTCGACGCTCCTCGGTGCGCTGCGCGAGGATCCCCGCTCACGCCAGGAGTTCTTCTCCCTGGCTGGTGTCAACAGCTGACCCAGCATCTACGGTCAAGCCGGAGTTTCTCCTCGGCGCCTGGACTCGAGAACCCGGTTGAGCGGCCGCGTGGGGGTAACGGCGTCCGCGTCGGCGAACGGGTTGACCCGTCCGTCGCCGGACGCGGGTGTCACCGCGACGTGCCTGCCGAGCGCCGCCACATCGACGACGACCATGTTGTTATCGATCGGATCGCTGTTGCGGCCCAACCCGTCGATGACGGTGCGATAGCCCCCGCCGTCGAGGAGGCTTTGGTAGCGCTGGTGAAAATGTCCGTGCCACAACCGAATCGGCCGAACCGCGTCGACGATCATCCGCAGTCGATCACGGTTCTCTGCCGTCGCGCGCAACTCGTCGGGTGGCACCCCGGCCTCACGACGAGCCGACCCGGGAACGGCTATTCCGGCGGGACAGTCATGGCAGAACATCACCTCGGCGCCACCAGCGGCGCTGATGGCGCCGACCTCGTCGGCGCTCAGGGCTTCCTGCGGCCACCACGAGGTGTGCGGGGTCCGCAGTATCTTGTCGAGCGAGCAGGCCCCGCCGACAGCCAGGCACCGCAGCTGACCCCACTGCCAGCGCAGCCCGCGCGGCAGGTGGACGATGCGTTCCCGCAGGTACCGCAGTCCGTCGTCGGCGATCGGTTGTTGCAACAGCCAGTCGAAATCCTCATGATTGCCATCGACGAAGCCGAGGACCAAGCCCTCCTCCGCGAGGGCGGCGTCGAGGCTGTCGAGGTAAGTGGGGCGGAAGGTGTAACCGAAATCGCCGAGCTGGACGATCACATCGGCGGCGCGGGCTCCCGCACGGGCGATAGCGCCGACGGCGTAGTCGGTGTCGGCATGCCAGTCCCCGGCGACCGCCACTCGCCTTGGGGTGGCCAGGAAGCTGTCCACAGCCCACCTCCGTTCCGGAAATCCCCCATCATCGTGTAGGAGATACCCATTCCGCCGGCGCACCAACCTCGGTACCGAGTGGGGTGATCGTCATGAGCGTCATCCGCGACCGGGCCAGTGGGCGCGCGGATCGAATCCCGCGGACTTCTCGGCTTTCTCGTACGTGCGCAGCGCATCGACCGCATGCTGATCCAACCGGGACGGCACGGCGACCTCCACGGTCACCAACAGATCTCCGGGTGGTCCGCTGCGGCGCGGTACGCCACGCTCACGTAATCGGAAGGTCCGACCGGTCGGGGTACCCGGTGGAATCTTCACGCTGACACGACCGTCGAGAGTGGGAACCGAGATCGTTGTGCCCAGGGCTAATTCGCTGAACGTCGCCGGTACGGTCACCGTCAGGTCGTCACCGGCACGGGCGAACACGGGGTCGGGATCCACCTGCACATTCACGTACAGGTCGCCCGACGGCGCGCCCCGCAGACCCGGCTCACCCTGTGCGGGAAGCCGGATTCGTTGCCCGTCACTCACCCCGGCGGGGATGCGCACCGAGATGGTGCGGGTGCGGTTCGCGACTCCGGCTCCGTGACAGTCCGTGCACGGTGAATCGACCACCGAGCCGGTGCCACGGCACTCGTCGCAGGCGTCACTGAATCCGAACCCGCCTTGGTTCCGGTTGAGCACGCCGGAACCACCGCAGTAGGGACACCGACGCGGATGAGTTCCCGGACGAGACCCGCTGCCGTGACAGGTGGTACACACGGTCGGTCCACTGATGCGCAAGGGTGCAACCGCACCGTTGGCCGCATCCCGGAAGGACAGATGTGTCTCTGTCTCGATATCGCTACCCCGACGTGGGCGCGCCCGGGTGGTCTGTCGGCGACTCCGGAACAGATCACCGAACACGTCACTCATCGAGCCGGCATCGGCAGTCGTGAAGTGCGATCCGTTCCCGAAAAGATCGCCGAGGTCGAAATCGCTCATACGGGAGGTGCCGGTCGGGCCTGGGCGGAATCCCGTGTTACCGAACATTCCTGCCTTGTACAGCCGCCGCGTCTCGTCGTACTCCTTACGTTTGGCAGGGTCCGACAGCACGGCGTGCGCCTCACTGACCGACTTGAACCGTTCCTCGGCGCGGGAGTCGTTCGGATTGGCGTCCGGATGCAGCTCGCGGGCCAGCTTCCGGTACGCCTTCTTGATCTCGTCCGCCGACGCACCAGAGGGGACGCCCAAATCGGCATAAAAGTCCCGCTCCAACCATTCCTGCTGCGTCACCGGGCATCCTCCTTCCACAATCCCTACGATCGGTGAGCGTCCACCACGGTAACCATCGCCGTCCGTAACACCTTGCGGTCACCGAATTTGTAGCCGCGACGCAGCACACTTCCCACGACGAGCTCGTGCCCGTCGCCCTCGTGCTGAACTGCCTCGTGCAGAGTCGGATCGAACGGATCGCCCTCCTCGCCGAATGCGGCCACCCCCAGGTCAGCAAGCGTTGCCCGGATCTTGGACGAGATAGCGCGCAGTGGTCCGTGCTCGAGGTCGCCGTGGTTGCGTGCCCGGTCGAGGTCGTCGAGGATCCCGAGGAACTTTTCCGCTACGGAAGCCTTCGTGATCTCGGCCGTGACCTGCCGATCGCGTTCGACCCGCCGCCGGTAATTTGCGAACTCGGCCTGCAGTCTTTGCAGATCGGCGGTCAGCTCCGCTACTCGATCCTCGTCGGGCGCGCCCCTCTTCCCACCGGCGGCGGACTGGCTCCGGCCGCCGGCGACCGGGGGGCGCGAGGGCGTGTGCTCTCGAACCTGCCCGGTCTCCGGATCGACCCGGCGTTTATCGGTGATCGAAATCGGTTCTCGCGGTGGTTTTTCCCCGTTGGTGCGCTCAGTGCTCATCGCGCATCCTCCCTCCCCGGTTCGTCCACCACCTCCGCATCGAACACCTGCTCGGATCCATCGGACCCCGTGGTCCCGTCGCCGCCGGGCGCGCCGCCCTGCTGCGCCTGGGTGTCGTACAGTGCCTGACCCAAGGACTGGGACTCCGTGGCCAGCTTCTCGACCGCGGACTTGACCGCCCCGATGTCGGTGCCGGCCAGAGCATCATGCACTTCCTTGATCGCCGACCGCACCTTGCCCTTGACGTCCTCGGGAACCTTGTCGTCGTTGTCCTTGATGAACTTCTCGGTCTGATACACCAGCGACTCGGCCTGGTTCCGCGTTTCGGCCTCCTCACGCCGTCGGGAGTCTTCGGCCGCGTGGGCCTCGGCATCCTTGATCATCCGGTCGATCTCTTCCTTGGACAGTCCGGAGCCCTCCTGGATCCTGATGGTGTTCTCCTTGCCGGTGCCCTTGTCCTTCGCCGTCACGTGCACGATGCCGTTGGCATCGATGTCGAAGGTGACCTCGATCTGCGGCACCCCGCGCGGAGCCGGCGGAATACCCGCCAACTCGAACGAGCCGAGCAGCTTGTTGTGCGAGGCGATCTCGCGCTCACCTTGGAACACTTGAATCTGCACCGACGGCTGATTGTCGTCGGCCGTGGTGAAGGTCTCGGACCGCTTGGTCGGGATGGTGGTGTTGCGCTCGATGAGCTTGGTCATCACCCCACCCTTGGTCTCGATACCGAGCGAGAGCGGCGTGACGTCGAGGAGCAGCACGTCCTTGACCTCACCCTTGAGGACACCGGCCTGCAGGGCAGCACCCACCGCGACGACCTCATCCGGATTCACACCCTTGTTCGGTTCCTTACCGCCGGTGAGCTCCCGAACCAGGTCGGAGACGGCGGGCATGCGGGTGGAACCACCGACGAGCACGACGTGGTCGATGTCCTTGACCGCGATACCGCTGTCCCTGATCACCGATTGGAACGGGGCACGGGTGCGGTCGAGCAGATCGGAGGTGATCTTCTGAAACTCGCTGCGGGAGAGCTGCTCGTCGAGGAACAACGGGTTCTTGTCCGCGTCGACGGTGATGTACGGCAGGTTGATCGAGGTGCTCTGCGAGGAACTCAGCTCGATCTTCGCCTTCTCCGCCGCCTCACGCAGGCGCTGCAGCGCCATCTTGTCCTTGGTCAGGTCGATGCCATTCTGGGCCTTGAACTTGTCGACCAGCCAGTCGACGATGCGCTGGTCCCAGTCGTCACCACCGAGGTGGTTGTCGCCGGAGGTGGCGCGAACCTCGACGACACCCTCGCCGATGTCGAGCAGTGAGACGTCGAAGGTGCCGCCGCCGAGGTCGAACACCAGGATGGTCTGTTCCTTGTCGCCCTTGTCCAGTCCGTAGGCGAGTGCCGCGGCAGTGGGCTCGTTGACGATGCGCAGCACGTTCAGGCCGGCGATCTGGCCGGCTTCCTTGGTGGCCTGCCGTTGCGCGTCCTCGAAGTAGGCGGGGACGGTGATCACGGCGTCCGTGATGTCCTCGCCCAAATACGACTCGGCGTCACGCTTGAGCTTCATCAGAACCCGGGCACTGATCTCCTGCGCTGTGTACTTCTTGCCGTCGATCTCCACCGTCCACGGCGTGCCGATCTCGCGTTTGACCGACCGCACCGTCCGGCTGACGTTGGTGACCGCCTGGTTCTTGGCGGGCTGGCCGACCAGCACCTCACCGTTCTTGGCGAATGCGACCACCGAGGGCGTGGTCCGGGACCCTTCCGAGTTGGCAACCACCACCGGGTCGCCGCCCTCGAGCACTGACACGACCGAGTTGGTTGTACCGAGGTCGATACCGACCGCGCGTGCCATTTTTCTCCTCCTCAGTTAGTGAAAGACTGCGTGTTTCAGAGTTGAGCCTGTTGGACTCAATTTTCCGACTCCCGAGCTGGTCAGTCAAGGTTTCCGGCCCTGTCGAGTCAGCCCGAGGTGATCTCAATCCGTCGGGCTCGCGCAGCCTCGGCCTTCCCGATTTCGACGCGCAGCATTCCGTTCTCGAGCAAAGCGGCGACCTTGTCGCCGTCGACCTCACCCGGCAGGGTCGCCCGGTAGCGGAACTGGCCGGTGCGTCGGGTCTGATGGCGGATCAGACCGACACGCTTGCGTTCGGTGATCTCACCCTCGATCGACAACTCGTTACCGCTCAGGTTCACGTCGATATTCTCGCGGGGAACGCCGGGCACCTCGGCTTCGACCACGTAGGAGTCGGCAGTTTCCTCCACGGTCACGGGCGGGGTCCATGAGTCCCAGATGCGGAACGGGTCCGACTGCGCCATATCGGCATGTCGGCCAATTGGCCATGCCATCGTCCTCGACCTCCTCGTCCACGAGTGAATGCGGAAGCGTGTGCAAAGTTGAGCGCATCACACTCAGGTTTTATTCCCCTTCGGCCCGGAAACTCGCTCGAAGTACGCCATCATTTCCATCCGACCGACCACCGAAAAGCGCTCATGCTGCTTCGTCCGGGCTCCGCCTACCCCTGGGGGCGACGTACGACGGACCCCGTCATCAGCCAGATGAAGCTGATCGCCGAGCCGTGGGACCTCGGTCCCGTCGGGTACCAGGTCGGCGAGCCCGGGGCGCTCGGCGAGATCGCATCCCGCATCACCGGCTCCGCCGACCTGTGCGAGCACACCCGCCGACGGCCGGTCGCCTCCATCAACTTCGTCACCGCCCACGACGGATACACGCTCCGCGACCTTGGTGAGCTACAACCACAAACACAAAGACGCCAACGGCGAGAACAACAACGACGGTGAGAGCCACAATCGCTCGTGGGGCTGCGGCGCGGAGGGTCCAACCACCGACCCGTTGATATTCGCGCTCCGGGCGCAGCAGAGCCGGAACTTCCTCGCCACCCTCCTGCTGTCGCAGGGTGTGCCCATGCTCAGTCACGGTGACGAACTGGGCTGCACCCAGCACGGCAACAACACCTACTCCCAGGACAACGCGATCATCTGGGTCGACTGGGCGGCCACCGACGGGGCGACAACCTCCCCGACATCGCCTGGCTGCGGCACGACGGAAGCGAGATGACCGAGGACCACTGGCTCGTCGACTTCGGACGTGCCGTAGGAATCTTCCTCAACGGCAACGCTATTCCTGATACCGACTACTACGGGTCACCCGTCACCGACGACTCGTTCCTGCTGTACCTCAGCGCACATCACGGCAGCATTACCTTTCCACTGCCGTTGATCGAGAACGGAAAGTCCTGGGAGCTCGTCGTCGGCACCCGACTGCCCGAGGCCGAACAGCCGAAGGCGATATTCCCGCACAGTCGGTCCTACCTCGCCAACCGGAAACCTCCGACCTGATTGCCGTTGATGTACGTGGCGCCGGTGTAGGAGCCGTCCCCGTTGGCCACCATCGTGTCAGTGAGGAATCCGAGACCCGAGGGGCCGTAGTCGATGACGGTTCTGCCCGCCGCATCTTCGTAGTAGTTGCCGCTCAGACCACTGAGACCGAACACGAAATTGTTGGTGACCGTGCCGTTCCGGAAGGTCTTGCCCTTCCAGATCAGTCCGCCTCCGGGCGCGTCGCTGGTTCCCTGATAGGTCCCGTTCGGGACAGGTTCCGCGGCAGCGGTACCCGCTCCGACGAGGATGATGCCGGCCGACAGTGCGGCTGCGGCGATGCCTGCTGCGAACTTGCGCATAATTTCTCCTGAGCGTGTAGGGACCCGACTCGACGGACCGCTTACCCACCTTCGGCGCCCCACACACAGGTTCATCCGCGCTCACCACGTGGCTCCTCGGGAGGAAATGTCACACGAGCGGCAATGATGTCTTCCGCAAGCGCGGTGATCCTGCGCTCCTCGGCGAAGGCCATCGCCCGCAGCCGGGAGATCGCATCAGCCGGCGAGATACGTAACTGGCCCGCCATCATGCCCGCCGCGACGTGCACATTGCCGTGGGGGAACAACGCCGGATCCGTCCAGACCGACGGGTAGCGAGTGGGGTCGAGCTCCTCGAGCACGGTCGGCCCGAGCCTCGCGGCGCAGTCCTCGGCGGCGCGGTACTGGGCAACGTCGAGCGTCCGGGGCTTGTCGCTGTACAGCTCGAGGACACCGACTCGTCCCCCGTTCCACAATCCGAGCGGAAAGGCGTAGATGCCACGGACCCCAAGGGCGACCAGCTCCGGCGCGAACGCCGGCCATCGCACCGATACACCCGGATCGGCCATATCGGCGTGAAGCTCTGGCCTGTGCGAACGGTATGCGGCGAGGCACGGCCCCTCGCCGAGGGTGAACTGCAATTCGTCGATGCGCTCGGCGGTCGAGTTGGTGGCGTACACCAGGTCACGAGTGGTGTCACCGGCGAACACGGCGACTGCCGACCCATCCACGCCTACCGTGCCCAGGCACCCCTCGCACAATGCACGGGTGCGGCCGAGCAACATCAGCGCAGGATCATCGTTGCGACGAGCTGGATCCTCTCCGTGCGTCATTTCTCCAGCGTGCCCCGGCACACTGTCGGGCAAACGCCCTACCTCCCATCAGGCCGACTCGTCGTATGCGACGGGCAGGTCCCCGGTTATCGGGTCGACGACGTCCGCCATCGGTATCGGGAGAGCCGGTGCCATCGTCTGGTAGCGGTGCCCGGTCGGGGTGAGGAAGTCGTACGCGTGTACCTCCCCTTGCCGCCGCTTCGGCGTGGCCGCGTGCCAGCCGGCAGCCTGCTTCGCGTAATTGCACGCAGCACACAAACCTGCACCGTTGTCGAGAGTCGTCGGGCCACCCTTGTGCCACGACCTGATGTGGTCGTGGTGCCGGATCGGCGCATCACACCAGGGCGTGCGGCACGTGCGGTCGCGCAGGTCGATCATGCGCGCCAGTCCCACTGGAAACTTCCGCGCCTGCGACTCCACCGCGGTGAGCGACCCCGACTCCGGGCACGCGTACACCCTCCGCAGCAACATCATTGGCTCAGTAGCCGGAGCTGTGCCCGTGGTCTCGCGACCTCCGGCTGCATCACGACCCCCAGTCTCGCGACCCCCAACTGCCTCGCCATCTCCACTCTTGCCGACCCATTCCCGCGCCAGCGCGGCCGGCACGGGGCCGTACCCCTGCAGGTGCGCAGGCTCGGGCCCGCCGGCGAGCAGGGCGTGGTCGGACATCACCAGATTTACCGTGACCGCACATCCCGAAGCCGCACCGGCGCCGGTGACCCGTTCGAAAAGCAGGTCCGCCATGATCTGACCTCGACTCCGCCCGTCCCCGGCTGCGATGAGCGCGGCTGCGTCCCGCGACAACGTCGTCTGTACCGCGACACCCTGCTTTACCGGCAACAAGGCGCTCACATACGCCATCGTGTCCGGTGCCGGACGGCAGGAGACCCGCCGATCGGATTCCGCCCGCCGGGCGCGGCGCACCACCGCTGCCGCGTCCACCTCTGCAGCCCATGCTCGGGCCTTGGCCGCGACCGCACGGTCCCCGAGGCCGTCCAAGGTGGCCGGGTCTGCACATAATCGGTGATCCAAGGCTGCCCGGTCTTCCCGGGACAGGCAGGCCGTCTCCTTCACGAGCAACGTCGCTCGCCATTCACTGAGCAGTCCGCGTTCGAGCAACCGCAGGGTGAAGGGCATTTCGTGCACCAACGCCGTCGCCATGCCCAGGTGCCGGTTCCCTCGCCAAGGTGAGTCCCGACGCGCGAGTCCCACCTGCGCCGCGATTCCCCGCCCGCGCTGCGACACAGGGACTTTCGCCGACCCGGCCGCTTCTTGTTGCGAGGAAGCGAAATCGGCGGTTACCCGAGCCTGAGCCCCCGCACAGGCCGCTTTCAATTCCTCCAACGCCCGCAGTAGATCGACCCGCACACCGTCGTCACAGTGGCGCTCGACGACGCGTAAGCGGTCCACCACCTCGCGCACGTCAGCGATCGTCCCGGCATCGTCTGCATCAACTGAATCCCCACCCGCCATCGAACCCCCCAATTCGAACGTATGTTCTACCCTAACCCCTTCATCGATCCCACCGCAAGCCCCGTCGACTTTGCTACCCGATTTGCCGGCTGTTAGCCTTGCGGCCGCGGTTGAGCATGCAGCCCGGGGACGGAGCCCGCTCCCTTTCCACGCCGGCCAGCTCATTCAGGAGATTCATGATCCTAACCATGCCCAATTTCGTTCGCGCACTCCAGATTCGGCGGTAACCGATGGGAGCCCTGCGTAAGGGACGCTTCGCCGCGTTCGTGTCCGGCGGGTTACTTGCCGCCACGATCCTCGGTGCCGGGATAGCCGACGGACAACTACCCATGAACGTCGCGCTGTCGGGTCAAAAGTTCGTCGGGACGATGTCGGCGGTGAAGGGCGAGAGCATCATCGTCTTTCCTCGCCAGGTCGAAACGAAGGCAGGGCAGTTGCCCACGGTCGCGATCCTGATCGAGTCCGCACGACTGACCGACGTGTGCCTCTCGACGGTCGCACACGGCCTGCCCCTGGTCGGGGACGTCACGATGTTCCTGCGGGTCCCGGGTGAGGGCACGACAGCCCGCGACCTCGTCGCCGATGCGTCCGTCCTCGGTGGTTCGATCGGAATCTCGAACGTCGAGATGGGCGCTGATGTCTCGGCCACCGGCGACGTGCAGGGTGTGGTCACGTCGGGGATGGTGGCCGCAGAATCGTCGATGACGGGCGCCCGCCTGGAAGGAGTGTCCCTCACCGCGACTTCACTGTCGTTGCGCGACTTCACGATTACCTCGGAGATGGGTGCGAAAAGTTGCTGACAGCTGAACCACCGCTCACCCGAAGGGAACGCTTCCGGCATTGGCGCGGCATGCGCCCGTTCAGGGGCGCGGTCATGCTCACTGTCTCCGCTGTGTTCCTCCTGCTTCCCGCCTACACCACCGTCGAGGTCGGTGATCTTCTGATTTCGATCAGCACCATCTCGGGAGTGTCCACGCTATTCCTCGGCGCCTCCATGCTGATGTGCGCAGGTTCGGTGCTGGTGCGGCCGAAGACGCGGGTCACGGCAGGTGGAGGTGCGATGCTCCTCGCTCTCGTTGCGCTTCCGGCCGCTAATTTCGGTGGTTTCGGCGTCGGAACGCTCATGGGTGTTTTGGGTGCCGCCGCCACCCTCGCCTGGACGGATCATTCCGGCGCGCCACCGGCTGAGACGACAGCACCACGAAGACCGCCGACTACTCTCACCGCAGACTGACCGGCACGATCAGACGGGCGCACCATGGAAAACCACGCGGTCGCGGGTTCCGCCGACCCCCAGGAGCTGGCCCAGCGTGTGCTCGGACTCCGGGTGCCGGGGCAACGCCTGATCGTCGGGGTGACGGGACCGCCCGGCACCGGGAAATCGACGTTGGTCACCGAGGTTGCGGCGGCCCTGCCCAGGCGGGTTCGGACGGTGGTGGTCCCGATGGACGGTTTCCACCTCAGCAACACCGTGCTGCGCGCGTTGGGGTCGGCGGATCGCAAAGGTGCCGTCGACACCTTCGACGACGCCGGGTTCGCCGTGCTGCTGGAGCGGCTGCGCAGCCGCGACGAGGACGTCGTCTATGCGCCCGACTTCGACCACGCCTTCGACGATCCGGTGGCTGCCTCGATCGCAGTGCCGCGCGCCGTCGATGTGGTGTTCACCGAAGGCAACTATCTGCTCGCCGCTTCAGGTGCCTGGCCGCGCGCACGTTCGGTGATGGACGAGGTCTGGTATCTCGACACCCCACGCGAGCTCAGGTTGGCGCGTTTGATCGATCGGCACCGCGCGGCAGGTAAATCGGGTCCCGCGGCCCACGCCTGGGCTCACGGCACCGACGAGATCAACGCGACGATGGTGGCCGAAACGCGCGGGCGCGCGGACCTGATCATCTACAGCAGGTGACGGACATGCTCAGAGCTCGGTCATGTCCGACGGCGACCAGTACGCCCGCATGCTGGTGATGGCTCCGCGGTCGTCGAAGGTCATGACGTCGATGGGTTCGATGGCGTAAGCCTTACCGTCGATTTCTGTGACGACCCGGAAATGGAAAGCCGCATTGTTGCCGCTCACCCGGACCGTCAGCAGTTCGGTCTTGCAGTCGACGCCGTCGAGAGCGCTGTAGAAGGCTTCGATCGCTTCGCGCCCCACCCGAACCTCGCCGCCCACCGGGTCCTCGAGGGTGGCGTCCTCCGCATACAGTGCGGCGATGGTGCGGGACGGGCCCGCGGACACGGCGTCGAGGTAGTTGGTGACGGCGGTCCGGATCACGTCGGCGGTGAGCAGTTCCTGGTTTGTCATCAGTTGTTTCCGTTTCTCGGTTGCGGCGCCGGCGCGGTGATCAGTTTGTGCCGCAACGTTTCGATGGTTCCTCGGCTCAGTCCCAGTCCTTCGGTGAGGTAGCGGTCGACTGTGCCGTACTTCTCGGCGAGCCTGCCGAGCCCCGCCTCGAGATAGCTGCGGTCGACCCCCAGCAGAGGCTTATAGATCTGTGCGACGGCCTCGCCTCGAGAAGCAACGATCTGGTCGTACGTCACCTTCATCGACGCGGCCGTGTACTCGTTGGTCAGCAGGTAGTCGTCGAAGATGGTGCCCTCGGGCACTCCCGCGATGGACAGGAGCAGCGCGGACGCCCAACCGGTGCGGTCCTTGCCTGCCGTGCAGTGGAACAGTTGAGGCCCGGCCGTGCGTGCCATTTCGGTGAGCACCTGGGCGAATCCCGCCCGGGTGGCCGCGTCGTCGACGAAGCTGCGGTTCATATTCTGCATGAACGCCACCGCATCGGCGGGTGACTTCAATTGCGCCACTGCGGCGCCCAGATCACCCGAGAGAATGGGAATGCCGAGGTAGCGCGGTCCGGCGGGGAGCCTGTCCGGCTTCGCGGCGACCTCTTCGACCGTGCGGACGTCGTACACGGCGGTCAGGCCGAGGCCGGTGAGCACGGCGAGATCCTGGTCGTTGGGCACGAGCGCGTTCGAGCGGTAGAACACACCCCTCGTGACGTGGTCGCCCTTCGCGGTGGCGTACCCCTGCCCGGTTCCGCCGACGTCCCGGAAGTTGTCGACCGACGCCAGACGCGGTGTTTCGACGACGGGTCGTGCATTACCCAGGGAACCGAAATCGGGGATGCTGATTCCCGGTGGTGAGAGCGGCTGCGCTGACACGGCCGCGGGACCACCGAGGCCGGTGAACAGGACGCCACCGGTGATCAGCACAGCCGCGGTGGATTTTGCACTTCGAGACATGAACAGCCTTTCGTCGGAATGTCGCGAGATTCGCTTCCGTCCGGCTTGCGCGGAACATCAGCGGGTAATCCACATCACAGTGCCCCGGCGTTTGCCGTGGCTACGAGTTATTCCGATGACCGGGAGAACCCGTTCCCCGGGCGGAGACGCCCGCAGCAGACTCGGGCCGTCGGCACGGGCGTGCCGACGAACGGAATTTGTCACGAGACGAGGATGTGAGCTGAGATGACCGAGATCCCACAGCAGGTAGCGGGGAAGGTCGTGATCGTCTCCGGAGCGTCGCGCGGGCTCGGTGCCGCGTTCGCCGCCCGGATCATCGACGAGGGCGGGAGCGTGGTGGTGGCGGACGTCCTCGATGACGAGGGACGCGCCACCGTCGACAAGCTGGGCGAACGCGCCCGATACGCCCATCTCGATGTCACCGACCGTCAGCAGTGGCAGGATGCGGTCGACCTGACGGTCAGCGAGTTCGGTCGGGTCGACGGCCTCGTCAACAATGCAGGCATTTCGGCCGGCCAGTACATCGAACACGAGACGGCCGAGAACTTCCGCCGTGTCCTCGACATCAACCTCACCGGTGTCTTCAACGGCATCCAGACCGTGATTGCACCGATGCGGGCGGCCGGGGGCGGATCCATCGTCAACATCTCCTCCGCGGCGGGCCTCATGGGCTTGGCCCTCACGGCCGGATACGGCGCCTCCAAGTGGGGCGTCCGTGGACTGACCAAGATCGCGGCGGTCGAGCTCGGCACCGACAAGATCCGAGTCAACTCGGTTCACCCCGGTATGACGTACACCCCGATGACCGCCGACCTCGGGATCCAGCAGGGCGACGGCAACTATCCCAACACCCCGATGGCGCGAGTGGGCGTACCCGAGGAGATCGCCGGCGCCGTCAGCTTCCTCCTGTCCGACGCTGCCGCCTACGTCACCGGCGCGGAACTGGCGGTCGACGGCGGCTGGACCGCGGGACCGACAGTGAAATATGTGATGGGCCAATAACTTCTACCAATCAGCACCATCCGACCACATCGAGGAGTATCGACATGAATCGTTTCGCAGAGCGCCGGGTGCTGGTGACGGGCGCCGCCTCAGGGATCGGGCAGGCCACAGTCCTCCGCCTGCTCGAGGAAGGCGGCACCGTCGTGGCCGCCGACGTCTCCGACGACGGCCTGAAGCGCACCTGGGCGCTGGCCGAGGCGAAGGGCACCGCCGGGCGTCTCGACACCACAACCATCGATATCGGTGACGAGACGTCGGTGATCGACGGCGTACGTGAGAGCATCGACAAGCTGGGCGGGCTGGACGTACTCGTGAACGCGGCAGGAATTCTCCGTGCCTCGCACACCCACGACACCTCCCTCGACCTGTGGAACCAGGTGATCGGCATCAACCTCACCGGCACGTTCCTCGTGGTCCGCGAATGCCTGCCCGCGCTGCTGCGGTGCGAGCGCAGTGTGGTCGTGAACTTCAGCTCCACCTCCGCCGCGTTCGCCCATCCCTACATGGCCGCGTATGCGGCGAGCAAGGGCGGAATCCAGTCGTTCACCCATGCGTTGTCGCTCGAATACGGCAAGCAGGGCCTGCGCGCGGTCAGCGTCGCACCAGGCAGCATCAAAACCGGAATCACCGACGCCACAGCAGGTTATGTGCCCGCAGATGCCGATTGGGCTCTGTTCGCCAAGCTCTCCCCCATCCTGCCCACCACCCTCGAATCCGGCGGCGCCGCGATGGGAGGACCAGAACAGGTCGCCGGGGTCGTCGCCATGCTCGCCTCCGACGACGGCGCCTTCATCACCGGCACGGAGATCCGCATCGACGGGGGCACGCACGCCTGAGCGCCGACCTCGGCGCGGGCAGCTCAGTTATCGACTGACGCTTCCCGCGTCGACCGGCAGGGCCACGGACGTGATGTACCGCGCCTCGTCCGAGGCCAGGAACAGAGCGGCGTTGGCGACGTCGACGGGTTCGATCCACGGGATCGGCAGCATGTTCATCGTCGCTGCGGCCGCGGCGAACTCCTCACGAGTGGGGTGCTCGAGGTCGGGCCGGAACGCCCGCCGCACCATGTCGTTCTGGATCATGTCCGTATCGACGTTGGTGGGGTGCACGCTGTTGACCCGAACCCGATGCGGTGCGAGCTCCTTGGCCAGCGAACGCATCAATCCTACGACACCGTGCTTTGCGGCGGTGTAGTGCGCGACTCCGACCAGCCCCCGCAGGCCCGCAATGGAACTGGTGAGAATCATCGCACCACCGCCGCGCTCGATCAGATGCGGCGCCGCAGCCTTGCAGGTTTGCCAGACGCCGGTCAGGTTGACGTCCAGCATGGTCTGCCAGGTTTCTGTGGTGAGGTCCAGAGCGGCAGCCGACGACGTGATACCTGCTGTGGCGCAGACGAAGTCCAGCCCGCCCAGCTCGAAGGTGGCCGCAGCGACAGTCTCGGTGAGAGTCGCTCCGTCGCGCACGTCCACCCTCGCAATCACGATTCTGCGGCCGGTGTCCCGGACCAGCTTTGCGGTGACCTCGAGGTCCTCGGGACTCGCCGGGGGTGTCACCACCGTGTCGACCGGTCCGCACAGGTCGACGGCGATGACGTCGGCGCCCTCCTGGGCGAACCGCAGTGCCTGCGCCCGCCCGATTCCCCGGGCGGCCCCGGTCACCAGAACGACGGTGTCTTCTACACGACCTGTCATCACGACACTTTCTGGGTGAGTCCGGCATCGACCACGAGTTGGGTGCCGGTGATGTATCGGGATTCGTCCGACGCGAGGAACAGCAGCGCATTGCTGACGTCGCGTGAGTCCAGCCACGGCACCGGAAGCAGGTGGTTGCGGGTGAGCACTGGAATCACGTCGTCCTCGGTGGGGTTCTCGAGGTCGGGCCGAAGCCGGGACATCGTCGCCGGGTTCAGTGTCATGCGGGTGCCGACCGCGCCGGGGTGCAGCACGTTCACGCGGATGAACCGGGGGCCCAGTTCGTTGGCGAGGGTCCGCGCCAACCCGACCAGGGCGGTCTTGGACGCCGAGTAGTGTGCGGCGCCGGCGACGGCCTTGATACCGGCCGTGGAACTGACCACGACGACGGAACCGCCGCCCTCGGGCATCGCCGGGACCGCGGCCTTGACGGTGTTCCACACTCCGGTGAGGTTGACGTCGAGGGACCGATTCCAGACGTCGTCCGCGATGGTCCACGCTGGTCCCGGATTGTCGGCGATGCCGGCGTTCGCGACCACGACGTCGATGACACCTAGGTCGGCGACACCGGCGTCGACCGCTTCCTGCAGGGCCGCCGGGTCGCGCACGTCGGCGGGTGCGACAACCACGCGGCGCCCGAGTTCGCCGACCAGTCGGGCAGTCTCCGCCAGACTCGCGGCCGGCTCGTCTCCGGGAAGGTCGACGGCGATGATGTCGGCGCCTTCCTCGGCGAGCCGGACCGCATGACTGCGTCCCATGCCGTTGCCGGCTCCGGTGATGAAGGCGGTCTTTCCTGCCATCCGCGCCATTCGTCCGCTTCCTCCTAGTCCAGGCGTCCGGGCGTCGGATAGCTGCGCAGCGACAGCCCTACCCGCCCGTCGTCCACGGCGTCGTCGATCGAGCCGCGCAGGGCCCCGCAAGTGGGGATGAACATCGAGTGCTCCCCTGCCGCAGCGAGTTGCGCGAACTCCGGGCAGGACCGTTCGGCGTCACCGAGCCATTGCACACTGGTGTGCGCTTCGCTGTACTTTTCGACGAGCACCGAATTTCCGCAGCGACGGCATTCGACGGGCAGCATTCAGCTCACCGCCCCGGCGGCGTGACGCGCCCCGATCCAGCCGAACACCATTGCGGGCCCGATCGTCGCACCCGCGCCGGCATAGTCGTTGCCCATCACCGATGCCGACGTGTTGCCGGTGGCATAGAGTCCCGGAATCGGGTCGCCGCCCCGGTTCAGTACCTGGCTGTGCTCATTGCACACCAGACCGCCCTTGGTTCCGAGGTCACCCGCCTCCATCCGCACCGCGTAGTACGGGGCCTTCTCCACCTCGTCGAGCGTCGGATTGGGCAGTCGTGGGTCTCCGTAGTAACGGTCGTAGGCGCTGTCACCGCGCCCGAAGTCGGAATCGACTCCCGCGCGGGCGAACCCGTTGAACCTGTCGATCTCGGCCGCGAAGGCGCCGGTCGGAACACCCATCTTCTCCGCGAGCGCCGCGATCGAATCGGCCCGCAGCATCAGCCCCGTGTCGAACCACTCGGCTGGGAACTTCTGGCCGGGCATCACACCGCCGAACTGGTAGCGGCTCTTGGCCTTCGAGTCGAACACGAACCAGACCGGGTCGTGCCTTCCGGCGATCTGGTCGTGGACGAACGACACGTACGGCGACGCCTCGTTGGTAAAGCGTCGACCGTTCTGATCGACGATGAGTGACGGCGGAATCGAGCGCTCCGACACCAGGACGTGCATGATGCCGTCGGGTCGCCGGAACGACGGCATCCACCAGGCGTCGTCCATCAGGTCGAGTGCGGCGCCCACCTGCTCACCGGCCATGATCCCGTCACCGGTGTTGTCGGGTGAGCCTGCGCTGTAGTTGTCCTTGCCGCCTTCACGCAGATATTTCTTCCGCAATTGCTCGTTCTGCTCGAATCCTCCGGTCGCCAGCAGCACGCCGCGGCGCGTCCGGATTTTCAGCTCACGCTTCCCGGCGTCGACCACCGCACCGGTGACGGCACCGGAGGCGTCCGTGACGAGGCTCTTCAGTGGGGAGTTGAGCCAGAGCGGAACGCCCGCCTCCTTCAGCGCGAGCCGTAAGCGGCCCACGAGCGCCTGCCCCAGTGTTTCCATTCGCCTGCGCCGCACCATGGCGACGACCGAGCGCCAACCGACACCGAGTGCGGTTCTGCGTCCGGCCCACGTCCGGAAGAACATGTTGAGGTGACGGAACTCCGTCGACGTCATGTACAGGCCACCGGGCATCGCCAACACGTTGGGACGTTGCAACTCGCGGTCGGAACCGAGCAGGTTCATGTCGAACGGCAGAGGCTCGACGGTACGACCCTCGGCGCGCCCACCCACGTTCTCGGGGTGGTAGTCGGAATAGTCCTTACACCAGGAGAACCGGAGATGAGAACTCGCCTGTTCCAGGAACCGCATCATCGCCGGGCCCTGTTCGATGTAGGCCTCGAGGCGTTCGGGCGGGACGCTGTCGCCGACGATCGAGTCCAGGTACCGCCGGACCTCGCCCGGATCATCGGTCATACCCTCGCGGAGCAGAACCGGCGAGTTGGGAATCCACAGGGCTCCGCCCGAGAGGGCCGTCGAACCGCCGTACACCGAGGCCTTTTCGACGACGAGGGTGTCGAGTCCCCGCCCGGCACCTGCGAGCGCGGCAGTCATGCCACCCGCGCCGCTGCCGATCACCAGAAGATCGACTTCCCGGTCCCATTCCTGCTCGTCTACGCTCATCGTGCACACCTTCCGAAGTGGTCTCGATCACACTCTGCCGGTGTCGATTCCGCTTTCCCACAACTCTTCCCGCGGAGCGGGAGGCGCATCCGACTATCCGGCGAAGAGTCCGAGTCCGCCGCGGTAGACCAGCAGCGGCGGTGCATCACGCAACGCGCGCAGGCCGGTGACACGCGCGACGACGATCGTGTGGTCGCCCGCATCGTGTTCGACTTCGACGGTGGCCTCCACCTGGGCGAGAGCGCCGTCCAGCGCGGGTGCACCGTTGTCGGCATACGACCACCCGACGTCGGCGAACTTGTCTCCCCCGCTGGTCGCGAAGGTTCGGCACACGTCGCGCTGGTCGTGGGCGAGCACATTGATGCAGACGCGTTCACTCGCTCGCAGGTGAGGCCAGCTCGTCGACGTGCGGGCCGGGCAGAACGACACGTACGGCGGTTCGAGCGACAACGAGACGAACGACTGGCAGGTGAAACCGTGCGGGCTCGTGCCGTCGTGGGCAGTGACGACGGTGACGCCGGTGCAGAAGTGCCCGAGCACGGACTTGAAATCGGACGGTGCGAAGCCGCGGACGACCGGTGGTGCCGGTTCCTCGGTTCGTGTCATCGTGCCTCCTACCAGTACGAGTCGACAGAGTTCGACGGGTTGCCTCCAGCCTGGACGGCGCCGCCGTCCGCCGGAACGGTCCGTCCCACCCAGCGGCAGGCTTTCGTAGGTCGGTGGTTGATAGGCTCCGGACATGCCTTCGTCCGACCCGCCACAGAGCTCTGGTTTCGCCGGCCTTCGGTCGACGAGTTGGCCGGTGCTCGGCATCTTGTCGTTCGGCGAGGAGCTGTCCGGATACGACCTCAAGAAGTGGGCGTCGTACAGCGTGCGCTTCTTCTACTGGAGCCCGTCGTTCAGTCAGGTTTACTCGGAACTCAAGAAGCTCGAGGAGCTGGGATACGTCACGTCGCGGACCGTCGTCGACGACGAGTCGCGCGTGAAACCCAAGCGGCTGTACAAGATCACGGACACCGGTATGGCCGTTATCCGCAGCTGGGCGCGCGAGGCCCCTATCGATCCGCCGGTGCTCAAGCACGGTGTGATGCTGCGGATGTGGCTCGGCCATCTCACCGAACCCGATCATCTCAAAGAAGCTCTCCGCGAGCACATCTCGTACGTGGAGGGCATGAGCAGACAGGCCGGGCTCGACGCCCGCGACTCCGAAGTCGAACCGACGTGGGCCTTCGCGCACATGGTCAACAAGTGGTCGGAGCGCTATTACGCAGCCGAGGGCGAACTCGCGAAACAGATGCTCGCCGACATCGACGAGGCCACCCGAAGGATCCGGGGCGAGGACACCCCGGAGCACCCCGGTGTTCCCAAACCCACTGAAACACATGCCATCCGCAGATCCCGCGCCGCCCTGCAGGAGTACCAGGCTGCCATGAAGGCGGCGCGGGGCGCAGAAGAGGCGGAGGGCTGACCCGACTCAGCCTCGAGTGTCGCCGTTTTCGGTGAAACGGGCAGTCCAGCGTTCGAGGGCGTCCTCGGTGGCTCCCCGTTGCAGGAGCCAGGTCCGCACTCCACCGGGTTCCGCGTCCCACGTGTCGAGAACACCCTGGATCGCCTCCGGAGGGGCGCCGACCAGGTCCCGGTTGGTGGGATGAACCCGCCCGAGTTCCGGCGCGAATCGGGTGATCCTCGCGAGCACCGCGTCCATGTGGTCGTTGGTCGCCGTGTAGTCGTCCACCACCTCCGCTGCGCCGACACCCGCAACACGCAGAAGCATTGCGACCGCGATGCCGGTCCGGTCCTTCCCGGCGGCACAGTGGAGGAGAATCGGGCCGGGTGCGGTGGCCGCCACGTCGAGGATCTCCGCCAGTTGTGCGCCGGCCCGGTCGAGCACCCTCAGGTAGAGATCGGCCAGACGGAAATTCGGGTCCGGCCGGGCGACCTCCCTGTCCGACATCAGCGCGATTCGGTGGACCACGGTGTCGGCCGAGTCGAACGGATGCGCGCGTGTCGCCTGTTCCCGGGGACTGCGCAAATCGACGACGGTCTGCACGGGCCACTCCGCCACGCCGGTCGGCGTTGCGTCGCCGTCGACCGGAAGTGCGCTGCGGTAGAGCACCCCGCTGCGGGTCTGCAGCCCGTCGTGGAGCGGCAAGCCACCGAGGTCACGCAGATTCGGTAGGGCGGCGGTCTCGGCGACGGTCATGTGAGCTTCTTCCGTAGATGGGAGGCGACGCGATCGAGGGTAACCACCACCACGAGAACGACGAGAACGATGGTGAGGACACTGCCGTATTCGAAGAGGCGGAGCTGCTGCGTCAGTTCCATTCCGATACCGCCCGCACCGACGATACCGAGAAGGGAGGCAGCGCGGACATTCCCGTCGAGCATGAGCAGCGTGTAGCTCGCGACGGTCGGTGTGCTCTGCGGCAGGAGGACCCAGCTGATGCGCTGCGCCCGGCTCGCCCCGGACGCCGCGGCAGCTTCCCACGCGCGCATGTCGGTCGTTTCGAAGATGTCGGCGAACAGACGTGCCATCCCGGCGGCCGAACCGATGATGATCGCCAGCGTTCCCGCGAGTGGGCCGAGCCCGACGGCCGAGACGAACAGCAACGCCCACATCAGCTCGGGAATAGCGCGCGTGAGGTTGATCGAGCTGCGAGCGACATGGTGAAGCCAGGCCTGGTCGAACACCGAGCGCGCCGCGAGCAGCGCCCACGGTATGGCGAAGAGCACTCCGACCGCGGTTCCGATGACGGCGATCGCCAGGGTCTCCCCCATCAGGGCAATCGCCGTGGGGAGGATGGCGAGGTCGGGCGGAAACATCCGTCCGACGAAATCGGCGATGTTGGGGATGCCGTCGAGCAGAGCGGCCACCGAGAATTCGGTGGCACCTGCCGCCCAGAGAAGGACGGTCAACACGATGACCACCCCGGCCGCGGTCTGCCAGGACGGTCTCCGCAGAGCCGCCAGGTCGGCCGTGCTTTCGACTGCCTCCGGCTTCGGTTCGGTATCGAGTGTCATCTCACTGCACCCCTACGGGAGAACGGGCCGGATCGGCGTAGAGGAGATTGAGGTCGGACGAGGACACGTCACACACCGGTCGGTCGAACACGAGGCGGCCCGCACGAAGCCCGATCAGGCGGTCGGCGACGTGCCTGGCCAGGTCGACGTCGTGCAGGTTCAGGACCGCGGTGAGCCGTTCGACGCGCGCGAGACGGACGATGTCGTCGACCACCCCGCGCGCGAGCACGGGATCGAGGTTCGCGACCGGTTCGTCCGCCAACAGCATGTCCGGCTGCTGGGCGAGGGCTCGCGCAATGGCGACCCGCTGCCGCTGTCCGCCCGACAGTGCATCGGCGCGTTTACGCAACTGCTCGCCGAGGCCGAGTCGCCGCACGCTCTCGACGGCGATCTCCCGGTCGCTCCGCCGAACGAAGTGCAGGAGGCTGGGCAACACCGGCTGATACGCGAGGCGCCCGATCAACGCGTTGGACAGCACTGTCGCGCGCTCGACGAGCTGAAACTCCTGGAACACCACACCGACCCGGGCATGTGCGCGACGTCTGGCTCGACCGCGCAGCGCGCTGCGGTCCTCGCCGTCGTGCAGAACACGGCCGTCCGTCGGAATCTCGAGCCCCGCCAGGCAACGCATCAGCGTCGACTTCCCGGCGCCGCTGCGGCCGAGGACCGCCACGATCTCACCGGCGTGAACCTGCAACGACACGGAGTGGAGGGCAGTCGTACCGTCCGGATACCGGTAGCTCACAGCGTCCGCCTCGAGTCGCGGAGGCATAACGACGTCGCTCATTTCCGCGACAACTCCTCGAGATCCACGCCGAGCTCGCTGGCGGCGTCCCGGAAGAGGTCGAAATCGGCGGCGGTCGCTTTTTCGAAGCTGGTGGCCTTCACCACGCCGAGCGCCGCCGCATTGTCGCCGTCGACGAAGGAGTCGACGATGCCCTGTTCGAGGGCCGGATCGAGGTCCTTGCGGGCGATGATGACCAGCGACACCGGGATCGGGTCGGATTCGGCGACCACCCGTTGCGTCGAACCGTCGATGACGCCCTTGTCCACCATCGTCTGATACGACGTTCGAGCGTCGGCGGCGCAGTCGACCGAGCCCTGCTTTACCGCGAGTTGGGCGGTGTCGTGGCCACCCGCATAACTGCCCTCGATATCGGTGTCCGGGTTGATGCCGGCCCGCTTCAGCAGGAGCTTCGGGATGTAGTTGCCGCTGGTCGATCCGGCGTCGACGAACGCGATCTTGCGTCCACGGAGATCGTCGATCGAGTCGATGCCGGTGTCCGTACGACACACGAACACCGAGCTGTACGCGGCGCCCTTGGCGACCACGAGAGGCGTGACACCGGCAACTGCCTCGGCGAGCGGTGTCGGGAACGGGCTGAATGCGGCCACATCGATCAGTCCCGAACGCATCGCCTCCACGATCGACAGGTAGTCACTGGTGGGCTTGACCTCGACGGGCTTACCCGAACCGGTGGCGATCAAGTCGGTGATCGGCGCGAACTTCGCCTGCAGGTCGGCGTTGGCCTCGGAGGGCGGTAGGCCCACCTTCAGAACCGCGGGTGCGCCGCCGTTCGCGGCCGAATCGCCGCACGCGGCGGCGCCACAAACGGTCAGAGCGCAGGTCGCTGCCGCCAGGGCTCGGCGCAGTCTCGGGCTGTTACTCACGGGAGGCCTCTCGAATCTGTCAATGGGGTAATCGAAGATTCATCTAGACAAGTAGACGTTCGCACCCAATGAGGTTTCGAGCAGATGAACCGTTTCACAACAGATAAATCGAGCGTCACACCGATCCCCTCCGCAAACCGAACTCATCTAGACTTCCGGCATGCCGAGCACTCTTCGTCGCAGCAAGGTCCCCCTCTACCGGCAGGTGCAGGAGGTGCTGGAGCGCCGGCTCGACGGCGGATCGCTTCGCCCGGGAGACAAGTTGCCACCTGAAACCGAACTTGCGGCCGAGCTCGGCGTCAACAGACTCACGGTGCGCCAGGCCATCGGTGAACTCACCAGGGCAGGCCGCGTCGTCGCACGGCAGGGCGCCGGAACATTCGTCGCTCAGCCGCCGCAACATTTTCCGATCGAGCTGACGCCCAGCTACATCAATGATCCGGATGGCATGAGCCACGCCTTCGCCGCGGTCGGGCGGCACGTCACCGAGTTCCTCGTCTCGAGTGAGGTGGTCCTCGGCGGCACCGCCCCCGAAGCCGAGGAGAATCTGCCCGGCTGCAGGCTCCGCCGCATCGACACTGTCCTCGCGGTGGACGGTGATCCCTGGTTCGTCAACGCTTACTGGTTGGACGACAAGCGCTTTCGCGGTATCACTCGCCTCCTCGGCGAGGGAACACCGATCTACTCGGTGTGGAACGACGCTTACAGAGTGCGCCTTCGGGCCGCGTGGCGTTCGTTCGGAGCCGGCTCGGCCACGCCGCGGGTCGCGGAGCTGCTCGACATTCCCACCGGCGCCGCCGTCGTCCTACGCGATGGGCTGAATCTCGACGAGGACGGCAAGGCCACCGTCTACATCAACCGGTCGTGCCGCAGCGACCGAGTGCGGTTCGTGGCCAATTACGTCGCGGAGACATAAATCTATTGCCGACAAAGGCCCCCGACTCGAGTTCAGGCGGAATGCCGGTCGGCGCGGCCTGCGCTCGGCGTCGCGGTCGCCATGTAGTTGCGCCAGGTTCCTTTGGCCGCCATGCGGATCGGAGCGGTCAGCCGGTGGTCGAGCTTGATCTGGCTGCTGGGTCCGCAGACGGAAATTGCCGCCACCACGTTGCCCTCGGTGCCCACGGGCACGGCAACACAGCTGACGCCCACGAGGTCCTCTTCCCGGTCGTACGCCGCTCCCCGTTCGCGCGTCTTCTGCAGCTCCGCGCGGAAGGCCGCAGGTGAGTCGATGCTGAACCGCGTGCTACGCGGCAACCCGGCGTCGACGACGCGGTCGACCACGTCCTCGGACGAATGGGCCAGCAGCACTTTGCCCACGCTCGTACAGTGCGCGGGCTGGCGGCCGCCCACCCGCGACGGAAGTCCGACCCCGAAGCGTCCGGCGATCTTCTCGAGATACACGACGTCGATGCCCTCGAGGATGGCGAAATGGACGGCATGGCCGGTGAGGCGGTGCAGTTCGTGCAGGAAGGGAAGCGCGGCACGGTGCAGTCGGTCCTGGTGCACGGCGAGCGAACCGAGCTCGAACAGTCGCATACCGAGTTCGTAGTCGCGACCTTCACGTCTCAGCCACCTCAGCTGCACCAGCCGCTCGAGCATCCTGTGCGCGGAGGAACGCGGCAGTCCCGTGCGGCGCACGATCTGGGCGAGGGTGAGCCGTCCCGGACCGTCGAAGGCGTCGAGGAGAAGAGCGGCCCGATCGAGGCCGGCGGTGGGGGTTGCGGGGCTGAGTGTCGTAGTCATGGGGACCTCCGTTGCGCCGCTGTGCTGGAGAACGACGCGTTGTGTGACTGGCGACACTTACTATAAATAGGCATATACCTATTTGCAATACGTCAGCCTGCCCGAACAGGCAAAAGGCCCGGTACCGCGTCAATCGACGCAGGTACCGGGCCTCGAACAGCCGCTACATGGCAGCCAGCGGTTCGCTTCCGGACCAGTCATGGCCCCAGTAGCTGTCGGCGGTGATCTCTTCGGCCGAGTAGTACTTCTCGTCCACCTTCATGCCCTCGGTGCCGAACTCGATGTCCCAGCCACCGGGGGCACGCACGTAGAACGACACCATCTTGTCGTTGGTGTGCCGGCCCAGCGTGGAGGAGACGGAGAACCCGTCCTTCACGACCCGGTCGAGGGCTTGTCCGACGGCGTCGAGTGTGTCGACCTCCACCATGATGTGCACCAGTCCCGGGGCGCCGCCGTGGGGTGCGGGGCACAGCGCCAGGCTGTGGTGCCGCTCGTTGACACCCATGAAGCGAACCCGCATCGGGCCGAACTCCGGCGGCGCCGGGATCCGGAAGGCGCCGCGGGGCAGGAACCCCAGCACGTCGGTGTAGAAGTCGAAGGCCCCATTGATGTCCATCACCGGCAGCACCACATGTCCGAGTCCCTGCGCGCCGGTCACGAACTTCGCGCCGAACGGGGTGACCACCGGAGAGTGATCGAGGACGGCGCCGTGGAAGATCTCGATCGTCGCCCCGGTCGGGTCCTGGAAGGTGACCACCTCTTCGACGCGGCGGGCGTCCGCTTCTTCCACCGACAGCGGCTTCACCGCGATCCCGGCGCCTTCGATCGCTTCCTGCACGCGCACCAGGCCCGCATGATCGCGGACCTCCCACCCGATGGTGACCACCTCGTCGGTGTCTCCCGGAACGATGACGATGCGGGCGGCACGCTCGTCCATGCGGAGATAGAGGGCATCCGTGTCCGGGCCCTTGCCCTCGGCGAAGCCGAGGACGTCGAACGCGAACGTGCGCCATCGTTCGAGGTCGTTGGTCTGGATCTTGACGTAACCCAGTCCCTTGATATCGGTCATAGTGTCTGTCCTTCTTCGTGTTTCGGTAACGCCGGTCAGATCATCGACTTAAGGTTGTCGGCGGGGTCGAGGCCGAGCGAGCTGAGCGCCGATGCGTGGTACACGGTGCTGGGGACATGAATGGCGTGAGCCAGCCCGGCGTGCGCGTCCCGCCAATACCGCTGCAGCGGCTTGTCCATGCGCAGAGCGTTACCGCCGGACCGCGCGAAGATCTGATCGACGGCGGTGACCGCCCGCCATGCGGCCCGGACCTGCGTTCGGCGACCGGCAGCTCGGTCCTCGAAGCTGACCTCCTTACCGGATTCGACCAGGTCCCAGATCTTGTCGACGTTCGCGAGGAGCTCCTGCCGCGCCGCATTGATGTCGGCCGCGGCTTCGCCGACGGCGAACAGCACGTAGGGGTCGTCCTTGATCGCGGTGCCCTGGGCCCCGACGCGGTCGCGCTGATAGTCGAGGTGCGCGGCGAGGGCGCCCTCCGCTATTCCCACGACGGCCGAGGAGATGCCGAGCGGGAACATCGTCGACCACGGCATGTTGTACAGCGTCTCGGTGCGGCCGAACTTCTGCACCGCCGTGCCGTTCATGACCTCGTCGGCGTCCATGACGCGGTAATCGGGGACGAAGGCGTTCCGGACGATGATGTCCTTGGAACCGGTACCCTTCAGCCCGACGACATTCCACGAATCCTCGACGATCTCGTAGTCACTGCGCGGAAGAATCATGTGCAGCATCTTCGGCGGCAACGCCATCGCGCCGTCCTTGTCGCCCAGCATGGCGCCCAGAAAAATCCAGTCGCAATGATCGGTGCCGGACGAGAACTGCCAGCGCCCGTTGAAGAGATAGCCACCGTCGACCGGCGTCGCGATGCCGGTGGGCGCGTACGGCGAGGCCATCCACGTGTCGGTGTCCCGACCCCACACCTCCTCCTGCACTTTCGGGTCGGCGAACGCCAGTTGCCACGGGTGGACGCCGACGATGCCGCACACCCAGCCCGTGGCGGGGTCGAGGGCGGCAGCGGCCATCACTGTTTCCGCGAACGCGCGTGGATGTGCCTCGAATCCGCCGTAATTCGCCGGTTGCAGAAGCTTGATCGGCCCGGCTTCGCGGAGCTTCTTCGCGGTGTCGTCGGGCAGCCGGCCGATACGCTCGGCCTCGGGAGCCTGGTCGCGGAGCTCATCCGCGATGGCCATGATGTTGTCGAGAACCTCGTAGGTCATCGTTCGTGTCCTTTGTCTGTGAGCCCGCTCAGGCGTGGGTGTCGAGCGGTACGACGCCGTTGGCGAGGTTGTCGGCAACCTCCGCCTCCCAGCTCTGCACCGCCCGGGTGGTGTCGATCTCGAACTCGAAGCGCTTGGTCATGTCTTCGGTGATGTCCTCGACATCCACGTAGAACTGCTGGTACCAGCGGCGCAGCTGATACACCGGCCCGTCTTCCTCCGACAGCAGCGGGTTGTCGATACGCGACTTGTTGAGCCAGATGTCGACGTCCTGCTTGAACCCGAGCTCGACGCCCTCGGCGAATTGGGCCGCCATGCCGTTGGCCATCTCGTCCGACAGGCCCTCGGGCTTCTTGACCATGGCGCCCCACTGCAGCACGAACGAGTTGGACGTCACCGGATAGTGGCAGTTGATGAGCACCGTCTCGATCATCATGCCGTTCGCCTCACTCCACAGCTTGTCGATCATGTAGGACGGGCCGAAGTACGACGCGTCCGAGCGCAGCGTGGAGTTGGGGTCGTCGTAGCTGGTGCCCACCGAGATGTCGTTGCGTGGCGTCGACCGCATGTACTGGGTGGCGACGTGCCCCTCGAACACATTCTTGAAGTAGCGCGGGAACGAGAAGTGGACGTAGTAGAAGTGCGCCATGTCGACCACGTTGTCGACGATCTCGCGACAGTGCGAACCCTCCACCAGCAACGAGTTCCAGGTCCAGTCGGTCCACTCCGAAGACCCGACGCCGTCGATCTCGGGGATCGTCACGTCGGCCGGCGGCGGGTTGCCCTGCGGGTCGTTCCAGACGTAGAGCTGCCCGTTGCGCTCGAGCGTGGTCCAGGCCCGGGTGCGTGCGAGAGGGGGAACGCGTCGTGCGTAGGGAATTCCCGTGCACTTGCCATTGCTGCCCCAGCGCCAGTCGTGGAACGGGCAGGCGATGGAGTCACCCTTGACGGTGCCCTGCGCGAGGTTGCCGCCCATGTGTCGGCAATACGCGTCCAGCACACTGAGGGTGCCGTCGGAGGTCTCGAACACCACCAGGGACGTGCCGAACGCATCGACCTGATGCGGGGCGCCGTCCCGGAACGTCTTGGCCAAACCCAGGCAATGCCATCCGCGCGCGAATCGCGTGGGGGCAGAACCTACCTCGATCATCCGAACTTCGTCACCGTCTACGGCACCATTGCGCACCATGTCTACCTCCGCCTCGCTGTACGTCAAGAACACCCTCGGGGTGTGGTGCAGCTCATAGTCGGCTCGTCGCGTCCGGTGCGGTACCCAGCTCTCCCACTGAGCGAGAATCTTTCGCAAAGAACCCGGTTCCCCTCCCGTTGACAGGGAACGCGGCCGTCGCGCGAGCCCAGCACGATTAGCGTGCACTTCACGCACACCCTCGACATCGGGAGGACCGATGGCCGCCGCCACCACGACACACACCCGCACAGCCTGGATTCGGCACCTCTGCGACGGCTCTCGCACCCCCGGCACAGCTCTTCCGCCGAGGGCCGTCGAGCAGGACTATGTCTTTCTGCACCCGGATCAGATGTGTGAGGACCTTCGCGTGCAGTCCCGGACGGACGGCACCGAGGTGCTGGTGCAGGGCCGGGATTCCGACGAGAGGCTCGTCGTCGAATTCTGGTCCAATGTCGTCGGTTCAGGGCCCGCCGACGCCGCAGCCGACCTACTCGAGCAACACTGTGCCGATCGGCATTTCGGAACCTTGCGCCGGTTCCGTACCCGTATTCGGCGAGAGATCACCACCGGCGCCCGGTATTCCGCCGCCGTGCAGCAGACCTACGTCCAGGACGGCACCCGAATGGTGGACGTCACCGTCACGTGCACGCTCGGCGGTGACGTGCTCGCTCAGGCCTGGGCCACCTACGCTCTTCCCGACTAACTTTGGTGCTTTCTCTCACGAAACAGTCAGCCGCGCAGGCAATTGCCTGCGCGGCTGACCATTGTCTCGGGAACTATCCCACCCGGTCGGCCAACCGAGTGCGAGACCGGCAGAAGTCGAAACCCCGAAATCCCTCGTCCGCAACTTCGGCCAAGATCTTGCCGTACGCACCGAAGCCGCCGATATACGGCATGAAGACGCGAGGCTTCCCCGGAATGTTCGCACCCATGTACCACGAATTGGCCAGGGGGAAGAGAGTGGCGGACGCCAGCTCCCGGCAATGCTCCACCCAACGGTCCGTAGCCGGGACGGTCGCCTCGATCGCGTCGTAGTCGTTCTCCCACAGGTGCTCGATGCAAGCCGCGATCCAGTCGATGTGCTGTTCGGCACCCAGCACCATGTTGGCCAGCACCGACGGGCTACCCGGGCCGGTCACGACGAACATGTTGGGAAACCCCGGAACACCGACTCCGAGATACGTCTTGGGCCCTTCGCTCCAGCACTCGGCGAGGGACACACCCGCCCGTCCCACAATGCGCATTCGATCGAGGGCGCCGGTCATGGCGTCGAAGCCGGTGGCGAACACCAGCGTGTCGAGGGTGTACTCGGTGTCGGTGGTGGTGATGCCCGACCGGGTGATGGACTCGATCGGTGTCTCTTTCAGATCGACCAGCGTCACATTCGGCCGGTTGTAGGTTTCGAAGTAGTGGGTGTCGGTGACGATGCGCTTGGTACCGATGGGGTGATCGTTCGGGATCAGCTTCTCGGCAATCGCCGGGTCGTCGACCAACCGGCGAATCTTCTGCTCGGCGAATTCGCGTGCGGTGGCGTTGGCGGCATCCGTCCTGGTTTGATCGGGAAAGGTTTTCGCGAACAGGACCCCACCCAGCTTCCAGCGCTCCTCGTAGGCGGCGCGGCGTTCCTCCTCGGACACCTCCAGCGCAGACTTCGGATGCGCGTTGTACGGCGAGCCGCCGCCACTCTCGCGGGAGAGCCTGCGACGTTCGGCGTAACCGGCCTTGATCGCGCGCCGCATCTCGTCGTCCCACGACATATTGCCCGCGGGAACGCTGTAGTTCGCGCTGCGCTGGAACACGTAGAGGTGGTCCGCCTGCTCGGCGATGAGCGGGATCGATTGGATCCCCGACGACCCGGTGCCGATCACCCCGACCTTCTTACCGGTGAAATCGACCCCCTCGTGCGGCCAGTGACCGGTGTGATGGGTGTCGCCCGAGAATGATTCGCGCCCGGGAATGTTCGGCATATTGGCGGTGGACAAGGCACCCGTCGCGAAGATGCAGTACCGGGCCGTCAGGACGTCGCCGCGGTCGGTGCGCACCTCCCACCGCAACGATTCCTCGTCCAGCTCGGCCGATGTCACCCGGGTCTCGAACAGGAAATGGTCCCTGAGGTCGAAACGGTCGGCGACGTGGTTGATGTACGCCAGGATTTCGGGTTGCGTGGCGTACTTCTCGCTCCAGTTCCACTCCTGCTCGAGCTCAGGGGAAAACGAGTACGAGTAGTCGACGCTCTCGACGTCGCAGCGGGCTCCGGGGTAGCGATTCCAGTACCAGGTTCCGCCCACACCCGCGGCCGCCTCGATACCCCGGACGGTCAGGCCGAGGCTCCGCAGTTTGTACACGGCGTACAGTCCGGCGAATCCGGCGCCGACGACCACCGCATCCACGGTGTCGATCCGGTTCGCACGAGCAGCATCTTCGGTGCGTGCACTCACGGGCGCGCTCCTCTCCCAGTCGATGGACATAGCCGGCAAAACGCCTGACTGGGACGGTAGGTGGAGACGGGCCGGGCGCCCCAGACCCGTTCCCGGTGAGCGGTCCCCACTCCTGGCCGACGCTGGGTGTACTCAGAATTCGATTCGGAGATGTTCGCTGACGGGTCGTGCCTGGCAGGCGAGAATGTAACCGTTCGCGATGTCTTCGGGATCGAGTATCGCGGCACTGTCCATCGAGACCTCTCCCTCGATCACGGTGCACGCGCACGAACCACATTCGCCCTCACGGCACGAATACGGGACTTCGAGCCCCTTGGACAGCATGACGTCGACCAGAGTGGCTGCGCGTGGCCAGCTGAGGTTATGGGTGTCGCCGTCGAGCTGCACCTCGACCGTGGCCGTCGCCCCCTCGTCACCGACCGGAATCTGCTCGACCTCGGGCGCGAACGGATCACCCGACAGCGAGGTGAACACCTCGGCGTGCACCTTGTTCCGCGGCATGCCGACGAGCGCGAGCGCCTCGTGAATTGCGCCCATGAACGGTCGTGGTCCGCACACATACGCCCGGCGGTCGTGCCACCGATCCGACAGACTCGCCAACTGCCGCGCAGTGGGCAGGCCCTGCACACTCTCGAGCCAGTGCACGACGGTGAGCCGATCGTCGTGGCGGGAGGCAAGCTCGCGCAGCTCCGCCGCGAAGATGATCGACCTCTCGTCCCGGTTCGCGTAGAAGAGCATGACCTTGCCGCTGCCCTGGCTCAACGCGGACTTCAGGATCGACATCACCGGGGTGATCCCACTGCCCGCGGCGAACAGGAGCACGTCCTCGTCGAGATCGACCGGCGTGAATGCCCCGGCCGGCGGGAGAACCTCGATTCGGTCACCGACGTCGACGTGATCGCACAGCCAGTGCGAACCGTAGCCGTCCGCGGTGCGCTTGACCGTGACCTTCGGGAGGTCATCGGTGAACGGCGAGCTGGCCAGCGAGTAGCACCTCGCCACCGAGCCGGATCGATCGCTCGGAATACGCAGCGTCAGAAACTGGCCGGGTTTGTAGGCGAATTCGTCTCGCCGTTCGGGCGGAACGTCGAATACCAACGATCGGGCCTCGGACGTTTCCTCCACCACAGCGGCGACGGTCACCACTACTGATCGTGAATTGCGCGGTGTTGTAACGGTCGTCATCGCGACGGTGCCCTCTCGGTATGGGAGTTCGATCCTGCCGAAACTAGTGGAGACCGGCGGCTACGGCCGTGGGTTTTCCCGGTGGGCGGGATCAGCCGTCAACCCCACCTGGACTGGCCACCGTCCAGCGGGATCGTCGCCCCGGTGAGGTAGCCGGCGTCCTCGCCGACCAGGAAGACGACGGCGCGTCCGATGTCGGTTTCGGCGTCACCGACCCGACCGAGCGGAATACCCGCCACGAACTCGGCCGCCTCCTCCGGATTGTCGTTCATCCAGCGTTCGAGGGCCGGGGTCTTCGCGTGCGGCGCGACGGAGAGCACCCGGATGCCGTCGGTGCCCCATTCGCAGGCAGCCGACCGGGTCAGTGAGCGCATTCCCTCCTTGATCGAACCGTAGGCACCGTAATTGCTCGCGTCCCACCGCACCGCCGCCGAGGTCACCAGATTGACGATCACGCCGCCACCGCGGACCTTCATGTGCGGATGGCACGACTGCATCATGCGGAGCGTCGCGAGCGGCCCCGTCGCGAACGACCGCTCGTACTCGTCGTCCACGACCGACAGAATCGGGCCCGGCTTGCAGTCGTTGGCGTTGTTCACCAGGATGTCCACGCCACCGAAAGCGTCCACGGTGCGTTCGACGGCGGCCACGATGTCGTCCCGTCTGCTGACATCGCAGACGACGGGCACGCTGCGTGCCCCCAGCGCCGTGAGGCGCTCGCAGGTGCCGACCAGTTTCGATTCGGTTCGGCCCGCGACGGCGATCGCCGCTCCTTCCTTGGCCAGGGCGAGGGCGATCCCCTGTCCGATTCCCTGCCCCGCGCCGGTAATCAACGCGACCTTGCCGTCCAGCTTGCCCATACCCACTCCTGTTCGCCTACTATCGGTTCCGATATCTCCGGCCGTCGTTCGACGACTGGTCCCACTTCCGCTGAGCGTCAGTGTTTCTCGCGCTCTCCCCCATCTCGGAGGACTACCGTGACTCTCCCCAACCCCCTCGACTTCCGGAACCGCGCCGTGGTCGTCACCGGCGGCACCAAGGGCATCGGATTCGTCATCGCCCAGTCGTTCCTCGAGGCGGGCGCCGACGTCCTCGTCTGCGCGCGCACTCGCCCGGATGCGCTTCCGGCACACGGGGACCGCACCGCGTCTTTCCGCGCGACCGATGTGCGCGACGCCGACGACGCCGCCGCGCTGATCGACGACGCCGTCACCCGGTTCGGCCGCCTGGACGTACTCGTCAACAACGCCGGCGGCTCCCCCGACGCCGACGCGGCCACCGTCTCGCCGCGCTTCGTCGAGAAGATCATCGCCCTGAACCTGTTGGCGCCCTTCACTGTCGCCCAGTCGGCCAATGCTGTGATGCAGCAGCAGCCCGAGGGCGGTGCCATCATCAACATCGGAAGCGTCTCCGCTCACGACCCCCAGCCCGGCACCGCCGCGTACAGCGCCGCGAAAGCCGGTCTGCTCGTCCTGACCAAGGCGCTTGCGCTCGAATGGGCCCCGAAGGTGCGGATCAACCACGTCACCACGGGGCTCATCCGCACGGACAGCGCCGCGACGGTCTACGGCGACGACGGCGGCGCCGCCGTCACCCGTACCCTGCCCATGGGCCGGATGGCGGTGCCGTCGGACATCGCGGGCGCCTGCCTGTTCCTGGCGAGTCCGCTGGCGTCGTACGTCAACGGTGCCGATCTCGCCGTTCACGGTGGTGGCGAGTACCCGGCCCGCTTCCTCGCCACCCACCCCGACCGCTCGTGACGCTGCTAGCCGAACGCCGCGCGGGCCCCGGCGATCACCGGGTGCCCGCCGTGGACGAGCTCGAACGACGCGGCAGCCGCGTCACCCCACGCCCGCAGAACCGGTGAGTCGCCAGGGAACACCGGGGCGGCGAACCGGCCCTCCACTTCCACCAGATCCGCGGGGTGTACGCCGAGTTGGCGCGCCAATTCGAGGGTGCTCGCCGCCAGTGTGCACAACCCGTGCATGATCGGCCGGGGCTGGCCGATCCGGGCGGCCGCAGCCGGGTCGAGGTGTATGTGGTGCCGGTCCCCGGTCAGCCGGTACAGCGCCGCCTGATTGTCCGCAGTGTTCACCACCGCCTCCACGGTCGGCTCACCCTCTGGCCGAGCCGGTTTCGACGGTCCACGCTCCCCGCCGAATCCACCCGCCCCCGGCGCGAACAGCGACCAGGTGGCCACGAAGAAGTCGGACTCGACGCGCACCTCGAATACCGCCGCCGACCCCTTGTCCCACACCTCACCCACCGATGCCGACAGGGTGATGTCACCGCGGCGTGGGAGCGGCGCGCGCACCGTCAGGTTCTGCGAGCCGTGCAGCGCGGTCTTCGTGTCGAAGGCACCACGTGATCCCAGCTCGTCCGGTGCCCACTGCGCGAGAGTCAACGCGAAGGTGGGCAGCACCCGCAGCCGGTCCTCGAAGACGAGGTCCAGTTCGGTGGCGCGGGCGCCCACCGCCAGCGCATACAGAATCGCGTCCCGCTCGTCGTAGGCCACGGTACGAGTGCCGAGGTCCTCGCCTCGCCACGCCGCCGCGGACCTTTTGTGTGTGCTCGTCATGTTCAGTCCTCACTGCTCAGGATCAGGCCGCTGGTCGGTACTGCCGTGCCGGCGGTCACCAGCACGTTGCGCATGTCGTCCGGCTGTGTGGTCGAGGTTCCGCGGATCAGCCGGACTGCCTCCGCGATCCCGTTCACCCCGTGCAGGTACGCCTCGCCGATCTGCCCACCATGGGTGTTGGCCGGCAGACGCCCGCCCACCTCGAGGTTGCCCTCGCGGATGAAGTCCTTGGCCTCGCCCGGCTTACAGAAACCGAGCTCTTCGAGTTGTGGCAACACCAGGGGGGTGAAGTGGTCGTAGAGGATCGCGGCCGAAATATCCTCTGGTCTCAGACCACTCTGCCCGTACAACTGCCGGGCCACCAATCCCATCTCGGGGATTCCGGTGATGTCGGGCCGGTAGTAGCTCGACATCATGTGCTGGTCCTTGCCGGAGCCTTGAGCGGCGCCCGCGACGAAAGCGGGTTTGTGCGCCAGGTTGCGAGCGCGTTCCGCCGACACGATGACGAGCGCCTGACCGCCATCGGTTTCCTGGCAGCAGTCCAGTAGATGCAGGGGTTCGGCGATCCACCGCGAGCTCTGATGGTCCTCGAGCGTGATGGGCCGTCCGTAAAACCAGGCCGCAGGATTGTCGGCGGCATGCTTGCGTGCGACCACCGCGACTCGCCCGAAATCCTCACTGGTGGCGCCGTACTGGTGCATGTAGCGGCGCGCGAACATGGCCACCCACTGCGCCGGCGTCGACAGTCCCTGTGGTGTCAGCCAGGCATACGCGGCCCGGTCGGCGGTGCTGTCCATGGGCCGGTCGTGCTGGCCGAGTCCGTAACGCACCCCCGATCGTTCGTTGAAAGCGCGGTAGCAGACCACGACGTCGGCGATTCCCGTGGCGACGGCCATCGCCGCCTGCTGCACGGTTGCGCAGGCGGCGCCGCCGCCGTACCCGATGCGGGAGAAGAATTTCAACTCTCCGATGCCCGTGTTGCGGGCGACGAGCACCTCGCCGTTGGTTTCCGCGGTGTAGGTGGACAGTCCGTCCACCTCTGCGGGGTCGATGCCGGCGTCCGCGAGAGCCGCGACGACCGCCTCACATGCGAGTTGGAGTTCGCTGCGTCCGGAGTTCTTGGAAAACTCGGTGGCGCCGATGCCGACGATGGCGGCCGCGCCCGACAATGGGCTGATCACTGAGGTCCTCCCGCGGCCCGGGCGACAGTGACGGTGCCGGTCACGTGATCACCGATGCTGTTGGCGCCGCGCACCTTCACGGTGACCACCCCGGCCTCGTTCGAGATCACCTCGCCGGTCAACGTCAGTACGTCACCGGGATAGTTCGGGGCGCCCAGGCGAATCGCGATGCGTCGCAACGACGCCTGCGGTCCGGCCCAGTCGGTCACGAACCGCCCCACCAGGCCGTTGGTGGTGAGGATGTTCATGAACACGTCCTTCGAGCCACGCTCGACGGCCAGTGCGGGATCGTGGTGGACGTCCTGGAAGTCCCTGGTGGCCAGCGCGGTGGCCACGATGAGGGTGCGGGTCAGCGGAATTGCCAGTTCGGGCAGGCTTGACCCCACCTCGACCCCGGTGAACGGGCGGAGGGCACCGGTCGCGGTGCTCATGCGACCACCTCGACACCGGATGCAAGCAGGGCTCCGAGCCGCGCCAGGTCAGAGGCGGAGCCGCCGAGGGTGGCCGCGAGTTGTTTACCCCACAGCAGGTGGCGGTGCACCGGGTAGTCCGTGTCCACGCCGATGCCGCCGTGCACGTGCTGGGTTCGGTGCACCACCCGCTGACCGGCGTCGGTAGCCCACCACTTGGCCACCAGCACCGCAGTTCCCGGGTTTTCACAGTTCGCGAGGAGCCAGACGGCTTGCCACAACGTCACCCGCATCGCCTCGAGATCGATGTAGCAGTCCGCGAGTTGATGAGTGACGGCCTGGAAGGTGGCGAGTGGGCGACCGAACTGGTTGCGTTCGTTGAGGTAGGTCACGGACTGACGCACCGCCTCCTCTCCGACACCCAGTTGCAGTGCAGCAAGGGCCAATTCGACCCGCTCCTGAAGCCAGGCGGGTGTGGTGCCGTCCGCCGGACCGAGCAGCTCCGCGGGTGTCGCGTCGAACGTGACGTTCGCGCAGATCTCGTGGGTAGTCGATGCACCCCGTTCGGCGGTCACTCCTTCCGACCGCGGGTCGACCAGGAACAGCGCCGCACCGGACGGGGTCGTGGCCGACACGACGACCCGTTCGGCAGCGTGCATCACCGGCACCGCGGCTTTCGCACCGGTCAGCCGCCACCCGCCGTCGACCTCGGTGGCCGTCGTCGACGTGACCCCGTCTCCGTAGGGCCCGAATTCTTCGATTCCGATGGTGAGGAACAGGCTGCCGTCGGCCGCAGAGGACACAAGGACGTCCCGTTGGTCCGGTGTCCCGAACTCGCAGATCGCGAGCGCGCCGAGCACGTGCGGCCACAACGGAACGGGGGCCACGTGCCTGCCCTGCTCCTCGAGGAGGACGTAGAACTCGGGCAGACCCATACCGCCGCCACCGAAATTCTCCGGAAGGGCGATTCCGAGGAGACCGGTGCCGGCCAGTTCACGCCAGAGGTCTCCGTCGATGCGCTCCGCCGAGGATTCGACCTGCTTGATCCGCTCGGGGGTTGCCTTCGCGGCAAACACATCGGAGGCAAGTCCGCGGACCGCCTGCTGTTCCTCGCTGAAGGTGAAATCCATCAGTGCTCCCTCGATCGTTGGGGCCGGAAGGCGGGGAGCGTGAGTTCGGGATCGGCGTCGATCCAGTCGAGCTCCACCGGCATTCCGATAAAGACGTGTTCGGGTTCGACGTCCGTCATGTTCGCGATCAGGCGTGTGCCCTCTTCGAGTTCGACCACCGCCACGATCAGGGGGTAGTCGAAGGCATCGATCTTCGGGTGGTGATTGACGACGAATGTGTAGACGGTGCCGCGACCGCACGCGTCGACGGTGTTCCACTCCGTGGAGCGGCACTGCCCGCACATGGGTCCGGTCGGATGCCGCAACACACCGCACCGAGCGCAGCGCTGGATCACGAGGCGGTGCTCGCGGGCGGCCTCGAACCAGAACGCGTTGTCGGCGTTGAGGGCCGGGCGCGGGCGAAGCGGGCGCGGGGCCGCTTTCGGGGTGGGCCGGAAGCGGAGGGTCCGCCACCGCTGAGTCCCCACGACGACACCGTCACCGTTTCGGTACGTCTTGAGGGTGGTGACGAAATGCCCCGCTCCGAGACCCGTCTGCTTTTCCTCGGAGACGGCTTCGACCACCTCCGTCGCGCTCACCCGCTCCCCGGGACGCAGTTCGACGAAGAACTCCTGATCGGAATCTGTCGCCACCACCGAGGTGAACCCCGCACTGTCGAAGGTCTCGATCAGCTCGGTCCAGACATCGGACGGATCGGCACCGGACATCTTGTCGGCGTACGTGCGCATCGTCCACACCTGCAACATCGGCGCCGGGGCGACGGCGCCCTCACGTCCGGTGTCGCGTGCGGCGTCGTCGTCGAGGTAAATGGGGTTGGTGTCGCCCATCGCCTCGACCCAGTGCCGGATCATCGGAGTGTTCACCGGGTCGGGTCCCCACGTGGCCGGGACGATCGTCCGGCCTTCGAAGGCGCGTAACCGGGCGAGTAGGTCACTCACTTCGCCCTCTTCTCGCGCACCAGACCGAGACCTCGAGTGCCCACCATGTCCCGCAGCACTTCGTTGACTCCACCACCGAACGTGTTGACGACGCTCTGCCGGGAGATCTGTTCGATCTGCCCCGCCAGGACGGCCCCCGGCGACCCGGGGCGCAACCGGCCGGCGGCACCGAGAATTCCGAGTAGCGCCCGATACACGTCGACGTGCGTTTCGGTGCCGTAGGTCTTGGTGGCGCCGGCGTCGGCGCCCGACAGCGTGTCGTTCGCGACGGCTGCCGTCATCTTCCAGTTCAGCAGGCGCATGGCCTCGAGCTTGGCGTGGGTGCGAGCGAATTCGGATTGCACCCAAGGGATCTCGAGAGCGCCGTTTGCCTTGGCCCAGTCGAGTACCTGATGCCACAACCCGAGTGTGCGGCCACCGAGGGCCGCGAGGCCGATGCGCTCGTGATTGAGTTGGGCGGTGATCAGCTGCCACCCGCCGTCGACGGCTCCGACCACGTCCTGATCGCTGACGCGGATTCCGCTGTAGTAGGTGGAGGTGACCGTCAGACCGCCCACCGTGGAGATCGGTGACCAGCTGAACCCGGGATCGTCCGTCGGCACGATCAGAATCGAAATACCCCGGTGTTTGGGCGCTGTCGTATCGGTGCGGCACGCGAGCCACACGTAGTCGGCCGTATTGGCCCCGCTGGTGAAGATCTTGTTGCCATCCACCACCCAGGAGTCGCCGTCGCGGACCGCCCGCGTCTGCAACGACGCGAGGTCCGTGCCGGCGCCGGGCTCGGTGTAGCCGATGGCGAAGACGATTTCACCGGCCAGGATGCCGGGGAGGAACCGGGCCTTCTGTTCCTCGGTGCCGTACTTCATCAAGGTGGGGCCGACGGTGTTGACGGTGACGAAGGGAAACGGCAGCCCGGCCCGTTGCACCTCGTCGAAGAACACGAACTGCTCCTCGACCGACCGGCCCTGCCCGCCGAATTCGACGGGCCAGCCGATACCCAGCCAACCGTCCTTGCCGAGCAGTCGCACGATCTCGCGGAAATGCTCCCCGCCGACGCCCTTCTCACCCGCGATACGCCGCTTCTCCTCGGGCAGCAGTGCCGCGAAGTAGGCGCGCAACTCCCTCCGGAGTTCCCGCTGCGCGGGCGATTCCCTCGAGTCCATCAGCGTTCTCCTCATGCCTGTCGCTACGTTCGTTCGCGTGGCTGCAGCGAACGTCGTTCTGGACGCTAACCAGCACTCCGGCGCCTCGGTGGCGATGTCTCGGTCACCGGGAGGTGGGCATCGTAGATGTCGGCGACTCGCCGGGAATGGCGGGTCAGGCTGCGTGGTGGAGAGGAAGTTTCGTCGGGGGTTCAGGCGACGAGGTTCGATGCCGCCCAATCCATGTGGGTCTGGATCGCGCGGGCGGCCTCATCGGCATCACCGGTTTCGATGGCGTCGACGATGGCGCTGTGGCGGCCGACGTCCATGTTCCCGACGGCGCGATCGAGGCCGGCGAACATGATCGACATTCGGATGGACCCTTCGAGGGAGATCCACGAGTGCACAAGTGTGTCGTTGCCGGTGAGAGCGCACATGGTGCGGTGGAAATTCAGATCGGCCTCGATGCGGGCTTCGAGGACGGCGGTGTCCATGACCTCGAGGGCAGCGCGCAGTTCCGCGATGACGGTGGTGCGGTCGGGCAGGCCGGCGAGTTCCCGGACCGCCAGCGCCTCGAGTGCGGCGCGGACGGCGAAGATGTCGCGGATCTCCTTGTAATCGAGATGCCGGACATAAAGGCGACCGCGCGCGCCTGCCGTAATCAATCCTTCTTGCTGGAGTTGCCGCATCGCCTCGCGGAGCGTGCCGCGGCTGATCTGCAGCTTCTCGGACAGTTCGGTTTCCACGAGGGGGCTGCTCGGCGCGAGTTCCCCGCTGGTGATCGCGACCCGCAAGGCAGCGACGGCTTGCTGACGGAGACTGGTCTTCTCCAGCCCGAGCAGTGCGGCGGGTTGTCCGGCCATGGGTGCCTCCGTGGTATCAGCGATCAACTGTCGACAAAGGTCTGTTGACAGCAACCTGTTGACAGCCATCGTACGGCCCCCACCGCCGGGCCTGCGGCGAGGGCCGTACGAGCTGGTCATGCCAGTTCGCCCAGAACCTTGGCGACGATACGGTCCGTGCTGAGGCCGTACCGTTCGTGCAGGGTGGGCAGGGCCCCCGCGTCGAGGAACTGGTCGGGCAGGGCGATCGGCACGATGCGTTTACCGAGTCCGGCAGAGACGACGGCGGCGGCCACGGTTTCGAAGAGACCGCCGATCACGGTGTGGTTTTCCAGGGTGACCACCAGCCGGTCGGTGTTCACCTCGGCGAGGACGGTCGCGGCGTCGAACGGTTTGATCGTGGGCGTGTGCACGACCGCCACGTCGACGTTGTGCTCGGCGAGCCGGTCGGCGGCCTGCAGCGCGCGCATCGTCATCAGCCCGCTGGTGACGAAGACGACGTCGTTGCCGCCGCGGAGCACCTTCGCCTTGCCGAGCTCGAAGGTGTAGTCGTACTCGTCGAGCACAGTCGCGACCTTCCCGCGCAGCAGCCGCAGGTAGGTGGGGCCGTCGGAGGCGGCGAGTTGCGGGACGGCCTGTTCGATGTCCACCGAGTCGCACGGGTCGACGATGGTGAGGTTGGGGATGCCCCGGAAAATGGCCATGTCCTCGGTCGCCTGGTGGCTGGGACCGTAGCCGGTGGTCAGGCCGGGTAGGCCGCCGATGATGTTGACGTTGAGATTCGGTTCGGCGATGTCGAGGCACAGGAAGTCGTAGGCGCGGCGCGCGGCGAACACCGAATACGTGGATGCGAACGGAACCAGCCCGGTCTCGGCCATCCCGGCGGCGGCGCCGAACAACAGCTGCTCGGCCATCCCCATCTGGAAGAACCGGTCGGGGAACTCCTGCGCGAAGATGTGCATGTCGGTGTACTTGGCGAGGTCGGCGGAGAGGCCGACGATCTTGTCGTTCTCCCGGGCGGCTTTCACGAGGGCGTGTCCGAACGGCGCCGTGGTGGTCTTCTGGTCGTCGTCGACGAACGAGGCGATCATCGCCGACGTCTTGAGCTTCGGCTTACTGGCGGTGGTCATCTCAGGCGTCCTTGTCGTTGAAGCCGGCGGTCAGTTGGTCGCGGCAGATCTGCCACTCGTGTTCCTCGATGCGCATGAAGTGCGCCTTCTCCCGGGTCTCGAGCAGGGGCACACCTTTGCCGACCTTGGTGTCGCAGAGGATGATCGACGGCTTTCCGCCGGATTCGGCGGCGGCGTTGTCGAACGCACGCACGAGGGCGGTGACGTCGTTGCCGTCGACGCGCTCGACGTGCCAGCCGCACGCCGCCCACTTCTCGTGTATCGGTTCGGTACTCAGCACGGTCGAGGTTGCCCCGTCCGCCTGCAGGGCGTTGATGTCGACCATCGCGGTGAGATTGCCCAGCCGGTGGTGGTGGGCGCCCATCGCCGCTTCCCACGTCGAGCCCTCGTCGAGTTCGCCGTCGGAGAGAAAATTGAAGATGCGGGCGGTGGAGTGCTGGTGCCGCAACCCGAGCGCCATGCCGACCGCGATGGTCAGTCCGTGCCCGAGGGAGCCACCCGAAATTTCCATGCCGGGGGTGTAGGTGGACATCGCCGACATCGGTAGGCGCGAGTCGTCGGAACCGTAGGTTTCCAGTTCGCTGCGTGGGATGATGCCCGCTTCGGCGAGGGCGGCGTAGTGGCCGATGGCGTAGTGGCCGGTGGAGAGCAGGAAGCGATCCCGGCCTTCCCAGTGCGGGTCGTCGGCGCGGTAGCGGAGTTGGTCGGCGTAGACGGTGGCGAAGATGTCGGCGGCCCCAAGCCCTTGCCCGACGTACCCCTGGCCCTGCTCCTCACCCATGTCGATGATGTTGTGTCGCATCCGGTAGGCGAACTGCTCGATGCTGGCGATCCGCGATGCTTCACGGGTGGTGGCGTCGGCCGCGGCGGTGGCGGTTGTGGTGGTCACAGGAGTTCCTTTTCCTTGCGAATCGTGTTCGTCGTGCCGGTATTCGTGGTTGTGGTGGGTGCGCCGGCGCTTTTGGAATCGGCGCTCGCCACCGCCTCGTCAGCGAGGCGTCGCTCGGTGGGCCCCCAGGTTTCCTTGGTGATCAGCGCTGCCCAGAGTCCGATCAGGGCGTATGTGCTGAACAACAGCGCCGGCCCCCACCAGCCGAAGGAGACGAACAGCAACGTGGTGACGAAAGGCGTGAAGCCGGAGACCATCGCGGAGATCTGGTAAGCGAGTGAGGCTCCCGACGATCGGCGGGCGGCGTCGAACAGTTCGGGAAACCAGGCACCCTGCGCACCCGCCAGCGAGTTCTGGCAGACGGCGTAGGAGATCACGATGGTGGCGATGATGAGAATGAACACGCCCGTGTTGACAAGCAGGAACATCGGGACACCGAAGAGTGCCGCGAACGCGCAGGACCCGATGTAGAGGGGTCGGCGTCCGATGCGGTCGGTGAGTCGGGCCCAGGCCATGGTGGCGAAGATGCCCATCGCGGACGCAATGCACAGGGCGACAAGCGTTTCGGATTTTCCGGCGAGACCCTCATTGTGCAGGTAGGAAATCATGTAGGTGATCGACACCGCGTAGCCCGCGGTCTCGGCAACACGGAGTGCGATGCCGCGCAGGATGTTGCGCCAGTCGTACTTGATGGAGTCGAGCACCGGCGACTTGACGATCTCGCCCTCGTTCTTCACGTCCTCGAAGACCGGTGACTCGGGAACCTTCGACCGAATGACCAACCCGACCATCACCAGGACAATGCTCGCGAGGAAGGGCACGCGCCACGCCCAGTCGCCGCCGAGGTGCACGCTGAACAGGAACACCAGATTCGCGAGTAGCAGCCCGACGGGGAAGCCGGCCTGCACGATGCCGGTGTATTTCCCCTTCGACTTCCATGGGGCGTGTTCGTAGCTCATCAAGATCGCACCGCCCCACTCGGCGCCGAAGGCGAGACCCTGGACGATACGAACCAGAACCAGCAGCACCGGCGCAATCAGCCCCACCTGCGAATAGGTCGGCAACAGTCCGATCGCGAAGGTCGCCAGACCCATCGCGATCAACGACGCCACCAGAACCGGTTTACGGCCCAGCTTGTCTCCGAGGTGCCCGCCGAGTACGCCGCCGAGCGGGCGCGCAGCGAAACCGACACCCAGCGTCGCGAAGGCCGCGAGTGTGCCGGTGACCGGATCCGCACCCGGAAAGAAAGCCGTACCGAAGTACAGCGCCGCGGCCGTGCCGAACCCGATGAAGTCGTAGGTCTCGATGACCGCCCCCACCGAGGAGCCGATTGCGACGCGCTTGGCGTCCTTCGTGCCGTGGACAGGACCTCTCATCCTGAGTGTTTCGGTACTCATGGGTGACTCCTCTTCGGGCTGCCGGTTTCTACGATTGCCGCCGACTTGTTGACTGTCAACAGTGACGTCTCAACAGTGTGATCCGAGCCACGTCGATCTGTCAACCGTCATCCGATGACGGTTGACTGTTAACAGTTAATCGGCTTACTGTGGTGGCAGTCACTTACCGCATCGTCGACCGGTTCCGTCTTTCCATCGCATCACCCGGGAACGGTCAGATTTCCAACAACGAGGAGCGATCATGTCGTCCATCCAGCGCACCGCCGTCGTCACTGGCGCCACTTCCGAGCGTGGCATCGGTCTCGCCACCGCCCGCCGCTACGCCGAAGAGGGCTGGGCGATCGTCGTTCTCGACCTCGACGGCGAGAAGTCCGCGAAGGTCGCGGCCGAGATCGGCAACGAGTTCGGTGTCCCGGTCTTCGGTCACGACATCGACGTCGCAGACGAGAACTCGGTCCAGCGGGCGCACGACGCGGTCGCCACCGAAGTTGCGGCCGGGAACCTCCCCGCTGTGGGTGCGCTCGCCAACATCGCGGGCATCACCTCACCGGTACCGTTCCTCGAGACGACGCTGGAACTGTGGAACAAGGTGATGGCGGTCAACGCCACCGGCACCTACCTCGTCACCCGCGCATTCTTGCCGGCCATGATCGACAACGGCTGGGGACGGGTCGTGAACATGTCGTCGGTCTCCGCCCAGCGCGGTGGCGGAGTTTTCGGCAAGGTGCCCTACTCGTCCGCGAAAGCCGCGATCCTCGGTTTCACCAAGTCCCTCGCACGCGAACTCGGCGACAGTGGAGTCACCGTCAACGCCGTCACCCCCGGTGCAGTCGACACCAGCATCCGCGTCGGCAACACCCCCGAAACGGAAGCGGCACTGTGCCGCGACATCCCCCTCGGCCGGGTCGCCACCACCACCGAAGTCGCCGCGGTGATCACCTTCCTGTCCTCGCAGGACGCCGCCTACCTCACCGGCACCACCGTCGACATCAACGGCGGCAGCCACCTGCACTGAGTAGGGGATAACACCTCGACCGCGTGTCGCGGATGGTCCTGATGGGTTACCCAGGGGTGGGTATGCACGCCACCGACGGACTCACAGTGCTGCGAAGATTCGAGCCCCCCACTCGGCGCACGCCTGCGCGCAGCGTAGCGCAATGTGTGCGTATGCGATGTGCCGAAGTGCTCTCCGCGCTCCCGCGCCCGTCTCCATGGAGGAGGCCGAACAGTGCGACCACAATGTAGAGGACCAGCGCTGCCATCGGTTGCCCCTTCGGAAAGTAGACGTCACGGCCGCGTTGGGACACCGCGGCCGCAGGCCTGGCCGAGTTGTGCTGAGCTCGTCGGGTTGCCGCAGAATCCGAGTCGCGGTGTAGTTTTCAGGATGCCGGCCCCCCGGCCAGCAGGCACCGGACGCCCTATTTGCTGCCCGAGACAACGGGGCTGGGGTCCATGAAGATCAGGTACTCGGTCACCTTGTTGTTCTCGACGCGGGTGCGCGTGACGGCCGGGAGTGTGAAAGATTCACCGTTCTGCAAGGTGTAGGTGACCTCCACCCGGAGCGCGGCGACGTTGCCTTCCGACCATTCTTCGATGATCTCGTGGCGCATCGACACCACAGAGGTCAGGTATTGCGCTACCCAAGCTTGAATCGCGCTCTTCCCGATGACGGGGGCGTTGTTGCCCATCCGGAAAACGCAGTCGTCGGAGAAGAAGTCGAAGAACGCTGCGATGTCGGTGTCGGCAGCTTCGAGAAGTTTACGGGTGGTCTCGACCTCGGAAGTGGCTGTGGTCATCGCGAACTCTCTTTCTCTGGTGATGTGACGGGATGGCCCCGCACTTTGTCGGGTCGATCTGGACTCGAGATGGCACGATCGGAGAGCGGTCTACAGCCCTCAGGCCCAGCGCACGGTCTCTGCGGGGTCGAGTCTGGGGAGACGTTCGAACCACGGATTCTTGCCGGGGTACCCGATGTTGACGACCAGGATGGACCTCCAGGAGGTTCCGGAGAAGAATTCCGCGTCTATTCCTGCGGGATCGAAGCCGGCCATCGGCCCAGCCGCCAGACCGGCGGCACGGATGGCGAGGATGAAGTACCCCGCCTGCAGGGCGGCGTTGAAGTTGCCGGTGCGCTCGCGCAGCGCGTCGTTGTCGGCGAAGACGTCACGGATCTGTGGCCGGATGGGCAGCAGCCGGGGCAGGTGCTCGTGAAATTCGCTGTCGACGGCGAGAATTGCGGTGACGGGCGTTGACGCCGTCTTCTCACGGTTACCCTCGTCGAGATGGTCGAGCAGTCGGCGGCGGGCGGCGTCGGTGCGGATGAAGTGCACGCGCATCGGCTGGGAGTTCGCTGCCGTGGGCGCCCAGCGGGTCATTTCCCAGATTTGTGTGAGTTCGTCATCGTTGACCGGGGTCGGGGCGAAGCTGTTCACTGTTCGTGCGCCCGCGAACAGCAGGTTTCTGGCTGCGTCATCGAGGCATTCAATCGTCGAGTTACTATTCACCAGTGCTCTTTTCCTCATTCTTTGCAGACGGTGGTGCGGGAACGCGGATCGGGTCCTGTGCGGTTACTCGATTGCCCCTCCCGAGCTTCGGCCGCGGTTCCAGCTGACGGCCGAGACTCGGAATGAGAGGGAGCAGCATCCGGTCAGAGGAGCGGATCGGCGACGGGAAGGTCGAGGGTGAACCGGCCGATGGTTTCCGAGGCCGTATCGATGTCGAGGAATGCGTGCACCGACAGAACGGACAGGTCACGGAAGAACCGCTGGATCGGTGCGGAGGTCCGGTACCCATCCCCACCGATGCCGCGAACCATGTCGTTGAGGGCGTTACGGGCCAGGTCCGCCAGATATGCTGCCTTGAGCTTCATTTCGGCACGATCGCGGGGGTCGGACTGCTCAGGTCGCGGCGCGGTGAGGCGCTCGAAGAAGGCGTCGAGAAGGGTTTCGGCGGCGTCCGCCGCGGCCAGCGCCCGGCCGAGACGCATCTGGGCGGCCTGCTTGCCGGAGGCCTTCTCCTGGCTGATTGTTCCCTGCCGGTCCTTGGTGCGCTGGACGAACGCGTCCGCCGCACCGCGTAGCGCACCGACGACGACCGGGGTGACCTCGGCCATAGCGAACGGCAGGAAGGGCAGGTGGTACATGGGATTGGGGTGGATCAGCTGCCCGGGTGCGGTACCGGCGAGGGCGAGGGCGAACGGCCCGGTGCGGTACTCCGGGACGAACACGTCCTCGACGCTGATGTCATTGCTGCCGGTTCCTGACATGCCGGCGATGTACCAGGTGTCGAGAATCTTGACGTCCTCGCGGGGCACGAGGAACCACAACGGGGTGGGGGCGCTGCCCTCCTCGAACACCACACCGGCGAAGGTGAACCACTCCGCGTGCACCGACCCGGAGTTCCATGCCGTCTGCCCGGTGATGCGGTAGCCGCCGTCAACCTTCTGCACCTGCCCGAGCGGGGCCGCGGTACCCGCAGTGAGGGTGTAGGGCTTGTCGGCGAACACTTCTCGTTGGGCCTGTTCGGTGAAAATGTTTACCCGCCAGGCCGCCCCGATGTAGAAGGAGGTGACCCACCCGGTCGACGGGCAGACCGCGCTGATGGTTCGGACGATATCGGCGGCGACGTCGAGTCCGAGTTCGAGTCCGCCGTACTCCTCGGGGGTCAGCGTCGCCAGGATTCCCGAGTCGATGAGGTCGGTGATCGTCTCGTCGAGGGGAGCACGGTTCTCCTCGGTCTTCTGCGCGCGTTCGGCGAAGGCAGGTACCAGGGCGTGCACTCGGTCCATGAGTTCGGTGCGGGTGATGTCCATTGTTTCCTCCGATGTGTGGTGTGGTGTTTCTCAGTTGCTGGGGGCGATCGGCGTAGCTCTGGGCATGCCGGAACCGCGCCTGTGGTGTGTGGATGCCGGCTTGGTCAGCGGAAGGTGTCCTCGGGGTCCGGACCGGCGACGAGTGTGAGCCCGTACCGGTCGGCAAGGATCTCGGCATCGTCTCGATCGCCGACGTCTGTCGGGTCAGCGATGCCGTCGAGGTCGGCGAACACCGCGCCCGAGTAGTGGGATTCAGCGGTGTCGGTGAGCGCGAGGGCGACTGACGCGGTGGTCAGGCGCGTACGGAACTCTATGGGTGTCACGCGCACCGGGATCAGGTGCCCGGGCCTCGTGAGATCGCTCGGTTCGGTGGTCGGGTCGGCGAGGATGCGTGCAGTGCGCGCTCGGTCGGCGCCAGAGATCCCGGTGGTGATGCCGGCGGCGGCGTCGACGGTGACACATTGGCCGTGGCCGAGCGTGGAGATGGCCCGAACCGTGGGGGTCGCTTCCGGCAGAACGAGACGGTCACAGGTCCGTTCGTGCAACGCCACCTGCAGGAATCCTGTGGTGTGGCGGATCAGGAAGGCCATCTGCTCGGTGGTCGCGGCGCCGGCGCACCCGACGAGCACGACGCGACGGTGATGGCTCAGGATGATCAGCTCGCCGGCGGCGAGGGCGCGACTACCGGCTGCGATTGCCGACCATGACCGATGGTGCGCGGCGCGGGGCGCTAACGAGGTCGTCATGGCGTGCCATCCTTTGCAGATTATTCCGGTGGTGCTGTCGAAGTGCTCTGGCAGCGGCGTTATCGAGGCCGGTAGTGTTATGCGGATTCGAGCGCCGAGTGCGTGCCGAATACGCGGCGGTGATAGGTGAGCGGGTCGCTGTAATTGGTCTCTGCCGCAACGACGTTGCCGAGCACAACCACATGATCTCCGCCCTCGACGAACTGCTCGACGTGACAGGCGATCCAGCCGGCGGCGCCGGCGATTCGGGGAAGGTCGTGGTCGACGTCCCACCGCACACCATGGAACTTGCCAACTCCGCCCTTCTTCGCGAACTTCAACGCGGTTCCATGCTGGTCGCGGCCCAACACGTTCAATCCGAACTTCTTCGATGCCGTGATCAGTTCGAGCGTCTCCGATCCGCGGTCCAAGGAGACCAGGACCATCGGCGGTGTCATCGACAAAGAGGTGAAGGCGCTGACGGTGGTGCCGAAGGGCAGGCCGCCGTCCATGGAGGTCACGACCGCGACCGGAGTGGCCACGTGTGCCATCACGTCCTTGAACGCTTCCTGGACAGGACTCGACGGGGTATGCATGGTAGATCTTCCTTCTGTCGACTGCGGCTCTCAGCGCAACGAACCGTGGAATACGAACGGGACAGGACGGGTGCCGCTGGCCTTCGGGCTTTCACCACCCGCTGTGTTCTACACCACAAGTAGACCGCAAAAGTTGCCCAGATCGCACTACTGCAGAGCCCAGGGTTGTCGCCGACTTTTGGTTTCTGGACCAGTCGCGTGGCGGGTTCGGCCTATCGACCTACGATCGCTCCCACTGAGCGATGGGGCGCCTCGGAGCCACTCATAAATGCGGAGCGCGGCACGCAGGTCCGTGGTCGATTCACCGGGGGGCGCTGAAAAGGCTCAAGGCCTTCTGTACTCGATAGGTTACCGTGTTGTTGGAAATGTGCTTTGCCGAAGCAACTTTGGCCAGGCTGTGGTCCATGTCGAGATAGAGGCTCACAGTCGACCGCAGGTCGGCCATCCGGGGTCGTCGCCGGCGAGACCACAGCGAAGCCTTCGGCATAGGACGACACCCTGCGGGGGTTTGCGGATCTGGTCGACGGACCGCTCGTCCACATACCCGTGGGTGCGGTCTCCGGCGAACTCTGCCTGGGTGATATGTACGCCAACGCCCACAGTCTGCTCCGCGCTGCCGGCACCGTTGCATCGTGGCCTGGTCAACGTCCCGTCCGGTTCGCCGGCCCGCATGCGTCCTGCACTTGCCCGCCCACTAGCCGTGGCAGAAGCAGTGGAACGCCTTGTGGGATTGGGTTGTCGGCTCGGGGATCAGATCACCACCCCTGGCCTGGCCGCTCGGTCGCGCCATCCGGCGTGACCCCGACGATCCCGACAAACGTGGATGAGCTGATACCGGTCGGCGGCCACGCGCGCCCACCGACAGCCCGAGGAACAGAAACCGCCAGCAAGTCAGCCGAATCGCTCTCTCCAGGATGGAGTTTAGAGCGTCTCGATCAGCCCGCCGTCTACCGGCAACGTGACGGCGTGAATGAAATCGGCATCATCACTGACAAGGAACAATGCGGCATTCGCGATGTCTTCCGGCTTCCCGAGCCTTCCAGCAGGCTGCTGCCGCAACCCGGCGAGCGTGTCCTCGTCCTGGGAGAAGGACGCAACCATGGGCGTGTCGATCAACCCCGGCGCGATGGCGTTGACGCGAATGCCCTGCTTGCCATAGCCGGCCGAGAGCTGCCGCGTGTATCCGACCACTGCGTGCTTCGTGCTGGTATATGCCGCGCCCCCTCCCCCACCGCGCAGGCCTGCTCCGGACGCGATGTTGACGATCACGCCCTTACCTGCAGCGATCATGTGCGGCAAGATCGCATTGGTGACGGTGTAGATCCCTGTCAGGTTGACCGCGAGCATTGTGTCCCATAGCTTGCGGTCGGTGTCCAGGGTCTGCGCAAAGTGGTCGAACATCCCAGCTGTGTTGCTGAGAATGTCGATCCGCCCATATCTGCTCATGGTGGCCGATACTGCCGCGGCAACGGAGTCTTCGTCCGTGACATCGAGTGCGACACCCAGCGCATTTCCGCCGTCGGCCGCGATCGCACCGGCGGTCTCTCGAGCGCCGGATTCGTCGCGGTCCGCGACGACGACGGTCGCTCCCTGCTTCCCGAAAAGTACCGCTTGTGCCTTCCCGATTCCCGAGGCACCTCCTGTTACCAGCGCGACACGTCCGTCAAGTTTGCCCACTTCTATCCTCCTGAATTCCCGACACCCGCCGGTGTCGCGCAGCGCCGGCTCGAATGTTTCCTCGGCCGCACCCGCAATCGGTCAATCGAACAGCGCGACGAGTCGCTTTCCACCGACGTCGCCGCGAGCCAACTGCTCGAGTCCCGAGCGAATTTCGGTGAAACCGATCGACTGCGTCGAGATAGCCAGATCTCCAGACGAGATGAACTTCAACACTTCGACGGTGTCGGCGGGCGTGCCTCCGATCGACCCACGCAGTTCCACCTCTTTCATGGTCAGAAGGTGGGTATTGATGGTTGCTTCGGCCCGGCCAAGACCGACCTGGACAACGCGGCCACCGCTGTTGACTACTTCGATGGCACCGGCGGTCGTCGTCCCGAATCCTGCAAAGTCGACGATCAGGTCGAGTTCAAAGGCCGCGAGCTCCTTGACGTCGTCGACAACCTGTTTGACACCGCGTTCGATTCCGGCGGCGTGCACCCGAGGATTGATCTCCGCTGCGTACACTTCGCCGCCGCCAAGTACCGCCAGCCGTGCGGCGGTCATTCCGAGGCCGCCGAGACCGATGATGCCCACTCGCGTCCCAGGTTTCAGGCCGCCGCGCACGAAGACCGCATGATACGAGGTCATGCCGGCATCGGTTGCGGCAGCGGCCTGCTCGAACGGCACGGTTTCTGGGAGGGGGATGATCTCGCTGGCCGGCGCCAGAGTCTTCTCCGCGTACGCCCCGTGGCGCCCAACTCCGATGTTCTTCTGTCCGAGAACTCCGCTTTTGCCGTCTCCCATGGCGCTGACTGCGACCCGGTCTCCGATCGAGACGTTCTCGACTCCGTCGCCGACGGCGGAGACGATTCCGGCGGCTTCGTGCCCGAGAATGATCGGGGTGAAGCCGAGGATCTCAGCCATCGTCCCGTCTGTGATGCCTACGTCCGTGTGGCACAGGCCGGCTGCTTTGAGGTCGACGACGACTTCACCGGGGCCCGGGGTGGGATCGGGGACCTCGGCGAGGTCGATCGGTGACCCGACTCCGTTGAACATCCACGCCTTCATGTTGAACTCCTTGACTTGTGACGCCGCCGATTGAGCGGTGTGCGCGTCTACTTGATGAGGAAACCTGCATCGACCGGCAGGGCAATCCCCGTGACGTAACGGGACTCGTCGGAGGCCAGGTAGAGGACTGCATTGCTGATGTCGACCGGATCGACCCACGGGATCGGCAACACATTTGCTGCACGATAGTTGGAATCCGGCTTTTCGGCGTCGACGCGACTGGGGTGCTCGAGATGTGGCATGAACAGCTTCATGACCGTCTCGTTCTGAATCATCGGGGTGTCGACGTTGGTCGGAAGAACCGAGTTGACTCGGATGAATTGCGGTCCGAGTTCAAGGGCGAGCGATTTCATCAGACCAAGGACGCCGTGTTTCGCGGCGACGTAGTGACCCAGATTCTGCACGCCGGCCGCTCCGGCCGCAGAACTCGTCAAGACAATCGATCCACCGCGTCCACCCGCGACGATGTGGGGCACCGCGGCGTTCACCGTATGGAATACGCCGGTCAGGTCGATATCGATCACGTCTTGCCATGTCTGTTCCGGGAGTCCGATGATCGGCCCGGTCGATGCGATCCCGGCATTGGCGGAGACGATATCGAGACGCCCGAGTTCGGCAACACCCTCGGCCACTGCACTTTCGAGCGCAGCACGATCGCGCACGTCGGCTTTGATCGCCACGATCCTCCGGTCGAGTTTCTCGACGAGAACGACGGTCTCCTGCAGCTCTTCCTCGGTGCCCATTGTGTGATCAGCGCTGGCGACCTGATCGCAGATGTCGAGGGCGATGATGTCGGCGCCCTCTTCGGCGAGTCGGATCGCGTGACTTCGGCCCTGGCCTCGTGCCGCTCCCGTGATCAGTGCGACCTTGCCCTCTACTCGTCCCATGGATGCGCTCTCCTGTCGATGATGCGGGTGTGTGGTGAGGTAGTGACGAGTCGGTCAGCTCAACCGGCTGGTATCGACATAGACCCGCCAGCTCACAATGTCACCGTTGGCGAATTCGACGAACGACGAACCCTTGACCTTGGTCTCGTTGCCGTCGGAAAAGACGTAGGACACGGTGATCTCGATGGCGACGGTGTTTTTCGCCGTGTCGACGACCAGGTTGTCGAGTTGATGGAGGACGGCCTTGAAGTTGCCCTTCCAGGCGGACACGAAGGCATCAATTGCCTCGAATCCCGTGACCGGATCGACGTCGTTGAAGGCGAAGACGGCGGTGTCGGCGAGACGGCGGCGGAAGACTTCGGGGTCGTTGGCGTCGACCTCACGGTAGAACGCGCGGGTGGTCGATTCCAGGTCGGTCGTCGTCTGAATCATGATTGTTCCTTTGCTTTGAGGTGGTTAGTTCTGGGTGACGTGTCGTGCGGCGAGGTACGCAGAGCATTGAATGAATCCGATGGTGTGTCCCCCGGCCCAGTAGGCCTCGCCGGACGGTGTTGCCGCGCAGTTGCCGACCGCGTAGAGGCCCGGGATGGGTGTGCTGTCGGGTCGCACGACCTGGCAGTTCTTGTCAACACGCGGCCCGCCGGCGGTGTCGATGAGCGCCGGCCCCAGGATCGTGGCGTAGTACGGTCCGTGGTCGGCGAGCGGAGCCATCATCGGATTTGGACCGTCGCCTACACCGAAGTAAGCGCTCAGAGCCTGCTCGATCGGTGTGGATCCGCGACCGAAATCGCGGTCGACACCGTCGGTGGCCATCTGGGTCCACCGATTCACCGTCTCGGTGAGAGTGGTACCGAAGTCGTTGTCCAACTCGACCGGGCCGGTGTACTCACGCAGCGTCTCGAGCCGTTCCGCGATCTTCTTTTCCAGGTCGGTCAACGAGTCGGCTTGGATGACCCAGTAGTCGTCCTCGCCCTGGGGTGGGATGGGGTTGCCGAAGCCCTCGCCGCCGAATCGCCGGGCGGGTTCGTCCCAGATGGCGATCAGCGGGTTATTCGGGTAGGTCCCGCGCTGGCTGTCCCAGTCGAAGAACACCCGAGCGAAGTCGTGGTATGGCATCTTTTCGCTGATGACCCGCTTGCCGAACCGGTTGACGATGATCATCGAGTCGCCCGGAATCATGAATGATCCGCGGACTGCCGCCGGGTCCTTCTTGAGGCGCTCGAGGACCATCGGCGCCCGCATGCCCACGTTCAGGTTCGCCAGATCGGCGCCGACGTCGCGGGCGATGGCGAGAAGGTCACCGGTGTTCGTCCGGGCCGCACAACCGCCGACGTAGGAATGATCCAGGAACCGCAGTCGCAATTCGGGGTCCTGGGTGAAACCGCCGGTGGCGCAGATGACTCCGCGCCGTGTTCGGATGCGAGCGGTTCGCCCGGCCGAATTGACGACGGCTCCGATGATCGCTCCGGTCGCATCCTGGATGAGCTCCACCACACGGGAATCGGTACGGATGGGCACGTTGGCGCGTTCACATGCTCGAGCCAGGGTCTCGATCAAGATCGATCCCCCGGAAGGCCCACCTTCGCTTTCTTCCGGGAACAACACGCGACCTGTCGGAGCCGCATCCTCCGGAAGGTGCGCGTAGTAGTCCGGGAAGTCTGCGGCATGCCCGAACTTCAGTCCGGCGATGCTTTCATAAGCTTCGGCGGCATCCGAGGCATTGTCGTAGAAGGCCGTCAGACCGTCGTACTCCCAGTCGGGCAAGCCCAGTGTCGGATGGTCAGGGTTGTACAGGCGTGGGCGCGACAGCTTTGCCATATACCGAAGGGCGTCGTCGCGCGGATCGGTGCGACCGGTGGCGCGCAGATACTTGTTGTTGGGAATCCACATGTACGCAGCAGACTTCGCAGTGGTTCCGCCTAGCGTCGCGGCCTTCTCGACGACGAGAACGTCGGCGCCGTTCGCCGCGGCGATCACGGCAGAACCCAGGCCTCCGATTCCACTTCCGGCGACCAGAATATCCACGGTCTCGTCCCACTCTTGATTCATGACCAGCCTTTCACAGCATCAGCTCCGGAACGCGCATCCCCGGGCCACCCTCAGCCAACATGGCGCACCGACGGAAGACATACCGGTATTCTCAAACTTTGATCAACGAAAGTTGCTTCACAGCACGAAAATTCGAAGTTTATCGGCATTGCTGGGCGCAGCGAGTCAGCGACACAAGGATGCCGAGAGGAATCCGCCGGGGTGGGGAATGTACCCGCCTCTCTGCAGGAGCGTTCCATGGAGAGAACTCAACGGATTACGCATCGCCCATCCTCCCTTCTGCCGACCGCGACACTCGCGAACCTCGTCGTATGGAACCCGGGTCACCGACATGTCAGCCCGCTCAGGTTTCGCCCGACCACGCACTGTGTGGCGTGTGCCACAATTACAGCCCAAGGATGGCGTGGTTCGCATTGGGATAGAGCCCAGGGTTATCGCCCCGCGTTGGTCTAGAGACCAACATTGGCGAGAACATCCGGGCTCCCGGCCCGCCGGTTCAGGCGTCCGGCCGAGAGGTCGGTGCACCTCGGAGCCACTCGTGGACCCTGAGTGCGGCCCGCAGGTTAGTGGTCGACCCCCCCAGAGGATGGTCACACAGGCTAAGCGCCTTGTGGACTCGATACGTCACCGTGTTCTTGGAAATATGTTCTGCAGCAGCGACTTTAGCGAGGCTGTGATCCATGTCGAGGTAGCGACTGAGCGTGGATCGCAGGTCGGCAGTCCGGGCGTCGTCGCCTGCGAGGGCGCCGAGCAGGCGACTGGCGAAACCGGCAGCGGCGTCCGGTTCGGCGAGGAGAAGCGCTTCGAGGGCGACATCTTCGTGCGCGCACGTGGTGTGTGGCTGATCCGCGCGAAGGCGCACTAGTCGCTCTACTGTCCGGGCCTCCATGTGGCTACGCCGGAAGCCTTCCACTCCGGAGCCCAGTTGGCCGACGACGACGGAAGTGTCAGCGTATTCCGGCAAGGGCGCTCGGCGGAGGTGCCCTTGATCTGGGGAGACCGCCCCCCACGCCCATATCGTCTGGAGTCCCACGGGAATCACCAGCGTTGCACCAGGGCTGTTCCAGTGTCGCAGTACCGGGTCTACGATGCTCCGCAGGTCATGACTCGAATGCGGCCCGCTCCACGCGATGATCGCCAGATGGTGTCCGCCGAGCGGGTATCCCAGCACCTCGTCAGCGTGAGAAAGGTCGACGGGCTCGTTCTCGACGACCTTCTTGACGAAATCGAAGCGAGCGGCAGAGACACCGGCCGCCCATGCACTTCGCTCTTCGAGGAAAGTAGTGGCAGCGACGCCGGTGAACCGGTCCAGAACCTCGAAAAGCAGCACCGAGACCCGACGCAGCTCGGCGCTGCTCTCGGCGGGCGGAACCAACCGGAGGGCGGCGTCGAGGATGGCAGCTGCGAGAACGGCATACCCTACGCGGATCGAGCCGAGAAGATCATTGAGCTCGAGGCCGCGGCGGGCGAAGTCCACCGCGACTTCCTCGACCTCGGCACTCGCGAGGGAGGTATCGGGTTCACCGAGGCCCGCGACCAATGTCAAGGCACGCAGTACCGTCGAGGTCGTCGCCCGCCGCACGGCACTGGTCTGGGATGCCCCCTCTCGAAGAACCGGCATTTCCCGCGAAATCGTGGTCGCGATATCCTCGCCTACCTCGACGGCCCAGGTCACAGCCCCATCGCCGAGGTTGACGCGGATGCGATCCGCATCGGGACTGAGCCACTCATGCTCGGGTTGCGGGGCGCGGGTCCCCGCGAGTTCGTGAGTCCAGTGCGGCACTCTACCTCCCTTCCACTCGGCCCGCCGAGCCCTACGATTCGCCTGAGTTGGGCTGAAAACCAAACTTCCCGCGTGTTCCTGGTCTTCAGCCAGTAGCGGCACACGTGCAGATCGAATGAAATTGTGTCATCGATTAGTGACGGGCACCACAGCACCGGGTCTTCGGATATGGCGTCCCCCGTGGTCGAAATATGTTTCGCGTACACGACGACGTAACACGCCACCCCGGTCCACTGTGCGACCCGTATACACAAAGGAGTCAACGATGACCGCTACCCCCAAGTTCGCGCACGTCGTCTTGCAGACGAGCCGATTCGAGGAGATGCGCGACTGGTATTGCACCGTGCTGGATGCGCACGTGGTTTACGAGGGGCACGGACTCTGCTTCATCACCTTCGACGAGGAGCACCACCGGGTCGCGCTGCTCGGCGCCCCGGTGCAGCTCGAGCCCCGCAATCCGGGTGCGGCGGGCATGCACCACACTGCGTACACCTTCGACACGCTCGACGATCTTCTCGATCGGTACGACTCGCTGAAGGAGAAGGGCATCGAGCCGAAGGTACCGATCCAGCACGGAGTGACGACGTCCCTGTACTACCAGGATCCGGACGGCAACTTCGTCGAGCTGCAGATCGACAACTTCACCACCCCCGACGAGGCGACGGCTTACATGAACGGCCCCGAGTACGGCAGCAACCCGGTCGGCGTGTCGTTCGTCCCGGAGCGGATGCGCGAAGCACTCGCCCAGGGAACCCCGGTTTCGGAGATCACCACCCACTCCTGGGCCCTGCAGACCAGCCCGGACCTGCCCGACCCGATGGCGGCACTGACCAGCTGAGCTGCTCGCGTTCCTCCCGACCCAGCGGCACTCCACTCTTATCTAAGGACTTTTTCTCATGCGCGTGGCAAACCAAGCCGGCCGACTCCAGGTCGTGGCGGACGGGATCGCCGTCGACGTCGAGACGGCCAGCGGGGGTCGTTTTTCCGCCGAACCCCAGCAGATTTTCGACCGGTGGGACGAGTTCACCTCGTGGGCAGCCACGGTGGACTTCACTGACGGAACACCGTTAGTCGAGTCCGAGCTGGGTGCTCCGGTTCCCCGGCCGGGTCAGATCTTCGCCGTCGGCGTGAACTATGCCGATCACGTCGAGGAGTCCGGGCTGACCCTGCCCGACGCTCCGTTCGTGTTCACCAAGTTTCCCGCCTCGATCGCCGGCCCCTATGACACCATCGAACACCCCGGCGGCTCGGTCGATTTCGAGGTCGAACTCGTGGCGGTCATCGGCAAGGAAGCCCGACACGTCCCCGTCTCCGAGGGCTGGAATTATGTAGCCGGGCTGACCCTCGGCCAGGACCTGTCCGAGCGGGACCTGCAGCTGTCCGGTCCGCCGCCGCAGCAGTTCGGCCTCGGCAAGTCGTTCGCTGGATTCGCCCCGATCGGGCCGGTGCTGGTCACCCCCGACGAATTCGAGAACGCCGACGACATCGAGGTCAGCACGGTCCTGTCGGGCGAGCTGATGCAGAAGTCGCGCACCCGGCACCTGATTTTCCCGATCCCGGTCCTCGTGTCCTACCTGTCGTCGATTCTGCCGCTGCGTCCCGGCGACCTCGTCTTCACCGGCACCCCGTCGGGTATCGGCTTCACCCGCGACCCGAAACGGCTCATCGGTGTCGACGACGAACTCGTCAGCCGTGCCGACACCATCGGCGAGATGCGGCACCACTTCACGGCCGCAACCCGTCCGCACCCACTCACCACCGTTTCCAGGAGCACCAGCCATGTCTGAGATCACCGTTCCCGTCCTCATCGTCGGCGGAGGCGGGTGTGGACTGACCACCTCGATCCTGCTGTCCGAGCACGGCATCGACCACCACCTCGTCGAGCGGCACACCGGCACCTCGCACCTGCCCAAGGCCCACTACCTCAACCAGCGGACGATGGAGGTGCTGCGCCAGGTCGGGGTCGCGGACTCGATCTACGAGGTGGGCACCCCGCCGAAGAACATGGGCAAGACCCGGTGGGTCACCTCGCTCGGCGGCGACGGTGAACTGGACGGCCGCACCCTGTACACGCTCGAATCATTCGGCGGTGGGCGACTCGAAAGCGCATACGCGGTCGACAGTCCGTGCCCGTCCACCAACTACCCGCAGATCCGGCTCGAACCCCTCCTGCGTGAGCACGCGGAGAAGAGGGCACCGGACTCGATCCACTTCGGCCGCGAACTCGTCTCGTTCGAGCAGGACGAGAACGGAATCCACGCGGTCGTCCTGAACCGCGGCACGCAGGAGACCTACACCGTCCATGCCCAGTACATGGTCGCCGCGGACGGCGGCAAGACCGTCGGTCCCGAACTCGGTGTCAAGATGGAGGGCCCGACCGGGATCCTCGACATGGTCAGCACCCACTTCACTGCCGACCTGTCGGAGTGGTGGGAGGACGACGTTCTGATCACCTGGCTGCTCAATCCTGAGGGCGCCGGGTCCTGGAACAGCGGCGCCATGGCAGCGATGGGTCCGACGTGGGGCAAGCATTCCGAAGAATTCGTCCTGCACTTCACCTTCCGGCCGGACGATCCGGCCCGGTTCGACGAAGAGGCGATAGTTCCGCGGCTGCGGGAGCTCCTCAAGCTTCCCGACCTCGAACTCGAGGTGCACAAGGTCAGCCACTGGATCCTCGAGGGCGTGCTTGCCGACAAGTACCAGGTGGGCCGAGTTTTCCTTGCTGGTGATGCCGCCCACCGGCACCCGCCGACCACCGGTCTCGGCCTGAACACCGCCATCCAGGACGCCCACAACCTGGTCTGGAAGCTGGCCGCGGTCCTCAACGGCGACGCCGCCCCCGCCCTGCTCGACACCTACGAACCCGAACGCCGCCTCGTCGGCATGCGCAACGTCGACTGGGCCATGTTCACCTTCCTCAACCATATGGTCATCGACGCCGGCCTCGGTCTGATCCCCGGCCAGCCTCTCGAAGCCCAGATCCAAGTGTTCCGGGACTACTTCTCCGACACCCCGATGGGCGAAACCCGCCGCGCCCGTGCGGCCGAGGTGATCAGCACCCAGCGCACCGAATTCCAGGCCCACGACCTCGAAATCGGCTTCGCCTACCGCGACGGGGCCCTCGTCCCGGACGGCACCGAGGCACCGCCGCGCGACCCGATGGGGCACACCTACCACCCCACCACCCGCCCCGGGCACCGCCTGCCTCACGCGTGGCTCGAGCACGACGGCCGGCAGATTTCCACCCACGACCTCACCGGAAACAACGCGCACTTCGTGCTCATCACCGCCGCCGACGGTGCCGCCTGGTCCGACGCCGCCCGGCTGGCCAACGACAAGTTCGGTATCCAGATCAAGGTCGCCCAGATCGGCGCCGGCACCGACTACACCGACCCCACCGGCCGCTGGAGTGAACTCCGCCAGACCGACGACACCGGGGCAATCCTGGTCCGTCCGGACAACCACGTCGCCTGGCGCAGCACCGGCGCCGTCGCCGACCCCGCCGACGAGCTCACCCGCGCCCTCGGCACCGTGCTCGCACGCTGACACCACCGCACGAAAACCCCTCCGCCACGGGCAGACCAGGACACCACGTCTGCCCGTGGCGGCGGGAGCCGGAAAGGACGCACCAGTAATGACCGCCCCAGGACGTGAAGTGTTGTGGACCCCGCCGCCCGAGCGGGTCTTCGCCTCGAACATGAGCCGGTACCAACGATGGCTCGCGGCGGAGAAGAACGTCTCCACCACCGACTTCGACTCGCTGTGGTGTTGGTCGATCAGCGACCTCGAGAAGTTCTGGCTCTCGATCTGGGAGTACTTCGACGTTATCGCCTCGGCGCCGCCGCAGACGGTGCTCGCCGACCCCAAGATGCCCGGGGCCCGGTGGTTCCCCGGCACCCGGCTGAACTGGGCCGAAAACCTACTTCGCCATACCGACCAGGCCGGGCCCGCGATCATCTCGGTCGACGAAACCGGGACGACCGGAGAACTCTCGCGGGCCGAGCTGGTCGCACAGGTCGCCAACCTCGCCGCGCACTTCCGGAAGATCGGGGTGCGCCCCGGCGACCGGATCGCCGCGATGCTGCCGAACATCGCGCCCACCGTCGTCGCGGTGCTCGCCGCGGCCAGCGTCGGTGCGGTGTGGTCTTGTTGCGCACCGGATTTCGGTGTGAAAGGGCTGGTCGACCGGTTCTCGCAGATCGAGCCGACCGTGCTGATCGGGGTGGACGGCTACCAGTTCAACGGCAAACGCATCGACCGCCGGGACGTCTTCTCCGCCCTGTTGGACCAGCTCCCGACCGTGCGGCACGCCATCATGGTCGACAACATCGGGCTGCCCTACGAGGGGAAGCACCGGCAGAGTGTCGCCGACTACGCGGACGTGGTCGTCGGGGACGCCCAACCCGAGTACGAGCAGGTGGCGTTCGATCATCCGCTGTGGATTTTGTACAGCTCCGGCACCACCGGCCTACCCAAGGGCATCGTGCACTCGCACGGCGGAATCCTCCTCGAAGCCCTCAAAGCCAATGCGCTGCACTACGACCTCGGCCCCACCGATCGGGTATTCATCGCCGCCAGCACCGCCTGGGTGGTGTGGAACATGCTCGTCGACGCCATGGTTACCGGCGCGACGATCGTCACCTACGACGGCAGCCCCACGTTCGGGCGACCCGACCACCAATTCGAGATCTGCGCCCGCTACGGGGCCACGCGATTCGGCACCGGTGCCGCCTATCTGACATTGTGTGAGAAGGCCGGCACCCAGCCCGGGACCGACTTCGACCTGTCGGGGTTGCGGTCGATCATGTCGACCGGTTCGCCGCTGCCGGACACCACCTGGCGGTGGATCTACGACGCGGTCAGTCCGAATGTGCACCTGGGATCGGACAGCGGCGGCACCGACGTGGCCACCGGTTTCATCGGCGCCAACCCGCTCTCCCCTGTTCGGGTGGGGGAGTTGCAAGGCCCCTACCTGGGGGTCGATGTGCAGGCCTGGACCGAAGCCGGTGAAGCGGTCGTCGGGGAGGTCGGGGAAATGGTGATCACCGCACCGATGCCGTCGATGCCGATCTACTTCTGGAACGACCCCGACGGAAACCGGTACCGGGACGCCTATTTCGAGGTATACCCCGGGGTGTGGCGGCACGGCGACTGGATCACCATCGAAGCCGACGGCGGCTGCGTCGTTCACGGTCGATCGGACTCGACCATCAACCGCGGTGGCGTCCGGATGGGATCGGCGGACATCTACCAGGCCGTCGAAGCGCTTCCCGAGATCGCCGAGGCCCTCGTGATCGGTGCCGAACTACCCAACGGCGGCTACCACATGCCGCTGTTCGTGGTACTGCGCGACGGATACGACCTCGACGACGCTCTCGTGGAAAAGATTCGCACCACGATCCGCCGGGAGGCCTCGCCCCGGCACGTACCGGACGAGATCATCGACGTCCCCGCTATTCCCACCACCCGCACCGGCAAGCGGCTCGAGATTCCCGTCAAGAAACTGATTCAGGGAATAGCCCCCGAGACCGCAATCAACCGCGCCACCGTCGCCAACACCGACGCCCTCGACTGGTACATCGACTACGCGGAGCGGTTTGCGCACCACCGCGCCGAAACCTCCACGCTCACCTGAGGGCCCTGTGAACATGCGCCGAGCCGGCAGTGTTCAGGGCGCGATCGGGTCGAGCGCCCGAAGCGCGATCTGTTCGTTGTCGTCGAGGTGCTGGCGGGTCGCCGCGGCGACCTTCCTCATATTGCGGGTGCGCACGACGGTCAGGATGTCGGCATGGACGTGTCCCCGCCGCCCGTGTTCGTCCGGTTTGGCCTCGAGACCCGAGAATGCCAGCCGGACATACCGTTCGGCGGCGTGCCACAGGCCGTCGAGTACGCGCAGGTCCCAGGCCGTGGCGGCGGGCCGGAGCAGCTCGTAGTGGAAGGCGTGGTGTGTCTGGTAGATGTCGTCGAGGTCGAGGCTTTCGTCGCCGAACATGGCCACGTAGCTGTCGAGGCGACGCAAGTCGGATTCGTCGAGCATTTTGCAGGCGCGGCCGGCGATTTCCGGTTCCAGCTGTCGTCGTAGCCGATAGATTCCGTGCAGGTCGTCGTGCGAAAGCGGGGCGACCATCGCGCTTTTCCCGGGGCGGGTCACCACCAAACCCTGCGCTTCGAGCTCTTTGAGTGCTTCCCGAACCGGGATGAAACTCACCCCGAGCTGTCCGGAGATTTCCCGCAGCGAGAATGTCTGCCCTGGACGGAGTTCACCGGCGAGGATCGAGCGCCGGATTTCCTTGGCGACCTGTTCGGGAACGGAGGTCGGAGTCAGCGACCGCACCAGCGGTTGCGGGGTTCTCGTGCTCGTTGTCACGACCATCTCCGTCTATTCGACATCGTGTCACCCTTCAATGGCATGTTATGACACCGGGTCGGCGCAGGTCCGGGCGTGGATCGACCGGTGTCAGTCGATGAGCTTTTCGACCAACGGCGCGATCCGGTAGTCGACCATCTCGCGCATGACCAAGGCGGTGGTAGTGCGTTTGACCCCCTTGATTCCGAGGATGTCCCCCGCCACCCGATACAGGTCGTCGGCGTCCCGGACGGCGACGTGGATGAGGAGATCCGCGACACCGCTGAGGCCGAGGACCTCGAGCACCTCGGGAATGCCGTCGAGCGCCGCCCCGACCCGGGCCAGTTTGCGCTGGGTGACGTTGGTCAGGATGTACGCCTGCAACGGGTAGCCGAGGATTGCCGGGTCGATGCGACGCTCGAATGTGCGCAGCGCGTTCGAGTCGTCGAGCTTGCCCATTCGGGCCTGAACGGTGTTGCGTGAGAGCCCTATCCGGTCTGCCAGGGCAATGGTCGTGGCCCGCGGCGACTCGGCGAGCGCGAGCAGTAGCCGGGCATCGATCTGGTCCGCTTTGTGCGTGCTTGGCATTGTGCCAATTCCACCTTCCCTGGAGTGTCCTGCCGGTGTGCATTCTGCTCATTCTCGGCACCGACTATTGCGCAGACCGCAACTTCCTGATCCACTGTTATAACAGGTGGGCGGCGGTCAGACCAGACCAGCACCGCCGCATCCCGAAACCGCATCCGACCGCACGCACCCGTCACCGGTCGAGCGGATGCTCCTCGGCCACCCCGTCGGAGCCGTTCTTGTAGTTGCGCTCGTCCGCAGCGATTCGCACATGTGAGGAAAGAGAATCCGATGCACAACACCCTGCCCGTCGCCCCCGGAACAGCGACCCCCGTCGCAGAAGCGGGCGGTTCAGTGGACCTGGAGACACTCGAAGCGATCCAGCAGCGGGTGTTGTGGCTTTCCACCTCGATGATCCATCACGCCAACCGGATCCGGCCCAATCCCACCGGCCTGAAGGTCGGTGGTCACCAGGCGTCCTGTGCGTCGATGATCTCGATCATGACCTCACTGTGGTTCGAACAGCTCCAACCGGGTGACCGGGTGTCAGTCAAGCCGCACGCCTCCCCGGTGCTGCACGGCATCAATTACCTGCTCGGTGAACTCGATGAGAGGTACCTGACCACCCTGCGCGAATTCGGCGGCCTGCAGTCCTACCCCAGCCGGTCCAAGGACCCCGACACCGTCGACTACTCCACCGGCTCGGTCGGTATCGGCGCCACCGCCCCGATCTGGGGTGCCATGGCCCGCCGCTACGTGCAGACCACCACCGGCGGGGCCGGGACCGGTCGCCAGTACTCCCTCGTCGGAGACGCCGAACTCGACGAGGGCGCCGTCTGGGAGGCAATCCTCGATCCCGGTATCGCCGACCTCGGCGAGGTGGTGTGGATCGTCGACCTGAACCGGCAGTCCCTGGACCGGGTGATTCCGAACATTGCTGCGAACCGGTTGGAGAAGATGTTCGACGCCGCCGGGTGGCAGGTGATCACCGTCAAATTCGGCAAGCTGCTCGAAGAGTTGTTCACCCGCCCCGGTGGGCAGGCGCTGCGCACCCGGATCCTGGACATGCCCAACCCGGAGTACCAGCGGTTGCTGCGGTGCAGCGCCGACGAGGTCCGCACCCGCTTGCCCGGCGACGGCCCCGGTAGCACCGAGATCAGCGGCCTGATCACCGGCCTCGATGACGCCACCCTGACCGCGGCCATCCGCAACCTCGGCGGTCACGACCTGTCCGCGCTGACCACCGCATACCGGCAGATCGACGACACCCGGCCCACGGTGATCATCGCTTACACCATCAAGGGATACGGGCTGCCCACCCAGGGACACCCGCAGAACCACTCCTCGCTGCTGTCGATCGAGGAATACGCTTCGCTCGCCGCCGATCTGGGTATGGACCCGGCAAATCCGTGGGGCCGGTTCGCCGCCGACTCCGCGGCGGGGAGGCGGTGCGCGAGTAACGCGGAGCGGATGCGCCGGGACCCGGTCCAGAATGCGCCCGCGCTGACGATCCCCACCGACATCGGCCGCACCCCCAAGGGCACCGCCACCACCCAGGCCGCGCTCGGGCGGGTGTTGCTGGACCTCACCCGCGAAGCCCCCGAGGCCGCGAAACGGGTGGTCACCGTCAGCCCGGACGTGAGCTCGACGACCAACCTCGGCGGGTGGGTCAACAAGGTCGGCGTGTGGTCCGCGGCCGAGCGCCGCAACTGGTTCGACGACGACCGCGAGACCATCATGCACTGGAATGAGCGGCCCACCGGGCAGCACATGGAACTCGGCATCGCCGAAACCAACCTGGTCGGGTTGATGGGTGAGCTCGGCGCCACCTGGAGCCGGTGGGGACAACCGCTGTTCCCGATCGGGGTGATGTACGACCCGTTCGTCGAACGGGCGCTGGAACCCTGGTCGTACGGCATCTACGCGGGCGGACAGTCGATCCTGGTCGGCACCCCCTCCGGCGTCACGTTGGCCGCCGAAGGCGGTGCGCACCAGTCGATCAAGACCCCGTCGATCGGGCTGGAACAGCCCGGGTGCATCAGCTACGAACCGGCCTTCGCGATCGACACCGAGTGGACGTTGCTGGCCAGCATCGGCCGGCTCGGCCGCCCCGACGGCACCTCCGCATACCTGCGGCTGTCCACCCGCCCCGTCGATCAAACCCTCGCCGCGGTGCCCACCGACCCGGCGGCCCGCGAACGCCGCCGCCGGCAGGTGGTGGCCGGCGGATATCCGCTGATCCGCCGCGACGGTGCCCAGGTCACCATCGTCGCCATGGGCGCGATGATCACCGAAGCCCTCGCCGCCGCCGACCGTCTCGCCGAACAGGGCATCCCCGCCGACGTCGTCTGCGTCACCAGCCCCGGCTTGTTGTTCGAGGCCGTCCAGGCACGGCAGGGCCGCGGGCCCGGTGAGAGCTGGATCCTCGACCAACTCTTCCCCGCCGATCGCGCCACCCCGATCGTCACCGTCCTCGACGGGCATCCGCACACCCTGGCATTCCTCGCCGGCATCAACCACGTGCGCAGCACCTGCCTCGGGGTCAGCAAGTTCGGGCAGGTCGGCTCCCTGGACGACGTCTACCGCTACCACGGCATCGACACCGACAGCATCGTCCGCGCCTCACTCGACATCCTCCCCTGATCACCGAGACCCGCACGCCCACAGGCCAGGAGCACACCACACCATGACAACCGAACAACTCGAAGGCACCACGGTGCGGATGCCGGCACTCGGGGAAAACGTCGACGAGGGCACCATCACCCGGTGGCTCAAGCAGCCCGGCGACCGCATCGAAGCCGAGGAACCACTGCTCGAGGTTGCCACCGACAAGGTCGACACCGAAATACCGTCCCCCGTCGGCGGAATTCTCCAGCGCATCCTCGCCGACGAGGATGACGTAGTGACAGTCGGCGCCGAACTCGCTGTCATCACCGACTCGTCGGACGGTGCGGCCGCCGCACCGACACACGCTTCGCCGGTGCCCCCAGTTCAGGCACCTCCTGCGGTTTCGGCACCCACCGCAGCTGCGGTGCCTCCGGTTTCGGCGCCGACCGTTCCCCCGACGCCGAAACCGGAACCCACCCCGGAACCGACGGCACCACCCGCGCCGCGGGAGCAGTCCGCTGCGGCTGGCTCTGTCACCGAGAAGCTGCCGCGGATTCGGCGCACCATCGCTCAGCGGATGGTCGAGTCACTACAGACCTCGGCGCAGCTGACCACGGTGCTCGAGGTCGACGTCACCGCGATCGCCCGGCTGCGTGCCGCCCACAAGGACGACTTCCTCGCTCGCACCGGACTCAAGCTCTCGTTCCTGCCGCTCTTCGCCAAAGCGGCCGTCGACGCGCTCACCGAGCACCGGGTCCTCAACGCCTCACTGAACCCCGACGTCACCGAGGTGACCTACTACGATCACTGCCACCTCGGCATGGCGGTGGACAGTGAAAAGGGGTTGATGGTGCCGGTTATTCGCGATGCCCAGAATCTCGGGATCGAGGGGCTGGCCCGGGCGATCGCGGACAAGGCCGAGAAGGTGCGCACCGGAAAGATCACCGCAGACGAATTATCCGGCGGCACCTTCACTCTCACCAACACCGGCAGCCGGGGTGCACTGTTCGACACCCCGATCATCAACCAACCGCAGACCGGCATCCTCGGTGTCGGTGCAGTGGTCGAGCGACTGATCCCGACCCGCCACGACGGCGAGCTCCGCATCGACGTGCGCTCGATGGCCTACCTGTCGCTTTCTTATGATCACCGCATCGTCGACGGCGCCGACGCCGCCCGCTTCCTCACCACCGTCAAGAACCGACTCGAAAATGGCTTCACCCCAAACGATCTCTGACAGGACACAGCACACCCTCGGGGGACGACAAGGATTCATGACTACCCGAGACGATAAGGCCATGCTGGCGTTCGCCACCAAATGGTCCCGATTCGGCGGAGGAGACGAATACATCCTCCCCGAGTTCGGCATCACCCCAGTCGTGTTCTACAAACGCCTTCTCACGATGGTGACGCCCACCCTGATCAACGACGTCGACTTCGCGACCCGGACATACTCGAGGGACTTCTGCTCCAGCAAACTCGCCCGCCCCGGCTTCAGGCACTGCCGCGATGACACGCGTAGCCGTGTGATCCACACCGGTGGCCGCCCCACAATGGCGCCCACCGGTTGCCGGGTTGCATCGCGACGAGAGAGTCTCTCCACGAACATCTTCGGTGGATCACTCGTTCCGGCTGGCGGGGCGACGAGCGATTTCGTCCGACAGCGTCGACGGTGTGCAGGATGACCACCAGATTCTGCTCTAGCATCAGCGCCGGCGTGCAGATTGCTCACCCTCATAGGTGCTGGTTGCCGGATCTGCCGGTCGCTGCTTGACTGAGATCACGCAGGCACGAGAAAGACACGCCGTTTCTCGATCGCCTACCGGGAGAGCCCACGAGGCCGGAGACCCGGACAACGACACCGCCGCACGGTTTTCGACGCATCGTAAACGGCGGGGTCCGACCCGTTACCGCAAACCGCGCGCACCATGTGCAGCACGGATCCGACTCGAGGACTTCTTGTGCAATCTCCTGTCTCCGCTCCGCAGCGAACCCTCCCGGCGATGTGCGACAGCGAGCCGCCCAGCCGGATTGCCGCAGCAGCCACCGCTCTCCCCGAACACCACCCGATCCGGGTGACCGGCGCCCAAGCGGTGGTGCGCTCACTCGAAGCGCTCGCCGTCGAGGTGGTCTTCGGTATCCCGGGCGGGGCGATCCTGCCAGTGTACGACCCGCTGATCGATTCCCAGCGGCTGCGTCACGTGCTGGTGCGACACGAGCAGGGCGCTGGACATGCGGCCACCGGCTACGCCCAAGCCACCGGCAAGGTCGGGGTGTGCATGGCAACATCCGGCCCGGGCGCGACGAACCTGGTCACCCCGCTCGCCGACGCGCAGATGGACTCGGTGCCGGTCGTGGCGATCACCGGGCAAGTCGGACGCGGCATGATCGGCACCGACGCCTTCCAGGAAGCCGACATCTGCGGTATCACCATGCCGATCACCAAGCACAACTTCCTGGTCACCGACCCCAAAGACATCCCCCGCACCCTTGCGGAGGCGTTCCGCATCGCCGCCACCGGGCGCCCCGGCGCGGTGCTCGTCGACATCCCCAAGGATGTCCTGCAGGCCACCACCACCTTTGCCTGGCCACCGGCGACTCACCTTCCCGGCTACCGGCCGGTCAGCAAACCACACGGCAAGCAGATCCGTGCGGCCGCCGACCTCATCGCCGCCGCGAAGGCGCCTGTCCTCTACGTCGGTGGGGGTGTGATCAAGGCCGAGGCGTCGGTCGAGCTGGCGCTGCTCGCGGAGCTGACCGGGATTCCCGTCGTGACGACGCTGATGGCCCGCGGAGCGTTCCCCGACAGCCACCGCCTGCACTACGGGATGCCCGGCATGCACGGCACCGTCGCCGCCGTCGCCGCGCTCCAGAAGAGCGACCTGCTGATCGCGCTCGGTGCCCGGTTCGACGACCGCGTCACCGGCGAAGCGGCCTCGTTCGCGCCCGGCGCCCAGGTCATCCACGCCGACATCGACCCCGCCGAGATCGGCAAGAACCGATTCGCCGACGTGCCGATCGTCGGTGACTGCAAGCAGACCATCACAGCACTGATCGACACGATACGTTCCCGCCGCAACCAAGGCCGACCAATCGACCTGACCGGCTGGCGCGACTACCTCGACGGGATTCGCCGGACCTACCCGGTCAGCTACGACCGCCCACGTGATGGAGCCCTGTCACCGGAGTTCGTCATCGAAGCTCTCGGCAAGGCTGCCGGTCCCCATGCGATCTATTGCTCCGGCGTCGGCCAGCACCAAATGTGGGCCGCCCACTACATCAGCTACCAAAAGCCGCGCACCTGGCTCAATTCGGGCGGCCTCGGCACGATGGGTTATGCGGTGCCCGCGGCGCTGGGCGCGAAACTCGGTGCACCCGACCGTGAGGTATGGGCGATCGACGGCGACGGCTGCTTCCAGATGACCAACCAAGAACTGGCCACCGCCGCGATCGAGGGCGTCCCGATCAAGGTCGCCGTGATCAACAACGGAAACCTCGGCATGGTCAAACAACTCCAGGAAATTCACTACGGCGGCCGCTACTCGAACGTCGACCTGGCCACCCATTCGCGCCGCATCCCCGACTTCGTGCAGCTCGCCGAGGCACTCGGGTGTGTCGCACTGCGCTGCGAACGCGAGGATGACGTCGACGCAGTGATCGCCCGAGCCCGGGCTATCAACGACCGCCCCGTCGTCATCGACTTCATCGTCGGCGACGACGCGCTGGTCTGGCCCATGATCGCCGCCGGCGCCAGCAACGACCAGATCATGGCCGCTCGAGGGATCCGACCATTGTTCGACGACACCGAAGAAGCCGCCGAGACAGCCACCATCCACGAACTGCTCGAGGGGATCGACGGCCACTAGAAGGCGGGACCTGCTGGGCAGTCGGCAGCCGCGCTACCGTGGTGACGACCGTTTCGGAAACGACGTTGCAGGTCAACCAGATTGGTTCCTGGGCGTTATGCGGAACACGACCCGATCGATTTCAGACGTGGCGCCACATTCGGACTGATGGGAATTCCGCAGTTCGCCGTTTCCGCCGGTAATCGCGCCTAATCGGTGCGCAGCAAGCCGTGGAGCAGGAGGTCGCCGAGCTCTCCGAAGGCATCGGCGGCGGATAGTCCGGTGCGTTCGAGGAGCACGCCGGACTGGACGGCGTCGATCGCCAATGCCACCAGCTGGGCGGCGAATGCGGCGTCGGTGGCGCGGAAGTGCCCGGCTTCGACGCCCTCGTCGATAAATTCGTGCACGCGCTGCGCGGCCTGCGCGGTATTGCGGCCGTATATCTCCGCCGTCGGTGCGTACGAAACCATGTCGTCGTAGAACGCCCGCGAGTTGCGGCGCATCGCCGATGCGACACCACCGAGGTACGTCGTAATCCGCTTACGAGGATCGGACTCGTCGGCAACGGCGGCTTCGATCTCGTCCGCGGCGGCGCCGAAGAAGTGTTTGGTGGCGGCGATGACAAGTTGTTCTTTTGTCGACGCCACGGCGCCACCGTCGCGATCGCCGAGAACAACGACACCGCCGGACAAGCATTGGCTGCCGAGCTGACTGACCGCTACGGCCGCCCCGCCACCAGCCACCCCGTCGACGCCGCCTCCGCCCCGCAGGTGCAGGACTGGGTCGACACGATCGCCGACACCCACGGACGGATCGTGTTCTGCAGCTCGATGAGCTGGCGCGGGAACTTCGGTCAGGCCAACTATGTCGCCGCCGAGGCCGGCATCGTCGGCCTCACCCGAACCATCGCCCTCGAAGCCGCACGCGACGGCATCACCGCCAACGCCATCGCCCCCGGACTCATCGAAACCCCGATGCTCGCCTGCATGAACGGACCCGCCCGCGACAAACTCGTCTCCAAAGTCCCCCAGAAACGCACCGGCGACCCCACCGACATCGCCGAAGCTGGTAGCGGGCGAAGTTACGTCCGCTGTACCTCCCGTAGGCGTAGTCGCCTTTGAGCTGATACAGCCGCGGCCTCTGCACTGTCGGTTCCCGGGTGAGGGTGTCCCACGCGTCGACCGTGGCGTTGCGGGCAGTGGCCAGCAGATCGGTCCACCCCTTTCTCCGCGTCGCGGGTGGCGAACACCAGCTGCCATTCGGTCCGTTTGGCCGGACGAGGAACCGCTCCGCCCTTCTTGCTCACGCGTCGCGGACCGGTTCCGTGACCACCTCGGGAACGTCGAGGTACTCCAGATCAGAGCCGTCGGCGGTCAGGCGCGGGTCGGCATACGCCTCCGCTGTGGCCTGCCATGCCTCGAGCAGAATCGCGAGCCGATCGAAGCGGGCCACCGCGATGCAGGCCCGCGCGATGGCCTGGAACTCGGCGATGAACTCCGCGTGCAACCCCGCCGGCAGCAACCCGATCCACGGCAAAGCCACCGCAAGGCGGGTGGCGACCCGATCGAGCGCCGCCTCGTCCAGGGAAGCAGCGAAGAGCTGCCCGACAACGCCGAGGGTGCTCAATTCCGCGCGGCTCGCCGATTCCTGGGTCAACCGCAAAGCCGGAGCGTTCCGACGCGTCAGCACCACCTCACCATTGTCCTCGAGAACGCCGAGTACCACCTTCGGTGCCCTCAAGAAGTCGGAGAACGTGGTGGTAACTGGCGACTTGCTCATACCACTACATCAGAACTAGTTCAGATATTCCGCCTCGTCAGGAGTTACCCGGGCCCATCCGTTCGCACGTCAGACCGGCGTCATCGATCCGTACCACCGCGTGTTCAACTATCCGGGCCTATCGATCGTCGACGGGTCCGCAGTGAGCGCAAACCTGGGCGTCAATCCGTCACTGACCATCACCGCACAAGCTGCGCGCGCATTCTCGTTCTGGCCCAACAAGGGCGACGCCGACCCGCGGCCGCCACAATCCGAGCCATACCGTCGGCTTGCCCCCATCACACCCCGGTCGCCGGCCGTTCCAGCACACGCCCCGGCAGCGCTGCGCCTGCCACTCACTGCGACCAACGACTCTGCAGGAGGCCGCAGGCTTGATCAACCGCCCAGATGAAAGCGAGTCACGCAGTCAGCGAACTGGCCTTCGCAGCTTCTTGCGCTCGTCCTCGGTGTAACCACCCCAGATGCCATGGCGTTCGGAAGACCCGAGTGCATATTCGAGGCACCGGTCCCGCACGGGGCACCGCCGGCAGACTTGTTTGGCCGCACGTACTCGACGCGCACGGGGTTCGCCTCGTTCGTTGTCGGGGTGGAAGAACACCGCGGGGTCGGTGTCCCGGCAGGCCGCGGACAGCTGCCAGTCCCACTCCTCGGCGATGGGGACGGGCAGCCGCACCGTCAGGGCAGGCAACTGCGTTCCTTCCTCGCTCGCCGGTAGAGACGAATCAGACTGGCGGTGGAGCTGTCCCCGACCTCCGGTGCGCCGCCCTGGTCCCACAAGGCGGGACCCAGTTCAAGAGCCGACGTCTTACCGAGCTCGACTCCCCATTGGTCGAACGAGTCGATTCCCCAGACGACGCCTTGAACGAATACCTGGTGTTCGTACAGGGCGATCAACTGTCCGAGGGTCGATGGCGTGAGCTTTGTGCCCAAAATGGTTGTCGAAGGCCTGTTTCCGGGCATCACCTTGTGTGGGACGAGCTCGGCGGGTGTCCCGTCTTCGGCGATCTCGGCCTCGGTCCTGCCGAACGCGAGAACTTTCGATTGTGCGAGGAGGTTCGCGGTCAGCACATCGTGCATGGATCCGATGCCGTCGAGGGTGGGTAGATCCTCCACCGGCTCCGTGAATCCCACGAAGTCGACGGGGATCAGATGTGTGCCCTGGTGCAGAAGCTGATGGAACGCATGTTGCCCGTTCGTGCCTGGTTCTCCCCAGAAAACCTCGCCGGTGAAGGTGCCGACCGGAGTTCCGTCCGCCCGCACCGATTTGCCATTCGATTCCATGGTCAATTGCTGCAGGTACGCCGGAAACCTGGCCAGGTCGTTCGCGTACGGCAGCACGGCCCGCGAGTCGGCACCGAAGAAACTCGAGTACCACACACCGAGCATGCCGAGGATGACGGGCGCATTCGATTCCAATGGCGCAGTGCGGAAGTGCTCGTCGATCGCCCGCATCCCGCCGAGGAACTCGGTGAACCGTTCCCGTCCGATCGCGATCATGACCGAAAGCCCGACGGCGGACCCGACCGAGTACCGTCCGCCCACCCATTCCCAGAAGCCGAACATGTTGTCGGCGGTGATGCCGAAGTCCGTGACCCGTGCAGTGTCGGTGGACACCGCGACGAAATGGCGGGGCACCGCATCCTCCCCCAGTGCGCCGGTGATCCAGCGCCGGGCAGCGGATGCGTTCGTCATCGTCTCCAGCGTGGAGAAGGTCTTGGAGACAACGACGAACAGTGTGGTGCGCGGGTCCAGGTCGGTCAGATTCGACAGCAGATCGGTGGGGTCGATATTGGAGACGAACCGCACCTCGGGCCCGTCGACGTAATGGCGCAAGGCGCGATATGCCATGGCCGGACCGAGGTCGGATCCACCGATCCCGATGTTGACCACCGTACGAATGCGCTCGCCGGTGGCCCCGCGCCACACGCCGGACCGGACACGGTCGGTGAACTCACCCATCCGCCCCAGCACCGCGTGCACGTCCTCGATCACGTTCTGTCCGTCGAGGATCAGCTCGCGCTCGGGGTTCGCGCGCAGAGCAGTGTGCAGAACAGCCCGGTCCTCGGAGGTGTTGATATGTTCGCCGGTGAACATCGCCTCACGGTGGTGTTCCACTCCGGCGGCCCGGGCGAGGTCGAGTAGCAGGCCGACCGTCTCGCGCGTGACACGATGCTTGCTGTAATCGATGTAGAGATCGCCGGCCGTGACGTTCAGATCTTCGCCCCGATGAGGGTCGGCGTCGAACAGTTCCCGAAGGTGCGTGGCCGCGACTTCCCAGTGGTGATCGGACAGTTTGTTCCACAGCGGCGTAGTGGTGACGTTGTGCGTCATGCGAGTCCTCGCAACCGCGGGGCAAGGTCCTTCTCGAACAACTCGAGGAACCGCTTCTGGTCGTGTCCGGGCGCGTGGAACACCAGGTGATTCAACCCGGCGTCGAGATACGGCTTGATCTGCGCCACCGCCTCATCCGGATCCGACGCCACGATCCACCGCTTCGCGACCTGCTCGATCGGCAACGCATCCGCCGCCCTCTCCATCTCGATCGGATCATCGATCGAATGCTTCTGCTCCGCCGTCAACGACAACGGCGCCCAGAACCGGGTGTTCTCCAACGCCAACTCCGGATCGGTGTCATACGAAATCTTGATCTCGATCATCTTGTCGATCTCCGCGACATCGCGCTCCGCCTTCGCCGCCCCCTCCGCCACCGCCGGCAACAACTTCTCCGTATACAACTCCATACCCTTACCCGACGTACAAATGAACCCGTCCCCACTGCGCCCCGCATACCGGGCCACCACCGGACCACCCGCCGCGATATACACCGGGATCCCGTCCTCGGGCACGTCGTAAATCGACGCCCCCTTCGTGGAGAAAAACTCGCCCTCGAAATCGACCCGATCCCCGAGCCACAGCTCCCGCATCAACCGCACCGACTCCCGCAACCGCGCGAACCGCTCCTTGAACTCCGGCCACTGCCCCGCAAAACCCGTCGCAATCTCATTGAGCGCCTCACCGGTACCCACCCCGAGCATCACCCGACCCGGATACAGACACCCCATCGTCGCGAACGCCTGCGCCACCACCGCCGGGTTGTACCGGAACGTCGGCGTCATCACCGACGTCCCCAACTGCAACCGCTCCGTCCGCTCCCCCACCGCCGTCATCCACGCAATCGAGAACGGAGCATGCCCACCCTCGTGCCGCCACGGCTGGAAATGATCCGACACCGTCGCCGAATCCATCCCGTGCGCCTCCGCCAGCACACCCAGCTCCACCAACTCCCGCGGACCGAACTGCTCCGCCGACGCCTTGTATCCCAGCTTGATCACGACTGAACCGCCTCCATGCTCCGAACCTGATGTCCACCGAATTGTTGCCGCAGAGCCGAAACCGCCTTCATGGCAGGTGAATCCGGCTGGCGGGAGGAGAAACGCGCGAAGAGGGCAGCCGAGATGACCGGGACCGGCACTGCGTGGGAGATGGCCTCTTCGACCGTCCAGCGCCCCTCGCCCGAATCTTCCGTGTATCCGGATATCGAGCTCAATCCCGGGTCCTGCCGAAGCGCAGCGACGAGGAGGTCGAGTAGCCAGGAGCGCACCACGGTGCCCTGCCGCCACGCACCCATCACAGCGTCGGGGGCAGTGATGCGGGGTTCGGCGGCCAGAAGTTCGTATCCCTCTGCGTACGCCTGCATCAATCCATACTCGATACCGTTGTGCACCATCTTGGCGTAGTGGCCGGCGCCGACGGGCCCCGCATGCACGAAACTGTCCTCTCGCTTCCCTTCGGGCGTGAGTGCATCGAAGATTGGCATGGCGCGTGCAACATCGGCGTCGTCACCGCCCACCATCAGCCCGTAGCCCTCGTCCAGGCCCCATACTCCGCCCGATACGCCGCAGTCCAGATAACCGATTCCGCGCTCACCGAGCACAGCGGAGTGGAACTCATCGTCCGAGAAGCGCGAGTTTCCGCCCTCGATCACGAGATCTCCGGGCCCGAGCAGCCCGCTCAGCTCGGCGATCACCGAACGGGTCGGCTCACCGGCAGGAACCATTACCCACACCACCCTGGGGCCGCTGAGGCGAGTGACCAATTCGGCCACCGAGTCGACGTCACGCACGGTGGGATCGAAATCGAAGCCGACGACCTCGTGACCCGCGGAACGAACACGCTCGCGCATGTTTCCGCCCATCCGCCCCAGACCTATCACACCCAACTGCATCGGGAACTCCTTGACGTTTGCTCGACCGCCGACCCAAGCCACAGACCCACGACTGCACGATATCGCGCAGCAATTGCGTGCAATCATGCCGTTTGCGCGTTCGGACTGTCAATAACCGCGCATGAGACGGTAGGATCCGGGCAGACCTGATCCGCGAGTGCATCGAGCCGAGTTCCAAGGAGTGTTTCTTGTCCGCAACCACACGACGTGGCGAAATACTCCAACGCCTTCACGTCGACGGCTATGTCGAGGCGAAGGTTCTCTCACGCGAGCTCGGCGTGGACGCGTCGACGATTCGGCGTGACCTCGACACGTTGGTTCGTTCCGGCCAAGCCGAACGAACGCACGGCGGAGCGCGGCCCGTCACAGGCGCATCCTCCGAAATCCCCTACGCGGTAAAGAAAACCGAGCGACGACCCGAGAAAATCGCGATCGCACGGCGCGCAGCGCAGCACGTGGCCGATGGCGACACGGTCATCCTCGACAGCGGGTCGACCACCTACCAGGTCGCTCTGGAGCTTCGTCACAAAGCTGACTTGACGATCATCACCAACGACCTTCGCATCGGCAAGTACGTAGCCACCATCCCCGCCGTCCGCCTGCTGGTCACCGGTGGCGAGCTACTCGGATCCGTCTTCACCCTGGTCGGCGAACGCGCCGTCGACTTCCTCTCCGACTACTCGGCCGACTGGGCCTTCCTCGGAGCAGACGCCATCGATCCGACTGCAGGAATCACCAATACCAACACGCTCGAAGTACCGCTCAAACGAGCGATCATCTCGGCTGCGGCGCGCACCGTCGTCCTCGCGGACAGTTCGAAGTTCGGACACCGTGCTCTCGCCAAAGTCGCAGCGATAGACGAGGTCGAAACGATTCTCACCGACTCCGGGCTTCCGAGTGATCAGGCCGAACAGTACGGCGGCAAAGTCGCCCGAGCGATTGTCGCCGACGACTGACGGTTGCGCGTCCTGACGCTGACAGCATCGGGGTCACCGTGAGAACGGTGCGCGGCTGACGTCAGGCTGCGGATCCGCCTACGACACTGTCGAGGTCGGGGAGCGGACGGCGGCTGACTCCGCGAGCGTCGTCCGGGGTCAACCCGAAGGTGCGCAGCAGGTCTTCGGCGAGCGCGTCGGTGGCCTCGGCGGCGTCACGGTCCGGGCGAGCGTGCAGTAGCTGGCCGAGCCCGATGAGCGCTCCGGCGGTCAGGACCAGCGCCAGTTCCGGGTCACGAACGGTGAAGCGTCCGGTCGCGGTGGCTGCCTCGATGTCGCGAAGGGCACGGGGGGCGAGTCCGCGGTCGGCGGTGATCAGGTCGGGTGCGTTGTTGACCAGCACGCGGCTGAGGTCGGGCTCCTTGCGAAAGAGGCGGCCGGTGAGCCGAAAAGCCTGCGCGAACGTCTCGGCGGGGTCCTCGAGGTCGCCGGTGAGGTGATCGAGGAGTTGGCCGTGCGCTTCCAGGGCGGCGTCCATCGCTGCCCGGTAGAGCTCTTCCTTGCTGTCGAAGTGGTTGTAGAACGAGCCCATTCCGACGTCGGCGGCCTGGGTGATCTCGAGTACGGGAACACTGAGATTTCCCTCGGCGATGAAGGTTTGCGCCGCACGAATGAGAGCCGCCCGCGTGCGTGCTTTTCGTCGTTCCAGTCGACTCGCTGGTGCATCGTCGGTGGTCAAGGGCCGTGTCACCGCCTCTGTTGTGTGTAGACCCGCCCACGATAACACCGACGCTCAGAAATGATGATTTCGTCAGGATCCTTGACTGACGGTCTACTCATGAGTGACGATATCGTCATTCACTTGAGGAGAGCTCATGAATAGACACATCGACGCTCACGCCGATCTGCACAGCGAACAGGGCGCACGGCGCGGTGAACACCCCGGCCGGGCGCCGAACCCGATCGTCAAGGTGCACGATCTCGCGTGGCTGGAATTCGCGAAACCCGACCTCGACCGGGCCGAAATGTTCGCTCACGCCTTCGGATTCACCACCGCCTCACGGACCCGAGATGAACTGCAGCTACGGGGAACCGACGCTGGAACGCCGTGCGTGATCATTAAGAAGGGCCCCCGTTCCCGATTCCTGGGAGCGGCGTTCCTCGCCGCCGATGACGCGGACGTGCTGCACCTGGCCGAGGCCACCAGCCGTCGTGTCGACCGGCTGCCCGAAAGCCTGGGCGGCATCGTCGTCGAGTTGGCCGACCCGAACGGGAGTTCGGTACGCGTGGTCTCCGGCGTGCGCCGGTTACCCGCACTGCCCGCGCAGACTCCGGTCACCCTCAACGTCGGACGCACGGCGGAACGGACTAACGCGACGCAGCGCCCACCACGGGAGCCGGCGTCGGTGCAGCGGTTGGGTCACGTGGTGCTGCAGAGCACCACATACCTCGAGACTTTGAATTGGTATCTGCAGCATCTGGGAATGGTCGTGAGCGATTTCCAGTACTACCCCGGCCAGCGGCAGCGCGGGCCGGTGATGAGTTTTATCCGCTGCGACCGTGGCGACACTCCCGCCGATCATCACACCGTGGCTCTCACCCTCGGCCCGTCCAATCGCTACATGCACTCGGCGTACCAGGTCTGCGACCTCGACACCTTGGCCGCAGGCGGCGAATACCTGCGGGAGCGGGGTTACCGTCGCTCGTGGGGGATCGGCCGTCACATCCAGGGCAGCCAGATTTTCGATTACTGGCGCGACCCGGACGGTTTCCTGGTCGAGCATTTCAGTGACGGTGACATGTTCGACGCCGCCCTCGAACCTGGCTGGGCGCCGATGAGCGTCTCCGGTCTGGCGCAGTGGGGCCCGCCGGCGACCAGCGATTTTCTCGGTACCGCTCCCGGCCGGGAGTCCCTGCGCGAACTGCGCGCGATGATCTCTTCGCTCCGCGGAGACAACGAGTTCGACCTCCAACGCCTTCGTGGCCTGTTGAAAGTAGCTTCTTCATGAGTATTTCCGTCCTCCGCACCCACGACGGCTGGTGGGTGCAGACCCCGCGCGGCGCCGCCCCGGTCGACTCCGCTGCCACCACGACGGCCGCACTTCTCGCCGATCGGGCGGCGATCGAGGCCGCTGCCACGGCCACGGCCACGGTCCCGATCGACACCTTGGAGCTGCTCTCGCCGGTCACCGCCCCGTGCCGAGTAGTGGCGCAGATGACGAATTACGTCTCGCACGTGAAGGATTCGGGAATGAACCCGGATACCGTCCCGCTGACGTTCTTCCGAAAGGCGTCCGGTTCGATCAGTGGCCCGTCCGCGGACGTGATCAAACCCGACCATGTTCGGTTCCTCGACTACGAGGTCGAGGCGGGATTGGTGTTCGGCCGATCCGTTCCGGTGGGTGCCTCGATCGACGAGCACAACATTGCAGACTTCGTCGCCGGTCTCGTCATCGCGAACGACGTGTCGGCCAGGGACGTGCAGCTCCCGAAAACGCAGTTCTACGAAGCGAAGTCGTATCCCACCTTCACCCCGGTCGGCCCGGCTTTGGTGCTGTTGGAGGAGGGCGATTTCAAGCGATTCGATGATCTTCGACTGCAGCTGCGCGTCAACGGCGAGGTCCGGCAGAACATGACGGTCGGGTCAGACATGATCTACCGGCCGGTGCAGGCGCTGCAGGCATTGACCAAGTTTCAGCGACTCGATGCCGGAGACCTGCTGCTCACCGGCACTCCCGGAGGTACCGCTCTGAAGGCGCCGTCCAAGCCGGTCGAGATCATCGGCTCGCTGCTGCCGCCTGCGGTCAAGTGGAAGTTCTTCTTCAAGGCTCAGGCGAAGAACCCCCACTACCTGCAGGACGGCGATGTCATGGAGCTGTCGATCGCCACGGACGACGGTGTCCTGGACCTGGGGATCCAGCGGACCGTGGTCAGGTTCGCCCGGTGAGTGCCCTGGCCTCGGTGACCGGGATCGGCCACATCGACGCGATCGTCGAGGACGGTTCGGTGGTCGTCACCGTCGCCGCGTCCGCTGGTGCCGCCGTCGTACCCGCGCTCGATCGCTACCCACTGGTCTGGCGGCTGGAGGTGACGGCATGAGCGTGGAGCACTACCCGGTCGTCATCGTTGGAGCCGGACCCACGGGAATCACCGCCGCCACCCTGCTGGGGCAGTACGGCGTCGACGTCCTGGTGCTGGACCGGTGGATTGGCGTCTATCCGCAGCCGCGGGCGGTACACCTCGACGATGAGGTCTACCGCATCGTCGCCCGACTCGGGCTGGCCGAGGAGTTTGCCGGCATCTCCCGCCCGGCACAGGGTTTACGGCTCGTCGACCGCGAGACGAGAACGCTGGCCGAGTTTCGTCGCGACCCGGCAAGCAGCGCGCACGGCTTCCCGCAGGCCAACATGTTCGACCAACCGGAATTCGAACGGCTGTTGCGCACCGGGCTGGCCAGGTACGACACCGTGCGCTTGCGCGAAAACAGTGCCGTCACCGTGGTAGTACACGAACGCGACTGTGCGCGAGTGGCATTCACCGACCGCCTCACCGGTGAACGTCATTTCGTTCGAGCCGGGTACGTCCTCGGCTGCGACGGCGCGAACAGTGTGGTCCGGTCGTCGATCGGCTCGCGCATGCAGGATCTCGGATTCGAGCAGCGCTGGCTTGTCGTCGACATCGCCACCGACGCCGACCTGCACCAGTGGGAAGGTGTTCATCAGGTGTGCGATCCGGTCCGCGCCGCGACGTACATGCGGATCGGTGGCAACCGCTACCGGTGGGAGTTCCGGCTCCGGCCCGGGGAGAGCGCAGCGGACTTCCAGGACCTGGGGGCACTGCGGCCCCTGATCGCTCCCTGGACCCGGCAAGTCCCTGATACCGACCTCGAACTGGTCCGGGTCACCGACTACACCTTCAAGGCGCAGGTCGCCGACCGGTGGCGCGACCGCCGCGTCTTCCTGCTCGGCGACGCAGCGCACCTGACGCCCCCGTTCGTCGGACAGGGGATGGGGGCCGGACTTCGCGACGCCGCGAACTTGGCCTGGAAGCTCACCGGCGTCCTCGACGGCACCCTTCCCGACAGCTGCCTGAACACCTATGAGCAGGAACGGAAGCCTCACGCCCACCACATGATCCGACTCGCGACTACGATCGGCTGGGCAATGACCGAGGGCGGTCGCGTCGGTAACGTGGTACGAAGGCGCCTCGCTCCCTTGGCCGGACGGATACCGGGAGTAGCCGCGAAGATCACCGACAGCACCACCCCAGCGCTGCGCCGCTCAGAATTCGTCCACCGGCCCGCGCCCGCATGGGGGCTGGCCGGAAACCTGTGTCCCAACCCAATTCTCGACGGTGACGGCCGTCGACTCGACGACAGCACGCCCGCACGGTTCCTGCTCGTCACCACGATCGAGCCGTCCGCCGGCCAGCGTTACGAGATCGAACGCCGCGGCGCCGTCGTCGTGCCCGCCCCGCCCAACTCCGACCTGGGTCGCTGGCTCGCCGACGGGCACGCGATCGCGGCCATCGTGCGACCCGACCGCACCGTCATGCAGGCCGGGCGATCCCTGGCCGCCCTTTACACGGGAATACCGGCTTTCAGGTCGCGCACGTAGAGACCGGGTGCGTCGCCGAGGACGGTGTGCTCGTCGCTGCCCAGGCGTGTACTCGCGGCGATGCGCTCGCCGGCCCGTTCCGAGACCCAATCGGCCCAGGATTCCCACCAGCTGCCGGTCTTCTTCGTCGCCGCGTCGAGCCACGCCTCGGGATCGGGTCCCGGCTCTCCGCCTTCCCAGTAGTGGGACTTCGGGTTGCCGGGCGGGTTGACGAGGCTGGCGATGTGTCCGGAGAAGCTGAGCACGAACTTGGTGTCGCCCGACAGCAGTTGGGTTGTGCGGTAACAGTTCTTCCAGGAGGTGAGGTGGTCGGCAATCGCGCCGGAGACGAAGGTGGGGACGGTGATCCTGCCGAGGTCGACGGGCGTGCCGAGCGCGGTCATCGCTCCCGGCGTCGCAAGGGCGTTGTTCTCGAAGATGTCGAGGAACTGGACGTGCAGCGCTCCGGGCAGATTGGTGCCGTCGGCGTTCCAGGAGAGGATGTCGAAGGCCGGCGGCGTCCGTCCCATGAGGTAGTTGTTGACCACGTAGTTGAAGACGAGGTCGTTCGGGCGCATCCACGTGAAGGCGCTGCCCATGTCGCGTGCCGAGATGATGCCGTTTCGCCGGGATCGCCCCTTCACCAGCTGCAGCAGTCTCGGTCCCGAGAACGCCGCGAGGCCGGCCGGGTCCGCGAAGTCGAGCATTGTCACGGCGTACGACATGCTGTGCACGCGGGTGTCCCCGGTGGCGGCGAGGTGGTTGAGCAGGGCGGTGGTGATGAGGCCGCCGGCGCAGAAACCGATCACGTTGACGTCATCACTGCCGGTGATTTCCCGGACCTCGTCGATCGCGTCCGACACACGTTGCGCGTACGTGTCGAGGTCCCAGTCACCCTGTTCTGCTTGCGGATTACGCCACGCGAGCATGAACGTCTGCAGTCCGCGGGACACAGCGTGCTCGACGAAGCTGCGGCCGGGACGCAGGTCGAGGAAGTAGTAGCGGCCGATCGGCGGCGGCACCACGAGCACGGGGCGCTCGTACACGGTCTCCGTGGTCGGCGTGTACTGCAGCACCTCGGCGACCTCGTCGCGGGCGACGACGGCACCCGGCGTCACGGCGAGATCGACGCCGACCGTGAAGGCGTCGGGATCGATCATCCGCGGCATCCCACCGTTGTGGCGCAGGTCGGACACATAGTTGCGGGCGCCACGAACCAGGCTCATCCCACCGGTGTCGAACGCCTCTTTCACCGCCGCCGGGTTGGTGGGCAAGTAGTTCGTCGGTGCAAGCGCGCTGGTGAGGACGGTCGATACGAACGCCGCTTCCCGCGCGTGGCGGTCATCGACCCGTCGGCCCAAGTCTTCGACGACACTTTCGACCGCGTCGACGGATGCAAGGTAGGTCTGTTGCACACGGCGGTAGATCGGATTGTTCGTCCAGGCCTGATCGGTGAACCGCCGATCGCCCGCGGCCGGCCCTACATCCGAGCGGCCCACGGTGATCTTCGTCAGCTCGCGCCCGAGGCGAAGCGACTCCTCGAGGACCACTCGGCCCTGCCCGACGACTCCCGTCACGGCGTTCAGCGCGTTCCGTGCGCGCCCGCCGGCACGGTCCTCATCCTCGGGGGTGGCGTTGGGTATCACGAGTGCGATCTTCGGCTCCGCTGTCTTGCTCAACGGTTCTCCTTCGTCTGTACCAGGACCAGCACCCCGTGGCGGGGATAAGTCCCATGGTGGACCGCAGCATAAACACCTTTAATGGTTACTCGCGCGTAATCCAGAGTTTCGAGCAAGATCATTTCGACACCGTTGGTACTTGTGTCGAATATAAATACTCGAGGCGAGTCTGTGCCCGAATAATGTTCGACAGCGGGTTCTTTCGCGTTGCAAGTCACGAATATATGAAACCGCCGGGAACGGGTAAGTATGCGGCGGCGAGTAATACTGCGCGCTCCGCAAAAGGGCATTCCGGAAGAATCGCCCATCACCGACAAGAACCGAGGTGCGGTTTCCGGTACCCGTTTCGATGCTTGCGACGCTCGGCCCGCTCTCGGTCACCCGACGGGCACCTGCGGATGTGCGGGTGCCCGCGCGCAGTGGTGGCGCATTTTTGCGCACCCGGGTAGCGGATCTGGTGATTGACCCGCGCGTACTCGCACCGCATCGTAGATGTATCACCCCTCGCCATCGGAGTTTTCGACGGCGATTCACTGACTTACGTCCTGCCCGACGCATGAACCGTGCTCATGCTGCCCGCGCACGATACAGCTAGGAGACGCCATATGACTTCCACCCAGACCTCCCTCGCGGACCTTCAGATTCCCGAAGCCCGCGACTACCCGATGTTCGTCGACGGGGCGTGGGTGGAAGCTCTCGACGGTCAGTGGAGTGAGGTGACCACTCCTATTCTGCGGAAGCACGTGATCGGCCGTGTGCCGACCTCGAGCGCCGAGGACGTCGACAAGGCCGTCCGTGCTGCCCACAAGGCCTTTCCGCGTTGGAAGTCTCAGCACTTCACCGCCCGCGCCCGGATTCTGTCGAAGATCGCCGACGCCATCGACGCCCGCGCCGAGGAGCTCGCCCGGCTGACCGCCCTCGACACCGGAAACGCGCTGCGCACTCAGGCCCGCCCCGAAGTGCAGACCCTGGCGAATCTGTTCCGCTACTTCGCCGGTGTCGCCGGCGAGATCAAGGGCACGGTCCTGCCCGCTGGGGATGACCAGCTTCAGTACTCCCGCCAGGAGCCGCTCGGCGTCATCGGCTGCATCCTGCCCTGGAACTCCCCGTTGATGATCGCCGGATTCAAGATCCCCGCTGCCCTCGTCGCGGGCAACACCGTCGTGGTCAAGGCCGCCGAAGCAGCCCCGCTGAGCGTGCTGCTCCTCGCCGAGATCTGCGCCGAACACCTGCCGGCCGGTGTCCTCAACGTCATCACTGGAAAGGGCTCTGTGGCGGGCGAAGCGCTGGTCCAGCACCCGGACGTCGACAAGGTTTCCTTCACCGGCTCCACCGAGGTCGGGCGACGCGTCGCCCGTGAAGCGGGTGGCCGCCTCGCACACGTCTCCCTCGAACTCGGCGGTAAGAACCCGTCGATCGTCTTTCCCGACGTCGATATCAACGACGACTTCATCAACCAGCTGCTGCTCTCGACCCGCGTACACAGGCAGGGCCAGAGCTGCACCGCCGGCTCCCGGCTGTTCCTGCACCAGGACATCTACGACAACGTCCTCGACCGGCTCGTCACCACCCTGGCCGGGCTGAAGGTCGGCAACCCGTTGGACGAGGCCACGGACATGGGCGCCATCATCAACGAGGCACAGTTCGCGTCGGTCTGCGGTTTCCTCGACGACGGCCTCAGCTCGAACAAGGTCTCGACGGTCCTCGACGGCTCCCCCGACAAGGTCGGCAAATCCGAGGGCTACTACATGGGCCCGACGGTGTTCTCCGGAGCCGACAACTCCTGGCGCCCGTCCCGGGAGGAAATCTTCGGACCCGCCCTCGTCGCCATCCCGTGGACCGACCACGCCGACGTCGTTGCGATGGCCAACGACTCGCACTACGGGCTCGCCGCCTACGTCTGGACACACAATCTCGATTTGGCGCTGTCCACTGCCCACGCCCTGGAAACCGGGTGGGTGCAGGTCAACCAGGGTGGCGGCCAGATGGTGGGTCAGTCCTACGGCGGCTACAAGCAGAGTGGCCTGGGCCGCGAGGTGTCACTCGAGGGCATGATCGCCGGTTTCACCCAGACCAAGCAGGTCAACGTGCGCCTGCGCACACTCTGACCCCTCGCTTCCTTACTCTGGACTGAACGGAATTCCATGACTGTCGGACCACTGAACGACATCCTCGTGCTCGACCTTTCCCGTGCGCTTGCCGGCCCGATCGCCGCCATGATGCTCGGCGATCTCGGGGCCCGGGTGATCAAGGTCGAAGCCCCCGGCACCGGCGACGACTCCCGCACCTGGGGACCGCCGTTCGTCGGGCCGCAAGACGACCCGCAGTCGTCGTACTTCATGTCGGCGAACCGGAACAAGGAATCGATCGTCCTCGACCTCAAGAGCGAGGACGGGCGCGAGGCGCTGCGCAGGCTGATCCGGCGGGCGGACGTGCTGATCGAGAACCTCCGGCCCGGAGCCTTCGACCGCCTCGGCTTTCCGACCGACGTGCTCGAGGAGCTCAATCCACGGCTGATCACGTTGTCGATCACCGGATTCGGCCACGACGGCCCGGAAGGATCCCGCGCCGGCTACGACCAGATCGCCCAGGGCGAGGCCGGCCTGATGTCCGTGACCGGAACCCCGGACGGCGAGCCCACCCGTATCGGGGTGCCGATCGCGGACGTCCTCGCCGGCGTGCACGGAACCGCGGGGGTGTCGGCGGCGCTGGCATCCCGGGAAAAGACCGGCAAAGGCATGGTGGTGCGCACGTCGCTGCTGGCCGCGGCGGTCAGTGCCCACACCTTCCAGGGCACCAAGTGGACGGTCGGCGGACAGGTCGCGCAGCGGTCCGGCAACCACCACCCCCAGATCGCACCGTACGGCAGCTTCCGGTGCGGCGACGGATACGTGCAGATCGCGGTCGGCAGTGAGGCGATCTGGGCGAAATTCGCTCCCGTCGCCGGGCTGTCGGCGGATGACCCCCGGTTCACCGTCAACCGGGACCGGGTTGCCAACCGCGACACGCTCATCGCCGCTATCGAAGCGGACTTCACCAACCGCACCAGGGCCGAAGTCCTCGCCGCCCTCGAAACAGCCGGTGTGCCTGCGGGATCGATCCGCACCATCGACGAGGTCTACGAATGGGAACAAACCCGTAGCCAGGGACTCCTCCTCGAGGTCGACCACCCAGTTGTCGGGCCGGTGCAACTACCGGGTCCCTCGCTGCGAATGGAAACCGCGGACGGACAGTCATTGGTCCGTACTCAGCACGCTCCCCCTCCGGTTCTCGGTCAGCACACCGAGCAGATCCTCGACTGGATCGGCAGTGGCAGTCTGGTCGACCAGTTCGACTCCGAGGTCACCACGCGGGCGTAACAAATGCGGTAGTCGGTGGGCGGCGTTGCAGGAGAAAGTGTCCTGCAACATCGTCCATACGGCGCCCCACCCTGCCACCGATCACGAGGGGGCGCGTGTCACTGCGATGTGTCGGGGCCTGCGGGCTTCGGGTGTCGCGGTTCCGGGAGCAATTCGTCTCGGCGGCTGAGGATCTCTTCTTGGAGTACGCGTCGAACTGCTTGCACGGCCGGATTTGTCAGGCTTGCCCTGCGCGCCGCGATGGAGAAGGAGAGGCGGACGTCGACCAGGTCGGCCATCACCCGGCGAAGGTCGGGATGCTGGTCGGCCATGAATGCGGGAAGCAAACCGATACCGCCGCCGGCGCGTGTTGCCGAAACGTGGGCAAAGATGTTCGTGGACATGAATTTAGCGGTCACGCCGGGCAGGTGCCGCTCGAGGTCGAGGTCTCCCACTTGCAAGAGGGAGTCGACGAAGAAGATCAGCGGGTGGGCTGTCAGCTCGTCCATGGTGGCGGGTTCACCCTGATCACGTAGATATTGTTCGCTGGCGTACAGGCCTAGCGAGTATTGGCAGATACGTTCCGAGACAAGCCGACTGCTGATCGGGGTTCCGACAGCGACGGCAATATCGAATCCCGCCGGTTGCAGATTCAGTTGCCTTGTTGCGGTGATGAGTTCCACAACGAGATTGGGGTGGTTCATGCGAAGTTTAGCCAGGGCCGGGGCGACGAACATCGGTCCGAACCCGTCCGGTGCAGTGACGCGAATTGTGCCGCGGAGCGTATTTTCACTGATACCGGCGACCACATCCGCGGTTTCCTGGACTGCTTCCTCGATGAGCCGGGCCTTTTCTGCGACGGATCGCCCGACGTCGGTCAATTCCCAGCCGTCCGCGCTGCGCTGTAGCAGACGAACTCCTAGAGCCTTCTCCAGTGCATTGACACGCCGCGAGACAGTGGTGTGGTCGACACCCAGGTCCTTTGCCGCCGATCGACGGCGTCCGCTCCGCGCGACCGCGAGCAAATACCGAAGGTCATCGGATCGAATGCCTCTCGCATCGATCGTGACCGGCGGGGCGGCCTCGGCATTGCCCTTCTCCGATGCCTGCTCGTGCCGACCGTCGTGGCCGTCAGCGCTGGTCATCGTGGCCGTTCCCCCGAACGCTCTCGGCAGTGTGAGCCGACGGCGCGGTGCCTTGCCGTGCTTGTGTATGCGAAGTTGCGACAAGCAGCGTGTGCAGGTCGATGCTCAGACGACGCAGCACTTCAGGATCCACGGCGGAGACATCGTCGACGACCCGTGCGGCCGACACCGCCGCAGCCCGCCCACGATCGGTGATGGTCACGAGGGTCTCGCGTCGGTCGACGGGGTTGGTCGAACGGGTGACCAACCCGGTGCGCTCGAGTCCGTCGATCAAGGACGTGATCGTGGTGGGATGCCGGTCCAGGGTGCGGCACAGAAGCGCTGTGGATATGACTCCATTCGGTGCCGCGTCGACCAGCGACAGAACCTCGTACCGAGGAAAGGACAGTTTGAACGGACTGAGGGTGGCATCAAGCTTGCGAACGATCAGTTTCTGCGTCTGCAGGACCGCCGCGATCAGTGCTGTCCCCGAAAATTCCGTTGCATCAGAACAGGATTGCTCTGTTGCTGCCGGTTCCGTAGCGGTCACGAAAGGTCTCCTTTTTCACCAATGCTCGAGTCGACGAACTGCACGCCAGTGGCCGGCAATCGACCCAAATGAGACCAATTGCCCTGCACTCCGACCTCCGGGACGACTTCCCATCCCACACTCGGAGGATCCGGCTTTTCGCCGCCCGTGCCGGACGAGGACTAGCAATGTTCGTGGATGTCCAACTATAGTACTTCCAACTTCTCCGATCTGAAAGGGTCGAATCGTATGTTTACCTTGACCGATGACGAGCGGGCGATCAGTGAGACGGCCCGTGACTTCGCGGCCGAGCATTTGGCGCCGTTTGCCGTGGAGTGGGATCAGTCCAAGCATTTTCCGGTGGATGTGCTGCGTAAGGCGGCGTCGTTGGGGATGGGCGGGATCTACATCCGGGAGGATGTGGGTGGCTCGGAGTTGACCCGGGTGGACGCGGCCCGGATCTTCGAGCAGCTCGCGAGGGGGTGTCCGTCGATCGCCGCGTATATCTCGATCCACAACATGGTGACGTGGATGATCGACAGGTTCGGCACCGAGGAGCAGCGCCGTGCGTTCGTGCCGGGGTTGTGTGCGATGGATCAGTTGGGTAGTTACTGCCTGACCGAGCCGGGTGCCGGGTCGGATGCGGCGGCGTTGAGCACCCGGGCGGTCCGCGACGGTGACGCTTACGTCCTGAACGGGGTCAAGCAGTTCATTTCCGGGGCGGGGACGTCGGATGTGTATGTGGTGATGGCCCGCACGGGAGACAGCGGGCCGAAGGGGATTTCCGCGTTCATCGTTCCGAAGGAGTCGGCGGGGCTCTCGTTCGGGCCGAACGAGGTGAAGATGGGCTGGAACGCCCAACCGACCCGGCAGGTGATCTTCGAGGATGTGCGGGTGCCGGCAGTGAACCTCCTCGGCAGCGAGGGGGGTGGTTTCCGGATCGCGATGGCCGGTTTGAACGGGGGCCGGCTCAATATCGCGGCGTGCTCGGTCGGCGGTGGGCAGGCGGCGCTGGAGAAGGCGGTCGCGTATCTCGCGGACCGGAAGGCGTTCGGTGCGCCGCTGCTCGACTCGCAGGCGTTGCAGTTCCAGCTCGCCGACATGCGCACCGAACTCGAGGCGGCCCGCACCCTGTTGTGGCGGGCCGCGGCCGCCCTCGACGAGGGGGCTCCGGAGGTGGTGGAGCTGTGTGCGATGGCGAAGCGGTTCGCCACCGACACCGGTTTCGAGGTCGCCAACCGGGCGCTGCAACTGCACGGCGGGTATGGCTATCTGGCCGAGTACGGCATCGAGAAGATCGTCCGGGATCTGCGGGTGCACCAGATCCTCGAGGGCAGCAACGAGATCATGCGGGTCGTCATCGCCCGCAGCATCGTCGGAAATAAAGGAGCGGCAGGGTGAGCGACCTGAATTCGGAATCTGAGGTCATTGTCGACACGCGGGATGGTGTGGGCCGGATCGTGCTGAATCGGCCCAGGGCGATCAACGCCCTCAACCACGGCATGGTCGGGCAGATCGCGGCGGCGTTGGCCGCATGGTCCGATGATGATCGGGTGCGGGCGGTGCTGCTCACCGGGGCCGGTGAGCGGGGGTTGTGCGCGGGCGGGGACATCGTGTCGATCTACCACGACGCCAAGGAGGGCGGCACCGGGTCGCGGGAGTTCTGGCGGGACGAGTACATCCTGAACGCGGCCATCGCGAACTACCGGAAGCCGTATGTGGCGATCATGGACGGCATCGTGATGGGCGGCGGCGTCGGGGTCTCCGCGCACGGCAGCGTCCGGATCGTCACCGAGCGGTCGATGATCGGGATGCCCGAGACCGGGATCGGGTTCGTCCCCGACGTCGGCGGCACCTACCTGTTGGCCCGCACCCCCGGGGAGTTGGGCACCCACATCGCGTTGACCACCGCCCGGCTCAGTGCCGGTGATGCGATCGCGTGCGGGTTCGCCGACCACTTCATCCCCTCGGAGAAGATCGACGCGTTCGTTCAGAAGCTGTCCGACACCACGGTGGAGGACGCGCTGGCCGCGTTCACCGAACCCGCCCCGCCCTCGGAGTTGGTGGCGCAGCAGGGGTGGATCGACGCCGCGTACTCCGCGGGCAGTGTTCCCGAGATCGTCGCCCGCCTGCGCGGCAGTGGGGTGCCCGAGGCTCAGAAGGCGGCCGAGCAGATCCTGTCGAAGTCGCCGACCGCGTGCGCGGTCACCCTACGGTCGTTGCGCCGGGCCCGGGCGGCGGGCAGCCTCGAGGAAGTGTTGAACGAGGAGTTCCGGGTGTCCGTCGCCTGCCTGAGCTCCCCTGATCTCGTCGAGGGCATCCGGGCGCAGGTCGTGGACAAGGACCGCAACCCGCAGTGGTCACCCGCCACGATCGACGAGGTGACCGACGAGGACGTCGACGCGTTCTTCGCCGCGCTCGGGAACCTCGAACTCGGCCTCACCCCACCCACCCCCGCCCCGACAGCCGCAGCCGTCCCGGCAGCGGTTTCGACCAGCGACACGCGTCCAGGAGGGACTGCATCATGAGCACGATCGGATTTCTGGGACTCGGCCACATGGGTGGTCCGATGGCGGCCAACCTCGTCAAGGCGGGGCACACGGTGGTCGGTTTCGACCTCGCGCCCGCCGCCCTCGAGCAGGCCACCAAAGACGGTGTCACCGTCGCCGAGTCGGCCGTCGACGCCGTCCGCGAGGCGGAGGTGGTGATCACGATGCTGCCGAACGGCAAACTCGTCCTCGGCCTGTACAAGGAGATTTTGCCGGCCGCGAAGCCGGGCACCCTGTTCATCGATTCGTCCACCATCGACGTCGCGGACGCCCGCGCGGCGCACGAGGAGGCCGTCACCGCCGGGCACCGCTCGGTCGACGCACCCGTCTCCGGTGGCGTCGTGGGCGCGGCCGCGGGCACGCTCGCGTTCATGGTCGGCGGCACGGCGGACGACTTCGAGGCCGCGAGGCCGCTGCTCGAGGTGATGGGCAAGAAGGTTGTGCACTGCGGGAACCCCGGGAACGGTCAGGCCGCGAAGATCTGCAACAACATGATTCTGGGGGTGTCGATGATCGCCATCAGCGAGGCATTCGTCCTCGGCGAGAAGCTGGGACTGAGCAACCAGGCCCTGTTCGACGTCGCGTCCAACGCGTCCGGCCAGTGCTGGGCGCTGACCACCAACTGCCCGGTGCCCGGACCGGTCCCGACCAGCCCGGCCAACAACGACTACCAGCCCGGCTTCGCGGCCGCGCTGATGGACAAGGATCTCGGTCTCGCCGCGAACGCGCTGAAGACCAACGGCGTCGAGGCGGACCTCGGGCTGCGTGCCGCCGAACTGTACAGCCGGTTCCACGCCGCCGGTGGTGGTGGTCAGGACTTCTCGGCCATCATCAACGACATCCGCGACCGTTCTACCAAGGGAGACCAGTGACCGACTTCGAGACCATCCTGCTCGACCGTAAGGGCCGGGTCGGGATCATCACCCTGCACCGTCCGAAGGCGCTCAACGCCCTGAACTCACAGCTGATGCGCGAGGTCGTGTCGGCGGTGGAGGAGTTGGAGAAGGATCCGGAGATCGGGGCCATCCTGATCACCGGATCGGATCGGGCCTTCGCCGCCGGCGCGGACATCAAGGAGATGCAACCCAAGTCGTACATGGACGTCTACCTCGACGACTTCTTCTCCGCCTGGGACAAGGTGGCCGCGGCCCGCAAGCCTACGATCGCCGCGGTCGCCGGGTACGCGCTCGGCGGTGGATGCGAGTTGGCGATGCTCTGCGACATCCTGATCGCCGCCGACACCGCGAAGTTCGGGCAACCCGAGATCAAACTCGGGGTCATTCCCGGGATCGGCGGCTCGCAGCGGCTGACCCGGGCGGTCGGCAAGGCCAAGGCCATGGAACTGTGTCTGACCGGCCGGAACATGGACGCCGAGGAAGCCGAACGCGCCGGACTCGTCTCGAGGATCGTGCCCGCCGCGGACCTACTCGACGAGGCCCTGCAGACCGCGACCACCATCGCCGACATGTCGCTACCGGTCGCGATGATGGCGAAAGAAGCGGTCAACCGGTCCTTCGAAACCACCCTCACCGAAGGAATCCGGTTCGAACGACGAGTCTTCCACTCCACCTTCGCCACCGAAGACCAAAAAGAAGGCATGACCGCGTTCGTCGAAAAACGCCCACCAGCCTTCAAACACCGCTAGTGAGGCGGCTCCGCCGCCCGTGCGTGGTCCGCGAGTGCATAGACTCGTTAACCACTCACGGGCGCGGAGCGCCTATGTTTTACCCATCCTGCGGAAAGGTGACAGCTAATGGAGAATTCCGTTCCCGTCGTGAGGGTCGAATCCGTCGACCTGGTCCGTGACGGTAGGTTCCTCCTGCGCGACGTCACTCTGCAGGTCCGGCGCGGCGAACACTGGGTATTGTTGGGCGCCAACGGTGCAGGCAAGAGCACGTTGCTCTCGCTGCTCGGAGCAACCGCGCACCCCACGGCCGGCACCGTCCACGTTCTCGGTCACCGGCTGGGCCGGGTCGACATGCGGGAATTACGAGCGCACATCGGTCACGTGAATCCGCGCCATATGGTCCGGGCGCCGCTGACCGTGCGGGACGTCGTCCTCACCGGCCTGACCAACACCCCCGAGTTTCCACCGCGGTGGGCACCGACCGACGCGCAGGTTATGCGCGCGGAGGAACTCGTCCACGCCCTTGGGATGGGGTCACGGTTGAATCTGCTGTGGCCGACCCTGTCCCAGGGTGAGCGCGGCCGCGCCCTGATCGCCCGCGCCCTCATGGCCGAGCCCGAACTCTTACTGCTCGACGAGCCGGCGACGGGCCTCGATCTTGCGGCGCGCGAACAGCTTTTGACTTCGCTCGACGATCTGCGCGCCCAGGACCCCGACCGCGCCAGCATTCTTGTCACGCACCACCTCGAGGAAATCCCCACCACGACCACACATGCCGTTCTCGTGCGGGAAGGTGTCATCGTCGCGCAGGGCCCGGTATCGGACGTTCTCACGACCGCCAACATCAGCGACTGCTTCGACCACTCCATCACCATCTCCAACGAGCACGGGCGCTGGGTGGCGCAGACACGGGTTCCCGTAACCGTCGGCTGAGTGGCTGGAACATCGCCGTCGCCGGCGGCCGCTGACGCTACCGCGCCCGGGAGCCGATCCGCGGGACCAGCATCGGCACCCGCGAGCGGTAGGTGCGATAGTCGTCGCCGAACGTATCCACCAGGTCATGCTCCTCGAAGCGCACCGCCACCAGGATGAACCCGGTGGTCCCGACAGCGAACAACAGTCGGCCCCAGGACATCGTCGGCGCCACCCAGAACGCGATCACGAAACCCGCGTACAGCGGGTGCCGGATCACCCGGTACAGCATCGGCGTCCGAAAGGCACTGGGAAGAGCCGACTTACCGCTCTGATTCCGCAGGACCTGGCGCAACCCGAACAGATCGAAGTGATCGATGGCGAACGTTGCCGCCAGTACGAGAGCCCATCCGCCGAGCGACACCGCATACAGTGCGACGCGGACCGAAGTGTTCTCGACGTTCCAGATCTGCTCGGGCAGCGGACGCCACTGCCACATCAGCAGCGCCAGCGCCGCCGTGGCGAACAATACGTATGTCGAGCGCTCCATCGGCTGTGGGACGATCCTCGTCCAGCGTCTCTTGAACCAGGGCCTGGCCATCACCGAATGTTGCATGGCGAAGACCGTCAATAGCGCCAGGTCGATGACCACGGCGACCACGACGGGGGCGTCGGGACCATCGTCGATCGTGTGAGGCACGACGAGCCCCTCGACCCATCCGATCGCATACACGAACACGATCAGGAATATGGCGTAGACCACCATTCCGTATGCGGTGATCAGGGTGCGGGCGACTCCCCGCGTGTGCGGTGCTCGCGGCTTTTCGACCATCTCGGCCATAGTGTTTCTCCGATCGCTGGATTTTTCCGACGCACCGAAGTCTCCGATTGGGCGAGGAGTGGAACAAGGAACCCTGGGGTGAAAGTCACTGCACCCTGTGGAGGTCTGAAGACAAGCGGAATCTTGGATTGCGCGCTCAAAGATTCTCTCTGCGTTGTTCGACAACCCATGCCGCGATCTGTGTGCGTGAGGTGAACTCCAACTTGGTCAGAATATGTTCAACGTGCCCCTGAGCGGTGCGAGGGGAGATCACCAACCGGGTGGCGATCTCCTTATTCGTCAGTCCCTCGGCGATCAGTTCGGCGACCTCCCGCTCGCGCTTCGTCAGGTGTGCGGCAAGAGCGGAAGGTGGAGGTTCAGCCGGCAGCTGCTCACCCAAGGCGTAGGCGATTGCGTCACCGAAACTCAGACCCGCCCCGTCCCGATGAGCGGCGGCGAAGGTCTCCTTGCTCAGAGCATGTCGAGTCGCGCGTTCGCACGCTTCCTGGTACTCGCTCATATTGGGCAAGACGACGATCGGACTTCCCACGGACCGGCTGAGCTTTTCCGAGGCTGCCAGCAGCACGACCGCACGTCGCGCGTTCTGGTCCTCGGCGGCGATCCATGCCATCGCCTGCAGGCTGAAGCTGGCGTTGAGCCGGTCGTTCACCTCGAGGTCGGCCCGCAGTGCCTGTTCGAGTAGTCGGACCGCTCGTTCACGCTCACCGCGTCGCCATACCGCGACCGCCAGCCCCCACAAGCAATACGACCGAAACACCGATTCACCCCGTGCATCGGTGATCACCAGAACGCGCTCATAGCATTCGATGGCGTGTTCGGTGTCGCCGAGGAACTCGTCGGCCAAGCCGAGACCGACGAGCGCTACAACCTCGACGACATCGTTACGGCCGGCGTAGGTTCGGACAGCCTTCTCGAGATAAGCACGTGCGTCGAGAGGTTGTCCACCGAACAGGGCAGCGTAGCCCAGTGCACTGTCGATGTGTGCGCGTACCAACGGATCTCGTGTCCGAGCCTCGAGTTCGTGTGCATCCTCCACCAGGGCCGCCGCCGCCTGCAGGTCGCCCTGGACGCCAGTCATCATGCTGCCGACGTAAAGTGCTTTGGCGTGATCGACGGTCGGCTGGGTCGGTTGACGGGCGAGGAGTCGGTCGAGCCATCGCCTGCCTTCGCTGAGCAAACCCCGGGAAAGCCAGAATGGGTACAAGGCGGCCACGATCCGGAGTCCGGAGGCTGGGCTCTCGGAGACACAGGATTCCAATGCGTCCCGAATATTCGGGTGCTCCCGCACGAGTACGGTGATCAACGCGAGCTCGCGGGAGCTGATCCACTGCGATTCCGTGTCGAGTACCAGGCGCTCGCACCAGTTTCGGTGTCGCTGACGCAGTTCGGCATGCTCGCCGCTCTCCTGCGCCTTTTCTCGGCCGTAATCGCGCACGGTCTCGAGCATGCGGAACCGCATCTCGGCACCGGCCGGCTCCCGTATCAGAATCGACTTGTCGACGAGGTAGGTCACCGTGTCGAGTATTTCCTGCGCGGGCAGATCTGCGCCGCACACTTGTTCGGCGGCGTCGAGGTCGAAACTACCGGCGAAGACCGACAGCTGCGACCACAGCCGCTGCTCAGCCGGTGTACACAGGTCGTAGCTCCAGTCGATGCACATCCGGAGCGTTTGTTGTCTCGACGGCGCATCCCGACTGCCCTGGGTCAACAGTACGTACCGGTCGGTCAAGCGTTGCAGAATCTGTTCCGGCGTCATTGCCCGCAACCGCGCGGCGGCGAGCTCGATCGGTAACGGGAGCCCGTCCAATCGCTGGCAGATCCGAGCGATCGTGGTCTTGTTGTCCTCGGTGACCTCGAATCCCGGGGCCGCGGTAGCTCCGCGTTCGGCGAACAAGGTGATCGCGTCGTTGCCCGCCATCCCTCGCGATAGGTCGTCGGGATCCGGGACGCCGAGCGGTGGCACAAGCAGCACCGCTTCCCCGCTGATGCCGAGTGGTTCGCGACTGGTGGCGAGAATCCGCAGCCGCGGGCATGTGCGAAGCAGGGTCTCGGTGAGCTTGGCGACCGCGGACACCAGTTGCTCACAATTGTCCAGCATCAGCAGCTGTTCGCGCCCGGCGAGGAACTCGACGAGCACCTCGGGTATGGGTCGCGCCGATTGGTCACGTAATCCCAGCGCGTTCGCCACCACCCCCGCCAACAGCAACTCGTCACGCAACTCCCCGAGCTCCACCAGGGTGGTGCCATCGGCGAAGTCCCGGCGCACCTTGCCGGCGATACGGAGCGCAAGACGGGTCTTTCCGACCCCACCGGTGCCGGTCAGGGTCAGCAGCCGCGCGTTCGACAACGCGTTCCTCGCCTCGGTCAACTCCGTGTGGCGGTCGACGAAGCTGGTCAACTCCAGCGGGAGTTGACCCCCTCGCCCCGAATCGGCCGACCACGACGGTACAGGCCAACCACCTTTTTCGGGAGGGGCATCGGTCGCGGCTCCCGACTCGGTGGTGTGCAGAGCGATATCCTCGACCGCGAATCCATGCCGTAACTGGGCTTCGCGCAGATGTTGACTCAGCTCCGCGGCAGATGGGCGCGTCTCGGGATCACTGGCCATGGTCTGTTCGATGATTGCACTGACGTCCTCGGGAACGCCGTGCTCGCGGGGGTCCGGTACCGGCTCGGATGTGATCCGCACGAAGTGTGCCATCAATTGCTCGCCGCTGCGGCGTTCGAACGCGGCATGGCCGGTGAGCGCCGCGAACAGGGTGGCGCCGAGCCCGTACACGTCCGCGGACGTGCTCGGAGGGCGTCCGGCTACGACTTCGGGGGCGATGAACGCCGGTGACCCGGTGACGACCCCGGTGGTCGTCTCGAACCCGCCGGTGATGTGTGCGATGCCGAAATCCGTCAATGCCGGCTCGCCGTAATCGGTGAGCAGTATGTTCGCGGGCTTGATGTCGCGATGGAGGATGCCGACCTTGTGGGCGGCGTCCAAGGCAGCGGCCATCTTCACCCCGAGCCGGAGCACATCGGCCAGCGGAAGCGGGCCGTGGCGCCGGATTCGGGCATCGACGGAGCCCCGGGCGCAGTAAGGCATCACGATGAAGGGGCGACCGTTGCCGGTGACGTCGGCATGGAGAATGTTGACGATGTTGGGATGACCGGTCAACCGGCCCGCCGCCCGTTGCTCTCGCATGAACCGTTCCCGGTTTTCCTGGTCGAGATCGGCAGTCAGGACTTTGACAGCCACCGAACGTTCGAGCGAGGCCTGCGTGCACCGGTACACGATCCCGAACCCGCCACGACCGATCTCGACAGCATCCTCGAACCCCGCCGCCGCGAGCTCCGCCGTGACCGCACCGGACACGTCGCGTTGGGTCGCGAATGGATCCACGTTATTCATCGACACATCTCTTCACGGTGCACGTCGACCTGCCCGAGAACCTCTCGAGTAACACCTAAGGATATCGCCAGGCGGCCTCACCGCGGTCGAATCCGATACCGAAAGTGATGAGCTGCGATGACGAACGATGCGCGCTCGAACCACCACGCTCGTCACCGGCGAACCAATCTGGCTGCGCAGAGCCAAGACTGGCGGGAACATGGCACTGTGACCGACCGGACCAGACCCCTTACGAACTGACCATGCTCGCTAACGTGCGCGCTACCTCCGGGATCGCCGCATGTGAAGGCACTGACCCACGTCAGCGTTCTTCGTGGCAGTCAGGTCTCGTCGACTTCACCTGGGAAGGGTGATGCCAGGGGCGCCGTCGAATCAGAAGACTGGGGGCCGTGGGTGCGGAACCCACCACAACCCTTTTTGCGAGGAGTGCCGATGTCCGCCGATTTCGCCGATCGCACCGATTTCGACAATGCCAACCGTGGTCTTGTCGCCGTGCTCGAACCTGCGCAGGTCCGCGCCGATGACGGCCGGGTGGTGTACGACGCCGAGGGCTTTGCCGCGGCGACCACCGGTGACTGTCCCGACACGGTGAACCCGAGCCTCTGGCGCCAAGCACAGTTGACTGCGATCCACGGACTGTTCGAGGTCACCGCGGGGATCTATCAGATCCGTGGCTACGACCTGTCGAACATGACGCTCGTCGAGGGCGAGACCGGGGTGGTTGTGATCGACCCGTTGGTCTCTGCCGAGTGCGCCGCGGCCGGGCTCGCGCTGTATCGCGCGCATCGTGGCGACCGCCCGGTGACCGCTGTCATCTACACCCACTCTCACATCGACCACTTCGGTGGCGTACTCGGTGTCGTCGACGCCGACACCACCGTGCCGATCGTCGCCCCCGAACATTTCTTGGAGCACGCGGTCTCAGAGAACGTCTACGCGGGCGGTGCGATGCTGCGGCGCGGCATGTTCCACACCGGAATCGTGCTGCCCGTCGGCGCGACCGGCACCCTGGGGGCGGGCCTCGGGCCCAGCACATCGAACGGAACCGTGGGACTGCTCGCACCCACGCTCGATATCACCCACACGGGGCAGGAGGAGACGCTCGACGGCGTCCGCATGGTGTTCCAGGTGACGCCGGGAACCGAGGCCCCGTCGGAGATGAACTTCTTCTTCCCCGACCATCGCGCGCTCTGCTTGGCGGAGAACGCGACCCACAATCTGCACAATCTGTTGACGTTGCGGGGCGCGGAGGTGCGCGACGCACGCAACTGGTCGCGGTACCTCACCGAGTCGATCGAGATGTTCGCATACGACTCGGACGTCGCCTTCGCCTCGCACCACTGGCCGACCTGGGGTACCGACGAGCTGATCGGGTACCTCACCGAACAGCGCGACCTCTATGCCTACCTTCATGATCAAACGCTGCGCCGCCTCAACCAGGGGCAGGTGGGCACCGAAATCGCTGAAGACTTTCCGATGCCGCCCGCTCTGGACGCCGCGTGGCACACCCACGGCTACTACGGCTCGGTCAGCCACAATGTGAAGGCGATCTATCAGCGCTACCTCGGTTGGTACGACGGCAACCCGGCGCACCTGTGGCAGCACCCCCCGGAGGCGGCAGGCGCCCGCTACGTCCGTGCGATCGGTGGAATCGATGCCGCCGTTGCGAGGGCCAGGGAGTTCGCTGACGAAGGTGATCTGCGTTTCGCCGCCGAACTCGCGAGCCATGCGGTGTTCGCCGAGCCGAATCACGCCGGTGCCAAAGAAGTGCTCACCGACGTGCTGACCCGACTCGGCTACGGCTCCGAGTGCGCGACGTGGCGGAACAACTTCCTCGTCGGCGCAAGCGAGGTCGATGGGCCGCCACATCCAGCCGAGGTCAGTGCGGCGGGCATGGCTACCGCGCTCACCATCACGCAGATCTTCGACAGCATCGCGATCCGCATCGACGGTCCGCGGGCCTGGGATGTGTCGGCGACGATCCGCTGGCACTTCACCGACGTGGACGAGACCTACCGCATGGAGTTGTCGAACGGCGTGTTGATCCACTACCCGACAAAGCGGTCCGATCCGGCCGACCTCGTGGTGAAGCTGACGAAGCCACAGTTGCTCGGCCTGCTGGCCGGATCCGGAACCGACACCATCACTATGGACGGCGACGCGACCGCCATCACCAGGATCGTCGAACTGACCGACGCCCCCGACCCGGCATTCACCATCGTCACCCCGTGATCGCGTCGAGTACCACCGATCGATTGCCTGAAGCGCCCGGCGAAAGTCCTCGCCGGGCCGCGGCATACCGTTCGAGCACCTAATTCTCCTGTGGCGCTTGCTCACCAGGTGAAGGTGCGGATCGGTCGGTCACCCACGCGCCCGGTTCGGAAGGCTTGCGGTTCGGTGGTAGTGCCCACGCGACCCGACACCGATCCTCACCGACACAGCGAACAACGGGGCCAACTGTCTTGCTGCATCGTCCAACTGGTGGACATACTTGACGTGATGACAATCCCGATTACGTGTGAGAGCCTCCGGAAGGGTGCGATTCCGATGCCAGCGAACCAGCCCGCCTCCTCCCCTGTGCAGCTCTACGCCGACTTCCGCCGCCAACACCCCCACACCGCGATCCCGGCCGACTACGTCACCGAAAGCGGGTTCCACCTCGGTCGTTGGCAACACCGCCAGAGGGTGGCGCACATGCTCGGCACCCTGCCACCGCACCGCATTGCGGAACTCGATGCGATCGGGTTCGTGTGGAGCGACGACGATACCCCACTGCCTACCGTGTCCCGGATCGACGGCAAGCGGCGGCGAATGCTCACCGAAATCGCCGCGTACCGCGAAGAGCATGGGAACGCACTGGTTCCCGCGAACTACGTCACGGCGGACGGGGAGCAGGTCGGTCAGTGGCTCTATCGGGCGGTGAAGAAGTGGCGGGCCGACGCACTCCCGGACGACGAGCGTGGCCCGCTCGCCGTTCTCGGGGTCTCCCCCAGTCCGCGCCCGCGGGGGCCGCGCACATCGGCCCAGCGCACCGGATCGGCGGTCCGTCACCCTGGCCGGCGGCCACCAGCGCGGATCTGAGCACCAATCCGGCTGGCCGCACGCACGTTGGCCTGTCACTCCCGTCAGGCGAGGGCGACCGCCGAGCGTCCGTCGATGGCCGATTGCACCAGGTTGCTTTTGGGCAGCGTCGAGTCCGACGTCAGCGCTTCGATCCACTGCGCAGTGGTCGACACTGCGGCGAAGTTCGACTGCAGCAACACCATCAGAGCCGTGTGCAGGGACTGCGCGGAGATCGTGCCGGCCTCGTTGGCCAGATTGATGGCACCCGTGGCGTCGGACAGGATTTCGGTGGCGAACCCGAGCCCTTCGGCCTCCACCGCTGTGGCGAGGTCGCAATTGTTGGTCATGTATCCGACGATCGTGATGGTGTCGATGTTGTGCGCGTGTAGCCATTGCGCCACATCCGTACCGGCGAACACGCTCCCGTACTGCTTGTGCACCTGCTTGGTAGCCGGCTGGATGCGCCGTTCGATCTCCGGATGAAGCGACCACCCCTTCGTGCCCTCGACGAAAACGGGGGCGCCCTGCGGCATGTGATGCTGGACAACGAGAACCGGAATGTCACGGGCGGTGGCAGTCTCCACAGCGTTCACGATGTTGGCGAGTGACTCCGCACGCGGTGGGTACTGGATCTCGAGTGGTCCCTCGAAGTACTCCTGCTGGACATCGACGACGACAAGGGCACGGCGGGGTGCAGTCATCAGTTGCTCCTTCAGCTTCGTTGATGGCGTCGCGCCGCCATGGTGTGGACGCGACCCGTCCCAGTGTTCGGCACATCGGTTTCCACTACGAGTGGCATGGATGCATACTTTCGATGGAATTAGGCCAACCTCGGAGGCATCATGCGTGTCGCTGTCTACGCGTTCGACGACATCACGATGTTTCACCTGGCGGCACCGCTGATGGTGTTCGGCGAGGTGGGCCGCCTCGGGCTTGCACCGGACTGGCAGACGCGACTGTGGTCGGATCGTGCAGGAACCGTTCGCACCATCGAGGGATATCCGATCGGCGAGGTGGCAGGGCCGGACACCGTCGAGTGGGCCGACATCGTCGTCATTCCCTCCTGGCCTCAGTCCCTCACACCGGTCAACGACGAGTTGAAGACTGCGATCACGACCGCACATGCCCGCGGTGCTGCCATTGTCGGCCTGTGCCTGGGCGCTTTCGCTCTCGCCGACACCGGCCTGCTCGGGGGACGTTCCGCGGTCACGCACTGGGAGGTGATGCCGCTACTCGCTGAACGCAGCATCGGCAGCAAGGTCGACTCCTCGGTGCTCTACATCGATCACGGTGATGTCCTCACCTCGGCGGGGACGGCCTCGGCGATCGACGCCTGCCTACATCTGGTTCGCAAACACCTCGGGTCTGCCGTCGCTACCCGGATCGCCCGCAGCCTGGTCGTCGCCCCTCACCGGGAAGGAGGGCAGGCACAGTACATCGATCGCCCCCTGGCTCAGCCGGTATCCGACACGACCATGGCCGAAGTGCAGGAGTGGGCACTCGGCCATCTCGACGAGTCGCTCACCGTGGACCGACTCGCCGATCAGGCACGGATGAGCAGACGCAGCTTCGTACGCCACTTCCAGCAATCCACCGGAACGACACCAGCACGCTGGATACTCGAACACCGCCTGCAAGAAGCTCGGGCACTGCTCGAAACAACCGACTGGGGAATCGACTCCATCGCCGGGAAATGCGGCTTCGGGAGCAGCGTCACCCTTCGGCAGAGATTCGGCGCAGCGTTCGCGATTTCCCCCTCCGCGTACCGGCGGCAATTCGCGGACCAGCGCGGCAGCATTGCCGACACGACACCGAAGGGACACCAGATCTGACCTCCCAGTCTTGTGCCCAACTCGCCGTCACACCTGCAGGAACCGTTGCCGCCCGTGCGTGTGGAATTCCTGCTCCAGCGCGCTCTTCTCGCTCTCGGTCATTTCGTGGTACTCGGGAGCGCCGCGTCCGACCCATCGGAAGACCGGATCGTCACACCGCCAACCCTGTTCCTGCAGAGCACGTTTGAGTACCTTGTTCGATCCTGTCACGGGCAGGTCGGTGGACACGCGGATGAAGCGCGGCGCGGACTTGGTCCCCAGGTCGTCCTGGCCGGCGAGGAAGGATGCGAAGTCCGCGGGGTCGAAGTCGCTGGGGTCGGACATCTCGACGGCGGCCATCACCTGGTCGCCCGACCGCGGGTCGGGAACGGCGTAGACGCCGGTGGCAATCACCTTGGGATGGCGTCGCAGAATCCGTTCCACCATCAGTGCGGAGGTGTTCTCCCCGTCCACCCGGATCCAGTCACCCTTGCGGCCCGCGAAGTACAGGAACCCCTCCTCATCGAGGTAGCCGAGGTCACCGGTCCAGTACCAGCCGTGCCTGATGCGGTCAGCGACGGCATCCTCGTTCTTGTAGTAACCCTCGAATCGCCCTGCTCCGGCCTTGTCGACCATCTCACCGATCGCCTCGTCCGGGTTGAGGACGCGGCCGTGTTCGTCGAGCCGGGCCCGGGCTTTCTCCTCGAGGGTGTCGGGATCGACGATGACGATGTTCTCGTGAGCGGGTCTGCCGAGAGCACCCTCGGGGGCGGCGGGGTCGAGCGTCACCGAGCCGGCGCCTTCACTGGAGCCGTACCCCTCGTACAGTTCGGCGCCGAACCGTCGGATGAACTCGGCCTTGTCCTCCGGTGAGGCCTCCGTGCCGAAGCCCCGTACGAGCGTGTTGTCGGAATCGTCCGGCAGCTCCGGCGTGGCCATCAGGTACGCCAGCGCCTTGCCCACGTAGGTGAAGAAGGTGGCGCCGAAGAACCGGACGTCGGGCAGGAATCCCGAGGCCGAGAACTTACGCGGCAGACACACGGTGGCCCCGTTGGCGAGTGCGGGCGCCCACAACGCCATCAGGGCGTTGCCGTGGAACAGCGGCATGCAGCAGTAGTCGACGTCCTCCCGCACGTGGCCGTACTTCACCGTGTTGGAGTAGGCGAGGCGCGCCAGGCGACCCTGGCTGCACCGCACGGCTTTCGACGTGCCCGTCGTGCCCGAGGTGAACAGCAGCAGAAACAGCGTCGAGACGTCGATCGCCGGATCCGCTGCGGGGTGCTCCACCCGGCAGGACGCCACCCGATCCGCGTACATCGGATCGTCCACGAGGAGGAATCGGTCTTCGGACAATCCGAGGTCGAGACCGGTGAGCTGCGCCTTGCCCGCGGCATCCGTGACGATCAGCTGGCAGTCGACGTACCGGATCTCGGCCTCGAGTTCGGCCCCGCGGCGGGTGGGATTGATGCCGACGATCGTCGCTCCCCCGAGCGCCGCGCCACCCAGCCAGAACAGGAACTCGGGGGTGTTCTCGAGCAGCACACCGATGTGGAACGGACCGCCGCGCCGCAGCGACGCGGCGAGCGCGGCACGCGCCGCGCTCTCGTGAACCACCGCGTCCCACGTCCAGTCCTGCTCGCGGGTGCGGACTCCCAGCCGTTCGTCACCCAACCGGTCGAGGAGCATCTGGGCGATCGTTCTGCGTTCCAACTCGAGCTCTCCTCTCGACGGCGTGTGCGTGGTCATGGCTTCCGAAGCACGCAATGGGTGCCACCGTAGATCGCCGTCATGCACTTGTTGCAGTGATTGCACAGTCCCGGTCTGTGGGTCTCCGCGGTGATGCGGTTGACCAGATCGGGCTCACGCAGCAGTGCGCGCGCGATCGCCACGAACTGGAAGCCCTCTTCCATGGCGAGATCCATGCTCGCCTTGCCGGTGATACCGCCGAGAAGCACCAGCGGCATGGTGACGGCCGCCCGGATCTGACGGGCGTCGTCGAGCAGGTAGGCGTCGCGATAGGGGTACTCCCTCAGGAAATGCTTGCCGACGAGCTGGATGCCGAGCTTGGTGGGTTGCGGCATGACGGCCGCGAATTCCCGCAGCGGCGCATCACCTTTGAACAGGTACATCGGATTCAGCAGCGAGCTGCCCGCCGTCAGTTCGAGTGCGTCGAGCGAGCCGTCCTGCTCGAGCCACTGCGCCACCTGGATGGCCTCGTCTACCCAGAAACCGCCCGCCACACCGTCGTCCATGTTCAACTTGGCGAGGATCGCGATCCGATCGCCCACCGCGTCGCGGACAGCCCGCGCGGTCTCACGGGCGAGCCGCGCGCGGTTCTCGAGGCTGCCGCCGTATCGGTCCTTGCGCCGATTGGTCCGGGGGCTCAGGAACGAGCTGATGAAGTAGTTGTGCCCGAAGTGCAGCTCGATCGCATCGAAGCCGGCCTCGATGGCCCGCTTCGATGCGTCGACGTGCTGCGCGGTGATCCGCTCGATGTCGGCGACGGTTGCCGCGCGCGCCAAGGTCTGCGTCGTCAGACGGAACTGGGTGCTCGGCGCCAGCGCGGGGGCGCCGTTGTATTTGGCGCCGGCCACCGGCCCTGCATGCCCGATCTGTGCAGACACCGCCGCCCCCTCCGCATGGATGGCGTCGGTCAGCTTCCGCAGTCCCGGCATCGCGTCGTCACGCCAGGTGATCTGGCCGGGAGCCGTGCGGCCGTCGGCGGCGACGGCGCAATAGGCGACGGTGGTCATGCCAACCCCACCCGCCGCCGGCTGCCGATGAAACTCGATCAGTTCGTCGGTGACCAGACCCTTAGGCGTGAGTCCCTCGTACGTCGCGGCCTTGATGACGCGATTGCGCAGAGTGATCGGCCCGAGCTTGGCCGGCCCGAGTGGATCGACCTTCACGGTGGGCGGGTCGAGATCTATGGTCATTAGGTGTCCCTCCAGCTGCGATTCGCTGACGAACGTAACGGCGCGGAGGCACCGCGGATCGGGCCAGTCTCGGTGAGTGGTAACCGCAACCGAAGCCCTGCCACAGCGTGCCATCTTGTGTCGGTACGAGTGCCCGAGGACGAAAGGCCGGCCCCATGACTGCCCCTACAGATCCACAGCTGCACCTGGATCAGGTGATGTCCCGCCTCACCGGGCCCGGTGGCCGGTTCGAGATCGTCGAGGAGCCCGTACTGGGCACACGCATGCCGGTGATGAAGAACCGCGGACGGGCGGTGGGCGACCTGCTCGCCACTTCGTTGCAGTGGGGGGACCGGGACTACCTGGTGACCGCCGACCGTCGACTGTCGTACACCGAGCACGCGGCGGCGGTGGCGGCACTCGCGACCGCGTTGCGCGATGAGCACCGTGTCCGCAAGGGCGACCGGGTCGCGATCCTCGCCGCCAACACTCCGGAATGGGTGATTGCCTTCTGGGCCACGCAGGTGCTCGGCGCCATCAGCGTGGGGCTCAACGGCTGGTGGGTACCGCGTGAGGTCGAGTACGGGCTGACGCACAGCCGCCCTACCGTCGTCATCGCCGACGCGAAGCGGGCCGAGACGCTCGCCGCGGCCGGAACGGAAATAACGGTTCTCACCATGGAAGACGATCTGCCCCGGATCTTCGACCGGTACGCGGGCGCCCCGATGCCCCACACGGACGTCGACGAGGACGATCCGGCCGCCATTCTCTACACGAGCGGCACCAGCGGCCGCCCGAAGGGCGCATTACATTCGCAGCGCAACATCCTCGCGGTAGTCGACTACCACCGGTTCAGTGACGCGGTGGTCGCCGAGTTCACGGGGTCTCCCGCCGACCCGGCCGTCCCGAGCCCGCGGCGCTACCTGTTGACGTCCCCGCTGTTCCACATCGCGAGCCTGCACAACCTGGTGGTGCCGCGGCTCGCCACCGGCGGCGCCGTCGTCATGCATCAGGGCGGATTCGACGTGGACGCCGTGCTCGGCCTGATCGAGCGGGAACGGGTCACCAACTGGGGTGCGGTCCCCACCATGGCGTCGAGGTTGGTCGAACACGACAACCTGGAGAAGTACGACCTGTCCTCGCTGACGGCGTTCTCGCTGGCGTCGGCACCGTCGTCGGTAGCTTTCAAGGAACGGCTGCGGGAAAAGGTGCCGTTCGCCCGGGATGCGCTGGTGGACAGCTACGGTCTCACCGAATGCAGTACGGCCATCGCCGTGGCCGCCGGCCCCGAACTCGAGCAGTACCCGGGCACGCTGGGCAGGCCCATCATCACGGTCAGCATGGAGATCCGCGATCCGTACGGTAAGTGGCTCCCGGACGGAGTCGAAGGCGAAGTGTGCGTGCGCAGCCCCTTCGTGATGCTCGGCTACTGGGAGGACGAGGCCGCCACCGCCGCGGCAATCGCACCGGGCCGGTGGTTGCGCACCGGTGACTACGGCGTCGTCGAGAACGGCCGGCTCCGGCTGACGGGACGTCGCTCCGATCTGATCCTGCGCGGCGGCGAGAACGTCTACCCCACCGAGATCGAACAGTGCCTCGACGAACATCCCGGTGTCCTCGAGTGCGCGGTGATCGGTACGCCGCACGAGGATCTGGGACAGGAGGTGTCGGCCGTCGTAGTGCTACGGCCCGGTGCCACGACCACCGAAGCGGAGTTGCGGGACTACGCGGCCGAACGTCTGTCGTACTTCAAGGTCCCGACCCGCTGGCGAATCACCACCGACCTCCTGCCGCGCAACGCGACAGGGAAGATGCTGCGCCGCGACATCGCGGTCTGATCCCCCTCGGGAACGCCGAATGCCCCAGTGGTGCAGCAGAACTGCGCCACTGGGGCATTGGGCGATATAGAGATCAGCGAATGAGGTTGCCGAGATCCGCCGGAATCTGAGCACCGGTGATGTATTTCGCTTCGTCGGAGCACACCCACGCCACCACGGCTGCGACGTCCTCGGGCGCGAGGATGGTGTACGGCAGTGAATTCATGTAAATCGGTCCGAGCGTGGGCGCGAACCGGCTGATCAGCGGATGCTGGTCGTTGACCTTCATGCCGGTGTCGACGCCCGCCGGATGCACGGTGATGACGTCGGCACCTAGGAGCGCGAACCGCACCGCCTCGGCCCGGCCCTGACCACGCGCAGCGCCCGTCACGACCTTGTTCTCGAACCGTAGGACTTCGGTCATGTCCTGCATCCTGCCCCTCTCAGCGCGGCCTGGGGACAGTCTTGTCGATGAACAGTCCCTCGACCGACACGCACACTTGCCCGTCCGCGGTCCTGATGTCGCCCACGGTGGAGATTTTCCGCCCGTCGACGCCGATCAATTTCCCGGTCAGGGTGAGCGGTTCGAACAGCGGGGTCGGACGGTGGTACCGCGTGCTCAATTGTGCTGTCATGCCTGATTTTCCGCCCCACGCGTTGGCAACACCGAGCACGTGGTCGAGCAGCAGCGCCGAGACACCACCGTGGACATGCCCGGGTGGACCCTGGTACGGGATGGTCAAGGTGACGGTGCCCTGCACCGAGCCGTCCGCCAGGCCTTCGAGGATTACGGGTGGTGCCAGCGCATTCTCCGGTCCGGTCACCGGATCGTGCCGGGTAACGCCCTCCCCGTTCCACATGTCGATCAGCCGTTCGGCCACCGCGGGTGCGTGCTCCTCGAGGTGCTCGGCGATGCTGTTCAACTCCTCGGCCACTCGCTCGAGGTTGGCGTTGGCCCGGTCGGTGCGCAGCAGGGCGTCGATCACGCGGCGCGCCGCCTCGGTGGCTCGATCGACCGCGGCTCCGTCGGAGGGAGACGTCAACACTGTTCCCGCGGTGCTGTTCTCGAAGGTGGGATGCGTACCGGTGTTCACGGGCGAACCTCCATCGTGGCGTGCGTGAGGACGGGCTGTCCGTTCCGTTCGGGACACGTCGCGCGCAGCGTGAGCACGTCGCCCTCCCGCCAGGTCGCGATATCGATCGTCTCACCCGGATAGAGGGAGCCGGCGAACCGCACCGAGTACGTCCGCACTCGGGTGGGGTCGCCGTCCAGCATCCCGTCGACGACGGCCTTACACACCACTCCGTACGAGGCGAGCCCGTGCAGGATCGGGCGGTCGAACCCTGCAGCGGACGCGAACTGGGGGTCGGCGTGCAACGGGTTCATATCGCCGCTGAGCCGGTACAGCAGCGCCTGTCCCGTTCCGGTGCGTGACGTCAGCACCGTGTCGGGTTTCCGCTCCGGCAGCGTGGCCACCGACTCGGGCCCAGGGGACCCGCCGAACCCGCCCTCATCACGGGCCCAGATCTGCATCCCCGTCGTCCACAACGGGTGACCGTCGTCCGAGTCGGTGGCCGTCTGCTCGAGCACGATGACGGCAGCCTTGCCCTTGTCCCACACATCGGCCACGCGCGAGGACACCCGGGCGGTGCCCGAGGACGGGATCGGCGCGTGCACCGTCAGTGTCTGCCCGCCGTGCAGTATCTTGCGCAGATCCACATCGATGCCGGGCATGGTCAGCCCGGCACTCGGCGCCGATCCCGAAGAGATACCCTGCCCGGCCACCAGTGCGAACGTGGGCAGCACCCGCATGTTTTTCTCGTACACCCACCGCAGTTCGGCGGGGTCCACCGCGTTGCCGCCCGCCCCGACGCCGAGGTGATAGAGCAGGACGTCGCGTTCGGTCCACGACGCCTCCCGAACTGCCGGCTCCGTTGTCAAGGCGACGTTCACATCGATACTCATGTCAGGTCACTTTCCGGGCTCGGGGTCGCGGGGCAGACCTAGGAGGCGTTCACCGATGATGTTGAGCTGGACGTTGGTGGTGCCGCCCGCGATCGACATGCATTGCGCGTTCAGGAACATCTGGGTGTCCGACGTGCGGGCGTGCTCGCCGAGCAGGGCGCGTGGTCCCGCCCAGTCCATCGCCACCTCCCACACCTGCTGGATGTGTTCGACGCCGAGCAGTTTCGCGACCGAGGACTCGGCACCCGGCTGCCCACCGGCGATCGAGCGCAGGGTGGTGCGCAGTCCCATCAGGCCACCGGATTGCGCATCGCAGAGCACCTTGCCGAGCACCGTCAGCTGCTCGTCGTCGATCCCACCGGGCAGGTCGGCGGCCAGAGTCAACAGCGCCTCGCCGCCGGATCCGAGGGAGGAGTCGTGCGAGAGCGAGACCCGCTCATTGGCCAGTGTGGTGCGGGCCAGCTTCCAGCCGTCGCCCGGTTCACCCACCAGCAACTCGTCCGGGACGAACACGTTGTCGAGGAAGACCTCGTTGAACAGCGCCTCACCGGTGATCTCCCGCAGCGGCCGGATGTCGAGTCCCTCGCTGGACTTCATGTCGATCAGAAAGTACGACAGTCCCTTGTGTTTCGGCGCATTCGGGGCCGTCCGCGCCAGGCAGATGCCCCAGTGCGCGTCGCGGGCCATCGACGTCCAGACCTTCTGGCCCTGCAGCACCCAGCCACCGTCAACCTTGGTGGCCTTGGTGTTCAGTCCGGCGAGGTCGGACCCGGCGCCCGGCTCCGAGAACAACTGGCACCAGACGAGTTCACCGCGCAACGACGGTGGCACGAATCGCTGCACCTGGTTCTCGTCGCCGTGTGCGATCAGTGTGGGGACCACCCAGTTGCCGATGATCATGTCGTGCGGCTTCACCTGAGCGGCGCGGAGTTCCTCGGCGATCACGAGTTGCTCGACGGCAGCTGCGCCTCTCCCCCACGGTGCAGGGAGATGCGGCGCCGTATAGCCTCTTTCGGCCAGGTAGCGCTTGCGCTCCTGCTCGGCCAGACCGACCGCCGGAGCCAGCTCGGCACGCACATCGGCGCGGATGCGGTCCGCCTCCGGTGGCAGTTCGATCCCGAGCACGCGGCGGCTGCCGTCGAGGGTGGCGCGGGCGACCCGACGCCGCCACGACGCGGTGGACCCGAGCAGGATTCGCAACGACTGCGCCCGTCGCAGATACAGGTGAGCGTCGTGTTCCCAGGTGTAGCCGATGCCGCCGAGCACCTGGATGCAGTCCTTGGTCACCGAGAACGCGGCCTCGGGTGCGGTGGCTCCGGCTACCGCCGCGGCCAGCGACGCCTCGGCGGGATCAGTGTCCGGGCTCATGGCGCGGGCGGCGTCCCAGGCGCACACCCGGGCCTGTTCGGCGAGGGTGAGCATACGGGCCACCCGGTGCTTGACGCCCTGGAATTGGCCGATGGGTCGGCCGAACTGCTGCCGCGCCTTCGCGTAGTCGGCGGCGGTAGCGACGGCCCAGTCGGCGATGCCCGACGCCTCGGCGGCGAACAGGGTGGCCGCGAGATCGAGGACATGCCGCGAATCGATCGACAGAACCGCGTCTTTCGCCAGGGTGATGCCGTGCGCGGCGGCGACGGCGTTGCGGCGCACCACGTCGTGGCTCGGCAGGTCGGTGACGTCGAGGTGCTCGCGCGGCAGCACCACGAACACCGTCGTGTCGCCTTCCCGCGCCGCCAGCAGGAACAGATCACCCACCTGACCGCCGAGTACGTACCCCGACTCGCCGTCGAGGGTCACCTCGTCGCCGTGGCGGGAGATCCGCAGCGAACCCGGTTGCAGGGACACGGCTCCCAGCACCGAACCGTCGGCCAACCCGGACAGCCGGCCGCTGTGGCCGCCTTCGTTCAGGACGGCACTCGTCAACACGGTCGGCAGAAACGGTCCGGGAGCCAGAACCCTGCCGAGCTCTTCGGCGACCACCGCGAGCTCCAACAGGCCGCACCCGGCGCCACCCACCTCTTCCGGCAGGTGCAGCCCCAGCACGCCCAGACCGGCGAGCGCATTCCAGAACAGCGGTCGCTGTTCGGTTTTCGCTTCCACCGCTTGCCGCAGCACGTCCGGCGTCACGGTTCGAGCGGCCCATCCCCGCACCGAGTCGCGCAGGTCCCGCTCTTCTTCGGTCAATCCCATTGTCATGTCGGCCTCGTCGAGTTCTCGGGTGTCAGATGCGTTCGATGATGGTTGCGGTAGACAGCGCCCCGCCCGCGCACATGGTGATCAGGGCGGTGGATTTGTCTGCCCGTTCCAGCTCGTGCAGTACCGTGGTGATCAGTCGCGCACCGGTCGATCCCACCGGATGCCCGAGGGCGATCGCACCACCGTTGACGTTCACCTTGGACAGGTCTGCCTCGTGAACCTGCGCCCAGGACAGCACGACCGAGGCGAACGCCTCATTGATCTCGACGAGATCGATGTCTGCCAACGACATTCCGGCCCGGTCGAGGACCAGTGCGGTCGACTCGATCGGTCCGTCCAGGTGAAAGTAGGGATCGGAGCCGACCATGCCCGACGCGACGATCCGGGCGCGCCGCCGCAGCCCGAGTTCACCGGCCCGTTCCTCGCTCATGAGGAGTACGGCCGCGGCGCCGTCACTGATCTGCGAGGAATTGCCTGCGGTGTGGATGTGCCCGTCGATCACCGGCTTCAGTGCTGCCAGAGCCTCGGCGGTCGTCTCTCGCAGTCCCCCGTCCCGGGTGACCACTGCTTTCTCACCCGTGCGCACGCCCTGCTTGTCCACGACGGGCGCGGTAACGGGGACGACCTCGCGGTCGAACCGCCCCTCGGCCCAGGCCTGAGCGGCGCGGCGCTGCGATTCGAGGCCGAACGCGTCGACATCGCGTCGGGTGATGCCACGCCGTTCCGCGATGCGCTGCGCGGACGTGAACTGGTCGCCCATGTCGATCGACCAGTCGTCGGGATAGGGGCTTCCCGTCTCGGGGGTCAGCGCCTGACCGAGGAACACGCGGCTCATCGCCTCTACACCGCATCCGATGCCCGCGGTGACCTGCCCCGAGGCAATCAGGCCGGCCACCAGGTGCACGGCCTGCTGCGACGACCCGCACGCACAGTCGATGGAGGTGGCGGCAGTGCCATACGGCAGGCCGGCGTGCAGCCATGCCTGCCGGGTCACGTTGTTGGATTGTTCACCGGCCTGGGTGACGCAGCCACCGACGATCTGACCGATGTTTTCGGCGGGGACTCCCGCCCGCTCGAGGACGCCGCGTTGCGCCGCTCCGAGCAGTTCTGCCGGATGCAGTCCGGACAATGCGCCGCGCCGGCGACCTATCGGTGTCCGGACCGCGTCGACGATGACTGCGTTGCCCATTGTTGGCTCCTTCGCTGAGCCGCCAGGATTCGTGCCAGGCGGCTTTCTGAAACGTATTCTATTTGTGAGGACAGATCAATGCGCTGGCTCGGCACTAGCCGTGCAGACACGTCGAGAATGAATTGCACCCCGTTAGGCGTGGCGGTGCGCGACCCCCGTGCCGAGAACGATCAGCGTCGGGAGAGACCGACGAGCAACAGGTCGCAGCCCTTGCGAATATCCGATTCGGCGTCGGGAATCGAGATCCGGCCGTTGAGGCACGACTGGACCACCCCGAACCACAGCTGCACCACGAGGCGGAGCGCGGTCAGATCACCCTCGGTGGGGTGTTCGATCCCCGCCGCATCGAGCATGATCTGACGGAAGGCTCGGTCGACCTTCCCGGCATCCGGGACGGTGGCGACATTCGCGGTGCTGGTGGACTGAATCATCGCCGTGGACAGCGCAGGCCGGCGCAGGAGGCCACGAGTGGCCCGCACCAGCACGTTGTAGACGGCGTCCTGGGGAGTGGTGTCCGACGCGACACCCTTCGAGAATCCGGCGCCCATCTGATCGATCTGGTCGACCATCACCGCGACGAACAGGTGCGTCTTCGACGGGAAGTACCGGTACAGCGTGCCGATGGCGACCCCGGCCCGCTTCGCCACCTCGTGCATCTGGACCCGGGCGAGCTCCTTCTCGGACGCCAGCTCGGCGGCCGCCTCCAGCATGCGCACATGGCGCGCCCGCTGCTCCTCCGAACTGGGTTCGGCAGCGTCCCTGACCTCCGCAATTCTCGGCACCCTCGATCCCCTTCTCCCCGAGCAGCCTCGGATCCAGCCCAATTCTGGCATTCGATCGCGGCGGCGCCGAAATGCGTCCGGTGAGTGGGACCAGCGGTGCCTTCCGTCGCCCGAATGCGATTGCGTGGACGCCACGACTGGGCGTCAGTCATGACCCACAACCATCACCCACAGGCATCACCCACCCAACGGAGGATACGACGATGCAGGACTGGACAACGGAGTGCGACGTTCTTGTAGTCGGCTCGGGCGGCGGCGCGCTGACCGGCGCATATACGGCCGCCGCGCAGGGATTGCGCACCCTCGTCCTCGAGAAGACTCCACTCTTCGGCGGCACCTCCGCCTACTCGGGCGCCGCCGTCTGGCTTCCGGGCACAGCTGTCCAGGAACGCGCCGGCATCGGCGACTCCACCGAGTTGGCTCGCACCTATCTGCGCGCCGTGGTCGGCGACTCCGAGGTCGAACGCCAGGAGGCGTACGTCGCCACCGCCCCTGAGGTCGTCGACTTCCTCGAGCAGAACCCGCACCTCGACTTCGAGTGGCGTCCCTTCCCCGACTACTACAAGGCGCCGGGCCGCATGGACGCCGGCCGCGCGATCAATCCTCTCGATCTGCCCGGCGACGAGATCGGTGACCTTCGTGAGGTCATCCGTCCGGAGGCCGACGTCGATCGCGCCGGGCAGCCGCACCCCGAGGGAACTCTGATCGGCGGCCGCGCGCTGATCGGGCGTCTCCTGATGGCGTTGTACGGAACCGGGCATGCGGAGCTCCGCACCGAGACCGCGGCCCACACACTGATCGTCGAGGACGGTCGTGTCGTGGGTGCCGAGGCCACCGACGCGGCCGGGCAGACGATCCTCATACGTGCGCGGCGCGGCGTTCTCCTCGCTGCCGGAGGGATCGAGGGCAACGCCGGTCTGCGCACCGAGAACGGCACACCGGGCAGAGCCGAGTGGAGCATGGGACCGCGGGGGGCGAACACCGGCGACCTGCTGACGGCGGCCGTGGAGGTCGGCGCCGACACGGCACTCCTCGACGAGGCCTGGTGGTGCCCGGGTGTCGAACTTCCGGACGGCTCAGGCGCTTTTATGGTGGGTGTGCGAGGCGGAATCCTGGTGGACGACACCGGGGAGCGGTACCTCAACGAGTCGCTGCCGTACGACCAGTTCGGCCGCGCGATGATCGAACACCGAAGTGCGAACTCTTATCTGGTCTTCGATGCCAGGGAGGGTGGTCCCGTCCTGCCGGCCATCTCCATCCCGTCGATTCCGGCGCAGCAGCACCTCGAGGCGGGCACCTGGGTCACCGCCGACACCATCGAGGAACTCGCAGAGAAGATCGGTGTCCCGTCCGACACGCTTCGGCGCAGCGTCGAACAATTCAACGACTACGCGAAGCACGGTGTCGACGAGGCGTTCCACCGCGGCGAGGATCCCTACGACGCCTTCTTCTGCCCGCCCGGAAAGGGTGCCGATGCACCACCGAATCCGGCGCTCGGATCGATCGCGCAGGGGCCGTTCTACGCTGCCCGCATCATCCTCAGCGATCTCGGCACGAAGGGTGGCGTCCGCACCGACGCCGATGCCCGCGTGCTTCGCGCGGACGGCAGCCCGATCGAGGGGCTGTACGCGGCAGGGAACACCAGCGCCTCATTGAGCGGACGCTTCTATCCCGGTCCCGGGGTCCCGTTGGGCACCGCAATGGTGTTCTCCTACCGGGCAGTGCAACACATGCGGAACTGATCAGACGAGGTTGTCCTCCACCGGAAGTCCGAACGCGCCCCTGCCGAACAGTGCAAGGGCGCGTTCGGGTTCGTTGGCCACATGCACGCTGCCCGCGTGAGTATCGCGCCAGGCCCGTTCGATCGCGTTGCCCCGAGACAACGAGCTGCCCCCGGCCGTCTTGAAGAGCAGGTCGATCGCGTCCAGCGCCCGCTCGGTCGCCCGCACCTGGTCGCGACGGACTCTCAACCGCAGCGCCATCGGAAGTTCCTCACCCGCGACCGCGAGCTCCCACAGTTCACGGACGTTACGGTCCATCTGCAGGATCGCTGCATCAATTTCGGACGACGCCCGGGCCACCGACACCTGGGCGAACTGGTCCTCCACGAAGCGGCCACCCCCGAGGCTCAGACGCACGCGTTCACGCATCACCGTCAGGAACCGCTCGTAGCAGCCGGCCACCACACCCACACCGGGGGCGGTGACGGCCGTGGTGAAGATGGTGGCGAACGGCAAGCGGTAGAGCGGTCCCCGGTTCACCTTCTGCCCCGCTCCCCGTAACTGCGCGGTCTCGAAGTTGCGTTTGGTCCGGTAGTCGGGCACGAAACAGTCGTCGACGGTGATCTCGTTACTGGCCGTCCCCCGCATACCGACCACGTCCCACACGTCGTGGATGCGGTAATCCGACCTCGGTACGAGCACGGTGAGGAAATCGACCGGCCTACCTTCCGTTCCCACCACCATCGCCCCGAGCAGCGCCCACGACGCGTGCTCGCAGCCCGAGGAGAAGTGCCAGTCACCGGACAGCCGATAGCCTCCGTCCACAGGCGTCAGCCGCCCCACGGGGGCGTACGCGGACGACAGCAGCACCGAATTGTCGTGTCCCCACACGTCGCGCTGAGCGCGGTCGTCGAACAGCGCCAGGTGCCACGGATGCACACCCAGCACCGACGCGAGCCAACCCGTCGATCCGCAGACCCCCGAGATCGCACGCACCGTCTCGTAGAAGTGAACAGGATTGCACTCCGCACCCCCGTATCGCTTGGGCTGCAGCATCGCGAACATCCCGGCGTCCCCGAGTTCGCGGATCACCTGTTCGGACACGCGTCGCGATTCGTCCACCTTGTCGGCGCGCTCCGCGATCATGGGCAGCAATTCACGGACCGACAGCAGCACCTCGTTGACCATCTGCGGAAGGGTATTGCGCGATCCGGGCACCGTGGACGACCGTCTCGCTCAACGGGAAGCGTGCGCACACCCACCGCACACCAACCGGTCCCGTCCAGTGAGACGTCTCGGATCGGCCTCCGCCCACTGACCTAGCGTGCTGAACACCACAGGTACGAACGAGTAGGAGAGGACGGGACGCATCGTGAGCACCCAGCAGTCCGACAGAGACGAGGTCCGCGAGATCGTTGCGGGCGCTGCACCGACCCGATTCGCCCGCGGCTGGCATTGCCTCGGTTTGTCCCAGGATTTCCGGGACGGCAAGCCGCATTCCCTCGAGGCCTTCGGCACCAGGCTGGTGGTCTTTGCCGACAGCTCTGGCGAACTCGCCGTACTCGACGGCTACTGCCGGCACATGGGCGGCGACCTCAGCCAGGGCACCGTCAAGGGTGACGAGGTCGCGTGTCCGTTCCACGACTGGCGCTGGGGCAGCAATGGGCGCTGCAAGAAGATCCCGTATGCCCGCCGCGTACCGCCGCTGGCTCGTACCCGCTCGTGGCACACCCTCGATCAGGACGGAATGCTGTTCGTCTGGAACGACCCGGAGGGTAACCCGCCGCCGGCCGACGTCACGATTCCCCTAATCGAGGGGGCGCTCGACGACGACTGGACGGACTGGGTCTGGTACCGCACCACGGTGAATACGAATTGTCGTGAAGTGGTGGACAACATCGTCGACATGGCGCATTTCTTCTACGTCCATTATTCGTTCCCCACCTATTTCAAGAACGTCTTCGAAGGCCACGTCGCCAGCCAGTTCATGCGCGGCCAGGCCCGCGAGGACATGCGCCCGCACGCCTCCGGACAACCCAAGATGGTGGGAAGTCGTTCGGATGCCACCTATTTCGGCCCGTCGTTCATGGTCGACGACCTCACCTACCAGTACGAGACCCACGACGTCGACTCCGTCCTGATCAACTGCCACTATCCGGTCAGCGCAGACGAGTTCGTGCTGCAGTACGGGATCATCGTCAAGAAGTCGAAAGAACTCGAGGGTGATGCCGCCACCGAGATGGCGAAGAACTTCGGCACCTTCATCGCCAAGGGATTCGAGCAGGACATCGAGATCTGGAAGAACAAGACCCGCATCGAGAACCCGTTGCTGTGCGAGGAAGACGGCCCCGTCTACCAATTGCGCCGGTGGTACGAACAGTTCTACGTCGACGCCGCCAACGTGACACCGCAGATGACCGAACGATTCGAGTTCGAGCTCGACACCACGCGCCCGGTGGAATCGTGGAAGAAGGAAGTGGAAGACAACCTCGCACGAAAGGCGCTGGAATCCGATGCAGCCGCTGCAGTGCGCTGAGTGCGGTGCGCGGGTGCTGGTCCAGAAGAACAGCTGGGAGCACACCTCCGTGCAGTGGGACGACCTCGCTCGCGGCCGGTGCCACCAGATCGCCGGCTCCGGCGACGGCCGTCCCGGGTCTCCCCGGAAGGGCTGTGACGCACTGACCACATCCATCGTCCGAGCGGCGGAGCGGGGCGACATCACGGTGCGCGACCCCGATCCGGTTCCCACCCCCATCGTCGTCTCCTGACTTCCTTCGAAAGGACACCCCATGATCGACACCCACCAGTACGGGCCATGGGCCGTGATCGCCGGCGGGTCGGAGGGCGTCGGCGCAGGTTTCGCCGACGAACTGAGCCGCGCCGGAATCAATCTCGTGCTCATCGCCCGCAAGCCGGAACCACTGGAGGAGACGGCCGCGAAGGTTCGCGCGAACGGTGTGGAGGTCCGCACGCTCGCACTCGACCTCCTCTCGGCGGACGCCTTCGACCGCATCCGCAGCGCCACCGACGACGTCGAGGTGGGCCTGCTGATCTTCAACGCCGGGGCCAACAGCTACGGGCACGAATTCGTCAGTGGCGACCTGACCGGATTTCAAGGCGTCATCGACCTGAATATCACGTCGCAACTGCAGCTCTCGCATCACTTCGGCGCGAGAATGAAGGAACGCGGGCGTGGCGGCATCATGTTGGTGGGGTCGCTGGCCGGATATATGGGTTCCGAACACCAGAGCATCTACGCGGCGTCGAAGGCCTTCGGGCGCATCTTCGCGGAAAGCCTGTGGCTCGAACTGGCACCGTTCGGCATCCACGTACTCGAACTTGTCCTGGGCGTCACCCGCACCCCCGCGATGGTGCGGGCCGGACTGAACTTCGACCTCCCCGGCATGAACGTCGCCGAACCCGAAGACGTCGCGCGTGAAGGACTCGCCCACCTAGCCGACGGACCCGTCTGGGTGGCGGGCGGCAACTACGAAGCTGCCCAGAAGCGGAGCGGATTCCCCCGCGACACCCTCGTGCAGGGTGCCGCCGCGGGTATGCGGAAGCTGCTGGGTCGCGGGTGATGGTGGGCGGCGACCGAAACGATGCCGGCCGCGCACGCCGCATCGCGGCCCGCGCGCACAGCGGCGCCCCCACCACGGCAACGGTGCACCTCGACATGCACTTCGTCGCTCCCATCCACGTCGGGGACGTCCTGCGCGCCCGACCCCACACCGCACCCGGGACCCGGTTCTGCTGTTCATGCGAACCGACCTCGCCGTCGAGGACGCCCTGGTAACGACCGCCACCCGGGTATTCAAACCCCCACGGACGGCAGCCTTCGTCGAGGAGTGAGGTTCGGTACGCGCCCAAGCCCGAAGCAACCATCCGAAAGAGGTGTCGTGGTGCAACCCGACAGGCTCGTCGCAGCGTTCGTCCGTATCCCCGCCGCCACCATCGGTTACGCCAAGGACGCTTCGGCTGCCCGACCGGAATCAGGCCGATGTGGCCGGGAGCGACATTCGCCGCCGATGGCCACGGTCTGCACCCGAGCCGGAGACAACCTCTACATCCACAAGGCGCTCGACCTCGCCGCCGCTGGGAATCCTCGTTGTCAACGGCGACGGCGACGAAACCCGCGCACTCATCGGTGATCTCATCGGAACCCGCACGCGAGCCCTCGCGTTGGGCGGCTTCGTGATCGACGGCGCGGTGCGTGATGTCGCCACCCTCGAGCAGATGGACTTGCCCGTCTTCGCCCGCGGCGCCACCCCCACGAATCCATCGAGTTGCAGCTGTACCGACCAAATACTATTGCGGACGGGACGTGGCCGGCGTCGTGGAGCTCGACATACCGGGCCACCGTCTTCTCATCACACCCGACCAACTGCGCCGCCGAATGCGCACACTGGGTCAGGTCGTAGGCGTCACAGCAATTGTTGGCCTCGGGGAGTCGCGCGGCAAGGGTTACGGGAGGAGCCCGAGTCGGCGAGCGCGCGATACCGCCTCGACCCGGGAGCGGGCATCCAGCTTGCCCATCGCTCCACGCAGGTAGTGCTTCACCGTTTCCGGTTTGATCGACAGCCGTTGCGCCACCCCGGCGTTGGTACATCCGAGAGCAACATAGGTAAGGACGTCGACCTCCCGGACAATGTGACATCGGTGGCGGGAGCGTCACCGCGGGACAGGCCGGCGAGTTTGTCGGCGAGAGCGTGCAGACTTGTCGCGAGTGCTGAGTCGGGGGTCGTGCGGGTTAGCACCCGCAGCTCGGTGTGGATCTCGCGGATACCTTCGATCAGTGCCGATGTTCCGGGTGCTTGCCCTCCCTCGACGAGTGTGTCGATCAACGCGACCCGCCGGTCGACTTCATCTCGAATGTTGATCTCGGCAGCGAGTCGGTCTCCGGCCCGGCCCAGCATGTCGAGGATTCGACTCCCGATCGGTGTGGACTGACGAAATGCGGCGTAAATGATGGCGCGCGCTCCGCCGCCGACCACCACCGGTACAGCGATGATGGATCGCAGTCCTTCGTTGATAACCGGCCGGTCGTAGTCGTGGGTGATGGTCCGAGCAGTCGCGTAATCCTCGACCGACTGCGGCCGAAGCTGGGTGATCGCGCGCCCGCCGAGTCCCAACATCGGTGAAATCGACAGGCCGCGCAATCCGGCAGTTCTGGTGCCGAGCGTCTCGGAGATCTTCAGTGTTCCCTCGGACACGGGGCCGCCGAATACGACCGCCGGTGTCACAAACTCCTTTGCGATGACGCGTAGCTCGGCGCGAAGGGCATCGTCATCTCGCGGTCGGAGCAACCGTGCTGAGCCCTCGGCGCAGTAAGGGGGACCCTCGGCGCATGAATTTGTCACCTCCACCTCCTCGTGGCGGGTCTCGTGACTGGTGGCGCGTGATCCGTGAACGACGTCCCTCATCTTCTCGTCATCTCGCGCAAAGGACGGGTGCAGGAGCGGCGCGTACTGCGGGGCAGCGAATTCGTGTGCTGCACCCGGCGGGTTGATCAGCGGGTGTACATCGATTTCGTGCGGACGTAGGCGTCCAGACCTTCCGGTCCCAGTTCACGGCCGAGACCACTGGCCTTGACGCCCCCGAATGGGGCGCCGATGTCGAGATCGAAGAAGTTCACACCCACGCTGCCGGTCTCGATCCGACGGGCCAGGTCGAGGCCCTTTTCGGGATCGGAGGTCCAGACCGTTCCGCCCAGCCCGTACTCGGAGTCATTGGCGATTGTGACGGCATCGTCGAGGTCGTCATACGGCAGGACGGTCAGGACCGGCCCGAAGATCTCTTCCCGCGCGACGGTCGCCGAGTTGTCGAGGTCGGCGAACACGGTCGGTTCCACGAACCATCCCCGGTCGAGGTGTTTCGGCCGGCCGCCTCCGGCCGCGACGGTGGCGCCTTCCCGTCTACCCGTGTCGATGTACGCCTCCACACTGCGCCGTTGGCGCTCGGACACCAAGGGCCCCACTCGGGTGGCGAGGTCGGCAGGGTCCCCGACCACGAGAGTGGATGCCAAATGTGCTACTGCGTCGACTGTTTCACGGTAACGAGACCGTGGGGCAAGGATTCGAGAGGACAGATAGCAGGTCTGGCCATTGTTGAGCAGGCTCGCCCAGGACAGTCCCCGGGCGACGCTTACCAGGTCCGCGTCGTCGAGGATGATGGCGGCGCTCTTGCCTCCCAGTTCCAGGGTCGCCGGCCGCAGCAGGCGACCGCAGGTCTCGCCGATCACCCTGCCGGCGGCGGTCGACCCGGTGAAAGCGACCTTATTCACCTTGGGGTGAGCGACCAGATAGGCACCGATCTCTCGGCCGCCGGTCACGATGTTCAGCACACCGTCCGGCACCCCTGCTTCTTCTGCCGCGTCCGCGAGCTGGAAGGCATCGAGCACGGTTTCGGGTGCAGGTTTGAGGACCACGGTGCTTCCGGAAGCGAGCGCGGGGGCAAGCTTGAACATGGTCAGCGACTGGGGGAAGTTCCACGGAATGATCGCGGCGACAACGCCGATCGGCTCGCGGCGCACGATCGTCGTCGACCGACCGTTTGCGGAGATGCGCGGCGTCTCCACGGGTGTCTTCTCAGTGAGATCGGCGTAGTAGCGGAGCGTCGCAACCGGGCCGCTGCCCTCGGCCGCTAGGGATATCGCTGCCGGCATGCCGTTCTCGTCGGTCACGATGGCGGCTGTGTCTTTTCGGCGCCGGTCGAGCGCATCGGCGAAACGACGCAGGATGTCGGCACGTTCAGCCGGTTCCAACTCAGACCACTCGGGTGCGCGCAGGGCGCGGCGGGCTGCGGAAACTGCGGCGTCGACGTCCGCTGGGGTACTGTCCGGCGCCGACCCGACGGGTTCCTCGGTGGTTGGCGAGATGACCGTGATGCGGTCGGAGGTGGACGGCGTATGCCACCGGCCGTCGATGAACAGATGCGATCGGGTGTACTTCATTGGGGAACCTCGGTCGTCGTGGTGCGCGGTCAGGGATGCGGGAGAAGAACCGGTTTGATGGTGTCGCCGCTGGCGGCGTCCGCCTCGGCGACTGAGATCTCGGCGAGCGGGTAGGTGCGGATCAGTCGGTCGAACGGAAACCGGCCCTGACGCCAGAGTTCGATCAGGCGGGGCAACAGCAACTGCGGGACAGCGTCGCCTTCGAGAATTCCCATGATGTTTTTCCCGGCCGCCAGCGCGGACGGGGCGAGGACCAGTTCGCGGGTTGCGGCACCGACGAGTCCGACCGTTCCCGTAGGCCGGAGGCTGTCGATCGCCGATGCGATTACCTGCGGGACCCCGGTGGTGTCGAGGGCGGCATGCGCTCCGCCTCCGGTCAGCTTCCGGATCTGTCGCGCGATATCGTCAGCGGACCCCTCGATCACGTCCGTCGCACCGAGTTCGAGGGCGAGATTCAGGCGACTCGCGTGCAAGTCGACGGCGATGATCCGGGAGGCACCGGCGACCCGCGCGGCCATGACCGCCGACAGACCCACCGCTCCGGCACCGAACACGGCGAACGTGTCTCCCGTACCGACTTTCAATGCGATCAGCGCGGACCCGGCGCCGGTCTGGATTCCGCAGCCGAGCGGACCCAGCAGATGCAGGGGCAGATCCTTGTCGACAACTACGACGTTCCGAGCACTGACGACCGCGTGGGTGGCCAGAGAGGACTGACCGAACCACCGTGATGAAATGGCGTTGCCGCTCAGGTCGGTGAGCGGGCCGGGCCCCTCGGGGCCGCGGCCGGACAGGTTGCGCGCGAAGAACCCGAAGCAATACGCCGGGTGACCACCCGCGCAGTTCTCACACAGCCCACAGGAATCGAACGACAACATCACATGGTCGCCGACCTCGATTCCGGATACGCCGGCACCGACTTCTTCGACGACTCCGGCTCCCTCGTGGCCCGCCACGATCGGCGGCTGAGCCAGAAACGATGGGTCCCTGGGCAGGACGTCGGTGTGACAGAACCCGACACCGGCGATGCGGACCCGCAGTTGGCCACCCGTCGGGTCGGCCAACTCCACCGTTTCGATCTCGAACGGTGCGTCGTGGTGGCGCAGCACTGCGGCTTCGATGCGCATCAGAAAGCTCCCTCTATTCGGTGCAGTAGCGAGAAACGTACAGCTGACCGCCTGTACGGTCAATAACTTGTTTTTCGCCGATTCACGCGAGAAGTTCCGCTACCGCCTCGATCGAGGAATAACCGAGGCCCTGAAGCAGCAGCGTTTTGACCGCCGTCTTCTCCCATCGAACGAGGTCTTCTTTGATCTTGTCTCGTGATCCGACGAGCGCGACATCCTCGACCATGGCCAGGGGCACCGACGCTATTGCTTCGGATTTGCGCCCCTCCAGGTAGAGACGCTGAATGCGTGCGCATTCCGCTTCGTAACCCATGCGCACAAACACTTGATTGTGAAAGTTGGCCTCCTTCGCGCCCATTCCACCCACGTAGAGCGCAATGTTGGGCCGGATCACGTCGGCTGCCTTCTCGATGTCGTCGTCGATGACAATGGGGACCGTGGCGGCGATGTCGAAATCGTCGAGAGATCGACGAGCCCCGGGTTTCGAGAATCCTTCCTCGAGGGCTCCTCGATAGAAGTCGTCCATTCGGGGCGAGTAGAAGATCGGCAGCCACCCGTCTGCTATCTCCGCGGCGAGTGCGATGTTCTTGGGCCCCTCGGCCCCGAGATAGATCGGGATCTCGGTACGTATGGGGTGGATCATGGACCGAAGCGGCTTTCCGAGGCCGGAGCCACCTTGCAGCGGGAGTTGGTAGAACGAACCATCGTGACTCACGGGTTCGTCTCGTCGCACGAACTTTCGAACAAGTTCGACGTATTCCCTTGTGCGAGCGAGTGGCCGAGGATACGGCTGCCCGTACCATCCCTCGACGACCTGAGGCCCCGAGACGCCCAGACCCAGGATGAAGCGGCCTCGAGACAGGTGGTCCAGTGTCATCGCCGCCATGGCGGTTGCCGCGGGGGTCCGCGCCGACATTTGCAGAATGTTGGTGCCCAACTTCACGGTACTGGTTGAGGCGCCGTACCACGCCAAGGGAGTTAAGCAATCAGATCCGTATGTCTCGGCAGTCCAGACCGAGTCGTAGCCGAGACTCTCCGCAAGAGAGAATGCCGCTCGCTCGTCGTCCGAGGGCGCGGAAGACCAATAGCCCAGGTGAAATCCCAGTTTCATCGTTTGCTGTCCCTACTTCGTCGTTATGGGTGTGGTTCGTTGTCGAGGTATGTGAATCCGGTCGTCGCGTCTACCGAGACGGGCGAAGCACGCTGTCACCCGTCCGGGTGGTCCGGAGGTCGTCGACCGCCAATTCGTCGGCGTCGTAGCGGCGGCGCAGGTCCTTCTTGTCGAGCTTGCCGACACTGGTCTTGGGGAGGGTGTCGACGAAGCTCCACCGTTCGGGAAGCCACCAACGGGCGACCTTGCCGTCGAGGAACGCCAGCAACTCGAGTGCAGTGACTGCCGCTCCGGGCTTCACGGTGACGCACACAAACGGGCGTTCCTCCCATTTCGGATCAGGTACGCCGATCACAGCAACCTCGATAACGGCTTCATGCTCGAGCAGGGCGTTCTCGAGTTCGACCGTGGAGATCCATTCTCCGCCGCTCTTGATGCCGTCCTTGAGCCGGTCCTTGAGCTGAATCCACCCACCGTCGTGCAGGACTCCGAGGTCACCGGTGCGCAGCCATCCGTCGTCGAACTTGTCCGGTGCTGCGGCGCGAAAGTAGGTGCCCGCGATGGTGGCGCCCCGCAGCTGTACCTCGCCGACGGACCGGCCATCCCACGGCAGTTCGTCGCCGGATTCGCCGACGATGCGCGCCTGCACTCCGGGGACGATGCGCCCTGTCAGGCTCGCCCAGTGCGCCAGGTCGGCGTCGGGTGTGTTGTGGGGTGGCCGGGAGAACGTCAGGAGTGGGCTGGTCTCGGTCATCCCCCATCCCTGCGTCAAGCGGACGCCGTGGTGGGTGGCCATGGTCCGCACCAGTGCGGCCGAGAGAGGGGAGCCACCGGATACGGCCAGACGTAGGCCGGTGAAGTCGACCGCCTGGGTGCGGGCGTACTCGTCGAGGCCGGTCCACAGTGTCGGCACGGCGGCGGCGGCTGTGGGCGCGAGGTCGGTGATGATGCGGGCAAGGTGGTTGATCTGAAGAAACCGGTCGTTGAGGATGATGTCGGCCCCGCTCGTCCAGGCGGCGTGCGGCCAGCCCCAGGCGTTGGCGTGGAACATCGGCACGATCGGCAGAACCCGGTCGGCGTCGGAGAAACCGAAGGCACTGCCGGTGGAGATCTGCAGGCTGTGCAGATAGATGGACCGGTGGCTGTAGGCCACTCCCTTCGGGTCGCCGGTCGTACCGGTGGTGTAGCAGAGCGCGGCGGCGCTGCGTTCAGGTAGGCGCGGCCACTCGAAGTCGGTCTCGGTATCAAGCACGTCGTCGAGGCGGTGCAGTTGCACACCTGCGGGAGCGGTCAGGTCCGCGTCGCCGGCGATGATCACGTGCTCCACGGTGGGGAGGCGGTCGATGATCCGCTGCAGCTGGGGCACCAGGTCGGCATCAACGAGGATCACCTTGTCCTCGGCGTGATTGGCGATGTAGACGATCTGATCATCGTGCAGTCGCAGATTCAGTGTGTGTAACACCGCCCCCATTCCCGGTACTGCGAAATAGGCAGCCAGATGCGCCGGGCTGTTCCAGCACAACGTGGCAACCACATCGTCCCCGGACACGCCGAGCCGGCGCAGACCTGCCGCGAGAGAGCTGACTGTGGCCCCGAATTCGCGGAAAGACAGACGCAGCACCTCGCCGCCCTGATAGTGCAGAACCGAACTGTCGGGGTGGGTGCGAAGGCCGTGCAGGAACAAATCCGACACGAGAAGGTCGACATCTTGCATGGTGCTGTGCATGGCAGGTCCGTCCTGGCTGTGAGGATTCAGGGTCGTTCCGCTGCGCCGTCGGCCGAGTTGCGGAACCGAAGCCGGTCTTGACCCACGGACAGCTGCTCCCTACCATAGACCGTACGTACGGTCAGTCAAGTACTGATTTCTGCTCGTCCATCCCTTCCTCCCTGCCCCGAAGGAAACGCCATGACGTTATCGGCCCTGCACACCGATCTCGGAAGTCCCGACGCGTACATTCACGGAGTTCCTCACGAGGTCTTCGCCGACCTCCGTCGCCACGAGCCGGTGGCGTGGATCGAGGAGCCGGCCGGTGAGGGTTTCGCCGGTGGCCCCGGTTTCTGGGCAGTCACCCGCTACGACGACGTGATGACCGTCTCGAAGAACCCGGACATTTTCTCCTCACACAAGGGCACGTCGTTCCTGCGTGATCAACGCCCTCAGGATCTCGCGGCCCTGCAGCAGATGATGCTCAACCTCGACCCCCCGGACCACTCGCAGATGCGGTCGATCGTCAGCAAGGTGTTCACCCCGAAGATGGTGCGCGGGATGTTCGACAGCATCGCTGATCACGCCCGGGCCATCGTTGATGCGTTGCCCGACGACACCGAGATCGACCTCGTCGAACACATTTCCGCAGAGATGCCGCTTCGGGTCCTGGCCGACGTCCTCGGGGTGCCGTCGGAAGATCGGCACCTGCTTTACGACTGGACCAATCGGATGGTCGGGCTCGACGACCCCTCCTATGGAGGGCGCGAGGCTTTCCTCTCTGCGTTCATCGAAATGTTCAAGTATTCCAACGCACACACCAAGGCCAAGCGCGCCGAACCCGGCTCCGATGTGTGGTCGCGGATCGTCAATGCGGAAGTCGATGGTGCCCGCCTGTCGACCGAAGAGCTCAACCGCTTCTTCCAATTGCTGGTCATCGCTGGAAACGAAACGACGCGCAACCTGCTGACCGGTTTCGTCCTCACGCTGAGTGAGCACCCGGGCGAGCGCAGCAAGCTGGCCACCGACCCGGCGCTGCTGCCGAACGCCATCGAAGAAGTGCTGCGATTCCACTCCCCCGTCATGCAATTCCGGCGCACGGTGACCCGACCGACCGAACTCGGCGGCAAACAGCTGTACGAGGGACAAAAGGTGGTCATGTTCTACGTCTCGGCCAACCGGGACGAAGCACAATTCGACGACCCGGACACGTTCCGCATCGATCGGGGTGCCGCCAATCACCTTGCCTTCGGCTCCGGAACCCACTTCTGCCTGGGTAACAGCCTCGCGCGCCTCGAAGCGAAGGTGCTGCTCGAAACTCTGTTCACGCGATTCCCGCACTGGCAGGTCACCGGGCCCCCGGACCGTTTCCGGTCGAACTTCATCAACGGGATCAAGAAGCTTCCCATTCACCTCGGAAAGGCCACGTCATGAAGCTCTGCGTCGACCGCACCAAATGCACCGGCCTCGGAATCTGCGAATCCCTCGCCCCGGACTACTTCGAAATCGACGATGCCGGTCAATTGCTGGTGCTGCGCGAGCACACCGATGACAGCGACATCGACGATGTCCGTGCCGCCATCGAAGGGTGCCCGACCGAGGCACTCACCCTTGTCGAGGACTGAGACCATGCCCGAGCAGAATCTCGTGGTGGTCGGGGCGTCGTTGGCGGGTCTGCGTGCCGCCGAGGCAGCCCGCAAGGCGGGATTCCCCGGAACGGTGACCCTCGTCGGCGCCGAGGAACACCTGCCCTACGACCGCCCCCCGTTGTCGAAGACGTACCTCGACCCTGGACCAACCCCTCCGGACACCACCTTCCGTGCCCGCAGCGCCCTCGACGACGCCGGAATCGACCTGCGTCTCGGCACCACCGCCACCCATCTCGACCCGGACGAGAAAGCAATCCACACCTCGCACGGCTCACTGCCCTACGACATCGCCGTCATCGCGACCGGATCGTCGGCGCGGATGCTGCCGGGAACGGCCGCCATGACCGGCGTCGTCACCTTACGCACACTCGACGACGCGGTCACCGTCCGCGCCGCCCTCGACAACCGGGCCCGCACAGTGGTCGTCGGTGCCGGATTCATCGGCTCCGAGGTTGCCTCGGGGGCACGCAAACGAGGCCTGAACGTCACCGTGGTGGAGTCGCTGCCGGTTCCCCTGGTGCGCGCGATCGGTACGGACATGGGCCGTGCCTGCGCGGACCTTCACCGACGCAACGGAGTGGACCTGCGCTGCGGCGTCGGGGTCGAGAAAGTTCTCGGCAACGGACATGTCGAGGCCGTGCAATTGTCGGACGGATCAACACTCGAGGCCGATCTGGTCGTGGTCGGCGTCGGTGCGGACCCCGCCACCGAGTGGCTCGAGACCTCGGGCATCACACTCGACCGCGGTGTCGTCTGCGACGAAACCATGGCGACCACGCTGCCGGGGGTTTACGCCGCCGGGGACGTCGCCCGCTGGCACAACCCACTCTTCGAGGCATCCATGCGGCTCGAGCACTGGACCAGTGCCGCCGAGCAGGGAGCCCTCGCCGTCCGCAACGCACTCGACCCGCGAGCCGCGAAGCCGTACCGTACCGTGCCCTATTTCTGGTCCGACTGGTACGACACCCGCATTCAGTTCGTGGGAGTGCCCGAGGCCGACGAAATACGCGTTGTCACTGGACATCTCGACGACGGACAGTTCGTGGCGCTCTACCGGCGCGGCGACCGGGTCGTGGGCGCACTTGCCCTCGACCACCAGTCCCACATCATGAAATATCGTGCCCTGATCGCCAAGAGCGCGAGCTGGGAGCAGGCGCTCGACTACGCGCGTACCCGCCCGCCCAAGGACGCGACGCTCGACGCGGGCCGCTGACACAAGGCCCACCCGGACACACTGCAGAAAAGAGGGCCATGCCAGAGCGCAACGCCACCATCGTCGGATACGGCCTCACCGAGGTGGGCAAGGTGTACGGGAAGACCGCGCGTGGTTTCGCCGCGGAGGCGGTCCGGTTGGCTGTCGCCGATGCCGGACTGTCCCTCGGCGACATCGACGGGCTCCTCGTCAACGCCCGCACGGGAACCGATCTGAACCTGACCCTCGCCCGCACCCTGGGGCTCGGAAATTTGCGGCTGCTCAGCGAGATCAATGCATTCGGCGCCTCGGCCGCCATCATGATCGCCCAGGCCTCGAAGGCGGTGCTGTCCGGCGAAGCGGAGGTAGTGGTGTGCGTTTTCGCCGACGACCCCCAGAAGCGGGACACCGGCGGAGCGCACGCTTACCGGGCAAGCTCCCTGACCGCGACGGGGTTCCGCAGCGCGGAGACCGCAGCCGGATTCACCAGCGTCAATCACCGCTACGCTCTGGCGGCTCGCCGCTACATGGACCACTACGGCCTCACCTCCTCCCACCTCGGCGCCGTGGCGGTGTCTCAGCGGGCGTGGGCACTCGACAATCCGGTGGCCCAGATGCGAGCACCGTTGACCCTGGATGAGTACCACCAGTCTCGATGGGTGGTCGAACCGCTGCATCTGCTCGACTGCTGCCTCGTCTCCAACGGTGGTGCCGCAGTCGTGGTGACCACCCCGGAGCGGGCACGGGATCTACCGAATACGCCGGTGTACGTCCGCGGGTGGGGCCAAGCCCACCCGGGGTACGTCCTCGAACGTGACAGCGATTTCGGCCTCGTGACCGGTGCCGCCATATCCGGGCCGGCGGCGTTGAAGATGGCCGGAATGACCGTCGACGACATTGATCTGCGGGAAATCTACGATTGCTACACCTACACCCTCCTGGTGACGCTCGAGGACTACGGATTCTGCGGTAAGGGCGAAGCCGGGGAACTAGCCGCCAGCGGGGCACTCGCCCCCGGCGGCACCCTGCCCACCAACACCGGCGGCGGGCAACTGTCCTCTTTCTATCTGTGGGGCATGACCCCGTTGATAGAAGCCCTCACGCAACTGCGAGGAGAAGGCGGCCGACGGCAGGTCCGTGAGCACGCCACCGCCATCGTCAGCGGCAACGGCGGCATTCTCGACCACCACGGCACCCTGGTTCTCGCCACCAACTCGGGGTGAACACCAGCAACGGAGAAGGAACACGATGACAATTCCCGCCGTCCGGGACGAGACCTCGGCACCGTACTTCGATGCCCTCCGGGAGGGCAGGTTGATCTTGCGGTCATGCACCCGTTGTGGGCATATCGGCCGGCCCGACACCCTCAGCTGCAGCTCATGCCACAGCGACGAGCTCACGTGGGTCTGCTCCACTGGTGACGGGGTGGTGGTGTCCGCAGTCGTCGATCACGCGAGTGCGCCCGAGCCCACCGTCCTTGCGCTGGTCGAGCTCCGAGAAGGACCGTGGATTGCCAGCCGCATCCTCGACGTCGCCACCGCGTCCGACGTCCCGGTATGCACACCGGTGCGGTTGCGCATCACCGAATTTGCCGACGGTGAAGCGATTCCCACGTTCGTTCTCGCCACCTGACCATCACATCGACGGTGCGCCGGATCCACGAGTGATCACACAGCGCTTAGACTGACTGCACAATCAGGACCGTGAACGAGGTGGAGGTAGCGCGATGGCAAAGGCCGGTACCCGGCTGGCCGGAAAAGCCAACGAGATCCTCGAGGTCTTCACGCACAACGTCGCGCAGTTCGGCTACGACGGGACGAACCTGAGCGACATTGCCAACGAGTTGTCGATCTCCAAGGGCACGATCGTCCATCATTACGGCACCAAGGATCGCCTGCTCGCCGCCCTGCACACGTCCTACATGCGCCGCCGCCTCACCGAAGCGAAGCTACTGATCGGCAAACTCGATCATCCCGAGCAGCAACTCGCGGGACTGCTGTTCGCGTTCATCCTCTACCAAGAGCACGACCGCGACGCCACGATCGCGTTCCAGCGCGAGGTCATGCGCCTGGCAGCGCTCGATATCGACACCGAGGGACTCGAACTACGCGCCGAATATATCCAGCTGGTGCGTGACGTGATCGAAGCCGGGATCGCCACGGGACGGCTTCGAAAAACTGATCTGCGGATTCAGTCACTGCTGATGTTCGGATCCGCGCAATGGGCCTACACCTGGTTCGACCCGAGCGGTGACGAATCCGCCGAAGAGGTCGGGGCCGCCCTGGTCGATCTCGTGCTGGGCAGCCTCCTGGTCCGTCGCACAGCGCTGCCGGCGTTGGCGGATCCGAAGGGTCTGGCTGCCCAGACCGCGCGGCAGTGCCTGCTCGAAGCGTCCGCCGAATCCGGCAGCGGGCTCGCTGCATTCTGACCAGTACACCGCGTCGCGGCGAGACCAACGCTCGCGCCACGACGACGGTGGACCACGCCCGCCAGGCACGTAGTGGAAAAAGGGGCATCGGTCACCACTCGGTGCTGGGCCCATCCGTGTAGAGACTCTCTCCGGCCACGCGCTACTTCTACACCGGGTCGGGTCGCTGAATACCAGGGCCATGAGTAGTCAGGCGGCCGCGCATATGCGTGCCCATTCGACCCGGCGCTCAGCGCGCACGCCAGCCGAATCTTATTGCGCAGCAATGATTCGCCAAATAGAAGTCACATTCCTACCGATAAGTGTCCCCACTGGGCACTCGGCACAGCACCCGACTGGGTAGCCCCAGCGCCGAAGGCTCTCCATATTCGGATTTTTCGCCCAACTTCTTCGGTGACCCCTTGTGCTGTACGTCACGCCTCTGCTTTACTGACCGTGCGTACGGTCACTAGCTGAGTCGGACGAAACGGACTGAACAACTTCCCTCGAGAGGTGCCTGATGGCTTCACCCATCCACCATGTCTTCGACCCGATCACCTACTGGGTATCGCAGGATCCCACCCGAGTCGCCCTGCGATTCGGGGACGAGTCGTGGACATGGCAACAATTGTCGGACCGTGTGCGGCGTAACGCCGCAGCACAGTCGGCACTCGGGCTGGCGCCCGGTGACCGGGTCGCGTTCCTGGACAAGAATCACCCTGCCAGCATCGAGACGACACTGGCGTGCGCCTTGGCCGGAACGGCCAACGCGGTACTGAACTACCGCCTCGCACCGTCCGAATTGACCTACGTCATCAACGACAGCCAGGCCGAACTGCTGATCCTCGGCGCCGAATTCGTCGATGTCGTCGAGTCGATCAAGCCGAACCTCGACCATGTGCGCACCATCATCGTCCTCGGTGGTGAGGCGGACGAATACGAGGCGTGGCTCGACACGGCGCCGCCACGCCACATCGCTCATTCAGCCCATCCGGAGGATTGCTTCCTGCAGCTCTACACCTCCGGCACCACCGGGCACCCAAAGGGTGCCATGCTGACGCACCGCTCCGTGGGCGCGCACAGCATTGCGGCGAGCGCGGCTTTCGGCTTCGCCCGAGACAGCGTGAATATGGTGGCCATGCCGCTGTTTCATGTGGGCGGCACCAGCTGGGCACTCGCCGCGATGGCGCAGGGCGCGGAGACGGTCCTCGTACGCGAGGTCGTTCCCGCGATGGTTCTGGATCAGATCACCCGCCACTCGGTCACCCACGCGTTCTTCGTCCCCGCCGTCATCCGGTTCTTCCTGCAGGTCCCGGGTGTGTCCGCACGGGACTTCCCCTCGCTGCGCTGCCTCGGATACGGCGGATCACCCATGCCAGAACCCCTCCTGCGAGAGGCGATGAGCACCTTCGATGTCGACTTCTACCAGGTCTACGGCATGACCGAAGCCTCTGGAGTGTTCTGCGTACTCGGGCCGAAAGACCACCGCGATCCCGCCCGGCCCGAGCGCCTCCACTCAGCAGGCCAGCCGATCGAGGATGCCGAGGTCCGGGTGGTGGACCCGGCCACCGGGGACGAGGTGCCCGTCGGCGAGGTCGGGGAATTCCAGATCCGCGGACCGCAGGTGATGGCGGGATACTGGAAGCTCGAGGCGGACACCGTCGCCAGTTTCGATGGCGAGTGGTTCAAGACCGGCGACGCCGGCCGACGGGACTCCGATGGGTTCTACTACGTCGAAGACCGGGTCAAGGACGTCATCATCTCCGGCGGTGAGAACATCTACCCCGCCGAGGTGGAACGTGTGGTGAGTGAATTCCCCGACGTCGCGGAAGTCGCCGTCTTCGGCGTTCCCGACGACAAGTGGGGGGAAGTGGTCCACGCGGTCGTGGTCGCGAACAGCGGCGCCGACATCGACGAAAACAAACTGCTCGACTTCTGCGCCGCTCATCTGGCCGGGTACAAGCGACCCCGCACCATCGACATCGTTCCGAGCCTGCCGCGCAACGCGACAGGAAAGATCCTCAAACGCGACCTGCGCGCACCTTATTGGGCGGGCCGCAGCCGATCGGTCTGACTCCAATTCGGTCAGCACCCACCACTACCCATCCGAAAGGGATAACACCATGAGCTACTTCACCGACGCCGCCGAGGTCTACCGCTACCTGGGTGGAGTCTTCCGCGCAGCCAACGACGAACCGACCGCCGGCCCGGCGCTCAAGGAAGCCGACATCATCCTCCGACTCGACTACACCAACCCCGATTCGTCGATCACCGTCGCACTGAAGCCAGAAGGCATCGAGGTGATCGAAGGCGAAAACGACCTCATCCCGGATGTCCGGTTGGCGATGTCCGCCGACAACGGCAACAAGTTCTGGCGCGGTGAGTACAACGTGGCGGTGGGGTTGGCCAAGGGCCAGGTCAAGGCAAAGGGCCCGGTGTCGAAGATCCTCAAGCTGATTCCGATCTCCAAGCCACTGTTCCCGATCTACAAGAACCTGGTCGCCGAGAAAGACGCCCAGCACAGCTGATCCCCCAGCACCCGAGCAAGGACATCGCATGACAGCCACACCGCACTACACCCAGTTCATCGACGGTCATTGGGTCGATACCGACCGCACGTTCGACATCATCGACCCCGCGAACGGCGAACTGGTCGCCACCGCCGCCCGAGGCTCCGTCGAGGACCTCGACCAGGCGGTCGCCGCAGCCAAAGCCGCCCACGCCCGGGGCGAATGGCGCTCGAAGACGCCGGACGAACGCGCCGACATCTTGTCGGCAATTGTCGCCGACCTGTCCGAGCGCATGGAGGACCTGGTCGCTCTGCACGTCAAGGAGAACGGCGTCACCGTCCGCCAGGCAATGGCCTTCCACGTCGGGTATTCGATCTCGCACCTGCAGTACTTCGCCGACTTGGCCCGCACCTACGAATTCGAGCGGTCAGGACCGCAATTGTTCTACCCCACACTGGCATCCGGAATCGTGCGCCGGGAACCGATCGGTGTGGTCGGCGGCATCGTGCCGTGGAACTTCCCGCTGCTGCTTGCTGTATGGAAACTCGGTCCCGCCCTGGCGGCCGGCAACACCATCGTGCTCAAGCCCGATGAAAAGACGCCCCTTACCGTGCTCGAACTGGCCAAGTCCGCAGAACGAGCCGGGCTGCCGAAAGGCGTCCTCAACATCGTCACCGGTGCCGGCGAAGAGGTCGGTGCCCGCCTCGCCGCACACCCGGACGTACGCAAAATCGCCTTCACCGGGTCGACGGCGGTCGGCAGGGAGATCAGCAAGCTCGCCGCGGAGAACATCAAGAAGGTCACCCTCGAACTCGGCGGCAAGGGACCGAACATCGTGCTCGCCGACGCCGATATCGACTCCGCGGTCGACGGGGCACTCTTCGCCTGCTTCCTCTACGCCGGTCAGGCATGCGAATCGGGAACCCGGTTGCTGCTGCCCGAAAGCCTGCACGACGAGTTCGTCGACCGCCTGGTGCAGCGGGCGGCGACCATCAAGGTCGGCGACCCGTCGGAGTTCGACACAGACATCGGCCCAGTCATCTCCGCCGAGCAACACGCCCGGATCCTCGACTACATCGAAATCGGCCAGAAGGAGGGCGCAACCCTCGCGTTCGGCGGCGAACCCCCCACCGGAACGCAATTCGAGCAGGGGCACTGGGTGCGCCCGACAATCTTCACAGACGTCACGCCCGACATGCGCATCGCTCGTGAGGAAATTTTCGGTCCCGTCCTGTCGGTTCTGAAGTACCGCACCGTCGACGAGGCCGTCGCGATCGCCAACGACTCCGAGTACGGATTGTCGGCCGGGGTGTGGAGCGAAGACCTCGAAGCGGCACTCGACGTCGCGGCGCGAATCGAGTCGGGCACCGTCTGGATCAACGACTGGCACATGGTCAACGCGCTCTACCCCTTCGGCGGTTACAAGCAGAGCGGGAACGGCCGCGAACTCGGGCCTCACGCGCTCGACGAGTACACCGAGGAGAAGTTCGTCCACGTCGACCTCTCGCGGTCCCTCGACCGCAAGGTATACGACCTCGTCCTGCCCGCGGCCCCGACGGCGGTGGACCGATGAGCCACGCACGTGTCGCGCTGTTCGAGGCGCCGGACGAGAAGCTCACCGTTGTCGACGTGCAAGTCGGACCGCTCGCCGAGGACGAGATCCGGATCCGCGTCGCCGGCGTCGGGATCTGTCACACGGACCTCACCGCTCTGCGCGGTGGTGTTCCCCTGCCCTTGCCGGCGGTGGTCGGACACGAAGCATCCGGGATCGTCGAAGAGGTCGGGTCCGAGGTGACGACCCTCGTACCCGGAGACCACGTCGTGGTCAGTTTCGACTCCTGCCGAACATGCACCCAATGCACCTCGGGTCGGCCGGCCTACTGTGAGTTGTTCGCGGCGCTGAATTACTTCGGCACACGCTTGGACGGCTCGACCACGATGAGCCGTGACGGCGAACCGGTCCACGGCAACTGGTTCGGCCAATCCTCGTTCGGAACCCACGCCGTCGCGAGCGTACGCAACGCCGTCAAGGTCGACGAATCCTTGCCCCTACACCTGTTGGGGCCCCTCGGCTGCAGCTTGCAGACCGGGGCCGGCACCGTAATGAGTGTCCTGCGGGCAAAACCCGGGCAGAGCATTGCGGTGTTCGGTCTCGGCGCGGTCGGGCTCAGCGCTCTCATGGCGGCCAAAGCGCTCGGCTGCACACCGATCATCGCGATCGATCCGAATCCGGAACGTCTGAACCTGGCCACCGAGCTCGGCGCCACCCACACCCTCGACCCCAATGCGATCGACGACCTCGCGTGGGCGGTCACCGACATCAGCGCCAACGGTGTCGACTTCAGCGTCGACGCCGTAGGGCTCGAGTCCGTCGTGCAACAGGCGCTGGCAGTGCTGCGATCCCCAGGCATCTGCGCCACCCTCGGACTACAAGGCCTCGAGAACGACATCGTGATCGACCAAGGCCATCTTCTACTCGGTCGCACACTCACCGGGGTCATCGAAGGCGACGTCGACCCCCACCAGTTCATCCCACAGTTGGTCGACCTGTGGAAGAACGGACAGTTCCCCTTCGACAAACTGATCGAGACCTACACACTGCCGGAAATCAACGAGGCGCTCGCGGCAGCCGCCGCGGGGTCGGTCATCAAACCGGTGATCGTGTTCGACTGAGCACTAGATACCGGGAAGCATGTTCGATCGTCGTGGCGAGAGTGTCCCTCCCGTCTGTGACGCCGCGTGGGCGGTCCGCAACGGGACCGCCCACGCCACCTCGCACCGACCGGCGCAGCGCCTTTCCGGACTCAGGACCACGGCCCCAACCATTGGTACACAAACCCCATCCATCAACACATCACCGTGTTCAACCATGAAGGATCTGACTCGATGTCTATCGACACCCCTGCTGTCACTTCTGATTTCATACAGAATTTCTTCGCCTACGTCGATGCGCACGATTTCGACCGGGTCGAATCGATGCTTGATCCCGAGTGCGAGATTGTCGCTCCTGGATTCACTCAGGTCGGTGCCCCCTATGTGTGCCTGTGGATGGCGGGGTTCTTCGCGACGTTTCCCGACCTCCGCCATCATCCACGCCGCGTCGTGGTCGATGGCGACGAGATCGCCTTCGAATTGCGCGTGACCGGGACGCACACGGAAGACCTCCCGCTGCCGGACGGCTCGAGCATTCCACCGACGGGGCGGTCCCTCGACATCACCCTGGGGGAATTCTGGACATTCGCCGAAGGCCGGGTGAAGAACTACACCGTGCACTACGACCACCACGACTTCCTCACCCAAATGTCTGCCCTGGATTGAAACTTCGCCAAGAATCACGTCGTAAAACCGGGATCGATGCGAACGTTACACATGCGTGCACCACGGAACCCTCCCGCTAGCGGCCGTTCTCCTGACCAGGCTTTCGGCGTTGGTGATCGGTCTTGGGTGTGACCACAACCACGGGACCGGTTGCTCATGCTCGGCAGCTGCGAGCGCCGCGGAATGCTCATGCTGCGTCGCCAACTCGTCTCCGAGCTACCAGAGAATGTTGGCCTCCTCACGGCATGCCTGGAACCGCGGCGCATCGCCTGCAGCAGATGTTCTCCGCGCCCCCCATTCGGGGGTTTCGGTCCTATACCGAGCCATGCCAGAGTTGTGATCCACATCACCAATACCCCCTAGGAGGGTTCGGATGAATCGTCGTCGTTTTCGCGCCGTGACCGCCGCGGCAGTCACGCTCGCTGCGGTGGCCATGTTCGGGTCGGCTGGACAAGTGGTGGCCGAACCGCTAACCGCCGCAGCCGCAGCCGCAGCAGATTTCTATCTTCCACCGAATCCGTTGCCCGCCGGTAACAGTGGGGATCTGATCCGCAGCGAACCCTTCCGCCCGCTGGGTGGTTCGCCATCGGCGGCCCTGGTACCGGCCGCGTCCGCCACCCGAATCATGTATCTCTCCTCCGACACGGTTGGCGCGCCGGTCGCGGTCACCGGAACGATTCTGGAGCCGACCGCGGCGTGGTCTGGGTCCGGGCCACGTCCCCTCGTCAGCTATACGTTCGGCACGATCGGCGCGGGCGACAATTGCGCCCCCTCGAAACTGATCGCCGACGGCATCACTATCGATGGTGCCGGAACACCGATGCCCAACTTATACATTCTCGACGTCGTGTCGCTGCTGGCACGCGGCATCACTGTCGTGGTCACCGACTATGAGGGGCTCGGTACCCCGGGCGCACACACGTACCTGCAACCGGTACCCGAAGCGCACGCCGTGCTTGACGCAACACGCGCCGCCATTCGCCTCGGCGCGGCGACACCGCAAGCGCCGGTAGGAATTTGGGGATACTCGCAAGGCGGCTCGGCAGCCGGTGGCGCCGCCCAACTAGCCCGCAGCTACGCTCCCGATCTCAACCTCGCGGGCACCGTTGTCGGCGCACCGCCCGCGAACGTCGCCTCTACCCTGTCGAACGTCGACGGTAAAGCGCTCACCGATGTAATCGGGTTCTTCCTCAACGGTCTGCTGGCCAGCCACCCGGAATTCACGGATGCCGTCATCACGATGCTCAACTCCGACGGGATCGATTTCCTGCACCGCACCGCAACCGAATGCAACGTGAACGCCCTACTCCATGCCTATCAGCCCACCAGTTCGTTGACGGTCAGTGGCCGACCCATCATCGACGAACTGCAAGCCAATCCCGCGATCCGGGCCGTTCTCGACAGCTTCAACCTGGGCACACCAGCCCCCGCTGATCCCGTTCTCCTCGCTCAGAACGTCAACGACGACGTCACCCCCGCCGCGGACACCTACGGCTTGGAGAACGCCTGGCGTGGTGCGGGCGCCGACGTAACCGTGGCGCACCTCGACACGCCTCCGCTGCTACCGCAGCTCGGGGTCGCGGGGCATGGGGCCGGACTTCTCCTCGACAATCCGACCGCTGTGCAATGGCTCATCGACCGGTTCAACCATTGACACGCTGGCCGATTCGGCTATCGGCGCTGAACGACCTACGTCACGAATTTCCGGGCGCCTGTAGAGACTGAGCGTCCCTACCACAGTGTGTCAGGGCATGGTTCGCCGTGATTCCACTACCCATGCAGCGATCTGGGCACGCGAGGTGAAGCCCAGCTTGGCAAGAAGGTGTTCGATGTGCCCCTGTGCGGTACGCACAGATATCGTCAAGCGGGACGCTATCTCTCGATTGGTCAACCCCTCGGCGACCAGCTCGGCGACCTCACGCTCCCGCTTAGTCGGTCCGGCCTGTCCAGTGGTCGGTGTGTATGACGCCGGACTTTGCTCACCGAGTGCGTAGGCGACCGCGGACTCCACTCCCAGCTTGCTCCCTTTTCTTTGAGCTGCGGCAAATTCCTTTTCGCTCAGCTCCCTCCGTGTATCCCGTTCATATCTCTCGCGGTACTGGACCAACCCAGAGACGAAGATCGGGGAACTCTCCATGGCATTGCTCAGGTTCTCTGCAGCTGAGGTCAACACTACGGCTCGTTCGAAAGCACCTTCCTCGGCCGCGATCCACGCGAGTGCCTGTAGGCACATGCTGATGACGAGCCGCTCATTGACTTTCCGAGCAGCGCGAAGTGCCTGTTGGAGTAGGTCGTTCGCCCGCTCCGTATTGGCGTGTCGCCACACCACCACGGCCAGGGCCCACAGCAAATACGACCGATGCACTGCTTCACCGCGCTCTTCGGTGACCGCGAGTGCACTCTCGTAACATTCGATGGCGCGCTCCGTGTGATTGAGCAACTCGTACGCGAACCCGAGACCCTGCAACAAGAGGATGTGGAGGGCAAGTGCACTCGGCACGGCGGCGTAGGTTGGTCGTGCGGCTTCGAAATGGACTTGTGCAGAGTCGACGTCGCCGCCGTACAGGGCCCGGTAACCTTCGGCAAGGTCGATGTGCGCCTGCAGCAGAGGATCGGCCGATCGATCGGCGAGCGTCCGTCCGGCGTGGATGAGGATAGTCGAGGCCTGCAGGTCGCCCTGCACTCCCGCCATCACGCTGGCCCAGAGTATTGCTTTAGCGCGGTCAACGCCTACGGTGCGGGGCGACAGAGCCAATAGTCGATCGATCCAGCGCCGTCCTTCGGTCAACAAACCGCGCGATAGCCAGAGAGGGAACAGCGCTGCGGCCATGCCAAGCCCGGACTCGGGGTCTTCGGAGAGACAATATTCGTGTGCCTGTCGTAAATTCGGCAGTTCGGCGACCAATCGTGTCAGCCACTCGAGTTGCCGCGGGCCGACCCAGTCAGCCTCGGCGTCCAGGGACAGCTGCACGTACCAATTTCTGTATCGGATGCGCAGCTCGGAGTAGTCGGCGCCGGAACGGACCTTCTCCCGACCGTAGTCGCGCACCGTCTCGAGCATCCGGAACCGAGCGACCGGAGCCGACTGCTCTCGAATGAGAATCGACTTGTCGACGAGAAAGGTGACGGTGTCCAGGAAATCGTCAACGGTCGGGTCCTGCCCGAAGATCTGCTCGGCCGCATTGAGTTCGAAGCTACCTGCGAACATGGACAGACGAGCCCACATCAGTTGTTCCAGGGGTGTGCACAGGTCATGGCTCCAGTCGATGCACATCCGCAGGGTCTGTTGCCGCGACGGAGCGTCTCTGCGTCCGCGAGTCAGGAACCGGTAGCGGTCGGTGAGTCGCTGCAGAATCTCCTCCGGGGAGATCGCCCGAAGTCGCGCCGCGGCCAGCTCGATCGCCAACGGCAGGCCGTCGAGGCGCTGGCATATCCGGGCGATGGTCACCTTGTTGTCGCCGGTGACCTCAAAGCCGGGCATGACCGCGGCGCCCCGCTCGGCGAACAGTGCCAACGCGTCGTTGCCGGGCAACCGTCTCGGCAGATGGTCGGCGTCGGGTACCGCAAGCGGGGCGATCGGTAGCGCTATTTCGCCGCTGATACCGATCGGCTCCCGGCTGGTCAGCAGCATCCGCAGGCCCGGGCTGGTGCGGAGCAGCGCTTCGGAGAGTTTCGCGACCGCGTCGACCACCTGCTCGCAGTTGTCCAGAACGAGTAGCACTTCGTGCGGGGCAAGGAATTCCGTGAGGACCTCGAGAAGTGGCCTCGCAGCTCGGTCTCGGAGACCCAGCGCATCCGCCACCAGGTTGACGACAAGCGAGTCGTCGCGCAGCTCGCCCAGCTCGATCAGGAACACACCATCAGCGAAACGCGATTGCGTTCGATCTGCGACTCGCAGCGCCAGTCGGGTCTTGCCCACCCCTCCCATCCCGGTCAAGGTCACCATGCGGGCCGTCGACAGCAAGCTAGCGACCTTCGCCGTCTCCTCCCGACGGTCGATGAAGCTGGTCAACTCCAGCGGCAGCGCCCCGGTGCGGCCCGGATGCGGGGCTCGCGGCGCATCATCGTGGGATGGTTGCGTTGGTGGCGTGTGACTGGGGGCGCTGTTGTCGGTTTCGTCGTGAAACGTGCGGCCGGCAATGTCGTCGACCGGAAAGCCATGCTCGCGTTGCAGGCGCCGCAGCTGCTGGCCCAGTTCCCCAACGGATGGGCGACCGGCAGGATCAATTGCCATCGCGGCCTCGATCACGGTGCTGACATCGTCGGCGATGCCGTGCTCTCTCGGGTCCGGCGTCGGCGCGGTGGTGATCCGGACGAACTGGGCGACCAGTTGCTCACCACTCCGGCGCTCGAACGCAGCATGCCCGGTGGCGGCGGCGAACACGGTCGCGCCCAGACCGTACACATCGGCGGCCGGACTCGGTGCGCCACCGGCAATGACCTCGGGTGCTGTAAAGGCCGGCGATCCGGTCACAACTCCGGCGGTGGTTTCGAACCCGCCCGAGATGTGCGCAATACCGAAGTCGGTCAACGCGGGCTCACCGTAATCGGTGAGCAAGATATTGGCCGGCTTGACGTCGCGATGGAGGATGCCGAGGCCGTGCGCGGCTTCGAGGGCACCGGCGATCTTGACGCCCACGCGCAGCACCTCCTCCAGCGTCAGCGGACCCCGTCTTCGGATGCGTGCATCGAGAGAGTCGTGGGCATAGAAGGGCATGACAATGTACGGCCGGTCGTGTTCGGTGACTCCGACCTGCAGGACGTTGACGACGTTGGGATGGCCGGTCAGCCGGCCCGCGGCACGCTGCTCACGCAGAAATCGCGCACGGCTGTCCTCGTCGAGGTCCCCGGTCAGCACCTTCACGGCCACGGTGCGATCGAGCGCGGGCTGCCGGCAGCGGTACACGACCCCGAAGCCCCCGCGGCCGATTTCCGCGGCGTCGACGAACCCAGCCGCCGCCAAGTCCGCGACGACCGACCCGGCCACATCCGGACGGGTAGCGAAGGGATCAAACTCCATCATGAAGGCCCTCGGATTGCCGAACCGTGTCGATTGTTTGCCCACTCGAAGTTACTCGTCCCAACTTCGACCCGCGCAGAGTTAGGCGACGCCGCACCTCGATGTCGTGAGGACTGAAAGGCCGACAGGACGTTGAAGCTGCGGGTTGATCCCCGGCTTTCGTCGATAAGGATCGCCAAGACCAGCAGGTCAAAAGAACGATCCAGGGCGGGGCGCGGCGCAGCTCGACCCGCGGGGACACCGGGGTGGCCTGGTAACCGCCGGAGGAGGGTACATCGACACGCCACCCCGTCCCGCCATACTGACCCGCAGCTGCGGTCGATCAGTTCGTGTGGCGCGGAAGGGTGTGCGGTTGATCAGTCGGCCTGCGTGTGGCGCCGCGCCTGGCGACGGGCGTGCCGGGCCCACCAACCGCGGTGCGGTGGGCGTCGAGGACCGCGATCTTCTCTTCCAGGTCGGCGCGCACCTCGGGTGGTGCGGTCTCAGCGAGCCGCGTCAGTCGTGCGGCCTTGCGGTGCAGGCGTTGACCTTCCGCTTGCAGGCGGGCCAGCTCGATACCCAGGCCCCGGTCGTCATAGGTGAAGCCCCGGTAGTCCGAGACCAACCCGTCCGGGCGTTCGGTGACGATCGCGGCGGCACCGAGGGTGGCCGGTGACCAATCCACTCCCACCGCGGTTGTTGCCGCGTTCAGATCAGCAGTGGGTATCTGTTCTGTGGCAGCGCAGCGCAGCAGCACACCTCGGTGGTCGAGGACGAGAGTCGGCAGATGCCACTCCGTGATTGCTCTGCTGTGCAGGTGCGGTGGGATCGCGGCGATCAACCGGACCCGCCGCCACTGCGCCCGACCTGTCGGGGCCTCATGTGTGGGAAGTTTCAGCGTCAACACCATCACACCGTCTGCGACGGTGATCTGCGAGAGTTGGTGATCGGCGGCGGAAAGCCTCGCCATCACCGACGTCTGCGGCGGTCCCTGCACGTCGGTGATCCGCAAGCACGTGGTGGGACCACCCCCGCTTCCAGTGCCGCGCGAGCGCGCTGCGAGTTGCCGTACCACGCCGCGCGCGAAGCCGGCCGGCACACACTCGCCGGCCGTGGTGGGCGGCGCCAGTCGGCCGGTAGCCGGGTCGAACCTGGCCGACAGGGAACTAATCGCGGTATCCCGGTACGCCAAGGTGCGCAGCGTGCCGATCGCCTGGGCGGTGGCCACCCGGGTCACCCGCGAGGGCACGTACACATCGGTGGGGTAGGTCGGGTTCCACCCCAGACGCGCCGCAGCGACATGCCCCTGCATCGGGAGCTTCCGGTCTTGACCGTCACGTCCGGCAGCGAGGGCATCGAAGGTGGCCGGTTGCCACAGCCGGAACATCAACTCCGATTGCGCGGCGCCGATCAACTCGAGCAGCCACCGCACACGAATATCGATGTCGTCGAGCCCGAGCGAGGCGCCGGTAGCGTCGTCGACCGCCGCGTACGGGCGGGTCGTGTACGAGAACTGGCGCGGCACGGTACATCCGGCCTCGGCAACGGTCACCTCGCCCCGCCGAGTACCACAGTCAGCGATGCGCGCGGTGCCTCATTCTTCGGACAGCAGCAATCTCCCGTTCCCTCGCAAGGTCCAGCGTGCACCCACCAAGTACGGTCATCGTGGGGGTTCACTCCGACCACCCGCAACTCCGACAGTTCCCCCGCACACAGATCTTCCTCTACAGCTCCCTCGACGAGGTCTTTCGACGCACGGAACACGACGTCGTCGACGGTGACCATCTCCTCGTCGTTGAGCCGCAGCTTCCCGGCGTCGAGCAGCTGATACACCCGGTCGGTGCGGAGCTCTTCCGCCTGTGCGTCTGTGAGGGGCTGAGCTTTCTTCGCTGCGCTGCGGTGCGGTGCGCGGTGCGCGGTGCGGGCCGCTTTCTCGGCGAGCAGTTCGGCGAACCAGTCCGGCGCTGGTTCGGTGCCACCGACCCCACCCTTTGCGGTCTTGATGTCCAGCGGTGTGGCAATGTCGCTGGCACGCATCGCAGCAGCGATGTAGTGCCCGCGAATTCCGAGCCAGCCCACGACCCGCACCTGACACAGCACGCGATCGGCGCGGACCACTTCTTTTCGCTGCCGCTTCTGCGTGTCCACCGTCTTCATCGGATTACCCCCGCAAACCGTGCTGCCGCATCGGCCGAGAAGACGGCATTGATTCAGCCTCGACCGCAACTGATAGAACCGGCCCGACAACGACGCCAGCAACGCCATGAAGTCATCGATCAACACTTCCCCCACCGATGTGTCGCCCTGCTCCCGCAGGACCTCGACCGTAACCCCGACCACCGACAAGTAGCCTCGATCCACGCGACACCGAACCTGGCCAACCGATCCCGCCACATCACCCGCACCACCGTGAAAGTGACCGTTGGCGGCGTCGTCGAGCATCCGGTCCAACCCTGCCCGCGTTTCCCGCACCCGAACCGCGATCCTTGTACACCCGATACACGACTCCGGTGGCGCTCTCGCGCAACATCTTCTCCCGATTAGCGAGCGGGGACTCCTGCCCAGTCGAGCCGGACACCCGGCAGTACAACGCTTCCACCCGGTCGACCGGAGCGTTGTCAGTGGCAGATCGGCCGAGGTAGGCGTCGAGGTCAGCGCGATCGAAGACTCATTGACCGGAACCCTGTACCCCGTGAGGGCAAGCGGCCTTCCGACGCGGCCTTGCGAACTCCCACAACTGACACTTCAGCTACACCGCGGCCTCACCCATTCACATGAAACGGAGAGTAGCAGACAGGATTAGGAGGTATCAGAGACTACGTCAACTGTTGAGAGACTACGGCGGGCGGCTCAACTTGCCTGCGAAGAATTTTGCCGGTCGGTCCTTTTGGGAGGCTAGGGACAAACCAAATCTGCCGGGGGTACTTGTACGCGGCGAGCCTGGCGCGAACGAACTCGATTATCTCAGACGGCTCGACCTGCGCTCCGCGTTTGAGTGATACGGCAGCTCCGATTTGTTCCCCGAGATGCGTGTGTTTGATACCTACAACAGCTGCCTCGGCAACAGCTGGATGCTCGTACAAAACCTCTTCCACTTCGCGTGGGTACACGTTGTAACCACCTCGAATAATGATGTCCTTTTTTCGATCAACGATGCTGTAGTAGCCATCGCTATCTCGTGTGGCGATGTCTCCTGTACGGAACCAGCCGTCGCTTATGGCCTCCGCGGTGGCAGCCGGACGAGCCCAGTATCCCTTCATCACGTTCTCACCGCGGATTTGGATTTCTCCTGCCTCATCACAGCCCACAATTTCGTTGTCGTCGTCGTCGACTAGTCGCAGCGTGCATCCGCGCACGGGAATCCCGATCGTGCCAGCTTTGCGTGGGTATCCGGGTTGGTTGAAGCAAGCAATGGGTGCGGTTTCAGAAAGTCCGTACCCCTCGTATATCTCGCATTCGAATTTTCGTTCGAACGCTTTGAGGACCTCGACAGGCATCGGCGCTCCCCCTACGATGCAGCAGCGGAGATGGGATAGCTTGGCGGAGTCGGCGTCGGGAGAGTTGAGCATCGCGGAGTACATGGTGGGGACCCCTTCGAGGACTGTAACCTCATCTCGAATCAGGACACGCAGGGCTGATTCCGCATCGAACTTGGGGATCAGAGTCAGGAGGGCTCCTGACTTCACCGCGGCATTCAGTCCACAGGTTAGGCCGAACACGTGGAACAGTGGCAGGCACCCCAAGATGACGTCATTGGGCCCGGTTCGAATCAGAGTCTCGGCAGTCGTCGAAGCATTGGTCGACATATTCTCGTGAGTGAGTTCCGCTCCCTTAGGACTTCCCGTCGTCCCAGAGGTATAGAGAAGAACTGCGGTGTCGTCGCGGCTACGCTCCACAGGTTCATTGATCGGGTTCCCGGTCAGATCAGCGTCACTCGGACCACGGTCGTCGACCAAGAGCGCGGGAATCTTCTTTGCTAGTGCGGCTTTCGCAACCAGATCCCCGCGAGATCGCGAGCCATAGATGAGAGCCATCCCAGAGTCTTCCAAGTAATATGTGATCTCCCGGTCCTTGAGCATGGGGTTGATCGGAACTGCGACGGCACCCGCCATCAGAATCCCGTAGAAGATGATCGGAAACGCAGGGACGTTCGGCAGTACGATGCCGACCCGATCGCCGGATCGAGTACCTCGCGAATGCAGGTCGCCCGCCACTGCCGCAGCGGCACGGTGGAACTCTGAGTAATTCAAGGTGGTTTCATCAAGCCGGATCGCGGGTCGATCGCCTAGTTGCCGAGCAGTCTCGACGAGATTGTTTGCGAGATTTGATGACATCGAACGACTTCTCCTGGATTGGCGTGGCGTCAGGAGGCTACGGATGCGCCGGCGCTTCGGGACATGAGGGACCGTCGCGCAAGTGAGCGAACCGACCTGAATTACGAGTTACGAGATACCCCGCGAGCGGGTTGCGCGGGCGTGCCGATGAACATTGCCCGTCGCGGTTCACGTACGTACAATATAGACGATGCGTCGAGTATGATCAACGTGCAGTCGAGATACTTAGCCAGATGTTTGCCCATGTAATGGGGAGGAGGGTCGACGTGGCGCTGTGCCGTCGATGGGTGACGCTCGTGCGGGCCACGAGCCCTGCACGCAAGGCTCATAGGCTGACGTGGGTCGAATCGCGTAATGGGTGCCGCGTCACCAATTTCGCACCGGTCGTCGACTTGCTACATGAACATTAAGTCGGATCGGCATGCCAACTTGGTCAAGACGGACCTGGGAATTCGCCCTGATTGTTTTACCGAACTGCCGTGCAATCCGAGCGGCCGTCTCGGGCGATGCTGCGGTGCATATCGTGTACGGACGTCATGCCCCCGGCTACATTTGCAGGTTGATCTAGCCTAGTCTGTAGCCATGGCGACTTCGTTCTCAAACGGTCTCAACGCATCCGAACCTCGGACGGGTAGGCGCAATCTCAAGGGTGACATGCGCGAGCAAGCAATCCTCGAGGGTGCTTACGAGATTCTGCGCACCGAGCCGTTACGAAACGTGTCGATCGACGACCTTGCCAAGAGGGCGGGGTTGTCGCGTTCATCCTTCTATTTCTATTTCGAATCTAAATGGCAGGTTCTCTCGGCGCTTCTATCGAGTGTGACTGCCGATGTGTTCACTGCATCATCGATGATCTTCGAGCGACCTCCTGGAATTTCTCCAGAGGCTGCCATTGAGCATGCAGTGTCGGAGGTCATGGTCGTGTGGGAGCGGCATGGACATGTACTCCGCGAGGTCGGTGATGCAGCGGCGGCCGAACCCACTTTGCAGGCCCAGTGGGACAAAATACTGGGTCGCTTTATCGATGCCGCGGCCGCTGCGATCGAGCGCGACAGAGCTACGGGTGTGGCTATTGATGGGCCACCGGCTCGTTCACTGGCGGCAGCGCTAATGTGGATGGGCGAACGAAACCTGGGACTTATGAGCATGCGAAGCGAGAATGCAATTCGCACCGAAGACATGGTTGAGACGGTCACCACAGTGTGGCTCAGAACGGTATTTGGTTTGGAATGGAGAGGCCGTTCGAAGACCGATTAGTTCGGGTCGTTCAGTGCAATCGCAGCGAACTGGTTAAAAAATACCGGTTCGCTGCGATCGATTTATTCTATTCAGCTTTGTCTCGCATGGAAAATGCGAGCCTTCAGGAAGTGTGTTCTCTTCCAGTTGAAGGTACGTCGAGTTGTTACTGCGGTTGATCGGCGGCCATCTTTGCCATATTCAGTCCTGGCATAAGCATATGGCCACCGTCAACGTGCATCTCGAGTCCGGTTGTCCAACGAGACTCGTCGGACGCGAGCCAAAGCACCGCTTCGCTCATGGCCCGTGGTGGGAGCAACCCGACATCGCGAAGGGTAGACCAGTACTTCGCGCCTTCAAGGTCTTCTTTCACACCCTGACCGGGGCCTTTACCTGCACAGAGATCATATCCGCCCTGCCAGTCGAGGGCTGGAGTATCAGTCGGCCCTGGGAGCAAGATATTGACTCGGATTCCGTCCTGACCAAACTCGAGCGCAGCGCTTTTCGCCAGCCCTATAACGCCGTGCTTCGACGCGACATAGTGGGCGTAATGGGGTGATCCCTCCACGCCGTTGCCGGAAGAGGTAACGATGATTGAACCGCCGCCCCGTTCCTTGATCGCCGGCGACACTGCCTTCAAGGTGCGCCACACTCCGGTGATATTGACGTCCAGAACAGCTGTGAACTCGTCTTCAGGGATATCGTGGAACGGGTGTACGGTCCAGATCCCGGCGTTGGCGACCGCAACGTCCAGACCACCGAATGCCTTGACGCCATCAGCAACCAGTTTGTCGAGCGACGACTGCTTCCGGACATCTCCCTCGTGTGCAATGATTCGTCGTCCCAGTGCTTCTACCTCTTTAACTGTGATCTGGAGGTCATCAGCTGATCCGGTCGGGTACGGGAGCCCGGTGTCCGGCGGACAGTCGATGGCGAGGATATTGGCGCCCTCCTCAGCGAGCCGGATTGCGTGTGCCCGTCCCATTCCACGTGCCGCACCTGTTACCAGGGCGACCTTTCCGTCCATGCGTCCCATTGGTCTCTCCTCTTGTGAGTGTGAATCGGATTGGTTGTGCTTCCCGGTCGATCGGCGTACCGGGTGGCCGCTTGTCTACATTGAATTGCCAACTCGCGGTGCAGTTCTGGTCCCGGTTTCTCACCCCACATTCACAAATGGTGGAAGGCACTCGGGAGCCAGCGTTCGCAGCGCTATGGTGTGCTTTCGGTCGGGGTTATGAGCTGTAGCAGTACGTCGATTCCAGGTGGCTCCGTCCATACATGCTCTGAGTCGGCGATGAGAAAAGGAGCTCCGATCGGGTCCGGTCGTCCGGGCCCGCGGATCGTGCATCCAGCTAGATCGAGCTCTCGCGCGTTTCCGTCGAACCGCAACGCAATGTGGTCGAGCTTTGCCGAGGCTCGGCCCAGCGCGAGATCGAGAACCTTTGGATCGTCGATGGTGTACAGCTCGATATTGGCCGACGCTATGGCGAGAAACGTCGCGCGGATGGCGAGAGAGGGTGCCTCGAAAGTATGCGCGATGCTGACGTTGAATCTGCTCTGCCAACGTGTGGTGGCCAACTCGAGGTCGCGGACAAGTATCCCCACATGATCCAGCCGCGGAGCGCTTCCTTCCCGAGCATCTTCGGAAGGCGAGGATGGGGAGCGATTGATCATCGTCATTGATGCCTCGCGGCGACGAAATGAGGAGACACGCCCATTCGGGGTTCAGTCCAACGTTGGGTGACCACCTTGGACTTGGTGTAGAAGCGATATGCATCGTAGTTGAGCCCGTCATCGCCAAATCGCGAGTCGCCCCAACCTCCGAATCCGAACCAAGAGATCGGAACTGGAATGGGAACGTTGATCCCAACGCTTCCGGCCTGGACGCTGTGAGCGAACCGGCGACCGGCCACTCCACTTGCGGTGAAGATGGTCGCACCATTGCCATATGGGCTGGCGTTCACAATGCGAAGTGCTTCGTCGAGATCATCGACGCGCACCACACTCAGAATCGGTCCGAACACCTCCTTCTGATAGAGGTCGCTGTCGACGCTTACGTTGTCGACTAAGCTCGGGCCGATAAAATAGCCGGCCTCGGACGTTAGGTTGACACGGCCGTCTACGACGACATTTGCGCCTTGGCTAGGTGCCGCCTCCAACGCACCTCTGACTCGTTCGATGGCGACCTCTGAGATGAGCGGCCCCATGTCGGTGCCTTCCACATTCCCCGGTCCGGTACGGAAGGCTGTGGCCCGCTCAGCGGTCTTGGCAACTAGCTCGTCCGCGACTTCTCCCACCGCTACCGCGATGGGCACGGCCATGCATCGCTGACCGGCGGCGCCGTATGCAGCCGACGCCAGAGCATCCGCCGCTGCGTCCAGGTCGGCGTCAGGCATGACAACCATATGGTTGTTCGCTCCACCCAGTGCCTGAACCTTCTTGCCGGCAGCGGCGGATCGGCTGTAGATCTCACGCGCAACCGGCGTGGAGCCCACAAAGGAAATGGCAGCGACGTCCGGGTGTTCGATCAACGCGTTCACCGCGTCAACGCCCCCGTGCACGACGTTGAAGACACCGTCGGGTAGCTCGGCTTCGGCGAGCAGTTGCGCCAGCCGCACCGAGGCGGATGGCACCCTCTCGCTCGGTTTGAGCACGAACGAGTTACCGCAGGCGATCGCGGCCGCGAACATTGACACCGGCACCATGATGGGGAAGTTGAATGGGGTGATACCAGCACACACTCCGAGCGGCTGGCGGAACGAGTATGTGTCGACTCCTCTGGAGACCTGTTCTGCGTACTCACCTTTGAGGTGCTGCACTACAGATATCGCAACTTCGACAGCTTCGACAGAACGGGCGACCTCCCCTCTCGCGTCTGCGAGGGTTTTCCCCTGCTCCGAGGTGATGATCGATGCAAGCTCTTCACTGTGTTCAAGCATCAGGGCGCGGAAGCGGTGGAGAGTCGTCGCGCGGACGGGGGCCGGGGTCGAAGCCCAGGCCCCCGCAGCGCTTCGGGCGCTGGTGACAGCCGCGTCGACGACAGCAGCGCCTCCCAGCTCAACAAGCCTCAGTACGTGACCCGTGGCTGGATCGACAACCTCCGACCTCCGACCGTTCGTCGAGCCGGAGGGGGCGCCAGCGATCCAGTGCGGCACCGTTGCAAGATGGACATCGTTTGTAGTCACAGAAACTCCATAGTCACGAAGAGGCGAGTTGATTGCTTTGTGGCCGCTTAAGCTTTGGTGTCCCGGGGGTGCGGCAACTCTGGGAACATCTCCAAGCCATAGTTCGTCTTGAGATTCTCAACCTCTGCGGCTAGCTGTTCCGGAGTGCGCAATTCGCGATCGCGCGCTTCGTAGAAGTACTTGTCGATGCCGCCGCCAGGTTCGAATCCGCTGCTCTCGGGACCCGGAACGAAGATCACAAGAATCCTCGCCTCTTCTCCGACTACCTCGTAGGTATGCCGCTGATCCTTGCGCCCCCAAACGAATTGACCTGCGCCGGCATTGTAGGACCCGGCTTCGGTGTGGATCTTGATTTCACCGTCCATCACGAAGAAGCCTTCCTCTTCGCGGTGATGGATGTGCCAGACCGGCTCGGTTCCGCGGACCCAGTTGGTCTCGATGATGATCAGCTGACCATTGGTGGTTTCACCGGTCGCATGAATCCAGAAATCCACACCGGTCATGAAGTCGCCGGTCATGTTGAAATGCACATCGCTGCGGTGGGAGACGTAGCTCTCGCCGTCTCGGTTTGTCGTGGGTTGAATCTGGTCGACATCGGACTTCGTGACCATGAGGGTCCCTTTCGTTGCTTGCCGTGGTGATGAGTGACGTCACGGCTCGGACATTTTTGAGATTAGACTCACAGTCGAGAAGAGTCAACACTATGTCGGTTAATGGAGAACGGGCAGCTCAGAGTGGCGATAGCGGGGCGGGCCAGTGCTGGGAAGACAGCCGGTGCGCATTAGTCGACACAATGTTGACGAACGCCAACGCTAAGTGCAGAGTTGACACACCGGCGTGTGGCCCGACTAGTCGAGGGTCGTACGCATCTGACAGCAGCTGTGGAGGAGACGACTGGTGAGTTCGCTACGAGAGCGCGTAGGTGCCGCGACGAACATCTATGCAGGACATTCATGAGTAATCTGCACCCTCAGGTACTCGAGTTGCTGGCGTCCCTGTCAACGAATCCGCCGGCGCAGCCGTGGGAAGTATCCATCGCCGCGTACAGGGCGGTCGGCGAGAAGTTGATGGGCTTGGCGGGTGATCTCAATCCACATTGCGATGTGAGGGACTTAGAGATTCCCCTCCGCGGAAGGGTAGTGAAGGCCCGGAGTTACTCTCCGAAAGGCGCAACCACAGCAGTGCCGGGTGTCGTGTACTTCCACGGTGGCGGTTTCGTCAGGGGCGGCCTCGAGTCTCATGACCGACTGTGTCGCGAGTTGAGCGTCCAGGGCGCTCTCCGCGTGATCTCGGTGGCGTATCGCCTTGCGCCCGAAAACACCTATCCGAGCGCTCACGCAGATGCGATCGAATCCTTTTGCTGGGTAGCCGATCGTTCTGACGAGCTGAGAATTGATGGCGAGGCACTGGCCGTTGCTGGAGACTCCTCTGGGGGGATGCTCGCTGCGGCGACCGCAGCGATTCTCAGTGCACGTACAGACGGTGCATCGGTCAAGGCGCAGGGGCTTCTGTGCCCAGTGCTAGATCTGACCTCGAGTAGTGACTCTGTGAACCGATACGGGTCGGCGCCTCTTCTTTCGCGTGCCGCACTCGAATGGTGTATCGATCAGTATGTGCCCGACGTGTGGCTTCGGGAGTCGTCGGAAGTCTCGCCGTTGTTCAGTACGAATCTGAACAGCGCCCCGCCTGCGCTCATCGTCAACGCAGAGATTGACCCAGTCTCAGACGATGCCAGTCGATATGCGTCTAAATTGCATGCTTCGGGCGTTGCAGTCGTCCAGCGCGAGTATGCGGGCATGCCCCACAGCTTCTTTCTACTAGCCGGCGTGGTGGATGAGGGAGAGCGTGCTATTACTGGCTTCGCGGAAGGGTTGTCCAGCTTGCTGCGCTAAGTGATCTGGAGCGTGGGGTCGACGGTAGTTATAGCGGACGTTCCATACGACGACGGCCTCTGATCGTTGGGTTTCGCTGATCCAGTCGCGGGCGTGGAGGAACCCCTCGGGGAGAATCCGGTTGTAGCGCTCGACCTTGCCGTTGTGTCGTGGGTGTAGGGCCGGATGAACTGGTGACGGGTACGGGAGATGCCCATTTCGGTGGCGACGTGGGTGATTGGGTGCGTGCGGCAGCTTTCGACGAGTCGGCGTCAGCTTTGACGCAGAGGTGGCTGGGCTGCCGTCTCGCGATCGAACGCCCGGTACCGCCGAGCGACTATGTGCCCCTTCAGATCGACCAGTCGAGGGCTGTTCGGCGGTTGAGGTAGGCGTCATCCATCAGCTCGAGAATGTCCAGAACGGGAGGCGGCCTGCATACCGTTCGAGCAGTGCTGCAGTGACGCGCTCCATCGACCCAACCGTTCCTCGGTGGATCATGACTGGACGGTGTTCGCCGCCGTCTGCGCCGACATAGGTGAGACCGAATCGTTGGGGCTGATTGAAGTCGAGTTGCACGGTGGCAGTGGTTTCCTCACGGCCGCGTTCGTCCTGAACCTGTAGATCGAGTTTGGGGCGTAAAACGCAGCCTCACCCGGGCTTCGACCAATTTCAGTCCATGCTCGTCAAGGACAGACTGCCCGGCGGTGCGAAGGCTCTCCTGGGCATGCTCCCGCTGGGCCTCGGTGCCGAGCCATGTCGAGGAGTTGTCTCTCGTCGACAGTCGGACGTAATCGACGGGAAGCCCCAAGATTTCCTGAGCACGCAGTGCTGCCCGCAGCCCAAGTTCAGCTTCGTGGAGGACCCGGTCCGGTCTGCAGAAGACGTGAGTGTGGTCGAGGTTGATCTGCCGGACGCGACTCAAACCAGATACGACACCGGAACGTCGGCTCGGAACATGGAGGCGAGCTCGTTGAATCCAAGGGGCAGTTCACGATATGAGTGTTGAGTCGATGCATAGATCAACGCGTGATGAGGACAGTTCGCTGGCCGCAGCATCAGCTCGTCGCCGTCCATGCGCATGGCGGGGAACATGTCCTGACTGAATTTGCTCAGATGGCCGGAACGCTCGTACAGCGCCCCCCTTCCCGAGCACCGGCGAGAACACGCCGAGACAGACATCGGCGGACGCAAGTTCCTTGGCCAGCTTCTGCCAAGTCAAGTCCGTCGACGTCCAATACAACGTCATGACCCGCAACAACTAGCTACGCCGTCATCACCCATCACAGCGGCTCGGTTTCGCTAAGAGGCGGCGTGGCTTACTTGGCGGTCGATGCCACGCTTTCCAACTTCACCCGAAAGCGGCGGGCCGCACCTCACACTTACATGTGATGTGCGGCCCGCCGGCTGCAGTCCCGGTTCCTCCTACTGCAGGCCTACGCGAAAGACCTGAAACTCGATGACGGGTCCGGGTGTAATTCGCCCTTGCCCCACGAAGATAGTCTGGTTGACCCAGCCGTACCTAGCGTCCCCGCACTCGAGGCGCGGAGTGGTGACAAAGTAGTGGTCGCCGAAGTTCGTGCTCGAGTCCCCGCCGGTCAAGGCGGCTGCAGCGGCTTCGGTCACCTCAACCAGGCCCTGGTAGCTCATGTAGATGACGGCACCGTCGTCGGTATTGAACTGTGCGCGCACATCCAGCCGTCCGAATCCGTCATCTCCAGCCAGGAGCCAGTCACCGCCGCCGATGGCTGCTGTACCGCTCAGTCGATCACCCGTTACAGTGCCGCCGGTAACGGGGAGGACCTGCCGCACGCCGTACGGCCCAGGACCGACGACCTGCGGCGCAGCGAGTTCTGCGGTGTACGAAAATTCCGGGATGAGCTTCACTTGCTTACCTCCAGGCCTGCGGCTGCCATCACATGGGACATACCCTCCGCAATGACTTCGACGCCGAAGGCTTGTTCGACGATATTTGGATCGAAGTATTCGCGAATCAAGACCACCTTGCCGCCTCTGATTCGCATGTGTGTGCAGTACGTGTTCGCGTACACGTTTCCGTTCTGCCTCACGGTCGCCTCTCCGTGTAGCTCGAGCACAAACAGCTCGGGATCTGTCGTGTCGTGCACCATCAGCGAGTCGATCTTCAGGTCGGGCACGGACTTGAAGAACCAGTCGATGAAGTGGCCGATGAGTTGGCGGCCGGGGACCGACTTCGCGAGCGGCTCAGGGGCGAACGGCATCTCCCATACAGCATCTTCCGCGAACCAGTCTTTCCAAGCCTCCAGCTCTTTCCCGGTCGGCGGCCCGCTATCAAGGTCGCCCCAAAAACCATTCACTACCTTGCGATTCTCCGCTTGTGTACTCACAGTCGCCTCCTTGGTGGGCTCTGGCGACGACTGATGTGCCAGCCGCCGTAGCCTCAAAGAATGCCCGTCCTGTCGGTAATAGTCAACAGTGTGTCGAACGCTATTCGGCCGACCCTCCACCGCACTGTGGACAGAGTGTTGACTATGATCAACTGTGAGTCTAATCTCAGGGTGGTCGGCCCAATGAGCGACGGGACAGAGTGCCCGCGAAGCCGCATTCCAGCGGGCTCGAGAGGCATTCCGCTTTGGCATTTATGCGCCCCTTAAGGAGATGTGATGAGTACTTTGACCAACCGGCTCTACCGATTGCGGAGTCGTCCGGAGGGGGAAGTAACTGCCGAAAATTTAGAATGGTTGGAAGAGCCGGTTGCCGATATCCTTGATGGGCAAGCGCTGATCCGAACGCACTACTTGTCGGTCGACCCCACAAATCGTGTGTGGATGAGTGCGATGCGTTCCTATATCCCCCCGGTCGAATTGAACGCCGTCATGCGCGGGGCCGGTGTGGGACGGGTCGTCGCCAGCCGACGTGACGATCTTCCTGTCGGCTCGTTTGTTGTGGGATTGACGGGCTGGCAGGACTATTGCGTCGCTGATGCAGCGACTGAGGACATGTCATTCACAGTCCTACCCGATCCGCTACCGGCCCCCCTCCCCGCGTTCGTCGGAGTCATGGGCCACACCGGAATATCGGCGTACCTCGGCGTTGAGTTCGGTGATCCTCGACCGGGAGAGACTTTCTTCGTATCCGCCGCGGCCGGAGCAGTGGGCTCTATTGCAGGTCAGCTCGCAAAGCGTCGGGGTGCCCGAGTGGTCGGTATCGCAGGTGGCGCCGAGAAATGTCGATACCTGGTGGAGGAGTTGGGGTTCGACGCTTGTATTGACCGACATGCTGGTGACTGGCAGAAGCAACTCGACGACGCCACACCTGAAGGTATCGACGTGGACTTCGAAAATGTTGGCGGCGAGATCATGGACCACGTTTTCGGCCGACTGAACATCGGGGCGCGAATCACGCTCTGCGGGCTGGTTTCCGAGTACAACGACTATAATGGAGATAACGCCCAACGCGGACTACGTAATGTCAGTCAGCTGCTTATGCAGCGGGCAACTTTGCGAGGGTTCATCGTTTTCGATCACGTGGATCGGTACGCAGAGATCATTGGACAGCTGTCGCTGGCTCTCAGTGCCGGCACGCTGCGCTCCGCGGAGACCGTGGTCGACGGTCTGGAGCATGCGAGACATACCCTCAACCGCAGTCTCGCCGGCGAGAACAAAGGGAAGGTCGTGGTCAAGGTGATCACCGACTAACCGAACGGCGGTAGATGGCTGGGCGTACCAGTCAAGTCGCGTCTGGCGCGCTTCTCCCTCATCGACTTGCCCGGCGATGCCCTGCTCGGCTGGCGGTTGAGCACTCGAGCCACCCGGCGCCGCTTCGCACCGGTCCTCTTGGACGATCCTCAGTGCGGCAATCGATTACCTCGGCTTCATGGTGTTCTTCCGCTTGCTGGCGCCTCATAGGCTTGACTCGACAAATGGACCGCGACGCGGTCCATTTGTGGGGTGGCGAACCATCGGGTGGCGGCACGGTCGAAGTCGTCGTGGTATTCGGTGGCACTAGCTCAGGCCGCAACCCCGTCGGGTCATATGAGCCGAGCGGTGAGGCCACGATTATTGCGTACGGGACTGGCCACATACCGGATTCGGGGCCTGCCCATCTCTGCACTGCGTGCCCCGAACCTGCAGTCAACGGTGGAGTCGAGTGCCATGCCGGTGCCCGCGTGGAGTAGTCCACAAAGTACGTTCCGTCGGCGAGGCAAAAGTCGGGGCACTACTGAGGCTGTAGCAAAAGAACTCCCTCCCGCCAACGCCGCCATCAACCAGGGCCTGCCGGAGATAGTGGGAACCGTGTACTGAGACTAACGTCCCATGCGAACACCCCGCCTGGTTCTACTTCCCCTGGGAGTGGACACCCCGACAATGGTCCGTAGGAGTTCCGCCGGGGACGCGGTCGCTTTGTATCGTGCAGGCGGCACTCGTATCTACGCGGCCGTGGCCTCGGACCTCGGCATCAGCGGCGAGACGCTGCGGACCGGGGAAAAGGTGAACAAGGCCACGAACAAGACGTTGACTAATTCGCCTCCCCGAGGGACGACGCAACACATCGGTCGCGCCGACCAGCAGGCTAAGTCACGGTCGCCCTCATTCTCGTTAACGCCGACCGAGATCGACACCACGGAGAACCGAATGGATACCTACGACCATGCGTTGTTGGGCTTCGCCCTACGGTGGAGCGGCTATGGTGGCGGTGACGATTACATCTTCACTGAGTTCGGAATTCCCCCCAGAGTTTTCTACCAACGCGTGCTGTGGATGGTGGAAAAGCGACTCGCCTCCGACCTCGACCTGACCATGAGACAGCAACTTCGGGAACACTGCCTCGCGAAGTTAACGTCGTTTCAAGAACCGCGATGACAGCGTGAAAGCCGACGCAGCAGCATTGTGGCGAACTGGCCGCCTGGCGCCCGCAACGTATGGCGCCCACTGCAACCGCCCGCATCGGCACACCCATAGACCCCAAATCAACCGTGACTGCACGGCAACTCCCGACCAGCTGGGCGGGCAATGGGTGCCGAACCAGGTGGTGTCGGAGAAGGGCAACTGCCCGCAACCGGGAGATCGAGTGTGCAACCGCAGCCGGTAGCGCAGGCAGATCGGAAGCAACGGGGGCTCCCATTCCCGATCGCGAAAACCTACAGAAACCAGCGCCCAACGGTATGACACTGGTTTCGTGCGCGTCGCGGTCGTCGGGGGCAGGGTCGTCGATTGTCACCCGTCTACCCCCAGGCCATCACCAGCCGGTTGTCAACACTTCCGTGACGGTCGTGGTGTCAAGACCCGGCATCTCAGCGGTCCAGGATGCCGTTGACGAAATCCTGTGCGTCGGCCTGCGAAGCCCCGATGGTTGCCCGGTGGTCCGCACCGTCGTACGTCACGTACTCGAGGTCGTTCCCCCTGTCCCGCAACGTCTTCACCATCAGATCTGTCGACGGCTTGGCTACCACCCTGTCACCGGAGCTCTGTGTGACCAGGGTCGGAACCTTGACATCCACCTGCGAGGGCTCCTGACGCGTCAGGTATTCCGTGAGCGGCCCCAGATCGGCGTCCGGACGGAAGACCTGCCCGGCGGGTACCGGTGGCACCTTGCGGATGTCGTCGAGGCAACCGGTTCGCGCGGCCGCCAGCAGGGGCTGGGCCTGCTCGGTCAGCAATGCCGACGGGTCGATGGATGGGTCCGCGGCCTGCGCCCCGAGAAGAATCAGCGGTAAGAACGCCTCCGCCGCTTCGATTCCGGGTACACCGGACCGGAAGTACTGCGGCGTCTGGTCGAGGCCGCTGCCCGGCGCGATCGCCACCGCACCCTTCAGCTCGAGTTCCGGTGCCCGCTCCCCGGCCTGGGCGGCAGTGAACAGCGCCGCCTGCCCGCCCTGGCTGTGCCCGACCACGAACCACTGCGAGCCGACCGACGGATCCAACTCACGCGCGGCCCGCACGATGTCGACGACGGCGTTGACCTCGGTGTCACCGTTGACATACGGATGAATACCCGGCGTACCCAGCCCGTGGTAGTCGGTGCGGACCACGGCGAAACCCTGCTCGACCCAGTCGTCGAGGGAGGCGTCGACCTCGGTCAGATAGGCGTGGGTGGGGCCGCCCGGGAAGTCCGCCGACGGCGCGCACGCGTCGGCCACACCGGTGGTGCCGTGCGCCCAGCTGATCACCGGGTACCCGCCCTCGGGTGCCGGTGTGCGCGGCAGTGCGACGGTGCCCGACACCACCACGGGATCACCGTTCACGTCCTGCGAGGTGTAGGTGATCAGGTCGTTGCGGGCGGCACTGGGCAATGCCGGGGCATCGGTCACCGCACTGGACGTGAGCAGTTGGCCCGCCCGGAGCCGATCCAGATCCGTCGTCGTCTCGGAGGTCTCGGTCGAGCACGCAGCGCCGGTGAGCACGACGAGAGCCGCCACCGCCCCGAACCCGGTACGCACCGAGTTCACGAGAACGCTGCCAGAGGTTCGGACCCGGACCAGTCGTGGCCCCAGTAGCTGTCGGCGGTGATTTCCTCCGCGGTGTAATACTTTTCGTCGACGAGCATGCCCTCGGTACCGAACTCGAGGTCCCAGCCACCGGGAGCCCGCACGTAGAACGAGACCATCCGATCATTGGTGTGGCGACCCAGTGTCGAGGAGATCGAGAATCCGAGCTTGCCGAGCCGGTCGAGTGCCTGGCCGACGGCGTCGAGGGTGTCGACCTCCGTCATCAGATGCACCATGCCTGGTTCGCCGCCGTGCGGCGCCGGGCAAAGCGCGAGACTGTGGTGGCGCTGATTGACTCCCATGAACCGGACCCGGCGGGCGGGACCGGGGGCGTCGGGCGGCCCGAGGCGGATGGCACCGCGCGGCAGGAAACCGAGCACCTCGGTGTAGAACGTGTAGGCCTCCTCGAACGCCGGGGTCGGGAGCACCACATGTCCCAGCCCCTGTGCGCCGGTGACGAACCGGCCACCGTGGGGGGTGACCACCGGACTGTGGTCGAGAACCGGCCCGAAGAACACTTCCACCCGCGTCCCGGACGGGTCGTCGAACGCGATGACCTGCTCGGCATCGCGGTACCGTGCCTCGTCCTCGGACAGAACGTCGACGGCGACACCCGACTTCTCGACCTGCTCACGCACCCGTTGCAGGGCGAACTGGTCGCGCACCTCCCACCCCACGGCCAAAGCCTTGTCCTTCTTGCCGGGCAGCACGATCAGTCGGGCACGCCGCTCGTCGAGTCGCAGGTACAGGCCGTCCGGCTCGGGGCCGGAACCCACCGCCATGCCCAGCCCGTCCACCACCAGTTCGCGCCAGCGCGGCACGTCCGTCGTCTGGATCCGGAGGTAGCCGAGTCCTCGAATGTCTGTCATGGAGAATCCCTTTCCTGGGGGCGGCTCCGCCACCCGTGAGTGGTTGACGAGTCTCTGGACTCCTTAACCACTCACGGGCGCGGAGCGCCTAGATCATGGAGCGGTGCACACCCTGCGGTTCGCCGCCGAGCTGGGTGAGTGCGGAAGAGTGGTAGATGGACCCCGGCACGTGGATGGCGTGGGAGAGTCCGGCGTGGGCGTCGCGCCAGAATCGCTGCATCGGCGTGCTGAGCTGCAGCGCGCCGCCGCCGGAGCGGGCGAAGATTTCGTCGACTGCTCGGACCGCACGCCAGGCGGCCGCTGTCTGGGTGCGCCTGCCGATGGCACGCAGCTCGAACGTGACGTCCTGCCCCTTTTCCGTCATGTCCCAGAACCGGTCGACCGTCTCGAGGATGGCTGCGCGCGACGCTGCGATTTCCGCGGCCGCCTCGCCGATCGCGAACAATACGTATGGATCTTCCTTGATGGCGGTGCCGGAGACGGTGACCCGTTCGCGCTGCGCGTTGAGGTGGCACGCCAGCGCGCCTTCGGCGATGCCGATCAGCGAGGAGGTGATCCCGAGCGGGAAGATGCACGAGAACGGGAAGTTGTAGAGCGTCTGGGTACGTCCGAATTCCTTCGGCGCGGACCCGTCGAACACCTTGTCCGCCTGCAGCGTCCGGTGCTGCGGGATGAACGCGTCCTTCACGATCAGGTCCTTCGACCCGGTGCCGCGCAGGCCCACGACGTTCCAGCTGTCCTGGTCGATGTCGTAGTCGGCGCGGGGCAGGAGCACGTGCAGGATCTTCGGCGGCATCACCCGGTTACCTTCGGCATCACCGGCTGCGGCGCCGATCATGATCCAGCCACAGTGGTCGGTGCCCGACGAGAACGACCAGCGTCCGTTGAGGACGTAGCCACCCTCGGTCGGCACGGCGACACCCATCGGCGCGTACGGGGAGGCCATCCACATGTCGGGGTCTGCGCCCCACACTTCGTCCTGGGCCTTGCGGTCGAAGAACGCCAGTTCCCACGGGTGGACGCCGACGATGCCGCTGACCCACCCGGCTGCGCCGTCGATGGCACCGATCCCCATCGCGGTCTCCGCGAATTCGCGCGGATGGGCTTCGTGGCCGCCGTACTCCTTGGGCTGCAGCATCCGCATCACCCCGGAGTCGCGCAACCGCTTGGCGGAGGTGTCCGACAGGCGCATCAGCTTGTCGCCTTCCGCGCCTTCCGCGCGGAGTTCGTCCGCGAACTGTTCGATCCTGTCAAGAACCTGACCCATGATGATCTCGGCTTTCTGGTTTGGGCACCCGGTCAGGCGCCTAGGCGGACTTCTTCTCGGCAACAGCGGTGCTCGCGGCCTGCCGGTCCGCGAGACCGAGCGCGATTTCGATCAGCTGGTCCTCCTGCCCGCCGACCAGTTTGCGGCGGCCGGCCTCGATGAGGATTTCCGCACCGGACACCCCATATCGGCGGGCGTGCGCATCGGCGTGCTTGAGGAAGCTCGAGTAGACGCCCGCGTATCCCATCGTGAGGGACAGCCGGTCGAGAAGGCAATCGTCGTCCATGATCGGTCGCACCACGTCCTCGGCGGCATCGATGATCTTGAGAGTGTCTATGCCGGTGCGGATTCCGAGCTTCTCGGCGACGGCAGCGAAGGCCTCGACCGGAGTGTTACCCGCGCCCGCGCCGAAGCGCCGGGTGGACCCGTCGATCTGCAACGCGCCGGCCTCGACGGCGAGCACGGAGTTGGCGACGCCGAGGCCGAGGTTCTCGTGTCCGTGGAAGCCGACCTGTGCGTCGTCCCCCAGCTCGGAAACCAACGCGGCGACCCGGTCGCTGACACCGTTCATGATGAGCGCACCCGCCGAGTCCACCACGTACACGCATTGGCAGCCGGCGTCGGCCATGATCCGGGCCTGCTTCGCGAGCGCTTCGGGTTGCTGGCTGTGCGACATCATCAGGAAGCCGACGGTTTCGAGCCCGAGGTCGCGGGCGAGCCCGAAGTGCTGGACGGAGATGTCGGCCTCCGTGCAGTGGGTCGCGATGCGGCAGATGCGCGCACCGTTGTCGGCGGCCTCCCGGATGTCGGACTGGACACCTAGCCCCGGGAGCATGAGGAACGCGATCTCGGCCTGCTTCGCCGTCTCCACGGCGGCCTTGATCAGCTCCTGCTCCGGGGTGTGGCTGAAGCCGTAGTTGAACGACGAACCGCCGAGCCCGTCACCGTGGGTGACCTCGATGACGGGAACGCCGGCGGCGTCGAGTGCCCCGACGATGGAGCGGACGTGGTCGACGGTGAACTGGTGCCGCTTGGCATGGGAACCATCGCGCAGGGACGAGTCCGTCACCCGGATGTCGAGATCGGCGCTGTAAGGCATCGGTATTCCTTCGAAGAGTGAGTGGTAACGGACGCGTTCAGACGCTCGCGCCGAGGATCTGCGTCGCGAAGCTCTCGCCCACCTTGGTGGCGGCGGCGGTCATGATGTCGAGGTTGCCCGAGTACGGCGGCAGGAAGTCGCCGGCGCCCTCCACCTCGAGGAAGATGCCGACCCGGGCGAGCCCACCACTGATCGGTGTCGGGTCGTCGAACTGCGGCTCGGCGCGCAGGCGGTAACCGGGCACGTAGGACTGCACGGACGACACGACGTCGTGGATCGACGCGCTGATCGCGTCCCGGTCGGCGTCGGCGGGAATAGCGCAGAACACGGTGTCCTTCATGAACATCGGCGGCTCGGCCGGATTCAGGATGATGATGGCCTTGCCCTTCTTCGCTCCGCCGATCGTCTCGATGCCCCGACTCGTGGTGATCGTGAATTCATCGATGTTGGCGCGAGTACCCGGTCCGGCGGACGGCGACGCCACGCTGGCGACGATCTCGGCGTAGGCCACCTCGGTGATCCGGGAGACGGCGTACACCATCGGGATGGTGGCCTGGCCGCCGCAGGTAATGAGGTTGACGTTGGGCGCAGTCCGGTGTTCGCCCATGTTGACGGCCGGCACGACCGCGGGACCGAGCGCGGCGGGCGTGAGATCGACCGCCTGGATGCCCAGTTCCCGGTAGCGCGGGGCGTTAACCCGGTGCACGTAGGCGGACGTGGCCTCGAAAACGATGTCGGGGCGCTCGTCCTGGGCGAGCAGCCAGTCGACACCGTCGGCGCTGGCGACCACGCCCCGATCGGCCGCACGCTTCAGTCCCTCACTGTCCGGATCGACACCGATCATCCAACGCGGTTCGATGATGTCCGAACGCAGGAGCTTGTACAGGAGGTCGGTGCCGATGTTGCCGGATCCGACGATCGCGGCGAGAGCCTTGGTCACAATTTCGCCCTTACTTGAATTCTACTGATACGGAGCCGATGTCACTGAAGTCGGCGCGGAATACGTCACCGGGACGGGCATCGATCGCCCGGGTGAACGAGCCGGGCAGGATTACGTGGCCGGCCTCGAGTCGCACTCCGAAACTCGCGACCTTCCGTGCCAGCCAGGCCACGGCCTTCGTCGGGTTGCCGAGCACCGCCGACGCCTCGCCGCGGGCAATCTCCTCGTCACCCTGGAAGAGCACGGCCGAGATGGCGCCGATGTCCACCCTCGACGGCTCCACCCGTCCGGCGCCGAGGATCACTCCCGCCGACGACGCGTTGTCGGCGATGGTGTCGGCCAGCCCGATCTTCCAGTCCGTGATACGCGAGTCGATGAGTTCGATACTGGGAACGATGTATTCGGTGGCCGCGAGAACATCCGCCTCGGTGCACCACTCCCCCGGCAACGTCTCGCCCAGCACGTAACCGATCTCCACCTCGATGCGCGGATAACAGAACCGGGCGGTGTCGATCGGCGTTCCCTCGGCGTACACCATGCTCGACAGCAGGTGTCCGTAGTCAGGCTCGTCGACGCCCATCATCTTCTGCATGACCTCGGAAGACAGCCCGACCTTGTGGCCGTACACCGTCTCCCCCGCCTCGAGCCGCGCGCGGATGTTGATCAGCGCGATCTCGTAGGCGTCGACCACGTCGATGTCCGGGTAGGTCGCGGTGAGCGGCTCGATGGGTGCCCGATCCCGTTCGGCGTCCCTCAGCGACCGGGCCGCATCCAGCCTCTGCCGTTCGCTCAGCATCAGGCCACCTCACCCGCGTGTGAGCGAGTCTCTCGCCGCAGGCCACCGGCCTGGGCGGCGTGCTGCGCGGCGATGTAGCCGAACACCATGGCGGGACCGATGGTCGCGCCCGCACCGGCGTATTCGTTGCCCATCACCGAGGCCGAGGTGTTGCCGGTGGCGTACAGGCCGTCGATGACGGAACCGTCCTCGCGGAGCACCCGCGCGTCGGCATCGGTGACGAGGCCGCCCTTGGTGCCCAGGTCGCCGGCCTCGCAGCGGATCGCGTAGAAGGGGCCCTGAGTGATCTCGTCGAGGCACGGGTTCTTCATCGTCGGGTCGCCGTAGTACCGGTCGTACGCGCTGTCGCCGCGGCCGAAGTCCTCGTCCCGACCGGTGCGGGCGAAGCCGTTGAACCGGTCGACCGTCGCCACCAGAGTGTCGGCCTTCACGCCGATCTGATCCGCGAGGTCGCGCAGGGTGTCGGCTTTGTGCACCACACCGGAGTCGTAAAAGCCCTGGGGGAAAGGCACACCCGGCAGAACCTGCGCGAACGGGTAACGCGACTTCGCCTTGGAGTCCATCACGAACCAGGCGGGTACATGGCCACCGTCGAGCTGATCGTGCACGAAATTCACGTACGGCGACGACTCGTTGGTGAAGCGTTCGCCGCGGCCGTTCACGACCACGGACGGCGGAATGCACCGCTCGGACACCAGCGGAATCACGGCGCCCATGGGATGCATCACCGACGGCATCCACCACGCATCGTCCATGAGATCAACTGCCGCGCCGAGATTCTGGCCCGCGAGAATCCCGTCGCCGGTGTTCTCCTTGGCTCCGGCACTGATGTTCGCGACACCGTGCTTGGGCAGGTACTCGGCGCGCATGTCTTCGTTGTGTTCGAAGCCGCCGGCCGCGAGGAGCACCCCGTGTGTCGCACCGATCCGGACGGTATTGCCGTCGCGCTCCGCGACCACTCCCACGACAACGCCGCTGTCGTCGACGATCAGTTCCGTCATCGACGTCTGCAGCCACAGCGGAACACCGGCATCTTTGAGGACCATGCGCATCCTGGCCACCAGTGCGCGTCCACCGGTCGCCATGTGACGACGACGAATCACGTTGGACGCCACTCGCCAGGCCGCCACCAGCGACGCCTTGCGTCCCTTCCAGGTGCGCTTCACCATGGCGAGGTCGTGGTAGTCCTTGGACGTCACCCACAGTCCGAGCGGGCCCTTCATGCTATTCGGCCGCTGGTACCGCTCGTCGTCCTGCAGTGCTCTCGTGTCGAAGGGCTTGCATTCGATGGTCCGCCCGAGGGGTCGGCCGCCGTCGTACTCGGGGTGGTAGTCGGAGTAGCCCTTCACCCAGTAGAGCTTCATGTGCGGACTGCGGTCGAGCAGTTCCATCAGCTCGGGGCCCTTGTCGACGAACGCGTCGAGTCGGTCTGCCGCCACCCGGCCCTCGGTGATGATGTCGAGGTAGCGGCGAATCGACTCGCGGGAGTCGACGACGCCCTTCTCGCGTAGGGTCGGGGCGTTCGGGATCCAGATTCCGCCACCGGAGATCGCGGTCGACCCACCGAACGTCGCGCCCTTGTCGATCACGAGGGTGTCGAGCCCGCGGTGCGCGGCGGTGATCGCGGCGGCCATTCCGCCGCCCCCGCTGCCGACCACGAGGAAATCGACGGTGGTGTCGAAGATCTGCGAGCCGGCGCTCATCGGTCGCCACCTTCCTTGCGGAGCAGGAAGGCGAGGACGGCACTCTCGAACGCCGACTTCTGCTCGATCATCGCCCAGTGCCCGCAGTTCGGGAAGACGTGGAGTTCCGCCTTCGGGATCAACCGCATCGGGATGATCGACATGTCCACGGGGCTCACCCGGTCGTCGCGGCCCCACGTGAGGAGGGTGGGGGCTTTCACCTTGTGCAGCTGCGCCCAGTAGGGCGTGGCGTCGGACTCGAGGGCAGCCCGGGTGTTCGCCTCGAACGCTGCCCGGCTGTACATCTTGCGGGCGCTGGCGAGGGTGTCGGGTTCGGTGGCCTGTGTCCAGCGTTCCTCGATGAGTTCCTCGGTGACCATCGCGGGGTCGAACACCATCGAATGCAGCCACTCGATCAGCCGTTCCCGGGTGGGGTCGTCCGTGAACTCCATCAGGAGTTTGATGCCCTCACCGGGGCCTGGGCTGAAGAGATTCTTGCCGATGCCGCCGATCGTGATCAGTTTGGTGACCCGGTCGGGGTGCGCGATGGCGAACTGGGTGGCGACGATGCCGCCCATCGAGTTCCCGAGGAGTGCGACCTCGTCGATTCCGAGCCCGTCGAGGAATCGGAGGACTGCGTCGGTGGCCGTGAGCATCGGGTGCCCGCCGAAGTCGTCGCTGACCCCGAAGCCGGGGAACTCCAGAATGAAGGTCCGGAAGTGCTCGGCGAAGACGTCGAGGTTGCCGCGAAAGTTGCGCCACCCCGTCACGCCGGGGCCGGAGCCGTGCAGCAGCAGGAGCGGCGGGCCGTCGCCGGCCTCGTGGTAGCGAAGCACGCCGAGGTCGGTGTTCAGCTCCTTCAGGGTGCCCTCGTAACTCGAGTCAGTCGTCATGGTCGATCACGTTGCCAGCGGGTGCACTGCTCGGACAGAAGCGATCCCGGTCAGCGAGACGTCCACCGTCCCGGCGACGCCTCGGCCCGGGGCTTCCACTGATCGAGACGGCAGTTCGTGACCTGCCGACCGCGTCCCTAACCTCGGTGGTGATCACCGAATCAGTCGGTGTCGCAAACGATGTGGAGGTGGTCCGATGCCAACCGAACCGACGTGGCCCGAACTCGGCACGCAGATCGCCGCACCCACCCCCGACGAAATGCGGCGCAATCTCGGCCATTTCGCGAGTGGCGTCACGGTGGTGACCGGACTCGACGCCGACGGTCCGGTCGGATTCACCTGCCAGTCGTTCGCTTCGGTGTCGCTGGCGCCTCCGCTGATCCTGTTCTGCGCCGATCATCGCGGGCGCGCCTGGCCACGCATCCAGGAATCGGGGCGCTTCACCGTCAATGTTCTGCACGAGAATCAGACGGATCTCTGCATGCGCTTCGGCTCCAGCCGCGGCGAAAAGTTCGACGGACTCGACTGGGAGAGGTCGCCGTGGGCGACGCCCTCGCTCCCCGGCGTCCTGATGCGCGTGCACGCAGACGTGCAGTCGGTGCACACCGCCGGCGACCACGACATCGTGATCGGGCGGGTCCTCGGCCTCGAATCGGTCAGCGACGAGCGTCCTTTGGTGTTCTTCCGGGGTGGATTCGGGCTGGGCGCCGTTCCGCACCCCGTGCGCGGTTGACGAGTCCCGAGACTCGTCAACCGCGCACGGGCGCTACAGCCATTGCCCCGATTGCACCGACAGCAGCTGGTCGAGCGCCTCGGTGGACCAGGAGGTTTCCGGTATCTCCGCGGTCCGGCGGGCGCGGCGCGGCGTCACGGGTTCGGGATGCAGAGTCCGCGTGACGGCCCGGGCGGCGTCGACGACGAGGGGCGCCACTCGCTCGAGCTGCACCGTCCGGGCATCTCCGCACAGCGAGATACCGGCGACCGGGCCGTCGGCGCTCCGGACCGCGACACCGACACAGCCCACGCCGCGAACCGCCTCACCGCGCTCGAACGCGAGACCGCGGCGCTGCCGGATCCGGTTGAGTTCCTGATGGAGGGTGGTGAGCTCGGTGATGGTGCGGTCCGTGCTCCGGTCGAGACGCTGCCCGTACAGGCTGTCGACCTCCTCGGGGTCCACCCACGCCAGCATCGCCTTGCCGCCGGCCGTCGTGTAGGCGGGAACCCGCCCGCCCACCTTGGACGGCAGCGCTGCCGCCATTCGGCCGCCGACCTTGTCGAGGTAGAGGCTGTCCCCACCATCCAGCACCGTGAGGTGCACGACCATTCCGGTCTGCATGTGCAGGTCGTGGAGCAGCGGCGCCGCGGCCGCCCGGATCTGGCCGTGCCCGTTGTCGCCGCCGCCCACACCCATCGCTCGACGGCCGAGGCAGTAACCGAAGCTGGCGTGATTCACCCAGTCCAGTCGCACCAGCTGGTCGAGGATGCGGTGCACGGTAGATCGCGGCAACCGGGTGCGGCACGCCACTTCCTCGAGGGTCAGCCGGCAGGTGCGACCGTCGAACGCGTCGAGGATCAGCGTCATCCGTTCCACCATCGACGGCGGCACCTCCCTCTTCGTGGCAGGTACCGACGGTGCATTGCCTGAATCGATGACAGTCATCGACGCCTCCAAATATCCTGGTCACACGCATGCACCAGACTAAAACTGAAATGAATTCTTAAAATACTAACAGCTGTCCGCGATGCGGGGAAGGAGACCGGCAACGCCGGCCGGGGGGTGTTCACCCAGGCGCGAGATGGGACTCGGACGATGCCTCTCGCGTGTTGGACGCCTCGAGACCCGCCTCTCGCGGATCTCCGGTCGGTGCGCGGCACCGTCAGCACAGTGCCGGCGCAGCTGGCGAGCGGGTGCGTGGTGGAGGGTCTTCTGAAACCTGGGTCAGAAGTGCATGCACTGTCGTCGGCGTCCAGCACACCAGTGAAGTTCCGATGCATCATCGGTCGTGATCAGCCGACACGGCCGTACAGTCGGCCAACCGATCATGCCTGGACTCGGCGACCCGTTTGTCAGTCATGCGCGCAGACCCCGGGAACTGCTCGTCCCGCTAGTCCCCAGCCCTTCGGTGGCCGGTCGCCGGCTGGCCGGGATCGATTGGAAAACGTTCCGACGCTACGTGGCCGCCCGTGACACAGGGGTTCCGATACCGGCCCGTCGCGCCTTACTAGTTGACACACTAGAAGCTTTGCACTTCGAGAATGATTGCTTGTCAGAATATCTCACGCAGCTCTGACAACCAGACCGCTGCGGAGCGCGGGGCGAGACATATCCAGGATCAGCCATTCACGCAGTCAAGGGTCCTGTGTGACCCGAGCGCACCGACGTCGACGGCCGGCACCAGCACCGCGGCCTCGACGGGTCCATCGTCACGACAACGATTCCCTCACGCCGATCTATCCGCAGCGTCCTCCTCGTTGAGCACCAAGGAACACTCGGCCGCGCAGGCGGCGATCGGATGGAACCTCCACGGTCTCCAGTCGCGCTCTGCGACATCTTCGGTGTCGAAGCCGGCGATCTGATCACCTACACCGCGACCGATGCCCGCCAATCCCGCAGCAAGGCCGTCCAACTCCCCTGCCGACGTCCCCCTCCTCAACGCCTACCGTCCCGTTCGCGCCCGCATCATCACCGACGATGACTGATCCCCGCCCACGCGGGCGGCCCCGCAGCACCGGCACCCTCGAATGCGCCCGGTGCAGCAACCTCGTCCCTAAGTTCCGGGTGCACTGGCCCGACGGAGCCATCTGCGGCGCCTGCTTCACCACCGCCGCCCGCACCTACGGCCCCTGCGCGTTCTGCGGCGATCACCGCCTCGTGCCTGAAAGATCCTCCACCGGCGCCCACATCTGCCGCGACTGCGCCGGCATCGCCACCAAACTCGACTGCGACCAGTGCGGCCGCGAAGCCGAACGCCTCCGCGGCGGGCACTGCGCCCGCTGCGTGCTCACCCACGACCTCGAACGCATCCTCAACCCCAGCTCACCACCGGATCTGCGGATCAAACGACTCATCACCACCCTCGCCGCCGTTCCCCGCCCGGAAAGCATCCTCACCTGGATGCGTCACCCCACCACCGCCGACCTACTCGCCCGCATCGGCAGTCGCGAACTTCACCTGTCCCACCCCGCATTCGACGCCCTACCACCATCCCGCAGCGCCGAACACCTACGCGAAATGCTCGTCCACCACCACATGCTGCCCAGCCGCGGCGACGCCCGCCTGGCCCGCTTCGAAACCTGGCTCGACCACCGACTCACAACTCTGCAACCAATGCCCGAGATTCACGCGCCCATAGAGCAATTCGCCCGCTGGCATCACCTACGACGACTGCGCGTTCCCGACACCGGTCGCAACATGGACAACGCCACCCGCACTGCCAAACAAGAGATCACCGAGGCCACCAAGTTCCTGACCTGGCTGCGCACCGAACACCACACCACCATCGCTCACCTGCGACAAGCACACCTCGACGCCTACCTCAGCGAAGGCACCACCACCCGCCACACCATCCGCAACTTCATTCAGTGGCGCCACCGCACCGGCATCGCAGCGCGATTCACCATCCGATACCGCACAGCGCGGACCACGCCCCTGGCCGCCTCCACCACGCGACTCGAACTCATCCGCACCACCATCGAAGCCGACCACATCACCCTGTCCACCCGCATCGCCGCACTCCTGTTCCTGCTCTACGGCGTCCCCGTCCGCAGGATCGCCGAACTCACCCTCGACGACATCACCACTACCCCGCCCCGACCCACCGTCAGGATCGGCACCCTCCCTGCCGCATTGCCCGAACCCCTGCTCCCCCTCTTACAACAACACCTCGACAGCCGGGCAAACCAGAAGACGACCAACCACGATTCGCGCTGGCTTTTCCCCGGTACCCGCGCCGGACATCACCTCACCGAACAGACCCTGATGCAACGACTCCGAAAACTCGGCATCAACATCCAAGCCATCCGCAACGCCGCACTGCACGACCTCAGCAAAGAAATCGACGCCGCATCCCTCGCCGCCCTACTCGGCTACACCCCCAACACCATGAACATCCACGCCGCCCGCGCGGCAATCCCGATGGGCAGCTACCCCGCGATGAAACACCCCAAACGATGAGCGTCTCCCCGCCACGAGATCGACAGAACTTGATAAGTCCCTTATCCAGTCGGCGTCCGGCGCCGCATTGCCCCAATACCGCACAGTCAGTGGTGCTCCTGTCCGTTGATGGGCGAGTTGGCATTTTTGACAAGTTTTGCAACGCACTACGGTCTGGCGCTTGATTGTCAGGCATTATGACATAGCCGATTCCGCGACATCCCAGTACAACCTCGTGCTGCTTATCCGAGTTGCGGCATCATCGTATGTGCACGTCAACCCCACTCGGCGCTCGTAGCGGAACCGCCCGAATCGCTACGGAAATGCCAACTACGCTGTCCGTCCACGTCTCGATTCTCGTCGACACAGCATTCCTACAGGTCGCGTATGTCAACTCGACTGACAGCGGACAGCTCCGGTTAGGCCAGGGCGTGCGACTGTGTCAGCGCCGCGTCCTGTCCATCCTTCTGCCGTTGCAGCGGCGCCCGTTGGATGTCGCCGGCGGACGCGATCGTTCCGAGCAATGAGAAGGTGGCGAGCGTCGCTTCGTGCGCTTCGTCGGTTGCTGCCGCGCAGGCATCAGATACCAGGATGACGTTGTAGCCCAGGTTCACTGCGTCTCTTGCGGTGCCCTCGACGGTCACATTGGTGGCGACGCCGGTGAAGAGAACGGTGTCGATCTGTCGGCGGCGCAGGATGGCGTCGAGTGCCGTGTTCGGAAACGCCGAGGTCCCCGGGTGGCTGACCACCGGTTCATCGTCTCCGGGGGCCAGTTCGGGAATGATCTGCGCCCCAACGCCTCCCTCGATAAGTGCACCGAAATCCTTGATGGCGTGGTCGAGTCCGGTGTTCAAGAGGAGCTCAGGGTAGCCGGGTTGAAACGCGGCGCGGGCCCAGACGATAAGCGACCCGGCGTTGCGGAAATTTTCGACCAGTTCGCGCGTGGTGCCGATGACGCCGTGACGGTGCACGGATTCGGCGAAGAACGGGGCGAATGCGCCGTCGGCGGTCACGATGTCGTGTTGCCAGTGCACGTTGACCAGGGCGGTGCGGGCGGGGTCTAGTGAGAACGGATCGTCGGTAGGCATGGATGTCCTATTTCTCGGTGGGGTTGATAACGAAATTGCTGAAGCCGCCGTGACGGTTCTCGATGCCGCTGATGGCGTCGTTGACCTTGGCCAGGGGGAAGGTGACGTTCTCGAAGATGGACAGATCGACCATGCCGTTGGCCGCCATGGCTGCCATGTCCTGCCCTTCGCCGGCGGTGAACCAGCAGGATCCCAGCAGTTGCAGTTGCTGGTCCATCAGGTGGTGAACGTCGATGGGTACTTCGCCTGCGGTGGCGCCGATGTTCACGGCGCGTCCGCCGCGGCGCAGGGATTTGACGCCTTGCTGGAACGGCTCGTGGGGGGCACCGGGGCCGAGGGCGTCGATGTAGACGTCGACACCGCCGTCGACGGTACCGCGTACCCAGTTGTCGATGGCGCCGTCTCGGGTGGAGAACGTTCGAATACGGTTGGGGGCCAGGGCTTCGACGCGGGCGAGCAGGTCACGGTCGCGGCCGGTGCCGAGGATGGTGGTGGCGCCCATGGCGAGGGCGTAGAGGGCGACGCCGAGTCCGAGTGTGCCGCTGATGCCGTTGATCAGCACGGTGGTGTCGGTGCCGACCTTCGCCTTGCGCAGGGCCGAGTACGCGGTCCCCAGGTAGCCGAATCGTGCGGCGGTCTCGAACCCGATGCTGTCGGGGATTTTGACGAGGGCGTACTGCGGGGCGAGGGTGTATTCGGCGAGGCCGCCGTAGGGGTACCGGTCGAGCAGTCGGGGTGCGGTGGCGGTGAAGCCGAAGTAGCCGGAGAAGGCGTAGCTGGTGCAGTTGACGTGTTCGCCGCGTCGGCAGGAGAGACAGTCGCCGCAGTGGCGGCCGGGGTTGACGTAGACGCGGTCGCCCGGCTTGAAGTTGTGGACGTCGGCGCCGACGGCGTCGACCACACCGGCCGGGTCGAGCCCGAAGATCGCCGGCAGGGCGGGCAGCGGATTCTGCGGAAACCAGGTGGTCCAGTTGGCGAGAATGTTGGCCAGGTTCGGCACGATGTTGCAGGCCTGCACGGACACTCGCACGTCGGTGGGTCCCGGCTGCGGCAGCGGCACCTGTTCGAGGACCATGGGTTCGCCGACCTGGTGCATGCGGGCGGCCAGCATTGTTTCAGTCATGGGGTTTCTCTCCTGAAGATGATCGGTGCGACGGGTGTAGGCCGGCACCCCTCCATGTAAGACTTTCTGATGTGACTCGGGCCACAGGTTTCCCGTCCAGTGGGCAACATGTCACGGAGCTCAGGCCGGTACGCTGCATCAGAGACTCTGATAGGAGGGGTGGACATGGCGGGCCGGAACACCTCCCCCGGGCGATCGGTGACCAGTAAGGCGCTGACAATCCTCGAGGCATTCACCGGGGAGCGCGTCGAGTTGTCGATGTCGGAGATCGCGCGCGTGACGGGTTTGCCGTCGAGCACGGTGCATCGCTTGATCCAGGACCTGGTGGACTGGGGCGGTCTCGAGCGCACGCCCGAGGGCAGGTACTGCGTGGGAGTTCGGCTGTGGGAGATCGCCGCGCGTTCGACCAGAACCTACGGGCTGCGCGAGGCTGCCATGCCGTTTCTTCAGAGCCTGTGGGAGGTGACCCGGGCACACATCCTCCTCGCCGTGCTCGATGGCACAGAAGCGTTGCTCGTGGAGAAGATCACGGGCACCACGGACGTACCGCCGGTCGGGCGGGCCGGGGGCCGGTTGCCGCTGCATGCCAGCGCGGTGGGCAAGGCACTGCTGGCCCATTCCTTACCCGACTTTCAAGAGCGGGTGCTCAGCGGCCCGCTGACCGGATACACCCCGGCCACCATCGTGACGGCCGAGACGCTTCGCGGGGAGTTGGCGCGGGTGCGGCGGGACGGGGTGGCGACATCGGAGGACGAACTCACGCCCGGGTCCACCTCCTGCGCCGCATTGGCGACCGGACCTGCCGAGATGGGGATGGCCGCGATCTCCATCCTCGGGACGACCGGGGCACGGGATCCGCGGGAGATGAAGATCCTGGTTCAGACGGCCGGCCGCGGGCTGACGCATGCGCTGGCCGGCCCCGGCCCCCGGCAACCGATCAGCCCGCGGCTACCCCGGGCGGTCCCGCGCACGCGGTAACCCCCCACCCGTCACCGTCCGGCGTCAGTCGGCCGGATGGTGTCCGTCGGTCAGGTTCTGCACGCAGGTGGTCATGGTTTCCCGAAGTCGTGAGATCTGAGACCGGCTGAGGCCGGCCAGCATTCGCTCCTCGATGCGATCGGCCGCCTCTTCACATCGGGCGAGCACGTCGAGCCCGGCCTCGGTCAGGTAGTTGCGCAGCACGCGTTGCTTGTCGGGATCGGGATGGCGCTCGACATAGCCGCTGCGCACGAACGCCGCGACCATGACCTGCATCGATTGCGCGGTGACGAAGGACCGCCGGGCCAGTTGCGCCGAGGACAGTCCGGGATTGCGCTGCAGGATGCTCAGCGCCGCATACTGCGGCGTGGTCAACCCTTGCGCCTGCATGGCGGCGTCGAGGTCTCGGCGGACCGCCGACTCGAGCCGTTTGACCAGATACGTCACCCTGGCCGGCGATCCGCCGACGTCCTGGGTCGTCCCGTCGCCGAGCACCTCGATAGTCATGGTTGACAGGTTATCAGAGTCACTGATAACTTCCATATCAGAACTTCTTATATGCCTCGTGGCTCGTTGCCACCGCATTCACCCTGTGTCACGGCCACCGGGCCGTGACGATCGAACGGAGACTTCCATGTCCGACAACATCAACGAACCCTGGGGTAACACCGTCCTCGTCGAGTTCGACGAGCACCGCATCGCCTGGGTCCGGTTCAACCGCCCGGACAAGCGCAATGCGATGAACCCGACGCTCAACCGCGAAATGTTCGCCACCCTCGATCATTTGGAGGACGACGACCGCTGCGCCGTGGTGGTGCTGACCGGCTCCGACGACGCCTTCTCGGCCGGCATGGATCTCAAGGAGTACTTCCGGGAAACCGACGGCAAGCCACGCTCGGTGCAGCACCGGGTTCGCGGCGAGGGCACCAACTGGCAGTACCGCAAGCTCCTCAACTACGCCAAGCCCACCATCGCGATGGTCAACGGCTGGTGCTTCGGCGGCGCGTTCGTTCCGCTCGTCTCCTGCGATCTGGCGATCGCGTCCGAGGACGCGACTTTCGGTCTGTCCGAGGTGAACTGGGGTGTCACCCCCGGCAACCTGGTCACTCGTGCGCTGGCGGAGACCATCCCCACCCGCGATGCCATGTTCTACATCATGACCGGGCAGCACTTCGACGGGAAACGCGCGTCGGAAATGCGTTTGGTCAACGAAGCGGTCCCGGCCGATCAGCTCCGCGCCCGCACCATCGAGCTCGCCCTGCAGCTGACCAGCCTGAGCCAGTGGGTGGTCCGCGGGGCGAAGATGGGCTTTAGGCACTCGCGGCTGATGTCGTGGGAGGCCGCCGAGGACTACCTCTACGCCAAGCACGACCAGGCGATCCTGTTCGACACCGACGCTCGTGAGCAGGGCATGACCCAGTTCCTCGACGACAAGACGTACCGCCCGGGCCTGGGAACGTACGCCACCACCGCAGAGTAGGAGAACATCGATGACCTCCACCACCGAATCCGCCGTGGTGACCGTTCCGCTGCGCATCGGCGGAGAGTCGGTCGAAGCCGCCAGCGGGCGTTACATCGTCAAAGCCCGCCGCCTGACCGGTGAACCGATCGCGCGGGTCGCGGCCGCCACCCGCGCCGACGCCGAACGCGCCGTCGCCGCGGCGGCCGACGCCGCCGCCGGGTGGGCCGCCACCTCCCCCGGCGCGCGCCGGAAGGTCCTCGAGCGGGCCGCCGCACTCCTCGACGAACGCAGCGAGGCCATCTCGGCGATGATGGGCAAGGAGATGGGCGCCGCCGCCTCCTGGTGCCATTTCAACGTCAAACTCGCGGCCGGGATGTTCCGCGAGGCCGCCGCCCAGGTGTATTCGACGGTCGGCCAGGTCATCCCGTCCGATGTCCCGGGGCTGACCGCGCTCGCCGTGCGGGAGCCGGTCGGGGTCGTGGTCGGCATCGCGCCGTGGAACGCACCGGTCATCCTCGGTGTCCGGGCGATCGCCATGCCGCTGGCCTACGGCAACACCGTGGTACTCAAGGCGTCGGAGGAGACCCCGGCGACCCACGCCGCCATCATCGAATGCCTCATCGACGCCGGCATCCCGGCCGGCGCGGCGAATCTGGTCACCAATGCCGCCGAGGACGCCGCCGAGGTGGTCGACGCGCTGATCGCACACAAGGCGGTGCGGTGCGTCAACTTCACCGGCTCCACCACGGTGGGACGCATCATCGCCGAGAAGGCCGGAACGCATTTGACGCGAACGGTTCTCGAACTCGGCGGTAAGGCACCATTCATCGTGCTGGCCGATGCCGACCTCGAGGCCGCGGCCGCCGCGGCGTCGTTCGGTGCCTTCATGAACCAGGGCCAGATCTGCATGTCGACGGAGCGGCTGATCGTCGACCGCGCCGTCGCCGCCGAGTTCACCGCCCTGTTGGCCGAGCGGGCCGCGAAGCTCGTCGTCGGTGACCCGGAGGATCCACGCACCCAGCTGGGACCGCTGGTGCACGAGGGCGCCGCCGCCCACGTGCAGGCATTGGTCGCCGATGCGGTCGCTCACGGCGCCACCGTCGTCACCGGCGGTGTGGCGGAGGGCCTGTACTACCCGCCCACCGTGCTCAGCGGTGTCACGTCGGCCGCCCGCATCTACTCCGAGGAGTCGTTCGGTCCCCTCGCCCCGATCATCGAGGTCGATGGCGCGGACGAGGCGGTGCGGGTGGCCAACGACTCCGACTACGGGCTCTCCGCCGCGCTGTTCACCGGTGATGTCGGGCGCGGCCTGACCCTGGCGCAGCGAATTCAGTCCGGGATCTGCCACATCAACGGCGCCACCGTGCACGACGAGGCGCAGATGCCGTTCGGTGGGGTCAAAGCCAGCGGCTTCGGGCGTTTCGGCTCGTCCGCAGCTCTGGAAGAATTCACCGAACTGCGGTGGATCACCGTGTCCAGCGACGACCGCCACTATCCGATCTGACCGGGAGAGATTTACGATGGACGCCTCCTCCACCCCCACCCCGGACTCCGGTCCGGGAGGATCGGCAGGATTCACCGGCCTGCGCTACGGCGAGCTCGTCGAGCGCCGAGCCGAACGTCAACCACACCGCACCGCGATCATCTGTGGCGACGAACGGATCTCCTACGGTCAGCTCCTCGACCGGATCCGGGCGGCGGCGTCGTTCCTCACCGAGCAGGGGGTTCGGCCCGGAGATCGCGTCGTGTGTTACTCGGAGAACCGCCCCGAGATCCTGATCGCGCTCTATGCGAGTTCACGGATCGGGGCGGTCTTCACCCCGGTCGGTATCGCGTCCCCACCCGCGGACGTCGGCTACATCCTGCAGGATCTGTCGGCGCGCGTGCTGCTGGTGTCGCCGCACACCGTCGACGCCGGCCGCCAGGTGCCCGGCGTCGACGGCATACCGATCCTGTCCCTGGACAAGGTTCGCGACCTGGCACTGCCGCACCTGCCCGCGTACGTTCCCGGTCCCGCGCCGGATCACCGCCCGACGGCGGACTCCGCGGCGTTGATCGTCTACACCTCGGGAACGTCCGGGCACCCCAAGGGGGTCACCCTCAGTCACGGCGCACTGTTCTTCAACGGGGTCAACACCCTGCTCGGACTGGACATCGTCGCCGACGATGTGACGCTGGTGAACACACCCCTGTCCCACGTCGCGGCCTTGAATACCCTCGCCGTCGCCACCCTGTACAAGGGCGGCACAGTGATACTCGACAGCAAGTTCGACGCCCGGCGGTGCCTGCGGCAGATCGAGCAGTTCGCGGTCACCACCATGTTCGCGGTGCCCTCGATGCTCACTCTGATGACGCAGGTGCCGGGGTTCCCAGACGCGAACACCTCGAGCCTGCGGTGGATCCTCGGCGGCGGGGCCCCGATGCCACCGGAACTGGTGGCTTTGTGGGCCTCGCGCGGTGTCCCGGTTCTCGCCAGCTACGGACTGACCGAGGCCGGACCGTCGGTCAGTTTCCGGCGCGCCACCGACGCGGCACTCAAGTCCGCATCATCAGGGACTCCGGCGTTGCTGACGGATCTGCGGATCGTTTCCGATGACGGCAGCGACCTTCCGCCCGGCCAGGTCGGCGAGGTGCTCGTGCGCGGACCGCACATCGCCTCCGGCTACTGGGGCAACGAGACCGCGACCGCCGAAACGTTTCGGGACGGGTGGTTGGCCAGCGGCGACCGCGGCTTCATCGATGTCGACGGCGACCTGTGCATCACGGGGCGGTCGAAGGAAATCATCATCACCGGCGGGGAGAACGTGGATCCCGCCGAAATCGAGCACCTGGTCGTCCAGTATCCCGGGATCCGCGATGCTGCCGTCGTCGGCCGCCCGGACCCGGTGTGGGGTGAGATCATCACCGCGGTCGTCGTCTGCGACGACACCGTCGAACTCGAAGAGCTGCAACAGTTCCTGCGCCCACAGCTGGCGAAATTCAAGATCCCCCGCGTCCTCGAACGGCGTGAGAGCCTGCCCCGCAGCCCGGTCGGCAAACTCCTGCGCCGCGAACTGACCCCCACCTCCCAGGACACCCCCGTACAGCGCTGACCCGTCCGCCACCGGAACGGGTGCGCTCCACCCCCAGCGCGCGGTCGACCGGTCTCGCCGGCACACGGCGAGATTTTTCGCCTCCGCACGCCGGCGGATCGAGTCAGAAAGGCCTTTCCCATGAGTACAACCACACCCGATTCCCCCTCCACCGGTTCCCCCCGTATCGCCGTCGTCGGCGGCGGTATCGGCGGGCTGGCGGCAGCAGCGTTCCTGCACCGGGCCGGCCTCGACGTCACCGTCTACGAACAAGCACCCCAGCTCGGGGAGGTCGGAGCCGGACTGGTCGTCTCCCCCAACGCGGTGCGAATGATCCGCCGGCTCGGCCAGTTCGACACCTTCCTCGCCAAGGCGGTCCCCCTCGAGGTCGGCTGGGAATTCCGACGCTGGCAGAACGGGGCGATCCTCTCCGCCGAGCAGCTCACCGACAACTGCGAAGCCCTCTACGGCGAACGCTCCTACGTCGCGCACCGCGCCGACGTGCTCGACGCCGTCCGCGCGGCGGTCCCGGCGGAGCTGATCCGATTGGGCATGCGCTGCACCGGCATCGAACCCCCCACCGACGGGGCACGCCTGCACTTCGGCGACGGATCGGTGATCGACGCCGACGTCGTCATCGGCGCCGACGGGGTCCACTCTGTCATCCGGGGCGCCATCACCACCCCCGCCCCCGCCGAGTACTCCGGGATGTGCGCGTTCCGGGCACTCGTCCCCGCCGCGGACGCCCCGGCCTTCGCGCGCCGCCCGGTCCAGACCCTGTGGATCGGACCGGACCATCACCTCGTGCACTACCCGATCTCGGGCGGCAAGGCCGTCAACATCGTGGCGTTCGCCCCCGCCGGTGACTTCACCGACGAATCCTGGAGCGCCACCGGCACAGTCGCGGAGCTGCTCGCCGAGTTCGACGGGTGGGATCCCCGACTGACCGATCTGATCACCGCTGCCGGGACGCCGGGACGATGGGCGCTGCTCGACCGCGCACCGCTCGAGAAATGGTCACGTGGTCGGGTGACGCTGCTCGGTGACGCCGCGCATCCGATGTTCCCGTTCTTCGCCCAGGGCGCCGCCCAGGCCATCGAGGACGGCGCCGCGCTCGCCCAGTGCCTGGCCGCGGACACCGGCGACCCCGAGCGGGCGCTACGCACCTACCAGGAGATTCGCCTGCCCCGCACGACGAAGGTCCAGCAGCTCAGCCGCGGCCGCAAGGACATCAACCACCTGCCCGACGGTCCGGAACAGATCACCCGCGACGCCGGACTCGCCCAGCAGGATCCCCTCGTCGCCAGCGGTTGGCTCTACGGATACGACGCCGAACTGGCCGCAAGGGAGGCGTACGTCCGATGACGACCTTCGAACACGTGACCTTGCCGCAGCGGGTGCTGTTCGGCACCGGACAGGCGGCGCAGAACCTGGCCGCCGAGGTCGAGCGGCTCGGCGCGCGAGCGGTCATGGTGATCGCCGGGGCGACCGAGCAGCCGATCGCCCAGACGGTGACCGGGCGCATCACGGTGGCCTTGCGCTACGACGACGTCGCCCCGCACGTGCCGATCGCCAAGGCCGAGAAGGGCCGGGCCGCGGCTGACGAGCACGGGATCGACCTGCTGGTCTGCATCGGTGGCGGGTCGACGACCGGTCTGGCGAAAGCAATAGCCCTGACCACCGGGCTGCCCATCGTGGCCGTCCCGACCACCTACGCCGGTTCGGAGGCGACCAACGTCTGGGGGCTGACCGAGGATTCACGGAAGAGCACCGGGGTCGACGACAGGGTTCTGCCCGTCACGGTCGTCTACGACGCGGACCTGACCAGTTCGCTGCCCGCCGACCTGTCGGTGGCGTCCGGTCTGAACGCCCTGGCGCACAGCATCGACTCGATGTGGGCGCCGCGCGCCGACCCGATCAACCAGGCGTTGGCCGCCGAAGCGATCCGCACTCTCAACGCCGGGCTGCCGGCCGTCAAGGCCGACCCCGACGACACGGCCGGGCGGGAGGACTGCCTCTACGGCGCCTACCTGTCCGCGGTCGCCTTCGCCTCGGCGGGATCGGGGATGCACCACAAGATCTGCCACGTCCTCGGCGGCGCCTACAACCTGCCCCACGCACAGACCCACGCCGTCGTGTTGCCGTACGTCCTGGCCTTCCTCGCCCCCGCCGCACCCGCCGCCGAAGAGCGGATCGCCGCCGCCTTCCGCACCGCACACGCACTCGACGGGCTGAACACGCTGCGTGCAAGGCTCGACGCACCCACCGCCCTGGCCGATCACGGGCTGCCCGAGGACAGCATTCCCGAGGCCGTCGCACTCATCCTGCCGTTCATCCCCGACACCACCCCGCGCCAGGTGACACCGGGCAACCTCGAGATCCTGCTCCGCGCCGCCTGGGCCGGCACCCCGCCCTCCTCGGAAGGTTTCTTGTCATGACTTCCCGCACCGTGGACAAGACCGCGACCGCCAACCCCGAACAGGCCCGGCGTGAGGAAGAGTTGACCGCGAAGGTGGTCGCCAGCTTCGACGGCGCCGACAACGAGCGCCTGAAGGTGGTGTTGCAGTCGCTGACCCGGCACCTGCACACCTTCTTGCGCGAGGTACGCCTGACCGAGGAAGAATGGAACACGGCGATCGAATTCCTCACCGCCGCCGGGCATATCACCGATGACCGGCGGCAGGAATTCATCCTCCTCTCCGATGTGTTCGGTGCGTCCATGCAGACCATCACGATGAACAACGAGGCCGAGGGCGAGGCCACCGAAGCCACCGTCTTCGGGCCGTTCTTCGTCGAGAACTCGCCCCGCATCGACCTCGGCGGCGACATCTCCGGCGGTGCCCCCGGCCAACCCTGCTGGGTCGAGGGCACCATCACCGGACTCGACGGTTCCCCGATTCCCGGGGCGCGGATCGAGGTGTGGGAGGCCGACGACGACGGGTTCTACGACGTCCAGTACACCGACGACCGCGTTACCGGCCGCGCCCACCTGTTCACCGACGAATGGGGCCGGTACTCGTTCTGGGGTTTGACCCCGACCCCGTATCCCATCCCGCACGACGGCCCGGTCGGCGCCATGCTCGCCGCCGCCGGTCGCTCCCCGATGCGCGCCAGCCACCTGCACTTCATGGTCACCGCCGACAGATATCGCACCCTGGTCACCCACATCTTCGTCCGCGGTGACGCACTCCTGCACTCGGACAGCGTGTTCGGGGTCAAGGAGTCGCTGATCAAGGACTTCACCGAACAGCCGGCGGGAACACCGACCCCGGACGGCCGAGAACTGGGCGGCCGCCCGTGGTCGCGGACACGATTCGACATCGTCCTCGCCCCCGCCGCACCCTGACCGGCCACGGCACATCCGCTCCGACAGCTCCGACACGAGTGTCCGGCCGATCTGCCTCCGGACTACGGGAGCGCCGGCGGCGGGCACATCCACCATTGACCTTATATCAGAACACCTGATATACCTGTATCAGTGATGCTGATACACATCAGCAGTTGAGAGGGACCTCGATGAGCCACTACCGCAGCAACCTGAGAGACATCAGGTTCGATCTGTTCGAACTGCTCGGACGCGACGACGTCTACGGTTCGCCGCCGTTCGCGGACTTCACCCCCGATGCCGCCGACACCGTGCTCGACGAGGCGGAGCGGTACGCCACCAACAAGTTGGCCCTGACCTTCAGCGACGTCGACCGTGCTGCCACGACCTTCGACGCCGCCACGCATAGCGTCCGCCTGCCGCAGGATTACCGCGCCTCGGCCGCCGACTACCTCTCCTCAGGGTGGCTCGACCTCGACCTGCCCGAGGAACTGTCCGGGCAGGCCGTCCCACCGAGCCTGCGCTGGTGCGTCAGCGAGCTGATGCTCGGAGCGAATGCGGCGATCCCCCAGGGCCTTAACGTCATTCCGCAGGTGGTTCGCCTCCTGCACCAGGAGGGCACCGAATCGCAGCGGCGTCTGGCGGAGCTGATCACCGAGCACCAGTGGATGGTCACCATGGTGCTCACCGAGCCCGACGCGGGCTCCGATGTCGGTGCCGCACGCACGCGGGCGATCCCCCAACCGGACGGAACCTGGCACCTCGAGGGCGTCAAGCGGTTCATCACCTACGGTGATCACGACCTGACCGACAACATCGTGCACATGGTGCTGGCACGGCCCGTCGGGGTGGACGGCGCCGGCGGACCCGGCACCGCGGGACTGTCCCTGTTCGTGGTCCCGAAGTTCCACTTCGACCCGGGCACCGGTGAACTCGGCGAACGCAACGGTGTCTACGCCACCGGCCTCGAACACAAACTCGGCATCACCGGCAGCCCCACCTGTGAGGTCACCTTCGGAGGAGAAGCACCTGCGGTGGGCTGGCTGCTCGGCGACCGGCACGCGGGCATCCAGCAGATGTTCGAGATCATCAAACACGTCCGGATGCTCGTCGGAGTCAAGGCGATGGCCACCCTCTCCACCGGCTACCTCAACGCCCGCGAGTACGCCCTCAACCGGGTCCAGGGCCAACCCCTGGTGCGCACCGACGCCGCCCCCGGTGCCGTCCCGATCATCGACCACCCCGACGTCCGCCGGTCCCTGATGACTCAGAAGGCCTACGCCGAGGGTATGCGGGCACTGATCCTCTACGCCGCGTCCCAGCAGGACCGCATCGAAATCTCCCGCGCACAGGGCACGCTCGACACCGAGGCCGACGCCTGCCATCAACTGCTGCTGCCGGTGATCAAGGGATACTGTTCCGAGACCGCCTGGCGGATCCTCGGCCAGGAAAGCCTGCAGACCTTCGGCGGCTCCGGATACCTGAAGGACTACCCCCTCGAACAGTACGTCCGCGACACCAAGGTCGACACCCTCTACGAGGGCACCACCGGCATCCAAGGGTTGGACCTGTTCAGCCGCAAGATCGTCCGCGACCGCGGCGCCGCCCTCGAACGGCTCCTTGTCGACATGGACAAGACCGCCGACCACGGCAACGACACGTTCGCCACCGAACGCACCCTGCTACGCGCCGGGATCGACGCGGTCCGAGACATGTGCACCCTGCTGACCGATCGTTGGGGCACAACCGATCACAAGGACCGGCGCCCCCTCGCCGCCCAGGACACCACCCGGCTGCTCCTGCAAATCGGCAATCTCGTCTGCGGCTGGCTGCTACTGCGCAGCGCCCAGATCGCCGAGGAACGCACCACCACGGCCACGCCGGCCGACCGGGACTTCTATCTCGGCAAGGCCGCCACCGGGCGGTGGTTCGCCCGCCACGTGATCGCGACCATCCCGGCGGAGCTGGTCAGCATGCAACACACCAGCAGCGACCTCGTCGAGTTACCTCGCACCGCCTTCTGACACCCCGGCTCGACCGCCCGCATCCGAGGATGCGGTCCCAGTCAGGCGAATCCGCACCCCACGCCCGCTACCCGATCGCACGGCGTGCGGATTCGCCCCTTCCTTCCCCGATGACGACATGCGCCAGCGGTATCGACGTAAGCGGACGGCGATACCTGCCGTTGGCGGTGACAGCCCTATTTGGCGTCACCGGTAGGGAGTTTCCGGAAAGCGGTGGTGTCGTATGACGGGTGTCCCGTCGTGAACGGCCCTCAGTCGCCCGCAGCGGACACGCTGTAGTGATCGCGCATGGTCACCGCACTCTCCGTAGCGGGGTTGACAACCACATTGGTGAATCCCCCATTTCGACTCTCCACCGCGGCCAGTGCCTCGTTCACTTCCGATAGCGGATATACCTCGTGTTCGAACACCGAAAGGTCCAGCGTGCCGGCTTCAGCCATCCGCGCCATCTCCTGCCCCTCGGCGACACTGAACCAATTGGACCCGATGACACTGATCTGAAAACACATCAGCTTGAACATGTTCAACGGCAACTCCTCCGACATGCCGCCGATATCGACCATCCGGCCCCCACGACGCAGAGAGTCGATACCCGACACTGTGATCTCATGCGGAGCACCGGGTCCCACCGCGTCGACAAAGGCGTCTGCCCCGAGACCATCAGTGTGCTCGCGAACCCATTCCGGCACTTCACGGTCCCCGTGGGCGAGGACGCGGACGCGCTGGGGATCCAATTGCCGGATCCGTTCGAGAAGGTCACGATTTCGCGCCATCACCAGAACTCGGCTAGCGCCCATCGCGAGGGCATTCAATACCGCACCGACACCCAGAGTTCCGGTACCACCGTTGATCAGAACCGACGTGCCCGCGCGTACGCCACTCTTCCGCAGTGCGGAGTACGCGGTACCCAGGTATCCGAACCGGCATGCCTGCTCGAATGAGACGGAGTCTGGCAATGTGACCAATCCGTCGGCGGGTGTTTTCATGTACTGGCAGAATCCGCCGTGGGGATAGTCCTGGTAAATCTCGTGTGAGTCGGGGCCGAAACCGAAATAGCCCTGAAAGGTGAAGCTGGGATCGTTGAGCGGGTCGCCGCCCCTCGACGCATAGGAGTCTCCGGAGTGACGCCCCGGGTTGACGTATACCCGCTCCCCGATCTGAACGTTGCGGACCTGGGAACCCACTTGGGCCACCACTCCCGCAGCGTCGAGTCCGAAGATCGCCGGCAGCTCGGGAAGGGGAAGGTAGGGGAACCATTCCGGCCACGACGTCACGACGTTTCGTAGGTTCGGAATCACGTTGCAGGCCTTGACTTCTACGAGGACATCACGCGGTCCAGGCTCGGGGATGGCAACTTGGTCGATATGGAAGGGCTGTCCGACCTCGTGCAACCGAGCGGCGTGCATGTAACTCATCTCTGAACTCCTCTGGCGTTGAGTCGATGACGACTCGTTACGTGTGGTGGTGGTGAACACGGACAGCTGTGGAAGCGAGCTGTGGCCCTGTAAACCGGGATTCGGTGACCAGTGCAATTGCCATTGTGTGATGTGGACCTCATTCGGTCCAATAACCATTGGCGCACTGTCGATAACCGTTGCATATCAGCCATGGCCAACTGCGCTATTTCGTAGCGGTCATCAGCGTGTGCGCACGATGGCGAACGCCGGAATGTCTTCCTAAGTGGTTCCCATGCCAGAGAATCCAGCCGCCTTATGGGCGCTAGCCCATCCACTGATGCCACCGTGATTGGATGGTTCCCGACCGTGGCTACCGATCCGCATTCCGTCGTGCGTGTTGGGGCAATTTAGGGGGCGACGTCAATGGGCTTGGGAGTTCATTGCGCGCTCCGGCAGCGGCCGATTGACATCATGCCGAGAACTACCGCGGCGGTCGCCACTCCACCGATGACCGATGTTTCCCATGCTGCGTCGAATACAGATCGACCGACGGTCACATTGCCGCAGCTCAGGATGAGAAATCGCGCGACGACTGCGTGAACGGGCGCGCTACGCCTTCGGCATGGTGTGCCTGCGTTCACTGGGTGGACTTTCCTCGGGTCGGTGATTTGACGACATCGTTGCCTGGTCCAGTGCAACGATGCCGGCAGACCGTATCGGTGCCCGATCAACGAGCCCTGCGCGCCAATCGTTCGGCGTCGGAGATCACGACGGTCTTGCCTTCCAGTCTCAGCCATCCGCGTTGCGCGAACTCGGCGAGTGCCTTGTTGACGGTTTCGCGGGATGCGCCGATGAGTTGGGCGATCTCGTGCTGTTTGAGGTCGTGGGTGACCCGCAGACAACCTTTGTCCTGTTCCCCGAATCGTTGCGCGAGCTGCAGCAGTGCTTTCGCGACACGACCGGGGACGTCGGTGAAGATGAGATCGGAATAGTTGTCATTCGTGCGTCGCAGCCTGCGCGCCAGCACACGAAGCAACTGATCGGTGATGTCGGGACGCTGACGAACCCAATCCCTGAGCGCATCCCGACCCATCCGTACCGCACGCACCGGGGTGAGAGCGGTCGCGGTGGAGGTGCGGGGCCCGGGATCGAATATCGTCAACTCGCCGAACATGTCGGAGGGGCCCAGGATTGCCAACAGGTTTTCCCGGCCATCCGGCGTCCGGCGGCCAACCTTCACCTTGCCCTCGACAATGATGTAGAGCGCGTGGCCTGAGTCGCCTTCGTTGAAAATGACTCTCCCTCTGGGGAAGTCGACCGGCGCGAGTTGGGCCGTCAATGCGGTCGCGGCCGCCGAATCAACACCTTGGAAGATGCCGGCTCGCGCCAGGATCTCGTCCATAGCCATCCCTCTCACATCGGTGACTCCGCGCGCCGCCCGTCCAGATACGGACGTACACAAAAGTGCAGCTGCCTGGCGGAGCCCTTACCTCAAAGTGCCATTCTAGCATTCTAGATTCGATGCAGTCCTGGCCTGAGCCCATTGCAGGCTGCGCACTAGTGCACGGCCTCAACGGTGGCCGGCGAAGGGGCGGGATTGATGGCTCGGTCGTTGACAAGCTGTTGCGCGGCGCCTCTCCTGCCCCAGCCGCCGGGGAGCAGAATCACCGAAACGACGGAGATCGCTGAGACGATCAGCAGGTAAACGACGATCGAGTCGCTGGACTTGGTCGAGGCGTACAGGGCGGTCGCGATCGTCGGTGCGAACGCAGAGCCCGCCACCTGGGACAGGGTGTACCCGACCGACACGCCGCTGTAGCGCACGTCCGCGTCGAAGATCATCGTGAACAGTGATCCGGTGACCCCGGCCGCCGGTGCCATCGCGATCCCGAAGACCAACACCAGAGCGGCCATGAACAACCACGGATTCCCGGTGTTGATCAGCGCGAAAGCAGGCGCGATCACCACACCCATCGCTACTGCCCCGAGCAGGTACATCGTCTTACGGCCGAACGTATCGGAGAGAGCGCCGAAGATCGGGTACAAGATCACGGCCACGACTCCGGCGACGAATACCCCGGCGAGGGCGAACGTCCGACTGATCCCCGCCACCGTCGTACCGTACGAGATCAGATACGCGCTGCAGATATAGGCGAATACACCCTGGCTCAGATAGGTTCCTGCGACCAGAAGTATCTCGCGCCAGTGCCTGCTGATTGCGGCGAGAACGGGAACGCGCACAACACCATTACGCTTGCGCACGGCAGCGAAGTCGGGGCTCTCGTCCAGGGAGAGCCTGATGAACAGCCCGATGATGATCAGGACGGCGCTGAACAGGAATGGCAGCCGCCAACCCCAGGAGAGGAACTGTTCGTCCGGCAGCTGGGAGACCGCGAGGAATGCGAGGGTGGCGACGCTCGTGCCGGCCGGGGCACCCATCTGGGAGAACGACCCGAAGAATCCCTTCTTGGCCCGCGGGGCGTGCTCGACGGCCATCAACGTGGCACCGCCCCATTCCCCGCCGACAGCGAAGCCTTGCACCAGGCGCAGTATGGTCAGCAGGATTGGGGCGGCGATCCCAATCTGCGCATAGCCGGGCAGCATTCCCATCAGCATGGTGGCCGAGCCCATGCCGACCAGGGAAATCACCAACATCTTCTTCCGGCCGACCCGATCGCCGAAATGCCCGAACACGACCCCGCCGAGAGGACGGGCCAAGAACCCGACGCCGAACGTCGCGAATGACAGCAGGATCCCCATCGCCGAAGAGACGTCCGGGAAAAACAACGCCGGGAACACCAGCGCTGCAGCGGTACCGTAGATGAAGAAATCGTAGTACTCGACCGTGGTACCGATAAAGCTCGCCATCGCCACCCGCAGCGGCGACGTTGCCTTACGGGTCACCGGGATTGACGGTGTAGAGGATTCTGTCATTTGTTCCCGTTTCGGAGCGCGGGACCGTACCGATTCCGCGGTGAGGGTGTGAAAGTGGTGGTTCGTGCGCATCGCCCGGGATCGCTGGGCGTCTGGGAATGTGCGGGTCAAGAAATCAGTACCCCGTCGACCCGGCGCGGGACCGCGAGTTCGGTCGTGTCCTGCAATTCGTCCGGCAGTAACGCGGGGTCGACATTCTGGAACGCAACGGGACGCAGGAACCGGCGGATCGCTGTGGCGCCCACGGAGGTGTGCTGGGAGTCGGTGGTCGACGGGGAAGGGCCACCGTGGTGCATGCTCCAGGTGACGGCAACGCCCGTGGGGTACTGGTTCGCAACTAGCCGGCCGGCTTTCGGCGTCAGCGTCTCGAGAAGCGCCTTCGATAATGAATGTTCACTGGTCTCGGTGTAGAAGCTCGCCGTCAGCGCGGGTCGAACCTTACGTACCAACCCGAGAAGTTCGTCCTCGTCTCCGTACCGGACGACAACTGCGGTCGGCCCGAAACATTCTTCGAGAGCGACTCCGTCGAGGTGCTCGGGTGCGCACTCCCACAGCGCGGGCGCGAGCCCGGCGACGGCGGCGCTGTCGCCGCGGGCGACGAGGCTGATACCGGCGGAGGCTTCGAGTTCCCTACTGCCGGAGATGAAGCCGTCCTGTATGGTGGTAGTGAGTAGTCGGGATACCGATGCGGTCCGGATGCTGTCGGCGAGGTGCTCGAGGATCCGCTGACCCGCCGCGGAGTTCGGCAGAAGTACCAGTCCTGGTTTGGTGCAGAACTGACCGCTGCCGAGAAGTACTGATGCTGCCAGCCCCTCGGCGATATCGGCGCCGCGTGTTTCGGCGGCACCGGGTGAGATGACGAGCGTGTTCTGGCTACCGAGTTCACCGAAGAAGGGAATCGGATGGGGGCGGTCGTGTGCGAGGTCGGCCAGAGCTCGTCCCCCGCTAACCGAGCCGGTGAAACCTGCGGCCGAGATCTCGGGGTGGCCGATCAGTGTGCGGCCGGCGTCGCGTCCGTGAACGAGTCCGAGCACTCCCTCCGGCATCCCGGCTTCCCGGAATACGCGAGCCGCGATCTCGTGCACGAGTTCCGACGTCCGGGGATGGCCCTGGTGCGCCTTGACGACGACCGTACATCCGGCGGCCAGGGCGGAGGCAGTGTCGCCTCCGAGGACGGAGAAGGCCAGGGGAAAATTGCTTGCGGAGTACACCGCGACCGGCCCGAGCGGAACCAGCCATCGACGGACGTCGCCGGCGATGGGGACTGGTGCAGCCGGATCGGCGTGGTCGATTGTCACCTCGAGATAGGCGCCTTCGTCGACAACGTCGGCGAACATTCGCAACTGGTGCACGGTGCGGGCGAGTTCACCGACCAACCGTCCTGTGCCGAGGCCGGTTTCGGCGTCGGTGATCGGGACGAGGTCATCGGACGATGCCGCGAGTTCGCTGGCGAGGCTGCGCAGGATCGTCGATCGTTCTGCCCGGGACGTCGAGGACCACATCGACATGGCCTCCGCCGCCGCGCGGATCGTGGCGTTCGTCATGTCGGTGGTGGTTGCGGGAACTCGGGTCGTGGCGGTATCGGTCACTGTGCCACCACGCTCGCCTCGACTGCCAGTTCCTGGTCCGCCGCGATGCCCATGCCGGTGATCCACTCGGGGACTGTTTCGTATCCCACGGTGGCGAGCGGCTGGCCCACAGTGGCAGCGACAGCGACCCAGGTGCGCACTTCGTGTGCACCCGTGCCGGCCGCCTGGATGTCGTCGTGCGTCAGCCGGGAGATGGCGTCGAGGTTGCCGTCGGCGAGCAGAGACAACATGTGCTTGTCCCACTCGGGCCGGATGGCGTCGATAGCTTTGGCCATGTTGTTCGTGATCAGCGCCTGGCGTTCCGCTTCGGGAAGCTTGTCCGCCCCAGGAATGAGGGAGGGCGGTGAGTGCGAGAGTCCGCCGGAGCCGATCACGAGCACGCGGTCGTCCGCAGAGGTGACGGTGTCGAGGAACTCGCGGGTGAGTCGTCCGAGTTCGATGACCCGCGACATGGCGGCCAAGGGGCGATCGATGCAGTTGATGATGACGGGGAGTATCGGGACTGCGTCGAGCCGTCCGAACAGATCGGTGGTCGACTGGCTGAAGCCGTGGTCGAGCTTGAGCTCATGAGCGAATGCAACCTCGACGCCGCGGGCTGTCGAGTGCTGGACGTAATCCCGAACCAGTTGCGAGGGAATGTCATAGCGACTGTTCGCGGTGTTCCAGTCGCCGTAGCCCGAGGCCCGTTCGACGGTGGTGAAAGCCGGCGCGATTCCGGCCAGCGCCCGCATGTGATCGGGCCCGAAGTAGACGACCAGGGTGGGGTCGTAGGCGTGAGTCGCGCGTGCCGCGGCGGAGATCGCGGCACGAAACTGCAGGCCCTGCGTGTGCTCGGTGTCGGCGAGCATCTGCGGACTATGAGAGAGGGCGACGCCGGCGAGACGGGCACCCGACTTCAATGTTGTCATGGCTTACTCCTGGAGTTCCTGGGACCGCCGTGGCGGTAGCTCAATGCGGGGTGACGCATCAGCGCGGGGCGAGTACGGTCAGCGATCGAGTGACCTCGCCGACGGAGGTGATGGTGGCGAGCACGCTCAGGGACGCGATAGCGGCGGTATGAGCTTCGGGTGTGGCCGCCGAGCAGGCGTCGTCGATGATGCCCACTCGGTAGCCGAGGTCGGTGGCCGCTCGGGCGGTGCTTTCGACCGAGACATTGGTCGCGACGCCGCTGAACAGCACTGTGGTGATTCCCCGTGCGGTGAACACCGAGTGCAACTCGTCGGTGAATCCGCCGACGCGTTTATGAGTGATGAGGATGTCGGTGGGATCTGGTTCGAGTGCGGTGATGATCTCGGTCGACGATGTTCCGTCCTGCATGCATCCCAGCTTGGGAATCTCCGTCAGGATGGGGGAATTGGCAATCAGGTCGGAGTAGTCGGACCGGAAGGCGATGCGGGTGTAAACGACGGTGCATCCGGCCCGACGTCCCGCGTCGAGCACGGTGCCGATTCGATTGATCACGTTTCGTTCCCGGATCTGTTGCGAGAACAGTCCGGCAAGGGCTCCGGTGGGGCCGACCACATCGCCTTGGCAATGGATGGCGATGATGGCGGTACTGCGGGGGTCGAGTTCCATGGTGGACTCCTGTGCGTGGGATGTAGCTGGCCGGAGAGGCAGTTGGCGGCGGCGCTCGTCCTAGTTCAGCCGTACGGTGTCGACCGCTTCCGTGTGGGCGGGTGTTCCCGCGAAGAAGTCGGTGACCAGGGAGTGGAACGCCGTGGCCCGCTCGGAGGGGAACCAGTGGCCGGCGTCAGCGAAGACGTGCAGTTCAGCGTGGGGCATCAACTCGGCTAGGCGGATGCCGTTCGACACGGGCACAACCTTGTCGTGTCGACCGTGCAGTACCAGTGTCTGATGTCGGAGGGCGGTCACTTCACGCTCGAACTCCTCCGGTGCCGATGCGCCGGCGCCGAAGAAGGTCTGGATCGCCTCATGCGCACCCGGTTGGGCGCTGAGTGCGTAGCGCGCCTCGACGAGCCGGTCGGTGACAGTAGCGGCATCGTGGGCGAAGCACTCGCGCAATACCTCTCGCATCAAGTCGCGGTCAGGCCGATAGTCCCGGAGTAACTTCTGCGCCCGCGATCTGGAGGGTGCGACGCGGGTGCTCATCACCACCAGCCGTTCGATCCGCTCCGGCGCATCCAGCGCGAGCTGGAGTGCTACGCGGCCACCGAGCGAGTTTCCGATAACGCTGAACTGCTCCAGGCCCAGGGTGTCGGCGAGCGCCAGTGTCTGCCGCGTCCACAGATCGACTCCGTAGGGCTGACCGAGTGGTTTGTCCGAGCCGCCGAAGCCGAGGAAGTCGGGCGCGATGACCCGGTGCGATCGTGCGAGCAGGGGCGCGAGGGAAGTCCAGGTACCTGCCGCGGAGGCTCCGGGCGCCGCCCCGTGCAGCAGCACGATTGCAGGTCCGGCGCCGGCGTCGACGACGTTGAGCGTGTGCCCGCCGACCTCGTAAGCCCGGGTGTGCCCGAGCGCTGTCACGATCTGGCCTCCACCGTGTCCAGTCGCGCGAGGACGCGCTGTTCAGCGTCGGTGCGTGTCCAATGCCGGCGCTCGGGGTGCGCGAGGAGGGCGTCGTATGCGGCGGCGATCATCTCCCGGATGTCCATGAATGGTGACACCAGACCCGCCCGCTCCGCCTTGTCGATCGCCAAGATCGTGTTCTCGTTGCTGAACGGGAACACGCAGTCGGCGTTGTTGAAGGTGGCTCGGTCTTCTCCGGTCGGCCCGCCGCCGACGGTGCGGGTGTCCGCCGGACGACCCAGGATTTCGGCGCAGACGTCGACAAATCCTTCGAGCGAGGTGTTGCACCTCTTGGATGCGACGTTGTAGACGTCGAATCCTTCTCCCGGCAGGTCGACAGCGCGGGCGAGAGCCTCCGCTGCGTGGTCTCGGTAGATGTATTGGTGCACTGCCTGCCCGTCCCCGGGCAGCAGGATCTGGGCGCCGTCCAGGATGCGGTTGAGGACGAATTCTTCGCGGGGGATGAAGTTCAGTGGACCCAAGACCAGAGGCAGGCGAATGATGACCGAATGTGCATCTGCACGTGAGTTCTGGATGGCGCGCTCGCAGGCGATCTTGTCGATCGCGTAGTTCCCCCAGAGTGGGTGCGGGCCGTAATCGATCTCCTCCGGCCACGGCAGAACTGGGCTCGGCCGCACCACATTGACGGTGGAGCAGTGCACCCAGCGTCCGACATCCGGAAGTGCTGCGAGCAGAGATGCCGTCTGGTCGCCGGTGTAGGCGGAAAGATCCAGCACGGTCTCGAAGCGGCCCTCTGCCAAGCGGGCCATGTCTGCCGGGTTGTTACGGTCTCCGAGGATCGAGCGCACGTTTCCGGTCCAGTCGGGTTGACGGCTTCCGCGGTGGAACACCGTCACCTCGTGTCCGGCGTCGAGCAACCGCTGTACAGCGAGGACTCCGACGAATCGGGTACCCCCCATGACCAGTACCTTCATGATGCACGACCTCCGCTGCAATCGCTGAATCTCATGCACCAAGGGCATCACGCCGTGAAGATCTGCGTCCAATACAACTCTGAGGCTCGGCGATAAGCGTTAGTGATCGCCGCTGCCCGACAGCTCCCGGCACACACGGAGGAAGGCGGACAGCACCGGTTCTTCCCAGCGTGCATTCCACGCCACACCGAATTCGAACCTCGGTATCGGGAGGGCGAATTTGCGGATCACCACGCGATCAGACCTCAGGGTCGATGCCCGCTCACTGTCGACCACAGCCACTCCGCGGCCGGAGTCGACGGCGGCGAGCAGGTGCTCTGGGTCCGGCTCCCACAGAACCTTCGATGGAGGCGTGCCGCCGAAGATGGCGCGGTGCATTTCGTCGAAGTATCCGGGTGCTTGTGCTCGCGGCCAACTGATGAGTGTTTGGTCGCGCAGGTCGTAGCGCTCGATTCGGTGCTTCGCCGCCAAGGGGTGGTCGGCGGGGCACGCCACCACCGCCTCGGTGTCGCCCAGCACCAGTATTCCCAGGTCGGAAGCGTCGAGAAGAGGGAGTCGGACGAAGGCTGCGTCCACTTCACCGGCGCGGAGCATGTCCACGTTTCGTGCGGTCCAAGCGACATCGGTGGTGACTTCGACGGCGGGATGGCGTTCTCGGAAGACCGTGACGATCGTGTCGGGCAGCCCGAACGCAACCGACCGGGTCAGGACGGCCCGCAACGAGCCGGTGTGGCCCTGTCCGGCCGCTCGTACCCGGTCGAGAGTGCGCTCGACCTGGCTGAGGATGGCCGGCCCCTCTTCGAGCAGTACCCGCCCGGCCTCGGTCAGCCGTACACCGTGTGAGCTTCGCTCGAACAGCTGTACGCCGCATTCTTTCTCGAATACCTTGATCTGCTGGGACAGTCCCGGCTGAGCCAGGTGCAGACGTTCGGCGGCGCGCCCAAAATGCAGCTCCCTCGCCAGGACGACAAAGTACTCGAGCCGCCGGAGATTCACACCACGACGATAAACATTGCTTCTCGCGATCGCAAAGAGTCCTATTGGACGCCGCGGGGAATCCTGCCGCACGCTGAGTGCAGGCAACACGCCGGACAACTTTGACGAAGGGCAACCACGTGTCTGAGCAACCTCCCCGACCTTCACTCACGGTCGCAGAAGCTGTGGCGGCCGCCTTGCAGAGGCACGGCGTCACCGTCATCTTCGGCCAGAGTCTGCCGTCAGCGCTGATGCTGGCCGCTCCGAAATTCGGGATTCGACAGCTCGCCTACCGAACCGAAAATGCCGCTGGCACAATGGCGGATGGCTATGCGCGTGTTTCCAACACGATCTCGGTGGTAGCGGCGCAGAATGGGCCTGCGGCCACGCTGCTCGTCCCACCCCTGGCTGAGGCGACGAAGGCATCTGTTCCGGTTCTGGCGCTTGTACAGGACGTTCCTCGCGGCAACCGCGACCGTAACGCCTTCCAGGAATTCGACCACACCGACCTCTTCCGCTCATGCTCGAAGTGGCTGCGGGTCCTCGATGATCCGGCCCGCGTAGATGATTACGTGGACATGGCGATCACTGCTGCAACATCGGGGCGGCCAGGCCCGGTAGTTCTCATGTTGCCCCGAGACGTTCTGCTCGAGACGGCCGTCGACGCCGGTCGCCGCACGGCAGTCCTGGGACGATTTCCCCTCGATCCGGTCCGCCCCGCGGCGGACAGGATCGACGAAGCGGCCGACGCGATCGCAGCCGCCGAACGCCCACTCATCGTCGCGGGCGGCGGGGTGCATTTGTCCGGCGCCGCCGAAATACTCGCGGCACTGCAGGAACGTGCATCCTTGCCGGTCGCGACGACGAACATGGGCAAGGGATCTGTGGACGAACGGCATCCGCTGTCGGTGGGAGTCGTCGGAAACTACATGGGCCCGACCGGAGCCACCCATCACCTGCGCTCCATGGTTACCGACGCCGACCTCATCGTCCTCGTCGGCACCCGTACCAATGAGAACGGGACCGATGCGTGGAGTTTGATCTCCGACGGCACCCAGCTCGTCCACATCGATGTCGACTCGAATGAGGTCGGCCGGAACTACGAGGCGATCCGCGTCGTCGGCGACGCGCGACTCGCCCTTGCCGACCTCCTCGAAGCACTCGAGGACCGCGATCTCGGCAAGCGGCAGGCCAGCGAGGCGTCGGTTCGTCAGCAGATTGCCGAAGCCCGCATCCATCACAAGAACGCAGTAAGCGAGCTCGTCACCCCGGCCGCGGGCCTGGTGCGCCCAGAGCTCGTCGCCCATGAGGTCAACAAGTTGCTCGAAGATGGCGAAACCATTGTGACCGCGGACGCGAGCTATTCCAGCATCTGGATGGGAAACTACCTTCGCTCCCGCCGCCCGGGACAGCGATTCCTCTCGCCCCGTGGACTCGCCGGCCTCGGCTGGGGCATGCCGTTGGCGCTCGGAGCCAAGGCCGCTCGACCCGAGGCAACCGTCCTCTGCCTCACCGGCGACGGCGGATTCGGGCATGTGTGGTCGGAGTTCGAGACCGCGGTACGAGAGAACCTTCCCGTGGTTGTCGTGCTACTGAACAACGGCATCCTCGGGTTCCAAAAGCACGTGGAATTGGTGCAATTCGGCGAATACACCGGCGCCGTCAACTTCGCCGCGGTCGATCATGCTGCCATCGCGACGGCCTGCGGCGCAGACGGTATTCGCGTCACCGACGCCCACGAGGTCGGTGATGCGCTGGCGAAGGCGGTCGCATCCGGCAAACCCACCCTGGTGGAGATCATCTGCGATCCCCACGCCTATCCGCCAATTACCGGGTGGAGCGGTGTCTCGGATGAGGTGATGTCACAGTAGGAGTTGCCGCGCAGACGCACCGGACACCTGCAGGACCCGTGGCGCAGCGCACGTGCGCGCACACCTCTGTGGCCCGTCTGCGCAGGGCGTGCGTCACGTGGGTTACTCCGTAGAGGGACCGAGAAGGGCCAGTAGGTACAAGGCAGCACTCGCGCAGAGTGCCGTGCAGATGATGAGCACTACGGCTGTCGGATGAGGTTGGCTATCGGCCGGATTGCGCTGATATCGCCGACGTCGGATCGCCAAGCCGAATTCAGTGGCCAGTGACGCGATCCCAAGCATTACGGTGGCGGCGACAAGGTACCGAGATGGGCTGTGCGCGCAGGCTCGGGCACAGATCGCCGCGACGCCTGTGGCCGTGAGCATTGTGCGCCGCCATGCCAGTGTTGTGCGTTCAGGCTGCAGACCCGGATCTCGCGGGGGTGGGGTCATGCAACTACAAGGACGGCACAGACGGTGGCGGCGGCGAAGACACCGCCGATCGTCAGATACACCATGACTGATCCGGGTAGTGGGTCGTCGCGGCGCATCGCGGCTTGAACGTGACGCCACCGGTGGAAGGCTCCCAGGGCGAGAGTAGCGGCCAAGCCGACGCATACCGCTCCGAGAGACTTGTGGCCGAAATCGTCTACACCCGTCGCAAACAGCTGCCCCACAGCAACGCCGCCGGCGAGCAATGCCAATGAAGTGCGAATCCAGGCGAGGAAGGTGCGCTCATTGGCGAGGGTGAAGCGATAGTCCGGTTCCCGGTCGGTCATCGTTGTCCTGACGGTTGATCCGATTTATGGAGCTGAGGTCACCACGGCTGCCGCTCTGACCGGCAACCGTGGTGACATCTGTGATCGCGAGAGATCTACTCGTAGACCGCGATTGTCGCCCGTTCGATCTCGATGAGTTGCTCCGGGTTGTATGCGGCCTTGGGACCGGGAAGGTAGCGGGCGTGGTAGATGCGGTCGCTGTACGGGAAGCTGCGATGTTGCGCGAAGGTGTTCCAATCGACAGGGCCACCGCGGTCTGCCCCGACGCTGATCCCCGTGAAAGGTGCCATTCCGCAAAGCTGTAGCACTCGATCGATACTCACAGTGATTTCGCCGAGAGCTAGCGAGACCGACCAGGTTAGATCGGACTGTGCCTGGAAGGACGCGGTGAGGGTGTGGGTGATGCCAGCGTCGATGGGGAGGTGGCGATAGATCATGCGGCCGTACTGGTTGTAGGCGAATGTCACTTCGCGGTCTTGCACGGTGAAGCTGTATCCGCCGCCTTGATCGCCGTGTGCGAGCAATACCCCCTGGGAATGCTCGTCTGCGTCGAATACGACTTCGATGTCGAAGGACCGAAGTTTTATCAGTTTGGAGGAGCGGAACCTCTCGAGGGTCGGGGTGTTCGGGTAGAGGACGACAGGGGTCTCGAGTCGTCGTTCAGTGGCAGGACGAAGCCTGGACATCGATCCGTCGTCATTGAGTGGGAAGACCGTGTTGGACCAGGCAGCGTCGCGCCACTTCTCGGAAAGCTCATGGACGAGTTCGGGATGCTGGGAGGCTAGATCGGTGATCTCGGTGGGATCCTCGCGGAGGTTGTAGAGCTTCCATTCGTCGGTTGCCCAGTCCGGTCCGTAGTTCTTGGCGGTGAGGGCTTTCCAGTCGTTGTCGATGTATGCGCGCCGGCCGGTGTACTCCGAGTATTGGGTGGAGTGCTCCGTTTCCTTGTCCTTGTTCCGGAGGAAGGGTTCGAAGGACATGCCGTCGATCTCGGGGGCGGCGAGTCCGTGTCGTTCGGTCAGCGGTTTGACTCCGGCGAGTTGCATGAGAGTCGGCCCGAGGTCCGAGACGTAGGCGTACTGGTTGCGGATGCCGTTGTCGTCATCATGGCGGGGCAGTCCCTGCGGCCAGGAGATGATCATCGGTACTCGGATCCCACCGGCGTAGGTGTGGCCTTTGTAGAGCCTGAAGGGCGTGTTCGAGGCATAGGCCCATCCGCGCGGATAGTGGACGCATGTCTGTGGTCCGCCGATCAGCGCGGGGTCGCGGGGGACATCGACCTGCCATTCTTCGGGCAGTCCGGCGCTTTGCCCGAACCTGCTGAAGTAGCTTCGAGTGCCTTCCTCCCCTCCTTCTCCGGTGGCACCGTTGTCGGAAGTGAACACGATGATGGTGTTGTCGTACTCACCGAGGTCTTTCAGGTGCGAGATCAGTCGGCCCAGATTCTGGTCGACGTTGTCCACGGCGGCGGCGTAGACCTCCATGTACCGCGCATAGAGATCGCGCTGTTCCGGTTCGAGGTCCTGCCATTCGGGGACTGCCATTCCCGCCTCGGAGTTCCGTGGGGCGCATTCGGTCCCGGGGGGAAAGAGGCCATCTTGCAGTTGTTTTGCGAATCGTTGTGCGCGGACGGCGTCCCATCCGCCGTCGTATGTGCCGTGGTATTTGCTGATGTCCGCAGGTTTGGCCTGCAGTGGTCCGTGGACGGCCTGGTGCGCGTAGTAGAGGAAGAACGGCTTCGTCGGGTCGTTGGCACGTAGAGCGTTGATCATCTCGACGGCGTTGTTGGTCAGATCGTCGGTGAGGTAGTAGCCGTCGGGGTAGTCGTCGATCTGGAGGGCGGAATTGTCCCGGATGAGACGGTGTGGGTGGTGTAGCTGGGTGAATCCGTCCATGCACCCGAAGTAGCGGTCGAAGCCGCGCTGGATCGGCCACGACGATTTGTCTGCCGCGTCGTGGAGCTTCGATTCCTTGGTCAGGTGCCACTTGCCCACCATGAAGGTGGCGTAACCGGCGGCGTTGAGTGACTCGGCGAGGGTGGGGACGCTGTCACCGAGTTCGAGGGTGGCGCCGGGGAATCCGGGATCGGAATGCGCGACGGACCAGAACCCGGCTCGGTGCGGGTTGAGTCCGGTGAGCAGGGCCGCTCGTGCGGGCGAGCAGACCGGTGTCGTTTGATAGTTTGTCAGGCGGTAGCCCGTCTCCGCCAGCGTCGTTGCCCACGGTGTGTCGATCTCGCTGCCGAAGGGGGCGATGTCGCTGAATCCCATGTCGTCGAGGAGGATGACGATGATGTTGGGGGCGTCGGCGGGCGCCCGGACCTCGGCGGGCCAGGCGGGCCGGGATTGGGATGCGAGCTCGTGGACGGCGCCGGTGAAGGTTTCGTATCCGCGGCTGCCGGGAGGCGGGGTGGGGGTCGAGTGCGTGCGCTCGCTCATGCTGGGCGTTTTCCTTCGTCGTTGTGGTTTCACCGGTAGCCCTCGTCTGATTGCAGATCTCGGGTACGCCCTTCTGACACGATGCGGATGGCCACAATGGACACCAGGAAGGTCGCCGTCCAGGCGATGGCAACTACGGTGATGTTTCCGCGGTCGCGACCATGAGTCCGGCGGCGATTGCTGGTGTGCAGCCGGCACCGATGGTGGAGGCGGTTTGGAATGCGACCGAGGCTCCGGTGTAGCGGACGTGTGTGGGAAATAGTTCTGCTGTAAATGCCGCGAAGGGGCCGAAGATGAACCCTTGGATCAGCTGACCCAGCATGACCGCGAGCGCGTAGGCGGTGACGGTGCCTAGATCGAGCAGCCAGAGCATTGGCAAGGCGAGAGCGGCGCCGGCGCCGGCCCCGGCGATCATCACGGGACGGCGTCCGAATCGGTCGCTCAGTCGTGCACCGATGTACACGGTGATCAGCGCCCCGACTGCGGCGAGCGCTTTGGCGTTGAGGACACCGGTCTTGTCCGCGCCGGCCTCGACCACATGGGTGACACCCCACACGGTCACCATGCCTGCGGTCGACCAGATGCTGATTCCGGCGAGGGTCCCGAGCAGCAGGTTTCGCGGGTAGTTGGTGATCACGTCCCAGATCGGAAGTTTCCGCGTGCGGTGCTGCTCCTCGAGCTGTTGGAACAGGGGGGTTTCGGCGACCGTCAGGCGGATAACGAGTCCGACCCCGACGAGCAGGATGCTCAGCAGGAAGGGGATCCGCCACCCCCAGGTGAGGAAGTCGTCATCTGGCAGCAAGGTCGCCGCGCTGACCGCCAAGGTTGCCAGCATGGTGCCCACCGGCGCGCCCATGTTCGCGAAGCTGGCGGCGAACCCGCGGCGTTTTGCCGGTGCGTGCTCGAGTGCGACGAGCATGGCGCCGCCCCACTCCCCTCCCACGGCTACGCCCTGCACCATTCGTAGTAGCACCATCAGGATCGGTGCCATGACGCCAATCTTCGCGGTCGGCGGCAGCAGTCCGATGCAAGTGGTGGCTATGCCCATGGTGAGCATGGAAATGACCAGAACGTGCTTTCGTCCGACGCGGTCGCCGAAGTGGCCGAAGAGTGCGCCGCCGAGGGGCCGGGCGAGGTATCCGACCGCCAGGGTTCCGAAGGATGCGAAGGTCGCAACAGCTGGGGAGAGGTTACTGAAGAACACCGGGCCGAAGACGAGCGCAGCGGCAGTGGCGTACAGCAGGAAGTCGTAGTACTCGATGACACTGCCGATGAAACTCGACGCCAGCACCTTGCGCATGTGCTTGGTGTTGAAGCTCTCCGCCGGCGGATGCACCCCGGACTGGGCTGGTGAGGAGGCCGAGCCGTTGGCCGATTTACTGAGCATGGATGTCCTGTTCTGGATAGTCGAGACTCGCGCTGGTTCGACTATGTCCCAGCTAACATTGTTTGAAAATCACAAGTATCTAGAGTCTGTGTTGAGAAGGATTAAAGATGGCGGTCACCCTGCGTCAGCTCGAGTACCTCGTCGCCATCGCCGAGACCGGGTCATTGACCGCGGCGGCGCGGCGTTGCCATGTGTCGCCAGGGGGCGTCTCGATCGCAATGGATCAACTCGAGCAGAGTCTGCACGTGCAGGTGGCTTTGCGCAGCAAGGCCCGGGGGGCCAAACTGACTCCGGCCGGCACGTGGGTCGCCCAGCAAGCACGCCGAATACTTACCGACGTGGAAACCTTGCGGTACGCGCAGCAACGCGTACATGGCGAACTGGTGGGCACCCTGAAGGTCGGCTGCTACGACCCACTTTCACCATGGCTCGTTCCCCGGCTGGTGGAAGACTTCGGCATGCTGCACGCCGCGCTGGACATCGAACTCGTCGAGGCGGGCCCCACGGTGCTTCAAAAGCGGCTCCTCGAGGGGGAGTTGGACGCATGCTTCATTCATGCCGCCCATGCCCTGCGTGCCGTCACCACTCATCACGTGTTGCCGATCCGGTTGCACGTCGTCGTCCACGCGGATCATCCATTGGCGCAGTCCGACTCGGTGAACCTCGAAATGCTCGACGGCGAACCCGCAGTCCTACTGGGACTGGAGCCGACGCGGGAGATCGCCGAGTCACTACTGAGGAACGCCGGAGTCGAGTCTCGGATCCGAATTGTCAGCAGCAATGTCGAAACCGTGCGCGAACTAGTTGCGCGGAAGGCGGGGTTCTCGTTCCTGATGGGCCGCCCTCCCACCGACACTTTCGTCGATAATCTTCCGCTCGTCTACCTGCCCATCACTGACTCACTGCCGGAAAACTCTGTTGTCGTCGCGCACGCCCCCAGCAACATCCCCTCCCCCAACCTGCAAGCTTTGGTGGATTGGGCAGGGACGGCGTTCGCGGCGGCCCCGGCGCATCCGACTGCGTGATCCGACCCGGATCGCCCAGACCGCGATAGCCAATCGCCTGCTAACGGAGGGCCGTTCCCTCGCCGGCAACGTTGGAATCCACGTCGTTCGAAGTCGAAGGGAAAATGGTAATGCCCCCTCCCGGAGCGCGTCGAGCTTGGTGCCGGTGGAGGCGCCGACCCGCTGGCGGGTGAGGACGGTGTCGCGATGGCGCGAGGCGAGCGGTTCGATGATCTCGGCGAAGTTCGCTACCTTCCTGGAGCCAGCCGGGTTGCGCGACGATCCGTCAGCACGAGATCCAGCTTCCGCGACCCGTGTGTAAAACACGGCGGCGTCGCTGCCGTGATGAGCACGGGATCTTGAGCGGTGACGCACCGTACGCGTACCAGTCAGATGGTGTCGACGTATTCGCCGAACGCATCCTCGTGTGGAGCAACGTTAATGAGCTTTTTGCTTCGCAAGACGGTCCGCGCGGTGTCGAGGTATCGCCGAACGAGCGGACCCACTGCGTCTTCCCTATATGCGAGCGCCAGTGGGACAGTCGCTTTCGGAGATCGTAGCGGCCGGTACGTGACGCCGTTCATCCGCAGATGCCGGACCGATTCGGGGGCGAGCGCCACTCCGAGCCCGGCGGCCACCAGAGCCACCAGAGTGGACGTCTCGGCAATCTGCTGCTTGATATTTGGTACGAAACCAGCTTGCTTGCAAGTGTTGACGAGTGTCTCGTACATCGTCGCAGGTGCGCGATATCCGATGAACGTTTCCTCCGCCAGGTCGTGGAGATCGATGGCGGTGTAGGTAGCCATCGGGTGTTGCACCGGCATCACCACCATCAGAGACTCGTTACGCAGGTGTTCAACCACGATGCCGGGGACCTTGACCGGCGGGCGGAGCAACCCGACAGTCAGGGTGCCATCGAGAAGGGCATCGACTTGGTCTGGGGTGAGCATCTCGCTGCGGAGAGTGAGCTCGACGTGAGGATTGCGTTCGCGATAGGCCCGAACGAGGTTGGGCATCAGATCGTAAGTGGCGGCGCCGGTGAACCCGAGAGAGAGCGCCCCCATCTCCCCGCGAGCGGCCATACGGGCTGAGTCCATCGCGTCGTCCGTGGCGGCGAGCAGTGTGACACAGCGGTCGTAGAAGACCCGACCCGCTTCGGTCAGAGCGATAGATCGGGTAGTGCGTTCGAGCAAGGTCACCGCCAGCTCGCGTTCGAGTTTGCGGATCTGGTGAGACAGCGGGGATTGGGCTATCGACAACCGCTCAGCCGCACGGGTGAAGCTGCCTTCGTCCACCACGGTCACGAAGTACTTCATATGACGAAGTTCCACACCCACCCCAAATCTAGATCTGAAAGGTCTCAATAACTGAACTTACAGGTGTTAGACATCTAGGTCACGCGCTCCTAGCCTCACAGATGAGAGTTGGATCACAACCATGCATGGTCGTGCCCCCATCTCAGCCGCCGGGACGACTCCGGACGTCCTGATCGCACTCACTGGAGGAGAACACGTGAAAGTCAACCTGTTCCTGCAGGCGCCGTACCGATATCTGCCGGAGGACTTCGAGTCCAAGTATGAGTCGGTATGCAGCATCCCGTACTCATTGACCACCAGGGACGGGATGTATTCGTCATTCCGGGATTTCATGGACGAGCTGATGCTCGGCGCCCGCAGCGGTTACGACGGCGTCGCCGTCACCGAGCACGGGCAGAGCAGCTACGACATGGTGCCGAACCCGGACCTGGTCTCGAGCGCACTTGCCTACATGACCGAGGCGGAGGGGCTCGAGGTCGCCGTGTATCCGATGGGACGGTCCCTCGGGAAGGCGCGCGAGCCGCTCCGGGCCGCCGAGGAGTACGCGATGATCGACGTGATGAGTGGCGGCCGCCTGGTGGCCGGCCTCACCGTGGGCCTGAGTTACGACGCCAACATCAACAACGGAATCCCGCCGATCGAAGTGCGTCCCCGGTTCGACGAGAACCTGGAACTGGTACTGCGCGCCTGGCGCGAGCAAGAACCCTTCGCCTGGAACGGGCGGTATTCGCAGTACCCGATGGTGAACATGTGGCCGCGTCCACTGCAGGAGAAGGTCCCAGTGTGGATCACCGGCATCGGTAATCCCCGAACTATGCGCCTGTGTCTGGAACGCGGATTCGGGTTCAACTACCTGAGCTGGTTCGGAGCCAAGCTGACCGGCAAGCGGATCTTCGACCGTCTGTGGGAGCAGGCAGACGAGGTGGGAGTGCCGCGCAACCCCAACCGTATCGGCTTCTTGCAGACCATCGCCGTTGCCGAGACCGACGAACGCGCAGAGGTGGAATACGGCCCGCACGCCGAGTATGCGTTCCGCAAGGGCCTGGGCTCGATCCCCATGGAAAAGCTCGGCCTACCCGGTGCCATCGACATCAACGGCGTCAAAGCCCTGATCAAGGATCCCGGCGACTTCGGCCTTTACCACCGCATGCGCACCGCAACCTTCCGCGATCTAGTCGAGGCCGGCGTGGTGGTAGTAGGCAGCCCCGACACCGTTGCCGAGCAACTACTCGATTTCTGTCGCGAATACGGCATCGGCAACCTGCACGCCATGCTCGGATTCGGTTCGCTTCCTAGACATTTGGTGATGAAAAACATCCAGCTGTTCGCCGAGGAAGTGCTGCCACGGCTTCGGGTGTTGTGGAGCGAGACTGAACACGAACACCACTGGTGGCCGAGCCGCCTCGGTGGCACACCCATTGCCTACGACACGATCTCCACGAGCCAGGCAGGAGCGAACGCACGATGAGCACCCCCACCACCATCACCGAGCAGACAGTCGACATCTGGGGCGGCCGGCTCGAAATTACCGTCAAGGTCGTGGGGGCAGGCTCCCCACTGCTCTACCTGCACCCGGCCGCCGGACTGGCATGGGACCCATTCCTGTTTCACCTAGCCTCCCGCTACACCGTCTACGCTCCTGAGTTCCCCGGCACCAGCGAGGGCAACCCGTACGCCATCCACACCATCGACACCCTCAGCGACATGGTCCTGGCCTACGAGGAATTGGTCCGACAACTCGGGCTTGAACGCCCCGTAGTGGTCGGGCAGTCCTTCGGTGGCATGCTCGGTGCCGAACTGGCCGCCGCGTTCCCGGCCTTGCCGGACAAACTTATATTGCTGGACCCGATCGGGTTGTGGACTGACACTGCCCCGACCGCGAACTGGATCGCGATGCCTCCCGATCAGCTTCCGGATCTACTTTTCGACAACCCCACCAGCCCGGCCGCTCAGGCGATGCTTGTCCCGTCCGACGATGTCGAACAGCAGCAGGCCGCGGCCGCGTCGATGATCTGGGCGTTCGGATGTACTGGGAAGTTCGTCTGGCCGATCCCGGACCGCGGCTTGCGGCACCGCCTGCACCGGATCGCCGCCCCCACACTGGTCGTCTGGGGCCGTAACGACAAGCTGGTCTCCGTGGAGTACGCCGATCAGTTCCACAAGCTGATCGCCGACAGCACGGTCACGGTCATCGAGAACTGCGGACACATTCCGCAGGTCGAACGACTCGACGACACCGTCGAGGCCGTCGACAAGTTCCTCGTCTGATTCGAGCAACTACCGGTGTCTTCCCAGCCGGGTGCACGACACCCAAGGAGAACAAACATGATCACCGCATTGGACCGCTCAGCGGCGCCGTACCGACCCGAAACCGGGTCGACGGACCGCAACCCTCATGTCGATGCGCCAACGATCCGCCGAGCAATGGGCCGCGTTCCCACCTCCGTCGCCGTGGTCACCGCCCTGTGCGACGACGGCCCTGTCGGAATGACGATCGGATCGCTGACATCGGTATCCCTCGATCCCCCGCTGGTGGCTTTCTTCGTGTTTTCCGGATCGTCGACGTTCACCAAACTCCGTCGCTGTCAGCGGTTTTGCGTCAACGTGCTCGCCGAGGACCAAGCCGACATCTGCCACGGCTTCGCGCGACTTGACGGTGCGAAGTTCGAGCTCGGCGAGTGGGAGTACCACCACGGGATTCCCACCATCAAAGGCGCCGTCACCACCGTGCTCTGTGAACAGGACCACGTCTTCGCGGCCGGTGATCACCTGGGCATGATCGGACGGGTCACCGCCGTCGAGTTCAGCGACCAACGCCCGTTGGTGTACTACCGGGGGCAAACCTCGCAGCTGAACGCTTCCGACTGACGCTGCGGTCTGCGCATACTTCATCGGGACGGCAATGCGCGCAAAAGCCAGATCGGCGCCTCGTGACTGACTTTGGTCTGCACTCCCCTGTTCCCCGATCGACGGACGTCGATCGGGGAACAGGGGATTTGTGTTGCCGTCACTCGTCTCGGACCCGAAGCGCAAAGGCCGGTGTGGTCGCGATCCGGCGAGACCTGTCCTTGTCGTCGATTCGGCCGCGATCGACGCACGCTTGTTGCCGACATAGCCCGTGGACATAGTCGCTTTCTATAAGCCCGATCGAATCTTGGTCATGGACGCTGCCCGCACTGCCCGCGTTATATGAACGAGGTTGATGTGACACGGATAACACGACGAGGAGGTTGCGGCGCCGTCTCGATCGCCTCGAGATTCGCTGAGGCAGCCAGTGCTGAGTGGACCGTGCGATCGGGCGTCACTGAGCTCCAGTGCAGCTGCGCGGATCACCGACGACCGAACCAGACTCCCCGATCGCGCACCGCGCCATCCTCCCGGCATCCCTACGTTCTCGCGTGGGCCCTGTTGAAGGCTCGTCATATCAACTCGGCGGACGAACGAGCCCGCTCTGGAACCTACAAGGCACGAAAGGCATCCGATGACCGGATCAAGACCCGCACAGCAGCGAAAAGTATTTGGCGCAAGTGCAATCGGAACAACAATCGAGTGGTACGACTTTTTCGTCTATGCCACAGCCGCCGCACTGGTGTTCAGTTCGCAGTTCTTCGGCGCCATGGATCCCGCGGTCGCACTTCTGACCTCGATGGCGACGATTGGTGTCACGTTCATCGCTCGCCCGTTCGGCAGTGCGGTGGTCGGTCACTTCGGCGACAAGATCGGCCGCAAAGAGATGCTGGTTCTGACTCTCGCGCTGATGGGAATCTCCACGTTTCTGGTCGGGCTTCTTCCCACCTACGCCCAGATCGGGATCTGGGCACCGATCCTTCTCGTGTTTCTCCGCTTTCTCCAGGGAATAAGCGCCGGCGGAGAATGGGCAGGGGCCGCGCTGATGGCGGTCGAACACGCCCCGGCGAACAAGCGCGGGCTGTGGGGCGGGTCCGTCCAGATCGGTACCCCGGTCGGCCTCGTCCTCGCCACGGGAAGCTTCCTACTTGTCGCGCAGTTCACCACTGAGGACGAGTTCCTGAGCTGGGGGTGGCGGGTTCCGTTCTTCGTCAGCATCCTGCTGGTTGCCATCGGCTACTACGTGCGCACCAAGATCGACGAGAGCCCGGAATTTCGTGCGATGAAGGCACAGTCACGACAGGAGAGCGCACCCATCATCGACATCTTCAGGCAGCACAAGCGTCCACTGGTGATCGGCACGCTCACCTTCCTCGGGACGAACATGGCCGGATACATGATCATCTCGTTCCTGCTGTCCTATGCGACGAACATCCTCGGCATCGACCGGACCGATGTCCTGCTGGTGCAGGTGGTCGGATCCGTCTTCTGGGTCGCCGTCATTCTCGCGACCAGCTACCTGACCGATCGGGTGGGTGGCCGGGCGTTGTTCATCGCCGGGTTTATGTTGCAGGTGCTGGTAGCGGTGCCCTGCATGCTGCTGGTGGGCACGGGACGGGTCCTGTTGATGTATCCGGCCGCGCTGCTGCTGATCATCAGCCTGGGCTTGACCATGGGCCCGCAGTCGGCGGTGTTCGTCTCACTGTTTCCCACCCGCGTGCGGTACTCCGGAGCGTCCCTCGCGTACGCCTTCGGAGCGATCCTCGGCGGAGGTCCGGCACCGTTCGTTGCCACGTACCTGGTCCAACGATTCGATTCGCCGTTCGCTGTGGGCCTTTACATCGCCGGCGCAGGGTTGATCTCACTGTGTGCTGCGCTCGCGATCCGCAGGGCCGACCTCGTCGGCCTCCGTCATGGTCCCGAGGCAGCGAAGGATCCATCGGCGCACGGTGACGATCACTCCACCACGCTCGTGAATTCGTAAGGGGCCGTCTCAGTGAACCGGACCCCGCTAGGCGATGCACCTGCGCCGTTCTCACCGCGGATCGCGGTACTGCCTCAGCCAACCCCTGAACTGACCACAGCGATCTCCCGGGGAGGAGGTGTCACCGTCGCCGATCCCGCCGAAGCCGATGGTGTCGTCGTCGATTTCGCGCTGGACCCGATGGACCTCGACACCGAACTGCGCACCCTCGACCGAAGTGGGGTTCGCTGGGTACAGCTACCCCGGTCGGGAGTCGATCTCTTCCTACCCGCAATAGTCCGGAGACCGGACCTGACGTGGACCAGCGCCAAGGGGTGTTACGCAGAATCGGTCGCCGAGCATGCACTGACCCTTGTCCTGGCTTTGCTGCGCGATGTTCCCGAACGCGCTCGCGCGGCGTGCTGGGGTGAGCCGTCCGGTCGCTCTCTCCATGGTTCCCGCGCCGTCGTTGTCGGCGCCGGTGGGGTCGGACTCGAAACCGTCCGACTGCTGAAATGCTTCTCCACACACGTCACTGTCGTACGGCGACGGCCCATCGACGTCGTCACCGCCGATCGCACGCTCGGCGTCGACCAACTCCCCGAGGCCCTCGCGGACGCCGACGTCGTGATTGTTGCGGCAGCACTGACGTCGCGGACCCGAACCTTGCTCGGCCAACGAGAGTTCCAGTGTCTCGGGCCGAACGCAATCGTGGTCAACATCGCGCGCGGAGAACTCATCGACACCGACGCACTGGTATCAGCGCTCGAGGCCGGGCAGCTCGCCGGCGTCGGATTTGACGTCACCGATCCGGAGCCGCTCCCCCGCGGCCATCGTCTGTGGAGGCATCCGCGGGCACTGATCACCCCGCATACGGCCGACACCATGGTCATGCGCCTTCCCCGGTTCGCCGAACGGGTGACCGAGAACGTACAGAGGTTCGGTCATCACCGCCCGCTGACAGGGGCGGTGGACACAGCAGCCGGCTACTGAACATTCTGGTTCGGCCGCGGCCAGATGGCCTTGCAGGAGTCAACTGTCGGCTCCTGCAAGGCCATGTCCGCTTTGGCGCGGGCGAACCTCCGGCAGTGATCGACGATCCCTGCCCCGCCCCGGCCGCCAGCAGTTTCCCGAGGCTCTCTTCGGCCCTATCCGCCGGTCATCTCCTCCCACGAGGTTCGTGGTTGCACGGCGTACGCGCGCATGTCGTCCATGAGTGCGGCGGCAGGAGGAGTGAGTTGACTGCGGCGACACGCCGCAACGACGTGCAGGTTGCTTTCCGGAACGATGCGATGAACCTGGGCGCCTGCTCGTCGCGCCAATGGTGCCCACGCGGCGGGAAGCACTGCTTGACCGAATCCGCTCAGCACCAAGGGCAGGATCGAGGTCCGATTCGCCAATTCTGCGATGATCGTCGCGGCAACACCGTTCGAGAGCACATCGTCGACGAGTGAGCGCATCAACGAGCCGCCCTGTGACACGATCAGCCGCATTCCGGCCATTTCCGACCGCTCGATCTGTGGACCGGCGGGGACCATGGCGCCCGGACCGGAAATGAGGACCAGCGGCTGCACCTCGAGCTCGACCACGTCCAGCTCTGGTTCGCGTACTGGCGCCGATGCGCCGAGGAGGCCGATCTCGCATGCGCCGGTCCGCACCGACGTCACCACCGCGGCTGGACTCGGCGCTGTCTCCACCTTGAACGTCACCGCGGGATGTTGATCGGTGAACGCGGTCAGGATGGTGGACAACGGCTCGATGCCGTAGGAGGGCATCGTGATCAGGTCGATCCGGCCTGCGCGGAGTTCCTTGAGGGCAACAACGGATGCCTTGGCGTCGTCGAGGTTGCGTAGCACGGTTCGAGCCGGGCCGATCAGGGTCTCGCCGGCATCGCTGAGCGTCAGTCGACGACCGATCCGATGAAATAGTGGCACTCCCAGCTCGCGTTCGAGGGTGGAGATCGTATGCGAGAGCGATGGTTGCGCGATCAGCAGAGCGTCCGCCGCGCGACTGACACCTCCGTGGTCCACCACCGCCAGAAAGTATTTGAGCTGCCGTGCGTCCATTTGGGGTCCTTCCGTGTGGCGGGTGTGGGGTTGCCGTCGACGGATCAACCATCATGCTGCACCACTAGATAGAAGTTAACTATAAGCGGGATCGAATCTCGGTCATGGACGCCAGGACGAAGTGACGGATTAATAGAGACAGAACCAGTTGTGAGGTACACGACAACCCAACCGGGCGGACGAGACGTTCCACCCGATTCACCAACGGCGCGAGAAGCCTTCCGGCGTTCATACGCTCGCGCGCACCAAGGAGTTACCTGATGTCCGTTGCTCTCTGCGCAATGTCGCATTCGCCGTTGATCGGCAAGAACGACCCCGACGCTACCGTGGTCGCCGAGGTGCAGGCCGCGTTCACGGATGCTCGCGCATTCATCGACGAGTTCGATCCCGAACTGGTGATCATCTTCGCCCCGGATCACTACAACGGCGTCTTCTACGACATGCTCCCACCGTTCTGCATCGGCGCGGCAGCGCAGGCGGTGGGCGACTTCGGCACACTCTCGGGACCGCTGGCGGTAGACCGCGATGCCGCACACCGCGTGGCACGGTCCGTCCTGGCAAGCGGCCTCGATGTGGCCTTCTCCGAACGGATGCACGTCGACCACGGATTCTCGCAGGCACTCGAGTTCCTGACCGGGTCCCTCACCGATCGTCCAACCGTGCCGATCTTCATCAACTGTGTCGGCGAACCTCTCGGACCGGTGTCGCGTGTGCGGCAGCTGGGCGAAGCGGTCGGCCGCGCCGCGCTCGAGCTGGACCGGCGCGTCCTGTTGATCGGCTCCGGCGGGCTCTCCCACGATCCGCCGGTGCCGCAGTTCCAGTCGGCGCCCGAGCATGTGCGCGAGCGGCTGATCGACGGTCGCAATCCCACCCCCGCGCAGCAGGAAGAGCGTGTTCGGCGCGTGGTCGACGTCGCACAGGACTTCTCTGCCGGTCTCGCAACCATCCAGCCGCTGAACCCGCGCTGGGATCAGGACCTGCTCGACGTGCTCGCCTCAGGAGAGCTCGACCAGGTCGACTCGTGGGGAAATGACTGGTTCATCGAGAACGCGGGCCATTCTTCCCACGAGGTCCGCACGTGGATCGCGGCGTTCGCCGCTCTGTCCGCGGCCGGCGCCTACCAGGTGCGGTCGAGTTTCTACCGGGCGATCCCCGAGTGGATCGCCGGATTCGCCGTGGCCACGGCGGCACCGACTCGCGCATGAGCCCTATCCGTTTCCAGCAAGTCAAATCGATTTTTGCGTAAGGAGTTTCACCTATGAGCATCGGTACCTCGGTATGGACGTCGTTTCCCGGACTCGACTTCACCGTGAAATACGTACAGGTCGGTCGGTGGCGTACCAGAGTCCTCGAAGCCGGGCACGGGCCCCAGACTCTGATCCTGATGGCCGGAACCGGCGGCCATCTCGAGGCGTACTCACGCAATCTCGCCGCCTTCGCCGAACACTACCGCGTCGTCGCCTTCGACTACCCCGGCCACGGGTACACCACGCTGGCCGACAGCAATCTCGAAATGGTGGATTACATCGAGCATTTGGTTGCCCTGATGGATGCCTTGGGCATCGAGAAGGCGCACCTGAACGGCGAGTCCCTCGGTGGTTGGATCGCCGTGAAGTTCGCAGCAGCCCACCCCGATCGGGTCGGCAAACTGGTGTTGAACACTCCGGGTGGGACGATGTCCACCCCCGAGGTGATGGAACGTATCCGCAGCCTGTCCCAGGCAGCCGCAGACGATCCCACGCCGGAACGGGTACGAGCACGCCTCGAGTGGTTGATGGCCGACAACAGCCGGGTGACCGACGAATTGGTGGAGATCAGGCGCGGAATCTACTCGCGGCCGGGCTTCAGCGACTCGATGCGGCACATCCTGTGCTTGCAGGACCCGGAGATTCGACTACGGAACCGAATTTCAGACGAAGAATTCGCCGCCGTGCCGCACGGGGCGCTCGTCGTCTGGACCAGTGACGACCCTTCCGGACCGGCGGGGGCGGGCATCGAGATGGCCTCGAAGATCGCCGACGGACGATTCGAACTGATCACCGACGCCGGGCACTGGCCGCAGTGGGAACAGTACGACCAGTTCAACAAGATGGTGCTCGCATTTCTGGCCGAATAGCCTTGCCCCGAACAGTTTTTCAACACCCTGTTACGCACTACCCGCACGACCGCAGCGCTTGTCCCACAACAAGATGCTTACGACGAAGGAAACAATCATGGCAATTCGCACCGGCGCCGAGTACAAGGCACGACTTCAAAACACTCCTCGCGAGGTCTGGATCAACGGCGAACGCGTCACCGATGTCACCCAGCACCCCTCACTGCGCCTACCCATCGAGCAGATCGCAAATCTCTACGACATGCAGCACGACCCCGAGTACTCCGATGTCCTGGTCCGGCCAGGACCGAACGGCCCGATCGGTACCGCATTCGTCCCCCCGCGCTCGTACCAGGATCTGGTCGACCGACGGAAGGCATTCACCCTCTGGTCCGAGGCGACACTCGGCCTGATGGGCCGCTCCCCCGACTTCATGAACACCACGCTGATGGCCTTTGCCGACGAACCGGGCGTGTTCCATCGGCTGGGACAGCGTTTCGCCGACAATGTCCAGCGCTACTTCGAGTACGTGCGCGACAACGACCTGTTCATGACTCACGCACTCATCACACCCCAGACGGATCGTTCGAAGAGTTCCGCTGAGCAGGAGGACGAGTTCCTCCACATGGGTGTGGTGCGGGAAACGCCCGAAGGTCTGGTAGTGCGCGGGGCGCGCATGCTGGCCACCTTCGCTCCGATGGCCGACGAGATGGTGATCTACAACCTGCCGAGTCTTCGCGCCGGCGACGAGAAGCACGCGGCGGTCTTCGCGATTCCGATCGAGACCCCGGGCCTGCGTCTGATCACCCGCGAACCCTATGACGACGGAAGCCGAAACCGATTCGATCATCCGCTGTCCACCCGCTTCGACGAGGCGGACTCGCTGGTGGTGTTCGACGATGTCCTCGTTCCATGGGACCGAGTCTTCCTCTACGGCGATGTGTCGTTGGCCAATGCGATGTACATCGAAACCAGCCTACGTCAGCACACCGGCCATCAGACCGGCGTGCGCGGGTTGGTCAAGATGCAGTTCGCGCTCGGCGTCGCGATGAAGCTGGCCCAGTCGGTGAAGATCGATTCCTTCCTGCATGTACAACAGAAGCTGGGAGAAGCCATCGCAGCGACCGAGATCTGCCGGGCGCTGATCAACACGGCCGAAACGGAGTTCGAGCTGTCCAACAGCGGGACCGCACGACCGAAGTTCGATGCACTGCAGACGTTGCGCATGCACCTGTCCGCCACCTACCCGAAGGTGATGGAGATCCTGCAGACCCTGGGAGCGGGCGGTCTGCTGATGATGCCGTCCGCGGCCGACTTCGCCTCCCCCATCGCCGACGACATCGACAAGTACTTCAAGGGCGCCGACGGGCTCGCCGCCGTGGACCGAGTCCGCCTCTACAAGCTTGCATGGGACCTGTGCGGCGACGGTTTCGGGCAGCGAGCACTGCAATACGAACGCTACTACGCCGGCGACCCCGTTCGACTGCTGGCAAACAACTACACCGTCTACGACAAGTCCAATTCGTTCCGGCTCGTCGAGCGGGCGCTCGAGCTGGCCGGGGATCCCGTGTCCGCCGTCGCAGAGCAGCAGGGTGCCCTGTTATGAGCACCGCGGAAATCGACAGTGCAATCGGTGGCGCGCAATTGCGGGACGCCGTAGGACGATTCGCGTCCGGGGTGACAGTGGTGACAGCACTCGGCGAAGACGGCGCGCCGATCGGTTGCACCGTCAGCGCATTCTCCTCGGTGTCCCTCGATCCGCCCCTGGTGCTGGTGTGCATCGACAACGGCCGGTTCATGCATCGCGCGCTCACCACCGGGGTCGGCTTCGTGATCAACGTCTTGGCCGCCGACCAGGCCGATCTGGCGTTGTCGTTCGCGCGGCCCGCCGCCGACAAGTTCACCGGCGTCCCCTTCCATCGCGGACGGGGAGGCGTCCCGCTGTTGGACGGGGCGCTCGCACACCTACAATGCGATCGGTACGCGGTCCTCGACGGCGGCGACCACGCGATCGTGCTCGGACGAGTAATGACCGTGGGAACCGCCGCCGGGGAGCCGCTTCTCTACAGTCAGGGAGCCTTCCTCGATATCAATCGAGACGAATGGGACCGTGCCGTGGAGCGCGCTCCTCACGAATGGCTTCTGTCCGCACCTTGGTGACGGACGTCGTGCACGGACTGGGCCCCACGCAATGAGGCCCCGTCCGTGCACGACCCAGCGCTGCGTCCCGCATGGGGACGATGCACCACCCTTGTCCGATGAAAATCCCGGCTCAGCCGCCCCTCAGCACGACCAACTGTCACCGACAGGTGGTCGCGAACTGACCCCCTTAGATACGAGCACGACACGATGGAGGCAACGACATGGCACCGCAGACGTTCAAGATTGCATCGATCCCCGCCGACGGCGTCGGCAAGGAGGTCGTCGCTGCCGGACGGCGCGTGCTCGACGTCCTCGCAGAACAGTCCGGTGGGCGTTTCGCCTTCGAGTGGGAAGAATTTCCCTGGGGATGCGGGTACTACGAGCAGACCGGGAAGATGATGGCCGACGACGGCCTCGACACCCTGCAGGCATTCGACGCCATCTACTTCGGCGCGGTCGGATGGGAGAACGTCCCCGACCACATCAGCCTCTGGGGGCTGCGGCTCAACATCACCCAGAACTTCGACCAGTGGGCCAACGTGCGGCCCGTGAAGTTCCTCCCCGGCGTGCAGTCCCCGCTGCGCAAGGCCGACGACACCGAACTCGACTGGGTCGTCGTCCGGGAGAACAGCGAGGGCGAGTACGCCGGCCTCGGCGGACGTAACCTCAGCGGCCGCGGACCGGGCAACGAGGTCGCACTGCAGACCGCGCTGTTCACCGAGAAGGGCTGCGAGCGCATCATGCGGTTCGCGTTCGACCTGGCTCGCACCCGCACGGTGAAGAAGGTGTCCAGCGTCACCAAGTCCAACGCCCAGCAGTACGGCATGGTCCTGTGGGACGAGGTCTTCAACCGCGTCGCCCTCGACTACCCCGACGTCGCGACCGAAAGCGTCCTCGTCGACGCGATGAGCGCCAAGTTCATCCTGCACCCGGAGGACCTGTCCGTGGTGGTGGCGTCGAATCTCAACGCCGACATCCTCTCCGACCTCGGCTCCGCGCTGGCGGGAAGCCTCGGTGTCGCGGCGAGCGCGAACCTCAACCCGGAACGACGCTTCCCGAGCATGTTCGAACCCGTCCACGGTTCCGCACCCGACATCGCGGGCCAGGGCATCAGCAACCCGATCGGCGCGATCGCCAGCGCCGCCCTGATGCTCGACCACTTCGGACTGCACGACGAGGCCCGCCGCGTCGAAGCCGCCATCGAGGCCGCCACCGCGAGCGGAGCACTGACCCGCGACATCGGCGGCTCGTCGGACACCGACGCCGTCACCGAGGCGATCGTGCACGCGCTGCAGACCGCGCTGACCTCAGCCTGAGAGAACTGTCCCCGATGTGGTCGCGGAGTCATTCGACCGAGTCCACATCGGGGACAGTGATAGCTCGGACCACCTTCCAACGAGATTGGCAGCGGGAGTAGCGGGTTTCGTTCGGTCGGTAACGCCCCCGATTGCCTTTCCCATTGATTCGCTCGGTCTCCACCGAAGAAGGAACACAGCAGTGAGAGTTCTGGTTGCTCCCGACAAGTTCAAGGGAAGCCTGTCCGCGTCCGACGTCGCCGCCTGTGTCGCCGAGGGATTGGTGACTGCGGGCATCGACTGCGCTCTGTTACCGCTCGCCGACGGCGGTGACGGCAGTGTCGACGCCGCGGTCGCCGCGGGATTCTCGCGGCACCCCGTGACCGTGGCCGGCGCCACCGGTACACCCCATTACGGCAGTATTGCGGTCGGCGACGACACCGGCACTGTCGTGGTCGAGGTTGCCGATACCTGCGGTATGGCAACCCTCCCTGGAGGGCGTCAAGTTCCCCGCGACGCCTCCAGTCTGGGCTTCGGCCAGGCCATCGGACAGGCGCTCCGCCACTCACCGCGGCGGTTGGTGCTGGCTCTGGGCGGCAGCGCCAGCACCGACGGCGGAATGGGCATGCTCGCTGCGCTGGGTTACATCTTTTACGACGCCGAGGGCAGACAACTCGGAGCATGCGGGCGGACGCTAAGTCAGGTTCACACTGTCGATTCCTCCCGGGCAATGAACCTGACCGGCATCGAATTGGTGGTCGCGGGCGACGTCACCAACCCGCTCACCGGGCCCGAAGGTGCCGCTGAGGTGTATGGGCCGCAGAAGGGCGCCGACCCCGAGACCGTGCTGCTGCTCGATGCCGGGCTCGGCAACCTCGTCGAGGCGTTCGCCCGCAGCGGTCATCCGCACGCGACGTCGGTGGCCGACAGACCCGGCGCGGGCAGCGCAGGGGGCATCGGTTTCGCTGCGATGATCCTCGGGGCCGGCCTGGTCTCTGGCGCCGAGTTCTTCCTCAACTTGCTCGACTTCGACAGTCACCTAGGCGGTGTGGATCTGGTGGTCACCGGGGAAGGGTGTATCGATGATCAGACCCGACACGGAAAGTTGCTCACCGTCCTGACCGATCGCGCCCGCCCGGTCCCGGTAGTGGCGGTCGCTGGGCGCAGCACGCTTCTCCGGGAAAAATGGAAGTCGGCGGGGTTCGAGCAGATCCATGTCCTCAGCGACTACACCGACCGGGACACAGCCACCGACTCCCAGCTGACCGCGCAACTGCTGACCCACATCGGCCGCGCGATCGGTGACGACGCAGCGCGCCTGAGACACCGGAAGATGCCTCCACTCCAGCACGACGACTCTCGACGACGCGCTTCCGAGGCACGCATGTCCTCCTAGCACCATAGCTGATCGACGAATGCAAAGTTCGTCGTAGAACAACTACGTTAGGGTTCCGGCAAGCTAGAGAGTTCACGCCGGGCGATCCGCACTGCTGCAGCCGCACAACACAAGTCACGTGATGTGCTGACGGTCGAGCAGCTCGCTGCGCACGCACCGATTAGGGCGTGGGTGGTGTGCTCACTCCTGAGTTCGGTGGTCGTCACAGCGGGGTTAGTGCGACTCACCGGAAGACCGTTTGTGTTTGGTGAATTTCGGTTCGAAAGGCCCGCATCGATGCACTCCAGCAGAGAGGGTCGGTACCCCGCCCCGTCACTGTGGAGGTGCGGGGTACCGACCGGGAAATCAGGGGACGCTGATGAAGTTGGTGAAGCCACCGTGCCGGGCGGGCAGATCGGCGAGAGCTTCGTTGATCTTCTCGAGCGGGAAGCTGTGGTGCTCGAACACCGACAGATCGAGGGCACCGGCTCCGGCGAGATCTGCCATGTCCTGCGCTTCGGCGGTGGAGAACCAGAGGCTGCCGAGGACGCTGACCTGCGAGCACATCATGGAGAACATGTCCAGCGCGGGGCGTTCCATCATGCCGCCGATGTCGACCGCGACGCCACCGCGGCGGAGCGCGGTGATGGCGTCGAGGAACGATTCGGCCGGGGCGCCGGGACCGAGTGAATCGATCACGACATCGACGCCCTCTCCGTCGTTGTGCTCGCGCACCCAGCTGCGCAATTCCCCTTCGCCGGCGGGCAGGACATGGATGCGGCTGGGGGCGATTGCGCGGACATCTTCGAGCAGGTCGGCGTTGCGGCCGGTGCCGAAAATGCGCGTGGCGCCGAGGGCGAGAGCACTCAGGCAGGTACCCAGGCCGAGGGTTCCGGAGATGCCGTCGATCAGGACGGTCGAACCGGGTCCGACTCCGGCCCTGCGCAGCGCAGAGTAGCCAGTGCCGAGGTAGCCGAATCGAGCGCCTTCCTCGAAGCTGACGGAGTCGGGGAGCTTGACCAGATTGCGTTGCGGCGCAGTCAGGTATTCGCTAAGGCCGCCGTAGGGGTAGGCGTCGAAGATTTGCTGACCATCGGCACCGAAGGAGAAGTAGCCCATGAAGGTGTATTTGTCGCAATTCTGGTCTTCACCCTGTCGGCAGGCGCGGCAGCCGCCGCAGGAGATTCCCGGGTTGACGTACACGCGGTCGCCGACAGCGATGTCGGTGACGTGGCTGCCGACCGCGGCGACAACGCCGGCGGAGTCGAGTCCGAAGATCGCGGGAAGCTTCGGGAGCGGAAGGTAGGGGAACCATTCGCTGTAGGTGGCGAGCACGTTGCTCAGGTTCGGAACCACGTTGCAGGCCTTGACCTGTACCAGCACATCGGTGGGCCGCGCCTCGGGGATTGGGAGTTCCTCGATCTGCATCGGCTGATTGATCTCGTGGAGGCGGGCGACGCGCATGGTCTTCATGTACGAAAACTCCTGAAGGTAACGGTTGTCGGGGTGGAAGAATTTGATAGTGGGTACGGCAAAGCCTGGTGCGGCGGTGTGGAAGCGGCCGCACCAGGGCGGGGTAGGTGTGGTCAGGCGGGGGTGCCGGTGACCGCCTCGGTCAGGGCAGTGCGAACCTCGTCGACGGTGGTGATCTCGGCGAGCAGGCCGAGGGAGTTGATGCTCGCCTCATGCGCTTCTGGGGTGGCCGCCGAGCAGGCGTCTTCGACGAGGACCGTTCGGTAGCCGAGATCGCTTGCCACCCGGGCTGTTCCCTCGACGGAGGCGTTGGTGGCCACACCAGCGAAGAGCAGGGTGGTGATGCCCTTCTCGCGGAGGGTGGCGTCGAGGTCGGTGCCGGCGAAGCCGCCGACTCGCTGGTGGGTGAGCACGATGTCACCGTCGTGGGGGGCGAGGGGTGCGACGATCTCGGCGAGTTCGCTGCCTTCTTTGAGGCATCCGGACTGCGCGACGATCCCGAGCAATGGCGAATTCACCTCGAGGTCGGAGAAGTCCTGTTTCCAGGCGACCCGGGTGTAGACCACGGGGGCGCCGGCTTCGCGGGCCGAGGCGATGAGCGCGGCGATCTGATCGATGACGCGGCGTTCGCTCACCTGCTGCTGGAAGAAGTCGGCGAAGGCGCCGGTGGGGCCCACGATGTCGCCCTGGCAGTGGACTGCCACGACGGCGGTGGTCCGAGGGTCGAGTTTCATCAATAGCTCCTGTTTCGGGGTGCGGGTTTACATGTGAGCGAGGATCGAGTGCCCGATGTTGTCGATGTCACGGGCAGCGGTGAACGGGTTGGACAAGAACACTTGGAGGATGTCGACGCCGGCTTCACGCATCAGGCCCGCCTTGTCCCGCAGTTGGCCTGGGGATCCGTAGAGGCACCAGTAGTCGACGAGTTCCTTGGTGATGATCGGACGGTGCCGCGGGTCGAGTCCGCGCAAATACTTCGCCCAGACGTCGAGGTAGTGCGGCTGGTGGGGGGCATTCGGGTCACCGAGGTACTGCTGGGCTGCGGTGAGGGAGGCGTCGACGATCGAGTCGCCGAGATCGTCTCGGTGCTGGTCCATCAGGCCGGCGTTGGTGATGCACGAGCTGATCGGTCCGGAGCCGAAGCCGTTGGTGACACCGTCTTCCCAGGTTTCACCGTTCTCGAGTTGGTAGAACCAGGACAGGGAGACGAGTTTGACCGAACCGGGAGTTCGGCCAGCGTCGGCGACCGCCTTGTCGAGTTCGCGGCGGATCAGGCCGATCATGTCGATATTCGGACCCAGGCAATACACGACGGCGTCGGCGTACTTGGCTGCTTCGGTCAGTCCCCGGGGTCCGCCGGCCGCCACCCAGATGGGAATGTGGTCGGTGACGTTGTAGAAGCCGCTCTCCTTGTCGAGGAACTCCACTTCCCGGGTTTGTCCGAGCCACTTGTGGGTGGTGCGGCGGCCGGCCATCAGTTCTCGGGAGACTTCGATGGCGTGCGTGAGTTCGGAGATCTTCGCGGGGCGATTACCCATCGAGCGCAGAGCATTGTTGGCGGTCCCGATGCCGAGGAAGGTTCGTCCCGGAGCCAGGGCGTTGAGGGTGGCCATGGAGTTCGCGGTGACCGGGGCGATCCGGGTCAGCGGGTTGGTGACCATGGTGCCGAGTGCGATCGTGCTGGTCTGCGTAGCTGCGAGCGCGAGGAACTGGTATGGGTCAGAGAAGAGCAAGGGGCCCTCGCCGACACCGAAGTGCGAGAACCCGAGGTCCTCGGCCTGCTTCACCATTGCGACCTGATCAATCTTGGCGCAGGTGCCGATACAAAATTCCATGTCCTTCTCCTTGCTCTGCCCGTGGGTCGCGGGAAGGGTCATCTCACCCCGGCCGCGGGCCCGAGCTGACGAACGGTCGGGTCTGCTCCCACCGATGTCGGCGCGCCGGGGATCGGCGGGACGTCCAACAGAAGGGTCGATCACCTCGACCCGATGAGCTGGTCAAACTCCAACACTCAACCGAATTGGCATGCTAGCGTTCCAGACAAACGTACCTCACAGTGACTCACGCCACAAGTACTAGAATGCAAGTTGCTGCGGGAACGCGCAGAATCAAGGGAACGATGACCGGGCTGCCGACGGAGGGCATGAATTGATGAGCACCGCTTATACCGGCACGGGAAGCGAGGCCGCTGCGCTGTTGGAACAGAGCCGCATCTCAGGTGCGCGGTTGTCATCCGCCCTGTACGACATTCTCAAATCCCGGCTTCTCGAGGGTCGCTACGGCGCGGGAGAAAAGATCGTGGTCGAGGCGATTCGCCAGGAGTTCGGGGTGAGCAAGCAGCCGATCATGGACGCGCTTCGCCGCCTCTCGAGCGACAAGTTGGTGCACATCGTGCCACAGGTTGGCTGTGAGGTAGTGGCGTACAGCGAGCGCGAGGTGGAGGACTTCTATACCTTGTTCGGGGGCTTCGAAGGAACCATCGCCGCGGTGGCTGCGGACCGGCGGACCGAGGCGCAGCTGCTGGAACTAGATTTGATCTCCTCGCGGGTGGACGCGCTCGCGGAATCCACCGATCCGGTGGTACGCGCCCACGGGTACCGGGTGCACAACCGAGAATTCCACGCGGCGATCCACACAATGGCGCACTCACGGATCATGGCGGAAACCAGCCAGAGGATGTGGGATCTGTCGGACTTCCTGATCAACACCACCGGCATCACCAACCCCCTCTCCAGTGCACTGCCCGACCGCCAGCACGATCACCGTGAGATCACCGAGGCGTTGCGCAACCGTGATGCGGCCGGTGCCCGGATGGCGATGGAACGCCATATCGTCGGAACGATCGCGGTCATCCGCAACGAATCATCCGCTTCGGCAGTGTCCTGAGCCTCAGTGCACGGTGACGGTGCCGTCCTCGTCGATGTCGATTCGACCGCCGTCGCGCACACTGTCGAGGAAGTCTGGTCCCAGCTGGTCGATCGCGACGATGCGGCGATCGTCCCAGATATCGGCGAGGATGATCCCGGCAGCGGAGATGGTGTCGATGTGCTCGGAGTACAGCATGGCAGCAGGAGCGACCCCGACCTTGGCGGCTGACTGCAGGACCATCCCGCCCGTCGTGGAGCCGATGGACTGAGGCAGGCAGAGGATCTTCCCGCCGATCACCTTGCGGTACAGGTCGGGGTTGTTCTGGTCGTGGCAGAGTGGGCTGGCTGTGGTGATGCCGTGGAAGTAGCTGGCGAGGGTGTTGAATCCCTGCCGAGTGACCACGCAATCTCCCCTCAGCCTCCCGCCGGTGACCACTCGGCCGGTGTACGTCTTCATCGGATTTGCTCCGTTCGGGCTGATCGGTTGCCCTCGACGATGCGCTCGAGGACGTCGTTGTCGGTGAAGAAGCGGCTCGTGGTGTAGGTGCGCAGTTTGTTCGAATTGGTGATCACCGGGCGCGAGGATGTCGCGGGCGTGTTCATGTGCAGCGCCGGGCACATCGAGGCGATGGTGATGCCGGCGGCGAGCGCGGGCTCGTACAGCTCGCGGTGGCCCTGCTTGAACTCGGCCACGACCGCCGGGGCCGCGCTGAGCACCGTTCTGATTGCCACCGTTCGGCGACCGGCCGTTCGAAGTGCCGTAAGGATCCAATCGGTAACGGTGCGCAACTGGCTGTACGACAGATGCGGACAGCCGATCAGCGCGGTCTCCGCGTCGGCTGTCTCGTCGTCCCACAGGATCGGATAGCCGGCGATGAGATCGGCGATCGTCCGGTCGTCGATGACGATGCGGCGGTGGTCGTCGGTCAGTAATCCTCGGCCGTGTCGTTGTGCCTCCGGGGTGAGGTTCTCGACATGGAAGAGGCCGACGGCGCCGTTGGACGCGGTCGCGGCCCCGAAGTCCTTAAGGTAGTCGCGGGTCGCATCGTCGTCGAGGTCGCTGCCGAGGAGGGCGTCGAGACCGACGACGAACGGCACGTCTCCAACAACCGCGCGGCCGACGGCGGAGCCGAGGACGGTAGCGGGCGGCAGCTCGGACGTCTTGACCTCGACCAGCCATGTGGCCCTGCGCCCGTCGTCGCGTAGCAGTCCGAATTCCGGTGTGCGTCCTGCGATTCCACACATCAGCTCGATTAGGCCCGAGTTGCGGTTGGTGCGTGCGGCGAGGACTGAGTTCGCGTAGACGACTGCTGACGATTCGGCCCAGGCGAGAATGTCGCCTTCGCCCGGGGTGTTGCCCACCTCTGGCAGGTAGGCGGTGCACGAGTATGCCTGATCGTTTTTGATCCCGAGCTTGCGCAGTTGATCCTCGTAGCGGTCCTGGTGTGCGTAGAGGGCGAGCAGGTCGCGCTTCTCGCTTTCGGTGTAGGAAACTGCCTCGAAGTCGAACGGCCGGGGGTCCACGGTGAACGGCTCCGTCGTAGTCAGTCCTGCGTCGATCATCTGGTCGAGGAGGTCGAACACCGTGTCGAGCCCGGTCATCCCCATCGAGGTGACGACGTGGATCGGACCGTCCAGCTCGGCGAGTCGATCGGCGCCGAAGATTTCCCCGTATCGCACCACGGTGCGGAGCACCTTGGCCATGACGTCGCCCTGTGCTCCACCGAGAATTGCGCGCTCGTGATCGGTGAGGCGCATGGTGGTCGCCCTCTCGGCTGTCGTGTACTCGTCCACCTCTCTATCTTCTCGACCCGAATGGTTCGCGTCTAACGATCGTTTTTGATGATTTAGTTCGAGATAGGCGATCATTGAGAAATGGATCTTCGACGGGTGGAAATGTTTCTCAAGGTGGTCGATGCCGGCACGTTCGCCGCTGCCGCCGATGAGCTCGGGTTCGTCCAGTCGACTATCAGCGCCGGTGTTCACACGCTCGAGCGCGAACTCGGGGTTCTTCTATTCGATCGAAGCGCTCGGGCGGCCTCACTTACCGCCGCGGGCCAAGCACTCGTGCCCGAAGCCAGAGCGCTTCTTGCGCGTGCGGCACAGACGCGTCTGCTGGTACGGGAAGCCGACCGTTCGCTGGCGGGAGAGTTACGCATCGGTGTCATCGCCTCGACCCGGCCGGTTCTCCTGCCAGAGGCGCTCGCAGGAATGCACACAGCGCATCCCCAGCTGAGCATTCGCGTGCTGTCAGATGCAATCGGAACCAGCAACCTTGTCGATCGTCTCCGGCGGTCCGAGCTGGACATGATCGTCGCGTCCGGACACCTGAGCGCGCAGCAGGCGGACGGACTTGTAGTCGAGCGGCTGTATGTCGGCGAGCTGGTGTGCATCGTGCAGACTGCCGATGAGTTGGCCCGCACACAGTGTGTCCGCCTGGCAGATATCTCGGGCCGGAGCTGGATCGAGGCACCGGCCGGGCAAGCGAACCGGGCGACGACCGACGAAGCGTTCCGGAGAGAGGGCCTTGACCGCACGATCGGCGCCGAGATCGCCGATCCCACCGAGGTTCCGGGTTATGTCGCCGCAGGGCTGGGCGTCGCAATAGTTCCGGACTTTCTCGCGGCGGGTCACCCCGGACTTCATGTCCTAACCGTCACCGATTGCGACCTGAAATGGTCGATCGCGGTGATCCGGCTCGCGTCGCGGTTCTCTGAGCCGATGCGGGTGCTGTGGAACGAACTGGTGGCGACATCGTCGCGAGCTTAGGACCGCGAGACGTCGGCCCCGGTCACGCAGGTGACCAGGGCCGAGGACGCCGCTACGTCACATCGTCCGCCAGCGCGAGAACCGTTGCTGAACCAGCCGCGGGAGCTCACCCCAGCATGTCTGCGGCGATCGAGCATCCTGCGGCAACCAGCCCGTCAGACCCACCGCCGCGCGGATCCCCGCGGACGACGCCACCGCCCCGCCAGGACGAGCGCGACCAGAACACCACCAACCTGCGTCTGCATGACCAATCTGCCTAAGGCTCGTCGCACTTGGACCGAAACACCGCAGCCGTGATGGGCAGAAAGGCGTACGGCCGGAGATCGACGCCCCCCACGGCGCCAAAGGACCACCAGCGGTATCAGCGCCGATACCGCAAGCCCGCAGCGCAACCCGGTGCGCGCCTGCCTGAGGTCCGACACCGAGCAAGTGCCGCAGGCTCGGAAGGAGACATATTGGCGCGGCGAGCGTCAGTAAGTGCCTCCGAAGACGAAATAGCCATCACGAAGTAGATCCGGAATAAAGCACCGCAGCGCCACAAGCGCCTGGTGCGTTGGCGATGGCGACAGAGGCGCCGAGTGGCACCAGCCCAAAAATCCGCGTGAAAGAGACTTGCGTCACTCGGTCCATTCGCGCTAGCTTGAGTACTAGACGACTAGCATTCCAGTCACTGCGTCATCGCAGTCCCAGCAGAAAGGAGCGGCCATGACGACCGCCTCCTCCTCATCGAACCGGGTGACTATCGGGTCAACCAGCTACCGGATCGGAGCGATCCTGTCGTGAGCAACAAAATCGCCGACCCGACGAAGCGCACCAGCCCGTTGCGAGTGGCAATGGCCAGCTTCATCGGCACCACCGTCGAGTACTACGACTTCTTCATCTACGGCACCGCCGCGGCGCTGGTGTTCCCGAAACTGTTCTTCCCGGACGTTTCCTCGGCGATCGGAGTTCTGCTCTCGTTCGCAACCTTCGGAGTCGGGTTCCTGGCCCGCCCCCTCGGCGGGATCGTGTTCGGTCACTTCGGTGACCGGGTCGGCCGCAAGCAAATGCTTGTACTCTCCCTGGTCGGCATGGGTGTGGCGACGATGTTGATGGGATTGCTGCCGACCTACGCCCAGATCGGTGTCGCAGCCCCGATCCTGCTGACTGTGCTGCGACTGGTGCAGGGATTCGCAGTGGGCGGTGAGTGGGGCGGTGCGACACTGATGGCGGTCGAGCACGCCCCCACCGCAAAGAAGGGGTTCTTCGGGTCCTTCTCCCAGATGGGTGCCCCGGCCGGCACGAGCGTCGCCACCCTCGCGTTCCTCGCGGTCTCCCAGCTGCCGGACGAACAGTTCCTTTCCTGGGGTTGGCGTCTACCTTTCCTGTTCAGCGCGGTGTTGATCATCATCGGGCTCTTCATCCGACTCTCCCTCGCCGAGAGCCCCGATTTCGCGGCGGTCAAGGAGCGTGCCGAGGTGGTGCGGATGCCGATTGCCGAGGCGTTCCGCAAGCATTGGAAGGAAATCCTTCTCGTCGCCGGCACCTATCTCTCCCAAGGTGTGTTCGCCTACATCTGCATGGCCTACCTGGTCTCCTACGGCACCACTGTTGCCGGGATCAGCCGCAGCTCCGCCCTGGCGGGTGTCTTTGTTGCGGGCGTGCTTGCAGTCGTGCTGTATCCGGTGTTCGGGTCGCTGTCGGACACCTTCGGCCGCAAGACGATGTACCTGCTCGGCGCCGTACTCATGGGTGTCGTGATCGGACCGGCGTTCGCGCTGATCAACACCGGCAACCCCTGGCTGTTCATGCTCGCCCAGGTGCTGGTCTTCGGCATCGCGATGGCACCCGCCGCCGGGGTGACCGGTTCGCTGTTCACGATGATCTTCGACGCGGACGTGCGCTACAGCGGCGTCTCGGTCGGTTACACCCTGTCCCAGCTCTGCGGATCTGCGTTCGCCCCGACCATCGCCGCCGCGCTGTACACCTCCACCGGTTCCAGTGACGCGATCGTCACCTACCTGCTCATCGTCTCGGCCATCTCGATCGTCTCGGTGATCTTGCTGCCCGGCGGCTGGGGCCGCAAGGGCGCTGCAGGCCAGCTCGTTCGGGACCAGGTGACCTCGACACCGGCTGCTCCGTCGCCGTCTCCAGCCGCAGACACCACCCGGAGTGGCCTGAAGGTGCTGGACTAGAGACGAAGCCCCATGACGATGAATTATCTATTCCAATAACGCATTTCGCGCAGATATGGAGCAAAGCCTTGAGCAGCGCACACCCCTATACCAGCGTTTGGTCGGATCTCGCCCAGGTCGAGTTCAGTCAGGGATTCCTGCAGGCGGGCCCGTACCGGACCCGGTACCTGCACGCCGGTGACGAGTCCAAGCCCACGCTCCTGCTACTGCACGGCATCACCGGCCACGCCGAGGCGTACGTGCGGAACCTGCAGGCACATGCCGAGCACTTCAACGTCTGGGCGATCGACTTCATCGGCCACGGCTACAGCAGCAAGCCCGATCATCCCCTCGAGATCAAGCACTACATCGACCAGGTTCAGCACGTTCTCGAAGCTCTGGGCACCCAAAAGGCGTACTTCAGTGGTGAGTCACTCGGCGGCTGGGTCACCGCGCGGTTCGCGGCAGATCACCCTGACCGGGTCGAGCGGATCGTTCTGAACACCATGGGCGGCACCATGGCGAACCCGAAGGTGATGGAACGCCTCTACACCCTGTCGATGGAAGCGGCGAAGGACCCGAGCTGGGAACGGGTCAAGGCCCGACTCGAGTGGCTGATGGCAGACCCGGCCATGGTCACCCACGACCTGATCCGCACCCGGCAGGCCATCTTCCAGCAGCCGGACTGGCTCGAGGCCTGCAAGATGAACATGGCCCTGCAGGACCCGGAAACCCGCAAACGCAACATGATCACCGACCAGACCTTGGAAGGAATCAGCGCACCGGCAATGGTGCTGTGGACCACCAAGGACCCCTCCGGCCCGGTGGACGAGGCCAAACGGATCGCCTCCCACATCCCCGGAGCGACACTGGCGATCATGGACAACTGCGGGCACTGGCCGCAGTACGAGGACGCCGCCACCTTCAACAAGCTGCACCTGGACTTCCTCCTCGGCCGCAGCTGACACACCCCGGGTCGGTGCCCGAGCTGTGACAGCACACCAGGCACCGACCCGGTATCACCCCATCGGACGAATCCCCCAGTCGCACACTGAGCGCCAGCACACTCCCGCGACAAGCCCCGCCGCATCTCACCTCGTCGAATGAAAGGTCCCCGGATGACTGCCGTCCCTCCTGTCGACCCCCGGGTCGTTGCCGACCGGGCAGAGAGATCGGCCGGCACTGCCCAGACCGATTTAGGCGGATTGGCCTGTGCGCAGCAGGACCTCATCGCCGACATCGCTCTGGTCCTTGTCGATCGCCAGTAGGAATGCTTACAGGCGAGCGGGTCGCCCTGGTCACCGGGGCGAGCCGTGGCATCGGGGCGGCCACCGCACACGCATTGGCCGCCACCGGTACCACCATGATCATCCATTACGGATCCGACCGCGCTGCCGCCGCAGCGGTCGTCGACAGCATCGTTGCCGCCGGCGGCCGGGCGACCAAGGTCCGGGCCGACCTCTCCCGACCCGACGGGCCCGAAGTGCTGATGCAGCAGTTCGACTCCGCGCTCACCGATCTCGGTCTCGACCCTGGCCTCGACATCCTTGTCAACAACGCCGGCATCAACCGCCGCGGAGCGATCGAGCGCGTCACTACCGACGACTTCGATCACCACGTCGCCCTCAACCAACGCGCCCCATTCTTCGTCACCCAGCATGCACTCCCCCGGATGCGCGAGGGCGGACGCATCGTCAACATCTCCTCCGGATCCGCGCGCTACGCCAGCCCCGAAGTCATCAGCTACGCCATGACCAAGGGAGCGATCGAGGTCTTCACCCGCACCCTCGCCGCCGACATTGGCAAACGAGGCATCACCGTCAACGCCGTGGCGCCAGCCGCGCTCGATACCGACATGAACGCACACTGGCTACGCGGCAACGACCAGGCACACACCGCCGCCGCAGCCGCCACAGCCCTGCGCACTCTCGCGACCGCCGCCGACATCGCCGACATCGTGGTATTTCTCGCCAGCGATGCCGCCGGTGCCATCACCGGTCAAGTCATCGACGCCACCAACGGCAACCGCTTGTGACCATGCCCGGCTTCTCAGATGGATTCGGTCAGTGACTCGCCGTGCCGCGGTCCGGCAGAGGCCGAAGTCCCCGGGACAGGTTTGACGTGGTCGATCGTTCCGGTGATATGAGAACCCATCGCTGCCCGGGCGACCTCGACCCGCTGTTGACGGATCGCGGTGCGAATGACGTCGTGATCGTGGTTGCGGTCCACGATGGCATCCGCGAGTGGATGCGGGGGACCTGCCGTGTTGATGAGAAAGTCTGACATGTCCCACATGCGTTTGCTCTGTTCGGCCATCACCCGTGAATGAGCCATGCGATGGATGACGAGATGAAATTCTCGGTTGAGGCCGCGATATCGGCGCGCCCGCTCGACGCTGTCGGTGCACGTATTCAATTCCTCGATACGGCGCCACGCCTCGTCGAGTTCGTCTAGCTGATCGGGGGTGCGGCGGGCCGCCGCAGCGGCGGCGATCTCGCTTTCGAAGCTCCCGAAGAGGCGGAAGAAGTCCTCGACTTCCCAGCTGGTGTATGACTCGACTCGACACCCGCTCTGCGGAACGATCTGCACGATTCCGATCGATTCCAGGCGCCTCATCGCATCCATGACCGGTTGCTTGCTGACCCCGAACTCCGCGCGGACTTCCTCGATCGAGATCCGTGATCCGGGCTTGTACTTCCCGTCGAGAATGCGCTCTTTCAACTGTTCGAGCACGACGTGACCGAGCCTCTGCCCCGGTCGGCCAGACGCGATTGGCTCGCCCATCGTTTCTCCTCGCACTCTTGTTCTCGCGGCACCGTGCTGGCTGCTGGAGCGAGATGTTACGTGTCTTGGCGGGGCTGGTCGTGCCTGCATTCTCCGAGGCTGTGGTGCCTGAGTAGTTGCACTCGGTGTGAGGCGGTCCTCGGCGCGCACTTGGCCGACCGTCCGGCCCTGGCGTGTGCCGTGTGCCAGGGCCATTCGGTCGGTGAGGCGGTCCCCACGGGTGAACCTCCGCTCAGTTCAGGGTTGCGGTGGTCAGGCCGAACCCGGCGATGAGTTCCCGGATGGGTCGGTAGTAGCTGTACTGGACTGTGTAGCTGCCGGCGGCCCCGAGTGCGGCGTATCCGGCGATCCAGGTACGGACTTCGTGCGAAGAGTTGCCGGCGATCTTGGTCATCTCGTCGGGTTTCCAGGCATCGATGGGTGAGAGGTCGCCGGAGGCGAGGATGCGCATCAGTTCCCGGTCCCAGTCCGGGGCGAGGTCCTGGATGACGGCCGTGCCTGCCGCGAAGTCGCGCGCCGCGTCGATCACTCGCTGCTGGCGTGCAGCCCTCGCTTCCGGCGTGATCGGGCCGCCCTGCCCGAGCAGCGCGCGGCGCTGCTCGGGAGTGGCCGTCGCCAGGCGGGGAACCGGCGGGTCGTGGGAGAGGCCACCGGATGCGATGAGAAGGACCTTCTTGTCCAGACCGGACAGGAACCCGCCGATGGCTTCGCCGAGCATCCGCACACGCTTGACCGGGGTGAACGGCGGCGCAACGGAATTGAGGAAGACCGGGACGACGGGTTTGGCCGCGATGTCCCCGTAGATTACTTCCATCGGCTGCACCGCACCGTGATCCACCTGCATATCGAGGGACACCGCCAGGTCGATGCCCTGCTCGATGACGTACTCGGCGAGGCCGCGGGCGATCTCCTCGGGCACGTCGAGGCGACCGGCCTGGCTGCCGTAGTCGCCGATACTCTCGGCCGCATAGCCGATGCAGAACGCCGGCATCAGGGTGTAGAAGAAGCCGTTGTAGTGGTCGGGGGCGAGGTTGACGATGATGTCTGGGTCGTAGTCGCGGACGAACGCGCGGGCCTGCTCGAATGCCGTGTTGAGTTCCGTCGTCACGTCGGCAGGCAGTTCGGCGTGCTCGAGCAGGGGGCTGTGGCTCATCGCGAGCAGCGCGAGGGACATCGCTACTCCTGTCCGGCGGTGATGCGGGTTTCGCCGGATGCAGCGTTGTCGCGACCGAGCAGGAAATCGAGATGAATCCGGTTGAAGGTGGCGGCGTCCTCGTACTGCGGCCAGTGCCCGCAGTTTTCGATCACGGCGAGCCGGGCATTGGGGATCAGCGAGGCGATGCGCTTGCCCTCGTCGACCGGACCGGAGGGGTCTTTAGTGGTCCAGACGACGAGTGCCTCGGCCTGGATGGAACGCAGGTCGTCGTCGGTGATCATGTTGCGTTTGCGGGTTTCCGGGTCCTGCAGGGCCATGTTCATCTTGCAGGCCTCGAGCCAGTCCGGCTGCTGGAAGATGGCCTGCCGGGTGCGGATCAGGTCGTCGGTGACCATGGCCGGGTCTGCCATCAGCCACTCGAGTCGGGCCTTGACCCGTTCCCAGCTCGGGTCCTTCGCCGCTTCCATCGACAGGGTGTAGAGGCGTTCCATCACCTTCGGGTTCGCCATGGTGCCGCCCATGGTGTTCAGAACGATCCGCTCGACCCGGTCAGGGTGATCTGCCGCGAACCGCGCGGTGACCCAGCCGCCGAGTGACTCACCACTGAAGTACGCCTTTTGGGTGCCCAGAGCTTCGAGAACGTGCTGAACCTGGTCGATGTAGTGCTTGATCTCGAGGGGATGATCGGGCTTGCTGCTGTAGCCGTGGCCGATGAAGTCGATCGCCCAGACGTTGAAGTGCTCGGCATGTGCCTGCAGGTTCCGCACGTACGCCTCGGCGTGGCCGGTGATGCCGTGCAGTAGCAGGAGCGTGGGCTTGGACTCGTCACCGGCGTGCAGGTACCGGGTCCGGTACGGGCCCGCCTGCAGGAATCCCTGACTGAATTCGACCTGGTTGAGGTCGTCCCAAACGCTGGTGTATGGACGGGACATCAGTTGTTGCCTCCCTCGGCTGTGATGACATTGCTCTGCGTGCCGGCGACCGCCGACGCATCCTCGGGTGTGGCCTGAGGAACGGCGATCGGCATCGCCGCGGTGCTGTACTGCGGCGGAGTCGAGCGGCCGGAGTCGCTCGCGATGGCCGTCTCGCTGTCGGTGGACTGCTCCGCCGACCGGTCCAAGACACTGGCCAGCGCGGTTTTCAGGTGCTGGAGTGCTTCGGCGTCGTCCCAGACCGGGGCGCTGTGCCGCCAGGCGACGTAACCATCGGGGCGGACCAGAATGGCCCCTGCTTCGTGGGTTTCGCGGACCTGGCGCCAGTAACCGTAAGGGTCGATGGTCCCGCGCTCACCGACCACCACGGTGCGCAGATACGGAAGATTCAGTTTGGCGGCGGCCTGCTTCCACGCCTGGCCACCGATTCCGGTCAGAAGGGTCATCATTCCCTTCCCGCTGACGTCGAGGGTGGAGATCCGCGTGCCGTCCGCTCCGACCAGCCACGCGTGGGGCAGCTTGGCGCCGGGCCGCGTGGTCGCTTGCAGATACAGTTCTCGGTTGCGGGCCCACTCTTCGTCCCCGGCGTCGGGATCGGGTACGACCGCGTCCGACTCGTATCGCTGGTTGAGTTCGACACCCTGGGCGTTGAACTCGGTGTTCTTCAATTCCAGTGCCTCGTAGAGGCGTTCGCGTCGGGCGACACCCTCGGGTGAGGGGTCCTTCAGCTTCGACAGGCCGGCCTTGACCGGGTCGTCGCTGTCGTAGTCGAACCATTCGCGCAATCCTGCGTAGTCTTTGCGGGACTGGTTGGCGCGGGCGACAATTTGCTTGCCGACCGGTACCCGCTCGGGTGAGTAGGACTCGAGGAGTCCATCGCCGGCGTATCCCTTGACGACGAACGCGACCTTCCATGCCAGATTGAACGCGTCCTGGATCGACGTGTTCGATCCCAGGCCGCTGCTCGGTGGGTGCCGGTGGACGGCATCTCCGCCGCAGAAGACCCGGCCGGACTGGTAGTGATTTGCGTGCTGCTGATTGACGTACCAGAAGGACCGCGACACGATCTCGACCTCGAGGTTGGGGTCGCCGACCAGTGTCCGAATTTGTTCGAGGGCAACCTCGTCGGATACGTCGGGCTGGCCGTCGGCCATGTTGAAGCCCCAGCCGGCGATCCACTGGTTCCACGGCTTGATGGCCCGCAGCAGACCCATGCCGATTTCACCGAAACCGGCTTTCGAGTTGACGATCCAGTGCAGGATGCTCGGACGATGCGCGACGTACTTGCTCAGATCGGCGTTGAAGAGGATGTAGGCAGTACCCGCCCGGGCGAGTTCGCCTTCGAAGGGCAACCCGATCTCATCGGCAATCTTCGAACGTGCGCCGTCGAAGCCCAGCAGGTACCGGGCACGCTGCTCGAAGACGTTCCCGGAGCGGACGTCACGGAGTCGGACGGTCACGCCGTCCTCGTCCTGGACGTGGTCAATGTATTCGGTATGGAAGCCGATGATCGCGCCGCGTTCGGCGGCGTTCTTGATCAGCACCGGCTCCATCAGCGGCTGCGGGATGTCCAGCATCGAGCACGGGCTGCCGGTCAGGTAGTCGCCGTAGCGCAGGTCACCGGTTCCCCAGGTCTGGAGTCGGACGATTTCTTCGCCAGCCAGGCTCGTGGTGAACAGCGTGTCCCCCATCTGGTCCCACGGAGTCGCGTATCGCCGTGCTTCCTCCTCCACGCCCAGGTCTCGGAGAACCTCCGCGGCGCGCTGGTTGGTGATGTGTGCCCGGGGGGAGTTCGCCACCCAGGGAAACATCGAGACAGCGTGGACTCGGATTCCGTACGTGGCCAGAGCAAGGGCGGCTGTGCCGCCGGCGGGCCCGAGCCCGACGATCACGACGTCGGTGTCGTAGCCGCTGCCGTCGTCGGGGAACGGCACGAACGCCGGGGCAGGCAAGGCTGAAGTTTCCATGGCACCTTCTCAGACTCTGTGTGGACCCAGGGCACGTTGGCCGTCGTGGGTGATCGGTATCACTACAACTAGCATGCCAGTTTGTCGCCTGTAAAGGAAGTCCTGCGACACGGAAATCGCGAAATGAATCGGAAAGACGCAGGCAGCACGCCGATTTGAAACCGAAACTCGCAAACAACGTGCGACCTGGATCACAGCGGTGACGGGCTATTAGAACTCTAGAAGTGCAGTGCGTGGTGTAGCGAGGCCTGCAACGTGGCGCATCGGCGGTCGGATGACCGCTAGGCCCCGGCATCGACGACTCGGCGCTGAACTGGTTCCCCCCGACCAGCGAACTGCTCCACGTCCAGCCCTGCCCTATCCAGGTTCCCCAACCTTCGAAGCCACTGCGAAGTGGCATTTGCGGTCCGAGTACGCGTCGACACCTGCGCAGAGGCAGCACCGCGCGTGGGGGATAAAACAGCCAAGCTGATTCGCGCTCACGCCGGACTTGCCGCCGCACTCGGTGCCCGATCATTGGCGGAGACGACGTGCCTCCGTCCTCCGGGACTACGCGGAGAGTTCTGCGGGCATCATCGAGTGTCGGCAACAAGCTGCGTCCGCCGAGAAAGCATCACACCGATACCGTCTGCAGCTGTACGGACCGAGCTGGTGTGGTTGTCGGGCCGGAAGCGATGAGAGGGTCCGGTCACGCTGACCGCGGCGACCACGTTCTCGCTCTCGCGGACAGGGGCGGCCACGCACACGATTCCGGTGGCGGATTCCTCGTATTCGTACGCCACGCCCTCGGCGGCGATGCGGTCGAGCTGGGTACGCAACGGTCCGGGCAGAATGATGGTCCGCGGGGTGTACCGGGGCAGTGGAGCGGAAAGCACCTGCTCTCGGAGGGCACTGTCGGCGTGGGCGAGCAGTACCTTGCCGATCGCGGTGCAGTGCACCGGCATCCGGCCTCCGATCCTCGACGGCGCGCTGGCTTGCCGATGCCCGCCGATCTTGGACAGGTACACGACGTCCGTCCCGTTGAGGACCCCCAGGTGCACCGTCTCGTGGGTGCGCACATAGAGGTCTTCCATGAAGGGGATCGCCACCTCGAGCAGGCTGCGCTCGACCGACGCCCGCATGCCCAACTCGAACAGCGAGCCGCCCAGCCGGTAGCCGATGCCGGTGCGGTCAAGCATTCGCACCGCCACCATGTCGGAGAGGACTCGGTGCAGCGTGCCCTTCGGGATGGATGTCCGCCGCGCCAACTCGGCCAGCGACAGGGTCGAGTCGTCGATGGTGAACGCATGCAGCACCATCATGATCTTGCCCAGCACCGTCGTAGGGTCGAACTCCTGATCGGACACTGCCGATTCACCTCCGCTGCCACCGGCGACGTCGTCCACGATACCGGCCGCATTCGACTCAGTGGAACGCAATGCTTGGCAGACCATCTCCCGGCGGCAACAGTGGAACCACAGTCCATTCCCCCACGATCGCATCGGGAAATCAGATGAGCACACCCCAGGGCACCAGCCTGCCCCCCGCGGCGCGAGCCTCCGCCGAGGCGGTCGCCGCGGCCGCGAAGCGGCTGAGTATCGCCGCCGCAACTTCCGCGCCGTGCCCGCCGGTCCGCGACCTGATCGGTACCGACGACACCGCAGCCGCGTACGCCGTCCAGGAACAGATCATCGCCGACCGGCTCGCCGCCGGTGCGAGTGTGGTGGGCCGCAAGATCGGCCTGACCTCGCCGGCGGTCCAGCAGCAGCTCGGTGTCGACCAACCGGACTTCGGGGTGCTGTTCGACGACATGCGGTGCGCCGAGAGCACACCGATTCCGTTGTCTCGTCTGCTGCAGCCGAAGGTGGAGGCGGAGATCGCGTTCGTCCTCGACCGCGATCTGGTGGACGGGCCACTGGACGACGCCCAGATCCGCGCCGCCGTCGACTACGCGGTGGCCGCCCTCGAGATCGTCGACAGCCGAATCGCCGGGTGGGATATCACCTTCGGCGACACCGTCGCCGACAACGGGTCGAGCGGACTGTTCGTCCTCGGCGCCGATCGTCGCACCCTCGACTCCTTCGACCCGGTCGCCGCGCAGATGCAGATGTCCATCGACGACACCGAGGTATCGACCGGAACCGGCGCCGCCTGCCTCGGTGACCCGTTACGAGCGCTGGCCTGGCTCGCGCGCACCGCACGAGAGTTCGGCCAACCACTGCTCGCCGGCCAGGTGATCTTGTCCGGCGCCCTTGGACCGATGGCCGTCATCGACACCGCCGGCACCGTCCGCGCCGACATCACCGGTCTCGGATCGGTCACCGCAACCTTCACCCAGGAGTGAGCACCATGAGCGAGAACACCCGTAAGGTCACCGTCGCAGTGATCGGATCCGGCAACATAGGGACCGACCTGATGATCAAAGTGATCCGCCACTCCGACGTCCTGCAGATGGGCGCGATGGTCGGTATCGACCCCGACTCCGACGGCCTCGCCCGCGCCCGCCGACTCGGCGTCCCCACCACCTCAGATGGCGTCCAAGGCCTCCTGGAGCTGCCGAACTTCGACGACATCGACGTAATCTTCGACGCCACCTCCGCCAAGGCACACGCCGCCAACGCCGCCCTGCTCGAACCCCTCGGCAAACGGCTGATCGACCTCACCCCGGCCGCTCTCGGACCCTTCGTGGTGCCGGCGGTCAACCTCGACGAACACCGGGACGCCACCAACGTCAACATGGTCACCTGCGGCGGTCAGGCCACCATCCCGATCGTCGCCGCCGTCTCCCGCGTGACCCCGGTCGCCTACGCCGAGATCGTCGCCTCCATCGCCTCGAAGTCCGCCGGACCGGGCACCCGCGCGAACATCGACGAGTTCACCGAAACCACCTCCCACGCCATCGAAACCGTCGGCGGCGCCGCCCGCGGCAAGGCCATCATCATCCTCAACCCGGCCGACCCGCCGCTGATCATGCGCGATACCGTCCTGTGCCTGATCTCCGCCCCCGACCCGGCCACCCACGACGCGGTCCGCGACTCGATCCAGACGATGGTCGACCACGTCGCGACCTACGTGCCCGGCTACCGACTCAAGCAACAGGTCCAGATCACCCCGGTCCCCGGCGGCCAACCCGTGCACACCCTGCTCGCCTCCGGGGACACGGCGGCACCCACCCACCAGGTGACGGTGTTCCTCGAAGTCGAAGGCGCCGCCCATTACCTGCCGGCCTACGCCGGAAATCTCGACATCATGACCTCGGCCGCAGTGCGCTACGCCGAGTCCGTCGCCGACACGATCGCCGCCCCGACCGCGGCACAGGGAGCCACCCGATGACCACACAGCTGTTCATCCAAGACGTCACCCTCCGCGACGGCATGCACGCCGTCCGCCACCGCATCACCCCCGACGACGTCGGCAAGATCGTGGCCGCGCTCGACGCCGCCGGTGTCGACGGCATCGAGGTCGCCCACGGCGACGGACTCGCCGGCGGATCGCTGAACTACGGTCCCGGCAGCAACACCGACTGGGAATGGATCGAAGCCGCCGCCGCCAACCTCACCCACGCCCGGCTGACCACCCTGCTGCTGCCCGGCATCGGCACCATCGCCGAACTCGAACACGCCTACCAACTGGGCGTGCGGTCCGTGCGGGTGGCCACTCATTGCACCGAAGCCGACGTCGCCGCCCAGCACATCGGCAAAGCCCGTGAGCTCGGCATGGACGTCTCCGGCTTCCTCATGATGAGCCACATGACCACCGCACCCGAGCTCGCCGCCCAGGCCAAACTCATGGAGTCCTACGGCGCGCACTGCGTCTACGTCACCGACTCCGGCGGCCGGTTGACCATGGACGGCGTCCGCGACCGGGTCCGCGCCTACCGGGACGTGCTCGACGCGACCACCGAGATCGGCATCCACGCCCACGAAAACCTGTCGCTGGCGGTCGCCAACTCCGTTGTTGCCGTCGAAGAGGGCGCCAACCGGGTCGACGCCTCACTGGCCGGGCACGGCGCCGGCGCCGGCAACTGCCCGATCGAACCATTCATAGCGGTCGCGGACCTGCAGGGTTGGAAGCACAACAGCGACCTGTTCGCCCTCCAGGACGCCGCCGACGACCTCGTCCGGCCGCTCCAGGACCGGCCCGTGCGCGTCGACCGGGAAACCCTCACCCTCGGCTACGCCGGCGTGTACTCGTCCTTCCTCCGGCACGCCGAAGCCGCATCCCAGCGGTACGGCATCGACGTGCGCACCATCCTCCTCGAGGTCGGCCGCCGCGGCCTCGTCGGCGGACAGGAAGACCTCATCGTCGACATCGCCCTCGACCTGCTCGCCACCAATTCTGAGCCGGCAAAGAGCTGAGACCGGCCGCGGCGGTGACGAAAAGGTCGCCGTCGCGGCACCACGATAGGCAAGGTGAGGATTGCCGATGTCCGTAACAGCGCATATATCGCGGCGAGGTTGAAAGCCGCTTAGGCGGTGTCGAGCGAGCAGCCGATCGCGAAGCGCGGATGTCGACGATAGGTAGGTTGGAAAGCTCGGCGTAGTGCAAAACCACCCCGGCTCACATAAACGTCGCCAGCGGCACAATTCCGTAAGACGGCATCGAGACCAGCACGCTGCGGCTCGCGCGCAGGTCCCGAGCTCGCACAGGCGAGAATCCGCGCGCGTTTTGATCGCAGATCGATCTTCCCGACTTATCCTGCGCAGAATCGAGTTCCGTCTTCGTACCAGGCGGGGGAAGAACGTCAGCGCGCGGTGGCGCGAACATCGATCGAACCGGTATCGGCCCGAACGTTTTGCTCAGCGGTGAGACCAGCCTGGAGGATCACCTGGAGAGATGTCTCGTAGTGCTCGCGCAGCCTGTCCTGAGCCATCTCTACATCGCCTGCAAGGCATGCATCCAGGATCGCCCGATGTTCATCATCCACGGATCTACTACTGGCGCCGGTCGATGGGGCAGCCCATCTTCGGTACAACTCGGTCGTATCGAAAAGCGCCTCAGTCGCGTCGACAAGCATCTGAATGCCACACGCATCGACAAGCTTGACGTGAAAATTGCGGTGTGCCGTGGACCAGGCTTCGGTTGTGTGCGCGGGATCCTCGGCGGAACGCCTCGGCGTGCGTACAAGCACATGGAAGGCGCTCATGATGTCGGTCTCCCACGGCACGCCGCCGCGCTCGATCGCGAGCCGAAGAGCAAGGGTGTCGTTATGGGAACGGACCAATGTGAGGTCCTGCAGCTCTAGGAGCGAAAGGCTCATGACAAAGAAGCCCTGATTGGGCTTTGCCGTCACAAGGCGCTCCTGCCCCAATCGAGCGAGCGACTCGCGGATCACCGTCGTGCTCGTGCCGTAGTTGCGTGCCAAAGCAGCGGGTTGAAGTCGAGACCCGGGCGGCCAGACTCCCGCCAGAATATCGCGACGCAACAGCCCCCGAACATGCTCCGTCAGAGTCTGCGCTTCTCCTCGCTGGGCCATGCACAAAGCATAACCTAGGGCAGAAAATATTCTGTATTGACGAATCTACTCTTCGGCGAATATTGTTACCGCCATCACAGGGCCCCTGTTTGATTTGTTTGCCCTGGTCACGACCCGAAAGGCGCCCTTGTGACAGTCGACCAAACCGCGGTCATACTCGTGCACCTGCAACCGGACATCGTCGAAGCGGACGGCGCTTTTGGCGGCGTCTTTGCTGCTGAAGCCGCGCGTTGCCGGATTATCGAGAGCACGAATGATTTCGCACGCGCGGCGAGGGCTGCGGGCGTGACCGTTGTGTTCCTTCGTATCGCATTCGCCGAAGATTCGTCCGATCTCGAGGCGAACATGCCGCTGCTTCAGCTGGTCACCGACATGGGTGCGCTCAAGGACGGTACCGCCGCCGCCGACATCGTTTCGTCAATCGCGATTGACGAAAGCGACATCGTCCTCACTCACGTGCGCCCGGGTCCGTTCACCGGATCGGCGTTGCACGAGGAACTGACACAGCGAGGGATCACGTCTGTCGCAGTAGCAGGCGTCGCGACCAATGCCTCGGTGGAGGCCACGGTACGGCAGGCAGCCGATCTCGGATATCACTGCACGGTGCTGGGCGACCTCTGTTCGGCGGCCGATCCCGCCGCACACGAGGCAAGCCTCGCATCCATGGCGCTATTTGCCACTGTCAGCGAATCATCGCGATTCCTCGAGGCACTCGCACCGGCGTGATGCCTCGCGGCATTACCCCTGCGGCCCAACCACATACATCAAGTAACCGATCACAAGAACAGGGAATGGCATGACAATGATGCGCGCAGCACGCCTTCACGAAATTGGCCACAATTTCACCATCGACGAGGTGGAGCGTCCCTCGCCCGGGCCGCGCGACGTTGTGGTCGCAGTAAAGGCCTGCAACATGATTCCCAACTTGAAGAACGTCATATCGGTCTACCCGGAAAAGAATCCTTTCCTCCCGCTTCCCGAACTCCCGGCCATCTTCGGCCTCGGCGCCGCGGGGGTTGTGGCTGAGGTCGGTTCGCAGGTGGGGAATGTCCAGGTGGGAGATCGCGTCTATGTGAATCCCGGTCGGCATTCGGGCGATTCGCATGCCTCCCGAATCGGCGAACCTGTAAACGACCCGGCCTTCACCTTCCAGGGGTACTTCGGCTTCGGACCGGGGTCTGCACGGCTCTTCCGCGACTACCCGCACGGAGGCTTGTGCGAGTACATGAAGGCTCCCGCCGATGGACTGATTGTTCTCCCGGCGAACGTCACATTCGAACAAGCCAGCCGTTTTGGGTATCTGGGCACAGCATATGCGGGCCTGCGCAAGGCCGGCGTGCGTGCCGGGCAGACCGTTCTCATCAACGGGGCAACTGGAACGCTGGGCGTCAGCACGGTGCTCAACGCCTTAGCCATGGGTGCGACGCGAATCCTTGCGTTGGGGCGCAAGACCGAACTGCTCGAACGCCTGCGGCAGCTTGATCCCGACCGTGTGCGCGTCATGCGCGTAGGCGACCACGACGTCCAGGACTGGGCGCGGGAAGAAACTGATGGCCTGGGTCCGCATGTGTTCGTCGACGCCGTCTCGGCTACATCGCCCGCGCAGCTCACTCTCGACTGTCTCGACTCGTTGCGCCGTGGTGGCCGAATGGTGAGTATCGGAGCGATGGAGGCACCCCTACCGCTCGAAATGTATCGATTGATGACAGCGAACATCACCATCATCGGTTCCCTCTGGTTCGACGTTTCCGATGGAGAAGACATGGCCGCTATGGCGAGTGCGGGGACTCTTGACTTGACAGCCTTCGACCAAACCGTCTTCCCCCTCGAGAAAGCCAACGATGCACTGGAGGAGGCAGCCCTACGCACCGGCGGATTCGCAAACGTTGTGGTGAGTCCCGGAATCTGACACAACGAAAGCCCACAGCAGACAACGAACTCTAGACGAATCGGCGTCCCGGTGGCGTTCTGTCGACAACCATGGAACCCCGCCGGCCGGTTCGATGCGGAGGGCGTAGAAAACCGCCGAAGCCTGCCTCCGCGATCACTCGGTGGCCGATATCGATGTGAGTCGCCACCGAAATGTCAGTGGTGGTTCGTCACGGCGATGTCAGTAGTCCAGTTCGCGAGTGGATCGGGGGGCGGAAGGGCAGTCCGCAGGCTATTCGCGACCCTGACAGGTCCCGGAGTTCACCCAGCTCAGCACCGAACGACTGACATCTGATGACGAAACGTGCTGACATGGAGTTACGTGTCCTTTGCCGTTCGATCTGAGGCACGGCAGGGTCGCTGACCAGCGGTGCCTCAACAATGTGGCAAAGCGGCGCCGTGGCTTTCCGCCACATTGTTGAGGCATAAGGGCGTCGAGCATGCGGGGTTGTGGGCGAGAACGTGCAGGTAGAGCGATTGCCGGCCTCGTCTTCGTGGCAGAAACCTTGCACTTGCCTTGGGTGTTGTGGCAATGCCTCAGATCCGATGGCACAGGACATTACGAGTTCGCAGGTCGAGCATCTGTCATTCCGACGACGAATCACAACAACAACAGGACTCCCGACCCTTTCCGTGGCATCGCTCCGTGTCACTCATGGTTTGTGCGCACTAGGTCGCGATAATTTCAGTTATCGCAGCTATCCTCCGAAACTGCGAGGTCACCGCGTTTTTGCTCTGCAGAGTGTCTGTGCGGCCAGTTAACTGCGTCAGTGACGATCGAACCGGTGAACGAGGCCGTGAACGGCCCCGGTAGCAGCACCCGCGCGCAGAATGCTGCCCGGACACCTCGAAGTATCCGGTCGGCAACCACGACGAAGTGGTCCGATGAGCCGATGAGGAGAGGTCACGACCTGACCCCGGTACTCATCTGCGATCTGCGTGTGGCGTGGGAGTGCGGTGCGATGAGGGTGTCCCGATCGGCACAATCGCAGGCAGGAAGGTCAGTGGCTTCTGCAGCACACCACCGAGCCCCGTCTCCCGCCGCGGTTTCGACCTCCCGGGAGCGGTCCCGGTTGATGGCGCTTTGTTACCTGTGTGACTGATGCGCGCTCGAGTCGCCGTAACCCCGACAATGGCCCGCATCGTTACCCGCCACAACCGAACACCCCGACCGGGCACCGCGTCCGGTCACCGGGAATGGCCCCGACCCCGCGCCGGAACCTCCACTACAACGGTGAGGACACCGATCCTACAACCACCGATTTTCTACAGCGGAGTACCGAAACAGATGCACATAGGAATCGCGCCGCCCATCGTCGTCCAGCATCCCGCCGTCGTAGCGGAGTGGGAGGCCGGCGCCGGGATCGAGGAATTGACCCGGATAGCCGAGACGGCGGACCGCCTCGGCTATCACCACCTCACCTGCAGCGAGCACGTGGCCGTGCCCACCGATGTTGCGGCCGAGCGAGGCGCCACGTACTGGGACCCGCTCGCCACTCTCGGCTTTCTCGCCGCGCGGACGAGCGGCATCCGGCTCGCCACACAGGTCCTCGTGCTCGGGTATCACCATCCGCTGGAGATCGCCAAGCGCTACGGCACGCTCGACGCCGTCAGCGGGGGCCGCCTGGTTCTCGGTCTCGGCGTTGGCAGCCTGCGTGAGGAGTTCGCCCTGCTCGGCGCCCACTTCGAGGACCGCGGACCCCGCGCCGACGATGCCCTCGCCGCCCTGCGTGCGTCGCTGTCCCGTTCCCGGCCGGAGTATCACGGCGCCTTCTACGATTTCGAAAACGTAGTCGTGGAACCGCACGCCGTGCAACCACGGGTCCCCCTGTGGGTGGGCGGGCGCACGCTCCGCTCTCTGCGGCGCGCGGTCGCCTTCGGTGACGGCTGGGTCCCGTTCGGTCTCTCGCTCGACGAACTGTGCGCACTCCTCGGCAAGGTCGAACTACCCGGCGGCTTCGAGGTGATTCTGAGCGCGGGGGCACCACTCGACCCGATCGGTAACCCCGACACCGTGCGCCGCGCCCTCGAACGACGCCGCGATGCCGGCACCACGATCGTCAGTGCGACCCTCGCCTCCACCGGGGCCGGACATTACTGCGAGCAACTGGACGCCCTCCGGCAGCTCGGCGACGAGCTCGGCCTCACTTTCCGAAGCGCTTCCTCCGAAGACAGGACACATCCGTGACCGATACCGAAAAACAACTTCTTCAGTCTCTCCTCGGGCGGGTCGCCGTGCTCGAGGACAAGCTCGCGATCCTCGAATTGATGACCGCCTACGGTCCCGCCATCGACAGCGGCTCGGCCGAGGCGGTGGCCCGGCTGTGGACCGAGGACGGTGTGTACGACGTAGACACCGGCGTGCTGCGCGGACACGCAGCCATCACTGCGATGGTGCAGTCGCAGGCACACCAGGGCTGGATCGGCGGCGGTTGCGCGCACATGCTCGAGCCCGGACACATCCGGGTCGATGGGGACACCGCGGTGGCGACCTGCAAGTCGCAGTTGATCATTCGCGACGAAGACGGATTCCGTGTACACCGGATCACGGCCAACCGCTGGGAGCTCGCCAAGATCGACGGCGTGTGGAAGGTGACCCGCCGGACCAATCGGCTCCTCGACGGCCGTGAGGAGGCACGGGCCCTTCTCGCCGCCGGCGTCCTCAGCTGATCCAGACGACAGCGGGGCCCGCACATAGTGCGGGCCCCGCTGTCGGTGGCAGGGTCAGGCCACCATCTCGGACTTCGGTACCGCGACGTCGGTGGGACGGTCGATCCTGTTGCGGGTCAGCAGGAGTCCCATGACTCCGGCGAGCACACCCGCGACGGCGAGGGTGAAGAAGGCGTACACGAAGCCCTGCTCCGGGAAGTGCGAGGCACGACCCACGAGCATCACTCCGGGGATCGCGAGGATGGTGATCATCACCTGGCTGCCGATCGCGCTGCCCAGCGAACCGGACAGGTTGAGCATCCCGCCGGCGATACCCTGGGTCTCGGCGGGCACCGTGCGCATGATCAGGTTGGGGAGCGTCGCCGACGCGGAGCCCAGTCCGAGTCCGATGACCAACTGCCCGAACATCAGCTGAAGCGTCGAATCATGCAGCGTCGCAAGTAGGAATGAGCCTAGGGCGAGCGCAAATCCGCCGAACACCAGAACCGGAGCCGGGCCGATGCGACGCGTGAAATACCCGCCCACCGGTCCCGCGATCATCGACACCACGCCGGTGGGCACCGTGTAAATCGCGACGGCAAGTGCGGTCGCGCCGAATCCGTACCCCAGACCGAGGTCGGGGTCGGTCATCACGAACATCGGGATCAGCATCGAATGGCTGACCAGGACGAACTGGACGAAACCGCTGGCGGCCAGCGTCTTCGCGACGGGCGGGTGCCGCAGCATCTGCAGATCGATGAGCGGCTCCTTCGGGGTGCGCTCGTAGACCAGCCAACCGGCCAGGACGGCGAGGCCACCGCCGAGGAAGAGCAGCGTCTGCGGCGAGGTGTATCCCCAGGTGGACGCCTTACCGATGCCGAACAGCAGCAGGAACGCCCCGGCTCCGAGAATGAGCGCCCCGAGCACGTCCAGCTTGGAGCGCGTCCGCAGCGTGGTCTCGGGAACGAAGATTGCGACCGCAATTCCCACCACGGCCACGTGGAGCAGCTGCGCCCAGAACACTCCCGTGTAACCGAAGTGATCGATGAGGTAGCCGCCAATGATGGGTCCGAGGATGGTGCTGGCACCCATTCCCGTAGCGATGAAGCCGACCGCCACGGGAATGATTGCGGGCGGCAGAATGTCGCGGATCAAGCCATAGGCCAGGACGAGAATGGCCATACCCGCACCCTGGAGCCCACGGCCGACCAGGAAGAGCTCGAAGTTCGGAGCCAGAGCGCCCAACAACGACCCGGCACCGAATACCGCGGCCGACACGAGCATCATCCGCTTCTTGCCGTAGATGTCACCGAGCTTGCCGACGAGCGGGGTGGACGCGGCGAGCATGAGCGTGACGATGGTGATCACCCAGCCGACGTTCGCAGTCCCGAAGTGCTTCGAGATCTCGGGCAGTGCCGGGGTGACGAAGTTGTAGGCGAGGGGGATGACTTCGACCAGGAGAATGATCAAGGCCAGCAGGGCGTACGACTTCCCGCGCGAGAGCGGTGCGCGCTCCGCCTCGCCTGGGGACAGGGGAATGTGGTTCATATGAGGCTCCGGTGTTTCGAGAGGATCAGCACGCTCAACCTGGCATGCGCGCCAGTGACCTCGACCACAATTCCCACTGAGCGAGACCTCGCGGAAAATAGAAATCATTCTTGTCAGAGTTTTGCTTCGATTAGTGACTTGCGGTGCTCCCGTACGCTAGAACTAGAATGAAATCTAATTTTCTACTGGAGGAGTACGCATGACGGAATCGCTGAACCTGGCTGGGCGCACTGCCGTCGTCACCGGCGCCGGTGCGGGACTCGGCCGCGCCGAAGCCCTCGCCCTCGCCGCGGCCGGGGCCGCCGTCGTCGTCAACGACATGGGCGACAATGCACGCACCGTGGCGGACGAAATCACGGCCGCCGGAGGACAGGCGACGGCGGTCACGGGCGACGTCTCCGACTGGTCGCTGGGCGAACGCCTCGTCCAGGAAGCAGTCAGCACTTTCGGATCTATGGACATCCTCGTCAACAACGCCGGGATCCTTCGCGACAAGATGATCTTCAACCTGTCCGAATCCGACTGGGACGACGTCATTCGCGTTCACCTCAAAGGCCATGCCGCCACGTCGCGCGCGGCCTCGGTGCACTGGCGCGAGGCGAGCAAAGCCGCGGGAGGGCCCGTGTACGGACGGGTGATCAACACGTCGTCCGAGGCCTTCCTCTTCGGTTCGGCCGGCCAACCCAACTATTCGGCGGCCAAGGCCGGAATTACCGCGCTCACACTGTCGACGGCGCAGGGGCTCTCGCGATATGGAGTGCGCGCCAACGCCATCTGCCCGCGCGCCCGGACTGCGATGACGGCCGACGCCTTCGGGGCGAATACCGCCGCGGACGCCGGACCCGATCCCCTCTCGCCCGAACGCGTCGCCACACTCGTCCACTACCTGGCCTCCCCCGCCTCGGACGAGATCAACGGGCAGGTCTTCGTCGTCTACGGCAAGATGGTCGCATTGATGGCGGCACCCACAGTCGAGAACCGTTTCGATGCAGCGGGATCCGCGTTCTCACCCGAGGAACTCGAAGGACTTCTGACTCCCTATTTCACAGGCCGCGGACCGTACGAGAACTACGCCGCGTTCAGCGTCGCGGAACTAGAGAAGGCGGCGCTGGCCACCGCCGCGGCCGTAGGCGTCTGACCCGAACGTGCAAAGGAACATCATGAGACTGCAGGGAAAGACAGCAATCGTGACCGGCGGGGCGGGCGGGATCGGGCGAGCCATCACCCGGGTGTTCGTCCGTGAGGGCGCCAACGTTCTCTTCGTGGACATCGACGACGAACGCGGCACGGCTCTCGAGAAAGAACTCGGCGCGGCCACCCGCTTCCTGAACGTCGACATCTCCCGGCGCGAGTCCGCCGACCAGATCCGCGACGCCGCAGTCGACGCGTTCGGATCCGTGGACGTACTGGTCAACAACGCGCACGCGTCGCGCCAGGCACTGCTGGTCGACCACACCCAAGACATGTTCGACCTGTCTTTCCAGACCGGGTTCTATCCCGTGGTGCACCTGATGCAGGCCTGCTACCCGCAACTGAAGTCGGCGAAAGGTTCGGTGATCAACTTCGCGTCCGGGTCCGGGCTGGACGGCATGCCCACCCAGACGTCGTACGCCGCGGCGAAAGAAGCGATCCGGGGCGTGAGCCGCGTGGCCGCCAACGAGTGGGCGGCCGACGGGATTCGGGTGAACGTCATCTGCCCGTTCGCGGCCACCGAAGGAGTCCTCGCGTGGCAGGCCGCGTTCCCCGAACGCGCGGCGGCCTCCGTGGCGAAGGTTCCCCTACAGCGCATCGGCGATCCCGAGACGGACATCGCGCCCGTGGCGGTGTTTCTCGCTACCGACGATTCGCGGTACATGACCGGCCAGACATTGATGGCGGACGGCGGCAGCATCAAGCTGCGGTAGTGCGTCCGGACAAGGAGACAACGATGGATCGATTCGATGGCCGAGTCGCCCTGATCACCGGCGGAGCCCGCGGCCAGGGCCGTAGCCACGCGGTGGCGTTTGCCGAACGCGGCGCAGACATCGTCCTGTGCGATCGGTGCGCAGACAGCCCGGTGGTCGGCTACCCCCTCGCCACCGAGGTCGATCTCGACGAGACCGCGGAACTGGTGCGGTCGACCGGACGTCGCTGCATCACAGCGACACTGGATACCGCCGACCGAGGCGCCATGGACGCCCTCGTCACACGAGCCGAATCCGAACTGGGACGAATCGACATTGCTGTGGCGAATGCCGGCGTGTCCGTGGCCGCACCCGTCCAGTCCCTCACCCAGGAGCAGTGGTCCGAGGCCATCGGTTCCAACCTGACCGGCGTCTTCAACACCGTCGGAGCGGTGGCCCCGGGGATGATCCGCCGGGGATACGGGCGCATCGTCACCGTCTCCTCCATGCTGGGGCGGGCAGGAAATGCCAACATGGCCGCCTACGCCGCATCCAAATGGGGCGTCATCGGACTCACCAAGAGTGCGGCGCTCGACCTCGCACCACACGGGATCACCGTCAATGCGGTTGCCCCCGGCAATATCTCGACTCCCATGATCCACAATGATTCCCTGTACCGGATGATGCGGCCCGACCTCGACAATCCCGGATCCGACGACGTCGCACCGGTCTTCCGCAGCCTGCACGCCCAGCCCGTTGCGTGGCTCGACCCCGTCGAGATCACCCGCGTCGTCCTGTTCCTCACCGCCGAGGGCAGCGAACACATCAGCGGCATCGTCCTGCCCGTCGACGCCGGGAACGCAGCGCGCGTCACAGGGTGACCGCCGACGGCGCGACAGCACACACGGCACCCCGCGAGCGTAGTCAGCTCACGGGGTGCCGTATGCGGTTCGGCTGAGATTCAGGCGAGGTCGAACCGGTCGAGATTCATCACCTTGTTCCACGCAGCGACGAAGTCATGCACGAACTTCTGCTGCGCGTCGGCGGCGGCATAGACCTCGGCGAGAGCACGCAGCTGCGAGTTGGAACCGAAGACGAGGTCGACGGCGGTCGCGGTCCACTTGGTCTCACCGGTGACCCGGTCACTGCCCTCGTAGACGTTCTCGGTCGAGGCCGATCCCTTCCACTCGGTACCCATGTCGAGGAGGTTGACGAAGAAGTCGTTGGTCAACACCTCGGGCCGGTCGGTGAAGACTCCGAGCTCGGTTCGGCCGAAGTTCGCGTTCAGGGCCCGCAACCCACCGACGAGAACCGTCATCTCCGGAGCGGTCAGATTCAACATGTAAGCCCGGTCGACCAGGAGGGCCTCTGCCGGCAACTTCTCGCCCGCTCGCAGGTAGTTGCGGAACCCGTCTGCCCTCGGCTCGAGCACAGTGAACGTTTCCGCGTCGGTCTGTTCCTGCGACGCATCCGTGCGCCCGGGGGTGAACGGGACCGTGATGTCGTGGCCGGCGGCCTTGGCCGCTTTCTCCACAGCCGCGGTACCGGCCAGGACGATCAGGTCCGCGAGTGACACCTTCACCCCGCCCGACTGCGACGAGTTGAAGTCCTGCTGGATCTGCTCGAGGGTCTGCAGGATCGTGGACAACTCGGTGGGGTTGTTCACCTCCCAATTCTTCTGCGGCTCGAGCCGGATCCGCGCTCCGTTGGCGCCGCCCCGCATATCGGTGCCGCGGAAGGTGGCCGCCGACGCCCAGGCGGTGGACACCAGCTGGGAAACGGACAGCCCCGAATCGAGGATCTTGCCCTTCAGCGAAGCGATCTCGCTGTCCCCGACGAGCGGGTGATCGACCGCGGGGACCGGATCCTGCCACAGCTGCGCCTCCGGAACCCAGGGGCCGAGGTAGCGCGTGACAGGTCCCATGTCGCGGTGCAGCAACTTATACCACGCCTTGGCGAACGCCTCGGCGAACTCCTCCGGGTGATCGAGCCAACGCCGAGTGATCTTCTCGTAGGTCGGGTCCATGCGCAACGAGAGATCCGTGGTGAGCATCGTGGGGTTGCGTCCCGCCGACGAGTCGAACGGGTCGGGGATCGTGCCCGCACCCGCGCCGTCCTTGGCGGTCCACTGCCAGGCACCAGCGGGGCTCTTGGTGAGCTCCCACTCGAAGCCGTACAGCGTCTCCAGGAAGCTGTTGTCCCACTTGGTCGGGGTGGGGGTCCACACGACTTCGAGGCCGCTGGTGATCGCGTCCTTGCCGACGCCGGTGCCGAATGCGCTCTTCCAACCCAGGCCCTGCTGCTCGATCGGGGCGCCCTCCGGCTCCGGGCCGACCAGGTCGGCGTCGCCTGCGCCGTGCGTCTTACCGAAGGTGTGGCCGCCGGCAATGAGCGCGGCCGTCTCCACGTCGTTCATCGCCATGCGCGCGAACGTCTCCCGAATGTCACGGGCGGCAGCCAGCGGATCCGGCTGCCCGTTCGGTCCCTCCGGGTTCACGTAGATCAAACCCATCTGCACGGCCCCGAGCGGACCGGACAATTCACGTTCACCGCTGTAGCGCTCGTCGCCGAGCCAGGTGTCTTCCGGACCCCAGAAAATTTCTTCGGGTTCCCAGACGTCTTCGCGGCCGAAGCCGAATCCGAAAGTCTTGAACCCCATCGACTCGAGGGCACAGTTGCCGGCGAAGACGAGCAGGTCCGCCCAGGAAATCTGCTTGCCGTACTTTTGCTTGACCGGCCACAGCAACCGGCGCGCTTTGTCGAGGCTCGCGTTGTCGGGCCAGCTGTTGAGCGGGGCGAAGCGCTGGGCACCCTGCCCGCCACCGCCGCGACCGTCGGCGATGCGGTAGGTGCCGGCAGCGTGCCAGCTCATTCGGATGAAGAGCCCACCGTAGTGGCCGTAGTCGGCAGGCCACCAGTCCTGCGAGGTCGTCATCAGATCGATGACGTCTCGCTTGAGCGCCTCGACGTCGAGCTTGGCGAACTCCTCGGCGTAGTCGAAGTCGGCGCCCATCGGATTGGATTTCGACGAGTGTGCATGCAGCACTGACAGTTCCGGCTGGTTGGGCCACCAGTCGCGGTTCGTCCTCGGACGATGTTCTTTCACCGTGGGGGACGGGATTGCGGGGTTTTCACTTTCACTGGTGCTCTGAGTGTTGCCGTCATGAGCGACCGGGCAGCTATCGGACACAGCATTCCTTCCAGGAGCGAGTAGATCGGGCCGTTATCGCGGTTTTTTTCGCGAAGTATGTGATGTCGAGCAGTCGGGGCACAGACCCCAATAGATGACCTCGGCCTCCTCGACGACGAAACCTTCATCGCCGGACACAGTCAGACAGGGTGCCTCGCCGACGGCGCCGTCGACGTCGGCGATAACCCCGCACGCCCGGCACACGACGTGGTGGTGATTGTCACCGACACGCAACTCGTAGCGTGCGACGGAGCCGGACGGCTCGATCCGCCGCACCAAGCCCACGTCGGTGAGCACATGCAGAACGTCGTACACAGTTTGCCGGGAAACTCCTGGTAGGTGCGTTCGCACGGCGCCGAAAATCGTTTCCGTGTCGGCGTGCGGATGCTCGCTGACACCATCCAACACCGCCAGGCGAGGGCGAGTCACGCGTAGCTGGGCTGCACGCAACTGCACTTCGTAATCCCGCGTCGAGGGCACCTCACTACTATGACGCACTTTTCTGGAATCAGTCACGATTTTGGATAACCAGATGCACTACTTCTCCGGAACAGCGACTACTTCGCCTCGATCTCGGCCGCCGCTCGTCAATGCGCTGCGTCGAAAGCTTCCTGCACCTCTGCGGGAATGCGGCCTCGCGAGGAAATGTCGTACCCGTTCTCCGCCGCCCACTCGCGGACCGTACTCGCCTGGGCGCGGCCGCGCGGCTTCGCGCTCGAGGTGGACCGGCCCTTCCGCTCATCGACCCGGGTGGCGTGCTCGATATAGAAGTCCATGGTGCGCAGGAACTCTCTGGCGTTCTTCGTCTTCAGGTCGATCTCGTAGGCGACGCCGTTGACCGAGAAGGTGATGTGCTCGCCCTTCCCGACCTCGATCAGACTCCCGTCGATGTCGTCGACCAATTCCACGACCACTTTCTTCGCCACCCTGAACTCCTTTTGATCTGGTTACAGCCCACAAGACACTACTGCCCACACGCCGTTTCCCGGCCCGGCTTCGTCCCGGTTCGAGGAATTGGTCCCCCGCGTATCTCCCGGCTGAGGGCGTGGCAGGCACAGGGCGGGGGTCGACGGGATCTTCAGGAGACTCACCCCCTGTGCCGGAGCGACGGAAAGAATAGAACCTGTGTCAACTCTATCGTCTCGCGCGCCGTTCGCTGTAGCATTCGGGAATGAGCCGAGTGGGTAGCTACAGCGACGATGACCTGGCCGGTTGGTTGTCGGCTTCACCGGAGCTGGGTAAGGCACTGGGCGGCTTCACCGATGCCGTATACAACCGGAACCGGTTACCGTTGCGCGTACGGGAGATTGCACGGATGGCGATTGCCGTGGCGAACGAGTGCGCGGTGTGCCGCGGGGCCCGGGACGGCGGTGGGCCGGACGCCGGTATCGACGAGCACTTCTACGATCACGTCCTCGAGTGGGAGTCGTGGCCGGGATACGGCGAGCGGGAGCGGACGGCGGCCGAGTTCGCCTACCGATTCGCCACCGACCACACCGCGCTACGCGAAGACGAGGATTTCTGGCAGCGATGTCATGCACACTTCTCCGACGAACTTCTCACCGACCTCGCCTTGTCGTGCGCGCTGTGGTTGGGAACCGGCCGCGTGCTGCGCGTGCTCGACATAGGTCAGAGCTGCCGGCTCACGCTCTGATCTGTCAATTCCATTCATGCTGGGGCAGAACGTCGTTCATTATCCGCTGCAGTGCGGGGTTGCGGTTGTCCGCGCGCCAGGCGGCGTTCATCTGCACCGGCCGATCCCGCACCGAAGTGACCGGCCGGAACACCACACCCTCGGGATGCATTGTCTGCGCAGATTCCGGCACCAGCGCCATCCCCAGACCGGAACGCACGAGGACGAGCATCGTATGAACCTGCGTCACATACTGCACGTACCGCGGCGACGCTCCGACGATGGTGAAGGTGCTGATCAGCAATTCGTGAAAATACCGCGCATCGACGGGTGAATACATGACCACGGGTTGATCGTCGAAGTCCTCCACGGTCAGGTGGTCCTGCTCGGCCAGCGGGTGTCCCTGCGGGAGCGCGGCGACGAGGTTCTCGTGGTGAATGGGCCGGGTGTCTATTCCGGGCCGCGTGAGAATGGGCCGGATCAGTCCGAGGTCCAATTCACCGCTGGTGAGAGCATCGATCTGCACCGATGTCACCATTTCACGGAGATCGATCTTCACATCGGGAAGAGTGTCGCGGGCTGCCTCGAGCAGTCGCGGTAGTACCGCGTGGGCCGAGGCGCCGGTGAACCCGACGACCACAGTTCCCAGATCACCCGCGGGTACTCGCCGCACCGTCAGTACCGCGGTCTCCGACAGCGAGAGGATGCGGCGCGCGTCGGGCAGGAACGCCGTTCCCGCAGCGGTCAGCGTGACCGATCGACTGGTGCGGTCGATCAGCTGCACGCCCAGTTCACTTTCGAGCTGCTGAATCTGGCGGCTCAGCGGAGGCTGAGTCATGTGGAGTCGCTCCGCGGCCCGCCCGAAATGCAACTCCTCCGCGACCGCGATGAAGCACGACAGCCGCGCAAGGGAAAACATCGACCTACTCCTCTGCCGTCGAGCCGGGGCGCTCGTCCGAACAATGTAGCGGACCTGCGCACGCGCACCCCGGATCGACGGCCACCCGGTTCACCAGCGTGGGCAGGTGTTCTCGAAAGCCGGATCGATCGACTGCATGTATCCCGTGTCGTCGCGGTCGCGGACCCCGCAGTCGAGGTACTGCTCGTGCAGCGCGCCGAGCGCGTCCTCGTCGATCTCGACGCCCAATCCCGGCGTCGTCGGCACCGCGACCGCGCCGTCGACGAACGTCAGCACGCCGGGCTTGACCACGTCCTCCGTCTTCCACGGCCAATGCGTGTCGCAGGCGTACGTGAGGTTCGGCGTGGCGCCTGCGAGGTGCACCATCGCGGCCAGGCTGATGCCTAGGTGCGAGTTCGAATGCATCGACAGTCCCAGGCCGAAGTTGTCGCAGATGCCGGCGAGCAACCGCGACCGCTGGAGGCCACCCCAGTAATGATGGTCCGACAACACGACCTGAACGGAGTCTTTCAGCACAGCAGGTTTGAGCTGATCGAATGCGACGACGCACATGTTCGTGGCCAACGGCATCTTCGCCTCACGCGCGACCTCGGCCATGCCGTCGAGTCCGGGCGTCGGGTCCTCGAGGTATTCGACGATGCCGTCGAGTTCCGACGCGACCCGGATCGAGGTGTCGACGGTCCACGCGGCGTTGGGGTCGAGCCGTAGCGGCAGGTCGGGGAACGCGGCGCGCAACGCCTTGATGCCGGCGATCTCCTCGTCCGGTGAGAACACGCCGCCCTTGACCTTGATCGCCTCGAAGCCGTACTCGCCGATCATCTTCTGCGCCTGACGCACCAGTCCGTCCGGGTCCAGCGCCTCACCCCACTCGTCCGGGTGGGCCCCGGGGTGCCCGACCCACTTGTAGAAGAGGTAGGCACTGAAGGGCACTGTGTCGCGCACCTTGCCACCGAGCAGATCGGACACCGGCCGGCCGAGCGCCTTGCCCTGCACGTCGAGGCAGGCCACCTCGAACGGCGAGAACACCCGATCGGTCGTACTGGCGGTGGTGATCATCCCGGCGACTCCGTCACCGCCGGTGATCGACAGCGTGGCAATCTTCGCGTCGATCACCGCCCGAATGGTGTTCAGCGAGAACACGTCGAGTCCGGTAATGAACTCCGCGGCCGCCTGGAGTCGAGCGAGGTGCGCGGTATCCGCGTAGGTCTCACCCAACCCGACGAGGCCGCTGTCCGTGTCGAGTTGGATGATCGCACGGAGCGCATACGGTTGATGCACGCCGACCGTGTTGAGTAGCGGCGGATCCACGAAGGCGACCGGTGTGATGCGGGCACCGGTGATGCGGATGGGTGGCGAGGACATCAGCGCACCGCTTGAACCGCGAGAGCGTCGGCGAGCGCTGCCCGTCCGGCAGCGGTGATCTGGGCCAGTTCCCGCTTGTGAGCCTCGCTCGGCTGCACGAGCGGCGGGCGCACCGGCCCGGCCTCGAGGCCCTCCATGGTGACGCCGAACTTGACGAGGGACACCGCATAACCCGGCACCTGATCGCGCAGGCGGACCAGAGGATGGAAGAAGCTGCGGAGCAGCGCGTCGGTGAGGTCCTCGTTGCCCGATTCGAGTGCGTCGTAGAAACCGAGAGCCAGTTCTGGTGCAAATGCGAAGGTCGCCGACGAGTACAGCGTGACACCGATGGCCCGGTACGCCTGCTGGGAGATCTCGGCCGTGGGCATGCCGTTGAAGAACAGGAACTGCTTACCCGACGGTGCGAGCGCATCCTTCACGGCGCGGACGATACGCGCGACCTTGTCCAGGTCACCGGTACCGTCCTTCAGTCCGATGACGGTGGGGAACTGGGCCACCGCGACGGCGGACGCCTCGTCGAAACGGGCGTTGCTGCGGTTGTAGACGATGAGGGGCAGGTCGGTGGTGTCGGCGACCGCGCGGGTGTAGTCCACCAACCCGGCCTGCGGCATCGTCACGAGGTAGGGCGGGAGCAACAGGATGCCGTCGGCGCCGTTGGCCTTGGCGCTCGTCGCAAATTCCTTGGCCTGCGCGATCGAGCCGCCCGCACCGGCGAACACCGGGACCCGTCCCGCGACGGCCTCGACGGCCGTGGCCACGATCCTGCCGAACTCCTCGAGTCCGAGGGCGTGGAATTCGCCGGTGCCGCAGGCGATGAAGACGCCGCCGGGTCCGGCGTCCACCCCCTTGGCGACGTGCTCGGCGAGCCGGTCGTAGTCGACGTCACCGGATTCGGTGAACGGTGTGACGGGGAAGAACAGGACTCCGTCGAGCATGGGTTTCTCCTTCACGAGTGAATATCAGTCTCGGGTGAGGCGGCCGTCGATACGACGCCACAACTGTTCGGGGTTGCCGTCGGCGACGGCGGTAGGCAGAAGCGACGGCGGAACATCCTGGTAGGCAACAGGTCGCAGGAAGCGTTCGATCGCCAGCGATCCCACCGACGTGGTGCGCGAGTCGGACGTCGCTGGGTAGGGACCACCGTGCACCATCGCGTGTCCGACCTCGACCCCGGTGGGCCAACCGTCGAACAGAATTCGGCCGGCCTTGAGTTCGAGAACGCTCAGCAGGCGTCCGGCCTCGTCCAGGTCTTCCTCGTCTGCGTGGACGGTCGCGGTCAGCTGACCTTCGAGCCTCGCCGCCACGGCGCGCACCTGCTCGGCATCGCGGCACTTGACGACCAGGCTGGAGGCCCCGAACACCTCCTGCTGCAACATGTCCGAGCCCAGGAACGTGTCGGCGTCGCTGCTGAAGAGTGCCGCCCGACACGAATTGGGTGCGTCCGACTCGGCGCCGCGGGCCTCCACGGTGGCCGCGCCCTCGAGGGCGGCAACGCCGTCGGCGTAGGAGCCGGCGATGACCGGGGTGAGCATCGGCGTGGGCACAGTCTCGGCGACGGCCGCATTCGCGGCCGAGACGAACGCGGCCAGGCCGGGACCGTCGACGGCGATGACGAGTCCGGGGTTGGTGCAGAACTGACCGGAGCCGAGCGTCAGGGACGCGACGAATGCGCGACCGAGGTCGGCGCCGCGGGTGGCGAGTGCGCTCTCGAGGAGGAACACCGGGTTGATCGAGCTCATCTCCGCGTACACCGGGATCGGTTCCGGTCGTCCGGCGGCCGCCGCCACCAGAGCGGTTCCCCCGGAACGAGATCCGGTGAACCCGACCGCCTTGATCCGGGAGTCCTTCACCAGTGCCGTGCCGAGCTCGGGACCGGCACCGTAGAGCAGCGAGAAGGTTCCCGCCGGCATACCGGTGCTCGCGACTGCGTCCGCGATGGCCCGTCCGACCAGTTCGGAAGTACCCGGGTGTGCGTCGTGGGCTTTGACGACGACGGGACAGCCCGCCGCCAGCGCGGACGCGGTGTCGCCACCGGCGACCGAGAACGCCAGGGGAAAGTTGCTCGCGCCGAACACCGCAACGGGTCCGAGCGGGACCTTGCGCTGGCGGATATCGGCCCGGGGCAGCGGGGTCCGGTCGGGCTGGGCGGGGTCGATGCGGGCACCGTTCCAGCCACCGTCACGGAGGACGCCGGCGAACAACCGCAGCTGTCCGGACGTGCGGCCCACCTCACCGGTGATGCGACCCTGTGGAAGTCCGGATTCGGCACACGCCCGTGCGACGAGGGTGTCGCCGAGGGCCTCGATGTTGTCGGCAATTGCCTCGAGGAACCGGGCGCGGTCCTCGCTGCTCGTTGCGCGGTACGGCGCGAACGCCTCGTCGGCCGCTGCGCAGGCTGCCTCGACGTCCGGCTCGGTCCCGTGCGCGAAACCCGGTTCCAGCCGCTCGCCGGCGGCGGGGTTGATGCCGTGGATCGTCGGGCCCGAACCCCGCACGGGCTTGCCTGCGATGATCATCTGTCCGGTCACGTCGGTCCGGTTCACCGTTGCTGTCATGATGTGGGTCCTCTAGTTCTCTGCGTTTCGTATGTGCCGGTGAGAGGTCATTTGGCTGCCACGGTTGGCTCGTCGGAGCCCACCTCTGCCAGGTTCGCGACGTCGTCGATGTCTTCCTTGTCGCGCCGGAAGTACGTCACCGCTGCGGCGGCGGCCAGGGCGAAGAGCGACAACACGACGAGGCCCATCGTCACGGTTCCGGTCTGCTCCTTGATCACCCCGAAGCCGAACGGGGCGACGAAGCCACCCAGGTTGCCGAGCGAGTTGATGATCGCGATCGCCGGTGCCAGCACCAACGGGTGCAGCGTGCGCTGCGGAATAGACCAGAACAGCGGGCTCGCGCTCTTGAACCCCATCGTCGCAACGCACAGCAGCGGAAGCGCCAGCCATGGGGTGACGAACGCGGCGGCCATCGTGCCCACACCGCCGATGAGCAACGCGGCGACGAGGTAGGGCTTGTGCCTTCCGGTGCGGTCGGCCGAGCGGTTGGAGAAGTACATCGCGAAGATCGCGCAGATCCAGGGCAGCGACGACAGCAGCCCGACGGTGACATCGTTGGTACCCGGGATACGGCGGATGATCGACGGAAGCCAGAACGTGTTGGCGTAGATCGCCATGGTGATCGCGAAGAAGATGCCGCAGCACACCAGGATCCGCGGCTGCAGAAGCAGCTTCCAGCGCGAACCCGACTCGCCACGTTTCACCGACGCCTCACTGCGCAGCACGTCCTCCTCGGCGATGACGGCCTGCAGATCGTGCTTCTCCACGCCGGTGAGCCACTTCGCGTCGTCGATCTTCGAGTCGAGCAACCGGTAGGCGATGCACCCGACGACCACCGACAACAGTCCCTCCAGCGCGAACATCCACTGCCAGCCGTGATGCCCACCGAGCCCGTCGAGGGACAGCAGCGGTCCGGACAGCGGTCCCGAGATCGCGGCAGCGATGGAGGACCCCGCAATGAACAGTGCCGTAGCGCGGCTGCGGTGGTTGTTCGGCAGCCAGCGGGTGAAGTAGAAGATGATCGCCGGGAAGAAGCCGGCCTCGGCGACACCGAGGAGGAACCGCAGGACGTAGAACATCTCCGGGCCGTTGACGAACGCCATCGCCGCCGACATGAGGCCCCACGAGATCATGATGCGGGTGAGCCACACCTTGGCGCCGAACTTCTCCATCAGCACGTTCGACGGCAGTTCGAAGATCGCATAGGCAATGAAGAAGACACCCGCACCGAAACCGTAGGCCGCGGCCCCGATGCCGACATCGGCCTCGAGGTGGGTCTGCGCATAGCCGATGTTCGACCGGTTGAGCTGATTGCAGATCAGCATCACGATGAACAACGGCACGACGCGGCGGAAGATCTTCGATACCGCACTGTCGACCGCCGGTGAGACGGCGAGGGGGAGGGTCATCTGTGACTCCTCTCGGATTCTGGTGTAACGACTGGGCTACCCGGTGCACGCTGGTTCACCGGCGTGACCTGAGTCATAAAGCCACGCTAGAGCCGCGTTCGATACATGTCCAAGTCAAAAAAAGTCGTGATCAATGCTCATATTGAACTGAAGTCGGGACATCCTCCACGCGCTCGATGAGCTGGTTGCCGTGCAATCCCCACACGCGTAGCGTATCCAATCGGATACATATGGCGATAGTTGCGGCTGGAAGGACGGAAACGCAGCATGAAAGGAGCAGCACTTCTCGAACGCGTTCGCAGGGCCGCCGGCCTGAGCCAGGACGAACTCGCCCGCCGCGCCCACACCTCACGACCGACCCTTTCGGCCTACGAAAACGGGCGCAAGTCGCCGTCCCTGGACACGGCGTCACGACTCCTCAACGAAGCCGGCTACGACCTCGACGCCACCCCGCACATCACCTTCCATCCGGTCCCCGGGGCGCGCGGCCGGAACTACCTCGTCCCGGATCGTCTTCCACGCTTGCCTATTGAGCGAGCGATGGCGACAGTCGAGTTGCCCCTGGCCTTGAACTGGTCCGATCCCGGGCGCTCGTTTCGGCTGTCCGACCGGTCCGAGCGATCGCGGGTGTACGAGATCGTCCTGCGCGAAGGCACCCCCGACCACGTGCTGACCTACATCGACGGAGCACTACTGATCGACCTCTGGTCCGAGCTCGTCGTGCCTCGTGACCTGCGCATCGCCTGGACACCGGTGATCGAACAGATTCTCCCCACCCGATGAGCACAGCGGAGCTATCCCGGCACCACCGGACATCGTCGTGCTGACCGAGTTCCAGATCGAGGTTGCCCAGCTCTTCTTCACCCTGCCGGCCAGCAAGGGCTTCCTCCTGGCCGGCGGCGCAGCACTGATCGCCCAGCAACTGAGCACCCGCCCGACACAAGACCTCGATTTCTTCACCGGCCCCGACCGCGGCGACGTCACCAGGGCTCGTGACGAGTTCGAGCAGGCCGCCGACACCCGCGGCTGGCGAATCGATCGCATCCATGACGGGACCACGTTCTGTCGCTTACTCATCCACGGACCCGAACAACTCGTGGTCGACCTGGCGCTGGACTCCGCCCCGGGACTACCGGAACCGCGAGTGTGGCGGGACCGACCTACGCGCCCGAAGAACTCGCCGGCCGCAAACTCATCGCCCTCTTCGACCGCGCCGAAGCCCGCGACTTCTCCGACATCTACGCACTCTCGGCCATCTACGACAAACAAACACTGCTGACGCGGGCAGCCGAGATCGACGCCGGGTTCGACCCACAGATACTCGCCACGATGTTCGACAGCCTCCAGCGATTCCCCGACCACGCGATCCCTACCGCCGCCGCCGAGATACCCCAACTTCGTGCCTTCTTCGCCGCCTGGGCACAACAACTCCGACACTGACCACGAAACCCGAGAACGCCCCTCGAATCTGCGAGGGGCGTTCACTGTACGCGGATGTGCGCGCAAGGCTGGGGCATCAGATGGCGCCCAGCGCCGCTTGGACCGGGCATACCGGCACGTATGAGCGTTATTCACCGACCAGTGCCGCCGCCGACATCCAGCCGGCACCGGCCGACCCGGTCACCCGTGGCCATGTTCCTCGCCGAAACCCGGCGCAGCCGCAGCGAACTCGTCCGCGCCCGTACTCGAGGCCGCCCGTTCGGTGCGCGAGAACGGGCCGCCCACGCGGTCCCCGACCAAGTAGCGTCGCCTGCGTGGCCGACTCCGACTTCGAGTTTCTCCGTACGACCCGGGACCATTTCCCCCAGCTGCAGAAATGGCTCCGCGAATCCCACGTCGCGCGGTTCTGGAACCACGAGACATCGGACGCCGATATCGAGCGGGACTTCGGGGGAAGTATCGACGGCACCGAACCGTGTGAGGACTTCCTGGTTGTGCGCGGTGGCCGCCCTCTCGGGTTCATCCAGCGGTATCGACTCGCCGACTACCCGGAAGACGTCGCACTGCTCACCGCACTCGTCGAGGTACCGGACGGGAGCTTGTCGATCGACTACTTCATCGGCGACCCGGAACACATCGGCCGGGGCGTAGGCACTGCCATGATCAGGGCTTTCGTGGACAAGTGCCGCGCGGACTCACCCGACGCGACAGCCATCATCGTTCCCGTCGTCGTACCGAACCGTGCGTCCTGGCGGGCACTGGAGAAGGCCGGTTTCCGCCGGGTCGGTGCGGGCTATCTCCCGCCCGACAACCCCATCGACGACGGGGCCCACTACATCAGTAGGCTCGATTTGCGCTCGGTATGAGGGCTGCGGCAACCGCGGAATGTCTTGCGGTAGGCCGACGGTGGGACGCCGAGGACGGCGCCCATGTGCTGGCGCAAGGACGCCGTCGTCCCGAAACCGACCTCACGGGCGATGACGTCGACGGACAGGTCGGTGGTCTCGAGGAGTTGCCGGGCGCGGTCGACCCGGCGGGTGATCAGCCAGCGGTTGGGGGTGGTGCCGACCTCTTCGCCGAACCGCCGGGTGAAGGTGCGAACGCTCATGTTCGAGTGTGCAGCCATCCGGGTCAGCGTCAACGATTCCCCGAGCCGCTCCAAAGCCCAGTTCCGGGTGGCCGCGGTCAACTCCGCCCCGGCTGCCGGAATCGGCCTCTCGATGTACTGCGCCTGCCCGCCGTCGCGCCACGGCGGGACGACGCATCGGCGCGCCACCTGGTTGGCCAGGTCGGAGCCGTGGTCGCGGCGCACGATGTGGAGGCAGAGGTCGAGTCCGGCGGCGACGCCCGCCGACGTGAGGATCTGTCCCTCGTCGACGAACAGGACGTCGGGATCGACCCGGACCTGCGGGTACGTCCGTTGGAAGTGCTCGGTGTTGCGCCAGTGGGTGGTGGCGCGCAGACCGTCGAGGAGACCCGCCGCGGCGAGGATGTAGGAGCCGGTGCAGATGGAGACGTACCGCGTGCCGGGCCGGACGTACGCGAGTGCCGCCTCGATATTCGGCGGCAGATGGCCATCGTCGTAGGCGGGGCCGAGTTCGTACGACGCGGGGATCACGACCGTGTCGGCCTCGGCCAGCAGCTCTGGCCCGTGATCGACGGATATCGAGAAGTCGGCGTCCGACCGCACCGGTCGGCCGTCGGCCGTGCACGTCTGTACCTCGTACAGCGAATTGCCATCCGCGTCGTGCGCCCGGCCGAAGACGCGCGAGGGGATGCCGAGTTCGAATGGGATCACACCGTCCAAGGCGAGCACTACCACCCGATGACGTTCGACCATGGCCAGATTCTTTCACATGTTGGCATTCCGGCAACTTTTCCGGCGGGACGCCGTCCCGCAGACTTACCGTCGTGACGTCCGACATCGCGCCACCGGCACCTCCGGCCCGAATAGCCCCGCCCCGCCTGCACTACGCCTGGCTGGTGGCGATGGTCGCTTTCCTCGCTCTGGTGGGGGCGGCAAGTTTCCGTGCTGCGCCGTCGATCCTCATCGACCCGTTGCACGAGGATTTCGGCTGGTCGCGGGCAAGCATCTCTTCGGCGGTGTCGATCAATCTGGTGCTGTACGGGTTGACGTCGCCGTTTGCCGCAGCGCTGATGGAGCGGTTCGGCATGCCCCGGGTGGTGGCGGCGGCGCTGGTCCTCGTGTCTACCGGGAGTGGGCTGACCATTTTCATGACCGCCACCTGGCAGCTGGTGCTGCTGTGGGGTGTGCTCGTCGGTTTAGGCACCGGTTCGATGGCGCTCGCGTTCGTCGCCACCGTGGTCGATCGCTGGTTCGTGGCGCGGCGCGGTCTGGTCACGGGCATTCTCACCGCCGGCAGCGCGGCGGGACAGCTGGTGTTCCTGCCGATCCTCGCCGTGCTCGCCGAGCGATACAACTGGCAGACGGTGGCGCTGACGGTGTCATTCGCGGCCCTCGCCGTCGTTCCGCTGGTGCTGGTGTTTCTCCGCAACCGGCCATCGGATGTCGGTACGGTGCCGTACGGCGCCGGGCCCGACTACCTCGCGGAACCACCCGCACCGACCGGACGCGGTGGCGCTGCGGGCCGGGCCGTCACCGTGTTGCTCTCCGCGGCCCGCACTCGGGTCTTCTGGCTGTTGGCGGGCACCTTCGCGATCTGTGGTGCAAGCACCAACGGTCTGGTAGGCACCCATTTCGTGCCCGCCGCCCACGATCACGGCATGCCGACCACCGCGGCGGCGAGCCTGCTCGCCGTTATCGGAATCTTCGACGTCGTCGGGACCATCGCGTCGGGGTGGTTCACCGACCGGTTCGATTCGCGCAAGCTGCTCGGCATCTATTACCTGTTGCGCGGCATCTCGTTGATGCTGTTGCCGATTCTCTTCGCGAGCACCGTTCACCCGCCGATGATCGCGTTCGTCATCTTCTACGGCCTTGACTGGGTGGCCACGGTGCCCCCGACAGTTGCTCTCTGCCGCAAACACTTCGGCGCCGATGCGCCGATCGTGTTCGGCTGGGTGCTGGCCTCGCACCAAATCGGGGCCGGCATCGTCGCGTTTCTGGCAGGTTTGGTGCGCGACGAGTTCGGTCGGTACGACGCTGCGTTCTACGTGGCCGGGGGTCTGTGTGCGATCGCCGCTGTCATGTCGTTGGCCATCGTCGCGAAGGCGCCGCGCGCGATCGCCTGAGGTCACGGTTGCGCGGCCTGGGCGAATCCGCCTCCTCGACGCCGCCTCGCTTCCTAAGATCGATGTATGGCAGCTCAACGCGCATCGGACGAGGTCGTCGACCGGTCCAAGATCGAGAATCGGGCCCCGTCGGTGGCCGCAATGTTCATCAATCGGGTAGCCACATCGCCGAGTCACGAGGCGTTCCGCTACATCCGACCCGGGAACGGCGACGAGTGGGTGAGCGTCACCTGGTCCGAGGCCGGTGATCGTGTGCGCAACCTCGCCGCCGGCCTGATCTCGCTCGGGGTGCAGGCCGAGCAGCGCGTGGCGCTGGCTTCCGCCACCCGCTACGAATGGGTGCTGGCCGACCTCGCGGTGATGTGCGCCGGCGCCGCCACCACCACGGTGTATCCCACGACGACCGCTCCCGATGTGGCCTACATCGTCGCCAACTCGGGGAGCCGTGTCGTCATCGCCGAGGACGATTCGCAGCTGGCGAAGCTGCGGGACAATCGCACTGAGCTCACGGATGTCGAGAAGGTCGTTTTGATCGACGGCACACCCGGCGAAGGCGACGACTGGGTGATCACGTTCGAGCAGTTACATGACCTCGGCGCCGAATTGCTGGCCGAGAAGCCGGATGCGGTGAACGAGCGGATCGACGCGATCAAGCCGCACGATCTGGCCACCCTCATCTACACGTCCGGGACCACCGGAAAGCCGAAAGGCGTGCGTCTTCCGCATTCGGCGTGGACCTATGTGGCGGCCGCGATCGACTCCACCGGTCTGCTCGATCCCGACGACCTGCAGTATCTGTGGCTACCCCTCTCGCACGTCTTCGGGAAGGTGCTGCTCGTCCTGCCACTGCAGATCGGCTTCGCCACCGCGGTCGACGGACGGGTCGACAAAATCGTCGAGAATCTTGCGGTCGTGCGCCCGACCTTCATGGGCGCTGCCCCCCGGATCTTCGAAAAGGCCTATGCCCGGATCGTCTCCACCGTCCATGAAGAGGGCGGTGTGAAAGCGAAGATCTTCGACTGGGCAATCGGGGTCGGACTCGCGGTGTCCAGGGCCAAACAGGCAGGAAAGAGCCCATCCCTTCTCGAGTCGGTGCAGCATGCACTCGCAGACCGGTTGGTGTACAGCACGATTCGCGAGCGGTTCGGTGGACGCCTGAAATTCTTCATCTCCGGATCCGCTGCGCTCAATCGTGATGTCGCCCAATGGTTCGACGCCGTCGGTATCAAGGTTCTCGAAGGTTACGGACTGAGCGAGACCAGCGCGGCATCCTTCGTCAACCGGCCGTCGGCCTACCGCTTCGGAACTGTCGGCTGGGCTATCCCCGGAACCGAGACGAAGATCGGCGAAGACGGTGAAATTCTGATCAAGGGCCCCGGCGTGATGAGCGGCTATCACGAGAACCCGGAGGCGACTGCGGAGGCGTTGACCGAGGACGGCTGGTTCCGCACCGGTGACATCGGTGAGATCGACGAAGACGGCTACCTGCGGATCACCGACCGCAAGAAGGACATGTTCAAGACGTCCAACGGCAAGTACGTGGCACCCTCCGCGGTGGCCTCCACCTTCAAGGGGATCTGCCCCTACGTCGGCGAGCTGATCGTCGACGGCGAGGGCAAGTCGTACTGTGTCGCGCTCATCTCCCTCGACGCCGAGGCCATCGGCGAGTGGGCGAAACATCACGGTATGGGCGACAAGTCGTTCTCCGAGATCGCGCAGGCCCAGGAGACACGCAACCTGATCGGCGGCTATGTCGAAGAGCTCAACGGCGGACTCAACCGGTGGGAGCAGATCAAGAAGTTCCGGATTCTCGATCGCGAACTGACCGTCGAGAACGGCGAAATCACGCCGAGCATGAAACTCAAGCGCAAGGTTGTGATGAACAACTTCTCCGACGAACTCCAGGATCTCTACAGCTGACTTGACCCTCACGCGACGTCAGGCCCCACGGTAGAGACGTGAGCGAGAAACACACGGTAGGCGTCGTCGCCAAGCTGGTCGGAGTGAGTGTGCGCACGCTGCATCACTACGACGAGATCGGCCTGGTGACGCCGTCGGACCGCACACCCAGCGGGTACCGCAGCTACTCGGATGCAGACGTCGAACGTCTTCACCGCGTCCTGACGTACCGGGCGCTGGGGTTCCCTCTCGAGGAGATCGCAGCCCTTCTCGACGACCCGGACGTGGATGCCCTCGCGCATCTGCGGCGACAGCACGAACTGCTGAGCGAACGGATCGATCGCTTACACGAGATGGCTGCCGCCGTGGAGAAGATGATGGAGGCGAAAAGTATGGGCATTCAGCTCACCCCGGAAGAGCAGAACGAAATTTTCGGTGCCGACTGGCCGGGCGAAGAATATGCCGCAGAGGCCGAGGAACGATGGGGCGACAACGACGCATGGAAGCAATCACAGCAGCGCACGGCCAAGTACGACAAGAAGGACTGGCAGCGCATCAAGGCCGAGGGCGACGCTCTCGAGGCGAAGCTCGCCGAAGCGATGGCGGAGGGCGTCGAACCCGGCTCGGATCGTGCGAACGCCCTGGCGGAGGAACACCGCGCCGGAATCGCGAAGTTCTACGACTGTGACCACCCGATGCAGGTGAATCTCGCCGAGATGTACGTCGCGGACGATCGTTTTCGCCAGCATTACGACGACATCGCGCCCGGGTTGGCGCAGTTCGTTCGCGACATCATCGTCGCGAACGCCGAGCAGCAATGACGGGATGGGGTGCGTTTCACGCACCCTAGGGCATCTAGTTCCGAATGCGATTGGAGGCCAATCTAAATGGGCCCCACAACCCGACCCCGGAGGTATCGCATGCCCCACTCGAAGATCCGTACCGCAGTTGCCGTCGCCGCGGCGGCACTCGCTGTCACAGCTGCGGCGGCAGGACCTGCCTTCGCGGCCGGCCCCGTGTCCCAGGCAAGCCCCGCCCACACCTTGCCGATTGCCCCGCAACCACAGCCGCAGCCGAAGCCGGACTGTCCGCAGGTAGTCAGGGCTGCCGTGCCGCTCGCCAGCTCCGCACCGAACACCGGCACGGGTCCCACGATGCCGAAGCCCTGCCCCGGTCGTCCCGGGGGCGGAACAGGTGGCGGAACGGGAACCGGCGGTGGGACTGGCGGCGGGACAGGCGGAGGTGGTGGGCCCAAGTAACTCGCGCAGCTGACGGACCGAACGGAGCGAACTCGACGGCACACTGCCGTCGAGTTCGCTTCCGCATGTCGGCACTATTCTGAAACCCATGGCCGATCCGCAGCGTCCCAGTCCCAGCCAGTACGTCGGGTATCTGTTCGGTCGCACACTTCCGGACTCCATGCAGGAATGGGTCCGCAACGACCTCGTGGGTCCCGGTGCCTCCGTGCGGTACGTCCTTCGGTTCATGCTTCCCGTCGTCGCAGTACTGTTGCTGTTCCTTCTCATACCCGGTCCGATCTGGGTCCCCTTGGCCATGATGGCGCTGCTCTTGCTCCCGCTGTTGTACTTCGCGGTCGCGTTGATGAACATCTACCGTCGGCACCGTCTTCTCAGTCACGGACTCGACCCCGACCTCCTCACGGCGAAGGCTCAGCGCCGGGCCGACCGCACCCGAGAGGACTATGAAAAGCGCCATGGCCGTGGGGTGGAGTGACGCAGCACACGTGAGCGATCGATAAGTAGTGCGTTAAAGTGGCGACGTCCGAGTGGTAGCCCCACGAGCCGCGCACCCCTGAGGGTGACCGCAGGTTCCGACAGCCTCGACGGGAAGCAGTTCTAGATGACAGTCACAGATTCGGCGGTCACGCCCGATATTCACACGACCGCGGGAAAGCTCGCCGACCTGCGTAATCGTCAGGCCGAGGCGCAGCACCCCAGCGGTGAAGCAGCGGTCGAGAAGGTCCACGCGAAGGGCAAGCTCACCGCCCGCGAACGCATCACCGCATTGTTGGACGACGGCAGCTTCGTCGAACTCGACGCCCTCGCCCGCCACCGCAGCGTGAACTTCGGCCTCGCCGACAACCGCCCCGTCGGCGACGGCGTCGTCACCGGCTACGGCACCATCGACGGCCGCGACGTGTGCGTCTTCTCCCAGGACGCCACCGTCTTCGGCGGCTCCCTCGGCGAAATCTACGGCGAAAAAATCGTCAAGGTCATGGACCTCGCCCTCAAGACCGGCCGCCCCCTGATCGGCATCAACGAAGGCGCCGGCGCCCGCATCCAGGAAGGCGTCGTCTCCCTCGGGTTGTACGGCGAAATCTTCCACCGCAACGTCCAGGCCTCCGGCGTGATCCCCCAAATCTCGCTGATCATGGGCCCCGCCGCCGGCGGCCACGTCTACTCCCCCGCCCTCACCGACTTCGTCGTGATGGTCGATAAAACCTCCCAGATGTTCGTCACCGGCCCCGACGTGATCAAAACCGTCACCGGCGAAGACGTCACCATGGAAGATTTGGGCGGCGCGCACACCCACATGGTCAAATCCGGCGTCGCCCACTACGTCGCCTCCGGCGAACAAGACGCATTGGACTACGTCAAGGACCTGCTGTCCTACCTACCCAGCAACAACCAGGCCGCCGCCCCCCGCACCCAGCCCACCGACCCGATCCCCGGCGCCATCGAAGACTTCCTCACCGACGAGGACCTCGAACTCGACACCCTGATCCCGGACTCGGCGAACCAACCGTACGACATGCACGAGGTGATCCGCCGGATCCTCGACGACGACGAATTCCTCGAGGTCCAGGCCGAACGCGCCGGCAACATCGTCGTCGGCTTCGGCCGCGTCGACGGCCGCTCCGTCGGGATCGTCGCGAACCAGCCCACCGTCTTCGCCGGCTGCCTCGACATCGACGCCTCCGAAAAAGCCGCCCGCTTCGTGCGCACCTGCGACGCGTTCAACGTCCCGATCATCACCCTCGTCGACGTCCCGGGCTTTCTGCCCGGCACCGACCAGGAGTTCAACGGCATCATCCGCCGCGGCGCGAAACTGCTCTACGCCTACGGTGAGGCCACCGTCGGGAAGATCACCGTGATCACCCGCAAGGCCTACGGCGGCGCCTACGACGTGATGGGCTCCAAACACATGGGCGCCGACGTCAACCTCGCCTGGCCCACCGCCCAGATCGCCGTCATGGGCGCCTCCGGCGCCGTCGGCTTCGTCTACCGCAAACGCCTCCTCGAGGCCGCGAAGAACGGCGACGACGTCGACGCACTGCGCCTGCAACTGCAACGCGAATACGAAGACACCCTCGTCAACCCCTACGTCGCCGCCGAACGCGGCTACGTCGACGCCGTCATCCCGCCCTCCCACACCCGCGGACAGATCGTGGCCGCCCTGCGCCTCCTCGAACGCAAAATGGTCACCCTCCCGCCCAAGAAGCATGGGAACATCCCGCTATGAGCGGCGGCGAATCATTCGGCACGATGACGGCCGAGCTTGTGGTCGACGAGGTGTTCGACGAGATCGCGTCGGGAGTCGCGATGACCGAACAGGCACCGGCGGCGCCGGTCGTGACGTTCCGGGGGAACCCGAGCGATACGGACATCGCCGCGGTGCTGGCGGTCTTCGCGGCACTCGCCTCGGCGGGCTCCACGGCGGACGCTCCCGTTTCCGACGAAGACCCGTGGGGCACACCAGCTCTCATCCTGCGCCGACAGGTGGCCGCCGCCGCGGTACTGGTCAATGCAGGCTACTGACACTTGCAGAAAAGGGAAGACATTTCGATGAGTAGTGCACGTATTTCCAAGGTGCTCGTCGCGAACCGCGGTGAGATTGCAGTGCGGGTGATCCGGGCCGCCGCCGATGCCGGGTACGCCAGTGTCGCGGTCTACGCCGAACCCGACGCCGATGCCCAGTTCGTGCGCCTGGCCGACGAAGCGTTCGCGTTGGGTGGGCAGACCTCCGCCGAATCGTATCTGGTGTTCGACAAAATCCTCGACGCCGCCGCCAAGTCCGGCGCCGACGCCATCCACCCCGGCTACGGCTTCCTCTCCGAGAACGCCGACTTCGCCCAGGCCGTGATCGACGCCGGCCTGATCTGGATCGGCCCCTCCCCGCAATCGATCCGCGACCTCGGCGACAAGGTCACCGCCCGGCACATCGCCGAAAAGGCGAAGGCCCCGATGGCCGCCGGCACCAAGGACCCGGTCAAGAACGCCGACGAGGTCGTCGCGTTCGCCAAGGAATACGGGGTTCCGGTCGCGATCAAGGCCGCGTTCGGCGGCGGCGGCCGCGGGATGAAGGTCGCGCACACCATCGAGGAAATCCCCGAACTGTTCGACTCCGCCACCCGCGAGGCCGTCGCCGCGTTCGGCCGCGGTGAATGCTTCGTCGAACAATATCTGGACAAGGCCCGCCACGTCGAAGCCCAGGTCATCGCCGACCAGCACGGCAACGTCATCGTCGCCGGCACCCGCGACTGCTCCCTGCAACGCCGCTTCCAGAAACTCGTCGAGGAGGCCCCCGCCCCCTTCCTCACCGACGACCAACGCAACCGGATCCACACCTCCGCCAAGGCCATCTGCAAAGAGGCCGGCTACTACGGCGCCGGCACCGTCGAATACCTGGTCCAGGGCGACACCGTCTCCTTCCTCGAGGTCAACACCCGCCTGCAGGTCGAACACCCCGTCACCGAGGAAACCGCCGGCATCGACCTGGTGCTGCAACAGTTCAAGATCGCCAACGGCGAGAAACTCGACATCCTCGAGGACCCCACCCCCCGCGGGCACGCCTTCGAGTTCCGGATCAACGGTGAGGACGCCGGCCGCGGGTTCCTGCCCGCCCCCGGCCCGGTCACCAAGTTCGTCCCGCCCACCGGCCCCGGGGTGCGGATGGACTCCGGCGTGGAAACCGGATCGGTGATCGGCGGCCAGTTCGACTCGATGCTCGCCAAACTCATCGTCACCGGCGCCACCCGCGACGAGGCCCTCGCCCGCGCCCGCCGCGCCCTCGCCGAATTCCAGGTCGAGGGGCTGGCCACGGTCATCCCGTTCCACCGGGCCATCGTCTCCGATCCCGCCTTCATCGGTGACGGCACCTCATTCGACGTCTACACCAAGTGGATCGAAACCGAGTGGAACAACCAGATCGAACCGTTCACCGGCGGCCAACCGGTCGACGAGGACGACTCACTGCCCCGGCAGAACGTGGTCGTCGAGGTCGGCGGCCGCCGCGTCGAGGTGTCCCTGCCCGGCCAGTTCAGCCTCGGCGCCCCCACCACCGGCGGTAACGGTGCCGTCCGGAAGAAGCCGAAGGCCCGCACCCGCGGCGGCGCCGGCGGGGGTGCCGCGTCCGGTGACGCCGTCACCGCCCCGATGCAGGGCACCGTCGTCAAGGTCGCCGTCGAGGAAGGCCAGGAAGTCGCCGAGGGCGACCTCATCGCCGTCCTCGAGGCCATGAAGATGGAAAACCCGGTCAACGCCCACAAGGCCGGCATCGTCACCGGACTGACCGTCGAACCCGGCGCCGCCATCACCCAAGGCACCGTCCTCGCCGAGCTGAAATAGCTTGTGAGTACTTCTCAACCGCCCGTTGTTGAGAAGTACTCACGGGTGGCGGCCGTGGACAGCGGCCGCCACCCCGGTACAAGGTCGCGAAAGCGGACACCTTCCCCGAACGCACCCTCTGCAGCGCACTCTGGGTATGGGGAGCGCGGATACCGCCTCACGTTCAAGAGTTTTCGGGTGCGGTGGTCCGGAAACTCCTGCGGTCGAACTGTTCTCGAACACGCGGTGAAGATCCATCGACTCACCCCTTCCCTGCCGTAACGTGACTGCGGTCTGAGACGCCGTTGACAGGAAGGGATCGTGCATGAACTTCTCGCGAGCGACCATGACCATTGCCGCGTTGGCCGGTGCGGCCGCGGTGGGGCTGGCTCCCACAGCAACCGCAGCCACCGCATACCAGATCAACGTTCTGCCCCCGATCGGTACCGTTTACGCCAACAACCTCGTGACGCTCGGCGTACTCGTGATGCCGACACCGACCGGCGAAGACGGCACCACACCGGTCCTTCTCGAACTCACGGAACCGGACGGTGACGTGACGACCCGGACCCTTCCTCTCACACTCGGTGGCGCCACGGTTGCAACCCGCGTCCATGAGGCCGGCCGATACGTCGCCGAGTTCACCTACGACCCACCCAACAGCGACGAACCGGCCACCACTACAACAGAATTCGACGTCGTCGAGGGACCGAGTCTGGGTTCGTAGACCGGATTCGCGCCGAAGCCAGGCGCACCGCCCGTCACACTTCGGCGGTGCGCCTGCGCTTCGGTTTGGCGGGGGCCACCGTGGATCCGACGGTCTTCATGGCGATCTCTACATACTTGCGGGCCACGGCGTCCGGGGTCAGCTTGCCTTCGGCGTGGTACCAACGCGGGATCGACTGGCACATCCCGAGCAGCGCCCGCGTGGTCTCCGCGGCATCGGCGACGTCGAAGAGCTCCCGCTTCCTGCCTTCCTTGACGATCTCGAGGACCAGTTCTTCGACACCCTTGCGGACCGTGCTGTACCGCTGCCGGTTCTCCGGGCTCAGGTAGCGCACCTCGCTTTCGAGCGCCGCCAGACGGGATCGCATGGTCATCCGCAGCACGATTGCCTCGATGACATTCGCGAGTCGCTGAACGGGGTCGTCGCCGCCGTCGGCACTGGCCGCGTGCGCCCGTTCCAAAACGTCGCTGGTGGACAGCTCCAGGAGAGCGAGGAGAACGGCTTCCTTGTTTTCGTGGTGGTAGTAGAGAGCGGGTACCGTGACACCGACTCGGCGGGCGATGTCGCGTACCGAGGTGCCGTGGAAGCCGTGTTCGTAGAATGCGTCGAGGGAGGCGCTGAGGATCGGCGTCAACTTCGTGGGTTCGAGGCGGCGCCAGTCTGCTGCATTGCCGACCACGGTGGGCGTCGAACCCTTGGATGAGCTGACCATGATGACCTATCTACCGCTCGCTATGCCAGGACGCGTCAAGTGTAGCTGTTGCGGTACTACGCCAAGGGCTGCAGCGAGGGAGCCCGGTGGTGCCTGCCACGGCAATGGTCACGGCACGCGCTCGCCGCAGAGTCGTCCCACTATCCTGACGCCTATGACTGAACCCGTGGCAACCGCAGACCTGGCAGACGAGATCGGCCCCGACATCCGGAGCTGCGACACGCAGTTCCTCCAGTTCGGTGGGCGCGACGTGTTCTCGGGACCGATCACCACGATCAAGTGCTTCCAGGACAACCTGCTGGTCAAGCAGACGCTCAGCGAGCCCGGCAACGGTGGAGTGCTGGTCGTCGACGGCGGCGCCAGCATCCATACGGCACTGGTCGGAGACATCATCGCCGGCCGCGGCGTCGACAACGGCTGGGCCGGGGTGATCGTCAACGGTGCGGTTCGCGACTCGGCGATCCTGAAGACGCTCGACATCGGCGTGAAGGCGCTGGGCACTAATCCCCGCAAGAGCACGCAGACCGGATCCGGCGAGAAGAACGTTCCCCTCGAAATCGGCGGAGTGACCTTCAACCCCGGCGAGACGGTGTACAGCGATCAGGACGGTGTCGTCGTTCGCTGACCGGCCGCTGGTCGCGCGAGTGACCGGCCCTGACGTAGAGACCCATCCCCGAGGAGGCGTTGATGTCGGACGACATTCGTACCAAGGTCGCGGAGCTGATGCCCACGGCCCGGAACGAACTGGCGGCGCTCGTCGCCGTGCGTTCGGTGGCCGATCCACGGCAATTCCCGCCCGAGGAGTGCCGCCGCGCGGCCGAATGGGTGAGAGACGCGTTTCTCGGGGCCGGGGTGGGGTCCGTCGATCTCCTGGAGACATCCGACGGATCCCTCGCCGTGGTGGGCCACGAGCCGGCGCCTCCGGGCGCACCCACCGTCCTGCTGTACTGCCACTACGATGTTCAGCCGCCCGGCGACGAGACACTTTGGCACAGCGAGCCGTTCACACTGACCGAACGTGACGGCCGCTGGTACGGGCGCGGCGCCGCGGACTGCAAGGGCAACCTCGTCATGCACCTACTGGCGCTGCGGGCACTCGGCACCCCCTTCCCGGTCGGGATCCGCATCGTCGCCGAAGGTTCCGAGGAAATGGGCACCGGCGGGCTGGAGAATCTCGTCGAAGCGCGGCCGGAGTTGTTCGACGCCGACATGATCCTCATCGGCGACACCGGCAATTCCGAAGCCGGAAATCCCACCGTCACCACCACCCTGCGCGGAATAGCGAACGTCGTCGTGCACGTGGAAACCCTGGCCGGTGAAGTCCATTCGGGGATGTTCGGTGGTCCCGCCCCCGACGCGGTGGCTGCGCTCGTCCAGATGCTGTCGACGCTGCGCGACCGGGACGGGAACACGGTGGTCGACGGCCTCGCATCGGACCAGACCTGGACAGGAGTGGACTACCCCGCCGAGCGGTTCCGTGCCGACGCCGGCGTCTTGGACGGGGTCGGGCTCGCCGGCACGGGCTCGGTCGCCGACGCGGTGTGGGCGAGACCCGCGCTGACCGTGCTCGGCATCGACTGCCCACCGGTGGTCGGATCGGCTGCAGCCGTCGCGCCCCGGGCTTCGGCCCGGCTGAACCTGCGAGTGCCGCCCGGAATGGATCCCCTGGTAGCGCAGGACGCCCTGGTCAAGCACCTCGAGAACGCCGCGCCGTGGGGTGCGCGAGTGACGGTGGAACGTGAAGCTGTGGGCTCGCCGTTCCGGGCAACGACCGACGGCCCCGGCTACGCCGCCCTCGGCAAGGCGATGGAAGAAGCCTTCGGCAAGCCGATGGGATCCGTCGGGCAAGGCGGCTCGATCCCCTTGTGCAACGTCTTGGCCGACATGGTCCCGAACGCCGAGATCGCCCTCATCGGGGTCGAGGAACCGCGCAGCCGGATCCACGCGCCCGACGAGAGCGTCGATCCCGGCGAGATCGAGAAACTCGCCGTCGCCGAAGCGACGTTCCTGCAGCGGTTCGCGGCCGACACCGCCCGGCGTCAGGCCTGAGAACTCACCTGCGCCGTCATCCCCCCGATCGCGACGACGTCACCGTCACGAAGCTGCCGCCCGCGGCGGACCTCGACTTCGCCGTTCACCGACACCAGACCGTCAGCGATCACCTCTTTGGCCTCGGCCCCCGACTCGATGAGGTTGGCGAGCTTGAGGAACTGGCCCAGACGAATGGATTCGTCGCGGATCGGCACGGCTTCATGAATGTCGGACATGCCTCTATCTTCCCTCTTCACCACGAACAGCGGTCCGACGCATCACACTAGGACACAGCACACCTGTCCGCAGTGATCAGTACGCATCTCGTGCCGGGAAGGAACGCTCGATGTCAGCTAGCACCGAGACCACGTCCGAGGTTGTCCCCGCCCCACCGCGGGCCCGTCCCGCCCCGGGTTCCGCGAACCGCCGCCTGCATCAGGTTCCGCACGTCGCGGGACTGATTCTGGGTGTCTTCTCGGTGCTGGTGTTCCTGTGGAGTCTTTCGCCGGTATTGCGCTACTACGTGCACGTGCCGCGCGAGTACGTAGACAGCTACTACTTCGATGCTCCCGACACGAGCCTGTCCTGGGCCCTGGTGGTGGGTTTGCTCGCCGCCGCGCTCGCCAGTCGCAAACGCATCGCCTGGTGGTTGCTCACGCTGTACCTGAGCCTGTTCATGGTGGCGAACATCGTGGTCGCGATCACCGACCGCAATTGGAACGCCGGAGTCGCGGCCGCCGTGCAACTCGCAGTGATCGGGATTCTGGTCGCTGCCCGTTCGGAGTTCTACACCCGCGTCCGCCGCGGCGCCGGGTGGAAAGCCCTGGGCGTCCTGGTCGTCGGCCTGACCGTGGGCACACTCGTCGGGTGGGGGCTGGTCGAACTCTTCCCCGGCACCCTCCCACCCGGGGAACGCTTCCTGTGGTCCCTCAACCGGGTGACCGCGCTCGCCGCCGTCGACAACGAGCAGTTCACCGGCAGGCCACACGGTTTCGTCAACACCCTTCTCGGCTTGTTCGGGGCCGCCGCCCTGCTGGCCGCCGTGGTGACCTTGTTCCGCGCCCAGCGCTCCCACAACGCCCTCACCGGAAACGACGAGTCGGCGCTGCGCGGACTGCTGCTTCAGTACGGCGCCGACGACTCCCTCGGTTACTTCGCCACACGCCGCGACAAGGCGGTGGTGTTCGCTCCCAGCGGCAAAGCGGCGATCACCTATCGGGTGGAAATCGGTGTCTGTCTCGCCAGCGGCGACCCCATCGGCGACCCCGAGGCCTGGCCCCATGCGATCGAGGCGTGGCAGGCCCTCGCGTCCCGATACGGGTGGGCCACCGCCGTCATGGGAGCGGGCGAATCCGGCGCGACCGCCTACGCCAAGGCCGGTCTCACCGTGCTGCAACTCGGCGACGAGGCCATTCTCCGCACCCGCGAGTTCAACCTCAGCGGGCGCGACATGCGGCAGGTACGCCAGGCCGTCACCCGCGTGCGGCGCCAAGGCGTCACGGTGCGGATTCGCAGGCACCGAGACGTTCCCGCCGAGGAGATGGCCGAAACGATCCGGCTCGCCGACGCCTGGCGCGACACCGAAACCGAACGCGGCTTCTCCATGGCCCTCGGACGGCTCGGTGACCGCCTCGACGGTGACTGCCTTCTGGTGCAGGCCATCGATGCGGACGACGACATCGTCGGGATCCTGTCCCTCGTACCGTGGGGTCCGTCCGGAGTCTCGCTCGACCTGATGCGTCGCAAACCCACCTCTCCCAACGGAGTCGTGGAGTTGATGGTGACCGAACTGGCCACCAACTCCGACCAATTCGGCATCACCAAGGTGTCCCTGAACTTCGCCGTGTTCCGGTCGGTGTTCGAGGAGGGATCACGCATCGGTGCCGGGCCGATCCTGCGGATCTGGCGGTCGATCCTCGTCTTCTTCTCCCGGTGGTGGCAGCTCGAGGCCCTCTACCGTTCCAACGTGAAGTACCAACCCGAATGGGTCCCGCGCTACCTGTGCTTCGAGGACAACCGGGAATTGCTGCGCGTCGGATTCGCGTCGGCGATCGCCGAGGGCTTCGTCACCTTGCCGAGATTCGGGCGTTCGACAGCGGGCGACGCCGTCAAGCACACCGGAACTCACGCGGCCGTGCCCGCGGGTCTGGTCGCCGCCGAGGGGTTGCACGCGGACGGCAGCGCCCCCGGTGACGGTAGTCCGGCGGCGAGTCTGGGACCGAAACGCCCCGAACAGGTTCGGGTCCGGCTCGACAAGTTGGCGACACTCGCGCAGGAGGGAATCGACCCCTACCCGGTCGCGTATCCACCCACTCATACGGTGGCCGCCGCGGCGGAATCCCCCGAAGGAACGACCGTCCGCATCGCCGGTCGCGTACTCCGCCTGCGGGACTACGGCGGTGTGGTGTTCGCGTCGGTCCGGGACTGGTCCGGAGACATCCAGGTCCTCGTCGACGAAGCCCGGGTGGGGACCGAACGCATCCGGGCGTTCGCCGCCGAATTCGACCTCGGCGACCTCGTCGAGGTTGCCGGTGTCATCGGCTACAGCCGCCGGGGAGCGCTGTCGGTACTGGCGAACGAATGGCGGATGACCGGTAAATGCCTGCACCCGCTTCCCGACAAGTGGAAAGGTCTGTCTGACCCGGAAACCCGGGTGCGCCAGCGATACGTGGACCTGATGATCAACACCGACGCCCGGCGGCTTCTCGAGGCCCGCAGCGCCGTCGTGAAGTCGTTGCGTGATTCGCTGGGTGAGCGTGGCTTCCTGGAGGTGGAGACACCGATCCTGCAGCAGGTACACGGCGGCGCCAACGCGGCGCCCTTCCTCACGCACATCAACGCCTACAACCTGGACCTGTACCTGCGGATCGCCCCGGAGCTCTACCTCAAGCGGCTCTGCGTCGCCGGGATGGAGAAGGTCTTCGAAATCGGCCGGGTCTTCCGCAACGAGGGTGTCGACTTCAAGCACAATCCCGAATTCACCATCCTCGAGGCATACGAGGCGCACAGCGACTACGAAAAGATGATGGTGCTGTGCCGTCAGCTCATCCAAACGGCGGCGATCGCGGCCCACGGACGGGAAGTCATCATGCGCCCGGGACCCGACGGCACCATGGTGGAGATCGACATCTCCGGGGAATGGCCCGTGAAGACGATGCATCAGGCCGTGGCCGAGAAACTCGGGGTCGATGTTTCGCCCGAGACACCGCTCGTGGATCTGCAACGGCTGTGCGACGATCACGACATTCCGTACCAGTCGACATGGGACGCCGGGGCCGTGGCCCAGGAGATGTACGAGCACCTGGTGGAGGACTACACCGAGTTCCCTACCTTCTACACCAACTTCCCGACGTCGATGTCGCCGCTCACGCGCCCGCATCCCACCATTCCCGGAGTCGCGGCCAAGTGGGACCTGGTGGCGTGGGGCGTCGAACTCGGTACCGCGTACAGCGAACTCACCGACCCGGTCGACCAGCGGAACCGCCTCACCGAGCAGTCGATGCTCGCCGCCGGCGGCGACGAGGAGGCGATGGAACTCGATGAAGACTTCCTGCAGTCGCTCGAACACGCCATGCCCCCGACCGGAGGACTCGGCGTGGGCGTCGACCGCGTGGTCATGCTGATCACCGGCGGCAGTATCCGGGAGACCCTCGCCTTTCCGTTGGCCAAACCGAAGCAGTGACCTCCCGTGGCCGCGTTGCTGTGGCCGCCCTGTTGATCGTCGGAGCGGTGGCCTACTCGTCGTGGCTGCTGGAGTTCGTCGTGGACACCGAGATCGACCCGCTGCGCGGTTTCGCGAGCGAACTTGCGGCCACCGACCAGCGTTACGGTGCCCTGTTCCGTACGGGCGACCTGGTGGCGGGTTGCACCGTCGCGGTCGCGGGCGTCCTCGGACTGTGGCGGTACTCGGAAGGGTGGGCGACCGCGATCGGGTGGTTCGCGTTGTGCGTGTTCGGGGTCGCCACCGCCCTCGATTCGCGGATGCCGATGAGCTGTGCGGTCACCTCGGATCCCCTCTGCGCTGCCCGCGAGGATTCGGGTCAGTTGCCGCTGTCGCATGAACTGCATGCCGTCACCAGTACGTCTGCGTCGACGGGCGGTGTGGTGTCGGCGCTCGCTTTCGCGCTGGCGGCCTGTCTTTACGGTTGGCCGCGCTGGTTGACGCTGACCGGGGCGGCAGTGTCGGCGGTGGTCGTCGTGGGCACCGCCTGGACGTTGGCAGCTGCCGCGATTCGCGGCGAGCACGACGTGTGGCTGGGACTGGGCCAGCGTGTGCAGCTGCTCGCTTTCAGCGGGTGGCTGATCTTCGTATCACTCAGCGTGCTTCACGTCACCGGCGAAAATGATGGTTCCACGTGAAACGTCCTGGGGAAATGGTCGCGGGAGTGCATGTCGTCGTCGATGGTGCCGGACCCCCCGTCGTGCTCTACGGCGGTCTCGGCGGCAACTGGTTCGACTGGGATGACGTCGCCGCACTGCTTTCCGATTCTTGCCTCGTCATACGGATCGATCGACCCGGGTACGGGCTCAGCCCCGCCTCATCCACACCACCCACGGCCCGCGGTGAAGCGGAAAGGATCGTCGCGGTACTCGACGCGCTCGGCTCTACTGCACCGGCCGTCGTGGTGGGGCACTCGCTCGGCGGTATCTACGCCGAGGCCTTCGCTCGGCTGTTTCCCCAGCGCACCTGCGGTGTGATGCTGCTCGACGCGACCATCACTCTGCGACCCCACCGCGTCATTCCGACCCGTTGGCGGGTGGCAACCGGCCGGTGGGTGGCCCGCGCGTCGAGCCGGCTCGGGCTGCAGCGACTGCTGGGTCCGACCGTTCGAGCAGTGCTGAACCAGTCGACGCCGCCGGGTGGAATAACGTCCGAGACTCGGCAGTGGGTGGCCCGCATCTACCGCGAGCCCGCATATCTGGAGTCGTCGGTGGTCGAGAACGCGTCGTATCCGGCCCTCGCCGAGGAGATTGCCGCCCTACGCGCCGCCGTCACGATGCCCGTCCCCATACTCGTGGCCGCCGCACACACCGGTCATCGGACCCCGTGGGGGTGGGAGTGGGTTCGGCGCCAACGACAGTTCGCCGAGCGTCTCGGCGCCGCCTTCCGCGTCGTGCAACCCGCCCGTCACCACGCCATGATCGATCAACCCGGCCAGGTCGCGGCACTGATCCGGGAACTGGCAAGCTGATCGTCGTGCAACTGCTATTGATCCGACATGCGCTACCGGAGCTCGTGACCACGTCCGAGGGACGAGCCGATCCTGCCCTGACCGAGGACGGGCAGGCTCAGGCCAAGCGACTGCCTGCCGCATTGGGTCCCTACCGCATCGCCCGGATCGTGAGCAGCCCGCAGCGCCGCGCCCTGGAGACGGCCGCGCCACTCGCCGAGGCGCTCAACCTTCGCGTCACACAGGACCAGGGGCTGGCTGAGTACGACTACGACCTCGACCACTACATCCCGTTCCACGAAGCCGAGGCGCGGGCGCCCGAAGCGTACGCCCGCATCCGCGCGGGCGAGCTTCCCGCGGGGATCGACGCCGACGCCTTCCGCACACGGGTGTTCGATGCGCTCGGCCGGGTCGTCCAGGAGTCCGACCACCGCGACACCGTCGCGATATTCGCCCACGGCGGCGTCATCAACGTGTACCTGCAGGAGCTGCTGGGCCTGGACCGTCCCCTCGTCTTCCCCATCGAGTACGTCTCGGTTACGCGCGTCCTCGTCTCGCGCAGCGGCGAGCGACGGGTGGCCTCGGTGAACGAGACCGGCCACGTCCGGGACATGCTGCGGCGTTAGTTGCGACGTGTGAGGCTCGGCCACCGGGCGTTCGGCGACTAGAGACCCGGAATTCGCGGTAGCTCGGGTAGCGGGGCCGGCGGCGGGAGAACAGGCAGCTGAAGCTGCGGTAGGCCGGGGATGAGCGGCGGTGGGGACGGGGCCGGTGCCGGCTCGTTCCTGCTCACATCGGTTTGCGTCCCGCTGTCGGGCCGCGCGGCGGTCGGGGGCTGCACATACGGGGTGTAGGCCTCGGTTCGGGCAACGCCCGTCGTAGACGCCTCTGCTTCGGTATCCACCTGCGGCGGCACGGGCGACGGAAGGTCGGCGGCCGTGGCCGACGTCGTTGCGGGTGGTGTCGCGTTCTCGATGACTGGGGCCGGAGCTTCCGGCTCGGTCGGGTCCGGCTGCGGATCCTTTTCCGACCCCTCCAAGACGTCGCCACCCACCCCGAGGACGAGCCCGAGGGCCGCTACCGCCGCGAGGGCCCCACCGGCGAGGACGGCGCCGCGGCGGCGGGATTTCGGGGGCTCGGGCATTGCGACCGACTCTGCGGGTGCCTGCTGGGCCAACAGGGCGGCACCTTCGGCCGCCACCAGTTCTGGCTGCTCCGGAACGATCACCGGAATTTTCAGCCACGACTCCATCACCGAGGTGACGAGCGGAATGTAGGCGCCACCACCGATGAGGACCGCGGCGTCGGGCATACGCCCGGACCGGTGGATCACGTCGCGAGTGATCCGAGCGGAAGTCTCTACCGGTCCCTGGATGAGCGACTCGAAGGTGTCCTGCGACAGCAGCAGCAGCCCCCCGTCACCAGGCACGCACACCGCGCCTGTGCTGGAGAGCTGCTCCTTCGCGAGGCGACACCGGGCGTCGAGTTCGAGAGCGGCAGCTTGGTCGGCGGGCTGCGCGATCTTCTGCAGTTCGAGTTGCTGGTCGCGAATCAGGCGGTCGACGAGGTCACCGCTGATCTCGTCCGTGCGGGCACTGTCGAGGACCGTCCCGGTGGAGCGCTCGACGACGGTAACGGTGAGTCCGGAACTGCCGAGGTCGTAGAACACCAGCGTCGAATGGTTTTCGAGGTTACCCGACATTTCGAGCATCTCGAGTGCGGCGGTCACTTCAGGCACGAGATGGACGTTGCCGATGTGTTCGCGGGCCAAGGCGGCCTCGACGGCGTCGGCCTGGGCCTCGTCCTGGTAGGCCACGCCGATGGCCTGTACCTCGCCCAGGTCTTCGCCGTCTCCCAGGGCAGTTCCGATGGATTCGGCAGCCACGTCCTCTGGCCGTTCGAGGGTTGCGGCTACCGCCGTCGAGCGGAAGATCGGCCCGGTCGCGTCAACCGAGTCGGCTGCGTCACGGCACGCGACGCGCACAGCGCTGGCACCGACCGACACACCCAGAACCGAAGTCATGAGACCGACTATAACGGTTCGGTCACGAGCCGCGCTGAGGTAGAGGGGTGTTCGCAGGTCAGGCCGGCCTCTTCCCGGTGATGCACAGCGGGTTTCCCGTGTCTGCACTCACCTCGAACCCCTTTCGCCGCAGAACCTGGGTCACAGCGTTCACGATGCGTTGCGACTTCGCGTCGTCGTGCATCGCTTCGGTGCCGTCGTAGACGAGGTGCAGGATGCCGCCGGGGCGCAGGGCTTCCCATAGAATCCGGACCTCTTCGGTCGCGTCGTGTGTCCAGAAGGCATTGACGTTGACAGCGAAGGCCTTGTCGAACGACGCATCGGCGCAGCGGAATCCGGCCAGTTCGGTCTTCTGGAGTTCCACTCTGCCGCGCGCCGACAGGGCCTCGCTACGCTGCTGAGCTCGTGCTATCGCGGTGGCGGACCGGTCGATTGCCGTGATCCGCCCGTCGAGAAGTTTGTCGGCCACGAGAGAAACTGCCACGCCGGGTCCGCAGCCCACCTCTAGGATCCGATCGGACGGATCCACCCTCAACCGCTCGACGGCACAACGGATCCGGGCAGGGATGTTCGGAACTGCCATCTGACCACCCTTCGACGGCTACCACAGTAAGGACATGATGCGCGCACTCACCTACTTCGTCGGCATTACCATCGACGGTTTCATCGCCGCCCCGGACGGCGACGTCGGCTTCTTTCCGATGCTCGACGACATCATCGGTTTCATGGCGCAGGATTACCCGGAAACGATTCCGACACACCTACGGGCGCAGTTCGCAGTCGACGGGGCCAACAAGCATTTCGACACCGTGATCCAGGGCCGTTCGACCTACGAGCCGGCGCTCGCAGCCGGAATCACCAGTCCGTACGCGCACCTGCGCCAGTACGTCGTCTCACGCACGCTCGGCGCCAGTTCCGACCCCGCCGTCGAAGTGATTACCGACCCCCTCGCAAAGGTCCGGCAGCTCAAGGCCGAGGACAGCACACTCGGTGTCTGGCTCGCTGGAGGCGGAAAGCTTGCGGGCGCTCTGCTTCCGGAGATCGACGAGCTGGTGATCAAGCAATATCCGGTGGTGGCCGGTCGCGGAACGCCCATGTTCGACACCGACTTCGAGCCGACGGCCTTCGAGCTCGCCGACCGGAAGGGCTACCCGAGCGGGGCCACGGTCAGCCGATTCCGCCGCTGCTGACCTGTAGGTGGGTGCCGAACCAGTCGACTGTCCGCGACCATGCGTCCCGGGCGGCTGCCTCGTTGTAGACGGCCGGGCGGTCGTTGCAGTTGAATCCGTGCTCGGCGTCGGGGTACCGCACGATCTCCGTGTCCACCGGTACCTGCGACAGTGCGTTCCGCAACTCTTCGACCTGTTCGGACGGAATCCCCGCGTCACGGTCACCGAACAGCCCCAGCCAGGGAGTCGACAACTGTCCAGCGGCCTCGATCTGCGAGGAGTAACCGAACCGTCCCTTCTCGACGCCACCACCGTAGAAGCTCACCGCGGCGCCGAGTTTCAGGCGCGCCGCGGTGTGGAACGCGACCGTGCCGCCCATGCAGAATCCGACGATCGCCGTGCTCCCCGCGCCGATCCCGGCATCCGACAGAGCGGTGACAGCGGCATCGACGTCCTCGTCGATCTGTGCCGACGTGAGCGTGCCCAGCAGCGGCATGGCCGTTTTCAGGTCGTCATAGCCGAGCACCGGGTCGCCGGCCCGGTGGAACAGATGGGGCGCCACAGCGTGGTAACCGGCGTCGGCGAATCGGGAGCAGACGTCGACGATGTGTTGTGTGATCCCGAAGGCCTCCTGGATGACGATGACGCCTCCACGACTACCGCCTTCGGGAACAACACTGGTCAGGGGTGTGGTCACCGAACGGACTCTAGGACACCGGCTTCAGCGGATGGATTGCGGGTGCACCCGCGAGATGCTCACCGAAAACCGCGACCGCGGACTGGAAGTGCGGCGACTTCATATGCGCGTCGACGGCCTCCTGGTTCGCCCACACCTCGACGGTGACGAAGGTCCCGGGCTGCGCGGCAGATTCGAACAACTCGTACGAGACGCAGCCCTCCTCCTTGCGGCTCTCCGCCGCGAGGGAGGACAGGCCGTCTCGCACCGTGTCCTCGGAGCCCGGCTTGGCAGGAATGGTCGCTACGACATGCAGATCGGACATCGGCTTCCTTTCGTGACGGCCACCGGATGTGGCCCGTATCACGTAAGCACACTTGTGGTTGCTAGGAAACCCGGAGCCGCGTCAGATAATCCTCGACGCGCGGATCATCCCAGCCGTGACCCTCACGAAGCCCGTCCGCAATGGTCGCGAGGTAGGCGGGGGCCGGCGCGTTCCGGGTGACCACGTCACCCCGAGCGCGGGTGGTGAACGTGCACATGACGATGCCGTCGCGAGTTCCCAGAGGAACCAGCCGGTCGTAACAGGCTGGTTCCTGGGCGTGAATGTCCTCGAACTGTTCCTGCGTCACGAGGAAGGCGCGGGCCGCGACCGTCCCGGGCGCATCCGGATCGTAGAAAGCGCGGCCGCCGCCCCAAATGCGCGACTCCCCCGCGAAGAACACCGAGCCGGGGATCACGACCGGGATCGATTCGCGAGGTTCGCTCGTGTCCCGCGCACCGCGATGAGAGTGGTTGCCGCCGGGCGGGCAACCACCGCGCAGGTAGCAGGCGAGGCGAGTCGTCGCCATGTTCGACCCATAACTGACGTACCAGATCAGCACACGATCGACGGTACTCGGACAAGATGGTTCCATGAGTCTTCTCAGTGAGGTCAAGGGTTGGCGTACCGGTTCGCGAAAGCACCGTCGACTGCGTGATCTCGACGGCATGCTCGTCGTCGTCACCGGGGGCGGTAGCGGAATCGGCCGCGAAACCGCACTCGCGTTCGCCGCCGAGGGTGCGGTGGTCGTGGTCGGTGACCTCGACCTCGAATCGGCGCAGCACACAGCGGACCTCATCAATTCGGCGCAGATGAAGGGGGGCGGCGCCGTCGCGATCTTCGGTGGTGGCTCGCATGCCTACCGGGTGAATGTGGCGGTGGAAGAGGAGGTGCGGCGGTTCGCCGAGGAGGTGCAGTCACAGCACGGCACCCCCGACGTCGTGGTCAACAATGCGGGGATCGGCTACTCCGGCACTTTCACCGCGACGCCGCAGAGCGAATTCGAGCGCGTGATGGACGTCAACTTCTGGGGAGTCGTGTACGGCTGCCGGGTCTTCGCGGAGCAGATGATCGAGCGCGGAACGGGCGGACACATCGTCAATCTGTCCTCGGCGGCGGCCTTCACCCCGCAGAAGCGACTCACCGCCTACGCCACCAGCAAGGCTGCCGTCTACATGCTCTCGGATTGTCTCCGCGCCGAACTGGTGGACCACGGCATCGGCGTCAGCACCATCTGCCCCGGCATCGTCCACACCAACATCGTCAAAAACACCGACTTCGCCGGGACCACCCCCGAGAAACAAGAAGAGATGCGGTCCCGATCCGACACGTTCTATCGCAAGCGTGGATTCACACCCGATCGGGTGGCCACGCAGATCCTGAAAGCCGTCAGGTCGAACAGGGCCGTCGTCCCGGTCACCCCCGAGGCCAAGTTCGGCCGCGCGTTGAGCCGACTGGCGCCCGGCAGCATGCGACTCGGTGCGCGTTTCGACTTGGGCTGATCGTCACGTGATGCGGTTCCCACACGGTCACGCCGCCGCGCGTAACGCCCAGTGGGCACTCGCGCTCTGGACTGTCACGCACGGGACCAGCGGGTGAGGTACTCGCGCTCGGTGGGAGTGATACGCCGCAACCGCTGCGCGTCGACGTCGGCAACGGCCATCTGGGTGGTGGCGGTGACGGCGGGCGGATCGGTACGACCGGCGCGCGCACCCCGGACCTCGTAACCGATGGTGAAGTCGACGGCCCGGTGCTTCGCGATCCACATGGTGATCCGCAACGGACTCTCCGAGTGTGTGAGCTGAGCCCGGTACTTGACGTGTATGTCGGCGATGAACGCACTGGTGATGAGAGACGAATTCTCGGCGCCCTCACTGAGCAACCAGTCGATCCTCGCCTCTTCGAGCAACGTCACCATCCTGGCGTGGTTGATGTGCTGAAAGGCGTCCATATCGGACCACCGAACGGTGACGAAAGCGTCGTAACCGGGCGCGGCAGGAGTGTCCGTCATCGGATCATCTTCTCCTGCCGCGCCCGGTCCGACCTACGCCACGTCGCGCAACCAGTTCCTGAGCCAGTTGGTGGCCGACGTCCCGGCACCGTCGACCGCGTACCGCGTGTAATCCTGGTGGGCCTGCGACTTGTAGAACTGCTCGAGCTCGTCGATCCGCCTCTGGTTGGCCGATTCGTCCAACTGAGCCATCAGGGTGGGGACACCACCGGCGTCGAGGAGGTCACGCCAAATGGCTTCGGCCTCCGCCTGGTACCGGCCGAGCAGCGACGGCGACGGGTCCGACGTCTGCGCGAGGAAACCGGCGAGCCGGGTCACGAAGTCTTCCTTCGGGGTGGAGCAGTACAGGTCGCCGTATGCGCAGAAGGTTCGGGTGTTCTGGCTGACCCAGCCGAAACCGCCGATGCGAGGTCCGCCGGCGCCCCCACCGGCGACGGGAGGACCGACCAGCGCGTCGGTGGGCGAACGACGGGGATCGGACACGAGCCCGACGGCAGCGATCTTGTCGGCAGGCACCGCGCCGAGGCCCGTGCCGATCTCGGCCGCGAGGTCACCCGCAGCATCAGCGCCTTGGCTGTAACCGATGAGCGCAAGCTTGGTTCCGGCGCATTGCTGAGACATGTTGACGAGCATCCCGCGGGCGTTGTCTACCGCCTGAGCCTTCGAGCGCCCGTACACATCGCCTTCCCACGGGAAGGCAGTGGCGGCGTAGGTCACATAGTCGGTGCGGATATTCGACGGTAACCCGTTCGTGACCGCAGACAGCAGGCCGGGGGTGGGCCGGACATTCTCCTTGGTGGACGTTTCCCACGTTCCCGGAATCGCCACCACGTACAGGCTCGGGCACGGGTCTGCGTTCGCTACCGCGCTGGTGCCGACCACGCCCGAGACCACCGGAATGGCCACCGCTGCAGCCGTTGCGGTCAAAGTTGCGATAACCCGTTTCATTGCCATGGCCCTCAACTCTTCTTCTCCCCTTCGTCGACCTGCAGACGGGATGCTGCCAGGCCGACGTGACCTGAAGATGCACGATCGGTAAATGAACGTTACCGAGCAAAACCGACCGGCGCACCCGAAACCAGCACCCCGGCGAAAAATATAACGCCGGGGTGCTGGTGGATAACGAACTGAACTAGCGCTGGGGTGCGCTGGTGGTCTCGACCGGAGACGGCAGGGCCGTCTCACCCTCGAGGTAGGCGTCGACCGCCGCAGCGGCGGAGCGACCCTCGGCAATGGCCCACACGATGAGCGACTGTCCACGTCCCATGTCGCCGGCCACGAAGACGCCGTCGACGTTGGTGGCCCACTTCGCAGAGCGGGCGACGTTGCCGCGCTCGTTGAGGTCGACACCGAGATCGGTAAGCAGTCCCGGCTTTTCGGGGCCGACGAAGCCCATGGCCAACAGCACGAGATCGGCCTCGAGCTCGAAATCCGAGCCCTCCACCTTCTCGAAGCGGCCCGACTTCATCTCGACCTCGTGGGCGTGCAGCGCCGTCACCTTGCCGTCGACACCGACGAACTTCTCGGTGTTGACGGAGAACAGGCGCTCGCCGCCTTCCTCGTGCGCGGACGCGACCCGGTACATCAGCGGGTACGTCGGCCACGGGGTTTGCTCGGCCCTGGTCTCGGGCGGACGCGGCATGATCTCGAACTGGTGAACACTGACCGCACCCTGACGGTGTGAGGTGCCCAGGCAGTCCGCGCCGGTGTCGCCGCCGCCGATGATGACAACTTTCTTGCCCTCGGCGGTGATGGTGGGCTCTTCGAGGTCGCCCAACTGCACACGGTTGGCGATGGGCAGGTACTCCATCGCCTGATGGATGCCGTCCAGTTCGCGCCCGGGAATCGGCAGGTCACGAGCCGCGGTGGCACCGCCCGCCAGCACCACGGCGTCGAACTGCTCGCGCAGCTCGTCGGCGGAGATGTCGACGCCCACGTTCACATTCGTCTTGAAGACGGTGCCCTCGGCCTCCATCTGATCCAGACGGCGGTCGATGTGGCGCTTCTCCATCTTGAACTCGGGGATGCCGTAGCGGAGGAGACCGCCGATACGGTCGGCACGCTCGAACACGGTGACCAGGTGACCGGCACGCGTCAGCTGCTGCGCTGCAGCCAGACCCGCAGGACCGGAACCGACGACCGCCACCCTCTTGCCCGTCGACCGGGTGGGATGCACCGGCGTGACCCAGCCCTCGTCGAATGCGTGATCGATGATCTCGACCTCGACCTGCTTGATGGTGACCGGATCCTGGTTGATGCCCAGGACGCACGACGCCTCACAGGGTGCGGGGCACAGCCGCCCGGTGAATTCCGGGAAGTTGTTGGTGGCGTGCAGCCGCTCGATGCCGTCGTGCCAACGGTCCCGGTACACCAGGTCGTTCCACTCGGGAATCAGATTCCCGAGGGGGCAGCCGTTGTGGCAGAACGGAATACCGCAGTCCATGCACCGGCTCGCCTGGGTGCGGAGGTTTTCCTTCGGGAACTCCTCGTACACCTCGTTCCAGTCGAGCAGACGCAACGGCACCGGACGGCGAACGGGCAGTTCGCGTGACGGGTGCTTCAGAAAGCCGCTTGGATCAGCCACGAGCTGCCTCCATTACTGCCTCGTCCACGTTCTTTCCATCCTTCTTCGCGGCCTCGATGGCCAAGAGCACCTTCTTGTAATCGCGGGGCATCACCTTTGCGAAGTGATTGACCTGCTGTGACCAGTCGGACAGGATGCGCGCGGCAACCTCCGAACCGGTTTCGTCGCGGTGACGCTCGATAGCGGCTTTCAGCCAGGTGAAGTCGTCACCCGTCAGATCCTCGAGGTCTACCAGTTCGGTGTTGAGGTTGTCCTCGAACGCCTTGTCGGGGTTGAAGACGTAGGCCACGCCACCGGACATGCCGGCGCCGAAGTTGCGTCCCGTCGCGCCGAGGATGACGACCTTGCCGCCCGTCATGTACTCGCAGCCGTGGTCGCCGACTCCCTCGACCACCGCAGTGGCACCGGAGTTACGTACCGCGAACCGCTCACCCACGACACCGCGCAGCAAAGCCTCACCGCTGGTCGCGCCGAACAGGATCACGTTGCCGCCGATGATGTTGTCCTCGGCGACGAACCCGGCCGCGGTTTCCAGCGGAGGACGGACCACGATGCGTCCACCCGACAGACCCTTGCCGACGAAGTCGTTGGCGTCGCCATGCAGCCGCAGGGTCATACCCTTGGGCACGAAAGCACCGAAGCTGTTACCGGCCGAGCCGGTGAACGTGATGTCGATCGTGTTGTCGGGAAGGCCCTCACCGCCGTACGCCTTGGTCACCTCATGGCCCAGCATGGTGCCGACCGTCCGGTTGACGTTGGTGATCGGCGACTCGAACGACACCTTGGCGCCCTTGTCGAGAGCATCGCGGCTCTGGGCGATCAGCTGCTGATCGAGCGCCTTGTCGAGGCCGTGGTCCTGGGTACCTGTGCAGTATAGGTCCTGATCCATGAACGCGGACTCGGCCTGGTGCAGGATCGGCGACAGGTCGAGATTGCCGGCCTTGCTGCCCTTCCAGTGCTCGAGCGCCTTGGTGGTGTCGAGCACGTCGACCTGGCCGACGGCCTCGTCGAGTGTCCGGAAGCCGAGCTCGGCCATGAGTTCGCGGACCTCTTCAGCGATGAAGAGGAAGAAATTCTCCACGAACTCCGGCTTGCCGTTGAACCGCTTGCGCAGCACCGGGTTCTGCGTCGCGACACCGACAGGGCAGGTGTCGAGGTGGCAGACCCGCATCATGATGCAGCCCGACACCACCAGCGGAGCGGTCGCGAAACCGAACTCCTCGCCGCCGAGCAGCGCGGCGACCATGACGTCACGGCCGGTCTTGAGCTGTCCGTCGACCTGCACCACGATGCGGTCGCGCAGGCCGTTGAGCAGCAACGTCTGCTGGGTCTCGGCGAGGCCGAGCTCCCACGGAGCGCCGGCGTGCTTGACCGAGGTCAGTGGGGTGGCACCGGTGCCACCGTCGTGACCGGAAATCAGGACGACATCCGCGTGCGCCTTCGAGACACCCGCGGCGACCGTGCCGACACCCACCTCGGACACCAGCTTGACGTGCACCCGCGCCTGCGGGTTCGCGTTCTTCAGGTCGTGGATCAGCTGTGCGAGATCCTCGATCGAGTAGATGTCGTGGTGCGGGGGCGGCGAGATCAGGCCGACACCGGGTGTGGAGTGCCGGACCTCGGCCACCCACGGGTACACCTTGTGCGCCGGCAGCTGGCCGCCCTCACCGGGCTTGGCTCCCTGCGCCATCTTGATCTGGATGTCGGAGCAGTTGGTCAGGTAGTGCGACGTGACGCCGAAGCGTCCCGACGCGACCTGCTTGATCGCGGACCGGCGCCAGTCACCGTTCTCGTCCGGCTCGAAGCGCGACGGATGCTCGCCGCCCTCACCGGAGTTGGAACGGCCACCGAGGCGGTTCATGGCGATGGCCAGGGTCTCGTGCGCCTCGGCGGAGATGGAGCCGTAGCTCATCGCACCGGTCGAGAAGCGCTTGACGATCTCGGTGGCCGGCTCGACCTCGTCCAGCGGGACGGGCTCGCGCACACCCTTCTTGAACTCGAAGAGGCCGCGCAGCGCTGCGAGGCGCTCGGACTGGTCGTCGACCAGCTTCGTGTACTCCTTGAACACCTCGTACTGTCCGGTGCGCGTGGAGTGCTGGAGCTTGAACACCGTGTCCGGGTTGAACAGGTGGTATTCGCCCTCACGACGCCACTGGTACTCGCCGCCCACCTCGAGCTCGCGGTGCGCGCGCTCTTCGGGGCGGTCGAGGTACGCGTTGGAGTGCCGGACCGCGACGTCGGCGGCGATCTCGTCGAGACCGATACCGCCGAGGCTCGAGTTCAGGCCCGTGAAGTACTCGTCCACCAAATCCTGCGACAGGCCGATCACCTGGAACAGCTGAGCACCGGTGTACGAGGCGAGGGTCGAGATGCCCATCTTGGACATCACCTTGAGCACACCCTTGCCCGCGGCCTTGATGTAGTTCTGGATGGCCTTGTCGAGGCTCAGTCCCTGCAGTTCGTTGCCGCGGAACAGCTCGTCGACCGTCTCGAACGCCATGTACGGGTTGACGGCCGCTGCACCGAAGCCGATGAGGAGCGCCATGTGGTGCACCTCGCGGGCGTCGCCCGATTCCACGACGAGACCGACCTTGGTGCGGGTCTTCTCGCGCACCAGGTGGTGGTGCACGGCCGACGTCAGCAGGAGCGACGGGATGGGTGCGTACGTCTCGTTCGACTCACGGTCGGACAGGACGATGAGGCGCGCACCACCGGCGATGGCCTCGGAGACCTGGTAGCGAACGTCGTCGAGCGCCTTGCGCAGACCCGCACCGCCCTCGGCCACCGGGTACAGACCGCGGACGATGACGCTGCGGAAGCTCGGGAATCCGCCGTCGTCGTTGACGTGGATGAGCTTCGACAGATCGTCGTTGTGCAGGATCGGCTGCGGCAAGTAGATCTGCCTGCAGGACTCCGCCGTGGGGTGCAGCAGATCGTGCTCGGGGCCGATCGTTCCGCCGAGGCTGGTGACGACCTCCTCGCGGATGGCATCGAGCGGCGGGTTGGTGACCTGCGCGAAGAGCTGCGAGAAGTAGTCGAAGAGCATCCGCGAACGGGAGGACAGCACCGCGATCGGGGTGTCCGTACCCATCGAGCCGAGTGCTTCCGCACCGGAAGCCGCCATCGGCTTGACGAGGACGTTGACCTCTTCGTTGGTGAACCCGAACATCTGCTGACGCAGCACCACACGCTCGTGCGACATGTAGGTGTACGGGCGCTCCGGCAGGTCGTCCATATGGGTCAGGCCCTGGTCGAGCCATTCCTGGTACGGGTGCTCGGCGGCAAGCTCCGACTTGATTTCGTCGTCGCTGATGATGCGGCCCTGGTCGGTGTCGACCAGGAACATGCGGCCGGGCTGGAGCCGGATCTTCTTCACGACCGTGGCCGGATCGATCGGCAGAACGCCGACCTCGGAGGCCATGACGACCAGGCCGTCCTCGGTGACCCACAGCCGCGAGGGACGCAGCCCGTTGCGGTCGAGGACCGCGCCGATGACGGTGCCGTCGGTGAAGCAGACGGACGCCGGGCCGTCCCACGGCTCCATGAGCGTGGAGTGGTACTGGTAGAACGCCCGACGCTCGGGGTCCATGCTCTCGTGATGCTCCCACGCCTCGGGGATCATCATCAGGACCGCGTGCGGAAGGCTACGACCACCGAGGTGCAGCATCTCGAGCACCTCGTCGAAGCGCGCGGTGTCGCTGGCCCCGTTGGTGCAGACCGGGAAGATCTTCTCGAGGTTTTCGCGACCACCGAAGACGTCGCTGTCGATGAGCGCCTCGCGGGCACGCATCCAGTTCTCGTTGCCGGTGACGGTGTTGATCTCACCGTTGTGCGCGACGCGCCGGAACGGGTGAGCCAGCGGCCACGACGGGAACGTGTTGGTGGAGAAGCGGGAGTGGACCAGCCCGAGCGCCGACTCCACACGCTCGTCCTGCAGGTCGAGGTAGAAACCCTTGAGCTGCGGGGTGGTGAGCATGCCCTTGTAGACGAACGTCTGGCTCGACAGGCTCGGGAAGTAGACGGTCTCGCGACCCGGCCCGTCCTTGCCGGCGCCTTCACTACCCAGCTCGTGCTCGGTGCGCTTGCGGACGACGTACGCCCTGCGCTCGAGGTCCAGACCGGTGAGGGAGTCACCTTCGCTGCCGATGAAGATCTGCCGGAACGTCGGCATCGCGTCGCGTGCCAGGGCGCCGAGCGACGAGTCGTCGGTCGCGACCTCGCGCCAGCCGAGGACCTTCAGGCCCTCACTCTCGACGATCTTCTCGACGGCGTCGGATGCACGCTGCGCGTCGGCCTTACTCTGCGGCAGGAATGCGATGCCCGTGGCATAGGTGCCCGCGGCGGGCAGCGGGAAGTCGACCACAGCGCGGAAGAACGCATCCGGAACCTGGATCAGGATGCCGGCGCCGTCACCCGTATTGGGTTCGGAGCCCGCGGCACCACGGTGCTCGAGGTTGACCAGAGCGGTGATCGCCTTCTCGACGATGTCCCTGCTGCGGCGACCCTTCATGTCCACGACGAACGCGACGCCACAGGAGTCGTGCTCGTTCGCCGGGTGGTACAGCCCCTGGGGGCCTGGAAGTTGCTTCATACCTAGCCTTCGTATGCCAAAAGATGCACCGACGACCAGCAGCGCTGATGGCCATCACCTTGCAATGCAAGTACCGTCAGGATGTGATCGGCACCACCGATCGGCTATCGCCCTTTGCAGCACGCTGGGTGTGGTCCTCGCACCAGGCGACGTGGCTTTTCGGTCGGGTCGGACTTTCGTGGGTCCAACGTGTAACGAAAACGATAATTCAGACCCCCCGAAGAAACACAACTTAGGTTGGCCTATTCATCCCGTGAACAGGCCTTTTCTCGAGGGCAGACCTCGGCCGAGAACGTCCAGTACATATTAAGTGAGTGCGCCGAGTACTGCTGTGATTCCTGGAGTCGGGTCGAAATCGGGGTCGGGAACGGTCAGCTGATGCAGGATCACTCCATCCAGATAGTCGGTGACAACCACTGCGTCGGCTGCTGGATTCCTCGATCCGGCGAGGTCCAGCATGCTCGCGCCCCATTCTACGAGTCCGGCGCGAGCAGAGCCGATGATCTCCCCGAGGGCCGGGACCGCCGAGGCCTCCATGAAAAGGGCGTAGCGGGCGCTCGAGCGGATCCGGTCGGGTCCCGCAGCGTACCGGGTGAACGCGGCCAGGGCCTCCACCAGCGCCTCCATCCCGTCCGGCCGGAGGTCCGCAAATTTCTCCCAGTCGTCTACGTCACGTGCCGCGAGACGGGTGACCATTCCCTCGAGGAGGGCGCCGCGGGTGCGGAAGTAGTTGGAGGTGGAGCCCTGCGGCATCCCCGCCGATTCGTCGACCGCTCGATGAGTGAGGGCGCGCGCCCCCTTCCGGCCGAGCACGTCGATAGCTGCGTCGAGCAGCTGTTCTCGCCTCCCTGTCATGCACTCCACACTACAGCCGTAGTAATTCCCACTACAGGCGTAGTAGCGTTGAGGCCATGACGCACTCGGCAGCAGTCCTCGGCGGCGGCATCGGCGGCCTCGCCATCGCCCGTTTCCTGTTCCGCGCCGGCTGGCACGTCGAGGTCTTCGAGCGCTCCGCGGACCTTCCGACGTCGGGTACCGCCCTCGGCATGTGGCCCCAGGCCGTCGACGCGCTCGACACGATCGGACTCGGCGACCGGGTCCGCGCTCTCGGATCTCCGCAGCATCGAGGGTCGTTCCTGCGACCGGACGGGTCCGTCATCGGCACCGTCGACAGCTCCGCGCGCACCGCCTACCTGCTGTCGCGGCCTGCCCTCCTTGCCGAGCTCGCCACATCGTTGCCCGAGGGGATGGTCTCGTTCGGCACCCCGGCCCCTCCCGCGGACGCCCTCTCCGACTACGACGTCGTGATCGGCGCGGACGGCCTACGCAGCGCCACCCGGCGTCGCTTGTTCGGCGACGGATTCGAGCCCGTCTACACGGGCGCCACCGCGTGGCGGGGATGGGTGCCCGGACGGCGCGACACGGTGAGCGAAACCTGGGACGCCGGAGCGCTTTTCGGAATCACACCGCGCGAGGGCAACCTCGTCAACTGGTTCGCGTGCGTCCGCACCGACGCCGGATCCGAGGACGGACTCGACTACCTGCGGTGGCGGTTCGGGGGCTGGCACGCCGACGTCCGGGCCGTCCTCGATGCGATCACCCCCGACGCCCTGCTTCATCACGACCTCTACGAGTCACCCGCCCTGCCCTCGTATGTGTCGGGCCACACGGCGCTGATCGGCGACGCCGCCCACGCGATGGCCCCCAATCTCGGACGTGGCGCATGCGAGGCCCTCGTCGACGCGGTCACGCTCGGACGATTCCTGGCCTCGCAGAACGATATTCGCGAGTCGCTGCGACAGTATGACCGCGCACGCCGTCGGGTGACGCAGCGACTGGTTCTCGGATCACGTGCCATGGCGTCGATCGCGATGACCAGGCATCTGCGTCCGGTCCGCGATCGGACGATGAAACTGGCCGCGGCCCTGGCCTGACGAGAATCCGGGTGCGCAGCAATGCCTGCCCATCTGGTACTTTCCCGCAATAGGGGGACGAGACGAACCGGGGGCGGTCATGGGGGCGGTGGACGACGGCTGCAGTAATGCGGTCGGCAGAACCGAAAATCTTCATCGGGGGAATACCAGATCCACCTCGTCGGTGGTGAAACCTTTCTCTGCAGCGGGGGCGTACTGTCCTGCCGCCGGCGTGCACCTTTTCCATTCGCGGTACCCCTGATCTGCATCGATCTCTGCTCTTCGGATGCGGCACCTGCCTGCATCCACTTTCACTCGACATCAGGAGTATCCACGTGAAGATCCGCATGCACGCAGTGGCAGCCGCACTATCGGTATCCGCTGCAGCAGTGCTCGGCGCCGCGACCGCACACGCCGCTCCGAGCACCGCCCCGTCGACGTCGCAGCCCGGCGTCACCGACCGGTCGACGCCACCCACCACGTCCCAGCCGGGAGTGACGAATCCGGCCGCGCCGCCCACGACGTCACAGCCCGGCGTCACGGGCCCCGCAGCCCCGACGACACCCGCGCCCCCGCAGGCGCCTCTCGCCGTACCCGGAGGCGACGCGGCCACCCCCGGCCCGGCAGCGAGCGGTGACACCCCGCCGCCCGCCGCCCCGGATGCCGTCGAGGCGGCCCCTGCCCAGCCCGCTGCGGTGTGGATCGATCCGGACGACATGCCGAGAACCGATCAGGCACCCGTCGCCCCGACGCTGCCCGTGCCCAAGCCGGTGGTCGAGGTGAACGCCGCCGCCGACACCCTGATCGGTGCCCTTCCGGTTGCTGTCAACGGTCGCCAGTACGGCAATCCCGAGGGATACGCCGGCACCGTCGGCTGGCGCATCGGTGACGCCACCGGCACCGCGGGCATCGCGATCGACCCCTCCTCCCCCACCGCCGCCGCCGTGTCGGCGTTCGTCGCGGATTCCCAGGCCGAGCATCCGATCAACTGGTCTGCGCCGGTCGACGTCACACCTAGTGCTGCCGCCATCTCGGATGCAGCAGACCGGTACCCGGCCTTCGGCTCGTTCGTCGACGCGGTCGCCGCCCTGCCGGCACCGCAGCTACCGCAGCTGCAGTCGACGGACAGCGGGCCGAGTGCCGTCACGATCGGTGGCGTCAACGTGCGCAGCCAGGCAACGCTCCACGTTTGATCGGTGATCGTCCGGGCGGCGCCGGCTACAGGGCCGGCTCCGCCCGGCGGAATGAGGTGTGGAGGATTCACCTGTGACAGAACCGCCCCCCAGGAACGACGACAGCGCTACCCGCGATCGCTTCGCACATTGGTTCCCGCCCTTCACACCTACCCCCGCGTCTACACGTGTTGCGGAATCGACCGAGGAAGTTCGGGATTCACAGCTCGAGCTACCGCCGCCTGTCCCCACCTGGCTGGCGCCGAGCGACCACCATGACACCACGCCCGTCGTCCGCGGCAGGCGCGGAAAACCGAGGCTCGCTCTCGCCGGCGCCGCTGCGGCCCTCGGAGCAGTAGTCGTCGGTGTCGTCGTCGTTTCGAGTTTCGGGTCCTCGAACGAGGACGGGAGTCCCGTCGCGGCCGTGGATCCGGACTGGTGCGTCGAATCCCGGAACGACGGCGCGGTCACCGGCAACGGTCCCGGCGGTACAGCGGACGGTACCGAGGTGATTCTGGCTTTCGACCACGCCTACTACGTGGAGCGGAGCGGAGCGAAGGCCCGCGACGTGGTCACCGCCGATGCGCCGATGGGGTCGGCCGAGACGATTCAGCGGGGTATCGACTCGTTGCCGGAGGGCACCGAACATTGCCTCACGATCAGCCCCACCGAATCCGGCCGCTATGCCGTCACACTCACGGAGCAGCGACCGGACGGGTCGACCCACCAGTATCGGCAGGTCGTAACCACCACCGACCGTGACGGCCGCACCTACATCACATCCATTGGAGACGCTCAGTGACCTACCGAACCGGCTGGAACACAACATCTTCCACGCTCGTCCTGGGCGCGTGCGGAGGCGCGGGCGCCACCACGACGGCCCTCGGACTCGCCAACACCGCGGCAGTACACGGGACTGCAGTGGTCGCAGTCGATGCAACTCCGGCGGGTGGTGACATCGCCGAGCGCGGCGCCGACGCCGTGCTCTCCGTGAACGGGCTCGAACACGTGGTGACAGTGGCAGCGTCCGGAGCCGTCCCCGACGACGTCTTCGACGGGTATTGCTCGCGGACGACGGTGGACGCCCGGATCTTGAATCGGCTCGGCACTCAGACGGCCACCGACAGCGAAATGTCCTTGGTCGCAGAAGCTCTCCGTGCGCGCGGGGCGAGCTCCGTGTACGACCTGGGCCACCGATTGCGCGTTTCCTACCTGTCACCGTTGCTGGCCGCACCGACCCCGATCATCCTCGTCGTGCCCTGCCGTGCCGACGCGTTCAACCGACTACGCGCCGCACTGCAGTCGATCGGCGACACACTCGGTGAACCCGGTCTGTCCCGGACAGTCGTCACCGTGTCGAATCAGGACAACACCGGATGGCAGGTGGACGTCGATCTGCTGCGCGACTACCTCGGCGGGCAGGTGTGGGGTGTGGCGACCATCCCGTACGACGAGCACCTCGGCATGGGGGTCGTCATCAGCCACGATCGCCTCGCCGCCGACACCCGCGCGGCCTACGAACGGCTCCTCGACATCGCCTCGGCGGTCGCCGACGGGCCCCGCGAACCGGTGCCCGCGCCGGTGTCGGAGTAATCCAGTACTGTCCCCGCACGGGGCGGAATTCGGTATCCGGGGGGATCATGGGTAAATCAGTCGGCAACTGCAGTGCGCTGCTTGCCGAGATGGATGCGTTCCGTCAAGGGTTCGGGCAACCGGCGGTGTTGTCCGAACCCTTCGCTCGGCGACACTACTCATACCGATCACCGAGGACGACCGGGTGCTCACCAGCCCGTTCGGAGGGCTTCACTGGATCTGCGCGTTCACCAGTGAGCGGGAATATGCCCGGTACTCGCTCGCCCGCGAACAGCACCCGAGTGCCTGTCGTTTTCACACGATCTTCGGATGGCGTCTGATGGACGTCCTCATCCCGGCCTTGACCCGACCGACCGGAGTGGTGATCGACGTCGCCGGAGACAACCCGATCGCTTTTCCGCCGGCGCTCGACGAGGCCGAGGAACGGACGAAGAAGACTGCGTTCAACGCACTCAGCGGAGCCGAACAGGACGCGAGCCCGCTGGTCGACACGTGGACCGCGTTGCGCGAAGAAGCCCGCGACATCCTCCGAGGCGCGCGAGCCGAACGCGACGGAGTCGCCGGACAAGTCTCCGGTGCGCTCGACGCGGCAACCGCGTCCGCGCCCGCCGAACCGCCCTTCACGCAACGGTGGATGAACAACGCCACCGACGCGATGGACGGTACGCATCTCGCCATCGCGAACTTCTACTCCGGACTAGGAACCGGTCTCACCGGGATCGCCCAGTTCGTTCGGCAGGTCAACCCATACGAGACTTACAACACGACTCACCCGGCCGAGTACCGAGCGAGCATGTCCAACCTCGCCACCGGACTCGTCGTCGCGGCGGCCGACCCCGGCGCGATGGTGTCCGGCGTGGTCAGCGACATCAGAAAGAACCCCTTCGAGTTCGCCGGAAGCCTCACCGGCGACGCCCTCCTGACCGCCGCGACCGGCGGTGCGGGTGCCGGCGTCGCAGGCGCTCGCACGGCAGTGCGTCTCGTCGACGAAGCCGGCGACTTCGGCAGCGGCGCCCGGCTACTCGACGACGTCGCGGATGTCAGCCACAATCCGACGCCCGACACCCCGCACGCCGACTCGCCGGCTCAGCACGCAGATACGAATCCGACGAGCACCGAACCGGCGCCCGTCGAGCACACTCCACCGCGGACCGACCCGGCAGCGCCCGAGCCCAGTCCCGGCCCTGCCGAGCATGCGGACGCCGATGCCGGTGCGAACGAGGCAGCGCGGGAGGCCGGCACCGACTCCGACCGCACCACCGAGAACACGTGTGAAGACCGAGACCCGGTAGACATCGCAACGGGTGAGTTCCTGCTCCCCGAGGTCGATTTGACACTTCCCGGTGTGTTGCCGCTTGTAATCGGCCGTCGACATCGCTCCGGATATCGGTTCGGACGATGGTTCGGCCCGAGCTGGTCCTCCACCGTGGACATGCGTGTGGTGGTCGAAGAAGCCGGGGTCACGCTGCTGGCCGAAGACGGTGTGATGCTCACGTACCCGCATCCCGAGGTGGGGACTCCTGTGATGCCGCAGTCGGGCCAGCGATGGACACTGTCCCGCACCGACACCGGCGCCTACCGAGTGCATGATCCCGACCGGGGACTCACCTGGCATTTCGCACCCAAACCGGAACTGGACGGTCTCGACTCCGCGCTGGGCAACCTCGCGATCAGTGCAATCACCGACCGCCACCGCAATCGCATCCTCTTCCGCTACGACGCTTCCGGTGCTCCTGTCGAGGTGTCGCACTCGGGTGGCTACCGGGTTTTCATCAACACCCGGTTCGGCCGGATCGTGGGGTTGTCCGTCGTTGACGGAGACACTGCGGCGCCGGTGCGCGACTTCGAGTACACCGCAGGGCGTTTGACAGCGGTGGTCAAACCCGGAGGCGGATCGACCCGTTACCGCTACGACGCGGAAGGTCGCATGCTGTCGTGGACCGACGGCAACGGCAACCGCATGGTGAACACCTACGACGAGGCGGGTCGCGTCGTCCAGCAGAAGGGCACGGCCGGCGACCTCGACTCCACATTCGACTACCGCACCAACCCGGACTCCCCCGGCTCGGTCACCGTCCTCACCGACTCCACCGGTGCGACCACAATCCACGGCTTCGACTCCGACCTCCGGCTGCGAGACCTCGTCGACGCCGCCGGTTCACGCACCCACACCGACTACAACGCCCGTCGCGAACCTCTGCGGGTAGTCGGCCCCGACGGTGCGACGACCAGCTACCTCTACACCGCCGACGGAGACGTTGCCCGAATCACCCGACCCGACGGCAACGTCATCGCCATCGACTACGCGGGCCCCCGCCAACCGGTGACGATCCACCATGCCGACGGCACGATGTCGCGGCAGGAATGGGATGAGCAGGGAAACCTCGTCACCGTCGTCGATGCGGCCGGTGCACGCACCCGGTATGAATACGACGGGTCGGGAAGCCTCACATCGATCACCGACGCGGCCGGGGGTCGCACCTTCGTCGATTGTGACCAGGCCGGATTGCCCGAGGCGGTCACGGACCCGAACGGCGCGGTCACCCGCATCACCCGGGACGGGTTCGGCCGACCCACCACCGTCACCGATCCCACTGGGATGACCACCACCTACCGATGGTCGGCGGACGGTCAGCTCGTCGAGCGCACGCACCCCGACGGCGCGGTCGAAACCTGGGCGTACGACGGGGAGGGCAACCTCCTGGTCCACACGGACGCGGTCGGCGCCACCACCATCTACGAGTACGGCGCGTTCGACCTCCTCGCCGCCCGCACCGACCCCGACGGCAGCACCACCACGTACGGCTGGGACACCGAGCGGAGATTGACCTCCGTCACCAATTCCCTCGGCGCCACGTGGTCGTACCGGTACGACGCGATCGGCCGGCTCGCCAAGGAAACCGATTTCATCGGTGCCACAACTAGTTACACGTACGACGCGGCGGGTCGCGTCGCATCGGTCACCCCCGCCACCGGGATCACTCGCCGGCATACGTACGACATCCTCGGCAACGTCACCGACGTCCGCGCAGACACCGGCGAACATCTCCACTACGAGCACGACCAAGCGGGACGCGTCACCACCGCCGTCGTCGGCACAGGCGACCAGGCGGTCCATTCCCTCAGGTTCACGTACAGCCCGACCGGGGAGTTGGTCAGTGAGACGGTCGACGGCAACCCGGTTTTGCGGTTCGAATACGACGCGGTCGGTCGGCGCACGACGAGGCACAGCCCCAGCGGAAGCGATACTAGTTGGCAGTGGGATCCCACCGGGCATCTCCTGGGACTCACCACCGACGGTCACCACCTGACATTCGGTCACGACGCCATCGGCCGATTGACCGACTGGCGCGTCGGTGAACTCGCAGTGCGTCGCAACCACACCGCGCGCGGCCAGCTCGCCAACCAGGACGTGATCGCCCATCCCGCATCCACCCTGAACCTGGGTCTCGCACCGGGCCTCGAGCCTCGGGCGCTGAGACAGGACAGTTACGCGTACCGGCCGGACGGATACCTCGTCGACCACACCACCCAGCGAGACGCGTCCAGGGTGGTCCGCCGCGGTTTCGACCTCGACCCGGCAGGCCGGATCACCGCTGTCGTGCAGGACGGTCATGCGGCCGAGCAGTATCGCTACGACCCGCTCGGCAACATCACAGATTCCGGTTCGGAACGTCGCGAGTATCTCGGCAACCTGCTGGTCCGCGACGGCCGCACCCGATTTCACTACGACGCCGTGGGACGCCTGATCCGGAAGACCACCACCCGTCTCTCACGTGCACCGGACGTGTGGCACTACCGCTACAACGCGTTCGATCAGCTCACCGACGTCACCACCCCCGACGGTCAGCACTGGCAGTACACCTACGACGCCCTCAGCCGACGCACCACCAAACAACGACTCGACAGCGACGGCACCGTCGCTGACCTCACCCGATACACGTGGGACGGCACGCACCTGCTCGAGCAGCACTCCGGCGGCACCACCACCCGATGGAACTACCAGCACGGCAGCTACACACCACTCACCCAGGCCGTCACCCGAACCGTGGACACCGACCGGCTTTCGGATCAGCGGGCTGTCGACAACGAGTTCTACGCAATCATCACCGACCTCGTCGGAACGCCGGTCGAACTCGTCGACCCCCACAACGCCGACCGCGTCGCCGACGCCACGACCAACCTGTGGGGCAACACCACCTGGCACGGCGCCGCTGACACACCCCTCCGCTTCCCCGGCCAGTACCACGACCCGGAAACCGGACTCCACTACAACCTGCATCGTTACTACAACCCCGCCACCGCCCGATACCTCACCCAGGACCCACTCGGACTCGCACCCTCACCCAACCCGAACACCTATCCCCACAACCCCACCGGATGGACCGACCCACTCGGCCTGGTGCCGACGGCGTGTGAAGAAGGAAGCGACAGGGCTTTCGACCATGGCTACGACTACCACCCGAGGATTCGTGAGCGTGGCCTAGAAGATCCCACGGGTCACAATTTCCCTTACTCATTCGACGATCAAATTCTGAGACATGAGCCGACCGTCCAGCGCGATGGATCATTGCTGTACCGCGCGGACGGCTTTCTCAACGGCAAGCCGGGATATTAAGAGATCGCGGTCAACGTCGATCGGAACCTGATACTTCACCGAACATGGAGGTCTGGAAGTTGAAATACATAAGGCTTTCTGCAGACTACCTCGAGCCGTCCATAATTGATCAGCAGGAAGGACGCACTAGTCCCCAGTCCCTTAGCCTGTCCAGTGAACTACAAGATGTATTGGAAGATTGGAATCTCCACTATCAATCGATAATCCAATTAAGCATGAAAGAACGCTCCTCTGGGCAAGTAAAATCTGAGATTGATCGCCTTGACTCGGAGGGGATGGTAATCGCGCAGAAGATCGCCACCGAATTGGGCGATGGTGCAAAGGTTGAATACTACAGTGAAGGCCTCCTGAAGCGGATCAACACCTGAGCATACGGCCGAGAATGTATTTTCTGTGCGCGGAGTGAGACGGCACAGAGTTCGAATCATAGTAAAGTGCTCAGTGTCTCGATCGATCTTCGGCGTCAACGAGCGGCGGTGGAGGACGAAGTCGACGTTAAGCCTTTTCTAGCGCTGCCGTTGGATCAGCAGTCACTTATCCTCTTGACAGGCCGGAAGTTCTCTGGTCATCTAATTCGCATCTTCTAACTATAGGCGCGGAAAGGCCTTTGCAATCCAGTATTTCGCCGGTCAAGTGGCACGCCACCAAGGCCATCTGAGGCAAGCCCATAGGGCACTCTTGGACACTCTCGCTACTGCTACGCTTCGTTCATCGTGAGCGGTAAATTTCGTTGCCAGGAGCAATATCGAATCGACGAGGCGATGAATGCAGCGTCCCGAGGCGGTAAGCTGCCATGCTCAACCGGGGAAACCGCGGGAATACCCCCCAGCGATCTCATAGTTGCGCAGGGAATCGCCACTTGCGAGCGGAATCAACCGCGCAAAGAACTGATTCGTCCGCAAACAGCCACCTGGTGGGCTGCCGCGGCCACGCAACGAAGAGTCGTCGGCCCCAGCGCCCGCGTTGCAGGATGCGGCGAACAGCATGCCCGACTCATACTCGATCCCGGGGAAACCGCGGAACACCCACCTAACGGAACACCCACTCCACAGATGCGCACGTATTCGCCAACTGCGCACCAAATTCGGAATTTCCTGTGCAACGGACTAATTGGTGCGCAAACAGGCACCTGGTGAGTTGCCTCCCCGTCGCCCGCAGCCCAGCGCCCACGTATCACCCGTTGTCGGCGCCGCCGGCGTGCTGTGCCTCGATTTTTGCCCATTCCCTGCCGCGGTGGTTGGCGAGGCGCAGCTCTTCGGCTTCGTCGAAGGTGTACCACTCGGTGCTGGGGCGGTCGGGTAGGACGCCTCGCAGGTATTCGCCGAGGTAGTGCAGTGGTCCTTCCCATCCCGTTCCGACGCCGTAGCAGCCGGTGTCTGGATCGTTGCGGAACACGTCGGCGACAGAGGCGTGCTCCAACACCAGCCACGTGGCGTCGGGGCCGTCGGGAGTCAGCCGGACCTCGACCTGGTCGCTGTAGCCACGATCGCCGGGCGGTGTCCACTCGAGCCGCAGCAGATGCGGGGGGTCACAGACGAGAATTTTCCCACTGGCCTGCCCCTCGAACGCATAGGAACCACCCGCGCGCAGGTCGCCGCTGACCGGGAGGAAGAAGCGGTTCACACGGTCTGGGGTCGTGATGGCGTCCCACACATCCTTGATGGGCGCTTCGTATCGACGCTCGAGCACCGCCGTTCGCGCTGGGCCTTCAGCAATTTCTCGGTTGCCCATTGCCCGTTTCACAGCCGTCAGGCTGGTGTCTTGGCTGGCGATCTCATTCACTGTCGGTCTCCTTCATTGGATGAGTCGGGATGTGACGGTCGGCTCGTTCGGCGCTCGCGACGTCCGCGAGCGAGTTCGGTGGCCAACGCGTCGAGCGGTCCGGTCCAGAACCGCCGGAACCCTTCGAGCCACTGATCGATTTCTTGCAGCGGCGCCGGCTCGACCGCGTAGAGGCGTCTCGTGCCTTCGCGCCGGACCGTGGCGAACCCGTTCTCCCGGAGAACCCGCAGGTGTCCCGACACCGTCGGCTGGGAGATACCGAACTCGGCTGCAGCAACCTCGGTCACCTGGCCGGCCGAGCACTCCCCCTCGGACAAGAGCTCCAGAATCCGCCGCCGGACGGGGTCGCCGAGAACATCGAACGCGTGCACCATCCCTTTATATCGGTATCAACCAATATAGGCAAGAGCCGATGAAGCGCGCCGGCTCACCGCTCCAGCAGCCCCTTCAACCGCTGCAGGTCCGCGGCGACGGCCGAGGCGTCGGCGGTGAACTCGTCGACGCCCATCCCTTCTCTTCGTCGGAGGGTGAAGACGACTTCGCTGTGTTCGCCGTCGGGGATGACGCGAACCGGGTTGTAGACGGTGCCTCCGCCCGGGAGCGTGACGTGGTGGTCGAGCACTCCGAAGTCGTTGGGTGGCGCGAAGGCGACGAACACCTGCCCCATCGGCGAGTCGGCGACCCAGTGATCGCCCTCGCGGGCAATGCTGCTGCTCAAACCCGCCGCCCAGGCCGGCAGATTGGCTGGGTCGCTCGCATAGGCGTAGACGTCGGCGGCACTGCGAGCGATGAACACACTGACATGGGTGGATTCGCGAGTCATGGCTCCAGCATCCCCGTTGTTCCGCGAACCTGATTGAAGGTATCGGACGGGGCGCGTCGGCGTCGATGTCTGAAATCTTCTATTTCCACGACGTCGTCCGAAGCTAGCTTTACAGCATGACGATTCCTGCTTTTACCGCCATCGAACTGGTGGTTCACGACCTCGCCGCATCATTGGCGTTCTACCGTCGCATCGGCCTCGACATCCCGGCCGGGTCTGAGGAAGCGCCACATGTCGAGTTCGAACTCCCGGGCGGAATACGACTGCTGTGGGACACCGTCGAGACCATCCGGTCGTTCGAGCCGGACTGGACGACACCTCAGGGTGGACATCGGGTGGCACTCGGGTTCGACTGCGGTAGTCCGGATGTCGTGGACAAGGTATTCACTGACCTGACCGACGCCGGCTACCGCGAGAGACATGCCCCTTGGGACGCGCCCTGGGGCCAGCGTTACGCCACGATCGACGACCCGGATGGCAATCCGGTCGACCTGTTCGCGCCACTCACGACGACGTGACCAATCGGCCGAAGGAGCGGCCGGTCAACTCGTTCGACTCGCGGATCAAGTGAGCTTGGTCGGCGAACCCCGCCAAGCTTGCCGCCTCCGCGGCAGACATCGACCCCACCAACTCCCTGGCCCGCTGCAGCCGGAGAATGCGCGCCAGCATCTTCGGCCCGTATCCGAACTCCCGCCGACACAGCCGGTGCAGTTGGCGTTCGCTCATACCGACACGATCCGCCACCTCCCGGACGGGGCACTGACGTGCAAGCAGGCTCACGGTCACCGCGATTCTGCGGTCCGGCCTCGCAATCAGCCGGCGACGGGCGGCGAACTTCTCGAGTTGAGTGGCGGGGTCACCGTGCTCGGCGATCGAGGACAGAAGCCTGGCGGTGTCGTCGTCGTAGAGCACGTCGGCGAGCGGCACCCGCGCGTTCGCCAACGCCTCCGCCGGCGTCCCGAGCAACGCCGGCAGGGTGCCGGGCGCACATCGCAGTCCCACAAGGTAATCGCCGGGGCGAGTGCGTGCAATGTAGGGACGAGAATCCGGCCCCGCCACGACGACGTCGCCGTTCATCCAGATGAGATCCATGCATCCGTCGGGGAGAATCGCGCCGTCACCGTCCGCTGCGGTCTTTTCCCACACCACCGCGCCGGCGAAAGTAGAGCTCCGCTCCGAGTACATGCGCTCATGCTAGGCAGTGGGTCCGACCCGGACTATTCCTCGAAGAATCCCCGCACGAGTCTCGGTGCAGGCTGGACCCCGTGGTGGAGTTCTTGGAGCGCCCGCAGACGCAGATCGCCGACCGCGGGCCCCCTGGACGCCCCGGGCACCCACTCACCGAGATCGGCGACCGCTTCGACGACGCGGTCGGCACATCGGGTGGCCTCCGGCACCCGGCCGATCCCGAGGCCCTCGATGATCACCACGTTCCCGTCCGTGAGTCCGCGTACTCCGACCGACCACCCGAAGTGGCGGTTCCAGGCCAGAACGACCTTCCGTCCCGGGTAACAGGGGATTTCCGAGGACAGTGTCAGGACCGCGTCGAATGCGGGTATCTGCCACCACTCCACCGTGTCCGCTTCCACCGTCGCAGCAACGGACCGGATGTACTCGACGACATGCGTAGCACCGGCACCCCGGAGCGCTTCGTTCATGATTCGACCCACCTTCGACGAATCCGGCGGCACAGAGGCCGGCGAAGTCGTGCGCCTCAGCCTTCAGTTACCCGCTGCGCTGCTGAGCGGGGACGGAACCCGCCGAACGGGTCCCTCTCGTCAGGTATTCGGCGCGGAACCGGCTGCGGACGGGATCGACTTCCGCCGGGAACGACGAAAGCCACGAACTCGTTTCGAGTTCGTGGCTTTCGTTGTCGCGGTCCGAAAACCGCTGTGGTGGGCGAAGGGGGACTTGAACCCCCACGTCCCGAAGGACACTGGCACCTGAAGCCAGCGCGTCTGCCATTCCGCCACTCGCCCGAGCGACTGGAGAACATTATCACGAGGCCATCGGAAATCGCGATTCGTGCAGGTCAAGTCCGGAAATGCCCACAAAAACCCTCGCCCGGACAAAGACCGATATCATGCTAGTGCGTAGACCCGTGTCGCGGCTCGATGCAGTGACAGTACCGTGGGGTTTACGCATGGAAGTGTCGCGACACGAACGGGGTCACGGCACGACCGACACCGCGCCGAACATGTCGCAGGCCGACGAGCGAGACACTGTAAGGAGGTTCCGATGGGGATAGTGCAACGTTTCGAGCGGAAGCTCCAGGGAGCAGTGGGTGACGCGTTCGCACGGGTCTTCGGCGGCGGCGTGGTGCCGCAGGAAGTGGAGGCGGCACTTCAGCAGGAGGCCGCCGATCGTATTCAGGAGCTCGAGGGCGGACACCTGCTTGCTCCGAACAGCTACGTCATCGCCATCAACAACTCGGACCACGAAGGCCTTGCCGCTGACAGAGACCTGACTGTCAAAGCCTTCTCCCGTCACCTCGAAGACTTCATTCGCGACCAGGGCTGGCAGACGTATGGTCCCATTCATGTCGCGTTCGAACCATCGCCTTCACTGCACACCGGGCAGTTCCGCACCCGGGGTTCGGTGGATCCGGATGCGGGTCGCCCGGGCGCGACCCCACCGGGGCGACCCGAACCGCCGCGCGGTCCCGCACCGCGACCACAGGCACCGTTTGTACCCGTCACGTCGAATCCAGGAGCTGGCCCCATGACGCAGAACTCAGGCTACGACCCCAGCCGCGAACCAGCGGGCAACCGTAAGCCCGATCCGCAGTACGCGCGCAACGGTCACGCCCATGCGAGCCAGGACCAGGGATACCCGCCTGGTTACCAGAACGGTTACGACCGGGGCGGCTACCCGCAGGGCGGCTACGACCAGCAGCAGCCTTACCCCGAGGCGCCGCGTGGTGGGTACCCGCAGGATCAGCAGGCCTACGGCCAGGCCTACGAGCAGGCACCGCAGGCGCCCGGCTACGAGCAGCCCGCCGACGAGGGCTACGACTACCGCGAGGCCGGATACGCCCAGGACTACCGGGGTGGCTACGACCAGGGCGCTCCTGCGCGCTACCCGGACGGCACCTACGCCGAAGCCGGTTACCAGCAGCCGCAGGCGTACGACCGTGGCGGCTACCAGCAGGGTGGCTACGACCAGCAGGCGTACGACCAGGGCTACTCGGACTACGACCAGGGCGGCTACAACCAGCAGGCCTACCCGCCCGAGGGGCACACGTACACCGCCACGCTGCAGCTCGAAGACGGCAGTGGACGCCACTTCCAGCTGCGCGAGGGCAACAACATCATCGGTCGCGGCCAGGAGGCACAGTTCCGTCTGCCCGACACCGGGGTGTCGCGTCGCCATATCGACATCCGCTGGGACGGTCAGGTCGCAATGCTGTCCGACCTGGGATCCACCAACGGGACCACGGTCAACGGTGCGCCGGTCCAGGATTGGCAGCTCGCCGACGGCGACATCATCCGGGCGGGGCACTCGGAGATCCTGGTTCGAATCCTCTGAGGCGCAGCCAACCGGACACCCTGAGGCGAAGCCGACACAACTTATCCGGACCGCCTGCCGAGACCCTTTCGAGACGCGTTCGATGCTCGACCGACACCCCGTCGGAGGCCGTGTCGGAGGTAACACGGTGGCGACTCCGTATCGTTGGGGGCTGTCCGTATCCTGATCGCAGGGTGCGGATTGCCCCTATGATGCTGCGAGAAAAAGACGCCGGAGACTCGACCGTTTCGGCAACAGAAGGAGGTGGACTGCCGTGCAAGGTTTGATTCTGCAACTCACGCGAGCAGGCTTTCTGCTTCTGCTGTGGCTCTTCGTGTGGTCTGTACTCAGAGCGCTCCGTGGTGACATCTACGCAGGTTCCGGCGTCCGGGTTCCCCCCAGGTACTCGCGCACCGGCAACGTCCTCCCTTCCCTGGGTAAGACGAAGACGGCCAAGTATCTCGTGGTCACACAGGGTGGCCTGGCGGGCACTCGCATCACCTTGGGTACTCAGCCGGTTCTGATCGGGCGGGCCGACGACTCCACCCTCGTACTCACCGACGACTACGCGTCCACCCGGCACGCCCGGCTCTCTCCGCGGGGCGCCGACTGGTACGTCGAAGACCTCGGCTCCACCAACGGCACCTACCTCGACCGCGCCAAGGTCACCACATCTGTCCGCGTGCCGCTCGGTACTCCCGTACGCGTCGGCAAGACGGTAATCGAGTTGCGCCCGTGACCCTCGTACTCCGCTATGCCGCCCGCAGCGACCGTGGCCTCGTCCGATCCAACAACGAAGACTCTGTCTACGCCGGTGCGCGACTGCTGGCGCTGGCGGACGGTATGGGTGGTCATGCGGCAGGTGAGGTCGCGTCCCAGTTGATGATTGCCGCGCTTGCGCATCTCGACGACGACGAGCCGGGCGAAGACCTTCTGGGCAAGCTCGAGGCGGCCACGCGTGAGGGCAACGACTCCATCGCCGACCACGTCGAGGAAGATCCGGAGCTCGACGGCATGGGCACCACGCTCACCGCGATCCTCTTCTCCGGGAGCAAACTCGGGCTGGTCCACATCGGCGACTCCCGCGCCTACCTTCTGCGCGACAACACCCTGACGCAGATCACGCGCGACGACACGTTCGTGCAGTCCCTCGTCGACGAGGGACGGATCACGGCGGAACAGGCGCACACCCACCCGCAACGTTCCCTCATCATGCGGGCGCTCACCGGCAACGAGATCGAGCCCACCCTCACGGTCCGGGAGGCCCGCGCCGGCGACCGTTATCTGCTGTGTTCCGACGGGCTTTCAGATGTGGTGAGTGACGAGACCATCGAGAACACGATGCGTGAGGGCAGCCAGGACGAATGCGCCGACCGGCTCATCGAACTCGCGTTGCGCAGCGGTGGTCCCGACAACGTGACGGTTGTGGTCGCCGACGTCATCGACCTCGACTACGGGCAGAGCCACCCGATCGTGGCCGGGGCGGCATCCGCCGACGACGACGATGACTCCCCGCCGCCGAACACCGCCGCAGGCCGTGCCGCCGCGATGCGGCCGCCGCGCGCGACCCCCAAACGCGTCGTCCCGCAGGTCGAGGAAGCACCGACGAAGAAGACGCGCCACCGTATGTGGTGGGCAGCGCTGGCGCTCGGTCTCATCGTCGTCGTCGCCGTCGCTGCCTTCGTAGGGCGGGCTCTGATCCGCAACAACTACTACGTCGGCGCCGACGGCGAACGTGTGACCGTACTGCGTGGCGTCCCGGGTTCGGTGCTCGGTTACTCGCTCCAGGAGGCCAACCTCGTCGGCTGTGTCACCGACACCGGTTCGCTCACGCTGATGTCGCCCACCGACTCCCCGAACGGGTGCACCATTCTCCAGGTCGACGACCTGCAGCCGTCGGCCCGCGAACAGGTCCGCGCCGGTTTGCCGTCGGGCAAGCTCGACGACGTCCGCAACCAGATGGCACGGCTTGCCGACAACGATCTCCTGCCCGTCTGCGAATCGCAGCCGGCCACGACCACCACTAGCCCTGTCCCGGTGCCGTCACCCACTCCGGAGCCCACTCCCGAGACGGCTGTACCACCGACCCCGACCACGACCCCGACGCCGACCACGACCCAGGTCCCCGGTCAGAACTGCAGGACGGCTAGCTGATGTCCGTCGCAAGTGCTTCACCGGGGGCGCAGTTTCCCAGTCCACCGGGCGGGTTCGCACCAGCCCCCGTCCAATCGACGCGTCGCAACACCGAGCTGATGCTCATCGGTCTCGCGATTCTGATCACGACCCTGTCACTGGTGTTGGTCGAGGCCAGCCAGGAACAGAGCATCACCTGGGATCTCGGCAAGTACGCCGCAGCGTACGCAGCGCTGTTTCTGATCGCGCACCTCGCGGTCCGGCGGTTCGCGCCGTATGCCGATCCGCTGATCCTTCCCATCGTCGCGCTGCTCAACGGCCTCGGGCTGGTGTTGATTCACCGCCTCGATCTGGCCGACGCCCAGTCGGCCCAGTACTTCGGGCTGCCCGTCCCCTCGCCCGACGCCAACCAGCAGGTGCTGTGGACGACCCTGGCCATCGCGGGTTTCGTCGCTGTCCTGGTGTTGCTGAAGGACTATCGACTGCTCGCCCGCTACAGCTACACGCTGGGTCTTGCGGGACTGGTCTTCCTCGCCATTCCGGCTATCCTTCCGTCGAGCTTCTCCGAGGTGAACGGCGCAAAAATCTGGATCCGGCTTCCCGGCTTCAGTATTCAGCCAGGCGAGTTCGCCAAAATTCTGCTGATCATCTTCTTCGCGTCCGTCCTGGTCGCGAAGCGTGACCTGTTCACCACCGCCGGCAAGCACATCTTCGGGATGGATCTGCCCCGTGCCCGTGACCTCGGCCCGATCCTCCTCGCCTGGATGGTGTCGGTGGGCGTGCTGGTGTTCGAAAAGGATCTCGGCACGTCACTGCTGTTGTTCAGCACCGTTCTGGTGATGCTGTACATCGCCACCGAACGCGTCGGCTGGCTGCTCATCGGCGGTGGCCTCCTCGCGATCGGTTTCTTCTTCGCCTATCAAATGTTCGGTCACGTACGGGTCCGCGTCAGCACGTGGCTCGACCCGCTGGCCGATTACAACAACACCGGATACCAGATCTCGCAGTCGTTGTTCGGGCTCGCTACGGGTGGTGTCGCCGGAACCGGACTCGGCAGCGGCCGGCCGGCGCAGGTGCCGTTCGCGAAGACCGACTTCATCGTGGCCACGATCGGCGAGGAACTGGGCCTGATCGGCCTCGCCGCCGTACTGATGCTGTTCCTGATCCTCGTCATCCGCGGCCTCCGCACGGCGCTCGCAGTACGGGACAGCTTCGGCAAGCTCCTCGCCGCCGGACTGTCGTTCACCATCGCCGTGCAGGTGTTCGTCGTCGTCGGCGGCGTCACCAAGTTGATTCCCCTCACCGGGCTGACCACGCCGTTCATGTCGTACGGTGGGTCGTCGCTGCTGGCCAACTACCTTTTGCTCGCCATTCTGATCAAGATCTCGGACGCCGCCCGCGAGCCGGCCGTCCCGAAGAAGAAGGGTCCCGCCCCCATCGCCGACGCTCCCACCGAAATGGTGCCGCGCACATGAACACACCACTGCGCCGCGTCGCGATCGCTGTCATGGTCATGGTGGTCGCCCTCCTCGCCAACGCCACCTACGTGCAGGTCATCAAGGCGGACGACCTTCGAGCCGATCCGCGGAACTCGCGCGTCCTCCTCGACGAGTACTCCCGCCAGCGCGGTCAGATCTCCGCTGCGGGACAGGTGCTCGCGGCGTCCGTGCCCACCGAGGACCGCTACAAGTACCTGCGGACCTACCCGCCGAACCCGGCGGCGCCGTCGAGCCCGCTGGCCAACGCACCCGTCACCGGCTTCTACTCCATGCAGTACGGCAGCACGGGACTCGAGCGTGCCGAGGACCCGGTACTCAACGGTTCGGACAACCGGCTGTTCGGCCGCCGGTTCTTCGACCTGGTGTCGGGGCGTGATCCGCGCGGCGGCAACGTCGTGAGCACGATCAATCCGGTGATGCAACAGGTCGCCTACGACCAGCTGACGTCGAAGGGCTACACGGGATCCGTCGTGGCCATCGAGCCGAGCACTGGCCGGATCCTGACCATGGTGAGCACCCCGAGTTACGACCCGAACGTCCTCGCGAGCCACGACGGCACCGAGACCACGCAGGCGTGGGAGGCTCTCAACGCCGACCCCGGCAAGCCTCTGCTGAATCGCGCCGTCTCGCAGACCTACCCGCCGGGCTCCACGTTCAAGGTGGTCGTCACCGCGGCCGCGCTCGGCGCCGGAGCCACCCCGGAAGACCAGTTGACGGCAGCGCCGCAGATCACCCTCCCCGATACTGCGACGACACTCGAGAACTACAACGGTTCCACCTGCGGCGGCGCCCCGACGGCGTCGTTGCGTGAGGCACTCGCCAGGTCGTGCAACACGGCGTTCGTCGAACTCGGCATCAAGACGGGGGCCGACGCCCTCACCGATCAGGCGGCGGCGCTCGGCGTCGGCGGTCAGATGCCGGGTGTCCCGTTCCCGGTCGCGGACAGCACGGTGGGGTCGATTCCCGACGACGCCGCACTCGGTCAGAGCAGCATCGGCCAGCGCGATGTGGCGCTGACACCTCTGCAGAACGCGATGATCGCCGCTACCGTGGCCAACGGCGGGGTGCGCATGCAGCCGCAACTGGTATCGGAACTGCAGGGACCCGACCTGTCCAACCTCGCGACGACCAACCCGGTGTCCGAGGGTCAGGCGATGTCGCCGCAGGTGGCCGCCACCCTGACAGACCTGATGATCGGCTCCGAGAACAACACCAGCGGTACAGGCAAGATCCCCGGAGTGCAGATCGCGTCGAAGACGGGAACTGCGGAGCACGGAACCGACCCGCGCAACACACCGCCTCACGCCTGGTACATCGCTTTTGCACCCGCACAGAACCCGACGGTCGCCATCGCGGTGATCGTCGAGGACGGCGGAGATCGAGCACTGGCCGCAACCGGCGGCTCGGTGGCTGCACCTATCGGCCGTGCCGTCATCGCAGCCGGATTACAAGGGGGCTGATTGTGGCACTGAACAACGGCGCGCTGATCGCCAATAGATATCGCCTGATCCGCCTCATCGCGACGGGCGGAATGGGACAGGTCTGGGAGGCGACGGACAACCGGCTCAACCGGCGCGTAGCCGTCAAGGTCCTCAAGTCCGAGTTTTCGTCGGACCCCGAATTCCTCGAACGTTTCCGCTTCGAGGCGCGAACCACGGCGCAGCTGAACCATTCCGGAATCGCCGGTATCTACGACTACGGCGAGGTACGGGACAGCTCCGGTGATTCGACCGCTTACCTGGTGATGGAACTCGTCAACGGTGAACCGCTCAATGCCGTCCTGGCGCGGGTCGGCCGGCTCGCGGTCCCCCATGCGCTGGACATGCTCGAGCAGACCGGCCGTTCACTGCAGGTGGCGCACGACGCAGGGGTCGTGCACCGTGACGTGAAGCCGGGCAACATCCTGATCACCCCCACCGGTCAGGTGAAGATCACCGACTTCGGTATCGCCAAGGCCGTCGAGAACTCGCCGGTGACCCGCACCGGCATGGTGATGGGCACCGCCCAGTACATCGCTCCGGAGCAGGCGCTCGGGCAGGACGCGACTGCGGCGAGTGACGTGTATTCGCTCGGCATCGTCGGCTACGAGGCCCTGTCGGGGCGGCGTCCGTTCATCGGGGACGGCGCCATCACCGTGGCGATGAAGCACGTGCAGGAGGCTCCGGCACCGCTGCCGGCAGACCTGCCGCCGAACATTCGCGAATTGATCGAGATCACCATTGCGAAGGACCCGACGGTCCGCTATTCCAGTGGCGGCGAGTTCGCGGACGCGGTCGCTGCTGTGCGGGCGGGCCGGCGTCCGCCGCCGCCCGGTTCGGTGGCTGGTGGAACGGCACGCGTGCTGCCGCCTCCTCCTCTGACGGGGGCCACCCAGATGATGCCCCCTTCGCAGGCGGCGTACCTGGGCCCGCTGGGCCCGGTCACCGGGCAGGTTCCCGACCCGGACGACGACGACCGGAAACGCGGCGGCCTGACCAACGGTCAGAAGGCGGTGGCCTGGGGCGCCGGCGGCATTCTGTTGCTGGCGGCGATCATCGCCCTGGCAATGATCTTGTTCGACGGCGGTGACACGAAGGATCCGACGGTTCCGGCGGTCACCTCGTCGCTGCGGACGATCACGACGACACCCCGTCCCACGACGACGACCACCACCGAACCGCCCACCACGACCACCACGGAACCGCCGACGACGACCACGACGACGGAACCGCCCACCACAACGACCACGACCACCACCGAACCGACGACGACCACCACGACCACCACCACCGAACCGACGACGACCACGACGACCACGTCGGAGGAGTCAGCTACTTCGACTTCACAAGGATTGCCATGACGACACCGCGTAACCTCTCCTCACGCTACGAGCTGGGTGAGATTCTCGGCTTCGGTGGCATGTCCGAGGTCCATCTCGCTCGTGACGTTCGCCTCAGCCGCGACGTGGCGATCAAGGTGCTGCGCGCCGACCTTGCCCGCGACCCCACGTTCTACCTCCGGTTCCGCCGTGAGGCGCAGAACGCGGCCGCGCTCAACCATCCTGCGATCGTGGCCGTCTACGACACCGGTGAGGCCGAGACCGAAGCGGGGCCGCTGCCGTACATCGTGATGGAGTACGTGGACGGCGACACATTGCGCGACATCGTCCGCAGTGAGGGTCCGATGGCCCCGCGCCGCGCGATGGAAATCATTTCCGACGTGTGCGCCGCCCTGGACTTCAGTCATCGCAACGGCATCGTGCACCGCGACGTCAAGCCCGCCAATGTGATGATCAACCGTGCGGGCGCGGTGAAGGTGATGGACTTCGGCATCGCCCGCGCGATCTCCGACGCCTCCAGCCCGATGACGCAAACCGCCGCGGTGATCGGCACGGCCCAGTACCTGTCGCCGGAGCAGGCCCGCGGTGAGCAGGTGGATGCCCGTTCCGACGTGTACTCACTCGGCTGCGTGCTGTTCGAGATCCTGACCGGACAGCCGCCGTTCAAGGGCGACTCACCGGTCGCGGTGGCGTACCAGCATGTGCGGGAGGATCCGCAGACACCGTCCGAGATCAACCCGGACATTCCGCGCGAGCTCGACTCGGTGATCCTCAAGGCGATGAGCAAGAATCCGGCGAACCGCTACCAGACGGCCGCCGACATGCGCAGCGACCTGGTTCGGGTCCTCGGCGGGCAGCGTCCCAGCGCACCGATGGTGATGAGCGACGAAGATCGCACCACCATCCTCGGTGCCGTCGACACCGGCGCCGGGCACTACCGCCGCCCGCCCGCACCGGTACCGGGTCCCGCAACGAGGAGTGAGCCGGCCGAACCGGAGAAGAAGAACAATGCGCTGCGCATGGCACTGCTCGCGTTGGCAGGCCTGATCGTCGTCGGCATCGTCGGCGCCTTCCTGTGGTCCGTCGGACCGGGTTCGGAGGCCGACCAGGTGACCATGCCGGATGTGACGAATCAGAACGCGGACGAGGCGGAGACGACTCTGCAGAACCTCGGCTTCCGGGTAGCGAGGCAGCAGAAACCGGACGCTGTCGTGGCGACCGGCAACGTCATCACCACCCGTCCCGTCGGCGGCGTCCAGGTGGACGAGGGCAGCACGATCACACTCGAGGTGTCGAGCGGTCCCGAACAGGTGAAGGTGCCGCGGCTCGCCGGCCTGAGCCAGCAGGAAGCGCAGCAGGAACTCAACGCGGTCGGGCTCCGCCTCGATACCGCGGTAGCCCGTGCACCGTCGTCGCCGTCGGAGATCGACACGGTGATCGACCAGAACCCGTCCTCGGGGGCGAGCATCGCACTCGACTCCGTGGTGGCCATCACCCTCGGCAGCGGGCCGGAGCAGATTCGGATTCCCGACGTGACCGGACAGAAGGTCGAGGTGGCGCAGGCCAACATCGAGGGCGCCGGATTCACCGCGGTCATCCAGCAGATCGACTCCGGTCAACCCAAGGGCGAAGTGGTGTCCACGGATCCCGTCGGCGGCTCGACCGCGGCCAAGGGCGACACCATCACGATTCGCGTGTCGAACGGCGACAACATCGCGATGCCCGACCTCACGGGCAAGACGGTGTCGCAGGCGCTGGCCACTCTCCGCAGTGCGGGCTGGAGCGGCTCGTCGAGCTCACTGGCCCAGACGCAGACGTCGACGCTCGACCCCGACATGGTCGGGAAGGTTCTCACTCAGCAGCAGCCGCCGGGATCCGAGATCGCCAAGGACGCGGTCGTGTCCGTCGGTGTGGGCACGCTCGGCATCCCGCGATAGGCGGCCCCGCCGCCTGTGAGTGGTTGAGGAGTCTCCGCACTCGTCAACCACTCACAGGGGCTACGCCCCCAACGCCTCCGCGACCTCGGCCTCGAGGGTGTCGACCAGCGAGTCCTGCGGGGCGTCGCCGCACACGGTGAGCCAGTTGGCCAGCATCCGGTGCCCACCCTGCGTGAGCACGGACTCCGGGTGGAACTGCACACCGTGGATGGGAAGCTCCCGGTGTCGCATGGCCATGACGATGCCGCTGTCCGTGTGGGCCGTCACCTCGAGTTCGTCCGGGATGGTGTCCTCGAGAACGGTGAGTGAGTGATAGCGCGTGGCGGTGAACGGATCGGGCAGGCCGGCTAGGACACCGTTCCCACTGTGGTGGACGACGCTGGTCTTGCCGTGCAGCAGTTCCGGTGCCCGGTCCACGGTGGCACCGAACGCGGCTCCGATGGCTTGATGGCCGAGGCAGACTCCGAGCAGCGGGGTGCCGGAGTCGGCGCAGGCCTTCACGAGGTCCATCGTGGCGCCCGCCCGCTGCGGTGTGCCGGGTCCGGGGCTGAGCAGGATGCCGTCGAAGTCGGCTGCTGCTGCCGCTATCGCCTCCGGCCCGGTGAGGTTCGAATCGTCGTTGCGCCAGACCACGGCCCGTGTTCCCAGCTGCCCGAGGTACTGGACCAGGTTGAACACGAAGCTGTCGTAGTTGTCGACGACGAGAATCCTCATGGGACCAGGGTATTCTGCGCCGTTCGTTCGGTACGCACCCGGGACCGCTGAAACTCAGTGCCCCGCGTATCCGGGCACGGTCAACTGGCCGGACACTGTCTGCGAATAGCCGAGGCCGAACCGCGCGGCGTACTGCTTGAACACCCGGATGCCCGGCTCGTTGGCCAATGCCGCCTCGAGGCGGGCCGGGTCGCCGATCGCCGACATCACGTACGGCGGACTGTAGGTGCGTCCGTGCAGCAACAGCGTGTTGCCGATACACCGTGGCGCCGACGTGTTGACGATCCGCTGGTCCTGCATGCCGACGGCCTCGGCACCGCCCACCCACAGGGCGTTCAGCACACTCTGGACATCCTGCTGGTGCACGACGAGATCGTCCGGTGCTGCGTCCACCGGATACTTCCCGTCCGCGTCGCGGGGGGCGTCGGTGAGAGTGACGGTGACTCCGGGCCCGGTCATCGGGGTGAGCCCGGCGTCCGTGGCAAGGGCTTTGGTGTCGGCGAGCACCTGCGCGACCCCGGTGTCGGAGGCGGCGGCCTCCTGCTGCAGCGACTCCACCTCGGCTGCCAGCCGGTCGCGGGTCTCGGCCACGTCGTCCGTCTCGGCCTGGGCGTTGCGGACCAGGTCGGACAGTCGAGTGGAGTCCCCGGCGCGAATTTCGTTGCCGTGCGACACCTCCCTGGTGGTGGCAACCAGCAATCCGGCAACCAGGCACACCACCAGCACGGCGATCCGCCATAAGTTGGACCTGGTCACCGGTGTTTCCGTCCCCTCGTCCTCGCCCTGTGAATCGCGGCTACGTTAGCGTGTACAGCAACGCAGGTAGTTCGAATCTACCTGCACACATTCCTGTAGAACCGCACGAACGAGGACGTCATGCCGAAGTCGAAGGTCCGGAAGAAGACCGATTACACGATCAACCCTGCGAGCCGCACACCGGTGAAGGTGAAGGCAGGTCCGTCGAGCACCCTGTACGTCTCGGTGATGCTGGGCTTCATGCTGGTCGGGCTGGTCTGGCTGCTGGTCTACTACCTCGCCGCCGATCAGCTCACCTGGATGAACGACCTCGGGGCCTACAACTTCCTCATCGGGTTCGGCTTCATGGTGGTGGGTTTGATCATGACGATGCGCTGGCGCTGAGACAGCCAATTACACCGATGTCATTCATCCCCAATGTGGACAACCCCTGTGGATAACCGCAGGTCGGCCGACCATGACTGAAGACGCGCCGCTGCAGTGGTCCACTCCGCTCAGCGCGGTTGCCGCCCTCGCGATCGGCGGAGTGGCGCTGGGCGCCGCGGGCCTGTTGGTGTCGACGGAACCGGCGGGGCGACTTCTCGTGTCCGTGGCAGCCCTCGGCCTCCTCCTGACGGCGGCGTCTGCGGGACGCCAGCGCCCCCGGCTCGCGGTGGATCGGAACGCGGGACGCATCGTGGTGGGCCGGTTGAGCGGTCGCCGCACGTACCACCGGTCTGACATCGAACGCGCGCGAATCGTCCGCTACCCGCGGCTGGGACGCCGGGTACCGATGCTCGAGATCGACGTCCGGGCGCCCGACGGCACCGAACGCCTGCTCATCTTCGGGCGGTGGGATCTGGGTACCAATCCGGAAGATGTGTTCGATGCTCTGTCCGTTCACCGACTGGTGGGCCCGGAGTCCCGTCAGTAGCCGAGTTGGGCGCGCAGCTGCACGATGCGCACGGCGATCACGCCGAGCGTCGCAATCAGGACCGCGCCGAGGCACAGCCAGCCGACGGTTACGGCGCGTTCCCGGTTGTTGCCGACGCCGAGCACCTGCGGACCGTAGAGAATCCCGGCGGTGGCGAGAGCGCCGGCGACCAGGCCGCCGAGGTGCCCCCAGAACGAGATTCCGGGGATCGACAGGCTGATGATCACGTTGATGGCGATCACCGACACGATCGGGGCGGGGCTGCGACGCAAGCGGAGCAAGATGATGGCCTCGGCACCCATCAGGCCGAAGATTGCGCCGGATGCGCCGGCGGTCCAACTCAATCCGCCACCCGAAGAGAAGACGGATTGAAACGCCATCACGGACGCCGACCCGCCCAGAAGCGACACGAGGTACACCGCCGTGTAGCGGGCGCGACCGAGGATCAGTTCGGTATCGCGGCCCAAGATGTAGAGGGCGAACATATTGACGGCCAGATGGATCAGACCGAAGTGAAGGAAGCCGCTGCCGATCAACCGGATCCACTGGCCGTCGGCCACCAACCCGGGATTGAGCGCCCAGTCGGAGAACAGCGGCGACGGACTCTCGTTGTGCAGGATGCTGCGTGACTGCGCCGCAGTTGCGAGAAAAGCGAGAACGTTGAGGCCCATCAGCGTGTACGTGACGATCGGCGTCGCACGGCCGGGCACCACCGTGTTGCCGGCGACGCCCCGCACGGGCCGGACGTCGCGCCGGCCGGCGGCGACACAGTCGACGCAGTGATAACCGACCGCGGCCTCACGCAGACAGTCGGGGCATGACGGGCGGCCACACCGATTGCAGGACAACGCGGTGGGACGGTCGGGATGCCGGACGCACCGCGGCTGGGGCGGGGTGCCCTCGTTCGCAGCACCGCCCCAGCCGGGGTTGGTCATGTCTGGTGTTCCTTACGCGATGGAAACGCTGTTGATCACGACCGGCTCCAGCGGGCGGTCGGATCGGTCGGTGGCGGTGGAGGAGATGGCGTCGACGACCTTCTTCGACTCCTCGTCGACAACCTCACCGAAGATGGTGTGGCGACGGTTGAGGTGCGGCGTCGGGCCCGTGGTGATGAAGAACTGCGAGCCGTTGGTGCCGGGGCCCGCGTTGGCCATGGCCAGCAGGTAGGCGCGGTCGAACTGCAGCTCGGGGTGGAACTCGTCGCCGAACTTGTAGCCCGGACCACCGGCGCCGGTGCCCGTGGGGTCACCGCCCTGGATCATGAAGCCGTCGATGACGCGGTGGAAGACGGCGCCGTCGTAGAACGGGCCGGAGTTGGTGCCGCCTGCGTTGGCGGTGGTGTACTCCTTCGACCCCTGCGCGAGGCCGACGAAGTTCTCGACGGTCTTCGGAGCGTGGTTGCCGAAGAGCGCGATCTTGATGTCGCCGCGGTTGGTGTGCAGCGTTGCGGTTGCGGTCTGATGTGGTGAAGTCACCCCACCATCGTGCCATTGTGCAGTTGCCGCTGGTTCCTCCGCGGTGGGATCGGGCGCCTTTCGATCCGTTCGCGGGCCCCCGTCTTGTGACAAAGTGGGGACATGACACGAGCGACGGAGTACTCGACGAAATCAGAGGCTGTCGATCAGGCCCTGCGTGTGGCACGTTCGGCCGCTCTCACCGCGGCCACCGGAACCGGAACGGCCGGCCTGTTCCTGGGCCGCCAGGGCGTTTCGTTGGCGAAGAAGGGCTACACCCGCGCGCGGACCACCCCGGTGAAGAAGGCAGCGCAGGGCGTCGTGGGGTCGCTGACCCCCGGAGACTCGACGGCGACGCGAACGAAGTCGACGCGTGGACGTCGCCTCGCGATCGGTGTCCTCATCGGTTCCCTCATCGCAGGCGGCGCAGTGCTCTTCAAGATCAGCCGCCGCGAGCATCCGCCCATCGCTACCGCTCCGCCGCGCCTCGAAGATCTCGAAGAGCAGAACTCGGCCAAGCTCGCCTCCCCCGACATCACGTCGGCACCCACCACGAACTGACGCGTCACTCGCCGACCACCACCGCGCGTATCCGGTGGAGGTCGGCGGGACTCCAGTGGGCGGCTGAAGGATCGGACCACCTTTCGGGCAACCCTGTTTCATGCGTTGTACCAGGGGTATCCCCAAGCGAATCATCCGCGAGGACCGTTCCGAGGAGTCGCCATGACCGTCGCACGTTTCGTCCACCGCATCGCCGCCATCACCTTTCCGGTCGCCGCCTGCGCCACCGTGTTGTCCGCCGGAACCGCTGCGGCCGACCCGCCTCATCCGTTCGGTGGTCCCGCCCTCACGATCGGGTGCCCGAATCAGGGCAGCTTGATGTCGCTCACGGCGCTCACGGGGCAGTCCGGACCGGAGGCGTCGCCGCCGATCGCCGACGGCGACATCCGTTTCGAGTCGCGGCCGGCGGCTCCTCCGATTCCCGCCGCCGCGCAGATCACCGTCGCCTGGGTGAACACGGACAACGGCCGCTCCGGGATCGTCGATCTGCGTGGCGTGTACCCGTTCCTGTCGGCCACGGTGAACACCGGCGTGGGCAACGTGATCGCGACGGCGTTCGGCTCGATCAACTTCGGCAGCAGCCCGATCTGTCAGGCGAATCCGGCGATCGGAACGTTCATCGCGTGACGGGCTGACGGGCGCCGATCTACCGAAACGGCTGTGTAGGCCCCAGTTACGGTGCCCCGGACCGCAGAGGGAGACGAGTGCACGCGCCAACGTCGCTTGGTGCAGCGGGCTGAGAATCTGCCCGACTGCACCAGCGGCGTCGAGAAGTGCGGGTAGACAGCCGGTTCCGGCCAGCACTGCTTGTTGCTCCCGCATCTGATCGAGAATCCGCGTGTTCTGCCGGTCGATCACCGGACGCACGTGCGACAGGTCGGGGCCGATCGCGGGCGCCGAACCGGGTGAGACACTCCACCACGCGAACAGAGCCCGCTGCACGTCCTTGTTGGCCTCTATCTGGTCCCGGAATATCTGGTGCACTCGGGCTGCGTCGAGACCCTCGTCGAGAGCCTGCACCGCGACCGACGCAAGGACCTGCTCCTCGCGGGCCGGATCGTCGATGGGCGCATCGCTTCGCCACTTGGACGCGGCCACCGTGTCCGCTGTCGTCAGGCGCAGAGCAACGGCCTCCACGATCGGCTGGAGCGGACGGCCCGCTTGCGACGACCAGGTTCCCAATCCCCTTAGGATTGCCATGCCTGACAGTACGATCATCGCGAGGGCCAGGCGCGGTCCGGCGTACACACAGGACGGATGGATGTCATGAGAAAGCAGATCCGACTGATGGCGGGGATCGCGTTCGCCACCGCCGCGATGATGGCAGTGTCAGCGTGCTCTGATTCCGGCTCGGAGTCCTCGTCCGACGCCGACACGCTCACTGTCTACAACGCGCAGCACGAGTCGCTGACTCAGGAATGGGCTGACGCGTTCACTGCCGAGACCGGCATCGAGGTGGAACTCCGCAACGGGAGCGATACCGAACTCGGCAACCAGCTGGTCGCGGAGGGGGATCAATCGCCGGCCGACGTGTTCCTCACCGAGAACTCACCGGCAATGACCCTCGTGGAGAACGCCGGCCTGTTCGCCGGCGTGAACCAGGACGTCCTCGATCAGGTGCCGAGCCAGTACCGGCCGTCGAGCGGTGCCTGGACCGGTATCGCCGCGCGGTCCACGGTCTTCGCGTACAACAAGGACCAACTGCCTCAGGACCAGCTCCCGAAGTCGCTGCTCGACCTGCAGGACCCCGCGTGGAAAGACCGCTGGGCGGCGTCGCCGTCGGGGGCCGACTTCCAGGCCATCGTCAGTGCGCTACTCGAACTGAGGGGCGAGGATGCCACCCGTCAGTGGCTCGCCGCGATGAAGGAGAACGTCCGCACCTACAAGGGCAACAACACGGTGATGAAAGCCGTCAATGCCGGAGAAATCCCGGGCGGAGTGATCTACCACTACTACTGGTTCGGCGACCAGGCCAAGACCGGGGAGAACAGCAACAACGTCGCTCTGCACTACTTCAGGAATCAGGATCCGGGTGCATTCGTCAGCGTCTCGGGCGGTGGAGTTCTGAAGTCCAGTCCGAATCAGGATGCTGCGCAGCAGTTCTTGAAGTTCGTCACGGGTAAGTCGGGGCAGGAAGTATTGCAGACCGGAACATCGTTCGAGTACACGGTGGCCAGTGACGTGCCCGCCAACCCCGAGCTGGTTCCGCTGGCAGACCTGCAGGCCCCGGCGGTCGACCCCGCGAAGCTCAACAGCCCGAAGGTCACCGAACTGATGACGGAAGCCGGTCTGCTCTGAACCTTGCACCGATCGGCCGAGCGCAGGCGGGAGACCCGGACACGAGGCGGCGTCCGACTGCCCGTTCCGGCCGGCCCTCGATCCCCCTCGCCCTCGCTGCGCTCGTCGTCGTCGCCGTGTCGCTCGTCCCGCTCGGTTACGTGATCGCGCAGAGCATCGACACCGGCTGGGCGACCGCGTCGGCACTGCTGTTTCGACCGCGGGTACGCGAATTGCTCGGTAACACCGTGCTTCTGGTGGTGGCGACGGTGCCGATCTGCATCGCCGTTGGCGTCCTCGCAGCGTGGCTCGTCGAGCGCACGCGGGTGTCGGGGGCGAAGGTGTGGGCAGTGCTCCTGGCGGCACCGCTGGCAGTTCCGGCTTTCGTCAACAGTTACTCCTGGGTGACGGCAATTCCGTCGCTCGGCGGGCTACCCGGCGGCGTTCTCATCGCCACCCTGTCCTATTTTCCGTTGGTCTACATCCCTACTGCGGCGATCCTCCGCAGGCTGGACCCTGCCGTCGAGGAGTCCGCGCGTGCACTCGGGCTCGGACCGTGGGCGGTGTTCTTCCGAGTGGTGGTGCCGCAGCTGCGACTGGCCATCGCGGGCGGAGCGCTCTTGGTGTCCCTGCACCTGCTCGCCGAGTACGGCGCTTTCGTCTTCATCCGGTTCGACACCTTCACGACGGCCATCTTCGAGCAGTACCAATCGACCTTCAACGGCGCCGCGGCGACGATGCTGGCGGGGGTTCTCGTGTTGCTCTGCCTCACGTTGCTGGTGATCGAAGCTGTCGTCCGGGGCAGCGCCCGATATGCCCGGGTGGGAGCGGGTGCGCCGCGTGCAATGGTGCCCGCCGACCTCGGCTTCCGCTACGAGCCCCTTGCCCTGTTGTTCCTCGGGATGGTGATCGCGCTGTCTCTGGGGGTGCCCGTCATCAGTGTCGTGCGCTGGCTCGTCGTCGGCGGTGCCGCCGTATGGGAGCTGGACGCCATTGTGTCGGCGCTGGCGCAGACGCTCGCATTCGGGGTAACCGGCGCCGTCGTCACGTGCGTGCTGGCCTTTCCCATCGCCTGGATCTCGATTCGCTACCGCGGAGGGTTCAGCAGGTTCCTCGAGGGCAGCGCGTACATTTCCAGTTCCCTGCCGGGCATCGTGGTGGCGCTGGCGTTCGTCACGATCGCGATCCACTATTTCCGTCCCCTGTACCAAACCGTGGCAGTCGTGATCGCGGCGTACACGCTGTTGTTCCTGCCGCGCGCCCTGGTCAATGTGCGGGCGGGCCTCGCCCAGGCCCCGGTCGGGCTCGAGGAGGCATCACGGTCTTTGGGCGTCTCACCGTTGGGGACATTCCTGCGCGTGACGTTGCGGCTGGCTGCGCCGGCAACCGCGGCGGGCGGGGCACTGGTGTTTCTGGGTGTGGTGAACGAGCTGACTGCCACTCTCCTGCTCGCGCCCACCGGAACTCGCACCCTGTCCATGCAGTTCTGGTCGCTGAGCAGCGAGATCGACTATGCGGGCGCAGCACCGTACGCGCTGCTCATGATCGTTCTGTCGCTGCCCGTGACGTATGTGCTCTTCGCTCAGTCGAAAAAGGTTGCCGGGCTATGACATACGCGCTCGAGGTAAACGGACTCGACAAGTCGTTCGGCTCCACGAACGTCCTCCGGCACATCGCCTTTTCGGTGGAGGCAGGATCAACGACGGCAATCGTAGGTCCGTCCGGCTGCGGTAAGACCACGTTGCTCCGCCTCGTCGCGGGGTTCGAAAGACCCGACGCCGGCACCATCACCCTGGGTGGCCGGGTTGTTGCGGGCGCCGAGTGGATTCCCGCGCATCGACGGTCGGTCGGGTACGTGGCCCAGGACGGCGCACTGTTCCCGCACGCCACGGTGGCGGCCAATGTCGGGTTCGGGTTGCCCCGGCGCGCCCGCACCCGAGCCAGAATCACCGAATTGCTCGAGATGGTGTCGCTGGACTACTCGTACGCATCCCGGCGCCCCGACCAGCTGTCCGGCGGACAACAGCAACGGGTGGCGCTCGCGCGGGCATTGGCACGCGAACCGGAGCTCATGCTGCTCGACGAGCCGTTCTCCGCGCTCGATGCCGGCCTGCGCGCAAATACCCGGAGGATCGTCGCCGATGTGCTCGCCAAGGCCGGCATCACCACCATCCTCGTCACCCACGACCAGCCCGAGGCGCTCTCGTTCGCCGACCGGGTGGCGGTGATGCGCGACGGCCGGCTCGCGCAGGTGGGCACTCCCCGGGAAATCTATACCGCGCCGATCGATGTTCCCACCGCCGAGTTCATCGGTGACGCCGTCGTCCTGTCCGCGCATGTCGAGGGCGAGCGAGCCCGTTGCGCGCTGGGTGACGTGGCCGTGATCGCGAACGGTGTACAGGGCGAGGCTCGCGTCATGTTGCGGCCGGAGCAGATCGAAGTGACCGCGGACGGTGCCGGCGTGGCCGGGACGGTCGTCGATGTGGAGTATCTGGGCTCGGAGATGCTGCTCGGTATCCGCCTCGACACCGCGGACGGGGTCGTCTCCGAACGGGTCACGGTGCGCCGCTTCGGTGCCACCGCACTCACGCCCGGCGAGCGCGTCGGAATACGGGTTCTCGGTACGGGAGTGGCTTACCAGCAGTGAATGGCCGAGCCTTCTATCGAGCCGTGTTCGGCGTCGGAATCGGTGGTCTCTCCCAGGGCAGTACCCGACGTGCTGCCGACCAGAGGGCGGCGCGGCGGTCCCGCTGAAGCACGAAGGTAACCGCCTGCCAGTACAGGACGCCGACGAGCAACGAGAGCGCCAGCGCCGGCCAGGGGTGGTCGTCGCGAAGCGGGAGGTACACCTGGAAGTGCGTCACGTAGATGTAGAGGGAGGCGGTCGCCAGCACCCCGGCCACTCGGCTCAGCACTGTCGGGCAGCGCACAGACCTCAGCCACACCAGCAGGCACAGCCCGCCGATGACGATGATCTCGCGCCTGGTGTCGCCGAAGAAGAATCCGGGCACCGTTGCCACGATCGCCGCGGTGACGCAGATGCGGTGCCACATGGTCGTCGCCTTGGCGGCAGCCCAGCCCAGCGCGAAGAACCAGAAAACGACCGAAGCGGTGAGGATGCGGTTGCGGGTGTCGTCGATGTCGATCACCCCGTACCTGGTGAGCAGGCCGACCGCAACGAGTCCCATCGGGAAGAGGAACGGATAGGTGCGCTCAGTGCGGTCCACCAACGGAATGCAGAGCAGTACGACGACGGCGAGGAGGATGTACACGATTGCCTCGACGAACCAGTATCGCCACTCGATCGTCCAGCCGGGCGGACCGAGAATTCCATTGAGCAAGAATGCACTGGTGATGCGGTATTCCCCTGTCAGGGCTATGACACACCCGAGCCACACCATGCTCGGAACGGCGATCCGGCCGACGCTCACGAGAGTATGGCGTAGCCGCTCGTTACGCCCCGCCGAACTCAGGTGGAACCGGGCGAAGTTGTAACCGGCAACGCCGAGGAGCACGTGCGCCCCACCGAGAAGCGTGAACAGATGAATATGCGAGCCGGCGATGAGAACGATCGCGACCGCGCGGAGCAGAACATTGGTCTCCACTGACGGTCGTCGGCGTCCGCGGCGCGGTGTGAAGTCGCGAATCCGTGTGGTGTGCCAGTTCTCGGGTAGGTAGCCGAGCAACTGCTCGAGCCGCAACGACATGCGGACGTAGGAGAGCGAGTCTCCACCCAAGCTGACGAACGAGCTGTCATCCGTGACGTTCGGGGAGCCGAGGACTTCGGCATACAGCGCGCGCAGTGCGTCCGCATCGGCGCGCCCTTCCCGGCAGGCACTCTGGGTCGGCTCCGGCCGCCGCGCGAGCGCGGTCACCGCCGAATAGTCGGGCTTACCCGTGGCGGTCCGCGGCAACTCGTCGACGGCGCACACGCGGACCGCTCCGACCGGCAGCCCGGCGGCCCGCGCAGCGATCTGCCTCGCGCCGTCCACGTCACCACCGGATTCGACGGCCGCGATCAGTTCTTCCGCCCCGCCGACACAGCACGAGCGGTGGCCGTGCTCGGCCAGTGTCGACTCGACCAGCGCAAGATCGATCCGCAGCCCGTAGACCTTGGCGAAGCGGCTGCGCCGCCCGACCACCTCGTACAACCCGTCGCGGCGACAGCGGGCGAGGTCACCCGTGCGCAGTTCGCCACCGAGTACGTCGCCGAGACGTAGGTCCTCGGGACCCTCTGCATAGCCGAGCATCACGTTGGGGCCCGAATAGACCAGCTCGCCGATGTCTTCGGGGGCGTCGGTGACGGCCTCGATCCGAAAGGATCCGCCGGGGATCGCCCGGCCGATGGTGTGCGGGTGGGTCGTGGCGAGCTCCGGCGGCAGATACGCCATCCGGGCAGTCGCCTCCGTCTGCCCGTACATGACGAAGAACTCCCAGCCGCGGCGCCGACCCAATTCGGCGTACTTCCGCACGCGGTCCGGCGCGAGGCGGCCACCGGCCTGCGTCACATATCGCAGGCCGGGCAGATCCAGTGCGTCGAACCCGACACGGTCCAGCAGGTCGAAGGTGTAGGGCACGCCCGCGAAACTCGTGCCGCCGTGCGTGCGGAACAGCTCCCAGAAATCGGCGTCGGCCACCGACAGCGACGTCAATACCAGGGCGGCACCGCGCAGCAGATGACTGTGAATGACCGACAGGCCGTAGCAATAGTGCATGGGAAGGGTTGTCACCGCACGATCGCCCGACCTGATGTCGAGATACTCGGCGATCGACTCCGCATTGCTCTGCACATTGCTGTGGGAAAGGCGGACGAGTTTCGGCGACCCGGTCGAACCGGAGGTGCTCAGCAACAACGCGAGGTCGGGGTGCAGCACGTGCGCGGACCCAGCATGCAGTTCCTCGACAGCCATCCGACCGCTGCAGTCCTTGCGTACGACGACGTCGGGTCGGTAGGCGGCGATCAACGCGTCGACGCCGGCCGCTTTGTCGCCCGGCGCGAGCAGGACGGGATGGCCGGCTGCCAAGGCCGCGAGGTATGTGGCAATCGTTTCGACGTCGTTGGCACCGCAGATCAACACCAGGCGCCGGATACCGCCCAGCTGACGAGCCCGAGCTTCGACCCGCGCGGCGAGCTCGCCGTACGTGACCGTGCCGTCCGGCGTGATCAGTGCCGGGGCGTCGCCGTACTCGTCCAGGCGACGCGCGAAGGGCACGCCGGGACGTTCCATACGGTCGAACGGACTCGGCACCGACCCAGTGTAGAAGCGCTGCCCTGCCTCACCCGTGAAGAGGTACGCAGCAGGCGGGACCCGGTGCAGGCCGTGATGCACGAAAGCCACCTACCCGGATTCGGGAGGTGGCTTTACGTGCATTCTTCTGTGGAGCCTAGGAGATTCGAACTCCTGACATCTGCCTTGCAAAGGCAGCGCTCTACCAACTGAGCTAAGGCCCCGTTACCTCGTGCCACACCTCGTTGCTGCGCAGCAACTTGGTGAGTCCTATCGTCACCAGCACTCCGGCTCCCACGATCAGGAGGACCTTCATGCGAATGACCTTTCACCGGCACCAGGAGTGGGCCTAGGAGGACTTGAACCTCCGACCTCTTCGTTATCAGCGAAGCGCTCTAACCGCCTGAGCTATAGGCCCCTGAAGTCTGGAAACCAGTCTTGCGCAGTTCCCTGAACCGAGTCGGAAGATTACCCCACCGGACCGGCAGATACCAAAACCGGTCCGGTGAGACGGCCTTTTCCCAGTTCAGTCTCGATCGGCGAGGGTCACTTCGACACCGCCGACGAGGTCGGAACAGAGGTTGTAGATGAACGCCCCGATGGTGGCGAGCGCCGTGAACAACACCATGTTCGCGAGTCCGATGACGGCGGCGTAACCGAAGACCTGGCCGGCCGTCACGAGCCCCTCCGAGCTCGACTCCGCCACGATGTCGGTGAACGCGTTGTTCAGCCGGTCCCAGACGCCCATACCGTCCAGCACGACGTACAGCAGACCGACCGCGACCATCCACACGAAGAACAGCGACACCGAGATGACCGAGGAGATCTTCAGCGTGGACCACGGGTCGACCTTGCGAATCTGCACCGTCGCCCGCAGAGCCTCGCCCTCTTCGACGCGCTGGGGGGCGGCGGCCACCTTCGGCTGCTGCCCGGTGGCCGCTGCCGCAGGCAGCGGGTGCTTCGCCTCGGAGAGGTCGGGCATGTCCTTGGGGAGCACGTCACGATTGATGTGCCGGGTCGGCCCGTCGATCGCGGACGCCTTGGCCTTGGCCGATTCCCGCTGCGACACCGCGGCCGCAGCAGCGGTACCGGTGACACCGCCGGCAGCGGCAGCAGCGCTGGACGGCCGCCCCTGGGTGGGAGCGGGCTGCCCCTTCGGCGCGGCCGGGGGTCCCTTCTGTACTGGAACGGCCTGAGTCGGTGCCCCCGGCGGCGTGGTGGTGGGCGCCGTGGACGGCTTCTGCGCACCCGGCGCCCCTGCTGCGGCAGCAGCGGCACCCGTAGCAGCCGCGGCGGACGACGGGGAGTCGGGACGCGGGCGCTGCTGGGAACCGGGCTGCCCCGGCTGTCCCTGCAGCGGCCGCTTCAGGTTGGTCTGCGGCTCTCGTTGCATCCCCCGCTGCCACGGCGGTGCCTGACTTCCCCGAACGGGCTGTGCACCGTCGACGGGAGCGCCGGACGCAGGTGCCCGGTTGCCTGCCGGATCGGTCGGAGCCGTATTACCGGGAGCAGGGTTGCCGGGCGGTTGGCTGCGGGCGGACGCCTGGTTGCCGTCGGCAGGCGCCTGTTGGGGCGGTCCCTGACGGCCGGGAGCACCCGCGGCGGGCCGTCCCTGCTGAGGCGGCAAGGGCCGACTCTGGGGTGCCTGCGTGTGGGGAGCCTGGGTACGAGGCCCCTGATGTTGCGGCGGCGCCGCGCCGGGCCGGGCAGCGGGACCTGCCGCGGGGCCGGGCCCACGACCCGCAGGCGCCTGACCTGGGGTCGAACCCGAGGTGGGGTTCGACCGGGCAGAGCCGTTCTCGGGCGTGCGGGTGGCGTGCTGCTCGGAGGCCGCCGACCCGGCAGAACCCGCGCTCGGCTTGTCACCGCCTGGCTGGTTGGGAGTGCTCACTAGGACTCCTTAGCTCCTTTGCCGCTGCTCTCGGCGTTGTCTTCGGGCTCGTCCGGTTCGTCGGCATTGCGCGCGATCGCGAGCAGGGTGTCGCCTTCCCCGAGGTTCATCAACCGAACGCCCTTGGTCTGCCGACCGGCCCTGCGGACTTGCTTGGCGGCGGTGCGGATGACGCCACCGCCCGAGGTGATCGCGTAGAGCTCGTCGTCATCGTTCACGATGAGCGCTCCGACCAGGGTGCCACGTTTCGGGTCGTACTGGATCGTGAGTACGCCCTTTCCGCCCCGTCCCTGTGGCACGTAATCCTCGATCGGGGTGCGCTTGCTGTACCCGCCCGACGTCGCGACCAGCAGATAGGTGCCTTCGCGCACGACGTTGAGCGACAGCAGCTCGTCGTCCTCGTTGAACCGCATGCCCTGGACACCGGACGTGGCGCGGCCCATCGGGCGCAGCACCTCGTCGGTGGCCGAGAAACGGATCGACTGCCCCTTCGCCGACACCAGCAGAAGGTCTTCGTTGGCGGAACACAGCACGGCGCCCACCAGTTCGTCCTCACCGCGCAGGTTGACGGCGACGATGCCGCCGGACCGGTTGGAGTCGAAATCGGTGAGTTTCGACTTCTTGACCAGGCCGTTGCGGGTGGCGAGGACGAGATACGGCGCGTCCTCGTAGGTCTTGATCTTGATGACGCTCTGGATCCGCTCGTCCGGCTGGAAGGCCAGCAGGTTGGCCACATGCTGGCCGCGCGCCGTGCGGCTCGCTTCCGGAAGCTCGTAGGCCTTGGCCCGGTACACGCGGCCCTTCGTCGTGAAGAACAGCAGCCAGTCGTGCGTGGAGCTGACGAAGAAGTGCGACACGATGTCGTCCTGCTTGAGGCCGGCGCCCTGCACACCCTTGCCGCCACGCTTCTGCGAGCGGTACAGGTCGGTCTTGGTGCGCTTGGCGTAGCCGGTCTCGGTGATGGTGACGACGACGTCTTCGCGGGCGATGAGGTCTTCGTCGGCCACGTCACCGTCGGCCGCGACGATGCGGGTGCGTCGATCGTCACCGTGCTTGTCGACGATCTCCTTCAGCTCGTCCCGCACGATCGCACGCTGGCGTTCGGGCTCGGCAAGGATGTCCTGCAGGTCGGCGATCTCACGTTCGATCTCGGCGAGTTCGTCGACGATCTTCTGACGCTCGAGAGCCGCGAGACGACGCAGCTGCATGGCGAGGATCGCATCGGCCTGGATCTCGTCGACGTCGAGGAGTTCCATCAGGCCGGCGCGCGCGATGTCGACCGTCTGCGAGGCGCGGATCAGGGCGATGACCTCGTCGAGGGCGTCGAGCGCCTTGACGAGTCCACGCAGGATGTGCGCGCGTTCTTCGGCCTTGCGGAGCAGGTACTCGGTACGACGGCGGATGACCTCGACCTGGTGGACGACGTAGTGCCGGATCATCTGGTCCAGGCGCAGCGTGCGGGGCACACCGTCGACGATGGACAGCATGTTGCACCCGAAGCTGGTCTGCAGCTGAGTGTGCTTGTACAGGTTGTTGAGGACGACCTTGGCGACCGCGTCACGCTTGACGGTGACGACGATGCGCATACCCGCACGGTCCGAGGACTCGTCGTGAATGTCGGAGATGCCGGCGATCTTGGCATCGCGGACCTGTTCGGCGATCGACGTGATCAGGTTGTCCGGGTTGACCTGGAACGGCAGTTCGGTGATGACGATCGTGGTGCGCCCCTTGGCGTCTTCCTCGATCTCCACCACACCGCGCATCCGGACCGATCCGCGACCCGTGGTGTACGCGTCATGGATGCCCTGACCACCGACGATCAGACCGTGTGTCGGGAAGTCGGGTCCCTTGACCCGTTCCATGACGGCCGTGAGGGTGGACTCCTCGTCGGCTTCCCAGTTCTCCAGAGCCCAGTAGATCGCCTCGGCCACCTCGCGCAGGTTGTGCGGCGGGATGTTGGTGGCCATACCGACGGCGATGCCACCGGAACCATTGATCAACAGGTTGGGGATACGGCTGGGGAGAACTGTCGGCTCTTGTGTCCGGCCGTCGTAGTTCGGAGCAAAATCGACAGTCTCGTGGTCGATCTCGCGCAGCATTTCCATGGCCAGCGGAGTCAGGCGGCACTCCGTGTACCGCATGGCTGCGGCGCCGTCGTTACCGCGGGAACCGAAGTTGCCCTGACCGTCGACGAGCGGGTAGCGCAGCGACCACGGCTGCGCCATGCGCACGAGGGTGTCGTAGATGGAAGCGTCACCGTGGGGGTGGTAGTTACCCATGGTCTCGGCCACCGGTCGCGCAGACTTCACATAACCGCGGTCGGGCCGGTAACCGTTGTCGTACATTGCGTACAGGACACGCCGGTGCACCGGCTTGAGGCCGTCCCGCACGTCGGGCAGCGCGCGGCCCACGATCACGCTCATGGCGTAATCGATGTAGCTGCTCTGCATCTCCTGCTGAATGTCGACGGGCTCGATGCGGTCGTGCCCCGGTCCCTCCGGCGGCAACGTTGTGTCAGTCATGAGCTCCTTCTTCTACTCGGCTTGACGTCTCCTCGCGGACGAGTGGTCCTGCACGACGTCACGCAACCACCCGAGTCTATAGGTGCAGGTCAGCTGGAACGGTGAAGGACTCGGATGCACTCCTGAACAGGGCGGGTTCCGCGTGTCCGCTACCGCAGTTCCAGTTCCCTACCGCGGCTTTCGGCCGCGAGCGATTCGGCGGCCAGCATGTCGGCCTCGAGTTCGAGTTCGGCGGCCACCCGGTCGGGCGCCATCAGCAGCGCCGTGATCGGGATCGTCACTACCAGCATGCCCAGCACGAAGACCGGGAACAGGATGGAGAACACCTCGAGACCGTCGGGGCGCGGCGCCTCCGGATCGACCGTCACGCTCAGCCCGAACACACCCGTGTAGTGCATGGCCACCAGGGCGGCCGCCACCACCAGCGACGCGACCAGACGCAGCGCCCGCGAATCGAGAATCGAGATCGACCACATGATCGCGGCACCGAGGACCAGGCCGATTACCGCTGCCACACCCGTCAGCACCGGGTCGAAACTCACGGATCCCTGGATCACGAGCGAGGAGACGATGGCCAGGTGCATGCCGGCGAGACCGAGACCGAGGATCGCGGCAGCTGCGGCCAGCCGGCTGATCTCCACCGAGGTGGTCGGCCGCCGATGCTTACTCGGCGGCGGACTGATGATCAGCAACGCCACGCCGGCTGCGAGCACAGGTACCGCGAACGACCCCACGATCCACAGGGCGTCGTAACGCAGGGTGCTTCCCGCGACCTCGAACCCGACCATTGCGATGTAGTGCGGCAGCCACGCCCCGATGCCACCGATCGACAACGCACCCCACGCCAGCCAGAGGTAGCGCTGACGCGGGCTCGTCGCCGTCATCGCCTTGCGGCCACTGGCAATACCGACGAAGAGGCCGATGAACGCGGTGACCACGGCAAGACCGACCACCCACGTGCCCATGGAGAACTGCTGTAACTCGTCCGACATTGTTCGAATCCTCAGTACACGGCCGTGTGAAGCTTGGTCAGTGCATATTCGGTGATCGCCACGAGCGCCTGCTTCGCCGACTCCCGATCGCGGGCATCGATGGGAATGATCGGCACATCCTCCGATATCGCGAGCGCTGCGCGGATGTCCTCGATCGGATAACGCGGCGCGTCGTCGAACTCGTTGATCGCGACCAGGAACGGCAGGCGACGGGCCTCGAAGAAATCGACCGCCGCGAAGCTCTCGTCCAGTCGGCGGGTGTCGATCAGGACGATCGCCCCGATCGCGCCGCGGATGAGGTCGTCCCACATGAACCAGAACCGGTGCTGCCCCGGCGTTCCGAACAGGTAGAGGACCAGGTCGTCGGCCAGGCTGATGCGACCGAAGTCCATCGCGACCGTGGTCGTGCCCTTCTGCGGGGTGGCAGCCAGGTTGTCGACGCCGTCGCTCGCGTTGGTGACGAGCGCCTCGGTCCGCAGGGGGACGATCTCGGAGACAGCACCGACCAGCGTGGTCTTGCCGACGCCGAACCCACCGGCGATCACGATCTTGGTCGAGGTCACCCGGTTGCGGGGTTCAGATTTCGCGAAGTCCACTGAGGACCCTTTCGATGAGTTCACGACGTTCGGAGTCGGTCGAATCTTCCTTCAGGGTTGCCAGGATCTGCAGATGACCAGCCTCGACGAGGTCGGCCACCAGGACGCGGGCCACCCCCAAGGGCACCCCGACCCGGGCGGCGATCTCGGCGACCGACGGCGACTGCTGACACAACGCGACGATGGCCGCGTTGACATCGTCGAGTTCCCATTGCCGGTCCACCGACTGCGGCAACGCCTGGATCAAAGCTTCGAGAGCGAGCTCGACCGCCGGCCGGGTTCGCCCCGACGTCAGCGAGTACGGGCGAACGATATTCGGTCCCGGATGCTCGAAGTGCTGGTCGTCCATGGCCATCTCGAAGTCAGAGGCCCTGCGGAGTGCGCGGCGTCGCCTCGACCGACGCGCCGACGCGATCGACGAGGATTGCCATCTCGTACCCGACCTGCCCGATGTCGCATTCGGCGTCCGTGAGGGTGGCGAGATGGGATCCGTCACCGACGCTCATCAACAGCAGGTAGCCGTGCTGCATCTCCACCACCGACTGGAGCACTCCACCACCTTCGAAGAGGCGTGACACCCCCGCCGACAGGCTGGCGAGCCCGGAGGTCACCGCGGCGAGCTGCTCGGCCCGGTCGATCGGCAGGTGGGCGCTGGCCGCCATGAGGAGGCCGTCCGCCGACACGAGCACGGCATGGGAGACGCCGGGTACGTCGCTGGCGAAGTTGGACACCAACCAGTCGAGAGGTCGCGTGACGTCGGATCCATGAGCGGTGTTCATTGGTCTCCTTCAATGATGTTGCGTTCCGCGAGGCTGTTGCGTTGCGCGAGCTTCGTGGCCCTGCCGTTTCGGACGCCCTGTTGGTGACGGCTGAGATTGGCGCGAATTGTCTCAGGATCGCGCACGCGTCGCAGCGTCCCCGTATTGTGCGCGCCCTCGACCGTGCCGGGAAGCAGGCGTTCGCCGGGCCGACGTTTCGGCAGGCCGATCTCGGGGTCCACCTCGACGGGGGCCGACGTGACTCGCTCGACGGCGGACCAGCCCGCGTCACCGGCGGACTGCCAGACACCGGGGGCGCCTTCGTATCCCGTCGGATCGGTGAGCCAGTCGGACACCATGTCGGCGAAGATCGGAGTACCTCCGCCAGGCCGCTGCACTGCCTCCGCCGGAGGCGGATCGATTCGAGACTGGAAGAACGACGCCGTCTTGGCCGGATCGGTGCGGTAGCGGTGCCGCACGGGTGCCTGATCCGCGGATGCGGAGGGCGGCGTCGGCGTAGACGCGGAGCGGTCCGGCACCGGGCGGTCTTCGCGCCGCGGGAGCTGCGGCAACCGAGGTCCGGCAGCCGGCGTTGTGGGGGTAGCCGCCTGCGGTCGTCGCACGGGCAGTTTCGGCATGGCACCGGTTCCGCGGACGTTCACGGTGTCCGGCGACTGACCGTTCGGTGCCGCGGCCGGCGTACCTGGGTCGCCGGCGATACCGCTCGCGCCGGGCTGACGACGAGGCAGGCTCGTCCCCGACGCCGTGGTGACGGCGGGTGCGGCGGTGGTGGGCGTCGGATCCGGCCGAGATTGCGGCGTGCGGGTGGGCAGAACGCCCCGGGTAGAGGGCTGCTGCGCGTCGTCCCGCCGAGGCGCGGGCGCCGGGATGGCCGCCCGGACGGGCGCCTGGTTGATCTTGCGCTGCGAGCCGGTGTCCTGACGAGCCGCCTGCGACACGATCAGTGCGTTGGGGATATGAATACTGACGGTCACGCCTGGGTTGCGTGCGGTGTCGAAAGTGGACCGCAGCCGCACCGTGAGACCGTGCCGCTCGGCGAGCCGGCTCACCACGAACAGACCCATGTGGCGTGCCGTATCCGGACCGACCTCGCCGCCGGATGCGAGCCGCTCGTTGATGTCCCGCATGTCGTCGGCCGGGATACCGATGCCGCGGTCGGCGATCTCGAGGAGCACCCCGCCGTCGACCGCCCGGGCAAAGCTGAACGTGACCACCGTGTCGGGTGGTGAGGCCCGCAGCGAGTTGTCGACGAGTTCGGCGAGAAGGTGGACGACGTCGGTGACGACGGCACCGCTGAGGGCACCTTCCGGTGTCGCTCCCATCTGGACGCGCTGATAGTCCTCCACCTCGGAGATCGCGGCACGCAGAACGTCGCCGAGAGCAATGGGCGCCGCCTGGGAACGACGCACCCGGGTACCGGCCAGGATGAGGAGGTTCTCACCGTTTCGGCGCATACGCGCGGCCAGGTGGTCGAGCCGGAAGAGGCTCTCGAGTCGCTTCGGGTCCTTTTCCTCGAACTCGAGGTTTTCGATGAGTCCGAGCTGCTGGTCGACCAGCGACTTGCTCCGGCGGGCGAGGGTTTCGAACATGTCGTTGATCTGGAGGCGCAGTTGCGCCTGCTCACCGGCGAGTTTGAGGGCCTGACCGTGGATGTCGTCGACGGCGCGGGCGAGCTGTCCGATCTCCTCCGTCGAATGCACGGCCACCGGATCGAATGACAGATCTTTCGGATCGTCGCTGGACCTGATCTGCTCGATCGCCTCCGGCAGGTCGCGGCGGGCCGCCTTCAGGGCGCCATACCGCAGTCGTCGAATCGGGCCGATCAGCGACCGCGACACGAGGAGTGCCAGGACGAGAGCGGCGAGCAGTGTGCCGAGGACGATGGCGGTATCGCGCAGCGCGGCGGACCGAGTCTCTGCTGCCCGCGTCTGCACCGTGGCGGCGATGTCCTGCGCAGCCTCGCTCGTCAGCTCCTGGTAGACGTCACGGCTGCCGATCAGCGAGGAACGCAGCTGCAGGATGGGGAGGACCCCGCCCCGCGCTGCATCGGCAAGACCCTGATCGATGAGCGCGTTGCGGGCGGCGATGTTGTCGCGCAGGGTCGTGAGCCGAGCATCGTCCTTCGGGTAGTACCTGTTCAGAACGTCGAGAAGGCTGGATTCGGCACCGGCCGCGGCGACCACGGACGACATGGGAAGGTCGCCGTTTCGCGCCTTCTCCCGGCCCTGCGGGCCCGCGTAGGCGTCCTTGACCGCGATGAGACCCATAGCCTGATCGAACAACCTGCGCTGCGCCTGCCACGCGCTGGACAGCAGGTATCCCTTGTCGACCACTTCGCTGTCGTCAATCGGCCGCACGATGTTATCCACTACACCAATGAAATCCTTTGCGAACACTTGGTTTCGTTCCGCGATCAGGTCAGCGCTGACCCCTGGGGAGTCCATCAGGTTCAGAAGTGCACGCCCATCCGACACCGTCTGGCGGATCGACGAGGCAACGGTCGGTTGAAGTTCTGGGTTGCGGGCCTGCTCGGACACCTCAGCCATCAGTGTCTCCGTAGTTTCCCGGTCTTCCTTGGTGAGCGTGCCGGATGCATAACCGCTGGCGACGGTGCCCATCGCTGCCTCGAGGGCCACGATGCCGGGGACGCCGACGATCTGGTCGGCGGCCTCGGTGAAGTGAACGGCGTTACTCAGTTCGCTCTGCACTCGGAGCCCACCGAGCACCATGGCGACCGTGACGGGGACCGCGAGGACTGCAGTGACCTTCCATCGCAGCCCCCAGCCCTCGATATCCCAGAACTTTGCCCGGGGCGGCGAATCGTCGCTCATCCCACGCTTCCTTTCCACCCATTCATCGATCGCGGGTCGGTGTTCGAAACCACGCCCGCGGCAGCAGACGGTCGGCCGCGACGACACGTGACGACGGAGGGAAGTGATCGATCAGTTGCGCGCCGTGCGGCGCTGCCCGGCGCACCCATCTCCGAATGTAACGAGTTCATCACGTCCCCACGGGGAACGTTCTACCACAGAACTTCACCGACTCTTACTTTCGAGTAACATGCGCACCACTGATCTCGTACGTTCCCGTTTCTGCGGGTTGATCAGCGGCCCAGGCTACACAGAACCGCGCGGCGCAGTCGAGATCGTGGCGGAGTCGAGGCATCGGTCACCCGTATACGGCGCAGCCACCGGGGGCTCTGCCCGCCGGTGGCTGCAACGACTTCGGTGTGGATCTGCGCCCGATACCTACACGTCGAGGAAGCGAACGTCCTTGGCGTTACGGGTGATGAAGCTACGCCGGGCCTCCACGTCCTCGCCCATGAGGACGCTGAACAGTTCATCGGCGGCGGCGGCGTCGTCGAGGGTGACGAGACGCAGCACACGCACCGTCGGATCCATGGTGGTCTCCCACAATTCCTTGGCGTTCATCTCGCCGAGACCCTTGTACCGCTGGATGCCGTCGTCCTTGTTGATCTTCTTGCCGGACTCGAGACCGGCCTTCACCAGGACGTCCCGCTCGCGGTCGGAGTACGCGAACTCCGGGTCGCTGCGCTGCCACTTGAGCTTGTAGAGCGGCGGTTGCGCGAGGTAGACGTGACCGTGCTCGACGAGCGGGCGCATGAAGCGGAACAGCAGCGTGAGCAGCAGCGTTGCGATGTGCTGGCCGTCGACGTCGGCGTCGGCCATCAGCACGATCTTGTGGTACCGGAGCTTGGCGATGTCGAACTCGTCGTGAATTCCGGTGCCGAACGCAGTGATGATCGACTGGACTTCGGTGTTCTTCAGGACACGGTCGATGCGCGCCTTCTCGACGTTGATGATTTTTCCGCGCAGCGGCAGGATTGCCTGGTACATCGAGTCACGCCCCGACTTGGCCGAGCCGCCTGCGGAGTCACCCTCCACAATGTAGATCTCGGATTTGCTGGGGTCGTTGGACCGGCAGTCGGCGAGCTTGCCCGGTAGACCACCGAGGTCAGTGGCGCTCTTGCGACGCACGAGCTCGCGCGCCTTACGTGCCGCCACGCGCGCCTGCGCCGAGGACACCGCCTTGTTGACGATGGTCTTCGCGTCTGCGGGGTTGGCCTCGAACCAGTGCGACAGGTGCTCGTTACACGCCTTCTGCACGAAGGACCTGACCTCGGTGTTGCCGAGCTTGGTCTTGGTCTGTCCTTCGAACTGCGGCTCGGACACCTTCACCGAGATGATGGCCGCGAGACCTTCACGAATGTCGTCACCGGTCAGCTTGGGGTCTTTCTCCTTGAGGAGCTTCTTGTCGAGCGCGTACTTGTTGACCGTTGCGGTCAGCGCCGACCGGAAACCCTCCTCATGGGTGCCGCCTTCGTGGGTGTTGATCGTGTTGGCGAACGTGTGCACCGACTCCGAGTAACCGGAGTTCCACTGCATTGCCACCTCGAGCTCGTGGCCGGTGCCCTTGGCGGTGAACCCGACGACGGAGTTGTGGATCGGCTGCTTCGTGCGGTTGATGTGCCGCACGTAGTCTTCGAGACCGCCCGGGTAGTGGTAGATGCGGGTCTTGACCTTGTGGACGGCGGGGGACTGCGCCTCGGCGGATTCGTCCTCCGCGGTCTTCGGCGCTTCCGCGACCTGGCTGACGACCTCCTCGGTGACCTCGGCGTCGCTGACGCGCTCGTCGGTGAGCGTGATCGTCAGGCCCTTGTTCAGGAATGCCATTTCCTGCAGGCGCCGCGCGACCGTCTCGAAGCTGTAGGTGGTGGTCTCGAAGATGTTCGAGTCGGCCCAGAACCGGACGGTCGTTCCAGTTTCCTTGGTGGGGTCGCCCTTGACGAGCTCGCCGGGCTTGGAATCCGTGTAGGTCTGGGTCCAGCGGAAGCCGTCGCGCTTGATGTCGACCTCGAGGGTGGTGGACAGCGCGTTCACCACGGAGATACCGACACCGTGCAGACCACCGGAGACGGCGTACGAGTCGGAGTCGAACTTTCCGCCGGCGTGCAGCTGGGTGAGGACCACCTCGACGGTGGGAACTCCGGACGCGTGCATTCCGACCGGAATGCCACGACCGTCGTCGACGACCTGGACTCCGCCGTCCTCGAGAAGGGTGATCTCGACCTTGCTGGCGTAGCCGGCCATGGCCTCGTCGACCGAGTTGTCGACGACTTCCCAGATCAGGTGGTGCAGACCGCGTTCACCGGTGGAACCGATGTACATACCCGGTCGCTTACGAACTGCTTCGAGTCCTTCGAGGACGGTGATGGAAGAAGCGCCGTAGTCCTTGCTGGAGGTGCTTTTGTCTGACTTCTGGGCAGCCACGGGTGGGTAGCTCTCCTTCTCCGTCCAATACCCGGCACACGCGTCCGCCGCCCTGTCCGGGCCTGCGGAGAACGAGAGTCGGGAATCTTGCCGCTAGTTACCTCGGCCATCATACTGGTACGCCACGGCCACAAGAGGGCTATGACACCCCTGAGCGGCCCGTAGGCGAATTTTCAGGATGGTTCGGGGGTGAAAACCTAGGCCGAACGGCCCTGAGATTCGTCAGGCGCCGCGCTCCTCGACATCGCGGAACGCCCGCTCGTCGAGATCGAGGACGAACTCCGCCGTGAGCTGGGCAATGTCCTCCGCGTGCGAGATCGGTGACCAGTGTCCGGCGTCGATGTGACGACGTCGCAGGTCGGGCGCCCATTTCTCGGTGTCCTCGTAGCCCACCGGGCGCACTGCCTTGTCTCTGGCGTTGAGAATCAGCTGAACCGGCACGTCCGTGTAGCGGTCGCGGGGCCTGCCGAGACACGTCCTGATATTCGCCCGGTAGAGCTTCAGACCGTTCACCATGTCGTCCGCCAGCGTCGGGCCGGGCTGCACGAGCGCTGGGTCGAGTCCGTCGAAAAATTTCAGGAATGCCGGCCAGTGACGCGAGAACCACAGCCGAAGCGGCAGTGTGGCCAGCCCGGGAATCTGGAACAGAACCGTGTAGGCCGACGCCACCGCCTGGGCGAGCGGTCCACCGAAGCTGCGGTCCGATATCCGGCGGCGCATCCACTTGCCCAGGTGATCGAGGTTGGGCCCGGACACCGACGTGAAGGACGCGATCCGCTCGGCGGCCCCCTGCTCACAGACGGCTTCCCACGCCTCCACCGACCCCCAGTCGTGGGCGAGGACGTGAACCGGCTTACCCGGGCTCACCGCGTCGATGACCGCGAACAGGTCACCCGCCAGCTCGGGCAGTCGATAGTCCGCCACGCGGGTGGGCACGGTGCTGTCCCCTGCCCCGCGACTGTCGTAGCTGATCACCCGGAAACGCTCCGCCAGGAAGGGCACCACGCGTTGCCACAACTCATGGGTGTCCGGCCAGCCGTGTACCAGGACGATGGTGTCGCCGGCAGGATTGCCCTGTTCGAACACCGCGAGTTCCACGGGTCCGTTGGAAATCCGCACGGCAGTGCCGGGGATGTGTGCACTCATGAAGGGTCCTCGACTCTTTCGAAGCTTTGGTGTCGTCGGTGTCGTCGGTTCACAGGTCGAGGACGAGACGACCGCCCTCGGAACGGGAGACACAGATGAGCATTTCGTCCTGTTGTTCGGTGTCGGTGAGCCGGTTCTCACGGTGTTCCGCCTTGCCCGCCAGCACCTTTACCCGGCAGGTACCGCAGAAACCCTGCTGGCACGAATATCCGACACCGGGCAGCCTGTCCTTGATCACGCTCAGCGCCGACTCGTCGGCGGGAACGGTCAGCACCTCGCCGGTGCTCACCAGTTGTACTTCGAACTCGCGGCCGTCGAGTACCGGTGGTGCACCGAATCGTTCGAAATGCAGCGCCGCGGCGGGACTCGACGCAAATCCGCGCCGAACCGATTCGAGCATCGGGGTGGGCCCGCAACAGTAGACCGCACCGCCGGGGACCGCACGCTCGAGCAGGTCGGTCGAGCTCGGCAGTCCGAACTCGTCGTCGGGCCGGATGAACACGCGTGAGGGGTCGAAGGTTTCGATTTCGTCGAGGAACGGCATCGATTCGCGCGAACGCCCGGAATAGACGAACTGCCAATCCATTCCGAGTTCTCGAGCCGCCCTCACCATCGCCAGGATGGGAGTGATTCCGATACCGCCTGCGACGAACAGCGCGCTGCCCTCACCGACGAACGGAAACCCGTTACGGGGACCGCGGACCGTCACCGAGGACCCGGGCTCGAGCGCGTGCATCTCGACGGAGCCGCCGCCCCCGTCCGGGATTCGCCGGACGGCGACACTGTAACCGTGTCGATCGGACGGATCGCCGCACAACGAGTACTGGCGCCGAAGACCGGAGGGCAGGTGGAAGTCGAGATGTGACCCGGGGTGCCACTCGGGAAGGGCCGCACCGTCTTCCGACTCGAACCGGAGCAACACCACGTTGGCATCGCGGGCCACGACCTGGCGGTGCGACACGACGAGCGTCATCGCGCTGTCGGGATTGTGCCCGGCAACCACCGGGTTGTACTCGTAGGCCGTGAGTACACGGAGGTACTTCTCGGCGACGGCCTCGGTGATACGCATGGCGCGGTCCGGTCGTTCTCGACCCTTGATGTCCGGCGGTGCGTCGTAGCGAGTAAGGCCCTTGGCTTTCAGGACGTTTCGCATGGAAGCGAGTTTCATCGTTGCGCCGCCTGTGCCGCCGGCGACGACGCCAGGTACTTCACCGCCTGCGCCGTCGACCCCTCGTTCGAGGGGTGGTACGACCGAGTGAAATACGTCGACATTCTTTTCGTCAGTTCCCATGCCGTGGGCAAGGTTCCACGCTTACCCGCCGCGAAGAAGTCGGACAGATGCGGCTTACGCCGATGTTCCGACCACGGGGCGAGTTCAGGATCGTTACGCATGAGGAAACGGGTTCCCCGCACCCACAGCCATACGATCACCGGCGTCACGATCAGCTGGGTACGAATGCGCCGGGATTCACGCTTGTCGAAGTACCGCATGACGTCATAGGCGACGGAGCGATGTTCTACCTCCTCGGCACCGTGCCACCGCAGCAGGTCGAGCATGGTCGGGTGCACGCCCGCGCGATCGAGACCCTCGGCATTGAGCACCCAGTCACCGAGGAATGCAGTGATGTGCTCGATGGCGGCGATGACGGCGAGGCGCTCGATCAAGTGGTTCTTTTCCCGCAACCCGGTCAGTGGGCGCGGTCCCAGAATCTTCTTGAAGGTCCATTCCATCTGATCGGTGAAGGGCGTGGGATCGAGGCCCTTCTCCTTCAGATGAATCAACACCCCTGAGTGGGCGTTGGAGTGCATTGCCTCCTGGCCGATGAAGCCCACGACGTCGTCACGCAGTTGCTCGTCCTCGATCAGGGGCAGCGCCTCCTTGAACGTGTCGACGAACCACTCCTCTCCTGCGGGGAGGAGAAGGTGCAGAACGTTCAGAACATGCGTGCTGAACGGATCGCCCGGGATCCAGTGCATAGGGAGGTTCGACCAGTCGAACTCGACGTTTCTGGCCTGCAACAGGATGTGATCCGGTTCCGGGATCGCCGTTCGGTTACGCGGTGCAGTCGGGGCGGACATTCGGTTACTCCTTCGTGCCGACCACTGAGCCACGCGGATTCGATGTGGCACAGTTCACTCAACAACTCGAGGTAACTGTAACATCGGGTATCAGATACGGCCAGGGCCTGTCACCGAATCAGCTCAGCCGTAGGTGTCCCTCGGCCCGCGACCGCGCACGTGTCGCTCACCCTTTCGCCAGCTCGGAGCAGAGGGGCCGGTGATACGCAGTGACTTCACGACGCCGTCACCGACGGCCGCGGCAATCTTCGCGAGTATCTGTGATTGCATCATTCGCAGCTGGGTAGCCCACGCAGTCGACTCCGCGGACACACTCAAGATTCCGTCACGAAGCCCGGTCGGCTCGGCGTGCGAGGCAATGTCCTCACCGACAACCTGCGTCCACCGGCCCAGAACCGTCCCCTCGGACACCTTGGGTGCCCAGCCTCGTTGTTTCGCGAGTGCGCTCGTCAGCGCACCGAACGGCTGCGGATCACGATCGTCGGGCCCCGGACCCGACCACCCACGCCGGCGACGGGCACGCAGGCTCCGAACCCCCGTTCCGGAACGCCGACCCTGGCCCACAGATTTACCGCTCGCCTTTGCGGCGGCCCGTGCCTCCTCGAGGGCGCGCCGGGCGAGGTCGACACCCTTCAACTCCGGTTCCGGAGTCTCCGCGGGGGTGGGGTCATGACCCTCCGTCATCAGGCAGCTCCTTACTCTTGTCCGTAATCTGCGAGATGCGTCCTCGATCCGTGTCGCGGGCCTCCACACCGAACCGGACGGCATCGAGTTCTGCAGGAACGTCCTCCGGCACCGCTGCGGTGATGAGTACCTGTTCGGCGTCCACGGCGACGCGGGCGAGCGCACTGCGACGACGCCGGTCCAGCTCCGCGAATACGTCGTCCAGCATCAGAACCGGATCACTGCCGTCTGCTCGCAGCAACGCGAACGCCCCCAGTCGCAGAGACAAGGCGAACGACCAGGACTCCCCGTGGCTCGCGAACCCCTTGGCAGGTGTGTCGCCGAGCTGCAATTCGAGATCGTCGCGATGAGGTCCGACCAGGCACACCCCCCGCTCGATCTCCTTCGACCTCATCACCGACAACTCGTGAAGGAATCGCTCCTCGAGAAAGGCGACGTCATCCTGCGCGGGATTCCGTGACGGGTCGGAGAAGTCCGGCGGGAGGGACGAGCCGAGGCTCGAGCGGTAACGGATACTTGCCGGTCTGGATTCGGGAGCGAGCGATCGGTACGACTCCGCCAGATGAGGGGCGAGGTCGTGGACGAGTTGTAGCCGCCCGGCGAGCAGTTGAGCACCGTGCGCGGCCAGATGCCCATCCCACACCTCGAGGGTCGCCAGAGCGCTTGCGCCGTCCTCACTGGCGGAAGAGCCGCTGCGCGAGACCCGCCGCAACGCACCACCGGCCGTCTTCAGCAGCGCCGACCGCTGCCGTAGGACACGGTCGTAGTCCGCACGCACCGCCGCCATCCGCGGGATCCGGGAAGTGAGGAGTTCATCGAGGTAGCGACGCCGATCTCCCGGGTCGCCGCGAACCAAGGACAGATCCTCGGGGGCGAACAACACCGTCTGCAAGATCCCCAGAATCTCGCGCGGACGACGAGTCGGCGATCGATTGATCCGGGCCTTGTTGGACTTACCCTCGATCAGTTCGACGTCCACCGTCAGTTCCCGACCGGCATTGACGACGGTCGCGCCCGCGAAGGCCTGTCCGGTACCCGTCCTGATCAGCGGAGCATCCGAACTGACTCGATGCGACGACAGGGTGGACAGATATCCCAGCGCCTCGAGCACGTTCGTCTTGCCGTGCCCGTTGGGACCGACGAAGACGGTGCACCCCGGACGCAGGTCGAGGCTCAGTGCGTCCCAGGACCGAAAGTCTCTGAGCGAGAATGCGCGGACGAACACCTATGTTCCAGAGCCGGTTTCCGGCTCGCCCACGGCCTTCTTCACAGCGTGTCCACCGAACTGGTTGCGTAGCGCGGACACCGCCTTCATGGCCGGGGAATCGTCCTGCCGCGAGGCGAAACGCGCGAACAGCGCCGCCGAGATCACGGGCGCCGGAACGGCATGGTTGATCGCTTCCTGCACCGTCCAGCGGCCCTCACCGGAATCCTCTGTGTACCCGGAGATTTCCGCGAAATCTGGGTCGTCACCCAGCGCCTTGACCAGAAGTTCGAGCAGCCACGACCGCACGACGGTGCCCTTGGTCCACGCGCGGAGAACACCGTGAACGTCGGTAACGAGCTCTTCGGCCTCGAGTAATTCGTATCCCTCGGCGTACGCCTGCATCAGGCCGTATTCGATGCCGTTGTGAATCATCTTCGCGTAGTGGCCGGCTCCGATCGGACCTGCGTGGACGAAGCCGTCCGCCCGCTCTCCTTCGGGGCGAAGCGCATCGAAGATCGGAAGTGCCCGTGCGACATCGGCTTCCGCGCCACCGACCATCAGCCCGTAACCGTTCTCGAGTCCCCAGACTCCGCCGGACACACCGCAGTCCAGGTAACCGATATTCCGGGACGCCAGCATCTCGCCGTGCACACGGTCGTCGGTATATCTCGAGTTTCCACCGTCGATGACCAGGTCCCCGGACTCGAGCACGGTCGACAGCTCCGACACGGTGTCCTGGGTGATCTTCCCCGCCGGAACCATCACCCACACGACTCGCGGAGACTCGAGTCGCTGCGCGAGTTCCGTCAGGGATGCCACGTCGGTGACCTCGGGACGAGGGTCGTAGCCGACTACCTCGTGACCGTGCGCGCGCAGACGCTCACGCATGTTGAATCCCATTTTCCCGAGTCCGACCAACCCGACCTGCATCGTGATCTCCGTCCGCTCGTGAGACTTCTTCCGACAGTGACCCTTTCGCTTCCAGCGACGCGTCAGCCGGGGAGGCGGACCGGCATCAGCAGGTAGGTGTACGCGCTCTCGGGCGCCGAGAAGTTACCCGAATCGTCCGGCTCGATCTCTTCTTCGGTGGCGGGGCGCAGCACGGCGGGACGGCTCGGGGTGGTGAAACCGAACAGCACCTCCTCGCTGTGGAGCGAGGAGAGTCCGTCGATCAGATAACCCGGGTTGAAGGCAATGGTCAGGGGCTCGCCGCGGAAAACCGCGTTGAGGCCTTCCTCGGCCCGGCCCGCGTCGTCACCCCCGGCCGAGAGGAGGAGTCCCTCGGCAGAGAACTGGAGGCGGACCTGTGCGCCACGCTCCGCGACCAGCGCCACACGCTTGATGGCCTCGATGAGCGGGGCAATCGGGGCGGTCGCCATGGCGGTGTGCTCGGACGGCAGGAGCTGGCGGAACTTCGGGAACTCGGCGTCGAGGAGTCGGGTGGTGGTGCGGCGTCCGTCGTTGACGATGCCGAGAAGTCCGTCGTTGCCGACGGCGGAGCCGGAACCCAGAGCGAGCTCGACGGGCGAAGTAGCATCTCCGGCAAGAGTTTTGGCCGACTCGGACAAGGTCTTGGCAGGGATGAGGACGGCAGCCGACGTGTCGGGGTTGGTGGGCGACCACTCGAGTTGCCGCACGGCGAGACGGAACCTGTCGGTAGCGGCGAGCACGATCGTGCTCTTCTCGATCTCGACACGAATGCCCGTCAGCATCGGCAGAGTGTCGTCTCGGCCTGCAGCGACCGCCACCTGACTGATTGCCTCGGAGAACAGGTCAGCGGGGATGGAACCAGTTTGCTGGGGCAACTGCGGGAGCTGGGGGTAGTCCTCGACCGGCATGGTGGGCAGCGAGAACTTGGCACTTCCACAGGCGATCAGAACGCGTGTGCCTTCGAGGGTCACATCGACCGGCTTGTTCGGGAGGGCCTTCGTGATGTCAGCCAGCAGCTTGCCGGACACCAGGACCTGTCCCGTACTGCCGACCTCTGCCGCAACCCGCACCTGGGCCGACACCTCGTAGTCGAATCCGGAAACCGTCAACCCTTGTTCGGTTGCGTCAAGGAGAACCCCGCCGAGAACCGGGACAGGGGGTCGCGACGGCAGACTGCGGGCGACCCATGCCACTGAATCAGCGAATTCTTCCCGGGAGACGCGAAACTTCAGGCTTCCAAGCTCCATCGCCGGGTTGTTCCTCTCGGTAGCACGGTTGGTCGGCACGGTCGAGCCGTGACCACTGGCACTGCAGTCTTTCACAGAGCGGCGATGCATAACCGTAAGCCCTCGAGGACGAACTTGAAAGCGGAACGCCCCGGTCCTCGAGTCCCCGGCGGGGGCCTGTGAACCGACTCGATCCCCAAGCCTGTTTTGAAAGAGTTTCTTAGAAGAAATATTCAGAAGTACTATTAGGTCCTGTGGAATCTGTGGACGAACGGCCTTAGGCGCTGGTCGGTCCGCCCGGCCCCATGGGGAATTCTCGAGGACAAACTCGAGGACCAATCAGGCACCCGTGTGGACTACTCGAGGTTGTTCAAAGTTCTGCACGTTCTGTCCACAGAGATTCCCCGTCATCCCCACACTTATCCACAGGTGTGAATGCTTTTCCCCAGGTCTCGGCGTCGGCGTGTTGCACCGGTGTGTCGCGCGCCCGCTCGGTGCGCCCACCCTCGAGTACCCCCTCGAGCCGACGCTCGAGCAACCCCTCGAGGGCGACCTCGAGGAAAGGGCTCGAGGAGGCCCTCGAGGGACGCCTCGAGCCACCCGCCGTCGCCGGCCACACCCCTCACGACGACTCGTGCCCCGGCAATCGAACTACCGGGGCACGAGGAGGCAGGGCGACGATCTACCGCTTGGAGCGCTGCTTGATGCGGGCTGTGAGCTCCTGGACCTGGTCGTAGACCTTCCGGCGTTCCGTCATCTCCTTGCGGATCTTCTTGTCCGCGTACATGACGGTGGTGTGGTCGCGGCCGAATGTCTGACCGATCTTCGGCAACGAGAGGTCCGTCAGCTCACGGCACAGGTACATGGAGATCTGCCGCGCCTGCGCCAGCGGACGGGCCTTGCCCGGGCCACACAGGTCGTCGATCGACATGTTGAAGTACTCAGCCGTCACGGCCATGATCGTGGCCGCATTGATCTCGAGACTCGACGAATCCGGCATCAGATCACGCAGGACTACCTCGGCCAGCGTGAGGTCCAGGGGCTGCCTGTTCAGGGAGGCGAAAGCGGTCACCCGGATGAGCGCACCCTCGAGTTCCCGGATGTTCCGCTCGATCCGGCTGGCGATCAACTCGAGGACGTCGTCCGGCACCTCGAGCCGGTCCATGCGGGCCTTCTTGCTGAGGATCGCAATGCGGGTCTCGAGTTCGGGCGGCTGGACGTCGGTGATCAGGCCCCATTCGAAGCGGGTGCGGAGGCGTTCCTCCAGCGTGGCGAGCTGCTTCGGCGGTCGGTCGGAAGACACGACGATCTGCTTGTTCGCATTGTGAAGCGTATTGAAGGTGTGGAAGAACTCCTCCTGGATACCCTCTTTACCCTCGATGAACTGAATGTCGTCGACCAGCAGCACGTCGGTCTCACGGTAGCGACGCTTGAACGCCACTTTCCGGTCGTCCCGGAGGCTGTTGATGAAGTCGTTGGTGAACTCCTCGGTGGATACGTACTTCACCCGCATCCCTGGGAAGAGACGTTGCGCATAGTGACCGGCCGCATGTAACAGGTGGGTCTTGCCGAGGCCCGACGCGCCCCACACGAACAGCGGGTTGTAGGCGCGGGCAGGAGCCTCGGCGATGGCGACGGCGGCCGCGTGCGCGAAGCGGTTCGACGAGCCGATGACGAAAGTGTCGAAGGTGTACTTCGCGTTCAGGCTGTTGCCGCCCGTCGCTGTGGGCGCCGGTCCCGTCGGTGGCTTCGTGAAGTAGGACGGCCACGACTCGTGGACACTCGCGAGCGCCTCACTGTCGTCGTCGACCTCTTCGAAGTCTGTGGTGTCGGAGTAGGGCTGGTCTTCACCGGAGCCGAATCGGCGACGGCGATAGGTGCCCGCACTGGTGGCCGACGGCTCGAGATGCCGGGGAGTGTGCCGGTGGTCGGGTTCGGGTCGGTGGTCCCGGGGAGGAGGATCGGAGTCGGGTTCGTTGTCGACCGGGGCTGCGATTCGAACGCCGAGACCCTCCACTTGTTCACCGAGGTGCCGGCCCAGCGCGTGGAGGATCGGTTCACGAAGATCCCGTTCGATCGCTTCCTGCGCGAAAGGCGACGGAACCGAGAGCAGAGCGAAACCCTGGGCCAGTGTCAACGGTTTGACGAGTGCCAACCATGCCTTCTGGCCACGCGTCAACGGCGGCAGATCGCCACCGGGTGAATCGGACGTGAGGTCAGCGACGACGTCGATCCAGATCCGTGCGAGCGCATTCGGATCCTCGTTCACGTGGTTCCTCCCCAGTTTGTCGAGATGTCGGTGCCGTCGCCGAGGTGGAATTGGGCGTTCCCCGACCTGAGGATGGACCCCGTACGGACCTACGAATATGCCATCTGAACTGTGTTTCCACACAATTATCCACAGATGTGGACAAAGCTTGGAGGACTGGTGTGAAGACGTCGTTACGAGGTGAAACTTCCAGATTTACCGCCCTGAACTGCGGTTTTGCGCAGGACGTCTGGATGAAGGGGGTGGACCGACCCGGGATGTGACGTGCGTCAGCAACCCTCGGGGTGACCGAAGGCGGGACACCGTCTGTGCCCTGTGGATGAATTCTGGTGAATGTGCAGATGAGAACGGTGAAGTCGAGAGCTGGGCACTCGATCAGGGTTCATCGGCGAGACCATGCTTCAACGCTAGCAACAGTGTCGGCAACCTCACAGCGGTTTGGCACATCGGAAGTTGGGGTGCAAGCATTTATCGAACCTCGGCGTGTCGGTCATCCCGTTCGCAGAGGAAGTGCAGGTGAGCGAGTTTGACCTGACCGGGAGTCATCAGTACTCTCGAACAGTCACCCTGTGGTGAGGTGGCGGTATCGTGCTGGATTCAGTCCAGCGGCGATGTCGTGTGTCACTGCTGGTTGACCACCTGAGTTTTCGACCATGTTAGATCCAGGACGCCGGGAGGCGTCGATGAATTTCGAGGAGTGTTGACCGTGGCCAAGGGCAAGCGGACGTTCCAGCCGAACAACCGACGCCGCGCGCGCGTTCACGGCTTCCGTCTTCGTATGCGGACCCGTGCGGGTCGTGCAATCGTTTCGGCGCGTCGCCGTAAGGGCCGCGAATCCCTCACCGCCTGATCCCGATACTGGGTTCAGGAGCTCGGGGTGTTGCCTGAGCCGTACCGATTGCGTCGTCATTCAGACTTTTCGTTGACTGTACGACGCGGTCGCCGGATGGGAAGACGCGATCTGGTTGTCCACGCATTCGACCGTGGACAGACAGATGAGCTGGTGAGTAGCGGCGGTCCACGATTTGGACTGGTTGTGAGTAAGGCTGTCGGGCCGGCGGTGATTCGACATCGAGTCGCACGCCGGCTTCGTCATATCTGCATCGACCTGGTGGGTGCTGTTCCAGCCACCACCGATGTGGTGATTCGGGCTCTTCCGGGAGCCGCGACTGCAAGTAGCCGGGATCTGGACAAGCAACTTCGTGCAGGTCTCTCCCGATTGGATCTTCTTGCGCATGAGTAACTTCGCATGAAAAGCGCACTCGACGAGTCGCGAGCCGCGGTGGCGGGTGCCGATACCCCGACGACGTCCACGTGGGCGACCATCCGTGCCCTGCCGGCGCGAATCCTTATCTTTCTGATCGAGTTGTACCGGACATATGTGTCGCCCCTGAGGTTGCCGACCTGCCGGTTCACACCCACCTGTAGCGAGTACGCAGTCGAATCCCTGCGCACCCACGGGGTTCTCAAAGGTCTTGTCTTGACGGTGGTCCGGCTGGCGAAATGTGCGCCCTGGCACCCTGGTGGGTGGGATCCCGTGCCCGGTGGGCCGGATTCGGTCCCTCACCAACATGCGGGTAGCCGTCATCCGGGTAGCCGTCACCACTGTCCGGTGAACGTGGACGAACAGAGGAGTACATAGAGCCGTGCTCGACTTCATTTACTATCCGGTGTCCGGGATCCTGTGGGTCTGGCACAAGGTTTTCGGGGCGATTCCCTTCCTGGGACCGGACAGTGGCTTCACGTGGGCCCTCTCCGTGGTATTCCTCGTCTTCACCTTGCGCGCCATCCTGTACAAGCCTTTCGTCAAGCAGGTGCGTACCACGCGCCAGATGCAGGAACTGCAACCGCAGATCAAGGCACTGCAGAAGAAGTATGCAGGTGACCGCCAGCGGCAGGCCGTCGAGATGCAGAAGCTCCAAAAAGAGCACGGATTCAACCCGATCATGGGCTGTCTACCCGTGCTTGCTCAGGCGCCTGTGTTCATCGGTCTGTTCCACGTTCTTCGGTCGTTCAACCGCACCGGTACCGGTTTCGGACAGCTCGGCATGTCGGTCGAGGACAACGCGAATACGCCGAACTACTTCTTCAGCGTCGAGGACGTCCAGTCCTTCCTGAGTGCCCGACTTTTCGGTGCACCGATTTCGGCTGCGATCACCACCCCGTCGGATCAGCTCGAGGCGTTCGCGATCTACGGTCCGGTCCCGACCATGCTGAACATTGCAGCGGTTGCTATCCCGCTCATGGTCATCGCGAGCGTTGCGACGCACTTCAACTCCCGCGCCTCCGTCGCTCGACAGAGCCCTGAGGCCGCCGCGAACCCGCAGTCCGCGATCATGAACAAGCTTGCGCTGTGGATTTTCCCACTGGGCGTCCTTGTCGGTGGCCCCTTCCTCCCCATCGCAATCCTTCTCTACTGGGTGAGTAACAACATCTGGACCTACGCGCAGCAGCACATCGTCTTCCGGAAGATCGATGCGGAAGAGGAAGAGAAGAAGCAGGCAGCGCTGGCTCGTCGAGCGGAGAACGCCCCGAAGCCAGGTGCGCGCCCCAATCTTTCGAAGAAGAAGAAGGCTGCGGTAGACGGAGCCCCGGGCGAACCAGAGGTCGTCGACGGAGTGGTGGAAGACGACGCCTCCGAACAGTCGACGGGAACTGTGAGCGGTGACGGTTCACCGACGGGCACGTCGAAGCCGAAACCCGGTGCCCGGCCTCAGACGAACCGCGGAAAGTCCCCTAAGCGCAAGCGGCGCTGATTCAGAAAAGAGAACGAGTATGGCTACTGAGCCTGACATCGCAGTGGACGGAGATGAGACAGACGTGACGGCTCCGACGCAGAACCCGGACACCGAGGTTGACTCCGATTCTGACGACTACCTCATCGAGGAAGGCGAGATCGCCGGCGACTACCTCGAGCAACTCCTCGACGTGCTCGATTTCGATGGCGATATCGATCTGGACGTCGAAGGCGATCGAGCAGTCGTCAGTATCGACGGGGGTGACGATCTCACCAAGTTGGTCGGCCGCAAAGGTGAGGTACTCGACGCACTCCAGGAGCTCACACGCCTTGCTGTGCAACAGGCAACGGGTGAACGCAGCCGACTGATGCTGGACATCGCTGGTTGGCGTGCCGGGCGTCGCGCGGAACTCACCGAGTTGGGTGCGTCCGCAGCACGCCGCGTGCTCGAGACCGGCGAACGGGAGGAGCTCACTCCGATGACCCCGTTCGAGCGGAAGATCGTGCACGACGCTGTTGCCAAGGTCGCTGGGGTCTCCAGCGAGAGCGAGGGCGCCGAGCCGTCGCGTCGCGTAGTCGTGATCAAGGACTGACTCAGCACACCACATTCGGAAGGCGGGCCCAGGGTATCCCTGGGCCCGCTTTCTTTCGTTCCGGCAACGCCAATCGGTGTCTCTCGTTTCACGTGAAACACACCAGACCCTCCCCTCCCCCACCTGAGTCGTCGGCCGGACGGCACGTGCACCGTCACTCACTGCAAGACATGGTGACGATCCACGGCCCTCGTGCGTGCAACTGCTGACGTGAAGCGCAGGACGGCCGTCCCGGACGGGCTGGGTAGGAGGAGACATCCGCAACTGCCGATTTTGCGAACTCGTCCTGGACCGGAACCGGTGAGTCGAGTCGACGTGCGTGGTCGTGACTCGACGAAGGACTGGTGCCACGCGCGTTAGGGCCTGGGGCCGGAGGGGCGTCGGTTGGCGGCACCGGCGAAAGGAAGGGGTTCTGGTCGATTGAGTTCCGCTGCAGCGAACCCGGGCGCCCGGGCCACCTTGCCCCGCGTCATACATCCACCGAGGGTGCCGACTGCCTACGACCCCGTGATCGTGATGCTCGTTTCGATCGAAGCGCGCGAAGGTGTGTGCCCGGAGCGTCGAAGCAGGCTGGTCTCGGTGTTGGCATGTGCGCCCCGCGGCAGGCGGTCGATGGTCCGGGATTCCTCTGGTTCAGGTGAGCCGGGCCGTGCCAGTACGAAAAATTGCCGAAACATTGAGTCGGTTTCCGGCCATCCAACCACCCATCGGAGTTTCGTCACTGTGATGATTCCGATTCGCCCTCGTCGACGCGCCGCAATGGGCGCGTCTCGGGATTCGTAAGGCAATCGGAGATACAGCGTTCGTGGCGGCAGCAGCGCAGGATTGGAGGGCGACGATGTGACTTCTGGTGTCATAGCCTCGTCAGCCGAGTAGTTCGAATCGTATGCTCCGTCCCGGGGGCGATGTTTCACGTGGAACCACCAATGGTGGCCGATGATGTTTCTCGGACTGACACCGCCCGAGAAACTTGCCGAACGGCCGTTCGGAGAAGAGACCTCGCACCTCCACACGCCGGCCGCGCTGTGGTGATGCCTGAACTCGGGGGCACCTGCCGCCGGCACAGCGGCAGCCGAGCTTCTTCGCGTTCAATTTAGTGTCCGGTAGCTTCTAGGCCGCCGAACGGGAACATCGGTTCCCGGCAGCGCGCTCATCACGTCCCGGCAGGGCGCCCAGCGTCGCCGGTACCGCATGCCGCCGTCCTACCCACTGATTGTCGACGCCGGGCGCGCGGGTTCACCGACGCCGAGCTGAAGTTGAGGATGCGCCCAAATTGGGTGAAACCCTCGCAGTTTGGAACGCGAGGTCCGCCACAGCTAGTCAATGTTTCACGTGGAACCGGCGTCATTGCGGTACATCTGTGTCGAGGGTTGAAATCCGACGTAGAGATGCGCTTCAAGTCCTAATCGACTTCGCTAGGCCGGGCCGGGCCATGCGTATCCGCAGTGAAGTCGGAGACGATGCCGCGAAGCGTGTCAGCATGTTCCACGTGAAACACAGGCCGGATGCGACCCCTATTGGCCCCCACGGAACAGACGTCGCGGCGTGTGTCCGAGGGCCGCGCACACACGGCACCGCTTCCAATCGGGCACGGAAGCTGATGCCTCAAAGATCTAGAACTCTCGACCGCGAGCAAGGCGGTAGCACAGCTTTCATCGTGCGCCGCTGATCGCCTGCTGTCCGTTCGGCGCCGGGTTTTCACCTATAGCCCCTCCCCTCCCCCACCCTGGGTGTGGCGGTCTAGACACTGTTCGGCGTTGCGAGTGGGTGTTAGGGGACGCAGGCGGGAATCAGGGCGGATAATGGAGAGGCTGAGTTTGTAGAAGATGAGCTCTTCGCGGGAGGATGTTTCACGTGGAACCGAATGGTGAGAAGCCGGCCGACTGGGACGAACAAGCGGCGGCTCGCCAGGTGTTCGGTGAACGATTCGACATCGCGGAGCGGTACTACAAGTCTCTCGCAAGTGACGGTGTAGAGCGTGGCCTGATCGGGCCACGAGAGGTTCCTCGCCTGTGGGAACGGCACCTTCTCAACTGTGCAGTGATCGGTGAGTTGATCGCTGAGGGCGAGTCCGTGGTGGATGTCGGCAGCGGAGCGGGACTGCCCGGTATTCCGTTGGCGATTGCCCGTCCCGACTTGCGGATCACCTTGGTCGAGCCCCTGCTGCGACGATCTGTATATCTTGCGGAGTTCGTCGAGTCGAACGGTTTGGATGTGTTGGTTGTTCGTGGTCGCGCGGAAGAGTCTGGCGTGGTGAAAGAAGCCGGTGGCGCGGACGTTGTCACATCGCGGGCAGTGGCACCGTTGGAGAAGTTGGCCAAGTGGTCGCTGCCGTTGATCCACGAGCATGGGAGAATGCTTGCACTGAAGGGTTCGAGCGCGGCCGACGAGATCGCCCGCGACCGTGCCGCTTTGACTCGGCTGGGTGCTGGCAAGCTGGACATCGTGGAATGTGGAGTGGGTCTTCTTCCGGTTCCTACCGTGGTGGTTCGGGCAGAGCGTGTACCGAAACGCCGTCAGCGCCGATGAGACACTCGGGCGACGGATGCGGAGTGAGTATGTCGAGTAACGAGCGATTCCCAATCGAAGGAGTAATCAATGTCGGGTGGGCCTGAATCCGCCGTTTCACGTGAAACAGTTTCACGTGAAACCGAACATCGATCCGACCACGCGACGAGCTCGGGAAACGGAGACGACGGATTCACGGCTCCGTATAACGGCATCTCCGTCGAGGAGACTCCGATTGGCGCGGCCGCGCATAGAGCCAGCCAGGTACTCCACCCCCACTCCGTGACGCTACCCAAACCGCCGGAGCGCCGGATTCTCACAATCGCCAATCAGAAGGGCGGGGTCGGCAAGACCACAAGTGCGGTCAACCTCGCCTCCGCTCTCGCAGTGCAGGGCCTGACGGTCCTCGTGATCGACCTCGACCCCCAGGGCAATGCCAGCACCGCCCTCGGAGTGGCCCACCATTCGGGTATCCCGTCGAGCTACGAACTGCTCCTGGGTGAGGTAACCGCCGCCGAGGCGATCCAAACGAGCCCACACAACGAGCGACTCTTCTGCATCCCGGCGACCATCGACCTCGCCGGCGCCGAGATCGAGCTGGTGTCGATGGTGGCCCGCGAGGGCCGGCTGAAGGGGGCGCTGTCAGAAAAGGCGCTCCGAGATATCGACGCCGACTTCATCCTCATCGACTGTCCTCCATCGCTCGGCTTGCTCACGGTGAACGCGATGGTCGCGGCCAAGGAAGTTCTGATTCCGATCCAGTGCGAGTACTACGCGCTCGAAGGCGTCGGTCAATTGCTGCGGAACATCGAGTTGGTACAAGCCCACCTCAATCCGGACCTGCATGTCTCGACCGTGCTACTGACGATGTATGACGGACGAACGAAGCTCGCAGACCAGGTGGCAGCGGAAGTCCGGTCCCACTTCGGAGACGCCGTCCTCCGCGCGGTCATCCCCCGAAGTGTGAAGGTCTCCGAAGCGCCCGGATACGGGATGACGGTGTTGGACTACGACCCCGGTTCACGTGGCGCGATGAGCTACCTCGACGCGGGACGTGAACTCGCAGCGCGCACAGCACAGATCACGAAGCAGGAGCAGAGATGAGTCAGACGCGTAAGGGTGGACTCGGCCGCGGATTGGCCGCGCTGATTCCGACCGGTCCCACGACGGCACCGGGGCTGGGCACCGCCGCCGCCGATGTAGTGATCGGCACCGACAAGCGCCACATCCCCGCCCCGCCCACCCCGAACTCGTCGACCTCACCTTCCGACAGCGACCGAGCTTCTGCATCCACGGGAAACAACGGCGATGGGAAGGTTACGAATGGGGCTGAGCCCCTCCCCTCCCCCACCGGTGCGGTGTACCGGGAAATCGCCCCGAACCTGATCGTGCGCAATCCGAAGCAGCCGCGACAGGTCTTCGATGACGAGGCGCTGGCGGAACTGGTGCACTCCATCCGCGAATTCGGTTTGATGCAGCCGATCGTGGTGCGCCCGGTCGAAGACGGCAAGTTTCAACTGGTCATGGGTGAGCGCCGCTGGCGGGCCGGCCAGGAGGCCGGACTCGACACGATCCCGGCCATCGTCCGTGAGACGGGTGACGACGCGATGCTCCGCGACGCCCTTCTCGAAAACATTCATCGGGTGCAGCTCAACCCGCTCGAGGAGGCGGCCGCCTACCAGCAGCTGCTCGAAGAGTTCGAGGTGACTCACGAGGAACTGGCTGCGAAGATCGGCCGGTCCCGCCCCGTGGTGACCAACATGATCCGCCTCCTCAAGCTTCCGATTCCCGTCCAGCGCCGCGTTGCCGCGGGAGTACTGTCCGCAGGACATGCCCGTGCACTGCTGTCACTCGAGGCCGGCGCCGACGCACAAGAGGTGATGGCCGCTCGAATCGTGGCGGAGGGAATGTCCGTCCGCGCCACGGAAGAGGCGGTCACCCTGGCGAACCGCAATGACGATCAGATTGCTCCTCCGCAACGCAGGAAGCCGATCCAGATGCCCGGACTACAGGATGTTGCCGAACGGTTGTCGGACTCCTTCGACACCAGGGTGACCGTCAGCCTCGGTAAGCGCAAAGGCAAGATCGTCGTCGAGTTCGGTTCGGTCGACGATCTGCAGCGAATTGTCGGAATGATGGAGGCGCAACGAGCCGATTCATGACTGTCTGGGCGAGGTAGAAGCACCCGCGGGTAATCCGTCACTGTGACAGCACCGGTGACAGCATCTCGGGGGCAGATCAGCGAGGACAACGAGCAGTGAAGATCAGAGGACAACACATGACTTGTAGTAGTGACATTTGGAGGCTGATCTAGCCAGTGTCGACTCACGTCACGTCGCTCACTCTCGACGGCCTGGACAAGCTCTCCGCTCACGCTCGTCGTTGCGTCTTCTGGGAGATGGATCCCGCGGCCATCCATAGTTCGCGCGGATTCTGTGACCAGGAATTCGAGAAGGAAGCATGGCTGTCGATGGTCATGCTCGAGTGGGGTTCCTGCGGTCAGGTCGCCGTCATGGATGGCAAGCCGGTCGGCAGCGCGCTATACGCTCCCCCACGCACGGTGCCTCGGGCACAGCTTCTGCCGACCGCTCCGGTGGGTGCCGATGCCGTCCTTCTCACCAGCTTGCGACTAGAGCCTGCCGGCGAAGAACAAAATCTGGGTGCCACCCTCATTCAGGCGGTGGTCGCTGATCTGGTGAGGCGCGGTGTCCGCGCCCTGGAGGCCTTCGGTATTCGAGACGGTGGGTCGAGCGATACCGACCACTCCGGCATCGCATCGGCGACCGCTGCCATGGAATGCTCCCCCGAGGAATGCATGATCCCCGCGGAGTTCCTCGAAGACAATGGCTTCGAGATCGTCGCTCCACACTACCGGTTCCCTCGGCTGAGGCTCGAGTTGAATCGTGACCACGGGTGGAAGGAAGACGTGGAGGCTGCTCTGGAACGCCTGTTGCATACGGCATCGGTGAGCATGGTCGACATCGGTGAGCGCACCCCGGTCGGAGTGCGCTGACGGTCAGGACCGTTCTGAAGAGGACAGTTCCTCGGCGAGCAACTCAGCGAAGGTGAACGTACCGGTGGGCTGATCGTCCTGCCCGAGCAGGTACAGACGCTTCACCGAAATGAGGATGGCCTCCGCGATCGCGTCACGTGCCCGCGGGTTGGACAGGACGGCAGCATCGGACCGGTTGGTGAGATAGCCGAGATCGATCTGCACGGTCGGCATCTTGGTCAGGCGGAGCAGATCCCAGGTGCGTCCGTGCGTCCGGCAGTCTTGCAATGGGGTGCGGGCCACAATCTCCCGCTGGATGAAGCCGGTGAGAACCTGGCCGATCATCGACGTCGAACCGTGCGAGTTGCCGAAGTGGAAGCTTGCAACGCCGTTGGCAGCGGGGCTGGAGTTGCTGTCACATCGTAGGGAGATCATGAGGTCGGCGTCGAAGGCATTCGACGTGGACGCGCGTTGGATGTCCGAAGGGTTCGCGTGGTGCGGCCGGGACAGGAAGGTTTCCATCCCTGTCGCCGCCATCCGGCCTTCGAGCCGGCTGGCGAGATCCCAAAGGATGTCCGACTCCGAGATGGTGCCATACGGAGAATGGACAATCGTGCCGTAGGTGTCCCCACCGAGACCGGGGTCGATGACGATGCGCTTGCCGCTGAGCTGTGGACCCGAGCTGCGGACCATTTCTTCTTCGCTCATCGCGTGGGGCGAACCACCGGTGACCCGGGTACCGAGCAACTCGAGCGAACGGAGGGTGGCAGGGCCGCAGATTCCGTCGGCGGCGATCCCGATCTCCCGCTGGAACGACGACAGCGATTCGTGTGTCTGCGGTCCGAAGAATCCGTCGACCCGGCCGACGTAGAACCCGAGGTCCTGCAGCCGTGTCTGCAACGTAGCGACGTCGTCCCCGTACAGGGGTGCGGACAGTTGGTAGATCAGCGTGCGTGCGCCCAGGCGGTAGGACGCCTCTTTCATGGACCGATAGGTGGCCGGACCCACGACTCCGTCCACGAGGAGCCCACGTTGCTGCTGGAAGGCCCGCACGGCGCTGTCGAGGTGGTGGTCGAAGACGGCGTCGGGCGCAATCCAGTGCGAACCATTATTGGTGTCGCGGCGAGTGTCGGCGACACCGTCGTGGAGGAACCCGAGACCGGCGAGAGTGCCCCGAATCTCAGCGACGGCCGGACCATGGTCGCCGTGACGGAGTCGGTGCATGTTCGGGCCTCTCAGTCTGATTCCACGGCCGTGTGTATCACTACAGCACAGCTCTCTACAAACGAGTCGATCGACGTGTCCCGTTCGCGGATGCGACAGGAGCACATCGATCGATTGTCTCAGAGATTCCCACAAAATCGGGAATCGGGCAGGCTGTTCAGGTGTCGATCAGAGAACGTCGGCCAGCTCTTTCAGCAGCGCAGCCTTGCCCTTCGTACCGACGATCGTGTTGATCGGCTTGCCGTCCTTGAACAGGATCAGCGTGGGGATCGACATCACCTGGAAGTCGCGGGCGGCACCCGGGTTCGCGTCGATGTCGAGCTTGGCGATCGTCAGCTTGTCGCTGTGCTCGCCGGCGATTTCCTCCAGCACCGGAGCGATCATCTTGCACGGGCCGCACCAGGTAGCCCAGAAATCGACGAGCACAGGCTTGTCGCTGCCCAGCACATCCTGTTGGAACGAATCATCGGTGATGGTAACGGTGTTCGACACGGGAAATCCCCTTACTCGACGGATAAAACTTGGACGATCGTGGACAACTCAGGCGTCGACCGGTGCACCGGCGGCCGCGATGGTGTTCGCGGTGATGTCGCCGCGCTCGGCGAGCCAACGCTCGGCGTCGATGGCCGCGGAACATCCGGTGCCGGCTGCGGTGATCGCCTGACGGTAGGTGTGGTCTACCAGGTCACCGGCAGCGAAGACGCCGTCCAGCGAGGTGGCGGTGGTCGGCGTCTGCACCCGTACGTAACCGGCCTCGTCGACCTCGACCTGTCCCTTGACGAGTTCGCTGCGCGGGTCGTGACCGATGGCCACGAACATTCCGGTGACGGGAAGCGTGGACTGCTCACCGGTGACGGTGTCGCGCACGACCAGACCGGTGACGCTGTTCTCGCCGAGCACCTCGATCGGTTCTGCGTTGGTGACGAACCGGATCTTCTCGTTCGACTTGGCGCGCTCGAGCATGATGCGGGACGCCCGGAACTCCTCACGGCGGTGGACCACCGTGACACTGCGGGCGAACCTCGTGAGGAAGGTCGCTTCTTCCATTGCGGAGTCGCCGCCACCGACGACCACGATGTCTTGGTCCTTGAAGAAGAAGCCATCACAGGTGGCGCAGGCGCTGACGCCGCGGCCCAGGAGCTTCTCCTCGCCGGGGATGCCGAGGTATCGGGCAGCCGCGCCCATCGCGAGTACGACCGCGTGTGCCTGATAGGTCTCGCCACCGACGACGACCTTCTTGATCGGCCCGGTCAGATCGAGTTCCTCGACGTCCTCGGTACGGATGTCGGCGCCGAAGCGCTTGGCCTGCTCGCGCATCTCGTCCATCAGGTCGGGGCCCATGATTCCTTGCCGGAATCCGGGGAAGTTCTCGACCTCGGTCGTCGTCATCAGAGCACCGCCGAACTGGGTGCCCTCGAAGAGCAGCGGTTCGAGTTCCGCCCGCGCCGCGTAGACGGCTGCGGTATATCCGGCAGGTCCCGAACCAACGATGATGAGTTCATGAACCGTCGATGGAGTGGTCATGCGGGCCTTCCGATAGGGAGCGTGCACAGTCGAATTGATCAACACCAGACTAAAGGGTGTTGTTCCCGGACTGTAGGTGATACCGATCGCTCCCCCACGGGCCTCTGATCAGCGAAGAGTCTCTCGGATGACACAGCGGGTGCCGGTGTAGATGGTGGGCATGCATTTGTTGCAGTGAATGCACAGGCCTTCCGCTACGTGCTGGTCGCGGAACTTGTTGACGAGGTCCGGGTCGCGGAGCAGTGCGCGGGCCATCGCTACGAACTCGAACCCTTCACCCAGTGCGGTGTCGATGGTGTCGAGTCTGTTGACGCCCCCGAGAAGAATCAAAGGCATGGACAGCGCTTCGCGGAACTGGCGAGCCATCGGCAGGAAGAACGCTTCTTCGAACGGGTAGGTCGGGAAGATACGGGGTCCGTAGAGCTTCAGGCCGTACCCGACCAGTTTCGGTTGTGATGCAACGAATTCGGCCATCGGCACCTCTCCGCGGAAGAAGTACATTCCGTTGAGGAGGGAACTGCCGCCGGTGAGTTGCAGCGCGTCGAGATGCCCGTCCCGTTCGAGGAGTCGAGCGATGCGGAGGCTCTCGTCGAGCCACAATCCCTTGGGAACACCGTCGGTCATGTTGAACTTCGCGGTGACGGCGATCGTGTCGCCGACGACGCGGCGAATACGCTCGACCACACGGCGTGGGAAGGCTGCCCGCTTCTCCAGGCTGCCCCCGTATTCGTCGGTTCGCTTGTTCAGGTTGGGGCTCATGAAGGAACTGAGCAGGTAATTGTGGCCGAGATGAACCTCGATGGCGTCGAAGCCGGCATCGACGGCCGCCCGCGCAGCGTTCTCGAAGTCCGCGACGACCTGATCCAATTCGGTGTGGGTGGCACCACGCACCAGACCCATGGCGGGCGGACTCAGGCGCGTGGACGGGGCCAGCGTCTTCGTGCGATTCGAGAGCGTGTTCGCGACCAGTCCGGCGTGCCCGATCTGCGCCGACGCCAACGCTCCTTCGGCATGGACGGCATCGGTGAGCCGCCGAAGTCCGGGAACACTGGCCTTGTCGAGGACCAGAGTATTGGCGTGGACCCGTCCGCCGGGTGAGACGGCGCAGTAGGCAACGGTGGTGAGCGCGGCGCCGCCACGGGCCACTTCGGCGTGGAATTCGACGAGCTTGTCGGTGACCTGCCCGCGAGGCATGACTCCTTCGAAGGTGGCGGCTTTCATGATGCGGTTGCGCAGGGTCAGAGGGCCGAGACGGGCGGGTTCCCAGATCGTGCGCCGGTCGGTCGGAGTGGTCATTGTGTCTGCCTTCGGGCGAGGAGGTGAGTGCTGCGATCAGGCGAACGTCGACGCGAGGGCGTCTCGGGGCGGACGCCACTTCAGACCCAGTTCGTCGCGCGTGCGGAAGTCGTCGGTGGCAGTGGCCGAAGTGAGCAGCCAGGCGGCTTCGTAACTGAAGCCTGCGCTGACCGCGGTGTATCTGCCGACGGCATCGGCGAGCCGTCCCAGGAACCGCACAACTCCCCCGGACAGCGAGATCCGGCGCAGTCGTCGTCCCGAAGAATGTTCGAGGATGTCGATGAGGTGATTGAACTCGATCAGCTCGCCGCCGCAGACGTAACGCCGAGGTCCGCGGCCGGGCTGCATCACGGCGGCGTGGACAGCGGCAACATCGCGCACGTCGATCATCTGCATGCCGCCGCGGAACCGCGGAGCTACCCCGCTGCCCAGTAGGACGGCCCAACCCTGTTCGGTGACACCTTTGGTGCCTTCGAGGCCGGGACCGACCACACTGGTGGGATAGGTGATGACGACCGGTGCTCCGGCGTCCTGCAGAGCACGGGCGACACGATCGGCGGCGGCCTTCGTCCGCCCGTACGCGCTGCGTCCCGCCGCGGTGGGACTGTCGGGCCCGATCACGGGATCAGGGGATGGAAACAGCGCGCTGAAACTCGCGACATGGACGATCGGGTCGAGACCGAGGAAGGCGGCTCGGATGAGAATGGCGGCGGTGGCCTGAGCGTTGACCTCCCACATCAGCTGCTCACGCCGGTCGTCCGTGCCCACGACCCCTGCACCGTGCAGAAGTGCGTCACACCCGTCGAGCAGCTGCTCGATGGACGTTCGGTCGCGGATGTCCCCCACTACGACTTCGATCCGAGCCGAGGCGTCCCCCGCCGACGCCACCACAACGTCGATCGACTCGTGTGGAAGGACGAGCAGGCGGACGGTGTGGCCGTCGGCGAGCAGCGCCAGGGTCGTGTGAGCGCCCACGTACCCGGTGCCGCCCGTAACCGCAATCTTCATGTGCCCGTCCTGTCGAATTACGATGCCAGTGGTCTCGTATTAGGTACGATATAGCGAGGACGGCGCTTTTGTCCCACAATTCGAGCTGATGAATGCCACCGGAACAGGACGACCCCGTGACCCGCGCATCGACACCGACGTGCTGGCCGTAACCCGCGCGATGCTCGTCGAGTCCGGCTGGGAGCAACTGAGCATGCGGGCAATCGCCACCCGTTCCGGGGTGAGCAGGGCGTCGATTACCAGGCGGTGGCCGTCCAAAGCACATCTTGTGCTCGACGCGATTCTCGGTGCCACCCCCGACCTGACGCCGTTCGAGGGCACCGATCGGGAAGGCTGGATTCGGTGGGTCGTGACCGGCAGTGCCGAGCTGTTCGCACGGCCTGAGGTTCGCGCGGCAACTCCCGGCCTCCTCGCCGCGATCCGGGATCACGCCGATCTGCGTAATGCCTTGTGGCAGGGGTTCAGCGGGCCCAGCACCCGCCTGTTCGACGATGATCAGGGTGAGGCGAGTACCGCGAAGGCTCTTCTCGTCCTCGCTGCTGGTGCCGCGATGTTCGCGAGTCTGATCGCCGTGGAGGACGACACTCCCGAGTTGCGTGCCAAAATTCTCGAGCTACTCGTTCCGTCTGCGCACAGCACGACCTGATGCGTTGTCGCTCAACCGATGTCGGTGACCGACATGGTGGCCGGATTCGTGGCACTGCAGCTGTTTCCCACAACCAGCGCGGTGATCTGCGGTGGCTGAGGCCCGGCAAGAAGGAGGAGTACTCCGGGGGCGCCGTCGAGCCGCACTTCCCCCGACCCCAGGAGCGTACGAGACGGCTCGATTCCGTTCGCGCGCAAGCACTCTGCGAGGACTTCCGGGTTCTCGAGCGCGCCCAGTTGGCGGGATCCGATCACGGTGAGGAGACGCGCAGCGTCGAGATCGGCGTCCAGCTCGAGAACCGCTGGACCGGATGAAGTTTCGGAGGTGCTCGGAGAAGCAATCGGCGGATCGGTGGGATTGCTGGTCGGCGTGACGACAGCGATCGCCACCACGACCGCAGCGGCCGCGGCCACTGCGCCGCCTGCCACAGCCGCCCACCTTCTGCGCCGCGCGAGGGGCACCACCCGAGAGACCGAGGACTCCCTTTCCTCCGCGAGTGCGCGAGCGATGCGGTCGGCAACGTCGTCGGGAATTGGTGACGCGACGGAATGGTCGCGGCCCAGTGCCCCGAGCTGCTCGGTGACCCTGTCGAGCGCGGAAATGACCTCCATAGCTTCTGGATCGTTCCGCACCAGGGGCCAGAGGCGCTCACTCACGGACTCGGGCAGCACTCCGGCGTGAAGATCGGACAGCAGATCGGCGGAGTACGGCGGAGCCGGCAGCTCTCCATCCGAAGAGCCGACATCATCAGTGGCCATGACACCTCCTCACCGATTCCGCTCGGTCCTGACCGGCCTGACAGTCCTGCGCTCCTATAAGAGTTTGACGCCACAGGATCATGATCGGTTCCCCTCGTCCCGGAAATATTCGAGAGAAGCGGCCAACTTCTTGCGGCCACGCGCGCATCGACTCTTCACCGTGCCCTCCGGAACACCGAGCAGCCTGGCGGCTTCACTGGTCGAGTGACCTTCGAGGTCTACCGCCACGATCGCGGTCCGCTGGTCGGGCGGCAGCTGCGCCAAGGCGCGATCGACCACCAGGCTCATCTCGAGCTCGGCGACACGATCGCGGGCGTCCCGGGGCTCGTCGTCCTCGTCGGCCGACAGAGACACCGCAGGGCGGGCTTTGTTCCGGCGGATGCGGTCGAGGCAGGCATTGACGACGATCGTGTGCAACCAGCTCCGGACCGCGGCATGGCGTCGGAAGGAGCCGGCATTGCGGTGTGCCGACAGTAATGCCTCCTGCAGTGCGTCCGCGGCATCCTCGCGCGTGTAGCTGGTGCGCGTCGCGACGTGCCACAGGTGGTCGTAATGGCGACCGAGCAACGTCGCAAAGGCGTGCGGATCACCGGCGACATGCGCAGCGAGCAACTCGACATCCGAGGGTCCGCCCTCGGCGACCCCCCGGAAGATGCGCACCGGCGGATGTTAGCTCAGAACGCCGGGCCATGAATACCGGGAGCCGATTACGTCGTGGCGTTGAATCCCACGTCTGCGATGGAGGATTGGTTCTTGCCCCCGGAAGTGCTGAGGCCGGTGATCCAGACCAGGACGTTGGTGGTGGGCGCCTCCGATGTCACGGGGATTTCGGTGACGCCGCTACCGAGCACCTGCGAACCGATGACCTGGGTCTGGTCGAGGGTGGGCTCCTCCGAGGGGGCGCTCCGAATTTCTACCTTGGTGCCGGGTGTCGGCGAGTTGATCCACACGCTCGACAAGTTGGCCGGCTCGTCCAAGGTGATCATCAGGCCGACACCGTTCTTCAGTGCCGGGAACGGCTGGAAGTAGGAGTCGGTACTCCACACTGTGGCGGTGTTGCCGTCGATGGCGAGCCGGGCATTGGCAGCGGAGTCGGGTGTGCCCTGCGGCGAGAATACGGTGGCCGACGCGGGGGTGACCGGTGCGACGTTCGCCGGCGGTGCCGGTGCGGCGGGAGCGGCGGCGCCCGGAGGCGGCTCCGCGGAGGTGGTGAGGCCGAAGTCCTGCTCGGTGAGCGGAGCGTCCGAACTGCTTCCGGTCAAGAACGTGGCCAGCCAGAAACCGAGCAGAGCCAACACGATGATGGTCACGACCCCGAGACCGACGAGAGCGGCGAGCATCCTGTTGGACTTCTTCTTCTCCGCCTCGATGGCTTCGGGGTCGGCGAGCTCATGCCCGGATATGCCGGGCGTGCGCTGTCCGAGCCGCAGGGCGGGGATCAGTTCGGTTTTCTCGTTGATGACCGACGCCTGGTCGAGAATGTGCTGAACCGTGGCGGCTGTGCGGATGCCCCCGTTCGGCTCCAGCGAGCGCAGCGCGACCGCCGAGATTTCGAAGGGGACTTCCGGGCGAATGACCCGGGGGCCGATGGGTTGGCCGTTGGAGTCGCGGTCGGCCAGCCGCATGCCACCGACACTTCCCGGCCGATGGGTGGGGTCGCCTGCCGGTGCGGAGGGATCGCCGAGCGGCCAGCGGGCGGTGATGAGCGCGTAGAGCATGGCGCCCAGACCGCGTACGTCGGAACTGGAGTCGGAATCGGCGAGGGTGGCCGGGAAGGCCAGGACGGCGTCGCCGTTGATGCTGATCCGGATGCGGTCGGGGTGATCGATGGACAGTGCCCCACCGGCCCGGTGCGCCGTCTCCGCTGCTGCGGCGAGTGCCCGGATGGCTTTGGCGGCACCGATCGGAGAGGGCTTGGTGTCGGCCATCTCCCGCAACGAACGTCCGGGCGTCCACTCGGCGACGACGATGCCGCCCGAGCTGCCACGGACCACGTCGAGAACCCGGGCGAGACCGGGCGAGTTGATGCGACCCAGGCGCAGCGTGCGGGACAGGATCGCTTGCGGTCCTTCGGGTCCGGCCGAGGTGGAACGCTGTTCGGCGTCGACGAAGGTGAGAGCGACCTCACGGTCGAGCTTGACGTCGAGGGCCTGCCAGAACTGCAGGCCCCGGGACCCACCGTGCGGTGTGAGCAGACGGTAACGACCACCGGCGACGGAGGCGCCCGGAATCAGCTTGGGGCCGCGGGGAATAGGACGCGGGCCGGCGCCTCGATCACGACCGGGTCCGGGAGTGATCGGAATCACGCCGGTGTCGAAACTGGTGTCGTGGCCCGCTGCTGAACCCGTCGGCCGGGGGTCCTTGCGCGCGGGACCGCCTGCATCGAAGGAGGCAGTCTCGGCCGGAACGGCAGTCTTATCCGGAACGGCAGTGTCGGCCGACACAGCAGAGCCGGCGACGTTCGGCCCAGCCGTGCCGTTCGCCGGTGGCGTCGTGGAGCCGGCGTCGGCGGTGGTCGCCTGGTCCGACTTGGTCTTCGGGGTGCCGGAAGTTGCGGGCTCCGATTCGATTCGCGTGGTGGGGGCGTCGACGCCATTCGACGAAGCAGCCGAATTCCGTTCGGACGCTTGCACCGTAGAACCTCCGGCTCGCTTGCTGCCGGCTACGTCGTCGTCGCTCACCCTCACTCCTTCATTTTCGAATGCCCAACTCCGACCCGTACCGGGCGGCGATCCGACCCGCTCGTGTCCAGGGTACGGGAGACCACCGGGTCGTTCGATACCACGCGGGCGACCACCGAAGTCGCGCGGTGTGGCGCGGACCACGGGAATCAGTTCTGTTTGGGCGTCGGTGAGCGGGTCGGGCTCGGGTTCCGGTTCCCCGCCGCGACCGCGCAGTGCCCGGATCTTGCGCGCGACGGCGACAGTGATCGACATGATTTCGGGGACCTTCGCGAACCACAGAATGACGAAGGTGACACCGAGCATCAAGATCCCGCTGATCGCGACTCGGGCCATGGAACCCGGGCCGCCGAACAAAGTGGTGAGGCGGTCCAATTGCAGGAGGCGTTCGGCCCCGAGCATCGCGAGCGCGCCGGCGAGGGAGGCGAGCACCACCACCCACACGGTTTTCCCGACGTTGGCCATTTGGAGGTTTCCGAGGCTGCGGTGCAGGAGGTACCCACCGATGAGTGCACCGGTGATGTACCCGATGCCGTTCGCGGCGCCCAGCAGGATCACCACCTGGTCGTCGCTCGAGGCGATGAGGGGGGTGAGTGCGGAGAGTGCGATCTTCACCGCAGTGATGCCGAGGACGATCCAGGTGGGAGTCCAGGCGCGTTCACGGGCGTAGAAGACACGGAGCTGGATGAGGACGAGGGAATACGGGATGAGTGTGAAGGCGGACCAACTGACGGCCTGGCCGAGACGCCCCGCGTCACCCGTACCGAAGTTGCCGTACCCGTACAGGGCCTGCCCCACCTCGGGTCCCGCGAAGGTGAGGAAGGTGATGATCGGAACCAGCGAGATCATCGTCAGACGCGTCGCCACCGAGAGGTCGTCGACGACGGCGGGGGTGTCGTCGGCGGCGGCATTGCGGCTGAGCCGCGGCATGATCGCCGTGAGCACGGTGACACCGAGCACGCCGTACGGCAGCTGCAGCAGGAGCCACGCGTTGTTGTAGATCGCGGGACCCGACGCGTCCGCGTGGGACGAAATGCGGGTGGCGACGATCATGCCCGCCTGGCTGATCAGCACGTACAGGATGATGGCGACGGCCATCCCACCGAACTGCTTGAGCCGGTCGTCGAGGCCCCACAGCGGTTTCAACGAGATGCCTTCGCGCCGGATCGCAGGCACGAGGCTGGCGGCCTGCACCACGACACCGAGGGTGACGCCTACGCCGAGGACCAGCAGTTTCGGGTCGCTCATCCGCACCGGGTCGAGGGTGATTTCGCCCGGCATCGCGTAGTAGATCACCAGCACGGTGAGCATCACGACGTTGTTGAGCACCGGGGCCCAGGCCCCGGGTTTGAACACCTGCCTGGTGTTGAGAATCGCCGTGAGCAGGGCGGAGAGCCCGTAGAACAGAATCGCCGGCAGGAGGAGAAACGACAGAGCTGTGGTGAGGGACGTGTTGACCTTGCCGTCGTCGGACAGGAACACGTGGGTGGTGAGCACCGGGGCGGCCGCGGTGGCGAGTAACGCTGCCGTTCCGAGGAGCACACAGGTGGCCGTGAACAGGCGGCGCACGAAGGCGGCACCGTTGTCCGGGTCCTCACGTTCCGCGCGGACCAGCACGGGCACGACGATGGCGGTCAGCACCGCGCCGAGCACCAGCTCGGAAATCATGTTCGGAATCTGGCTGGCGACGGTGAACGAGCTGGCCACCGAGCCGCCGAGCAACGTCAGGACCAGCAGTTGCTTGGCGAATCCGGTGATGCGGCTGACGAGTGTCGCCACCGCGATCGACCCGGTGGACGCGAGGAGGCGGGAGTTGCTCTGTTTCTGCGGTGCCGTCGACGGTCCCGAGTCCCGGACCGGCGGCGGGGGGTCGACCCGGATGGCCGCGAACTGCACCGTCGGTGCCTCGTCCGGTCGAATCTCCCGTGCCCAGTGGTCCCGTTCCCACGGTGCGACCCGGGGATGCGAGCGATCGGGAAGCCTCTGGCCCCGGTCGGGCAAGTTCCCGGTCATGAACGTTCGTACCCTTCGTCAGCTGGATCCGGCTGGCCGCGGAATCGGTGCCACAGCCGGCGGCCGGCGAGGAACAGCAGCAGAGTGCCCGCACACGCTGTCAGGATCGCCAAGGCCTGCCCGTACGCGTTGGACCGTACCGTCACGCTGGTCGGCTCACCGAGTTGCTGCCCATCGGCCGTGGTCAGCGAGAATGTGACGACGAGCTTGCGGGAGTCGTTGGCCTCGGTGGGCACGGTCAGCGTCCGGCTGCCCCGCGGCGGCAGTGGCGTCGGCCCGATGTCGGTAATGGTCATCCCCGACGGCGCGGCTACCTGCAGCTGGACAGTGATGCCCACGGGCAGGTCGTTCCGGGCGACGAGCAAAAGGGGGCTCTGTTCCGACGCCAGGGTGTAGACACCGCCAGGGGACACGACGGTGACGGCTCCGAACAGGTCGTTCATGGTGTCGGCCACCTGCTCGGTGCGCAGGTCGGATGCCTCGCTCGCCGAGTCGTGCTTTTCGTCACGGCGATGGGCGAGACTCATCGAACGCAGCAAGTCTTCGCGCAGCGGTGCGGTAAATCGCTCCGGGGTCAGCGTGGCCTGCGGGTCGTCGATCAGCGCCGTGTCCAGTGTCTCGATGCGGGGTATCTGCTCGGCGACGGCGTCGCGGTGGTGGGCGGGAACCCCGTCCTCGGTGGCCTGGTCCGGGTAATCCAGTGACGACAGCTCCGGTGATCCGGGCTGGCGACCCAGCAGTGCGGGAAGTGGCCGGGGGGTGGCGAGACCGGTCCGGATCATCGACGACACCGTCGACAGAATCGTCTCGGCGTCGTCCTCGCCGGCGGTCCACAGTTGGGGCGGGACCACCATGAGGGAGCGCGGTGTCCCGGCGCTGCGGGCGACGGCCGGTTCGAGTGCAGACCAGGACACGGCACCGAGGGCGTCCTGCAAACGGGCTGCCTGCGAGTCGTCGGTGAGGTCGAACCGGGCCCGCGCGGGGGTGTACGAGGGAGTCTGCGGCGTGGTGCCGGTCGCGGCCAGGGCAGCGCCCACCGCAGGATCGAACAGCAGCGCATCGAGGCTGCCGGTGGGCGCGGACGTCCCGGTGGCCGCGGGGGTGGTCTCACCGTTCCCGGGTAACGGCGCCTGCGCCGGACTTGCCTCGATGACGTGGGCGCTGTCCCTCGGTGCGTCGGTGTCGATGGCGTTGGCGGCGAGCAGGGTGGTGGTGGGCTGGTCCCGGCGTAACAGCTGTGCAGTGTCGTCGTCGAGGACTCCGGCGTCGCTCCACACGAAGTTTCGCAGCGAGGTGACCCCGAGGATGTTGTCGACGATGTCGGCGGGAGCCTCGAGAGCGGCGGCGGTGAGCTCGGTGTTCCCCACGGCACTGATCGCGGACAGATCGGCCTGGGCGAACGGCACCGACGTGGTGCACATCGATGCGGCGAGCGACCGGGCTCGCTCTAGCCAGTCCGCGGCGGCCTCCCGGCCGGTACCCGCGTGCGCAGGCCCGGTGGGGTCGGACGGATCGTCCACCACTAGATAATCGCGGGTCATGTTCTCGACCGTGATCAGCAGGTCGGGGTCGACGGCCAGACACATGCTGTCGCGAAGTGCATGATCGCGATCCACCGCTTCACCGGTGGCGAACTCCGCGGACGCCAGCAACTCGTGGAGGCGTCCGCCGTCGGCGAGGGAGGTCGCGAGCTCGTCGTCGACGAGACGAACCGGGTCGGTGACCGAGCCCGGCACTCCGGCGGCGAGTCGCGGCCGGTCGGCGAGCGGCCACAACATGGTGACGGCGACGGGGCTGGAAATGTCGGGTGGAATCGCCGGCGTACCGGGCACCCCGAATACAGGGAGTAGGAAGCGGGCATCGTCCAGGCGCGCGGCGCCACCGTACTCGGGGGTCCCGTTGACGTTGACCAGCATGGGGTAGACGCCGGGTTCGGTGATGTCGAGTGCGGGATCGGTGTCCGACCGCAGTGGCAGGGACAACGTGAACTGCTTGCTCTGGCCTTCGTCGAGGCTCTCGGCGACCGTGTCGAACATGCCGACCGTGTCGAACCGTGACTGATCGAGTGTGAGGGAGGTCCGAAGGGCATCGCTGCTCGCGACGGCGGGGGCCCGCTGCAGACGCACGCTGACGTCGCTGACCGTGCGGTCGCCGATGTTCTTCACCGATCCCGACACCGTGACGAAGGGATCGCTGGTGGTGGTGACCGTGTTGGGGGTGACCTTGTCGATGTGCAGCTCGAGAAACTCCGGATCCTCGTCGACGGTCTGGCTCCCGGCGCTCACCGGCGGAACGGGATCCTGGGCAACAGCCACTCCGGTGCCGATGGGAGCGAGAGCAACCACGAGTGCGGTCGATGCCGCTGCCCCGATCCGGCGAAAAGCCATCCTCATCCGGCGTCGTGCCCCTTCTGAAGCTTCAGATCGGGGTCGGGCAGAGTGGTTGTCATCTTGGAGATCAATTCACCGGCGATTTCTGCGAGTTTCCGTTCGTCTGCGTAGGCCAGGCGTGACCCCAGCTCGGCGAGCGGCACCCACGCTACCTCGGTGACTTCCACGTCTTCGTCGGACAGTTCCCCGCCGAGGAAACGGAGCAGATAATGATGCACCGTCTTGTGGACACGCCTGCCCTCCGTGACGAACCAGTAGTCGATGCTGCCCAGTGAAGCCAGGACCGTGCCCTGTATGCCCGTCTCCTCTTCGACCTCACGCATGGCGGTCTGCTCGGCCGTCTCCCCTTGCTCGATGTGCCCCTTGGGCAGCGACCACAGCAGACGGCCGCGCCGATCGGTCCGCCCGATGAGCGCCGCGCACAGGTTCTCCCTGGGTCCACCGAGACCGTTGACCACCAGACCACCCGCCGAGGTTTCCCGAACCGTCCTCATGTGGGGTTTCGCGGGTTTGCCGACGGCGCCGCGCCGCCGCGAGTTGCGGCGACTCCTATTCGCACGTTCGGCAGCAGACACCCCATCGATAGTAGTTGCCTTCCTGGCCTCTCCTTGATTGCCGCACCCAACCGAGACGCTTCGTGACGGTCCTGTGGTGATCGAAACTTCGAGGTGACGCCCTCGCATGCATATCCCGCTATTTGCGCACCTCGGTAAGCTTCCTGGACGTGACTGTCCCTTCTCTCGACGACGAGCGCCGTACGCGACTGCTTGCCGGCGCCGCGGTGACGCTGCGCGAGCTGTCCGAAGTCCTGACGCCGCTCGGAGAGAGGTTCGCTGCGGCGGGCCACGAGCTGTACCTGGTGGGCGGGAGTGTCCGGGACGCGATTCTCGGACGCCTCGGCACCGACCTCGACTTCACCACCGATGCCCGGCCCGAGCAGGTGCAGAAATTGCTGTCGGGCTGGGCCGACAACCAGTGGGACACAGGTATCGACTTCGGGACGATCAGCGCCGCGAAGGCGGGGCAGCAGGTCGAGATCACCACCTACCGTGCCGATGCGTACGACCGGGTGTCGCGCAACCCCGTCGTCTCGTTCGGGTCGAAGCTCGAGGACGACCTGGTGCGGCGTGACTTCACGGTCAATGCGATGGCGGTGAAGATCGGTGCGGACGGTTCGCAGGACTTCGTCGATCCGCTCGGCGGCATGGATGCTCTTCTGGCCGGTGTGCTGGACACCCCGTCGGCTCCCGAGAATTCCTTCGACGACGACCCGCTGCGCATGCTGCGGGCCGCCCGCTTCGTGTCGCAGCTGGGTTTCACCCTCCACGAGCGCGTGCACCGGGCGATCACGGACATGGCACCGCAGATCGAACGCATCACGGCCGAACGGGTGCGCGCCGAACTGGACAAGCTGATTCTGGGCGAGTTCCCCAACGACGGCATCAACGTGATGTGTGAGACCGGGCTGGCCGACCACGTGCTGCCCGAGGTGCCGCAGATGAAGCTCGAGATCGACGAACATCATCAGCACAAGGATGTGTACTGGCATTCGCTGACCGTGCTCGCGCAGGCCATCGACCTCGAGGACGGCGACCCCGACCTCGTGTTGCGGTGGGCTGCGCTGCTGCACGACATCGGTAAGCCGGACACCAAGCGCAACGAGCCGGGCGGCGGCGTGAGCTTCCACCACCACGAGGTGGTGGGGGCCAAGTTGGTGCGTAAGCGGATGCGCGCCCTCAAGTACTCCAAGCAGATGGTGGACGACGTCTCTCAGCTGGTGTTCCTTCATCTGCGTTTTCACGGTTACGGCAAGGGTCAGTGGACGGATTCGGCGGTACGTCGCTATGTCACCGACGCCGGACCGCTGCTGCCGCGGTTGCACAAGCTGGTCCGCGCCGACTGCACCACGCGTAACAAGCGGCGGGCGGCGGCGTTGCAGGCCACCTACGACGACATCGAGGAGCGGATCGCGAGGCTCGCGGAGCAGGAGGATCTCGCCCGGGTGCGCCCCGACCTCGACGGCAACGCGATCATGGAACTGCTGGGCATCCCTGCGGGTCCGGAGGTGGGGAAGGCGTGGCAGTACCTGAAGGAGCTGCGACTCGATCGTGGTCCCCTCACCCGCGACGAAGCGGAGGCCGAACTGCTGTCGTGGTGGGCATCGCAGCAGGGCTGACCCGCGGCGACGGGTGAGAATTGCTTACCCGACCGGCTCACCTGCGGTGACACCCGTCACACGTATTGCTGCCATACCTCCCTCGACTCACCATCCCGGTGCTTCTCGGGTGCGACAGACGTCATCGAACGCTCACGGGGGTTAATCCCGACGAAACACACCAATCGGCACTCTTGATAGGGGCCGAGAACCAGGTGGACATGTCGCGGCCGTGCAGGTGAAGGAGCAGTCGATGCAGCAGCAGAAAGCCGGTACTTCCACAGTGAAGACCGCCTGCTCGTACTGCGGTGTCGGCTGCGGCATGGTCCTCGAAGTCGAAACGAACCCGGAGACGGGTGCGCGCCGCGTTCTGAAGGCGTCCGGCGACAAGGAGCATCCCACCAATTTCGGCCGGTTGTGCACCAAGGGCGCGACGAGCGCCGAGATGCTGGTGGCCGGTGGCCGGATGGAGACCGGCTACCTTCGCGACGAGCGCGGCGAGGCACCGACGGCTGTGCACGTCGACGCCGCAATCAGCGAGACGGCACGCCGCCTGAAGGAGCAGATCGACCGGCACGGTCCGGACGCGGTCGCCTTCTACGTCTCCGGCCAGATGTCCATCGAAGCGCAGTACCTCGTGACCAAGCTGGCCAAGGGGTTCGTCGGCACCAACCAGATCGAGTCCAACTCGCGCCTCTGTATGGCCAGTGCCGCCACCGGGTACAAACAGTCGTTGGGCGCCGACGGCCCCCCCGGGTCGTACCAGGACTTCGACAAGGCCGACGTGTTCTTCGTGATCGGCGCGAACATGGCGGACTGTCACCCCATCCTGTTCCTGCGTCTCCTCGAGCGCGTGAAGGCAGGCGCGAAGCTGATCGTGGTGGACCCGCGGCGCAACGCGACGGCCGACAAGGCGGATCTCTTTCTGCAGATCACGCCCGGCACCGACCTCGCACTCCTGAACGGCCTCCTGCACCTGCTCGTGAAGAACGGGCACACCGACCCCGCGTTCATCGCCGAGTTCACCGAGGGCTGGGAGGTGATGCCGGAGTTCCTCGAGGAGTACACGCCCGACAAGGTCGCGGACATCACCGGCATCCCCGAAACCGACATCCGACAGGCCGCCCAGTGGATCGGCGAGGCCGCCGAGTGGATGACGTGCTGGACGATGGGCCTCAACCAGAGCACCCACGGCACCTGGAACACCAACGCGATCTGCAACCTCCACCTCGCCACCGGCGCGATCTGCCGTCCCGGTAGCGGACCCTTCTCCCTCACCGGTCAGCCCAATGCCATGGGTGGCCGCGAAATGGGATACATGGGCCCGGGCCTGCCCGGTCAGCGGTCGATCCTCGCGGCCGACGACCGCACGTTCGTCGAGGACCTGTGGGACCTGCCCGAGGGCACCATCCGCACCGAGGTCGGCACGGGCACCGTCGACATGTTCGAGCAGATGGTCGCGGGACGAATCAAGGCCTGCTGGATCATTTGCACCAACCCTGTCGCCACCGTGTCGAATCGGCGGACGGTCATCGAGGGACTCGAGGCAGCCGAGCTCGTGATCACTCAGGACGTGTTCCTCGACACCGAGACCAACGGTTACGCCGACATCCTGCTGCCGGGCGCGCTGTGGGCCGAGTCGGACTCGGTGATGATCAATTCCGAGCGCAACCTGACGTTGCTGCAACAGGCCGTCGACCCGGTGGGTCAGGCGTTGCCCGACTGGAAGATCATCGCGCGGGTGGCCTGCGAGATGGGGTATGCGGACGCCTTCACCTACGAGACGTCCGAGGACGTGTTCGAAGAGATCAAGCGCACGTGGAACCCGAAGACGGGTTACGACCTTCGCGGCATCACCTACGAGCGGCTCCGTCATACGCCGGTGCAATGGCCGAGCCCGCCCGGTGACCGCACCGACCGCAACCCCATCCGTTACGTCAATGACGGGGTGAGTCAGAGGCTGCTGTCGGCTCCCGACGGCTCGCTCCCCCGGCTCGCCTTCGCCACCCCGAGCGGAAAGGCGGCATTCTTCCCGCGACCGCACATGCTGCCGGCCGAGCTGCCGGACGACGACTACCCGTTCGTCCTCAATACGGGTCGGCTGCAGCACCAATGGCACACCATGACGAAGACGGGCAAGGTGGCCAAGCTCAACAAGCTGAACTCGGGACCCTTCGTCGAGATCAACCCGGCGGATGCGCAGCGGCTGTCGATATCAGACGGTGACAAGGTCGAGGTGGCGTCGAGGCGTGGCCGCGCGGTGCTTCCCGCGGTCGTCAGTGACCGGGTGCTTCCCGGTGGTTGTTTCGCGCCTTTCCACTGGAACGACTCGTTTGGCGAGTACCTCAGCATCAACGCCGTCACCAACGATGCCGTCGACCCGATGTCGTTCCAGCCGGAGTTCAAGGCCTGCGCGGTGTCACTGACTCGCGTGGCACCGGTGTCGCAGCCGGCGGTTCCGGAGACCGGCGGATCCCAGCTGCAGCTCGCGAGCCCAGCCGATGAACTGACCCAGCTTCTCGGACTGGATGATTCGGCTCCCCCGACGTTCGACGAACACGAACGCACCTATCTTTCGGGGCTGTTGTCGGGACTGCGGTCCACCGAGGTCCGCGGCGTGCCGGTCCTTCCCCGGGACGCCCCGATCTCGGGTTCCAAGCGGGTGTGGCTCGACGGGATGCTCGCCGGTCTGTTCTCCCGTTCGGGCGACACATCCGGGGTCGGCGCGCAGAATGGCAGCGCCTCAGGTACTGAATCGGTCCAGCATCCTGTCGTGGTGGTGTGGGCCTCGCAGACCGGCAACGCCGAGGAGTTCGCCGCCGAATGTGCCGCGCAACTGCAAGCGGCCGGCCACGGAACACATCTGATCAGCATGGACGACTACGACGTCGGAAGCCTGCGCGGCGTCCGTGACCTCCTCATCATCACCAGCACGTTCGGTGACGGAGACGCGCCCGACAACGGCAGCAGTTTCTGGTCGGCCCTCAGCAGCGACGAGGCACCCACACTGACCGAAACCCGATATGCGGTATTGGCTTTCGGAGACTCCAGCTACGACGACTTCTGCGGCCACGGTAAGCGGCTCGATGCTCGGCTCGAGCAGTTGCAGGCCAAGCGTCTCACCGCCCGCGTCGACTGTGAACCCGACTACGAGGATCAAGCACGCGAGTGGCTGGAGCAGGTGCAGAAGCTGGTTCGCGACCGGGAGGCCGTCGAAGGAGCGGCGGTGGTTTCCGTCGCGCCCGCACCCGCCCCGAAGAAGGCAGCGGCCTTCACGCGTAAGTCACCGTTCGTCACCCGCCTCACGAAGAACGTGCGCCTCAGCGCGGCGGGATCGTCGAAGGACGTGCGACAGTTCGGTTTCGAGGTGAGTGATCCGGAGTTCGTCTACGAGGCGGGTGACGCGCTGGGCGTCTGGCCCACCAACAGCGACGCCGTCGTCGACGAGTGGCTGAAGGTGACGGGGCTGAAGCCCGATGTCCCGGTGACCGTGGCCGACCTGCCGGAGATGCCGCTGCACGAGGCGTTGCGGACCAAATTCGAGATCACCAAGGTGACGCCCGAGCTGCTCCGGTTCGTCCAGAGTCGTACGCAGGACACCGAGCTGGCCCGATTGATGCGACCGCAGAACAAGATTGCCCTCCAACAGTGGTTGTGGGGCCGGCAGTCGATGGACGTGCTCGGGCAGTACGGCGTTCACGCCGAGGTCGAGGAGTGGCTCGGCGTTCTCAAGCGGCTCCAGCCGCGACTGTATTCCATTTCGTCCAGCCCGAAGATCGATCCCGGCGAGGTGCAGCTGACCGTGTCGGCTGTGCGGTACAACCACGAGGGCAAGGACCGGTCCGGCGTCTGCTCCACGTTCCTCGCGGATCACTGCGACGAGGCCGATGTGCCGATCTTCGTGCAGAAGTCGGCGCATTTCCGACCGCCGGCGTCGGCGGATGCGCCCATGATCATGGTGGGTCCCGGCACGGGAATCGCCCCGTTCCGCGGTTTCCTGCACGAGCGGCGGGAACTCGGGCACACCGGCAAGAACTGGATGTTCTTCGGTGAGCAGCACGAAGCGACGGACTTCTACTACCGCGAGGAGATGGAAGCTATGCACCGCGACGGATTTCTCACCCATCTCGATGCAGCATTCTCCCGTGACCAGCGGCAGAAGATTTACGTGCAGGACCGCATCCGCGAACACGGAGCGAAGTTGTGGAACTGGATGCAGGAGGGCGCGTACCTCTACGTGTGCGGGGATGCCAGCCGGATGGCGAAGGACGTGGACGAGACGATCCGCGAAGTGGTCCGCACGCACGGCAGGCTCGACGAAGAGGACACCGAGCTGTACATGAAGCAGTTGTCCACTGACAAACGGTACGTGCGCGACGTGTACTGATCCGCTTCTGCGGGTCTCATCGCTTGATCATTCCGCAAACGCGCGCATACGATCGTCTTCATGACGCATCCGCGGAGTAGTGCCTAGATGACGCGCATACGTATCCGGCAGGCGGCCGAACTGCTCGGCGTCAGCGACGACACCGTCCGGCGGTGGATCGACAACGGCAGCCTCCTCGCCCAGAAGGACGACTCCGGGCGCATGGCCGTCGACGGCGCGGCGCTCGCCGAATTCGCCCGCGCCCACGCGGCCGCGTCGCCGGACCTCCTCGGATCGGGTTCCTCGGCGCGGAATCGGTTCACTGGGATCGTGACGGGCATCGTCTCCGACACGGTGATGTCGCAGGTGGAGCTGCAATGCGGGCCGTTCCGGGTGGTGTCCCTGATGAGCAGTGAAGCGGTGCGCGACCTCGGGCTCGAACCCGGGAAGATCGCGGTGGCCGTCGTGAAGTCCACCACGGTCATTGTCGAAACCCCCGTCGAGACCTCATGAAACAGAACTCGGGCCGAGCAGCCGCCGTCATCGCCCTGGCCGTGCTCATCCTCGGGACTCTGTCCGGGTGCGGCTCCGACGACACCGACTCGGGTGAACGGATCACGGTGTTCGCGGCAGCGTCCCTGAAGTCCACCTTCACCGAACTCGCGGAAAGATTCGAGGCGCAGCATCCGGGATCTCGGGTGGAGTTCAGCTTCGCCGGTTCTTCCGATCTGGCAGCCCAGCTGGATCAGGGTGCTCGCGCCGACGTATTCGCGTCCGCGGACCAGCGCAACATGGCCAAGGTGGTCGATGCGGAACTCACTGCGGGCAGTCCTGTCGACTTCGCCACGAACACCCTGACCATCGTCACCGCACCCGGAAACCCTGAAGGGATTACCACATTCGCCGACCTGGCCCGTCCGGGAACATTGGTGGTCACCTGCGCGCCGCAGGTGCCGTGCGGCTCCGCGACGCAGAGGGTCGAGTCGTCGACGGGAGTCGATCTCGCACCGGTCAGTGAAGAGTCGTCGGTGACGGATGTCCTGAACAAGGTGATTGCCGGGCAGGCGGACGCCGGGCTGGTGTACGTCACGGACGCGACCGGAGCCGGTGACGCTGTGACGGCGGTGGCCGTACCCGAGGCCGCACAGGCTGTGAACACCTATCCCATAGTCGCTCTTGCCGATTCGGGCGCGCCGGAGACGGCCCGCGAATTCGTCGCGTTCGTCACCGGACCCGACGGCCGGGCAGTTCTTGCCGATGCAGGATTCGGTGAGCCGTGACCCGTCCGGCGCGTACGGTGGTTCCCTCCGGGCTGCCGCGCTGGCTCTTCGTCCCGGCGGCTGTCGGGGGGTTGTTCGTCGTACTGCCGTTGACGGCGATGCTGGCAAGCGTCGACTGGCCTCGATTCGTCGAGTTGGTCACCTCCGAGTCCTCGCTCGCCGCGCTGGAGCTGAGTCTGCGTACTGCTGCCGCCAGCACGGTGCTGTGCATCCTCCTCGGTGTACCGATGGCGGCAGTGCTGGCGCGCAGTAGCTTTCGGGGTCTTCCCGTGCTGCGGTCGCTGGTGCTGCTGCCGTTGGTGCTCCCGCCCGTCGTGGGCGGAATCGCATTGCTTTACACGTTCGGCCGGAAGGGTCTCATCGGACAGCATCTGGAAGTGGCGGGAATTTCCGTCGCGTTCACCACCACGGCGGTCGTGCTCGCACAGACCTTCGTGGCATTGCCGTTCCTGGTGGTCAGTCTCGAAGGGTCGCTCCGCACTGCAGGCAGGCGGTACGAGTCCGCCGCGGCCACGCTCGGAGCCGGACCCACCACGGTCTTCCGCCGCGTGACCCTTCCACTGGTGCTGCCGGGATTGGTGTCCGGCGCAGTGCTGTCGTTCGCGCGGGCACTCGGTGAATTCGGCGCCACCCTGACGTTCGCCGGCAGTCTCGAGGGGGTCACCCGTACCCTTCCGCTGGAGATCTATCTTCAGCGGGAAACGGATGCCGATGCGGCAGTGGCGTTGTCGCTGGTGCTGGTGATCGTCGCGGTGGTCATCGTGGTGGGGTCGCGCGGCTGGGCGTCGAGAGCGGTGCCGTGAGCGGGCTGAGCCTCGATGCGCGGATACAGGCCCGCGACATCGAGATGGCCGTCGACGTCGCGGAGGGTGAGGTTCTGGCCGTCCTGGGCCCGAACGGAGCCGGCAAGTCGACACTGCTGTCCGTCGCCGCCGGACTGATACGGCCCGACACCGGCCGGGTCGAATTGAACGGCCGGGTACTCACCGACACCGGCGCCGGGATCGCCGTTCCGCCGCATCGCCGGGGAATGGCGCTACTTGCCCAGGAGGCGTTGCTGTTCCCGCATCTCACTGTCGCCGCCAACGTGGCCTTCGCCCCACGCAGCGCCGGGCGAAGTCGCCGGGAAGCGCGGACCATCGCCCGGCATTGGATGGATGCCGTCGACGCCACGCAGTTCGCCGACCGCCGACCACACCAGTTGTCAGGTGGGCAGGCTCAACGTGTCGCGGTCGCACGTGCCCTGGCGGCGGACCCTCAGGCGCTCCTGCTCGACGAACCGATGGCCGCACTGGATGTGGCTGCGGCTCCCGCGTTGCGGGTGCTGCTGCGAAAAGTATTGCGCGAGGAGCATCGGACCGCCGTCGTCGTCACTCACGACGTCCTCGACGCACTGGCGCTGGCCGACCGCGTGATCGTGGTGGACGGCGGAAGAGTCGTCGAGTCGGGGTCCGTTCGCGATGTGCTCTCCCGGCCGCGCAGCTCGTTCGCGGCACGGATCGCAGGACTCAACCTCGTGGCCGTCTTCGCTACCCCGTCCGGGTTCGAGACCGAGAACGGCGTCCGGATGCACGGCCTGCCCGACGACGACGTGGGAGGCACCGCTCCGGCCGTCGCAGTGTTCGCGCCGCATTCAGTGGCGATCCATCGGCGGTCGCCGGAAGGCAGTCCCCGCAACGTCTTCGGCGTGACCGTGACCGAAATCGAGGTGCGCGGCCCCATCGTGCGGGTGCGGGCGGTGACTGCCCGTGGCCGGCTGGAACTGAGCGCCGACGTGACAGCAGAATCCGTCGCCGAGCTCGATCTGGTGCCCGGACTCGACGTGTTCTTCGTCGTCAAGGCCACCGAGGTGGCTATCCACGCCGTGAGTACTTATTGACATCCCGTGGTTAACAAGTACTCACGGGTGCGTCAGCGCAGGGACGCGTGCATCAGGTAGACGTTGTAGCTGTCCCACTCCGACATCGTGAAGTACAGGTCCTTGTCGGTGGACCACGGATGGATGAAGCCGCCGTACGCCTTCGGGTAGTCGGTGGTGTCGACGAGAGTGGCTCCGCCGGACCAAACGCCCTGTGGGGACGAGGATTGGCGGAGGATGATCCGCCCGCCGATGGGCTCGAGGTAGCTCATCAGCCACGTGCCGGTGCCGGTGTCATAACGAACCGACAGCTCGCTGGCCACCCCACCGACGATCGGGGTCGCGAGATGTTCGGAGACCGGCGTCCATGTTCCGTTCGACCAGTACTGGTACGACGTGGTGTTGAGTACCTGATCGACGGGTACCCGGGCCAGACCGATGGTGCCGATGCGCCCGTTCGGAGTGCCGAACATGTACACGTAGTCGCCGTGGGGGACCATGGCCGACACCTGGAAACGGGCGCCGAAAATGTTGTGCCACTTGGCGTGCTGGTCCTTGGTCCACGTCTGACCGTTGTCGTCCGAGTACGCGATGCCGCCGTAGTTCGTGTACCACATGCCGGGCACCACACTCCACCGTTTCACCGACATGTAGCTCAGGAACTGCCGGTTGCCGATCGTGAACCCCGACGTGGGGATGGTCGTCGTCTCGAAGTTGGGGATGTGCCGGCTGTCGATGATCTCGGCGGCGTGGCAGCGGCTGTCCTGCACCATGCTGTCGATGGTCATGCCGTCGGACAGGTCGGTGTCCGTGCTGTGCCCGAGAACGTTGCTGCGCCAGTCTTCCCCGAAAGCGCCGGGCGGATTCCAGTCCTTACCGAAGGTGTCACCGAAGGCGATGGCCACCTCCCCGGGCTTCGTCTCCCAGATGATGCCGAGGTCCGTGCCGTCCACCTGCCAGCGCTTGTCGGTGCGATTGTCCGAACCGTGGCCCGTCAGCTGCGACACCAGGCGCACGTCACCGACAGCCGGGGTGCCGAGCGCTTCGGTGAGGGAGCCGCGTTCGGCCGGGTTGATCTGCACCGGGGGTGCGGGCTGCGGCGCGGGACCCGGGCCGCCGGGGACGGGGATCGGAATGGTCTCCGGTCGTGGGTCGATTTCGATCTTCGGAATGTGCAGCGCGCTCGACCCGGAGGATCCCGACGAGCCGACCTCCGGCTGGGGTTCCTCGATCTCGTCGGTGAGGTCCGGGCACGGGTCCGCGCAGGGGTCGGCAGGTAGATCTTGTGCCACGCGAGTCTGATCGACGGTGGGTCCGGGGACCGGCACCGGCACGAAGTCTGGGTACGGAATCGGGATGGCGATGGTCGGCGGTATCGGCGGTAGCAGCGGACCACCGGGAGTCGGGGGCTCCTTGGCCGGGTTGAACCCGGTCTCGCCACAGATGTTGACCGGCAACCACGAATTCGTCTCCGCCGCAGCGGGACCTGCCGAGAACCCGATCGCTGCCGCGACGACGGCGGCGACGCACAACGGTGCTCCGGCAACAGACCAGGACTTCTCGACCACGGGACCCCTCCAGATCGGTGGTCGGAGTCAGGATGGACCGACCTGCACGTTCAGGGCAAAAGGTAACACCCGGTGGCAGCGTTCTCGGGTTCAGTGCCCGGCGTGCCCGGTCGCAGTCCGGTTACAGTACGGTTTCACGGTCGCATACGATTTCGCAGATCGAGGCCACCCGGGGTGTGGCGAAGCCCCTGGGTTTTTCCCTTCCAGCGGAACCGGATGCGGTCGCGCTGCGTCGAATCCTTACATGGACCCTCTCGAGTATTCGTTCGGAACCGGCGCAGAAGCCCCCGCGACCTGGAACTCCCCAGCCGACCTCGATCTGGGTCCGCTCGGCGGAATGGACGCGGTGCGGCTCGACTTCGACGGTGACGGGCTTCTCGACGACGCCATGTGGGACGACAACGGGGACGGGGCGGGCGACCACTCGGTGCTCGACTACGACGCCGGGAACGAAGCCCGCTATTTCACCGACCCCAGCGGTAACGGGACGTGGGACCGCGAGGTGCGGGTGGCCGGCGACCACATCGAACCCGCGTACGACCTGCGTCGCCACCTGGATCCAGTGCCCGATCGACGCAATGACGAACCGTCCGACCCGAGCGTGCGCGCGGTGGCTTCCGATCCGATTCCCGGTGCCGTGACGGCCGGCGCACTTTCTCTCTGGCGGTCCGAGGCGGCACTCGGCCACGGCGGCGCCATTGACGTGGCCCCTGAGATCGGGGAGGGTAAGTTGTGATTTCAAACCCAGTGCGGATCGACAAGGAGAATGGACCATGACCGACCTGACCACGTCCGCGGCGAGCGCTTTCGTCGCCGCTGCCGGCCTGGAACTCGACGAGGTATCGGGCACGAAAGTCGTCGGCCACATCGATCTGTCCGCCGAGCACCACACGCCGTGGGGTGTCGTGCACGGTGGCGTCTACACGACGGCAGTCGAGAGCGCCGCGAGTATCGGTGCGAGCACGGCAGTGGCAGACCGCGGCCAGTTCGCGGTCGGTGTGCACAACGGCACCGACTTCATCCGGTCCCGCACCGAAGGTCGCGTCGACGTGGTGGCCCTACCGATTCAGCAGGGCCGTATCCAGCAGTTGTGGTCGGTTGTCATCACCGCTTCCGACACCGGCAAAGAGGTGGCCCGTGGACAGGTCCGTCTGCAGAATGTGCCGCTGCCTGGTTCCGGATAGGAGCGGCGTCCAGGACCGCTCAGGGTCTGGCGCGACGTGCGTTGAGTAGGGCAGCGACGAGTCCCAGGGCATAAAGGGCCGAACCGGCCAGTACCAATCCGAGTGATCGGCCGTCGGGGGCGATCACGAGGGCTGCGGCGGCGATCGACGCGATGAACGCTACGTTGAACACGGTGTCCTGGAGCGCGAACACCTGCCCGCGGCGGTCGTCTTCGATGTCGATCTGCATGGCGGCGTCGCCGCTCAGCTTGATCGACTGCCCGGCGAATCCGAGAACCAGTGCACCCCACAGCAGGGAGGCCTGGGTCAGGGTCGCCACGAGCGTCGTCTGCGCCACAAGGGCGAGGACCAACGCGGTCGTGATGGTGCGGGAGCGACCGATTCGCGGAATGGTGAACGGTGTGGAGATCGCGGCGAGCAGCATCCCCGCTGCGGTCGCGCCGACCGCGACACCGAACCCGGCCAGTCCTCCCGGTAGGGAACCGGCCCTGGACGTGTCTCGCAGCACGAGGACCATGATCAGCGTGTTGGCGCCGAACACGATCCGATGCGTGCCGATGCCGATCATGGCGGTGGTGACGCCCGGGGACCGCCACACGGCCACGGCTCCGTTGCGCAGTCCCGACGCGACGGCACGGACCACCCCGTAATCCGCCCGTTCATCCGCGTGTGGGCCGAGAAGCCGACGATGGAATCGGGACGCCGCGAGAGCGGCGACCACGGAACCGATCGCGGCGGCGGCGACGGCGATACCGGACCCGCGGTCGCCTGCGCCCGCGACACCGATGATGGCGACGGATGTTGTGGCTCCGAGAGCGGACACTACCGAACCGGTGGTGGTGAGCACGGAGTTGGTGGCGACCAGCCACGATTTGTGGACCACGCGCGGTAGCGCGGCGGAGACGCCGGCGAGTACGAACCTACTGACACCGATGGCGGCGAGGGCGAGGAGAAGGATCGGGAACTCTCCGGCCCCGGACCCCAGAAGGGCGGCGGTCACCAGAATCAGTACTCCACGTAGGACATTGGCCCACAGCAGCACCGTCCGACGATCCCAGCGGTCGAGGAGTGCCCCCGCGTAGGGTCCGATCACCGAGTAGGGAAACAGCAATACCGCGAAGCCGGCGGCGATCGCCAGCGGGTCGGTCTCGCGCTCGGGATTGAACAGGATGGCGCCACCCAGCGCTGCCTGAAACATTCCGTCGCCGAACTGGCTGGCGAATCGCACGGTCGCAAGCCGGGCCAGCCCGGGCGACCGGCGCAGGGTGTGCGCGGTACGACGCCACGCCTCCCGTCGTCCTCGCGGGTTGCCGAGCTGTTCCGCCATTCACGGGACCCTATCCGGCCTGTGCGAGGGACCTCTCCCGCCACCACTGGACGGTCTGCTCTGCGGCCTCGGGCAGTGGCGTCGGCTTCAGCCCGAGGCGCTGCTCGCTGGCACTCGAATCCATGACGAACGGGTTCTCGAACTGGTACATCATCTCCGCCAGCTCGCGGGACCCCTCGTGGAGGCGGCCTGCCGTCCGGAGAACCCATCCCGGGAGAGCGCTCACCTTCGGTGCCGGCACCCCCGCTGCGTCGGCGTAAGCCTGGACCATCTGCCGCTGGGTCACCGCGGGGGCCGTCGGCGCGTGCAACACGGAGTTCCACAGGTCGCGGTCGTGTGCTGCGACGATCATCGCCGCCGCGAGGTCGGGGACGAAGGTGAAGGAGTGGGGCGTGTCGGCAGAGCCCAGGACGCGCATCGTCTTGCCGGCGAGCACAACCGGGACCATGCGCTCGCCGGCGTGGGCGCTGAGCACCTGCGGACCGAAGAAGTCGGAGGCGACGACACTGACGGTGGGGGTCGAGGAGGCGGCGCGAGCGTCGAGCAGCCGGGCACGGATTCCGCGCTTTCCCGTCGTGGCGGTGCGCGGCGTGGTTTCGGTCATGGGCTGCTGTTCGGTGTCGTAGGAGTAGAGGCTTTCCGGAAACACGACCACCGCGCCGACCTCTCCCGCCGCCTCCAGAACGGTGTGCTCCGCCGCGGGGAGGGTGCGCTCCCACGCCTCGGCGGTATAGGCGGCGTGAATGCAGTGGTAGACGGCGGCGGCCCCCTCGAAAGCTGCATGCACGGCCGAGGGGTCGGATACGTCGACCGCCCTTCGCTCGATCAGCGGGTGTTCCGGACCGCTTCCGGAGCGGGTGAGCAGGCGGACGCGTCGCCCCTGTTCTGCGAGCTGCTGTGCCACTGTCGCGCCGACGGGTCCCGCGCCGGTGACGATTTCGATGTTCGACATTTCTGCTCCCGATGTGTGTGGTGTCCAGTAGGGAGAGCACTGCTCTCTGTTCGAAGAGTGCGCCCGTATGAGCGCAAAGTCAAGAGCACTGCTCTCGTTTGTTGACACCGCTCTCTCCGATCGGCACCCTGAACCCATGCCGGCAACACCACGGGAACGTGCCCGAGAGCAGACGTTGCAGGACATCACCCGAATAGGCCGCGAACAGCTGGCCGTCGTCGGTGCCGCGGCACTGTCGTTGCGAGCGGTGGCTCGGGACCTCGGAGTGGTCTCGTCCGCCGTGTATCGGTACGTGAAGAGCCGCGACGAACTGCTGACCCTGCTCGTCGTCGACGGATACAACGAGCTCGGGGACGAGGTGGACGCCGCAGTCGCGTCTGCGCAACATCCGCGACAGCAGTTCCTGGCCCTGGGCCGCGCGGTACGGGCGTGGGCTCTGCGTGAGCCGGCGCGCTACGGACTACTGTTCGGCAGCCCGGTTCCCGGCTACGACGCCCCTGGCGAACAGACCACGACGCCCGGAACCCGGGTCATCTACGCGCTGGTCCGCATCTTCGACGGTGCCTACCGCTCGGGCCTTCTCGACGCCGACGCGTCCGCCCCCCTCGACGCCGGTCTTGCCGCCGATCTCGACCGGATTCGCGCGGAGCTCGTCCTCACCACTCCCGATCACCTGCTCGCCCGCGGGGTCCTGGTGTGGTCCAGCCTGTTCGGTGCGGTGAACTTCGAGGTCTTCGGTCAGTACGGGGCGGATACGTTCACCGATCCGGCTGCCCTGTTCGAACACCATCTCGCCGTGCTCGCCGACACTGCCGGGCTCCCGCCCTCCTGAATTCGTGCGAACCGGACGCAGCTCGCGTCCTGGGACACATCACTCTCGCCGCGGTGGGATGATGTTCGGGTGGCGCACGCAGAAGAACCCGAGGATCGAATGGCGTCGACGGAACCGGTGGTCCGCCCGGGGAGCTTGTTGGTCTCGTCCACCGATCTGGTCGAGCCCGCATTCCGTCGCACCGTGATTTATGTGATCGAACACAATGAGGCCGGGAGCCTCGGCGTGGTCATCAACCGCCCCAGCGAGACCGCGGTGCAGGAGGTGCTGCCACAGTGGGCACCGCTCGCCGCCCGCCCCGCCGCGCTCTATGTCGGTGGTCCCGTCAAGCGGGACGCCGCGCTGTGCCTGGCCACCCTGCGGACCGGTGCGCTCATCGACGGGGTCGCGGGACTGCGCCGGGTGCACGGCCGCGTCGTGATGGTCGATCTCGACTCCGACCCCGAGGTCATCGCACCCCTGGTGGAAGGTGTCCGCATCTTCGCCGGTTACTCGGGCTGGACGTTCGGGCAGCTCGACTCGGAGCTGCAGCGTGACGACTGGATGGTGGTGTCCGCGCTGCCGTCGGACGTCGTGGCGCCGGCCCGCATCGACGTCTGGGCCCAGGTCCTGCGACGTCAGCCTCTTCCTCTCGCCCTGTTGGCCACTCACCCGATCGACGTCGAGCGCAACTGAGCCGACACACCCTCGAGCACGTCCCGGGGTCTGTCGGAGACGGGTGGTATCAACAGAGCAGGACGAAGTAAGGAGGCAGCAGACGTGAACAGACCATGCGGACGTTGCGAGACGGCACACGACCACTGCCACGGAACGTTGATCGTGCACAGCCGGCGCGGCATCGAGTGCACCGACGAGTCGTGCGTCGAGCTGTCCGAGGTTCGCCATACCCTGATCATCGACTGCGAGGAACTCGGCGACGGATGCTTCTGCACCGCGGAGTTCACTGCCGAACTGCGTCACGCCTCCTGAGGGATCGGCCCCAGATCCACGCCCACCTCATGCAGGCGACGGCGTAACCGGGAAAGGTGGCTGCCCGGCCAGTACAGGTGGCCGCAGTTCCGGCACCGACTGAAGTCGCGCTCCCGTTCCGCCACTCCGGGTGGCACCTCGTGGCGTGCCTCGTCCCAGGACACCGTGGTCAAGGTCCCATTGCACCCCGCGCATCGGGTGAACGGCGCGATCCGTGCGTGGAGGTCGAAGCGGTCCAGTACTTCCCGTAGCTGGCGGCGTGGATCGGTCTCGTGCAGGAAGGCGCCGTGAGTCACTGCCGCACGCTTGAGGAGGCCGGTGTCGCGGGTGAGGACGATCCGGTGCTCGGACACCGAAATCTCGACCAGTTCGGTGTCGTCGAAGTCGTTGCGGTACCGGGTGTCGAAGCCGAGTAACCGGAGATAGCCGGCGAGCCGGCCGAGATGCACGTCGAGGACGAACGAGGATTCGCGTAACGGTCGCGGTCGCAGTCGAGTGAGACCCGTGATGTCGACGCGTTCGAACACGGGATACACCGTGACCCGTTCGCCCCCGACGAGGCGGTGCGCGAAGTCGACCGAGATCTGGTCGACGAGCACGAGGTCAACTTCGGTGTGCGGCACGCCCAGCGCTTCGATGCGGTCCTTTACCGAGGGTGTGCCGATGAAGTAATGCGCGAATGTGCGCTTCCGCGACTCCGGCGCGAGGAAGTCGTTCAGCTCCTCGTAGAAGCGGAACTCGCACTGGCGAAGTGGTTCAGGCATCAGCATTCACTTCCTGAGGCCACAGTACTGGGCGACTCCTCACGATCGCCCGACACCCTGCAACCGGTCGATGGCGACTGTCGACCCGGGCGCTCACTCCCGCCGTCGGTCGGCGAATGCGTTGAGGACCCCGGCCATGTCCTCGGCTTCCGCGGTGGTGATGGTCAATCGGTCACCGCACGCGGTGGTGACGATCACCGCGGGCCCGGTGCGGGTGACGACGCCGTAGTTCCGCGGCCCCTTCACTTTCAACCCCCACCCACCGAAGTCGTCGAAGGGCTTGACTACGTCGACGCGCGCACCCTCGATCTCGTCGATGCCGTAGTCGAGGGCGGTCATGCCCATGTTGATCACCCGGATGCCGTCCTCGTCCACGATGACACGGAAGCGCAGGAGGCTGACGATCAACAGCCCGACGGGAACGAACACGGCGAGCGGCCACCAGCCGCCGGAAATGCGGCAGACGACGAGGGCGGGGACGACGCCGAGCAGAAGAAGCAGGATTCCGGACCCCGCTGTCCCGAAACCCACGGATGCGGCCACTGCGGCGGGTGCGGCGGCCCGGGGCAGTGTGACGTCGGGTCGATGTGTGGCCGAGACCCGGCGCCGGTAGTCCCGCAGACACGCCGCGCCGATCATTCCGACACCGGCGCCGAGTACGGTCCCGGCGCCGAGGGACCACAGCGGAAGCTCGGTATCGGCCGGATCGGTGACATCGAGTTGGACGGCGAGTATCACCACGTGCACGGTGCTGACCATCCCGACCACAGACAACCCGACGACGAGCATGGTGCGGCGCATCATGAGCAAGGCCGGCGCGAGGGCGGCAACGGCCGCGCAGCCACCGCCGAAGAGGACCGTCACGAGAGCGAACGTCCAGGCACTGGACATCGGGGTGGAAAAACCGTCCGCCGAGGTGGTGGTCCAATGCGTGGCGATTTCCGCGGGCAGCCGGGGTTCCCACAGCTTCGTCAGGAGCACGCCGGACAACGCGGCTACCACGGGCAGGATCACACCGAAGACGGCTCCAGCGGGGTCGACGATTTTCGAACTGGGCACCGGGTGGGCCGTCTGCCGCCGATCAGGACGGCTGGCAGGCGTCCTTCAGCGAGCAGGCTCCACAGGAGTTGCCACAGGCACCGGTATCAGCAGCGGGCACGGCTGCCGCCGCCCGGGCACCGAGTGATCCGCCCGTACCCGCTGTGAGCGCAGCAGCGACGACGCTGACCAGGAGGGCGCCGATCCCGATGACTCCACCGACCAGAATTCCGGCGACACCACCGATGATCAGCAGCCCGGCCGCGGCGAGAAGCGTGGGGCCCGCGACCTTGTTCGCCAGGGTGAAGGCGTCGTCGTCGCGCAGTGTCTCGGCAGTCCGGACACCCGCCCACCGGTTGCGCGGCAGACGTTCGGTGAGGCCGGCCAGGGCGACGCCGGCAACGGCGACGGCGAGGACGAACAGCACGACGGAGGCAATCAACACGACACCAGGATACGGCGCACCCGGATGCGCAGGTGAGTCCGGGTGGGGTGAGGCTCTACCCTGGTTGACGGTATTCCTCTCCATCCACGAATGTCAGCCAAGTAGATAGCGACCACAGTGACCGAGCACGCGCAGCCCGCCAACCCGTCCGACGCGACCCCGCAGCACCGCTACACCGCGGAACTCGCCGGCCAGATCGAGCAGCGCTGGCAGGATCGATGGAGCGCGGAGGGCACCTTCGACGCGCCCAACCCGGTCGGCCCGCTGGCAGGCCCGGTTCCCGCCGACAAGCTGTTCGTGCAGGACATGTTCCCGTACCCGTCGGGGACGGGCCTGCACGTGGGGCACCCACTCGGCTACATCGCCACCGACGTGTTCGCCCGCTATCACCGGATGCAGGGCCACAACGTGCTGCACACGCTCGGGTACGACGCGTTCGGTCTGCCGGCGGAGCAGTACGCGGTGCAGACGGGCACGCATCCGCGGGCCACCACCGAGGCGAACATCATCAACATGAAGCGCCAGCTCCGGCGTCTCGGCCTCGGGCACGACGAGCGGCGCACGTTCGCGACCACCGACGTCGACTTCTACCACTGGACGCAGTGGATCTTCCTGCAGATCCATGACGCCTGGTTCGACAAGAAGGCTGGGAAGGCCCGGCGCATTTCCGAGCTCGAGGCGGAGTTCGCCTCGGGTGAGCGCACCGTGGAGGACGGGCGGGACTGGCAGTCGTTGTCGGTCTCCGAGAAGGAAGCCGTGCTCGACTCCTACCGGCTGGTGTACCACTCGGATTCGATGGTCAACTGGTGCCCGGGTCTGGGCACTGTCCTGGCCAACGAGGAGGTGACAGCGGACGGCCGCAGCGACCGCGGCAACTTCCCCGTGTTCCGGAAGCACCTGCAGCAGTGGATGATGCGGATCACTGCCTACGCCGACCGCCTCGTCGACGACCTCGAGTACCTGGATTGGCCCGAGAAGGTCAAGGCCATGCAGCGCAACTGGATCGGGCGCTCGCACGGTGCGCAGGTGAGATTCCGGGCCGACAGTCACGAGATCGAGGTGTTCACGACTCGTCCGGACACGCTGTTCGGCGCCACCTATGTGACTTTGGCGCCGGAGCACGACCTCGTCGACGAGCTCGTCGCCGCCGAGTGGCCCGAGGGCGTCGATCCGCGATGGACCGGCGGTGCGGCCAACCCGGCCGAAGCCGTTGCGGCGTACCGGAAGTCGATTGCGGCCAAGTCGGATCTCGAGCGTCAGGAATACAAGGAGAAGACGGGTGTCTTCCTCGGCACCTACGCGGTGAACCCCGTCAACGGGCGCGAGCTGCCGGTGTTCATCGCCGACTACGTCCTCACCGGGTACGGCACGGGCGCCATCATGGCGGTCCCCGGCCATGATCATCGCGACTACGAGTTCGCGACCGAGTTCGGTCTCGACATCGTCGAGGTGATCTCCGGTGGCGATCTCACGAAGGACGCGTACACCGGCGACGGCACCATCGTGAATTCGGACTTCCTGAACGGAATGACCGTCGCCGACGCCAAGAGGGTCATCACCGAGCGTCTCGAGGCGGACGGCACCGGTAAGGGCACCATCCAGTACAAGCTGCGCGACTGGCTGTTCGCTCGTCAGCGGTACTGGGGTGAGCCCTTCCCGATCGTGTACGACGCCGACGGCAATGCGCACGCACTGCCGGATTCCATGTTGCCGGTAGAACTTCCGGAGGTCGAGGACTACGCTCCCGTGTCCTTCGATCCCGACGACGCCTCCTCGGAGCCCTCTCCCCCGCTGGCGAAGGCTGTCGACTGGGTCAATGTCGAACTCGACCTCGGGGACGGGCTGCAGACGTACCGCCGCGACACCAACGTGATGCCACAGTGGGCGGGCAGTTCGTGGTACCAGCTGCGCTACATCGACCCGACCAACCAGGACACGTTCTGCGACAAGGAGAACGAGCAGTACTGGACAGGTCCCAGGCCGGAGATCCACGGACCGAACGATCCCGGCGGCGTCGACCTGTATGTCGGCGGTGTGGAGCACGCTGTGCTGCACCTGCTGTACTCGCGGTTCTGGCACAAGGTGCTGTTCGACCTCGGCCACGTCAGCTCGAGCGAGCCGTACCGCCGCCTGTACAACCAGGGCTACATCCAGGCCTATGCCTACACCGATTCGCGCGGGGTGTACGTGCCGGCCGACGAGGTGGAGGAGAAGGACGGCAAGTTCTTCTATCAGGGCGCGGAGGTCAACCGCGAGTACGGCAAGATGGGCAAGAGCCTCAAGAACTCCGTGTCGCCGGACGAGATCTGCGAGGAGTACGGGGCCGACACCCTCCGGGTGTACGAGATGTCGATGGGCCCGCTCGACACGTCGCGTCCGTGGGCGACCAAGGACGTGGTCGGCGCTCAGCGTTTCCTGCAGCGCGCCTGGCGGGTGGTGGTCGACGAGGAGTCCGGCGCCGTGCGGGTCACGGACGACGCCCCCTCCGAGGACACCCTGCGTGCGCTGAACAAGGCGATCGCCGGGGTGAGCGACGACTACACGGCCTTGCGGGACAACACCGCGGCGGCCAAGCTGATCGAGTACACCAACCATCTCACCAAGGCCTACCCCGGCGGTGCCCCTCGCTCCGCGGTGGAGCCCCTGGTGCTCATGCTCGCGCCGCTGGCCCCGCACCTCGCGGAGGAGCTGTGGTCGCGCCTCGGCCACGAGAAGTCGCTGGCCCACGGCCCCTTCCCGGTGGCCGAGGAGAAGTGGCTGGTGGAGGACACCGTCGAGTACCCGATCCAGGTGAACGGCAAAGTCCGCAGCCGAGTCACGGTGGCGGCCGACGCGTCACGCGAGGAGATCGAGAAGATCGCGCTCGCCGACGAGAAGATCGTGGCACTGCTGGACGGCAAGGATCCGCGCAAGGTGATCGTCGTGCCGGGGAAGATGGTCAATATCGTCCTCTGAAGTGCTCCGCACCCGTGAGCACTTCTTAACACTCCGTGTTGAGAAGTGCTCACGGGTGTCGTGTTTGCGCTACTGTCCTCGAATAGAACGCGTTCTAGTCGACTTCAGGAGCATTCGCCATGGCACCGTCCGCAGAAGACATCCGCAAGACCGTCGAGAGGTACGTCGAGGTGGTGGCCACGGGCACCGTCGACGACGTGCTGGCGCTCTATGCCGACGGTGCAGTCGTGGAAGATCCGGTGGGTACCGACCCGCGGACCACGGTGGAATCGATCCGTGAGTTCTACGGGGTGATCGAGCCGCTACAGCAGACCAGCGAACTGCACACGCTGAGGATCGCCGGAAACACAGCGGCCTTCCACTTCTCGCTGGTCACCGAACTGGGCGAGCAGAAGCTCGAGATAGCGCCGATCGATGTGATGACCTTCGACGACGACGGCAAGATCACGACCATGAAGGCGTACTGGTCACAGGAGGACATGGTTACGCGCTGACACGCACACGACCACACCGGGATTACCGCCCGGTCGAGCAGACAGTGTGCTTACGATGTCGGTGTGGCCACCGACGACGCCGGGCCGGCCGCAAGGGGTGCCCGACGCAGAGCAGTCGCACGTGCAGGTACGCGCTTCCGGCGCGTACCGCGTCACTGGCTGGTCGTAGCGGGTGCCGTCGCCGCCACGGTGATGGTGGCCTGCTCCTCCGGGTCGGAGGTCAGGACCGTCTCCGTCGAGCTCAACGGCGCCATGGACGACGGGTATCCCTGGACCCAGGTGCTGCTGCCGCCGCAGACGCCCACCACCGTTCCGTACGGTCCTGCCGGCACCGAACTCCCCACCGAGGGCGGCACCGGCGGCATCCGAGTGGTGGGTGACCGCACGGGTCTCTACGGGGGAAGCCCGGACCGGTTGCTGTGCGACCGCCAGAAGCTCGTCGACGATCTCGAACGGGACCCCGCCCGAATGACGGCGTGGTCCGGCGTATTCGACGTCGACGACGTTCGGAGTTACGTACGAACGCTGACGCCGGTTTTGCTTCGCGCGGATACCCGGGTCACCGACCACGGGTTCGAGGGGGGCCGGGCGCAGCCGGTCCAATCAGTTCTCGAGGCCGGGACGATCGTTCTGGTCGACGACCACGGCGTGCCGCGGGTTCGGTGTGTACAAGGCAGCCCTCTCCTGGCCCCCATCCTCGGCGAGAATTCGGAAGTACAGGGTGACCGGTGGCCGAACTTTCAGGAGGATCGGCTCTTGGTAGTGCAGCCGTCGAACCTCGCAATGAACGACATCGCCGTCGTGGACTTGATGACCGGAGGCCTTACTCCCGTTCCGGTCGGTGCGGGACCGGGGCAGCCCGCGGAGCGCCCGCGGCCACCGGCGCCGGTGATCTCCGAAGCCCCTGTCGTCGATTCGCCGCCGATCGCGGTGCAGCAGGCTGCGCCACGTCCTGCCCCGGCTACGGTTGCGCCGCCGCCACCGCCTCCTCCCCCACCACCACCACCGCCTCCTCCGCCACCACCGCCGCAGGTCGAATTGCCACCGCCTCCGGCCCCCGCGCCGTTGCCGCAGCCGCAGATCCGGGTGCAGATTCCCGGCATGCCTCTCCTGGTCATTCCCATTCCCTAGGGATCGGAAGTGACGCCACCCTTGATCTATGGTGGAACGTGTTCTAGTTTTGGTACTTCACGTACCGATAGGGAGCCGTATGACCACATCAGGGGACAACCACGCCATCCTCCCCGCGAAGGAATCGGTGGACCAGAGCTTCGACGTGGTCGTGGTCGGATCGGGCGCTGCCGGAATGAGTGCCGCGATCACCGCGGCCGCGCGCGGACTGAAAGTGGTGATCGTCGAGAAGTCGCCGTATTGGGGCGGCTCCACGTCCCGATCCGGTGGCGGAGTATGGATTCCGGGAAACACGGTGCTCCAACGGGACGCTCCCCCCGACGATCTCGAGGCCGCCCGCACGTACGTGCGCAGCATCGTCGGACCGGTCGTCGATCCCGAGCGGATCGACACCTACATCGACAGAGGGCCGGAAGCACTCCAGTTCCTGATCGACCACAGTCCGCTGAAGTTGGAATGGGTGAAGAACTACTCCGACTACTACCCGGAGGCACCGGGTGGGCTGGCTACCGGTCGCTCGTGTGAGCCCGTGCCGTTCGATGCGCGCGCACTCGGCGACGACCTCGACACCCTGCATCCGCCGTACAGCAAGACCCCACTGAACGTCGTCGTGAAGCAGTCGGATTATCGCTGGCTGAGTACGGGATTCCGGACTTGGCGCGGACCGGTTCGGATGGTGCGGGTCGGGCTGCGCAGTATGGTCGCGAAGGCGCGGCGACAGCACCTGATCGGCATGGGTGCGGCCCTGATGGCGGAACTCCTTCTCGGGGTCCGCCAAGCGGGTATCCCCCTGCGGCTGAACACCGAGCTGACCGATCTGCTCACCGAGAACGGCCGCGTAGTCGGGGTGGTCGTGAAGTCGGACGAGCAGACCACGACGCTGCGCGCGGGGCACGGTGTCGTCCTGGCGTGCGGTGGATTCGACAACAATGCGGAGATGCGACGGAAGTACCAGCGCGAGCCGATCGGTTCCGACTGGACCACCGGGGCACCGTCGAATACGGGCGACGGTATCAATGCGGCGCTGAAACTCGGTGCCGGGGTGAGCTTCATGAGCGACGCGTGGTGGGGTCCGAGCATCCCGCTGCCCAAGGGACCGTGGTTCGCCCTCGCCGAGCGGTCACTGCCGCGCAGCATCATGGTCAACGACCGCGGCGAGCGGTTCATGAACGAGTCGCTGCCGTATGTCGAGGCGGTACATCGCATGTATGGCGGTGAGTACGGGCAGGGCGACGGCCCGGGCGAGAACATCCCCGCCTGGTTGATCTTCGACCAGACCTACCGGGACCGGTACCTCTTCGCCAGTGTCACGGCGCGTGCCCCGCTTCCCAGGAAGTGGCTCGAAAGCGGGGCGATCGTCAAGGCGTCCACTCTCGAGGGCCTTGCCGAGAAGATCGGTGTTCCCGCGGATCGTTTCACCGCCACGGTCGAACGGTTCAACGGGTTCGCCCGCCGGGGTGTGGACGAGGACTTCCACCGTGGTGAGAGCAAATACGACCACTACTACGGCGACATCAGCAACAAACCCAACCCGAGCCTGGGCGAGTTGACCAAGGGCCCGTTCTACGCGGCCAAGATGGTCCCGGGCGATCTGGGTACGAAGGGCGGCATCAACACCGACACGGCGGGGCGAGCACTTCGCGAAGACGGAACCGTCATCGAGGGACTCTATGCGGCGGGAAACACGAGCGCGCCGGTCATGGGACACACCTATGCGGGACCGGGAGCCACGATCGGTCCTGCGCTGGTTTTCGGCTATCTTGCGGCACTCGACATTGCGGAGAGGGCGCGGTCGATGGCAGGCACGTCCGGAGAGTGATGTCCGAACGCGAGGCCGTGGTCGACGGATTCCGTTGGAGTATCAGCGATCTGGGCACAGGACCGCCGGTGGTGATGTGCCACGGATTCCCGGGACTCGGGTTCAGTTATCGCCATCAGAGTCGCGCGCTCGCCGAGTCCGGGTTCCGGGCCCTCGCGCCGGACATGCCCGGGTACGGTCGCACGGACACCCCCGTCACCATCGACGACTACGCGAACGATCGCGTCGCCGACCAACTCGTCGGCCTCCTGGACACGCTCGGTGAAGATCGAGCGGTATTCGTCGGCCACGACTTCGGCGCCCCGGTCGCGTGGACGCTCGCTCTACGCCACCCCGAGCGGGTGTCGGGGCTGGTGCTCCTGGCGGTGCCCTATGCGCCCGACCGTTTCCCCGCCCGACCGTCCGAGTTGTATGCGGCGGTGGCGCGCAAGCACTTTCTGCACATCCACTACTTTCAGGAACCCGGTGTCGCGGATCGGGAGCTCGACGCCGACCCTCGCCGATTCCTGCACAGGCTGTTCCACGCGCTCTCGGGCGACTATCACTACCTCGACATCTGGCAGCACCCGTCCGAGGGCAACGGTTATCTCGACGTGTTGCCGCACGCACCGCCGTTGCCGTGGTCGTGGTTGTCGCAGGCCGAATTCGACCACTACGTCAGAGTATTCAGCGCTACCGGATTCACCGGGGGCCTCGACTGGTATCGGGCGTACGACGCGAACTGGGAACGCAGCGTGGACCTCGATGGCGCCCCCATCGAGGTCCCGACGCTGTTCATCGCCGGTGCCCGTGATCCCGTCCTCGCGATGAGCGGTTCGGCGGCACTCGACCGCATGCGGGAGGCCGTTCCCGACCTGCGGGGCGTGCACATACTGGAGGGTGCCGGGCATTTCGTTCAGCAGGAGCGGCCCACCGAGGTGAACACGCTCCTGCTGGATTTCGTAACCGACCTGGACGTCACCGGGTCGGCAGGCCACTAGCTGCCGGCGGCCTTCTCGTTCTTGCGGTTGGCGGCCTCGGACTCGGCCAAATCCTCCACGCGGTCGGCCCGCGCCCGCTTGTCTGCAGCCTCGTTCTGCTTGTCGGCGGCTTCCTGCAGTTGCTCCTTGGCAGGTGTAGCGGCCTTCTCCTCGGCAGCCTTGATCTTCTCCCGCTCGTTCCGTGCGGCGGCCTCCGCGGCCTGTTTACGCTGAGCTGCCTGCTCGTCGGCCTGCTTCGCGGCGGCTTGCTTGCGCTGTTCGGCCTCCTGAGCGGCGGCGCGCTTGCGTTCTTCTTCGCGCTTACGGGCTTGCTCGACCTCGCGCTGCTTCGCCTCCTGCGCTTCAACTTGCTGCTCGTTGGCGCGCTGCCGCTCGGCTTCCAACTCGGCGTCTGCCTCCGCCTCTTTGCGGCTCGCCTCGGCATCGAGTTCCGCTGCCCGCAGGAGCGCGTCGCTGCGTTTGGTGAGCGCCGCGCCGCGCTGCTCGACCTCCTGATCGCCCAGAACACTGCCGACGGCGCCGTCGAGGACGCCGAGAGTGCGTTCGTACATCACCCGCGCCGGCGCCTCGGTACCCAGCCGGGACATGAACTGGTCCTCGATCAGTTGCAACGGGAACCGCACGATTTTGTACTGCAGGCGCAGGACCGCTAACGGCACACTGACGATATTCATCGAATCTCCCTCGATACGTGGGTGGTGATCAGGACTGTTCGGCGTCGTCGCGCAGGGCCTCGGCTTCGCGACGTGCACGCTCGGCTTCGGCCCGCGCGGCGTCCGCTTCGCGTATCGACTGGCGATGCTCCTCGACGGCCTCTCCGGCGCTCTCCGCCGCGGCAGCGACCTCGGTGCGCGCATTCTCTTCGGCGCGACTGGTTTCGATCCGGGCGTCGACTCCGGCTCGGGCCTGCTCCGTGGCCACCTCACGGTGCTGCACCTCTTCGGCCGCCCGGCGCTGTGCTCGGCGCTGCTCTTCGGCGGCTTGCCGTGCAACATCCGCCTCGTCCCGGACCTCGGCGCGTTCTGCGGCCCCTTCGGCACGCACTTCCTGGAGTTCCTCGGCCGCCTGCTCGGTCTCCGCCCGGGCGATGGCTTCGGCGGTGTTCGCCTCTTTGCGCTGCTGCGCCTCGGCTTGCTGCAATTGTCCCTCGGCGGTCAGCGAGTCGTTCCCGGTCACCGCTCCGGCGACCTCTTTCGCCTTGCCCTTGACGGAGTCCAGCAAACCTTCGCGGGCTTCCCCGGACGTGTCGCGATCACTCATGGATGGTTCTCCTACTGTCGTGGGCTGAACGGGCTGTCGTGTGCTGAAAAGGCTGTCGTGCGCTGAAAGGGCTGGCTTTGCCGTCCCGAACCGACGAGTAACCAGAATGGGCGACCGCGAATCGCGGGATTCTGTCGCAGTCGTTAATTCCGTGGGTTCTCCGGTGTGATCACCTAGCATCGGGGCCATGACCGCGCCGCACACCGATCAGTCGTATACCGCACTGCTCGAGGAGGTGGCCGCGTCGCAGCGGGCGCTCGAGTCGACGCTCGAGACCATGACCGACCAGCAGGCCCGTGAACCCTCCCGGTTACCGGGGTGGAGTCGTGGTCATGTGGTGACGCATCTGGCGAGGAACGCGGATGCTCTCAACCGGTTCGCCGTCGGCGTGATTACGGGGGAACCCGCTCCGGAGATGTATCCCGGCGGGCCTGCTGCCCGGGCAGCCGCGATAGAGGAGGGGGCGGGCCGGCCCGTCGAGCTCCTCGCCGCCGACTTCCAATTCGCCGGCCGCCGCGTAATCGATTCGCTTCGGGAGATCACCGCGGACCGGTACGAGACGCCGGTGAACTGGCGTAAGCCGGTGACGGCCCGGGATGTGCCGGTACTGCGGTGGCGTGAACTCGAGATCCACCACGTCGACCTCGGCCTGGACCATGCGGTCGGTGACTGGCCGGAGGCTTTCGTCGACAACACGTTGGCGACGGAGCTACCCGAGTTGAAGACACTTCATCCCGACGTCACCATTCCGGAACTGCCGCATCACGAGCTGCTCGCGTGGTTGATCGGCCGTCCCACCCGTACCGGGCTGCCGTCGGTTCCCGCCTGGCCGTTCTGACCGTCAGGCGTATTCGGCAGTGTCGAAGGAGCTGGCCTCGTCGAGGCCGGCCCAGATGATGTTGCAGCGCTTACGGGTCATTTCGTCGGCGTCGGTGAGCAGGGCGTCGAGCAGGGAGCGGGGGGCCTTCTGCCATGACTGCTGCAGGGCTTCCACAGCGTGGGGCGGGAACAGCCCGGAGCGTGCGGCCGCGAGGGTCCACTCGCCGAACTCGCCATCGTGGATCCGCTCGACGGCGTCGTAGTCCACGTCGCCGTCGCCGAGATCGAGGGAGAACATCGAAGCGAAGAGATCGCCGCTCACGTCGATGACGGAATCGTTCGGCTTGCGCTGTTCGGTGTTCATCGTGGCGTTACCTCCTGAGCCGACGTGAAAAACCCGACTCGTGCTGGCGAACTGTGCTGACGTAAAGAACTGTAGGGCGGTTGATTGTGAGCAGCTTAAGGGTTTTCTGAAGGACCAAACAGTGATGTATCTCACGTCGGTTTTTTGCCGGTGCGTCGCGCAAGTCTCGCTGTCACCGGACGCGCAGCACGACTTCGGTGGGATGTGCGTCGGCCGGCGTCTCGACGGCCTGACGTACGGCAGCGGCGACCGTCGAGGCTCGGAGGTACCTCTCGGGACGGTATTCGTTGCCCTCGCCTGCGACGATGGCGCGTTGCATGTCCGTGTCGATCCGTCCGGGGTGAAGGGAGGTGACCCGCAGGTCCGGCTCCTCGAGCCGCAGGGAGTCCGCGAAGGCGCGGAGGGCGAATTTGCTCGCCGCATAGGATCCCCACCCGGCATTTGCCCGGATTCCCGCACCGGAATTGATGAGCACGACGTGTCCTCCGGCGGCGCGCAGGGCAGGTAGGAGGAGGCGCGTCAGCTCGGCCACGGCGATCACGTTCGCTTCGAGTGTGTGACGCCACTGCTCGACGCTGGACTCGGCGACGGTCGACAGGTCGGCGACCCCGGCGTTGTGCACCAGCACGTCGAGGTGCTCGATCGGCGCGCAGGCGTCGGCCACCGCGTCGTAGTCGGTGAGTTCGACGGGCCAGGGAGTCGCGGCGGGGAGTTCGCCGAGGATGGCGGTCAGCGACGCTGCTGTGCGGGCTCCGAGGAGGAGGTCGTGACTCGGTGCGAGTTCGCGGGCGATGGCGGCTCCGAGGCCGCGGCTGGCTCCGGTGATCAGGGCTGTGGGCACGGACCCGAGGCTAGCGGCCGTGAGCACTTCTCAACGCCCCAGTGTTAAGAAGTACTCACGGGGGACCAGTGATGCCAGCGCAGGGAGCGGACGGCGATTACCGGTCCCTGAGGACGGCGCGCGGCGTACTGCGGGTATTTGGTGGCGAGAGCGTCGATGGCGGCGGTTCCCTCCGCGGTGGTCGCGTCGAGCACCTCGGCCACGCCGTCTACCCGCACCCACCACAGCTGGTCCCAGTCGTCGTCGTAGTGATCGACGAGGATGCTGACGGAGGGATTGGCGGCGATGTTCTTCAGTCGTCGTAATGCCGTGGTGCGCTTGGGTTTGAAGTCGACGCACGAGTAGATCGTGTCCTCGGCGAGGGCGAAGACCAACGGTACGAGATGCGGTGCTCCGTCGGGTCCGGCGGTAGCGAGCCGGGCGACGCGGGCAGCGGAGAATCGCTGCACGGGATCCATTACGACTCCCTGACGTTCGCGTCCGACAGCGGCTGACTCGATCGCGAGGGCACGCTGCCAAGTATTGGTCGACCCGGCGAGGCACGTCAACCTCGAGTTGACTATGAAACCACCAATGTGATGCCGAGCGCGAGCATCAGCGCGGCGATACCGGCGTCGAGTGCCCGCCAGGCGCCGGGACGGGCGAATACTCGGTGCAGGAATCGGGCGCCGTAGCCGAGGGCGAGGAACCAGCTGACGCTCGCGACGGCCGCTCCGACGCCGAACAGCCAACGCCCGGGATCTCCTTGATTGTTGGCGACCGATCCGAGCATCAGCACCGTGTCGAGGTAGACGTGCGGGTTCAGCCAGGTCAGTGCGAGGCAGGTGAGGACCGCGGTGGCGAGTGTGGCAGACCCGACTTCCTGCGGAGTGTCGAGCGTGCCGGGACGTAGGGCTCGACGGGCCGCGAACGCCGCGTAGGCCAGCAGGAACGCTGCTCCGGCCCAGCGGATGACGGTGATTGCGCCGGGCGCGTGGGCGAGGATCGTGGCAATTCCGCTGATCCCGAGTCCGATGAGGATGACGTCGGAGATCGCGCAGAGAGCGACGACGGGAAGGACGTGTCGGCGGACGATGCCCTGCCTCAGTACGAAAGCGTTCTGGGCGCCGATCGCGACGATCAGCGACAGACCGGTGCCGAAGCCCGCTGCTGCCGTGAGCACACTGGGTGTGAAGTCCATGGACACCACGCTACGAAGCCGCCCTGCATCAGGCCAGCTAATTATCCTTCATTGCCATTAGCATTGCTTCACATGGAGCTGGACCTCGCCGCGCTTCGCACATTTGCCGCCGTCATCGACGAAGGCACGTTCGAGGCGGCGGCCCGAACCCTGCACATCACACCGTCCGCCGTGAGCCAGCGCATCAAGGCGCTCGAGCAACAGGTGGGACGCGTGCTGGTGCAGCGGGTGAAACCGGCGCGGGCCACGGACTCGGGGCGCGTGGTGCTCACCCTCGCACGGCAAGTGGCCCACCTCGAGCAGGAGACGATGTCCTCGCTCAATCCGGATACTGCGCAGACGAGCACGTTGCCTCTCGTCGTGAACGCGGATTCGCTGTCGACCTGGATGATCCCGGCCCTAGCCCGGTTGGCACCGGAACATCGTGTGCTGTTCGACCTGCACCGTGAAGACGAGTACCACTCCACGGCCCTGCTGCGGGAGGGAACGGTGATGGCGGCGGTGACGTCCGTTTCGGAGCCGGTGCAGGGATGCACGGTGGAGACACTCGGATCGATGCGGTACCGCGCACTGTGCAGCCGTGAGTTCGCCGATCACTGGTTCCCGGACGGGCCGACCGCCGAGGCCCTGGCGGTCGCCCCCATGCTCGACTTCGACCGCAAGGATGAACTGCAGGCCAGATTCCTGCGGGGGTTCACTCGACGACGAATGCATCCACCGCGGCACTTCGTTCCCGGCTCCTCGGCATTCTCGGACGCGGTCCACTACGGGCTCGGCTGGGGACTGCTCCCCGAACTGCACACGGGCAGCGACCACGGACTGGTCGAGCTCGATCCGGCGCGACCGATCGATGTGCCGTTGTACTGGCAGCGGTGGAAGTTGGAATCGCCGCTACTCACGGCCCTCACCGGTGCCGTCCGCGAGGGGGCGCGCGAAGCGTTGCGGTGACGTGGGGTGGGCGCAACACTGGTGGCATGGACGCCGACAGCTCGATGGACCCGGTGCAGGCCCTCCGCGAGACGGCGTTCTGGCTCGAGCGATCCAGGGCGGAGACGCACCGGGTGAAGGCGTATCGGCGCGCCGCTGACGTGGTGGCGGGTTTGTCGGAGGAGCAGCGGGAGATCCGTCAGCGCACCGACAGCTGGAAGGATCTGCCGGGCATCGGACCGAAGACGGCGACGGTGATCCGTGAGGCACTCGACGGTGTTCCTGCCTACCTCACGGAATTGCGGGAAAAGGCGGAGCCCCTCGGCGGCGGTGCACTGCGCGAGGCGCTGCGGGGTGATCTGCACACTCATTCGGACTGGTCCGACGGTGGCAGCCCGATCGACGAGATGATGCGCAGTGCGGCTTCGCTCGGTCACGAATACTGCGCTCTCACAGACCATTCCCCGAGACTAACCGTGGCTAACGGATTGTCCGCCGATCGGCTGCGCGCCCAGGTCGAGGTGATCGCCCGCCTCAACGAGGAGCTGGCGCCCTTCCGTATTCTCACCGGCATCGAGGTCGACATTCTCGAAGACGGTTCGCTCGATCAGGATCCGGACCTCCTCGACGAACTCGACATCGTGGTGGCGAGTGTGCATTCGAAGCTTCGGGCCGAGAGTGGTGCGATGACGCGGCGGATGCTGAAAGCTGTGGAGAATCCGCGAGTCGATGTGCTGGGACATTGCACGGGTCGCCTCGTCACGGGAGGCCGCGGCACTCGGCCGGAGTCCACATTCGACGCAGAGAAGGTGTTCACCGCCTGCCGTGACCACGGCACCGCCGTCGAGATCAACAGCCGTCCCGAACGGCGCGACCCCCCGAGCAGGCTGATCGACTTGGCCATGGACCTCGGGTGTCTGTTCTCGATCGACACCGACGCGCACGCGCCCGGACAGCTTGCGTGGCAAGGGTACGGGTGTGAGCGGGCGATGCGGTGCGGCGTCGAACCCGAACAGGTGATCAATACGTGGCAGGCCGACGATCTACTGGAGTGGGCAGGTTCCCGGTAAGGGGAGAGGACGCCTGCGCCCAGAAGCGCTTCGGGATACGACCGGCATTCCGTGCGCGGCGTCCGGCTCGAACCGCGTCCGCCATGGCCGCGGCCATGAGCGGCGGATCGGACGAGCGGGTGACGGCGGACGCGAGGAGCACGGCGTCGCACCCCAGTTCCATGGCCAGGGCCGCATCACTAGCGGTGCCAATCCCGGCGTCGAGGATGACCGGGACATGGGCGCGGGCGACGATCATCTCGATGTTGCGGGGGTTGGAGATGCCGAGTCCGGTGCCGATCGGTGAACCGAGTGGCATGACGGCGGCGCAACCGGCGTCCTCGAGCCGCATCGCCAGCACGGGGTCGTCATTGGTGTAGGGCAGCACGACGAAGCCGTCGTCGACGAGTTGCTCTGCTGCCGAGACGAGTTCGATGGCATCGGGAAGAAGGGTTCGCTCGTCCGCCACGACTTCGAGCTTCACCCATTCGGTGCCCAGCGCTTCGCGCGCGAGCCGAGCAGTGAGCACGGCCTCCGCGGCGCCCCGGCAACCGGCGGTGTTGGGCAACAGTGCGATGCCGAGTCGGTTCAGCAGTTCGAGCATGCCCGTCTTTCCTGCCGAGTCGACGCGGCGCATCGCGACAGTGGTCAGTTCGGTGCCCGATGCGAGGAGTGACTCCTCGAGAACGGAAAGGTTGGCTGCACCACCGGTTCCCATGATCAGCCGCGAAGAAAATGTGCGGTCTGCGATCGTGAGCGGGTCGACCCGGATCTCCGCCACCCTGCACCTCCTCCGGCCGGAACTTCTTCGTGTACCGCACCCTACGGGCCAGAGAACACGGAGGTGAGAACCACATGTGCGCTGCGTCATAGGTCCAGATTGGACCCACGGGCGCGCAACTATCTGGATCTTCTGGACCCGTACCAGGCCGGCCCAGAATGAGGTGCGAGGGCACACGATGGGAGCCGAGATGACCACGATCACCGGGCACAGAAACCGCACCCGCAGAGCGAGGGAGGCGGAGTGTCTCGCGGCGGAACTGGAATCCGCCCGTCGCCGCATCATCGAACTGATGGGCCAGCTCGACGAAACAGCACGTAGCCGGGACGATTTGCGCGACCGGATGCAGGCGATGGCGTGGAATGCCCGTTGGGGACGCGAGCAGATCGGGTTCGGCGTGCTGTGATTCAGCTGCGCTACAGCCAGGTGGTCGGGCGGATGAGATTGGCGAGATCCACCAGGGTGTATCGATGCCGACGCTCGGGCGCTTTGCGGGCGAGCGCCCGCAGTGCCGACTCGGCCCCGGTCCGCAGACCGTGTTCGGTGAACGGGACACCGAGAAGCGTTGCAGTCGTAGGGATTCGACCCGACCGCAACCAGTCCACTGCCACACCGAGCACGAGAACGCGGGTCTGCAGTGCACGTCGTTCGTCGTGGGCGAGGAGCTCGACCCGTTGGGCGGCTTCTTGTAGGTCCCGTTCGCACACGTCCGCGACGGGACGGTCGTGGACCAGCACGAGCACGCTCGTCAACCGCGCTTCTGCGTAGTGTCGCGAGGTGGGCGGCACCTCGTCGAGTGCCCGGACGGCGCCGTCCCGGTCACCACGGTGATCGAGTTGCCTGGCGAGGCCGAACGCCGCGCTGACGACGCCGTGATCCGTCCGCCACACTGTGCGGTAGAACTTCTCGGCCTCTCGCCGCCACACCTCGCAGTCCTCCCCTTCCCGGTACTCACAGCCCATCTCCGCCGTCGCCGCCAGCGCGAGCTTCGGAGCATCCTCGCCGGGAAGCGCAGTCAACACGGCGTCGAAACGGCCCAGCGCCGCCTCGAAGTCGCCCTCGAGAAGCGCACATATCCCGCTGTACCAGTCGATACGCCACGCGTCTCCGCGCTCGAGCGGCAGAGAAGACAGGATCTGCGCTGCCTCCCGGGGATGTCCGAGGTCGAGGTGCGCTCGGGCTTCGGCGAGCGGAATCTCGATGCTGGGTCCCGCACCGCCCCGCAACGCTTCCCGCGCCCGGCTCAACGAATCCAGGAGTTCCTTCGGCCTGCTGTGCACCACCGTGAGGTACGGTGCCGCCGGATCATCGGGGTTGACGAGTGGGATAGGAAGCGCCCGAGCAACACCTATCGCACTGACGCGTTCGTTGCGGCGATGCCCGTCCACATACACATCGGTGCGGCTGATGGCGAGGTCCGTGCCGAAAGTGGTGCGCTGCGGGCTGAACAGTCGGGAGAGACCGGGACTCGGACGCCCGGTCTTCTGCGCGACGACCTCGCGGAGCACGCCCTCCAACTGTGTCGACATCTCCTCGGCGGAGACGAACCGACGTTCCGGATCGGCATCCGTGGCTCTGCGCAACAGCCGATGGTAGAACTCGTGCTCGGCCAGTAGCGGTGCCTGCTCCGGGGTGGGGAGATCGTCGACGTAGCGCCCCGAGTTCGAGGGCAGATCGATGGTGAGCGCGGCGAGCGTGCGGCCGACGGTGTAGATGTCCGAAGCCACCGTCGGACCGGTAGTGGCGATCTCCGGCGCCTGATAACCCGGTGTGCCGTAGATGTAGCCGTGGTCGCCGATACGCGCGACCGCGCCCAGGTCGATGAGCTTGAGCTGATCGTGGTCGCCGATCATGATGTTCTCGGGTTTGAGGTCGTTGTACACCAGTCCCATGGAGTGCAGATATGCCATTGCGGGTGTCACCTGGAGGATGTAGCCGATTGCCCGTTCCACCGGAAGCATCGGCCGCGGCGCACCGTCGGGTGTGTCCGCGTCGACCTCCGCCAGTACGTCCCGGAGTGTCCTCCCCCGGATGTACTCCATGACGATGTACCCGATGGGATTGCCGTCCAGCCCTGGGTGTTCGACGAAGTTGAAGATTTTGACGATGCTGGGATGCGTGACTTCTGCGAGGAACCGCCGCTCGGCCAGTGCGACCTCTTGCGCCTCGGGATCGCCCGAGTGCAGCAGTCCCTTGAGGACCACCCAGCGATCGTTCACGTTGTGGTCCAGCGCGAGGTAGATCCAGCCCACCCCGCCGTGCGCCAGGCAGCCCAGCACCTCGTACTGCCCGGCGACGAGCTCGCCTGTCTCCAGTTGCGGCGAGAAGGTGAACACGGTGCCGCAGTGCTCGCAGACGCCCTCCGTGGGCCCGGGTTTCCCGCTCGTCGAACGCCCGACCGGGCGACGGCATCGGTCGCAGAACCGTTTGTTCTCCGCCACCACGGGGTTGGTGAGGAGCATCGAAAGTTCCTGTGTTCCAGGGCGGTCCACAGTCGTCGGCGGCGAGTCGGTATCGTCGGCGAACGGGTCGAACCGCACACCGCGGGTGGATTGCGGCTCAACCGGGGGTGTTCGCTGAGTTTCGTCGCTCACGGCCCGACACCTCAATCCCGATAGGTCGGGGCGGGCGGGCCCGGAACCGGGCCGAGTACGGTCAGCCACCTGTCGTAGAGCGCCATCCACGTCCCGTCGGCCCGCATCCGATCGAGGGTGCCGTTCACGAAGCGCACCAGATCCTCATGGCTCTTGTTGACGCCGATGCCGTACGGCTCCGATTCCAATGGTGGGCCGACGATCTCGAGATTCGGATCCTGGGCGGCCAGCCCGGCGAGAATCGAGTCGTCGGTGCTGGCGGCATCGGCGTGCCGTTGCTGAAGGACCACCAAGCAGTCGTCCCAGTCGGGAACCGCGACAATCGTCGCCTCGGGTTGTACTCGCTGAACGGTGGCGAGCGACGTGGTCTCGGTGGCGGTGCACACTCGCTTGCCCGCAAGGTCCGCCGGTCCCTCGATGCCGGAACCCTTCGGTACCAGCAGTCGCTGGTAGGCCTGGAAGTAGACCGTCGAGAAGGCGACGCGCTCGGCACGTTCACACGTGATCGTGGTGCCCTTGACGACGAGATCCACCTCGTCGTTCTCCAGCGCGTCGAAGCGGCTACCGAAGGTGAGCAGCCGGTACTCGACCTTGGACGGATCGCCGAACAGATCGCGGGCAACCTCCTTCGCGACGTCGACGTCGAATCCCATCAGGGTGCCGGTGGTCGGGTCGCGGAAACTGAAGAGGTTGGTGTTCTGGTCGAGGCCCACGACCAGGCGTCCCCGGGCCAGGATGTCGTCCACCGCAGAACCAGGGGGTCGACTCCCTGGTGGGATAGCCGGGCCGGGCCGCAGGCTGGCGAGCGCACCGCACGTGTCCGGTGCGGGCGGTTCCGCCGGCGCGACGCCCGACGGCGGCAGAATCTGAGCCCCGTCGGACAACGGGAGCTCGGCGTAGTCGCCGCCGGGGATCGGCGAGAGCGGTTGCGGGGCGGCGCACCCGGCGAAGAGGACGGTGGCGCACGCGCACACCAGGAGGTGCGGGCGGAAGGCGCGCCGTCTCGTCCGTGTCGGTCGATCCACCGGAACCATCAGTGGTACTCGTTCAGTCTTGGCCAGATCCCCCCACCGACGGCGAACCCGCAGAGGACGCCGATCACCATGCTACCCACCGCGAGCAGCGACAACGACCGATACGCTACGGCCATTCCGTCCAGTTCCTCGGTGCGAAATCGCTCGATGCCGGTCCGGAGAGATTCGTCCAGGGCGGCGAACCGAGCGGTCGACGCGATCTCGCCCGAACCGATGGCGAGGGCGCTCGCACCCGAGTAGTCGCCGGCCGCGAGCCTTTGCTGCAACATCTCGTGGGCGGCCCGCCACCCGTCCAGCGCGGCAAGCGCGTCGGCAACCTCGGGTCGCGCGTCGCTCTGTAACCGTCCGAGGGCGTCGGCCAGTGCGGAGGAGTGCGCCTCGTAATCGATCTCGGACTGCTCGTCGGAGCCGCGCTGCAACAATGCCAGTGTCTCGTCCGCCCGTGCCTGCTGGGCGAGAATGCGTGATTGTGTGATGGTGGCGAGTGGTTGTGCCCCTTCGCTTCTCGCCCGATCGATCGCCGATGTGGAGACCAGTGCGGCCGCGGCCAGCCACACCAGGAGGGTTGCGGTGAGAAGTGAGGCAACGACGAGACCGGGGTTGACGCGTCGCTTACTCTTGCGCGCCAGGTAGACCTGGGCGAGGACGAGTGCGATCAGCAGTCCCGCGGTGACGACGAATGCCGCGCGCGGCAGCCGGGCACCGTGGGCCTGTGTGTCGGCGACGGACCGCGACTGTTCGATGTATAGACGCTCGGCTGCAGGCAGGATGGTGTCCTGCATCAGGGCCGACGCGTCACCCAGATAGGCGACGCCCACCGGATTGCCCGACCGGTTGTTGGCGCGGGCGGTCGCGACGAGCGTGGTGTACACGGACATGTGCCTGGACACCTCCGACAGCAGGCGCAGCGCCCCGGCGTCCGTCGAAGACACTCCGTTCGACGCAGTCACCAGGGCGTTCGATGCATCGCCGATCGCCTGGTTGTACCGGTTGCGTACCTCGCGGGGTTCGATTCCACCGGAAATGAAGGAGGTCGTGGCTGCGGCATCGGCGATCGACAGAGAGCTGTAGAGAGCTTCCGCGGCGTACGCGAGCGGTTCGGTATGCGTCCGTAGTACGTCGATCCGCTGTTGACGGGCACCGATCGCGGCCGACGCGATGGCCCCGGTCGCGAGTGCTGCAGTCACCAGTGCGATGCCCAGCACGGAGAGCCGGCCCGGTGTCGAGGCAAGAAATTCGCGCCAGGGCTGCCGGCGGGATTCGGGCTCGACGAGCAGTGACTCGTCCAGCGAGTGCTCTTCGGTGACGGCGCTGTCTCCGCGGTGGAACACGGTGTCCTCCTCCGCCGAGGTGTTCTGCCAGTGTGCCCGATTTTCGCCGTATCGTGCCGAAAAGTCGATGTCGGGGGCCGGACACAGAAACGAGGACAGGGACCCGGTCCGGTCCCTGTCCTCGGATTCGATGGGGGTTCGTCAGAGTTGCTCGCGCGCTGAAACTCCGACGAGTTGTTCCGCTTCGGGGTTGGGCGCCGATGCTTCTTCGGCCGCAGGGACGGTGCCCTGCGGTTCCGCGCCGGCCCGGCTGCGACGGCGGAATTCGTATCCGATCAGGATGAAGACCAGGGTCACCACACTGAGCCAGAACTGCGAACGGGTGGTGGGCAGAACCGCCATCGCGGCAATCACGGCACCCATCAATCCGATGGTCGCGTAGCTCAGCCACGGGAACAGCCACATCTTCAGGCTGAGGGCCGAGGGGTCCTGCGCTTCGAGCTTCTTACGCAGGGCGACTTGGGAGAGGGCGATCATGAGGTAGACGAAGAGCGCGACGGCGCCGTAGGAGTTCACCAGGAACGAGAACACCAGGTCCGGGGAGACGAAGGCCGCGACCACGGATGCATACCCGATCACTGTGCCGGCCAGGATCGCGCGCCGTGGCACCCCGCCGCGCGACAGGTGCGTGAACATCCGGGGGGCGTCGCCGTTCCGAGTGAGGGCGAACAGCATTCGGGAGGAGGTGTAGAGCGCCGAGTTCAGGCAGGACAGCACCGCGGTGAGGATGACGATGTTCATGATCGTGGCGACTCCGGGAATGTGCAGGGCCGAGAGGGCTGCTGCATAGGGGCTGACTCCGACGGCCTCGGTGCTCCACGGCACGACCGCGACGACGACGAAGATGGAGCCGACGTAGAACGTGATGATCCGGACCACGATGGAGCGCATCGCCCGGGCAACCGCCTTCTTCGGCTCCGCTGATTCGGCCGCCGCGATGGTCACGATCTCGGCGCCGGTGAAGAAGGCGACGCAGGGGACGACCGCCGCGAGCACCGCGCCCCACCCGAGGGGGGCGAACCCGCCGTTGCTGACGAGGTTTGCGACTCCGGGAGTCGAGTCGGGCCACAGTCCGGTGATCCAGAGGGCGCCCAACCCCAGGAAGAGGACGATCGCGATCACCTTGATCGAGGAGAACCAGTACTCGAACTCGCCGAATGAACGCGCAGAGACAAGATTGGTACAGGTCAGGATGACGAGGAGGCCGAGACTGAGGATCCACAGCGGCGCGGACGGTAGATACAGCTGCAGTATGCGCCCGCCCGCAATGGCCTCGACGGCGACGACGATGACGAAGAAGTACCAGTACATCCACCCGACGGAGAAGCCGGCGCGATTACCGAGCGCTTCCCGGGCGTAGACGTAGAACGATCCGACGACGGGCCTCGCCACCGCCATTTCCGCGAGCATCCGCATGATCAGGAGGGTGATGACCCCCGCGATCAGGAACGACACGATCGCTGCCGGGCCGGCGTTCTCGATGACGACGCCGCTGCCGACGAACAATCCGGCACCGATCACGCCACCGAGGGCGATGAGGTTCATGTGCCGTTTCTTCAGGCCTTTTCCGAGGCCGGAGTCCTGAGTTCGGACCGGGGGTGGTGTTGAGGTCACGTCTTCCTCCACTGTGCGCTGACCGGGATCGTCAGGTCGCCATCGCGATCCGGGGGCGGACCGTCGGCGGTTCGGAACGGAGAACAGTGCCGGCGGGAGATACGGGAGACGATCTACCGCGAACTGAACTGTTGGTGTGATTCACAACACTGTATGGAGGGTGTGGAGGGGAGCACAGTGCCAGTTCGGGCACGCCTCTGGGGTCCAGATCCAGGTGAGGAGGAATTGGGAGGTACGCGAGAGGGCGGGGACCGTTCGATACGCCTGCGTGACCAACACGCAGGCGCATCGAAAGTCCTAGCCGTCGGTGTCACGGGCAGTCGCGCCGCACTCACCGCATGCCTGCATCAGCGCCGCACTGCGCGGGCGCCTGGCACGGGCCGGCAACCGAACCGCTGACCGCAAGCGTGAGGCAGGTCGGCCATGGGAGTCGATCGTCTGGTGGGTCCGGCGACCCGCTCTCCGCGCCGCCGGGAGGAGCGGCGACCAGGGCCAGTGCCGGCCGACGCTGCGCCGCGCCCGCAGGAAGCCGAGGCCGAGTACGAGCCCGAAGATCAGGTGCCCGATCAATGAGAGTGCGAGCGTCGTCGGCGTGAGCGGAAACATGGCTTGCTGCCCGTCCGGCGACAGGGCGACCGTGGCGATGAGGCCGGCCCACACCGGGAACACCGCAAAGGCGACGGAGGTGAGGACGACCGTGCGGCGTGACAAGTGCTGAAGGCCCAAGGCGAGGGCGATGAGAAAGAAACCGATTCCGATTCCGCCTCCGTCACCGATGTAACGCCAGAGATAACCGACGACTGCGCCGGTCCGGGTGTCGGATCCCGAGTGGAGCCAGGTACCCATTTTCGGAATGAAGTCGCCCCACAGGTCGAGCAGGTACACGGTGTCGAGGCGAAAGATGTCGTAGACCAGACACGCGAACATCCCCCAGCCGAGGCCATGGCCGACGATGCGGTCGATCGGGTGCGGAGCAAATACGCACAACACCGCGAGGGCGGCCGCGAGTGGAATGATCACCAGCGCGCCGGTGGTGTTCATCGGCACGACACCGAACACCTGCGCCGAGATCGCCAGTAGCGGTAGGGCGGCGAGCAGAAGGTAGAGGCCTGTCCGGGTGAGGGTCCAGTGGTGGCGGACTCGCTTCGGGCCGGATTCGACGGTGGGCGCGGCGGTTCGCGCCAACTCGTGATCGTGCGCGGCGGGGACAGTGGTGTCGAGGTTGTGCGACACAGTGGTGATGTCCTTTCGATCGAGGGGACTTCTTCCTCTGAGGGTTCCGTTCTGACGTTCTCAGCGTCCGGCAGATGGGCGGGTGTGAACAGTCACCTGAGGGTTAGTAATCGTCACCCTGAACGCGTTTGGATAGTCGAAGTTGTAAAACCGTTTCGACACAGTCAAATACGTCCCGCCTCCCAGAGACCGCCGCATACATGACTCCGCGGATATTCGAGTTCTGGTCACGGCTCCGGTGTTAACGTGGAAGCACAGGGCGACCGGAGAGGTGCTTGTCGATGAATGGTTCCATTCGGAGATTGGCCACCGTGGCACTGACGCTGGTCGCTGCCGCGTTCATCGCCTCCCCACCTTCGGCGTATGGCTTCGCCGAAGACATCTGCTATAGCCCGGACGGTGCACCGCCACACAATTGCGCGCCTCTTCCACCCAGCTGTTCGCTCGACGACCCCAACGGCCCGATCTGCGGCCTCGAGGCATTTGCGCGCTACGGGTACACCCTGCGTCAACCGCTCGGTGGACGCAGCCTCGTGCACGCCGACTCCACGTACATCATCGCCCGCACCGTCGGCTTCTCAGAGCGAGATTCCTATTGGATCGCGGCATACGACGAAGCGACCGACCTCGGCACCTTCGCGCCGCGCGACATCAACGGCCGACTCGTCCCCGACTCGGTCGCGTGGACCACCAAGGACATCGGCGGCCTCGTGCGCACCCACTTCGCCACCGGTGGGTTTCTGTTCCACTTCCTGCCGACGATGCGTGGACCGCTCGATCCCGAACCCGACGGCTCGCGACCCGATATCGGTGATCCCCGACACGAGGTCATGCTCACGCACGTGCGGCGCTGGGCGATGGCAGGCCCAGGTAGTAGCACTCCCCTGTGCACGGCAGGCTTCACCAATCTGTCCGCAGACGGCGACTATGCCACCGGCACAGGGTGTTACGGAGACGATCGGCCTGTGCAGATCAACGGTGTGTACAGCCTCGAGACCCCGGTCGCAATCCCATTCACCAACGTGACCGGCCAGCAAGTCATTTCGGGGGAAGTCCGATCGTCGCAATTCGATTCCTGGATCGGTAGCGAATCTTCGAACGCGAGGATCGGCATCTACCTTCACGCACTCGGTGACCGCATTTCGCATCATGTCTGCACCGACGCCGGGACGATCACTCCGCCATCGCCGGATCGGCCGGAGTTCCGGATCGATCTGAACAAACCCACGTGTGACCAGGGTCCGCACGCAGTCCGTCACGAGTACGAGACCGGTGTGGATTTCGCCGGGCTCGCGCCTGAGGATCAGACCACAGAGGCGGCGCTGTCGATGGTCTACGACGAGCTCGTCGACTTCGCACGAATTCGCGGAACTCTCGATGCCCGGGCCACGGCACCTGAGACTAAGAATGCACTCCTGCTCGACGGCCTTCTGCCGGCGCTGGAAGCCCGGAAGCCGGTCGAGCGCCTGCACGCCGTCACCGAGGTCGGATGCCGATTCGGTGTACCGGCATTCCCCGGAAATCCCGGGTGCCGCGGCTGATCGTTGCGCACTGAGCGGGCCCGCGCAGAAACAGCCTGGATGCTCGTAAAGTTGGTGGTATTCGTGGGTTGGAGGTACGAAAATGGCAACCACCACCGTGCCGACGAGTAGCTCGTTTCTCCCGGCGGGTCCGACTCTGGGGGTGGAGGAGGAGTTCGTCCTCGTCGACCCGAACACCGGACGACCCAGTCTGTACAACACCGAGGTGTGCGAGGCCGGGAACGAGCTGGGCATCGTCCTCCAGCGCGAGTTCTGTCGCTGCCAGATCGAAACGTCGACGTCGGTCGGCACCCACATCCGCGATCTGCGCGATCAGTTGTGTGAATCGCGCGCGGTGACCGCCGACGCCGCTGCCCGCACGGGATGCCAGCTCCTGGCAGTCGGAACGCCGATGTACGACCCGCCACCGAATTCGAATTCGATCACCGACACACCGAGGTATCAGCAGATGGCCGAGCGCTTCGGCGCCCTCTCCACGGGCGTGATGTGTGGCTGTCACGTGCACGTCGGCATCGAGGACCGCGAGCAAGCGGTGCAGGTGAGCAACCATCTGCGGCCCTGGTTGCCGGCGCTGCTGGCGCTGACCGCCAATTCCCCCATCGCCGGCGGCCTCGACACCGGTTATGCGAGCTGGCGGTACGTCCTGTTCGGCCGGTGGCCCAGTGCGGGACCGCCACCGTACTTCCAGTCCGCGCAGCATTACGACGACGCGGTGCAAGTGATGCTCGAGACCGGCGCCATCCTCGACACCGGCATGGTCTATTGGGATGTGCGGGTGTCGAATCATCTCCCCACTGTCGAGATCCGGATCAGTGACGTTCCCGCCACCATCAAGGAGACGATGACCCTGACCACCCTGGTGCACGCGTTGGTCATGACCGCGATCAGGGCGATTCACCGCGGCGAGTCGGCGTCGGCGATCGATCAGCAGGTGCTGCGCGGGGCGTGCTGGTTGGCGGCCCGCGACGGGCTCGCCGGGCACGGTCTCGATCCGGTGACCGCGCACCGAATGCCCGCGCACCGCCTGGTGTACCAACTTCTGGCACACGTCAAGCCGGCTCTGGCGGAACTCGGCGAGTACTGGCAGGTGACCACGTCGCTGGCGTCGGTGCTCGATAAGGGCAACGGGGCTATCCGCCAACGCCAGACCCTTGCCCACCGGGGCAATGTTGCCGAGGTGATCTCCGAATGCGCACGCCGCACCTTCGAAGGTTGCCTCCCCGAACCGGGCGATGCGCTTCCGCTCTGAAACTGCGGGAGTCCCCCGCGCCCCCTGGTCCCTCTCCTTCCCTCAGATCTGGTTCTGGGCGGTCTGTATCTCCGAGTCGTAATGTGAGGTGACTCCCGCAAAGGTGATGTGAGTCACACATACCAGGGCGTTCGATCCGCGCCGCTCACCGGCAGGACAGGCAGGGTGGCGCGGACTTCGCCGCCGCTATTTGGAGGAAACGTGGACAGTACCGTTCCTGAACACACCGACAGCTCCGGTTTGGGCAAGGGGCTCAAACGCCGGCACATGAACCTGATCGCCCTCGGTGGCGTGATCGGCGCCGGTCTTTTCGTCGGCAGCGGTGTCGTCATCGGCGGTGCGGGCCCGGCCGCGATCATCTCCTTCCTCATTGCAGGCATCATCACGTTGCTGATCATGCGGATGCTGGCGGAGATGGCGGTAGCCAGGCCGGTGGTCGGGTCGTTCTACGTCTATGCCCGGCAGGCGCTCGGACGTCGCGCCGGGTTCGCGACGGGGTGGATGTACTGGTACTTCTTCGTCATCGTTGTTGCTGTCGAGGCCGTCGCCGGCGGCCGGATTCTGCAGCTCTGGTTGCCGATGATCCCGCTGTGGCTGCTGAGCCTCGGACTGATGCTGCTGCTGACGGCCACCAACATGGTCTCCGCCCGCTCCTACGGTGAATTCGAATACTGGTTCTCGTCTATCAAGGTCGTAGCGATCGTCCTCTTCCTCGGAATGGGTGCCCTCTGGATCACCGGGCTGTGGCCTGACTCGACGCCGGGGCTCGGCAACCTCGTCGACCACGGTGGATTCACCCCGCTCGGCTGGGGCGCAGTACTCGCCGCGGTCGTCCCCTGCGTCGCCTTCTATACCGGCGCAGAGATCGTGACGATTGCGGCCGCGGAGTCGGAGGAGCCGAAGCGGGCAGTGGCCCATGCCATGCGGTCGATCGTGGTGCGCATCGTGACGTTCTACGTCGGCTCCATTCTCGTCGTCGTCGCGATCCAGCCGTGGAACACCGAAAGCGTCGGTGTGAGCCCGTACGCCGCGGTGCTCGAGGTGCTCGGAATACCCGGCGTCGCCACGATCATGAACTTCATCGTCCTCACCGCGGTGCTCTCCTGCCTGAACTCCGCGCTGTACACGACATCGCGAATGTTGTTCGCGCTGACCCGTAACGGCGACGCACCGAAGTTCTTCACCAAGCTCTCCCACAACGGTGTGCCTCGCCGGGCGATCCTGCTCGGCACCACCGTCGGGTACGTTTCGGTTGCCTGCACCTATGTGTGGGGTGACATCGTCTTCAGCTTCCTCGTCAACTCGTACGGCGCCGTCGCGCTCTTCGTGTACCTCCTGATCGCTATCTCCCAGGTGGTGCTTCGGCGCAGACTCGAGCGTGAAGACCCTGCCGCACTGCAACTCCGGATGTGGTTGTTCCCGTGGCTGAGTTACGCGACTATCGCCCTGATGGCCACCGTCATCCTCGCGATGGCCTTCCTGCCGACAACCCGCTCCCAGTTCCTCATGAGCGGACTGACGCTCATCGCCATCCTGGTCACCTACGAAGTGCGGCGGTGGCTCGGCAAAGGCGGAGCAGACGACGACGCGCTGTCCGGTGCTCCCCCTATCGGTTCGCAGGACGAGTCGGTCGCGGAGGCCGAGAAGCGCATCGAGGCGATCGAAACGCTGGGCGGCTCGGACCTCGAACTGCTGGCCGCGGCGCAACAGGATCCACACACCGACCGTCATCAGAGGGGAGAGTCATGAGCGCATCCACCACCGGCACTGCGCGCGTCAAGCGGGGCATGGCCGAGATGTTGAAGGGTGGGGTCATCATGGACGTCGTCACCCCCGATCAGGCGAAGATCGCCGAGGACGCCGGCGCGGTCGCGGTGATGGCGCTCGAGCGGGTGCCCGCGGACATCCGCGCGCAGGGTGGGGTGTCGCGGATGAGTGATCCGGACATGATCGACGGCATCATCTCCGCGGTCTCGATCCCGGTGATGGCCAAGGCCCGGATCGGGCACTTCGTCGAGGCGCAGATCCTGCAGTCCCTGGGGGTCGATTATGTCGACGAGTCCGAGGTCCTGACCCCGGCCGACCATGCGAATCACATCGACAAGTGGAAGTTCACCGTCCCGTTCGTGTGTGGTGCGACGAACCTGGGTGAGGCGTTGCGGCGGATTACCGAGGGTGCGGCGATGATTCGGTCGAAGGGTGAGGCCGGTACCGGGGACGTGTCGAATGCCACCACGCATATGCGGACCATCGGTGGGGAGATTCGCCGGTTGACGTCGCTGAGCGAGGACGAGCTGTATGTGGCGGCGAAGGAGCTGCAGGCGCCGTACGATCTGGTGGTCGAGGTGGCGAAGGCGGGGAAGTTGCCGGTCACCATGTTCACTGCCGGTGGCATCGCGACCCCGGCGGATGCGGCGATGATGATGCAGCTCGGCGCGGAGGGTGTGTTCGTCGGGTCGGGGATCTTCAAGTCGGGTAATCCGGCGGAGCGGGCCGCGGCGATCGTGAAGGCCACCACGTTCTTCGACGACCCGGACGTGCTTGCGAAGGTCTCTCGTGGGCTGGGTGAGGCGATGGTCGGGATCAACGTCGACGACATCCCGGTTCCGCACCGCCTCGCCGAACGCGGTTGGTGACGTACCGAACTCACAGTCGTCGTTCAGCCCAGCAGTTCGGGGATCTCCGCAGCGCTGTCCAGGATGTGCGTGTGGGGCTCCAGGCTCAGAGTCGCCGCGTCGTGCGCGCCGGTCAGGACACCCACGACATACCGTGCCCCGGCGTTCGTCCCGGCCCGGAGATCGTTCGGAGTGTCACCACCCACCAGCACCTCGTCGACGCTCTGCACGCCGGCGAGTTCCATGGCGCGGAAGATGAGATACGGCGACGGCCTGCTCATCCGCACCTGATCGCTCGTGATCACCCCGTCGATGTCCCGCCCGATCTCCCACCCGACCTGCTCCAGTAGTGGTTCCGCGATCTGGCGTGAATAGCCGGTCTGTAGAACGACCTTGATGCCGCGCTGCCGCAACGTACCGAAGGCGTCGTGAACCCCGGGAAGTGCGGTGGGCGGAGTCTTGCGGTATGCAGCCAGAAGTATTGCGGTGAAATCGGATTCGACGGCGTCCAGTACCGTCTTCTCGGCCGGGACGACGCTCTCCCGCAGCAGGCCCTCGATGGCCTGCCGCTTGCCCGTGCCCTTCCACCGGTCGAACCGATCGTCCGGAATCGGTTTGCCGAGGTGCCTCTCGACGGTGTCGCGCAACGCGACGTACACGGCGCCACCTTCGTCAACGCTCGTCCCGGCAATGTCCAGAGTGACCAGAGAGACCCCGTGTTCGGACATGGATATGACTCCTCACTGTTGAGCCACCGGCAGGTGATGGCTGTCAGTGGGCGATCATCGACAGCACGTCGGCGATGACGTCGCTGTTGGTACCGCACGACAGATCGAGCGTTCGGCAGCGGTCGTAGTACGGGCTCAGGTCCAGCCCGACGCCGAGTCCGTACACCTCGACGGCCCGCTCGTCCTCGTGTCGCTCGACCACGTCCTGCAGGTGGTGGTCCAGGTAGAACTCGTCGTTGGCCAGCGCGGTGGCGCCGTCCAGGGGGCTTCCGTCCGAGATCACGAACAGGAGCCTGCGGCCCTGGGTGCCCCGCAACCGGGAGCACGCCCAGTCGACGGCCTCACCGTCGACGCCCTCTTTGAACAGATCGTTCTTCAACAGTCCCGCGATCGCGGGACGGGCACGGCGCCAGGAGGTCTCGGCGTCCTTGAACACCAGCTGCCGGACCTCGTTGAGCCGTCCCGGGTTGTGCGGACGGCCGGACCGGAGCCAGTCTCGGCGGGCTCGGCCCCCGTTCCATCCAGCGGTCGTGAAGCCGAGGATCTCGCACCGGGCGTCGGCCAGTTCGAGGGCCCGGGCGAACACGTCGACCAGGACCGCGACCGGTTCGCCGAACTCCTTCATCGAACCGGAGCAGTCGATGAGGAAGGTCACCGTCGTGTCGGTGTGCGGCTCGGTGCGTTCGGCCCGGAAGAGTCTGCGCTCGGTGGGCGAGGTGACGAGCTGGGCGAGCCGGCGACCGTCGAGGTATCCCTCTTCCCGGCCGCCTTCCCATCCGTCGGTGACCGGTTCCGTGAGTACGGCTTTCAGCTGGCGTCCGAGTTTCCGGACGTTGAGGTGCTGCAGGTCGATGACGAGGTCGAGTCGCCGGCGGTACTCCTGGAGCAACTCCGGCCGGACGAGGGACGCGATCTGCCGGGTCTCGTCGTAGGCGTGGGTGAACACGCGGTATCCGTCTCCGCCCTCCCCCAGCGCGCGACTACGTCCCGATACCGCGGCCTGGAAGGTCTCGTCCTCTTCGGGGTCGAAGTCGAACAGGAGGGAGAACGCTGTCCGGCCGTCGCTCCGGTCGTCGGCCGAGACGTCCGTGTCGGTGGGTGACTCCAGGTGACGGCCGATCAGCTCGGCGACGGCCTGCGCGTGGATCCCGAAGTCGTTTTGCGAGAACCGGGTTCGTCGCAGCCATGGAAGGTGGTCGCCGAGAACGGAGGCGAGAGCGAACCGGGTCGATTCGATCAGGTCCTCGGTGGCCTCGGGTATCGGTTCGGCGGTGATCCGGGCCCGGCACATCTGCGTCACCGTGAACAGCAGCATTCCGTGCACCGTCTCGGTCAGACCGGACGTCACGTAGTCCTGCGACCACTGCGTGAAGCGGCGGGAGAGGTTGGCGCGCACGCCGTTCCATGCGTCGGCGGCCAGCGACTCGACGCGGAATTGTTCCAGAATCTCGAAGATCAGCCGACCCGCCGTGTCGTCCGGGCACAGGCTGCGATGCAGGACGGGGTCGGTGTGGAGGAGGCGCGACGCCATGCCGTCCGCCGCACCGCGGAAGGACGTGAAGTCGGCGCCGTCGAACGACGGGTGCAGGTGTGGGGCGGGCATCGGCACGCGCCGATGTCCGCGATGGAGTTCCGGTCCGCGAAAGTGCACCCCACCCTGGCCCGCGAGGGCGCGGATCGTGCCGGCACAGAGTTCGTGCACCTCCTGCTGACGACGGACCGACGCGGGGCGCACAGGCAGTTCTGTCATGACTGCCCGCTCAGGCCGTGCTCGTCGCGAGCATCGCCGACCGCTCCAGTTCCGAGTCGAAGCATCGCTGGAAGTACTCGGCGACGACGGGCCGCTCGGCCTCGTCGCACTTGTTGACGAACGACAACCGGAATGCCAGTGCCGGGTCGTGGAAGATCTCGATGTTCTCGGCCCAGGTGATCACCGTGCGCGGCGACATCAGCGTCGACAGGTCGCCGACCCGAAAACCGCTCCGGGTCAGGTTGGCCACGGCGACCATCGACCCGATGCGCTCCCGGCTCAGCGACGGCACCCGCGCGGACACGATCTCGATTTCCTGTTCCGCGGGGAGGTGATCGAGCGTCGCGACGATGTTCCAGCGATCGATCTGCGCGTGATTGAGTCGCTGCACACCGTGATACAACCCGTTGAGATTGCCCAGGCCGACGGTGTTGGCGGTGGCGAACAACCGGAAGGCCGGATGCGGAGTCAGGACTCTGTTCTGATCGAGCAGGGTCAGTTTCCCGTCGCGTTCGAGGAGACGCTGGATGACGAACATGACATCGGGGCGGCCGGCGTCGTATTCGTCGAGGATCAGCGCGACGGGCCGCTGCAGTGCCCAGGGCAGAATGCCTTCCTGGAATTCGGTGATCTGCTTGCCTTCCCGGAGGACGACCGCGTCCTTGCCGATCAGGTCCAGCCGGCTGAGATGCCCGTCGAGATTGACCCGCACGCACGGCCAGTTCAGCCGAGCCGCGACCTGCTCGATGTGCGTGGACTTGCCGGTGCCGTGCAGACCCTGCACCATCACCCGGCGGTTGCGGCCGAACCCGGCGAGGAGGGCGGTGGTCACCGCGTGATCGAACCGGTACGCGGGGTCGATGTCGGGGACGTGGTCGACGGGTTCGTGGAAGGCAAGCACCGTCAGGTCGGTGTGGAGTCCGAACAGCTCGCGCGCGGACACCACGTGGCTGGGGGCCGCAGTGGTCATTTCGGGCATGCGCCCTCCTTCAGTTCAGGTCTGTCACTTCGGTTTCCGTGACCTCGTTCTCGATCTCGCCGATGGCGTCGGCCGCCCGCCGCAACGCAGGAAGGAGCTTGAGCGCCTTGTCGGGGGTGAGTCGCATGACCGGGGCCTGGACCGCAATGCAGAGATTGGAATTGCCTGTGGCGCAGGGGACGAGCACCGCGGCGCAGACGAGTCCGGGGAGGAACTCTTCGTCGTCGATGGCGTAGCCGTCGCGGCGGACCTGCTTGAGTTCGGTCTCGATGAGCTCGATATCGGTGACGGTTTTGTTGGTGTAGCGCTCGAGCGGCATCCGCCCGAGGAGTCGCCGGCGTTGGGCGGGGCTGAGCTGCGACAGGATCATCTTGCCGCTGGCCGAGCAGTGCGCGGGCACCCGCGAACCCGCATGGAGCGTAAACCGAAGGGGCTCAGAGGTTTCCACCCGATCGAGATACACCACTTCGCTACCCGACAGAGTGGTCACGTTGCAGCTCTCGCCGAGTTCCGCGACCAGGTTTCGGAGGATGGCGTGTCGCGCACCGTGGTGGGTGTCGTTGAGCAGCAGATTCTCGGCGAAGCGACGCAGGCGCACGCCGGTGCCGTAATGCCTGCCGTTGTTCTGCCGGGTGAGGAGTCCGGCGCCCTCGAGCTGCTGGAGCATCCGGTGCAAGGTCGGCTTGGCCATGCCCGTCTCCTCGACGAGCCCTTGCAACGTGAACAGCTGGTCCTTGGACGCGATCATCTCGAGCAGCGCGAACAGGCGGAGCGTCGGCGTGTCCCCGGGTAGCTCCGTTGTCGGGTGTCCGTTCGACTCGTCGATCCGGTGAATCTCACCCACGGTTCCTCCTAGGCCCAGACGGCGACGCCTTCACGTCGTGTATCGAAAAATCATACATCCCGTTCCAGTTTTAGGAACATCCATTGACGAAGTGTGTGACGTGGCCTACTGTTCCAACACATCACAAAATCACGAACGAAACGTTCCGATTTTTGCCATTCTCAGCCGTTTCCGGCGCACCCCTGAAGGAGGATCACGCATGAGCAAGAAGAAGAACGGTGCCGATCGCACCGCTGTCTCCGGTGTACAGAAGATGACACCGTCGGAGGCGTTCGTCGAGACCATGGTCGCGAACGGTGTGACGGACATGTTCGGCATCATGGGTTCGGCCTTCATGGATGCGATGGACATCTTCGCGCCCGCCGGAATCCGGCTCGTCCCGGTGGTGCATGAGCAGGGTGCGGGACACATGGCGGATGGATACGCCCGGGTCAGCGGGCGGCACGGCATGGTGATCGGCCAGAACGGGCCGGGAATCAGCAACTGTGTCACGGCGATCGCTGCCGCATTCTGGGCACATAGCCCCGTCGTCATCGTCACCCCCGAGGCCGGCACCATGGGCACGGGCCTGGGCGGCTTCCAGGAAGCTAACCAGCTGCCGATGTTCCAGGAGTTCACCAAGTACCAGGGCCACGTCAACAACCCGAAGCGCATGGCCGAATTTACCGGCCGCTGCTTCGACCGCGCGATGTCCGAGATGGGTCCGACGCAACTCAACATTCCGCGCGACTTCTTTTACGGTGAGATCGAGACCGAGATCCCGCAGCCCACCCGGCTCGACCGCGGTCCCGGCGGCGAAAAGAGCCTGAACGAGGCTGCAGAACTGCTCGCCCAGGCTGAATTCCCGGTGATCGTGTCCGGTGGCGGCGTGGTGATGGCGGACGGCGTCGAGGAGTGCAAGGCACTCGCCGAGCGTCTCGGCGCCCCCGTCGTCAACAGCTACCTGCACAACGACTCGTTCCCCGCCAGCCACCCGCTGTGGACCGGACCGCTGGGCTACCAGGGTTCCAAGGCCGCGATGAAGCTGATCAGCCAGGCCGACGTGGTGCTCGCCCTCGGCACCCGTCTCGGCCCCTTCGGCACGCTCCCGCAGCACGGCATGGACTACTGGCCCAAGAACGCGAAGATCATCCAGATCGATGCGGACCACAAGATGCTCGGCCTGGTCAAGAAGGTGTCGGTCGGAATCTGCGGCGACGCGAAAGCTGCCGCCGTCGCACTCACCGAACGCCTCGAGGGTAAGGCCCTCGCGTGCGACGCCAATCGGGCGGCACGCAGCGAGAAGATCGACGTCGAGAAAGCCGCGTGGGAGAAGGAACTCGACGAGTGGACGCATGAGCGCGATCCGTTCAGCCTCGACATGATCGCCGAACAGGAAGGCGAGGAGGGCAATTGGCTGCACCCCCGCCAGGTGCTGCGTGAGCTGGAGAAGGCGATGCCGGAAGACGTGATGGTCTCCACCGACATCGGCAACATCAACTCCGTCGCCAACAGCTACCTCCGGTTCGAGAAGCCGCGCAGCTTCCTGGCTCCGATGAGCTTCGGTAACTGCGGATACGCGTTGCCCACCATCATCGGCGCGAAGGCGGCGGCACCGGAACGGCCCGCCATCGCATACGCGGGTGACGGCGCCTGGGGGATGAGCCTGGGCGAGGTCATGACCGCGGTCCGGCACGACATCCCGGTCACCGCCGTCGTCTTCCACAACCGGCAGTGGGGTGCGGAGAAGAAGAACCAGGTCGACTTCTACAACCGCCGCTTCGTCGCCGGTGAGCTCGAGAGCGAATCTTTCGCCGGAATCGCACAGGCGATGGGTGCCGAAGGCATCGTCGTCGACAAGCTCGAAGAGGTCGGTCCCGCACTGCAGCGCGCGGTCGCCGCACAGATGAACGAGGGCAAGACGACGGTCATCGAGATCATGTGCACCCGCGAACTCGGCGACCCCTTCCGCCGCGACGCGCTGTCGAAGCCGGTTCGCCTGCTCGACAAGTACAAGGACTACGTGTAGTCCGCTTTTGCCACCACGTAGCCCCCGGCCCGACGTCGGGGGCTACGTCCCGTGCTTTTCTGGTACCGACGATCGGGTGCCGTCTGGATCTGTCGCTTCGCCGCCGCGACCCCCACACTTGCGACGGAGACAACGGCGAATGGAAGCGGTGCTACAGGGTATGGCGGCAACGGTGTGGGATCTGTCGCTGCCCGCCCTCATCCTTGCGCTCGGCATCGTGGTGGCCGGCGGCGTCGTCCGCGGTTTCGGCGGCTTCGGTGGTGCGATGGTGTGGGTGGCGGGACTCGTCGTCCTGCTCCCGCCGACGTCGGTGATCCCCACCGTGTTCGTCCTCGAGGTCGTCGCGAGCGCCGCGATGCTTCCTCAGGTGTGGCGGCAGGTGCACTGGAAGTCGTTGCGCTGGTTGTTCGCCGGCACCCTGATCGGCATGCCGCTCGGGATGTGGGCGCTCACGCAGCTGTCCGGTGACCTGGTGCGGGTGCTGCTGGGTGTGGCTATCATCGGCTCCGCCGTCGCGATGGCCGCCGTCCCCGACCGCCAGTCACTGCCCGGCCCCGGTGCGACCACTGTAACGGGAGTGGCCTCCGGCCTCCTCAACGGCGGCTTCGCCCTCGGTGGTCCACCCGCCGTCCTGATGTACTTCTCCGCGTCCTCCCACGTCGCCGCCGGGCGTGCCTCGCTCGTCGTGTTCTTCCTCGTCATCGACGCGTTCGGCGCCGCCGGGTCGGCTGCCGGTGGTCTCCTCACGGTTCCCGTCCTGGCGCAGATCGCCTTGTTCACGCCGCTATGCATGTTCGGCGCCGCCGCGGGAAAATGGTTGTTCGACCGCACCACCGCCCAGCAGGTCCGCCAGCGGGTGCTGTGGCTACTCGGCTTCCTCGGCGCCGCCGTCCTCGTGCAGGTGGCGTTGCGCTGAGGCGATTTTCGCCGCCGCAGTTACCGGGAGTGGCGGAAACTCGCCTGGCACGCCTGGCCGAGGAGCGCGATACCTTCTTCGATTGATCGCAGGGGAATCGCTCCGTAGCCGATTCGAAAGTTGTTGCGCGGCGGCACGGGCTGTGTGTAGAAGATGTCACCCCGTTCGATGAGAACCCCGCGGGCTTCCGCCTCGCGCACCAGGACCCGGCAATCGAGGTTCTCGGGCCCGGTCATCCACAGGCTGACGCCACCGGGCGGATACGACTCCTGCGGCCAGGGAAGGTACTTGTCGACGGCTTCGCAGAGGCGTTCCCATTTGTGCTTCATCTGGCTGCGGTGGTGTCGTAGTGCGCGGTGGTACTCACCGCTGTCGATCAGCATGGCCAGGGCGCGCTGCTGATGGCCGGGTGGGTGGCGCAGCACGTACCGGCGGGCATTGCGCAGTTCGCGGACCAGGTCGGCGGGTCCGACGAGGTAACCGAGGCGCAGTCCGGGTGCCAGGAACTTCGAGAAGGTGCCGAGATACACTGCGTCGCCGCTGGAGTCGAGCGCCTTGAGTGCCGGGCTGGGGCTGCCGTGGTAGCGGAATTCGCTGTCGTAGTCGTCCTCGACGATGACGGTGCCGGATTCTGCGGCGAGTTGTAGCAGGTGCTGGCGCCGGTCGATTCCGAGAGTCGCGTTGGTCGGATGATGGTGACTGGGCGTCAGGTACATCAGATCGGTGCCGCGCAGAGTTTCCGGTGGGCGCAGGCCCCGCTCGTCGACGTCGATGCCGTACACCTGGGCGCCGGTGCGCAGGAAGATGTGCCGGGCATCGAGATAGCCCGGGTTCTCGATGGCCACGCGGTGTTCCGGACCGAGCAGTACCCGCCCGACGAGGTCCAGGCCTTGCTGTGATCCGACGGTGATGAGTACTTCGTCCGCACCCGCCTCGATTCCGCGGGACGGCAGCAGGTGCTGGCGGATCATGTCGATGAGCATCGGGTCGTCCGCTCCGACGCTGTCCTGAAGACTCGCGTAGGCGTGCGGTTGATACAGCGCGTCACGCAGGCAGCGCACCCAGGCGCGGGCGGGGAAGCTCCGGATGTCGATCTGGCCGGCCAGGAAGGGGTAGGGATAGCTGTGCCAGTCGAGATTCTTCTCTATGTGCGGAACGTCGACGTCGGCGTAACGCCTTATCCGGGTGGACCAGTCGATGCGTGGGATGGTCGCGCGCGCGTCGGATGCCAGGGTCTCGATCATGTCGGGATTCACGAACATGCCCGACCGCTGATGGCTCTGGACCAGACCCTCCGCGATCAGCTCCTGATAGGCCAGATTGATCGTGTTTCGCGAAATCGCCAGGTCGACGGCAAGCTCGCGGGAGCTCGGAAGCCGGTGACGTGGATCGAAGAGCCCGTTGGCGATGCCGTGCTCGATCGCCCGCCGAACCTGGCGGTAGAGCGGCTCGGTGGAAGTGCGGTCGACCTCGATCAGTGTTCTCGGCACGCATCGCCTCCTGTACAACAATGGCGGGCTGACGACGAGGCCGGCCCGGCACGCCGAGAAGTTCTCGGGTGAGCACTCCTCAGTATGCCGGGCCGGCGAGTGGAATCAGACGAGGTCGAGCGCTTCTTCCACGTCGATCGACTCGATTCCGAGTGCGACGCCGACGGCATCGTTGGTGAGCCGCCCCGCGACCGTGCTGACGCCCGCGCGGAGAGCGGCGTTCTCCCGCGCGGCGCGGGCGAGTCCCTTCTCGGCGATCTGCAACGTGTAGGGCAGGGTGACGTTGGTCAGCGCATGCGTGGAGGTGTGCGGCACCGCTCCGGGCATGTTCGCCACGCAGTAGAACACCGAGTCGTGGACCCGGAACGTGGGGTCTGCGTGGGTGGTGGGACGCGAATCTTCGAAGCACCCGCCCTGGTCGATGGCGATGTCGACGAGAACGCTGCCTGGTTTCATCCGGGAGACCAGCGAGTTCGAGATGATCTTCGGGGCCTTCGCACCGGGGACGAGCACGGCGCCGATGACGAGGTCGGCCTGCATGACCTCCTGCTCGATGGAGTACGCGTTGGCGGCGAGGGTGCGGATCCGGCCCTGGTACATCCGATCGGCGGCGCGGAGCTTGTCGACGTTCTTGTCGAACAGGACGACGTCGGCCCAGGTGCCGGCGGCGACCGCGACGGCGTTCATACCCGACACGCCGGCGCCGATGACGACGACGCGGGCCGGCAGCACCCCGGACACCCCGCCGATGAGTACGCCTCGGCCACCCTCGGGCCGCATGAGTGCCTGTGCACCGACGAGTGGCGCGAGCCGGCCGGCGACCTCGCTCATCGGGAACAGCAGGGGCAGTGACCCGTCGGGAAGTTGAACGGTCTCGTACGCAACGGAATTGGTTCCCGCAGAGAGCAGGGCGCGGGTGCACTCCTCGCCCGCAGCGAGGTGCAGATAGGTGAACAGTGTGAGGTCCGAACGCATCCGGTGGTATTCCTCCGCGATGGGCTCTTTGACCTTGAGGACCAGTTCGGCGCTCTGCCAGACGGCGTCGGCCGTGTCGAGGATCTTTGCCCCCGCGGCGCCATAGGCGTCGTCTCCGATCGACGATCCTTCTCCCGCACCACGTTCCACGAACACGTCGTGTCCGTGAGTGACGAGTTCGTGCACTCCGGCCGGAGTGGCCGCTACCCGGTACTCGTGGTTCTTGACTTCCTTGGGGATACCGATCCTCATCTGAGACCTCCGTTGGCTGGGCTGATCACTGCTCCGTCCACAAGTCGTGGTGCCGGGGCGATAACGAAGTCTGGATCACTCTGGCATGGGACCAGAAGGACCAGTTTTGCGTCGGCTATCGGGACCAGTCTGGACCCATCGAATACCGCTCTTCTGGCCCTGACCTGCGGTCCGCGCCGTCCGTATGGTGTGGATCACAGCCATTCGACAACGAAGGAGATGGTCGTGGACGTCACCGAATTGCGAGCACGGGCCCGCCGGCACCTCGGACCTCATTTCACCCGCAAGGACACCTGGGACAGCGACTTCCCGGTGTTCGTTCGTGGCGAGGGCAGCTATCTGATCGACACTGAGGGGGACCGTTTCCTCGACGGTCTGGCAGGCCTGTTCTGCGTGAACATCGGTCACGGCCGTGACGACATCGCCAAGGCGGCGAGCGAGCAGATCGGGACGCTGGCGTATGCCTCCAACTGGGGCAGCGCCCACATTCCCGCGATCGAGGCGTCCGCGCTCATCGCCGACCTGGCGCCCGGTGATCTCGGGACGACCTTCTTCGTCAACTCGGGTTCGGAGGCCGTGGAGACGGCCGTCAAGTTCGCCCGGCAGTACCACCGCAGCCAGGGCAACCCGCAGCGCACCAAGATCATCAGCCGCGAGATGGCGTACCACGGAACCACTCTCGGCGCCCTCTCGGTGACACAGCTGCCCAAGATCAAAGATCCGTTCGGACCGCTGCTGCCCGGGGTTCGCTCCGTGCCCAACACCCTCGGTTACCTCGGTGACTGCGGCCCGGCGAACGAGCTCGACTGCATCGCCGCGATCGAAGCCGTCATCGAGGAAGAGGGCGCCGAGACCATCGCGGCCGTGTTCGCCGAGCCGGTTCAGAACGGGCGCGGCGCCCTCGTCCCGCCGTACGGGTACTGGCCCGCGCTGCGCGCGCTGTGCGACAAACACGGGATCCTGCTCGTCTCGGACGAGGTGATCTGCTCGTTCGGCCGCCTCGGACACTGGTTCGGGCACGGGCTCACCGGTGTGGTGCCCGACATGATCACGTTCGCGAAGGGCTCCACCTCCGGATACGCCCCGCTCGGCGGCCTGATCGTCCGCGAGCAGCTGGTCCGCGAGCTGTACGACTCGCCCAAGGGCGGCGTATTCACCCACGGCGCGACGTGGGGTGGACACCCGGTGTCGACGGCGGTGGCGGTCGCCAACATCACCGCGATGCGCGACGAGAACGTGCTGGGCAACGTCACCGCGCGTGGGCCGAAGTTGCGGTCGGCACTCGACTCGCTGATGAACGCGCACCGCTGCGTCAAGGACGTGCGCGGCACCGGCTTCTTCTACGCGATCGAACTGATGGCCGACAGCGACAGCGGCCGCGAGTTCACCGAGCAGGAGTCGCTGACGGTGTTGCGCAAGGTGCTGCCGGAGGCGTTCGCCCGCACCAAGGTCATTCTCCGCGGCGACGACCGTGGTGCCACGATGCTGATGATTTCGCCACCGCTCGTCGCCGACGACGAGGTGCTCTCGGAGCTGCTCCACGGAATCGACAGCATGCTCACCGACGTCGAGAAGGCAATTCAGCCGTAGGGAACGATCCGTTTCCCGAGTTCCAGCGGGTGGCGGTCGTCGAGTTCGACGACCGCCGCCCCTATTCGTAGTGATGGGAGAGCGAGGCCATGGCCCTGAGCGTCACCACTGTACCGCTCATTGACGCTGCACGACTACAGGATTCGTCGCTGATCGACCACTGGATCACCACCCTGAGAGGGGCGAATCGCGTCGTCGGTCTCGCGGACGGAGAAGACGAACGCGCAATCCGTGCGGCCCACCATCTGCACCACAAATGCGTCGTCTCCCCCCGGCTGTTCGGGCGGCGGGACGTCATCCGGCGTATCGCCGAGGGTGCGCGTATCCCCCTGCCCGAGGAACTCGTCGTCGACCTCGCCGAGGCGGCCGCCGACTCCGCGATCCGCGACGCCGTCGAATCGGGATTCGCCAAATACCCTGATCGGATCGAGCCGGCGCTGTCCGACCCGGTGTGCCTCGCCGCGGCGGCCTTACGCGCGGGAATGGTCGATGCCTGCGTCGCGGGTGCGAGCAGGCCGACGTCCGACGTGCTGCGAGCCGGATTGCGCATCGTCGGTCTCGCACCGGGCTCGAGCATCCTGTCGAGTTCGTTCCTGATGCTGCTACCGGACGGCAGACAGCTCACGTTCTCCGACTGCGCCGTCGTGCCCGACCCCACCGTCGACGAACTGGTGGATATAGCCCTGGCCGCAAGCGCCACCCACTTCCAGCTCACCGAGCAGCCGCCCGTCGCGGCAATGCTCTCGTTCAGCACCCAGGGCAGTGCCAGCCACCCGCGGGTGGAGAAGGTCCGCGAGGCGGTGCAGCGGGTGCGGTTGCGCGACCCGGACCTGCACGTCGACGGAGATCTTCAGTTCGATGCCGCCCTCGTCGCCGAAATCGCGGCGTCGAAGGCTCCGGATTCGAGGGTCGCCGGCCGCGCGAATGTACTGGTCTTTCCGAATCTCGACGCCGGGAACATCGGATACAAGATCGCGCAGCGGCTCGGTGGCGCAACAGCGCTGGGACCGATTCTGCAGGGACTGTCGGCGCCGTGGAACGATCTTTCCCGCGGATGCAGCAGCAGCGACATCGAGTTGATGTCTCTGGTGAGTGCGATCCAATCGCTGGCCACCTGATCGACCTCGTCACCGAGGCCTCCGAACGAAGGGATTCACCATGGCGATGCTGATACTGGGTGCCCTCTGTATCGGTATTGCCTCGGTCATCGGTGGCGCCACCGGATTCGGAACGGCCCTCATCGCTACCCCGGTCATGTTGATGGCCGGATTCGACGTCGCCGAGGTGGTGTTCGTGAATCTCGTCGCGGGACTGGTCACCCGCCTCAGTGCGGCATACCAGCTACGGACCCAGATCAATTGGGGCAGAGTTGCGTTGCTGGGAGCCGGCAGCCTGCCAGGCGCCTGGTTGGGTGCCGTCACGCTGAGCATGCTGCCGGAGCAATTCTTGAAACCGGCTGCAGGAGCGTTGGTCATGATGTGCGGAGTCGCCATGGCTCTTCCAGTGCGGACGGAGACACCACGGACGCCGTCGACCCCGGCGCTGGCGCTCACCGGTGCCGTCGGCGGATACCTCGGAACAACCACATCTCTCAACGGACCACCCCCCGTGCTGCTGCTCATGCGGGCGCGGCTGCCGCCACTGTCCTTCATCGCTGATCTTGCGGGCTACTTCATCGTCGCCAATGTCATTGCGTTAGCAATTCTCTGGTTTCGCGACGAGGTAACGGAGTCGATGATCTGGCCACGCCTTCCGGTATTCGTGCTCGCGGCCCTGATGGGCAACCTGATCGGACTGGCGATTGCCCGGCGATTGTCGCCGGGCGTGTTCCGCTCTGCCGTCATCGTGCTGGTCATCGCCGCAGGCGCGGTGACCCTCACCGTCGGATAGGCACGCGAGCTCAGCGATCGATACCGACTCGGCGGACCAGACGCACCAGTTCCCCTGCGGGACCCTCGAGTTGACGAGGTCCGCGCCACGCCGCGCGCAGCACACGGTCGAGGTCGAGACCCTCCACGTCGATCACCTTCAGCTCGCCGGCCTCCACCTGCTCCGCCACTGCGAGTGTGCTCATCACCGCGGGGCCGACCCCGGCCAGCACACTGGTGCGAATAGCGGCGGCGCTCCCGAGTTCGAGGAGCGGTGCCGCCCTGTCGTATTCCTGCAACGCCACATCGAGCGTGGTGCGAGTACCCGAGCCCGGTTCACGGGCAAGTAGGGGCGTCATGGCCAACTCGGCTACGGACAGTGCTTTACGCCTGCGCGCCCACGGGTGGGTGGGGTGAACGACGACCACCAACCGGTCACGCGCCACCGTGAGGCTTTTCAGGGGTCTCGGCACCGAGGGGGATTCGACGAACCCGACGTCACACGTCCGGCCGGCTACCCGGTCGAACACCTGCGTCGAGTTATGCACCTGCAGATGGATGGTGACATCCGGGTACAGGCTGCGGAACTGGCCCAGCCAGGCCGGCATCAAGTGCTCTGCCACCGTCATGCTGGCTGCGACCGTCAGTTCGGCGGTGCGTTCGGCGCGCAATCCGTCCGCCACATCGAGCAGTCGCCGGGTATCGGAGAGAACCCGGCGAGCCCAGTGCGCGATCACCGTGCCTTGAGGTGTCAGCGTGGAGCCAGTCGGACTGCGCTGCAGCAGTGTCATGCCGAACTGCCGCTCGAGTTGTTTCACGGCGCGGCTCGCGTTCGGCTGGGCCATTCCAGCGAGTCTACTGGCGGCGCCGAGACTTCCATGGTCGTCGACGCCGACGAGTAACTCGAGCACGGCGAAGTCGGGCCATTTGCGGGACATGCATTCAGTATATGACCTGCGCGCAAGACATATCTCTTTGATATGTGCCCATGCCGAACTGACGGCTACCGCAGATGTCGATTCTGATCGACCGTAGACGTATGAGTAGTCAGCTGAGGGAATCGAAGTCCGAGGAACAGCGCGCCCCGAGCCCCGCCGCGCTGCCGCGACTGCACAACGCCACGGCCACCCTCCTGCCGGGTCTGGCGCTGTGCGCCGTCGCGACCGCCATCGCCATGGGTGTCGGCCGGTTCCTTCCGACGGTGAGCCCGCTGCTCATCGCCATCGTTCTCGGCGCCGTTCTGTCGAACGTCGTGCATCTGCCCGAACGCCTGCGGCCGGGACTGCAGTTCTCCGCCAAGAAATTGTTGCGGGTGGGTATCGCGCTCCTCGGACTCCAGTTGATGCTGAGCGACATCCTCGGACTGGGCTGGGGCGTCATCGTCGTGGTCGTCTCGATCGTCTGTCTCGGCATCGTGGGAACGATGTTCGCGGGCAAGGTACTCGGCCTCAGCTGGACCCAGCGTCTGCTCATCGCCTGCGGATTCTCGATCTGCGGTGCGGCCGCCGTGGCAGCGGTCGACGGAGTCGTCGACGCCGACGAGGAAGAGGTGATCACCGCGGTCGCGCTCGTCGTCATCTTCGGCACGCTCATGATCCCCGCGATTCCGCTGCTGTCGCGGGCGCTGGGACTCTCCGACACCGACGCCGGCCTGTGGGCGGGCGGCTCCATCCACGAGGTTGCGCAGGTCGTCGCCGCGGGCGGCGCGATCGGCGGTGCTGCCCTCGGCGTCGCCGCGGTGGTCAAACTCGCGCGAGTCCTCATGCTCGCACCGGTCATGGCCGTCCTCAGCGTGCGCCAGCGCAAGCTCGCCGGCACCGACGCCGACGTGAAGCGGCCCCCGCTCGTCCCGCTCTTCGTGCTCGCGTTCCTCGCCTGCGTCGGCCTGCGGTCTTCCGGCGTGCTGCCCTCCGCCCTGCTCGCAGAAGCCAAGATCGTGCAGACCGCCCTGCTCACCGCCGCGATGTTCGCCCTCGGCGCCGGCGTCCAGATCGCTACGATCAAGAAGGTCGGTGCGCGGCCCTTCGTGCTCGCGGGCATCTCCACCGTCTGGGTGGCCTCTATCGCGCTGGTCGGTGTTCTTCTGGTGGGGTGACTACCGCGGCATCAGTGCTGAACGGGTCCGGTACCGAGGAGATCCGCGTACTCGTCGGGAAGCTGGACCACCACATCGTCGAACTCACCGCCCGTCACAGACGCACAACGCCCCCTGAGCGGTCCGGATGACCTTGTCGAAGAGTCGCTCGATCAGCTCGAGACCAGGATAGAACCGCGATCCCCCGACGTCGACCTCGACCTCGATGAGAGAAATGTCATGGAGTCGTTCGAGCTGCCGGGCGCCGACCTGTCCAGTGAAGAGCTCATGATCAAGGTGGTACCGAAGCGAAGTGACGAGTTCACCTGCACCAGTTGCTTCCTCGTCCACCACCGTAGCCGGTCGGCCGAGCGCCCCGAGAGTCGGATGATCTGCCGCGACTGCGCCGACTGATCGATCTACCCGACCGCAGTGGACCTGGAACAGCGGTCTCGGCCGGGCGTGCGCGCTGGTGACCTTTTGCCCTGGCCAGTGGGGATGAAAGGTCGTTATGATCGGATTCTGCCGTCCCCGAGAAGATGAGGGCGGCGCCGCGGAAAGCCCAGCTCACCGTGGGTGCGGTCGGCGGTCACCGTCGGCGCGGCGTTCGAGCCCCCGGAACATTCCCGGCTTCGACGTTTCGTTTCACCGCGCCGACGCCAACGCCTGTAGGCAGGGGGCGAGACGCAGGCAGGACGCGAGGAGGACGAGCGCGATGACCATCGCACCGCACATCACCACCGATCACGACGAGATTCGCCGGTGGGTTCAGGCGCATCACGGGGCTCCTGCGCGGGACAGTGCGGGCCAGTTGCGGATCGACTTCCTCGGGACCGTCACCGGGTTCGAGCGCCTGTCCTGGGACGAGTGGTTCACCGCGTTCGAGGAGCAGGCTCTGGCCCTGTGCTACCCGGAGCCGCATATCCGCGGCGGCACCAGCGCCTGGTTCGAATTGGTGCCCCGCGACGGGGCTGTACTCGGCGCGATCGAATGAGCGCCGCGATCCGGCCGTACCGCTGTGGATGAGGAGGTGCGGTGACAAGAGCAGTGTCCGGGTCGGGCGGTGGTTATTCTCGAATGATGGCAATCCCGGATTTCACAATCGGCGCTACCGCTGCGATGGCCGGCCTCGAGAGCACCTTCGCCGACGAGCTGGACACCCTGACGGTGCCATGGCAGGGCGCACAGGCGCCCGACCCGAAGTTGCTCGTGCTCAACGAGCAGCTCGGCGCGTCGTTGCGGTTGGATATAGAGGCGCTGCGAAGCGAGGGCGGGGTCGCAGTCCTGTCCGGGTCGACGGCGCCGGCTGGGGCCAAGCCGGTGGCGATGGCGTATGCCGGCCATCAGTTCGGTGGCTACGTACCCCTCCTGGGGGATGGTCGGGCGTTACTGCTCGGTGAAGTGAAGAATGGTGACGGCCGACGAGTGGATGTGCATCTCAAGGGTTCGGGGCGCACACCGTTCTCGCGGGGCGGCGACGGTTTCGCTGTTGTGGGCCCGATGCTGCGTGAGTACCTGGTCAGCGAGGCGATGTACGCCCTCGGTGTCCCCACTACGCGTGCGCTGTCGGTGGTGGCGACCGGTCGGCACGTTCTTCGAGACGGCGCCGAGCCCGGTGCCGTGCTAGCCCGGGTGGCCGCCAGTCACCTGCGCGTCGGCACCTTCGAATTCGCGGTGCGGCGGGGTGAGGTGTTGCAGCCCCTCGCCGACTACGCGATCGCCCGCCACTACCCGGAGCTGACCGAACTGCCGGAGACGGGTCACGGCAATCGCTACCTGGCGTTCTTCGAGGCGGTGGTCGAGGCTCAGGCGTCACTGGTGGCGCAGTGGATGCTCACCGGGTTCGTGCACGGGGTGATGAACACCGACAACACGACCATTTCAGGGGAGACCATCGACTACGGTCCGTGCGCTTTCCTCGACGCATTCGATCCGGCTTCAGTGTTCAGTTCGATCGACCACGGAGGCCGCTATGCGTTCGGCAACCAGCCCGCCGTCCTGAAGTGGAACCTGGCGCGCTTCGCGGAAACCCTGCTGACGCTGATCGATTCGACGGTGGATGACGCGATTACCGCGGTCTCGGCGGTCCTCGACACTTTCGACGAGCGGTACGACCGCCACTACTCGGCGGGTATGGCGGCAAAGCTCGGTGTCGCCGGCACGCCCATCGATCGTGCGTTGATCGACGACCTGTTGACGCTGATGGAGGAACACGGTGCCGACTGGACGGGCACCTTCCGTGCACTCGCGGACGAGCTGCGCGGGAACTCGACGCCTCTCGGCGAGCAAGTACCGCGCGAGCACATCGGGTCATGGTTGGAACGCTGGCGCGGCGTCCTGACCGCACACGGGCTCGGGGCAGCGGACACCGCAGCTGCAATGGACAGCGTCAACCCGCTGTACATTCCGCGCAACCATCAGGTCGATGCTGCTTTGCGCGCCGCGACCGGCGGTGATCTCGCTCCGTTCGAGAAGCTGCTCGAGGTCGTCACGCATCCGTTCGACCACCGCGACGAGTGGTCCGACTACACCACGCCCGCACCGCGTGCATTCAGCGATACCTTCCAAACCTTCTGCGGCACCTGACCTACGGAACCACGGCCACGCCGAGCGGTTCGCGGTTGTTCACGACGATGCTCGGTCACAGTCCCAGACCACCCGTCCGTCGGATCGGACGCGAGCACCCGCCGCAGGCGGATGAGAGGTTAGCCGGCCGTCGTGCATGAGGTGCTCGACTTCGACCTCGTGGGCGAGGACGGCGACGTCGGCGACGAGGCGGCGGTGGCAACGCCACCACACACTCTCACTGCACATCATCGCCGTTCGCCGCCGATTCGCCTGCTCCACCAACTCGGCGAAGGCGTCAGCGAACTCGGCCGTGCGGGTATACGCCGCGTACGCAGCGAACTGGTCGACCTGCCACCAAGGATCCTCCCGCTCTTCGCCGGACGGCAGGCGCCGGCGCCCGCCCAGCCGCGGTTCATGGCGATAATCGATTCCCGCGTGCGGTAGCCATTGCGTGAGCGCCTCACTGCTGACGTCAGGGTTGTGACGACTGCCTGGATATCGCCGAATATCGACTACCGCTTCAATGGCGGCCGTCTCCAGCAGCGTCGTCATGTCTTCCCGGCCGAGTCGGCCGTGCCCCACCGAGATCAACATCGTCTCGCCTCCTCCTCGGAACCGGCCAGTGGTGTCGGCTTCGTCGGACCTCCGCTCTGCGCCGGGATCGGACGGGGAGCGTTGGTGGTGATGTTACGAGTCGGTGATCTCGCGGAGATGACCGTTGCGACGCGCAACACCTAGCACTTCGGGCCGCTCGGAGTTCGATGTGTAAACCCGCGGGAATCGCATCCTGAAGGCCCAACTTCGGTGTGAAAATCCGTCGACCGGGCGATAACTTCCGAACTGCCAGCGGATGACCGTCTACTGAGGCCCGCGCTCTATGCTGGTGCGGTGTTCTTACTATTCGGTTTCGGCACCAAGCGGCAACACCTCGGCGCGGGGCAGACCCGAACGTGCCCGCGCTGTCACAACACCACACAGTGGGCACGGATACGGGAATCCAAGCAGTTCACGTTGTTTTTCGTTCCCGTCGCTCGCTGGAATCGCCGGCAATTCGAGGAATGTGGCATCTGCGGAACCGCCGTCGAGGTCTGAGCGCCGCCGGGCAGTGTGGACGCCACCGATGGGTTCCGCGAGGAGGAACTCCGAACCGGCCGCGGAACTGTATACGCCCTGCCACCGCTCACTGACGTCGATCACGTCCACACCGAACAACATTCGGGCTTCGGCGAGCAGAACCTCGAATCCAGCCTCGTTCTGAAACGGCGAGGTGGTGATCTCACGAATGTGAGTGTCGCCAATGAGAATCGAGCCGTGGGGTTGCGGGGTGTACTCTGGTGCAACTCCAGATCCACATAGCCGGGAAACTGTGTGCGCAGCCTTTCCGCCACGTAGATCGTGTTCGCCCGGAGCGCCCCGCGGGAGGTGTAGACCGTACCGGCGTCGAAAGATGTTGCTGCCGTGCTCTAGTGGAAACGCACACCGGACTGCTCCAGCCACTTCGCGATCGTCGGAGCGGCCTGGCGCGTGGACCGACCTGAAAATCCATCGGCAGGTACATCCCTCCGATGTCGTCTTCCCCGAAGATCGGGATTCGGTCGAGAATCTGGTGGTGGTCGAGCAATCGCACGCGGTCAGGACCGTGCCTTCCTACGTCGAAATAGAAAGGCTCGATCGCCGTCCGCAACACCTCTGACGGAACACAAGTCGTGTGTTGGGCTCCACGACGGCGACTCGATCGGGCGCGCTGACGAACTGTGGGGCTGCCGCCCTTGCATGTTGCGCGTCAGTCCCAGCCACACCCGCTCATCCCGCCAGCGGACCCTGCAGTTGATCTTCCTGCACGGCCGATCGAGTTTCCAGCCCCCGTCCGCTACCGAAGCCGGCCGACGAGATGTCTCGGCCGTACGGGTGTTGAGCAGGTGTTTCACCCGGTGGTGGGCGTGTGGCTGAAAGTGATGGTTGACACAAGAGGCGGTTGCTGTAGATCATCTATAGGAACTGTTTCTGAGTCAGCAAAGGATTGTGGTGCCATGAGTAAGTACCGGGTTATCGACACTGATACCCATCTCATCGAGCCGGCGGATCTGTGGACCGAACGCCTGCCGAAGGCGTGGGGCGCGGACGTGCTGCACGTCAAGTTCGATGAGAAGACCCAGTCGGACCTGTGGTTCTTCGGTGATCAACCGCTCAAGGGCGCGTGGACGTGGGCGAACTGGAACTGGAAGAACTTCAACTCCGAGCTGCACGACGGGAGCGGTCCCACCCGCCTCGACGAAGCCCATCCGGCGACCTACGACGTCGACGAGCGCGTGAAGTTCATGGACGATCAGGGCTTCGAGATGCAGGTGCTGTACCCGAACCTCGCCGGGTTCGACTGGAAGCCGTTCGTGCAGCATCCCAACCGGAACCTGGCGATCGCGCACCTGGCCGCCTACAACGACTTCCAACTCGAATGGGTGGCCAAGTACCCGGGCCGGTTCATCCCGATGATGGTGATCCCGTACTGGGACGTGGCGGCGTCGGTCGCGGAGATCGAACGCCTCGCCGATTCCGGCTTCGGCGGCATCGTGACCACCGGTGCCCCGCACGAGCACGGTCAGGCGCCCCTGGGCAGCCGCAAGTGGGATCCGCTGTGGAAGGCGTGCGAGGAGGCGGGCCTGTCGGTCAGCTTCCACACCGCCAGCGGCGACTTCCGCGAGATGCTCAAGCACGACGAGGACGACGGGTTGGTCGGTGGTGTTCGCGTTGCCGCCGACGGACCCCACATCTACCTCGCCAACGCCGTCATCGTCAGCGACCTACTCGTCTCCGGAATCCTCGCCCGGTTCCCGACCCTGCAGTTCGTCTCCGTGGAAAGCGGAATCGGCTGGGCCCCGTTCGTTCTCGACGCCCTCGACAAGCGATTCCAGAAGAACGGCGTGTTCCGCTCGCACCCCGAGTTCGGTGACATGCTCCCCAGCGACTTCTTCAAACGGCAGGTATCGCTGAACTTCTGGTTCGAACAACTCGACGACTACCACCTCGAAACGCTCTCACTCAAACCACTGATGTTCGAAACCGACTTTCCCCACCCCACCAGCTTCCACCGTCCCACCCTCGCGGAAAACATCGAACTCGTCCTCGGCCGCCAACCCGAAGAGGTCCGCCGCGCGGTCCTGTGGGACAACGCCGCCCGCCTCTACGGCAAGGCGATGGAAAAACAGGGAGTCAACCCGAGCCAAGCCGTGGCCGGCCTGACCAGCTGACCACACCCCACACCACCATCAAGCAAGAGCCGGGCGCTCTGGGGCACTCCACCCGCACCCGACGGTGCCCCAGAGCGCCCATCCCACCACCCGACACGGTTCGTCGAAACTCGTGCGAACCATGTCGAGGAACCCCTTCGAAGCAAAGTGAGGAAGCGTAGATGACCACCGAGGCAACGGATTCTAAACCGGCGATCCTGACACAGGCCGGTGCTGCGACAGGCCGCCTCGCCGGTGTCAATCACCTGCAACTGATCGTCAGCGACATGGACGCCAGTGTCCGGTTCTACCGCGACGTCCTGGGGTTGACCGTTGTTCGCACCACCGCGGACTATCCAGCACCCGGGCGCGGATACCAGATCCTGAAAAACACCTTTCTGGATATGGGGAACGGGAACCTGCTGTCGCTCATTGTGGTAGGCGGAGCTGGCATCAGCGATACACCCACGACCGCAGAGCCCTCGGTCAGTGCCGAATGGTTGTGGCCCGGTGTTCCGGAAAACCAATGGACTCCGCGAAAGTTCGACCATGTCGCATTCAACGTCGACAGTCACGACGACGTGGTGTGGTTTCGGGACCACCTGCAGGCCTGCGGTGTCAAGACGAGCAAGATTATCGCCCGAGATCACGAGGCGTGGGTGGAGTCCCTCTACTTCTACGACCCGGACGGGATCCCCCTCGAAATTGCCACCTTCGACCTCGGCAACCCGAAGTGGGAAAAGCACCAACCGACGGACTGGTTCCGCGATCCCAACCCTGTCCCCGCACTCCGCGTGAACCCGGCGTGACGGAGACAAGGAGCGCAGTCGAGGGTAGCTCGACGCAATCGATCGATTTGCTGCTATACGACGGCTTGGCCGGCGTAGGTGATCCGCGGAACGCGGACCTGGCCGCTGCGGAGTCCGCTGCGCGTGCGTTTCTGGACGCGCTCGGGATCGATACCGGCGCCGGCGGTGTGCGGGATACACCCCGCAGGATGACACGGGCCTACCTTGATCTCTTTACCCCCAACTCTTTCGAGTTGACGACCTTCCCGAACGATGAAGGGTATGACGAGCTGGTGGTGGCAAAATCCATTCCGGTTCGCTCGGTGTGTGAACACCACCTTTTGCCGTTCAGCGGTGTCGCGCATGTCGGATACCTGCCGGGCGAACGCGTCCTCGGCCTGTCGAAACTTGCCCGCATCGTCGAGTTCTTCGCCCGTAGGCCTCAGGTGCAAGAACGACTCACGAAGCAAGTCGCGGATTGTTTGACAACAAAACTCGGGCCGAAGGGTGTGGGGGTCGTCATCGAAGCCGAGCACAGCTGTATGTCGATGCGCGGTATACGCGCCATCGGCTCTACCACCGTTACCTCGGCGCTGTCGGGATCGTTGCGCGATGATCCGCGATCACGTCAAGAGTTCTTCGCGCTGACAGGGGTCTAGGGCCACGACGGAAACCTGCTCCTTCAGCTGAAGGCGAAGGTGTCCTGCAGCGAGAGCAATCTTCGATGCATGCGATGCCCATGCGCAGGCCGGTAAACCATCGAAACGTCAACGTCATGCCCGTCGCGTCACCGAGGTCCTCGCAGGTTGGCGCGCCGGGTGAAACAGCACAACCCAGGGGTAGTAGCAATGAGAGCTGTGTCGGATCGAGTCAGGCAGAAACGCGGATTCGGTGGCGTTGACGTCGCGGAACTATTACTGAGAACGACTATCGGAGCGACGATGGTCGCACACGGAGTAAAACACGCTCGCTCGCTCGACGGCACGACGCGGTGGTTCGAATCGATCGGGTTCCGCGATCCCAAGTTTCAGGCAGTCACCAGTGCCGGCGTCGAAATACTCTCGGGAAGCGCCCTTATCGCGGGGACCATGACCCCGGTGGCAGCGGCGGCGGTGATTGGCACGATGGGTGTAGCGATCCGAACCGTGCATGCCCCCAACGGGTTCTTCATCACGGCCGAGGGATATGAGTACGCAGCGGGCCTTGCTGCCGGATGTGTGGCGCTTGTCAGTCTCCCCGCGGGCATGCTCGGTCTGGATCGGCATCTCCGGCTCGGACGATTCCGCGGTGGCAAAGCCGCATTGGCCACCTTGATCGTGGGTGCGGCATCGGCGGCGAGCCACACGTCCGTGTTCTGGAATAGTCCCCGACGTACCCCGCGAGACGCTCAACCGCCGACGCCCGATCTCGACACGGTAGAGCCGGGCGAACGAGCCGGCTGATCCGGCCACCGTAGCTCAATCACGCCCAAGCTCTCCGGAAGGAACTCCCATGGCGCTGCTGACCATCGGTAAACAGTTTCCCGCCTACAACCTGACCGCTCTCAGCGGGGCCGAAATCTCAAATAGCCTGTGCCACAATGTCGACGAGGCACTCCTGGTCCTCGACGCCCTGCAATCCGACCAGCTGTGCGCCTGCAACTGGACGAAGGGCGACCCCACCATCTCGCCAGGCGCACTCCTGAGTGGGAGCATCTGATCATGGTCGGACGAGAAATTGCGGCGACTGCCAGTGCGGTTGCGATGGCCGCCGGGGTCATCATTGCTCGACGAGTCGTCCCGTACGCCTCCGGGGTGCTATCAGCAAGAATGACGTGCCTGTCAAGGACACCACGGTCAGGCCTCGCCGGTAAAGCGTGGGACCGAAATCGGTTACTCGCAGATCTTCGGGACGGACCTGCGATGACCATCGATGAATTGATGACGCAATACGCGAAGCTCTCACCAGTGGGCGCGCGCACTGATGCCATCTTCTGGGAGTTGGTCGACGCACGTAGTGCGCTCAGAAAGTTCATCGTTGCCGCGGCATGTCGCGAAGATCGATTGATCGAGGTCAGCCAGCGCCTCCTGTCGGTGGAACTGCCAACGCGTTCGGACACCGCGACATCAGCGACGATGAGCCCTCGACGGTGACCAACCGCTGAACTGCCTTGTCCCTGAGGCCAGGCAGCACGGACTCTCCCACGCGGGTGACGCGCTCCGTTCAGGTCGCCTGATCGTTTTCCCCACCGACACCCTGTACGCGGTCGGTTCCGACGCCTTCGACCGGGAGGCCGTGCACGCCTTGTCGGCTGCACAACAGCGCGGTAGTGACAAGCCGGCCTCGGTCCTGGTGGGAAGCATGGATAATCTGGACGGGATGGTTGCATCCGTGCCAGCACCGGCGCACCAACTGATCCACGCGTTCTGGCCCGGCTCTGTGTCGTTGGTTCTACAGGCTGCGCGGTCCTCGGAATCTCCCTCGGGGCGTGCCACATCGCAACACAATCGCCACCCGCAGCCGCTCAGTTCCATGATCAGGAGGCAGGGCACCGACGAAGCAGCTTTCGGCACGACGGTCATAGCCACGGCTACTCGCCCGATGCCCGTTCGTCACGGAGTCCACGCCCTTCATGACGTGAGTTGAGGCGCCCCACGTGGGTCGATTTCATTGGAACGGCACCACATCTTTCCCGCGGGCGGCATCGACATAGTCCTGTCGCAGGGGATGAAAGGCCTCGACGAACACAGCGCCCTCCCAGCCGACGACCAGGCCGTGTCGCACCTCGCCGGGCACCACGTAGCTGGATAACTCGGTCAACTGCACCTCGCCGGTGTCGAGCAACAGCGTCGCGTCGCCGCGGAGGAGTAACCCGATCTGTTCCTGCGGATGGGAGTGGATCGGCACCACCGTGCCGGGCTCGAAGGTGACATAGGTCAATTGCATATGTGCGCCGAAAACGGCACGCCCATCCATGCCCTGCACGGGCTTGAAACCGATCATCTCTTTTACATCGAAAATGTTGGCCTGCATATGTCAACCCACTTCCAGCACGATTTTGCCCAGTACTTCGTTGTCGGACATCAATTGATAGGCCTTATCCGCTGCGCTCCAGGGCAGAACGCGGGCGATGACCGGGCGGAGCGTTTCGTGGATATCGCGGTGGGCGGCATGCGGGCGGAAGGGTGCAATGTCTCGCCGCAACGCGCGCACGATCTCGGCCCTTTCCTGGGGAGTCCTGGTGCGGAATGTCACGCCGACCAATTCGATCCGTTTGAATGCCAGCGCCTCCATATCCAGGAGTCCCTCCGCTCCGCCGAGACGTCCGATCCCCACGATTCGGCCCTTCACTGCCGCGGCCTGAATGTTCATCGGAAGGTAACTGCCACCGACGTGGTCGAGAACGATGTCGATCCCGTTGCCGGCGGTGATCTCCAGTGCTCTAGCAGCGAAATCGGTTGCACTGGTGTTGATCACTTCGTCGACTCCCAGGGCGTCAAGGAGCGCGTGGCCTCGATCCGAACGGGTGGTACCGACGATGAGCCGGGCTCCGAAGTAACGAGCCAGCTGGACGGCTTGCATGCCCACGCCAGATGTCGCGGCGTGTATCGCAACGGATTCGCCCCCGGTCATCCGCGCAGTTGTCATCAACGCGTTGTGGGCTGTCATGAAGCCCAGTACGGCCGCAGCTCCTTCAGGGTAGCTCCAGTTTGTCGGTATCGGGATGAGCATCGAGGCATCCACCACCACCTCTTCCGCCAGACCACCAGCCACCATCGTCATCACGCGGTCGCCTCGCGCAAAGTCGGTGACACCGAGACCGACTTCGATGATTTCCCCTGCCGCGTCGAGCCCCACCACCTGGGCCTGTGGACCAACACCAGCGGCATGGGTTCCGGCGAGCTGGGCCAGATCGGCGCGGTTCACCGAAGCCGCTCGCACTGCGATGCGGACCTGTGTGTCCCCTACCTCGGGTGGAACCACATCGACCAGATCCAGTCCAGGGCTATTCGACTTTCGATCGATAACCATTGCCTTCATTCTCAACCCCTCTTGAATCATGGAAATAGAATTTGGCGAAGGCCGCCAGTTGCCGTGCCGTGACCACGGCCGTTGCAGTGCCTGTAGATCCGTGCTCACCCACGCGTGGTCAGGGGCTGTTCAGGCATTCCACGAGCAGGACGCCGGATCCTTCGGGATCCGACGTGGCCACCACCCCGTAGGTTCCGCCGGTATCCTCCAGGGCGCTGAGCATGGTTGTCACACACCGAATGCCTTCGAGTCCGCCCAGGTGACCGAAGGCCAATGCCCCGCCCCGCGGATTGAGCATGTAGGGATTCAGGCGGAACTGCTCGAGCCAGATCAGCGGTGTCACCGCCACCTCTTCCGGAACCTCGAACTGATCGATCCGGTTGAGCGAAACTTCGAGTGCCCGCAGATACGAGCGCACCGATTCAAGTTGAGAGACCGATACATTCGTCAACGGCATGTCGAACAGCATCTCGACTCCCACCAGACGCCCGCGAGGGTGCAGCCCCAGGTCGTCGGCGCGGGCGGCGCTGGTGAGCACCAGCGCGCAGGCGCCACTCGCAGCACGAGCGCTTTGATGCGACGGGTGACAATCGTGGCCGGCTCCACCGTTCGAAGCCGGCGCACCGGCTGGCGTAAGGGCACCGCCCGGCTCGGGCACCTGCCGAAGCTCGTCGCTCGCGATGAACTCGGTCATCTCGTGGTCGAGGTGAACTTCGAGAGGGATGATCTCGCGTCGAAAATCGCCCGACAGGGCGCATTCCCGGGCGCGTCGGTGGGACGCGAAAGCAAAGTCGCCTTGCTTCTTTCGCGTGATGGACCATAGGTCCGCTCCCGGCGGCGTCGGCTGACCCGCAGGTCGTCCAGGTTCATGGAGAGAATGCCCGCCAACCGCTCCCGCCACCAACACCACCCGTCGCGGATCATCGTTGATCGCTTCACTTGCCAATCTGACTGCAGAAGTGGACGAAATCGTCTCGTGCAGATCGATATGATCGAACACATTCCGCCACGATTCGGCATACCGGCGCGACGCTGACCCGTCACCCACAGTGACCACGGTGGTGACAACGTCCTCATCGATCTTGGTGCGTTGCAGTAGGCCGTTGACGGTGACGTCCAACAGCTTTTCCACCGTGAGCTCGCAGGAGGTTCTGCCGTACATCTGCCGCTGGGTGAGCGGCGATCGCGCTGCCTCGACGATTACCACTTCGTTAGTCATCGGATTACCTCGAACTCCACACTCTGATATTTCAACGGTGCACTGAAGGTCGGCCGCCGGGCTGGACCATTGCCGACGTCGAGTCCGCAGTCAAGGCCCCTTCGACAGTCTTACGAAAATCCCCCACCGATTTACGGATGAAGGAGAAGACCCCACCGTGGACGATCAACTGCGCTCCCAGTTCAACCTCGGAGGCAATAAGATGGGGGCTCGGCTGGAACACGCCGTAGGCAACTCCACGTTCGGCACAAAGCGCACGCACCCGTTCCTGCGCCTCGAGCACAAGGTGGTGTCGCGGATCTCCGGGCACTCCATACAGTTGGGCAAGGTCCCCGTGCCCCACCAGTGCCAGGCCGATGCCCGGAAGAAGAAGCTCGTCCAACGCCTCGACCGCTTCCGGGGTTTCGATAATCAACCCAACAAGCAGATTCTCGTTGGCCCAGCGCATTACGTCTGTCGCGCTGGTGACCTCCTGATAATTGACGCCCGCTCCGCCGACCAAGGCGACGCCGCGTCGACCCCTTGGATGATAGAACGCCAGGTCGATGAGATGCTCGACCTCGGACGGATGTCGCACATGCGGAATCAGCAAGGATTGACATCCCCCGTCCAGCAAACGAGTGATCCAGGCATAGTCGATCTGGGGTGGCCTGACCAACGGACTGATTCCGGCGGCATGGGCATGCGCGACCAACTCGAACACCGTCTCGGTGTTGTGCAGATTGTGCTCTTGGTCGATGAACACCGTGTCTGCACCAGCAGCGGCCATGGCGTACACCATGCCTGGATCGCGCGCCTCATTGAGACTGCAGCCTAACGCAATTCGACCGGATTGTAGGGTTTCCATCAGGTGGTTACGTCTTAAGATCATGGCGATAGTTCTCCTCGCTCTCGGACGGCGAGTAGCAGTCGCCGATCAACGCACGGATAAACACAATCCCGCTGGGTGGCTGGCGCCTGACCGTGTCGGGTGGTGGGATGGGCGCTCTGGGGCACCGTCGGGTGCGGGTGGAGTGCCCCAGAGCGCCCGGTTCTTGTTGGTGGTGGTGGTGTGGGGTGTGGTCAGCTGGTCAAGCCGGCCACGGCTTGGCTCGGGTTGACTCCCTGTTTTTCCATGGCCTTGCCGTAGAGGCGGGCGGCGTTGTCCCACAGGACCGCGCGGCGGACCTCTTCGGGTTGGCGGCCGAGGACGAGTTCGATGTTTTCGTCGAGGGTGGGACGGTGGAAGCTGGTGGGGTGGGGAAAGTCGGTTTCGAACATCAGTGGTTTGAGTGAGAGCGTTTCGAGGTGGTAGTCGTCGAGTTGTTCGAACCAGAAGTTCAGCGATACCTGCCGTTTGAAGAAGTCGCTGGGGAGCATGTCACCGAACTCGGGGTGCGAGCGGAACACGCCGTTCTTCTGGAATCGCTTGTCGAGGGCGTCGAGAACGAACGGGGCCCAGCCGATTCCGCTTTCCACGGAGACGAACTGCAGGGTCGGGAACCGGGCGAGGATTCCGGAGACGAGTAGGTCGCTGACGATGACGGCGTTGGCGAGGTAGATGTGGGGTCCGTCGGCGGCAACGCGAACACCACCGACCAACCCGTCGTCCTCGTCGTGCTTGAGCATCTCGCGGAAGTCGCCGCTGGCGGTGTGGAAGCTGACCGACAGGCCCGCCTCCTCGCACGCCTTCCACAGCGGATCCCACTTGCGGCTGCCCAGGGCGCCTGACCGTGCTCGTGCGGGGCACCGGTGGTCACGATGCCGCCGAAGCCGGAATCGGCGAGGCGTTCGATCTCCGCGACCGACGCCGCCACGTCCCAGTACGGGATCACCATCATCGGGATGAACCGGCCCGGGTACTTGGCCACCCATTCGAGTTGGAAGTCGTTGTAGGCGGCCAGGTGCGCGATCGCCAGGTTCCGGTTGGGATGCTGCACGAACGGCTTCCAGTCGAACCCGGCGAGGTTCGGGTACAGCACCTGCATCTCGAAGCCCTGATCGTCCATGAACTTCACGCGCTCGTCGACGTCGTAGGTCGCCGGATGGGCTTCGTCGAGGCGGGTGGGACCGCTCCCGTCGTGCAGCTCGGAGTTGAAGTTCTTCCAGTTCCAGTTCGCCCACGTCCACGCGCCCTTGAGCGGTTGATCACCGAAGAACCACAGGTCCGACTGGGTCTTCTCATCGAACTTGACGTGCAGCACGTCCGCGCCCCACGCCTTCGGCAGGCGTTCGGTCCACAGATCCGCCGGCTCGATGAGATGGGTATCAGTGTCGATAACCCGGTACTTACTCATGGCACCACAATCCTTTGCTGACTCAGAAACAGTTCCTATAGATGATCTACAGCAACCGCCTCTTGTGTCAACCATCACTTTCCGCCACACGCCCACCACCGGGGGAAACACCTGCTCAACACCCCTGCGCATCAGTGCGCACACATGACCCCGGAACGCAGGCCGCCGTCGCATCGATTCCTCCGAAGCGGGACGGCCCACTCGTCGGGCCTGATTCCTGGCAAGTTCGTCAGCGCCGCACTTTGGCCACGGCGGACAAGCCGCCTCTCGAGTTGTTCTCGTGTAGGCCCGATCTCGGGATGTGTTGAGCCACCATCAATTCGTCGGCGGTGCCGCCGAATCGGCGACCTCACCCGCTTACATCGCTTCACGCAGCGGTAATCCCTGGGGCGAGGGCTATCATGAGCGTTATGAAAGTTGTTGGCCGGAAGACTGCGCGACTGGTGGCGGGTCGAATCGTGCAGGACATTGGAGACGAAGGGCTCTCTCGGCTTCCCTCGGAGGCGGAGTTGCTCGAACGCTACGAGGTCAGCCGGCCGTCGCTTCGCGAAGCCCTTCGTATTCTCGAAATGTACGGAGTCATCTCCATTCGACCCGGCCCGGGTGGGGGTACCCGAGTAAATCAGGTCGCAAGCTCGCAATTTGCGAGCGCTTCATCGTTGTATTTCCATCTACTCGGCCTGACGCTCAGAAATGTGCTGAACACGCGCCTGCAGGTCGAGCCTTTGATGGCTCGGCTCGCGAGTGAACGCGTGAAGTCTGGTATACCCTGGGATCCTGACGAGGCGGACGGGATCGGGGACAACGCGGAGTCCGGAAGTTTCCACTTTTCAGTGGCCCGGTTCACCGGCGACCCGATCTTACTGTTATTCGCGGACGGACTCCGCAGCATATATGTCGATGAATCCGCCGACGAGAAGATTCCCCGAGAAGAATTGCCGGTATCGCACGATCAAATCGCCGACGCCATCAAGAGTGGTGATTCCGAAAAAGCTGAGCGCCTCATGCGTGATCATATTCGGAGTTATGTCGACGCGTTGGAGAAGAATTGTCCCGAGGTGCTGGACCAGGTAGTGGACTGGAACTAGTGTTCTCTGGCCTGGCGCGCGCTCCCGGGATTCTGCAGGGTGTTCGATGGACGTGACCGTTACGCGTCCTCACACCTCAGCTGTGAGCGTCTGATCTTGCCGACACTTGTTCGTGGAAGTTCCGCCACCTGGTGCCAATCGCGTGGACATGCCTGTGGTGGAAGGTTATTCGATGCCCAGGCGGTGAGCTCGTCGATGTCGAGCGGAGTCTCCACATTCCGCGCTACTACATAGGCGACGGGAACAACGTCCCGAATGGGGTCCGGCCGCGGGACGACCGCGACCTCCAGAACACCCGGGGCCTGCGCCAATGCGGCCTCGACCTCGGTGAGGCTGACGTTCTCGCCGGAGACCTTGATGACGTCGTCGACCCGGCCGACGAATCGCAGGCGCCCGTCCTGATCGGACACCACCAGGTCGCCAGTTCGTAGCCACGTCTCGCCGCCTTCTTTGAGAAGTGCGGCCGACGTCGCCTTCGGATCCGAGAGATATTCCTCAAAAAGGTCACACCCGGGGGTGCCGGCTACCAACAAGAGACCGGGGGTTTCCGTTTCGACGGGCTCGAGGCTGTGGGGATCGACAATGGCGGTTCTCCGCCCTGCGTCGCTGGGGTTGCCGATGAAGACCGGTCTCGCGTCTTCACGGCGTTCCGCGGTGACCATGGAAACGGTTTCGGTCATTCCGTACAGCTGGCGCGGTGCACATCCCACCATCGACGCGAACTCGTCGAAGTGACCGGGAGCGAGGCTCTGGGCGAACCACACATGCCTGAGATTCAATTGTGGTGTGTCCTCGGGACGCCGCGCAAGAATCATCCGAATCGGTGCCGCGAATAAGCTGGCGTGGGTGGCCTCGAGTCGGGCGGCCTGCTTACCCCACTGAGAGGCCGAGAATGTGTGGGTCAGGGCCACGCTTGCACCTACCGCAATCGCCGGAGCAAAGCAATAGTATTGGGCGTTTGCATGGAACAGTGGAAGTGTGACCAACCAGCGATCCCCCGGTCTCAGGTCGGCGGCCTTCGCCATCGCCTGGGCGACGTGTGCATAGTTGCACTGCGTCAGCACAACAGCTTTGGGCTCGGATGTCGTTCCAGACGTGAACATCACTGCCAGCCGGTCATGCGGGCCTGGTTCGTCGACAAGACGTGGGAGGCGGTCGCGGGAGACCAGGAGGCTGCCAGGAAGCACGTCGATCGAGTCTTCCTTCAGGACAAGAAGTTCTATATCGAGTGCCGGCCCCACACCCTCGTCGGACGCACGCTTGATGCCCTGGAGGTACGTGTCGGCATTCCGGGAACCGCACAGCGCCACAGTCGGTGTCGTTCGACGAATATGCATCGCGATGTCCCTGGCGGAGGACGCCGGATCGGCGAAGATGGCGGTTGCGCCGATGCGCGCCGCAGCGAGCCACACCGCCACGAAGGCGGGACAATTCTTCAAGACGACGTGGACCGCTGACCCGGGCGCAACCCCCGCCTCTTCGAGCGCGGCGGCCGTCGAATCGACGATTCGATCGAACTCCTCATAGGTCCATTGCGTGACGTCGTTCGTCGACCCTTCGAAGACCAAGAAGGTCTCGCTCGCGTGAACCGCCACGGTCTCGTTCCAGGTTCGTGCGAATGTTGCGCAGGCAACGGCGTCCAACGTGCACCTCACAGATTGGCGTACATATCTCGGATCGTTCTCGGTGTCTCGTCGAGCACCCACAACGTGTTCGGGCTGCCCTACACTTCGTGCGTCAATCGGGCCTCCGCCGAAGCCTACGTTCGTCGCGTCCGTGTCGATATGTCCGACGGAGACGGTACTTGCGCCGATTCTGGTCCGTGGTGGACATGCACCGTATGGTGAAGGCAACTGCTGCGGCTGAATGCGCGCAGGATGAGATGAGGCGATCATGAAACACGAATTGCGGCTCGCATCTTCCGAGAATCTCGCGGGTGGTACAGCCACCAACATCCTGCGAGTCGCCTCTGAGCTGGTGCGCGCAGTCTCCCGCACGGGCTCGGATCTCCGGGAGGTCGAGCGCACGGTCATCGAGATCTTGAGCGCGACTTCGGAGCTCCCGGTCAACGCTGAGGAGCCTGGGTTCCATCCGGCCCTGCTTGCTCTCGTCAGAGAAGTCGCCGGGCAGCACGAGGCGCGAGATGATCGGTATCGCGCACTGTTGGACACCGTCGCTGACATCACCTCGGAAGACGATCCGGACAGGCTTCTCGGCGGTATTGCCGATCGTGCGCGGAGGCTTCTTCGCGCCGACGTCGTTTACCTCTGGTTAGCGGAACGAGACGGTGAATACGCTCACCTGGGTGCGACCTCGGGGGGCATGACTTCCGAGCTTCTCGATCTTCGTGTACCGGCGGGGATGGCGATGACAGGGCGGATAATAGAGAGCGGAATGCCGTTAATCGTTACGAGGTACTTCGGCGATCCGAATTTTGTGCATTTTCCGGATGTCGACCGGGTCATGGAGCGGGAGAAAATCGTTGCGACCGTCGGCGTGCCCCTGGTCAACGGGTCTAAACGGCTCGGTGCGTTGATCGCCGCCAACCGTGACGAACGTGCCTACACTCCAGCGGATCTGGACCTTCTGCACTCGCTGGCCGGGCATGCCGCCATCTCGATCGAACGCTCCAGGCTTGCCGAGGAAACCAAGACTGCACTCCGGTCACTCGAGGACGCGAACCGAGAGCTGGCCCGGAGTAACGCCGAGTCCGAGCGCGCGACCACGGCTCACTTCACGCTATCCCAGGTCGCCTTGGCCGGCGGAAACATCGACAATCTCGTTCAGGAAGTCGTCAAGATCGTCGGCGGTGAGTTGGCTGTGTTCGATCCGGACGACCGCCTACTCGCTGACGTCGGCGACCTCAGCGGAACTGCGCAGCCTCCCGAGTTGATTCGTCAAGCGGCTCTCGCGCGGACCACTCAAACGTCCGGGAGCCTGGTAGCAATCCCGATCTTGGCGGCTGCCAGACTTCTCGGCATTCTGTACTACCAAGGTGACGAGACCCCCGCGAAGCCAGACATTCAGATCCTCGAACGTGCAGCAGTCGTCGCCGCCTTGCTCCTACTCTTGGCCGAGGCAGAGGCCGGAGCCGCGGGTTTTCGTCGCGACGACTTCATCGACGATCTCCTGTCTGGCGACGAAGCTCCCAGCCGGCTTATCCACCGCGCCGCGCAGCTGCGAATGGAACTGCGTCAGCCGTACACCGTTCATGTCGTGCGAGCACCCTTGCAGCAACGTCGGCTCGCTTACCTCGCAGACGAAGCAGCGAAGATCCGAGGGGGCTTGGCCGGGCAAAGCCATATCCTCCAGCGCGGAAACAAGTCGTCGGTAGTAGCCCTGATTCCAGGAAATGATCCGCGGTCGAATTCCGCGGAGCTGTCCTCGGCAGTCGCGCGCGCCGGACGGGTGACGCCATCGGTGGCCGGCGCGGGACCGGCGCGCGCGGTAGCCGGCGTTCGTGAGCTGTTCGACGAGGCGGTGACCTGCAGTGATGCAATGGAACGGATACAGGGCGGTGCCATGTCGGGCACCTTGGAAGATCTCGGGTTCGTCGGACTGGTTCTGAGCAATCGACCGAATGTGGACCGATTCGTGCGGACGACGCTTGCCCCAGTGGCCCGGTACGACGCGGCACACCACACCGAATTGTTGAGCACTCTCGAGGCCCTCCTTGCAACGGATGGAAGTCCGACTGCGGCGTCGGAAGTTCTGCATGTTCACGTCAGTACGGTGAAACAGCGAATGCAGCGGTTGAAGGACCTATTGGGAGACGATTGGAGAACTGTGGATCGAACGAGCGAACTCCGTCTCGCGCTGAAGCTTCATCGGCTCAATCAGAACACACTGGAGGCTGATGCCTAGTCGGCTTCTGTTCGACTAGGTAGAAGTCTGCTCGACGACCCACGCTGCGATCTGCGCGCGGCTGTTGAACCCGAGCTTGGACAGAATGTGCTCGACGTGGCCTTGAACGGTGCGCGGGGAAATGACCAATCGGGTGGCGATGGCCCTGTTGGTCAGGCCCTCCGCGACGGCCTCTGCTATCTGACGTTCTCTCTTGGTCAACTTCGCGGTCTCCCCAGGTGTGGGCGGCGGCGTGGGCGTTTTCTCGCCGAGGGCATAGGCGATGGCAGCATTGAATCCCAGGACTCGGCCGTCCCTTCGGGAAGCCGCGAATGTCGGTTCGCCGAGCGCCTGCATCGTTCTGCGCTCGCACTCGTCGTGATAGTGGAGCAGGTTCGGGAACCACAGCGTGAAAGTCCCTACGGACTGCGCCATTTCCTCCGCGGCACCTATCAGTACAGCTGCACGCCGCGCATCTTTGTTCTCGGCTGCGACCCAGGCAAGGACCTCGAGGCACGTTGCGGTCGTACGGAGATCGCCTACCTCGCGGGACAACTGCAGTGCGTGCCGCAGCAGTTCAACCGTGCCGGGGTGGTCTGATCGTCGCCATGCGGCGATGCCCAGTGCCCGGAGGGTCGCGGCGCGGTGTACGACCTCGCCGCAGGACTCGGTGATCGCGAGTGCCTGTGAATAGCACTCGTTCGCTCGTCGTTCGTCACCCGCCTGATCACATGCCCGTCCGAGCATGTGAAGCACCTCGATGTGCGAGAAATCGTGAGCGTCGAACTTTTCGATCGCGGTTTCCAGCAGTGATCGCGCCCGCGCAAAATCGCCGCGGTACAGCGCGAGTGTTCCTTCGGCTCGGGCGACGAATGCATCTGCGGTCGAGTCGGGAACCTTTTGGGCCACCATGCGTGCCTCGGCTACCGAGGCGGAGGCCGCGGTCAGGTCGCCCTGCAGTTCGGCCAGGACGCTGTGTGCATGCAAGGCCTTCACCCGCTCCACCGTCGGAGTCTTCCACGGCACAGCAAGGAGCCGGTCGAGCCAGCGCCGACCCTCGCTGAACAGTCCACGCGCCTGCCAGAACGGCTGGAGGGCGGCGGCGATCGTCAGTCCGATCTCAGGATCGTCACCCAGGCAGAACTCCATCACCTCGCGAAGGTTGGTCTGTTCGCGATCCAAGCGGGAGATCCAGTCGAGCTGTCGGGGGCTGATCCAATCCGACTCTGCCTCGAGCGCCAACTGCCGGTACCAGTCTCGGTGGCGACAGCGCAGATCTGCGTACTCCTCGTTTCTCTGCGCGAGTTCCCTGCCATACTCCCGCAGGATGTCGAGCAACCGGAAGCGCACTACTGCGCCGGACTCCTCCCGAATAAGGATCGACTTGTCGACCAGAGAGGTCAGCGCATCGAGTACCTCCTGCGCATTCATGTCACTACCGCAAATCTGCTCGGCCGCATCCAGTTCGATGCTCCCCGCGAACACCGAAAGCCGGGCCCACAGCAACCGCTCTACGGGGTTGCACAAGTCGTAGCTCCAGTCGACGCACAGACGCATCGTTTGCTGCCGGGTCGGGGCGGTTCGGCTGCTGCGGGACAGCAGCGTGTAGCGGTCGGTCAGCCGCTGGAGGATTTGCTCTGGCGACAGGGCTCGCACCCGGGCCGCAGCGAGTTCGATGGGCAACGGTAATCCGTCGAGCCGATGGCAGATCTGGGCGACCGTGCCCGCGTTGTCCTCGGTCAGTGTGAACGTCGGGAGGGCCGTGGCGGCGCGTTCGGCGAACAATGTGACGGCGTCGTAGCTAGGTGTTCCTCGAAGTGAGGGCACATGCTCGGGAATGGTGAGCGGTGGGACGCGCAGAACAGCTTCCCCGGCGATGCCGAGAGGCTCGCGACTGGTGGCGAGGATACGCAATTGCGGACAGCCGCGAAGAAGGGTTGCGGACAGCTCTGCCGCCGCGTCCACTACCTGCTCACAGTTGTCGAGCACCAGTAAGAGCTCGCGTGGAGCCAGAAAGTTCAACAGGCCGTCGAGCTGGTTGCTCGCCCGTTGATCCCGCAAGCCTAAAGCTCCAGCCACAAGGTCTGCCACCAATGAACCGTCCGATAGCTCGGCGAACTCCACCAGCCATACTCCGTCGTTGAATCCGCGTCGCACACTGTCAGCTGCCCTGAGTGCGAGGCGTGTTTTGCCGACGCCTCCGAAACCGGTCAGTGTCACCAAGTGCGATGTTTCCAGGGAGCGTTTCACTTCCGACAGTTCATGCCTGCGACCGACGAAACTAGTCAGCTCCACCGGCAAGTTCCCTGTCGTCCTGCCCGGCAACCGAGTCGGGCCAGGATAGGAACCGCCTCCGGCGGGACGAACAACCATGGAGTTCGGCAGGGCCTCTTGCGGCCGTTCACCTCCGGAACCGGTGTGGAGCGCCATGTCGTCGACCGCGAAACCGTGGTCGAATTGCGCGCGCCGGAGGGCCTCACCGAGGGTGGCGGCGGAGTGCCGGTCTGGTGCGGATGTGGCCATCGCCCGTTCCACCGCCGCACTGACGTCTTCAGCGATGTCCTGTTCCCGAAGGTCCGGAACGGGCTCGGTGGTGATGCGAACGAACTGCGCGACCAGCTGCTCACCGCTACGCCGCTCGAAAGCAGCATGGCCGGTCAATGCGCAGAAGAGAGTGGCGCCCAGCCCATAGACGTCCGAGGCCGGGCTCGGCGACTTCCCGGCCAGAACCTCGGGCGCGGTAAACGCAGGTGAGCCGGTGACGGTACCGGTGGCGGTTTCGAAACTCCCCTGAATGCGCGCGATACCGAAGTCGGCCAGTGCGGGCTCGTCGTAGTCGGAGAGCAAGATGTTCGCGGGTTTGATATCGCGGTGCAGGATGCCGAGCCGGTGCGCTGTTTCGAGGGCGCCCGCGATCTTCACCCCGAAACGAAGGGCCTCGTCCAGTGGGAGAGGTCCGTGCCGGCGGACTCGCGCGTCGAGGCAGCCACGGGCGTAGTAGGGCATCACAAGAAAGAGCCGACCACTGTCGGTGGTACCTATCTGCAGGACATTCGCGATGTTCGGGTGCCCTGTCAGCCTCCCCATCGCCCGCTGTTCGCGGAGGAATCGTTCCCGATTCTCGTTGTCGTCGAAGTCTGCGGTGAGAACCTTCACCGCGACAGTGCGGTCCAGAGCGGTCTGCGTGCAGCGATACACGACGCCGAAGCCACCGCGCCCGATCTCCTCGGCATTGGAAAATCCCGCCGATTCCAGGTCCGTCACCAACACAGCGTTGTCGACACGCTGTGTTGCGAAGGGATCATTGTCGGTCGCCATCTACGATGCGCTCTTTGCCCTGTTGAGGGGTTTGTCGAGGTGTCGGCCGACACCTCCTGGATAACCAGGATATCGCTGGAGGCGTCACCCAACAGTGTGCGACGGCCGTGGGCTGAAGACCGCAAACTGGAAATTCGACGGCCCCGCAATCCTAAAATGCACCGTCACGAACTCGCACTAACGGCTGGCTACCCCCTCGGGGACACAAAGTCGAGGGCAGTGTGTCTCCGGCGGACATTTGTCGTTGCTCCAACCAGGAATACTGTCTCTGTGTGTCGCGGATCACCACGGTCTCGCACGTCCGAGCTGACGGGCCTGGCTGCCCGATCAGCTCTGGTCCCGACCAACCCTGCTCGCTGGAAACCAAGGAGTCGCGCTACGCAACAGAAACCAGATGATCAGTGAAGTTCAGTCGGGTGCAATCGACGGCAATCACCATCATCTCTCCGGAGGACCAGAAGTGACATTATCCGAAAGATCGCAGGGGCGCCGCGTCAATCCAACGCTGACGCTTGCGGTCGTTGTTGCCTCAGTATTTGCCTACAAGGGTCTCGAATCGATCCTTTCCCCTGCTCTACCGCTGATTCAAGAGTCCCTCGGCGCAACAGAAGCTCAAATCGCGTGGGTGATTACCGGTGTGCTGCTCACGGGTGCTGTGGCCACCCCCTTGATCGGCCGCCTGTCCGACATTCGCGACAAGAAGTCAATCCTCCTTGCCGTACTCGCAATCGTCGCAACCGGAACCGCAGTCTCGGGTCTTTCGAATTCGATCTTGATGCTTACCTTGGGACAGCTCCTGCAGGGAGTTGGCCTCGCGGTCGTCCCCCTTGCCTTCGGGATTATTCGCGATACTCAGACCGAAGCCCGGATCAAGTCGGGCAATGGTTCGGTCATTGCCTTCATCTACGCTGGGACGGCGTTTGGGCTCGTCGGCTCCGGGCTGCTCGTGAGCGTTCTCCCGTGGCGTTGGTTGTTCTCAGTCCCCTTCGTCATCATCACCGTCATCTTCGTCGCCGCGTGGCGCCTGGTGCCGTCGTGTCCTCCTGCCAATCACGGCCGCGTCGACTACACGGGCGCGACTTTCCTCGGCAGCGGAATGGCCGTCATTCTCGTCGGCATCACCAAAGCGCCCGAATGGGGTTGGCTTTCTATTGAATTCGGAACAACAGTGCTTGTGTGCGTTGCGCTGTTGACAACCTTCGTCGTCCTCGAGCTTCGTTCGTCCGAGCCGCTCATCGACGTGCGCTTGCTTGCGACGCGGCCACTTGCAGTGAGCTGCCTCGTGTATCTGCTGTGTGGGTTCGCTACCAATGCGCTGTTTCTGGCGGTACCCATGCTGGTGCAACAACCGACCGACACAGGGTTCGGTCTTGGCGCCTCCGAGTTCACGACGAGCCTTCTCCTGCTCCCCCTCGGCTTGGCCGGCGCCGTTGTAGCACCGCTGACAGGTTGGCTCGATCTTCGGGTCGGTGGACGAACCACCATGCTCACGGGTGTCATTCTGGCCGGGGCGTCGTTCGTCCTTCTTCTCACTGCAAACGGACATTTCCTCATGGTCATGGGAGCGACCATCCTCATTGGCGCTTCGGGTGGGATCACACTGACGCAGGCAATGAACACAGTGGCGTTGACGTCTCCGGTCAGCCGGATCGGGGCATTCAGCGGTCTCGCGTTTGTCGTCAAGGCAGTCGGTGGCACACTCGGCGTCCAACTTTCGGGAAGCATCCTCACTACCGGCACCAGTACGGCTGCGCCGACCTGGACTTCCTTCACGATCGTGTTCGTGATGGGCATCGTCGTCACAGCCCTGGTTGCCGTCAGCTGCTTGCTTCTGCCACGGAAAGTGACAACTTCGGCACAAGGAGCAGAACCACTGGTCCCCACCAGGGTTTCGACCGACTGACCTGACCCCACCCGGTTACGTCAGAAGTAGTCGTCGACTCGACGTCGTCGAAATTCGGGTGCGGCAGTCTCCGGTGAGCCCGCCATTCCGCTGACTGCCGCACCTGCACGGGTGACCACATCAGCAAACAGACCGCCAGGGTAGAAGCGGATGTCAGAAAGCTGTCCATTGAAGCCAACAAAAACCGGCGCAGACTCTACGGGCGTCGAAACCTACACGCGCGAGTATCAGAAATCGCGCCGGACCAAACACACCAGGCGACAGATACAGACCGAGTGCAAGTCCCGGGGAGAAGCCGCTCGATTCATCGAATTCGCTCGAGCGTGGATTCCCTACGGCGGCGCGACTGACGAGGACATCTTCGTCAGCTTCGGCATGACACGCACTCGCTTCGTACAGATGCTTCGCCACTTCGTCGCCGAGGTCGGCGTCGACGCCGAAACCGTCAGAGCACTCGTCGACACCTATCCATATTCTCCCCCTCAGGTCGATCGATGACCTGACACAGCCGACTCCGCAACGACAAGAACATCGCTCTCGCGGTTCTTCACATCCGGCCCCGATGTTCCGCGGCGCGCGCTGACGGATGCACCGTTGTCTGTCGCGTCGAATCACGGGTCCAGTTGGTCACGTATCAGTGTGTCGAGTCGCTGCCATGCCGGGGACGAGGCGTTGACCGTCTGTTGGATCAGGGCAGGGATTTCGAACGCTTCATTCAGCTCCGGGAGTTCGCCCTTTCCGTAGCGTTCCTGCGTCGCCGCCACGATCCGGCGCGCGAGGTCGTCGATACGGGGATCATCGGCGTCGAGGTCGTACGTGTGGTCGTAGTCGCGGAAAAGCTGCCGCAGCAGCGGGTCGGCAAGAATGTCGGCTTGATCGTGAAACAGTGTCATCGCGTGGTCTGGGTGGGTGGCGAACACGAGGATCCACAGGTCGCGTTGCAGGTCGACCCAACGGGGTGTGAATCCCCACCGGAGTAGGTCTTCGAGATGGGCACCGACCTCCGTGGGCAGCGGCACCAGATGCCCGGCGGCGAGCTGACGCAGACGGCCCTGCGTTGCCTCCAGGTCACGAATGTGGGCCGTGAGTTTGTCGTCGATCTCGCGCAGCGCCTGCTGGAACTTTTCCTCGGTCGCCGACCTCAGGTCCCCGATACGGGCCAGGGGAACACCCGCTTCGGCCAGCGTTCGGATCTTGATCAGGTCGATGGCGTCATTCGCGCCGTACCGCCGGTAGCCGGATGAATCGCGGTCGGGTTCAGGGAGCAGCCCCTTGTCGTGATAGACGCGGATGGTTTTGATCGACACTCCCACGTATCTTGCCAGCTGCCCGATGGTGATCACTCGGCCAATCGTTCCACTTGACCTTTCCCCTGGGGAAGGGTTGCAGAATGGCCACATGGAGAACATCGATCGGGAGACTCTGCGCGCGCTGGCCGATGAGGGCAACGAGACCGCTCTGGACCGGTTGGCCGACCTCGCCGACGCGACCGGTGACCTCGCGGAGCTGAGCGAGTTGCTGGACGAGGGATCCATGCGCGCCGGGTTTCTGCTCACTCGACGCGCAGTGTCGGCCGGTGACCTGCGCGAACTGCAACGAATCTCCGACGCCGGCTATGACGACGCAGGCAGAGAACTGGACCGGATGCTGAAAACAACTGCCGACGAGGGGAATCGAGAATCCGACCGGCCCCGGTAGCGGCGCTCGTTGCGCACTCGGTAGTTCAACCACGTCTCTTGTTGCTGCACAGTCGAACCGGCTATGGTCGAGTATTTCGGTCCATGATTCATCGATGTTGTTCGCGGTACCGGCTCGGACTGATGCCGTAGGTCGTCGTGAATGCTCTGCTGAAGACCGATAGATCGACGAATCCGAACTGGAAGGCGATGTCGGTCAGGGATCGGGATCTGTTGCGTGGAGCCATCATCGCGCGACGACAGGCCTCGAGCCGGTGCTCGCGAATCGTGGCGGCAGCGGTTGCGCCGAAGCGTGCGAACACTCTGTGAACCGTTCGAGTGGAGACGAAGAACGCCTGGGCGATACCGCTGGGGGACAGATCCGGATCGTCCAGGTGGCGTTCGATGTGCTGCACCATACTCGCGTAGAGGTCTCGCAGACCTGGATCAGGGTCCTTGGATCGACCTTCCTCTTGGGCCGCCGTGATGGCCAGGTCCGCCAGCCCGCTTGCCAGGCCGATGGCACCGGCGGACGATACCTCTCCATCGGCCACCAGGAGGGTGGAGAGCATCGGTGAGAGCAACTGTCCCACAGGTGAGGTGGATCGTACGGTCCGCGCCGTCAAGTCCTGCAACTGAGTCTCGGTGAGCGACAACGAGGCCCGTGGCCAAGTGAACACGCGCAGGTGCCACTCCGGATGCAAACTCCAGGTAAATGGCCGCGAAGTCTCGTAGAGGGCGAAATCTCCCGGGCCGAGGGTGCACGTGCGCCCGTCCTGGATGAGCTGCCCCTCACCGGCGACGACCATGCCGATCTGCATCAACTCGAGCGGATGGCGGTTGGCAAGCCTGGCCGTTCTGCGGAAGATCTGGGATGTGGCCGTGACGTCGGCCGCCATCAGGTGCGCGAAATGGCGGGTCTGCACCGCCCCGGTAAAGTTTTCTGGCTCGATCGGCGCGATGTCCAGTGCCACGAACGTGTCGCGGATCGTTTCGATCCAGGTGCCGAGAGCGGTGGTTCGCACCACTTCGCGGCCCTGGTGGGGTGTCGATGGGACTGGAGCAGGCGCTACCTTGATCAACTCGCCGGAGCGGCGGCAGTCCGGGCAGTCATCGTCCACCATGTCACCATCCGGCGGCGGCAACGACGACATGAACGGCTCCTTCTGCTCGCGCGAACACCACGCTAAGAGCGATGAAATCACATGTCAACCTGCACGGACTGCCTACGTCCAAGCAGCATGCCACCGACCCGGCGGCGAGGAGCAGGCAACGCCTTGTGGACGAGCCGCCCCACCGCGCGCGGCGCCATGACCCGATCCGCTGAGTCCTCCGTTCCCAATCTGGTGATTGGCCCATGCGACGAGTGTCGCAACGTGCAAAGTTGGCTGGCGCTCAGCGTCAAACGCCACGCCCCGGAAGCGCCTACCGTTCGAGTACGCCGGAAATCCCGGGGGTGTTCAGGGGACCTCCTGGACTGATGATGTTGTGTGCTGGAGGCTGCGCAAACGTGGACGAACAAGTCATCGACTGCGCCTGCACCGTCGGATGGTTCATCGCCACCGAGGCACCTGATGCCTGCTCGCGAGCACGCGGCCTCGTCAACGGCCCCATCCGACCCCTGCCACTGCCGATGAGATCTACTGCCCTGGCAGCACAGGACTCTCAACTGTCCTCGGAACATGCCCCTGCGGGCGTGCCGCGGTTCAACCGAAGGAGACACAGTTTTCATGTCGACATTGCCCCCACCCGATTCCGCACGCCTGGCCGCGCTTGACCGGCACTTTCGGTTCGGCCTGTCCGCTGCGGAACTCGAGGAATTTGCACCTGCGGTCGAAGCGTCCCTCGGTGCGTCGACCGCCGTCGAGAACCTCTATCGGCGCTCCGCCCCACCGACCCCGCAGCGGGAATGGGCGCCGGCCGCACCGGAGCGTAACCGTCTCGGTGCCTGGTACGTCACCACCGAGATCGCCGGCGCACCGGACGGCCCATTGTCCGGAAAGACGGTGGCAGTCAAAGACAATGTCGCGGTCGCCGGTGTCCCGATGATGAACGGATCCCGCTCCGTGGAGGGCTTCATCCCTCGCCGCGATGCGACGGTGGTCCGCCGGCTCCTCGATGCCGGTGCGACGATCACCGGTAAGGCAGTGTGCGAGGACCTGTGTTTCTCCGGGGCCAGTTTCACATCACAGCCCGCACCGGTCCGCAACCCATGGGACGCGACACGCAATTCCGGCGGCTCCTCCAGCGGCAGTGGAGCACTCGTTGCAAACGGAGACGTCGATATGGCCGTCGGCGGCGACCAGGGCGGCTCCATCCGGATCCCCGCAGCGTTCTGCGGAACCGTCGGTCACAAGCCGACGCACGGACTGGTCCCCTACACCGGGGCGTTTCCCATCGAGCGAACCATCGATCACCTCGGCCCGATCACCCGCACCGTTGCCGATGCGGCCGTCATGCTCGGTGTGCTGGCAGGACCCGATGGCGCCGATCCCCGCCAGCCGACCGTGATCGAGGTCGTCGATTACCTGTCGGCGATCACCCAATCGGCGTCCGGGCTCCGTGTCGGTGTCGTCACCGAAGGCTTCGGCACACCCGTGTCCGATCCGGACGTCGACGCTGCCGTCCGGGCTGCGGTCGAAGTCCTGCGCGGTGCCGGACTGGCGGCGGAGGAGGTGTCGATTCCCTGGCATCTCGACGCCATGCACGTGTGGAACGTGATCGCCACCGAGGGCGCCGCCTATCAGATGCTCGACGGCAACGCCTACGGGATGAACACCGACGGCTTCTACGACCCGGAGCTGGTCGCGCACTTCGCCGCCCAGCGCCTCCACAGAGGCCACGAGCTGTCCAAGACCGTGAAGCTGGTGGGATTGTCGGGTCGCTATACCTTCGAGGTCGGCGGCGGCAAGTACTACGCCATGGCCCGCCAACTCGTACCCGAGTTGCGCGCCGCCTACGACGCCGCACTGACCCGCTTCGACGTACTGGTCATGCCCACCGTCCCCTACACCGCCCAACAGATTCCCCCGGCCGATGCCGGACTGGCCGATTACCTGCATGTCGCGCTGTCGATGGTGGGCAACACCGCTCCCTTCGACGTCACCGGGCACCCGGCGTGCTCGGTCCCTGCCGGTCTGGTCGGTGGCTTGCCGACAGGTCTGATGATCGTCGGCAAGCGTTTCGACGACGCCACGGTCCTGCGCGTGGCACACACCTACGAACATGCTGTTGGCGCGTTTCCTGCACCACCGGCGGCCGCGACCGCAAGAAGTTTCGCGTAAACAGAAGTATTCGTCCTCAGGACACGGACGGGCTCGGCCTTGTCCTGACGCGGACGATGAACCTGTCTTCCGTGCCGAATGGGAGAAGGCCTGCGATTCCGGTGCGTTTCCGGCAATTCTCCGGCTTCTTCACTGACTGTCGCTCATCGTCGAACTATCAGTCGCTCGTGGTCAAATTCACACCGTTAGTGGACGGTAGCTTCTGACCTATACGAGTTTCCGAGATTCTCTCGAAGCCCCAACTCGATGAAACAGGAGTCCTTATGGAATCTGCAATCAGCGACCACCTCGTATGTCCCCGAACGTTGAGCCGACGTGTGCCCGACAACTACCAACCTCCCTTCCCCATGTGGGTCGGGCGCGCTGATGAAACCCTCCAGCAGGTGGTGATGGCGTATCTCGGCGTGCAGTTTCGCGGCGACGAGCACCGCCCGGCCGCGCTTGCGGCAATGCGCGGCATCGTCTCCAGCTTCGATCTGGAGGACGGCCCGCTGCACCACGACCTGACTCACCATGAGGACAACGAGGGCTACGAGAACCTGATGGTGGTGGGTTACTGGAAAGATGTTGCTTCCTACACCCGTTGGATAAGCAACTCCGTTGTCGCCGACTGGTGGGCATCGGACGAACGACTGTCCGAGGGACTCGGCTACTTTCGCGAGACCGTCGCCCCCCGGGCCGAGCAATTCGAGACTTTGTACGCCTTCCAGGAAGACCTCCCTGGTATCGGCGCGGTGATGGACGGGATCAGCGGCGACATCAACGAGCACGGGTACTGGGGCTCGATGCGCGAACGTTTCCCGCTGTCCCAAACTGATTGGATGCAGCCTTCGGGCGAACTGCGGGTGATCAGTGGTGATCCCGCCGTTGGTGGTCGGGTAATGATCCAGGGCCACGACAACATCGCGTTGATTCGCTCCGGTCAGGATTGGAAGGATGCCGAATCAGAAGAACGATCCCTGTATCTCGATGACATCCTCCCAACATTGCAGCAGGGCATGGACTTTCTTCGCGACAGCGGCGAGACGGTCGGCTGCTACAGCAATAGGTTCGTACGCAATATCGACCTGGAAGGGAACTTCCTTGATCTGAGTTACAACATCGGGCACTGGGCTTCGCTCGACCAACTGGAGCGTTGGGCAGAATCCCATCCCACCCATCTGCGAATCTTCACTACCTTTTTCCGAGTCGCCGAGGGTCTGTCGAAGCTGCGTCTGTATCACGAGGTATCGGTGTCAGATGCACGCGACCAACTGTACGAGTACATCAACTGCCATCCCCGGACCGGCATGCTGCGCGATGCACAAACCGTGGCATTTAGCCGCTGACCTACCCCAAAGCGCTTCCCGACACACCAAATTCCCACTTCGTACGTACCAGCCCCCTACAGAAAGTGGAAACAATGACCTCAACGATCGAACACACACCAGACAATGCCGCACCAGCTCAAGCGCCGGCGTCGGATCGCGCGTGGGCACTGTTCCGCGCGCTCGACGGGAAGGGCCTGGTCCCCGAGGGCTACACCGAAGCGTGGAAGAAGACCTTCGAGGAGGACTTCAGCCCGAAGCGCGGCGCCGAACTCGTCGCGCGGGCCTGGACCGACCCGGAGTTCCGCGAGCTGCTCCTCACCGACGGCACCGCGGCCGTGGACCAGTACGGTTATCTGGGACCGCAGGGCGAATACATCGTCGCGCTCGAGGACACCCCCACCCTCAAGAACGTGATCGTCTGCTCCCTCTGCTCCTGCACCGCCTGGCCCATCCTCGGGTTGCCGCCGACATGGTACAAGAGCTTCGAGTACCGTGCCCGCGTCGTCCGCGAACCTCGAAAAGTGCTGTCCGAGATGGGTACCGACATCGCCGAGGATGTCGAGATCCGGGTGTACGACACCACCGCCGAGACCCGCTACATCGTGCTCCCCCAACGGCCCGCCGGCACCGAAGGCTGGACCCAGGAGCAACTACAGCAGATCGTCACCAAGGACTGCCTGATCGGGGTCGCAGTCCCGCAGGTCCCGGCCAACTGATCCACCGAATCATAGGAGATAAACCCATGGATGGAGTACACGATCTCGCCGGTGTTCAAGGGTTCGGCAAGGTGCCCCACACCGTCAACGCCGATATCGGTCCCACCTTCCACGCCGACTGGGAACACCTGCCCTACAGCCTGTTCTTCCTCGGAGTGGCGGAGCTGGGTGCCTTCAGTGTCGACGAGGTCCGCTACGTCGTCGAGCGGATGGAACCCCGCCACTACATGATGACGCCCTATTACGAGAGGTACGCCATCGGCGTTGCCACCCTCATGGTCGAAAAGGGCATCCTCACCCACGAGGAACTCGAAGCGCTTGCCGGGGGCCCGTTCCCGCTGTCCCGGCCGGCCGAGTCGGAGGGACGTCCGGCCCGCACCGACACCATCACCTTCGAGGTCGGGCAACGTGTCCGGGTGCGCGACGAGTACGTCCCGGGGCACATCCGCATGCCGGCCTACTGCCGCGGCCGGGTCGGGACCGTCACGCACCGCACCGGCGACCAGTGGCCCTTCCCCGACGCCATCGGCCACGGCCGCAACGACGCCGGGGCGGAACCGACCTACCACGTCCAGTTCGCGGCCGACGACCTCTTCGGTGACGACACCGACGCCGGCAGCGTCGTAGTCGACCTATTCGAGGGTTACCTCGAACCGGCAGCCTGACCCGCTCCCACACTGTCACCAACGGCGTCGGCGGGTACGCATCCCCGGTTCGCGTGCCCGCCGCCGCCACATTCATAGCCGGGATCTCCCCGACCTCTCGGAAGGATTCAACGCAATGGCCGACACGCGACTTCCCGTGACCGTGCTGTCAGGATTTCTCGGCGCCGGGAAAACCACGCTTCTCAACCAGATTTTGCGCAACCGTGAAGGCAGGCGGGTGGCCGTCATCGTCAACGACATGAGCGAGATCAACATCGACAGCGCCGAAGTCGAACGGGAGATCTCACTGAGCCGCTCGGAGGAAAAGCTCGTCGAGATGACCAACGGCTGCATTTGCTGCACCCTGCGCGAGGACCTTCTCGCGGAAATCGGTGCACTGGCCGCTGACGGACGATTCGACTACCTCCTGATCGAATCGTCCGGTATTTCCGAGCCGCTACCAGTCGCGGAAACGTTCACCTTCATCGACACCGACGGACACGCGCTGGCAGATGTCGCCCGCCTGGACACCATGGTGACCGTCGTCGACGCCCACAGCTTTCTCCACGACTACCGGACCGGCGGCCGCGTCGAGGCCGACGCACCCGACGACGAACGCGACGTCTCTGACCTGATGGTCGATCAGATCGAGTTCGCCGATGTCATTCTGGTCAGCAAATCAGACCTCGTCACAGCACAGCACCTGACCGAACTAACCGCTGTCCTGCGCTCGCTCAACCCCACTGCGCGCATACAGTCGATGTCCCACGGCCAGATCCCACTCGAAACCATTCTGGACACCGGTCTGTTCTCCTTGGAAAAGGCCGCCCAGGCACCCGGATGGCTCCAAGAATTACAGGGCCAACACACCCCCGAGACGGAGGAATACGGGATCAGTTCCGTCGTCTACCGTGAACGCGCCCCCTTCCACCCCGGGCGGCTACACCAGTTCCTCACCCGCGAATGGGCCAACGGGCGTCTCCTGCGCGCCAAAGGTTACTACTGGAACGCGAGCCGATTCACCGAGATCGGCAGCATCTCCCAGGCCGGCCACCTGATCCGACACGGCTACATCGGACGGTGGTGGAAATTCCTACCTGAGTCCTACTGGCCTAGTGACGATTACCGCCGTGCGGGAATACTCGACAAATGGGAAGAACCCGTTGGTGACTGCCGTCAAGAACTGGTCTTCATCGGTCAAGAAATTGACCCCGACACACTGCGTCAGCAACTCGACGCGTGCCTGCTGACCACCGCCGAGATCGAACTCGGCCCCGACACCTGGACAACATGGCCCGACCCACTCGGCGACAATCTTACCGACCAGGTCACCCGCACGTTTGCCTGAACAAGCGCCATCTGACCTCCGCCGTCCCGATGGCAACAAATGCCGATCGGTCGCCTAGTTCAGGAACCCGCGCGGGTTCCCGGATTCTCGGTCATGAGACATGACTGACCCGTACTGGGTCAGTCGGACCCATCCTCGCCGGAACTGTCGCGGAGAAGGCGAATAACTGCGACCTGACCAAACCGGTGGAACGATGGCTGACCGCAGCCGGATGGACGGTCGCACCCGATCTCTTGTGCCCGGATTTCATGAGATATCGAAGCGGAATCGGTTCCGAAGTTCAGTGGGGTGGCTGAGAGCGGTGTGGATGCGCGGCGTGTAGGTAGCGCATCGCGGTCACGGTGCTGATTGTCATAGGCCAGGCCTCGTGTCATTCATGAACCCGAGCCGATGTCAGGCAGCATGCCAATCACGCGATCACCTCACACCATGCCAATAGCGGTACGCCGATGACGTGGCTCAAATTCTGGCCACGTTGGCCGTGACGTCAGCAGGAACTGGAACGGCACGAGTCGCTGCGCAAGCCAATCCGGCCCGCACAACCGATCGAGGTGCCCGGCGCCGCCCATATGCTGTTCTGGGACGAACCGGCCGCAGCAGTGGCAGCACTGCGGAAGTTCTTGCAGCAACTAGTGTGGCAATAGACTTCCGGCAGGTTATCAACATTCCGAACATGCGGACATGGAGTAATCGGGTGCCGCGCGGACCTCCCTCCCACTGACATTCGGGTGACCAGCGGTCGCCTTCTCGGTTTCCAACGGACCGGATCAGTCTGAGATACCGAGCCACCTCGCGAGCGAGAACACCATGGCCCTCGATTACGCCGGCCAAGCACTGGGTCTACGGCACGATGCCGGCGCGCGCTGCAATGGCCCCGGCCTCTCCACGGTTGGCGACGTCGAGTTTCTTGAGCACGCCGGCGACGTGGAATTTGATGGTGCTCTGGCTGATTCCGAGTTCCTCGGCGATGGTGCGGTTGCGTTTGCCCATTGCGAGGTGGGTGAGGACTTCGAGTTCGCGCGGGTTCAGGGTGGAGAGTAAGTGCTCGTCGGGTCGGGTGGCGGGTGGGTCCAACGGAATGGTGAGCGTCACTCTGCTCCCCCACGCGGGGATCGATTCGATGTCAATCCGCCCGCGCAAAGTATTCAGGCGCCCGGACAGCTGCCGTGTCAGTGCATTTCGGTCGATGATCCCGGGACCCTGGTCGCGGACCTCGATCAGGACGTTGTCGCCGTCGCAGTCCCACGCGATCCGCATTTTGGTGAGCATCGGTTGGGCGACGAATGCCAGGACGATAGCCCGGACCATCGCCCGCGCCGCGTGCGCCACCTCACCGGGGAGTGGACGGCCGTCGGCCGGCGGTTCGATGTATTCGACGTCGACCTCACGGTGCTTGAGCAGTGGTCGCAATTCCCCGTGCAGTTTGGCGAATGCGGTGGTGACCGCTTCCTCGGACAGGGCACGGTCGGCGGCACTTGCGGATCGCAGAGAAATCAATGCGGCCGAGGCTGTTTCGCTGGCGGTGATCCGCGAACGGCGGTCGTCGAGATCGTTCGAGCGCAGGGTTCCGAGGATCGAGGAGAGGGTCGCCTCGTGAACCTCCGTCAATTCGGCAATGGTGCGGGCACGTTCACTCGACGCGGCCCGTGACTCGGCGAGATAGTCGGGGCTGGCCTGCGCCACCTGGTGCTGGATCGACGTGGCGACGATCCCGAACACGGCGGCGACCTCATCGGGGTGGGGTGCACCTGTCTCAGACGGCCGCGGAACCAGGACCAGCAGGGTGTCGCAGACGTCGCGGATGGCCCACACTCGGCGGCGGACGCCGGCCAGCATGGCGACGCCGTCGTAAACGCCACCGGGTTCGAGGGATTGCTTGATCTCGTCGAGTTCGTCGATGGTGACCCGGTCGACGATCTCGCGCTTACCGGCTACTTTGCGGGGACGCCCCGTGCACTCGCGGGTGAAGATGACCAGGGCCTCGTGCGGCCACAACTGGCCGAGGAACCGGAAGAAGCGCGTCGCGATGTCCGGGAGCGGTCCCGTGATCACCTTCCGCATCTCCACCCAGGGGTCGACCTGCAACCGAACAGAGTCCTCCGTGCTTACCACGCATCCACCGTATCGCCGGTAGGGACGGGTAGGCACTGGCCAATCGGCCAGCCCGAACCCGCCGAGCGGCCGGGTGTCGAAGCAGGCGGTAGTTGGCAGTGTCGAGTTCACCAGAGATCGGCTATCACCGAGGAGGATCATGACCGTCACCGTCGAGCAGACACGCACACGGTTCAGTGACGGGCGCCGCATCGTGCTCGCCGAGAACGAGCGGCTGCTCAATTCCGTTGCTGCGGAACAATGGGACCGCGCCGGCTCGCTGATCACCTCCGCTCGGGCGGTGTTCGTGATCGGCAACGGACGCAGCGGCCTGGCCGTTCAGATGGCAGCCATGCGGCTGATGCACCTCGGCCTGCGCGTGCACGTCGCCGGTGAGGTCACCGCTCCCGCGATCGGCACCGGTGACGCACTGATCGCCGTGTCGGGGTCGGGTACCACCGCATCGGTGGTCGGCGCCGCCGACACCGCGAAGAAGGTGGGGGCCTCGATCCTGGCCGTCACCACCGCATCCGACTCGCCGCTCGCCCGGCGTGCCGACGAGGTGCTGGTCTTGCCGGCGGCCGACAAGCAGGACCACAGCGCGACCATCACCCGCCAATACGCGGGCAGCCTGTTCGAGCAGTCCGTGCTCCTCGCGTTCGACGCACTGTTCCAGGCGCTGTGGGACAACGAAGACCAGACCGCCGAGCGGCTGTGGGAACGCCACGCCAACATCGGCTGACCCGAGACCCCCAAACCCCCCGAAGATAAATAACAGGAGAAACACATGACGAAGCTGCAGGTTGCAGTCGATCTGCTCACCACCGCTGACGCGCTGGCGCTGACCCACAAGGTGGCCCCGTACGTCGACATCATCGAACTCGGCACCCCGCTGATCAAGAGCGCCGGCCTCAGTGCCATCAGCGCGATCAAGGCGGCGCACCCGGACAAGGAGGTCTTCGCCGACCTCAAGACCGCCGACGCCGGCTTTCTCGAGGCCGACCTGGCGTTCTCCGCCGGCGCCGACCTGGTCACCGTCCTCGGTGCCGCCGGTGATGCCACCATCAAGGGTGCGGTCGAGGCGCGCTCGACACGGTTCTCGACGCCGATCACCGTGAGATCGCCAAGCTCGGTGTCGCGTTCGTCGAGATTCACGCCGGTCTCGACGAGCAGGCCCAGCCCGGATACTCCATCCAGACCCTCCTCGACGACGGCAAGATCGCCGGTGTCCCGTTCTCCGTCGCCGGTGGCGTGAAGGTCGACACCATCGCCGCCGTCCGTGACGCCGGTGCCGACGTCGCCGTCGCCGGTGGCGCCATCTACAGCGCCGAGGACCCGGCCGCGGCCGCGAAGGCGCTCAAGGACGCCCTCACCAAGTAGGCATCCAGTCGCGAAGGGCCCCGAACACAAAAAGTGTTCGGGGCCCTTCGCTATTGACGGTGCGGTGTCGGCTGCAGTGTGCCTGTGTCCAAGACTGGATCAGCTTCTGTCCGATAGCGAGGTGGGACCGAACCCCTCGATCGGTCCCACCTCGCCGAGCCTCCCTGCCCTATCGGGTCAGAGCGACCGCCACGCACGGCCGGACCGGCTGAGCATCCGATCCGCCGACTCCGGGCCGGACGTCCCGGAGAGATAGTTGTCCGGCCGGCCGACACCGGCCCAATAGCCGAGAAGGGGATCGATGACCCGCCAGGACCATTCGACCTCTTCCCGGCGAGGAAAGAGTGTGGCGTCTCCACGCAGCACGTCGCAGATCAGCCGTTCGTAGGCCTCCGGGGCCGGGTCGAACACCGACCGGAAATCCATCCCGAGGCTGACCGGCTGAATGTGCATGCCGTCGCCGGGGCGCTTGGCGCCGATGTGGAGTTCGATGCCGTCGTCCGGTTGTACCCGGAAGACGAGCACATTGGACACCGCAGCAGCTCGCGCGGCCGGTGAACCGTGAGCGGGCGGTCTGAAGGTCACTGCGATCTCAGTCGTCCGCCGAGCGAGGCGTTTTCCGGTACGGATGAAGAACGGAACGCCGGCCCATCGGCGGGTCGCGACACCGACTGTCAGTGCCGCGAAGGTTTCGGTCGCCGAGTCGGCGGGGAATCCCGCCTCGTCAACCAATCCTGCTACGGGAACACCGTTCTCGATACGCGCACCGTACTGGCCGCGGGCCGACGTCTCCGACAGTGGGCCGAGGAGCTCGGTGGCAGAGAGGACCTTGATCTTCTCGGCGGCGATGCTGTCGGCGTCGAACGCGACCGGTTCTTCCATCGCGATCAACGCCAAGAGTTGCAGCAGGTGATTCTGGATGACATCGCGGGCGGCACCGACACCGTCGTAGTACCCGGCACGTCCAGTCACTCCGACACTCTCGGCCATGGTGATCTGCACATGGTCGATGTGCCGATTGTTCCACAATGGCTCGAACATCCCGTTCGCGAAGCGTAAAGCGAAAATGTTCTGCACCGTCTCCTTTCCCAGGTAGTGGTCGATGCGGTAGATCGACGACGGCGGAAACACCTTCTCCAGTGCGGCACCGAGGGCCTGCGAGCTGGCCAGGTCGTGTCCGAACGGTTTCTCCACCACCACCCGGCGCCAGCCGTGCGCAGTTCGGTTCAGTCCGGTGATCGCAAGTTGGTCGCAGACCGCCTCGAACGCCGAGGGCGGGATGGACAGGTAGAAGACGTAATTGCCGGGCTTGCCGCGGCGGACATCGAGCTCGGCCAGCCGTGCGGCGAGCCGGGCGAACGCCGCGGTGTCGTCGAACGACCCCTGTACGAGGTGGATGCGCTCGGAGAGCCCCGCCCACACCGCAGGATCGAATGGTGTGCGCGCGTGCGCGATCACAGCATCCCGCAACCGGGAATCGAAGTCTGTACTGTCGCGAGCAAAGCCGACGAGATCGAAGTCCGGCGGCAGCTGACCACTGTGCGCGAGGTCGTAGATGGCCGGGATCAGCTTCTTGCGCGAGAGATCACCGGTGACCCCGAAAATCACCATCGACGCCGGCTCTGCGACCTGACCGGTGTTGCCGATCAATGCCTCGCCGACAACGCCCGAGCCGCCTGCCAGCGGGTTCCGCTCCTGCACTTCAGATACGGTCACTTCAGCTGCACTCCGTCTTTTCGCTCCACTACAGGCGCATTCAGACAATGCGTCGGGTACCAGTGTCGAAGGCGGCGAGCCGGAATGCACTTGGCCGAGCGGCCAGTGCCGGCTGCCCGTCCGGTCAGGTGAGGTCGACCCGATTCCCCCGTAGACATAGATCTCGGCAAGATCGCCGATGTGAAACGGGAATGGTGACGATGAAACTGGGACTGGTCGGTCTGGGCAAAATGGGACTGAACATGCGCGAGCGTCTGCGCGACCGTGGATTACAGGCAATCGGATACGATCCGAATTCCGCCGACAGCGACGCGGACAGCCTCGAAGCGTTGGTCGAGTCACTTCCCGCTCCCCGCGCGGTATGGGTGATGGTGCCCGCTGGGGCGCCGACCCGTCAGGTCATCGGACAACTCTCTCGCCTCCTGGCCCCCGGGGACGTCGTCGTCGACGGCGGCAACTCCCGGTTCACCGACGACAGGCTCAACTCGGAAATTCTTGCCGAACACGGCATTTGTTACCTCGACTGCGGCGTTTCCGGCGGGGTGTGGGGACGCGAGAACGGGTACGCGCTGATGGCCGGCGGCGACGCGGCCGACATCGACCGGTTGATGCCGGTCTTCGATGCGCTGCGCCCGGACGGTGCGCGGGAGGATTCCTTTGTGCACGCAGGCCCGGTTGGCGCCGGCCACTACGCGAAGATGGTGCACAACGGTATCGAATACGGACTGATGCAGGCCTACGCCGAGGGGTACGAACTGCTCGCGGCGGAGGAATCCATCGTCGACGTGCCCGCCGTGCTGCGCGCGTGGTCCAAGGGCACCGTGGTCCGTTCCTGGCTGCTCGACCTCCTGGTGCAGGCCCTGTCCGACGATCCCCAATTGGCCGCGATCTCCGGCTACACCGAGGATTCCGGTGAAGGCCGTTGGACCGTCGAAGAGGCCATCGCCCACGCGGTTCCCGCGCCGGTGATCTCCGCCGCATTGTTCGCGCGGTTCGCTTCCCGCCAGGACGACTCCCCCGCCATGAAAGCGGTTTCGGCACTGCGTAATCAGTTCGGGGGACACGCCGTCCGGTCCGCCGCATCGTCCGGAATCGCCTGACCCGTGACAACCTCGACCCAACCGGACATCGCCGCAACACCGAAATCCGGACCATCCTGACGTATCCGAACGATCTCGCCCGGTTTCGTGCTTACCCAGCAGTTGACCATGGAGTCCAACGGTAAAGCGGTGCAGGCCAATCGAGCTCTGGTCGGCACCATCACCCGGACCATCTGGTGGGTTGAGCCCGGCAACGACGGGCAGCACGCGTCGTCCGGCCGCCCGCTGCTCAGAAAATCTCACCTGACCTTGACGACGACCTTGCCCTTTGCGCGCCCCTGGTCGACGTATGCCAGAGCCTCTTTGGTCTGTTCGAACGGAAAGATTCGGTCCACCACTGGACGTATGGCGCCGGAATCGATGATGGACGCGAGCTGGTGCAACTGGTCTCCACTCGATTTCATGAAGAGGAAGGAGTAGGTGACGTGGTGACGCTTGGCGTTTCGTCTGATCCGAAAGCTCAGAAGGCGCATCACCTGTTGCACGATCCAGTTCAGGCCGGCTTCTTTCGCGAAAGTGTGATCCGGCGGACCGGCAACCGAGATGACCTTGCCGCCCGGTTTGAGAACGCGGAGGGAGTTCGCGAGCGTGTCCCCACCGAGGGTGTCGAGGACGAGATCGTAATCGCGTAGGACCGCCGCGAAGTCTTCCTTCTTGTAGTCGATGACGATGTCGGCACCGAGACGCTGCACCCAGTCGATATTCGCGGTGCTCGTCGTCGTGGCCACGGTCGCACCGAGGTGCTTGGCCAATTGGATCGCGAAGGTACCCACCCCACCTGAGCCGGCATGGATGAGAACCTTCTGTCCGGCCTGCAGATTCGCCCTCTCGACCAACGCTTGCCACGCGGTCAGGCCGACCAGAGGTATCGAAGCCGCCTCCTCCATGGTGAGCTCTCGTGGCGCGAGAGCCACATCGTCTTCCCTCATTGCGATGAGTTCCGCGAAGGCGCCGATTCGGCCTTGGTCCGGTCGCGCATACACCTCGTCACCTGGCTGGAATCTCCGCACATCACGTCCAACCTTGACGACCACCCCGGCCAGGTCATTGCCCAACACGATCGGCAGGCGATACGGCAGGACGGGTTTGAGTTTTCCCTCTCTAATTTTCAGGTCGAGCGGGTTCACACTCGCGGCGTGAATCTGAACCAGGACGTCACCGGGGTCCACTTCCGGGTCGGGAGTTTCGCCGAACCGCACGCCGTCATTGCTTCCGTAACGATCGAGAACGATTGCCTTCATCGTCGTCTTTCTCCTTGCTCTTTGTGTCGGGGCGCCGCTCAGGCGGAAACCGGGGATCGCTCTCGGCCAGACGACTCGAAGCGTGGAACGAGCTGGTCGTTGCGGCCCAAGGCGGCAACTTCGGTCTCGAGCGACGGGATTGTCAGGGCGGAGAACCACCTCGTCCACGGCCAGACCAGCGGCGAGTTCAACAGTGCCTTCGCCCAGTTGGCGACGACGACGGCCCGCGGCACATAGACGCGACTGCGCCGGTAGGCGAGTCCGTCCACGATAGCCGAGGCCGCCCGCTCGACACTGGTCGTGACGTTCCCCGGATACGGCAGGCGGTTGCGCATCTGTTGGAAGGAGGGAATGTCGACCTCGGCGCCTCGCACCAGGTCGGTGTCGATCCACGACGGATGGACCAGACCGACGGTGATCCCGAGATGGGCGACTTCACCGCGGTAGGCGAGCGCGAGCGCCTCGACCCCGGCCTTGCTCGCACCGTAGGAGGCAAGACCGCCTATCGAGGTGAAGGACAGCGCAGATGCCACGATCAGCACGTGGCCTCCGCTGCGTTGCAGGTGGGGTGTCGCATGCTTGAGTGTGCGGAATACGCCGTTCAAATTGATATCGACGACTCGCTCGAAGGACGCTTCGTCCGCGTGCCGCACCGTTCCATAGGCGGCCACTCCGGCGTTGGCGACGACCATGTCGACACCGTTCATGGCACCGGCGCACTCGTCGATCGCGGTCTGCAGCGCTTTGCTGTCCCGCACGTCCGCCTCGCACCAATGGGACGACGGCCCCAGTTCCGCGGCGAGGGCTTGCAGTCTGTCTGGCTCGAGGCCGATCAGAGCGACACGGGCCCCCTGGGCCGCGGCCAGGCGCGCCACCTGCTCGCCGATGCCTCGCGCGGCCCCCGTGACAATCACTTTCCGTCCCACCAGATCTCGTTTCATAGCTCGAATGTAACTTCGTTATGTGACGAGCGCAATACCCTCAACCGAAATCTGCACTGAGTGCGGCGAGCTCGCTACGCGCCCGAGGCCACTTCCGACTCGCCCGTCGAACTTCCCGCCGGCTCGGCCGACCCGTAGAGGCTTAACGCCCGCTCATGTGAGGCCTGGGCGAGTTCGCGGGTGTCGCCGAAGCCGACGGCAAAGTTCACTCCCATCGGCAACATAACCTGCAGCACCGCGTCGTCGAACTCGGCGAAATGCTCGCCCAGCTCGAGGGTGATGAAACCGTGGACGTAACTCCACAGTTGGGCAGCGACCACCTCCGGGGCGTGGGGCTCGACCCTGCCGGAACTCACAAGACGTGCACATGCGTGGATGACGCGTGCGTAGGCTTCGCGGAACGCCAGGGAATGTCCGCTCAATCGCACGTCCGACTCCAGCGGCCGGTAGGTAGCGCGGATGGACAGTCCGAACATCAGGTCGTATAGATGGGGGTTCTCGCGCGCCAGGCGCCGACACGCCAATGCCAGTGCGAACAGATCGACGACCGGATCCTCAGTCTCCGGCACTCGGGAAAAGGCGGTGCCGAGTTCGGTGAACCCATGGTCTGCGACCGCGCGGACGAGCTCGGGTATCCCGCCGAAGTGGTGGTAGACCACCATCGTCGACAGACCGGCCGAGGACGCCACGGTTCGCGCCTTGATCGCGGACGGGCCCTGTTCGGCCAGCAGACCGACCGTGGCCAGAACCAACCGTTCCGGAACACTCCCGGGAACCGGCACCGACGACGTCTCTCCCATATCTACACCTGACTTCGCATTTTCCGCTGGGGCATCCATCGATCCGAGCGACGGTTGCCACTAGCCAATAACGAGGTTACAGTACTCCTATAACGAAGTTACTGGCGGCGGGCACCGACTCCGGCACGCCGGACATGCTTCCCCCTTCCTCCATTCACGAAGGTGAAATCTCATGACTTACAAAACCAAGGGACATCTCGAGGTCGAGGACCGCGGAGAGGTGTTGATCGTGCGGGTCGACGGCGGCCCGCACAGCCTGTTCGGCCTCGATATCGCCAACCAGCTCGAGGAGTTGGTAGACCGGGTCGACCGGGATCCGGGCATCCGCGCCGTGGTGTTTACCGGCACACGCCCGGGCCGATTCGTCAGCCATGCGGATGTGCGGTGGCTGCAGGAAGAGGGGGCGGCGGTCCCGCCGTTCGGACGGCGCGGTGCCTCCGCGATCGCGCGGGTGGCCCGAGGTGCGGATCGCGCTCGTGCCCTCGAGCCTGTGATGCGCAAAACCCCGCTGTGGGGAGCAGTCCAGCTCGACCGTCTGCATGCGACGTTCCTGCGGATGAACGCGAGCGGCGTCATTTTCGTTGCTGCCCTGAACGGTTCGGCGCTCGGTCTGGGTGCGGAGTTCGCATGGGCGTGTGACCTGCGGGTCATGGCTGACGGCGATTTCTTCATCGGTCAGCCCGAGGTACTGTTGGGAATCAATCCGGGCGGTGGCGGTACTCAGCGCCTGACTCGACTGATCGGTACCCATAGGTCCCTGGTCGCCATACTCGAAGGCAGACCGTTCACCCCCGCGCAGGCCCTCGCCAACGGAGCCGTCGACGAGATTGTGGCGCCGGGTGACGTTGTTCCCCGGGCGACCGAACTCGCCGAATACTTCGGCGCCCGCCCGAGGGAAGCGGTCGCGGCGGTCAAGCGGTCGGTGTATTTCGGCGGCTCGATGTCGCTGGCGGAGGGACTGCATGTCGAGCGCACCGAGTTCCTCGGTACGGATCAGTCCGAGGACGGTCAGCAGTTGATGCTCGACTATCTCGAGAGCACCGATTCCACCGGGGAGCTGCCCCTCTACAATCCGGACATCTACAAGCAGGCGCTCGTATCCGGGCGCGTGCCCGGGTCCCGCTCGACGAACGGACAGTGAGACCAGCCATGGCCAACAAGAAGCCCTACACCCGTCACGACGTCCTCTTCTCCTCCGGTGACAGTTCCTGCGCGGCATGGCTGTATCTGCCCACCGGCGTCACCTCGCCGCCCGTGGTCATCCTCGGCCACGGCCTGGGAGCCACCCGCGACATGCGTCTGGACGCTTTCGCCGAGCGTTTCGCCAAGGCAGGCGTCGCCGCCTTCGCGTTCACCTATCGGCACTTCGGCGACAGCGGCGGCCATCCCCGCCAGCTGCTGTCGATCAAGAAGCAGCTTGCCGACTGGGATTCCGCCATTGCGTGGGTCAAGGCTCGTGACGGTCTCGACAGCACACGCATTGCCGTGTGGGGCAGTTCCTTCGGCGGTGGACACGCCATCACCGTCGCGTCGCGGCATCCGGAACTGCGAGCAGCCGTCGCCCAATGCCCGTTCACCGACGGGCTGGCCTCCGCGCTCGCACTCGGTCCGGCCGCCTCGGTGAAAGCCTCGCCTCTGATCGCCCGGGATCTGGCGGCCAAGGTTCGCCGACGCGAGCCGGTCATGATTCCGCTCGCCGGCGCACCCGGTTCACTGGCCCTGATGAATGCCCCGGATGCACTTCCCGGCTACCGAGCTATCGTGCCGACCGGGGCGACGTTCCGAAACGAGGTAGCGGCCCGGGTGATTCCCAGCCTGGTCACCTACCGGCCGGGGCGCGCAGCGCAGAACATCGACTTTCCGATCCTGTTCTGCATCAGCAACACCGACACCGTCACCCCACCCGCTCAGACTCTCCGCTACGCGCGTACCGCACCACGAGGCGAGATCAAGACCTACGACGCCGGCCACTTCGACTTCTACCTCGGCGAACCCTTCGAAGCCCTGGTAAGCGATCAGATCGAGTTCCTCACCCGCCATCTCGATGCAGCACCGGTCACACCCTCACCGGGCCGGGCGGCACCACACCGAAGGTGAACACGACCACCATGACGTTCGCATCGCTGCCCGACCGCCGCGCCGATCTCGACCCGCACGGACCCGCAATCTCCGACGCCACCGGCTCGCTCACCAACGCTCAGCTGCTGAGCCGGGTCCGCGCGGCAGCACGCCACCTCCAGCACCGGGGAATCGGGCCCGGAGATGTCGTGGCCCTGAAGCTGGCGAACCGCTCCGAGTTCGTGGTGCTGCTGTTCGCGACCTGGCGACTCGGTGCCACGATCACCCCGGTCAACCCGGCCCTGACCGACGTCGAGGTCGCTCGGCAGCTCGCCGACTCCGCCGCACGGCTGCTCGTCGTCGAGGACGGCTGGGCGGGTGCAGGAGATGGCGGTGTCGCCACTCTCGCCGTCGACGAGCTGTTCCAGGAGGCGACTGCGTCCGATCCCACACCTCATACGGATACGTCCGCACTCGCCCTCCTGATCTACACCAGCGGCACCACCGGAGTGCCGAAGGGAGTGATGCTCGACCACACCAACATCGACGCCATGGCCGAGATGGGTGCCCAGGCACTGCAACTGGGTGAGGCAGACCGATGCCTGCTGATCCTGCCGCTCTTCCACGTCAACGGCATCGTCGTCAGCGTCCTCACCCCGCTGCTCGCCGGCGCGAGCGTCGTCATCGCCGGCCGATTCGATCCCCGAACCTTTTTCGATCTCGTCGAATCCGAACGCCCGACCTTCTTCAGCGCGGTGCCGACGATCTACAGCATCCTGGCGGCCCTCCCGAACGAGGTTCGGCCCGACACGTCCTCACTTCGTTTCGGCATCTGCGGCGCAGCACCCGCCTCAGCGGAGTTACTGGGCAGATTCGAGGACCGGTACGGATTTCCCCTCCTCGAGGGCTACGGGCTGTCCGAAGGAACCTGCGCGTCCACCCTCAACCCTGTGTCGGGGCCCCGGCGCGCCGGAACGGTCGGGATTGCCTTCCCAGGTCAAGAGATTCGCATCGTCGACCCGAGCGGCACCGACTTGGGTGTAGGTATGGACGGAGAGGTCGTCGTGCGCGGCCCCAATGTCATGCGCGGCTACCTCGGCCGCCCGGACGAAACGGCCCGCGTCATCGTCGACGGATGGCTGCACACCGGCGATGTCGGCCACCTCGATGCGGAAGGCTATCTGACACTGGTCGGGCGATCGAAAGACATGATCATCCGCGGCGGCGAGAACATCTACCCCAAGGAAATCGAGGACGTCCTCGCCGGCCACCCGTCCGTGCTCGAGGCCGCCGTGATCGGCGTACCCGACCACATTTGGGGCGAGGTCGTTGTCGCCTACGTGCAACCGGCACCCGATTCGACCGTCGATCCGGCTGCCCTGCACGCACTGTGCACGCAGAAACTCAGCCGCTACAAGCGGCCGACGTCGATCGTCGTCGTCGAAGCCATCGCCAAGAATGCGGTCGGCAAGATCGACAAGAACACACTGCGGGCCGCACATGCCCCTGCGCCGTCGTAACCATCAATCCCTGCGAAAGGTACTGCTTCATGGCCTCCCTGCACGATCCATTACCGTTGCCCTGCGGTCAGATACTCCCGAACCGAATCATGAAGTCCGCGTTGAGTGAAGCGCTCGGTGATCGGCGGAACTCTCCTGACCACCGCCTCGAACAGCTATACGCCACCTGGAGCCGAGGCGGCTACGGGCTGCTCGTCACCGGCAACGTCATGGTCGACCGCACCCAGCTCGGCGAGCCGGGCAATATCGTCATCGAGGACGAGCGTGATCTCGACGCGCTGACCCGCTGGGCGAAGACGACCAAAGATGCCGGTGTCCCGATTTGGGTTCAACTCAATCATCCCGGACGTCAGGCGAACCCGCTCGCCCTCGGAAACACTCCCGTCGCTCCGAGTCCGGTGCCGCTCGATATTCCCGGCGCGTCCACCCCGCGGGAGCTGACCTCCGGTGAAATCGAGGGCATCGTCGAACGTTTCGCCGCCGCCGCGCTCGTCTGTGAGACAGCAGGTTTCGACGGCGTGCAGATTCACGGTGCCCATGGCTACCTCGTCGCCCAGTTCCTCTCACCGCTGGTGAACCGGCGCGATGACGAGTGGGGTGGTGACCCGCAGCGGCGGATGCGCTTCGTCCTCGAGGTGGTGCGTCGCATTCGCGCGCGGGTGTCACCGGGCTTCGCGGTCGGCATCAAACTCAACTCGGCCGACTTCCAACGCGGCGGATTCACCGAGGATGAGTCCCGCGCGGTGGTCGCGGCGCTGGCCCAGGAAGGCCTCGACCTGATCGAGGTCAGCGGAGGAAGCTACGAGTCTCCCGCCATGATGGGCAGTGCCGCGGCGAGTACCCGCGCTCGTGAGGCGTACTTTCTCGACTACGCACGCACTGTCCGCGCGCTGGCAGGAGATGTCCCGTTGGCAGTGACCGGCGGTTTCCGCTCCCGCACCGCCATGGAGGGGGCGATCGGTGCCGGCGAGTGCGATGTCGTCGGGATCGGACGGCCCACTGCGACGACCACCGATGCTGCCGACGTCATCCTCGCCGGGCGCGCCGACGGCCTCACCACTCATCAGTCGCGATCCGGAATGCGGGGTGTCCTGGGAAGGGTAGTCGACGTCAAGGCGCTGGACGGGCTCCTGGACCTCGGCTGGCACACCGACCAGCTGCACCGCATCAGCGCCGGTCTCGAACCCGATCTGAATCGGGGGCTGCTCGCCACCACGGTCGCACTGTTGCGTCGCAACGGGCGGACATCCTTTCGACCCAAGCGGGGCGGATAGGCCGGCCGAGGTGAACCGGTAGACCGGCGACCTGGGGGGCGGTGCTCAGAGGGAGTTCGGCTCGGCGTGCTCCAGGAGCCGGCCCGCGTTGGCGATTCCAGAAGCCAGTATCTCCGCCGACAGCTGTTCATCGGTTACGGCTCGGGCGAGCTGCATCGTGCCGACAAGTACCGCAATGAGGCCAATGGCTGTGCTTCTGGCAGAAGCCGATTCGTCACCGTCGGCGCGGCTCGCCACCACCTCGATAATTCTCGCGATTCCTTCGGTATATGCACTGCGGATCTCAGTGCTCGCCCGCCCGATCTCGTCCAGCAAGGCGGCTGAGGGACAACCCTGATCTGGATGATCGCGATGGTCGCACGACAGGTACTCCTCGACGAATGATTGGAGCGAACCGTCGTCGGAGAGCAACGAACGCAGCGTTTCCTCCTGCGCTGTCAACTGATCCGTGACGGTAATGGCGACGAGCTGATCTTTCGAACCGAAGTGCGCGTAGAAAGCGCCATTGGTCAGACCCGCGTCCGACATGAGCGCGCTCACGCCGGAACCATCGATACCGCTGCGCTTGAGTCGCCGACCCGCAGTGTCGAGTATGCGACGACGCGTCTGAGCCTTGTGCGCTTCGTCGTACCGCGCCATTTCTGCACCACCTTGCTTCATAGGTCACCACGGCGTCTTCCTTGCCAGCCATGAGTCTACGCGATAGCCTGACGTTCGTAATATTATGGTCGTACGCTAATCGGCTCGATGGTCGGCAAACGATCGATGTCGAGCTACAAGGAGTAGTAGAAATGTCTCTTCACAACGCGCAAGACAGCGACGCAATTGCTTGGGCAAAGGCGCCGACAAAAGTCATCGACGTCAACGGTGTGCCCTTCGCGTACCGCGAACTGGGGCCCAGGGGCGGAGTGCCGGTGGTGTTTCTTCACCATTTCACCGCGGTCATGGATGACTGGGACCCCCGAGTGTTGGACGGCATCGCTCGGCACCACCATGTGATCGCGTTCGACAATCGCGGGGTGGGTGCCAGCGGCTCGCGAGTACCCGCCGACCTCACGCAGATGGGCGTCGACGCAATTGCATTCATCCGCGCTCTCGGCCGCGACACCGTCGACTTGTTCGGTTTTTCGCTCGGAGGTGCGGTGGCTCAAGTCATCGCGCTGCGAGAACCTTGGCTCGTGCGACGAATGGTGCTCGCCGGTACCGGGCCGCGTGGGGGTAGCGGTATCGACAAGATGGCTCGAATCGTCACCAGTGCGTATCTGAAGGCAGCGCTCACGCGCAAGGACCCACGGCACTTCCTCTTCTTTCCCCGCACCTCTGAAGGCAAACGTGCAGCGAACGACTACTTCGCACGTTTGGCCGAGCGTACCGACGGCCGCGACAAGCCGATTTCCATCCAAGCCAGGTTTGCGCAAATCGCAGCGATCGTACGAGGCGGAAAGGCGACTCCGGACGACCTGTCGGTGGTCACCCACCCCACCTTCGTCGCGAATGGCGACCACGACCTGATGGTCGCGAGCGAGCACTCGGAGGACCTGGCGCGGCGACTGCCGAACTCGCAGTTGACGATCTATCCCAACTCCGGACACGGCGGGGTCTTTCAGTACCACCAGCGATTCGTTCCTGAAGTGCTCGAATTCCTTGCCCAGCCCTGAGTGGGGTACGTTTCCCTGCCTACTCGTACCCCGTTTGTGTACCTAATGAGTGACCGCAATCACAGGATCCACACCCGGTGCTCACGCACACTCCAGGCGCGTTCCCGAGCACCGGGTGTGCATCGAGTTGGTGTTCGAATGAAGGTAGGAAACCCCAAATGAGTCAGATCAGCATCGATCTCAATGTGGAGGTGCCGATGCGCGACGGCATGATTCTCAGGGCGGATGTTTATCGGCCGGCGGCGGCGGGTTCGTGTCCGGTGCTGATCCAGCGCACCCCGTACGACCGGACGGCATCGTTGAACGTTCTGATCTTCGACACCCTGACTGCAGTGAAGCGTGGCTACATCGTCGTGCAGCAGGACGCCCGTGGCCGATTCGATTCCAACGGAGAGCGGCTGCCCTGGGCCTACGAGCAGCAGGAGGGGTACGACACCGTCGTCTGGGCGACTGGCCTTCCCGGCAGCAACGGCAAGATCGGCATGTTCGGTGGAAGCTATACCGGTCAGACTCAATGGGCCGCAGCTCTCGCTCGCGGTGAAGATTCAACTCCTCTCCTCCACCGACCGCACCCTCTGGCCCACCGAATCACGCACCCTCATCCAGCGCTACAGCGACGCCCCACCCGCCCGGCTGTTCGTGCCCACCCTGCCCGCGTTCGCCGCATCCAAAACCGCCACCTGGTGCGATCGCGCCGCGGCCCGCGACCTCTGGGACCTATGGGGACTGACCAACATCGGCGCGATCAACCCCGAGACCGCGCACTGTTCCGCAAGCTCGGGCCGACCGGGAAGAACCTCGGCGCCTACGTCTTCACCCGCCCGCCCAGCGACAACGAATGGCACACACAACCCGCCGGCCAAACCAGACTCACCATCACCGCCACCGAGGCCCTCCACACCGTCCGCACCGCATGGGCGAGCCTGAAATGACTTTCGGGCGCGTCGGAGCCTGTGTGAACGTCCGCACGGGAGCGTCGCAGAAGCGGGTTGAAGCAGTCATAAAGGTTCGAGCGAGGCGGCCTATCCCGTACCGCAATCAGATGTCGGTCCCGTTGCATGCAGCAGTGGGGCCGCGCTTCGGGTCGAGTGGGTCCGCAATAGAAGGCCTACCGCATTTCACGGCGTCAGAACATCAGAAAGGCTGACGGGTCATCGAGCGAGAGTTGGCGTCACAAGGCCGTTCGGCCTGCCTAAGCCAACATTCCATACAGCGAGAGAGTCGTAGTCGCTCAGGTCGGTTGCTTCTCCAAGTCGTCGAGGTACTGGTTCAAGCCGGTGGAGGCGGCAGCGTCGGCGCGCTCGTGAAGATGTGTGCGGAGACGTCGTGCCAACCTGCTCACCGCGGGTCCGGCGTCCAGTATCGGTCGTACCAGCCCGAGCCGAGCGCACTGCTCGGCGAGCGGCAACAGTTCCGTCAGTGCCTCATCTTCCTGTCCCATGGTGGCCGACACTTCCACCTGCAGCAGGGCGGCGTGCAGGAATGCCCGCGGGCGAACCCGTCGATCGATCGACTCGACGAGGGCGTGTGCCCTTTCGTAGACGGGCGCGAGGTCCTGATCGTGGGCGGTCAGTGCTGACCGAATCGCCGAATCCTCTTCCAGTTCGAAAGTCACGACGGCGATTCCGTTGTTCCGGTCGGGCATTTGTCGGCTCTCGAGGTCGATAACCGGGGGCCCGGAAGCCGCGTGTCCAATCCCGGTTCGAACTCGTTCGTTGGTAATGCGCGCTGCCAAACGGGGCAAGCCCAGTTGTTGCGCCAGCCGGGCACCCTCGTCGAGACGCGCCTTCGCCGCATCCTTTTGTCCGAGTAGGAGTTTCAGTCGGGCACCCGTGCCGTAGGTGGCAAGCATGAAGTCGACGGTGCCACCCTCGGCACCCAAGGTGTGGCTACGGTCGAGGAGTTGATCCGAGTCGGCGAGGTGCCCCTGTTCGTACAGCAGGTCGCCGAGTAGGGCAGCGGTGAGCCGGGTGCCGTAGCCGAGACCCTCTTCGGCCTCCGAGGCCAGTGTCATAGCGTGCCGGAAACTGGTCTCAGCCGCTGGCAGATCGAGTTGTTCGCGTGCCGCGATCCCGGCCATGCAATATCCGTACAACACGCTGAAGGGCCCGGCGGACCGTTGGTGGAAGGGAAGGGCCCATTTTTGCCATCGGCGGGCTTCGTCGAAATCGAATTGGTAGATAGCGCGGAAGGATGCGACGTCGGCGGCTCCGCACAGTACCCATGGCCGCAGTGTGTCCGTCCGGGCCATACACTTCTCGACGGTCTCATCGAGTCCGTCGATCTTGTCGTCGAACGCGGCGACAGCAGCCCGGATGGATGTCACTTCGACGCGCATATCTACGACAGCGTGGTCGCCATCGTCGCCGCTGGCCAGTGCGGTCTCCGCGACGGAAAGATTGTGTTCGGCGTCGCGCGGATGATGCAGCAACGCGTGCGCCCACGCGATAGCGATGTGTAAGCGGGGCCGATCGGTAGTTCCCTTCGCCGGCAGCTTCGCGGCGAGACCGAGAAGCGTCCCCATCTGCGACTGCTCGAGTAAATCCATCGCGGCGTCCTCGACGAGCGTGACAGCATCGTCTTCCTCGCCTGCGAGGAGGTAGTGGTCAACCGCCTGGCTGAGAAGGTGCCGGTCCGCGAACCACCGACCTGCTCGACGATGAAGCTCGACAATTCGGTCGGGATCGTCACGCTCGAGGCGGTGTTGCAGGAACTCGGCGAACAGATGGTGGTAGCGGAACCATCTCCCTTCCTCATCGAGCCGTCGCAGGAACAGATCACGGGACTCGATGTCCTCGAGCGTCGCTTGCCCTTCCCGGCTGTCGGTGAGCGCGCGTGCCAAGCTGCCGCAGATTTTCTCGGTGATCGAGGTCGCGAGGAGGAAATCGAGGGTGCCTCGATCGAGATTGCCGAGGACGTTCTCGGCCAAATACTCGCCTATAGCCCGATTCCCTCCGGACAGGTGGTCGATCAGCCTCCGTGGGTCCGGGTGATCACGCAGGGCAAGTGAGACCAGTTGTAGTGCCGCTGCCCATCCGTCCGTCGACTGTTCGAGCTCGACGATGTCAGGTGCGTCCAGGTGGAGGCCGGAGCGGTCCACCAACAACTGGGTCGACTCCCGGACGTCGAAACGCAAAGCGGAGGAGTCTATTTCGACGAGTTCGTTGCGCACGCTCAATCTACTGAGCGGCAGACCCAGCCGGGTGCGGCTGGTGACGATCAAATGTAGATGGTGGCAGCCGTGCTCGAGCAGGAATGCCAGCGCCAACCGCGTGTCTTCGTTGCTCACGCGGTGCCAATCGTCGATGACCACTGCGACGTGCTGGTCGGCCGAATGAAGCTTGTCGATCAACGAGGTGAGAACATACCGTTCGCGGTCCGCGCCGTAGACTTCGAGTTCACGAACCAGCTCTCGGCCGAAAGCTGGTTCCGCCACCGCAATGGACTCGATCAGGTGGGTGAGGAACCAGATGAGCGTGTTGTCGTCGTTGTCGATTGTCAGCCACGCGGTAGCCACCCCTTCCTCCCGCAGGGCCGCAAGCCGTTGAGCGGCGAGCGTGCTCTTACCGAACCCGACAGGTCCGTGAATGAGCACTAGACGCCGACGCCCGCTCCGACGGAGGCGCTCGAGCAGTTGCGTGCGCGCCACCGCCGCACCCGATGTAACCGGTGGACGGTACTTGGTGGACGCACTCGGTGGCGGAGGACGATCCAGCCGGGTCCCGCTGCCCCGTCGGTATCGAAGGTACTCGGACACGCCGACCTCGACCTCATCCGAGGGCAGGAAGGGGCGGTCTGCCTCATCGACGATCGGAAGCGGGATATCCGCCAGGGCCAGGCCGATGTGTTCGCCCGCCCGTCGCAGCGCGCCGCCCAGGTCCGCAGCAGTGGCGGGGCGCTCCGCTGGGTCCCGGGCCATTGCCGACTCGACCACGTCGCACACCGCTTCGGGGACACCCGCATCTCGCAGATCGGGCAGCGGCTCCGTGCCGATGCGCATCAGCTGGGCGAAGACCTGCTCGCCGCGGCGACGGGCAAACGCGGGCCGGCCCGCCAGTGCCGTGAACAGTGTCGCCCCGAGGCCATAGACATCCGTGACCACCGACGCGTCGGCGCCGCTGAGCAGTTCCGGGGCGGTGTAAGCGGGTGACCCGGCCACCAGACCCCGGGTGGTCTCCTCGCCGCCCGTGATGCGTGCGATGCCGAAGTCGGTCAGCTGCGGCTCGCCGTACTCGGTCAACAGAATGTTCCCCGGTTTGATGTCGCGATGCAGTACTCCCGCGCGATGAGCGGTTTCCAGAGCACCGGCGAGTTTGACACCGACGGCCAGCGCCTCTGCAGCCGTCAACGCGCCGTGCTTGGTGATCCAGGAATCGAGGGAATCACGGCGGTGAAATGGCATCACAATGTAGGGGCGACCGGTGTAGGTGATTCCCGCTTGCAGCACGTGGACGATGTTCGGGTGTCCGGACAACCGCCCCATCGCCTGTTGCTCGCGCAGGAAACGGGCCCGATCCATGTGGTCCGGGTCTGGGCTCAGGACTTTGACGGCGACCACGCGGTCGAGCGTCGGCTGCCGACACCGGTACACGATGCCGAAGCCGCCGCGGCCGACGATGCACGCGTTTTCGAAACCTTCAGCCGCCAACTCCGCGACGACGTCTGCGTCGACCTGTCGTTGCGTGCTCTCGGTGGCGTCGTCCGGCATGGCAAGCCTCAGCGCACGTCGCCTGGTTCGCCGATGCGGCGTGCCCGGACCGACCAACACCTGCCCATGAGGGCCTCCTCGCACTGCGCCTACCCCATTCTAGATACCGGCAGCCATCCAGTCGCCGAAAAGCGTTTGCCGGCGTCAGGGTGGGAAGAATCGGGCGGACACCGGTCCAGAGGCCGATCGGTGCTAGGGCTGGTTCGTCAACGTACGGACGTTGATGATGTGGTGGGGGGTGGGTGTAGATGTTCATGGTGGTGCCGCGGAGGAATCCGAAGAGGGTCAGTCCGGTGTCGTGGGGCGTGTCAACCGCGTTGTGCCGGCCGACGTCCTCCTTGACCGTCAGCAGGTCCCCGGTGGCAGTGAACATCGGCCGCGTGCAACCCGCCGGTGGTGTCGAACACCTTCTGCGCCGCCCGCAGGGTGTCCGACAACATTGCGGGGGTGGCCGAGTCGATGCGCACCGGATCGGTGGCCGGGGAATGCTTCGTGCGTTGCCGGATCGCGTCGAGGAACGCCGTCCCACATACCCCGCAGGAGGAGGGGGTGTAAAAGTTGCGTTTGATGCCGTTGTCGGGCAGGAAGATCCCCGAGGCGAGGCGAGGCGAGGTCGACGTCGAGGACGTTGTAGGTGTTGATCCCGTGCCCGTCGACACTGTTGCAGTACCGGATCGCCGCGGTATCCGCCCTGTCGCCGATGATGCACTCGGTGAACAGAAAGCCTGCGCGAGTGTCACATCCGAACCCGGGACACCCGAGGCAACCAGTTGCCAGCCCCTGCGGTTGTGATGAATGAGCCCCTACAGATCTGTGATGTTGTCCAGTCGGCGCGTTGAGACGGCGTCGAGGACGTGTGGGTCGTTCTCGCCATTGACTCGAACAAACGTTCGAGCTAGAATTGAATCATGGGGATCGGGGAGGATATCCAGGGGGCGTTGTCGGACGAGATTCTGGCGACTGCGGTCGGTGATGCGTGGCGTCTGGCCGAGGCCGAGTTGCTCGAATCGGTGGTTGCTGTGTCGGAGGAGATTCAGCGACTCGAGGCTTTGCGGGTCAGGCTGGTCGGTGCCGTCGACCACCGCTGCAGGGTCGATGTGCTCGGCTTTCCGAACACCAAGATGTGGCTGGCCTCCACAACATTGCTCGAGGTCGGTGCGGCGGGACGAATCGTGATGTTGGGCCGAGGGTTACGTTCCCAACCGGAAATCGCGGACGCATACTTCGACACCACGATGTCGGCGGAGCACGCCGCACTGATCATGAAATTCTGCGAGAGACCGCCCCAAGGCATGCCACGCGAAGCGATGGACGACTGCCGAACCGCGTTGCTGTACGCGGCGAGCGGTCCTACCGCCAACACCGACGCGGTGCGGGCCGTCATCGCTCGACTCGAACGCGCCTTCGAATCCGACGACCCGCCGCCCGCCGAAGACACCGAACTCAACGAATTCCACGCATCCAGAACACTCAACGGACGCGTCGCCGTCAAAGGCGACCTCGACGCCGTCACCGGCGAAATGCTGCTCTCCGCGCTCTCCGGACTCTCCAAGCCGCGACCCGCGCAGGACGGAACCACAGACACCCGCACCCCCGGACAGCGCAGGGCCGACGGATTCACCGAACTGCTGCGCCGCTACCTCAACTCCGCAATCGCCGGCGAAGAAGGCGGAGAACGACCCCACGTCTCCCTCCACATCAACATCAAAGACCTCGCCGACCACCCCAACCACGCCGACTCCAGCGCAGAAGATCAGCGCGGCGCCTGCGCGACCGACCCGTCGCTGTTCGCGGTCGATGGGGTCGCGTGGACCGAGTGGATGGGACCGCTGAGCCTGCGAGCGGCTCGGCTCCTCAGCTGCGACTCGATCTACACGCCGATCGTGCTCGACGACCACGGCGCGCCACTCGACCTCGGCACCACCACCCGGACCGTGACCAAACGACAACGAAAAGCGCTGGTCGCGAGAGATCGAGGATGCGCATTTCCCGGATGCGGCGCGCCACCCTCATGGTGCGAGGGCCACCACATCATCCACTGGTCCAAAGGTGGGCCCTCCGACATGGACAACCTCGTGCTGCTCTGCGGGTTCCATCACCGACTGCTCCACCACAGCGACTGGGAAATCGAAATGGGAGCAGACCGGCACCCCGCCTTCATCCCACCCCGGCAAGTCGACTTGGAACGCACACCCATCCCCGCGCACAACCAGGACCGACCCCGAGCGGCCTGACCCCGAGGCGCGACACACACTTGGCGACTCCGCAACAGGACCACTCCTGTTGCAGAGCCGGCATGCCGTCATGCAAATGCAAGCGCCAAGCGCCCAGGCCGGACGTCAGCGACCTCAGTCCTCATCAACCCCACCAAGCCCGTTGCTACTAAACCAGTTCTCAGCGTCGGTCTACTTCCGATGTCCCGGTCAGAACCGACCCAGTCGTCGTGGATCGAGGTCGAGCCGACGCAGTAACTGGGCGTTGAGCGCGACGACGACGGTGGACACGGACATCAGGATCGCGGCCACTGCCGGTGAGATTGCGACACCGGCGAAGGCGAGCACACCCGCGGCCAGTGGGACGGCGATGATGTTGTATCCGGTTGCCCACACCAGGTTCTGCCACATCTTGCGGTAGCTGGCGCGGGAGAGGTCGATGATCGACAGCACCGCTCGGGGGTCGTCGGCGGCCAGGACAACGCCGGCAGATTCGATGGCGACGTCCGTTCCCGCCCCGATCGCGACACCCACATCGGCCCGGGCGAGCGCCGGTGCGTCGTTGACACCGTCCCCGACCATCGCCACCCGATGTCCCCGCTTTTGCAGTGCAGCGACTTCGGCGTCCTTGTTTTCGGGCAGTACGTCGGCGAGGGTTTCGTCGATGCCGAGGTCGGCCGCCACGGCGTCCGCCACCTGCCGGGCGTCGCCGGTGATCATCGCGACCTTCACACCGCGGGCGTGGAGTGCGTCGACCGCCTGCCGCGACTCCGGGCGGACGGCGTCCTCGAGCGCGAGCGCACCCAGAACCGCCCCGTCGCGGACCACGTGCAGTACGGAAGCGCCACGATCGATCCAGCCCGCGATAGTGCGCGTAATCGATTCCGGGGCAACGATCTCCAGTCCGGCAAGCATGGCCGGTCCACCCACCGCGACCGTATGGTCGTCGACGACCGCGCGCACGCCCCGGCCGGGATCCGAACGAAACTGTGACGCGTCGGTGTGTATGTTCGCGGGTACCCGGGCGGCGGCCTCGGCGACGATGGCGCGGGCCACGGGATGCTCGCTGTCTGCCTCGACCGCTGCTGCCAGAGCGAGCAGTTCGTGCTCCGTGGTGCCGGCGACGGCGACGACTCCGGTGACCGCATGCCTGGCCTGCGTCAGCGTGCCGGTCTTGTCGAACAGCACGACGTCCACATTTCGCATGCGCTCGAGTGCGAGGCGGTCCTTCACCAGCACACCGGCCTTCGCGGCGCGTTCGGTGGAGATGGCGATGACGAGGGGGATGGCCAGACCGAGGGCATGCGGGCAGGCGATCACCAGAACGGTCACCGTGCGCACGACCGCTTCGTCGACGTTCCCGAGAAGCGACCACACCAGGAAGGTGAGAACGCCTGCGAGCGAGGCGAAGTAGAAGAGGAACGCCGCGGCACGATCCGCGAGGGCCTGGGCGCGCGACGACGAGGCCTGGGCGTCGGCGACGAGACGCTGAATTCCGGCGAGTGCGGTGTCTGCCCCCACTGCGTCGACGTGGACACGGAGGGCGCTGTCCGTGGCGACGGTTCCGGCCACGACCCTGTCGCCGGTGGTGCGGAGGACAGGGGCGGATTCGCCGGTGATCATCGACTCGTCGACCTCTGCCTGCCCGTCCGCCACGGTGCCGTCGGCGGGGACACGGGCGCCTGCGCGCACCAGAACCAGGTCACCCGCCGACAATTCGGAGACGGGCACTTCGGTGATTCCGTCATCGGTAACCTTGTCGGCGGTGTCCGGAAGGAGCGCCGCGAGCGCGTCGAGTGCGCCGGACGCCGAGCCGAGGGCCCGCATCTCCAGCCAATGGCCGAGCAGCATGATGACGATGAGAAGCGCCAGTTCCCACCAGAAGTCGAGGTTGAACCCACCCAGTCCCAGTGTCGTCACCCACGACGCCAGAAACGCCACCGTGATGGCCATGCTGATCAACAGCATCATGCCGGGCCGGCGCGACTTCAGCTCGGCCCATCCGCCTGTGAGGAATGGGGCGCCGCCGTAGACGAAGATTGCGGTGCCGAGGACGGGGGGAATCCAGGACGCTCCCGGGAAGTCGGGAACCATGTAGCCGAGGAGGTCGGCGAACATGTGGCTGAACGCCACCACCGGCACCGACAGCAGAAGACTGACCCAGAACTTCTCCCGGAACATCTCGCCGTGAGCCCCGTGTCCGGCGTGCCGGTCACCGTGTTCCTGGTGGCTGTCGTGCCCGGCGTGCCCGACGTGTACTTCTTGTTGATGTTGGTGAGACATGGCTGCTCCCTTGGAAGCTGTGCTCGTTTCGGTGGGTCAGGAACGCACCAGGCGTGCGATGGCGTCGGTAGCTTCCTTGATCTTGGCTTCGGCCTCCGGCCCGCCTGCGACGGCGGCGTCGACGACGCAGTGGCTGATGTGGTCGTCGAGCAGACCGAGCGCCACGGCTTGCAGCGCCTTGGTCATCGCGGAAACCTGGGTGAGGATGTCGATGCAGTACTTCTCGTCCTCGACCATCCGCTGAAGGCCGCGGGCCTGGCCCTCGATCCGGCGTAACCGCTTGAGATACTCGTCCTTTCCGCTGATGTAGCCGTGTCCGGCATGCTCGTCGTGTGGGGTGTCTGCGGAAGCCATGGTCATCGCTCTTTCGGGTCGGAGGTCAGTGGTTGGAATCGGCGCAGTCGTAAACTGTTGCTGACGACGAACACCGAGGAGAACGCCATCGCGGCGCCGGCCAGCATCGGGTTGAGCAGACCGGCAGCGGCCAAGGGCAGTGCGGCCACGTTGTAGGCGAAGGCCCAGAAGAGATTGCCCTTGATGGTGCTCAATGTTCTGCGGGACAAGCGAATCGCGTCGGCGGCGGCCCGTAGATCCCCGCGCACGAGGGTGAGGTCGCTGGCCTCGATCGCGACATCGGTTCCGGTGCCCATGGCCAGCCCCAGGTCGGCCTGGGTGAGGGCGGCGGCGTCGTTGACACCGTCACCGACCATCGCCACCACTTTCCCCTCGGCCTGCAGTCGTTTCACCACATCGAGCTTGTCCTGGGGAAGGACTTCCGCGATCACCTCGTCGATGCCGACCTGGGCGGCAATGGCCCGTGCTGCCGATTCGTTGTCGCCGGTCAGCATGATCGGGGTGAGACCCAGACGGCGGAACTGTGACACTGCCTCGCGTGAGGTCGGTTTCACGGAGTCGGCGACTACCAGCACACCGCGGGCCTCACCGTCCCAGCCGATCCCGACCGCGGTTCGGCCCTTCGCTTCCGCCGCGTCCACCGCCTCGCGGAGCGCGGCGGGAAGGTGCAGTGACCAATCACGGAGCAACGTCAGTCGTCCGATGACCACCGCATGTCCGTCGATGACACCCTGAACGCCGAGTCCCTCGATGTTGACGAACTGCTCGACCTCCGGCAGCGTGCCGAGTCGGTCCCGCGCGGCGCGTGCGACGGCACGGGCGATGGGATGCTCCGAGGCATCTTCCAAGGCGCCCGCGTACCGCAGGACGGTGTTCTCGTCCGTGCTTCCGTCGGTCACAACGTCGTGCAGCGACATCGTGCCGGTGGTGATGGTGCCGGTCTTGTCGAGCACGACGGTGTCGACGCGGCGGGTGGATTCCAGCACCTCCGGGCCCTTGATGAGTATTCCCAGCTGTGCGCCGCGTCCGGTGCCCACCATCAGGGCGGTCGGAGTCGCGAGGCCGAGGGCGCACGGGCACGCAATGATGAGGACGGCGACCGCGGCCGTGAAGGCTGCAGCGACGGAGCCGCCGGTACCGATCCAGAAACCCAGCGTCGCCACCGACAGCGCGATCACGATCGGCACGAAGATTCCGGAGATCCGGTCTGCCAGCCGTTGCACCTGCGCTTTGCCGGTCTGGGCGTCCTCGACCATTTCCGCCATCTGGGCAAGCTGGGTGTCGGAGCCGATCCGGCTGGCCTCGACCACGATTCGGCCACCGACGTTCACGGTGGCGCCCGCGACCTCGGAGTCGGGCGCCACTTCCACGGGCACCGACTCCCCGGTCAGCATCGACGCGTCGACGGCGGAAGATCCCTCGATGACGACGCCGTCGGTGGCAATCTTCTCACCGGGACGAACCACGAAGCGGTCGCCCACGGCCAGCCTGTCGACGCTGATCAACTGTTCGACTCCGTTGCGCAGCACCGATACTTCCTTGGCGCCCATCTCCAGTAGTGCCCGCAGCGCTGCGCCTGCCCGGCGTTTGGCGCGGGCCTCGAAGTAGCGGCCGGCGAGGATGAAGGTGGTGACACCGGCTGCGGCTTCGAGATAGATGTTGCCGCTGCCGTCGATGCGCGCGATCGTCAGTTCGAAGGGGTGTGTCATGCCCGGAATTCCGGCCGTTCCCCAGAACAATGCGTACAAGGACCAGCCGAACGCGGCGAGGGTGCCCATCGACACCAGGGTGTCCATGGTGGCGGTGCCGTGCCGGAGATTGGTCCAGGCGGCGTGGTGGAAGGGCCACGCGCCCCAGACCACGACCGGTGCGGCGAGCGTGAGGGACAGCCACTGCCAGTTGGTGAACTGCAGTGCCGGGACCATCGCCACCGCAATGACCGGAACGGTCAACGCGGCCGAAACCAGGAGCCGCTGTCGCAGGCTCGCGGCGGGATCCTCCTCGTCCACGACGGGTCGCCCGGTCTCGGGCAAGCGCGCCGTGTACCCGGCTTGTTCTACGGTGCTCACCAGGTCGTCTGGGGACACGTCGGCGGAGTAGTGCACCCGCGCCTTCTCGGTGGCGTAGTTGACGGTGGCGGTCACCCCGTCGAGCTTGTTGAGCTTGCGCTCGATGCGGTTGGCGCACGACGCACACGTCATTCCGCCGATCGACAACTCGACCTGGGAGCCCGCCGGCGCAGGAACGTCGGTGGTGCGGGTCATCATTCCTCCTCGGAATGTGCGGAAACCGTGAACTCGGCGGTGTGAACCGCCCCGGCGTGCTGGAAGTCGAGGAACAAGCGGTACTCGCCTGGGCTGGGTGCGGTGACCGCGAAGTCGATGCCGGGCCCCGCGGGCGTCACGCCGTCCCCGGGATGTCCCTCTGGGTGCACGTGTAGATAGCCGAGGTCAGCGGTGCGAAGCGCGACCAGGTGGCCATAGGCGCCGAGGTAGGGCTGCAGGTCGGTGACCGGCGATCCGTCACGACCGACCGCGAGGGTCAGGGTGGAGGTCTGTCCGGGTTCGAGGGTGCCGTCGAGGGTGACGGTGTAGCCGTCGACGGTGGTCGTCGTCTCCGCCGTCGGTAGGACCTGCGGGTCGTAGCTGCCGGCGACCCGCAGGTCGGTACCGAGGGTCAGCGCGTCCCCGCCCGCAGGCATGAAGTCGGCGAACACCCGGTAGTCACCCGCCCGGGCCAGATCGAGTGAGACGCTCCACGTGCCCGACTCGTCGAGGCTGGGGTGCACGTGCTGGTAGCCGGTCAGGTCGCGGCGCACCGCGATGAGGTGCAGTTGTTTCTCATGCTGGTCGGCGTATCGCGTCACGGGAGTTCCCGTGTGGTCGAGGATGCGGAACTGCACGGGGACCTCGGTGCCGGTGGCGGCGATCGACGACGCCAGTTCCAGGGTGTAGCCGTCCTGCGTGGAGCGCAGTCCCTTCGGTGTCGCGTCGGCGGCTTCCGGGTGGCCTCCGGGGTCGTGGCCTCCGGTGTTATGGCCTTCGGTGCCGTCGCCCGCGGAACCGTGGCCGGGGTCGTCGGCGGCGTGTGATGTGGGTTCGTCGATGTCCGGTCCGACCAACGCTCCCACTCCCGTCGCGGCAGCGAAGACGGCGACGAGACCGAGGGTGAAACCGGCGAACTTACCGGTGGCGTTCATGATGGTTACTCCTGCGGACAGGTGGGCGGCGACTCAGCCGGCCACGGAATATCCGGCCTCTTCTACGGCGTCGGTGACGGCGCGCGGATCGAGGTCGGTGGTGCTGTCGATGACGACCTTGCCGGTGGCGAGGTCGACGTCTACGGAGGTGACTCCGGGAATGGCGCCGATTTCTTCGCTCACCGACGCGACGCAATGGTTGCAGGTCATGCCGGTGACGATCACGGTCGAAGTGCTCACGGATGTGCCTTTCTCTCTGGGCTCTCGATGTCCGACTCTGGTAGCTACCATACCCCCCTAAGGTATTTGCGCAAGGTCCCGTATCGCCGGGTTCGGCGTTTTCCGTCACACGTCGGTCGCGGAAGGTATTGAGTTGTTCTCACCTGCGTCTCGCGCCACCGGGAAAGGAAGCCGGCGATGTCACTCGTCACGTTGCGAACCCAACTGCTGCGCCGCAAACCGCTCGAGGAGATCGAGGAGGACACGCCTGCCGACGAGCGACTCGCCAAATCGCTCGGGTTGTGGCAGCTCACCGCGATCGGGGTGGGCGGCATCATCGGTGCCGGGGTGTTCTCCCTCGCCGGATCCGTCGCGCACTCGGTGACCGGGCCGGCCGTGTTGATTTCCTTCCTGATCGCGGGAATCGCCAGCGCCGCCGCCGCGCTCTGTTACGCCGAATTCGCGGGCATGATCCCCAAGGCCGGCTCCGCCTACACCTACGGGTACGTCGCCCTCGGTGAAATAGTCGGCTGGTTCATCGGCTGGGATCTGCTCCTCGAGTACGTGGCGGTCGCCGCGGTTGTCGCGATCGGCGTGTCCGGGTACTTCCGGTTCCTACTCGAGCAGATCGGCATATCCCTGCCCGACTGGATGATGGGCGCACTCGGCACCGGTGACGGTCACGTCTTCGACGTCTTCGCCGCGTTGTTCTGCCTAGGCACGGCCTGGGTGCTCTCCCGTGGCATCAAGAGTGTAGGGCGATTCGAGACGGTCGCGGTCGCGATCAAGGTGGCGCTCGTCGTGCTGATCATCGTGCTCGGCGTGTTCCACATCGACAGCGCCAACTACACCCCCTACTTTCCGTTCGGCACCGCCGCAGTGATGACCGGAGCGGCGACCGTGTTCTTCGCCGTCTTCGGCTACGACGCGATGAGCACCGCCGCCGAGGAGTCGAAGGAAGCGAAGAAGCATCTGCCCAAGGCGATCCTGTACTCGCTCGGCATCGCCATGGCCCTGTACGTGCTCGCGACCCTGGTACTCACTGGAATGCAGAAGTACACCGAGATCAGCCCTGACAGCGGCTTCTCCACCGCATTCGAATCCGTCGGGATGCCCGGAGTCGCGAACATCATCGCCGTCGGCGCCATCGTCGGCATCATCACCGTGGTGCTCACCTTCATGCTCGGCGTGACCCGGGTGTGGTTCGCGATGAGCCGGGACGGTCTGCTGCCCGAATGGTTCGCCAAGACCCATCCGGTGCGGAAGGTGCCCACTCGGGTCACCTGGATCGTGGGCGTCGGCTCCGCATTGATGGCCGGCTTCCTGCCCATCAACACGGTGGCCGAGCTGACCAACATCGGCATCCTGTCGGCCTTCATCGTCGTCTGCATCGCAGTGGCCGTCCTACGGCATACCCGCCCCGAGGTGCCCCGCTCCTTCCGGTTGCCGTTCATGCCGGTGGTGCCGATCATCGGTGTGGTCTTCTCCGGGTGGCTCATCCTCTCACTCCCCTGGGAGACCTGGCTGCGATTCGGAATCTGGCTGATTCTCGGCCTCCTCGTGTACTTCTTCTACTCCCGGACGCACTCGAAACTCGAGTCCAACGAACCGGTGTCGCCGGCTTCATAGCCCGACGGCGCGCAATCCGACGGAACCCGCAGCACAATGGTGCGATGGCGGACCCCGGATTCACCCCGACACAGCTCGCAGCGCGTGCTGCGTATCTGCTTCGCGGCAACGACCTGGGCACGATGACCAGCGCGGCGCCCCGCCTCTACCCGCACATGTGGAGCTGGGACGCCGCGTTCGTTGCTGTCGGTTTGGCGCCGCTGAGCGTCGAACGAGCCGTAGTCGAACTCGACACCCTGCTGTCGGCGCAATGGAAGAACGGGATGATTCCGCACATCGTGTTCGCTAACGGGGTGGACGGTTACTTTCCCGGGCCGGCCAGGTGGGAGACCGCGACGCTCGCGGCGCACGCCCCCAACGGGCCGCAGACGTCCGGCATCACGCAACCACCGGTCCATGCCATCGCCGTGCAGCGCATCCTCGACCATTCACGCCGGCACGGGCGCACCACCCGCGCCGTGGCCGAGGAATTCCTCGACCGTCGCTGGCCCGACCTCGTCCGCTGGCACCGATGGCTGGCCCACGCGCGTGACCTCGACGGTAACGGCCGGATCGCCCTGTTCCACGGCTGGGAGTCGGGCATGGACAACTCGCCGCGCTGGGACCTCTCGTACGCCAACGTGGTGACCGGGACGATGCCGAAGTACTTGCGCGAGGATCTGACCGTCGTCGCGGATACGTCGCAGCGTCCGTCCAACGGCGAGTACGACCGGTACCTGTGGCTGCTCGAGGAGATGAAGAGCGTCCGCTACGATGACGAAGAACTGGCCACCGCCATGAGTTTCGCCGTGGAGGACGTGTTCGTCAGCGCGGTCTTCTCGATGGCATGCGAAGTCCTCGCCACCATCGGTGAGGAGCACTCGATGCCGAATTCCGACGTGCGGGAGCTGCACGGCTGGGCCGGACGCTTCCGCCAGGGCGTGCTCACCACCACCGACGAACGATCCGGCGCCGCACGGGACTTCGACCTGCGGAGCGGAAAGTGGATTTCCACCGAAACCCTCGCCATGTTCTCGCCGCTGCTGTGCGGCGGTTTGAGCCGGGACGCCGAACGAGCCCTGCTGCGCACCTTCGAGGGCCCGAAATTCTGCGGACACCCCGATCTCCGGTATGCGGTGCCGCCGTCGACATCCCCGGTGTCGCGCGACTTCCGGTCCCGTGAATACTGGCGCGGTCCGGTGTGGCCGGTGATGACCTGGCTGTTCTCATGGGCTTTCGCACGGCGCGGGTGGGCGGAACGCTCGCACATGCTCCGATCCGAAGGCTTGCGACAGGCCAGCGACGGCAGCTTCGCCGAGTACTACGAACCGTTCACGGGCGAACCCCTGGGCAGCATGCAGCAGTCGTGGACCGCCGCCGCGGTGCTGGACTGGTTGGGCTGACCCGCCTGTGAGTACTTATTAACACTCCGCGGTTAACAAGTACTCACAGGCGCGAAGCGCTAACCTCGGGCGCATGGATATCGGGGAGAACGTCCGAAAGCTGTCCAAAATCGCACCAATTCTCGTCGCGGGGGCTGTTGCAGCAGCGGTGCCGGGGATTGCCGCCGCCGAACCCGTCAGGGGGCCCGACGTCGCATCCTGGCAACATCCGGGCGGTTCGCCGATCGACTGGTTCGCCGTCCGCAACGCCGGCCACGACTTCGCAATGGTGAAGGCCACCGAGAGCTTGAACTACGTCAATCCGTTCTTCGTGCAGGACTGTCTGGCCATGCGGGTGGCCGGAGTGTCCCGCGGCGCTTATCACTACGCCGACCCCACTCAGTCACCGGAAGCGCAGGCCGCCTTCTATTCGACGGTGGTGCTGGGCATCAACGGCCCCGGCGACATGCCACCGGTTCTGGACATCGAGCATTCCGGTGGGTTACCGCCCGCCGCGTTGATCGACTGGACGCACCGCTACCTGAACACGGTGCGGGCGCTCACCGGACGTCAGCCGATCATCTACACGTATCCCAACTTCTGGCGCACGGCGATGGCCGACACCCACGAATTCGCCGGGTATCCCCTGTGGATCGCCGATTACAACGGGCAGAACGCCCCCGGACCGCTTCCGGGCGGCTGGAACACGTGGAGCTTCTGGCAGTACACCAGCACCGGCCGCATTCCCGGTGTCAACGGCAACGTCGACCTCAACGTCTACAGCGGAGCGCAGGGCGACTTCGCCCGGTACTCCAACAGCGCGTCGCCGTTCGGCAGTTAGGCCACCTGTCGGTTGACCCCGGGGCGCTCGGTGAGCCGCCCGGGGTCAACCGACCGGGTCAGGCGCCGATCCGGCCGCCCGACTTCCAGACGGCGACGACAGCGGGACGCGGCTGCGAACTTCCGCCGTCGGGCCAGTGTGAGGCGGGGTTGTCGGCGCTGGCGTCGTCGGATTCACCCGGGTGCTGCACGCACACGACCACTCGATCCTCGTCGATGATCGGCCCGCACGTCTCGGCGCCCTTCGGCACCGACAGGAACTGTTTGGTTTCGCCGCGGTTCGCGCCGTCGAGGGTGACGCTGAACAGTCCGTCGTTCGACTTCAGCGCGTTGCCGTCGGTGGAGATCCACAGATTGCCGTGCGTGTCGAACGCCAGGTTGTCGGGGCACGAGATGGGGCTGACCTTCGCCTTGTCGAACCCGCCGAAGTAGGTGTCGGCTTCTTTCGGGTCGCCGCAGACGAGCAGCAGATTCCAGGTGAACGACGTGCCGGCGTGGTCGTCGGTGAGCTCGAGAACCTGGCCGTTCTTGTTGTTGTTGCGGGGATTCGCCTCGTCGGCGGCGGCAGCGCCGTCGACGCCTCGCTTGGTGTTGTTGGTCAGCGCCACATACACCTTGCCGGTCTTCGGGTTCGGCTCGAAGTCCTCGGGGCGGTCCATCTTGGTGGCACCGACCTTGTCGCCGGCCTCGCGGGTGAAAACCGCGACCTCCTCGGCGCTCATGCCGTCGACGAGGGACTCGCCCCTGCCGTCTTCGCCAGTGCGGAGCAACGGAATCCACTCGCCGGTGCCGTCGAAGGAACCGCTCGACGGCAGCGTGCCGGAGCCGTCGACCTCGTCCGGGGAGTTGCCGGTGAACTTGGCGACGTACAGTGTGCCGGCGTCGAGCAATGTCATGTTGTGGCGCACGGCCGCCTGGCTGTTGCCTTCCATCATCTTTCGGCTGGAAACGAACTTGTACATGTAGTCGAAACGCTCGTCGTCCCCGCTGTAGGCGACCACGGTGCCGTCGTCGGTGACGTGGATGGTCGCGGCCTCGTGCTTGAACCGGCCGAGTGCGGTGTGCTTGACCGGCGCGGACGCGGCATCCCAGGGATTCACCTCGACGACGTACCCGAAGCGGTTCACCTCGTTGGGGTCCTGCGTCAGGTCGAAACGGCGGTCGGAACGCTCCCACTTACGTTCGGAGGCAGCACCTTCCAGGCCGTAACGCTTCAAGCGCGCGGCGACGACCGGGTCGGTGACCAGTTCGGCGTTCGCGAAGTACTGGTTGAAGTTCTCCTCACCCGACAGCACCGTGCCCCATGGCGTGAGGCCGCCGGAGCAGTTGTTGAGGGTGCCGAGGACCCTGGTGCCCGTCGGATCGGCAGACGTCTTCAGGAAGTCGCTGCCGGCCGCGGGCCCGGTGACGACGAACTCGGTGGTCGCGGTGATGCGCCGGTTGTAGGGTCCGAAACCGGGAGTGAGCTTGCCGGAGCCGCTCTGACCTTTCACCTGCAGCACGGACAGTCCATGGGCGGCGAGTGCGATCTGGAATTGTTCGGGAGATGGATTGTCGGCGTCATACCCCTTGAACATGAACGGCTCGCTGCTGTACTCGTGATTGACCACCAACAGGAACGTGTCGGGCTGGCCGTCGACGGGGAGGAGTCCGGCGAAGTCGTTGTTGTATCCGAACTGTTGCGCCTGCGCGGCCGCGGTCTGATTGTCGAAGTCGAATGCGGGGGCGCCGGCGAGGACCGGGTCACCCCAGCCGATCACGACCGCCTGCTCGTATCCCTCGGGAACGACGACGGCGTCCTCGGTGTTCGGGGCCACGGCCGTGAAGTTCGTGCCGTTCGGCGCGGCATTGTCCGAGCCCCCTGTGCTCGAACTACTGCCGCTGTCCGAGTCGGTCGAACATGCTGCGAGCGCACTGCCCGCACCCACGGCGAGCACCGCCATCCCGGCACCGCGCAGGACGCCCCGCCGGGAGAGTGCCGCACGGGCGATGTCGCGGAAGTACTCACCCTGCGAATCGTTGGGCACGTCGTGGGAGCAGGCGTTGCCGCACTTGTACTGGCAGGTGACGGCGGCGCGCGACGACACGCCGTCGTGGGTGACGAACAGTGCGAGGGGTTTCAAGCTCACCGTGGCTCCCGATTAGAAGTGGAATAACTTCGGCACCGTAGAAGTCGTAAACAAGGGAAAGGGAACACCTGCGTGAACGGGCGACGAACGAGGCGACCCTAAGTCGTTGCTTCTACGTCTGGCGGACGGCCTGTCGGCCGTGCACCATGGAGAGATGGACCCGGTGGAGGCGCTGCGGGAAATAGCGTTCTGGCTCGAGCGCTCACGTGCCGAGACATACCGGATTGCCGCTTTCCGGCGGGCCGCGGACGTGGTCGCGAATCTGTCGGCCCGGGAGCGAGCCGCCCAGCAGAACGACAACTGGAAGTCGCTACCCGACGTCGGGGCCGAAGCTGCCGCGATCATCCGGGAGTGCGCGGAGTCGGTGCCGCCCTATCTCACGTACCTGCGGAGTTCCGCCGAGCCGATCGGACTCGGCGGCATGGAATTACTCGACGCCCTCCGCGGCGACCTGCACACGCATTCGGACTGGTCGGACGGCCGGTGCCCGATCAAGGAAATGATGCGCCGGGCGGCCACCCTGGGGCACGAGTACTGCGCGCTGACCGATCACTCGGCGCGACTGACGGCCGCCAACGGACTGACGTCGGAGCGCCTGCTCGCCCAGTTGAGCGTGATCGCCGAATTGAATGCCGAACTCGCGCCGTTCCGCGTCCTCACCGGCATCGAGGTCGACATCCTCGACGACGGGTCCCTCGACCAGGACGACGATCTGCTCGCGGACCTCGATGTCGTCGTCGCCAGTGTGCACTCCCACCTCGACAGCGACCGCGCCACGATGACGAAGCGGATGGTGCAGGCGGTCAAATCCCCACACGTCGATGTTCTAGGGCATTGCACCGGAAGACTCGTCGCGGGAAACAGGGGCACGCGGCCCGAATCGAAGTTCGATGCGGAGAAAGTATTCGACGCGTGCCGCGAGCACGGCACAGCGGTGGAGATCAATGCCCGGCCCGAGCGGCGGGATCCGCCCGGCCGCCTGATCGATCTCGCGCTCGCGAGCGGCTGCCTGTTCTCCGTCGACACCGACGCCCACTGCACCGGTCAGCTCGCGTGGCAGGGCTACGCCTGTGAACGCGCCGCCGAACGCGGCGTCGAGCCGGCGAACGTGATCAACACTCTGCCCGTGACCGAGCTGCTGGCGTGGACCGGCTCACACCACCGGCACTGACTCGTGGCCTGCTCATTGCGCTCACGGTCGCCGCGTTGCTGATCGCTGCCATGTGGGCGTTGCAGCGAAAGCTGATCTACTTCCCCGACGCCTCCCCGGTGCCATCGGCCCTACAGCTGTTCATCCGCGCCGAGGACGTCACACTGACGACGTCGGACGGCCTCGAGCTGGGCGCCTGGTACGTGCCTCCGGTCGGTGCGAGCCGGGAGATGACCGTGCTCGTCGCCAACGGGAATGCGGGTAACAGGGCGGATCGGGCATTGCTGGCGTCCGACCTGGCGGACGCCGGTTTCGCCACCCTGCTCTTCGACTACCGCGGGTACGGCGGCAACCCGGGTGAGCCCAGCGAGAAAGGACTGGCACTCGACGTCCGTGCGGCCTACCGGCACCTCGTCGACGAGCGCCGGGTGCCCCGCGAGCGGTTGCTGTACTTCGGTGAAAGCTTGGGCACCGGTGTGGTCACCGAACTCGCCACCGAGTATCCGCCGGCGGGGATGCTGCTGCGATCACCGTTCGTCGACCTGGCCTCGCTCGGGGCCCGGCACTACCCGTTCCTGCCGGTCCGGTTGCTGCTGCGCGACCGATTCCCGGTCGCGGAGTCGGTGGCACGAGTCGACGTGCCCACCACCGTGGTCTACGGGACGGCCGACACCATCGTGCCTCCCGACCACAGCGAACGGGTCGCCGACGCCGCCCGCGGACCGGTCGAGCGGGTGGCACTGCCAGGCGTGGGGCACAACGACGCCGTGATGTTCGGCGGTGCCACCATCGTCGACGCCACCGTGGCCCTCGCCGAGAGGGCGCTCCGCGCCCCGTGAGTGGTTAACGAGTCTCTGGACTCGCCGGCCACGCACAGGCGTTAGCGCACGATCACGACGTCCAGGGTGCGGGGGCCGTGGACGCCTTCGACGCGGTTGAGCTCGATGTCGCTGGTGGCGCTGGGGCCGCTGATGAACGTGAGCGGCCTGGTCGGGTCTAGGGCGTGGAAGGCTTGCGGCACGGTGTCGACGATCTGGTCGGCGCGGATGATGCAGATGTGGTGATCGGGGACCAGGGTCAGTGCCCGTCTGCCTTGACCGACGCCGCCGTCGAGAACAATTGTCCCGGTGGCCGCGATGCCCAGAGTGCACCCGGTGACGACGACCTCTATCGCGTCGAGTTCGAGTGTCGACAACTCCGCGGGTGCACCGTCGACGACGACGCCACGTCGTGGTCGCCACGACTCCGGCAGATCCGGTGGGACGACGGCGCGCGCCCCTTCCGCGATCAACCCGGTGACGACCTCGGCGACCGTGCTCTCGTCGGCGCGATGGACCTGGGCGCGGTAGTCGTCGACGGTGTGGGCGAACTTCTCGACGTCTCCGGGACCGGACATCGGCTTCCGGTGATAGTCGCGGGGCACGGGTTCGGGAGTGGGTGCATCAGCGATCGCCGATCGGATCCTGGCCAGTATAGCGTTGCGGGCGTCCATTATTCGGTGTCCTCGTGGGTGCGGGCCCACCACTGCCGGAAGGTTTCCTTCGGTGGGGAGGGAAGGTCTCGGCTCGACGTCCACTTCGATCCCGGGTACGGCAGCGACGTGATGCGTCCCTTCTTCCCGCCGAGCACCCGGCCGATCCTGGACGCCGTCTCGGCAGCGGCGAACCGCTTCTCGGATCCCATCACGAAGCCGGCGGCCTTCATCGCGAGGTCCTGCCCGCCGGGGAGGCCGTGCCGTTCCGAATCGACTTGCTCGGCCCGCAGATGCACCAGGATGCTCGGGATGTCGATGCGTACGGGGCACGCGTCGAAGCACGCACCGCACAGTGTCGACGCATAGGGCAGTGAGGCATTGGGGTCGTCGTGGCCGGTGGTGCCGGTGAGTTGCGGGCTGAGGATCGCGCCGATCGGCCCGGGATAGACGGAGCCGTACGCGTGGCCGCCCGCTCGCTCGTAGACGGGGCACACGTTCAGGCAGGCGCTGCACCGAATGCAGTGCAGAGCTGAGCGTCCCACATCGTCGGCGAGGACGTTGGTGCGACCGTTGTCGAGCAGGACGACGTGGAAGTTCTGCGGTCCGTCACCGGGATGAACGCCGGTCCACATGGAGGTGTAGGGATTCATGCGTTCGGCCGTCGAGGAGCGGGGAAGCAGTTGCATGAAGACTTCGAGGTCGGTGAACGCGGGCACCAGCTTCTCGATGCCCATCAGCGTGATCAGGGTGTCGGGGAGGGTGAGGCACATCCGTCCGTTGCCCTCCGATTCCACCACCGCTAGCGTCCCAGTCTCGGCGACACCGAAGTTCGCGCCACTGATCGCCACCTTGGCGGAGAGGAACTTTCGTCGAAGGTGTGCCCGCGCGGCCATTGCCAGCGCCCGCGGATCGTCGGTGATGCCGGCATCGATGTCTGGCATCGACTTCACGAAGATCTCCCGGATTTCAGCGCGATTCCGGTGGATTGCGGGGACCAGGATGTGACTCGGCTTGTCGTGTCCGAGTTGCACGATGAGCTCGGCGAGGTCCGTCTCGATCGCCGCGATCCCGTTCACCTCGAGGTACTCGTTCAGGCCCGTCTCCTGGGTGGCCATCGACTTGACCTTCACGACCTCGTCGGATCCGGTGGCCCGGACGAGGTCGGTGATGATCCGATTGGCCTCTTCCGAGTCGCGCGCCCAGTGGACGGTTCCCCCACGAGCGGTGACGTTTTCCTCGAATTGCACCAACAGTTCCGGCAGCCGGGACATCACCTGCGCCTTCAGTGCACTGCCCGCTCGGCGCAGCTCCTCCCAATCGTCGACCTCGGCAACCGCGGCGATCCGCTTGTTTCGGATGGTGGTGGTTGCCGCCCCCAGGTTGGCGCGCAACTGGGTATCAGCGAGTGACTTTCGCGCCGCGTCGGGGAAAGATTCTGTGCCCCGGATGTTTCCGGTGCCCGCATGGAAGGTGGGTGAGCCGAGGAACGTGGTCATGCGTTGCTCCCGATCTTCTCGGTGCTCGCCAGGATCTCGGCGAGGTGGACGGTGCGCACTCCGCTGCGTAGCCGGGACAGTCCGCCGCCGATGTGCATCAGGCAGGACGAGTCGCCGGCGCTGCACACTTCGGCGCCGGTGCGGAGCACGTTGCCCATCTTGTCGGCGAGCATGGCCGTCGAGGTGTCGGAATTCTTCAGGGCGAAGGTTCCGCCGAAACCGCAACAGGAATCGGCGGCGGGAAGCTCGATCAGCCTCATTCCGCGAACCGCGCGGAGCAGTTGCAGGGGTTTATCGCCTACCCGCAACATCCGGAGCGAGTGGCAGGTGGGGTGGTAGGTGACGCGATGCGGGTAGTAGGCGCCGACGTCAATGACACCCAGAACGTCGACCAGCAGCTCCGACAGCTCGTAGGTGCGGGCAGCGAGATCCTCGGCACGCGAGGCGAGGGACTCGTCACCGTAGCGTCGCGCCACCATTGCATGCTGATGACGGACGGATCCGACACACGAACCGGACGGTGCGACCGCCACATCCCAGGATTCGCTCTCGAACGCCTCGACGTGATGGCGGACCAGCGGAAGCGCCTCCGCCTGGTAACCGGTGTTGACGTGCATCTGCCCGCAACACGTCTGCTTCGGCGGAAACACCACCTGGTGGCCGAGGCGTTCGAGCAGCCGGACCGTGGCGGTGGCGCAGTCGGGAAACAGGGCATCCGCCAGGCATGTGGCGAACAAGGCGATCTTCATCGGTCCTCCAACCGGCTGGGCTGTGGTCTGACCACAGTAGCGCACTGTGGTCAGACCACACCAGGTAAACTCCGACTGTGCGTACACACGAGGTGGTCCTGCAGCGGATCGAGCGGGATCTGGCGGACGGAAAACTCGTGGTCGGCGACCGATTGCCCGCCGAACGTGCGCTCGCCGAAGAGCTCGGGGTCGGCCGCTCCTCCGTCCGGGAGGCCATCCGAGTGCTCGAAGCGATGGGCATCGTCCGCACGGCGGTGGGTTCGGGTCCGGACTCGGGGGCAATCGTGGCGGCAGATCCGGCCGCGTCCATCGGAGTGGCCCTGCGACTGCATATGGCGACGCACACGCTGCCGATCCGTGACGTCGTCCAGACTCGCATCCTGCTGGAGTCGTGGGCGGTGCAGGAGGCTGCCGAACGGGCAGGCGAACTCGACCTGCAGGGGCTCGATGCACTGCTCGACGCCATGGACGGCGAAACCTTGACGCCGGAGGCCTTCCACCGGCTCGACGCCGATCTGCACGTCGCGATGGCCGCGCTCGCAGGTAACGTCCTCGTCGAGGCCATGATGGTCTCGCTCCGCGAATCGATTTCCGGCTACGTCTTGCAAGCCGTTCCGCAGCTCGACGACTGGAACGAGGTCGCGCAGAACCTGCGCTGCGAGCACCGCGCCATCGTCGCCGCCCTACGCCGCGGGCACGGCACCAAGGCGTCCACCCTCGTCCGCGAACACATCGAGGGGTTCTACGGGCTGATTCGATAGGCGGCGCAGCGGCCTACAGCACCTGGGACAGGAACTGCTGCAGTCTCTCGGTCTGCGGTTTGTCGAAAAGCTGCTCCGGCGTACCGGTCTCGACCACAGCACCGTGGTCCATGAACAGCACCGTGTCCGACACCTCACGGGCAAAGCCCATCTCGTGGGTGACCACGACCATGGTCATGCCGCCCTTGGCAAGGTCGGCCATCAACGCGAGGACCCCCTTCACCAGTTCGGGGTCGAGCGCGGAGGTGGCCTCGTCGAAGAACATCACCTCGGGTTTCATGGCCAGCGCCCGGGCGATCGCGACCCGCTGTTGCTGACCGCCGGACAGGTTGCCCGGCCGCGAATCGGCCTTGTGCGCCAGTCCGACGAGCTCGAGCTGTTCGAGCGCCAGCGTCCGCGCCTCCTCCTTGGACAGGCCTTTGAGCTTGCGTGGGCCGAGTGCGATGTTGTCGACGACGGTCTTGTGCGGGAACAGGTTGAACTGCTGGAACACCATGCCGATCTGCTGCCGCAGCGTGTCCGGGTTGTCTTTCAGCACCGACTTGCCGTCGATCAAAATATCGCCCTGATTGGGTTCGTGCAGCCGGTTGAGCACTCGGAGCAGGGTGGACTTTCCGGAACCGGACGGGCCGATCACGGTGACGGTGTCCCCGGCGTCGACGTGGATGTCGACGCCGCGGAGCACCTTGTTGGTGCCGAACGCGAGGTGCAGGTTGGTGCCAGTGAGAGAGACGGCCATCGCCTTATCCCCTTTCCACGACGATGGACTGTTCCACCGGATCGAGCGTGCCGGACGTGTCGGCGCGGCCGGTGCGCAGACGGTGGTCGATGTAGTTGACGAGGTGTGTCAGCGGAATCGTCATGGCGAGATAGAACAGGCCGGCTGCGACGAGGGGCGACAGGTTTCCGGTTTGCGCGTTGAGATCGCGTCCCACGGCGAACAATTCGCGCTGCGTGACGAGCAGGCCGAGGAAGTAGATGAGCGACGAGTCCTTGATGAGGGAGATGAACTGGTTCATCAGTGCGGGCAGCACCCGCCGCACACCTTGGGGGATCACCACCAGCGTCATCGACTTGCGGTAACTGAAACCCAGGGCCCGGGCGGCCTCGAGCTGCCCCGGTTCGACGCTCTGGATTCCTGACCGGAAAATCTCACCGATGTAGGCGGACGCCAGCAGCGACAGTGCGGCGGCCCCCAGCCAGTACGGGTTGTTTCCGGTGAGGCCTCTCACCACCGGTCCCGCACCGAGCCCGACGATGAGGATGATCACCACGGCGGGAAGCCCGCGGAACACGTCGGTGTAGACCCGAGCCGGCCACCGCAGCCACCGCGTGCGGGAGATTCCGGCCATCGCGAGCAGCATGCCCAGCACGGTGCCGACGATGCCGGACGCCAACGCGAGAATCAGGGTGTTCGGCAGGCCGGTTTTCAGTAGATCGGGGAATGCCCGCGCGTACAGGTCCCAGTCGAAGAACGTGTCCTTCAGCTGTGCCAGTGTCGACTTCGGTTCGTTCACCGGGGTCTCGGCGTCGGTTTCGATGTTCTCGGCGGCGAGCGCCGCGAAGTCCGGCAGGTCCGGCATCGGCGCCGCCTTGCTGCCGGGCTTCCATCCCTCGGGCAGTTCGCGAGGCACCCAGTCCGAATACAGTTCCGCCCACGTGCCGTCCTCGATGGTCGCGTCGAGACCGGAGTTCAGCGCGTCGACCAGAGGCTGGTTCTCCTTCGCGACAGCCCACCCGACGAAGTTGTTGACGCTGAACGTGTTCTGCGCGATCGACGTCGGATCCCCCGGAGCGATGGCACCTTCCGCCTGCTGCGACGGCGCCACCCATGCGTCGATCTGCCCCGACTTCAGGTTCGCGTACGCCGTGGCGTAGTCGGGGAACTTCACCGGGTCGAGCTTCAGTGTGTTGACGACGTAGTCGTCCTGCACGGTGCCCTGCACGACGCCGATGCGGGTGGACGCGTTCAGGTCGTCAAAGCCCTTGATGGGTCCGCCGTTGGGGACGACGAGGGAGAAATAGCCGAAGTCGTAGCCGTTGGTGAAGCCGACGGTATTACGCCGCTCGTCCGTCGTCGTGATCGAGGACGATCCCACGTCGAACCGTCGCCCCGACACCTGCGCGAGGAGTCCGGCGAATTCGGTGCCGACGAAGTCGACGCGCAGACCGAGCTTCGCCGCGACGGCCTTCAGGAGTTCGTTGTCGTATCCCGTGAACTGGTTCTCGGCGTTCACGCAGATGCTCGGGGGTGCGTCCGACAGCGTGCCCACTGTCAGAACGCCGGGGGTGATGAGGTTCAGCTTCGACGTATCGATCTGGTTCAGCGGGGTGACATCGGGCGTGGTGTAGCGATCTTCCGCGCCGGCGCCCGCCGATGCGTCCAGGTTGGTGGGCGCAGCGGTCGCGGCGCCGACTCCCGGTGGCGCACACAGATCCTGTGGCGCCGCCCCCGAAGAACTGCTGTCGCTCGAACACGACGACAGGGTCAGCGCCATCAGGGCGGTCAGCAACAATGCCACCACCACACGGATCTTCGCTCCCACGGAAGAAAACATGGTGAGCAGCGTAACCCCGGCGGTGGCTGACGAGCGGGGTCGGAAGACGCGTGAGCGACGCCCGTCACTCCTCTCGTTTGGCATACATACAAGAGGAGTGACGACGATGGACGAAGCACGGCGGGCAGCGCGCGCGACCCGTGAATCCGGCCGTCAGACCCGCGACAGCTGCTGACAAACCAGAAAGGCGCACGGGCCGCAGACCTTGACAGGATATGAGCCCGACAGTCAATATATGCAAACGCTTAGAAAATAAGCAGACGCTTAGAATCGAATCGTAGGAGTTCCGCATGCCCGAGGCCGTCATCGTTTCCATCGCCCGTTCCCCGATCGGTCGCGCCATGAAGGGGTCGCTCAAGGGCATGCGCCCGGACGACCTGGCCGCGCAGATGGTGCAGGCTGCCCTGGACAAGGTCCCCGCCCTCGACCCCACCGACATCAACGACCTGATCCTGGGTTGCGGGCTGCCCGGCGGCGAGCAGGGCTTCAACATGGGCCGCAACGTCGCCGTGCAGTTGGGCTACGACTTCATTCCCGGCACCACCATCACCCGCTACTGTTCCTCGTCGCTGCAGACCACCCGCATGGCGCTGCACGCGATCAAGGCCGGCGAGGGTGATGTGTTCATTTCCGCCGGTGTCGAGACGGTGTCCCGGTTCATCAAGGGCAGCTCCGACTCGCTGCCCGACACCCAGAACCCGCTCTACGCCGACGCCCAGGCCCGCACCGAGAAGCTCGCCCAGGGCGGCCAGCAGTGGGTCGACCCCCGCGAGGAAGGGCTCGTCCCCGACACCTACATCGCGATGGGCCAGACCGCGGAGAACGTCGCCCAGATCACCGGCATCACCCGCGAGGAGCAGGACCGGTGGGCGGTGCGCTCGCAGAACCGGGCGGAGGCGGCCATCAACAGCGGTTTCTTCGAGCGGGAGATCACCCCGGTGACGCTGCCCGACGGCACCGTCGTGTCGAAGGACGACGGCCCCCGCGCCGGCACCACCTACGAGGCCGTGTCGCAGCTCAAGCCGGTGTTCCGGCCGGACGGCACCGTGACCGCCGGCAACGCGTGCCCGCTCAACGACGGCGCCGCCGCCCTGGTGATCATGTCCGACACCAAGGCCAAGGAGCTGGGGTTGACCCCGCTGGCGCGGATCGTGTCGACCGGGGTGTCCGGGCTCTCGCCGGAGATCATGGGGCTGGGCCCGATCGAGGCCACCAAGCGGGCCCTGGCCATCGCCGGGATGGGTATCTCCGACATCGACCTGTTCGAGATCAACGAGGCGTTCGCGGTGCAGGTCCTCGGGTCGGCGCGGGAACTCGGCATCGATGAGGACAAACTCAACGTCTCCGGCGGTGCGATCGCCCTCGGTCACCCGTTCGGCATGACCGGTGCCCGGATCACCGCGACCCTGCTGAACAACCTGCAGTCCAGCGACAAGCAGTTCGGTGTCGAAACCATGTGCGTCGGTGGTGGCCAGGGCATGGCCATGGTCCTCGAACGGCTGTAGGCGGCTGCGCCGCCCGTGAGTGGTTAACGAGTGCAGAGACTCGTTAACCACTCACGGGCGCGGAGCGCCTATGCGAGGCCCGACAACGGCGGCGGGGTGTTCTCGTCCCGCCACGCGATGGCTTCCTTCAGTTCGGTGAGGTCGAAGTCGGGTCCGCTGGTGCCGACGGTGAACAGTGTGACCCCGGCGTCGACGTAGGCGGCGGCTTCGTCCGAGCCCGGCCAGGACGTGGAGTGCGCAATGGTGTCGGGGTTGCGACCGTGGTCGGCGCAGCGGTCGGCGAGGATGCCCGACTTCCGCGCGTGGGTTTCGATGTCGCTGAAGCTGTGCCAGATGTCGCCGTACTGTGCGACGAGGGGCAGTGTCTTCTTCTCGCCGCCGCCCCCGATGAGGATCGGGATGTGCCGCGTGGGCGCGGGTTCGAGCTTGCCGAACCGGGCGGTGATCCGCGGCAAGTACTCGGCCAGCAGGTCCAGCCGCGACCCCTTGGTGCCGAAGTCGTACCCGTATTCGTCGTAGTCGCGCTCGAACCATCCGGAACCGATCCCGAGGATCAGCCGTCCCCCGCTGATGTGGTCGACGGTGCGGGCCATGTCGGCGAGCAGGTCCGGGTTGCGGTAGCCGGCGCAGGTGACGAGGGCGCCGATTTCCACTCGTTCCGTCTGTTCGGCGAATGCTCCGAGCATCGTCCAGCATTCGAAGTGGGCACCGGCCGGGTCGCCGTACAGCGGGTAGAAGTGGTCCCAGTTGAAGACGATGTCGACGCCGGCGTCTTCGGCCCGCAGAACGGCGTCGCGAATCAGTCCGTAGTCGGGCGCGTGTTGCGGCTGAATCTGGACACCGATTCGAACTGAACGGGTCATACGTGGCTCCTCGAATGAGTGCGGCGGCCCTGTGTCGAGGGCCCGTGCGTGCAGGTCGTTTACGAATCCATCTTGCTCGCCTCGACGGGGTACGGCCACCGACTCCGTGTGAACCGGTCAACTCCCGGGTACTTGACGGCAGGCCAGACCGTTGACGACCGAGATGAGGTTCGACCCGATGAGCGCTGTGTCCGCCTTCGTATTCGCACCGTCGCCCTTGCTGACGGTGACGATCGAAGCCGCCCCGGACGAGAGCACCGAACTGCACGTGCACGCCGGTGGACAGGGGGTATGGATTGCCAGGATGGCGGCGACGCTCGGCCTCGACGTCACGTTGTGCGGGGTGTTCGGTGGGGAGACGGGGGGCATCCTCCAGTCCCTCATCGAGCGTGAAGGTATAAAGGTCCGCGCGATTTCCACGGCCGGTGAGAACGGGTCCTATGTACACGACCGCCGTGGGGGTGATCGGAAGCCGCTGGCCGAGGTCCGCCCACGTGTCCTGTCTCGGCACGAGGTCGACGACCTGTTCGGCGGGTCGCTGGCCGAGGGAATCACAGCGGATGTCGCGGTGCTCGGCGGCCCACACGAGAACAACGTGGTGCCCCCGGAGATTTACACCCGGTTGGTGGGAGATCTTCGGGCGTTGAAGGTTCCGGTGGTTGCCGACCTGTCCGGTCCCACGATGACGGCGGCCCTCGAGGGTGGCCTGACTGTACTGAAGGTGAGCCATGAAGATCTCATCGAGGACGGGCACGCGCAGTCGGAGAAGCCGGAGGATCTAGCCGAAGCGATGCGTGCCCTTGCGGCGGAAGGAGCCGACCACGTCGTCGTCTCACGAGCAGGAGATCCGGCGATGGCCCTCGTCGACGGCGACATCTGGGAGGTGCTGATTCCGCCCATGAATATCGTCGACCACCGGGGTGCCGGAGACTCGATGACCGCCGGTATCGCCGCAGCCTTGGCCCGCGGCAAATCGATGAACGACGCATTGCAGTTCGGCGCCGCAGCCGGCGCTGTGAACGTGACGCGCCGTGGTCTCGCGACGGGACAACCGGACCTGATCGCGAAGATGGTGGAGAACATTCGGGTGCGGCGGATGACCGAGCCGAAGGGTCAGAAGCAGTGAGGGCTCTGGTCACCAATGACGACGGCGTGGACAGTCACGGTATTTCCCTGCTCGCCCGCCTGGCGTTCGCCGCCGGACTCGACGTGGTGGTCGCGGCACCGCACGAGGAGCGCAGTGGAGCGAGCGCGTCGCTGACCGCGTTGGAAAGCAACGGCCGGCTGCGGATGTCGAGGCGGGAATTCCCGGACCTTCCCGGGGTGGCGGTCCATGCGGTGGAAGCGTCCCCCGCGCTGATCAGTTTCGTGGCGACGAGCGGTGCGTTCGGGCCGCCACCGGACATCGTGCTGTCGGGAATCAATCACGGCCCCAACACTGGTCACGCGATTCTGCATTCGGGCACGGTCGGGGCGGCGCTGACGGGCGCCACGCACGGCACGCTGGCGTTGGCGGTGTCGCTGGCCACGTCGAACCCCACGCATTGGGACACCGCCGAAGTCGTGTGCCGGCAGGCGTTGGACTGGATCGTCGAGAACGGCACCGCGGGCACGGTGCTGAATGTGAACGCACCGGACATTCCGCTCGACGAGTTGAAGGGGCTGCGCCCGGCCCCGCTCGCGGCATTCGGTGCCGTCCAGGCGAACGTCGGTGAAGCGGACGACGGGTTCGTGACCGTCACGTTCGCCGAAATTCACGCCGACGACAACGAGGATTCCGAGGAGACCGATGCCGGTGTCCTCGTTCGTGGTTGGGCGAGCGCGACCGCGCTCAGGGCACCTTTCGAGGCGGTCGACGTGGACATCAGCACGTTGAACTGGACACGCTGACCGGGCGATCCGGCTGTGCTGGTCACCGACATCAACTCAGCCGCACACCACCCGCCAGCAGCATCGCCCGCAGGACGAACGCTGCTTCCGGGCCGATGATTTCACCCACCAAGGTGAGGTAGCGGTCGACGTACTCCGGTCCGTGTGCCGCGGTGCTCGGATCGTCGGGGTCGGAGGGGTCCAGGTGATGTGCGATCTCGTGCAGTACCACCAGTTCCCGGAATGCCCAGGCTTTGCCGCTGCGGTACTCGGGGACGGCCATTGTGGCGCAGTCACTTTCGTAGTGCGCGGCCTTGCTGCCCGCCCTCGTGCGCACATGGATCGGCGTGGCGGCTCGCGCCCACGTCTCCCGCACCCAGTTGAGAGCGAGCACCCGGTTCACGTAGTCCTGCACCGACTCGATGGACGCGAATTTCCGTTCCACCGGCAGCGTCACCTGCGACCCCAGCACGTCGACGACGCGCAGCCCACGCTCGTCGGCGCGATCGAACATCGTGCGCACCAACGCTTCCGCCTCATAGACGGCAGCACGCTGGGTGTCGCGGGTGCGCCTCACGACGGAATCTGTTTTCGTGCGGTCGACAGCTCGGGCGAATTGCTCAATCGCGCCGTCCGTGCGGCCCGGTCCCCGGCCCGGCGAGCGCCCGACGCGTGGCCCGCCGACGCGCGCGCCCCACGCCACGTCCCGCGTGCCTGAGAGTTCTCGGAGTAGTAGTCCTTCAGCTCGAGCTGCTTGTCGCGCAGCACTAGCGCGGTCTCCGCCGACGACTCCGGAACGGACGTCGCCTCGTCCTCGGCGTCCCTCTTCGCGTCGGCGAGGCGGTGCCCGATGCGTGCTGCGTAGGCGAGTTGAAAGTTCAGCCGGGCGGTCACACCCGCAACCGGTCGCCGCACCGTGGTCCGGACCCGACGCCGTCCGCGCTGCTCGACCTGGGTGCGCATCGTCGTCTCGTTCCGGTACTCGCCCGATTTGATGTAGGCGTCGGACGCCCTCACCATCTGGATCAGCAGGCTCGTGTACAGGGCCTCGCACACGTCGATGTCGCCGGCGAATCCGTAGGCGTAGATCACGGCCGACGTCTGTGCGATGTCGCATTGGACGTCGTTGGCGGCGGCGATAACCAGAAACAGCTGCGCGTAGGTGCGCAGTCCCTTCTTGCCCGGTTCCCCGATGGTGATCAGGCGTTGAGTAGGGGTAGCCCGCTTCTCCTTGCCCGCAGCGTGTGACCGGGCCACGGCCAGGTCGATGGAGGCGGCCGTCGCGAGCCGCTGCGCCGCGGCCATGAACGCTTCACCCTCGTGCGGGTTGTCGGTGGATTCCGCCTGCCGGAGCAGCCCACCGATGCGGGTCAGCATCTTGTCGGAACTCACCAGGGCAGGCTACGCCCGTGAGTGGTTGACGAGTCCAGACACTCCTCAACCGCGCACGGGCGCGGAGCGCCTCGGGACCCGGAAAGGTACATTCGCACGCACGTGCGCGCGCTGCGCCGGGTAGAAGGGACTTCGACGTTCATGGCCACAGTGACCTATGACGGTGCCACCTGTTTGTTCCCCGGCTCGGACAAGCCGGCCGTCGATCAGCTCGATCTGAAGATCGAGGACGGTGAGTTCCTCGTGCTGGTCGGACCCTCCGGCTGCGGCAAGTCCACATCACTGCGCATGCTCGCGGGACTCGAAGACGTGCACAGTGGGCGAATCCTCATTGGCGACCGGGACGTCACCGGCCAGGAGCCGAAGCAGCGGGATATTGCGATGGTGTTCCAGAACTACGCCCTCTATCCGCACATGTCGGTGGCCGAGAACATGGGTTTCGCGCTGAAGCTCGCCGGGAAACCGAAGGCCGACATCAGGCAGCGCGTCGAGGAGACGGCCAAGCTGCTCGACCTCGAGCCGTACCTCGACCGCAAGCCCAAGGCGCTGTCCGGCGGTCAGCGTCAGCGGGTCGCGATGGGCCGTGCGATCGTCCGGCAACCTCAGGTGTTCCTGATGGACGAGCCGCTGTCGAACCTCGACGCCAAGCTCCGCGTGCAGACGCGGACGCAGATCGCGCAACTTCAGCGCCGCCTCGAGACCACGATGGTGTACGTGACCCACGACCAGGTCGAGGCGATGACGATGGGTGATCGGGTGGCTGTGCTCAAGGATGGGGTGCTGCAGCAGTGCGCTTCGCCGCGCGACCTCTACAGCAAGCCGGCCAACGTGTTCGTCGCCGGCTTCATGGGTTCGCCGTCGATGAATCTGTTCACCCTGCCGATCACTCCGGACGGGGTCGTGCTCGGCGACGCGACGATTCCCCTGCCCCGCCAACTGCGCTCGGAATCGTCCGAAACCCAGGTGGTGGTGGGCATCCGTCCCGAGCACCTCGAGCTGTCCACCACGGGCATCCCGATGGAGGTCGCGGTGGTCGAGGAGCTCGGATCCGACGCCTACATCTACGGTCGCAGCACCGTCAACGGCGAGACACACCAGCTGGTGGCACGCGCCGATTGGCGGAACCCCCCACGCAAGGGCGACCTGGTGAAACTGCACGTCGATCCCGCCGCGGTACACCTGTTCTCGGCGTCCGAGGGATACCGGCTGAGCTAGCCGCGGAGTCCGCGCCGCCGTTCCTGAACGATTCAGGTCGGGGGTAATGCGGCACTTCGGCCGTGTTCCGTGCCACAGTATGTTCCGACACCGCACCGGTGCCGACGGATTTCGTGTGCAATGTGCCGGAATCCCGGTGCCGGTGGCGGGTTCATCCACATCTACCTACGGGGAGACTCCATGGTTCAGATTTCGAGAGCGGTCCGGCGCGCCGCGGTGCTTGCCACCGCTGCGTCGCTGGTCACGCTCACCGCGTGCTCGAGCGACAGCGGCAGCGACTCCACGTCGGAGAACCTCGACGGCCGCGGACCCATCACGTACGTCGAGGGCAAGGACACCACCGAGACCGGGGTCGTCCGCCAGATCATCGACGCGTGGAATGCCGAGCACCCGGACGAGCAGGTGACGTTCAAGGAGCAGTCGAACGACGCCGATCAGGCGCACGACGACCTCGTCCAGCACCTGCAGGCCAAGCAGTCCGACTACGACGTCGTGGCACTCGACGTGCCCTGGACCGCGGAGTTCGCGGCCAAGGGCTGGCTGCAGCCGCTGACCGGTGAGTTCGCGGTCGACAACACCGGAATCCTCCCCGCCACCGTGGAAAGTGCCACCTACAACGGCACCCAGTACGCGGCACCCAAGAACACCAACGGTGGGCTGCTGTACTACCGCAGCGACCTGCTCCCCGCCGCCCCGAAGACGTGGACGGAACTCGTCGCGGCGTGCGAGGTGGCCAAGACCAACAACATCGACTGCTACGCCGGTCAGTTCGCGCCCTACGAGGGCCTGACGGTGAACACCGCCGAGGTCATCAACGCGTTCGGTGGTTCGTTCGTCGGTGAGGACGGCAAGACCCCCACCGTCGACAGCCCGGAGTCCCGCGCGGGTCTGCAGGTCCTCGTGGACAACTTCAAGAACGGGGACATCCCGGCTCAGGACACCACGTTCAAGGAGCCCGAAAGCCAGAAGGCCTTCGAGGACGGCAAGGCGCTGTTCCTGCGTAACTGGCCGTACGTGTACGCCAACGCCGAGAAGGACTCGTCCGCGGTGAAGGGCAAGTTCGCGGTCGCCCCGCTGCCCGGCAAGGACGGCATCGGCACCTCGACGCTCGGTGGCTACAACGCCGCCATCAGCGCGTTCTCGGAGAACAAGGCAACCGCTCGCGACTTCCTGACCTTCCTGCAGGGCGAGCAGGCGCAGCGCATCATGGCGATGGACTCGCTTCCCCCGGTCCGTGCCGCGCTGTACGACGACCCGGAGATCGTGGCGAAGTACCCCTTCATGCCCACGCTGAAGGTGTCGATCGAAAACGCTGTTCCCCGCCCGGTCACCCCGTTCTACCCGGCTGTGTCGAAGGCCGTGCAGGACAACGCCTACGCCGCCATCAAGGGTGAGAAGTCCGTCGACCAGGCGATCACGGACATGCAGTCCGGTATCCAGTCCGCGGGCTCGTAGCAACACCGGCTCGTAGAACACAGGAGTGAAGATGGCCGTTCCGACTGGGACCACCAGTGGGGCGCCGGCCCGTACCGCGGCCGGGGATTCCGATCCCGGCCGCGGTACGCGTGCGGAGAGTGAGAACGGGCGACGCTTTGGGCTGAGCGGTCGCCGCGCGTGGCTGTTCGTCGTCCCGACGCTGGCGGTCCTGGCCGTCGTCATCGGGTACCCGGTGATCCGGGCCCTGGTGATGTCGTTCCAGAAGGATGCCGGTCTCGACCCGTCGACGGGCATGTTCGTCGAGGGCGGTTGGGCCGGATTCACCAACTACACGCACTGGATCCTGCAGCAATGCACCTCTCCGGGGGGTGCGGCCGTGGCGTGCCCCCCGGGCACACTCGGGTCCCAGTTCTGGTCGGCGGTCGGTAACACGGCCTTCTTCACCGTCGTCACTGTCGGCATCGAGGTCGCGATCGGCCTGTGGATGGCGATCATCATGGGCAAGACATTCAAAGGTCGCGCACTGCTGCGCGCGGCCGTCCTGATCCCGTGGGCCATCCCGACCGCGGTCACCGCCAAGCTGTGGTACTTCATCTTCGCCTACGACGGCATCGCCAACCGGTTACTCGGCACCCAGATTCTGTGGACGTCGGACGAATGGCCGGCCCGCTTCGCCGTGATCATCTCCGACGTCTGGAAAACCACTCCGTTCATGGCACTGCTGATCCTCGCCGGTCTGCAGATGATTCCTCAGGACGTGTACGAGGCAGCCCGCGTCGACGGCGCCTCGGCGTGGCAGCGGTTCCGCCGGATCACACTCCCTCTGGTCAAGCCTGCTCTGATGGTGGCGATCCTGTTCCGCACCATGGACGCCCTGCGCATGTACGACCTGCCCGCCATCCTGACGGGCGGCAACCCTGCCACCACCACCGTGTCGATACTGGTGGTCGACCAGGTGCGGCAAGGGTTCAACAGCGCGTCGGCGCTCTCGACCATCACATTCCTGATGATCTTCGCGGTCGCATTCGTCCTCGTGAAGTTTCTCGGTGCCAATGCCGTCGAAACTCAGGAAGCACAGCGAAAGGGGCCGAAGCCGTGACGCATCGCGCACCGGAACCGGACGTCCCCGACACCTCGGTGCGGCGCAACCGTCCCCGGCGATTCGCTTTCAAGAACACCCGCATCTACGTCGGCGTCGCGATCATCCTCGTCTGGGGTCTCGCCCCGTTCTACTGGATGATGGTGACGGCGTTCCGCGACCCCGACTACACCTTCGACACCACACCGTGGCCGACGCACCTGACCCTCGAAAACTTCCAGAACGCGTTGTCGACGAGCAGCGGCAACAACTTCACGCGGGCCCTGATCAACAGCATGATCGTCGGTGGCGTCACCACCGCGGTGGCTCTGGCTGTCGGTATCTTCACCGCCTACGCCCTGGCTCGCATCGAGTTCCGGTTCAAGTACGTGGTGGTCGGCATCGTGCTCGGCGCGTCGATGTTCCCCGTCGTCGCACTGGTCACTCCGCTGTTCCAGTTCTTCACGAACATCGGCTGGATCGGCACCTACCAGGCGATGATCATCCCCAACATCTCGTTCGTCCTCCCGCTCACCATCTACACCCTGACGTCGTTCTTCAAAGAACTCCCGTGGGAGCTCGAGGAGGCGGCCCGGATCGACGGCGCCAACCGGGGCCAGGCGTTCCGGCTGGTGATGTTGCCGCTGGCCGCGCCCGCGCTGTTCACCACCGCCATCCTGGCGTTCATCGCCACCGTCAACGAGTATCTCCTCGCCAGCCAGCTGTCGAGTGATGCCACCGAACCGGTCACCGTCGCGATCGCCCGGTTCTCCGGCAACGACCCGCATGTCGTGCCGTACGCGGCGATCATGGCAGCGGGCACCATCGTCACCATTCCGCTGGTGATCATGGTGCTGCTGTTCCAGCGCCGCATCGTGTCGGGGCTGACGGCCGGCGGCGTGAAGAGCTAACACCAGATGCATCCGGTGGCGAAGCGGCAGCGACTCGAGGTTCTCATCGGAATCCTCGGGTTCTTCACGGTGATGGCGTTCATCGCCGCGGTCGTGGAGGTGGTGAACGGTGATCCCGGTGTCACACCGGCGCTGGTGTTGCTGGGTTGTCTGCTGCTGTCGGGGCTCGCAGTTGCTGCGCGCGCCCGCGTCCGCTGAAACAGGACAAGTGGTCGGATTATTTGCTGATCGGTAGCGCGGTGCGCGTCACACTCGGGGCAATCACATAACATACGTACGGGGTGGGTGCGATGATCCTCCGTGACCGGATACCTGACCGGGAGTGTGTAAGTGAGTTCTGGCAACGACGCGACGGGCGATGGCACCGCCGAGTCCGGTGGCACGCCTGTCGGTGACGACGGCGCAGCAGCGACGAGCACGCCGCGAGCAGGGAAGAAGAAGTCCCGCCGCTGGCGCACGTTCCGCCGCGTCGGTCTGGGCGTGATTGCGCTCGTGCTGGTCATTCCCCTCGTGATGTTCCTGGTGAGTTACGTCCAGGCCGAGGTCCCGCGCCCGTCGGATATGAAGACCAATCAGGTGGCGACGGTGTTGGCCGCGGACGGCGCCACCGAATTGGCCAAGGTGATTCCCCCGGAGGGTAACCGCACCGAAATCGCGCTCGGGGAGATACCGCAGCACGTCCGGGACGCTGTCCTGTCGGCGGAGGACCGGAACTTCTACTCCAACCCCGGCTTCTCGATCACGGGATTCGTGCGAGCCGCCCGCGACAACGTCCTCGGCAAGGAAAGCGCTGGTGGCGGGTCGACGATCACCCAGCAGTACGTCAAGAACGTGCTGGTCGGCGCCGACCGAAACGTGTATCGGAAGATGCGCGAACTCGTCATCTCCACCAAAATGGCCCGCGAATGGTCGAAGGACGAGATCCTCGCGGCGTACCTCAACACCATCTATTTCGGCCGTGGTGCCTATGGCATCGAGGCGGCGTCGCGGGCGTACTTCGACAAGCCGGTCGGTGAGCTGTCGGTGGCCGAAGGCGCCGTGCTGGCCTCGGTGATCCAGAGCCCGTCGTACCTCGACCCCGAAGCGAACGTCGACCAGTTGCAGGCCCGGTGGAACTACGTGCTCGACGGCATGGTCGAGATGGGTGTGCTCACCTCCCAGGACCGCAGCGAGATCGAGTTTCCGGCCGCGGCGCCGGCCAATCGGCCCACCGACGCCAACTCCGCGCCCGGCCCGGAGGGTCTGATCCGCAACCAGGTCCTCCGGGAGCTGTCGGACGCCGGGATCTCCGAGCAGACGCTGAACACCGAGGGCCTACAGATCACCACGACGATCGACCCGAAAGCGCAGCAGGCCGCGATCGACTCCGTGCACGAAACTCTTGAAGGGGAGGATCCCGGTCTGCGCACCGCGGTGGTGTCCATCGATCCGCGCACCGGCGGTGTCCGTGCCTATTACGGCGGTGAGGACGGTGCCGGATTCGACTACGCGCAGGCTCCGCTGCAGACGGGCTCGTCGTTCAAGGTGTTCGGCTTGGCCGCCGCGCTCGAGCAGGGAATTCCGCTCTCTGCACGCTTCAGCAGCGCCCCGCTGACCGTCGGCAACGTGCAGATCGGCAACGTCGAGGGTGAATCCTGCGGCACGTGCACCATCGCCGAGGCCACCAAACGGTCACTGAACACCAGTTTCTACCGGCTCATGATGTCCTTGGACAACGGTCCGCAGGCCATCGCCGACGCCGCGCACAAGGCGGGGATTCCCGAGTTCATCCCCGGGGTACAGGGCAAAACGTTGAGTGAGAACGGCGGCGAACCCGAGGGCGGCATCGTTCTCGGTCAGTACTTGTCCCGTCCGATCGATATGGCGTCGGCGTATGCGACGCTCGCCGCCTCGGGCATCTACCACCCGCCGTACTTCGTCCAGCGCGTGGTGACCGCCGATGGAGTGGTCCTGTTCGATCGGGCGCCGAGCCCCGGGGAGCGTCGACTCGAGGCCGCGGTCGCCGACAACATCAGCCAGGCCTTGATGCCGGTGGCTGCCTATTCCCGTGGTCACGCACTCGCGGGAGGACGACCGTCGGCGGCGAAGACGGGCACCGCGCAGCTGGGCGATACCGGTGAGAACAAGGACGCCTGGATGGTCGGTTACACGCCGTCGTTGTCGACGGCGGTGTGGATCGGTAAGGCCGACGCCACCGCGATCAACAACAGCTGGGGTGGGCTGATCTACGGGTCCAGCCTGCCGTCCGACATCTGGAAGGGAACGATGGACGGTGCCCTCGAGGACACCGACTGGGAAGAATTCCCCTGGCCGGACCCCATCGGTGGGCAGGCGGGTGTTCCTTCGTGGAGCGGCGTTTCGAGTAGCGGCAGCGGGTCCGGAAGTGGCAGCGGGTCCGGAAGTGGCAACGGCCAAACCGCCAGCCCGGCGCCCGTAGAGGCGCCGCCGCCGGCACCGTTACCGCCGATTCAGCCCCCGCCGCAGCTCCAGTTACCGGCGCCCACGCAGATCGAAATTCTGCCGGGCGTGATCATTCCGCTGCCAGGCTAGAGTCGGCCGAACTTTCAGCCCAGGCTGCGGTACCCACCGCCCGGTGGTGCACGATGCGGGAGCACCACGATTCGCAGCGCTGCTCGTAGGCTGTCGGACGTCTTGGCCCAGGACTGGGCTTCGCTCTCACACATGTCCGCTTCTTCGGAGTCGTTCTCGCGGGCGAGTTCCGCGTTGTGGCGCCACTCGACTTCCTGGTCGGAGCAGAGGCGCAGGAATTCGAGGATGGTGTCTCGATCGCGACCGCAGATTTCGGCGACATCGTCGGCGTCCAGCCCGCTGTCGGAGTCCAGATGAATCAGGGTCATCAGTGCCGCGGGCAGCTCGTGGCTGCCGTGCTCGTCGGTGCCGATCGGACTCGTGGCGGTGGTGTTGAGGGTGCCGCCCAGGCGTTCGGCGAATGCCTCGTCGGCGGTATCGACGAGGTGCTCGAAAGTGCGGAACACCGACAGCAGATGTTCGGCCGCGAAAGGCGAACCGTCGATTCGCATGACGGCGACCACGTTGTCGACTATCAGCAGGAATTTGATGTCGGACCACTGACGGTTGAGATCGGCCAACGCTTCCGCAGCGCGGGTCCGGTCACTGATCGAATGGACCACGCGGGCAAACACCTCGACCCGGGCGTCGTCGTCGAGCACCCTGACGTAGGTGGGCATGTCACCGACCCAGACGAGGATGTCTCCGTCCCCGTCCTTCTCCGGTGCTTGCCCGAGCATCGATTCGACGGCCGTGTCGACGAGTTCCCGTAGACCTGTTCCGTTGCGCTGCCGAGCCGGTGTCTCGTCGGGGACGTCGAGCGGCGGGACATCGTGTCGACCCCGGGTGATCGCGTGCAGGAACGACGGATGCATGAGATCCCAGATTTCCCGGAACACGGCGATGGTCATCGTCGCCAGCCGAGTGGCCTCGGTGCGGTCGGCGTCGAGATAGAACGAAGCAGAGCCGTTACCCTCGTCGACGTCCGCCACCGCGTCCGGGCGGTTCCACCCGAGTTCGATCAGCCGATCGTGATCTTCCTCGGAAAGTTGACGCGCCGGATGCAGGAAAAGGTTGGACGGCACCTCACACCGCACCGCGTCACCGGCCCAGGCGAAGAATCGCACGCACGCGGCCGTCTCGGTGAGGCCGTCGTCGGTGCTGTCGTAACGCGACACCAGCACCAACTCGTCGTCGTCCTGCATTGCGCGCACATACCGGGTCAGACGGTCCTGGAACTGCGTCCATGCGTCGTCGATCTCCCGATCGAAAATGTTCTCGGACATCACGCCTCCCTCGATGAATCCTGGGTGTCACCGTAGAGGGCGGGTACGACAAGTATTCGAACACAAAGGCGAATGCCCCTTACGGCGCGATGAAAAGCGCCGAAAGGGGCATTCGCCTCGGGAACGGTCCTACGCGTCGATGATGAACGCCTCGAGCTCGGTGCGAGCCTTGTCGTCCGCCATCTGAACCGGCGGGGACTTCATCAGGTACGCGGAAGCCGGGTAGACGGGTCCACCGATGCCGCGGTCCTTGGCAATCTTGGCGGCGCGGACGGCGTCGATGATGATGCCGGCCGAGTTGGGTGAGTCCCAGACCTCGAGCTTGTATTCCAGGTTCAGGGGCACGTCGCCGAACGCACGACCCTCGAGGCGCACGTACGCCCACTTGCGGTCGTCGAGCCAGCCGACGTGGTCCGACGGGCCGATGTGCACGTTGCCGGGACCGAGGTCGCGGGTCAGGTTCGACGTCACAGCCTGCGTCTTGGAGATCTTCTTCGACTCGAGGCGGTCCCGCTCGAGCATGTTCTTGAAGTCCATGTTGCCGCCGACGTTGAGCTGCATGGTGCGGTCGAGCTGCACGCCGCGGTCCTCGAACAGCTTCGCCATGACGCGGTGGGTGATGGTGGCACCGACCTGCGACTTGATGTCGTCACCGACGATCGGGACGCCGGCGTCCTTGAACTTCGCCGCCCACTCGGGGTCGGAGGCGATGAACACGGGCAGGGCGTTGACGAACGCGACACCCGCGTCGATGGCGCACTGGGCGTAGAACTTGTCGGCATCCTCGGAACCCACGGGCAGGTACGACACCAGCACGTCGACCTCGGCGTCCTTCAACGCCTTGACGACGTCGACGGGCTCGGCCTCGGAGATCTCGATGGTCTCGGCGTAGTACTTGCCGATGCCGTCGAGGGTGGGGCCGCGCAGCACCGGCACGTCGGCCGGCGGAACGTCTGCGATCTTGATGGTGTTGTTCTCGCTGGCGAAGATGGCCTCGGAGAGGTCGAATCCGACCTTCTTGGCGTCGACATCGAAAGCGGCGACGAACTGGACGTCGCGAACGTGGTACTTGCCGAACTTGACGTGCATGAGGCCGGGAACGGTCGCCGTCTCGTCGGCGTCCTTGTAGTACTGCACGCCCTGAACCAAGGACGAGGCACAGTTCCCCACGCCCACAATGGCTACGCGCACCGCGGTGCTGTTCTCACCCATGGTCGGGTTCTCCTTCTTTATTAGGTGTTGCTGTCGATTGCTCGGCGGCGATCAGCTCGTTGAGCCAGCGCACTTCGCGCTCGCTGGATTCGAGTCCGAGCTGGTGAAGCTGACGGGTGTAGCGGTCTATCGACCCGCTGGCCCGTCCCACGGCTTCGCGGAGCCCCTCGCGGCGCTCCTCGACCTGGCGTCGTCTGCCTTCGAGAATGCGCATCCGCGCCTCTGCGGGTGTGCGGCTGAAGAAGGCGAGATGAACACCGAAACCGTCATCGGTGTAGTTCTGCGGACCCGTGTCGGCGACCAGTTCCTTGAACCGCTCCCTGCCGACCGGTGTGAGCTGATAGACGCGGCGGGCGCGACGCTTGACGGTGCCCGGGGCACCTGCGTCCTCGGCGATCAGACCGTCCGCCTGCATGCGTCGCAGAGTGGGATAGAGGGAACCGTAGGAGAACGCGCGAAACGCACCCAGCAGTCCCGTCAACCGCTTCCGCAGCTCATATCCGTGCATGGGTGACTCGTGGAGCAGCCCGAGAATTGCCAATTCGAGCACTTGTCCACCCCCTGAGTCGCCAGACCTAACCGTGTGATGCGATGCCGAACTATATCGCACCGATATATACGAAGATACGCGTGGGCGATACATGGGACAAGTCGTCACAGATTGTTTGTGGGTGGCTTCGGCCGGCCGGTTCGCGCGTCAGCCGCGCCGTTCACAACCTCCGTAGGAACTACGTCTAGTCACCGAACGGGTAGACGGCGACGATCTCACCGTCGAAGGTGACGTTGAAGTATCCGGTGTTGCCGGCTTCGTTGTTTGCGTACACGGAGATGATCGGCGGCCCTTGTTCTTCGCCGGGCTCGAAGCCGAAGGACAGGTGATCCACGGTTCCGTTGGGCACTCGGACGCTTTCCGGTGCGCCTTTCAGCAGGCCGGCGAGGGCCGGAAGGTCCACGGCGGCGAGGTCGAACGACCGCTCGTCGGCGTCGCGGGTGGAGACGCTTCCCCAGCTGTCGAATTCTCCGTCGTAGTGGTAGGGGTCGGACTGGGACGGGTTTCCGGTTGCCTGCCGGTCGAGAACGGCATGTTCGGGGAAGAGATCGACTTCATCTGCGATGGTGTCACCGAACTCTGCGCGGTACTCGTCGATGAAATATTGAACCCCGCTGCCGGTGGTCAGGGTGGGAAGCGACTTCGACGGTCCGGCGTCATCCCCGATCGACCCCGCGATTGCGCCGACTACCGCAGCGCTCGCGACGATCGCACCGGCGGCGATCCACCGTCGCCGGGACCTGCGCTGTTTCGGGCGGACGACGGGAGCATTGGCCAATCGACTCGGAATTTGCAGGTCACCGACGAGCCGGTCGAGCTCGTCGAAGGTCTTCGCGCTCATCGCCCGGGCTGTGCGGTAGCTGTGTTCCTCAGCCGAGATCTGACCGTCGGCCTGAGCCGCGTCGAGGACTCCGCATGCGTCGGCCCGATCGGAGTCGCGGGCCCGTAGCCCGGCGAGGCTGGTCTTGTTCATCGTGTCCTATCCACTGAACGGCGAGACGCGGAGGACCGAACCCGCCGGCGTGACCACGATCATTCCGCTCTCGTCGAAGTCGTTGCTCGCGTAGATCCGCACGATGGGCGTGCCGCCGTCGGTGTCGATTCCGAGGTAGTCCACCTTTGCATCCGGAACATTGATAGCCGTGGGCGCCGTCGCCACGATGTCCGCCAGAGCATCTACATTCAGGCTGGTGAGGTCGATGATCGGGGCGTCGACCTTCCGAGTGGTCGCCGGACGTGACGGCGAGAACCCGCCCCGGTAGTCGTACGAGACCAGCCGATTCGGCTCCAGCGGTTGTGCGCGCTCGAAGTTGGCGTGTTGTGGATACAGGTTCAACTCGTCGACGACCGTGTCACCGAACTTGGCGCGGTACTGATCGATGAAGAGGGTCATTCCGTCACGCGTGGTGAGGTCCGGCGTCGGTATCACCACCGGTGCGACTGCACCGAGATCGATGGAGGCCGGTTGCGCGGCGGGTGCGGGGGCCTGCGCGTCGTCGCTGTCGGTGAGGGTGAAGGCCCCGACAGCGGCAATGACGGCGGCGGCTGCGACTGCTGCGGTGAACAGGTGGCGGCGGGTTTCGCGGGGAGGCCTGGCGTCGGGCGGTGCATCCGCGGGGCGCTGCAGGTCGCCGACGAGGGCTTCGAGTTCGTCGAGTGTGCGCGCTCCGGCGGCGAGTTCCGACATGGCGCGGTGCTCGTCCTGACTGAGCTGTCCGTCCCCGAAGGCGCCGTCGAGTATCGCCGCGGTGTTGGCGCGGTCGATGTCACGCGCGCGCGTGTTCGCTGGGTATCGGCTGGCCACGCAGAGATCTTAGTGTGCGGACCGCTATTGCGCTGGGACGATCTGCAGAACTTCGCCGCCGAGGCCGGCCTTGAGGTACCCGCCGCCTAGGTTGTCGGCGCCGTTGACGTAGATGTTCATGGTCGGGCCCCTGCCACCGTCGGCGATGAGGACGTGGCCGATGCTGCCGTCGGGGGCGCCGACCAGCCGAGGAGCATCGCCGAGCAGTGCCCCCAGCACAGCGACGTCGACCTGCCGCAGATCGACGTCGGCGGTGCCGGGCAACCGCGCGGTGCGCGGTCCCCACGGGGTGAAGCCGCCACGGAAGGAGTAGGTGTCGGCCTGACCGGATGCTTCCGCCACCGTTCTCTTTGCGAGGGCGTAGCCCGGGTACAGCGCCATTTGATGAGCCGTGAGGTCGCCGAACTCGCGCTGATAGGCGTCGAACACCGCTGCGATGCCGTCCGGTGTCAGCGGCTGAACCACCCCGGCGATCCGCGACTCGGCGTCCGCCACCGGCGGCTCCTGGACGGGAAAACCGACGGGCCGCTCGACCTGGACGGGTACGGAACCGCCGGCCGGCTCGGGGCCGCCGTGCTGCGTCAGTGCGACTGCGACGATTCCCGCTCCCACCACCACCGCGATACCCATGGCGATTCGCAGAACTGTTCCGGGGGTTCGGGCAGAGCGAACGGGTACTTCATCGGTGAGGCTGGCGGGCAACTGTAGGTCGCTGATCAGGAGGTGCAGTTCTGCCAGCGTCTTCGCCGACATGGCCTGCGAGGTGCGGTCATGGTACTCGCCGGCACCGAGCTGTCCGTCGGCGTAAGCGGCGTCGAGCTGGCTGCACGCATTGACGCGGTCGAGGTCGCGTGCACGGGTGCGCGAGGACGGTCCGGAGGCCACATCGGCATCGTAGTGGGGGAACGGCGTTTGACCAGCGTCACTCGACCGACCCCTTTCCTCCTGACGCCACGCACGTACTCTGGTCTCCGTGCGGATACAGCGGCAGGTGGTGGACTACGCGCTTCAGCGCAAGTCTCTGCTGGCCGAGGTCTACTCGGGCAGGACGGGCGTCACGGAGGTCTGTGATGCCAGCCCGTACCTGCTTCGAGCCGCGAAGTTCCACGGCAAGGGCAGTGACGTCGTGTGTCCTATCTGCCGGAAAGAGCAGTTGACCCTGGTTTCCTGGGTCTTCGGCGACAAGCTGGGCCCAGTGTCGGGTTCGGCTCGGACGGCCGAGGAGCTGGTGCGTCTCGCAGCCACTCAGGAGGAGTTTTCGGTTCACGTGGTCGAGGTGTGCAGAACCTGTAGCTGGAACCATCTGGTTCAGTCTTATGTTCTCGGTAATGTGCCCGCACCGAAGAGGCCGAGGCGATCTTCGCCGAGGCCTCGGCCGCCGAGTCGGCGGACCGCGAGCGAATAGAACGCCCGAACACGGACGAGGGCCGAGGACTGCCCACTGACGTGACGCCGGACTGAAACAGGTCCACAACCACTGGAGATTTGTACGTGAGTTCCCCCCGCAGCAACGCCCCGGGTGATCGACCGAACGGACCGAGACGACCGAGTGGCCCCCCGCCACAGGGGCGCCCCGGAGGTCCACCACCCCGCGGCGGACAGCCTGCAGGTGGGCCGCCACCGCGCCGTATGCCTCCCCCGCCGCAGGGTGGTGGACGTCCCCCCGGACCGCCGCCGCGTCGTATGCCTCCCCCGCCGCAGGGTGGGGGCCGTCCTCCGGGGCCGCCGCCGCGTCGTCCCGGTCCTCCGCCGGGCCGTCCCGGTCCCCCGCCAGGCCGTCCGGTTGCCGGTCCTCGCAGTGCGCCGCCCCCTGGTGGGCGTCCTCCGGGTCCGCCGCCGACGGGCGGTCGCCGGCCGGGAGGCAACGCTGGTGGACCGCCGCGGAAACCGCCGGCGAAGGACAAGTCGAGGTGGAGGATCGTGCGCCGCGCCGCCTACACATGTGTCGCGCTGGGCCTGATCATTCCGATCCTACTGTTCATGGCCGCCTACGTCGTGCAGGAAGTTCCGCGTCCCGGCGACCTGAAGACCAACCAGGTGGCCACCATCTACGCCGCCGACGGCACGTCGGTGCTGAGCAAGGTCGTGCCGCCGGAGGGTAACCGCACCGAGGTCACCCTCGACCAGATCCCGAAGCACACCCGGGACGCGGTGCTGGCAGCCGAGGACCGCGACTTCTACTCGAACCCCGGCTTCTCGGTCGGCGGTTTCGCCCGCGCCGCCCGCGACAATGTCCTGGGTAAAGACAGCGCGGGTGGTGGCTCGACCATCACCCAGCAATACGTGAAGAAGACGATGGTGGGTTCCGAACGGTCGCTGACGCGAAAGATGAAGGAACTGGTCATCTCGTCGAAGATGGCCCGGGAATGGTCCAAGGACGACATCCTGGCCGCCTACCTGAACACCATCTACTTCGGCCGTGGTGCGTACGGCATCGCGGCGGCGTCGAAGGCGTACTTCAACAAGCCCGTCGACCAGCTCACCGTCGAGGAGAGCGCGGTTCTGGCGTCGTCGATCCAGTTGCCGTCGCTGCTCGATCCGGAGACGAATCCCGAGGGTGCGCAGTCGCGGTGGAACTACGTCCTCGACGGCATGGTCACCGCAGGCACGCTCGAACAGTCGGCTCGCGCGGGCATGCAGTATCCGCCCTATGTGCCCCTCGCCCAGGTCGACAACGGTAACCAGGACACCGGTCCGGAGGGCTTGATCAAGAACCAGGTCCTGCGGGAGCTGGGTGACGCCGGAATCGGCGAGCAGCTGCTGAACACCGAGGGACTGCAGATCACGACGACGATCGACCCGGTCGCGCAGGCCGCCGCGGTGGACTCGGTGCGTTCCAACCTGGAGGGTGAGCCGGAGAACCTGCGGACCGGTGTGGTGTCCGTGGACCCGAAGTCCGGCGCGGTACGGGCCTACTACGGCGGCGAGGACGGCGGCGGTTACGACTTCGCCAACGCCGGACTGCAGACCGGTTCGTCGTTCAAGGTGTTCGGTCTCGCCGCGGCCCTCGACCAGGGCATCCCGCTGTCGCAGATGTACGACAGCTCGGAGCTCACGGTCAACGGCATCACGATCAGCAACGTCGAGGGCGAGGGTTGCGGCACCTGCACCATCGCCGAGGCCCTCAAGCGGTCGCTCAACACCAGCTTCTACCGTCAGCAACTCGAAATCGACGGCGGGCCGCAGGCGATCGCCGAGATGGCCCACCGGGCGGGTATCCCGGAGGAGATCCCCGGTGTCGGGCCGACGCTGACCGAGCCGGACGGCAGTGGTCCCAACAACGGCATCGTGCTGGGTCAGTACCAGTCGCGCGTGCTCGACATGGCGTCCTCCTATGCCACGTTGGCGGCGTCGGGTGTGTACCGCGCCCCGCACTTCGTGCAGAAGGTGGTCAGCGCGGACGGCACCGTGTTGCTCGACCGCGGTGTCGATCCGGGCGAGGAGCGCATCGACAAGGACGTCGCCGACAACGTGACGGCCGCGATGGAGCCGATCGCCGGATATTCGCGCGGCCACAACCTGGCCGGTGGACGGCCGTCCGCGGCCAAGACGGGTACCGCGCAGCTCGGGGACACCGGGCAGAACAAGGACGCCTGGATGGTGGGGTACACCCCGTCGCTGTCCACGGCGGTCTGGGTGGGCACCACCGATGGTCAGGCTCTCGAAAACAGCAACGGTGCCATGATCTACGGCTCCGGCCTGCCGTCCGACATCTGGAAGGACACGATGGACGGGGCCCTCGAAGGCACCCCCGTCGAGAAGTTCCCGAAGCCGGGTCCCATCGGAGGCCAGTCGGGTCTGCCGGCGTATTCCGCCCCGGCGCCTCCCAAGACGTCTGCGCCGCCGACGAGTACCTTCCAGCTGCCGACGCAGCTCGTGCCGCCTGTGGTGGTGACGCCGTCACCGGTCGAAATCCTGCCCGGCATCACCATTCCGGTTCCGGGTCTGGCGCCGAGACCGACCACACCGGCACCGGTGGTGCCGGCCGAACCGGAGATCACGACACCGCCGAACGCGGGCAACGGTCAGCGGCAGATTCCGACGGGTTAGCGGCGACCGGTAGCCTCGCGTAGTGGCCGAAAACCCGAACGCGCACCTCGTCCGAGACGCGGGCGAGGTGGAATTCGTCTCGCCCGCACCATTGGCGGAGGATCAGCGTTCGGCGGACTGGCGGGATGTTCCCGGCCGCACCGACCCGCTGGTGTCGGAGCTGTCCGGGGTGATCGGTGGCCCGGTAGGTCGGCACGCGGTGGTGGGGCGCAGTCGGTTCTTCACGCCGATGCGGGCGATCCTGTTGTTGGCGGTCGTCTTTCTCGCGCTCGGCTGGTTCGCCAAGGCGCCCTGTATCCAGCAGGCCCCGGTGGGCGCGAACGGTGCGCTGGGTCTCGACTGGAGCGGTAACCGGCAATATGTCGCGATGTGTTACTCCGACACCGTGCCGCTGTACGGGGCCGAACGGCTGAACGAGGGCGCCTTCCCATACAAGAAGTGGTGGGAGGAAGACGCCGGCAACGGCCAGATGCAGCGCCGCTACATGGAGTACCCGGTGGTGTCGGGTCTGTATCAATACGGCGCCATGGCGGTGGCCAAGGCGTGGGACGCCGTCCACTGGCTACCGGGTGCCCTGCAGGTCGCCATCTATTTCAATGTGGTGGCGCTCGGGCTGGCCGTGGCGTGGCTCGTCACCGTCTGGGCCAGTGCGCTTCTGGCCGGGCGCCGTGTCTGGGACGCCGCGCTGGTGGCCGGTTCACCGCTCGTGATCGTCCATGCGTTCACCAATTTCGACCCGCTGGCAACAGCTTTCGCTACCGGTGGCCTGCTTGCGTGGTCGCGGAAACGTCCGGTGCTCGCCGGTGTCCTACTCGGTCTCGGTGGCGCGGCCAAACTGTATCCGCTGCTACTCCTCGGACCACTGCTGGTGCTGTGCGTGCGCACCGGCAAGACTCGGGACTGGTCGGTGACCGCGTTGACCGCGATAAGCACGTGGCTCGCGGTCAATCTGCCTATCGCCCTGCTCTTCCCGCGCGGGTGGGCCGAATTCTTCAGACTCAATTCCGAACGCGGCGCCGACCCCGACTCGCTGTACAACGTCGTCACTTCGTTCACCGGGTGGACCGGTTTCGACGGCGTTCTCCCGGTAGGGCAGGCGCCGACCATCCTCAACGCGGTGTCGTTCGTACTGTTCGCTCTGGTCTGTGTGGGCGTGGGCTATGTCGCGCTCACCGCGCCGCAGCGTCCCCGGCTGACGCAGCTGTGCTTTCTGTTGGTCGCCGGTTTCCTTCTCACCAACAAAGTGTGGAGCCCGCAGTATTCGCTGTGGCTCGTCCCGCTGGCTGTGCTCGCCCTACCGCACCGTCGAATTCTTCTCGCGTGGATGACCGTCGACGCCCTGGTGTGGGTGCCCCGCATGATGTACTACCTCGGCGTCTCCAACAAAGGTCTTCCCGAGCAATGGTTCACCTCCGCCGTGGTGGTTCGTGATCTCGCGGTGGTTGCACTGTGCGTTCTGATCATCCGTCAGATCTACCGGCCCGACGAGGACCTCGTGCGGTACGGGTTCATCGACGACCCCTCGGGTGGGGTGCTCGATCAGGCACCGGACGCGCAGCCGCGCCGGTTGCCGGTCTGGTTGCGGCCTCGAGTGTCGAAAAATGCACCACCACAGGACGCCTGGACGACGAGCGGCTAGCGGTTCGCGAGCACGTACGCGGCGCCGACGAGGAACACGGCGATAGAGACGCCGAGCGACATGGCTCTGATCGACCACTGGCGGGCGTCGGCGGCGGCCCGCACCGAACGGTCGTACTCCCCCTGCTCCCACAGTCGGTGGACGGAGAGCGCGCGGAGAAGAGCGACGATGCCGAACGGAACGAAGGCGACCACCGCCAGGATTGCAAGTGGCAGACTGCTTGCGGGCGGCGGCGCCAGCGGGCCGTCGAAGTCTGCCGAGGTGTCCTGATGCTGCGCCGTCATGCATGCCTCCCCGTGGTTCAGCCCACGACCGTGGGCGCCGTCGTGGAGTATAGACCCGCCCAGATGTCTGGAAGTACACCACCTTTCGAGCAGATGGTGGTTACGTTCCGGCTATCCGCCGGCCTGCCCGATGCGCGGGTGTGCACGGGCCGCGACCCAGGCTGCGACCTGGGTGCGCGAGCTGACGGCAAGCTTGTCGAGGATGTGTTCGACGTGGCCGTCGACGGTACGCCGTGAGATCACCAGTGCGTCGGCTATCTGACGATTGCTGAGTCCCTCGGCGAGGAGTTCGGCGATCTGCTGCTCACGACGGGTCAGCGGTGAGGCTTCCGCGGGTGGCGTCGGCGCCGCGTCCGGCCGAGTCCCGAGGGCCAGGTCGACGGCCTGATCGATGGTCAGCCCGACCGCGGGTGCCGCGAGCCGGGCGAACTCGTCCGCTCCGATTGTGCGAGCGGCCCTGCGCTCCGACGTCAGTGAGTCCTCGGTGATGTGCGGACCGAACGCCACGACGGACGTGCCGAGCCGGCGCCATACCCCCTTTGCTGCACCGCTGAGTGTGGCTGCCCCGCCGGCATCCCCGCTGGATGCCGCCACCCACGACAGCAGCTCGATGGACAGGGCCGTGCAGATCTTGTCCTTGAAGTCATGCTGAATGCGCAATGCCTGCTCAGCCGCCTCGACGGCGTCATCGTGGCGGCCGAGGTGGAAGTATGCGACGCTCGATACCCACAGGGCGTAGGCCTTGTTCCACTTCTCACCGTGTGCGTCCGCCACCGCGATCACCTCACCGCACGTCCGGAGGGCACTGTCGAGCTGACCGTCGTAGGTTTGAGCCATGCCCAGTTCGAACGATGCGGTCAGCACGGACGCGAGATCGCCCAACGAGCGGTGAACGGTGATGGCGTCATGGAACAAGCGGATGGCATCTGCGGGTTTGCCGGAGAACACGGCATGAATGCCGCGCCAGTGGTCGGCGTGTGCCCGCAGCCGATGGTCGCCGAGTGCGGTCGCGAGGTGGGTGCACTCGTCGAGGTGTGCGAGGGCAGCGTCATGATCACCCTGGATGAGGGCGGTCCAGGCGGTCACCCAGAGCACATCCCCCCGCTCGCGGGTGGGCGCGGCGAGGTGCTGGAGGATCCGTTCGAGTCGGATCCGGCCGTCCGACAGGTAGCCGCCCGCGATCCAGTGGTAGCGCAGCGCGACGGCCAGCCGCGCCGCGGCGGCCCGCTGCGAAGCGTCACGAAGCGACCAGTCGAGTGCCGCGACGAAATTGGGGTGATCGATGCGGAGTCCGGCGAGAATCTCGGATTGTCCTGGCCCGCACCAGTCGATCGACGAGCGGTCGGCTCGCGTCGAGTAGTGCTCGAGATGGCGGTGAAATAATTCCTCGCTGTCGCCACTCTTTTCGAGAAGTTCATGACCGTATTCGCGCACGGTCATCAACTGGGAGTAGCGCAGCTGTTCGGTCGTACGGTCGACGGTGACAAGGCATTTGCCGATCAGCCGGTCGAGGACGTCGATGACCGGGGTGTCCGACAGATCTCCGAATCCGCAGATTGCCTCCGCGGCATCGAGATCGAAGCTACCCGAGAAGACGGAGAGCCGCGCCCACAGCAACCGCTCGGTGTCGGAACAGAGTTCGAAACTCCAGTCGATGAGGGCGCGCAGCGTTTGCTGCCGGGGCATCGCCCCCCGGTCGCCGCCGGTGAGGAGCGCGAACCTTTTGTCGAGGCGTTCGACGAGCTGGGACGGCGACAGCGACCGCAACCGCGCCGCGGCGAGTTCGATCGCGAGCGGGATGCCGTCGAGCCGGTTGCACAGCTGGGCAACGGCACGGGCATTGGTGTCGGTGAGTTGGAAGTCGGCGACCACGCTTTGCGCCCGTTCCACGAGCAGCGACACCGACTCGAAGTGCGCGATGTCGGCGGCCCGGCAGTCTTCGATCTCCCCTGGGGTGCTCAGGGGCGGAAGCATATAGACGTACTCACCGGCGATGGAGAGTGGTTCGCGACTCGTCGTGACGATTCGTACCTCCGGCGCCGCCGCGAGGACTGTGCTCACCAATTCGGCTGCAGCGGACAGCAGGTGTTCGCAGTTGTCGAGAACGATCAGCATGTGCCGCGACTGCACGTGATCGATCACCTTGTCCATGACCGCTCGGCTCGACTGGTCGGTCACTCCGAGGGCGACGGCCGCGGCGGACGGTACGGCCTCGGGCTGCCGCACGGAAGCGAGATCGATCCACCGGACGGAGTCGCGGAAGGCGCGGGCGGAGCGCACGGCAAGCTCCTCGGCCAACCGTGTCTTACCGACGCCGCCGACACCCAGGAGCGATACGAGCCGAGATTGCTGTAGGCGTGCGCGGGCTTCCTCGATCTCGCGTCGTCGACCGATGAAGCTGGTCATCGATCTCTTCAGTTCTCTGCTGCGAGTCAGTGGATGCCTCCCATCCCGGAGTGACCAGCTGTGGGACGAACTTACCCCCGCGGTGATGTGACGGCCAACACAGGTAACGAAGGGGGTGTTTTACCCCGTGTGGGGGTGATGTGACGTGGGCCATTGTCGTTGCATACCCCGGTTACCCGCTCGAGTCCCGCCGGGATCGCACGTTCTACGAGGAGCCCATCACCATGTCACAGCCCATTTCTTCTCCCGATGTCGACGTCGTTGTCGTGGGTGCCGGGTTCGCCGGCCTCTACGCGCTCCACAAGCTACGCGACATGATGCAGCTGTCGACCCGCGTCTTCGAGGCCGGCTCCGACGTCGGCGGCACCTGGTTCTGGAATCGGTACCCGGGTGCGCGCTGCGACATCGAGAGCATCCACTACTCCTACTCATTCGACGAGGACCTCCAGCAGGAGTGGCAGTGGAGTGAGAAATTCGCGGGCCAGCCGGAGATTCTCCGCTACCTCGAGCATGTCGCGGACCGCTTCGATCTACGCAAGGACATCACCTTCGGCACGCGGGTGGTCGGCGTCCACTGGGACGACGAGAACTCGCTGTGGACCGTGCACACCGACACCGGCGAGATAGTGCGGAGCCGCTACTTCATTTCCGGGGCCGGCAACCTGTCCGTGCCGAAGACACCGGAGTTCGGCGGCATCGACAGCTTCCGCGGGGAGGTGCTGATGACCGGTAACTGGCCGCACGAGGGCGCCGACTTCACCGGCAAGCGGGTCGCGGTGATCGGTACCGGAGCCAGTGGCATCCAGGCGATCCCGTTCATTGCCCAGGAGGCAGCCGAACTGACGGTCTTCCAGCGCACACCCAACTTCGCGACACCTCTCGGCAACGGCCCGAGCGACTCGGACGAAGTCGCCGAGATCAAACGCAATTACGGCAAGGTGCGGAACGCGGCCCGCAACCACTTCCTCGGCGTGCCCTTCGATCAGGTCCAGCCGTCGGCGCTCGCCGTCGACGCGGAAGAACGGCGCCGCACATTCGACGCGCGCTGGAACGCCGGCGGTTTCCGGCTGTTCATCGACTCCTATCAAGACATCCTGTTCGACAAGAAGGCCAACGACACGATCGCCGATTACATTCGCGACCGGATCCGCGAGCGCGTCCAGGACCCCGAGAAGGCCGCCAAGCTGGCACCGACCGGATACTCGTACGGCACCAAACGCCCTCCCCTGGAGACCAACTACTACGAGGCGTTCAACCGCGACACCGTGAACATCGTCGACGTGAAGACCACGCCGATCGACGAGATCACCGCTACCGGTGTGCGGGTCGGTGACCGCGTCTACGAGGTGGACACGATCGTTCTGGCGACCGGATTCGACGCGATGACCGGCCCCCTCATGGCCATGGACATCCGCGGTCGGGGTGGCCTGCCGTTGGCCCAGAAGTGGGACCACGGCCCCACGACCTATCTCGGCATCATGGTTCACGAGTTCCCGAACCTGTTCCTCATCACCGGCCCGCAGTCGCCGTCGGTGCTCTACAACATGCCGCTCGCCATCGAGGACCACGTCGACTTCGCTACCGATGCGATCGACTACCTGAACCAGCGTGGGCTCGATGTTATCGAGCCCACCAAGGATGCCGAAAATTCCTGGGGCGCATTGACCAATGACATCGCCAATCAGACCCTGCTTCCGGAGACGAACTCGTGGTACATGGGTGCGAATATTCCCGGTAAGCCGAGGGCGTGCATGGTCTACCTCGGCGGGGCTCCTGCTTATCGCGCCACCTGCGCGGAGGTCGTCGCCGACGGCTATGCGGGTTTCATTCTCACCCGCACCGATTCACCGCTCACCGTGTCCTGAACCGAACCCCCGATCCCGAACACCATCACACCGAGGAGAGTCGCATGGCACTCGACGCCAACGCAGCAGAATTGATCGCCGGACTACGAGCGCAAGGCATGAAGCCATTTGCGGAGATGTCCGTGGAGGAGGCCCGCGCAGTCGTGTCGACATTCACGGGACTGCAGGCGCCACCCGAACCGGTCGACCGCGTCGAAGACGCGCACTACGACAGCGCCGGAACATCACTGCCGCTGCGGGTGTACGTCCCCACCGGGCCGTCGCCACAGCCCGTCGTTCTCTACTTCCACGGCGGTGGGTTCGTCGCCGGTGACCTCGACGTCATCGACGAACCGGCGCGCGCCGTCGCGAACGGCACCGGCGCGATCGTGGTGGCCGCCACCTACCGCCGCGCACCGGAGCATCGCTTCCCCGCCGCTGCCGACGACGCATCTGCGGCACTGCGCTGGGTGTCCGACAATGTGGAAGGCTACGGCGGTGACCCCGGCAACATCATCGTGATGGGTGACAGCGCGGGCGGGAACCTGGCCGCAGTCACCGCGCTGCGTGCCCGTGACGAAGACGGCCCCCGTGTGCGAGGCCAGGTTCTGGTCTACCCCGTGATAGATCCGCACGCGACACTGCCCTCACGTGAGGAGTTTGCGGAGGGCTACGTCATTTCCGCCGGTGACCTCGACTGGTTCTGGAGTCACTACCTGTCGTCGCCCGACGACGCCGGCAATCCGTACGCCGTGCCCAGTCGTGCCGCCAGTCTGTCTGGGCTGCCGCCGGCGCTCGTGCTTACCACTGAGAACGAGGTGGCCCGTGACGAGGCCGAAGAATACGGCGGTCTCCTGCGGAACGCGGGCGTCGACACCGAGGTCATCCGGTTCGACGGACTTGTCCACGGGGCCTTCTGGATGTCCGGTGCTGTTCCGCGTAGTAGCGAAATGCGGTCGGCAGTAATCGACTTCGTCAAGAAGATCTCGTCCGCCGCACCCGTGGTGTGATCACCGCAGCGTCAGCCCTCGACTCTCGCCTGGAGTCGGGGGCACACGCGTGGCCAGTCGTCGTCGGTCATGGAGAACAGTGCCGTGTTGCGCCAGGAACCGTCACGCCGTCGTCGATGTTTACGCAGTATGCCTTCGAACTCGGCGCCCAATTTCGCGATGGCACCGCGGGAGTGGGCGTTGCGCTCGTCGGTGTGCCATTCCACGCGCACCGCGCCTAGGTCCTCGAAGGCGCGGCGAAGCAAGAGCAGCTTCGAATCCGCGTTGATCAGCGTTCCCTGCGCGGATCGCGACAGCCAGGTGTGCCCGATCGCGAGACAACGGTTCCGCGGATCGATCAGGTAGTAGGAGGTGGACCCGACGAGGATGTTGGTGGCCAGGTCGATCTGTGCGTAGGCGAGTCGAGTCGGGTCTTCGTTCGCGGCCCGGACGAATGTCGCTGCATCTTTGCGGTCGGTGATGTCCACCGAGGTCCAGTGAAAAATTCGCGGGTCGTCGACGGCGGCGAGCAGCGCATCGACGTGGTCGTCGCACAGCGGCTCGAGGCGGACGTGGGTTCCGGTCAGGGTGGGCCGGGCAAACCAGGACTCGCTCATCTGGCGGGCTCCGGTGACTTGGTGAGGGTGAGTTCGGCGTCGTCGTCCGGGTGGGTGGTCGGCGAGGTCCGTCGGAGGGGTGCCCGGAGGAACACGAAGAACAGCACCACCAGTAGCCCGGCCCGTCCCCACACGCCGAATTGCACCAGCCACTCGAAGGTGTGCGGGTCCTCGCCCGCGGCGAGCGCACCGAAGTACTTGAAGACACCGATACCCATCGCCAGGTCCGCCACCAGATAGGCCGCCACCAATCCCCACGGCACCCTCAGCAGCACGAAGAACGGAATGAGCCACAGTGTGTACTGCGGGGAATGCACCTTGTGCAGCAACAGGAATCCACACAGCATGGCGGCGCTGACCGCGATCCACGGGAAGGTGCCGTTCCGCAGGAACCGCAGCCAGCCCAGACGCAGGGCGAGCGCGAAGGCAGCGCAGACGAGAAGCGGCGACAGGAGGCCGACGGTCTGGTCGTAGGCAGGCACGGGGGTGTCGAGGCCGATCGTGCCGAAGTGTGGCCGCAGACCCCAATACCAGATGGAGTTGGTGGTCATGTCGGCCTGACGGTTCTCCTGGAAGGTGAACGACGCCCGCCAGCCGCTGTAGGAGATGAGCGCGAACGGCAGATTGACGGCGACCACCGTGCCGATCGCCGCGGCCGCGACCGTGACGGCACCCCGGACGTCGTACCGGCGGTCCGCCGTGCGGTTCTGGGTGAGGACATACGCAATGAGGGGAAGGACGAACGCGCCAGGGTACAGCTTCAGGCAGAACCCGACGGCAAGGAGGACCGCGGCGACGACCGCGCGGGAGCGGAAGGGGAAACGCTCGATGCTCATCACGAAGATGGCGGCCACCGACGTGGCCACAACGGGAAGTTCCCAGTTGTGGAATGCGTAGAGCGTGAGCGGCGGGGTGGCCGACCACAGCAGTGCCCACCAACCACCGAGACGACCCAGCATCCAGGCGGTGAGCAGACCGAACGGTGCCAGGATCAGGGCCGAATGCAGAAGGAAATCGGCGTCGGTGTGCGAACCGATTCCGCCCAGCCACATGAGGATCCCGCTGAGAACCGGATACTCCACGGTGCCGCCGGTCAACATGCCGTCGGCATTGATCCCCCCGCTGACATACGGGAAGACGTGCAGGTTGATGTCGCGCCCGACCCACAGGAACTGGATGTCGGAGTAGCAGACCTGGGTGTCCTTGATGCGGTCGAAGATCAGGCTACGGCCCGCGGCGTCGAACGGCGCCCCCGTGCACCGGGCTTTGTTCAGGTATCCGGCGAGCATGGACAGGCCGCACAACCCGACGACGACAGCCGTGATCGACGTTCGCTGCCGAGCTCCGATGTGCATGAATCCACACTAGGGCGCTCCGGGCCCCCTGTGCGACGACAAACCGGGTCACTCCTTCAGCGGATCGTGGCCCCAGTTCATCAGCGAGTAGCGCCAGTGGGTGTCCTGGACGTCACCGGACGGTCTCTGCGCGAGGTGCCGGTGCACGTATCCGACGACCTTGCGCATGTGCTCGTAGTCGGCCTGCTCGAGGTCGGCCTTCTTCGTCCGGGTCACCTCGACGATCCGCCGGCCGCTGGCGTGCCCGGTCGACTCCCCGCCGCCCGACTTCTGGCCGACGGATTTCGACTCCTCCGTCTCGAGCCACTTCGCGAGTTCACCCGGGGTCGTGACGGCGTCGCTGAATTCCTTCCACGTTTCCTCGTCGTCCGCCATCGTCAATCGTCCTTCCGGTCGAGTGCATCCGGCTTGTGGACGGCGTCCTTCCCGCTCTTGTCGCTGCGCACCGTCCGTCCGGCGGCTTCGGTATCCTCCGTGATTTTCTCCTCGACCTTGCCGGACGTGGTGGTGCCGTGAGTTTTCCACTCGACCTCGTCGCCCTTGTCGAACTTCTTGTCCGATGTCATGAGTGCCTCCCGTGTCGACGTTCCCGCCTGATACCCCGTCGCGATCGCTGCCACACCTGCGCTCTGATTTCGCTGGTCAGGGGCTCGTCATGTAGCCTGCAAAGGTTGCTGACGCAACGACCCTCCTGCCACGGACAGCCCGTGGCCGTTTCACTAGTCCATAGGAGGTGATGAGGTCTTATGCGTCATTACGAATTGATGGTCATCCTTGACCCCAGCCTGGACGAGCGCACTGTCGCTCCTTCGCTGGATACGTTCCTCAATGTTGTTCGCCAGGACGGCGGCAAAATCGACAAGGTCGATGTCTGGGGTAAGCGTCGTCTCGCCTACGAGATCCTGAAGCACAGCGAAGGCATCTACGCGGTGATCGATATCAGCGCTACTCCCGCCACCGTTGCGGAGCTCGACCGTCAGCTGGGTCTGAACGAGTCGGTGCTGCGTACGAAGGTTCTGCGCCACAACAAGTGATTTCTGTCGGCCACCAGCCCTAGGCTCGTGACCAACCGAACTCCACATTCTGCAGGAGGAACCATATGGCAGGCGACACCGTCATCACCGTCATCGGAAACTTGACGGCTGATCCGGAGCTTCGATTCACCCCCGCGGGTGCCGCGGTCGCGAACTTCACCGTTGCGTCCACGCCCCGCACCTTCGACCGTCAGACCAATGAATGGAAAGACGGCGAAGCGCTGTTTCTGCGTTGCAACATCTGGCGCGAAGCAGCCGAGAACGTGGCGGAGAGCTTGACCCGCGGCTCGCGAGTAATCGTGAGTGGCCGGCTCAAGCAGCGCTCCTACGAAACTCGTGAAGGTGAAAAGCGCACTGTCGTCGAGCTCGAGGTCGACGAGATCGGCCCCTCGCTGAAGTACGCCACGGCCAAGGTCAACAAGGCCAACCGTGGTGGCGGCGGCGGTGGTGGCTTCGGTTCCTCCGGCGGTTCAGGCGGCGGACGTCCGCAATCCAACACTGGCGGAGACGATCCGTGGGGTAGTGCGCCGCAGGCGTCCGGCTCCTTCGGAGGCTCTGGTGGTGGGAGCGACGAGCCCCCGTTCTGATCCGTACCTGATCGGAACATCCAGAAAAGAGCGAACAAATGCCGAAGCCGCCCTTGCGCGACAAGGTAATGAAGAAGAAGGTCTGCGCTTTCTGCAAAGAAAAAAACACGCAGATCAACTACAAGGACACGACGCTTCTGCGTAAGTACGTCAGCGACCGCGGCAAGATCCGCGCGCGCCGTGTCACCGGCAACTGCGTCCAGCACCAGCGCGACGTTGCCATTGCCGTCAAGAACTCACGTGAGGTGGCGTTGCTGCCTTACGCCACCGTGGCTCGCTAAGGAAAGGGAGGGAAGACATGAAGCTCATCCTCACCGCTGACGTGGACAACCTCGGTGCGCCTGGCGACACCGTCGAGGTCAAGGACGGCTACGGCCGTAACTACCTGCTGCCCCGCGGCCTGGCCATTGTTGCCAGCCGTGGCGCCGAGAAGCAGGTCGAGGGCATCCGTCGTGCTCAGGAAGCTCGCGCTGTGCGTGGCCTCGACCACGCCAAGGAGCTCAAGGCTGCCATCGAAGGTCTCGAGAACGTGTCGCTGACGGTCAAAACCGCCGGTGACTCGGGCAAGCTGTTCGGCTCGGTCACCGCGGCTGATGTCGCCGGTGCCATCAAGGCCGCAGGCGGACCCGTCGTCGACAAGCGCAGCCTCGAGCTGCCGAAGGCTCACATCAAGGCGACCGGCAAGCATGCCATCGTCGTGAACCTGCACCCCGACGTGGTTGCCAAGTTCCACCTGAACGTCGTCGCCGCCTAGTCGACTCGTTCGCTGCACGGGCCCCCACGCGCTTCGGCGTGTGGGGGCCCGCGTCTGTCCATGCGGATTTCTCGGACATTTCGGGTCGTGAACTGGCCGGGACCATGCATTCCACGGTGTGTCTGGAAGTTAGCCGCGCATTCTGCGTCGAGTGACCTGGATCATACGCGTGCGCGGTGGAGACCAACTCAACACGCCCGACTGGTCGACGCGAGAGACACGCCGAACGGGTTTTCATCCACAGTGGGGAAAGCGTGAAAAACGGCGCTGACCTGTGGGTATGGGAATGTGATGTGTACTTATCCTCAGGTTATCCCCATGGGGTTAACAAACGTACCCAGCGGTTTCCACATTTTGTCCCCAGCTGTGTACACAGGCTGGTTTGTACACGGCTTGGCTAATCCCTAACGTCGTCCCGGCGTGTCTCACGATTCCGGAGCCGGCTCTCGCGGAGAGCCTGCGAAGGTTGTCGGTAGGGCCGAGTACAAAAGGTTCGTGCACCACGGGGACTGCAGTTTCCGAGCGGCGCAACAGTGATGGGGAAGGTCGGTCGAGTGGCTGTAGTAGACGATCGGGGCCGTTCCGAATACCCGGGGCCGCCCGACGCGGAACCCGGTGAAGAGTTCGGTCGCCAGCCACCTCAGGACATGGCGGCGGAGCAGTCGGTCCTCGGCGGCATGCTACTCAGCAAGGACGCCATCGCCGACGTGCTCGAGGTGCTTCGTCCGGGCGACTTCTACCGTCCCGCGCATCAATCGGTGTACGACGCGATCCTCGACCTCTACAGCCGCGGTGAGCCCGCCGACCCCGTGACGGTGTCGGCGGAACTGGACCGTCGTGGTGAGCTCCGCCGGGTGGGTGGTGCTTCCTACCTGGTGACATTGACCCAGACCGTGCCCACGGCCGCTAACGCCGGTTACTACGCCGAGATCGTCGCCGAGAAAGCCATCCTGCGTCGCCTCGTCGACGCCGGCACCCGCATCGTCCAGTACGGCTACACCGGCGCCGACGGGCAGGACGTCGCCGAGGTCGTCGACCGCGCACAGGCAGAGATCTTCGAGGTCACCGAACGCCGCACCACCGAGGACTTCGTCCCCCTCGAGGAACTCCTGCAGCCCACGATGGACGAGATCGACTCCATCGCCAGTCGCGGCGGCATCTCCCTGGGCGTGCCCACCGGCTTCGTCGAACTCGACGAAATCACCAACGGCCTCCACCCCGGGCAGATGATCATCGTCGCAGCGCGGCCCGGTGTGGGTAAGTCGACCCTGGGAATGGATTTTTTGCGCTCGTGCTCCGTGAAGCACGGCATGGCCAGCGTCATGTTCTCGCTCGAGATGAGCAAGACCGAGATCGTCATGCGTCTGCTGTCGGCGGAGGCGAAGATCAAGCTCGGTGACATGCGTTCCGGCAAGATGACGGACGACGACTGGACGAAGCTCGCCCGGCGCATGAGCGAGATCAGTGAGGCGCCGCTTTTCATCGACGACTCGCCCAACCTCACCATGATGGAGATCCGCGCAAAAGCCCGGCGGCTCAAGCAGAAACACGACATCAAGCTCATCGTCATCGACTACCTGCAGCTGATGAGCTCCGGCAAGAAGGTCGAATCCCGTCAGCAGGAAGTCTCCGAATTCTCCCGTAGCCTGAAGCTTCTGGCGAAGGAACTCGAGGTCCCGGTGGTCGCGATCTGCCAGCTCAACCGTGGCCCCGAACAGCGCCAGGACAAGCGTCCTCAGGTGGCCGACCTTCGTGAATCCGGCTCCCTCGAGCAGGACGCCGACATGGTGATCCTGCTCTACCGCCCCGACGCCACCGAACGCGACGACCCACGCGGCGGAGAAGCCGACCTGATCCTCGGCAAACACCGTAACGGCCCCACCGCCACCATCACCGTGGCGCACCAGCTCCACCTGTCCAAGTTCGTGGACATGGCGCGGGGGTAGTTTCGCGACAGTTCCAGCAGCTTGCCTGCTTGCTGCCGCCGCCCCTCTCTCCTCCTGTGCTCGGCCTGTTGCCTGTCCGGATGCTCGTCCCACCGGACGCTTCGGCGACCGCCTTGTCGGTCCGAAGAAACGCTTCCTTATGATGAGGCGTCGGGCGCGCCGGTGTCCGCGAGTCACGAAACCGGCTCCGGTGATCCAGGTCACTGCTGGTGGAAGGGTGTGCGCTCGCCGGCATCCGATCCAAGGACACATGAGCCGGGAAGGCAGACAAGCGCAGTGAGCACAGTGGAACTGGCCCAGTGGAACTCCGAGGAAGCTCTCGCGGAGGCGATGATCCCGATCATCGGCGGCCTGCACCGCAGACGTTCGGTGACGATCCTGCTTCACAGCCGCTCCCTGGTGAACAAGTCGGTCATCAGTATCCTGCGGACCCATCGTTTCGCCCGGCAGATCAGCGGCGACGAACTGTCCGTCGAGGAGACGTTCCCCTTCCTCGAAGCGCTGACTCACCTCGACCTTCGGCCCTCGAAGGTCGACCTCGGACTGCTGGTGATGGCCTATCGCGCCAACGGTGACGGAGCATCGGTCCCAGAGTTCGTTGCACGGAGCCTCGCCGACCTGGTCGGCGGCGCCCACACGAGTCCCGCGCAGCCCCAGGACGTGGTCCTGTACGGATTCGGGCGTATCGGTCGCCTCGTCGCTCGACTGCTCATCGAGAAGGCCGGTTCGGGCAACGGGCTGAACCTGCGTGCCGTGGTGGTCCGCAAGGGTGGCAGCGACGATCTGATCAAGCGCGCATCGTTGCTGCGCCGTGACTCCGTCCACGGGCAGTTCAACGGCACGATCAAGGTCGACACAGACAACAACACGCTGATCGCCAACGGCAACGTCATCAAGTTCATTTACAGCAACGACCCGGAGAGCCTCGACTACACCGAGCATGGCATCGACAACGCCATCCTGATCGACAACACCGGAATCTGGCGCGACCGCGACGGACTGTCGAAGCACCTCCGCCCCGGCGTCGCGAAGGTGGTGCTCACCGCCCCCGGCAAGGGAGACGTCCCGAACATCGTGCACGGCGTCAATCACCGCGACCTCGACCCGAACGAGCAGATCGTGTCCTGCGCGTCCTGCACCACCAATGCCATCGTCCCGCCGCTGAAGACCATGGATGACGAATTCGGTGTGTCCCGAGGGCACGTCGAGACCGTGCACTCGTTCACCAACGACCAGAACCTCCTGGACAACTACCACAAGGCCGACCGTCGTGGTCGTTCGGCGCCGTTCAACCTCGTGCTCACGGAGACCGGAGCCGCGTCGGCGGTCGCCAAGGCGCTCCCCGAGCTGAAGGCCAAGATCACTGGCAACTCGATCCGCGTTCCCACTCCGGACGTGTCCGTCGCGATCCTCCACCTTCAGCTGGGTCGCGAGACCACCCGGGAGGAGGTGCTCGCGCATCTCAGCCAGGAGTCGCTCACCGGAGCGCTGAGCCGGAACCTCGACTACACCGCTGCAACCGACGCCGTGTCCAGTGACTTCATCGGTTCGCGCGCCGCGTGCATCGTCGACGCGAACGCGACGATCGTCGACGGCGACACCGCCATCCTCTACGTCTGGTATGACAACGAGTTCGGATACTCGTGCCAGGTGGTGCGCACTGTCCAGTACCTGTCCGGTGTGGAGTACCCCATCTACCCCGCGGTCGACGCCGCTGATGCGATGTCCGTGGTCTGACCGGCGGCACCGTACGTGCGCGGCGCCCGGGCTGAGCAGTGGCTGCTCTCCCGGGCGTCGTCGCGTATTCGGTGGGCCTCGCCGATCAGAGCTTGTCGTTCGTATGGTTCCGCCGCGACCGATCTCGTGACCGTGCGCGAAGCCGGCCGCAGTCAACTCCGCTGTGACCGCGACAACCGCGGCATGCTGCCTTTCTAGCGGGTCACCTGTGGGCACCGGTGTCAGTCCCGCGTCGACGTATCCGAATCGGCGTCGTCTCCGGACGATTCATCGACCACACTCGGCGGGGCCGTCCTCGAGCCGAGCACGAGCCTCACCCGGACATGAAACCGGCGCCGTCTTCACCGTGTAAAGCAGAGATCAGTGAGACCCTACGGGTGTGGAGTTGCTCATTGCGGCCAATCCGGACCCGGATTCCAAGCTGCCCTATCTGCTCCGGCTGCCCATCGACGGCGGCCTCGTGCTGCGCACCGCAGGAACCTGGCCCCGCACCAAAGCGCTGTACTGCCATCCCGTTCCGGTCAGCGAGTGGCCCGAACACCCCGAGGTTGTCGAACGCGTACGACTGCGGTCGTGCGCCCGCCGCGGCGCCGCCATCGACCTCATCCTCGACCGCGGAAGGGAGAACCGGTCCCAGATCGTCTTCACCACCGCCCGCGGCCGCGACATGGTGTTCTGGCAGTCCCCGCGCACCCGTAAACAAGCCCGACCAAAGGTCAGCACCCCCACCGCACGCGCCGCCGGGATCGCCGACCTGCACATCGTCGTCGACTCGCACGAGCGATACCCGTACCGGTTCACCGACCAGCAGGTCACCACGGTCAAACGCGCCCTACCGTGTGGAGATTACGGACTGCTGCGCGAGGACACCTTGATCGCTTCGGTCGAACGCAAATCACTCCCCGACCTGGTATCGAGCCTTACCAGCGGAAAGCTGCGCTATGCCCTCGCCGAACTCGCTGCGCTACCCCGCGCCGCCGTCGTGGTGGAGGACCGCTACTCGGCGATATACGCCCTCGACCGGGTCCCGCCCGCCGTCGTCGCGGACGGGCTCGCCGAACTCCAGATTCGCTGGCCGAACGTGCCGCTCGTCTTCTGCGAAACCCGCGCCCTCGCCGAACAATGGACCTACCGGTACCTTGCGGCCGCCCACATCTGGGCCGATGTCGACACCGCAGCACCCGCCTCGGGCGCACCGGCGGATAACGACACTCCCGCCGAGACGCCCGCGCCGTCCACCTCCGAGGTTCGCGCGTGGGCCCGCGGCCAGGGCTTCCCCGTGCCTGACCGCGGCCGATTGCGTCCCGAGGTCTGGGACGCCTACACCGCCGCCCATCCCGAACTCTGACAGGAATCCTCGGCGCGGTATGCGGCAACGGGTCACTGTTCGGATCGGATTCGAAAGTGCAGTCGACTTCGCATACCTTGGGCACTTCCTTTCCAGCGCCGTTCAGTTTGGCGATTTGTGCGGTCCCGAAGAGCGTCTCGGGATCAGGGTGGGCAGAGCACGCCGGATCGGATCGCTGATCGCTGCGGAAGAGAACAGCAGATCGAGGGCAGTGGCGGCGATCTGGTCGAATGGGGTGCGCACCGAGGTCAGGGGAACCGGCAGTCGCTGCGCGAGTGGGATGTCGTTGTAACCGACCAGGGCCAGATCTTCACCGACAGAGAGCGACCGTTGGTGCGCTGCGGCCATGACTCCGAGCGCGAGGTTGTCGTTCGCGGCGAAGACGGCTGTCGGACGAGTCGAGGAGGCGAAGAGCCGACGTCCGGCGTCCTCGCCACTCTCGATTCCGAATCCGGACTCGATGATCCAGTCCGGATCGAGGGTGATCCCTGCTTCGCGAACGGCTTTCATCGCGCCGGCGAGGCGCCCGGTGGCGGTCGAGGTGAACAGCGGGCCGGACAGCACCGCGATGTCTGTGTGCCCGAGGTCGATCAGGTGCCGGGTGGCGAGGTAGCCACCGGCCTCGTCGTCACCGATCGAGGACGGGCTGACGCCGTCGGTGCGCAACACCAGCGCGTGCGGCACGCCTTGTTCTCTCAGTTGCCGCGGGAGGGGGTCTTCGCGGCGGCTGGAGGCGATGATCAGGCCGTCGACATTGCGACCGAGGAGAGTCTGCGCCGCCTGTTGCTCGTCGGCGGGGTCGTCGCCGGTGGTCGCGACGACGGTGAAGTAACCGAGCCGATGCGCAGCCCGCCCGATCGCCTCGAACATCAGCGCCATGACCGTGTCGCTGAGCCGCGGCACCAGCACCCCGATGGTGGCGGTGTGGCCGCGCCGGAGGCTGGAGGCGAAGGTGTTGCGCCGGTAGCCGAGTTGATCGGCGACCGCGCGGACGCGTTCGGCCGTCGCCGACCGCGACGGCGGCACCCGGTCGTCGAGAACGCGGCTCACCGTCGAGGTGCTTACCCCCGCGGCCTCCGCGACCTCACGCAGAGTCACTACCCGATTCTTGCCGTGTGCGTTTGCTTCCACGATCTTCCTGTCTACCTCCCCGGCGCCGCCGCGAACCCACGGTGACGTCCCGTTCACACCGCCACGGTCACGTGACGCTTGACACAATCGCCGATTCTACTGCACGATGAAATCGTTCACGGGAACGTTCCCGGGAACGTTTGCACAACGTCGATCGGAAAGAGAATCATGAGCACACTCGACCTTCGCGGACTCACTCCGGCGCCGGTAACACCCTTCACCCGTGACGGCGACGTCGACTACGACGCCATCGCGCGCCTCGGCTCGTGGCTCGGCAGTGTCGACGGCGTCAAGGGCCTGGTCGTGCTCGGCCACGCCGGTGAGGGAACCTTCCTCACCCAGGACGAGCAGGTTCGCGTCATCGCCGCTTTCAAGGACTCCGTGGACGGCCGGCTGCCCATCATCGCCGGCATCACCGGCGAAGGGACCGCCGTCTCCGTGGAAGAAGCGCGCCGGGCGGTCGACGCCGGCGCCTCCGCCGGCCTGGTCTACCCATCCCATGGGTGGTTGCGGTTCGGCTACCAGGAGGGTGCACCGCAGGATCGCTACAAGGCGATCTATGAAGGGTCGGGCTTGCCGCTGATTCTGTTCCAGTACCCGGACGTCACCAAGGCCACGTACAACCTGGACACCCAGCTCGAGATCGCCGCTCAGCCGGGCGTGTTCGCCACCAAGAACGGGGTGCGGAACATGCGCCGGTGGGACCGTGAGATCCCGGTCCTGCGCCGCGAGAACCCCGACCTGCAGATTCTGAGCTGCCACGACGAGTACCTGCTGCACACGGTGTTCGACGTCGACGGCCTGCTGGTCGGCTACGGCGGCCTCGCTCCCGAGCCGCTGGTCGACCTGATCGCAGCCGGGAAGGCCAAGGACTACCCCGCGGCCCGGGCCATCCACGACCGCCTGCTGCCGGTGACGGCCAATGTCTATCACCGCGGCTCGCACATGGAGGGAACCGTCGCGCTCAAGGAAGGTCTGGTGGCCCGCGGCATCCTCGAGCACGCCACCGTCCGCCCGCCGCTGCTTCCGTTGGCCGAGGGTGCCGGTGCCGAGATCGCCGCGGCCCTGCAGTCGGCCGGCTTGTCCGCGGTCACCGTTCCCGCCTGACCCAGCACACCCCGTCGGACCAGTTCCCGGGCATTTCCCGGAATCTGCCGTGCGCGTTCCCGCCGGCCCGGCCCGGATATTCCGGGCCGGGCAGCGCCCCCAGTAGCCCCGGCCCACCGCGGCCGTACGTCGCCGTAGCTTCCCTTCGAGCCGGCGGCGCCGACCACACGTCAGCGCCGCACACCGCATCGGCGGTTCGAACACCAGAAAGTAGGCTCACAATGAGTCAGCAATCTCGTACGTCAGTCGAATCGGCCGGAGGCGATGCTGTGGTCGCGGACACTCCTCGACCACCCGCCGGCTCGCGCCGGGCGCAACGCACCTGGGTCCGCACCCTGACGATGGCGGGGCCCGCGTTCATCGCCGGCGCGTGGCAGTTCGGTCCCGGCAACCTCGCCAGCGCCGTCCAGGCCGGCAGTGAATACAGCTATTCCCTGATCTGGGTCATCGCCCTCTCGACCGTTTTCATGCTCGTCTACGCGGACATGAGCGTCCGACTCGGTATCCGCACGCCGGTGTCCATGATCAGCTCGGTGAAAGACGTGCTGGGTCGCCGTGTCGGCGTCGCCGCCGGAGTCGGCGTCTTCATCATCACCCTTTGTTTCTCGGTCGGTAACGCCGTCGGTTCCGGTCTGGGTCTGTCCATGGTCTTCGGTGGGTCCCCGCTCATCTGGTCCGCGGTCTGTACCACCTTCGTCGGTCTGATCTTGTTGTTCCGCAACGTATACCGCACCGTCGAACGAGTCCTGCTGGTGATAGTCGCGCTGCTGGCGGCCACCTTCGTCATCAGCGCCGTCATCGCCCAGCCCGACTGGTTTCAGGCCGTGAACGGGCTCGTCCCCTCCATCCCGCCCGGCGGACAACTCCTCGTCGTCGCCCTGGTCGGCACCAACTTCTCGCTCAACGCCGCCTTCTTCACCTCGTACGGCACCCACGAACGAAAGCGCACCGCGGCCGAATACCGGCAGACCACCATTGCCGACACCGTTCCGGGCATCGTGGCACCGGGCATCATGACTTCGCTCGTCATCATCGTCGCGGCCGCCGTCCTCGGACGGGCGGACACCGAAGCAACCACTCTCGCCGGCCTGGCAAAGATCTTCGAACCACTCGCCGGCCCCGTCGGATCGACGATCTTCGCCCTCGGCCTGTCCGGGGCCGCGTTCTCCGCGATGGTTGCCAACGCCACCGCCGGCGGCACCATGCTCTCGGACGCGCTCGACAAAGGACCTTCGCCCAGCACGCTGACGGCCAAACGCACCAGCGCCGTGATCCTCGCCTTCGGTCTCGTCATCACGATCCTGTTCACGAAGTCGCCGGTCCAGCTCATCATCGTCGCTCAGGCGCTGACTGTCCTGATCGCACCGTTCCTCGGGTTCCTGCTCTTCGTGATGAGCAACAACTCCCAGCTGATGGGCAACCTCCGCAACACCTGGTGGAAGAACGTCATCGGGGCGCTCGGTTTCGTCTCGATCCTGTCTTTGTCCGGCCTGCTGATCTACGAACTGCTCAGCTGAAACAGGCAAGACGACGGGTCGGCACACCACACGGTGCGCCGACCCGCCTCTGGTGAAGTAGTCAGTTGCCGGCGAGGGTGCGGCTGATAACCAATCGTTGGATCTGGTTGGTGCCCTCGAAGATCTGGGTGATCTTCGCTTCCCGCATGTACCGCTCGACGCGGAAGTCGCGGGTGTAGCCGTAGCCGCCGAGCACCTGGACGGCGTCGGTGGTGACCTTCATGGCCGCGTCGGTGGCGACGAGTTTGGCCACCGAAGCGTTGCGGGAGTACGGCAGTCCGGCATCACGGCGGCGCGCTGCGTCGATGTAGGTGGCGCGCGCCGAGTCGACTGCGGCGGCCATGTCGGCGAGCAGGAATCCGAGCCCCTGGTGGTCGATGATCTTCTTGCCGAATGCCGACCGTTCCTTGGCATAGCTCACGGCTTCGTCGAGCGCGGCCTGGGCGAGACCGACGGCGACGGCGGCGATACCGAGGCGCCCGGAATCGAGTGCACTGAAGGCGATCTGCAGACCCTGCCCCTCCGCGCCGATCCGCCGTTCGACCGGGACGAAGGCGTCGTCGTAGTGCGCCGACGTCGTGGGTACCGCGTGCAGGCCCATCTTCTCCTCGGGCTTGCCGAACGAGAGGCCCTCGGTGCCCTTCGGCACCAGGAAGCAGGAAATGCCCTTCGACCCCTCGCCGGTACGGGCGAAGAGGTTGTAGAAATCGGCAATTCCGCCGTGGGTGATCCACGCCTTCGCACCGTTCACCACATATCCGCCATCAGTCGCGGCAGCCTTGCATGCCAGCGCGGCGGCATCCGATCCGGCTTGCGGCTCCGACAGGCTGTACGCGCCGATGGTGTTGCCGCCCAGCATGTCCGGAAGCCACTGCTGCTTCTGCTCGTCCGTGCCGAAGGCCATCAGGGGATGGCAGGCGAGGCTGTGGACGCTGACCGCCACCGCGACCGCCGCCCACCGGGCGGCGATTTCCTCGAGAACCTGCAGGTACACCTCGTAGGGCTGTCCGCCGCCGCCCCACTCCTCCGGATACGGCAGGCTCAGCAGTCCGGCCTCACCGAGGGTGGCGAAGACCCCCTCGGGATACGTTTCGGACTTTTCGTGCTCGTCGACGATCGGCGCCAGGACCTTGTCGGCGACATCGCGCGTGAGCTGAATCAGGTCACGAGCTTCGTCGGTGGGCAGCAAACGATCGACGGCCACGAAATTTCTCCTCGAGAAGACGACAGAACAGTACTGAGCTACGGCCCACAGTACTGATGCGAAAGTAGTACTGCAAGGAATGCGCCAGTACTATCCGGTGCATGGAGCAGATCACCCGACCGGGATTCGCGACGCGACGGCGCACCCAGCTCTTCGACGCGCTGGTCGACCTCTTCCTGGCCGAAGGGTTCGCCCATCTGACTCTCGACGAGATCGCCGCGCGGCTGCGGTGCTCCAAATCCACCCTCTACACCCTCGCCGACAGCAAGGAGCAGCTCGTCCGGGAGGCCACGGTGCATTTCTTCCGCCGCGCCACCGAGGACGTCGAGTCGCACATCGCAGAAATTAACGGGGCCCGAGAGCGGATCAGCGCCTACCTGTCCGCAGTCGGTACCGCACTTACGGCCGCGTCCGACCAGTTTATGGCCGACCTCGACGCCTTCCCGCCGGCCCGCGAGGTCTACGAGCAGAACACACAGATCGCGGCCGGGCGCGTCAAGGCTTTGATCGACGACGGTGTGGCGGGCGGAGACTTCCGTGACGTCCATGCCGCGTTCGCCGCCGATCTCGTGACCACCATGATGGTGCGCATTCAGCAACGCGGGGTCCGCGACAGCACCGGCCTCGACGACGCCCACGCCTACCGCGAACTCGCCGCCATCCTCACCGCAGGAATCAGTGCCTGAACAGTTCGTCGCACCCTGGATCGGGAACGGCGCACAGGGTCGAACTACCTGCACCCCACTGCCATTCGTTCGGACCCCGGACCTACCGGTCGCGAGGACCCATAGGGGGCTGCCCGCCACCCGGACCACCGGCCGGCGGGGCCGCGGGAGCGGACGCGCCGTTCGCGGACTTCTCCGCGACACCGATCGTGATGGAAATCGTCACTCCGCTGGCGGGTTCACCCGTCACGGTCGCCAACTCGGCGTCCCAACCGTCACCGAAGACGTTGTCCGATTGCAGAGACACGTCCGACAGGTTGCTCACGCTCTTCGCGTACCCGGTGTCGTAGGCGAAGATTTTCTCGCACGCGTCCTGCGGTATCGCGATCTGCGAGGTCAACCGCGGATCCTCTCCCGCCACCGCGGCTTCCAGGGAGTCGAACACTTCGAAATGGATATGTGGCCAGCGCCCCGAGTAGCAGGCCGGGAAGATGGACGTGAACGAGACGGCTCCGGCAGAGTCGGCCACCTGGACGCCGCGCAGATAGTTCTGCTCGGTGATGTCCTGGCTATAGAGGGAGTACTCACCGTCCCGGTCGCAATGCCATAGATACACGGCCATGCCCATCCCGGCCGCGCAGTCGTTCGACAAATCCCGCAGTGATAATTCGATGGTCGTCGGGACGCCCTCCGCGGTGCCCGAGTACGACCCGAAGCTGCTGCGGATGTCCTGCCGCACCACGCCCGACTCGATCAGAACGTTAGGCCCGTTGGAACCGTCACCCGGGTAAGGCCCGGCTGTTTCCTGCGGCGCCGCTGCCACACAGTTGCCGTCGGTGGCGACCGCCGACGAGGCTGCCTCTTCGCTCGACGCCGACATCGCAGTGGTGGTCGATCCGGCGGACGAACACGCGGCGAGTGCAGACGCGCCCGCCGCTCCGAGCATGAACAAGGCGCGGCGTCGCGACAGCATCGTCCTCAGGTCGTGGGTGAGGCCGCGGTCGTGTTCGTGCGCGTCCGCGGAGTGATGGCGTGCGTTGTCGGTCATGAACCCTCCATACCTGCTTCCGTGTGAGGTTCATGTAAGCAGCGGCACGTGCAGACAACCTCGAGGTGAGCTGTGAGATCGCTGTATGTCTGTTCTCGGCCCGCGCAGCGGCCCTGACCGTCGTCATTCGAAGGTCACCTCGGTTCCCCTGATGGTCGGCGCGCCGACGAGTGTTGTCCAGCTCGGCACGTCTTCCGGCGCAATTCCCCCGGCCTCGCCGTAGACGACGTCCAACGTGTCCTGCTCCATCTTCGAACTCGCATAACTGGCGGGCGCGACCTCGGCGCCCCATCCCGGAACCTGATCCGGGACGCCGGCCGGCGCGGGTAAGTATTCGATGCCCGAGGGGCCGGGATTCCGCGTAGGCACCTGGTAGGAGCCGTCGTTGAACGATCCACCCGGGTACTGCGGGAACTTGCCGCCGGGCGCCGTCACGTTGTCGTAGCAGGCGGGTCCGCGATCGTCGAGCAGGCGCGGCTCGTCCTGGTTGGGCAGGTAGCGACCCTTCGGGTTGATGAACTGAACAGTCCCTCGACCGCCTGGATTGGGATCGTCCAGCGCGAGTAGCTCACGGGCGATCGGTGCGGCCTTCACGAAGTCCGCCAAGGTGCAACCGAAGCTCGGAGAGTAACGGCCGAGGAGTTGCAGTGCTTCACGCGAATCGGCGGCGATCATGACGATGTTCCGGGCGTTGGTGTGCAGAAGGTCCGCGGTGGACGAACTCGTTCCGGTGAGCCCCGAGAGTAGCCGCGAGATCTCACCTTGCTTCTCGACGACCGTGTTCCCCGTCGTGCGCAGGTTGTCGAGCGCGTTGACCAGGTCCGGTGCCGCCTCCGAATACGTCTGCGAGAAGTCCGCGATACCCCGCAGGTCTTCCTGAATCGCGGGAAGTTCCGTGTCGAGTCCGGCGAAGATCTCTTCGAGCCGATCGAGCGTCAGACCGAGTTCGGCGCCGCGCCCACTGAGTCCCTGCGACAGGGCGCCGAGCGTGTTCGCCAGATCCTGCGGCGGAATCGCCTGCAGCAGCGGCAGCAAACCGTCGAGGACCTCGCCGATCTCGACGGCGTTCCCGCTCTTGTCCTGCTCGAGAACGTCGCCGGCCTGGATCGGCGGAGCCGTGTCCCCCTCCGGCACGATCAGCGACACGTACCGTTCGCCGAACAGGGTTTTGGGCAGCAATCGCGCCGTCGCGTTGGACGGAATGAGCTCGGCCTTGTCCGGCTGAATGGCCAGATCCAAGGTGACCTCACCCTCCTTGGTGGAGGCCGACCGCACCTCTCCGACGATCAGGCCACGCACCTTGACGTCCGCGTTGGGCGGGAGCGCATTTCCGACGGTGTCGGTGACCAGTCCGATCTTGACCACCTTCGTGAATGTCTTGTTGAACATGCCGATCGTGACGGCCAGGAACAGAGCCAGGACAAGGAAGAACACCAGCCCCAGTACGCGGCGGCCCACGATCGATGTCGTGCTTATCATTTCGTCAACCCTCACGATCGCCGTCGGTGGTCGACGGCGGAGACTGTGTCAGCAGTGCCCACGCCTTGATCTATCGTGCCTCGTAGCGGGCGGCTCTGGTGCCGCATCGGAGCAGGTGCCGACAAATACTCGAACGCGGGCGATCCCCCTTTTTGCGCCCATACGCTCGTATCGGAGCGATACCCTTGAGCGGGGAGACTCGGCGGAAGGACACAATGTGGGGCGACAACGAAACAAGGCCACAGCGCGCGTAGCCGCTGTGTGATGGCCTCGGGCGGCACTCCGAGCTACCGATGTACGAGCCGACCGATCTGGTCGAATCAGCTGAACGAACCCGCACAGCGCTTGCCACCGTGGTGGCACAATTTTCGGAGGCTTGGGGGTCCGGGTCCCCACCTGACCTGTCCGCCTACTTACCCCGTGAACCGGCCGAGCGGCGATCGATACTGATCGAATTGATCAAGATCGACCTCGAATACCGCTGGGTTCGGCACGACTTCCCCAAACGACTGACCGACTACCGCGAAGAGTTTGCGGAGCTGCAAGATGGTCCGCTTCCTGCCGAGCTGGTCTACGAAGAATTCCACGCCCTCCGCCGAAGTTCGCGCGGAGTCGACGCGGCCACCATGGCCGCCACCATGGCGGGAAACCCTGAGCTCGACGAGTACACGAGTGACTACCGCAGCACGATGATCGCTCGTCCACGGGCGCAAGTTGTTCTCGGCAACATCGACGTCGGCGACCGCGTCGACGACTTCGACCTCCTGATGAGGATCGGGGCAGGCGCCTTCGCGCAGGTGTATCTCGCTCGGCAGCAATCGATGCAGCGACTGGTTGCGGTCAAGATTTCCCACAACCATGGCATCGAGCCGCAGACTCTCGCCCAGCTCGATCACGAATACATCGTGCGGATCTTCGACCAGCGACTCATTGCGGACGGCGAATTGAAGCTCCTCTACATGCAGTATCTCCCGGGGGGGACGCTGCTCGACGTCGTGCATCTACTACGCGCGACTCCTCCGGAGCGCCGCAGTGGTCAATTGCTGCTCGATGCCGTCGACGGGGTCCTTGCCGCCAAGGGCGAGGTTCGACCCAGCGAATCTGCCGTTCGCGGTCGGGCTGCCTCACTGACGTGGCCGGAAACAGTCGCCTGGTTGGGCCGTCGACTCGCGGACGCGCTTCAGCATGCATCGGAACGAGGGGTATTGCACCGAGACATCAAACCCGCGAACGTGCTGTTGAGCGCCGAGGGAATTCCGAAGTTGGCCGACTTCAACGTCAGTTCCAGCAAGCGCATCAAGGGCACAAGTCCGCTGGCGTACTTCGGCGGGTCATTGGCGTACATGTCGCCCGAACAGCTCGAAGCATGCCATCCGGGCTCGCCGGCGACCGCCGCCGACCTCGACACACGAAGCGACATCTTCGCGCTCGCCGTGATGTTGTGGGAGCTGCTGACGGGACGCCGCCCATTCGCGGACGCGACGTCCGCCGGCGAGTCGGAGACGTCGCTCGCCCGCATGCTCGAACTGCGGCGCAGGCCCGTCGAGTCGAGGTTCCTGTCGGAGCTTCCGCCGGACTGCCCCATGGCGCTGCGCAGAGTGCTTTTGAAGTGTCTGTCGCCCGATCGTGAGGACCGCTACCCGTGCGGTTCGGAATTGGCACAGCAACTCGACCTGTGCCTGGAGAAGAGGTCCCGCGACCTGGTCTATCCGCCTCCGAACAGTTGGCGGGCACGCCTTTCGCGATGGCCCACTCCCGTCCTGTGGTCGTCTTCGCTGGTCGGAATCGGCCTGGCGACGATCTATCTGGCTGTGCACCTCCAGGAACTGCTCGACGATCGCCTGTCCGATGCCACCTATTCGAAGCTCTACACGAGCACTGTGGTTTTCAACCTCTGTGCCTGGCCGCTTGCCGTACTCATCTACGCGTACATGTCACGCGATTTGCTCGCGGTTCCTCGCGGCTTGCGTAAGGGCAGACGCTACGACGAGGCCGTCCTCGCGCGAGTGCGGTCGCGAACACTGGTCTGGGGTGACTTGTGTGCGCTGAACACGTTCGTGTTCGCCATCTGCGCCTCGGTGGCGGGGGTGATGATTCTTCGCTGGTTCACCGACCTTCCGGCCCGCTTGATGGTCCATGCGGCGACGACTGTTCTGGTGTCGGGCACCATCTCCGTTGCGTACACCTTCTTTCTGTCGACGTTCTACGTCGTCCGCTGTGTTTATCCCATCTATCTGCGCCACGGCGTCACGACCGCGCACGACGCCGTCGTGCTACACGGGCTGCGTCGGAGAATCACTGTCTATCTGGCAGTGACAGCATCGGTGCCCCTCGTCGGGGTGTTGGCCGGATTCAGCACTCTCGAACCCGCGGAGCTTCCGCTCGTGCGCGATTCGGTCCTCGGTTTGTGCGCGGCCTCCGGGCTGGCATTCGTCGCGGTGTACTGGTTGTACAGGAAGCTGGATGCTGACGTGCGCGCGTTGGAGCGGGTGGTCTAGCGCATCAACTGCGGCCGTGGACTATCGGTCGCGCCCGTGCCACGGTGGAAGAGCAACGATTTCTCTCAGAAAGCGCAGCGCCATGGAAAATACAGCCGAATCCGGTCCCGCCTCCTCGGAGTGCCCCGACTGCCACGCCCTCACCGCCGACCTCGAGGCACACAAACACTGGCACTCCCGGCTCGTCCACGACATCGCCACCGCCGTCGACAAAGACATCGACAGGCGAACACACACTTCGTAACCCGAGGTAACCGTTCTCGGCGACACCGAACGGATCCCGTGAGGGGATTGTGCATTCCGCCCAATCCGATTCATCGCGGGTGCTAACTTAGCCTTGCCTTGTTCCGCTACGGTGCCCTGAGGAGGACCTTATGGAACGGATGCCTCGCATGTGCATGACCCTTGCTGCCGTCGGCGCAGTGACGCTCGCTTCTGCCTGCGGTGACAGCGGCACCGACTCGGCCGATGCGACGGCTGGTCCGAGCGCCTCGGCCGCAGCGGAGGCCGTGCCGGCCGGCGTGGCAGAGCAGTACGAGACCCTCGAGGAAGAGATCGCCGCCGAGGGTGGTGAGACGGATTCCGGGGCGTGGCGGGTGGCGTACATCGTCGAGCCGGCCGAGCCGTGGTACGAGGCGGACGGTCCCGGTCAGCGCTTCCGTGAGCCGGCGCCCGGAGAAACGCACCACATCGAGATCATCCCGTTCGAGGCAGCGACCGGCCGGATCGTGCCGAATGTGCCGATCACGCTCGAGGTGGTGGCCGCCGACGGTCGAGTGGTGGAGACGAAGCCGCTGAATTTCTATTACAGCACCTTCTACCACTATGCGAACAACTTCTCGGTGCCGGATCCGGGGCGCTACACCCTGCGTGCAGCGCTCGGTGTGCCGACGTTCTTCCGGCACGCCGAAGCCGGAGAGGCCCCACCGATGGCGGAGGGTGTGACCGTAGAATTCCCCGATGTAGAACTGGCACAGGAGAACTGAGTACTTTCGATGCACTCGCTCGACTCGTCGTACGAACTGGGTGATCAGCTGAGCTGGCACTGGCAGCAGCAGTTGCGAAGCAGGCTGGCGGGGCTGAGTGACGACGAATACTTCTGGGAGCCGGTACCCGACTGCTGGAGTGTGCGCCCGCGCGGCACTTCGAACGCGCCCGTGCAGGCCGGCAGCGGAGCCTTCACGATCGAATTCGCCTTTCCTGCACCGGATCCGCCACCGGTCACCACCATCGCGTGGCGTCTCGGCCACATCATCGTCGGCGTCTTCGGGGCTCGTATCAGCAGTCACTTCGGGGGTCGTCCGGTCGACTACCAGAGCTTCGACTACGCCGGTACGGCTGCGGAGGCGCTCGACCAACTCGACGAGATGTACGACTTGTGGGTGCGAGGAGTCGCGAGCCTGACAGATGATGCCCTTGCCCGTCCCTGCGGTCCCAGTGAGGGGCCGTTCGCGGATCGCTCGATGGCGGCCCTCGTGTTGCACGTGAACCGGGAAGTCATCCATCACGGCGCCGAGATCGCCTTGCTCCGCGATCTGTACCTGCGTAAGGCGGCGCTCAATTTCGACGCGGAGGCGGAAGTCAGGCCGTGATGGGGTGTTCGATTTCGCCTACCCGGTCGAGCGTCAGGGTGAGGGTTTGTCCCGGCTCCGGCCAAGCTTCATTCTCGAGGGCGCATCCGCCCGGGAGGGTGCCCGTCGCGAACAGTTCCCCGGGGAGGAGTTGTTCGGACCGGCTGGCGTGAGCGAGAACCTCACCGATTCCCCACTGCATCCCCGCGCTCGACACGGTGGCCACCGTCTTGCCGTTGAGACGCACGCTGCCGGTGAGCCGATCGAGGTGTGGCAGTATTTCGTCCGCTGTCACGGCGGTCGGCGACATGGAGCTCGCGAAGTGCTTCGCCTTCTGCAGTCCGAAGCCACTGTCCATCTCGTCTTTCTGGACGTCCCGGGCGGAGAAGTCGTTGACGAGTACAAACGCGCCCACTGCAGCGAGAGCTTCCGCTGGGGTGGCGTCGAGTAATGGTTCGGCCAACACGAAACCGAGTTCCAGCTCGTAGTCGAGAGCGGAGGAGTACGACGGCGCACCGATCGGGGTGCCCGACGGGACGAAAGCCAGGTGGTTGCCCATGTAGTACATGGGCTGCCGATAGAACAACCGCGGCGGGGTGAACCGGGGAAAGGGCGCTCGCCGGAGAGCTTCATAGGCCTGTGTCACCCGGTATGCGGCAGGCATGAAACGTCTGACATAGCCACGCGACGCATCTATATTGTGCTTCTCGTACAGCATGAAGTCGCGAAATGACAACGGCTGGAACGGCATCAACTGGACGGAGTGGCGTAGGTGCCGGTCCGCGGTGTCGATGTCCCACTCAGTGGTAAAGGGCGATCGTGCCCATGCCGGCACCGATTCAATCTTCGTCCACCCATCTGCGTGCCATTGTTCGTGCTCGATTCCTGCCGTCGTCCGTACTCGCCGGATGCGCACTGCGTCTGCCCTCTCCCCCTCGGTAGTGACCCTCCGGTTATACAGTGTCGGCTGCTAGCGTGGAAGGTCGCGACGTGCTGAGGGGGATGCTGTGCCGAGTCCTACTGTGGTCGAGGTCGAACAGAATGTGTTCTGTGTGACCGGTACCGATGTCAATTGGGTCCTGTTGCGGGATGGCACGGACCTGACGCTGATCGACGCGGGTTACCCCGCCGACGTTCCTGCCGTGGAAGAATCCATTCGTTCCATCGGTGGCCGGCCGGAGGATGTTCGGGCAATTCTCCTGACACACGCGCACATCGATCACATCGGAGCGATCAACCACTTCCGCGACAAGTACGGAACGCCGGTGTACATGTCCGCGGTGGAGACATCACACGCCAAGCGGGAGTACCTCGAACAGGCCGGTGAGATGGACGTCGTCAAGAACATCTGGCGGCCGGGAATGTTGCGGTGGTCCCTGCGCATCGCCCGGGCGGGCGCGACACGTCACGTCACCGTGCCCCACGCCGCCGAGTTCCCCGCCGCGGGTCCTCTCGACCTTCCCGGCACCCCGCTCCCGGTGGCGACCACCGGCCACACGTCCGGGCACACGTCGTACTACCTACCGTCTGTCGGCGCGGTGGCGACCGGAGACAGCCTCGTGACGGGGCACCCCACTTCCCGCACAGTGGGTCCGCAGCTGCTGCTCCCGATGTTCCATCACTCCCAAGAGGAGGCCCTTGCGTCGCTCGACGCCCTGGCCACCCTCGACGCCGATCTGCTCATTCCGGGTCACGGCCGAACACAGCGCACCCCGATCCGTGACGCCGTCGCTACGGTTCGCGAGCGAGCCGCCGGCAAGAACGGTTCCGCCCGCACCTGAACGAACTTCCATCCGGGTCAGGCGATGAACCGTCCGAGCCGGCCGGCCTGTTCCTGCAGCGACGGGACGTGTCTCAGCATCAGGTGGTGGTGATCGACGTGCTCGGACAGCGCGATGCTCGCTATGAGCGCGCCCGTATCGGATCGGATGGGGACGGCGATGCAGGCCGACGCGTCCCGGAGTTCGGCGAGTTGGGTGGCGAAGCCCTGGCTCCGGACCAGGTCCAGATTCGCGAGCAGCTCGCTCCTCGCGACGATCGTACGGGCTGTCAGCGCCCGTGGCTCCCAACGGGGAAACACGGATTCGAGTTCCGATTTCTCCGCGAGGAGGAGCTTGCCGACCGCGCACGCGTAAAGGTGCTGGTTGAGAAACGACTCGTCCTCCGGCGGCGGGTATTCGGGGTCGGCGTCGGCCGTGCGGACGGCGACGTTGGTGTAGAAGAACAGGTGGACCCCGAAGCGCACCGACAGTCGCAGTTCGGCGAGAACCTCACGCGCCGCCGCGCATACGGTGGGCACGACGGCCGCGTCGACGAGGATTCCGATCTTCTGTCCGAGCGCGAACCCGGACAGGTCGGGGAGCCGCACCACATAACCTTCGCCCACGAGGATGTTGAGCAGTCGGTACGTCGTCGCCGACGGCATCGACAGGCGGGCCGCGATGCCTTTCGCTGTGACACCCGAGCCGGCCCGGGCCACCTCCTCGAGCACCCGCAGTGCGCTGGTGACGGCCTTCGGCTGACGCCCCGACAGGGCTCTGTCGTCGGCACTCATCGGCGGACCTCCCACGGTCGGTACCGCACCAGCAGGTCTTCGGCCACGGCCTCGTCGTACACACCCATCCGTTCTTCGATTCCAGGGGACCGACGCGCGCGGATCGCGAAGACCGCGGCGCCGACAAGCATCAGAAACAGGTAGACGGCGGTCGCCGCGCCCGCGACATATGTCCGCGAGAACGCCGCCCACCCGACCAGTGCGACCATCGCGGTCGCCGTCAGCACGCCGACGATCACGGGAAGTCGAGTCAGTTCGCCGATCCGCCGGAGGAACGCCGGCGTCGCGACACACAGCAGGACGTACGCGAGGACGTAGCCGTGGGCGGAAACGGCGAGCAGTCCGATCAGGACGTCGCGGCTCGAACCGCTGACGAACAGGTAGAAGACGGGCACCGCGACGACGACCGGCATCGCGGCCGTCAACGCCACATGCGGAGTATGGAACCGGTGGTGCGTCCGGCCGAACACGTTCGGAACCACCCCTTCGCGGCCCATCGCGAACAGGGTGCGCGACAGCGCCGTCGTCGAACCGAGGACGCACGCGAACCACGAGGCGCTAATACCGAGTTCCATGACGATCGACAGCGTCGACGAACCTGCGCCCGAGGTGTCGGGCAACGTGAGGACGATCGGCAGCGAGTCGACTCCCTGCCGCACCGGCTCCGGCAACTGCAGGGCGGCCGCGAACACGTACAAAACACCCAGGGCGATCGGGGTCCACCGGATGGCGCGGGGAACGGCGACGAACGGGTTGCGGGCTTCCCGCGCCACCGTGCCCGCGCTTTCGAACCCGACGAACGACGTGATCGCGAGCAGTAAGGCGAACCCGACCGCGGAACCTGATTTCGCGCCGCCCGCGGATGGGGTCGCGCCCTCGCGGACCGATTGCACGAACGCGACCACCAACGCGGCGGAGGCGGCCACGATCGCGAAGACCTCGATGGCAAGCATGATCCGCGCCGACAATTGCACGCCCCGGACCATGAGGAGAAGGGCGAGCAGTCCGACGATCGCCGCGAGGACCGCGATGAGGGGCGACCCCGCCGGAAGCCCGACTCGGCCGAGTAGCGCGGCGAGGTAACTCGCGGCACCGAGCGTGCTCGCCATGGCCGCGGCCGCGTAACCGACGAGAAGCGACCAGCGTCTACGTAGATCTCATACTATCTGCCACTGGTGTGGCGTGTGTCGGAGATGTACGTGTGTCACGGCTACCCGCATCACCTTGCGGCGGTGCGGGTTTGACCGTGTCCCATACCGACGCTTGTGGTGCAGGAACATGCTGTTTCGGAGTCACCCCCACCCGCGGCGTTGCGGTGGGCAGGCTGCGGCGGACCCGGCGATGCCGCGGCCTGCTCGGGGTCGGGCTGGTCTTGTCCCGGGACTTGCGCACCGGTGCGTGCTCGGCGACCTGGATCGCGGGCAAGCGCCCTCGCCGACGGGTGGCCTTGCCTTTGCCCAGCAGTGCCCGTTTGGCCAGGTTCACCCCGGCAACGTTGTCCCGGTTGCCACCGACCCGGCAACCCGAGCACCACGCCGTGTGATAGCCGCCGGGGCGCGCAAGCGGTTCGTCGCAGCCCGGACATTGTGCGGACGATCCGCGGGCGGGCACCGAGACCACGGTGATACCGACGGCTGCGGCAGTGTGCGCGAGCGCGGTGACCGCTTGGCGGCGGGCGGACTGCGCGGCCCGGTTGTTGTTGACCCGACCGTGCCCGCGGGTCTCGAGGGTCGTGAGATCTTCCACCGCGATCATCTCCGCGCCCGATGCGGCGGCGGAGTCGGTGACCTGGCGGGCGAAGTGGAACGCGAGTTCCCGGTTGATCTTTCCCCGCTTGATACCCACCGCGGCGCGATGCGCGTCGAGGACGGCGATCTTCGTCTCCAGTTGGGCGCGGGCCTCGGGTGGGGCGGTGGCGGCCAGCCGCGTCAACCGGGCCGCCTTGCGGTGCAGCATCTGGCCTTCGGCCTGCAGGCGGGCCAGTTTGATTCCGAGACCCCGGTCGTCGTACGTCCAGCCCCGGTAATCCGACGACAACCCGGCCGGGCCGTCAGCGGTGATGGCGGCGGCGCCGAGTGTGGACGGGGACCAGTCGACCCCGACCGCGACCGTGCTGGCCATCAGATCGGCGGCAGGGATGAGTTCGGTCGCGGCGCACCGCCAGAGAAGACCCCGGTGGTCGAGGACGAGGGTCGGCAGATGCCAGTCGATGATCGCCCGACCGTGCAGGTGCGCGGGGATGGCGGCGGTCAACCGGACCCGCTGCCACTGCGCCCGCCCCGCCGGGGCCGGGCTGGTGGGCAGCTTCACCGTCAACACCAGCTCGTGGTCTGTCGCGGCTATCTGTGCGAGCTGCCGATCGGCGGCCGAGAGTCGAGCCATCGCGCTCGTCTGTGGTGGTCCCTGGACGTCGGTGATCCGCAACCGCGCCGACTGCGCCCCGTCGGTGCGGCGAGAGCGTGCGATGACCTGGCGTCGCACGCCCCGGGCGAAACCCAATGGCACATAGTCGCCCGGTTCGGTCGGCGGCGCCAGAGTGCCGGTGGCCGGGTCGAACCGCTCAGACAGCGCCGCGATCGCCGCATCCCGGAAGGCCAGGGTCCGCAGAGACGCCATCACCTGCGCCGTCACCACCCTGCTCACCCGTGAGGGCACGTAGATTCCGTCCGGGTAGTGCGGGTTCCAGCCGAGGCGGGCGGCGACGACGTGACCCTGTGCGGGCAGCCTGCGACCCGCACCGTCCAGTCCGGCGGCGAGCACGTCGAACGTGACCGGCTGCCACAGCCGTGCCGTCAACTCGGTGCCGGCCGCCGCAATGAGGTCGAGCAGCCACCCCACCCTGGTATCGACATCGTCGAGTCCAATCTGCTCGCCGGTCGCGTCGTCGACCGCCACATGGGCGCGGGTGGTGAACGCGAACTGCCGCTGCGCAGTCGATTCCGGCCCGGTCATGCCGGCCGACCCGGCGCCAGGCACAAACCGAACAAACCCGGGCCGATCGGTCTTCCGAGAAGAGCTGCCATCCCCGAGAAGCTCATCGATCACCCCCCTTTCCCCGCCCTCTGCCACGCCACCTCTCATAGGGCCTCGACTGTAACGCCGACCTCCGACAAGAACCGCTCGATCCGCGCCACCTGTGAACCGAGCCAATCGATCCCGCACACCCCACACCAGGTGTCGGCCCCCGGGCCGCGTCGTCGAGCATCCGGCCGCGCCCGGCCCGCTGCTCCCTCGAGACACGAACCGCGATTCTTGCAGATCCGATACATCGCATCAATATTGCTCTTCCGCAACATCTTGCTGATCGGCTGGCGACGCCTCCCACCCTGCCGAACCCGGCACCCCAATAGCACCTTCGTCCTCTCGGGAGTCGCTCCCGCGCAACATGATGCAGTCCTGCATAGATCGGCACCCCGGTCCGCGCGGCTACAGAGTTGGGGACCCGAACCCCGCGCGCCGAGAAGGCAACCGGCCCTCCGTCGGCGTCCTTGCTCACCTCAACGACCGGCAGCCCACGAGTTCCGGAGACGCCAATCAGAGATGACAGACAGTGCCAGAAACTGATAGTGAGTATTAGATACATTGGCAACAGATGAGAGCCTCCGCCGAAACCGGGCAGCGCCCCGAGTCCTTCACGATGTAGCTGTAGAAACCACTGACGGCCACCATCCGGGTGGCGAACTGTCCGATGCAGTAGCCGACCGCCGTCATCAGAATCGCCGCCGCGACGAACTCCGCAATGGTCGCCCACCGCGTCGGATATGACGAGAGCAGGCAGCGTGACCATCACGGCCGACGGTGCGACCGCGGAAACGGACTGCCCGAGCACCTGGACGAAACTCAGACGCGCCCGCTCGAGACCGGCGACCGGTGATCTACTTCTAATTCTCGGTGTACCGGACACCACGCACCTGCTCTCCACACTTTCCGGCCGGCCCCACGCGAGCGTTCAACCCGGAGCTGCATGAGTTGCACGCTAGCGCAGGAGACGAGCGCGATGCGCCGATCGGACTTAATTTTCGATCACCTCGAATGAGAATGGCCGGAGATATTCGTTCCCGACTCCCGTGCCCACGTTGGCGCATACCGCGGATCAGCTGCGCCGACCCGAAAAGCCGGAATGAGAATCGGCGGTGTCGTGGCCGGAAAAGTCGAATGAGAATGCCGCAGTCGCTGATTCCCATCCCGATTCAGTAGTGACCGGCGATACTTTCGAAGTTATCGTGGGTTCAGGCCGCAGCGCGACGAAGTAAGAAACTTCCGCCAAAAGCGTTCTGCAGAGGCCGGATTCATCCCAGATTCATTCACTCCATCGAAGAGGGCCTGATGACCGCTGTCGTGCACCGGCGACCTCGTCCAGATCTTCCTGATCACGCGCCTGTTCGCGGCCCTGCTGTCCCTCCACAACGTGGCCGATCAGCATGTGTTAAAACCCCACACAGAGGTTGTGTGACATAGTTTTTCTGACACGAGTTGCCGACGCCTTTTCAGGCAATTTCCGCAGTTCGTAGACGTGTGTCGAATAAACCAATGGTTCTCGACAAACGATCTTGGTGACGGCAGTAGCGCACCTCTGACGGTTCAGACGATTCTTCGTTCGGAGTTGCGCGGCGCGCCTTCGATAGGTCGACGCTGCCACGCCGCCCAGTCGGTGGTGGTTTCGGCGGCGGCGTCGAGAAGGAGCGGGAGATATTTCTCGGTGAGGGTCTCGACGGATGTTTCGGCGCGACCATCGGGCGTCACCACTTATGGTGGTGCTTACGGTTGGCATGCTCCTCGGATGCCTCCACTGCGCCCGACACTTGTGGATGAGAGATAACTCCCGCGACTGGGGATGGGTCGCGATCATGAGCGTCGGCATGATCGCGCTGCATACAGTGGACTTCGGTCCGTCCGTGAGCGGCCACCACGGCCACATGACCCGTGCCGCGAACCCGACGGCGGTCGGGCATGCACTGTCCCTGCCCATGGCAGCAGCTCTTCTCACCGCAGCCCTCGAAGCGGTCATTGCTCTGTCCATGGTCTTCTATCGCACGCGGAACACAGACCCGTTGGCACCGAACTGGGACTGATCTTCCTCAGATCGCGGGCCGGTGCATTCTCCACACCTCGAGTGCGTCGTCGAGGACGACATGGTTGGCGACAGCGAAGTTGTGACGTTCGTACAGTGGCAGGTTCCGGTGTGTCGAGGTATCGAGCCAACATGCCGCGTTGCGTCGGTCGAGTTCGGCCAGTCCGACTTTCAGAAGGTCACCGCCCAGTCCTCGGCCTCGCGCTGCGCGGGATACTCCGGCGGTCGCCAAGCACCAGGCGTCGTCCGGAACGTCCATCGCGGACAAACGTTGTTCCGCTTCGGCGGCGTGCTCGAAACGATCCCCATGGAGTTCGACGATCTTCGCTACAAGCGATTCTTCCGGCTCGGGCAGGTCCGGCGGGATGAAAGCTACGACACCGTTGTGTTCTTCGTCGATGTACGCGAGACCGTGTGGCAGCGCCATGTGCCCGAGATACAGGCGCTGAAGTTCGGTCACACGCTGCTGGTGTGAGTCCGCGGCGACGCACCAGTTGGTCCATGGGTAGTCGGCGAAGGCGTCACCGAGGACGGTCGCGGCGCGGTCGAGGTCCGTCGTCGTCATCCGGCGAATGGAGGTTGGCATGACCGCACTACATCACGTCCGCTGAAACCGAAGCCAGTGATTATCGGCCCGCGGAGCCGTAGTCGATCGCTCACCATTGACAGAATGCTGTCATCATGACAGCATTCTGTCATGACTGAAACAGTGCACGTCGCCGTATACGACACCTTCGCCGACTGGGAGGTAGGTCACGCGATCGCCCACATCAACAAGCCCACCTGGCACAAGCAGCCCGGTCGCTACGCCGTCAGTACGGTCGGATCCACCCTGGATCCGATCACCACGATGGGCGGCATGCGCGTGGTCCCGGACACCACGTTGGACAAGATTCGGCCGCAGGACAGTGCAATGCTGATTCTGGCGGGCAACGACATCTGGCCCACCGAGCAGTTCACACCCTTCGCCGAGAAAGCTCGCGAATTCCTCGCCGCCGGGGTTCCGGTGGCGGCGATCTGCGGAGCAACAGGGGGCCTCGCACTCACCGGGTTGCTCGACGATCGCGACCACACCAGCAACGCTGCCGAATTCCTCGAGGGAGTCGGATACGCCGGTGGAAGCCTCTACCGTGATGAGCCGGCCGTCACGGATCGCGATCTCATCACCGCCAGTGCCACTGCGCCGGTAGAGTTTGCACGTGAAATCCTCGCTCGGCTGGATGTATTCGAGCCCAGCGTTCTCGCCTCCTGGTTCAAGCTCTACGGCCACCGCGATCCGGCCGGATTCTATGAACTCATGGCCGTATGAGTGAGCGGCCCGAACAGGAACTGCTCAGCGGGGCAGCCCTCACAACGTTCCGACTCAACGGTCAGTTTCTCGCTGTGGCCGAGGACTTGGCACGTCCGGCGGGGCTCACGGCCGCGTGGTGGCAGGTTCTCGGCGCCGTACTGAATCAGCCGCTGACGGTTGCCGGCGTCGCACGGGAAATGGGCATCACGCGCCAGAGCGTGCAGAGGATCGCCGACCTGCTCGTCGAGCGTGGACTCGCCGAGTATCAGCCGAATCCCGCTCATCGACGAGCCAAGCTCATCACCCCCACGCCGGCGGGGCGCGCAGCGGTGACCGGCATCGACCCCGCGCATGCTGCCTTCGCCGCTCGCCTGGCCGAGGCCATGGGACCCGACAAATTACGTGACGCGCTCGCAGCGATGCGCCGGCTTTCGGCCGTCCTCGACGATCTCGCCGACGGCCAGGAAGGTCCGTAGTTGTTCGATCTCACGGCCTGCGTGCGGGAAGGATGTGGGGGTTCAGGATCCCGGCGGGGTCCAGCGCTGCTCGTATCGACCGCATGACGTCGAGGTCGACCGCACTTCGTCCGAGTGTCATCCAGGGGGCCTTGGCCCGCCCGACACCGTGTTCGGCGCTGATGCTCCCGTTGTGGTCGGTGACGAGATGAAAAACGAAGTCGGACAGAGTGTCCCGCTGATCCGGCGCGGCGTCGAGAAGATTGACGTGAATGTTGCCGTCGGCCACGTGCCCGAAACAGATCGCCCGCACTCCGGGGAAGCGTCGATCGAGGCCAGTGGTCAGCTCGTTCAGGAAGGCCTCGATGTCGCGCAGCGGCGTCGAAATGTCCAACTTCACGGGTGGCGTGGACGAAGCGGCGCCCACCGACTCGGTGTGGCTCTCCCTGTATTGCCACAGCCTGTGCGCCGGTCCTTCCTCCACGACGGCGTCGAGCACGAATTCATGGCTGTCGTCCAGAACCTCGAGGAGCGTGGTCTCGGCGTCCTCGCGACCGGACACCTCCACCAGGACACAGAACGGTGCGTCGGCCGAAAGTGGCCGCCGGAGTTGCTGATGTTGGCAGACCAGGTCGATACCCGACCTCGTCATCAGCTCCGCGGCGTCGAGCGTCAGCCCGGCGCGCTCGAGGCGATCCACCACCATCAGTGCGTCACCCACCGAACCGACTGCGACGAAAGCGACCCGAGTTGCGCTCGGGGGTAGTACGAGTCGCATCAGGACGCGAGTGATCACGGCGAGTGTGCCCTCGGAGCCCGCGAGAAGGCCGGGCAGGCCGTATCCCACGTTGTCTTTCGTCAGCTCTTTCCATCGGGTCAGAACGCGCCCGTCGGACAGCACCGCCTCGATGCCGAGCAACTGAGACCTGGTGTCGCCGTTCTTGATTACCCGGATGCCCCCGGCGTTGGTCGCGACGATCCCGCCGAGGGTTGCCGATTCGCGGGAGGCAAGGTCCACACCGAACTCCACTCCGTGTTCGCGGGCCGCGTCGCGGGCGCGGGCAATGGTCACACCCGCTCCCGCGGCAATGGTGCGGCCGATCGGGTCGACGTGTTCGATGACGGAAAGCCGGGTGGTACTGAGCACCACCTCCCCGTCCATCGGGATCGACCCACCGACCAGACCGGTGTTGCCGCCCTGCGGAACCACGGCGACGCCGGCGCGGGAGCAGAGGGCGAGAACCGCCGAAACCTGCCCGGTGTCGGCGGGCCGGACCACGGCGGTGGTGTGCCCCTGCCAGTGCCCGGTCCAGTCGGTGACATAGCCGGCAACCACGCCGGGATCGGTGAGCACGTGGGACGCACCGACGATGTCGGCGAGCTCGTCGAGGAACGACTGCATCGAAACGGTCATGATTGCCTCCTCTCGACGAGATGTCGCAGTCCATCATCGGCGATGTGGAGGGTGTTCGGGAATCAGCGTTCGAAGGTGAGCACCCAGCGTCCACGCGAGCCGCCCGCATCGAGGGCGGCCAACGCCTCATTCGCCTTCTCGAGCGGATAAGTTCCGGCGATCCGTACCGCGAGCGGGGCGTTCTCGCTTCCCGTGCGTGCGACAGAGCTGAGCAATTTCTCGAGCCTGGCTCCGTCGTGGTGGACCATCACGGCCTGAACGTCGACGCCGCGCACGGCCCCGGGCTTTGCCGGCGGCACGACGCCCACATAGGTTCCGCCGTCGACCACCGCGGAAACCGCCGCGTCTCCGAGTGCCGCGGTATCGAACACGGCGTCGAACCGGGTCGGCGGGATTTCGCCGAGAACCTGTACCGCACCCGCGGACCGCAGAAAATCGGTGTCGGTGGGGCGGCCGAGTGCGCTGACCGTCCATCCCCTCTCGACCGCGAGCGGGACGGCGAACCCGCCCACTCCACCGGCCGCGCCGGTCACCAGCAGCGTTCTGCCCGCGGGATCACCGAGGAGATCGAGTGCCTGATCTGCGGTCGACAGGTTGAGGGGCAGCGTTGCCGCTCCGGCGAAATTCAGGCCGTCCGGAATGCGGGCCACCGCAGTGGCCGGAACGACGACATAGTCCGCGAAGGCGCGGAGCGGTGCATCCAGCCGGTCGTGCAGGGCGACGACCCTCGTGCCGACGGCGGGTCCCACCACACCATCACCCAGCGCGTCCACGATCCCGGCCGCATCCCAGCCCAGGCCCGCGCCGTCGGGCTGATCTATCCATCCGAGCCGGTGATAGATGCCTTGCCTGGTCTGGAAGTCCACTGGATTGACTGCCGCCGCGCGGAGTTCGATTCGGACTTCCCCGGGTCCTACGTCCGGCACTGCCACCTCGATGATCTTCACGTCCTCGGCCCCGGTTGTCACTATTGCTCGCATGGTGCACCCCTTCGGTAGTCGCTGTTGCCGGTTCAGAATCGCCTGACTACTCTCCGTTGGGAAGTAGGCACCTGAAAGTGCGTAACGAAGCAAAAGGGGCGCCCGATGGCGACGACAACCGCAGGACAAGCGCGACATGCGGCAAAGCGAGAGTATGACGTGTATCTGGCGAACTGCCCGAGTCGTCAGCTCCTCGACCGGATCAGCGACAAGTGGGTGTCGCTCATTCTCGTCGCGCTGGGTCAGGGTTCGCGAAGGTACTCCGAACTGGCGCGCGAACTCGCCGGGGTCAGTCAGAAGATGCTGACCCAGACTCTTCGAGCGCTCGAACGGGACGGCCTCGTCGCACGCGAAGTGACTGCGGCGGTGCCCGTCCGCGTCGACTACGAGCTCACCGAACTCGGTAGGTCGCTACTGCCGATCCTCAGAGCGGTCAAACAGTGGGCGGAACACAACATGGACGACGTGACCACGGCTCGTGAGAGGTACGACGGCCGCGCGCAGTAGTCGCGACCTACTGCTGCGGCGGAGGAATATAACGGATCAATCGGTGACGCGGCCTACCGTCCGATCCGGGAGCACACCCGCCGCCACGAGTTCGTCGTAGATGCGCTGCTGCTCGGCGTCGAGACCCGAATACAGCAGGTCGTAGGCGCGCTCTTCTTCCGCGAGGACGGCGACAGGGTCCCAGTCGTCCCCGATGGCCTCGAGCACCGCGGTACGCCGTCGTGCCTCGTCGAGCGTGAGATCGAGCGCGAATGACAGTTCGGAATGGCCGCTCATCGGATCACCTTCGTTTTCGCAGTCGATATCGAAGGGCACAGGGTTACTCGAGCAGGTCCAAGATCACAATGACCTGGATCACGATCGGGAAGATCGCCCACTCGGTGACGTCGAGCGCGGACATGCTGCAGGCTGACGCGGCGTGGCTGTCGGGTACCCTGCCGCATCGTTGGCAATATGACGGGTGCCACAGGAATCCGGGGCTGGCTTCGGGAGAGGACCGATGGTCGAGTGAATATCGTCGAGACTCCGGAACGGCGGCGCGGAGCCGGTCGTCATCGCCCCGATCGTGGAGCGCCGGAGCGTACAGACAATGAGCGAGCCCCCGGCACTGGGTTCCGGACCGACATCGAGGGCTTGCGGGCCGTCGCAGTGCTGGCAGTCGTGTTGTTTCACGCGGGCGTTCCCGGCCTCGACGGCGGATTCGTGGGCGTCGACGTGTTCTTCGTCGTGTCCGGCTTCCTCATCACCGGGCTGCTGTGGCGGGACGTGACCGCCACCGGGAATGTGCGGCTCGCCCGGTTCTACGCGGCGCGGGCCAGGCGGCTGCTGCCCGCCGGTGTCACCGTGCTGGTGGTCACCGCGGTCGGTGCGGCCATGCTCCTGCCGCCGCTTCAAGCCCGGGCCGTTCTGGGCGACGGGATAGCCAGCGCGCTCTACGTCGGCAACTACCGGCTCGCCCTGCAGGGCACCGACTACCTGTCCGCCGATACACCTCCGTCGCCGTTTCAGCATTATTGGTCACTCGGCGTGGAAGAACAGTTCTACCTGCTGTGGCCTGCGCTGATCATCGGCACGGTCTGGCTGGTCCGGCGCGCTCGAAGGCGCGCCGACGGCGAGGCCTCACCCTCCGTGTGGCCGTTTCTGTTCGGTCTCGCACTCGTGACGGCCGTGTCGTTCGCGATTTCGATGGCCTGGACGAGCACGCTGCCGCCGTGGGCGTACTTCTCCCTGCCCTCGCGAGCGTGGGAACTGGCCGCCGGCGGACTGGTCGCGTTGTCCGTCCCGTTGTGGCGCCGGTTGCCGGCGCTTCCCGCTGCCGTCGCCGGATGGGCGGGACTGGTCCTGATTCTTCTGGGCTGTTTCGCGCTGGACGAGACGACGCCCTACCCCGGGACCGCCGCCCTGCTGCCCGTGCTCGGCACGGTGCTGGTGATCGGCGCCGGCTGCGCCGAACCCCGACTGGGCGCCGCCCGTGGACTCTCGCTTGCCCCGATGCGGGCGATAGGTCGGGTGTCGTACTCCTGGTACCTCTGGCACTGGCCCGTGCTGCTGCTCTTGCCGCCGCTGCTCGGCCATTCCCTGAGCCTCTTCGACCGGCTCGCGGCGGTCGCGCTGTCGGGCGGCCTCGCCGTCCTCACGCTGCGACTCATCGAGAACCCCGCGCGGTTCGCTGCTCCACTGCGTCGGTCGGACACGCGCAGCCTGGCTCTCGGCGGCGCAGTCACCGTGCTCGCCGTCTGCGCGGCGCTCGTACTGCTGGTATTGCGACCTATGCCGGTGGGTCAGGGTGCAGCGGCCGAGGCGCTCACGGTCACCGCGCCGGAGGTCACGGCGGTCCCCACCGTCGATCCGCACGACGCGGCGGTGCATCAAGTGACCGCACAGGTGGCGGCCGCGGTCGCGCATTCGGCCGAGCTGCGCGCCGTCCCGTCCAATCTGACCCCGCCACTCGCCGACGCCCCGGCCGACAAGCCGGCGGTTTTCAACAACGGCTGCGTGCGCTCCTGGCTCGAGGTCGGGCTGGAGGACTGCGTGTCGGGTGATCCTGCTTCGGCCACCACGGTGGCCCTCGTCGGCGACTCACATGCCGCGATGTGGCACCCGGCGTTCGAGCCGGTCGCCGAGCAGCGACACTGGCGGCTCACGACGATGGGCAAGGTCACCTGTCCCTTGATGGAGCTGCCCATCACCAGTCCTTATCTCGGCCGGGCGTACTCCGAGTGCGAGCAGTGGCGCGGCGAGGTGACCGCCCGGCTACAGGCCGAGCGTCCACAACTGATTGTGGTGAGCATGTCCCGGCGGTACGGCGGCGACTTCGGATTTACCACCTACGACCAGGCCTGGATCGACGGCGTGACCCGCATGGTGGCGCAATTGCGGTCCACCGGCGCGGCCGTTCTCGTTCTCGGCCCCATCCCCGATCCGCGCTCCACCGTGCCGACCTGCCTGTCCGGCCACCTCGAGGACGCCACGGCCTGCTCGCCGCCGCACGGTGCCGCGGTGAACTCCGCCGGTATCGCGGCCGAGGCGGCGGCGACCGCGGCCGGCGGGGGCCAGTACGCCGACCTCACCTCACTCTTCTGCACCCCCGACCGCTGTCCGGTGATCGTCGGCAACGACCTGGTGTACCGCGACGACAACCATCTGACGCTCGGGCACGCCAAGAACCTCGCTCCCGTCGTCGGTGCACTCGCCGACCGCGCTCTCGCCCGGCGCTGAGCGGCAACTTCTCTACTGCACCGGCGACGGTGGAGCGGTCGTGGTGGTCGGGATCGTCGTCGTTTCCGGTTCGGTCACCTCTACCGTCGTCGGGACCTCTTGCTGTGTGGGCGGGGTGTCGGTGGCTGCCGCCGTCGCGGACGGTGACGGCTCCTCCGAGAACGCGGCCGACGTGTCGGGCGTGACCACGGCCGCCGTGGGTGCCAGGGGAGCGGCGGTGGGGACGGCCGATGATGTCGTCGTCGGCACGGTGGACGAATCAGTCGAAGACAGAAGCTCTTTCGTCGCGGTGGACGTCGTCGAGGTAGTCGACGCGGTGTCGCTCGGGTCCGCTGTCGAGGCGGACGACGCGACGAGAGCGGTAGCGGACGCGTCGGCGGCGCGGGCCGCCGGCTGTCCCTTCTCTGCTTCCCGGGCCAGATGAGTCAGCCAGGCGGCAGCGTATTGCGAAGAGGTCAACGGCTTTCCGCCCGCGGGGTCGGCGTCGCGCCAATAGTCGAAGTGATGACCTGTTCCCGGACCGAGGGTCTGCTGATACGGATCGCTCATCACTACGGCGACGGTGTTCTCGTTGTCCGCAATGAATCCGATGATCTCGTTGCGAACCTTGGCAGGCAGGTAGACCAGGTCGATTGCCTGGTTCGGCGAGAGCGGTCCGGCGGGTGTATCCGACTGCGCCACTGGGGTACCGGGCTTGTAGGCGGGGTCCGACACCTTGATGAGAACGTCGAGGAAGGTCTCGTCCGACTGCATCCAGTTCTCCTGCGACTGGATTTCGGCAAATGCTGCCAGTGCGATCTGTCCGAGAACCGTCGCCATGTCCTGTGCTGTCGCGACGGTCAGGCCTTCGCGCTCGAGGGCATCGACGTTCAGTTGTCTGCCCACGTTGACGGCGAGCTGCAGCAGGGCGATGTTGTCCGGCGCGGAGCAGGTCAGGTCTCCTTCCGAACAGAAGGACGCCACTTTGCCGTCCAGTGCGCCGAATCCGCCGGATGTGCCAGGTAGGGCGCCCCCTCCCGGAGCTCTGTTGCCGCCGGACTGGTAGGCGAGATCGAATCCGTCGGGATTGCGGAATTCGTTTTCGGCGCCGGGGAAGGGGCCTCCGCCGACTTCACGTCCGGCATCCGCCAGGATCACCACACCGACCACGGATGCCGGGTCGACGATGTCGTAGCCGTCCTCGCCGACTTCCTGGTTGCCGACTTCCATCGCGACCCGGCGCGCCACATCGGCGCCCTCGCTGTAGCCGACGATGGCGAACTTCGTGTCCGGGCAGGAGGCGGCGATCGTGCGCATCACGGTTTCGGTGTTGTCGACACCGACATTCACCGCGTCCTCGTACGACGACATGTTCGCCGGATAGTCGATGTAGACGGCGGCATAGGAACCCTCGCCGACGGCCTGACCGGGTGCGTTGACCACCGGATCCACCCAGTCGCTGCTGTACTCGCTGGACAGAGCCGCCGGGAGCGGCGTGCCGTCGGGCGCCACCAGCATCTGGTGCGTGCCCGCGTGCGGCGCGTCGTTGCGCCCGGCAACTGCGATGCTCACCATGTCGTAACACGCGGTCGAGGCTGCAGCAGTCAGGGCCGTGGCCGTCGTGGTCGGCGCCCCGGGGTTCGACCAGGGGGCGGCAAGCAGCGCGGCAAGTCCCAGCACGCCAGGCGCCAGAAGCCCCGACGCCATCCGGCGTCGGTGTGCCGCACGTGTCGTTACGCCATGTTTCATGGTCAACCTCATTCGGTCCGGCCCCGACCAATGACAATGCGTTACCAGGCACGTCGGAATCCGACACCGATGCGTTACATACCTGCGGCAGAGTTAGCAGGGCGCAGGCACTCGAGGCGGACGCCAGCGGTCGCCGCAACACGCATGGTTTGGCAGAAGCACATTGCAGCTCCGATTGAGGATCCGCTCGCGGGAACCACCTGTCCGCCGGCGCGTTCTCAGGCCACACCGTTCCGCTGGTGGTTCGGCTAGCGGGGTGCGATCAAAGGTCGAATGTTCGCCTTAAATCGTCGAAAAGTTCCTGGTAGTGGTCGGTTCCGTAGATGAGAGCGGCGAGCATGAGGGGTAGCAGCATCGCCAGTTCCTTCGTCTCGAGCGCCCGGAAGATCGAGGAGGCGGCATAGATCCATTGCACGTACTCATGCCCGTCCGCATGGAGGGACATCTGTTGCGGGGTCTCCGGCTCTCTGGAGAGACGTTCGAGGCACGCGCTTCATTGTCGAAGGGAGGCGGAAGTGGGTCATGCTTGTCGAGTGCGGTCAGGGCGGGTGCCACCCAACCCATATCAGCGAGGCCGGCTCGCTCGTATGCACTTTTCGCTGCCCAACGAGCAATGGCATCCTGCTGAGATTCCGGAAGTTCGATCAGTTGGTCGAGGAGGTCCCGGTCGAGTTGAGCGAGTCGCTTCGCCGCCTCACGGATGGCGCGGTCGTCGAATAGCCGGAATCGTTCGGCGGGCGGGCGACCACCCCATTCGGCAAACTTCTCAGCGAGACTCCGATGGGGATCGGATAGAACCGCCGGGGCGGGGCCGGCGGACGCAGGTGTGGCATCAGCAGCCGGATCGGGCATCGAATCCTTCGCCGTGGACTCGTCGCCGTCACTCCAAACCAGGTCCTCTTTCATGAGTTGGGCGAAGCTGCTTTCGCCGGTGGCAGGCACACTTGCAGCCAGTAGTCCTCTGACGGTCCGCTGACATCCATAGCCCAATTGGCGTCCCGTCCCCGTGCATGCGCGCGAAGCCGGAAGCAGCGGTGTCACCCGTAGTCCGTCAGCGAGCTCACCGGTGAGGGTCATGACGACGAGTTCCGACGTCACCTCGAGGTCGGCCTCCTCGATTACTTCCCACTCCGGGAACGCCTCAGCGTGCGGCGCCGACTCCAGGACCTCGACCCCGACTCGTACCGGTCCGTAAGCGATACCGGTGTGCACCGTGGCGAATCCGGGGCCGACCTCGAGCAGACTTCCGTGCTGTTGACCGTCGAGGGTGTCTGTTGCCGCGATCCCACCACGAACTGGTGATGGTCGACTCCGACGATCCCCCATTGCGTCATCGCATCAGGCTAGCGGCGTACCTGGCGTTTACGTTCCGCAAAAGGATCCTATTACGGGATCGAGCTGGAGCCTTGGTTCGATAAGGCTATGACGGCTTAGCGGAGCCTCCGATCAACTCAGCCAGCTCTGGATCTGGGATAACGAGGAAAATGCTGGTGATGTCGCGGTCGTAGAGCACGTCAACGACGTTCGCAAAGCGTTGCGCTGGCTCCCGTCCTGAGGCTCGAAGATCCGGCACGTCGCTGATCACCCACTGTCGGAACCGTTGGGTGAGCGCGAGGTAATCGACGGGGGCGGTGGTGTTCTCACAGAGGTCGGCGAAGTCCACCCACAAACTTTGGCCGGTCGCACGCCGGACGTGTACGGGATTCCCGGCCGGAGTGAGTGTCCTGCGTTCGGCAGAGCCGGGCGGGCGGAGCCCGAGACGCGCTTGTTGCTCCGCTGTGCCAGGGGTGACCCACCATCCGGCGGCGAAGCCCACCTCGTGGCTGGAGCTGGCGCGGTAATCGACGGGGCCGTCAATGGTGATGATCGTCAGCGCCTGCTCGATCAGCTCGATCGTGGGTACGAAATCACCGTGGAACAGCGGATTCGGGAGCAGGGAGCGCGGAGGATAATTCGAGGTCAGAATCACCCGAATCTCCCGCTCGAGAAGCGCCGGCAGTAGACGGGCGATGAATCGGCCGTCTGCGGGGTCGTGGACATGGAACTCGTCGAAACACACCAGATCCAAGCCACCGAGGAGCTCGTCCAAGGCTGCCGCAAGGTCGTTGCCATGTCGCCGGATGGCCAGGTGTAGGTCGCGAAAGAACTCATGGAAATGCATCCGCATCTTCCGGTCGGTCGGCAGTGCAGCGATCCCGACCCATCCATCAGGTCAAGGTGCTTCGAGCGCTACGGCGAGATGACCCGTCTGTACCGTTCGCGGAACGTGGTGGGGGTCGTACCGACCGTGCGCGTCGCTGGCCGTGCCGACGGAGCAGGAGGGTGAGTCCCGATGGTGGATCCCTAAGCGGATGCGACGGTCGACAGTTGGGCATCACCTGCCGGAAATCATGGCACCCTTCCTGATGGAGCGGATAACGGAGAGACGGGAGCCGATGATGCGGCGACTCAGTGGACAGGTCCACTGTGAAAACAGCAACTTCTTCCTGTTCGACGACCTTTTCGCAGCCCAAGCATCGACGATCGACGGGGCCGCGGGTTTCTTGCAGCCTGGCCAAGGCGTGCTGGTTATCACCACAGAAGTCAGATGGGGGCGCATGCGCCGGCGCCGGCCACGGCCCGGCCGACCGCCGGGAAAGCTGGCAGAGATGCGATCCTCGAATCATGCCGTGACAACGCTCGTCAGGGTCAGCGTGGAGCCTGGACCAGCCCGTCGGTGAGGATCGCGATCATGGTGGCGACGAGCAGATCTATCTGCGTGTCGTCCGCGCGCAGTCGGTCCGCACGCCCGCTGAGGCCGAGGATGCCGTTCATTGCCGCCCACAGAGTGGTCGCTGCCGTGGCCGGGTCGAGGCCGGGGTTGATGCTGCCGTCCGCGATGCCGTCCCGGAGGGCGGTGGCGAGTTTGGTGTTCTGTTCGTCGACGAGGTCGGCGACCCGTTCCAGCGCGGCGGGCTCGTTCGGCGGATCAGCGAGCAGCCGAAACTGGTATGGGCGTTCGGCGGCGAACCGGGTGTACGCCTCGGCGGCCGCGAGAATCCGCTCGACCGGGGTGCCAGCCGTGGCGTAGGCGGCGTCCATGTACTGACGGTTCTCCTCGAGCGCCCGCTCGGCGACGGCGATCAGCACCGCCGATCGTCCCCCGATCCGGTTGTAGATGGTCTGCACCGCGACATCGGCCCGGTCGGCGACGGCGTCGAGGGTCAGCGCGTCCGACCCGCTTTCGAGCATGACCGCCTCGGCGGCATCGACGATCGCGCGGTGGGTCGCGGCGGTCCGGCGCGCGGTCCGGGTCGTCCCCTGCGAAGTCATACCCGCACCATACAAAATTCCTGGAAACAAATCCATTGTTGTAATCACTTCCATTTCTGGAACTGCTTCCAGTAATGTCTGTGGTGGCGGTCACAACGATCGCCTCCAGGTAAAGGAGTGAGCACTATGTCTGACCGTCTCGACGTGCACTTCCCGTCGGGGGATGTCAAGTGCAGCGCGTGGCTGTATCTGCCCGACGGCGGTCCGGCGCCGGTGATCGTGATGGCACACGGATTGGGGGCGGTACGCGGCATGCGGCTCGACGCCTACGCGCAGCGGTTCCGCGACGCCGGCTACGCCTGCCTGGTGTTCGACTACCGGCACTTCGGGGACAGCGACGGCCAACCACGCCAGCTGCTCGACATCGGCCGGCAACTCGACGACTGGGCGGCCGCGATCGCATACGCCCGCACCCTCGAGTGCGTCGACACCAACCGGATCGTGTTGTGGGGCACCTCGTTCGGCGGTGGCCACGTTCTGGTCGCCGCGGCCCGCGACCGCGACATCGCCGCCGTGATCTCGCAGTGCCCGTTCACCGACGGGCCTGCGTCGGTGCTCGCGATGACCCCGTGGAACTCTCTGAAGGTCACCGCCAGGGCCCTACGCGATGCGATCGGGGCGCGTTTCGGCAAGGACCCGGTGATGATCGCCACCGCGGGCCGTCCGGGATCGACCGCGCTGATGGCCTCACCCGACGCCGAACCCGGTTTCCTCGCGCTCGTGCCGGAGGATGCGCCGTTCCGCAACGAGGTCGCCGCCCGGGTGGCCCTGGGTGTCACCTTCCACGTGCCCGGCCGCAAGGCCGCGAAGGTGCGCTGCCCGATCCTGTTCGGCGTCTGCGAAACCGACTCCGTGGCACCGGCGAGGGCGACCCTGCGGCACGCCCGCAGGGCCCCGCACGGAGAGATCAAACTCTATCCGGAGGGGCATTTCGACATCTACGTCGGGAACGCCTTCGAGCGTGTCGTCGCCGACCAGCTCCGCTTCCTGAGCACCCATGTACCAGTCGCCCCCACCGATTCGACGGAGCACGCGGCATGACCCGCTACGACCTCACCGGACGCACCGTCGCCATCACCGGATCCACCGGCGGCCTCGGCACCGCCCTCGCCGCCGCGCTGCGCGCCCGCGGCGCCAACCTCGCGCTGCTCGACCTCGACGCCGACCGGGCCGATGCGCAGGCCCGGGCGCTCGGCCCGGACACCGTGGCCAGCGGCTGGCCCGCGGACGTTCGGGACCTCGTCGGCCTCGAGGACGCACTGACCGGTGCCGCCGAGCATTTCGGTCGCCTGGACGTCGTCGTCGCCGGTGCCGGCATCGACACCATGGCGCCGATGGGCACCCTCGACCCCGCCGCATTCGAACGCGTCATCGACATCAACCTCACCGGCGTGTGGCGCACCTTCCGGGCGGCGCTGCCGCACGTGCGCGAGCACCGCGGCTATCTGCTCGCGATCTCCTCGCTCGCCGCGTTCGCGCACTCACCGCTGCAGGGCTCGTACACCGCGAGCAAGGCGGGCGTGTGGGCGATGTGCGACAGCATCCGGCTCGAGCTGCGCCACCTCGGCGTCGGTGTCGGCAGCGCCCACCCCACCTTCTTCCGCACCCCGTTGATGGACGACATCGTCGCCGACCCCGCCGGCCACGAACTGTGGGGCGGCAACGACAAGGGCCTGTTCAAGATGGTGCCCATCGGCACCGTCGTCGACGCCCTCGTCGGCGGGATCGAGAAACGCGCCGATCTCATCGTCGCCCCCAAGACCAACACCCTGCTGGCCAAGGCCCCGGGACTGTTCCGCCCGCTCCTCGACCGCGTCTTCCGCGACGAGAGCATCGCCCGGGCCGTCGAACTGGCCGACCCGACCGGCTGGCACGACCACGACGTGCTCGACCGCCACAACAGCAGCACGACGTCCTCGCTCAGCAGCAGATAACCTTCCTCGGCCTGTCCGCGGTGCCGCAGATCCTCGCGCGCGCCACCCCGTCCTGACCACGACACGAATCGAACCGGAGCCCGGCACCATGAGCAAGCACTATTTCCTGCAGGACAAGGTTGTCCTGATCACCGGCGCGACCGGCGGCATCGGCGCCGCGACCGCGCGCGAACTGTATTCGCGCGGCGCGAATCTCGTCCTCACCGACCTCAGCGAGCCCACCGGTGTCGCGCTCGCCGCCGAATTCGACCCCACCCGGGTGCTGCCGCTGGTCCTCGACGTCACCGACGCGGCCGCCGCCAAGGCGGTCGTCGAGCAGGTCGTCGCCCGGTTCGGCCGCCTCGACGTGGTGTTCGCCAACGCCGGAATCTCCTGGCGCGGGGCGCCGTCGAGCATGGTCGGGTGCGATGAGGACGAGTTCGAGAGGATCGTCGAGGTGGACTTCCTCGGCGTGTGGCGCACCGTCAAGGCCGCGCTGCCGCAGATCGTCGCCAATCAGGGTCAGGTGGTCGTCACCTCGTCGATCTACGCGTTCATGAACGGCATGGTCAACGCACCCTACGCCGCGTCCAAGGCCGCGGTGGAGATGCTCGCCCGCGCATTGCGCGCCGAGCTGGCCGGCACCGGCGCGACCGCCAGCGTGCTCTATCCCGGGTGGATCGCCACTCCGATCGCCGAGGTCGCCTTCGGCGGCAACGCCCTGGCCACCCAGCTGGTGCAGACCGTGTTCCCGGCGCCGCTGCGCGCCCAGATCACTCCCGACGTGGTGGCCGCCGGTGTCGCCGACGGGCTGGCCGAGCGCCGCCCCCGCATCGTCGTGCCGGGCCGGTGGGCGCCGCTGTCGCTGCTGCGCGGCTTGCTCGCCGCGGCCAGCGACGCCTACCTCGACCGCAACCGCAAGGTGCAGGCACTGGTGCGCCGCATCGAAGCCGAGTCGCGACCGACCGAGTTCACGCCCGCGCGGCGGCGTTCTGGCCCGGCACCGACGACCTGATTCGGTGGCCGCGGCCCAGTGGGTGCGGCTGCGGCAGCCGTGGTTTCGGACCATCGACTCGACGCCGCCGCTACTGGGACGTTCCCACCGTCGTACTACGCAACAGCTCGATCGGGACGGCCACGGTCGCGGACGCCCTTAGCGAGTTGGCCGAGTGGGACCAGCGAGCGTGGACGTGGATCGCCGACGAATGCGCGATGTTCGGTGGACTGTATCCCCGTGCCCGCCACCCCGAACTCGTCCACCAATACTGACCGGTGACGGATCCCTCTGCGGCGATCTGAGAGGGTCACGACGCGAACTGCGGGTAGTTGGTAAGTCGGTGTAAGAAGTTGGACTGCCGGGCAAGTTGGTTGGAGGCCGGACACGGGGAGGTGCCCATGTCCGACTCACTTCAACGCCGTCAACCGCTGTCCTCGGACCTCGCCCGGATGTACTTGAACAGAGCTCGATAAGCGACAGACCGGCCGCCATCACCTCCCCGTCACCGGACGATACAAATCGAGCTTGCGAGGACTTTTATGTGACGCAATGTAACATCCATTTTCGCGCGGGCTTGTTCGATCAAACATGCAGCTAGGAAGTCCTTTGTGGACTCGTCGGCCCACTTGCCGCCGTCCACCCTGCAGATGGAGTAGAACGTGTCAAGTGGTTCTGTTTCCGAACCGCTTCAGCTAACGTGACGCCGTCCATGAATCAACGAAGGGGGACGCATGGCCCGGTTCGCTCTCGAAGCGGTCACGGCAGGTGATTTCGATGACCCTTGTCGGCGCTCGAATCACTATCGGATCGACGCCACGTCGTCGGCCACCCCGGCTCAGGTGTGGGAGGAGTTGCACGGCCGACGGCCCCTGCACTGGTGTTCGTCCCTGCGGGCCTGCGAGTGGTCCCCGGGGTCGCCGAAGGGTGTGGGGTCCACGCGACGCATGTCGATGGCGCCGGGAGTGTGGGTGTACGAGTCGTATTTCCTGTGGCAGGAGGAGCCTGATCACTTGGAGTGCGCGTTCACTGTCACGGAGTGCACTGTTCCCGGTATCCGACGGTTTGGGGAGCGCTATCGCGTGACCACCACGTCCGAGGGAACTCACCTGCAATGGGACTTCCTGATCGAACCGGCACTCGCCGGCCCATTGCAGACCGTCCTTCGCCGGCCCACCCGTGCCACCATTGCGCGGATCGGCGCCGACACGCGGTCTCACCTTGCCCGGCTGAAGCAAAGGACGTGAAGTGACGATGAGCAATCCGATACAGGAACTCATGTTGACTGGAACTCGCAGAGGGGTTCTGGCGCTTGCGGATCGCGCGTCTCGCGCTTCTACGGTCCCGTTAAGTGACGACTATCGATTCCGCCCATACGTCGGAGGGCGTGTCTACGGCTGGACGCACTACGGCGTCATGATCCCCGACCTGCCCGCACCGCATCACTATCTCAGCATCATGGTCATGGCCGGGATGCCAGGGCAGAGCGCTTTCGACGTCGACGAGGTTGTATCGACCAGCCCACGTGACACGGTCACCGTCTCGATCTCGACCGCGGCGGCCGCGCAGTACCGTTCGCTATCCATGACCAGTGAATGCACCCTTCAATCGGACGGCAGGCACCTTCAGTTCGGCTCGTTCCTCACCATTTCGGGGCATCATCCCGAGTTCTCCGTGGAGGCAAGGATTCCCGGCCTCGAGTTCGACCTTCATTTCGCCATGGCCGACCGTGCCACCTGGTTCGTCAAGGGACTCCCGTACGACCACCTAAGTCTTCTCGGCAGTTTCGAAGGCGCCATCCACACTGACGACTCAGCTCTTGATGTTTCGGGAAAGGGCAACATCGAATATGCACGCTGTGTCGGACCGTACGCTGTGCGTAACAAATTGCTGCCCCGGACACTGAAGGTGCCGGTCGACTTCTTCACCTACCACGTCATCGAGCTACCGGAGGACGCCCAAATCCTTTTCTGCCGTGTCGGCATACTGTCGCAGCGGCTTGGAGATATCGTGCAACACCGCACAACGTCCGGTGCCGGTGATTGGCGCGTCAACGAAACCTCTTCCGACAGGACCTACTACGAAGTTCTCGAGTACGAAGACGTATCGCGCATCGACCAGGGGGGCCACCGCATGCTTCTTCCACGGCGGTTCCAACTAGGGGTCCGCGGCAAGCTCCTCGTCACCGGCGTGTACGACACCGAGCCCCGCTACGGTGTCGGCCGCGGCTACATCTGGGGATATGAAGCTGTCGTCGAGATGGACGGACGGACGCTGCGGGCCCGGGGCTACTCCGAGTATGTCGACGTCCGGAGTGCGCCATGAGACGCTGACCGGTCTGGGCGGCCGCCCCTCCCTGCGTATGCTGACGCAGGTGAGCGCGGAACATCCACCCCAACCCGGGCGCCCAGTCCGTGGCTCCGTTACCGGCCGACCGATCATGGCGTCGTTCGACCTGCTCGGACGGCGGTGGACTCTCCGTATCGTGTGCGAGCTCAGCAAAGAATCGTTGGGGTTCAACGAGCTGCGCCGGCGGGCATCGAACATGTCCAAGAGCGTGCTGTCACTGCGCCTACAGGAGCTGGTCGATGCCAAGGTCATCCATCGCGACAACGAGAGTTCGTCGTACGAATTGACCCCGCTCGGACGGTCCCTCTACGTGGCTCTGGAGCCATTGTTCAAGTGGTCGAACGAGTGGGCGGCCGCGCTCGGAGTCAATCCCGACGACTCGCACGACACCGAACTCGCCTGACCGCACCGGGGGCAGCCCAGCCAGAGTCCTGCGGAATCTGCGTAGGACTGAGCGGGGTCCTGGGCCAGCCAAGAGAGCATCGATGACCGGGAGATCAGGTCGTGCGGTCCCCATTCGGACCGTTCCCTCGGTCCCCCGCGATGTACGCAGTATCGCTTGGATCCAATGGGCCGGTCTGGAATCTCGCGAAGAGTGTTGACGATTTTCCGCCATCGACTGCGATCCGCAAGAAGTGCCCGGTGGGCTCCGCGTCGGAACGCGATCGCCATCTCGGTTCCAGACTCTGTGAGCGGCTGTTCGCGGCCGAACTTTTCGATCTCAGCGTCAGTCGCGTCGATCTCAGCCTGGATCTCAGTGAGCACCTCGTCTGCTACCGCAGCAAGTTCCGAAGTGATGGGAAGTGCCTCCGCAAAGCGGGCAGCAGCGGCCTGGAGTTCCTTGCTGTGTCCCTGCATGCCAACAACCTCTAATACTCATACCGTCCTCCCGATACCGCAAGCCGAACCCGTACCGGGATGAAGTGGCGACCCAGCGCATGCCGGCGGCAGACCGCCCTCGTTCCGTAAGCGGATCGTCTTTCGCAGGTGGAGTATGCGGCTCCATCTCGATTCCTACTCCGTCATTGCGGAGACGATGTTCGCGCCGTCGAGCCTTGCCGGGGTGCAGTGGAGGCCGATTGTTGGCCAGTCGACGGTCAGCGTGAGCGCGTGCGGTGGTGGAAGAGGCCATGCCCACAAGGGCGATCTGTACTGGTAGCCGCCGTTATCATTCTTCATCCACCCGGCGTTCTTGTAGAACAGCAGGGCTGTATCCACGGTTGGGGGCCTGTCCTCAGGCTCGGGCCGGCGTCTCTGTGTTGAAAGAACGCGGTCGTTGCCGTAATCGATTTCAATCGTCGGTAGCTGTTCAGTTGGTGTTTCGATCCGACGGGCTTTTGTCAGATCGTGCAGAACGGACTGGATTGCATCAAAATTCGCGGCGCTGCGTTGCAGGTCCCATTGGATCCATAGGTACAGGCCAGAGGGATAGACGTGCAACGGCGACACGAGTGATACCGCTAGGCCGTTGCCCTCGAACAGTGCGGCAGCGACGGGCAGTTCGACTCCCGGATCCGACTGTATGTCCGGCAGAACCGGAATATACGGCACAATTCGTGGTGAATCGTCCTTGGGACCAGGAGGCATTCGTCGTGGCCCGTCCCCGTAGAACCGGACGAAGTCCTCATTTGAGTCGGCCATCTCGATGCGTTCCCCTCTAGTCTGGCGTGTTCACGCATGCCGTACGAGCGAAGCGATCTGCCTGTGGAATGCGAAGGCAGTGCCCCGAAGGTACAGACGGCGTCAACAAGGTGTGCCCGTTCTCAGAGGAGTCGACACGACGAGCATTCACCAGAAGCCGAACCCGTACCGGGATGAAGTGGCGACCCAGCGCATGCCGGCGGCAGACCGCCCTCGTTCCGTAAGCGGATCGTCATCCGGTGCCGATAGGCGTTCGGCAATCGGTCTCAGTCATCGAGGCCGTTAGGCCCCACGACCTCATCGGACCACTCGAACAACGAATCCGGAAGCCACTCGATAACCTGAACTGCCCGGAGTTCTCCGGACAGGCGCCCATTGACCGATCCAATACGAAGAACCAGCCCGGTCTTGTCGTCTATGACGAACTCCAATCCATCACCCGGTGTGTTTCGTGCTCCCAGTGTCACCTGGTCGGCGACGAACGACCACCCACTGCGTCCGTCAACCTCTGCAGCGATTGCGGAAGCCGACGGGGCAAGAACGCCGGACCTCGACAGAAGTGAGTTGGGTCCGAAGAACCACAGCGGATTGACGGGCTGCAGCACCGTGAATTGCCTCGCTGTGGGCTCCTGCCTTTGCATCGTGCCCTTTTTCAGCGCGAACGCAAGGTCACCGGTGCGGACGTACACAGGTTGCTCCGACACTTCAACGCGCCAACGATCCTGCGGACCATGCCAAACGGCGAAAGCGCCAGTCTGTTCGACGTCCTCGCGAACACGGAACGAGTAGTCAATCGAGCATGATACGAACAGGTCGTGACTCGCCTCATGACGGTTCGCCAAATCGGCCCATGTTAGAACACCGTCGCTCACGTTTAACCACGTTACGGTCGACGGCCCGCGACGCGAGACCTAATCCGGTCAGCGATGGTCGAGGGAGTGCCAATGACTTCCTCTGCCCTTGCTTCCTGTTACCCGTTCCAGCGCACCGGCCCGCTTACTCTCGCGGTGGCATCTTCTGAGATGTCGATCTCTGATTCCGGTTCTTCTTGCTGTGACTCAGGAGTCCACAGTCCATCCGAAGCTCTGCGTTGGAAAAGTTGCTTTGTCCCCGCCTCGTTGGCAGGCCACATCACAATCCAGAACTTCTCAGTCGGTACCTCCACGACAAGGTCCCAAGCAACTGCACGGCCGCTCACGTGTCCTCGGATACCGAGTTTCCCTGACGGGGGTACCTCGATCTGCTCGAACTCGTCTTGCACCTTCCCCGCATTGGTGATGATTCGAAGTGGCGTCGTGACAGCGAGGATCGCCTCGTCAACGTTGTCCCACTCTGATGAATCGCTCCACTGTGGCGGTGCCTGCACAAGGTCGATCCCCACCGTCACTGGTCCGCACGCGATCCCGGTATGAAAAGTCGCAAACCCAGCCCCGGTGTCGAACACGCTACCGATTTCCCGTACCGCGGTGGTATCGGTCTCAGGAGACGAAAGGGTGAACTGGTGATAGTCAGCTTCAACGTTGAACCACTGTGTCATGTGTCCAGTCAAACATCACTGCTGCAAGCACTGATGACGATTCCGGGACCGGTCAGCGATCGTCTTATGGCATGCAGTCACGATCGGTTACATCGCCGGACTCCCCGCCAGGTGTTCTTCTGCGATGTACAGACTGCTGACTATCCATCGGGTCTCAGGGCGCGGTCTGGAGGGTTCATGAGCATCCGAATATCGTCGAGTACACCAAATGACGAACCGGGGAGCACGTTGTTAGAAGCGCAGCTCCGTCTATCTGCGACCTCATCATCGGCATCGATTGACGTCCGTCGGGTCGTTGCTCGAGGTTGCGCCGGGGAAGGTGGTTACTCGTCTCACCGCACTCCCTACCGCTGGCGAGCTGTCACGGCTCCTGTGGGGCAGCGGAAGTGGTCCGGCCGCCAGAACAGCAGACCCACCGCGACGAGGATCTGCCCTCCGATCAGTGCCAACGGCAGGGCGAGCAGCTCCCATCCAGTCGTGCCGAAGTTCAGCGCCCACACGACAATTGCTGCGCCCAGAACGATGGTAGTCAGCTGGCCAGCAGTCATGAGAATCGACGCCACCGTGCGTGTGCGACGCTGCAGGACGCACGCGGTGCCGACGATCGAGGCAGGGAACGCGCAGGGTAAGCCGATCAAGGTCGGTAGCACCACCATGTACTCGACACTGCCCGAGACCTCCACGACACCGGATAAGAGAAGCGGCGGCACGACAAACGACAGGATCGGCACCGTGCACAGCACCGAGATGATTGATGCGATCCTAAGCATCGTCATTCTGTCACTGCAGCCTCATGAGCGGGGTTGCCGGACGCGGTTCGCTTTCGGGCCACAGGTGCATCAGATAGCGTTCCACCAGATCGTCCCCGGCTTCCTGCAACTCGATACCGGAGTCGCGTCCTGTTGCATAGATACGCACTCGGTATCGGCCGGGCTCGTCGACAAGACTTGCATCGAGCAACTCTCTGTCCGCGTCCAGATCTCGAAGACGCACGTCACCGATGTCGAACCGGACCGAGACCTCCTGCCACTCGTCCCATCCCTGTTTCTCGAGTTGTGGTTCCGAGTCCGTCACCTCGACGCGAAAGGCCACGGCGCCCAGAGGGGTTCCGGTCGCCACGACGAGGAGACGCTGATCGTCGACCCAGGTCAGGATGTCGGTGGCCGCCGCCGGCAGATCGGCCATCGGCATTCCGGACTGCTGGAAGGGCAGGGTGGACCCGAACTGCACGTAGAGTGCGGTGTCGATCACGTGACGTTCCTCCGTTCTCGGCACCCTCGCACCTACAGCGCGGGTTCATTCGTTTTCTGTTGACAAGAGACAGTGGCATCATGCGCAGACATGTGATTGTTGCAGTGACTGCCGGTGTGGTTGTCGGCGCTGTAACCGTCGCTGTCGCTGTCGCTGTCGCTGTGGCCGGCCGCGATCGTGACCGTGCCACCATCCGTCAACGGACACTCACTCGTCGACCTGATGCGGTGTTTCGGTCACCCACTCTCCCTTAGGAACGGGGTCTGGATCTATTGGCACTTCGCCACCGGTGAGCCGCGCAAGAACGACTTGCCAGTGGAGGAGCTCGGCTTCGGTGGCCTTGAGCTCAGCGCGCACACCCTGGAGGAATTCGAGTGTGTCGTTGCTGGAGTTGGCCTCAAACCTCCGTGCGATGCGCCCGAGCCGTGCGACCCGTGCGGTCAACTGCTGGACGATCAATTCCACCGGTTGTGCAAGCTCGTCGGATCGTGAAAGAGCGGACGCGAACCGGTCGACAAGCTCGAACACGGACTCGTACATCTGATCATGGTGGCAGACTGCGCACCACAGGCGAACTGTCCCGCAAGCACACCCTTCCCGTCCGCGCCGTCGCGCCAATGCGGATCGGGGTTCGGAACGACATCGACGAGCACCGAGTGAGTCATTGAGGACGCTCAAGCTTGCGATAGCGATCGGGGGGTGGGCCGTCGCCGGCCCAGTACTCGGTCCCATTGTCCCACCACGGGCGCACGATCACCGAGGGTGCTCGAAGACGTGCCCACATGAGCGCTTCGTCGAGCGAGGCGAACTCCGGAGACATCTCGTACGATTCCTCGCCGCCCCAGGAGCCTTGGTAGATGCCCTCGTCCTCGGCAAGAACAGGTCGAGCCCACTGCACCGGACGGGGCTCGCGGGTCGGAATCCGCCGCCAGGTCATGTGCACCACTCCACACCGCCCGATCGCACCGAGTAGATCGTCACCCACGGCGATGAGTCGTCTCGCCTCGTTCTTGTCACGTTCGGCGACCCGTGGATCGTTCAGAAGCTCGACCAGTCGCTCCTGGACCTCGCCGACATGATCGTCGGTGAGTGGATCATCCCGGAGGGCCTCGACGATGCGGTGGTGCAGGTCTGGGCGCCCGACGCTCTGGAGGTCGTTCGCGAGCGCGAGCGCGGGTTTGTCGAACACAGAGCGGCGGCCCATCTATCGATCGTATGTCCGGATCCGGATAACCATCCATGACCGGACACCGCCTGGAGCGGGTCACGGCAGAGGGCGCTGGCCGCTCTCAATTCGTTGCTTCCGCACCCTGAACTCGTCCTCCGAAATCTCTGCCAACCCCGGCACCGTAGGACCGGCCCATCCACCGTCGACGGTGGTCGGGCAGAATCCGACGGCGAAGCTCGCTGGCTCATCCTCGAGACCCACCCAATCCACCTTGACGTGTTGCAGCGTCGGGTCGGTGATTCGCCCAGGATGTCCATGAAATAGCAGGGCAGGTCGCGACGCCGGATTGAGAATGTCGCGATCGGTGTCCTGCCCCCTGTGGGCCACCGGCGTACCGCGCTGTATCCGCTTCGTCGCTATCGCTTCGTCCCGCTCCACTCAGTCAGTATGCGATCCCGGGTGGTGGACATGCGACGGGTTAGGCTGCGGCCGTGTCGAGAGCAGTGTGGTGGGCCTTAGCTGCGGCCGGGTTGGCGTTCACCGCGGATGTCGGGACCTCGTCGTCAATGGCTGAGGTGTCGTTGTCGTGCTCGAAGATCGGCGAAAGCCGATCCTTCTTTCGGTGTGATGACCGTATCGTCCACGTCCTGGGGGTATGGCCACTGGTCGGCCTGGGACTGTTGCTCGCGGCACCGCCTGTGGTGGCGGCATTAGCAATGCGAAAGTGGGTTTCCTGGTTTGCCGTCGCGGCACTCGTTGGTTTGTCGATCGCCGGGCTGGTGAATTGGGCGTCTACCTCTTACTGGGGATTGCTTCTCTTCGCTGTTCCCTTGGCGGTCCTTGGATCAATCGCCGCGACGTTCCAGCGAACTGTCCCGCGCCCGGGGACGTCAGGACGTGGTTCTGCCGCAGCGGCGTAAGGGCAGTGCTGAAGACGCCTTGGGGCGACACATTTTCAGACACGCTCTAGACGCGATGAACTGAACGACATCGGTGCCAACGCCGCGACTCGACGTCGCCTCGACGCCCCGCAAGCGGATCGGTGAGTGGCATGACACTAGTGGAACTGCTCGAACTTCGGCTGTAACCGTCCGAGTCCTTTGGTCGTAGGAGAACTGCATTACTTCATGCAGACCGCATGCTCGTCAAGCTCGAGGGTCAATGTCGGTGTCCGCCATCGGCGCAGCTGGCTGGATGGTCTAGGAGCCACTCGACGATGCGGCGGAGTCGGTTATCACTTCGGCGAAATACTCGTCGAGTCGGTTGAAGAGCGTGAGGAACGCTTCGAGGTGATCGGTCGCATTTGTGTAGACCGCGTCGGCCATCTGACGGTGCATCGCGTTCACGCCCCTTGCGACGATCGCCCCGGCATCGGTTACGCGTACGACTCGGGCTTTGGCATTGCCGGGTAGTTGCTCGACGCTGACCAGCCCGTGCACTCGCATCTTGTTGAGCGCCTGCGAGACAGCCGATCGGCTGACACCGGTGCGGTCGGCAAGGTCGCTGGGGGAGATCTCCTCCATGGAGGCAACGATTTGGCAGACCTGCGCCTCGACCATCGTCAATTGATCGCCGGTGCCGTAGTCCCTTGTCAGCCGTCGGGACCGTTGCACCTTGTCGAAGACTCGCAGCATAGATGCGGTGACGGCTCCTTCGAGTGCGTTGCGGTCGCGCTCCTCGTTCATGTTCGACTCCAGGTATGGACGGGAGGGTTCCCGCACGGTATGGTGAAGCAGCTTAATTATAAAGTCAGTTAATGATGTAGCTTCTGCACTACTGTTATCAACGGTACCGCCTGCTCTCGACGGCTCCGCCAGGGGCATTGACACATGATGGGGACAAGCTCCATGGCAGAGACGTCTACAGAGAGCGACGAGCGAGACTCGCCTGCAAGATCGGGTTTTTCTTCACTGCAGAAGGGCCTGTTCGGCGTCCTCGGGTTCTTCTTTGCCATCCACCCGGTGTTTTGGTTCCTGGAGACCCGGGTCGGGGTATCGCAGACTATTACTTCGACCATCTTGGTCGTCCTGGTTATCTGCGCTTTCGTAACCGCCCTTGCTCTGCCGTGGCTACGGCTGCCGGGGCAGCGCGATCGCACTAAGTCGGAACGTCTGGGTGCAATGATCATCGTGTGGGTCTTCATCGCGCTGACCCCGAGATTTATCTGGGAACTGCCGTGGCTGTTCTTTTACGATCAAATCAAGCAAGGCGTCCTCAACGAGTCTCTCTGGACGTATATGTGGTCACCCATCCTCCTCGGTGGCGACGCGCGGTACCTCAATGGCGACCCGCTCGTTGTCACCCTCGAGTGGATCGCGGTCTTCGTCGGAGCGTTTGAGTTGTACGCGCTCGTGCAGTTCTTCAGGAACGGTCAGCGTTTCACGAGTACTCAGCTATCCCTGATCATGGGAGGGATGATCGTCGAGGTGACGCTCCCTGCAGTGTATTTCGGCGTGGAGATCGTCAACGGCATGGCTAACGTGGCCAGCCCCGCAGAGATGTGGATCAAGTTCGTGCTCCTGAACCTCCTGTGGTGCACGTTGCCGTTGCTGACGTATTTCTGGGGGGTTCGCCGGCTCGCGAGCCAGGATCTGACGGTGAAGTTCTAGCTGCTGGACGCGCCACTGTAGGTTGCCAGAGCCCGGAGGGTGCCTCCGGGCGTCACCGTCAGGTGTGAGGCAAACTCCTGGTCAACCTCAGACCGAAGACTCGGTACGGCGAACGGCGAACGGCGAATGATCAGGTTCACGGGCCTGCCCGTACCGGAACCAGCGGGAACGGAGTCCACCGCGACAGGGCGCTATGGACGAGCTTCCGCGAAGCGGATCCCCCTACGAGCCGAAGAAGCCGGCGATCAAGGGCGACGGCGACATTTGGGGCCGCGGTGAACCTCCCGGGTCGCGCCGCCGCACGGTGCACCCCGGCGTGGACTGTGCGTGACTCACTGTTCGCTGAGTCGGTCGAGCAACTCGTACAGCAGTCCGGTCTCTCCGGGGGTGAGTCCGTTGGCGTCGTCCTCGACGAGTGCGCGGAGTGCGACCGCGGCACTGGCCCGGTCGGGTTTCGGGTGGGTCGAGCCCTGCCGGTGGCGGTCGGACGGGTGGGTGATCACCCCCGCGATGGCCGCTTCACGGACTCGGTCGGACAGACCGTGGTCGACCTGCCCTTCGGGCTGGGTGATCAGGGCCAGGGTGACCCCCACGTTCGCGGCCAGGAGCTGGGCCGCGGCGTCGCGTGGCGGCACGGCCAACACGCCCTCCCGGGCGGCGGCGTTGAGCAGTTCGACGAGCATCGCCAGGGCGGGTGCGGTGATCGTGCACGGTGTGCCGGGCTCGACCCGTCCATAAAGCAGGGCGTAGAAGGTGGGGTTGTACAACCCGAATTCGACGTGGCGGTCCCACCCTGCGCGCACGTCCTCGAGCGGGTCGTCGGAGACCCCCGGTGCGTGAGCCTGCGCCACGAACTGGGTGAAGCCGTGGTTGAGCACCGCGTCGATGAGACCTTGTTTGTTCCCGAAGTGGTGATAGAGCGTCGGTGCCTGCACACCAGCGCGCTCGCACACCGCCCTTGTGGACACCGTCCGGTCGCCCGACTCCGCCAACAGCTGTGCTGCAGCGAGAAGCAAGCGATCTCGGGCACCCCCGGCCCCGCGTGTCACAGCCATTCCGCTATATTACTACTTGTACCGCTATATAAGTCAATGTAGCGTTAGTAGCGCTGGCTCGGTCGGCCGGCGTGTACCTCCCGATCCGAAAGGAAGATGTCATGACTACAGCTGTTCCCGAGGTGGTGACCCGCTACTTCGAGGCCGACGCCCGCCGCGACATCGACGCTCTCGTCGCGCTGTTCACCGACGATGCGGTCGTCATCGACGAGGGCAAGACACGTCGGGGGGCCACCGAGATCCGGGGCTGGCGGACGGGGGCGGCGTCGGAGTTCGAGTACACGACGGAGGTCATCGGCGTTGCCGCTGCCGATGACGAGGACCGCTACCTAGTCACCGGCCGTCTCGACGGCAACTTCCCCGGCGGCACCGCCGTATTGACCTTCGAGTTCACCGTCACCGGAGAACTCATCAGCCGTCTGGAGATTGCACCGTGACCACCACGGAGGCCGTCCGCACCGGTGCCAGTTCCTACGGTTACGCAGGCAAGCGTGTCGTCGTCACCGGTGGCACCGCCGGCATCGGCGCCGCGGTCGTCGCCCAGCTCACCGCGGCGGGCGCCCGGGTGATGACCACCGCGCGTTCACGGCCGGAGCGGGCCGCGGACTTGTTTGTCCAAGCCGACGTCAGCACCCCGAAGGGCGTGCAGACACTCGCCACCCGGGCCCTGGACGAGTTTGGTGGGGTCGACGTCGTTGTGCACGTCGTGGGGGGCTCCTCGGCCCCGCCGGGTGGGGTCCTGGCCCTCACCGATGCGCACTGGCAGTCCGACCTCGACACCAACCTGCTCGCCGCCGTCCGCCTGGACCGAGCCCTGGTGCCGTCGATGGTCGAGCAAGGCTCCGGGGTGATCGTGCACATCTCCTCGATTCAAAGTCGCCTCCCGCTGAAATCGACGATCGCCTACGCCGCGTCGAAGGCCGCACTGTCGAACTACAGCAAGGCGCTGGCCAACGAGCTGGGCCCTCAGGGGATTCGGGTCGTCAGCATCGCCCCCGGATTCGTCGAAACCGACGCCGCCACCCGCCTCATCGAGCGGATCGCGCAGGAGTCGAGCACCGACACCCGGGCCGCCCGTCAGCAGCTCATGGACGCCCTCGGGGGCATCCCGCTCGGCCGACCAGCCCAGCCCCACGAGGTGGCCGCGCTCGTCGCCTTCGTCGCCTCCGACCAGGCCGCAGCCATCACCGGAACCGAGCTCACCATCGACGGCGGCACCATACCCACCACCTGACACCGCCTCACTACCGATGCCAACGAGCAGAAGAACGAGCCGACAAGCCCTCTCCCGGTTTTACCGGTGCCATGGTTTGCAGCGCAGGTCGCCTCGTCTAAATCTCAAAGTGGCGTGACATCCCGGATCGCCGTCCCCCGTAGCGGGAACGTTGATCGGCACATCTCCGGAGGCGGGGCGTTGACCGAGACTCCCTGAGCTGCGCGTTCCCGTTCGACCCGTCCGGTGAGGATTTTGCTTCCGGGGCGTCAATCGGGACACCCCGAACGATCTAGAGCCGGGCATTCGAGGCGTTCATTGGCGGTCCGTTGACCCCTGAATTCCTGGGCGCGTCTCACAACGAACGCAACTCCTTGACGGCACCGATTCCCGGACTCGACACCGTCCCGGCGGAGGACCGCTTGCCGGTTCGGTAATTGATCCCGACGATTCGGCAGGGTTCTTGACTGCTCACCCCCTTGTTTACGAGATCAAAATAGGCGCGCCGTTCCTGATGCAGGGTCTCGCCACGCGAGGGACCCCGTTGCTTCCGTATCTCGAATTCCATCCTCACCCTGAACTGTCGGGTGTTGCGACGACCGATAGAACCCAAGCGATGGCTAGCAGGGCGCAGGCACCCGGTGTCGAGTTGTGGCCGGACCGGCGAGACGGCCCGTCGAGTGGGCGTCGATCATCCGCTGTTCGCCTCGTTGAGCGAAACGCAGTGACGGGGACACGGCGGCACCCGCGTCGAGGAGCGCGCGAAGCGCCGGTTGTTCGGCGGCCAAGTGGAACCACTCGTCCTCCAGCGGAGTGCCGTCCTCGAGGGCCTGATCGAGTTTCGCAGCGAGGTGATTGCTCCATCGATGCTGCAATGCAAGGAGAAGGTTGTCAGCGCGTCCGAAAAGCCTTAACACGTCGGTACTTTCGCTGGCCTCAAGGGCTGCGTGCACGTCGAACTCTGCTACCGACAGCACATCCTCCAGCACAGCCCGCCGTTCGTGGAAATTCCTCCAGGACATTTCGCCACCTCCGTCGAATCTTGTGATGCGGGAAACGCTACGGGGATGTGGAGGCGATTTCGCCGTGCCAGGGTCGCGATTACTTCTCCTACTACGGGCGGAGAAACGACTCCGCTCTCGGAACGATGTTCCGGGGAACCTCACCCGGCTACGCTGGTGAGGTGCAGGTCATGGAGTACTTCCGCCGCCGCATGACGATGAGTGAGTACGACTACCCGCCCGGTGTCCCGATCTTCGGGCACGTCGCCATAGTTGCCGTGGCCGGTGTCGCCGTCGCGCAGCGAGATGCGTTCGTGCCCCCCGGATGGGCGTTGCCGGTCGCGCTGGTGGCCGCGGGAACATCCTTGACAGGAGATCTGGTGAGACCTGGATCCATGATTCCCCGGCCTCTCCTGGCGGTCGTGGTCACCGCAGCGACGGCACTGCTGTTGGTGCAACAAGTGATCGGTCAGTTCGACGTCGCCCCGTTCATTCTCGTGTTCATGGTCGGCGAAGTCGCGGCGACGGCGAAGCTCGCCGTCAGCCTTGCCACCGCGGCGGGTGCCGTCGCGGTGCTGTCCGGATTCGCCGTCGCCGACCGGCTGGGTGACGTGCCCTGGTACATCGCCGGTGTCGCGGTGGGGTGGGTCATCGGACATCTGCTGCAGACCCAGCTCCGCCTCCTTCACCAGGAGCGCGCATCCCATGTCATCCAGACCGAGCAGGCCGCCACTCGCGAACGCCAACGAATCGCCCGGGAAATCCACGACGTGGTGGCCCACTCGTTGAGCATCACCATGCTCCATCTCACCGGTGCCCGCCGCGCCCTCGAAGAGGATCGCGACGTCGACGACGCCGTGGAGGCCCTCGCCGACGCCGAGCGCCTGGGCCGTCAGGCAATGGCAGACATCCGGCGCACGGTCGGGCTGCTCGAGGTGAAACCGGCCGGAACCCGGCCCGAACCCGCCATCGGTGACATACCGAATCTGATCGACGACTTCCGCCGCGCAGGACTCGAGGTTTCTTTCGAGATGCGAGGAGACCCGGGCGCGGTGAGCAGCGCGACCGGTCTAGGTCTCTATCGGATATCGCAGGAGTCCCTGGCCAACATCATCAAACATGCGCCGGGCGCCGGCGCCGAGGTGACCCTCTCGATCGCGCCGGAGTCGATCACGCTGGTGGTGCGCAATCCGACCGCTGCTCCCGCAGCGCTACCCATGGACTCGAGTGGTTCGGGGGTGCGTGGAATGCGCGAGCGCGCCGAGCTCCTCGGTGGCACGTTGCAGGCCGGCCCGGATGAACAGGGGTGGTCGGTGCGCGCCGAGATTCCCCTCCCCACCGACTCCTGCCCGCTGTCGCTCCGGCGTCGTGCCCCGGAGCAGTCGTGACCGCCCCCGAAATCAAGGTGTTACTCGTCGACGATCAAGAATTGGTGCGCTCGGGGCTCCGGCGGATCCTGCGACGCAAGGACGGTTTCGTCATCGTTGCAGAATGCGCCGACGGCTCGGAAGTGCCCGACGCCGTGGCTCGCCACGCACCCGACGTCGTGCTGATGGACCTACGCATGAAGGGGGTAGACGGGATTACGGCCACCCGTGAGCTGCAGGCCGGTGATCGACCCCCGCCGGTATTGGTTCTCACCACCTTCGACGACGACGAACTGCTGTCCGGCTCACTGCGCGCAGGCGCCGCCGGTTTCCTTCTCAAGGATTCACCCGCCGAGGAATTGATTCGTGCCGTGCGAACGGTCGCGGAGGGAGGAGCCTGCCTCGATCCGGCGGTGACCGGCCGAGTGCTGACTACCTATCGCACCGCCGCCGGGCCCACCAACGGCGCGGGTCGCAGCGTCGACGAGCTGACGGCGCGGGAACTCGATGTGCTCGCGCTCATCGGCCGGGGATACAGCAACAGTGAGATCGGCCGCGCGCTGGGTATCTCGGGAGTAACCGTGAAGAGCCACATCGGGCACATCTTCGTCAAACTCGATCTTCGTGACCGCGCCGCCGCCATCGTCTACGCATTCGACCACGGCATCGTCACGCCCGGCCACGCAACTTGAACCGATGTCCAGTTGTGCCAGCCGAGGGGCGCACGGCTCTGTTGGGCTCGATCACAAGTGGCATTCGTCTTTTTGATGATGTACAACTAACGCCATGACCGAATGTGATCCAGCGCACACTTAACCGTGACCGCGGAAAACGTCTACCTCCACGTCATTGCAGTCGACCCTGATCCGGAAAGGACCCCGGCGTGCACACCACCCACCACACCCCGCTTCCTGACGAGTCGACGACCTCGCTGGTGCGGTCGGGCGCTTCGATAGCGCTCGGTGCCGCGGCAGCAGCAGCGGCACCCGCCGTGGTAGTGACCGGGTCCGCGCTTCTGGCCGGCATCGCAGCGGTCGCGACCCTTGCCTGCGTCGCCGCCGCATCGGTAATGATCTGACCTTTCTTCCACCATCAACATCGCATCGACAGGACACCTACATTCGTGAGTCTTCCCGTTTCAGGATCAACGACCCATGCACGCTCGTCCCGCCGGGCGGGGTCGATCAGTACCGAGGAAATCAAGATGCGTATCGAGGCGATGTTCGCCGGTGAACGCTCCGAGCCCCGACCGCTCCGGGGTGATCACACCGCACCGGAGAGGATGGCGGTATGACCAACGTGGCGCTACTACTGGGCCTGTTGGCCAGCGCAATCGGCGGCCGCACGGTACTCCAGCGCGTCCTCACCAAGCCCAGCGCACGCCGGGCGCCCGGTGCACTGTTCTACCCGAACGGGTGACGTCGGCCGCGGCGTTGTAAGCGTCCAGCGGGTGTTGCGATCGTCGTGCAATCCCCGCGGGCGGCCGTGGCTAGCTTCCCTCGCACGAATTCCGCGTTCCAATCGACCCGCTCGAGGTTGCTCGACACGACGTACTACTTTGCCGCGTTAATCGTTCGGGCGAAGGGTTTCATCCAGTCGGGTCCTGTTCGTGGGAGGTGTCACGATTCCCGCTTCGGCGAGTCGGCTACGCCGCTGACAGGCGGTTGCTCCCACGCTCGTCGAGAAGCGGTGTGATATCGATCTGATATCGAGGGAGGCTGTCATGCCCGATATTTTGATCCGCAACTTTCCCGCCGAGGATCTGGCGCTGCTCGACGAGCACGCTGCCCGTCTCGGTATCTCGCGAACTGAATTCCTGCGCCGTCAGCTGCAGCAGGAGGCACGTCGCACCGCCACCTCGGTGTCGACCGCCGACCTGATGCGGTTCTCGCAGGACTTCCCCGATTTGAACGACAATGAGGTCATGCGCGGCGCCTGGTCATGAGTGGCTCCACGTGGCTCATCGACAAGTCCGCGATGGTGCGCCTGGGCACCAGCCCGGACGCCGAACAGTGGGCCAAGCGAATCCAGCGCGGTCTCGTCCACATCTGCACCGTGACGCTGCTCGAGGTCGGCTGCTCGGCACGTACCGCCCACGACCTGTCGCGGGGACGACGCACCCCACCGCTATCGGCCATGCCCCTGGAGTATTCGACACCCGCGGTCGAAGACCGCGCCCTTGATGTGCAACGGCAACTGGCTGAACGTGGCCAACATCGCGCACCATCGATCCCGGATCTGCTCATCGCGGCGACCGCGGAAATCAACAACCGAGTCGTTCTCCATCTGGACAAAGACTTCGATCTGATCGCGGCGATAACCAGCCAACCACTCGAACGACTGGTGGCATAGCGGTCTGGCCACGCGTCCCGCGCGGTCTCCACCACACGTGGACGCCGACGGGTCAGGTCGCGTCGCTGTGGTCGGTGCCGATCACGGTCCGGGCGATGGTGGCAACGACGAGATCCAGTGCCGTTGTATCGGTGCACCACCGCGGCGCGATGAGCCGTATGCGCAAGATTGCTGACAAAAATCAGGCAAAATGCGCAGCATGGTTGAGTCGCCCGGTGGCATACTCCGCGACATGACGAGACTCGATCGGACCGACGCCCGCCTGCTTCTCGCGCTTTGCGACGTCCCGCGCGCGACCGGCGTGCAGTTGGCGTCTCTGTTGGGAATGGCGCGTAATACTGTGCAGGCGCGGATGTCTCGGTGGGACGAACAGAAGGTACTGGCGCCGGTCGACCGATGCGTGTCGCCCCGGGATCTCGGCTATCCCTTGCAGGCCTTCGTCACTGCGGTGGTCGATCAGCATCGTCTCGAGGAGGTCATCGACCACCTCAGAGACATAGCGGAGGTCACCGAGGTCGTCGGCATCTCCGGGGCTGCGGACCTCCACATCGGCGTAGTCGCCGTCGATGCCGACGATCTGTACCGGGTGGCCGGGCTCATTCTTGCCGTTCCGGGGATCGAACGCACGACGGTGTCTGTCGCAATGCGCGACGCCATTCCCTACCGAACCCGTCCGCTGCTCGAACGTATCGCCGGGGAGGCCGGGTAAGCGCCGACGAGGGAGGCCCGATCCTCACCGGCCTGGAATCGGCGGGTGCGAAGCCGCTTTCAAGGAATGGCCTCCCCGAATCGTGCCATTGGTGTGAGCTCCGACCGCCCGTGTCCCGGCTCACAACACGACGGTAAGCTCGGTGTGTGAGTGCAACCAGTTCGACGCCTGAGAGGCTCCTGGCTGTCGGTTCCGGTGTGAATCTCTCCCGGCACGCACAAGTGTTGAGCGAGGTGCACGACGCGGTACTGTCCGGGCAGAAGCCGCCCATGCCGCCGCGCGACGTCGTCGCCCGGTCGTGGTCGCGACTTCAGGCCGAGGGTGTCAGCCCCGCCCGGTGCGAAGATGTCGTATTCGCGGACTGCTCCGAACTCGAGTCTCGCCGTACCCGAACTGCCCTCCGTTCGGTTCTTCCGGAGCTCCGGAGCACGTTGACCGAGGTGGCCGACGATGCGAAGTTCATCGTGGTGATCGCAGACACCGATGGGGTGGTGCTGTGGCGAGACGGTTCCCGCGCCGTGCGCAAGGCTGCTGATGCGCTCGGTTTCATGGAGGGTGCACGCTGGTCCGAGGACTTGGTCGGTACCAATTCCGTCGGCACCGCACTGGTCGAAGGGGCTCCGGTGCAATTATTTTCGGCCGAGCACTATGCGCGGTCGCACTCCGGTTGGTCGTGTACCGGGTCGCCGGTCCGCGATCCGCGGACGGGCGAGGTGCTCGGCGTGGTCGATATCAGCGGGTCGGCGATGTCGGTCCATCCGGCCACCATGGCGCTCGTGCGGACTGCGGTGCGCTTGGCCGAGTCGACGTTGTGGCGGGAGCACACCGTCCAACTCGACAAGCTCCGCGCGCAAGCGGCGCCGGTGCTCGCCGCCGGTGGACCCGCACTCGTCGTGGACCGGCACGGCTGGGTTGTGGAAGCCGGCGGAATCGCTGTACCTGAACGGTTGGCGCCTCCGTGCGCCGAAAAGCCGCTACTCGTACCGGGTCTGGGTTGGTGCGTGCCTGAGCCGCTCGGTGCGGGGTGGTTGGTACGTCGCCGAGAAGATCGGGCAGACATCGACCTCGAGCTCGACCTCGGTGCGTCGCCCCGCGCGACGGTGCGCGGAGATGTGAATTGGACCCGGGCCTTGTCACCGAGACACGCTCAGATTCTGCGTGTCCTCGCGGACGCAGGGCCCGGTGGTACTGACGCCGCCGCGATGAGCGAGGCGCTGTTCGGCGACCGTGACCACGTCGTCGCCGTCCGCGCCGAGATCTCTCGTCTCCGAAAAAGTCTGGGCCCGATATTGATTGCTCAGCCGTACCGGTTCGCAGACAATGTTCAGGTTCGGGTGTTCGGCTGAGCTGTGGTGCGCACGGCCTGGATACGTGTGTCGACGAAGCTGCGTAGGTCCGCACGGAGTTGGGGGTCGAGGTGCCAGCCGGCGGGACCGTCGAGAATCTCTCCCAGCCTGGCGATGTAGCCGGCGGGTGTCATACCGAATTCGACGAGGAGATCACCGGTATTCCCACCCCCGTAAGGCAGCCAGCGGCGGGCGAACTCGAGGATCCGCGAGTCTTCGATAATGGAACGGTTACTCATGGGTGAGGCTCCTGGCGGGTGGTGTGGTTGGCTGCGAGATGAAGGAGTCGGTCCGCAATTTCGCGTCGGTGGTGGGCCATTGCCTGCGCGTACAGGCGGCCGGCGCGGTAGGAGGAGCGGACCAGTGGTCCGGCCATCACGCCGGCGAAGCCGATCTCTTCGGCGGTGGTGGAGTGCTCGACGAATTCCTCGGGCTTGACCCACCGCTCGACGGGGTGATGCCGCGGCGAGGGACGCAGGTATTGGGTGATGGTGATGATGTCGCAGCCGGCGTCGTGCAAGTCGTGCAGGGCCTGGGTGACCTCGTCGGGGGTTTCACCCATTCCGAGAATCAGGTTCGACTTGGTGACGAGTCCGTCTTCGCGGGCGGCGGTGATCACGTCGAGGCTGCGCTGGTAGCGGAACGCCGGGCGGATGCGCTTGAAGATGCGGGGGACGGTTTCGACGTTGTGGGCGAGGACCTCGGGTCGGGTGGCGAACACCTCGGCGAGTTGCTCGGGTTTGGCGTTGAAATCCGGGATCAGTAGTTCGACGCCGGTGCCGGGGTTGAGCTGGTGGATCAGCCGCACGGTTTCGGCGTAGAGCCAGGCGCCGCCGTCGGGGAGGTCGTCGCGGGCGACGCCGGTGATGGTCGAGTAGCGCAGGCCCATGGCCTGGACGGACTCGGCGACGCGGCGGGGTTCGTCGCGGTCGAGGTCGTCGGGTTTGCCGGTGTCGATCTGGCAGAAGTCGCAGCGGCGGGTGCATTGCTGCCCGCCGATGAGGAAGGTGGCCTCGCGGTCTTCCCAGCATTCGTAGATGTTGGGGCAGCCGGCTTCTTCGCAGACGGTGTGCAGGCCCTCGCGTTTGACGAGGCTTTTGAGCTCGGAATATTCCGGGCCCATCTTCGCTCTCGTCTTGATCCAGTTCGGTTTACGTTCGATCGGGGTCTCCGCATTTCGGATTTCCAGTCGAAGGAGTTTGCGGCCGGGCGGGCCCTGCGCGGCGTCGGTCGGAGTTCGTGGTGTGGCAGTCACGTGTCGATTCCTGGGTGGTGGTTCCCGCCGAACCGCGGGGCAACCGCGGTTCGGCGGGTTTTGCTACATGTTGATCGGGCGACCCAGCGCAGCCAGCACCGATTCGTGCATGGCCTCGGACAGCGTCGGGTGCGCGAAGATCACTTCCGCGAGGTCGTCACCGGTGGCCTCCAGCGATCGGGCGATGCCGAAGCCCTGGATCTGTTCGGTGACATCAGGACCGACCATGTGCGCGCCGATGAGCTCGCCGCTGTCGGCGTCGAAAATCGTCTTGACGAACCCGTCGGCCTCGCCGATCGCGAGCGCCTTACCGGACGCCTGCAGATCGAACTGCCCGATCTGCAGGCGACGACCGGTGCCGCGCGCCTGGTCCTCGGTGAGTCCGAGGCTGGCCACCTGCGGCCGCGCGTACGTGCAGCCCGGCACGTAGTCCTTGTCCAACGGGACCACGTGCTCGGCACCCGCCAGCTTGTCGACACACAGCACACCTTCGTGGCTGGCCTTGTGCGCCAGACACGGACCGCCCGCGACGTCACCGATCGCGTAGACCCCGAAAGCGGTGGTGCGGCACCACTGGTCGGTGGTGACGAAGCTCCGGTCGACCTCGACTCCGATGTCCTCCAGCCCGAGGTCCTCGACGTTCCCCTGGATTCCGGCGGCGACGAGAACCCGGTCGACGGTTACTTCTTCCACCGTGCCGTCTGTCGACGTCACAGTTACCGCGACCGAATCCGTGCCGACCGTCAGGTCGGACACCGAGGCGCCGGTGCGAATCGTGATACCTCGCTTCTCGAACTGCCGTCGCACGTGTGCGGCGACGGCGGCGTCTTCGACGGGCATGATCTGCGGTGCCACTTCGACAATTGTCACCTCGCTGCCGAGGTCCCGGTAGAGGCTCGCGAACTCGACACCGATGGCACCGGATCCGATGACCAGCAACGACTTCGGGAGTTCGGTCGGGACAAGGGCATCGAAGTAGGTCCAGACCCGTTCGCCGTCTGGGGTCACTCCGGGAATCGACCGCGGGCGCGCACCGGTCGCCAGGATGATGTGATCGGCCCGGTACTCGGTGGCCGGCACCGACTCGTCCTTCCCGGACCTGACGCCGACGACGCCCTTGTCGATCAGCTTGGCGGTGCCGGTGATCACGTCGACGCCGTTCTTCTTCATCAGGTAGCCGATGCCATCGGACAACCGGCCTGATACCCCACGGCTGAACTCGACGAGCTGCGTGATATCGAATTCGATTCCGCTAGCGGTGAATCCGAGCGGTCGCAGGTTCGCCAGGGTGTGTGCAACGTCGGCGCCGTGGAGCAGGGCCTTGGTGGGAATGCACCCCCAGTTGAGGCAGATGCCGCCGAGTCGGTCCCGTTCGATCACCGCGGTGCGGAGTCCGTGTTGAGCGGCGCGGATGGCGGCGACGTAGCCGCCGGGACCACTACCGATTACCAGGACGTCGTATTTGTCAGTCATCGTTGCTCCCTAGACCAGCATCAATGCCGGCGACTCGACGAAGCGCTGCAGCTCCTGCAGGAACGTAGCGCCGAGAGCGCCGTCGATCACCCGGTGGTCACAGGACAGGGTGACGGTAAGCATTGTGCGGGTCACCACTTGACCGTCGACGACGACCGGGCGCTGCTGTCCGGCACCGACCGCGAGAATGGCGCCCTGCGGCGGGTTGATGATCGCGTCGAATTCGCGCACACCGAACATCCCGAGGTTGGAGACGGTGAACGTTCCGCCCTGGAACTCGTCGGGGCTCAGCTTCCCGGCCTTGGCCTTCGTCACCAAAGAGTGCACTTCCCCGGATATTTCCGCGAGTGTCTTGCTCTCTGCGCCCCGGACGATCGGCGTGATCAGGCCCGACGGGAGGGCAACGGCCACCGAGATATCCGCGCTCGCGTACCGCAGCACCGACTGCGCCGCTTCGTCGAACTGCACGTTGACATCGGGCACCTTGCGCAGCGCGGCCGCGCACGCTTTGACGATGAAGTCGTTGACCGACAACTTGACCGCGGGAACGGTCGCGTTGATCTGCTTGCGCAGTGCGAGGAGGTTGTCGATCTGCAGGTCGGCGGTGAGCCGGAAGTGCGGGGCGTTGCGCTTCGATTCCTGCAGTCGCCGACCGATCGCCTTGCGCATCGCGGTGAACGGAATCGTCTCGTATCCGGGTGCAACCTGCGCGGTGTCCTCGCCGGCGAGGGGTGTGGTTACCGGGTCCGGCAGCAACCGGAACTTCCGCTCAGCTTCCCGGATGTCCGCTTCACAGACCCGGCCGCGGGATCCGGTTGCCCGGCAATCGTGCAGATTGATGCCGAGGGTTCTCGCCAGGCGCCGAGCCACCGGTGTGGCGTCGATCGTGCTGTCGTCCTGGGTGGAGCGGCCGGGCACACCCGAACGCGCCGGAGTGGGTGCTTGCGCGACGGCTCCGCCCGCCGCACGGATCGCGTCCTGAACGTCCTGGACGGAGATCCGGCCTTCTCGACCACTACCTGCGACGAGTCCCAGGTTTATCGTCAGCTCGTCTGCCAACCTGTGCGCGTGCGGGGTGGCGAACACGTCATCCTCGGTCCGACCTCGCAGCGACTGCGGAACGGTCGTCGTCCCGCCTGCAGTCGCTCCGATGGTGCCGGCAGCCGGCGCTGATTCCTGTGCCGCGGGTGCAGACGGGGTGTGCTTGACATCCGGCTCGGCGGGTGTGGGCTGCCCGCCCGGGGACCGCTCGGACTCGGCAGGCACCGGTACCTGATCGGCCCCGATACTGGTCAGGACCTTTTCGATCTCCGCATCGGACACGGCGGCCTCTGCCGATACCGCCAGCACCGCACCGACCGGCAACGTCTCACCCGGCTTGGCGACCACCCGCCTCAGCACGCCGTCGAATGGCGCCTCCAATTCGTTGGTGATCTTGCTGGTCTCGATCTCGCAGAGCAGGTCGCCCTTCGCGAAGGATGTTCCCTCCTCGATCAGCCACTCCGTCACGGTGCCCTCGTCCATGGACAGGCCCCATTTGGGAACTTCGATCAGTTTGATGTCACTCATGTCAGGCACTCACGACCTTGCGGATGGCTGCCTCGATACGGGCGGCGTTCGGCAGCCACGCCTGCTCGAGCACGGGAGAGAACGGCACCGGCGTGTGCGGCGGGGTGACCAACTCGATGGGGGCCTTCAACGAGCCGAACGCCTGCGTGGCGATCAGTGCGGCGACGTCGTGCCCGAATCCGCATCGGGCCGCGGATTCGTCGACGATGACCACCCGGCCGGTTGAAGCGACCGATTCGAGGATGCCCTCCTCGTCCAGCGGTGAGACGGTGCGGGGGTCGACGACCTCGACGGAGATGCCTTCGGTGGCGAGTTTGTCGGCGGCGGTATTGGCGGCATTGACCATGGCCGAGAGCGCGACGACCGTGACGTCCGTGCCTTCACGGGTGTAGTTGGCGACGCCGAACGGGATCGTGTACGGGGCGTCCGGCACCTCACCTTTGAGGTCGTACAGGGTCTTGTGTTCGCAGAACACGACAGGGTCGTCGTCGCGAATCGACTGAATGAGAAGCCCTTTCGCGTCGTATGCGTTGGACGGTGCGACGACCTTCAGACCCGGGACGGCGGCGAACACATTGTACGGGGACTGCGAGTGCTGTGCGGCTGCGGAGAATCCGGCACCGATCATGCCGCGCACCACCATTGGGGTGCGGGCCTTGCCGCCGAACATGTACCGGAATTTGGCGGCCTGGTTATAGAGGGCGTCGTAGCAGACTCCGAAGAAGTCCATGAACATCAATTCCGCGACCGGGCGAAGTCCGGTGAGCGCGGCACCCGCGGCCATACCGATGATCGCGGACTCGGTGATCGGGGTGTCGATGACACGCTCGGAACCGAATTCCGTCCACAAGCCTTTCGTCACACCGAGCACACCACCGAACGCTTCAACCTTCCCGGATTCGAGTTCCGGGTTGGTGCCCGCCTGGCCACCGCGCAGATCCTCACCGATCTGCACTACAGTCGCGTCGCGCTCCATCTCCTGGGCGAGTGCGGCCTTGATTGCTTCGCGATACGTCGTTTTCGACGTGGTCATCTCTGTTCTCACTCTCAGTACGACACGTAGACGTCGGTCAGAAGGTTTTCCACCGGGGGGTAGCTCGCGGCGCGCGCTTTCGCGACGGCGTCGTCGACCCGCGCTCGGGCATCGGCCTCGATCGCGTCGAGTTCTTTCGCGGAGACCTTCTTGCTGTCGTCGTGGTTGCGGAAATTGAGCAGCGGGTCCTTGGTCTGCCGGATCTCAGCCACCTGGTCCGCCGTGCGGTAGAGCTGCGCATCGCCCTCGAAGTGACCGTGCCAGCGGTGCGCGACGGCCTCGATCGTGGATGGTCCCCCACCGCCGCGAGCTCGTTCGACGGCCTCCCGCGTTGCCTCGTACACGGCGAAGAAGTCGGTGCCGTCGACCGTGGCCGCCGGCATGCCGAACGACGACGCCCGGTCCGCGATGCTCGGGGCGCCCACGGCGTAGTCGCGTCCGGTGGCCTCGCCGAATCCGTTGTTCTCGATCACGAACACGATCGGGAGGTCGAGAACCACGGCCATGTTCATGGCCTCGAACACGGTGCCCTGATTGGAACCGCCGTCTCCGGTGAACGATGCTGCGACGCCACCATTGCCGAGGGTCTTGGCGCTCAGCGCGGCTCCGATCGCAAGAGACGGGGCGCCGCCGACGATGGCGTTAGCTCCGAGCATGCCCACCGACAGGTCGGCGATGTGCATCGACCCGCCCTTGCCGTGGCAGAGCCCGTCGTCCTTACCGAAAATCTCTGCCATCATCCCGTGGAGGTCACAGCCCTTGGCGATGCAATGACCGTGCCCGCGGTGGGTCGACCCGATGTAATCGGTGTCCTCGAGGTTCTCGCATACACCGACCGCAATGGCTTCCTGCCCCGAGTACAGGTGGATGAACCCCGGGATGTCGCCCGTGGCGTTCTCTTCGTGCAAACGGTCTTCGAACGCACGGATCTCGGCCATCTTCCGATACGCGCTCAATAGTGCACTTTTGGTCAGCGCCATTGCTCTCCTCTGTTTCTGCATTGGGGCCGCTGTTGCTGGGCCCGCCTCCGATTACGACGACGCTGCAACTTCGTTGTCGCCCGCGACCTCGTGTAACCCGGGTCATGAATGTAGGGCGATATGACGCACGCAATAAAGGTTGCATCGGATTGCAATCAGGACGCCGCCCAGTCGGGGTGGTTCGCACAGAGGCCGCCCAGGAGATCGGAACGAGACGGCGGCAGAACGCAGGGACTCCGCAGAAAGGAGCCGTCGACCCCTTAGGTCGAGGTGACGCGGAAGCGGAGTCCGAAGTTGTTCAGGGTCGGGGGCAGGGGCTGACCCGGCGCCAGTGCGGGGGTGGAGGTGAGCTGGAAGTCGGCGGCCTCCAGCATCAACGCCAGCACGGTGCTCGTCACGAACAACACGAGGTTGCGGCCCGGGCATTCGGCGGGGCCGGCGCTGAAAGGCACCAGTTCGGGGCGGGACTGCGCAGTTCCGTCGAGCCAGACCTCCGGCGCGAAGCCGTTGGCGAACGGAAACGTTCGGTCATCACGATGGAAGGCGGGGGCGAGGATCATGAAGGCGGTTCCAGCCGGAATGGTGAACTCGCCGTCGCCGGAACCCCACGTGGTGTCGCGGGTGGAGTCCCGCAGAATGGTTGGCGTCGTCGGCCACAACCGCACCGACTCGAGCACGCACGCGCGAAGATACGGGTACTGCTGGGGCACTGTCGTATCCCAGGCGGCAACCTCCTCGCGGGCGAGCCGACGCTGCTCCGGGTGTGTGGACAGCAGTGCCAGAGCGCGACTGGCGGCGATGCCCGCCGCATCGAAAGCGAAGAGCCAGTGCGGTATCTGGCCGACCGGGTCGATGGCCCCTCCGGCCGGTAGGGCGGCCAGGGAACTGACCACGGATCCAGGCTCGGCCTTGTCGACGTAGGAGTACAGGCTTTCGATGAACCGATCACGGAGCTTGCGTGGCGGTGGAAGGAAGTACGACCAATTACCGTTGGCCCGAAGCTTGTGTAGCTGATCGGTGACCGCGTGGTCGTCGCGAGCCGACTTTCCCAGGACGATCTGGCGGACCATCCGCCACCACGTGCGGGTGAATTCGTCGTTGTCGAGTGTTCCCTTCGACTGCGCGGACGCCAGCAGGGCAGCAACCTCGTGCCGGATCACCTCGACCATCGGATCGGCCAGGTGATGCATCGCGTGTGAGGTGTCGAGAGCCTCCTCGTTGATGCGCCTTCGTTGCTGTCGAAGGTGTCCCTCCGAGATCAGCACGCCGTGCGGTTGGAAGGGCGACAGTGCACCCTTCTTCTCCCGGTTGGCGGGGTTGAACGGTTCGGGTGTGCCGCCGAGGACTCGGCCCGCATCGTCGCCGGTCAACACTACTGCCAGCCGCCGCTTCGGAAGCTGTAGTTGCAGCGGTCCCGGCCCATAGCGCTCCCGCAGACGCCGCACGAAGGGCACGGTGGACGCATCGGCGCCGAGTCGCTCCAGGACGGCCATCATCGACGGACGCCGCGCGATGACACCGGCAGCGATCGGGGTGAATCCGAGTACTGCCGCGATGCGGAGTGCCTCGAGTCCCGACACTGCCGGACCAACCCCGGGGGTGGCGGTCTCGGAGGCACGGTGCTCAACGTCTCGCGCGGTGTGGGGCGCCATGGAGGTCGTGGTACCCGCAGCCGTCGTGGGTAAACAGAAGGGCTCCTCGCCAGGGTCCGTCCGGGCAGGAACTGGCCACCGCGCCGAGTCACACCCCGGGGCAGAGGAACTGACGTGCGCGGTTCCAGACGGGGAAGACCTGGGGGCTGCCGGCCTCCGGATGGTCACGTCGAGCGAGTTCGACGAACTCGAGGATCGTCTTTCCCGACGTCTCCGAGAGTCGGCAGGCTTGGAGGCTCAGCTTCGCCGACGCCGCGAACCCGGTGTCCCGCGCGTAGGGCCCGAGGTCGCTGGTATCGACGAAACTCTCGAGCCGTTCTCCCCACCGGTTGTACGAATACTGCAGGTCGAAGTCGCAACCCGGCGGAAAGAGCTCACGGCAGGTCATCGGTCTACCGTCGATCATGAACGCCTTGTCCTCCATCGGCCGCGCGGCGGTGTCCTGCGGCGTCCGGGACGTGAAATAGAACAGGGCAACCGCCACTGCGCACAGTGCAAGCACCACCAGCAATGTCGACGCGAAACGCCTCATGGCCGTACCGTCCGTTCGATCGTCGTAGTTCGAGATCGTGTATCCATCCTGACGGATGTGAAGCGGCGCCGGTAGCGGTGCCCGACGCCGGTGCGGGTGCTCTGCTGGGCGGCCCCGGGTGGCGCGCTCCACCACCACCTCGTCCGTGCCGGATCATCGGCGAAAGCAACGCGATCCGGCCGTAGCCGGCCGGTAGCATCGGGTCCGTGACCGACGCGACCGCCCGTCCCAGCCGCCCCACCTCGCTGCGCGTCCTCGTCTACAGCGACGACCCGAACACACGTCGGCAGGTCGTGTCGGCTCTGGGTAAGCGTCCGCATCCCGATCTGCCGGACCTCGAGTACGTGGAAGTGGCGACCGGACCGGTGGTGATCCAGCACTTGGATGCGGGCGAAATCGACTTGGCCATCCTGGACGGTGAGGCATCCCCGGCCGGCGGAATGGGGATCGCCAAGCAGTTGAAGGACGAGATCGACCCGTGCCCGCCCGTGCTCGTGCTGACCGGGCGAGCTGACGACGCGTGGCTGGCCAACTGGTCGCGGGCCGAGGCTGCGGTTCCTCACCCGATCGACCCGATCAGGCTCGGCGAGGCGGTCGTCGCGCTGCTCCGCACGCGTATCTCGTCTTAGGGTCGGCTCTCCGAACCTCGCTTCTCGGGGACGGGTGCCATCAATGCGTGAAATCCGCTTGAGCTGCATCTTTGCCCTGTGACCTGCCCTGCGTGAGCTGTCGTGTGACCGCTGCGGCCCTGGGGAATTACACCCGCGTAAATCTCTGGGGAACTGCGGGCGCTGAAACCGAGACAAGATCGCCGAAACCGGTAGTCTGTGTCTCAACTCACATATCTACGCGCTGAGGGATTCTCGGCTCGAGGAGATGGGGTATCGCGGCCAGGCTTCGCAGGGAGGTGCTCAGCGCATGAACGTCTACGTGCCGATTCTCGTGCTCGGAGCAATTGCTGTCGCATTCGCGGTCGTATCGGTGATCTTGGCGTCGGTTGTCGGTCCGAAGCGCTACAACCGGGCCAAACTCGACGCCTACGAATGTGGAATCGACCCCACCCCGCAGCCGGTGGGTGGTGGCCGTTTTCCCGTGAAGTATTACCTGACCGCCATGTTGTTCATCATTTTCGATATCGAGATCGTGTTCCTTTATCCGTGGGCGATCCATTTCGATGCCCTGGGCTTCTTCGGTCTCGTTGCTATGGCTCTCTTCATTTTCAGCGCTGCGGTGGCCTACGTGTACGAGTGGCGGCGGGGCGGTCTCAGTTGGGATTAGGTGTCTTTTCGATCGCTCGCAGCGCTCGCATCTGACGGGCCGCGAAGCGGATGAATAGCGAAACCGGAAGTAGGAAGAGTCGGATATGGGTATCGAGGAGAAGGTGCCGAGCGGCTTTCTGCTGAGCACGGTGGAAGGTCTGGCCGGTTACGTACGGAAGGGCTCCCTGTGGCCCGCGACTTTCGGCCTCGCGTGCTGCGCGATCGAGATGATGGCCACCAGTGCCGGCCGGTTCGATATCGCCCGATTCGGGATGGAAGCATTCCGGGCGTCTCCGCGGCAGGCCGACCTGATGATCGTCGCCGGCCGGGTCAGCCAGAAGATGGCGCCGGTGCTTCGCCAGATCTACGACCAGATGGCGGAGCCGAAGTGGGTGCTGGCAATGGGTGTCTGCGCCTCCTCGGGGGGCATGTTCAACAACTACGCCATCGTCCAGGGAGTCGACCACGTGGTCCCTGTGGACATTTATCTGCCGGGCTGCCCTCCGCGGCCGGAGATGTTGTTGCACGCCATCTTGAAGTTGCACGAGAAGATCCAGGAAATGCCGTTGGGCGTGAACCGTGAAGAGGCGGTACGTGCGGCGGAGGAGGCCGCCCTGGCCGTCACTCCGACGATCGAGATGAAGGGCCTCCTCCGATGACCGCCGCTGTGGTCACACGCGCGAGCGACGCGAGCCGCGTGGCTGTGTTGTGCTCGGCCCGCGGACCCTGGACTGAGGAGCGAGGGAGCGAAGCGAGTGAGTGACGAGGGAAGGGTTCGCGATCGAGGCCGAGCACCCGCGAGCGAAGCGAGCCATGTCTCAGCGAGGGAGCGAAGCGAGCCATGTCTCAGCGAGGGAGCGAAGCGAGCCATGTCTCAGCGAGGGAGCGAAGCGAGTGAGTGACGAGGGAAGGGTCCGTGAGGGAGGCCGAGCACCCGCGAGCGAAGCGAGCCATGACTCAGAGGTAATCAGCGTTCGCCGCGGGATGTTCGGTGTGCGGGGCAGTGGGGATACGTCGGGGTATGGGGGGTTGGTGAGTCCGGTGGCGTTGCCGGGCAGTTCTCCTCGCCCGTTTGGTGGGTATTTCGATGAGGTGGCGGATGCCCTCGGGGCGGCGTTGGCGGAGCGGGGTGTGGGGGAGGCGATCGAGCGGGTTGTCGTTTTCCGTGATGAGTTGACGTTCCATGTTCGCCGGGAGTTTTTGCCGGAGGTGGCGCGGGCGTTGCGGGATGATCCGTCGTTGCGTTTCGAGTTGTGTTTGGGGGTCAGTGGGGTGCATTACCCGCAGGAGGTGGGTCGGGAGCTGCATGCGGTGTATCCGTTGATGTCGATTACGCATAATCGCCGGGTCCGTGTGGAGGTGGCGATGCCGGATGCGGATCCGCATGTGCCGTCGTTGTATGGGGTGTATCCGACGAATGATTGGCATGAGCGGGAGGCGTTCGACTTCTTCGGCATCGTGTTCGATGGTCATCCGTCCTTGACTCGGATCGAGATGCCTGATGACTGGTCGGGTCATCCGCAGCGGAAGGACTATCCGCTGGGCGGTATTCCGGTGGAGTTCAAGGGTGCGGAGATAGCGCCGCCCGATGAGCGGAGGGGGTACAACTGATGGGCGAGGGTGCGGCGCGGACGGAGCGACCGGAGGTGATGGTCACTGTCGCCGGGCAGGATTGGGACGAGATTCTTGCGGCGGCGAGGGTGCCTGCGGAGGGTACCGCGCAGGGGACGGGCGAGGAGCGGATCGTCGTCAACATGGGGCCTCAGCATCCCTCTACGCATGGTGTTTTGAGGCTCATCCTGGAGATTGAGGGTGAGACGGTCACCGAGGCGCGCTGTGGAATCGGCTACTTGCACACGGGGATCGAGAAGAACCTGGAGTACCGGAACTGGACTCAGGGTGTCACGTTCGTGACGCGGATGGATTATTTGTCTCCGTTTTTCAATGAGGCGGCGTACTGCCTGGGTGTGGAGAAGTTGCTGGGGGTCACCGACGAGATCCCGGAGCGGGCCACGGTTGTCCGGGTGATGCTGATGGAACTCAACCGCATTTCGTCGCATTTGGTGGCGTTGGCGACGGGTGGCATGGAATTGGGTGCCGTCACCGCGATGTTGTTCGGTTTTCGTGAGCGTGAGCTGATCCTCGATGTTTTCGAGACCATCACCGGTCTTCGGATGAATCATGCTTTCATTCGGCCGGGTGGGCTGGCTCAGGATCTTCCGGCCGGCGCTGTCGAGAAGGTTCGTGAGTTGCTGACGGTGCTGCCGTCACGGATTCGGGACATGGAGAACCTGCTCAACGAGAACCGGATCTGGAAGGCCCGCACCGAGGGGATCGGCTATTTGGATCTCACGGGTTGTATGGCGCTGGGGATCACCGGTCCGATGCTTCGTGCCACCGGCTTGCCGCACGACCTGCGGAAGTCGGAACCTTACTGTGGGTACGAGAATTATGAGTTCGACGTCTGTACCCATACCGGTTGTGATGCGTACGGCCGGTATCTGATTCGGGTGGACGAGATGAAGGAGTCGCTGAAGATCGTCGAGCAGTGCCTCGACCGGTTACGCCCCGGCCCCATCATGATCGAGGACAGGAAGATCGCCTGGCCGGCGGATCTCGCGTTGGATCGTGACGGATTGGGAAACTCCACCAAGCACGTGCGCAAGATCATGGACACCTCGATGGAGGGGTTGATCCACCATTTCAAGTTGGTGACCGAGGGTTTCCGGGTGCCGCCCGGCCAGGTCTATGTGGCGGTGGAATCGCCGCGAGGAGAACTGGGCGTGCACATGGTCAGCGATGGTGGCACCCGCCCGTATCGGGTGCACTACCGCGACCCCTCGTTTACCAACCTGCAGGCGGTGGCCGCCATGTGTGAGGGCGGCATGGTGTCGGACGTGATCGCCGCGGTCGCCAGCATCGATCCCGTCATGGGCGGAGTGGACCGATGAGCTCCCTGCCGAGAAGTCAGAGTCCGGCGCCCGCGACCGCAGCAAGCAAGAGCACACCGGTGTTCGTCGAGTTCGGACCACGGCCCGAGGAGAACAACCAACTCGTGTGGCCGGGTGCGCGGGAGAGTTATCCGCCGGAGGTGCGGGCCAGGCTGGACGGAGAGGCCGCGGAGATCATCGGCCGCTACCCGAAGCCCGGGGCGGGGCCAGGAGAGCGACCGCAGAACACTGCCCGGTCCGCGTTGCTGCCCCTGCTGCATTTGGTGCAGGCGGAGGACGGGTACATCAGTCCGGCGGGTGTGGACTTCTGCGCCGATCAGCTCGGTCTCACCGGGGCCGAGGTTGCGGCGGTGGCCACCTTCTATTCGATGTACCGGCGCTCTCCGACCGGTGACTACTTCGTCGGAGTCTGTACCAACACTTTGTGCGCGATCATGGGCGGTGACGCGATCCTTGCGGCGCTCGAGGATCACCTCGGTGTGCGACCGGGTGAGACGACGCCGGACGGCAAGGTCACGGTGGAGCACATCGAATGCAACGCGGCCTGCGACTTTGCTCCTGTCGTGATGGTCAACTGGGAATTCTTCGACAACCAGACCCCGGAGTCGGCCCGCACACTGGTGGATTCGCTGCGATCCGGTGAGAAGGTGACACCCAGCCGGGGAGCGCCGCTGTGCACGTTCCGCGAGACAGCTCGCGTGCTCGCCGGATTCCCCGACGAGCGACCGGGAGCGTTGGAAGCCGGCGGCGGCGCCGGCCCTGCCACCCTGGCCGGGTTGCACGTCGCCCGAGAGCTCGACATGGATGCGCCTTCCCCGCCGGCCGGGCCATCGGGGTCGGGGCCGCACGCCGAGATCGGCAAGCCGTTGGCGACGGAGTCGACGAAGGACAAGCCGGCTCCCGCACCGTCCGAGCCGACGCCGCCGCACCAATCCACCTCCGGGACCGACCCGACACGCAAGGGAGACTGAGGTGCCGCTGACTCCTGTCCTCAGCCGGTACTGGGACGACCCCCAGTCCTGGACTCTCGACACTTACCACCGCCACGACGGGTACGAGGCGCTGCGCAAGGCGCTGAAGATGCAGCCGGACGAGGTCATTGACACGATCAAGGACTCGGGACTGCGGGGTCGTGGTGGTGCCGGATTCCCGACCGGGGTGAAGTGGGGTTTCATTCCGCAGGACGACGCCAAACCGCACTATCTGGTGGTCAATGCGGATGAGTCCGAGCCCGGCACCTGCAAGGACATTCCGTTGATGCTGGCCACCCCGCACGCACTGGTCGAGGGCGTCATCATCGCCGCGTACGCTATTCGCGCCAGTCACGCTTTCATCTATCTGCGCGGTGAAGTGGTGCCTGTGCTGCGTCGCCTGCAGGCCGCGGTATCCGAGGCGTATGCCGCCGGGTACCTGGGCCGTAACATCCTCGGCAGCGGGTACGACCTCGACCTCGTCGTCCACGCGGGCGCCGGCGCGTACATTTGCGGTGAGGAAACTGCTCAGCTCGATTCCCTGGAAGGCCGTCGCGGACAACCCCGTTTGCGTCCCCCATTCCCCGCGGTGGCCGGGTTGTACGCCTGCCCGACGGTCGTCAACAACGTCGAATCGATCGCGAGCGTGCCGCCGATTCTGCAGAACGGGGTCGAGTGGTTCCGTTCGATGGGCACCGAAAAGTCACCCGGTTTCACTCTTTATTCGCTGTCCGGACACGTCAGCCGGCCCGGGCAGTACGAGGCGCCGCTCGGCATCACGTTGCGGGAGCTCTTGGAATATGCGGGGGGAATACGCGCCGGGCATCAGCTGAAATTCTGGACCCCGGGTGGTTCGTCGACCCCGATGTTCACCGACGAGCACCTCGACGTTCCGCTCGACTACGAAGGTGTGGGTGCTGCAGGATCGATGCTCGGCACCAAGGCTTTACAGCTGTTCGACGAAACCACCTGTGTGGTGCGCGCGGTGCTGCGCTGGACCGAATTCTATGCCCACGAATCATGCGGCAAGTGCACGCCCTGCCGGGAAGGTACGTACTGGCTGGTGCAGATTTTGCAGCGACTCGAAAGTGGGGGAGGTTCCGAGACCGACCTCGAGAAGTTGCTCGACATTTCCGACAACATCCTCGGAAAGTCGTTCTGTGCCCTCGGTGACGGGGCGGCAAGCCCGATCATGTCTTCCCTGAAGTACTTCCGGGACGAGTATCTCGCGCACTTCGAACAGGGCGGCTGCCCGTTCGATCCGCACCAGTCAACTCTCATGGCAGGAGTTCCCGCGTGACAGCCCAGGTGCCTGCGAGCGCAGCGAGCAAAGATGCACCCCCAGTGCCCACGAACGAGGTGAGCCTTGTCATCGACGGCGTCGATCTCAGAGTTCCCAAGGGCACGTTGGTAATTCGTGCCGCCGAGCTGGCCGGTATCCAGATTCCGCGATTCTGTGATCACCCGCTGCTCGATCCCGTGGGCGCCTGCCGACAGTGTCTGGTCGACGTGGAGGGGCAGCGGAAGCCGTTGGCCTCCTGCACGACCACCGTCACCGACGGCATGGTGGTTCGCACTCAGCTCACCTCGGCTGCCGCAGACAAGGCGCAGAAGGGTGTGATGGAGTTGTTGCTGATCAACCATCCGCTCGACTGCCCGGTCTGCGACAAGGGCGGCGAGTGTCCTCTGCAGAATCAGGCCATGTCGAACGGGCGTACGGAGTCTCGTTTCGAAGAAGTCAAACGCACGTTCCCCAAGCCGATCCCACTGTCCTCGCAGGTGTTGCTGGACCGCGAGCGGTGCGTGCTCTGTGCCCGGTGCACGCGTTTCTCCCAGCAGGTGGCCGGCGATCCGTTCATCGAACTTCAGGAGCGGGGTGCGCTGCAGCAGGTCGGCATCTATGCCAAGGAACCGTTCGAGTCGTATTTTTCCGGCAACACCGTACAGATCTGTCCGGTCGGTGCGCTGACCGGTGCCGCGTACCGGTTCCGGGCGCGTCCGTTCGACCTCGTCTCCAGCCCCAGCGTATGCGAGCACTGCTCGAGCGGTTGCGCGCAGCGCACCGACCATCGACGCGGCAAAGTGCTACGACGGTTGGCCGGTGACGATCCGCAGGTCAACGAGGAATGGAATTGCGACAAGGGGCGGTGGGCCTTCACCTACGCCACCGAGAGCGACCGTCTCACTACCCCGTTGGTCCGCGACGACACGGGTGCTCTGGTGCCGGCTTCGTGGCCGGAAGCCCTCGCCGTCGCGGCCCGCGGGTTGGCGGCCGCACGCGGAAATGCAGGAGTTCTCGTCGGCGGGCGAGCCACGGTAGAAGACGCCTACGCCTACGCCAAATTCGCCCGGGTTGCACTCGATTCCAATGACATCGACTTCAGGATCCGCGCACATTCGGTAGAAGAGGCCGAGTTCCTGGCGGCACGGGTCGCGGGCCGCGGACTGGAAGTGGCCTACGACGATCTGGAGAAAGCACCGGCCGTCCTGCTCGTCGCGTTCGAGCCCGAAGAGGAGTCGCCCATCATTTTCTTGCGGCTCCGCAAGGCCGTACGCAAGAGCGGGCACAGCGTGTACTCGATGGCGCCCTTCACCACCCGCAGCCTGACGAAGATGTCGGGCCGGTTGCTGCGCGCGGTGCCGGGAGAGGAGTCGGCGTTGCTCGACGCGCTCGCCTCCCACCCGGAGACGAGGCTCGACGAACAGGGCGCGGCACTCGCGGAGGCGTTGCGCCAACCCGGTGCGGTCATCCTGGTCGGTGAGCGCCTGGCGACCGTTCCCGGTGGGCTTTCCGCCGCCGCGCGCCTCGCCGACACCACGGGAGCCCGTCTGGCGTGGGTGCCGCGGCGGGCCGGTGAACGGGGTGCGGTCGACGCAGGCGCCCTGCCCACACTTCTACCCGGGGGTCGGCCTCTCGACGATCCGGAGTCCCGTCGACAGGTGGCGGAAATGTGGAACGTGCCCGAACTGCCGTCGACTCCCGGTTGTGGAACAGCAGAAATTCTGGCCGCGGCGGCAGCAGGCACGCTCGGTGCACTGGTGATTGCCGGGGTAGAGGTCAGCGATCTGCCCGATCCGCGGGCCGCCCTGTCGGCAGTCGAGGCGGCGGCCTTCGTCGTCAGTCTGGAATTGCGCAGCAGCGAGGTGACCGAACGGGCGGACGTGGTCTTCCCCGTGGCACCAGTGGTGGAGAAACCGGGCACCTTCCTCGACTGGGAGGGCAGGCCGCGCGTGTTCGAGGCGGCCCTGCGTGGGACAGGGGCCATGCCCGACCAACGGGTCCTCGACGCCCTCGCTTCGGAGATGAACATCCGGCTCGGACTGCCGGATGCTGCGGCGGCACGCGCGGAACTGGGGCGGCTCGACCGCTGGGACGGGGAGCGACCGGCCGGGCCCGCGTATTCTCCGCTTGCGGTGTCCCAACCCGGACCCGGTGAAGCGGTTCTGGCGAGTTGGCGGATGCTCCTCGATTCCGGACGTCTGCAGGACGGGGAACCCCATCTGGCCGGGACCGCTCGAACACCGGTTGTCCGGTTGTCGGCCGCGTCGGCCGCCGAAATCGGTGCCGCCGAGGGTTCCTCGGTAACCGTGAGCACCGACCGGGGATCGGTCACCCTCCCGCTGGTTGTCACGGATCTGCCCGATCGAGTGGTGTGGCTTCCCCTCAACTCGCCGGAATCCGCAGTCTTCCGGCAACTCGCAGCCCCGATGGGAAGCGTCGTCCGCGTCGCGAACGCCGTCGGTGCCGAGGCGACGCGGTCGTCGCCGACGAATGCGCCCGAGGAGGTCTCGTGACCGTTCTGTCGCTCGAATATCCCGACCCGACGTTGTTCGGCCACGACCCGTGGTGGCTGACCCTCGGGAAGGCCCTCGCCGTCTTCGTGTTCCTCATCCTGACTCCGCTGATCGCGATCCTCGCCGAGCGCAAGGTGATGGCCCGGATGCAGATGCGGATCGGCCCCAATCGGGTGGGACCCGGCGGCATGCTGCAGAGCCTCGCCGACGGGGTCAAGCTGGCGCTGAAGGAGGGCATCACCCCGAAAGGCGTCGACAAGCCTATTTATCTGCTTGCGCCGATCATCGCCGCGGTGCCCGCGTTCATGGCCTTCGCCGTCATCCCGTTCGGCCCGGAAGTCTCGATCCTCGGCCACCGCACGGCACTTCAGCTGACCGACCTCCCCGTGGCGGTCCTCTACGTCCTGGCGGTCACCTCGGTCGGCGTCTACGGAATCGTCTTGGCCGGGTGGGCGTCGGGCTCCACGTACCCACTGCTCGGTGGGCTGCGCTCGACCGCGCAAGTGATCTCGTACGAGATCGCGATGGCGCTGTCGTTCGCCGCCGTGTTCCTGCATGCGGGCACGATGTCCACGTCGGGGATCGTGGCGGCGCAAGACCGCATCTGGTACGTATTTCTCTTGCTTCCTTCGTTTCTCATCTATGTCACCTCGATGGTGGGTGAGACGAACCGCGCCCCGTTCGATCTGCCCGAGGCCGAGGGCGAACTCGTCGGCGGATTCCACACGGAGTACTCCTCGCTGAAATTCGCCATGTTCATGCTCGCCGAATACGTGAACATGGTGACGGTGTCAGCGCTCGCCACCACCTTGTTCCTCGGTGGCTGGCATGCGCCGTGGCCCTTCAACATGTGGGACGGCGCCAATTCGGGCTGGCTGCCCGTGCTGTGGTTCACCCTGAAGGTCTGGGGATTCCTGTTCGTGTTCATCTGGTTGCGGGGCACGCTTCCGCGACTGCGCTACGACCAATTCATGAACATGGGCTGGAAGATACTGATACCGGTGTCGCTGGTGTGGATCATGATCGTCGCGACGGTGCGGGCCTTCCGTAACGAAGGGTACGGCTTCTGGCCGGTCGCTCTCGTCACCGCCGGCGTGATCCTCGGGCTCGTCGTGCTCGCCATGTTGTGGAATCGGCTACGACGCAGGCAAACCCGTGTACCCGACCACGAGGCGACCCGCCGAGCCGGAGAAGACGTTCCTGCGGCCAGCACGTTCGACCCCATGGCCGGAGGTTTTCCGGTGCCGCCGTTGCCCGGCCAGCGCTCACCGGTGCCCCCACGCACCCCCGTCACCGTGGGTCGTTCCGCAGGCTCCGCTCGAATGAACAGGGAGGACAGCGATGTCTAAGTTCCTCGACCCCATTGCCGGTTTCGGAGTGACGTTCTCGACGATGTTCAAGAAACCGAATACCGAGTACTACCCGGAGGAGAAGACCCCGACTGCTCCCCGCTACCACGGCCGGCACCAGCTCAACCGTCACCCGGACGGGTTGGAGAAGTGCATCGGGTGCGAACTGTGCGCCTGGGCGTGCCCCGCCGACGCCATCTATGTGGAGGGTGCCGACAACACGGCGTCGGAGCGCTATTCACCGGGTGAGCGGTACGGCCGGGTATATCAGATCAACTACTTGCGCTGCATCGGTTGTGGGCTCTGCATCGAAGCGTGCCCCACACGGGCGCTGACGATGACCAACGAATACGAGATGGCCGACGACAACCGGGCCGATCTCATCTACGACAAGGACCGGCTACTCGCGCCTCTCGAGCCGGACATGACGGCCCCACCGCACCCGATGGCTCCGGGCACCACCGCAGAGGACTACTACCGCGGCACGGTGACGGCGGCGTCCGCAGACACGCCTGCCGCGGAAGCCGAAGACGACGAACGGCAGGTCGAGGTGAGCGAGACGATCAGGAAAGAAGAGGCGCGGTGGTGACTTCCCTGTCTTCCGCCATCCTGGCCGCGGAGCCCCTCACCCGGACGTCGACGGGGGAGGCAGTCCAATTCTGGATCCTCGGCGCGGTGGTGGTCATCGGTGCTGTGGGAATGGTCATTGCGCCGAAGGCGGTGTACTCGGCCGTCTTCCTCGCCATGACGATGATCATCCTGGCCATCTTCTACATCGCCCAGGGCGCACTGTTCCTCGGTGTCGTGCAGGTGGTGGTCTACACCGGCGCCGTCATGATGCTGTTCCTGTTCGTGCTCATGCTCGTGGGCGTCGACTCGTCCGACTCGCTGGTCGAAACGATACGAGGCCAGCGGACCGCCGCGATAGCAGCGGCAATCGGGTTCGGACTCCTCCTGATCGGCGGCCTCGGCAATGCGTCGACGCAGTGGGCGCGCTCGGCCGAAGGGCCCGGCTTCACCGATCTGGAGCAGGCCAACGCCGGCGGAAATGTCGAGGGCCTCGCCGAGCTGATCTTCTTGCAATACGTATGGGCCTTCGAACTGACCGGTGCGTTGCTGATCACCGCAACCATCGGCGCCATGGTGCTGGCGCATCGCGAGCGGTTCGACACCCGCAAGGGGCAGCGTGAGTTGTCGCAGGACCGCTTCCGTCGATGGGCGGAACGGACCGTCGGTGACACCCCCGACGCCCACGTCACCCCACTGCCGAGTCCTGGTGTCTATGCCCGGCACAACGCCGTCGACATGCCGGCCCTGCTGCCGGACGGTTCGTATTCACGGCTGTCGGTCAGCCGGGTGCTTCACCAGCGCGGACGTCACCCCATCGGAGCCGTGCCCAATGAGAACAACGGCGAGAGTATGCCGCCGGCACAGTCCACAGCGTTCGGTGAGGAGGGCACACGATGAACCCGGAAAACTACCTGTATCTGTCCGCCCTGCTGTTCACAATCGGCGCGGCGGGGGTGCTTCTCCGACGCAACGCCATCGTCGTGTTCATGTGCATCGAGCTGATGCTCAACGCCACCAACCTGGCCTTCGTCACCTTCTCCCGGATGCACGGCAACCTCGACGGGCAAGTCTTCGCGTTCTTCACCATGGTCGTCGCAGCGGCCGAAGTGGTGGTCGGACTGGCGATCATCATGACCATCTTCCGCTCGCGCCGATCGGCTTCGGTCGACGACGCCAACCTGCTGAGGTACTGACATGAGTGGGGGGATTGCGTCGCTGGTCTGGCTGCTGCCCGCACTACCGCTCTTCGGCGCTGCCGTCTTGCTCTTGACAGGCCGCCGCAGCAACAAGTGGGGACACCTGCTCGGGTGCGGGACCGCGCTGGCCGCCTTCGTGCTGGGACTTGCGCTCTTCGTCGACATGCTGGGCGCGGACGAATCCGATCGTGCGGTACACCAAAACCTGTTCAGCTGGGTTCCTGTGGCCGGCCTACAAGTCGACTTCGGACTCCAACTCGACCAGCTGTCCATCTGCTTCGTGTTGCTGATCACCGGCGTCGGTTCGCTGATTCATATCTATTCCATCGGATACATGGCACACGGCCCCGACCCCGCCGGCCGCACCACCGGCCCCGCGCCTGATCACCTCGGGCACTCCGCCGGCTCCGCGCCTGATCACCTCGGGCACTCCGCCGGCTCCGCGCCTGGTCGACGCCTGTTCTTCGCCTACCTCAACCTGTTCCTCGCCGCGATGCTCCTGCTGGTGCTCGCCGACAATTACCTCGGCCTGTATGTGGGCTGGGAGGGCGTCGGTCTCGCCTCCTATCTGCTCATCGGCTTCTGGCAGTACAAGCCGACGGCAGCGACCGCCGCGAAGAAGGCTTTCGTGGTCAACCGAGTGGGCGACATGGGGTTAGCCGTCGCGATGATGATCATGTTCGCGACCTTCGGCACGATCTCCTTCGCCGGGGTCTTCGGCGGCGCGGAGGCTGCGGGTCAGAACATCAGCACAGCAATCGGATTGACGCTTCTACTCGCCGCCTGCGGCAAGTCGGCGCAGCTGCCGCTGCAATCGTGGCTCGGCGACGCCATGGAGGGCCCCACACCCGTCTCGGCCCTCATCCACGCTGCCACCATGGTCACCGCCGGTGTCTACCTCATCGTCCGGTCCGGGCCGATCTTCGACCTGGCACCCACCGCTCAATTGGCCGTCGTCACCGTCGGAGCCGCCACCCTGCTGTTCGGGGCGATCATCGGCTGCGCCAAGGATGACATCAAGAAGGCGCTGGCCGCCTCCACCATGAGTCAAATCGGATACATGGTGCTGGCCGCCGGACTCGGTCCGGCCGGATACGCATTCGCGATCATGCTGCTGCTGGCCCACGGCTTCTTCAAGGCCGGACTGTTCCTCGGAGCCGGATCGGTGATGCACGCCATGAACGACGAGACCGATATGCGCCGCTACGGCGGACTCCGCAGCGTCATGCCGATCACCTTCGCAACGTTCGGTCTCGGATACCTGGCGATCATCGGAATTCCGCCTTTCGCCGGGTTTTTCGCCAAGGACCCGATCATCGAGGTGGCCTTCGCTGCCGGGGGTGTCAAGGGCGTGATCCTCGGGACCGCCGCACTGCTCGGCGCCGGAATCACTGCCTTCTACATGACCCGAGTCATGCTGCTGACCTTCTTCGGGGATCGGCGCTGGGCGGCCGACGCACATCCGCACGAGTCACCCCGGGTCATGACGATTCCGATGATCGTCCTGGCGGTCGGTTCGGTCGGTTCCGGTGCGGCGCTGGCCATCGGGTCGTCGTTGGTGAATTGGCTGGAGCCGGTCGTCGGCGCTCACCACGAAGAAGCAGCGATCCCGGTGTGGATGATGACCGTCCTCATCCTGGTGGTCGTACTCGCCGGTGTTGCCGCGGCCTATCGGCAATATGCCGCAAGAGAAGTGCCCGACACCGCGCCGGTGGCGGTCTCCCCGCTGACCATCGCCGCACGCAACGACCTCTACGGTGACACGGTCAACGAGGCGATGGTGATGCGCCCCGGCCAGCACCTGACCCGGCTACTGCTGTACTTCGACAACAAGGGCGTCGACGGGGTGGTCAACGGCTTCGCCGCCGCAGTGAGTGGGGGGTCGGGGTTGATCAGGCGTCTGCAGACCGGGTTCGTCCGGTCGTACGCACTGTCCATGTTCACAGGTGCGGCACTCGTGGTCGCCACGATGATGCTGGTGAGGCTGTGGTGAACAACTTTCCCTGGCTGACGGTCCTGTGGCTGCTGCCGATGGTCGGCGCCGGTGTGGTTCTGGCAGTGCCTGCGCCCAGACGGCACCTCGCGAAGTCGATTGCGCTGGGTGTTTCGGTGGCCGTTCTCGTCCTCGCGTGCGGGCTCGCGGTCGGATTCGATGCGGGCGGCGAGCAGTACCAGTTCGTCGAGTCCCATTCGTGGATACCGGCATTCGGTACCGGATACACGCTGGGCCTGGACGGCATCGCGCTTGTGTTGGTGCTGTTGACCGCGGTGCTGGTACCGCTGCTGCTCCTAGCGGGCTGGAACGACGGCCACGACGCCCCCGACTACACGCAGCGGCGGGTGGCCCATACGTATGTGGCGCTGATCCTGATGGTCGAGGCGATGGTGCTGGTGTCGTTCACCGCCCTCGACATCCTGCTCTTCTACGTGTTCTTCGAGGCGATGCTCATCCCGATGTACTTCCTCATCGGGGGTTTCGGCGGGGCACGCCGCTCGTATGCCGCGGTGAAGTTCCTGTTGTACAACCTGTTCGGTGGCCTGATCATGCTCGCCGCAGTGATCGGCCTCTATGTCGTGACCGCCGACGGGGGCACCGGAACCTTCGACTTCAGAGAGGTCGTGGCAGCCGCATCCGCGGGGGAACTCGGTGCCGACCCCGCTGTGCTCAATGCCCTGTTCCTCGGGTTCATGTTCGCCTTCGCCGTCAAGGCGCCGCTGTGGCCGTTCCACTCCTGGCTCCCCGACGCGGCCGTGGAGGCGACACCGGCGAGCGCGGTGCTGATGATGGCCGTCGTCGACAAGGTGGGCACTTTCGCGATGCTGCGGTACTGCCTCCAACTCTTCCCCGAGGCGTCCGCGACGTTCGCGCCACTGATCGCCACGCTGGCGGTCATCGGCATCCTCTACGGTGCGGTGCTCGCCATCGGCCAGACCGACATGATGCGGCTGATCGCGTACACGTCGATCTCGCATTTCGGGTTCATCATCCTCGGCATCTTCGCCATGACCAGTCAGGGTCAGGCCGGCTCGACGCTCTACATGGTCAACCACGGAATCTCGACTGCCGCATTGTTCCTCATCGCCGGATTCCTGATCTCCCGCCGCGGCACGCGCCTCATCGACGCCTACGGCGGCGTACAGAAGGTGGCACCCGTTCTGGCCGGTACCTTCCTCGTCGCCGGCCTCGCGACGCTGTCTCTGCCCGGGCTGGCACCGTTCGTCAGTGAGTTCCTCGTCCTCGTCGGCACGTACCCGCGATACCAGGTTGCCGCCGTATTCGCGGCCGGTGCACTCGTCCTCTCCGCCGTCTACGTGCTGTGGCTGTACCAGCGGATGATGACCGGGCCGATCACCGAAGACAATGAGAAGGTTCGGGACCTCGTGCCCCGTGAACTCGCTGTGGTCGCACCCCTCATCGCTCTCCTGATCATCCTCGGTGTGTATCCCAAGCCCGCCCTGTACGTGATCACCCCCGCCGTCGGTCAGATCCTCACGACGATCGACCGGCAGGACCCGGCGCCCACTGTTCCCACCGACCCCCGCAGCGGCTCTGTAGCCGAGCAGGCACCGGACGGAGGTACTCACCCATGAGTGCTCGTACATCTTGGGTCGGGCGTTCCGACGCCTTCCTCGCCCAGAGTCCGGCGCTGCCCACCCCGGACATCGAGTACGGCCAGCTTTCCCCGATGCTCATCGTGTTCGGCGTCGCCGTGGCCGCCGTGCTCGTCGAGGCCTTCCTGCCGCGCCGGGCCCGGTACACGAGTCATCTCGTTCTCAGCCTCGGTGGTCTCGCGGCGGCATTCGTTGCTGTCGTCCTGCTCGCGGGAACACGTAGCTCCGCGGTCATGGGCGCCGTGATCATCGACGGACCCACCCTGTTCCTGCAAGGAACCATACTGCTGGTCTCGATTCCGGCAATACTGCTGATTGGCGAGCGAGGGCTCGACCGAATGCGGATGTCGGCCGGTGTGGCGGTGAGTGCCGGCCGGTCTACTGCCGACGACGACGTGGTGGCGGATGCCTTCGCCCCTCAAGCGGCGGCCCTTCCCGGGAGCGCAGCCGAACGGGAGGCCGAGGAGGCGGGCGCCGCCCAGACCGAGGTCTTCCCCCTCACGCTGCTCGCGATCGGCGGGATGCTGCTCTTTCCCGCCGCGGGCGACCTTCTCACCATGTTCGTCGCGCTGGAGGTGCTGTCGCTGCCGCTGTACCTGCTGTGCGGACTGGCCCGCCGCCGTCGCCTGCTGTCCCAGGAGGCTGCGCTCAAGTACTTCCTCCTCGGCGCCTTCTCCTCGGCGTTCTTTCTCTACGGAGTGGCACTGCTCTACGGCTACGCCGGGACCGTCCAGCTGGCGGGAATCGCCGATGCCGTCGCCGACCGTTCCGGAAACGAGGGGCTGGCCCTGATCGGCACCGGACTGCTCGCGGTCGGCTTGTTGTTCAAAATCGGTGCGGTGCCGTTTCATTCGTGGATACCGGACGTTTACCAGGGTGCTCCTACCTCGATCACCGCGTTCATGGCGGCTGCTACCAAGATTGCGGCCTTCGGCGCGATGCTCCGCATCTTCTATGTCGCACTCCCCGGTCTCCGCGACGACTGGCGGCCTATGCTGTGGGTGGTCGCGATCCTCACCATGGTCGTCGGTGCCGTCCTGGCGGTGACTCAGACCGACGTGAAACGCATGCTCGCGTACTCGTCGATTACGCACGCCGGCTTCATCCTCACGGGTCTCATCGCCGCCAATGACGCCGGGTTGTCGTCGACGATGTTCTACCTCCTCGCCTACGGTTTCAGCACCCTGGGCGCCTTCGCGGTGGTCACCCTCGTCCGGGACGCCGACGGAGAGGTCACAGAGATGTCGCGTTGGGCGGGATTGGGTAGACGTTCACCCCTCGTCGGGGTGGTGTTTGCGATGTTCCTGCTCGCTTTCGCCGGTATCCCATTGACCAGTGGGTTCGTCGGCAAGTTCGCGGTCTTTCAGGCCGCGATCGAGGGCGGCGCCACCCCGCTGGTCCTCGTTGGCGTGGTGAGCAGCGCCATTGCGGCGTTCTTCTACGTGCGCGTCATCGTGCTGATGTTCTTCTCGGAGCCAGGGGACGACGCGCACACCGTGGTGATCCCCAGCGTGCTGACCACCGCCGCCGTCGCCGTCTCCGTGGTGGTCACCATCGTGCTGGGCATTCTTCCGCAGACGGCGCTCGATATCGCAGACAAGGCGGCAGTGTTCGTGCGCTGAGCCGGGCCACTGATCCGCCTCGGGAACGACGGATGTGTCGCTCTCAGAAAATGGTCCCGAGATTGCCCTGCAACAGGGCCGACACTACATACAGCACAATGACCAGCGGATAGTACAAGTTCACGGCTGTCACCTCCATGGGAGCCCGGTCGTTCGTGGTCGTGCGACGACCACCGGATGAGTACCCACTTGCCGCCCGGCATACGAGTGCACTGCATCACGATTCGGTACCCCACCCCGCACCGGGAAGGAGGCGTCTCGAGGCCTCGCCGTAACGTGCGAAGGCCGCACCCGAAACGATCGGATGCGGCCTTGCGTTACGTCTGGATCCTTAGACGGGATGCACGTTCTGGGCTTGCGGGCCCTTCTGTCCCTGGCCGACCTCGAACTCCACACGCTGGTTCTCGTCGAGCGACTTGTAGCCGCTGCCCGAGATCTCCGAGTAGTGAACGAAAAGGTCGGCGCTGCCGTCATCCGGTGCGATGAACCCGAATCCCTTTTCGCTGTTGAACCACTTCACAACACCCTGCGCCATACCGTTAACTCCCTGCAACTGTCCGCCGAACGCTCATATCGAGGTCCGGTCGTACCACCCATACTGCCATCCTCCGACGCGGAACGAGTGCATTTGCGGACGTTCGGCTTCCTGGCGGGGAAAAAATCCACGGTTGCGCACCTCCGCATCACTGCGGCTGCGTGATGTTCACCATCCAGGAGATGCCGAATCGGTCTACGCATGCGCCGAACTCGTCGCCCCACATCTGCTTCTCGAGGGGGACGGATACCGTGCCGTTCTCCGACAGCTTTGTCCAGTATCCGCGCAGTTCGTCGGCGTCGTCGCCAGAAAGACTCACCGCGATGTTGTCACCGGGATTGTGCGGCATCCCGGGAGGGGTGTCGGCGCCCATCAGCACGAATCCGTTGTCGGCTTCGAGCAGCGAGTGCATGATCTTGTCGCTGCTTTCGGTGTCGGGGGCACCGAATTCTCCGAAGGTGTTGATCGACAGCGAACCGCCGAACACCTCCTTGTAGAATTCCATCGCCTCTCGTGCGTTGCCGCCGAAGCTGATGTACGGGTTGAGACGTGAGGCCATGGCGAAGCTCCTTCTTTGTGCAGAAATTGTTTCTCGTGGCGATCCGACACACCGACGGTACAGCGAAGAGCAGTCACTCGACCCCGGATCCGTGCAGCACCGGATCACGGCACTACCGATCAGGGCAGCAGTGGGTCGGTTTCGGTGGACACCGTCGCGAACGCTCCCCACAGCACCGGTGAGTCGACGATGGCCCGCTCTTCTCGCCACGCCGCCGACCGCTCCCGTTGCCAGTCGCAGAGCGCGCTCACCGCGTCCGGTTTCTCGTGCGCGGAATCGACGGAACACACGGCCGACTGCAGGGGACGCTCTCGCGGATCTGCGCCGGCCAGGCGTTCGAAGGCGAGGTCGGTGGGCAGAGCCCATCGAGTGGCGGTGACCAGTTCGGCACCACCGCTGATCATCGCCGAGACCAGCCCCAGCGCCTCGCCGAAGCGGAGGTCACCGCCGCTCTCGCAGGCGATCAGGGCGACCCTGCTCGGGATGGGCCACAACTCGGGTCCCGCCACGGGATCGTCGGTCAGGGTGTGCGTTCCCAGCAGTAGATCCTTCGCCGACAGCGGTCGGTGTGCCCGCATCGCCTCCGCGAACCCGATGGTCTCTGCCCGGCAGGCCAGATGCAGTTCGGCGTGCTCACTCTGACCGGACTCGGGCGCTGCTGCGGTCACATGGCCGACGTAGATCAGGCGGCTGGCACCGCCCCGGAGCGCGTCGCCCAGCCAAACCCGGTCTACGTCTTCTCGGCGGAACAGGTCGGCGGGTCCGGTCACTTTCGGTAGGAGCCTGTTCTGCTCGGCGTAGGCGCCGACCTGGCGGGACAGGGCAGCGTCACCGGACATCCGGCCCAGCACCGAGCCGAGCGCGGAATCGGCGCGATATCCCGGCACCCGTGGATCGAGGACGGCGACGACAGGCAGCTCGCGCGTGTCGAGCCAAGAGCGCGGGACGCGCCCGGGGGCGTGGACGATACTCAGTGGTGCGAGCAGGCTGACGTCGGCGATATCGATCAGGCGCAGGTGGGCGTCCGGCGCGATCAGTTCCCACGGAACCTGCGCGACGCGAGGTGACGGCTGGATCCGGATGTGAGGCCGGACCCCGCGGGTGTACAACTCGTACAGTTGCGCGGCGAGACCGAACGGGAGAAATGTTCGCGAAAGCTGCTGCGCCAGTGCATGCTCCGCGTCGTATGTGGCCAGGGCGCCGGCCGTCAGAACGTGTTCGAAACTCTTCGGATCAGCGGCATCGGGCAACGCGGGTGTCAGCGCGGCGAGAGTCTCGTCCACTTGTGTCGCGGTGACGACCGAGACTCCACCGGGATAGGTGTCGTTCGACCACCGCCACGACGTGTACAGGTCTCCCGCGTCGGCCATCCGCACGAAGACGGTGGGACGCCCCGACATCACCACGCCGGAACCGATCGGCTGTCGCGAATCGGCCGCCCGTACCGCTTCTCGGCCTCCGCGATGTACGGCTCGAGCGCAACACGGCCACCGACTGACATCGTGAGCTGCGGTGGCAGCGAAACAGGAAGGCCGGCACCCGCGGCGACCCCGGCCAGCGCGGCACCGAGGTGGAGTGCGGTCGACACGTCGGGAGTGCGGTCGGGAAGGTCGGGCATCACGAGTGGCAACGTCGGCGCCGCGCTGCCGGTGGAGCGGCCGATGTCGAGTGCTGTTCCCGCGCAGTGCACCTCGATGAGATCACTGACGAGAAGGGCGTCACCGCAACCGTAGGAGAGGCGGAAGGCCAACGCCATGGCCGGGTCCGCGACGTGCCGGTTCCACTGCTCGCGCTGAAACCCGTTGGGAAGGGAGTAGCGGACGGCGTCGATGGTGAGGGCCGCGGGCACCGCGAGGTCGACGGCTCGTTTGTGCAGCGCCCCGTCGGGGTCGACGTTCAGCGCCGCTTCCAACAGCGTCGCGTGCCAGACGTCGACCTGTGCGCAGTGCAATCCGAGGCCCAGTTCGGCATAGGTTTCGACAGCGGAAGCCAGCAGGGCCTCACCCTCGTCTCGGCGGCCGATGCTGAAAGCCAGTGTCGCCAGGCGAGTGTTGACGTCCGCGACATCGAGTACGGCCCCGGACTCCGCGAAGTGTTCGACGCTGCGCCGGTAGAGCGCGCTCGCACGTTCTGTCTGGTCGCGTCCCTCCGCCACAAACGCCAGCACCTTCAGCCCGATCCCCACCCGATGTCCGACACCGGCCTGCTCGAAGTACCTCTGGCTTTCCAGCAGCAGTGGCTCGGCATCCTCGTGACGCCCCGACCGGGCGCGCATGATCCCCAGATTCTGCTGCGTTTCGGCGAAGGCGTTGCTGTCACCGGCCTCGTCGAAGGCGGCAAGCGCCTGGCCGGCGAAGTCGTCGGCGAGGTCGAAGCGTCCGGACTCGAAATGGACGGCCGCCAGATTCATCAACGGGTGACCAGCGAGATTCGGCGCGGAACGTACTGCGGCTTCCAGTGACTCGTGGGCCAGGTCGGCTGCGTAGGCCCATTGCTGACGGTGGATGGCAACGGCCGTCAACGACAACAGGCACGGGACGCGGAGGTCCTCGAAGTCGTCGGCGGCGTCCGTGAGCAGGGAGCGCGCTTGCTCGAGGGCCGTCTGCGCACCGTCGAGGTCGCCCACGTGCTGGAGGGCCTGGGACAGATTGATCAACGCGGCGGGCCGAATCCTGCGGGCATCGGCCGGCATGGCAGCGAGGGCCTCGTGATAGCGGTCGACGGCCGAAGCGTGGTCACCCAACTCGTCTGACATGCTCGCGGCGTTGATCATTGCGCTGATCCGTAGATCACCGGTGGTGCTGCGCGCAACCTGCTCGAAGGTCGCCAGCGCTACCGTGAGATCACCGCGACCGTAGGCGGCGCCGCCTACGGCGAGCAGTTCACGGGCTTCGTCCGGTGACAAGGAATCCGTCATGTCAGAAATCCGATTCCGAGGCAGCGGCGTCGATCTCGGCGAGCAGGGGCACGTCGCTGTCGTCGTCCGAATCCGGTGCCGCGGCGCGCTGGAGTCGCTGTCGCGCGAGGTCGCGGATTCGATCGCGGACGTCGCGCCCGCCGAGTGCCGGGTGGAGGTTTCCGCCGAAGCCAGGCAGGTAGACGTTCACGGTGACCCCTTGTTCCGATCCTGGTGGGGCGTCGGTGTCGCCGACCCAGGTGTCGCCGATCAGGTGTAGTTCGACGTCGGCGGTGTGGACTGGATCGGCGCCGGCCACGGTCGCGCGTGGCCGTAGGTGTGTGGCCACGGCCCCGGCCAGATTCGGCGCTCCCACCACTGCCACGCGCACGGTGGTGGTGCCGGCGACCCGCTGCACCTCCCAGGACACTGCCCGTTCGGATGCGTCGATCAGGCCGGAAGGGCAACGGTGCCAATCGGTCCCGCCCGTCCCCCGTGCCAGCACGAGGGTGCCGGCCCGGACTGCCGTCGCAGTGCCGGCCGCGAGTGCGTAATCCTCCGCGCGCGCCGCGTTTCCTGCCGACCGCGGTGGCACGGCCATGAGGACTGCGTCGGCACCGGCGACCACCGACTCGCAGTCGTCGACAAGTCCGGCGATGTCGCGGTCCAGCAGGGCGTCGTCGAGGGCTGGTATGGCATCGATCGTCGAGGCCGGCCACCAGCGTGCGGCCCACAGCGCGAAGGCGAGTCGCCGAACATTCGCGGCCAGACGGGGGCGTGCCGGCCTGTATTCGACCTCGTGCACAGACCCACCGGGCTCGGCCGGCGCCAGGGCGACTGCGGGCTCGGCCAGCGCCAGGGCGACTGCCTCGCCGTACAGCGCCCACACCCAGTCCTGCGCGGAGGTGACGTCGTCGATCACGGCGGTGGGCGGGGCGGGCTCGGTGAGCACACTCCAGCTGAGATGACCACCGGCGACCTCCAGGACGGCAACGTCGATACCCGGGTCGTCGTCCAGAACACTGGGGGCGTCGCCAGGAGTGATTACCCAGAGGTCTCCCGCTACCGCCCGTACCGTCACCGAGTCGGGCATCAGCTTGCCCGCGATCGGGACGAATCGGTGGAGTCGGCGAGCGGCAGCACGCTCAGTGCCTGCTTGACCCGCATCCGGTGGTCGAGGATGACCGATCGGGCGACGCCGTCGAGGAGGTCCCACACCTCGTCGAGTGTGTGCACCGACAACTCCCGGGCATCGCGGCCGTGCAAGCGCACCCACAGGCGCCGCAGGTACGGCTGCCACGGCTTCCGGAGTTCGGCGGCGATGGCGGCAAGCGGATTGGTGTCGGGCAGAGACTGGTCGTCGGTGCTCAGCGCGAGCCGGCGGGCCTGCAGCACATACGCCTCGCGCTGCCAGCGGCCGTTGATCACCCGGCTCGAGGCCGTGTCTGCCGCAGGACCACGATCACCGGCCCCGATCGGCCGTAAATCTACGGCCAGCGTGGCCCCCGCGGTCGCAATCACCCGCAACGACTCGTCGAGCAGGGCCCACGGCGAGCAACTCCGCGCGATCTCGGTCGTGACCAACTCGGCGACGGGCGGAAGTTCGGCTCGCTCACTCGAGGCGCGCAGCACTGTGAAAACACGTTCGTGGACGGTGCGGTCGAAGGGAAGCCCCAGTGCCGCGGTGGATGCAGACATTCCCAGGACGGGCGCCCCAGGCACCGGATGTGTGGTCAATCCCAGCTCGTGAGCCGTGTACGCAGGGGCGGGTGTCCACAGCGCAATTCCGAAGTGGGTTCCGGCGGAACCGGAGACCAACCCGTCGAACACGCACTGACCGGAGTCGTCCGATTCATCATCGAGCCGTGCGCCGGGGCAGGCGTCGAGAAGTGCCTCGATCTTCCAGGTGTCGTCCTCGAGAGCGACGCGCGAGAGCGGTCGCCGGCCCCAGGCGAGATCGATGAGTGCCGTGAGTTGCCGGGCCCGCGATGGGTCGGTGATATGGGCTTTCAACGCCTGGGTGGTGCGTCCGGCCGAGTATTCGTGCACGTCGCGCAGGGTGTCTGCCGCGATCGACTCGCCGCGGTCAGGATCCGGCGGACCGGCCGTGGTGGCCAGCTCGAAACAGCGCTGAAAGTACAGGTCCTGCGGATTGCCCTCGGTGATCCGTAGTGCACGGCGGACCCGCTTGAGCAGCGTGAACCATGCTGCCGTGGCACGCAGCAGATCAGCGGAGGCGTGCAGGCGTGTGGCCAGAAGCTCCGCGCCGTCGGAGGAGACGACCGGACCGGCGCACGCCGGGTTCTGCACCGGGCGAATCACCAGCGGATCGAGGATCAGTTTGACTGTGCGGCTGAGCGGCCCGCCGTCCGGGCCGCTGAGCGGTTCGACGCCGTCCAGTTCCCGCCACACCTCGTCCAGGACCATGGCGCGGGGTCGCCGAGTAGCCGTCGCCCCCCTCGCTCCCGTCCGCATTCGAGCAGGCTACCGCAGGTGCGCTCGGCGGAGGTCGGCAGAAATCTGGGATCGGTAGGGCGCGGGCCGTCCATACCTTTTAGCCATCGGCCCCACACCGCGGGCCGAAGAGATCGGAGACGGGCGCCGAGCGCCCCTCACGACATGTGAAGGACGGATCATGAACAAGATCATTCGGACTCAGCCGAAGCGCGCATACACCGCAGGCATCGTCGCGGTTGCGGCTGCAGCCCTGCTGCTCTCGGGTTGCAGTGACAGCGAAGGGTCCAATGACAGCTCCGACGCCCCCACGGTCGCCTCGGAGACGTCGAACGCCGCGAGCCCGGCCGGGGCGTCCGCGGCCGTCATCGACGGGAAGGCGTTGGACGCCACATTCGACGCCACCTGCGCCAAGCAGGGTGACACCCTGGCGCTGGCTCTCGCCGACACCGGCAATGCCACGTACGGGGACCTGGCCGTGAGCGCGACCATCACCGGCGCGGACACCGTGCAGGCCGTCGGAATCGCCGGCAGCAAAGGCGGGTCCAACGGGCTGCCCTACGCCCTCGGATTCGGCCAGGGAATGCCCGGCGGCACAGCGACGGTCGAGAAGGACGGTGACGTGTACAAGGTGACGGGGGAAGGCGTCGGCGCTCCCGACATGAGCAATCCGACCGCGCCGACCACGGCGAAGTTCGACCTCACCTTCGCGTGCTCCACCATCGTCGGCGGCTGAGCCGCACACCACTTATCACCACGGCGCGCGCGAGTCTCGGACAGATTCTGCTTTGATTCGCGCGCGCCGGGAAACTGCCCTCACCACTCACACGTATCGAAAGGGAACATTATGAACAAGATCCTGCGCATCTCAGCACTCACGTTCTTCGTCGGTTCCGTCGGCTACTACCTCTGGTACGGCCTCGGTAACCGGGGGGCAACGGACTTCGGGATCGAAGGTCTCGCCTGGGTCGGGCCGCAGATGATCTGGCCGATTCTCGCGACGACCCTCCTCATCATGGTTTTCGCCTTCACCGGCGACAGCGTGATGGCGGCACTGACCGGGACGAACAGTGCAGCGTTCCGCAATGGGTCGGTCGGGATCGGTACCGTGCGCGCGGTACGGCAGACCGGGATGACCCTCAACGATCAGCCGGAGGTCCGAATCGATCTCGGTGTCGAGGACGCCGACGGCAAGACATTCGAGTCGCACGCGAAAATGATTGTGCCGCTCACCGAACTGGCGCTGCTCCGGCCCGGTGTCGTGCTACCCGTGCGGTACGTGCCGGGGCGCACGGACAAGGTCGAGATCGATCGCTCCGGCGACACCGCCGCGGTCACCGAAGCGTGGAATCACACGATGATCCGGCAGGGCGTCACCTCTGTGGACAAGCTCGACATCGCCGCGCGGGGAGTCGCGGCCCAGGCGGTGGTGCAGTCACTCAGCGTTCCGGGGGAGATTCGCAACGGGCATCCCAAGGTGCACCTCGGCCTTGTAGTCAGCCGACCCGACGGATCGACATTCACCACCCGCGTCGAGAAGTTCCTGCCCTCACGCAGCGTCGCGCACGTGCAGGTGGGACGGGTACTCGACGTCCACTACCTCCCCGCGAACGAGCAGGAGGTCGTGCTCGCGCTGCCGGTAAATGCGTGACCGGACACGTTGCCGTGCCCTGTCGCGGCCTGACCCACCGGCTCACCGTCCCGTTGGCGTCGGTGATGTTCGCCGACACCCGCCGCTACTTCGACCACCTGACCCGCTACCGAGCGGGGGATGCCGACGGGTTCGTCGAGTACGTCGCCCGCGCCGCGATCGTCTCCAGCGAGGCTGCGCAGGACTCTGCCCGCGCACTGGCCGAACTTCCGGTCTACTGGCGGGACATCGCCCGGCCGCGCAGCAACTCCGCCGACGAGAAGATCATCGACGCCCTGACACCTCGATCGGTAAGCGCACCATCGAGCACCTGTAACGGCTCCGAGTTGGGCGAGCTAGGCGTCGATGTCGACCTCGATGGCACCGAGGATCTCGAACACGTCGGCTGATCGTGTCCGGAGCTGCTCAGCTTTCGCGTTCGAAGGTGATCAGCAGTCCCTCCACGCTGCCAGGGCCGATTCTGCCCTTGACATCGGACGAGGTTATCGCTTTGAGACGCCATCCTTGCTGGGCGTACTGGTTGAGCAGGTCTTCGAGTTTGCCGCCGGACATTTTGCCGCCGATCATTTTCTCGCGGACCTCGACGACCTTGTATGTGTATGTCATTGTTGTCGCTCCCGTTCGTTTCACTGTGTTCTCGGGGATAGTCGCGGATGCTCACCAGAACGGGTGAACGTCGAGATGAGGTGCTTCCCGGGTCGTCACCCGTTCTCCGCTCGTTTTGTCCCCGGTGCCCGCGATTTTCGGCCGAGTTACCGAGCGGGAGTGCCGGTACCGCGAAGGTTCGCGTTTCTGACATCTGGTTCCGGATTCCACGTCGAGACAGCCCAGATGACGACGACGTCGAGGGCGATGATCAGCAGTGACCAACCGGGGTAATAGGGCGTCAGAGGAAGTTCGCCAAGATCGAGATGGCGGCGACGACGATGGCCGACACGCGGGCCCACCCGGCGCCGGTGAACAGGGCCAGGCCGACGATCGCGACGAGGACGCCGAGGATGACGTGGATCCAGCCCCAGGTGGTGAGGTCGAATTTGTAGACGTAATTGATGCCGCTGACGAATACTTCGTTTTCGGCGACCGCCGCGATGCCTTGGAAGAGCTGGATGATGCCGACGGTGACCATGATGACGGCGGCCCCCATCGACGTGCCGGCCGCGAAAGCCTGTTTGCCGGAGGGATACTCGGAACTCGCTGGATTCACTCCCGAGCTACGATCGGACATGGCTGACCCTTCCCGAGCTTCGGTTCTTGCCGGTACCACAATTATCTGCCGCCGTGTGGTGTGTTCGCGGCGAAATTAGGATTGCGGTTCGAATGAACCCGGGATGTTGTCGTGCCTGGGTGGGGATTGCCCCGGGCCGGTGAAGTCGGCATCGGCACCAAACCACGGCTGTACGTGGCGTCGAGGGTGCGGGTGGCGAGCCTCGACCGGCGGAGCCGTCAGCATTGCGCGATGCGTCATGTTGCGGCTACTGAAATAAAAACTACAGGCTGGCCACACCCCTATACGGATGCGATTCCGCCGCAACGTCGTCGATGGCTTGAAACCCCCTTGTCCACGGGGGACACTCGACGAACTTCACCCCGGGCACTCGCAGGAGGTACATGCCGCGAGTCTTGACGCACCACTGTCACGGCGTTTGACTTGGGATTCAAGCTTGTTCCGGCTCGCCCGACGCTGTTCTGGGAGGTTGACGTATGCGCGGCATGAGAATATCGGGTCCGGGTCATCGACGCGGAGCAACCCTCCGCCGCAGGACACTCTCGGTACTGGCACTGCTGGGTGCATGCCTTTTCCCACTGGCAACGACGCAGGAAGCCTACGGCCAACCAGCGACAGAAACCGTCGACACCGGATTCGCGATCCCCTTCGCCGGAGCGCCTGGCTATGAACGCCTCGCACCGACGCAGGTGACCAGTCCGGGCCAGCTCAACGAGCCACTCGGCCAGCAAGCGGCCGACGAGATCGCCGGTCAGATAGGGCTCGGCAGGGCTGATGCTCTATCGGAGCAGCAGTATCGCGACCTCGTTACCGGCGGCGGAGTCGGCGGCAGTCGCGACGCTGCCGAGGTGATCGAGGCATGCGCCCGAATCCTCACCAATACGAACAGTCGTCCCCTCTATTCCGACATCGGCGGTCACCCCACACCGTCGGTCCTGGCCAGCTACGGCCTCTACGTGAACACCAGCGGATTGCTGGAGAGTCCGGCCAACGCGGATGCGCCGACGAGGCAAGTGAATTCTTTGATCGCCCCCGGTGGTTACGTGGGCACATGGTTGAGGAACAACGGTGCGACACACACCCTGATAGCGCTCTATCGGTCGGCATACACGGTGCAAGCGATCTACGGCTTCGCATCGCAACAGATGTCGGGCGCAGCTCAATTGGTGACCAACACCAAGGGGGGTGTGCGTTCGGAAGTTGGCATGTCGATGGCACCGCCACTCTGGATAGTGAACTTCGCCCTGCTCTACATACTGAATCCGTCCCTGGCCGCCGCGATGCCTGCCCACTGGGCGCCCATTCCGTCGGCAGTTGCCGACGCCATACAGTCGAGCCCCACCGGCCAGGTTCCTTTCAGGGACTATGCGTCCTACTTCCAATAATCCGATCGAGGAGTCCGGCGAAGTCTGGCCCGATGGCATGAGTAGTGACAATGTGGGGGTGACGTTCAGTTGTGTGTCGGCGATCCGTTCCACGCACGGACGAGGTCGTCGCAGAGGGACGTCTTGAGAATCCTCAGACGCGCGAGGTCCGGTGGTCGCGGAGTCATCGCGGCTTGGAGGAGAACGAGGACGCTAGCGAACACGGCCGGGGTTTGATGACATTCGTCGGGGTGGGCGTGGCGCACCGGGATGTCTGCCAGTCACACGACCGGCTCGGCGAGGCGAGTGGGAAGTGAAGGACGCACACCTTCGACGAATTGTGTGATTGGGCGGTGCGAGACCTTCGCATAGTGCTGGGCGTGCGATCCACTGCACGGAACCGCACCGCGACGGGCGAGCTGATGGCCAGTCCGCGAGCCGATCGGCCGGCGGACGCTGGTCGGTCTGGTAATTTTCTATGCGCAATGGGGTCGCGTGCCCGGCATTTTGAATCCCGTCGGTGCTAATTCGGATGAACGTGAAGCAGTCATCGAAGTATGCTCGTGGATGAATTCGGGAATCAGGTTGTCGGCGTGCGCTATTCGAATGTGTGAAGTTCATCGCGCGGTTAGTGTGGAGCTCGAACGATGTCGTGTTTGATCTGCCCAGATGGGCGACGTCGTAAACGTCACAAGGTCCGTTTGGGTGAGCTTCCTGATCACCGGGAGACGCCTGCGGTTATTGTGTGCGTTGGACGATTGCCCGGCGAAGAAAGAGAGCACGATGGCGGTATCACCGAGAAGCTCCGAAGGATCGGCGAAGAACAGGACGAAGGCGATTCGTGAGTGGGCGATCGGGGAGGGTCTCGAAGTTTCCTCTCGTGGCCGTATGTCGGCCGAGGTCGAGCGAGCCTTTCATGACGCTGCGGCAAAGAAGGTTCGGATAGAAGCGGCGCCGGTGAAGAAGGTTGTTTCGAAGAAGTCGCCAGTGAAGAGGGCCACGGCGAACAAGGTGCCGGCGAAGAAGACGGCGGATGTGGAGAAGGCAGTCGCGGAGGCGACGCCAGCGAAGAAGATGACCAAGGAGATTCGTGAGTGGGCGATTGGGGAGGGTCTCGATGTGTCCTCTCGTGGCCGGATTTCGGCCGAGATCGAGCGAGCCTTTCATGACGCTGCGGCAAAGAAGGTTCAGGTAAAACCGGCGCGGGTGAGAAAGTCAGCGGCGAAGACGACGGCAGTGAAAACGACGGTCGCGAAGACGCCGGCGAGCAAGGCGCCGGCGAAGAAGACGGCGAATGTGGAGAAGGCAGTCGCGGAGACGACGCCAGCGAAGAAGATGACCAAGGAGATTCGTGAGTGGGCGATCGGGCAGGGTCTCGATGTGTCCTCTCGTGGCCGGATTTCGGCCGAGGTCGAGCGAGCGTTTCATGACGCTTCGGCAAAGAAGGTTCAGGTAAAAGCGGCGCGGGTGAATAAGGCAGCTGCGAAGAAGGCGGCCGCGAAGAAGACGGCTCCGGAAACAGCGGGCGTGAAGACGGCTCCGGTAAAGGCTCCGGCGAAGAAGACGGCGGCGAAAGCCGCCGCTGCGAAAACGACGGCGACGGAGGCGACGCCAGCGAAGAAGATGACCAAGGAGATTCGTGAGTGGGCGATCGGGCAGGGTCTCGATGTGTCCTCCCGTGGCCGGATTTCGGCCGAGATCGAGCGAGCGTTTCATGACGCTTCGGCAAAGAAGGTTCAGGTAAAAGCGGCGCGGGTGAATAGGGCAGCTGCGAAGAAGGCTCCCGCGAAAACAACGGCCGCGAAAACGACGGTAGCGAAAACCACGGCCACGAAAACGGCGGCCACGGAGAAGGTAGCTCCCGCGAAAAAGATGACCAAGGAGATTCGTGAGTGGGCGATCGGAGAGGGTCTTGAAGTGTCCTCTCGTGGCCGGATTTCGGCCGAGATCGAGCGAGCCTTTCATGACGCTGCGGCAAAGAAGGTTCAGGTAGAAGCGGCGCCTGCGAGGAAGCCGGCCGCGAGGAGGGCTCCCGCGAGGACAACGGCCGCCAAGACCAAGGGTCCGAGAACGACGGCTGTGAAGAAGTCTCCCGCGAAGACGACGCCCACCAAGATGACGGTCGCGAAGACGACGGCTACGGGGAAGGTGGCTCCGTCGAAGAACATGATCAAGGAGATTCGTGAGTGGGCGATCGGGGAGGGCAGGGACGTATCTTCCCGTGGCCGGATTTCGGCCGAGATAAAGCAAGCCTTCCATGACGCTCAGGCGCAGGTGCCAGTCGCGGTCGGCTGAAACGGGGTGTCCGCCATTGAGCGGACTTATCGGCGCCTGTTGGTGGGATCGATGTGGGCACCGCTCGACTGACGGGTAATTGTTGTGCACCGTCGCGGGTGACACGTCGTCGGTCCGGTTCGTCGTAGTGGGTAATCCACGATGCGTCGAGCGGACCGCGGCGTGGCACCGGCGCGGCCGGTGTGGCAAGGAACGCGGCACAGGGTGGTCGGTGACGTAGGCGATATGCCCGTCCGGTGTCACATCTCTGCCCGCCCGGGTACGCGAACGGTCATAGTGGACAGGGAAAACGTATACGCGACGAGGGGAGCATTGTGGATCACAGTGCGCTGTTGACCGACGCTTTCGACCGTATCCAGGAGACCGTGCACGAGGCGCTGTCCGAATTACCGTCTGACGCACTGACCTATCGGGTGGACGAGGACGCGAACACCATCGCCTGGTTGGTCTGGCATCTCACCCGGGTGCAGGACGACCACGTTGCCGGGGTCGCGGGCACCGAGCAGGTGTGGACGTCGGGCGGGTGGTGTGAACGATTCGACCTGCCTTTCCCGGTGGCCGCGATCGGGTACGGGCAGTCGTCCGCCGAGGTGGCGAGGGTGACGACCGCAGCCGGACTTCTGCTCGGATACCACGATGCGGTCCACGACCGAACCGTCGACTACGTCCAGTCGATCGGTACGGACGACCTCGATCGCATCGTCGACGAGAACTGGGAGCCGCCGGTCACTCTCGGCGTGCGGCTGATCAGCGTGATCTCCGACGATCTGCAGCACGCCGGGCAGGCCGCGTACATCCGCGGACTCTACGAACGGCGCTGACCCGGCCCACGCTTCGGTTCGTTGTCGGCGAGCCAATTTTCCACTCGCCGCTGTGAGCGCCGGCTCACCCGCTGCCGGACCGCCGGGCTCAGTCTCGCCGCACCGTGCAGCGCACCGTTTCCGACGAGAGCCAACGGTACATACCAGGCCAGTGTGGCTGGCAGTCCCAGCTCCCGCATCCCGGCCTTGCCGGAGAACAGGCGCTGGATGCTGAGGAGGCGTTGCCGGTTGATTCGGCGTCGCAACGATTGGGCACGGTCGTAGGAGAAGTTGCCCCAGGATTTCTGTAGTGCGTCTGCCAGAATCCGCGAGTTGTCGTCCGGCCCGGGCGCGAACATCCCGATCTGGCACATGTTCCGGCGCCCGGTGTTTTCGTCGTCGACCAGCCAGTGGTCGTCGATGCCCATCAGCCACCCGATGTACCGCCACAGGTGCATGACGTCGCGGCCCTCGTCTGCGGAGACCCACACGCCGAGCGACCGCAGGCCGATGAGGAAGGTCGTCGAGAAGAGCGCGAGGGTGCCGGCCTGATCCGACTGATTGATCGGCATGCCCCATTCGGCGACATCCCAGTCCTCGTCCCGCAGCAAGCTGTGGTTGACGAACGCATGCATCAACCGGACGTGCACTGACAGCTGCCAGCCCTGCCGGTCGCGGTCCATCCCGCCGGGGAGGACGCACTCGTACCACCACCGGACCGTCTCGGCGACACGCGCACCCGCTTGATCGCCGACGAGCCTGCCTGTGGACACGAGCTGTCGGGTGGTCGCCGAGCTCCGGTACCCGTTCATCAACGAGCCCGTGGCGAGAAGATCGAGCCCTGTCATGCCGCTACGGAGGCAGACGGCGGCTCCTCGCTCGAGTCGTGCGTCGTCCACCCAAGAGGGCCGGTGATCCACCGAGTCGAAGAAGGCGGCGAGGGGCGCCGCGGGGTCCTCCACGTCGGTGATTCCGCGGGACAGAGCGGTGGTGAACTGCGCCATCGTCACCGTCTTGTCGACGAGGATGGCCTGCGCGAGCGCCGCACCGAGCTCGTCCTGACTTGCCACCGCCCGGGCGTGACGGTCCACCTCGACGGGAGTCGGTGTCGTATCTCCGTGGGTGAGCAGTGACAGTGCCCGCATCGACCGGCGACCCCACTCGACATCACGGGCGAATCGGCGGGGCGGGACGAACTCGGACACGGATTCCCGGGTCTGCATTCCTGTCATGTCGATGAACTCGATTCGGGGCGCGTAGGTACTTCCGACCAGCCCTGACGGCTGCTGAGTTACAGTGCACACCACCAAAACGGACGGGTACAAGTCGCATTGAGGCGCAGAAGGGACCGGTCGAGGCAATGGGCACTGGCCAGCGGAAAGGTCCTTCCCAGCAGCGTTCACACGCGATGGTGGCACGCATCTTGTCGGCCACTGGTCAGGTTTTGGAAGCCAAGGGTTACGCCGGGTGCAGCACCGGCGCCATCGCAGAGGCGGCCGGTATCTCGAAGGGTTCGGTATACCAATACTTCGCCAATAAGGACGAGATCATCGAGGTTCTCCTCGACGGAATTCTCGACGAGACGACGCGCACCTTCGGGGAGCACCTCGACCGATCCGTCGGGCAGGGCACCTTCCTGCGAGACCCCGCTCTCCAGGGGCAACTCCTGGCCGTGCTGGATAGCTATCGCGGGATACTCGCGCCTCTGCTCAACGACGCTCCGCACCTCGGATTGACGCATCGTTCGGCACGCCTCGAGGAGCGCTGCCGGGACCTGCTGCGCACGTACGTCACGCTCAATCCGTCGGCGATTGCTCCCGGCGTGGATCTCGAATCGCTGCTGCTGGTTCTCACGGTCAGCTACCGAGCGGTGAGTGTCGAGTACCTGCGCCGAGACCTCCGGGAGCGCCGCAACGAGCTGGCGGCGGTGTTGTACAACATGACGATGGGCGGCCTGGCAGGCGGAAAACTCGGCGGGCTGTAACACAAAGGGGCCCTCGAGAGAAATACCAGTTGAGCCCCGTGGCGCTGTCGGACCCCGACCCGGCAGCGCCAGGGGCTTTCTCCTTGCCGCAGCCGCAGCCGCAGCCGCAGCCTCAGCCGCAGCCGCAGCCGCCCGTCGAACGACTACCGACGCCGCCCGGCAGGTGCACCGGGCACCTCTATCCGAACGACTCGCTCCAGCGCCCGCAGATCGCTCTCGATCCGCCGGAACAGCTGGTACACGCCGATGAACGCGAAGATTCCGCCCAAGCACAATGCTCGAACCGTCGCATTGACGGCGTCGCTGGGATCGCCGCCGACGAAACTGAGTCCGGCGACTCCGATCAACGGCACCGCCGCCGCGACCGCGAGGTAGCGCGGCATGCTGCGGGCGAGGCTTCGGATGCCGCGGCAGTCGGAGCTGCGCAACTCGCCGTGCGACAGGAGGATCGGCAACAAGCATCGGACGGCGTAGAACGTGAGGATGAAGAACGGGTACGCCACCGCCACTGCGCCGCACACCGCAAGTGAGGCCAACACTTGCGTGTAGGCGCGGAGCGGTATGCCGCCGGCAGTGATCTGCAGGGCAATCGGGTAGGCGACCCCGGCCACCAGCCACAACGCGAAGCTGACTACGACGGCACGATGGCCGAGGGTCAGCGTGGCGGCGCGGGCTTTGCCGAGAATGCCGGAACTGTAGGTGCGGCCCTGGCTGAGACCACGCGGCACCGTGATCGACAGCCGACACCAGTAGAGGATGAGAACCGCGCCGAGCGGAAAGGCGACACCGCCGATGATCAGGTGGACCTGCTCGAGATTCTCCTGTGCCTCCGCGGGAAGCGCGGAGATGATCAGGACCTTGTTGTAGTAGTAGTTGTACCCCGCCGCCAGCAGGTTCGGGATTCCGATCGCCGCGAGCCCGATGGCCGGGGCATAGCGCCACATCGTCGCGCGCCGGCTTCCCGGCGTCGGGTCGACGAGATCGCGTGCGTGCGGGTCGAGGCACAGCGCGAACTGGCGGGCGAGCTTGCGTCCACTCGACCACCGATCCTCCCGGTCGGGTGCCAGTGACTTCACCAGGACGCGGCGCAGCGCCGCCGGACAACCGTCGGGCAACGGGTTCTGTTCGAGGTCCACACCAAGGCGTCGCGATTCGAGGAGCACGTGCGGTGACGGCGTCGCCTCTCCCGCCTCGCCGTCGGAGAACGGCCTGCTTCCGGTCAGCAGTTCCCACAGCAGGACGCCCAGTGCGTAGATGTCGCTCCGGGTGTCGAGGTCAGCTGCGGTTCGCGCCGCACCGGGGTCGCAGGCCTCGAGCTGTTCGGGTGACATGTACGCCACCGAACCGCCGACGAATCCTGCAGCGCCGGGCGTTGCCACATTGTCGCTGGAACTTACGTTGAAGTCGGCCAGTTTGGGCACGCCCTCGACACCGAGCAGGACATTCGCCGGTTTGATGTCGCGGTGCAGCACTCCGTGTTTGCACGCGTATTCGAGGGCGTCGGCGAGGCGTAATCCGATCCAGGCGACGGTCTCAGGCCAGGACAGGGCAGCGATCTCGCTGCGCACGCTGGAATCTTCGGGCCGCATCTCTCCTTTCTCGTCGAGGACACGGTCGATCGAATCGAGGAGAAGTTGCCCTGAGCGTTTGTCGGGGGGTGTGGCGCGCACCAACCGGACGACGTCCAGCAAGGTGCCGCCCGGGACGTACTCCATGAAGAGCAACCGGAGTTGGCGCTCTTCCAAGAGTCGCTGATCGAAAACGCGCACGATGTACGGATGGTCGAGTTGGGCCATCGTCTGCGGCTCGGTGCCGACGTTGCGCGAGATCTTGAGTGCTACCCATCGTTGCATCGAGTGTTGCCGGGCGAGGAATACCCGCGCGAACGCTCCCCGGCCCAGCTCCCGGACGAGTTCGAAATCCTCGAGCCGGGCTCCGACATCGAATGCGTCGCCCACCGTCGGCTCCGACGTGCGCGGCTGCCGATGCGAATCCAGTGTGAGTAGGCCCTCGAAGCGGTTCGCCTGAGTGGGGTACGCCTTCAGATAGTCGTCGGCCTCCACCTTGTCGCCGCTGTCGCGTCGGACCCGGAATTCCTCGTAGAGGAGATCCGCCGGCAGCGGTTCGGCCAGGAGTTCGGGAAATTCGAGGCAATAGTCGGCGAGCCGTTTCGGCTGCCCCGAACGCAGCCAGCGGTATTCGAGATCCACCTTGATCAGTTCGACCAGTGCTGCCCGTCGAATGGCTGCCGTATCGGGAAGATATTCGCTGAGGGCAGCCGGGGAACCGGACGACTCCCAGTCGGCGACCAGTTGTTCGACGCCACTGTCCACGACGAATCCGCTGTCCGACGCAGTGACGGGCGAAGACGCGACGGCCGTGTCCGGTCCCAGTTCGGTGGGTGGGCCGGTCGCGACCGTCACGTCACTCGGCGGGCGATCGTTCATGGTGTTCGATTCGGGACACGGGGCGGGGAGCCACGGCAACGTGACTACTCTCAGGATATTCCGCTCGAGTCCGGCCGGTGGCGAAAGGCGGTCACGCGCTTCGCAACGGCAAGTGCGGGGGATCCTCGAGCACCGGATCGACGGGCTCGGACGGCACCGTGGCCAGGGCGGGGGGTCGCGTTCTGCCGGCGAAAACGGCCGACGCGACAAGGACCGGGACGTAGACGACGAGGTAGATGTTCTGCAATACCGGGGCGACGGGCCACGAGGGCGGGTACAGGAACAGGCCGATCACGATGAAGTCCGTGCTCCACCAGTACGGCCATGCCGCGGTCGCGGCGAACAATCCAGCCACGGCGCACCACCAGAGTCGGCTCACGGTCAGCGCGCGGTGCACCAACCAGACGAGCAGGGGAATCAACCACACCCAGTGATGACTCCAGGAATACGGCGACACCACGGCCATGGTGAGGCCGCTGAGGGCAACCGCGAGGAGGTGCTCACCGCGCTCGTACAACCGCACCGACACCAGAATGCTGACAACGGTGATGGCCGCGGCCAGGACGAACCACAGCCACAGCGGCGCCTGTCCGTCGGTCAGCCGGGCCAGGGTGCCACGCAGAGACTGGTTCGACGGATGTCTGTTGTCGGCGATGCGGGTCGAGTCGAAGAACGTGCTGGTCCAATACTGCCGCGAATCACCGGGGATCACCGCCCAGGCCACACCCACCGTCGCGAGAAAGGCCGATATGGCGACGGCAGCCGTACGCCACTGGCGCAAGGCCAGGAACACCAGCACGAAATACGCAGGAGTCAGCTTGATTCCGGCGCTGATCCCCGTCCCCACTCCCCGCAGCCGGCTGGAATTCGGCCGGGAGAAATCCCACAGCACCCACAGCATCAGCACCAGATTGATCTGGCCGTAGAACAGGGTTGTCCGTACCGGCTCGAGGAAAGTGCACGTGAGGGTCCCCAGAGCCGTGACGAGCAGCAGGTAGGGGGTGATCCGGTAGCCGAGGATGCGGCAGCACAGCACGATGCACGCGGCGAGCACGAACAGATTCAGTGCCATCCACAGATCGTCGACGTAGGCGCCGGGGATCCGCTCGAGCGGGACGAAGGCGAGTGCCGAGAACGGGGTGTAGGTGTACAGCAATCCGAGTACGACGGGGCCACCGTAGAGCGGCAGGTCGTGCTGCACCCGCCACCCACCGTCCCGGTACACGTGGAGGTCGGCGCCCCCGGCGAACAACCCGATGTCCGGGGTCCACGGATCGATGGGGCCGAGCACCAAGGCGGCGGCCACAGTTGCGCTCACCACCAACCCGATCACGAGTGTCAGGCTGCGAGGTAAGGGAACACGGTCGCCTGCCTCCGACCCGGCCATGCGCGTCCCCTCTTCTTCTCCCGCCCCGAGGTACACGCTAACCGGCGAGGGTCGGCGGCTTCGGTAGCGCGGGCGGGGCAACCGGATTCGTTATCCATCTGTATCGGCTCCGAGACGCCGTGACCCGAGCTGCGCGCAGGCAGGGGGGGTTGACGGCACCCCCAGCGAGTGAAACTCTGAACTAGATGGTTCAGCATTCAGCTCTCGACACTTCGTTCGCCGCACTGGCCGACCCCACGCGACGCGGAATTCTGCAGAGGCTCGGCAGGGGCGCCAGCACGATCAGCGATTTGGCAGAGCACTTCGAGATGACCCTTACCGGCATCAAGAAGCACGTGCACCTGCTCGAGGTTGCGGGAATGGTCGTGACGGAAAAGCGCGGGCGGGTGCGGTACTGCATGCTCGGCGCAAATCCCCTCGAGCGTGAGGTGGCCTGGATACGGGACTACCAAACGTCCCTCCAGAGCCGACTGGGCCGTCTGGATGAATTCCTCACACGAACGGAAGGCACCTCATGAGCACCTCCACTCCCCCCACGGCTGCGACGCTCACCACCCCGGAGGACCGCGAAATCCGCGTCGAGCGCATTTTCAATGCCCCGCGCGAACGGGTGTGGGCAGCTTTCACCACCCCCGACCTGCTGGCACAGTGGTGGGGCCGCGGAAATCGGCTCGACATCGAGCGCTGGGAATTCGAGCGCGGTGGCCACTGGCGTTTCGTCGAACACTCCGAGGGAGACACCCATGGATTCGAGGGCCGGTTCCGCGAAATCATTCCCATGGAGCGCCTCGTGTACACCTTCGAATGGGACGGTATGCCCGGGCACGTCACGGTCGACCACAACACCTACACCGATCTGGGCGACGGTCGCACCAAACTGACGGTGGTCAGCCAGTTCCACACGCCCGAAGAGCGCGATGGCATGCTGCAATCCGGTATGGAAGGTGGCATGAACGAGAGTTACGCCGCCCTCGACGCGGTTCTGGCGCAGTCGACGTGGTGATCTCGCCGGTCGCTTGACCGGCCTCGGTCCTCCGGCCGGAGGTCGACCTCTCAATGGGCGTGCTCGATGGTCGACCGAGTGTCGCTGCTCGTCCTCCGCTGCCGACGTCCGAGGACCCAGCAAGCCAGGGTGATCGCGCACGTGAAGGTGAGGGTCGCGATGAGCTGGTTCCGCGCTGCGTCGTCGAACAGGGCCAGAACCGCCACGGCGGCGAGCAGGGCGAGAGCGACGTAGGACAGATACGGGAAACCCCACATCTTCAGCGGCAGATCGTTGCGGCCTTCTTTCTCGGCGCGGCGGCGTAACACGATCTGCGACACCGTGACGAATGTCCACAACACCAGAATCGTCGACCCGACTGCGTTGAGCAGCAGAGGAAGTACCCGATCGGGTGCGAGGTAGTTGAGAACCACCGTCACAAAGCCGAAGGCCACGGACGCGAGCACCGCGAGGCGGGGTACGCCGTTGCTCGATACCCGCCCGAAAATGCTGGCCGCGGCGCCGCGCTCGGACAGCGAGTAGATCATCCGTGAACCACTGAACAGCATGGCGTTGAGCGAGGACAGTAGAGCGATCACCACGACGACGGTCATCACCGCGCCGGCCCCGGGCACGTGCGCGGCGTTCAGCACCGCGACGAAGGGGCCCGAGGAGAGTTCCTCGGCAGTCCACGGCAGTACCGTCACCATGATGAGGACGGAACCGATGTAGAACACCAGGATTCGCCACACGATGGAGCGCACCGCCCGGCTCACGTTGCGGCGCGGCTCGGACGTCTCTGCGGCCGCGATGGCCATTACTTCGGTTCCGCCGAACGCGAACACCACGATGAGTAGTCCGGCAGCGATGCCGGTGACCCCGTTGGGGGCGAATCCACCGTGACCCGTGAGGTTGGCCAGCGCGGGAGCATCGAAGCTCGGAATCCAACCGAAGATCATCGCGGAGCCGATGCCCAGGAACCCGACGATCGCCGCGATTTTCAGTGCAGCGAACCAGAATTCGAACTCACCGAATCGGGAGACACCCGCCAGGTTCACGGCGGTCAGCACACTCATGTAGAAGAGCGCCGCCGCCCATTGCGGCACCGCCGGTATCGACGCCGCGGTGATGGCCGCCGCAGCGGTCGCCTCGGCGGCCACCACGATGACCACCTGCACCCAGTAGAGCCAGCCGATCGTGCGCCCCGCGATCGGCCCCATCGCCTTCTCGGCGTGGACCGAGAAGGCGCCGCTGTCGGGGTCGGCTGCCACCATTTCGCCCATCATGCGCATCACCAACACGACGAGAAAGCCGGCGATCAGGAAGGACACGAGCACTGCCGGACCGGCGACGGCGATCCCGGCGCCGGAACCGACGAACAACCCGGCCCCGATCGCGCCGCCCAAGCTCATCATCACCAGCTGTCGTGGCTTCATCGCCTGCTGAAGTCCGCGGGTGACAATGTCTTTCGTGGGTGCAGGCGGTGTCTTCACCACTGTGTCGTGAACTGTGTTCATGGGGTCTCCCAGGACGTCAGACGAGCTGATCGAGAGCGATCTCGAAGGCGGTACCGGCAATCCCGGTCGGCTGCTGTGATCGCGCGTGGCACCGCTCGAGGGCAGTCGCCACCGTGGTGGACACATCACCGAAGATGGCGTCGTCGGACACCTCGATGTCGCCCTCCATCAGCAAAGCGAACGCTCGGGCCATGCCGCAGTTGGCGATGAAGTCGGGCACCACCGCCACACTCTTGTCGGCGTACTCGTAGGTGGGGCCGTAGAAGATCTCGTCGTCGGCGAAGGGCACGTTGGCCCCGCTCGCCACCACTTCGAGGCCGCCGTCGATCAACCGGTCCACCTGGTCGCGTGTCACCAGGCGGGACGCCGCGCAAGGAAGGAACACCTCCGCACCGACGCTCCAGATCGTCTCGTTGATGTCCGCGAAAGGCACTGCGCCGGGAGCGTTCAGCTCGTTGCCCGACCTGGTGAGGAACAGATCGCGGATCTGGTCGAAGTCGTAGCCGTCGGTGTTCGACACCCCGCCGTTGCGGTCGATGATTCCGACGATGCGGGCGCCGGACTGGGCCAGGTAGTAGGCGGCGGTGGCCCCGACGTTGCCCCAGCCCTGCATGATCACCCGCTTGCCGGTGAGTTCACCGCCGTAGACGCGGTAGTAGTGGCGCACCGACTCCGCGACGCCCCAGCCGGTGATCAGGTCGGATACCGTGTACTTGGCCTGCGGATCGGGGGTGAAGCGCGGATCCTCGACCACCTTCGCGACACCGAGCCGGAGTTGCCCCACCCGCTGCACCCGTTCCCGGTCGCTGGCCGCGAAGTGTCCGTTGACGACGCCTTCCTGCGGGTGCCAGAGCCCGTAGCTCTCGGTGATCGGGACGACCTCAGCCATCTCGTCTACGTTCAGGTCGCCGCCGGTGCCGTAGTACGCCTTCAGCAGCGGGGTGACCGCCTTGAACCAGCGTCGCAACACCTCGTCCTTGCGGGGGTCCGTCGGATCGAAGTCGATGCCCGACTTGGCGCCGCCGATGGCGGGCCCGGAGACGGTGAACTTCACTTCCATGGTCTTGGCCAGGGACTCCACTTCCCGGCGGTCCAGGCCGCGCCGCATCCGTGTTCCACCGCCGGCAGCGCCCCCACGCAGGGAGTTGATCACCGTCCATCCGCGGGCGGATGTCTCGGTGTCGTGCCACTCGAAGACGATCTCGGGGGCCTTTTCTTCGAATCGGGTGAGCAGGTTCTTCATGGCTTCTTTCGGGAGTCGGACGGCCTGGCAGCAGTGCGATCGAGCCGTTCCCTCGATCAGCACCCGCTGTTACGGCGATCACTGTGGCGGGCGCCACTCCCATGCCGCAAGCAGCCCTGCAGCACGTAGCCAGGATGAACATCACCACGACAGGTTTTCGGTGTTTTTCTAGGCAACGTGCCCGGCAAACTCAGCGATCGACGTGCTGATCGGTGGCCCGGTACGCGGGAGCCTTCGCCGAACCGCGACGGTCGAGGGTGCGCAACAGCGGCATCGACCGATACGGAACGATCACGGAGAGCACCATCACGCTCGTGGACCGCGCGACGACGCTCGATTTGTTCAGATCGATCAATGTCTGCTGCAAACCGAGATGTGATTGGGCCGCGACCCGGCAGAGGATGTCGCCCGAACCGGTGGTCGCGAAGGCTTCGAGCACACCGGGAATCGACTCGAGTTCCGACGTCACCGAGTCGAGTGCGCCCTGCGCCGTCTCGAGGGTGACGAATGCCTGCACGTCGAAACCGGCAGCCGAAATGTCGATATGCGGCTCGTAACCGGCGATGATGCCCGACTCCTCGAGCTTGCGTACCCGCGCCTGAACGGTGGCTCGGGCCACCTTGATTCGACGCGACAGCTCCAGCACTCCCGCCTTCGGGTCGGCGTGCATGGCGTCGAGCAGCGCGAAATCGAGCTCGTCCAGCTGCACGGCATCCTTCATGCGTACACCACCTCCGAGGCCGGTCAACTAGGCCGACTGTATAACAAATCGCGCGATCTGCTCCTCGAACGTGGCACTACGGCTAGGAACTCCTGGCTCGGTTGCCTACGACGGCGGAGTGGGTTTTCGTGGTGACGCAGGCGACAGTCCCGGCTCACCGGCCCACGAAAGAGGAAGACTCCGATGACGATCGAACAGACACTTACCGACAAGGAACGTTTGGCGGATCTCGATCTCGATCAGCTCAGGCAGTTGGTGGGTCTGGTGGAGTATGACTCGGCTGCGGATCCGTTTCCGGTCAGTGGTTGGGATGCGGTCGTGTGGGTGGTGGGCAATGCCACCCAGAGCGCGCATTATTTCCAGTCGGCGTTCGGAATGACTCTGGTCGCCTACTCCGGGCCTACCACCGGTAACCGTGACCATCACAGTTTCGTTCTCGAGTCCGGGGCGGTCCGGTTCGTGATCAAGGGTGCCGTGGACCCGGACAGCTCGTTGATCGAGCATCATCGCGTCCACGGTGACGGTGTCGTGGACATCGCGCTAGCGGTGCCCGATGTCGACAAGTGCATTTCGCATGCCCGGGCGCAGGGTGCGACCGTTCTGGACGAACCCCATGACGTGACCGATGAGCACGGCACCGTTCGTCTGGCGGCGATCGCGACCTACGGCGATACCCGGCACACCCTCGTCGACCGCAGCCGCTATACCGGGCCGTATCTGCCGGGGTATGTCGAACGCACGTCGACGCACCGCAAACGGGACGGTGCCCCGAAACGGTTGTTCCAGGCCCTCGATCATGTGGTCGGCAACGTCGAACTGGGCAAGATGGACGAGTGGGTCGGCTTCTACAACCGGGTGATGGGCTTTACGAACATGGCGGAGTTCGTGGGCGAGGACATTGCCACCGATTACTCCGCGCTGATGAGTAAGGTCGTCTCGAACGGCAATCATCGGGTGAAGTTCCCGCTCAACGAGCCGGCGATCGCGAAGAAGCGGTCGCAGATCGATGAGTACCTCGATTTCTACCGTGGTCCCGGTGCCCAGCATCTGGCATTGGCCACCAATGACATTCTCACCGCCGTCGATCAGCTGACCGCCGAGGGTGTCGAGTTCTTGGCCACCCCGGATTCGTATTACGAGGATCCGGATCTGCGGGCCCGGATCGGGAACGTGCGTGCCCCGATCGAGGAGCTGCAGAAGCGCGGGATCCTCGTCGACCGCGACGAGGACGGGTATCTGCTGCAGATCTTCACCAAACCACTCGTCGACCGTCCTACCGTTTTCTTCGAACTCATCGAACGCCACGGTTCCCTCGGTTTCGGTATCGGTAACTTCAAGGCCCTCTTCGAAGCCATCGAGCGAGAACAAGCCGCACGCGGCAACTTCTGACACGAGTGACCAAGTGCGCCTACGTTGCCAGGATGCCGTAGGTGATTGTCCGTACTGGAGTTAAATTCACGGGTATCGAGTCCGTTCAACTGTCCGCTCCCCTTCGCTAACGTTGCAGATCACGCAGATCACTGCGCGCGGCGAAGGGAGAACGATGGTGCGAACCCACTCCGATGCCCGGCGGGGCGCCGGCCGCTCCGGCGCCAGCGCGGGCACGGTGCTGCGCACCATCCTCGATCACGGACCGATCGCCCGCAGCACGATCGCACGGGTCACCGGGCTCTCGCCCGCGACGGTCACCACCGCCAGTGCGCAGCTCGTCGAACGCGGACTGCTGCGGGAACTGCCGGAAATCTCGGGTCCCACGGGTTTGGGACGCCCACACGTGCCGGTGGATCTCGACACCACCCGCTTCGTCGTCTACGGCATTCACCTGGCGATGACCCACGTCACCACCGCGTTGCTCGACCTGCGCGGGCAGGTGCTGGCCCGATCCCGGGATCCACACTTCGGGCTCGGACCGGCAGAGATTTTGCGTAATGCCGTGACGACCCTCGAGGCACTGGCCGCCGGATACGGTGACGTGTCCGTCCCGATCGGCGTCGGTTTCGCGGCCGGCGGCTGGATCGACTCGGAATCGGGTGTGGTGCGTGAGCATCCGATTCCGGGATGGAACGGGTACCCGGTCCGCACGGATCTCGAGCGTCGCACCGGTCTGGACGTCCGGATGGATTCGCACGCGCGCGCCCTCATCGACGCGGAGGTGCTGTTCGGGGAGCCGAGATCGCGGGACAGCGTGGTACAGCTCTTCGTCGGCAACGTCATCGACGCCGCGTTCGCGACCGGAGGCGTAATCCACCACGGCCCTCGTGCGGCGGCCGGCGCAGTGGCGCACGTGCCCCTCGAGAACAGTATCGAGAAGTGCACCTGCGGACGGACCGGATGCGTGCAGGCCACCCTGTCGGATCGGGTGCTGGTGCGCAGGGCGATGCAACTCGGCATCATCGAGCGGCCGATCTTCGGCGAACTTCTCGACGCGGGACGACGTCGGCAGCCGGCGGCCCTGGCTCTGTTCGAGGAACGGGCGTACGGCGTGGGGGTGGTGGCGGCGCGTCTGCTCGACCTGTTCAATCCGGAGGTTTTGATCGTCTGTGACCAAGGCGTGAGCCGGATTCCGGGTTCTCTCGACACGGTTCGGCGAGCAGTCGGGGAGTCGTCGGCGACGTGTGACGACCCCTCACGGTCGGTGCTGTCCACCAGTTTTCCCGGGCGGGCACTGCCGGTATCCGCCGGTTCCGTGATCCTCGCGGAGCTCTACCGGGCGCCTCTCACCAGCTTCGTGCGGCCGCTGGCAGGCATATCGTGACGCGTATCACAAGTCCGGAGTTAATTCGGTGGGAAGCAATGTTGACGTCGATTGCACTGGATCGCAAGGATATTGGTGTGATCATCACCATGGCGGACGGCGTGCGTACATCCTCGTGTCGCTCCGAGTCCTGTTGTCGCCGCACGCGACCGGGCCGCATCTGACGTCTCTGCGCTGACTGAGGCGGACGCCCGAAACACCGTTCCACTCTTCCTTTCTCGCTCCATTGTGGCACTCGACCGACCGCGTCCGGTGTGCCCGACCGGAGATCACTTCCTTCGAAGGATCATTCATGTCCAGTTCACTCGTGTCTTTCGCCGGGTATCGGCGCCTCACACGCGCTGCCTTTGCCGGCGTCGTGGCGCTCGGGCTCGCGTCCTGCTCCTCTGGTTCCTCCGGCGGGCTGACACTCGATGACGCTGTGCCCGAACAGGTTCCGGACGGAACGTCGCTCAGCGTGTCGATCAAGACCACCCGACTTCAGCTCGAGGCGACCGATCAACTCGCGGACCTCCCATTCACCGTGTCGGATTGGCCGGACGTCAGTGCCGGTCCCGACGTGATCCAGGCCTTCCGGGGCAACGCGGTCGATCTGGCCACCAACGCCGCGATCCCGCCGATCCAGGCGCACGCCACCGGGCTCGACGCGAAGATCGTCGCGGTCCGGGAGAAGGAACAGCCGCAGTACCGGCTGGCCACCGCTCCCGGCTCGGACATCACGGAGCTGCCGGACCTGCGGGGCAAGAAGATCGCGTTCTCGCCCGGGCAGGCCCAGGGCGTGGTAGTCCTGCGAACGCTGAAAGCGCAGGGTCTGACCACGAAGGACGTCCAACTCGTCGAACTCCCCAGCCCGCAGTTCCTCACCGCGTTGCAGTCGAAGCAGGTGGACATCGCGCCGCTGTCGGAGCCGACGGTCACGAAGTACCTGAACCAGTACGGGCCGGACGGAGCCAAGGCGCTGGCCACCGACGCCGTGGACGCGCTCACCGTGCTCTGGGCGCCCGTGGAGGTCCTCCAGGACCCGGCCAAGGCGGCGGCGATCAAGGCGTTCATTCCGTTCTGGGCCCGCGGGGAGGTCTGGGCGTGGGAGAACCAGGATGCCTGGATCCAGAAGTACTACGTGGAGAGCGAACAGGTATCGGCCGAGGACGGCAAGCGCATCGTCGCCTCCGTCGGGCAGCGCCCGGTCTACCCGGCCAACTGGGACGCGGCCGTCGAATGGACACAGGACACCGTCCAATTGCTCTCCGACGCAGGCTACTTCAACGGGTTCGATGCCAACGAGCTGTTCGACCGCCGATTCGAGACGATCGCCGCCGACGCCGTTCCGGCCGAGTACCGGGGCGGTGTGCAGCGATGACCAGCACTCTCATTGCGCCCGCACCGGCACGTACTGTCGCCCCCGTTGTAGACAGGCTCGGCGTCGCCGACCGGCAGATCCGCCGACTCGGACTGCGTAAGGCGTTTCCGTTCTCCCGGCTGGCCGGTGTCCTGCTCCTCCTCGCGGTGTGGGCAGTGGGAAGCCTGACGGGCGTCATCGACGCGCGAAAGCTGTCCGCGCCGTGGACCGTGGTCACCACGGCCGTCGACCTGATCTCCACCGGCATCCTGCAGGAACACGTCCTCGCGTCGGTGAGCCGCGCCGCCATCGGTTTCGCATTCGGCGTGGTGATCGGGACGGCCCTGGCCGTCGTCGCCGGTCTGACGCGCTCCGGTGACGCCCTGATCGACGGACCGATCCAACTCAAACGCGCCATCCCGACGCTCGGCCTCATCCCACTGCTGATCCTCTGGCTCGGCATCGGCGAGACGTTCAAGATCGTGATCATCGCGCTCGGTGTCGTCGTCCACATGTACATCCAGACCCACAACTCGCTGACGTCGATCGACAACCGGTACGTCGAACTCGCCGAAGTCCTCGGGCTGTCCCGGGCCACGTTCATCCGCAAGGTCGTCCTGCCGGGTGCGATGCCGGGATTCTTTCTGGGACTGCGCCTCTCGGTGACCGGTGCCTGGCTCACCCTCATCGTCGTCGAGGGAATCAACGCGGTGACCGGTTTGGGAAAGATGATGTACAACGCGCAGAACTACGGACAGTCCGACGTGATTCTCGTGGGGCTCGCGGTCTACGGCATCTTCGGTCTCCTGTCCGACTCCGTCCTTCGCTACGTCGAGAGGCGGTCGCTGCAATGGCGCAAGACGCTCGCCGGCTAGAACCCGCCGCCGTGCAGGTGCGGTCCCTCGTCCGCGGATTCGGCGACAAGATCGTCCTCGACCGCCTGGACCTCGACATTCCCGATGGCCAGTTCGTGGCCCTGCTCGGCAAGAGCGGGTCCGGCAAGAGCACGCTGCTTCGCGCGCTCGCCGGCCTCGACTACGACGTCGAGGGCCGCGGCGGAACACTAAGAGTGCCCGAGGAGGTGTCGGTGGCATTCCAGGACTCGCGGCTGCTGCCGTGGCTGAGGGTGCTGGACAACGTGACGCTCGGACTGGGCCGCACCGGCACGAGCAAGGGAACGTCGGCGCTCGCGGAAGTCGGGCTCGCGGGCCGGGAGAAGGCGTGGCCCAGCGAACTGTCCGGCGGTGAACAGCAACGGGTGGCGCTGGCCCGAGCGTTGGTCCGCGAGCCCCAACTGTTCCTGGCCGACGAGCCCTTCGGCGCTCTCGACGCGCTGACCCGGATCAAGATGCACGCCCTCCTGCAGGAGTTGATCCGTCGCCACCGCCCGACCGTCCTGCTCGTCACACACGACGTCGATGAGGCGATCGCGCTCGCCGACCGGGTGCTCGTTCTCGACCGCGGGCAGATCGTCGTCGACGAGATCATCGACATCCCGAAGCCGAGAGCGCTCGGCGACAGCAAGTTCCACGAGTTTCGCAACACGCTGCTCGGCGCCCTCGGCGTCGAGGTAGCGGCACAGTAAGGGAGTTACACCATGAGTTCGTCACCCCAGCGCCAGCTGCATCTCAACGCATTCCTGATGGCGATCGGACACCACGAGGCCGCCTGGCGGCTGCCCGAGAGTGATCCGAACGCGAATCTCGATATCAAGCACTACATCTCGTTGGCGCAGACAGCCGAGCGCGGAAAGTTCGACTCGGTGTTCCTCGCCGACAGCCCGGTGCTGTTCAGCAATCCGGAACGCAGGCCGAGCGGCAAGCTGGAGCCGACGATCATCCTCACGGCGATCTCCGCGGCCACCGAGAAGATCGGCCTGATCGCGACCGCGTCGACCAGTTACAACGAGCCGTACAACCTGGCGCGACGGTTCGCGTCCCTCGACTTCGTCAGTGGCGGACGCGCAGGCTGGAACATCGTCACCACGGCCGGTGCCGATGCGGCCCAAAACTTCGGTCTCGACGACACCCCCGAGCACCGTAGCCGGTACGAGCGGGCCGCGGAATTCGTGGAGGTGTCCACCGAGTTGTGGGACAGCTGGGAGGACGACGCCATCGTCGCGGACAAGGACGTCGCGATCCATGCCGACTCCGCCAAGGTGCACGTCATCGAACACGAGGGCCGGTTCTTCAAGGTGCGGGGACCCCTCAACGTGCCGCGGTCGCCGCAGGGATATCCGCTGCTCGTGCAGGCCGGGTCATCCGAGGACGGAAAGGATTTCGCCGCCCGGTACTCTGAGGCAATCTTCACCGCCCAGCCCACTCTCGACGAGGGGAAGGCGTTCTACGCGGACGTCAAGGACCGGGTCGCGAAAGTGGGCCGGGACCCCGAGCAGGTACTGATCCTGCCCGGCATCGTGCCGGTCATCGCTGACACCGAAGAGGAGGCCCGCGAACTCGAGGCGGATCTGGAGAGGTTGATCTCGCCGGAATACGCCCGCAAGCAGCTGGCGCAGCGGTTCAATCTCGAACCCGAGCAGCTCCCGCTCGACGAGGAACTTCCCGAGGACTTGCCGTCCGAGGACGAGATCGAGGGTGCGAAGAGTCGGTACACGTTGATCGTGGACCTCGCCCGCCGCGAGAAGCTCACCGTCCGGCAGCTGATCGGGAGACTCGGTGGTGGTCGCGGCCACCGCACGTTTGCAGGCACCCCGCTCCAGGTGGCCGACACGATCGAATACTGGTTCAAAAACGGCGCCGCCGACGGATTCAACATCATGCCCGCGGTCCTTCCGTCCGGGCTGGAAAAGTTCGTCGACTCCGTTGTCCCGATCCTGCAGGAACGCGGACTCTTCCGCACCGACTACACCGAGACCACACTGCGCGGGCACTACGGATTGCCGCGTCCCGCCAATCAGTTTGCGGTCGAGAAGGATTCCACGCTGGTGTCTGCGCAGTGACGACGGAAGCTTCGGGGGAGAACGTCGGCTGGCTGCGGTACCTGTTCGGGTACTGTCTGCGCCAACGCCGCAATCTCGTTCTCGCGTACGGGGCGGCGGCGGTGGCGGCCGCGGCCACCGCCACCATTCCGCTGGCCGTCCGGCACGTGATCGACAACGCCGCGGTCGACACGAATCACGCACTGGCGCCGTGGATCGCGGTGCTCATCGCCCTCGCATCGCTCCGGTTCGCCGCCGCGTACACGCGCCGGTACCGCTCCGGGCAGCTGTCCCTCGGAGTGCAGTACGACCTGCGGGGCGACGCCTTCCGGTCCCTGCTGCGGCTGGACGGCGTCGAGCAGGACGGACTGCAGACCGGCCAGGTGGTCAGCCGGTCCATCTCGGACATCACGCTGATCCAGATGCTCCTGCAGTTACTGCCGCACATGGCAGGGAACCTGCTGATGTTCGCGATCTCCCTGGCCGTGATGGCAGTGCTGTCGCCGATCCTCACCCTGGTCGCTCTCGCCGTCCTGCCTGCGCTGTGGTTCATCTCGATGCGCAGCCGCGTCGACCTGTTCCCCGCCAACTGGCATGCCCAGGAAGAGGCGGCGATCGTGGCCGGGGGAGTCGAAGCCGCCGTCACGGGGGTGCGCGTCGTCAAGGGATTCGGCCAGGAAGGCCGCGAACTCGAAGACCTCGAGATGCGGGCAGGGGACCTGTTCCGTTCCCGGCTGCGCGTCGCCCGGCTGACCAGCCGTTACAACCCTGCGCTGCAGGCGGTCCCGATGCTCGGGCAGGCACTCGTCCTGGCACTTGGAGGATGGCTGGCGCTGCACGGCACGCTGTCGCTCGGCACGTTCGTCGCCTTCACTACTTACCTGGCGTCGTTCGCCTCGCCGGTGCGTCAGCTCGCCACGCTGCTGACCGTGAGCCAACAGGGCCGGGCCAGCGTCGAGCGTGTCCGCGAGGTGATCGACAACGCCCCGGCCGTCACGACCCCACCTGGCGCCGTGGACTTGCCGGGTGGGCCCCTCGAAGTGGTGTTCGACGACGTGGCCTTCGGATACGACCCGTCGAATCGCCTCCTCGACGGACTGTCCCTTCGGATCGCACCCGGCGAGACGGTGGCGGTGGTCGGCGCGGCCGGATCGGGGAAATCTACTCTGGCCATGCTTGTTCCGCGGTTGTACGACGCCGACGCGGGTGCGGTCACCGTCGGGGGGATCGACACCCGCCGGCTGTCGCTCGACTCGCTGCGGTCCGCGCTCGGCGTCGTCTTCGAGGACAGCTACCTCATGTCCGAGACCGTCCGCGCCAACGTGTCCTACGGCAGGCCGGATGCCGACGAGGCACTGGTGCGTGAGGCGCTCCGCGTGGTGCAGGCGGAGGAATTCATCGACGCACTGCCCGACGGCCTCGACACCGTCGTGGGGGAGCAGGGGGTGACGTTGTCGGGTGGGCAGCGGCAGCGGATCGCCCTCGCCCGGGCATTGGTGACCGATCCGCGGATCCTGGTGCTCGACGACGCGACATCGGCGGTCGACGCCCGCGTCGAGGCGGCCATTCACCACGAACTGCGCGTCGCGACCAGCGAACGGACCACGCTGATCATTGCGCATCGCCGGTCCACGCTCGCGTTGGCCGACCGCATCGCGGTCCTGGCGCACGGGCGCATCGTCGATGTGGGCACGAGCGCCGAACTCGACGAACGGTGCCCCCTGTTCCGCGCGCTGCTGTCGAGCGCGGACGACCTGACCGCTCCGGACACGTCGAACGAGCCGCCGGACGTCGACGGTGTCACCGCCGAACTGTGGCGTCGGGAGGACGGCGACGAGGCTTCCGGGGTGTTCGATGCGAGAGCCGCAGCGGCTTTCGCGACCGCAGCCGCGGGTGCCAGTGGGCCGTCACGCGGAGGCGCGTCGGGCGGCATCCTCTCGTCGGCGCCGCCCAGCCCCGAAGTAATGGCTCGGCTCGACGACCTGCCGCCACTCACGGGAGACCCCGACGTCGCCGCGGACGAGGCCCGGGCCGCCGACCCGGCGTTCGGACTCCGCTCACTGCTGCGTCCGCTCCTCCTGCCGCTGGTCGCAGGCTTGGCGCTCGTCGGGCTCGACGCCGTCGCGCAGATCGCGGTGCCGGTCCTCGTCCGTACCGGGGTGGACCGGGGAGTGCTGCAAGGCGCCCGCGACCTGCTGCTCCTCGCGGCGGCCGCGACCATTCTGGTGGTGCTGCTGGACTGGGCCATCAACATCGCCCAGGCGCGGGTGACCGGGCGGACGGGCGAACGGCTGCTGTACACGTTGCGGGTCAGGACGTTCGCGCAGCTGCAGCGGCTCGGGTTGCAGTACTACGAGCGAGAACTGGCCGGCCGGATCATGACACGTATGACCACCGATGTCGACAGCCTGTCCAACTTCCTGCAGACAGGTCTGGCGACGGCGGTGGTGAGCGGACTGACGATTTTCGGTGTGCTGGTGGCACTTTTGGTGATCGACGCGGAACTGGCGCTCGTGCTGGTCCTCGTGGTGCCCGTCCTCGTCGCGGCCACGGTGGTGTTCCGACGAAAGTCCGTGCCCGCGTACGCGGAGGCCCGCGATCGCGTCGGGATCGTCAACGCGTATCTGCAGGAGAACGTGACGAATATTCGCGTCACCCAGGCTTTTCGGCGCGAGGACTACAACGCCGTCCAGTTCGCCCGGCGGGCCTGGGACTTCCGGGAGTCGCGACTACGGGCCCAACGGTACATGGCCCTGTACTTTCCGTTCGTCGAGTTCCTGTCCGTGGTGGCGACCGGACTGGTGCTCGCAGCCGGGACGGCGCGGATCCACGGCGGAACCCTCACCGTCGGCACCCTGATCGCCTTCGTGCTTTACGTCGAACTGTTCTTCGCTCCCGTGCAACAGCTTTCGCAGGTTTTCGACGGCTACCAGCAGGCGGTGATCGGACTCGGTCGACTGCGGGGTCTGATGCGGACACCGACCACCACGCCGCAGGCGGGCGATCCGATCGTCCTCGACCGCGTCCAGGGCGGCATCGTGTTCGACGACGTCCACTTCGCGTACGAATCCGGCAAGGGAGAGGCGCTGCGAGGGGTGGCGATTCGCATCGAACCGGGTGAGACGGTCGCCCTCGTCGGCCAGACCGGCGCGGGCAAATCGACGGTGCTCAAGCTGCTTGCCCGGTTTTACGACCCCACCGACGGCGCGGTGCGCGTCGACGGCATCGACACCCGGTCACTCGACCTCGCGTCGTTCCGGCAGCGACTCGGAGTCGTACCGCAAGAGCCGCACCTGTTCGGCGCGACCGTCCGCGACGCGATTGCCTACGGGCGCCCGGACGCGACCGACGCGGAGGTCGAGGCCGCCAGCCGAGCGGTCGGGGCACACGAGATGGTGTCCGGGCTCGCCCTCGGCTACCTGCAGCCGATCGGGGAGCGCGGGCGCAACCTGTCGGCCGGGCAACGCCAGCTGCTGGCCCTCGCCCGCGCTGAATTGGTGGATCCCGACATCCTGCTGCTCGACGAGGCCACCGCGTCGCTGGACCTGGCCACGGAAGACCGCGTCCGGCTCGCAACCGAGAAGCTCTCCCGGAAGCGCACCACCGTCGTCGTGGCGCACCGGTTGAGCACCGCGGCGCGAGCCGACCGGGTGGTGGTCCTCGACGGCGGACGGGTAGCGGAAGTCGGAACACACGAAGAGCTACTCGGCCGGGGCGGCGTCTACCGGGAACTCTGGGACGCCTATGCGGCTTCGCCGCCCGTGATGCTCGCACAAGGAGTGACCCTGGGTCGGGGGGTGCACAGGACTCGGTGATCTTCGTGCGCGACGTGGTGTTCGAGTCGGACGGTATGGCTTCGGTACCTTGTCGGAATGAGCACCCGCGATGTTCCAGCACAGATTGGCGACCTTCCTCCGATCGGGCGTCCGGCGAACAGCGCCCTGCTCGAGGCGGGCATCACCACCCTGGCACAGGTGGCCGCTCGCAGTCGTCGAGAACTTCTCGCCATGCATGGCGTGGGCCCCAAAGCTGTTCGAATCCTTGAAGGCGCTCTCGAGGAAATAGGACTCGCCTTCGTCGAGTGAGCACCGGCGGTGGGTGGAATCCCCGGCCGACTGACTGATGACCGGAAGCGGCTCTATTCCTTTACTTCCGCTCCGCCGAGCGCCGTCAGCAGGAATCGCTCGACGGCATCGGTGTCGGCGCCAAGGCGTCGGAGCGGACCCGGATTGTCAGTTTCGTCGGCCATCAACGCGAGCAGCATGTGTTCCGTTCCGATGTAGTTGTGGCCCAATCGCAGCGCCTCGCGGGTGGACAATTCGAGCACCTTTTTCGCGCCCGCCGCATAGGGGATCAGAGCGGGGGATTCGGCGTCGGCCGGTCCGGCAGCTAGGTCTGCCTCCGCGGCTTCCCGGATTGCCTGCGGTGTAAAGCCCTGGTCGGCGAGCGCCCGCATCGCGAGGCTGTCGGGCGCGCACAGCATGCCGAGCAGCAGATGCGCCGACTGAATCTCGGACAGTCGCTGCGCCCGCGCTTCCTCCTGCGATTGGACCACCGCCTGCCGGGCCTTCTCGGTGAAACGCGCGAACATGTTGGCACTGCCCTTGGGTGTGAACCGCTGCTGGGCGGCCTGCTTCGTGACACCGATACAGCCACCGATCTCCGTCCACGACGCACCGCTACGCCGCGCTTGATCGACGAAGTGGCCGATCAGGTGGTCGGAAATTTCGTTGAGGTGCTCGGCGGTCAAGACCGCAGCCGTCAACTGTTCGAGGGGTTGATCGGGATATCCGGAGCGGATTCCGTCGATGAGGTCGTCGAGTCGTATTTTCATCATGCGTCAACGGTAGATTGACGCATGATGGCCGTCAAGGCCGAATTGACGATGCGCATTTTTCTCCAGCCGACGCCGCGCCGCGCGAATACGATGTCAAGAAGAACGTCGAGCCGGACGGGAGACTGACGATGCGTCACCACGATGAGGGCCGCGACCACGACGAGGCCGACCTCGAGATCCGACCCCAAGAAGATCATGCCGCCGGCCCCACTGCAGTCGCAGTGTCGATGAAACGTTCTCTCGAACACATGGGCATGAGGCGGACGGCCGAGACTCTTCTGCGACTCAATCAGGCCGAGGGATTCGACTGCATGAGCTGCGCCTGGCCGGACCCCGACCCGGGTCATCGGCACAAAGCCGAATTCTGTGAGAACGGCGCGAAGGCGGTTGCGGAGGAAGCGACCCGGTCCCGCGCCACTCCGGAGTTCTTCGCCCGGCACAGTATCGCCGACCTCGACAGTCACAGCGAACACTGGCTGGGGCAGCAGGGGCGGATCACCCACCCCATGGTGAAGCGGCCCGGGGCGACGCATTACGAACCGATCGACTGGGACGACGCGTTTGCCCTGATCGGCGGCCAGTTGAAGGCGCTCGACAGCCCGGACGAGGCCATTTTCTATACGTCCGGTCGGGCGTCCAATGAGGCGGCGTTCGCGTACCAGCTCTTCGTACGCGCTTTCGGCACGAACAATCTGCCCGACTGTTCCAACATGTGCCACGAATCCACCAGCATCGCCCTTCAAGAGTCCATCGGCATCGGCAAGGCAAGTGTCGTGATGGAGGACGTGTACGACGCGAAACTGATTGTGCTACAGGGGCAGAACCCGGGCACGAATCATCCGAGGATGCTGTCGGCGCTGGAGAAGGCCAAGCAGAACGGTGCGACGATCCTGTCGATCAATCCGCTCCGTGAGGCCGGTCTGGTCAACTTCAAGAATCCGCAGACCCCACGCGGCATGGTGGGATCGGGTACCGACCTGTCCGACATGCACCTGCCGATCGCGCTGAACGGGGACCTCGCCCTGCTTCAGGCATTCGGTTCGCTGCTCGTCGAATGGGATGCTCTCGATCACGCTTTCATCGACCAGTACACGATCGGCTTCGAGTCGTGGAAACAGCATGTCGCCGCAGTCGACTGGGACGTCGTCACCGAGACGACGGGGCTGTCCCGGGAGCAGATCACCGACGCCGCCACGTTGCTTCGGGACTCCGACGCCACCGTGTTCTGCTGGGCGATGGGACTCACCCAGCATCGAAACTCCGTGGCCATCATCAAGGAGATCGCCAATCTCGCACTGGCCCAGGGCAATATCGGGAAGCGTGGTGCAGGGTTGTTTCCGGTTCGCGGGCACTCCAACGTGCAGGGTGACCGAACGATGGGTATCTGGGAGCGTCCGCCCGGGCATTTTCTCGATGCCCTGCAGAAGGAGTTCCGTTTTGATCCGCCGCGCGCGAACGGGTACGACACCGTCGACTCGATCCGTGCCATGCGCGACGGCAAGGCGCACTTCTTCCTCGGGCTGGGCGGCAACTTCGTTCAGGCCGCCCCGGACACGGAGGTGACCGCTGCGGCGCTCCGCAAGACGCGCATGACCGTGCACATCTCCACCAAGATCAATCGTTCGCACCTGGTGTGCGGGGAGACGGCGCTCATTCTGCCGACGAAGGGACGCACCGAGAAGGACGTTCAAGCGTCCGGTCCGCAATTCGTATCGGTCGAGGATTCGACGTGCTCGGTTCACGCGTCGCGGGGTCCGCTGGACCCGGCCAGTCCACACCTGGAGTCGGAAGTGGGCATCGTGACGCGCATTGCCGAAGCCACCATCGGTGACCGCTACGGAATCGACTGGAAGGGAATGCGGGACGATTACGCAAACATCCGGCTGCACATCTCCCGCGTCGTGCCCGGATGCGAGGGGTACGAGGTGAACGTCCGACGTCCGGGCGGTTTCATCCTTCCGCACCCGCCGCGTGACGCCCGCACCTTCGAAACTCGTTCAGGTCGTGCAGAGTTCGCGGTGTCCCCGATCGAGGTCCTGCAGGTGCCGCCGGGGCATCTGATCTTGCAGACCCTGCGAAGTCACGACCAATTCAACACCACGATCTACGGGTACAGCGACCGCTACCGGGGCATCGAGGGTGGCCGCCGGGTCATCTTCATGCACCGCGACGACATCGCGGCGCTCGGATTCGATGACGGCGACATGGTCGATCTCTTCACGCGCTGGGACGCCGACGAGCGGGTCCGGTGCGCGCAGAACTTCCGCATCGTCGACTACGACACCCCGCGCGGCTCCGCCGCCGCCTACTATCCGGAAACCAATCCGCTGGTGCCGCTGGACTCGACGGCGCTGGGCAGCAATTGCCCTACCTCCAAATCTGTCGTCATCTCGCTCGCCCGAGCGAAGGGGCGGGACGGCAATCAGACCGGCGACCAAGACGAGGTGGGCGCTGACTGGACACACAAGGCCAACCCGGAACCCCACCACCTGTCCTGAGTTCGTCCGCAGTTCGCCACTGTGGCCCCTTACCGTGCTCTGTTCGACGGGTGTCACCCATGCTCGCCCGCGCAACATCCCGGCTGATCGGGACGCCGGTCCCTTCCTCACGGGACATCGGGCCCGGCACAGTGAAGCGACTTCGACGAGCGAAAGGCGAGCCGTGGTGACCATCGATGACAAGAGCGCAACGCGGCCGTCGACGCTCCTCGACGCGCTACCCGAGCGGTATCGGACGGTGCTGCGCTTGCGGCTCGCTCATCAGTTGCCGGTCGAGCAGGTGGCCCGGGTTCTCGGCACCTCGACCGAGACTGTGCTGCTCACCCAGCACGCCGCGATGAACCTTCTCCGGCGAGAACTCGCGGACGGACGCCGCAATAAGATCGAACGCTGGATGCCGTGAGTCAGGTTGCCCGCACCGAATGCTCAACGCACGACGGGGCCGCAACTCACACCGCATCCGACAAGGTGTATCCCGCGTCAGCACAGGTGTTTCGGCTGCTTCGGGCAAGGAGTGCCGAAACCGGGTGCTCGTCGGTCTCGGATTTCAGCCTGAAACCGACGCCGCGCACCGTATCGATGACGTCCGGTGCCCCGTGAGATTCGAATTTGCGGCGTAGTAGATAGACACACGTGTTGAGGACGTTCGACTTGGAACCCGCCGGCAGCCCCCACACTTCCTGCAACAGTTGTCCCCGGCGGACTACGCGGCCGGCATTGCCCGCGAGAGCGACGAGCACGTCGAGTTCGGTTCTACTCAGCGCGATGCGGGCAGTGCCGACGTTGAGCACTGCGTTGTCGGTGTCCAGGGAGACGCCGGACGAGGTGGACGAATTCGACGACGAGCGAGCTGGCCCCAGTCGTCGGAGGAGAGCGCGAAGCCTCGCGATAACCTCGTCGACGTTGACGGGAACACACATCACGTCGTCTGCGCCCGCCTCGAAGTAGGAACACCGGGTTTCCTCGTTCGCGAACTCGTCGACGACGAGGATGCCCGTTCTTGCTCCGAAAACACGCAAGACTCGGATGGTGTCCAGCGCCTCGAGGTTTCGTGAACGGGCGTCGACGATCACCACGTCGGCACGCCGCACGACATCTGCTCCATCGAGCGTGGCAGAACCGGGCTGCACATGCATTCCCGCCGAGCGTAGGTACCCGAGGAGCCATGGTTCGGCGCTCGGAAAGAGGACAACCGTTCCCGGAACGGCACCGTGATCGGCAAAGGAGTACATCGGTGGGCCCCTCCCTCCTGCGGCTTCGCCGCCCGTGAGTACTTCTCAACCACGGGTTGTTAATAAGTACTCAGTGATACTGGAGCAGTCCGGTCGGCACGAGATCTGACTCGCAAGTACTCCGACGTCCACCGCGGACTGTCTTTCCCGTGATGTGTCGGCCTCGTACCGCCCGGACCAGCCAGTGCCTGATACGTGCCGGCCGGGCGGGTGTGACCTGATAGCGCCTCTGTGTGTCAAGCAGCCGTAGGTGGTGCGTGTTGTTGGTCCCTGCGCATTCGGCGATAGAGGACGTTCGCGAGGCGGCGTTTGAGTGCGCGCCGGGCTTCGGCTCGTGTCTTGCCTTCGTCGAGTTTGCGCTGGTAATAGACGCGGCCGGGCCCTGGGTCGCGGGCTTGGCAGACGGCGATGGTGTGCAGCACGGAATTGAGTTGACGATTACCACCGGTATTGAGCCGGTGGCGTGTGTTCTCGCCGCTCGACGCTGCGAGAGGAGCGGTGCCGGTGTAGCCGGCGAAGTGATCGGCCGAGGGGAATCGGGTGATGTTCCCGATGTGGCCGAGAAGTTTGGCGGCAAGGACGGTGTTGATTCCGTGGACTTCCTGCAGAGTCGTCGTCGTGGCGGCGACCGCGTCGCGCATCTGAGCTTCGTTGGCTTTGATGTTCGAATCGATGCGCCGGAGGTCGGCAAGCACGTCCTTGGCCAAGTCCCGGCGGCAGGCGTCGGTGGCGGTGGTCGGTTTGATCCGTCGCATCGCAGCGCCGGCCTTGTCCGCCGATAGCCCGATCGGAACGCCGCCTGGAATCAGTTCCCGTAGCAGCTGGTGCAACCGGTTGAGCACACGCGTCTTCTCACGTGTGAGGTCATCGCGGCGCTCGGACAGCAGCCGCAAGATCGTGCTCTGGTCCTCGCGGTGAACTTGATGTAAGCCGTGGTGGTACAAGGCGGTCAGCGCGACGGCCCGGGCATCGTCGGGGTCGGTTTTGCGTCCGCCGCCGGTGCTCAGGACCCGGACTTTCATTGCGAGGGTGGAAGGAACGTCAACGACGTCCTCACCACGCGCGACCAGAATCTGCGCTATGCCCCGGCCGAGTCCCTTTGCTCCCTCGATCGCGTATTGCCGTTCTGGCCATCGCTGGCACCATTTCACCAACGCGGTGGCGGTGCCGGCATTGACCACGAACCGACGGGACCCGACGGTGACGCCGCTGCGGTCGACGGCAACTGCGGTGAATGACGACTTGTGCGGGTCGATTCCGATGATGACCACCTGGCAGTACTCCTTCGGTAGGCGAAGTCGAACGTGCCTGCGGAGGGCATCCTGACTTGAAGATCTCGTTCACGCCTCTGTCGAGCCACACCGCAGGGCGGGTGTCGACCGGCATGGCACGCTATCAGTGAGCCAACCTCCGAAGATGGTGGCAAGAAGCCTGCGAGCCTGCGCCGATCGACACCCTGGACGCTACGAGACTGCAGATCCCGATCACATCCACCGGTGATTCAACAAGTCAGGAGCCTGACGCGACCAAGTCCCATCACTGTGTTGTCCACCCGGCCTCGACCGGCACGTGGCCACCGCGATGAAAGGGATGACCTGTGTCCAGCATGACCGATGTTTCCACCGCTGTCAGCCTCGAGATCTTCGTCGGAGTCGACACCCACAAAGACACCCACCACGCCGCGATCATCGATCACCTCGGCCGCCCGGTCGCGGATCACCAGTTCGACACCACCCCGGCCGGATACCGGAAACTGTTGGCCTTCATCACCGATGCCGGAGTCATCGCCTCGGTCGGGATCGAGGGCACCGGCACCTACGGGGCCGGCCTGACCCGGATGCTCACCGAGGCCGGGTTGCCGGTGGTCGAGGTCGACAAACCCGACCGCCGCGCCCGCCGCGCCCGCGGCAAGTCCGATCCGGTCGACGCCTACGCCGCCGCCACCGCAGCCCTGTCCGGGCGAGCGAACACGATCCCGAAGACCCGTGACGGCGACAGCGAGGCCCTGCGTTTCCTCTCCCGTACCCGCGCATTGGCGGTCAAGGCCCGCGCCGAGGCGTTGACCGCCCTGCACTCGATGATCGTCGCCGCACCCGAACCACTACGCGGACAACTCCGGCACCTGACCCGCACCGACCTGATCGGCACCTGCGCCGGCCTGCGTCCCGACCCGGTCGCCGCCGGCGGCATCCTCGCCGCAACCAAGACCGCACTCCGCTCGACCGCCCGCCGCATCACCGCGTTGAGCGAGGAGATTCGAACCCTCGACGCCGACCTCGCAGTGCTGACCCGCCGCGCGGCACCCGCACTGCTCGCCGCGCCCGGCATCGGGATCGTCACCGCCGCCGAACTGCTGATCTGCGTCGGCGACAACCCCGACCGGCTCCGCTCGGAAGCCGCCTTCGCCACCAGCTGCGGTGTCGCACCCCTGCAAGCCTCCTCCGGCAAGATCTGCCGGCACCGGCTCAACCGTGGCGGAAACCGGCAGGCGAACCGGGCCCTGCACACCATCGTGATCAGCCGCCTCAAAAACGACACCCGCACCCGCGACTACATGGCCCGGCGCATCGAGGAAGGCAAAACCAAACGCGAGATCATCCGCTGCCTCAAACGCTACGTCGCCCGCGAAATCTACCGAGTCCTACACCCCACCCAGGTTGACTCCTCATAGGAGCATCACGGGTCAGTGGCAAGATCGGGAGAATCGGCGGGAGTGTTACTGCAGGACGAGGTGAGAGCAACCCACCGCATCACCGTCCGTGCCTGTGCCAGTGCAGTGATCGGGTTTCTGATCGGTGCGGACAGCCATCGTCCGGTGAGGAAGAGGAAACAAGCGACGAGGGCGTGGAGCATCGGGAGGGCAACTCTCCGTTGGCGGTCGGGAACGGGCAATCGGGCGCCCCGCACCGGTGTGATGCGGGGCGCCCGACACGGGGCGGATCAGATACGGGGGCGGATCAACTGAGGTGGTGTACTTCCTGCAAGCCGTAGACCGGCGTCGGGATCTTCTCGTACCGTGCCTTGATCTGGAGGGCGAGATACAGGGAGTAATGCCGCGACTGATGCAGATTGCCGCCGTGGAACCACAGAGCTTCCTGCTGCGTCGGCTTCCACATGTTGCGCTGCTCGCCCTCCCAGGGTCCGGGGTCCTTGGTGGTGTCGGAGCCGAGGCCCCAGCACTTGCCGACCTTGTCGGCCACTTCCTGGCCCATGAGGTCCGCGGCCCACCCGTTCATGGAACCGTAGCCGGTGGCGTAGACGACCAGGTCGGCCGGCAGTTCCGTTCCGTCGCGCAGGACCACGGCGGTTTCGGTGAGTCGATCGACCTGTCCGGAGACGAGGTGGATGCTGCCGTCGGCGACGAGTTCGGAGGCGCCGACGTCGATGTAGTAGCCGGACCCGCGGCGCAGGTACTTCATGAACAGGCCGGAGCCGTCGTCCCCGAAGTCGAGCTTGAATCCGGCCTTTTCGAGCCGGTCGTAGAACTCCTTGTCTCGTTCGGCGATCTTCTGATAGATCGGGATCTGAAACTCGTGCATGATCTTGTACGGCAACGACGCGAACGTCAGATCGGCCTTCTCCGTGGTCATGCCCGCCGCGAGGGCCCGCTCCGAGTAGAGGTCGCCGAGGCCGAGATCCATGAGAGATTCCGATTTCACGATGTGCGTGGACGAACGCTGCAGCATCGTGACATCGGCGCCGTTCTCGTAGAGCGCCTTGCAGATGTCGTGGGCCGAGTTGTTGGAGCCCACGACGACGACGCGCTTACCCGCGTAGGCGTCCGGACCCGGGTGCTGACTCGAGTGGTGCTGCTCGCCCTTGAAGATGTCCTGGCCCGGGAACGTCGGGACGCTGGGTTTGCCCGACATGCCGGTGGCCAGCACCAGCTGTTTCGGGTGGAGCACGACCTCCTCACCGGCACGGTCGAGGACGACGGTCCATTCCTTGGTCTCCTCGTCGAACCTGGCGGAGGTGCAGGTGGTGGACGCCCAGTACGGGATCTCCATCACCTTCGTGTACATCTCGAGCCAGTCGCCGATCTTGTCCTTCGGGGCGAACACCGGCCAGTTGTCGGGGAACGGCATGTAGGGCAGGTGGTCGTACCAGACGGGGTCGTGCAGGCACAGCGACTTGTACCGGTTACGCCACTGGTCGCCGGGGCGCTCGTTCTTGTCCACCACGATGGCAGGCACACCCAGCTGACGCATGCGGGCACCGAGCGCAATGCCGCCCTGACCGCCGCCGATGATGAGCACGTAGGGCTGCTGCGTGTAGCCGAGTTCCTTCTCCTCGAGCTCGCGCCTTTCGGCCCAGCTCAGGGTGTCTCCGCCGGCGCCGTGGACCGCGCCCTTCACACGCTTCGTTCCGCGGGGCTCCTCGTGTCCCTTCAGTTCCTGCATGGTGGTGAGCAACGTCCACGCCTCGTCGCCCTTGAGCCGCAGGTGGCCCTTTCCGCGGCTCGTGGCGGTCTCGAACGTGATCCATGCGGAGGTGACACCGTCGGCTTCTACGGGGGTCTCGCTGGTGCGGAAGTTCGTCGGCTCGGTGTCGTCGAGTCGCGCCTGCAGCATTGCGGCGACGCCGTCGCGTCCCTCGACCGTCTTGAGGTTCCAGGTGAATGCCACCAGATCCCGCCAGAAGCTGTCGACCGCGAACATGCCCGCAGCGCGTTCGATGTCCCGCGCAGCGAGAGCCGCTTCGAAATCAGCCAACCACAGGTCGACCCGTTCCTGAGGCGTCGAGAATGTCTGGACCGCGGGCGGCTGGACAGTCTGTGTCATGGACCTCTCCTTCTCTCTGTTGTGACTCACAGCACACTCCGTTCGGAGCGGGGGCAACAGCGTTGCAGCGTGTTGCAATCACGACCCGGCCACGGAGGGCGCCCACCGCCGCAGACCGAAGGACTGGAACCCGACGACGTACAGCAGGGTCCACAGCACCAGCCAGTCGAGGAACCCGAGTGCGTTGCCATGCAGGTCACCGGCGACCACGGGCTCGTGGAGAACGTGCTCGGCGGCGAACCGGTAGTAGATGAGGAAGGTGACAACGGCGAGTCCGAAGGTGAGCGCAGCCCGCAGCAGTAGATTTCTGCCGTCACCGAAACGGGTGGGCCGGTTGCCGAACGCGTTGGCCCAGAAGATCATCCAGAACGCCCAGCACACTCCGAGCTGAGCCGGGAACTGATGGATGGCATCGCCCAGTTCGGCGGTGGCCACGCTGCCGACGAGAATCTCGACCAGCGGAACCATCACGAAGTAGATCGCAGTTCCGAGGACGACGTTGCCGACCGTCGAGGCAAGGGCCACCGCTCGGGGATTGCGCTCACCGCCGAAGATGCGCCACGGCCAGTTGTCCAGCGTCTGCCCCGTCAAGATCACGGAGACGACGATCGAATAGAACCATCCGAGGACTGTGTCGACGGACATCAGCGGGTCCGTCGCCGACAGCGAGACGGAGGGCAATCCGAGAACCAGATACAGCGCCAGCGTCGGGACGGCGATGAAGGCGATCTCGCACAGGCCGACCAGTGGTTGACGCAGTCCCAGTGTGGTCCACGGCCAGTGTTTCCAATTCAGGACGGCCATCACCCATGTCCCGAAGCCGAAGAGCACGAACAGGGCCCCGGCAAAGTACCCAAGCCCGTCGGCGCGGTCCGCGGCGAAGTCGGGGAACAACCGGCCGAGTCCGTTCGCGAGGAGCCACGTGACCGCCACCGCGAACACTGCCGTCGTGCCGAGGATTGCGATCCCTCGCGTCGGTTGGCCCAGCCGGTCGAAGCCGGCGAACTCACAGTTGAAGCCCATGAAGACAACGAACAGGATCGCCCAGAACAGTGCCGCATTGAAGGGAAGCGGGTAGAAGTTCCACGGACTGGTCTGCGGATCTGCGAGCAGATACCAGGTAGCGAGTGTTACAGCCGTGACAACGGCGAGGTTGGCCAGACCGAACACCGCCCAGGACGGCGATCTTTTCGGTGGCGCGCTTGTCGAGGACGGGCTCAGGGTTGCCGTCATGTCGTGCTCCTTCGTCGGAAATGCGTGCAATGTCGCGGCAACTATGAGCTGGATCACACAGAACGCGGCAGGGTTGCGGGCAGTAGCCGCTGCAACGCGCTGCAACCCTTCCGGCCTGTGGGCCAGGTCACATACAACTCAGTGCATACCGGCAGGGTGCCGGAACGACGGGAGTGAACGATGCGCGCAGCTGTGTACTACGGCCCGAACAAGGTGAAGATCGCCGACGTGCCCGAACCCCAGGCCGGGCCGGGGCAGGTAAAGGTGAAGGTCGGCTTCAACGGCATCTGCGGAACCGACCTGCACGAGTACTACGCCGGGCCGATCTTCATCCCCACCGAGCCGCACGCCTTGACCGGACAGCAGATGCCGCTGGTCCTCGGTCACGAGTTCTCGGGGACGGTCACGGAGGTCGGCAAGGGCGTCACCGGCACATCGGTGGGCGACCGGGTCGCGATCGAACCGATCTACCGCTGCGGGCACTGCGCCCCGTGTGCGGCCGGGAACTACAACATCTGCCAGCAGATCGGATTCCACGGTCTGATGTCGGACGGCGGCATGGCCGAGTACACGGTGGTGCCGGCCGACATGGTCCACCCGCTGCCGGACAATGTGTCGCTCGAGCTCGGCGCCCTCGTCGAACCGATGTCCGTTGCCTATCACGCAGCGACCCTGGGCGAGGTCCGTCCGGGTGACACCGCGATGGTTTTCGGCGCCGGACCCATCGGAATCGGTCTGTGGTTCGCGTTGCGCGGCAAGGGGCTCGACGACGTCCTCGTCGTCGAACCGTCACCGACCCGCCGCGCCGCGATCGAGGCGCTGGGGGCGAAGACCCTCGATCCCACTGCAGTGGACGTTCCCGATTATGTCCGCGACACCACCGAGGGCCGCGGAGCCGACGCCGCCTACGACGCCGCGGGTGTGCAGCCGTCCGTCGAAACCGCACTTGCCTGCGTGGGCGCACGTAAGCCCATGGTCAGTGTCGCAATTTACGAAAAGCCTCTCGAGACACCACTCTTGAATCTGGTGATGAACGAGTCGCGCATTCAGGGTTCGCTGTGTTACACGTCGGCTGACTACGAGGCAGTTATCGCCCTGATGGCGGAAGGCAAGTACGACACCACGGGATGGGTGAGCGCCATCGCCCTCGACAGCGTGGTCGAAGACGGCTTCGAAGCCCTACACGCCGGCACCAAGATGAAGGTGCTCGTGGACCCGTCGCGGTGACCTCCACACGACGCGGTGCTTCTCGACGCCGTGCCGCCGAACCGGCGGTCGGTGCGGGAGAAGATCCAGCGGGGTATGCGCGGATTCTCGCGGCCGTGTACGAGGCCACGATGTCCGGAGACAAATCCCCTGCACGGCCCCGGGAAGTGGTGGACGATTCGTGGCGCCGGCTCAGGGGGCTGGGCATCGACCCCGAGTCGGCGCCGCCTACGCCGCGGATCCCGCCGTCGAGACTGGACACGCGCCGCCGCGAATCCGGGCTCGTCGACGTGCTCGACCACCTCGTTCACGGGTTGGACGCGGTGGTCGACGGCGGCGACAATATTCTCGTCGTCACCGATCACCACGGGGTTGTGTTGTGGCGCAGGGGATCATCGTCGGCACTCGGTCGGGCCGATCGGCTCGGCTTCGTCGAGGGCGCAACCTGGGCGGAGGAGAGCGTCGGTACCAACGGGATCGGCACCGCGCTCGCCTCACGCAGACCCGTACAGATCTTCTCGGCCGAGCATTACGTGCGCAGTCATCACGCCTGGACCTGCGCCGGAGCCCCTATTCGCGATCCCCGGACGGGCCGTGTCCTCGGTGTCGTCGACGTCAGCGGTCCCGTGGGCACCGTGCACCCGGCCACACTCGCACTCGTCGACGCGGTCGCGCGCCTCGCCGAATCGTATCTGCGAGAGACACACCGGGAGCACCTCGACCGGCTGCGGGCTGTCGCGGCGCCGATGCTGTCACGAATGTCCGGTCCCGCCTTGGCAGTCGACAGTGACGGATGGACGGCCGCGATCGAGTCGTCGCCGTTCCGTCCGCGACTGCTGTTGCCCGACGACATGACCCCGGGACGTGCGTGGATGCCCGACCTCGGCTCGTGTGACGTCGAACCGCTTCCCGGTGGGTGGTTGGTGCGCCCGGTCGGGAACTCGGACCGCGAGGCAACGCCGCGGACGCTCGTGCGGCTCGACCTCACTCGGCCGCAACACCCGATCGTGCACGTGCACAGCTCCTTCGGGTCCTGGGCGCACGAGCCGACACCCCGACACGCGGAGATCCTCTTTCTCCTCACCCGGAGTCGCGACGGCCGCACGGCCGCGCAGTTGGCCGACGACCTGTTCGGCGACAGCGGTCGTGCGATGACGGTGCGAGCGGAGATGTCGCGTCTGCGTCGGCACTTTCCCGGAATCGTTCTGGGACAGCCCTATCGGTTCGACGAGGCCGCGACGCTGGACGTGCGCCTACCCGACGACCGTACCCGGCTGTTGCCGCATTCGGTGTCGCCGGCAGTAGTGGCAGCCCGCAACCCCCTGTGAGTACTTATTAACCGCCGCAGGTTAATAAGTACTCACAGGGGTGGTGATCTAGCGGTACACCAGCCCGCCGTCGATCAGGCCCGCCTGCCCGGTCATGTAGTCCGAATCAGGCCCCGCCAGATAGGAGACGTAGGCCGCGACGTCCTCAGGCGTCTGGGCACGCCCGAGAGCGATACCGCCGACGAACTTCTCGAACGTCGCACCCTTCGGAGCGCCGGTGAGGGCCGCGAACCGCTCGTCGATGGTGACCCACATGTCGGTACCGACGACACCGGGACAGTACGCGTTGACGGTGATGCCGTCGGCCGCATACTCCTTGGCCGCCGCCTGCGTCAGCCCGCGGACCGCGAACTTCGTCGCCGAGTAGACGCCGAGCATCGCGAAGCCCTCATGACCGGCGATCGACGATGCGTTGATGATCTTGCCGCCATGCCCCCGCGCCCGAAACTTGGCTGCCGCGACCTGAATACCCCACAACACGCCCTCGACGTTGACCGCGAGAATTCGCGACACTTCCTCGGGCTGCACCTCTGCGAGGGGATTCACCTGCGCGATTCCCGCATTGTTGACGATGATGTCGAAGCCGTCCAATTCGTGCTCGGCCTGATCGACAGCGGACTGGACTTGGCTTCGGTCGGTCACATCGGCAACTACGGATATCGCCTTCGAACCCACGGCGCGGATCTCATCGGCCACCGCGTGCAGACGGCCGCCGTTGACATCGACGAGTGCGACGTCTGCGCCGTCCGCTGCTAAACGCAACGCGATTGCCCGCCCGATACCCTGCCCTGCTCCTGTGACCAGAGCGACTTTGCCTTCGATACTCATCCCTGAGCTCCTCTCGATAGTGATCGTCCTCACAGAGAAGGCAAGCACTGTCGATTGTGGGCACTCAAGGGTTGCACGCCGTAGCGCGCGAAGGAGTGACGACGAGTCAGCTGTCTCGCCGAACGGAGAGGGCGCGTGCCGGTCGGTTCTCGCGGTAGGCGCCGCCTCGGAGGACGAGTGGAGCGGGGCCGATGTCCGATGCGCTGTGCAAACGTGCACTGCCGTCGGCCGACCGATCGGCCGGGGCGGGGGTGATGTCACCGCGGACGGCCCGCGCCATGGTGGTGGCCTCGCCGATGGCGAACGCGATGGGAATGACAACGACAACGGATGCGACGGCAGCGGCTGCGTCGAATGCGAGGCGCGTTACTGCGAGTGCACCATTGACTGTGTCGCGCACGCCCATGAAAGCTTCCTTCGCTATTGGTCGCTGTGGAGCACACGACCTCGCCGGGAATTGCATTGCGCCGTGCAGGTTACGATTGATCTTGCACTACTTGCGAGTACCAAACCGTCCAGTTTTCTTTTCTGCCCACGCGATACACCATCAGTGGAGGCCGAACGACATGGAACACTCGCCCGACACCGTGAAGCCCCCGTGGTACCTGCCGTGGGTCAACAAGGTGATCATCGGTCTGCATCACCTGGGGATCGCCATGCCGATGCCGACGCTCACCGTTCCCGGGCGAAAGAGCGGTAAGCCGCGGTCGACGCCGGTGTCACCGTACGAGGTAGACGGCTCGAGGTACGTGGTCGCCGGATATGCCCGATCGGATTGGGCAAGAAATGCGGAGGCGGCAGGCCGTGGAACGTTGACCCGCGGCCGTCACAGCGAGCAGGTGCGGCTCGTGGCCCTGCCGGTGTCCGAGCGGGGACCGATCCTGCGAGAATTTCCGGCCAGAATGCCTCATGGCGTCTCGATGTTCTTGAAGGCCGGAACGGTCGAGAATGCGTCGCCGGAAGCGTTCGAAGCCGCCGCGCCCCAGTGCGCCGTCTTCCGGATCGAGCCACTCGGCTAAAAGAGCAGCGACAACGCACGAAGCCGCCGGACCCCCGGGACGCCGTTTATTGCCCTATCTCGCGTCTCCGCCGCCGAAACCGTGTGCCGAGGACGAACGCTTCGGCAGTGTCCAAAGCTGTACATGCGGCCCGTCGGCTGGTCCTCGGCCGTGCGCTGCGCAGCGAACGCCTCGGCGAGCAGTCGCTGTCCAAGCGCTAGCGCTGCCGATCTTCGCGTCCGACCCACTGTCGTCCGTGGCGTATGCGACCCAGGAAATTCTGCTGATCCTGTCGCTCGGTGGGCTTGCGTACCTCTACCTCACGCCGTACCTGGGTGCAGCGGTGGTGGTGCTCCTCGCGGTGTTTGTGCTCTCCTACCGGCAGGTGGTCTTCGCGTACCCCAGCGGCGGCGGATCCTACGACGTCGCCAACCGCAACCCCCGGAAGGTGATCACCATTTACATTCCCGAATACGTCGGGCACTGGTGGGAAAACCTTCTGCACAATCAGAGCGCACTACGCCTCGAGGGCCGATTGCTATACACGCCCGGTGTGATCGTGACCAGCATCCCTTGGTTGCTGGACTCCGCCCAACGCATCCGCGACCCGGCACCGCTTCCCGCGCCTGGCGACATCCGCCGCGGCGCTCTCCCCGCGAAGTCATCACCACCCGACATCCGGAAGTGAGTCATCTTTCTGCCGGTCAGCATGTTCACCGACACAGGAGCGGGGTACTCAGGGGACGTCCCATTCGGATCGATCAGCGACATGAGGATTGTCGCGAAACTTGGTGAATGTCATGAACATCGTTCACAACACCGTTCGGGTGGTCTCCGGAGCCGGTGACGCTGCAACGGCCACTCTCGGTGCGATCGGTGGTGCCGCGATCGGTAGCGTCGTCGGCACTGTCAAGGGGGTCGGGGAGGGGGCAGTCGAGGGCGCTCGTCGAGGCAGCCATTCCACTCCAGCAGCCGTCATGACGATGGGGGCGGTCGCGCTGACCGGCGTGGTGGAGTGGCCTCTCGTTGCGGCGGCCGGCGGTACCGCCCTGTTACTCCACCAGCTCAAGCCCGGCCAAGGAAAAGCTGAGGCACCGGCGGAGCCCGGCACGGCAGGCGACACGACTCCGGGACGCCCGAAAACGGCGACTGAGGCGCCGGCGGCCGGCGGCGCTGCACGAACTGCCACGTCGAAGCGTCAGCGCAGCGCGCTGCCCGCCAGCCACTGATCCCAGGGCACGCTCCAGTCACCGTTCTGCCATTGCTCCAGGGGGGCGCCGCCGGTGTTGCGCACCTCGACGATGTCGCCGGGGCGGGAGAAGTCGTAGAACCAGCGGGCGTTCTCGGGGCTGAGGTTCAGGCATCCGTGCGAGACGTTGGTGTTGCCCTGAGCCCAGATGGTGTCCGCGAGTTCGTGGAGGTAGATGCCGTCGGTGCTGATCCGGGTTGCGAAGTTGATCGACTCCTTGTAGCCGAGTCGGGAGTTCACCGGCAGCCCATAGGTGGAGGAATCCATCACCACCGGGTTGGCCTTGTCGATCACGGTGTAGATGCCCGGCTGGGTCCAGAACGTCAGGGTCTGGCCGCCGACGACTTCACTTCCGCCCATGCCCATCGACGTCGGCATGGTGCGGACCACCTCGCCGTTGTCGGTGACGGTGATCTGTTTGGTGGTGTCGTCGGCCACGGAAATGTGGGCGTCTCCGATGGTGAAGGAGGTGGTCGCGTCCTCCTGACCGAACAGACCCTCACCGAGAGGTTTTCCGTATACATTCGCGCGGACGGTGACTTTCGTGCCGGGTTCGTAATAGTTCTGCGGGCGCCAGTGCACATTCTGATCGTCCGCCCAATACCAGGAGCCGGACACCGGCGGCGTCGTTTCGACGCTCAGTGCCCGTTCGGCGGCTGCGCGGTCGGTGATCGGCTCGTCGAAATGGGTGACGATCACGATGCCGACGCCGAAGGTGCCGCCGTCGGTGAGGAGGTTGCCACCGGTCGTCAGGAACGAGGGTTTGGTCTGGTTGCCGGGCCGCACGGTGGTGAATGTGCTCGTTCGATCGCTACGGGCGCCGTCATCGCCGACCGCGGTGATCACCAGGGTGTAGGTCTTGCCGTAGCCGAGGGGTACGCCCGGCTTCCATGACACGCGGTCCGGGGTGAAGATGCCGTCGATGACCCGGCCCTCGTCGTTGGTCATCCTGACCGACTCGAGAGTGCCACCCGTGGCGTCTACCGACACCGGATCGAGCGGTTTCACCGCCGCCACCCCGTCGGCCGGGACCACGGTGATCTGCGGCCCTGCCGACGGTTGCGCACTGGTGGGCGCGGACGGTGCGGAGGTGGAGCCACAGGCGGTGAGAAACGCGGTGCACAGCACCAGAGTCAGAAGTGCGGCCAGACAGTGGGAACGGTGATTGCGCATGACGGCGGCCCCCTCGATCCGTGTGGGTTGTGCAGACTAAACCTATCTCGCCGCTCTGCCGGGCGTGGTGCAGTTTCCTCCGCGGGATTCTTCTCGGTGCACACTGGTGACATGGCGCGTGTGCACACCGGTGAGTCGGTTCTGGCCCGGGCGGTGCGGATCGTGGAATCGTTCCACTCGGATGATTCCCTGCTGACGGTGTCGGAGATAGCTCGCAGATCGGGCTTGCACCTGTCCACCACCTCGCGGTTGATCGACGAGCTGGTCGGGTGCGGCTGGCTCGAGCGGGAGAATCGCCGGGTGCGGATCGGGGTGCGGCTGTGGGAGGTGGCCTCCCGGGCATCGCCGACTCTCGGACTGAGGGAGGCGGCGATGCCTTTCATGGAAGACCTGCACTCGGTGGTCGGACAACACACACAGCTGGGAGTGCTCGAGGGCGACGAGGTGCTGTTCATCGAGCGACTCAGTGCGCCCGGTGCCGTGGTCAACTACACCCGCATCGCCGGTCGCATGCCCCTGCACGCGTCGTCGTCGGGCCTGGTTCTGCTCGCGCACGGGCCGGCCGAACTACAGGAGCGGATTCTGCGCGAGCCGTTGAAGGTGTTCACCGACAAGACGATCCGCACCGAGCGTCAGTTGCGAACCGCGCTGGCCGATGTGCGCAAGCACGGCTACATCCTGTGTGCGGGTTACATCTACCCCAACACGACTGGTGTCGCGGTTCCTATCCGAGACCCGTCCGGTCGGGTTCTTGCCGCGCTGTCGGTCGTGGTGCCCAACGAGCAGGCCTACGCGCAGATCCCGGCCCTCAAGGCGGCGGCACGGGGAATCTCGCGAGTGATGGCAGACACCGTTCACGCACCGTAGTGACCGGGCTGACAGATTTACTTTCAACTATTGAAAGTGGTGTGGTGCCGATATCCGGCTGTCGATGATCCTCGACGGACAGCCAGATCGAGGAGTGCCAGATGCCGGAAAATGTGATCGCCCCCAGTGCCGCGGTGGACGCGACCCTGCAAGTCGTCGCGAAAGCGGAGGTAGCGCAAGACGTTGTCGCGCTGACGCTGCGGCACCCGGCGGGCCGACGGTTGCCGGACTGGGCACCGGGCGCCCACATCGATGTCATGCTGCCCTCGGGTGCGACCCGCCAGTACTCGTTGTGCGGCGACCGATGGGACGCCTACACCTATCGGGTGGGGGTATTGCGCGAGCAGGACGGACGAGGAGGGTCTGCCTTCATCCACGATCGGCTCGCAGTGGGTGATCTCGTCGGTACCGGCGGTCCCCGCAACAACTTCCGGCTGGTTCCCGCGCCGAGGTACCTGTTCGTCGCCGGCGGCATCGGTATCACGCCGCTCATCCCGATGATCCACCAGGCGGACCTTCTGGGGATCGACTGGCAACTGCTCTACGGTGGACGTACCCGTGGATCGATGGCGTTCCTCGAGGAACTCGAGTCCTACGGTGAGCGCGTCGTCGTCGCACCCCACGACGAGGTTGGTCGTCTCGACCTTCCGTCCTGGATCGGCGCGCTGTCCGGCACCGATGCGAAAGTTTACGTCTGCGGGCCGTCGCCTCTCCTCGCAGCCGCCGAATTACTCTGCGCCGGTTGGCCTGCCGGGAAGTTGCGCACGGAACGGTTCGTGCCCGAGCAACGTGGCGCACCGGTTCGGGACGAACCCTTCGAGGTGGAACTGGCCCGTTCCGGCTCGGTGGTCACGGTGACACCGGGTGCCAGTGTGCTCGATGCCGTGCAGGCAACAGGCGTCAACGTTCTGTCCTCCTGCCGTGAGGGCACCTGCGGAACCTGTGAGACCACCGTCCTCGCGGGCGAACCCGATCATCGCGATTCCATCCTCGACGACGAGGAGCGGTCCGCCGCCGACTGCATGTTCATCTGCGTGTCCCGGTCCTGCTCCGACCGCCTCGTGCTCGACCTCTGACTACCAGCGAAGGACTTTTACCGTGACGATGTTCGCCCCTGCCCCCACCCTGCCCGTCAGCGACGTCGACCCGTTCGCACTGGGTGTCCTGGAAGATCCGTTGCCGTTTCAGGCGCATCTGCGTGATGCCGGCCCCGTCGTCTACCTGAGCCGGTACGACGTGTTCGCGATGGGGCGCTACGAACAGGTCCACACTGCTCTGACCGACTGGCAGTCGTTCCAGTCTGCCGCCGGTGTCGGGTTGACCAACTTCCGGTACGAGCAGCCGTGGCGGCCACCGAGCCTTCTGCTCGAAGCGGATCCCCCGCACCACGACGCACCACGGGCCGTGCTGAGCAAGATTCTCGGACCGCGCGCACTGCAGAAACTGCGCGCAGCGTGGTTCGCCGACGCGGAAGTGCTGGTCGACCGGCTACTCGAGTCCACAGAGTTCGATGCGGTCACCGATCTGGCCGCTGCGTTCCCGCTCCGAGTCTTTCCCGACGCGGTGGGACTTCCCGAGGAGGGCCGCGACAACTTGCTGCCCTACGGGGACCACGCGTTCAATGCGTTCGGTCCCGTCAACAGTTTGGTGGAGCGGGGTGCACCCCGAGTGGCCGAACTGTCGGACTGGGTCGCTGACCGATGCCGCCGCGAGGTACTCGCTGACGACGGGTTCGGAGCGCAGATCTGGGCGGCTTCCGATCGCGGTGACATCACGTATGAGCAGGCACCGCTCGTGGTTCGCTCCCTCTTGACGGCGGGCGTCGACACCACGGTCAACGGGCTCGCCGCCGTCCTCTACGCGTTCGCGCGACACCCCGACCAGTGGGCGCTGCTGCGGCAGAACGCCGCTCTGGCGCGCACCGCTTTCGACGAGGCGGTGCGGTGGGAGTCGCCGGTCCAGACGTTCTTCCGCACCGCCACCGGCGACATCGACATTGCGGGCACCGTCGTCCCGGACGGCAAGAAAATCCTGATGTTCCTGGGTGCCGCCAACCGGGACCCTCGCCGATGGGACAACCCGGACGCCTTCGATCTCACCCGAAACCCCTCCGGGCACGTCGGATTCGGAATGGGCATTCATCAATGTGTCGGTCAGCACGTGGCAAGGCTCGAATCCGAGGCGCTGTTGACAGCGCTGGCGTCTCGAGTGGAGTCGATCGACATCGTGGGCCCGGTTCGACGCCACCTCAACAACACGTTGCGTTCCTGGAAGTCCTTGCCGGTACGCGTCACGACCGTGCAGCGCTGAGCTGCCGAGAAAAGGGAGAGATCAGATGACGTTCGACTTGCGTGAGCGTATCGACCATAGTCCGATGACGCGGTACCAGTGGGGAGCGGTCGCGATCTGCGTGTTACTCAACGTCCTCGACGGCTTCGATGTGCTGGTAATGGCATTCACAGCGCAGTCGGTGTCGAAGGAATGGGCGCTATCAGGTTCTGTCCTCGGCCTCCTGCTCAGCGCCGGGTTGTTCGGTATGGCGGCGGGATCGCTGTTCCTCGCGCCCTGGGCGGACACCATCGGCAGGCGGGCGATGATCCTGCTGTGCCTGCTGCTGGCGTCCACGGGAATGCTGCTGTCCGCGATCAGCCAGAGCGCGATGCAACTCGGGCTGCTGCGCGCACTGACCGGCATCGGCATCGGCGGAATCTTGGCCAGCAGCAACGTGATCGCGAGTGAGTACGCCTCGACGCGGTGGCGCGGTCTGGCGGTGAGCCTCAACTCGACCGGTTACGCCATCGGTGCCACCCTCGGCGGCATCATTGCGGTGGTCCTGCAGACGTCCTACGGGTGGCGGTCGGTGTTCCTGTTCGGTGGATTGTGTACTGCCGCCATCATTCCCGTCGTCTACCTGCGGTTGCCCGAATCGATCGACTTCCTCCTCGAACGCCGCCCGGCCAAGGCCCTCGAGCGCATCAACGCCTTCGCCGCGAAGGTCGGTCAGGACAGCCTGACCGTGTTGCCGGCGCCCAGGGTCAAGGACGCCGCCGACGGCGGATCGAAGATGCGGGCGTTGCTCGCACCGCAGCAGCGCCGCAACACCTTGCTGGTGTGGTCGGCGTTCTTCATGGCGATGTTCGGGTTCTACTTCGTCACCAGTTGGACCCCCAAGCTGCTGGTCGAGGCCGGTATGTCGGCGAATCAGGGCGTGACCGGCGGCGTGCTACTCAACCTCGGGGGCATTTTCGGTGCCACTCTGCTCGGGGCGTTGTCGGCTCGGTTCGCACTGAAGCGGGTGCTGTTCGCCTACATGCTCGTCGCGGGTGTGCTGCTCACCGTGTTCGTGCCCACCACCGCGACCATCGTGCTCGCCTTCGCCCTCGGTGCTCTCATCGGTGTGTTCGTCAACGGGTGTATCGCGGGCCTGTACGCGATCACCCCCTCGGTGTATGCCCCCGCGGTCCGAGCCACGGGCGTCGGGTGGGGTATCGGTATCGGCAGGATCGGAGCGATCGCGTCACCCATCGTTGCGGGGGCCCTCCTCGATCTGCACTGGTCCCCGGCTCAGCTCTACGTACTTGTCGCCGTGTCCTTCGGTCTCGCCGCGTTGGCGGTCTCGCGCCTGCGCGTGGAGCGCACCGAGGTGCACACCACCGCGACCACGGAGGTATCGCTGACCACACACTGAGTCAGCGGCGCGGGAGCGGAGTGTCCAACGACATTTTCACGGAGTTTGGGTCGCGGCCCGAGCACGCAGTGGGTATCTTGAGATCAGCCGGACGGTGGCGTCGTCTCCGAGGGGTCGACGTCATCGCTCCAGTGAAAGGTTTGTGAGCTAAGCAGCCAGCTCGACGTTGGTGCATCTGCACTGATCACGAGAGGTGGGTCGCACGGTGGACAAGTTGACCCCGTTCTACGCCGATGTGCAATCCCACTATGACCTCTCCGACGAGTTCTTCGCCCTGTTCCTCGATCCCACTCGTACCTACAGCTGTGCGTATTTCGAACGTGACGAGATGAGTCTCGAAGAGGCGCAGATCGCCAAAGTCGACCTTGCGTTGGGTAAGTGCGATCTGCGACCGAGTATGACGCTGCTGGACGTGGGGTGTGGCTGGGGGTCCACCATGCTGCGGGCGATCGACCGGTACCAGGTGAACGTCATCGGGTTGACGTTGAGCCGTAACCAGTTCGAGCACGTGAACGAGGAATTCTCGCGGCTGCCCCTCGGAGATCTCACGGCGGAGGTGCGCCTCGAGGGCTGGGAAGATTTCGACGAGCCGGTAGACCGGATCGTCAGTATCGGTGCTTTCGAACACTTCCGGCGTGAACGCTACGACATCTTCTTCCAGCGATGCCGGAAGATGCTGCCCGAAGATGGTCGAATGTTGCTGCACACCATCACTCAGATCAACCGCCACCGCATCCGAGAGCTGGGCTTGCCCATCAATCGTGAGGTTCTACTCTTCGGACAGTTCATTCAGCACGAGATCTTCCCGGGGGGTCAACTGCCGGAACCGGAGTGGGTGGTGGCAGGTGCGGAGAAGGCCGGATTTCGGGTGGAGCGGATACAGCCGCTGCAGCAGCATTACGCGCGGACGCTCGATTCGTGGGCCACCGCCCTGGCCGAGCACCGCGAGGAGGCGATCGTCGCCGCCTCGGAGCAGACCTATGACACCTACATGAAGTACCTGAGCGGCTGCGCGAATTACTTCCGCGACGGCTACATCGACGTCATGCAGTTCAGCCTCGCCTTATGACAGCCGAATTGACTGTGAGCGACCAGGTTGCGGCACTGGTCGGGCACACCTATCGAATGCCGGGTTACTACGAGGTCGGCCGCGAGAAAATCCGCGAGTTCGCCGATGCCGTGCACGACGATCACCCGGCACACCACCTCGAGGAGGATGCCGCGGAACTCGGCTATCGAACGTTGATCGCACCGATCACGTTCACGTCGATCCTGGGTTCCATTGTCCAACAGCATCTTTTCACCGAATTCGTGACGGTCTACGATTTGAGTCAGGTTCTGCACACCGACCAGCGCATCGTGGTACACAGACCTGTTCGGGTGGGAGACCAGCTTTACTGCGAGTCGACTCTCGAGTCGTTCCGGGAGTCGCACGGACAAGATGTCCTGGTGTTTCGAAACGAGATCACCGATGGTGACGGCGGCGCCGTGCAGACATCCTGGACGACGATGACCGCCCGTAGCGGCGGTGTGATCGACGAGGCACTCGCCGGCGTCGTCGCCGATGTCACTCGCCGCCGTGCGCCGCGAAGGTACTGACGTCGGCCCTGGCCCAGTCGTCCGGGGAATGATCAACCCGGACCATAGCGGCCGACGAGTTCACCGCCGATCCGTGCGAGTTCGGATTGCACCGACGATGGGTCCAGAACTTCGACCATGGCACCCCACCCGGCGAGGTTGCGGGCGATGTCCAACGGGGTGGGTGCGGCGAGGCGAACGCGGACGCGGCCGTCGTCGAGCTCGGCGTCGGTGTGGCAGTGGCGGCCGAAGTGGTCACGGAGTATGGGCACGAACCGCGCTTCGATGAGGACGGTGGCCCACGTGCGTGACCGCTTCTCCTCCATTTGCCCGACGATTCGCTCCCACGCGGTGGCGAGCGCAAAGCCGTCCGGCCGCTCGGCCGGGTGGTCGGTGGGCTCGCTGGCCACGATGCGGTCGACGCGGAAGGTGCGCTGCCCCTTGTCGGTTCCAGCGAGCAGGTACCACGTGTCATCTTTGTCGACCAGCCCCCACGGGTCGACGAGCCGCTCGGATTGCTGTCGGGCGCTGTTGCTGTACGTCAGTCGTACCTTGCGTCGGCGGATCACGGCATCCTGCAGAAGGTTGACCATCTCAGGTCGGCGGCGGTCCCGCTCCCCCCACCGGGTGGGGTCGATCATCGTGGCGCTGGCAGCGGCCTCAGCGTCGGCCCGGAAGGTCTGAGGAAGGGCTCGCACGAGTTTGCGCATCGCCGCTTTCGCCTCGTCCGAGACGGCCGCGGCCGGACCGACCAGCAGAAACAGGGCCTGCGCTTCCGTTGCCGAGAGGCCGCTCAGATCGGTGCGCGCGCCACCGACGAGTGACCAACCACCTCCGCGGCCGGGTTGGGGATAGACCGGGATGCCCGCCACCGACAAGGCCTCGAGGTCGCGGCGGGCAGTGGCGACGGACACTTCGAGTTCCTCGGCGAGCTCGGCGGCGGTCACGCGGCCACGCGACTGAATGAGTAGAAGGGTGGCGACGAGGCGGTCTGCGCGCATAGGTGAAGTCTCCTCCAGAAAGTGCTCACTTGGTGAGCACTTTGGGGCGGAAGATGGTTCTTGTCACTCACCGATGGAAGGAACCACACATGTTGCGAGGACTCACCACCGTCAACTTCTTCGCGGACGACCTTTCGGCTGCACGGGACTGGTACACCGAACTGCTGGGCATCGAGCCGTACTTCGCGCGCGAGGTGCAGGGAGCGCCCGCGTATATCGAATTCCGGTTCGGCGACTACCAGCACGAGTTGGGCATCATCGATCGTCGATTCGCGGCGGAGAGCCGGACCGGTGAGGCAGGGGCGGGAATGACCTACTGGGCGGTGGACGACGTCGAGGCCGCCTTCGAACGGTTGCTGTCCCTGGGCGCCGTCGTGCATGCCAAGCCGGTCGAGCACGGACCCGGATTCGTCACCGCTTCCGTCGTCGACCCGTTCGGCAACGTCCTCGGCGTGATGTACAACCAGCACTACCTCGACGTCCTCGGATCCCGGACGGGAGCCTGAGGTGAGCACCGTGTCCGCGAGTACGTCCGCCGAATGGCGGGACTGGCTCACACAGAACTGTCGGTCCGAGAAGGAAGTGTGGCTCGTCCTCCACCACAAGGACAGTGGCACCGCGAGCGTGCTCTACGCGGAGGCGATCGAGCAGGCGCTGTGCTTCGGCTGGATCGACGGTGTGCACCGCAAGCACGATGCGCACAGTTCGCGGCTGCGATTCACTCCGCGCACCGAGCGGAGTTCCTGGAGCCGGGTGAATCGTGAGCGTGCGGCGAGAATGATCGAGCTCGGTCTGATGACAGAGCAGGGTCAGGCGATGATCGACCTGGCCATGGCCAAGGGAACGTGGCAGGTGCTGCCGGACGACGAGAGTGTCCCGGACGACCTGCGCATGTTGCTCGATCGAAATGAAGACGCACGCAACAACTTCGAAGTCTTTCCGCCGTCGTCGCGGCGGCTGATCCTGGAGTGGATCGCGAAGGCGAAGAGGCCGGACACCAGGCAGCGTCGGATCGAGCGAACGGTCGCGCTCGCCGAGGTGAACGTCCGCGCCAACCATCCGAAAACACGGTGATCGTGCCGCTCGGCGAGGATCGACGGAATCCCCGGAGCTGACTGGTGCCCGAGGGCAGCATGCTTCTTACCTGCGCCTTCCGCCGCCTGCCAGGGCAAAATGAGGAACATGAGCATTGCGAGGCGGTTGGACGCCCTTCAGCGTCGTCACCCGGCGCTCGGATTTCCGATCGCCGTGCTGTACAAGTTCCTCGACGATCAGGGCGTGTATCTCGCCGCATTGATCGCGTACTACGGCTTCATCTCGCTTTTCCCGTTGTTGCTCCTGCTGTCCACGGTTCTCGGTTTCGTTCTCGCCGGCAATCCGGGCCTGCAGCAGGACATCATCGACTCGGCGCTGCGCCAGTTCCCGGCGATCGGGACCGATCTCGCGACCCAGGATCGGATCGGTGGTGGGTGGGCCGGTTTGGTGATCGGCGTGGTGGGTGCACTGTACGGAGGTCTCGGCGTCGCGTTGGCGTGCCAGAACGCGATGAACACCGCGTGGTCGGTGCCGCGCCATCAACGGCCCGACCCGATCCGCGCCCGCGGTCAGGGTTTTCTGCTCCTCGGCACGATCGGTCTGGCTGTCCTCGGCACCGCCGCGATCTCCGGCATCGGTGCCGCGGCACATCTCGACGGACCCCTCAGCGTGCTTCTGATCGCCGCCACGCTGATCTTGAATTCCGGGATCTTCATCCTCGCCTTCCGGCTCACCACCGCACGGCCGTTGTCCAATGCAGATGTCGTTCCCGGGGCGGTGGCCGCGGCCGTACTGTGGCAGATGCTGCAAACGTTCGGTGCCTTCTATGTCAGCAGCGTGGTGCGCACCACCTCGGTCACGAACGGTGTGTTCGCCATCGTTCTGGGACTGTTGGCGTTTCTGTTCCTTGCCGGGGTCACGGTTGTGTTGTGCGTCGAGATCAATGTGGTGAGGGTGGACAATCTGCATCCGCGCGCCCTGCTCGCACCGTTCACCGACCAGGTCGATCTCATCGAAGGGGACAAGCGCACCTTCAGCGACCAGGCACAGGCGCAGCGTGCCGTCGCCCACGAAGACATTCAGGTCACGTTCGACGACAGACGCGCCGACCGCAGCTGACGATGGATACTGACGAGATCCGACGACGACGACGGCGCACCGGCGTGGCTCGCGACAATCACGCGAATCTGAACGGCCGGACCGGCCGGTTCTGGTGATCGCTTCGTCCGCGAGCGACCGCGGCTGCGTGAGACGATGGACGAGTCGATATCCGGACGCCGGACGACGCTGACGGAGGCCTTGGCTATGGACGACGCGGCGGACACCGGGAGCCCGCGGGTGGTGGTCGAGACCGAGCACGCCCGCGTGAGCTACGACGCGGGGAAAACCGTTCGCATCGGCCGTGACCCGCAGATGGAAGTGACGGTGATCGATCCGGCGGTGTCGCGGGAGCATGCGCGCCTGAGCTGGGACGACGGCTGGCAACTCGTCGACGCAGGCAGCAAGAACGGGTTCTTCGTCGACGGTAAGCGCAGGGATAGGCTCCGCGTCTCCGATCCCGTCACCGTCCGCCTCGGCAACGCGTCCGACGGACCCGTGGTGCGCATCTTCGTCGAGGATCCGGAGGCGACGCAGCAGGCGGTCGGCCCGCGATGGAACGAGTCGACGGTCGAAGTCGGGGCCAAGCGTGACGACGCGGTCCCGACCCGTCCTCAGGATCAATTAGTTCCCGCCGGATCCGTCACGGTGGGTCGATCGCCGGACAGTGACCTGGTCGTCCGCGACGTACTCGCCTCACGCAGGCACGCTGTCCTCCATGCACGGAAATCCGGACTGGAGATCGAGGACCTCGGGAGCGTCAACGGAACGTTCGTCGGTGGTGCCCGGGTAACTCGCGCCCGGCTGAACGACGGTGACGTCGTCACGATCGGCAACACCGATTTCAGCGTGGAGGGCGATCGGCTCGTTCCGCGGCGAACGACGGCACCGGCCGTGAGCGGACTGCACGTGCAGGGCGTGGGACTGACCATCGAAGGCGGGCGTCGACTGCTCGAAGAAGTCGATCTCATTGCAGGGCGGGGCACCCTCACCGCGGTGATCGGCCCGTCGGGTGCGGGCAAGACCACGATGGCCACCATTCTCTCCGGCTCACTGACCCCGACCGAAGGTGTGGTCGACTTCGAGGGCCGAAGCGTCCACGCCAACTATCAAGTCCTGCGGTCCCGCATCGGGTTGGTCCCGCAGGACGATGTCGTGCACCGGCAACTGACTATTCGGCAGGCACTGGGTTACGCCGCCGAGCTGCGGCTGCCACCGGACACGACGCGGGCGGACCGCGAGGACGTGATCGCGTCGGTACTGGCCGAGCTGCAACTCACCGAGCACGCGGACACGCGGGTCGATCACCTGTCGGGCGGCCAACGTAAACGGGCATCTGTGGCGCTGGAGTTGCTCACCGGGCCGTCCCTCCTCATCCTCGACGAACCGACCTCGGGCCTCGACCCGGCGCTCGACCGACAGATCATGGGCACGTTGCGCCGCCTCGCCGACTCGGGCCGCGTCGTCGTCATCGTCACGCATTCGCTCTCGTACCTCGAGATGTGCGATCAGGTTCTCCTCCTCGCACCGGGCGGGAAGACCGCCTACGTGGGTCCGCCGGACGAGGTCGGGTCGATGCTGGGCAGCTCCGACTGGGCCGATGTCTTCGCCCGGGTCGCGGCCGAGCCCGACAAGGTGTTCGCCGAGTACCGTGCCCGCCGCACCTCGGTCGACGTGGGTCCACCGCCGCCGCCCGGACCGTTGGGGAGCCCCGCGCACACCTCGAGGTGGAGGCAGTGGAGCACCGTGTCGCGAAGGCAGATTCGGCTGATTCGCGCCGACAGGGGATATCTGATCTTCCTGTCCTTCCTGCCTTTCGTCCTCGGCGGATTGTCCGTGCTCGTGCCCGGCGACACCGGATTCGGTCCGGCGCCACCCGAGTCGAGCGAGTTGAACCAAATCCTGGTCGTTCTGATTCTCGGCGCGACTTTCATGGGTTGTTCGCTGACCATCCGCGACCTCGTCGGTGAGCGCTTGATCTACCACCGGGAACGCGCCGCCGGACTGCTCCCATCCGCATACCTGACGGCGAAGATCGTGGTGTTCTGCGCCGCGGGGGTCGTGCAGTCGGTGGTGATGGTGACGGTGGTCTTCGTCGGCAAAGGGCTGCCGGGTCCGGGGACGGTCATCCCCTCGGGCGCCCTCGAACTGATCGTGGACATCGCCGTCACCACCTGCGCCTGCGTGGTGCTCGGTATGGCGTTGTCGTCGGTGGCGCGCTCGAACGAGCAGGTGATGCCCATGCTCGTCATCGCGATCATGGTCCAGCTGGTGATGTGCGGCGGCATGATCACCATCACCGGCCGCGCCGTGCTCGACCAGTTGTCGTGGCTGTTCCCGTCCCGCTGGGGCTTCGCCGCCGCCGCCTCGACGGCGGATCTACGCACGAACTCCCCTGGCACGGAGGACGACCCGCTCTGGCAACACGTTCCGTCGTGGTGGCTCTTCAGCATCGGCATGCTGGTGCTCATCGGTGTCGTCCTTGCAATCGTCAGCTACAGCAGGCTTCGCCTCCGCCGCCCACGTCGCCGAGCACCGGAGGTCCCGGCAACCGGGTAGTCGGTCACCTCACGCTGCACTGTCACACTTGGTCCATGGTGGCGCTGTATCCAGCTGTCGAACCCTACGACTCCGGATTTCTGGGTGTCTCCGACGGTCAGGTCCTGTACTGGGAGAGGGTCGGTAATCCTGCGGGAACTCCGGTGGTCTATCTGCACGGCGGCCCCGGCTCTGGTTGCACACCCGGAATGCGCCGGCTCTTCGACCCCAATGCGTTTCGGGCGGTGCTGTTCGACCAACGGGGATGCGGCCGTAGCCGGCCACTGGCGGATGATCCGGGCGTCGACCTCTCGACGAACACGACGGCGCACCTGATCGAAGACATCGAACGACTGCGGGAATACCTCCGAATCGACAGATGGGTCGTGGCGGGTGCCTCGTGGGGCGTCACGCTCGGGTTGGCCTACGCGCAGCGTCATCCCGACCGTGTGATCGGCATGGCGTTGGGTGCAATCACCACGGGCACCCGCGAAGAGGTCGAGTGGATCACCCGCGACATGCGGAGGGTGTTCCCGCGCGAGTGGGAACGGTTCGTCGAACCCGTGCCGGACGGCGAACGCGGGGGTAACCTTGCGGCCGCATACGCACGCCTGCTCGCTCATCCCGACCCAGCCGTTCGCGAGAACGCCGCACTGCGGTGGTGCGAGTGGGAGGACACCCACGTTTCCCTGGCGCCGGGGTGGACACCGAACCCTCGATACCACGACCCTGCGTTCCGTATGGTGTTCGCACGCCTGGTCACCCACTATTGGGGTCGAGATCATTTCCTCGCAGACAACCAGCTACGCGAGGGAATGGACCGATTGACGGGTATCCCCGCGGTACTCGTCCACGGCCGACACGACGTATCCGGTCCGCTGGACACGGCGTGGGAGCTCTCTCGCCTCTGGAAGAGCAGTCGACTCGTCGTCGTCGACGATGGCGGCCACGGTGGTGGCAGCTTCACCGACCAACTCATCGCTGCGATCGACTCATTCGGTTGACGAGGTTGACACCATAGGACACCGTAGTTGACAAGGTTGACGGAAGGGGTGGGCGTTGGCCTCGCTCGGGGTAATCGCCCACGACTTCGCGGCCGAGCGGGTGCTGTCGACTTTGCGGATACCGGGTGCCCATGACCTCGCGGACACCTGCGCCGGCACGGCTGCCGCGTTCGTGCTCACGCGGGAGTTGTGTTCGATGACCCCGTATGACATTGCCCGGGCGTGGGCGGCGGCGTTTGATGTCGAGTTCGACGGCATCCGGTATCAGACGCGATTCACGACCGGCCCGTCGGCGAATGCGGCCGCAGTATTCGGTCCGGCCGGAGAAGCGCCCTGGCCTGTGGATCTCCGGACAGACTCTTTCGCGGCGGCGGCGAGACGTTGCGGTATTGCGGTACAGCCGCTTCCGAGGTCGGTCCGGGTCCTCGAACCGCCGACCTGACGATTCGGGGAATCGGCGTTCCGCTTCCCCTCCTCTTCGGCTCGACGCACGAATGTCGCAGTAGCCCAGAAACACTGGGCTACTGCGACATTCAGCGCGCTCCCGCTATGAGCGAGACGGGTGGTGTCAGGCCTCGAGGCCGGCTTCAATCTCCAGGCTGATGGTGATCTTGTCGCCGACGACGGCTCCGCCGCCTTCGAGGGGCATGTCGATGCTGATGCCGAAGTCTTTGCGGTTGAGGACGGTGGTGGCTTCGAAGCCTGCGACCGGGCCGTTGCCCATGCCGGGGTTGACGCCGTTGAATTCGAGCGCGAGCTCGACCGGGCGGGTGACGCCGCGGAGGGTGAAGTTGCCGTCGACCACGTAGTCGTCGCCCTTGGTGCGGATGCCGGTGGAGGTGAAGGTGGCGGTGGGGAACTGCTCGGCGTCGAAGAAGTCGGCCGACTTGATGTGGGCGTCGCGGTCGGCGTTCTTGGTGTCGATCGAGGCGACCTGGATTTCGGCGGTGACGGAGGCGGTGCCGTCCTCGGCGACGGTGATGGCGCCGGTGAAGTCGTTGAACGTGCCGCGGACCTTGCTGACCATCAGGTGGCGGACGGAGAAGCCGACGGTGGAGTGGACGGGGTCGATGGCCCAGGTTCCTGCGGTGAGGCCGGGCAGCGTGGTGATGGCGGTGGTCATGGTGAACTCCTCGAGAGTGGTCTACCGGGGCGGTGAAGGATCTGAAGTAGTTGAACTTGCAACTACAACAATAGAGGGATGTCGTTGCGATGTCAACTAAAACGTAAAACTACTGGGTTGACGAGCGGATGAGCTCGAGGATCTCGGACGTCACCGGGTCGGTGATGTCCTCGAAGTCGTCGTGCTTCTTCAGATAGGCGGCCACCAGTGGGCAGACCGCGACGATACGCAATCCCGACCGGCGCACATCGTCGAGTGCATGGCGGACCAGGATGGAGCTGAGGCCGTGGCCGGAGAATGCGCCGTCTATTTCCGTGTGGAAGAAAATGCGGCGACCGTCGTGGTCGCGGTATGCGGTGAATCCGACCGGTTGTCCCGAGACGCCGAGCTCGTAGCGGTGCCGATCGGGCACGTGCGTGACCGTGGTGGACAGTGCGGGAGAGGTGTTGTCGGAGTCCGTCATTGATCGTCCTTCTTGCTCGGTGACACTGCGGGTGGGTGGAATTCGGGAGTTCGGGTGGGTGGAATCTGCCGTTCAGGTGTTCTCGAGCATGTGGGTGCGCATCTCGCTGTAGTCGTGGCCGAGAATCGCGACGTCCCGGGGGCTGAGCAGGTCGAACATGTTCCGGCGAACCTCGGCCACGTGTCCAGGGCTTGCGGCGGCGAGCTTGTCGGCGCCTGCATCCGTCAACTCGGCCATCATTCCGCGTTTGTCGTGCTTGCACTCCACGCGGCGTACCCACCCGGCGTCGACGAGCCTGCTGATTGCCCGCGTCACCCCGCTGCGAGTCGTGGTGACGGCCTCTGCCAGTTCGCTCATCCGCAGTCGCCGCTCCGGGGCCTCCGAGAGGACGACGAGCAGTTCGAAATCTGTGAACGAGATGCCCGCATCACGGGTGAGTTGCCGATCGAGCGCTTGCAGCAGCAGGCGAGTGGCGTCGAGATAGGCACGCCACGTCTGCTGTTCCTGCGCGCTGAGCCACCGAGTTGTCTTCACATATCAACAATACCCCGAGTAGTTGACAGCGCAACTACTTGGGGTATTCTCAAAGTAGTTGAAGACGCAATCACTCCGATTGGCCCGAAAGCTGACCGGCGTCCTCGTCGCCACCTCGCGAAAGGAATCACGGCTATGAACACCACGCCCGAGCAGAAGGGCTCCGAGGGGTTCGCGGCGCAGCGCGACCGAATCCGTGCCGAGCACCTGAAGCCGGTATCGACGCGGCCTGCGTCGTCGGCCCGCGGTCTCCATCACACCGCATTGATCAGCGGGGACGTCGAGCGCACGGTGCGGTTCTACCAGGATGTGCTCGAGTTTCCGCTCACGGAGCTGATCGAGAATCGGGACTACCCCGGGTCGTCGCACTTCTTCTTCGATATCGGAAACGGCAACCTGCTGGCGTTCTTCGACTTCCCCGGACTCGACATCGGCCCCTATCAGGAGGTTCTCGGCGGACTGCATCATGTCGCGATCAGCGTCGAACCCGAACGATGGGAACACCTGCGCCGCAAGCTGACCGACGCCGGCATCGAGCTGATCGAGCACAGCGAGGTCTCCCTGTACTTCCGCGACCCCGACGGTGCCCGCCTCGAACTCATCGCCGACCCGCTCGGGGAAATGTACGGGTCACACGTTCTCTGATCGAGAGCCCGTAACCACCACTCCCACATCTCGAAAGGTGCTCCGATCATGACCACTGCCGTAACTCGTCCCCCGTTGGATGTCCGCAGGGCCGACGACCGCTTCAAGACCCACGCAGGCTGGCTCGATTCCAAGCATTCCTTCTCGTTCAGCCGCCACTACGACCCCGCCAATACCCACCACGGGGTGTTGATGGTCAACAACGATGACATCGTCGTTCCGGGGATGGGTTTCGACACCCACCCGCATCAGGACATGGAGATCGTCACCTGGGTGCTGCAGGGTTCGCTGGTTCATCAGGATTCGATGGGGCATTCCGGGGTCATCTACCCGGGCCTGGCTCAGCGGATGAGCGCGGGCACCGGCATCTTGCACTCCGAGAAGAACGACTCGTGGCGTCTGGGCGGTGTCGCCGGTGCCCATGCCGACCAGCACAGCGACCCGGTGCACTTCATCCAGATGTGGGTCGTTCCCGACGAAGCCGGTATTACGCCCGGTTACGAACAACTCGAGATCGACCACGAATTGCTGGCCGGGGACTGGTGCCGGTCGCGTCGGGCATGCCCGCGTACGCCGACCACTCGGCGATTCGGATCAAGAACAAGTACGCCGCAATGCACGTTGCGCGCATGCAACCCGGGCAGGCGCCGATCGCCCTGCCCGACGCGCCGTTCCTCCATGTGTTCGTGGCGCGCGGTGAGGCATCGCTGGAGGGCGTCGGGGTGCTCGGCGAGGGCGACGCCGTTCGGGTCAGCGGCGGTGGAGGTCAGCAACTGACTACCGAAACCGGTGCCGAGGTCATCGTGTGGGAGATGCACGCCGAGATCGCCGGGTAGTCGGTCGGGGTTCCGGGGCGTCCGACACCCGTCGGGCATTCCCTCGCCAACTTCCTCCAGCTGTTGGGTGACCTGGGCCACATTCGGACTCATGCTGGGTGCATGACATCATTTCCCACGCTCGACCCCGAACTCGCGGCCGCGGTCACCATGCTCCCGAATCTCGATTTCTCCGACCTGCCCTCCGCACGGGCGACCTTCGACTCTCTGGTCGGCTCCCTGTTGGCTGATCTGTCGTTCGACGGAGTCCGTGTTCAGGAGTTGTCGGTCCCAGGCCTCGGCGACGACCCGGACGTCGGTGTCCGGTTCTTCACGCCGGAGAACACGGGGGGACCGCTGCCGGTTCTTCTGTGGATCCACGGGGGCGGGTTCGCGATCGGAACGGCGGCCTCCAGCGACCCCTTCTGCGTCGAGGTGGTGCGGGAACTCGGGTGCGCCGTCGCAAGCGTCGAATACCGGTTAGCTCCGGAAACGCCTTTTCCGGGTCCGCTCGACGACTGCTACGCGGCTTTGACTCACCTCCACGCCCACGCGGACGAGTGGGGAATCGATCCCTCCCGCATCGCGGTCGGTGGTCAGAGCGCGGGTGGTGGGCTCGCCGCCGGAACCGTCCTGAGGGCGCGTGACGAGGGCGTCGTCCCGGTCGCGTTCCAGCTTCTTGACATTCCCGAGCTCGACGACCGGCTGACCACCGCCTCGATGACGACGTTCGTGGACACTCCGTTGTGGCACCGCCCCAATGCGATCCTGTCGTGGCAGTACTACCTCGGGGCGTCCTACACTGGGCCGGAAGACCCGAATGTGTCGATCTACGCGGCGCCGGCCCGCGCAACCGATCTTCGTGGCCTGCCCCCTACCTATCTCTGCACGATGGAATTGGACCCGCTGCGTGACGAGGGGATCGACTACGCCCTCGGGCTGCTCCGCGCCGGTATCAGCGTGGAGCTGCATTCGTTCCCCGGCACCTTCCACGGGTCCGGATTGCTGGCGACGGCGGAGGTCAGCAAACGCGCGATGGCGGAGGCACTCGACGCGCTGCGGAGAGGCTTGCGCGTGGTGTCACCAGCCTCGTAGCGTTGCTGGATGCAGGGACTGATGTACCGGCTCGCCGAGCTCGATGCGGACTCGGCGGGACTGGTACGAGTGATCGACTATTTCGACGCGCTGGTCCGACACGGCGCGGACACGGCGTCGATGCTCCGGGCGAGTGCCGCGCTGGCCGACTGCGTCGTCGGTATCGACATTTCTGGGTGGTCCGGCAGTTCCGAGCCGCGCCGCTGCGACCCTCGCGGGCGGTGGTCTCCGCAGCCCCGGCTCGCGCCCAGTGCATCGAAGGACGTCGTGGTCGACGATGTGGTGGTCGGGTCTGTCTGGATAGAGAGACCGGGTGCGAGTCTGCCGCTCGACGACATGCTCGTCGATCGGATGGCCCTGACCGCGGCGATCATCCTGCAACCGCGCCGTGTGCTCAGCGACGCCGAGCACACACGCAATCTTCTGTTTCCGATGGACGAGCTGGCGGTGCTTACCTCATGCGCTGCGCTGCGGATCGAACCGTCGACTCCGGTCCGTGTGCTCGTGTACACGGCCCGCGGCGGCGCGCGCTTACCGCTACCCGGTGAGCTCGCACCCGGCCGCTCCACCGAGATCGAGGTGGACGGCGATTCGCTGATGCTCCTTGCGGAATCTTGCGAGCCGACAAAGGAATTCGCCGACGTGGCCCGCTCTCGATCCGTGCAGGTGGGTCTCTCACTGGCGGGCCCGGCGTCGGACGCGAACACACTTGTCGGCACAGCGAAATTCGCTCGTAGTCAGGCTTCCGGACTTGAACCGATCGGAAACGCGGACGACCTCGGCGCCCTCAACCTACTGGTCGCAGGACAGAGCCTCGCACACGCCGCGATTCCCGATCTTGTTCACGCCGCCGAACTGCGCGACTCCGAACAAGGGGCGGAGTTGCTGGCGACGCTGCGGGTGTATCTGCGGTCGGGAACACTGCGGGCCGCGGCGGAGAGCATGCACCTGCACCACAGCAGCGTTGCGCACCGGCTGACCAAGCTGTCCAGGCATCTGGGTTTCGCTGTCGACGCGATCGAGAATCGGGCTCGTGCGACGGCACTGATGATGGTGATCGACAACCGGTGACGAGCTCACCCCGCGGCGGCCGGCGGCTCGGTGATCACTTCCCCCTCCTGATCGACTACTTGTCGAAAACTCGCTGGTCGACTCCCATTGAATGAGGAGGAAGGGATACACGTGCGATACGACGACTGGGGCGCCCGGTCGCAGCAGTGGGCGGGGTTGCGCAGCGTGTCGACGAGCGTGTGCGGCGTGGCCGTGCACTATGTCCGAGCGGAGCCCGCTTCGACCGCGCCTCCCGACGCGCCAGTTCACCTGCTGGTGCCCCCGATGACCGGTAGCGCGAGCATGTGGATTGATCTCGTTCCTCACCTGCGCCGGCTCGGGCCGGTGATTTCCGTCGACGTCCCAGGGACGATTGCCGGCCACACCGGTGATCTGTATCGGCACGGGCCACGCGCGGACCTGGACGCTCGCTTCGTGGCGGCCTTCGTCCGGCAGCTCCGCCTCGAGAGCCAGCTGGTGCTGCACGGCTGGTCGATGGGTGGTTTGGTGGCGGCGCTGGCCGCCACGAAAATGCCCGAGAATACGCTGGGAGTCGTCTTGGCGGCTCCGACGCTACCGTGGCGCCGGACGTCGCTAGCCGAGGCACTCGGGTGGCAGACGCTGGGGCGCCTCGTCGTCGCAGCCGGCCCGCCGACGACGCGGATGATATTGCGACTGACGGGCGGGCGCATACTCGACGCCAAGCGAACCGCGATCACAAACGCGGGCTCCATCTCAGGTCTCAGGACCGGCCTCGTCGGTGGCAACCCGGCTCGTGTCTCACGAGCACAAGTCGAGCTGTGGCTCGATGGCCTCGAGGCGGCACGCGCACACCCGGAACGGCTCGGGGGCACGGCCACGGCATTCGCGTCGATCGTCAAAGCGATGTTCATCACGCAAAGACAGACGAACGAGGCGCTCGATTGCGTGCGGGTGCCCGTGCTTGTGCTGTGGGGAAGGGACGATCACATTGTCGACCCCACGTCGCTCATGCAGCACGCCCGACGGCCGGGCTGGACACCCCGACCCATCGATGACGTTGGACACCTACTACCCGTTGAGGCGCCCGACCTCTACGCGCAGGCGGTCTGCTGGTGGCTCGCCGACAGTCTTGGAATGCCCGGATTCGGAAGCCCTACGTAGGTGGGTGCCTTCCCGGCCCCAGCACAACGGCTCCGCGGAGGCCAGTTCCTCGCCGCTCGGACGGAGAATCACCCACGACGGATGAAGCAACGGCCAGCGGGTGATGACAGGGTCGAGCCCACGTCGACACGTTTGGATACTGCGTGTTGACGTGACGAACCGACCGCGATCGTCGGGGATCTCGCCGTCGACGGTCGTGTTCTCGTGAGAGGAGAACCATGACGAGTCAGGACGCGGCTTTCACCCTGACCAACCGGACCTGCACCGCGCCCTGCTGGGCGAACTGGTCGGCTACCTCGACGACCCGGCCCCGAACTTCGCGATCCTGACGCCCCGTCTAGTTGGGGATGCGAGGCGATTCGACGGCGAACAGTGGTGTTCGGCCGCGACGGTGAGGGGGTTGTATGCAGAAACTCGTTCCCGATGGGCAACGTCGGACGTTGGCCCAGCTCGACGAACGCCTCAACTTCTCGGTCGGTGATACAGGCGCGAAGCGTTCCGCGTTCTGGGTGATGTTGACCTTGTCGGCGGTGATCGCAGTGGCCGGGGTGGTCGGTGATTCCACCGCCACGGTGATCGGCGCGATGATCGTCGCACCGCTGTCGACGCCTATCCTCGGGGTGGGGTTGGGCATCACTACCGGCAGCGGCCGCCTGATCGCACAGAGTCTGCTTTACGTCGCAGCGGGCATCGTTCTGGTCGTCGTGTTAGGTGTGGTGTTCGCGCAGGTATTGCCGAATCCGACGAACGTGCTATCCAATTCGCAAGTACTCGGCCGAACCTCCCCGACGCTGATGGACCTGGCCGCCGCACTGGCCACCGGACTGGTCGGTGCCATCGCCATCGCCCGAAAAGATGTCGGTGACGTCCTGCCCGGGGTCGCCATCGCCATCTCCCTGGTACCTCCGCTCGCGGTCGTGGGGGTGTGCCTGGGATCGGGGTCCCCCTCCCTGGCAGCGGGTGCATTCGTGCTGTTCGCATCGAATGTGGTGGCGATGGTTATCACCTCGACGGCTGTGCTCGTGGCCGCGGGATACGCCGGGGAGGTCGACAGTGTCACCGGCTCGCACCGGCGACGGGCCTATACCCTCCTGACGGTGGTGCTGCTCGTGGTCGCGATCCCGATGGTGGTCAACTCCCTGTCATCGGTGTGGGCACGGCAGATCAACACCGCAGCCGAGCAATGGCTGGCCGGCACCCCCGGCGCCGAGGTCACCGATGTCACCTGGCAGGGCGGCACGGCCACGGTCGCGGTCCTCGGTCCCGAAACGCTGCCGTCGCTCGGCGAGCTCGAGCAAACCGTCGAGGCGCTGATCCCCTGGAACCCGGACGTGCAGGTCGTGCACACCGTCGGGAGCCGGCTCGTGGCTGAATGAGAACCGCTCACCGATAGTGGCGATAAGTTTCGTCACGCTTCGGGTGCACCCGCAGGGCAGGTGGGAGCCTATCGTCTGCTGGCGGGGGTGATACGGAGCACTTTGTCGTCGTTTCCGTTGTCGGTGGTGACGAGCAGTGACCCGTCGGCTTGGGCGGCGACGGTGCGGATGCGGCCGAATGTGCCGGTCAGTTCCGGGGGGATGGCCTCGGCGATCACACGGATCCCGGCGGGGTCGAGTCGCAGGAACCGTACCTGGCGGCCCTTCAGTACTCCGACCGCGAGAGCACCGGACCAGGTGCCCCAGCCGGATCCGGTGACGAATGAGCCGCTCGCGGTGGCGATGGTGGCAGGGCCGGAACTCCACACCGCCTCGATCGCCCCGGGTACTCGATCCGGGTCGGTCATCGGCACGGATTCGTCGTAGAAGCCGTCTCCGGTGTCCGGGTGCCAGCCGTAGTTTGCGCCGGGAATCAGCCGGTTCACTTCGTCGTCGCGATGAGTGCCCTGTTCGATGGAGTAGATGTCGCCGGTGTCGGGGCGGATCGCCAGTCCTTGGACGTTGCGGTGGCCGAGCGTGTAGACCGCGCTGTCAGCGAACGGGTTTCCCGTGGCGGGTTCACCGGTGATGGCGTCGACTCGTAACACCTTCCCGCCGAGGGAGTTTGGGTCCTGAGGTGCGCTCGCTTGGGTGGCGTCACCGGTGCCGATCAACAGTGTTCCGTCGGGATGGGGGAGGAGGCGGCAGCCACCGTGCCGGCCGCGGACGCTCAGCGGAAGTCCGGTGACCAAGACTCGGGTCGGGGCCAGCACGGTCCAGTCGAGGTCCGCGGTCCAGGCTTGCACCCGGATGTCGGTGACCTCGCCGGTCGTGTGGGTCTGGCAGGTGTACAGGGTGCGGGTGGCGGCGAAGTCGGGGGCGAGGGCGATTCCCATCAGGCCGAGTTCGTCGTGGACGACGAGGTCGGACACATCCGCCGCGAGCACGCCCGTGCTGCCGTCGGGTCGTCGGACGGCGAAGCGGCCGGAGCGCTCGCCCGTCAGTAGGGTGCCGTCCGGGGCGGCCACTACGTCCCAGGGATGGTCGAGCCCGTCGATCTCGGTGACGACGTCGAGCGGGGGAAAGGACTCCGCATCGTGAGACGGCGCTGGACCGCATGCCGTCGCGGCCGTCCAACAGGTCACGATCACGACGACCGATGCCCGTCGCCGGCGGCAGCGACCGACCAGTGACCACACTGAGGGCACCCGACTCACCCTCTAATCATGGCAGCAGGTGCATCGGAAGGGTCGGTGGTCGACACGAAATTTCTGGCCCGGCGAGCCCGGCGAGAATCTATGCCAAAGAGGCTTTCGATAACGGATCGTCAACCACTCGAGGCGTGCTTCCTCCTCTTTTCGGCCGGAGCGGGAGCCGCCGGCGGAGGAGCTCTCGGGCGGGCACCCTACGCGTTGCTGTGCCGCCACCTCCGAAACGGGCGGTTGCGACTGCAGCTCGCCGCCGGACTTCCGAGTCGATGGCGGTTTCTTCGGATGACCCGGCGGCGTTAGAGTGGCCGACGGTGTGCCGGGAAGTCTGGTCGGCGGTGTATTCGGCGAACGCAGAGCAAGGACTTCCGTATGAATTCACGGTGTGTGGTGCACCCGGCTGTTTTCCCCCGATCTCGGGTGCGCTCTTCGGGAGCGGTGTGAGCTCCGCGTGGCGGCCGGTTACCTGGCGGCGGACGATGGCCGAACTGGTCGAGGGTCCGCGGGATCCGGTTGCCGTGGCCGCTGCGGTGCTGTGGCCGGTCGCGGTGATGACGGCGTTGCAGCGGGTGCTGATCAAGGCGGTCGACGGGTACATCACCGACGACTTCGCGCCGGTCTACACGGCGGCGGTGGCGTTCTGGAACCGCCGGGAGGTCTATACCGCGGACTTCTCGTCGGTGGACCCGCACTATCTGTATCCGCCGAGCGGAACGCTGTTGATCGCTCCGATCGCGGTGCTGCCGCCGGAGCTGTCCCGGTGGGTGTTCATCCTTGCCAACACCGCCGCGATCCTGGTGGCGCTGTATCTTCTGCTGCGCATGTTCGGCCTCGGACTGCGGTCGCTGGCTGCCCCGCTTCTGCTGCTGGGGGCCTTCTTCTCGGAGGCGGTGACCAACACGTTGGTGTTCACCAATATCAACGGTCTGGTACTGCTCGGGGAGATCGTTTTTCTGCTTCTGCTGCTGCGCCGCCGGGACTACTGGTCCGGCGCCGCGATCGGACTGACGTTCGCGGTGAAACCGATTCTTGCGCCGCTGCTGCTGCTGCCGTTGGTGCGGGGCCAGTGGAGGGTCTTCGTCACCGCGCTCGGGATACCTGTGGTGCTGACCGCTGTGGCGTGGCCGCTGGCGGCCGATCCTGCCGCGTTCCTCACACACACCGCCCCGTATCTGATGCAGTCGCGGGACTACTTCAACAGCGCCATCGTCGGCAACGGCACCTACTATGGTCTCCCGTCGCTGCTGATCACCGGTCTGCGGGGGTTGTTCGCGCTGCTGGTGCTGGGCTCGGTGTGGTTGCTGTGCCGGTATCACCGCAGTGACGAGGTGTTCTTCGTCACCACCACCTCCGGGGTGTTGCTGACCGGGTCGTTCCTGCTCGGCTCGCTCGGGCAGATGTATTACTCGATGATGCTGGTGCCGTTGTTGCTGTCGGTGGTGTTGCCGAACTCGGTGATGCGGAACTGGCCGGCCTGGTTGGCGGTGTACGGGTTCCTCAGCTACGACAGTTGGCTCTCGGGCAGGTTTCCCGAGGCCGGGCGCGCCGCCGAGTACATGAAGACCACCCTCGGGTGGTCGCTGCTGCTGATCGTGATCTTTGGGGTGTTGCTGCACCGCCGGCTCGCGGCTCGACGAGTCGCGCCGGCGTCACCGGCCAAACAAGATGTGATGGTCCAGTGACGCCGACCCGGTTTCTGCCCAGCGCCAGGCACCCGGCCCGGTTGGTGGTGATGGGCTTCGGCGCGGCCACCGTGCTGGGCACCGTGTTGTTGATGCTGCCGTTCTCGTCGGAAGCCGGGGAGGCGACCGATCCGGTGACCGCGCTGTTTACCGCCACCTCGGCGGTCTGCGTGACCGGTCTCGTGGTGGTCGACACCAGCACCTATTGGTCGTTGTTCGGTGAACTGGTCATCCTCGGACTCATCCAGATCGGCGGGTTGGGCATCATGACCCTCGCATCACTACTCGGCCTGCTCGTTGCCCGCCGGATGGGGCTGCGGATGCAACTGGTGGCGCAGACCGAGACGAAGAGCCTGCGCCTGGGTGAGAGCAAACGGGTCGTCCTCGGGGTCCTGAAAATGAGTGTGGCCGTCGAAGTCGTCGTCGCGATCATTCTGACCGCCCGGTTCGCGGCCGGGTATCACCAACCGCTCGGGCAGGCGATGTATTCGGGGATCTTTCACGCGATCTCGGCGTACAACAACGCCGGATTCGCTCTCTACGCCGACAGCCTGACCCGGTTTCAGACCGACGCGTGGATCATCGTCCCAGTGATGGCCGCCCTCGTCATCGGTGGTCTGGGATTCCCGGTGATCTTCGAGGTCACCCGCTCGATGAGGCGCACTGCCACACGGAATCGAACTGCGTCGCATTGGTCGCTGCACACCAAGATCACCCTGCTCACCTACGGTGTCCTCGCCGTGGTCGCGGTGCTGTCGATCACGGCGATCGAATGGGCCAACCCGCACACCCTCGGTCCGCTCGGTGTGCCCGGCAAGCTCCTGGCCGGGACGTTCGCCGGTATCTCGCCGCGGACGGCGGGCTTCAACTCGGTCGACATCGCCGGCATGCACCCGTCGACCCTGCTGCTGACCGATGTGCTGATGTTCATCGGCGGCGGCAGCGCGGGCACAGCGGGTGGGATCAAGGTCACCACCTTCGCGTTGTTGGCGTTCGTCATCATCACCGAGATCCGCGGCGAACCCACCGTGCACGTCATGGGCCGGCGGTTGTCGGCGATGGTGCAGCGGCAGGCGATCACCGTGGCCCTGCTCGGGGTGGGCGCGGTCATGGCCGGCACCCTGACTCTGCTGTTGCTGACCGACTTCGATCTCGACGCTGTCCTGTTCGAGGTCGTCTCCGCATTCGGCACCGTCGGCCTGTCGGCGGGGATCACCGCCGACCTGCCGGCGGCCGGGCAGATACTGCTGGTGGCGCTGATGTTCGTCGGGCGCCTGGGCCCGATCACCCTGGCCTCCGCGCTCGCCCTGCGCGAACGTGGCCGCCGCTACGAACTACCTGAGGAGAGACCCATCGTTGGCTAGAACACCGAAACGCCACGTCCCCCGCGTCACCGTGATCGGGCTGGGACGCTTCGGCGGCTCCCTCGCCCGGGAACTGGTTGTCCGCGGCTCCGACGTGCTGGGGGTGGACTCCGACCCGGAACGGGTGCAGCGCTACGCCGACGAGCTCACCCACACCGCCGTCGCCGACACCACCAACCGGGACGCTCTCGAGCAGCTCGGGATCCCGGAGTTCCGGCACGCCGTGGTCAGCATCGGCACCGATCTCGAATCGAGCATCCTGACCACCTCCCTGCTGGCGGACTTCGAGATCGCGAATATCTGGGCGAAGGCGACCAGCCGCCAGCACGGACGCATCCTGGAACGGGTCGGCGCCCACCATGTCGTGCTGCCCGAACACGACATGGGTGAGCGGGTCGCGCACCTGGTCACCGGACGGATGCTCGACTACATCGAGTTCGAAGAGGACTATGCCATGGTCAAGACCCTGGCCCCACCGGCGATCATCGGGTCCCCGCTGGCCGAGAGCGGGATCCGCAGCAAATACGGGATCACCGTGGTCGCGATCAAGCATCCCGGCGAGGACTTCACCCACGCGGCCCTCGACACCGTCGTGCGTGACGGGGACATCCTCATCGTCGCCGGCCGTAGCACCCAGGTCGAACTCTTCGCCGACCTGACCTGACCCGCCAGCTGACATCTGAACCTCCCGGTCCCGTTTCCCTTGTCGGACGACGAGTTCCAGGGACCGGGTCGACGCCGGCCGACCGAAAAGACACCGATGAACACCGATCCCCACCCCCACGGCAGACCCGTCGGGGGCCAGAACACCGGCGCGAGTCCGGAAACCGGGCACCGGCCCAGCGCCCCGGTGTCCGCTACCCGCGCCGACCCGCACCGGTACCGACACGATCTCGATGGGCTGCGGGGCCTGGCGATCGCTTTGGTGGTGATCTTTCATCTGTGGCTCGGCCGAGTGTCCGGCGGTGTCGATGTGTTCCTGGTGCTCTCTGGGTTCTTCTTCACCGGCATGCTGCTGCGGCGATCCGGTGCCGGGGGTGGCCCATCGATGCGAGCGGTACTGGGGAGAACCGCCCGCCGGCTGCTGCCGGCGCTGGTGGTGGTGTTGGCGACCACCGCGGCCGTCACCGTCCTCACACGACCGTTCACTCAGTGGAGTGTGGTCGCCGAGCAGCTGGTCACGTCGCTGCTGTATGTGCAGAACTGGCAGTTGGCGACCACGGCCGCCGACTATCAGGCCGCCGACGCCTCGGTTTCCCCAATGCAGCACCTGTGGTCGATGTCCGTGCAGGGCCAGTTCTATTTTCTGATCCTGATCGTCGTGGTGATACTCGCTGCCGGGTGCCGCCGGGCCGGAATCGCGGCGGTGGTGCGGCCGGTCACCGCCGCAGTGATCACGGCAGCCGGTGCGGTGTCGCTGCTGTATGCGGCAGAGGTCTCCCGCACCCACCAGGGGTGGGCGTACTACGACACCGCTGCCCGGGTGTGGGAATTGCTGGTCGGCGCCCTGCTGGCATGTGTGATCGGCCGGGTGACGCTGCCGCCGGTAACTCGTGCGGTGCTCGCCGGGACCGGCCTGGCGACGATCGTCGTGTGCGGGCTGGTGGTGGACGGGGCACACCTGTTTCCGGGCCCGGCCGCACTGATCCCCGTCCTTGCCACCGCCGCGGTGATCCTGGCCGGCGCCGGGATCGACGCCCACACCCCAAACGCGCCCACGGTGGTGCGGTTCCTCGCCGCACGGCCGCTCGTCGAGCTCGGTGCGATCGGGTATGCGCTGTATCTGTGGCATTGGCCGGTATTGATCTTCTACCTCACTTGGCGTGAACGGCCCGCCGTCGGGCCGGTGGGTGGGCTGATCGTGCTCGCCGTTTCGCTGGTCCTGGCCCGGCTCACCCACGTGTGGGTGGAAACACCACTGCGCCGCGGATCGGCGTCACCCTCGGCCGCGCGACCCGGCCGCGGTCGCCCTCGAATCGTCACCACGGTCGTCACCGCTGCCGGGGCTGCGGTGATAGCCGCAGCAGGGGGCTGGCAGTGGTATCTGTCGCACAATCCGGAAACCGCGGCCCGAGTCGGTGAGCTCGACCCGAAAATCTATCCCGGTGCCGCGAAACTACTCGATGGCGCGTTCACCCCGCACGCCAAAATGCGCCCCACCCTCCTCGAGGCACCTGGCGACCTACCCCCCTCCAGTTTCGACGGGTGCATCTCTGACATGAGCACCAGGGACGTGATCACCTGCACCTACGGCGATCCCGCCGCCGACCGGACACTCGCGGTGGTCGGCAGCTCCCACGCCGAACATTGGCTCACCGCCCTCGACACCATCGGAAGTACCCGCGGTGTTCGGATCGTGTCGTATCTGAAGATGGGCTGCCCACTCACCCTTTCCGACGAACCGATGCTCGGCGATCAGCCGTACCCCGACTGCCGGGACTGGTCCGCCGAGGTCCTCGACCGCCTCCGCGACGACCGCCCGGACGCGGTGCTTTCGACCGCGACCCGCCCGAACCCGGACGGGCCGGGCGACATCACCCCGGACGACTACATTCAGGTCTGGACCCGGTACGCCGACTACGGGCTGACGTTCCTCGGCCTTCGGGACACCCCCTGGCTGCATCGCGACGGGGTTCCGTATCGGGCGATCGACTGCCTGGCGGAGGGCGGAGACGTCGACACCTGCGGGATGCCGCGCGATGCGGTGTTGGCCGCTCACAATCCCGCCCTCGCCCCGGCCGCAGAGTTCCCGCTGGTCTATCCGCTCGATCTGTCCGACGCCGTGTGCGATGTGTCGCTCTGCCGGGTCGTGGAAGGCAACATCCTCATCTACCACGACTCCCACCATCTCTCGGCGACCTATGTGCGCAGCCTCGCCCCCGAACTCGACCGGCAGATCGGGGCTACCACCGGCTGGTGGTAGCCCAGCCCCCACCGCACGGCACTGACCGGACGACAGTGCCCTTCGATCCACACGGGCAACCGGGGAGCAGTGTGTGGCGACCATCCCGGGGACCCGTGCCTCTGGCGAACTCGCGTCGGGATCTCCCCGCCCGCGACGATAGGACCCCGCCGACCCCGGCAGGGTCTCGACGGGCTTCGCGCACCGACGATTCTTTACGGGATCTCTATGTCCGAACACCGCCATGGCCGCCCGAGTGAATCTAGGCTCGATCGTTGTGGCCTCCACAGCGTCGGTGCTCAAAAGGGTGTTGCTGGGGCGCCCGTTCCGTAGTGATCGGCTCGGGCGCACCCTGCTGCCGAAGCGGATCGCGCTGCCGGTGTTCGCCAGCGACCCGCTGTCGTCGGTGGCGTATGCGACGCAGGAGATTCTGCTGATCCTGACCCTGGGCGGGTTGACCTATCTCTACCTGGCGCCGTGGATCGCCGGCGCCGTCGTCGTGCTTCTCTCGGTGGTGGTGTTGTCCTACCGGCAGGTGGTGCGGGCCTATCCCAGTGGCGGCGGCTCCTACGAGGTGGCTTCGGAGAATCTGGGGCCGGTTGCCGGGCTGATCGTCGCGGCCGCGTTGCTGGTCGACTACGTGATGACCGTCGCGGTGTCCGTCGCGGCTGGGGTGGACAACATCATCTCGGCATTCCCTGATCTCAACGCGCACCGGGTCGCACTGTGCCTGGGTTTCATCGTGCTGCTCACGGCGATGAATCTGCGCGGGATCCGTGAATCCGGGCGGGCGTTCGCCGCTCCGACCTACGCGTTCGTCGCCGGAGTCCTGGTGATGATGGTGATCGGGCTTTCCCGGGCGCTGCTGGGCGATCCGCCGGTCGCGGAAAGCGCGCAGTATCAGATCCATGCCGAACAGGTCGGTCTGAACAGTCTGGCGGTGGCGTTTTTGGTGCTGCGCGCGTTCTCCTCCGGGTGTACTGCACTGACCGGGGTCGAGGCCATCTCCAATGGGGTCCCCGCCTTCCGTAAACCCAAGGCCCTCAATGCTGCCCGCACGATGGTCGCGATGGGTGCCATCTCGATCACCATGTTCACCGGGGTGACCGCGCTCGCGCTGGTCTCGCATACTCGGGTCACCGAAAACACCTGCGATCTCATCGGATTCGCCGGGGACTGTGCCACCGATCCGCAGCGCACCGTCATCGCCCAGATCGCTGCAGCGGTGTTCGGTAGCGAGAGCATCTTGTTCTTCTATATGCAGGCCACGACGGCGCTGATCCTGATCCTGGCCGCGAACACCGCCTACAACGGGTTCCCGCTGCTGAGTTCGATTCTGGCCCAGCACCGATATCTTCCTCGTCAGCTGCACACCCGTGGGGACCGGTTGGCCTACTCGAACGGCATCATTGTGCTCGCGGTGATCGCCGGCACCCTGATCTACGCGTTCGACGGATCCGCGACTCGGCTGATCCAGCTCTACATCGTGGGGGTGTTCACCTCGTTCACCTTCTGTCAGGCCGGGATGGTGCGCCACTGGAACCGCGAACTCGCCGGCGCTCCCACCCCGGTGGACCGGCGCCGCATCTACCGCGCCCGCGGCATCAACGCATTCGGGGCCTGTTTCACCGGCATCGTCCTCGTCGTCGTCATGGTCACCAAGTTCACCCACGGCGCTTTCCTGGTCGTCATCGCCATTCCGGTGTTGTGCCTGCTCATGCACGGCATTCACCGGCACTACGCGGCGGTGCGGGCTGAACTCGAGTCCGACGGCGACGACGAGGAGACCTTGCCCAGCCGGGTGCATGCCGTGGTGTTGGTCTCCGGCTGGCACAAGGCCACCAACCGGGCGATCAAGTTCGCCCGTGCCACCCGCCCGGACACCCTCGTCGCCCTGACGGTGAATGTCGACGACGCCGACACCCGCCAGCTGCACCGGGACTGGGACAGTCACGAGGTCAGCATCCCGCTCACCGTGATCGAGTCCCCGTACCGTGACATCACCCGGCCGGTCGTCGACTACGTCAAACGACTCCGCCGCACCAGCCCCCGCGATGTGGTGGCCGTCTATATCCCCGAGTACGTGGTCGGGCGGTGGTGGGAGAACCTGCTGCACAACCAGAGCTCACTGCGCCTGAAAGGACGGTTGTTGTTCGAGCCGGGTGTGATGGTCACCAGCGTGCCCTGGCAATTGCACTCGACCGGCCGCCGGGATCTCACCCACATCGAGCACAGCCCCGGGGAGGTCCGCCGCGGCATCACCGGCACGGACTCCCCACCCTGACCACCTTTGTGACCACCGCGGTCGACGGCGGCACCCACCGCCGCGGGACGTCCCCACCGGCGGGGCGGTGTCCGATTTTCCGTCGGCCACGGTAGGGTGAGGGTGGTGCGCCGGGAAGTCTGGTCGGCAAAGTGTTCCGCTCTATCCCGACCAGGACAAGGACTTCCGCCATGTGGATCGCGCCGTACCGTTTGCCTGTTCCCGCCCGATCACCGTTCGGCTCGGAACGCCCGGGCCGGCGGTGATGAGCATGAAGTACCTTCCCGTCGGTACCCACGGCATTTACCACGAGACCGAGGACCGGGTCCCGGTCCGGCGCGCCTGCCGCGACCGCCTGCAGCACTGGCACCTCCCGCACGCCCTGACCCGGTTCGACACCGCCCTGGGCTCGACCACCGTCCTGACCGCGGGCACCCACACGGGTAGGCCACCGGTGGTGCTGCTGCCCGGTGCGGGCCTGAACGCATCGACAACTTTGGCCGCTATCGCCGCCTTGGGGGAAAATCATCGAGTCCTCGTCCCTGACTTGCCCGGCGAGCCGGGTCTGAGCTCGTCGCGCCGCCCGCACCGGCACTGGCACCACCTGTACGGGCAGTGGCTCGACGAAGTACTTCCCCAGCTGAGCACCGATCCGGTGATCGTGGTCGGGCACGCCCTCGGGGCGGCGATCGCGCTCGCCGCTACACCGGGTGACCGTGTGGCGGGACTGGTCTTGGTCAATCCGGCCGGAATCGCCGCAATCAGACGCACCTGGCAGTTGACCCGGATACGGGCGCAGTGGATGTACAGTCCCACCCTCGACCACAGCGAACAATTGCTGTCGTATCTGCTGGCGCCTCGGTTCATTCCGGATGTGGGCCTGGTCTGCTGGTACGCCATGATCGCCGAGCACTGCTTCCCGGGTCGGTTGCCGCGACCACTGCCGGCTCGCACGGTCGGTCGCTGGGCCGAGCGGGTGCCGGTGATCGTGGCCACCGGTGAGCACGACCGGTTGGTCGGCCCGGACCGGTTGCGCGGGCGGGTGCGCTCGTTGCTCGGCGTCGACGTCCAGATCCTGCCCGGTTGCGGGCATCTCGCCCTGCGGGAAGCCCCCGAATCGGTGGCGGCCCTGACCTCCTCGATTCCTCCCAGTGAGAAGGACACCGTGTGAGCACTCGTTCCCGGTTCGGGCGCCGCTGTACCCTCGTGTGATTCAGGTGGCGGCGACGTCCCGGCCGTGGAAGGCGACCAGTCCCGCGGCCGCGGCCACGGCCGCGAGCGCGGCGAGGACCACCAGCGGTGTCGCAGTGAATGATTCCAGCGGCATCTGCGGGATGTAGCCCAGCGGGGACAGGCCCTGCACCCAGCCCGGCAGTTGCAGGAGCGGGCCGAAGGTGCCGACCAGGTACCCGAACACCGGCAGAATCCACACCAGGGCGAACGCCTTCGGTGCGAGACCGAACAACAGCGCGGCTACCGCGGCCACGACCAAGACCGCGGGGGTGTGCGCGAGATACGCGAGCTCGAGCGTGATGACGTAGCCGGTGTTCCCGGTCACCAACGCCGCCCCGATTCCGGTCGCGACGCCGGAGAGGCCGAGTAGCAGCACCGCCCCCGCAGCCGCCGCGCCCACCCCCGATCCCATCCAGGTCAGTCGGCTGGCTGCGGTGGCCAGCACCGGGTCGGCTCGCCCGGCCGTCTCCTCGCTGCGCAGGCGCCTGACGGACCCGATCGCGAAGCAGGAAGCGAGGAACGCCATCGTAAAGCCCATCAACCCGAGGTAGCCGTCGACGAGGTTGCCGGTGGAGCCGCCCATGATCACCAGGATGTCGTCGGGCAGGTCCCCGAACGCGTCGGCGATCGATTCGGTGAAGGCCCCGTAGAACAGCCCGGCCACACTCAACCCGAGCGCCCAGCCGATCAGGCTGCCGCGCTGGAGTCGCACCGCCAGCGCGAACGGATTCGTCAGGGCCGCCGATGCGTCGGCCCGCCCCAAACGCGGGGCCAGCAGACCCGCCCCGATATCGCGACGGGCCACGAGCCGGTAGGCGCAGGCCAGGGCGAGCGCGGCGAACCCGGCCGACAGTGTCAGCGGCCACCAGCGCGGGTCGACGAACACCCGGGTCTGCTGCGACCAGGCGATCGGGGACAGCCAGGACAGGGCGCTGCCGTGCTCGGCGGCAAGGTCACCGACCCCCCGCACCACGAACGCGGCCCCGAGGACGGCGCCGGCCCACCCGGTGGCTGCCCGCGCGTGCTCGGTCAACTGAGATGTCAGCGCTGCGACCGCAGCGAAAACCATTCCCACGGCGGCGAATCCGGATAGAAGCAGCAGCGAACCGGCGGCATCGAACCCGGTACCGGCCAGGGCAGCGGTGCCGGCCACGATCAAAGCGGTGTTCGCGACGAGGGCGGTGAGCATCGCCGCAGTCAGCGGCGCGAATCGGCCGACCACCCCGGCCAGGACCAGTTCGGTACGCCCGTCTTCCTCCTCGAGCCGGGTGTGCCGCACAACCAGCAGAATATTCATCAGCGCCGCCGCGACCATCAGATAGAGGGCGTACTGGTTGGCTAGGAACGCCTCCAGGGTGGGGGTATCCATGCCGTAGCCGGGGCCGGACATCATGATCGCGGCGGGGCTGCGGGCGAAGGAGGCGACGTTCGCGATGTCCTGCTCGGTGGGGTAGGCCAGTTTCAGGGCATTGGCGAAATACATCGTCATTACCGCGATCCCGAGCACCCAGGCGGGCAGCTTGATCCGATCCCGCCGCAGAGTGAAACGCAGCAGGGTGAGGGTGGCGCGCAGGGCGGTCATCGCACACCCCCCACGACGGCCGCGGTGCGAGCGTCGCCGTAGTGGCGCAGGAACAACTCTTCGAGTGAGGGCGGGGCGCTTTCGAGACTGCGCACCCCGTAGTCGGCAAGAGCCCGGACGATGTCGCCGAGGTAGGCATGATCGGCCTCGAAGACGGTGCGGCCGCGTTCGATCCGCAGTTCGTGTACCCCGGCCAGCTGGGCGAGCCCGGCGGGATCGCGTTCGGCGGTGACGGTGATCGTCGAACGGGTCAGGTGCCGCAGCTGGTCGAGCGTTCCGCTTTCCACCGTTCGCCCGTCCCGGATGATGGTGACGGTGTCGCAGAGCTTTTCGACCTCGGCCAGGATGTGACTGGACAGCAGCACCGAGCGGCCGGCCTCGGTGGCCTCGTCGATGCACTGCTGAAAAACCTGTTCCATCAACGGGTCCAGCCCGGAGGTGGGCTCGTCCAGAATGAGCAGTTCCACATCCGAGGCCAACCCGGCGATCAGGGCGACCTTTTGCCGGTTGCCCTTGGAGTAGGTCCGGCATTTCTTGCGGGGGTCGAGTTCGAAGCGGTCGATCAGGTCGGCGCGGCGGGCAGGGTTGACGTGTCCGCGCAACCGGCACAGCAGATCGATGGCTTCACCGCCGGTCAGGGTGGGCCACAGGCTGACATCGCCGGGCACATAGGCCAGGCGCTGGTGCAGCTGAACGGCGTCGCGCCACGGATCTAGTCCGAGTACGGTCGCCTTCCCGCCGTCGGGGCGCAGCAACCCGAGCAGGATGCGGATGGTGGTCGATTTCCCGGCCCCGTTCGGGCCGAGGAACCCGGCCACCTCGCCGGCGCCGACTGCCAGGTCGAGGTGGTCGAGGGCGGTGACGGGTCCAAATTTTTTGCTGAGGCCAACGTGCCTCGATGACAGTGCTCATGGAGGTTCCTGATGTCGGAAGGGATCGGCAGTTGTCAGGGAGTTACGGCGGCGTCGCCGTCGCCTGCCCCGGCAGGGGGATCAGTCACATACATCAGGTAGTCATCGAGCATCTGCCGGTCGGTGAACAACCCGTCGGCATAGAGTTCGAGGGCGGGTGCGGTCACCGCGTCCGACAATTTCTGGAAGAAGCCGGTGAAGTCACCGCTGCGGAGCATCTCCGCCTGCAGGGACATCTCCAGCAGCATCATCCCGACACTGGAGCTGGTGAGGAACCGGGCCCGCGCGTAGGGATCGCGGGAGGGTTTGATCACCCCATTGCGCACTCCCTCGGCGAGATAGGCGACCGCGTCGTCGACCAGGTGGTCGAAGAATGCGGTGGCTCCGGGACCTCCGGCCTGCAACGAGCGGGCCACGTACATCGCCAGCGGCGCATAGGATTCGAGCTGCCCGAGTTGGGCCAACCAGGGGCCGGTATCACCGGAGGCGACCACCTGCTGCTTCGATTCGCGGATCTGCCGCAGCACCCACTCGTCGCAGACCCGGCGTAGACCCTCCTTGGAGCGGAAGTGGTGCACGATCAACCCGCCGCTGACCCGCGCGTCCTCGGCAATGACCCGCAGGCTCGCACCGAAACCCTCCCGGGCGAACCGCGCAACTGCCGCATCCCGGATCCGCGCCGACGTGGTCAGGTCGGCGTCGTCCCTCCCAACCCCACGGATTGAATGCACAATCAGTATATTAAACGCATGTTCAGTCCGGGGCAATGGTGTGGGGTGCGCTTCTTGTGAGCCCAGAAAGTCCGGGGGCGACGTCGAGGCGGTCGGTGCCGCGACTACCCGGCGATCGATGCAGGGCACCGCTGCGTAATGGGCTCAAAGGTAAACAAGATTCAGTCATCGTTTCGGTCGTCGCTGTCGGCGTCTTCATCGATGAGGCGGCCGAGTATCTCGGTGGTGGCTTCGACGGCGAGGGAGAACGGTTCGAGGATCACCTCGGCACCGGCGGCGCGCAGCTGGGCGGCGTCGTGGACGGTGTGCGCGGTCAGGGCGATGTGTCCGCGGTAGTCGTGGTGACGCAGGCCGTGCAGGAGCGCCTGATTGGTCTCGAGTAGCGGGATGGTGCTGATCACGAACCGGGCCTGGTTCAAAGGCAGCGTTTCGAGGAAATGCAGGTCCTCGGCGCTGCCGTAGACCGCGGTGACCCCGTCCCGGGTGTTGGCACCCACCCGGTGGGGGTCGAAGTCGACCGCCAGTACTCGGTGCCCGGCACGGCTGAGGTGGTCGGCGACGTGTCGGCCGAAGCGGCCGAGCCCATAGAGAATCGCGTACACCTCGGCATCCTTATCGGCGATGTCGACTGTTCGGGTCCCGGCCCGCTCGAACACCCGCAGCCACCGCTCGAGTCGACGGTAGAGCTTGTGCGAGTAAAGGATCAGATAGGTGGAGCCGCCGATGGTGAGAAGCCCGACGACCGTGATCAGGCTGACGGTGGCGGTGGTGATGTGGCCGAGGCTCGCGCCCAACGCCGCGAGAATCAAGGAGAATTCCGAGATCTGGGCGAGGGGAATTCCGGTAGAGAATCCGACCTGGATCGGATATCGCAGCGCGGCCATGATCACCGTGACGATCAGCGGTTTGCCGACCAGGACGAACAGTGAGAAGACCGCTATCTTCGCTACCTGCCCGGCTGTGTCGGCGAAGTTCAGCCCGGCGCCCAGGTCGAGGAAGAAGAACAGCAACAGGAAATCACGCAAGCTCACCAGACGTGCCCCGAGCGCGTCGCGGTAGGCGGTGGCGGCGAGCGAAACCCCGGCCAGGAACGCCCCCACCTCCGAAGAGAATCCGAGCGCCTCGGTCACCGCCGCGACCGAGGCCGCATAGGCAACGCCGAAGAGCACCAGCAATTCCTGTGACCGGGCAATCTGCTTCAGCAGCCACGGCAACACGCATTTCGCCAGTATGGCGACACCTGCCAACAGTCCCGCACCCTTGGCTAGGACTACCACGATGCTTACCGTCACAGCATTGTCGGTGCGCTGATCGAGCGCGTTGATCGCGATCATGACGACCACCACGATGATGTCCTGCACGATCAGCAGGCCGACCGCGATGCGGCCGTGGATCTGTTCGAGCTCACGAGTGTCGGAGAGAAGTTTGACGATGATAATTGTCGACGAAAAGGTCAGGGCCAGTGCGACGTACAGGGCGGCGACGGTGTCCATGCCGAAGCCGGCCGCGAGGAGGTATCCCACCACCGAGGTGAAAAGCACCTGTCCGGAACCGGTGATCAGGGCCACCGTCCCGGTGGTGCGGATCAGATGCATGTCGAGCCGCAGCCCGACGAGGAAGAGCAGGATCGCGATGCCCATGCGGGCGAGGAGCTCGACGGTGCTGTCGGCCACCACCCAGCCGGTGCCGGCGGGACCGACAAGGACACCGACCCCGATGAACGCGACAATCATCGGCTGCCGCAGCCGTGTGGCCAGCAACCCGGCCACCGCGGCGATGGCCAGGATGACCGCAATCAAGGCGAAGTCGTGCAACTCCACCATGCTCGACTCCTTCACATCCGCCCGGTCGACGCGGTGAGGCCATCCCATAACCGCGTCACTCCCGGTACGACGTCAATTCGGGTTTCCCCCGGAGGCAAGGTAGCCGTCGATGGCCCGTTGCAGGCGGTCCAGGGCGGCGCCGTAGGAGGTGAAGTCGCCGGTGTGCTGGGCCTCGCGCAGATCCGCCAGGGCGTCGTTGAGCTCGAGGACGGCGGCGGTCAACTCCTGCGAGGGAACGGGCGGCGATACCGGTTCCGCGCCCTCTTGGGGTGGGGTGGCCTCCGAGCCGGGGGGTGGCGGGGTGGCCGCGTCACCGCCGGGCGCGGTCGCGGCCCGACCGGTTCCGGCGCCGAACACCTGGTCGAGCGCTTCGGCGAGGGTGGGGGCGTAGCCGACCCGGACGCCGCCGGTGCCTTGTTCACGGTAGCTGACCAACACCCGGGACAGTTGCGGGAACGTCGACCCGTCCGCGGCGCTCGAGAGCCGTTCGGTGAAAAGCGGTTCGACGTAGAGGACGCCGCCGTCGGCGATCGGCAGGGTCAGCAGATTGCCGTAGTGAATGCGGTTGGACCGCTCGAGCAGGGTGCGTTCGGAGGCGACACGGGTATCGGAGATCATCGAGTTCTGGATCTGCTGCGGGCCTTGGGTGATGCTGTCCGTCGGTAACTGCAGCACCTCGATCTTGCCGTAGTTCTCAGGATCGGAGTGCGCCGAGATGTAGGCGGAGAGGAATTCCCGATTGAATCCGACCATCGCGCTGGCCAGCCGGAACGACGGTGCCGCGGTGTCGGCGTCGCCGACCAGGATGTAGTACGGGCGTTGCTGCCCGGTGGACTCCGACGTCGGATCCGAGGGAACCGACCAAAATGCGTTATTGGTGAAGAACTCTCGCGGGTCGTTGACATGGTATTTTGCGAGGCGTTCGCGTTGGATCCGGAACAGGTCCTCGGGGTAGCGCAAATGCGCGCGCAGATCCGCCGAGATCGTGTCCTCGGGTTGCACGGTGCCGGGGAAGATACTCATCCACGCAGCCAGGACCGGATCCTGCTGGTCGATTTGGTAGAGGGTGACGGTGCCGTCGTAGGCGTCGACGGTGGCCTTGACGGAGTTACGCACGTACGAAATCTCGTCCCGGGGCGGCGGTCGGCCGGTCTCAGGGGCAACGGGTTCGGTCAAGGCCCCGGTCTCCGCGTACGGGTAGTGCTCGAGGGTGGTGTAACCGTCGACGATCCAGGTGATCCGGCCGTCGACGACGGCCGGGTACGGGTTGGTGTCGGTGGTCAGCCACGGCGCAACGTGTTCGACGCGGGTCTTCGGGTCGCGGTTGAAGAGGATCTTCGAGTCGCCGCCGATGGCCCCGGAAAACAGGATGTTGCGTTCGGCGTACTTGGCGGCAAACGCAAACCTGTTGACCCAGTTCCCGATGGGCACTCCACCGGCTCCGGTGTAGGTGTAGGTAGAGGTGTCGGTGTCGTACTCGCGCGGTGGCGCTCCGGGCTGGGCACCGACGATGGCGTAGTCCGGCATATCCGAGTTTGCGAGCACCTCGCCGAAGTAGATGCGGGGTTGCTCGACCGGGATCAGTTGCCGGCCAGCGGTTTGGGAGGCGATATCGCTGACGGTGTAGATGGGGTAGCCGCTGTCACTGCTGGCACTCTGGCCGGCCGCATCCCGGACGGCGGCGTTGACCCGGTTCGCCGGGGCGGCGACGAATCCGTTGCCGTGGGTGTACACGGTGTGCCGGTTGATCCACTGGGTTTGGTTGCCGCTGAGGCTGTTCGGGGACAGTTCGCGGGCGGCGACGATGTAGTCGCCGAGCACGCCGTCGACGGTGTAGCGGTCGAGATCCAGGGTCGGGGTGAAGCCGTAGAAGTTCTTCAGTTGCTGCTGCTGGGTGAAGGTCCGCGAGAGCACGTTCGGGTCGAGCAGTCGGGCGTTGGCGATGGTAGTGACATCGGCGGGCAGATCCCGCGGCGGCCGGGTGCCCACCCCCGGATAGTCCCGGTAGTCGACCTGCTCGGGCCCGATTCCATAGGCCAGCCTGGTGGCGGCGATGTTGCGTTCGATGTACGGGCTCTCCCGGTCGGCGGCGTTCGGGCGGACGGAGAACTGTTCCATCAGCGCGGGAAAGACCCCGCCGACGAGGATCGAGGACAGAACCAACAGGGCTGCGGCCATCGCCGGGATTCGCAGATCACGCACCCAGATCGCGGCGAAAAATGCGACGGCGCAGACAATGGCGATCGAGAACAGGATCAGCCGCGCGGGCAGCACCGCGTTGATATCGGTGAACCCGGCGCCGGTGAAGGTGGGTTCCTTCCGGTTGCCCCACAGCAGTGAGTACCGATCGAACCAGTAGGCGACCGCCTTGAGTGCGATGAAGGTGCCGGCGAGGACCGCGAGCTGGACCCGCGCCGCCGGGATCAACGCGGTCTCACGCCCCGCGGTCTCATTCTTCGGTGACAGCCGGATCCCGCCGAACAGGTAGTGCGTTCCCAGGCTGAGGAGGAAGGCAAAAAACACCGCGACCAGCAGCCAGGTCAGTACCAGCCGGTAGAACGGCAGGTCGAAGACGTAGAAGCCGATATCGTGCCCGAACTCCGCATCCACCGTGCCGAAGCTGCCCCCATTCAGAAACAGCTGCACGGTCTCCCACCGCGATTGGGCGCTCAGACCGAATGGGAGCGCGAACAGCAACGGGATGCCGATACCGAACAGTCGCGGCCGGCTCATCACCACGGTTCGGTATTCCTCGATCGGGTCCTTCTTCGACACTGCCGCCGCGAACAACGGCCGCGCCCGGTACGCCCACAACAGCACGAGAAAGATCAGTCCCCCCACCAGGGCGGTGACCACTGCAAACGAGAGGAGACGGGTAATGAGGACCCTGCCCCACACCTCACGGTAACCGACCTCGCCGAACCACAACCACTCCGTGTACACGGCGATCAACCGTGGCCCGAAGACCAGCACCGCGGCGAAGACCGCCAGCACCGCCGTCCAGACCATCGCACGGCGTGACAACGGTCGCACCTGCTCGGCCCGTTGCAATTGGCCCACCTCCCGCGGCCCGCACGCGCACGGTGAGCGGCCCGATCGGCTCCTACACCGCAGATTGGCTGTCTGTTTCGTCCTATTCTAGGGGTCTTGGCCATCTCCCACCCGGGGGAATGGCGATCAGGAAGTACCCGAACCGCCCGTGCGGGGAACGGTGCGCGGGCGGCGCGTAAGCTGCGCGGCGCGGGAGATGAGAACTGAGGTGATCAACACGATGCCCGGTAGTTGGCGTGCACGGTTCAGCCGGTCCGATGTGCTCACCGAACGCCCCGACTTCGCGCTGGTAGGGATCCTGCGGGTACCCCAGATACAGAACAGTCCCGGCCGGGCCATCGCCCGCAGAATCGGCTACGCGCTGACCGCATTGGCTCTGGTTGTTTTGGTGGTCTACCTCGACCGCGACGGGTATGCCGACTCCCAGGAAGACGGGCTCTCGCTGCTCGACTGCATCTACTACGCGACCGTCTCACTCTCGACCACCGGCTACGGGGACATCACCCCGATCACCGAGCAGGCGCGGCTGGTCAATACCCTGATCATCACGCCGTTGCGGATCTTCTTCCTCATCGTTCTGGTCGGTACCACGCTCGCGGCGCTGACGGAGAATTCCCGCCAGAGTTTCAAGATTCAGCGATGGCGACGCCGTGCCCGCAACCATGTCGTCGTCGTCGGGTACGGGACCAAGGGGCGTAGTGCGGTCGCAGCGATGCTCGGTGATGGGCTGGTGCCGTCCGACATCGTCGTGGTCGACACCGATGCCGTGGCGCTCGACATCGCGGCCGGGCAGGGCCTGGTGACGGTCCAGGGGTCGGCCACGAAGTCCGATGTGCTGCGATTGGCCGGTGTGGAGCACGCCTCGTCGATCATCGTCGCCACGAACCGGGACGATACGGCGGTGCTGGTGACCCTGACCGCCCGCGAGATCGCACCGAACGCGAAGATCGTCGCGGCGGTTCGCGAATCGGAGAACGTGCACGTGCTGCGCCAGTCCGGTGCCGACTCCGTGGTTGTTTCTTCCGAAACCGCGGGCAGGTTACTCGGCGCCGCTACGACCACTCCGACCGTGGTGGAAATGATCGAGGACCTCCTCACCCCGGAATCGGGGCTCGCTATCGCTGAACGCACCGTCGAGCGGGACGAGATCGGTGGTTCACCGCGGTATCTGCCGGACATCGTGCTCGGGGTGGTCCGTGACGGCCGCTTGCTCCGCGCCGGAACGGCGGAGGTCGATGTTGTCGAGGCCGGTGACAAGCTGCTCTACATTCGTCGGGTGATGGATCGCGCCGACCACAGCGCATAACTCGATCATCAGACCGACCTGGGCGGAGGCTGAACGCCACGGCCGAATCTGGCGCGCACACGTCGGGAGCTTTGGGTAAGCCGGCCGAGCCTCATTACGACGACGTGTAACGGTCATCGACTTCCGGCCCGGTAATGCTGAAACTTATGACGCCCTCGTCGTGTGGCGCTCGGATCGGACCCTCGAGCGCGGGGCTGAGGTTCACGTCACTGACCGAGCCCATCGACGGCTGCTGCGCCCCGCGAAGGAGGCCGGCGCAGCCTCGTCGAAGGACGTGGTGGCGGATTCGCCGGCACTCTCGACCGCCTCCGAGGCCCGGAGATCCTTGTGCTCACCGACACTCCGCCGCTGGTGGTGGCGGGGGAGTCGATTCCGCCCGCGCGCGGCTTCCTGGCTGAATGGCTCATTCAGGCTCCGTCGGTGGCGGTAGCTGCCGATGGTCACCGAGGTGGCGTCGCCGGATTCAATGAGCGTGCAATCGGGGCAGCGCAGGAATCCTTTACCAAGATCTCGTAGACAGGAGAAGACGATGCGAACCCGAAGCAGGCTCTCCGGCCTGCTCGGCGTGCTGGTGCTGATCTGGCTGATCATCGGCGCCGTCGCCGCCGGGCAACGCGGATACTACGACGACGCCTCGACTCACTGCGCCAGCGTCGGCACCATCGCCGTCACCATCGTGGCCGGACCGCTGAACTACGCCGGCGTGAACCCCACCGTCGACTGCCAATACCCGCAGCCTGCCTCGTAGGTGAGCCTGGTCCGCTACTCCGGTGGGCGAGCGTTGCAGGTCGATATTCCGGTCATGGGGCGTTCACCCCACTGGCCTGATCCGGTGCTCGGTGGCGAGTGGTGGGGCCGGGGTGAGGCAGATTCTGCCGCAGAAGGCGGAGCATTGCGAGGGCTGGGGGCAGGGGATCGCGAACCTGGTCACCGGACTGTTCGGCGGTATGGGCGGCTGCGCCATGATCGGCCAGACCATGATCAACGTCAAGGTCTCCGGAGCCCGCACCCGCATCTCCACCTTCCTGGCCGGGGTGTTCCTGCTGATCCTCGTCGTCGGACTCGGCGACATCGTCGCGCTGATCCCGATGGCCGCCCTGGTCGCGGTGATGATCATGGTCTCGGTCGGCACCCTGGACTGGCACAGCATCACCCCGAAGACGTTGCGGCGTATGCCCCGCAGCGAAACATCCGTCATGCTTGCGACCGTCGCGGTCACCGTCGCCACCCACAACCTCGCCTACGGGGTGATCGTCGGTGTGATCACCGCAATGGTGCTCTTCGCCCGCCGGGTCGCGCACCTGACCGAGGTCGTGGACGTCGCCCACCCCGACGAGAACACCCGCATCTACAAGGTGCGCGGCGAACTGTTCTTCGCCTCGAGCAACGACCTGATCTACCAGTTCGACTACGTCAACGATCCGGAGAACGTCGTCATCGACCTGTCCGACTCCCACATCTGGGACGCCTCGACCGTCGCGACCCTCGACGCGATCACCACGAAATACGCTGCCAAGGGCAAGCAGGCGGAGATCGTCGGCCTCAACGCCGCCTCCGCCGAACGCCACGTGCGCCTGAGCGGGCAGATGGGTGCGAAGCACTGACATCATCAGTGCCCGGACGAATGCAGAGAAAGGTGAGAAGATGACGGACCGCCTCGAGGGTTCGGCCTTGCGGCACATGCAGATCGGTGAGGTCGCCGAACGGCACCGAACTGTCGATCAAGACGATCCGCCACTACGACGAGGTCGGCCTGGTACGGCCTTCTGAACGCAGTGCCGGCGGCTTCCGCCTCTTCACCGATGCGGATGTCCAACGCCTGCTCGTCATCCGGCGGATGAAGCCGCTCGGATTCACCCTCGACGAGATGCGCCAGCTCCTCGACTCGCTCGAAATTCTGGCGTCCGACCCCGCAGCCGACGAACGCGCCGACGCCCAGGCATTCGTCACCGACTGCCACACGCGGGCCAAGGAAAGCTGCCGCAAACTCCGCACACAACTGGCCTACGCTGAAGAGTTGACCGCACTACTCGCCGACAATGCGACCACCGAAGTACCGTAGCTGCCCCAGGCCGGCGGTCTGTGGTCACGCCCGAGCCTTCACGATCGTCGTGACGGTGCTGACGACGCTCGAAGTTTCACCGACCTCTGTGACGATGCGGTGAGGCCGAACTGTACGCACCTGGCTACCCACACTGGTGTGGAAAAGGACTGGGGTGCAGCAGCATCCCGCGGTTTGAACCATCGCCCTCCGGCTGACCGCGAACGTCGACAACGCTGTTTCACTGAACGGCCGAGCCTGAACAGCCGGCCTGGATGGCGTCTCGGCGGGGTGTACGAACCCTCCAGCCGAAGGGGTTAGACGGCCGGAGGGTGTGGCTGTCGCGGCGGTTGCAGTCCGCGATTTCGCGGCAACACACAAGTCGGATACCCGAATCCGTATGGATTACTCCTCAGCCGGGAACGTCCTGCCGGGACGCCGCCCTAGTGTTTGCGATCTCGAAAGGTGCCGGTGCTTCGCTACTTCACTACGCGTCGCGGCTGCAAGCAAGGAGCAGTAGATTCTGGTCACTTTCGATGAACGGACTTCGACTGCAACGTGGGTGCCACTCCACCAAAGAGGGACGCAATCAGGTCACTCGCGGTTTGCCCGCGGCACGCAGAGGAAACCCTCGTTCGGAGAGACACATCTTGCACCGACTGCGGGAAGGGACGCATGATGGCAACTCCCCGATCTCGTCCGACTCGAAACTCGATGACCTCCACCCCAGTGCAGGCCGCCTCGTTGGTTCTAGGTGCGGTGTTCCTACTCGTCGGCATCCTCGGCTTCATTCCTGGAGTCACCTCCAACCTCGACCAGCTCGCGGGCGCTGGGCATGACTCCGGCGCGATGCTGGTGGGTCTGTTTCAGGTATCCGTGCTCCACAATATCGTTCACATAGTCTTCGGTGTTGCCGGTATCGCCGCTGCCCGCCTGGCGTCAGCCGCCGGGATCTACTTACTCCTCGGTGGCTTCATTTACCTGGGATTATGGGTTTTCGGGTTGGTGATCGACAAGGACGAATCCGCCAATTTCATTCCACTCAACTCCGCCGACGACTGGCTCCACTTCACTCTCGGCGCAGGCATGATCATGCTCGGAATCCTGCTCACACGCGGAAGTCGCGCCGCCGCCCGCACGAACATTTCCTGATCAGGTGGCCGCGACCGCTTCCTGGTCTGTCCCCGATCGCGCGAGCGTCGGATGAAACAACTGATGGCGCAAGTAGTACTAATTCCTGATCCTCGAACACGCGCTTCTGCGAACGTCAGCCTGGCCTGGCATACCGACTCGGCGGTGTTCGGTGACGACGGCTGCGCGGACATCGACATGCTCATCGAGCCGGGCTTCACCCGGCCACCGAATGTTGCAGACCTCCGATCAGGTGTCCGCGGTGAACGGCAGCAGCCTCGAGATCGGGACATTTAGGTGCACAACATCTACCTCGAGCACGATCCCGCCGACCGCGCCCGGCTGGCGTTCACCGTCGTCAACGCCAGCCGCAGCCTCACCGACCGGCTGGTGTCCATCAAATCCGCGGCCGCCGCCGTGAACATTCTCGCACCGCCCGCCGCGCTCACGCTGCACCGGGAACGGCATTGGCCTCCGGGCAGCCGGTCGAGCAGCTGACCGAACCGGCCGCCCCGACGAGCCGATCACCGTGCAGCTCACCGTGCCCGGCGGGCTGCAACCGGGTCTGACAACACCGTTCACCTTCGGCCGGGTTCGCGCGGATCGGGTCGGCCCAGGTGGCGGTTCCGGCCATCCGGTCGGCCAGCCCGAGCGAGAGCAGGATCTCGGTGGAGCCCTGATTGAGGGACACCGCCCGCTGCGGCGGCGCGTCGACGATGACGCTGTGGCGCAATTCTCGATCAACGTGAACTGCGGGAAACCGCGTCGGACATCGTCGACAACTTCACCGCCGAGTCCGCCGGCCGGGCCGCGAACTAGCCTTCCGCCACCTGTTGGGCGGTGGCGTACGCGAGTTGCAGGAAGTCCGCGCCGGCCAGAGCCGCCATCGCATCGGCCACCATGCGTGTCGCGCGGGGGGCGAAGACGTGCCCGATGGTGAAACCGGTGATCACCCAGACATCGAAGCAGAACGGGCAGGTCAGCAGTTCGCCGATGCTGTGCTTGACGCCGTCGGAGGCCTGCGGCTTCTCCATCACCTCGCCGGGCCCCCCGTCCCCGGCATGCTGGGTGAACGGTGCGCGGAGCGGCGTGGTGACGGCGTCCTTGGTCACCGTGCGGGAAAGTTTGTGCGCCGCAAACGCGGTGATGACGAGTTCTCGCACGGTCATGGCACGCGGGAGTTGCCGGTTGGTGAGAGCGCCGAACACCGTGACCACGGCGACGACGAAGGTGTACGCGGCCATCGTCGCCGCGTAGCCGTTCAGTGAGCGTTCGCCCCCGGTCGAATTCTGTTCGCGCTCGCTTGTCGCCGCGCTGCGTTCGCGCTCCGGCGCCTGTGCCACGTTCATCCACTTTTCCCTTGTTCACTGTGCCGAGTGCGCTGTCAGTCCACGATGGGAAAGAGCGAGTCGCCGTCTTCAGGAGTGCCGTCGACCTGACCTTTGTCGACCCGTGAATCTTCGACGATTACGCCCTCGACCACATCCGCGGACTTTCTGCCCTCGCCCGGAATCTCGACGTCGTCGTCGAGGACTCGGTCGACGTCCTCCTCGGTCAGGGAGTCGTCCGGTGCGGCGGCCACGGGAATGTCCGGCGGCACCTCGACCTCGACGTCGGGCTCTTCCTCGGATAATTTCTCGTCGAGAGTCTCGCCTTCACGCTCTTCGCGTGGTGTCATGCCGAACTTGTCGGCCTCACTCCAGTGCTCCGGCGGGTCCACGACGTCGTCGCCGTCGTTGTTCCGCACGTCGTCGGCATCGAGGCTTTCGGCTGGGTTGAGGGTGTCACCAGGACCATCTTCGATACTCATAGTTGTTGCGTGCCCGATCGAGTAGTTACCGAAACATTGGCAGTCACGGCCGGAAGACGGCCCGGACACACCCTTCCTGTTTGCTCTTGAACACCTGGTATCCGCGCACTGCCTCCTCGAGGGACATATCGTGGGTGATCAGATATGAGGGATCGAGGTCGCCCTGCTGGACGTAGTCGAACATCCGCGGCATGTACCGCTGACCGTGTTGCTGTGCCGTCCGGATCGTCAGACTCTTGTTGGTCACCACACCCATCGGAAACTTGTCCGTCAGTCCGTAGATGCCGAGGACAGACACGATCCCGCCTTTACGGCAGGCGAGAATCGCTTCGCGCAACGGGGTTGCCCGGTCGGATTCGAGCCTCAGCAGTTGTTTGGCGCGGTCGTAGAGTTGCTGCAGTCCGGTGCCATGCCCTTCCATGCCGACAGCGTCGATGCACGCGTCCGGGCCCCGCCCGCCGGTCGTCTCGCGTAGCGCCTCCTGCACGCTGTCGATGGACGTGTAGTCGATGGTTTCAGCACTGAACTCCCGACGTGCCAACGCAAGTCGCTCAGGATAACGATCGATGACGATAACCCGTTCCGCGCCGAGGAGGCGGGCAGTGTGTGCGGCCATCAACCCGACGCCCCCGCTGCCCCACACCGCGATCGTGTCACCGGGCGAGATGTCGCAGAAATCCGCGCCCATGAGGCCGGTGGGGACGGCGTCGGAGAGGAACAGGGCTTGCTCGTCGGTGATGCCGTCGGGGATGGTGAAGCAGTTGACGTCGCCGAACGGTACGCGGATGTACTGAGCGTGGGAGCCCTGATATCCGCCGAACGGGTGGGTATACCCGTAGATTCCGCCCGTGGGGTAGCCGAAGACCGCTTGCTGCAGTTCGGCATTCGGATTCGTCGTGTCGCAGACCGAATACAAGTCGTGGTCGCAGTACCAGCACGACTTGCATCCGATGAACGACGGAACGACCACGCGGTCACCCACCCTGGTGTCGGTCACTTCGGGGCCGACGTCCACCACTTCACCCATGAACTCGTGACCGAACACGTCACCTTCCCGCATGCCCGGCAGGTATCCGTCGATGAAATGAAGGTCGGAACCGCAGGTAGTGGTCAGCCGTACCTGCACGATGACGTCATGTGGGTTGACGAGTTCGGGGTCGTCGACGGTCTCGACTCTCAGGTCGTTGACGCCGTTCCAGCACAGTGCACGCATGGATTCTCCTCGTTCAACGAGCGGCGTGACGCGCGCTCGGATTATGCCTGAGAGTGGGCAGTTCGCCGGTCTGCAAGAGCGCGCGGGCACGGTAGAGAGCCTTGAATGTCGCCGCCCCGCCAAGGATGTCGGGCACCGGCGTCTTCGCCCGGATCGTCACCTCGGTTCCGAGATCGTGCGGTGCGTCGCGAAATGTGAGCTCGACCTCTGGTGGATCGGCGGTGGAGTCGTCACCCGTCTTGCCGACGAACCGCAGCCTGCCGTCTTCTTCCACCAGCGTGGTATTCCACGTGGTGAGCTCGTCGGCGCCGGGATTCAGCGTCCACTCGTAGATACCGGGTTCGGTCGACCGGACCTCGGCCACATCGCCGAGCACCTCGGACAATTTCCCGGGGTCACGCCAGAACTGTTCCACCTCCGAGCGGGGCCTGCTGATCGTCAGCGTCTGACTGTTCCCGCTTCCGGCGGTGGAGTCGACCACCTTCCCGACCAGGTCGACCAGCTGCTCTCTCGCCTTGTCGATGTAGTGCACGGATCCTCCCTTCGTCTGTTCCGCGTTACCCGGATCCTGCGGACGGAAACAGCCGGACCGACGCCGACTCACGCTCTGTCGCGGTGGTACGAGCCTGGCGGATCGGGTACACGCAGTCCATGACAGACCAGCAGACCCCGAATCCCCCCGACCATGCGAGGCCTGAGCAGGCGACGGACGAAGAGGTCGCCGCGGCCGGCAAGTTGTCCGAGGCCCTCGAGACGGTGGAACGTGCCCGTGGACGTTTGTATGACTTCCATCAGCTGATCGGTCACGCCGACCTGATGTTGGACGAGGCGGTCCAGAAACTCCGTGACGCAGGACGTGACGACATCGCCGAGCAGGTGGAAAAGGAGCTGGTAGGCCGCAACGTCCTGCACGGGCGATGGACGTTCCAGATCGTCGAAGACTTCGACGACCACTACTGGTCCACCTTCCGGGACTGTGAGGCCACCGTGCGCGGCCAGCTGTGCGGCGGCCGTCGGCACGTGTTCGAGTCCGAAATGAAGGAATCCCGTCGAACGCACGGGCAACCCAGGCACGAGGCGCGGCCATAGCCGCGACGCGCCGTTCCGCCGCCGTTTCCGGGAGGAGGTTCCTGGGTAGGAGAAGACGATGGTCGATGAAAAGCAAGCCGAACCGGATCCCGACGATCCCCGCAAACCGGACTCGCCCGCGGATCTGACGAAACCGTCGTGGGGGTACGTTCTGCGGAAGACAGCGCACGAGTTCGGTCGCGATCAGTGCATCGATCTTGCGGCCGCGTTGACGTACTACGCCGTCCTGTCGCTGTTCCCTGCCCTGCTCGCGCTGGTGTCGCTTCTCGGCGTTTTCGGACAGGGACAGCGCACCACCGATTCGGTGTTGCAGATCGTCGACGACCTCGGACCCTCGTCCGCAGTGGACACCCTGCGGGACCCCATCGCCCAGCTCGTCCAAACGCCCACTGCCGGTGTGGCATTGATCTTCGGCCTCCTGGGCGCCGTATGGTCGGCGTCCGGTTACATCGGCGCGTTCGGCCGCGCCATGAACCGCATGTACGAGGTCGACGAGGGGCGTCCGGTGTGGAAGTTACGTCCGTTGATGCTGTTGGTCACTCTGATCGGACTCCTACTCGTGGCGGCGGCGGCCGTCATGCTGGCGCTGAGTGGGCCGGTTGCCCGTTCGGTCGGTGACGCCATCGGATTCGGTGACACCGCCCTGACCGTGTGGAACATTGCGCGGTGGCCGTTCGTGCTGGGAGTGGTCGTCGTCGCGGTTGCGATCCTGTACTACGTGACACCCAACGTGAAGCAGCCGAAGTTCCGCTGGATCAGTGCGGGCGCATTTCTCGCGATCGTGACGTGGATCGTGGCGTCCGTCCTGTTCGGCCTCTACGTTTCGAATTTCGGCAGTTACAACAAAACGTACGGCTCTCTCGCCGGGGTCATCGTGTTTCTGCTGTGGTTGTGGATCACCAACTTGGCGTTGCTGTTCGGAGCCGAGCTCGATTCCGAACTCGAGCGAGGCCGGGAACTGCAAGCCGGACTGCCGGCGGAAGACGAGCTGCAGCTTCCGCCGCGCGACACCCGCGTGTCCGACAAGAATGCCGAGAAGTATCAGAAGTACATCGAGCAGGGACGAGCACTTCGCGAGAGCGACGGGAACACTGCCGAACCAGACGCGGTACCCGAAGAACAACAGCGTTAATCACATCAGGAGTATTCGCGCCGACGGATTTTCTCACCCGATCGCGCCCGGAACGCTGACCCGAGCAGTGCGGAATAGTTACGGTGGTCGTCATGGCGGAACGTGGTGCTCGTCCCAAAGTTCCCGTAGTGCGCAGATTCATGCTGCGCGCGGTGCGGCACCTGTTCAGCCCGCTCCGCCCGGACGACTATCTGGAGCTCATCAATCCGCTGTGGACCACCCGTGAATTGCGGGGGCGAGTGGAACGGGTCGAGCCCGCCAGCGCCGACTCCGCCACCGTCCTGATCCGTCCCCAGTACGAGTGGTTCGGGCACGAGGCCGGACAGTATGTTCGACTCGGTGTCGTCCTCGACGGCGTTTACTACTGGCGCGCCTACTCGCTCACCTCGGACCCCGACCCGGATGACGGGCTGATCAGCGTTACGCCGAAGCTGGTGGAGAGCGGCAAAGTGTCGCCGTATCTCGTCCGCGACATCCGTCCCGGCGACATCGTGCGTCTCGGTGAGGTGGAAGGCACTTTTACCCTTCCGGACCCTTTGCCGGACAAGTTGTTGTTCATCAGTGCCGGCAGCGGTATTACACCGATCATCAGCATGCTCCGCAGCCTCGACCACAAGAATGCGGTCGACGACGTGGTCGTCGCGCACTCGGCCCGCAGCGAGGAGCAGGCTATGTTCGATTCGACGCTCCGCGATCTCGACCGTCGCCACGACGGGTTCCGGCTGGTGCTCCGCCTCACGGGGAGGGAGGGCCGGCTGACACCGGACGCGCTCGCCGAACTCTGTCCCGACTGGCGTGAACGCGAGGTGTTCGCGTCGGGTCCTGGCGAGATGCTCGATCAGTTGGTGGAGCATTGGAACGACCACGGCGATCCGCAGCGCCTGCACATGGAACGCTTCCAGCCCGTGATCGGTGGCGATGACGCCGGCGGTGAAGGAGGCGAAGTCCACTTCTCGGACAGCGACGTGAAAACCGAGGTCGACGGGGGAACACCGATCCTCGTTGCCGGGGAGAACGCCGGCTTGACGCTCCCGTTCGGGTGCCGCATCGGCATCTGTCACACGTGCGTCGGGACGCTGAAGGCGGGCCGGCTCCGTGACCTGCGAACGGGGGACGTCGTCGACGACGCCGTCGGACAGGCGGTCCGCACCTGCGTCCACACCGCAGAAGGTGACATCGAAATCGAGCTGTGAAATAGGGGAAGGACCTGCTGGTGAGTATCGACATCGAGAGCCCGCTCGCACATTTGAGTGACGACACCATCGAGGCGCTCGGACGCGAGTTCGACGCCATCCACGACGAGATCTACGCCGATCTCGGTGAACGCGACCGCAGATACATCAAGTCCGTCATCGCCGCGCAACGTCAGCTGGCGGTCGCCGGTCGCGTTCTGTTGCTCGGTTCGGTCAGCAAACCTGCCTGGCTGGCCGGGACCGCGTGTCTGGGAATGGCGAAGATTCTCGAGAACATGGAAATCGGCCACAACGTGATGCACGGCCAGTGGGACTGGATGAACGACCCCTATATCCATTCGTCCACGTGGGACTGGGACACGGCGTCGACAGCGAAGGCGTGGAAGCATTCGCACAACTACATTCACCACACGTACACCAATATCCGGGGGAAGGACAAAGACCTCGGATACGAGATCATGCGGATCGACCCGAACCAGCGGTGGCACCCCGTCTATCTCGCCCAGCCGTTCTACAACGTCGTGCTGATGGCATTTTTCGAATGGGGTGTCGCGCTCCACGACATGGACCTCGAGGCGGTCCGCTCCGGTGCGAAGCCGTTGAAGGAAGTGTGGCAGGACCTCAAAGGGATCGGCGGAAAGGCTCGCGCCCAGGTCGTGAAGGACTATGTCGGCTGGCCCTTGATCAGCGCAGGCGCCTTCGGGCTCGCACAACTCGCCGCCCGCGGGCGACTCGGTCAACCGGCAACGTCGAAAGCGGGCCGACTGCTGCGCGGCAATCGGGCTCGCGGCCGGTGGTCGTCGGTCGCGGACGTGTTCGACCGCATGTTGCCCGGAATGGAGCGGACCTTTCTCGCCACCGCGCTGGCCGACTTCACCGCCAACATCATCCGTAACGTGTGGGCGCACGGAATCATCTTTTGCGGTCACTTCCCGGATCAGACGTACACCTTCAGTGAGAAGGAAGTGGAGGACGAAACCCGGGGCGGCTGGTATGTGCGTCAACTGGTGGGCGCCGCCAACATCGACGGCAGCCCGCTGTTCCACATCATCAGCGGCAACCTCGGGTATCAGGTCGAACACCATCTCTACCCGGATATGCCGAGCACCCGCTATTCGGAGGTGGCACCGAAGGTGAAGGACATCTGCGAACGGTACCAATTGCCGTACAACTCGGGACCGTTGATGCAGCAGTGGGGAATGGTGCACCGGACGATCCTGCGGTTGGCATTCCCGGGCGGGAAGCCGCGTCCGAAGCCAGGACCGTACCGCGGGGAGAAGGGCACCGACGCCGGCAAACGAAGCGAGGCGGCGGCGTTCCGTAGCCGCGTACCCGCCGACAACCCTGCCGCCGGACCCGAACACGACTCCGGCGGAGTGGAAGTGACTCCGCCACCGCGGGACTGACAGGCGGGCGCGCCGGGTGCCGTAGTTTACGTTTGGACGTCTGCCCTTCCTGGCGTCGGTCGCAAACCAGGGTCAGGCGCGGGTGGAAGGATCATCGCCGCTACGCAATGGTGGCAGGTGCTCGATGGCACCGGCGACCGTCGCGAGCGCATGGCTCGTTCGACGGCACCCCACGGCCAAGGGGGAGTGCGCCCGGCGGGACACCTGATCCAGTCGATCCCGTGAACGGTCCAATCCGGTGAGAGGCAGAGCGGCGAGGGCATTTCCGGGCAAGCGTCTGGCAGCCAGGAGGCGCTCGGCACCCCGGTCTCGCGGGAAACCATACTGCCGCTGATGCATGCTCTGCGCCGCGGAGCGCACCCGAACGTTGGCCGCCGCCCGCGCAGCAGAGCGCCGAGGTCACCCATCCATCTGCACCTGTGCCCACGTTTCGAAAGCTCGCTTTCAGCGATGTCTTTCGAACCATCTCGCGAGATCAGATCGCGAGCTCAGACGGTTGGTTGAAGTGTCGCTCAGGTTTGTTGTACGGTTCAGTTATGAACGCCACTACAAATACGGGAGGCGGCCCGGCGTTGCCGCGCGGTGCCCGTCGGCGGATGCGTACCCGGACTGCGCTGCTCGATGCCGCGGAGGGCCTGATGGCGGCGAAGCCACATGATGCGGTCCGGATCGACGACATCGCCGAAGCTGCGGATGTCTCGGTCGGTTCGGTCTACGTGCACTTCGGCAGTAAAGACGGGATCGCGGTCGCGGTGGCCGAACGCGTCGCCGAACGGGCGACCGGTTACCTGACCGCGGCGTTCGACGCGAGCACCTCGCCTCTGGAGCAGGTGGCCGCCGCCGGCACCGCCTACATGCAGTTCCTGCTCGACAACCCTGTGTTCGTGCGTTATCTCGCGACCGAACCGGCCGACGGAGCTGCGGGTGCGGTCGAGCAGGTCGTGTCCACACGAATCGAAGCGTTGCGGGCGGCATTCCAGTCCCGGATCGAGGACGCCGTGCACTGCGGGGAGGCCGGCCCGGTCGATGCCCGACTGCTGGCCCATTTCCTGTTCGGCGCATGGAACGGCGTGGCTGCACTGACCCTGCGCCGTGACGCGGCGGCGCTCGATCGCGCCGATGCGCAGGCATGTCTGCAACAGGCCCGCCACATCGTCGTCACCGGGCTTGCCGCAACTACCCGAACCGCCACCGATGAAGGATCACCATGACGCCGCAGAACACCACCCCCGCAAATCCACTTCCGCAGTACTGGGAGCCGAGGAGGGCGAGCGGTGCGCAGATCATGCGGATGATCGACTCCCTCGACCCCATCGATCACGATGTCGAGATCACCCATCTGAGCATGGACGTCCTCATTCCACCGCTGTTCGCCTACATGGCGTACACGTCTGGATTCGCCCGAACGCTCGGCAATCCGGCGGTGGCGAACCGGATCTGGCGCGAAGGCGCCGGTGATCAGATCCGCACACCGGTTCGGCGTGACCGCGACACCCTCACGTTCTTCGGCGAGTTCATGCGTCGCGGCCACCGCAGTCCGCAGGCGCAGGCGGTGTTCGACCGGGTCCAGGACATTCATCGCCAGGTCAAGGGCGTCGGCAACGAGACCCAGGTCCATGTCCTGGGAATGCTGATCTTCGATCCCGAACGATTCGCCAAGGCCGTGGGACACCGCTGGTTCACCGACAAGGAGAACGACGCCCGGTTCAACTTCTGGTTGGGCGTCGCCCGCGGCATGCGCCTGCGCGATGTCCCGGAAACCCGCGCCGAGTTCCTCGACTGGATCGACGATTACGAACGTCGCACCTTCACCCCGACGATCGCCGCCGCCGAGAGTTTCAAGGGACAGCTTCGCGGCATCAGTGCATATGTCCCGCGACCGCTGCGGCCGGCGATCCGGCATTTGGTCATCGACACCCTCAAACCGGAAGTACGGGACCTGCTCGGGGTGAGTGCACCGCGGCCCGTCCACAGACCCGCGCTCCGCGCCGCCGTGCGAGCGCTGCGCACCGTCAGGCCCATCGACCGCTTCCGCCTCGACCGAACCTGGGTGAACAGCTTCAGCCGCGTCGGCCCCGACCCCGACTTCGACACCATCGGCTACCAGGCGGACGCCGGATAGACCCGCCACCGTCAATCATTTTCTCGTAAGCAGTATCTCGGTCCTCGGGGCGGACTGGGGCGATCGAGGAGTTGAAGGCGGACGGACTCGAGGGCAGTATCGCCCCGAACGCGTTGTTCGACGAGGAATACAGCGAGCACGCAGAAACGTTGTGGCACATGTCCGATGGCACGACGTGTGATCAGGGGCGCTGGGCGTCGGGTCCGGCACCCGACGGCGTCCACGAGAATCGGTTCCTCGCGGACCCGCAGCCGCTGGGAGGCAAGGGCGGTGCGCCCGCTCCGGATCCGAAGCTCTATCCGACGTACGACGGGAGCCTGGGTGACCCGGCCTCGAGCGCACTGGGCACGGAAAAGGGGTCTCGTCGGCAAGGTCAAGGAAGCACTCGACCCGGACAAGCCCTGACCGCTATTCGTCGGTAGCGCCCCGACCTCGGCGACTGCCCCGATACGCCCCAATCCGCGCTGCGGCAAGCCACTCGGGCCGCAACGCGATCGAGGGTGGGCAGTTCACTACCGGATCGAAAGACGGTTGTTCGTCATCCGCGAGGTCGCGCACATCGCTCAGCACGACACGCCCTGACGGCGTGGGTGAATTGGTGAAAGTAGTCAGTTGTAAGGAGAACGCGAGCGGCGCGATCGCGAGGGCATCGGCGAGTGCGTTGATCGACGTCGTCGGCGGGTGCTCACCGACCGGTTCGGCAAGCACCCAGGTGGGCGGTCCGCCCGTCGAGGAGAGCGGCATGAGACTGCTGTATCGGGCGGTGTTCCATCCCGTGGCAGGAAGCGGCAGCATGCGGGTCAGCGACGAGGTGCCCGAGCTCGCCAACAGCAGATCCCACGGCGTGGGGCCCTCATCCAGGTCGATCCGCAGAGCGAGACCCAGTACGTCGGGGATCATGGACGGAGTACCGATTCCACCGGACATCCGCGCGGTCACCGGCAACGAGATTCGGGTACGTCCCGGCCACCAGGACGAGTTGAATTCGACTGTGCCGCCGATAACCAGCCCCTTGGGGTGGAACACCCGTGCATGGCGGACGGACGCGGCAATGCGGAACGGACCCACGAATGCGCTGCGTACGGTGTCGAGTGCTCGTCCAGAATCGCCCATGGTGCCTTCTCCTCGGTGAGGTGTGCGGAAACCTGCGTCAGATGAGTCTTGTTCCATCGTCGGTGACCCGTGTTCCCCGCACAACTCCGACCGCACCCTGATCTGCCGGTGTGAGGTAAATATGCCGGTGTGAGATGCCGGCACCTGGGTATTCGGCACCGTGATCGCCGACTGTTTCTCCCAGTGAAGAGGGGTTCTTTCGTGACCGAGCAACCGTACGTTCCCACGGGAACGGCTGGACAGACCACCACCGTCAAGCGCCGCACTTCCGTACCCGCGGTACTCACGACCATTCGCGCTCGTCGTCCTTGCAGCGCTGATCGTGTTCGTCGTGCAGAACGGGGACACCAGCAACTTCGGCTGGGATCTGGACCTCGCTTTGGGGCTGTCCTTACTACTCGCCGCAGTTCTCGGCTTCATTCTCGGCATGCTGACCTCGGCAATTCTGCGGCTCCGTAGACGGAGAAACCACACCACGGAGGGGTGAGAACTATGACCATGGCACGCCCACTGGCTCTCGTCACCGGAGCGTCCCGGGGGATCGGGCTCGAACTGACCAGATTGTTCGTCAAGGACGGTTACGACCTCGTCGTCGTGGCGGACTCCGAAGCCCTGGACTCCGCCGTCGCCGAACTGAGGTCGACGGGTGCCGGTGTGATACCTGTGCGCACCGATCTGCGCACCGAACAGGGTGTGGCGTCGGTGTGGGAGGCGATCACCACAGACGGCCGCCCGCTCGCTGCCGCTGCACTCAATGCCGGTGTGGGACATGGCGGCGCCTTCGTCGACACCGACCTCGCCGACACGTTCGCCATCATCGACCTCAATGTGAGGTCGACCGTGCACCTGACCAAACTCGTGCTCGACGACATGGTCTCCCGTGGTGCGGGGCGGATACTGATCACCTCGTCCGTGGCCTCCACGATGCCCGGTCCGTATCAAGCCGTCTACAACGCGTCCAAGTCGTTTGTGCAGTCGTTCGCGGAGGGGCTGCAAGGGGAGCTGAAAGACAGCCCGGTCACCATCACGTCATTGATGCCCGGGCCCACGGACACCCACTTCTTCAGCCGCGCCGAGCTCGACGACACCAAGCTCGGTCAAGGTCCCAAGGATGATCCCGCCGAGGTCGCCAAGCAGGGCTACGAGGCCATGATGAAGGGTGAGCGCAAAGTAGTGGCCGGGTCGATCATGTCCAAGGCGATGGCGGCGGTGAACACGGTGACCCCGGACGCGGTCAAGGCGGCAGCGCATCGTCTACTCGCCAAACCAGGATCCGGCCGGTGACCTGACACGCTCAGTCCACAGTAGGTATCACACTCATAAGGGCGTCGAGTTGTTCGCGGCGGGCACTGCTCGCGCCGGCAGGGATGTGTCACCGTCCCCGCTGCGGGTACCCGCAACTATGCGTTTTCCCCATTTCACCCCCGCAGGCGCGAAGAAGCTCTGCGCGCGTTGTGCAGCCGTGGCAGTCCTCCTCGGCGGTGGAGTGGCCGCCCAATCCGGTTCGGTGAACGCCGCTCCCTCACCGGATGGGTTCGACACCGTCCCCGACCGTACCTCGCTGTCTTTCGCGCACTCACCCAGCGGAACGCGGGTGGGTACCGCCAACTCCGCGGAGGCCCGACCCGGCCTGTCGACCGTCAAACTGTATGTGGCCGACTACATGCTCCGGCACGGAGACGGTTCTGCCGAGGACCGTGAGCTCGGTCAGCGCATGATTCGGGACAGCGACGACGGCGCCGCCTCCCAGGCGTACGCCAAGTATCCGCACTCCATCGACGCCGTGGCCCGCGAGTACGGTCTCACTGCAACGCGAGGCGCCGCCTTCTGGGGCAACTCGAGCACCAGCACGGCCGACACCGTCACCTTCCTGGAGGCGAAGAAGGCCACCGACCCGTCGAGTCCTATTCTCCGCTGGATGGCCACCGCCGCCCCCGTCGCGGCGGACGGAACGACCCAGGACTGGGGAACGAGCACGCTTCCCTCCGTCGTCGGCACCAAATGGGGCTGGTCCGACTACGGACCGGACATCGTCGCATCGGCCTCGTTCGGTCCCGACTTCTCGGTGGCCGCCAACACCTATGGGAGCAAGGAACAGCACACATCCGACGTGCTGGGAGCCTTCGGTCCCGAGCCGACGTCTGCGCCGGACCAGGTGCCGGTGCGCGAGCTGATCGAGTGTCTCGACACCACCGACAATCCCCTCGTCAGTCAGCTGGCCACGGCCATCCCACCCGAATGGACGCTCCCGGCGGACATCCTTCCCGCCCCGTGACTGCTTGGGCGAAATCAGTGTCCTGTCGTGAGCGAACGGGGCGGCCGTGACCCACGGAAGGTCATCGCGTCGTCGACGATCTTGCCGTGGCGGAAAGTGACGAGGTCGCGGAAGTAGTTCATGCGCAGCCGCCACGGGGCTTTCGAACCCTGCTTCGGGAACGACTCCACCGAGCGGAGTACGTAACCCGCGGCGAAGTCGAGGAACGGTTCTTCGTCGACGGACGCGTCACGTTCGGGCACGCAGTTCGTGTACCCCTTCTCGTCCATGTGCTCGAGAAGACGGCACACGTACTCACACACGAGGTCCGCCTTCAGGGTCCACGATGCGTTGGTGTACCCGATGACGAACGCGAAATTGGGTACGCCGCTGAGCATCATGCCCTTGTAAGCCATCGTGTCCGCGAGATCGATGTCGCGGCCGTCGACGGCGAGCGTCATTCCGCCGAAAGCAAGCAAATTCAACCCGGTGGCGGTCACCACGATGTCTGCCTTCAGTTCCTCGCCCGACTTCAGGGCGATGCCGTTCCTCGTGAAGCTGTCGATGTGATCGGTGACGATTGACACCTCACCATGACGGATGGCACGGAACAGGTCTCCGTTGGGGACGAGGCACAGACGCTGATCCCACGGGTTGTATCGCGGCGTGAAGTGGGTGTCGATGTCGTAACCGTGAGGAAGCCACTTCGTCTGCAGTTGCCGGATACGGCCCTTCATGAACTCCGGATAACGCTGGCACAGTTGGTATATCGCGACCGCGACCGACGCGTTCTTCAGCCGCGTAAGGCCGTAGGCGACGCGCGCGGGAAGGTGCTTGCGGAAGCGGTTGGCCAGCGCATCCTCGGCCGGCATGGAGAGGATGTACGTGGGCGAGCGCTGCAGCATGGTGACGTGCTCGGCCTCGGCCGCCATCGACGGCGCGAGGGTCACCGCGGTCGCGCCGCTACCGATGACGACGACACGCTTGCCGGCGTAGTCGAGATCCTCGGGCCACTGCTGGGGATGCACCACCTGGCCGTCGAATCGTTCCAGCCCCGGGAAATCCGGGGTGTAGCCCTCGTCGTACCGGTAATAGCCGCTGCAGGAGAAGAGAAAATCCGCTGTCAGCGTTATCTTCTCGCCGGAGTCCGTGCGTTCGGCCTCGACCGTCCACGTCGAGGAGGCGCTCGACCATTCGGCTCGGACAACCTGATGTCCGAACCGGATGTGGCGATCGATGCCGGCCTCGGCGGCCGTTGTGCGTACGTACTCGAGGATGGAGGAGCCGTCGGCGATCGACTTGTCGTTCTCCCAGGGCCGGAACCGGTAGCCGAGGGTGTACATGTCGGAGTCGGAACGAATTCCGGGGTAGCGGAACAGGTCCCAGGTGCCACCGATCGCGTCGCGGCCCTCGAGGATCGCATACGTGCGGCCAGGGAACTTGTCCTGCAGGTGGTACGCGGCGCCGATTCCGGAGAGGCCGGCGCCTATCACGATCACATCGAGATGCTCGACTGCGCGCTCGGTGTCGGATAGGTCGGCGGCGGTGTCGGTGGACGTCATGACGGGTCGACCGCCACGTCGTCGAGCGCAACGTTGCGCGCGGAGGTGGACCGGCCGAGGGCGGCCACCTCTTCGTCCATCAACGGAAGAATCCGCGGGATGTGGGGCAGGACCGCGCGATCGCCGATCCTGGAGGTGACCACCGCTTTGAACCAGCCCACCGGCCCGACCCAGCGGGGTACGTACACGCGGCGCTTGCGGCGAGACAGGGCATGAACGAAGGCGTCGACGCACGCCTGTACCGACGTCGTCTTCCCGAGGGGGCCGGGCAGAACGGCGAGGAGCTGATTGAACGCCGACAGATCCGCCTTCGCGTCCTGGACGAGTGGCGTGTCGATCCACGACATGTGCGCCGATCCGACCGCTACACCGAGGTGAGCGAGTTCGAGGCGAAGGGCGCTGGCGAAATGCTCGACCCCGGCCTTGCTGGCGCAGTACGCGGCGAGGCCGGGTGCGGCGGTGAATGCGGCGAGCGAGGAGACGACAAGTATGTAGCCCTTGCGTTCGATGACGGACGGGAGCGCGGCCCGGACCGTGTGGAAGGCGCCGAGAATGTTGATGTCGAGAACGCGCTTGAAGGTGGCCGGGTCTACCTGCGACACCGAGCCGTAGCTGGCGATTCCGGCGTTCGCGAGCACCAGGTCGATGCCGCCGAACTTCGCGACCCCGGCGTCGACGGCTCTCTGCATCGCGGGCAGGTCGCACACGTCGGCGACGGTGGCGAGGGCAACGTCGTCGCCGAGTTCGGTGACCAGAGCCTGCAGGGGCGCAGCATCCAGGTCGATCAGGACGAGCTTGGTGCCCTTCGCGGCGAGCGCACGGGCGGTGTCTGCCCCGATGCCCCGTGCGGCGCCCGTGATGAGCGCGACCTTGTTCCTGAGCGTGGGCATGGCGATCTCCTGGCGTAGTTATCTGGCACCGTCCGGTGTCAGTTTGTATCTGGAACCGGTCAGTGTCAATATTGGGTCGTGAGTTCGCCCAGGCTAGAGGAGCCGGGTCGCACCTACCGCGGTGCGGGACCCCAGCAACGTCAGGAAGAGCGCCGACTGCGCTTGATCGACGCCGCGGTCGAGGTGTTCGGCACTACCGGATACCGCTCGGCGACGGTCGGGAAGATCTGTGCGGTCGCCGGGCTCACCAAGCGCTACTTCTACGAATCCTTCACCGACAGCGAGGCGCTGTTGCTTGCGGCGTATGGCACGGTGACCGATCGGTTGCGGGAGGATGTGCTCGCCGGCGCCGGCCGTGACCCCGCCGACCTCGACACCCGAGTGCGAGGCGCCCTCACCGCATTCTTCGAGTCCGTCGCCGAGGATCCCCGAATCCCGCGGATCGCGTTCCAGGAGGTTCTGGGTGTCGGGCCGGAAGTGGACCGCGCCTATCGCCGGGTCACCCTCGAGTTCGTCGACGCCGTTCTCTTCGTCATCAATCCGGCGATCGATCGGGCGCCGGATCCCCATCTGCACACCCTCGCCACCGGGCTCGTCGGTGCCGTCCTGATGATCGCGCAGCAGTGGGTGTTGTCGGAGAAACCTCAGCCCATCGAGGCGGTCATCGCCGACGCGCACACGATCCTCTCGTCCGTGCTGGGCCGCCTGACCGACTGATCGAAGCGGGACAGTTCCGCCATTCGACCGCGCCGCATCACATATATGTTGTTCGATATCTCTATGCGCCTGCCCGACCACCGGCCTTCGCGTCGGAGACCAGCGATTCGCGCCTTGCTCACTGCACTTCTGGGGGTGGCAGCCCTGGCGGTCCCAGGTCAGGGCGTCGCGCACGCCGCTGGGTACGACGGTCTGATCGATCTCGCGCCGTCCAACGCCGACGCCGAGGCGATCGGCGGTCTCGACCCACGACTGCCCACCGACCCGGCCGTCCTCGGCACCGCACTGTCCTCGGCCAGGGCCGACGGTATTGCCCCGGTGCGGTATTCGGCACTGCTGCACCAGTACTGGCTGGCCCGAGGAGCGGAAGCGTCCGGCATCGATCTGGCGACGTGGGATCCGAATGCCGGACTGATCGCCAATGCGACCGTCGTCGATCGCGTCTACGAGAACTACGGCCGCTATCAACGCGAGCGCGCCGAACTCTACTGGTCGGGCATGGCGGGAATGGCCGGCGGTTCGTTCGCCGCCGGTTTCTGGGACCTCGACATGGGCAGGACCGTGCTCGACGTCGACGCCATCCACGCCCTCGGTAACTCAGTCGCATCGTCGATCCGCGGTTTGCCCGCCGAGGCGCTGTCGTGGCTACCGTCCGATGTGAGGACGTTGGCAACCGTCGGGCCGTCGATCACAGCCGAGGACGTCGACTGGTATCAGAAGCGACTGCTGATGATGCAGAAGCATATCTACTTCGACATGGTGCCGATGCACGAGGCGTACCTGAACGGTGGACGGGCAGCAGTCGAGGAGTTCGCGGCGGCACGTTTGCTCGACGACAACGCCAGGATCGCGTGGGAAGGTGTCTTCTCGGGCACGAAGTCCGGATACGCCGATGCCTTGTTCCGGATGGCGTCACGCGAGCAGAACCAGATCATCGCCGACCAGTGGGACACCACCTCCGCGGCCCGCGACGGAGTGGGGAGGGCGCTGACCTACACCACCACGGTGGCCGCCCAACCGTCGGTCCCCGGCTCGAGGTCGCCGGGAAAGGCGGCACCGCTGTCGGTGACCGGGTATATCGACGGACGCCAATTGCGACTGCGGGCACCCCTGCCCGAATTCAACTGGGCGGACCGAAAACCACGCTGGGAGTACATCGTCAGCGATATCGTTCCGTCCTACCAACGGCTGGTGGAGACACGTCCCGGAGAGATGCACGCGATTCTCGCGATGCCGTTCCGGGACTTCGTCGACACCCAACGCGTCGTCCGGCGTATCCCCGACCTCGTGTGTGATCTCAGCACCGGCTGGGAGTTGGTGGAGGCGCAGTAGTTCTTCCGCTCAGCCGGCGACGACTCCGCGTTCGTGCAGCGCGGCGATGTCGGATTCCGGCGTGCCGAGCCAGTCCCTCAGGACCTGTGCGGTGTCTTCTCCCACCGCGGATGCCGGTGCGACGGTGGCATGGTGGCCGTCGAACGAAGCGGGATGCCCGGACGCGAGGTAGGTGCCGATGCGCGGCTGATCGAGGGGAGTGAACATCGGGTTCTTCTCGAGTTCACCGGACTTCACCACTTCCTCGAAGGTGCGGTAGCGCTCGGCGAGCACGGACGTCTTCGAGAGTGCCTCGGCCACTTCGGTTGCGGTGTGTTCGCGGAACCAGCGGGCGAACAGGGCTGTGAGGACGTCGCGGTGGGTGAAGCGATCGGTTTCGCGTGCGAAGTCCACGTCGAGTGCGGTGGCGAGTGCCTCCACCGCGGCCGTGGTTCCGGTGACGGCGACAAGGTCACGGAAGTGACGTGGGGTGAGGGCGACGATCATGAACCGTTCGCCGTCGCTGGTGGTGAAATCCGTTCCGTACGTGCCGTAGACGGAGTTTCCGGTCGCCGGCCTGCCGGTGCCGTTGATCTGGACTTCGGTGAGGTAGCCGAGCGTGCCGGCGGTGGCGAGCGCGACGTCCTCGAGCGGCAGGCGGATGTGGGTGCCCTCACCGGTGGCGTCGCGGTGCCGGACGGCGGCGGCAACAGCCAGCGCGGCGTACAACCCACACACCACGTCCCACGCGGGCAGGACGTGGTTGACGACACCGGCATGATCGGTGGGACCGGTGATGGACGGGAAACCGAGTCCCGCATTGACGGTGTAGTCGACGGCGGGGGAACCGTCGGTGCCACCGAGAACTTCGAGGGTAATGACGTCGGAGCGCCGGGCGCTGAGCGCGTCGTGGGCGAGCCAGTCACGGCCACCGGCGTTGGTGACGAGGATTCCGCCACCCGCACCGGGGGCCGTCACCAGTTGCTGCACCAGTTCCTGCCCCTCGGGGCTGCGCATGTCGACGGCCACGGACCGCTTACCGCGGTTGAGACCGGTCCAGTAGATGCTCTCACCGTCACTCGTGACCGGCCAGCGCTTGTAGCAGGCGGAGCCGCCGACGGGGTCGACCCGGATCACCTCGGCCCCCAGCTGAGACAGCGTCAGCCCGCACAGGGGGGACGCGATGAAGCTGGAGACCTCGACGATCCGAAGTCCGGCAAGGGGAGTGTGGGCAGTCACGAGAGAAGCTCCTTGATGGTGGAGATCAGGCCATGAGGGCGGTGAAACGCCAGTCGAGGACGGGAACGTCGGAGGCTGTGGCGTTGTGCGCGAACACCAGCGACCGAAGGTGGAGTAGTCCACCCCCAGCGGCGAGGGCGTCGGCGCTCTCGACGCGGAGTTCACTGGTGAGGGTGTCGCCCTCATGGACGGGCCCGGTGTGATCGCACGACTTCCAGCCGAGGACGGTGACGAGATTGGGCAGGGCGCGAGTGGCCTGCCCGAGGGCGATTCCGATCGTGTGGCCGCCGTAGACGAGCCGGCCGTCGGCGCCGACGCGCTCGTCGTGGTGTGTGGCCGCGATGTTCAGGGTCAGGCGTGCGAGTTCCGGTGCGCTGGACACCACATCACCGCTGCTGCGGAACACCGCACCGGCGAGGGCGGGGGTGAAATGTTCGCCGGGCACCTTCTCGCGGTACACGCCGAGATCCCATCCTTCCGGTGCGCCGAAGGGCTGCTCCGATTGCGGACCGACGGCCGACAGGTCGTCCGCCTTCCGGACGCGGTTCTCATCGGGGCTCTCGGAGAGGGGAAGCATCGCGCAGCGGTAGAAGTCGAGGACCGTCCGGCCGTCCTGATCGGTCGACGTCATCCGCAGGGCGGCGAGGCCCGTGGGCTTCCGCCCGGGTTTCGCGGAGTTCTCGCGCAATCCCACTACTTCCGTGCGGGTATGGAGGGTGTCACCCAGGTGCGGGAAGTGGTGGAACCGCAGGCCGCGGTAAAAGAGGTTGGCCTTCACGTGATGGGTGGCCACCGTCGACTGTCCGATCGCAAGGTCACACACGAGTCCCGGGTTGGCCACACCCTCGGACGCTCCGGTGACCGCCCGCGACAGGTGAGTGTCGAGTGGCAGCCGAATCCGGTCGCCGAGGATTGCCTGGTGGGTGGCCGAGAGGCCACTGGTCAGAGTGACGGCAGGAGCCGAATCGAAAACCTGACCGATCTCGAGTTCGTCGAAATACGGTCCACCGACGTACGTCTGCGTGATCGTCATTGTCCACCCACCTGTGCGAGAACCCGTCGTGCCGCAACTGCGACGGCCTCGTCGAGCATCTGACCGTCGAGTTGCGCGGCGCCGTTTCCGGCCGCCTCCGCGTCGGCGAGCGCGTCGATCACTCGTCGCGCATTCTCGACGTCGGCGTTCGAGGGAGTGAATGCCGCGGCGCCAGAGGAGATCTGGTTCGGGTGGATCACCCACTTGCCGTCGAATCCGAGGGCGCTCGTCCACGACGCCGAGTGCCGGAAGGCGTCGTCGTCGGCGATGCTGAGGAAGGGGCCGTCGATCGCCTGGATACCTGCGGCGCGAGCGGCCACGAGGACCGCCTCCTGAATGACGAGCCAGTGCTCGGGGAGGGCTGCGCGGGAACGTCCCAGTGCGGCACCCAGATCGGCGTAGCCGATGATGACCGCATCGAGGTGATCGGCCCGTGAGATCGCATCGATGTTCTGTACGCCGCGCGGTGTTTCCACCAGCGCCTGGAGTCGGACGGTCCCGACGGCGTCCGCGGCGTCCTGCAGATCCTGGTGCGTCTCGGTCTTGGGAACGACGATGCTCGTCAACGAGGGGCCGAGCTCGGCACATGCGGCGAGGTCGTCCGCTGCCCACGGTGTGGTGAGCGCGTTGATGCGGACGGAGACTGCCCGGGAGCCGTCCGATTCGCGCACGAGGCGAGAGACGAGATCGCGGGCCGCAGCCTTCTTCGCCGGTGCGACGGCGTCCTCGAGATCGAGGACCACCTCGTCGGCGTTCGACTGCAAAGCCTTCAGTGCTTTGCGTTCGTCGGATCCGGGGGCCACCAGGACGGCGCGCCTGCGGGTGAGGTTCTGCACGATGCTTCATTCCTCGTTTCGGGATTGCCGGGTTTCGAGATAGCCGGGCACGGCCGATATGTACGGCCAGAACTTCAGGACCGCACACGATGCTGGCAGGGCCTAACCGGCTATGTCAAGACGGATTCTTGACTTACGACGAACAAAGCGCAACTATGGCCGTACAAATGTCGAGCGCGCGAGGTGAGGGTTCATGGGCAAGTTGAACGAGGAAGAGACGTACCTGGTCGAGACGGTGCGGGCTTTCATCGACCGCGACGTCAAGCCGACGGTGCAGGAGGTGGAGCACGCCAACGAGTACCCCGAGAAGTGGATCGAGCAGATGAAGCAGATCGGGATCTACGGGTTGGCGGTGCCGGAGGAGTACGGCGGATCGCCGGTGTCGATGCCGTGTTATGCGCAGGTGACGCAGGAGTTGGCCCGTGGGTGGATGAGCCTGGCCGGGGCGATGGGCGGGCACACCGTCGTGGCGAAGTTGCTGTCGTTATACGGCACCGAGGAGCAGAAGCAGCAGTATCTGCCGAAGATGGCGACGGGCGAGATCCGGGCCACGATGGCGCTGACCGAGCCCGGTGGGGGATCGGATCTGCAGGCCATGTCGACCAATGCCAAGTCCGACGGCGACGATCTGGTGATCTCCGGGTCGAAGACGTGGATTTCCAACGCCCGCCGCTCGGGATTGATCGCTCTGCTGTGCAAGACCGATCCGAGTGCGAATCCGAAGCACCGGGGTATTTCGATCGTGTTGGTCGAGCACGGTCCCGGTCTGACGGTGTCGCGGGATCTGCCGAAGCTTGGGTACAAGGGTGTCGAGACGTGCGAGCTCTCGTTCGACGGTTATCGCATTCCGGCCACGGCGATCCTCGGCGGCGCCCCGGGCAAGGGGTTCGGGCAGATGATGAAGGGTCTCGAGACCGGGCGCATCCAGGTGGCCTGCCGGGCGTTGGGAGTGGCGACGGCGGCGCTCGAGGATTCCCTCGCCTACGCCCAGCAGCGGGAGAGCTTCGGCCAGCCGATCTGGAAGCACCAGTCGATCGGCAACTATCTGGCCGACATGGCGACCAAGTTGACGGCGGCGCGGCAGCTGACCTGGCATGCGGCCGAGCAGTACGACAGCGGCGAGCGGTGCGACATGGAGGCGGGTATGGCGAAGCTGTACGCGTCGGAGGTGGCGATGGAGATCGCGCTGTCGGCGGTCCGTATTCACGGTGGGTACGGCTACTCCACCGAGTACGACGTCGAGCGGTACTTCCGGGATGCACCGCTGATGATCGTCGGCGAGGGCACCAATGAGATTCAGCGCAACGTCATCGTCTCGCAACTCGTGGCCCGAGGCGGTCTATAGTCCCACAACCTGCACGTAGGATCGGTGCGCGATGAACGGTAGGGAACGAGAGAGCGAGCCGGCGTACCAGCTGGTGTCTAAACAGCTGCGCGAGCACATTGCTGCGGGCAAATACCGCGACGGCGTGAAACTTCCCACCGAATTCGAGCTCGCGGAGCAACACGGGGTGAGTCGTCAAACGGTCCGGCGGGCGTTCCAGGATCTGGTGGCCGAGGGCATCGTCTACCGGGTGCCCGGGCGTGGCACCTTCGCGGCCGAGTCCGATGGCCGCTACCTGCGTCAGCTCGGATCCATCGAAGACCTGATGAATCTGTCCACGGACACAACCATGGAGGTGGTCTCGCCGCTGCGCCGCCGGGTCGACATCGAGGCGGCGAGCAGGCTCCGGCTCGATACCGACCTCGTCCACACGGTCGTGTTCCGGCGACGTCACGACGACACACCCTTCGTGCTGACCACCGTCTACCTTCCCGACGAGATCGCACGGCTCGTCGTCGACGCGCCCGAGATGGCCGAGGGTGCCGTCAGCTCGTACACGATCATCGGCCTGCTGGAACCGCACCTGCGAAGCCCCATCGTCGAGGCGGCGCAGTCGATCACCGTGGCGCCGGCCACCGAGTTCGTTGCCCGGGAGCTGGGTTGCGACGTCGAGCACCCGATGTTGCGAGTAGACCGCCTGTACACCGACGCCGAAGGCCGGATCGTCGAACTCGCGGTCAGCTACTTCCTGCCCGAGCACTACACCTACCGAGTCACGCTCCGCCGCGGTGGGCACTGAACAACCCCAACCACTCTGAACTGTGAACCAACGAGGAGAAGTACCGACATGCGCGTGTTCAACGGAATCGACGAGGTCGAAGCTGCGGTAGGGGAGTCCCTCGGCTTCAGCGAATGGCTGGAGGTCACGCAGGACCGCGTGAACCTTTTCGCCGACGCCACCGAAGATCACCAGTGGATCCACGTCGACCCGGAGCGTGCCGCGGACGGCCCGTTCGGCGCGGCGATCGCGCACGGCTATCTCACGCTCTCACTGCTGCCGAAGCTCGGCGCAGAAATCATGCGCGTCGACGGAGTGAAGATGGTGATCAACTACGGGCTCAACAAGGTTCGCTTCCCGGAACCGGTCCGGGTAGGGGCGTCGATCCGCGCCGGCGGGGAGATCGTCTCCTGCGAACGCACGGCCAAAGGTGCCCAGGTGGTCGTGAAGAACACCATCGAGATCAAAGGATCCGACAAGCCGGCGTGCGTAGCGGAGACGGTGCGCGTGCTCGTGTCCTGAGTCTTCAGTAGGCGCCCGGGGCGGTACCCGAGCCGAGGAACCCGAACTGCTCGGCCACATCCCACAGCGGGTCGTCGGGCCCCACGTCGTAAGTGCACTCGGTGGGCCGGGGATCCGGAACGAACGCCCAGAACAGTGCCCCGGCTGCGCCCGCATCGCGTTGGCCGGTGAGTTTCGTGGTGATGTGTGCGGCCCGGTCATCGAGGTCGCCGCACGATCCGGCGAGTTCACCGATCTCGCCCATGAGGAGCGGCTTCCCCAGCGCCTCCGCCTGTTCGAGTCGTCGACCCAGACCGTTCCACTGATCGCCCGGCAGCGGGACGGCGTCGGCGCCGTAGTCGTGATACTGGACGACGTCCACATACGGCGACGCCCCGACGAACTGGTACTCATCGCCCTGGGTGCCGCATTGCCCGCCGCCGGTGAATCCGGCCGTGATCAGGGTCCGCGGGTCGCGGGCGCGGAGCTCGGCGCCGGCGTCGTCGAAGAAGTCCCGCAATACCTGCGCGGCGTCTGGGCCACACGACCGAGTCCACCACGAACAGGCCGCGTCCGTGCAAGTGCTCGTCTCCGGTTCGCCCACCAATTCCCAGGCGGCGAGTGAGGACGAGTTCTTGTACCGGTCGACGGCGGTGTGCATCCAGTCCTGGAAGCTCATCAACGTGCGGGGAGCCCCCGGTGTCATGGTCTGCCACCCGTCGACATACCACTGCCGGCCCTTGAACACGTCGTCTTCACACGCGCCGTCCTGAGGTGCGAGGACGGGGATCACCATCTGGTCGTGTGCCTCGGCGGCAGCGAAGACGGCGTCGATCGGTCCGAAGTCGAGCTGCCCGGTGAACCGGTTGATCGCCAGTGCCTGGAAGAGGTTGAACCGGGTCAGCGAGTGCGGCGGAAGTGACGAGAAGTAGGACCCGAGATCGACCATGGCCCCGCAACCCCAGTTCACAGACCAGTTGGTGGCCAACTGATAGGCGTTGAAACCCGTCGGCCACCAGTGTTGACCGTCGAGGGCGAATCCCTCGGAAGACGCCGTGACCCGCGACCCCGGGGCGGGGTCGGCAGCCCCGACGGCACCGGTTCCGAAAGCCAGCAGAGTGGCGGTGGCCAGCACGGCACCGGCTTTGGTGATGCGCGAATCGGCCATGGACAGATACTAGAGACCGAATGGTCCGAATGGGGTGTGGCGGGGACGGGCATCGATGCGCGGCGGTGCCAGGCGACCGTCCAGTCCCTGTGACCTGCGCAACTGCCGGGCGCTCTTCCTGCCTCCGAACGGGGACTACGCCTCGATCTCCTCCCTGTCGACCCGATAGTGTGCGGGGCGGGGGCCAGCGCCGACCATCACCGAGAACTCTCAGAGGTTTACATTGTCGAGTCCCGAAACCGACGCCGAGCTTGCAGGCCGCGTCCAGCGGCTGCTGCAGTTCCTGCGCGAAATCGTCAGGGCTCGCACCAAGCCTGTACTGCGCGTCGACCAGCACGAACAGGTGGAATGGCTGTACCGCGAAGGCAGGGTGCTCCGACCCTCGGCAGATGCAGCACAGGGTGACATTGTCCTCCGAGCGCCCGTCGCTGCCGTGGAGGATCCACCGGCACTGCCGCCCGTTCTGCACGGCTGGGTGGATGCGGCTGCCCGATCCGACAGCTCGCGGCCCGAACTGACCTTGAATGCATCGGACGCCTATGCGGAAGACTCCGACGAGGAATACGACGTCCGCCGGGCGTACGAGGTCCGGCAAGCCTTCGACGCGTACCTGCCGCGGTGGAAGGCCTGGGCGGCGACGGATCGCGAACAGCGCCCGCACGCCGAGCTGTACCAGTCACTGCAGTCGATACTGCAGGAGCTGAATGCCCGGCCCGAGTCGATCGAACTCGTCCTCGCCTGCGGTCTGCTCACCGTTCCCGGTGTGGGTCCGGATGCCGGTATCCGCACCCACCTCGTCACGCAGCCCGCAGGGATTTCCCGCGACGTTCGGACAGGTGACCTCCTCGTGCGGTTGACGCCGAGCACAGCGCCCCGGCTCGAAGATTCCCAGCTGCTGACCGGGCTCGGACTCTACGACAGCTCGCAGTCGATGCGACTGCAACAGCAGTTGCAGGAGGTCGCGACCTCCCCGCTCGGCCCCGAGATCGGGCAGTTCCTCCGGGAGTGGGCACCGCTGGCGGTCACCACCGCTATCGATGTCCGTGACGCTGTCGAGCCCCCGGACGAGACGGGGACGGCCACACTCGCCCCCGCACCCGCGCTGGTCCTTCGCAAGCGCAGCGCATTCGCGCTCGTCGAGTACTACGAGAAGATGATCGCCCATCTCGAACGCGACGGTGCCACGGTCCCGCTCGGGCTTGCCCAGCTGGTCGACGCGATCGAGCCTGCGGACCGAGTGACGTGGCTGCAGCGCACGGGTGCTGCCGCGCCCGCCACGCTCGCCGAGGACCCTCTGTTCCCCCTTCCCGCCAACGCCGAGCAGTCGCAGATCATCGAGCGCCTCGGTGGAGACAGTGGGGTGGTGGTCGAGGGGCCGCCCGGGACGGGGAAAACCCACACCATCGCGAATCTTGTCTCGGCCCTCCTCGCCCGGGGACAGCGGGTGCTGGTCACCAGCGAGAAGGCTCAGGCGCTGCGTGTGCTCCGCGACAAGCTGCCGCCCGAGATGCAGGAACTGTGCGTCTCGATCACCGACCTCTCGCGCGGTGGATCCGACGAGCTCAACCGCAGTGTCGCGACGATCGCCGAGCGGAAGTCGTCGTTCAACCCGGACAGCGAGGGCAAGCGGATCGCCGACCTGCGGGCCCAGCGGGCGGAGGCAATGCAGAAACGTGCGGTCGTACTCGACCGCGTGACGGCACTGCGCGAATCCGAGACGTACCTCTACGATCCCGTGGCCGAGGGTTACGAAGGCACGGCCGCCACGATCGTCCGTAAGGTCATTGCCCTGCAGGCCGACTTCCAATGGCTCCCCGGACCCCTGCTGAGCGAGGAATCGCCGCTGACGGGCGCCGAGCTCGACACCTTGCGCGCACTCTGTGTGACGGCAACACCGGAACGTGCCCTGCGCTCGCGGCAAAGTCTGCCGCCACTCGACGCACTTCTGCCCAACCGCGCAGAGCTCGAACGGCTCTGCGCACGGGCGTCGACCACCGTTCCCATCGACACCCCGCAGTCGGCGCATCTACTGGACGTCCTCGGCGGCGTCGACACCGATACCGCGCACACGGTCCGCCGGCACTGCAAGGAACTGCAGGCCCGGGCGCACGACGTCCTCGAACTCGACGGCAGATTCCACGAACTGGCCGACACGGTTCTCGCCGGCCGGGCCACGCATTTGTGGGGCCGATTGGATGCGCTGCCTGCCATCGTGGAAGCGGCCGCCGCCGCCGACCGCTACATCGGCGCGCACGACGTCCAGAGTTCCGTCATGAGCAGGCCTGCACTCCACGCGGTCGGGGCGCTGGCGGTGGCCATGGAATCCGGTGCCGTGGAATGGAAGTCGCGCTTTCGGCGCAGCGACGAGCAGAAGGCCGTCGAGGAGCTCGGCATCGAGGCGACCGTCGACGGACTACCCGCCACCACGGCCGCTGCCGTCCGGCTCGTCACGGAACACCTACGCGCGCACGACGCCGCCCAGACCGCGGCAACACTGTTGGGCGATCTCGGCATTCCGGTGGAGATGAACGGTTCCCGCGCCGTTCAGGTCGACAGCCTCAACCTGATGGTCGGCAGAATCGCGCGGGTGCGTGCCTTGCTCGTGGCGCGCGATGCGCTTGCCCGTGAGCTGTTCGCGCTGTCGCCCACTGCCCCCCGCATGCGCACACTTCGCGACGCCACCGCGGTCGCCGGTGCGGCCGAGGCCATCACCACCCGTACCGACGTCGACAGTGCGCGTGCAGAACTCGACGCCATCGTCTCGGCGGTGTCTGCCGAGATCGACTCGGGTCCCTCCCCCGAGGGCACCGCTCTGGTTTCCGCACTCGACCGTGCCGACAACGCGGCACTGTCCGCTGCCCTCGCGGAATACGCCAGGGCGCGCGCCGAGCAGCACGATCAGTTGCTCTTCGACGAGTTGTCCGACCGCCTCGCCCCCGTCGCCCCGGCTTTTTACGAGCTGGTGCGCCGGACAGCGACGCTTCCCGAATGGGACGAGATGAGTTGGCAGCTGTCGGAGGCGTGGGCGTGGCGTCGTGCCCGTCAGTGGGTCACCGAACAGCATCGCGCCGGGCGCGAGCAGGAACTCGAAGCCGAACTGAACGGCCTCGACGCCGATCTGGCACATCTGACCGCTCGGCTGGCGGCCGCGGCCGCGTGGCGGGACTGCCTCGAGAATCTCACCGCCGACCAGGTGCGGGCGCTCCAAACGTACCGAGAGCACATCTCCAACATCGGTGCCGGAGGCGGAAAGTACGCCGAGAAGTACCGCAGTGCAGCCAGATCCGCAATGGGAGAGGCGCAGGGAGCCGTGCCCGCCTGGGTGATGCCGCTGCAGCAGGTTCTCGCGTCCATACCGCCGGTTCCGGGCAGCTTCGACGTCGTCATCGTCGACGAAGCGAGCCAGGCCGACATCACCAACCTCTTCCTGCTGTGGCTGGCACCGCGGGTGATCGTGGTAGGCGACGACAAGCAATGCGCGCCCGCCGATATCCCCACCAACGGGACGCTCGACGACGTCTTCACCAGATTGGATGCCTACCTTCCGGATCTCCCGGAATACGTGCAAGCGACGCTGACTCCCCGGTCGAGCCTGTTCTCCATCCTGCGTACCAGTTTCGGCCAGGTGGTCAGGTTGCGTGAGCATTTCCGGTCGATGCCCGAAATCATCAACTGGTCGAGTACCCAGTTCTACGGTGAGCTTCCTCTGGTGCCGGTGCGGCAGTTCGGTGCAGACCGGCTACCGCCCCTGCGGCACACCTACGTTCCCGACGCCACGGTGTCGGGTAGGGACGCGACGCTCGCCAACCACGTCGAGGCGAAGGCGCTCGTCGATCAGCTCATCGAATGTCTCGTCGATCCCCGGTACGACGGAAAGACGTTCGGAATCGTTGTGTTGCAAGGGCAGTCGCAGGTCGACGCGATCCGCGGCGAATTGGTGCGGCGCATCGGAATCGAGCAGTGGGAGCAACGGCGGCTGCGGGTGGGAACACCGCCCGACTTCCAGGGCGATGAACGCAGCGTCGTCTTCCTGTCCATGGTGGTGACGCCGGAGCAGCACTTCGTGCCGCTGACGGCCAATCAGTACAAGCGTCGATTCAACGTCGCGGCGTCGCGGGCGCAGGACCAGTTGTGGCTGTTCCACTCGGTGACCGTCGACGAACTGAAGCGAGCCGACCTCCGTAACTCCCTGCTGAGCTACGTCATGTCGACGTCGCCGGCGCCGGCCGAGCCGATGCCCCAGGGCGTGAGCCGAGACGTCCGGACGCCACCGTTCGACAACCTCCTCGAGCAGCGGGTGTTCCACGACATCGCCGAGCGCGGCTATCACGTCAATCCTCAAGTCGAGGTGAACAATCGGCGTATCGACCTCGTAGTCACCGGCGGGACGATGAGGCTGGCCGTCGAATGTGATGCGGACGCCTTCTCCACTACGCCGGCACAGCGCATCGCCGACCTCGAACGCGAGCAGGAACTCAAGCGTTGCGGCTGGACCTTCTGGCGTGTGCGCGAATCCGAGTACTACCTCGACCCGAAGGCGGCGATGGCCGGTCTCTGGGACACCCTGGACAACCTGGGTATCGCCCCCCACGCCGTCGACCACGCCACCGCGATCGAGACGGCGGCCGCCGAGCGGGCGTCCGGAGACGGCGTTCCTCCCGAGCGCGGCAAGCACGCGGCGCCGGCTCTGGCCGACTGACGGGCGGCGCGGTCAGGCGGTCCCGCGCCACTCCTCGAGCTGTTCGATCGCCGTGTGCGCCACCGCGATCGCCTCGTCCCGGTTGATGCGCGAGAGCAGGAACGCGCTGACCGACAACGACGTCAGCAGCCGCGTGCGGTGCTCGACGACGGCGGCAGGCGCGTCCGGATCCAGGGCACGCAGCGCGTGGGTCAGCGCTGCGGACAGTTCGCTGCGGTAGGCATCCACGACCATCCGCTGAGTCTCGTCGTGGGCGGCGAACCCGGCAGCGCTGTTGAGGAGCAGGCACCCACGACCCGGGCAGTCCTCGGGGAGCGTGGCCAAGGTCTCGGCGAGAGCGCGGTAGTAGCGCACGCCCGCGTCGGGCCGGGTGGGCTCAGCGGTGAGGATTTTCAGACGCGGGCGGACGACCCGGTCGAGGTAGTCCTGCACGGCGGCGTCGAACAGGCCCCGCTTGCTGGTGAAGGCGTTGTACAGGCTCGAGCGGTTGAGTCCGGTGGCGCGTTCGAGGTCCGGCACCGACGTGGCTTCATAACCCTTGTCCCAGAACACGTCACGTGCGAGTCCGATCACCTCGGCGGTGTCGAAGTCCTGTGTCCGTGGCATGACGATCCTCACTCACTGTTGTGAAACGCTCATTTCAGTATATATTGAAATGGTCAGTTCACAATCAGGAGGAGCTTGCATGGTCACCGCCGGTCTGGTTCTCGCCGCTTTCGCCAGTGCATTACACGTGTACATCTTCGTGCTCGAGTCGGTGCTGTGGACAGCGCCGCGTACCCGCGCGACCTTCGGCACCACCGCCGACGAGGCCGCCGCCACCAAGGAGCTGGCCTTCAACCAGGGCTTCTACAACCTGTTTCTCGCCATCGTGACCGCGGTCGGCATCGTTGCGGTCGCTGTCGGCGCGACTGCGGTGGGTGCTGCCCTCGTCTTCGCAGGTGCCGGATCGATGGTTCTCGCCGCGGCTGTCCTGCTGGTTTCGTCACCGGACAAGGCACGCGCCGCTCTCACCCAGGGCACGCTTCCGTTGCTCGCGGTCCTTCTCCTCGCGCTCGGACTGGCGCTCTAGACATCTTTCGTCAAAGCAGTGAAAGGAACTACTCGTGGTATCGAGCACGCAGATTCAACTGATCAACCGGCCGGCGGGCTGGCCCACCCAGGACGACTTCCGGACTGTCACCGTGGAGTTGCCCGACCTCGCCGGTGATCAGGTTCGTGTGGTCAACGAGTTCACCTCCGTCGACCCATACATGCGCGGTCGCATGAACGACGTCAAGTCCTACATTCCGCCGTTCGTGCTGGGGGAGACCATGACCGGTGGCGCAGTGGGGCGAGTCGTCGAGTCGACCGCCGACAGCCACCCCGTCGGCTCCGTCGTGGTGCACGACCTGGGATGGCGCGACGTGGCGCAGGGCGATGCCTCCGCATTCCGTGTGGTGGAAGAGATTCCCGGTGTCCCGGTGTCCGCATACCTCGGCATTCTGGGGTTGACGGGCCTCACCGCCTATGTGGGTCTTCTGCACATCGCCCACATGAAGCCCGGTGACTCCGTGTTCATTTCCGGTGCCGCCGGTGCCGTCGGAACTGCGGCCGGGCAGATCGCCCGCCTCGAAGGCGCCTCCCGGGTCCTCGGATCCGCGGGCTCAGCCGAGAAGGTGGCGCTACTCACCGACCGCTACGGCTATGACATCGCGCTCGACTACAAGGCCGCACCCATCCGCAAGCAGCTGCTCGAAGTCGCGGGTGACGGAATCGACGTCTACTTCGACAACGTCGGCGGCGATCACCTCGAGGCGGCACTCGCCGCCATGCGCAACGGGGGACGAGCCGCGCTGTGCGGCGCGATCGCCGGCTACAACGCCACCGAGCGTGTGCCGGGACCGGACAACATGATGAACATCATCAGCCGCGGTCTCACGTTGCAGGGATTTACGCTGGGCAACTACACCCACGTGTTCCCCGAGTTCGCCGCCAAGATGGGACCGTGGCTTGCGTCCGGTGACGTGGTGCACGACGAGACGGTGGTCGAGGGCATCGAGAATTCGGTGGACGCATTCCTCCAGCTCATGCGCGGCGGGAACGTCGGGAAGATGCTGGTCAAGGTGTAGGCGGCTCCGCCGCCCGTGAGTGGTTGAGGAGTCCAGAGACTCGTTAACCACTCACGGGCGCGGAGCGCCTGTAGCGTTCGCGGACGTTGGGGGCAGGGTCGGCCTCGTAACGCTGGGTGGACGTCTGATCCCACTTGGGTGGTTGCGTGGTGCCGGCGAGTGTCCACGCAGCCTGACGGCACGCGCCGACCGCGACGTACTCGCCGGGTTGCGGCACCAGGACGGGCGCACCGAAGATGGCCGGGGCGATCTCACGGAGTGCCCGCGAGCGTGCGCCGCCACCGACGAGCAGGATCCGGCGCACGGCGACACCCTGCGCGACCAGGTGGTCGATTCCGTCGGCCAACCCGCACAGCAACCCTTCGACGGCCGCCCGTGCGAAGTGGGCGGGCGTCGAATTGCTGAGCCGCAGGCCCTCTATCGACCCTGTGGCGTTCGGTCGGTTCGGTGTGCGTTCGCCTTCGAAGTACGGCACCATCACCAGGCCGCCGCTGCCGGACGGTGCCGACAGCGCAAGCCGCGACAGCTCTTCGTGATCGACCCCGAGTAGTGCCGCGGTGGCGTCGAGTACCCGCGCCGCGTTGAGCGTGCAGACGAGCGGCAGATGGCGTCCGGTCGCGTCGGCGAACCCTGCGACGAAACCGCCGGGGTCGTTGGCCGGTATGTCCGACACCGCGGACACCACCCCCGATGTGCCCACCGAGACGATGACGTCACCCTCCTGTGCGTCCAGAGCGAGTGCGGCAGCGGCGTTGTCACCTGTTCCGGGGCCGAGTACCGCGCCCGACCGCGTCTCGCCGATCCGCTCGGAGGGCGCTGCCACTCGGGGCACCTGCACGGAGCGGCCACGGAGGGCCAGCGACAACAGGTCGGGTCGATACGCGTTGGCCGCGGCCGAGAAGTATCCGGTGCCGCTGGCGTCGCCGCGGTCGGTGGCCAGGGCGTCGAGATCGCGGGCACTGGTGAGCTGCCAGCCGATCCAGTCGTGCGGGAGGCACACCGCTGCCGTTCGGTCTGCCTGTGCGGGTTCGGAATCCGCGAGCCATCGCAGCTTGCTGACGGTGATGGCCGCGAGCGGGACGACACCCACGGCGTCCGCCCAGGCGTCGGGACCGCCGAGGTCCTCCACCAACTGTGCGGCAGCCCCCGCCGACCGGGTGTCGTTCCACAGCAGCGCCGGGCGTACCACCGACCCGCTGTCGTCGAGGCACACCATGCCGTGTTGCTGGGCTCCCACCGACACCGCGGCGACGTCGTCGAGACCACCGGCCGTGGTGATCGCGGTGTCCAGGGCCCGCGCCCATTCCTGCGGGTGCACTTCGGTCCCGTCGGGATGGGGCGCTGTGCCCTTACGGACGAGTTCTCCGGTGTCGGCGTCGCAGACGAGCACTTTGCACGACTGGGTCGACGAGTCGATTCCTGCGACGAGTGTCATTGCAGAATCCCGGCCTCTCGGTCGAGCGTCTCGCGGTCGGGAAGGTCCGCGCCGGCCTTGGCGACGGTGAGGGCGGACATGAGAACGGCGTTGGCGAGTACGGTGCGCAGCCGTGCGGGATCGAGTGCGCGCAGGGCGCCGCGGTGTTTCGCGCCGAGCAGGCCCTGGGACCAGAAGCCGTCGAGCAGTCCGGCCATGAAGGCGTCACCGGCGCCGACGGTGTCGATCACCTGGACCTCGCGCGCGGCCATCTCGACGACACCCGCCGCGCACACCGCGAAAGCGCCCTCGGAGCCTTTGGTCACGGCGACCACTGCGGGTCCGAGCGCCAGCCAGTCGCGGGCGATGTCGACGGGGTCCCGGGTGGGGTCGAACCAGGCGAGGTCTTCGTCGCTGGCCTTGACGATGTCGGACATCGACACGAGGTGCTCGATTCGTTCCCGGGCCCGTACCTCGTCGGTAATCAGTGCGGTCCGGACGTTCGGGTCGAAACTGATGGTCGCCGAGGAGCGGAGGCGGTAGAGGATATCGGCCACCACGGCACATCCAGGTTCCGTCACGGCGGCAATGGACCCGGTGTGAACCAGCTCCGGAGTCGAGGCCCAGGCGGGGGCGGGCAGCGCCCATTCGAGGTCGAACTCGTAGGTGGCCGCACCTGTCGGGTCGAGTGTCGCGCGGGCGGTGGCCGTGGACTCTGCGGACATGCTTCCCGACGCCACACGGACGCCCGAGGCTGCGAGGTGGTCGAGGATCATTCCTCCCCGTGCGTCCTCCCCGATGCGGGTGACGAACTCGACCGGTCTGCCGAGGCGGGCGAGTCCGACCGCCACGTTGAGGGGGCTGCCTCCGGCGTACTCGGTGGTGGTGCCGTCGGCAGCGGTGACGATGTCGATGAGGGCTTCCCCGACGACCATGCTCATGACTGCACCTTCTCGAGCAGGGATTCGAGTGTTTTTCGCGCGCCGACCCGGTGTAGCGAATCGAGTGCCCACAGATAGGCGGTGACGAACCGTGGATAGTCGGCCAGATCGCCGAAGACCGATTGGTTCTCGATGAAGGCCGTAGGGTTCTCGTGCTGGCTCCGCGCGATCGGCACGAGGGAGTCCTTCATCTGGTCGACGACGTCGATGGGTTCGCCGTCCTCGTCCACTCCCTCGGCGTACCGGGCCCAACTCGCGACGATCGCGGCCGACAGTCGAATGTGCCGGTCGGCGATCAGATTCTCGCGGATCACCGGCAGCAGCCACTTCGGGATGCGGTCGGAGGACTCGGCGCACAGGCGGGCGACGGTGTCGCGGATCTCCGGGTTCGAGAAACGTTCGATGAGCGTGCGCTTGTACTCGTCGAGGTCGACGCCGGGAACCGGCGCCAGGGTAGGTGTGGCCTCGTCGTCCATGTACGACAACAAGAATTCGGCGAACAGCGGGTCCTGCGCGACCTCGTGCACGAGGCGATACCCGGAGAGGTACCCGAAATAGCAGAGGGCCTGATGACTGGCATTGAGCAGGCGGAGTTTCATCAGTTCGTAGGGTGCCACATCCTCTACCAACTGCACGCCGACCTGCTCGAACGGCGGCCGGCCCAGAACGAACGAATCTTCGAGAACCCAGGAGGTGAACGGTTCGGCGGCGACGGGCCACTGGTCGTCGACGCCGAATCGAGTCGAGAGTGCCTGCGTCACTTCTACGGTGGTCACCGGGGTGATTCGATCGACCATGGAGTTGGGGAAGGAGGTCTCGGTGCGCATCCACGCCGCGAGTTCCGGGTCTTTCATTTCGGCGTAGGCGAGGAACATCTTGCGCGCCACGGTGCCGTTTCCCTCGATGTTGTCGCACGACATGATGGTCGGCGACGCCAGTCCGCGGGCCCGTCGACGGGCCAGCGCTTCCACGATGAGCCCGAATGTGCTTGTCGGCGCGGCGCCGTCGCGGAGATCGTGGACGATGTCGGGGTTCTCGCGGTCGAACTCGCCGGTGTCGTGGGTGAAGTTGTAGCCGCCCTCCGTGATGGTGAGCGAGACGATCCGGGTGGACTCGGCGGCGATCTTCTCGATCACCGCTTCGGGGTCATCCGGTGCGAAGAGGTAGTCCACGATGGAGCCGATGACGCTCACGTCCCAGGTCCCGTCGGCATGTTTCAGGGCCAGGGTATAGAGCCCGTCCTGTGCCTCGAGTACGTCCTTCATGCGCCGATCGCCGGGCAGAACCCCGACTCCGCAAATGCCCCACGCGCGGGCCTGCCCGAGGCGCAGCAGCTTGTCGACGTACATCGCCTGGTGTGCACGGTGAAAGCTCCCGACACCGAAATGCACTATCCCGACGGAGATGTCGTTTCGGTCGTAGGTGGGTACTTCGACTCCATCGCTGAGACGCTCCAGCGTCTGCGCGTTCAGTTGCATCGCTCTCTCCTCATTCCTGGACGCGTACGACGGCCTTGAGGCTGCCCGGCATCCGGTCTGCATTCAACGCTTGTTCGGCCTCGGCCAACGGGTACTTTCCGGTGACCATCGAATCGAGATCGACCCGGCCGGAACGGGCGAGTGCGATCGCAGCGGGCCAGGTGTTGGCGTACCGGAAGACGCCGGTGAGTATCAGTTCCCGGTTTTGAATCGTCTGCACCGGAAGTGTCATCTCGCTCGAACCCATGCCCACCAGGACGACGGTGCCCGCCGGCCGGACCGCGCCGATTCCGGCCAGCACGGCGCTCGGCGCTCCGGACGCGTCGACGAAGGCATCCACCCGAAGGGCCGACACGTCCTGCTCGCGCGGGTCGAGCACGGTGGTGGCGCCGAACTTGGCGGCCACTGCCCGCCTTTGTGCGTCGAGATCGGAGACGATCACCTCCGTGGCGCCGAAGGCCAGTGCCGTTTGCGCCGTGGCGATTCCGATCGGCCCGGCGCCCGCGATGAGCACCCGCGACCCCGCGGTCAGCCCGGCTTTCCGGGCCGTGGCGATGGCCACCGACAGCGGCTCACACAGCGCTGCCGCGTCGTCGGACATCTCGTCCGGGACGGCGTGCGCGAAGGCGGCGCCGATCGTCACGTACTCGGCGAGCGCCCCGTCGATCGGCGGGGTCGCATAGAACTGCATGTGCGGGCAGAGGTTGTAGAGGCCGCGCCGGGTCTCGTCGCTACCGGGATCGGGGCGCTGGGGTTCGATCGACACCCGCTGCCCGATCCGGTCTGTCGCGACGCCCTCGCCGACACCGACGATGGTGCCCGACGCCTCGTGGCCGAGAACGATGGGCTGTTCGACGACGAACTCCCCGATGCGTCCCTCCCGGTAGTAGTGCGCATCGGATCCGCAGACGCCGACCGACGAGACCTGCACCAGCACGTCGCCCGGAGCGGGGGTAGGTACCGCGCGCTCCCTGATCTCGATGCGACCGGGTTCGACGAGAACGCTGGCTCGCATCGTGCTGGGGATACGCGAGGGAAGTGTTGTGTGCGTCACATCTCGATGCTAACGTACTGAGCAGAAGAACGCATAGTGATCATTTGCTCACGGCTTCTCGGGCAACCGAAGTACCGCTCCACGGCCCGAGATCATGGCGAGGAGAACCAGTGACATCCCCCGACGCGACGGCGCCGACGCCGTCTCTCACCGCAGTCCCGTCACCGTCGACCACGGAAGATCTACGACTCGCGTTACGAGCGGCAACGCTCTACTACCTCGACGGGCTGACGCAGGCCGAGGTCGCGACTCGGCTCGGCGTCTCCCGGCCCACCGCGGGCCGCTTGGTTGCCCGCGCCAAGGCGCAGGGCTTGGTCCGCATCGACGTGCAGGTTCCGGCGCATCTCAGTGACGCGCTGCGCTCCGACGAGGAACGCGCTCTCGAAGAACGGTTCAACCTGGTGGAAGCGGTGGTGGTGGCCGATTCGGTGGACGCCGCCGGCCCGATCGACCAACACGGCAGCTTCGCCGGGGTGGGACGCGCTGCTGCGTCGTTGCTCGTACGGCGGATCCGTGACACCGACACGCTCGGTTTCACCTGGGGCCCGGAAACGGTGGCCGTGGCGCAGGGTCTGCCCTCCGGCGCGGCCGTGTGCGCCACCGTTGTGCAGCTCGACGGCTCGGTGAGCGCCATCAACTATCAGACCGGCACCGAGTACGTCCTCGGTAGGTGTGCTGAACAATTGCAGGCGAACACTATTCGGCTTCCCGTTCCGCTGTACGCGGATGCGTCCACGGTGGTATCCATGCGGGGAGACTCGGTGATCTCCAAGGCGCTCGAGGTCGGTCGCACGGCGCAGATGATGATGTTCGGCACCGGCGCGGTCTCCACGTCGACCACGTTGTTCGAGGGAAGCTTCCTCGACACCGACATGCTCTCCGTACTTACCGACCTCGGCGCGGTCGGCGAGGTGGGTGGCCGTTTCTTCCGGCTCGACGGCACTGACGTGGATGGGCCGCTGAACGAGCGGGCCATGTCTGTTCCACTCGACGACATCCGGGCCTGCGAGGGATCGATCCTCGTCACGGGTGGAGCCGCGAAACACCATGCGGCACTGGGTGCCCTCAACGGCGGACTGGCCAAGATGCTGGTCTGCGACATCGAATGCGCGCGTTGGCTGCTCGATCAGTAGCACCACGCAAGAGAGGTGAAGATCGGTGAAGAAACACAGGAAACCGGCGACGATGCTGGTGGCGGGCGCGGGAGCGCTCTGCCTCACGCTCAGTGGTTGCGCGGGCGCCGGATCGCTGGGCGCGTCGGATCAGACCATCACCATTGCGATGGTGTCCAACTCACAGATGCAAGATGCTCAGAAGCTCGCGTCGCAGTTCGAGGAAGAGAACCCCGACATCGACCTGAAGTTCGTGACACTGTCGGAGAATCAGGCGCGCGCGAAGATCACGGCATCCACCGCAACCGGTGGCGGCGAGTTCGACGTCGTGATGATCAGCAATTACGAGACTCCGCAATGGGCCAAGTACGGCTGGTTGAAGAATCTGTCGGAGTACGCCGAGGCGACCGAGGGGTACGACGAAGCCGACTTCATCCCCACCCTGCGCGAGTCGCTGTCCTACGAAGGGGACATGTACTCGGTGCCGTTCTACGGCGAGTCCTCGTTCCTGATGTACCGCAAGGACCTGTTCGAGCAGGCCGGGATCACCCTGTCGGAGAAGCCGACGTGGACCGAGGTCGCCGCAGCCGCACAGCAACTCGACTCCGAAGACATGGCCGGTATCTGCCTCCGTGGCAAGCCGGGCTGGGGTGAGTTGCTCGCGCCGCTCGACACCGTCATCAACACGTTCGGTGGCCGCTGGTTCGACGAGGATTGGAATGCGCAGCTCACCAGTCCGGAGGTGGAACGCGCCGTGCAGTTCTACGTCGATCTGGTGCGCGAGTACGGCGAGCCCGGTGCCGCGACGAGCGGTTTCGGTGAGTGCGCCACACAGCTGGCTCAGGGGCAGGTGGCGATGTGGTACGACTCGACGTCCGCGGTGTCCACCCTGGAGGATCCGTCGTCGAGCGCCGTCGTCGGCAAGATTGGGTACGCACCCGCACCGATCGAGGTGAAGGAAAACTCCGGCTGGCTGTACAGCTGGTCACTCGGAATACCGGAGAGCAGCGACAACCCCGATGCGGCGTGGAAGTTCATCTCGTGGATGACCGACAAAGAATACATACGCACGGTCGGTGAGGATCTGGGCTGGGAGCGGGTGCCCCCGGGCAGCCGTCTGTCGACCTATGAGATTCCCGAGTACAAGGAGGCCTCGGCGGCCTACGGTCCGCTGACGCTCGAGGCGATCGAGAACGCGACACCGGAAGCGCCTACCGTGCAACCGGTTCCGTACACCGGCGTGCAGTTCCTGGCGATCCCGGAGTTCCAGGATCTCGGAACCCGCGTCAGTCAGCAGATCAGTGCGGCCATCGCGGGCCGGCAGACCGTGCCCGAGGCGCTCGCCCAGGCACAGCAGTACGCCGAGGTCGTCGGCGCGACATATCGGGAGGAACAGTGACCACCATCGCGGAGAAGCCAGCCGCGGATACCACCGCTGACCGGGTGCGAGAACTGCGGGAGGCCAAGGACGACAGCGTCTCCCGCGCCGAGGGATGGCGTCGCCGAGGACCGTTGCTGCCCGCCCTGATCTTCATGATCGTGGTGACTCAGATCCCGTTCCTGTTCACGCTGTACTACTCGACGCAGTCCTGGAACCTGGTACGTCCGGGCTCCCAGGCGTTCGTCGGACTGCAGAACTACGTGGACGTGTTCCAGGACAGCCAGTTCCGTGAGGTCGCGGTCAACACCGTGATCCTGATCGTCGGCACCGTGCTGATCTCGGTGGTGCTCGGACTGCTGCTCGCGCTGCTGCTCGACCGCGCCTTCCTCGGCCGGGGCATCGTGCGTACCCTCCTGATCACCCCGTTCCTGGTGACGCCTGTTGCCGGTGCGCTGCTGTGGAAAACCACGATGTTCGACCCCGTGTTCGGCATCGTCAACTTCGTCCTCTCCCCGTTCGGTGTGGGGCAGGTCGACTGGGTCAGCAGGTTCCCGCTCCCCGCGGTCATGGTGAACCTGATCTGGCAGTGGACGCCCTTCATGATGCTGCTGATTCTGGCGGGTCTGCAGTCCATGCCGCGCGATATCCTCGAGGCGGCACGGGTGGACGGCGCCAAGCCCTTCGCGATGTTCCGTGAATTGACCCTGCCGCATTTGCGCCGGTTCATCGAACTGGGTGCGGTGCTGGGGGCGATCTACCTGATCAACACGTTCGACGCCATCTACATGATGACCCAGGGCGGGCCTGGCACGGCCAGTGCCAACCTCCCCTTCTACATCTATCAGCGGGCGTTCCTCGGATTCGACATCGGGCAGGCCGCCGCGATGGGCGTCATCGTCGTGATCGCGACCATCGTCGTCGCGACCCTGGCGTTGCGCCTGATCTTCAAGAGCTTTACCGGTAACGAGGAGGCAGCGTAATGAGTACCGACACTGCGGCGGCGCCGGTGGAATCGACTCCCGCCGTCCCGGAGACGAAGCGGGCGCGCAAGCACCGCAAGTTCAGCCCGTGGAGTGTGGTGGCGTGGATCGTGGCCCTCGGCTTCTTCTTCCCGGTGGCCTGGATGGTGCTCACCGCGTTCAAGCAGGAGGGTGACGCCTACACGACTCCGCCGAAGCTGTTCTTCACGCCTACCCTGGACCAGTTCACGGCAGTGCTCGAGAGCGGAATCGGCATCGCACTGCTTAATTCGGCCTTCGCGACCGCCATGTCGACGATCCTCGTGCTGGTACTCGGTGTGCCGGCGGCGTTCGCGCTGTCGCTGCGGCCGGTACGTAAGACGAAGGACGCCCTGTTCTTCTTCATCAGCACGAAAATGTTGCCGATCGTGGCCGCAATCATCCCGCTGTACGTGATCGTCAACGACATCGGTCTGCTCGACAACATCTGGGCGCTGGTCATCCTGTACACGGCGATGAACCTGCCCATCGCGGTGTGGATGATGCGCTCGTTCTTCCTCGAGGTCCCGGGCGAACTGCTCGAGGCGGCGAGCATGGACGGAGCGAGCCTGTGGAGGTCGGTGCGTGAGGTAATTCTTCCGCTCGTGTCTCCCGGCATTGCGGCCACCGCGTTGATCTGTGTGATCTTCTCGTGGAATGAGTTCTTCTTCGCGGTCAACCTCACCGCCGTTCAGGCGCAGACCATTCCGGTGTTCCTCGTCGGATTCATCACCGGTGAGGGACTGTACTGGGCCCGGCTGTCGGCAGCGGCGACGCTGGCGGCGCTCCCGGTCATCCTGGCCGGCTGGGTCGCGCAGAACAAGCTGGTCCGCGGCCTGTCCTTCGGCGCGATCAAATGATCATCCCGACAAAAACTTCCACCGACTTCAGTACTCACTAGAGGAGCAATCATGGCTGACATCGCGTACAAGGGCGCATCCTGCATCTACGAGAACGCCGACACGCTGGCGGTCGATTCGCTCGACCTCGAGATCGAAGACGGCGAGTTCATCGTCCTCGTCGGACCGTCCGGTTCCGGCAAGAGCACGGCACTACGCATGCTCGCCGGCCTCGAGGACATCGACGAGGGCACCATCACCATCAACGGCAAGGACATGGTGGGGGTGCCGTCGAAGGACCGCGACATCGCGATGGTGTTCCAGAACTACGCCCTCTACCCGAACAAGACGGTGGGCGAGAACATGGGATTCGCGCTGAAGATGCGCGGGGTCGGACTCGAGGAACGCAAGCGCAAGGTGGCCGAGGCGGCCAAGGTTCTCGACCTCACCGAATACCTCGATCGTAAGCCGGGCAAGCTGTCCGGCGGCCAGCGGCAGCGCGTCGCGATGGGACGCGCGATCGTGCGTGAACCTCAGGTGTTCTGCATGGACGAACCACTGTCCAACCTCGACGCCAAACTGCGCGTCCAGACGCGTACCCAGATCGCGGCATTGCAGCGCAGGCTCGGCACCACCACCGTCTACGTCACCCACGACCAGGTCGAGGCCATGACGATGGGTGACCGGGTGGCTGTCCTGAAGAACGGTAAGCTGCAGCAGTTCTCGGCGCCGACCGAGCTGTACGACCGGCCCACCAACGCCTTCGTCGCCGGCTTCATCGGTTCGCCCGCGATGAACCTGATGACCATGCCCATCGTCAGCGACGGCGTGCGCCTCGGGAACTCGACGCTCGCGCTCGAGCGCGACCAACTGTCGGCGCTGCACGCCGCCGGACTGGAGACCGTCACGGTCGGTGTGCGTCCCGAGCAGCTGGAGTTGTCCACCGGAGAGGGCGGCATCGAGGTGATCGTCGACCTGGTCGAGGAACTGGGGAGTGAATCCTACGTCCACACCCACATCGCCGGTGACGGTACGCAACTGACCGCGCGGTCACTGACTCGCACGCCCGCGCGGTTGGCCGACACGGTGTCCCTGCGCAAGCGCGACGGAGCGGTGCACCTCTTCCACCCGGAGACGGGCGAGCGGATCGGCGACTAGAGCGTGGGCGCGGCCGATCCGCGATCGGGCCCGCGTCCACCCGATTGTCCCGATCGTCGAATCAGCTGTTGGACAGACGTTCCGGCGCCGGCTTCTCGTCGAGTCGTGTGGCGGTCAGTGCCCCGGATGCTATCCCCTGCTGCAAAAGAAATCTCTGAAGCACCGATTCTGGCAGGAGGTGATGGGTTCATCAACGGTCGTTCTTCGGGGCTGGTGGGGCCGTGTCACAAGATCGGTACGGTCATGCCGGACGATCAGTTCAAGATCGTCATCCCGACCGCCACCAACATGGTCGGAGAACCTGTTCACAGCGAAGGAACGCGGCAAGCAAGTGGTCCTCTTCAGCCGCAACGCTGCAGGACTGCGGTTGCGACCGCATCCGGTGCGGCATTCTCGGCAGCTACCCAAGTGATGCGGATGCCATCCGTATAGTGCGGCGGTTCGATGCGAGTGCCGACGTCGACTACCGTCCCCGAACCATGCTCTCGCATGGCACACAGTACGGATTTCCTGATTGCGCCGGCGTCGGAAAAGCAGTTGATAAAAATGTCCGGATCTCCGAGCGACGCGCTCAGTTCGGATAACAGGCGGTCGGCGTCGGATTCTGAGGCCGGGTCTCCGCTGGCGGAGAGGGCCCAGATCCCGGATGCAGATGTGAAGAGCGTCCTCGCAGCCGCGTCGCCTTGCTTGGCATCGTGAGCGATCAGACCGATGCGCTGTGTTCCGGCGCGGACGAAGTGCTGTGCGATGAGAAGGCCGATGCCGCTGTCACCGCCCACGATGAAGACGGTGGCATCGGCAACGTCAATCGAACTCATGACTTGCGCCGAAGTGTCAGCGGCACCGAAACGTGGTTGTGATCGCCGGCGGTACCGTCACAGCCGGCGCATTGCGGCACGATTCCTGCGGCCCGTACGGAGAGTTGCTCTTTGGCTTTTGCGTCTCGCGATTCGGCCGAAGAAACTGAACCCGCGTACTCGTCCCGTGCGAGCAGCCCGGCTCCGTATGCTCCGGCGATCTGCGGCTGTGCAAGCACATCGATGGGGTGCCGCAGCGCCTTCTCGATGTAGTGCCGAGCGGCAGCGTTCTGCGCGACGCCGCCGGTCATCACGGTTGGCGTCGCCTTCCCGACCTGTGCTAGCAAGCCCAGCGTACGGGCGGCAACGGCTTTGTGAACCGAGGCGGCGATGTCCGACTTCTCCCGACCTTGCGCCAGCATCGAGATGACTTCGGTCTCGGCGAACGTGGCGCACATGCTGCTGACTTCCAGACCTTCCGCGCCGGAGAGCGCAAGGTCGCCGACATTGTTGACGTCGACCTCCAATGCACGGGCGAGCACGTCGAAGAAGCGTCCGGTCCCGCTGGCGCACCGATCGTTCATGGCGAAGCGGTCGACGAGTCCGTCGGAGTCGACGGCGATGACCTTGCTGTCCTGCCCGCCGATGTCGATTACCAGCCGGACACCCGGATGCAGAGCAGCCGCGCCGCGTGCATGGCAGGTGATCTCGGTGAACGAGCGGTCCGCGCCGGGTACGAGCTTGCGTCCATACCCGGTGCTGATGGTGTGTCGTATGCTGTCGCGACCGATGCGGGCCGAGGTCAATGCGTGATCCATCGCGCGCAGCACGGCGTCACGGCTGACCGCCCCCATTTGCACGACACTCGATCCGGCCAACCCGCCGTCCTGATCGACTATGACTGCCTTCGCCGTCGTCGAACCCAGGTCGACGCCCATCACGTACCAACCCATCAGGCTAGAGTCTTCATCCGCTGCACGTCGATTGCTTCGAGCATTGCCTCGAGGCGGCTGTCGAACAGCTCGTCGTTGTAGAACGAGGCGTCTGCGACGTCGCCTTCGAAGAAGAACGATTTGACGCCTCGCTCACGCTCAGCGGATTTGGCGAGCATCGACTGTGGATTTGTCATCGCTCGGCACGTTCGGGTCGAATGGAAGGCAATGCCATCGATCGAGTACTCGTCGAGACGGCGAAGCAGCAGCTCCTGCAGGTTTCTCAAACCGTGGTTGAGCGGGCAGAGCAGGTAGTGCTGAGCCATGCCGCGGAGAGGGTTGTCGATATCGATGAGTTGTGGTTCCTGCCAGAATGATTCGTGGGTGTAGCGACCGGCGACGACCGCGACGTCGTATTCGGCGAACTTCCTCGTGAGGAAACCGAGCTTGTTCCAGTTCATGATGCCATCGAAGTAGACGCGGTAGCGTTCGTTCGCCACCCCGGAGATGCCGTCGACGATGCGTTGCTGGATCTCGGCTTTCACGCCGGCGAAGTAGTCGACCAGTGCCTGGTTGCCGGGTAGGAAGTTGATAGGTGCGATGCTGGCAACCCAATCCCAGTACGTCGCGGGTGTCGGCGCCAGCGTGCACAGTTGCATCGCTTCGAGTCGCAGTTCGGAAGCGCGCTTGATGTAGGACATACTCTCGCTCAACAGGTCCCAGTCGAAAGGTCGTCCGGTCTGATGCTCGAGGAAGCTGACGAGTTCGCGCAACTGGCCTTCGGCGTACGTGCTGACTTCTTCCCATTCTTCGCCGCGCATATAGCCGGCGTCGGGCTTGTTGCCCCACAACATCGGCAGCGACACGTTGAAGATCGGAAGCTTGCGGTCGAAGACGCGGTAGGTCATGGCGTCCCACTGCTGTCCGGTGCTGCACCCTGCGTAGCCGTTGACGAAGAAGTCCGGTGCGGGCAACTTCGCTGCAAGTTCCTGCTGGTCCACCAACCCGACCACACCGGTCTGTCGTTCACTGATGGTTTGTTGGGTCAGAACCGCGCACCCTAGGTGCGTACGGGCGTATGAACAGAGCTCGCCGATGTAGCCGTACTCGGCCCCGGCGGCCTGCGCAGGCTCTTCGAGGTGTTGCGCGGCCAGTCGAGCAGCGAAGGCCTCACCGTGGCACCATTCGAGTCCCGCCGCTTGGAAGAGCGGATTCATGGCGGCGCCGTTGTACCAGACGACGTGTTTGCCGCGTTCCTTCGCGGTGAAGATGTTGTCCCAGTAGTCTGCGGTCATCTTCCCGCCGAGCCGAGTGCTCTTCAGGCGGTTGGTCTTGTCTTGATTCTGATCTGCGAGCGTCATGGTGAACTCCTGAAGTGTGCGGCGGATTCAAGCCGGAAGGGGCGACGGGTGACGGCGGATTCGCTCGACGAACGTCTCCATCTTTGTGCGCAAAGTCTCGATCGGAATACCTTCGTGTTCGGTCTCGATCAGTAGCGATTGAACTCCGTGGGCCTCTAGCGCCTTGCGTAACTCCGGGTAGTACAGCATGTGAGGTTCACAGAATTTGGCCATCAGCACGACGACGCCTACCGAGCGGCTCGCCTCGAGCGATTCCAGCAGGTAGGTGTCCCAGTCGACTTTATTGGTAACTCGTGTCGGGCACGGCGCGTTGATGTTTCGTTCCAAGTACCACGTTGACAGCGCAGCGAGGGGATCTCCGTCTTCGGGGACGTCCGTGGAGATGTACCGGAAGCCGGTGTAAAGATCGTCGTCGACTACGAGACCACCGGATTCTTCTATGACGTCGAGAATCTCGGGCTTGGGTGCATGGCAGAAGTGACCCGACAGGTGGAGCCGCACGAGGTCGTCCGGTGCCTCGTCGCGTACGACAATTCTATCGAGCAGTTCGAGCAAGACCGCTGTGTGCTCATGGATGTCCATCACCATGCTCGACTTGACGAGTAGCTGCATCTCGCTGGCGGTGATGCGTGCTCGTCCGGACCGGCGTAAGTCGTAGAAGTGGCGAAGCAGACGGCGGTTCTCATTGAAGGCTTTGATGCTTCGGGCCAGATCGGCGTCGGTGAGGCGGGCGCGCACGACGGTCTCGATCTCGGTCTTCAGATCACTGATCCGCCCGTCGACGCGAGGTTTGGTCCAAGCGTCGTCCATCGCGCTGGTGAATTGCGCGAAGTGCACCGGTTTTTCCGGACGGGAGTAGCGGATGGCGTCCACAGCTCCCAGGAGCTGAACGCAATGGTCGGCAACAACGAAACCATCGAAGACATCGAGTTCCCCTATGGATGCCTGATCGGCGACGCTCCGGGTGTATCCGCAGTAGAACTCGGCGAGCATGCTGCGGCCCTCGGTGATCGGGGTCTTGCTCTCTTGGATGATCACCGGGAGTGCGCCAACGGCGTGGACGATCTCCGACGGAAAATTCATGGGGAAGGATCCGATGACGGGGCGGCTATGTGCAGCTTTCCAATTCAGTGCATACGAGACCGGGTCGTCGGCGACAGTTCGTAGCGTCGCCATCGAGGATGCGTGGAGTTCGCTCACTTTTGTCCTTCGACTTCATTGGTGGAACGCACCGCATTGGCGCTTCACTCAATGATACATTTCAGTACACGTTGTGTCCAAGAATGTATAACTATGTGGGTAAGGCTGTGCTAGAGACGGTCGGTATCGGAGAAAGTCAGTCGAGACGCGCGATGGATAGCCAGTGCGCATGGGCTGCTGGCGTCCATTCGGCACGCAAATTCTGCAGACGCTTGACCACGTCGAGGCCGGTCCAGTTGGGAAGAAGCGCGGCGGGCAGTTGCGGATCCATGTACGGAGTGTGGCGAAGGGCATCGGCAAGCTCTAGGTGAGCAAAAAGAGCTTCCTCGCCGGACAGGGGTCTTTTTCCGTCGAACCGAGCCAACAGTTCGTCGTAGCTGCTGGCGACCATTTCGAGATCCCACGAGCGATGGACCAACTCGTTCTCCGGAATCCCCACGTCAACGGGAGACCCGATGAAGGAAATGGTGTTCGATGACAACCCCAAGGAATCGATCGCCGTCTTTGCTTCGGGCAAGCGGTCGACGTGCGGAGTGACCCAGACGCCTGGGCTCGGGTTGCCGAAGCCCGCCCACCGAAACGCCGCGTACAACTTTTTCCGCATCGCGCGGTGTGATTCCGGAATCGGGGCGATGACGACGAGCCACCTGCCGTCCCATCGGCTCGACCCGGACATGTCGGGGAACACCCGCGTCACACCTTCGACGAAGAGCTGATGAGCCTGCTCGGTGAGACTCCACTTCGTTTGCCGACCGTCGCGCTCCGCGGTGATCAGCCCGGACGCACCCGCCCTCGCGATCGCCTGCCTACTCGCCGGCTCGCCGAATCCGAGGCCGGTGAGGACGTAGAGTAGTGCAGCTGTTCGCACCGGCCGACGATATGGGGCGACGAACTCACCGAGAATCGAGATGAGCGCGGAACGAGCGCTGCCGATCGAACTCGATTTCGTCTCCGCCGGCTTCGGCATGGGGTCGGTCACGGGCGTCATGGTATCTGCGCCGCGTCGATCATTATCGTCAGGAGCGCAGAGTCATGAGAACGCAGGCTCTGTATCCGGCAGCGCCGATGCGAGTTCGCGCAGAATGTCGGCTGCTCCGGCGGCCATGTTCGGCACGAATTGAGCTATGTCGATGATGTCGTCGATCGCAGCGGCGACCTGACCCGTCAGAACCAAACCGTCAGTGATGTCCCCCGTAGTCTGGGCACGCTGCATCGATTCGATCTTCCATCGCGTCAACTCCACGGCATCGATGACTTCACCCGTCCCGTCTTCCTGGTGATTGAGGAGCTTCAGCGACGCAGCATTCTTGAGCCCTCGACATGGTCCGTAGACGCCGTCGAATGCGACGTCGTCGCCTTCCTTGGCGTCGAGAAGGGCTTGGATGTAGGTCGGATGCCAGTCGGAGTTCGCAGTGCTGGCTATGAATCGTGTTCCCATCGCGACCCCGTCGGCGCCCATTGCCAGCGCCGAAGCCAAGCCTCGCGCATCGCGAACCCCGCCAGTGAGCAAGACCGGAACATCGACCGCTTCGGTCACGTTGGGGAGCAGTACGTACGAGTGCACGGCTTTGCTCGGGGCATGTCCGCCCATCTCGAATCCCGCGGCAATAATCACGTCGACGCCGGCTTCGGCGGCTTTGACGGCGTGTCGCGTCGATCCCACCTTGTGCTGATGGATGAGGCCGGCGTCCTTGATCATCGCGATGTAGTCACCGGGGAAGCCTGCTGAGGTGGTGAGCACTGTCAGCTGGGCAGCGAGGGACTGATCGACCCGTCGGGCGTCGAGCACCGTGCGAATGTAGATGTCGGTGAAGGGAAGCACGACGCCGTTGTTGTCGACACCGACCGGGATATTGACTGCGAAGGGTCGGTCCGTCAGTGCAGCACATTCTTCGATGTGTTCGCGGAACGTTCGCGCCCCCGCATCGAGATCGGTGGGCATGCCGGGCATCGAGACAGTACCTAGCCCCCCGGCGTTGGATACGGCGGCCGCGAGCTTGGGAGTGCGGAACGGCCCAAGACCCTCCTGAACGATCGGGTGGTCGATCCCGACGAGCTCGGTGTAGCGGTTTGCGATGGGATTCATGTGTCCTTCCGAGACCAAGTGGAACTGGTGTTGTGACATTCTTGGCGATATCATCGCCGCATGAGTAGATGGTTATCGAAACCAGCGCGCGACGTGCTATTCCGTCCTGACCATTCCGACGCCGGTGTTCGGCGGCTCCTTCACTGGAAACGGACGTTCAACGCGATCGGGAGGAGGAAACCACGGTTTCGACTGCCGACCTCAGCTCACCCGCGCTGATCTGTTCAGACACCTTGAACTTCTGGATCTTACCGGTCGGCGTCATCGGGAACTGGTCGGTGAAGAACCACAGAGTTGGAGCCTTGTGAGCCGAGATACGCTCACGGCACCAGCTTTTCATTGCATCGGGCGCCGGGCGTTCGCGACCTTCGTGGAGTCGGATGACGGCGCCGACTTGCTCGCCCCACTTCTCGTCCGGGATGCCCACTACGATCACGTCAGCGACGTCCGGGTGCTGGAACAGTAGTTCTTCGATCTCCCGTGGATAGATGTTCACTCCGCCGCGAATGATGACGTCAGTGAGGCGACCGGTAATCCTGATGAATCCGCGTGCATCCATGGTGCCGAGATCTCCCATGTGCAACCAGCCGTCAGCGTCGATCGTCTTGGCGGTAGCGTCTGGCATATTGAAGTAGCCAAGCATGTTCTGATAACCGCGGCAGCAGATTTCGCCTTGTACCCCGATCGGTACGACTTCACCTGATTCGGGGTCGGCGATCTTGACCTCGAGTTCGGGAAGGGGCTGGCCCACCGAGGTTGCTTGATCGGCAGGGTCGTCGGTTACGCGCGTCTGGCTGATCACGCCGTGCATTTCGGTCTGTCCGAACAAGATCGTGAACTGACAATCGAGTTGTTCGATGACCTGCTTGATCAGACTCTCGGGTACGGTCGCGGCCCCGGACAGCACCGTGCGTAAGCTGGAAATATCCCGTGTCGCAAGATCGGGGTGTTCGAGCAACGCGATCAGCATCGTCGGAACCATCAACGAATGTGTACCGCCGTAGGTTTCGATCATCTCGAGCGTCTGCCCCGCGTCGAATCCGGGTAGAACGACGTATGTACCCAGCGACGAGAACGTCCCCAGTTCAGTCACTGCCCCACCGCCGATGTGGTACATCGGCATCGCGTTGATGCAGACTCCGCCCTCCTCCATCCCCGCACGTTCGAAGACGAACTTCGCCTCGTTGATGATGCCCTTGTGATGCAGCAAAGCTCCCTTCGGGAAGCCTGTTGTTCCGGAGGTGTATTGGATCTGGACGGGGTCGGTCGGGACAACCGTGGGTAGCTCCATGGTCTGGTCGGCGGCGGCGGCGACGAACGATCGCCAGGTGCTTGTGCTGATGGTCATGCGCAAGGCTGGGACGCGGGGCCGGATCTCGTCGACGATCGATCCGAGATCGGTTCCGCGGTAGGAGTCGCGATAGAACAGTGCTACCGCTCCGGATTGTCGCAGTATGTACTCGAGTTCGTGGGCACGATATGCGGGGTTGGCGGCAACGACGACCATTCCCGCCATCGCGACGGCCTGTTGGAGAATGACCCACTCCGCACTGTTGGGTGACCAGATCCCGATTCGGTCCCCGGGCTCGAATTCCGTGAGTAGGGCACGGGCCACAGCTTCCGTCTCCGACAGCAGCTGGTTGTAAGTCCACTCGGTGCGTTGGTCGGCTTCGGGAACGCCGTCGACGAGTGCAACTCGATCCGGCACTGTGCTCGCAGCTTCCCTGAGGAGATCGCCGAGGGTGATGTCGCGTACTCCCGAACTGGGGGAGGACAGCCAGAGAGACATTTCTGGGTGCATGATGCGTGTTCCTGTCTGGACGGGCGAGGACTGCTAGGTGTCAGGGCAAGTCGACATACCCCACAGGTGACGGGGGAAGTGACCTTGTTGCGTCGATCACACCCATCAAAGTAATACATCGTTAGAGATTCACTGTCTAGTTCTGTATCGAACATCGGTGTTCACTGGCGGGTGCTCTCGCTTCGCGTACCGACGTATCGCAAGGCTATCTTTGGGTAGGCAGAAGATCGAGGTAGATAGGCCCTTTGAACGGCTAAGGATTGAATCGATGCGGGAGCGTTCGAGGTGTGCGTGAAGATACGACACGCATGACGGCGAAGGGGCGACTTCTATACATATACAGTGAGCAAGCATCATAATCTGTAGAATAATCTCGACCGGGAGGTCACTGTGAACTCTTCTCCACTCGTCCGAGCCTATGGCGACTCCGGCGTTCTGCTGGCCGGCGGAACATCGGGTGTCGGTCTCGCGACCGCATGCGCCTTCGTCGACGCGGGAGTTCGTCGGTTGGTGTTGCTCGGCAGGAACGAGGCGCGAGGTCGCGATGCATGCCAGGTGGTCCTCGACAGGTGCGCGGACGTCGAGGTGACCTTCATTGCAACCGACGCGTCGGATGTCGACTGGGTGGAGCGATCGGTCGCCGCTGCTCACCGCGCATTGGGGACCGTGGACGTGCTCGTCAATTCGACTACGACGGCGTACCGGCCCGAGCTGTTGCATCGCACTCCGCCATCTGACATCGCAGGCATTCTCATGGGGCAGGCGCTACCGCCGATGCTGTTGACTCGCACAGTGCTGCCGCTGATGCAAGAGCAGGGAGGGGGCAGCATTATCAACATCGCGTCGGACGCCGCGAAGGTGCCCACCCCTGGCGAGAGCGCTCTCGGCGCGGCGATGGCGGCGATCGTGATGTTCTCGCGAGTCGCTGCGATCGAGGGCAAGCGGAACGGTGTACGGGTGAACGCGGTGACCCCGTCGCTCATCAACGGAACGCCCACCGCGGCTAACGTGCTCAGCGATGGGTTCAGCAAGTCGTTGTTCGAGAAAGCTGCGGCGCAAGCGCATCTGGGGGTTGCCGTGCCAGAAGATCTGGCGTCATTGATCGTATTTCTCGGCGGCCCGGATTCGGCTCGGTTGACGGGCCAAACGATCAGTGTGAACGGTGGGATTTCTGCCATGTGAGCGAATCTGCCAGGAATCACTCCACATCCCGGTGGATTCGAATCTCACACCGCGGGCGAACCGTCGCCTCTGCAACCACTCTCGCCCAAGTCTGCGTCGTGATCTCAGCAATCAACTCCGCTGCACACTCGAGTGTTCGAACTCATGGTGACGATCCCGATCCATAAGCGAGTGCGCCCTGGAGTTTGCGCACGACGGCGTCGAGGGTCAATCGGCTGCCTCAGCCGACACTGATTTGCCTCGAGAAAGCGGCAAGAACATCAGTGAGTCGTCTTGCCACCTTTCTGAGGCGCCCCAGGTCAGCGCTTGAGTCGATCCGTGTGTGTTGGGAGACTCCGCTTCATTTGGCAGCAGAAGTCCTGGACGGGCCCGTGCCGCGTCAAGCCGATGTTCTCATGTCGAAATCGTTGGTTTTGTCGCTTGGTTGTACTTGTCGCTCTCACTTATAGCGTTTAAGGTCAGTCCAAAGAGGCTCTCGTGGGGGCACCGGCCCTACCCGCGAGATCCCCTCGCGGCCCGTGCACGCTGGGCGGTGATGCTTGCGGACGCCGACCTAGGTGAGGACTCATGACTGCGCAACTGCCTACGACGCCTCTGTATCTGCGCGTGCTCGAGGGCCTGCTCGCCCACACGGCCGCACAGGCTGGATTTGCGGACGCCTGCGTACTAGTGGAGGACGGTGCTCGTGGCATGTTCGTCCCTCTTTCGCATAGCGGATCGCGGCCCTCCGGACTCCGAGTGCTGCCGGATGACGCGCTCATTCGTCGAGCATTGGCGTCGACCGAGCCGATTCATGCGGCCGGTTGGACCCTGTCAGGCAGCTGTTTGCGGGAACGCGATTCCGGGCGGGTAGTTCTGCTGCGCCTGTCCGCCTCCTCGTCAGCTCCCATCCGGCTTCTTTTCCTCAGCGACCCGCGACGAGAAGGTGACTTCACCCTTCGACATTCCGCCGCGTTGACTTCGTTCCGCTCGCTTGTCGATTCCGCTGCCGCCGCGGTTCTCGATGCCGAGGAGCAGCGCCGTCGAAGGCGGGACCTCGAACATGGCAAACTGCTCGCCGACGAGCGTGGGGCGGTGGTCGAGCGACTCGATGATGCTGTCGCGACTGCCGACACCATGTCTGCGATCGTTCGGGTTTGTGCGGAGTTGACGGGTAAAGCTGTGGTCCTGTTCGACCGGCGGCAGCGAAGAATCGCCGCCGCAGGTCCCAACTCCGCAGGACGAATTTCGATGCCTTCGCTCGAAACAATTCTCCGCTCGTACCCGCCGGACGCGACCGCGGGACCGCGACCAGTCGTTCTCGCTGCTGGACCGACGACCGACCTGGCCCGCCGCAAGATCGTCACCCCAATCGTCGAGCGGGGTGAGCACTTCGGCTGGCTGGTGATCGATGAACATCCCACGCCGCTGCGCCCCACCGATGAATACACCGCCGCTCGTAGTGCCCGCCGTATCGGCGCTCAGTTCCTGATCCAACGGCGCATCGCTCGTGTCGCGTGGAATGCAAAATCTGCACTGACTCGACAACTCGTCCGCGGAACGGGTGCTCAGGAGGACCTCGCGGCGAGCGGTGAGTATCTGGGTGTCAACACCGAGGCTCGTCGGGTACTGGTATTCGTACAGGTGCCGGACGGGGAGAGCGAGGATCTCGACCATGCCCTGGTCGAACACCTGGAGCGCTCCCTCGGTGTCGAGGTGCTGTCGACCCGCGGGTCGGAGGGGCTGCTCCTGCTGGTCGAGGCCTCTGACGATGTCGGGTCGGTGGTGGCGGTGTCGCGGGTCAAGACCGCGATCACTCAGGCTGCTGCCGCGGTGTCCCAGCCAACTGGACTGATCGCCGGCGTGTCGTCGGTGTGCGAACCTGCCGCGTTCTCCCGCGCGTACCGTGAGGCCCGCGAAGTCGTCCGGTGTGTAGACCGTTTTACCGAGCCGACGGCGCACCGAATCCTCGCCGTCGACGATTTGGGGCCGGTTCGGGTGTTCCTGGCGAACGGTGACGTTGCGGCGCTGCGACGGTTCGTCGGTGACGTTCTCGGCCCCATTCTTGGAGACGCTCCAGGTTCGGCAGATCTACTGCGTACTCTGCAGTGCTGGTTCGATGCCGGGCGCAGTCCCCGTGGTGCGGCAACACATCTCGGTGTGCACGAGAACACCGTGCGACTACGCCTCTCGCGCGTTCACGCCATGACCGGGCTCGACGTCGTCGGCAACGCCGCGGACCAATTGAGCATCCAGACCGCGCTTCTCGTACTTCGCTTTCAAGGCCACCCCGCACTCGTCGTCCCCGGCCGAATGGCGGCTGGCGAGGTGGACCTTCACGCTTCGGCGCGCGGGCTCACCACAGATTCGCAACCCCACACCCGGTCAGACTCTGTAGGGGCGACTGGCGCGGCAATGCCGGCGTAGACGGTTCGGCGCCGACAAGGACGAGTATCGAACTCGTCTCGCAACGCTCGTCTCACCACCAAGGTGCGACGGCGTTCGGTCGGGAGCGAACCGGCCGCACCTGCGATAAGTCGTCCACATCCCGGTTTACCTCTCTTCGTCGCAGGATCAACAGGTACGCCGCCGCGACCATCGACAAGGTCATGTGGCGGTACCACGCCTGGTACCGGCGGACCTGGTAGTTCCCGAGATCGGCCTGGTTCCGGGCGGATTGGAGACACTCCTCGATTGCCTGCCGTCCGTCCGCGACGCGGGCGAGTTCGGAGAGGATGCTGCCGACCGGACCGAAGCACAAGTGGTAGGTGACGTCGGACGGGTTGGTGATCGATCGCCCGGCGAGCAACCAGTTTCCGTATTGTCGTCCCGCCCGGTGTAGATCTACGGCTGCCCAGTCGCGCACACGGGATCCGATGACATCGTCGACGTGACTGAGGCGGTGCCATACCGTGTCCGATAGTGCGTCGATCACCTCGCTGGCGGGTCGGACTTCCAGGTTTGCGGTGCTGACCCGACAGTTGCCCGGGACCTCGACTACGTGGGGGACACCTCGCTCCTCCAGCCAGCTCCGCAGATGCCCCGACCGCCCATAAGGCTCACCGGCCGTGACCCACGCGAAGGGCACGTCAGCATCGAGAGCCCGCCCAATCATCGCCCGCGCTAGATCCGGCGGGCTCTGGTAGCGCACCGAGTCGTTGATGCCGACCGCGCGGCACCGGTCCCGGTGGTCTGTCCATTCACGCGGCAGGTGCAGCTCGCGGTCGATCAGGCCCCCACCCGCTTCGGACGCGTACGCCAAGAAGATCCCGGTTTGTGCGTTCTCGGGCCTCCCGGTGTCCGCCGAGACCCCTGTGGTCACCCCGGCAGAACGGTCTCCTCGCTTCAGGAACCGAGTGTCCCCGACTATCAGCCGTCCCTGCCACACGTCACCGACTGCCCGGACCACCATGTCTCGCACGTCGTCGCGCAGCCCATCCTCGTCCCACGATGCCGCGTTCAGCAATCGCTGCATGCCCTCGGGGCCGGTCTCGCCCGCCGCCTCCGCCAGGGTCCACCCATTCGTGCGTTCCAAGCCGCCCAAGAGTCCGTGGACGTAGGCAGACATCCTGCGGCGAGGCTCGACGCGGGGGAATCGATGTGCGAACTGGGCACAGAAAACGGCGAGTCCCCGCGGGAGGTCTCGCCGAGGTGTTTCGTCGCGGCCGTCAGGCAAGTACGCGAGATCCGGTTCGTTGGTCACGATGTGTCGTTGTAGTGCATTTAGCATAGTTCAGGAACCCCGGTATGCCACAGGTGGTGTGGATCACTCCACGACGGTGAAAGTGGTCTCAGTCTCCGAATAGAACCCTTTTCGCGCTCGGATCTGCGTACTGGCGCACATTTCCGAGTGATTCCCGGAAAATGGCTATATCCCATCAGTCAATGAATGGCAATAGTAGGGCGAAGTGTCAGTGTCGGCTACGACAGGCGGCGTGCGTGCGCTATTCCTGCGGAAGCCGGACACAACGTTGTTCTGCTGTTGTGGACCTTCTTATGGTTCGCGGTGACGTCGTCACTACCGCTGGGGCTCACCTCCCCTCCGCGATCTCACCTCAGAAGGTTCAGATGACCATGGACAACCACCGCCGGCGAAACACGGCCGCGCAGACATCCGATTCCGCTCCCCACAGTCCGGAATCCACCATTTCGCGGAAGATCACGTTCCGGATCGTTCCAATGTTGTTTCTCGGTGCACTACTCAGCTACGTGGACCGCACCAATATCGGCGTTGCCAAGCTCGAGATGCAGGCAGACCTCGGTCTTACTGAAGCGGCCTTCGGTCTCGGTGCCGGTATCTTCTTCATCGCATACGTACTCTTCGAGGTTCCGAGCAACATCGCGCTCCACCGACTCGGCGCCCGGATCTGGATTGCCCGCATCATGGTGACGTGGGGCCTGATCACCGCCTTGATGTCGCTGGTCGACAACCTCTGGATGTTCTACGGAATGCGCTTTCTGCTCGGCGCCGCGGAAGCAGGCCTACTCCCGGGCGTGGTCTACTACCTCACACGATGGGTACCGTCGGCGAACCGTGGACGAATCCTCGGACTGTTCTTCCTTGCCATTCCCGTCGCCTCGGCCATCGGCTCACCCCTCACAAGCACCCTCATGTCACTCCAGCCCTGGGGTCTCACCGGATGGCAGTTCATGTTCATCGCCGAAGGACTGCCCTGCCTGCTCCTCGCTGTCGTCATCCTCAAGTTCCTCCCGAACGAGCCGAGCGATGCACGATGGCTTGATGCCTCTGAGGTGCAGTGGATTACGAACAAAATTCGTCAGGAGAACCCCGACACCACCGGGAACGGAATCGGCCACTCCTCATGGACGGACGGACTGAAGAACTACCGGGTCCTCATGCTCTCGGTCGTGTACTTCTCCATGGTCGTGCCCATCTACCTCATGGGCTTCTTCCTCCCGTCGATCATCAAGGAGATGACCGGTGGCACCATCGGCACGATCGGCATCGGCTACATCGCGGCAGTACCGTACATCTTCACCGGAATCGCCATGGTCCTGATCTCCCGAAGCTCGGACCGAACCCAGGAACGCATGTGGCACTTTGCCGTTCCCACTCTGATCGGCGCGAGCGGATGGGTCGTCGCCGCCGCCACCGTCTCCTCGAATCCGTTCGTCGCCGCTATCGCGATCTGCGTCGGCACCGTCGGCGCGATGGCCACCATTCCGACGTTCTGGACCACCGCGCCGAAGGTCGTCTCCGGCGCGGCCGCCGCTTCCGGAATCGCATTGATCAGCAGCATCGGCAATATCGGCGGATTCGTCTCGCCGTACATGTTCGGAATCATCCGCGATGCGTTCCCCGGCGATGCCGGCAACCGACTCTCCTTCCTCGTCGGCGCGATCGTCCTGGGCGTCGGAGGCATCCTCATGATCACCATCTCGAAAACTCTGCCCTCCACCACGAACACTCTGCCCTCGACCACGTCGAAAGACGCGAAATTCGCACAGCTGCAACATGACTGACATCACTGACCCAGAAAATTCACCGACTCGACCACGCAAGGAAACACTGTGATCAATTACACCGACACCGAGTTCCACCCCCGCGACCTCACCGACCGGACCTGGACTGAAACCACTGTTCTGATTATCTCCGTACCCGAAGCGGGGATTTTCGGCAACGCCTATGTGCTGGCCCGTCCGAACCTGGGCGTCACCCTGTCCTCGGTGATCTTGGGCCAAGGATTCTGCCGGCAACCCTATGAGGTCGACTTCACCGACCCCCAAATGCACCTTCCCTGCCCCGAATCGTTCAGCAACTACTCCCTGGATAACGGCTTGACCGTCTCCTCGGATGGTCCCCGCAACTACCGCATGCAGTACAAGAATGCCCTCGGCGCAGCGAGTTTCGATCTCACCTTCGAAGGATTACACGACCCGTTCGATCCGCACGACCCCGATCAGAATCCACTCTTCGAGCGTGACCTCACCACTTCGGACGACTCCCGCAAGGGCGACGAATGGGAAAACGGTCACTTCGAGGTCAAGGGCCGGATCCGCGGCGAACTGGAACTGCGGGGCAAGAGCTACCAGGTCGAATCGTATGAGGGGATGGACCACAGTTGGGGTCCACGCACCGAAATCGGCACCCGCTCGGTCTCCTGGGTCTCGATCAACTTCGGTGAGGACTTCGCGATGCACATGGCGGTGCCGATGCGGATCGAACGAGGCCAGGTCTTCTACGACAAGATCCGCTTCGGTTACGTCGTCGACCACGGTGAGGTCCACGGCCTGATCGACGGAACGATCCAGGCCGAGCGCGTCGACATGCTCGCCTTCAGCAACCACGTCACAGCCACAGACGTGCGCGGCAAGAAGTACGAGTTCTTCGGTAGCGCGATCGCGGGCCACCCGTGGTACACGTTCAACCCGTCCCACGTCTGTTACCAGTCGTTGTTCCGCTACGAGCGCGGCTCCGCCGTCGGTTACGGCGAGATGGGCGACATCTTCGGCCTGGACTACCTGGCCGAGCGGATGTCCCGCCACGGCCGGTTGAAGTAGGAGCGAACCTCAATGACCAACGCAACCCTTGCCTTGCCCGACCGGGACTGGGCCGACGACCCCACCGACACACAGATCGAACATCTGCGTGCGCTGTACCCGACCGAACCCGAAGTGGATCGGACGCTGACCCGCAAGATGAAGCGGCGGGCACTCGGCCCGTACCGGCGGATGGACCTCGACGAGTTCGTCCGGTGCGTCGAGTCGTTCCTCTCCACTCGCATCGACGGCTCCTTCCGAGTCTCGGACGCGAGATGGTTCACCGGTGGTGTGTCCAAGATCCAGATGGGCTTCACCCTGCACCGCAACGAATCCGGTGAGTGGACGAGTGAGCAGATGGTGGTCCGAATGGACCCCGCCGAAGGGTCGAATGCCACCAGTCGGCTACGCGAGTTCGAACTCGTCGCCGCAGTGCAGGACACAATTCCCGTCCCACAACCGCACTTCATCGACACCGATGGCCAGTACTTTCCCGAACCCGCACTGATTTACTCTTACGTCTGCGGGGTCACCAAACCGTCGGCGACCACCACCGGGAAGATCAGCGGACTGGGGACGAACTTCGGTCCCGGCACCCGCGAATCTCTCGCCGACCAGTTCCTGTCCTACCTGGCGGCACTTCACACCTTCGATCTGTCCGCAGCGACGTTCACCAGCCTGGCCCAACCCCGGGTCGGGACCGACGACGCGGCACGGTGGCTACTCAACCAGGCCAGGCGCACCTGGGAAGAGGACCGGGCGGCCGACCTGCCGCTGATGGACGTGGCCGAGCAATGGATGCGCCACAACCTGCCCGTCCTCGATCACGCCGGCATCGTCCACGGCGACTACCGCAGCGGAAACTTCCTCTACGACGAATCCACCCTCGAGATCACGGCCTGGCTCGACTGGGAACGTGGTCATCTCGGCGACCGGCACCGAGACCTTGCCTGGACCACACAGTCCACCTTCGGCCACCACGACGAGCACGGCCGCTACCTTGTCTGCGGACTGATCCCCGAAGATGACTTCTACCGACGCTACGAACAAGCCACTGGACTTCCGGTGGACCCGGACAGGATCAGATTCTACAAAATTCTCAACGCCTACCAAATCGTCGTATCCACCATGGCCTCGGCACACCGCGTCGCCAAGCTGGGAAAATCTCATCAAGATGTCGTCCTGTGCCGGGTCAAGGGCATGGCCGCGGTCGCCGCGGACGAACTGAACACCCTACTGAGCGAGGTGCTCTGATGGACCACACGCGCAACACTCTCGGAGCCCTGCGCAAATCACTCCTCGACTCGGTCGCACCGGCCGTGGACCCGGCCGATCCGCTTGCCTCCGAGCAACTACCCCTCGTCGCCGACTACCTCGAATTCTTGGGTACGCGGATCTACCGGATCCACGAACGGTCCCGATTCGAACTGGCGGAATATCTTCGAATGGCCGAGGGAGTGCTGACGCACCTCTCCGCAACAGCCACCCCTACCGGCGACCTGGCCAAGCGCCTCGATGTCGCCCGGGCCGCACACGGTGCCGCGTCCACCGGCACCACCGAACTCATCGAGCAGGGCGCCGCACTCGCCGCCGCCGTCAGCACCGTCGCACAGGACGAGACGCTGCCGGACGAGGTTCGCCAGACACTGGGCCGGTGGGTGGTCGAATCCTCACGCGGGCTCCTCGCGTTCCAGCGATCCTGGTACGCACCGTTCGGGTTCGAATCCGACCGGGATCGGCTCCGGAGCATCGATGACTTCCTGGCAGGAAGATCCTGCGCGGACGCGTAATAGGTGACGAACTGAGCCTTCATCCACCGAATGCGGGGCACAGGTACCGCCGTCTGTGGGGAGGCGGTACCTCCTCGCCTGTGGCCCGCCAGGGTAATGCAGGCCCGACCGTCAGTACGTTTACCTCCCGCGGTGGGATACATGTGCAGAACACTCTTGCCGAGAGCCAACGACGGACTTAATATTGGGCCAAAGGAGAGAATGGGATGGGTCGACACTCCCTGGCTATGTCTGCAACGGCGCGCGCAAACCGGCGTGGGTGAGAGGGCTTATTCCTTCTGGGTGATCTTCACCCAGAACAAACGAAAATTATTGAACCAAACTCTGCCGTCCAGCAAGGTTGCACCAGATGTCCCTCTCCATGAGGGTCTCCCCGCCGTACCGGCGGTTTCGCCAGAGGAGGACTATGAGCACGATTGATTACTCCAGCCTGTACATCGGCGGAGGATGGTCAGCCCCAAGCTCCGGTGAGACGATCACCGTGCGCTCCCCAGCCGACGGCGCCACCGTCGGGTCCGTCCCGCTGGCCGTCGAAACCGACATCGATGCCGCCGTCGCGGCTGCTCGCTCCGCCTTCGACGATCCGACCGGCTGGGCCGCGTGGGATCGGGTGGACCGCAGCAAGGTCCTGGAACGGTTCGCGGAGGAGCTCGAGTCCCGCAGCCCGGAAACAGCGCGGCGGGTGTCGCTGCAGAACGGCATGCCGATCTGGCTCGCCGAACAGTTCGAGGGCGGGTTCCCGCCCGTACTTTTGCGCTACTACGCCGGCCTGACCACCGCCGAGCCCGCCGAAGAGATGCGCCCCGGAATGTTGGGTGGGTCTGCGATCGTGACCCGCGAACCGGTCGGTGTCGTCGCGGCGATCGTGCCGTGGAACGTTCCCCAAGCCATCTCGTTCCTCAAAATTGCCCCCGCCCTCGCCGCCGGATGCACCGTCGTGCTCAAGCCGGCTGAAGAGACGGTGCTCGACGCGTTCCTCGTCGCGGAGGCCGCGCACGCCGCTGGGTTGCCTGCCGGTGTGCTCAACATCGTTCCGGGCGGACGGGATCTCGGCGCCTACCTTGTCGCGCATCCGGGCGTCGACAAGGTCTCGTTCACCGGTTCGACCGGCGCCGGCCGCGCCATCGCCGAAACGTGCGGCCGCTTGCTGCGCCCGGTCACGCTCGAACTCGGCGGAAAGTCCGCGGCCGTAGTCCTCGACGACGCCGACCTGGCTTCGTCGATCGACAACTTCTTCGGCGTCACATTCCTCAACAACGGCCAGATCTGCTGGCTCAACACCCGTGTCCTCGCACCACGCTCCCGATACGGCGAGATCGTCGACACCATCACCGACCTCGCGCGATCGCTGCCGATCGGGGATCCCCTCGACCCGAAAACCAAGATCGGCCCGCTCGTGTCCGAAAAACAGCGTGACCGAGTCGAGGGCTACATCGCGAAAGGACGCGCAGAGGGAGCCCGACTGACGACCGGCGGGGGGCGGATCGCAGGCCTCGAGCAGGGGTGGTTCGTCGAGCCCACCGTCTTCGCCGACGTCACCAACTCGGCAACGATCGCCCGCGAGGAAATCTTCGGCCCAGTGCTGACGGTCATACCCTATGAGGACGAGGCCGAGGCGATCGAGATCGCCAACGACAGCGACTACGGACTCGGCGGCTCGGTCTGGTCCGCCGACGTCGAACGAGCAACCGCCGTCGCCCGCCGAATCCGCTCGGGCACGATCGGCATCAATCACTACTCGAACGATCCGCACGCCCCATTCGGCGGTGTCAAGGCCAGCGGCCTGGGTCGTGAACTCGGCCCCGAGACGCGTTCCGCACGTACAAGACCGTCTACCTTCCCCCGGCCAGCTTCTGACTGCACCGCAATCGCCCGCTCGATCGCGCGGCCCGCCCGGTCGCACGTAACACGGGAGCTGAGAGAATTCGATGACACACTCACACGATCACCGGCTCGCCCCTCTGTTCGACCTCGCGGTCCGGAGCGGGAATAGCCAAGCCGCAACCCGCCTGGCAGAGCAGGCCGCCGAGGATTTGCTCACCCTCGAATGGACCCGTCAGGCACTGCTTTCGCGCCTGCGTTCTGGAGGGGACGGTCACGAACTGCGCAGTGCTGCAGAGCTTCTCACCGAAATCGAGGCAATCCGGCGTCGGCAACAGGCGCGACGAATTGCCGACCGTCGGTCCCAATTCGCCGGACTCCGGTCACTGCTCACCCACCTGCGTGGGGCGTCGCGGGCCGAGCGCCCCTACATCGTGACCACTCGGTTGTGCCAGGACCTAGGCTTCCGGAAATCTGTGTACTCCCCAGCCACGAACTCCGGGTGGTCTCCCACCACGATCGCGATTCACCCCGATTTCGGGGACTCGTTCCTCCCCCTACGCCGGGCGGTCGAGTCCCTCACCCTTCCGCCGGGAGCCGCACCACGTGAGGAGGAGGTCATGCGGAGCGGCCGCGAAATTGCCGTCGATTCGGTCGACATCTACCGGGACACCTACCGCCCACTCGTCGAGCTGTCCCGGCCACGCGGTTATCTGGCAGTTCCGGTCGTTTCCGCAGGCCGGGTAACCGCCCTGCTCCACGCGGACCACCACGATGTCGACGTCGACGAGACCGACATGACAACGTTGCGGGCCGCGGCGGCGGTATGCGCGCTGACCGAGGAATATCAGACACTCAGATCAGCAATCGCCACCCGCAACCACCGGGTTGCCGAGGAAATCACGGCGATGCGGATCGCGCTCGCCGAACTCGAGCAGACCCAACTGAGCCTCGCTGAAGCACTCGGCTCCGCACCCGATCGGCCCGACAGCGCGGACGGGCCCGCCCGAGCCCCGCACTGCACTGCCCTGACCACAAGGGAACACGAGATCTTCGAGTTCGTGGCCCACGGCACCCCGTCCGCCGACATCGCCCGAGCACTGTTCGTCTCCGAGGGCACCGTGAAGTCCCATATTCAACGGATCTACCGCAAACTCGCCGTGTCCACCCGTGCCGAGGCGGCAGCGCTCTACAGGAATCTGCACCGCCACGGGCGGGGCGGGTGCTGAGGAAATCCCAATGGCTCCCGATGAGGCTTTGAACGTCGAGATCGACCGAATACTGGCCGAGCTTGCCTCCGGTTCGACGACCGATCCTTGCGCGGCGGGCATCCGACTCGCCGACCTGATCGAACGACGCGACCGGACCCAGTCCGTCGAACTCAGCCAACTGGAGACTGCGGCGCGGGGGTTGCACTCGGCCACATCCATCCTGCAGCGCGCCACCACCGTCGACGATGTTGTTCGGGCGGTCTGCCCTGGTGCCGCCGATATCGCCGAGTGCAACAACGTACTGTTCTCCGAACTCGACGGACTACACGCGACACCACTAGGCGCCGCCCCGGGCCCCTCCCTCCCTTCGCCGTTCCAACTCCCCTCGTCGATCATCGGCCGGGGGAATTCCGGTATCCCGGCGGCATTCCCCCATGCGGGATACACGGTGTTCCGGGTCGACATCGACGGCAGTCCGGCCGCCGTGATTCACGTCGGGGCAACGCCCGACGAACCGGTCGTCGATGCCCTGACTTCCTACGCGGGACTGGTCGGCACCGCCCTCGAGTGCGCTGCCCTGGACCGGCGGCGGCACCGCCAGCGCGACCTCCTCCATACGCGCTGGGGCCGTGACTATTCACCCCATGAGCCCGCCGCCGCGCCGACTCGGGTTCCGCCCATGCCCGAGGTTGCCCATGCTCTGACCATCCGCGAGGGCGAAATCCTTGCATTGATGCTGACCGGTTCCTCGAACGCCGCGATTGCCACCGATCTGGTCATTTCTGTAGAGACGGTGCGGTCCCATGTGAAGAAGGTGCTGCGTAAGTGCGGCGTCGCCAACCGGGCCGAACTCATCGCTCGCTTCGATACCGACTCGCCGGCTCAGGAAACGGACAACAAATAGCCACCACAAACACCGATAACCGGGTGGGCATTCTGTGCGACATCGTGCCGCAGATGCCATAACCCCGGAGTTCGCCGCTTGCCGGTACGACCAACACGTGGGGCTTCTTACCCGAGTTGCTGCACCGCACGGGAAGGCGGCGGGTCCGGCTGACCACGCCGCCTTGCGCCCCTTTCCTCACTCTCTTGCGCCATGCCACCCGACTCGATGGCTGTCTCAACGGTGACGCCTGTCGAGTTAGAGGGGGCTAGCGCAATCTGCCACCATCGATGTCCCTAGGACGCGAGTATCTCGGTGATATTCGGCACCTCGCCTCGAGGGAATCCCGTCATCCGGCACCACGAGAGCTCTCGCGCAACCTGCCGCGCGGCGGCATCAGTGACCGTGCGGCGCGCCGCAGCCGCGTCGGGTGACCCCGCAGCAGCGAGCACCTGGTAACTGTGCGCGACAGCCTCTTTCAGGCGGCGTACCTGCGCTCGTATCTGTTCTAGGTCAGCTGGGGGAGTGGCAGTTTCGGCAAGTAGTGTCTGAGATTCGTCACAAACCCCTGGATCCAGATCGGCCAGGACCTCGAGCGTGCACCGGTTGTCTGTATGCTCTGCGAGCTCGTACGGGTACTCGGACGCGTGCACGTCCAGCACCCAGTCCAGGCAGGCAAGCACCAGCCCGGCCTGCTCCGCCGCGAACGAATCGTTCGGATCGAGCGCCGGAAGCACCGTCTTGGCGATTGTGTTTCGGACTGCGCCGATCTGTTGGGCCACAGTGGGAATCATGGGGACCTCCTAATCTTTGCCGACGATGGTCAGCAATTGGTCGAGATAGAAGGCGCCGAGCCCGCCGAGGAATGTCTGCATCGCATCCAGGTGGGTGAGGCGCTCGGCCGCGTTTCTCGGTCCGGTGCCGATCAGGGCGACCGCGGCCCAGTACATGTTGACGACTGTGTAGTACTCGAGTCGTTCTGCATCCACAGGCAGGCCCGACAGTTTCTCGTATTCCGCGATCATCTCCTCGCGGGTCACCAACGCCGAACAATAAAACTGTCCCGTTTCCGGGTCGTGCTCACCCCACCCCTCCATCATCGCGTAAGCCAAGTCATGGTGGCGGTCACCGAGATAGGTGAGTTCCCAGTCCAGCAGAGCGGTGATTTCCCCGGAGTCCTCGTCGAAGAGGAAATTGCCGTTTCGGTAATCTCCGTGCACCACCGAGACGTGATCGACCGCTGGCCGGCGGTCCCACAACCACTGCTGGGTCAGGGCGATCACCGGATGCGCCTCGAAGGCGTCCTCTCGCCATGCGCGGTCGGTGGCTGCCAGGCGCCAATCGATTGCGTCGGTCGTCGCGGGGCGTGGACGCTCGAAGGACGGGAGATCATGGGTGCTCCAGTCGAACCGGTGGAGCTGGGCCAGATGGCTGACGAACTGGGGTCCCAAGATCGGGCGCAACGCCGGACCGTATACGGTGCCAAGTCCAGACGCCGTCTTCAGCGCCGCTTTCGCGCTCGCCGATCCCGGAACATAGCCGCAGATCATCGCCGGGGCGCCGAGCTCCGCCGGGTCGTCAGTCGCCCAGTACGCCTGCGGCACTGGGACGACACCGCCGAGCATCTGCAAGACCTCGAACTCTCGCAACCGTGGGGTCTCGACCATCGACCCGGGTGGATCCATGCGCAACACCATTCGGTCCTGTCTCCGCCGCCCGTTCTGTTCCCAGTCCAGGCCGAAGACGAACTGCTCCTTCGAAGCGCCGCCCGCGAGTCGGGCGATGCCGTCGATCCGGAAGTCTCCGTCGATTCGCCGGGAGAGGAACTCGTGCAATCGTACCGACACCGTGTCGACGACGGGCTGTTCGTGGATTACCGTTCCCCGCCGTTCCAGCTTTCGGCGTAGTACGGCGTCGATCGTGGGTTCCACCTGGCCGGTGGAACGGGAAGTATTCGTTGTCGCCACCATGGGTCATGCTCCTGTCGCGTACGTCGACGGCGCGGTAACTGCGCTGGGCTGTAGCAGGACCACCTTCGCCACCTCACCGCGCAGCTGTGCCTGGACTGCGGACTCGATGTCGGCGAATGGGAACGTCCCGATAAGTCGATCGAATGGGAACTCGCCTGCCCGATAGAGATCGAGCAGGTAAGGGATAAAGGTGCGCGGGTCGCTGTCACCCTCAGTGATGCCCCGCACGGTCAATCCGGCCACCATGGCCGGCACGATGGGCAGCGGCAGGGTAGCCGCCATGTCGTGGGGCACCCCTACCAAGCCGATGGTGCCCAGCGGTGCGAGAACGCCGAGCGACTCCTCCACGACGGCCGAGACCCCCGTCGTGTCGAACGCATAGTCCACGCCTGCGCCCTCGACGGCACGGACCTGCTCCACGAGCGGTCCGTCCGTGGGATCGAGCGTGGCGGTGGCACCGAGGTCGGTGGCGAGCGAACGGCGGCGCGGATCGGGATCCGAGACAATGATCGCTGCGCAACCGCGTACCCTCGCCGCCATCACCGCGGCCAGGCCAACCGGTCCGGAACCGAGCACGAGCAGGGACTCGCCCTCTTTGCAATCCAGGCTGTTGAACACGGCGCCGGCACCTGTCTGGATACCGCACCCGAGCGGACCGACGAGCTCCACGGGCACATCCGCGCTCACCTTGACGACATTGCGTTCGGACGCGAGCGCATGTGTCGCGAACGACGATTGGCCGAAAAACGCTGCGGTGAAGGGAGTACCGTCCCGATGGATCGAGCTGGTGCCGTCCGCACGTAGCCCGTCGCCGTAGTTGCGGGCACCGAATTCGAGGCAATAGGCAGGTTGATTATCGCCGCACGGGCTGCATGTTCCGCACGATGCGAACGACAGGGCCACATGGTCACCGGGCACCACCGAGGTCACGTCCGCGCCGACCTCGACAACGACACCGCTGCCCTCATGCCCGAGGACCATCGGATATGCCAGCCCGAAGAAACCGTCACGTGCCGCGAGATCGGTATGACACACACCGATCCCACGAATCTCGACAACAACCTGGCCAGGCCCGGGGTCGGCGAGCTCAACCTGTTGAGAAGTGAACGGGCCGCCGGGTTCGGTGACCACCGCGGCAGTAATGGAACGTGACATGGACAGGGACCTTTCGTGACCTTCAGCAGCGCAGCGCGCCGAAATAGGACGGAGGAGTAGAGCCGGCTCGATCGTCGGGAAGACTCGACTTTTCAGGGACGAGCCCCGGCACGCAGTCGACCGTGCCGAGACATCCGTTCGCCCAGGAATTCCAAACCGAGGACGTCCGTCGCCTCGGCGTAACCGACCCGATTGCCGACCTGGTAGCGAAACAAGCTCTGGCAACTGACATAGGCGGGGCTGAAGCTGTACCACGGAGCGCCACCCACAGCGGTCCCGAAGAACTCGTGTTTCTTGCCCCGGACGTCGACTGCGGTGATGTGGTTGGTGACGGCGATCAGATCGACCCGGGCCGCCTCGACGGTCGCGTGGGTGATTCCGTAAAGTTCGCCGTCCTCGACGATGTAGCCGAACCGCAGCCCCTCGTAGACCACCTCGCCGTTTCGAATGCCTAGGGCCATCCCCAGGTGTAGGCCGAAGTCGGGGCCGAGCGTCACATGGATCCAAGCAGCACCGCTGTGGCCGAGCTCGGCGCGGGGGCCCCAACTGCGATCCATCCCGTCGAAGCAATCGACCTGGTACTCCTTGCCGCGAAGTTCCAGAGTTCCGGTTACGTGCCCGATCATGTCGTAATGGCCGTTCGCCCATACGTCACCGAGTCCGGTGTCGATCGGGCCGTCGGTACTGGCCACAAGAGGGTTTTGCGTGGCATCGTGAACGTCGAAGGGTTCGTGCAGCCCCCGGAACTCGAGGTCGAAGCGGCAGGCGCCGAGTGCGTGCTCGTACGACACTCGGAAATCGCGGGGCGCGTTCGTTGCCTCGAGACTCAGCCCACTCTCGAGGGTGAACTTCGAGAACGTCTTCGGCGCTGGCACATGCATCTGAGGGTCGGTGAAGTCGATCTCATAGGGATGGGTGCAGAATCCGGAGTGAACGACCACCGACGAAATGGTGGCGCCGACATTCGGCCGAGACAACACGTAGGCGTTGCCCAGGATTCCGGCTTCCGGAACAGAGAAGACCAAGACGATGGTCTCAGCCCAGGTATGGGCCGATGGCTCGCTTGTGTGGTAGTCCACGTCCGCAGCGGTGATCACAGCAGCTCCTCGGTTGTTCGGAATGAATTCCTGATGACCGTAGGCAGCGCAGTGTGATCCACGCTACGTGTGCTCCCCGAAATGACCCAGAAGAGCACGCGATTTCTTCCTTGCGGGGGAGTGAGACGAGACGGTTATTCGAGCTCTTGGAACCGTCGGCCGTTCACCGCAGCCGAATACCGCGCATGGTGCCGTGTTAGAGGCCGTCGTTGATTCCAGCTGCTCGTCACCGATGAGGGCGATGTTCACCCGCCACGCAGCAAGGACCTTTACCGTAGTGGGGAACGTAGGCTCTCGAGGAACCTGAGGGTGATAGTCGGGACAGAAATGCCGACACTGCGCCTCGACGACGTGGACTGACCTGTGTGAATTCGGTGCCAACGCGCACGTTCACAGATGTGCGCAGTCCTCGAGAGCAAGAACTTTCGCGCGTACTGCGAACCCGCGATTCCAAGTCCGCGGTGGTGCAACCTTTTCAAGTTACTCACACCGAAAAGATCTATTCGTCCTGCGAAGTCGACCATGGCGAGCTCTTCTTCGGTGACGGCGTCTCCGGTGCTCATTGTCTGAATAAGCCAGTGCGGCCGTGCGTGTGTCGCACGGCTGCACCGACCCGGGGGTTAGCGGACGTCGAGGTAGATGCTTTTGAGTTGTTGGTAGCTGGCGAGGCCTTCGGGTCCGAGTTCGCGGCCGAGGCCGCTGTTCTTGATGCCGCCGAAGGGGGCGGTGGGGTCGTTGGTGTAGCCGTTGATGCCGACGGTTCCACTGGCGACGTGGCGGGCGAATTCGGTGCCGCGTTCGGGGTCGGCGGTCCAGATGGAGCCGCCGAGGCCGTAGTCGGAGTGGTTGGCGATGGCGATCGCTTCGGCTTCGTCGGTGTAGGGGATGACGGACAGAACGGGTCCGAAGATCTCCTCCTGCGCGATGGTGTGGCCGGTCTGCACGTCGGCGAAGACGGTGGGTTCGACGAACCACCCGTGTGTGGCGTCGGCGGGCCTGCCGCCGCCCGCGGTGACCCGTCCGCCGTCGGAGCGGCCCTTCTCGATGTAGCCCTCGACGCGGTCGCGTTGCCGCGACGACACCAGCGGTCCCATCTGGGTGGTGTCGGCAAGGGGGTCGCCGACGGACAGTCCCTTGGCGAGGTCGGTGATGGTGTCGACGATCTCGGCGTACCGGGAGCGGGGTGCGAGGACGCGGGTGCCGAGCCAGCAGATCTGCCCGTTGTTGAGTAGTGTTGCGGCGTAGAAGGATTCGAGGTTCGCGGCGAGGTCGGCGTCGTCGAGGATGACGGCGGCGGATTTGCCGCCGAGTTCGAGGGTGACGGGGCGGAGCAGTTCGCCGCAGGTGCGGCCGATGGCTCGGCCGGCGGCGGTGGAGCCGGTGAAGGACACCTTGTCGATGCCGGGGTGGGCGACGAGGTAGGCGCCGAGTTCTCGGCCGCCGGGCACGATATTGAGTACCCCGGCGGGAAGTCCGGCGGCGATGGCGGCCTCGGCCATCAGGAACGCGTCGAGGACGGTCTCGGGGGAGGGTTTGAGGACGACGGTGCATCCGGCGGCGAGGGCGGGGGCGAGTTTGAGGAACGTGATGGCCTGCGGCACGTTCCAGGGGACGATGGCGCCGACGACGCCGATCGGAGAGCGGGTGACGAGGGTGGACCCGCCGAGCATGCCGGGCCGGATCTCGTCTTCCTGCTTCGCGGCCATCTCACCGTAGTAGCGCAGCAGGACCGGCGGGAAGCCGCCCTCGAACTGCCGGGCGAGGGTGATGGGCATGCCGTTCTGGCTGCTCACCCGGGTCGCGGTGTCTTCGGCGCGGGATTCGAGTTCGTCGGCGAAGCGCCCGAGAACCTCGGCGCGCTGGGCCGCGGTCCGGGACCCCCAGTCGGTGAGAGCGGTGCGGGCGGCCTCGACGGCGTCGTCGATGTCGGTGTCGGTGCCCTCCGGCACGGAGCCGATCTGCTGCTCGGTGGTCGGGGAGATGACCGAAATGGTGGCATCGCCGGACGGCCGTGCCCATCCGCCGCGGATGTAGAGATCGGGGTAGTCGATCGTCATCGGGTGTCCTTCGTCAGTGAGGGTCGGAGTGGGTGGTCAGTGGTGCACGAGGACGGGTTTGAGGACCTCGCCGCGGTGCTGGGCGTCGATCGCGTCGTTGATCTTCGCGAAGGGGAAGGTGGTGACGAGTCTGTCGACGGGGAATTTGCCGGCCTTGTACAGGTCGACCAGTTCGGGGATGAAGTCGTCGGGGACGCTGTCGCCCTCGATGATCCCGGTGATGGTCAGCCCCATGGCGAGGGAGTTGATGATGTTGAGCGGCACCGACGACTCCGGGTCGGCGGGCACGCCGATGAGACCGATCTTGCCGTGGAAGGTCATGGCGCCGACGAGGGATTCGATCACGGCGGGGATGCCGGAGGTGTCGATGGCGTAGTCCACCCCGGCGGGGATGATGGCCCGGACCTGCTCGGCGACCGGGCCGGCGGTGGGGTCGACCACGTGGGTGGCGCCGAGTTCGAGGGCGAGCTCACGCCTCGACTGGTGCGGTTCGACGGCGATGATCGTGGCGCAGCCGCGGACGACGGCGCCCATCACGGCGGCCAGACCGACGGATCCGGCACCGGCGACGAGCACGGCCGATCCGGGTCGGCAGTTCAGTGAGCGCATCACCGCACCTGCGCCGGTTTGAATCCCACAACCCAGGGGTGCGAGGAATTTGGCGGGGACGTCGCCCGGGACCTTCACGACGTTGCGTTCGAACGCGATGCTGTGGGTGGCGAAGGAGGACTGCCCGAAGAACAGACCGGTCAGAGACTCACCGTCGGTGGTGGTGATCGGGCCGGTGCCGTCGTCGCGGACGCCGTCGTAGGCGAGGTGCATGAACTGGTGGCAGTACGAGGGCGCCCCGGTGGTGCAGGACGGACAGGTACCGCAGCTGTTGAAGGTGATGGCGACCCGATCACCGGGGGCGACCTTGGTGACGCCGTCGCCGACTTGCTTGACGATGCCGCATCCTTCGTGTCCGAGGACGGCGGGCAGCGCGGTCGGCAGGGCCCCGTCGCGGGCGGCGAGGTCGGTGTGGCAGATACCGACCGCCTCGATCTCCACGAGTACTTCACCGGCGCGGGGGCCTTCGATAGTGATCGACTCCAGGGTGAACTCGGTGCCCGGTTCTCTCGCGACTGCTGCGAATGCTTCCATCATCATTACTCCATGTCTTGAAGGCCGGCGAGTGAGACCGGCCGAAATCGAAATGCTCAGAGAACGGCTTCCCGTAACGAAATAACGGGGTCGGCGAGCGCGGCGGGGTCGATCTTGGTGCGGTTGCTGATGAATTTCTTGCCCGCCATGAATTCGGCTGCAGCATTGACGGTCTCGACGGCGACCGGAATGCCGTCGGTGTTCAGATGGAAGAGGGCGAAGGAAGACTCGGAGGGGTTGCCGCGCAGGACAGCTCTCGTGTCGGGGCCGACCATCCCGGCCATCTTCATTTTCAGGTCGAACTGGTCGGACCAGAACCACGGTACCTCGTGCGGAGGAAGTGGCGCTTCCATGATGACCGCCGCCGCCTGCTTCGCCTGTTCGACTGCGCTGGGGATGCTTTCGAGCCGCACCATCTTGCCGAGTGTGTCGTGCAGTCGGTAGGTCACGTCCCCGATCGCAAGGACGTCCGGGTCGCTGGTGTGTGCCGAACCGTCCACGACGATACCCGCGAGGCATTCGATACCCGATTCCCGGGCCAGCGCGTCGTTCGGGATCGCACCCACACCCACCAGGACCATGTCGCAGGGGATTTCGGTACCATCCCCGAGCGCGACCCCATTAACCCGTCCGTCCGTGCCTGAAATCTCGCGGACCTCGGCGCCTGTGATGATGCGAGTTCCGCGGTCTCGATGAAATGCGGTGAGCACACTGGATAATTCCGGACTGGCGACCCGCGCCAGCACCCTGTCTTCCCGTTCGATCACCGTGACGTCGCATCCGCGCGCCCGGGCCGACGCTGCGACCTCGAGACCCACGTACCCACCGCCGATGATGACGAGTGCCGATCCGGTGTGCACGGCGTCGCGCAGCAGCGTGGCGTCGGCGAGCGTGCGCAGACTGAGCACACCCTCGAGATCGCTCCCCGGCAACGTCAAGGTTCGCGGCGCGGCGCCTGTCGCGAGGACGAGTGTCGTGTACTCGAGGACTGAGCCGGACGCCGTCGTCGCGGTTCGGGCGTCGCGGTCGATCCCCACCACCGGGTCTCCCAGCAGCGTCTCGATCGCGTTGTCGGCGTAGAACGCTTCCGGTCTGAGCCACTGGACGAACTCGTCGTCGGCGTACTTTTTCGACAGTGGTGGGCGGTGATAGGGCGGGTGGGTTTCGTCCCCGCACAGGACGATGCGGCCGTCGAACTTCTGCTGCCGCAGCATGCCGGCGAGTGTGCCGCCGGCATGCCCGGCCCCGACGATCACCACGGTCGGTGTTGGGTGCGACATCACGCTACCTGGTGAACTGGATCTGGACGGGCATGTTCTTGAGTCCGCCGACGAAGTTGGTCTGGATCATCTTGGTGTCGTCCACCAGCTCGAGCGACTCGATGTGGGGGAGCAACTCCTCGAACATGATCTTGAGCTCCAGCTTAGCCAGGTGCTGGCCGATGCACATGTGCGGGCCGTAGCCGAACGCGATGTGCTTGTTGGGCCGACGGGTCGGGTCGAAGCGGTCGGGATCCGGGATGACGTCCGCGTCACGGTTGCCCGACTGGTAGAGAAGCATGAATCGGTCGCCCTTCTTGATGTCGCGACCGCGGAGCGTGTAGTCCTGAGTCGCCTGCCGCATGAAGTGCTTGACCGGCGATGCCCAGCGCAGCGACTCGTTGACGATGTGTGGAGCGAGCGCCAGGTCCGCTTTCGCCTTCGCCAGCAGGTCGGGGTTGCGGCCGAGTTCGAGCATGCCGCCGGCGAGGGTGCTCGACGTGGTGTCGTGTCCCGCGGTGGCGATCGCGATGAAGTAGCCGTACGCCACTTCGTTGGGGTAGTACTCGCCACTCTCGTTGCGCGCCACCGAGATGATCGTCGCGAGGTCGTCACGCGGGTTGGCGCGACGGTCCTCCAGCAGTCGCTCGAAGTAGGCGTAGAAGTCCTGAATTGTGGCCACCCACTGCTTCGCGGCGGCGTCCGGGGTGAGAGGTTCGACATCCTCACGGACGGCGTCGGGATCGGCGGTGCCGAAGAATTCCTGCGTCAGCGCCATCATCCGAGTCTCGTCCGACTCGGGTACCCCGAACAGGCTCATGATGACGTGGAGGGGGTAGTGGAGTGCGAAGTCCTTGACGAAATCGATCCGCCCATCCGTCTCCAGGAGCTTGCCGACGGCTGCCTTGGCCAGGTCGCGGATAACTGTTTCCCACTTGGCGAGGTTGGTCGGCCGGAACCAGTCCAGCGCGATGTCCTTGATCGCGGTGTGCTCCGGAGGGTCGAGGTAGGTGAGGGTCTCGAGGATGCGGAGGCTGCCGTTGTTGATGCTTTTGGTGAACGCGTCGCCGGCCTGGTTCGCCAGGATCGGATTGACGGACCCCTTGTCCTCACCCCCAGCGCTGGTGAAGATGTCGGGCTGGCGCTCGATCTCCATGATGTCGGCGTGCTTGCTCACCAGCCAGATGGGGTCGTAGCCCTCCACCTCGGCGCGGCCGAGGGGATTGTTCTCGCGTAGCCAGCGGTAGGCCTCGAATAGCGCGTCGTTGTCCCGGTGGCCCTCGGGCAAAACGATCTGACGTGCGACGGCGTCCGGGATCAGTTCCGTGGCCTGTTCTGTGGTGCTCATCAATTCCCCTTCGTGGTGCAGTGAGTTCCGGCGCTGTGTGGCGCGGCGCCCTCGCCGACTGGAGTGACTTCAGCCTGTCAGCCACGAGAGTGAGGGGCATCACACCATTGATCGAAAGTTGTCCACCTAACGGGGTATGTGTGCTCGGTCACGCAGTCGGGGGCGGCCTCGTGCGGCGGAACTTCACCCCACCGGAGGGGGGTAATCCGTCGAAGTGGTGATGTGCCGGTTGAGTGACCCGCGACACAATTCTGGTACAGAACGCGGCCGGATCCCCGGAACGGCAACCCCTCGGCGAGATGGACCGCGCAGATGCTCACCGATCAATCCGAAGGAGACCGCCCATGCCCACCGTCGTATACCAGCTACCCGACGGCTCGACGTCGTCCGTCGACGTCCCAGCAGGCCAGAGCGTGATGGACGGGTCGGTGCGTAACAACCTTCCCGGCATCGTCGCCGAATGCGGCGGTAGCTGCTCGTGCGCCACCTGCCACGTATATCTGGACGAGGACTCCGCACCCGCTTTCGACGAGCCGACGTTGGAGGAACAGGATCTCCTCGAGTTCCTTGACGGTGTCCGGCCGTGCTCTCGCCTCGCGTGCCAGCTCGTGCTGACGCCGGACGTGGATACCGTCACGGTAACCGTCCCGTCCTCGGACACCTGACGGCCGGGTCACCGGGTGATGGACTGATACTTGGCGATCAATTCGGCGCGGTTGGTGGCGCCGAGTTTGCGGAGGATGCGTTTCACATGCGACTTGACCGTATCGACCGTGATAACCAATTCGGCAGCGATGGTGGAGTTCGACGCGCCGGTGAGAATCAACCGCACGACGTCCGCCTCGCGTTCGGTCAGCGGGTCGAGCAGTCGCCGCTCGGCATCGTCCTGCCGGGTCCCGGCCGACCCAAGGTCGGGAGAACCTGCGGTCACCGCGTCGAATTCCGTGTTACCGGTCCACCGCTGGGTGCCTTCCCGGAGAAGGACGTCCTGGCGGTCGCGGCGGGATTCGAGCCCGACCCGCTCGAAGCACCCGCCGAGCACCTCGGCGAACACTCCCAGGGCGTGGCGCCTCGCGCCGTCGAGTGATGTACCGACGTGGAGCAGCGCAGCAGCGATTCCACCGACGACGACGGGGACGACGGTGAATCCGTTAACGCCCAGTGCCTCTCGAAGCTCGGCGGAAACGTGGGTGCCGACCGCGACCGTGCTCGTCTCGAGGGCGCGCTCTTCGGGAGAACCTGCCGGGAGGTCGAACTCGGCGGGCAGAGCGGGCGTTGTGCCGGGGTCGGCGCTGAATGAGGCGAGGGGAACGATTCGGTCGCCGTCGAGTCGCGAGATCACAACCTTGTCCGCGGAGCTGAGTTCGGCGACGCGTTCGCACGCTCGCCGCATGAGTTCCGCACTCGAGGCGGCATCGTCGAGTGCGTGCACGGCGCGATCGATACTCCTCGCGATTGCATCGATCTCGGCGGTCCGCGTCGAAGCGAGCGTGTTTCTGCGGTCGAGTAGGTCGACGAGACGCCGGCCGAGTTCGACGGCGTGCTCCGGACTCGCCGTGCGCATTTCGGTGAGGATGTCCGAGATGGCGCGATCGAGTTCGTCGTCCGCAGTGTTCTCGCCGGGTTGTGATGCGGAGCGGGGAACGTCAGCCACCGTTCACCGTCTTGGCATGGGCATTCGTCTTGGCATGGGCACACAGCGCTGCCACCTCGGCTCGCGTCGAGACACCGAGTTTCTTGAAAATCCGCTGGACATGAGACTTGACGGTGCCGTCGGAAATGCACAGCCGCCGAGAGATGGTCCCGTTTGTCGCGCCCGTCGCCATCAGCGTCAACACCTCACGCTCGCGGGCCGTCAGCGTGTGCGCGCGAGGGATGGCGAGTGCTTGCGCATTGACATCCGTACGCGGCCCGCCTGCGGGGGGTTCGCAGGTAGCCAGTTCCGGCATCGTGACGGGTGCCTGCTCGAGATGTCGCAGTGCGCGAGTGAGGCGTTGGATCTCGGCGTCGACGTGCTCGTTGCGCGCAGAGATCTGTTGCCGCAGGTCTGCACGTTCCTTCACCGACGCGCAGACACCTGCCAACGCTCCGACGATATGGACATCGGTGTCGGTCAGGCTGTCGCTCTGGCGGTCCACGTGAATCATTGCCACCGTGCGTGAGTCGACGACGATGGGGACCGCAATGTATCCCGCCGGACGTGACAGGTCGATAAGAGGGCGGTACGTGTGCCGGTAGGTGTCCACGCCGTCTACGGCATACGGCCGACGGCGCCGCACCAGTTCGGCCTCGCGGGGCGCCTCGCGCAGCGAGATCTCCCGGCCGTCGATCGCCGTGACCAGTTCGTGGAAGTCTTCGGTCAGGCTGGGGTTGACCGCTAGCGCAATGGGAGACCAGGTGGAACCGCGAACCACGGAGAACATCGCCTTGCCGTATCCCAGGCTCGTGCACAATTCCTGCGTCACTGTCCGGGCGATGTGGTCGGCGCGGGCATCGATGGCGCGGACCACCTGCTGCAACGCCTCGAACTGCTCGGTATGGACGTGGAGCCGGCGAGCGATGTCGTCCCGGCTCGCAGCGTCGAGTCGTGTCACGAGTTCCGCGAGGCGCACAGCTAGCTCGGCTGACTCGGGGCCTTCCCGCAGTTTCCGGGCCGCGAACGCGCGGATCACTGTCAGATCCGGCTCGCCGTCCGCCAAGCGGACGAGGTTCGGTTCGCTCCCCAGTAGCTCATGCAACTCGGCAACTGCTTGCTGGGCAAGCTCGAACGGACTCGTCGAAATGACCACTCACTACTCCTTGCGCCGCGGCTGCCGCACGGACGGCGACGACGCTGCCGCACGCCCTGTGACACAAAGCACAGTATAGAGCGTTGTCACCTGGGCCTTTCGCCACCGTCGCGAGCCTGCCACCAATGTATATGGTCAGTCCAAATTAGTCACCCTCTTCAGGTAAATCGCATCGGTTCTTGTCTCCAGCGACGACCAAGTACTAGGGTCGAATGGTACGACCAAAATTGAAAGGATCCGTACCATGGGGCAGCCTGTCCGATACGACGTCGACGAGCATGTCGCCGTCCTCACTCTCGACCGGCCCGAGACGCGCAACGCGCTATCCGACGATCTGCTCGACGAGCTGCTGGCCGCGCTCGAGCGCGCCCGTGGGGACGACGACGTCCGGGTGGTCGTCCTGGCCTCGTCGCACGAGAAGATCTTCTCGGCGGGTGGTGACCTGAAGGCGTTCGCGAGCGACACCCCCACGATCGTCAAATACGCCGGACTGGACCGATTTCCGAGGCTCTACCAACTCATCGGCGGCCTCGGGAAACCCGTGATCTGCGCGGCCGGTGGCGACGTCGTGGCGGGCGCGTTCGGGCTCGCTCTGGCCTGCGACTTCGTGCTCGCCAAGGAGTCGGTCACGTTCGGGTGCCCGGAAATCAATGTCGGCGTCTTCCCGTTCATGATCTCCGCCTTGATCTACCGGAATGTAGGGCGGCTCAAGGCGAACGAGCTGATGATGTGTGGCGAGTCGATCACCGCCGCGGAAGCGCTCGAATTGGGGCTCGTCAACCGGGTCATCCCGGACGGTGAATTCGACGCCGCAGTCCAGGAATGGGCGCGCCAGCTCGCGAGCAAGTCGCCGCTTCTCATGCGTCTCGGCAAGGACGCGATCAACAACACCCGCGACATGTCTTTGCCCGACGCCCTCACGGCGCTGCAATCCCAGCTCGCACTCGCGTTCACGACCGAGGACATCGTCGAGGGGGTCACCGCCTTTCGCGAAAAGCGTTCTCCCGTATGGGCCATGCGATGAGAGCGGAACCGGTAGCTGTTTGATCCTTCGGTCTAACCATTATATTGTGAGAGCCAACACGGGGTGTTATTCCCTCTTCACATCTGCGCTCAGAGGAAGGCTTCCCATGGCGTTCGCATCGGTCACCGATCGCTACTCGGATGAACAGATCCGAGAGTTCTATGCCACCGGGCAGTGGCACCGTGACACCTTCTTCGACCTGCTCGAGGCTCAGGTCACCGAACGGGGCGACCGCATCTTCCTCACCGACGACACCAGCGGAGGCATCACCTTTCGGCAACTGCGCGACAAGGCCCTGTGCCTTGCGGTGGGCCTCCGACGTCACGGCGTCACCACCGGCGACCGTGTGTCGGTTCAGGTTCCGAACTGGATCGAGTTCGCTGTCATCTCCGTCGCGTTGTCTCGACTGGGCGCCATCCTCGTGCCAATCATGCCGATCTACCGCCGCGCCGACGTCGAGTACATTTTGAATAATGCCGGGGTCCGGCTGGCGATGACGCCGCAGCATTTCAAGAAGTTCGACTACGCCGGCATGTACACCGAACTCCTGGATGCCGTCGACTCGCTCGAAGACGTCGCCGTCGTCCGCGGTAACGGCGAGTTGCCGAACGGATCAGTGTCGTTCGAGTCGCTGTCGGTGGAGGTGAGCCCGGAGGAGGCGACTGCCGAACTCGGTCCCGGTGTCGGACCCGACGAGCCGTTCGTCATCGTCTACAGCAGTGGCACGACGTCCCGTCCCAAGGGTTGCATCCACACGTTCAATACGATGGCCTGTGGGTCGCGTCTGCTGGCCAAGGGGTTCGCCTACACGCCCGACGACGTGCAGTTCGGGCCCTCGCCGATCACCCATACCACCGGTCTGGTCACGAGCATCATCCTCCCTCTCATGCATGGCGCGGCGTCGCATCTCATCGAGGTGTGGGACCCGGTTCGTGGGATGGAGCAGATCAAGGAACGTGGGTGCACCGTCGCTGTGAGCGCCACGACGTTCCTGCAGATGCTCATGGACGCCTACCACCCGGAAGTCCACGACATCGGCAGTATGCGGCTGTGGGTCGCCGCCGGCTCCCCGATTCCGGGGAGCTTCGTCACCAAGGCCGCCGACCAGTTCCCGAATCTGCGAGTGCTCAGCCTGTACGGCCGCTCCGAGAACGTCACCACCACCATGTGTACCGTCGACGACGACCCCCAGCGGTCGATCACCTCGGACGGCCGTCCGCTGCCGATGCAGTCGGTGAAGATCGTCGACGAACTCGGTGACGAGGTTCCGCGCGGGGAGGAGGGCGACATTGCGTACAAGGGCGCCATGCACATGCTCGCCTACCTGCACAACGACGAGGAGACAGCCAAGCTCTTCACGCCGGACGGCCACTCCCGCTCCGGCGACCTCGGCCGGATGGACGAGGACGGCTATGTACGCGTCACCGGCCGCACCAAGGACATCGTGATCCGCGGTGGAATGAACATCAGTGTCCGACAGGTCGAAGATCTCCTGTCGGCACATCCCGCGGTGCGCGGTGTCGCGGCGGTCGCGATGCCCGACGAACGGCTCGGCGAGGCCGTATGCCTCTACCTCGTTCCCGCACCGGGATACGGTGACATCACTCTGGAGAAGATCAAGACCTACCTGCTCGAGCGGGGAGTGGCCATCCAGAAGGTCCCGGAGCGGCTGGAGATCGTCGAGGCACTGCCGACGACGGCGACGGGCAAGATCCAGAAGCACCTGCTGCGCGCGCAGATCGCGGAGAAGATCGCGGCCGACCGAGAGGCCCGGGCTGTCGTCTGACCGAACGGGAAAGGGGGCGAAGCCGATCGGCTTCGCCCCCTTTCGGCGGTATGAACAGGGTGAGTCAGGTCGCCGCCACCACCACGGTCGCAGACCCGGTGACGACGGGGCCCTTGTCCCCGGACGCAACGAGGTCGAGGGTCGCGAGGAACTCCCCGTCCGTCTCGACGATCGCCGCCACCGTGCCGCCCACGGTCAGAGTGTCGCCGAGGAAGACCGGGGCGACGAACCGCACGCCGAAGGAGCGCACGTGCTCGACGCCGAACGTGTCGGACACCCAGCCTGCCAGGATGCCCGCCTGCATCTGACCCATCGCGATGACACCCGGAAACCCCGACGTGGCCACGAACTCGGGATCGTGATGCAGCGGATTGAAATCGCCTCCAGCGCCGGCAAACCGGACGATGTCCGTCTGGGTCACCGGGCCGACCACTCGGGTGTCGGGGGCGTCGCCGACGCGAACCTTGGCCGGTGTTCTCATCGCTGTTCTCCTCGTTCGATCAGGACCTCTTCGAGCCGCACCACGGGCTCGCCATTGGCGTCGACGTACTCGGTCTCCAAGGTCACGAGGCGCATGGTGCCGCCGCGCTTGCCTTCTCGCTGCACATCGTCGACCACGCGGCGGGTGCCGACCACGTGGTCGCCCGCGGTGAGTGGTCGCAGGTACGTCCACGTGACCGAGCCGACCACCACGCGCTCGAGCGCCAAACCCAGTGCGTCGACGAAGGCGCGCTGGTCGCGCTGGTGTCCGGCGACGACCGTGTGTGTGAGGGTGGCGGGCACATCGCCGAATCCCGCGTCGCGCGCCGCGGGCGGATCCGTGTGGACGGGATCGGTAATGAATGTCGCGCGCGTGAACTCGCGAATCTTGCCGCGTTCGACGTCGTACTCGACGCGGTCGACGACGCCGGCGGGGTGAGGATTTGTCATCGAGCCCTCCTTTTTGGACTGACCTATAGTATCATTGAGCCAGAAATTTTCGAGGAGGGTGTAATGGAGCTCGCTGATTCCCCAGACGAGGCCACATTCCGTGCAGAAGTCCGGGAGTGGGCCGAGACGGCTGTCCCGACCCTGCCATGGCCGGAACCGGTTGATCTGGTCGACAAGGTGCCGTTCTGGCAGCAATGGCAGCGACTGCTCTTCGACGCCGGCTACGGCGGGATGTCGTGGCCGCAGGAATACGGCGGTCAAGCCGCCGACCCGATCCGCAAGGCCATCTTCACCGAAGAAATGGACCGGGTGGGAGCGCCCGAGCGACTCAACACCATCGGCGAGGACTTCGCCGGCCCGACCATCATCGATTTCGGGACGCCCGCCCAGAAGGAACGGTTCCTCCGGCCCATCCTGACCGGCGAGGAAATCTGGTGCCAGCTGTTCTCCGAGCCCGACGCCGGATCGGACCTCGCCTCGCTCCGCACCAAGGCCACGAAGGTGGACGGGGGCTGGAAGGTCAACGGACAGAAGATCTGGACCAGTCGCGCGCACATCGCTGCCCACGCGATCCTGCTGGCCCGCACCGGCGGCGGCCCACGGCACAAGGGCATCACGTTCTTCCTGGTGCCGATGGACAGTGAGGGCATCACGGTGCGGCCGCTCGCGCACATGCTCGGCGAGGCGGAATTCAACGAGGTGTTCCTCGACGACGTGTTCATTCCCGACGACCTCGTGGTCGGGGAGGTGGACGGCGGCTGGAAGGTCGCGATGGGCACCCTCGCCTACGAGCGGGTGGCGATTGCGACGGGCCGCGTCAACACCAAACGGGCCGTCGACGACATCGTCACCGACATCGCGGGAATGACCGACGACGCGGGCCGCCCACTCGGCGAGGATCCGGTGATCCGGCAGAAAGTCGCCGATCTGTACGGTCGAGCCCTCATGCACTACCTCATCGGTCAGCGCGTCATCACACTCGCGGCGAACGACGGCCCACCCGGTCCCGTCACTTCTATCGGCAAGCTGTTCTTCTGCCCCCTCGTCGAGGAACTCGCCGATTTCCGGTTGTCTCTCGAGCCGGCCGGCGGGCAATTCGGCCTAGACGAGGAGTCGCAGCAGGCGTCGCGGTGGCTCCGGCTCGCCTATCAGGCCCGCGGCACCGCCATCGCCGGCGGTTCCACCTTCATCCAGCGCAACATCGTCGCCGAGCGCATGCTCGACATGCCGAGGAGCTGACCGTGTCCGACTACACCTGGCACCCCACCGACGACTACGTCGAGAATGCGAATGTCACGCGGCTCGCCCGCGCCCACGGTCTCTCGGGCCTCGCCGAGCTCCGTGCCCGTTCCGTCGCCGATGTGCGGTGGTACTGGGACGCGGTGGTCCGAGATCTGGGTCTGCCGTTCCAGTCGCCGTACCGCGAGGTTCTCGATACCTCCCGCGGGATCGAGCATCCGGACTGGTTCGTCGGCGGCAGGACGAATGTCGTCGACGCGTGTCTGGAGCGTTGGCTGGCCGGCCCGGCCGCCGCCGATCGGGTGGCCGTGGCCCACGAAGCCGAGGACGGCACCGTCCGCAGCCTGTCGTACCGTGAGCTCGCGGCGGACGTCGAGCGGGCGGCGGCGGGACTGCGCGAACTCGGCGTCGGCAAGGGCGACGCCGTCGCGCTGTTCCTGCCGATGATTCCCGAGGCCGTCGTCTCGGTGTATGCGGTCGCGCGGCTCGGTGCGGTCCTCGTTCCGCTCTTCTCCGGATTCGCGCCGAATGCGATCGCGTCCCGCATCCAGGACGCGGACGCGAAGGTGGTGATCGTCGCGGACGGAACCGTGCGGCGTCGCAAGACTGTCACGATGAAGCCGGCCCTCGACGAAGCGCTGGCCGTCTGCCCGACGGTGCAATCGGTCGTCGTGGTCGAGAATGTCGGTGCGCCTGTAGATTCCACCGAACGCGACATTGCCTGGGCCAAGCTTCTCGGGTACGGCGGTGACCCGGGTCCGGTCGAGGCAATGGACGCAGGCGAGCCGTTCGCGCTGGCCTACACGTCCGGTACGACCGGCAAGCCGAAGGGCGCCGTCCACACCCACGCCGGTTTCCTCGTGAAGACGGCCAGCGAGGTAGCGTACTCGTTCGACCTGAAGCCTGGCGGCGCCTTCTGCTGGATCACCGACATGGGCTGGATCATGGGGCCGCTGTCGATCGTCGGCACCCACGCCAACGGTGGAACTCTCGTTCTCTACGAAGGCTCCCCGGACGTACCGGACACGGACCGGCTGTGGCAGCTCGTGCAGCGACATGGGGTGACGATGCTGGGCGTCTCCCCGACGCTGATCCGCACACTTCGTGGACGGGAGACGGATGTCGCGGCACGGTACGACCTGTCCTCGGTGCACACGATCGGGTCGACCGGTGAGCCGTGGGACCCGGACTCGTACGACTGGCTGGCGAAGGACGTCTTCGGCGGGCGCGTACCGGTCATCAACTTTTCCGGGGGCACGGAGGTCGGCGGGTCGTTTCTCGCGCCGTACCCGGTAGAACCGATCCACAGCTGTTCACTGGGCGGGCCCTCGCTGGGTATGGACGTCGACGTCGTCGACGACGCGGGACGCTCGCTGCGCGGCGAACAGGGCGAACTCGTCTGCCGGCAGCCGTGGCCGTCGATGACGCGCGGGGTGTGGAAGGACGAGGAACGCTATCTGGAGGCGTACTGGTCGACGTTCCCCGGTATGTGGCGGCACGGCGACTACGCGCTCGTCGACGACGACGGCCAGTGGTACATCCGGGGCCGTTCGGACGACGTAATGAACGTGGCGGGGAAGCGGCTTGCGCCCGCCGAGGTCGAGGCGGTGCTGACCGCGCATCCGGCAGTGTCCGAGGCGGCTGCGGTCGGTGTCCCGGACCCGAAGAAGGGCGAGGCGGTGTGGGCGTTCTGGGTTCCTCGCGCGGACGCGGTCGGTGACACGGCGGACATTTCAGCCGAGTTGATTGCCAGTGTGGCTGCCGAACTAGGAAAACCGTTCGCGCCCAGTGTGGTACACCGCGTATCGCGGTTGCCGAAGACGCGATCGGCGAAGATTCTGCGCCGCGCGGTGCGCGCCGCCGCGCTGGGTACCGATCCCGGTGACTTGTCAGGTGCGGAGAATCCGGAAGCCGTGGACGAGATCCGTGCCGTGGTCACCGCCAGCTCGGCGAAGTGAGTGCGTCGAGTCCCCACACCGCACTGAAGTGCTCCTCGGAAGCTGGACTGAGAAATGCAGTTTCGACTTGCGGGGAGCAGTTCTACGGGTGTGCGAAGTTCGCTTTCTGAGGACCAGCGGGACCCAGCACCTCCTGGTCGACCTGGACGCGCTCGCCGCGGCGGGAGCTGCTCCGCCCAGTACACGATGTCGCTACCGCCAAGGCCGCGGGAAGCTCTGAGGCACCGGCTTGATCCAGGCGTCGTCGGCAGGTCGAGGAGCGCCTTTCTTTCCGGCGCGGCATCACGAACGCCTCACTGGACGCGTTCACGATGGAATGCCACCGAATGAGCTCGGCAACAACAAGAGTGATCTTTGGTTTGGCCACTCCGAGCAGACGTGCCCCAGGTGCATGCCATCCGGACTTCTGTAGATCTGCCCGGGATGCGCCGCACGCGCGCGGTTTGTGGCTCTTCCGTTGGCGCGTCCATTTCACGGAGCACGAGCCCTTGCGCAGTTCGGTCTAACCATTCTAATATATGTCCAATTGCGCGACACTGTAACGAAGGACGGGCATCACAATGAGCGAGCGAAATCTCGGCCGCTACACCCAGGCACAGATCGACGAGTTCTATGCGAGTGGCCAGTGGACCGACGAGAACTTCACCGAACTCTTGCGCTCGCGTGCCGAAAGCAATCCTGACAAGACCTTCGTCACCGACGGCACTAGCGCCCTGACGTTCAGCGAGCTCTACGAGAAGTCGCAACGTCTCGCGCTCGGCCTCCGGCGTCGCGGTCTGCAACCCGGCGACCGGGTTGCCGTTCAGTTGCCGAACTGGGTCGAGTTCGTCGTCATCGCCGCCGCCTTGTCGCGGATTGGAGCCGTGATGGTGCCGGTCATGCCGATCTACCGTAAGGACGAGGTCTCCCACCTTGTCTCTGATGCGGCGATCCGGACGGCGATCGCCCCGACGGAGTTCAAAGGCTTCGACTACCTGGCAATGTTCGATGAGATTCGCCGCGAATCAGGGACTCTCGAGTCGATCATCGCTGTGCGCACCACACACGACACGCGCACGTCCCTCACCGAGAAGGGCATTTCCGCCCTCGAAGACGTGATCGTCGCCGAGGCGGACGCTGCCGCCGTCGACGACGAACTGGACTATCGTGCGCATCCGGATGATGTGTTCGTCATCGTCTACACCTCGGGTACCACCTCACGGCCGAAGGGTTGTCTGCACACCTTCAATACCTACGCCTCGGGGGCGCGCGCACTGCAGGTCGCGTTCGGTCACACCGATGCCGACGTGCAGTTCGGTCCGTCACCGATCACCCATACGACTGGTCTCGTGACGAGCGTCCTTCTCCCGATGCTTGCCGGGGCGTCATCCCACCTGATGGCCGAGTGGGACCCGAAGCGCGGCCTGGCCGAGATCGAGAAATTCGGATGCACCGCGGCGGTTACGGCGACAACTTTCCTCCAGACTCTGATAGCGGCAGCCGAAGAGGAACGGAACGCGGATCTTTCCTCGTTGCGAGTCTGGGTCTGCGCCGGCGCACCCATTCCCGCGGCCGTAGTGGAGAACGCCAAAACCAAGCTACCGACTACCAGCGTTCTGTCGCTGTATGGACGCAGCGAGAACCTCACGACCACCACGTGCACCGTAGAAGACGACCCCAAGCGGGCAATCACCTCCGACGGCGCGGCGATGCCGGGTGCGGTGGTCAAGATCATCGGTCTTGACGGTCTGGAGGTAGAGCGTGGAACCGAGGGCGACATCGCCTACCGAGGTCCGTCACACATGATCGAGTACCTCAACCGTCCCGAGGACACCGTGGAGTTGTTCACGCAGGAGGGATTCTCTCGTTCCGGTGACCTCGGCGTCATGGACGCCGACGGATTCGTGCGGGTCACCGGTCGCACGAAAGACATCGTGATTCGCGGTGGTATGAACATCAGTGTCCGAGAAGTCGAGGACAAACTGTCCGGTCATCCGGATCTCCTCGCCATCGCGGTCGTGGGTATGCCTGACGAACGACTGGGGGAAAAGGTGTGCTGCTACGTCGTACCTAAAGACGGACACGAACCTCCCACGGTCGATGCACTTCGCACCTACCTGACCGATCGGGGGGTTGCGATCCAAAAGACTCCCGAACGAGTCATCGCGGCCAGCTCGTTGCCGATGACGGCCACTGGCAAGATCCAAAAACATCTTCTGCGCAAGAAGGTTGCGGACGAACTCAATCAATCTACGGTTACGGGTGGAGTTGCCCCCTGATGGTGGACACCTGACTGGCGGGACTGCAGGCCCCGCGGGGGTGGGTGCACTTTGAGTAGTTCGACGAGAAGATCGCGTTCGAGGCGCCAGCTCAGGTGACGGCTGTCCTCGATAGCCCATAGTCGATCACCAGACTGTTCAGTCGCCCAGCGCAGCAGCGACAGGTGGTCTTTGCTTGTCGTACCAAATCGGCGACAGTTGTTGTCCCGTCTGATCGACCCCGACGGCGGTGTGGGCCAGCGTGATGGGCTACCGCGAGCCCCACACCGCACGGTGTGGGGCCCTCGCCGCTACTGGATGACGTTATGCAGCGATGCTCATTCGTCGAGCAGAATGTCGGTGCGCTGCTCGAAGTCCTTGATCGACTCGGCGTACGAGTGGACGTGCCGGCTCATGCGCCGCACGGCAGCATCGGCATCCTTGTCCCGGATGGCCTTGGTGACCGAGCGGTGAGCCCGGACGGTGATCTCGCGAACCTTGTCGTCGATGAAACCTTCGTTCTCCGTTGCGGCATAGATGGCGCGCGAGAGCGAAATCATGAGACCCGACAACAGTTCGTTGTGACTGGCGCTCGCGACGGCCACGTGCCAATCGATGTTCGCCTGAAGGAAGGCATCGAGGCTGTCACCTGCGCCGGCGATGTCGTCGTTGGCGGCGTCGAGTCGCGCGAGGTCCTCGTCGGTGCGGTGACGGGCAGCGAGCTGGGCGCAGAAGGGCTCGATCGCCTCGCGGGTCTCGAGCAGTGCGGCGAGACGGATCTGACGACCGCGGATGAGCAGGGCCACCGTGTCCGCCATGGACTGCTCGCCCGGCCGCTGAACGAAGGCGCCCCCGGCCCGGCCCGCCTTGATGCGCACGAGTCCCTGCACCTCGAGGATGCGGAGGGCCTCGCGGACGGTGGTGCGGCTCATCTTGGTCTGAACGACGAGTTCGCGTTCCGGCGGCAGCGGTGTGCCTTCGACGTAGTCCCCGCTGAGAATGCGCTCGCGCAGCTCGTTCGCGAGGACGTCCGACGCCTTCGGTACCGCCATCGGTGTCAACTGGATGGAGGAACGTCCGTTCCGGGTGGTGTTCGGCACGGCTGATGGCATGGCTCCCCGCCCTCTCTGGTCTAACGGTCAGACCTAATATACCATTGGGTTCTCGCTGCGTTCGTCTTGCAGCCTATTCTTCGTCTCATCGAGAGGGCCAGTTGTATGCGCTGGGAACTGTCAGAAGAGCAGGAAATGTTCACCGAAGCCCTCGACGGCTGGCTCGGGCGGTTCGCCGCTCCGGCAAATGTCCGTAAGTGGGGTGAATCGGGTGATCCTGCCGAGTTCGAGCAGAAATTCGTCGAGGAGGGCTGGTTCTCCGCCGGTCTCGCCGAGGACATCGGTGGTCAGGGCGGTGGTCTGCTCGAACTGGCGTTGACCGCCGAGGCGCTGGCCCGGTATGCCGCGCCGTCGAGTGCCTGGACCGCGTCCGTCCTCGCGGCGCCCCTGCTGCCCGCCGACGTCGCTGCCGACGTGCTGGCGGGGAGTGGGTTCGCGGCCGTTGCCGTCGACGCGACCCGACCGTTCGGCGTCGCCGATTCGGTGCGCGCCGACGGGAGTGGCGCGCTGACCGGCCGCGTCGCGACGGTGCTCGGCGCCGAACGCGCGAAACTGCTGGTCGTCCCGGCGACGGGTGCCGACGGAACGGCCGCCCTGTACCTCGTGCGCGTCGACGATCCCGGTGTCACGGTCGAACCGCGGCGGTTCCTCGACCCGTCCCGCGCGGCCGCGGATGTCCGGTTCGACGGCGTCACCGGACAGCGTCTCGACGTCGAGGCGGCCACGGCCCTCGAGGACGCCGGACTACGTGCGGCCGTGCTGGTGGCCGCGGATTCTCTCGGGGCGATGGATCGCATGCTGCATCTCGCCGTGGACTACAGCAAGCAACGCCAGCAATTCGGTGTGCCGATCGGGTCGTTCCAGGCCGTGAAGCACGCTGCGGCAAGCATTCTCGTCTCGGTCGAGGCCGGCCGGTCCATTGCCTACTACGCCGCGGCGTCGGTGGATCTCGGTCTCGGTGATCGCGCGATGCATGCCGCGGTAGCGAAGGCGCAGGTGCCGCGAAATGCGGTGCAGGCAGCCGACAGTGCTCTCGTGATGCACGGCGCGATCGGTTACACGTGGGAACACGACCTGCACCTGTACTACAAGCGCGCCAAGCTCGACGAGAAGTTGTTCGGTGGCCCGGACGTGTGGAACGAGCGTCTCGCGCGGGATCTGCCGCTGTTGCCCGCGGTCTGACCCACCGTTGACTTTTTGGTCTGTCCTTTAGTAACTTAAGTCCAAACGGTTTCGACGACGATGGGACGTGCTGTGGACTTTGATCTGACCGAGGATCAGGCAACGATCCGAGGAGCGGTGCGAGAGCTGGCCGGCAAGTTCGACGAGCAGTACTGGGTGGAGAAGGACAGCGAGCACGAGTTCCCCACCGAGTTCTACGACGCGTTCGCCAAGGGTGGCTGGCTCGGCATCACCACGCCCGAGGCGTACGGCGGGCACGGTATGGGTATCACCGAGGCATCGATCCTGCTGGAGGAAGTCGCCGCTTCCGGCGCCGGCATGAACGGCGCGAGTTCGATGCACCTCTCGATCTTCGGGATGCACCCGGTGATCGTGCACGGCTCGGAGGAACTCAAGCAGCGCACCCTTCCGCGGATCGTCGACGGCGACCTGCACGTCTGCTTCGGCGTCACCGAGCCCGGCGCCGGTTTGGACACCACCAAGATCACCACCTTCGCGCGACGCGAGGGTGACAAGTACATCGTCAACGGCCGCAAGGTCTGGATCTCCAAGGCGATGGAGTCGGAGAAAATCCTTCTCCTCACCCGCACAACGAAGTTCGAGGACGCGAAGAAGAAGACGGACGGCCTGACGCTGTTCCTCACCGACCTGGATCGCTCGAAGGTCGACATCCGCCCGATCAAGAAAATGGGGCGCAACGCGGTCACGTCGAACGAATTGTTCATCGACAATCTCGAGATTCCCGTCGAGGATCGGGTGGGCGAGGAGGGCAAGGGCTTCAAGTACATTCTCGACGGTCTCAACCCGGAGCGCATGCTGGTCGCGTCCGAGGCGCTCGGTATCGGCCGGGCCGCTCTTCGCCGGGGCGTCCAGTACGCCAACGAGCGTGAGGTGTTCGGTCGCCCCATCGGCATGAATCAGGGTTTGCAGTTCCCGCTCGCGGATTCCCTCGCTCGCCTCGACGCCGCTGAACTCGTCTTGCGTAAGGCGACGTGGCTCTACGACAACGGAAAGCCGTGCGCCCGCGAAGCCAACATGGCCAAATACCTGTGCGCCGACGCCGGTTTCCAGGCCGCCGACCGCGCTCTCCAGACCCATGGCGGCATGGGCTACTCGGAGGAGTACCACGTGGCCAGGTACTTCCGCGAAGCCCGCCTCACCAAGATCGCCCCGCTCAGCCAGGAGATGGTTCTCAACTACCTCGGCGAGCACGTCCTCGGCCTCCCCAGGAGCTACTGATGTTCGAACTCACCGGAAAGTCCGCACTCGTCACCGGTGCGGGTAGTGGAATCGGCGCCTCGGTGGCGCATGCCTACGCGCGAGCAGGTGCGGCGGTGCTCGTCACCGACGTCGACGCCGATGCCGCGGCGGCCGTGGCAGCGGAGATCACCTCGGCAGGCGGTGTCGCGAAGTCCGCGGCCCTCGACGTCCGCAACGGCGATCAGGCGGCGGCTGCGGCGGAGCAGGCCGCTGCGCTGAACGACGGCACCCTCAACATCCTGGTCAACAACGCGGGTGCGATCGCACCGGCGATGTTCCCGAACCTCGAAGAAGAGGACTTCCGCCGCATCGTCGATATTCATCTCGTCGGCAGCTTCGTCTGCAGCAAGGCAGTTCTCCCGTACCTGCCGTCCGACGGCAGCGGCCGCATCATCAACGTGACCTCCGCCGCCGGCCTCGTGGGCACCATCGGGCAGGCGAACTACGGTGCCGCGAAGGCGGGCATCATCGGACTCACGAAGTCGCTGGCGCGTGAACTCGCCAAGAAGCAGGTGACGGTCAACGCGATCGCGCCGCTCGCCGCCACCAAGATGACGGCGAACATCCGCAGCAACGAGAAGCTCTCCGCGAAGACACTCGCGCGAATCCCGCTGGGCCGCTGGGCGGAACCGGACGAGATCTCGTCCAGCTTCGTGTTCTTCGCGTCCGACGGCGCGTCGTACATCACGGGCCAGGTACTGCCCGTCGACGGCGGAACGGTGATCTGATGGTCGAGAAGCGCAACCCCTTCCAGCGGTCCGCGCGCGAGGTCGTCATCGCGGAAGCGGCCCGCACTCCCATGGGCAAATCGCACCCCGAGCGCGGCTGGTTCCGCGACACCCACCCCAACGACATGCTCGGTGCGGTCTACACGGACTTGATTCGCCGCAGCGGCCTCGACCCGGCCGTCGTCGAGGACCTCGTGATCGGCTGCACTGCACCGTTCGGCGAGCAGTCCCGAAACATCGGCCGCAACGCCTGGCTGCAGGTCGGCTACCCGCCGGAGGTCCCGGCTGTGGTGCTGGACCGCCGTTGCGGGTCCGCGCAGACCGCGGTCGAGATGGGTGCCGCACTGGTCGGCTCCGGCACCCACGACGTCGTCCTCGCCGGTGGGGTGGAGCACATGGGACACGTGCCCATCACCTCACCCGCGAAGATCTCCGAACTGTACGGCGACCCGTGGCCGGAAGCGCTGCGTGAGCGTTACGACTTCGTGCACCAGGGTGAGAGCGCTGAACTCATCGCGGATCGGTGGGGAATTTCCCGGCAGGATATGGATGAGTTCGCTGTCCGATCACATCGTCTCGCGACCGAGGCCATCGAGGCCGGTCGGTTCGACGCCGAGATGATCCCGCTCGACCTCGCCGGCGAGACCCGTGTCACCGACCAGACCGTCCGTCCCGGAACGACTCTCGACAGCCTCGCGGGCCTGAAGACTGCGTTCCGGAAGGACGGCCGTATCACGGCGGGCAGTTCGTCGCCGATCTCCGATGGGGCTTCCGGTGTGCTGCTCGCCTCCCGGGAGGCGGTCGACACTCACGGACTGCATGCGCGGGCCCGTATCCTCGATCAGACTACCGTCGGGGTCGATCCGATCATCATGCTGACCGGCCCGATCCCGGCGACCCAGAAGTTGCTCGACCGCAACGGGATGAGCATCAACGACATCGATCTCTTCGAGGTCAACGAGGCGTTCAGTTCGGTCGTCCTGGCCTGGGAGCGGGAACTGAAGCCGGACATGGACAAGGTCAACGTCAACGGCGGCGCGATCGCGCTCGGGCACCCTGTCGGTGCGACGGGTGCGCGTCTCATCGCCACGATCGTCGCGGAACTCGAGCGGCGTGACGCCGAAATCGGCTTGGTGACCATGTGCTGCGGCGGCGGTCTGGGAACGGCGACCCTTATTCAGCGGATCGGCTGATGATCGACCTGACGCAGCACATCCGGCCCGGCGACGGGATCTGGTGGAGCCAGACGAGCGCGGAACCCACCCCGCTCGTCCACGCCCTGCTCGACCAGGTGCCGTCGATCGGCCCCGTCCGGGCCTTCGTCGGGCTCACCTGGAATCGGCGGCTGACCAGCGAACTGCCGGACGAGTTGTCCATCGTCTCCTATGGTGGCCTCGGTGAACTGCGCCGCCTTGCCCACCTCGAGGTCGTGCCCTGCCATTACGGGGCCCTGCCGCGCCTGTTCGCCGAACGGCGGCTGCCGTGCGACGTGGGCTTCGTGCAGGTCTCACCGCCGGACTCGGCCGGAAACTGCTCGCTCGGCGTCGGTGTCGACTACATCGCGGATGCCCTCGATCACACGCCGGTCCTCATCGCCGAGATCAATCGGCGCATGCCCGTCACTCTCGGGGCACCGAAAATTCCGCTGTCGCGGTTCGCCGCGGTGGTCGAGTCCGACCGGCCGTTGCTCGAGGCGCCGGACCGCGAGCCCGCGGACGTGGAACTGGCGATAGCACGGAACGTCGCCGATCTCGTGGCGGACGGCGACACGATCCAGATCGGCGTCGGGACGTTGCCGTCCGCCGTCCTCACCGCCCTCGCGGGACACCAGGACCTAGGACTGCATTCCGGCATGATCTCCGATGCGGCACTGCGACTGATCGACCGAGGTGTGCTGACCGGGGCGCGGAAAGAGATCGACCCGGGACTACACGTCGCGGGCGCCGCGCTCGGAACGGCCACACTCTACGACAGGCTTCCCGGACTTCCGGTGGCGTTCCGTCCGGCGAGCTACACCCATGCGCCGCAGATTCTTTCGCAACTGAAGTCGTTCGTGTCCATCAACTCGGCGATCGAGGTCGACCTCACCGGTCAGGTCGGTGCGGAGCTCCGCAACACGACATACGCCGGTGCGGTCGGGGGCCAGGTGGACTTCTCGCGGGCCGCGGCGATGACCGGCGGCCGCTCCATCATCGCGATGCGCGCCGATTCGCGAGGGAAGTCGACGATCAAAACGGCCCTCGAGTACGGCGCGGTGACCACCGCCCGCGCGGACGTCGACTTCGTGGTCACCGAATACGGTGCCGCGGCACTGCGCGGATGTTCCCTGGGTGAGCGCGCGCGCCGCATGATTGCCGTGGCAGCACCTGAGCACCGCGACAGTCTCGAATTCGATCTCGAGGAATACGACCTTGCATCCACAGCGGAGTGAGGGGAAAGGAGTCGACGCCATGACGCGTCCCCAGCGGGTCCAGATCCGGGAGGTCGGACCGCGTGACGGTTTCCAGAACGAACCGGAACGCATCCCGACCGACGACAAGGTGCGGTTGATCAATGCTCTCGGGCGGGCGGGATTCACCCGGATCGAGGTGGCCAGTTTCGTGCGTCCGGACGTCATTCCGCAGCTCGCGGACGGAGTCGAGGTGCTCGAGCGTATCGAGGTCCCCGACGAGACGAAGTTGATGGTGCTCGTGCCCAACAGCAAGGGCCTCGAGAACGCCTTGAAGGTTCGCGACAAGTTCCACGAGGTCGCGATCTTTGTCAGCGCGTCGGACACCCACAACAAGAAGAACGTCAATCGGACTGTCGACGAAACGATGGCGGACAACGACGTCATGGCCAAACGGATCGTCGCCGAGGGCCTCGACTGCGCCGCCGTGATCGCGACGTCGTTCGGTTGCCCGTTCGAGGGCAAGGTCGACCTGACCCGGGTGCTCGACCTTGCCGAACGGTTCGCGGAAGCCGGCGCCACCGAGATCGGCTTCGGCGACACCACGGGCATGTGCAACCCCGCGTACGCCTCGGAATTCTTCGCGGCAGCGCTTGATCGGCTGCCCGGCGTCGAGGTGACCGCCCACTTCCACAACACCCGCGGTCAGGGCCTTGCCAATGCATACGCGGCCCTCGAAGCAGGTTGCGCGAGCTTCGAATCGAGCTTCGGGGAGCTGGGCGGCTGCCCCGTTCCGGCGGGCTCGACCGGCAACATCGCCACCGAGGACCTGGTGAGCATGTTCCACGAAATGGGCGTCGAGACGGGCCTCGACCTTCCTCGCGTCATCGACGCGGCCCGGGAAGCGCAGAGTGTGCTCGGCCGCAAGCTCACCAGTCATTCGATCGTCGCAGGCCCCATCGAGTGGGCATCGAGCCTGCGCTGAAGTCGACCGAACCTCGAAAAACGACACACAATCGGAGAAGAACATGAGTAATCGAGTTGCATTCGTGACCGGCGGTGCGCAGGGCATCGGCAAGGGTATTTCCGACGCACTGGGTGCTGCCGGCTTCCGCGTCGCGGTCGCCGACCTCAACCTCGAGGTCGCCGAGGAGACCGCGGCCGGCATCCGCAACGCCGGTGGCCAGGCGATCGCCGTCCCTGTCGACGTCACCGACACCGCGTCGGTGCAGGCAGCGGTGAAGCAGGTCGCCGAGCAGTTCGGCCCGGTCGAGATCGTCGTGAACAACGCCGGCTGGGACGACTTCATGCCGTTCCTGAAGACGGACGAGGCATTTTGGGACCGGATCCTCGACATCAACTTCAAGGGCCAGCTCCGGGTAATTCAGGCGACTGTTCCGGGCATGGTCGAGCGCGGCTGGGGCCGTGTCATCAACATCGGTTCCGACGCCGGCCGCGTCGGCTCTTCGCTCGAGGCCGTGTACTCGGGCGCCAAGGGTGGCATCATCGCCTTCACCAAGACCCTCGCCCGTGAGGTCGCGACCAAGGGTGTCACCGCGAACACTGTGTGCCCCGGCCCCACCGATACTCCTGCGCTACGCAAGTTCGCCGACAGCTCCGGCCAGGATGCCGACAAGGTGATCGGAGGCATGACCCGCGCCGTGCCGATGAAGCGTCTCGGCAAGGCGGAAGACATCGGCGCGGCGGTGGCGTACTTCGCCTCCGACGCAGCGGAATTCGTCACCGGCCAGACGCTGTCCGTCAGCGGTGGCCTGACAATGTCCTGACAGATATACGGATATAGGACGCGAAGGTGCGGCTCGGTTTTCCGGGTCGTACCTTCGGCATTCGCAGGCTCGGCCGATAACGATCGTTAGCGCGTATGCCTATGATCGCTCTATGACGAACAACGGTGATACAACGGATTTCGTGTCCTGGACTGCAGTCGGTGAGTTCGAGGACATCCGATACGAACACAGTGGTGACGGGATCGCGAAAATTACGATCTGCCGTCCGGAGGTACGCAACGCGTTCCGGCCACAGACGCTGATGGAAATCTCGGAGGCTCTGGTCGACGCCCGCGAAGACTCTTCGGTCGGCGTGATCGTGCTGACGGGGGAGGGGCCTGACGCCTTCTGCTCGGGCGGCGACCAGCGGGTGCGCGGCGACACCGGCTACCTCACCGAGCCAGGCAAGGCGGGTAGCGTCGGACGGTTCCACGTCACCGATCTGCAGATTCAGATCCGCCGCCTGCCGAAGCCGGTGGTGGCCATGGTCGCCGGTTACGCGATCGGCGGCGGGCACATCCTGCACCTGGTCTGTGACCTCACGATCGCGGCGGATAACGCCCGGTTCGGTCAGGTGGGCCCGAAGGTGGGGTCGTTCGACGGCGGCTACGGCGCGGGGCTGCTCGCGGAGCTGGTCGGGGTGAAGAAGGCCAAGGAGATCTGGTTCCTGTGCCGGCAGTACGACGCGCAGCAGGCACGCGAGATGGGCCTGGTCAATACCGTTGTCCCCCTCGCCGACCTCGAGCGGGAAACTGTGCAGTGGTGTCGCGAGATGCTCGCGCTCTCGCCGTTCGCGCTCCGGCTCATGAAGGCGAGTTTCAATGCGGCCGAGGATGGAATGGCGGGTATTCAGCAACTCGCCCACGATGCGAATCTGCTCTTCTACTCGACGGAGGAGGCGAAAGAGGGACGCGAGGCGTACAAGGCCAAGCGGCGCCCGGAGTTCGAGAAGTTTCCGCGTCGTCCCTGATCTTCCATTTCGGTCCGACAATTAGTATGGTTGGGTCAATACAGGACCGAGAAGGATGGTGTGCATGTCGGAAACCGCAACGCCCGCAGTCGCGTGGAGCGACGTCGAGGCCGGCGTCATGACGATCACGTTGCAACGCAGGCCGGCGAACGCTCTCGGATTGCCGATCATCGACGGTCTGAACGCGGCACTCGACGCAGCGGACGCCGACGGCTCCGTGAAGGTGGTCGTCGTCCGCTCGGACATTCCCGGATTCTTCGCGGCCGGCGCCGACATCAAGCACATGTCGGCCGTCGACGCGGAATCCTTCACGGCATATGGCGATCGGCTTCGGAGTGCGCTCGACCGGCTCGCATCGGCCGACCGAATTTCGATCGCCGCGGTGGACGGCCTCGCGCTGGGTGGCGGCCTCGAACTCGCGATGGCCTGCACGCTGCGGGTCGGTGGTGCGGACGCCAAGTTCGGATTGCCCGAGGTGAAGCTGGGGCTGATTCCCGGAGCAGGTGGGACGCAGCGCCTTCCGCGTCTGGTGGGTCGCGGCCGTGCCCTCGACATCATGCTGAGCGCCCGCCAGGTCCTTGCCCCCGAGGCGCACGCGATCGGCTTGATCGATCGCATCGTCGAGGCCGGCGCCGCCACGGAGGCCGCGCTGGCACTCGCCACCGAGTTGTGCACGATGTCGCTTCCCGCGCAGCGCGCCGTCATCCGCACGGTCGACGCATCGTTCGACACGCCACTCGAGGAGGGCTTCCGGTTCGAGGTGGCCCAGGAGCAGGATCTGTTCGAGAACGGAGAGGCGAAGGAGGGCATCACGGCCTTCCTGGAGAAGCGCGCTCCGCGGTTCTCCTGAGCGCCATGTCGCCCGGGAGTGTCGGAAGGGGTCCGGTCGCGTTCGCCCTGTTCCTCGTCTATGTGATCTGGGGATCGGTCTACCTCGCGATCCGTCTGGTCATCGAGGAAGTGCCGCCCCTGGGCTCGATGGGTGCGCGGTTCCTCCTTGCCGGCGCGCTGATAGCCGCCTTCCTGGCCTGTCGCGGCGGCTGGGGGCGGCTGCGCCTCACGTGGCGCGAGGCAGCGGGAGCCGCGTTCCTGGGAGTGCTCCTGCTCGCGTGCGGGAACGGCCTGACCTCGGTCGGCCAGTTGCACGGCGTGCCCTCCGGCGTGACGGCGCTCCTCATCGCCATGGTGCCGCTGTGGATTTGTCTCTATCGCACGCTGGGCGGTGACCGCCCGCGGGTGCTCGAGTTGGTAGGTGTCGGCGTGGGGTTGATCGGTCTCGCCGTGCTGGTGTTGCCGCACCGTGGTGGGCAGTCCGGGCTTCCCGTCATCGGGGTGGCGGTCATCGTGCTGTCCAGCCTGTCGTGGTCGTTCGGGTCGTGGATCAAGCCGAGGGTCTGGTTGCCGCGGGACGTGTATGTGACTGCGGCGTACCAGCTTCTGGCGGCCGGAGCGGCCATGTCGCTCGCGTCGGTGGCGACTGGCGAAAGGCTGGACGGGGCGATCGGGTCCCGGGCATGGGGAGCGTTCGGCTACCTAGTCGTCTTCGGCTCGATCATCGGTTTCACGGCGTACGCGTGGCTTTTGCATCACGCTCCTCTGTCGCTGGTGGCCACGCATACCTATGTGAATCCGGTGGTGGCTGTGGCACTCGGGTCCGTTGTTCTCTCCGAACCCGTGACCCCCGCCTTGGCGATCGGGGGAGCGATCGTACTGGTGTCTGTCGTGTTGGTCGTCAGTGCGCATGCCCGGACGCGAGGTCGAGAGGATTCCTCCGCGGCCGAATTCAAGGTATTATTATCAGACCAAAAAGCGAGCGGAGGCGGGTAGCCGATGCGGGTGCGGTGCTGAAAGACCTCCACAGAGACCTGACCATCCGGACGCGCCGCGTCCGGCCACGCACTGAGGGCGATCGCTTGGGATCGCCGAACTGGAGAAGGAGTGAACTCGTGACCGAGCCCACGACATGGGAAACGTTCACGCTCGAGCGGCCGGAACCCGGCATCGCCGTCGTGACGTTGAATCGCCCCGAACGCATGAACTCGATGACGAACACCATGTTCGTCGAACTGGAGAAGGTGGCGCTGCTTCTGGATCAGGAGGACGACCTCCGCGTCGTGATCCTCACTGGCGCCGGCAAGGCGTTCTGTGGTGGCTTCGACCTCGACGATGCCGACGGACTGTCGTCCTTGACACCGATGGGCATGCTCGACCAGCAGGAACTGGCCGCGCGGGCGCTCTCGGCGATCCGCAGCATTCGTGTCCCGGTGATCGCGGCCGTCAACGGTGCGGCCGCCGGTGGAGGGCTGTCGCTTTCGCTTGCCGCCGACATCCGGATCGGCTCACCGGCCGCACGGTTCAACGCGGCCTTCGTACGGATCGGCCTATCCGCCGGTGATCTAGGCGCCTCCTGGCACCTGCCCCGGCTCATCGGTCCGGCGCGGGCAGCGGAATTCGCCTACACGGGCCGCTTCATCGAGGCTGTCGAGGCCGAGTCACTCGGACTGCTCAATGCGGTCGTTCCCGCCGAGTCGCTGCTCGACGAGGCGCTCGCAATGGCGCGCCTCATCCGCGCGAATTCCCCTGCAGGAGTGCAGCTGTCGAAGCGTGCGCTCCACGCCAATATGGAGGTGTCGTCGTACGCGGCGGCACTCGAGCTGGAGAACCGGGGTCAGGCACTGCTCACCCGTGGCGAGGACATGCCCGAGGCACTAGCTGCGTTCAAAGAGAAGCGCAGCCCTAAGTTCACGGGAAGGTGAGCCAGATGACGCAGACCGAAGTGCGGGAGAATACGGCGGTGCTGAGCAACTACGTGCCGCCGCAGCTGGAGACCCTCACCCTCGAGGTACTCGAGGGCAAGATCGCGGTCCTCACGATCAATCGACCCGACCGAATGAACTCGATGACGGTCAAGATGTTCACTGAGTTCAACACTGCCGCGTACGCGTTGCGCGACACCGATGCGCGGGCGCTGATCATTCGGGGAGCGGGCGAGCAGTCGTTCTGTGCCGGGTTCGATCTGGACGAAATCCACGTCATCACCGAAATGGGTGTGCGTGATTTCCTGAAGTTCCAGGAGACCGCGACCGGTGGGCTGGCGGCTTTGTACCACCTGCCGTTCCCGGTTATCGCGGCGATTCACGGTGCCGCGGCGGGCGGCGGGCTGGCTCTCGCGCTCGCCGCAGACATCCGCCTCGTGGCGCCGACCGCGAAGTTCAACGCGGCGTTCGTCAAGGTCGGATTGTCCGTCGGGGAACTCGGCACGTCGTGGAAGCTCACCCGGCTCGTCGGACCGGGTCGGGCGGCGGAGATCGCGTACACCGCGCGTTTCGTCGGCGCCGAGGAGGCTGCCCGGATCGGGCTGGCAAACCGGGTAGTCCCCAGTGAGGATCTGTTCGACGAGGCCATCGCGGTGGCCGAGGCGATCGCTTCGAATTCGCCTGGCGGCATTCGCATGTCGAAGCGTGCGCTGCAGCGGAACCAGGAAGTGACGTCGTATGCGGCGGCACTGGAATTGGAGAACCGGGGTCAGGCGTTGCTCACCCGCTGCGCAGACATGCCGGAGGCGCTCGCCGCCTTCAAGGAGAAGCGGGCGCCACGCTTCACCGGACAGTAGGAATCGGCAAATGACCACACGGATGGAGGCGAGCGCATGACCTGGGAATGGACCCCCGACACGCTCGGTGCGCTGGAGACGTTCCTGCGCGAGCGCGGGATCACCGAAGGACCGCTCACGACTGCGCGCATCGGCGACGGGCATTCCAACCTGACGTTCCTCGTCTCCGACGGGGTTCGTCAGGTGATCGTCCGACGACCGCCTCCGCCACCCGTCCCGGCGGGCGCCCACGACATGCTGCGGGAGGCGCGCCTTGTCGGCGCCCTCGCCGGCAGTGGCGTGCCGGTGGCGGACGTCCTCGCCGTCGGACAGACCGGTGACGTGCTCGATGTCCCGTTCTACGTGATGGAGTACGTTCCCGGTCCGGTGGTCACTACCGAGACACCGCCGGCGTTGAGCGCCCCCGCGGATCGTCGCCGGATCGGCGAGGCATTGATCGACACTCTCGCCGCACTGCACGCAGTGGACTGGCAGGCGGCCGGTCTGGAGGACATCGGCCGGCCCGACGGGTTCAACGAGCGTCACCTGCGCCGCATGGGCAAACTGGTGGCAGCGGAGGACGGAACACCGCCGCCGGAGTTTGCGGAGATCGGCTCCTGGCTCGCCGCTCACGTGCCCGCAGAGTCCGGTGCGGCGATCATCCACAACGACTATCGCATCGGCAACGTCATCCTCGCTCCCGATTCGCCAGGACGCATTGCTGCAGTGCTGGACTGGGAGTTGGCGACGATCGGTGACCCCCTGTTCGACCTCGGATACTTCCTCGCGTCGTATCCCGTAGAGGGGGAGGAACGCACACCGACCGAGGATCTCGCTGTAGCCGTGCTCGAGGAGGGGTATCCCACCCGCGACGAGCTGGCGCAGCGGTACGCGGACGCCACGGGAGCCGACCTGTCGAACCTGCCCTGGTACACCGCGCTGGCCTTGTGGAAGCTGGCGGTGTTGTACGAGTACGGACGTCGTCGAGCGGTCGCCGGAGTCGGCGACCAGTACTACCGCGACGCGGCCCTCGTACGTGCTTTCCTCGACGCCGCCCACCGCGCCGCGGGATTGGCGCCGTCGGTAGTGTGACGACGAGACTGAGGCGGTCGGTACGCGAGTACCGACCGCCTCAGTCGTATCGGATCAGGTGCGATGGCACGTGACCGTCGCTGTGGTGCAGGTCTTTCCGGTTCGATTGCGTCCGACGACGTGAATGACGGCAAAGCTGCGGCCGCGATAGACCACCCGGGGTGCGAAGGTGATCGGCTCGGTCCCAGGGCTGGGTCGTACGAATGTCATCGCAATCGACGTCGTCTGGAAATCAGCGTGTGGCGCCACCGCGGAGTGGCCGGCGATCTCGGATGCACACAGAAGGACGCCGCCGTGAACGTTTCCGAGCGGATTGCAGAGCGAATCCGACGGGTCTAGTTCCAGGCCGGCGCAAGCGTTGTCTCGGCGGTGGTGGGCGCCGAGGAGTTCGATGATCGAGGATGCGTTCGCTCGAGAGCGGTTGACGTCGTCGGATACGGATCCCGACGGTGAGGCTGCCGCGACGAATCGCAAGCGGGCGCTTCCGAGGGCAACGACCCGCCCGTTCTCGTCTACGATTCGGCCGCTCGCCAGACCGCCGACCGGATCTGTCGTGACGACTTGGCTGTCGGCCTGCAGGATCGATCCGTCGAGCGGTGGATTGCAGGTGAAGTCGATGTGTAATTCCGTTGTGACGGACCAGTGTCCGGCCGGACATCGCGCGGTGATCGGATAGCCTGTCACGTCGTCCATCAGAACACCGAGAGCGCCACGGCAGGGCAGTCCGCGCTGGTCGGACAGCCACGGTCCGGTCGGCATTTCCGACCTTCCGTGGGTGCCGTCGCCGGTCACGGGTGCTACCTGGAACAGCGCTTCGACGCCGGTCGCGATGAACGGAGGGGCGGTGATGTTCTCGATCATCATGTCTCTCCTGGACGGTAGGTGTGAAGTGGAACGAGGTCACACATAAGAGGCCTGCCCGCCGGGACCTCGTCGTCACCGGCAGGCAGGCCTCGTAGGTGGGGTCAGACTCCGCGCTGCGCCTTTGCTGCTTCGCTCGCGGCCTTGCTCTTCTCCCGGGCGGTGGCCCAGTCCTCGTTGGTCATCGATGTCAGACCGGCGAAAGTTCCTGGTCCGGCGAGCATCTGACCGCCGTCCATCGCGATGGTCTGGCCGGTGAGGTAGTCGCAGGCGTCCGACAGGAGGAAGATGGTGAGGTTGGCAAGTTCTTCCATCGTGCCCATCCGGCCCATCGGCACCTGGTCGGCCTGCGTTGCACCGACTGCACTCTTGTCGGTGGGGTTGAGCATTTCCCACGCGTAGTCGGTCGGAATCGGTCCCGGGGCGAGTGCGTTGAGGCGGATGCCGTATCGGGCCCACTCGACCGCGAGCGACATCGTCATCGAGTGCACAGCGGCTTTCGCCATCGCGGACGGAACGACGAACGCGGATCCGCTCCACACCCAGGTGGTAAGGGTGGACAAGACGACACCCTTGTTGCCGCCTTCGATCCAGCGGCGGCCCGCGGCGTGGGTGGTATTGAAGGACCCGTTCATCACGGTGGAGGTGACGGCCTCGAAGGCGCGTGCGCTGAGCGATTCGGTGGGGGCGATGAAGTTCGCGGCGGCGTTGTTGATGACGCCGGTCAGTGGTCCGTGAAGCGTCCAGATCTCGTCCATGGCCGCCGATACGAGGTCAGCCTTGCGGACATCGACGGTCTGCCAGTGGACCGAGCCCGGCCGGGAAACGGACGCCTCCGCCGCGGCTTCCTCGAGGACAGCGGGCCGACGGCCCCACAGGTGGACTTCGGCTCCGTGATCGACGAGGTGTCGGGCGACGCCGCGGCCGAGCCCGGTGCCGCCGCCGGTGATCAGCACGCGCTTGCCCGCGAGGGCGTCGGGGGTGAAGAGAGAAGTGGTCATGGAATGGTCCTATGGTCGGGAACGAGGGCTACAGGCCCAGGCTCTTGCTGATGATTTCGCGCTGAATCTCGTTGGTACCGCCGTAGATAGGCGGAGCCAGAGACCGACGAACCTGTTCCTCCATGCCGTATTCGCGGGTATAGCCGTAGCCGCCCATCATCTGCATCGCCTCGAGTGCGGTCTTCTTCGCGATTTCGGTACATTTCAGCTTAGCCATCGACCCCTCGCGGTTGAGGTTGTCTTCCTCCCCGGCATCGATCCGTTCGGCTACGTCGTACACGAACGACTTCGCGAAGGCGATCTCCGTGGCGAGATCGGCGATGCGGTGACGGATGGCCTGGAAGCTGCTGATCTTGTGACCGAATTGTTCACGCTCGGTGACGAAGGCGATGACGTCGTCGAGTGAGCGCTGGGCCCCGCCGAGCGCCATCGTCGCGATGATGAGGCGCTCGACGCTGAGTCCCCGCATGAGGTGACGCCACGCCTGGTTAGGTGTACCGACCACCGCGCTCGCGGGCACGGCGACATCGTTGAAGTACAGGTCATTGCAGGTGCGGGCCTCCATGGTCTCAATGCCGTGGATCTCGAGGCCGGGCGAATCGGCAGGCACCATGAAAAGGGTCAAACCCTGGTGCTTGTTCCCGGACGCGTCGGTCCGGGCGAGGAGGAGGATGTGCTCGGCGACGTGTGCCGCAGAGATCCAGGTTTTCTGCCCGTTGATGACGTAGCGGTCGTCGACCAGTTCGGCCTTGATCCGGACACCACCGAGGTCGGAACCCGCACCGGGCTCGCTGAGGGCGATCGCCTCGAGCTTTCCGGATGCCATATTGCCCACGATCGTGCGCTTCTGTTCCTCGGTGCCGTAGCGCAAATAGGTCTGTGCGGCCGTAAGTCCCGTGGAATAGGCGATGATTGGGGCGAGCCCACGCGCGGTTTCCTCGAGGAAGATGCATTCCTCGACCATTCCGGCGCCGCCCCCGCCATACTCTTCCGGCAGCGACACGGCGAGCCAGTCGAGGCCGGCGAACTTCTCGAGCAAGGCGGGGCTGTTGGCCACAGTGCCGCCCTCGGTGAGGGCATCACGCTGCTGAAGTGTCTTACATTCGGAGTCGCAGAGTTCGCGGACAGCCACCGCGAAATCCTGTTGCTCTTGGGTGAATCGCATGTGGGCGACTGCTCTCTGTGACGAGTCCTGGGGAATGAGTTGCCGGACGGCGGGGCGGAAGACAGCCCCGCCGTCCGGAAGTCAGGGTCAGGCGCCGCGGAACTTGGAGAAGTCGGGCTTGCGCTTTTCGTTGAACGCGCTGATGCCCTCGATGGCCTCGGCGGACTCACCGAACAGCTTGAGCGTCGAGTAGGCCATGTTGCCCTGCGCGATGAAGTGCTCGGTGTCGGCGTTGAGGGACTGCTTGAGCACCTTCAGCGCCGTCGGCGAGAGCTGCAGGATCTCGTCGGCCCAGGCGCGGACCTCTGCCCGCAGCTGGTCACCGGGCACCACCTTGTTGACCAGACCCCAGTCGAGGGCCTGCTCGGCGCTGTAGCGGCGGCAGAGGAACCAAATCTCCCGCGCACGCTTCTCTCCGATCGCTCGGGCCAGGTATCCGGTGCCGAGTCCGGCGTCGAACGATCCCACACGCGGACCGTTCTGCCCGAAGATGGCGTGGTCCGCGGCGATGGACAAGTCGCACAGCAGGTGCAGCACATGGCCGCCGCCGACCGCGACACCGTTGACCGCGGCGATGACGGGTTTGGGGACGTCCCGGATCACCCGGTGCAGCGCCTCGACCTCGAACAGTCCGCTGTCGGACGGGCCGTAGTCACCGGTCTCCATACGCTGCTTCTGGTCGCCACCCGAGCAGAACGCCTTCTCGCCGGCTCCGGTCAGCGCGATCGCCCCGACCTCGGAACTGCCCCACGCCTTCTTGAACGACTTCACCAACTCGTCGACGGTGCGCGCGCGGAACGCGTTGTACCGATCGGGCCGGTTGATCGTGATCCAGGCGAGTCCGTTCTCGACCTCGTACGTCACATCCGTGAAGTCACTCATCGACCTGTTGGTCCTTTCTTGTTGCACGCGGAGCGGAGTCCGTCCGCGAAGTCGCTTTGGTCTTACCTTATGACGAATGTAGCGCTGATAACGAGCGTTTTCAAGAGTGGTGGCGAAAAAGCTCTTTACCTGCGGCGATACGTCGGATCTCTCTTGCAAAAGAGGCCATGCGGCCGGATGTGAATGGTCCACGGCCGGATCGGTGCTGAACCGAGAAGGTGCGTGTCTGCCCGCGACTCTGTGAAAGGGAGCTGCGTAGGGAATAGGGGTCAGGCCCGGGTTCGGATGCCCATCGCACCGCACACGGGGGCGGGCCAGCCGACGTCGGTGCGGCTGAGTTCCCGGTCGACCGCGGCCGCGACGTCGTCGGCGAAGGGCACGACCCGGCGGGTGGTGAGGTCGACGTGGGTCGCGGTGACCTCGAGTGTGCTCGCGAGGCGTTCGGTGGTGTCGTCGACGAGGAACGCCATGGCGTGGACGATCTTGTCGGAACGTTCGACGATGCGCGCGTGGACCGACACCTGGTCGCCGACGTGCACCTCCGCGTAGTACCGGATGTGGTGCTCGGCGGTGAAGAAACCCTGGTCGCGCGTGGCGCGATAGTCGTCGGTGATGCCCATTCTGTCGAAAATGACGGTGATTGCCTGCGCCTCGAGATCGAAATAGTGGCGAATGTTCATGTGGCCGTTCTCGTCCTCGTAGGCAGACGGGATCGGCACCGGCCCACACTCGCGGGGCAGTGCTATCACCTGAACGTACGAGGAGATTTCTGCTGGTGACGTCATCGACACATCATAACGATCGTTCACAGTCCGGTGCTAGACTCGCTCGGTGGACCGTAACCGTAAGATTCTAGACACCGCCGCAGAGCTGTTTTACGAGAAGGGATTTCACGGCACAAGTGTCGACGAATTGGGGTCTCGGGCCGGTCTGAGTGGCCCAGCAATCTACCGCCATTTCTCCGGCAAGGACGAGATCTTGGCCACCCTGTTCGGCGAAGCAATGGACGAGCTGATCGGCGCCACCGAGCCGGTGCTCGACGATGCGGACCTCGATCTTCAACGGATGATCCGTCATCATGCGCTCTTCGCGGCGAGGCACCGCCACCTCGTCAACGTCAGCCAGCGCGAGGACCGGTCACTGGTCGATCCGTGGCGAAAGGCGATCAACCGACGGCGTAAGCAGTACGTCCAGGGCTGGGAGACTGCGGTCGCGCGGGCGATCCCCGCCGCGTCACCGGCCGAGGTCTCCGTGGCCACTCAGTCGTGCTTGGGCATGATCTTCTCGATCGCGTACTGGCCCGCCAAGGTGACCCGTACGGCCGGGCTCGCCGACCACATGGTGCGAATGGCAACCGAGGGCCTGGACGCCTTCCGTCAATAGCGCTCTGCTCCCGAATGGCACTGCCCCTGCACCTTTCGGTCGGTGCAGGGGCAGTGGCTGGCTTGGGTCAACGCGTCAGCGTGGGGCGGTAGGTGTACGACGACGATCGCGACAGGGCGAACTCGAAGATTCCGTAGCCGGTCTCCCCGTTCCATCCGAACGTGCAGCAACGGTCGGTGAGGGCGGAGTCGAGAGTCTTCGGGCCCACGGTTCCGTCGAGGGGGTAGACGTCGAACTCTTCGTGGTCGCGACCACGAACCTTGCCATGATGGCCGCCGTAGCCCCCGCCCGCCATATAACCACCGCCGGCCGAGGCGTCCGAATCGATGCGGTAGGTCGCGCCGCCGGCAGTCACGACCTCCACCGTGCCACTGGCGAGGTCGTTGCCCGCGGTGAACACCAGGTCGTGCCGGACGTCGGTGATGTCGTCGAGTCGTCCGTCGTCGTGCATGACGGCGCCCTCCAATAGGATTCGGCCGCCTTCGCGGTCCTCGACCAGCAAGAATCCGAACGTGCGGTCCGGGAACTGGGCCTGGTACCAGATATGTAGACCCTGGCCCCCGGACATGGTGCGTACCCCGCGAGAGCGGTCCCGCAGTCCGTACCAGCCCCCGACGTCGGTGGTGGTTCCGTCCAGCGTGAGCGTGCCCTCGTAGCGACCGGGCTGGAACAGGTGATCGAAGGAGGTGACGTTCCCGTCGGTGTTCTCCACGTCCACCGACCCGAGCCAATACGGTGCCCGAGCCTGCCACACCACATCGAGTTCGAGTCCGGTCTTGTTCTCGCCGAGTTGGATCCGCCAGGTGCGATTGTCGTCGACCGTCTCCCATCTCAGTGGTCCGACGGAGGCGCCGTCGGTCTCGGAGTGTTCGGTGGAGTAGCGGAGATTGCGCTGCTCGGTCCCGGTGGTGAGGACGACGAAACCGTCCACGACGTTGCGGGGTGGGTAGACCCCGGCGCCGAGGATGACGGACGGCGCGGTATCTCCGTCCGGGTGAAGGTTGAACATGAACCGGTCGAAGAATTTCTCCGGCATGTCCTCGGTGGCGCGAGTCACCAAGGCGTCGTGAAATCCGTCGGTCATACGTGCTCCTTTTCTTCGACGGTGACATTGTCGGCGCCGATCTCGCGATGGTCCAGGGTGAAGCGGTAGGAACCCATCATCAGCAGGCAGGCGATGGCGACTCCGACCAGCACGATGATCGGCAAGGCGCCGGCACTGTAGGAGCCAGTGGCGCTGTATACCTGTCCGAGCAGGAAGATGCCGAACGCCGACCCCTGCGCGTAGAGCAAGTAGATGAATCCCAGCACCCGGCCGTAAGAGTGCTTGGGGAAGTATCGGCTCACCATGTAGGCGGCGAGATCACCCTCGGACCCCAGGCCCAGGCCGATCAGAGCCGCGCCGACGAACAGCAGGCCGGTCTGCGACGACGAGATCATGAAGAAGACCCCGACCCCGCACAGCGCGAAGATGATCGAGCCGATGGCAGGGGCGTAGAACCGATCGAGCAGGTAGCCCACCAACAGTCGTGCAGCGATCGACGCCAGGCTCAGGACGGACAGAATGGAGACCGCAGTCCCCTGGCTGATGCCCTTGTCGGTGGTCATGGGCACGACCTGGGACATCAGGCCGAACGTTGCGGAGGAGACGAGGAAGATCGCGACGGACAGCAGCCAGAATTGCCGGTACTTCCTCGCCACGGTGAGTAGCGATTCTCCGGCCATCCGTCCCTCTGAACGCGCCGCCTTACGCTCGGCTTCGTGTTCGGCTGGCATCCGGGTGACGAACGCGTAGACCGAGGCCGGGATCACCGTGCAGAGGGCGCCGATGACCAGGAACGCCATACGCCAGCCGCCGAACCCGAGCACCCAGTTGGCCAGATACGGCATGAGCACCCCGCACGAGCCGAGGCCGGCCATGAGAATGCCCAGCGCCATACCGCGACGGTCCTGGAACCACGCGCTCACCACGGTCGAGTGTGCCACCGGATTCACGGCGCCAGCGCCGGCGCCGATCACCACGCAGAGCAGGTAGAACACGAGCTGGTTGTTCGGCAGGACGGACATCAGCATCAAACCGATTCCGAATGCCAGCGACATCGGAACCGACGGGATCTTGGGACCGTACCGGTCGACGAGGAAGCCCAAGATGACGATGCTGATACCCACGAACACCGTTTCGATGGACAGACCGTTGCTGATGACGCTTCGTTCCCAGCCGAATTCCTCGGTCATCGGCTTGCCGAGGATGTTGAACAAGACATTCACCGCGGTCGTGCCGAACAACAGAGTCAGAAAGCCCGTCACTACATACCACCAGCGGTTCAGATGCCGCGTGGGCGCCTGCAACCCAGTCGTGCCGACTGCGCTCATGGAAGCTCCTGTCTATTGATATCGGTAGTTGGGGGCGGCGATGCCGCGCAGGGGATCCACGGGGAGTGGTATCCGTCACAGATAACACCATATGGACAGTCCAAAGTAAAGGACTGTCCAAAAAGGGTTACATGCGGCGGTGAAGTCGAAGCCTTCTCCTAGTCGGGATCCGATGTGTCGGACGGTAGAGAGCGTCTGGACGCACGGCGAGGGTCACGGTGCACGGCACTGTTGATTTCTCCAGTGCGCTCGCTGGGACTGTCAGTGCTGCGCCACCGAGGAGGTAACCGTGCGGGTGTTGAGACCGTCACCTGCATCGACGGTGAGGAACTGGCCGGTGACGCTGCGGGCGGTGGGGGAGGCGAAAAACGCGACGGCGTCGGCGATGTCGGCTGGGTCGACGAATCCGTTGGGCATCGACGCGAGCCAGGCATCCTGGATGTCTTGCGGCATGGACAGGATCCCGGAACTGGCGGTCATTCCGGGCAGGACGGCGTTGGCGGTGATGCCCAGGGCGACGTTCTCGGCCGCAACCGTTTTGACCAGACCAAGCAACCCTGCCTTGGCGGTGCTGTACGACACCTGAGCCGGCATGCCCTGCGTGCCTGCGGTACTGGAGATGACGACGATGCGGCCGTACCGACGTTCACGCATTCCCGGTAGGCATTGCTGGAGCACTCGGAAGGTCCCCGTGAGGTTGACGTCGAGATCCTTCCGCCACTTGTCGATCGACATACTGTGTGCGGCCCCGAACATCGTCGTCAGACCCGCATTGGCCACGTAGATGTCGATGTCGTCGAGGGGCGGTAGTTCGTCGGTGGACATGTCGGCCTGGTACGTGCACCCGGGTGCACGGTCGAGCGTGACCACTTCCATGCCGTCGGCCCCGAGCCGGGCGACGATGGCTTTGCCGATTCCACCTTCACGTGCCGCACCGGTCACCAGTGCTTTGCGGCGTTTCGGGTCGGTCATGCGGATCTCCGTTCGACGGGAAGTGGCACCGCGTCTTCCTTCGTTTCGACGCGACGACTTTCCCTGTGTAGCGACGGATGATCGCGTAGTCGTAGGACGAGTAGTGCTGTGTAGATGCTCAATTGATGGGTCGCATCGCTGGTGACGTCGAGGCCGGTGAGGGCATGCACTCGCGACAACCGGAGGCGGACCGTGTTCTCGTGCACCTTCAAGCGGGTAGCCGTGCGGCGCACGCTGCGATTTTCCTCGAACCAGACGGCAAGTGTGCGAATCAATTCAGTTGAGGCCGCATCATCACCCAAGAGGGGACCGAGCATGTCGTCGATGAAATGCCGGATCGCCGACACTTCACCGTTCGCCAGGAAAAGTCGAGCGGGTCCCAGATCGTCGACGGCCAGTACCCGGTGGCCGGTTCCGTCGGTGAAACGGTCGATGCAGCGCACTACCTCGCGCGCCTCCCGGTATGCGCGGACCAACGCGTCGGGTTCGTATACGGACGACACCCCAGCGGTCAGCCCCCCTGCCGGGCTCAATTCGGTGGCCGCCCTCTCGCGGGTCGACGTGATGAGCCCGACGAGACTAGGGGACGCGACATATGGGGGCGCCCCGATAAGCAGGAGAATTCCTTCCGATCCGCGAGTCGAGAGCACCTCCAGGTCGAGTGCGCGCTCGGTGTACTCGGCGACGGACCGGTCGAAATCTGGCGGTGTTCGATCGGATTTGCGGATGTAGGCCAGGGAGCGGCGGGCGTGGACGTTGACGCCGAGGTATTCGGCGCCGGCCGCGAGATCTTTCCAGGCGCCGGAGCCCCGGACGAGTTGCCGGGCGAGGTTCGATTTTGCGTTCCAGGCGACTCGCGTAATGCGGCGCTGGGTCAGGAACTGCGCTCCGATGCGGCGGGCGCAGCGCAGGGTGACGTAGTCGTCCGTGGCATGAAACGGCGTGGGCTGTTCGTCGACGACCAACCATCCGAGGTGTTCGCCACGTTCGACGATCGCGCTGAGGATCTTCCGCCGCGACAACCCGGTGCCGAGTTCCGCACGCAACAGCACGGGGCCGGCACTGGCCGGGGTGGCGGTGTGTTCCCGCAGGATGTCGCGTAGTGAGGGAAAGACGGTCTGCCCGCTGCCCTCCGGCCACGTGGACGCGGCGATGTGCCCCTGCCGGTCGAAAAGGGTTACCGCTTTGCCAGTGGCGTCCGAACAGACTCGGACGATCGCCGAAAGGCAGTCGACCGCGACCGCGGCGTCGTCGAGAAGCTCATCGAAAACACTGAGCGGTAGATGTTTACGGCCGTTTCGCTCATCGGGGGTGGACATCGGCGTCCTCAATTCTGCCCGGTCAGCTGTGATGGCCGAGCAGTAGTGCACGGACCACGGCCGTGTGCTCGATCGCCGCTTCCATCGAGGTGGCTGCCGGGACCAGGGTGATGTTGTCGGCACCGGCCTCGACGAACGAGTTCAGCCACTCGGCCACTTGCTCGGGTGTTCCGGAGGGTGCCAGGTGACGGAACTTGTCGCGCGGCAACTGATACAACGCCTGCATCTTCTCGCCCACCAGACGATCCGCAACATCGGCGTCGGTGTCGAGTCCACACCAGACGTTCACGCCGAACGAGTCGGGAGCGCGGTTCTCCCGCGCGGCGGCGTCGAGGATCGCGGTACGTGTCTCGGAGAACCGCCTCGGTGTGCAGAAGATTCCGAGCCAGCCGTCGCCGTAGCGGGCGGTGCGGCGAATGGCGGATTCACCTCGGCCGCCAATGAGGATCGGAACGGCGGGCCGCGGCGCCGGTAAGATTCGTGCCTGGTCGAGGGTAAAGAACTCACCGTGATGGGTGACCTCCTCACCGGTGAGGACAGCACGCAGAACCTCGAGGGTCTCGTCGAGCCGACGGCCGCGGGTGCTGGGGTCGACCCCGCTGTTCGAAATCTCGGATCGGTCCTCACCGCCGACGCCGGCACCGACGACCAACCGTCCGGGCGCGATCTGCGAGAGCGTCGCGATCTGGCGGGCGGCGAGCATCGGGTGCCGCAGGCCGAGCAGGTAGACACCGATGATCACCGACAGAGTGTCGTGGCTGGACAGGACGGTCGTGGCCGACACCATGCCGTCGAACCCGGTACCGCCGTGGAAGCTGATGTGGTCACCGACGGTGATGTGGTCGAGCCCGGCTTCGGCCGCGGAGTCGAGAAGAAGCCTCCGATCTACGGGTTTCGGGACGAGAAGTGCATCAGTGACCGACAACCCCACTCTGATCGACACGCTGATCTCCTCTCCTACGAATGGACTGACCATAATCACTTCGTGCCACCCCTGGCAACAGCCGACGAAGAAGTGTTAACGATAGTTACCTGATCGGTGTTTCATGAGTGCGGCGATCCGATCGAGCCGCCGAGCCTTCGTCAGGCGGCCGTGGGAGCGGCAATCCTGGTCCGAACGTGCTTCGGATGAGTCACCCACCGTGACCGATGGCCGGGTCCAACTCAGCGGCTCGCGAACCTGCCAGACTCGCCATGGGTCGCTCCTCTGAAGTTTCCCGGGGCGCGGCTGTCATCTTCAACCTGTCGGTTGGCCTTCGGAACGGATGTTGTCGCGTTCGGGGTTTGTACCGATAGCGAAGATGACACCGCCAATGATGATCGCCAGCCCGAGGAGGCTGAATGCAAGGTTGTAACCCTCGACCTTGGTGTCAGCGGCTGCCACCAACATCCCTGTACCCCACGGTGCGACGAGACCTGCCAGGCTCTGTAGCCCGACGAATAGCCCGAGAACGCTCGGCCGCTGAGACGGGGTTGCCAGTGTGCCTGCGACAGCGTAGGAGATTGGCATGGCAGCGATGCCGAGGCCGTAGCCCAGAATGATCAGGCCAACGGCCCAGGAGGTGTGCACACCGGCGGCCCAGGGAATAAGTGTGACGCAGGTGCCGGCGAGCAGCAGCGCGCAGGCTGGGATGATCCCGCGGGCGACTCGCATCGAAACACCCCGAACCAGCAGCCTGTCGGTGGCAGTCCCCGTAAGCACCATCAGGGTCAAGGCTGCGAGGCTCGGCAGGGCGAACAGCAGCCCAGAGTTCTGGCGAGAGAAACCTAGCCCGCTCTCGAGATATGCGGGCATCCAGCTGAGGATGACGGTGATCAGGGCATACATCGGAATAGTGCCGAGCAGCATCATGATGAAAGTGCGATTCAGGACCGCCTTTCGGAACAGTGTCCGCCGCGCAGCCTTCTCGGTGGAGCGAAGCGCGGACCTATCCGTTCCATCCGAGCCGAGTCGGGCTGGGAGAGGCTGATGGTTCACCCTGTAGGGCCCATCTCCGCCGAGGATCAACCAGAAGACGGACCAGATCACGCCGGCTATCGCGAGGGCCAGGAATCCCCAACGCCATCCCGCTGCGACGATCAGCAGGGTTAGCAGCGGTGCCGCGATAACCTTCGACATTGACGATCCGACGGACAAAAGTGAGGCCGGAAGTCCTCGCTTTTCGGGAGGAAACCAGGTAAACGCACTTGCGTTCGCCATCGAAACCCCGGGGCCTTCGGCCGCACCGAGGAAGATGCGGTTGAAGAAGAGGACCCCGGCACCGCCGACGAAAAAGACCGGGGCCTGAGTGACGACCCACGCGATCGCCATGATCAGCAGGATCCACTTGAGTTGGAATCGATTTGCCGTAAATCCCACACCAATCGCGGTGATGGCGAAGAGGAAGTAGAAGGACGAGCTGATCAATCCGTACGTAGCTTCCGAAATGTTGAGATCGTCCATGAGATATTCCGCGCTGAGCGCCATGACTGAACGATCGGCGTAGTTGATCAGCTCGAATACCATGAGTAGCGCGACGATCATCCACGGTTTGGTGCGTGGAGAGTTCAACTCTGCGACGCTGCCGGGGCCTGACCGATCTCGCGCCCTCTCTCTGTCGACAACCACACCGATCTCCTTCCGGCTAGACATTGAGGAACCTGAGCGCAACGCTCGAAGGTAGTACCATTGATCCACGCCCGGGCGGTTGTGTCAACCGCCACTTTCTATTGCCGTCGTATTTCATGTCACATGGATGTCAGACCGCCTGATGTGCGGCTCATTTCGGGCCGTTACCGGCTATTCCACCCTTGGTATCCGCGCCAGGCCGACGTTCGACTCCCGACGTTGTTGCGCAATGGGCACGACGGGGAAAGGCCTGCGCGGAACGACTCTGGCGCCTATGCAGACCATGCGATGTCTGGATCGACCTAGGGGTCTACCGTGCCGGATCGTCCTTCGCGAGGAAGGAACGAACCATTCTCTGAAAGTCCGAACTCGCGTAGACGCGCGCAATTCGGTCGTCATCATTATGGGGAGCGGCCTCGAAAAGCCCCGTTCTGTACGAGAATTGCTCTTTGGTGGCGCGAATCGTCTCCCGGGCGCCGGCAAGTACTCGCGCCGCGACAACGTCTGTCTCGTTCTCGAGACTGTCTTCGGTCGCGACCGCGAACACCGCTCCGACGGCATGTGCTTGCTGAGCAGTGACAAGGTGGGAAAGTAAAAGCATCGCCCGTGTCAGCGATTCCCCGAAGATAGCCGCGCAACGGTACAGGCAGCTAGCCGACAGTGTGTTACCTACGGTTCGGGCGATGGGGTATCCGAAGAGCGATCCGGCGGTGCATATCCGAAGGTCGCAGTGAGTGGCGATCGCGAGTCCTCCGCCCATGCAGACGCCGTCGACTGCGGCGACCGTTACTTGCGGAAGGTCCTGGATTGCGTGAAGTAGTCCGACAAGTTCCGCCTCGTACTCGATTCCGTGGGTGCCGTCGGGGATGGCGAGAAACTCGGAGATCTCGGTACCGGAGGCGAAGGCGCATCCCCCCGCTCCCCGGAAAATGACGACGCGGATTTCGGAATCGGCCCGCAACTCGGTGGTCAAGGCTTGAAGGGCCCGATACATCGACCTGGTGATGCTGTTGTGACGCTCGGGACGGTTGAACACAACCTCCATGACGCCGGGACGTCGCGTGACGAGTATGTCACCGTCGCGCGTACCGCCAGGTTCAGATCGTGTCATGCGGGCGCTCCTTCGCGTACGTGACCTCTGCCGTCGCGGGTTGACGGAGCTGAGGGCGTTCAGTCGAGCACGGTCCAAACCAATGGTAGGTCCTTTTATGGCGCAGAACAAGGTTGGAGAACGGGGGCTTCTCGCTGTGCGAGAACGGCTGCGACATGCTGACTGTCAACGGGTTTGAAGGTTCTATCAGCGCGTTCTGCCCGGCTCTTGACCGACGGGCGTGTCTCGGGCCACAATGGCCCAACCAATGATCCTTGGCCGTGAAGAGGAGAATCATGTCAGGATTTGCACCCGTATCGAGTGAGACCGCTGAGGTCGAGAGGGTTCCGGGCCGAGAGACTGAGTTTGTCCGGGACCTGCGTGCGCCGAATAAATTCCTGGTCAATCGCGCGGTCTTCACCGACAACTCACTCCTGGCGCAGGAGCGGGACGCGATCTTCAGCAAATGCTGGATCTACGTCGGCCACGACTCCGAGGTCCCGAACCCAGGAGACTTCGTAGCCCGAGAAGTCGCCGGTCGGCCGGTGATCTTCACCCGAAACAGAGAAGGGGAGGTCCGAGTTCTGTTGAACTCGTGCTCCCACCGCGGCGCGGAAGTGTGCCGTGAACGCCGTGGCAACCAGCGGCGATTCCGCTGTTTCTATCATTCGTGGTCGTTCTCGAACGATGGAGAACTCGTTTCTATGCCGGACGAGAGCGGATTTCCCGCCGGATTCCGCAAGGAAGATCACAACCTCGCCCAGCCTGCGGCCGTCGACTCATATCGCGGCTTCGTCTTTGCGACCTTCAACCCGGAGCAGGAGCCGCTCGCCGAGTACCTTGCCGACGCGAAGTATTATCTCGATCTCACCGCGGACCAGGCGGCCGGTGATGTCGGCATGGTGGTGACGCAGGGGACGCACGAATATTCCATGAAGTCGAACTGGAAGCTGCTGGCAGAGAACAGTTCGGACGGATATCACGCGATTCCCGTGCACAAGACATACCTCGATGTCCAGAAGACCCGGGGTGACAACGTCGCGGGCAACACGGAGAAGGACTGGAAGGAGTCGCACGCGTTCGATCTGGGCAACGGTCATACCGTCACCGTGAAACAAGCGCCCTGGGGACGGCCGGTTGCTCGCTGGCAACCATCGATGGGAGAAGACACCAAAGCGACTGTCGAAGCTTCTTATCGGAGGCTCGTCGAACTCCATGGTGACGAGCGGGCGCAGCTCATCGCCAATTTGGATTTCAACATGTTGATCTTCCCGAATCTGGTGATCAACAACATCATGGCGGTCGTCGTCCGCACCTTCTACCCGAACGAGCCTGGACATATGAACGTGACTGCATGGTCACTGGCGCCCGGAGGCGAGGACAAAGCTGCCAGGCGCGTTCGCAACGAGTCCTTCTTGTCTTTCCTGGGTCCGGCCGGACTGGCGACGCCGGACGACAACGAAGCACTCGAGTCTTGCCAGCGAGGTTACGCAAGTCGTCCCGGGGAGGGATGGAACGACGTCTCGCGTGGAATGGACAAGTTCGACCCACCCAACTGGGATGAATTGCAGATGAGGACTTTCTGGCGCCGATGGGACGATCTGATGGGAGCAAAAGAATGAAGTATGCGCCAACATCTCAGGTGAGTTCGACGAAGTTCGAACGCTCGCGGGTCGAGGACTTTCTCTTCTACGAAGCCCAACTCCTCGACGCGTGGAAGCTGGAGGAATGGCGGGACCTGTTCACTGAGGACGCTCGATACATCGTTCCTTCGACGGACAATCCCGACGGTGATGTGGAAATGGATCTTGCGCTGATCGACGACGACATCGTCGGTTTGCGTGGGCGTATCCAACGGCTCATGAGCACATGGGCGCACATCGAAAACCCCCGGTCGACAACGACACGCACGATCAACAACGTTCGGCTGTGGGATGACGAGTCGGGAGACCTCGGTGTGCGCTGCTCGATAGTTGTCTACCGCTCGAGGCTCGCCGGAACCACATCATATGTCGCCGATGTGCACTACGGACTTCGTCCCGACGGCGACAGCTTCAAGATCGCTTACAAGCACGCAGTTCTCGGTCACCACACTCTGCGTGAGGTGGGCGGGGTGCTGTCCATCATCTTATGACCACGACCGAACGCCTGATGCGTGCCGCAATACCGGATCCCCGCACGGGCGACATCAGACTGCTCGACACCCGAGTACCCACACCGGGACCCGGAGAGGTGCTGGTCCACGTGCATGCGGCGGCGATGAACCGCGCCGACCTGCTCCACCAACGCGGCAAGTACGGCCAACGCGCCTTCACCCCTCCAGATCGGCCGAATATTGCAGGAATGGAGATGGCAGGTCGCGTGGTCGAGGTCGGAGCGACGGTGGAAAACGCGATGGTCGGGGACCGCGTGATGGCAATGTGCGCCGGCGCGTACGCGGACTACGTTGCGGTCCCGCAGGAAATGCTCCTACCGGTACCCGCGGGCACCAGTTGGCCCGAGGCGGCAGCGTTACCAATGGGCATACTCACCGAGTTCGAGGCGCTCGTCACGCTTGGTGGCATGAGCGCCGGCCACTGCGTGTTGATCACCGGCGCCACCTCGGGAGTCGGCTTGATCGGTGTGCAGATGGCCCGCGCTCTCGGTGCCGAGGCGGTCGTCGCCACCACACGGTCACCGAAAGCGAACCCGCTGCTGCACAAGCTCGGTGCCCACGCGGTCGCCAACACCGATTGGGAACTGGAAAGTCTTGTCGGCGATTCGGGTGTGAACATCGTCGTCGATCACGTGGGCGGAAATACCGTTCAGACCTGCATCCCATTCCTCCGCAAGGGATCCTCCATAGTGTCGGTCGGCAGACTCGGGGGCCGTACGGCTGAGATCGACCTCGCTGCACTATCGAGCAAGCGCGGCAGGATTGTCGGGACGACCTGGAAGAGCCAGGGATTGCCTGAACTCGCGGACACGGCAGCCGCCATCCAGGAGCGCATCCTCCCTCTCGTCGAGGCAGGACGCATTGCAGCAGTCATCGGCGCTTCGATCACTTTCGACGAATTGCCCAATGGATACCACAGGCTCCCCGAGCACCGCAGCCCCGGAAAGATCGTCGTCGAGTTCGAGCATTGAGCCGAATCGATGCCATGACGTACATCTCGCAAAACAGAACTTTGAATCAGAGGAGATCTTCATGACTACCGCAAGTGTGTGGACAGATCTGCGGAATGTCGAGTTCAGCCAACGATGGGTGGACGCGGGAGGAGTGCGCACCCGCGTCCTCGAGGCGGGCGAAAAGCATAAGCCCACCGTCATCTTCATTCACGGCACAGGCGGGCACGCCGAGGCCTACACCCGAAACCTCGGTCCCCACGCGGAGCACTTCCACACGTATTCCATCGACATGATCGGGCACGGATTCACCGACAAGCCCGACCAGAGATACGACTTCACGGATTACGCCGAGCACCTACGTGCCTTCATGGACGCCGAGGGAATCGGACGCGCCTCGATCAGCGGTGAATCCATGGGCGCCGGCATCGCAGCCTGGTTCACACTGCTCCACCCGGACCGGGTCGACAAGATCGTGCTGAACACCGGGGCCGCCCTACGCCTCGAGGACGACGTAATCAAGCGTATGGCAACACTGACCATGAACGCCGTGCAGAACGCCTCCGAGGAAAGCGTGCGCAAACGCCTCGAATGGTTGGTCCACGATCCGAGTGACGTCACCGAGGACCTGGTCGCGACCAGGCTCGCCATCTACGAGAACCCGGAGTACGTCACCAGGATGACCAACATCCTCGAGCGTCATACCGACCCGAACGGACAGGACCGCAACTGCCTGGTCGAAAAGGACTGGGCAAAAATCCAGGCTCCGGTGCTGGTGTTGTGGACCGACCACGACCCCACCGCACCGCCCGAGGTCGGGAAGCAGATCGCGGAGTGGATCCCCAACTCCCAGTTCGCCCTGATGACCGATGCGGGTCACTGGCCTCAGTTCGAGGACCCGGACACGTTCAATCGAATTCACATCGATTTTCTCCTCGGAAAGTAGCCCGTCATGTCCCAGCAGGCACAGGCCGACGTAGAAGACGCCGCGACCCAGGGGCTGTTCACGTGCCCGCACAGGTTCCGTGACCAGGTCGTGGTGGTGACTGGAGCAGCAGGAGGCATCGGCAGCGCTATCATCGCTCGCGCGGCGCGGGAAGGGGCACACGTCGTCGCGGCGGATCGGCGTCCCGACGGCGAGCAGTTGGTTCGAGAATTTCTCGGACACAACGCTGCCGGATGGCTCTACGTCGACAAAGATCTCGCTCACGAGGCGGGTGCCCAGCAGTTGATCGACACGGCAGTGGAGCGCTTCGGCCGAGTCGATGTACTGGTGAACAATGCCGGCGGGGGAATAATCAAGCCCTTCCTGCAGCACACGATGGAGACCGCGCGAGAGACCGTCGACCGGAATCTGTGGACGGTCGTGAATTGTTCACGCAGCGTGCTCCCACCGATGCGAGCAGCCGGATATGGGCGAATCGTCAATGTCGGGGCCGACTCCGTGCGCAACGGCCTCTTCGAACATGCCATGTACAACGCCGCCAAGGGTGGGGTCCACGCGCTCACTACCGGACTGGCGCGCGAGTTCGCCCCCGACGGAATCACCGTGAACACCGTGGCACCGACGGGAACGATCACCCCGTATGTTGCCTCACAACCAGCCGACGCGGTGGGCCGGTTCGCGAAAAACCGGGCCCTGATCCCGATGGACCGGTTCGCAACAACCGAAGAAGTGTGTTCCGCCGTGCTTTATCTGGCCAGCAGGGAAGCCTCCTTCGTCACAGGCCAAGTCATCAGCGTCAACGGTGGTTCGACGATGTTGTGAATCCGAATGATGTTGTGAATGCGGAACGTTCTGAATGTTGAAACGAGAGGACTGACGACCATGACTGAAGTACAGGCGAGAGAACACCTCATTCCGTGGCGTATGGGTTATGTCGCGATCGATGTCGACGACCTCGACGAGGCCACCGCAGCCTGGACCACGCTCGGCATGTTGGAGGTGGCCGAGAGTTCCGATGATGCGGTCTACCTCCGGGGCGGTACCGATCACCACTGGATCGTGCTGCACAAGGCCGAACACAAGGCCGGTCTGCGACGCCTCGCGTTCGAGGTTCGGATGCGCGAAGATCTCGACACCTATCGGACGAGACTCGAGAGCGAGGGTGTCGCCGTCACGGAGCACTCTGGGGAATGGACAGGCGACGCCATCCGCTTCACCGATCCGAGCGGCTACGAGGTGGAACTTTTCGATGCCATGGGCAACGTGGGAATTACCCCGACGAAGCCATGGATCAAGCCCTCCGATCTGCTGCATGCCGTAGTCGGCGTCGCAGATTTGGACAAATCGTTCGACTTCTACGGCCGTGTCCTGGGACTGCTCGAGTCCGACCGGGTCACCGACAGGACGATCTTTCTTCGGGCCGGTAATCAGTTCCACCACGCGTTGGTTCTCGGGGCGGGGCGCGCCGAGCCCCCATTTCTCGACCACGTTGCGCTCCACTTCGACGACATCGACGATCTGATGCGGGTTCGACAGAACTTCATCGAACGCGACGCCCACATCGACCGTGACCTTCTGCGTCATCCGACGTCGGGATCGATGGGTTTCTACGGGAAGGGGCTTCCCGGACCCGCCACGGTCGAGTTCTGCATCGACCACGGCAAAATCACCGACCCCATGCACCGGCCGCGATCGATGGCACCGGGACGGTGGACTTCGAATGTCTGGCGACCGCCGGTTGATCTCGATGCTTGACGTTCACACCCACTTCTTCCCACGCGACCTTCCCCCGCCTTCCAGCGGTGCGATTGCCGAGGGGTGGCCGGTCGTCGTCGACAAGGGGCACCAGGTCGAGATCTATCAGCGTGACAAACTGGTGCGCACCCTGAACTCGTCCGCCTGGGACCCGGCGGCACGGCTCGAAGACATGGACCGCGCCGGTGTCGAGGCCCAGGTTGTGATGCCGACGCCCTTCACCTTTCTCTACGATGCAGACCCCGACATCGCATTCCAGTACGCCCAGGCGCAGAACAACGCCCTCGCGGACCTCGTCGCCGAGGGCCGGGGTCGCTTCTACGGTCTGGGGGCTCTACCGCTGCAGGATCCGGCATCGGCCGCGACGGAAGCCCGCCGTGTGCGGACCTCTCTGGGCATGCAGGGAGTCGAGATCGGTACACACGCCCACCGGTACCTCCTCCACGATCCCGAACTCGACCCCGTGTTCCGCACGCTCGGCGACCTCGACGCGGCCGTCTTCGTGCATCCGTGGCAACCGGTCGAACCGCGACGATCGAGCCACAACGGGCTGGCGTTCGGGCTGGGCCGGCCCGTCGAGACAGAACTTGCCGTCGGGTCTCTCGTTTTCGGCGGAGTCCTCGACCGTCACCCCGGCCTGCGGATATGTCTCGCCCATGGTGGCGGCGGTGTTCCGGCGCTGCGGGGCCGCCTCCACAACGGCTGGCAAAGACAACCCACACAGTCGCGTACACCCACCGAGGACCCGAGGTCGGTCCTGAAGCGGTTGTGGGTTGACGGGCTCACCTACGATCCGGATGTCCTGACTTTGGCCGAGGACACCTTCGGACCGGAACACCTGGTAGTTGGTTCCGACTATCCGTTCGCCGCACAGGAACGCCCTATCGGAGCGTCCTTCGCCGCAGCGGCCGCGCACGGCTCTCTCCAGCTGGGCTGCGGATGGCAAGACCGAACCACGAAGAATGCTTTCACCTTCCTCGGTACAGCGAACTTCACCCCCAATGCTGTACCGCCCGCACAGCAACACATCACCTCGAATGGAGTAGGGAAATGACACTGTCTCAGGAACACGAGGACTTCCGGCTTGCAGTTCGTGACATGGCGCAGAAGCACGTCGCGCCCATCGCCAACGAGATCGACAAGACGAACAAGTTTCCCGAACACCTCATCGACATCTTCGGTGAGATGGGACTTGTACAACTCGCTGTGCCCGAGCAGTATGGCGGGCCCGGGGGCGACCTGTTGTCAGGATGCATCGCTCGCGAAGAGGTGGCGTATGCCGGTTCGATGGCCCTTGCCCAACTCTCGGGTCAGAACAGCATCGTTGTCCACGCGATCCTGGGAAGCGCAAGTAGCCAACTTCTCGACGACGTGATGCCCGAATTGGCCAAGGGCAGAACAATCACGTGCATCGCGATTACCGAGCCGGACGTGGGCTCCGACCCCTCGCTGATGACGACCCGCGCCACCAAAGATGGGTCACGTTGGATCATCAACGGCGCCAAGCAATTCATCACCTGGGGGAGCATGGCCAAGTATGCGCTCGTATTCGCGCGGACCAACGGGCGGCCGGGGACGAAGGGAATCAGCGCGTTCCTCGTCGACACCGACCAGCCCGGTTGGATCGTCACCAAGCACAACGACAAGATGGGGCAGCACGGGGTCCCGAACAACGAGATCGTTCTCGAGAATGTCACCGTTGACGATGCGTACATGGTCGGGGAGGAAGGCAATGGGTTCGGTGCCGCCATGCACGGTCTGCATCTCAATCGCCCGACGGTCTCGGCCATCGCCGTCGGCGCCGCACAGTGTGCCCTCGACTACGCCATCGGCTACGCGAAGCAGCGTCGGTCCGGCGGTCAGTTCATCTCCGAATTCCAGGGCCTGCGATGGATGATGGCCGAAGACTACACACAGATCGAAGCCGCACGGCTCCTCGTCTACAAATGCGCGGCCGCCTACGATCGCGGTGCACCTCGGGACGAGGTCACCAAACTCTCGTCCATGGCAAAGCTTTTCGCGGCAGAGACCGTCAACCGCGCCACAGCGAATGCAGTACAGATACTCGGCGGACACGGGTACATGTCCGATCACCCGGTCGAGCGCTACATGCGTGATGCCAAGCTCATCTCGATCTACGAAGGGACCAGCCAGATCCAGCGCAACATTGTCGCCAAGAGGATCCTGCGGTGAACCCCGCACCGCCGGCGCCCTTGACCGGTATCACGGTCGTCGATTTCACGATCATGATCGCGGGCCCATACGGTGCCCGTCTGCTCGCCGACGCCGGGGCGGAGGTGATCAAGGTCGAGTCACCCGATGGGGACCCGATGCGGAAACGGACACCCATTCGGGACGGGCAGAGCAGCTATTTCGGTGCGCTGAACGCCGGAAAGAAAAGCGTGATGCTCGATCTCAAGCAGGCCGGTCCACGGAAGCAGGCACTCGACCTCATCGCCGACGCCGATGTCGTCATCGAAAACTTCCGGCCCGGAGTGATGAAGAGACTCGGACTCGATTATGAAACCTGCGCTGCCGTCAACCCACGCCTGATCTACTGCTCCATCTCCGGATACGGCCAGACGGGCCCCAAGTCGGGCCATCCAGCGTATGCGCCGATCTTGCACGCGGTCTCCGGCTACGACACCGCCAATATGCACTACCAGCGCGGCGCTGATGCCCCTGCTTCCACAGGGACATTCGTAGCCGACGTCATGGCGGGACACGTCGCCTACGGCGCCATCTTGACCGGACTTATCGGTAGAGCAACACACGGCCGCGGTGACCACGTCGATGTAGCGCTGCTCGACACCATGCTGTCCACGCTGGTGTACGAGACCCAGGCGGCACAAGCGGACGGACCGAAACCGGGGAAGACTGTGTATCGCCCGGCACGCGCGGGCGAGGAATTCGTCATCATCGCTGCAATAACCGACCGCAATTTTCAGGCGCTGGCCGAGGCGATGAATCGTCCCGAACTCCTGGCAGATCACCGGTTCTCGACGATGGCGTCGCGCGAACAGCACTGGGAAGAATGGCAGGACATCATCGCGGGCTGGGTCAGGGGTCAGAATGCCGTGGAGGTCGAGAAGTACCTGCTCGCTCGAGGTGTGCCGTGCAGTCGGTTCAGGACAATCGACGAGGCACTCCGCGACGAACACCTTGTTGCACGCGGCTCACTGCGGACAGCTCGCGATGCCGCCGGCAGCTTCCAGTACCTCGGCGCCCCGTTCCAATCGCACAACGTGGCTAAGCCTGATGACGTAGTCGCTGTCGCTGAACTCGGCGCGGACAACGACACGGTGCTCGAGGGAGCGTAGCCAGCAGCCAGCAGCCAGCAGCCAGCAGCCAGCAGCCAGCAGCCGACGCGGAAGCGCCAGTGCCGCTTCATGCTCGACTCACAGGAAGAACCACTGAAAGGAGTGGAAATGAAAGTTCTCGTCGAAGAAAGTAAGTGTTGTGGCTTTGCGGCCTGCCTGACGGCAGCGCCTGAACTGTTCGACATCGACAGTGATCAAATCGCGGTCGTACTGATCGACGGAGAGGTGCCCGCCCATCTGCAGGGTTGCGCGCGCGCCGCGGCGGACGCCTGCCCGACCGATGCCATCATCATCGAGGAGTAGAACTATGGACGCACTTGTCATCGGCGCCTCCGTGGCAGGCGTCGCGATAGCGGACGCGTTGCGGGCCAAGGGGCTGGAGGGAAGAATCACGCTCGTCGACTCCGAGGCCCACTTACCGTACGACAAGCCACCGTTGTCGAAACAGGCATTGAGCGCCGGCTGGGATCCGGCCACATCATTGTTGCGCCCTGAACAGCATTACCGTGACAAGGGCATCGACCTGGTCCTCGGGAAACGGGCCGTGTCGCTGGACGGATCGACGCGGACCGTGGCCTTCCACGACGGTACAGAGTTGACGGCGGATGCGATCGTGGTCGCCACCGGTGTCACAGCACGCCGACTACCCGAAGAATTCATGCTGTCGGGCGTCCACGCCATCCGAACGCTGGGCGACAGCCTCGCAGTCCAGCAGGCCTTGGCCGCCGACACCCAACTCGTCATCGTAGGGGGAGGGTTCATCGGCGCCGAGGCAGCCGCTGTCGCAGCCCAACTCGGAGCCGAGGTGACGATCGTCGAGACACGCGAACTGCCCTTCGCTCACCTGTTCGGCGACTCGGTCGCCCGGGCAATGGCCAGCCAGCATCACGCGCACGGGGTCCGCCTTCGCTGCGGCGTGGGAGTAGACCGCGTCGAAGGCGCAGATCGGGTCGAACGAGTCATATTGACCGACGGCACCGTGCTCGAAGCCGACCTGGTCATTCTCGGGCTCGGCGCGGTGCCCGCGAGCGAGTGGCTCGTCGATTCCGGGGTAACCGTGCAGGACGGTGTCATCTGTGATCAGTTCGGCCGCACCACAGTTGCAGGGGTGTACGCCGCCGGCGACGTCGCCGCGTGGTGGGATCCGCAGACGCAGACGCACCGGCGGATCGAACACTGGACGACAGCGAAAGAGCACGGCGCGGCGGTGGCGCACAACATCCTCTTCCCCGCGGCGGGTAAGACTGCGGCACCGGTGCCGTACTTCTGGTCCGACCAGTACGGTCGGCGCCTGCAGTTTCTCGGGACATCGACGGGATTCGACGCCACGCACATCGTGCACGGAAACCTCGACGAGAACGAATACGTGATGCTGTACGGACGTGAAGGGCGGCTCATCGGCGCTCTCGGCCTCGCCGCCACGCGGCAACTGATGGCATTCCGTCCCTTGATTGCGCAGAGGGCGGACTGGAACGACGTCGTACAGGCGGGTCGCGCCGAGCTGGTCAGTGAAGGATCCAGATGATGAGCGTCGAACGTGATGACGCCCCCCTCGGCGGGCTTGTGGTCCTCGACCTTTCGCGTGCACTCGCCGGACCCCAGGCGGCAATGATGCTCGGCGATATGGGCGCACGTGTCATCAAGATCGAAAGACCGACTGGGGACGACAGCCGCGGATGGGGGCCGCCCTTCGTCGGTGAAGGGGAAAATATCGAATCGACGTACTTCTTCTGCGCGAACAGGAACAAGGAGTCGATCACCCTCGATCTGAAGGACGAACGAGACCGGGACGTCCTCTGTCGCCTCGTAGAACGCGCAGACGTACTGATCGAAAACTTTCGAACGGGGGTTCTCGACCGTCTGGGGTTCTCGACTGTGCAGCTTCATGAACTCAACCCCGCACTGATCATCCTGTCGATCACGGGTTTCGGCCATGATGGACCGGACTCGTCGCGCCCGGGTTACGACCAGATACTGCAGGGCGAAGGTGGTCTGATGAGCGTCACGGGGCCCACGGCGGACGAACCCACGAAGGTCGGTGTGCCCATCGCAGACTTACTGGCCGGCATGAACGGCGCCTACGGTGTCCTCACCGCCCTCTACGAACGCGAACGCACCGGCAGAGGTCGCGTCGTGCGGACCTCATTGCTGGCCGCCGTCGTCGGGGCACACGCGTTTCAAGGAACCCAGTGGACCGTCGGACGCGAAGTTCCGACGACCGCGGGATCACACCACCCCGCCATCGCACCCTACGGACTCTTCCGCACGGCGAGCGCACCGATTCAGGTCGCCTGCGGATCGGAATCGCTGTGGAAGGCGTTCGCAACTGCTGTCGGACTGGATCCCGCCGATCCACGATTCGCACTGAACCAACAACGCGTCGAACTACGGACCGAACTGACCGGCGAGATCGAGGCGCTCTTCGAAAAGCGCCCGGCCGAGCACTGGCTGAAAGTTCTGGCTACAGCAGGGGTACCTTCCGGGATGGTGCGCAGTCTCGACGAGGTGTACAAGTGGGACCAAACGATCTCACAAGGACTCCTCATCGAAGTCGATCATGCAACGCAAGGGATTCTCTCCCTGCCCGGTCCGACCATTCGTTTCGATGACAATACTCATGCCGGGGGACAGCGAACACACCTGGCGCCGCCCACACTCGGTCAGCACAATGCCTCGGTGAAGAGTTGGCTTGAAGAACCTCTGATGAACGGGCGGCGAGCTCGACCCGACAGCGCACTCCGCTCTTCCGATACACTGTGCAATTGGTAGAGCCAATGAGCAGTGTGTGAGGTCAATAGGAGGGCACGTGGGCACGCCGACATTTCAGCCGGCAAAGCCTCGCCGAGCGTTCGAAGAGATCATCAGCCAGATCCGGGGAATGGTCCGCAGCGGCGAGCTACGCACAGGTGACCGACTTCCTGCGGAGCGGGCCCTCGCCGAGCAGTTCGAGGTCAGTCGCAACACAGTACGCGAAGCACTGCGAATGCTCGAGATCTCCGGTTTGATCCAACTCCGGCGTGGCGCTACAGGCGGCGCCTTCATTGCTGCCGCGGACCCTGGACGAGTGGCGGCCAGCATGTCCGACATGATGGAACTGGGCCATTTCTCGCTCAGCGACCTGCGGGACGCGCGTGGATGGATCGAGTCAGTCGTCATCGAGGTGGCATGTGAGCGTGCAGATGACGCCATGCTGGAACGCCTCGAAGCGAACATCTCCCACGCAGAGACCTTGAGCGAGGCGGGAGACTGGGAGAGGAAGGCCCTCGTCCATGTCGAGTTTCACAACCTACTCGCGGAGGCGACAGGCAATCCCGTCATGGTTGCCATGATGAAGTCACTGATGGAGGTCATGCGTGACCTGGTACTTGCGGTCGGTCCGACAGAGGATGACATGGTGCTTCGATCGCGTCGACGTTTCATGAAGTATTTGTGGGCACGAGACTCCACCAAAGCGGTGAAGGAAATGCAGAGTTCTCTCGAGCAACTTCACCAACTCTGGCTCGACGCCGACTACAAGGGATCGCGGGCGGCTCCGTCCTGATCGGATCCGCACGGCCAATCGCAGTGAAGGACGGTCCGAAGGCCGCCCGCTGAGGAAGGATGGCGACCGAGGCACGGCGGCGGTCTCGACGCCGGACCTCGGTAGTGACGAACCCGCCCTACAGGGCCGTCATGTCGAGGGCGATGTCGGTGATCATGTCTTCCTGTCCGCCGACGAGTCCGCGTTTGCCGACTTCGAGGAGGATGGTGCGCACGTCGATGCCGTATTGCTTCGAGGCGGTTTCGGCGTGGCGGAGGAAGCTGGAGTAGACGCCGGCGTAGCCGAGGGTGAGGGTTTCTCGGTCCACGCGCACGGGCCGGTCTTGCAGGGGTCGGACGAGGTCGTCGGCGGCGTCTTGGAGGGCGAACAGGTCGCAGCCGTGCGTCCAGTTTTGGAGGTTGGCGACGGCGATGAATGGTTCGATCGGGCAGTTGCCGGCGCCGGCGCCGTGCCCGGCGAGGGACGCGTCGACGCGGGTGACGCCTTCTTCGACGGCGATCACGCTGTTGGCGACGGACAGTGAGAGGTTTTCGTGGGCGTGGATACCGATCTGGGTGCCGGGGTCGAGAATGTTCCGGTAGGCGCGGACCCTGTCGCGGACACCGTCCATGGTGAGTCGGCCTCCGGAGTCGGTGACGTACACGCAGTGCGCCCCATACGATTCCATCAACTTGGCCTGCTTGGCGAGGTCGTCGGCGGGGGCCATGTGACTCATCATCAAGAATCCGGAGACGTCCATGCCGAGCTCGCGGGCCTTGGCGATGTGCTGGGCGGACACATCTGCCTCGGTGCAGTGCGTGGCGATCCGGATGGAGCGCACCCCGAGTTGGTAGGCGTGTTCGAGTTCGGCGATGGTGCCGATGCCGGGTATCAGCAGCGTGGTCAGGGTGGCGTGGGTCAGATTGTCGGCGGCCGCCTCGATCCATTCCCAGTCGGTGTTCGAGCCGGGCCCGTAGTTGAGGGAGCCTCCGGCGAGACCGTCGCCGTGGGCGACCTCGATCGCGTCGACACCGGCGGCGTCGAGGGCGGCAACAATCGCTCCGACGTCGTCGGGGGTGATGCGGTGCCGGACCGCGTGCATGCCGTCGCGGAGCGTGACGTCCTGAATGTAGAGCTGGGGGGTGGTCACGAGTTTGCCTCCGCGGGAATGGTGTTCTGGATGCGTCGGGCGATGGACTCGGCGGTGCGCAGGGCCGCGGAGGTCATGATGTCGAGGTTGCCGGCGTAGGCGGGCAGGTAGTGGGCGGCGCCCTCGACCTCGAGGAAGATCGACACCTTCGTGGTGACCGGACCGCCGCCGTCGCGCAGCAGGGTATGCACGGGTTCGCCGTCGGGGATGGGGGTGAACTGGACGTCCTGCTTGAGCCGATAGCCGGGGACGTATTCGGCGACCCGGGCGGCCATCTCGGTGACGGACGCGCGGATCGCGTCGTGGTCGGCGTCGCCGATCAGGGCGAAGACGGTGTCGCGCATCAGCAGGGGCGGTTCGGCGGGGTTGAGGATGATCACGGCCTTGCCGCGGGCGGCGCCGCCGACCTGTTCGATGGCGTGGGAGGTGGTTTCGGTGAATTCGTCGATGTTCGCCCTTGTACCGGGGCCGGCGGATTTGGAGGCGATGGACGCGACGATCTCGGCGTAGGCGACGGGGGTGACCGCGGAGATGGCGGCGACCATGGGGATGGTGGCCTGGCCGCCGCAGGTGACCATGTTGACGTTGTCGACGCCGGAGTCGAGGTGCTGCTCGAGGTTGACCGGGGGAACGACGAACGGGCCGATCGCGGCGGGGGTGAGGTCGACGAGCTTCTTCCCGTAGGGGGCGAGGGCGGCGGCGTTGGCCTGGTGGGCTTTGGCGGAGGTGGCGTCGAAGATGATGGCGATGTCGGCGAAGTTGTCGAGGGCGATCAGGCCGTCGACGCCGTCGGCGGTGGTGGGCACGTTCAGTCGGGTGGCGCGGGCGAGTCCGTCGGAAGTCGGGTCGATGCCGACCATTGCGCCCATCTCGAGGGTGTCGGAGTTGCGGATGACCTTGATCATCAGGTCGGTGCCGATGTTGCCGGATCCGATGATCGCGACCTTGATCTTGGGGGTGTCGGTCATGAGTTGTCCTTAGGGAAGGGGATTGGCACGGTCGAGAAGGTGGCGGTCACGGTGCCGAGGCTGGTCAGATCGGCGCGGATGGTGGTACCCGGCGGGGTGGGGACCATGGGGCCGAGGGCCCCGGAGAGGATGACCTGTCCGGCGCGCAGGGGCTGACCGTAGTCGCGGGCGTTGCGGGCGAGCCAGGAGAGCGCTTCGAGGGGGTCACCGAGGCACGCGGCACCGGTGCCCTCGGAGGCAAGTTCACCATTCTTGTAGAGCCGCATCGCGACATCGCGGGGCTCGAATTCGTCCAGCGTGAGCCATTTCTCGCCGAGGACGTAGAGTCCGGAGGAGCCGTTGTCGGCGACGGTGTCGGTGATGGTGATGTCCCAGTCGGCGATGCGGGAGTCGACGATCTCCAACGCTGCAGCGGCGCGGGCGACGGCGGCCCGGACCTGTGTGATGTCGAGGTCGCCGTCGACGAGGTCGGCGCCGAGTTCGAAGGCGATCTCGGCCTCGGCCTTCGGCTGCAGCAACCGGCTACTCGGTACCTCGGGTAGGCCGGTGACGTCCATGTCTGCGAACAGCACACCGAAATCCGGTTGGTTCACCCCGAGTTGTTGTTGCACGGCGGGGGAGGTGAGGCCGATCTTCCGGCCGGTGATGGTGCCGCCGGCGGCTACCCGGTCATCGGCCAACCGCTGCTGGACCGCGTAGGCGGCGTCGATATCGGTGACTCCGAGTAGGTCCCGCACGGGTGCGCACGGTCGGGTGGTTGCGGCCGCAAGGCGGGCGGCTGCGGCCAGGATCGACGAACTTCGTTGAGTGGTGGGCGTGCTAGCTGACATCAATGTCCTCCGATTGCTTTTCGCTCGTGGGGGATGCGGACGGCGCGTGTGGCTTGTACTGTGCCGGGCCGGGTGGTGATACTCAACGAATGAGTCCCGTAGAACGGAACACTTCGCCGCCCGGTGGCGAGCCGACGTCGGTGGTCCGGCGGATGTCGGATCTGTTCGCCGCATTCGGGCCCACCGACACCGCGCTGGGTGTGAACGAACTGACCCGGCGGACCGGGATACCGAAGGCGACGGTGTCGCGGTTGGTGAAGGAGATGGAAGGCGTCGGGTTTCTCGAACGTCGGGGTGTCAAGGTGGTGCTCGGTCTGCGGCTGTTCGAACTCGGCGAACGGGCCTCACGGCGCCGGTCGGTACGCGAGGTGGCGCTGCCGTTCCTCGCCGATCTGCGGGAGGCGACGCGGCAGACCGTGCATCTGGCCATCCTCGACGGCACCGAGGTGGTCTACGTCGAGATCCTGCCGGGACGGGACGCACCGTGGCTGCCGTCCGGCGTGGGTAGCCGTTTACCCGCGCACGCCACGGGGGTGGGCAAAGCCCTGCTCGCCGGATCGCCGCCGCAGATGATCGCCGAGGTGCTCGCGGCCGGCCTGGTCCAGGTGGGTCCACGCACCATCACCACGCCCGGACCCCTGGTGCGGCAGCTGCGCCGCATAGCCTCGAGCGGCATCGCCTACGAGCACGAGGAATCCGCACCGGGCGTGGCCTGCGTGGCGAGCGTCATCCGCATTGACGACGGTCCACCGGTGGCCGCCGTCTCCGCGTCCGGATGGATCGGCAAGGTCGATATCCGGCGTGTAGGTCCCGCCGTCCATACCACCGCCCTGAGCATTACCCGTGCGCTCACCGACGCCAGGGATCGAGAATAGGGCGGCGACGCACTTACCTTGGCCCTCCCGGCTGCGGTTCGAGAGCACGTCCAAACTGCGTCACAGCATGGAACTGCCACCGTTCACGCTGATCACCTGACCCGTCACGTAGGACGCTTCTTCGGACGCGACGAAGGCGACTGTGGCCGCTACTTCTTCGACCGTTCCTGGACGATCCATCGGGATGAGGTTGCGCATCTGGGCACCGAATATCGCCATGTCGTCTTTCACCTCGGCCGGTGCGGAGGCCAACTTGGCGGCGGCCTCCGGCGTCTCGATCCACGCCGGAGCGACCGTGTTGACGGTGATTCCGTAATCCGCGAACTCACGCGCGAGTCCGGTTCCGAATGCATGAACTCCACCCTTCGCGGCGTTGTAAATTGCGTGCCGGTACAGACCGTTGCGTACGGATTCGGCTCCTATGTGCACGATTCGGCCGTAACCGGCGTCCACCATGTGGGGTAGTGCCTCGAGCGTGGTGTACAGGGTCGTCCAGAGGTTGCGGTCGATGGTGGCCCGTAAGGTTTCCTCGGTGTGGTCGAACGTGGGAAGGATGACGCCGCCGCCCGCGCAGTTCACCAGCACGTCTATCGCGCCACGTTCGGTGACTGTCCGCCGGATGAGGTCGGCGGCATCCTCTCGCTGGGAGAGGTCTCCGACCACGGTGGTCACCGACGCCGCGCCCGGCCGAAGGTGTTCGGCCACCGCCTCTATTGCGTCCGCACTGAGGTCTCCGAGGACGAGATCGGCACCCTCATCCGCCAATCGCACGGCGATGGCGCGACCGATGCCGCTGCCTGCACCGGTGACAACCGCGGTCCGGCTTTTGAACCTGTTCATGTGTGGTACTACCTTCCGCTGGAATACGCTGCGCGACGGTGTTCAGTCTTCGTTCGGCGCTATGTACACCCGGCCGTCGGTTACGACGGTTCGGTACTTCTTCAGTGCGAGAACCGCGGGAAAGCACAGGGGTGCTCCGGTGCGGACGTCGAACCGGGCCATGTGGAGTGTGCAGAGCACTTCGTGCCCCTCGAGTTCGCCCTCTTCGCCGAGCGACCACTTCTCGTGACTACAGGAGTCGGATGTGGCATAAAATTCGCCGTCGACGCGATACACGGCGATCCCACCGTCGGCGTCCAAGCGTAGAGTTTCACCGTCAGCCAGATCCTGCTCGTTGCACGCGAAGATCAGTGCTTCGGTTGACGTTTCTGGTGCCATGGTCGGCCCTCTCGTAAAGCGCGATGCGGAATCGCCTATTTGTCGGCGGTGCGAATCGTGGATCGTTCAGATGATGAAGCTGATTTTGCCCTGGGGGTCGAGCATGTCGTGAGCCAGGACGGCTCGTTTTCGACGGATCAGGAACGACGAGTTCCCGGGTATGAGTTCGTAGTCGTACCGGCCGACGTAGGTGTCGAACTTGCCCGATTTTGCGCGGTTGATGATGAAATTAGCAGTGACGGCGATCATTTCGTCCGTCTCTGCAAGGATCCGCACGTTGCCGACGATTCGACTGGTCTGCGAATGGGGAAACTCGGCGTGCGCCTCCGGCTTCTTGAGCCGAATCACCCTCTGCTCGAGCATGGTGCGACCATCGTGGATGAGCGACCACGTGAGACCGGGGTCCGCGTGCGGCCGGTCCGTGGCCGGAACCTCGTACGTGCAGTCGAGGGTGAACAGGTCGAGCCACTCCTCGAGTCGCCATTCGTCGATCAGGCCGGCTTCGTGGAACAGGAATTCCTCGACGGCGTTACGCGTCGTGATGGTTGGTGTCTCTGACACGGAAGTCATTAGGGTGTCCTTCTGGGGTGACTGGCGGATAGGCGCTTATCGAACGAGGTCAGGCATCGACGTCCTGCTTGTCGAAGGGAACGAACGACGTGCCCTCGGTGGGGAGTTGCTGTCCGGTGATTCGCCTGTTCCATTCTCGCCACCACGAACGCATCTGCAGCTCGTCGTTTGCCGCTGGGACGGGCTTGCCCATACCTTTCGACACGTCGGACCAGCCGACTTCGCCGCGTGCACCGAACCCCTTCTGGGCCTGTTCGAGAGCCTCGACATCGTCTGGGGTCGCGAGCCCCGCCGGTCCCCAGAAGGTGAGTGCATTGTTGATGCGGTATTTGACGAACTCCTCGTCGACACCCTTGGGGATGATCTGCCAGCCGGTCACAAGGGTTTCCGATGGGCTCACCGGGTAGAACGTGCGCAGCGTCAATCCGAAGCTGAGATCGATCAGGATGAGGCTGGGGAAGAACACCGAGTTTCGTGCCAGGCCGAACATCGCGGTGGCGTAGTTCTCACCGAAGGTCTGCTCGGCCTGTGCTCGAAGGTTGGCGAGGGTCTGCTTGACACTGTCGGTCGCCAGAGGGAGTCCGTTGGCCGGGTACATCAATGTGGCATGCCCGTTCGGGAATTCGGTGCCCATGCCGGCCGGCGCCACACCGTTGACGGTTTCCTTACCCAGCATCGGGGGTGTGGCACCCAGTTCCATCATCATTTCGAAGTAGGTGTGGTGGACGGATTTGGCGTGATATCCGTCGATGCTGTTCTCGACGAGGAGCTTCCAGTTGGCCTTCAGCGAGTACTTGTGGGTTCCCTCCAGGATTGCGACGCCTTCGGGGGACTGATCGGCTGCCAGATCGATGAAGTAGCGCGCTTCGCCGAGGAACGTCAGCAGATCAGGCGCGTCGGGATCGAAGTTCACGAAGTAGAGCCCGCGGTAGCTGTCCACCTGTGCCGGGGACTGTAGACCCTTGTACACCGCTGCCGGCTCGCTCTTGTAATCCTCGTTACCGGGCACGTTGACCAACTCGCCCGAGTTTCGGTACGCCCAGCCGTGGTAGAAGCAGGTGAAAATTTTGGCGTTACCCGAACTGTGCCGGCAGACGGACGATCCCCTGTGCAGGCAGGTGTTGAGCAGCACCCGAACATCACCATGGCGGTCGCGGTTGAAGATCACCGGCCGGCCGCCGACGTCCCGGGTCTGGAAGTCGTTCTTGCCGGGAATTTCGGACTCGTGTCCGACGTACAGCCACGTCTTGTCGAAGATCTCTTTTCGCTCGCGCTGCAGCACCTCCTCGGAAGTGAAGGCTTCACGGTTGACCCGGAAAAGGTTGTTCTCACGGTCGTCGATGATGAATTGCTCTGCGGTCATGGAGATGATCCGTTCTGATGAGTGCGGGCCGCGCCGGCGGCGTGTATTAGTGGTGGTGGTCGGCGACGCTGGGATCGGTCATTGCGAGGTCCCGGAAGAACCAACTGTCGGGATCGGAGCCGGTAGCCGGAACGACCAGCACAGCCGTGGGACCGATTGCCATCCAGTTCCGTCCGTCGTCGTCCGGTTCGGCGGGCAGAATCTCGACGGTCGTGAAGACCTCGTTGCTCAGGTCGTGGGTCCCGATGATCACGTTGACCTTGCAGCCCTCGGTCTCGATATGAAGGATCTTGTCCGGACCGTCCTTGAAATGCTGAATATGACGCATGAGTGCCTTCCTTTATCGGGCGGATGTCTGCTGGCCGACGAGGTCCGCGAGACTCCCGCCGCGACGATGGTTCTTGCGGAACGCGGCTACTGCTCTGGGGTCGTTGACGCTGACCTGGGCGATCGGGTTGTGGTCGGTGTCGGTGTAGACGGCGCGGAATCGGCCCTCCGCGATCGACCCCTCGCGATGGGCGAGTTCGCCGAGCGAGGGCATTCCAACCATCTGGATCCGGGCGCCGTACTGGTCCGACCACACGTACGGAAGTTGGGCCGCAAGGGGTTCCGCGCCGGTAACGAATGCGGCGACAGCATCGGCTTGTTCACCGGCGCTGGTCCAGTGCTCGATCCGCGCGCTGACCCCGAGCAGTGGGTGTCGGCGCAGGGCGAGGTCACCGATCGCGAAGATGGAGGGGAAGCCTTCGACCTCGAAGCGGTCGCTGCAGTGCACCCCGCCGTCGATGGGAAGCCCGCTGTCCGCGAGCCAGTGCGTGTTCGGTACCGCACCCACGCCGACGACGACGAGGTCGGCAGGTACCTCGGTTCCGCCGGCGAGGGCGACCCCCTCGACCTGCTCGCTGCCGAGGAACCGCTCGACGCGTGCTCCGGTGACGAGCCCGGCGCCGTGAAGTGTGTGGATCGAGGAGATCTCACGCCCGACCTCGTCGCCGAAAACGTGACTCATCGGGATCTCGAGTGCCTCGATCAGAGTGACGTCGAGGCCGCGCCCTCGTGCCGCGGAGGCGAATTCGGCGCCGATGAATCCGGCGCCCACCACGGCCACCCGCGGCCTGCCGGCGAGAGCTTCTCGCAGAGCCGTCGCGTCGTCGAGCGTTCGCAGCGTGTGAACCCCCGGTACGGCAGGTATGGGGAGGGACCGCGCATGAGCGCCGGTAGCGATCACCAACCGTTCGTACGAGAACTCGTCGCCGGTGTGGGTGAACACCACCCGCCGCGCCGGGTCCAGACCGGTCGCGCGCATACCCAACCGGACGTCGAGGGCGAACTCCGCTGCGAGCTCCGGTGTGAGAAGGCGCGGAACATCCGGGACGTGCCCCTCGGCCAGGAGGTCCTTGGACAGAGGGGGCTTGTCGTACGGCCAGTGCTCTTCGCTCTCGAGGAGCACTATGTGCCCGGAGAAACCGCGCTGCCGCAGGGCGATTGCTGTTCGAGTGCCTGCAACCGAGGCGCCGACGATCAGGAAGGACATAGTCGAAACGTAGCGACGTCGCACGGCCGGGTGGTGCGTAGTTCCGACCGCTGGAACTGCACACACCTCGCAAGTCGCTCAGTGTCCGGCCGGAGTTCCGTTCACTGGAACATCCCACCGGCAGTGACCTGCATCTCACCTAGGTTAAACGAGACCAAGACGCCGCTCGTCCAACTCCTCCATCACCAGAGCAAAGAAGTGCTGTTGGCATCCGGCGCGGTAGTCATGTGGCTGTCATTCTTCTACATCGGCGCGGTATACATCACCAACTACGGCACCACCGTTCTGAACTTCAGTCGCTCCGAGATGCTGACCGTGAACCTCATCGGCGTCGGGTTCAACGTCATCGGCTCCGTCGCGGGAGCCCTCCTGGCAGATCGACGAGGGCGCAAGATCACCATCGGAGGAGCCAACGCTCTGGCCGTCGGATGGGCGTTCGCACTGTTTCCCCTGGCGAACTCCGGCAATATCGCTCTGATGGCCGTTGCAGTGGCAGGCACGCTCCTGCTGGTAGGAGTCGCGAGCGGCACCACCACGGCGATCATTCCCGAGACCTTTCACACCCGCTACCGTTCCACCGGCGCCGGTGTGGCGTTCAACATGGGCAGTGTGGTGGGCGGGGCCATCCCCCCGATTGTCGCCGCGCCGTTGGTCGCCGCCTTCGGCAGTCTCGGACTTGCAGTCATGATGGCCGTCCTCGCTGGAGCCAGCGCGCTCTGCGTCGCCTTTCTGGCCGAGACCAAGGGAATTTCTCTGCAAGAGAGTGAAACTGAGCCCGTTACGGTGCGAGCACACGAGGATGTCGGCTAGGCACGATCCGTGATTTGGCGAGATGCCCTAACCCGCCTGCTCTTTTCGTGTGATGCCGAGAAGGACAGCACCTGCAATGTTGGTCGCGACGGCCGCACCGGCGACCCACAGCAATGATGTCGTCGTGCCGATCGCAAATGAACTGTGCAGCCATGCGATCGCGGTCGGTAGTCCGAACCCGAGATAGCCCAGACAGTAGACCCGGCCGGTCATCGTCCCGAGCCGGCCGGGCGGGGCTGATCGCTCGCAGTCACGCAAGCATCCGACCAACGTCAATCCGTATCCGATCCCCAGCACGGATGCCGCGACCACGACCAGCCACACCGACGCGGTTGCGGCAGCTACGGCGGCGGCGAGCGTGCCGACCACGAACAGCGTAAGTCCGATCGCCCGTGTCGGGCCCGATCGTTTCGGTGTGCGCCCGGCGAGACGTTGCGCGATGAAGCCTAGTCCTAAACTCAGCAGGCGCAGCACTCCCGAGAATGCTGAATCGAAGCCGGCCAGCTCAGCCGCCACGATGGGCGGGAGGACCGCGTAAGCGATGCCCAGGGCACCGAAGATCCACGGTGCGGCGGGTATCACGAGGAGATGGAATGCTCTCGGAAGCGGTGTTCGGTTTCGCTCCGATTGGTCTGACCGTGTGCGCGCAGTAGCGGTCGTGGATCGCGCAATCAGTACGGCACCACCAGCGCAGAGCACTCCGTGAAGCACGAAAGGCGTGGTGGTCGGCGCAAGAGCCCACTGGGCGAGTGCGCCCGCAGCACCCGCGCCCACCGCGAATCCGCTGGTCAGGCTCATTGCCGATGCGCGTGGAGCGCGGCCAGATGTGGTCGAAAGCGAATCGAGCGCCAGCCCGCCGACCACCATCCCGATCCCCAGCGCCACACCGGTCGACATACGCCCCGCGAACATCAGCGCAGGGTTGTGTGACCCGGCCGCGACCAGGATAGAGCCCAGTGCACTGAGGGGTACGGCGAGAACGAGAGGATTCCGGGTGCCCCAGCGGGCCGCCAGCCGATGCGCGAGCAGGAGCGAGGGGATCAGGCCGACGACATACGCGAACAGCAGTGTGTTCACGGCGAGTTCGCTGAACCCGCGTTGCGTCCGGTACATGGTCAGCAGTGGAGTGAATTGATTGCCACCCCAGGCGACCACGAACATTGCCGCGCAGATCGAGAACCAGGTCCGGGCACGACGTCCGGTTCGCACCGACAGTGCCGGAACAGTGGGTGATGTTTCGGTCGGCGCAGTCTGCGGTCGAGCCATCGGACACTTCCTCGGTTCACGGACGGAACAACCATTGGCCGACGCCGGATCGTGGACCCCGGAGTCGGCCAACGGTTGTCGCCGGAGATTCAGGCAGAAACCAGGGAACGGTTGATCAGTGGGAGTTCGGGGCGGCGATCGGAGACACCAGCGGCGTCGGCGAGCTCACCGGAGACCGTACCGTCCCGGAAGAATTCCAGAAAGACCGGGTTGAACAGGTCGGGCCTGTCGGTCTGACCCTGGTGGCCACACTCGTCGGGGTAGAAGAACTGGACATTGGGCAAGTAGTCTTCCTGGACGTACCCCCACTCGACCGGTGTGAGGATGTCCTGACGACCGTAGAGGTAGAGCCCGGGCGTGCTCAACCGGTCGAGGCGCCCCTTGGTGACGAGGCGGGCGGCGCGATTCTCGTTCGTCCAGTCCGTGATTCGACGGTACTGCAGGAGCGTGGGCCAGAACTTCGCGTGCGCATCCATCCGGTCCCTCGCGGAGAGGTAACGCATGTCGATCAGGTCTTCACTGATGGCCTCGCCGCGGTGGATGATCGCTTCCATCATGGTGCGCATGCCCTCACGTGTGCCGTCGTACGCCGTGAGACGGAATTCGCCCGCTGGTGGTGTCAAGTGTTCCGGGACCACATCACCGATATCTCCCGCGATCAGAATGAAGCTCTTGACCTTGTCCGGGTGTGCAACCGTGTAGTTGACCGTGTTCATGCAGCCCATGGAGTTTCCTGCGAGGTGGAACTCGTCGAGGCACAGTGCGGTGGCGAACTGGTCGATGAAGTCGACGAACGACTCCATGCCGTCCGGCCAGTATTCTTCCCGGGTGTCGGACAGTCCGAAGCCGGGCATGTCGGGACAGTAGACGCGAAAACCGTTGTCGCCGAGATAGGGGGCCATGAAGCGCCACCCCGCGAGACCTGACGAGCCGGGTAAACCGCCGTGGAGCAGGATCACCGCGGGGCCGGAGGTGCCGGCAGTCATGTAATGCGCGCGGGCGCCGTTCGCCAGGCGTACCCATCGGCTGGCCATTCCGGGAACGTCGACGAGATTTTCATCAGTGAGTGCCATGGTGGTCTTCCTTTGTCGGTGAGAAGTGAGCGGTGACGAGCGCATCGGATGACAGTCCGAGGAATTCGAGTGCATTGTCACGGAGGATTCGCGGCACGGTACCGGGCGGTAAATATGCTGCCATGGAGGACAAGTCCGCAATTCCCTCTTCGGGTTGGTTCGGGATGAACGGGTGGTCGCTGCCGAGAAGGACCCTGTTCGGACCGAAGCGATGTACCAGAGTCGGCAGGTGCGCCGGATCGAACACGAGGGTGTCTGCGTAGAGGCGCGATACGGTCCGATTCAGATCATCCGGGTCGTGTGTGGCGGCAAGCTGGGCTCCGAGGCGAAGTCTTGGATACGCCCACGGGAAGGTTCCGCAGCCGTGAACCGTTGCCACCCGTAGTCCTGGATGGTTGTCCAGAACCCCGCCGAAGACGAGGGCAGTGGCCGCCAACGCAGTGTCGGAGGGCATTCCGAGCCCGAAGTCATAGGTGAACCCGGAGCGCCGCACGGCGCCGCCACCACCGTCGACCGGGTGCACAAGTACCGCGAGACCGAGGCTGTCGACGGCGTCGAAGAAATACCCCAGCGCCGGGTCGTCCAACTCCATTCCGTTGATCCGCGTGCCGATCTCGACGCCGCGAAGCCCCAGAACTTCGGACAGATGACGTAGTTCGGGCAGACAGTGACGGGGTGATGCAACGGGGGCGGTTCCGATACCGACGAGCCTGCCGTCAGCAGGGTCGACCGCACGGGCGATGGACTCGTTCATCCATCGGCAGTAGGCGGCAAACGGTGCTACCGGAGCACCGTATTCCAATGTGACCGGCACGGGAGAAATCGCCTGAACCCCGACGCCCGCGCGATCCATGTCCGCCAGGCGCGCCTCCACATCCCAGAGGGCGCGCCGGACGCTGCGGAAGTCTTCGGATCCGCGGACCAACCGTCCCTCCGTCGGAGAGTCGACCACTAATCGAGGTGCGCGCGGAAAACCTGCGATGACCTCGACGGGAGGGGCGTCACGGGGGAAGTAGTGCGCATGCACATCGACGGTGCCGGGTGGAACCACGAGGTTCTCCTTTCGCACGCATCCGTTTCAGTTCCGTCGGCACGCCCACGTCGTGGGTAAGCCGGTTCTGCGAAACGTTAGGGGCCCTCGCACGGTGGCCGCCGCGGCTGTTCCAGGGGCTGGAACCGGTAGGTGAAACCCGTACCCTGAATACATGCGCGTTGTGACCGCCGTTACAGTTGGTTTCCCGCTGGGTCGGCGGAGCGGAGAGTGCGGAGGCCCGGATGATGCACATGGCAGATGACAAAAACGAGGTCGGTGGCGCGCAGAGTGCGCCTCCCTCCATTCTGGCGAAGGCGTTCTTGGTCATCGGGGCGTTCAACGAGCGAGATCGGGTGCTGACCCTGACACAGATCAGCCGTAAGACCGGCTTACCCAAGTCGACGGTACACAGGTTGCTGCAGCGGTTGGGCGAGCTGGATGTGATCGAGGAACACGGTGCGGGTTACCGACTCGGTATCCGTCTGTTGCAGCTGGTTTCGTCCATGCCGGTGGACGGAATGCGCGAGGTCGCGTTGCCGCACCTGGCCCAGTTGCAGGCGTGGTCGAAGGAATCGGTGCACTTCGGCGTCCTCAGGGGCAACGAGGTCGTCGTGCTGCAGGCGCTCTTCGCCGTGGATCACGCCCGGCCAATAGGTGAGGTGGGTACGCGGATCCCCGCGCACCTGTCCGCGATGGGTCGGGCAATGATGGCCTATATCCCCGAGGACGAGCTCACCGAACTGCTTGCGGGCACTCTCGTCGGTCTGACGCCCAAGTCCGTGACGGATCCGATGCAGATTCAGGACGAATTGAAGCGCATACGGGTGGCGGGAGCAGCTGTCCAGAAGGATGGTGTGGTTCTCGGCCTGGGCAACATTGCGGCGCCCGTCCTGATCAAGGGCCGGCCGATGGGGGCGATCGCCGTTCAGTTCGACTCGTCGAAGCAGGTCTCCGAGTCGGTGATCAACGCGGTCAAACTGACCGCCCACCGCATCAGCCGCGACACCACCCAGATGCTCTCCCAGGGCCGAGCAGACCTCTTTCCGTTCGACGACTGACGCCGCGTTCCGGGCACTGGAACTTGCCGTGCGTGCGTCACCGGCACGTCACACGATGAGGGAGCGATCCGCCCGGCGCGTGTGACGGCGCCCGAGGCGCCACCCCAGAAAGGACGGCCAAATGGGAGACTTCCTCGCTCTCGGCATGACCCACTACCCGCTGCTGGCGGGAACCGACGAGCACATGGCAGGCCTGTTGCGATGGACCCTCACCGACCCGGACATCCCGGTCGAGGAGAAGGACCCGGCCCATTGGCCGGACCGGATGCGCTCCGAGTGGTCCGACGACGGTGGAACGGCAGCCGCGGCGGCACATCGTGCGGAGTTGGTGTCGAATCTGACTCGGGTGCGTGAAGCGGTCGACGAGTTCGCCCCCGATGTCGTCGTGGTGTGGGGCGACGACCAATACGAGAATTTCCGCGAGGAGGTAGTGCCACCCTTCTGTGTGCTCGCCTACGGTGACCTCGAGGTGCCCGCGTTCGAGGTCATGAACGAAAGAGGCAGCCCGAACTTCTGGGGCAAACCGGACGATTTCGAGATAGTCATGCGTGGTGACGCATCGGCAGCCCGCCAACTCACCGGCGGCCTGATCGAGCGCGGTTTCGACATGGCCTACTCGTACAAGAAGCGCGCCGGTGCACACTTTCCACACGCGATCCTCAACACGCAATTGTTCCTCGATTACGAGAACGCCGGCGCGGAGATGTCATACCCCTTCATTCCGATGACCGTCAATTGCTATGGCCAACACGCGATCGCGCGTAAGGGTGGATTGGCCAGATTCGCCGACATCGAGTCGGAGGAGCTTGATCCTTCGGGCCCCACACCTGCTCGTTGTTTCGAAGTGGGTCGAGCCGTCGCGCAGCATTTCCGCGACCGCGATCTCAAGGTGGCATTCGTCGCCTCCTCGAGCTGGTCCCACGCCTTCTTGGCGGACAAGTTGTGGCATATGCGTCCCGATACCGAAGCTGACATGCGCATTTACAAGGCGCTGCTCGACAACGATTACGCAATGATGCGCAGATACACCAGCGCAGAAGTCGTCGATGCCGGCCAGCACGAGATCCTCAACTGGTTCTGCATGCTCGGTGCGGTCGAGGAGCTCGGTTTGCGCCGGGAGTGGTCCGACCTCGTGGTGACCGATGTGTTCAACTCTAACAAGGCGTTTGCCGTGTACTCGTAACAGATCGGCATCCCGGCGCAGTCGGCGAGGAGGCGACGGAACCAACCGCGGAACGCGCGGGTGTTCTCTGCTCCAGAAGGAATAGGGCAGCTGATTGGTCATACCATTGGACGATAATAAAGCTTTCGGGTTACTCTAGGATAGTGATGCCAATCACAGGTGTGGTGTGCACAAACGGCCGGAGGTGTATCGGAAGGTGAGCTGGACGACGACGTCAATCGATCCCGATCAAGCGGATCTCGTGCAGCAAGCGGTCGACTGCATTGCTATTGTCGGCACGCTGCTGGTCGACCACGACGGCCACTCCGACTTCGGCACTCCCACACTCCCGGAGTCACTTGCAGCGGCGCGAGGTCGCCTTGCCGAAGCGCTCACCGAGGGGCAGCTCGCCGAGTCCGATATCGAAGACGCATGCCGGGTCCTCGTCGACATCGAACGTGTTCAGGAGCAGCTCGCCAGGACCACAGAGATTCGCCGGATCGCGGAGCTGAGTGAGGTGCACGACGCTGCAGTGACGCTTCGGGGACTCTCCCCGCAACAGGTCATCGAGGCGGCACCGGAAGTGGTGTGCACACAACTACCTTTCGCGCGCTCGTTGATTTCAGCGGTGTCCGGTTCTCTGTGGCAGCCCCGCCGTCTTTATCTGCAGCCCGACCTCGACGGATCACCTCTCGACTTCTCCGACTACGTCGACTCCTCAGTGTGGTCCCTGGCTGATGCGCCTCTGGAAACCGAGCTGGTCCGACGCCGAGTTCCCGCGCTGGTCGCCGCCCCGGCTGCCGACGACCGCACGCACAAAGAGATCATCAGCCGATCTCGGACGTCCGCGTACGTCGCGGCGCCCGTCATGTCCTCGGGGAAGGTCATCGGACTGCTCCATGCCGATCGGCCGGAATCGGAAGGTGGTCTCGATCCGGACGACCGAGATCGGTTGGACGCCTTCACAACCATTTTGGCCATCGTGTACGAGCAAGCGGTGCTGAAGCACCGAATCCAACTGCAGCGCGCCCGAGTGGAAGAGTCGTTCGACGCAACCCAGACGATGCTGGACCGGATCTCGAAGGCGGATGCAATTCTCTCGCACCAGGCCGCGGCAACCGCCGACAGTTCCACCGACGACCCGGGAGGGAACCGGATACTCGAAATCAACAGCGTGCTGACTGTCCGGGAGCGTGAGGTCCTGTCCCACCTCGCCACCGGGGCCACCAACAACCAGATCGCGCAGGCACTGGTCATTTCCGAGGGCACCGTGAAATCGCATGTGAAAACCGTGCTGAAGAAGCTGCACGCACCGACGCGCGCCGCGGCGACCGCCCTCTACTCGAGTCAAACCCGACGAGCGCGATGACAGGGAAGGCGCAGGAGCGAGCTGCCGTGCGTTCCACGACCGACCGTGAGTTGTCGCATGCAGTCATCATTCTCCTCGACCGGCTGCGCGACGACTACGGCGTTGGTCCCGGATCCCACGAAATTCGTGTTGTCTCGCTCGGCACCCAGATGGCGCTCCTCGACGAGGCCACAGAATCTGCACTTGCGAAGTTCCCCGAACTAGGCTCCCAGCAGCAACGAGCGCTCGGTCGCCTCATCGTCGACCTGCAGAAGACGCGTATGCGGATTCGCACGGTGCGCGGAGGTCCGGGGCACGTCGTGCAACCCGCCGAGTTTGCCAGCGCGATCCGGCGGTTACGGTGCTCGGAGTCCGTCGCCGGTCTTCGCAAGCGAATCTGCTCGGAGGCCGCGACTGCAGCGCAACTCGACCGAATACTCCTGTCCGAGGTACACAACGGTACGTGGACGGCCCTCGAGCTCAACAGCTCGATGAGGTCGGACGAGGTCCTGAGTTCCTCGGTGTTGCCCCTCGGCTTCGAATCGGCCGAGAGCAGGGCGTGCGAGACCCGATCAGCGGTACTCGCCGGGCCGAATGGCGATGTTCGGCCGAGTGGCGAGGTCGTACGGATGCTCGCTGCCGAGTCCTATGTGGTTGCCCCGATCACAGTGTCGACCGGGGTTATCGGGCTCGTGCACGGCAGTCGACCGTCCGGGGATCCGGTGAACGTTGTGGTCCGGGACATGCTGGGGGCATATGCCCGCGGTTTCGGAACGTTGTTCGAACGGGCGATGCTCGCCGACCGCCTCGGTGAACAGAAGAATGTGATTGTCCAACGCCTGCAACAGGAAGCCCGCGAAGCTGAGCTTCTCGAACACGCTGATGTCAGTTTCCTCGAGGAAACCTCGGCTGATCAGACTTCGACGTTGCCCGGTACGTCCCACAACGATCTGAATTCCGCTGCGCTGGAGTCGCTGACAACGCGTGAACGCGAGGTGTTCGCGTTTCTTGCCCGGGGCGCATCGAACGCCGAGATAGCGAACGAGCTGGTCATCAGCATCTTCACGGTGAAGACGCACGTCAAGAAGATACTTCGCAAGCTGGGTGCCATGAACCGGTCCGAGGCGATCTACCGCTATCTCGCGATAACGGGTCAACGGTAAACACACCGCCCCCTTTGCCTCGGCAAAGGGGGCGGTGCTGTTGCTTCGGCCGGACCTAGGCGTCGGCGACCTGTTCTGCCGCTTGCTTCCGAAGAATGAACTTCTGGATCTTCCCGGTCGCGGTGGTGGGGAGTTGATCGACGACCACCAGCTTCTCGGGAATCTTCTGCATCATGGCTTTACGCTCGATCCGTAGGAATTCAGCCAGTTCCTGCAGGGTCGGCGCGGGTCCGTTGACGACGATGAAGGCGCACACCTTCTCGCCGAGACGGGCGTCGGGCATCGACACAGCTGCTGCCGCGATGATCTGCGGATGCGCCAAGAGGTGTTCTTCCACCTCCCGTGCCGAAATGTTCATGCCCCCGCGGATGATCAAGTCCTTGATCCGTCCCGTGACCCGGAGATAGCCGGCTTCGTCGACGCGGCCGAGGTCACCCGATGCGAGGAACCCACGGTCGTCGACCGATGCGGCCGTGCGTTCGAGGTCACGCCAGTATCCGAGGAAGATGCCCGGTCCCCCGTAGAAGATCTGGCCTTCCTCGCCCGCGGGAACCACAGCACCCTCTTCGTCGCGGATTTCGAGAGCAACACCATCGAAGGCCCGACCGTCGGAGGAAAGCACCTTTTCGACGGGATCGTCGACACGGACAGCCGTCACCAGAAGGCCTTCGCTGCTGCCGTACACCGGGAGGAGCGTGCAGTCGGGCAGCGCCTTCTTCCATTCCTGCAGAAGCGTTTCCGGTATCGGTGCGCCGGCGCTGACCCAGAGTCGCATCGAGCTGACATCGTGGTCCGCACCGGCCTCGATGGCCCCGAGAGCCATTTGGAGGAACGGTGTCGCGGCCATGCTCACCGTCGTCTTGAATTTCGCGATACGCCGCAGGCCCTCACCCGGTTCCCACACGTCGAGAAGGTGGATCCCACTTCCGAGAATCAATGGTGTCGTCACGCCCACGGCGAGCCCGGTCGCATGTGTCACGGGGGAGGGCATGAACATCACGTCGTCGGGGTTGAGTCCCATGACCTGCCCACCCAACCCGTAGACGGTGAAGGAGAGCGTGTTGAAGGTGTGCTGGCAGCCCTTCGGCCGCGACTCGGTTCCTGAGGTGTAGATGATGGCGTGGGCCGCATCCGCAGACGGCGGCGGCCCGAGTTCGTCGTCACCGGGGACGTGGTCGCCGGCGGTCAAGGAATCGAACGCGATTTCGTCGGCCCCCGCAGTCCCCCGCACGACGACCACGTGCTCGAGTCCCGGCACGTCGGGACGGACCTCGGCCAGCATGTCGGTGTACCGGAAGTTCCGGAATTCCTCAGTGACGAAAGAGATTTTCGCACCGGAGTGTTCCAGTACATAGCGGACCTCGTCATGCCGGTAGACCGGCATCGTGGGTACGAGTACGGCGCCGATCCTGGCGAGTGCCACATAGATGACGACGAATTCGTTCCAGTTCGGCAGCTGGACTTGCACTCGGTCCCCGCGCGTGACGCCTAGCTTCTTCAGTGAGGACGCGAGGCGGTACGCATGGGCCCGCAACTCGCCCCGTGTGAGTGATCCGTAGCCGTCGGTGACAGCGACGAAGTCTGGGTCGATCGTTGCCCAGCGATCCACATGCTGGGCCAGGCTCTCGTCGCGCCAGTATCCGTTCGAACGGAAGGTCTCGAGGGTGCTCGCACTGTAGCGGTCCTCGGGGAGAACGGCTCCCGCGTCTTCCATGACATCCATGTGCGGATCCTTGCTTTCAGGTGCCTTTCCTCGACAGGAGGAGGACAGGGGGGTTTGGTCGAACCATATTACCGTCAGGGAAGCCCGTAAGGGGAGGAAATCGAAAGCCTTCTCATCCTTCCGAGTGAGGAAATTGCCCCCGGAGGATGATCGATGGTCGGAGGCGTGGTGGCGGGCAACTGTGACCCCGTGGTCGCATGAACGGCACCCATGCGTCACCCAGACGAGGAGTTTCGCCCCCGATTCGGAGGCAGATCTCAGGCTGCGGAGATACCCCCGTTGACGCTGATCGCCTGGCCGGTCAGCCGGCGTGCGGCGGGGGAAGCAAGGAAGACAGCCAGCGCAGCCAGATCTTCGGATTCGGGGACGCCCAGATGCGCCTGCTGTGCTGCCTTGGCGAACAGGCTGGCGCTGAATCCGTCGGAGGTGATGCGTTCGGTCGACCCGGTGCCCGCGACCAGCGACGGCGTCAGGGCGTTCACCCGGATCCCGCTGCGCTTCGCCTCGATGGCGAGGGTGCGAGTGAACATGACGATCGCCGCCTTCGCCGCTCCGATGACGGACTCGCCCGGTGTCGCGGTCTTGGCTGCGTCCGATGCGACGTTTATGATGACGCCACCCTTCCGCACCGTCATGTGCGGAACGATTTCACTCGCGAGATACATGCACGGCAACGCGAGTTGATTGAAGATACGCGCGATGTCGGCGGTAGGAATGTTCGCACACAGTTCCGGCCGGGTGTCGGCGGCCGACGTGGACACGAGGATATCGACGCCGTCGAGAATCCGCTCGGCTTCGGAGGCGATGTGCGCGGCACCGTCGACGGTGGTTGCGTCGGCTGACAGGAAGGTGACTTCACACGACGAGTTGGCGGACGAAATTCGTTCGGCGGCGATCTGTCCGCGTTCCGGATTGCGTCCGACGATCATGATGCGGGGTGCGCCGGCCTGGGCGAGGCCCACGGCGGTTGCGAGCCCGATCCCGGCGGTGCCGCCCACGATGAGACCACTACTGTCTTTCAGTTCTTTCGGTGGCGCGATTTCATGCGTACCCATTCGTGTACTCCGTTCAGGGGATGTCAGAGGGACACTGTGCCGCGGGCGAAGATGTCCTTCGCGATGATGCGCTTCTGGATCTCGGCCGTGCCGTCCGCCACGAGGTATGCGGTGACATCCCGGTACCGCTGCTGCAGAGGCGATTCTGTGGAGTACCCGAGGTTTCCGTGTACGCGCATGGCGAACTCGATTGCGTTCTTTGCTACGACGGGCGGCCACCACTTACTCATCGACGCCAGCGCCGTGTGCGGTTGAGCGGTCTCGCGGAGCCACAGTGCCCGGTAGCAGATCCATCGTGCACCTTCGAGGTACGTTGCGTGTTCGGCGAATTGAAACGCAAGTCCTTGGTGTTCGGAGAGTGGTTGCCCGAACGTCTCCCGCTGCTGTGCGTATGCGGCGGCTTCCTCCAGGCTCTGTTTCGCTGCGCCGAGGCACATCAGTCCGAGGGCGGCTCGACTGAAGTCGAAGTGATCCATGACCGAGTGAAAGCCCTTGCCGAGCTCGCCGACGAGGTGGGACTCCGGAATGAACACGTCCGACAGATGAATGCTTCCCCACCCCAGGGGAAGGCATCCCATGCCGGGCATGTGGCTGACGCTGACGCCGTCCGCATCGAGCGGTACGACGAAGCAACTGACGCCCCTTGCACGACTGGACCCCGGCTCGCGTGCATAGACAAGCGCGGCAGTGGCGTTCATCGCCCAGGAGATGGCCGTCTTCTCGCCGTTCAGGCGCCATCCGCCCTCGACTGCCGTCGCGGTGGTGGTCAGCGCACTTGCATCGGAGCCAGACCCGGGTTCGGTCAAGGCGATGGCAATGGTCTGTTCACCGTTGATGAGGGGAGGGAGGTATCGCTCCTGGATTTCGTCCCGGCACAGCGCCAGTTGAGAGGCCACCAAACCGATCTGGACGGGTGCAGACGCCATGTTCACGTCACCGTAGGCGAGGGTCTCGGTGGCGATCCCGAGAAGTACAGGGTCTTCGGTTCCTGTGCCGCCGTACTCTTCGGGCAGGCCAATGCCCAGCAAGCCGAGGTCGCCGAGTCTCTTCAGAATGTCGAAGGGGAAGTTCGTCGACGCGGCGCGGTCGCGATAGCCGGGAAGTAGGACTCGGTCGCTGAACGAGGTCAACGTCTTTCGGAACTCTTCGTGTTCGTCGGTGAATGCAAATGAAACCATCGGAGTGTGCTCCTGTGCGTGGCTCGGATTGATGATCACGGCGAGGGAGCGCTGTCGTGCAGCAGGCCGCACGGCTGCTCTTCGCCCCGGGAAACTATTCTAGGTTTGAATAGTAGGGCGTCAAAGCTCGCCGTGCAAGGGGTGTTCCGGGCAGATGATGCTAGGGGTGTGCCGGGTAGATGTACTGCGCGAGAGCGTGTCCGGTAGCTCAGAGCCCGGTCTCGACGTCGCCGACGGCGCGACGTACCTCTTGCAATTGTTCGATCAAGGCTTCCAGTGTCTCGGTGTCGACCGACGCAAGACCGAAGTGCACCGCGGCAAGGCGATCATTCGCGTCCTCGACCACCTCGAGGCCGGCGGGTGTGAGGGTTGCGAGAACGGTGCGGCGGTCCGTCGCGTGGGCCTGACGTTCGACGAAGCCCGCTTTCACGAGCTGGTCGACCGCCATCGACACGGTGGTGGGGTGGACCATGAGGTACTTGCTCAACTTGCCGAGCGTACGGGTCCGCTGCTCTGACAGCTGCAACGACATCAGAATGAGATAGGCGTTGCGGGACAAGCGAAGTGATCGCAGTTCCTGGTCCATGGCACGCACGACCCACTGATGGGCACGGAGCAGCGCCATCGTGGTTCCGAACTCCAGGTCGGCCGAATCCCGCCGCTCGGACCATTCGGCTCGCATCCAGTCGACCACGTCGTGTCGATGATCGTCGGCCGACATCGGGAGTTCACTCGCCACTGGGCGTCCTCTCGTCGTCAGCGAACCGCGTCGAGGTAGATAGTAAACGGCGGTCAGCAGTGCGTGAGGACGACCTTTCCGAACCCGCCTCCCTGTTCGAGATACTTGTGTGCCGCGGCCGCTTCGGCGAGCGGAAACGCCGCGCTGATAGGTACGGGCGGAACGGTTTCGGTGTCCAGCAGGGTCAACAGCCCCGTGAAGTCCCGGGGGCTGCCCATCGTGGTTCCGATCAGTTCGTACTGGCCGAAGTAAAAGGGACGGACGTCGAGGGTGGCGTGCTCGCTCCGCGACGCGCCCAGCACGACCAACCGGCCACCTGGTCGCAGTGCTGCGATGGACGGTTCCCAAGTCCCCACCGAGTCCAGGACGAGGTCGAAACCCTGCCCGTCCGGAGTGAGCGTGCGAGCCGCCGCCGGCCATTCCGAGTCGGTGTACAGCACACCGTTGGCCGCACCGAGTTCCTGCGCCTGCGCGATCTTGTCGGCTGACGACGATGTGACGGTCACGTTCGCGCCGACGGCCGACGCCAGCATGACGGCCATGGTCGCGACGCCGCCGCCGGCACCCAGAACCAGGAGGTTCTCACCGGCCCGCAGACGCCCGCGCGTGAACAGGGCGCGATAGGTGGTGAGTCCGACCAGAGGTAGCGCAGCGGCCTGTTCCCAGCTGAGGCCACGTGGTTTGGGGGCGACGCAATTTTCGGGAACTCGTACCGACTCGGCGTACGTGCCTCGCTGGTAATCGCCGAGTATCTCCCACTGTGCGCTCGGTGCGGCCTCGCGATCGCCCCACCACAGCGACGGGAGGACGAGAACCTCTTCGCCCGTGTCGGTGCGCACGCCTGCGCCGTCGGCGCCGAGTACGTGCGGCAGGGGTGACGAATACTTGCCCTGGCGGACGAGCACGTCGTGCCAGTTGAGTGCCGCCGCCTTCAGGCGGACGGTGACCCAGCCCGGGCCCGGGGCCGGATCTGGGACCGACTCCAGCCGCAGGACGTCGGGCTCCCCGAATTCGCGTAGTACCACGGCATCCACTGAAAGTCCTTTCGGTCGTACCATTCGCACGGTAGCATGTTTTCCATGCGCATAGCGGGGTGGCTCGTCTGTCTTGCCGTGGTTGATCACCGGTGCCCAAGGCGCGATCGACTTCCTCGCAGCACGTTTCGCCGGGGTGGCCGCCGTCGATGACTGCGGTTGATGCATCCGGCAGGTCCTCCCGCTCGTAGCACTTTCAGAGCCTCCGTGGCACTTCCAGAGCTCAGAGCGGATAGTGCGCGAGCACTCCACGCGCGTCGTGGGTTTGTCGTAACGACCGGAGCCGCCGGAGGTTTCCTCCGTAGGCCGCGCTGATCTCGACGCCGGTCTCGGGGAACCCCGGCCGCACTTCCACGCTGTAGACGCCGATCGTGTGCGGAGCGAGGGCGTCGAGCGCACCGCCCGCCCACGCCAGGCAGGCGGCGCCGTCGTAGGGGTCGAACCAAATCGCGTTGAGGGGAACGTTCCATTCGCCGGTGCGGCCCCAGAACGCGGTGTCGGTGTCGTCCACGTCGGCGAGGGCACCGCCGCTGTGTTGGAAGTCGATACGGCACTGACGGGTCGGAGCACCGTGGATCTGAGCGGCCAGCGCCTCGGCGATGTCGGAATCGAGGGTCGGACCGGTGAAAACCGCTTTACCGAAGAAGGATCCGCGCGGCTCGCCCGGTACCGGCAGACGGATCGGTTCGGGTTCTTGCCCGCCGCGGCCGGGCGGGGTGAACTCGGGTAAACCGTCGAGGTATCGACCGGACATCTCGGAGCGGTAGAGCACGTTCTTCGACGCCGCGGCCACGCCGGACGCCGAGGTGCGGGCGCGGGCGATGGCGGCCTCGTCCCGGCTCGCGCAGGCGGTGTAGACGAACAAGACCGGCTCATCGGGTGAGTCGTCGCTGTAGCCGAGGACGGCGCCCATGGTCGTGTCGCGCGGAAGCTCCGGTGCTACACGGAAATAGGTGGCGAGGGCGTCGAGTCCGAGCATCATCCGGTCGACCCATACCGGGCCGGCCCGGTGGGTGCGCAACACCGCTGAGGTGACGACGCCGAAGCAGGGCGCACATCCTTGCACCGCCCACCACAGATCGGCCTCGTCGCCGGTACTGGCCTCGGACAGCTGAAGAATCTCACCGGAGGGGAGAACGAGTTCGACCTGGACGAGATGATCGAGCGTCAGGCCCAGGCTGCGGGTGAGGTAGCCGAAGCCACCGCGAGTGGCGAGCCCGAAGCCGGCGTGCTGGACGATGCCGACCGGCACCACACGGTGGGCGGGCGCGAGGGCGTCCAGCATCGTTCCCATGGTGGCGCCGCCCTCGACCACGACGCGATCACCCTCGAGGCGGGCGGTATGAAGGTGTGCGGAGAGGTCGAGCATGACGGCACTGTCGGCCACGCAGTTGGAACTGAGGCCGCCGCCCCGCACGGTGATCGCACCACCCGTTCGGTGCGCGATGGCCATGACCGTCGCGACCTCCGCAGCGGAAACCGGCTGCACCACACAGGCTGGACGCCGTCTCGCCGCGTCGGGAAAGAAGACTCTCCCGAGCGCATTTCGGTAGGAGGGCGAATCCGGGAGATGCACCCGATCGGGCACAGTCGCCTTCAGCTGCTGGACACATTCCGCGGACGGTGACCTCACGAGCGCCTCCAAGTCGGTTGCGTGGCCCGCCTGTCGCTGCGTCCGCGGGACCCTCATTCGTCCTCAGTCTCGCAGATGCGGGGCGGTCAGGTAGTGCTCGAGGACTGGCCCGACCCACCGCACCAACTGCTCATGTGTCATCTCCGCCAGCGGTGGAACGCGAAGAATGTAGCGCGCGAACGCAAGCCCGAGGATCTGCGATCCCACCAGGGCCGCGCGCTCCGCCGCCCGATCCACCGCGACCGCCGCGAGTGCCGGTGCCACCTGCCGGGCGAACACTTGGAGCATCGTCTCGGCGGCCCGAGCGCTGGTCGACGCCGCCCGTAGCAGCGGGAGAAACGCGCCGTCGTTCTCCCACACGGCGAAGAATCGCGGCATCAGCACGGTGGCGAGCGAGTCGGCCCGAACGTCGTGGAGGTCGGGAAGGTGGAGTTCGAACTCGGCCGCCTCCGCGAACAGCGATTCCTTGTTGGTGAAATAGCGAATCACCAGGGCGGGATCGACGCCGACATCCGATGCGACAGCCCGCATCGTCGTGCGGTCGTAGCCTTCGGCACCGAACCGGGCGCGGGCGGCATCGAGGATCGCGGCGCGGGTGGCGACAGCGGAGCGGGTACGTCTTTCGGGCATTCCCCGAGTGTAGTCAACAGTTGTTGACTTGGCGATCGAAGGCGCCTACCGTGGAAGTCAACAGGCGTTGACTCGGAGCTCGATCGGAGGACCGTCATGAAGAACACCGACGTCGTGGTGATCGGCGCAGGGCCCACCGGCTGCATGCTTGCCGGGGAGTTGGCAGCCGCAGGCAGATCGGTCACCGTTCTGGACAAGCGGGACGCACCATCACCGCTCAGTCGGGCATTCGGTGTTCATGCCCGCACCCTCGAGTTGCTCGACGCCCGTGGACTCGCTGATGAGCTGGTCGCCTCGGGCGCGCCGTCTCCGGGGTTGAAGCTGTGGCGAGGTGCGGAATTGAATCTCGCCGGCCTTCCGTCACGATTCCCGTTCGTACTCATCACCCCGCAGCGAAATGTCGATTCCCTCCTCGAGCGGCACGCCCGTGAACAGGGCGCCGAGATCATCCGCGGCATCACCGTGACCGGGGTGCAGCAGGACGGCGACGCTGTCACAGTGCGCGGGCGGGACACGTCGGGAGAGGAACACGCGTTCCGCGCGGCGTACGCGGTGGGCGCAGACGGCGCACACAGTGCGGTGCGGCAGATGATCGGTCAGCCGTTTCCCGGAAAGGCAGTGCTCCGTTCGATCATGCTCGCCGACGTCGAACTCCGGAATCCGCCCGACAGCATCGTGACCGTCAACGCGGTGCGCGACGGATTCGCCTTCCTCGCCCCATACGGCGACAACCTGTTTCGCGTGATCGCCTGGAACCGGCGGCATCAGGTGGACGACAGCGCTCCGGTGGATCGGGCCGAATTGCGCGACGTCATCGAAAGCGCCATGGGTACGGACTACGGCCTCGGTGCGGTGCGATGGCAGTCACGGTTCCACAGCGACGAACGGCAGGTCCCGCAGTACCGGACGGGACGGGTGTTTCTTGCCGGCGACGCCGCGCACGTGCACTCGCCTGCCGGTGGGCAGGGGATGAACACCGGCATACAGGACGCCGCCAACCTCGGATGGAAGCTCGCGGCGGTGCTCGGCGGGGCGGACGACTCCGTGCTCGACACCTACCACGCCGAACGGCATCCGGTAGGAAGGATGGTTCTCCGGACCAGCGGCACCACGATGCGAATGATGACGCTACGGCCGTGGGTGCTGCGGAAGCTCCGGAACGTGGTGGTCGCGACTCTTCTGCGGTTTCCGCCGACCGGTGGTGCTGTCGCTAAGACGTTTTCGGGTATCGGGATCCGGTACGGGCACCGAACCGGCGACAGCGTACTGGTGGGCAGGCGGGCCGAGGACCTTCCGACTGCCGCCGGCAGGTTGTACGAGGTACTGCGCTCCGGCGGTTTCGTCCTGATAGCCGAGCGGGACGTGCCTGTGCCTTCCGGGGTTCACTCCGTGACCCGGCTCGGCGACGGACCCGCGTTGCTCATGCGGCCCGACGGGTACATCGCGTGGGCGGGCGACAGTGCGTCCGATGGGTGGCGAGTGGCCTTGAAGCGGTGGACCGGGCACATGCCGGTAACAGCCTGAATTATCCAGGTTTGCTGTCCAACTGTCCCATATTCCTTCGATTGATCGAGACAAACTTCACCTGGTCGGAAGTTCATTAGACAGCTAGACTGGCTAACGACACTGAAGCAGGGAGGCCGCAATGGACGAGCGAGTAGATCAGCTCCGCGAAGACATAGTGCTGTTCACAAGGCGCATCCGCACCAAAAGGGCAGGCCACCTGCTTACGCCCACGCAACTCCAGGCACTCGCCCACCTCGATCGAGAAGGACCGATGAGCGCCAAGACGCTCGCCGACCTCGAGCAGGTGACTCCCCAGTCCATCGCCCGCACGGTCACCATGCTCGAAGATTCGGGCATGGTTTCGCGGACAGTGGACCCACAGGACGCGCGCGCCAGTCTCATCGCCATCACCGAGTCCGGGCATCGGATGCTGGCCGCCGACCGGGCCCAACGCAGTGAATGGTTGTCGGCGGCGTTGGCTGACACCTGCACGGACGCCGAGCGTGACTTACTCTTCATCGCCGGCCGCTTACTGAGGCGGCTCGCCGACGTTCCGGATCGGGGGCGGCTCGCCGACGTTCCGGATCGGGGGCGGCTCGCCGACGTTCCGGATCGGGGGCGGCTCGCCGACTCTGCCGGGTCGGGTTCGCGTAAGGAGTCACTGATGACTCCGTGACGGTCACCGACACCACTCCGACACAGGACGCCCGCCGGGTACCGTTTCGGGTCAGCGGCTCGGTCGCAACCGGCAGTATTCTCCAGCCGCTGAACTCGTCGATGATCGCCATCGCGATCGTCGGTATCGCCGCACAGTTCGGCCCCTCATCCGGAATTGCCTGGGTGATCTCTGCCCTGTACATCGCGACCGCCGTGACCGCCCCGATGGCGGGCAAGCTCGGTTCGCTGCTCGGCGCTCGACGGGTGTATCTCGGTGGTCTCGCGCTGGTGGCGTTGGGGTCGATCGCGGGGTTGCTGGCGCCGTCGGTCGGCTGGCTGATCTTCTCACGAATACTGGTCGGAATTGGAACTGCCACACAGTATCCCAATGCCATGACGATGATCCGGGGTTACGCGGAGAAGTACGACGCGCAGCCGCGTACCGCGATCACGACACTCGCCATCTGTAGTCAGGCGGTCGTCGCCCTGGGGCCCACGCTGGGTGGTCTGCTCGTCGGCGCCTTCGGGTGGCAGTCGATCATGTGGATCAATCTGCCGATCATCGCCTTCAGCGCCCTGGCCGTTGTGCGGTTCGCCGACGTCGGCTTCGTCGGCGGTTCGTCGGTCGGTCACCGGCAGTTGCTGCACTCACTCGACCTCGCCGGGGTGCTGTTGTTCCTGGTACTGGTGTCCTCGACGATGCTGTTCCTGCTGTCGTCGACGTCGGAACCGCTCTGGTGGCTGCTGCCGGTGTGGGCGCTCGCTCTCGCCGCATTCGTCCAGTGGGAAAGGCGGGCGCCGGAACCGTTCATCGACGTCCGGGCGCTCACCCGTAACCGCGCACTCGGCGCGACCCTTGCGCGCACTCTGCTGACCTATACGGCGTTCTACTGTGTTTTCTTCGGAGTGCCGCAGTGGCTGCAATATTCACGCGGCATGAGTGCCACCGAGGCGGGCCTGACAATGCTGCCCGTCGCAGTGGTCGGCATCGGCTCGACGATGCTCGCGTCGAGAATCTACCGGCGGCACGGCGCCCGGCGAACACTCGCCGTCGGCACCTGTGCGCTGCTGCTGGGTGGTCTGCTCCTCGCCTCGGTCGAGAGAAGTACCGCACCGATCGTGGTGCTGCTGCTCGTCGCCGCCGTACTCGGAATACCGAATGGCTTCAACAACATCGGCAACCAGAATCTGATCAGCTCGGTGACGTCGGTCGAGGAGGTGGGCACGGCAATCGGGATGTACCGCACCGTCCAATACATCGGTGCGAATCTGTCGGCGGTGGTGCTCCAGGCCACCGCCGGACACATCATCGGTGACGACGGACTGCACCGCACCGGCTGGTTCATCGCGGCTGCGGGAGTCGTGCTGCTCGTCGGCGTCCTCACGTCCCGAAACATGCGCGACAGCCGGTCTTCGCAAGTGTCCGCGGTGTAGCTGCGGGAAATAGTTGGGTCGGAGCGACGGTTGCGTCGAGGGTGAAGCTGTCGATCCTGGACCGATCCCGCACGCGTGCCGGCGTGCCCGACGCCGCCGCGCTGACGGGGACGATCGACAGGGCGGTGCACGCCGAGCAGCTCGGGTTCCACCGGTTCTGGGTGGCGGAGCATCACGGGGTCCCGGGGATCGCGAGTGGCTCCCCGCCGGTACTCCTCGCCGCGATCGGAGCCCGCACCGACCGCATTCGGCTGGGATCGGGTGGCGTGATGCTGCCCAATCATCAGCCGATCGTGGTGGCGGAACAATTCCTGATGCTCGAAGCCCTGTACCCGCGGCGGATCGATCTGGGAGTGGGGCGGTCTCTGGGATTCACCAGACCGGTCCGTGACGCTCTGCGCCGCGACCGCACTGCACCCGATACGTTCGCGGACGACCTCGACGAGCTGCGGCGGTATCTGGAGGGGGCGGCGCCGGTCACCGCACGACCTCGGGTGGAGGCGGCACCCCCGATGTTCGTGCTCGCCACCCGGCGGGGGCTCGACTTCGCCGCGCGCGCCGGACTGCCCGTAGTGGTAGGCGGACCGATACTGGGCAGCACCGCGGGCAGGATCCCAGAGCTCGATCGCTACCGCGACGAATTCGTACCCTCACCGGGGAACCGAAAGCCCTACGTGGTGATCTCGCTCGAGGTGATGATCGCGGACAGCACCGACGCGGCGCGCGATCTCCTGCTGTCGGAGGCGTGGGCGCTGGCGTCGTCGAGCCGGACAGGCGAGTTTCCGGCCCTCGAACCGGTCTCGGTCCTGCGCGATCGGCCGTGGACACAGCGGATGCGTGAGCAGATCGACGCGTCGATCGAGTCGTCGATCCACGGAACGGCGGACGAGGTGCGGGAGCAGCTCGACTCCCTGTTCGCCCGCACCGGCGCGGATGAGCTTCTCGCGTCCACATCGACGTTCGACCGCGAGGCGCTGTTCGACGCCGACCGATCGCTGTCGCTTCTGTACCGTGAGTGAACCGTCACCATTCTCGAGGTCAGGAGATCAACTGATGAAGGACTTCACCGCCTGGATCGCTCGCGAGAACGAGGGCACGATCGAACTCGCCCCCGACACGGTCGACGAGTCGTTTCTCCCGCCGGGTGAGGTCACCATTCAGGTCGAGTACTCCAGCGTGAACTTCAAGGATGCTCTTGCGCTCACCCCGAAAGGCGGAGTGGTACGCGCATACCCGATCGTGCCCGGCATCGACCTCGCCGGCACCGTCGTCGAGTCGGAGTCGTCGGAGTTCGCGGTCGGCGACAAGGTAGTCGCGCACGGGTACGACATCGGTACCGCCCGCCACGGTGGGTACGCGCAGTTCGCCCGGGTCCCGGCCGACTGGGTGGTGCGTCTGGACGGCATGTCGACCCGGACCGCGGCAGCTATCGGGACAGCCGGTTTCACGGCCGCGATGAGCGTCGAGGCGTTGCTGTCCCGCGGACTCGAACCGGGCGACGGTCCGGTGCTGGTCACCGGCGCGAGCGGCGGTGTGGGCACGGTTGCCGTCGACCTTCTGGCCGCTGCCGGCTTCGAGGTTGTGGCATCGAGCGGGAAACCCGAGAAGGCCGAGCTACTGACCGGCCTCGGTGCGAGCAAGGTGATCGGACGGCTACCCGAACCCGACACCAAGCCTCGTCCGCTCGGCAAGGCGCAGTGGGCGGCCGCGGTCGATTGCGTCGGCGGTGCCACCCTCGCACACGTGCTCAGCACCATCGAGTACGGCGGCTCGGTGGCGGCCAGCGGACTCACCGGTGGGTCCGGGCTCGACACCACGGTGCTGCCGTTCATCCTCCGCGGGGTCAGCCTGCTCGGTATCGATTCGGTGCAGTACCCGATCGCGCAGCGCCGTCGCCTGTGGAAACGCCTCGCCACCGATCTGGCGCCGACGCACCTCGACGCAATCACCCACGACGTTCCGATCGCCGAGGTGGTGTCGGTGATCGACCAGGTGCGGGTCGGGTCCTACTCGGGCCGTGCCGTCGTGGGCTTCGCCCCGTGAGTACTTCTTAACATTGGGCGGTTAACAAGTACTCACGGGCGGCGGAGGCGCACGATCCAGGAGCGGGACTGGGCGGGGTCGATCACGTCGTCGAGTTCGAAGATCGTGGCCGCGTTCAGTGCCTTGCCCTGCTGGTACGCCGCATCGACCAGCTGAGAGAACGCCGCGTCGCGCTGGGCCGGATCGTCGATCGCGTCGAGTTCCTTCCGGAATCCGAGTCGGACGGCACCTTCCAAGCCCATGGCCCCGATTTCGCCGGTCGGCCAGGCGACCGTGAACTGTGAGGCGTGGAACGATCCGCCCGCCATGGCCATCGCGCCGAGGCCATAGCCCTTGCGCAGGATGATCGTGCCGTAAGGCACGGTCATCCGCGCGCCCGCGATGAACAGCGCGCCGAACCGGCGTACGGTTGCCTCCTTCTCCGAATCCGGTCCCACCATGAAGCCCGGTGTGTCGCAGAGAGAAACCACCGGAAGACCGAACGACTCGCACAGTCGCAGGAAGTCAGCCATCTTGTCTGCCGCGACGGCGTCGATGGCGCCGCCCAGGTGATGACTGCTGTTGGCGACCACTCCGTAGGGGTGCCCTTCGACCCGCATCAGTGCCGTCACGATGCCGACCCCGTAGTCGGGTCGCAGTTCGAGTACCGAGTCGACGTCCGCGATCGCGTCGACGGCAGTGCGAACGTCATACGCGCGTAGCCGGTTCTCAGGAACGACGTGCCGGGCAATCCGTTCGTCCGGGGCGGACCACTGTGCAAGGGGGCCCTGGAAATACGACAGATAGCGTTTGGCCAGCTCCACCGCGTGAGCCTCGTCGCGGGCAAGGAGGTCGATCACCCCGTTGCGTCGTTGCACCTCGACGGGCCCGATGTCCTCCGGCCGGTACACCCCAAGCCCGCCGCCCTCCACCATGGCTGGCCCACCCATGCCGATATTTGCGTCGGGTGTGGCGATGAGGACGTCGCAGACCCCGGCCAGCGCGGCATTACCTGCGAAGCACCGGCCCGACACTATCGAGATCAACGGCACCTTCCCGTTCAGGGTCGCGAGCGACCGGAACGTGTCGAGGTCGAGTCCGGCCGCGGTACCGGCGTCGGTATCGCCTGGCCGGCCACCGCCGCCCTCGGCGAACAGAACCAACGGAATCTGTTTGCGGGCAGCTAATCCGATCACCCGGTCGGTCTTCGCATGGTTGCGCATCCCCTGCGTACCGGCGAGGACGGTGTAGTCATACGACAGCACCACCGCCTCCGACGCGGCCGCGCTGAACACGTCACCGTTGATGGTCGCGAGTCCCGCGACCAGGCCGTCTGCCGGAGTGTTATCGATCAGGTCCTGTTCGGAGCGACGGCTGCGCTGCGCCGCGAGGACGAGGGGACCGAATTCGACGAAACTGCCGGGGTCGACGAGGTTCTCGATGTTCGCCCGGGCGCTGCGGCGACCGAGCTTCGCCCGCTTGGCCATGGCGGCGGGACGGGCGGCGTCGAGGGTTACCTCGTGCCGGTGCCGGATCTCGGCCAGATCCTCGCGTGCACCGTCCAGGTCGACGGCAATGTCTGCCATCTCGGCTGAATCGGCACCGGTGCGGCGGATGACGACGAGTGGATCCCCGGTAGCCACTGTTTGTCCCGGAGCGACCAGCAGTCGTTCCACCACCGCGGCCGCGGGACTGGTGATCGCGTGTTGCATCTTCATCGCCTCGAGCACCACCAACGCGGCGCCCGAGTCGACATTACGACCTTCGTCGACCACTTCGACGATGGTTCCGGCCAACTCCGCCCGCAACACTTCTTGGCCGGCGCGCAACTCGACGGCGGTGGACGGAACGTGCGGCCCCTGCTGGGCCTGCGCGTCCTCGACCAGTCTGCTCATTCGCTCGCCGAGATAATCGGTGCCTACGACCCCGCTGCCGAAATCCGGATCGGTGAGGATGGCACGTAGGAACGCGATGTTGGTGGGGACGCCTTCGATCTCGAACTCGGCGAGCGCCGCCTCCGCTTTCCGAACGGCAGCAGAAAATGCGGGTCCGCGCGAGAGGACGATCACCTTGGCGAGGAGGGAGTCGTAACGCGGGCTCGGGGAGAGTCCCGGCCGCCCATAGGTATCGACCCGAACACCGGGTCCGGTCGGCGGGGAGAACACGGTGAGAGTGCCGGCCGCGGGAACGGCTTGCCCGTCGGAACGCATCGTCTCCATGTTGACCCTCGCCTGCACGGCGATACCCCGGAACGCGGCAGGCTCACCGGAAGTGTCGAGCCCGGTGGCGGTGATCCCGTGGGGGAGGAGCAACGACTCGAAGTCGGTGCCGGCGGCGATCGCGAGTTGTGTCGCCACCAGGTCGACACCGGTCACTTCTTCGGTCACGGTGTGTTCCACCTGGATTCGCGGGTTCACTTCCAGGAAGTAGAACCCGTCGGCAGAGACGAGGAATTCGACGGTGGCAAGTCCTCGGTACCCCACACTGGCGCACAAGCGGGCGGCCGCCTCGTGTAGCTCGGTGCGCAACGTCGGGTCGAGGCCCTGTGCCGGTGCGATCTCTATCAACTTCTGATGTCGACGCTGGACGCTGCAGTCACGATCGCCGAGCGCCAGCGCGCGCACGCCCTCGGACGACGGCGCCGCCACCACCTGAACCTCGATGTGCCGCGCGCCCGTCAGCAGAGCTTCCGCGAATACGGCGGGGTTGTCGAAGCCGAGCTGGGCTTCGGACGCACAGAGCCGGTAGGCGTCGTCGACGTGGTCGGCGCTGTGCACGGCGCGTATTCCGCGGCCACCGCCACCGGCAAGTGCCTTGATCATGATGCCCTGTGGCCGGCTCGCGAAGAAGGCGCGGACGCCGTCGAGATCGGTGGCGCCGTTGGTTGCCGGCAACACCGGCACCTTCGCTGCGACGGCTGCATCCCGGGCCGCCGACTTGTTCCCGAAGACGTCGAGCAGGTCTGGGCTCGGTCCCACGAAGTTCACGCCGACCTGTGCGCACTTGCGGGCGAATTCTGCGTTCTCGCTGAGAAACCCGTACCCCGGATGAATCACGGTGGCACCAAATTTCTCCGCAACTGCGAGAAGTGCCGCGTGGTCGAGGTAGGCGGCCGGGCCCGAACCGCTCAGCGCCGCCGCCTCGGTCGCGGCCCGCACGTGAGGGCAGTCCGCATCGTCCTCTGCGTAGACGGCCACCGTCTCCATCGACATCTCGGCGGCGGAGCGGATGATGCGCAGCGCGATCTCGCCACGGTTGGCGACCAGCAGTGTCACTTGTACTCCTCGGCAAGGGTGAACAGGTCGGCCTTACGGACCTTCCCTGTCGCAGTCATGGGCAGAGTGTCGAGGACTTCGACGGTGGGTACCTTGTAGCCGGCCATGTTCTGGGCTGCCCACTCTCGCAGTTCGTCACTCGACACGTTGTGATCAGGCAGTAGTTGGACGAAAGCAAAAGGAACCTGACCTCTCGCCGAGTCGGGTTTGGGCACCACGGCAGCGCACTGAATGGCGGGGTGCAGCAGGAGCAGTGCCTCTACCTCCGAGGGAAACACGCTCATACCGTTGGTCTTGATCATTTCCTTGTTGCGTGCCAGATAGTGCAGAGCACCTCTGTCGTCGAGTTTGCCGATGTCACCGGTCCACAGCCATCCGCCGCGCAGCGCCTCAGCCGTGGCCTCGGGTTTTCTGTAGTAACCGGTGAGCAGGGATGGGCTGCGCACGATGATCTCACCAGATTCGCCCATCGGAACCGGTACGCCTGCCTCATCGACGACGAGTATGTCCGTGCCGGGTACGGGGAGCCCGCAGAACACCGGTTCACTGAGAAGGTCGAAGTCGCCGGTGTGGAAGCCGAGGGTAATGCTGTCGGCGGTGTGGGTTTCGGTCATCCCGTAACTGGCTTCTCGCAACACGTGTCCGGTGGCGTCGCGCCACCGGGCACGAATCGCCGGATCGAGTTTCAACACGAACGACACTGCCATGGCGTTGTCGAGTGTCGACAGATCGCGGTCGGCGAATCCGGGAAGACCCATCAGTTCCACATAATTGTCGACCGTCCCGACCATCGAGGTCACTCGGCATCGTTCGATCAGCGTCACCGCGGCCTCGGGATCCCAACGGGTGAGGAGGACGACGGTGCCGCCGTTGAGCAGCGGGTACAGAATTCCGAAATCCTCTCCCGCAATCCAGAAGATGGGAAGGAAACCTAGAACGACCGGTGGTGTCTCACCGACTCGTCGTCCGCCTGCCACGGTCGCGGTAGCCGCGGTGTAGACCATGTGCCACTGAGTGTGCTCACAGCCCTTGGGCATTCCGGTGGTGCCCCCGGTGTAGTTCAACACCGCGAGGGCGTCGGGGTCGGTGGCAACCGGTTCCGCGCGGGGCGACTCCATGATCTCGGCCCAGTCCGTGGTCGCGGGGTCGGCGACAGGGAAGGGGGGAGGGACGCTGGGGACGGGCGGCAGCAGGTCGGACAGCGATGTCACCGCAACGTGGCGCAAGGGAGTGTCGCGCCGGACCGACTCGACCATGGGCGCGAAAGCGTCTTGGGTCAGCAGGATCTCGACCCCGGCGTCGTTGAGTTCGTAGATCAGTTCGTGTTCGCGGAATAGTGGGTTGATCGGCACATGAACTCCACCGATTTTGAGTATGCCGAGCATTGCGATGTGAAACTGCGGGCAGTTCGCGAGATGCACGCCGACGCGGTCACCGGCCGTGGCACCTTGTTCGAGCAGCCATCCAGCGAACCGATCGGACAGGTCGTCGAACTCCGCGTACGTGATTCGGCGTCCGTAGAAATCGATTGCCACGGTGTCCGGACGCCGTGTCGCCCAGTGGCGTAGGTAGCCGACGACCGTGCGATCCTCGATCGGATATTCGACGGTTTGCGGTACCTGCGGTGGCCAGGCGGCATCCTGGATTGCGCGAAGGTCGGCGAGGGCGGCTTCCAGCACCGCATGGTCACTCGAAGGTGGAGATGGCATATCGAACTCCCGATTCTGTGCGGATGTTTCCGGCTCAGATGAAGCCGATGAGTCTCTCGGAGATGGCAGTCACGTCGGAGGTGTAGCGACGCCGCTCCCGGGGCGTGGCGTCGACGAGCCGGGCGGCACCGGCAAGCTGGGCGTCGGCCAGTGTCTGCGCGATCCGTGCCGGTGACGCGCACGGGACCACGTCGCAACTCTCGTTGATCCGCTCGATGAAGCGGGTGTACCGACGAATCAGCCGCGTCTGCACGGCAGACCATGTTCGGCCGACCTCCGGATCGAGACGCGCGCGGTGCTCGATCAGCTCGAGGACACGTCCGTTGGCGTACACCGCCTCGACGAAGGCCTTGGTCGTGGTGCGCAGGACTTCACGCAAATCCTCGCTGGCGGGGCCTTCCACGTGCTGCGACTCGAGGAACTCCTCACACACCTCGTCCGCCACCGCATGGAACATTTCGTCCCTCGACGAGAAGTACGCGTAGAACGTCGCCCGGGAGACATCGGCGCGACTGGTGATCACCTCGACGGTGGTGCGGTCGTAGCCGAGTTCAGCGAAGCACACGCCCGCCGCGCGGATGAGCTCCCGCCTCCGCGGTCCGTCGTTGTTCTTCCGCGCAGTGCGAGCCCGCTCCTGCGCTTGGCTTGTGGTCACGATCACAGTATCGATTGATGTTGACGTCAATGTCAATATCGCACGCCGCGATCAGCGAAACTGCCGGGAGGGTTTGGGTCAGAGTGGTTGGAGGAGGAAAATTCTGAACTCGCGTCCGCCCGACCGCGCGTGTTCCATGAGGTAACCCGGCCAGTACTCGGTGACGAACGTCCACAGCTGCTCGCGTTCCTCGCCCGTCACCATCCGGACGCTCATCCGGCGCTCGTGCGACCCCGACCTTACGCGGGCTTCCTGGGCGTCCCGTAGATTCGCCGACCACATCGGATGCTCGGGCCGTCCCCAGTTCGAACCGGTGACGATGTACCCGTCGCCCTGCGGGATGCACAGAAGCGCGGTGGTCCGAGGGGTGCCGCTCTTGCGTCCCGGAACCGTGACCTGCACCGACTGCAATCCGGCGATGCCAATGAGGCTCACCCGGTTACCCGTCCACGAGCGCAGATGCGATTCGAGCCAGATGATGGCCGGCGCCAGCCGCATGACCCACTCCTGTGTCCCGAGCCAACGGGCGAGCGCGACCAGAGGATTGCGGCGCCGACGGGGCTGCGCGGAGGACGAGGAACCGGCATTCATGTCCGCCATCATCCCCCAGCGGCAAGGTGTGCGCGCCGCCGCCGATGAGTTTTCTGCTGCGCTCGGGTCTACCTTTCAGATTCGACGGAAGAACCATGGCGCCCACGCCTTGACCTCGACAAAGGTTGAGGTTGCAAGATCATGTCAGCAAAGTCAGTCAGCATCTCACCGAAGGAGTACGAACATGTCGAGCACCGAAACCACGGCCACCGCAACGAGCGCCGCCACGAAGTTCAATCCGCTTACCCTCGAACTGAGCCGTCCCGCCGCCCTGCTCTGGACCGCCGTGATCGCACTCGTCCCCAACCTGGTGCTGTGGTTGCTCGCACTTCCCGCAGGTGCGTCGTTCGAGATGACGGATGCGGGGAAGACCACCAGTGCAGCACCCGGCGGCGTCGTCGTCATGACGGTCGTTCCCCTTCTCATCGGAATGACACTCGCCGCGCTCATCTCCGTGAAATTGCCGGCTATCATCCGTCCCGCAGAGGTGATCGGGGTCGTTCTCGCGCTCGCGACGATCATCCTGACCATCCAGGCCGATTTCGACGCCGCCAGCACCATCTCACTCTCACTGATGCACGTCGTGGTCGCGGCCGCGATCGTCGTGGGGTTGGAAGCGATGCGTCGGCGGATCGTGCGCACCGCCAACGTCTAGGCCGGTAACACTCGGCCCGACCTCGGTCGATCAGGCGCCGCCGGGTTTCGGCGGCGCCTAGTCGAAGAGGGTCGGTGCGTCTCCCGCCGATTCGCCGTCGCCGACCGTCCCGGTCCGTTCACCGTCACCGGCTTTCACCTCGCCGGCCGGGCTGGTTGCCTTGTGCACCACCGACAGCGTCGTCGTCCTGACCGACAGTCGGTGTCCGTCTGGATGCTGCAGTGACGCGAGACCCTTGTTGATTTCCACCACCAGCCACGGTCCTGCGTGACCGGATGCCTGCACCAGATCACCCACCTGTATCTGTACGGCTACCACCGCTTCCTCCCAAGGTCTACTGCACCGACCGTGTCAGCGTAGCGATATCGGCGGGCGCAGGTCGGATGACGGATTGGGGGCCCGACCGCGCCCCCCGGATATACCGTGGTGTATGCGCCTCTCCCGTCGGCAGTTGCTGAGAGTAGGTATGGCCGGCTCGGCTGCGGTGCTGGTGGGCACGTCAGCGGTGAGCAGCGAGCGGTTGCCTGCGCCGCGGTGGCGAGGCGATGACCCCTTCGGACTCGGCGTGGCCTCGGGAGATCCGACAGAGGACGGTGTCGTCTTGTGGACACGCTTGGCACCGGATCCCCTTGCCCCTGGGGGTCGCGGCGGCATGGGTTGGGATCCGGTGACCGTCGAATACGAGGTCGCGCACGACGAAAACTTTCGGCACCCGGTGACGCGCGGGACGGCTGTTGCGACGCGTGAACTCGCCCATAGCGTGCATCCGGAGATCCACGGCTTGGAGCCCTCCCGCTGGTACTTCTACCGATTCCGTGCCGGCTCGGCGATCTCCCCGGTGGGCCGGACCCGGACGGCCCCGGCCTCGGGACAACCCACCGCGCGGATGCGGTTCGCGTACGCCTCCTGTCAGTCGTGGAGTTCCGGCTTCTACACCGCATACGAGCACATGAGCGACGAAGACCTCGATGTGGTGGTCCACCTGGGCGACTACATCTACGAACGTGGGTGGAGGCGCGGCCGCGAGGGCATGTCGATGGGAGTCGACCGCGATGAAGCCGTCGATCTGCCCGGCTACCGGCTGCGCTACGCACAGTACAAAGCCGAGCAGCCACTGCGCGACGCACATGCTGCGTTCCCCTGGATCGTGACCATGGACGATCACGAGGTCGACAACAACTGGGCCGCGGAGTCGCCGGGACTGGGCATCGACATCTATCGAATCTCCGCACTGTTCCGTCGGCGCCGGGCCGCCGCCTTCCAGGCGTTCTACGAGCACCAGCCGCTGCGGCTCGCTCAGCGCCCCTCCGGGCCGGGAATGCGCCTACACCGCCGCTACCGCTTCGGCGATCTCGCGCAGATCACCATGCTCGATACCCGGCAATACCGGGACCGGCAGGCGTGCGGGGGTAACGTGACCGCGAATTGCACCGACCGGCTCGACACCGATCGCACAATACTGGGTGCGCAGCAACGGGACTGGCTGCTCGACGGATTCACCGGGTCACCGGCGCGTTGGCAGATCATCGGCAATCAGGTGGCGATGGGTGAGACCGACAACGACCCCGGCTCGGACGCGGTGCTCTCTTCCGACTCCTGGGACGGTTACGTCGCCGATCGCAACGCCGTTCTCGGCGGCGCAGCGGATCGCGGCGTGCGCAATCTGGTAGTGATCACCGGCGATCGTCACCAGAACATCGTCGCGGACCTGCGCCGAGACTATGCCGACCCGGAATTACCTGTCGTCGCGTCGGAATTCTCGGGCACGTCGATCACCACGGGTGGCGACGGCGCCGACATGAATGACACGGGGCGCCGCCTGCTGGCGGCCAATCCCGACATGAAATTCTTCAACGCTCAGCGTGGATATGTGCGCGTCGAGCTGGACCATCAGTTGTGGCGCAACGACTTCCGCGTCGTTCCCTACATCCGTCGTCCGGGCGCGCCTGTCCATACCCGCGCGAGCTTCGTGGTCCAGGACCAGATACCCAATGTCGCCGAGGCGTGACGCCGTATCTCGGCGCTCAACTGGTGCGCAGGCTCGTGGGGTTCACCGCGCCGACATCCGCGCGGTCAGGTCACCGCAGGGTTGAAGGAGCCGAACGCCAGGTCGGCCGACGGCCATTGACCGGTTGCTTTCACCTCGGCGAAGGCCAGGTCGAAGGCGTCCACGAGCCAACTGGACTCGGCGGTGACGATGAGTTGGTCGGGGGCCTCGGCCGAGTCGCTCTCCTTGAAGAGAGCAACCCGCCAGAGGGCGGCCGCATCTGGTTGATCAGCGAGGATGCCCTCGGCGTTGACGGCGAGGAGATAATGCTGGTACTCGAAATCGATGCGAATGGCGTAGCCGCAACCGATATTGACGATGCTGGCGGGACGATGGGTGGCCGCAGCAAGCATCATGAGCTCATCTGCGTAGCGATTGGTGAAAGCATGGGCGAGGGGCACGGGCGTCTCGTCTCTGTGAAAGGTCGTGAAGCGACTGCCCCACGACCGGCCACACAAGTCTGCGCTCTGCTACACAGCTGGTGTCTCGGCTTGAAGTTCCTAACAATACGGTATCGATGCGGCCGGCGTGCACTCGTCGGGCTTGCTTTTGCGGTGATATCCGCGTTCCCGGAAGCAAGTGTCGCCTCGGTCGAGGTATGTGACCTGCAGTTCGTTCGACCGTGTGCCGTTTCCCGAACTGATCCAGTTTCTTTTGCTTCTCGATGCGTCGAATGACGGCCCTCACTCGGAGCGGCTGGTCGAGGGTAGGTATGGGTTGGGTCCCAGTTTGATGGTCGTGGTGGTGGGCGGAAGGCCGATCTCTTCCCACCCGGCGGTCAGGGTGAGTGCACCCGAATCCTGGCAAGTCCCCACCCAGTAGTGCGGCAGCGTCCGATATTCGGTCGGACGCGCGCGGGTCGATCTGGTCACCGGGTGGTAGGGATCTGCTTCCCCTTCGATGTCGCCGATAGTGACGAACACGGACAGATAAGACCAGTGTCCGGAGTAGTCCTCGGGGTCGGTCAGCGAGCGCGTCTCGTGGTGGGCGAGTTCGGCGCATCTCCCCGTGGCCGTCAGGACGAGGCGCAATTGCATCCCACTCGGATAGGCGGTGATGTCGTTCAATTGCAGCGTCAGGTATGGATGGGCGGCGAGGACTGTCGGACCGTGCACCTGGGTCCCGCCGGTGGCGGGTGGTGGCTGCGCCGGCCACCGGTGTCTGCGCATAGAACCGATAGTGCCATCGCCGCCGCACCCAGGCCACTGTCTCTTCTGTCGACCTGAGTGAAGGGCTTCGGAACGTGAGAAGCCGCCGGCACCTGTCGGTGTCAGCGGCTTCGCATTTGCGTCGGGCACGCTACGCACTGTAGGTCTGACCGGGCGGAAGGTGACGGTGCCCGCCAGTGCGCCTCTCGGCAAGTGGTCGCTCGCAGCGACATATTTAATGTGGTACCCGGGGCATTGGGTCGGACACCGTCGACACTCTCAACGGGGGCGGTAGCCCGGATATTCCCGGGGGAGTGCCCTATTTTCCGCGTTGGACGATCTGCTCTGCGACGGCGTGGAGGCGGGTGTTCGTCTCCTGTGAGAGGTGCGTGAGCATCTCGAAGGCGCGGATGGCGTCGACATTGAACCGTTCCATGATCATGCCCTTGGCCTGGCCGATGACGTCCCGGGAGACCAGCGCCGACTGCAGCTGTTCCTTGGTGCGCGCAGCCATCAGGGCCAACGCGGCGTGGGCAGCGAGAACCTCAGCCATCGACTCTTCCTGGAGACCGAAGGCGTGGGGTTCGAAGGCGAAGAGATTGAGTGCGCCCATCTTGCCCTCGGAGGTATACAGCTGGAAGGAGATGGAACTGTAAATGCCCACGTCAACGGCTGCGGCGGCGAATCTCGGCCACCGATCGTCGGAGCGGAAGTCGTCACAGCGGACCACCAGGTTCGCCACAGCCGCCGCGACGCAGGGGCCCTCGCCGAGTTCCTCTTGAACGTGGTCCAGCTTGGGCAGGAGGTCCGAGGTCGCGGCAACCGAATCGAACTTCTTCCCACCCCCGGAGACCATCAAGATGCCCGCACACGCTTCCGTCGGCATCAAGTCGACAGCAGCGGCAGTCACGGTGGACAGACTGTCTTCGACCGAGCGGGGGGTGGAGAAACTGCGTGCGAGGTCAGCCATGGTGCGGACGATGTCGCCGCTCCCCAAACCGTTCATCACAGCCTCCTCTGTCCGTCGACGTCGTCACGAGACAGCCGTGCAACCGTCTCCTTCGTCCACCCTAGGCGGCCGTGCGCTCCGACGTCGGGGCACCGGGTATTGCTGCCGGTGTCTGTGGTCAGTTAGGGCCCAGGGGTCGTGCGAACAGCACCCGCACCGCGGTGCGTCCGACGGTGAGCAACCCGTGAAGTGGGGACAACGCAGAGGACGCGATAGACCACACGGTTGTGGTCCCGGACGGTGGGAGCGGCGTGCCGGCGAATCGGTCCGTCAGCCACTCGAGCATGGCGGGTGCGGAGATCACCATCAGTGACAGGTGCTCACTCAATCGGTCCCGCACGTAGGTGACGTGGGCGCCGCCCTCGACGTACCGCTCGACCTGCCCGTCGACGTCCTCGATGTGGATGATCTGGTCGTGGACCGGGTGCACCACCAGTAGAGGGCACTCGGGAATGCGTCCGCCGAGCCGGATGTCGTCGAACACCTCCAGTACCTCGGGTGTGGCCAGGATGTCGGCGAGGGGGATGTCGGTGTAGTCGTCGAAGTCGTCACGGGCGAAACGTGCAACAGCTTCCACCGTCGACATCGTTTCGATCTTGTCGAGTCGCCGGATTCCTTCGTCGTCGGCATGGTCGCGGATCACTCGTCCGAGGCCGGGATAGAGGTGGCGCAGTCCGGCGACGACGAGCGCGGGGAGGCCGGCGTGGAGGGTGCCGTTGAGCCGGATGTAGGTTTCGCCCGGGTCACCGACCGGGGCGCCGAGCGCGGCGCCGACGATGTCGATTTCGGGTGCGTATTCGGGGGCCATTTCGGCTACCCAGGACGAGGCCATGCCGCCACCGGAATATCCCCACACGCCGACTCGGGTCGCGGCGTCGAGTCCGAGGGGCGGAAAACTGAGCGCCGCACGGATTCCGTCGAGGACCCGGTAGCCAGGTTCGCGGGGTGCGCCGAAGTAGCCACCCATGCCCTCGTGGTCGGCCAGCGTCACGGCCCAGCCCCGCTCGAGCGCATTGGCGATGATCAGCATCTCGAGGGGCGGGAGGCTGCCGGGCGAGTACGCACCCCGCTGCAGTGCGTACGACGGAAAGCACTTGTCGGCGATGGCGTCGATCGCACACTGATACGCCAGTAGCGGCCGCTCCTCGTCCGGGTCGGCGCCGAACGGCAGCAGCACGGTGGTGACCGCCACCTCGGGAGCCTGGTGCAGGTCACAGCTGCGGTACAGCAGCTGCCAGGCCGACACTTTCTGTGGGATGACGCCGAGGAGGGCCAGCTCGACTTCGCGGCTGCGGAGCACGGCACCCGGCGCCGCGGCGGCGAAACCGGCGGGTGGGACGTAGAAGGGGTCGTCCCCCGGCAAGATCGGCCGACTTTGCCCGACCGGTTCGGGAAGAACACCTCCCGACAGCGGCCCCTCGGTAATTTCGGCGTTCACACTCATTGTGCGACCTTTCCAGGACAGAACCCCGCGGAGACGGAAGCTCGGTCGATTATCCGGTACGACGAGTGACAGACTCTCACAGCGCCGACGGGCGCCTGCACGCGGTGACCCCGGTCACTGGGTGCGGGAGTCCTGTATGTCCTGGGTCGCACCTTCCTCGAACCGACTTCTCATCCCGAATCGGCGACGCTGTCCGTCTCCGAGGCCGGAGTCAGCTGTCCTTGGGAGCGAGCCGGGCAGCGAGGAGTCCTTTGCCGAGTTCGCCACCTTTGAGGCTCACGGCCTTCGCTCGCTGAAAGAAGTCGATGAGCTCGGTATCTCCGGCGCGTTCGGCGTCCCGGATGTAGCCGTCCAGGCGCAGAGCGTTACTCAGCGACGCTTCGACGAACCAGATCAAGTTGTAGTCCTTGTCTTTCGTTCCCGTCACCGCACCGGTTTCCTGATCGCTCATCTGTAACTCCTCCTCGATCGCCAGGCCCCCTGTCCTCCCAATACGTACCCCACCCCGGCTGCCGGCTACGGCGGAACGGGAGAAGAAGCTCGTGGGTGTGGCCGAACATTCGCAGCGCCGTCACACGTCCGTGACATGCTGGTGTGGTGGCGAAGCAGAGTGCGGGGGTGCTTCCCTACCGCATCCGGGACGGTGTGCTCGAGGTGTTGATCTGCCATCCGGGTGGTCCGTTGTGGGCGCGTCGGGACGCAGGAGCGTGGTCGATCGTGAAGGGGGAGTACGCCGTCGACGAAGACCCGTGGGCAGCGGCGCAGCGGGAATTTCGGGAGGAAGTCGGTCTCGATCCGCCGCAGGGTGCGGTAGTTCCTCTTGCTCCGATCCGGCAACGGGCGGGAAAGGTAGTCAGCGCGTTCGCTGTGCGAGGCGACCTCGACGTCACCGACGCCGTGAGCAACGAATTCGAGATGGAGTGGCCACCTCGATCGGGCCGGCTGACGTCGTTCCCCGAGATCGACCGGGTCGAGTGGTGTTCCGTCGCAGTGGCGCGGACCCGACTGATCGCCGCACAGGTGGCATTCCTGGACGAGCTGGAAAGCGCTGTGGAAGGCGCTGGACCGTAACAGACTGCACCCCGTTGCGGAATAGATGCGGACGGCCGGTGTTGTGGAGGGGGAGAAACGACACGGGGTGTACTCGCGCCCCGATGAAGGGAACGGACAATGTCGAACGTCACCGAGACCGCCGTCCTGGCCGGAGGCTGCTTCTGGGGTGTGCAGGAACTCGTGCGTAAGCAGCCGGGCGTGATCTCCACACGGGTGGGATACACCGGTGGGGACGTGCCGAACGCGACGTACCGAAACCACGGCTCGCACGCGGAAGCGATCGAGATCGTGTTCGATCCGTCGAAGACGTCGTACCGCGACCTGCTCGAGTTCTTCTTCCAGATCCACGACCCGTCGACGAAGAACCGGCAGGGTAACGACATCGGAGCCAGCTACCGCTCGGCCATCTTCTATACGAGCGACGAGCAGCGACGCGTCGCCGAGGACACGATCGCCGACGTGGATGCCTCCGGACTCTGGCCCGGCAAGGTTGTCACCGAGGTGACCACGGCAGGCGACTTCTGGGAGGCGGAGCCCGAACACCAGGACTACCTGCAGCGGTTGCCGGACGGATACACCTGCCACTTCGTGCGGCCGGGGTGGAAGCTTCCGCGTCGCGACGCCGAGGTCGGCTGAGCGCGGGCACACTACAAGGTGTGACCACCGGTACGCAGGAACCTGTCAGGACTCGTCTGTGGCGGCAGGGCCGGCTCGCCGCCACGGACTTTCCTTTCGCTGAGGTCTCCGATTACCTCGAGGAGGACGGTGCCCTCGTCTGGTTGGACCTCTGCGACCCCGACCACGCGCAACTGTGCGAGCTCGCCGAGGAGCTCACACTCGACCAGCACGCGGTCGAAGATGTTCTCGCGCATGCCGAGCGCACGAAGGCGACACGGTACGCGCACCACACCTTCCTCACTGTGTATGCCACCCGGCTGACGGTGGACGCGCCGCCGGACAGTCTGGGGTCGCGTCTGCGTACGAGCAGGGTGTCGGTGTTCGTCCTTCCCCGCGGGATCGTCACGGTGCGGCGTGCGGACGCCGGCTCGGCGGGATTCGACATGGAGGAGGTGCTGCGGCGCTGGGACGACAACTCCGACCTGCTGCAGCACGGAACGGCCGCCCTGCTCCACGGTCTACTCGACGTCATCGTCGACGGACAGTTCGACGCCATCCAGTCGCTCGACGACACCATCGAGGACCTCGAAGAGGGACTGTTCGACGACCGCGCACAGACCCGCGTCATCCAGCGGCACACGTACCGGGCGAGGAAGGAGCTCGTGGAACTACGGCGCGTGGTGCTGCCGATGCGCGAGGTCGTCACCGCGGTAATGCGGCACCGTGAGGAGAACGGCAACAGCGTTGCCTTGGACGGCTGGTATGCCGACCTCTACGACCACGTCATCCGTGCCACCGAATGGACGGAATCGTTGCGGGACATGGTGACTACCGTGTTCGAAACCAATCTTTCCCTACAGGACGCTCGGCTGAACACGGTGATGAAGAAGCTCACGGGGTGGGCGGCGATCATCGCCGTACCGACTGCGGTCACCGGCTGGTACGGGCAGAACGTTCCCTACCCTGGGTTCGGTCACAACGGCGGAGTCGTGTCGAGCGCGGTCGTGATCGTGGGTGCTGCCGCCCTGCTCTATGTGGTGTTCAAACGCCGCGGCTGGTTGTGACGGCGTCGCACATGGTGCTCCCGAGCTGGTCAACGGCGATCGAGTGATTGACATCACAGCAGGTCGGCACCACACTGGGTTTCGACTTGAATCCGAAGTCAAGATCATAATGTAGTCGTCCGTGAAAGGAATCCGCGTGACCAAAATCGGTGGTGTGTGCGACAGCCGCTTCTCGGCGTTGCAGGAAGCGTTGAAAGACAACCTCGCTTCCGGTGAGGATCTCGGCGCATCCATCGCCGTCACCCTCGACGGTGCCCCGGTGGTCGACATCTGGGGCGGATGGTCCGACACCACGCACACCACGGAGTGGGGTCGGGACACGATCACCAATGTGTGGTCGTGCACCAAGACCGTGACCGCGCTCGCCGCGCTCGTGCTCGTCGATCGAGGGCTGCTCGACGTATACGCGCCTGTCGCCCGGTACTGGCCGGAATTTGCTGCGAACGGCAAGGGCGACGTCGAGGTCCGGCACCTGCTCTCACACACCTCCGGCGTCTCCGGCTGGGACAAGCCGTTCACGGTCGAGGATATGTTCGATCTCGCGGAGTCGACCAAACAGCTTGCAGCCCAGGCTCCGTGGTGGAAGCCGGGCACCATGTCCGGGTATCACGCACTCAACTACGGTCATCTGATCGGTGAGGTGATCCGCCGGATCGACGGACGCACCCTCGGGCGGTTCGTCGCCGAGGAGATCGCCGGACCGCTCGGTGCCGACTTCCACATCGGGTTGAATCCTCCGGAGTTCGGACGCGTATCGAATGTCGTTCCACCGCCGCCGCTGCCGATTGATTTGGCTTCACTCGACCCCGAGAGTGTCATCGTCAAGACGTTCACCGGGCCGGGCCCCGACGCCTCTGCGGCATGGACCCCGGAGTGGCGACAGGCCGAGAACGGTGCGGCGGGCGGGCACGGTAACGCGCGATCCCTTGCCCGCATCCAATCGGTGGTGGCGTGCGGTGGCGAGATTGACGGTGTCCGTCTGCTCTCGCCCGACACCATCGCGCTTATCTTCGAAGAGCAGTCGAACGGCGTGGATCTTGCTCTCGGACAGCCAATCCGGTTCGGAATCGGGTACGGCCTGCCGACGCCGGTGTCAGTTCCCTTCGTGCCCGAGGGGCGCATCTGCTTCTGGGGTGGCTGGGGTGGATCCCAAGTCGTCATCGACACCGAGCGGCGAATGACGGTGACCTACGTGATGAACAAGATGGGTCCAGGGCTCCTCGGCTCCGACCGGAGTGCCCAATACGTGTCTGCCGCTTTCGCGGCGGTGGGCTGAGCGCGGGTACCAACACGAGCGGCCGACGAGCTGCGACCTGGCCGGGCTGGCAATCCGACCAGGTCGGCCTGTCCCTTTGATCAGTCCCCCCTCGGTGCTGCGGTCCGTAGTGTTCCGGGAAGAGGTGCATATATAGCGATGCATCGATCCGCCACACTGATCGACCGAAGGAACGAGTCCCATGCCGCAGCAGGTACGAGGTGTCATCGCCCGCTCGAAGGGTGCCCCCGTTGAGATCGCGACCATCACCATTCCCGACCCCGGACCCGGAGAAGTAGTCGTCGACATCGCGGCGTGCGGGGTCTGCCACACCGACCTCACCTACCGTGAGGGTGGGATCAACGACGAGTTCCCGTTCCTGTTGGGTCACGAGGCCGCAGGCATCGTGGAGAGCGTCGGCGAGGGTGTCGATTCGGTCGAGGTCGGCGACTTCGTGGTCCTGAACTGGCGTGCTGTGTGCGGTCAGTGTCGCGCGTGTAAGCGTGGCCGTCCGCAGTACTGCTTCGACACGTTCAACGCGACGCAGAAGATGACTCTCGAGGACGGCACCGAACTCACGCCCGCGCTGGGTATCGGTGCGTTCGCCGACAAGACTCTGGTGCACGCCGGTCAGTGCACCAAGGTGGACCCGTCGGCTGACCCTGCTGTCGTCGGACTGCTCGGTTGCGGTGTGATGGCCGGTCTGGGTGCCGCGGTGAACACCGGCAACGTCAGCCGCGGCGATTCGGTCGCCGTCATCGGCTGCGGCGGCGTCGGTGATGCGGCGATCATGGGGGCCCGGCTTGCCGGTGCGTCGAAGATCATCGCGATCGATCGGGACGACAAGAAACTCGAGTGGGCGAAGGATCTCGGTGCCACCCACACGATCAACGGCTCGAACGTGGATGCGGTGGAGGCCGTGCAGGAGCTCACCGGCGGTTTCGGTGCCGACGTGGTGATCGACGCGGTCGGCCGACCCGAGACCTGGAAGCAGGCCTTCTACGCCCGCGACCTCGCAGGCACCGTCGTCCTGGTCGGTGTGCCGACCCCGGATATGAAGCTCGAGATGCCGCTGATCGACTTCTTCTCCCGCGGTGGTTCGTTGAAGTCGTCGTGGTACGGCGACTGCCTGCCTGAGCGTGACTTCCCGGTGCTCGTCGATCTGTACCAGCAGGGCCGGCTTCCCCTCGAGAAGTTCGTCAGCGAGCGCATCAAGATCGACGAGGTCGAACAGGCCTTCCACACCATGCATGCCGGTGAGGTGCTCCGTTCGGTGGTGGTCCTGTGAGCGGGAAGCTGCGGATCGAGCGGGTCGTCACCGAGGGCACTTTCGCTCTCGACGGCGGAGAGTGGAACGTCGACAACAACATCTGGCTGATCGGTGACGACACCGACGTGGTGATCGTCGACGCCGCCCATCAGGCGCAGCCCATCATCGACGCGGTCGGCGGTCGGCACGTCAACGCCGTGATCTGCACGCACGGTCACAACGACCACGTCACCGTCGCACCGGAGCTCGCGGAGCGCTTGCACGCTCCGGTGCTGTTGCACCCGGGTGACGACATCCTCTGGAAGATGACGCACCCCGACGCGAAGTACTGGCGGCTCGAGGACGAACAACGTATCGCTATCGCCGGCACCGACATTCAGGTGATCCATACGCCGGGCCACTCGCCGGGTTCGTCGTGCCTGTACCTGCCCGAGGTGGGTGCTCTGTTCTCCGGCGACACCCTGTTCTCCGGTGGCCCCGGGGCGACGGGACGGTCGTACTCCGATTTCCCGACGATCATCGGATCGATCCGCGATCGGCTGTTCGCCCTCCCCGAGGAGACGACTGTGCACACCGGGCACGGAGACGGAACGACGATCGGCACCGAGGCCCCGCACCTCGCCGAGTGGATTGCACGAGGAAACTGAGTTCATGACCGACACCACCGACAGGTACACCTTCGACGAGGATGATGTCGTCGTCACGCACGAAAAGTCCTATGCGGCGGGTGTTCCTGCGGTGTTGGTGTCGTTGCGGCGCGGGTTGGAGCAGATGGGTCCGGTGCGCACGGCCCGCACGTTGTTCAAGTTGAATCAGCGGGACGGGTTCGATTGCCCGGGGTGTGCGTGGCCGGAAACTCCGGGGCACCGCAAGCACGCGGAGTTCTGTGAGAACGGGGCGAAGGCGGTCGCGGAGGAGGCCACCACCCGCACCGTGACACCGGAGTTCTTCGCCGAGCATTCGGTGGCGGAGTTGCTCGGCAAAACCGAGTTCTGGTTGGGGCAGCAGGGCCGGTTGACGCATCCGATGGTGCTGCTGCCCGGGGCAACGCATTACGAGCCGATCGGCTGGGACGCCGCGTTCGCGATGATCGCCGGGGAACTACGCGCGCTGGGATCGCCGGACGAGGCGGTGTTCTACACGTCCGGGCGCACCAGTAATGAGGCGGCGTTCGTGTACCAGTTGATGATTCGGGCATTCGGCACGAACAACCTGCCGGACTGCTCGAACATGTGCCACGAATCCTCCGGGTCGGCTCTGGTGGAGACGATCGGGATCGGGAAGGGTTCGGTGACCGTCCCGGATATCGAGAACGCCGACCTGATCCTGATCGCAGGCCAGAACCCGGGCACCAACCACCCCCGCATGCTCTCCACCCTGGAAAAAGCCAAGGGTAACGGGGCGAAAGTGATCGCGATCAACCCGCTCCCGGAGGCGGGGCTGCTGCGGTTCAAGGACCCCCAGAAGGTGCACGGGGTGGTCGGGAACGGGGTGCAGATCGCCGACGAGTTCCTGCAGATCCGGATCGGCGGCGACCAGGCCCTGTTCCAAGGGTTGGGCCGGCTCCTGCTCGAGGAAGAGGACCGCAACCCGGGCACGGTGATCGACCGCGACTTCATCGACCGGCACACCGCAGGATTCGACGACTACGCCGCCGCCATCCGGCAGGTCGACCTCGACACCGTGGTCCAAGCCACCGGACTGACCCTCGCGCAGATCCAGCAGACGGCGCAGGCGCTGATCGCCTCGAAGAGGACGATCATCTGCTGGGCGATGGGGTTGACCCAGCAGACGCACGGGGTCGCGACCATTCAGGATGCGGTGAACCTGCTGCTGTTGCAGGGGATGATCGGCAAACCCGGGGCCGGGGTGTGCCCGGTCCGAGGGCACTCCAACGTCCAGGGGGACCGGACGATGGGGATCTGGGAGAAGATGCCCGAACCCTTCCTGACCGCGTTGGACACCGAGTTCGGGATCCGGTCCCCCCGCCGACATGGGTGGGATGCGGTCGACTCGATTCGGGCGATGCGGGACGGGAAGGCGTCGGTGTTCGTCGGGATGGGCGGCAACTTCGTCTCCGCCACCCCGGACACCGACACCACCGAGGCCGCCCTGCGGAACTGTGCGTTGACGGTGCAGGTGTCGACGAAACTGAACCGCTCCCACCTGGTGACCGGGCGAACCGGACTGATCCTGCCCTCGTTGGGCCGCACCGACAAGGATGTGCAGTCCGGGCGCAAGCAGCAGGTGTCGGTGGAGGACTCGATGTCGGTGGTGCATCTGTCCCGCGGCAGCCTCCCCCCGGCCAGTGACCAGTTGCGCAGTGAGGTCGCGATCGTGTGCGGGATCGCCCAGGCCTTGTTCGGGCCCGATCACCTGGTGCCCTGGCAGGAGTTCGCCGCCGACTACGACCGGATCCGCGATTCGATTGCCCGGGTGATTCCCGGGTTCGAGGACTTCAACCGGAAGGTGCGTGCGCCAGACGGGTTCGCCCTGCCGCACCCACCCCGGGATGAGCGCCGGTTCGACACCAGCACGGGGAAGGCGAACTTCACCGTCAACGCACTGTCCTGGCTGCCGGTGCCGGCGGGGAAGCTGATCCTGCAGACGATGCGCTCGCACGATCAGTACAACACCACCATCTACGGGCTCGACGACCGTTACCGCGGCGTCAAGGGCGGCCGGCGGGTGCTGTTCATCAACACCGACGACCTTGCCGCACTGGGCTTCACCGACGGGGATCGGGTGGATCTGGTGTCGGAGTGGACCACCCCTGACGGGACCGTGCAGGAACGGCGGGCCGGCGATTTCCGGCTGGTGCCGTATCCGACGCCGGTGGGGAATGTGGCCGCCTATTATCCGGAGACGAATCCGCTGATTCCGCTCGATCACGTGGCGGCGGTGTCGAATACCCCGGTGTCGAAGGCCGTGCTGATCCGGCTCGAGAGGCGGTCCTGATGGGGCGGGTGACGCTCCGGACCCCGGTCACCCGGATCACCGACACCCGGCAGTCGACCCGCCCGGACACGGTGGTGGTCGAGGAGCCGCTCGAGATCCGGGTGAACGGGACCCCGCTGGCGGTGACGATGCGGACCCCGGGTTCGGATGTGGAACTGGCGCAGGGGTTCCTGCTGACCGAGGGGATCATCGCCGACCGGGCGGATATTGCGTCGATCCGGTACTGCAACAGTGTCGACGAGCACGGGGTGAATACCTACAACGTTCTCGACGTCGACCTCGCCCCCGGGATCTTCCTGCCCGACACCGGCATCGAACGGAACTTCTACACCACCTCCTCCTGTGGGGTGTGTGGAAAGGCGTCCCTCGACGCGATCCGGCAACGCACGGAGCATTCCCCGGCCACCGACCCGGTGCGGGTGCCGTCCGCGACGATCGCGGAGCTGCCGGACCGGCTGCGGGCGGCGCAGAAGGTGTTCGACAGCACCGGCGGCCTGCACGCGGCCGGGTTGTTCACCGCTACCGGGGACCTGCTGACGGTCAAGGAGGACGTCGGCCGGCACAACGCGGTCGACAAGCTGATCGGCTGGGCCACCGAACAGGGCCGCATCCCGCTGCGGGGGAGCATCCTGCTGGTGTCGGGTCGGGCGTCGTTCGAACTCGCCCAGAAAGCGGTGATGGCCGGGATCCCCGTCCTTGCCGCCGTGTCCGCCCCCTCCTCGTTGGCGATCGACCTCGCCCACGACACCGGACTGACCCTCATCGGATTTCTCCGCGGCACCACGATGAACATCTACACCCACCCCGACCGCATCACCTGAGGCTGTCGGCGCGGATCCCTGCCTCGAGCGCAATAGCCCCTGCTTCTCCGCGCGACCCCACCCCGAGCTTCTTCAACACCCCGGCAACATGGAACTTGACGGTGCTCTCGCTGATGCCGAGGCTGTCGGCGATCGCCTTGTTTCGCTTGCCCGTGGCGAGATGGCCCAGCACCTCGAGTTCGCGGGGGTTGAGGTCGCCGAGCTGTTGTTCGTCGGGCCTCACCGCCGGAGGATCGAGCGGAATGGCGACGGCGACGCGGGAGCCCCACCCGTCGACGGACTCGACGGCAATCCGCCCACCGAGGGTGTGGACGCGGCCCGACAGTTGCCGAACGAGTGCGTCGGTGTCCAGGCCGCCGGCGCCGTCGTCGCGGACTTCGACCAGAAGATTGGATCCGTCGCAGTCCCAGGCGATGCGAATCCGTTCGAGCGTCGCCTGTGCGGCGAAGGCGAGAACAGCGCTGCGCACCACCGCGCGTGCGGCATGCGCGACTTCACCGGGAAGGGCCCGTCCGTCCGCGGGCGGATCGACGTAGTCGACGACCAGTGGCCGGTGCTGCAGAAGGGGCCGGAGTTCACCCTGTAGTCGGGCGAATGCGGTGGTGACGGCTTCCTCCGTGAGGAGGCGGTCGGACTCACCGGCCGAGCGCAGCGCCACCAGGGCCGTGGACGCGGTCTCGCTCGCCGTGATACGCGACCGATGATCGTCGAGATCCTTGGACCGGAGAGTCGCGAGGATCGACTCGAGGGTGGCGGCATGTAGATCCGTCAATTCGACGATGGTCCTGGCCCTCTCGCTCGACGCCGCCCGCGACTCCGCCAGATAGGCCGGACTGGCCTGCGCTACCTGCAGTCGAATGGACACGGCCACGACACCGAACGCGGCCCCGACGAGGTCGACGTCGCGGATGCGCTGACGGGTTTTCGGTACGACGAGCAGCAAGGTGCCGGTGGCGTCCAGCAGTGCCCAGACCTTCCGCTTCGAGCCGGCGATCACGGCGTGATCGTCGAAGACCTCGTCCACGGCCAGCTGGGTGCGCAGTGCATCGAGTTCGGTGATGGTGACCCGCTCGACGATCGACGGATCTCCGCTGACCTTCCGAGGACGTCCCGTGCATTCACGGGTGAAGATCACGAGTGCGGTGTGCGGCCAGATGTCGGCGAGAAATTTCGAGAACCGGACGGCGATGTCGGGGAGCGAGCCGTCGATGACGTCGCGCATCGAACCGAGGAGATCCGCAGGTGACACCGAGGTCGAGCTGGAGAGAACCACCTTACGAGGGTATCGCGCGGTGCTGGTCAGGCCCGAGCCTCGGCCCGGGCGGCATCGATGACGTCGGACCGCTCGAGACCCAGAATTTCCAGGGCGCGGGCCGCCGTGCCGTGTTCGACTCCCGCTACCGCGCGGACGATGTCCGCCCCGGTGAACGGTCGACGTCCCGCCTTTGCCACCGCTGTCGCCTCGCGGAAGGCCTCGCGTGCTGGTGCCGACAGGTGCAGGGGGCCGGAACGGGGCCGGCGCAGTGCCGTGTCGACGGAGGTGGTGTCACCGATGCCTGCTGCAGCGAGTGCGTCACGGTGCACCCGGGTAATGGCCTCGCGCAGAGCGTCCCGGTCGGACCCCAGACGCTCGAACACTCGCCGAGAAGTGCCGTCCGGCAACGAAAACGACGCCAATAAGAGATGTTCCGCACCGGGCTCCCGGTCACCGAGCCGGTCGGCTTCGGCTTCGGTCTCGGCGAACAGCCGTTTCATCGACCGCATGTCGCGCCATCCGCGGGTCAGCATCATCGTGTGCCTCTCCTCTTCGCGTTGCCTGTTTCTCTGCGTCCGGGGCCCAGACGCTTGTGTGCCGCCTGCCCTGAGATTCCGAGAGCCTGACCGATCGCCGACCAGGTCCAGCCGGAAGCGAGGGCCAGCTCCACTGCCTTGCGCTCGAGCTGATCCGCCTGACGTCGAAGTGCCACCACGGCCGCCAACGCGGTATCCGGATCCAGATCGTCAGCCACAGCTGTCAACATATGTTGATGAGGCGACTCCGTCAACCTTTGTTGATAGGCCGGTGGGTCTGCGGTCAGGCGAGGTTGATCGTCGCGAAGATTGTGGTCGGTCGAGGCGAACCACCGGGCGGCTCCACACTGAATCCGAGGGCCGTCGACTCGTCGATGCCCGTGACGACGGCCGTCGTGGACGGAGATACGGCGCCGGCGTCCATGATCCCCGCCGACACCGGTTCGTGGGAGGGACCGAGGAGCCACATCTGGTACACCGAGCCCGGAGCAGGCGGAGCGACATCATTCATCACCAGGACGCCCGCGTCGACATCCTTGGAGAAGACGACCGTGGCCGAACCGCCACCGGCAATAGGCGCTACCGCCGTGCGGACGTCGTCGGCCGCCAGAATCTGGGCGGGAACGGGCTCGGTGGAATCATCGCGGAACTGCTGCACCACGGTCACACCGCCGACCGCGAGAACGACCACTGCGGCCGCCGCTGTCAGCGCGGCGATCAGCCGGTTGCGGCGTCGACTGCGCGCGCCGTCGAGCGACACCGGGGTGGTCGCGGCGGGCAGCGACCCGAGGATGCGGCCGATCAGGTGGGCGGGCGGTTCCACTGCGGTAGACGCGGACTGTGCGGCCATCGTTTCCCGGACACCTCGTACCGCGTCGGCGAACTCGACGCGAACCTGGGGCGTAGCGTCCCGCACCGCGGCGTCGATCTGGCGCCGTTGCACGTCGTCGACCGCGTCGAGGGCGTATACCGGGGCGAGATCGAGCAGAGGGTTGGTGGACTCATCCATCGACCTGCACCCCCAAACACTGCCCGAGCCTTCTCAATCCGTCTCGGATCCGCGATTTCACGGTGGGAAGGGCCACGGACAACCGCTCTGCCACCTCGCGGTAGGTGAGTCCGCCGTAATAGGCCAGGACGACGGTCTCCTGCTGGATTTCGGTGAGAGTGCCCAGGCAGTCGATGACGTCATTCTTGTCGCCACGGCGGGCAACCTCCTCGGACACGGCGTCGAACGGGCCGTAGTAGCTCGCCGCGCCGTAGGTCGATTCCCGGTCGGTGCCCGACTGCTCGGAGCGCACCCGATCGACCGCACGCCGGTGCGCCAAGGTGATCAGCCACGACAGCGGTGAGCCCTGGCGGGGGTCGAAGCTCGCTGCGGACTTCCAGACCTGCAGATACACCTCTTGGGTGGTTTCCTCGCTGTAACCGGGGTCGCGGAGAACGCGCAACACCATGCCGTACACGCGCGCGCTCGTGCGTTCGTAGAAGACGGTGAACGCTTCGGTTTCGCCCGCGGCAATCTGCGCGAGCAAAGCCGTCAGCGTCACGTTCTCCGTGGCCCTGTCGACGCCGGTCATCGGCCTTGTCCGTTCATCGAACTTCAGCCTAATCCCAGCCTGCAGCCGGTGCGACCAGGTCGGGGACATCGACCTCTCCAGCAACCGGGTTGCCGCGTCGAACGCCCCGACCTCGGTGACCGAATCGTTCATCGGGTTGCCGCTGACGGTGGGCACGCGGATGAGCGCTTGCGCACGTGCCTCGTCGTTGTGGCGAAACCGAATTCCATATCAGTGATTCGAAGCTGAAGTGGCCGTGGACTGCCGGATCGACTCGTGCCCAGAGGAATACATCGTTGGGGTCTACCCTCTGCCCCTTCCTGCAACGCACAAACCCGGCGGCACCGAGATTCGGTACCACCGGTATCTGTGTGTGATGGCTGAGCCGGAAATTACTGGGGCATCAGGACGGAGTCGACCAGGTACACCGTCGCGTTGGCGGTCTGCACGCCACCGCAGATCACGCCGGCGTCATTGACCTTCAGGTCGTCACCCGATCCGGTGACGGTGACGGAGCCGCCCTCGACGGTGGCGTGCTCGCCATCGATGTCGTCCGGTGCGATCTGCCCGGGCACCACGTGGTAAGTGAGCACCTTGGTGAGCAGAGCAGAATCGGTCTTCAGCGTTTCGATGGTGGCGGGATCAACTTTGGCGAATGCGGCATCCACAGGCGCGAAGACCGTGAACTGTCCACTGTTGAGGGTGTCCACCAGATTGACCTGCGGATTGAGTTGTCCCGACACCGCCGCGGTGAGCGTGGTGAGCAGCGGATTGTTCGAAGCGGCGGTGGCCACCGGATCCTGCGCCATTCCGTTGACCGACCCTGCGCCCTCGGGCACGGTCTTCGCGTACTCGGCGCAACCCGGACCCACCAGGTTGGCGGCCGGGTCGGCCATCGCGGAAGAAGTGGTGGATCCGGAGTCGGAGTTCGACTCGGAAGTCATGGTGTCTGCGGCGCCGGCAGTGCTCGACGAGTCGCTGTCGTCCGAGGAGCATGCTGCGCCCAGCAACACCAAGGACGTGCTCGCTGCGACTGCCAGTACCCGTGTGGTGATGTTCATGGAAATTGCCTCTCTCCGATGTGGGTGCGGTTGCGCACCATCGACAGCCATTCGGAGCGGTTCGCCAAGCGGATGGGTCCGCTTTTTATTTTTGTATCCAACCCATCCGGTGGCGCGGCGGCGTCGAATTCCTTCCGCAAGGGTGCCGCGCAGCCCTCTCTTCGGGGTGTGCGTGTCACCGCGAACTCGATCACCGGAAGAGGGCTCGACATGGGCGTTTCGACAATGCGTGGATGTGCCGTCGGACTTGCGACCGCTGCCGCCGCTGTGTTGCTTGCAGCGGGTCCGGCGCAGGCAGAACCGATGGGGCAGGCGGAGTTCCCTGGGCCGCTGGCCCCTGTCGCCGGCCTCGACGTGGAGCGGTATGCCGGTACCTGGTACCAACTGGCAGCGGTACCGCAACCGTTCAACCTCGATTGCGCGCGCGACACGAGAGCCACCTACGGAGTGCGCGATTCCACGAATGTGAGTGTGTCCAACTCCTGCACGACGTGGGCGGGGGGAACGAGCGGCATCGAAGGGAACGCGCGCGTCAACGATCCCGTCACCAACGCACAATTGCACGTGAGTTTTCCCTCGGTACCGTTTCAGAGCGGACCCGAGGGTCCCACCAACTATGTGGTGACCTACATCGCCGACGACTATTCGTGGGCACTGGTCGGCGATCCGGCGCGCACGTCGGGTTTCGTCCTGTCGCGGACTCCTGCGGTAGACGATTCCGGCTGGACGCAGATCCGCCAGGTGGTGGAATCGCGGGGTTACAACTCGTGCCTGCTGCTGACCTCACCGACCACCGGAGGTCGAGACAACATTCAACCCCTCTGCACCGTGTGACCCAGGCGGGCGGCGGCGCCGGTGATGTTCTCCATCATTCCCCGGAAGATGATCCCGTGGAACGGAAGGATGGAGTACCAATACAGCCGGCCCGCCAGTCCTTTCGGGAAAAAGATGGCGCGTTGCTCCAACCGCGACGAGTCCTGATCGACGGGGCGGACACGCCATTCGAGCCAGGCTCCGCCGGGAGCCCGCATCTCCGCGCGCAGCCGCAACAGCGAACCGCGCTCGATATGCTCGACACGCCAGAAATCCAGTGGATCACCGGTATTGAGCTGCTTCGGATTTCTACGACCGCGAGTGAGCCCGACACCACCGGCGATCCGATCGAGCCAGCCACGCACGGACCAGGCCAGCGGAAACGAGTACCATCCGTTTTCCCCGCCGATACTCTCGACGACGCTCCACAGGGTGTGCGCATCCGCAGCGCACTCCTTGCTGCGCTCGTCGGTGTAGACAACCTCACCGGCCCAGTCGGGGTCGGACGGAAGCGGATCGGACGGGGCACCCACGGGGGAGGCGCTTGCCCAGGTGGTCTCGACCTCGCCGTTGTCGATGCGCCGCAACGCCAATCGAACGGCGTCACGGTACGACGTCAGCCCTGCTGCCGGTGGTGGAATCACGTCGTCGATGTCGTGCTCGCCGACGACGGCATCGTTGTGCAGTGATTCGATCAGTGCCCGGCCCAGCGAACGCGGTATGGGGGTGACCAGTCCTATCCACAAACCGGCGAGTTTCGGTGTGAGCACGGGCAGGACGAGAATTCTGCGTTGCCGCAGTCCAGCGATCTCCGCATAGATCTGCATCATCTCGCCGTACCGGATCACGTCGGGGCCGCCGATGTCGTAGGAGCGGCTGCGCGGTAACGGGGCCTCCGCTGCCGCGACGAGGTAGTGCAGGACGTCGCGGACGGCGATGGGCTGGATCTTGTTGTTCACCCACCGCGGCGTCGTCATCACGGGAAGTCTGTTGGTGAGGTGACGAATCATTTCGAAAGAGGCCGAACCAGATCCGATGACGACCCCGGCCTGCAGGACCATTGTGGGCACGCCGGACTCGGTGAGGATCTTCCCGACTTCCGTCCGAGAACGGAGGTGCGGAGACAGGTCCGCGGATTCGGGGTGGAGCCCGCCCAGATAGACGATGCGTCCAACCCCGGCCGTGTGGGCGGCTCGAGCGACGTTCTCCGCGCTGACCCGTTCGGCCTCCTCGAACTCGTCCGGGCCGCCCATGGAATGGACGAGGTAGTAGACGACGTCCACGTCCGCGAAAGCGGCAGAAAGGGATTCGGGATCGCTCAGGTCACCGCGAGCAATGTCGACGTCCGATGCCCACGGAACATCGGTGAGCTTCTCGGGGGAACGTGCCAGCACCCGCACCTGATACCCGGCTTCCAGCAGTCGGGGTGCGAGGCGTCCACCGATGTATCCCGTAGCACCCGTGACCAGTACGCGTAACTGTGTCATTCCCATACGCTACCCGTCACGGGTGCCGCCTCGCTCGATCAACGCTAGGGTCGAGTGATGGGCATCGTGCATTCGAGCGTGATCCGATCCGCGCGGGACGAGCTGTTCGCGTGGCATACGAGACCCGGGGCCTTCACTCGGCTGTCGCCGCCGTGGCAGCCGCTGTCGCTCGACGAGGAAGCGGAATCCCTGAAGGCGGGGCGGGCGGTGTTGCGCTTGCCGGGCGGCCTGCGGTGGACAGCCCGACACGACCCAGCGGGGTACGACCCGCCGCGGCAGTTCGTCGACTATTCGGCGGGGCTCCCGATGCGGTTGCTGGTGCCGTGGCGGCACACGCACACGTTCGAGGTCGTATCCGAAGACGAGACCCGGATGACCGACCGGGTCGACACCGCCGTCCCTAGCCGCTTCCTGACCTCGACGTTCCGCTACCGGCATCGCCAGGTCGCCGACGACATGGCCCGCCACCAGTGGGCATCGACCCTGGCGCCGGGTTCCCGCACGATCGCGGTGACCGGTAGTTCGGGCTTGGTGGGTTCGGCTCTCACCGCGTTTCTCGCCACGGGAGGTCACCGGGTCGTCCGCTTGGTGCGCCGCACGCCGCGGACCCCGGACGAGCGGCGTTGGAACCCGGCCGCTCCGGCCGCCGATCTCCTCGCGGGCGTCGACGCGGTGATCCACCTCGCCGGCGCGTCCATTGCGGGCCGCTTCACCGACAGCCACCGCCGTGCCGTTCGGGACAGCCGCATCGAACCCACTCGGCGGCTGGCAGAGCTGATTGGTTCCACCGCCGACGGACCCAAGGTCTTCGTCACTGCGTCGGCGATCGGCTACTACGGTCCGGACCGCGGCGACGAGCTCCTGCACGAAGACGACGAGCGTGGTGACGGCTTCCTCGCCGACACGGTGGCAGAGTGGGAAGGTGCGACCGCTTCCGCCTCCGATGCGGGCGCGCGGGTGGTAGCCGTGCGGACCGGTATCGTCCAATCGCCGAAAGGTGGTGTCCTGCGGCTACAGCGGCCACTCTTCGAAGTGGGACTCGGTGGCCGGCTCGGTGCAGGTACGCAATGGTTGTCGTGGATCGACCTCGACGACCTGGTGGACATCTACCATCGGGCCGTCGTCGACACGCGCTTGACTGGTCCGGTGAATGCCGTCGCGCCGAACCCCGTGCGCAACGCGGAGTACACGGCGGTACTTGCGTCGGTGGTGCACCGGCCGGCGTTCCTACCGGTGCCCGACTTCGGACCCAAACTACTCCTGGGTGAGCAAGGGGCCCGAGAACTGGCCCTCGCGAATCAGCGAGTTGTTCCGGGACGGCTTCTCTCGTGCGAGCACCGGTTCCGGCGCCCCGATCTCGAAAGTGCCCTGCGGCACCAGCTCGGGCGATTCACGACAGCGGAGTAGCACCCCGTTCCTTGTCGTACGCGGCGACGACACGTTTGGGGGCGGTGAGGCGCCACGCCTCCTCGACCAGCTCCGCCAGTTCGGTCGACGTCACCGCCTCCAGGACCACGTCGATCCACCCCCAGCGCCCGAAGAACGGCGCCACGAGAAACACCTCGGGATCTTCCTGGACGAGGGCGGTCTGGGTTTCGAGGGTGGCTTTCAGGCACACCGTGGGCGCGCCGTACCCGACCAGACCGAACATCTTGTTGCGCACCCGGAAGGTCGGCTGGTCACCCCAGTTGGCGACCACCACCTCGTGTGCCTCTGGCAGAGCCAGCATCATCGTGCGCACCTCGTGCTCGGTCGGCATCACAGCTCCCACACTTCCTCATGTTGTCGGGTTCCGTTATATCCGGCCGCACCGACATCGCTCGGGTGTTGCAAGCACGGCAGGTGGGAGTTCGTAGAGTGACGGTGGTGACGATCGAGGCACCGGAACAGGAGTGAACCGATGACCGAAGCAGAACCGGCCGGCCCGACCGGTGGTGGTCGAAGTCCCGCAGTCGAGGCGGGGCTGGCAGTGCGCCGCGAGGTGATGGGCGCTGATTTCGTCGAGCGGGCGCTCACCCGCACTGCCGGTACCGACAGCGAATCTCTGCAGGAATTCGTCAGTGAACACGTCTGGGGTGCTGTATGGAACCGGCCCGGGTTGGATCGGCGCAGCCGTAGCCTGCTCAACCTCGGGATGCTGATTGCACTGCGGGCGCACGGTGAGCTGAAAGGGCATGTGCGCGGAGCTCTTCGAAACGGTCTGACCCGCACGGAGATCGTGGAGGCGGTCATTCACGCCAGCGCCTACTGCGGTGCCCCCGCCGGATTGTCGGCGATGGCTGTGGTGCAGGAAGCACTCGACGAGGAACTCGGTCCGCTCGCGGGCACAACCGACGCGTCGTGACGGTATCGGATTCGGACCCACCCCTCGCGGGTCCGAATCCGATACGCCTTCACTGCGTCAGCCGGTGACGCCGGTGATCTCGTTCGGCGTCTGCGGAAGATCGGCCGAATCGGACACGGTCCAGGACTCGAGGTCGACCGCGTGGATCCTGTTCTTCGCCGGATCGGTCACGTAGGCCGTGCCGTCCTGCACGAACAGAGCGGGCCGGGGCGACTGCCACTTCTCCGGCTCGGTCCAGGGGTCGATCAGCGGCACCGTACGGGTCACCGTCTTGGACCCGGGATCGATCACGTGCAGTGCGCCGTCGGTACCCAGGACGAGCGCTTCACCGTGCACACCGCGGCCGAGGGAACGGAACGTGTAGCTGGTGCCGAGGTCGACGAGCGTCAGCTGTCCGGTGGTGGTGTCGGTCAGGCTGACCCGCTGAGGACGCTCGAGCTCGGCGTCCGGGTCGGTCTTGTAATCGCCCAGGATGATCGGGGAATTCTCGTCCCCGGCCTGGTTGCCGATGCGTCCGTACGGATCGGGACTGGTCACCTTGGTGATGACGCCGTCACGGTAGATCAGCAGGCCGTTCTGGCAACCGACAACCACGGTTTCGTCCGCCGCCACGGCTTCGCCGTGTACGCCGGGGCACTCCTCGTTGCGCGCAATCTCCTTGCGGTCGCGGTCGAGTACGACGATGCCGGTCCGCTCGTCTTCGTTGCCCACCGTGGTGAGCATGCTGCCGTCCGACAGTTCGACCGCCACACCATGGTGCGCTTCCGGTGTCGTGTAGTCGGTGGTCTCGGGCAGACCATCGGCGAGCTTTGCCGGGTCGAAGACGCGCACCAAGCCGGTTCCGTCGTCGAACAGCACCGTTTTGCCGTCGTGCCGGACCACGTGCCCGGGCGTCGTCGCGTCGAACGAGATGTCCGTGACAGCCGGATCGCTGACGAAATGGCTGTCGCCGTCCGTCCAGGTACCGGTGTCGAGCGCGGTGAAACTGCTGCCCGTGCTGATAAGTACATGCCGGCCGTCCCCCGCCGGATTGAGGCGGTTGAACCCGTCCATCTCGGCGGTTCCGACGACATCGAGTGTCTTCGCGTCGAGCACGAGAACACCTCCGTCGTAGCTCAACGCGAGGCGGGGCGTCGCCGAATCGGTGCGCGTTGCGTTGTCGGTGGCAGCATCGGCCGAGTCGGAAGAGCAGGAGGTCAAGAGCGCAGCCGAGAGTCCTAGAGCAACAACGGCCGCGGGCAGGGGAGATCTACGCAAAAGGGTCACCCATGAGAAGTACTCCTTATCGCAAATGATTGTCAAAGCCATGAATGTGCATGTGGCGATGTGTCACGACGCCAGGTTCCGGCTGATCGTGAGGGAATTGGAGTCCATCATCTGTATGTAGGTCCCGGCGTCCGACCCCACGTCCCCGAGTGACTCGGTGAACAGGGAGACGACGGCGACGGGCAACCTCGCCTCCGAAGCCAGCACCTCGGCGAGCCGATTCGGTTGTGACGAATCCACGAAGATTGCCGGTGCCTTCGCGGAAGTGATGGTGGCGGCGAGTTGCGACAGGTCGGAAGCGCTGGGTGAGGCCAGCGTGGTCCCACTCGGAATGACGGCGCCGACCACCTCGAAATCGAATCGCTCTGCGAGATAGCCGAATACATGATGGTTCGTGACCAGTGTGCGGCGCTCTTCCGGAATGCCTGCGAACCGAGACGTCATCCGCTCGGTCAGCTCCTCGAGTTGACCCGAGTAGTCATCGGATCGATCTCGAATCACCTGTGCGTCCACACCGGTCACGTGCTCGATGACCGCGTCGCGAACAAGGGCGACAGCGTCGCGCATGCGGTCCGGATCGGTCCAGATATGTGGGTCCAGTAAGCCCGAGGACTGCCCGGTGCCGTACTCGATGGGCCGCACACGCTCACCGACCTCGAGAATCGGGATCGACTCGGCCCGGGCAGCTTCGACAGTGCTTCCCAATCCCTCTTCGAGCCCGAGTCCGTTGGATACGACGAGATCGGCGCTCGCCACCCGTGCGGCTTCCGGCGCCGAGATCTCGAACGAGTGCGGGTCGGCATTCCTCGGCATCAGCACCATGACGTCGGCCTGATCCCCGACGACGTTCTCTACCACGTCACCAAGAATGTTCGTCGTCACCACCACCAACGGGCCATCGGAGGCGGAGGAGGCACACGCGGTGACGGCCGAGGCGGTGAGCGCGAGCAGAAGACCGAGCGGCACCAGGCGCCGCAACGTCGCCGTCATGAACCCACGACGCTGACCGAGGAGACGGAAATTCCGACATCAAGCCTGCGTGCTATTCGTGCGTTGTCTCGATAGTCGATCTCTATCACGGCTTTCGCTTCCGGGTCGGTGACGTAGGCGCGATTGCCGCCGACGGTGATCGCTGCGGACTCGTGCGGCTTGTCGCCGGTCAGGGCCGGGGCGGATGCCGTCTCCGCCCCGGACGCTGCGTCGAACACCCGGAAGGTGCCGTCGGCGAGGACGGCGAAGAGCGAGCGGCCGTCGCCGGACAGGTTTACGTCGAGCGCCGCGGCCGGCGTCCGAACGTGGGTCCAGTGGTGGGTCAGTGGATCGAGCAGCAGCACACCGTCATTGGCGATAGGTGATCCCGCTGTCGCGGCTAGGAGGGGCGTTCCGTCCGTCCCACGGAACGCGGTGGGGCGGGTGCTCGGTCCGATGCCTTCCGGGTACGGAATCTTCTCCGCCGTCCACTGTCCGCCGGTGACGCGTGCGAGGAAGACACCATCGTCACACGCCGCGAGCGCGTAGGAGTCGAAGACGGCGTGTCCGTTCGCTGCCGGGCACGCGACGTCGAATGCCGTCTCCACCCCGCCGTTCGCGTTGCGGAGCTCGAACGAAGCCGGTGCGAAAGCCCCTGCGCCGGTGCCCGGTCGAGAGACGAGGTAGCGATCGGCGACGGGTATCGCCATTCCGGCGTGCGCAGATGCGGACGGCACGACCTCGCCGACCTCGGCGCTGTCCTTGCGCAGCTGCGCGAAGTCGATCACGTCGGCGCGGCCGTCGGCATCGAAAAATGTGGCGACCTTGTCGTCACCGATTACGACGGCTCCCGGCTGTTTGCCGGTCAGCTTGCCGATCTCGATGGGGGCCTTGGTGTAAGAGTGGTTGTGGTCGCCGTGGTCGATGGTCCATGATCCGGCGTCGACCACATGCACGGTGCCGCCCGATGCATCGACTGCGAACGCGTAGCGGTCCTTGACTGTGGTGAGGACCGTCGGATGGTCGAAATGGAACGAATGGACCTTGTCCGCGGTCGTCAGATCGAGGACGTCGACACGGCCGGACAGCGCGTCTGCGACGACCAGTCGTGGCTCGGGCCCCTCTACCTCGGTGGCTCCTGCTTCGGCCGCGAGGTCGCTGCCAGGCCTGCTCTGGCCGCTGGGCGCGGTCTCGCCCGTCGCGTCCGTCGCGTCCGAGCCGCACCCGGTCGATACCAGCGCGGCGATCGACGTGGCGATCGCCGCGCGCACCAGTGTCCTGTTCTGCACTATGCACTCCATCTATTACTAATGATAATCATTACTGATAGGCTAGCCAATCGGCACAGGCGCGGGCGAACTCGCTGCACGAAGGCGCATCACTGCAGTTCGGATGAGTACGGCGACGAAGAATTGCAGCACGGCCAGTCCGGCAATGGTGGAGCCCGCGGCGGTGTCGGCGTTCCACGACACGATCAGTCCAAGGGCTGTGGCCGACCATCCGAGCAGCACGGCCAGACCCATGGTTGCGACAAGCGAGCGGCCGAAGAGTGCCGCGGTGGCGGAGGGCGCAACCAGGAGTCCGAAGACGAGCAATGTTCCGACGATGCGGAACGACGCTACGACGGCGAGGACTACCAGGGCGAGCAGCGCCAGGTGCGCCAACCGCGGGCGCAGTCTCAGTGTGTGTGCTTTGCGTTCGTCGAAGACCAGAGCAACGAACGGCCGGTAGGCCACCACGGAGATCAGGGCTGCGACCACAACGGCTGCGGTGAGCCAGATCAGATCGTCCCACGTTGCCGACAGCACATCCCCGAACAGGAACGCCGTGAGATCGACCGCGAACGATCGTGCCCGCGAGACGATGACCACACCGAGTGCGAGCATTCCGACGAACAATAGACCGATGCCCGTGTCCTCGGACAGCCGGGAATTCTTCGACACCCACGAAACGCCAAGAATCATCACCACCGCGCTCGCGGCTGCGCCGAGGATGAGGTTGGCGCTCGCGAGGTACGCGACCGCCACGCCGGGCAACATCCCGTGGGAGATGGCTTCACTCATGAACGCCATTCCGCGTACCACCACCCAGGTGCCCACCAACCCGCACAGAACGGAGACCAGCATTCCGGCGAACAACGCCCGGCGAACGAAAGACACCATGAACGGATCGAGTAGCCACTGCATGGTGCTAACCTAAGCGATAATGATTGTCGTAAGCGAACTCACCGTGCGGTACGGGACCGCCGTGGCGCTGAACCGTGTCAGCGCATCCTTCACTGAGCGGGCGGTTACCGCGCTCATAGGGCACAACGGGTCCGGCAAGTCGACGCTGCTCCATGTACTGGCCGGCATCCTGCGCCCCACGTCCGGAAGCATCGACGGCCTCCGCGGGCGGCCCGTTGCCTACGTGCCACAACGCACGGCGGTCGGGGACAACCTGCCCCTCACGGTGCGCGAGCTCGTCGGCATGGGCGCGTGGCAGCGCCGTGGACTGTTTCGCCGCCTCACCCCCGACGACCGCCAAGCTGTGGAGGTTGCGTTGACGAGGCTTGACATCACGGATATCGCTGCGCGGCAAGTAGGTACGCTGTCGGGCGGTCAACGGCAACGCGCGTTGCTTGCTCAGGCGCTCGTGCAACGCGGTGACCTACTGCTCCTCGACGAGCCGACCACCGGACTCGATGCGCAGGCCCGCGCCGTAATCAACGACGTGATCGACGAAGAAGCCGCACGAGGTGCCATCGTCGTCGTGGCCACCCACGAACTGCTCGATGCCGAGCGCGCCGGTCGCACGCTGACGTTGACGGCCGGGTCTCTTCAGGGGCCGACGGACGCCACTGTGTCCGGGAAGTTCTCTGTGTCTGCTTAGTTTTCTGTGTCCGCCTGGCTCTCAAGTGGCAGTTCGACGAGTACGAGCCGGTTGCCGTCGGGATCGCGGAAATAGAACATGGGCGGTACGTAGTCGCCGAGGCGCATGACCTCCGCGTCCACATCGACACCGTGCGCCGCGAGAGTCGCATGATCGGCGTCGGCGTCCGCAGTGGACAGCCGAATGCCGGTCTCGACGCCGGCCGGTGCGCCCTCACGTTCCGGAACCAGGGCAATGGAGGTGACTGATCCTGGGGGTGCCACCTCGACCCAGCGCTGCCCCTCGCCGAACTCGGCATCCATGCGGCGTTCGAAACCGAGTGTGCTGACGTAGAATTCGAGGGCCCTGTCCTGATCGGCGACAGGTACGGCCACCGTATGCACCCCGTTGATGTGTGTCTTGCGCTGTGCGGTCACGGTGTCATCCCCTTCTCGTCACCTCTCCTCGACGGAGCTCACGGCTGCGCGAACGCCTTCTCGAGTGCGGCGATGTCCAACTTGCGCATCTGGAGCATCGCCTGGACGGCGCGCTGGGCCGCGGCGGTGTCGGGGTCGCTCATCAGCTCGTACAGGCGTTCGGGGACCACCTGCCAGGAGACTCCGAAGCGGTCCTTCACCCAGCCGCACTGGCTTTCCTCTCCACCGTCTGACGTGAAAGCCGCCCAGTATCGGTCTACCTCGTCCTGATCCTTACACCTCACTTCGAACGAGATGGCTTCGCTGAACGTGAATTGCGGGCCGCCGTTGAGTGCGGTGAACGGTTGCCCGTTGATGTCGAAGGACACCGTCATAACCTTGCCCTCGGGGCCGGGTGTGCCGGGCGCGTAATAGGTCACGTCGGTGATTCGTGAGTCCGGGAAGAGGGAGGTGTAGAACTTTGCTGCCTCTTCACCGCGGTCGTCGAACCAGAGGCAAGGGGTGATGGGTTTCATGGCGTGGTCCTCTCGGGTGATTTCGATCAATCCTCACCGATATGGACCACGCACATGCCCGAAACTCATCGCCCGGCGGCCACGAATCTCAGCGGACCGTCCGAGTGGTAGCCACAGCAATCGCACCGAGCAGCCCCACCAGGGCAAACGCATAGAAGCCCCACGGGACGGCGTAACCGGCTCCCAGCATCACCCCACCGAGAATGGGACCGCAGATCGCGCCGACGCGTCCCACGCCTGCAGACCAGCCCAGCGCGGTCGCACGGATCTGCGGCGGATGGTTCGCCGAGGTGAATGCGTAAACCAGCACCTGCGCACTGAACACGAAGCACCCGGCGAGAAACACCAGCACATAGATCCCGAACGACACCTTGACGCTGAGCAACGCCAGGAACACCGCGGCGCCGGCGAACCAGATGATCGCCGCAGGACGAGGGCCGATTCTGTTGGCCACGCCGCCGGCAATCAGAAGTCCGACCACCGCGCCGGCATTGAGGATGAGCAGGAAGGTGAGCGAGGCCCCGAGGTTGTATCCGGCTTCGCGCATGATGGTCGGCAACCAGGTGTTGAGTCCATAGACGAGCAGCAGTCCCATGAAGGACGTGACCCAGATAGCGATGCTGTTGCGCAGGAACGGACGTGAGAACAGGGCGCGCACCGGATTGGCTGCGGACGCGACGGGTGCGTCGGCGGCCGGCGCGGGTTCCAGTTCCAGTCCGTACTGCTTCGCGATGGCCTCGGCCTCGGACCGCTTGCCCTGCGCGAGGAGGTACGACGGCGATTCGGGGAGGTAACGCAACATCAGGGGAATCAGCACGATCGCGGGCAGCGCACCTGCAACGAACATCGACCGCCAGCCGAACGGCTCGATCAGCACGATGGCCAGCGCGGCCGTCGCGACCGCACCCACGTGATACCCGGTCATCAGCAGAGTCGATGCCGAACCGCCGCCTTGCTTCTTCGAGAATTCGTTGACCAGAGCCAGCGCCGTCGGGAGTGCGCCACCGAGGCCCACGCCGGCGAGGAATCGGAACAGTCCGAAGAAGAACGGGTTGGGCGCTACCGCGCACAGCAGTGTCAAGAGCGAGAATGCCGCGACCGCGTACAGCAGCGCGCGCCTGCGGCCGATCACGTCGGTGAGCGTGCCGATGACGAGCGCCCCGATCGTCATGCCTACCAGGCCGAACGTCGAGATGAACGTGATTGTGCCTGTAGACAGACTCCAGTCGGCGTCGTCCCGCAGCGAGGGGATCACGGCGCCGAGCACCACGAGATCGAACCCGTCGAGTAACACCGCCACCCAGCAGAGGGGTGCGACCCAGAGGGCAGTGGAGGAGCGCATCGCGCTCCGTTCGGAAGTGGTCATCAGATCCTCGGCTTCAGCAGTGTTCGTCACTTGAACACAAGTTCATATTGCGCACCGATTGTGTGGTGAGTCATAGATCCGTGTCAAACGGCGTCGGTTCGCCGCACCACACGCGGAATACTGGCGGCATGGCCGGAGCCGACGAACGCAGCATGCTGGGCCGGGCATTTCTCGTTCTCGGTGCGTTCACGTCGCAACGGCCGCGTCTGTCCCAGTCGGAGTTGAGCAGGCGTACCGGTCTGCCCCTGCCCACCGTGCATCGGCTGTGCCGGCAGTTGGTGGAACACGGCGCACTCGAGCGGGCCGACGACGGAACCTACGAAATCGGGGTCCAGCTGTGGGAATTGGGGGCTCTCGCGCCCCGCGCCCACGGACTGCGGCAGGTGGCGCTGCCGTATCTCGAGGACCTCTACGAGGCCACCCGCGAAAACGTCCAGCTGGTGGTCCGGGAGGGGCTCGAAGCGCTGTACATCGAGCGACTGTCCGCGCGGGGTGCCGTGACCGTGGTCGGGCGTGCCGGGGGACGGCTGCCGCTGCACGCGTCGAGTGGTGGTCTGGTTCTGCTGGCGTTCGGCGGCGGCGAGCTGCTCGACGCCGTGCTCGCAGCCGGCCTCGAGCGCTTCACCCCGGCGACCATCACCACCGAACACCGGCTTCGCAGCACCCTCGACGACATTCGCCGAACCGGATGGGTCACCTGCCGTGAACATCTCAATATCGGGACGCTGGCCGTGGCTGCGCCGGTGTCGCGGTCGACGGGCGAGGTCGTGGCCGCCGTGTCGGTCGTGGTGCCTGCGGAGAAGGATCCGGCACCGCTGATTCCCGCCGTGCGGGCGGCGGCACGGGGCATCTCGCGCGGCGTCGCCTAGTGGTCTTTCACTCAGTGAAAGTGGAGGTTTCGGGAGTGCGGTTCGGGCGCAACAGTGACTGGTGTCACGAACTACGCGAGGAGTCTGCGCATGAACACACAGGTCGGGATCGTCGGCGGAGGCCCCGCAGGACTGATGCTGTCCCACCTTCTGCACCTGCAGGGCATCGAGTCTGTGGTACTCGAAACCCGCACCCGCGAGGAGGTCGAGGGCACGATCCGCGCCGGTGTGCTCGAGCAGAACACGGTGGATCTGATGGTCGACACCGGGCTCGGCGACCGCATCAAGCGTGAGGGGCACACCCATCAGGGCATCGAACTGCGGTTCGGCGGCAAGGGGCACCGCATCGCGTTCGACGAACTCACCGGCGGCCGCGCGGTCACGGTGTACCCGCAGCACGAGGTGCTGAAGGACCTCATCGCCCGCAGGCTCGCGGACGGCGGTGACCTCCGCTTCGGCGTATCGGACGTGCACGTGCACGACCACACGTCCGAATCCCCCAAGATCATCTATCGCGATGCCGACGGCAACGAGCAGACCCTCACGTGCGCCCTCGTCGGCGGATGCGACGGGTCGCGGACCAGCACCCGCGCCCTGATCCCGGCGGCCACCGTGCGGACGGACCACTTCCGTCAGTACCCGTTCGCCTGGTTCGGCATCCTCGCCGAGGCCCCGCCGTCGTCGGAAGAGCTGATCTACGCCAACCACCCGCGCGGCTTCGCGCTGATCAGCACCCGCACCCCGCAGGTGCAGCGGCACTACCTGCAGGTCGACCCCGACGATTCGGTGGATGACTGGTCCGACGACCGTATCTGGTCCGAACTGCACGCCCGCGTCGACGGCGAGGGCGCAGAAATCAAGGACGGCAAGATATTTCAGAAATCGATCCTGCAGTTCCGCAGCTTCGTGTGCGAGCCCATGCAGCACGGCAACCTCTTCCTGGCCGGCGACGCCGCCCACACCGTGCCCCCCACCGGCGCGAAGGGCATGAACCTCGCGATCGCCGACGTCTACTTCCTGTCCAAGGCGATGTCCGAGTACTTCACCACCCGCAGTCGGGCCGGGCTCGACAGCTACACCGACACGGTGATGCCGCGCGTCTGGCGCACCCAGCACTTCTCCTGGTGGATGTCCTCGATGCTGCATCGGCTCCCCGACGACACCGGATTCGGCCACAAGCGGCAGATCGCCGAACTCGACATGGTCACCCGATCAGTCGCCGGACGCACCCTCATCGCCGAGAACTATGTGGGCACCCCGCTCGAGCTGTGAGTACTTATTAACCGCCCGCGGTTAATAAGTACTCACAGGCGGCGGAGCTGCTTCTCCCGGGAAACGACTCCACTCACAAACTAGAACCTGTTACATTCGCCGAAGGGGGAACGACAACAGGAGCCGCCATGATCCTCGATCGGTTCAGAGTGGACGGCCGGGTCGCCGTCGTCACGGGCGCGGGCCGCGGCATCGGCGCGGCCACCGCGGTGGGGCTTGCGGAGGCGGGCGCTCACGTCGCCATCTCCGCCCGCCATGCCGATCAGCTGCAGAAGGTGGCGACGCAGATCGAGGAGGCCGGGCGACGCGCGTTGGTCGTGCCCGCCGATCTCATGGATCTGCACGCCGTCGCCGCGCTCGCGGACGCCGCGCAGGAAGAGTTCGGAAGGCTCGACATCGTCGTCAACAACGTCGGCGGCACCATCCCCAACGCCCTTCTCGACACCGACTCGGACTATCTCGAGGAGGCATTTCATTTCAATGTGAGCACCGCACATGCACTTGTGCGGGCGGCGGTTCCGCACATGCTCGCGCACGACGGCGGGTCGGTGGTGAACATTTCGTCGGTGATGGGCAGGCTGTCCGGCCGCGGCTATCTTGCCTACGGAACGGCGAAAGCCGCACTGGCACATTACACCCGGCTGGCGGCCCGCGATCTGAGCCCTCACGTCCGCGTCAATGCGATCGCCGTGGGGTCGGTGTTGACGTCCGCACTCGAATTCGTCGCCTCCGACGAGGCGGTGAAAGCGTCGATGGAAAGCGTCACCCCGCTCGGCCGGATCGGCGACCCCGAAGACATCGCGGCGGCCGTGCTCTACCTGTCCTCGAAGGCGGGTTCGTACATCACCGGCAAGGTACTCGAGGTCGACGGAGGCCTCGACCAGCCGAACCTCGACCTCGGCCTTCCTGATCTGAAACTCGGAGAGAAGCCATGAGCTACCGCGTCGTCGAATGGTCTACCGGCACAGTCGGGCGACATGCCATCGCAGGGATCGATGCCCGCGACGACCTCGAACTGGTCGGCGTCTGGGTGTCCAATCCGGACAAGGTCGGGAAGGACGCCGGTGAACTGGCCGGCCTCGACCGTGAACTCGGGGTGAGGGCCACCGACGACAAGGCTGCCCTGCTCGCGTTGAAACCGGATTGCATCGTGCATACCGCGATGACGGACGACCGCATCTTCGAGGCCGTCGAGGAGCTGATCTCCTTTCTCGAAGCGGGCGTCAACGTCGTGTCGTCGGGTCCGGTGCTACTGCAATATCCGATCGGCGTCGTCCCGGCCGAACTCGTCGACCGCATCCGCCGTGCCGGCGAGCAGGGTGGCGCCAGTCTGCACGTCAACGGCATCGACCCAGGGTTCGCCAATGACGTTCTGCCGCTAGCCATGACAAGTTTGTCGCAGCGCATCGACGAGGTCCGCTGTTACGAGATCGCCGACTATTCCACGTACTACCAGCCCGTGGTGATGCGTGACATCTTCGGATTCGGGAAACCTCTCGACGAGACGCCGATGCTGTTTCAGCCCGGAGTGCTGTCGCTGGCGTGGGGAAGCGTCGTCCGCCAGATCGCGGCAGGCCTCGACATCACACTCGACGAGCCGCTGGTGGAGAAGGTCGCACGGATTCCGGCAGACCACGACCTCGACGTCGTGTCCTGTCACATCCCCGCAGGCACGACGGCTGCCGTGCGGTTCGAGGTCATCGGCACCGTCGACGGCGTACCGCGCGTGGTACTCGAGCACATCACCCGGACGCATCCGGACCAGATGCCCGAGTGGCCGAAGCCGAACCGCGGTGACGGCTGTTATCGCATCGACATCACGGGAGAGCCGATGATGTCCGTCGAGTTCAACCACAACGGCGAAAACGGTGACCACAACGTGTCGGGCATGATCGTCACCGCGATGCGACTGGTGAACTCGGTGCACGCCGTCGTCGAGGCCGAACCCGGACTCGTCACCGCACTGGATCTGCCACTCATCACCGGTCGCGGGTTGTGCGCTCCGCGCCCCGTGAGTACTTATTAACATCGGGCGGTTAAGAAGTACTCACAGGGGCGAAGCCCTCACGGGCGAAGCCGTCAGTGCGCCTCGGCGAGCTCCGCTCCGATGCCGGTCTCGGCCCGCACCAGCATTTCGGCGAACTTTTCGTCTCGGTCGGACTTGATGCCGTTCCGCCGTTCCGCGACGAGCGAGCCGATCACTGCTGCAGCCAAACCCAGAGGCATTGTGATGATGACGGGCAATTGGATGGTGAGCGGTGCCGGTCCGCTGCCCAACCAGAGCGCCTCTGTGAACATCAGGCTGATCACGGTCGACGCCAGCCCCACGGAGATTCCCCACACGGCTCCTGTGCTGTTGAACCGTCGCCAGTTGAGACTGAGGAGCAGGCTGGGGAGGTGAGCGCTTCCCGCTACCATGAACGCCATTCCCATGAAATAGGTGATATTCGTGCTGTCGCCAATGGCCATGGTCAGCCCGATGGCGATGATGCTGAACGCAACCGCGGCGTACCGCGCGATCTTCGCTTCGCGGATGTCTGTGGATTCCGTGTCGGCGGCTTTCGTGCGGGTGACGGTGGGCCAGACGTCGTGCGCGAATGTGCCCGCCGCCGAGATCACCACACCGGCGACCACGGCGACAATGCTGGCGAATGCCACGGCCGCCACCATAGCCAAGGCGATGGATCCGCCTACCGTGCCGACGCCGCCGCCGAGTTCGGTGACCAGGGTGGGTGCCGCAAGGTTGCCGCCGGCACCGACGCGATCTGCTCCGTCGGGTCCGAGAAGTGCAGCGGTGCCGAATCCCATCACGATGACGATCAGGTAGAAGGCGCTGCACAGCGCGACAGTCCAGCCGAGAGACTTCCGTGCAGTCGCGGCCTCCGGGACCGTGAAGAAGCGAATGAGGATGTGCGCCATGCCCGCGGTGCCGAGGGCGAAGGCCAGTGAGTACGAGATGAGATTGATTGCGCCGGTCTGTCCGAAGATGAGTCCGGGCGTCAGGATCGCGTCTCCTGCGGCGGCGTTGTCGGTGGCGTCGGACAAGACGGACGGGAGACTGAACCCGAACTTCGCGAGAATTCCCAGGCAGACGATGATGGCCAGCACGGACAAGATGGACGACTTGATCACCTGGACCCAGGTGGTGGCAAGCATGCCGCCGACGAAGACATAGATGCCCATCAAACTTCCGGCGACCACGACGGACAGCCCGAAGGGAATGCCCGAGACCGACTCGAGGAGGACGCCCGCCGCGACGAGCTGGGCCAACAGCACGAAGGTGCCGGTGACGATCGTGCTGAGCGCGACCACCACCCGGACCTGCCGGGCACCCGTCCGGAACACGAGAACGTCGGCAAGAGTGTACTTTCCGACGTTGCGCATCTTCTCGGCGAGGAGGAACAGCACAGGGAGGAAGGAGACGACGGAGGTACACAGGATCACGGCCCCGTCGACGCCCTTGTAGAAGATCAGTCCGGTGGTACCCAGGAAGCTGCCCGCGGAGATGAACTCGCCGGCAATCGCGAAACCGTTCTGCCAGCCGGTGATCGAGCGACCGGCCGCAAAGAAGCCGGTGGCGCTGCGACTGCGCCGGGACGCGGCAAAGGTGACCCAGAGGGTCAGGGAGATGACCGCAGAGCAAATGGCAATGGCAAGGTAATCGGCTTCGCCCGTCATGCGGCACGCTCCTGATGGCGTAGTTCGATGGCCAGAACGGCCGCATCGGCGGCCGGCTGAATGTAGGTCCGGGATAGCCGGAAGTAGGCGTACACCAGAAGCCAGGTGCCGGCGAACTGGGAGAACACCACCCACAGTGAGAGCGGTATGCCCAATAGTGCAGTCCTGCCGAGCACTTCGGGGAAGAAGGCGAACCCGACGAGGAAGCTGGTGAACAATCCGACCGCGACGACGCCGAGGCTTGCCGTCACGGCGCGGCGACGTCGTCGCAGTTCGACGAACTCCGGCAACGCGAGGATCGGTGACCAGATCGCGGCGCCGGATTCGGTGAGGGAGGCGTCGGTGGTCATGCGTGCACCGCCGCACGGCGCGCGGAGTCGAGCGCGAACCGGTTCTCGTCCCAGCCGTCGGTCAGCGGCCCGAAGTAGTGGAAGCGGACCTGTTTGCGACGGTACAGCCAGCGGTCGCCGACGCGGACCACCTCGTCGGTGTATCGGCCCGCTGCGATCGACGAGGTGCCACCCGACACGCACGGTTGCCACAGAAACGAGCGCACGGTCGCGCGGTCACCGTCCAGGTCGATCTCGAGGTTGGTGATGAAGTGCCAGAACGCCGTGAGGCCACCGGCGGCGAGTCCGGAGAAGAACTCCCTCATCTCGGCCTTACCGCGGGGGTTGGACAGGCCGTCGAACTCTCCGTCGTCGGTGAACAAGTCCATCAGAGCGTTCCAGTCGCCGTCGTCGAGTAGACGGCAGTACTGCGCATCGAGTGTCCGGATGGACTCGAGGTCTTCCAGTCGGCGGATTCGTTCTTCGAGGGTGCTCAAGGCGGCGTACCTCCACGGTGCAGAGCGGGTGAGGAAACACGGTCATTAACGGCCGTTCATGTGATGGGGACCATAATCGAGGGTGGGAGGGTAGTCAAGACGACGGTTGTTGCCCATCCGTCCTGGTCGCTCTACTCTCCGAGAGATGAACACTCGGTCAATCGTCGCCGCTCAGCCGACCGTTCGGCAGCGCATTCTGGACACTGCGCTCGACGAGTTCTACTTCTCGGGGTTTCACGCGGCGACGATGCGGAACATCGCGAAAAATGCCGGTTGTAGTGCGGCAAACGTGTATAACCACTTCGAGAACAAGGCCGAGCTCCTCGTCGACATTCTGCGTTCCGCCAGCGACGAGCAGTTCACCGCTACCCGGAACGCCCTGCGGAAAGCGGGCCCGGCACCGGCGGATCGGTGGCGAGCTGCCGTGGTGGCGCACTCGCTGTACGCCGCGCGACACCAGCGCGCCTGCCTGGTCGCCAACACGGAACTGCGGTACCTCGAAGAAGTCGATCGCAAGCGGGTGGTCGGATCTCGGGACGCGCAGGAACATCTCTTCGTCACCATCGCGGAAGAGGGCGTGACCAGCGGCGACTTCGACGTCCCGCACGTCCATCAGGCTGTCACCGCGGTCTTGACCATGTGTGCCGGCATCGCTCTCTGGTACCGGGCCGAGGGTCCTCTCTCGGCGCAAGCGGTTGCCGATTCGTACGGCGTCTATGCGCTCAACCTCGTGGGATACCGCGCACCCTGAGTCGGCGCTGTCCGAGGTCACCGTTGACGCCGGCGGCGCACCCGTGCTGTACTGGGTGAACAAGCGTTAATGTGATTCGGGTGTGGAACCTGAGTTCCCCCGTCTCGCGCCCCGAATCTCGAATGGATGAGGAGTGTCCATGACTCACCGGCCGTCACAGCCGCGAACCGATTCGCCGCGATATCTCACCGAGGACCGACTGGCGATCCGTGACCTGGCACGCGACTTCGCGATGAGCCAGGTGCTGCCCGTCGCCAACGAACTCGATCCGGTCCAGGGAACCATCCCCGACACCCTCAAGAAGGCCATGGCGGACGTCGGATTCTTCGGCATCATGATCCCCGAAGAGCACGGCGGTCTCGGTCTCGGTGTATTCGAGTACTGCCTTGTGGCCGAAGAACTCTCCCGTGCGTGGATGAGCGTGTCGGGGCTCCTGGCGCGTGGCAACGGGATGGGGGGCGGCTTCACGCCCGAGCAGGAAGCCGATCTGCTGCCCAAGGTGGCGCGCGGTGAGTACCTGGGTGCCTACGCGTTGTCCGAGGCGGAGGCCGGTTCCGACGTCGCCAACATTTCGTGCCGTGCGGTCCGGGACGGCGACGACTGGGTGGTGAGCGGCACCAAGATGTGGTGCACCTACGCCGACGAGGCCGACTACCTCGTTCTCTTCGCCCGGACGGACCCGCAGAAGGATCCGGCCAAGCCGCACCGCGGCATCAGCGCCTTCCTCATCGAGAAGGAGCGCGGCGAGTTCCCGCAGGGCATCAGCGGTACCAAGATCCGCAAGATCGGCTATTTCGGCTGGAACACGTGGGAGTTGTCGTTCGACAACTACCGGGTGCCGGCCAGCGCGATGCTGGGTGAGGAAGGCAAGGGCTTCTACCTGGCAGTGAGTGGTCTGGAGGTGGGTCGTGCGCACACCGCTGCGCGGGCCATCGGCCTCGCCCGGGCCGCGCTCGAGGACTCGATCGCCTACCTCCACACCCGTCGGCAGTTCGGTCACGAACTGGCAGATTTCCAGCATCTGCGCTTCAAGGTCGCGACGATGGCGGCCGACATCGAAGCTGCCCGCCAGCTCATGTACTCGGTGGCCACCGATATCGACACCGGACGCCGGTGCTCTCTCGAAGCGTCGATGTGCAAACTCGTCGCGACCGAGATGGCCGAACGCGTCACCAGTGAGGCCGTGCAAATCCATGGAGGCGCGGGCTACACCACCGACTTTCAAGTGGAAAGACATTGGCGCGACGCACGATTGACGAAGATCTTCGAAGGTACCAGTGAAATTCAGATGCGGATCATCTCGGACGAGTTGCTGGGGAGAGTGTCGGAATGAGTGTCCTCACGCAACAGCAGCGCGTGGCTGTCGGCGACAGGGCCGTCAGCGCCGAGCGCCGGGTGTCCGACGTCATTGCCGCGTCGGGCGCTACCTTCCCCGGATCGGGTGCGTCACTCACGGGGGTCGTCATCGCCGGAGTGCTCGACGCATCGAACCTGGACGGCGCAGCCCGAACGGGTCTGCAATGGAACACCGTGTCGGCGGTAGAGGCCGACGACGTCGTTCGGGCCGAGTCGGTGATCACCCGCGTTCAGCGGTCCGAGGACACGGTGGAGGTCGACCGGCATCTGCGGTTGATCGACGAGAACGGAAGCGTCCGGGAGCAAGGAGTCGAAACCTGGCGGCTGCCTGAGGGGTCTGCCGTCGGAACCGATCCGGCCACGGATTTCTGCACCGTCGCGTGGGCGGAGCTTCTCCGCGAAGCACTCGCCGACGACCGGAACTTCACCTCGTCGTTGGCCACCTGGGACGGGACGATAGGCCTGTGCTGCCTCGACGGTTCGGGGCACAGCCGTGAGGTGCATCTGAGGATCTACCGTGGACGCATCATCGACATCAGTAGGCGAGTTCCGGGGGGTGCGACGTTCACGCTTCGCGCGCCGGCGTCGACATGGGTGGACTTGATCTTCGGTGAACATCACGACTTCATGCGGCGTGCAATCCGAGGCGAATTCTCTTCCGCGGGAGACGGTTACGAATACCTGCGTCTCACCAAGCCACTTGACATCCTCGTCACCCACGCCCGGGCCGCCGCGAATGACCGACGACGCGAGCAGAACGACACCCCGCCACTCACCGGGGGAAGGGAGGCCCGCTCATGATCGAGGCCCGCTATCTGAACATCGATGGCGCTCTCGGGTTCGTCGAGATCGTCACACCCGACACGTCCACGGACGGCACACCCACGGTGCTGTGCCTGCACACCGCGGGACAGAGCGGGGTGCAATGGCGGCACGTGGCATCGGCACTGTCGAGGAGGGGCTATCGGGTGATCGTGCCCGACCTTCCCGGTCATGGCCGCTCCGAGCCTGCGGTCGGCGGGCCCGTCACCGATCTCGTCGTCTTTGGGAACTGGCTGTGGAAAGTGCTCGACCTGCTCGGAGTCGAGCGACCCTATGTCATAGGCTGCTCGATCGGCGGGAAGCTGACCCTCGAGCTGGCGACGCGCCCCGAGCGCCCACTGGCCGGCGCAATCGCGATGGCAGCCGAGGCAGGGCCCGGCCGGGTCAACGTCGGCGGACTGCGGCGCGAACTCGAGGATGTCGCCGGTCCGAGTCGCGGTGACCGCACCTACCTCGGCACCCTGGCCTCGGTGGGACACTCCGTGCCCGCGGAGGCAGCCCAGCTGATCGCCACGATGCACAAGCGTGAAGACCCGGAGATTTCGTCCTCGGATCTCATAGCCTGGGGAATGCACGACGTCCGGAACCGTCTGGGCCACATCACGTGCCCGCTCCACGTCGTCGCCGGAGAACAGGACCCCTGGATCCAGACCGGTGCGGTCGAGAAGGTGGCAGCGGTGATCAATTCGGCGCGACCGGGCTACGCGCGCTACACGAAGCTCGACGGAATCGGCCACTACCCCATGGAGGAGGTCGACGACTTCGGGTCGTTGGCGGACCAGTGGCTGACCGAGTTGCGTTCGGCGGAGGTGCTGTCGTGACGGCGCACGACACGGCCACCCGCCGTGACTCGCTCGCTTCGCTTCTCGACGAACTGGTGACGGCCGACCCGGATGCTGTCATGACGATCGACGTCGTGGGTGACAGGCGGGTACCCCTAAGCCGCGCGGAGTTCGCTGCACGCGCCTCCAGTGTGGCGTCGGAACTGCGACAGACCGGTATACGGCGTGGCCAGTGTGTGGCTGTGCTGCTTCCGAACTGGTCGGATGCGGTGCTCTGGCAATGGGCGGCGTCGGCGGTCGGGGCACACGTCATCGGCGTGAATACCCGCTACAACACGCAGGAAATTGCCCACATTCTCACCTCGGCCAGGCCGGCGGTAGTGGCGGTGGCCGCCCGGTTCCACGGACTCGATCTGTTCCGACGACTACGGGATGCGCAGCAGGATCTCGACATCCCGGCTCCGGTCGTCGCCGTCGTGCGAGGGCCGGAGGTGGGCGCGTGCGAGCTCGAGTGCGCCGCGTTCGACCTCGGCAGCGGCGCCTGGAACGTGGGTGACGGGACCGACGGTTCTTTGCGGGTACCGCAGACGCCCGACATGGCGAGCACGACCGTGGCCGGCGCCCACGCGGACGCCGACGACCCGCTCGCAGTGGCATTTACGACTTCGGGATCCACCGGGGTACCGAAACTGGCCGCACATCGGGAAAGTGCAATCGTTCGCCACGCACGCGCGGACGCCCGCCTTCTCGGCATCGAGCCCGGTGATGTGACCCTGTGTGTGCTACCGGTGTCCGGCGTCTTCGGATTCAGTACCGCGATGGCAACACTCGCGGGCGGTGGTGCGCTGCTGATGGAACCGGTGTTCGACGCCTCCGCGACCTCCCGGCGTATGCAGTCCGAAAGGGTCACGCACGTCGTGGGCGGCGACGACCTCTTCACCCGCCTGTACGACACCTGGCACGGCGGGGAACGCGCTGACCTGTCCTCGCTGAAGAGGATCGGTATCGCAGACTTCCTCGGCCGGTCTCATGAGGTGGCAGCGTGGGTGCGCGACGAGTTCGGTGCCGTCACCACCGGCGTCTTCGGGTCGTCCGAGGTGTTCGCCCTGATGCTGCTCTGGACGGATGGTGACCCGGAATCGTTGCGGTGGAACGGTGGGGGACGCCCGGTGTCCCCGGAGATCGAGGTTCGGATAGCCGACCCTCTGGACGACTCCGTACTACCGGACGGTCAGCAGGGTGAACTTCAGGTCCGCGGACCGAACGTCGTCGACGCGTATCTCGGTAGTCCGGATGCAGCGGCGCGAGCATTCACGGCGGACGGGTGGTTTCGCAGCGGCGATCTTGCCGTCGCAACGGGCGACGGCGGCTATACGTACGTATGCCGGATGGGTGACGTACTGCGGTTGCGCGGATTCCTGGTGGATCCGGCGGAGATCGAGCACCGGTTGGCCGAGCACGAGTCCGTGCACCTGGCGAAGGTCGTCGGGATCACCGGCGCCGGCGGATACACCCAGGCAATCGCCTTCGTCGTCCCCACGGAGGGTGCAGAAACCGGCGCTGCCGAATTGAAGGCGTGGTGCGCAGAGTCGTTGGCAGCGTTCAAGGTTGCGAGCGCCGTGCACATCATCGAACGAATGCCCACCACGGTGGGTGGAAACGGAACCAAGATCCGAGCGGTCGAGCTGCGCGAATGGGCGCAGCAGTGGACCGATCACGAAAGGGATTTCCGCAGTGCCTGAAAACTCGAATGCCCAGGCGAACGATGTCGTCGTCTGTGAGCCCCTGCGTACCCCGGTCGGACGCTATGGCGGGCAGTTCAAGGACGTTCCCGCTGCGGACCTCGGTGCCCGCGTGGTGTCCGAGCTACTGGCTCGCACGAAGATCGAACCGGAAAGCGTCGACGACGTCATCTTCGGGCAGTGCTACCCCAACGGTGAAGCACCCGCCATCGGCAGGGTCGTGGCCCTGGATGCCGGCCTGCCGGTGACCGTTCCCGGACAGCAACTCGATCGCCGTTGTGGGTCCGGCCTGCAAGCAGTGCTCGACGCAGCGATGCGTGTGCAGACGGGGGTGGCCGAGTTGGTCATCGCCGGCGGCGTGGAGTCGATGAGCCGCGCCGAGTACTACACCGAGTCGATGCGCTGGGGAGCGGGCGGAGCGCCGGCAGCACTCCACGACCGTCTGGCTCGCGGGCGGGTGACCGCGGGGGGCCGGAACTACCCGGTTCCCGGCGGCATGCTCGAGACGGCGGAGAACCTGCGCCGCAAGTACAACATCAGCCGCAGCGAGCAGGACGAACTTGCGGTGAAATCCCATCAGAGGGCTGTCGCAGCGATCGAGTCGGGGAAGTTCGCTGAGGAGATCGTTCCGGTGGAGGTTCCCCGCCGCAAGGGCGACCCGCAGCGTGTCGATCGGGACGAGCACCCCCGGGCGGACACGACGGTCGAGTCGCTCGCCCGGTTGCGCCCGATCATGGGCCACAGCGACCCGGATGCGACCGTCACCGCAGGAAACGCAAGTGGGCAGAACGACGGCGCCGCAGCCTGTCTCGTCACCACCCGTGCCCAGGCGGAGCGTCTCGGCCTTCGGCCACTCGCACGGCTGGTCACCTGGGCGGTGGCCGGGGTCGAGCCGTCCGAAATGGGTATCGGACCGGTGCCGTCCACCGAGCGGGCACTGAAGCGCGCGGGGCTGACGCTCGCAGACATCGACCTGATCGAACTGAACGAGGCATTCGCGGCACAGGCGCTGGCCGTCACGCGGGAATGGAACTTCGGAACACAGGATTTCGACCGCACCAACGTCAACGGGTCGGGCATCTCGCTCGGCCATCCCGTCGGTGCGACGGGAGTGCGAATCCTCGCCACCCTGTTGCGCGAGATGGACCGTCGCGGCGCCCGCTACGGACTCGAAACGATGTGCATCGGCGGCGGCCAGGGATTGACGGCCATCTTCGAGCGGGCATAGCCACTCAGCTGTCGAGAGTCCGAATCCAGTCGGTGAGCGCCCGCACAACCTGTGCGGGCGCTTCCGGCAGTAGTGCGTGACTGGCGTTCGGGATGACGGACACGGTGACCACTTCGCCCAACTGGTCCCGCAGTTCGTTCGCCGTCTCGCGGGGTCGAAATGGGTCCAGAGCTGCCTGAAGGTCGAGAATCGGCTGATGTGCCACGGCCCACCACTCCTCTTTGGGTGTAGCGGCCGAGGCTGCGAGCTGCTGTTTCGACACGTACGGGTACCAGCCGGTGAGCCACTCGGCGGGGTCGTTGCCGGGTGCGAAGAACCCGGTCTGCAGATGGCGGAGCCGCTCGGATTCGGGCAGGGACGAGTCGGCGCACTGCACCGCCAGCGTGGTCAACTCGGCAGGATAATGCCGCGCCCCACCCGCCGCGACCACGACGCCGCGCACCAGCTCCGGCCGGTCGGCGGCCAGCATCCGGGCGACGTAATGCCCGAAGGCATGGCCGACCACCACTGCCGCGCCGTTGTCCTGCGCCTCGATCACTGCTGCCACGTCGGCGGCGAGGTCATGCAAGGTGATGTTGTCGAGCGGTCCTTCGCTCCGGCCGATTCCGCGGGGCTGCGGGCGGGAGACGCGGTACCCGTTCCGCGCCAAACCCTCTGCGACGTCGTCATAGTCGTACGATTCGCGGCCCAGTGAGGGCAGCAGAATTACCGACGGACCGTCACCCTCGACGACGACCTCGATCACTGCGTCGCTAGTGTGCACGAACTCGGTCGTTCTGCCTGTCATCATGCTTCCTGTCCTGTACAGCAATGCCCCGGGTGAGGCGATGCGAATCGTCTCACCCGGGGAAATGGTGGGTGGGTATCAGTCCGTGGCGGGATCGAGCGCGAAGTCGTAGTCGACCACCTTACGTCCCGCGTCGTCGATCACTGGATCGAGCAGCAGTTCGGGTTTGGTTGCGGTGGCGACATCATCGTCGACCCAGTCCCCACCGGCAAAGTACAGCTGCGTGATGATCGGCTGCTTGCCGGGAGAGGTCACCCGCAGGTGGAGGTGCGCCGGACGCCACGGGTGCCACCCGGCAGCCTCGATGAACTGGCCGGTGGGCCCGTCGGTCGGGATCTGGTAAGGCGCAGGCTGAATAGTCGTGATCTCGTATCTTCCCTCCGAGTCGGTCACGATGGTTCCGCGCAGATTCCACTCGGGGAGGTGGGGTGCGAACTGAGAGTAGTAGCCTTCGTCGTCGGCATGCCACAACTCGATGGTTGCCCCGCTGAGTCCTGCGCCGTCCAGGTCGGTCACCTGACCCCGGAGGACCAGCGCTGGGTGCGCCCGATCTTCGTCACGCATCGGAAGCGTGCACCGGGCCGGGAGCTGTGGCGCTCCGGGAACGTAGTACGGACCCTCGATGCTTCCTTTGGTGCCCTTGAAGTTCCGCGAGTTCACCTCTTCGATGTCGTGCTCGACGAACACGTCGAGAAGTAGCGGCCACTCACCGCCCTCGCCCACATCGATGAGCCACTGCTTGAGGACGCGGTACTCCGGATAGGTGACGGCATGCTTCTCGATCAGGGCGCTCAATCCGGCGAGCGCCTCGGTAGCGATGGCGGACAGACGCTCCGGCGAGGTATCGGCCGTGAATCTGGCGCCCTTGAATTTGTCCGTCGCGGCGTTGCCGGAGCCGACCGCGGTGGGGCTTTCTGTGGTGATCATATTCTCTCCTGGTCTGAGGGGCTAGCTGCGGCCGAAGTAGGACACGTCGTCGTTGCCGATCAGGTCCGGCACTGTCCAGCCGTCGAGGTCGTACTCGGCCAGGCACTGCTCGGCCAGGCCCTTCATGGAGCTGACGGTTCCCCGGTTCTCGGCGAACATGAGCAGTTCCGCCTTGACGCCCTCGTGGTTGCCGGCGTAGTTGCGTTCGTACAGTTCGTGGCGGCCACCGAACTCGCTGCCGATCGAATCCCACAGCGCCTTCATGATCTTGACGCGATCGACCGCGGTCATGCCCTCCGACCCGCGGACGTACTTGTCGAGGTACGGCCGGACGTCGGGACTCTTGAAGTCGGCGGCCGACGACGGCAGATAGATCAGCCCGGATGCCACGTCCTGTTCGATGATCTCCTTGATGCGGGGGTAACCCTGCTGCATGAACATGCGGTAGGTGAGGCCGTACTCGAGCTTGGGGATGACCGTGTCGCCCACCCACGGCTCCGGGTCGCGGACCATCGATTCGGTGAGGGACCAGAACAGGTTGCGCCAGCCGATCACTTCACCGACGCGGGTCTGTACCCCTCGGAAGCCGCCCGCTCCGGTGGCGTCGAGCGCCTTCATCAGAAGTCCGGCGATGAAGTCGAGCTTCACGGCGAGTCGCGTGCACCCCTGCAGGGTGAAGCGCGGCAGAAAACCGGACTGCGGGAAGAAGGCGTTGATCTTCTCCACGTCGCCGTACATGAAAACGTTTTCCCACGGCACGAGTACCTTGTCGAAGACGAAGATGGTGTCGTTCTCGTCCATCCGGCTCGACAGAGGATAGTCGAACGGGCTTCCCATCACCGCCGCCTGCTGCGTGTAGGACGTGCGGCAGATCAGCTTCACGCCTGGGGCGTCCATCGGCACCGTGCAGATGAGCGCGAATTCCTTCTTCTTGATCGGCAGGCCGTAATGGGCGATGAAGTTGTAGTTGGTGATCGCCGAGCCCGTGGCCACGACCTTGGCGCCGGAGACGATCAGGCCCGCGTCGGTTTCCTTCTCCACCTTCATGAACACGTCGCCGACCTCGTCCGGGGGCAGCTGTCGGTCGACCGGCGGGTTGATGATGGCGTGGTTCCAATACAGGACCTTTTCCTGCGACTCCTTGTACCAGCGTTCGGCGTTGTCCTGGAACGGTGAGTACAGCTCCTTGTTCGCGTGGAGGGTTCCGAGGAATGAGGCCTTGTAGTCGGGGGACCGGCCCATCCAGCCGTAGGTCATCCGTGCCCAGGTGGCGATGGCGTCGCGGTCCTTCAGCAGGTCGTCCGAAGTCTTCGACGCCCGGAAGAACGGCATAGTGACGCCGCCGTTTCCGGTGTCGGTGGGTGTCGTCAACGTGTCGACGTGCTCACCGGTATGCATCGCGTCGTAGAGTCGCGCGGTCATCCGGATCGGGTTGCGGAACGCGGGGTGGGTGGTCACGTCCTTGACGCGATCCCCGTGCAACCAGATTTCTCGGTCATCACGCAACGATTCGATGTATTCGTCGCCGGTCATCGGCCGCGACGCGAAGTTCTTCGTGCGGTTGGCCTCGCTGTCGGCGGCCACGTTGACCTTGGTGCGGTCGACGGTGGTCTCGGGGGCGGATTCGGTGGTGGTCATGGTGTTCCCTTCGATCAGAATTACGAGGCAGCCTGGGCGAGTTGCAGGTGGAGCGGAGTGAACGAGGCGGCGGCGTCGAACCATCCGCTGTGAGGGTCGTCGAGGCAGCCGTTCCACGCCGTGGTGCCCGAAGTGGCTCCCAGGTCGTGAAAAGTGCTGCGGTAGAACAGCAGCGGATCTTTGGTCGAGTCGACGGACGCGTCGACGATCTCGCCGATGAAGATGATGTGGTCACCGCCGTCGTAGGAGGCCCAGGGCGAGCAGATCAGCGTTGCTGCGTTGCCCGACAGTGCGGGAGCGATACCCGAGGAGTCCCACACCGGTTCCGTCCGTTGCGGCTTTCCGGCGAAGTGCATGGCCGTGTCGAGTTGATCGGCGGCGAGGATGTTCACCGCGAACGGTGCGTCGGTCAAGTAGCCGCACGCCTTCGACTTCCGGGTCAGCGTCACCTGGCACAGCCGAGGCTCGATCGAGACGGCGGTGAAGGCCGTGACAGTGGCTCCGTGCGGAGTGCCGTCTGCGTTGGTGCACGTGATCACGGTGACGCCGCTGGCGAACTGGCCGAAGATGTTACGCAGAGTGCGTTGATCCATTTCGAGACCGCCTTTCTGCACGATTCGTGCGAACGCCCCTGCATTTCCAGGGCATGCACACAACATATGACGGCCGTCACAGCCCGTCGATCCGCATTGCGAAGGCGCGATCCGGATCGCGAAAGAGAGTTGCCGGGGTCGGCGCCCACGCCCTTGTAGTGACGGACATCACAGGCGATGCTAAGGTCGGGAATTGCCCGTGCGCGGCCGTAGCGCGAGGTGAGAGGTCTGGAAGCAGGCATGCGAGAACAGCTGGCGGGTTCGGGTTTCACGGACTGGGACGAAGTCCACGAAGTGGTGGCCGACGCCTACTTCCCTCACGACCTGCGTCCGCTGTCCCGGGACGACGCGGCAAGGTCATCGCTCGAGTCCACTCAACTCGGACCCTCCCGGCTCGCGCGAATCGGGTTCGGCGCGGCCGTGTCGATCGAATCCGACCACCCGGGCGCATACGGCATCAACATCCCGCTGGCCGGCCACATCGTGTCCGTCACCGGTGCCAGGGAAGTGACCTCGACGCCAGGATTCGCGACGATCTGCCCACCTGACACCCGCACCGTGATCACCGACTGGAGTAGCTCCTGCGAGATCATCGGTTTCAAGGTGGAACGGGACTATCTGCAGCGGGAGATGGACCGCGTACTCGCGAGGCCGGGCCGGCAGTTGCCGCGGCAACTCGACCTACGGTCCGGCGCGGGCGCCGAGTGGCTGGGATTCGTCCGATCCGTCGCCGACCAGGCGTTGCACAACAGCATCCTCCTGCAGAGCGATCAGGTGTCGCGGCAGCTCTGCGGTGCACTCACCACCGCGCTGGTACTCGCCGCGATGCCGGATGACGACGCCGGCGCATCGGGTATCCGACCGCGCATCGTCAAAAGGGTGGTCGACGCGATCCAACAAGACCCCGCCCGCCCCTGGACCGCGGGCGAGATGGCCGAACTCGTCGACGTCAGCGTCCGCCGCATGCAGCAGGGATTCCGCGAATACGTGGGTATGACGCCGATGGAATATCTCAGCGACGTCCGGCTCGAGCGCGTCCACGCAGACCTGACCGCAAGTGTCTCCCCGACAACGGTTTCCGACGTCGCTTCGCGCTGGGGCGTCATGCATACCGGCAGATTCGCGGCCGCCTACCGGCGCAAGTTCGGGGTGACGCCGTCCGACACCCTACGGGGCGGGGAGTCCTGAGGGCTGCGTGGTCTGGTCTGGTGTAATCGCGGGTGGTGTTCGAGGCGAATACCCAGGACGTACGCTCTGGTAGCGCGATTCCGGCGGTGAGTTTCAGGCGTGGTCCTCGCCGCCGCAAACCCGGCACGCTCCAGGCCGACAAGGACTGCGACAAGCACCGCCGGATCGCTGCGCGGGCAGAGGGCATTGTTCGGAGCATCGCCCGACGTGGCGTCGACAGGAACGAGCGGCCCGGTAGACACCGGTGGAAGATCGAACGCACCATCGCCTGGCTCACCGGGTATCGGCGCCTGACCATCCGCTACGAACGCCACGGCGATCACTTTGTCGGATTCCTCCATCTCGCTGCGGCACAACCGCTTCAAGACGGTCCCCACATGGGGCAAGGTCTTAGTCGAGCGACCAGCTGTGCGGTTCCTGGATCGTTGCCAAGATGCGGTTCGATGTGATTACTCACCTAGGTGGATTGGTCGGGAGATCATCAACAGCTTGCGCGGTCTAGTGCGGTGATCCTTTCAGTCGGCATCGGGGCGGGCACCTGGTAAGGCTGCCGCAGAGGTCCAGTGAAGTTCCGCTGCAAGCGAATAGTCCCACTGACATGAGTGACTCGCGGAACGTGTCGGACCCCTGGGGTAGTGTTGCACTCATCAGTTCGACTGGGGGGTCGGTGAATAGCGCAGTGCTGGATAGCTCAGTGTTGAATAGTCCGGTAGCAGAGCAGCTGTCGACGTTATCTGCATCTATCGACGTGCTCCTCGAAAGCGACTTGACGGCACTGCGCGACTCCGACGTGCTCGAGGCCATGCGGCGATTGGAGCAGTCGCTGCGCCGCGCCGAGGCGGTGTCGCATCGGTTGGTCGTCGAGAGTGTCGAACGCTCGATACCGGCCGCACTCGGATACAACTCGCCGAACAAGCTACTCGTCGACGTTCTCCGTGTGTCTGCGGTGGACGCATCCGCCCGCGTCGCGGCGGCGCGAAACCTCGGTGTGTGGCATACATTGTCCGGTGATTCGATTGACCCTTCGATGCCCGAAACTGCTGCAGCGCAACGTGACGGCGACATCGGACCCGGTCATGCACGCGCAGTGGTCAAGGTGATGCGGAAGATCCCGCACGCAGTCGACAACGACGACGTTTCCCACGCCGAATCGATGATCCTGGCCCAGCTGGCGAGAACCGGGACACCCGAGGACGTCGAGCAGGCCGGACACCGGATACTCGCGTACCTCAACCCAGACGGAAACCTCGGTGACGACCGTGACCGCAAGCGCAGACGCGGCATCTCGCTCGCGCGGCAGGATTCCGAACTGATGTCGAGAATTTCCGGTGAACTCGATCCCACGGCGCGAGCGTTGCTCGACCCGATCCTCGCCAAATGGGCCCGCCCCGGAATGAACAACCCTGACGATCCGGAATCACCGACGGGTGACAGCGAAGACGCCACACTCGATCGCGCAGCACTCGCAGCGGCGGCCGCACGCGACACCCGCTCGGCGGCCCAGCGCAACCATGACCCGTTCAGTGCCATATTTCGGGCGCTGCTCGAAACGGGGGTACTCGGCAGACACCGCGGCCTGCCCGTCACCGCGATCATCACGATGACGCTCGATCAACTCGAAAAGGCCGCAGGCGGTCTCGCGACGACAGCGAGCGGTGGTCTCCTACCCCTCGAGGACGCATTGAAGCTTGCCGAGCATGCTCATCCGGTTCTCGTACTGTTCGACCATTCCGGTCGTCCTCTGCGCCTAGGCAGACGTCGTCGGCTCGCCAATGCCGATCAGCGGCTTGCCCTGATCGCTGCCGACGGTGGATGCACCCGCCCGGGATGCGCTGCGCCGGCTAGTCTGTGCGCGGTCCACCACGTCACCGACTGGCAGAAAGGCGGCGGGACCGACATCGACAACCTCACCCTCGCCTGCGATGCGTGCCACGCACAGGTCAACGATGGCTCAGCCGGCTGGAACACCACATCAACCCGGCCTGATTCAGAATTTCCGGGCAGGACCGAATGGATTCCACCACCGCAGATCGATCCCACACGAGCTCCGCGAATCAATCACCGGCACCACCCCGGTGAGTTGATCGAGCATGCGCGGGCGAGCAAAACACGAGGCCGGAGTCTTCACCGAACAGAGCGAGGTGCAGGGTGATGCAGCAGGAATCACCCGCAGTCCACCATGAGGTGCCGAGGGCCGCGCAGCACCGGGTTGGGTCGGTACGGCGGCGGGTCCTCCACGAGGCGCGGGTTCGGGAGTCGGCGGATCAGTTCATTGAGCGCCATCTGACCTTCGAGCCGGGCGAGTGGTGCGCCGAAACAGCTGTGTATGCCGCTGCCCAAGCCGAGGTGCTGGTTGTCGGCGCGGTCGGGAACGAACCGGTCGGGGTCGGTGAACCGCTCCGGATCCCGGTTGGCGGAGGCCAAAGCCAGGACGATCGGTGAACCCTTCGGCACGGTCACGCCACCGACCTCGACGTCGACGATCGGGGTTCGCTGGGGAACCAAATGGACGGGCGGTTCGAACCGCAGCAACTCCTCGACCGCCAGAGGCATCAGCTCCGGATGGCGCTTCAGGCGATCCAGCTCGTCCGGATTGCGGAGCAGGGTGAGCATGCCATTGGTGATGAGATTGACGGTCGTCTCATGGCCGGCGATGAACAACATGATCGAATTGGTGACCAGCTCGAGAGTGTCGAGACCGCCCTCATGGTGATCGGCCGCCAACCCGGACAACATGTCGTCACCCGGATTCTTTCGGCGTTCCTCGATCAGCCCGGCCATGAACATGCCCATTTCCATCTGTGCCTGCTGAGCTGCTTTCATCTTCGCGTCGCTGTCCGAATCGCGGGTCGGTTCGATGGAGGCCACCAGCGCATCCGCACACACGTGAAAACGCGGTTCCTCCTCGCGGGGAACACCCAGCAGTCGGCAGATCACGGACACCGGGAAGGGATACGCGAAGTCGTCGACGAGATCGATGCGGTCCTTCCCCTCGAGGTTGTCGACAAGGGTGGACACGAGGTCCGCGAGTTCTCCGCGCATGGAGTCGACTCTGCCGGGCATGTGCGGCGGTCCGAACTGCCGCGTCGTCAATCGTCGAAGCCGGTCGTGCTCGGGCGGGTCCAAACGGATGAATGCGGGCCCACCGTTGTCGGCTCGATCGGCGCCGGGCATTCCTGCACGGCGATTGTGCAAGTCGGAACTGATACGCGGATCGTGCAGCAACGCGGCGACGTCGTAATACCGTCCGACGAGGTAGGAACCGTTGTCCTGCAGCGCCGCCGGTGTCTCACGAAGTTCCTCGTACAAGGGATACGGGTTCGCTCGATTCGACTGGTCGGTGATGCGTTCGAGCAACTGCGCACGCGACATGACGAATCTCCCTGTTACTTGGGTTACTTAGGCGCCGAGACGAACTCGACGTGGCGCTCGGTGGGCAGGTGTCCGGTCACAGACACGGTCGGGCCGTGGCTCAGAATGGCGGGGTCGGGCAGCTCTGACGACCGCACCTCCCAGGGATCCGTCCGGTCCATCACGGCGAAGTCGGGCGGAAATGCAGCCGCCGATTCGATGAGGCCGCGGTAGAAGTCCAGCCACCTGCCGTGGTTGAACGCGACTGCCGCGGTGAGGCGTCCACGGAAACCGTAGGCGGCGACGAATCGGCGTTCCTCGACCGACCCCTGGGTGACGACCACCTGATCGGAATAGGTGGGGATACCGACCGATTTGATGTTGACCTCGAACTGACTGGACCAGAACGCCGGAATGTCGAGATGAGGGCGGCGGTGCAACCCCTCGTGGATCATGTTGTGGGCAGCCACTTCCGCTTGCCCGATGGCGTTGCCCCAATGCTCTAGCGCGATCAGTTGGTAGTCGTAGAGCGGATGTGGTTGCCGGGCAATGTCACCGGCCACGAAAACGTTGTCGGTGACGAGACCGTTGAGGTCGAACGCGCGGCAGCCGGCGTCGCAGGCCACTCCCCGTGGTCCCGCGGCGAGACCGGACCCGGCCAGCCATTCGGTGTTCCGGATGCTGCCCTGAGCGACGACGGCCACATCGACGTCGAGGGCTGTTCCGTCCGACAGGTGTGCCCGGCGCAGTCGGCCCTGCCCGTCACCTTCCAATCGCGCAACGGTGATGCCGCATCGTAGGTCGACACCGTGGTCGCGCTGCATGTCAGCCGCGACCGCCGCGAGGACTCCGCCGAGGGCGCCCACCAGCGGTGCCGGTCCACGTTCGGTGACCGTGACCGACAACCCGCGCTCGCGGCACACCGATGCGATCTCCGAACCGGTGAATCCGGCGCCGATGACCAGCACATGACCGGGACCTGCCGACAGCCGTTCGTCGAGGCGCCGCGAGTCGTCCAGAGTGCGAACCGTAAAAACACCGTCGAGGTCACTTTCCTCCGGCTTCGGCCACGGGCGTGCCCGCACACCGGTCGTGAGCAGAACCTTGTCGAAGGGGACGCTGTCGCCGTCGCCGAGCACAACCCGGTTGTCCTCGAGGTCCAGCGCGGTTGCCGGGACACCGAGTCTCCACTTGGCGTCGAGGTCGGTTCGGGCGGGCAGCGTCGCGTGTTCAGGCGGCATGATCCCGAGCAACACCGCTTTCGACAGTGGCGGCCGATCGTACGGTTCGTAGGGTTCGTCACCGACAATGGTCAGTGGGCCGTCGAACCCCAGTCGTCGTAACTCGTCCGCTGCGCGCAAGCCGGCGAGCGATGCACCGACGATAACGACCCGCATGTCACTGCTCATGCGACTGCGGCCGAATGTCGGTGGTGATGGCCTGCACCGGGCAGGCGGCCGCGGCCTGCGAGACCCGCTCGCGTTCGCCGTCGTCCGGTCCGGCGTCGTAGAGAAGGGACTCCTCACCGTGCAGCGTGAAGACACGCGGTGCGAGAAATACGCACTGTGCATATCCCTGACACCGATTGAGATCGACGACGAGTTTCACGTCCATCACCCGATCCTGAACAGTTCTGTTGCCGAGGTGTCCACAAGGACAGCGCGGCGCGCGGCCGCCCGTTCGAAACCGGCGAAAAATCCGCCGGTTGTCAGTATCCCGGAGCGGACGGTCTGTACGGTTCGGATCCGCTGTTCTGGAGTTGTTCAGAACTGCCGTGCCCATCCCGCACGCGTGCGGGGAATACCGCCGAGTAGAACCCCGCGGTAAGAACGGCGGTTACAAGTAGTTTCAGAGCGGACGGATGTCACTGTCCGGAAACAACTTTGGCCGTTGCGGGGAAATAGGCGACGAATCAGCACCGATCGTGATGTGATGTGCCCACACATGATCGGAAAACGCCGAGCAGCGACAACTCAGGGGCGAAAGATTGACGATTGAAGCTCACCGCGACACCCGCGAAACGCGCCACCTTTCCGCGTTGGATGCAGCGATAGACATCCTGACCGACGCGCGAGGGGACTCTTACAGCCCGGACCAAGCATTCGACGAACTGCTCGACACCTCGATGCGACATCAGGTGGATATCGGAGACCTGGCGGAAGCACTCGCCGATCTTGCGGAGGGCGTAGACCCGCCCGACGGTCATCGCCGAGCACGTGAGGTGGCAGGTCGGGCGTGGGCCTCGATCCTCCACTGACCCCGCTCCTGCACTGATTTCGATCAAGCGCTGAACGGGGCTACGGCACGCGCGTCAGCCCGAGCACTCGATGCAGGTGCGGACGGCGGGAAGTGCGTCGAGCCGGACGTCGGCGATGGGCCTCCCGCACCGGATGCACGTGCCGTAGGTTCCGGCATCGAGTCGCGCCAGCGCGGCCGTCAGCTCCTCCACGTCCCGGCGTGCATCGGTGAGCAGGGCCGATACCTGGGCCCGTTCGAACGCGATGGTCGAGCCTTCCGGATCGTGCTCGTCGTCGTCCGTGGTGAATTCCGATCCCTCGACGATGGCGGTGAAGCGCCTGCTCAGGGACGCGAGCCGGCGCTCCGCATCGGCCTGTTCGGCCAAGATCCGGGCGCGGTAGTCGGGAGCAGACGAGTCGAGCGTCACACGTCGTCCTCCGATGGTCGATGGAAGTGCTGGTGTCGACGGTATAACCCCTTCTACGGTGAGTCGGTGAAGAGACCCCTCATACGTATGTCACGGGCGGCCGCGTGTGTGACCGTAGCCTCCCTGACGATGGTCGGCACGTGCCTCGCCGCCCCTTCCGCGTTCGCAGACGATGCTGCCGGGGCACCCGGTGATGTCGTGGAAGTGGCTCCGCTCCCAGACGCTCTGTGGATTCCCGGTGCCGCCGACGCGCAGCGCATCACCTACTGGTCGATCGGCCCGGACGGCGATCCTGCACTCAGTACCGGTGCGATGTACGTGCCCCCCGGCGAGGCGCCCGACGGTGGCTGGCCAGTGGTCGCGTGGGCGCACGGCACTTCGGGTCTGGCCGATCACTGCGCTCCCTCTCTCGTCGGGCCGGGCCTGCCCGAGCGGGATTATCCGTACCTCGGGCGCTGGCTCGAGCAGGGATATGCCATCGTCTCCACCGACTATGTCGGGCTGGGCACGCCGGGAGTGATGCCCTATCTCGACGGCAAGGTAGAGGCGCACAGCGTCGTGGACTCCGTGAAGGCTGCGCGTGCCGTCGACGAATCGCTGTCCAACAAGTGGGTGGTGGTCGGCCAGTCTCAGGGCGGCGGCGCCGCTGTCATCACCGGGCGCTATGCGACGGAGTACGGCGGGAAGTCGCTCGACTACCGCGGCGCCGTCGGTACCGGCGTTCCCGCGAACATCGAGTTGGCATTGCTGCCGCTCGGTCCAGGAGTTCCCCCGACCGCCATTTCGGCAGGACTCACGTCGTATCTGTTCTACATCCTGGCCGGCCTGCGCTCTGCTCATCCCGAGATCGGCCTCGACGCCTACCTCACCCCGCTCGGTGCGCAGTATGTCGACGCCGCCGAGCAGTTGTGCGTCCACGAGATGCACGAGGCCGCCGAGGGGGTGATCGTCGGTGATCTCTTCAGCAAGCCACTGAACGAGATCCCGAACTTCTACCCGTTGTTGGTGGACTACATGGGTGTGCCCACCAGTGGTTACGACCGCCCGCTGTTCATCGGGCAAGGTCTCACGGACATCGACGTACCTGCTCCTTCGGCGGTCTCCCTGGTGGCGGCACTCACCGCGAACGGTGAGCCGGTGACGTTCAAGACCTATCCCACCGATCACAGCGGCACGTTGATCGAGTCGCAGGCGGACACCATCCCGTTCGTGAGGGAACTCTTCGCCGGGTAGCGGCACGTGTGCAGATCTCGGACACTTGCGGATCCGGCCGCACGGCACTATGGCGTGGGTCACAGACTGTCGGTACGTTCAGGAGGGGTCGCGTGTCGTGTGCACGGCCCGCACAGGCCAAGGAGGCGAGGGTGGGATTCGGCGGCTCGACGGGGTCCGCGGCAATGCGGCCCGAGATCGCATTGTCGTGGAAACGGTCGGCGCTCAGCGGCCTCGAACCGAGTTCGACACCGGACGCCGATCCCTGCAGCGACCTCGACGGATCCAGCCGGTTACTGCAGGCAGCGCGGCCCATCCTCACCGAAATGGAAGCCCAGATCCAGGGCACCGGCTTCTGCGTTCTCCTCGCTGACCGCGACTGCCGCATAGTGGCCAGACTCTTCGACGGGGCCAGGGTCGAGCGGATGATCGATGCCGCCGGAGCTGTGCTGGGCACACGATTCGGTGAGGACTGTGTCGGAACGACGGCGCTGGGCACGCCGCTCGAGATACGCCGCGGCGTCGTGATTCACCGCGACGAGCACTACCTCGAACGGTTCAAGGACTTCAGTTGCTACGGCCACCCCATCGTCCATCCAGCGACTCGCCGGGTGGAAGGCATCCTCGACATGACGGGGATCGCAGCCCGGGCGAACCCGCTCTTCGCCCCGTTCCTCGCGCGCGCGGCGAGGGACATCGAACGACGCCTGCTCGAGGGGTCTCGGGTGTCGCAACAGCGCCTGGTCGACGCGTTCCAGCGCATCTCGCCCCAGAATCAGCTCGCGGTCACCGCGATCGGCGAGGACATCCATCTCAGTAATCGGGTCGCACTGGACCTTCTCCAGGTGGCCGACCATGCGACGCTCCGCAGCATGGTCGCCGATCTGCGCCCCGATCAGTCGAAGACGGCTCGTATTCGACTGTCCTCCGGGGAAGCTGCACTGGTGCAGGCCGACTACGTCGCGGGCACGGAGGGCGGGGCGGTGTTCGTCGTTCGCCCGGAACATCGGACCACCACGCCGATTCGCCGCGGGAGGTTGGCGTCCAGTTCGGTGCTGCAGCGCAGCAGGTCGGAACTCGCGCGGCTGCGGGACACCAGGGAACCGGTGGTCATCAGCGGTGAGCCGGGCACCGGCAGAACCACCGCGATTCGCGACCTCGCCGGTGACAAGTCGCTCGTATGTATGGACGCTGCCGGCATCGCGCTCGACGGCACCCAGCGATGGCTCGACAGGCTCGTCACGCTGGCATCCGGTTCGGTGGACGTTCTCGGGATCGAAGAGGTGCAGCTGCTTCCCGAGTCGATGCAACCGCTCCTCGCGAAGATGCTCGAATCGGAAGCAGGCCCGCGCATCGTCCTGACGAGTACACCTCTCGACAGTGTCCCACCGAGCGTTGCCGGGTTGGTCGGTCGGTGTTCCGGACAGGTGGTGCTCCCGCCGTTGCGGCAACGCAGTCGCGAGTTCGCGGACATCGCGCAGGCGATCCTCGACTCGCTGGAACCCGGATTGCGCCTTACGGCGAGCACGATCGAAGCCCTCGTGGCCCGCGAGTGGCCGGGGAATCTCGCCGAGCTGTCCGTCGTCCTACGAACTGCGGTGCGGCGACGCACCAGCGCGAACATCACTGTCTCCGATCTGCCGGAGTCGTATCGGACGCCGCCGCGAGTGACCCGTCTCGCTGGACGTGAGCGCGCGGAGCGGCAGGCGATCATCGATGCGCTGCAGGAATGCGGAGGCAACAAAGTGCATGCCGCGAACGCGCTCGGTATCAGCCGCAGCACGCTGTACACCCGTATGCGCGCGCTGGATATCACTGGCTGACAGCGCTTCGCGTATACCGTCGTCGAACGGCGAAGGTGTCCGGAGTCAGGACAGTTAGTGACATTGCCATCCGTGCACTATGGGCTACGTCACATTCACGACTTCGGAGGTTTTGATGACAGCGACGATCGAGCCGAGCCAGGCAGAACTCTTGCCGGCAGTACGGAACTTCCTGTCCGGTACCAAAAAATTCTTGGTCGGCGGGCAGTGGGTGGAATCCGCGAACGGTGAGACTTTCGAGACCATCGACCCGGCGGACGGTCAGGTCCTGACCACGGTGGCCCGCGGCGGAGCCGAGGACATCGATCGCGCAGTTCGCGCCGCCCGTAAGGCATTCGACGAAGGTCCCTGGTCGACCATGAAGCCGAACGAGCGGGAACGTCTCATCTGGCGGGTCGGTGACATCCTCTCCGAACGCGCCGACGAGTTCGGCCAACTCGAGTCGCTCGACAACGGTAAGTCGGCGGGCATCGCTTCCGCCGTCGACGTCGCCTGGTCCGCGGACATCTTCCGGTACTTTGCCGGCTGGGCCACCAAGATCGAGGGCAGCACGGTCAACGTGAGCATGCCTTTCGTCCCGGGTGGGCAGTTCCACGCCTACACCTTGCGTGAGCCCGTCGGTGTCTGCGGCCTCATCGTGCCCTGGAACTTCCCGCTGCTGATGGCCGCGTTCAAGCTGGCGCCCGCACTGGCGGCCGGCAATACGGTAATCCTCAAACCCGCCGAGCAGACACCACTGACCGCCCTGCTGCTCGGTGAAGTGTTCGAGGAGGCAGGCTTCCCACCCGGTGTGGTCAACATCGTCACCGGGTACGGCGACGCCGGCGCGGCATTATCCGCCCACGACGACGTCGACAAAATCGCGTTCACCGGTTCCACGGAGGTGGGCAAGAAGATCGTCGACGCCGCCAAGGGCAACCTCAAGAAGGTGTCCCTCGAACTCGGGGGCAAGAGCGCCAACGTCGTGTTCGCCGACGCCGACTTCGACGCCGCCGTGACCGGTTCACTCAACGCCTGGCTGTTCAACCACGGCCAGTGCTGCGTCGCAGGGACCCGGATGTTCGTCGAAGACAGCATCTTCGATGACTTCACCGCTGCGGTGGCCGAGGCGGCGTCGCAGGTCAAGATCGGCCCCGGTCTCGATCCCACCACTCAGCTCGGACCGCTGGTGTCGCAGGAACAGTTCGACAAGGTGACCGGTTACCTAGCCGCGGGACTCGCCGACGGCGCCCGCGCCCTCACCGGTGGAAAGCGCTGGGGCGAGAGCGGATTCTACGTCGAACCGACCGTATTCGTCGACGTGAAACCCGAATTCAGCATCGTCGAGGAAGAGATCTTCGGCCCGGTCGTGGCAGCTTTGCCGTTCAACGCGCAGGAAGGCGTGGCCAAGGCCGCAAACAGCAGCATCTATGGTCTCGCCGCCGGCATCTGGACCAAGGACCTGTCCAAGGCGCACCTCACGGCCCGTCAGTTGAAGGCCGGTTCGGTATGGATCAACCAGTACAACGGTTTCGACACGGCAATGCCGTTCGGCGGGTACAAGCAGTCGGGCTGGGGTCGTGAGCTCGGTGCCACCGCCATCGACCTCTACACCCAGACCAAAGCCGTCAACATCGCACTCTGATCGTCACTCGTCGAGGAGAAGACATGAAGACAAAAGCAGCCGTCCTACTCGGACCGGGCAAGCCCTTCGAGATCATGGAACTCGAGCTGGATGGTCCGGGGCCGGGCGAGGTTCTCATCAAGTACACCGCCGCCGGTCTGTGCCATTCGGACCTGCACCTGACCGACGGTGACCTGCCGCCGCGCTACCCGATCGTCGGTGGGCACGAAGGCTCCGGAATCATCGAAGAAGTCGGGCCCGGGGTCACGAAGGTCAAGCCCGGCGACCACGTCGTCTGCAGCTTCATCCCGAACTGCGGAACGTGTCGCTACTGCGCCACCGGGCGTCAGAGCCTCTGCGACATGGGCGCGACCATCCTCGAAGGATCGATGCCGGACGGATCGTTCCGATTCCATTCCGGCAAAGAGGATTTCGGTGCCATGTGCATGCTCGGAACCTTCGCGGAGCGCGCCACCATCTCGCAGCACTCGGTGGTGAAGATCGACGAGTGGCTGCCGCTCGAGACCGCGGTGCTCGTGGGCTGCGGCGTCCCGTCGGGCTGGGGAACTGCGGTGTACGCGGGCGGCGTCCGGGCCGGCGATACCGTCGTCATCTACGGCATCGGCGGCCTCGGCATCAACGCCGTGCAGGGAGCAGTCAGTGCGGGAGCCAAATACGTCGTGGTCGTCGACCCGGTGCCCTTCAAGCGTGAGACGGCGCTGAAGTTCGGCGCTACACACGCATTCGCCGATGCCGCGGAGGCCGCCGCCACGGTGAACGAGTTGACGTGGGGGCAGGGCGCGGATCAGGCACTGATTCTCGTCGGAACCGTCGATGAAGAGGTGGTGCAGAACGCGACCGCCGTCATCGGCAAGGGCGGAACCGTCGTCATCACCGGGCTCGCGGATCCCACCAAGTTGACGGTGCACGTGTCCGGCACCGACCTGACGCTCAACCAGAAAACGATCAAGGGAACCCTCTTCGGCTCCGCGAACCCGCAGTACGACATCGTCCGGCTGCTGCGCCTCTACGACGCCGGACAGCTGAAGCTCGACGAGCTGATCACCACCAAGTACACCCTCGAGCAGGTCAACGAGGGGTATCAGGACCTGCGGGCCGGCAAGAACATCCGTGGCGTGATCGTGCACCAGTAGGCGCCTCCGGCGCTCGTGCGCGGTTGACGAGTCCAGAGACTCCTCAACCGCGCACGGGCGCGGAGCGCCACACGTCGGCGAGGAGGTCGTACGACTTCAGCCAGGACTCGGTGTCCTCGGCCAGCGAGGCGACGATCAGCTCGTCGGCCTGGGCGTGCTCGGCGAACTCGTCGAGGTACGCCTTGACCTCGGTCGGCGTTCCGACGGCGGAGTAGCGCACCATCTGGGTGATCTGCTGACCTGCGGGTGAGGTCATGATCAGGTCGACTTCCTCGGGCGTGAACTTCTGCCCGCGCCCGACCATCTGCACCACACGACGGCGGAGTGAGGATTCGAACTGCCGATGCGCCTCCTCGCTGGTGTCTGCAGCGATGGCGTTGACACCGGCGATCACATACGGCTCCGCCAGCTGTTCGGACGGCTCGAAGCGCTCCCGGTACAGCGTCACGGCGTCGACCAGGGAGTCGGGGGAGAAGTGGGACGCGTTGGCGTAGGGGAGTCCGAGCTTCGCGGCGAGCTGAGCACCGAACAGCGAGGAACCGAGAATGTAGAGGGGGACGTTGGTGCCCTTGCCCGGTATCGCGTCGACCCCGGGAACCCGGGACTTGCCTGCCAGGTAGGCCTGGAGCTCGAGAACGTCCTGCGGGAATCGGTCGGCCGACGCCGGGTCGCGGCGCAGCGCGTACATCGTCTTCTGGTCGCTGCCGGGTGCGCGCCCGAGTCCGAGATCGATGCGACCGGGATGCAGGGTCTCGAGAGTGCCGAACTGTTCGGCGATGGTCAGCGGGGCGTGGTTGGGCAGCATGATGCCGCCCGCACCCAAACGAATGCTGCTGGTGTGTGCGGCGACGTGGGCGATGAGCACGCTCGTCGCGGACGACCCGATCGATGCCATGTTGTGGTGTTCGGCGTACCAGATGCGGCGGTAGCCGCGCGTCTCCGCGAGCTGCGCCAGCGCCACGCTCGCCTCGAAGCTGTTCCGCGCCGAGTCGCCCTCGCGGATATGGGCCAGATCCAGAATCGACAGCGCAGCACTCACGGACTTCGTCACCTTTCGTCACCGAACAGGCGCGAGACGTTAGCCTCGCGCACTACCTCCGAAGTCCAACCGCGGAGGCAGTGCGCGTATTCCTGGGTCAGCCGCCGACCAGAGGGCGGAGCGTGCGGCCGGTCAGCTCCACGATGCCGGGCTCGTGCCCGTTCACCACGAGGTTGAGGACGATGCCATCGATGCCCTTGTCGAGAACACGGGTCTGGATCTGCTCGGCCACCTCGTCCGGTGATCCGCAGAACTGTCGTTGGGTGGCCGCGGCTCGCTCCTCGTCGGAGGCGGTGGAGAGGTCGACGCCCTGAGTGAGCAGGAATTCCTGCTGGAGCTGTCGGGCGCGGTCACCGCTCTCGTCGATGATGACGAAAGCCAGGTAGCTGGTCTCGAGGGTGGAACGGTCTCGCCCGACCTCCTCGCACCGTGCGTCCAGGGCCTGGAGCTTGCGCGGGATCTCCGCCGCGTTGCAGATGATGTTCAGGTGGTGTGCGAACTGCGCGGCCAGCCGGAACGTTTTCTTCTCGCCGGAACCGCCGAGGAGGATCGGCAGGTCGTTGCGGATCCGGGGTTCGTTGATGGCATCTTCGACGTGGTACCACTTGCCGTCGAAAGTGGGACGCTCCCCCTGCAGCATCGGCGCAATGATCTGTAGTGCCTCGTCGAGGCGTTCGAAGCGGTCGGTGAACGTTCCGAATTCGTAGCCGAACTGGCGGTGTTCGAGTTCGAACCAGCCGGCCCCGATACCGAGGACGGCGCGGCCGCCGCTGACGACGTCCAGCGTGGACACCGTCTTCGCGAGCATGGGTGGGTTGCGGTAGGTGTTGCCGGTCACGAGGGCGGACAACTGGATGGTCTCGGTGGCCGTGGCGAGCGCGCCGAGAGCGGTGTAGGCCTCGAGCATCGGCTCGTCGGGCTTGCCTATCCCGGGCAACTGGTAGAAGTGATCCATCACGAACGCGGTGTCGAAGCCGGCTGACTCGGCCTCGCGCGCCTGCGCGAGGACCGTCGGGAAGAGATCCGCGACGGAGTCGGAGTAACTGAAGTTCGGCATTTGGTAACCAAGGCGAATAGTCACGCGCTCGACGCTACCCGGATCGCGGCGAAGGCACCCCTTTTATCTCGAGGGGGTACTTGTGCACCCTGGGGTGGCTGGTGAGGGATGCGGTGGGCGCGCACACTTGTGGCGATGAACACCGCCCTGCCCTTGACCGCCGCGCAGCGGTCCATCTGGTTCGCGCAGCAGCTCACGCCGGAGATTCCGTACGTCATCGCCCACTACGCCGAGCTGCACGGGCCTGTCGACCTCGCAGTCCTCGGTGACTGCACCCGTCGCGCGCATCTCGAATTCGGTTGGGGAGCAATCCGTCTCCTGGATGTCGACGGGCAGCCACATCAGGTGGTCGACCCGACTGTGGTCGATCGGGTGCCCACTACCGACTTGCGTGACGAGAACGACCCCGTCGAAGCGGCCCACCGGTGGATGCACCACGACCGAAGCGCGCGCACGGACATGTACGACGGGTCACTCCTCGTGTCACACATTATGCAGCTGGGAGACGAGCACTACTACTGGTACTCGCGAGCGCACCACATAGCGTCGGACGGGTACGCCGCGATGATGCTGATGAGCCGCACCGCCGAGCTGTACGTCGCCGCTGTCGAGGGCAGGGAACCGCCGGACTGCCGCGCCGTGGGACCGGAACGCGTCATCCAGGAGGACGCCGCCTACCGCACCTCCACCCGGTTCGTCCGGGACCGCGACTACTGGCGGGAGCAGGGCAGCGATCTCCCTTCGGTCGTCGGATTGAGCGGACGCGCCGCGCGTTCCGACACGACCGCCCGGACTGCAACCGGACACGCAGCTCGAAGCGCGAGTTCGCGCAATTCCACGGCAGTGGCGGTCGCCGCCTTCGCCTCGTACCTCGCCAGGATGACCGGCAGCGACGACGTGGTGCTCTCCTTGCCGGTATCGGCGAGAACGACGGCCCGTCTGCGGACTTCAGGAGGATGCGTCTCCAACGTCATTCCGTTGCGACTCGGGGGTATCGGCTCGGGCACGGTTCGGAACGCGGTGGCAACGACCGAGGCTGCAGTGACGGCCGCCCTGCGCCACCAGCGCTACCGTCGCGAGGACATCGGCCGCGACCTCGCCTCGGGCGGGGTCGAACTCATGCATTTCGGCCCGGTGATCAACCTCATGATGTTCAAGGAGATCACGCTGGGCGCCGTGCAGGCAACGGTTCGGGTCCTCACCACCGGTCCCGTCGCAGACCTCGCCGTCAACATCTATCCAGGATCGTCAGACCGTGCCGCCCGGATCGACTTCGAGGGGAACTCGTCCCTGTACGGTCAGGCGGAACTGGCCGGGCACCACAACCGATTCCTCGCCTTCCTCGACCGATTCACCGCCTCGATCGAGTCGGAGTGCCTGATCTCCGATCTCGACATCTTCCTTGCCGGTGAACGTGAGAACTTCGCCCCCGCGCACGGGCTTCCGGATATCGTCCCGACTACTCTGGACCGTCTCCTCGCGGGGTGCGTCGCCGATGATTTCGAGGCTGTCGCGATACGCGACCAGGGGCGTGAGCTGTCCTACGGTGACCTGGACCGCGTCGCCAACCGGCTCGCCCAGGAGCTGATCTTCAGGGGTATCGGTCCCGAGAGCTTCGTCGCAGTCTCCGTCCCCCGGTCCCTCGAATCGGTGCTGGCGTTGTGGGCGGTCGCGAAGGCCGGCGCGGCTTATGTCCCGATCGACCCGGCACACCCGAGCGCCCGCGTCGCCTATTGCCTGGCCGACTGCGGCGCGACGGTCGGGTTGACCGTTCGTTCGGAGCTCGATCGTCTACCCGACACGGTTGATTGGCAGACTATCGATATCGACGAACAGCCTTGCTCAAAAACGACTTCCGCGACGACGGACGACGTGGAACGAGTGAGTCCCCTGCGTCTGGATCACCCCGCCTATCTGATCTACACGTCCGGGTCGACCGGGGCGCCGAAGGGCGTCGTCGTCACTCATCGTGGTCTCGCCAACCTGGCGCAGGAGATTCGGGACAAGTATGCGGTGTCCACGCGTTCTCGTGTTCTGCATTTCGCCTCACCGAGTTTCGACACCGCGCTCGTCGAAGTGCTCGCGGCGTGTATCGGAGGCGCAACGCTCGTCGTGACCCCTCCCGGGCACTTCGGCGGCGACGAGCTGTCGCGACTGCTGCGCGAGGAACACGTCACCCACCTGTTGACGACGCCCTCCGCCCTGGCGGCGATCGACTCCGCCGCGAAAAACGAGCTGGAGTTGGTGCTGGTCGGAGGAGAAGTGCTGTCTCCGGAGTTGGTGCGGCGCTGGGCTGGTGGCCGAGAGATGCGCAACGCGTACGGTCCGACGGAGACGACGTGCAGCGTCACTCTGACCGAGCCGATGTCGCCGGACGGAAGAGTGACGATCGGCGGTCTCATGCGCGGTGTGGACGCGGTGGTTCTCGATCATCGTCTGCGTCCGCTGCCGCCGGGCGCGGCCGGTGAGCTCTACCTCACCACGGCAGGCCTCGCCCGGGGATACCATCGGCGTTGCGGCCTGACCGCCGCACGGTTCGTCGCCAATCCGTTCGGCGACAGCGGATCCTGCATGTTTCGCACCGGCGATATGGTGCGGTGGACGGTATCGGGGACTCTCGAGTTTCTCGACAGGGCCGACGACCAGATCAAGATCCGTGGGTTCCGGGTCGAGCTCGGCGAGATCAACGCCACGTTGAACACTTATCCGGGCGTCACCTATGCCACGACGATGGTGCACAGGAATTCGGTTGGTGATCCGAACCTCGTGTCCTATGTCATGGTCGAGGGAAACGCGCCGATCGATCGGGAAGCGTTGAAAGCGCACGCGGCGCGATTCCTGCCGGACTACATGATTCCGAAATCGTTCATGCTCGTGCATTCGATTCCGTTGACACCGACGGGAAAGCTCGACCGGTCGGCTCTACCCGTTCCGGAGTTCGGCTCGGATTCGGTGCCTCATCGCGACCCGGAGACACTCGCCGAGCACCGCGTCGCCCGGGTCTTCTCCCGAGTGCTCGGGGTGGATTCGGTGGGCGCCGACGATTCCTTCTTCGACCTGAGCGGCGACTCGTTGTCGGCCATCCGGGTGGTCGGGACGCTCAACGCCGAGCTGGGCACAACGCTGGGTGTGCGAGAACTGTTCGATGCACCGACGGTCGCAGCACTCGCACTGTCGATTACGGACGCTTGTGAACACCCGTCGCGAACTCAGGTGCGGGGGGCACCGAGATTGGGCGCCGCAGGATTCCAGGGCGGCCAGGGGATGCCCGAGCTCGTACCGCTGTCTCCCTCGCAACAATTCATCGACCGCACGCTCGTGGATCCCGCTCTCCACAACATCCCCTTCACGGTACGAGTGCGTGGGCCGTTCGATGCCGAAGCGTTGCAGTCGGCGATGGCAGACGTCCTCCACCGGCATCGCTCGCTGAGAACCGTGTATCCGGACTCCCCGGCGGGTCCGTACCAGCGCGTGCTCGACGTGGTCGACGCCCTGCCCGACCTGTCGCCGGTGCCCGCCGGCGAATCGGATGCGGAGGACCAGACATCGGACCTGCTGACGGCGGGATTCGACGTGCGCCGCGACCCTCCGCTCCGCGCCCGGCTCTTCCGTCTGGGCGACCACGACCACCTCTTGTCCTGCGTCCTCCATCACATCTGCGCGGACGGGTGGTCCCTGGCTCCCTTGGCGCGCGACCTCGCCGACTCCTACCGTTCCCGGGCGATGGGTGGTGAACCCCAGTGGGAGCCACCGGCCGTGGACTATGCGGACTACACCATGTGGCGTCGAACGATGCTCGGCGACGAGAACGACCCCGACAGTGTCGCGTCGAAACAGATCGGCCACTGGACGAAGGAACTGTCGGGCCTTCGCGGAGAACTCGCGCTGCCCACCGACCGACCCCGGCCGCACCGGTGGACCTATCGAGCGGGGCGACTTCCGTTCACCCTCGACGAGCATGCGCATCGGGGCCTGCTCGCGACTGCGCACGAACACCACGCCAGCCTCTTCACTGCGCTCAGGTCGGCCGTGGCGGTACTGCTCGCCCGGCTCAGCGGCGATCCCGACATCGCGATCGGGACCCCGATCGCGGGCCGGGGAGATCCGGTGCTCGACGACGTGGTGGGTATGTTCGTCAACACACTGGTTCTGCGGACCCGGGTCGACCCGAGCATGACACTGTCCGACATCGTCGATCGATCCCGCGACGTGGAGCTACGTGCGCTGGCGAATGCGGATGTGCAATTCGAACGGCTCGTCGAGGTACTCGACCCACCTCGATCGGGGTCGCTGCACCCGCTCTTCCAAGTGGCGCTGTCGCTGAACAACTTCGCTCCGGCGGCCTTCGACGTCTCCGGGCTCGACTTCGAGGTGACTCCGCGGCCACTCGACATCGCCAAGTGCGATCTGCACTTCCACTTCACCGAGCGACACGACGCCGACGGAAGGCCCACCGGGATCGACGCCGAACTCGTGTATTCCGCCGACCTCTACGACGCCTCCACCGCACAGGATTTCGTCGACACGCTGCACACCATCGTCGACCCGATCGGTAGGTGACCTCACGGAATCGCCGTGATAGAGATACCTCATGAGCGGCATCCGGAGAATTGGTCGGGGAGTAGCGCTCGCGGCGGTCGTCCTCGCCCTGGCCGCCTGCTCCGGCCAGGAAGGAACGGCGGTCAGTGAGCCGTCGACAACGACGATAGCCACGGCTTCAGACACGGCAGGCGCCGAGGCGACGACGCCTGCGAGCCTGCCGTACACGGAGACCGAGCTGCGGGTCGACGGTTCCACCGGCCGCGTCACCTACGACGTCGTCATCCCGCAGATCGAGGGCGGAAACTCGGCGGTCACCGCCGAGTTCAACGAATCGATGCGGGCCGCGCTCCAGGACCAGATCGACGGTTCGGGCACCGACGCCTTCACACTGAGCAGCCAGGAGCACCGCGTCGTGCACATCGGCGAGCACGTGATCAGCGGGTTGCTGGTGACGTCGTGGAACGCCGATCCACCCGGTGCGCATCCCACCCCGATCGTCGCGACGGTGGTGGTGAATGCCGATACGGCCGCGCCGATCACGCTCGCCGATCTCTTCCCAGATCTGGATGCCGGTCTACGGAGGTTGTCCGAGCACTGCGCAACCCTGCTGCCGGCCACGGCTGCCGGCCCCGAGTTCGACCGCGCCGGCATCGAGCCCGTCGTAAGGAACTTCGCCAACTGGCTCGCGACCCCCGCCGGGATGGAAATCCACTTCGACGACTATCAGGTGGGGCCGCACGCCGTCGGGCTGGTGACCGTCACCGTCCCCTGGGACGTTCTCGGTGACGTGGTCGACCCGCAGCTTGCCGACGTGGTGTCGAGTTAGTCCGCGCGCCGTCCATCCGTGGTAGAACAGGTATCAGTTTTGGTACCCGGAGGGTGATCATGGATCTGGAAGCTGTCGCCGCAATCAGCAGACTCAAGTACGCCTACCTGCGCGCCCTCGACACCAAGCACTGGGACGAATTCGCCGACACCCTGCTCCCCGACGCGACCGCGAGTTACGGCGAACATCTGACATTCGACTCACGCGACGCGGTGGTCGAGTTCATGAGAACCAGCCTCGGCCCGCAGACCATCACCGAGCATCACTGTGGCCACCCGGAGATCGACGTCGACGGTGACACGGCTACCGGCCGGTGGTACCTCTCCGACCTCGTGCTGATACCCGAACACGACATGGCGTTGCGCGGAGCCGCCTTCTATTCCGACCGCTATGTTCGCGGGCCGGACGGGCGGTGGCGCATCGCGCACACCGGCTATGAGCGGACCTTCGAGGCGGTGATGTCTCTCGCCGACATCCCCAGTTTCCGGTTGACGGCGCATCCCTGATGGGCACGCTGGACGGCAAGGTGGCACTGATCACCGGAGCAGGGCAGGGCGTCGGGGCCGGTATGGCACGCGCACTGGCCAAGGAGGGCGCGCGGATCGCGGTGGTGGGGCGTACGGAGTCGAAACTCGTCGAAACGTGCGCTGCCATCGCCGACTTCGGTGGTGTCGCCGAGCCTTTCGTGTGTGACATCAGCAAGCGGGAGCAACTGGGGCCCATGGTCGCACGTGTGGTCGAGGTGTTCGGCGGCATCGACATCCTGATCAACAACGCCAACGCGAGTGCGCTCGGCCCGTTGCTGGAGGTCACTCCGAAGCTGCTGGACCGGGCCATGGCGGTGGGTCCTGTGGCGACTCTGTTCCTCATGCAGTTGTGCCATCCCCACTTGAAGGCACGCGGCGGCGGCTCGATCGTCAATCTCGTGAGTTCCTCGGCGGTGCGCTGGGACACCAGCGGTTACGGGCTGTACGCGGCCACGAAGGAGGCCATGCGCTCGCTCACCCGCACCGCCGCCAGTGAGTGGGGCGCCGACGAAATCCGGGTCAATGCCATTGCGCCGCATGCCCTCTCTCCCGGTTTGCAGTGGTGGACGGAGAACAATCCGGAGGAGGCGGCCGAGTTCGTCCGGTCGATACCGTTGGGCCGGATCGGGGACTGTGAGCAGGACATCGGACGCGCCGTCGTCTTCCTGGTCGGACCCGACGCCGGCTACCTGACCGGTGCCACCATCCCGCTCGACGGCGGCCAGGCGCGCTGGAGTTGAGCGTCGAGCCGGTTGCCCGGCGAGCACCCTGTCAGGGCAACCGGTGGAACGCCTCGTCCAGTCCGCGAAGCCCGCTGGTGTCAATGAGGAACTCCGATTCGAGGCATTTGCGGAGCTCGTCGGCGCTCGTCAGCTCGAGTCGGACGGACTCACCACCGAGCGGGTGGACGGTGAACCGGGTTCCGTTGAGTGCATACCGTCGCCCTTCCGCGACCCGGGCAGCGAGAAGTCCGGTGACGAAATGGGAACCGGGCCAGGTGGACAGGTACCAGTTCGGCGCCTCGTAGTCGACGGGGTGCTGCGGGGTGAGGTCGAAGCGGTAGATGGGACGCCACTCGTCACCGACGAGGGCCTCCAAGAGGTAGTCGCCGCGCAGGTCGAGCAGCCGGAACGGCTCGAGCCGAGTGTCCTGCACCGTGTTCGTTTCGAGGCGCAACGTGGTGTCGAGGGTCATGCCGCCGAACCCGACGTCGATGATGCGCCGGTCACCTTCGACATCGATCAGAAGCAGCATGTGCGAGCGCGGGTTGATCACGTCGGTCGACGGCGACCCCCACAGCACCCGAGCCGCCAACGCCGTGACGTCGAAGCCCAGTTCGAGGAGTACGGCGCGCAACAAGAGGTTCTGCTCGAAGCAGTAACCTCCTCGGCGCGATTCCACCAGTTTGCGTTGCAGCGACTCGAGGTCCAGCCGATTCGGTGTGCCGAGGAACGGATCGAGGTTCTCGAACGGAATCGACCGGGCATGGTGGGCGGCAATGGCGTTCAGTGTTGCCGTCGTCGCGGATCGGTCCCCGTCGTATCCGATCCGTTCGAAGTACCGCTCGAGGTCGAGATCGCCTGCAGTTCCCATGACCCTCAGTGTAAGCACGCCCGAGTGGGTGATCAGGCGCCGTTCGCGTCCGGTGAGCGGCATCGTGCGCGCGAGCGTACTTTCGCACTTGTATGGGTGGAGACCGGCGCGCGGCGGAAGGACTCTCATGAAACGGGGATGTGTTGCGGCTGCCGCGTTGCTGGTGGGCTTTGCCGCCACCGGTTGCCAGACCGATTCGAGCACGGGGGAGTCGGCGGCGACATCGGCGGCGCAACCACCCGTTGCCGCTCCCACCGTTGCCGCTCCCACCGTGGTCGCGACCGAGTTGGAGGTGCCCTGGGGAATCGCGCTGTTGCCCGACGGCGCCGCGGTGATCGCCGAGCGGGACAGCGGCACCATCCGTCGTCTGCAACCGAACGGTGACGTGACCGAGGTCGGGGAGGTTCCGGAGGTGGCAGCGCGGGGGGAGTCGGGACTGCTCGGGCTCGCCGTGTCACCCGCCTACACGTCGGACCAGACAATTTTCGCCTACCTCACCACCGACGAGGACAACCGCGTGGTCGCCGTGCGATACGACGGCCGCAGCCTCGGCGAGCCCGCCCCGATCCTCACAGGAATTCCGGCCGGGTCGATCCACGACGGGGGCCGAATCGCCTTCGGACCCGACGGCAAGCTCTACGTCACCACCGGTGAAGCCGGTGATCGGCCGCTCGCCCAGGATCCCTCCTCGCTCGGCGGCAAGATCCTGCGGATCAATCCGGACGGAACGATTCCGCCCGACAACCCGCTGTCCGGCTCACCGGTCTGGTCGCTGGGACACCGGAACGTGCAGGGCATCACCTGGGACGACGCAGGCAGGTTGTGGGCCACCGAGTTCGGCGCGAACACGTGGGACGAAGTGAACCTGATCCGGCCGGGCGCCAACTACGGATGGCCCGAGGTCGAAGGGCAGGCGGACGAGGCCGAATTCGTGGACCCGGTGGTGCAGTGGCCCACGGACGAGGCGTCACCGTCCGGCGTCGCCTACCTCGACGGGTCGCTCTGGGTGGCGGCATTGCGGGGCGAACGGTTGTGGCGGATACCCGTCGGCGGGGACGGCTCGCTCGGTGAACCGCAGTCGCTGTTCGCAGAGGAGTACGGGCGGCTTCGCACCGTCGTCGCCACACCGGACGGGGTGCTGTGGTTCAGCACGAGCAATCGCGACGGTCGGGGGTCGCCGGCAGAGAGCGACGACCGCATCCTCGCGGTGCGGCCGTCGGCCTGAAGTGCGGCCGGGCGTCAGTCGGTCCAGGGCGCGACGGGCGGCTTCACCCACATGATCTTCTCGTCCGCGTGTGCGGGCGATGCCGACGGATGATCCGGGTGGCGCTCGGCCCACGCCGACTTCTGGTCGAGCAGTTCGGCCACGGTGAGCCAGGTTTCCATGGTGCTCGGTGGATTGGATCCGGCTGCCCGCGCCAGTTTCCGCAGTGTGCTGTCGGTGAGGTCGAGCAATTCCTTCCCGCTGATAGCGCGATCCCAGACGTATTTGGCGAGCCCCACGGCCTTCTCGCGACGTTTGCGCGCCGCGCCTTCGGTGTGGGCGAAGTCGACTTCCTGAGGTTCCATCGCCTCCCTCTCTCGTGCGCGCCACTACGGTAGGTCACCGCGTGGTCGTGCCGGTATCGTGGGATGACGATTGTCGCAGCAGACGCGCGCAGTCGATGCGAACGGTAGGGAAGTCGGAATATGGGCAGGCAGCGCGGTGGCCGAACTGCGCACGCAGCCGAAGGTGGGCCCGTCGCCGGGGTCTATCCGATCGACACGGGAACCTGCGAACTCGCCGAGGACAACGTCAATCCCCACGGCTGGGTCCTCAAAGTGAACGGCGTCGAAAGTTCACACATCGACCTCACGGATCCCGAACACCTCGATTTCGAGTACATGCGGTGGATGGCCGACCTGATCGGATCCCGCTGGCAGTGCGCGGACCGGGTGCGGGCGCTGCATCTCGGCGGCGGCGCGTGCTCACTTGCCCGTTATCTGTCGGCTGTGTACCCGGACGCCCGTCAGGTAGTGGTCGAACTGGACGGCAAGCTGGCCGAACTGGTGCGTCGATGGTTCGATCTGCCGAGGGCACCGCTGCTCCGACTCCGCGTCGGTGAAGCCAGGGCTGTCACCGAAACTCTCACCGAGTCGAGCCGCGACCTGATCATTCGTGACGTGTTCGCCGGCAACACGACGCCTTCGTCGCTCACCACCGTCGAATTCACCGGCCATGTTCGCCGGGTCCTGGCACCGGGCGGGATCTACGTCGTCAACTGCGGTGACACCCGCGACCTCGTGAAGGCGCGGCGGGAGGCGGCCACCATCGGCAGCGTGTTTCCGCACACCGCCGTGATCGCGGACCCGGCCATGCTCAAGGGCCGCCGCTACGGCAACATCGTGATCGCCGGAAGTGACGCGCCCCTCGGCGACGACCCCGCACTGGTTCGGCGACTACTGGGTGGTGGTGTGCCCGCACACCTCTGGGACGACGCGCAGGTTCGGTCGTTCGCCGGTTCGGCGCGCGTCCTGCTCGACGCGGAAGGATCACCGGGCGAGTCCGGGTGAGACGGCGCTGCGGGAACATCACCGACCGCACCGTGGTTGGGTGTCGGTATGAGCCTGGAAGTGAACGACGCGCAGCGTCCCCTGCTCGACCTCGTCGCGACACACTCGCACGCCGTCCTCACAACGATCAAAAGGGATGGCCGACCGCAGCTGTCCAACGTTCTCTACACCTGGGACCCCGACACGAACACCGCCCGGATCTCGGTGACCGCGGACCGGGCGAAGACACGCAACGCCGCGCGGGACCCCCGCGTGTCACTGCACGTGAGCGCGCCCGACTTCTGGAGTTACGCGGTCGTCGAAGGTGACGCCGAGCTGAGTGCCGTCGCGAGCGACCCCCACGACGCGGCCACTGACGAGCTCGTCGAGGTATTCCGCAATGCAGCAGGTCGGGAACACGATGACTGGGAAGACTTTCGTCGGGCGATGGTGTCCGAGCGACGGCAGGTACTCCGGGTCCGCGCGACACACCTGTACGGCATGGCCCAGCTGCCGTGAGCATTCGGCCCGGAACGTAGTTGTGGCAGGCCGCCGCCCCCGGTGGGACCATGGGGTGCATGCGCAGGAGGCGGTGGCCGGCGGCCGCGCCGCCCGCCACGGGAGGGGTCGTCGTATACGGCCCCGTCGAACTCGCGACTACCCGTGATCTGACGCTTCGGCTGGCAGAAGTGGTCGCCCACCCGGCGGGTCTCGAGCTGCGCATCGAGCTCACCGCGACGGGACGCACGGCTGACAGGGCGCGTCACGAAACCCGCCCCCTCGACGATCCCGACGACCCGTCCGCCCGCTGGTCGTATCTCGCGGTGCACGTGCGGGTCGACGACGTGGTCGGGGAAGCCGACCCGAGCCACCTGCAGTCCACGTCGAGGGTGGCCACGACCGAGGCATCCGAATATCACACCGAGCCCCGATACTGGGTCGGCGCCTACCCGGAGTCGGGCGTGATCACCCTGACCGTGGGGTGGCCGGAAATCGGGCTGCATGCCCGGACCGACGTCATCCGGCTGGGCCCCAACCCCGCCCGGTGACAGGGCGAATGTACCTTTCGGTGCGGTAGCAGCGTCGAAAGGTACATTCGCCTCGAAGTCAGCGAGGCTGCTCGGCCAGCTTGGCGGCGATCACACCGTTGAGCCGCTGCAGACCGCTCGGGGTGATGCCGTGGATCTGGCCCTCGATGCTGCGCACGACATGCGTGTCGCTCAGGACTTTCTCGCTGGACTGAATCAAAACCGTTCCGGCGCCCGTGAAGTCGAACTGCCGTTCCTCTCCCGAGTTGATGCCCATCATGTGGGCGCCGGCGGCGAGGAAGTTGCTGATCCACCCCTGGTCGTAGTGGTGGCTCGGCGACGGGCAGTCCGCCCACCCGACCAGTGCTTCGGGGTCGATCCGCAGTGGCGGCTCGGCGAACATCACCGGGCCGTTGGAGGAGGCCAGGAACTTGCCGGTTCCGATGAGGGTCAGGAACCCCGGGACAATCGACTGGTTCAGCGACAAACCCGGTTCGAAGGCAAGGAGATTGGACGCCCGGATGGTGAGGTTGCCGTCGTCGAGGTCATACGAGTTGATGTCGTAGCCCCGGTCACCGATGATCAGCTTCCCGAAGCCTTCGGCTACTGCATACTCACCCATGTAGAGCGGCGCCGAGAACTGGTTGGCCACCATGTGCAGTGCGGCGCCGTGCAATTCGTGGGTCAGCGCCTGGAACTGCATCTGCCCGTAGTAGGCGATCATCGCACCCTTGCGGATGAACCAGGGGGCCGTGAGGTCGATGCAGTAGGCGTAACTGTTGTCCGGAATGTTGTCGCTGGCGCCCAGGGTCGACGGATTCAGCACGGTGCTCACAGTTTCTCCTCCGAAGCCTGAACGTAGACGATTCCTTGTCCGCTGCACTGCAATTGCATCGCTTCTCCGGCGCCGCGGCCCACGGCATCACGCCAGCCGACCGCGGATTTCAGTTCTACCTGGACGTTTCCGTAGGTACCGACGAACGCGTCGGGGTCGACGAGGATGGGGTTGGGACCGCCCACCGGGATCTCCAGGAAACCGCCGTGCGCCAACAGCACCGCCGATCCGTACCCGGACAGCTGCGTCGTGAACATGCCTGTCCCGGACAACGCACCCGCAGCGGCGCCTCGAAGTGCACCGAGCATTCCGCGACCACCGCCGCCGCCCTGACTCATCACCGAGACCACCGAGCTCTGCAGTCCGGCGTTGTGGGCGAGCAGTCGGGACGCCTCGACGCACAGAGTTCCACCCTGCGACATGTCGACCACGTGCACCTCGAGACCGGCGTGACCGTAGTGCACCTCGCCCTGTCCCTGCGCGAGCATCGTGCGCTCGTGTTCGCCCTGCATCATCCGTCCGGCCATGCGGGTGAACCCGCCCATCCCGGCCATGGACTGCGAACCGGGGACCTGGTGCGGGGAGAACTGGACCTGACCGGTGTAGAACAGCATCGACCCGGTGCGCGCGACGACTCCGCCCGCTGCCCCGACATCGACCTTGACGACCTTCGAGTTGACCTGTGTGAACACCATGCTGATCACCGTTCCGCCGGCTGGATGGACACGACGCCGTGGCCGTCCCACTTGAGGGAGAAGGCTTCGCCGTTGCCCTGGCCGACGGCGGTCCGCCACGACACATCGGTGACGAAGGACTGGGTCAACTGCCCGCGGGCCGAGACGAAGGCGTCGGGGTCGACCACGAGTGGATACTGCGGCGACACCTCGAGGTGGATAAGCGGGCCGCCGGCCGAGAGGAAGGCCACCTGCCCCTGTCCCGACACCGTCGTGGTGAACAGGCCCTGGCCGCCGACACCGCCGCGGAGACCGGTGAAGGTGACGTTGGTGTTCAGGTTGCCGCTGAGTGCGAGGAGTTGCTGCGACTCCACCTGCAGCGTTTCACCCGCGAGGTCGATGACGGTGATGTGCTGGCCGCCCACCGCGAAGTAGACGACACCGTTGCCGGAGCATTCCATCAAGGACAGCGACTCGCCGGTGGCGCGCCTCTTCATCCCCGCCAGTACACCGTCGCCGCCACCGAAACCGGCCGATTTGAAGCTGACATTGCCCTCGTAGGCAATCATCGATCCCTGTATTGCCCGGATGGTGGTTCCGGCCAGTTGGGCTTCGACCACCTTCTTCGACTTCTCGAGCAGCCGCGCCATAGGTGCCCTTTCCAGTGCCGAGCGGCAGTGTTCGTGACCGGGTCACGAACACTGCCGCAGGATGTGAGTACAGGCAGAACCTAGCTGATGGTGACCGGTTTCGGCTCGTCCACGTCGTTGTCCGAGCTTCCGCCGGCGGCTGCCGCCTTGCGGTTGCGCAAGATGCTGGAGATGAACGCGGCTCCGATGAGGGCGACGCCGACGAGTCCGGTGATGTTCTCGTTGACGTGGTAGCCGATGGAGACGAGCAGGATCACGGCCAGGGCGCCGATGGCCCAGTGCGCCCCGTGTTCGAGGTACACGTAGTCGGACAGGGTGCCCTTGCGAACGAGGAATACGGTGATCGAGCGGACGAACATCGCACCGACGAAGCCGAGGCCGAGGGCGATGATGATCGGGTCGGAGGTGATCGCGAAGGCACCGATCACGCCGTCGAAGGAGAACGACGCATCCAGGACCTCGAGGTAGAGGAACAGGAAGAAGCCGGCCTTGCCGGTGGCCTTGGCCAGTTCGGTCGGGCCGCCACTGGAGCCCTCGACGACCTCGCCGTTCTCATCCTCTTCGGGGGTGTTGAACAGTTCGCCGAGGCCGTTGACGGCGATGTAGGTGATCATGCCGAGGACGCCGGCGACCATCACGGTGGAGACGGTGTCTTCGGGCGCGATGTACGAGGCGGTCAGCAGAAGCAGGCCACCGGCGACGATCACTGCGAGCTGGTCGAGCTTGCCTGCGCGGGCGAGCGGCTTCTCCAGCCAGGACAGCCAGGTGATCTCGCGCTCTTCGAGGATGAATCCGAGGAAGAGCATCAGCAGGAACATGCCGCCGAACGCCGCGATCTGCGGGTGGGCGTCGGTGAGCAGGGTTTCGTAGCTGGGGCTGCCGTCGGGGAAGTATGCGGCGTCGTCGGCGGGCGGGTTGAGTGCGAGGTCGAGGGCGGCGACCGGGCCGAGGCCGGATGCCAGCCACACGATGACCAGCGGGAAGACCAGGCGCATGCCGAACACGGCGATGACGATGCCGACGGTGAGGAAGATTTTCTGCCAGAACTCGCTCATCCGTCGCAGCACGGTGGCGTTGATGACGGCGTTGTCGAACGACAGGGAGATCTCGAGGATCGAGAGGATGACGACGAGCAGGACGGCTTGGGGGCCTCCGTAGAGCGCCGCGATGATGATGGACACCACCGTGACAGCGAAGGACAGACCGAATATTCGCAGAACCACTGAGCGTGGCCTTTCTTGTTGGGCAATGCCGGGTGGCTACTGCTGGAATACGAACGCCGAGGAGGGTTCCACGTCAGCGACGCGAAACCCTACCCGGCTGATGTAGCGAAACTACCGTCAGACGTTGACGCCGTAGTCGCGGGCGATACCGGCGAGCCCGGACGCGTAGCCCTGGCCGATGGCGCGGAACTTCCACTCTGCGCCGTTCCGGTACAGCTCACCGAAGACCATCGCCGTCTCGGTGGACGCATCCTCGGACAGGTCGTAACGGGCGAGCTCGTTGCCGTTTGCCTGGTCGACGACGCGGATGTACGCGTTGCGAACCTGGCCGAACGACTGCGAGCGGGTCTCGGCGTCGTAGATCGAGACGGGGAAGATGATGCTCTCGATGTTCGCGGGGACCGCCGCCAGGTTGACGTTGATCACCTCGTCGTCGCCTTCGCCGGCGCCGGTGGTGTTGTCACCGACGTGCTCGATGGAACCGTCCGGTGAGCGCAGGTTGTTGAAGAAGACGAAGTGCTGGTCGGAGACAACCTTCTTGTCGGCACCCGCACCGATGGCGCTGGCGTCGAGGTCGAAGTCGGTACCGGTGGTCGAACGAGCGTCCCATCCGAGTCCGACAGCGACCGCAGTCAGGTTCGGCGCCTCCTTCGTGAGTGAAACGTTGCCGCCCTTGGTCAAGCTGACGCCCATTCAGGGGTCCTTTCGAGAGGAGGTGTTCGACCTCGACGGCTGTCGAAGTCTCGAGATCGTCGTGCACCACCACGATAATGAATTTGTCCGACTTGTCCCATCCGATAGCTGTCCACAGGTTTGTCCACAGGCGATTCCGGTCAGCTCGGGCCGACGGCGCCGACCAGTACGATTTCAGGTGTGACGAGCGGATGGTCGGGACGCTTCCGAGGAAGAGCCCGGAGCGACGAGTCGACTCGTCGCGCCCACGACACCATGGTCGCAGCGTTTCTTGACATGGACAACCGTCAGAGCATCGCCGCCGCGGCGGTCGACGCCTCGAAACAGCTCACCCCGGAACGCGGAGTCCAGCGGCTGTGGGAGCCGGTTCGGGAGGGGTGCTATCAGGCGGCGTCCGCGTATCTCGCGGCGGAAGATCAATTCGACGGCGTCCAGTCGCCGGCGGCAACCGCCGCATTCGAGCAGGTCACAGCGCAATTGGTGGCCGCGACACAGGCGCTGGACGAGTTCTACCGCGCGCATCGCGGTCATCTCGAGGAATCCATGGCGATGCTGGCCGCGATTCCGCAGGTGGCGCAGCAGGCCCTGCAGACAGCCGAGGCCGCTCGGGACGGGCTGCGGCGACACCAGGCGTACGGCGACTATCCGTCGGTGCGGGCATCCGCTGCGGCGCTTGACGACGCCGTCGTGTCATTGCAGGCAGCCCGGGGGGCCAACCCGGTGCGCGAAGCCGCGGGCCGGGTACGGGATGCTGCGGCGGCCCTCGACAGTGCGCTGGCGGCTGCGCCGTCCAAGGAGCGGGACGCGTCACATGCGGTGTCGTCGGTGACCACCCGGATCGCCGCCGTGCAGACCCGTGCCGAGCGGCTCGCGCCTGCCTACTCCGCACTGTTGCGAGAGTTCAACGCGAGAAGTTCGGCGGATCTCGTCCACAACCAACAGGACAGTCGCCTGCAGATCGAACAGGCCGAGGCCGATCTGCAGAAGGCGCGTGAGGCCCTGACCGCGGGCAACCCGGAAGGCGCGCTCGAGTTGACGAGCGCGGCGCGGACTCATCTGGCGGATGCCGAGGCGAAAGTGGACGGTGTCACCGACCGGTTGCGACTACTGCGGCACGTCCGCGAGAATCCGCGTGCGAAAGAGAACGAAATCAGATTTCGCCTGCGCGATGCCCAGATGTTGGCTGTCAATCGCGGGCTCGTGCGGGAATGGGGGTCGGTCCTCGACGCCCAGCTCGAGCGGATCGACCGGATCGCAGGGACACTGACGGGCAGGCACCCCGACTACTGGGCGTATATCACCCAGCTCGATGCGGTGTCGGCGTTCATTGCCGAGGTGGTTCAGAAGATGAGAGGACATACAGCGCAGCGATGACATGGGGGGACGATGAGTATTAGCGAACAGACCGCGGCAGGCGCCGTGACACCGGGTACCACGATGCCGCGGGTTCGGCACTTTCACCACCTCGACTCACAGACTCACGAACGGTTGTTCCTGCACGCTCCGCAGTCGCTGGAACCGGACGAGGACAGGGTGGTGCTGGCCGTCGCCCTCGGTGCGACGTTGTACGTGCCGGCCACCCGGTCCGATCTGGCGGACATCGTGCTTCGCCGGTCCGCGGAGGGCGTGTGCTCGATGGTCCTCGACCTCGAGGACGCCGTTGCCGACGATCAAGTGGAGTTCGCGCTGCTCAATGCCATCGACGCGCTCGACCGGCTGGCCGCTTCGGGTGGTGCCCGGCTGCAGCTCTTCGTGCGGGTGCGGGCGGCCGCTGATCTTCGGCGCATCGCCGAGCTGCTGACCACGGGCGCGGAGGTCCTCACCGGGTTCGTGATCCCGAAGTTTGGGAGCGTCACCGGCCGCGAATTCCTCGACGAGCTGGCCGCGGCGTCCGATCGTCTCGGCAAGCACCTGTACGCGATGCCCGTGCTCGAATCGCCGGAACTGGTACACCGGGAGACCCGTGACCACGAACTCGCGCGTATCGGCGAGTTGCTGGCCGAGCGTCGTGATCAGATCCTCGCGGTGCGGGTCGGGGCCACCGACATGTGCGGCACCTTCGGGATCAGACGTGACCGCGACCTGACGATCTACGACGTCCGGGTGGTGGCCGACGCGATTGCCGCCATCGTCAACTACCTCGGGCGTAGCGACGACACCGGGCACGTCATCACCGGACCGGTGTGGGAGTACTTCGCCGATCACGAGCGGATGTTCCGGCCCACGCTGCGCGCGACTCCGTTCGAGGAACACGACGAGGTGCGGTTCCGTCAGCAATTGGTGAGCCGTGATCTCGACGGTCTGCTCCGTGAAATCGCGCTCGACCGGGCCAACGGTATCCAGGGCAAAACGGTGATCCATCCCACCCACGTGGCCGCCGTGCACGCCCTGTCCGCGGTCACGCACGAGGAGTACCACGACGCTCTCGACATTCTCGGCGCCGACGGCGTCGGCGGGGTGCGCGCCTCGGGGTACCGCAACAAGATGAACGAGATGCGCCCTCATCGCAATTGGGCCGAGAAGACGCTCGTCCGAGCCAAAGTGTTCGGCGTGACAAACGAGGGGATCACATTCGTGGATCTGTTGACTGCGCTGGCCGTCCGATGACGTCACCGACCGTGTTACGTGAGGTGCCCTGGGCCACCGAGCATCTCGGGCTGACGCTCGCTCACGTCGATTCGGCGGTCGGGCTCACCGTTCCCGAGCTGATCGAGCCGGGGCTCCGCCGCAACCCGCGCCGGGCGCACCTGCTCGTCTCGACGGTCCTCGGCAAGCACCTGCCCACCGAACCCGGGGTCGTGATCTCCGCGGGCAACACCCTCGGTGACCTGGTTGCCGAGGTGCTCGGTTCGGACGTCGATCCAGTGGTGCTCGGGTTCGCCGAGACCGCGACCGGCCTCGGGCACTGTGTCGCCGCCCGGCTGCACGCCCGGTGCTACCTTCACTCGACTCGTCGTGACGTCCCGCAGGTGGGGACGTTCGCCGGGTTCGAGGAAGGGCACTCCCACGCCACCAGCCACCAGCTGCAACCGACCAGCGCCGAATTGTTCGCCAACGACCTGCCGCTCGTCCTTGTCGACGACGAGATCTCCACGGGCGCTACCGCCATTGACGCGATACGCGCACTGCACCGGCACAACCCGCGCAGCCGCTACGTGGTGGCGTCGCTCGTAGACATGCGTACCTCGGAGCTTCGCGACGCCATGGACGTTGCCGCGGCGGAGCTGGGCGTACGGATCGACAGTGTCAGCTTGGCGCAGGGCTGCACGGAGCTCCCGGACGGGCTGGTGGAGTCCGTCGCAGCTCTTCCCGACCCGGTGCTCAACGGCGTCGCCGAGCGGGCGGGCACCGTAGAGCGCGTCGACCTCACCTGGCCTGCAACGGTTCCCGACGGAGGGCGTCACGGATTCCTGAGCGAAGACGTTCCCGCCTTCGATCACGCTGTCGGATCCGTGGCTGCCGCACTCGGTGATCGTCTCGATTCCCGGCGCCCCGTGATCGTCGTCGGGCACGAGGAGTTGATGTATCTGCCGCTGAGGGTGGCGGAAGCGCTCTCGACATCCGGCCATCGGGTGCGATACCAGACGACGACGCGGTCGCCGGCGTACGTGCTGAACGAGGCCGGATATCCACTGCGCCGTGGATTCCGCTTCACCGCACCCGAATCCGGTGAGGAACAGCCCAGATTCCTGTACAACGCGCAGTGGCCGGACGAGGATGCCGTGGTGGTCGTGATGGTCGACGCGCCGGCCGACACCGACCGGCTGACTTCCGAGGGTGGCCTGCTCGACGTGCTCACCGCATCGGGCACCGACGTGGTGCTCGCCGTGGTGTCGGGAGCCGACCCCGCCCGGCTACGGGCCGCACGAGAAGGTGTGTCGTCGTGACAGGTCCGACCGGACCCGGCCCGTTGACCGGACCCGCATTCGGGTCGTACGCCGCCGAAGAGGTGGCGTGGCTGCTCAAAGACCTCTCCCACGTCAACCTCGAGGCGGACGTGGCCGAGCGGGAACGGCGCATCCAGGCGGGTGACGCCCACTACGCCGAAACCCTGCCGATCGAGTATCAGCCGGACGTCGAATACCGCGAGCTGTTCGAAAAGGTCCTGCAGGACAGTGCCATCCGACTTGCCCGGGCGGTGGGGACCGTGACCGAACTGGTCCTGGCCGAACGAGGCCGGGACATCACCCTCGTATCGCTGGCGCGCGCCGGGACCCCGGTGGGCGTGTTGATGCGGCGGTGGGCGCGCGAGGTTGCCGGAGTGACGCTGCCCCACTACGCCGTCTCGATCGTCCGGGACCGCGGTATCGATGCGACCGCCCTTGATTATATTGCGGCGCATCATGATTCCCGCAAAGTGGTGTTCGTGGACGGCTGGACGGGTAAGGGCGCCATCGCGCGCGAGCTGTCGCAGGCGCTCACCGAGTACCGCGACGCCGGGGGTGCCGTTTTCGACGACGACCTCGCAGTCCTCGCCGACCCCGGGCACTGCGTACGCACGTTCGGCACCCGCGACGATTTCCTCATCGCCTCCGCCTGCCTCAACTCGACGGTCTCCGGACTGGTGTCGCGCACGGTCCTCAACGACACCCTGATCGGGCCGGGCGACTTCCACGGCGCCAAGTTCTACGCCCACCTCGCGGGTGAGGACGTGTCCAATCATCTCCTCGATTCCGTCTCCGCCGCTTTCGCCGATGTGCGCGAACACGTTCCCGGTGACGTGGATAAGCTGCTCCGCGGTGACCGGACACCGACCTGGGACGGCTGGAAGTCGGTCGAGGCAATCCGCGAGCAGTACGGAATTTCCACCGTCAACTTCGTCAAACCGGGAGTCGGCGAGACCACCCGAGTATTGCTGCGACGCGTGCCGTGGCGTGTACTCGTTCGCGACCTCGACGCGCCTGAGCACGCGCACATTCGACTGCTCGCCGCTGCGCGCTCGGTTCCGGTGGAGGAAGTGTCCGACCTGGCGTATTCGTGCATGGGCCTCATCAAGGATGTGACATGAGCAGGCAGGACACCAAAAGTTCAGGCAGGACGGCGCTGATCGCCACCGACCTCGACCGGACCATGATTTATTCGCGTACCGCGATGGAGCTCGGTACGGCGGAGTCCGACGTGACGTCCACGCCGGACGCCGAGGACGTGTTGTGCGTCGAGGTGTACGACGGAAAACCGTTGTCGTACGTCACCTCCGCCGCCGAGGCTATGCTGAGGAAGCTCACCGCTTCGGCGGTGGTGGTCCCCACGACGACGAGAACCATCGTGCAGTTCCAGCGGATCGAGTTGCCCGGCGCGCCCTGGCGGTATGCCATCACCACGAACGGCGGAAACATCCTGGTCGACGGGGTACCCGACGAGCAGTGGCGCACCGGTGTCGAGACCGCGCTCGCAGACGGTGGCGCCTCACTCGAGGAGGTCGGGACCGAACTGGGTCGCCGGATCGACGACAGCTGGGTCCGCACTTTCCGCGTCGCCGACGAGTTGTTTTCCTACCTGGTCGTGGATCCCGAAGCGATGCCGTCGGGATTCGTCGAGGAGTGGGACGAATGGTGTGCGGCGCGGGGATGGGGGGCGTCGCAGCAGGGTCGCAAGATCTACACGATGCCGAACGCGGTGTGTAAGAGCCTCGCGGTCGCCGAGGTTCGTTCGCGGCTGATCGACGACGGGGTGCTTCCATCGGATGCACCCGTTCTCGCAGCCGGTGACGGTGCGCTCGACGCCAACATGCTGAGCGCCGCCGACGCCGCGATCCGCCCACGCCATGGAGAACTCGAATTGGCGAACTGGCAGCATCCGACGCTGTCCATCACCGAGAGCAGCGGTATCGCCGCTGGTGAGGAGATTCTCCGGTGGATGTCGGCGCGCGTCGCCCACGGTGCGGCGGCGACGTCTGTCACCTCACTTTTGTAGGTTGGTAGGCAAACCGGTCGAACGGGACGAACCCGACGCTCCCCACAGTGAAGGAATCACGCAGTGTCCACTCCGCTTTCCAAGGGTCAGAACGGCCCACTGAGCGTCAACGAGGTCGTCGTCTCTCTCGAACTGACGGCCGCCGCAGACCTGTCCGCACTTCTCGTGACCGAATCGGGGAAGGTGCGCTCCGACGCCGACTTCGTCTTCTTCAACCAGCCGAGCGGTCCGGGTGTCCAGCTGGTTCCGGGACCTGCCGGTCAGGCGGCCTCGCTGAAGGTGGCGCTCGGGTCGGTGCCCGCCGACATCGAGCAGGTGCGTGCGGTGATCACCCTCGACGACACGAACAGTAACTTCGGCCGATTCGCACCGCCGACCGCTCGGGTGGCCGATGGTGCAGGTAACCCGTTGTACGAGTACAAGATCGAGGGCCTGAACTCCGAGTCGATCGTGATCGCCCTCGAACTGTATCGGCGTCAGGGTGCCTGGAAGGTGCGGGCCGTGGGCCAGGGGTATGCCGGCGGATTCGCGGCACTCGTCACCGATCACGGCGTGTCCGTCGACGACGCGCCCGCACCTGCACCCACACCGCAGCCTCCGGCCGCACCGACACCGCCTCCGGCGCCTGCGGCTCCCACTCCGCCCCCGGCCGCGCCAGCTGCGCCTGCCGCCCCGGCCGCCCCGGCCGAGGTCAGTCTCACCAAGTCGCGGCCGGTCAGCCTCACCAAGGGGCAGAAGGTCACTCTCCGCAAGGAGGGGGGTGTCGCGCTCACGTACATCCAGATGGGCCTCGGCTGGGACCCCGTCGAGAAGCGTGGAATGTTCGGCAGCCGTTCCGCAGACGTCGATCTCGACGCGTCGGCAGTGCTGTTCGCCGACAACAACCTCGTCGACGTCGCCTACTACGGACAGCTGGCCTCCAAGGACGGTTCGATCCGGCACCAGGGTGACAACCTCACCGGGGAGGGCGCCGGCGACGACGAGGTGATCATGGTGGATCTCACCCGCATCCCGCCGCACGTGTCCAGCATCGTCTTCATCGTCACCTCCTACCGCGGGCACTCCTTCGAACAGGTGAAGAACGCTTTCTGCCGGTTGGTCGACAGCACCTCGCAGGCGGAGCTCGCCCGGTTCACCCTGCAGGGCGGCATGCCGTTCACCGGAATGGTGATGGCCAAGGTGTACCGCGTCGGCGGCGAATGGAAACTCCAGGCGATCGGTGAGGGCATTCAGGCCAAGCACGCCGGTGAAGCGGCTCCGCAACTCACCCGCTTCCTCGGCATCTAGGGCAGGGCGGTGACGATTCACCTCGCGGCCGGCCAGAACACGGTGCTGCCTTCGCATTCGGTGCGTTTCCAGGCGGTGAACGCGAGCCCGATCGACGTGTCGGTGCTCGTGGTCGACGGAAACCTGCGCGCGCTGTCGTCGGATCACTTCGTGTTCTACAACGCTCGATCCGCGACCGGCGTGACTCTCGACGACGGCAACGTGATTCGGCTGAATCTAGGCGAGGTGGACGGCACCGCTTCGGCGGTGCTCTGTGTGGTGAGTGTGGACCCGACGGCCGACGAGGGAACACCCCTCCCTCGTAGCGGTTTGTCGGCCACACTCTCCGACGAGCACGGCGCTCCGCTGGTCGCTTTCGAGGTACCGCTCGTCGGCAGCGAGACGGCGGCAATCTGCCTCGAGCTTTATCGCCGCGGCGACGAGTGGAAGGTGCGGGCCGTCGGGCAGGGCTACGACGGCGGCCTGGCGGAGTTGCTCACCCGGCACGGGGTCGAGGTGGACGAGCCGAAGCCGACAGTCCCTGCCCCCACGCCTGCCGGGCCTGCCGCCGTGCCCCTCGACCCAGCCCACTCGTTCGAGCGGGCATGGATGATCTTCGAGGATGCAGCTCGCTCTGCCGCCTCCTTCCGGGCATCCCGCGACTATGCCCAGGCCCGGCTGGACGATGAGCTGTCGGCGTCGGTGGCCGACCAGTCCACGAGAAACAGCCCCGCCGCGGCGGGATTGCAGGCCCGAGCCCACGAACGTCACGACGCGCTCCTCGCCGAGGCGCAGTCGAAATTCGCGGGTGAGACAACGCAGTTGGCCGCGGAACTCCGCGTCATCGACCCGCTGCTGCCGCGCTCGCTGGCCACCTTCGAATCGACTTCGTGGTCGGCCCGGGACGCGAGCAGTGCGATGACCGACGGTCTGCGGCTCGGCGAATTGTCCGCACCCGATCTCGGTGACCTGCGGGTGCCGTTCTGTGTGCACTATCCGCTGGCTCGCCCGCTGTGGATCGTCGGGGACTCGGCGGAGGCCGCGCCGGTCGTCGCCGCACTGGCGGTACGCATGCTGGTGGCATCCGCCGCGGCAACGCCCACGCTCGAAGTCGTGGACATCAGCGGTTCGTTGCGCGCTCTCACCGAGCCGCTCGCCGCGCTGCTGGCTGCCCCGGTGGTGACTGCCGCCGCCGACATCTCGGCACGGCTCGCCGCACTCTCGGACAGCGTCGACCTTGCAGAAATGGCCGCACACAGCCGGATCGCGGATGCGAGGCCGTCCCCACGCCTCGTCATCCTCAACGATTTTCCGCACGGCTACGGAGCCGAGGATGCTGCGCGCATCGTCCATCTGGCCGACCACGGTCCTGCAGTGGGGACGTCCCTGATCATCGTCGGCGACGACAGTGCGGCGGAGACGGACCCCGGTGTCGCGGTGCTCGAGAGATTCGCGCAACAAGTTCCGTCTTCGGGGGTTCTCACCGTGTCCGACCCGTGGACGGGCAACCAGTGGATCCTCACGCCCGACCGGCTTCCCGCTGATCCGCTCCAGCGTGCGTCGGTACTCGATTCGCTCACCGGGCGGTAACTTACTCGTCCGGTAGCTCGATGCCGAGTTCCCGCGCCTTCGCCGCGACCGCGTCGGGGAACACGTTGCGGAACAAGAACAGGTCTTGTCCGAGAACCCACCCGGGCGCAAGTTCCGTCGCGTAGCGCTCGAAGTAGCCCAGTTGCTTGCCGAACAGCACCAACTCCTCGGGGCTCGCGACACCCCACTTCTTGCCGATCCCGACCAACGCCATGATCAGCTCGCTGAGGCGCAGTTCGCCGAGGTCACGCCCGAGGAGGGGCGCGAGGGCGGCCGCTACCTGCAGTCCGACCTCCTCGTCGGTCGCAGGGTTGTCCGTCACATATCCCAGGCTCCGGATACCGCGGGCCATCCGGGAGAAGTCGCCGTCGATCAGCGTCGCATAGAACATGTCGCGGAGAATCTGACGCCACGACTCCGGAAGCTCCCCGACGATGCCGAAGTCGAGCATCGCGATACGGCCGTCGTCGAGCACCCACAAATTTCCTGCGTGCACGTCGCCGTGGAAGGGCCCGTGGACGATGACCGATTCGAGCCAGACCTTCACGCCCCGGCGGATCAGCATCCGGGTGTCCATGTGTGCGAGATCGGGGAAACGGTCGAGGGGCAGTCCGTACATGCGTTCCATGCAGATCACGTGGGGACCGCAGTAGTCCCAGTACACCTCAGGGGTGGTGACCCCTTTGTTGTCCCCGAACGCCCCGATGTTGGTACGGAATCGGGCCTGGCGATCAGCCTCGACTGCGCTGTTGAGCTCCGTCATCGTGGCGGCGTGCAGGTCGCGGATGATGGCCGTGGCGTTGGCGATGCGGAAGAACTCGAAGAGCCGCTCGAGGATTCGCGCTCCCCAGTACGCGGTGCGCAGATCAACAACCATGCGGCGGAAGATGTCGGGGCGCTGTACCTTGATGACCGCTTCCCGGCCGTCGTGCAGAACGCAGGCGTGGACCTGCGCAACGGAGGCGGCGGCGAGGGGGATGTCGTCGAATGCGGCGAACAATGCGTCCACCGGATGTCCCAGGTCTTGCTCGATGACCCTGCGTGCCTCGGCAGCGGGTACCGGTGGGACGTCGTCGAGACATCGCAGGCACGCGTTGGCCAGCGGGGCGGGGAACACCCCGGACGACGACGCCATCAATTGCCCGACCTTCACGAAGGTAGGTCCCAGCACCTCGAACCCGTCGACCAATCCTTCCGACGCCGCGTCCGCGAGGGTGCGGCCGCGGCGACGGAAGGGCCAGCTGGCGACGGAGAACAGCACGTAGGCCACGACGACGACGCCGATGACCACCGCTCGCCACAGTTCCGCGCCGCGAAACCGGTCGAGGGTGACGGCGTCGACGGTCAAGGCTGCTTCGGGCGGTCCCGAGGCGTAGGGGCCGACTGGACGTGCCGTTGGCTCTTGCACAGTTCCTACCCTTGCGTTCAGTCCTGGCTGCCGTTCAGTGGGGACCCTACCCCGACCGATGAGCCGGACTTCTGCCGGTATGCGGGACGTGCTGTCACACTATTTCGTTAGCGCAAGTCAGATCCCCAGCGCGGCCGCGAGTTCGCGAAGCGCGGGAACCGGATCGTCCCCGGCCGGCAGCACCTGAATAGCGACGTGGTCGGCACCGGCATCGAGGTGTTCGCGCAGGCGTCCGGCGATGTATTCCGTGTCCCCGTGAGCCACCAGGGCGTCGATCAGGTCGTCACTGCCGCCGTCGGCGATCTGCTCGTGGGTGTACCCGAGCCGTTCGAGGTTGCTCACGTAGTTGCGCAGGTGCAGGTAGGGGTTGTCGACGGCGGCCCGTCCGATGGGGCGGGCCCGCGCGGTATCGGTGTCGAGAACGACCTTCTGCTCGGGCGCGAGTATCGGACCGGTGCCGAGGAGTTCGCGGGCCTCGCGGGTGTGTTGAGGAGTGGTCAGATACGGGTGCGCGCCGGCGCTGCGCGCCGCCGACAGCTCCAGCACCTTCGGGCCGAGGGCGGCCAGAACCCGGCGATCGGCCGGCACTCCGGCTTCGTCGAGGACGTCCAGGTAGCTCACCAGAGAGGAGTACGGCTTGCTGTAGTTCAGTCCCGGCTGTTCGGGATGGCCGACGCCGATCCCGAGGAGGAAACGCCCGGCATGACGCTTTTCGAGGCGGTGGAATGATTCCGCGACCTCTTCGGCGGGCGCAGTCCAGATGTTGGTGATGCCGGTGGCCACGGTGATCGTGGAAGTGGCGTCGAGCAGGCGCTCCGCCACCTCGAGGTCGGCCGGCGGAGACCCGCCGATCCAGATGGCGCCGTAGCCTGCCTTCTCTATTGCAGCGCCCACCTCGGGCTGTAGACCGCCCGCGTGTCGCCATACGCCGAACCGTCCGAGCTGCGGGGTATTCGCTGTGGTCTCTGTCATGTGGCGTGCAACCTCCCCTGTTCGTCATTCATTCCGGCGACTCGTACTCGGCGGACCGTCAGCTTCCCGGTGCGCGATAGTCGGCCTCACGCCGTACGGCGTCGTCGATCTGTTCGGGCGTCAACAGCATGACCGACTCCGACCGTGCGGCACCGGATGCGGCGGTACGGATGCCGAGAGCAGCGGCCGCGACTTCGTCGGGTACGTCACCGATGACGAACAGATCTCGTCCGCCGAGCGCGAAGTAGCAGGATTCTACTGTCCCGCCGATGCTTTCGACCATCCGTGTGATTGCCTCGCGTCGAGCGGTGCCGCCCTCGGTGAGGAGGCCTTGCGCGCCTTCGGATGAGTACGTGACCTGCCAGAGGTATTTCGGCATGGGGCCTCCTCGGTTGTGGTCCGTCCCATGCTTCTCCCCGGGAGCGATCACGCGCAAGGGGCAACGCCGTTAGTGTCGTGATATGGCGCAGGCCCGAATAGGTATCTCCGGTTGGACGTATCCGGGCTGGCGTGGTGATTTCTATCCGGAGGGACTGGCTCACCGGAAGGAATTATCCTATGCGGCGGGGCGATTGACGTCCATCGAGATCAACGGGTCGTTCTATTCGTTGCAACGACCCACCAGCTACGCGAAGTGGCGGAGCGAGACACCGGAGAACTTCGTGTTCGCGGTCAAGGGTGGCCGCTACATCACCCACATGAAGCGGCTGGTGAACGCGGAGAGCGCAATGGCCAACTTCTTTGCCTCGGGTGTGCTCGCGCTCGGTCCCAAGCTCGGGCCCTTCCTGTGGCAGCTCCCCCCGACACTCGCCTTCGACGAGTCGAGCCTGGGTGCCTTCTTCGACCAGCTTCCGCGTACTACCGCGGAGGCGGCGGCGCTCGCGGCTCACCACGACGAGAAGCTGTCCGGCGATCGAGTTCTGCTCGAGACCGATGCCGACCGCCCGCTACGCCACGCGCTCGAGGTTCGCCACCACAGCTTCGACACGGCGGAGGCGACCGAACTGCTCCGTGCCCACGACATCGCCTTCGTGGTGGCCGACACCGCGGGCCGGTATCCGTTGGTGGAGGCGACCACCAGCACCTTCGTCTACATCCGGCTGCACGGCGACAAGGAACTTTACGCAAGCGGTTACGACGACGAAGCGCTCGACCGGTGGGCACGCAAGATCGAGCGGTGGATGGAGAAGGGGCTCGATGTGTTCGTGTACTTCGACAACGACATGAAGGGGTATGCACCGTTCGATGCGCTCCGGCTGATCGAGCGCGTGCGGGGGAATGGAGGTGTCGGGCCGCCGTGAGAGGGTGATGGCGCACTTCTCCCGGAGAAAGAGGATCACCCGATGTGGCCTACACACTGGCCGACGGTCGCCCGTGACATTGCCGAAGCGGTCGACACCGCACTCGCCGCTGCTCGCTCTTCGGACACGGCAGCGCTGACCGAAGCAGCGGCGAAGCTGGCCGGGGCACCGCCGGAACAGGTTCGGGTGGTGCTGGCAGCCGTGGTCCGGGAACTGCTCGAGACCCTCCACCCCGACGGCCTCACCGGCGAAGATGTGCAGGGCGTGCTCGGGCGCTGCGCTCGCGCGGCCGCGCTGTGGCTCCCCTTCGTCCCGGTCGACGCCTTCGTCAGCGTGCTCACGGGTGCACTCGGGGTGACCGAGGTGGAGGAGAACCCGCGATCCCCGGAATGCGTGTTCGAGGCGGCGGTTCTGGTGATCGCCGACCTGTCGGCCACGGCCGCAGTGCCCGCTACCGACTACTTGCGGCGGGCGCTCGACGAGATCGCCCGCGCCGAAACCGTCGAAATGCCCTGATCGGCTAGGGGTGGACTCCGGACTCGACGTTGGTGGCGATGCGGCGGAGCAGCCCGGCCAGAACCGAGCGTTCGTTCTCGTCCAGACCGTCGAGCAGCCGCCTGTCGCGCTCGATTCGTCGCGGGAACTCGGCGTCGACGAGCGCGCGCCCGGCGTCGGTCAGGTGAATCAGGACCACCCGCCCGTCGCGCTCGAAGGGCAGGCGTTCGACGAGGCCGAGCCTGCCGAGCCGGTCGACGTGTTTGGTGGTGGAGGCGCCGCTGAGCATGGTCACGGCGGTCACTTCACTGGCTCGCAACGGCCGCCCGCTCCGGGCCAGCACGCACAGCACGTCGAACTCGGGACGGGAGACGCCGTGTTCGTCGAGCGAATGGTCCAACTGCTGCAACGCGCGCGACCCGATGCGGGTGATCCGCCCGATCACCTCGATCGGTGAGGTATCGACCTCGGGATAGGTTTCAGCCCACTCGCGTCGGACGCGGTCGGTGAAGTCCTCGTCCGGACGGGAAGTGCTGCTCATGACAGCCATGGTAGCGACCGACCTCACACTAGTTCACAACTATTTTACTAGTGAAATATACGCTACGCTCGACCAATGCAGGTTCTCCCTCGATGCGTGCCCGACAGCAGTCGACTCGCGCACTGCCGCACTGCGCTGAAGCATTCGGTGACCCCCGCCACCTGGCGTCGAGCGCTCGAGGTTCACCCGGTCGACGCCACCATCGCGCCGGCGATACGCGTGGGTGCGGCCACAGCGCTGGTGTTGGTGCTGGGCGGACTGCTGGGGCACGGAAACCTGGCGGGACTCGGTGCGCTCGGTGCGCTGACGGCGGCATTCGGGCGGTACGAGCCGTATCCGCAGCTCGCCCGCAAGGCCGGTTTCGTGGGGATCGCCTTGGTTGTCTACGTCGCTGCCGGCGCATTGCTCGGTGCGGCCGGCTGGGCAGTGTGGTGGCAGATCGCCCTGATGTCGGTGGCCGCGGGTGCCGCTGCCTGGCTGCTGACCGCCTTCCGGATCGCCGGCCCCGGTCCCGTCATCCTGATCTTCGCCGCCACAGCTGCAGTCGGGTATGCCAGGAATTTCTCCGACGTCGGACCGGCTGTGGCTGCTGTCGCAGGGGGAGTGGTCGTCGGGTGGCTCGCAGTCATGACGCCCTATTTCTTCCTTCCGCTCGGACCTGCGCGGCTCGCGGTGGCGAGGGCCCTCGCGGCGGTGTCGGAACTGGGTCGTGAGTGCGAGGGCGAAACTCTGACCTTGGCCCGCCGGGCCGTCGATCGTGCGTGGGAGGTGCTGGCACACACCGGCAGGCGCCAGGACGCGCACGTCCGTCAACTCTCCGCCCTGCTCGCCGACGCGGAAACGGTGGTCGAGCGGTGGACGTCGGATCGAGACTGCGCCACCCTGCACACCCTCGCCGAATACGAGAGCGAACTTCGCAAGGTGAAGCGCCGCAGTGTTCTTCCCGGGGTCGAGGGTCCCGATCGAGATCTGCCGGCGCCCGGCCGTTTCCTTCCGGACGGCATGCGCCGACTGCGGTCACGGGACGCGGCGGTCACTGCTGCCCGCATTGCGGTGGCAGCGCTCCTCGCCGGATGCTTCTGCCTCACTGTGGAGTTGGAGCATCCGTTGTGGGCATCGATGGGTGCGATGGCGGCCATGCAGGGCATGACTTTCAGTCAGACGGTGCAGCGCGGGATCCAGCGATTGACCGGAAATCTAGCCGGCGCAGTCCTCGCGGCAGCATTGATCGCCGCGGCTCTGGGATACTGGCAGACGGTGGTCGTGATCGTCGTACTGCAGACGGCGACCGAACTCGTCGTCATCAGGAATTACGGCTTCGCGTCCGTCGTGATCACCCCGATGGCTTTGCTGCTCACCGGTCTGGGGTCGGCAGTCACCCCCGGCATCGCGGTCAGTCGGGTTATCGACACCCTGGTCGGCGTGGTGATCGGCGTGATCGTGTCGGCCGTGGCCATCAGTCGCACGGACGACCACCACGTGTCCCGGTCGAGTGCGTAGAACTGCGAAATACCCTTCAAGTACGCGCCGATCGGGTGTGGAATGTCTGTATGGACACAGAACAACTTCTACCGACGGATCGTCGAAGGCTTGCGCGGACAGCAGTGGAGTCGCTCGGTACGCAACGCAGTGATCACGCCATCGTCCGGGTGACCTGCCCGGCCAGTCACCGCGTTGCCACCGTGTACCGGACAGACGAGGGCCCTGTGGTCGTCGCCGGGGGTGGTCCCGGGGGCCACGGATCACGTGATCGGGCGGGCACCGGACACCATGGCGATCGACCCGGCACCGACTACATCGACATGCTCGACGCCTCCAGATTCGAGGACGATCAGATACCGGCTCGGTGCGCGTGCGGTTCCCGCACCCTTTCTCGGTCGGAACTTCGGCAGGCGGTCCAGTCCCACACACACGCCGTCTCGGTTCCCTGAGGGGCCGAGCCGGGGTAGTAGAAACATCCGCGGGTCGGCGAGCCGGCCTGTGGTTGGATACCCGCATGGGGAAACGACGGTGGCTCCGCCGCATGCTCGGGGTGGGAGCGGTGGCGGGGATCCTCGCCGGAGTCGTCGTGACCGCGTCGACGGTCTGGGTGTCGCGTCAGGCCACCGGCCACATCTATGACCTCGAGGATGCTCCGGCAGCTCCCGTGGTAATCGTCCTCGGTGCGCAGGTGCGTGACGGCAAGCCGATGGCGTACCTGTCCGGCCGGCTCGACGTCGCCGTCCAGCTCGTGAAGGACGGCCGCGCGCGTGCGGTCCTCGTGTCTGGTGACGCGGGCGGGAGGTCCGGCGACGAGGTCGCGGCGATGACGGAGTACCTGGTGGAGAAGGGCATCGACCGAGATGTGATCGTCGGTGACCCCTATGGGCTCGATACCTACGACACGTGTGTGCGGGCCATACATACGTATGGTGTGACGAAGGCTCTGATCGTCACCCAGGAATTCCACGTGCCGCGGGCCGTCGCGCTGTGCCGCGACGCGGGCATCGACGCCGACGGCGTCAACGCGGGCTGCGACTGCAGTGTGTTCGCGAGGGCCAGGAACACCATCCGAGAACCACTGTCCAGGCCCAAGGCCGTGCTCGACCTGTTGTCCGGCCGGGACCCCGCGGTGGTGTCCGCTCGGGACGATGCACTCGCGAAGGCCCTCGCACGCCAGGACTGACTTCCGGCGTGAGTCACATGCCGCCTCGGTATCCTTCTCACAGTCGACGATCGGAGGCTGAGCATGGTGTCCGATTCCGGTGCCAGACCGGATCCCAGTTCCCAGGACATCCGGAAATGGCGTCGCTATCTCGCCGACGAGCGCGCGGAGGCGGCGGTCTACCGGGACCTGGCAAAGCGTCGAACGGGTGAGGAACGCGCGATCCTCCTTGCACTCGCCGATGCCGAGGGTCGTCACGAAGCGCACTGGCGGACGCTCCTCGGGGAGCACGTCGGCAAGCCCGTGCGCGGTGACCTCCGGACTCGAATCCTGGGTGTCCTCGCGAAAAGGTTCGGCTCGGTGTTCGTGCTCGCCCTCGCACAGCGCGCGGAGACGCGCTCGCCCTATCCGACGGACGTCGACGCCACCGATGCCATGGGCGCCGACGAACGCATCCACGAAGAAGTGGTACGCGCACTGGCTGCGCGGGGACGGAATCGGCTCTCCGGCACCTTCCGTGCCGCCGTGTTCGGTGCCAACGACGGTCTGGTCAGCAACCTGGCGCTCGTGCTCGGCATCAGCGGAAGCGGCGTCTCCAATTCGATTGTTCTCCTGACCGGTCTTGCGGGTCTGCTCGCCGGCGCACTCTCGATGGGAGCAGGTGAGTACGTATCGGTCCGATCGCAGCGCGAGCTGCTCGAGGCCTCCACGCCGGGGCGTGCCGCCCGTGAGGCGGTGGCTCTCCTCGACGTCGACGCCAACGAACTGGCCCTCGTCTACCGGGCGCGCGGAATGTCGGTGGAGGAGGCCGAGAACCGCGCGAACGAGGTGCTGCAGACCACGTATCACCCTGAACCTGCCACCGAGAGCGTCGACCAGCACGAGGCCGTCGGCACCGGCATCGGTGCTGCCGCGGCGAGTTTCAGTTTCTTCGCCTCAGGCGCCATCATCCCCGTACTGCCGTACCTGTTCGGGCTGGAGGGCACCGCAGCGCTCCTCGTCGCTGCTGCGCTCGTCGGCGTGGCGCTGCTCGGAACTGGTGTAGTGGTCGGGCTGCTTTCGGGTGGCCCACCCGTCAAGCGGGCTCTACGCCAGCTGGCAATCGGTTACGGCGCCGCAGCCGCGACCTATGTGCTGGGGACGCTGTTCGGGACGGGCGGCTGAGACTCGCCGGGACCTTCCGCGGGGACATTCGGGTCCGTCAGCACCGCGCGCACAGCGTCGGGTAGCTTCTCGCGACGACTGCGCGGCGGCTTCTGCCCCGACTGCAGATAACGCTGCACGAAGCTGTGCGGAAGGTCGATGACGGCGAGCACGACGAGGTCCGATTCTCTGCGGCCCGCACGCCCGAAAACGTTTCGGGTCAGGGCCGCCATGCGTGCGGCGTGTCTCTGTCGGTGGCCTGGACCTCCGCTCGCAGCGCCGGGTCGAGATCGAGGTGCAGCACGTCCTCCCGGCGCAGGCGATCGAGTAGGAGCGTGTCCTGCGGCGTCTCGACGCAATGGTCGTAGAACGCGAGCGCGAGCTGCACGGCCATCTCGACCGGATCACCGGCGGCGTCGCTTCCGTCGGGCACCGGTTCGATCTATCACCGCTTCGCGTCCGTCGACGAGTTGCTGGTACGCGTGTGGCTACGGGCGGTACAGCGCACCCAGCAGGTGTCCCCACCGCGAATGCGGCCATGACCACGGGCCGCCGATACAGCGGCACGGACGCGGTGGCCACCGGTATCGTCGACCGGACCGCCCAGGAAGGGTTGACCCAGCCGGAGACGTCAGGTCACCAGTGAACGGGTAACGACGTCCTGTATCGACAGTCGACGCCGCGGAATGTTACCCCCGGGTATGGCGTGTGGGAATCGGTGGACGTAACCCGGCGATGCTAAGTTGCCCTCGCCAGGTGTGGCCGAGACGGACCTGCGCGCGGAAAGAGTGGACAGCGGAGGGGTTCGGGGATGTCGAAGAGATGGGTCGCGTCGTTCGCGGCGGTGGCTATCGGTTCGGGCGTGATCGTCTACTCGAATCAGAGCTCGGCCGGCGCCGAACCCGAAACGGTGTCCAACGGGGTGCCGGGTAGTGGTTCGTGCGCCAGCGACAGCACCAACGAAACCGCTTCGCTCATACCGGAAAAGCTCGAAATTCCGATCCCGTACCCGAAGATCACCACCGTTCCGTACCCGGCGCCCACCACGGAACCTACGCGTATTGCTGCGCCACCGCTGCCCGCGGACCCGTGCACGGATCCCTGCCCCGACCTCACCGACGACACCGAGCTCGATCCGGGAAACCTGTCGAGCGTGTTGAACATTCCGGATGTCAGCGTGAAATTCACGCCCTTCCACCTCGGCATTCCCGTCCCCGGCGCAGACGTGGCCTTACCGCCTCCGCCGCCGCTGGTGCATCCCGCGACCGAGGAAGCGCCCCGGAGTCCTGCTCCGGCAGCCCCGAAGATCGGTGACGTGACCCGGGTGGCCAAGGTGACCGGGGCCGGCTCCGTCAGCCGCACCGACAAGCGCTACCAAGTCAACGGCACCGACCTGGGCATCATGTGGGAGAGTGCGCCCGACCAGGTCGCGGTCGCCTTCGGTGACACCGTCGGCAAGGGCTTCATGCCGCCCGGTGGCCAGGGCGGCGACTGGCGCAGCAATGTCCTCGGCTTCAGTTCCGACCGTAACCTCGCGGACGGTATGAGCCTCGACAGCATGGTGCAGGACAGCCGTTGTCACGCGGCGGAACTGCTGGACAGCCGGAAACTCGACAACGTCGAGATCACCACCATTCCGACGTCGGGATTCGCGGTCGGCAACAGGCAGTACATGAGTTACATGTCGATTCGGACGTGGAACAGCATTCCCGCAACGTGGTGGACGAACTATGGCGGCATCGCCTACTCGGACGACGGCGGGTCGACGTGGACCAAGGACCCCTACGCCAAGTGGGACAACATTTTCGGCGTCACCAAATTCCAGGTGGCCTCGATGGTTCCGGTCGGGGACTTCGTCTACATGTTCGGTACTCCCAATACCCGGCTGGGTTCGATCGGCCTCGCGCGGGTTCCCGCCGATCAGGTGCTCAACAAGTCGGCGTACCAGTACTGGCAGCACGGAAACTGGACCCCGGTCGGTGGTTTCAACGAGGCCACGCCCATCGTGAACGCGCCGGCCGGCGAGCTGTCCGTGCGGTACGAGGAGGCCACCGGCAAGTGGCAGATGTCCTACCTCGACACCTCCAAGGCGGCCATCGTTCTCCGGGAGTCCGATTCGCCGCAGGGTGAATGGTCGGACGGTGCCCCGATGGTCAGCGCCATGGAGTATCCGGAGCTGTACGGCGGTTTCATCCACCCGTGGTCGAGTGGTGAGGATTTGTACTTCACCCTGTCGACGTGGTCCGACTACAACGTGTTCCTCATGAGGGCGAAGTTGGGCGGCTAGCGCCCGTGAGTGGTTGACGAGTCCTGGGACTCCTTAACCACTCACGAGCCCGGAGGGCCTACAGCAGCCCGTGCCGGGGCGGAATGGTCCTCGACAGCGTCCACCGGCCGATGTGCTGGATCTTCCAGCGTGTCGGGTCGTGCAGGGTGTGGGTACGCGCGTCGCGCCAGAAGCGGGAGAGGTTGCCCGACTCCGACGCACTGCGCGTGCCCCCGAGCTCGAACAGCACGGACGACGCCTCGAGTGACGCCCGTGCCGACGCCACCTTGGCAGCGGCCGCGTCGATCGAGGCGACGGCGGCCGTCGACTCGGTCAGGTCTCTGCGTGCGGCGTCGATGCTCTGGGCCGCCTCTCGCAGCAGAGCGGTGGCCGCCCGCACCCCGAGCGATGCTTCACCGGCCAATTGGATGAGCAGGGGGTCGTCGACGGCGTCGCCGACACCGGCTTCGAAGTACGGCCGCGCCCGACGTGCCGACCGTACCGCTTCGTTGAGCGCGGCGGACGCGATGCCGGCGTCGATAGCTGCGTGCAGGATCTGCGCCTGCGCACCGTACGTGGTGGGTGCCTCGAAGATCGGGGAGAACGGCACGACGTGGGCCGCGGGCACCCGCACGGAGTCGAGGGTGACGGTGCCGCTCGCGGTGGTTCTCTGGCCCATGCCGTCCCAGTCGTCGACGATCGAGATTCCCGGTGCGGTCCTCGGGACGTAGGCAACAGCTTTGGCCGGTTTTCCGGTTGTTGTGGTGGCCCCGGTAAGTGTGGCCCGTACGGCGATCCAGTCGGCGAAGAGCGCGCCGGTGCTGTAGAACTTCGTTCCGTCGACGACGAAGTCGGGGCCCTCCTCGGCCAGAGTGGTGGCGTCGACGTCGATGGTCGTCGTCCCGCGCTCGCTTTGCGCATTGGCGAATTGCGCACCGGCGAGAACTTCGCTGTAGAAGAAATTGCGCTGATCGGAAGTCCCTTGAAGCCGCAAAACCTCGAGGAACGTGTAGTGGCTGTGCGGGATCTGCGCAATACTCGGATCGGATTCTGCCAGAAGGCGAAACACCTCCGTGAGCGTCTCCGTTCGGGCATCGATTCCGCCGTGCTCACGCGGGACACTCAGTGCGAGAAGGCCAGACTGTGCCAGCGCCCGAATCTGGTCGTGCGGCAGTGTCCGTTCAGCGTCACGGGCCGAGGCGTCGACGGCGAATTGTGCGGCGAGATCGGCGGCGACGGCCAGGGCCTGCGCCTCGTCGGTGATCCGGTGAGCGTTCTGGACGGCGGTCATGGTCCTCCGAGTGGTTTGTGACGTGCCGAGTCCGGCTACCGGGTGTGGCAGCCGGACTCGGCGATCAGTGCAACATAGATGTGCGAGATCCTAGGTGTACCAGGTGGGTTCGGGAATCTCGCCGGTCAGGACGTAGCCGCCTACCTCGCGGCGCTTGTACGCCACAGGGTCGTGCAAGGTATGCGTTCGGACATTACGCCAGAAGATGTCCAGCCCGACACTGTTGGAGGTGGCTCGCGCACCCGTCAACTCGAAGACTCTCGTTCCGATTTCGAGTGCAACATCGGCAGCCCGTAGTTTCGCTGCGGCAATCCGCACGGCGAGATCGCCGCGCGCCTGCTCGATGAGGTTTTCCCGTGCGTCGTGCAGGACCGCGTCGGACTCGCGATTGACCTGATCGACGAAGGCCTCCGCCGCCCACAGCTTCGCCTGCAGGTCGCCGTAGCCTTCACGCAGGTACCACTCGTCGGTGGCGAGTTCCTTGTTGTCGCCCCCGTACGGCCATGGGCGGGTGCGCGTTCGGGTGTACTCGGCGGCGATGTCGAGGGCGCCGCGGGCGATTCCGACGTAGAAGTTGGCGAACACGATCTCGAGTGCCGGAAAGTTCAGCGTGTTGTAGACGAGGGGCTGGAACTCCTTGTCCACGAACCCTGCTGCGCCTGCCCAGTCGACCTCGACGTCATTGATCTCCACCGAACCGGAATCGGTGAGACGCTGGCCCAGGTTGTCCCAGTCACCGCGGAAGACAATACCGTCCTGAGCGGTCGGAACGATGGCGAACACATGGGTGGCGGTGCCCTCGATGATGCCCTCGAGCACGGTGAGGTCAGTGGCACGCCCTCCGGTGGAGAACGATTTCACGCCGTTGTACACCAGGGTCTCGCCACGGTCGACGATGGTGAGGTCGGTGTCCCGCGGGTTGACCGCACCGCCGAAGAGGAAGTTGTTTCTGGTGTACAGCTCCTCCACCGCGCCGATCTGAGGTTCGGTGCCGACGAGCCGCACGGCCCAGGCCCACAGGTAGTGGTATCCGAGGAGCTGCCCGATCGAACCGTCGCCGCGGGCGATCACCCGGACCACTTGATACGCCGTCTCCCAGCGCTGTCCGCCGCCACCGAACTCGGTGGGGCCCAGGAGGGTGACCAGTCCGCTGTCCTTGAGGAGCTGGACCTCCGCGTAGGGGGCGGCTCCGACGCGGTCGCGTTCGACGGCGTCGCGGGCGAGGATGTCGCTCACCTTCTGTGCGTGGGCAATCCACTCTGCGCTCGTGGTCGGGGTCTCTGCCCAGACTGTCTCTGCCGTGGTTACTGTCATTGCTGGTCTCCTGTGTCGTTCCGTGCGGTTCCGATGGCCCAGACGTAGATGGGTTCGGTTCCGTTGATTTCGTAGTCGCCGACGACCTTCGCCTTGAACACCACCGGGTTGTGGCTCGCCACGGTGCGCGCATTTCTCCAGAACCTGTCGAGTCCCCAGCCGCGGTCGACACCCGAGGCGCCGAGTGCGTCGAAGATCTTTGCCGTAGCCGGGATGACGAGGGACGTCGAGGCGATCTGTCCTTGCGCGGAGGCGATTTCGGCGGCGATGTTGGCCGCCTTCTCCTCATCGGGGTCGCTGCCGAACGCGGCCTCGTACGCCCATTGGGCCGGCTCCGCGGCATGAATCGCGATGGCCTCGGCTGCGTGCGCGGCAGCGGATACCTCACCCACCACCTGCTGGATCTGGGCGTCCTGAGCGTAGGTGGGTGCGTTGCCATGACTGAACGTGCGGGTGCGGGCGGCGACGCGTGCGGCAGTGGCGTCCGTCGCAGCTCGGGCAATCCCGGCCAGAGTCGCCAGGTGGAACAACTGGTAGAAGGCGGTCTGATACTTGAAGCGCGTGGAGAAGTCGAAGATGTTCTCCGGCCGGACCACTGCGTTCTCGTAGGTCGACGTGCCCGAACCGGTGGTCTGTTGCCCGAAACCGTTCCAGTCGTCGCTGTGGGTCACGCCCGGTTGGCGTGCGTCGACGGCGGCGATGACGAAAGCGCCGGTGTCGGTGCGCTGCGAGTACAGGTCGATCCAGTCGGCGAAGATGGACCCCGTGCTGTAGTACTTGGCACCGTTCGCGAGGAAGTGATCACCGTCGGGTGAGGGCGATACCTTGGTGTTGGCTTCCCCGAGGGCGACGTCCCCGATCTCCGTCCACGCGTTTCCGACGAGTTGGCCGTCGACGAAACGCTGCAGCCACAGGTCGCGGTCCACGCCTTCCGCCGCCACCAGACGGTCCTCGACGAATGCGAAATGGCCACGCAGAGCCTGCGTGACATTGGAATCCGCAGCGGAGAGTTCGACGAGAAGCCGGAACAGCTGCGGAATGCTCGCGCCGAAACCGCCGTGTGACGTGGGTACCCGAATTGCGCCGAAACCAGCCTTCTTCAGGGCGTCGATTTGTTCGTAGGGAAGGACATGGTCGCGCTCGCGCTGCACCACGCCCTCGGCGATGTCGGAGAAGATGGGTCGGAATGTATTGGCGAGCGTGTTGTAGTCCGTCTCGCTTGGGATCGGGGAAGCAGCTCTTCGCTCCTGTACGGCTGTCATGTCAGCGAAGCTCACACGCCTCCGCAGGAAGGGGGAAGGGTTGCACGCGTCATGATCGGAAGGGTGGGCACCACCGCGGTGAACAGGTTCGATCCTGGGTATGTCAACGGAACACATCGCCGATCAGATCAAGTTCGCCTACTGGGTGCCCAACGTCAGTGGCGGACTGGTCACGTCCGACATCGAACAGCGCACGAGCTGGGACTACGAATACAACAAGACGCTCGCCCAGACGGCGGAGAACAACGGTTTCGAGTACGCACTCAGCCAGGTGCGCTACGAGGCGAGCTACGGCGCGGAGTTCCAGCACGAGTCGACCAGTTTCAGCCTCGCGCTGTTGCTGGCCACCGAGCGGCTGAAGGTGATCGCGGCGGTGCACCCCGGATTGTGGCAGCCCGCCGTCCTGGCGAAGCTGGGGGCCACAGCAGATCACCTCTCGAACGGCAGGTTCGCGGTGAACGTGGTGAGCGGCTGGTTCAAAGACGAGTTCACCCACCTCGGAGAGCCCTGGCTCGAACACGACGAGCGCTACCGGCGCAGCGCCGAGTTCCTGCAAGTGCTGCGCAAAATCTGGACCGAAGACGAGGTCGATTTCCGGGGAGACTTCTACCGCATCCACGACTTCACGCTGAAGCCGAAACCGTTGAACACGCCGGAACGGCCCAACCCGGAACTGTTCCAGGGCGGAAACTCTTCCGCGGCTCGGGTGAACGGAGGACGCTACGCGGATTGGTACTTCTCCAATGGCAAGGATTACGACGGTGTCACCGAGCAGATCGTGGACCTTCGCCGGCATGCGCGTGAGGCGAACCGCGAGGTGAAGTTCGGTCTCAATGGATTCATCATTGCCCGCGACACCGAAAAGGAAGCCCGCGACACCCTCCGGGAAATCATCGACAAGGCCAACAAGCCGGCCGTCGAAGGGTTCAAGTCGGCCGTCCAGCAAGCGGGTGCGTCCACCGCCGACAAATCGGGTATGTGGGCGGATTCGACCTTCGAAGATCTGGTGCAGTACAACGACGGGTTCCGCACCCAGCTGATCGGCACACCCGAACAAGTCGCCGAGCGGATCGTCGAATACCGGCGCCGCGGGGTCGATCTCATTCTGGGCGGCTTCCTCCACTTCCAGGAGGAGATCGAATACTTCGGCGCCAAGGTACTGCCCCATGTCCGCGAACTCGAGGCGGCCGAGAGGCTTGCGCCCGTGAGTGGTTAGCGAGCCCAGAGACTCGTTAACCACTCACGGGCGGCGGAGCCGCCTACCGGGCGAGGGCTCGGCCGGCGGCGCGCCCGGAGAAGATGCAGCCACCGAGGAAGGTGCCCTCGAGGGCGCTGTAACCGTGCACGCCGCCACCGCCGAATCCGGCGACCTCACCCGCGGCGTAGAGGCCCTCGAACGGCGTGCCGTCCGGCTTGATGACCTGGGAGTCGAGGTTTGTTTCGAGCCCACCCAGGGTTTTGCGGGTGAGGAGGTGCAGCCGAACAGCGATCAGCGGGCCGTTTTCGGGGGCGAGTATCTCGTGGGGGGCGACGACGCGAGTGATCTTGTCGGCGAGAAGGTTCCGTGCATTGTGGATAGCCATCACCTGGAAGTCTTTGCTGTAGCTGTTCTTCACCTCGCGGTCTCGGGCCACGATTTCGTGTTCGAGGTCCTCGTACTTGATCAGGGGCTGGTCGGTGAGCGCGTTCATGCCGTCGACGAGGTCGCGAAGGTTGTCGCGGACCACGAAATCGACCCCGTGCTGCTTGAATGCTTCGACCGGTCCGGGCGCACCCTTTCTCAGGCGCGCGGCGAGGAGCTTGAAATCCCGCCCGGTGATGTCGGGGTTCTGTTCGGAGCCCGACAGCGCGAACTCCTTCTCGATGATCTTCTGGTCGAGCACGAACCACGTGTGGTGGTGGCCGCTGTTCATGATGTAATCCAGTGTTCCCATGGTGTCGAACCCGGGGAAGTTGGGGCTGGGCAGTCGTTTCCCGTTGGCGTCGAACCACATGGACGACGGGCCGGGAATGATCCGGATCCCGTGATTGGGCCAGATGGGGTCCCAGTTCTGGATGCCCTCGGTGTAGTGCCACATGCGGTCGCGGTTGACGATGTTGCCGCCCGCGTTCTCGGTGATTTCCAGCATTCTGCCGTCGACGTGCGCCGGGACCCCGGCGAGCATGTTCTCGGGCGCCTTGCCCAGCCGGGCAGGCCAGTTCTTCGCGACCAGTTCGGGGTTTCCGCCGATGCCGCCGGAGGTGACGACCACCGCCTGCGCCGAGAATTCGAAGTCCCCGACCGCCGTTCTCGAGCTCTTCACCCCGCGCGGCTCGGTGGACGGTTCGAGGACGGTGCCGCGCACCCCGGTGGCGGCGCCGTTGGTGACGACGATCTCGTCGACCTGATGTCGATGCTTGAACGTGACCAGTCCGCGCTGTGAGGCGGCGATGACGCGGGTGAGGAAGATTTCGACGACACCCGGTCCGGTGCCCCAGGTGATGTGGAAGCGTGGCACCGAGTTGCCCTGCCCGAGTGCAGATCCCCGACCGCGCTCGGCCCACCCGACATTGGGCATCAGACGCAGGCCGAGGTCGTGCAGGTATTGGCGCTTCTCGCCGGCGGCGAACTCGACGTACGCCTGCGCCCACAGGCGGGGCCACTGGTCTTCTCGTTCACGGTCGAAGGCGGCGGTGCCCATCCAGTCCTGGATCGCAAGCTCGTACGAGTCCTTGATACCGAGACGCCGCTGCTCGGGCGTGTCGACGAGAAACAAACCGCCGAGTGACCAGAAGGCCTGCCCGCCTAGGTTCGAGGAACTCTCCTGCTCGACCACCACGACTTTGCGGCCCGCCTTCACCATTTCATAGGTGGCGACGAGACCGGCCAAGCCGGCGCCGACGACGATGACATCAGCCTGTTCGGTCACGAAGACTCCTCTTGTCGGGCGGTGCGTGGTGGGGTGGTGTCGGGCCGGCTGTAAGCCGTCACGACGTGGGTGAACAGATCGACGCGTAGTTCCCGGGCTGACGCGCTGGCGTCCTCGATCAGGCACTGGACGCTGGTGCCGTCGTGTACGGCGACCAGGGCGCGGCCCAATGTTTGTGGGTCGCCGACAATGGTGCGGCCGAGTCGGCCGAGGGCGCTCTCGAGGATCGGCACTATCGTGTCGAGGATCGCTTGTTCGCGCGCCGCGAGGGCCTTCTTCAAGGCGGGATTGCGTAGCGCATGCGCGGTGAATTCGGCGTTGATCCGGTACCACTGGTCGTCGACCGGAACGACGTCGAGTATGAGGGCGGTACCGGCACGCACTTTCTCCGACGGCGGAAGGTCGGTCAGGTCGATGTCCGACGACTCGGCTGCCAGTCGAATGTGCTCGAGCATGGCCGTGGATCGCTGTTCCCACATGGCGAAGAACATTTCGTCGAGGGAGGCGAAGTTGGAGTAGAAGGCTCCGCGCGTGTATCCGCCGCGCTCACAGATCTGTTCGACAGTCGATCGCCCGAACCCGTTCTCCGAGAACACCTCGCCCGCTGCGTCGAGCAGGCGCCGCCGAGTTTGGCCTCGCCGTTTCGTCACCCTTCTCGGCGCGTCGGTGGCACGGTGAGGAGTGGGCACCGAAGATGTCGCCATGTTCCCTCCTCTGCGCCGGGGTCGGTGGACTCACTCGATACACTAACGTATCGAATACGCCGGTGTATCGAAGTCGGTGTGACGGGTGAGTGCCGACGGATGGCCGGGTCAGAGGTAGAGGTCTTGCTTGCGGATCGCAGATGTGGCGGCGACGCTGACGATCGATGTGGCGACGAGGTAGCCGCAGGCGAGCCACGGGGCGCCGCCGCCGACTGCGATGAGGGCAGTGAGGATCATCGGAGTCACACCGGAGGCGTAGATCCCGGAGAATTGATACACCACCGACAGTCCGGTGTAGCGGATCTCGGTGGGATAGAGACTTGCATAGAGAGTGCCCTGCGCTCCGTAGAACAGAGCGTGGATAATCCCGAATACCAGCACCAGCGCGACGGTGAACCAGAGCATGTTCTCGGTGCCGAACAGGCCGAAAGTCGGGAACACCGCCAGGCCGTACGCCGCGATTCCGATGATGTAGATCCTTGCGGCCCCGTAGCGGTCCACCAAGAGTCCGGAGAACGGAAGCAGGGCCGCCATGACGACTGCCGCGATCGTGACGGCCAGCAGGACGGGCACTTTCGCGAAGTCCAAGCTCTTCGTCGCGTAGGTGATTGCGAAGACGCCCCAGGTGTTGAACGCAGCCCCTTCACCCCAGCGCGAGAGTAATCCGAGCACACTGCTGCGGCGGATGGGGCCGCGAAACACGTCCTTCAACGGAGCGGAGGAACGCGTCTGCAGTTCGTGCACTTCCCGGAATGCCGGGGTCTCCTCGACCTTCAGTCGCACGACGAAGCCGATGACGACGAGGATCAGGCTGAGCAAGAACGCGATTCGCCACCCGTACGAGAGGAATTGGGCGTCGTCGAAGATCACCTGCAGGGCCGCGAAGACTCCGGTCCCCAGTGCGAGACCCAGGGCGAGGCCGATCTGCGGGATGCTCCCGAACAGCCCGCGTCGCCGCGCTGGGCTGTGCTCGACGGCGAGAAGCACGGCGCCCGCCCATTCGCCACCCAGGGCGAACCCCTGCAGAATCCGGAGCAGGAGCAACAGCACGGGGGCGAGAACACCGACCTGCTCGGCGGTCGGTAGCACGCCCATCAGGGCGGTCGCGATGCCCATGATGAACATGGTCAGCGCGAGCGTCTTCTTGCGCCCGATGCGGTCGCCGATGTGGCCGAACACGACTCCACCGATCGGGCGGACCACGAAACCGACTGCGAACGTCGCGAAAGCCAGCATGGTGCCGACGAAGGAGGTCTGGTCGGGGAAGAAGAGTTGGTTGAAGACCAAGCTGGCGGCAGTTGCGTAGAGGAAGAAGTCGTACCACTCCACTGTCGTGCCCAGGAGACTGGCGGCCACGACGGTGCGTAACCGCTTGCGCCGCTCGAGGTCGGACTCGGTCGACGGCGAGGATGCGGGTTGGGAGAGCGTGGTCATGGGCCGGTGACGTTATCGGTGTCCGCCGCCTGCCTTCACCCTCCGAATCACGGTGAATGAAACCCTCCCGCAGGGGCCGCCCGGTTGATGAACTGGGCAGCGCTGCCCATCTTCGTCGACAAGGATCCCGCGTGTCTCTGCATTTCCACTGGTTCCTGCCCACCTACGGTGACTCCCGCAACTTGATGGCAGGCGGCCACGGAAGCTCGATGGCGGGGGATCGTCCCGCAACGCTGAAATACCTCAACCAGATCGGCGCAGCCGCGGAGGCGAGCGGTTTCGAATCGGTTCTCACTCCCACCGGCGCCTGGTGCGAGGACGCGTGGCTCACGACGGCGATGATGGTGGAGACCACTGAAACGTTGAAGTTTCTGGTCGCATTGCGGCCAGGCTTGCTCAGCCCGACGCTCGCCGCTCAAATGGCGTCGACATTCCAATGGCAGTCGCAGGGGCGCCTGCTGCTCAATGTGGTGACCGGTGGAGAAGACCACGAGCAGCGGACGTACGGCGATTACCTCGACAAGAACCAGCGATACGCACGGTGCGGAGAGTTCCTCGACGTCATCCGGCGTCTGTGGTCGGGCAACGGTCCGGTCGACTACGCCGGCGAGTACATCCGGGTCGAGAACGCTTCGCTGCAGCGGATTCCTGATCCCGTGCCACCGATCTTCTTCGGCGGGTCGTCACCTGCGGCCGGTACCGTCGCGTCCCAGTTCGCCGACACCTACCTCACCTGGGGTGAGCCGCCCAGTGCTGTCGCCGGGAAGATCGCGTGGATCCGGGACCTCGCCGAGGTACAGGGTCGCACGCTCGACTACGGCATCAGACTGCACGTGATCAGCCGCGACACCTCCGAGGAGGCCTGGGCCGAAGCCGACCGGCTGTTGGCAGCGCTCGATCCGGCCACGGTCGAACAGGCGCAACAGAGCCTCGCCCGCTCGGGCTCGGAGGGACAGCGGCGCATGCGCGAGCTGCACGGCGGAGGCAGCGCGTATTCACAGGCGAGTGACGCGCGGAGTCTCGAGGTGGCGCCCAACCTGTGGGCAGGTGTCGGACTGGTGCGGGGTGGCGCCGGCACCGCGCTGGTCGGCTCGCACGAGGAGGTCGCCGACCGCATCGCCGAATACGCGGCACTAGGACTCGACCATTTCGTGCTGTCCGGTTATCCCCACCTCGAGGAGTCGTACCGCTTCGGAGAGGGCGTGCGGCCCATTCTCGAGCGCCGCGGGCTCGTCCAGCCACGTAGCCACCGCCCGGGCGACCTGTCGGGCTCGACGGCGTTCCTGTCCTCTCGTCGGTAGGTACTGCCAGACTGGGAGCATGACGGCGGCTGCTCGAGCACGACGACGCGGCCCCGACGTAGGTTCGGTGCAAAACACCACACAGGCAGGGGCAGCACATGATTACAGGCGTATCCCTCGTAACGCTGTACGTCACGGATCAGGACGAGGCGAAGAAGTTCTATGTCGACACGCTCGGCTTCGTCGAGGGCACCGACGTCACGATGGGTGACGGGTTCCGCTGGGTGACGATCATGCACCCGGACCACTCCGAGCTCGAGGTCACCCTCATGAAGCCGGGACCGCCGCTCGACGCCGACATGGCAGAGGCGATCCGGCGTGCACTGGCGAGTGGGACGATGGGCGGCTTCGGATTGACCACCACCGACTGCCGCAAGACCTACGACGAGTTGCGCGCGAAGGGGGTCGAGTTCACGCAGCCTCCGGCCGAACGCCCCTACGGGGTAGAGGCGGTGATGCGCGACAATTCGGGGAACTGGCTGGTGCTGGTCGAGAAGCGCGAGTTCACGGGCGAAGATTTCCCGCACTGATCATCCTGGAATAGTCAGCTCGGACCGGAACCGTCAGCAGCGCGACCGGTGACGGCGGACGGCGTCACGGTTGGCGCAGCGAGGCGAGCAGTAGCGTTGTCGCCCGTTCCGCGAGGTGTCTGCATAGATCACTGTGCACTCCTCCACCGCGCACCGGCCGAGGCGGCTCATCCCTCGGCCGACGAGATGCAATGCGGTTCCGACGGCAATGAGTGCCTCGAGCACTCCGGCGAGGGAACGCTGGTCGTCGCGATAGTGCAGATGCCAGCCGTCGCCGGCGTGGTTGGTCAGACGTGGGTAGGCGGACGCCTTGGCGAGGAGGAGATTGACCTGCTCTGCGCGGTTCTGCTCGTTTGCGGCGTCCACGATGACCGCCCACCGGTCGAGCACGGCGAGCACGTCTCCGAGGTCGTCCTCGGAGACCGGGAAATCGACGACGACTCCGGCCTCGATGCATCGGGTTACCAGTTCGTCAATGGTCCGGGGTCGGCGATTCGCCAGATCAGCGGCGAGTTCCACCGCATACTCCCCGTAAGGGTTGAGATGCACAATGCCATTACATCACGCTGGAGCCATGAGTGAACGGCACGAGCACGCCTGGCGGGAAGTATCGCGACATCGGACGAGTACAGGGGTGGTGTCCTACACGGGCTGCAGTTGCGGACGTTGGCGATTAGTCCTGGTAGAGACTGCGATAGCGGCATCTACGCAGATCTACGTCTGATCGCAGAAAGGCATAGATTCGTCTACGGAACGGTGACCTCCCCGACGAGGGGCTGGCATTTTCGGCGCGGGACGCACATAATCACCACGTGAGCCAAGTTACTGTTACTTCGAGTTCACTCATCTTCGCGCAATCTGGCGGAGAGGGTGGCGGCGCAGCGTTCGACCAGATCATCGGGATCACGGTGGCGACGGCGGTCATCACGATCGGCCTGCTGTGGATCGCGTACCTGCACCGTGCGCGGAAGATCACGTGGCTACAGTCGATTGCCGACGCCGCGGGTCGCAAGCTGGACCGCCCCGCGTGGGTGGCGCTCCCGCTGTTCACCTTCGTGGGCACCATTCTCACCGCGTTCTTCGGCTTCATCTGGGACGTGAGTCTGCATATCGGACGCGGGCGTGACGACGGCCCGCTGGCGAACCCGGCGCACTACTTCATCCTCGTGGGTCTCTTCCTGCTGTTCATCACCGGCATGCTGGCGATGATCTTGCCCCGCGACGAGAAGCCAGGTCCGGCCGCTCTGAAGATCACCCGCACCTGGTACGTCCCGGTGGGCGGGGTACTGGTTGCCGGGGCGGGCTTGTACGCCCTCATCGGTTTTCCGCTCGACGACGTCTGGCACCGCATCTTCGGTCAGGATGTCACGCTGTGGGGCCCCACTCACCTCATGCTGATCGGCGGAGCGGGACTGTCTCTGATCGGCGTTCTCCTCCTCGACTTCGAAGGTCGCGCCGCCAAGACGGGTGAGACGGCCGCCGACAGTCGGCTCATCTGGTTCCTCCGGTGCGGCACCTTCGGTGGACTGATCATCGGCTTGTCCGTCTTCCAGATCGAGTACGACTTCGGTGTCGAACAGTTCCGGTTGGTCCTGCAGCCGATGATGATCGCCGGTGCTGCCGCATTCGCGCTGGTCGCCGCGCGCATCGTCCTCGGTCCTTTCGCGGCACTAGTCGCGGTCGCCGTCGCCGGAGTGGTGCGCGCTGTGACCGCGTTGATGGTTGGCCCGGTACTCGGGGCCCCGACCAACGTGTTCGAACTGTGCCTCGGCGCAGCCGTGGTCATCGAACTGCTCGCCCTCACCCCGCTGATCAAGAATCGGGTGGCGTTCGGCGCCGTGGGCGGATTCCTCGTCGCCACGGTGGGACTCTGGCTCGAATCGTTGTGGATCGACGCCATGTACCTCTACCCCTGGCCCACCAGTATGTGGCCGGAGGCACTGGCGATGGCCGTGCCCGTCGGTATCGCGGCAGGAGCCTGTGGTGCGCTGCTCGGCCGGGTGCTGCGGTCCGAGGGTTTGCCGCGTCCCGCGCTCAGCCGGACCATCGTGGTCGCCACCGTATTGGTGATCGGCGGTGCAACCGCCAACGGCCTGATCGCCACCGTCCCGGAGAACGCGACGGCCACAGTGGTCCTCACCGACGCGGCACCCGACGGCGGCCGAATGGTCAATGCCGAGGCCACCATCGATCCGCCCGATCTGGCGAGCGACGATCCGGCCTGGGTGTCCATCCTGTCCTGGCAGGGCGGGCCCGACCTCGACAACGGTTTCACCGTGGACAACCTCGAACGCACCGGGCCGGGAACCTACCGGACCAACGAGCCCGTGCCGGTGCACGGAACGTGGAAGACATTGCTGCGCGTGCAGGACGGGCGCACCATGACGGCGGTGCCGATCTTCCTGCCGAGCGACCCGGGGATCGGTGCCGAGGAGCTGCCCGCGGAGTCGTCGTTCACCCGTGAGTTCGTCCCGGAGATCACCATCTTGCAGCGGGAGCGCAACTTCGATCATCCCAACTGGTTGTTCGCCGCTGCCTCCCTCGTCGTGTTGGCCTGCACACTCGCACTCGTCACCGCCCTGGCCTGGGGCGCCGGACGGATCGGCAAGTACACCAGGGGGCAGGCGACCGCCGACACCCGCGAGGACGTGAACGTGACATGAGTCCGGCGAGCGACCCGAATGTCGTGTATCTCGCGGACCACTCGGTGTTGTTGGCGATTCCCGCCTTCGTTCCGGCATTCCTCGTCGTCGGTCTGGTCGTCTATCTGGCGGTCCGGGACCGTAAAGCCGAGGCAGCCGAGAATGCCGAGAACACCGATGACGAATCAACGAAGCGGAAAGAGGAGGACGTCTAGGTGATCAGGCGGTTGACCGCCGTGGTGGCGGTATCCGCGGGTGTTCTCGTCGGAGCTTCCGGGTGCGGTTCCGGAAACGAAGCCCCCGGCACCGGTACGCCGGCCAATGAGACCTCGGCAGAGACCACACCGGGCGCGGCCCAGGACAGTGTCGTGATCGACGTCCGGATCAACCAAGGCACGGTGACGCCCACCAACGAGCGCATCGACATCGCGGTAGGACAGACCGTGACCGTGCGCGTCGACAGCGACGCCGACGACGAACTGCACGTACATGCGGTGCCGGAGCACTCGTTCGAAATTCACCCGGGGACGGGCCAGCAGACCCAGTTCTCGGTAGAGGTTCCGGGCCAGGTCGCCTTGGAGCTGCACGAGACCGGCAAGACGGTGGCCACCCTGCTCGTGCGTCCATGACCGCTGTGCTCGCACACGGGCTCGGTGGGTCCACCGATCTTCCGATTCCCTTCACCTTTGCCCTTATTGGCGCGAGCTGGGCGCTGACCGTGTCGTTCGTCGTTCTGGCCTTCGCGTGGAAGACCCCGAAACTCGATCCCGAACGGCCCGGCCGCGCCCTCCCCGACTGGGTCACGCGGTTCGCGGACTCGCCCATCACCCGGAACGTCCTGGCGGGTGTAGCGCTCGTCCTCACCGCGTGGGTGGCTCTGGCCGCGTTCTTCGGACCGTCGACGTCCGCGGACAATGCGTTGCCCGGTGTGTTCTACGTGCTTCTGTGGGTGGGCCTGGTCGCGGCGTCGCTGGCGTTCGGCCCGATCTGGCGGGTGCTGTCCCCGGTACGGACAGTGCATCGATTGGTATGCGCCGTGCTCGGGCGCTCACCCGGAGAACGGAACCGGCGTTACGGCGACTCCTGGGGATATCGACCGGCGGTGGTGGGTCTGTTCGCTTTTGTGTGGCTCGAACTCGCCTATTCAAATCCGGGTTCGGTTGCCGCCGTGCGTACCTGGTGTGTGGCCTACCTCGTCACGACGTTGGCCGGCGCTGTTGTCGCGGGGGAGCGCTGGTGCGAGCGAGGTGATCCCTTCGAGGTCTACAGCACCCTTGCATCCCGGTTGTCACCGCTGAGCCGCAACCGCGGTGACGGCCGGATCGCCTTACGTAATCCGCTCGACCATCTGGGGTCGATGCCCGTGCGCGCCGGGTCGGTGGCATTGATGGCGACGCTGCTGGGGTCGACGGCGTTCGACAGCTTCTCCGCCTTTCCATGGTGGCAGCGCACCCTCGACGCAGCCGGGGGACCAGTAGCGGAGACGCTGGCGCGCACGGCCGGACTGCTCGTCTTCATCGGCTTCGTGGGTGTGTCGTTCTGGGCGGCCACCAGGGCGACGGGCGGCCTACGTCCCGAGCAGCGCGCCGCCCTCCCCGGATTGCTCTCGCATTCACTGATACCGATCATCATCGGTTACGTGTTCGCCCATTACCTGACGTACCTGGTGGAGAAGGGTCAGGCGACGGTCATCCTGCTGGCCGACCCGCTGGGACGCGGATGGAATCTTCTCGGACTGGGCAACGCCGAGGTGGCGTACATACTGTCCGAGCACCCGTCCGCGACCGCGTCGATCAAGGTGCTCTGCGTGCTGATCGGGCACGTCCTGGGCGTGGTCGCGGCACACGACGCATCGGTGCGAATTTTGCCGCGCGGGCATCAGCTCACCGGACAGCTGGCACTGCTGCTCACCATGGTCACGTATACCTTCGGTGGGCTGTACCTGCTGTTCGGCGGCTGAAGTGCACGCTCAGCGTGGAGGCTGTCAGCGTTGGAGAACGACCGCGGCCTCGGCGGTGAGTGAGGAGAACGTGAACGTCTCTTCGAGGTACAGCGTCACGTCGGTCGCGGTGTGGCTGTCGTAGCCGATGGACAGGTCGGCGCCGAGGGTCAGCTGGTTGTCACCGCCACGGGTGGAGAGCACGTACCCGCCGCGGATCGCCGGGGCCCAGATAATGTCGCCGGTGACCAGGGCGTCGAGGTGGTGAAATACCGGGTGCCCGGCGTCGCGGGTCTCGCTGACTGCGGTGTACGTGTCGGCGTCGAGTACCACCGAGTACGGTCCCTCGACACCGGCGAGACGCAACGCCGACAATGCCGAGGCCACGGCGTCGGGAACGAGAAGCGGATCTTCAGGCAGGTTCAGGACGGGATTGTCGCTGGACGCGCCGATGCCGCGAATCCCGGCCTGCTCGAACCCGTCGAAGATCGACTGGTCCTCGGCGAAGGCGAGGGCCTTCGCGGCGTCCTTGACGGGCTGCCAGTCGGAGTCGAGAGAGCCCCGGGCCACGTCGTCGACCTCAGCGCGACTGAGCGTGAACGGGAAACGCAGTTCGACGAGGGGATGGACCTGGCGCAGTTGTGCCCGAATTCGGCTGTCGGAGGTACTGATCGGGGTGACGCGCCCGACGTTGTGGGCGGAGTAGGAGTAACCGAACGGCCCCGCGACGTCGACGACCCGTCGCCCGGCGACATGACGCTTGAACGTACGGGCCGCCTCCTCGCTGATCTGCTGCCACGCTGCCTCCGTCACCGGGGCGAGGTTGCGGTGCAGATTGCTCGAATCACTCATTGCGATACTCCTTTGAGACCACCGATGTTCAAGGACAGGTCGTACGGGTCCGGCTGCTCGGCTTCGCCGGTGACATTCGATGGCGTCTCGGCGCTCTCCGGTTCGTCGGCGAGGAACTCGAGGACGTCCCGGCTCGGAACGAAGAACAGCGTGCCTGTGACGGCCGTGGAAAAGTCGAGGATGCGGTCGTAATTGCCGGGCGGTTCGCCGAGGAACATGCGGCGCAGCATCAGTTCGGTGACGCCCGGATCCCTGGCGTAACCGATGAAGTAGGTGCCGAACTCACCGGCCGCCAGGCTGCCGAACGGCATGTTGTCGCGGAGGATCTGGTGTTCGACACCCTCATCGTCGACGATCGTGTTGAGGGCGACGTGGGAGTTGCCGGGCTGTGCGTCCTCGTCGAGCTCGACATTCTCGAGCTTGGTACGCCCGATGACGCGTTCCTGCTCGGTGACGCTGAGCGACGTCCAGGCGCTCATGTCGTGCAGATACTTCTGCACGATCACGTAGCTGCCACCACGGAAATCCGGATCCTCGTCTCCGATGAGGGCGGCCTCGTCGGCGTTGGCGTCCGTGGGGTTTTCGGTGCCGTCGACGAATCCGAGGAGATCGCGGGCGTCGAAATACCGGAAGCCGGACACCTCGTCGACAACGGTGGCAGCGGACCCGAGCGCTGCGACGAGCAAGCGGCCCAGCTCGAAACAGAGGTCGGCGCGGGCAGCCTTGATGTGGAATAAGACGTCGCCAGGAGTGGACGGGGCGCTGTGAACGGGTCCGGACAGGGGGAGGAAGCGGTGCAGCAGAGCCGGTTTGGCGGCGGGGCTCAAACGGTCCCAGAACTCGGACCCGATGCCCACCACACACGACAGCGATCCCGACAGTTCCCGGAAACCCACGGCCTTGAGAAGGCTTTCGAGGTCGGCGACGACGTCGCGGACCGTCAGCGCGTCCTCTCGCGACTCACCCGCCACCACGACGAGGAAGAGCGATGCCGCACTCGGTGGTGTGAGAACGGCTTGCGCAGCCAATCTCGGCACTGGACCCGGCATCACGGCCTCCGATCATCTCGACAACGACGCTGCACCGACCGACGGGTCCCATTCAACACCCTCGGCTGAATCCGTCGACTCGGGACCGCAATCCTTACCGGAACACGATGTCGGTGGGTGCGTCTACCGTCGGCGACATGCCACTCTCTGCGCACGAGCGCGAACAGTTCCTGGCCGAGCCGCACATCGCGGCGCTGTCGGTGTCCGCGGGCGAGCACCGCGGGCCCCTGACAGTCCCGATCTGGTATCAGTACCACCCCGGTGGCGAAGTGTGGGTGCTCACCGGCCCCGGGTCGGAGAAGGCGCGCCTCATCGAGGCGGCCGGGCGATTCACGATGATGGTCGAACGAGTCGAACCCACCGTTCGATACGTCTCCGTCGAGGGCGCGGTGACGCGAACCGCCCCGGGAACGGACGACATGATGCGGGAGATGGCTCAGCGTTATCTCGTGCCGGAGAAGGTCGACGCCTACCTCCACTTCGCCAAGGCTCAGCTCGGCGAGCAGGTTGCGATCTACCTCCGGCCCGAGCACTGGCGATCGGCAGATATGGGATCGAGCTGACTCGCTCCGGTGCCCGGGGAAAACGCCTCAGACCTGCACGGTGTCGAGAAGGGCTTCGGCAACGGCTTCGTTGCCGAAGAGTTGGAGGCTGTCGAGCGGCCGCCGCCGCCACACGGCGAGGAGTAGTTGTTGCGCCGAGCCGCGCAACGCGACGTCGGCTTTCGTGTGTTCGGTCGTGACGGACATGCCGTCGTCGGTGAAGGCCAGCAGCCACTCGGCGTCACCGGTGTCGGTGCCGTGCAGGTGTACGGTGCGGCCGAGCAGGCTTTCGGGCACCTGCCCTGCACCAAGAAATCGCGAGGCTATGGCCTGGATCCACTCGCCGACGCCGTCGGCCGCTGCGGTGGGGTCTGCGGGTTCGGGCAGTGGCCCACCGGCCGTGTGGACGGCATCGGCGGCGTCGAAACGATGGACCGTCGCCTCGTGAGCCTGTCGGCGAACCCACCACCGCAAGGTTGCGGGTCCGACGAAGGTGGTTGCGGGCTCATCGAGATCTCGCTGCTCGAACTCGGTCATCATCGACTCGTGAGCTGAACGGTAGGCGTCGAGACACTCCGGTCCCCGTGGCATTTGCCGCGCCGGTCGAGCCTGGTCGAGGGCGGCTCCGGGGCCTGCCTGCATCACGGCGGTCACCCATAGGTGGACTTTGCCGGTGTGCCGGACCACGTGTTCGAGCGTCCAACCCGGGCATGACGGTACCGGCGCGCCAAGAGCGTCGGCCGGCATCGACGCGATGCGCTGCCCTTCGGTGCGCAGAACGTCGAGAAGGAGGGGCGTGCCGGGGTTCGTCATCCGCTCACGGTAATCCATCGTCACAAGGTGTACGGGGCAGTCGACGCCTGGATTTGTTCGAGGAATTCGGGTGGGACGGCAGGCCACTCCGGTTGCCAGTCGCCGGCCAGTTGATCTGCCCGCAGATCCGCGGAGAGGGCGACGACGAGCGGTCCACCGTCGGGGAGAATGCGGCGAAGGCCCCGGACGGCGCAGATGGACGCCACGGAAGCGAGTACTTTCTTGGCCTCGTCTTCGCGGCCGGCCGCGGCAAGGCACGCCACCAGCAGTCGATCGGCCAGGAGCAGCGCCCGTCGGCGTCCGCTGCCCTCCAGTCTGCCGGTCCACTCGTGCGCCCATGTGCAGGCCAGCTCGATGTTCTCCTGGGAACGGGTGGCGAGGAGGAGACGGATGGCGGTGGCTTCTTCTACCTGCGCTGTGATCGAGTTCAGCCCCTGCACCGGTCGGCGCCGCTCTGCATAGGTGATCGGTGTGGCTGGCCCGAGTGCGGGATGGGCGGAGATCCCCAATCTGCGCCGTTCGTTCTCCACGCGGGCCTTCAGGCGCGGAAGTCGATGCGCAGTGGCGATTTCGTAGCCTTCGTGCAGCCGGCGGGCGGCTTCATCGCGGTTGTTCCGGAGTGCCTTGATATGGGCCCCTGTGACGTACCGGGCGATCTTGAAGTCCACGCCGCCGCTTTCCGCGCCGAGGCGGTAACCGTCGTCGAGTAACTGCTCCGCCTCGTCGAGTTCGCCCCGCTCGTAGAGGAGCTCGCCGAGAAGGGAACCCGCGAGCCGGCCCGAGGGCGCGTGCACTCCGCCGGCTTTCCGCGCGCCACCCCTCGCCTTGCGGAAGCGCTTCTCGGCCTCGTCGACGTCGAGTTCTTCCTGCGCGCAGATGCCCACGTAGCACTCACCGTGAACCATGTTGTGCGGTCCCTTGTTCCGCTGGTAGTAGGGTTGCGCTCGTTCCTGGAGCCGTCGCGCTGCGGCGAAATCGAATCGATACACTGCGGCGAAGGTGGCGACGTTGGAAGCGGCCGACACCACCCAGGGGTGCAATGATTCCGGCTGGGCGAGGCTCTCGGCGACGAGTTCGTCGATGTCGTCGATCCGGTCGGCGCGCAGCTCCCCGACCCCGCGAACCGCACCGATCTCGGCGCGGAGATCCGCGATGTCCCCCGGGTCGAGTGCGCTGTGTTCAAGGGCACGCTCGGCCAGTTCGAGTGCCCGCCGCGCCGGTTCCATGCGGCTCAACATCATGTCTGCCCAGGCAACGGTGATCTGCAGTCGGGCACTGCGCTGCACCAACCGCGGCGGGAGCTTGCCGACCAGGGAGAGCAGCGTCGCGGTCTGCGAATGCTCGAAGAGCGACAACCCGTCGGCCTCCACCAACTCGACGGCCCGTTGTTCGTCACCGGCCGCCAGAGCATGATCGACAGCCTCCCGGAGCAGTCCGTGGTTGCAGAACCACTCCGACGCTGCCCGATGAAGTTCCCGAAGACGTTCGGGCTGATCGCGTTCGAGCCTCCTACGGAGAAATTCGGCGAAGAGGGTGTGGTAGCGAAACCACGTCCGCTCGTCGTCGATGTGACGAAGGAATAGATCCCGGTCCTCCGCCTCCTCGAGCATGGCCTGCCCCCGCGCCGTGTCCGCGAGGGTGCAGGCGAGGCGTCCACAGATGCGGTCGGTGATCGACGTGGCGAGCAGAAAATCGAGCATCGCCGGTTCGAGGGTGTCGAGGACGTTCTCGGCGAGAAACTCGCCGATCGCATGATGCCGTCCCGACAGCCCGGCGATGAGTTCCCCGGGATCGGACCGGCCCCGCAACGACAACGAGGCCAGCTGCAGCGCCGCCACCCAGCCGTCGGTGGAATCTCGGAGTTCGGTGACGTCGTCGTTCTCGAGGGGCAGACCACCGAGGTCGACGAGGAACTCTCGCGCCTCACCGTTGTCGAAACGGAGTTCGGCATAATCGATTTCAACCAGTTCGTCCTTGACTCTCATCCGGCTCATCGGCAGGCCCGCCCGGGTCCGGCTCACGACGACCACCTGAAGGTGGTGACACCCGTTGTCGAGGAGGAACTCCAGGGCGGCGATCGTCGCCGGATCGGACACCCGTTGCCAGTCGTCGATCATCAGCGCGACGCGCTCACCGCTCGAGTGGATCTGATTGACGAGGGAGGTGAGTACGTACCGCTCGGCCTCGTTGTCGTGCTCCTCGAGAACCTGACCGAGTTCCTCGGCCAAACTCGGCCGCACGTGCCGGATCGCCTCGATGAGGTGCGCGACGAACCAGACCACGTTGTCGTCGTCGTTGTCGACGGTCAGCCATGCGACGGCCACACCGTCCGCGGTCAGGACATCACGCCACTGCACAGCCAGGGTGCTCTTCCCGAAGCCGGTCGGGCCGTGGATGACTGTGAGTAGCCGGCGACGGCCGGCCCGCAACAGGTCGATGAGGCGTGCACGCTCCACCAGTCGCCGGGTGGGCACCGGCGGCCGGAACCGGGTAGCCGGCGTCGGCGGTGGTGTCGAGGTGTCCCGTCGCCTGCCGGTGGTGGAACGAGGGGTGTCACCGGTTGTGGTGCCTGACGGTGCGGCATCGGCGGGATGGACGACGACGATGCCTTTGTCGACGGGCATCGCCATCTCGTCGACGGGCAGCCCGTGACGGCGTTCGATGTCGCGGAGTTCGTCTCCGAACGCGGCGGCGGAGGCCGGACGCTCCTCCGGGTTACCGGACATCGCCCGTTGAATCACGTCGCTCACGTCGGCGGGAAAGCCTTCCTGGCGCAGATCGGGCACAGGCTGGGTGGTGATCCGCAGGAACTGGGCGATCACCTCCTCGCCGTGGTGCCGCTCGAACGCTGCGTGACCGGTGATGGCGCTGAACAGCGTGGCGCCCAGGCTGTATACGTCGGACGCCGCGGTCGGTGCCCGTCCCGACAGCACTTCGGGGGAGGTGAACGCCGGTGATCCCGTGACTGTGCCGGCCGAGGTCTCGAAAGCCCCGGACATCCGTGCGATGCCGAAGTCGGTGAGCTGCGGCTCGCCGTATTCGGTGAGGAGGATGTTGCCGGGTTTCACGTCGCGGTGGAGTATTCCCACCCTGTGGGCGGTCTCCAGGGCGCCGGCGAGTTTGACGCCGATTCGGAGCGCCTCGCTCCACGGCACGGGACCCCTTCTGCGGATCTGCATGTCGAGCGAGTCGTGGGGATGAAATTGCATCACGATGAAGGGTTTGCCGCTGTCCGTAGCGCCGACCTGCATGATGTTGACGATGTGTGGGTGTCCGCTCAATCTGCCCATCGCGCGTTGTTCCCGCAAGAATCGTTCGAGGTTTTCTGCGTCGAGTTCCGCGGTGAGCACCTTCACGGCGACGGTCCGGTCGAGCTGGGGTTGCACGCAGCGGTAGACCACTCCGAATCCGCCGCGGCCGATTTCTACGGCATCCTCGAGCCCGACTGCGGAGAGTTCGGCTGCGAGCGTGGGAGCGGCGCCACGCTGAGTCGCGAGCGGATCAAATTCGGCCATCGTCGGCCTCGACCTGACGTTGTGGCGTCAGCAACCGCGCGGGCATGCAACCACCTCTTTGCTCGTCGTCGAGCATATCGTGGCGCGCAGTGCCGTGCCGCCGCCCCAGCGTGCACATGCCCGCGAACCGTGGACAATCGAACGATGCCACACGTGCGGAGAATCGTGGACCTTTCCCACACGATCGGTCCCGGAATGCCGGTGTATCCCGGCGATCCGGTGCCGATGCTGACGCCGCACCGCACGATCGAACGCGATGGCTACAACGTCTTGGGTGTCCGCTTCGGATCGCAATCCGGCACCCATGTAGATGCGCCCGCCCACATGGACGCAACCGGCGCCACCGTCGACGCCCTGCCGCCGGAGCTGTTCGTCGGCCGCGGCGTGTTGTTCGACGTCCGGGATCTCGGTGCGCGCGAACGTATTACCGTTGATGCGATCCGGGCCGCTGCCGAACGCGTAGGACCCGGCGACATCGCCCTGTTCCATACCGGATGGTCGCGTTATTACGGCAGCGACGCCTATTACATGCACCCCTATCTCGATCCCGATGCCTGCGAACTACTGCTCGATCGGGGGGTGCGGACATTCTGCGTCGACGCACCGAGTGTCGACGAGACGCCCTCCGACGAGCAGGCCGACAACGGATATCCGGTGCACCACCTGATCGCCGCTGCCGGGGGAGTGATCGGCGAGAACCTGTGCCACGTCGACCTCATCGACTTCCCCGACCCCCTCGTGAGCCTGTTGCCGATCACCATCGAAGGCTCGGACGGCGCCCCCACCCGTGCGGTGGCGCTCGACCTCGGGTACTGATGTCGACGGCGCGCTCGAACCACATGCACGCGCGGTGACTGTCAGCCTCCGGCGACCGACTGCAGAATCTGTATTTCCTGGCCCGGCGCCACTTCGGTGCTCACGCCGCTCAGTAGGCGAACGTCCTCGCCGTTCACGTAGACGTTGACGTACCGGCGCAGGGCGCCGGTCTCGTCGCGAATGCGCCTGCCGAGCACTGGATACCTTTCGGCGAGAACGTCGAGGACCGCCGCCACTGTTGCCACGGAGTCGAGAGCCACGTCGACGGTGCGTTCACCGCCCACGATCGAGGCGAGGGCGCGCGGAACCCGAACGGACACCGCCCCGGTCACGGCGCGGCCACCACCGCCGCGCGCACACAGAGGACGTCGGGCAGGTGTCCGACCACCTCGGTGAACGTGGCGCCCTCGTCGGCGCTCGCATATACGGCACCGCCGCGCGTACCGAAATACACTCCCACGGGGTCGGCGGTGTCGACGGATGCGGCGTCACGCAGCACCACGTTGTACTCGCGTTCGGGTAAGCCGCGGTCGAGCCGGGTCCAGGTGTTGCCGGCATCCTCGCTGCGGTACACGGCGAGGCGGCCGTCCGGTGGGATCCGTTCGGCGTCGGCCTCGATCGGCACCACCCACACCGTGCCCTCGCGAGACGGATGGGTGAGCATGACGAAACCGAAGTCCGACGGCAACCCGTCGGCAATCGACTTCCACGTGTCGCCGTTGTCGTCGGATCGGTACACGCCGTGATGGTTCTGCGCATACAGCCGATTCTCGGTCACCGCGTCACGGGCGATCTTGTGGACGCATTGCCCGAACTCCGGATTCGGATCCGGCAGGAAGCCCGCCGAGATGCCCGCATTGCGCGGCTGCCAGGTGCGGCCGCCGTCAGTGGTGCGGTAGACGCCACCCGTGCTCATGGCGACGTGCACCGTGTGCGGGTCGCGGGGATGCGGAACCACGGAATGAGCTGCAGCGCCGCCGAACCCGGCACCCCACTGCGACCGGTGCGGGTGGTCCCACAGTGCGCGCTCGAGTTCGAAGTGCTCGCCGCTGTCCAGGGATCGCCACACCGAAATCGGTTCACAGCCCGCCCATACGACACTGGGCCGGTCTGCGCTGTCCGGTTGGAGTTGCCAGATCCGCTCGAGCGCGGCGTCGTCGGTGTCACCGAATCGGATCGCCCCGTGGTCGGGTTCGACCCATGTGGCGCCCAGGTCGTCGGAGTGCGCGACGGTCGGTCCCCAGTGCTCCGACCGGACCCCCACGAGAATGCGGGTGCGGCCCGCGCGGGTGTCGATGCCGATGCTGGGGATTTCGTGCATCAAGAAGTGTGGGCCCGAAAACGACCACGCGGTGCGGTTTCGGCTGGTGGCCAGCCAGAGGCCCTTCTTGGTTCCGATCGCGAGCAAAACTCTGTCGGCTGCGCTCATCGTTACATCGGACCACTCGGTCCGGCGAATGGCAATGGTGCGATCGCACCTCGACGGTCAGGTCAGCTGGCGAGGGAATGTGACGCGTGGATCCGGGACCGCAGGTGGGCGAGCGCGCGGTGCTGGGCGACGCGAATGGCCCCGGGCGTGGTGTCGAGCACGCGAGCCGTCTGTTCGGCGGACATCCCGACCACGATGCGCATGAACACGATCTGCTGGTGCCGGACCGGGAGCGTCTGCACCAGTTCGTCCATCTCCCCTCGAAGTTCGGTGCGCAGCACGTGGTGCTCGGGCCCCTCGTCGATATCGACGGTGTGATGCGCAGTGGCCGATCGTGCGGTGGGCACCGACAGGCGATTGGCGCGCCGACGGGCATCGGCCACCTTGTGTGCGGCGATACCGAAGATGAACGACAGCAGGGATTTACCTTCGTCGCGGTAGGTGCGCAGTGCGCTCATCAACGCGAGGGAGACGTCTTGGGTGACATCGTCGGCCGAGGCGTGCGGGTGTTCCACCGATTCGAGTCGGGATGTGCAGTAGCGATGCACCACCGGGTGGGCGATGCGGAGAATCTCTTCCACGGCCTCCTCGTCCCCGACGGCGGCGAGGGGTGCGAGGCGCTCGAGCTGCGCTCTGACGTCCGTCTCGATCATGGTGTTCTCCCGTTCCGTGTGACTGCTTCCAGCCTCGGCGGAACGGGCGCCCGTCGATAGGCACCGAAGGGTGACGAACACCCACCCCCTCGTGGGCGTTGTGGACTTCATAGCGGGATCTAGGACACGCGCTAGATGTCCGCAGATTCGGTTATCGAGGTTGTTACCTTCGAGGCCATGGACCCCGTCCGTAACCCCTACGCCCCCGGTGCAGGCCAGCGTCCACCGGAGCTCGCGGGCCGAAGCAGACAGCTCGACGCGTTCGACGTGGTGCTCGAGCGGATCGCCCGCGGCCGTCCGGAACGCAGTGTGGTGCTCACCGGCCTCCGCGGAGTCGGGAAGACGGTGCTGCTCAATCATCTGCGGTCGGCGGCCATCTCCCGCAGCTGGGGCACCGGCAAGATCGAGGCCCGCCCCGACCAGGACGTGCGCCGACCGCTGTCGTCGGCGCTGCACATGGCAGTGCGCGAGATCGCGGGGGCACACCGCAACCCCGATCGGGTCGAGGAGTTTCTGGGCGTGCTGAAGTCGTTCGCGTTGCGGGCGACGGCGGACAAGGGCATGCGGGAGAGATGGCAACCCGGGATCGACGCCCCGGCCGTGAAGGGTCGGGCGGATTCGGGAGACATCGAGATCGATCTGGTGGAGTTGTTGCTCGACGCCTCCTCGCTGGCGCGAGATGTGGGCGTCGGGATCGCGCTGTTCATCGACGAGATGCAGGACCTCGGTGCCGCGGACGTCTCCGCGATCTGCGGCGCGTGCCACGAACTCAGCCAGGACGCGGCGCCGCTCATCGTGGTCGGTGCCGGTCTCCCGCACCTGCCTGCGGTGTTGTCGGCATCGAAGAGTTACTCGGAGCGCCTCTTCAGTTACCACCGCATCGACCGGCTGGACCGGGCGTCGGCGGATCGCGCGCTGATCGCGCCCGCGGAGCGGGAAGATGTGAAGTTCGCCGACGAAGCCTTGGATGCGTTGTACGCGGCCGCCGACGGTTATCCCTATTTCGTGCAGGCGTACGGGAAGGCCACCTGGGATGTGGCTGCGGCGAGCCCGATCACCGAGGAAGACGTGCGGGTGGCGGCACCGACCGCGGAAGAGGAACTCGCCGTGGGATTCTTCGGTTCCCGCTACGAGCGCGCGACCCCGGCCGAACGCGAGTACATGCGGGCGATGGCGGATCTCGCCGGCGACGACGGCCCCGTCGCGACAGCGGCGATCGCCGCCGAACTCGGTCGTAAACCGGCCTCGTTGTCACCCGCCCGGGACGGCCTGATCAAGAAGGGCTTGATCTATTCGGCCGAGCGTGGATCCATCGGGTTCACCGTCCCGCATTTCGGCCGGTATCTGCGCGGCCAGAGCGACTGAAAGATCGGTAGTGCAATCTATCGCTTTCTAGGCTCAACGCTAGAGAGTCGAATACGACGCTAGCGGGAGTCGTGGAGTTCAGCCCTGATCGATGTAGTGCTCGAGCTGGTCGCGTTCGCTCTGCAGCTCGCCGATCCGGCTCTTCACCACGTCACCGATGCTGACGATGCCGACGAGCTGCCCCTCCACCACCACGGGCAGATGCCGGATCCGGCGCTCGGTCATGGTCTCGGCGAGGCTGTCCACACTGTCGGTGGGCAGGCAGGTGAACACCGAGGTGCTCATGATGTCCGCGACCCGTGCCTTCAGCACGTCGGGTCCACGTTCGTGAATCTTGCGCACGACGTCGCGCTCGGTCACGATGCCGACCAACGAGCCCTTCTCGAGCACCACCAGCGCGCCGACATTGTGCTGGGCGAGCTCGTCGACCAGGCTGCTCACCGACGTATCGGCGTCGACCGTCGCTACCGCCGTACCCTTGCTCCGCAATACATCCGCGATCCGCATCTGGACACCCCGATCCATCCGCACTCGTACCCGCCGGGTCGATCGCGGGCAACTATCGAGCCTAGGCCAGCGCTACGGCAGCTCTCCGCATGTTTACCTACTCGTGACCGTAGCTTTGCGAACGATCCTGCTCCTCGGGCCACGCCGCGCCTCCGTACACTCGGCGCCGATGACTCGAGTGAGCGGGGCCGCCGCATACGACGCGGCGGGTGTAGACGGGATTCGATCGCTGTGGGAGCGCGTGAGCGCGGTCAGCCCCACCCCGGCGACGTGGATCGTCCAGGTGGTGGCAGTGGTAGCGGTGGTGCTCGTTCTCGAGCCCCACGCCTGGCGCATCACGCGCAACGTGGTGACGATCATCCACGAGGGTGCGCACCTCGTGGTCGCGCTGCTCTTCGGCAGACGACTGAAAGGTGTCCGGCTGCACTCGGATACGTCCGGGGTCGCGATCTCGTCGGGCAAGCCCACGGGACTCGGTGTCGTTCTCATGACCTTTGCGGGGTATGTGGGTCCCGCAGTCCTCGGCCTCGGCGCAGCATGGGTGCTCGGTACCCGCCATGCCGTCGCGGTGCTCTGGATCGGGGTGGTGGCACTCGCCGCCATGCTTATCCTGGTTCGGAACCTCTATGGGTTGTTCTCCCTCACCGTCGTCGGAGCCCTCCTGTTCGGATTGGTCTGGCTCGGCACGGAGCAACAGCAAGTGGCGGCTGCCTATTTGATCACGTCCTTCATGCTGGTGGCGTCGCCGCGGCCGGTCATCGAACTACAGCGGAGTCGGGCACGGCGGGCCGCCCCCGACTCCGACGCCGATCAGCTGGCGCGGCTCACCCGCGTTCCCGGCATCGTCTGGGTGGGGCTCTTCCTGCTGGTCAACCTCGGATGTCTCCTGCTCGGAGGCTGGTGGATTCTCCGTCCGGTCGGGGGGTGATCGCGGGCCCCGCTCGTCACGCGACCTCGTGCTCGCTGCCTGCCGCGACCTTGCGCAGGCCGCGGTAGGCACCTTCCGCCGTCTGTCGCCCCGCCACCACGGCTTCCACCTCGGCGGCGATAGGCATGTCCACGCCGTGGTCACGGGCGAGTTCCATGACGGTCGGTGCGGTCTTGACACCCTCCGCGACCTGGCCGAGTTGGGCGACGGCCTCCTCCACGGTGAGTCCGCGGGCCAGCGCTTCGCCCACCCGGCGGTTACGGGAACTGGGGCTCATGCACGTCGCGATCAGGTCACCGACACCGGTGAGGCCGGCGAAGGTTCGTGGGTTGGCGCCCATCGCCTCGCCGAGCCTCGTCATCTCGGCGAGCCCTCGGGCGAGCACCATGGCCCGCGTGTTGTCGCCGACGTCGAGTCCGTCGGCCATGCCCGACGCGATGGCCACGATGTTCTTGAGCACGCCACCGAGCTCGCACCCGAGCACGTCGGTGTTGCGGTAGACGCGGAAGACTGGGGACGCGAACAGTGGCTGCAGGGCGGTCGCCACTCGAACGTCCTGGGTGGCCACCACGGAAGCCGCGGCAAGTCCGTCGACGATCTCCCGAGCGATGTTCGGCCCCGCGAGGAGCCCGACTGGATGGCCGGGGAGGCATTCCGCGATCACCTCGGTGGGACGCAGCCGGGTGCCGGGCTCGAGTCCCTTGGCCAGCGACAGCACCGGTACCCACGCGCGCACCTCGTTGGCGATCTGCGAGAGGGTGCCGCGGACGGCATGTGAGGGCACCCCGACGACGAGGACATCTGCCTCCTGCGCTGCCTCGACGAGGTCGGCGGTGGCGCGCATCGAATCGGGGAGTACGCGGTCACCGAGGTACCGGGAATTCCGGTGGACGGTGTTGATCTCGTCGGCGGTGTCCGAGCTCCGCGCCCACAACAGGGTCGGTGTGTTCCGCGCCGCCAGTCCGGCCACCGTGGTTCCCCACGAGCCCGCTCCGAGAACGACGACGCGTACCGGCCGGGCCATTATCGATCACTCCTGTATCGATCACTCCTGTATCGATCACTCCTGGGGCGAATAGGGTTCATACCGTCAAGCGTGGCATCGGAAGCCGGCGACCACACCGAAATTGCCAACGGAGCCCCCGGACCGCGACGTACGGTGGCTTCATGAAGTGGTCGAACGCCCTCGGGATTCCGGCCGCCGCGCTGGCCGCCGTGGCTTCGTATGACCTGCTCCAGCGGCGGCACGCTCTGCTGCGCAATTTTCCCGTCCTGGGCCACGGCCGATATCTGCTGGAGTCGCTCGGGCCGGAGCTTCGGCAGTACATCACGACCAATAACGACGAGGAGCGTCCCTTCACCCGCGATCAGCGTCGCTGGGTGTACGCGTCGTCGAAAAAGGAAACCAATACGTTCGGGTTCGGCACGGACAACGACATCGAGTTCACCGACGGCTACACCATCATCAAGCACCGCACGTTTTCCGACATCGCCCCGTCGGCCGTTCCCGGGGGTGGTGACACACTTCAGCTCCCGTCGGCCAAAGTTCTGGGTTCGGCACGCGGCCGAGCCAAGGCCTTTCGTCCACACTCACTCGTCAACATCTCGGCGATGAGTTTCGGCTCGCTGTCGTCGGCGGCGATCACCGCTTTGAATCGCGGTGCCACGGCGGCGGACTGCCTGCAGAACACCGGTGAGGGCGGGCTGTCTCGCTACCACCGGAACGGTGCGGATCTGGTGTTCCAGATCGGTACCGCCTATTTCGGGTGCCGGGACGAGGACGGCCGCTTCGATCTCGATCGACTGGTGTCCCTCGTGCACTCCGCCCCGGTACGGGCCATCGAGATCAAACTCAGCCAGGGTGCGAAGCCGGGGCTCGGTGGCCTGTTGCCCGGTGCGAAGGTCACGGCCGAGATCGCCGAGATCCGCGGCGTACGGGAAGGCAGCGACTGTGTCAGTCCTTCACGGCACACCGCGTTCCACGACGTCGACAGCATGCTCGACTGGGTGGAACTCGTCGCCGCCGAGACGGGACTGCCGGTGGGCATCAAGTCGGCCGTCGGAGACTCCCGGTTCTGGGAATCGCTGATCGAGGAGATGACCCACTCCGACCGGGGCGTCGACTTCGTGACGATCGACGGCGGCGAGGGTGGCACGGGTGCGGCACCGCTGGTGTTTTCCGACGCGGTCTCGTTGCCGTTCCGCAGTGGATTCGCCCGGGTGTACTCGATGTTCGCCGAGGCGGGACTCACCGACGGCATCACGTTCATCGGCTCCGGAAAACTGGGTTTGCCCGACAACGCTGTGGTGGCGATGGCTCTGGGTTGCGACATGATCAACGTTGCCCGCGAGCCGATGCTCGCCATCGGTTGCATCCAGGCCCAGAAATGTCACACCGATCGATGCCCCACGGGAGTGGCCACCCAGAGCAGTTGGCTGGAACACGGCCTCGACGCCCAGGCGAAGTCGGTGCGGGCCGACAACTACATCCGATCGCTGCGGCGGGACGTGTTCAAGGTGGCCGAGGCGTGCGGAGTTGCACATCCCGGACTGATCACGGCTTCGGATGTGGAGGTCGCGGACGGCAACCGCCGCGCGACTACTCTCGCCGAGCTCTACGGTTACCGGGACGGGTGGGGACTTCCGGGACTCGCCGATCGCGACGAGATCACCCGGCTGATGGCCGAATACGCGGAGGGCCCGGTCGGGGAGACCGGCTCACCCGACGCGCAGACGAAGCCCGGAACCACCGGCACTACCGGGGCCGACGGTCACCGCTGATACACGTCGGGGATGCCGTCGCCGTCGTCGTCCCGGCTCTCCGCAAGCGCGATGTTGCGATAGGCGCCGTTGCGCATTCGCAGGACCGCCGAGGCCAGGACTGCGGCGGCCACCGATCCTGTCAGTACGCCGACCTTGACGTGATCACCCCGCAGGGAGTCCATGCCGAAGGCGAGGTCGCCGATGAGGAGGGAGACGGTGAATCCGATGCCGCCGAGCAGGGCGACGCCGAGAACGTCGAGCCAGGCGAGGCCGGAGTCGAGGGTCGCCCGGGTGAACCGCGACATGAGGTACGTCGTGCCGAAAATCCCGACTGCCTTGCCGATCACCAGGCCGGCGACGATACCGAGTGCGACCGGGTCGCGTAGTGAGGTGCTCAGTCCGGAGAATCCGCCGACGGTGACCCCGGCGGCGAAGAAGGCGAACAACGGCACTGCGAATCCCGCCGAGATGGGCCGAATTCGATGCTCGAAGTGTTCGGCCAGACCGGGCCCGGCATCGGGTCCGCCGGCCTTCTCGCTGCGAAGCACGGGAACGGCGAAGCCGAGGAGGACGCCCGCCACGGTCGCGTGAATGCCCGACTCGTGCACGAGGATCCAGGTAGCCCCGGCGAGGGGCAGCAGGATCCACCAGGAGCGGACGCGTCGTTGCACGGCAACGGTGAACAGTGCCAGCGGGATCAGCGCGAGAAGCAATGGGCCGAACGCGAGCTCGTCGGTGTAGAAGACGGCGATCACGGTCACGGCCAGCAGGTCGTCCACGACTGCGAGGGTGAGCAGGAAGGTGCGCAGGGCTGCCGGAAGATGAGTGCTCACGATGGCGAGGACGGCCACCGCGAACGCGATGTCGGTGGCCGTCGGAATTGCCCAGCCGGCGAGCGCCCCCTCACCGGTGCGGGCGTTGATCAGAACGAAGACCAGCGCGGGGACGGCCATGCCGCCGACGGCGGCGGCGATGGGAAGAGCGGCGCGGCGAGGATCACGCAGGTCTCCGGCCACGAACTCCCGTTTGAGTTCGAGGCCCACGACGAAGAAGAAGATCGCGAGCAACCCGTCGGCGGCCCACGTCCCGAGCGAGAGGTTCAGGTGCAGTGAGGCCGGTCCCACGGTGGTGTCGCGCAGCGCCGTGTACCCGTCGGACCACGGCGAGTTCGCCCAGACCAGAGCGATGACCGAGCCGATCAGGAGCAGCGCTCCGCCCACCGTTTCCTTGCGGAGGATGTCGGAGATCCGCGCGGTCTCCGCCCACGATCCGCGGGCAAACAGCGTCGATCGGGTCTGGGATTCGCTCACGGCACACTCCTGGAAATCGGGTCGACAATATACTTGCCGACCAGACTTCCCGGCGCACCGAGGACAACCCTACCGTCCCGGGGTGGTCAACGTCTGCGCGCGGTCACCAGGAGATATTCCCATTCCATGGCGGTCCCGTCGAAGTGGCGTCGCGCGAGGTCGGCGAGCTCACCGTCCAGTGCGGCCACCCGCTCCGGGTCACCGGCGATGTTGCGGTACACGGCGATCGTGGGGCCGTACCGCTCCTTGAAATAGTCGCGGAACTCCTCGGGTGTCGGGAACTTCTCGACGTGCAATGTCTGCCGCGTCGCCGTCAGGTCGGTGACTCTGTCCCCGAACAATTTGCGGACGTGTTCCTCGCGACCCCAGAGCGGTGGGGGTTGCGCGCCGGGTGGGGGAGCGGGGGCATACGGTTTCATCGTCGCGAACATCTGACCGATGAAACCCTCCGGCGTCCAGCTGAGCAGTCCGATCCTTCCTCCCGGACGGCAGACACGGACGATCTCGTCGGCGCTCTGCTGGTGGTGCGGCGCGAACATGACGCCCACACAGGACATGACGACGTCGAACTCCTCGTCGTCGAAGGGCAGTGCCTCGGCATCCGCTTGCTGCCATTCGACCGCAGCCCCCGCCGCAGCAGCCTCACGGCGTCCCACATCGAACAGTTCCGGGGTGAGGTCGCTGGCGACGACGTGGCCCCCGGCGAGCGCGGCGGGAATAGCCGCGTTGCCCGACCCCGCTGCGACATCCAGGACGTGGTCGCCCGACCGCACCTCGCACGCTGCCACCAGCGCCGGTCCGAGGTCCGGGATCACCTCGCCGGCCAGCGAGGGGTAGTCGCCGAGCGCCCACATGGCGCGGTGCCGGGTTTTCAGCTCGCGGTCGGCCTCGACTGCGTCGATCGTGTCCTTCATCTCGAAGACCTCCTGTGGTCGGATGGGCGCCTGGTTGTCAGGACGCTCAGGTGCCAGCCTTCGCGCAACGGGTGCCCGGGAAAAGACACCCTGGGGTGGTTTCCGGCCCCCCGACTTCAGCCCTCGTTGCGGAACTGCGCCGCGAGTTCGCTGCGGGAGCGAACGCCGAGCTTCGCGTAGACCCGTGTCAGGTGGTACTGCACCGTCTTGACCGACAGGAACAGTTCTCCCGCTGCCTCCTTGTTGCTGGCACCACCGGCGACGAGTTCCGTCACCGCCTGTTCCTGAGGCGTCAGGTCCGCGAGTGTGACACGACTGCGCTCGAGGTTGAGCCCGCCCGCCTTGATTTCGCGGTCGCACCGCAACACGTACGACGTTGCACCGAGGGCCGAGTATCCCTCCCGGGCGGCCTGGATCACCGCATCGGCCTCACGGCGTTTACCGGCCCGTCGCAGGGTCTGGCCGTACGCGAAGTTGACCCGGGCGCGGTCGTAGGGCAGGGGCAACGTGTCGAGATGCTGCAGTGCTTGCTCGAAGACGGCTCGGGCGGCGTCGATATCCCCTCGGGCGCCGAGTATGCGTCCGCGGGCGTAGCCGAGCCGCGCCTGGGCGGAACGGTGCTGTCGCGCTGCGGCCCGTTCCTCGTGGGGGATGAGGAAGGTGTCGGCGTCGTCCACTCTCCCGACCATGACGAGCGCATTCGCGTAGACGTCCGGCCAGTGCCAGAACCCGGGTTCGTCGACGCCCTCCCGCGGCCGGAGCCGGGTGAGGGGTTCGAGTGCGCGAATCACCGTGGGGTAGTCGGCTTCCACCTCGGCGCACTGGGCGCGTGCCAGCGAGGACGGTAAGAACATGATCGGGTAGTCGTGGAGGCTCGCGGCCGCCCGCCGGAGGTGATGCTGTGCGGCATCGCGGTTGCCACGCAGCGCCTGCGTCTGCGCTCCCGTCCAGTGCACGAGTGGCCGCAGTAGGTCCAGCCCGACATCCTCCAGCTGACGCGCGGCACGTTCGACGGTGGCCACGGCCCCACTCCAGTCACCCAGGGCGAACTGGGTGCGTGCCAACCAGGCCTGCGCCCACAGCGAAATACGGGCAGACCCCATCCGGAATGCCGTCGGGACGGCACTTTCGAGTTCCTGCCGCGCCGCCTCCGGCTCGTCCAACGCCAGGTCGAGCCACCCCCGGGCCATCTCGAAGCGTTGCGACTGGGCGCCCAGTGCGACTGTGGCCGACAGGTGGTCGTACGCGGCCCGCGCCTCGGCTGTCTTGCCCGTCGCTGCCAGTCCTAGGCCCATGATCGCCGCGGATTCCACGGCCGAAGGATCGCTCGGGTCGACGAGTGACACTGCCCGCGAACCCCACTGGACGAGGTCGGGCCCATGCCACCGGGCCAAGGAGTCGAGGACCCGGCGCTGACAGATCAGTGCGGCAGTCGCCGGATCCGCGGCGGGGTCGCAGGCAGACCACGACTGCGTGAGCAGCAGGTCGGCCTCCGCGGGGCGGCCCCGCTGGATGGCCAGATAGCCGAGGACGGCGTCACGGAGCGGGCTTGCGGGGAAGCTTTCGATCTCGGGTGCGAACGCGATCGCCTGCGGCAGATTTCCGGTCCCGACCAGGGCGTCGACGGCGCGGATCAGGCGTTGCTCTCGAATGCGTCGGTCTGCGCTGAGGCGGCTCGACTTGATCAGGGCGTCCGCGACGGCGGACCAGGCCCCGACCGTGGCCCGGTGGACGGCGTGGCGGTCGAGTTCATCGGCGAGTTCGGGGTGGGGAAACGGCGACGCGGCAGCGAGATGGTCGAGGCGCTGACTGTCGTCGTCGACGACGCGTGCTGCGTGCTCGTGCAGGTCGCGCAGTCGGATCGGGCCGAGGTCGCGGTAGACGGCGGCCCGGGTGAGTGCCGAGGGGAACACCAGCACGGTGACGCCGCGATGCTCACCCATCGTCAGCAGTCCCGCTCGGTGCGCCTCGTCGAGTGCTTCGACAGGATTCTCGATGTCCGCAAGTTCGGCGGCATCGGCGAAACGCGGATCACCGACGAGGACGGAGGCCGCTTCGACCAGGGCGCGCGCGGGCGCCGAGCACGCCGTGAGCCGCGAGCGCACCGATGCGGTGACCGCCCGGGGGACGGGCAGCACGGGTTGCCAGTGGGACCAGGCGCCCGGATCCACTTCGTGCAGGAGTTGCGTGACGTGCCGGGGATTTCCGGCCGTGTGCTGCGTGAGCTGGTGCGCAATGGGCGCTGGAAGTTCCACGTGCGCAATGCGGTTCGCGAGTGTGCGAATGTCGGACGCATCGAGGGGCGGGACACACAGCCGGTGACGGTGATGTCGGTCGAGGAGCTCGATCACGTCGGGCGAGACGTCGGCGGACGGTTCCGACGTCGTGATCAGCACCAGCATGGCAGGGCGGTCGAGAAGATGACTGGCCGACGTCACGGCCTGCAAAGAGTCGAGGTCGGCCCAGTGTGCGTCGTCGAGTACGACCACGACCTTCTCCCCGGGAAGTGCGGTCACCGCGGCGGCGAGCTCGTGGGCGACGCCCAGAGGATGTCGTGCGGTCACTGCGGACCCCAGCATCTGCTCGACCACGCCGTACGGGTGCCCCGTCGCCCAGGGCGTAGACACTGCTGCAAGTGTCGGCACCTCGGAGTGCGCCGCGAGGAACGCCTCGACGAGGGTGGTCTTGCCGATGCCGGCGGCGCCTTCGACCAGCACGACGGCCGGCATGTCGGGAGTCGCCGCGCGCAGGAAAGCCTCGAGACTTGCGAGCTCACACGAACGGCCGACGAGTTCGCTGTTGGCTGGGTCACTCACAAGGCTCACCGTATCGCGACGCGATTTCAGGCGGGTGCCTGGCAGAACGGCGGAACGCTTGTAACGTGAGGTGAGAAGCAGCTGATCGACACGGACGCAGCAGTCGAGAGATCCGGTGCACTTATGACGACGGACGCGAACTCCACCAAGCTGGAGCGGGTGGTCATCCGCTTTGCCGGCGATTCGGGTGACGGCATGCAGCTGACCGGGGACCGGTTCACCTCGGAGGCGGCGGCATTCGGCAACGATCTCGCGACGCAACCGAACTTCCCCGCCGAGATTCGTGCGCCGCAGGGCACATTGCCAGGGGTGTCGTCGTTCCAGATCCAGATCGCCGACTTCGACATTCTCACCGCCGGTGATCGCCCCGATGTGCTGGTGGCAATGAACCCTGCCGCGTTGAAGGCGAATCTGCCCGACCTGCCTCGCGGCGGGATGATCATCGTCGACATGGACGGGTTCACCAAGCGGAACCTGTCGAAGGTCGGGTATGCGGCCAGTCCGCTCGAGGACGATTCCCTCGCGGACTACACGGTGCACCCGGTCCCGATGACGACGCTGACGGTGGGCGCGGTGCAACCTGCGGGCCTGAGCCGAAAAGACGGTGAGCGGGCCAAGAACATGTTCGCGCTCGGATTGCTCTCGTGGATGTACAACCGGCCCACACGCAGTATCGACCAGTTCCTGCGCACCAAGTTCGCGGCGAAACCCCAGATTGCTGAGGGGAACCTCCTCGCCTTCACGGCGGGGTGGAATTACGGGGAGACGACGGAAACCTTCGCCACCACCTACGAAATCTCGGCCGCGACCCTGCCGCGGGGCACCTACCGTCAGGTGACCGGCAACACTGCGCTGGCCTACGGAGTGGTGACGGCGGCGCAGCTGGCCTCGCGGCAGGTGTTCCTGGGCACGTACCCGATCACTCCGGCGTCGGACATCCTGCACGAGCTGAGCAAGCATCGAAACCTGGGTGTTACCGCCTTCCAGGCGGAGGACGAGATCGCCGGTATCGGGGCGGCCCTCGGGGCGTCGATCGGCGGGGCGCTGGGGGTGACGAGCACGTCCGGGCCGGGCCTGGCGCTGAAGAGTGAGGCGATCGGGCTGGCGGTGATGACGGAGGTGCCGTTGCTGGTGATCGACGTGCAGCGTGGTGGGCCGTCCACCGGACTGCCGACCAAGACGGAACAGTCGGATCTGCTGCAGGCAATGTACGGGCGCAACGGTGAATCGCCTGTTGCGGTGCTGGCGCCGCGGTCACCCGCCGACTGCTTCGACGCCGCTGTCGAGGCCGCGCGGATAGCCCTCACCTATCGCACGCCGGTGCTTCTGCTTTCGGACGGTGCCATCGCGAACGGCAGTGAACCGTGGGCTGTTCCGAATGTGGCGGACATGGACCCGATCGACGTGGACTACGAGAAGGCGCCTCTGCCGGAGGGGGTGTTCGCGCCCTACGCGCGCGACCCGGCGACGCTCGCCCGCGCCATGGCGGTGCCCGGCACCAGCGGGCTCGAGCACCGGATCGGTGGGCTCGAGAAGGCCGACGGCAGCGGTGACATCTCCTACGATCCCGCCAACCACGACCTCATGGTCCGGCTGCGGCAGGCGAAGATCGACGGCATCACCGTCCCGGATGTGGTGGTCGACGATCCCTCCGGTCAGGCGGAGTTGCTGTTGATCGGGTGGGGTAGTTCGTACGGTCCGATCGGTGAGGCGTGCCGCCGGGCCCGGCGGGAGGGGAAGAAGGTGGCCCGGGTGCACCTGCGACACCTCAACCCCCTGCCGTCGAATCTCGGTGCGGTGCTCCGCAGTTATTCCACAGTGGTGGCACCCGAAATGAACCTGGGCCAGCTGGCGATGATTCTGCGATCGAGGTACCTCGTCGACGTGCAGTCGGTCACCAAGGTGCAGGGTCTCGCGTTCCTCAGCGACGAACTACACAGGGTGATCGACGCGGCGCTGGCGGGAACGTTGCGCGAGCAGGAGCTGGCCAAGACCTCCGACGCGCTCGCTTCGGCCACCTATCGGACGAACCGCCCCCGGCAGGAGGAACCGGCGTGACCCAGATGATCAATCGCATCGGGAGGACTCTCGCACTCAGCGCGACCGCGCACGTCCCACACACCGATGTAGCGCAGAAAGCCAAGGACTTCACCACGGACCAGGAGGTGCGGTGGTGTCCGGGTTGTGGTGACTACGTCATCCTGGCCACGATCCGCAGTTTCCTGCCGGAGCTCGGCCTGAAGCGCGAGAACATGATGTTCGTCTCCGGCATCGGATGTTCGAGCCGGTTCCCCTATTACCTCGACACGTACGGCGTGCACTCGATCCACGGCCGTGCCCCGGCCATCGCGACCGGGCTGGCGGTCACGCGTCCGGACCTGTCGGTGTGGGTGGTCACCGGTGACGGTGATGCCCTCTCCATCGGTGGCAACCACCTGATCCACGCGTTGCGGCGCAACGTGAATCTGACGATCTTGTTGTTCAACAACCGGATCTATGGCCTCACCAAGGGCCAGTACTCACCGACCTCGGAGGTCGGGAAGGTCACCAAGTCCACCCCGCTGGGGTCCGTGGACCACCCGTTCAACACGCTGTCCCTGGCGCTCGGTGCCGAGGCGACGTTCGCGGCCCGCGCCCTGGACTCCGACCGCAAGGGCCTTACCGAGGTGCTGCGTGCGGCCGCGGCGCACCGGGGCACGTCGTTCGTGGAGATCTTTCAGGACTGCCCGATTTTCAACGACGGCTCGTTCGACGTGCTCCGCAAGGAGGGTGCGGAGCAGCGGCTGATTCCATTGACCCACGGAGAACCGATCGTGTTCGGGAACGCAGGCGAATACTGCGTCGTGCGTGCCGGTTTCGGTCTGAAGGTGGTCGAGACCGCCAACGTCGACCGGAACGAGATCGTCGTGCACGACGCCCACACCGATGATCCCGACTACGCGTACGCCCTCTCGCGGCTGTCCGACCAGGACCTCACCCACACGGTGACCGGCGTATTACGCAGCGTTGTGCGCGATACCTACGACGATGCGGTACGCAGGCAGAACGACCTCGCCCGCGAGAGGGATCCCGTAGACGAGGGCTCGCTCCAGCGGCTTCTGACCGGGCACGACACCTGGACCGTTTAGGCGGTGACGGGCGCAACCTCGGCGCGGAGGGCGACTCGTGCGCGCGGTACGAAGAACGTGACGAAGGCGCCCAGTACGGCAATGCCCGCGAACACGGAGAACGCGACCTGGCTGCTGATCCCTGCACTGATGAGTGCGCCGCCGATGAGGGGTCCGAAGATTCCGCCCAGCCGGCCGAATCCGGCGCACCATGCCACTCCCGCAGCGCGGGCGGAGGTCGAATAGTAGTTGGACACGAAACCGTAGATCAGCACCTGAGTTCCGATCGTGCCCACTCCGGCAACTGCGACCGAGGCGAGCAGCACCGGGAGTGGGAATCCCAGGGTGAGCACCACCAACGCGACCGCAGCGAGGAAGAACGTGGTGGCCACGACTCGCTGAGGGCCGATACCGTCGGCGATCTTGGAGGCGATCAGACCGCCGATGATGGCGCCGCCGTTGAGGACCAGCAGGAAGGACAGCGACCCCTTGGCGTTGAAGCCCGCGTCTCCCATGATTTTCGGCAACCAGGTGTTGAGTCCGTAGGTGAGGAGGAGGCCGGAGAAGCTCATCACACCGAGAAGTCCTGTCGCCCAGGCATACCGGCGGGTCGCGAGGGCCGCGAATCCGACTTTCTCGACCGATGCGTGCTCGAGGGCGATCTCCTCTGCGTCGGGCATCGGGATACCCGTGTATTCGGAGATGCGGCGGGCCTTGTCCTCGTACCCGCGTGCGACGAGCCACTTCGGGGACTCCGGCAGCTTCATGAGGGCCAGTGGCAGCAGCGTGACGAGCGGGAGTGCGCCGATCCAGAAGAGGCCGCGCCAGCCGATCGCGTCGCGGAGCACTATGGCCAGTAGAGATGCGAGTACACCGCCGGCTGGGACTCCGCTGTAGACGATGGCGTTGTACAGATTGCGCTTTCCGGGAGGCGCGAATTCGGCGACCATCGCGCCCACGGTGGCGACGAGTCCGCCGACACCGATCCCGGTGAAGAATCGGAGCAGTCCGAAGGTGGTGATGCTCGTGGCAAGCGCCGCGAGCCCCATGCCCACGGAGAACCACACGATGTTGATCAGCATCATCCGGCGGCGGCCGAGATAGTCGCCGATGGCACCCGACGCCAGTGCGCCGACCATCACACCGATGAGGGCGTAGGAACCGAGCGCGCCGGCCTGGGCCGGTGAGATCGCCCCGAGTTGAGTGGGGTCGTCGAGCAACATCGGGAGGATGGTGCCGTAGACGACGAGATCGTAGCCGTCGAAGACGATGGCGATGGTCGCGAGTGTGACGATCCAGGTGACGGCCCGGCGATGGCGGGGGCTGGCCCAGCTGTCGGTCGTGGACGGGTTCATGATGATCTCCGCTCGGGAAGTGCGACGGCGAGCCGGATGGCCCGCCGATGAGGCGGTGGAGATATGTGGGGCTGCTAGCCGAGGTCGCCACCGGCGACGGGCAGTACCGAGCCGGTGATGTAGGAGGCCTCGTCGGAGGCGAGGAAGAGGATCGCGGCGGCCTGTTCGTCGAGGGTGCCGTACCGCCTCAGCAGGGATGAGTCGACGGTCTGGTCGACGATCTGCTGGTACCACGCCTTCTCCTGCTCGGATTCGGTATCGGGACCGCGTGGGACGCGGCGCGCCGGTGCCTCAGTTCCTCCGGGAGCGGTGGCCACCACGCGAATTCCGTACTGTGCCGCCTCGAGCGCGAGCGACGCGGTGAGAGCGTTGACCCCGCCTTTCGCGGCTGCGTAGGGCACGCGATTGACTCCGCGGGTTGCAACCGACGATACGTTGACGATCGTGCCGCTGCGCTGCGCGATGAGATGCGGCAGTGCGGCGCGGCACGTCCACAGCGTCGGGAACAGCGATCGCTGCACCTCCGCGGCGATCTGTTCCGGCGTGTAGTGCTCGTACGGTTTGGCCCAGATCGTTCCGCCGACGTTGTTGATCAGCACGTCGATCCGGCCGTGCTGGGCGCGGGCCTCGTCGATCGCGTCCTGCGCGTCGGTGAACTGTTCGAGGTCCGCGGTGATGCTGTGCGCCTCGGCCCCTTTCTCCCGCAGTTCTTTGGCGACGTCGTGGACGAGTTCGGCGCGGTCGACGAGGACGACGGACGCGCCCTCGTCGGCGAGCCGGGTTGCGACGGCCAGCCCGATTCCCTGTGCGGCGCCGGTGACGGTGACGGCCCTGCCGTCGAACCGATTCGCGTAGAACGCCGGCCTCATGCGACTGTGCTGTTCTCGATGGCGCGGCACATGGTGGTCTTCGCGTGTGCGCTGTGCGCGACGATCAGTTTCCGCGCGGAGTCGCGGTCGCCCTTGTCGAATGCGGCGACGATGTCGAGATGCTCTTGCGGGATGTGCTCGTCGACCCAGCCGGAGTTCCGGAGGACCTTGCGCATCAGCTGGGTGACCTCGAGCCGGTTGTACGCCTCGAGCAGCACCTCGTTGCCCGTGCAGCGGAACAGGAACTCGTGGAATCGGAAGTTCGCGTCGGTGAACGCGTCGGCGTCGGTGAAGTGGTCCCGATCGATCGAGGCGCCGGACGCTTCGGCGAGGATGCGGTACTCGCCCAGCTGTTCCGGAGTCAGTCTGCCGATGGTGAGTTCGAGCGCGCCCAGCTCGAGTGCCATGCGGGCGTCGAACTGCGCATCCGACTCGGACAGCGGCTGGTGTTCCTCGCCGATCTCGTACTCGGGCACAGCGGATTCGGGCGTTTCGGCCGGTCGCGGTGCGGGTGTCTCGGATCCGTGGGGCGTCGCCGCGTTGTTGAACTTCTCGAAGTAGAAATTTGCCGGCGTGATCCCCTCCGACTTCAGGTGGTCGCGGACGGCTTCGACCATTGGCGGCGGCCCGCACAGGTACACGTCGACGTCACCGTCGTTCAGATGCGCCGGCTCGAACAGCCCGGTGACGTACCCCTTGTTCGGCGCGCTGCTCGCCGGATCCGATACGCAGTAGTCGAATGTGAACTGCGGCAGCAACTTCGTATATTTCTCGAGCTTGTCCAGCTCCACCAGGTCGGCGTCGGACGAGACTCCGTAGACCAGGTGGACGGGATGGTCGACGGCGTCGGTGCGCATCCTGTCGAGGATCGACAACAGCGGGGCCAGCCCGGTGCCGCCGGCCAGCAGCAGAGCGCGACGCTTCTGCTCACGCAGGAAGAAGCTTCCCATCGGGCCGGTGAAGTCGAGCGTGTCGCCGATCTGTGCGCGGTCGCGCAGGTATTCCGACATCAGGCCGCCGTCGGTGATCTTGACCAGAAACGACAGTTCCTTGGACGTGGGCCCGGTGCTGAACGAGTACGAGCGCGTCGCCTCCGTCCCGGGCACGGTGATGTTGACGTACTGCCCGGGGAGGAACACCAGATCTTCGCGGTTCGCGATCTCGATCGTGAACCCGATGGTGGTGTCGGAGAACCTGCGGATCTCCGTGATCGTCGACGAGAACGTTCCTGCGGCGGTCTTGGCGACGTCGGAGGTCGTCGGAATCTGCAGCACCAGATCGCTTTCCGGCATCATCTGGCACGGAAGGCAGTAGCCCTGCTCCGCCTCGTCGTCGGTGAGCGCTTCCTCGATGTAGTCGCCGCCGTCATACGTGCCGGATTCGCAGAGCGACTTGCAGGTGCCGCACGCACCGTCTCGACAGTCGAGGGGGATGTTGATGCGCGCGCGGTAGGACGCGTCGGCGACCGTCTCGTCGCCGTCACACTTGATGAAGCGGGTGATCCCGTCCTCGAAACTCAGTGCAACTTGGAAAGTCATGAAAACAGCTCGATTCGCGAAGAATGGGGAAGAAGGTCAGATGTGATAGATGTCGACCACGTGGTGGATGTAGTCGTTCTTGAGCACGACCTTCTTCTTCATGATCAGCGGCTGCTCACCGGAGAAGTCGATGGTGTAGAACGAATTCCCGAAGTACGTGTCGACCGTGTTGTAGCGGAAGTAGAGCGTGAACCAGTTGAACCGGACGTCCACGACCTCGCCGCGACGCTCGGTCACCTCGACGTTCGAAATATTGTGACCGGTACGCGGTTCCGGCAGGCTCGTCGCGCTCGACCTGTCCGTCTTGATGCGGAACACCCGATCCTCGATGCCGCCGCGGTTGGCGTAGTAGATCAGGGAGATTTCGGTCATCGGGTCGGTGGTCAGTTCACCGTCGTCGGCCCATGCCGGCATCCAGAACTCGGAGTCGGGGTGATAACACTCGATCCACTTCTCGAATTCACGGTCGTCGAGGTGGCGGGCCTCACGGTAGAGGAACTGCTCGATATCGTGCTGGGTGACGGTGTTTTCGGCTACTGCAGTCATGAAACTTCTCTCCCTCAGCGGTTGTTCGCAGCAGCGGCAGCGTCGGCGTCGAGCGCCTTGGTGAGCGCCTGCACCCAGTAGCCGTGCTGGATCGGGTAGAGGCCCTCGTCCTCGGTCTTCACACCGCTGGAGATGGGGTTGATACCAATCTTCTTCGCATCCTCGTCGGGGCCCCGGAGTTGGTGGGTGACACCGCGGCTGAGGTCGTTGAACGGTGCGGCGCCGGCCTGGTACGTCTTCTGGCAGGAGCGGAACTCCTCGAGATCATCCGGGGTGGCCATGCCGGTGGCGTTGAAAAAGTCTTCGTACTGGCGGATGCGGGCGGCACGTGCCGCCCGGCTCTCGCCCTTGGGGGCGATGCAGTAGATGGTGACCTCGGTCTTGTCGACGGAGATCGGACGGAAATGCCGGATCTGCGAACCGAACTGGTCCATCAGGTACACATTCGGGTACAGGCACAGGTTGCGGGACACCCCGATCATCCAGTCGGCGCGGTCCTCGCCGTAATCGGCGACGAGTTCGTCGCGACGCTCGTTGAGGGGGCGGTTGGCGGGGTCGGCCCACTTGGTCCACAGCAGCAGGTGACCGTTGTCGAACGAGTAATACCCGCCCTGCTGCTTCGACCACTTGCCGGCGTCCATCGCCTTGGTGGCGTTGGTGGATTCGCCCGACTCGCGACGCGAGGTGGTCGCGGCGTAGTTCCAGTGAGTGGCGGACACGTGGTAGCCGTCGGCGCCGTTCTCGGTCTGCAGCTTCCAGTTGCCGTCGTAGGTGTAGGTGGATGCACCGCGCAGCACCTCGAGTCCCTCGGGTGACTGGTCGACGATCATGTCGATGATCTTCGTGGTGTCACCGAGGTGTTCCTCGAGCGGCGGGACATCGGGGTTCAGGCTGCCGAACAGGAATCCGCGGTAGTTCTCGAACCGCGCGACCTTGGTGAGGTCGTGGGAACCGTCCTTGTTGAACTGTTCCGGGTAGCCGGCCTCACGCGGGTCCTTGACCTTGAGGAGCTTGCCGGAGTTGTTGAACGTCCAGCCGTGGAACGGGCAGGTGAAGGTGGTCCGGTTGTCCGTCTTCCGCCGGCAGAGCATGGCGCCGCGGTGGCTGCACGCGTTCACCAGGGCGTTGAGTTCGCCCTCCTTGTTCCGGGAGATGACGATCGGCTGACGGCCCATGTACGTGGTGAAGTAGTCGCCGACGTTCGGGATCTGGCTCTCGTGGGCCAGGTAGATCCAGTTGCCCTCGAAGATGTGCTTCATCTCGAGTTCGAACAGGTCCTCGTCGGTGAATACGCTGCGTCGCACCTGATAGCGTCCGGTTTCCGGGTCTTCGATCAGTGCGTCGGCCAGCTTGGCGCGCACGTCGTCGGACGGCGCTGTGTACAGGGTTTCAGTCATGGGATCCTCCAAGATCTCCGGGGGCTTGCGCCCTGCGAGGGCGCCCGGGTCCGGCAATGGATTCCACTCTTGCAGCCTGTGCGCTGCATCACACTAGGCATTTACCGAGTACTGCCTAGGACATGTTCACGATGCGCACACCGGGGCCGGCAACCCCGGTGTGCGCGACGATCAGACGGCCGGGGTGAACTTCTCACGGAAGATCCGCCGCGGAGCCATACGACGGCGCTTGAACGCCTTGACGCCGGCGTCGACCATGGCGGGTGGCCCGCACAGGTAACCCGAATAGCCGCGACAGCTGTCGAAATCGTCGACGAATGAGTCGGTGACGTAGCCGGTCCGCCCGGGCCACGTCTGGTCGCTCAGGCATGGCCGGTAGCGGAATCCGGGATACGCGCGTTCCCACTCCTGGAATAGGTCCACGTCGTAGAGGTCGGCTTCCTCGCGCGCGCCGTGATACAGATGAACCGTGCGGTCGGGTGTAGCCCTGAGCGCTTGGGCTGCTATCGATTTGAGCGGCGCGAGCCCAGTTCCGCCGCCGAGCAGGATCATCGGCCCGTCGTCGTCGGTGTCGAGGCAGAAGTCACCGAGCGGACCCACCATGTCGACGCGATCACCCACACTCAACGGTCCGAAGATCCAGTTGTCGGTGGCCAGCCCGCCGGGTTGGCGGCGAATGTGGAATTCGAGCACTTTCGACTCACTGGGGGAGTTCGCCATCGAGTACTGGCGCCCCTGATCTGAGCCCGGCACCCGTAACTCCACATACTGCCCTGCCGAGAACTCGAGCGGACTGTCGAGAGTGACGAGTAAGCGCCGGGTGTCGCGGGCGATGTTCTCGATGCCGCTGACCGTGCCCACCAGGTCCCGCAGGGCATGAACGGTCGCCGCGGGTGCCGAGTCCAGCCGCTCCACCACCGTGTCACCGCAGGGAGCAGCCTGGCAGGCCAGCGCGAACCCGGCGTCACGCTCGGCCGCACTCAGTGTGCTGTCGGGAGATCTCCGATGATCCACCGAACCCGACACGACCCGCAGTTTGCAGGTCCCGCAGGTGCCCTGGTTGCACGAATTGGGCATCCAGACGCCGCCGCGGAGAAAGGCGTCGAGGATGGCTTGATCGGGACCGCACTGGACTGTGTCGGTGCCGACGGACACGGTGTGTGTCTCGGTGCGGGTCATGGTCATACCTCCCAAGTGGTGTGCAGTGCTGTCGGGCCGCGGAAACCCCAGCCCCAGAATTCGACGTCGGCGCCGGTGTCCCGTTCGAGGTTGGGGATCGCCTCGAAAAGCTCCTCGAGCCCGATGCGGCACACGTGATTGGCGAAGTAGATACCGGCGCAGGCGTGCTGTCCGGCGCCGAACGCCAGATGGGGCAGCGGTGGGCGGGTCATGTCGTACTCAGTCGGAGCGTCATAGACCTCGGCGTCGTGGTTGGCCGAGCCGTAGGACATCAGGACGACCGAACCCTCGGGCAGGAAGACATCGCCGACTGTGACGTCCTTCGTGCTGATGCGGGCGGTCGCCGACCAGATCGGGGAAGTCCAGCGCATGCCCTCGGAGATGGCGCGCGGAATCAACGCGGGTTCGTCGATCACCGCCTCGAGCTGCTCCGGACGGCTGAAGAGGCCGACGAGGGTCGACGCCATTGCGTGCCCGGGCTCCTGCATCGCGCCGAGCAGGAAGACGAAGAGCGTGGGATAGATGTAGTCCCGCTCCCGTACCTGTCCCTCGGGCATCCCGTCGTGCAGCCAGTGGGAGATGGCGCTGTCATCGGGATTGACGATCCAGTTGTCGATCAGGGGGTCCACGATGGCCCGGATCTCGGCCTTCGCGTCATCGCCCTGGATGAAGCCCTCCGGATTGGTGAACTCACCGTTCTCGTCCACGCCGGCATTCGTGAAGGAGTTCGACAGCCGGCGGAACCAGTCGCGTAGCGTGTCCGAGCTGACGTCGTTCAGGCCGAGCAGGTCGCCGAGGGCTCGCACGCTCACCGGCTCGCAGTACTGCGACACCAGGTCGGCCTTGCCGTCGTTCTCGAACTGCTCCACGTAACGCCGGGCAATGGGGCGGACGAGTGAATCGACCCAGCGGTCCACCTCCGACGGCTGCAGAGCGGGGTCGACCATCGAGCGGAGGTCGCGGTGGATATCGCCGTTGACCCCGATCACCGCGGGGTGGCCGAACGTGCGGCCGCCGGCCTTGGTGATGATTCCCTCGAAGTCGGGGCTGGTGGCGATGGCTCGGCACAGCTCCGCAGTGGTCGCCACGTAGGAGCCGAGGACCGGGAGGTACGCCAGTGGAGCCTCGGCGCGCAAACGCTCGTACACGGGGTAAGGGTTGCGTTCGAGTTCCGTCATGGTGATCTCGTCGATCCAGGAAAGGGTCGCAGTCATGGGATTCTCCTTGTTCGGTAACAACTTTCGCTGCAACGGCGGGTGAAGGAGAATGTAGGTGCCGGCTCTCGGGCGCGTCTAGCCGATTCGCGCGACGGCTGGACGATGTGCGCGACTAGTTGTGATTGGTATCTCAGTTATCCTCGACTCAGCGGGACGACACAGCTTCAATGGAGGTCGGAACGACATGTGGACGAGGCAGGTGTAGGCGATGGCATCGACGGTTACCGAGACTCGTGACTGGGACGCGGCGTCGAGGGCGGTGGCCGGTGCGTACTTCCCGCACACGTTGACGGACCTGTCTCCGGACGGCTCCCTGAAACTCTCGATGCGTACCGTCGATTTCGGGCCGGTCACCCTGGGCAGACTGGGCTGGGGTGCGGACGTGTCGATCGCCTGCGACTACCCGGGCGCGTACGAGGTCAACATCCCGCTCTCCGGCTCCCTGGAGTCGCGCTCCCCGGTGGGTGACGTGGTGTCACGGCCCGGCCAGGCAACGGTGTTCCGGGCGAACGAACCCACCCTGATCAGCCGGTGGAGCGGGGATTGCTCGGTGCTCGGCGTCAAGTTCGACAGCGAATACCTCGAACGGGAAGCGGATCGCATACTGGGCACCGATGTGCGCTCGAAGTTGCTGCTGCCCTCTCAGATCGACCTCACCGACGCCTCGGGCAACAGCTGGTTCCGACTGTTGAGGTCGCTGACCGCGCAACTGCGCGAACCGTCCGACCTGCTCGCCAATCCGGTAGTGGGACCGCAGCTCGCCGGCGCCATCACCGCGGCCTTCGTCCTGGCAGTCACACCGGATCAGGAGGTGCGCAGGACGGCGCCGCGTCCCCGCATCGTCAAGCGCGTACTCGACGGGCTGAACGACGACCCGGCCCGGGCGTGGACGGCGGCAGACATGGCCCAGCTGGCGGGCACCAGCGTTCGCCGGCTGCAGGAAGGGTTTCGCGAGTACGTCGGGCGCAGCCCGTCCGAATGCCTCCTCGACATCCGCCTGACGCGCGCCGACGCCGATCTGAGGGCACGGGAGCTAGGTGTCACGGTGTCCGACATCGCTGCCCGGTGGGGTTTTACCCACGCCGGCCGGTTCTCCGCGGCATATCGTCGCAGGTACGGCAAATCCCCGTCAGAGCTCGTGCGCTTCTGACGGGGATTGCGCGTGTGTAGTTACTTGTTGCCGAAGTACGAGACGTCGTCGTTGCCGATGAGGTCCGGCACCGTCCAGCCGTCGAGGTCGTACTCGGCCAGGCACTGCTCGGCCAGACCCTTCATGGAGGCGACGTCACCACGGTTCTCGGCGGCGAAAAGCAGTTCCGCCTTGACGTTCTCGTGGTTGCCGGAGTAATTCCGCTCGTAGAGTTCGTGCCGGCCACCGAACTCGGTGCCGATCGAATCCCACAGCGCCTTCATGATTTTCACGCGGTCGACCGCGGTCATGCCGTCCGAGCCGCGAACGTACTTGTCGAGGTACGGACGCACGTCGGGACTCTTGAAGTCGGCGGCCGACGACGGCAGGTAGATCAGCCCGGATGCCACATCCTGCTCGATGATCTCCTTGATGCGGGGGTAGCCCTGGATCATGAACATGCGGTAGGTGAGGCCGTATTCGAGCTTGGGGATGACGGTGTCGCCGATCCAGGGCTCCGGGTTGCGTGCCATCGATTCGGTGAGGGACCAGAACAGATTTCGCCAGCCGATCACTTCACCGACGCGGGTCTGCACGCCTCGGAAGCCGCCCGCTCCGGTGGCGTCGAGTGCCTTCATCAGCATGCCGGCGATGAAGTCGAGCTTCACGGCGAGGCGGGTACAGCCCTGAAAAGTGAAGCGGGGCAGGAAGCCCGACTGCGGGAAGAAGCCGTTGATCTTGTCGACGTCGCCGTACATGAAAACGTTTTCCCACGGCACGAGGACCTTGTCGAAGATGAAGATGGTGTCGTTCTCATCCATCCGGCTCGACAGCGGGTAGTCGAACGGGGTGCCCATCACCGCGGCGTTCTGGGTGAACGAGGACCGGCAGATCAGCTTCACGCCCGGTGCGTCCATCGGCACCGTGCAGATGAGCGCGAATTCCTTCTTCTTGATCGGCAGACCGTAGTGGGCGATGAAGTTGTAGTTGGTGATCGCCGAGCCCGTGGCCACGACCTTGGCGCCGGAGACGACGATGCCCGCGTCGGTTTCCTTCTCCACCTTCATGAACACGTCGCCGACCTCGTCCGGCGGCAGCTGCCGGTCCACGGGAGGATTGATGATCGCGTGGTTCCAGTAGAGAACCTTCTCCTGCGACTCCTTGTACCAGCGTTCGGCGTTGTCCTGGAACGGCGAGTACAGCTCCTTGTTCGCGTGGAGGGTTCCGAGGAAGGACGCCTTGTAGTCCGGGCTGCGACCCATCCAGCCGTACGTCATCCGCGCCCAGGTGGCGATGGCGTCGCGCTCCTTCAGGAGGTCGTCGGACGAGGTCGGCGCCTTGAAAAACGGCATGGTGACGCCGCCGTTGCCGGTGTCGGTGGGGGTGGTGACCTTGTCGACGTGCTCACCGGTGTGCATCGAGTCGTAGAGACGGGCAGTCATGCGAATGGGGTTCCGGAACGCCGGGTGGGTGGTCACGTCCTCGACACGCTCGCCGTGTAACCAGATCTCGCGATCGTCACGCAACGATTCGATGTACTCGTCGCCGGTCATCGGCCGCGACGCGAAGTTCTTCGTGCGATTCACCTCGCTGTCGGCGGCCACGTTGACCTTGGTGCGGTCGACGGCGGTGTCGGGGGCGGATTCGGTGGTGGTCATCGAGATGGCCTTTCTTCAGGAAATCGGTATCAGGAGACGGTGTGGAGATGGAACGGAGTGAACGAGGTGGTGGCGTCGAACCAGCCACTGTGCGGGTCGTCCATGGAACCGTTCCAGGCGGCCGAAGCCGACGGGGCGCCGAGGTCGTGGAATGTGCTGCGGTAGAACAGCAACGGATCCTTCCCGGTGGTCTGCGCGTCGACGATCTCGCCGATGAAGATGAGATGGTCGCCGCCGTCGTACTCGGCCCATGGCACGCACGACAGCGTGGCGGCCGAGCCGCAGAGGACGGGGGCGGTGGGGCCGTCCGTCCACGTCGGCTGCGGCTCCTGCGGCCGGCCGGCGAAATGCAGTGCTGTGTCGACCTGGTCGGCGGCCAGGATGTTCACCGCGAAGGGCGCATTGCTGAGGTAGCGGCACGCCTTCGACTTACGGGTCAGCGTCACCTGGCACAGCCGTGGCTCGAGGGAGACGGCGGTGAAGGCGGTGACGGTGGCTCCGTGCGGTTCGCCGTCGGAGTTGCTGCACGTGATGACAGTGACTCCGCTGGCGAACTGTCCGAAAATGTTCCGGAGTTCGCGCTGTTCCATGATCGGAAGCCTCCCTTCGTGTCGGGGCGCTGTTGCGGTGAACACGAAGGTACGACCAGGTCCACCGCGCGTCGATCCGCTGTGCGAGGTGCCGATCCACTTTGCGCAGTGACTCGGATCACGGCGGAAATTGCAATCGATGGTGTCCGCGGTCACACTTGTGCCATGTCGACCACATCCAGGTTCGTCCGTTCCGATGATTGGGACGAGGCGTCGCACGTGGTGTCGGACGTCTACTTCCCGCACCGCCTGACTCCGCTGAGCAGAGAGACCGCCGGCAATACGGTCGCGGAAGCCGTGGAGCTGGGCCCGGTGAAAATCACCCGCATCGGATGGGGAGCCGACGTGTCGATCCAGTCGGATCACCCGGGTGCGTACGCGGTGAACGTGCCGTTGTCGGGACACCTGGAGTCGGTGACCGGGAAAACCGAGGTGTCGTCGGCGCCCGGGTCGGGGACCATCTGTCCACCCGACACCACGACGCTCATCACCGACTGGAGTAAGGACTGCTCGATCATCGGGGTGCGGGTCGACCGCGACTACCTACACAGGGAGATGGCGCGGATTCTGGCGCGGCCCGGACTGCGCCTGCCCCCGCAATTCGATCTGACCAGCGAGAACGGTGCCAGTTGGTTGGCGTTGGTGCGGTCACTCCTCGATCAGATGTTGCGTTCGGACGGTGTCTACGCCAACCCCCTCGTCGCCGAGCAGCTGTCGGGGGCGGTCACCACGGCACTGGTCCTGGCAGCGATACCGGACGACGAGACGGCCGGTGCCGGTACCCGGCCGCGCATCGTCAAGCGCGTCATCGACGAGATCCACGCCGACCCCGCGCGGGCGTGGACGGCGGCCGAGATGGCCGAGATCGCGGGCGTCGGGGTTCGGCGCCTTCAGGAGGGATTCCAGGAGTACGTCGGCGTGAGCCCCCGCGACTACCTGCTCGACGTGCGGCTCGAGCGCGTCCACGCCGACCTGCTCCGCGCCGACACCTCGGCCACGGTGTCCGATGTCGCGATGCGGTGGGGGTTCACCCACACCGGCCGGTTCGCGGCGGCGTTCCGGAAGAAGTACGGGGCGGCGCCGTCGGACGTGCTGCGCGGCTGACGTCGTCTGGTCAGTCGCTGTTCGGCCTGGCTACGACAGGGCACCGATCCGGGCGCGGGCCCGCAGCGCGATGAGTTCCCGGGCGTGTGCCTCGAGCCCGCGATCCTCGTCGGACTGCGGAATCCATTGCCGCACTGCGGTTACGGCGCCCTCCTCGTCGATCGCGGCGACCACGGTGAGGCAGTGGGTGGTCAGATTCATCTCGCCCGTGCGCGGATCGCCTGAGCGCACGTGCACCGAGATGTGCATGGTCTGCGCGCCGGTATGGAGCAGTCGGGCATCGACCTCGACGACGTGACCGATCTGGATCGGCCGGTAGAACCGGACCCCACCGGCGTACACCGAGACGCACGGACCGCCGCTCCAGGCGGTACCGCAGAGGTAGGCGGCCTCGTCGATCCAGCGCATCACCGTGCCACCGTGGGTTTTGCCACCCCAGTTGACGTCGGTGGGGGCTGCGAGGAATCGCATGACCGACACGGGTGCCGTGCCCTTGTCCGTGTATTCCTGTCTGCTCATCGCCTCTTCGATGTCGGCGCGGAGCCCGACCCGCATGATCGCCTCGTCGGCTTCGGCGTGGTCCTCGGCGGTGACAGGCAGCCACGGCGGGACGTTTTTCGGCTTACCGGAATCATCGACGGCCACGAAAATCACCAGACAGTTACTGGCCTCGGTGAACTCACCGGTACGCGGGTCTGCGGAAGACACCGTGCACTGGATGTGCATGCTCGATCGGCCCGTGTGCACCAGCCTTGCCTCGACTTCCACCAGGTGACCGGACTCGATCGATCGGGTGAAGCGGATGTTTCCCACGTAGGCGGTGACGCAATAGCCGCCACTCCAGCCGACCGCGCACGCGTAGGCAGCCTTGTCGATCCACTCGAGGATGCGTCCGCCCTGGATCGATCCGCCCAGGGTTGCCACCTCTGTGGGGGCCGCGAGGAAGCGGAGTGTGATGCTGCGGGGAGGGGTGTTCATCGATGTAATCCTCGGGGATGCGACGTGGCCGGCACAAAGCGCGAACCGGGGCGGCGAAACGTCGTTGTCCGCCGATGGCGGGGCAATTATCCCACGGATGCCCCGGACCCACCCGTCCCCGATGTGAACGGGCCGCGGGTTGACGAACCGTGTGACTACAAGCACACTCGATAACGACCGCACAGCGTTCTCGCCGTACGCACAGCGTACGAGAGTGATCGGATCTGATAATGACCTCGACGTCGACCACGTCCGCACCGCACGTGGACCGGGCAAGCCTCGACCACGTCGATCGGGAGTTCTACCTCCCCGCCCAGCGAGTGCTGCCCTGGAAGGCAAACCTCGCGGCACTCCCCGGTGAACCCGGAACTCCGCTGCGCATCACGGGAGTGGTGCGGTCGCGCGACGGCGAAACGTTGTCGGGGGCAGAGCTCGAGGTGTGGCACGCGGACGCCGATGGATGCTATTCCGGGTACTCCGTCGAGATTCTGCGCAACAACCTGCGCGGCATTGTCGTCACCTGCGCCGGGGGTCGCTTCGACATCTCCACCATCAAGCCCGCGCCGTGCGAATTCTCCAGCGTCCCCAGCGATAACGAGGTGGGTCACATCAACGTGATCGTGCATGCGCGCGGTTACCGCTCGCTCGGGACGCGGGTGGTACCGCCACCCGGCGCAACGCACGAGATGTCCTGCGAATTCGTGCTCGACCCGCTGTAGCCGGATCGCAGCTGTCAGCCCGCGAACCCCATGTCGGAGCTGAGGGCGGCCGCGGCGGCGAGGACGCACGGCACGGCCTGTTCCCGGAATTGTGCGGGCGTATTGCGTGCAGTGGAGGTGGAGCAGGCCACCACGCCCACGACGGAGCCCGCCGCGTCCCGGACCGGGGCGGCCAGCGAGATGAGTCCCTTTTCGAGCTCCTCGGACGTCAACGCGAATCCTTGCTCACGAACCTTGGTGAGTTCACGTTCGAGCTCTGCGGCGCTGCCGATGGTGTCGGGTCCGAGTTTGGCGAAGGTCGACTCGCTGACCACGCGTTCGACGACGTCGGCGGGAGCCCACGCGAGCAGTGCGCGCCCCATCGACGTGGCGTACGCGGGGACGCGGGTGCCTACCGAGACGTTGATGCTCATGATCCGGCGGACGGGAACGCGCGCTGCGTAGACCACGTCGGCCCCGTCGAGCACTCCCAGCGAGGCCGACTCCTGAGTCTTCTCCGCCACCTCGAGCAGTCGCGGCATCGCCGCCTCGATGAGGGCGTGCGACTCCGAGTAGTGCTGCCCGATGCTGAGCACGCGGGGCGTGAGTGACCACCGGCCTCCCGAGCCGGCGACGTAACCGAGCTTCTGCAGTGTGAGCAGGATCCGGCGGACCGCGGGACGCGAGAGCCCCGCTTCGGTCGCGAGTTCGGCCAGTGTCGGGTTGGGGCGCTGCGCATCGAAGGCCAGAAGCACTGCGAAGCCACGTTCGATGCTCTGGATGTAGTCGCGATCGTTCTCGGGCATTGCGGCCTCCACCAGCGGTTTCGTCAGGGTGCACGGAAGTTGGGGTTGACATTTCAATGTGACTGCGCGCACAGTAGATATGTACGCACAGCGTGATGATAGTACGCACAGCGTACAGAACGCAAGACCTCGGCGCGTGAACACCCACCGTGTCGCCCACAACTCGAAATCAGCCTTATCCGCTTCCCTCCCAGCCCAAGGAGAAACAGATGACCACCACCGAGAGCCCCACCGCCGCCGGATCCGGCTCCGCAGCCACCGACAAGTTCAAGTCCGAACGCGTCAGCGCCGACACCTCACCGGAGCGGCTCGCGGCGATCGCCAAGGACGCCCTCGGCGCGCTCAACGACGTGATCCTGAAGCACGGCGTCACCTACCCCGAGTACCGCGTGTTCAAGCAGTGGCTGATCGACGTCGGTGAGGGCGGGGAGTGGCCGCTGTTCCTCGACGTGTTCATCGAGCACTCCGTCGAAGAGGTTCTCGCCCGCACCCGCAAGGGAACCAAGGGCAGCATCGAGGGCCCGTACTACATCGCCGGTGCGCCGGAACTGCCCGCCACCTGCACCCTGCCCATGCGCGAGGAAGACAGGAAGATCACCCCGCTGGTCTTCTCCGGCCAGGTCACCGACCTCGAGGGGAACGGGCTCGCCGGCGCGAAGGTCGAGCTGTGGCACGCCGACAACGACGGTTACTACTCGCAGTTCGCCCCGCACCTGCCCGAGTGGAACCTGCGCGGCACGATCATCGCCGACGAGGAGGGCCGCTACGAGATCACCACGATCCAGCCGGCGCCCTACAAGATTCCGACCGACGGCCCGACCGGTCAGTTCATCGAGGCGCAGAACGGTCACCCGTGGCGTCCCGCGCACCTGCATCTCATCGTGTCGGCTCCCGGGAAGGAGTCGGTGACCACGCAGCTGTATTTCAAGGGCGGCGAGTGGATCGACAGCGACGTCGCGTCCGCCACCAAGCCCGAGCTCATTCTCGACCCGAAGACCGGTGACGACGGCAAGAACTACGTCACCTACAACTTCGTGCTCGACCCCGCGTGAGCTGTTCCACCCGTAGAGAGAGTGATTCGATGACCGACCTGTCTATCGTTTCCGTCGAAACGACGATCCTCGATGTGCCGCTGGTGCGTCACCACAAGTTCGCCACCACGTCGATGACGGCGCAGCCACTGCTCCTCGTCGCCGTCACCACCGCGGGCGGCGTGACCGGTTACGGCGAGGGTGTCGTTCCGGGCGGCCCGTGGTGGGGCGGCGAATCGGTGGAGACGATGCAGGCGATCGTCGAGCGTTACATCGTCCCGGTCCTGCTGGGGCGGGGTGTCGACGAAATTACCGGCATCATGTCGGATATCGAAAGGGTGGTCGCGAACGCGCGTTTCGCGAAGGCCGCCGTCGACGTCGCATTGCACGACGCCTGGGCGCGCAGCCTCGGTGTGCCGGTGCATACGCTGCTCGGCGGAGCCTTCCGTGACAGCGTCGAGGTCACCTGGGCTCTCGGCGCCGCTCCCGCCGAGGAGATCGTCGAGGAGGCCCTCGGTCTCGTCGAGTCGAAGCGGCACTTCAGTTTCAAACTCAAGATGGGCGCCCTCGACCCGGAGGTCGACACTGCCCGGGTCGTTCGGATCGCCCAGGCACTGCAGGGCAAGGCCGGCGTCCGGATCGATGTCAATGCCCGCTGGGACCGGCTCACCGCGCTGAAGTACGTGCCCCTCCTCGTCGAAGGCGGCGTCGAACTGATCGAGCAGCCCACCCCCGGTGAACAGCTCGAGGTCCTCGCCGAACTCAACCGGCTCGTCCCCGTCCCCGTGATGGCGGACGAAAGTGTCCAGACGCCGCACGATGCTCTCGAGGTCGCGCGGCGCGGCGCGGCCGACGTCATCGCCGTGAAAACCACCAAATGCGGTGGGCTCAAGCGCAGTCGCGAGGTGGTGGCCATCGCCAAGGCGGCCGGCATCGCCTGCCACGGAGCCACGTCCATCGAGGGGCCGATCGGCACAGCGGCGTCCATTCACTTCGCCTGCTCGGAGCCCGGCATCGACTTCGGTTCCGAACTGTTCGGACCCCTGCTGTTCAGCGAAGAACTGCTGCAGCAACCACTGCAGTACGGCGACGGCAAGGTGCATCTGCCCGAAGGTCCCGGGCTCGGAGTCGAGCTCAACATGGATGCCGTCAAGACTTGGACCAGGAACTGAGGAGAACACCACCCGATGGCACTCTTTCACGTCCGGATGGACGTCAACATTCCCCGCGATCTCGACCCGGACGTCCGGGACGAGACCATCGCCAAGGAGAAGGCCTACTCTCAGGAGCTGCAGCGCTCCGGTAAGTGGCCGGAGATCTGGCGAATCGTCGGAAAGTACAGCAACATCAGCATTTTCGACGTCGACTCGGCCGACGAACTCCACGAAATACTGTGGAATCTGCCGCTGTTCCCCTACATGAACATCGAGATCACCGCGCTCACCCGGCACGGTTCCGACGTCAAGTAGGCGGCTCCGCCGCCCGTGAGTGGTTAACGAGTCCAGGGACTCGTCAACTACTCACGGGGCGTGGAGCGCCTTATCGTTGCTGCGCGAGGAGCCGGTCGACGGCCCGCACGCTGAGGACGTGGTCGAGTGCCATGGTGGCGCTACCGACCACCCCGGACAGCTCCCCGTGCGTCCAGGGCAGAATCTGTAGCTGTTGTGTGGCCACGGCAATAGCATTGCCGTACAGGGTTTCCCGAAGTCCGGCGACGAAAGTGTCGTAGGCCTGTGCCATGTCGCCGCCGACGATGACGACCTCCGGGTTGAGGAGATTGACCACGCCGGACAACACTTCGCCGATCTGACGCCCGCTCTCCCGGATCATGCGCCGCGCCTCCGCGTCGCCCGCGAGCGCCAGCGTGATCACGTCGCGGATGTGGGTGACGTTGCGTCCCTGTCCCTGAAGGTTGCGGACCAAGGCCCACCCACCCGCAACGGCCTCGACACATCCCACGTCGCCGCAGCGGCACACCACACCTTGTGCCGCTGCGGTTTTCGTATGTCCGATTTCACCGGCAGCGCCGAGAGCGCCCCGCTGAAGGGCTCCTCCGGACACGATCCCGGCGCCGAGGCCGGTGGATGCCTTGATCAGGAGCATGTCGGCGAAGTCGCGGCGCTCTCCACGCCGCTCCGCCAGAACCATGACGTTGGCGTCGTTGTCGACGAAGACGGGCGCATCGGTCACCTCGGCGAGAAACGGTTGCAACGGCACTCCGTCCCACCCCGACATCATCGGTGAGTTGAGGCTGCACCCGCGCTCGATGTCGACGGTGCCGGGCAGGCTGATTCCGACTCCCACGGTGCGGCGGGCCGTCCCACCCAGGCTCTCGCGAAGCGAGATCAGACGTTGCGCAATGACCGGCATCAATTCCGCTGGGCTCGTGCCGATTTCCTGCTCGACGTCCTCGACGACGAGGACGTCCCCGGCCAGGTCGCAGATCGCGAGCTGGGTGCGACTCCGGCCGATCGCGGCGGACAGCACCACCCCTGCCTGAACATGGAAGGAGAGCTTGACCGGTGGCCGGCCGCCGGTCGAGACGCCTTCTTCTCGTTCCACGACGAGTCCGGACGCCTGCAGTGTCGAGACGCGGGCCGCCACCGCCGTGCGGGACAGGCCGGTGAGATTCCCGATCTCGGTTCGGGTGGTTGCTTGGCCGTCGCGGATGAGCGCGAAGACGTCGCCGCCCGTCGCCGGGGAAGTAGTCGATCGTGGCGTCGTCCGCATACGGCCATTCAACCAACCCGGACGCTCGACTGACAACGTAAGCGATGCATCTTTGTTCTTGAAAATACTTAAGTCTGTCTTGATTGAGAGCCAAAGGTGCCCTACTCTCGTCTGTGACGGCCCACACATTGGCTTTCAGAGGGAGAATGACATGCCACCTGCGAACACGGTCTTTCCAGCCAAGACGGTGGATCCCTGCGACTTCGTCGTCTTCGGCGGAACAGGCGACCTCGCCGTCCGAAAGCTGCTTCCGGCGCTCTACCTGCGCGATCGCGACGGACAGCTACCACCGGAGACCCGAGTGATCGGCGCCTCGCGAGCGGGCCTCGACACCGAGGGCTACCGGGACAAGGTCCGTGGGGAACTCGCGCGGTTCGTCCCGAATGATCAACTGGATGCGCAGACGTGTGACCGATTTCTCCGTCGGCTCGAGTACGTGAGCGTCGACCTCGCCGATCCCGACACCTGGACGGGCCTCACCGAATGTCTCGCGGGGCGGGAGGAGCTCATCCGAGTCTTCTATCTAGCCTGCGCACCGGGACTGTTCGGGCCGATCTGCGAGAACCTGCAGTTGCACGGCCTTGCGAGTGCGCGGTCCCGGGCGGTACTCGAGAAACCGATCGGACACGACCTCGCCTCGGCGCGCGCCGTCAACGACGCGGTCGGCGCCGTATTCGACGAATCGCAGATCTTCCGCATCGATCATTACCTCGGCAAGGAGAGTGTGCAGAACCTCCTGGTCACTCGCTTCGCCAATACGTTTCTCGAGCCGTTGTGGAATTCCACGTCCGTGGACCACGTGCAGATCAATGTCGCGGAATCACTGGGTGTCGGGAGTCGTGGGGGGTACTACGAGTCGGCCGGAGCGCTGCGCGACATGCTGCAGAACCACCTGCTGCAGCTGCTGTGCCTCGTCGCGATGGAACCACCCACCTACGTCGATCGTGAGACTGTGCGCGACGAAAAGCTGAAGGTGCTGCAAGCGCTGAAGCCCATGAGCCCGGACGATGTCGAACGGTGCACCGTCGCAGGACAGTACGGTCCCGGACTGGCCGAGGGTGTGGCCGTTCCCGGTTACCGAGACGAGGTCGAGAACCCCCACAGTCGCACCGAGACGTTCATTGCCGTGAAGGCCGAGATCCAGAACTGGCGGTGGGCGGGTGTGCCGTTCTACCTGCGCACCGGTAAGCGGATGGACCGCAGATGCTCGGAGATCGTGGTGCAGTTCAAGCCCGTCCCGCACCCGATGTTTCCCGGCAGTGAAGGCCACAGCGAACCCAACCGTCTCGTGATCCAGCTCCAGCCCCACGAGGGCATGCGATTGCACATGACGGCCAAGGAACCCGGCCCCGGTGGTATCCGCCTGCGGCCGGTGTCGTTGGACCTCAACTACATCGAGACGTTCAAGCGGCCCTCACCGGATGCCTACGAGCGGTTGCTGATGGACGTCGTCCGGGGCAACCCCACCCTGTTCATGCGTCGCGACGAGGTGGAGGCAGCATGGGAATGGGTGGAACAGATCCTTGTCGGCTGGAACCGCTCCGAACGGCTCCCGCGCCGGTATCCGGCGGGTACCAACGGACCCACCGACGCCACCACTCTCATCGAGCGCGACGGACGCATCTGGCACGAAGGAGTTCCCGCATGACCGAAACACCCACACCGACTGCCGACGTGCACCCCGTCCTCGCCGCCGTCACCGAGCGGATCATCGAACGCAGCAGGCCCGAGCGCACGATTTACCTGGACCGGATCCGGCAGGCGGGCGACCACGGACCGGCCCGCGGCAAACTGGCCTGCGCGAACCTCGCGCACGGCTTCGCCGCGTCCGGCCCGGCCGACAAGAAGGCGCTGCGCAGCTTCGTCAAGCCCAACATCGCGATCGTCTCGTCGTACAACGACATGCTGTCGGCGCACCAGCCGTTCGAGCACTTCCCGCGACAGCTGAAGGCCGCGGTCATGGAGGCCGGTGGCATCGCCCAGTTCGCCGGCGGTGTTCCCGCGATGTGCGACGGCATCACCCAGGGCCGCGACGGCATGCAGTTGTCGTTGTTCAGCCGTGACGTGATCGCGATGGCGACGGCGATCGGACTGTCGCACGACATGTTCGACGGCGCGCTGATGCTGGGTGTGTGCGACAAGATCGTGCCGGGAATGCTCATCGGCGCACTGGGATTCGGGCATCTTCCGACGATTTTCGTTCCGGCCGGACCGATGACGTCCGGTCTGCCGAACAACGAGAAGTCCCGCGTTCGCCAGCTCTACGCGGAGGGCAAGGCCGAACGTGAGGAACTGCTCGACGCGGAGGCGGCCAGCTACCACGGCGCAGGCACCTGCACGTTCTTCGGCACGGCCAACTCCAACCAGCTCCTCATGGAGGTCATGGGCCTGCACTTGCCGGGGTCGAGCTTCGTCAACCCGGGGACGCCGCTGCGAGACGCCCTCACGTCCGAAGCGGGGAAGCGGGTCACCGGGCTCACCGCGCTGGGCGACGACTACACGCCGGTCGGCGAGGTCGTGGACGAGCGTGCCGTGGTCAACGGCTGCGTCGCGTTGCTCGCGACCGGCGGATCGACCAACCACACCATGCACCTCGTCGCGATCGCCCGGGCCGCGGGCATCACGCTGACCTGGGACGATCTGGCGGAGCTGTCCGCGGTGGTGCCGTTGCTCGCCCGCATCTACCCCAACGGTTCGGCGGACGTGAACCACTTCCACGCCGCCGGCGGCCTCGGCTACGTGGTCTCCTCCATGCTCGATGCGGGCCTGCTGCACGAGAACGTCAAGACCGTTGCCGGCGCCGGACTCCGCCGTTACACGGAAGAGCCGAAGCTGTCCGGTGATGGCGTCGAATGGCAGCCGGGTACGCGAATCAGCCTCGACACCAGCGTGTTGCGCGGACCGGAAGACCCGTTCGACGTCAGCGGTGGGCTCACGATGCTCACCGGAAATCTGGGTTCGTGCGTGATGAAGACGTCGGCCGTTCACCTGGACCACCGCGTGGTGACCGCGCCGGCCAGGGTCTTCGACGACCAGCTCGACTTCCTCGCCGCGTTCGAGGCGGGCACGCTGACAGGCGATTTCGTGGCCGTGCTCCGGTACCAGGGCCCACGCGCCAACGGCATGCCCGAATTGCACAAGCTCACACCGGTACTCGGTGTTCTGCAGGACCAGGGCCGGAGGGTCGCATTAGTCACCGACGGCCGGATGTCCGGCGCCTCGGGCAAGGTGCCGGCAGCTATTCACCTCACCCCGGAGGCGGCCGCAGACGGACCGCTCGCGCGTGTGCGTGACGGCGACCTCCTGACCGTCGATGCCGTGACCGGAACTGTGAACGTGCACCTCGACGACGAAGAACTCGCCGCCCGCCAGGCGACCGGTCGTGCGCTCAGTGCCGACGAGTGGGTCGGCACGGGGCGTGAACTCTTCGCCGGACTCCGCGCCGCCGTCGGACCGGCCACCCAGGGCGCCAGCGTCTTTCATCCCCAACCCGCTTAAGGAGCAATTCCAGTGACTGTCAGTCCTTCTCTCCTCGACCGTGTCCCGGTCATCCCTGTCGTCGTGATCGACGACGTTGCACATGCCGTTCCGGTGGCGCGTGCGCTGGTGGCCGGCGGCATCCCCATGATCGAACTGACCCTGCGCACATCCTGCGCACTCGACGCCATCAAGGCGATCGCGACCGAGGTGCCGGACATTTGCGTGGGTGCAGGCACCATTGTGGAACCGGACCAGGCGGCGCGTGCGGCAGAAGCCGGTGCCCAGTTCCTGGTGTCGCCGGGTAGCACCGAGTCGCTGCTGAAGGCGATGACCGACACCGGTTTGCCGCACCTCCCCGGTGCCGCGACCGTGTCCGAGGTGTTGTTCCTCCTCGAACACGGCTACCGGGAGCTCAAGTTCTTCCCGGCCGAGGCGTCCGGGGGTGCCAAGTTTCTCGGCTCGATCCATTCGCCCGTTCCCGCGGCCAGGTTCTGCCCCACCGGCGGGGTGTCGACCTCGAATGTGCGGGACTACCTGGCACTGCCCAACGTCGGGTGTGTCGGCGGATCCTGGCTCACTCCCTCCGACGCCGTGAAGCAGAAGGACTGGGACCGGATCAGCGCGCTGGCCAGTGAGGCGGCAGCACTCGCTCGTTAGGCCGAGAACGCGCGCGGTACGGTGAGGTCGTGCGAGACAAGGAAAACGGTGATCCAGGACGGCCGGGCTCGCAGTCTTCGCTGAAGTCCGCCAATCAGCACCGAGTGGTGCGTGCCCTGCAGATGTCGGGCGAGCTGACTCAGGCCGAGATCGCCAGGCGCACCGGTTTGGCTCCCGCCACCGTCTCCAACATGGTCAAGGAACTGACCGCGGCCGGAATGGTCACCGTGCCTGACGGCGACCACCCCGGCCAGCGCGGTCGGGCGGTGCGACTGACGCGGAAGATGGGGCTCGCGGTCGGGATCGACTTCGGCCACCGCCACCTCACCGTCGCAGTCGCCGACATGGCACACGATGTCCTGGCCGAGGAGAGAGTCGAACTCGCAGCCGGACATCGCGCCGAAGAAGGCGTGGTGCAGGCGGGCACCCTTCTCGACGCTGCCCTCGACCGTCTCGGCTGCGACCGCACGTCCGTCCTGGCCGTCGGCATGGGCCTGCCTGCGCCGCTCGAGACCGACACCGGTGAGGTCGGTGGCCCGTCGATCCTCCCCGGCTGGGTGGGTGTCGACGCCGCCGCCATCGCGTCCGATCATCTCGGTATCGCCGTCCACGTCGACAACGATGCCAACCTCGGTGTATTGGCCGAGCACATGTGGGGCGCAGGCCGGGGAACCACCGATCTCGCATACATCAAACTGTCCGACGGTGTGGGCGCGGGCCTTGTCCTCGACGGCCGGCTCTACCGTGGAAGAGGCGGCACCGCAGGCGAAATCGGCCACGTTACTCTCGACGAGTTCGGTCAGGTATGCCGTTGCGGCAACCGAGGATGCCTCGAGACGCTCGTCGCCTCCCACGTCGTCATCGCCCTGCTCGAGCCGAGCCGCGGCACCGGCCTGAGTATCGCCGACGTCGTCGCCATGGCCGAGAACGGTGATGCCGCTTGCGTCAGGGTGCTCGCCGACACCGGCAGGCATGTCGGCGTCGCAGCCGCGAGCCTCTGCAACCTCCTCAACCCTGAGCGTCTCGTCATCGGCGGGGAACTCGCCCTGGCGGGCGATTTGCTGCTCGGTCCCCTTCGTGAGGTCCTGGCGCGTTACGCCGTGCCCAGCGCAGTGCGATCGCTCGAGGTTCGCGTCGCCGAGTTGGGCTCCCGGGCCCAGGTGCTCGGTGCCGTCGCGCTGGGCTTGCGTTCTGCACTGCCCTCCTGACCGGCACCGCCCGCCTGGCTGACAGCATTCATTTCCGAACATCACACTCGGTATTTTCGGGTTTCTATGTTCATAGGTTGACGATTCGCGGCTTTCTTGCCTACTGTGGTCCACACCACATTTATTGCGTGCGCCTTCGCCGCGCGGCGGGTCTCGGCCTCGCATACACCCCCTTCCTCCCCGAGGAGTCCCATGACCGAAAACGTTCTGTCACCCGGCGCAAAGGTGCCGCCCAGCGACACCGGGGAGGGCACAGCTGTGCCCTTCCGGATCGCGGCTGTCGCTGCCTTGGGCGGCCTCTTGTTCGGATACGACAGCGCGGTGATCAACGGCGCGGTCTCGGCGATCGAAGGCAAGTTCCAGGTCGAGTCGGCCTTGCTCGGCTTCGCCATCGCTTCGGCCCTGCTGGGCGCGGCCGCGGGCGCCATGGTGGCCGGCCGCATCGCCGACCGGTACGGACGGCTCGTCACGATGCAGGCTGCCGCGGTGATGTTCCTGCTCAGCGCGCTGGGGACGGGGTTCGCCCCTGATGTCGAAGTCCTCGTGGTGTTCCGCATCGTGGGCGGCCTCGGTGTCGGCTTGGCCTCGGTGATCGCCCCCGCGTACATCGCGGAAATTTCTCCGGCCCGGGTGCGGGGACGCCTGGGTTCACTGCAGCAGCTCGCGATCGTCACCGGCATCTTCGTCTCGCTCCTCGTCGACTACGCGCTGGCCGCCCTCGCCGGCGGGTCCCAGGAGGAATTGTGGTTCGGACTCGAAGCCTGGCGGTGGATGTTCCTCGCCATGTGCGTTCCCGCGCTCGCGTACGGACTGCTGTCGCTGACCATCCCCGAATCGCCCCGCTACCTGATCGCCCAGGGTCGTCTCGGTGAGGCCCGCGGCGTTCTCGCAGTGCTTCTCGGGGAGAAGGGTCTCGACCTCAAAGTCGAGAGCATTCGTGCCACTCTTGCTCGCGAGAACGAACCCTCCATCAGGGACCTGAAGGGGTCGGCGTTCGGTCTCCTGCCGATCGTGTGGATAGGGATCGGTCTGTCGGTCTTTCAACAGTTCGTCGGCATCAACGTGATCTTCTACTACTCGAGCGTGCTGTGGCAGGCGGTCGGTTTCGACGAGGGCAGTTCGCTGCAGATCACCGTCATCACCGCGGTGGTCAACATCGCGACCACTCTCATCGCGATCGCGTACATCGACCGGGTGGGCCGTCGACCGCTCCTCATCATCGGCTCGGCCGGTATGGCCGTGACACTGGCGACCATGGCCGTCATCTTCGGCACCGCTTCCACCACCGTCGTGAACGGGGTGACAACTCCCCAGCTCACAGGTCTGCAGGGGCCGATCGCGCTGATCGCCGCCAACCTCTTCGTGGTGGCCTTCGGAATGTCGTGGGGACCCGTGGTCTGGGTCCTGCTCGGAGAGGCCTTCCCCAACCGCATCCGGGCGGCGGCTCTGTCCCTGGCTGCCGGTGCGCAGTGGGCGGCGAACTGGCTGATCACCGTGAGCTTCCCGTCGATGAAGGATTTCTCGCTCGGCATCTCCTACGGCTTCTACGCCGTGTGCGCGGTGTTGTCGCTCGTCTTCGTCCTCCGCTGGGTCAAAGAGACCAAGGGCGTCGAACTCGAAGCCATGCAATCGGATCCGGTGGTGTAGATACTCAGCGCTCGGCGTCGTCCTTCAGTTCTTCGATCGCGGTGGCGGATTCGGTGACGATCGCCCGCATGGCCGCCTCCGCGGCAGCCGCATCGCCCCTCTGAACGGACGAAGCGACGACGCCGTGGAGCGCAATGGCCTCGTCTTCGGCGACGTGCGGCATGAGCGAATGCCGGGTCCTGCCCTCGAGAACCTCCACCACGATCTGCGACATCGCCCTCAGTAAGGGATTGCCCGAGGCGGCCAGCAACGTCCGATGAAAGTCGGAGTCGTGGCCGAGATAGGCGTCGGTGTCCGCAGCCCGGGCGGTGGACGCCATGCCGATCACTGCCGCTGTGAGCGCGCCACACTGTTCCGGTGTGGCGCGCTCTGCTGCGAGACGGGCCGCGAGAGGCTCGATACCCGACCGCAACTCGCTCAGACTGGACAGCTGCTCGAAGCGCTGTGGCCCGGCCAGCTTCCATCGAATGACGCTGGGGTCGAGGGAGTTCCAGTGGTCCTCGCCGAGGACGGTGATGCCTACTCTGCGCCGCACCGCGAGAAGTCCCAGAGATTCGAGTACGCGCACCACTTCCCGGACCACGGTGCGGGAGACGGAGTACTGCGTCACCACGTCGTCGGCCGAGATGCGGGTGCCGGGCGCGACGACACCCGCCACGATGTCGCTTCCCAACCGGTCGAGCACCGTCTCGTGCAATTGCCGGTACTCGACGGCGTCTGAGTTGGTCATTCGCCGATGCTCCCATGGTCGCCCGCACTGAACACACATTGACGCCCATCTTCGCTTCTAAGTACTACGTAATGGCAGCGCATCTTGTAATCGTAGGATTTATGAGGCAAAGTGACGGGCGTCACGAACATGGGTCGAGTCCACCACCGATAACCCGGGAGCAACAGATGGGTACCGCTTCACTACTCGCCGCCGCGGACAGCGCCGGTCATGACGCGCGCTTGATCACGGCCGCCGTCGTCGGCGTCGCCGCCATCATCGCGATGATCACCTGGCTCAAGCTGCATCCCTTTCTCGCGTTGGCGATCGGTGCCGTCGGTGTCGGTATCGCCGCCGGGCTCGGAGCCACGGACTCGGTGGCCGCCTTCGTGGAGGGCTTCGGCGCGACGATGGGAAGCGTCGGCATCCTCATCGGGTTCGGCGCAATGTTCGGAAAATTGCTTGCCGACTCCGGTGGCGCAGATCGGGTGGTCGACACGCTCGTCGGACGTTCCGGGCCACGCACACTGCCCTGGATGATGGCTCTGGTCGGCGCGGTCATCGGATTACCGATGTTCTTCGAGATCGGCCTCGTACTGCTGATGCCGGTGATCATCTTGGTAGCTCGACGGTCGGGCCTGTCGCTGATGCGCATCGCCATCCCCACCCTCGCCGGTTTGTCGGCCATGCACGGCCTCGTCCCACCGCACCCCGGACCGCTCGTCGCGGTGTCGGCCCTCAACGCCAATCTGGGGCTCACCCTCGCGCTCGGTGTGGTCGTGGCCATTCCCACCGTGATCGTGGCCGGCCCGCTGTTCAGCAAGCTGGCGGCGCGCTGGGTGGACGTGCCGGTACCCGAGCTCTATGTCACCACCGAGGACCTCGAGGGTGCCGAGGCAGCGGCCGAGCGTCAGCGCCCCGGTTTCGCGGCGACCCTCGCCGCCATTCTGCTGCCCGTCGTCCTGATGCTGGGTAAGGCCATCGCCGACGTCATCGCCCCCGATTCGGAGGCCGCCGCCAAGAACCTGCTCGACTTCCTCGGAACCCCGGTCGTCGCCCTCGGACTGGCCGTGCTCGCCGGGATGGCGCTACTCGGCCGCGGTGGCGGTATGGACCGCAAGGCCATTGCGTCGTCGCTCGAGAGTTCGCTGCCCCCGATCGCGGGAATCCTTCTCATCGTCGGAGCGGGCGGCGGATTCAAGCAGGTTCTCATCGACACGGGTATCGCCGATGTGATCGCCGAAGCCATCAAGGGCAGCGCTCTTCCGGTGCTGTTCCTCGCCTGGCTGGTCGCGGTGTTGATCCGCGTCGCCACAGGTTCGGCCACCGTCGCGACTGTCACCGCATCAGGGATTCTCGCCCCGGTCGCTGCCGAACTGACGTCCACCCACGTGTCGTTGATGGTTCTCGCCATCGGCTCCGGATCACTTTTCCTTTCCCACGTCAACGACGCCGGCTTCTGGCTCGTCAAGGAATATCTGGGAGTCTCGGTGGTCCAGAACCTGAAGACGTGGACGGTGATGGAGTGCATCATTTCCGTGACCGGCCTGGCCGGTGTCCTCGCGCTGAGCGCATTCATCTGAGGGATAGACCAATGACGCGTAACGACAGAGCAATTCCGGTACTGGTACTGATGGGTGTGTCCGGGTCGGGGAAGTCCACGGTGGCCGGGATTATCGCCGGCGCCATGGGATGGGACCTGCAGGAGGGTGACGCCCTGCATCCGCCGGCGAATGTCGCGAAGATGGCGTCCGGGCAGCCGTTGACCGACGAGGACCGGTGGCCGTGGCTCGACCTGATCGCGGCCTGGATCAAGGACCACACCGACAAGGGTCTCCCGGGAATCATCACGTGCTCGGCCCTCAAGCGCAGCTATCGTGACGTGCTGCGCGGCGATCAGGTCGTGTTCGTCCATCTCGCCGGCTCGAGAGAACAGATCGGGCAGCGACTGACCACCCGGCTCGACCATTTCATGCCGGCTTCGCTCCTCGACACGCAGATTTCGACGCTCGAGCCGATCGAACCGGACGAGAACGCCATCGTCGTCGACGTGGGTGGTTCGCCCACGGAGGTGGCCGCCGACATCATCGCGCAGCTCGAGCGCCGATTGGAGAGCTGAACTTCGGGTACTCGGAACCGAAATCCGGGGGCGAGGTTGGAGGGTGCATGCAGACACGCGGATCGACGGTGTGGCACTGGGACGTCAGTCGGCGAGCGCGGCTGACGTTTCTCTTCGCCCGGACCGTGATCAAGCCGTTGTTCACGGTGTGGCCGACCACGGACCGTGCCCTGCAACTCCTGGCCGTCATCGACGAGTTGACCGACCGGTTGCCCAAGCCGAACGGCCTCGACATCGAGAAGATCACTCTCGGCGGGGTGCCGTGCGAGAAGATCACGCATCCGCGACGCTCCACCGGCGCGCTCGACGGCGCCACCATCGTCTACTTCCACGGCGGCGGCTTTGTATTCTGCGGGCTCGCTACCCACCGCGCCCTGTGCGGACTCCTCGCCGCGCGCACGGGTGTGCCGGTCGTATCGGTGGAATATCGCCAGCTCCCGGAGGCGGCAATCGGAACGTCGCTCGTCGACGCGATGACCGCGTACACCGAAGTTCTGAAGCAGTGTGAGGATCCGACGAGGGTGATCGTCGCCGGAGATTCCGCCGGGGGATACCTCGCGATGAAGGTGGCCGAGGTGGCTGCGCTGCGAAATCTCGTGCCGCCTGCCGCGGTGATCGGCTATTCCCCGTTGCTCAATCTCGATCTCGAGGACCATGATCCCGAGTTCATGAAGCGCGACGCCTATCTGCCGATGTCGCAGGTGGCCAAGCTCAAGGACCGATGGCTGGCCGGTCCGGACGACATTCCCGGCGCGCAATCCCCGGTGAATGCCGACCCGGGACTTTTCCCGCCGGTCTTTCTCACCGCTGCCGAATACGAGCTCATGCGTCCCGATGTGGAGATTCTCACCGACAAGTTCGACCGCGCGGGGCAGGACATCGAGACGCATTTGTGGAGTGGCCAGATCCATGCCTTCCCGGTGATCGGCAAGGCGCTGAAGGAAAGTCGGGTAATCATCGACCTCACCGCCGACTTTGCGGCCCGGGCACTGTCGCGGTCGAGGCAGCGCTCGGCCTGAGTCGAACGCCGCCTCCAATCAGCTACGCCGGGTTGATTACTCGGCGAAGCAACGGTGAGACGGTGACCAGGAGCCCAGCCAGCGCGACCCCGGTGACGAGTACCAGACCCGAATGGAACTGGTGGAAGCCGGTGCCGCTGATGCTGGTCGCGGCATGCGAGCCGGCGGTGACCAGCGCAGTCGTGAGTGCCAGAACGAGTGCGGCACCCACCTGTGCAGAGGTCTGCACCAGTCCCGACGCCAGGCCCTGCTCGGAGTCGTCGACGCCCGACGTGGCCTGGGCCATGATCGACGTGAATCCGAAAGCGAACCCCACCCCCAGCAGAATCACACTGGGCAGGATGGCGAAAACGTAGTTCGGATCGTCACTACCGGCGAAGAGGAACCACAGGTAGCCCAGGCTCAGGGACGTCAGCGCGGCGATGATCATGCGCGCCGTGCCGAAAGCATCGATGAGCCGTCCGACGAACGGCGATCCGAAGGCCACGATCACGCCGGCGGGGAGCAGGCCCAGGGCCATCTCCAGGGGCGACCAGCCCAATACCGACTGCAGGAAAATGGTCATCATGAATTGGAAGCTCAGGTAGGAGCCGAACAGTGCGACGATGCTGAGATTTGCGCGAACGATCGTTCCCACCCGCAGGATGCTCAGCCGCACCAGTGGGTGTGCCACCCGCTGCTCCACCACGAAGAACGATGCGAGAAGTGCTGCGGCCAGGGCGAAGGACCCCAGAGTGAGCGGTTCCGACCATCCGCGCGCCGGCGCCGACACGACGGTGTACACGGTGAGCAGCATCCCGGACACCAGTGTCGCTGCTCCGACCACGTCGTGCCCACCGGTGTCGGCGGCTCGATCGCGCGGAATCAGGATGGTGCCGGCCACCAGTGCCAGAACTGCGAACGGCACGGGCATGAGGAAGGTCCAACGCCAGCCGGCGCTGGTCAGGAGGCCACCCAGGATCAGCCCGGACGAGTAGCCGCTTGCTCCGAACACCGAGAAGATCGACAACGCCCGGTTGCGCGCCGGGCCTTCCTTGAACGTCGTCGTGAGAATCGACATCGCGGTCGGCGCGGTGAACGCCGCGGCCAGTCCCTTGACGAAGCGGCTGGCGATGAGCAGCGTGCCGTTGTCGACGAGACCGCCGACCAGGGACGCGACGGCGAACACGGTGAGGGCGATCAGGAACACCCGACGCCGCCCGAGCAGGTCGGCGGTGCGGCCACCAAGTAACAGCAGTCCGCCGAATCCCAGGACGTAGCCGTTGATAATCCATTGCAGCGAGGTAGTCGACAGTCCTAGTTCAGTGCCGATGGAGGGCAGCGCGACGCCCACCATCGACACGTCCAGACCGTCGAGAAACATTACGAGGCACAGCACGGCGAGGATGCCCCAGAGGCGGGGAGTCCAGGTCTGCTCGGTCGGCGAGGTGGTCTCGAGGATAGTCACAGAAGGGAATGTAGATGCACATGCAATCAATGCGCAAGCACTAATTTCGTCCGCATTTAATTCCTTTGCATCTAAATCGGTCGCGCGCTAGGATGCGGACATGGGATCGAATGCAGACCTGCGCGACACGTGGAGGCTGCTTGCAAGCAGGTACAACGACATAGCCTGCGAGTTGGACCGTGAGATGCAACACGCTCACAGCTTGAGCATGAGTGATTTCGAGACGCTCGACCGCCTCATGGATGCCACCTGTGACCGGCCGCGCATGCAGGACCTGGCCGCAGAGATGTACCTCAGCCCCAGCGCGTTGTCCCGCAGCGTGGCCAGACTCGAGAAAGCCGGCCTCGTCGCCCGTTCCTTGTGTGAAGCAGATCGGAGGGGCGTGTTCGTGGACGTCACCGAACACGGGCGGCAGGTGCACGCCGACGCCAAGAAGATTCAGTTGGCCGTTCTCAACGAAAAGCTCTCGGACGCAACCTGACCGTCAGGTGAGTGACGTCGGAGTGAGGTAGTCGTCGGAGGGGAATTCGCCGTCCACCACGGCGGTGACAACCGTGTTTTCGAGAGTGATGGCCCCGCCGTGATTGTCGAGAAACGCGGTGTCGGCGGCGTCGCGACCCGTCGCGATCCGCATCAAAGATTCACGCGGGGCGAGTTGCGTTGCGTCGACCACCCGCCATTGCTCGTCGACGAACGCCTCGACCACAGCATGAAAATCCATCGGATTACACCCCGGTGCGTACACCGCCACGAGGCGGGCAGGAATGGTGACGGCGCGCAGAAGTGCCACGGTGAGGTGTGCGAAGTCACGGCATACCCCAGCGCCGGAAAGCATGGTGTCTACCGCGCTGTCGGTGGATCTACTCGATCCACCCTGGTACAGCAACCGTGACCCGACCCAGTTCGTGATGTCCTGCACGAGTTCGGCCTTCGGCTTGGATAGATCGAACTCGCCGCCGGTGAATCCGAAGAACTTGTCCGCCTCGGCATATCGACTGGGCCGCAGATACTTCGAGATGTCGTAGTCGGTGACCGGAGGCGGATCGCCCTTGCCCGCAACCGAAGCCGAGTACTCGACGCGCAGTGATCCCGGCGCTACCTCGAGCAGGTGCACCCGAGTACCGTGCTCTGCCAGGATCTCCCGTGCATCGATCCGGTCGCCGTCGAGAGTGAACGTCAGCGACTCCGACAATTCGGAGGCCGGATTCCGCGCCACCGCAATCTTGAACTCGAGACTGGTGGCGTCGGTGACCTCGATGTCGAGAGTGGCGGAGACGTGACGTTTCATCAGCCCATCCTGACATCCCCCGAACAGGTGTGCAGTGCACCCCTGCCGCGGACGCGCGCGGTCAGCTCTGAACGCGGGGACGCAACCAGTTCACCAGGTCGTCGAGAACCTCTTCGTTCTCAGGTTCGTTGTACACCTCGTGGTAGAGGTTTTCGTAGATCTCGACCGTCAGATCCGGGGAACCGGCGTACTCGGCGATCAGTTCGGTACCACGGACGCTGGCGAGTCCGTCCTCCTTGCCGTGCTGGAGCAGGAGCGGGACAGTCAACGATGGCAGCCGCTCGGGCAGCTTCTCGGCGGTGACGATCATGCCGCGGGCGATGCCGGCAGGAACCTTCCCGTGATGCACCAGCGGATCATCCTCGTAGGCCGACACGACAGCCGGATTGCGGGAGATGAGTTTCGCGTCGAGTGACTCCACCGGCAGCCCGGGGAGGAAACGGCCCACGAGCTTGCCGATCTCGACGACCACCCGCGGCGTCCCGCTGGTGATGTCGACGGCGGGCCCCGACAGCATCAAAGCCTTCAAGTCCTGCTGATGATCGAGCGCGTAGGACAGGGCGATGGCGCCCCCCATGCTGTGGCCCAGGAGGAAACGATCGGTGCCGGGCCAGTCGGTGGATGCAATACCGAACAGCTGGTGCAGGTCGTCGGTGAACTCGGTCCAATCTCGCAGGTGAACTCGCTTGCCACCCGATCGTCCGTGGCCACGATGGTCGGGAGTGTAAATCGCGAGGTCGAGTTCGCCGAGCCGCTCGATCACGTGGTCGTAGCGCCGGGCATGCTCGCCGAATCCGTGGCAGAGGACCAGCACGCCGCGGGGGCGACGGTCCGGGAGCCACACGTCGTAGGCGATGCGGACTCCACCGACACCGGCGAAGGATGATTCTCGATGGTGCATGACGCCCCTTCGTTGTCCCAGTTCGACGACGACTCAGATCATCGCACGGTAAGGGGGCTCGGCAAGGCGTGAATCACGGGACGCGCGGGATCATTTCTCGAAGGGTTTCCCTTTCGGGCCCTTCGACAAGAGGTCGATGACACTGGTCGAGGTGCGCCGTCGCAGCCAACCGCGCGGACCGTCCGCACTCAGCGCGGCATGGGCGGCATTCAGCCCGCAGACGCCGTGGACGCCACCGCCTGGGTGAGCTGAGGAACTGCCCAGGTAGAGACCGCTGATCGGCGTCTCTGCGCGGGCATTGCCCGGTCCTGGCCGAAACACCAGCTGCTGGTGGAGCTGCGCAGTCCCGCCGTTCACGGCGCCCCCGACGAGGTTGGCATTGGACGCCTCCAAATCGGAGGGTCGCTGGACGACGCGCCCGACGACGATGTCCTTGAACCCGGGCGCGTGCGCCTCGAGCACGTCGTCCACCCGCTGTGCCAGCAATTCGGCGGACGCGTCGTCGCTGACGCCGCGCGGAAGATGCGTGTATGCCCACGCACTTTCGGTGCCCTCGGGTGATCTCGTCGGATCCGAGGTGGTCATCTGACCGAACAGCAGGAACGGAGTCTCGGGAACGGTTCCGGTGGTCAGATCGGCCATCCAATGCACGAGTCCGTCGTCGCCGGCTCCCAGATGGACGGTGCCTGCCCCGGCAAGGCTGGCGGAACGCCATGGGATCTTGTGAGAGAGCGCATAATTCACCTTGACTACCGGTGTGTCCCATTCGAAGTGCCGTAGATCGTCGCGCAGCCGGGACGAGACCGCGGCGTCCGGGAGCAGCGATCCGTAGAGGGCCGGTGCCGAGACATCGGCGACCACGGCCCGGCGCGCGAGGAAATGTGCACCCGACGCCGTTCGCACGCCGACGGCGCGCCCGGCACGCACGTCGATGGCGGTGACCGCATCGTTGTAGTGATACTGCGCGCCGGCGCGTTCTCCTCGCCGCACCATGGCGGCTGCCAGCTCACCCGCCCCACCCATCGGCACGGGGTAGCCGTGGTCCTGGGCGAGCATCGTCAGGATGTAACCCATGACGCCGCTGCCGGCGGAGTCGGGCGGAACGTCGGCGTGCATCGCGTTGCCGAGCAGCAGCACGCGGGCCGCCTCGCTGCGGAACAGCTCGTGGGCCATCCGCCGGGCAGGAAGCAGGAGGAATCGAGCCAGCCGCAGAGTATCCGCGGTGCCCAGTTGCCGCAGCAGGCGACCCGGGCCCCGCACGGGCGGGAACGGGCTGAACAAGGTGTTGATCAACGGGTCCTTGATGTCGTGCCATTGCTCGACCAGCTGCATCCACGCGTCACCGTCACCGGGCTGCCTGCGTTCGAGATCCGCGGCGGTGTCCGCGGGATCCGGATGGATGACGGGCGCATCCTCGTCGTCTGCCGACCGGGCGTGTCCGAGGGCTTTGGGTGCGTAACTCCACCGCAGCCCGTGCGCTTCGAGGTCGAGCCCGCGGATCGCAGGGGAGACCTCAGACAGCGGATAGAAGGCGCTGAACAGGTCGGAACAGTATCCGGGCACGAGCTCCGCGGATCGCACGGCGCCACCAGCTGTGGGCTGTGCCTCGACAACTGCGACATCCCACCCTGCGTCCGCCAGAGTCGCGGCAGCGACGAGGCCGTTGGGGCCGGATCCGATGACCACTGCGTCGACGTTGTTCACTCTCTCAGCCTGACAGAAAACCCGGTAGGCCGCAGCCTGCCCGTCGAATGGCTATGGCTGGGCGGTGTTTTCGCGGTGCCCCGTCACGAAGCGGCCGCCGGCGTGAACTGGACGGGCAGGTGTTTCAGGCCGTTGATGAAGTTGGATCGCAGTCGCTGGGCGGGCTCGGTCTGCTCCATGTCGGGCATACGACGCAGAATTTCGGCGAGCATCACCTTCATCTCGGCCCGTGCGAGGTTGGCGCCGAGACAGAAGTGGTGACCGCCGCCGCCGAACGCAACGTGGTGGTTGGGGGAGCGGTCGATGTCGAACGCATAGGGGTCATCGAATACCGCTTCGTCGCGATTGCCGGACATGTGCCAGATCACCACTCGATCACCCTCGGCGATCTCCACACCACCGAGCACGGTGTCGGTGGTCGCGGTGCGCCGGAACTGCATGACCGGGGTGGCCCAGCGCAGACCCTCCTCGATGAGGGAGTCGAGCTTGGCCGGATCGTCGAGCACCTTCCGGCGCTCGTCGGGGTGTTCCATCAGGGCCAACTGCGTGTGCGAGATGGCGTTGCGGGTGGTCTCGTTGCCGGCGACCGCGAGCAGCATGAAGAACATGTTGAAATCGAGTTCGCTGAGTTTCTCACCGTGGACATCGGCCTTGATCAACGCGGTCGCGATGTCGTCGCGCGGATGCTGCTGACGGTCCTCGAACATCGACTGGCTGTACGCGAACATCTGAGCGGCGGCGTCGCGCTCCTGACCTTCCTCACCGTGGAACTCCGGGTCGCTCGAACCGATCATCTGGTTGGTCAGGTCGAAGATGAGCTTACGATCCTCCTGCGGTACACCCAGGAAGTCGGCGATGGCCTGCAACGGAAGTTCTGACGCCACATCGACGACGAAGTCGCATTCGCCCCGTTCGATCACCGCATCGACGATCGTGGTGGCCCGGCGCGCGAGGATGTCGTGGAGTTCACCGATCCGCCGCGGTGTGAAGCCCTTGCTGACGATTTTGCGCAACGCCGTGTGGTCGGGCGGATCCATGTTCAGCATCATCAACTGCTGGCCGGCCAGATCTGCGGGGTCGAGGTCGTCGATGTAGGTGGCGCCTCGCCAGGACGAGTAGGTGGTGGCGTCCCGGTTCACGGCCACGATGTCTGCGTGGCGGGTGACGCACCAGAACGGCTGGCCGCTGTGGTCGTAATGCCGATAGATCGGTGCATCTCGGCGAAGCGCGGCGAACATCTCGTGCGGCACGCCGTTCACATACGTGTCTGGGTCGTATAGATCCACGTCGTCGAGCTGCACGGTACCTCCTGAGCCTCCCCATCGAGAATACGTTCTAGTTCGGGAGGATGGGGCGGCATGAGCGTACGCATGCAAGAACGACCCCGGAGATTGAAATCTGCGGGGTCGTTCTCTGTGGTAGCGGGGACAGGATTTGAACCTGCGACCTCTGGGTTATGAGCCCAGCGAGCTACCGAGCTGCTCCACCCCGCGTTGCATTTCCTACTGTACACGCTCTCCGGACCACCCTTGACCACCCACGGGGAGGGGTGGATCACAGCAGCCGAAACTGCACCATTTCGATGGCGTTCTCGATGGCTTCGGACACCACCCTGGTCCGTTCGTCGGCGCCGGCAGCGGCGAGAATTTCGAGGCGATCGGCGTCGCCCATCGGGATGTAGGTGGCCAGCTCGTAGAGCCGCGCCCCCAGGTCACCTCGGAAACCGCTGACCACGGGAACCTCGGGTGGGACGTTGTCGGTGGCGACCGCCAGCCGCCGCAACAGGCCGTACAGGAACTCGAGTCGCTCGACGAGGGCCGGAAATTCGTAGTCGGCGGTCTGTGTGCCGGTGTTCTCGTCTGGCCACAGATCGACCTCGGCGATCGGATAAGGATTGTCGGGCAGCCACTTCGACACCTTGATGCGATCTTCGGTCCGGCAGAACAGCTCGTAACGTCCGTCGCCGACAGCGGCATGGGATTCGATGCGGGCGATGGTCCCGACATCATGGCGGACGTCACCACCACCCACCTCGTGGCCGCGGGCGATCAGGACGACACCGAAGCGGGGGCCGTCAGGTGAGGCGAGGCAGTCGCGAACCAACTCCTGGTACCGCGGTTCGAAGACGTGCAACGGCAGCTGCTGGCCGGGCAGCATCGCCGATCCCAGCGGGAACATGGGGAGCAGTGGCATCAGGGGATTCGCAATCGGGGGACGGGCGTCGCCGGCAACGGGTCGACGCGATCGATCTCATCTATGAGGTGTTCGGACCACATCAGCAGTCCGGAGATGTCGAGGCCGTGCGGTGCCTCGACCTCGTAATGCCGGATACGGTCGTGACCTTGGCGCAGAAGTGAGCGGGCGCCGGTCTTGTTGCCGCGCATCAGATGCGTCAATCCGACGGCGAGCTGCGCGAGTCCTTGCCACAGTTCCCGCTCATCCTCGGGCGCGATCTTCCACGTGCCTTCCAGAACTTCATGGGCGTGGAAGGGCATGCCGTGGTCCAGTAGGCGTTGCGCTTCGGTGATCGACTCGTCGGGTGGTAACCGCAAGTCATCCGGGATTCGGGGCACACCCTCGGCGTCGTGCGGCAGCGGGCGGCCGAGTTCGTCGCGGGGGCGCGCATTGACGGGTTTGCCTGTTCCGTCCCTGTCCCGATCGGCCATGCGACCAGAGTAACGCTCAGCGCCGTCTCGGCGAAGGTGCGGCCAGGGCAGTGCCCAGACGTTTCCCGAGCTCTTCGTGGACGGTCTGAACGGTCGCCGATTGCAGATGGACGCGGTGATCCTGGTGGTAGAGGTATCGTCCGTCGGCTTCCACATCGATCCACGTCAGTTCACCGAGCACCGGCTCGTCGAGCTCCCGGCGTGGTCCCCGGATGCAGATGTATCCGATTCCCTTCCGTGGTCGAGTGACCAGTCGCCTCAGTAATGCGCCGTCCGAAGCCTGAGCATGCTGCAGCACCGAGGAGCGGTGGCCACCGGTATCGAGGTCGTCGGGGTGTGCCGTCAGCGAGGGGGTTCGTCCGGGTGCGCAGTCGGGAAGATCGAGCAGCAACCGGGTAGTGAGCCAGTCGAGATTTGCGCTGTCCGTGGCGGTGTTCAAGTCGAGTCGTATGTCTCCGCGCCCGGGAGAACCTCGCAACTGTTCGGCGACGACCGCAACCCGGCCACGGATGCTGCCCCTCCGCCGCACCCCAGAGTCGGCTTCGGCGGAGGGGACGACGACGGTAACCGACATATCGGGGTTCCGTAGGGCGGCTATCGCGGCGTCGAGCTCCGGCTCGCGGAGGGCGAGCCGCCACTCTTCCAGTTCGCGCTGTTGGCGGGCGTACCCGTCCGCGGTCGCAGCGGCCGAACGATACAACAACGGGTACGGCATTCTATCGAGATTCGTTGCCTCCCAGAGAGACATGAACTGCGCCGAGGACAGCTGCCAGTTCATGCGCCGATGACCGGTGGGGCTACGGGATCGAGTTTGCCGATCAATTCGTTGCCGTTGTCGACGTTGATCAGGTAGCTGGGGGTTTGGTGTTCGGTGTCACCATCACCGTTGCCGCCTACCCTTCCGGGGGCACCCATCATGCCTGGACCCATGCCCATTCCGGGTCGGCTCATGCTCGGCTTCACCGGTGTCGCGGCAGCTGCGGCGGCCGCCGCACCAGCTCCTGCCGCTGCACCACCAGGGGGTATCGGGCTTCCCGATACCACTGAGCTTCCCTGTGATTCGCTGTCCCGCTTGTCATTGCGCTTGCGGGTGCTCGATCCGCCAGCGCCACTGCCAGCACTACCCGCGCCGGAGCTGCTCGACCGCGAACCTCCGCCGTAGCCGCCGACACCGCCGGAACCTGCGGTACCACCCACACCTGAACCGGCCGCCCCGGCGTTCTGGCTGTTCGCGGCGGTAGTCGGGGCCGCAGTACCTGCTGATCCGGATCCAGTAACTCCGCCCTGTCCGGCCCCCTCGGCACTGGCGGCAGACGTGGCCGCCGGGTCATGGGCGTTGGGTTGTCCGTCCGTCGCGGCATCACCGTTCGCGGGGGAATCGCCGGTGCCGGACGCGAACCCCCCGTCGCCGTTCAGCACAGATCGGTCAGTCGCACCCGTCGAACCCGCGCCGTCCACGCCGAGGATTCGCGCACCGTCAGCAGCTGCGCCTGATGGGGAGTGCGGCGCAGGAAGCACCGGCACGTTCGTGCCTACGTCCTGATAGTTGGGGACGTAAATGTTCTGCAGCTTGCGTACAGCTTCTTCGCGCGCCGCTTCCCGTGCTTCTTCCTGGGTAGCCGCCACAGTTGGTGTCAACGGAAGAAGGCTGAGAGGTTGGTCGGACGTCGGTGCCGGAATCGAGTTCTTCACGTCCTGCGCGGCGCTGCTCAGAATGTCGAGCTTCACCCCTATTGCCTGCACGCCCGCGGTGAGTTTGTCGCTCGCGCCCGCGAGGGTCTCTGTCGCAGCAAGGGCGGCGTCGGCGGCTGCGCCCTCCCACTTCTCGGCAATCGTGCTTCTGAGAAGCGCAAAGCCGAACCCGATAGGCAGAGAGCTGACGATCGCGTGGCAAGCCTGCGCGAGATCGCCAATGACGCTCGGATCCATCTCCCTCGTCTTCGCGTACATCTCCGCGTGCTGCCAACCCTCGAAGCTCTCCATCATGGTGATGTACGGGGGATCGATCTCATCCGACCCAAGCTGATCCGCCGAATGCTGCAGCTTGGTGCGGTGCTCCGCCCCTGGACCCGACGGCAAGAGAACATCGAAAAGGGAAGCGAGCGGATCCTGCGGCGCCATCGGTCAGTCCCCCTTCGGGATGAACGGCTCAAAGATCCGGGCGGTGTCCTCGAGGCCTGTGCACCACCCGGATTCGGGTGTCGCACCGGGGTGATCTGAGAAGATACTCCGCGTGAAACCTAGTACGCCGTATGAGGTCTCGATGCTCAACTCGCAGTAATCGGTCACCGTACTGTCGAAGATTAGTAGCGCACTTCGGCCATTGATATCGATGGGTGCGGCGTGGCCACGCTTCTTCTCTTCTTCCTCGGCGAAGGTGATGTTGCCCGAGAGAACGTTCATGCCGTAGTAGAAGCCCTCAGGCTTGCGAAAGCTGTCATAGCTACAGCCCAAGAAGGTATACGAGTCAGGTGTGAAGTCGGCGTTCTTCTTACTTTTAGGGTCGTACCCGGCTGCGGTCAACGTCGCATCGGATAGATCTAGGCAGGGATCAAAGACGACCTGAGGCCTGTCGGACTGATCCACATGCCGGGGTACCCGCATCGTTGAAGTGGGCATATCGACCGGATCGGAATCGCCGCTCGCGGATTCGGTGCCACATCCGCCCAGCAGGACAGTGAGGGCCGCGGCTCCGCAGAGTGCCTTGCGTATCATTGGTCGGCTCCAGTTCGAATGCCTGCGAGCGCGAGACTGATCGCGCTATCCGTGTCGGCGAACGCTTCACCCCCCGCTGTGAATGTGTCACGCATCGTGAGGATGACATCGCGAAACTCCCTGAGGCGCTCACGGACCGAACCTGAGCCATCTCCACCGTTGAACTTCTCGTCGTAGCGAGCCTGAAGCTGTTGAGCGGAGTCGAATCCTCCGAAGCCCGAAACAAACCTCAACTGGTCGGCGTTCTTGATCGCCTGGTCCACCTGCGAGACCATTGCGTTGCAGATACCCACACATCTTTCGATCGCGTCATCTTCCAGACGCAGTGTGTTGCTCATTCCCCATCCCCCTGCTCGACTGGACCCCCACGGTCGCGTGCGGTGATGCTACCGCACACGTGTGTTGGGGTCGGATTGCAAATCTTGCTGATGTTCAGGCCGCGTGAAGGTAGTGGATGATGAGGCGCTCGACCGGTGAGGTGACCTCGGTTCCGCGGATTCGTAAGGGCCTGGGCAGTGGGGGTGCCGTTGACCTGTATCGGTGTCCTGTGGGCGTGCGCAGTTCGATTTCGTGTGCCTTGCCGGGTTGCTGGTGCGCACTGGCGTTCCACCCGACCCCCTGCTTGGCGTAGTTGCACGCAGCACAAAGCCCGGCACCGTTGTGTGCGGTGGTGGGGCCTCCGGTATGCCGGGACTGGATGTGGTCGTGGTGTCGTATCGGCGCGTCACACCATGGTGTTCGGCATGTTTTGTCGCGGAGATCGATCAGCCTGGCCAGGCCCGTCGGGAAGCACCGTGCCTGCGACTCCGTGGCGGTCAAGGCACCCGACTGCGGGTTGGCATACACCCGTCGCAACAAGGCTCCCGACTCGGACTCGGCGCTGGCGGCGTCCGAAACCCATTGCCTGGCAAGCGCTGCGGGAACAGGGCCGTACCCTTGCACGTGAGCGGGTTCGCATCCGCCACCGAGAAGGGCTTGGTCGGAGATAACCAGGTTCACTGTGATGACGGGCCGTTCGGCAGCGGCGGCGCTGCCGGTGACGCGGGAGACCAGGAGGTCGGCCATGATCTGCGACCTGGTTCGCGCATCGCCTGCGGCCAGGATCGCGTCGGCATCGCGGGCGAGGGTGGCATGTACGGCTACTCCCTGCGCCACTGGCAGGAGGGCGCTGACGTACGCCATGGTGTCGGGTGCCGGTCGTGAGGTGACCCGCCGATCGGAGACGGCCTTCCGCGCTCGACGAACTACCGCCTCCGCATCGATCCGCGCGGCGGCAGCCCGGACCTTGGCGCACACGGCCTGGTCGCCGAGTCCGTCGAGCGTCGAGGAATCGGCACAGAGTAGGAAGTCGAGGGCAGTGCGATCTTCCCGCGTGAGACAGGCGGTTTCGCGGACGAGGATGGTGGCCCGCCACTCACTGAGGATTCCCTGCTCGAGCAGTCTGAGGGTGCGAGGCATCTCGTGGACCAGCGCAGTGGCCATTCCGAGATGGCGCCCACCGCGAAAGGGGGAGTCGCGCCGCGCCAACGCCACCTGGTTGGCGATGCCCCGCCCTTGCTGATTTCTGGGCACGCCCTGATCGGCGCGAGACGCGCGAATGGAGGCATCGAGGTCGGCCGTCACCCGGGCCTGTGCCCCCGCGCATGCGGCCTTCAGTTCTTCTAATGTGCGGAGTACGTCGATTCGCGCAGCATCATCGATATCGCTGCCCAGATCCGGCAACTCGGCCAGAAATGTAGACACTGCTGCTGAATCCACCGAAAGCCCCCACCGTCGAATCCCCCGAATCGAACCTATGTTCGATATTACTCGCCGGGCGAGGCAACGGCAAGAGTCAGTTCACTCCCACCATGCGCATGGCAAGGTCTGCGTAGAGGTCGGCTACTACGTGGGGTTCGGTATAGGCGCCGGCCGGAAACCATCGGCAGATGTCGACGCACAGGGACATGAGGGCGAGGGTGACGCCTTCGCCGTCCGGAACGGTGAACTCACCGGTGGCGGCACCGGCATCGACGACGGCCCGGACGATGCGGGTGATGTCGCGCCGAAGCTTGACGACGTCGCGATAGTGCTCGGGGGTGAGTGCGTTGAGTTCGTACTGGACGACACGTGCCTGGGCGTGATGGGTGGCCTGCCAGCTGGCGAAGGCTCCGATCAGCGCCTTCAGTCGGGTCGACGGCGGCTCGTCCGGTAGATCGGCGCCGGTCACGACGTCGAGGGCCGCGGTGTGTCCCTCGTAGCTGATGGCGAAGAGTAGTTCTTCTTTGGACCGGTAGTGCGGGTACATGGCTGCCGGGCTCATGTCGAGCCGGGCCGCGATCTCGCGGGTGGTGGTTCCGCCGTACCCATTGGTGGCGAAGGCGTCGACAGCAGCAGCGCGGATGCGCGCGGCAGCCTTGGAGGGGCTGATCACCTGACTCGGTGATTCGCTCATGACTCTCTCCATCCTCGGCTCTGCGGCGGTTGACAATACCGTGTCGCAGTATCACTATAAGCAAGCGCTTAGAAAATAAGCAGACGCTTACATGCCCGAAGCGTCCACACAGCGAAAAGTTCGAACCCAGAAGGATTGGTCATGCGACGCACCCTGTACGGCCCCGATCACGAGGCGTTCCGCGAGTCCGCCCGCGAGTTCGTGAACCGCAACATCATGCCGGTGGCAGACAAGCTCATCGAGCAGCGCTTCATCGACCGCGAAATCTGGCTCGAGGCCGGCCGTAACGGCCTCCTGGGACTCGAAGTACCCGAGGCCTACGGCGGAAGCGAAGCCGGCGACTACCGGTTCAACGCTGTTCTCGCCGAGGAGCTCTCACGTGCGAGTGCTGCTGTGTCGTCGAGCTTCGGGATTCACGCCGACGTCGTCGCGCCCTACCTTGTTCAGCTCACCACGGAGGAGCAGAAGCAGCGCTGGCTGCCGAAGTTCTGCACCGGCGAGCTGCTCACCGCAATCGGGATGACCGAGCCGTCCGGCGGTTCGGACCTGGCTGCGCTGAAGACCACCGCGGTCAAGGACGGTGACGACTGGATCATCAACGGTTCCAAGACCTTCATCACCAACGGCTACAACGCCGACCTGGTGATCGTCGCGGCACGCACGAGCCCGGAGAAGAAGTCCAAGGGGATCACCCTGTTCGCGGTCGAGACCGGGATGGCGGGCTTCGAGCGCGGCCGCAAGCTCGACAAGGTCGGCCAGCACGAGGCCGACACGGCGGAACTGTTCTTCGAGAACGTTCGGGTGCCGACCACCAACATCATCGGCGAGATCGACCGCGGCTTCATCCACATGATGGAGATGCTTCCCCAGGAACGCGTCGGTGCCGCCGTCTCGAACATTGCGCACGCAGCGCCGATCCTCGAGGAGACGATCCAGTACGCCAAGGAGCGCAAGGCGTTCGGTCAGTCCATCGGATCGTTGCAGTGGAACAAGTTCCTTCTTGCAGATCTGGTGACGCGCGTCGAGGTGACCCAGGCTTTCGTCGACAACTGCGTCGCCGCCCATGCCGCCGGTGAGCTGACTGCCGTAGACGCGGCCAAGGCGAAGTGGTGGACTGCACAGGTGCAGAACGAGGTCCTCGACCACTGTGTCCAGCTCCATGGGGGATACGGCTTCATGACGGAATACCGCGCCGCTCGCGCGTGGATGGATGCGCGTGTCACCAAGATCTGGGCCGGTTCCAACGAGATCATGAAGGAACTGATCGGCCGCGACCTCGGCCTCTGAGCCCGTACCCCGTACCCCGTAGCCCGACGACAAAGGAGTCGCTTCGTATGTCCGTTCTCGACAAGTTCAGCTTGACCGACCGGGTGGTCGTCGTGACCGGTGCGTCTTCGGGTCTCGGGGTTGCGTTTGCACAGGCTGCGGCGGAGGCGGGCGCCGATGTGGTGCTCGCCGCCCGGCGCACGGACCGTCTCGAGAAGACTGCGGAGCTGGTACGGGCTGCGGGGAGGACGCCGCTCAGTGTGGCGACGGACATCGCGGACCCGGCGCAAGCGGAGAACATGATCGACAAGGCCATGGAGCAGTTCGGTCGAGTCGACGTGCTCATCAACAACGCAGGCGTCGGTACCGCCGTGCCCGCGACGAGGGAAACCCCCGAGCAGTTCCGGCAGGTCGTCGACATCAACCTGAACGGGTCCTATTGGGCGGCTCAGGCGGCCGGCAAGGTGATGAAGCCCGGCAGTGCCATCGTCAACATTGCGAGCGTGCTGGGGTTGACCACCGCGGGACTACCCCAGGCCGCGTACGCCGCGAGCAAGGCCGGGGTCATCGGTTTGACCCGAGACCTCGCGCAGCAGTGGGGTGCCCGCAAGGGGATCCGCGTCAACGCGATCGCCCCCGGATTTTTCGAGACGGAGATGACAGACCAGTACCAGGACGGGTACCTCGAATCGATGCGGCCGCGGCTGGTGCTCGGCCGGCTCGGTGACCCACAGGAGCTGGCTGCGACCGTCGTCTGGCTGGCGTCGGACGCTGCCGCGTACGTCACGGGACAGACGATCGCGGTGGACGGCGGCATCACGATCACCTGACCGTCGGATTGGGCGGGGTCGGTGCGCTGGCGTATAAGTAGGAAATGACCACGCGCACCGCCCACGAAGACTGGGACGATCAACCCGCCCCGTCGATGGCGGCCACCGCTCTGCTGCGGGAGCCGCCCGCGACCCCTCGGGGGGCACGTACTCGTGCGGCTCTGGTGGCGGCAGCGCGCACGGTGTTCGAGCGGTCCGGGTACCTCGACGCGCGGCTCACCGACATCACCAAGGAAGCTCAGTGCTCGACGGGGTCTTTCTACACCTACTTCGACAACAAGGAGCAGGTGTTCGCCGCTGTCCTGGAGGCGGCGCAGGAAGACATGATGCACCCGGGAATGAAGCGGGTGCAGGACACCGATGATCCGTACGCGGTGCTCGAGGCCAGTAACCGCGCGTACCTCGAGGCTTATCGTCGCAATGCCAAGCTGATGGGGCTTCTCGAGCAGGTAGCCCATATCGACCCGGCATTCGCGGACCTGCGCCGGCAGCGTGCCGACGCCTTCATTGCCCGCAATGCCCGGGGCATCGCCGAACTACAGGCGCGCGGAATTGCCGACACCAAGCTGGATCCGATGCTGGCGTCGCGGGCGCTGTCCGGGATGGTCAGCCGCCTGGCCTACAGCGCCTTCGTGGCGAACGAGCACGGCTCGGGAGGCACCCCCATCGAATTCGACGACGTCGTGTTCACCACTACCCGAATCTGGGCGAACGGCCTGCGGTTTCCCGATCGGGACTGAAGACAGTGGCTCGGTGACGGCAACACCAGGTCCGCATACCTGAATCCGACACCGGATTCAGGTATCTTCTGTGGAAGACTGGGGCTCATCAGCGTGTCCCCCGAGGGAGGAATCTCGTGCAGATCGCGCAGAAAGTTGCCATCGTCACCGGAGGTGGAGGCGGAATCGGTGGTGCTCTGGCGGAGCGGCTGGCCGCGGAAGGCGCCCGCGTGGTCGTATCCGACCTCGACGCAGCGTCGGCGCAGTCCGTCGTCGATCGGATCACCGCCGCCAGTCCGGGTGCAGCTATCGCGGTGGGAGCGGACGCATCGGACACGACGCAGATCGCATCGCTCATCTCGGCAGCGGAAAGCGAATTCGGTCCCGTCGACCTCTACTTCGCCAATGCAGGTGTGGCGGCAGGCAGCGACCTCGAATTCGACGACGCAGTGTGGGACCTCGCGCTGGACGTCAACGTTCGCGCGCACATTCGGGCCGCGCGTCTGCTGGTACCGGGCTGGGTTGAGCGCGGCGAAGGATACTTCGTCAGTACGGCCTCGGCGGCCGGACTCCTGACGCAGATCGGCTCGGCGCCCTATTCGGTGAGCAAACATGCGGCCGTGGGCTTCGCCGAGTGGCTGTCCGTCACATACGGCGATCAAGGTGTGCGCGTCAGTTGCCTGTGCCCGATGGGTGTCAACACCAAGCTGTTGACGGACGACGCTGCGTTGTCGGCCACGGCTGCACGCGCAGTCACCACGGCCGGAGCGGTACTCGAACCGGCCGACGTGGCCGAATGTGCTCTCGCAGCAATCGAAGCGGAGCAGTTCCTGATCCTTCCGCACCCCGAGGTGCTGGAGATGTATCGACACAAGGGCGCCGACTACGACCGATGGATCCGGGGAATGCGCCGCTATCAGGCCGCACTACTCGGCCAGACTTCCTGACCCACCTCCACGAGGAGTTCGCATGTCTGTGTTCGACGTATCCGACCGCGCGAAGAAGTACCAGACCGATCTACTGGAGTTCATGGACTCGCACGTGTATCCCGCGGAGAGGGTGTACGACGAGCAGATGCGCGACGCGGGTGATCCGCATTTCCAGCCGCCGATCCTCGAGGAGTTGAAGGCGGAGGCGCGTAGCCGGGGTTTGTGGAATCTGTTTCATCCGCATCCGGAGTGGGGGCCGGGCCTGACGAACCTCGAGTATGCGCCGTTGGCAGAGATCATGGGCCGCAGCCACCTCGCGTCCGAGGCGTGTAACTGCAACGCCCCGGACACCGGGAACATGGAAGTGCTCACGCTGTTCGGCACCGACGAGCACAAGGAGAAGTACCTGAAGCCGTTGCTGGACGGGACGATGGCGTCCGCGTTCGCGATGACGGAGCCCGCGGTGGCGAGTTCGGATGCGACGAACATCGAGATGTCGATGGTCCGCGACGGTGACGACTACGTGCTCAACGGCCGGAAGTGGTTCGCGTCCAATGCCTTGCATCGAAACTGCAAGGTAACGATCGTGATGGGTAAGACCGATCCGTCGGCGGCGCCGCACCGGCAGCAGTCGATGATGGTGGTTCCGATCGATGCCCCCGGTGTCACGGTGATGCGGGGCCTGCCGGTGTTCGGATATCAGGACCGGGAGGGGCACGCGGAAATCGACTTCGCCGACGTGCGGGTTCCGGCCAAGGACATGCTGAAAGGTGAGGGGGAGGGTTTCGCGATCGCCCAGGCCCGGTTGGGCCCGGGACGCATTCACCACTGCATGCGGGCGATCGGGATGGCCGAGCGGGCGCTCGAGTTGATGTGCCGGCGGGCGTCGTCGCGGGTGACTTTCGGGAAACCGGTCAGCGAAAACGCCAATATTCAGGACTGGATCGCCGAGGCCCGGATCGAGATCGAGATGGTGCGCCTGTTGACGCTGAAGGCGGCCTACCTGATGGACACCGTCGGGAACAAGGAGGCGCGCACGGAGATCGCGGCGATCAAGGTGGCGGCCCCGAATATTGCGCTGAAGATCATCGATCGGTCGATCCAGGTGCACGGCGGCGCCGGTGTCACCGACGACTTCCCGTTGGCGATGATGTATGCCCATATGCGGACGCTGCGCCTCGCGGACGGTCCGGACGAAGTGCACAAACTTTCCATCGCAAGACGAGAACTGCGCAAATACCGTTCGACAACCGACGACAACCACCATGGAGGAAACAAGTGAGCCAGGACCGTAGAACCGCCATCGTCACCGGATCGGCCCGCGGTATCGGCGCCGCCGTCGCACAGCGGCTGGCGAGCGACGGACATGCAGTCGCCGTCCTCGACCTCGACGAGTCCGCCTGTGCCGGGACGGTCGACGCGATCACGTCGGCCGGCGGCGAGGCCCTCGCCGTGGGTGCCAATGTGGCGGACGAGGCCTCGGTCACGGCGGCTGTCGAGCGCGTGGCATCCGAATTGGGCGCACCGACGATCCTGATCAACAACGCCGGGATCACCCGCGACAACCTGCTGTTCAAGATGTCGGTCGACGACTGGGACGCCGTGATGAACGTGCATCTGCGTGGAGCCTTCCTGATGTCACGTGCCGTCCAGAAATACATGGTCGACGCCAAGTTCGGCCGCATCGTCAACCTGTCCAGCACGTCGGCGCTCGGCAACCGCGGCCAGGCCAACTACTCGGCCGCCAAGGCAGGCATGCAGGGCTTCACCAAGACGCTGGCGTTCGAGCTCGGCAAATTCGGCGTCACCGCGAACGCGATTGCGCCCGGATTCATCGAGACGGAGATGACTGCCGCCACGGCCGAGCGCGTCGGTATGAGCTTCGAGGATTTCAAAGCGGCCGCGGCGTCACAGATTCCTGTCGCTCGTGTCGGTCAGCCCGAGGACATCGCCCACACCGCGTCGTTCTTCGCGAGTGAAGGCGCCGGATTCGTCTCCGGGCAGGTCGTCTACGTCGCCGGCGGACCGAAGGACTGATCGATGAAGGCATGGCGTGTGCACGAAGTAGGACAACCCAGGGAGGTCCTCACTTTCGAGGACGTCGCCGACCTGGAGCCGAAGTCCGGGGAGCTGCTGGTCAAGGTTCTTGCAGCTCCCGCCAACTTCCCGGACGTGCTGTTGTGCCGCGGCGAGTACCAGATCAAGCCGCCGCTGCCTTTCACTCCCGGGGTGGAATTGTGCGGCGAGGTGGTGGCGCTCGGCGAGGGTGTCACCGAGTTCGCGGTCGGTGACCGGGTGATCGGCATCCCCAGCCTGCCGAATGGCGGTTTCGCGGAGCTCGCCCTTATGTCGGTTGCGACGGCTTTCCCGGCACCGGCCACTTTGGACGACGCGGAGGCGTCGGCGTTGTCGATCGGGTATCAGACGGGGTGGTTCGCGCTCCACCGCAGGACACAGCTGCGGGCGGGCGAGATACTTCTCGTGCAGGCGGCAGCCGGTGGAGTGGGTAGCGCGGCCGTGCAGTTGGGCAAGGCGGCCGGCGCAAAGGTGATCGGTGTGGTGGGCGGCCCGCAGAAGGCCGAGTACACCCGGGCTCTCGGCGCCGATCTCGTCGTGGACCGGCACAGTGAGGACTTCGTCGCCGTAGTGAAGGACTTCACCGGGGGGCGGGGCGCGGACGTCGTGTTCGATCCGGTGGGTGGCGACTCGTACACCAAGTCCACGAAGTGCATCGCGTTCGAGGGCCGAATCGTCGTGATCGGTTTCGCCAGTGGCACCATTCCCTCGCCCGGCCTCAACCATGCGCTGATCAAGAACTACTCGATCATCGGACTGCATTGGGGTCTCTACAACGCCTACGATCCCGCGGCGATCAGGGAGTGCCACGCAGAGCTGACACGGTTGGCCGATGCCGGTGACATCAAGCCGATGATCAGTGAACGCCTCGGACTCAGCGAGGTAGCGGACGGACTCGCTCGACTCGGCGAGGGAACGACGGTCGGTCGGCTCGCTTTCCTGCCGGGCCGCTAGCTGCCGTCGGCGTCGCGTTTCTCGTACAGCTCCTCGAGGTTGTGCCGCAAGGTCGCCTCGGTGTTCTTCACGGCCGTCTCGACGAACGGTTCGACGATGAGCCCGAGGGCCTTGCCGGCCAAACCTCCGGGGAGCTTGTACGCGAAGTCGACGCCGAGTTCGGTCTTGTCCGGACCGAGCGCCACGAACGTCCATGTCGACGAGTTGGCCGCGCCGTCGAGCGATGCCAACGTGATCACCCGATCCTTCTCCCATGCGGTGACCTCGAGGCGGGACCGCAGCGTGGTCGGGCCGATGTGAATCGACGCATCGAACGTCGAACCCAATCCCTGATCGAATTCGCCGATGGGATGGAACTCCGACACGCCGAACATCCAGTCGGGGACTGTCCTGTAGTCGTCGATGTACGTGAACGCCACGTCGATGGGGACGGCGGCTACCGCGGAATGACGGACGTGGATCATCGGGTGGTCCCTGGCTCTCTGTCGGAAATGACTGTCGATCTGGGCGACCTCGCTCAACTCTAGTGAACTCCCGGTACCGAAGCAGGGCGTCGCCGGGTCCCCCTTCCTTCTTGGGCCGTCCGTGCGCGGCTGATTTTGCTGCACGGCGAGAACAGTTCAGGCAGACTCCGACGTAGGTGTGATCCAGGCCATATTTCCTTCTCGAGGAGTCGGCGTGAAGACGAAAGCAGCGGTCATCAAAGGCATCGGGCAGCCCTGGGAGATCGAGGAAATCGAACTCGGCGATCCGGTTTCGGGGGAGGTGCAGATCCGTCTGGCGGCATCAGGGTTGTGTCACTCGGATGAGCACCTGCGGACCGGGGCCACGCCCCTGCCCTTCTTTCCGGTCCTGGGCGGCCACGAGGGCGCAGGCGTAGTGACCAAGGTGGGCCCGGGAGTGTCGAATCTTGCCGAAGGGGATCACGTGGTCCTCGCCTTCGTCCCGGCGTGCGGACGATGCCGTTCCTGTGCGAAGGGCATGCAGAACATCTGCGACGAAGGTGCCGGTCTCCTCACCGGGCAGGCGATCGCCGATAAGACCTTCCGGGTCACCCTGGGCGGTGAGCCTGTTCTGCAGATGTGTCTGCTCGGCACCTTCTCCCCCTACGTGACGGTGAGCGAGGCGTCGGTCATCAAGATCGAGAACGACATCCCTCTCGACAAGGCGGCGCTCCTCGGCTGCGGCGTCTCGACCGGATGGGGCTCGGCCACGCAGATCGGTGGAACGCAGGTCGGTGACACCGTCGTGGTCATCGGCGTCGGTGGTGTCGGCATCAATTCGGTGCAGGGCGCGGCCAGTGCCGGCGCGCGTTTCGTCGTCGCCATCGATCCGGTGGAGTTCAAGCGGCAGAAGGCGAAGGAATTCGGTGCCACCCATGTGTTCGCATCGGTCGAGGAGGCGGCTCCGACGATCGGCGAGATCACCTGGGGGCGGATGGCCGAGGTCACGATCATCACGGTCGGTGAGATCGAAGGCGACATGATCCAGCCGGCGATGAGCATCACCGGCAAGGGCGGCCAAGTGGTGGTGACGGGAATGGGTAGCGCGGCAGACACGCAGGTGACCCTCAGTCTCTTCGAGCTCACCTTGCTGCAGAAGCGGTTGCAGGGCGCCATCTTCGGCGGCGTCGGCCCGAGGTCGCAGATCCCCGCTCTCCTCGATCTCTATCGCAACGGAACGCTGAAGCTCGACGAGTTGGTGACCCGGACATATCGCCTCGAGCAGGTCAACGACGGATACCGGGACATGCTCGACGGGAAGAACCTGCGTGGGCTGATCGTGTACTCGGACGACGACTACTGAGGGGACGCTCTACCGTATGTCCCATGACGGTTAACGGCACGGAGGCCGGTAGTTCGTGGCGGGAATACACGGACCAAGGGTTGTCCAAGGTTTTGGCGGCCGCCCTGGCTGCGTTCGTCGAGAAAGGGTACGACGGCGCCTCGATTCGTGAGATCGCGGCCCGTGCCGGACTGTCCGTACCCGGCCTTTACCATCACTACCCCTCGAAGCAGGCACTGCTCGTGGGGTTGACCAACGCGGTGATGCGTGACCTGCTCGACCGCAGTCGCGCGGCCGTCGCCGAGGCAGGGCCGACTCCGGGCGAGCGGTTCGACGCGGTGATTGAATCCCTGCTGCGTTTTCACATGTATCGGCGTGAACAGTCCTTCGTGGCGTCCCGGGAGACGCGGAGTATGGAGCCGGACAGTAGGCACGCTTACATTGCCCTGCGGGACGAGCAGCAGCAACTGGTCGACGACATCGTGCGCGACGGCGTCGCAGCCGGCCTGTTCCGGACACCCTTCCCGGAGGATGCGAGCCGTGCTGTCGTGACGATGTGTGTCTCGGTCGCCACGTGGTACCGCGAGGACGGGCCGTTGTCGCCCGACGAAATCGTCGAACGGTATCTGGTGATTGCTCGTAGCACGGTAGGGGCTGTCGACTGACGTCTTGACCACGTCACGTTCCTGTGGGATCGTCGACTCCAATGCGACCGAGCGAGTGATCGGTCGGTCCGGGTGTTCGTATTGACTGGAGGTAGTGGTGGCGATCGATCTGACCTATGCGCCGGAGGTGACGGCGCTGGTCGAGAAGACCAGGGCGTTCACCCGTGAGGTGGTGCTGCCTGTCGAGGACGAACACGGCGGCGACATCACCGCGGCAGGTGGCGACACCCTGCGGGTCGAGCTGCAGAAGGCCGCCAAGGAGGCCGGTGTCTTCGCCCCGCACGCTCCCGTCGAATACGGCGGACACGGGTTGAACATGACGGACCGGGCCCCGGTCTTCGAGGAAGCCGGTTACTCGTTGTTCGGCCCGATCGCCCTCAACATCGGCGCGCCCGACGAGGGCAACGTCCACATGCTCGCGCACATCGCCAGTGCGGAGCAGAAGGAGCAGTTCCTCGCTCCCCTTGCCCACGGTGACGTGCGGTCGGCTTTCGCCATGACCGAGCCCTCCCCGGGCGCCGGGTCCGATCCGTCGGCATTGACCACGAGGGCCGAGAAGGTGCCCGGCGGGTGGAAGATCAACGGGCACAAGTACTTCATCACCGGTGCCGACGGTGCCGGATTCTTCATCATTTTCGCGCGCACGTCGGGGCAGCCCGGCGATCGCGGCGGCGCCACCATGTTCCTCACCCCAGCCGACGTGCCCGGTCTGAAAGTGGGCCGGCACATCGACACGCTCGACCGGGCGATGATCGGAGGCCACTGCGAGGTGTTCTTCGACGATCTCTTCATACCCGACAGCGGTGTGCTCGGTGAGGTGGACGAGGGATTCGCCTACGCGCAGGTGCGGCTCGGCCCGGCCCGGATGACGCACGTCATGCGCTGGCTCGGTGCGGCGCGGCGCGGTCACGATGTCGCGGTGGCCCACGTCGCTCGGCGTGAAGGGTTCGGCGGCAAGCTGGGCGATCTGGGCATGGTCCAGAAGATGGTCGCGGACAACGAGATCGACATTGCCGCTACTCGTGCGTTGCTGACACAGGCGTGCTGGGAACTCGATCAGGGCGGGCACGCGAGCAATGCCACGTCCATCGCCAAGACCTATGCCGCAGAGGCGATCTTCCGGATCGTCGACCGCTCGATCCAGATGTGTGGTGGTCTCGGTGTGTCCGGCGATCTGCCGCTCGCACGGCTCTCCCGTGAGGTGCGTCCGTTCCGGGTGTACGACGGCCCGTCCGAGGTACATCGCTGGGCGATCGCCAAGCGCGTCATCGGTGCCGCGAAGAAAGCGGCGCGGGAGGCGGGGGCATGACCGAGCATCGCGGGCTCGACCTCGTTGCCCTGGAGAAGTTCCTGACGGAGTCGCAGGTTTCGCTCGACGGCGAACTGCGGGCCGAACTGATCTCCGGCGGAAAGTCCAACCTCACCTACACAATTTTCGACGACTCCTCGCGGTGGGTGCTGCGAAGGCCGCCCACCGCGGGGCTCACACCGTCCGCGCACGACGTGGCCCGCGAATACCGGGTCACGTCGGCGCTGCAGGGCACGAGCGTTCCCGTCGCAGCCACGGTGGCGCTGTGTGAGGACAACAGCGTGATGGGGGCCCCCTTCACCGTCGTCGAACACGTCACGGGACAGGTGATCCGCACCCAGTCGGAGTTCGATGTACTGTCCGACAACGAAATCGACTCCTGTGTGGACGAATTGGTCCGGGTGATCGGTGACCTGCACAACGTGGACTATCAGGCCGTCGGCCTGGGAGAGTTCGGGCGCCCCGACGGATACGTCGCCCGGCAGGTGAAGCTGTGGGCGGGCCAGTGGGCCAGGGTCAAGACCGAGGATTCGGCCGACGTCGATCGTCTGCACGCCGCTCTCGCGGAATCGGTGCCCGACCGGTCGGAGTCGTCGATCGTGCACGGCGACTACCGGATCGACAACACCATCCTGTCCGCCGCAGACGTGACCAAGGTTGCGGCGGTAGTGGACTGGGAACTGTCGACTCTCGGCGACCCTCTCACCGATGTCGCGTTGATGTGCGTCTATCGCGCGCCCGCCTTCGACCTCGTGCTCGGTGAAGCTGCGGCGTGGACGAGTCCGCGGATGCCGGCCGCCGACGATCTGGCCCAGCGGTACACCGTGGCGTCCGGTCGCGAACTGAAGAATTGGAACTTCTACCTGGCATTGGCCAATTTCAAACTGGCCGTCATTGCCCAGGGCATCCACCACCGGTACCGCGCGGGTGCCACGGCGGCCGAGGGATTCGACAAGGCTGGTGAGGCGGTGCCCGCGCTCGTCGACGCCGGACTGCGCGCACTGAAGGGGAAGTCCGCATGAGCAGGTCTGCACTGATCACGGGAGCATCGCGCGGAATCGGTCGCGGTATCGCCACCCGCCTCGCCGAAGCGGGCTACGGGCTGACCCTCAGTGCTCGTGACGCCGAGCGTCTCGAGGTCGTGGCAGCCGAGCTGCGCGCGGCCGGCGCGAAAGAGGTGGTCGTCGTGGCCGGCGACCTCGCCGATGAAGCCTCCGCCGGCCGCGTGGTAACCGCGCATGCCGACACCTTCGGTTCACTGAATGCGTTGGTGCTCAACGCAGGTGTGGGGACGGCCGGGCCGATCGGCGAGTTTCCGATGCGCCGCTTCACCAAGAGCGTCGATGTGAATCTGCGGGCCCCGTTCAGCTTGCTGCAACAGGCGCTGCCGATGCTCCGGACCGCCGCGACCGAGAATCCGGCGAAAGGCGCCAAGGTCATCGCATTGGCCTCGATCACCGGCGTCTACGCCGAAGCGGGACTGGCCGTCTACGGGGCCACCAAAGCCGCCCTGATGTCACTGGTCGAGACACTGAACGTGGAGGAGTCGGGCAACGGAGTGTCCGCTACCGCCCTGGCTCCCGCGTTCGTCGACACCGACATGTCCGCGTGGACCCACGACAAGATTCCGCCGGAGTCGATGATCGAGGTAAACGACATCGTCGAACTGGTCGATGCGCTGCTGCGACTGTCGTCCCGCGCGGTGGTGCCCAAGATCGTCGTCGGGCGCGCGGGAACGGACGGGTACCGGGCTTGAGTAGACGTCAGACCTCGTCGTCCTCTTTCGCTTCGCCGCGCTTACGGAAGAATCTGAAGCCGGGAACGCCCTGGATCGCCTGACGCACACCCTGCACTTCCTCGAGGAGCAGGTGAATCTCCGGGGACACCGTGTCGAGGCTGGCGAGGATGGGCAGCAACCCCTCCATACGCAGTGTCAGCTCGGGAAGATGATTCACCAACCCGATCGCCGCATGAATCTCGTCCTCCGACAGGTCGTCGACGAACCGTGCCGCCATCGGCGCCGCCTTGGTTGCGAGCGGCTCGTACAGGCCGATCAGGGTCTGAGCCGAGGTGGACACCTCCGTGCTCGAGGTGACCACGGTCGCGGCTCGGTCGGCTACCTCGTTCGCCTTGGCGACGGCCATTTCGGCGCGTTCGCTGATTGTCTCGATCCGGGTGATGAGCACCTCCACTCGGTCGAGCAGCGCGGCGACTCGATCGGGGAGTGAGGCAGCGAAACCAGCGGTGTCCATCGACCAGCGGGCCATACCCGTGGCGGTGCGCACGAGGTCGTCGGGGCTGGGGAATGCGAGAGCCATTCCCACATCCTGCCTGATGCCCTCGCGGGGCCGTCTCACGACGGCCCCGCGAGAATGGGGCATCGGGGTGATCTCACGTTTCGGCGTTACCAGGCGTCTACCTGTCAGAGGTCAGCACACCTGGAAGGATTGTTCCCGTGAATGCCGAACGAGCAGCACACACCGTCATCGATTCCCCGATCGGTCCCCTCACGCTGGTCAGCGTGGACGGGGTTCTCAGCGGCATCTACATGGCCGAACATCGGCATCAGCCCGATGTCGCGACTTTCGGTGAACGCGGCGACGGGGGTTTCGAGGCTGCCGCGACACAACTCACCGAGTACTTCGACGGTGGACGCACCGAGTTCACGCTGTCTCTCGCCGCCCGCGGCACACCGTTTCAACAGCGGGTATGGGACACGCTGCGGACCATCCCGTACGGGCAGACGTGGACGTACCGGGAATTGGCGGCGGCGCTCGGGAGTCCCACGGCCATCCGGGCGGTGGCCGCGGCGAACGGCAAGAATCCCATCAGCATCATCGTTCCGTGCCACCGGGTCGTCGGAACCGACGGCAGCCTCACGGGGTATGCGGGAGGGCTCGACCGCAAGCGTTTCCTGCTGACCCGCGAAGCGGAACGGGCGGGAATCCGGCTGAGCCGATGGGCCTGATTCCGTTCGAGCAGATCGTGGCCGAGCACGGCCCCACGGTGTTGCGGGTCTGCCGGGCGGTGGTCGGCCCGGTCGACGCCGAAGACGCCTGGTCGGACACGTTTCTCGCCGCCATGCGCGCGTATCCCGATCTGCGGCCTGAAAGTAACGTCGAGGCCTGGCTCGTGACCATCGCGCACCGCAAGGCGCTCGATCACATTCGGGCCCGGGAACGCCGGGCCGTTCCCACGGATCACGTTCCCGAGCAGACCACCGACCGCGGGCTGCCCGGAAGCGGCGACCCCGAATTGTGGGAGGCGGTGGGTGCCTTGCCCATGAAACAACGCGCAGCCGTGGCCTACCGCTACCTGGCAGGATTGCCCTACGCCGACATCGCGGTGATTCTCGGCAACTCGCCGGACGCTGCCAGACGCGCCGCGGCCGACGGTATTGCGGCCCTGCGTAGGTCCCGCTCGATCTCGATGCTGGGAGAAAGAGTGAGTGGAGAAAGAGGATGAACACCATTCCGGACATCATCGACGCCTTGTCGGTATCGGATTCCGAGGTCGAACGACGACTCCGCACCCGGCTCACCGCCGCCGCCGCCGACGCCGGACTCCTCGACGTCGCGTACCGGACCGTGGACAGTCCTGTCGGTTCACTACTGCTGGCCGCGACCGACCGTGGCCTGGTGCGTGTCGCCTTCGCCGGCGAGGGCCACGATGCCGTGTTGCAGAGACTCGCCGAGCACATCAGTCCCCGGATACTCCGCGCACCGGCCCGGCTGGACGCGGTGGCCCGCGAACTCGAGGAGTACTTCCGGGGGGAACGCACGTCGTTCGACGTCCCGCTCGACTTCCGCCTGGCCAAGGGCTTCCGGCGGGAGGTGCTCACCCACCTACCCGAGATCCACTACGGCCAGACGTGGAGTTACGCCACCGTCGCGGCCGCTGCGGGCAGTCCCCGCGCCGTGCGGGCCGTCGGAACCGCCTGCGCGACAAACCCTCTGCCAGTGGTGGTGCCTTGCCACCGAGTGGTGCGCAGCGACGGCAGCCTCGGCCAGTACGTGGGCGGGGCCGCAGCGAAGTCCCTGCTACTGACGTTGGAAGCCGCAGCGTGAGGGTTCTCCTGCCCTACCGCGACCCCTTCACCCACGCTCCGCTGTGGAGTGCACTGCGAGCCCACACCATCGCCGGTCTCGAGCGGCACGATCCCGACACCGGCGCCCACACACGCGTGGTGAACGCCGCGCACGGACCCGCCCTGGTGACCGTTGTCGTCCGCCCCGAGAAACGGCATGTCGAGACCCACATCGTCCCGGCACATTCCGCCGATATCGGGGAGTTGACCGATATCGTGCGCCGCTGGCTCGATTTGGACGCAGACCCGCTGGTTATCGACGCCGCACTCGTCCGGCACCCGGAACTCGCTTCGCTGGTGACCTTGCGGCCGGGACTCCGCCGGCTGGGCAGCGTCGACGGCTTCGAGACCGCAGTCCTTACCGTGCTGGGCCAGCAGGTGTCGCTCGCCGCAGCGCGGACGTTCGGTGCCCGGTTGGTCGCTGCCTACGGGCGACCGGTGCACGGCGAGTTCCGTGCGTTTCCCGCACCCGAGGTACTGGCCGATCGATCGCCGGAGGAGTTGCGTTCCGCGATCGGTCTGACCGGCGCCCGGGCACGCACTGTGCATGCGCTTGCGCACGCCGCCGCGGACGGGTTGCGGCTCGACGCCGACACCGAACCGGCGAAGTTCCGGGCCGGTGTACTCGCGCTGCCCGGAATCGGACCGTGGACGGCGGACTATCTGACGGTGCGAGTGCTCGGCGACCCGGACGCGTTTCCTGCCGACGACCTCGTTCTCAGGCGGGCACTCGGCGTGGGTAAGGGCAGCGAAGCTGCCGCTCTCGCCGAGGCGTGGCGGCCGTGGCGTGCGTATGCCCTCTTCCACCTCTGGACTGCAGAGGCGTTCTAGCCCTTCGTTTTCAACACCCTAGTCCTTTGCCTGTGCCAAATCGGACGGCCACCAGATCTTCTTGCCGATGTCGTGTGAGAGGGCGGGAACGAGGATGCTGCGCACGATGATCGTGTCGAGGAGCACGCCGAAGGCCACCGCGAAACCGACCTCGGCGAGGAACACCAGAGGTAGCACACCCAGCACCGCGAACGTTGCTGCGAGGACGACACCGGCCGACGTGATCACGCCACCGGTGACCGCCAGTCCGCGCAACACGCCCGACCGTGTGCCGTGCTCCTGGGTTTCCTCGCGCACACGGGTCATCAGGAAGATGTTGTAGTCGATGCCCAGTGCCACGAGGAACACGAAGGCGAACAGCGGGAACGCCGGATCGGCGTTGGCGAAGTGGAACACGTGCGTGAAGAAGAATCCGCACACGCCCAGAGTCGCGGCGAAGGACAACACCACCGTGGCGATGAGGATGACCGGTGCCAGCAGTGCGCGCAGGAGCACGGCCAGCACCAGGAAGATCACGACGAGCACGATGGGGATGATCAGGTTCCGGTCGTGCACAGACGCCGTCTGCACGTCGAGGGTGGTTGCGGTGCCTCCACCGACCAAGCCGTCGGCGCCGGGAATTGCGTGCACCGTCTCACGTAGTCGCTCCACGGTCGCCAGGGCCTCCGGGGAATCGTACGAGTCGGCGAGAGTCGCGTTGACCACCATGCGACCGTCGATCGGCGCTGCGGTGAGGAAGTCGGGCGGGCAGCCCGTCTGTCCTGCTGCGGCTGACGCCACCGCCTCGGGGTTCGCCTTGACCAGTGCGGACAGCTTCGCCACGTCGACCTGTGGACACACGGCGCCGGGCTCCTTCGATACCCCGTCGACAGCGCTGACCGCGTCGATGACCGCCTGCGTCTGGGCGGCGTTGGTCAGGATGACGGCCGGCGCACCGGCGCCCGGATCGAACTTGGAGTCGTAGAGTTCCTGCCCGACGACGGCGTCCGGGCGGTTTGTGAAGCTCTCGGAGGACGTCAGCCCCTCCGTCTTCAAACTGCCGATGCCCACCAGGAACAGTGCGGCCAACAGCACTGTCGTACCGATCCAGAACGGCCGGTCCTTGCTGCCGACCTGGGCGGCGATCTTGCCCCACAGACCGTGCGTGGTGAGATCCGCTGCCTCGTCCACCCGAGGCTTGCGTGGCCAGAACACCCACCGACCGGCGGTGGCCAGAGCCACCGGCAGGAAGCTCATCATCACCAGATACGTGCAGGCGATGCCGATGGCAGCAACGGGACCGAGGCTCTTGTTGGAATTGAGCTCCGAGAAAGTCAGGCACAGCAGGCCCAGGATGACGGTGACCGCGGACGCCGTGATGGCGGGAGCCGACTCCCGCCAGGCCTTGGCCATCGCGTCGAACCGGCTGGGATAGAAATGGAGCTCCTCTCGATACCGAGAGATCAGGAGCAGGGCATAGTCGGTGCCCGCACCGATGACCAGGACGAAGAGAATGCCTTGGCTCTGACCGGTGAGCGTGAGCACCTCCGCCTTCGCGAGGAAGTAGATCACCATCGACGCCAGGCCCAGGGCGAGTAGCGCCGAGAACAGCGGGAAGAACCACAGCACCGGGGATCGATACACCACCAGCAGGATCAGGACGACGACGAGCAGGGCGGCACCGAGTAGGGCGCCGTCGAGCCCGGCGAACGCATCGATGAAGGCCACGAGTAGACCGCCGGGCCCCGCGGGGAGCACCTCGAGCCCGACGGCCGCGTTCTCGGCTGCGGTGAGCACATCCTGTTCCGTGGTGGCGAGCACGTCACCGGCGACGGCAGTGCCGTTCTCCTTTGCGACGAGGGGAACGAAAATCGACGCCGTGGTGCCGTCCTCGGAGTACTGGGGTTGCGACATCCCCTCCGCATCGACGCCCTCGACGGCGGCAATGTCCTCGCCGGCCTGCGCGATGGCAGCCTTGTCCTGATCGGTGAGTGCCGAGTCGCGGTGAAACAGTACGAAGCCGGGAATCGTCTCCACTGTGAGGAACTTCGACGACTCGTTGGTGACGACGGTCGACTCTGCGGTACTCGACAGGTAGGCGGCGTTGTCGTTCTTCTGAACCTCGGTCAGCTTTCCCTGGAACGACCCACCGAATCCCCCCGCGAAGAAGGCGATGATCGCGATGGCCACGATGGTGAACGCGGGCCAGCGGAATTTGCGCGGCGCCTCACCGCTTGTGCTCGCGCCCGTCGAATCCAACTTGGTCATGGGTTCTCCTTCGCCGCCCCCACCAGCAATGGGTCCCAGTACACCACGCGTGGCCCGTCGGCGACACCGGAAATTGGTGTGGTCAGGACTCGATAGAACTCTCGCCGTAGCAGTCCCGCACTGCCACGTCCATGGGGAACCGCACCCGGGTGTCCCCGAAGAGCAGGCGGGTGGCCACGTCGACGGCTCCGAGAACGTGCCGGGTAGCCGTCTCCGGGTTCCGGGTGTGCACCATCACCTCGTCGTGCTGGAAGAAGACGAGCTCGCTGTCGGAATCGTCGGCGAGCCGGCGTCGTAGATCGGCCAGCACACAGAGCGCCCATTCGGCGGCGGTGGCCTGCACGACGAAATTGCGCGTGAACCGCCCACGCGAACGGGCGTCACCGTGTGTCCAGAAATCGGATGCGGGCGGTGGGCAGGCCCGGCCGAGCCACGAATGCACCACCTCACCCCGTTCGCCTTCCCGGGCAGCCTTCTCCACGTACTCGACTGCGACAGGGAAACGTGTGCGCAGCAGGGTGAGTAGCGAACGGGCCTCACCCGCCGTGGCACCGTACAGAACACCGAGGATCGCCACCTTGGCCTTGGCGCGGTCACCGTCGAACGTCTCTGCGGCTACCGGGGCATACAGGTCATCCGCGCCCGCCGCAGCCACCATGCGCGGGTCTCCCGACATGGCCGCCAGAATGCGGGGCTCCAGCTGACCGGCGTCGGCGATGACGAAGGTGTGACCCGGGTCGGCGATCACGCTCGACCGGAGCGGCTTCGGAATCTGCAGCGCCCCGCCACCACGACTCGCCCAGCGGCCGGACACCACACCACCAGGCACGTAGACCGGCCGGAAGCGGTCGTCGCGGACCCAGCTGTCGAGCCACTGCCAGCCGTTGGTGCTGAACAACTTCGACAGGTCGCGGTGATGCAGGAGAAGGGGCACGGCGGGATGGTCGATCTCGCGCAGCAGATGCTTGCGCGTCGACACCAGTTCGATGCCTTCGCGGCGGAAGGCGTCGACTACCTCCACATGGGACGCCGGGTTGATGCTGCGGCCGAACGCCGCACCGATCTCGGCGGACACTGTCTGGATGCGCTGGGGAAGGTCGTACCCCACCGGGCGTGGTCCCAGTGCGGCTTCGAGGAACGCCTCGTGGGCGGGAGCCGAGAAGGGTAATCCGTCGAAGCCCATTTCCGCGGCGGCGAGCGCGCCCGCCGACTCCGCCGCCACCAGAAGATCCAGCCGGGAATCGGTGCCGATCGTCTTCCGTTGTGCGGCGAAGTCGGCGACCACCTGTTGAGGATCGGCGACCGGTGTGGTGTCGAACAGGCCGAGACGATCGTCGGTGAGCGGTTCCTCGGCGGGTGGCGCCGGAACCCCGACGCGCATGCTCAGGATCGCGTGGGTGAGGGCGAGGTCGTGACAACGCCCCACCCGTATTCCGGCCCGCAGCAACGAAGGGTAGACGGCCGCGGTGCCGGTCCAGATCCAGCGGGGATGATCGGCGGCTTCGATGTCGCGCACCGCACCCGCGGCGTCGGAGTGATGTCGTGGCGACTCGAGCGGAACTCCGGCCGGATCGGTGCGGATCGTCGTCGCACCACCATCGGCGTCCGGAACCATCACCACTCTCACGGGCTCAGTCTGCTCCCCGCCTCCGACAGGCCGGGACGCCCCCGTCGGCAGCGAGGAAACCCGCAGGTAGGGCAGTACACTGGGGCAAGATGCTTCTCGCCGGAAGGAGGCGCATCCGATGGCAACCATCGAGGAGTTCGAGCGGTCGGTAACCGACAAGGTGATCGCCGGACTCCACTCCACATTCGCCGACTACAAGGCCCGGGGAGTCAGAGTGTCCGAACTCGGCGATCCCGATCAGTTCGTCGAAAGGATCCTGGCGGCCGCACCGGCCCCGCATCCCTGGTACGAACAGTTCGGAACGTATTGGTCGAGTTCGTCCGCCTGATCTACGCTCCGGCCACGTCCACCGTTTCGGGTGCGTTCGGTGCCTTGTGCCGGCGATGCAGTCCCTTACGGTCGTAGAAACGGGTGACGACGGCCCCGAAGATCAGGCCGATGAGCAGACCTCCGGCGGTCATCCACACTGCATGGATGAGTCCTGCGTCGCCCTTCGCGCCGAAGAACAGGATGGCGCGCACCCCGATGTAGATCTGGTGCATCGGCTCGAATTCGCCGAGCCAGGTGTACAACCGTGGTGCAGCCTCGAGTGGGATGGTTCCTCCCGAGGAGGGCAGCGCGAGGACGACGAAGATCATCAGATTGATGAGCAGCCCGAGGTTACCGAACGCGGCCATCACCGACATGGCCGTGATACCTACGGCTGCGATGGCGAAAGCCCCGTACTCCCACAGGGCCAGCGGGTCCGTGATCGGCAGTCCCAGTGCCGAGCTGATCCACAAGTACAGCCCGGAAACGATTCCCGCGAGCAGTGTCATGAGGGCCCACTTGACCAGCAAGGTGTTGAAACGCGAAATCGGCACTGCCTCGTTGTGCAGGTACAGCGGCCCGACCTCCGTGGGGGTGAATCCCAGCATGCCGTCGACGAGAGTGCTCGCGATGGTGGCGCCGGTGAATCCCGCAAGGACGAGGAGCAGGGCGTAGTAGAACGCCGCCAGACCATATCCGGTGCCTTCGGGCAGCGGGTTGTGGGCGACGGTCCGGACGTCGATGGGGTCGGTGAGGACGAGCCGGCTGGCGCCCGACAGCTGGGCATCGGGTGCGGTGGCCGCGAGTTGCTGTGTCACCTGGGCGGTGAGTTGCTCGCCCATCGTCTGATTGGCTTTGTCCATCGCCATCTGACCGATGTTCGACACCAGATTCGCGCTGATCGTTCCTGCCCGCGGATTGGTGTAGATGGTGATGACGGGCAGCTCCACGTCACCGGGAATCACACTCGCCTGAGCCAGGATGAACGTGCGTTTCGTGAAGTCGCTCGGAATGACGATGGCACCGTAGAGGTCACCGTTGTCGAGTTTCGACTGCGCCTCGGCGATTCCGATTCGCCGGAGTTCCACCTTCTCGGGGTCGACACCCTCGATCAGCCCCGCCTCGATCTGGTCGCCGAGATTCTGCTGCTGGGGCGGAGTCGAGCCGGGCAGCGTGTCACCCTCGTCCTGGTTGACCAGCGCGATCGGGAAATGGTCGAGATTCTTGGTGGGGTCGAGCATGCCGCCCATGTACAGCGCGGCCAACAGCGACATGACGATCGACACCAGCAACAGCGGTGCGATCCAGAAGCGTGGTGTCCGAAGCACGCTCGTCTTGCCGGACCCGCTCGTCTCGTGTGCCATTGCCCCTCGCGTCCTCCCGTGTCGACACCGGTCGACCCGCACCCGACCAGCCGGGTCAAGCCTAGGCGGTCGTCCGGGAAATGCCGGGTCGACTCGAGGACTCGGCCGGGTCACGGTCGTTGTCGGCGGCCGCCTTGTACGCCGATTCGGACATGCCGCGGTGCCAGTACCCGATGAGCAGCACCTGGGACCGATCGAGCCCGACCTCGGTGCGCAGGTATCGGCGGAGTTCGCGGACCGTAGCAGATTCGGCACCCACCCACGCGAACACCGTGGACCGGTCGGCGGGCAGGACAGCGGCACGGACCGTGTCGGCGAGGCGACTGGCACCGCCGCGGCGGTACAGCCATTCCACCTCGACTCCGGCTGGATGACGTAGATCCTGGCGCTCGTGCTCGTCGGCGACGTCGATCAGCACCCGTCCCGACGCATCGGCGGGCAGGTCCTCGAGGATGGCTGCGATGGCGGGAAGTGCCGACTCGTCGCCCGCCAGCAGGTACCACTGCGCGGGACGGATCGATTTACCGCCGCCGCCGAGCACACCCAGCCGATCACCGGGCGCGGCGCTCCGGAGCCACTCTGCAGCGACACCGTCATCGCCGTGGTCGACGAAATGCACGTCCAGTTCGGCGTTCTCCCGGCTGAGCCGCCGCACCGTGTACGTGCGTACCAGTTGCCGTCCCTCGGGCTCCGGCCACTGGTAGCGGCCGCTCACGTCGGGATCAGGGAGTAGCAGTCCGTGCACGGGATGCGGAAAGCACAACTTGATGTTGGGTACACACGATCCCGCGGCGTAGTCGAGTACCTCCGTCCCGGCGAACCGGACGCACGTCATCCGTGGGGTGACCGGGCGAATGTCGGCGACCTGCAGAACAAGTGGGAGGCGGGGCGCGCTCATCGGGCCGCAGTGACGTCGAACCAGGCGTCGAGGGTCGGCTCGCCGACGAGGTCCACGAGATCGACGGAGGCGCCGGCCGTCCGCCACCGCTCCACCAGCGCCATGACGCGCACCGAGTCCATGCCCTCGTCGAGGAGGTTCGCCGAATCGTCCAGTTCGGTCACCGGAACGCCGAGCACGTCGGCGACGTCCTCGCGAATCCGGTTCCGGCTGAGTGCGGTCTTCGGGGCAGAGCTCACGGGTTTCCCTCCGGTTCGTCGCTCGGAACTCGACTCGTTGAGCGTCTTCGGCGACATGGGGTAGGTTGCTGGGTTAGTGAAGCCTAAGCATAGTTCGTCGCTTCCGCGAGCGGGAATGGCGAACTGCTGCGACCGAGTGTGAATGGATGACGATGGCTGGATTCTCGAGGTATGCAATCGACTTGACACCGCTACGGACGAGCCGCGAATTCCGGTACATCTTCGTTGCCCGTACCATTTCGATCTTCGGCCTGGGCCTGCTGCTCGTGGCGGTGCCGCTCCAGGTGTACGACATGACCGGTTCCACACTCTCGGTCGGCGCGGCCAGCATCGTCGTGGGGTCGTCGGTGTTCATCGGCACGTTGTTCGGTGGAGTGATCGCGGACAGGTACGACCGGCGACCCGTGATCGCCCTCGCGCGAGCCAGTGCGGGTATCGCTTTCGCGATCCTGGCGGTCAACGCGTTTCTGCCGACGCCGCAGCTGTGGGTGATCTACCTGTGTGGCGTGATCGAGGGACTGTCAGGCGGGATCTCGTCGACGGCTCTGATGGCCGTGATCCCGTCGCTGCTGCCGAAGGACAAGATGGCGGCCGCTGGGGCACTGATGACGGTCATGGCCGACCTCGGCACCGTCGCGTCGCCGGCGATCGGCGGCGTGATCATCGCGACCACGTCGGTGGGCACCAATTACGTGCTCGCCGCTGTCTCCTCGGCGATCACGGCCTACTGCATCGCCCGGTTGCCTTCGCTGCCACCACCTGTCAAGAACACCGAGGGCCCCCTGCGTTCGATCGCCAGCGGGTTCACCTACGCCGCCAAGGATTCCGTGGTGGGCGGCACTCTGCTCGTGGGCTTCTGCGCGATGATGCTGACGGGATGGAACGTTCTGCTGCCCGCCTATGCGAGCGAGGTGCTCCACACCGGTCCCGCCGCAACCGGCTTCCTCTACAGCGCCCCCGCCGTGGGCGCGCTCACCGGATCGCTCACCAGCGGCTGGACCGGGACAGCCCGTCGAGGGGGACTCGTAGTGTTCTTGGCCGCGATGATCGCAGCGGGAGGCCTGGTGGGCGTGGGCGCCGTGCCGATGTTCGCCGTCACGTTCCTCGGCCTGGCCGCACACGGATTCGGGCGGGTAGTCGGCGACATCCTGCGCTACGCCGTGATCCAGACCGAGACGCCGGAGGAATACCGGGGCCGCGTCGCCGGTGTGTGGGGGGCGCAGATCTCCACCGGTTCGGCAGCGGGAGCACTCGTCGCCGGTGCCGTCGGTGCCGCAGTCGGCCCGCGGGAAGCGTTCCTGCTCTACGGCGCCGGCGGCATCGCCGTGCTCGCCGTCCTGGCGCTCGTCCTGAAGGGACTGCGCACCTACAGCAGTGCCGCCGCCGAAGACCTCTCGGCGGCGGCACAGTGACGCTGTGGGGGAACTAGCTGGTCGAGACGTTGTTCGCGGCCTGCGAGAGCTGCGGAACCAGCTTGTCGAGCAGCCACGGCATGCTCAGGACGTTCGGTGAGCTCGACGCGAACACCAGCGGCGGGTCGGTCAGGCCGATGTAGGAGTTGGTGCGCACCGACTTCAGACCGGCGAACAGCGGGTTCGACTGCACCTCGTTCTGCAGTTCCGGCGACAGATACCACGCGAGGAGAACATCCGGGTTGTACGTGGGCAGCAGTTCGAGGCTGACCGGAGCTGCGAACTTGGTCTGATCGTTGTCCTCCCGAAGCTGCTGCGCGAGCGGGTCGACGGTGAACCCGAGACTGACGAGCATCTTCAGCCGCGGATCGGTGTCGAAATAGAAGTTGTACGAGCCCGGCTCGGTGCCGCTACCGAACGCCACGGTCTTGCCGGCGAACTCGGGATGCTGCGACTTCTGCTCGGCCAGCGTCTCCTGCGTCTTCGTGACCAGTTCCTCGGCCTGCGCGGACCGTCCGAGAGCCTTTCCGACGGTGGTGATCTGGTCTTCCCAGCTGGTCGCCCAGCGTCGTTCCGGATATGCCACCGTGGGCGCGATGGCCGACAGCTTGTCGAACTGCTCCTGGTTCAGTCCCGAGTGCACGGCGAGGATGACATCGGGATCTAGCGATGCAATCTGCTCGTACGGCATCTCCTTGCTCGACGCCGTCAGCAGGGTGGGCTCGGCGTTCGGGTCGAGTTCCTCGAGGCGTGCGCGTGACCACGGCAGGAGGCCGTCATCGGTTCCGGTATCGGACTTCATGTTCTGGACGGCGACGGGAACGACGCCGAGCGAGAGTGCGGCATCTTCGCTGCCCCAGCCGAGCGTGATCACACGCTCGGGGGCTTCCGTGATCTCGGCGGTGCCCAGTGCCGACGAAATCGACACCGGGAAGGCCGACGCATCGGCCTGTCCGGTGGCGGAAGCCGCCGAGTCGTTCGAGTCGGACGTCGACTCGCTGCAGGCACCGGCCAGCAGAGCGGTTGCCGCGAGCATCACGATCCCGGCTCTGTGCCAATATCTTCCGGACGTTGTCATCGATCTCCCTGTTCTCTTACTTGATGGGTGTGTGGGGTGCGTGAGCCGAACGCGGCCAGTGCCTCGTTCACCACCGTGCCGACCTCCCCGATCCAGCGGGGTTGGGTCATGTCCTTGTGCTCACAGTCGAGGTCGTGATTGACGATCGTTCCGTTCACGAAGGGCTCCCAGAGTCGGTGCGTGGCCGCAGTGGCGGGATTGCGTGCCGCCGTGAAGAAGAGCAGGTCGGAATCGACGACGATCTGCGAGGGCTCGGACTCGAGGCGCACGGCGTTGGCGAAGTTGTCGATCATCGCAGCGGGGGTGTGCTCGTTGATGCCGGCGAGAGCGCTGCCCTCGCCCCGGAGGATGTCGATCACCTGCTGCCTCGTCAGTCCCTCCGCGAGAAGCGGTTCCGGGTCGTACCCGACCATGTACAGCAGTGCGGCCAGCGCGTCCTGCTCCGTCGGCATGGACGCCCAGGCGTCGGAAGGGAAGGAGTCGAGCATCACCAGCATGCCCAGCTCGTCACCCTGCTCCTGGAGCGCGCCCGCGATGGCGTGTGCCACCACACCGCCGAGCGACCAGCCGAGGAGGTGGTACGGCCCGGTCGGTTGCACCGCGCGCATGTGCTCGAGGTACTCGGCGGCCATGTCCTGAAGGGACTCGGGTGGGCGGGATGAGGTCGACAGGTTCGACGCCTGCACCCCGTACAGCGGGTAGTCGGAGTCGATGTGCCGCAGCAGTCCCGAATACCCCCAGCTGATCCCGCCTGCAGGGTGGAAGCAGAACACGGGCGGCCGGGAGCCCTCGGTGCGGAACGGCAGCAGGACGGCGAGCGCGTCGGCGTCGGAATCGTCGTCGAGGCGGCCTGCAAGTTGCGCGACGGTCGGCGCGGCGAATATTGACGCCACCGTCGCGGTCACGGACAGTCGCTTCGAGACTTCGCTCATCAGCCCAGCGGCCATCAGCGAGTGGCCACCGAGGTCGAAGAAGCTGTCGTCGATACCGACTCGCTCGAGGCCGAGCGCCTCGGCGAACAACTGGCACAGTACTTCCTCGCGTGCCGTGCGCGGACCGCGTTCGGACACCTGCAACGACAGGTGCGGGACGGGTAACGACGATTGGTCGAGCTTGCCGTTCGGGAGGGTCGGAAACTCCTCGACCGCAGTGAATGCCGCGGGAATCATGTAGTCGGGCAGTCGGCTGGCGGCACGGCGGTGCAGTTGGTCGGGGTCGATGCGGCCGCCGGGAACGGACGTGGCATACGCGACCAGGCGTTGATCACCGGGCCGGTCCTCACGCACCACGACCACGACGTGCTCGACGTCCGGGTCGCCGGCGAGCACGGACTCGATCTCGTTGAGTTCGATGCGGAACCCCCGCACCTTGACCTGCGTGTCGGCGCGGCCGGTGAAGTAGATCTGCCCGTCCCGGCCCCACCACACCACGTCCGATGTCCGGTACATGCGGGTGCCGGGGTCTCCGAACGGGTCGGCGACGAATCGTTCGGCGGTCTTGGTGCTCTGGTGACGATAGCCCTGGGTGACGCTGGCTCCGGCAAGGTACAGCTCACCGGAGACCCCGGGTGGCACCGGCCGCAATCCCGAATCCAATACGTACGCATGCTTACCCGGATCGATGACGCCGATCGGTACCGGGCCCTCGTGTCCCGGCCGCACCAGGGCCAGCGTGGCATTGACCGTGCACTCGGTGGGACCGTAGGCGTTGAAAAGCCGCCGGCCGGGCGCATACCGCTCGATCAGCTGGGCAGGGAGTTTCTCGGCACCGAGCATGAGATCGACTCCGTCGGGGATCGAGTGCTCGGGCGGGAACGCGGCCGCGAAAGATGGGGGGACACCCACGAAGTTCACGCGGTGGTCGCGGATGACGCGCGCGAGCGGTTCACCCGGGACACGGTCTGCGTCCGTGGCGACCACCAGGGTTCCGCCCGACAGCAGTCCCCACATGATCTGCCAGAACGCGAGATCGAAACTGATCGAGGAGAAGTGCAGTGCCCGGGTCGTGGAGTCCATCCCGATCACGTCCGACTGCAACGACAACAGGTCCGCGATACCGCGATGCGGAACCACGACGCCCTTCGGCACACCCGTCGAACCGGACGTATAGATCAGGTACGCCGCGTCATCGAGTCGCAGTGGCCGGATGCGATCACGGTCCGTGACAGGTACGGCGGGGTGCGCGGATAGAAGCGTCCCAACCTCGGGGTCGTCCAGGTCGATCAGCGGAACGCCGGTGCCCAGCGCGCTGCGATCCGGTACCCCGACGGACGAGGTGACGACGGCGACCGGGGAGCCGTCGGCGAGCATGTGCGCGATCCGGTCCGCCGGATACGTGGGGTCGATCGGTAGGTAGGCGGCACCGCTCTTCAGCACGGCGAGAACGGCGACGATCAACTCGGCTGATCGGTCGAGCGCGAGGGCGACCACGTCTCCCGGTCCGGCACCACGCGCAATCAACAGCTGTGCAAGCATATTCGCACGCGCGTCGAGCTCGCCGTACGAAAGGGACGTCGCCGGCCGGACACCGCGTCCCACGGCGAGAGCCTCGGCGTCCGGCGTGCGGGCCACCTGCGCGGAGAAGTACTCGTCGAACGTGCGGGCCTCGATGCTGTGGCCCCGGTGTGACCACGTGCCGAGCACCTGCGCACGCTCGACGTCGGTGAGGATGTCGAGTCTTGCGATGGATTCGCCATGACCGGCAACGAGTCGCTCGATCACCACGGCGAGGCGATCGGCCAGCGAATCGACGGTCGCCTCGTCGAACAGTTCGGTGGAGTACTCGATGGTCACGTCGACCCCACCCTGACCGGCGTGTTCCTGGAAGCGAAGTGACAGGTCGAATTTCGCGGACGTGGCGTCGAGCATCCGCACCGACGACTCCGCGCCGTCGAACCGCTGCAGTGAACCGTCGTCTTTCCAGTGCGACAGCATCACCTGGAACAGCGGATGGCGGGCGCTGGACCGTGGTGGGTTGACCAGTTCGACGATGCGGTTGAAGGGGACGTCGGAGTGGTCGACCGCCTCGAGGTCGACCCTCCGCACGCGGTCGAGCAGCTCGTCGAATGTGGGAGCCCCCGACACATCGGTGCGAAGGACGACGGTGTTGACGAAGCAGCCCACCATGCCGTCGAGGTCGGGGTGGCTGCGGCCGGCTACGGGGACGCCCAGTGCGATGTCTTCACCGGCACCGAGTCGCTCCAGCAGCACCGCGACTGCGGCGTGGACGATCATGAAGAAACTGGCGCGCCGCTCCGCCGCGAGCGCTTCGATCGCGGAGTGCAGCGACGGCGGCAAGGTGCGGTGCACGCTGGCACCGCGATGGGTCGGCAGCGCTGGGCGTGGCCGGTCCGTGCGCCAGCCGAGTTCCAGCGGGAGCCCTGCGAGTTGCTTCTCCCAGTAGTCGAGCCGGCCGCCGGAGGCACGTTCGCGCTGCCAGACCGCGACATCCGGATACTGCAGGGGGAGAGGTTCGAACACCGGAGGGCGGCCGGCGCGGCGGGCGTTGTAGGCGAAGGTCAGGTCGCCGAGCAGTTTCGACTGCGACCACTCGTCCCCGATGATGTGATGAATCAACAGGACGAGGGTGTGCTGCGGTTCGTACAGGACTGCACGCAGCGGGGGTTGCTCGGCCAGTCCGAGGCCCACCGTGGTCATTGCCGAGACGTGGGCTTCGATGTTGCCGATGTTGCCGACCCGTTCGAGGCGGACCTTCGACTGCTCGGCGGGCAACACCACCTGCTGCGGAACGGAGTCGACGAGGGGAAAGACCGTACGCAGCGACTGATGCCTGGTGACGACGTCCGTGAATGCAAGGGCGAGAGCGTCGGGATCCGGTGCGACGTCGAAGTCCACTGCCAGGCCGAGGAGGTAGGTTCCGCCGCCCGCGGCGCTGTCGAGGAACCAGAGCCGTTCCTGGGCAGGAGACAATGGCACAGCCGTGCCCTCGGGGATGTTCCGGGACCGGGGGCCGGAGGCGGTGCCCGTTCTCCCGGTCTCGTCGACGCGCGCGGCCACTGCGGCCACGGTGGGATTGTCGAAGATTGTCGCGACACGCAGCGCGACACCGAGTTCCGCACTGATCGACGACACCAGGGCGGCCGCCAGCAGGGAGTTGCCGCCCAGAGTGAAGAAGTCGTCGTGAATGCCGATCTGCTCGGCCCCGAGCACAGCGGTGAACAGGGGAAGGATGCGGTGTTCGGTGTCCGTGCGGGGCCCGTCGGCGGATGCCCCACGCCAGCGCGGAACCGGCAGTGCAGCCTTGTCGACCTTGCCGTGGGACGTCAGCGGCAACCGATCGAGAAGCATCAGCGTGGACGGTGTCATGTACCCGGGGAGCGTGCGTATCAGGTGCCCCCGCACCGCGTCCTCGATGACGTCCGGATCGGTCCCGGGTTCGGGCACGACATACCCGACGATCCTGTCGTCCCCGGACTTCGGTGCATACACGGTGGCGACGGCGGCACGCACCCCGGACACCGCGGTCATCGCGGCCGTGACCTCGCCGAGTTCGACGCGGTACCCACGCAATTGGATCTGGTCGTCGATCCGGCCGCGGTAGTAGAGGGAACCGGTGGCGTCGTAACGCGCGAGATCGCCTGTGCGGTACATCTGTTGCCCGCCCGGCACGAACGGGTCGGCGACGAACCTGCTCGCGGTCAGCCCGCGACGGCCGAGATATCCCGGTGACACACCGGGCCCCGACACATAGATTTCTCCGGTGATGCCCGGCGGTACCGGACGCAGCCCCGGTCCGAGGACGTAGGTGCGCAGATCGCCGAGGGGGACCCCGATGTCGACGGAATCGGGAGCGGCGACCCGAGCTGCCGTGACATGCACGGTGGTCTCGGTGATTCCGTACATGTTGATCAGTTCGGTGTCACCAGACGAGCCCGCGGCGAACCAGGAACGCAGAACGGCAGGATCGAGTGCCTCCCCGCCGAAGACGACGTAGCGCAGGCGAAGTCGCTCCCGCGCACCTTCGGCGTCGAGTGCGTCGACCAGATGGCCGAAGGCCGACGGTGTCTGGTTCAGCACGGTGACACCTTCGTCGACCAACAGCGCCGCGAGGTCCGCGGGCGAGGTGACGACATCCTCCGGGACGGTGACGAGACGCCCGCCGTAGAGCAGGGCTCCCCACATCTCCCACACGGAGAAGTCGAAGGCATACGAGTGCAGCAGTGGCCAGCAGTCGTCGGCGGTAAAGGTGAACCACTCACGGGACGCCGCGAACAGGCGCATCACGTTGCGGTGCGGGATGGGAACTCCCTTGGGCACACCGGTGGAGCCGGACGTGTAGATGATGTACGCGATGTCGTCGGCGCGAACCGTACTGTCCGGGGAGGCCGACGGTGCGGTCCCGGCGACGTGGTGGTCGATGCGGGGTAGGTGGCCCAGCACTGCGGTGGAGCCGACGGCCAGAGTCGGTTCGGCGTCCTCGAGGATGAAGCGGACGCGTTCTGCCGGTGACGAGGGATCGATGGGGAGATAGGTCGCACCGCACCGCAGGACAGCGAGGATCGCGACGATCAGGTCGCTGCCCCTCGGCAGGCTGACGGCCACCACGGTGCCGCGGCCGGCGCCTGCGTCCTGAAGTCGACGCGCGAGAATTCCACTGCAGCAAGCGAGTTCCCGGTAGGTCAGCTCGTTCACCGCCCGACGATCCGCGTGACGGCCCGCCTGCGCAAGGAAGGAGGAGACGATGGTTTCGCCATCGGCATCGGCATCGGCATCGGGCTGCTGAGTCCGGTGCAGTCCGGCCGACGACTGCCACAGCGCCCACTCGTCGTCGGCGCAGAGGTCTACGGTCGCTACCGGTCCGGGCGCGGACGAGATTCGCTCGAGGTACTGCGCGAACCGGTGCAGGTGGACCCGCATCTCGTCTGCGCTGTACACCACTGGATTTCCGGCCCATTCGAGGGTGAGGTGGTCACCTGCGCCGGTCACCGAGATCACCACGTCATCCACCGGCCCGGTGGCCACCTGATGGATCACACCGCGCGACGGACCGAAACGTAGAGCCGCATCGAAGGGTTTGACGTTGACCACCGGCCCGCCACCTGCACTCCGATGGGTGTTCCGGACCCGCTGGAACGGGCGCGCTTTCGTCAGCTGGGCCGTCGTCCGGGTGATCACGTCGCCGAAGGTGGGGTGTCCGCCGAGTGAGAGGCGGAGCGGCACGACGTTCGTCGCGGTGACCGGCGAGGTGAGTTCCACGCCTGTGCGTGCGAGCACCGGGACCCGGAGAGTCACCTCGTCGGCGCCGGTATGGGCGGCGAGGTAGCCGGCGGCCGCAGCATAGACCGCGTCCGCCCACGTGGCGCCGTGCGCGGAGGCGGAGGCGCGCAAGCCGGTCGACACGTCCGGCCCGAGTATGAGTGCGACGCGGTGCGGATCCGCAGTCGGGCGGCGGGTGGTGTCGGTGAAGGTGACGGAAGTGCTTGCTCGTGGCTCCGGTTCGGGCAGTGCGGAGTCGACTTGCCGGGCCTGCTCGACGTGATCCCGCAGTGTGGGAAAACGGGCGGGCCGTGGATCGGTGCCCTGGTGGAAAGCGGTGTAGAGGGCGGCCACCCGGCGCGTGAGAAGTGAATAACCGTACGCGTCGAGAAGAACGTGTGGGGCCCGCAGATACCAGAGGGCACCGGTGTCCACGCGGATGACGGCAGTGCGCACCAGCGGACCGGCCGAGAGGAGGTCGAGCGGTCGGCGGACATCCGCCCGCATCCACTCGAGGGCGGCGTCCCGGCTCAGCTCCAAGGTCTCGACCTCGGGACTGCGATCGTGCAGTTGCAGTACGTCGACGGGTTCGGCATCCGGCTCGGCGTCGAACCGAACCGATAACACCTCGGCCTCGTCGATCAGCGTGCGTACGGCCTTCGTCAGCGCCCCGATGTCCACGGTTCCGTCGATGTCGACGTACTCGGCTGTGGTGTAGGCCGATCCGGTCTCGTCGAGCTGATGCCCGGCCCACAACTCACATTGAGCAGCGGTCAGACACAGTGCTGTAGTGCCCTCCGCAGTTTCCGCGGCGGACGGCGACGATATCGAGAGGGACATCTGACGGTGCTCCTGGTATTTGTCGGCGTGGGCTTCCGGCTTGCGACCTCTGCGGTGGTCAGCCGACTTCGAGGGGGGCGAGCGCGGATACCAGGGCGTCGGTGGTGAGCACCGAGCCGCATCGCTTGGACGCGTACGTCAATGCCATTAGATGCTCTTCACGACTGAAATCCGCGGTTGCGTCGGAAACGAGGAAGGGTTGGACATCCGACATGAAAGCCTCGGCCGCGCTGAGCATGCACCCCATGTGCGTGTAGACGCCGGTGACGATCAGCTGATCACGACCGTGATGGCCCAGCAGCTGCCGGAGGTCGGTGCGCTGAAATGCCGAATACCGCCACTTCGTCACCTGGATGTCGCCGGCGCGTGGTGCCAGCGGTTCGATCACCTCGGTGTCGCGGCCCGACGAAAGTCCGGGTCCCCAGAAATCGGCGAGAATGCCACGTCGTGACGGGTGCTGGTCGCCCGGTTGCATCGTGTAGACGACGGGAATCCCTGCGAGCGAGCAGGCTTCGCGGATCCGGATCATGTTGGCGAGCGCGGTCGACATCGGCTCCGAGTGCACGTCGTAGGCGTCGATGAAGTAGTTCTGCATGTCGTGGATGAGCAGTGCGGACCGTCGAGGGTCGAGACGCCAGGAGACTTTCGATTCGGGTACTTCGGAAACATCCGGAATCGGGTACGTCGCAATCGGCGGGATGGCCATGTATTCCCTCACTGTCGGTCGAGCCTTGGAAGAACCCCTCGGACATTCGGTTAGGCTAACCTTTGTTGCATCGCTTGTGCAATCGGTACGTTCTGCGCTCGGGGAAGACCGGAGGAGGCGTCGCACAGTAAGGTGACACACCGGTGGGGGCCGGTCACGGGCCTCACGTGCCGGAGCCGCCGAGCCAGGAGAGACCGTTGACCAAGCTGCTGTTGTTGCTGCTGATCGTTGTCGTGATCGTCGGCATCGTGCTGATTCTGCGGAGCCGGACAGGCAAGAAGTCTGCGCCCCCAGTCCGCGTCGATCCGCTCGCCGACTACCCCGAGGTGTACGACCCGTACAAGATCGGTGTCGGCGACATCATCACGTACGCAGGCATCGACCACGTGGTGCGCGGCACGATCACCCTCGACGAAGAGGGATACATCTGGCACGAACACCTGCTCGACGGCTCGACCGGGCAGCGGTGGCTGACCGTCGAGAACGACGAGGGCAACCTCGAGATGACGCTGTGGATGCGGCGTGAAGGCACCGGACTCGAGCCGAACGGTGACGTCATCCTCGACGACCGGGTGCACCGGCAGATCGAGCGTGGTACTGCCTCGTTCACCGCGGAAGGCACTACCGGGACGGCGCCCAGCGGCATCGTCGACTACGCGGATTACGAGACCGCCGACAAGACCGGACTGCTGTCGTTCGAGCGCTGGGCTCGGACGCAGTCGTGGGAGGTATCCACAGGCCGAGCCGTCACCCGCAGTGAGCTCACCGTTATCCACTCGGGTCCACCGCAATGACGTTGCACATCCTGGACATCGAGTCACGGGATGTGACGGCCCGCGCACTCGGTCTCGTCGTGAACGCCGAAATCCCGGTTCCGCTGGCACAACTCACCGTCGTGAACGGCAACGACTCCGTCGTCCTCGGTGTGCTCGGTGCGTCACACGCGGTCGTAGCCTCTCTCGGCGGCCACCACATCACCGAGCAGGTGTCGTGTGATGCGGTGCGGGCCGGCGGGCAGCCGCTGCCCGTGTCCGAGAGGGCGAGTGGATACCACTTCACGTCCGACACCCGGACAGTCGACCGCGTCCACCTCGAAGAGACCGCCGACTGGCTGCGCCGTCAGGCCACCGAGGCGGACGGGTGGATCTGCGGATCGTTCCCCGGCGACCCCACCGCGTTGACGGCCCTGACCGCACGGTCCGGGCACGCGGGCGGGTGGGCCTGGCAGACCTGGCACCTGTATCCGGGCGAGAAGGACGGGGTAATCGTGGAGACGCGAAGCAGGTGGCAGCCATGACACGCAACGCCAGGCGGGCGCTGATCGCCCCGCTCCTACTCGTGATGCTGGCGCTCACCGCCTGCGGCGGCAACATCCGCGACTTCATCGGAGACACGTACGCGCTTCAGAACACCTCCGGCGACGCCAGGACATACACGTCCAAGGACCCCATCGGGACCACGGTGTCGAAAATCGTCAGCGAAGAAGCCCCGGCCGCCCGCAAAGCCGACGGTGGCAGCGAGTACCTGCGCTACGACGACGACATCGTCACCGTCAGCGGGGCTCCGGGCGGTGGCAGCCTCATCCGCGTCGAAGACATCGACGGCCGATACCGAAGCGGTGGATTCGCCTACCTGGGGCCCGGATTCAACCCCGGCTCACCGGCCGGCGGCGCGGGCGGCAGTGGCGGATCCGGCGATGCCAAATGACCATCGACCTACAACTCGGGAGTAGTGCGTGAACATCACCTATACGGCCGCAGCCACCGAAATCGGCACCGTCGACGCCGGGCTCCTCGTCGTCGGCATGCTCGGAACCCTGGCGTACTTCGTGGTCGGGATCGCCGTCCTCGGGGTCGGCTTCCTGGTTCTCGACCTGGCCACGCCCGGCAACCTTCGGCACCAGGTGTATATCGACAAGAACCCGAATGCGGCCATCCTGCTCGCGTCCAACCACCTTGCTCTCGCCGTCATCGTCGTCTCGGCCATCCTCACGAGCGACGACGGGTTCGCCCAGGGGCTCGCCGATTCCGCGGTCTACGGTCTGTTCGGAGTGCTCCTGCAGTTGATCGCGTTGCGTCTCATGAACCGCCTACTGCCGGGGCGGCTCGTCGAACTGGTCGGCAACCCGAAGATGTGTGGTGCCGCGTGGGCGGTCGGAACGTCGCTCTTCGCCATCGGGCTCGTCAACGCCGCCGCGCTCACCTGAACCGATGACAGCGGTGGCGGCACAGTCCGAGGCGAAGCGGGCGCTCGACGGACGTTCCCGCGTCCTCCTGCTCGCGGCGGTCGCCGCCTGCGCCGCCTGCGGTTTGATCTACGAACTGGCATTGCTCACCCTCTCGATCAGCCTCACCGGCGGCGGCATCACCCAGACCTCCCTGATCGTTGCCGGATTCGTGGCCGCCCTGGGTGTGGGCGCTCTCGCAGCAAAACCACTGCTCTCCCATGCCGCCGTGTCGTTCGTCGCCGTGGAGATCGTGCTGGGCCTCGCCGGGGGATTCAGCGCAGTCACGCTGTATGTGACGTTCACGTTCTTCGGTTCCAGCGCAGTCGTTCTCGTCCTCGCCACAGCGCTCATCGGTGTCCTGGTGGGCGCCGAAGTGCCCCTGCTGATGACTCTGCTGCAGTCGGGGCGGAGCGACAACGACGCCGAAACGACGGGCAAGGTGCTGGCCGACCTGAACGCTGCCGACTACGCGGGCGCACTCGTCGGGGGATTGCTGTGGCCGTTCGTCCTACTTCCGATCGCCGGCATGATTCGCGGCGCCGCCATCACTGGGATCATCAACCTCGTGGCGGCTGCGGTCGTGGCGCTGATCCTGTTGAGGTGGCAGCTGAGCGTGCGCACCCGACTGCTCGCGGTGGTCGCACTGCTCGTGGCGGCCACAAGTATCGCCGTGTTGCTGGTGCGCGCCGACAATATCGAAACCACATCACGGCAACGGCTGTACACCGACCCGGTGGTGGCCGCCGAACGGTCGCAGTACCAGGAAATCGTCATCACCGAACGCGGCGGGGACGTGCGTCTGTTCCTCGACGGCGACCTCCAGTTCTCGAGTGCCGACGAGCACCGCTATACCGAATCCCTGGTCTACCCGGCGATGGCCCGCAACCCGGAAAGGGTGCTGATCCTCGGCGGGGGTGACGGTCTCGCCGCCCGGGAAGTACTGCGGCTGAACGGCGTGCGAGAGATCGTGCAAGTAGAACTCGACCCCGCCGTGATCGAACTCGCCACCACCCGCCTCGCCGACCTCAACGAGGGTGCACTGCAGGATCCTCGCGTGCACGTGGTGATCGACGACGCCTTCCGGTGGCTGCGGGATCCACCCGTCACCGGCTTCGACGCCGTCATCGTCGATCTTCCGGATCCCGACACCCCGGCGCTCGGACGCCTGTACTCCACCGAGTTCTACGGGCTCGCGGCCCGGGCGCTCGAACCCGGAGGCCTGATGGTCGTGCAAGCGGGAAGCCCCTATTCGACACCGGACGCGTTCTGGCGGACCACCTCCACAGTCGCGTCGGCGGGCCTGAGTGTCACGCCGTACCACGTACTGGTGCCCAGCTTCGGCGACTGGGGGTTCGTCCTCGCCTCCCCGGAGTCCGAGGCGCCGTCGCTACGCCTCCCGTCGGACGCGCCCGAGCTGCGATTCCTCGACGGCCCCACTCTCGCGGCGTCCGCGGTCTTTTCCCGCGACCGACCCCCGCGCGAACTCGAGCCCTCCACGCTTGACAGGCCGCGCATCGTCGATGACATGCGTAGGGGTTACCAGCGCTGAGCGCTGCGGCTCCGCCGCCTGTGAGTACTTCTTAACCACCGAGTGTTAATAAGTACTCACGGGGCGCAGTTAGTTCATAGATATACTAAAAGCGACAGTGGCGGGCAGTCGGCCCGCCACCCGGTCGCGATAGGGTTTCCTCATGAGCGATGACGCTGCGCCGGTGCCTGTCGAGGTGCCCGAGCGCCTCGACTTCTGGTCGTTCATCGAACTGGCCAATCGGCGTTTGAGCACCGAGTACGGATCGACGCACCAACTGGCGACGCAGGTTCTGCTCACGCTGAACCGGGCGTCCAATGTGGTGACCTACGACCTCGAGTCGTCGATCCACCGTCCGCGGGGGCTGTCGTGGTCGTCGTTCCGGCTGATGTTCGTCACCTGGCTGGCCGGGCCGATCGATGCGAAGAGTGCGGCCGAGCTCACCGGCATGAGTCGGGCTGCGGTCTCCAATCTCACGAAGTCGCTGGTCGGCGCCGGTCTGATGGAACGAACACCCGATGAGCGGGACGGCCGATCGGTGCAGCTGTCGCTCACCGAGCGCGGTCGCCGGGAGATCGGGGAGATCTATCGTGAGCAGAATGAGCGCGAACATGCGTGGGCGAGCGTGCTCACCGAACCTGAGCAGCGCATCCTCGTCATGCTGCTCGACAAGTTGATCACCAACCGTAGCCAGTTCGACGTTCGCGGACGCAACTAGATCCTTCCTGGCGTCGTTATCGGCCTGTGCTTGCCATCACGCCCTCAAACTAGTTAATGTGTTTACTAAGCGACGACACATCGAGGAGGCCGGTCATGGCGTTCTATCGGCAGGCGGGCAACATCCCGCCGAAGCGGCACACGCAGCACCGTGACGAGGACGGTCAGCTCTACTTCGAGGAGTTGATGGGCGAGGAGGGCTTCTCCTCCGATTCGTCGCTGCTGTATCACCGGCACATTCCCTCGGCGATCGTCGACGCCACGGTGTGGGAGCTGCCAGATCAGACCACGACGCCCAACCATCCGCTCTCGCCGAGGCACCTGAAGCTTCACGACCTCTTCCCGGAGTCGGTATGGGCGGAAACCGACGTCGTAACCGGACGTCGGTTGATCCTCGGCAACGGCGACGTGCGCATCTCGTATGTCGTCGCCGGCAAGGAATCGCCGCTCTACCGCAACGCTCTCGGCGACGAGATGGTGTACGTCGAATCCGGCGCGGCCACAGTGGAAACCGTTTTCGGTGCGCTCGAGGCGAAGCAGGGCGACTACGTCCTGATCCCGATGTCGACCACCCATCGGTGGATTTCGACCGGTCCGGACCCGTTGCGCGCCTACGCAATCGAGGCCAACAGTCACATCGTCCCGCCGAAGCGTTACCTGTCTCGGTTCGGGCAGCTACTCGAGCACGCACCATATTGTGAACGCGACCTCCACGGTCCCGGCGAGACATTGCAGGCCGAGGGCACCGACGTCGAGGTGCTCGTCAAGCACCGCACCTCGCACGGCATCGTCGGCACCCGGATGGTGTACGCCAACCACCCATTCGACGTGATCGGGTGGGACGGATGCCTCTACCCGTATACCTTCAACATCTCCGACTACGAGCCCATCACCGGGCGCGTGCACCAGCCGCCGCCGGCGCATCAGGCGTTCGAGGGCAACAACTTCGTCATCTGTAACTTCGTGCCCCGCAAGGTCGACTACCACCCGTTGTCGATTCCGGTGCCGTACTACCACTCCAACGTGGACTCCGACGAAATCATGTTCTACTGCGGCGGCGACTACGAGGCCCGCAAGGGTTCCGGCATCGGACCGGGTTCCATCTCCGTCCATCCCGGCGGGCATGCCCACGGTCCGCAACCCGGTGCTTACGAACGCAGCATCGGGGCCGAGTTCTTCGACGAACTCGCGGTCATGGTCGACACCTTCCGGCCCCTCGAGCTCGGCGAAGGAGCGCTGGCGTGCGAGGACTCGGGCTACGCCTGGACCTGGGCGGGACGGGGGCCGGCGCAGTGATCGGAATTCCCGCGCTCTTCACTGGTCTGTGCGACGACGCCGCCCTGTTCCCCCCCGGCAATGCGCCCTTGCCCGATGCCATCCCCGCGCACACACGTCACCGGACGTCGTCGTACGCAGACCTGGTCGGACCGTTCGTCTTTCCGGCGTCCCGGGTGAACGAACTCACCCCGGCCGAGCTCGACGTGAGTCTTACTCTCCCGGGCGGCCCTGCCACTCTCGAGGCCGCGCTCACGCGCATTGCCGCGGTGGAGGGAGTCACCCCGGTTGCCCTCGAAATCGCGGTTCCGGCGGAGCAGTCGGCCGCGGACTTCATGACCGCAGTGCAGGCCCTCGAGACCTTGACGGCCGGACTCGATGTGTTCGTCGAGATTCCACGCGACGAGAGGCGTCCTGATGTGCTGGCCGCACTCGTGGGTACGTCGGTCTCGGCAAAGTTCCGTACAGGCGGTGTCGTTGCGGAGGCCTACCCGGACGAAGGTGAACTCGCGGCCGCCATCCACACCGTGGTCGCGACCGGGGTCCCTTTCAAAGCGACGGCCGGACTCCACCATGCCGTGCGGAACACGGATCCGGACACCGGGTTCGAGCAGCACGGCTTCCTCAACGTGCTGCTCGCCACCAGGCACGCACTCGGCGGTGGCACCGTCACCCAACTCGCCGCGACACTCGCCGAACGCGACGGCGCACTTCTCGCGCAGGAGCTCGGTGACCTCTCCGACGACGTGGTCGAAGCCGTCCGCTCCTCGTTCCGTTCCTTCGGAACCTGCAGCGTCCTCGAGCCGCTCGAAGACCTCGTCGGGCTGCAGCTCGTTCCGTCGTCCGTCCTCTCCACAGAACAGGGAACCTCCGCATGACCACGCTCGACATCCCCGACGATTCGCTTTTCGGGATCGACAACCTGCCGTACGGCGTGTTCTCGACCGCGGACTCGGCCCCACGGGTCGGAGTGCGGGTGGGGGATTCCGTCGTGGATCTCGCCGTCGCACTCGGCGACGCCGTCTTCGCGCAGCCGACCCTCAACGCCTTCATGGCGCAGGGCAGGGGCCGGTGGGTGGAGGTCCGACGGCAGATCACCGAACTGGTGCAGGGAGACGTCGACGCGGCTGCCGTGTTCGCGGTCGACGAGGTCACCATGCATCTGCCGGTGGATGTGGCGGACTACGTCGACTTCTACGCGTCCGAAAACCATGCCACGAATCTCGGACGGCTGTTCCGGCCCGACTCCGAGCCGCTGATGCCCAACTGGAAGCATCTGCCGGTCGGGTACCACGGTCGGTCGAGCACCGTCGTCGTGTCGGGCACCGACGTCATCCGGCCGTGTGGGCAGCGCAAGGCCCCGGCGCAGGACGCCCCCGACTTCGGTCCGTCCCTCCGCCTCGATATCGAGGCGGAGATGGGCTTCCTCGTCGGCATCCCGACGAAGCTGGGGGAAACCATCACACCGGACCAGTTCGCGCAGCACGTGTTCGGCGCCGTGGTCGTCAACGACTGGTCCGCCCGCGACATCCAGGCGTGGGAATACGTGCCGCTCGGCCCGTTTCTCGGCAAGAGCTTCGCCACCTCCATCTCGCCGTGGGTGGTGCCGCTACTCGCCCTCGAGGCCGCTCGCATCGACACCCCGACCCAGGATCCGGAGCCGCTACCGTACCTGCGGGGCGAGGAGAAGTGGGGCCTCGACATCGATCTGACCGTCGAGTGGAACGGGCACGTGGTGTCGCGGCCGCCGTACGCGCAGATGTACTGGTCGCCTGCGCAGATGCTCGCACACACCACTGTCAACGGTGCCACCGCCAGTACCGGCGACCTGTTCGCGTCGGGCACCATCTCGGGTCCCGAGAAGAATCAGCGCGGTGCCTTCATCGAACTCACCTGGGGTGGCAAGGAACCGGTCCAGGTCGGCGACGAGACCCGTACCTTCCTCGAGGACGGCGACGATATCGTCATCTCCGCCACCGCGCCGGGCCCGAACGGCAGTCGCATCGGCTTCGGTGACGTCCGCGGTCGTATTCTGCCGGCAACACCACCTGTGAGTACTTCTTAACCGCGGACGGTTAACAAGTACTCACAGGTGGTAGGCAGTAGGCATGACCCAGAACTTCGTGGACACCACCGTCGAGCCGGACAACGGCGTCGCGTTCCTCACCCTGAATCGGCCCGAACAGCGCAACCCGCTGTCGTCCGAGGCGATGCGGGAGGTTGCCGCAGCGCTTCGGAAACTGGGCGGCGACGACACCACCCGCGTCGTCGTCATCAGGGCTGAAGGACCGGTTTTCTCCGCGGGACACGACCTGAAGGAGATGATCGGTCGCACCCTCGAGGACGAGCAGGCCATCTTCGACACCTGCGTGGAAATGATGCAGACGGTTCAGGACATCCCGCAGCCGGTGATCGCGTCGGTGCAGGGTGCCGCTGTCGCGGCAGGCTGTCAGTTGGCCGCGTCGTGCGACCTCGTGGTGGCGTCGTCGGACGCAGTATTCGGGACTCCGGGTGTGAAGATCGGACTGTTCTGCTCGACTCCGATGGTGGCGCTCAGCCGCGCGATCGGGCGGAAGCGGGCGCTGCAGATGCTCCTCACCGGCGACACGATCGACGCGGCGACGGCCGCGGACTGGGGGCTGGTCAATATAGTTGTCCCCGCGGCGAAGCTCGCGGACGAGACCAATGCCCTCGCCAGGAAGATCACGAAGGCAAGTCCACTGACGGTGAAAATCGGCAAGCAGGCCTTCTATCGGCAGATCGAATTGCCGCAGAACCAGGCGTACGAGGCCATGGCCGACACGATGGCGGCCAACGCCGTCACGTGTGACGCGCAGGAAGGCATGCAGGCGTTCGTCGAGAAGCGGGCCCCGCAGTGGCGGGGGAAGTAGGCGTCGGCATGGTGAAACCTCAGGCGGCATAGTTGGACGTCCTATAACCTTCGGGTATGAGTCTGGATCCGCATACCGATACCGTCGACGGAGTGCTCCGGCGCTCGGCAGCCAAGTTCCCCGACCGCACGGCTCTGCTCTTCGAGGAGCGCACGTGGACGTACCGCGAACTCGACGACGCGGTGAGCCGGGCCGCCGCGTACCTGCAGTCCCTCGGGCTTCGGACGGGGGAACGCGTCGCCGCGTACGGCACCAATTCGGATGCCTACGTCATCGGGTTCCTTGCCTGTGCGCGTGCCGGTCTGGTGCACGTACCCGTCAACTACGCACTGAAGGGTGACGAGCTGACCTACCTGGTGTCGCAGTCCGGCAGCAGTGCGGCACTCGTGGACCCGGCGCTGGCGGGAACACTCGACTCCGTTCGCGATGGGCTCGACCTGCGCCATGTCGTACCCCTGCGCGACGCCGAGGGTTCCCTGCTGTCGCACAGCAGTTCCGGTGACGTACCCGTCCTCGCGGAGCCGGTCGCCTCTACCGACCTGGCCCAATTGCTGTACACGTCGGGCACGACATCGAAGCCGAAGGGCGCCATGATGACTCATGGTGGTCTCGTGTGCGAGTACGTGTCTTCCGTGATCGCGCTCGCGCTGAACGACGGCGACAACCCGTTGATCTGCATGCCGCTCTATCACTCGGCGGGCATGCACGTCTTCATGTTGCCCTACCTGTCGGTGGGAGCTTCGGTAAATCTCATGCAGGCTCCGGACATCCCGGAGATTCTGCGGCGAATAGAGGACGATCGCATCGGATCGCTGTTTCTCGCCCCGACGGTGTGGGTGCCGCTCGCCGGACATCCGGATCTGGAGACACGCGACCTGTCCTCGCTGAAGAAGGCACAGTACGGCGCGTCGATCATGCCGGTGACGGTGCTGAACCGGCTGCGTGAACGCTACCCCGACCTCGGTTTCTACAACTGTTTCGGGCAGTCCGAGATCGGTCCGCTGGCCACGGTGCTGCAACCGGAGGAGCACGAGGATCGGCCGTCGTCGTGTGGCAAGGCAGTGTTCTTCGTCGAGACGCGGGTGGTGGATCCGGACGGCAATGACGTCCCGGACGGCACCCCCGGTGAGGTCCTCTACCGTTCACCCCAGCTGTGTCTGGGGTACTGGGACAACCCCGATGCCACGGCAGAAGCCTTCCGTGACGGCTGGTTTCACTCGGGCGACCTGGTCACGCGCGACGCGGACGGTTATATCACCGTGGTCGACCGTATCAAGGACGTCATCAACACCGGCGGCATTCTCGTGGCCTCGCGGGAGGTCGAGGACGCCGTCTACACGCATCCGGACGTCGCCGAGGTGGCCGTCATCGGGACGCCGGACGACAAATGGATCGAGGCGATCACCGCGGTGGTGGTGCTGCGGGAGAACGCGACCGGAGTGACACCCGACGGGCTCATCGCGCACGTCAAGGAGCGCATCGCGCCGTTCAAGGTGCCGAAGCAGGTGGTCTTCGTCGACGAACTGCCCCGCAATCAAAGCGGCAAGTTGCTCAAACGGGAACTGAGAGTGACGCTCTGATCACCGCCTGGTCGACGCCCTCTCGACGAGTTCGACGGGAAGTTGCACCGACTCCACGTCGTGACCGGCGATCAGCGACAGCAGGTGACGCACGCCTGTCGCTCCGATGAGACGGGCCGGTGATCGCACCGTCGTCAGCGGCACCGGTAGCTGGGCGACCACCGGAATGTCGTTGTAGCCGACCAGTGCGAGGTCGTCCGGTATGCGCAGACCGAGGTCGCGGGCGACACCCAGAACACCGATGGCGATGGTGTCGCTGACAGTGAAAATCGCGTCGGGACGTGCGTCGCGGTCGAGCAGGATGCCGGCGGCTTCGACGCCACCCGACACGTCGAAGTCCGAGCGGACGAGGCGGTCCGGGGGCAGTGCGATCCCGTCTTCGGCCAGCGCGTCGCGGAATCCGGCCACCCGGCCGCGGGAGGTGCTGGCGTGCTCGGGCCCCGCGATGACGGCGACGTCGGTGAAACCCCGATCGAGGAGGTGCCGGCCGGCGAGGTATCCGCCCCGGTGGTCGTCACCGGACACGAACGGCAGGCCGACGTCGGCATGCCGGTTGAGTTGGAGCATCGGCAGCGCACCCACCGACAGTGATTCGACGAACTCCTGTCCGGGGCTGTGCAGGCTGCTGAGCAGCAGCCCGTCCACCTGCCTGCTGACGAGGAACTCGATGGCTTTGCGCTGGGCGTCGAGATCGTCCGGCGGGCTGGACAACAGGACCGAATATCCTGCGGCCGTGGCAGTCTCCTCGATGCCCTGGAACATGGTCGCGACCACGCCGTCGGTGAGCCGCGGCATGACGACACCGAGGGTGGTGGTCTTGCGCGTCCGCAGGCTGGCCGCCCACAGATTCGGCTGGTAGCCGAGTTCGACCGCCACCTCGCGGACCCGTATCGCGGCCTCCGACCAGCCGTCCGCGGGTTCGGGCTGCCTGAGCACGCGAGACGCCGTCGACACGTGGACCCCGGCGCGTTCCGCGATCTCTCGGAGGGTCGGCGGACGCCCGGAGGTGCGTGTCGGGCGGTCCGGCAAGTTCACAGGCAATCCTCGCGCTCGGGGGTGGGGGGTACGGCCTGCCGCGTGGTTGACGGCAATCGGAAACGCGCCCTAGTCTACGTGACGAAATCGTTCGTGCAATCGTTCTTGCGAACGTTTGCACACCAGCCCCACCGGCCCCGTGGAGGAACCATGTCCGACCCACAGTCCCTGTCCCAGCTCTTCGCTCTCGACGCCCTCCTCGACGCCGAGGAGATCGCGATCCGCGACACCGTGCGCCGCTTCGCCGACGAGCGCATCCGCCCCCACATCGGGGAGTGGTTCGAGGCCGCGGCGCTGCCGGTGCGCGAGCTGGCAGAAGGCCTCGGTGAGCTCGGTGTGCTGGGTATGCACCTCGAGGGGTACGGCTGCGCCGGTATGAGCGCCACCGCCTACGGTCTGGCCTGCCTCGAACTCGAGGCCGTCGACTCCGGAATCCGGAGCCTGGTATCGGTGCAGGGCTCGCTGGCGATGTACGCGATTCACCGCTACGGCAGCGAGGACCAGAAGCAGGAGTGGCTGCCCCGCATGGCCGCCGGCCAGGCGATCGGCTGCTTCGGCCTCACCGAGCCCGACTTCGGCTCCAACCCCGCCGGGATGCGCACCAATGCCAAGCGGGACGGTGAGGACTGGATTCTCAATGGCACGAAGATGTGGATCACCAACGGGTCCGTCGCGGACGTCGCGGTCGTGTGGGTGCGCACCGACGACGGCATTCGCGGATTCGTCGTGCCCACCGATACCCCCGGCTTCTCGGCGCCGGAGATCAAGCACAAGATGTCGCTGCGGGCGTCCGTCACCTCGGAACTCGTGCTCGAGGACGTCCGGCTGCCCGCTTCCGCAATGCTGCCGGAGGCCAAGGGGCTGTCCGGTCCGCTCGGCTGCCTCAACGAGGCCCGATTCGGCATCATCTTCGGTGCGATGGGTGCCGCCCGCGACTGCCTCGAGACCGCCATCTCGTACGCCCAGGACCGTCAGGTGTTCGACAAGTCGTTGGCCGCCTATCAGATCACTCAGGTGAAGATCGCGGACATGGCGCTCGAGGTCGGCAAGGGTCACCTGCTCGCTTACCATCTCGGACGTCTCAAGGACCGCGGCGAGGTCCGGCCCGAACAGGTGAGCACCGGCAAGCTGAACAACGTCCGCGAGGCCATCGCCATCGCCCGCGAATGCCGTACCATTCTCGGTGCCAATGGAATCACGTTGGAGTACCCCGTCATTCGGCACGCCAACAACCTCGAGTCCGTACTCACTTACGAGGGCACGTCCGAGGTGCACCAACTCACCATCGGCAAGGCGTTGACGGGCGAGGCCGCGTTCAGGTGAGCGGGTCGCTCGAGTCGGGTCGGCGTGCTTCGCTCGACGGTCTGCTGATCGCCGATTTCGGCCGGGTGCTGGCCGGACCGTATGCCACGATGCTCCTCGCCGATCTCGGCGCCGAGGTGGTGAAGGTCGAGCGCGCCGGCGTCGGGGACGACACCCGGCAGTGGGGACCGCCGTGGGTGGGCGAGGAGTCGACCTACTTCCAATCGGTGAACCGCAATAAACAGTCCGTCGCCTGGGACCTGCGCAGCCCCACCGACCTTCAGCAGGCGCGGGAACTCGTCGCCCGGGCGGATGTCGTGGTGGAAAACTTCCTGCCCGGCACCATGGACCGGCTCGGTCTCGGCTACGACGCGGTGCGGGATTCCAATCCCGACGTCGTCTACTGCTCGGTGACGGGGTTCGGTGGACACAACAACCTGCCCGGCTACGACCTGCTCATCCAGGCCGTCGGCGGGTTGATGAGCATCACCGGTCCCGAACCCGGCGTCCCGACCAAGGTCGGGGTGGCCGTCGTCGACGTCATCACCGGGCTGCACGCCGCGGTCGGGATCCTGGCTGCGTTGCGTCACCGTGACCGGACCGGCGAGGGACAGCGGGTCGAGGTGAACCTGCTGTCGTCGTTGCTGTCCGCCCTCGTGAACCAGACGTCCGGGTATGTGGGCGCGGGTGTCGTTCCGCAGGCCATGGGCAACCGGCATCCCAGCATCGCGCCGTACGAGGTCTTCGACACCGGCGACCGCCCGCTCGTGCTGGCGGTGGGCAACAACCGCCAATTCGACTCTCTGGTGCGGGTTCTCGGGGTTCCGCACCTCGCCGGCGACGATCGGTACGCCACCAACACGCAACGGGTGGCGCACCGCGAACAATTGGTCCGGGACCTCACCGAGGCGCTGGCATCGGCTACCGCGGACGTGTGGTTCGAGAAGCTGACCGCGCAGGGTGTCCCGTGCGGGCCGCTCAACGACATCGCCGATGCCGTCGCGCTGGCCGAGCGGCTCGGCTTGAATCCGGTGGTCGAGATCGACGATCCACGCCGGGACTCGCCCGTGCGGCAGGTGTCGAACCCGATCCGGCTCAGTGCCACCCCGGCGAGGTACCGCAGCGCGCCGCCCCTCCTGGGCGAGGACACCCCAGCTGTGAGTACTTCTTAACCCCCCGCGGTTAAGAAGTACTCACAGGGGGACTTTCCTAAGAGAGTGTTAGGAACCCCCGCGGACCCTTCCGAATGTCTGTGACCTGCCCCACTGTGGTGGGAACGGAGAGATTCAGGACATCGGAGGGAGTCCACGTGAGCACCGCACAGACTGGTGAGCGCCGAGTGATCGGCAACGTCTTGAAAGGTTCGGTCGGCAATCTGATCGAGTGGTACGACTGGTACGTCTACGCGGCGTTCAGCGTGTACTTCGCGAAGGAGTTCTTCCCCGAGGGCGACACCACGGCCCAGTTGCTCTCGACAGCAGCTGTTTTCGCAGTCGGGTTCCTGATGCGGCCGATCGGCGGCTGGGTCATGGGGCGGTACGCCGACCGGCACGGCCGCCGCTCGGCGCTCACCTTGTCGGTGACCGTGATGGCGGCGGGCTCGCTCGTCATCGCGCTCACGCCGTCGTACGACAGCGTCGGACTGGTGGCTCCGGTGCTCCTCGTGCTCGCCCGCATGCTCCAGGGACTGTCGGTCGGCGGTGAATACGCCACCAGCGCCACGTACCTCGCCGAGGTCGCCTCACCGGGTCGGCGCGGGTTCTATTCGAGCTTCCAGTACGTGACCCTCGTCGCCGGGCAGCTGTTCGCGCTGGGTGTGCAGATTATCCTGCAACTGCTGTTGCCTGCCGAGGCCATGCAGTCGTGGGGCTGGCGAATTCCGTTCGTCATCGGTGCGGCAGGTGCCGTCGCGGTGATGTGGCTGCGTCGCACGATGGACGAGTCCGAGGCTTTCACCGACGAGGTGGAGTCGAAGCGTGACACAGACACCCCGGACGACGGGCCGAAGGAAGGTTCGCTCCGGATGCTGCTGCAGTACCCACGCGAGTGCCTGCTGGTGTGTGCCCTCACACTCGGTGGCTGTGTGGCGTTCTACACGTACACCACGTACATGCAGAAGTTCATGATCAACACCTCCGGCATCTCCAAGGACACGGTCGCGTGGATCAACTTTGCGGCTCTGTTGGTCTTCATCGTGTTGCAGCCGCTCGGCGGAGCCCTGTCGGACCGCATCGGCCGGCGCAAGCTGCTCATCTTCTTCGGTGTCGGTGGAACCCTGCTGACGGTCCCGCTCATGACCGTGCTGGGTAGCACGTCGAATCCGCTGGTTGCCTTCGGGCTGATGATGCTGGGCCTCACCGTCGTCACCGGATACACGTCGGTCAACGCGATCGTGAAGACCGAGCTGTTCCCGACCAAGGTCCGCGCGCTCGGAGTCGGATTGCCGTACGCCCTCACGCTGGCGATTTTCGGCGGCACGGTCGAAACCGTCGCCCTCGCCCTGAAACGGGCCGGTCACGAATCGCTCTTCTTCTACTATGTGACCGGATGCATCGCGATCTCGCTCGTCGTCTACGTCTTCATGCGGGAGACGTCGGAAGGTTCGCCGCTCGACCGGGCGAGCAGCCGGGCCGACAGCCCGGACGACGATGTCGAGCTGGTCGACTCGCGGAGCTGATCGAAGGGAACGGAAAGTGCAGATCGCGGTGGTCGAGGACGACGACGGAGTCGGCGACGCACTCGTGGAGGCGCTGGCGAACCACGGCCACGACACGGTGCGCATGCGACGCGGCTCCGACCTCCTCCTCGGCCATCGCGGTATGGACGCGGTGATTCTCGATCTCGGTCTCCCCGATGCGGACGGCCTGCATGTGCTCCGGCAACTGCGGGCCGTCAGCGACGTTCCGGTCGTCATCCTCACCGCCCGCGACGACGAGCGTTCGGTGGTCCGCGGGTTGCGCGGCGGGGCGGACGACTACCTCGTCAAACCGGCGCGGCTCGCGGAGTTGCTGGCCAGGCTCGACGTGGTGACCCAGCGCCGCCGAGCCGCCGAACGGCCGGCCTCGCAGCAGATCACCGAAGGCGACGTGATGGTCGACCTGGCGGCACGCGAAGTGGAGGTCGCAGGCGAACCGATCGCGCTGACGACCAAGGAGTTCGAGCTTCTCGAGGTCCTCGTCACCCGGCCCGGCGCCGCGGTGAGCCGCCAGCAGCTGATGGACGCAGTGTGGGGCGATGCCTATGTGGCGATCTCACGCACCCTGGACGTGCACATGACCGGACTGCGAGCGAAACTGGCTCGGCCAGGCCTCATTTCGACTATCCGCGGGTACGGTTACCGCTGGGGTACCTGACGTGCGGCGACGGGTGCTCGCCGTCCTGCTGGTGTTCGCGGCCCTCGCGGTGGTGGCGTTCGCGGTTCCCCTCGCTCTGGCCACCGGCGCCGGGAGAACGCAGGCCCTCCGCTTGAGCCGGGAGGCGGATGCTACACATTTCGCCAGCCTCGCCGGGCATACGCAGGCCCCCGGCAGCGCTGCGTTATTGCGGGAGGAAGTGGCGCGCTACCACGAGTTGTACGGCGAGGGGGTTCTCATCGTGGACGCTCGGGGCGGCGTCCGCGCCGGAGCGGGACTGTCGCCGGCCGACCCGGGCGTGGGCGAGGCGATCACGGCCGGACTCCGAAATCAGAAGAAGGGCATCGGCGGTTCGCTGACACCGTGGTCGGCGGACCGTGTCCTCTCTGCCGTCCCCGTCGGCACCGGGGCGCAGGTCGACGGCGCCGTCGTCCTCGAGGTGTCCACCCGAGCGGCGCGCGAGTCGATCCGGACGTCGTGGCTGATGATCACCGCCGGAGCGCTCGCGGCGCTGGTGGCGGTGACAGCTGTGGCCATCGCGCTGTCCCGGTGGACCGTTCGTCCACTCGGCGCACTGACTGCCCGCGTCGCTGCCCTCGCGGACGCCGTCCCGTCGCCGAAGCCGTGGACCCGTCGCACTGCCGGCAACTCCGCGGACCGCTACACCGGACCGCCGGAGGTGCAGGAACTTGCGCGGGCCTTCGACACCATGGCGGGCGCCGTTCAGGCTTCCGCCCACGCACAGCGCCGACTCATCGCCGATACCGCGCATCAACTTCGGAACCCGCTGGCGGCTTTACATATTCGATTGGATTCTCTCGGCCCGCACGTCCGCGAGGCGGGGGCGGAAACCTATCGCCGGACGAGTATGGAAGTGGACCGCCTCGGCGGAATCCTCGACGGACTGCTGGCATTGGCAGTCGCCGAGGCACCCGCCGAGACCTCGCACGGCGGCTGCGACGTCGGTGCAGTGGTCGCCGACCGGCTCGACGCGTGGGCGGAGGCGCTGGCGGAGTCGGGGATGGCCGCGACCTCGGACGGCACCGACGAGCCCTTGTTCGCCGACTTCCGGTCCAGTCAGCTCGCTCAGATCCTCGACGTGCTGCTCAGCAACGCGCACACCTATGCGGGTTCCGGGTCGACGGTGCGAATCGACACCCGGAAGACGGAGTCCGGCATCCGTATCCGGGTGAGCGATGACGGCGTCGGGGTGTCCGAAGACGAGGTCGACAAGTTGTCCTCGCGCTTCTTTCGCGGGTCCGGATCCGGCCGGCCGGGCACCGGTCTGGGGTTGTCCATCGCCACCGCTCTCGCTGACAACGGTGGTGGTTCCCTCACGGTGGCGGCCGCGCAGCCGCACGGTCTCGAGGTAACCGTGACGCTGCCGGAATCGCCCGACTGCACCGGGGAGGCGATGTGATCTCCCGGCGCGAACTTCTCCGCGGACTCGCGGCCACCGCAGTGGCCACGGCGGCCGGGTCGGGCGCCGCCTGTTCCGGTGGCACCCGTGAACAGCTGCGACTCGCCGCCGGTGAGGAAGGCGGATTCTTCTGGGAGTTCGCACAGCTGACCGCTGCTGCCGCGGAGCGCGCCGACCTGGGCGTGACGATCGTCCCGCTGCGGACTGCCGGGTCCGTCGACAACCTCGCGGCGCTGGCGTCCGGGGAAGCAGAGCTCGCCCTGAGCCTCGCCGACGCCGCGGTGACGGCCATGGACACTGCCGCCCTGACGGCCATGGACACTGCCGCGGTGTCGGCCATAGATGCCGCCGCCGACTTCACCGCCATCGGCAAGGTGTACGAAAACTACATGCAACTGGCGGTGCGCGCCGATTCCGAGATCAAGGACACGTCCCGACTTGCCGGAGCACGAATAAGTTTGGGAGCGCGAGGATCAGGCGCAGAACTCACCGCGGAACGAATTCTCGAGGTGCTGGGCCTCGGCCGCCCCGGCGACGTCACACGCCTGCACCTGTCGATGACGGATGCAGGCCACGCTCTGCGCGAAGGCAGCGTCGACGCCGTCCTGTGGGCGGGCGGAGTGCCCACACCATCGTTTGCAAACCTGGGTATCGCGCTGCGACTCCTCGATCTGTCCGCAGAACTCGACTTGCTGCGACAGCGGTTCGGCCCCCGCTACGAGTCCGTGCTCATTCCGCCGGGTACGTACGGAAGTCAGACACCTGTCGCGACAATCGGATTGGCCAACCTTCTCCTCGCCGGCCGCACGGTGACCGACAAGGCTGCCGGTGCACTCGTGGAAGTGCTGATCGACCATGCCTCGGAACTGGTGCCGGAACAGGCGACGGGCAGCCAGTTCCTCGATCGGCAGTCGTTGATCGTCACCGCCGGAGTGCCGTTGCACCCTGGTGCCGCCGCGGCATACCGGCGGCACCACGGCTGAGGGCGCCGAAGGCGCCTGGTTACAGCCCCAGATCCTTCGCGATGATCGTCTTCATCACTTCGCTGGTGCCGCCGTAGATGCGGGACACCCGGGTGTCGGCGTAGAGGCGTGCGATGGGGTACTCGAGGACGTAACCGTATCCGCCGTGCAGCTGCAGGCACTTGTCGATCACCCGGCCCGCGGCCTCGGTGCAGAAAAGTTTGACCTTCGCCGCGTCGGGCACGGACAGTTCACCGGCGTCGTGGAGTTCGAGTGCACGATCGGCCATCAGCTGGATTGCTTCGACCTCGGTAGCGCACTCGGCGAGCACGAATTTGGTGTTCTGGAATGCTGCCACCGGTTTTCCGAAGACGTTGCGTTCCTTGACGTAGGCGAGGGCGTGTTGCAACGCGGCCGCGGCGGTGGCCGACGCGCCGAGCGCGATGGTCAGCCGCTCCTGCGCCAGGTTGTGGGTGAGGTAGCTGAATCCGGCACCCTCCTCACCGAGCCGATCCTCGACCGGAACCTTGACGTCCGTGAACGACAATTCGGCGGTATCGGACGCCTTGAGGCCGATCTTCTCGATCTTCCGGCCCACCGCGAAACCCTCGGCGGTGGTGTCGACGACGAGAATAGACAGCCCCGCCCGGCGGTTCTCTTGCGTGCTGGGAGCGGTGCGGCACACCACGAGAATGCGGTCGGCGAGCGCGCCGCCGGTGATGAACGTCTTGGCGCCGTTCAACACGTAATGGCTGCCGTCCTCCGACAGCTTCGCCGAAGTCGCGATGTTGGCGAGGTCGGAACCGGTACCGGGTTCGGTCATCGCGATGGCGAACATGATGTCGCCGGAAGCGAATCCCGGGAGCCAGCGCTGCTTCTGCTCATCGTTCGCGTATTCGACCAGGTACGGCAGGATCAAATTGGTGTGCACCGAGAAGCTGCCGAACGTGACACCGGCCGCCGCCGTCTCCTCACCGACCACCGCGGAGAACTTGAAACTCTTCTCGCCGCCCCCGCCGTACTCCTCAGGCACCTGGATGCCCAGCACACCGAGCTCGCCGAGCCGACGATAGAAATCACGCGGGGGATGTCCCTGCACCTCCCAATCATGGTGGACGGGAGCCACTTCCTTGGCGATGAAGTCGCGGATCGTCTTCCGGAACGCCTCGTGATCTTCGTTGAACACCGTACGCTGCACGGATCTCTCCTTCGATTTACAGTGCGTAACTACGCAGTACGCCCTTGCTGATGATCGTCTTCTGAATCTCGCTGGTGCCTTCGCCGATGAGCAGGAACGGTGCCTCACGCATGAGCCGCTCGATCTCGTACTCCTTCGAGTAACCGTAACCGCCGTGGATACGGAAGCTGGCCTGGGTGACCTCCGAGCAGTACTCGCTGGTGAGGTACTTGGCCATGCCGGCGGCCACGTCGTTGCGTTCGCCGGAGTCCTTCAGTCGTGCGGAATTGACCATCATCAGATGTGCCGCTTCGACCTTCGTCGCCATCTCGGCGAGGCTGAACGCGATCGCCTGATGCTGCGCGATCGGCTTACCGAACGTACTGCGCTGCTGCGCATATCGGGCCGCCAGCTCGAACGCGCGGATCGCCACACCGCACGCGCGCGCGGACACGTTGACCCGTCCGACCTCGATCCCGTCCATCATCTGGAAGAAGCCTCGACCCGGCGTGCCACCGAGGATGTCATCGGCCGCGGCGGTGTAGTTGTCGAACAGGAGCTCGGTGGTGTCGATGCCCTTGTACCCCATTTTGTCGATCTTCCCGGGGATAGTGATGCCCGGGACCACCTCACCGAATCCGGCGGGCTTCTCGATGAGGAATGCGGTGAGATTGTCGTGCTTCTTGGCGGCACCTTCCTCGGTACGAACCAGGGCGGCGACGAGGGTGGAGCTGCCACCGTTGGTCAGCCACATCTTCTGGCCGTTGATGACGTAGTTTCCGTCGGCGCCGCGCTTGGCCTTGGTGCGGATGGCGGCGACGTCGGAGCCGAGTTCCGGCTCGGACATCGAGAAGGCCCCGCGAACCTCACCCGTGGCCATCCGGGGCAGGTAGTGCTCCTTCTGGGCATCGGTGCCGTGCTGACGCAGCATGTAGGCGACGATGAAGTGAGTGTTGATCACCCCGGAGACGCTCATCCAGCCCCGCGCGAGTTCCTCGACGCACAGGGCATAGGTGAGGAGGGATTCGCCGAGGCCGCCGTACTCCTCCGGGATCATCAGCCCGAACAGGCCCATGTCGCGCATCTTGTCGACGATGGCCTGCGGGTAGGTGTCGGAATGCTCGAGTTCCTGTGCGACGGGGATGACGTCGCGATCGACGAAGGTTCGCACGGTGTCGATGATCTCGGTCTGGAACTCGGTGAGGCCGAGAGTCTGGGCGAGGCGGCTCATAGGGGTCCTTCGAATACGAGTTGTACCGAGCAGGGGAGTGCGGAACCGGGGCGCGGACGAGCGCCTCGGGAGCCGCGAGGTCGGATTTCAGCTTGCCCGACTTCCCGTGGAGCGGCTAGAGGCCTTCGGCTATCGGTCGGATAGCGCACTCCAATGCTTCTCGTATTTGCCTGTGACCTGCGGGGGCCCTGACCCATAGGTAGTGGCAGCCGGTGCGTTCGCCGAGTGCGTATTGATCGGGTGGGCCCGCATCCGTTGAATGGGCTTGACGCTGTGACCTGCACCACCCATTCTCCGAAGGGATCACCAGGTGACCCACTCCACCGCCACCCTCGACGCACCCGTCGACATCGGCTCCGAGTCCCGCCGCCGTGCGTGGGGCTTGACCGCCCTCCTCGTGTTGCTCTACGTCGTCAACTATGCCGACAAGGCCGTACTCGGCATCATCGCTCAACCCCTCGCCCAGGAGCTGGGACTGAGCTCCTCCCAGATCGGTCTGGTCGGGAGCTTGTTCTTCCTGACCTTCACGGTCGGCGGATTCTTCGCAGGCGTGCTCAACCGATGGATGTCCCTGCGGTGGGCGCTCGTGCTGCTCGCGCTGGCCTGGTCGGTGGCCATGCTGCCGCTCGTCGTCGCCGCAAGCTTCGTGGTGCTACTCGGCAGCCGGCTACTCCTCGGCCTCGCCGAGGGCCCGAGCTCGGCGCTGCTGCACACCGGGGCGTACTCCTGGCACGCGCCCGCAAAACGCGGACTGCCCAGCGCACTGTTGGCCGGCGCGGCGTCCATCGCGAAGATCGCCGTTGCTCCGGCACTCGCATTCGTCACCGTCACATTCGGCTGGCGCTACGCCCTGATCGCGCTGTCGGTGATCGGGGTCGTGTGGTGTGCAGTCTGGCTGACCGCGTGGTCCGAGGGTCCCTACATTCGCAGTGGCAAGAGCGCGACCACCGATGCCGACGGTGACGCCGAGGAGCCCGCCGTACCGTGGAGTCGAATCTTCAGGACACGCACGTTCATCAGCGGCGCCCTCCTCGTCATGAGCGTGTATGCACTGGTCGCAGTGGTGCTCACCTGGCTGCCCTCGTACTTCGAGGTGGGCCTCGGGTACAGCCGCCTGCAGGCCGGATCGATGTTCGCCTTCCCGAGCATCGCGGGACTGATCCTGATGCTCCTCACCTCCGTGATCGGCGACCGCCTCCTGGTGCGCGGCTCGACGTCCCGGATCGTGCGGATCATCGTGCCGGCCGTCGGGGTGCTCATCTGTGGCGCGATCCTGCTTGCCCTGCCGTCCATCGACACCCCCGCCCTGGCCGTGCTCGTGGTGTCGGTCGGGTACGGTTTCGCCGCCTCGGTGTTCCCGCTGCTCAACTCCGCGATCTCCGAGATCTGCCCGCCGCGTCAGACGGCCGGCACGCTCGGGGTGTTCCTCGCGATCATGGCGGTCGGCGGCCTCGTCGCCCCGTATGCGACCGGCCTGATCGTCGACGCCGCCAGTTCGCCCGCCGCGGGCTACGCGACCGCGTTCCAAGCGCTCGGTCTGGTCGCAGCGGTATGCGCCGTCCTCGCGTTGATCCTGGCCAACCCGGAACGCGACAAGAAACTGGTTCGAGGCGACAGTGTGGGGAGCACACGATGAATGACGCAGTAATTATCGACGCAGTCCGCACACCGATCGGCCGGCGCGGAGGGTCCCTTTCGGATATTCATCCGGCCAATGTGTCGGCCCACGTGCTCGAAGCCCTCGTTGCCCGTACCGGTCTCTCCCCGGATGAGGTCGGCGACGTCATCTGGGGCTGCGTCAGCCAGGCAGGCGAGCAGGCGGGCAACGTCGCCCGGACCGCGGTGCTCGCCGCCGGCTGGCCCGAGAAGGTACCCGGCACCACGCTCACCCGGGCGTGTGGATCGAGTCAGCAGGCGGTGAGCTTCGCCGCCGCGACCGTAATCGCCGGCCACGAGGACATCGTCGTCGCCGGCGGTGTCGAATCGATGAGCCGCGTTCCGATGGGCAGTGCCAGCAAGAACGGCGAGCACTTCCCCGCAACCGTTCTCGACCGGTACGGCGTCGACGGCTTCAGCCAGGGCACCGGCGCAGAAATGGTGGCAGCGAAATGGGGATTGACTCGGCGGGTGCTCGACGAATACGCACTCCGCTCTCACGAACTCGCGGCGCGTGCCGCTGACCGCGGCGCCTTCGACGGGCAACTCGCACCGATACCCGGCGTACTCGAGGGTGATGAGGGAATCCGCCGCGGTGGTTCGCTCGAGTCCCTCGCGAAACTGAAGACCGTGTTCAAGGACGACGGCGTGATCCACGCGGGCAACTCGTCGCAGATCTCCGACGGCGCGGGGGCGTTGTTGATCACCACGAGTGACAAGGCTGCGCAGCTGGGACTGCGTCCGATGGCCCGGATACACACCAGCGCGGTGGTGGGTGACGACCCCGTTATCATGCTCACCGGTCCCATCGCAGCCACGGACAAAGCCCTCTCGCGGGCAGGACTGACCATCGAGGACATCGGCGCGTTCGAGGTCAACGAGGCCTTCGCTCCGGTTCCGCTGGCTTGGCAGGCGGAGACCGGTGCCGCCATGGACCGGCTGAACCCGGTCGGCGGCGCCATCGCCGTCGGGCACCCGCTCGGTGGATCGGGGGCGATCCTGATGACCCGGCTGGTCCATCATATGCGCGACAACGGCATCCGATACGGTCTCCAGACCATGTGTGAGGCAGGCGGACTCGCCAACGCCACCATTCTCGAACTTCTCTGAATCACCACTTTTCCGAAGGGACCCACAGGCAATGGAACTCAAAGGCATCTCCACCGCGGTGACCGGCGGCGCGTCGGGACTCGGACTCGCCACCGCTCGCCGACTGGCGGACGCCGGGGCTCAGGTGACGCTCATCGACCTTCCCCACTCCGAGGGTGCGGCGGCGGCGAAAGAACTCGGCAGCGCAGCGCAGTTCGCGGCGGCCGATATCACCGACCCCGAACAGTTCGCGGCGGCCCTCGATGTCGCCGACGAGCGAGGCGGACTGCGCGGCATCGTGCACTGCGCCGGCGCGGGACGACGAATGCGGATCCTGGACAACGACGGCAAGGCCGGTTCACTCGAGGATTTCGAGTTCGTGATTCGCCTCAACCTCGTCGGCTCCTTCAACGCTCTGCGGTTGGGAGCGGAACGAATCGCCCGCCACGACGAGATCGACGGCGAGCGCGGCGCGATCGTGCTGACCGCCTCCGTCGCGGCATTCGAAGGTCAGATCGGCCAGATCAACTACACGGCGTCGAAGGCGGGCATCGTTGGTATGACCGTGACGGCGGCGCGGGATCTGGCCAGCCGAAACATCCGGGTGTGCACCATCGCCCCGGGAATCATGGACACCCCGCTCCTCGCGCGACTGCGCGAAGACGTGCGGGCGTCGCTCGAGAAATCCGTACCCAGCCCGTCGCGGCTGGGCAAGCCCAGTGAGTTCGGGCAACTCGCCTGCTCCATCCTCGAGAACGGCTACCTCAACGGTGAGACCATCCGCCTCGACGGTGCCATCCGCATGGCACCCCGCTGACCAGTGAGGACCCACGTGAACAAGCCGGTATTGCACTACCCGGAACTGACCATGGCGGCCTTTCCGCCCAGCATGGCGGCCCTGTACAGAGACCGGGCCGCGGTGGTCGACGGCGACACGGTGTGCACCTACCGTGAACTCGACCAGCGGTCGGGTGCATTCGCGTCGGCGCTGCGGGACGCAGGTGTGACCGAGCGTGACGTGGTGCTCCTGCACCTCGGCAACTGCATCGAGTTCGTGGTCGCGTACTACGGCGCCCTGCGGGCCGGCGCGACCGTCACGCTGGTCAACCCGCTGCAACCCGTGCCGGGACTCCGTACACAGATCGTGGACACGGGTGCGGTCGCGGCCGTGACCCAGCCCGGGCAACTGGACAACCTCACCGCGGCTGCCGACGGCACCACCGTCCGCACGATCGTGGTGGCGGGACTGCCCGCCGGGCGAGGTCGCGGTCAGTTCGGATTCGACGAGTTCGTCCGCGGGTACGTCGCCACACCGTTCCCTTCGAAGGTGATCGGAGACGACGTGGCCCACCTCGCCTACACGGGCGGCACCACCGGATTGTCGAAAGGTGTTCGGGTACTGCACCGCAACGTCCTCGCCAACGTGATCCAGATGGTCGCCTGGCGAGCGGGACACGCGGTGCTCGCCAGCGCTGACGGTGGTATCGAGTTGCGACCTCTCGCGGAACCGGGGGATCGCGGTGTGGAACCCGGGGTCGGGGCGACGGTCGTCGTGTCGCCGCTGTTCCATGCCCACGCCCTCATCAACATGTCGTTCCTGCTGCTCTGCGGGGCGACTCAGGTGTTCGCCGGCCGTTTCGAACCCGGCAGGATGCTGGAACTGATCGAGAAGCACCGTGCCACCTACATCACGGGAAGCCCGGCAATGTGGCACGCGGTCGCCACTCATCCCGACGCGGCGACCCGGAACACCGATTCGGTGCGCGTCGTCTCCTCCGGTGCGGCCCCGATCGACCACGTCACACTCGAGGCACTCGGCCGCGCGTTCCCCTCGGCGACAGTGGTCGAAGGGTACGGGTTGACGGAAGGCACCTGTCTTATCGCGTCCGCGCCGCTGACCGGAGCCGACGCATACAAGCTCGGGAGTGTGGGTCTGCCGGTGTTCGACACCGAAGTGCAGATCCGCGCGGCCGACGATTCCGGGGCCGTACTCGACGCCCACACCCGCGGCAAGCTGTGGGTCCGCGGCCCGCAGGTTACCGACGGCTACCTGAATCAGCCCGAGATCACCGCGCAGCAGTACGTCGACGGCTGGCTCGATACCGGTGACATCGCGTACGTCGACGAGGACGGTTACCTGTTCATCTGCGACCGCACCAAGGACATGCTGATCTACAAGGGCTACAACGTGTATCCGCGTGAGCTCGAGGAGATTTTGGTCTCGCACCCGGACGTCTCCTCCGCTGCCGTCGTCGGCAGAGAGGCCGGCAGCGTCGGTCAGGAGCCGGTGGCGTTCGTCGTCCCGATGCCGGGGGCGGCGGTCGATCCGGATGCGGTGTCGGCGTTCGTGGCCGAGCGGGTGCTGCCGTACAAGAAGGTGCGTGACGTGGTGGTGGTCGAACAGTTGCCGACGTCGGCGGCGGGAAAGATCCTCAAAACGACTCTGCGGAAGTTGCTCGAGGTCGCGGCTACCTAGAGGACCGCGAAAGTTATCGGCCCCCAACCGCTCTCAGCGGTGGGGGCCGTCGTTGTTCGTTCAGCGTTGCGCGCGCTTGACCAGGCCTCGTCCGATGATGAGCCGCTGGATCTCGCTGGTGCCCTCGTAGAGGCGCAGGAGGCGGACGTCACGGTAGATGCGTTCGACGGGGACGTCCCGCATGTACCCGGTGCCACCGTGGATCTGCACCGCCAGGTCGGCGACCTTGCCCACCATTTCCGTGCAGAAAAGCTTGGCGACCGACGGCGCGATGCGCCGGTCCTCACCGGACACCCACGCCCGGGCGGCGTCCCGGACGAGTGCCCGCCCCGCCATCACGCCGGTCTGCTGATCGGCGATCATGGCCTGCACCAGCTGAAAGTCGCCGATCGCGCTGCCGCCCTGAGTAGCGGTGGCGGCGTACGCCACCGACTCGTCGAGTGCGCGCTGGGCCGCACCCACCGACAGCGCGGCGATGTGCACCCGGCCGCGCGCCAGCGACGTCATCGCGGCACGGTAGCCAACGTCCTCGCTTCCCCCGACGAGAGCGGAATCAGGCACGCACACATCGGTGAAATGCACGTCCGCGGTCCAGGCCCCTTCCTGGCCCATCTTGCGGTCCTTCGCGCCTACCTGCACTCCGTCGGCGTCGGCGGGGACGAGGAACACGGCGATGCCGGTGCCGTCCGCGTCTGCGGGGCGGGTGCGGGCGAACACGACGAACAGGTCCGCGAGTGGTGCATTGGTGATGAACCGCTTCTCGCCGTTGATGATCCAGCCGTCGCCGGTCCGCGTCGCCTTGGTGCGCAGTCCCGCGGGATCCGACCCCGCGCCCGGTTCGGTGAGCGCGAACGACGCCACTACCTCGCCCGACGCGATGCGCTCGAGCCACGTCTCTTTCTGCTCGTCCGTGCCGAACGCCACCAGCACCTGCCCGGCGATGCCGTTGTTGGTACCGAACATGGAGCGCAGGGACAGCGACGTGTAACCGAGCTCCATCGCCAGTTCCACATCCTGCGTCAGGTCCAAGCCGAGTCCGCCCCACTCCTGCGGGATCGCGTACCCGAACAGCCCCATCGCTTTGGCAGCCTCGCGGATGTCGTCGGGGATCGCGTCGGCATCCATGATCTCCTGCTCGCGGGGAACCACAGCGGAGCGAACGAAACTGCGCGTCTGGGCGAGGATGTCCTGAAAATCGTCGTCGCCGACCTGAGATGTGGTCATGGAATCACCGGCCTGCAAAGTTGTCATGAAGTCACTGTCGGATGGTAGTCGCCGCATGTCCAATACGAATCGGACCACGCCGCCATAGGAGATCCCGATGATTCCGACCCGTCCAGGAGGGTTCTGCGCCGATATATTCGGCTGGTGCCGGAAACCCCCGAGTGGCGGGAGGGCACTCGTCATGTCGAAAGGACTTCCATGGAACTGCTCGCCAACCGCACCGCCGTCGTCACCGGAGGCGCTCAGGGTATCGGCTTCGAAATCGCCCGGACCTTTGTCGAGGCCGGCGCCCGTGTGGTGATCGGTGACCTCGACCTCGACGCCGCCACGGCAGCAGCCGACAAGCTCGGTGGCGCGGACGTCGCCCACGCCGTCCGATGCAACGTTGTGCACGCCGAGCAGGTCGACGAGATGCTGGGCGCAGCCGTCCAACGCTTCGGCTCGCTCGACGTGATGGTCAACAACGCCGGCATCACCCGCGACGCGACCATGCGCACCATGACCGAAAACGACTTCGACCTGGTCATCGACGTGCACCTGAAGGGTACCTGGAACGGGACGCGCAAGGCGGCCGCCATCATGCGGGAGGCCAAGCGCGGCGCCATCGTCAACATCTCCTCGCTGTCCGGCAAGGTCGGCATGGTGGGGCAGACGAACTACTCGGCGGCCAAGGCGGGCATCGTCGGGCTCAGCAAAGCTGCGGCCAAGGAGCTGGCCCATCACGGCGTCCGGGTCAATGCGATCGCGCCGGGACTCATCAGGTCGGCCATGACCGAGGCCATGCCGCAGAAGGCGTGGGACCAGAAGATGAGCGAAATCCCGATGGGGCGTGCAGGCGAGGCCGGCGAGGTAGCGAACGTTGCCCTGTTCCTCGCCTCCGACCTCTCGTCGTACATGACCGGCACGGTCCTCGAAGTCACAGGTGGACGCTTCATGTGACGCGCACCCACCCTCCCGACATTTCCCCGAAAGGCCATCATGCGTGAAGTCGTCATCTGCGAACCCGTCCGCACTCCCATCGGACGGTACGGCGGCATGTTCCAGTCCCTCACCGCCGTCGATCTCGGTGTCGCTGCTCTGAAAGGACTGCTCGACCGCACAGGCGTCGAGCCGTCCGACATCGAGGACGTCGTCCTCGGCCACTGCAACGCGAACAGTGAGGCGCCTGCCATCGGCCGTGTAATAGCGCTGGATGCGGGGCTACCGATCACCGTGCCCGGCATGCACATCGACCGCAGATGCGGATCCGGTCTGCAGGCCGTCATCCAGGCGGCGATGCAAGTGGCGGCCGGTGACAACGACCTCGTGGTAGCCGGGGGCACCGAGTCGATGAGCAACGCGTCCTTCTATTCCACCGATATGCGTTGGGGTGGAGCGCGATCCGGTGTGCAGATGCACGACAGCCTCGTGCGCGCCCGGTCCACCGCGGGCGGCCGCTTCTACCCGGTTCCCGGGGGAATGATCGAGACGGCGGAAAACCTGCGCCGCGAATACGGCATTTCACGCACCGAGCAGGACGAGCTCGCGGTGTCTTCACACACCAGGGCCGTAACGGCCCAGAAGAACGGCATCCTCGCCGAAGAGATTGTGCCGGTGACCGTGCGCAGCCGCGCCGGTGAGCAGGTGATCGACACCGACGAGCATCCTCGTCCCGACATCTCACTCGAATCGCTGGCTGCCCTGAAACCGATTCTGGGCAAGACCGATCCGGAATCCACTGTGACCGCCGGCAACGCCAGCGGGCAGAATGACGCTGCAGCAATGTGTTTCGTCACCACGATGCAGACCGCGGAACGGCTCGGTCTGCGTCCGCTCGTGCGTATGGTGTCCTGGGGCGCGGCCGGTGTCGCACCGAAGATCATGGGCATCGGTCCGGTCCCGGCCACCGAGGTCGCGCTGCGCAAGGCCGGGCTCGCCCTCTCCGACATCGACCTGATCGAACTCAACGAAGCGTTCGCGGCGCAAGCGCTGGCCGTGATGCGCGAATGGGATTTCGGCGCAGCGGATCTGGATCGCACCAATGTCCACGGTTCCGGAATCTCCCTCGGTCATCCTGTCGGTGCGACGGGTGTACGGATGCTGGCAAGCCTGGCCCGGGAACTGGATCGCCGTGACGCGCGGTACGGGCTCGAGACGATGTGCATCGGTGGTGGGCAGGGCCTGGCCGCAGTGTTCGAACGAGTGGCGTAGACGCTAATTCCCCTGTGGGCCTGTGCCACGCGCGCGGATGAGTTCCACGAACGCGCGTCCCACGGGGGAGAGCGTTTCCGGATCGAAGGCGATCCCGAATCTCCGGGCGAATCTGGGCTCTACTTCGCGCACGATCGCGCGGTCGCGGGCCGACTCCGCAATCGACCTCTCCACCAGGGTGCCGCCGATTCCGGCAAGTACCAGGGGAAGTCGCGCCTCCCGGTGATCGGACAACACGGCCAGGGGCGGCCGTGCCCCCGCGTGGCGAATCGCCTCTTCGATTTCGTCGGCGAGGGAGTGACCGCGGGGCACGAACACCATGGGCACTTTGGGAAGTGCGGACAGCGGGACCGGTCCGTCCGGGACCTCGGTGTCGGCGGGATACACGAGCCAGTACTCCTGCTCACCCAGCTCCACCACGTCGAGGCCGTCTTCGTCGAGGGGCAGGTGTGCGACGACGAACTCGCAGTGCCCGTCCTCGATCAGGGAGGCGGCCTGTGCTTCGGATTTCAGCTCACCGAACCGCACCGCCACTTTCGGGTAGGCCTGCCGGAACTCGGCGACCAGGTCGACGAGCGGGCCGAGGACCAGGGCGGGAAACGCCATCACGTCGAGGCGGCCGGCGAGTTCTCCGTCGGCGGTGGCGAGCAGATCCTCGACGGCGGTGACGTCGCGCAGGATCTGGCGGCTCGGGCCCACCATGCTTCGTCCGGCGGCGCTGAGAACCATGCCCCGGCCGATGCGATGGAACAGTTGCACGCCCAGTTCCCGCTCGAGACCCCGCAATGCCTGGGAGATGGTCGGCTGGGCGACGCCCAATGATGCGGCGGCACCGCCTATGCCCTCGTGCTCGACGACGGCGAGGAAGTACTCGACCTGACGTAACTCCATGTGCTCAGCCCCTTGTCGACGTGTCGTGTGCGCTCGCGACGAACGCTGCGGCCGCCGGCGAACTAGGTCCGGAGCGCTGCACCAGGCCGACGGGCCGGGTCAACCGCGGTGACAACGACCGGATCGTCACACCGCGCAGTTCCTGTTCGGCGACGACACGGGGAAGGACGGTCGCTCCCGCCCCGCGCTGGACCAGGTCCCAGGTGGCGCTCGGATGCGAGCAGTCGATGACGACGTTGTCCGTGTTTTCCCCGAGGAGTTCGAAGATCAGCGCCGCGTCACTCTTGTCACCCAGGTCCTGAATCAACGGGACCTGACGCAGGGCAGAGCGGGGTACGGGGTCGGGAAGGGCGGCTGCGAGCTGGTCGGGCACGGCAAGCACCAGCTCCTGCTCGCCGATCGGGACCGACAGCAGAGCACTGTGATCCACGGACAGGTCGATCACCCCGAGCTCCGCCTCACCGCGTCGCAACGCCCCGAGGACGCCGGTAGGGCCGTCGCTGTCGATGATGCGGACCGTGATCCGCGGATACTGCCGGCGGAATCGGCGGACCAGTCCGACGATCGGGTCGATCGAGAACGCCGAGTACGTGACCACGTCGACCCGGCCGGATTCGAGTTCACGGACCGCCGCCACCTTCGCCTTCGCCCGTTCGACATCGGTGAGGATGCGCCGCGCCGCCACGTCCAGTGTCCGGCCCGCCTCGGTCAGCTCGAGCCGTCGGCCCGTGCGATCGAACAGGGTTACCCCGAGGCGACGTTCGAGAGTGCGAATGGCCTGCGACAGCGACGGTTGGGAGATGTACAGGGACTGCGCCGCCCTGGTGATCCCGCCGTGATCGACTACCGCGACGAAATAGGTGACGAGATGCAGGTCCACCCGGTCATCGTACGGAAGCCGTGGTCGCGCCCGGCACTACCCATTCGCCGGTGAACGCGGGAGGGCGTTTCAGGGCGAACGCCCGGAAGGCGTCCGGCGCATCGGTTGCGAAGTTGACGGCCTGCGCTCGCGCCTCGTTGTCCAGCGCCTCGCGCAGCGACGAGAACGACCCCTGTTCGAGCAACCGGGCCGATTGCGTCACCGCGACGGGCGGTCCGGCGGCGAGCCGGCGCGCGAGGTCCTGCGTCACCGTCCGCAGCTCGGAGGGTTCGGCGAGCACCGATACCAGTCCGAGAGCGTGGGCCTCGGCGGCGTCGACCATGTCGGCGAGCATCACCAGGCGCTTGGCCTGGTGTAACCCCACGAGCCGGGGAAGCACCCACGACCCGCCGAAGTCGACCGACAGTCCCCGTTTCGCGAAGATCTGACTGAACTTCGCGGTGGTGGAGGCCACCACGAGGTCGCAGAGCAGGGCGAGATTCCACCCGGCACCCACGGCGTAACCCTCCACCTGGGCGATCACCGGCTTCGGAAATTCGGCAAGGGTCGCGGCGACGGAATTGATCGTCCGCATCCGGTCGAGAGGATGCTGTCCAGTCCGTCGTTCGACGTCGGCGCCCGTGCAGAAGTTGCCGCCGGCACCGGTGACGATGACCGCACGGATGTCACGCTCCGCTTCGAGCACACGCAGAGCGTCCTCGAACTCGACGAACGCGTCCAGGGTCAGCGCGTTCATGCGGGCGGGCCGATTCAGAGTCACGGTGGCCACAGCGCCGTCGCGGGTCACCGATACCGTGTCCCCGCTCATCGGCCGGACCACACGGGTGAGCGCTTCTCGGCGAATGCACGCGCACCTTCCTGCGCATCCTCGGATGCGAACACCGGGTCGAGGTACTGCCGCTGCGCGGCAAACGCGTCGGGGTCGGTGTACCGGGCAGCCATCGCAACGACCTGCTTGGTGGCCCGGACCGCGAGGGGACCGTTGGCGGCGACGCGCGCGGCGAGCGCGCGTGCGGTGGAAAGTGCCTCGCCGGGTTCGGTGAGGTGGTTGACGAGGCCGTGCGCGTGGGCCGTTTCCGCTGTGAGCGGGTCGCCGGTGATCGCCATCTCCATGGCGATCGGGTAGGGCAGCACCTTGGGTAGCCGCAGCAAACCGCCTGCGGCTGCGGCCAATCCGCGCTTCACCTCGGGAATTCCGAACTTGGCGTCCCTCGCCGCGACGATGATGTCGGCCGACAACGCCAGCTCGCACCCGCCGGCCAGAGCCCAACCCTCCACGGCGGCGATCAGTGGCTTCGTCGGTGGGGCCTCGGTGAGCCCGCCGAAGCCCCGCCCCGGCAGTGACGGGCGTTCGCCGCGGGAGAAGGCCTTGAGATCCATTCCGGCGCAAAATGTCCCGCCGGCGCCGGTGAGAATGGCGATGGTGAGGTCGGGGCGCGCTTCGAACTCGTCGACGGCGGCGGCGAGGGCCTTGGCGACCTCGAGGTCGACGGCGTTCTTCGCTTCCGGGCGGTTGAGGGTGATGACAGCGACGCCGTCGGCGAAATCGGTGAGAACCACGTTCATGGGTGTCCTTCTACGGTGTCGGGGTGATGGGAAGTGACCAGCGTTCCGGATGGCCGCCGAGCGAGCGGATGTGTCCGCGGCCGGCGAGTACCAGCAGGTGGGCATGCGTTTCGCGAACCGCGAGACGCAGGAGACGGTCGGACATGGAATCGAACGGGCGCGACCACGACACGTTCGTCGAGATCTCCCACGCCGTCGACTCGGGGCGGTCGCGGAGGGCGGCGACAATTTCCGTGAACCGCTCCTCGTGGTGACTCATCAGCTGCTGCGCCCGGTCGGCGATGCCGCGGAAGCGGTACTCGTGGGCGGGTAGCACCAGTCCGTCCGGCATGGTGGTGGTGGTGTGCAGCGAGAGCAGGTAACGGTGCAACGGGTTGTCCAGCTCGCCGGGGATTGTGGAGATGTTGGGACTGATGCGGGGCAGCATGTGGTCGCCACTGAACAGCAGTCCGTGGCGTTCGTCCACGAAGGTCAGATGGCCAGGAGTGTGGCCCGGTGTCCAGACCGCCCGCAGATCCCAGCCGGGCAGGTTCAGCGAAACGCTGTCGTCGAGCACCACGTCGATGTACTCGCCGGGGCCGAATCGGACCAGATCGACACGGGCGGCGGCGCGAACCCCGGCAGGTGCACCGAGCCGGTCGAGCTGTATTTCCCACGTCCGTTCGTCGGCGGTCTCGTCGTCCGGGGTGCGGTGGCCGAGAAGTGTAGCGTCCGCAGCGTGCATCGCGAGGGCGGCGCCGCTCATCTCCCGCAGCCGCGGTGCGAGACCGAAGTGATCGGGGTGCAGATGGGTGACGGCGGCATACCGGACGTCGGTGACGTGGTGCCCTGTCTGTGCGATACCGTCGCAGAGAGCCAGCCATGACTCCTCGGAGTCCCAGCCGACGTCGATCAGCGCGAGTCCGTCGGGGAGCGCCAGTGCGTAGATCAGCACGTAGCGCAACGGGTTTCGGGGCATCGGCACCGGAATCGACCACAACCCCGGGCGCACGCTCTCGACCGGTGGCAGCACCCCGCGGGCCCACGCCTCGCGCTGAACGGTGCCGACCTCTTCGGTGACGATCACGACGGCACCCCCTCCGCCGCACTGAGGTTTTCGCGTAACGCGCGCTTGAGGACCTTGCCGCCGGCGTTGCGTGGCAGCGCCGTCACGAATCGAATGTGCCGCGGTTTCTTGTACGACGCGAGCCGCCCGGCGCTGAAGTCGAGAAGTTCGGCGACGGTCGGGTCGGCGCCGTCGGCCACCCGGATCACGGCGGTGACGGCTTCACCCCACGTCCGGTCGGGAACACCGATCACGGCGACCTCCGCCACCGCGGGATGCTCGGCCAGCACCGACTCCACCTCGATCGGATACACGTTCTCACCCCCGGTGATGATCATGTCTTTCACCCGGTCGGTGACGAACAGATATCCGTCGGCGTCGAGATGCCCGATGTCGCCGGTGCGCAAGAAACCGTCGGGAGCGAAGAGTCGCGCTGTCTCGTCCGGTCGGTGCCAATAACCTGTGACGTTGTTGCGCGAGCGGCAGACGATTTCGCCGGACACCCCGGCAGGGAGATCGGCGCCGGTGGCGATGTCCCGGATCGCCAGCTCTACGCCCGGCATCGGCGTGCCGGCGGAGCGCAGCAGGTAGGCACGGTCACCGGCCGGATCGTGGTCCTCGGCGGTGAGTGCCGTGACCGATCCCGTCGTCTCCGTCATCCCGTACCGCTGCACGAAGGCGCAGCCGAACCGGTCGAGGGCGCGGCGCAACAGGGTGGGAGTGATCGGCGCCGAACCATAGGCGATCAGTTGGAGACTGGACAGGTCGCGCTCGCCGAGCCCCGGTAGGTCCAGCAGCATCTGGATCGCCGAGGGAACCAGGAACGCATGGGTGATGCGGTGCCGTTCGACGAGTTCGGCGACGTGGCCCGCGTCGAAGGCGTCGAGGAGAACCACGTGCACTCCCGCGGACAGGCTGGTGCTCAGCCACCCTGCCCCGGCGATGTGGAACAACGGCAGGGCGTCGAGGGCCACCGAGTCGGTGCGCCACCGGTAGATCCGCAGCGCCTCGGGCTCGTTGTGGAGATTGCGGTGCGTCGCGACCACACCTTTGGGTGCGCCGGTGGTGCCCGACGTATACAGCTGAAGCAACTCCGCGTCCGGATCGTCGCCCAGCCCCGGGTCGGTGTCGCTGCCCGAAGCGGCGAGCCGATCCCACGTCCACACCCCCGGAAGGATTCCCTCCGACACGTCGTCGACGAGTACGACGACCAGACCGGCAAGCGCTTCGCGTACTGCTTCGGCCGTCTTCGCGAACTCGGCCTCGACGATCAGCACCTCGAGCGCCGCGTCGACGGCGATCGCCGCAGCCTCGGCGGCGGGCAGGCGCCAATTCAGCGGCACGAACACGAGCCCGGACTTGGCGGCGGCGACGAAGCACTCCGCACCCTCGAGGCGCATCCGCAGCAACGCCCCGACACGTGCACCGGAACCGGATGCCAACGACGACAGCGCTGACGCGATACGAGTCGTCCGCCGGTCGAACTCCGCGAACGTGAGGGTGGTGTTTCCCCACGTCACCGCCGGCGCGTCGGGGCGTTCGGCGGCATGGTGCCGAATGCGTTGGGGAAGATGCAGCCCACTCACAAATGCTCTCCTCGAAGACGGGGGGACCCGACGCCCGGTACCACGTCCCGCCAGTCGACCATCCCGCCGAGCCGGTGACAAAGACGCGTGACCGTACGGACACTTAGCGATCGCCTATGGATGCGGAAAGTCCGAGCCGGTGTGAGGCTTGACACATAGCGACGCTGACATCTAACGTAATTTGTATCACTGTTAAACGCAGTGCGCGTTCCTCTGATCCGGTCTTCAGGCGATAGGGGCTCACGTTGGTCACCTGAGTAACGCAATTCGGCAACGATGTGAGTCGCGTCTCGGCGCGTGTCCGATCGGCGTGCTGGGGCGGAACCGGCTCGAGGCAGTCGGCCCTGACCCGGAGTGCTCGCCTGTGTAAATGCCTTGGAAACAACAGTTTTCACTGCGTTGGGGCACCGTCCAGACCTTCAACCGCCGAAGAAAAGTGATTGACGTCTCACAGCCTAACGGTATAAGGTTTACGCGGATCGGAGATGCAGCCGCACTCGATCCTCTCGACCGGCGACAGCCCCGCCGTCGAGGGTCGGGACAGTCTCGTCTCCCGATGTCGCCGGACGATGTCCCACACTGCGAGTCTCCGGCATCCTGACGAACCATCACAGAGGAGTTCACATGAAGCTTCAGGACAAAGTCGCCGTCATCACCGGAGGAGGATCCGGCCTCGGACGCCAGGGAGCGCAGCTGTTCGCCTCGGAAGGGGCGAAGGTGGCGGTCGTCGACATCGACGGCGACCGGGCTGAGCAGACGGCGAAATTGGTTGAGCAGCAGGGCGGAACCGCGATCGCCATCACCGCGGACGTGAGCGACGAGGCCGCAGTCTATCGCAGTGTCGAGACGACCGTCGATCGCTTCGGCAAGCTCGACATCATGTGGGCCAACGCCGGAGTGATCTCCCGTGGGGGTGTCCCGTCGGTGGCGGGGGGTGAGCACGTCGAGTTTCAGGACCTCACGGATGCCGACTGGCAGCATGTTCTCGGAGTGAACCTCAGTGGCGTCGTGTACTCCTGCAAGGCCGCGGTGCCGGCCATGCGAGCCAATGGCGGAGGCGCGATCCTGGCAACGTCGTCGGCCGCTTCGTTCGCCGCCTATCACAGTATCGCCATGTATTCGGCGACGAAAGCCGTTGTGAACGGCTTGGTTCGCGGGCTCAGTCTTGATCTCGGACGCTACGGGATTCGTGTCAATGCCCTCGCCCCCACACACGGGATGTCTCCGAACTTCCTCATGGGCCCGGGGGCTCCGGTGATCGGTCAGTCCTACGAAGAGACCGCAGGGCCATGGGATTCCGGCGTCTCGCCGATTCCTCTCAAGCTCCAGCGTCCGCCCTCACTCGTCGACAACGCGAAGGTCGCACTCTTCCTCGTCTCGGACGACTCCGCCTACATTTCGGGTCTGACGCTGCCCGCGACTGACGGCGGAACCCTGTCCCGGGTGGCAATGATGTTCGAAGAGGACGCCCCGAATCCGACTCTCTCCGACGCCTGATGGAGCGTCAGACCATGACCATTCATGCGCAGAAGAGTGCGCCGTCGTTGAAAGTCGACCGATCCGCCTGTGCGGGCCACGGCCTCTGCTACGGAGCGGCGCCCGACTTAGTCGACAGTGACGACCAGGGTTATCCCGTCGTCGTTGCCGAACCGGTTCCACAGGAGCTACGAGACCAACTGGGTGCCCTCGTCGAGATGTGCCCCGAACGCGCGCTGAGCGTCGAATTTCCGACTTCGAAAGGCTGAGAAGCAGTGACCACAACCCATTTACCCGAACAGCTCATCGTGGACTTCGATGTCTACGACCAGTCCTTGGCCATGCCCGAGGATGTGTTCCAGGAACGCGCCGCCGCGCTGAGGGCACTCGGCCCGGTCGTGTACTCGAATGCGCACGGTGGGCACTGGATCGTGACACGCTATGAGGAAATCCACCAGATCCTGCGTGATCCCGAAACCTTCTCGAGCTACCCGAACAACCTGGTGAACGCGGGCCAGGGAAAGTTCATTCCGATCGAGCTCGACCCGCCGGAGCACACGTACTACCGGCAGGCACTGCAACCGCTGTTCAGTCCCAAGCGGATGAAAGAACTCGAGCCACGGATCCGAGACGTCATCAATGAGCTCATCGACGACTTCGCGGCACGCGGGGAGGCCGAGTTCATCTCGGAGTTCGCCCATGAATTACCGACTCGGGTGTTCCTCGCCCTCATGGGCTGGCCGCTCGAAGACGCCGAGATGTTCACCAAGACGACAGACGTTGCTCTGCAGGGCATTCCCGGTGGAACGGAAGCTGAATCCGCGAAGGCCCGCGAGGATGCGGCCAACCAGATTTTCGGATACTTCGGTGCCATCGTGGCCGGCGTGCGTTCGGGTGAGATCACCTCGGACAGCCTGACCGCACAGATCATCAACACCCCGATCGAGATGGAGGACGGGGTACGGCTGCTCACCGACGAAGAGCTGTACCGCATGTTCTTCCTCCTACTCATCGCGGGTCTGCACACTGTCCAGGGGTCACTCGCCTGGGGCATCATCCACCTGGCGAACAATCCGGGCCAGCGTCAGGAAATCGTGGACGATCCCGACACGATCCCGGGCGCGGTCGAAGAGATCCTGAGAATCGAAGCCGCGGTCATCGCCGGCAGGCGGGCAACTCGCGACGTCGAGATCGGCGGAGTCACGATCGCGGAGGGGGACCAGCTCATCGTGCTGCTCTGCTCGGCGAACCGTGACGGCGGCGAGTTCGAGGATCCGGACGAGCTGAGGATCGACCGCTCACCGAATCGGCACCTGTCCTTCGGTGCCGGGCCGCACCGGTGCATCGGCTCGCACCTGGCACGAATCGAGCTCGAGCTGGCCATGGAGGAGATCCATAGGAGGCTGCCCGACTACCGCCTTGTTCCGGAGGACCCGCCGATCCTGCATGCGACCCAGGTTCGCGGTTGCATCCGGCTTCCGATCACCTTCACCCCTTCGTCCTGAGGCGACAGAGGCAGTTGTCCGTGGTCACGAGGGCCTACGGACAACTGCCCACTCCTTTGGTGTAATGAACAGGCGCAGTCGGCACCGGCAATGGAACATCTGACGTGTATTGTCATTTGTATCGCGGCTGATCGGGGTGGCCGGTCGGAAATGACGGTGTCTGGAGCGAGGATGGCAAGAAGGAAGAGCGCCGGGGTGCTGAGTCAGGACGCCGATGTCGCACGATCTCAGATACTCGTAGCCGCCCAGACGATGATTCTTCGTTTCGGGATCTCGAAGACCACGATGGAAGACATCGCCAAGGAGGCGGGGGTATCCCGCCCGACCGTCTACCGGTATTTCCAGGACCGCGAGACACTCACCACCGAGTTGATCAGGTGGCGTTCGCGTCAGACACTCGAGCGTGGCCGGAAATTCCTGATGGAGTGTGCGACGTTCGAGGATCGGCTGATCGAAGGCCTCATCTACCTGGTCTACGACGGCATCAATGATCCGATTGTGCGCATTCTCGTCAGCCCGGAGCACGTCGGCGGTGACTCTTGGCTCGAGACCATCCCGCTCGCCACAAGTCTGACCACGGAACTGTGGGGTCCGATCTTCGACCAGGCCAAAGAGAGCGGCGAGATGAGAGCGGAGATCGACACGGATGAGGCATGCTCATGGATCACTCTCGTGCAGCTGATGCTGGCGCCGAGGCTCGACAATTCGGACCCGAGCGATCCGTCCCACCGGCAGATGATGCGGAGATTCGTCCTTCCCGCCTTCCTGCCGTAATCCCCGGTTCGCGAACCTGGCTTACGCCCGTCCGTGCCGAAGTTGAAGCCGTGTCCCCGAAGGGGGCACGGCTTCGCTGTTCGTGCGGAGACCGTTCTACCTCGTAAATCTAATGTTCATAGCCTCGCTCTGCGATGAGATGCTGACAGGAGGCAGCTCGAGTGAGTGATATCGCCTGCTCAGGAACGTATTTCACTATTCTCGTTCGCGCTCTTGCCTCGACGGCCAGCGAGCGTATAACGTATGACGCGGAACGTAATTTGTATCACAACGTGAAGTTGTGAACCCGGCGCGACCGACCGCTGTGCGATGAAAAAGGCTGTCCGCGAATTTATTTGATCATATATCTGCCGATACGCCGTGCGATTCTGGCGTGTGCGAGGCAGGCTGCATGGTCTGGCCGGAAGCAGCATGTGCTCTGCAATATCCGATCCGGCGTTGAGGCCTGAATACACGGAGGTAATGGTGGGTGTTGAGGTAGCCGTCGAGGGACTGATCCCGGGGCCGCCGAAATGGATTTCCGCGACCTGCCAGCATGGCGAACACGGCTGACGGCAGGTACCGCCCCGGAACTGTCGAATCGCCTTTCCCAGGCGGCGACCTCGATGGAGCAGATCATTGCTCCGCTCCAATGGACGTCGAGCGCACAACCTATCTCGGCGAAGGCCGAACCGAGACCGGACGGAACCTATTCGGTGGATTGCTTCGTCAGCGTCCTGACGAAGAACAGCCAGGCGCCCGACGGGATCCAGTCGACGGCAACCTACAAGATGACCATCGACAGGGAAAACGAGTGGAAGATCACCGAAATCAGTGGAATCGGCACGGCTCTCGACGGTGACGAGGCGCCACGGTAGGCCGACATCGGGGCCCACTGCCGGCGGCGGCGTAGATCGCGTACTCAGTCGCCGGCAGGCAGAAGCGAGGGGATCAGGAAGGTGCGGATCTTCTCGCGGAATCGTTCCAATGAGCCGGTACCGCCGTTGAGTTGGCTGATACACATGATTTCGAGTTCCGAGATCCATTCGCAGAGCAGTGTCAGGTCGATGTCGGCGCGGATGTCGCCTGCCTCCTGCGCTTCACGCAGTATCGGCTCCCACAGTTCACTCGTCAGTTCGACGGCCTTGCCCGACGTGGTCAGCAGTGAGTTCGCCAGGGTCATTTCGGACGGGGAGACGAGAAGGTGAACCATGGGGTCGCGCAGACCGCTCTCCACGTTCTGACAGATGCCCTCGACGAGTCGCTCCTCGATCGTGGGCCACTTGGCGATGAAGGCGCGAGCAGGCGTCATATTCATGCGCGCACGCCGCGCGACCGACTCGATGATCAGGCTTTCTCGGTCCGAAAAATACCGGTAGACGGTCGCGCGGGACATGTCCGCCGCGCGCGCGACGTCCTCCATGGTCGTCTTCGTTATTCCGAAGCGTTCGAAGCACGACTCCGCCGCGGTGAGGATTGTCGTGCGGACGTCGGTCGCGGGGTCGTTTCCAGTCCTTGCAGCCACCAGGGAACAGTACCGCCACAATTCTGGGTGAGACGCTAGACAACGAACGTCTCATGTGCCACCCTCGGTGTATGGAGCGAGAAGACAAGATCACACTCACCGAGCGGCTGATCGCGCATGTCGACAACAACAGCACCGACTACGCGGACGACCTGCTTCGAGTGCCGTTCTCGGTGTTCACCGACCCGGAGCTCGCCGAACGTGAACGCAAGGTGGTCCGGCGCCTGCCGCACATCGTCGCCCACGTCGACGAGCTGAAGAAGGCGGGCGACTTCGTCACCACCGAGCTGATCGGCACACCGTTACTGGTGGTGAAGCAGACGGACGGCAGCGTCAAGGCCTTCTCCAACGTCTGCCGGCATCGTGGTTCGAAGGTGGAGTTCGACGAATCGGGTTGTAAGCGCATCTTCAGCTGCCCGTATCACAACTGGGCGTACGGCCGCGGCGGAGATCTGCGGGGAATGCCGCACGCCGAAGGCTTCGACGGCATGGACCGCTCGCAGTACGGGCTCGTCGAGTTCCCCTGCGAGGTGCGGCACGGCCTGGTCTGGGTGGTTCCGACAGTCGGCGCCGATCTCGACATCGCCGGAATCCTCGGCGGCAAGCACGACGCGGAGGTGACGGCGACCGGAATGGCCGAGTCGTTCCAGGTGCGGAAGGAGACCTGGAAACTCGACATGAACTGGAAGATCGCCGTCGACGGGGTCCAGGACTCGTACCACCTCTGCCAGTTGCACACCAAGACCGTGTGCAATTACCTCGAGGGCAACATCACGGCATACGACCTTGTCGACCGCTCGTGGCGAATCGTCGTGGCCCGCAAGTCGATCACCGAGGTTCGGGGTGCAGATCCGGACTCCTTCGACGTCCGCGACTACTCATTGGCGAACTACACGATCTACCCCGGCACGATGCTCGTGACGGAGCCCAACCACTTCGAGATCTGGACGATCGTGCCCGACACCGAAGATCCCAACGTGTCGTACTGCACCATTCGGCTCCTCTCGCCGAAGGAGCCCGAGACCCCGCGCGAGAAGCGGATCCTCGACAAGAACTGGGAGCTCCTCATGGAGACACTGCACGCCGAGGATTGGTTCGTCACGAAGACGATCACGGCCAATGCGGCGCACGGCCAGGTCGACGAGCTGATCTACGGACGGAACGAGCTGCCCGGTCAGGTTTTCCACAAGATGATCACCCGGGATGCCGAGGAGGTCGCTCGCGAGGAAGCGGCGGTCGGCGGTGTGAGGTGACGTCGGGCGACCTGCGTCGTTCGTCGCCGGCTCCCGGCGTGCTGCAGCTCGACCTCGCTCGCCCGGACGTGCACAACGCGATCTCGCTCGGGCTGCAACGCGAACTCGATGCCGCGCTCGCCGAGGCGTCGGGCGACCCGGCGGTTCGGGTCGTGGTGCTGGCGGGAGAGGGTCCGGCGGCGTTCTCCGCCGGATACGACCTGAAGGAACTCCGGGCGATGACTCCCGACGCCGGCACCCTGAGCATGCTCGAACGGGACGAGCTGTTGTGGAGGTACTTCACGTTCCCCAAACCCACCATCGCCGCTGTCCACGGAATGGCCTACGGCGCGGGGACCCTGCTGGCGGTGTGTTCGGATCTGCGGGTGGGTGGCCCCGACACCCGCATCACCGTCACCGCAGCGAAGTACGGCGGCGCCAATCTGACCTGGGTACTCGACACGCTGATCGGCGCGGGACAAACCCGCGATCTGCTGATGACCTCACGAGCAGTGTCCGGCCAGGAGGCCTTCCGAATGGGGCTCGTCTCCCGGTACGCGGCCGACGGCGACGTCCTCGGTGCCGCGCTCGAGGCGGCCGAACAGATTGCGGCGCAGCCCCCGGAATCGATGCGCGAGATCAAGTCGCTGCTGCTCGAGGGGCCGGGGCAGGGTCTGCGGAGCCGGTACGAACGGGAGAACACGGTGTCGCGCACGACGCTGCGACCGCGTCCGGTCGAGGAGATGTTCAGCTCGTACTTCGAAAGTCGGGCCCGATGACCCGCAGGTCGCCATTCCTCTCCACGGGAAGCGAGGTCCGGATGGACGCCACCGTCGCGGCGCGCGACGACATCGGGAATCCCAGCTGGGACGACCCGTTCGAACCGACCACCGACAGCGACGACGAATTCGCGGAGTTGACCGAGGCCCTGCGAGCCGTGCAGGAGGCTGTCACCCGCAGCCGGCCGAACCCTGATGCCGCGGGTCGCGCTGCGCGGACGCTGCGTGACCTCGCGGCGCGGCTCGCGGAGTTCGAGGTCGATGAAGACGAGCAGATCTCCGGCCGACGCTGGGATCTTCCCGGGCGAGGTCACACGCTCTCGCCACCCCTCCACATTGACGACGTGACCGAGACGCGAGCGCGTGGACACGTCACCGTCGGTAGATTCCATTCCGGGCGATATGCGATGAACGGTGGCGTGACGCCGCTGATCTTCGACGAGATTCTCGCGCGCCTCGCCAATAGTTCCGGCAGACCGTGGGCGCGCACGGCGTACCTGCGCGTCGACTACCGCGCTCCCGCCCCGCTCGGCGTCGAATTGCGAGTGGAGGCCGAGTTCGCCGGCCAGGATGGCCGCAAGCGCTTCATGCGCGGTGCGATGTATCACGGAGACGTCCTCGTAGCCGAAGTCGACGGACTCTGGATCGAGCTGAAACCTGATCAGACACACAATGTCTCGCTGACCGCCGGTCGGGGAGCGGAGGAGAGTTCATGAGTGGTTACTCGCTGTTGGACGGCGTTCGGATTCTCGAGGTCGCGCAGCTGGCGCCGGCATCGCTCGGCGGGCATCTCGCCGATCTGGGTGCCGACGTGATCAAGATCGAATCCGGCCCACTCGGGGACCCTGTGCGCGTCGGTGGCAGCCGTGCCGTCGGAGGCGAGGACGGTCCGGCGTTCATGCACCTGCGCTGGAATCGCGGAAAGCGAAGCGTCGCGCTCGATCTGCGCACCCCCGAGGGCAAGCAGGCCTTCCTCGACCTTGCGCGTTCGTGCGACGCGGTGATCGAGGGCATGCGAGGCGGGTATCTCGACTGGCTCGCTATCGGCTACGAGCAACTGCGACAGGTGAATCCGAAGATCGTGCTGTGCACGGTGTCGGGCATGGGCGCCAATGGCCCGTACCGCGGTCTCGGCACAGGGGGCCCGGTGTTCGACGCGTACGCCGGGCTCCGCGAGGTTTCCACTCCCGCGCAGCCGCCGACCGAGGGCATGGCGGGATCGACCGCGCCTCCGATCGCGATGTACGCGCTCGGCGCATACGGGGCGATGGGACTGCTCGCCGCATTGCACAAGGCCGGTGCCACCGGCGAGGGATGCCATGTCGAGGTGGCGGGCATCGATGTCGCCGCCGCGTGGATGCCGGACCTCGTGGATGCGGCGTTGAACGAGGATCGCTCGATTCCCCGTCCGACCTGGCTGCCGGACGGGCGACTGCCCGACTGGCCACGGCTCGAGGCCTACCGCACCAGCGACGGCGAGGCGATCCTGTTCGGGTCGCACGTGGAGAAGTTCTGGCACAACTTCCTCGTCGCGGTTGGGCGCGAGGACCTGATCGGCGTCGATCTCACCAGCACGGACGACGGCGCCCCCGCTCGTGCGGATCTGGTGTGGCGGGCGCTGACGGAAATATTCGCGCAGCGCACCCGCGCCGAGTGGGTGCAGCTGTTCCTGGACCGCGGCATCGCAGGTGGCCCGGTCAACAGCGTCGCCGACATGCTCGCGGACCCGCACTTCCGGGCGCGGGAGAACACCTACCGGGTCGACTACCCGGGGGTTGGTGAGCTCGAGTTCATTGCCAGCCCGGTCCGCGTCGCAGGGGAGAAATTCGCTCCCGCCCTCCCGCCGGTCGTGGGCGCGGATACCACGGAGGTGCTGCGGGCGGTCGCGCAGTACGACGATCGGCGCATCGCCGCGGCGACGACGGACCCGGCGCGAGCACCCCGCTAGATGGCTTTCGCCGGTTGCATCCGGCGCATACCCCCGAAAACTGCACCCACGCGAAACCTACTGTGTGGGTGTAGTTTTCGTGACCACCACAGGGTCGATGTCGAGCCGGGAGAACCCCCAAATCGGACATTGCGTACCATGCCTACAACTGTTAGGTTTACGACACGCAGTGAGGGTGATCACACCCATCGACGCCGCGGCCGGGACGACCGGCTGACGACAACGAGGAGCACAGATGAATCTCGCGGACCTGACCCGGTTCTGGGGAAAAACGCGTTCGCAGCAGCAGGCGATCGTGTTCGGGGACACGTCGCAGACCTGGGCAGAGGTCGACGCGATCACCGATGCGCTTGCTCGCGGACTGGCGGCCCGCGGCGTCCGCAAGGGCGATCGTGTCGCCGTGATGATGCTCAACCGCCCCGAACTCGCGCATGTCATCCTCGCGACGCTGAAGCTCGGCGCCATCAGCGTCCCGCTCAATTTCCGGCTCACCGCCAAGGAGCTGGCGCCGATGGTGGTCGACTCCGCGCCGCGCGTGGTGATCGTCGAGGACGACTTCGCGTCGCTCCTCGAGGTCGCCGCCGAGGAAGCGGAGTTCGAGACCTACGCGATCGGGGGCACCGGCCACCAGCCGTACGAGCGGCTGATCGACCCCGGGACCGCGCCCGTCGTCGCCATCGACGCCGACGACCCCGGCTTCATCTGTTACACGTCGGGGACCACCGGGGTGCAGAAGGGCGCCCTGATCACCCACCGCAACGCGATGACCCCGGGCATCTCGCAGTCGATCACGTTCGGCTTCTCGTCCCGGGACCGGGTTCTGTGCTCGGCCCCGCTGGTGTACACCGGCTCGATCCTGTCGATCTTCATGCAGCTCGTCGTCGTGCCCGGCGCGACGATGGTCCTGCTCCGCGAGTACGACCCCGAGATCGCCCTCGACACCTTCGAACGCGAGCAGATCACGGCCACCACCACCGTTCCGGTGATCTGGGAACGGATGACCATGCTGCCCGACTTCGGCACCCGCACGCTCGCGAAGTTCACCTTCGCCGGCACGGGCGGTGCGCCGGTCAGCCTGGACCTCCTCGACTTCTACCGCTCGCACGGCATCCCACTCACCCAGTGCTACGGCCTGACCGAGGCGTCCGGCATGGTGTCGACCCTTGCCTACGAGGACGCCGTGTCGCGCCCTGGTTTCGCCGGGCTGCCGCTGGTCGGCACCCACGTCCGGATCGGCGATCCGGGAGTCGACACCCCGGCAGGGGAGGTCGGCGAGATCCTGGTCCGCGGCGAGCACGTGCTGCGGGAGTACTGGAACAAGCCCGAGGCCACCCAGGCGGCCCTCGCCGACGGGTGGCTGCGCACCGGCGACCTCGGCATGCAGGATGAGGGCGGATTCCTGAAGATCGTCGATCGCAGCAAGGACATGCTGATTTCCGGGGGCCTCAACGTCTATCCCGCGGAGATCGAGAAGGCATTGCACGGCATCGAGGGACTGGTCGACCTCGCGGTCATCGGCGTCAAGGACGACCGCTGGGGCGAAGTGCCGATGGTGGTGTTCCACAGTGAGCGTCCCGCCGAGGAGATCGTCGCCGACATCGCCGAGGTCGCCGGCGAGAACCTGGCGAAGTTCAAGCGTCCCAAGCACGCCGTCGCGCTGGGCGAGCCCCTGCCGCGCACCTTCTCCGGCAAGCTCGCCAAGCCCAACCTGCGCCAACGCTTTCCCGAGGTGCCCGGCGACGCACTCGCGGTCGAGGGCACCATCACACCGGTCTGAGGCGTGTCCGCTCAGGTCGAGGCTTCATCCCCCGCGGTTCCCCCTTCCGAGAGGAATGCACGTCGTGGCCCCAACTCGTGAAATAAACATTTCCCAACTCATCGACACCGCACCGGTGTCGGCCCTCCAGAAACGCGCCATCGGGCTGTGCCTGGCGCTCGCGATCCTCGACGGCATGGATGCCCAGTTGATCGGATTCGCGATTCCCGCGCTCTCCGAGGACTGGGGACTGTCCAAGGCGTCGTTCGGACTGCTCCTGGCTCTCAGCAGCGGCGCGATGGTCGTGGGCAGCCTGCTGTTCGGCCCCGTCGCCGACCGGTGGGGCCGGCGCCGGGTAATCCTGCTGTGCACGGTGCTGTTCGCAGTGTTCACGCTCGCGTCCGCATTTGCGCCGTCCATAGGCGTACTGATCGTGCTGCGCATCCTCGCCGGAATCGGACTCGGTGGTGTCACCCCGAACCTGATCGCCCTGACCAGTGAATACAGCCCCGCGCGCAGCCGCTCCACCCTGGTCACCATCGTTGTCGCGGGCATGTCACTCGGCGGCTTCCTCGGCGGACTCGCCGCCGCACAACTGATCCCGGCATACGGCTGGCAGTCGATCTTCGTGGCCGGCGGCGTTCTCCCGCTGATCGTGGCGGCACTGGCGTGGGCCGGACTCCCGGAGTCGGGCAAGTTCCTCGCAGCCCGCGGCGACCACGCCGGCGCCGCGAAGATCCTCTCGGCGATCGCCCCGCAGGCGGGCGTCACCGGATCGGTGACGTTCACCGTGGATACCGCCGTGGCCACCAAATCGCCCATCCGGGAACTCTTCGCCGGAGGCCGGGCGCTCGACACCGTGCTGTTGTGGGTCGTGTTCGTCATCAACTTCCTGGTGATCTACTTCCTGTTCGGATGGATGCCGTCGTTGTTCAGCCAGGCCGGGCAGAGCCCGTCGAACGCGATCCTCGCCGCGGCGCTGTTCAACCTCGGCGGGATGGCCGGAGCGCTGTCCATCGGGTGGATCACCGACCGGGTCGGCACCGCGTGGGCTCGATCCAGAGGGTCGGACGCCGCCTACGCGGTGGTGATGGCCGGATACACGCTCGGGGCCCTGTTCATCGGTGCCGTCGCGATGTTCCTGGCAAACTCCACGCTGTTGCTGATCACGATCTGCATCGTGGGATTCGGGATGTCCGGTAGCTCGGCGGGCATCATCGCGATTGCCGCGTCGATCTATCCGGTAGCGGCACGCTCGACCGGCATCGGCTGGGCCATGGGAATCGGGCGCATCGGGTCCATTGCCGGGCCCACCCTGGGCGCCGCCCTGATCGCGGCCGGAATGGATGCCCGCACGATCTTCCTGCTGATGATCGTGCCGACCGCCGGCGCCGTCCTCACCCTCGGTGCACTGTTCGTGCGGGAACGACTGCGCGGACGCACCGAGGCGGGGGTCGCGGAACCGGCGGCCGCACCGGCCGAGGCGCACTGAACCGATGCCACCCGTCACGTCCCGGCGTACCTCGTTCTGCAGGCTGTGTGCCTCCTCGTGCGGGGTTCTGCTCGACATCGAAGACGGGCGGATCACACGAGTGCTCGGCGACGCCTACCATCCGATCTCCGGTGGATACACCTGCCCGAAAGGGCGTCGCGGCGGTGACCTCGTGCACGGGCCGGATCGGTTGACCACCTCGATGAGGCGTACCGCCACCGGCACCCACGAGCCGGTGCCGGTGGCGCAGGCGACTGCCGACATCGCGGGCCGGCTGCGCGCCATCGTGGACCGGCACGGACCGGATGCGGTCGCGCTGTTCATGGGGACGCAGCAGAACTTCGCTGCACTCACCCCGCCAATGGCCCGCGCCTGGTTCCGGGGCACCGGCTCACACAAGCTGTTCTCGACGATGACCATCGACCAGTCCGCGAAATGGGTTGTCGCGGAACGTATGGGCACATACCTCGGCGGCCGGCAACGCTTCGAAGATGCAGACGTATGGTTGCTGGCAGGCACCAACCCCGTCGTCTCCGGCAACGGCGGCGACGGGGACGGCGCGGTGGTGCAGAACCCGTCGGTCACGCTGCGGGCGGCGCGGGAGCGGGGCCTGAAGCTGATCGTCGTCGACCCGCGGCGCACCGAGACCGCCGCCCTGGCCGACATCCACCTGGCGCCCCGGCCGGGGACGGACGCGGTTCTCTTCGCCGGCCTTCTCCACGTCGTCCTCACCGAACACCTCCACGACGCAGACTTCTGCGGCCGGTACACCGCCGACCTGACCGCGTTACTCGATGCCGTGTCCGACGTGACTCCCACTGTCGTGCAGGGCGTCTGTGGTGTTCCTGCCGATCGGATCCGCGAAGCGGCACGGGTATTCGCGGGCGGGAGCCGTGGGATGGCGACCAGCGGCACCGGGCTGTGCATGGGCCCGCACTCGAACCTCGCGGAGCACCTCGTTGCCGCTCTGAACGTTGTGTGTGGCAGGTACCTGCGCGAGGGGGAGCGGGCCGACGACCGCGCCGTGCTGACCCGGCATCAGCCGGCGCGTGCGGAGGTCGCACCGCCCACCCGGGCGTACGAGCACGGATTTCGCAGCCGAATCGGTGGGGTGCGGGCGATTCGCGGCGAGCTGCCGTCCGGCATCCTCGCGGACGAGATCCTCGAACCCGGCCCCGACCGCGTTCGGGCGCTGATCGTCTCCGGTGGCAATCCGGCGGCGGCGCTGCCCGATCGCGGGAAAGCGTTGCGCGCATTGCGATCGCTGGACCTGCTGGTGTGCGTAGACCCTCGGATGTCGGACACCGCGCGGCTCGCCGACTACGTCATCGCCCCGACTACCATGTACGAGCGCGCCGACCACACCGTGATCATGGAGCCGTTCTTTCCACGCCCATTCGCGCAATACACTCCCGCGATCGTGACAGCGCCGCCCGGCGTCGTCGACGACTGGCGGTTCTTCCTCGACCTTGCCGCCGCCTCCGGGCAGCCGGTCAAGTTCGCCGGCCGCATCCTCGATCCCGCCGAGCCGCCGACCTCCGAACAGTTGCTGGCGATGATGACCGAGCGCGGACGCGTGCCGTTCGCCAACCTGGTCGCCGCTCCGCACGGACATCTCGCCGGGCGCAGCGGTGCCGTCGTCGGTCGGGCCACCGAGGAGGGTGCCGGACACCGCCTGACGCTGATGCCCGAGGACGTGCGCGACGAACTACACGCAGCGCTGATGGACAAGGCCGTCACGACGCAGTTCCCGTTTCTTCTGACGGTGCGACGGATCCGCGAGGCCGTCAACTCCACCGGCACTCGTGTCCCGGGGCTCGTTCCCGGCGGCGCCAACCCCGCGAGCCTGCACCCCGCCGACCTCGCCGCCCTGGGTATCGGCGACGGGCAGGCGGTGACCGTGCGGTCGGCGTCCGGACGCCTGCGGGCGACCGCACGGGCAGATGTCACCCTGGCCCGGGGCAGCGTGTCGATGACGCACTGTTTCGGCAGCGTCGACCCGCGCGAGGACGTCGGAGTGAACGTGAACGCGCTGACCGGAACCGGTGAGGGTGTCCAGTCGATCAACGCGATGCCCACCATGACCGCGGTTCCCGTCGCGGTCGAGCCCACCGCAATCGAACAGGACGCGTGATGAGCACCGCAGAACCGATCGTCGGGCACCGAATCTGCCCACTGTGCGAGTCGACCTGCGGGCTACTCGTCGAGCTCGACGGCCGCACCATCGTGCGGGTCGCACCGAACCCCGACGACGTACTGAGCCGCGGGCACAGCTGCGCGAAAGGCCTCGGACTCGGCCGCATCGAGAACGACCCCGACCGGATCCGGACACCGCTGTTGCGCACCTCGGACGGTGGATTCCGCGAGGCCACCTGGGACGAAGCGTTCGGTGAGATCGAGCGGCGACTGCCGGAGTTCGTCACCGGCGACCCGGGCAGCTGCGCGATCTACCACGGCAATCCGGCTGCCCACCACCTGGATTCGACGTTCTACCTGGGTGAGTTGATCGGCGCGGTCGGCACCCGGAACATCTACTCGCCTGCGAGCGTCGACACCTGGCCGAAGAACCTCGCGCACATGCTGCTGTACGGTACCGGTCTCGGCATGAGCCTGCCCGACCTCGACCGCACCGACTACCTGCTGATTCTCGGCTCGAACCCGATGGTGTCCAACGGTAGTACCGTCACCGCGCCGGGAATCCACCACCGCCTGCAGGCGCTGCGCGAGCGGGGCGGCACCCTCGTCGTGGTGGACCCGGTGCGGACCCGCACCGCCGAGGTAGCGGATCTGCACGTGCCGATCCGGCCCGGGACCGACGCCTTGTTCTTGCTGGGGGTGCTGTCCGTGATCGCGTCCGAGGGACTGTCCAGACCCGAGCGGGTGCCGGACGTGGTGGACGGCCTCGACGCCGCCCTCGCGATGGCGGCGGAACTCGAGCCCGACACCGTTGCCGCGGCGTGCGGGATCGACGCCGATGTGATTCGCTCGGTGGCTCGTGGGTTCGCGGGTGCTCCTGCGGCGGTAGCGCATTCGCGGATCGGCACCTGCATGCAGGAGTTCGGCACCCTCGCGAACTGGCTCGTCGAGGTACTCACCATCGTCACCGGCAACCTGGACCGGCCCGGAGGGGCGATGTTCGCCTTGCCGCCCGCGGGTGGACAGAACACCTGGCCGGTGACCAGGCCGCCGAAGCTGATGTTCGACCGGTGGCGTTCGCGGGTGCGGGGACTGCCGGAGGCGATGGGGGAGTTGCCCGCGGTGTGTTTCGCGGAGGAGATCCTCACTCCCGGGCCTGGCCGCACCCGGGCGCTGATCACCCTTGCGGGGAACCCGGCCCGCTCCCTGCCCAACAGCCGGGCGATCGAGGAGGCGCTCGGTGCCCTCGAATTCATGGTGTCGGTGGACTGCTACCTCAACGAGACCACCCGCCACGCCGACGTGATCCTGCCCCCACCACCGGTGACGACCCGGGGCCACCACGATGTCACGCTCGCGCACTTCCAGATCCGGAACGTCGCGCGGTACACCCCACCCCTGCTGGACCTCGCCGACGGCGAGATGGCGGAGTGGCAGATCTTGCTGCGGCTCGCCGCGATCGCCAAGGGAACCCCGCACCGTCCGGTCGGCGAGATCGACGACGAGGTGGCAGCCGTCGCGGCCCGGCGCGCCGCGAAACTCGTCGGCTGCGAAACGGGACGGGCGATGGACGCCGTGGCCGGCCGCCGCGGCCCGCAGCGACTGCTGGACTTGCGTTTGCGCAGCGGACCCTACGGTGACCGGTTCGGGCTCGACCCGGACGGGCTTACTCTCGCACTGCTGGAGGACAACCCGGACGGCATCGACTACGGGCCGCTGGCGCCGCGTGTCCCGGAGGTGCTGCGCACACCGGACGGGCGGATCGACCTGATGCCGGACATGATCGTCTCCGATCTGCCGCGGCTGCGAGCGAGCGTCACGAGGGCAGCCCCGGATCTGCTGCTGATCAACCGGCGCCAGCGTCGCGGCATGAACTCTTGGCTGCACAACGCGTTGCCCCAGCCGGATGCCGGCCAGTGCGCCCTGCTGGTCAGCCCACCCGACGCGGCCGAGCGGGGTCTGGTGAACGGCGACCGGGTGTCGGTCACGTCCAAGGTCACCACCGTGACGGCCGAATTGCGGATCGACGACACGCTGCGTCCCGGTGTGGTGAGCATGCCGCACGGGTGGGGCCACGACGGACCGGGCCTGCGAACGTCCCGGTCGGCCTCGGTGCCCGGCAGCAACTACAACGCCCTGGTGGACGACACCACCGACCTCGAGGCGCTCACGGCGTCCCCGATCTTCAACGGCGTCCCGGTCACGGTGACGCGCACGAGCGAGGAGCATCCCTGATGGCGTACGTGGTCACCCAGAACTGCTGCAACGACGCGACCTGTGTCGCGGTCTGCCCGGTCGACTGCATCCACCCGACTCCCGCGGAGCGGGACTACCAGCGCACCGAGATGCTGTACATCGACCCGGGCGCCTGCATCGACTGCGGCGCCTGCTCCGACGTGTGCCCCGTGGACGCGATCGTCCCCGGCGACGCACCCGCCCCCGACATCGACCAGTACCGGGAAATCAATGCCGAGTACTTCCAGCACAATCCACGCAGCATTGGGCCGGGCGCGCACGTGCAGCCGCTTCCGCTCGCCCTCGCGACCGCCGGCGTCGCCGACCCCCCGGCGCTGCGAGTGGCGATCGTCGGATCCGGACCGTCCGCGTTCTACGCCGCCGAGGAGCTGCTTGCCCGCCGCGACATCGCCGCCGAGGTCACCATGTTCGAACGACTGCCCGTGGCCGGCGGACTCGTGCGGTTCGGCGTCGCGCCCGACCACTGGCACACGAAGTCGGTGGAGCGGGTCTTCGACCGCACCGCGCGTCGTGACGGCTTCACGTTCCATCTCGGCGTCGAGGTCGGGAAGGATGTGACGATCGACGAGGTGCTGGCCCATCACCACGCGGTGATCCACGCGGCCGGCGCGGCGGGCGACCGGCGCCTCGGCATCCCCGGCGAGGACCTACCGGGCAGCCATGCCGCCAGGGAGTTCGTCGCCTGGTACAACGGCCATCCCGATCACGCCGACCGCGCTTTCGACCTGACCGCATCCCGCGCCGTCGTGGTCGGCAACGGCAACGTCGCACTCGACGTCGCCCGCATCCTCGTCTCCGACGTGGAGACCCTGCGCCGCACCGATATCGCCGATCACGCCCTGAGCGCACTGGCCGACAGCCGGATCGAGGAGGTGGTGATGCTCGGCCGACGGGGACCCGAGTACGCGGCCTGCACCACTCCGGAACTGCTCGCGCTCGGCTCTCTGCAGGGGATCGACGTCCTCGTCGACGGCCCGGTCACGGCAGGCCCGGATGCGCCGACCAAGCTGCGGATCCTGGCCGACTACTCCCGGCGGGAGCCGACTCCGGGGAACAAGCGCATCGTGCTCCGCTTCGGCACCACCCCGCAGGAGGTGACGGGTGACGGGCGCACCGCGGGACTGATCGTGACCGGCACCGACGCGGGCACCGAGGACCGGATCGAGTGTGGTCTGGTCCTGCGGGCGGTCGGGTACCGCGGACTGCCCATCGCCGGCCTCCCGTTCGACGAGGCCGCTGGAACCGTCGCCCACGTGTCGGGCCGGGTCACACTGCCCGACACGGGGAAGGCTGTGGCCGGCCACTACGTGGCGGGCTGGATCAAGCGCGGCGCGACCGGGGTGATCGGCACCAATCGCTACTGCGCGGCGGAGACCGTCGAGGCCCTCCTCGCCGATCACCGTGCGGGACTGCTTCCCGCACCGTCCGGGGCGTCCGCGGACCTGGCGGCGCTGGTACGCGAACGCCGACCCGACGCGCTCGGCGGTGCGGACTGGAGCGCAATCGACCGCTTCGAGCGCGAGCGCGGCCGCGAGGCAGGCCGGCCCCGCATCAAGATCGTCGACGCCGGGCAGGCGGCTGTCGTTGCGGGAGCGGCAGTCCGATGACCCCGAAGGACACGACCCAGGTGCACACGTTCTGCCGCATCTGCGAGCCGGGATGCGGCCTGCTCGCCGACGTCCGGGACGGCGAGGTGGTCCGGTTGCAGCCGGACCGGGATCATCCTGTACACCAAGGGTTCTCCTGCCACAAGGGGGTGCACTACCTGCAGGTCCACTCCGATCCGGACCGGCTCGACCGGCCGCTGAAGAGGACCAATCCGCGGAGCGAAGAACGCGGCGACTTCGAACCCGTCGACTGGGATGTCGCGGCGCGCGAGATCGCCGGCAGGCTCCGGGAAATACGGCAGAAGTACGGCCGCAACGCCCTCGCCGTCTATCAGGGCAACCCGTCGGCGTTCAACGGCGCCTATTACGCGAACGCCGCCACGCTCGCCCGCGGCTTCGACACCCGGATGCGCTTCAGTGCGGGAACGCAGGACACGTCGGCCAAATATGCGGCGAGCGAGGCGATCTACGGCGCGTCGATGGCGCATCCGATTCCCGACCTGCTGCACACGGACTACTTCCTGTGTCTCGGCAGCAACCCACAGGTTTCGCACATGACGCTGATCCACATCTCGGATCCGATGGCCAAGATCCGCGCCGTGAACAAGCGCGGCGGAACCGTGCTGTTCGTCAATCCGCGCCGCATCGAGTCGTCGTCACCGGAGACCGGTGAGGTGCTGCTGATCAAGCCGGACACCGACTTCTACTTCCTCGCCGGAGTTCTGCACGAGATCGTGTTCCGGATCGGGTACGACCGGGACGTCGTGGAACGTCACGCGCGACGCGTCGACGAACTGCTCGACTTCGTCCGGCAGTATCCCGTCGACCGGATCGCCGCGGTCACCGGTATCGACGCCGACACGATCCGGCAGGTCGCCACCGACTTCTGCGCGGCGCCGAGCGCGAGCATCTACATGGCGACCGGCGTGAACCAGGGCCGGCAGGGCACCCTGGCCTATTGGATGCTCACCATGGTGAGCCTGTTCTCCGGCAACCTCGGCAGACGCGGCGGCAACATCTACTCCCGCGGTGTCGCCGATGTCGTGCAGGGCTCGAAGCGCAAGCGGGAGGATCCCTTCTACGACGGTCCCTTCGGTGAGATGCGCACGGTCAGCGGCGACCTGCCCGCCGCGCTCCTCCCGGAGTTCATCGAGAACCCCGACGACCCGATTCGCGCACTGATCGTAGTGTCGGGCAACCCGCTGCTGTCGGTCGGCGGGGACGGCCGCCTGCGCCGTGCGTTCGAGCAGTTGGACCTGATCGTGACCGTCGATCTGTATCGCACGGTTACCGGCGAGATGGCGGACTATGTACTGCCCGCGACGGACTGGCTGGAACGGGAGGACATCAACTTCCTCAACACGATGGGCGTCGCGATGGAGCCCTATGTGCAGTACACGCCTGCCGTCGTGCCGGCGAAGGGGGAGCGTCGCGACGACTGGTGGATTCTGTCCCGCATCCAGCAGGAGATGGGCGTCCCGACCCTGCTGGACGACCCGGACCCGAATCCGTTCGCCGCGGTCGACGCGATGATGCGAGACTCGGGTCTGAGTATCGACCTTCTCGCGACGATGCCCTGCCAGACCGCGGTGCTGCCGGAGGCCGATCCCGCGCACGTGTTCAGCATCGCAGTCCAGCACGACGACGGACTGATCGACTGCTGCCCCGCACTGTTCCAGCGCTCGTACGAGACCGCCGAACGCATCCTCGCGGAGCTGGCCGCAGAACCCGCCGACCAGCTCAAGCTGATCACCCGGCGCACCCACTACATGGTCAACAGCTGGCTACACAACCTCCCGGTGTTCAAACAGGGTGTCCACCAGAGCAATCCGCTGTGGATGAGCCCGGACGACACGCGGTGCCGCGGCCTCGTAGAGGGCGACGACGTCACTGTGCGCAACCGCCACGGCGAGGTCGAGGCGGTTCTGGTCTGCGACGACACCCTTCGGCCGGGTGTCGTGGCGATGACGCACGGCTGGGGGCAGGGCACGGCCCGAGGGCTGGGCGTGGCGAGGCGCAACCCCGGTGTGAACGTCAACCGGCTCGCGCCCACCGGCACGGACGGTTACGACCCGCTCAGCAACCAGTCACAGCTCACCGGCATCAACGTCGAGGTGATCCGAAGCATGGGACCCCCTCGGGGAAGGACCGACGTTCAGGGCAGTGGCGCAACGGCATGACAGCCGGGCGTGACGGCCGTCGCCGGATCCAGCAGATTCCTGACGATACGCAGCGTGGTGTCGTCATAGACCATGGTCCCGTGATTGGTCAGATTCTCGGCGCAGAAATCTTGGACCACGACGTTGGAGACGTTCGGTCCGGGTGGTAGCTGAGACTCGCTCAGTTGCACGACAAGATCGGACCGGGAACTGACAGTGGCGTATTCGACCTCCGGTCGGGTCATTCCGTCGACGCCGGTTTCTGCGACGAACGCCGAACCTGCGGTGCCGTCGTCGACCGCGGGAATTGTGCGACCGACGAGATCTTTGGCCTGAGGGTGTCCGGCGAGGAGATTGAGCATCCCGTACGCGCTGATGCCGTTGGTGGCGGCGGCGACACCGATCATCGTGCCGACCTTCGACGCTCCACCCAGCCGGTTGATGTAGTACAACGGTACGAGCCCGCCCTGGGAGTGCCCGACGATGTCGACCCTGTCCGCGTCAGTGGCAGCGAGAATTTCGTCGACGTAGTCACCGACCTGTTGCGCGGACACGCGCATGTCCCCGATCTGATGGAACGGTCCGGTGTTCGTGCCACCGTAGTTCAGACCGAAGACGCAGTAGCCGTCCGCCTTCAGCTGTGGAGAGTACATCGCCCAGTTGGCGTACATGTTCTCGAAGGTCCCGTTGACGAGGAGGACGGGGCGAGGATGCACAGCGCTCGGCCTGCACGAAAAATCGTTCATGCCCGGTGGAATTGCATCGGGGTACACGATGGAATATGCCCATGCGGCCGGCCAACTTGTCTGTGGCGGACCCTCGAGGGCGCGGTCCGGTGCGGCTAGAGCCACGGCCGGAGTCGTGAGGACCGCCAGGAAACTGCACACTGCCACCCCGCGCGCGATTACACCCATCTCGCACTCCTCTTCCGCGACTGCGGACAATTGGCTTTTACCTATGGAGTCTAGGTTCTTGGCAGCCGTCAAGGGTGAGAACGGCGAAAAGGGCGCGGCCGAGAATCGTCAGCCGCACCCTTTTCTTCTGCCCTTTATTCGCTCAGGCCTTCATCAGATCGCGATGGATGATTTCCTTCATGATCTCGTTGGTACCGCCGTAGATCCGTTGGATTCGGGCGTCGATGTACGCCTTCGCGACGGGGTACTCCATCATGTAGCCGTAGCCGCCGTGGAATTGGACACCGGCATCGATCACCCGGCCTTGCAGTTCGGTAGCCCAGAGCTTGGCCTTCGCTGCGTCGACGGCGGTGAGGGTGCCGGCGTTGTGTTCACGCACGCACCGGTCGATATACGCACGCGACACCTCGACGGCCGTCTGAAGTTCGGCGAGCGTGAAACCCATGCCCTGAAAATCGCCGATACGCTTGCCGAAGGCGGTGCGTTCCTTGACGTAGTCGAGTGTCCAGCCGAGAACTGCCTCGGCCGAGACCTGCGCGGCGATGCCGATGCCGAGTCGTTCGAGGGGAAGGCTCTGCATCAGATACGCGAAGCCGGAGCCCACCTCACCGAGCAAATTCTCCTTCGGGATACGTACGTCCTCGAAGAACAACTCGGCCGTGTCCTGCGCGTGCAGGCCGAGCTTGTCCAGTTTGCGGCCTCGGCTGAATCCCGGCGTTCCGTCCTCGACGACGAAGAGGCTGAAGCCGCGGGAGCCGGCAGAGGGATCTGTCTTCGCGAAGACGATCACGATGTCGGCGAGGATGCCGCTGGTGATGAAGGTCTTGGACCCGTTGATCACCCAGGTGTTGCCGTCGGCGACGGCGGTGGTCTGGATGGCGCGCAGGTCGCTGCCGGCGGCAGGCTCACTCATGGCGATCGCACCGATGGTCTCACCGGTGACGAATCCCGGCAACCACCGTCGGCGCTGTTCTTCGTCGGCGTGACGGAGAAGGTAGTTCAGGACGATGTCGTCGTTCGTGGAGAACCCGGACTGCAGGGCCGATGCGCCGACGCGGGCGATCTCCTGCTGGATCACGAACCGGAAGCGGTAGTCGAGTTCACCGGGCCCGCCGTACGCCTCGGGGACGGGTAGCCCGAGCAGGCCCTGGCGACCCGCTGCCAGCCAGGTCTCACGATCGATCAGGCGATCCGCATCCCATTTCTCGAGTTGGGGGACCACGTGCTTGTCGACGAATCCACGGACGGATTCGCGGAACAACTCGTGGTCCCGGTCGAAGAGATCGCTCTGCATGTTTTCCTCCTGATGCGGGACGCCCGTCAGGCGACCTGCACATCGTGTGTTTGTCAGTTCGTTGCCAGCAGTTTCTGGGTCTCACGCCGGAACACCTGGTTGGCAACCTCGTTCTGGCCCAGTACCATCCGTCCGGCGTTGGCGCTCGTCATGCCGTGCTGGGAGTCCCGTAGGAGTGGGAAGTCTTCGGCGTGAAGAACTGCGAGCAGAATCTCCCAGTTCTTGTTCCACAGGCGAGTCCACTTCTCCTCGGTCATCTCGGTGTCCGCCACTGGTGGCACGATCAGACGCATCTCCATGCGGCAGCGCTGCGGATCGGTGGGGTGGGGCCGGAAGGTGAGGAGCTGGAAGTGATCCGGCTGCCGCAGCAGGGTGCTGTTGGGAAGCAGGAAATGGGTTTCCGTGATGTCCTTGGCCAGGCTCCGGTCGCCGGGGTCTTCCTCGATCCACCGATCGATCGACTTGCGCGGGGCGATGAAGCGGCAGTGCCTGCCGAAGTCCTCGAACGCCATCACGTTGGTGTGGATGTGCTTGGCTGCAGTGTTGGGGTGGGCGTACTGGATGTGGTATCCGTCGAGGAAAGCGTCCTGCATGATCTTCCAGTTGACCGGCTCGTCGAATCCCTCGGACTGGACGGCGATCTTGGAGTCGAGGCCGTATCCGGACAGAATTGCATCCATCTCTTTCCCGAGCCAACCGGCCACGTCGATCTCGGCGTTCGCCTCGTCGACGACCCAGATGAAGCCGTGGCGCTCCTCGGTCGGCAATTCGACGAGGCCCATGCTCGAGGTGTCGGGCTCCCCGAAGGTGTTGTCACGGGTGATCGTCCGCAGGGTGCCGTCCGTGTCGTACGACCACCGGTGGTACGGACAGGAGAAGAGCCGGCAGCGGCCCTTCTCCTCCTTCTCCAGGAGGGCGCCCCGGTGCCGGCACAGGTTGACGAACGTCTTGACGCCACCGTCGCGCTGGCGGACGACAATGATGTTGTTCCGCGGCATCTGCAGGGTGAAGAAGTCGCCGGAGCGAGGAATCTCGGAGCCATGCGCGACGATCGAGGGAACCCGCCCGAAGATGAGGTCACGCTCTCGCTTGGCTATGGCCGGATCGGTGAATTCCTCCGGCTGAAACCAGGTGATGTGGTCGAACGCGTCCGTCGTGTCGTTGCGCAGGTGATCCAGGGCCCGGCGAATACGTTGCTCGCGGGGTGCTCCGACCTCGGTCATTGCATCTCCTCCAGTCTCGTGGGCGCCCGGCTACCGTGTGGGCACCGGCTTGCGAACTTGTGTACTGCGAATCAACGCCTCTAAATCTAACTGACGTAGTTTTACCTGTAAACCCCGGCGCCGTGGTCGCGGCAGGAGTCGGGTCTTGCGCCGGGAATCTACTGAGATTAGATTATCCCACTGCGGTCGGTGTGATCGAATTCACTTGGCGACGGGATGTCGACGATGGCCGGGCAGCCGAATGCAATCGAACGGGAGGTACCTGCCGATGCACCCTGACACGTCGGTCAGAACCGTACGAGCACGGACCGAGTGTGCGCCGTCGAGTGAGAAGTCCGACAGCCTGGCGGGCACCACGATCGGCGTCGTCGGCGCCGGGATGATGGGCGCTGCCATCGCCTACACCTGCGCGCGGGCAGGAGCCGACGTCGTGCTGTGGGCGCGAACGCTGGAGAATGCGCGCCGAGGCAAGTCGTACGCCGACCGGCGGGAAGCGCATGCGAGAAAAGCGGGGACCTCGAACAGGTCGACGTCGCAGTCCTTGCTCGCGCGCATCACGCCCACCGAGTGCGCCAGAGATCTGTCGGCGTCCGCGCTGGTAATCGAGGCCGTCGCAGAGAACGTCGCCGTCAAACAACAGGTGCTGCAGATGGTCGAGGCAGTCACCGAGGCTCCTACGGTGCTTGCGTCGACGACGTCGACCCTGCCGATCGCCATTCTCTCCGCGAAGCTACAACGCCCGCAGTGCTTCCTCGGGATGCACTTCTTCTCGCCCGCCGACCGGATGTCGTTGGTGGAGACGATCGTCGGATCACGTACCTCGCAGGCCACCGTCGCGGCATCACTGGCGTACGCGCGGATGCTCGGAAAGGTACCGATCGTGGTGGGCGATAGTCGGGGATTCTTCACCAGCCGTGTGATGGAGCGCTATCTCGACGAGGCATTGGTCGCGGTCGGGGAGGGAATCGATCCGGGCCTTGTCGAGCGCGCAGCGACCGCCGCCGGATATCCGGTGCCGCCGCTCCACTTGCTCGACGAGATCACCTTGACGCTCAACCGCGCGGTGCAGTGCGAGAACCGTCTAGCTGTCGAGGCGGACGGCGGGACGTGGCGGGGGAGCGAAGCAGACAGCGTCCGCGACCGGATGATCGACCAATGCGGTCGCGGGGGCAGGTCGGACGGTCAGGGTTTCTACGAGTACGACTCGGATGGCAAGCGCTCGAGATTGTGGCCCACCCTCCGTGAGGTGTTCGGGCCCGCACGGCATATTCCACTGAACGATATGCGCGACCGGTTGTTGTTCGTCGAGGTTCTCGAGGCGCTGCGCTGTCTCGGCGAAGGTGTCGTGGGATCCGAGTCCGACGCCGACACGGGATCTGTTCTCGGCATCGGGTTCCCAGCGCACACGGGTGGGGTTCTGTCGTTCCGGCGTTCCTATCCGGGTGGCGAGGACGGGTTCACCGCTCGTGCCCGCGAGCTTGCAGGCCGTTACGGCGACCGCTTCCTCCCACCGGAGCAAAGTTCGGAACCATACGATCAACCGGAGTGCCCATGACCTACGTAGTTACCCAAGCCTGCTGCAACGACGCGACGTGTGTCGCGGTGTGTCCGGTGAACTGCATTCACCCGACTCCCGACGAAGCGCAGTACCAGCGCACCGAGATGCTCTACATCGATCCGGCCGCCTGCATCGACTGCGGGGCCTGCGCCGACGTGTGTCCGGTCGACGCGATCGTTCCCGACAGCGACCTCACCCCGGAAGCCGAGATCTACAAGGATCTCAATGCCGCGTACTTCCTGGGCAACCCGACCGTGTCCGGCCCGAGCGAAGTGCCGGCCGAACCTGTCGTCACGGCGCCCCGGCCCGGTCCGCTGAAGGTGGCGATTGTCGGGTCCGGTCCCTCCGCCTTCTATGCGGCCGAAGAGTTGCTGACTCGGCGAGACGTCGACGTCGACGTCTCCATGTTCGAGCGGCTCCCGGTGGCCGGTGGGCTCGTCCGGTTCGGGGTGGCTCCGGATCACCAGACCACGAAGGCCGTCGAGCGGGTCTTTTCCCGTACTGCCGGCCGCAACGGTTTCCGCGCCTTCCTCGGCGTGGAGATCGGTCGGGATATCAGTGTCGACGAGCTGCTCGATCATCACCACGCGGTGATCTACGCGAGCGGTGCGTCCGACGACCGCAAGCTCGGCATCCCGGGCGAAGATCTGCCGGGGAGTTTTGCTGCACGCGAATTCGTCGCCTGGTACAACGGACATCCGGACTCCGCGGGTCGCACCTTCGATCTGTCGGGGCGTCGTGCCGTGGTGATCGGCAACGGCAATGTGGCGCTGGACGTAGCACGGATCCTGGCGTGCGATCCCGACCGGCTCGTCCCGGGTGATATCGCCGAACATGCGTTGGACGCACTTCGGCACAGCACCATCGAAGAAGTCGTGGTTCTCGGACGACGAGGGCCGGAGCACGCAGCGTTCACGACACCCGAGCTCATCGCGCTGGGAGCGTTACACGAGGTCGAGGTGAGCGTTCACGGCGGATTCGACGCTTCCGACGATGCCTCGATCAAGTTGCGGACGCTGGCCGACTACGCACGCCGCTCCCCTCGACCGGGTCGGCGGAAGATCACCCTGAGGTTCCACGGGACGCCCGTCGAGATTCTCGGTGACAGTCACGTCGAAGGTCTACGGATCGCGTCCACCCGGATGGACGGAAGCGAAGAGGATCTCGAGGCAACTTTGGTGCTGCGTTCGGTCGGCTACCGCGGCGCTCCCGTGCCGGGGTTGCCGTTCGACTCCCAACACGGCACGGTCCCCAACGTTGCAGGCCGCGTTGTCGATCCGGTGGACGAGCGTCCGGTGCCGGGGGTGTATGTCGCCGGGTGGATCAAGCGGGGTCCGACCGGGGTGATCGGCACCAATCGATACTGCGCCGCCGAGACCGTCGACGCGCTCGTAGCCGACCATCAACGTGCGCTTCTTCCGCAGCCGAGCCGACCAGGTGACGAGTTGGCGGAGGTCGTGCACTCCCGGTGTCCGGAGTCGTTCGGTTTCGACGGCTGGAAGCGGATCGACCGGTACGAACGTGTCGAAGGACGACGCCGGGGCCGGGCCCGGCAGAAGCTGGTGGAGGTCGGTGCGATGCTCGCGGTGGCCCGTGGGGCAGAGAGCAGCTAGTACTTGCCACAGTAAACAACGACCTTTAGATTTAACAGGCGGATGTGACGTACGGCTCTCTCCGGGAGGCCGAAGACACAGCACGGTCCGCCGTGCTCGCCGCCGAGCACCCCGCGATCGATGACAACTCTTGGAGGCTTACATGAGCGGCACTGTTGTAGACGCTTTGACCTACTGGTCCCGGTCGAAGCCGGATCTGACCGCGATCGACTTCGACGGCGACTCCGTCACCTACGCAGAGCTGGCCGCATGGGCCGACGGGGTCGCCCACGACCTCGCGTCGCGCGGTGTCGTGCCCGGTGATCGGGTGAGCTTCCTCGGTGCCAACAGCCTCGAGTGGGCGGTGGCCTCGCTCGCTGCCATGAAGGTCGGTGCCATCGCGGTCGGTTTCAACCAGCGCATGCTCGCCGGCGAGCTCATCACCCTCGTCGAGGACTGTGAACCCACCGTCGTCTACTGCGAGGAGGCGCTGCTGCCGCGCCTCGAAGAAGTCCAGCAGGCACGCAACACCTTTTCGATCGCAGTGTTCGAGAAGGATGTGCGTCCGCTGCGGGGCAGCAATCATGCGAAATACCGCACTCCGGTGGTCGACCTCGACACTCCCACCGCCATCGTGTTCACCAGCGGCACCACCGGCAAGCCGAAAGGCGTCATTTTCACCCACGCCACCGTCGCCGGCGAAATGCACGAATGGCACTTGATGGAACCGATTCAGCCGAACAACCTGCGCCCGGTGCTGGTGCTGCCCCTGTTCACCGCTGCCGGCATCATCTGGGGTATCTCGCGCGTCGTCCTTCACGGCGGAACCCTGTTCCTGCAGCCGGGATTCGATCCGGCGAAAACGCTGCGCATATTGGCCGAGGACAAGGCCAACACCCTGACGGGGCCGCCGATCCTTTTCGAGCAAATCGCGAAAGCGCCCGGGTTCACCGACGCGGACTTGAGCCACATGGTCACCGCACACGTCGGTGGCGCACGCGTACCCGTCGACCTGCTGCACAAATGGCAAGCCCAGGGAGTGTCGCTGCGACAGATCTACGGTCAGACCGAGATCGGCGGATCCGCGACCGCGATGCCGCGCGAGGAGGCAGCCGAGCATCCCGACAAGTGCGGCTGGGGTGGCATCTTCACCAAGATTCGCGTTGTCGATGCCGAGGGTAATGACCTTCCCCCCAACGAAACCGGGCAGATTCTGTTGCGCGGCCCGGGCATGATGCCGGGATACTGGCGCAACGAGGACGCGACCCGGTCGGCTCTGATCGATGGCTGGCTCCAAACCGGTGACCTCGGCAAGCTCGACGAGAACGGTTATCTCACGTTCGTCGATCGCCTCAAGGACATGATCATCTCCGGTGGTCTGAACATCTCACCCGCCGAGATCGAGGCCGTTATCAATCAGATTCCCGGGGTCGAGGAGGTCGCGGTGATCAGCGTTCCCGACGCCAAGTTCGGGGAGACCCCGGCCGCGCTGGTCCGGACCACCATCGAGATGAAGGAATCCGAAGTGGTCGGTTTCTGCAACGAGCGTCTCGCCGACTACAAGGTGCCGCGGTACATCGTCTTCATGGACGAACCCCTGCCCCGGATGCCCAGCGGGAAGATCGCCAAGCGCCAGCTGCGCGACGCCTTCGCGGACGTGCCCGACAACTACGACAAGGTTCGGTGATCGAGCCGTGGACTCACCCAAGGTCGCTCTGGTCACCGGTGGTGGCCGCGGAATCGGCGCGGCCATCTCGCGCCGACTTGCCGCCGACGGATTCGCTGTTGCGGTGAATTACTCGCGGAGTGCGCGCGATGCCGAGGAAGTGGTCGCAAAGATAGTCGCCGACGGTGGACGTGCTGTGGCGATCCGAGCCGACATTTCACAGGCCGCCGAGGCCGAGCGGCTCATCGCCGACACCACCGTCCAATTGGGCGCCCCCACCGTGGTGGTCAACAACGCGGGCATGAACAAGGCCGGTGCGGCCCGGAAGCAGAGCCCGGAAGATTTCGACGAAGTGATCGCAGTCAACCTCAATGGTGCGTTCTACTGCACCCACTTCGCGCTACCCGAAATGTATGAATCCGGTTGGGGCCGAGTCATCTTCGTCAACAGCCCGTCTGGCGGACGGCGCCCGTCCCCCGGCATGAGCGCCTACTCCGCGGCCAAGGCCGGGCTGGTGGGAATGGCCAAGTCGATGGCACTCGAGGTTGCCCGTCGCGGGATCACAGTCAACTGTGTGATGCCCGGCTTCGTCGCTACCGACATCGTGGCTTCGGGTGGCGAGGCGGGGGGTCGAAGCCCTGACCAAGCACTGGCCCTCCATTCCGCCCGAATCGATCGCCTCCACCATCTCGTTCCTGGCGAGCGACAACGCCGCCGACGTCTCCGGTGAGGAAATCGGTGTGTGGCGAGGTGGCCCCGTCGGGGTGTGACCGTCGAATACAGCTGAGACCGCCCACCGGCAGAGCCAGTCCGGTGGGCGGTTTCCTGCTGTCTGGCCATTCCCTCCCGGAATGCGAAACGGGCTCCGATCCGGTGGATCGGAGCCCGTGCCTCGAGCGGTGCTGTCGCTAGGCAGTGACCGGCGTTCTGTCGTCGTCCCGCTTCACCGCGGACGACGAGCGGGAACGAGACAGGACGGTTGCCCCGAATCCGAGCAGCGAGACCACACAGATCAGGAGGCTTAGCCATACCGTGGTGTCGTCGAATGCCAAGGCTACCGCGATGACTGGAACGAACGCCGCGCCGAGAGCGTTGCCGGCCTCACGGCCGAGACCGAGGCCACTGTAGGCGTGCTGCGTGTGGAACAGCTCGATGACGTAGGCGCCCATCGGACCGAATATGGCGGCGACTCCGATGCCGTTGCCTGCCGCCATGACCACCCAGTACAGCAGCGGGGGTGTTCCGACGCCCGACAACAGCGAGATGCCGACCCAGGCGAACACGGCGCTGTACAGGAATCCGAACATGATCACCGGTGCTCGGCCGACCCGGTCCGACAGGGAACCGAACATCGGGATCAGAATGGCATTCGCGAGCTGCGCGGCGATCAGGCCGATCAGGACCTCGGTGCCGCCGAAGCCCAGCTGATTCTTACCGAAGGTGCCCATGAACACGATGTAGAAGTAGCCGATGCCGGTCTGACCGATGGTCATCACGAGCACGGTCAGAAGTGCGCGCGGCTGCTGCCGGATCACATCGAAGATCGGCGTTTTCGAAACCGTGTCGCTTTCCTCGATCGCCCGGAATGCGGGTGTTTCGGGCAGGCTGCGGCGTAACCACAGGCCGTAGGCGAGGATGACGACGCTGCACAGGAACGGGATACGCCAGCCCCAGGCGAGGAAACTTTCCGGGGACATCAGGGATGACACCGTCAGCAGAGACAGCGTGCCGAGCACGCCGCCGAGCGCCGCACCCATGCCGGGCAAGGAGCCCATCAATCCCTTCTTCTTCGCGGGCGAGAATTCGACGGCGACCAGAGCCGCGCCGCCGTACTCACCGCTGGCGCCGATGCCCTGCAGGATTCGGAGGAACACCAGCAGAGCCGGTGCGAGCCAGCCGATCTGGGCGTAACTCGGCAGCAGGCCGACGAGCAGCGTAGCGACACCCATCAGGACGAGGGTGAAGACGAGAATTCGTTTTCGGCCGATGCGGTCGCCGAGGCTGCCGAGGATCACCCCGCCCACCGGACGGACCAAGAATCCGACCGCGAAAGTGCCGACCGCCTGCAGCGTCCCCAATAGGGGGCTCGAGCCGGTGAAGAACACGGAGGCGAAGACCACCGACGCGGCCGAGGCGTAGAGACTGAAGTCGTAATATTCGAGCAGGGTACCGACGAAGGCGGCGCGACTTGCGCGTCGCGAGTCCGCGCGGGAGGGTCCGGAATCTGCATCCATGGAGATTTCCGCAGCTGTGGTCGTACGTTCGGTCATACGAAACCTCGCGTTGTGAGTGCTGGGCGAAGTGCCCGAATCATGTAGTGACGCAGACCACATTAACCTATTGTCTTTAGAATTGTCTATCGGAGCAACGTCGACGCCGCCTTCGCCTCTTCCCGGTAGTTGGACGGCCACTTCTTGCCCAGTGTCAGCCCTCCGTCCACCCCGAGGGACTGTCCGGTGACGAACGTGGAGTCGTCGGAGGCGAGGTAGGCGGCGGCGTGCGCGAGGTCTTCCGGCTCGCCGGCGCGTGGAATGGGCTGGAAGTTCGTCAGGCTGCGCCGCACGGCATCGACGCTGCGATCGAGTGCGTCGTCCTCGAGGCCGGCGCCGTGGCCGACGATGCGGGTGGCGACACCTCCTGGGATCAGTGCGTTGACGCGGATTCGGTATTCGGCCAGCTCCACGGCGGCGGTTCGGGTCAGTTGCAGCACTGCGGCTTTCGCGGCGCTGTACGGGTGCGGTCCGAATCCGGTACGGACGCCTGCCACGCTCGACACATTGACGATGCTGCCCGACCCCTGATCGCGCATCACGCGGGCGGCATGCTTGGTCCCGAGGAACGCACTGCGGGCGAGCATCGCGAACCCGTTCTCCCACTCGTCGAGCGATGTGTCCTCGAGGAAGGTCCACGCGCCCACCCGGCCGGCGTTGTTGACCATGCAGTCGAGCCTGCCGAACCGATCGACGGCCAGTGCGACCGCGGCCTCGACATCGGCCTCGGTGCGTACATCGGTGTGCAGGTAGGCGCCACGGTCGCCGAGGCCGGCGGCGACGGCCTGGCCCCGCGGGTCGTCGATGTCGGCCACGACGACGCGGGCTCCGCGTTCGGCGAACGTGCGGGCCGTGGCTGCGCCGATTCCGCTCGCGGCTCCTGTCACCACGGCGACCTTGCCGTCGAGGTTCGTCATCGTGGACTCCTTCGGTTGTGTTCCGGGCTCGGTTCCTTGAGCTTTTAATCTAAAACCATTAGTCTGCGTCTGTCGAGTACCTCGTCCCTGGGAGAGCACTATGTCCGACGCGAAACTGATCTTGATCGAGCGGCCGCGGCCGGGCATTCTGCTGATCCGGCTCAATCGCCCGGACGAGCTCAATGCCATGAATGTCGACCTCATCGAGGAGTTGCACGAGGTGCTCGCAGAGGTGCGCGATGATTCGCTCACCCGCGCGATCGTGCTCACCGGTGAAGGCCGTGCCTTCTGTGCCGGTCTCGATCTTCGCGGATACGGCACACCGCCGGGCGCAACCGAGGGTGAGGGCCGGGCCCAACTCGGACTGCGGGTGCAGAAGCACATCGCCGGCCTCGTCGACGCATTCCGCAGCACCCGCGCGCCGATCATCGCGGCCGTCAACGGTGCGGCAGCCGGGGGCGGCATGTCGCTGGCCCTCATGGCGGACATTCGCATCATGTCCGAGACGGCGGTACTGCACGCCGCGTTCATCCGCCGCGGTCTGTCGAACTGCGACATCGGAATGAGCTGGCTCCTGCCCCGCATGATCGGCTTCTCCCGGGCGGCGCAGATCATGCTCACCGGCCGGTCCATCGACGCCGCCGAGGCCGAACGCATCGGTCTCGCCTCGTCCGTCGAACCCGCAGACACGGTGCTCGAGGTGGCACTGGACACCGCCGAGGCCATCGCGCAGAACAGTCCGTTCGGGGTCTGGATGACCAAGGAAGTCATGTGGTCGAACCTGGAGGTTCCCAGCATGCGCGCCGCCATCGACCTCGAAAACCGCACCCAGATCCTCAGCTCGTTGACGCGCGATCACAGGGAGGCCGTCGTTTCGTTCCTCGAAAAGCGCCCGCCCGAGTTCCAGAACCACTGACCACATTCCGACCGATTCGACGGCACACAGAGAAGCAGTGAGTAAAAGTATGAGAGTGGGAATCGCCGCAGGGTATTGGGGATCGGGCCCGCCGCGCAATGTCGAAAGAATGCTCGCCGAGGCCGAGGCCCTCGGCGTCGACAGCTTCTGGACCGCCGAGACGTACGGCTCCGACGCACTGACACCGCTCGCGTGGTGGGGAGCGCAGACCTCGACGATCAAGCTCGGTACTTCGGTGTGCCAGATGTCGGCGCGCACTCCGACGGCGCTGGCAATGGCCGCGCTGACTCTCGATCATCTCAGCGGTGGTCGCGTGATCATCGGCATCGGTGCGTCCGGACCGCAGGTCGTCGAGGGCTGGTACGGGCAGCCCTACCCGCGGCCTCTCGAACGCACCCGCGAGTACATCGAGATCATGCGGCAGGTGTGGGCGCGCGAGAAGCCGGTGACCTACTCGGGGCGGCACTACCAGCTTCCCGTCCAGGACGGTTCCGGCTTGGGCAAGCCACTGAAGTCGATCGTCCATCCCCTGCGGGAAGATGTCCCTGTCTACATGGGCGCCGAAGGTCCGAAGAACGTGGCGTTGGCCGCCGAGATCGCCGATGGCTGGACGCCGCTGTGGTTCTCGCCCAAGAGCGACGAGTTCTACCGCAAGGCACTGGCCGAAGGCTTCGCACGGGATGGAGCTCGCCGCACCGCCGAGGACTTCGAGATCGCGAACGTGTGCTGGCTCGTCGAGAACGACGACGTGGAAAAAGCCGCCTCCCGGCTCAAGCCGACGGTCGCGTTGTATGCCGGCGGCATGGGCGCCAAGGGCGCCAATTTCCACAACGACGTGTTCGCGCGCATGGGTTGGGGCGAGGTCTGCGCCGAAATCCAGGAGCTGTACCTGAGCGGTCGGCCCGACCTTGCGGCCCAGGCCGTCCCCACCGCGATGGTCGAGGATGTTGCGCTGATCGGTCCCGCGGACAAGATCATCGAAGAGATCGAAACCAAGTGGAAGAACACGTGTCTGACCACTCTCATTCTCGGTGGGTGGCCCAAGCCGGAGAACCGTGAGCGCATCCTCGCGGCGGTGCAGTCGTGACCCTGCAGTCGAAAACAAGTCTGGACCCGAGAACCCCGGTCCTGGTTGGTACCGGCCAGACCAGCGAACGCGAGGGCGGCGTGGAGCCCGTCGATCTGATGGTGCGCGCGGCGCGTGCAGCCGCTGCCGACGCGGGATCGACGCGCCTGCTCGAACTCGTCGATTCCGTCCGGGTGGTCGGGCTGCTGTCGTGGCGTTACCGCGATCCGGGCGCGCTCGTGGGTGCGCGGATCGGCGCGACCGTGCAACACACCGGCTACTCCGGTAACGGCGGAAGCACGCCGCAGGTGCTCGTCAACGGGGCTGCCGAGGACATCGCCGCCGGGCGAGCCGATGTCGTGCTCATCGGCGGCGCCGAATCGTGGCGGACCCGCACCAAGTTGCGGGCACAGAAGCTGCGCCCCGACTGGACGGTGCAGGACGAGTCGGTGCCCGTCGCTGACATTCTGGTCACCGACGTGCCGATGGCGGCAGAGAGTGAACGCCGCATCGGTCTGGATCGGCCCTCGTACGTCTATCCGCTGTTCGAACAGGCGCTGCGGGTATCGGCGGGACGTTCACTCGAGGAGCATCGGGAGGTCGTCGGTGGGTTGTGGTCGCGGTTCAGCAAGATCGCGGCGACGAATCCGAACGCGTGGGTGCAGCGCGAATACACCGCTGCGGAGATCTCGACGCCGTCGCCCGACAACCGGATGATCTCCACGCCCTATACCAAGCTGCTCAATTCGAACAACATGGTCGATCAGAGCGCGGTGTTGCTGATGTGCTCGGTCGAGACCGCGACACGACTTGGTATCCCGCAAGAGAATTGGGTGTTTCCGCAGTCCGGCACCGAATCACACGATACGTACGCGATCGCCGAACGTGAGGCGCTCGACGGCTCCCCGGCAATACGCATCGCGGGGGCGCGGGCCCTCGATCTCGCCGGTATCGGCCTGGACGAGATTGCATACGTCGACGTGTACTCGTGCTTCCCGTCGGCGGTGCAGGTCGCGGCGAAGGAGCTGGGGCTCGCGCTCGATGATCCCGGCCGGCCGCTGACGGTGACCGGTGGGTTGACGTTCGGCGGTGGGCCGTGGAACAACTATGTCAGCCACTCGATTGCGACGATGGCGACGCGGTTGCGCGAATCTCCGGGATCGTACGGTTTGGTGACCGCCAACAGTGGTTACCTCACCAAGCACGCCATGGGCGTGTACCGGACCGAACCTCCCGTCGGCGGGTTCAAGCGTCTGGACGTGCAGGCCGAGGTCGATGCGCAGCGCACGACGAGAGCGCTGTTGTCCTACGCGGGCAGGGCGTCGGCGGAATCGTGGACTGTGGTGTACGGCCGCGACGGCTCCCCGGAGCGCGGTTTCCTCGCGGCCCGCACCGCGACGGGGGAGCGGACCCTCGTGGTCACCACGGACGCCGCGGATCTCGTCACCCTCACCGAGGTCGATATTGCCGGTCAGCAGGTTTCGATCTCGGAAGAGGGGCACTTCCGCTTCGCGTGATCTTGACGCCCTTTTACCTAATGTCATAAGGTTAATGCACTGACGGACACGGCATGCTCGTGTCACGAAATCGAGGAGTTTCCAGATGTCTGTCGAAGACTTTCGCGCACTGTACGAACAGCATGTCGGCCGCGTTGTGGCCGGAAACATGAAGGGCGCTCTCGCCGACATGGTGAAAGAGAACATTCCGCAGGTCTTCGACGGAGTCGACACCCCCCGCGAGGCCGCGCAAGGCTTCGAGATCAAGGATGTGCGCGCCGAGGGCAACCGAATGGTCGGCGAAACCGTCTATGACATGGGTGACCGGTCGATCGGGCTGCGCTCGATCTGGGAATGGCACGACGGACGCTGGCTCGCGGCGGCGCTCGAGAACTTCCCTACCGGCTCGGAGGCACACGCATGACCGCAACAGAGCCCGTCGCGGAACCGTGGGGCCCCACACCCGACGGACTCGATGGACCGTACTGGGATGGCCTGCGCGTCGATGAGCTGCGCCTTCAACGCTGCAACGAATGCAGCACCTGGATCTGGGGCCCGCAGGCCATCTGCGGTCACTGCCACAGCTTCGACCTCGGATGGGAAACCGTCGAACCGTCCGGCACCGTCTACAGCTGGAACCGCAGCTGGTACCCCTACATGGACGAATACGCCGACCGGCTGCCGTACGTGACGGTGTTGGTGGAACTGCCACACGCCGACGGCCGGCGGGTGCTGGGCATACTCGCCGACGACATCGAAACGAATCCCGAGATCGGCGACCGGGTCGTCGGAGTCTTCGAACACTCCGAGGGCGCCCCCTGGCCGTTGCTGCGCTGGCGTCGCGCCGCGACCGCAGAAGGAGAAAAGGGATGAGCGCCAACATCATGCGCGGCGCGGCGGCAGTCGTCGGCGTCGCCGAACAGCATTACAAGCGCGGCGAAGCCCTGCACAGCGAGAAGCGAATGACTCTCGAGGTCATCCTCCAAGCGTGTGCCGACGCGGGTATCAGCCCCCGCGAGATCGACGGTTTCGTCTCCTACGCGGGTGGCGCCAACGACGGTGCCATCGTCGGCGGCGCATTGCTGATCGACGAACTCCGTTGGTCGAACATGATGTGGGGCGGTGGCGGCGGCAGCGTCGCAGCCGCCATCACGAATGCGGCCACTGCGATCGCCACCGGCCAGGCAGACTGCGTCGTGGTGTATCGCGCGATGTCGCAGGCCGATACGGGCCGGCTCGGATACGCGAAGTACCACTACGGCAGTCACTTTCTCGCCCACGGCATCGGCTCGCCCGCACAGATCTGCGCGATGCGCACTCAACGGATGCTCGAGCACGGCGGAGTGCCGCGCACGGCCATGCGTTCTCTCGTCCTCGCGTCGTATCAGCACGCGCAGAGCAACCCCACCGCTCAGGGCTACGGACGGCCCCTCGACGAGGAGGCCTACGAGAACTCACGGTTGATCGCCGAGCCGTTCCACCTGTTCGACTGCTCCAGGGAAAGCGATGGCGCGGTCGCGCTGGTGCTCGTCTCGGCCGAGCGAGCCAAGACCCTGCGTTCCGACCCGGCGTATCTCCTCGCGGGCGCGCAAGGTGCACCGGGCGGATACTCGGAACTGATCGACAACGATCTCGGCGAGCAGTACATGAGCGCGGGATTCGGCCCGGCCAACAACGGCAAGCCCGGTGTCGCCGAAAGGCTCTGGTCGGCAGCGGGTCTCGGTCCGGACGACGTGGACGTGGTTCAGGTGTACGAAAACTTCAGTGGCCCTGCCGTGGCGGCGCTGATCGATCACGGTTTGTGCCCGCCGGGCGAGGCTGCCGGCACATTCATGACCGTCGAGAACCTCACCGCGCCGAACGGCAAGCTGCCCGTCAACACCAGCGGTGGCAACCTCGCCGATTCGTTCATCAACGGCCTGAACCTGGCGGTCGAGGCGGTCAGGCAGATCCGCGGCACCTCGACCAACCCGGTGGACGGCGCGAAGACGTCGCTGTTCATCGGCGGCCCGATGGCACCGCTGGTGAGTTCGGTGCTGTTCGGCCACGAAGAGACCCTGTGACCGCCCTTTCCGAAAGGCATGACATGAACGACCGTGACACGACACGCGGTGACAGCGCCACGGACAGGAATGAGCTGTTCATCGGTGGCCGTTGGGTGGCACCGAAGTCTGGAGGCACCGTCGATGTCATCGAGGCAGCCACCGAGAAGGTACTGGGCACCTCCGCGATGGCGTCCGAAGCCGACATCGATGCGGCCGTCGCGGCCGCACGCACCGCACTGAGTGGTCAGTGGAGCGCGCTGACCAACGTCGAGCGGGCCGATCTGCTCGACAAGTTCGCTGCCGCCCTCAAGTCACGAGGTCGGGACACGTCCCGCCTGGTGAGCCGGGAGAACGGTATGCCGATCGCCCTTTCGGGCGGTGTGAACGGTTTCGGCCCCGCAGCCATGATTTCGTACTACGCAGCCCTGATTCGCGATGCGGCCAACGAGGATGTGCGGCCGAGCGCCTTCGGTGGCCGCACCGTCGTGCGTCGCGAGCCGGTGGGTGTGGTCGCGGCCATCACGCCGTGGAACTACCCGCAACCGCTTGCGGCGATGAAACTCGCTCCTGCCTTGGCGGCGGGATGCACGGTGGTGCTCAAGCCCGCCCCCGAGACGGCGCTCGACGCGTTCGTGTTCGCCGAGGCTGCGGTCGAGGCCGGTCTCCCCGACGGCGTGGTCAACGTTGTGCCGGCCGGCCGGGACGCCGGCGCCTATCTGGTTTCCCATCCGGGAGTCGACAAGGTGGCGTTCACCGGATCCACCGCGGCCGGTCGCGCCATCGGTGAGGTGTGTGGCCGGTTGCTGCGTCCGGTCACTCTCGAACTCGGCGGCAAGTCCGCGGCGATCGTCACCGAGCGCGCCGATCTCGACGTGTTCGTTGAGAATTTGCTCGAAGTGTCGCTGGTGAACAACGGTCAGACCTGCCACGCGAGCACCCGGATCCTCGCCTCCCGCTCCCGGTATGACGAGGTCGTCGACGCCGTCACCGAGACCGTGCGGGCACTGACCGTCGGCGATCCGCTCGACAAGGCCACCGAGATCGGCCCGCTCGTCTCGGCCGCGCAGCGTGACCGCGTCCTCGGCTACATCGAGGCAGGCCGTGCCGAGGGCTATCGCATCAGCACGGGCGGCGGCACACCCGCCGCGCAGCCGCAGGGGTGGTTCGTCGAGCCGACCGTGTTTGCCGGCGTCGACAATTCTGCGCGCATCGCGCAGGAAGAGATCTTTGGCCCGGTGCTGACCATCACCGCGTACGACGGTGAAGACGAGGCCGTCGCCATCGCCAACGACTCCGAATACGGCCTCGGTGGCACGGTCTGGACCACGGACGAACAGCACGGTCTGGATCTGGCGGCTCGAATTCACAGCGGCACTGTGGGAGTGAACTACTACGCCCTCGACCTCGACGCGCCGTTCGGTGGCGTCAAGTCGTCGGGGCTGGGCCGCGAGCTCGGCCCGGAGGGACTGGCACCGTACTTCACCTCGAAGTCGGTGTACTTCGGAACTCGCTGACCATAGTCCGCGACGAGCACACACTTTGGAGCGCATGATGGCACTACCTCTGCAGGGTGTCCGGGTATTGGAGCTGACGGACGGATTCGGGGACACGGCGGGGCGGTTTCTCGCCGACCTCGGCGCCGAGGTCGTCCGCGTCGAACTTCCGGGAGGATCGGCCTCGCGCACGGCCCAGCCGATACGGGACGGAGTGAGCATCCCGTTCGCGCTGCGCAACTCCAACAAGCGCGGCATCGTGCTCGACCTCGACACGGACGACGACCGGGAACGGCTGCGCTTGCTGGCACAGCGCTCGGACATTCTCCTGGAGTCGTTCCCGCTGGGCTTTCTGGCCACCCGTGGGGTGGGCGCCGCAGACCTGTGCCACGTCAATCCCGCGCTCGTGGCCGTGTCGATCAGCGGCTTCGGTCAGAACGGTCCGTATCGCGACTGGGCGGCGACCGAGCAGGTCCTCTACGCGCTGAGCGGTGTGCTCTCGCGCTCCGGTGAGCCGGGAGAGGCCCCGCTGCTGCCGCCGAACGGGCTGATCGACGAATCGGTGGGTGTTCATACGGCATGGTCCGCGCTGCTCGCCTACTACGACCGTTTGCATACCGGTCACGGGCAGTTCGTCGATATCTCTGCGTTCGAGGTTATCGTGCACGGTTTCGACCCCGGATTCGGTGTGCAGGGCTCCGCTGCCGCGGGTCGATCCGAGGACTTCCCCCGGGGCCGGCCTGATGCGGCCAACTTCTACCCGGTGTATCGGTGCGGCGACGGGCAGGTGCGAATCTGCCTGCTCGCGAAGCGTCAGTGGCAAGCGATGTACGAATGGTTGGGTCGGCCGGAAGAATTCGCGGATCCGAAGTACGACACCATTCCCGCCAGGTTCGCCGCATCCGAGCGGCTCAATCCGCTCATCGAACAGCTGTTCAGCACGTACACCCGCGACGACCTTGTCGCGGAAGGTGCTGCGCGCGGAATTCCGATCGGCGGCCTCAACACCGTGGCCGAGGTATTGACCACCGAGCACTTCGCTGCGTCCGGTACGTTCGTCGACGCCGAAATCGCCTCCGGCCTCACTGCTCGGGTCCCGTCCGGATACGCGAAGATCAACGGCGAACGCGCCGGCTTGCGCTCCCGTGCACCGCAGCTCGGGGAGCACAACGATCTGGTTCTCCGGTCCGCCGGGGTCGACGCCTGCGTTTCTATACCCGCACCGCAGCGCGAGCCGGGCGCACGTCCGTTCGAGGGGCTTCGGGTCCTCGATATGGGTGTCGTGGTGTTCGGCGCCGAGCTCGGGCGCCAGTTCGCGGACAACGGTGCCGACGTCATCAAGATCGAGAACTCTCAGTTCCCCGACGGGCTGCGCCAATCCAAGCGCGGCGCTGCGCTGGCGGCATCCGTCGCCTGGGGCCATCGCAATCGCCGCAGCCTCGGGATCAACCTGCGCAGCCCCGAGGGTATCCGGATCTTCAAGCGCCTGGCTGCGGAAGCGGACATCGTGCTCGCCAATTTCAAGCCCGGGACCCTTGCTTCGATGGGTCTGTCGTACGACGAGCTCACCGCGATCAATCCGCGCATCATCGTGTCGGAGAGCAGCGCCTTCGGCAGTGTCGGCCCGTGGAACAAGCGACTGGGCTACGGTCCGTTGGTTCGGGCAGCCTGCGGCGTCTCGGCGCTCTGGCGATACTCCGATACTTCCGACGGATTGTGTGACGGCTCGACCGTCTACCCCGACCATATCGCTGGACAGGTCACCGCCACCGCCATTCTCGCCACGTTGATCCACCGGCTGCAGACTGGACGCGGTGCCGCCATCGAAGTCGCCCAGGCCGACACAGCGATCGTCCAACTCGGCAACCAACTCGTCGCCGAACACCTCGCGCCGGGCTCGATCAGCGCACCTGGCAATTCCGATCCGTACTCGGCGCCCTCCGGGGTGTACGCGTGTGCGGGCGACGACGAGTGGTGTGTCGTCACCGTCCGCGACGACGCCGACTGGGTCGCGCTGTGCGGGGTGCTCCGACGCCCCGACCTCGTCGACGATCTGCGGTTCGCCACCGCCGAGCTCAGAATTGCGCACCGGGCCGAGGCCGACGAGGTGCTGGCGCAGTGGCTGTTGCTGCACACGCCGACCGAAGCGATGGAGACGTTGCAGGCCGTCGGGATACCGACCGGCGCGATGATCCGGCTGCCGGACCTGTTGACCAATCCGCACCTGACCGCGCGGGGTGCCTACACCGAGCTCGAACACGAGCTGCTTCCGGCGCCGCTTCCGACGGCGAAGCAGGTGGCGCACTTCGCGGCCTTGCCGGACTGGCCGCTGCGGCAAGCACCCCTGGCAGGTGCGCAGACACGGGCAATCTGCGAGGAAGTGCTCGGACTGAGCACTGTCGAGATCGATTCGCTCGTGCACGACGGTGTGCTGCAACCGCCCGCGGACGATCCGGCGCTGTCACCGGTCTCCTCCACGGTGTGACACAGCAGAGAAGGTCCCCGGATTTCTCCGGGGACCTTCTACTGTTCGGACTGCGTTCCCGCGACCGGGTCGACGGAGATCAGTGCGTCGACGGCGTGAACGTGATCGGTAGCTTCTCGCATCCGCGAACCTGGGACGAATGGAAGACCGCGGGGTTGTCCGGAACCAGCGCGTAGTCGGGAATCCTCCTGTGGATCTCCTCCATCGCGAGTCGCAGTTCGAGCCGCGCGAGATGGGAGCCGAGGCAGCGGTGCGGCCCGGCGCCGAACCCGATGTGTCGGTTGGGGTGCCGTTCGATCTGTAGCTCTTCAGGGCTGTCGAACTCATCGTCGTCGCGGTTGGCGGACGTCATGACGACCAACAGTTGATCGCCGGCCTTGATGGAGACACCACCGATCTCGGCATCCCGGGTCGCGCGACGCCCGCTGCTCGTGGCAGTTTCGATCCGCAGGATCTCCTCCACTGCCGACGGAATCAGCGTCGGGTCGTCGATGATCGCCTCGCGCTGCTCGGGATTGTGCGACAGGTGAATCAACCCCCAGGCGAGAGCACCCTGGACGGTGTGCAGTCCCGCGACGAGCAGCAGGAAGAACATCCGGCTCAGTTCCTCGTCGGTGAGTGGCCGAGGCGTTCCGTCGACGTCGAGCGGGGTGTTGATGATCTGCGCGGTGAGGCTCTCGGAACTGTCTTCACCGGATCGAACTCGCGCGACGACCTTCCCGAAGTACTCGTAAATCTCTCCGGCCGCCTTCGCGCGCGCCTCGGCCGATTCCGCCTCGCTCGCCCCGGGGATGCCCTGCAGGGTGATGTCGGTCCACTCCGTGAACTGTGGCGCGTCGCTCAGCGGCCATCCCATGAGCGCAAGGAAGATTCGAGTCGGCAGCTCGTGTGCGAACTCCGAGATGAACTCGCATTCGCCTTTGTGGGCGAATTGGTCGATCAGCTCGGTGATTATTTTCCGGATCTCGGGCTCGAGCGCCTTCATCTGCTTGGGGCTGAACAGCGGCTGCAGTGCCTGCCGGTAGTAGCTGTGTTCCGGCGGATCGAGTTCGAGCGGAAGGAACTTGCCCTGCGCGGCATTGAGCAGATTGTTCGGAAAGCTCGAGAACGTCTCCGGATCCTGGAGTACCTGAAGCGCTTCTTTGTACCGCGTGACCACCCAATGGCCCCCGTGATGCGGGGAGTAGAGGACCGGCCCTTGCTTGCGCAGCGCGGCCACGCGCTCCTGGAACACGTCGGCGGGCACGGCCAGGGACGGGTCGTACACATCGAAATCGGTGATCAGATGTTCGGGAAGATCGAGCTGTGTCGAGGTCATCGGGATCCTTCGCGTAGGGGAGCGGCCCGAAAAGCGCCCGCGGATGGCCATTGCCCGGAAAGGCCGGGACGAGTGCTGTCGCCGCGGGGTGAGGGCTGGGGTGAGTAGGCGATCGCCTTGCGATGAAGGTAGATCAGCGATTACCCGCGGTCAACCGTGAGTTCCTGAAAAGCCCGATCCGCAATTCCGGAAAAGTGTGCGTTGCTTGACGAGTTAACCGATAGCATTTAGATTAAGCGCATGTGATCCGCAGCACTGCGATACATGGGAAGTCGTGTATCACGGCTCGGTATCCGTCGGCCTGATCATGTCTCGATGGGCCGAAAGCATTGTGGGAAACCTGTCATGCCGAAGATCCGGAACGGGTCGATCGACCCCATCTCACAGAAGGTTCACTGAATTGACTTCATCTGTCAGGATCACGGAGATCATCGACCGTGCTCCCGTGTCTCGATTCCAGTGGCGGGCGATAGCCATCTGCTTGGCACTGGCATTCGCTGACGGTTTCAACGTGCTGTCGATCGGCTATGCCATTCCGAGCCTTGCGGATTCATACGGTGTGTCGCCGGCCGATTTCTCGATTGTGGTGATGGCTGCACTGGTCGGCGAGATTCTCTCGAACTTTCTGATCGCTCCACTGGCGGATCGATACGGGCGCAAGCGGATCATGGGCCTCGGGATCCTCGTCTTCGGCCTCGCTGCCATTCCCTCGTTCTTCGCTACATCGGTCCTGGTGCTCGCAGTGTGTCGTTTCGTTGCAGGGCTCGGGATCGGTGCAGCCGTGCCGAACGGGTTCGCGTTGGGTAACGAATACTCGCCGTCCCGATTGAAGGCGACCACTGTCACCGTGCTGAGTTCCGGCACGGCGGTCGGCGGGCTCGTCGTCGGATTGATCGCTTCACGGATCGTGCCCGTGCACGGCGGGGAGGCGCTCCTCCTGGTCGCGGGAATCGTTCCTCTCATCATTCTCGTCGGCACATGGTGTTGGCTGCCCGAGTCCGTCGAATTCCTGGCCAAGGTGGGCCGCACCACGAAGGTTGCGACCATTCTGGACAAGATCGACACCCGCACGCCGCACAGTGCCGACACCGAGTATCTCCTGCCCCCTCAGCCGGTCGGCGCACGTGTTGCCGCGCTCTTTGTGAAGGGCAGGGCGACCCTCACCGTCCTCATCTGGTCGATGATGTTCTTTGCGCTCTTCGGTAGCTATTTCGTCCTCAGCTGGCTGGCCACGATTCTCACCGACAACGGGGTGCAGGATAGTGCTGCACTACTCGCGACATCGTTGGCGACCCTGGGTGGCATCGTCGGCGCACTGGTGTTGGGCGTTGCCATGGACCGAACCCGGATCAAAGTCGCCGCTGCAGTTCTCGGTCCCCTCGCCACCATAGCGTCGGTGTCGCTGCTGGCATGGATCTTGACGGGCGGTGGGTCGACCGCCGCTGTGGGCGCCCTGTGCTTCACCCTCGGCTTCGGCGCGATCGGGCTGGCGGCGGCTCTGACGTCGGTCGCAGCGCAGGCATATCCCACAGCGGTACGTGCGACGGGGATCGGCTGGGCCTTCGGAGTCAGCCGGATGGGTGGCCTGTTCGCGCCGGCGCTGGGTGGGGCTTTGCTCGCCACGAGTATGGCGAGCGCGACAGTTCTCCTGTTGTCTGCGATCCCAGCGGCCATTGCAGGGCTGCTGGTGGTGTGCTTCGCGGTCACTCTGCGTCGCAGGAAGGGGTCTGGGGGACCGGTTGATGCCGAATCCTCCTCCGCGAGCGTCCTGGTATCGGGCTGACTGCAACGAAGGCCTGTCCGGGCTTGTCGATCCAACCGAAAGGCATTAGATTAAAAGGATGTGATCCACGGCACGGGCGATTCAACTTCCGTGGACTTGAACGATGTGAAGTCTTTGCCGGGCGGGAAGGTCGAAAGTTGACCGGTCTCGGTATCATTCCGAAGGGCATTACATGAGCTTTCGCCGCGTTATCGCTGCAGAACAGAACGGTACAGCCGTGCTGGTCGCCGACGAGACGATCGAGAGAATCGACGCCGCAGGCCTCGACCCGATCTGGCGTTCCGATGCCATTCCAGAGGTACCCAACGCGGGCCACGTGCCCGAAACGGTCGGATTTCCCGCTCCCGGTGGCGTCTGGGTGATCGGCTGGGTGCTCGAGCCCGGACGGGTCGGCGACAGTGACAACGGAATCGTCGAAATGGACGACGATGCGCCCGGATTCCACCGCACGGATTCCGTGGACGTGCACGTGCTTCTCGAGGGCTCGCTCGTCCTCGAACTCGACAGCGGAGCGGAAATCGAACTGAACGCCGGCGACACGGTGGTCGTCAACGGCAACAAGCATCGGTGGCACAACCGTGGAGACGAGACGGCACGCGCCATCGTCACCATCTGCGGCGCCGCACGCAACGACCGACAGGAGATCTGAAATGGAACCGGAAGCTGGGAATAACGGGTCGGCCGTGAACAATGCACCGACCTCGAGGACGGCACCACTGCGGTGTGGAGTGTTCCTTCCGCCGTACCACAACCCTCGGCGTAACCCCACGATGGCGATCGAACAGGACCTCCGCCATGTCGAGGACCTCGATCGGCTCGGATTCCATCAGGTGTGGTTCGGGGAGCATCACAGTGGTGGGTACGAGGTCGGGCCCTCGCCCGAGTTGATGATTGCCGCAGCCGCGCAGCGCACGTCGCGTATCGAGCTGTGCAGTGGCGTCATATCCCTTCCCTACCACCATCCTTTGATGGTGGCCGATCGCATCACCTTCCTGGACCACATGACCCGTGGCCGCATACGTATCGGAGTCGGGCCGGGTGCGCTCGTGGCCGATTCGCAGATGATGGGCATGGACTACAACGTGTTGCGGCCGCGGATGGAAGAATCCCTCGACGCCATCCTGGAATTGCTCAACACACCGGGACCCGTCGACCGGAAGACTGAATGGTTCTCTCTCGAGGACGCGCGAGTCCAACTCGGCCCCTACTCGTACCCGGGGGTACCGATTACTGTGGCGGCCGCGATGTCGCCGTCGGGCCCGAAGCTGGCCGGTAAGTACGGGCTCGGCCTGCTGTCTATCGGGGGAACGAGCGCCAAGTCGGTCGAGTTGCTCTCCCAGACCTGGGATATCACCACCCACGAGGCGAATGTGTACGGGCAGAGCGTCGATCGGAACGATTGGGCGATCGTCGGCAACATCCATATCGCCGACACCTTCGAGCAAGCCGTCGAAGACACCCGGTACGGGCTGCGCGACTTCATGGACTACCGCCACGTCGTCACCCCGATGAAAATGATCGAACCGGGTGAAGAAGTCGCGCACGAGGAACTGGTCCGGCGTGTCAACGAGTCCGGATACGGCTGCATCGGCGATGCGAACGATGCCATCGACTACATCCAGAAAATCATCGACCGCACTGGTGGATTCGGCACCTTCCTCGCGACAGCACACGACTGGGCAGACATCGAGGCAACCTCGCGCATGTACCGCATCCTCATGCGCGACGTCATGCCCCGATTTACAGGCACCTGCGAACCACTGCTGAACTCCTACCACTGGACACAGGCACGCAAGGAAGGCTTCAGCGAGCGCTTCGCGACCGGCATCAGCCAGGCGACACAAGACTACGAACGCGCGAAGAGCACAGGGTAGTACGTCCGGCAATTCTTACATCACTACCCACTTCGAATCAGGAGAATCGATGACCTCTCTCGACGGACTCGACGGAAAAGTTGCAGTCATCACCGGCGGTGCACGAGGACAGGGCCGCTCACATGCGCTCACACTTGCCGGTGCGGGGGCCAAGATCGTGGTCTGCGACATCGCGGCACCGATCGACGAGGTGCAGTATGCACTCGCGACATCGGATGATCTCGAGGAGACGATCCAGCTCGTCAAGGAAGCCGGTGGCGAAATCGCCGGCATGCAAGCGGATGTCCGGAGCAGTGCAGACATGAGGGCTGTCGCGGATCTGGCCGTCTCTCAGTTCGGACGTATCGACATCCTGCTGGCGAACGCCGGCATCCATGATCACGCCGAGTCGACGATCGAGATCGAAGACGACGCGTGGCAGACGATGCTCGACGTCAACCTCACCGGCGCGTGGAAGGCCTGCAAAGCTGTCGTCCCCGCGATGATCGAGGGTGGCCGCGGCGGATCGATCGTGATCACCTCGTCGGTCGACGGGCTGGGTGCTTCCCCGTCGTGGGGGCACTACGGCGCCGCGAAGCATGGCCTGCAGGGGCTGAAGGACACCCTCGCATTCGAGCTCGCCGACTACAACATCCGTGTCAACACGGTGAACCCGACAGGGGTCAATTCCCCGATGGCGGCCGGCCTGTCGAAAGTGTTGCCGCACGTGGTGCGGAAGTGGAAGCACAACGACCGCACGAATCTGCTGGACGTGATGATGCTCGAACCGCAGGACATCTCCGACGCCGTGTTGTGGCTTGTTTCCGACGCCGCCAAGTACGTGACCGGAATCGACCTGCCGATCGATGCGGGTTACCTGACCAAGCACTGATCGTCGGGTTCCCCACGGCGCCCGCCTGCAGCAGAAGGAAGCGATATGCCAATTCACGAGAGTGGAGCGATCCGATGACACCGGGTGCCGGAACAGCCCGCGAGTTTCCGGCCACGGCCTTGGCCGGCCCGTACGCAGACGGCCTCGACCTGCCGTACTGGGAGGGTCTGCAGGCGGGTGAGCTGAGGCTGCAAAGGTGCGGAGAGTGTGACCTGTGGATCTGGGGACCGCGGTGGATGTGCGGACGGTGTCAGACGTTCGACCCGAAATGGACTGCAGTGGAACCGGTCGGACGAATCTTCTCGTGGTCGCGGACCTGGCACCCCTTCATCCCGGAGCTGGCCGGCGAATTGCCGTTCGTCACAGTTCTCGTCGAACTTCCGGAAGCCGGCGGACGACGAGTACTCGGTCTGCTCGCCGAGAATGGTGCCGGTGACATTGCCATCGGTGATGCGGTTGCGGGGATCATCCAGCAGCCCGCCGATGCACCCTGGCCGGTGCTGCGCTGGCGCATGGCGAGCACTACCACCGAGACCGAACGGAGAACCGGACAATGACCGATACCTTCCTCCGTGGTGCCGCAGCCGTCGTGGGTGCCAGTGAATTCCATTACAAGCGAGGAGAATCGCCGGACAGTGAACTCCGGATGACTTTGCGAGCCATCGTCGAGGCTGCTGCTGACGCCGGTGTGTCACCATGCGAAATCGACGGATTCGTCTCGTACGGGGGCGGTGACAACGACGGGACTGTCGTGGGTGCGTCGCTCATGTCGCCCCGGATCCGATGGTCCACCATGATCTGGGGTGGTGGCGGAGGTGGTGCTGCCGCGGCGATCACCAACGCTGCGGTCGCTATCGCTGCAGGGCAAGCGCGGTGCGTGGTCGTGTATCGCGCCATGGCACAGCAGGATTCCGGCCGACTCGGATACGCCAAGCATCACTTCGACGGCCATATGCTCCCGCATGGGGTTGGATCGCCGGCGCAAGCCTGCGCGCTGCGCACCCGACGGATGCTCGAACACGACGGTGTTCCGGAATCCGCTATGAGATCCCTGGTTCTCGCCGACTACTTCCACGCGCAGCGCAACCCGTACGCCGCCGCGTACGGCCGCCCGCTCGACGAAGCCGAATACGAAGCATCCCGGATGATCGTCGAGCCCTACCGGCTGTACGACTGCTCACGGGAGAACGACGGGGCTGTGGCACTCATCCTGGTTGCCGCCGACCGCGCCGAGGAACTTTCACCCAGTCCGGCCTACGTGCTGGCCGGCAGTCAGGGTGCGGTCGGCGGATACGCTGTCGACAGCGAGAACGATCTCGACTACACCTCGGCCGGATTCTCCGGAGCCGCCGGAGTTGCCGAAACCTTGTGGGCGGATGCCGACCTCCGTCCGGACCAGGTCGACGTCGTCCAGGTATACGAGAACTTCAGTGGCTCGGGTGTGGCTGCACTGATCGATCACGGTCTGTGCCCACCCGGTGCCGAGGCCGGCAAGGTCATGACACTCGAGAATCTGACCGCCCCGCACGGGCTGCTCCCGGTGAATACCAGTGGTGGAAACCTCGCGGATTCGTTCGTCAACGGAATGGGTCTGGCAGTCGAGGCCGTGCGCCAGGTGCGTGGAACCTCCACCAACCAGGTTCCCGATGCGCAGGTCTCGCTCTTCATCGGCGGGCCCATGGCCGCATTGTCGAGCTCGGTCCTTCTCTGCACGCGCGACGTGCTGTGAGCTGAAAGGAAGCATGACATGAGCACTGACACCGACACCGAAGGCGTCTCGATCGCCGAACGAATCGTCGGGGCCTGGGAACTGGTCGAGTACTCGACGACCTCGAACAGTGGGAAAGTCGACTACCCCCTTGGTCCCGAGGCCCGCGGATTGATCATCTACTCGGCGGACGGGTTCATGTCGGCACAGATCATGCGCCCTGGCCGAACACCGTACCGCTCGCGAAACGTCCACAGTGGCGAGATCAGCGAACGAAGCGAGGCCGCCGGGGGTTACCTTGCGTATTCGGGGCCCTACCACGTCGACGAGGATGACTCCGCCGTATGGCACGAGATGGCGGTATCGCTGTACCCGAACTGGCTCGGTGAGAACCAGAAGCGGCATGTGCGCTTCGACGGTGACCGGATGACCCTGTCCTCGGATCCATTGGTGTTCCGCACCACGACCCTGTCACCGGCACTGGTGTGGCGACGAACCGCACCCCATACGGGACGGACCACGTCGTGAACGGGGTACAGCTCACCGTGGCCGTGGACCTGTCGACGCCAGACGCGCCGGTCGACAGCACCATCGTGGTGCGGCGCCAGGATGACGCCCGCACAGTGCGAATTACAGCCCCGAACCTTCGAGAGGCGCAGAAGAAGCGTGCCCACATTCGGGCCGCGGGCGACACATCCGGCGGCCGGGTCGACGTACTGCTCGACGTCGTCGTCCATATCGCGCCGGACGCTCGCACCGCGCGCTTCGAAGCCGGCGCAGGACAGAGGCGCCCGTCGGCAACTGGCATGACGGAAGGCGACACCGTCGTCTACGTCGGAACGCCGAGCGGCCTGGCAAGTCTGATCCTCGACATCCGCGCGGCCGACATTGCCGACGGCGTCACTGTCGTTCCTGCTGTCACCGAGAGGAACACACGCGATGCATGTGTGCAATTACTGCTGGATGAAGTGCTGCCCATCCTCGAAGCCCGCGGACCGGTGCAGGAATCGGCGGTGCGACAACATGCCCACTAGCTTTCACCACACCACCACGAACGGGGGAGAAACCCATGCGAATCGTGGTTGACGAGATTTCCGGTAAGTCACAATTCCGACTCGAAGACGCCGACGAGTTCGGCTCCCTCCATATCGAATCGGCCGACCCGAAGTACAGAATCTGGGCAGACCGACTCTCGGCCCTCGGCCGACCGTCCGGCGCCCAGCAGGTCTTCGTCAAACCGGACACGATCCGCGCCCTTGCGGGGGAGCAGGCATTGGACCCGTCGTGGTCGAAACGATTCGAAGCAATGATCGAGTTCGCTGATCACCGCGGATGGCTGAGTCCCGCAGGTGAAATCAGGGTGCACATCGCACTGAGAGTATGAGAGGACCATACGTGTCGACACGATCGGACAGCAGCACACAATCGGCTGTGAACCCGCGGGCGCTTCGCGACGTTCTGGGACACTTCTGTTCCGGCGTGACGGTGGTGACGGCGATGGTGGGCGACGAACCGGCCGGGTTCACCTGCCAGTCGTTTTCGGCATTGTCGCTGGATCCGCCTCAGGTCTTACTGTGCCCGAATCGGCGTTCGACGAGCTGGCCGGCGATCCGTACCGCCGAGACATTCTGTATCAACGTACTTTCCGCGGGTCAACGCGACCTCAGCGACCGCTTCGCGAAATCGGGCGGACCCAAATTCGCCGGAGTGCAGTGGCGACCGGCCGAGCGCGGCGCGCCGATTCTCGAGGGGGTGGCAGCATGGTTCGAGGTGGCGCTCACTGCGGAGCACGACGGTGGAGATCACCTCATCGCAGTTGCCGGCATGCTCGATTTCGGGTCCGATCCGGTGACGGAGCCACTGGTCTTCCATCGGAGCCGATACGGCGGGGTCGTGGAGCTGAGTCTCGGATCGATCGAAAGTGGGACATGATGGGGAGACCGGCAAAGCCTCTGATCAGCCGGAGTGCGACCGTCGCGGCAAGCATCGAGATCATCGACACCGAGGGCATGGATGCGTTCAGTCTGCCGCGCGTGGCCAAACAGCTGAACGTAAGTACCTCCTCGTTGTACCACCACTTCGCTGATCGTCGTGAGCTCATGACCGAGGTGGCGAAGGAGCTGATGACCGGGGCGACGGTGCCCGAGTATTCGTCCGGTACGGACTGGGTGGAGTGGTTCGTCGAACTCAGCCTCAATTACCGCGACGCAATCCTTCGTCATCCCAATGCCGCCCTCGTGTTGGTGCAATTTCTTCCCCGTGATGTCCTGACCCGGACGTATGAACGGTGTGCGCGAATCCTCGAGGACGGGGGCGTTCCGGCGCAACTCCAGGTGGTGATACTGGACGGTCTGGAGAAACTCGCTCTCGCAACCACTCTGAGCGATCTCATGCGCGATCCGGTCGGCAGCACAGAGGTCTTCCCTAAGGTCGACGAGCGTAGACACCCGACCCTCGCCCGCGCGCTCGAGGCCAACCAGTGGTCGTCGCGCGAGCTTTTCGTGGTCACCATCCGCGGATTCCTTGCCGGGGTGCTGGGTCTAGCGACCACGCCGGTAAGCGACGAAAGCCTGCGAGATCTGCTCGGATCATGACTGTGGAGTCGCTGCACCGTGGTGCTTTTCGGTAATCGAGCGATTCGAGGCATCGGCAATTTTCATCAACTCAATTCTACGGGGAGAACCATCGTGAGTTTGGAACTATATGTGGATGGCACGTGGATCGCGTCCACGAGCACGGAGCGAATCGACGTCGTCAACCCGACAACCGAAGAGCGCATCGGGAGCGTCCCCGCCGGAGCTGCCGAGGATGTCGATATGGCGGTCGCTGCCGCACGACGGGCCTTAGGCAAGTGGTCGCAGACCGCCCCGCACACGCGGGCCGAGTTCGTGTCGCGTCTGGCCGACGAACTGGAGCGGCGACAGGACGACATCACCGACATCGTCGTCTCCGAGGTCGGCACCCCACGCAGGGTCGCTCGGTGGGCCCAGGTCGGACTGGGCATCGTCGACCTGCGGGAGGCAGTGACCGCGGCGAAGCACTTCCCGTGGGAAGAACCGCTCCGCAACTCCCTTATCGTGCGTGAGCCGGTCGGCGTGATCGGATGTATCACGCCCTGGAACTACCCACTGCACCAGATCACCGCCAAGATCGGCGCCGCGCTCGTGGCCGGGTGCACGGTGGTCGTCAAGGCCAGCGAGGTTGCTCCGTTCACCGCCCACGCTCTGGCAGAGGCGGTCGAAGCGGTCGGGATCCCGGCCGGAGTTTTCAATATGGTGCACGGGTATGGTCCGATTGTGGGTGAGGCCATCGCCGTTCACCCGGACATCGACATGGTCAGCTTCACCGGATCGAACTCGGTTGGTAAGCGAGTGCTGGAACTGGCCGCCGGGACCGTGAAGCGGGTGTCGGTCGAGCTGGGCGGCAAGAGCGCCGCGGTGCTGCTCGATGACCTCGATGTCGAGGAGTTCGCGAAGGCCGTGCCGCACACCGTGCGTGCCTGCTACATGAACGGCGGGCAGTCCTGCAACGCGCAGACTCGCCTGCTCGTACCGCGCTCGCGCCTGTCCGAGGCAGAGAAGCTCGCCGCAAAGGCGGTGGCGGCATATGCCCCGGGCGATCCCACGAGCGGCGACACGAAGCTTGGACCCATGGTGACCGCAGCTCAGCGCGAGCGGGTGCTCGGCTACATTCGTGCCGGCGTCAAGGAGGGCGCGAAGCTGGTCGCCGGCTCGGTCGACGCACCTGCCCGTACCGGATTCTTCGTCGAACCCACAGTGTTCTCCGAGGTGGACCCGGACAGCACGATCGCCCAGGAGGAAATATTCGGTCCGGTGCTGTCGATCATTGCGTACGACACGACCGAGGACGCGATCGAAATCGCGAACGGAACGATTTTCGGTATTGCCGGCGCTGTGTGGTCCGCCGACCCCGAGCGCGCGAAGTCGGTGGCGCGCAGACTGCGTGCAACGCAGATCGAGGTCAACGGTGGAAAGTTCAATGGCGCAGCACCGTTCGGCGGATTCAAGCAATCCGGCCACGGGCGTGAGGGCGGGGCATTCGGCCTCGAAGAGTTTGTCGAAATCAAGAGTCTGCAGCTTTAGCGACGTTCTTGTGGGCCCCGCAGCGGTCCCCGAAGGAGTGAGCACCATGGTCTACACCGATCTGCCGTACGACGAGGAGACGAAAGCGGGTTTTGCCCGGGCGATGTTCGATCACCTCGACAATGGCACCACCGATTTGGCACCGGAAATCCTCGAGGTCGATCCGCGCGTCTACACCGATCCGGGGCTGGCGGCGCGGGAGCGCAGAGAACTGTTCGGGTATGTGCCGATCATCGCGGCACACAGCACCGAACTGCCCGGAAACAACGACTTTGCGACCGTCCAGCTGCCGAACAACGAAGTTGTTCTCGTTCGGCAGGCAGATGGGAGAGTGCGTGGCTTCGTGAACACCTGCCGGCATCGAGGAGCGCAACTCGTTCCCGAGGAGAAGGGTTCGAAGCGCATCTTTTCGTGCCGCTACCACGGGTGGGCGTACGGCAGCGATGGCAGGCTGCGGTCGATCGCGGACGAGCATACGTTCGGGACGATTGATCGTAGTTGCATGAGCCTGCTGGAGGTTCCGGTCGAGGAACGGCACGGCTTCGTCTGGGTCATCGACTCCGCCGCGGGTGATCGCGAGATCGACATCGCGGAGTGGCTCGGCCGAGAGTTCGACGAGTCCCTCGCCGCCATGGAGATGGACAAGTACCACTGCCATATCGCCCAGAACTTCGACGTGGACATCAACTGGAAGGTGTTGATGGACGCCTTCCTCGATGGCTACCACATCACCTCGACGCATGCCGGAACCGTTGCCCCGTACTTCTACAACAACGCGCAGGCTTGGGAGCCGATGGGCAGGCACGGACGAATGGTGACCGCTCGCAAGAGCATCGACTCGGTCCGCGACGTAGCACCCGAGGATGCCCCCATCGATCGGCATATCACCGTGGCGCACTTTCTGATGCCCAATATGTCGGTGCTCCGTCAACCGGATCACTTGGAGGTGCTCAACTTCGTCCCCGCCCCGGGCACAGCCGTCGGGACTCGGATGCAGATGCGTTTGCTCACTCGGGAGCCGGTGGTGACGGACGAGCAGAATGCGCGGTGGGACAAGAACTGGAAGATTCTGATGGCCGTGCTACGCGACGAGGACCTCGTGGTCAACGAGGGCCTGCAGAAGTCTGTCGCGAATACAGATGTCGGACCCCTTTATTTCGGGCGCAACGAGATTGCCAACCAGCACTTCCACCAATGGATGGGGCGCGCGTTCGCAGATCCCCGCAAGTGGGGCTGAGCTCCTTCGCGCCCCATGGTGAACCCGCGCCACTCGCGCAATCACCGAAACCGAACCCCGATACACACGACCCGAAGGAAGCCAACATGTCGCAGATTCCTGTCCCGGGGAAGGAAAGGGCCGTCTCGGGGGCCCGATCCGTGGTCCTCACCTGCTTGGCTATCACCATTCTCGATGGTGTCGACCTCATCATGTTCGGCGCGGTCCTGCCGACGTTGCTCGAAATAGAACAGTGGGGGATCACCACTGCATCGGCGGGGTTGATCGGCAGCCTCTCCCTGTTCGGAATGATGGCCGGGGCGATGCTGGCCGGCTACATCACAGATCGCATCGGGCGACGGCCCGTGGTACTTGCATGCATCGTGAGCTTCAGCCTGTTCACCGGGTTGTGCGCCATTGCGCCGAACCTGGAATCATTCGGCCTGTTCAGACTGCTGGCCGGCCTCGGCTTCGGCGGAGCACTCCCCACCTTGATCGCGCTCACGCAGGAATACGTCAAGGTCGACCGACGACAGTTCTACAACGGTGTGATTCAAACCGGTTTTCCCATCGGCGGGTGCGTCGTCGCAATTGCCGCCATTTTCATGATCCCTGCCTTCGGCTGGGAATCGATGTTCGCAGTGGGCGGCCTTCTGGGTGTCGTGTTGTTTGTCATCGCGTACCGAAACCTGCCCGAATCGATTGCCTTCCTCGCAAGCAAGGGTCGGCACGACGAGGCCCGAGAACTGGCACAGTGCTATTCCATCGATGCGGGCGCCGAATCCGGCATGGCACTCGAGAAGTCGAAGAGTGAAAGTACCGGCTCCCCATCGGGCTTGCGGCTCCTGTTCGCCCCCGGCTACAGGATCGCGACGATCATGTTCCCGCTCATCACCTTCTTCGGCCTTCTCGTCTCATACGGCATGAACACCTGGATCCCTCAGATGCTGAGGTCCTCCGGCTATGACCTCGGGTCTGCGTTGACATTCCTGCTCGCCTTCAACATCGGGAGCGGATTCGGCATGATCGTCATCACGGGTCTTGCGGATCGGCTGGGATCGCGTCCCGTCATTTCCGTCAGCTTCGTCTTCGGGGCGCTCGCGGTGTCCGCCCTGACTCTGCAGCCGGCACAGGCACTCGTGTTCGGACTCGTTCTCGTGATCGGCTTCTGTGCCTCTTCGACGACGGGCGTCTATGGATTCGTCGGAGTCTTCTACCCGGCGGCCGCGCGTGGCACGGCACTCGGGCTGGCAGTGGGTCTCGGCCGGCTCGGCGGTGTCTGCGGTCCCATACTCACCGGAATGATCATGAGCTCTGCACTCGGAGCCGACTGGGCATTCTACGCCTTTGCGTTCGCCGGAGTGGCTGCCGCCGTGCTGGTGTCGTTAGTTCCGCGGAAGAACATGGCCGCGTCCGAGTCGGACGTGTCTGTAGAGAAGACCACGGAGCCCGCCTGATCACGACTGTTCCCGATGCGATCGAGCCGACGCGGGGGTTGTACAACCTACGTGCATTAGATAACCTTGTGTAACGTCGAACATGTTCGGGGGACTGTCGAACTTCCCGGTCGCCGACGTGCTGTGAGCGTCCGACCGCACGAGAGGCACAGAAAGGCTGACCGAGATGAGAATGAAGACAAGACTGAGCTGTCCGTGTGGCGCCGCGATCACCGGCAGCGACGAAGACGACCTGGTGATGAAAACCCAGGAGCATTTGAGCGAGTCACATCCGGGCATGGAGTACTCACGCGACGAAATTCTGTTCATCGCGTACTAGCACCGCTGTATCTGCGACACACGGCTATCCGGTCCCATCTCTGTCGTCCCGCTGTCCGATGACAGCTCCCATTCATCCGAACACATTCCCGAATACAGGAGACTTCATGAAACTCGAAGGTAAGGTTGCGCTGATCACCGGTGCCGGTTCCGGCCTGGGACGCGAGGCGTCGCAACTGTTCGCCGCGGAAGGCGCGAAGGTTGCCGTGGTCGATATCGATCCGGAGCGTGCCAAGGGCACCGTCGAGCTGGTCGAAAAGCAAGGCGGTTCGGCGATCGCGGTCACCGCCGATGTGCGAGTCGAGCAGCAGGTGATCGAAGCGGTGGCTGCCACCGTGGCCGCGTTCGGCAAGCTCGACATTGCCTGGGCCAATGCGGGCATCATCTCGCGTGGTGGTGTGCCGTCCGTCGCCGGTGGCGAGCAGGTCGAGTTCCAGGATCTGACGGACGCGGATTGGCAGGACGTCATCGGCGTCAACCTGTCTGGAGTGTTCTACACCGCGAAGGCTGCGGTGCCGGCGCTGCGGGCCAACGGTGGTGGTGTCATCCTGGCGACGTCGTCGGCGGCGTCGTTCGTGGCGTATCACAGCATCGCGGCGTACTCCGCGACGAAAGCCGGTGTGAACGGTATGGTTCGGGCCCTGAGTCTGGATCTCGGCAAATATGGAATCCGCGTCAACGCGATCGCGCCGACACACGGAATGTCGCCGAACTTCCTCGCCCCGGCCGGTACGCCCGTCGTCGGTCAGTCCTATGAGGAAGTGGCAGGTCCGTGGGAGCCGAGCGTGTCGCCGATTCCCCTCAAACTCAATCGTCCGCCGTCACTGAAGGACAATGCTCGAGCAGCACTTTTCCTGGTCTCGGACGAGTCCGCGTACATCTCGGGTGTCACACTGCCGACGACCGATGGCGGCACGTTGTCTCGCGTGGCCATGATGTTCCCCGAAGACGGGAACAACCCTCCGCCGATGGTCACCGGCGAAGAGTAACGATCATGACTGCCCACGACACGAAAACGGAATACGGTACGCGCCGCCTCGTCGTGGATCGGTCGGTGTGCGCGGGACACGGTTTGTGTTACAGCCGTTCCCCCGAGGTCGTCGACTGTGACGATTCCGGGTATCCGGTGATCCTTCAGGACGCACTCGTGCTCGACGAGCACATCGCAGCGGCCGAGGAGGCCGTCGCGGTGTGCCCCGAACGAGCATTGACTCTCGAATAGTCCTGTCGGAACGTATCTGCTACGAAGGCGGACGGCATGTCCGACAGGTCCTCGCTATCTTCCGTGCCATCCGAACGGCGCGTCGATCGCTCACGAACCACGTGGACGCGCGACGCGCCGTTCGTCTTTCAGAATCGGTGCGTGGCAGTGTGCTTCTTCCGCTCCCGTTCACTCCGGAACTCTGAGTCGAGATGAGAAAGGGGACCCGATTGTGATCGGGTCCCCTTCGTGAAGTGAGCGGAAGCCGGCGTCCGTAGTTCCGCGACTGTGAAGCCCAGGTATCAGCTCTCGTTGACGAGTTTCTGGACTGCGCGGCGGAAGACCTGGTTGGCGACTTCGTTCCGGCCGAGGAGCATGTTGCCGGCGTTTGCGCTGTCCATGGCAACCTGTGAATCTCGCAAGATCGGGAAGTCCTCGTTGTGGAGCACTGCTACCAGGATCTCGACGTTCTTGTCCCAGATCCGGTTCCAGCGTTCCTCCGTCAAGCCGCTCTCTTCGAGCGTAGGCGCGACCAGACGAATCTCCATGTGGCAGCGCTGCGGATCACTGCGGTGAGGGCGGAAGGTGAGCAGCTGGAAATGGTCGGGCTGTTTGAGCAACGTACTGTTGGGCCCCACCAGGTGGCTTTCCGTGATGTGCTCGGCGAGACTGCGATCGCCGGGGTCCTCCTCGATCCATCGGTCGATGGTCTTGCGGAGATTGAGGAACCGGCAATGGTTTCCGAAATCCTCGAAGGCCATGACATTCGTGTGGATGTGCTTCGCGGCGGTGTTGGGGTGCGCGTACTGAATGTGGTACCCGTCGAGGAACGCGTCCTGCATCAACTTCCAGTTGATGGGCTCGTCGAAGCGTTGAACCCGAGTGGTCACCATCTTGTCCATGCCGTAGGACCCCATGATCGAGTCCATCTCGGGCCCGAGCCAGTCGGCGACATCGATGGTTGCGTCGGCGTCGTCGACCACCCAGACGAAGCCGTGCCGCTCTTCGGTGGGTAGTTGGACGAGGTTGCGTTTGGAGCGGTCGGCATCACCGAACGTGTTGTCGCGGGTGATGGTGCGCAGGCTGCCGTCGGTATCGTAGGACCAGCGGTGGTACGGGCAGGAGAACAGGCGGCAGCGGCCTTTCTCCTCCTTCTCGACCATGGCCCCGCGATGACGGCACTGGTTCACGAGGGTTTTGACGCTGCCATCGCGCTGGCGGACGATGATGACGTTGTTTCGCGGTAACTGCAGGGTGACGAAATCCCCTGCGCGGGGGATCTCGGAGCCGTGGATGATGATCGACGGAACCCGGCCGAATACACGCTCACGTTCGATCTTGGCGATGTCCGGATCGGTGAACTCGACGGGTTCGAACCACGTGACGTGCTCGAACTCGTCGGTGGTGTCGTTGCGCAGATGGTCGAGCGCGCGACGGATGCGTTCCTCGCGGGGGATTCCGACCTCTGTCATGGCTGCCCTCCAGGCTGTGGTGCGATGGCGAATCGATGATCCTAAATCTAACTTATGTAGTTTTAGCTGTAAACCCCGGGCTGCGTCCCCGGGTAGGTTTCGACCATTGCGATCCAATACCGATTGGCATTAGATTTATGGGGACGAACCGGCAGATGAGGAGCGAACGAATGATCTCGTATCAGTGGTGTTCGGAACTGGATTCCGGCGATCGGGACGAGGTGCTGGCACTTGTCGCGGCGGCCGCCGAATACGACGACGAGGCGGGCTTCTCCTCGATCAATCCCGGCGATGTGGCCTCGACGAGCCGTGACGGTGTGCGGGTCTACCACCTGCCGATCGCGGCGCGCAGAGATTTGAGTGCTCGCGACGATGCTCCGCTCGTGGTGGTGGCGTACCTGCATCTGCAGGTCGACGACGGGGGGCTGGGTACCGCGCAGTTCGTGGTTCACCCGGAGTATCGGTCGCGAGGTATCGCAACGATGCTCGTCGAGGAGGTCGGTCTGGACACGACCGTGGACGGTGGTTGGGCAGGCACTGGCGCTGTGGCCCTGCGCTGCTGGGCGTACGGCACTCACCCTGCGTCCGAGCGTCTCACCCGCCGGTTCGGCGTCGCACCGGTCAGCAGGTTGTGGACGCTGTTCCGTCACCTGTCGGGGCCGTTCGCGAGCCCGCTCGACGATGTCTCGGTGCCCGACGGCATCACGCTCGCCGAAGCTCGCCCACTCGAAGATCCGACGGCGTCGAAGTCGATCGAGGAAGTGTTGGATGCGGCCGCGCTGGTGCCGGCGCAGCGTGAACGCCTCACTGACGACATTCGTCTCGGGGCCGGCAGCGTGGTCATTGCAACAGATTCTTCGGGCGCACCGCTTGGATTCGTCTGGTTCGACTCGACGGTGTCCACGCACCTCGAACTGAAAGCCGCGTCGGTCCGGGCGCTCGTGCTCACCGAGGCCGCGCGGCGGGAAGGCCTGGGCACCACGCTGCTCGTGGTGGCGCTCGGGGCGCTGCGCGACGCGGGAGCGCAGATCGCCCTGATTCGTATCGACCCGGACGATGCAGGCGCGGTGCGTATGTGCCGGCTGTTGTCGTTCGAGCAGGAGGAAGAACACTCGTGTTACCAGGTCGGGGAGTGGGCCGAAGTGCCCAGCTTTTGAATGGTTGCCGGTGATACGAAGAACGATTCTTGTTCGGTGTTGACCTAATGGTTGTAGGCAACTACGGTCTGTGTTGTGGCTCACAGATGGTGTGCCGACTTCATTTCGATCATCCGATCACCCCGCACGTTGCCTGTGTGCACCACTAGGCGGAACCTACACTCGGAGAGGACTATCCATGGGACGGCTCGATGGCAAGGTCGCATTCATCACCGGCGCGGCGCGCGGTCAGGGCAGGTCGCATGCCGTCCGGCTCGCCGAGGAAGGTGTGTCCATCATCGCGATGGACATCTGCGACCAGATTCCGACCGTGTTCTACCCGATGGCGACCTCCGACGATCTCGCAGAGACCGAACGCCTGGTCAAGGAGGCCGGAGGCGCCATCGTTGCGTTCGTTGGCGACGTCCGGAACCTCGAAGACGTCCAAGCTGCGTACGACGCGGGTATCGCACAGTTCGGCAAGGTCGACATCGTGCTGCCGAACGCCGGCATCATGCCCGTCATCGGACCGGGTGAGCAGCGGCAGGCGTGGCACGACGCGATCGACACCATGCTCACCGGTGTGTGGCACGTGCTCGACGTGACCGTGCCGAATCTCGTCGAGCGGGGTGAGGGTGGCTCGATCATCATCACCAGTTCGGCCGCCGGCCTGACAAGCATCGGCCTCAACACCCTGCCGGGCCAAGCCGGGTACAGCGCGGCCAAGCACGGTGTCGTCGGCCTCATGCGGCTGTATGCGAAACAGCTTGCTCCCCACAGCATTCGGGTCAATACCGTGCATCCCACAGGTGTGAACACTCCGATGGTCGCGAACGCCGAATACGGGGAGTTCGTCAATTCCCACCCAGAGGTCGCCGCCGACGAGTCGTACAAGAACCCGATGCCCGTCGAGCTGATCGAGGCCGTCGACATCAGCAACGCGATCGTGTACCTCGCTTCCGACGAGGCCCGCTACGTCACCGGTGTCACATTCCCCGTCGATGCCGGCTACAACATCCGTTGAAAGCGAAGGAGCTTCACTGATGACCACCACCGAAACCGCAACCGGTACGGCGACCCCGTCGATCGCCGATCGCGAACAAATTTTCATCGGCGGCCGTTGGGTCGACTCGACCGGTGACGAATGGGTCGATGTCGTCGACTCGTTCACCGAAGAGAAGGTCGCACGCGTCCGCACCGCGACCGTCGAAGACGTCACCAAAGCGGTTGCCGCTGCCCGTGAGTCGTTCGACAGGGGTGAATGGGCGTCGCGCACCATGGCCGAGCGCGCCGACGTTCTCGACGCCATCGCGGACCGTCTCGAGCAGCGCGTGGACGAACTGACACCGATCGGCGTGATCGAGGTCGGGGTACCGGTCAGCGTCAGCCGCCCGACCCAGCAGATGACCGGCGGCCTGTTCCGGGCCGTTGCCACGGTAGCCCGCGAGTTCGAGGTCAGCGAAGAGCGATCCCGTGCCGACGGCGGCATCTCACGCATCGTCAAGGAACCGACGGGCGTGGTCGCCGCGATCATCCCTTGGAACGGACCGATCGGCACGATCGCGTTCAAGCTCGCGCCGGCGCTCGCCGCGGGCTGCTCGGTCGTTCTCAAGACCGCACCCGAGGCGCCGATCTCGCCGTCGATTTTCGCTGACATCATTGCCGAGCTGGTCGCGGAAGGGCGCATCCCCGAGGGTGTAGTGAGTGTGCTGTGTGCCGACCGCGAGGTGTCGGAGTCGCTCGTGACCAACCCGGACGTCGACCACGTCACGTTCACCGGCAGCACCGCAGCGGGCCGGCGCATCATGTCGCTTGCCGGCGAGCGCATCGCACGCGTGTCGCTCGAACTCGGTGGCAAGTCCGCGGCGATCATCCTCGACGACGCAGACATCAACCACGTGCTGCAGACCCTGCCCATGGGTGGCTGCATGCAATCCGGTCAGGCCTGCATAGCGCTGACCCGCGTGCTCGTCTCACGCAAGCGTCACGACGAGGTGGTCGAGGCACTGAAAGCCGCATACGGATCTCTGCCGATGGGCAACCCGTGGGAGCCGACAAACTTCCTCGGCCCGCTCGCCTCCAAGCGTCAGCAGGACCGCGTGCTCGGCTACATCGACATCGCGAAGGAAGACGGCGCGAAGGTTGTGCTCGGTGGTGGCCGCCCCGAAGGCCTCGATACGGGTTTCTTCGTCGCAGCCACCCTGATCGACGACGTGCAGCCGGATTCACGAATCGCGCAGGAAGAGGTCTTCGGTCCGGTCATCTCGGTGATCACCTACGAGGACGAGGAAGACGCAATCGCGATCGCCAACAACTCGGTGTACGGCCTGTCGGGCGCCGTCTATACCGAGGATCTCGACCACGGTTTCGAGGTCGCGCGGCGCATCCGTACCGGCACCATCAGCGTCAATACCGCGACGATGGACTTCACCCTGCCATTCGGTGGTTACAAGCAGTCGGGCGTCGGACGTGAGGGCGGCATCGAAGGTCTCGAAGAGTTCTTCGAGATCAAGACCGTCCACCTGCCTGCTCCTGCCCAGTAGGTCTGCAGAACTCAGTAGGTCTGCACAGCGCGGTAGGTCTGCAAACGCGGTGCCCCACGGATTCGATCCGTGGGGCACCGGTGCGCCCAGGGCCGTTCCGGAGGAAGGGCCGACTCGGTCAGTTGGCCGAAATCTTGACGTTGTCGGAGGGCGCGGCGTCCGTGATCGCGACGTTCTCGTTGCGAACCACGCCGTGCAAGAAGCTGCGAATCATTTCCTCGAACAACTGCCGGGAGGTCATCTCGTTAGCGGCGAGAGCCTTGGACAGCAGGGGCTGCGACTCCGGGTCGACGTTGGGGAAGATCGTGGACTTCGTGCTCGGTTTGCGCATCGCCTCGGTGAGCACCGCACCGAGCGTCAGGCGCTCCATGCCGTCGAGAATCTGGACGTGCAGGTGCGCGGGCACTCCGGACTCCTCGAGAAACCGGGCGGTGTCCTCGTAGGTGCCGATCAGCAGGTCACGGGGCAGATATTGCAGCAGGATCGGCGCGGCGTTGCGGTGTTTGAGGATCGACCGGCGAAGGTTCATGCTCAGCGTCACGAAAAATTCGGGCCAGTCCGGGCCGGGCTTGCGTCGCGGTAGGTTTCCGGCGCCGGCGATCTGTCGTGCGACCGCGGCGAGGATCTCCGACTTGTCGGAGAAGTGATGGTAGAGCGAGGGAGCACGCACTCCGATGTGTTTCGCCAGGCGTGGCAGGCTGAACGCATCGAGTCCCTCGGAGTCGATGATCTCGATGGACGCTGCCACGGCGGCTGCGCGACTGATCAGAGGTTTCGACGGTCTGGCCATGTCTCGCTTTCGGTTCGAACAGTACGCCGGGCCTGGTCGGCGCGGCAGATGGTCAGAATGGTATATGTTCCAGTCGCTCAGGTGGTCATGCGGTGAGAACCGCCTCGTCGAGGAACTCCACCAAGCCTCGACTCAGGACGTCGTTGTCGTCGCCGCCCACCATGTGCCCCGCGCCGCCCACGTCGATATAGCGGGACCCGGGAATCAGCTCCAGAAGTTCGCGCGCTCCTTCCGGACTGACCACATCGGACTGGGCGCCACGGATGAGTAACGTCGGAATCCTGATCGCCCGCGCTGCGGCGCGAGCACGACTTTCGCGTTCGGCCGCCGCGGCCGCCGAATTCGTCCTGTCCGACAGCATCCGCGGATCCCAATGCCAGTACCAACGACCCTCGTGTTCACGCAGGTTCTTGCGCAAACCCTCCACCCGCGGCGCGCGAGTGCGGTGCGGGTTGTATTCGATCACTGCTCCGAGCGCGTCGTCGAGGCTGTCGAAGCCGGACAACCCGGCTCGCATGAAGTCGGTGATCTTGGCGAGACCCTCAGGTTCGGCCTTCGGGGTGATGTCTACCAGGACCAGAGCCCGGGCAAGACCTGGTTCGTCGCCCGATGCCACGAGTGAGGCCATGCCGCCCATGGACGCACCGACGAGCACCGGGGGTTCACCGAGGTCGCTGACGACTGTGCGGATGTCGCGGGCGTGCGCGTCGGGGCTGTAGTCGCCGTCGGGCGACCATTGGCTGTCGCCGTGGCCACGTGCGTCGATGCAATACGCGCGCCATCTCTGCTGGGCCAGGCGTATTCCGGTGCGCTGCCACGAGTGTCTGGTCTGCCCGCCGCCATGGAGCAGCAGGACGGTGCCTTTCGGTTCCGACCGGGGTTCCCACAGGTCGGCGACCAGGGAAACGCCGTCGCCGCGGAGGGTGGTCACCGTGGTGGAGTACGTCATGGTTGCATGGTCCTTCGTCGTCGGAATCAGTGTCCGGAGGTGCCGCCGTCGACGGCGAGCGTCGAGCCGGTGATGTAGCCGGAGGCGCGACTGGCGAGGAACACCACGGCTCCGTCTATCTCGCGCTGCGTCGCGGTGCGGCCGAGCGAACTGCCGCGCAGGAACTCGTCGAGCGTATCCGACGACATTTCGGAAATCAGGTCGGTCTCCACGAATCCCGGCGCGATCGCATTGACGCGGATGCCCTTTCGCTTCGACCACTGATGCGACAGGTCGCGGGTCAGGCCGATAATTCCCGCTTTACTGGCCGCGTACGCAGCCTGCGGGAGTGCCGATTTGATGAGGCCGAGCATGCTCGCGACATTGACGATGGCCGAGCCCGGGCCCATCACGCGTCCACACGCTTGCGCTACCCAATAGCTGCCCATCAGGTTCACGTCGAGGACTGCGCGGAAGTCCTCAGGGCGCTCGCGTGTCGCAGGCGCGGAGCTGGTGACCCCGGCGTTGTTGATCAGGATGTCGAGGCGGCCGAACTCGGCGACAGCGGCCTGGGCGAGCGCGTCGCACTGCTCGGGGTCGGTGACGTCGGTGGGGACGACCAGGCAGCGGCGACCGATGGCCTCTACTGTCACCGCGACGGCGTCGAGGTTCTCGCGCCGGCGTGCGGCTATCACTACGTCGGCGCCGGCCTCGGCGAGAGCGCGGGCGAATCCGGCGCCCAGGCCACTGCCGGCACCGGTGACGACAGCGACGGATCCATCCAGTCTGAACAGGTCGAGGACCGTCTCACTCCGGTCCGTCGATGAGTGGGGGGTCATGGCGATCTCCTGTGCGCGTCGTGGGTGCCGGTGTGGCCGGGCTTGCGCCTCGTAAACCTAACTGCTTAAGATTATAGGGCACGCGAAGTCTATGGGAACGAGAGCGCCGATGACCCGAAGCACCAACACCGAACAGCGCAAAATGCGAGTGATCGGCAAAGACGTGCTTGCTCACGGTGTCATGGCAGTATGGCTCGCGGATCCCGATGGCGGCGCTGTCCCGGCCTGGGAGCCCGGAGCGCATATCGACGTCATCATCGACAGGTCGACGGTGCGGCAATATTCCCTGTGTGGCGACGCATCCGACACCACCTCCTTGGCGATCGCGGTGCTCCGCGAAGAGGACGGCCGAGGGGGGTCGCGCTGGGTGCACGACTCGCTGCAAGTCGGAGACTTGGTCGCGATCGCAGGCCCACGCAACAATTTCACTCTCGAACCCGCGCAGTCCTACCTCTTCGTCGCCGGCGGTATCGGCATTACGCCCCTGTTGCCGATGCTCCGTTCGGCTGAAGCCGCCGGCGCCGACTGGCGCCTGCTGTACGGCGGCCGAGCACGCACCAGCATGGCTTTTGCCGACGAGCTGGTCGCTCGGTACCCCGGGCGAATCGAGCTGCGACCCCAGGACGAGTACGGTTTCCTCGACCTTCCGGCTGCCCTCGACGCCGTACCCGACGGTACCGCGGTGTACTGCTGCGGACCGGAGCCGCTTTTGCAGGCGATCGAGAACGAATTCCTCACGCATCCCAACCTGAGGCTGTACGTCGAGCGGTTCGCTGCCAAGGAGCGGCCGGCCGATGCGGTCGACGGATCGTTCGAGGTCGAACTGCGGCGCGCGGGCAGCACCATCACGGTCGACGCGAACGAAAGCGTGCTCGACGCCGTACTCCGGTCCGGTGTCGACGCCCCCTTCTCGTGCCGCGAGGGTACGTGCGGGACTTGCGAAACTCCCGTCCTGGAAGGAGTTCCCGAGCACCGGGACTCTATCCTCACCGAAGACGAACAGGCCGAGAACGACTGCATGATGATCTGTGTATCACGAAGCTGCACAGCCAAACTCGTGCTCGATCTCTGACCGGCACCGCAGCGAGGATTTGCCGTGACCCAGGCACCCGATACGGCCCATCGCGCCGCCCCCGAGACGGCAGGTCGATCGGCGGTGCTGGTTCCGGCGCTCTGCTTCGTCGTGATGATCACGTCGATGATGCAGACCGCCGTGGTACCGCTCCTGCCGGCAATCGCGGTGCAGCTCGACATGGGCACGGACGCTGTCGGTTGGACAGTGACAGCGAATCTCCTTGCGGCCGCGGTATGTACACCACTGTTGGGTCACCTCGCCGATCGACATGGTCCGCGGAAGGTGATGCTCGCCGTGCTGGGCACGGTACTGATCGGTTCGGTGCTGTGTGTCGCCTGGACCGGGTTGCCGGCACTCATCGCCGGGCGAATTCTGCAGGGCGTGTCGTATGCGTTGTTCCCCGTCGGTGTCGCGGTAGTGCGGGGCGCGCTGGGGCCGCACCGTGTCCCGATGGCGCTCGGCGTCATGTCCGGGGCGTTGAGTGTCGGCGGCGGTGCGGGAATGATCGCGGCCGGATTGCTGTACACCGAAGGGTCCGACTATCGACGTGTCTTCTGGATGCTGTTGATACTCACGGTGATAGCAATGGTCGTCGGGTGGTGCGTTATTCCGCATACCCCGGGGTCGGGAGCGCGCGACGGGTTCGACTTCTGGGGTGTGGTCGGGCTCGCGATCGGCCTGCCGGGGCTGCTGTTGGCGCTGGCGCAAGGTGGGACGTGGGGATGGCTGTCGGTGTGGACACTCGGTTGCGCCGTCACCGGCGCGCTCATGCTTGCCGCCTGGTACCGGCACGAACGGAGGACTACTGCACCGCTGGTTGCTCCTGCGCTTCTGACGGCGCGGTTGGTGGCTCCGGCGCATATCGCCGCCTTCCTAGTGGGTGTAGCGATGTTCGTGCAGTTCCTGGCCATCGCGACGTTCGTGCAGATCTCCCGAGAAGAAGCGGGATACGGCTTCGATGCGTCGGTGCTCGAGACCAGTCTGGTGTACCTGCTGCCCGGACAGATTGCCGGTACGGCTGCGGCGGCCGTCAGTGGGCTCGTAACCCGACGGTTCCCAGCCCACCGGGTGCTGACCGCGGCATGTGCCGTCGGGGTATGCGGATTCCTGATGCTGATACTTGCTCATGACTACACGTGGCAATTGATCACGGCGGTTGCGGTGATCAATGTCTTTGTCATAGTCGCCTACGGTGCATTGCCGTCGATGCTCATCGGCAGCGTTCCTCCGGGAAACACGGGGGCGGTGAACGGGATCAACGCGATCGCCCGGACATTCGGCAGCTCACTGGCCAGTGCCTTGGTTGCGGTGTTGCTCGCGACGATCACGATCCCGGGCACCTCGACGCCCACAGAACAGGCGTACGTCGTGGTGTTCGCGGTCGGGGGAGTGGCCGCGTTCGCAGCGGGCTTCGTTGCTGTCACAGCGCGCGCCGTTTTGCAAAATACAAGACTTGATTGACGTCTCAATTTGGACCATATAGCGTGGGTCGCACGGCGTACGAGCCAGGTTTTCCTGGTCATATTCGCACTGAAAACATCTGTCGGCAAGAGCGATTCGGCCCGCGCCCTGTGTCAGGCACCCCACGTGCCCGGTAGGCCCCGCTAGAACGACATCGCACATGTGCGACTCACGAAAGGTAAGGACGAATGGCTGCCACCGTCGGCTCGGCATTGCATTGGTGGGCGAAGACCAGGGGAGAGCAGGACGCGCTCGTCGTGGCGGGTGAATCTCTCACATACCGCGAACTGCAGGACTGGTCCAGTCGTATCGCCCGGAAGATCGTGGACCTCGAAATCCAGCCGGGTCAACGAGTCGGCGTGCTGGGCCCGAATTCGCTGACATGGCCGGTGATCGCACTGGGCGTCCTCAAGGCCGGCGGTGTACTGATCCCGCTCAACCCACGGTTCAAGCCGGCGGAGCTCCGCAAGGTTGTCGACGACGCCGGCGCCGTCCTGGTCGTCACGCCGAGCGAGTTCGCGCCGACGGTCGACGCGGCGCGTGAATTGGGTTCCGCCTTCGACACCCTCTCGTTCGACGAGCTCGCGCCGCTACGCGCGGGAGGACAGGACGACTTCCGCGTCGATCTCGAACCCGACGAACCGACCGCCCTCCTCTTCACGAGTGGCTCCACCGGGATGTCCAAGGGAGTGATCTGCACGAACCGGACGCTGCTCAATATCGTCTTCGAGGCGTCACTCACCGAAGAAGGCTTCCGGCCCGGGTCCACGTCGCTGCTCGTGTTGCCCTTGGTGTTCACCCCCGGCCTGGTCTGGGGGCTGGTCATGACAACGGTGCTCGGCGGAAAGCTGATCATCGAGAAGGAGTTCGATCCGGGCCGCGCGGCCAAACTTCTCGGTGAACACGATGTCCAGGCCATCTTCGGTGTGCCGTTGATCTTCGAGGCGATCTCGCGTTCACCCGAGTTCGCGGACGCCGACCTGTCGTCGCTGCGCACCGCGATCGTCGGCGGCGCCGCGGTCGCTCCGGCACTGTTGCAGCGCTGGGCGGACAAGGGCGTCGCACTGAGACAGATCTATGGCATGACCGAGGCCGGCGGTGTCGCCACCGCCACCCTCGTCGCCGAAGCCTTCGACCACCCCGACACGTGTGGATCCGGCTCGATCTTCACCGAAGTGAAGGTGGTCCGTCCGGACGGCACCGATGCCGCGCCCGGTGAAGAGGGCGAGATACTCCTGCGCGGTCCGGGCGTCACCCCCGGCTACTGGAACGACGCCGAGTCGACGGCGGCAGCCTTGCAGAACAACTGGCTGCACAGCGGCGACCTCGGCACCCTCGACGACGAAGGACGCGTCAAGTTCGTCGACCGGCTGAAAGACCTCATCATCACCGGCGGAATCAATATCTCGCCGGTCGAGATCGAGCGGGTCATCGCCGAGATTCCCGGTGTCGAGGAAGTCGCAGTCATCGCAGCCGCTGATGAACGCTTCGGCGAAACGCCGGCGGCGATCGTCACTGTGAAGGATGGCGTCGATGCAGCGGCAATCATCGAACACTGCGACCGGCTCGTGGCCGACTACAAGGTTCCGCGCTACGTGGTGATCCGGGACGAGCCGCTGCCGCGGCTCCCCAGTGGCAAGCTCTCGAAGACTGCGATCCGGTCCGAATACCGGGACGTGGCTGAACGATTCGACAAGGTCCGCTGAACCGAACCGGCGGGGAACAAAGGAAGGAGTCATCGTGCCTGAGACCGGTACCGACGATGCAGTGATACTCGAGCGGCACGGGGAGATCGCGGTTGTGCGATTGAACCGTCCCGATCAGCTCAATGCGTTCACCAACGCGATGTGCTATCGCCTCATCGACATCTTCGACGAGACCGACGCAGACGACGAGATCCGTGCGGTGGTGATCACCGGAACGGGACGAGCCTTCTGTGCGGGTGCCGATCTCGCAGCCGGCGGCGACACCTTCGTCCTGGGTGACGACCCGGAGACCGGAGGCGCACCGGCCGACACGGGCGGGCGGGTCTCGCTGAGAATTTACCGTTCCCTCAAGCCCGTCATCGCCGCGATCAACGGACCGGCCGCGGGTGTCGGCGTCACCATGACCCTGCCGGCCGACATCCGCATCGCTTCGGAAACCGCGAAGTTCGGGTTCGTGTTCACCCGTCGCGGACTTGTCCCCGAGGCCTGCTCGACCTGGTTCCTTCCGCGGGCCGTCGGCATCTCGACGGCCGTCGAGTGGGCGGTGGGCGGCAAGATGGTCTCGGCAGTCGAAGCGCTCGAACGAGGACTCGTCCGTGAACTCGTCCCCGCCGATCAGGTGCTGGATCGGGCCCTCGACATCGCGCGGGAATTCGTCTCCGGCACCTCACCGGTGTCGGTAGCTCTCACTCGACAGCTGATGTGGCGGATGCTGGGTGCGTCCGACCCTGAGGTAGCACACCGGGCCGAATCGATCGGCATCTACGTCCGAGGCACCTCGGACGACGTGCGTGAAGGTGTTGACGCGTTCCTCGAGAAGCGCGAGCCGAAGTTCCCCAACCGGATTACCGACGGGTTGCCGAACCTGTTCGAATAGTGCGTCGACAGCCGAGGGCCAGCCCGGCGCCTGACGGACTCGTGGGGCGACTACGGTAGCGAGGAAGCCGTGGACGGCCACGGTGACGCGTCCCTGCTCGTGGTCGGCCGATCTGGGTCCACACCCTTTGACGTGCCGTCGGCGATGTCTGTACGGGAGTTGGGCCCGTTCGTAAGAAGGACCGTAGTTGCCTTCAGTGGGTCGGAAGTCCTCCCGCCTCGATCCGCGCACCGGCGTCGGGATAAAAGTGTGCGGGTTGGAGTCGCCTTCCAATATGCCGATGAGGGTGCGGCCAACGGTCAGGGCACGCGGCGCGATGGCGAGGTCGCCTTGCTGAACGCCGACCATGCCGAGGATCCCGCGAAGGGGACCGTGCGGCGAGGGTGTCGGAGATGCTGGGCAAGCCGGTCGTGTCGAGGCCGTAGCACACTCGCGCAGGCGCGATGGCGCGGATCTGTGAAGTGAGTTCACCGGTTCCGCCGACGATTGTGTCGGTTGCGCCGAGTTCACGTGCGAGCTGGAGGCGTTCGGTATTGAGGTCGACCGCGATGATCGGTTGGGCGCCGGCTTTCGCCGTTATCACCGCTGCCAGCCCTACGGCGCCGGCACCGGTGATGACGATCCCGTCACCGGCGCGCACCTCGAGGACGTTGAGAACGGCCCCGGCTGCGGTCTGGAATCCGCATCCGAGGGGGCCGAGCAGCTGGAGGGCAAGTCCTTGTCTACGACAACGGCGTCGACAACGCTGTGGGTGGCGAAGGACGACTGGCCGAACGATCTGCCGGCAACTGCGGAACCGTGGCTGTCCTCGAGGGGAGTCGATCCGTCGAGCGCCGTTCCGGTGAGGTTTCGTGCCAGGAATGTGCGGAAATAGGCCGGATGGCCGTCGCGGCAGTTGCCGCAAACACCACAGGAGTCGAAGCTGAGGACCACATGATCGCCGACCGCGAGGGTATCACCGACGGACTCGACGATTGCGTTCGAGCGGGCCTGTGCGCCGGCCACCCGGGGGGTGTCGAGGCGGAACCCTTCGAGAGTGTAGTTCGCGGCCCGGTACTGCGGCGGTGCGCCGCCGGGTGGTGTGCGTGTACCGCTTCTGCGGTTCGGCGGGGCGGGGTTGGTAGTTGAGCTGTGCCACAGGAGCATTCGGGCGACCGGGGTGGGAAGGAATTCGGGTTCAGTGCGTATCCGACCGCCGATCCCGGGCAGGGGCACGATCCGGCCGATCTGCCAGATCGCGGTGGCGTTGGAGTGCGTGGTCGACTTCGGTGATTTCGTCGGGGTGTCGATGATACTTTCGGGCGTCCGTGATCGTGTGGGGGTCGTCGGTGAGCATGACGGCCTCATCGGTGATGGTCAAGCCGCCGAGGGCGGCGCCCGGCGGATAGGGCGACCGCCCGCCCGCTGGTGACGAGGACGCCTGCGTGCAGATTCGCCGGTGGACAGCATCCGCACCCCGGCCTGATCGTAGTGGGGGTGGGCGGCGGGGGCGGTGGTGTGCGCGCGGAGGGCGGCGTGGGCGGCGTTGACGACCAGGACAGCCCCGGCGCGGAGCGGCGGCAGATCGGGAGGTATCGGCGCCGAGGTAGGCGGTCGCCGTGTACCGCGGCACTGGGGGGACGACGATGACGCCGACTGCGAGACTGTGTGTACCGGCGGAACGTCGCCGGGCGGAGGTTCCGGCGCTGCGGGAGCAGCCGTTTTCGAGGCGAGTCGGACGGACCAACTGTTTGCCCGGGTACCCGCTCTCGGTGACCGGAAGGAGGCTTCGGCGAGGTGAATACTGGGCGTCGGTGGATTCGGTCCTGTGGGTTGTAGAGGGATTCGCGGAGCGCGACAGCGAGTCCCGTGGCTCTGCCGTCGAATGTCGGTGCCGCGGGCTACCGTCGAGTGGGTACCCGGCAGACGGAGGAGCAGCGATGAGCGCGGTCACGACGAATCAACCACTCGGTACCCCTACCTGGATCGACCTGGGCATCCCGGATCTCGACCGGGCGATGTCCTTCTACGGGTCGGTCTTCGGATGGGAGTTCGACGTCGGTCCCGAGGAGTACGGGCGGTACACGATGTGTCTGCTCGGCGGCAGAAAGGTCGCCGCGCTGATGCCGAATCCCGACGAGGATGCCACCGAGTTCTGGTGGAACGTCTACCTGGCGACCGATGATCTCGATGCGACGGTCGCTCGGTCCGTCGCCGCGGGCGGCACGCTGCTGACGGAGCCGATGGACATCGCCGACCAGGGTCGGATGGCGATGGTGCGGGATCCGTCCGGGGCGCAGTTCGGCCTGTGGCAGGGGCGGGCACACGTCGGCTGCGAACTCGTGAACGAGCCGAACACGTTGTTACGCAACGACTTGGTGACCCGAATCCCGGCCCAGCGCGGGAGTTCTACGCGGCGGTGTTCGACTTCACGCTGGACGGGAACGACGACCTACCTGGCGTGGACTTCACCTTTCTACGCAGACCGGACGGTCACGAGATAGGTGGCGTCGTGGGCGACCCGTCCGCCTCGGCGTCCTCCTGGGGCACGCTTTTCCAGGTCGTCGATACCGACGCGGCCGTCGCCGCAGCGCGGGCCGGCGGGGGTACCGCGGACGATCCGACGGACATGCCGTACGGGCGGACCGCGGATGTCACGGATCCGTTCGGTGCGAAGTTCACGGTGGGTTCCCCGCTGCCGGGTGCACAGGGGTAGGCAACGGTTGGGTTACCCGGTCCACGACGGGTGCGTGCGAGGTGGCGTCGAGGGTGTTCTCGTGCCGTCAGCCTCGGTGGCTTGGGCGAGGGGTCTGGGTGTTCGGATGGCCTGGTGTCGGAAGGACCGGCGGCGGAGCGGAGCAGTCCAGGTACCGCCACGATGCGCTGGTGACGTGACCGTGCGCGAGACGGCAGCGCTGCTCCAGTACGGCTGAGCCGGTCGTGCGATGAATCGCCCTGCTCGAGATGACCGCGTTGTCCCCGTCTCGAGCAACCACCGACGCCCTCGTCGAGGTGCAAATGGACACGGCAGAATTCTTGTCGGTGGTGAGTTCGCTCCGGTTGGGCGGACATCGCTTTTCCGGATCAGTGGGCACCAGAATTCCGGGTCGGCGGCCACGAAACCGCTGATTGACACGCTGACGTAAATACCGGGCGGGGTTCCTTCGCCCGAGTTGGGTTCGTTTGCCGCGCAAATTAACCGACAGAAGGAACCCCGAGACCCAAGTGTGCCAGGGAAGTGATGGAGATCTTGGAAGCCTACGACTTGACCCCGTGTGCTCATTCGGCGGTGCAGTTGGTCGGGTGTGACGAGAAAGCGGTCGCCCGGTATGTCGAGCCCGTAGCGGGTCGGGTACGGCAGTGAGATCAGGTCATGGGTGCGCACCGAGTCCGGTCGGCCGGTTGCGGCGAACTCACACCGGAAGTCCACTGCGGCGGTGCGGCATGCGCAACCGCGGCCCGAAGCCGCCGGGTGCGGTGAGCGCGGTGTCGAAGGTGTCGATGCGGGGGAACGGCGCGGTGGTGGCCGGTCGCGGGATGGTGACCGGCTCGGTGGTGAGGCATTCGGCGATGCTCATGCGAGCCTCCTGGGTGGGACGGTCGGGAAGATGGGTGGTCACAGGGTTCGGGGCCGCATGCGGCTGGCCCCGAACAGTGGTGTGAGCGGGCGGATCGGAATCGGCGGCATCCGTACGCCGAGCAGGTCGACGCGGTGCAGCCGCGCGTCGATCACCTGGCCGATGCCCATCTGGTCGAGCGGGTCGCGTTCGGAGCCGCGGATTTCGAGGGTGAGGTCCTCGATTCGCCGGACCTCGACCACGCTCTCGCGTGGGGTGAAGGCCAGCAGCCAGGACGGAAAGAGGCCGGCGAGTCCGACGACGTTGCGGTGCGGGCGGGCGAGGATCGGCGGCGGGTCGGCGATGACTTCGCCGAGCCGTCCGCCCATGGTGAGCAGCGTGTGCCCACGGCGGGTTGCCGCGGCGCGGATCTCTGTGTCGGTGACTGTCCAGTCGACCTCCCCCAGTTTCTTCGGGTAGCCGAGCAGTTCGCGGCCGATGATCAGGGCGACGTCGTCGTCCACGATCATCCACGGGCAGTGGATGCCGGTGCCCCGCATGGTGTTGACGTGCACGAAGAGCCCGGCCTCGTGATACCCCGGTGACTGGAAGTTGTTGTCCGGGAAGTAGGCGGTGAACAGGTCGGCGCGCGCCGGTTCGGTCGGCCGTACCCCGGCGGGCAGCCACTGCGTGATGTGGTCGGGGTCGATCTCGACGGTGGCGGTGAAGTAGTGGGCGTCGCGGTAGAGGCTGCGGCGCGGATCGCCGATCTTCAGTGCGCGGCGCAGGTCCGCCCCGAGGGAGCGGCCTGCGGTGCGGGTGGCGGGCTCCCAACTCATCTCGAGGTGACCTTCCGGTAGACGGTGCGCAGGATCGGCCCGACGAGCGCCCGCGGGGTGTACTGACCGCCGACGGTCTGCACCTTGGCGAAGACGCCGGGGACCACGCGGCGGCGACCGGCGGCCATGCCCGCGATCGCCTCGGCCGCTACCTGGTCGGCGTCGACCCACAGCGGGCCCGGCACCATGCGGTCCAGGTTCGGAACCTCGGCCACCTCGGCGTATTCGGTGCGGACCGGGCCGGGCGCGAGCAGGGTGCACTGGACACCGGTGCCGGCGAGTTCGCTGTGCAGCGATTCGGCGAGGGTGTTGGCGAAGGCCTTGCTGGCGGCGTAGGTGGCGTTGTTCGGGCCGGGTTGGTTGCCTGCGGTGGAGCCGGTGATCAGGATTGCGCCAGCGCCACGCGCCACCATGGTGGGCAGCACGGCCAGGGTGAGGTCGTGCACCGCGACCGAATTCAGTTCCACCTGTCGGCGTTCGCGTTCCGGGTCGGCGGTCGCCAGCTCGCCGTAGGTGGCGAACCCGGCATTGTTGCAGAGGACGGCGATATCGCGGGCGGCGAGTTCGTGGCACAGGGTGGCGCGCTCGCCGCGGTCGGCCAGGTCGACGACGCGGATGTCGGTCTCGACGCGGTGGTGGGCGGCCAGCCGGTCGGCCAGCTCGCGCAGCCGGTCCTCACGTCGGGCCACCAGGATCAGCGAGAATCCGCGCCGGGCCAGGCCGTCGGCGAGCGCGGTGCCGATGCCGGAGGAGGCTCCGGTGACGACGGCCCGCATGGTGGGGGTGGGAGGTGGCAGGCTCATGGGGTGCTCCTCGGTGATCGGAATGGGGTGCGAATGCGGGCGGTGACGTCAGAATTGGGTGAGTGCGCGGGCGGTCACGGTGGCGCCGGCGGCGGCCAGGGTGCGGACCACGCCCGGCCCGCTCACTTGCTTCTCGCCTGCGGCGATTCGGCGGAAATTCGCCGCGTGCCAGGCGAGTTGGAGGTAGGAGTTGATCGGCGTGGCTGCGGGCAGCGGAATGTGTGGCGCGGTGGGCAGCGCCTGCGGCTCGCCCGCACCGGTCAGGAGATCCGCGGCGATTGCGGGCCGCACGGCGAACGGGCGGCCGAGCCCGATCACATCGACCGAACCCTGCGCGAGCACGTCGTTGATGAAGTCGCAGGTGCGGATGCCGCCGGTGAGCATGAGCGGCATGGCCGTGCGGGCGCGCAGGTTCTCGGCGTAGCGCAGGAAGTACGCCTCCCTGGCACGGGTGCTGTCGGAGACCACACCGGTCATGGCCGGGGCCTCGTAGTTGCCGCCGGAGATCTCGAGCAGGTCGATCCCGGCCTGCTCGAGGGCGAGGGCGACCTCGAGGGACTCGGTCTCGTCCAGTCCCCCGTGCTGGAAGTCGGCCGAGTTCAGCTTCACCGAGACAACGGCGTGAGGACCGATGGCGTCGCGCACGTCGGCGACCACCTCGAGCAGCAGGCGACGCCGGTTCTCACGGCTGCCGCCGTAGTGGTCGTCGCGCTGGTTGGATACCGGGGAGAGAAACTGCGAGAGCAGATACCCGTGTGCGGCGTGGACCTGAACGCCGGAAAAGCCCGCCGCGACCGCCAGTTCCGCGGTGCGCGCGTAGCGGCGGCGCAGGTCGGCGATGTCGCCGTGCGACAGCGCCCGCGGGGTGCGGAGATTGAATCCCACCGCCTGCGGTCGCAGCGCCGACGGGCCGACCGGGCGGCGGTGCAGCGGTCCGACCGCGACCCGTCCCGGATGGTTGATCTGCATGACCATCACCGCCCCCGCGCGCGATCCCGCCCGCGCCCAGTTGCCGACGGCCTCGAGATGCCGGTCGTCTTCGAGGGTCACATTGCGTGGTTCGACGTAAGCGCGGCGGTCGATCATGACGTTGCCGGTGATGAGCAGGCCCGCACCGCCGCGGCCCCAGGCGCTGTAGAGCCGGGTCAGCCTCTGGCTGGGCGAGCCGTCGATCGCGGCGAGCTGTTCGCTCATCGCGGCCTTGGCGATGCGGTTGGGCAGGGTCACACCGCAGGGCAGGGTGAGTGGACTGCCGATGGCGACGATGCGGGATGCGGGGTTCTTCGGTGGCATGGGCGGGACTCCTGGGGTCGTGACGGGGATGCGAGTGATGTGGTGGGGTTTCGGGTCAGGCGATCCCGTGCGGGGCGGCGAGGATCGGGTGCGCAGCACGTTGCCGGTCAGGCGGCGCGGTGCAGCGCGGCGCGGATCGGCGTTCGTTCCCGCCGGGTCGGGGCGGGTGCGCCGAAACGCCGCGAACGGAGCGTGGCCAGCCCGGTCATGGCGCGCACCATCCACCGGCCGCGCAGCACCTGCCAGCGCAATTCCTGCCCGCCCGCGAGGATTTCACCGGACGGTTTCGAGACGCGGGCGTAGAGGTCGCCGATCGGGGTGCGCAGGCGCTGTTGCAGCAGCGCGGCCTCGGCGAGCAGGCGGGAGGAGTTCATCAGCAGCCTGCCTGCCCCCGAGCGTGGGGCGACAAGCCCGGCGAAGGACAGGTTCGCCAGCCCCGGGGCGAAGGTGTGCGATATCAGCCGCGGCTGCCCGCCCTCCCAGTCGAGGAGCCCGTCACGCAGGAACGGGAAGGTGGTCCTGAAACCGGTCGCCCAGACGAGGGTGTCGTACTCGCCGCTGGTGCCGTCGGTGAAGTGCACCGTGCGCCCGTCGAAGCGGGCGATCTCCGGGCGAACCGAGATGCGGCCGTGCTTGAGGAAATAGGGCAGCTGCTGGTTGACGACCAGATCCTGGTCGAAGATCCGGTGTTGGGGTTTCTCCAACCCGAAACTGCGGTAACTGCCCATGCCGAGCGCGACTATCGATCGGAAAACCGCCTCTTGCAGAAGTTTCGGCACCGGGACCGACCCGATATCGAACCTGCCGCTGGGAACGCCCAGGACGTACTTCGGGATGAACCAATAGCTGCGGCGCAACGAGATCTCCGCGGTGCCGAAGGTCAGCGCGGCCTCGACGGCCAGGTCGCAACCGGAGTTCCCGGCGCCCACCACCAGCACCCGCGGGCCGTCCAGGTCGGCGGGGCGCTTGTAGTTCTTGGAATGGATCTGTTTGCCGGTGAATTCGCCCGGATAGGACGGGACGTGGATGTCCCAGTAGTGACCGTTCGCGACCACCACACCGGTGTACTCGCGCACCTCGCCGTCGGCGAGTTCGACCCGCCACCCGGCCAGCCCCGAAGCATCGCGGGGCGCGACGTCGCTCACCAGGGCGCCGAACTCGATCCGGTGATCGAGCCCGAATTCCGCGGTGAAGGCACGCAGGTACTCGCGCATTTGCGCCGCGCTGGGGAAATCCGGGTAGTCGCCGGGCATCGGAAAGTCCGGGTACCCGGTGACGTCCTTGGAACTGATCAGGTACGTCGAGTCGTAGACCCCGTGCGACCAGTTGCCGCCGATCGCGTCGGTGGCCTCGAGGTGGTCGTAGTCCAACCCCAGATCCGTGTAGGCCTTCGCCACCGCCAGCCCGGTATATCCCGCCCCGATGATGCAGTACCGATGCGTCATTGCCGCCTCCTCAGAAAGCTACAGTCTGTGTAGCTACAGTGAGTGTAGTATTTGCGGCGGTGCTGCCCGATGTCAAGCAACCCCGGCAGCAGAGAGGTGGAACGGTGATCATGACCGACCGTCGAAACCGCGCATACGCACCACGAATGGCCCCCGAAAAACGCCGGGAGCAACTACTGGACGCGGTCCTGCGCGTCATCGTCGAGCAGGGCGTCCACAAGGTGTCCATCGACACCGTCGCCAAGGACGCCGGCGTCAGCCGCCCGGTCGTCTATGGCCTCTTCCAGGACTCGGACCAACTGCTCCGTGCGTGCCTGGACCGCGAAGAGACCGCGGCCCTGACCCAACTGGCCGGCGCTGTGCCCCCGGCTACATCCGGTGACCCGATCCGGGCCATGACTGACAGTCTCGAGAACTTCCTCACCGCCGTGCAGGCCGCACCTGGTCGGTGGCGGGCGGTGTTCCAGCTCGCCGACTCCAGCACCCCCGCCTTCCGCCGCCGCCTCGAGACCGGCCGTCAGAAGTTCATCGAGGCACTGGCAGCCTTCGTGCGCGCGGCAACACCACCCGACCGGCTCCCCACCGTCGACGTCGAACTCACCGCCCGCACCATCTACGCACTGTTCTGGGAAGCCGGCCGCCTCGTCCTCGCCGAACCCGACACCTTCCCAACGCAACGAATACGCGACTACGCCAGCACCCTCATCCCCGCCCTGCCCGCATTCCACGACCCGAAATCCGTCCGATGACCGCACCTGCCCACCTCGATCCCACCAGCCACCGGCCGCGGTTGCGTCCATGAAGATGGATGCTCCTATCGGACTATCAGATATTCGGTGGATCTGACGCTGGCACATCGGTTTAGTTCTCACTCGGGGTGATCCGGCCCTCGAACGTGATCGCGAATACGTTCAGTGCCGGCTTCCACCTCGTAGCCCATCGTGCTCTGCCCTTCCCGGTCGGGTCCAGGGAGCCCGTATATCGACGCCGAACCTGTCCGCCTGGCGAAGTCGGCCCTGACCTACGACGAGGAACTGTCGACCGGACTGCTCGGGCGAGCCCGCCGTGAGCGCATCGACGGCGTGATCCACCTGGGTGGTCCAACGCGAGAGAGCGCGAGGAACTGCCAGGCCGCGAGTTCGGTCTCGGGCGAACTGTCCCCGGTTACGCCGAAGCGCACACTCTCCAACGACTTGGGATGCACATCGACGATGCCGTCGCCGCAAACCGAGAAGGGCGCTGATCTCCTGGGTGCACATCTGGCGGAACGATCCCGGTGGATGTGGGTCGGACTATCTCGGGCATGCGGTCGCTACCTGGACCGGGACCGAATCGGTCGCCTCGGTCGATGTGATCGAGACTCTCCCCGAGGTCCCCGTCGAACGTAGTGCGCCGTCTGGTGATGGCGGTGCACGACGCCGGCACACAACAAATTGTTACGCAGCTCGACTACCCGGTGCTGACGGAAGTTGAATTCAGGTCTGGTGAGGGCGGCAATCTCACGCTCGACGTGATGGCCGTGCCCTGAACAAAGGCAGTGGCTCCTGAAATGATTCGATGAGGGATGCTTGTAAGGTCTCGCTGCTGGTGGCATCTTGTGACGCTGCGCCTGCGGACTGGTTGCTTGTCTCACGGCATGACTACCGCAACCGCAGCAATCGAGTGAAGCTCGAACCCGAGATTCCAGTGCTCCCTCTATAGAGTCGCCCCGTCAGCCGCCGTTCTCCGACAGGCGGCGTTCCCCGGTCGGGGCGGCCGGGCGGCCACGCAGATACTCGAAGGTCTTCTCGTCCGGGTCGATCATCCCTGCCCGCGATCCGGCCTCGACGGGCTTGTTGCACAACGTCATTCGGCCTTCCATCGACATCTCTTCGATGGCCTGGCCGCGATATTCGATGATGTGCATTGCCCGCCCGCGGTGCCGACATGGACAAGATCTTGGCGCGGCCCGGCCCGCTTCGGGTCTGGTCCGTCGCCTCCGCGCCGGACGCAGCTTCCTTGATATTCACGTTCGCCTCCTGCACCGTGCCGGCGGGGCTGCGCCGATCACGGAAGTAGTGGGAAGTGACTCACATCACTGGTCACGAACGGTAACTTTTGATGGGCATCAAATGCCAATGCCCTTGCATTATTCATACCAATGGTCCAGCACCCCGCGATTGTGGCCGGCCAGGTTGGACAAATGGCCCGACTCCGGTCTTGTCGTCTCTGGCAAGAAGCGGAGAAGACAATCCCGGCATGCCCTGGACCACACGGACACTTAGCGATCGCCTATGTATGCGCACATGGGCGCGGTCAGGCCGTTTGTAGACTGGCCGAGTGGCTACCACTCCTGCGCTGAATCCCGAGGACGTTCAGCGCGCCGCGGCGGCGCTGCACAGCCCCGACATCGAGGGATGGGCCAACCGCTTCGAATTGTTGTCGGACGGCAACCGCCTCCGGTTGCTGCTGTGCCTGCACCACGCGCCGGGTATCTGTGTCGGCGACCTCGCGGCAGCGCTCGAGATGAGCGGTACCGCCGTCTCGCATGCACTGCGACTGCTGCGCCACCAGGGCTGGGTGTCGGCAACGCGCGACGGCCGCTCGATGCGTTATCGGCTTTCGGACGACACCGTGCACCAGTTGCTGCACGCGATCGGTGCCACGCACTATCACGACCACCCGGAATCGAAATCGGAACGGTGAAGTCCCACATGGAGAACGACCCCGGAACCCTTCCACTCGACGGAATCACCGTCGTCGCTCTCGAGCAAGCTGTGGCGGCCCCCCTCGCCACCCGTCATTTGGCGGACATGGGCGCGCGGGTGATCAAGGTGGAGCGCGTCGGGGAGGGCGACTTCGCACGCAACTACGACGACGCCGTCTTCGGCGAGGCCTCACACTTCGTCTGGTTGAACCGAGGGAAGGAATCGTTCTGTGTCGACCTCAAATCCGAGGTGGGACGGGATGCTGTCCTGCGGTTGATCGCGAGTGCCGACGTGTTCGTGCAGAACCTGGCGCCCGATGCGGCGAGCAGACTCGGTTTCGGGACCGAGGCGTTGCGCGCGGAACACACCGCGCTGATCGTGGCGAACATGTCGGGCTACGGGACAGCGGGACCGAGGCGTGAACGCAAGGCGTACGACATGCTGGTGCAGGCCGAAACCGGCATGATTTCCGTGACCGGAACCCCCGAGACGGCCACCAAGACCGGAGTGCCCGTGTCCGATATCGCGGCGGGAATGTATGCGCTGACGTCCATCCTGAGTGCGCTGTTCCGACGTGAACGAACGGGGGCGGGCGCGCAGATCGACGTGTCGATGTTCGACGCGACCGCGGAGTGGCTGGGCCATCCGATGTATATGAAGATGTACGCCGACCGGCAGATCCCTCGTGTCGGCCTCGGGCACGCCGCCATCGTTCCGTACGACGCGTACCCCACCCTCGACGGCAACATTCTGATCGGGGTCCAGAACGATCGGGGGTGGCGGCAGTTGGTCACCGAGGTCTTCGCGCGACCCGAACTCGCCGACCATCCCCGCTATGCGACGAACATGCTGCGGGTCCAGCATCGCGAAGAGGTGGATGCCCTCGTCGCCGAGGAGACGAGGAAGTTCACCTGCGCGGCCCTCGATCAGGCACTGGCGGATGCCGGGATTCCGGCAGCGGAGCTGAACGATATGGGCGGATTGATCGACCATCCGCAGCTGAAGGAACGTGACCGCTGGCGTCAGGTCGGCAGCGAGGTGGGACAGATCAGCGCAATGCTGCCACCGATGACCTTCGCCGACGTGGAGATGCGGATGGGTGACATTCCGGCTCTCGGTGAGCACACCGATCAGGTCCTCGGTGAGCTGGGGTGCTCGGCTGCGGACATCGCAGCGATGAGGAAGGCCGGCGTCGTCGGATGACGTTGGATCCGTTCGCGGCTGTGTCAGTCGACACAGGAACCGCGTCTCCAGTCAGCCATGCGTGCGAGTGAGGTCGAGGTCGGGTACCTGCAAACGATGCGAGTGTCGTCGTAGTGGTTGCGCAAGCCGGACGTTGCCCCTGGCGCGGCCGCAGCGGGTGCACGGGTAGGCGATCATCCGAGAACTAGCTCCGGAGCCCGACATTTCGCGGTGACTCGTGCCAGACACTGAGCTGTGAACGGGGGAGACCGTAACCGGATCGCGATCGACGCGCTCGGCCTGCCTCCTGTGGCGGCGGTCGCACAGTCCCACGGCCAACATCGCGACACGGCTCGCTCTCATTGCCGTCATTGTCCTGTTCTGACAGAGGGCCGGTTGCCCGCACAGCCCGGTACAGCCAGCGAAGCGCCCGTGGGTGTACCTCTCGTTCAGTACCGGGAGTAGTGCTGTCCTTTCGCCTGTTCGCCAGCACAGATGCACTTTCGGTCGAGGTTTCGGTCCGAGGTCACGGCGCAAAACCGAACACCGAGCGCATCGTGCGATTCCGGGCTATGCGGACATGCCGTGCAAGACAGCGTCGTTTCCAGTGCCCGTGCGGGGCTCGGTGACTCGGAAACTGCTAGAGCATCAATCGGGTTCGACGCCATGGCGGCGCTCCAGTTCTCGGCCCTTGGACTCAGGGCCGGTTTGGGCGCCGAGGACGACATGGCTTGACCGCGCATATTCGATGGGCCCTCGACACCTATGAGGTTACACTTCCCCGCCGCACCTTTGGCTCCGCGGAACGCCCCTCACACAGCAGAAGTGACAGCGAACGGACCGTACCGCGGCGAGGCGTCGACGGTTCACAACGTCCCGACGACCCATTTTGGCCCTCGGCGGTCTACCGCAATTGCACCCGAACGATCTTGGCTCTCACGCACGGGGGTGGGCCCGGTAGTACGCGGCCCGTTCGGCGTCGTGCCGGCGTCTGGCTTTCGGGTTTTCCAAGTCGGGCGGAAGTCCGTGCTTTTCGAGGCGGCGTGATCGGTTCTGCGCCATGTAGGCGACGCTGTAGAAGAGTGCGAGAAACACCCCGAGCAGCACCATGGAACCGCGTAACCATACGGGCCCGGGGAAGAGGAAGAAGGCCGCGAACACCGGAATGAACGGCACCATGCTGCGGACGAGGTGTCGCGGCACAGCCCAGTCACCGATCAGATCGTTCCGAACCCAGTCCTGCATGGAGTCGGGCAATCTGCGTCCGAACGCGTAGCCGAGCCATTGAAAGGGCGTCGGCCGGCTCCGGGCAGTGCGGCTTCGATTGGTCACTTGTCCACTCCTCCGAGCGCGCCTGCCTTGACGGCTGCGGCGTTGATGCGGGTCAGCACGCTGTGCAGTTCCATCAATTCGGACAGTTCCACTCCGAGTGCTTCGACTACGGCGGGTGGCACTTTTTCGGCTTGTGCGCGCAACGCCCTGCCCGCGTCGGTCAACTCGACGACGAGCTGGCGTTCGTCATCCTCGCTGCGGGTACGGGTGAGAAGCCCGGACGATTCGAGTCGTTTGAGCAGCGGCGACAGCGTGGGGGAATCGAGTTGCAGGGCGCTGCCGATCTCCTTGACCGACATGGGGGAGGTACCCCACAGGGCCAGCATCACCAGGTACTGCGGATGCGTGAGTCCCAACGGTTCGAGGATCGGCCGATAGACGCCCAGGACTGCGCGATTGGCCACCGCCAGCGCGAAGCACACCTGCCTGTCGAGTGCGAGGGGATCATCGGCAACGTTCGTGGTCACCAACTCAGCGTAGCTGATAGTTCGTGCACTAACCAATCGTGCACTAACTAAAGGTGAGATAAAACACCGCAGCCCGGCCTGTGTAGGGCCGGGCTGCGGTTCGCTCTTCGCTCAGGGTGTGGCGAAGAACTGCTCCACCGCGGGCTGCGCGTTCGGATTTCCCACACCGACACCGATCACGGCTCCTGCAATCGTGCCGACGACGGCGCCGATGATGCATCCGGCGATGAAGTTGGGGAAGATCGAGACGCACCCGATTGCCATGCCCACATTGGAACCGATGGCCATGCCCTGCAGGCCCGCATTGTTCCAACCGGTGTTGATCTCGCTGGTCATGTTGTCGAAGGCGGCCTGTTTGGCGTCATTTTCCGGAAAGAACTGTTCAGCCACCTGGCTACTGCCTTCGGCGGTCGGGGTCATCAAGGGCTGGCTCCAGTCGATTCCCTGCGTGCCGGGATCGGCGTAGGCCGTGCCGGCGCCGACTGCCATCGCGGCGACGACGAAAATGGACAATGCCAGAGTTCTGAGAAGTTTCATGAGATTTCCCACCATGTCGTAGGTCGAACACGGACTCCACCTGAGTACCGAACATTGTTGTGAGTGGACCATATTCGCTGGAAGTACCGAACGGCTACATGCATATGTGGGTGCGCGGTGATGCTCCCCGGTGAGTCACCTACTCCATAGCCCTCCCGAATTCATCTCTCGGCCTGGGGAGGCGAAGGGGGCAGGGCGCGCGAAGTGGCTACGAGGAGCGTGTCCAACCCTGTGCAATCCTGCAGTGTCATGGTGCTTCCCATGCCTAGTAGCTTGCTGAACATCTTCCCCCTTCGGGTATCCCACTTTTCGGAGTTTGCCCAAAATTCGTTACATACGCCTCACTGGCACGAGGTGTCACACGGTCAGCCGGTAGAAACGCCAGAACCCGAAGTCTTCGATGGGAAGGATGTCCATCGAGCCGAAACCGGCAGCCTCGGCGTACTTTCGCAAGGTGCTCGGACGCATGACCGTTCCGGTGGCGGCACTCGGACTGGAACTCATTCCGTCCGGCAGGCACACGGTCAGACTGAATCCGTACATCAACCGCTCGATGTCGCTTCCCGGCGCCGAGAACTCATCGTCCACCGCCTCGTCCATGACGATCATGACCCCGCCGGGTGCCAGAGCCTTGCGTACCGCAGTCAATACGGCGACAGGTGCAGGCATGTCGTGAATGCACTCGAAGGCGAATGCAGCGGTATAGGCGCCCTCCGGAATGCCCGCTGCATCCGACTCGGTGATTGTGATCCGGTCGGCAACATCCCCTTGATCGCGGACGTTGTGTTTCGCGAGTTCGACCGTGGCGCCGTCGATGTCGTAGCCATCCAGCCGGGCATCGGGATAGGCGCGCGCCAGGGCGATCGTGGACCACGCGCCCCCACATCCGACATCGGCGATGGCGGCACCGGGGGTACGCAGAAGTGCGTCGACCTCGGGTACCGACGCGAGCGCTCCCGGCAGAACCTGCTCGTACCACGGCCGATTCATATCCGCCTGCGATTCCCTCGCATCGACACCGTACTGTGCCCATCCCACACCGCCTCCCGTGCGATACGCCTCGATCAGCGCGGGCATCTGGGTGGTGGCGGCAACGAAAATCCGGGCCAGCGGCGCCAGGTAGGCCAGGCTTTTCTCATCGGTGAACACTTCGGCCGCACCGGGCTCCAACGTGAATTTCCGGGGGCTGCCGCCGTCTGCGGTGAGCAGCCCTGTCACCGCCTGTTGTTCGAGCCACTCCTGTGCGTACCGCGGATGGGTCGAGGTGCGTTCGGCCAGTTCGTCCGCTGTTGCGGGGCCCTGATCTGCGAGACTTCGATACCAGCCGAGTCGATCTCCCAGATGGATGGAGAGAATGTCGATTGCGCCGAGGGAGGCGTCGAAGACGCGTTGCGCCACTGCGTCGGCTCCGGGTGTGGGCATCGCTGACCTCCGGTGTGGGTGGTCTCCTCATGGTGACCTACCGCGGTAGCCGATGTCCCCGTTTCGGTTGCTCCCAGTGCACATTCGCGCCGGAGTCGGTCGAGCGTCCGGGAAGCTGGAAACCCCACGGCAACTCGAGGCGGTGGCGGGCGAGCAGGTCTGTGTCGGCGAGCAGGTCGAGGATCGGTCCGTCCGCCACCACCTGGCCTTCGTCGAGAATCACCGCGCGGGTGCACAACTGCGCAGCGAACGGAATGTCATGGGTTACCAACAGTTGGGTGGTGTCCACCGCGAGCAGGACTTCGGCCAGTTCACGCCGGGCAACCGGATCGAGGTTGCTCGACGGCTCGTCCAGCACCAGCACGTCCGGAGCGCATGCGAGGACGGTGGCCAGGGCGACCCGGCGCCGTTGCCCCACCGACAGATGAACGGGATTGCGATCGGCATGCGACGTCATGTCGACGGCGGCCAACGCGGTGCGCACCCGGTCGTCGAGTGCCGCACCGGTGACACCGAAATTTGCCGGGCCGAAGGCGACGTCCTGCGCGACCGAGGGCATGAAGAGCTGATCGTCCGGGTCCTGGAAGACGATGCCGACCCGCCGCCGCACCTCGCGCAGCGTGTTCCGGTCGGTGTTGCGCGACACTGGTACACCGCCGATGGTGACCCGACCGTCGGAGGCGGTCAGAATTCCGTTGAGGTGCAGCATCAGAGTGGTTTTGCCGGCACCGTTCGGGCCGAGAACCGCTACCCGTTCGCCCGGGCTCACGGTGAGGTCGATTCGGTCGAGTGCCTTCCTGCCATCCGGGTAGGAATACGACACACCCTCGAGGTGCACGGCGGCCGTCATCGGAGGGTCCAGGCCGCGAGGCAGATACCCACCGCGCAGACGGCAGGAACGAGCCCGGCCGACCACGCCGCGGCGGACGCCGGGGGAGCACCGACTGTGGGAACCGCCCCCGTGAAGCCGCGCGACAACATGGCCAGGTGTACGCGCTCGCCCCGCTCGTAGGAACGCACGAACAATCCGCCCACACCCTGGGCGGTGGCGCCGATCTGGCGAAGTGTCCGCGGATCGTCACCCCGGGACAAGCGTGCGGTGCGCATCCGGGCGACCTCCGAGGTGAGCAGGTCGAGGTACCGCAGCATGAGGACCACGATCGTGGTGAACATTGCGGGCACGTGCAGATGGGCGAGTCCCACCGGCAGATCGCGGGCGGGGGTGGTGGCGGCGAGAGTGAGTGACACCAGCACGCCGAGAGTGCCTTTCACCAGGATCCCCCACGCGGCGTGCAGTCCGGCTACCGAGAGCGACAATCCGAGGACCGTCGTCTGCTCGCCACCCTCCGCGAAGGGCAGCAACAGGGCCAATGTGACGAAGGGTAGTTCGATCAGCATGCGCGGGGCGAGCCAGGTAAGGGCGATACCGGCAAGTCGCCACACCACCGCCAGGACTGCGAGGTACACGGCGAAGGCCCAGAACGCCTCGCGGGGCGTGGCAACCACCGCGAACACCGTCACCACCGCGCACACGATCTTCACCTCGACGGGGAGTCGGTGGACTGGGGATGTGCCGTGGAGATAGAGCGGCTGCGCGTGACCGGAACTCATGATCAGGGTCCGGCTCGGTGACGCCGTCCGCGGGCGAGGAGCCGGAATGCGGCGGCCGCGACGACGAAGGTCGCGGCCGCACCGATGATTCCGGCCACTCCGGTGAAACCCGATCGTCCACTTACCGTGTAGTCGGCGAGCGGGGAGGCTGACAAGTGGTGGTCCTCGGCGTTCTTCGCAATGCAGTCCCCGACCAGTGACGCGCCGGTGTCGGTCTCGACGGTGTCGCAGCCACGCGTCGTGGCAGCGTCGAGGCCGTCCGGACTCGAGCTCGCCTGAGAGGACAGCACCCCGGCGATGAGCAGTACCGCGAGAGCGAAACCGAGAAGGAAGCGGCGGGACGACCGCGTCGACGCGGTCATGCGCCCACCGCCACGTTGCGCGGCGCGGTCCGGAGCAGATACACGAGGTCGGGTCGGGCCCTGGCCACCGCCGTGACCGTGAGGGCGGTGATAATCCCTTCGCCGATTCCGATCAAGATGTGGGCGCCGAGAACGTAGGCCGCCACCGAGCCGAGCGCAGTGGCGCCGCCGGCAGCGGGCTGACCGCCGATGGCGTACTCGAGGACGAAGCCCATCGACGCCGCGACGGTTCCGCACAGCGCAGCGGTAAATGCGAGAGCGCCGAGCACGCGGAGACGAAGATCCTCGGGGCGCGCGAGTCGGCGCAGAACAAGCGCGACGACGTAGCCGACCGTCACCCCGATGATCGCCATGTTCGTGATGTTCGCTCCCAGAGCGGTCAGCCCACCGTCCGCGAAGAGCAGCGCCTGCACGATCAGGACGATCGCGATGCAGAGCGCACCCGTGTAGGGCCCGACCAGGATGGCTGCCAGCGCACCACCGAGGAGATGACCGCTGACACCGGGAAGCACGGGGAAATTCACCATCTGCACCGCGAAGATGAAGGCGGCTACGAGACCGGCCATGGGGGCGGTGCGTTCGTCGAGTTCGGAACGGGCCCGCCACGCGGCGACCGCGAGCCCCGCCGCCGCTACGGCGAGGAAGAGGACGGACGTCGGGGCATTGATCAGCCCGTCACTCATGTGCATGGCTACGGACTCCATGTCACCCTCCTCAGCCGGCAGCTGTCCCGTCTCTGCAGTCTAGTTTCTCGTGTGAACACTTGAACAGGTGTTCATGGGTCAGGAAACAACCGTGCTCTGCCACCACCACCGGAGCCTCAGTGCCAGCTATGGTCCACGACGGGGGTTCGCGGTCCGAACTTGGGTTTGATCGCGTTGCCACTGACCAGCAGCAACCGCACAGCGCGATAACGATGCGGGCGAACCGGTTCCAGGTACGCCACCATCTCGGCGTCGTCGAGGGGCTTGCCGAGTAACGACCACCCGACCATCGACGCCAGGTGGTAGTCGCCGACGGACAGCGCATCCGCATCGCCGAGTGCACGTTGCGTCACCTCGGCCGCGGTCCAGATGCCGACCCCTGGGATGGACATCAAGCGGCGGGTCGCTTCCTCGGGGGACAGGTCGACGATCTTCTCCAGACGGTCCGCGACCTGGGCGCAACGCACGATGGTGCGGGCACGGCCGGGGTCCACGTTCGCGCGGTGGAACTCCCACGACGGGACTCGCCGCCACACGCGCGCGGTGGGAGGTACCCGCATTCCGTCGGGCGCCGGGCCGGGGGCGGGTGTGCCGAATTTCCACACCAGACGCCGCCACGACGCGAACGCGGCGATGCCGTGGACCCGTTGCTCGAGGATGGCCGGGACCAGGGCTTCCATCACCCGGTCGGTGCGCCCCAGACGCAGGTGCGGGAAGCGGCGGTGGGCCTCGGCAAGGATCGGGTGCTCCGGCGCGAAGTCTTCGCACTCGTCCTGCTCGCCGACGAGACGGTTCAGCCCATCCGCCAAGTCGCGGGCACCCTCGCCCCAGGCCTGACAGTGGACGGTGTGGCGGTCGCTTTGCGTGAGGCGATAGGTGACCGGACCGGACGGTTGCACCGACGTCCGCCAGATGGAGCCGTCGACCGCACGCTGGTGACAGGGGTCGCCCTTACCGCGCTGAAGGGGGTGCAACGTCATCGCGACGTCCAGTGGACGCCGCGCGGTCACGGTGGTCTCGACCACCTCCAGCGAAGCCGTCATCGCAAGCAGCGTATCCGCCCTCCGGCGACATGTCGGCCACCGCTACCGGTGGTTGTCGGGGCGCGCACGTAAAGTCCCAGCCATGATCATCGTGAGTACCGACGGATCCTGTCTGCGTAACCCCGGTGGGGCGATCGGCTGGGCATGGGTCAATCACGAAGGTCCCAGCCGATCCGGTGGTGAACCCTCGGGAACCAACCAGATCGCCGAGCTGCGGGCGTTGCTCGAGGCGATCACCGCGCATCCCGGACCCGATCCGCTCCTGATCGAGTCGGATTCCCAGTACGCCATCAAGTGCGCATCGGAATGGCTGCCCGGTTGGAAGCGGAAGGGCTGGAAGACGGCGGCCGGTGCCCCGGTGAAGAATCTTCCCTTGGTCCAGGCCATCGACCAGGCCATCATCGAGCGTTCCGGACCCGTGCGGTTCCGTTGGGTACGCGGTCACGTCGGCAACCACTACAACGAGATGGCCGACGTACTCGCCGGTGAGGCCGCACGGGCCGTCGCATCCGGTGAGCCGGTAGCTGCGCCCCCTCCCGCTCCCGCTACACCCGCGGTCGCGGCCCCTGCAGCGGCCGAAGAAGCGTTCACCCTGTTCTGATCCTGTCGGTTCACCCGGTACCGGGAGAAGTCTGTACCGAGGAGAAGTCGTGACCGAGGATCTGCGGGTGCGGGAGTTCTGGCGGGCGCTGGGGTTGCCCGGCATCGTCGACGTCCACACCCACTTCATGCCCGCCAACGTGATGGAGAAGGTCTGGCGGTACTTCGACGCGGTGGGTCCCCTCACCGGGCGAGAGTGGCCGATCCGCTACCGGCACGAAGAAGACGTGCGCGTAGAGCAACTTCGTGCGTTCGGGGTTCGGCGGTTCACGTCCATGATCTATCCGCACAAGCCGGAGATGGCCGCGTGGCTGAATCAGTGGGCGGCCGACTTCGCCCACCACACGCCCGACTGCCTCCGGACGGCGACGTTCTACCCGGAGGATTCCGCGGCCGCGTACGTGTCCGAGGCAATCGAGTCGGGCACCCGGGTGTTCAAATCCCACATTCAGGTCGGCGAATACTCACCGGGCGACCGGTTGCTGGACCCGGTGTGGGGAGCGTTGCAGGACGCGGGTGTGCCGGTGGTCATCCATTGCGGATCCGGTCCCGCGCCGGGCAAGTACACCGGCCCCGAACCGATCGGCGACTTACTGGCGCGGTACCCCCGACTCCGCCTGATCATCGCCCACATGGGCCTGCCCGAGTATCGGGAGTTCCTCGAGCTCGCGGGACGCTATTCCGGTGTGTACCTCGACACCACGATGGCGTTCACCGATTACACCGAGGAGGCGACCCCGTTTCCGCGTGACGCTGTACACCGGCTGTCCGATCTGCAGGAACGCATCCTGTTCGGAAGCGACTATCCCAACATCCCGTATCCGTACCTGGACGCACTCGAAGGTCTGACTCGGTTCGATCTCGGTGAGGACTGGCTTCGCTCGGTGTGTCACGACAACGCTGCGGCGCTGTTCGCGCTCGACTGATCCGCCGGCGCGGAGCTGGTGAGCTCGCGCCGGCGGATCGGAGACCCCTGAGGGTGAGGGGTTACGACCCACAGCACGCGGTCGGGGCGTCCTGCTCGGGGGCAGGCGCATTGCGGAACGTGTCGCTGTCGGCGAGCACTGTATACACCTCCCACTTCTCGCCGGCGGGCCCGGTGACCCACACCTTGTCCTGGCTGGCGAAGCAACAGGTGGTCCCGAGTTCTTCCTCGGTGAACAACCCTTCCTCGGTCAGCCTGGCGATTTCCGAGTGCACGGTCTCACTCGATTCCACCTCGACGCCAAGGTGATTGATGGTGCCGCCTGCACCGGGGTTCTCGAACAACACGAGCTTGAGCGGGGGCTCGGCGATGGCGAAATTGGCGTACCCCTCCTTCAGTTTCGCGGGCGCTGTGCCGAAGAGCTTGGAGTAGAACGAGACGGCCTGACCGAGGTCGTCGACGTTGAGGGCGAGCTGTACGCGGGACATGAGATCCTCCACCTTTTCGATGTATATCGAATTACTTCTTCACTATGCGCCACCTTTTTGACGTATGTCAAGAAGGTGGGCACAATGGGTTCATGCCCAAGGCCTTGCCCCTGATCGATGCGACGTCACCACTCTGCTGCGCCCCCGTCGCGTCGGGGCCCATCTCGGACGATGGGGCGCTCGAGGTGGCTGTGCGGCTGAAGGCTCTTGCCGATCCGGTGCGCATCAAGCTGATGTCGATCTTGTTGTCCGCCAGCGAGGGTGAGGTCTGTACCTGCGACCTCGCCGACGGTGTCGGTGTATCCGAATCGACCGTCAGTCATCACTTGGGGCAACTGAAGAAGGCGGGCATGGTGGTCCCCACCCGGCGCGGAATGAACGTCTATTACCGCCCACAACGCGACGCGCTCGAGGCGCTGCGCTTCGTGCTGGATCCGAACTGCTGCTCGTAGCGCGGTCACGTTCCTTTGACGGGCTCGCTGTCGCGCCACCAGCAGAACACGAACAGGGCGAGTGACGCGACCAGCGTGGACACCACCCAGACAGTGAGAGCAATGTCGACCCACGACCCGATCGGCGGGCTGCCCGGCAGGATCCCGCGCAGGGGTACGACGGCGAACAGCATTGCGGCCATCCAGCCGAGCATGTCGGTGTCGACTGCCCGCTTGCGCCGGAACGTCTGCAATGCGACGAAGGCGGCGAGAACGGCGAGGGTCGTCATCATCAGGAGGAGAATTCCGGCGTAGATGAGGTTTCCGCCTGTGCGCGCCAACCGCACGTCGACGCCGGTGCCGTTCCGGGAGATGTCGGTGTCGACCGCGACCGGTTCGGCCTTCGCCTTCCATCCGTCGACCCGCCCGTCCAGGAGAACACCCGTGGGTACCAATTCGCGTTGGGCGCCGAGGCCCTCGTAGGCCTCGACCACCATCGGATTCACCTCGAACCGGTCGAAGGGCCACATGGCGGCGTTGCCGTTCGCGATGAACTCGGTGTCGAACGTGGTGGGCGCGGTGCCTTCGCGGAAAACGATCTGCTCGTGGCTGGTGCTGGGGACGAGCAGGAGAGTGATATCTCGGTTGAGGGTATCGCCGTTGGCATGGAGGTAATCCTGACCGGCGGCGATCGTCACCTCTGCCTGCATCCGGTCGACCGTCGGCTGCAGCGACTTGGCGGTGACGAGCACCATGATCGCGTCGTCGTCGATGGCGAACGGCGCGTCGTCCTCGATCGCGTTGCTGCTCAACCCGTAGACGGTGAGGGACGCGGCGTAGACGAGCGCGAGGAGAATCGCCGCCGCGACCCACTGGAGCCGGTGACGCAGGAGGAGCGGTGACTCGGCTGTCACCGTCGCAACATACCGCCGTTGGGGTGGGCGGGTTCGTCGATCGGTGGTCTCGATCGATGCGGAGACAGGCTCGGTCGTCACGCGCGGGTACATGCGACATATCGTGGACGGCACCACTGGCTAGGGAGGAGCCGCAATGGAATCGCGACTGCAGAACTCACAGATGCTTCTCGCAGTCCTCGAGCAGGCCCCGACGCTGGTAGTGCTGTCGGAGTTCGTCTCCGGCCGGATTGTCTTCCTCAATCCGGCGGGCGTCCGCCTCATGGGCTTCACCACCGCCGCCGACGCCTACTCGAGGACGACGGCGGAGTTCTTCACCGACGTCGGTCTGGTGCAGGCGCCCGAGGTGGAGTCGGCACTCGTCGAACGGGGGGACTGGTCCGGGCTCACCGAGCTCCGCCACTTCGTGACCGGAGAGCCGATCCCCATGCTGATCTCGACGTTCGTGGTGGAATCCGACAACTCCGGTCCGGCGGTGATTGCCTCGATTGCCCACGATCGCCGCAGTGCGCAGATCGAAGAACGCCGACTGCACAGCGCGCTCGAGGCGGCCGCGTACCGGGCCCGCGAGCAACAGGCGATCGCCGAGCTGAGCCAGCTCGCCGTCGATGGTGACCTCGATGAACTTCTCGACGCGGCGACCAGGGCAGCTACGGCGCTGATGGGTGTCCGCTGTACCTCCATTGCCCGGATCTCTGGTGGAGGGGAAGAACTGACCGTTCTCGCGTACCGGGGTCCGGCGCCGGGACCGGCGAGCTTTGCACCCGGTACGGGCTCACAGCCGGGATATGCCGCCGCGGCCGAATCGGTGGTCGTGTGCCGCGACAGAACCCAGGAGACCCGCTTCTCCACCACAGCGATGACAAGGCGTGCACTTCAGAGCGGGGTGTGTGTACCGATCGGTGCCGACCCCGTGTGGGGAGTTCTCACCGCGCACAGTCACCGCCCCCGCGACTACACCGACCGGGATCTGTCCTTTCTCCGCTCGGTGACGGGTGTGCTGTCGGCGGCGATACGCCGTATCGAGGCGGAAGCGCAACTGCTGCATCAGAGTTTGCACGACCCCCTGACGGGATTGCCGAACCTGACGCTGGCCCGCAGACGCATCGATTCGGCGCTCGACGCGGCACGGCGCGAGAGTACGGTCATGGCTTTGCTGCTCATCGACCTCGACGATTTCAAAATACAGAACGACAGTCTCGGTCATGCCGGTGGTGACGACGTACTCGTCGTCCTCGCCGAGCATCTGCGCTCGGCAGTGCGCCCGGACGACACTGTCGCGCGGATCGGGGGCGACGAGTTCGTCGTCGTGTGCGAGCAAGTTACGGGTGCCGACGAGGCAATTGCCGTCGCCAAGGGGATCACCGACAGCCTCGCGATGCTGAACCAGGTGGCACTCCTCCAGTTGCCGATCAGTGGCAGCGTCGGAATCGCCCTCTCGGATCCGGACTGCACGCGGGAAGAGTTGGTTCGCCGTGCAGACTCGGCGATGTATCGGGCGAAGGCAGGAGGTGCCGGCGGGTACGCCCTCTACTCAGCCGAACACCCAGTTCATCAGGATCACGTACAGTCCGGTCCCGACCACGATCGAGAGCACCGCATTCTTCCGCCACAGGTGCACCACAGCCGTTGCTGCCACGGCGAGCAGTTCGGGTAATCCGTGCGCCGGGACGGTGATCGACACGTTCTTCAGCGAGTAGACCACCAGGATCGACATGATTCCGGCCGGCATGAACACGCCGAGATAGCCGACCAGCGCCGAGGAACGCAGCGGGTGGAGAACCGCGAACGGGACGGCGCGGAGGGCGAAGGTGACAATCGCCATGATGGCCACGGCGGCGAGTAGGTAACCCGACTCAGGCATCGCCGGCAACCTTCCGCCGAGTGAGGACGTATCGGAGGACGAGCAGACTCACGAATGCCCCCATTGCCAGCGGCAGCATGTGATCGACGTCGACCAGGCGCGCGACCACAGCGCAAGTGACGCCCATCAGGGGAACTGCGAGGCCACGCTGCGCTCGGACGGCCTCGATGGACAGTACGACGAACAACGCGGTCAACGCGAAGTCCATGCCGACGATATTGTCCGGGATCCATTGCGCGGCAATCGCACCGAGCCCGGCGCCACCGATCCAGTAGGCGTGGAGGTACAGCTGTGTGTACACGATCATCCGCCCGGACACCGTCTTGCGGTCGCTGGTGACCGCCATGGCGTAGGCCTCGTCGGTGAGCGCGAACATGCTGTAGAGGCGTGCCGGCCGGCCCTTGATCGTGTCGAGCGGAAAGCTGAGCGCATAGAAGACGTGCCGAAAGTTCACGAGCAGTGCTGTCAGCGCGATGTAGGGCAGTGGCGTCATCGCGGTCACCAGTCCCACTGCGACGAATTCGAGAGAACCGGCATAGATCAGTGACGTGAAGACCAGTGCCCACCACGGGCTCAGCCCCTGTTGTACGACGAGGACCCCGAGGGCGATGCCGAGGGGAAACAGTCCGACCCCGACGGGGAGTGAGGCTCGGAGAGCGCCGCGTACTTCCGAGGAAGGTGGAGCCTCGGCGCCGGCGACGACGGCCGTCGAGTGGGGTGCTGATTCGGTCACTACGCAAAGGTATAGCGATCATCGAGGTGAGCGATTGCGGACAAATGCTGCTACAGCGGATTGTGCGCAATAATTGATCAATGGACGCCATCGATCACGCAATTTTGGCGCATCTGCGCCGGGACTCGAGTCTGACCAACACCGAGCTGGCCGATCTCGTCGGCCTGACTCCGTCGCCGTGTCTGCGGCGCGTGAAGAAGCTCGAGGCGGACGGAATCATCACCGGCTACCGCGCGGTCGTCAGTCAAGAAGCGCTCGATCGTGGTTTCCAGGTGATCGTCACGGCCGAAATCGGGGTGAACGACCAGGCGACCATCGAGCAGTTCGAGTCGCGCGTGGCTGCGTTCGACGAGGTGATCGAATGTCGGCGCCTGTTCGGGATCCCCGACTACTTCATCCGCGTCGCCGTACGCGACCTTGCCACCTACGAGCGGTTCATGGTGACGAAACTCGGGGGACTTCCGGCGGTGTCGCGGGTCACCTCGCTGATCACGATGAAGACGATCAAGAGCGTCGACTGATCGGTCCCCGGCACCGGGTTCCGCCTAAGGTGAGGGCAACGACCCGTCGACAAGAGAAGGTGCACCATGGCCGTCGCTACCGCACAGCACGTGTCGCGTGAGGAGTTGCTCGACTTCGTCCGTCCGCGCCATCGCAGCGTGCTGATCACCCGGAAGCGCTCCGGCGGCCTGCAGATCTCCCCGGTCACGTCGGGACTCGACGCGGAAAGCCGGATCGTCGTCTCGACCTACCCGCAGCGCGCCAAGGCCGCGAACGTGCGACACGACCCCGCCGTGAGCGTGTGCGTGCTCTCCGACGAGTTCAACGGTGCCTACGTGCAGATCGACGGCACGGCCGAGGTGCTGGACATGCCCGATGCGCTCGAGTCTCTGGTCGAGTACTTCCGCGGAATCTCCGGCGAGCATCCCGACTGGGACGAGTACCGCGACGCCATGCGGAAGCAGAACAAGAGCCTGATCCGGATCACCATCGACGAGTGGGGACCCATCGCGACCGGTGGCTTCCCGCCGGACGCCGATCGCGGATAGGTCCCGTCATCTATTCGACGGCACCCGTCGAGCGCAGGTGCTCGATGCCCGCCGCGTCGTACCCGGCCTGCGCGAGGATCGCATCGGTGTCCTGCCCGGGCCGCGGGGCCGGCCGGGGAACGGGCGCCGGGGTGCGGCTGAAGCGCGGTGCCGGTGCGGGCTGGCGGATGCCACCCACTTCGACGAACGTTTCCCGTTCCTTGTTGTGGGGGTGCTCGTGCGCTTCCCACGGCGAGAGGACGGGCGACACGCACGCGTCGGAATCGGCGAACAGCGCCGCCCATTCGTCCCGCGGTCGGGTCGCGAACACCTCGGCGAGGCGTTTCTTCAGTTCCGGCGCCGCATCGAGGTCGTACTGCAAAGGCAGATCCTCACCGCTCAACCCCAGCACGTCGAGGAGTTCACCGTAGAAGTGCGGTTCGACGCACCCGACCGCCACGTGCAGACCGTCGGCGCACTCGTAGGTGTCGTAGAACGCGGCTGCCCCGTCGAGGACGTTCTGCCCGCGGCCCTCCTGCCACAGCCCGGCGGCGTTCATGCCGTGGACGAACGCCGTCAGCAGCGCCGCGCCGTCGACCATCGACGCGTCCACCACCTGTCCGCGGCCCGACCTGGAGCGCTCGTGCAGCGCGGCCAGGATTCCCATCGTCAACATCAGGCCGCCACCGCCGAAGTCGCCCAACAGGTTCAGCGGCGGCACCGGTCGCTCGCCGGCGCGCCCGATGGGTTCGAGCGCGCCTGCGAGCGCGATGTAGTTGATGTCGTGCCCGGCCCGCGCCGCGAGCGGCCCGTCCTGACCCCAGCCGGTCATGCGCCCGTAGATCAGTCCGGGGTTGCGTGACAAGCAGTCGTCGGGGCCGATGCCCAGCCGTTCCGCGACGCCGGGACGGAAACCCTCGACGAGGATGTCGGCTGACTCGACCAGTGCCAGAACGGCTTCCAGCCCCTCCGGAGTGCGCAGGTTCACGGCGATCGATCGTCGTCCGCGGTCGAGTACACCTGAAGGTGCCATGAGCCCGCTGCCGCCGTCACCGGCCCGTTCGACGCGGATCACGTCCGCGCCGAGGTCGGCGAGGATCATACAGCCGAACGGGGCGGGCGCGAGGCTCGCGATCTCGACGACGGTCAGCCCGCTCAGCGGCCCGCCGGTCACGACACTCCCTGCGCGTCGCGGGGCAGCCCGAGCATGCGCTCCCCGATCACGTTGAGCTGTACCTCGGTCGTGCCACCGTAGATGGTGGTGGCCCGGCCGGCGATCAACTGCTCCATCGCCTTGTCGCTCGGCTCACCCGGAATGCTCACGGCACCGGCAGGTCCCAGTGCGGCGACGACGAACTCGGCGATCGCCTGCCCGAGGCCCATGCCGAGTAACTTGCCGACGCTCGACGTGGTGCTCACGTCCGCCCCCGACAACTGCTTCAGCACAATCCTGGAGCCGATCAGATCGATGGCCTGGCTTTCGGCGACCAGTTCGCCGACGCGGTACCGCGCCAACGGTCCGAGGTTTCGTCCGCGGGCGAATTGGAGCAGGTCCTTGTCGGTGGCGTAAGCCTCCATCTTCTGGCTGAGTGCCACCCGCTCGCCCGCGAGGGTCGTGCGGGCTACGTTCCAGCCGTCGTTCACGTTCCCGACCACGTTCTCGTCCGGGATGAACACGTCGTCGAGGAAGACCTCGTTGAACAGCGCCGACCCGGTCATCTCGCGCAGCGGCCGGACGGTGACTCCCGGTGTCGACATGTCGAGGACGAAGTAGGTGATGCCCTCGTGCTTCGGCTTCGACGGGTCGGTGCGGGCGATCAGCATGGCCCAGTCGGAGAACTGTGCCACCGTGGTCCAGATCTTCTGGCCGGTCACCTTCCAGCCGCCGTCGACCTTTTCCGCCTTCGTTGTCAGCGACGCGAGGTCGGAGCCGGCCCCCGGTTCGCTGAACAGCTGACACCACACCACATCTCCGCGCAGGGTGGGGACCGCGAGGTCCTGCTTCTGCGACTCGGTGCCGTGGGCGACGACGGCCTGCACCGCCCAGCCGCCCATCAGCAGTTGGGGCATGGGAATCCCGGCCGCCTTGATCTCCTGGGCGATCACTATCTGCTCGAGCGGAGACGCGCTGCGGCCGTACGGCTTCGGCAGGTGCGGCTGCACCCAGCCGCCGTCGCCGAGGGCAATCAACTGGTCGTCCTCGCCGAGATCGACGAGCGGGGCGAGTTCCGCCCGTACCTGCGTCCGAATCGCCTCGGCCTCGTCCGGCAGTTCCAGTTCGGAGGAGCGGGCGGTGCCGGCGAGCGACTGTTCGGCGACGCGGGTAGCCCGCTCCTCGCGGGTACCGAGGAGCCCTCGGATGGCCAGCGCCCGCCGGTAATACAGGTGCGCGTCGTGCTCCCAGGTGAATCCGATGCCGCCGTGGACCTGAATGCAGTCCTGAGCGCATTGCACCGCGGCATCGGGAACGATGACGGCGGCGATATCCGCGGCGAAATCTGCGGTGTCGTCGTCATTGTCGAGGGCGGACGCGGCATCCCACAACACGGCGCGCGCCTTCTCCAGGGCGATGCCCATGTGGGCGCACCTGTGTTTGACGCCCTGGAACTGCCCGATGGGACGCCCGAATTGCACACGGGTCTTGGCGTATTCGGCGGCAGTGGAGACACACCACGACATCACCCCGATCGCTTCGGCGCCCAGCACGACGGCGGCGATCGATCGGACGCGTTGTTCACTCAGTCCGTCGAGGATCTGATCAGCGCCGACGTGAACGCCGTCTGCCGTGATTCTTGCCGAGCCTCGCAGTACGTCGATGCTGTCCTGCGCGGTGACGGTGACGTCTGCCGACTCGACGACGGCCCAGCGCACGTCGTTGCCGACGGTGATCGGCAGGAGCAGGATGTCGGCGTGCTCGCCGCCGAGAACGGCGTCTGCGCTTCCCGCGATCCGGTATCCGCCGTCGTGCGCCTGCGCATGGAGCGCGGTACCCAAGGCGACCGCGGCGGTGCGTGATCCATCGAGAAGGGCAGGAATCAGCTCGATTCCGACCTTGGAATCCGCGGCTGCGACGAGGGCGGCGGACAGTGCGGTCGGAACGAATGGGCCGGGGGCCACCGTGCGGCCGAGCGCCTCCAGCGCGACGGCCAGGGTGAGCAGCCCGGCGCCGTGGCCGCCCTTGTCCTCGGGGATGTGCAGGCCCAGCAGCTCCTGGCCGACGAGCGCGTCCCAGAACGGCGGAAACTTGTCCTCGCCTTTCGACTCGACCGCGGCACGCACCTGCTCGGACGTGATGGCGCGTTCGGCGAAGGCCCGAACGGAATCGGCGAGGGCGCGATGCTCCTCGGTGAGCCCTAGGCCCAGTTCATACGTATTCTTGGCCATGTCCGAACCCTTCAGCCGAGCCGGTCGGCGAGGTCGGCGACGGTCCACGGGCCGTCGCTCTCGATGGTCTTCACGTCGTGCCAGCCGGCCAGCTCGGAGATGGCTCCGCCCTGCACCGCGAACACCTTGCCCGTGATCTTGCAGTCCGCATCCGCGAGCCGGGCGACCAGCGGGGAGATGTTGGCCGGACTGAATGCGTCGAACTCACCTTCCGGCACCTCTTCGGCGAACAATGCGCCCATACCGGGAGTGGCCAGCGTCAGCCGGGTGCGGGCGATCGGCGCGATCGCGTTGACCCGGACGCCGTACCGCTCGAGCTCGTCCGCGGCGACCAGGGTCAGTGCGGCGATGCCCGCCTTCGCGGCGCCGTAGTTGCCCTGCCCGGCGTTGGGCATGAACGTGCCGGACGCGGACGCGGTGTTGATCACGGAGGCGTTCACCGTCTCGCCCGCCTTGGTCTGCGCTTTCCAGTACGCCGCTGCATGATGCAGCGTCGCGGCATGTCCCTTGAGGTGCACGGTTATGACGGCGTCCCATTGGCTTTCGGACATTCCCGCGATGAAGGCGTCGCGCAGGATGCCCGCGTTGTTCACCAGGACGTCGAGCCGACCGAACTCCCTGACCGCCTGATTGACGAGCGCTTCGGCACCGTCCCAGGACGCCACGTTGTCGGTGTTCGCCACGGCTTTGCCGCCGCCGGAGACGATCTCGTCGACCACCTGCTGGGCCGGGCCTGCGTCCTCGCCGGTGCCGTCGTTCGCACCGCCGAGGTCGTTGACGACCACGGCGGCCCCCTCCCGGGCGAAGAGCAGGGCGTGCTCCCGCCCGATCCCGCGCCCGGCGCCGGTGACGATGGCTACCCGTCCGTCGAGTGTTCCCATGTGTACGTACTCCTAGGCTTCTGTATCCGCGATGACGGCGAGGCCGTCCTTGATGACGAGTTCGTCGCCGACGGTCGTCTCGTAGGCGTACGACGTTGTCCCGCCCGTGGACTCGGCGACCTGCCGGAACTGCGTGGTGATGTCCTGGCCGGGCAGGACTGGCTTGGCGAACCGCACCGCGAGCCTGCGGAGGCGTTCGACCCGGCCGTCGGCAAGTTCGGTGAGCGCCGCCCATGAGGTGAACGCCATGGTGCACAGGCCGTGGTTGATGATTCCGGGGAGCCCGGACATCCGCGCGATCTCGTCGTCCAGGTGGATCGGCATCGGATCACCGGAGGCAGGCGAGTACCGGAACGTCTGGTCGTCGTCGATGTGCTGGGTGATCGACGCTTCCGGCGCCTGCCCGCGAAGGGATTCGTCGAACCGGTGTGCAGGTGCCTGCGCGCCGAGTCCGGCTCCCGCATCTACCTTCCGGAAGAATGCGGTCATCCACTGCTCGTTGACGAGTTCGCCCTGCTCTGTGCGGGTTTCGACGTACACGACGACGGTGGAACCGTTCGCCCGCCCCTCGAATCCGATCGGCTTCGCGCGGACCACCAGGTTGTCGCCGGGGCGGATAGGACGGTGGAAGAAGAAATCCTGTTCCCCGTGCACGAGCTTCATGAGCAGTTCGACCGGGGCGACGGACAGTGCCGCCGGCGCCATCGAGGTGAACGCCGGCACCACAGCGAACACCGGTGGTGCGACCTCTCCGGCGAGGTGGCGTTCGATGGGATCGTTGGTGGCCGCGGCGTACTGGGCGATGCGCTCGGCAGTAACCTCGAACCGCTCCGGATCCGTCCACTCGCCGAGACCACTCGTGTCGAATTCGACTGTGGGGGTGGTCATACGGATCAGCCCACCATATCGGAGAACCCGGCCAGGGATGCCTCCAGATCCGCCTTCGCGTTCTTGGCGACTGCCTTGCCGATGGGACCGACGATCATCGTGCCGGTGAAGCTTGCGTCGATGATCGCCTTGGATCCGGCACCGTCCGGCTCGACCTTCAGCGTGAATTCGACGGTGACACCCGCCATGCCGGTGCCGGAGATCTTCACCATTTCGGGCACCTGCACCTCGGTGACGGTCCACTCGATTTTGTTGGCCATGCCCATCACGGAGACCACCTCGGTGAACTTCGATCCGAGTGCCACCTCGGCGGGGACCTCGCTCTTCCACGACTGGTGGATCGTGAGCCACTCTTCCCAGCGGGACAGGTTGGACAGCTCGTCCCACACCTTGTCGGGGGAGGCGGGAAGCGCAGCGGAGACGGAAACGGAAGCCATGAGTTACTCCTAAGTGTGTTCGAGGTGGGTAGGAAAGAGTTCAGAGAGCGCGGTACGCGGTGACGACTACTGCGCCCCCGAGGCCGATGTTGTGCTGGAGAGCGACGCTCGCGCCGTCGACCTGCCGTGCGTCGGCGGTTCCCCTGAGCTGCCAGGTGAGTTCGCTGCATTGGGCGAGTCCGGTGGCGCCCAGCGGGTGTCCCTTGGAAATCAGACCGCCGGACGGGTTGACCACCCAGCGTCCGCCATACGTGGTGTCGTCGTTGTCGACGAGTTTGCCGCCCTCGCCCTCGGCGCAGAGACCGAGCGCCTCGTAGGTGAGCAATTCGTTGGTGGAGAAGCAGTCGTGCAGTTCGATGACGTCGATGTCTTCGGGACCGATTCCGGCCTGCTCGTAGACGCGAGCGGCGGCCGTGCGGGTCATGTCTGCACCGACCAGGCTGATTGCACTCCTGTCCTCGAACGTGCTGGGGAGATCGGTCACCATCGCTTGCCCGACGATCTCGACGGCCTGACCGGCGAGGTCGTGCTTCTCGACGAAGTCTTCACTGGCCACGATCACCGCGCCGGAGCCGTCGGACGTCGGGGAGCACTGCAACTTGGTGAGGGGACCGTAGATCTGCTTGGAGTCGAGGATCTGGTCGAGCGTGTACTCGTCCTGGAACTGGGCGTAGGGGTTGTTCTGCGAGTGGCGGTGGTTCTTGACGCCGATTCTGGCGAACTGTTCCGCGGTGGTGCCGTATCGCTCCATGTGCTCCTTACCGGCTGCACCGAACATGTACGGCGCGGGCGGCATCGCGAACTCCTGCAGTTCCGCGAGCGCGAGGAGGTGGCGCATCATCGGCTGTTCGCGATCGTCGTACGTGGACCCGAGCGAACCGGCCTGCATCTTCTCGAAGCCGAGTGCCAGTGCGCAGTCGACCTGGCCGCTCCGGATCGCCGACGTGGCGAGGAACAGGGCGGTCGACCCCGTCGAGCAGTTGTTGTTGACGTTGATGATCGGGATGCCGGTGAGGCCGAGTTCGTAGACGGCGCGCTGCCCCGACGTCGACTCGCCGTACACATACCCCACGTACGCCTGCTCGACGAGCGGATAGTCGATTCCGGCATCGGCCAGGGCCTTGCCGCCGGCCTCCCGCGCCATGTCCGGATAGTCCCATTCGCGTGCGCCGGGCTTCTCGAACTTTGTCATCCCGACTCCGACCACGAACACCCTGTTACCCATTGCGGCTCCTGAGAAATGTGTGTGTGACACGCTGTCCACCAAAAGTATGTGAGACGTGCTGTCCAGTCAACTACGTGGTGAGTAACGTATGGCGGATGCCGGACAAAGTCGACACCGCCACCTCGCCCACCGGGGACGGTCGTGCCACCCGCTGGGAGGATCACAAGGCGGAACGCCGAAGCCGGATTCTCGACGCCGCGATGGAGGCCATCAACGAGGACGGCCCCGACGTCGGGGTGCAGCAGATCGCGCAGCGCGCCGACGTCCCACGATCGGTGGTCTACCGCATCTTCACCGACCGGGGCGACCTCGACGAGCAGCTCCGCGGACGCATCATCGAACGTCTGATGGCAGATCTGGCGCCGACGCTGACCCCGGAGGGGACGGTAGGTGAAGCCATCGCGCGGGCCGTGGAGACGTACCTGGCGTGGATCGTCGAATTTCCCCGTCTGCACCAATTCCTCGGCACCGGGTCGCCGAGCAGGCGCACTACCGGTTCGCGTGTCGTGACCGGGACGAAGACTGCCATCGCACTCCAGCTCGCGGGCCTGCTGGCGGCCGTGCTGGAGAAGGTGGCAGACAACGCAGATCTTGCGGAGCCGCTGGCCTTCGGATTGGTAGGACTGGTCGACGCGAGCGTCAACCGATGGCTGAGCAATCCGCAATCGACACTGGGCAGTGACGAGGTGGCGCAGTTCCTCGAGGTGTCGATCTGGCAGGTGCTGCACGGAAATTTGCAGGGCATCGGCGTCCATATCGACCTCACGACCCCCGTTTCCGAACTGCAGTAGCACGGGGGATCGTCGAGCTACCATGGTCTGCATGTTCTCCGGGCGAGGTTCACGGAACGACCGCTAGCGTCCGAGAAGCTTGTGACGCGCTTGGTCCGACCGACACCGGAAGCGACGGTGTCCAGCGGCCCGCCGCCACAGTCGACGGCGGTGGGAGACATCGTCGGGCGATTCGCGGCAGCGTGGGAGTCGTCCGGCCCCGCTCCGGACCTCACCGATTACCTGCCCGCTGATCCGGCGCTGCGCAGGGTGTCGCTGATCGAGTTGATCAAGGTCGACCTGGAAAAGCGGTGGCTCCGCGGCGACCACCCGAAGCGGCTGGCCGAGTACCGCGACGAGCTTCCCGAGCTCGGCAGGTGGCCGTTACCGCCAGACCTGATCTACGAGGAATTCCATCTACGCAGGCGTAGCGGTCAGCCGGTCGAACCCTCGGAATACACGCGGACGTTTCCGGCGCAGGCCGACGAACTCGAAAAATTGCTGAGCACCGACGAGTACCACAGCACCTCGATTCACCACCTCGAACACACCTCCGCGGCGCCGCCCCCGAGGAGTACGGAACTCGGCGATCTCGACGTCGGGCAGCGGGTCGACGACTTCGACTTGATGACGGTCCTGGGACGAGGAGCGTTTGCCCGGGTCTTCCTCGCCCGTCAGCGGTCGATGCAACGACTGGTCGCGGTGAAGATCTCCGAGGACCACGGAACCGAGCCGCAAACCCTCGCCCAGTTCGATCACGACTACATCGTCCGGGTCTTCGATCAGCGCCTCCTCGCCGACCGAATGCTGCGATTGCTGTACATGCAGTATGTGCCGGGCGGCACGTTGCTCGGGGTGGTCGCGCGAGTACGCGAGACGGCGCCCGGCCTGCGTACCGGACTTCTGCTGCTGGAGGCAGTCGATCGGGAGTTGGTCAGCAAGGGCGAGATACGGCCCAGTGAATCCCGGGTACGTGAGGAAGTCGCAGCTCTGTCGTGGCCGGAGACCGTGGCGTGGCTGGGCCGCCGATTGGCCGAGGCCCTCGACTACGCCCCCAAACACGGTGTTCTACACCGGGACATCAAGCCCGCCAACGTGCTGCTGACGGCAGAGGGCGTCCCCAAGCTGGCCGATTTCAACATCAGCTTCAGCGAGACTCTTCCCGGGACCAGCCCGGTCGCGTACTTCGGTGGTTCACTCGCGTACATGTCGCCGGAGCAGCTCGAGGCGATCCATCCAGATCGGCCGGGGACCGCGGCAGACCTCGACACCCGAAGTGATTTGTACTCGCTTGCCGTGGTGCTGTGGGAATTGCTCACCGGACGTAAGCCTTTCGACGACACGCCTACCGGTGACACCGACGCGGAAGCGGCAACGCACCCGCCCGGCGATCGCACCACCCTCGACGCGATGCTCGAACGACGCCGCGGCCGTCACGAACCCGCGATCGCGGACCTGCCGGCCGACTGCCCGAGCGCGTTGCGGCGAGTGCTGCTGAAGTCGCTCGAGCCCGAGCCGGCGGATCGGTTCTCCACCGGAGCCGAAATGTCCCAACAGTTCGACGTGTGTCTCGATGCCCACGCCCGCGATCTCGTCGATCCACCACCGGGAAGTTGGCGGTTGCGGATGCGGCGGTGGACGCACCCGATCATGTTCCTCGCCATCGCCGTACCGAATCTCCTGGCAATTCTGTACAGCTATCAACACAACACCACGCTGATCATCAGCAAGCTACCGCCCACCGCGCAGAGCAGTTTCGAGCGCATCACGCGAATCGACTACGCCACGGCCTTTGTGATCGGGGTTGTGGGCACCGTCTCTATGACGCTGTATCTGACCACGGTGGCCGGTGGGCTTCGGAAGGGAAAGGCGTATGACGGCGGCCACCTCGCCCGCGCCCGCAAAGACACCCTGCTGCTCGGACAACGATGCGCCCTACTGTGTCTCGGACTGTGGGCGGTGACCGGCATCATCGTCCCGGCCACGTTGCAGATCAGTGGAAGTGAGGTGCCGTGGAATACGGTTGTCCACTTCACGGCCGCACAACTGGTCTGCGGCGCCATCGCCGTCGTCTATCCGTTCTTCTTCGTCAACTTCTATGCCGTCCGCTGCCTGTACCCGGTCTTCCTGCCGCACGGGGAGATCAGTGCTGCCGACGCCCGCATGCTGCACCGGCTGGGTCGGCGCAGCATGTTCTTCCTGGCCGCGGCCGCCGCGGTGCCGTTGCTCGGTGTCGCGGGTGCAACGTTCATTCCCCCGGAAGACCTACCGCACGTGGTGGTCGCGCTCCGTGTGCTGTGCGTCGGAAGTGTCTTCGCGTTCGTCGCGGCGTACTGGCTGTTTCGCCTGCTGACGGAGGACTTACACGCACTTTCCCGCGTGGTGTCGGGCGTACCCCGGCACGAGTGATCGTCCGTACGAGCGTCGGATGATCTGACGCAAGAGGGTGCGGGGCCGAGCAGCCCCGCGCCCTCTCGTCTTCCCAATCAGACGCCCGCTGCGGCAAACCCGGCGTCGAGGTCGGCCAGGATGTCGTCGATACCTTCGATGCCCACAGCCAGGCGGACCAGCCCGGGCGTGACCCCGGCGGCGAGCTGCTCCTCCGGAGTCAACTGCGAATGCGTGGTGGACGCGGGATGGATCACCAGGGAACGCACGTCACCGATGTTGGCGACATGGCTGTGCAGGGTGAGCGCATTGACGAACTTCTTGCCGGCGTCGACGCCCCCGGCGAGTTCGAACGTCACGATGGCGCCGGCTCCCTTGGGGGTCAGCTGCTGTGCGCGCTCGTGCCAGGGTGAAGACGCGAGACCGGCGTAGGCCACCGTCGTCACCTCGCTACGAGCTTCGAGGTATTCGGCGACCTTCTGGGCATTGGCCACATGCCGTTCGAGACGCAGGCTCAGCGTTTCGATGCCCTGAGCGATGAGGAACGCGTTGAACGGGGCCACCGCGGAACCGAGGTCGCGCAGCAACTGCACGCGCGCCTTCAGTGCAAATGCGGGAGCACCCAGATCGGCGAAGACGACACCGTGGTAGCTGGGGTCGGGGGTGGTGAAGTTCGGGTGCCGACCCTGGGTCCAGTCGAAGGTGCCACCGTCGACGATCACGCCGGCGACCGCCGTGCCGTGCCCGCCGAGGTACTTGGTGGCCGAATGCACGACGATGTCGGCCCCGTGCTTCAACGGCTGGAGCAGGTACGGCGTGGCCACCGTGTTGTCGACGATCAGCGGAAGGCCGTTGTCGTGCGCGACCTTCGAGATCCCGGGCAGATCGAGGATGTGATTCTTGGGGTTGGCGATGGTCTCGCCGTAGAACGCCCTGGTGTTCGGTCGGACGGCCGACGCCCACTGCTCGAGGTCGTCGGGATCCTCGACGAACGACACCTCGATGCCCAGCTTGGGCAACGTGTAGTGGAAGAGGTTGTAGGTGCCGCCGTAGAGGTATGGGCTGGAGACGATGTGGTCCCCGGCCTCGGCGAGGTTGAGGATCGCGAAGGTCTCCGCGGCCTGCCCGGAGGACAGCAGCAGCGCGGCGACGCCCCCCTCGAGTGCGGCTATGCGCTGCTCGACGGCGTCCTGGGTGGGATTCATGATGCGGGTGTAGATGTTGCCCGGCTCGGCCAGACCGAACAGTGCGGCAGCATGATCGGTGTTGTCGAAGGTGTACGAGGTGGTCTGGTAGATCGGCAGTGCCCGCGCCTTCGTGGTGGCGTCGGACGTCTGCCCGGCGTGGATCTGCTTCGTCTCGAACGACCAGTTGATGCTGGGGTCGATGCTCTCGGTCACGAGTGGTGTACTCCGATTTCGGTGAGGTGGATGTGGTGAATCAGTTTTCGCTGGTGAGTGTTTCGACGACGGTGTGGACCGGGGTCGAATTGCGGGTGAGGTCGAGGACGGGGCAGTGTGCATCCACCGCTTCCTGCAGCTCGCGGTAGCGCTCCCGCGATTCCGGGCCGGTCAGTGTCACGACGACGCGCACTTCGCCGAACCCGGCACGGACGGACTCGTCGAAGCCGAAGAACCCACGCACGTCGAGATCTCCCTCGGCCCGGGCGGAGATGTCGTCCACTCGGATTCCGAGCTTGTCGGCCCAGAAGCGGTAGGTGACCACCTGGCACGACAGCAGCGACGCGAGGTAGTACTCGACGGGGTTGGCGGCGGCGTTGCTACCACCGAGCGCGGGCGGTTCGTCCACCTCGACGCTGTACTTGCCGAGGGCGATTGTGCTGGCCACGGCGTCGTGCGCCTGGGCGGACGCGCGGAAGACGACCTGGGCGTTGGCGGGATTCTGGGAGACGGCGTCGGAGGTGGCGGCGATGACGGACGACAGGTGTGAAAGTGACGCGGTATCGGTGGCAGACATGGCGAATCCTTCGAACGGAGGGTGTACGGGATTGGCCCGGCGGAGGGAAAACGTCACGCCGGGATGAGTCCGATCAGAGACTCGGACACCCTGAGGTACACACCAACGCGAAATCGACATGGCGGCGCCGCGTCAGCAGCTCGCCGGAATCGATCGCGTGGAAGTCGGTCACGGACAGACTGTAACCGGAAGACACGCATTCCGACTAGTCCTATAGGAAATGCGCTCAACGGGTGGGCAGCGCCCGGCACAGTGCGTCGAGTGTGGCGGCGAAGCGCGCGGACGACGGTGTGCTGTAGCCGACGACGAGACCGTCCGGCCGCTCGTCTTCGGCGTCCGGATGGCGGAACGTGCGCAGACCGATGACGGCCAGACCCAGCGCCTCGGCGCGTGCAATCGTGGCCTCTTCCGTTCCTGCTGGAAGTTCGAGTACGGCGTGCAATCCGGCCGCGATGCCGGCGACGTGCACGTGCGGTGCGCGAGATGCCAGGGTGGCAACCAGGGTGTCGCGGCGTCGGCGGTACAGGGTGCGCATCCGACGGACGTGCCGATCGAGCCCGCCACACCCGATGAACTCGGCGAGGGTGAGCTGTTCTGTAGCGCTGACCCACCTTTCGTAGTCGCCCTTGACCGCCAGCACGTCGTCGATCAGCCGATCGGGGAGCACCATCCAGCCCACGCGCACCGCGGGAGACAGGCTTTTGCTCACGGTGCCGAGATACACCACGTGTTCGGGCGCCAGACTTTGGAGCGCACCGACGGGCTGTCGGTCGTAGCGGAATTCGCCGTCGTAATCGTCTTCGATCACCACCGCGCCGGTACTGCTCGCCCAGTCCACGAAAGCGGTTCTCCGGCTGGGGTGCAGCGGGCCACCGGTCGGGAACTGGTGCGCCGGCGTGGCGAGTGCCGCGGTGAGAGAGGGACCGTTCACATCGGGCGGGTGCGCGCCCCGATCGTCGAGTGCCAAAGGAACGGTGGCCACCCCGGCGTCACGGAGGAGTGCGCGGTGCAGATGTAACCCGTAACTCTCCACTCCGATCGGGCCGCCGAGTGCGCGGGCGAGCAGCCACAATCCGTGTCCGGAACTCGCGCTCACCACCACGGACTCCGGGTCGGCGCGGACGCCGCGCGTGCGGGTGACGTATTCGGCTACGGCGCGGCGTAATTCGATCCGTCCCCGTGGGTCGCCGGGACCGAACGCGTCATGGGGTGCCGCTGTCAGGGCGCGTCGCGCCGCGGTTGTCCAGGCGGTTCGCGGGAACTCTGCGACATCGGGGGAGCCGGGCATCAGACTCATCGGTGGTGGAGGCGGGACGCCCCGACGCATGCGGGGGGTTTGCTGCGGCTCCCGGGCGCGGTCCGCCACCCGGGTGCCCGAACCCTGGCGTGCAGTGAGCCAGCCTTCGGCGACGAGCTCGGCGTATGCGCCTGCCACCGTGTTGCGTGCGAGACCGAGGTCGGCCGCCAGGGTGCGCGACGGTGGCAGGACGGTGCCGGGCAGGAGTCGGCCCGAACGGATCGCCGTGCGCAGCGCCGCGACCAGGTCGGCGCGCGGCGTGGTCGAAGGAGTGCCGGACGAGGACACCATGTCGAGGTGGAGATCCCGACCCACGCCCGAATTGGCCCAACTTTCCATGACCGGATTGAACCACGAACCTGGGCTACTGGGCGCATAGTCTTGTCGTATGACCACAACGGAACGTAAGACGCGGGTCGACATCGCGAAGAAGGCGCCCGCCGTATACAAGGCAATGATCGCCCTCGACGCCGCGGCTCGTCAGGGACTCGACCCCGAGCTGGTCGAGCTGGTACTCACCCGGTGTTCCCAGATCAACCACTGCGCCTGGTGCATCGACATGCACACTGCCGACGCCAGGAAGATCGGGGTGAGTGAACAGAAGCTGTTTCTCCTCAACGCCTGGGAGGAGGCGCACGGCCTGTACACCGAGAAGGAGCGGGCGGCGTTCGCCTTGGCCGAGTCGATCACGGTGTTGACCGACGGATTCGTCCCCGACTCGGTGTATGAGCAGGCCGAGGAATATTTCGACGAGGCCGAGCTGGCTCAGCTCATCTCACTGATTCTCACGATCAATGCCTGGAATCGGATCGCTGTGAGCACGAGGAAGACGCCGAAGGTGCGCTGACTTCGGCGGCGGCGTGGTCAGGCGTTCTGCGCGGTGAGGGCGTCGATGGCTGCCTGCAGCTTGGTGGTGGCCTCGTCTGCAACCTCACAGAGGCCCTGCTCCTCGGCCACGGACACCATCAGCGCCGGATTCATCGCGTCGATGATGATCGTGTTCTCGGCGGAGGTATCGGCGCGCACCACCACGTTGCAGGGCAGGAGCAAGCCGATCTGCCGGTTCACGTCGACCGCGCGGTGCGCGAGCGGCGGATTACAGGCTCCGAGGATCAGATAGTCCTCCATATCCTCACCGAGCTTCGCCTTCAGGGTGGCTTTCATATCGATCTCGGTGAGCACTCCGAAACCCTGCTCGGCCAGAGCCTGGCGGGTGCGCTCGACGGCGTCATCGAACGAGGTGTGCAAAGTCGTCGACAGTGCGAGCTTCATGATGGTGCTCCCTCGGGGCTGCTTTCCTCTCCCACGATACCCCGCGCGGTAGGCGAAGCATATGGTGCACGAGGTGCCATGAGACGTTGTGGGCGGAGTGAACGTCCGGCCTCGGCCGGAGGGTAGGACGACAGGATCCCGATGTATATGCCTGTTGTCCAGTTGTTTTCGTTGTGTTCGCGCGAAACCTTCAGCGTCGGTGACACATGCCACAGGACGGCAGCCGATTCGGGCGTTTCGCCCGGTCGTCACCGTAAGGTGTCGACATGTCGATCCTCGAGAATGAGAAAGCGCCCCCATCCGCTGCCGTCCCCGGACCGACCCTCGGTGAGAGGTTGCGACGCAACGCCCGGTACGACGTGCCTGCCTCGCTCGTCGTCTTCCTCGTCGCCCTGCCGCTGTCGCTCGGAATCGCCATCGCATCCGATGCCCCGGTCATGGCGGGCCTCATCGCCGCGATCGTCGGCGGCGTGGTGGCCGGATCGATCGGCGGATCACCCCTTCAGGTCAGCGGTCCGGCGGCCGGATTGACCGTCGTAGTAGCAGAATTGGTAGGCACCTTCGGGTGGCGCGCCACCTGTGCCATCACCGTCGCGGCCGGATTCCTGCAGATCATCTTCGGGCTCAGCCGAATTGCGCGAGCTGCCTTGGCGATCGCTCCCGTCGTGGTCCATGCAATGCTGGCCGGGATCGGAATCACCATCGCTTTTCAGCAGATTCACGTTCTCCTCGGAGGTGGATCGCACAGCTCGACGTGGGCCAACATCACGCAGCTTCCGTCTCAACTCGCATCCGCACGATACGGCGAGGTTCTCATCGGATCGGCCGTGATCGCCATTCTATTGCTGTGGAAGAAGGTGCCACCCAAGTTCGGCATGCTCCCCGGACCGCTCGTCGCGGTTGCGGCGGCCACCCTTGCCTCACTGGTTCTTCCGCTCGACATCGATCGAATCACGTTGGACGGCTCGCTGTTCGACGCGCTGTCGCTACCCGCGATGCCACAAGGCCCGTGGCTGGCGGTGGCAACAGGTGTGCTCACGGTGGCGCTGATCGCCAGCGTCGAGAGCCTGCTCTCCGCAGTCGCGGTGGACAAGATGCACGGCGGCGAAAGAACCGAATTCAACCGGGAACTCGTCGGCCAGGGATCGGCCAACATGGTTTCGGGGCTGATCGGGGGACTGCCGGTCACCGGTGTGATCGTGCGGAGTTCCACCAACGTCGCGGCGGGTGCACGAACCCGGGCGTCGGCTGTATTGCACGGAGTGTGGATTCTCGTCTTCGCCGCGCTGCTGACCGCGCTGGTCCAGCAGATCCCGATGGCCGCGCTCGCCGGACTGCTCATCGTGATCGGTATCCAGCTCGTCAAGCTCGCCGATTTGCGCACGGCCCGGCGCACCGGCGACCTGTGGGTGTACGGGGTCACCGTGGCGGGTGTCGTCTTCCTCAACCTGCTCGAGGGAGTGCTCCTCGGCCTGGCTCTCGCCGTGATCCTGCTGCTGTGGCGGGTCATCCACCCGAAGATGCGTGCGGAGCCCATCGGTGGTTCCGGGACCGAGGGATCCGGCCGGTGGCGCGTGACCGTCGAGGGGTCATGCAGCTTCCTGTCCATGCCTGCATTGACCGGGCTGCTCGCGAGGGTGCCCGACGGTGCGCACGTCACCGTGGAACTGGCTGTCGACTTTCTGGACCACGCCATGTTCGAGGCGATCGACGAGTGGAAGCGGCACCATGAGCGGTCGGGTGGGATTGTGGTGATCGATGCTCTCGGCACCGTCGACATGGACTCCATCGGTGACGCGCCTCCACAGCGCGGGGTCGGAGTGGCGAGCGCCCGGAGGTTCGCCCCCTGGAAAAGCTGGCAGCCGCGGCACTCTCGCGCAGACGACTCCACGCCGGTCGCCCTGCGCCCACTGCTGGCGGGAGTGGCCGAGTACCACCGGCGCAACGCCGCACACCTGCAGTCGCACCTCGACGACCTGAAGGACGGTCAAAGCCCCGATTCGCTGTTCCTCACCTGTTCCGATTCTCGCATCGTGCCCAACGTGATCACCAGCAGCGGTCCGGGCGATCTCTTCACGGTGCGCAATGTCGGCAATCTCGTCCCGGTGGGTCGACAGGACGTGTCGGTCGAAGCCGGGCTGACGTTTGCATTGGAGGAACTGAACGTCAGCTCCGTCATCGTGTGCGGCCACTCGGGTTGCGGTGCCATGAAAGCTGTACTTGGACAGGGGAAAGAACGAGACGACCACTCGATCGCCGAGCAGGGGCCCGTCGAGCAGTGGCTGACGTTCGCGCAGCCGAGCCACAAGGCGTTCCTCAGTGGTCATCCGGTGGCACGTGCGGCTGAGGAGCTCGGCTTCGACGAAGTGGACCGGTTGGGAATGGTCAACGTCGCGGTACAGCTACAGACCCTGCAACGGCATCCGGTGGTCGGCGCAGCAGCGGCCGAGGGCCGAGTGCGCGTGGCGGGAATGTTCTTCGACATCCCTTCGGCACGCGTACTCGAAATCACCTCGACCTGTGTGTCCTATCTGGACACTGTGCCCAGCTGACTCAGAGCAGGTGGACCTTCTTGTACAGCCGCTTGGACGGGCCGCCGACGAGGCCGACGCTGTCGAGGAACTGCATCAGCTTGGAACCGGACGTGCGGACGGTGTCCTTGTAGTGCTGGTTCCGCTTGGCCTCGGCGATGGCACGCTCCGGATCGAGGCCGGCATTCGAGTACACCTCCTTGCGGATCATGCTCTTCATGACGAAGTAGACGACGACGGCCGTGTTGAGGCGCTCCAGCTGCAGTCGTGCCCAGCTGGCGCCCTCGATGCGTCGTCCGACTTCCTCGCGTGCGAAGCGGATGTGCCGGGCTTCTTCGAGGACGTGGATCTTGCTCACCGTCCGAGTGACGGGCTGCACCCGCTCGTCCTTCATGAAGTCGCGCTGCATCATGTCGAGGATCTCCTCGGCGGCCATCACGCTGGCGTACGCATTGGCGCCCTTGAAGAAGCCACCCCAGATACGTCCGAGCTTGTGGATCACGGGGTGCGGGCCGTAACTCGGCATGTCGAGGCGTTCGCCGGCGCGAGCGAACATCACCGAGTGGCGGCACTCGTCGGCCACCTCGGTGAGGGCGAACTGGACGTGCCGGGAGTGCTTGTCGCGCCCGTACACGTCGCGGAGCAGCATCTGCATCAACAGGATCTCGAACCACAACCCGACGCTCGAGACGCTCGCCGCCTCGTGCTTGGTGAGCTCGATCTTCTGCGCGTCGGTCATCTCGTCCCACAGCGCGGTGCCGTACAGGGTGCTCCACTCGGGCGTGAGCCCGAACTTGTCGTCGGGAATGGGTGCTTCCCAGTCGACCTCCACCATCGGGTCGTAGGACTTGCGGGCCGAGGACGCCAGCAGGCGCTGAGCGGTCTCTTCGCGGTCGGAGACGACAATCGATGCGGTCATGACTACCCCTTGATCAGTGGCCGGTGCGGTCAATTAAGTGTGACAGCGTGTTACTGATACTGAACGATACAATGACAGGGGTCACAAGGGCAACGTTCATTCAGTCGATGTCGGCCGTTCGCTCGGCGGCATCCCGCTCGGCTGCATCGACGCGAACCGACGGGTGTCGGCGACCGGGCGCCCACACTCCGAGCAGGACCGCGGAGGCGAACAACACTCCGGCCAAGACGACGGAGGCCTCGTCCATTCCCTTCAGGAGTGCGTCGCGCGCGAACGTCGCCAGCTGCTCGCCCTGTGGGCCCGCCGTTTCGGCGACGTGCAGTGCGGCCGCCAGTGAGCCGGAGACCGGTTCCTTCGCTTGTTCGGGAAGTGCGTCGACCGCCGGCTGGACGTTCCGGCTGTAGCCGGTGGCGAGGATGCTGCCGGCCAGGGCCACTCCGATGGCCGACCCGATCTCGCGGGCGGCGTCGTTGACGGCAGAGGCGACGCCCTGCTTGGCATCGGGAGTGTTCTGGACAATCGCGGCGGTGGCAGGTGCGGTGCACAGCCCGATGCCCAAGGCCGCGACGATGAGGGGGAAGGACACCTCCAGATAACTCGAATCCGCATCCAGGCGAACCAGCAGGAAGATTCCCGCGCCGAGGATGGCGGTCCCGGCCGCCAGAAGTGGCCGGAGGCCGACGTGCGGGACGACCAGCGGCATGACGGCGGACATCATGACGACCGGAACCGCAATGGGCGCGAGCGCCAGCGCCGACTGCAGGGGCGAGTACTCCAGCACCAACTGCAGGTACTGGATCGCCAGGAAGAAGAGCCCGAGGGAGGCGAGAAACTGCAGGAGCAGTGACATCGACCCCGACCCGAAGGCACGATTGCCGAACAATCGCACGTCGAGAAGGGGATGTTCTCGGCGGAGTTCCACCCAGGCGAAAGCGCCGGCGGCGACGAGTCCGCCGACGAGCAGAACCAGGACGACAGGATCCAGCCAGCCTCGATGCGGGGCCTCGATGGTGCCGAAGACGAACATGCCGACGGCGGTCACGATCAATGCAGTGCCGGGCAGGTCGAGCGGAGAATGGCTCGCGTCCCTGGACGAGGGAATGGTGAAGCTGACGAGCAGGATGAGCCCGGACACCACCGCGAGGCTGACGAAGATCGCCATCCACGACCACTTCTCGAGAAGCGCACCGGACACCAGCATTCCGGCGATGGCACCCGAACCGGCCACGCCGGACCAGATGCCCACGGCCCGCCCGCGCTGCGACGGCGGAAAACCCGCTGTGAGCAGCGACAGCGTCGCGGGCATCACGAAGGCTGCCCCCACTCCCGCAGCCACTCGCGATCCGATGATCCACTCGGGCGCGTCGTTGATGAGGGGCACCGCGGTGGCGGCGCCGAAAACGAGCAGTCCCAGCATGAGAAGTTCACGTCGGCCGTACCGATCCCCGAGTGCGCCTGCGGGCAGGAGCAGGGCCGCGAGCGTCAGGGTATAGCCGTCAACGATCCAGGTGAGCTGACTCTGGGTGGCCCCGGTGTCGCGTGCCAGGTCCGGCAACGCGGTGTTCAGCGCCGCCATCGCTGCGACGACGAGCGCGACCGCACAGCAGGAAACCACCAGCATCCATATCTGCCGGAACGTCCATCCAGTCGTGTCCGGTTGGTCGGCCTGTACCTGTGGTGCCTCGTTGCGAGGATGCACGGTGGTCCTCCCGATAGGAAATGAGACTGTCAGTATCGTTGGTAGACTGTTAGTTCACAAGTGGTGTCCACGGCGAGAACGGCGGCCAGATGACCGAGCAGGATCCCCGCAAGCAGCGTTCCCGCGCGAGGCTTCTCGACGCAGCGACGACTCTGCTCGCCAAGGGTGGTACGGAAGCCGTCACCATCGATGCCGTCACCGCACTGGCGAAGGTGGCGCGTGCCACGCTGTACCGGCATTTCGGCAACGGCACAGAGTTGGTGGCCGCTGCATTCGGACGACTCATTCCGCCCGCTCCGACCGTTTCCGAGGAGGGCGATCTCCGCGACCAGCTGGTCGAGTTGATGGTCAGTCAGGCCACCCTGATCGAGAGCGCGCCGATGCACGTCACCGCGATGTGCTGGCTGGGAATGGGCCCGGCGCTGGAGGACTATTCCAGTGCGGCTGCGCTGGAGTCGGACAAGCCGGAACTGCGCACGCTGAGGCAGACGATCGTGGAACAGTACCGCGCGGCCTTCGACCGGATCTTCGGGACACCGGAGGCCGCCGAGCGGCTCGGTGAATTCGACTACGACCTCGCGCTCGCTCAACTGGTCGGCCCACTCGTCTTCACTCGCCTCGCCACGCTGACCCCGCTGGGCCGGGAGGCCTGCGAACAGATCGTCGACGACTTTCTGGCCGCGCGGGCCGCGCAGATCGAGACCGCGCGGGCCGCGCAGATCGCGTCGCGGCCGTCGCCGGTGATTGCCGAAGTTCCGCCAGCTCAGGCTCTGTGACGTCGACAGCTCGGGACCGCGTCGTTACCGTGGCACCTGCGCCCGGCACCCAATTGCCGGTCGTGTCGACAAGATGATGTGGGAAGGGCTTTCTCGATGATCACTGAAGCACTCAACTGGATCCTCGGTGCGTGGGGCGGGGTAGCCGCAGGAAGCAGTGGATACTCCATTCCGCCCGGAACCCTGCCCTTCGGAAGCTGATACCAGAGAGTTAGCCCTCGCGGTCTCGTCGCAGCACATACTGCTCGAGCCGCCGTATACCCCGGACCCGTCGCGGTCGTAGCTGCTTGAGATAGCAGCCGGGGGTGTCGGCCAGTGCGCCGGCGAGCTCGTCGTCGATCAGCACCGTGCCGGGACGTGCCGAACTTGTCAGTCTCGCCGCGGTGTTGACGACGGAGCCGTAGAGATCCCCGAATCGAACGAGAGCCGGTCCCATCGCGAGGCCCACCCGGAGATTCGGGTCGCCCTCGTCGGGGAGTACCTGTTCCTGAAGAGTGAAGGCGATGGCGGCGGCGTCGGCCGGCGACTCGACCGCGAACATCACCTCGTCGCCCACGGTCTTCACCACCCAGCCGTGGTGTCCGCTGATCACGGACGCCGAAGCCGACTCGAACCGTTCCAGCAGGTCGGCGAGATCCCGCGCGCCCAATTGGCGGGTGAGCGAGGTGTACCCGACGATATCCGCGAAGCCGACGACCAAAGTGCGGCTAGCCACTTCCTCGCCCGGGTTGCCCACGTTGCGGCCCGTCGTGGACGCGATGTGCCGTCGCCACACATAAGCCTGCAGCGACTCGACCGCGGGCAGGATGTCGGCGGTCAGTTCGCGCACCTGCCGCCGGATCGCTTCCGGGTCACTATCGGTGGAGCCGGCGAGCTGTTCGATGATGTGGGTGCTGATCAGCGACACCTGCCACTCGGCCAGCCTGGACATCGATTGGCCGAGCGCACGGGCAGCCGCCACTTCGCGGTCCGGCGAGATGATCCCTCGATCGACGAGAGACGCGATGGTGCGCAGGGCTTCGATGTCTCCCTCGGTGAACATCACCCCGTGTGGGTCGGTGTCCACTGCGTAACCCATGGACACCCACAGTCGGTCCGCACGTTCGACCGACACTCCCGCGAACTCGGCGATCTCCAGCCGGGTGTATCGCCGAGGGCCACCGAGCAGCGACTCCTCCAGATCGGCCTGGATGTCGCGGAGCAGGCTCGGCTCGACCTCCGGAACCGTCTCCGTCTCGTCGTCATTGGTGTCCGCGACCACTGCTGTCCTCTCGCGCGCTCATCACTTGCCTTCGATCTGCTCTCAATCTGCCATTGTGCGGGCCCGCCCGGTGCGGAAACGTCGGTGGCGTGTGCGAGAGTTGCTGGGCTCACGAGCCCGTTCGCGAGATCACCCCAGAAAGGACAGCGCCATGCCGCCCCGTAGACGTTCCGGTGCAGCCGCCACACCGGATCACCTGACAGCGGAGAATCTCGAGACCCTCGCTGCTGCGATCGCGGAGGGCAGACGCGCCACCGTGTATCTGCGCGAGGCGATGCCGAGCCTTCGTCTCGAAGCAGGCGCGTCGGCGAGAGCTCTTTCGGTGCAGGGTAATACGGTGATGATTCGGCCCAAGGGTGTCGACGACGAGCTTCCGTTCGAAGCGGAGGAGCTCATGATGAAACGCCTTCCAGCACCGAAGACCGCACCCGCGACAGTACCCGCGAAGCCCGCTGTCCACCAGGAGATCGAGCCCGGTCCGCCCGCCGCCAAGGCTCCGGCGCCGAGCACCGTGTCGGCGCCCGAGCCCGTCGCTGCCGCACCGAAATCCGCCGCGACGCCCGCGAAACGGACAACGAAGAAAGCCCCCGCCGGCGTGAGCGTCACCATCCACGCCGGAGCGGACAACGACTGGAGTGTCACCGTCGCGCACGGGGCCAAACGTCCGGGTAAGGCCGTCCCCGTCTCGCCGGAGGCCGTGGAGCGTGCCGTGCGCGAACTGGGCGAGGAGACGGCGATCGAGGCCGTCGAGTCGATCATCGTTGCGGCGCGCAACCTCGCCGCGGCGAGGGTCGAGGAGCTGAGCAGGCAACTCGAGGACGCCCGGAAGGCGCTGGAGGCGCTCGGCGCCGGGGAGTGAGCTGTGGCGCTCGGCGCCGGGGAGTGAGCTGTGGCGCTCGGCGCCGGTAAGTGAGCTGGCGGCCGCGATTCTCCGTCGCATTCCCCCACGCGCGCAATGGGTGGGGTGGGATTCTTATGGGGAGACACGCGGCCGTCGGGGCTCATTTTCCGGGAAGGTTCGAACAATGTTGAAACGATTCGCGGCGGTTGTTGCAGCCACGGTGGGAGTTCTGGGTTTTCTTGGCAGTGGTATCGCGACGGCCGCGCCTCCGGCGGTCCTCGGGGGTGGGTCGGGGATCGTGGTGAATGACGAGTTGGTGTGCACGCTCACCACGATCGGGAATGACAGCGGCGGTCGCCTGGTCGGTGTGACGGCGGGCCATTGTGGTGATGTCGGTTCCACCGTGGTCTCCGAAGCTGCGTTGGACACCGGAGTGGTGGGCACGTTCGTGAAGTCGAACCCGGCGCTCGACTACGCGGTGATCCAGTTCGATCGGGCGAAGGTGGTGCCGGTCAACCGGGTCGGCAATGTCACCATCACCCAGATCGGTGCCCCGGCCAGCTTCCCGCAGGTCGCATGCAAGGAAGGACGAACCACCGGCAACACCTGCGGAATCGTGTACGGCGACCTGATGCAAACCCAGGAGACGTGGACGCAGGCGTGCGTGGTGGAGGGCGATTCCGGTGCACCGCTGGTCGTCGGTACCACCCTCGTTGCCATGGTCAACGCCTATTTGGCTGCTCCGTGCATCGGCCCGGAGATCGGAACCAACATGTCGGTGATCGTCGGCGACATGAATGCGAGCGGCGGTCCGGGCGCAGGCTTCCGGCCCATTTAGGCGCCTTCGGCGCTCGTGAGTGGTTAACGAGTCTCTGGACTCGTCAACCACTCACGGGCGCGGAGCGCCTAGCCGCAGACAGCGCCGCCGGAAGCGGAGCCGACCAGCTTGGTGTACTTGGCCAGAACGCCACGGGTATAGCGCGGCGGGAGCGGCTCCCACCCGTTCTTCCGGGCGGTGAGTTCCTCTTCGTCGACGAGCAGGTCCAGCGTCCCGGTGCCCACGTCGAGCCGAATCTGATCGCCGTCGCGGACGAAGGCGATGGGCCCCGCGTCGACGGCCTCGGGTGCGACGTGGCCGACGCACAGGCCGGTGGTGCCGCCCGAGAAGCGGCCGTCGGTGAGGAGCAGCACGTCCTTGCCGAGGCCGGCGCCCTTGATCGCGGCGGTGATGGCCAGCATCTCCCGCATTCCGGGACCGCCCTTGGGTCCCTCGTAGCGGATGACGACCACGTCACCGCTGGTGATGGTGCCGTCCTCGAGGGCGTCCATCGCGGCTCGCTCGCGATCGAAGACGCGGGCGGTGCCGGTGAACACGTCGGAGTCGAAACCCGCCGACTTCACCACGGCACCCCCGGGTGCGAGTGAACCCTTCAGGATGGTGATGCCACCGGTCGGGTGGATGGGTGAACTCATCGCGCGGAGCACCTTGCCGTCCGGGTCCGGGGGCGCGATGTCCGCGAGGTTCTCCGCCATGGTCTTGCCGGTGACCGTCAGGCAGTCGCCGTGGAGGAGTCCGGCGTCGAGGAGCGCCTTCATGACGACGGGAACACCGCCGATGTGATCGACATCCGTCATGACGTGCGAGCCGAACGGTTTGACATCCGCCAGGTGCGGGACACGTGCTCCGACCCGACTGAAGTCGTCGAGGGTCAGTTCGACCCCGGCTTCGTGAGCGATGGCGAGAAGGTGCAGGACGGCGTTGGTGGATCCACCGAACGCCATGACGACGGCGATCGCGTTCTCGAATGCCTCTTTGGTGAGGATGTCGCTGGTGGTGATGCCCCGGCGAAGCAGTTCGACCACGGCTTCGCCGCTGCGCCGGGCGAAGCCGTCGCGGCGGCGGTCGGTCGCCGGGGGAGCGGCGCTGCCGGGAAGGGACATACCCAGTGCTTCCGCGGCACTGGCCATGGTGTTAGCGGTATACATTCCGCCGCAGGCACCTTCGCCGGGACAGATTGCGCGCTCGATGGTGTCGACATCTTCACGACTCATCAGTCCGCGGGAGCAGGCGCCGACCGCTTCGAACGCGTCGATGATGGTGACTTGTCGTTCGCTGCCGTCGGACAGTTTCGCGATACCGGGCAGGATCGAGCCGGCGTAGAGGAAGACGCTGGCCAGGTCGAGCCGGGCGGCGGCCATCAGCATTCCGGGCAGCGATTTGTCGCACCCGGCAAGGAGGACCGAACCGTCGAGGCGCTCGGCCTGCATCACCGTTTCGACGCTGTCGGCGATCACCTCGCGCGACACCAAGGAGAAGTGCATGCCTTCGTGCCCCATGGAGATCCCGTCGGAGACGGAGATGGTGCCGAACTCGAGCGGGTATCCACCGCCCGAATGAACCCCGTCCTTCACCGACTTCGCGAGGCGGTCGAGCGAGAGATTGCAGGGGGTGATTTCGTTCCACGACGATGCGACGCCGATCTGCGATTTCCCCCAGTCGTCGTCGCCCATGCCCACCGCGCGGAGCATTCCGCGGGCTGCGGTCTTCTCCAGTCCGTCGGTGACGTCGCGGCTGCGGGGCTTCGGATCCGAGATTGTCATGAGTCACAGCCTAGGCGCGCGCCGACAGCCCGGTCGCCCGAATCCCGTGGCAGGCCGGTGCTACCCGACCCGCATATCGATCAGTGCGATTCCAGACGGTGCACGGTGCCGCCCAGTCGGTAAAGATGGTCGGCATGAGTAACTCCCTCCCCACCGTGCAACTGTCCGACGGGCTGACCGTGAGTGCGCAGGGATACGGGGCCATGTCCGTCGCCCCGGTGTACGGACCCGTGGATCCCGGTGAAGCCCTCGCGACCCTGCACCATGCAATCGACATCGGTGTGACGTTCATCGATACGGCCGACGTGTACGGCGGAGGTGCCAGTGAGGTGGCGGTGGGCAAGGTCCTGAAGGAACGCCGCGACGAAGTGCAGTTGGCCACCAAGTTCGGCCTCGTGGGCAACATCGCCAACGGTCAGCGCGGCATCAACGGCAAGCCCGAGTACGTGGCGGAGGCGCTCGAGGCTTCGCTGGCCCGGCTCGGTGTCGACCACGTCGACCTCTACTACCTGCACCGCGTCGACCCGACTGTGCCGATCGAGGAGACCGTCGGGGCTATCGCCGAGCAGGTCGCCGCCGGCAAGGTCCGGCACATCGGACTGTCGGAGGCCACCGGGGACGAACTGCGGCGAGCGTCGGGAGTGCATCCCATCGCCGCGATCCAGAGCGAGTGGAGTATCTGGAGCCGCGACGTGGAACGGCAGGTCGTCCCGGCGGCGGCAGAGCTCGGCATCGGATTCGTCCCGTACTCGCCGGTCGGGCGCGGCTTCCTCACCGGCACCTACGACCCGGCCGCCCTGGACGAGCACGACCTGCGCCGGCGCTTCCCGCGGTTCGGTGACGACGCACTGACCGCGAACTCGAAGGTGCTCGACGTCGTTCGCGAGGTGGCCGCCGAACTCGAGGCAACCCCCGCCCAGGTGTCGTTGGCGTGGCTCGACGCGAAAGGACGCGCATTCGGGCTGCCGACGGTGCCCATTCCCGGGACCCGGTTCGCTGCCCGCGTCACCGAGAATGCCGGTGCGCTCGCGCTGACGCTCACCGACGACCAGATCGCTCGTCTCGACCTGCTCGCCGATCTCACCGTCGGCCACCGCTCGGCCGATCCCCAGTGGGTGTCCTTCGGGCGGGAGTAGCGCAACCGGCGGGTAACGGTCGCCGGGGAGTAGTTTGATCTGCGATGAGCAGAGTGTGGTTGGTGTGGGGTGTCGGGGTCATCGCCTACATCGTCGCAGTTCTCCACCGCACCTCATTCGGTGTTTCGGGTCTCGCTGCAACCGAACGGTTTTCGATCAGTCCCAGCGTGCTCTCCAGCTTCGTCGTCCTGCAGATCGTGGTGTACGCAGGAATGCAGATTCCGGCGGGAGTGCTCCTCGACCGGTACGGTTCGCGGCGCATGATCGCGTCCGGCGCTCTCATCATGGCGTCGGCGCAGATGCTTCTCGCGGTCACCGAATCGCTGCCGATCGCCATCGCCGCGCGGGTGCTCGTCGGAATCGGCGACGCGATGACGTTCATTTCGGTGCTGCGTCTGGTGCCGCAGTGGTTTGCGCCGCGACGCGTCCCGCTGGTGTCCCAGCTGACCGGCATCTTCGGGCAGATAGGCCAGATCCTGTCGGCATTGCCGTTGATGCTGTTGCTCAACGGTCCCGGATGGAACTTCGCCTACGGCAGCGCCGCCTCACTGGGGTTGCTGTCGTTCGTGCTGGCCGTCTCGGTGATCCGGAACTCGCCGCCCGGCCTCGAGGTAGTGGCCGCGCCCGCGGGACTGCGGGAGGTGGGAAGGCAGATCAGAACCGTGTGGGCGCGTCCCGGCACTCGGCTCGGATTCTTCACGCACATGGGCACACAGTTCTCGATGACCACGTTCGCGCTGCTGTGGGGGGTGCCCTACCTGCGGTCTGCGCAGGGTCTATCAGCGGCGGAGGCAGGCTCGCTGCTCACCCTGTCGGTGATCTCGGCGATCGTCGCGGGGCCGATCATCGGCGTCCTCAGTGGGCGTTTCCCCATGCGCCGGTCATATCTTGTTTTGTCGATCATGATCAGCAACGCCGCGATGTGGACGGCGGTCCTCGCTCTTTCGGACCCGGCGCCGATGTGGATGCTGGTTCTGCTCGTGGTGGTCGTTTCGGTGGGCGGTCCCGGTTCGATGATCGGGTTCGACTACGCCCGGATGTTCAACCCGAGCACGAGCATGGGTACCGCGCAGGGGATGGTCAACATCGGCGGTTTCCTCGCTTCGTTGCTGGTCATACAGGCGATGGGGCTCATCCTCGACGCGATGGGAGGGTACTCGTTCGCGGCGTTCCGCGTGGCGTGGCTGGTGCAGTACCCGGTCTGGGCGGTCGCGATCATCGGTGTGCTGGTGACCCGCGGCAAGACCCGCAGGCAGATGGGACTGGTGTTACGACCCATCCGGCAGGTGTGGCGGGAGCGCGGTCGACGGTGAAGCCTAGTTACACTCTTACATAATGTGTAACACTATAACGCATGAGCAATGAGCGATCGGATGATCAGGCCGTCCTGACGGCACCCCCGATGCAGTGGGATGCCTGGGGTGCGCCGGAGAAGCGGAAGGTTCTCTCTGACGGGATCAAAGCCCTGCTGCAGCAGGCGCTGGGGGTGTCGATCACCGAGGCTCCGGAGCGGAACCCGGAGGATGTCGTCCTCGCTCCCAGCGCTCTGTCCGAGAAGGACCGGGCCGCCCTGGCGACCATCGTCGGGGAGCGGTTCTGCAGTACCGCGCACACCGATCGCCTCCTGCGTGCCGGCGGAAAAAGCACTCTCGACCTGCTGCGCCGTCGCAGCTCGGAACCGCAGGATGCGCCCGACGCGGTGATCACCCCGGGAACCGACGACGAGGTCGGTGAAGTGCTGCGCTACTGCACGGACAACGCGATCGCCGTGGTGCCGTTCGGGGGAGGCACGAGCGTCGTGGGCGGTCTCGATCCGGTGCGCGACCGATTCGCCGCCGTCGTGTCGCTCGATCTGCGGAGGTTCGACACCCTGCTCGACCTCGATGCCGAGTCCGGTGTCGCGACCCTGGGCGCCGGTGTGACGGGACCGCGTGCCGAAGAGCTGTTGGGGGCGCACGGCTTGTCGTTGGGGCACTTCCCGCAGAGCTTCCGGTTCGCCACCATCGGCGGCTTCGCGGCGACCCGGTCCTCGGGGCAGGCGTCCGCCGGCTACGGCCGGTTCGAGGACATGGTGGAGGGGCTGCGCGTCGTCACTCCGGCCGGCATTCTCGACACGGGACGGGCGCCGGCGTCCGCTGCGGGACCGGACCTGGGGGAGTTGTTCGTCGGCTCGGAGGGAACCCTCGGCGTGATCACCCGGGTGCGCGTGCGGGTGCATGCCGTTCCCGAGTCGACCGTCCGTGAGGGCTGGAACTTCCCCGACTTCGAGACGGGCGCTGCCGCTCTGCGCGCCCTGCGGCAGGAAGGTGCTGTTCCCACCGTGCTGCGACTGTCCGACGAGGCCGAAACCGGTGTGAATCTGGCGACCACCGACAAGATCGGTGACGAGGCCGTCGCCGGTGGCTGCCTGGCGATCACCACGTTCGAAGGCACCGCCGCACACACCGCCGAGCGGGTGGCCGAGGCTCGCGCGGTGCTGCAGGCGCACGGAGGCACGTCGTTGGGGGCGGATCCCGGGAACAGCTGGGAGCACGGACGTTTCGATGCACCTTATCTACGCGACTCCCTGCTCGACGCCGGTGCACTCTGCGAAACCCTCGAAACCTCCACGCACTGGGGCAATCTCGCCGCGCTCCGTGCGGCGGTGACGACGGCGCTCACCTCGGCGCTGTCCGAGCAGGGCACTCCACCGCTCGTGCTGTGCCACATCTCCCACACGTATCCGACGGGGGCCTCGCTGTACTTCACCGTGGTCTGCGCTCAGGCGGCCGACCCACTCGAACAGTGGCGACAAGCGAAAACCGCTGCGGGTGACGCGATCGTCGCCGCCGGCGGGACCATCACGCATCACCACGCGGTCGGCGTCGACCACCGCCCGTGGATGCGTAAGGAGATCGGCGATCTCGGGGTCACCATCCTGCGGGCGATCAAGGATGCGGTGGACCCGGCCGGAATCCTCAATCCCGGAAAGTTGATTCCGTGAGCACGACGAAGACCGTCGAGCGGGTCACGGTCCTGATCAACCCGCTGGCCGGGCACGGCCACGCCCCGGTCGCCGGACGTAAGGGCGTGGGGCGGCTGCGTGAACGCGGTGTGACGGTCACCGAGATCATCGGGACCGACGCCGATCATGCGCGCACGCTTGCCCGCCGGGCCATCGATGACGGCACCGATGCGCTGGTCGTCGTCGGTGGGGACGGTGCGATCAGCATCGGCTTGCAGGCCGCGGCACGGTCGGGAACACCGATCGGACTGATCCCCGCAGGTACCGGAAACGATCATGCGCGCGAGTTCGGGGTTCCCGTCGGCGATCCGGTCGCGGCGGCCGATGTGATCGCGGACGGTGAGGTCCAGGAGTCGGATCTCGCCCGGATCACGCTCACGGATGGGGCGGTGGTCTGGGCGGGCACGGTGGTGGCGAGCGGTTTCGATTCGCTCGTCACCGATCGGGCCAATCGGATGACGTGGCCCAAGGGGCCGATGCGGTACAACTTGGCCATGCTGGCGGAGCTCACGCGGCTTCGTCCCCTGGACTATTCGATCGAACTGGACGACGCCACCGTGCAGGTGGACGCCACGTTGGTTGCGGTGGGCAACGGCCGATCCTACGGCGGCGGAATGCAGATCTGCCCCGGAGCGAACAAGGCCGACGGCCTTCTCGACGTCACCGTGGTGGGATACGGATCACGGGCGCGGCTGGTCCGGTTGTTCCCCCGGGTCTACAAGGGCACCCATGTCGATCTTCCCGAAGTGCAGACCTACCGTTCGCGGACGGTGCGGTTGCGGTGCGACGGCATCACGGCCTACGCGGACGGTGACCGCGTCGGTCCGCTCCCGGTGACGATCGAGGCCGTGCCCGGCGCGCTACACATCCTCAGCCACACCCCGGTCTGAGTCCGTCATCCCACGGAGCCGATCCATCTCCCGACGTTCGCGTTTGGTCGGCCGGCCGGCCCCGCGGTCGCGTCGGGGAAGAGAGGCGAGAACCTCGAGAGGAGGAGGTGGCGGTGTGTTGTCGGTGTAGCACTCCGCGGCGATGACAGCACCGACTCGCTTGGCGATGGGGCGGGTCACCTCCACGATGCGCTCGGTTCCGGCGGCGCGAATACGGACCTCGTCGCCCACCTTCACCGGCTGCGCAGGCTTGGCCGGGGAGCCGTTGACCCGCACGTGCCCCGACCGGCACGCCGCAGCCGCTGCCGAGCGCGTCTTGAACAGCCGGACCGCCCAGGTCCAGCTGTCGACGCGCACGCTCGCGGGGTCGGTACCCGAAGTCACCACGCGACCAGAATACGAGAGGCCCGACCTCGATAAGCGGAGGCCCTCATCGACCAACGGCGCGAGTTCATTCGCTTTCTGATGTCGTACAAGTTCGGGATCGACGAGATGATGACCAAGATCAACATCCTGAAGGACGAGTTCACCTACATTCACGACCACAGTCCGATCGAACATGTGAAGTCGCGCCTGAAATCGGCGGACAGCGTCCTCGGCAAGACCGCCCGCAAAGGACTCCCGCTCACCCTGGACGCCCGGCACCTCGACGCTAAGATGGAGGGCTTGCACGAGGAGGTGCGCGGGCCCGGCGCCACGCTGCGGGTCATGCCGGACTAGTCCCGGACCGGATAGTGGTCGGTTGTACCGCGGGTCCGGTGACGTCGCAATGTGGTTGGCAAGCAACGGAATCTGGGGGAACCTGTGCCGTCGCCGCCGGCGTGCGGATGAGGGCGGCTGCGATGATCGCGCCTACGACCAGCATGGAGACGCACAGGAACATCGCGATCCGGAAGCCCTGCGAGAAGCTGTCGGGTTCGGCCAGGCTGGCAGCGTCGATCCCGGCGAGACCCGGCAGCGCGGCCACGGCGAGTAGCTGGCTGGTGCGCGCCACGGCGTTGTTGACCCCGGACGCGACACCGGCTTGCTCGACGGGAACCGATCCGAGAACCGCGGTGGTCAGCGGGGCGACGATGGTCGACAGCCCGAGTCCGAACACGATCACGCCCGGCAGGACGTCGGACCAGTACGACGAGTCGGACCCGATCCGTGTCATGAGGAGGAGGCCAATGGCCGCGAGCGCGGGGCCGAGCGTCATCGGCAGTCGCGGACCGTGCTTCTGCGAATAGCGACCGGCGCGGGAGGAGAGGGCCAGCATTGCGAGAGTGATCGGCATGGTGGCAAGGCCGGCGCCAACCGGTGAATACCCCGCCACCAGCTGAAGCTGCATCACCAACAGGAAGAAGACCCCACCGATCGCCGCGTATACGGCGAAAGTCACCAGGTTCGCTGCCACGAACATGCGGGACCTGAAAAGCGCGGGTGGCACGAGGGCATCAGGGGATCGGCGTTCCACCACGACGAACGCGGTGAGCGCCACGACCCCGCCCACACCGGCGATCGGATTCATTTCGATCAGTCCGTAAGTGAGGGCGCCCAGCCCGAACACCGCGAACACCGACCCGAGGACATCCAGATGATCCGGCGGATGAGGGTCGCGGCTTTCGGGTATGTGTCGAATAGACGCCCAGATGACTACGGCGGCCAGCGGAACGTTCAGGAAGAAAACGGATCGCCACCCCGCCACTTCCACCAGCCACCCGCCGAGCAACGGCCCGATAGCCCCCGCCACCCCGCCGAGTCCGGACCACAGTCCGATCGCCGCACCGCGGTCGTCCTCGTGCAGGGACGCCGAAATCAAGGCGAGACTCCCCGGGGTCAGCAGCGCGGCTCCGATTCCCTGGAGAATGCGGGCGACCACCAGAAAGGTGATGTCGGGCGCGAGGCCGCACAGCACCGACGCGACGGTGAACCACACTGTCCCCCAGACGAAGACACGTCTTCGGCCCCAGCGGTCGCCGAGGGCCCCGCCCAGCAGAATCAGGGACGCCAGCGCAAGTGTGTAACCACTGAGGGTCCACTGCAAACCCTCGACACCCGACCCGAGATCCTCGCCGATGTGCGGCAACGCGATATTCACCACCGTGCCGTCCAGAAGGGCAAGGCCGGAGCCGAGGACGGTGGCGACGACAACCCAGCGGCCCTGTCGCGTGTTCAATCGGAGAGCCGCCGCCATGTCAGGCTCCGGCCGGGATGCCCGGAGCGTCGTCGGGAGCGAGATACGCGCCGATTTTCCGGAACAGAATATCGGCTTCGTTCTTGTACGCACCGGTGTCGTCGAACGCGGCTTGGTCGTAGGTGACGGCCACGGCGATCGCGATCTTCTTCGACGGCAAGTACGCCTCGGCCGCCGCGTATCCGCTGAAGAGGGGATTCTGCATCAACCAGTTGCCGACGATGGGCTGCCCGAGCCCGTAGGTGTAGTCGTCCGATTGCGGGAAACACGTGGGACAGCCAGGCAGGGTGGTCGTCTTGCCCCGCAGGTCCGTCGAGATCATGGCCTCGTACGACTCACGGGACAGGAGTTTGCCTGTGCCGATGGCTATCGCAGTGTCGTGGAGGTCGTAGATGTTCGAGGTCTGGATGGCGCCGTGGGTGATCGTCCACGACGGGTTCCAGAATGTCGATTCCTCGTAGAACGATGTGCCGGGCGGAATCTGCAGTGCCTCCCGCCGCTCGGACGAGAATGCGTGCAGGACCGGTTCGGTGATCGCCGCCGTCCCCGGATCCGTGGTGTTGTCCAGGCCGAGTGGTCCGAGCACCTTGTCCTGCATGAGAGTCGTCATCGGCTGACCGGTGATCTTCTCGAGCGCCAACCCGAGAATGACGTAATTGGTATGGGCGTAGTTCCAGTTGGTTCCGGGCTCGTAGAGCAGTGGCTTGGAGGTGGCGTAAGCCAGAAGTTCTTCGGGGGTCCAATTACGGAAGGGGTCGGCGTAGATCGCCTTGTCGAAGTCGGTATTGCCGAGCACATAATCGACGTAGCCCGAGGTCATCTGGGCGAGCTGACGGAGCGTCACGCGGTCGGTGTGGGGAATGTCGGGCAGCCACGTCGACACCTTGTCGTCGAGGCTCACCTTTTTCTCGTCGACGAGTTGGAGCAGCAGCGTGGACACGTACGAGATGGCTACCGCGCCATTGCGGAAGTGCATGTCGGTGGTGGCCGGCACCCCCGTCATCGACTCGCCGACGGCCTCGGTGACGATTTCCTTGCCGTCCACCGTGACACGAACGATCACCGCCCGTAGGTGGGCCTGCGCCATTGCGTCGCGCACGATCGTCATCACCCCGTCCGCCTGCGCCGAATCTGCGGATTCTGTTCCCGACGCGGCCGCGCTCGCCGAGGTGTCCGGGCCCGACGCCTGATCTGTCGTCGTACACGCAGCTCCCAGAGCCAGGACGCACGCCAACAGGAAAGCCCGCCGATGAAGTGCCATGAACCAGCTTGGCGCTATGGGGCCGGTCGGCGCTGGAGATAGGCGATCGCCAGCCCACACGCCACCACTGCGACCACCGGAGCCGCGGTCGACATTCCGTCCCACGCGCTCGGTTCGAGCGCGGAGTCTCCTCCCTTCAGGGGCGCATAGGCGGTCCAACCGAAATCGGCTGTCAAGGGAATCGCGAACGCCGCCGGTCCAGCCAGCGACGTGGTCACCACGGGAGCGCTCGACGGCAGGCTCGCTGTCAGGGTGAACGCGGCGGCGGCCGGCAGAAGAAGCACCACGGCACCGGTGTACACATTGTCCCAGGGCGCCGTGTCGAAGACCGCCGACACCGCCACGAGGGCGAGCGCCGCGATGCCGAACAGAGGTTGGGGCAGTACCCGGCCGAGTGCCGCGCCGAGCGCCACGAGTGCGGCGGGAACGAGTAACCACAGCCACGAATCCGTGAACCAGGCCGTCTGCGCGCCGTCGCTCGCCGCGATGAACGCCGTCGCCGCGAGAAGCACTGTTCCGGTACGGGTCTCCAACCACACTGCCGCGGCGATGACGACCGGAACCAGAGCGACCCCGAGTATCCACCGATCCTGCACCGCGGGGCCGGTACCCAGAGCATCGATCGCACGGACGAGCTGCCAGTACAGCAGCAGTCCGAGCACCGGCAGGACCAATCCGACCACCAGCGGCCTGGTGCGGCGGTCGGGCGAGGACTCCGACGACGCGTCGAAGTCGCCGGACTGCAGCGCGACCATGACCACGATCGCGGTCACCGCGAGGAACGCCAGGGCGAGCAGATCCGTGCTGTGCGGCGGCTCGGGTAGGTAGTCCGCGTACCTCCTCGGCACAGCGGTGGAGTGCCGGTACTGGTCGAGTGGTCCCGCCAGGAGCAACCCGCCGACCACGCCCGCCGCGAGGGCGGTCTGGAGTCGGGCGCGGTCGCTCGCGCCGGACAGACCCGCCAAGCCGCCCAGCAGCAGTCCCACACCGATCCCGTTGGTGTACAGCACGAACGGTGAAGACCCGACCACCGGGCCGATCGCCAGAAGCGTCAGGCCGGACACCGCCGACATCGCCAGGCCGAGTCGGGCGCGCAGGCGTGTGGCCACCACCACGGCGACGAGCGCGCCGAGGACTGCGCCGACGACGCCGCTGGTGAACAGCGTCCCGACGCGGGAGCCCACGATCACGAACGCGTACTCGGTGGGCATCGGCGAGGCCGACGCCACGCCGACGGCGAACCCACCGAGCACCATGCCGACGTGTGCGGCCCGGATTGTCATGGAACGAGCATTGCGCACACCCGCCGGGTTGAAGAGATCGACGCGCAGGGGAAGGGTGGACCGTGTCTTCGTGCGTCCTGGGTTGGGAAGGTGGTCCGTGGTCATCGACAACGACGTCTACAACCGTCGAGGCGAGTCATGGTGGGAGGAGGACAACCCACTGAACTTGCTGCACGGAAGCCTCACGCCAGGACGTTTTGCATACTTCCGCACGGTGCTCACCGAGCATCTGGGGTCCGACTATCGCGGTCTCTGCGCGCTCGACGTCGGCTCCGGCGGCGGATTTCTCGCCGAGGAGTTCACCCACATTGGTTTCCGGGTGGTCGGGGTCGACCCATCGGAGGTGTCGATCGCTACTGCGCGCAAGCACGCCACCGACGCCGATCTGGACATCGAGTACCGCATCGGTGCCGGGGAGAAATTGCCGGTGCCCGACGCCTCGTTCGACGTCGTCTACTGCTGCGATGTCCTCGAACACGTCTCCGATCTCGACGGCGTGATCGCCGAGACGGCCAGGGCGCTGAAGCCGGGTGGTCTGTACCTGTTCGACACCATCAACCGGACCTTCGTCAGCAAACTGGTGGCCATCAAGATCATGCAGGAATGGCGTATGACCAGAATGTTCGATACACCCATCCACGACTGGTCCATGTGCGTGCGGCCGCAGGAACTGGAATCCGTGATGGGGCGGCACGGGCTGCGACTCGGGGCGATCGTCGGACTCGGGCCGCGGTCGAGAAATCCACTGCGCCTCCTCGACCTCGCCCGGGCAGGCGGTCGAACACTGACCTACGGAGAGCTGAGCCGGCGACTCGACTTCGGGCAGGTACGCAGCACCGCCATCTCCTACATGGGGTACGCGGTCAAGAACGGCGAAAGCCCGCCGCGACGTCGCGACGGGCTCCCGCAGACGCGGAACTAGCTGTAGTCGTAGAAACCCTTACCGCTCTTCTTGCCCAGATGTCCCGCATCGACCTTGCGCTTGAGCAGCGTCGGCGGGGCGTAGTGAGGCTCGGCGAACTCGGCATACAGCGACTCCGCCGCGGCGAGCGTGATGTCGAGGCCCACGGTGTCGATGAGGGTCAGCGGACCCATCGGGTAGCCGCAGCCGCCCTTCATCGCCTCGTCGATGTCCTCGGCGGTGGCGTAGCCCGACTCGAGCATGCGGACCGCCGACGTGAGGTACGGGATGAGGAGCGCATTGACGATGAATCCCGCGCGGTCGCCGGCACGCACCGTCTTCTTGCGCAGGGTGTTCTTGACGTAGTCGGTGACTACGGTGACGGTCTCCTCGGAGGTGACCAGGCTGACCACGATCTCGACCAGCGGCATCACCGGAACCGGGTTGAAGAAGTGGATACCGACGACCTGTCCCGGGCGCTGCGTGGCGTTGGCCATCTTGATCAGCGGGATGGACGACGTGTTCGACGCCAGGATGCCGGACGGCTTCACGATCTTGTCGAGCTTCTGGAAGATGTCGACTTTGAGCGACTCGATCTCCGGTGCAGCCTCGATCACGAGGTCGCGGTCCGCGAAGTCGTCGATGTCGAGGGTGACGCGCACGCGGGCGAGGGCGGCGTCCGCGGCGTCCTGGTCGAGCTTGCCCGCCTTCACCGCCCGAGCCAGCGATTTCTCGATCCGGCCCTGCGCGGCCTCGGCGTACTCCTGCTTGGTTTCGAGGATCAACACCGAGCTACCGGCCTTGATACATACTTCGGCGATGCCGGCGCCCATGGTGCCGCCGCCGATCACTCCTACTAGTTCCACGATTCTCCTTAGTCATGCCCGTGAGTGGTTAGCGAGTCCAGAGACTCGCTAACCACTCACGGGCGGCGTAGCCGCCTACTTCAACAGGGCACGCGACATGACGACGCGCTGGATCTGGTTGGTGCCTTCGTAGATCTGGGTGATCTTCGCATCCCGCATCATGCGCTCTACCGGGAAGTCCGTGGTGTAGCCGGCTCCACCGAACAGCTGGACTGCGTCCGTGGTGACCTCCATGGCGACGTCCGAAGCAAAGCACTTGGCGGCGGCGGAGATGAAACCGAGATTCTTCTCGCCACGCTCCGCGCGGGCGGCGGAGGTGTACACCATGAGGCGCGCGGCCTCGACCTTCATCGCCATGTCGGCGAGCATGAACTGCACGGCCTGGAAGTCGCTGATCGACTTGCCGAACTGTTTGCGGTCCTTGGTGTACGCGATCGCCGCGTCGAGAGCGCCCTGCGCGAGGCCGACGGCCTGGGCGCCGATGGTCGGGCGGGTGTGGTCGAGGGTCTGCAGCGCCGTCTTGAAGCCGGTGCCGGGCTCGCCGATGATGCGGTCTCCGGGGATCTTGCAGTTCTCGAAGTACAGCTCCGCGGTGGGTGAGCCCTTGATGCCGAGCTTCTTCTCCTTGGGGCCGACGACGAAGCCCTCGTCGTCCTTGTGCACCATGAACGCGGAGATGCCGTTGGCACCCTTGTCGGCGTCGGTGACGGCCATGACGGTGTACCAGCTCGACTTGCCGCCGTTGGTGATCCAGCACTTGGACCCGTTGAGGATCCAGTCGTCACCCTCCTGCTTCCCGCGGGTGCGCATGCTCGCGGCGTCCGACCCGGCTTCGCGCTCGGAGAGTGCGTACGAGGCCATCGCCTCACCGGAAGCCAGCTGCGGCAGCACCTGCTGCTTGAGTTCCTCGGAGCCGTTGAGGATCAGGCCCATGGTGCCCAGTTTGTTCACTGCAGGAATCAGGGAGGAGGAGCCGCAGACGCGGGCGACCTCTTCGATCACGATGCAGGTGGCGACCGAGTCGGCGCCCTGGCCGTCGTACTGCTCCGGAACGTGGATGGCGTTGAAACCCGAGTTCACGAGAGCGGTGAGCGCTTCCTCGGGGAACCGCGAGTCCTCGTCCACCTCCTTCGCGTATGGCGCGATCTCCTTCTCGGAGAGCGCGCGGATCGCGGACCGCAGTTCGTCGTGCTCTTCTGCGAGCTTGAACAGATCGAAGTCCGGATTTCCGGCCATGTTGGCGCTCCTTGTCGATTGCAACGGCATCGAACGCGAGCGGCACTCCGTGCCAGGGCTATCTTCGGCTACGCGTGCCACAATGTTCGTCGTCGGGCATAGTACTGCTAGTACTGTGCAGTCAACCACGGCACTGAGTGCCAGTCAAGAGTGACGGGCGCCTCAGGGATGACGCTGCGACAACTGCGTCGCGATGCCATCCGTAATCTTGTCCACCGGGGTCCCCGGCGGATACGACACGACAACCACCGCATTCTGTTCCCGCGATGGCGCGCCCGCGGCGACCCCGAATGTCCGGCGAACATCGAGCAGGGCGCGTTCCAGCGCGTCGGCGGTGGCCGCCGGATCACCCTTGATCATGTTCCGCAGGAGATGGTTGTGGCACGCGGTGACGGCGGCCGCGAACCCGATCACCTTCAACACCGGCTCGGTAGGGACCACGTTCCGGAGGTAGTCGACGAACAGTCGCTCGTACCGCACGCCGGTCACGATCTCACGGTCGCGCAGCGCCGGGACGCGCTGCACCACCCGATACCGGCGCTCGGACAGTTCCCGGTTTTCCTGAAACCGGTCGAACACCAGGCAGGCGGTGCTGCAGACCGCCGCCCACGGGTCGTCGGATTCCGACGTCAGGTAGTCGCCCGCCTGCTGGAGCAACGATTCGTGGTCGGCGAAGATCACGTCTTCCTTGGAGCGGAACTGACGGAAGAAGGTGCGGCGGGACACGCCCGCGGCCGTCGCGATCTGCTCGACGGTCGTGGCCTCGTATCCGTTCTCGGCGAAGAGACGAATGGCCTGCGTGACGACATGGACCCGGAAGTCCGCCGCATCGATCCCTGGGGTGTCGAGTCGCTCGGGCATGGCCTCAGTATCCATTGGTGCCGAACCTGCCGTTTCCTGGACGCCGGTGCTCCGCGGGGCGGATACTCGTAAATAGTGTGTCCGTCCTGGTGAGGGCGGGGCGAGGTCGAGTTCGAGTGTGCCCTGGACTACGTGAGGTACCCATTCCGGAGACGGGAGAAGAGCGCCGGCTCCCGACTCCCTCTGTCTCGGCAGACTCACCGCGCGCGCTGATCCTGTCGGGGATCCGTTTCCGAAGGGAAAGACAGTGGCACCCGCCAAATCGCAGAAAACGGTCAGTTCGGGTCCGGGTCACGCGGAACCGTTTCCCCTGTCGGCAGCGCAACGGGCCACCTGGTTCGCTCAGCAACTCGAACCCAGGGTCCCGATCTTCATCGCCCAGTACGTCGAATTCGCGGGCGCCCTCGACGTCGACCTGCTCCGGCGGGAGACGGTCGAGGCGGCTCGCGAGTTCGAGTCGCCGTTGCTCAAGGTCGACGACATCGACGGTCAGCCGCTGCAGTACGTCGATCACGCGACCGACACGTCGATCGCCTACCTCGACTTCCGCGGCGAAGACAATCCCGAGGCTGCGGCGCACGACTGGATGGAACGTGACTACGTCACCCCGATAGACCTCAGCACCGATCGCCTGGTGGAGACGTCGATCCTGCAGATCGGTGACACGCACTTCCTCTGGTACAGCCGGATTCACCACGTGGCGCTCGACGGATACGGTGCCATGACGATGCTCCGCCGCATCGCGCACCGCTACTCCGCGTCGGTTGCCGGTCGGGCGCCGGATGCGAACCGCGCGGTGAGTCTGCGGCAGCTGTACGACCTCGACAACCGGTACCGCACGTCCGACCGATTCGTCAGCGACCGGGAGTACTGGGCGCAGCGGGTGGCCGGGGTCGAGGGGACCACTCTGGCTCGCACGACGGGACACGTGTCGGCTACCAGCACGGTCGAGAGCGCCGCACTGTCCGAGGCCGTGGTGGCGGTGCTCGATTCCCGCGACAATCTGTCGGCGGCCACCCTCATCGCCGCTGCCGCCTGCTATCTGTCGCGGCGTACCGGCAGGACCGATGTGCTGGTGACCATCCCGGTGTCGGCGCGGACCACAGCGGTGCTGCGCAATTCAGGCGGGATGCTGGTCAATGTGGCGCCGTTGCCGGTCAGTGTCCGCGGGGAGGACGCCGTCGGCGAGCTCGTCGAACGGGTGCAGCGCGAACTGGTGGGCGCGTTGCGGCATCAGCGGTGCAGTCTCGACGACATCCGCCGCGATGCCGGTGACAAGGCGGCGGAGCTGTACGGGCCCATGGTGAACGTCATGCTGTTCCGTCAGGAGGTGGCGTTGGGCCCCCTGACGGGGGATTTCCACATCGTCACGTCCGGTCCGGTGGAAGACCTGCTGATCAACGTGTACCAGAGCGGGACCCCGACCAAGATTTTCGTCGACTTCCGGGCCAACCCCAGCCGTTACGAGCGCACCGAGCTGCGGGAGCATCATCGACAGTTCCTGGAGCTGCTCGAGGAACTCGCCACCGCCGATCCGCAGTCGCGGGTGGACAGTGTTCACCGGATCAGTGCCCGCACCGGTGAGCGCCTGCTGCGCGAGGCGGCGGAAGTGGAGTACTGGCGCAGGCAGCTGGGTGGGCTGCCCGACCTGCTGCCGTTGCCCAGTGACCGGCCGCGGCCCGCGCAGCTGTCGCAGGCGAGTGATCGAGTGTCCGTGATGCTGACGGGTGCGCTGCACCGACGTGTCGCCGGACTCGCCGCAGCTGCGGGCACCACCACCCGCACGGTGTTCCTCGCGGCTCTGTCGGTTCTGCTCGGCCGGGTCACCGGCAGCGAGGACCTCGCCGTGGGAATCCCGGTGGACGTGAGCGAGCGCACCGATGTCGTCGTGGTCCGGACCCGGTACGCGGGCGAGGTGTCGTTCCGGGACTTCCTGCATCAGGTCCGGGACGTCGCCGCCGAGGCAACGGCCCACACCGAGGTCCCGTTCCAGCAGCTGGTGCGGGAACTCGACATCTCGGTGTCGGATGCGTACGCGCCGATCTTCCAGGTGCTCCTCGACACCCGGGAGGACAGCGCGCGCAGTGCGCCCGTCGCGGGCCTCGATCTGTGCGCGTCGGTCACCGAGGCGATCGACGAGTCGGGTGAACCGGCGGGTGTCACCGTCGAATTCGGCTTTGCCGCCGACCTGTTCGACCCTCACACCATTCGCATCGCGGCCGAGCGGTTCGGCCGCATCCTCGACGCGGTGGCCGCGGACCCGGACGTTCCGATCGGCGACATCGCCATCCTGTCCGACCAGGAACGTGCCGCGCTGACTCCGGTGCGGGGTTTACCCGGCCGGTCCGAGCGAACCCTGTCCGCCCTGTTGGCAGACGCTGCGGCGCTCGATCCGGCGGCGACGGCTCTGTACCAGCAGGGCGAGGAGGTGTCCTATCGGGAATTGGACACCTGGTCGACCCGGGTCGCGCGAGTGCTGATCGATCGTGGGGTGGGCCCCGAGTCGTTCGTGGCGACGGCGTTGCCGCGGTCGTTCCGTTCGGTGGCCTCGGTCTGGGCGGTCACCAAGACGGGTGCGGCATTCGTGCCGGTGGACCCGAACTATCCCGCCGACCGAATCGACTACATGCTCGGCGACTCCGGTGCGGTGGTCGGTCTGACGGAAGAAGCACTGCGTGAGCGGTTGCCCGACTCGATCCCCTGGCTGGCGCTCGACGATCCCGATTTCCGGTCCGAGTGCGCCGCCCGGTCCGACGCGCCGCTGACCGAGGCAGACCTCGAGGGGCCGGTGTCGCTCGACAGCGCCGCGTACCTGATCTACACGTCGGGCTCCACGGGGCAGCCCAAAGGCGTGGTCGTCACGCACCGTGGTCTGGACTCCTTCTCGGTCGACCAACGGGAGCGGTTCGGCGCCACCAGATCGTCTCGCACGCTGCACTTCTCGACGCCCAGTTTCGACGCGTCCGTGTTCGAGTACCTGCAGGCATTCGGGGTGGGGGCGACGATGGTGATCGTGCCGCCGACCACTTACGGGGGCACGGAGATCGCCGATGTACTGCGATCGGAGCGCGTCACGCACGGCTTCATCACCACGGCGGCGCTCAGTACGATTCCGCCGGATTCGCTCGGCGACTTCCTCGACGTCGTCGTGGGCGGGGAGGCCTGCCCGCCCGAACTGGTGGCCCGGTGGGCGCCGGGCCGCCGGTTGCACAACGCGTACGGCCCCACCGAGACCACCGTGATGGCGAACATCAGTGCGCCGATGACACCCGGCGGCCCGATCACCCTGGGCGGGCCGATCCGCGGCACCCAGCAGGTGGTCCTGGACGCTCGGCTGCATCCGGTACCCGTCGGCGCACCGGGCGAGTTGTACATCGCCGGCGCCGGCGTGGCCAGGGGTTATCACGGACGGCCCGCGCTCACCGCTGTGCGGTTCGTCGCCGACCCGTACGGCCCCGGGCGGATGTACCGCACCGGCGACATAGTGCGATGGCGGCCCGACTACACGCTGGAATATTTGCGGCGCAGCGACTTCCAGGTGAAGGTCCGAGGATTCCGGATCGAGCTCGGCGAGATCGACGCCTTACTGCAGGCGCATCAGGACGTGCGGTTCGCGGTCACGACCGGGCGGCCGGGCCCGTCCGGGGACACCGTGCTGGTGTCGTACGTCGTGCCGGCCGCCGGCAGGCCGATCCAGACCGCTGAGCTGTTGCGGCAGGTGCGGAATCGGTTGCCGGCGTACATGGTGCCCGCGGTCGTCATGGTGCTGGACGACATCCCGTTGAACCCGGTCGGGAAGGTAGACCGGGCAGCGTTGCCGGAACCGAAGTTCCTGTCCGCCGCCGCGGAGTTCCGGGCGCCTGCCGATCCGGTGGAGGAATCGATCGTCGAGGTCTTCACGGAGATTCTCGGTGTCGAGCGGATCAGCGTCGACGACAGTTTCTTCGACCTCGGCGGCAACTCGCTGGTTGCGACGCGAGTGATCGCGCGGATCAATGCCGCTTTGGGATCGGACGTGGGCGTGCGTGCCCTGTTCGATGCACCCACCGCCGAACTGCTGGCCGCGCATATCCGGCGTGCGGGTATGCAACTCGCGGATCGCCGGCCTCTCGTCGGGGGTGAGAGGCCCGACCGGATTCCGCTGTCACTGGCACAGCAGCGCATGTGGTTCCTCAATCAGTTCGATACGGGGTCGGTGGCCTACAACATTCCGATGGCGGTACGGCTCCTCGGTCCGCTCGACTCGGACACCCTGAGGGACGCGGTCGGTGACGTGATCGAGCGGCACGAAGCGCTGCGCACCAAGTACCCCGCGTCGGCGGACGGCCCGTACCAGGAGATCGTCGACGCAGCACAGGTCATTCCCGACCTCACCCCGCGGGTCGACGGCGACGAGTCACTGAACGAGCGGATCGAGACGCTCCTCGCCGTCGGGTTCGACGTCAGCCGGGCCGTGCCGCTGCGCGCCGCGCTGCTGTGGATCGGCCCGGACGAACACGTGCTCGTCATGGTGGTGCACCACATCTCGGCCGACGGTGCGTCGCTCGCACCGCTGGCCCGCGATCTCATGGTGGCGTATTCCGCCCGGCGGGCGGGTGCCCGGCCCAACTGGGAACCGTTGCCGGTGCAGTACGCCGACTACAGCGTGTGGCAGCGTGCGCTCCTCGGTAGCCCCGAGGATTCCGGCAGTCTCATGTCCCGGCAGCTCGGGTACTGGCGGGATACGTTGGCGGAACTGCCCGAGGTCACCGATCTGCCGCTCGACCGGAACCGGCCCGCCGCACGGTCACTTCAGGGTCGATGCGCGTCGTTCCCCATCGACGCAGGTCTGCACCGGCAACTGCTTCTGCTTGCGCGCGAGCACAATGCGACGCTGTTCATGGTGATGCACGCGGCCTTCGCCGTGTTGCTGTCGCGCATGTCGGGATCGGGCGACGTGGCTGTGGGCACACCGATCGCAGGGCGCGGTGAGGCGGCGCTGGACGATTTGGTGGGGATGTTCGTCAACACGCTGGTGCTCCGGACCCGGGTCCGGTCGGACGCGTCCTTCATCGACGTGCTCGCCCAGGCCCGTGACACGGACCTCGCTGCGTTCGGGCATACCGATGTGCCCTTCGAGAGCGTCGTCGACGAGCTCGCTCCGGTGCGTTCGACGTCGTATTCACCGCTGTTCCAGGTTTTGCTGGAATTCCAGAACACGGTGCGAGCGCACCTCGAGCTGCCCGGTCTGACCGTCGAAGCGGTGGACGTCGACCCGGGTGTCGCCAAATTCGACCTGCAACTCTCACTGGCGGAGCATTACGACGACAAGGGCTCTGCGGCAGGCATGTCGGCGGGTTTCCTGTACGCCACCGACGTCTTCGAACGCGCGTCGGTGATCAGATTCGGGGAACGGCTCCTCCGCGTACTGCGGGCGGTCGTGACGGATCCGGCCACGACGGTGGGGGACATCGACGTCATGGGCGCGGTCGAGCGTGGCCTCGTGCTGGACCAGTGGAATCACGAGGGCATTCGCGCCGGGTCGCTTACCCTCGTCGAATTGTTCGCACGCGCGGCGGCCCGGACCCCGGAGGCCGTCGCGGTGGTGTGCGGCGAAGACAGGATTACCTACGCCGAGCTCGAGGAACGCGCAAATCGGTTGGCCCGATTGCTGATTGCGCGTGGTGTCGGTACCGAATCGCTGGTCGCCGTGATGGTGGACAGGACACCGAACCTGCTTGTTGCGTTGCTGGCGGTGCTCGGGGCCGGCGGCGGCTACGTCCCGGTCGACGTCAGCTATCCGGCCGAGCGCGTTGCCGCGATGTTCGAGGATGCGCACCCGGTGTGTGCTGTGGTGAGTGCGGAGTTCGGGGCCCTGGCGCCGGACGGCACCGCGCTGGTGGTGATCGACGATCCGGCGACGCACCGCGCCCTGAACAGCTTCTCGGGCCTGCCCGTCACCGACTCGGACCGGTTGCGTCCGCTACGGGCGGACGCCGTCGCCTACGTCATCTTCACGTCGGGATCGACCGGACGCCCGAAGGGTGTTCAGGTATCGCACCGCTGTGTGGTCGCGTTGCTCGCCAACACCCGGGACCTGTTCGGGTTCGACTCGTCCGATGTGTGGACCCTCTTCCATTCGTACGCCTTCGACTTCTCCGTGTGGGAACTGTGGGGGGCACTCGTCCACGGTGGCCGGCTGGTCGTGGTCGACTACTTCACCGCACGGTCTCCCGATACCTTCCTCGAACTGCTGCACCGGGAGCGGGTGACGGTGTTGAACCAGACGCCGACCGCCTTCTACCAGCTGATGGAGGCGGATCGTGCGGCGAGCGCGGTCGAGGACGCCGACGGGGCGGCTCTGTCGTTGCGGTACGTGATCTTCGGTGGTGAAGCGCTCGACATCGGTCAACTCGGCCGGTGGTACTCCCGGCACGACGACCGTGCACCCGTACTCGTCAACATGTACGGCATCACCGAGACCACGGTGCACGTCAGCTTCCTCGCACTCGATCGCGCGCTGTCGTCCGCGGCGTCCGGGTCGGTGATCGGCGGCGGGCTCCCGGGGTTGCGGGTGTATGTCCTCGACGGCCGGCTCCATCCGGTGCCGCCCGGTGTGGTCGGCGAGTTGTACGTGTCCGGCGAACAGGTGTCCCGCGGGTACGTGGGCCGATCCGAGCTGACGGCACACCGTTTCGTTGCCGACCCCTTCGCCCGCGACCGGGTAGGTGCGCGCATGTATCGTTCCGGCGACATCGTGCGGTGGGGCCCCCACGGCCGGCTCGAGTACGTGGGCCGCAGCGACTTCCAGGTACAGCTTCGCGGCTTCCGGGTCGAACTCGGCGAAGTGGAGGCGGCCCTTGCCGCGTGTGCCGGGGTGGCGCAAGCGGTGGTCGTGGTCCGCGTCGACGACCGTGACGGCGATCGGTTGGTGGGGTACGTCGTTCCCGAGGCGGGCGCCGCCGTCGACCCGGCAGCGGTACTCGATGCGGTCGGGTCGTCGGTACCCACGTACATGGTGCCGTCGGCAGTGGTGGTTCTCGACGCGCTGCCTCTGACCGTGAACGGCAAGCTGGATCGTAAAGCGCTGCCGGAACCGGACTTCGGCACGGCGACGGTTGGGTTCGTCGCTCCCCGTAACCCGGTGGAGGAGATCGTCGCCGCGGTGTTCGCCGACCTTCTCGGCATCGCGCGCGTGGGCGCGCACGACAACTTCTTCGACCTGGGCGGCAACTCGCTGACCGCCACCCGGCTGGTGGCGCGCATCAATGGCGCAGTCGGGGACCGTCTCGGCGTGCGCGACGTGTTCGACGCTCCCACCGTGGCCGGGCTCGCCGCCCGTGCCGAGGCGGGGATCGCGGTGGACTGGGCGCGGCCGACGCTGGCCCCGAGGGATCCGGCGCGCGAGGTCCCTGTGTCGCTTGCGCAGCAGCGGATGTGGTTCATCAACCAATTCGACACCGCCTCGGCGGCCTACAACGTGGCCATTGCCCTGCGGCTCGCCGGCACGCTCGATGTACCTGCCCTGCAGGCGGCGATCACCGACGTCGTCGAGCGGCACGAGTCGCTCCGCACCGTCTTTCCTCTGACCGATCGGGGGCCGCGGCAGGTGATACTGCCCGCCGCTGAGGTGGTGCCGATTCTTCACCCGGAGCCCACCACCGGGCTGGACAACCTCCGCGAGCAGGTCGACCGGTTACTGTCGACGGGGTTCGACGTGACGGTGGAAACCCCGCTACGGGCCCGGCTGTTCGAGCGGGGCGTGGCCGAACACGTGCTCGCCGTCGTGGTGCACCATATCGCCGCCGACGGCTTCTCCATGGTGCCTCTTGCTCGCGACGTTCTGGCCGCGTACACCGCCAGACGCCATGAGACTGCACCGGATTGGCGCCCCCTGCCGGTTCAGTACGCCGATTACACCCTGTGGCAGCGGGACTGGCTCGGTCCCGAGGACGATCCGTCGTCGCCGCTCGCACGTCAACTCGGCTACTGGACCACGACTCTCGCCGACCTTCCGGACGTGCTGGAACTTCCCACGGACCGGCCGCGTCCGCCTGCCCGTTCTCTGCAGGGCGGCCGGGTCGAGTTCAGGATTCCTCCCGAACTCCACAAGGACATCGTGCAGGTCGCGCGCACCCACGGCTCCACCGTCTTCATGGCCCTGCACGCGGCCTTGGCGGTGTTGCTGTCGCGGCTGAGCGCCTCGGACGACATCGCCGTCGGCACCCCGATCGCGGGACGAGGCGAGGCCGCGCTCGACGACGTGGTGGGAATGTTCGTGAACACCCTCGTGCTCCGCACCCGCGTCGACGGAGCCCGCACGTTCGCCGAACTCCTCACCGGCGTACGTGAGACCGACCTGGGTGCGTTCACCCATGCGGACGTCCCGTTCGAGCGGGTCGTCGAAAGCCTGCGACCCTCGCGGTCGACGGAGTATTCGCCGCTGTTCCAGGTGATGCTCGAATTCCAGAACACCGAGCGGCCCGTACTGGAACTGCCGGGTCTGCACGTCGAAGCGCTGGACCTCCCCTTCGACACGATCAACTTCGACCTGCAGGTAAGCATGCGCGAGAACACCGACAGTGACGGCGCTCCCGCCGGTGTCACCGCCGCGCTCGGGTACGCCACCGACATCTTCGACGAAGGCACCGTGGCCGGCTTCGCGGAGCGCCTGGTCCGGATCCTGGCCGCAGTCGCGGCCGATCCCGACGTCCGTGTCGGCGACGTCGACGTGCTCGCCCCACTGGAACGGGCCGCCCTGACCTCGGTGACCGGCGGCCCCGGCGTGCCTGCGCGCACGTTGCCCGAACTGCTGGTCGACGCCGCCGTCGACCCGGCCGCCGAGGCGCTGTCCTCCGAGGGGCGGCGCGTGACCTACCGTGACCTCGACGACCGGTCGAACCGGCTCGCGCGACTCCTGATCGCACGCGGGGTGGGTCCGGAACATGTGGTCGCGCTGGCTTTGTCGAGGTCGATCGAGTCGGTAACGGCGGTGTGGGCGGTGGCGAAGTCCGGCGCCGCCTTCGTGCCGGTCGACCCCAACCATCCCGCCGAGCGCATCGAGTACATGCTCGACGACTCCGGCGCCGTGGCCGGCCTCACGACGGCCGAGCTCCGGCCGTCCCTTCCGGGTGCGCTCCCGTGGCTGGCGCTCGACGATCCCGGGATGGAGGCGGAGCTGGCGCTTCTCCCGGCGACGGCGGTGTCGGATACCGACCGGACATCGGCCCTGCAGGTCGATCACCCGGCGTATCTGATCTACACGTCGGGTTCGACCGGCAGGCCGAAGGGAGTGGTGACCACGCACCGTGGCCTGGCGAATTTCGCTGCGGCGCAGCAGCGCACGTTCGCCACGACGTCGGCGACACGAGCGCTGCACTTCGCCTCCCCGAGCTTCGACGCCTCGATTCTCGAGCTGATGCTCGTGGTGGGACCGGGCGCCACGATGGTGATCGCGTCGCCGTCCGTATTCGGCGGCGAGGAATTGTCGGACCTGCTGCGTCGTGAGCGGGTCACCCACTGCTTCGTGACGCCTGCGGCACTGGCCTCCGTCGATCCGGCCGGGCTCGACGACCTGGTCTGTGTGGTCACGGGTGGCGAAGCCTGCCCGCCCGAGCTGGTGGCACGCTGGGCGCCGGGCCGGAACATGTTCGACGCCTACGGGCCGACCGAGTCGACGGTGGTGTCGAGTATCAGTTTCCCGATGGTGCCGGGTGAGCCGGTGACCATCGGGGCACCCACTCTCGGCTTCGGTGAGGCCGTCCTCGACGCGCGGTTGCAGCCGGTGCCGGTGGGAATCGCGGGTGAGTTGTATCTTGCCGGTCCGGCGCTCGCGCGCGGGTATCACCGCCGCTACGCCCTCACCGCCGAACGTTTCGTCGCCAACCCGTTCGGGCCGGCCGGCAGCAGAATGTACCGGACCGGTGACCTCGTGCGGTGGATGAAGGACGGGCAACTGGAGTATCTGGGGCGCACCGACTTCCAGGTGAAGATCCGCGGCTTCCGGATCGAACTGGGCGAGGTGGCCTCGGCGTTGCTCGCACACGAGGATGTGGCGGCCGCCGTCGCGGACGTGCGGCACAGTGCAGGGTCGGCCGATCGCCTGGTCGGGTACGTGGTTCCGGTGCCCGGGGCCGACCTCGACACGGGGGTGCTCCTCGACTTCGCCGGTTCGCGCCTGGCGTCGTACATGGTGCCTGCCGCGATCGTGGTGATCGAGGCGCTGCCGCTGACCGTCCACGGAAAGCTCGACCGGAAGGCATTGCCGGAACCGGATTTCGGCGCTGTCGTCACCGGCGGCCGGGCGCCGGGCACGGAGACGGAGGAACTGCTTGCCGCGTTGTTCCGAGACGTGCTGGGACTGGACTCGGTGGGGGTGGAGGACTCGTTCTTCGCGCTGGGCGGCGACAGCATCATGTCCATCCAGTTGGTCGCGCGGGCGAAGGCGGCGGGTCTGATCCTTTCACCGCGTGATGTCTTCGAGCGCCGCACCGTGGCGGGCCTGGCTGAGGCGGCACACCGCGAGCGACCGGATTCTGTTGTCCTCGAAGAGCTTCCCGGTGGCGGTATCGGTACGGTACCGCCGACGCCCGTCGTCGCGTGGATGCTCGACCGCAGCGGGGGCAAACTGAACCGCTTCTCCCAGGCGGTGCTGGTGACGGCGCCCCCCGGGCTCACCCACGAGGATCTCGTCGGTGCCGTCGGCGCGGTGCTGGATCGGCACGACATGCTGCGTGCACGACTCACCCGGGACGACGGGCAGGAAGGACTGGGCGGGCAGTCGGGGATGACGGTGCTGCCGTCGGGGGCCGTGTCGCCGGAAGCGGTGATCCACCGCGTACCCGTCGCTTCGCTCGACGGCGGGAAGTTCGCCGCGATCGCGGCGGCCGAACTCGATGCGGCGGCGGACCGGCTGGATCCGGCCACCGCGAGCATGGTGCAGCTGCTGTGGTTCGACGGCCCCGACGGACTCGGACGTCTGCTGCTGGTCGCCCATCACCTGGTGGTCGACGGGGTGTCGTGGCGCATCCTGATCACCGATCTGGCTGCGGCGCACGCACGCATCGCCGAAGGCTTCACCGCCGCGTTGCCGGGCATCGGCACGTCGATGCGGAGATGGGCGCACGGACTGGTGGACGCCGCGGAACGACGAAGCGACGAAGTCGAGCTGTGGCAAGCCATGCTCGACGGAGCCGACCCACTCCTCGGTTCCCGGCCGCTGGATCCGGCGATCGACGTCGACACTGCACAGGGCAGTATCACCGTCGAGGTTCCGCCGAGCGTGACGGGCGCCCTGCTCACCACTCTTCCCGCGGCGTTCCACGGCACCGTGGGCGACGGCCTTCTCACCGCGCTGGCGCTGGCCATGATCCGCTGGCGTCGGCAGCGCGGTGTCGACACGACCGATGTCCTGATCAATCTCGAAGGCCACGGTCGCGAGGACCACGTCGTCCCCGGTGCCGACCTGTCCCGGACCGTCGGCTGGTTCACAAGCCTGTTTCCCGCACGTCTCGACCTCACCGGTATCGATGTCGATGCCGTCCTCGTCGGCGGTGCCGCTGCCGGAACCGCGATCAAGACGGTCAAGGAACAACTCCTCGCGATCCCCGACCACGGGATCGGGTTCGGGCTGCTCCGGTACCTGTACCCGGAGACCGGGGAGATGCTCCGCCGGTTCCCGCCGCCGCAGGTGAGCTTCAACTACCTCGGCCGGGTGGCGACCAGCGCGGGTGATGTGCCCTGGCTTCCCGTCGAGGGCAGCTCCGATCTCGGGGGAACACAGAACCCCGACATGCCCGTGGCGTGGGTCGTGGATGTCAACGCCGCGACGACCGTCCGCGACGGCGACCCCGTCCTGACGGCAACGTGGACGTTCCCGACCGGTGTGCTCCGCAGTGCGGACGTGGAAGAGCTCGCCGACCTCTGGGTTCGGACCCTCACCCTGCTGGCCGAACACGCGAACCGGCCTGACGCCGGCGGCCTGACGCCGTCCGACCTCGATCTGGTGTCCCTCGGGCAGGCGGACATCGACGGCCTGGAGAACACGTATCCCGCACTCGCGGACATCTGGCCGCTGTCGCCGTTGCAGGCGGGCCTGCTGTTCCATGCCCAGTTGTCCGAGGAACACGTCGACGCCTACATGGTCCAGTTGGTGCTCGACCTGCACGGCGTCGTCGATGCCGGGCGCCTGCGCCGCGCCGCGCAAGGCTTGCTCGACCAGCATTCCAACCTGCGAGTGGCATTCGCCGAGACCAGCACGGGACCGGTGCAGGTAGTCCTCGACTCCGTCACGGCGCCGTGGTCACACATCGACCTGTCTGGGCAGCCGAGCACCCGGATCACCGCGGAAGTTGCGGCGGCGATGGCCATGGACCGCGCACTCCCGTTCGATATGTCCGCGGCGCCGCTCCTGCGATTCACCCTGCTGCACACCGCACCCGGCCGTTACCGACTGGTGCTCACGCACCACCACATCCTTCTCGACGGCTGGTCGACGCCCTTGGTGATCAAGGACCTGCTCGTCCTGTATGCCACCGCGGGCGACACCACCGCGCTCCCGGCGGTCACCTCCTACCGTGACTACCTGCACTGGATTGCGACACAGGATTCCGAACGGTCCACCGGCGCCTGGGTGTCCGCACTCGCCGGCGCGGACGAGCCGACCATCGTGGCACCCGCCGCGCGCGGCGAGCCGAGCTTCGCCGACCCGGAGGACGTGCGCCTGGACGTGGGAGAGGAGAAGACCCGGGTGCTCGAGGCCCTAGCCCGCGCGCGCGGTCTCACGACCAACACGCTCGTGCAGGTCGCCTGGGGGCTGGTACTCGCGACACTGAGCACCCGCGAGGACGTCACGTTCGGAGCCACGGTGTCCGGACGCCCGCCCGCGATCGCCGGGATCGAGTCGATGGTCGGCCTGTTCATCAACACCGTGCCCGTCCGGCTGCGCCTGCGCCGCGAGGAGACACTCGCCGAACTCCTCGAACGGTTCCAGGCCGAACAGTCCGCCCTCCTCGACCACCACTACGTGGGCCTGACAGAAATCCAGCGCGCCGCTGGAGACGGTGCCGTCTTCGACACGTTGACCGTGTTCGAGTCGTATCCGGTGGACCGGATGGGGCTGTCGGAGAACACGGACATCGACGGCATGCGGCTCGCGGGGGTAGAGGGGATCGACGCCACCCACTATCCGCTCACCCTGATCGCGCATGTGGACACGGCACTGCATCTGCGACTGCGGTACCAGCCGGCCGCGATCGACAGCGAGTTCGCCGAATCCGTGGCGGCCCGGGTCGCCCGGGTCCTGCAGATCATGCTGTCGGACATCGACATTCCGCTCGCCCGGCTGACCCTGCTGTCGGAGGCGGAACTGCAGGAATATACCGCCGTGTCCGGCGCACCGTCCGGCGCACCACGCACGCTGCCCGAGTTGCTCACCCAGGTGGCCGGCGAGCGTCCCGGCGGCGCCGCACTCCTCTTCGAGGGACGGGAGACGAGTTACCGCGAACTCGACGAGCGATCCAACGCCCTGGCTCGCGTGCTGCTCGCGCGGGGCGCCGGACCGGAAACGTTCGTGGCACTCGGCCTTCCGCGCTCACCGGAGTCGGTGCTGTCGGTGTGGTCGGTCGCCAAGGCTGGTGCTGCGTTCGTGCCGGTGGACCCGAACTATCCCGCCGACCGCATCGAGCACATGCTCGCCGACTCCGGTGCGGCGCTCGGGGTGACGACCTCCGCGTACCGGCACCGCCTACCCGATTCGGTGCCGTGGCTGGTGCTCGACGACCCGGATGTCGACGACACTCTGGCCGCCGCGTCCTGCGCTCGCGTCACCGACGTCGATCGCCGTTCACTGCTCGTCGTCGACCACGCCGCGTACGCGATCTATACGTCCGGCTCGACCGGCCGACCGAAAGGTGTCGTGGTCACCCACCGCGGACTGGCGAATCTTCTCGCCGAACAGAGCGCGCACTACGTCATCTCTCGTCAGGCGCGCTGCCTCCACATCTGTTCTCCCAGTTTCGATGTGGCCATCCTCGAGCTGATCCAGTCGTGCGCCGCCGGGGCGACGCTGGTCATCGCGCCCCCCGGGATCTACGGCGGTGCGGAACTCGCGGCGCTGCTGCGGCGTGAACGCGTCACCCACGCGTGCATTACTCCGGCGGTACTCGCCACGGTGGACCGCGACGGCATCGAGCACCTCGAGGTGCTCGTGGTGGCCGGCGATGCGGTCGGTGACGAACTGGTGGCCAACTGGGGTGTGGGCCGGGCGATGTTCAACGGGTACGGGCCTACCGAGGCCACGATTCTCACCACGTTGAGCCGGCCGATGATGCCGGGTGAGCCGGTCACGATCGGCAGCCCGGTGCGCGGCATCACCCTGTCCGTTCTGGACCCGCGACTGCAGCCGGTGCCGGCCGGGGTGCCGGGCGAACTGTACATTTCGGGACCGGCCCTGGCCCGCGGGTACCACCGTCGTCCGTCGCTCACCGCCGAACGGTTCGTTGCCAATCCCCACGGCGCCGGCCGGATGTACCGGACCGGTGATGTCGTGCGGTGGCGCCGCGACCACACCCTGGAGTATCTCGGACGCAGCGACTTCCAGGTCAAGATTCGCGGGCAGCGGGTCGAGCTCGGGGAGATCGACTCCGTCCTCACCACCCACCCGAATCTCGACTTCGCCGCCACCGTGGGAAGGCCCGGCCCGCTCGGCGACACGGCGTTGGTGTCGTATGTCCTGCCGCACGATGGTGACGAAGTGGTGGCGCCGGAGGTACTCGCGTTCGCGGGACGCATCCTGCCCAAGTACATGGTTCCCGCCGCCGTCGTCGTACTCGACGAGATCCCCCTGACACCCGTCGGCAAACTCGACCGGAAAGCGTTGCCGGCGCCCGACTTCGCGTCGACGTCCACGGGTTTCCGGGCGCCTGCCACACCGGTCGAAGAGGCTGTCGCACGGGTCTTCTCGGAGGTCCTCGGAATCGCGCGGGTCGGGGTCGACGACAGCTTCTTCGAACTGGGCGGTGATTCACTCAGCGCCACCCGCGCGATCGCACGCATCAACGCGGCACTCGACGCCGGGGTCGGGGTGGCCGCCCTGTTCGACGCACCGGTAGTGGGAGACCTCGCCGTGCGGATCGAGTCGGCGGCCACCGCGAGTGTTTCCTCGGAGGCTCTCACCGCCCGGCCGCGTCCCGAGCGGGTACCGTTGTCGCTGGCGCAGCAGCGCATGTGGTTCATCAACCAGTTCGACACCTCGTCGCCGGCGTACAACATTCCGATCGCACTGCGACTGACCGGTGTACTCGACCGTGCTGCCCTGCTCGCGTCGGTCGGTGACGTCGTGGAGCGGCACGAATCCCTGCGCACCGTGTTTCCCGGTTCGATCGACGGGCCGCACCAGGTCATCGTCGATCCGGGGCGGGCAACCCCATCCCTGCACCCGGTCACAGTGTCCGGTGACCATGATCTGCGGGACGCGATCGCCGCCCTGGCCGCCACCGGCTTCGATGTGAGCGTCGACGTGCCGTTCCGGGCGACTCTTTTCGAGGTCGATGCCGAGTCACACGTTCTTGCCATCGTCGTCCATCACATCGCGGCCGACGGGTTCTCGATGATGCCGCTGGCCCGCGACATCATGCTCGCCTACACCGCTAGAACCATGGGGGAGACACCCGCGTGGACTCCGCTGCCGGTGCAGTACGCCGACTTCAGCGTGTGGCAGCGGGGCGTTCTCGGCGCCGAGGAGGACCCCGACTCTGTTCTGTCGAGACAACTCGGGTACTGGACCCGCACCCTGTCCGGGATACCGGAGGTGCTGCAGATCCCGCTGGACCGGCCGCGCCCGCCCCAGCGCTCGTACCGCGGCGACGTCGTGGAGTTCACCGTGCCCAAGCAGCTGCACACAGCGCTGAACGAGATTGCCTCCGAGCATAATTCGACGCTATTCATGGTGGTGCATGCCGCCTTCGCAGTGCTGCTGTCGAGGTTGTCCGGAACGGACGACGTTCCGATCGGCACACCGGTCGCCGGCCGGGGGCAGGCGGTACTCGACGACGTCGTGGGCATGTTCGTCAACACCCTGGTTCTACGAACTCCGGTGGACGGCGGGGCATCTTTCTCCGAGGTGCTGACCGCGGTGCGGTCGGTGGACCTCGGTGCATTCGAGCACGCCGACATCCCGTTCGAGCGGCTGGTCGATCAGCTCACCCCGGAGCGGTCGACCGCTCACGCCCCGCTGTTCCAGGTACTCATCGAGTTCCGCAACGCCACCGGCACCCGCCTCGAGCTGCCCGGCCTCGTCGTCGACTCGCTCGAGGTCGATCTCGGCGTCGCGAAGTTCGACCTCGAACTGAGCCTCGCCGAACACGTCGACGAGGACGGCGCCCCCGCCGGAATCGGCGCGGGTCTCCGATACGCCACCGACGTGCTCGATCGCGCATCCGTCCTCCGTCTCGGGGAGCGCTTCGTGCGTCTACTCGAATCGGTGACCTCCGACGCGTACACGCCCGTCGGGGACATCGACATCCTCGACCCCGGCGAACGCGACCGCCTCCTGCCCGCCCCTGCCGCGGCCGAGCCGGCCGAGCCGGTGACGACACTGCCGGAGCTCTTCGCCCGTGCCGCGGAACGGAACCTCGCAGCGACGGCCGTCGTGTACGAGGGCGCTTCGCTCACGTACCGAGAACTCGACGCGCGGTCGAATCGCCTCGCACGGCTCCTGATCGCCCGAGGCGCAGGCCCCGAATCGCTGGTAGCGGTGGCCACAGCACGATCCCTCGAACTCGTGGTGGCGTTGCTTGCGGTGGTGAAGTCGGGCGCAGGGTACGTTCCGGTCGACGTCACATACCCGGCCGAGCGGCTGGCTTTCCTGTTCGCCGACGCACGACCGGTGTGCGTGCTGACCACCGAGGCAGAAGCCGAATCGGTGCGCACGCAGGGCTTTCCGACCATTGTTGTGGACAGCCCCGACACCGTGGCCGAATTGGGCGGTGTGTCGGCCCTGCCGGTGACCGACGCGGAGCGGACCGGACCCCTGCACCCGGATGCCGTCGCGTACGTCATCTACACCTCCGGGTCGACGGGGCAACCGAAAGGCGTTCAGGTATCGCACCGCAACGTCGGCACCCTCTTTGCACAGACTCAGCCGCTCTTCGGGTTCGATGCCTCCGACGTGTGGACCATGTTCCACTCTGCTGCGTTCGATTTCTCCGTCTGGGAGTTGTGGGGTGCCCTCCTCCACGGCGGACGGCTCGTGGTGGTCGACTACTTCACGACGAGGACACCCGACACGTTCCTGCGATTACTCCGCGACGAGCGGGTGACGGTGCTGAACCAGACGCCTACCGCTTTCTACCAGCTGGCGGAGGAGGACCGGGTGGCCGGCGGCACCGAGTTGGCGCTGCGTTACGTCATCTTCGGCGGTGAAGCCCTCGACCTGGCGCAACTGACCCGCTGGTACAGCCGGCACGACGACTCGGCACCGACGTTGGTCAACATGTACGGCATCACGGAGACGACCGTGCATGTCAGTCACCTGCCGATGACCGAGGCGCTCGCCGCCGGGGCCTCGGCGTCCGTCATCGGGCGGGCACTCCCGGGACTGCGCGTGTACGTGCTCGACGGGCGACTCCACCCGGTGCCGCCCGGAGTGGTGGGGGAGCTCTACGTGTCGGGCGCGCAGGTCTCGCGCGGATACCTCGGCCGGTTCTCCCTCACCTCCACCCGGTTCGTCGCAGATCCGTACGTGCCGGGTTCCCGGATGTACCGGTCGGGCGACCTGGGTCGGTGGAACGCGGACGGGCAACTGGAATACCTCGGCCGCAACGACTTCCAGGTTCAAGTGAAGGGCTTCCGGATCGAGCTCGGTGAGGTGGAATCCGCGCTTCTCGCCTGCGAAGGGGTGGCGCAGTCGGTCGTGTTGTCGCGCCGTGAACGATTGGTGGGCTACGTCGTACCCGAGGCTAGCCGGTCGCTGGACCCGTCGTGGATCATCGAAACGCTGGGCGGCCGGCTGGCCGCGCACATGGTTCCGGCCGCCGTGGTGGTGCTCGAGAGCCTGCCGCTCACGGTGAACGGAAAGCTCGACCGGCGTGCGCTGCCTGATCCCGACTTCGGGCGGCAGGTGTCGATCGGGCGTGTTCCGGCAACCGAGACGGAACGCATACTCGCAGATTTGTTCGCCGAGGTGCTGGGTCTCGAGTCGGTCGGCGTCGACGACTCGTTCTTCGCCGTCGGCGGCGACTCCATCATGTCGATCCAGCTCGTCACCCGGGCGAAGGCGTCCGGGGTGGGCATCACCCCGCGGGACGTGTTCGAGCGCAAAACCGTGGCCGCCCTCGCCGAGATCGCGACGGCGGGAGAGCAGGCGATCACCCTCGACGAGTTGCCCGGGGGAGGCGTCGGCGAGGTTCCCCTCACGCCGATCGTGCAGTGGATGCTGGGCAGGGGAGGAGACTTCCGCCGGTACTCGCAGGCCGCACTGTTCACCACCCCCGCCGACCTGGACGCGGCCACGCTGACGGCGGCCCTGCAGGCGGTCCTCGACCGTCACGACATATTGCGGGCCCGACTGTCCCGAAGCGAACGGGCGGAGCACGGTTGGTCGATGGTGGTGCAGCCGACCGGCTGGATGCGGGCCACCGCGGTCGTGCGCACGGTGCCCCTCGACCTCCCGGACACCGAGCGAGGAGCCGAGGAGACGTTCGGTGACATCGCCGCGCGGGAACTCGACGCGGCCACCGACCGGCTGGACCCGGAGTCGGGTGTGATGGTTCAGGTGGTGTTGTTCGAGAGCGCGGCCACCCCCCGGACCGCCGGACGGCTGCTGATCGTCGCCCATCACGTCGTCGTCGACGGGGTGTCGTGGCGGATCCTGATCCCCGACCTCGCCACGGCGTGCGCCCAGGTGCAGTCGGGGGTGTCGCCGGCCCTGCCCGCCGTCGGAACGTCGATGCGCCGGTGGGCGCACGGGCTTGCCGACGCGGCGCTGGAACCGAGTCGCACCGAGGAACTCGCGTTGTGGCGAGGGATGCTCGGCGCACCGGACCCCCTGCTCGGCTCCCGAACCCTCACCGCATCCGACATCCGGACCGCCGAGGTCGAGGTACGGGTGCCGGTGGACGTGACCGAGGCGCTGCTGACCGCGGTCCCGCAGGCCTTCCACGGCAGCGTGGGGGACGGCTTGCTGACGGCCCTGACCCTGGCGCTGGTGCGATGGCGGCGGGCACGCGGAATCGAATCCGAGGGCGCTCTCGTCACTCTCGAAGGACACGGACGTGAGGAGCAGGTGGTTCCGGGGGCCGATCTCGCCCGGACGGTGGGCTGGTTCACCAGCATCTTCCCCGTCCGGCTCGACCTCACCGGGGTGGACGTGGACGACGCCTTCGCCGGAGGCCCGGCGGCGGCGGTCGCGCTCAAGGCCGTGAAGGAGCAACTGCACGCCATCCCCGACCACGGCATCGGTTTCGGCCTTCTGCGGTATCTCAATCCCGAGACGGCGCTCCCGCTGTCGGCTCTGCCTTCACCGCAGTTGAGTTTCAACTACCTCGGCAGGCTTGGTGCCGCCTCCTCCGGGGACGGCGATTGGACCCCGATTTCCGAGGCCGGACTGGCCGAGGCAGCACACACGGGTCTGCCCGTGCCTGCTGCGGTCGACGTGAACGCCAGAACCACCGACTCCGGCGCGGGCCCCGAACTGGCCGCCACGTGGGCGTTCCCGCTCGGGGTGCTCACCACAGCGGATGTCGGTGAGCTGGCGCAGCTGTGGGTGTCTGCCCTCGCCGCGCTGACCACGCAGGTGAAGTCCGGGGGTGGCGGTTTCACCCCGTCCGATCTGAACCTGGTCCGTCTCGATCAGGGTGCGATCGACGACCTGGAGCGGCGTTACCCGTCGATGATCGACGTGTGGCCGCTGTCGCCGTTGCAGGCGGGCATGTTGTTCCATGCCGAGCTGGCCGACGAGTCGGTGGATGCCTACCTCGTCCAACTGAGCCTCGAACTCGACGGCCACGTGGACGCGTCCCGGCTGCACCGGGCGGCCGCCGCACTCCTCGAGCGGCACCCCAATATGCGCACCGCCTTCGTCCACGACACCGAAGGGCGGGCCGTGCAGGTCGTAGAACGCGGAGTGACCGTGCCGTGGCGGGAGATCGACCTGAGCACGTTCGGTGACGATGGAGCCGTCGTCGAACTCGAGCGGCTGCTCGCGGCCGACCGGACCACCCCGTTCGACATGGCGACGGCCCCGCTGATCCGGTTCCTGCTCGTGACCATGCCGGGCGGTCGATACCGGCTGGTGTCGACGAACCATCACATCCTCCTCGACGGCTGGTCGATGCCGTTGCTGATCCGGGAACTGCTCACGCTGTATGCCACGGACGGCGACCTGTCACCGTTGCCGCGGGTGCGCGACTATCGCGACTACCTCGCGTGGATGACCGGACGCGACCCCGATGCGTCGGCCCGGGCGTGGGCGAACGCCCTTGCCGGCGTGGAGGAACCGACGTTGCTCGTCCCCGGGGACCGCGCCCGGCGCCTCTCCACCGTGTCGCGGGAGTGGGTGTTCGACCTCGACGAGGACCAGACCGACCGCTTGCGCGAGTACGCGCGTTCGCGGGGGCTGACCCTCAACAGCATCGTGCAGACCGCCTGGGCAATCGTGCTCGGGATGCTCACTGGACGAGGCGACGTCGTCTTCGGCGCGACCGTGTCCGGGCGGCCGCCGGAGCTGTCCGGCATCGAGACGATGATCGGCCTGTTCATCAACACCGTGCCGGTGCGGGTGACGTTGCGCCCTGACGACACGCTGGGCGCGCTCCTCGAGCGGGTGCAGGCCGAACAGGCGGCCATGCTCGACCACCACTACACCGGTCTCGCGCAGATACAGGAAGTGGCGGGGGCGGGCGTGGGGTTCGACACGCTGACGGTGTTCGAGTCGTATCCGGTGGACCGCGCCGGGATGTCGGAAGACACCGATATCGCGGGCCTGCGGGTAATCGGCGTGGAGGCGGCCGACGCCGCCCACTACCCACTGAGTCTCGTCGCCTCGGCGGAGGCCAGGCTGCATCTGAAGTTCGAGTACCTTCCCGACCTCTTCGACGCGCGCGCGGTCGAGAGCATCGCGGGGCGGGTGGTGCGGGTACTCGAAGCCTGCGGCGGTCCCGACGTGCCGCTCGCGGGACTGTCGCTGCTCACCGATCGCGAACGCGACACGTTGGTGCCGGTGCGCGGCGCGCCGGGCGTCTCCACTCGAACGCTCGCACAACTATTCGCGGACGCGGCCGCGCAGGATCCCGATGCGGTGGCGCTCTCGTCCGGCGACCGGGACGTGTCCTACCGGGAGCTCGACGAACTGTCGAACCGCCTCGCGCGCGTCCTCCTCTCCCGCGGCGCCGGCCCCGAAATCTCTGTGGCCGTCGGTATTCCGCGCTCGGTCGAGTCGATGCTGTGCCTGTGGGCGGTGGCCAAGGCCGGGGCCGTCTTCGTCCCGGTCGACCCGAATTATCCCGACGAGCGCATCGCGCACATGCTCACCGATTCCGGATGCGCCCTCGGCCTGACGACGGCAGAACATCGGCCCCGGCTGCCCGGCGACACCACCTGGCTCGTTCTCGACGAACCGTCGTTCGTCGACGAGTGCGCGTCCACGTCCGCGGTACCGGTGACCGACAACGAACGCGCCGCTCCCGTCACACTCGACAGCGCCGCCTACCTCGTCTACACGTCGGGTTCCACCGGCCTGCCCAAGGGTGTCGTGGTGTCGCATCGCGGCCTCGACAACTTCGCGCGCGAACAACTCGCCCGCTTCAGCGCCGGTCCGGGGTCGCGCACACTGCACTTCTCGACACCGAGTTTCGACGGGGCCGCGTTCGAATACCTGCTGGCGTTCGGAGCCGGAGCGACGATGGTGATCGCACCGCCCACCATGTTCGGCGGTGACGAACTCGCCCACCTCATCGCACGCAGACGTGTCACCCATGCGTTCGTAACCACCTCGGCGCTCGCGTCCCTCGATCCGGCCGGACTGGAACACTTCACCGACGTCACCGTCGGCGGGGAAGCCTGCCCACCCGACCTCGTGTCCCGGTGGGCGCCCGGGCGCCGGCTGTACAACGGTTACGGGCCGACCGAGACCACGATCATGTCGAACATCAGCGAGCCCCTGGTCGCCGGTGAGCCCGTCACGATCGGCGGGCCGATCCGCGGGGTCACCGAGCTGGTACTGGACGCGCGCTTGCAGCCGGTGCCCGTGGGTGTCCCGGGAGAGCTGTACGTGGCCGGGGCGGGCCTGGCTCGCGGCTACCACCGCCGTCCCGGGCTCACCGCCGAACGTTTCGTGGCCGACCCCGCAGGATCCGGCGAACGCATGTATCGAACCGGCGATATCGTGCGCTGGACTGCCGACCGGACCATCGAGTACGTGGGCCGTCGCGACTTCCAAGTGAAGGTTCGTGGATTCCGCATCGAGCTCGGCGAGATCGACGCCAACCTCACGGACGAGCGGGACGTCCGATTTGCGGTCACCGTCGCGCATCGCGGTCCCGCGGGCGACACGCTCCTCGCGTCGTATGTGGTGCCGATACCCGGCCGCCAACTCGACACCGCCGAGATCGGCCGGCACCTCGCCGAACGTCTGCCCGGCCACATGGTGCCGTCGTCGATCACCGTGCTGGAGAAGATTCCGCTCACCGCGGTCGGCAAGCTCGACCGCAGGGCACTGCCGATACCCGATTTCGGACTTGCCGCAGGCGAATACCGCGCGCCCGCGAATCCGGTGGAGGAGACGGTGGCCGACACGTTCGCCGAGGTCCTGGGCATTGACCGGGTAGGTGCGGACGACAACTTCTTCGACCTCGGCGGCAACTCCCTCAGCGCCACCCGCGCCGTGGCCCGCCTCCGCGGTGCCCTTGGTGCCGATGTCGGCGTCCGGGTGCTGTTCGAGGCGCCGACGGTCGCCGCGTTGGCCGCGCGCATCGAACACGCGGGCGCAGGCCCGTCGGGTCGCCCCGCCCTCACCGCGGGGCCTCGTCCCGACCGCATCCCGCTGTCGTACGCGCAGCAGCGCATGTGGTTCATCAACCAGTTCGATACGTCGTCGCCGGCATACAACATTCCGATGCTGGTGCGGCTCACCGGCGAACTCGACGTCGAGGCACTGGCTTCCGCGCTCACCGACGTCGTGGCCAGGCATGAATCGCTGCGCACCCGTTTCCCGCTCAGGGACGGTGAGCCCGTGCAGGAGATACTCGAACCGGCGGTTCCCGATCTCATGCCGATCGCCCTCACCGACGAGTCCGTGCTCGGGCAGGAACTGACGCGATTCGTGTCGACCGGTTTCGACGTCACGACCGCCCCGCCGCTGCGCATCGCCCTGTTCTCGCTCGGCGACGCCACTTCCGTACTCGCCGTGGTGGTCCACCACATCTCGGCGGACGGATTCTCGATGGCGCCGCTGGTGCGCGACGTGATGATCGCCTACGAATCCCGCGTGCGGGGCCTGCCACCGGCCTGGACGCCGCTGCCCGTCCAGTACGCCGATTACACGTTGTGGCAGCGGCGACTGCTGGGCTCCGAGGACGATCCCGAGTCGTTGCTGTCGCGGCAACTCGCATTCTGGGAGTCGAACCTGTCCGGGCTCCCCGAACTCCTCGAACTTCCCACCGATCATCATCGGCCCGCTCAGCAGTCGTTCATCGGCGACCGGGTGCGGTTCGTGGTGGACGCCGAGCTGCATGAGCGAATTCGGGCAGCGGCGCGGCTGCATCACTCGACGGAGTTCATGATCGTTCACGCCGCGCTGGCCTTGCTACTCGGCCGCCTCGGCGGTACCGGGGACGTCGTGATCGGCACCCCCATCGCCGGACGTGGGGAAGCGGCACTCGACGATCTGGTGGGGATGTTCGTCGGCACGCTCGCCCTGCGCAGTACCGTCGAACCGGGACAACCCTTCTCGGGTCTCCTCGCGCAGGTGCGGGACGCGGACCTCGCTGCGTTCGCGCATGCCGACGTTCCCTTCGAGCGCGTGGTGGACGCGGTGGGACCGGTGCGCTCTACCGCTCATTCACCGATCTTCCAGGTTTCCCTGGAGTTCCAGAACAACGAGCGCCCCGTGCTGACATTACCGGGACTGCGGGTGGAGGGCCTCGACCCTGCCCTCGACGTCGTGAAGGTCGACCTCGAGGTAATTCTCGCCGAGAAATTCGATGCCGACGGCGCGGCGGACGGGATGGACGGTGCCATCGACTTCGCCACCGACCTGTTCGACGCGAGCACGGTACAGGGCTTCGCGGAGCGGTTCGTGCGTATCCTCACCGCCGTTACGGCGGAGCCGCGGATCCCCGTCGGCGACATCGAGATACTTCGCGCTGACGAGGTCGCGGAACTGACGCCTGCCCGGGGACCGCTCGATGCGCTCGCTCTGTTGCTGCCGGACCTGCTGGCTGCGGCAGCCGAGCACAACCCGGCTGCAGCAGCGATCCGTTATCAGGGTCGGTCGATGTCGTACCGCGAACTCGACGAGGCCTCGAACCGCTTGGCGCGCAGACTGATCGAGCTGGGTGTCGGACCGGGAACTTCGGTGGCCCTGAGCGTGTCGCGGTCGGTCGAGTCGGTGCTGTCGGTGTGGTCCGTCGCCCGGACCGGCGCGGCGTTCCTGCCCGTCGATCCGGGATATCCCCTCGAACGGATCGAGCACATGCTCGCCGACTCCGCCGCGGTGTCCGGCATCACGGTCCGCGCACATCGAGATCGTCTGCCCGACCTCGTGACCTGGCTCGTGCTCGACGATCCGGATGAAGAGAACCGGATAGCCGCACAGTCGCCCGACCCGGTCACCGATGCTGATCGCACTGCGCCGCTGCACGAATGGCATCCCGCCTACCTGATCTACACGTCGGGCTCCACCGGAATGCCGAAGGGTGTGACGGTCACCCACCGTGGCCTGGCGAATCTGGCGGCCGAGGAACGCGACGTGCTTGCCGTCACCGATCACTCCCGGGTGCTGCACTTCGCGTCGCCGAGCTTCGATGCGTCGGTATTCGAATTGGTCATGGCATTCTGTGCGGGTGCCACCCTGGTGATCGCGCCCCCCACGATCTACGGCGGCACGGAACTTGCCGAACTTCTCGGCAGCGAACGAGTGTCCCACGGGTTCGTCACCCCCACGGCGCTGGCATCGATGGACCCTGTCGGCTTCGAATCCTTGCGGACGCTGGTCGTTGCCGGAGAGGCGTGCCCACCGGAACTCGTCGCCCGCTGGGCACCGGGCCGCCGGATGTTCAATGCCTACGGGCCCACCGAAACCACGATCATGTCGAACATCAGTGCCGCTCTGGTGCCTGGTGAGCCGATCACCCTCGGAGCTCCCACCCGGGGGGTGTCGGAGGTGGTCCTCGACTCCCGCCTGCGGCCGGTTCCGGTGGGTGTGGTGGGTGAGCTGTACGTGTCGGGGCGGGCACTGGCCGCGGGCTATCACCGACGGCCTGCGTTGACGGCGTCGCGTTTCGTGGCCGCCCCCTGGGGTGCTCCGGGGGAGCGGATGTATCGCACCGGTGACGTGGTGCGCTGGCGGTCGGACGGAACGCTGGAGTATGTGAGCCGCAGTGACTTCCAGGTGAAGATCCGCGGTTTCCGCATCGAGCCCGGAGAGATCGACGCCGCTCTCACCGATCACCCCGCGGTCGGGTATGCCGTGACGATCGGCCGGTCCGGGCCGAGTGGCGAGTCACTCCTCGTGTCCTATGTGCGCCCGGCGGGAGGCGGGAACGTCGACACCGCCGAACTGATCCGCTTCGTCGGTGAGCGGCTACCCGCACACATGGTGCCCGCCGCCATCGTCGTGCTCGATCAGATTCCGCTGACCCCGGTGGGAAAGTTGGACCGCGCCGCCCTGCCGGCGCCGGAGTTCCTCTCCGGGCACCGGTTCCGGCCACCCGCGAACGATCTCGAGGCGGTGGTCGTCGACGTCTTCACCGAGATCCTCGGCGTCGACGGAATAGGTGCGGACGACAACTTCTTCGAGAGGAGCGGCAACTCACTGCTCGCCACCAAGGTGGCCGGGGCGCTTCAGCAAAGACTGGACCGAAAGATCCCGTTGCAGTGGATGTTCCTCGATCCGACACCGTCGGGGATCGCCCGCCGACTCGCCCTGCCGACTGCCGCGGGAGGAGTGGAGGATGTGCTGGCGGTGCTGATTCCGTTGCGCAGCGAGGGCACAGAGCGCCCGCTGTTCTGCGTGCACCCCGGCATCGGACTCTCCTGGGGGTACGCCGGCCTCGTCCGTCACCTGCCCGCCGACCGCCCCGTCTACGGACTGCAACTGCCGACGATCAGCGGTGACGGCGAATACTCGTCTCTCGAGCAACTTGCGCACCGCTACGTCGAGGAAATGAAGGCAGTCCAGCCCGAGGGCCCGTACGACCTGCTCGGCTGGTCGCTCGGCGGCGTGATCGCCCACGCTATGGCCGTCGAGCTTCAACACGACGGTGACGAGGTCGGGGTGCTGGCCGTGATGGACAGCTATCCCGACAACGGTGAGGACCCACTGTTCGGGAAGCTCGACATGAACGATCTCCTACGCGGACTCGGCCTCGTCGTCGACATCGAGGGCGACCTCACCTACGAAGAAGCGGCCCGGCTGCTCAACGAATCCTGGGGAACCGACTCCGGGGTGCGAGCCGAGCATCTCGAGCGGATCAACGCCGGGTACGAGAACTCCCGAAACCTCGTCCACCGCTTCGTGCCCCAGGTGTACGACGGCAGCCTGCTCATCTTCCCGGCGACCGCCGCCGACGACACCACCACGCGACCGCGGTCGGCACAGGAATGGCAACCCCTCGTCACCGGGAACATCGACGAGCACCCGGTGGACTGCGGCCACAACGACATGATCGAGCCGCAGTCCCTCGCCGTCATCGGACCCGTGCTTACGCGATACCTCGAAGCCCGAGGGGGGCCGACGCCATGACGCTGCTCGCCACCTGGGCCGCCACCAACCTCGGCAACACCAAGCCGTCGATACTGCAGGTCAGCAACGTGTCGACCCCTCGACGTAGGGTGTCTTCCACGCGACGGACAGGAGAGAGACGTGGCTCAGACGACGGCGAACCCCACAACGGTGGTCGAGGTGGTGGCCGAGTTGGCAGACCTCGAGGACCCGAGGGCCCGCGAGGTGAACGTCAAGCACGGTGACGACCACGGCGTGAACCTCGGCAAACTGCGCGCACTTGCCAAGCGGCTCGAGACCCAGCAGGAACTCGCCCGCGAGCTCTGGGAGACCGGTGACAGCGCGGCGGAACTGCTGGCGATCCTGATCTGCCGCCCGAAGGCGTTCGAGCGTGACGAATTGGATGCCATGCTGCGTCAGGCGCGCACACCCAAGGTGCACGACTGGCTCGTCAACTACGTCGTGAAGAAGAACCCGCACGCCGAGGAGTTACGCCTGACCTGGTTCGCCGATCCGGATCCGGTGGTCGCGAGTGCCGGGTGGGCGTTGACCACCGATCGCGTGGCGAAGAAACCCGAGGGCCTCGACCTCGCAGGATTGCTCGACATCATCGAAGCGCAGATGAAGGATGCCCCGGATCGCCTGCAGTGGGCGATGAATCATTGCTTGGCGCAAATCGGAATCGAGCACGCCGAGCACCGCGCCCGCGCCATCGACATCGGCGAGCGGCTGCACGTGCTCGAGGATTACCCGACGCCCCCGAACTGCACCTCACCCTTCGCGCCGGTCTGGATCACCGAGATGGTGAACCGACAACAGAACAAGTAAGCCGACGATCAATGACGACATGAAGATTCGCGAATCAGAACCGGTTGGCTGACGGTTGACCGCTGATCGGGAATCCTGGTTCCGGCTGATCCGGCGGCGCCTTACCGTGGCCGCAGGAACGCGCCGACCGACCAGGAGATCCCATCATGGCAGTTCGACCCACCCTGCATCCCGAAGTTGCAGCGATGCTCGCCACCCTCGATGCGGGGTTTCCGGACATCACGGCGGTGCCGCCCACCGAACTGCGTGAGCTGATCCGCGATCGGCGCGCACCCTTGCAACACCTACCGGACATGCGTGAGGTCACCGATCTCACCATCGAGACTGCCGACGGCAACCTCGCGCTACGGATTTTCCGGCCGCACTGCGACGATCCGGAACTGCCTGTGGTGGTGTTCGCCCACGGTGGCGGGTTCGTGTTCTGTGACCTCGACAGTCACGACGAACTGTGCCGCTCCATGGCGCAAGGCGCCGGCGTGGTCGTGGTGTCGGTCGACTATCGCCTGGCCCCCGAGCATGCCGGTCCGGCCGCGCACGACGACGTCTACGCCGCCCTGGAGTGGACCTCGAAGAACGCCGCCGAATACGGCGGTGACCCCACCCGGATCGCACTGGTGGGCGACAGCGCCGGAGGTAACCTCGCCGCGACGGTCGCGATTGCGGCCCGCGACCGGGGTGGCCCGGCCGTCGCCGCGCAGGTGCTGCTGTATCCGGTGATCGACGACGACTTCGACACTGAGTCGTACCGCCTCTACGGGACCGGGTACTACAACACCACCAAGGCGATGAAGTGGTACTGGCAGCAGTATGCGCCGAACGGGACCGAGGATGTGCGTCTCGTTCCCATCCGGGCGGAGACACTCGCCGGTCTGCCGCCGGCGGTCGTGATTACCGCCGAACTCGATCCGCCGTGCTCATCGGGTGACGCGTACGCGGCGCGACTCACCGCGGACGGTGTCCGAGTCCGGCACCACCGGTTCGACGGACTCTTCCACGGATTCCTGACCTTCCCTTTGCTCTCGCTCACCGCGCCGGCACGCGAACAGATCTGGGAAATGATGCGCGACGTACTCGGTAACGCATAGCACCTGCGCTACCTGCGGTGCGGTCGGCCGGTCACCGGTCCGACCGCACCACAGCGCTTTTCGGGGGAGCTACCGGTCGGGGATGACGAGGTCGTCGAGTTCACAGAAGGTATGGCACACCCGGTCTCGGACAATGATGTCGGTGCACTCGGGGTCGAACCACCGGTCCACGACGCTCCAGTGGATCGGATGATTCAGGTATTGACCCGTCACGGCACCATGGTCGGTGAACTCCTGCTCGAACACGTGAGTCCACCGCTGCGGACCCAGGGCGGCGTCGACTCTGCTGAGCTGCCACGCCGTGATCGACGAAATATGTTCGGGCATCCGGAGCAGGTCCCGTTCGAACCGTTGGACGACGGAGTCCGGTGTACCCGACTCCACACGGAGCAGCAGTGCGCGGTACAGGCGGCTCGAATGCTGTTCGGGCCTCCGACCGCCGAGTCCGGGGGAGTACTCGACCCCGTCGACTCTGTCGGCAATCGGCTGGGAAAGTGCGGAGTCGATGTCGTCCGCGCGGTTCCGCCAGCTGGCGGTGTCGGTGAGCTGAAGATGCACGATCAGGTCGCCGCCATTGATGACCCCCGGCAAAGTCGGGGCGATGAGTAACCGTTTCACGCCGACGGCAAGGATGGCTCGACGAGCATTGTTCGCGTACTCGTCCCGCGCAATGGCATCGGCTGCCTCGGTGAAGTGGACGACCCTCGTGACGTTATACATCGCACACACCGTCGACGTCCTCGGCCGCTGCCGCCATGGAGCGGGTTCGGTCGAGGATCATCGGGTCCATCCGCGACCACCACCGGCCGAGCTCTGGGTCGGGGCGGCCCCGCCGGGTCATGTCCCACCAGGCGTCGACCCCGTCGACCACCCACGTGATCGTGATGGTGTTGGGCTCGTCCGCCCACCAGATCGGGGGGCTGACGAGAATTCGATCCAGGGTCATTCCGCGTATCCGTCCCCCTGGTACATACTCGGTGACGTACGCGTCGACGAACTCCCGGGCACGTCCGGGTTTTGTGACCACGCGATCGACCACGTATACCTTCTCGCCTACCATGGCCTGAACGTAACGGTACTCGAGCCGTTGGAGCACAGGCTCTCCCTCTTGGCGGGAGAGGTGCGGTTCCGGCGAGACGCGGGCGCGAACGTCATCGAGGACCTGTATCCGGCGTGGGAAACCCTCACTGCGCGAGGGACGTTCGGCGATCCTCACTGCTGGTGCACCCGGAGCCGGCAAGAGCACTTTGCTCCGCGACCACATTCCCGACCTGGACGGATACCGCAGCCTCGACGCCGACGTGGTCAAGGATCACCTGATCGAACAAGCACTCAGCGACGGCGATTATGCGGAACTACTCGGCACCGAACTCGCGGAGGGAGCCCCGCTGGCGCCGCGGGAGCTGACAGCGCTGGTCCACGACGAATCCACCGCCCTGATCGATCAGATCCGACGGCTCTGTTTGGACCGCGGCGAGAACGTTCTGATCGAGGGAACACTCCGGTGGCCAGGACAGGGCCCGAAGGTATACGAGGAACTCGTCCGCGCCCAATACACCTCGCAATGCGCCCGCAACGCCCAAGCACTCGCCGAGACCGAGAAGGCGTGACGGTGGTGCAACTCGAGCTGTTCCGCCGCGGTACCGCCGGAGGCTTCGAAGTCTTCGAGTAAGTCGCCGAAGAGGTTGGGCCGCGCGTCGGTCTGCGACCTCTGGATCGCGACGTGAGTCGTCCTGCCCATCAAGGGCCCGGCGGACCTGTCGGCCCCTTCACGGAGGTACAAGAAGTGGATATCTTCGTGCCCCCAATGGTGCAGCACTACGGGTGTCGATGTGCTCGGGAACCTCGTAGTCATCGCCAGGCCCGTACTGCCGGATCAGCTCAAACAGGTGGACGCCGAATTCGCAAATCATCCCCGATTCATCGGGCGCACCGGTGGTGATCAGAACGGTCTTGTTCGTTGGCTTGTCTTTCGCGATCACCCGTTTGGAGAAGCTGTTCCCGCACCTCGCTGACCGTGACGGCTACCTGCGCTTTCCCCGTGGCGAAGGGGGGACCTGCACCGTACGGAGACCTGTGGACCTCCAGGTTGTGGCCGCGCACTTCCACCCGCCCGCCGTGGTTGCCGCGGGCGGGGCGGCCTGCTGGCCTTCAAGGGTCTTCTCGCGGATGTAGTCGCGGTCGAGTTGGGCGGCGACGGCGAGTACGGCGAAGAGCATCGAGCGCATGCCGTGCGGGTCGTAGATCCCGGTCAGCAGCTCCAGTTGTACTCCGCCGCTAAGCAGCTGGGCAGACAGGGGCAGAAGCTCGGCGGCGTTGCGGGCGAGGCGTTTGAGCTCGTGCACGGTCAGGATCACCGGCTGGTCCGGCGCGGCGGTCTTGATCTCGTGGGCGAGGGTGAGTGCCTTCTCCAGCTCGGGTCGGATCTTGATGCGGGTGCTGATCTTTTCGGAGAAGACCCGCGTGCAGTGCGCGGCCGCGAGCGCGTCGAGCTGGCTCTGCAGCTCCTGCTGGGCCGAACTGCAACGGGCGTACCCGGTTCGGATCGGCGCCCCGTTCGTCTCCGGCTTCGACGCGACGGCCTGCGGTCCCTTCGTCCACTTCTTGCCAGGGCCCCGGTCACCCGGGACGGCGACGGTGAGCTCGTCGCGCAGCGACGGCACGAGGATGAACCGGGCGATGTGGTACTTCGCGGCGGTCTTCCCAGCCCGTGTCCGGCACGGGCTTCCCGCCGGCGCCTCGCACTTTTGGCAGGGATGGCGTTCGACCGCGGCTGCGGCCTGTTCCGGGGTCAGGACCATTACCGATTCTCTCAGAACTCCCTCTCACACCGCCGAGGTTGTGAGAGGTGTTGTGCGAAACGCGACCTGCGGGAACGAGGCACGGATCGGGCCGTTCGCAAGAACTCGCACATCTGGTCGTTTATGCGAACCCGGCCGTTGAACGCGATCGGTTGGGAGGAGTTGTTCCGGTTCTTCACGTTTGACGCCGTCAACAGGGTTCGGCTCCGATCGCATCGCCCGTTGTCCTTAGCCCAGAAGAACCCGAAGATCCCCAGCTCGAAGAGCCTACCCAGGCATATCCGCCCGATTCTCGGCGAGTACTACCGCAACCCCCCGCTGACGGGCGGCGGTGTCATCGCGTCCCGCCGCGGCCAGGTCGATGCCCTTGGTCTCGGGGATCAGGCGCCAGGCCGTGAACGCGGTGAGCAGGGCGAGCGACATGATGTAGAAGTTCGCGGCCCATGGGACGTCGAGGCTGTTGAGCAGCTGGTTCACGTAGGGGGCACTTCCGCCGAAGATCGCCGAGGCACTCGAGAAACCGATACCGAGTGCCATCGCCCGGATCGGCGTCGGGAGAATCTCGGGCATGGCGGCGGAGACACAACTTCCTGCGCAGACAATCATCAGGCCGACAGTGGCGGCGACCAAGAGCGTCCACGGCCGATCGCTGATCAGGGTCATCAGCGGGAACTGAAGGACGACGATGCCGACACCGAAGGTGATGAGCATGGGACGTCGGCCGATCTTGTCCGACAGCAGGCCGAACCAGGGCACGGCGACAGTGGCGATGACGGTGGCAATAAGTGACATCCAGAATGCCGAGTTGGCGTCCATGCCCTTCTGCACGATGGCGTAAGTCGAGGCGTAGGACAGCCAGGTGTAGTGCGCGGCGCTGATACCGGACATCAGAGCGAAGCAGAGCAGGATGCCGCGGATAAGCTGCCTGCGGGAGACCGGCGGCGCAGTGGTCGCGCCCGAGGACACGCCTGCGGCATGCTCTTCGAACACCTCACTCTCATCCATTTGGCGGCGGAGGATCAAGACGACAACCGCGAAGGCGCCGCCGAGCAGGAACGGAATGCGCCAGGCCCAGTTCGAGACGGCGGTAGCGTCGAGGGCGCCGGTGACCGTCGCGCCGGTCAGGTAGGCGATCACGGCTCCACCGAAGACGGCGACGAAGGTGAAGCTGCCCCACATACCGCGGCGCTGCGGAGTGGACATTTCCGTGATGTAGACGGCCACGGTCGCGGATTCGCCACCGTGCGCGAAGCCCTGGATCAGTCGCAGGGTCAGCAGAAGCACCGACGCCCAGGTGCCAATGGAGTCGTAGGTCGGCATCAGTCCGATCGCCAGGCTTCCGCCGGCCATCATCAGCATCGTCGCGATGAGCACGAACTTACGTCCGCGGCGGTCGGCGAGCCGACCGAAGAAGACTCCTCCGAGCGGGCGCATCAGGAAGCCGACAGCAAAGACGGCCAGCGTGGAGAGCAGGGAGGAGACAGGATCGTCGGCATTGAACACTGCCGCGGCGATGAACGGTGCAAAGACAGCGTAAGCGGTCCACTCGTACCACTCGAGTACGTTGCCGACACCGCTCACTACGACGGAGCGTAGCGGCGAACGGCGCCGCGCCGCGTCGGGCGCGATTGTGTGGGTCATGAGGGCTCCTGAGTCGAAAAGTGCTGGGAACCGGTTATGTCTGGTGACAAGAGTGAGTCCAACCGCAATACGGCGGCCCGGATTACGACGGTATAGCCGTCGGCCGAGGACGCGACAATTCGTGGTCAGGGACACCACCACGGTATGGATGAGTGAAGGGTGACCCGTAGGACGATCGTGCCCACTGGGGGTATGGAAGCGCCCTTCTCCATCCAGTTCGAGTATCAGCTTCCAGGAAGGGACTGAAACATCGTGAAGCTGGTCACGACATGCAGGTACTCGGGCCAACGTAGTATCGAGGCCTTGCACCTAGGTTCCCCAGTTCAGCCGGGAACGCCGGCCCGGGGAGATCGGTCCTCCACGGCGACTGGGCTTCACGCGCCCGCTAACCGAGGCGCAACTGCTGGCTCCGAGATCGCGAGGTCACCGTGTCGGCGACAGTCGCCGCCCAGCTATCACCGATTTGGCGATTCCGGCGCGCGCCGTTGTGCCACCCAGGTCGCGATCTGAGTGCGGGAGTTGAACCCAAGTTTCCCGAAGATGTGCTCCACGTGTACGTCGACGGTGCGTCGGGAGATGACCAGCTTGGCCGCCACGTCCTTGCTCGACATTCCCTGCGCCACCAGGTCCGCGACCTCGCGCTCTCGAGGTGTCAACAAGCTGTCGGCCTGTCGGGGCTCGACGGGGGAGACGCGGCGCTCCCGGAGCGCGAAGGTCAGCATGTCCTCGACGGTGAGCTGGCCTCCGCGGGCAAACGCGGTGTCGAAGCCAGGGTTGCCCATCGCCTGCCGAGCCATGTTCTCGAACTGTTCGCGTCGCGCGAGCAGGTGTTTCGCTCCGAATAGAGGGACCCCAACGGTCTGCCAGACCTGGTCCGACGCGCCCAGGAGCACCGCGGCCCGCTCGCAGTCGCTGCTCGCCGCGGCGGTCCAGGCGAGAACGTCCAGGATGAAGGCCAAGCCCAGACTGTCCTGGGTGAACCGCTTGAGCTGGAGCGCCTCGCACAGATCGGCTTCGGCCTGCTCGAGCTCGCCCTGGAGGAGCCTCAAGAACCCCTTCGCCCACATGGCGTAGGACAACAGCCAACGCTCGCCGGCCTGCTTGCACTGTTCGCATGCCTCCTCGACCACGTCGGCGGCTCTGTCAAGCTCGCCCGACAGCACGTAGGCCATGGTCAGTGCAGGCCGCACACTGTTGGGGTAGTCCGCGGGTACGTCGGCGCGCCCATATCGCTCGAGCGCTTCAACCAACAGTGGAATCGCAGCGCTCGGGTCGCTGCCCAGTGCGCGTAGGCCGAGCATATGGGTTGCGTAAGCCAGGCCCCGTGGGTCGCCCAGTCGGCCCGCCAGATCGTGGACGGCGGCGATCAGTGCAGTAGCAGCAGCCTCATCGCCCTGGAAGACAGCGATGTCAGCGGCGGTGCCCAGCGCCCAAACCCGCTCGAGACTCGGTTCTTGATCCATTGCCAACGCCCGGTCAAGCCACAGGCGGCCTTCGGTCATGAAGCCGAGCGCAGCCCAGAGAAACCAGGGCAGGCCCGCCATCCGCAGTCCGACGCGCACCTCGTCCGGCCGCGCGAGGCAGAACTCGAGCGCCGAGCGCACGTTCGGATGCTCCACACGGAGCAAGGCCGCCCACTCCTCCTGACCCGGACCGAACCAGTCCGCGGCAGCCTTCTCGATCAGCCGCCAGTACCAATCCCGGTGCCTGCGCTGCACCTTCGCTTCAAAGCCGGACTCTCGTAGTCGGGCCTGGCCGTACTCCCGGATGGTCTCCAACATGTGGAACCTGACACGCCCGCCGTGCTCGCCTCGGATCAAGATCGATTTGTCGGTCAGCCCGGCCACCGTGTCGAGAAGGGCCTCCTCGGCAAGCAACTCGTCCGCGCAGACAGCCTCGAGCGCGTCAAGACCGAACCCCCCAGCGAACACTGATGCACGCGCCCACAGCGTCTGCTCCGCCGGAGTGCACAGCTCGTAGCTCCAGTCGATCAGTGCCTGAAGAGTCTGATGCCGCTCCGGCAAGTTACGACTGCCCTCGCGAAGCAATTCGAACCGACTATCCAGCCGATGCGCGAGCTCCTCGACCGTGAGCACGCGCAACCGTACTGCTGCCAGTTCGATCGCCAAGGGGATCCCCTCCAGCCGCTGGCAGAGCTGGATGACCGTGTGTTCATTGTCAGGGGTGATCTCGAACCCGGGAACGACCGCAGCCCCCCGGGCGGCGAATAGGTTGACAGCCGCGAACTGCGTCGCCGAGCCGGGAGTGAGACGGACATCGACGTCGGGCACCGGCAGCGTCGGAACCGGGTACACATGCTCACCGGCGATCATCAGCGCTTGTCGGCTCGTGGCGAGGATCCGCAGTTTCGGCGCCGCCCGGAGCAGCCGGTCCACCAGGTCCGCGGCTGCCTCGAGTATGTGCTCGCAGTTGTCGAGGACTATCAAGGTGTGTCGGGGGCGCAAGTAGTCGGTGAGGACCAACGGGGCGGGGGCTGACTGCTCGCGAATCCCGAGTGCATCTATCAGCGTGTGCGGCAGCAGGTCTGGGTCCTTCAGAGACGCCAGTTCGACCAGGCAAACCCCATCCGGGAAGGCGCGGCGGATATCGCGGGCAACCCGCAGTGCGAGGCGGGTTTTGCCGACCCCGCCTACCCCGGTCAACGTGACGAGCCGGTCGGCGGAGAGAAGCTTTCGGACAGTCTGGGTCTCGGATCGACGGCCTACGAAACTCGTCAGATCCGCGGGCAGGTTGTCCGGCTGGTTCGCCGACCGTGAAGCCATGGTCCGACCAGACTAACCCTCACGTCCGACCGGGAGTGGTCGGGCTGGAGCGCGAATAGGTAATGGGATACGTCTTTCACACGATGCGCCCCGTGGTGGTCCACAGGCAGGCTGTACAGGCACATCAAACCTAGTCCACCGCTTTGGGAGGCCCCGATGACCGCGACCGCAGCCACCGAAATCGAAGTCCTCGACTTCGAGCCGGCCGGGCCTGGGGCCCGCTGGGAGACTGCGGTCCGCGATGTCTCGGGGCCGATGACGGTGCAACACCGCAAGAGGCGGGGCAATGCCACTCGCTTGCGTTCGCGAGACGTCGGCGACCTCCAGCTCGCGGACTGGGACTGCCCGCCCCTGCAGAGCGTGCTGTCGCTGGGTAAAGATCGTGACGCTGAGCGCGATGTCGTCGTGGTCGTGGCAGGTGACTGGGGCGACGAGCGACTTTCCTTCGCGGGCACGGATGCCGCGCTGGTGAACGGGACAGTGGTCGTGGTGACCGGCGGTTACGACGGTGACGGCTTCTCGGTGCCGGAGCGGGTCAGGAAACGCACGCTGACCCTGCCGCGGGCCGCGCTGCTGGCAGCTGGTTGCGACGCGAACATTCCTGGCTGCCTCGTGCTCGAGCAGGACCGGCCGCTGGTTGGCGTCCTGCTCAGGGTCCTTGACGAGGCGTGGAGCCGGGTGCCAGGCATGAATACTTCAGAGGTCGAGGCAACCCGCGGGGCGCTGGTGGCACTGACTGCCGGCATCATCCGCGCAGAGACCGGCTCCGTCACAGGTCGATCGGCCTTGGCTGCTTTGCGCGCGCAGATTGACAACTGGATCACGCGCAATCTTCGTAGCGGTCCGATCCATATCGAGGATCTTGCGGCCGCCCACAACGTCTCGACACGAACCATCCACCGGGCCTTCTCGCTGACCGGGGACACCATGACCGCGGTCGTGCGTGCACGGCGTATGGCCGCGGTCCGCGAGGAGCTTGTGAACTCCAACATGACCATCGCGACGATCGCTCACCGATGGTGCTACTACGACCCCAGCCATCTTCGCCGGGAGTTCCACCGCTGCTTCGGGGTCTCGCCGAGCGAGTATCGGGAAAGCCACGGCTGCTGATGCCCGTTCTGACTAGCAACGCGTGAAGAAGGGTGCAGATATGGAATTCGGAATGGACGCGACCGTGGAGGTGAGTTCGATCGGACCCGGGGACGTGGCCTGGTCGCCCTCGGCAGAACGGATCGCCGACGCCCGGATCAGTGACTTCATCGACTGGCTGCAGGCTTCGGGCCGATTCGAGGCCACCTCCTACCAGTCCTTGTGGGACTGGTCGGTGACCAGTCCGGAGGAATTCTGGGCGTCGATGAAGGACTACTTCGGGGTGTGTATGACCGGCGTTGGCCCGGTGCTGGCAACCCGGGAGATGCCCTTTGCCGAATGGTTTCCCGGCAGGCGGCTGAACTATGTGGACACGGTGCTGAGCCACGCCACGTCGTCCCGCCCGGCGATCATCGACGACTCCGAACCAGGCGGGGCCGGGCCGCGGACGGTTTCCTGGACCGAGCTCGCCCGCCAGGTGTCCGCGCTGGCGAACTGGCTGCGCGCTCGGGGGGTAGGCGAGGGCGACTCTGTGGTCGGATACCTCCCCAACATTGCCGAGGCGGTCATCGCCTTCCTCGCCACCGCGAGCGTCGGAGCGACCTGGTCGTGCTGCGGACAGGACTATCAACCGGAGGCGGTTGTCGACCGCCTCGGACAGCTCGCGCCGGTGGTCCTCGTCACGGCCGACGGCTACCGCTTCGGCGGACGCGAGGTCGACCGGCTCGCGGCCCTGCCAGCCCTGCAGGCCGGAATGCCGACGCTGCGTGAGGTGCTCGTCGTCGGCCGACTTCACTCGGGTACGAGTGTTCCCGCAGGCACCACGCCCTGGGTCGAGGCAGTCACAGGGGGTGGGCCGGCCATGACTCCCGCGCACGTGCGGTTCGACCACCCCCTCTGGGTGCTGTTCTCCTCGGGTACGACCGGGAAGCCGAAGGGGTTTGTTCACGGCCACGGTGGAGTTGTGCTCGAGCACCTCAAAGCCCTGGCTCTCCATCTCGACCTAGGTCCTTCCGACACGTACCTGTGGTACACCTCGCCGAGCTGGATGGTCTGGAACTCCCTCGTGAGCGGCCTCCTCGTCGGCGCGACGATCGTCTGCTACGACGGAAGTCCGTCGTACCCGACCGACGACGCGCTGTGGGCGCTCGCAGCCCGGCACGAGGTCACCGTGCTGGGCACGAGCCCGGCTTACCTCCAGGCCTGCGCCCGAGCGGGCCGGTCACCCGGCACCGACCACGATCTGCGTCGGCTGAGGACCCTCGGGGCCACCGGCTCCGTGGTCGCTCCCGAGCTGCACTTCTGGGTTGCCGATCACGTCGGCCGCGATGTGCCGCTCGCCTCGGTGACAGGGGGCACCGATGTCGCCAGCGGATTCGCGGGCTTCGTGCCGATCCTGCCGGTGCGGGCCGGGGAGATCACGGCCCCATACCTGGGCGTGGCCCTTGACTCGTGGGACGCCGACGGCCGAAGCCTGCGCGATGCCGTGGGCGAGCTGGTGGTCACCCAGCCGATGCCGTCCATGCCGACCAGATTCTGGAACGACGGCGACGGGGCCCGCTACCGAGAGACCTACTTCGAGAGCTACCCCGGGGTCTGGCGGCATGGTGACTGGGTCACCATCACCGAACGAAACACCGTGATCGTCCACGGACGCTCCGATTCCACGCTGAACCGTAACGGGATCCGGTTCGGTACCGCCGACATCTATCGCGTCGTCGAAGAACTCCCGGAGGTAGCGGAAGCCCTCGTGATCGGGGCGGAGCAGCAGAACGGCGAGTACTGGATGCCGCTGTTCGTCGCACTGTCCGATCACGCCGAGCTCGATGACGCGCTCCGCGAGCGCATTGTCGGGCGGATCCGCGAGGCGGTTTCGCCCCGAGTCGTACCGGACGACGTGATCGTCGTCAGGGCGATCCCGCACACCCGAACGGGCAAGAAGCTCGAAGTCCCGGTCAAGCGCATCCTGCAAGGGAACGACGTCGCCGCGGTCGCCGAAGCACGATCGATCGACGACCCGTCCCTGCTGGAAACCTTCGCCCGCTACGCAGCCACTCGTGCTGCGAACTCACCGGTGCATGGCGCATGACCGAGGGAGACGACCTACTTGGCCATAGCGGCCGGTTCGTCACGCCGAGCGAATCGTGGCGGCCGTGTACCCGTGTCCGGCACGGTCGACCTACGTCCCGGAAATATCGCGCTCCTACCGTTGAACTAGCCGCGGTGGGCCGCAGGCCCACCCGATGCCACTGACCAATCACTCCCATTCTGGAGGCACTTCATGAATACCGACACCCGCCCGCCCGCCGCAGCCGCCCCGCCGATCCGAGCGACCGTATACGTCGGTCGCTGGCCCGAGATCCCCGCGGGAGACTGGCCTGATGTTCCCAGCGGGACCTTCTCGCCCACCACCGCGACCCTCATCAGCGGTCCGACCGAAGCTGTGCTCATCGACGCCCAATACCTCGAGGATGACGTCCGGGACCTGGGCGACCTGATCGAGCGCACCGGGAAGCAACTCACGACGATCTACGTGACGCACGCCCATGCCGATCATTACCTGGGCATCGGTCCCCTGATGGAGCGGTTCCCGGACGCGAAGTGCGTTGCGCTGCCCCACGTGGTCGAGGCCATGAAGGAATCCATGGAACTGCAGCAACAGCAGTGGGCGATGCTGTTCGGTGACGCCTGCGTCGTCAGTGATGCGCTCCCCGACCCGATCGACGACAACACGCTCTACGTCGACGGCTCGCCTCTCAACATCGTCGAGGTGAAGCAGGCCGACATCCATCCCACGACAATTGTGCACATCCCAGAGATCGATGTCGTCGTGGCCGGTGACTCCATCTACAACGAGATCCACCCGATGCTCGGCCTGTCGACGCCCGAGGAATGGCAACACTGGCTCGAGACCGTCGACCTGGTGGAGAAGCTGGCACCCAGGATGATCGTCGCCGGCCACCGCAGGCCCGACGGCGACGACCACGCCGTCGATTCCATGATCGCCGAAACACGGTCCTACATCCAGGACTTCGCCGCTGCCTACGAGGTTGCGGACGATGCGGAGGACCTGGTCCGCATCATGTCGGCGAAGTACCCGGGGCATGGAAACCTCTGGACCCTGCAGTTCTCGGCCATGAACGCGATCCAGCTTCGAGACGCAGGTTCGACCGCGACGGACATCCGGCCGTAACTTCCCGGGCTGGACCCCGCGCCCAGCGAACGACGACGCAGCTCGGGACTCGCAGAAACAGCGAAGCCTCGAGCCTCGACGCGGGGCGCTCCTGCCCCGGCCCATCGCGGCGATGGGTGCAGTTCTAGGCGTTCGGCTCGAGCACCGCCACTCGCTACCGCGTGGTGGCCGCGAGAACTTTCTCATGGCCACGGACATACGACGTCATCGAATTTCTGAAGTGAAAAGGGACCTACTTCGCACCTCATCGACGCTCATGACTCTCGCCGAGAAGTGGGGTTATTCAGACGCCAGCCATCTGACCCGCGAATTCAAAAGCTTAGAGGGATGCACCCCCGGAGTTCGCAGGCAATCAAGCCTCTTGCTGAACCCCGACAGCACTATGGCACGGGTTTGCAACGAGCTGTCACTTCTATCCAAATCAGGATGCTTCAGTGCTTACAGTCAACAGGCACGATACGCGCGTCCGTTGTGGCGCTCACCTGCACTAATCGTCCGAAGCGGGCCGTTTCCCAAACGAGGACTTGGCCGTGCCGACGCTACCCGCGAACTGCGCCAAACCGAACCGTCATGCATACATTCAGGTCGAGTGCACCGGACTGATGAGAGCCGGCCACATCGCCGAACGAAAGGAAGATTCCATGCCTACAACTCTCGAAGGCAAGGTCGTGATCGTCACTGGATCGGGCGGCGGAATCGGCGCCGTGATTGCCGACCGGTTCGCGAAGGAAGGCGCTCGGGTTGTCGTCTCCGACCGACACCGCGGAGCCGCCGAGGCAGTTGCTTCCCGCATCCCCGGCGCGATCGCAATTCCGGCTGATGTGACCCGCGAGCAGGACGTCTCTGCACTGATAGAACGCACTGTCGAAGAGCATGGGGCTTTGCATCACGTGGTCGCCAACGCTGGAATAATCAGCGCATCGCATCCGATCGCGGAGACGCCGCTCGATGTTTGGCGATCCACCATGTCAGTCAACCTTGACGGTGTCTTCCTGACCATCAAGCACAGCGCGGCGGCTATCGCGAATTCCGGTGGCGGATCGATCCTCACCCTCTCGTCCATTTCAGGGACCGGGGGCACACCTCTCGCAGCGGCTTACGGGGCGTCGAAAGCTGCAGTTCGCAACCTCACTGCAACAGCTGCAGGTGAACTCAGAGCACAGAAAGTCCGAGTTAACGCCCTGGTGCCCGGCTACGTTGATACACCGCTCATTGCCTCTGAAGTCCCGGTTTGGGAGTCGACCATGGGCCTCGCCTCTGGCGGTTTCGCTCAGGTAATCGACCAGAAGCAGGGGCGGTTGATATCCCCAGAGGATATCGCAGATGCGGCTCTTTTCCTCACTTCGGACCAAGCTTCGATGATCACCGGCAGTTCCTTGACCGTCGACGGCGGTTTCACGAGCCAATTGTTCTGAAAGATTCATGGGGTGGGCTGCAGGGCCCCGGAATAGTCGGCTTTGTTCAGGTCAAGGCCAGTGCGAGCGCCTGATCGGGTTGTCGGGTGTAGTGGCGTAGCCCGGCGGCGATGTTGCCCCACCCCGCGATGCGAAGCAGGCTGACTGCGACGTTGCGGCAGGTGGCCATGATCCGTGGGGTCTGGCCGGTACGGACTTGGGATAGGTCTTCTCCGAAGGTCACGTCGCGCACCCAGTGCAGTTTGTTCTCGATGCCCCAATGCCCTTGCACCCACGAGGCCAGAGTCGACGGTGGTGCGGCGATGTGGTCGGCGGAGGTGATCAGGTAGACCACCTCGACGGTCTTCTTGCCTCGTAGGGTGACGGTGCGCCGCAGCTGTGCGACCTGCGCGGCGCCGGGAAAGTCGATCCAGTCGGGCACGGCAGCGACCTTGATGGTGCGGGTGACACGCCGACCCTTGCTGTCGTCGTGTGCCTGGCAGCAGGGATGTCCTTCCAGGGCAGCGCCTTGTGATTGCGGTGCAACGTCGGCATGTTGGCCTTGACGGTGAACACGTAGTCGCCGCCGGCCTCGGTGATCAGCGTGGCGGTGTCGGTCTGGGTGTGCAGCGCATCCATGGTCACCACCACACCATCAAGGTCGAACTGGTTCAACAATGTTCTAGCAGCGGGTATTTCGTTGCTCTTCGCGTCGACGCAGACCTGCCCGAGTACCGCCCCGGCGTTGTGGTCGAAGGCGGCCACCAGGTGCGGGGCGGGGGCGTCGTCCGTCCGATCGCGGGCTCCGCGGACAGTCTTGCCGTCCAGTGCGATCACTCGCCTTTGGCCGGCGATATACGTCCGTGTCCACATCCACATTCCCAACGCCACGGAGCTACGGGCCGACTTTTCCGGGGCCCTGAAACCGCACGTGGCGGACGTGTACTCAGATTAGGCGCAAGCATCCCTTCAACGGTGTGTCCCACGTCACTAACTTCTTCAATAAGCGTACAAATGTCGGAAGGATCTCTAATGCCACGTGAGGATATTGAATTCTCAGCGGACGATGTCACCTTGCGCGGGTGGTTCTTTCCCGCGGAAGGGGCCCAGTCGAAGGGCCCAGTGGTGGTGATGGTCCATGGACTGTCCGCCGTCAAGGAAATGTATCTCGACGACTACGCCGAGTCCTTTTCCCAAGCGGGACTGAATGTTCTGGTGTACGACCACCGAAACTTCGGCGCCAGCGACGGCGCTCCGCGCCAGCACATCGATTCGATCACCCAGGCCCGCGACCTTCGCCACGCCATCACGTATGCGACCGGCCGCGAGGACGTCGACCCCGACCGTGTCGGCATCTGGGGATCCAGCCATGGCGGCGGCCTCGTGCTGAGCGTGGCCGCGGTCGATCGCCGGGTGCGAGCCGTTGTCGCTCAGGTCCCCTTCATCAGCGGGTCCGGCCAGATGACGCGGCTCGTTCGTCCCGACTTCCTGCCAACGGTGCGCGCCCAGCTGGACGGCGAACGACGCAACCTCTACCACGGCGGGGAGCCCACGCTCATGCCGGCCGTGGACGCCGATCCGATGGCTCCCGCGCTGATGTCCAGCGTCGAATCCTGGGAGTTCTTCACCAAAACCGCGCAGGACAGGGCTCCGTCCTGGCGCAACGAGGTGACTCTCGGTTCCCTCGAGCGGATCGTCGAGTTCGAGCCCGGCGATGGAATCCACCGAATCTCACCGACCCCACTACTGATGATCGTGGCCGACCAAGACATCAGTGCATACGCAGAACTCGCCTTTGAGGCCTACGAACGGGCCCTGCAGCCCAAGCAGTTGGTCGTGCTGCCTTGTGGTCACTTCGACGTGTATACCGGTGCCGCGTTCGAGGCGTCGTCAAAGGCTGCGTGCGAACACTTTGTGCGCGCCCTGGCGTAGGACCCGTCCGCGACTACGGGTCCATCAAGAACCTTCGTGCGGGCAACATCAGACCTCAGTTTGATGAGCCCATTCGGACCGCCCGACAGAAGCAATCGCTATCGCGGCACAAGTCCCGCCGCACCAATCCAATGAGGAGGAACCGCCATGCCGTACTGGGAGATCTTCACCCCCGAGAACGCCTTCACCCCCGAGGACAAGGAGCAGCTGTCCGAGGCGATCACGTCGATCTACGTGGACTACGTCAACCTGCCACCGTTCTACGTGGTCGTCCTGTTCAAGGACATGCCGAAGGAGACGATGTATGTCGGGGGAAAGGCGAACAACAACTTCGTCCGGATCCGACTCGATCACATCGCCCGGCAGATGGAGACCGCAGAGGTTCGCGCACTGATGATGACAGTGGCCGAGGAGAAGCTCGCACCCTTCATCAAGGAGCGCGGCTACGACTGGGAGATCCACATCGACGAGACCCCCATGGACCTCTGGCGCACGCAGGGTCTGGTGCCGCCGCCGCCGGAGTCTGACATGGAGAAGCTCTGGGCCAAGGAGAACCGACCCATACCGTACGACGTCGCTGCCTCGTGACCGACAAGGCCCGGGGTACGGCGGCGCTGTGCCCCGGGCCTTGTCGGTCCTCTCATCCTGCGGAACTCGAACTGGCTCAGGACCCAAGCCTGCTCCAGATCACCAGCCTGAACGGATGAGGGGAGCTCGACGTGACCGAGACGACAGCACCGCCCGGGACCGTTCCGCTGCGGCTGGACCCACCGAGGTCGCCCACCGAACCGCCGCGGCGGTCGTCACCGACATCGGCGGCTCGGCTTCGCACGCCGCCATCGTGCCGCCCTGCGCGGCCGGCTGGGAAGGTTGTACGGCGAAATGCAAGATATCTCCTACCACGAAGTAGGCCACGTCGGGGTGATCACGCTGATGCGGCCCGAGGTGCACAACGCGTTACGGCTCGAGACCTACGCCGAGCTGACCGAACTCGTGCACAACGCGACGGCTCGCGTATTGGTCATCACCGGTGCCGGCCGATCCTTTTGCTCGGGCGACGATGTCCGAGCGGTGGGCGGTGGCGCAGGTCCGGGCCCGGTGTTTGACGAAGAAATCACTCCGGCCGCGGGGGCCCTGTTGGCCACAGGTATTCCGGTCATCGCGGCTGTGAATGGCACCGCCGTGGGATGGGGGATGGAGCTTGCGCTGCTGGCCGACATCCGCATCGCGGCACGGAGTGCGCGTTTCGGCGAGCTGTTCGTCAAACGAGGGTTGTGCAGTGACGTAGCGGGGCTCGGACGCCTCGCGCAGATCGTCGGGCGCGAGCTGGCAGCAGAGTTGCTTTTCACCGGCGAGATGATCGACGCGGAGAGGGCCCGGCAGATCGGACTTGTCAGCCGAGTCGTCGACGACGAGCAGGTGATGCCGGTCGCACTCGAGCTGGTGGAGAAGATCGCGGCGAACCCGCCGTTGGCTGTCGCCGCGACCAAGCGCGGCCTTCGACTCGCACTGGATCCTGACTGGCATGAATTCGGACACTGGGTGACCGCCACTCAGGCGTCGTTGTTCACCACCGAAGATCACCGTGAGGGTGTCCGCTCATTCCTCGAGAAGCGCGAGCCTCGGTATGTCGGTCGATGATCGCGTCGGCTGCGAACAAGGTGTTCGCAGCCGTGGGGCGGTGAGCGATCGCCACCGGTCGCGGAGAACGAGGAGCGCAAGCCGATGAGTTCTACACGAGACAGCGCCGCTGATTCGCGGGCATCCGCAACGAACTCCGTGATCGTCACGCGAAGCGGCGCGATACTCACCCTGACGATCAACCGGCCCCATCGCAAGAATGCACTCGACGAGGCCGCTTTCACTCGACTTCGAGACGAGATACGAATTGCAGGAGCCGACGAGACCGTTCGTGTGGTCGTGCTGACGGGGGCCGGAGGAGACTTCTGTTCCGGCGCCGACCTTGCAGGTGAGAAGGAGCCGCGACACCCTCTGAACCGGATGCGCTGGATGGGTGACATCGCCGAGGCGTTGCATCACTTGCCGCAACCGACTGTGGCCAGAGTCGAAGGCGTCGCGGTGGGAGCCGGTTGCAATCTCGCGCTCGGATGCGATCTGGTTGTCGCCTCCACCACGGCACGCTTCTCCGAGATCTTCCCCAGACGCGGAATGTCAGTCGATTTCGGCGGCTCGTGGCTCCTGCCTCGCGTCGTAGGGCTTCAGCAGGCGAAGCGAATGGCCTTCTTCGGCGAGATCATCGATGCCGACGAGGCACTGCGGATCGGAATTGCGACCTGGGTGAAGGCACCGGACGAGCTCGACCACTTCGTCCTGGACCTGGCTACTCGGCTGGCGAGCGGTCCTCCCATCGCGCTTGCACAGTCCAAGGTGATGATCAACCAAGCGAGCAGCTCGACATTCCGTGAGGCCCTGGAAGGTGAGTCCCGTGCCCAGCTGATCAACTTCGCGACCGACGAGCCCTTGGCATCGCGGGCGTTTCTCGACAAGACCGAACCCACATTCGAAGGGACCTGGCAGTTATGAGCGAATCGACCACTGCCGTTTCCGGCGCGACTACCGAGAGCCAGCGCACGTCGGCGCACTCCAGGGCCAGCGCGGACGGGCGGCGGTCGGCTCCCCTGCGGCGCTCGAGCGTTGGCTTGCCGTCCTCGAGGACCAGATCGGTGTTGGCCGGGTAGCCCGCGTCGACCGCGACCGCGACCGCGACCGCGACCGCGACCGCGACCGCGACCGCGACCGCGGCCGCGGTGCCGGCCAGCAGGCGGTAGAACCCGACCAGCGCCGGGGCCTCGGCCGGGATACCGGCCTGCTCGCAGAACTGCGCGGCCAGCCCGTCCGGCAGGTCCAGCACGCCGCGCACGGTGTCGACGACCATGGCCGGGACATCACCGAGCTTCGGGGAGTACCCGAGCCGTTGATACGCCTCCAGAAGCATCGTCAGGGCAAGCAGGTGAGGATCGCTCTGCATCTTGCCCCGATCGCGCCGCGGATGAGGTCGTCCCACATGAACCAGAAAATCGCGCCCACGCGCGCTCGTCAGGAGTCGGCGTGAACGCCTCTGCCAGCTCCTGCGCGGACACCACCCGCTTGAACCGCGGGCGGCAAGTGATCACTGGCAATGACTGCCAAAGGCCGTTTTTGGGGCCGACTGAGGTTGTGGTGGCAACGCTGCCGAACGCATTATCCGACCAATCTGGGGGCACCACCCTGCACGAAGTGCTCGGGGGAATGTCGCAGACGCCGAAGAATTCGTGGCCTGGGGGTACCACCCGCATGCGGGGGAGGGTGCGTGCGCTCCTGCATTCGGTTTACGACCAACCGAACGCCGATTCGGTTCATGCTCAATATGATCGGGTGATCGACGCCTTGTCGGAGAAGCTGCCGAGGGTCGCCGACCAGCTCGATACAGCCCAGGATAGATCTGTTCGCGTTCACGGCGTTCCGAAGCAGATCTGGCGTCAGATCTGGTCCAACAATCCACAGCAACGGCTCAACAAAGAGAACCGGCGCAGAACCGACGTCGTCGGAATCTTCCCCGATCGCACCGCCCTCATCCGGCTCGTCGGTGCGGTACTCGCCGAACAGCACGACGAGTGGATCGAAGCCCGCCGCTACCTCGGCCTCGACGTGCTCGCCCGCTCCCGCGGCAACCAAACAACACCCGAACCTGCCGAGGAGGTGGCGCCTGCGGCTCTGACTGCATAACCCTTACGAGAAGTCACGCGACGACCGTCGTACACCACGCCCTGGGACCTGAACCGCCTTCGGGGCGAACTTGTTCGCCAACGACGACGAACCGGATCGAACGATCGATGCTGCTGGAGAGTGGTTTCGTACCGGCCACCACTCTGACCGCCGCGTTGGGCCGGTCATCGACCCGCGTCTTGAGCATGTATTCGCGGCGTTAGATGTGGTGATCGACGATGGTGACGGCCTGTTCACGGTCGTCAATGGAGGCTTGGGGGCAATCATTGATACACGGGGCTTCCCGCAGAATCTCACCTTCTGGATCACTGGGCACATCCACTGGCGCAAAGAGGACCTTGGCTTACGGCACCGCCTCAGTGCGGCGATCACACCGCTGAGTGCCGGCACCAAGCGGGTGAACCGGGCGAAGAACACGACCATCCTCGAGGAGCCGTTGACTCCCAGCGACCGTTGGCACCACCCGAACGGTGTGCTTCCGACCGTCTTCGGCTTGGCGATGGCTCCGGTGTTCTTGTCGACTGGTGAACATTTGCTCAACTTCTCGATCGATGGGCACCACGCCGCTGAGATGCCGTTCGACGTCGAGGCGGTAGACGCGCCCGACACCTCGCAGGCGGTCCCCGCCCCTCTCTGAAGTCCTGTGCTTTGCCACGGGCGTGGTCATCACGACGGGTGCCGTCCGCGCCGGACGTGGACCGCAGGTATGCCGCGGTGCGCGGCGATTTCGGCGTCTGCTTTTCGCACGATGTCCCGACCTAACGACGGCAAACAGGTGACACTATCGAATCCATCTGTGAGCCCGCCTGTGCGGTTCGCTGCGCCTCGGGCCAGCAAAGCCGTGGTCGGATCAGGCCCACGTCGTGCACGATCAGGTCGCCGCCATTGATGACCCCCGGCAAAGTCGGGGCGATGAGTAACCGTTTCACGCCGACGACAAGGATGGCTCGACGCGCATTGTTCGCGTACTCGTCCCGCGCAATGGCATCGGCTGCCTCGGTGAAGTGAACGACCCTCGTGACGTTATACATCGCACACACCGTCGACGTCCTCGGCCGCTGCCGCCATGGAACGGGTTCGGTCGAGGATCATCGGGTCCATCCGCGACCACCACCGGCCGAGCTCTGGGTCGGGGCGGCCCCGCCGGGTCATGTCCCACCAGGCGTCGACCCCGTCGACCACCCACGTGATCGTGATGGTGTTGGGCTCGTCCGCCCACCAGATCGGGGGGCTGACGAGAATTCGATCCAGGGTCATTCGGCGTGTCCGTCCCCCTGGTACGTACTCGGTGACGTACGCGTCGACGAACTCCCGGGCACGTCCGGGTTTTGTGACCACGCGATCGACCACGTATACCTTCTCGCCTACCATGGCCTGAACGTAACGGTACTCGAGCCGTTGGAGCACAGGCTCTCCCTCTTGGCGGGAGAGGTGCGGTTCCGGCGAGACGCGGGCGCGAACGTCATCGAGGACCTCGTCGGACGGTTGCGACACGCTGGTCAGATCCGATTCGTTCCATACCTCCACTCATGGAGCAATCAGTGTCGCGAAATAGGACACGAGTCACCTCATCCGTACTTCTACCCTTTTCGAGTGTGCAGTTCATGCGCATATTCGGAGCCGTTTCATTCCCCCGTTTGAGGAGTAACCATGGCCTTGTTCGCTGTGATCTGGTCGTATACCACCGATGCGTCGGTCAAAGAGGCTGCGCATGCCGAGCATCTGATTTTCGTCAAGGATGCGGCTGCCCGAGGCGTGCTGCAGGAGGCCGGCGCCTGGGTCGACGGCGCCGGAGCCTTACTGGTATTCAAAGCGGACAGCGAGGACGCCCTGCGTTCTCTGCTTGCGGAGGATCCTTACGTCACGCAGGGCGTCGTCGTAGAGGAGCGTATCTACCAATGGAATCCAGTCATAGGCCCTCTCGTCGGCGTCTAACGGGCGAATGCGGCATACACCTCAGTCCCTAGTGGCTCGCTGTTGAAGTTACTTGGCGGTTTGCCGCGGTAAGTACTTGGTCGGCGGTGTTGGTTCAGACGAACTGGCTTGCCGTTCGCTTATTCTGAACCCCACCTCCGCCAGGTGCCTTCCTAGCGATTTGCGTCGCCCGGCAACCTTGCCGGTGGCGATATGGCAGTGAAGTCCCCATTTCCCTGTGAAATGCATTCTCACCGTCACAGACTCGTACTTCGCACGCCAGTGCGGCGCGAAAGATGTGACTCTACCTACGATTTCGAATCGCTGAGTTTTACGCTGATTTCGGTGAATGGTCGAACCGCATGCGCGGCATTGCCGCGCTCCACTTTCGACCTGTGCAGCATTCTCCTGGGATGCTCGACCTTCTCGATCAGCCGGGTTCTGTCGCGCATTTTCCCGCTGCATGCGTTCCAAAGATTGCTTATATACGTAAATAGTTCTCTTATTGCGTTTTCGGTGATCGGGTGTCATGCTTGCCCTACAGCGTGTTCCAAGTCACTCGAGTGGTCATTGCTCAATCGTTTTGTGAGGTGCCCGAGGGCTTTTCGCAGCCCACTGGCTATCGCCACACAAGAGTGGTTTCCCAATCACTTCGACTACCGCCGCTCGACTGCACTGAGACCGGAAAGTCCGATATCGACCCGCCCGCGGTGGCAGTACGCACTACAAGATTGCCGAGAAGATTCTTGTACCGGCACACCTGCCGCTTTGCGCGTGCGGGTGATGAGACACAGCACCTCCGCGCCGAGGGGCGATTCCAACCACCTCTGCGCCTACACAGATCGGGGAACAAAAATGTCCGTGAACTTGGACAGACCAACGTTGCCGTCGTCGATCGCTGACGGGACAACGTTGTATATCGCAGGTCGATGGAGCACCGCCACCGACACTTTCGAGCGTCTAGATCCCTCCGATCTCCGCCGTGTGACGGGAATCTACGCTTCGGCGACTCCCAGTAATGTCGAGGCTGCGTACGCGGCCGCAGGCGGTGCTCAACCAGCGTGGTCCGAGACGACAGCAATTGAGCGGTCGAACTATCTTCGTTCTGCCGCTGACCTTCTGGAAAGCCGCGTTCACGAAGCTGCCCTCACGATCACCGCAGACATGGGGAAGGCGATCCGTGACGCACGCGCCGAAGTCCTGCGCAGTGTCGCCATCCTCCGCTACTACGCCGGTGAGATACTGCAACCCAGTGGAGAGACATACCCCAGTGCCGACTCACACACGATGCTGATGACGGTAGAGGAGCCGCTCGGCGTCGTCTGTGTAGTCACACCATGGAACTTCCCTTTCGCGCTTCCGGCGTGGAAGATCGCGGCGGCAATAGGTTTCGGGAACGCGGTTGTGTGGAAGCCCGCCGAACCGGCCTGCGGATCTGCAGTGTTCCTGACGAGGATTCTCGCAGAAGCCGGGTTGCCCGCGGGGGTCGTCAATCTGGTGACAGGCAGTGGTAGGAAGCTCTCGGCGGCGCTCACCGGGAACCCGCGACTCGCAGCCTTGACCTTCACCGGTTCGGGTGCAGTCGGGTCGCGACTCCGTCAGGCCGTCGCCGATCGCAACATCAAGGTCCAGCTCGAGCTGGGCGGCAAGAACCCGTCCATTGTTCTCGCTGACGCCGATGTCGAGGATGCAGCGCTACAGATCGTGAAGAGCGCGATGCTCCACACGGGACAGCGCTGCACCGCGACGAGCCGGGTTTACGTCGACCGCGCCGTCGCTCCCAGACTACGAGAACTGCTGGTGAAGCATGCTGACGCGCTCGTTGTCGGTAATCCGTACGACGCAGCCACCGATATCGGCCCACTAGCCTCGGTGGAGCAACGTGACACGGTGGCCGGCTACCTGCAACTCGCCCGCGACGAGAACGTCCAATTTCTCACGAGGCGGGAGTTCGATTCCGACACTTGCTATATCGCACCCACCATCCTGACCGGAGTGTCGGAGAAAAGCAGGCTCGTCCGGGAGGAGATCTTCGGACCAGTCGTGACCGTGCAGGAAGTCGATGGTTTCGACGATGCGCTGAAGGCCGCGAACGACACGGACTACGGCCTGTCCTCGGGAGTCTTCACCAGAGACATCGCGACCGCGATGACCTTCATCCGGCGCACACAATCGGGGTTGGTGCACATCAATCGCGAGACCAGCAGTGTCGAGCCACATGTGCCGTTCGGTGGGCTCAAGAGCTCGAGCAGCATGAGCCGAGAACAGGGGAAGGCTGCACGTACCTTCTTCACAACCACCAAGACCGCGTATGTCCGCTGGACCTAGAAGCCACGCCGGACGGGATTCCCATAAGTCATCTCAACACAGACTGCGACACAGAGCGCAACCAACAAACCCCAGCATCAAACCCCAAGCAACACTCGGTAACAAGAGGAGACAACAATGAGCACTACCGCACCAGCCGTGACCGAAGTACTTGACGTTCTCGTCGTAGGAGCAGGATTCGCCGGGTTGTACCAGCTCGAGAATCTGCGGAGTCGAGGGTACTCGGTGAAAGTAGTCGAGGCGGGTGAGGACCTGGGCGGAATCTGGCACTGGAACCGCTACCCGGGTGCCCGAGTAGACAGCGAAGGTCCCATCTACCAGTTCACGCGCCCCGACCTATGGGATGACTTCGGGTTCTCCGAGCTCTACCCCGGAGGTGACGAACTGCGCCGCTACTTCAAGTACGTCGACGGGAAGCTCGATCTGAGCAAGGACATCTACTACAACACGCGGGTCGCTTCCGCCGAGTTCGACGAGACGGCGAACACCTGGACCGTGACCGCGGAGAACGGAAACCTTTTCGTCTGCAAGTACTTCGTTTTGTGCACCGGATTTGCGGCAAAGCCGATCTTCCCGAAGCTCCCGGGAATGGACAGCTTCGCAGGGATCAACCACCACACCGGACTGTGGCCCGAAGGCGGAATCGATTTCGCAGGAAAGCGAGTCGCCATCATCGGTACCGGCGCCAGCGGCGTGCAGGTCGCTCAGGAGGCGTCGAAGGAAGCCGCACAGCTGACCGTCTTCCAGCGCACTCCCGTTCAGGCGCTCCCGATGCGACAGCGCCAGCTCACCGACCAGGACAACGCGACGATCAAGTCCGATCTGGCGGACAGATTCAGTCGTCGTCCGGCGTCATTCTCCGGCTTCGACTTCGACTTCATTCCCAAGTCGGCCCTCGAGGTGAGCGACGAAGAGCGAACCGCCACCTATGAGCGACTGTGGGAGCACGGTTTCGAGTTCTGGCTCGGAACATACCAGGACGTCTTCGTCGACGATGCTGCAAACGACACGGCCTACGAGTTCTGGCGTGACCGGACGCGTGCCCGGATCAAGGACCCGGTGATCGCCGAAAAGCTGGCGCCGATGAAGAAGGCGTACCCCTTCGGCGTGAAGCGCCCCTCGCTCGAGCAGACCTACTACGACATCTTCAACCAGGACAACGTGCGTCTCGTCGATCTGCACGAGGACCCGATCGAGACGATCACGCCCACCGGGCTGAAGACCGCTTCGGAAGAGCACGAGTTCGACATCATCGTTTACGCAACCGGCTTCGACGCCGTCACCGGTGGCCTGACCGCGATCGACATTCGCGGCACCGACGGTACGTTGCTCCGGGACAAGTGGTCGAACGGCGTGCGGGCAAACCTTGGGGTCGCGACGGCAGGATTCCCCAACCTGCTGTTCCTCTACGGACCACTCAGCCCGTCGGGCTTCTGCAACGGGCCCAGCTGCGCCGAGATCCAAGGTGACCTCGTCATCAACACCATCGACTACATGCGGGACAACGGATTGAGCCGTATCGAATCCGAGGCGGATGCGGATGCTGCCTGGTCCGATCACGTCGCCGAGCTGACGGCCGAGGCGCTCTACGACAGAGCTGACTCCTGGTACATGGGTGCCAACGTCCCGGGTAAGCCGCGGCAGTTGCTGAACTACCCCGGTGGTCTTCCCCTCTACCTGGCCAAGTGGGACGAGACCGTGTGTGCGGGATACAAGGGCTTCGCGCTTTCCTGACCAGTCAATCTCCCTCGAGTAGTGATGAAAGTGAGCAACACATGTCCGTGAGCAAAGAATCCCTGTTCCTCAACGACCTGTACGCGTCGTGGCTTACCAGGTCCGAAGGAATGGACCTCGCCAGTCAGCGAGATATGTTCGAAGAGTGGCATCTTCCGACCATCGAGCCTACCGACGTCACCTATGAGGAAGTGACAGCCAACGGTGTGCCGGCAATGTGGGCCAAGCCTCTGGGGGCCGCCGAAGACCGCGTAATCGTCTTTACCCACGGTGGCGGCTTCGCGACGGGTTCACGCTTCTCACACCGCAAGCTTGCAGCACACCTGGCTAAATTGGCGGGTGTTTGCGCCCTGATCGTGGACTTCCGGCTCGCGCCGGAGCACAAGCACCCAGCCCAACTCGAAGATTGCATGGCCGTCCACAAGTGGCTCCGCACGCAGGGTTACAAGGCGGAGTACACGGCGACCGTCGGCGACTCGGCGGGCGCCAATCTCGCGATCTCGACAACGTTCGAGCTCGCGCGTCTGGACCTTCCCACTCCTGCTGCCGTCGTCGCGCTTTCACCATGGCTCGATATGGAGATCAAAGGGATGACGGTCGAATCGAACGACGCGGTCGACGTTTTGGCCAAGAGGGCGGTTCTGAAAACGATGCGGGGAATGTTCCTCTCCGAACCCGCAGATGCAACGGACCCGCGGGCGAACCCACTGCTCAGCGATTACACCGACTTCCCTCCGGTGTACGTATCGGTCGGTGGCTATGAGACGCTTCTGGACGACTCACGTCGGTTGGCCGAACTGATCGAGAAGGTGAGTGGCGAGGTGGTGTTGGACGTGGTCGATGAGCAACAGCATGTATTCCACTTCAATGCGGGTCGGGCACCCGAGGCGGATCAAGCGCTGAGCCGGATCGCCCAGTGGCTGCGTCCCAAGTTGGGCCTCGCCTGAACCTCAAATCCGCAGCGCGTATGAAGGCGAAGGTTCTCGGCGGCAAGGGGTGAAGGTGTTCGCGGCGGCGGCCTAGACCGGTCTACACCGGTTTAGGCCGCCGCCGAGTTCGCACCGGTCGGGCACCAGTCGAAGGATCGATCGCAGTAAAGATAAGGGAAATACACTCATGGATCGTCCAGTCCTCTTCCGAGGCGACGGGTTCGTCGAGACAAACGGCCCTGCCATCGGTGCCGGATGCGGCCTCGCCCCCACGTGCGACCTCCGCGTTGCCGGTAAAAGGGCGCTCCTTGCAGAGACCTTCGTGAAGCTGGGAATCATCCCGGGTGACGGTGGCACGCGGCTGCTCGACGAAGCCCGCGCTCCTGGCCGGGGATCACACGGAGGCAGGCAACACCCTCAGGGAGAAGCGAACTGCCGCCTCCACTGACGAGTGACGTGCCCGAGAAACGAAGAACTCCGTGGAAGTGAATTGACGCTTCCACGGAGTTCTTTTTACAAGTCTTGGGCGGATCCGAATTCCGAGCACCACGCCAGGGCGGAATTGGTGAATTCCTGCAGCCTGTCCTCGCGGGTGGTGTCGATCGCACCGTGTACCTGGTGTCCATTGCGGACGACGACCTTGCCACGTGGCCGGCGCACGACCGTGCGACGGCAATCAGGAGTTCGAGGATGTCACTCGGCTTGAAACCTGGCCGAATGGGCATGCGAATTGCACTTCTTCAGTGGTGTGGGTAACGAAGAGAGCGAAGAGGTGATGGAGGACGGTACACACTTGCGGCGCTCAGGTGGGGGCGCCTCGTAGAAAAAGCTGTCGGATCAGTGAGTCCGACCACTCGAGTCGGGATCGATGTCGGTAACGCAGCGCATCACGCGTGTGCCCGTCGACGATCCCCGTTCAGGAGGAGGTCCCCTGAGGCGACGTCGCCCTCACTACCGATGTGTCGGCCAGCGCATGGACGCGATCGGCGGAGTAACCGAGTTCTTCGAGGATGGTGAAGGTATCCTCGCCGAGCAGGGGAGCGTGCCGGCTGAACGAGATCGGTGTGCGTGACATCGCGAACGGAGTGCGGGTGGCGTAATACTCGCCTTCGGTGGGATGTTCGCGCTTAGTGATCAGTTCCTGGTCCAGAACGTAGGGGTTTTCGTGCGCATGGGCGAGATCGAGTAGGTCGGACGCGGGAATTCCGTGTGCCTCACACATGGTCAGCCATTCCTGGGTGGTTCGGCTCGGGACGGCCTCTCGGATCGCTGAGAGAAGTTCGCCCATGTGAGTGTGGCGGTCGTTCACCGAGGCGTAGCGGGGGTTGTTCACCAGGTCGCCGCGGCCGGCGACGGTGAAGAAGTCGTTCCAGTTCTTCGCTGAGTACGGCATGATGCAAATCCAGCCGTCGGCAGTTTGGTGTGGGACTCGTTCCGGTGTCAGCACGCGCGCCCATCCGAAGTTCCCTTCGGCCGGGGCGAAGGTGTGTCCACCGAAGTGTTCGACGAGGTTGAAACCGATCATCGCGTCGACCATCGGCACGTCGACCTCCTGGCCGAGGCCGGTATGGTTCTTCTCCATCGCGGCGGCGAGGACGGCGATGACGATGTAGAGACCGACGACCTTGTCGGCGATGACGTATGGGGCATAACGTGGTCCACCGTCGATGAGTTCCGTGAGTTTCGCGGCGCCCGACGCTGCTTGCACGATGTCGTCGTAGGCGGGGTAGTCCCGAAAGACGGTTTCGGATCCGTATGCCTGTGCGGTGCAGAGGATCAGTCCCGGATTGTTCTCCGAGAGCCGCTCATAGGTGATGCCCAACTTCTGCCGGGAGCGTGGCCGTAGATTCGTCACCAGCACATCCGCATTGCGCACTAGATCGTCGAGGATCTCGCGGCCCTCCTCGGAGGCAAGGTCGATCGCGATGCTGCGCTTGTTGCGCTGGAGGTTGAGTGTCAGAGCGCTCATCCCGTCATGGCGGCGGGAACCTATATCTCGGCTCATGTCACCGTCGAGGCTCTCGACCTTGATGACGTCTGCGCCCATGTCGGCGAGGGTTGCGGTGGCGAAGGGGCCCATGATCACGGTCGTCAGATCGATGACGCGCAGACCATGGAGAGCGCCGGGTGTGAGTTCCATTGGAACCTCTTTCGCTGCACAGGAAGCATTTTTATGACTATGACAGTCGTGGTGGGTTTACGCAATAAGGGACTCTATTACAGATATACATAATTCCCCTGGGTGGTGACCACTCGGAGGGAATAGAGCCTCTAGGGGCAATTGCGTACTCGCTCGGGCAGTGATTCAGTCGGCGAACTGCTTGCCGAGGAATTCGACGACGGCGCTGTGCAGTTCAGCGCTGCGCGGAATGGCACCGGTCATCCAGTACACGGCATGGACAAGGCCTTCATACAGTTCGACCTGCACGGGGACGCCTTGGTCGGCCAGCTGCCGGCCGTAGTCCACGCCCTCGTCCCGAGTGACCTCGTATTCGTTGAGCAACAGCAGGGTCGAGGGAAGCCCCGACAGATCCGCGGCCTTGGCCGGGGAGGCGTACGGATTCTCAGCGTCTTCCGGGGTGGCCAGGTACTGCTCCCAGAACCAGTCGATCGCTGCCGTTGTGATCAGGTACCCCTCGGCGTTCTCCTCGCGCGACGGGAATCGTGCCGTGCCGTCGATGACCGGGTAGATCAATACCTGAGCGCGCAATGCCGGGCCACCGGTGTCACGCGCCCGAAGGGCTGTGACCGCGGCCAGGTTGCCTCCGGCACTGTCACCCATGACGGCTACGCGCGTGCTGTCGCCACCGAAGTCGGCCGCGTGCTCGATCACCCAGTTCAGTGCGGCGAACGAATCTTCGGGTGCGGCAGGGAACTTGTGCTCGGGTGCCTTCCGGTAACTCGGTGCGGCCACGATGACGTGCGCATCGGAGGCCAGCGCGCGGCATGGCTGCTCGGTGACGTCGAGGCTGCCGGCGACCCAGCCACCACCGTGGATGTACACCACGACCGGAAGCGGAGTTTCGGACGCCGGAATGTAAAGGCGAATTGCCTGATCGCCACCGGGTCCCGGGTAGACCGTATCGACGACACGCGCGACGTCTGCCTTCGGTGCCTGGAGGCCGCTGAAGGACTCGACGACCTCACGGACTTCAGCAATGCTCATCTGCTCGAACGACTTCAGTCCCTGCTCGTTCAGGGTGTCTATCAAATTCTTGACCGCAGGATCGAGTGGCATGGTGTGTTCTCCTTAGTGTCATGGGCAAGTCTGTTCAGCAGGCAGGTGGCGCCACACTATGGGTGCGTCCGGCGCGGAAAGTGTCCGAAAATGGCACATGCATCCGCCGCGTGGGTGTGTTTCACAATCGGACACGCCGACGCCTTACTGCGGTTCTAGGTTCGTTCGGAGGGATCAACCGACGGCTGGAGTTTCAGCGTCGCCGACAGGGAGGTACGGCAGTGAATGCGATTGCAGCGATCGAAGGAAACGGTGACCATCGGGTCTTGGTGTTGCACGGCTGGGCGCTGGACAGCAGCGTGTGGCTCACCGCACGCGCCCTGACGGATCAGTCCCGCTTTACCTACGCGTACGTCGACTTTCCGGGATACGGGGTGAACCGTCCCGAGGCACCGGCCGACGGAATCGACGGGATGGCCGCGGTCGCCCTCGGCGCTGCCGATCAGCTCGGGTGGTCGACCTTTTCCGTACTCGGACATTCGATGGGCGGCACCACAGCTCTTCGGGTGGCGACCCTCGCACCTGAACGCGTGACCTCGGTCGTCGCACTGACGCCCGTCTCCCCCGCGGGTACCCCTCTCGACCAGGCGACCTACGAATCTTTCGCCGCGGCCTGGGCAGACCCGGGTGCAGCCATCCGGGGCGCACTGGCACCACACATCGACGAGACAGATTTGAAGAACCTCGTCGACCGCAATCGCTCGACGATGGACCAGGCGACGTGGGAGTCCTACCTGAAGAACTGGACCAGCCCCGACTTCCTCGACCGGATAGGCACCTACGAAGGGCCAATCACCCTGATCGTGGGTGAAAGCGACCCCTTTGTCACGGCCGAGTACCTAGGGGACACATTGGTGGCCTTGCCGCACGGGAACCTGAGGACCGTGCGGGGCAAAGCCGGGCACTACCCCATGGTGGAGAACGCTCGGGAGACGGTGGCGTTGTGGGAGCAATCTCTGTACTGATCTGACCGGGAACGTAAGCCGGGTACCGGGAGTGCCACGTTCGAATTGCGAATTCAGGGAGAGTTCACCATGTTGAATCACGTTGTGACGGTGAGCCGTCCCGTCCCGGTGCGTGACGACGCGACCGCGTGGGTGGAGGCGTGGCCGGATGCGCGAATACTTCGTGTGAACGGGCGTGGTCAGGTCCGGCTTGTAGACGGACAACTGATGCTGGAACCGGCCACCGACTTCTACGCCGAGCCTCCCGTTCACGCCGTCCTGCTCGGCGTCTGCGGCTCGGTTCACGAGTGGGCGGTGCGGGACGAGTCCCTCGCTGACAATTCCACGACAGGAACCGTGGTCGAGCTCGGTGACCTGCGCTCACACGGAGCAATCCTCGACGCTGCCGACACCGACCGGTATGTCACAGCGATGGCCTTGCTGACGTGGCAGGACGACGCCCCCTTCTGCGTCAAGGATGGGGCGCCGGCAACGATCACCTCGGGTGGTTGGATGCGCGTGTGCACGGCGTGCGGTCGGGAGGAGTACCCGCGTACCGATCCCGCGATCATTTGTCTCGTGCACGACGGGGCAGACCGAGTCCTGCTGGCGCGTCAGGCGAACTGGCCGGCACGGAATTTCTCGACGCTCGCGGGCTTCGTCGAGGCGGGCGAGTCTCTGGAAAGCTGTGTGGCACGGGAAGTTGCGGAGGAGGTCGGTCTCACGGTCTCCGATGTGGTCTACGTCGGAAGTCAGCCCTGGCCCTTCCCGCGATCCCTCATGCTCGGATTCCATGCGACGGCCGACCCCCGAGACGAGCTCGTCTTCAGTGATGGCGAGATCGGCGAAGCTGTCTGGTGTACCCGCGCGGAGGTACGGGAGGCTCTGGCTGCCGGGGATTGGACGAGTTCGACGGAGGTGCACATGTTGTTGCCCGGTGCAGCCTCGATTGCGAGGCGCATGCTCGAGGCCTGGGCGCGAGCCGGTGACTGACGTTCTGTCTCGATCGGCATGGTTCCGTCATCGACTGGCGCTACTGCGGAAGGAACCGGCTCCCGTCGATACCCAGTGCGCGCATTTTGCGGTAAAGGGTGGAGCGAGCTACCCCCAGGCGTTGCGCAGCCAGTAGTTTGTTGCCGTCGGTCTCGACGAGTGCTTTGAGCAACGCGTCACGCTCCGCCAATTCGAGCGACGTCGAGGCATTTCGGCGGCGTAGATCACCGTCGCGGTATCCGTCGGGCAGATGCTGCACCCCGATGTCGGAGCCCATCGACCGCAGGAGCGAGGACGCCAGAACCGATTCGAGTTCTCGGACATTCCCCGGCCAGTCCCGCGCGATCAGCAGTTGCAGAGCAGCGGGTTGCAGTCGCAGGCCGTTGCGGTCGGGGGAGTGCTTACGTAGTAGGGCGACACTGATGTCGGCGATATCTTCGGACCGAAGTCGCAGTGGATCGATCTCGATGCGGCGCATGAAGTGATCGCACAGTCGTCCGGCGGGACCTTGACGGATCGCTTCGCCGGCGGTGGCAATGATCTGAGCGCGATGGTCGGCTGCCTCACTGAGGACCGCGCAGACGTTGGGGACCAGTTTTTCCGGCAGGAGATCGAGGTGCCGGATGATAAGGGCGCCGTCGACCTTGTTCCAATTGACCAGTCCGGCAATCCACGCGTCGGGGTCGACGGAGGCGGTAGCAGCGTCGAACACGGTGAAACGGCCGTCGGCATCCTGCATCCGGTGGAGGGCGCTAGCGGCGAAGAACTTGCCGACGCCGGGTTCTCCGGTGACGAGGACAGGTGCGTCGATCGAGGCGAGCCGCTCGAGTTCGGTCTGCAGTCGTTTCGTCGACAAACTGCGGCCGGGAATCCTGACAGTCTCCGCGCGTTTTTCGGCGGCGGCGGAGGCTGACGCCAATTGACGGGCGGACGACTTCTTCGTATCGCGGAGATGCTGCCGCATCTCGATGACGATGCCCGCCGGCGATCGGGAGTCTCCGACTCTACGGGCAGTCGCGGATACTGTGACGTTATCGGCGAGCCTGACTTCCCCGATGAATTCGTCGCGGCCGGCGAGCATTCGGCATGCCCAATCCCAGAGGAGCGCCTGGTCGGACGTGTCGATGATCTGCGCGGCCATCGGAGTGGTCATGATGACATCCTGGTTCAAGGACACCACTGCGGAGGAGCCACGACGAGAGGCCTGCAGGAAGGACTGGAGAAGCCGTTGCTCGCGATCGGAGGACTCGGCATAGAGGCGCGACTGAATTTCGCGAACGGCTGATTTCGCCAGGGCGCCCATCAGCGCGTTGGAATCCGACAGGTTGGAGGTGATGTCGAGTATCCCCTCCACGGTGCGGGTGATCGGATGGATGATCGGAACACCGACGCACGCCAGGCTCTGCAGCGCCTCACGGTAGTGCTCGCCACCGCTGACCTGGAACGGTCGTCGCTCCTCCAACGCGGTGCCGATCCCGTTGGTGCCGGTGTCTTCCTCGGTATACCGGAATCCGGGTGCCACGTAGGCGCGGTCCAGACGCGCTCGCAACCCAGCGTTGCCAGCCCTGCGGTCGACGATCTGCGCGGCGGAATCGGCCAGCAGGATGGTCGCGGGGGCGTCCAGCAGGTGGAGGACGAGGTTGTCGATCACGGGATCGGCGGCTCTTCTCAACCGGCTGTCGCGATCCACGTCCGGCGTGTAGGGAAGGTCGTCATCGCCGGACGAGACGCCGATAACTTCACACCGTCGCCACGACGCTTCGATCTCGGGTCGGAGATTGCTCATCTCTTGGTTCTCTCGCGATGGCGCTGATGGCCGGAATCGGTCACGTTCGTTCCATGGCCCGCGGCGCGCCTTGTAGATACTCATAGCCACCTTACATAACTATTGAATTCCTGAGCTGATTCCGCCTGGCAATGTAACTTGGCTCACATCGGTGGCAGTGTCCTGTTTTGCTACAGTCCGCTCGCTCTGGACCGTCGGGCGAGTTTCGGTTCGGGGTCGCCTACCACGTCGAAGCGATCAGGCGGATGCCCGGCCGAAGGCAGGGTGTGGAAAAGACCGCGCTACGAGTTTGGGGTCGGACCGAGCGGGTACGCGAGCGAGGTGAAGTCGAACGAGCATCTGCAGGGAGGGCCCGGTGCCATAGGTGAGCAGGCCTCGGTGCTGTTGATCGCAGATCCGGGCAAGCCTCAGGCTCTCGCGGAACGCGTCGCGGAGTACCTGCCCGAGCGCCTGCGGAGCCGTGACCGGCTCGAGCGCCGGTGGACGGCGTGCGTGCGCAGCAAGCCGTACCTCTCAGACGAGCAAGCGAACTTCGCAGATGTCATCGACGCGGTCGATCCGTCCTCCGAGGGGGAAGACATCGTCGTGTACCTCACCGATCTGCCGCGCCGCGAGGACACCCTGCCGGTGGTCGCCGACGTCAGCGCCGACCACCTTTTTGCGCTGATCTCGGTCGTCGGGGTGGGCGGAGTCGACATCGAGGGCCGCGTCCGCACTGTCACCGAACTCGCGATCGCCCGCATCCTCGGTGAACCGGAACTGACGGCGCCGGGCGCGGCGCGACGGTTCCCGTGTGTGCAGATTGAGGACGGCATCCGGTACTTCGCGCCCTCGGGTCTGCGGCGACTTCGACTGCTGTCGGGGATGGTGCGGGCCAACCGGCCGTGGCGCTTGGTCACCGGACTGTCGAAGGTCCTCGTCGGCGCCTTCGCCACTGGTGCTGTCGCGCTGGCTACCAGCACCATCTGGATGTTCGCCGACACGATGGGTCCGTGGCGTATGAGTGCGGCAACGGTCCTGTCGATCGTGGCGATGATTCTCTGGTTGATCCTTGATCATGAACTCTGGGAGCGGCCTCGGTCGCCGGAGGAACGCGACCGTTCGGTGCTGTACAACACCGCAACCGTCGTCACCCTGGTCATCGGCGTGATCGTCCTCCACGTGGCCCTGTTCTGCCTGCTGCTGTTCACGGCGTGTCTCACTCTTCCCCCGGAACTGCTGTCCCGCATTCTGGGGCACGGGGTCAACTTCTCCGATTACCTCACGCTCGCCTGGCTGCTGGCGTCCATCGCCACCATCGGTGGGGCGCTCGGGTCGGGCCTCGAGGACGACGCTGCCGTCACGGAGGCGGCGTACGGGGCCCGGCAGCGGCAGCGCATCGAGGGGACGCGGAGTCGGTCGAACGAAACGGGATGATCGCAGGTTTGCACAGCTCAGCAGACCTGAAACACCGGGCATCGCGACCGGCCGAATCCGCCCAAAAGAGGCGCGCGGCTATGCAAGCATGAAGTGTTGTGTTTTGTGGTGAAGCCGAACGGATGAGCCGGGGGGCGGGGAGAAGCGTCCGCCTCACACAAGCGCGTGTCCAGGTTCGGACGCGGCCACGATTTCTTCGGTCGGGGATACCGTACGCGGAGGAGCCGCCGTGAAACGTCTCGACACGCCCAACCCCCTGACGCACAATCCGGACGCGGCACTCTTCCCGCTGTCCGCGGCGCAGCGTGCCACGTGGTTCGCGCAGCAACTCGAGCCCGCGGTGCCGATTTCGATCGCGCAGTACGTGGAGCTGCACGGCGACCTCGACGTCGACCTGTTGCGGAGGGAAACCGTCGCCGCCGGTCGCGAATTTCAGTCACCCTTTCTGAAGGTGGTCGAGGTCGACGGCCGGCCGATGCAGTACGTGGACCACACGACCGACACGTCGATCGCCTTCCTCGACTTCCGCGGCGAGAACGACCCGGTCGCGGCTGCCCACGACTGGATGGACAAGGACTACCGAACCCCCCTCGATCTCGAGGCCGATCGACTGGTCGAGACGTCGATCTTGTGTGTGGGCGAGTCGCATTACCTCTGGTACAGCCGCATCCACCACGTCGCCCTCGACGGATACGCCGCCATGACGATGCTCAGCCGCATCGCGCACCGGTATTCGGCCTCGGTAAGCGCGCGGGAGCCGGACCAGAGCCGGGCAGCGACCCTGCGCGAGCTGTACGACATCGATGCCCGCTACCGATCCTCGGATCGGTACACGGCGGATCGGACGTACTGGGCACAACGCATCGAGGCCGTAGAGGGATCGACCCTGGCCGAGCGGCCCGCGCCGGCAGTGGCCAGGAGCAAGGTCGAAAGCGCCGTGCTGTCCGAGGCGGCGACTACCGGCCTCCACGGGTCCGGCAGGCGGGCAACGGCGGCCGCCGCAGCCACTATCATCGCCGCATTCGCCTGCTACCTGTCGCGCCTGACCGGTAAAACAGATGTGCTCGTGCACGTTCCCCTGTCCGGCCGGACCACGTCGTTGCTGCGCAATTCCGGCGGCATGATGGTCAATGTCGCGCCCCTGTCGATCTCGGTCGAGGAAGGGGACACGGTCGGGGCCCTCGTGTCGCGGGTTCAGCGTGAACTGATGGGAGCGCTGCGCCATCAAAGGTGCAGCATCGACGATATTCGCCGCGACATGAGCGCGAGCAATGCCACCCGGCTGTACGGGCCCATGGTCAACGTCATGCTCTTCCCGCACGACGTCCAGCTGGGCGACTTGGTGGGCGAATACCACATCGTCACATCTGGCCCGGTGGAAGATCTGCTGGTCAACGTGTATTCGAGCGGCACGCCGGCAGACGTCTCCGTCGATTTCCGGGCGAATCCGGATCGGTACGAGGACGCGGCGCTGCGCACGCATCACCGGCAATTCGTCGAGTTGCTCGAGGAGTTCATCGCGGCCGACACGGACGTGTCCCTGTCGACCGTGCACTGCGCGACCGCCCGCATAGGCGAGCGACTACGCCTCGAAGCGGGTCACCTCGAGTACTGGACAGCACGGCTGTCGGATCTTACCGAGGTGCTGAATCTGCCCTCCGATCGAACCCGGCCCGCCGTCCAATCCCTGCGGGAAGACCGGGTGGGACTCCCGATCGGTGCCGAAACACATCGCCGGGTGGTCGCGCTGGCATCGGAGCACGGTACGACAACCTTTCCAGTGCTGCACGCAGCCCTGGCAGTTCTCCTGAGCTGGCTTGCCGGTACCTCGGATGTGGCCGTCGCTACGACTGCCGCCGCGGACGGCGGCAGGAACATCGTGGTGCTGCGGACGCGCGTTCGACCGGACCTGGCCTTCACCGCACTGCTCGACCACGCGCACCAGGTGGAAGAGGAAGCCTTCCACCATGGGGACGTTCCGTTCGAGCAGGTGGTGCGGGCGCTCGAGATCGGCGACTCCGCGGCGTATTCGCCGATTGTCCAGGTCCTTCTCGAGCATCGCGACGATCCGGAGGGTGTCCGGCCCGAGACCGGCCGATTCGACCTTCGGGTGGCGACGGAAGAATTCTTCGACGCCGACGGCACTCCGTCCGGAATCACGGTGAGTCTCGGATTCGCCACCGATCTGTTCGACCCGGAGACGGTCGTCGGGTTCGGAATGCGATTTCGGCGCATCCTGGAGACGGTCGCCGCAAACCCGGAAACAGGTGTCGGCGACATCGATATTCTCACCGACCCCGAACGCGCCACTCTCGTCCCCGTATCGGGAGTGCCGGGTCGATCCGAACGCACGCTGCCCGAAATCTTCGACATGGCAGCAAGAAATAATCCTGACGGCATCGCACTCACCTTCCGCGGCGTCGAAGTGACATATCGAGAATTGGACGAACGCTCCAACCAAGTGGCGCGGGTCTTGATCACACGTGGGATCGGTCCGGAGAACGCTGTCGCGCTGGGCTTGCCGCGCTCGATCGAGTCGGTTCTGTCGATGCTGGCGGTAGCGAAATCGGGCGCGGCATTCGTGCCGGTAGACCCGAACTATCCGGCCGAGCGCATCGTGCACATGCTCACCGATTCCGGGGTCGCCGTGGGTGTGACGGTGTCTGCCGAGCGATCCCGACTGCCCGATTCGATTCCGTGGCTGTTACTCGACGACGCCGAGTTCCGCACCTCCGGTGCGGCTTTACCGGTATCCGCCGTCACCGACGACGAACGGGTGCGACCGCTGCGCATGGAGAACGTGGCCTATCTGATCTATACGTCCGGTTCGACGGGACTCCCCAAAGGAGTGTCGGTCACCCACGGTGGCCTGGACAGCTTCGCGGTGGAGCAGCGCCTCCGATTCGGAGCGACGCAGACCTCACGGACCCTGCATTTCTCCACACCGAGCTTCGACGCGTCCCTGTTCGAGTATCTCCAGGCCTTCGGTGCCGGTGCCACCATGGTGATTGTTCCGCCGAAGATATACGGCGGCACCGAGTTGGCCCGGATCCTGAAACTCGAGCGAGTCACTCACGGGTTCATCACTACCGCTGCGCTCGGATCGATCGACCCGGACGGACTCACCGACTTCCAGGACGTGGTGTTCGGCGGCGAGATGTGCCCGCCGGAACTGGTGAAGCGGTGGGCCCCGGGCCGCAGGTTGTGCAACGCATACGGACCGACCGAGACCACCATCATGGCGAACATCAGTGAACCGATGTCGCCTGCGGGAGCGATTACCCTGGGCGGTCCGCTCCGCGGATTCCACGAGGTGGTCCTCGATGCGCGGATGAAACCGGTACCGATCGGAGTGGCCGGGGAACTCTACCTCTCGGGTGACGCGCTGGCGCGCGGCTATCACGGCAAGCCGGCGCTGACCGCGGAACGCTTCGTCGCCAATCCTTTCGGCGACCCTGGCCGTCGGATGTACCGAACCGGAGATGTCGTACGGTGGCGGGCCGATCACACGATCGAGTACGTGGGTCGCAGCGACTTCCAGGTGAAGATCCGTGGGTTCCGTGTGGAACCCGGCGAGATCGACACGGTACTCCACACTCATCCATGGGTGAGAACTGCGGTGACGATACCGCGGACCGCGCCGTCCGGTGACACCGTCCTCGTGTCGTATGTACTGCCGGTTCCCGGCCGGCGGCTCTCGACTGCCGATGTGATGGACTATGCCCGAAAGCAGCTGCCGCCACACCTCGTTCCATCCGCGTTCATGGTGCTGGACGAGATGCCGTTGACGCGGGTGGGAAAGCTCGACCGTGCGGCGCTGCCGGCGCCGGAATTCGGCGGCGCGGCCACCGAACGTCGTGCACCGGCGAATCCGGTGGAGCAGACTGTCGCGCAGGTATTCGTGGACGTGCTGGGAGTGGAGCACATCGGCGTCGACGAAGACTTCTTCGATCTCGGCGGAAACTCCCTCGTGGCAACCAAAGTAATCGCTCGCGTCAATGCCGCACTGAGCGTCGACCTCGGTGTCCGGGACCTTTTCGAGGCGCCGACGGTGAAAAAGTTGGCAGGGCGGATCGAGCCTGCGGACGTGCGGAGAATCGACCGCCCGAGTTTGGTCGCACGCGAGCGTCCGGACCGTATACCCCTCTCGCTTGCGCAGCAGCGCGTGTGGTTCATCAATCAGTTCGACCCCTCTTCGCCTGCATACAACATTCCCATGGCGGTCCGATTGTCGGGCACCCTCGACGTGGAGGCACTCCGGGCCGCCGCCGAGGATGTCATCGAACGACACGAATCCCTGCGCACCAGGTATCCGGACTCGGCAGCAGGACCGGAACAATCGATCGGGACTGCGCCGCAGGTGGTTCCCGACCTCACGCCGAGAGTCGTCGACAACGAGCACGAGGTTCGCGAACACATTGCCGCGCTGATTCACCAGGGCTTCGACGTCCGCGGTGAAGTACCCGTGCGTGGTGCACTGCTGCGAACCGGCCCCGACGAGCACGTCCTCCTTCTCGTGGTCCACCACATCGCCGCCGATGGCGCTTCGCTGGCACCGCTGGCACACGACCTGATGGTGGCGTACTCCGCGCGAGTTCGCCAGCAGAGGCCGGACTGGCTCCCACTCCCGGTTCAGTACGCCGACTACAGCCTGTGGCAACGGGCGGTCCTCGGCAGTGATCAGGACCCCGAGAGCGTGATGTCGGCGCAATTGGACTATTGGAAGAAGACACTCGCCGGCCTCCCCGACGCGATAACCCTTCCCTTTGATCGTCCGCGACCCGCGAACCGGACGCTGCGAGGCGACACTGCCCCGTTCTCGGTGCCTGCGGAACTGCATCGCGAGCTTTTGGTGCTCGCGCGTCAACATGACGCGACCATGTTCATGGTGATGCACGCGGCTCTGGCGGTGCTGGCGGCGCGGCTGAGCGGATCCGACGACATCGCGATCGGGACGCCGATCGCCGGACGCGGCGAAGCAGCGCTCGATGACCTGGTGGGGATGTTCGTCAACACGTTGGTTTTGCGAACCACCGTGGATTCCGGAATTACGTTCGACGACATGATTTCCCGTGCACGGAACGCCGACCTCGGAGCGTTCGGGCACACGGAAGTGCCCTTCGAGAGTGTCGTGGAGGCGCTCGATCCCGGCCGGTCGACCAGCTATTCACCCCTGTTCCAGGTTATGTTGGAATTCCGGAACACAGCGACGGCTCACCTGGAGCTGCCGGGCCTGACCGCAGAGGTCATCGAGGTCGACACCGGTGTGTCGCAGTTCGATCTGCAGTTGACGCTCGCGGAGCGCTATGACGAATCCGGCAGTCCCGCAGGTATCTCCGCAGCTTTCACGTTCGCGACGGATGTCTTCGACCGGCCGACGGTGGTGGGTTTCGGGGAGCGTTTCCTCCGAGTTCTACGGGCTGTGGCGGCGGATCCGATTGCGGCACTGGGCACTATCGACATTCTCGCGCCGGGTGAGCGGGAGTTGGTGTTGGGGGGGTGGAATGCGACGGGGTGTGTGGTTTCGGGGGTGTCGTTGGTGGGGTTGTTCGAGGAGCGGGTGGGGTGTGTGCCGGATGCGGTGGCGGTGGTGTCTGGTTCGGTGGTGTTGTCGTATGGGGAGTTCGGTGTGCGGGTGCGTCGGTTGGCGCGGTTGTTGATGGGGTTGGGGGTGGGTCCGGAGTCGTTGGTGGGGATTGCGGTGGGGCGGTCGGTGGAGTTGGTGGTGGGGATTTATGCGGTGCTCGAGGCGGGGGGTGGGTATGTGCCGGTGGATGTGGATCAGCCGGTGGAGCGGGTGGAGTATGTGTTGGGTGTGGCGGCTCCGGTGTTGGTGTTGAGTACGTCGGTGGATCGGGTGGGGTTGCCGGGTTCGGTTGTGGTGGTGGAGTTGGATGTTGTTGATGTGTCGGGGTTTTCGGGGGAGCCGATTTCGGATGGGGAGCGGTTGGGGGTGTTGCGTGGGGAGAATCCGGCGTATGTGATGTTCACGTCGGGTTCGACGGGTCGGCCGAAGGGGGTGGTGGTTTCGCATGCGGGGATTGTGAATCGGTTGTTGTGGATGCAGGGGGAGTATGGGCTGGGTTCGGATGATGTGGTGTTGTTGAAGACGCCGGTGACGTTCGATGTGTCGGTGTGGGAGTTGTTCTGGCCGTTGTTGGTGGGGGCGCGGTTGGTGGTGGCGGAGCCGGGTGGGCATCGTGATCCGGCTTATCTTGTGGATGTGATCGTCGGGAATGGGGTGACGACGGTGCATTTCGTGCCGTCGATGTTGGCGGTGTTTGTTGCGGAGCCGGCGGTGGCGCGGTGTGTGAGTGTGCGGCGGGTGTTCGCGTCGGGGGAGGCGTTGTCGGCGTCGGTGGCGTCGAGGATGCGGGGGTTGGTGCCGGGTGTGCGGGTGCATAACTTGTATGGGCCGACGGAGGCGTCGGTGGATGTGACGTTTCATGAGGTGACCGATGCGGATGTGGTGGGGGTGCCGATCGGGGTTCCGGTGTGGAATACGCAGGTGTTTGTGTTGGATGGGTGGTTGCGGCCGGTGCCGGTGGGGGTGGTGGGGGAGTTGTATGTGGGGGGTGTGCAGTTGGCGCGGGGGTATCGGGGTCGGGTGGATTTGACGGCGGATCGGTTTGTGGCGAATCCGTTCGGGTGTGGTTCGCGGTTGTATCGGACGGGGGATCGGGTTCGGTGGTTGTCGGGTGGGGAGCTCGAGTATGTGGGTCGGGTGGATTTTCAGGTGAAGTTGCGGGGGCAGCGGGTGGAGTTGGGGGAGATCGAGGCGGTGTTGTTGGGGTATGGGGGTGTGGCGCAGGCGGTGGTGGTGTTGCGGGGTGGGTCGGGTGGGGAGTTTGTGGTGGGGTATGTGGTTCCTGAGTGTGGGGTGGTGGTGGAGGGTCGGGCGGTGGTGGAGTGGGTGGCGGGGGTGTTGCCGGGGTATATGGTGCCGTCGGTGGTGGTGGTGCTCGAGGAGTTGCCGGTGACGGTGAATGGCAAGCTCGACCGGAAGGCCCTCCCCGAACCCGACTTCGGCGCCGAGATGCTCGGATACGTATCTCCCCGTGGCGCTTTCGAGGAGATAGTGACTGCGATTGTCGCTGACCTGCTCGGAATTCCGCGGGTAGGAGTGAACGACAACTTTTTTTGCCATTGGCGGAAACTCCCTGACGGCCACTCGCTTGGTGGCGCGCGTCAATGCCGCTGTCGGAAATCGGATCAGCGTTCGCGACGTGTTCGACGCCCCCACCGCGGCCGGTCTGGCGATGCTGGCGCAGTCGCACGAAGGGCGTGAATCTCGCCCGCCGCTGAAGGCGAGGGAATGCGGTGCGGAAGTTCCCGTGTCACCCGCCCAACAGCGGATGTGGTTCATCAACCAATTCGACACCTCCTCGTCCGCATACAACGTGGCGTTTGCGTTGAGGCTGGACGGTGAACTCGACATACCTGCGCTCCAGGCGGCGGTCGCCGACGTGATCGAGCGGCACGAGGCCGTGCGCACCCTCTTCCCCCTCACCGACCACGGACCGCGTCAGGTGATCGTGCCGACGACGAGCGCGCTGCCCGACCTCACTCCGGTCGGTGTGACGGGAGAGGCCGAACTCCGTGCACGTGCCCTGCGGGTGCTGTCCGAGGGATTCGACGTGACGCAGCAAGTTCCATTGCGCGCGAGCCTTTTCCGGCTCGACGAGAATGCGCACGTGCTCGCGGTGGTCGTGCACCACATTGCGGCCGACGGCTTCTCGATGTCTCCGCTGGCCCGCGATGTCATGGATGCATACGTGTCGAGAGCGGATGGGACCGCGCCGGATTGGGCCCCGCTACCCGTGCAGTACGCCGATTACACGCTGTGGCAGTACGAGTGGCTGGGCTCGGAGGCAGAGGAAACCTCACCGATGTCGAGACAGCTCGGCTATTGGACCACCGCGCTGTCAGACCTGCCCGAAGTACTGGACTTACCCACCGACCGTCCCCGCCCTGCTGTCCGATCACTTCGCGGCGGACGCGTCGAGTTCGAGATCGCTCCGCAGATTCACGCCGGCGTGGTCGCGTTGGCGCGGCAACACACCACGACGGTGTTCATGACGGTGCATGCCGCGCTGGCGATCTTGTTGGCACGACTGAGCGGGTCCGACGACATCGCCGTCGGGACGCCGATCGCCGGGCGTGGCGAGCGTGAACTCGACGACATGGTGGGGATGTTCGTGAACACGCTCGTCCTCCGCACCCGAGTCGACGGCGGCATCACCTTCACCGAGTTCTTGGACAATGTTCGGGAAACCGACCTCGGTGCCTTCCTGCACGCCGATATTCCGTTCGAACGCGTGGTGGAGGCAGTGAGTCCGTCCCGCTCGACGGCCTACTCACCGCTGTTCCAGGTGATGTTCGAATTCCAGAACATCGAGCGGCCCACGCTGGAACTTCCGAATCTGCGGGTGCGGAGCATCGATGTGGCGATCGAGACCGCAAACTTCGACCTCCAGTTGACGCTGGCCGAGAACCTGGACGCGGATGGCAACCCCGGTGGGATCACCGCGGGACTCGGTTATGCGACCGACCTCTTCGACGAGGCTACGGTGGCCGGGTTCGCGGAACGACTCCAGCGCATCCTCGCGACCGTCACGGCCGGCCCGGACACCCCGGTCGGTGACATCGACATCCTCGGCGTTCGCGAACGCGCCGACCTGATCCCGGTGACGGGCGGTGCGGCGGGTGCAGCGCGGACGCTGCCGGAACTGCTCGCGGCGGCCGTCGCCCACGATCCGGACGCCGTCGCATTGGTCTTCGAGAGTCGTCACGTGCGTTACCGCGAACTCGATGAGCGTTCGAATCAGCTGGCTCGAGGTTTGATCGAGCGTGGGGCCGGGCCGGAAACCGTGGTGGCCGTGTGCGTGCCCCGCTCCGTCGAGTCCGTTCTGGCCGTGTGGGCGGTGGCCAAGTCGGGTGCCGCGTTCCTTCCGGTGGACCCCCAGCACCCGGCAGCGCGCATCGAATACATGCTCACCGACTCCGGGGCCGTGTTGGGTGTGACGACCTCGTCGCACCGCAGCGCACTGCCCGGCGGGGTGCCATGGGTGGTGGTGGACGAAGCGGACGGGCTGTCGACGTACCCGGCGTCGGCAGTCACCGAGGACGAGCGGACTTCGCCGGTCCGGCTCGACAATCCGGCCTACCTGATCTACACCTCGGGGTCGACGGGCCGACCCAAAGGCGTGGTGACCACGCATCGCGGCCTGGCAGATTTCGCCCTGCAGGAGCGGAAGACCTTCGCCACGACGGCCGCGTCCAGAGTGCTGCATTTCGCGTCACCGAGCTTCGATGCCTCCGTACTGGAATTGCTGTTGGCCGTCGGGGCGGCCGCCACCATGGTGATCGCACCACCGACCGTGTACGGCGGCGCCGAACTGACACAACTCCTAGAAGCTGAGCGGGTGACGCATTGCTTCGTCACCCCGGCCGCGCTGGCGTCGGTTGATGCCGCTGAACTCACCGACCTCGAGTGCGTGGTCACAGGCGGCGAAGCGTGTCCCCCGGAACTATGTGCGCGGTGGGCACCGGGCAGGCGAATGTTCAACGCGTACGGTCCGACCGAAGCGACAGTCGTGTCCAGTATCAGCGACGTCCTGTCACCGGGGGCGCCGGTCACCATCGGCGCGCCTACTCGTGGCTTCTCCGAGGTGGTGCTCGACTCGCGTCTGCAGCCGGTCCCGGTAAATGTGCCCGGGGAGTTGTATCTCGCAGGCGCCGCCCTCGCGCGCGGTTATCACCGGCGGATCACTCTGACGGCCGAACGCTTCGTCGCCGATCCCTTCGGCCCGGCGGGCAGCCGGATGTATCGCACCGGGGATCGGGTGCGTTGGACGCGGGACGGCCAACTGGAATACCTCGGCCGCAACGACACCCAGGTGAAGATACGGGGCTTTCGCATCGAACTCGGTGAGGTCGAGTCGGCCCTGCTCGCCCACGACGATGTGGCCCAGGCCGTCGCGAGCGTGCGGAACGGGGGCGGCAGTGGTGATCGGCTGATCGGTTACCTCGTGCCGGAATCCGGCGTGTCGATCGACCCGAGGGCGGTGCTCGACTTCGTCGGTGGCCGGTTGGCGTTGTATATGGTGCCGGCCGCGCTGGTCGTGCTCGACTCGCTTCCGCTGACTGTTCACGGAAAGCTCGATCGCACAGCACTTCCCGCCCCCGATTTCGGAGCCTCGATGCCGCAGAGCCGGCCGCCGCGGACGGAGACGGAGGAGCTTCTCGCGGGACTGTTCGCGGATGTTCTCGGGATCGACTCGGTAGGTGCCACGGCCGATTTCTTCGCGCTCGGCGGCGACAGCATCATGTCGATACAGTTGGTGGCCCGCGCCAAGGCCGCCGGGGTAATCCTCTCTCCCCGAGACGTGTTCGATCGCAGAACGGTGGCCGGGCTCGCGGAGGTGGCGCGATTGGAGGACGGCCGCCCGATCGCGCTCGATGAGATGCCGGGCGGGGGCGTCGGCACCCTGCCCTTGACGCCGGTGGCGCGCTGGTTGATCGAGCGCAGCGGCGGCCGACTCGACAGGTTCTCCCAAGCGCTGCTGCTGGCCGCCCCCGCCGGTCTCACCCGGGACATTCTCGAGGGTGCCGTGGACGCGGTGCTGGATCGGCACGACATGCTCCGGGCACGATTGCTCGCCGACGACCAGGTTATGGAAGTGCTCCCGTCGGGAGCGGTGCGGGCGCAGGGGTTGGTTCGCCACATTCCGGTCGAGACGGTCGACGGGGACGGCTTCACAGCGCTCGCGGCCGCAGAACTCGATGCTGCGGCCGACCACCTGGATCCTGCCGGCGCAGCCATGCTGCGGGTGGTGTGGTTCGACGTTCCGAACGGCGTCGGGCGACTACTCGTGGTGGTCCATCACCTCGCGGTCGACGGTGTGTCGTGGCGCATTCTCGTCGCCGACCTCGCGTCGGCGTGCACTCAACTTCAGGCGGGCGCGACTCCTACTCTGCCGGAGGTAGGAACGTCGATGCGGCGGTGGTCGCACGGCCTGCGCGACGCGGTGCCGCAACGAATGCCGGAACTGCCGATGTGGGAGAGAATTCTCGACGGTCCCGATCCGTTGATCGGTTCGCGCCCGCTGAACCCCGAAGTCGACGTTGCCGCGACCGTGAACACGGTCACCGTCGACGTGCCGTCGAGCGTGACCGCCGACCTGCTCACCACGCTTCCGGCGGCCTTCCACGGCAGCGTCGGCGACGGGTTGCTGACCGCGCTGGCGTTGGCACTGACCGCCTGGCGAGGTGAACAGGGTAGTGCCGCAGCGGACACCGTGATCACACTCGAAGGGCACGGACGCGAGGAGCACGTCGTCGCGGGCGCGGATGTGTCCCGCACCGTGGGCTGGTTCACCACTGTGTACCCGGTGAGAGTGGACCTCACCGGGATCGATGTCGACAACGCCCTGACCGGAGGCCGCGCGGCAGGGCAGGCAGTCAAGGCGGTCAAAGAACAGTTGCTCGCCATTCCGGATCATGGGATCGGATTCGGAATGCTGCGGTACCTGGATGAAGACACGGCAAGGACGCTTCGCCGGTTCCACTCTCCCCAAGTCAGTTTCAACTATCTGGGCAGGGTCGTCACCACAGGCGGAACGGAGGACTGGCTCCCGGTGGAGAGCACGCTCGGCGGAACCCAGAACACCGACATGCCCGTTGCATCCGTTCTCGACATCAACGCCGTGGTCGACGACCGCCCCGACGGCCCCCGCCTGAGGGCGACGATCGCCTATCCCCGCGGCACACTCGACAACGCCGACGTCACGGCCTTCGCGAATCTGTGGCGCAACGCGCTCGGCGGACTTGCGGCGCACTCGGCCCGGCCGGGAGCGGGCGGGCTGACACCGTCCGATGTGCCGCTGGTGCCGGTCAGCCAGCAGCAGATCGAACGCTGGGAAGAGCGGTTTCCGGCGCTGCGGGACGTGTGGTCGTTATCGCCGCTGCAGTCGGGATTGCTCTTCCACGCGTCCCTGGTCACCGACAGGGTGGACGTCTACACGGCACAAATGCGGATCGACCTGGAGGGGACAGTCGACGCCGAGCGTCTGCGGGCTGCCGCGGCCGGACTGCTGGCGCACCACTCGAACTTGCGGTCCGCGTTCGTCTACGACGACGACGGGGTTCCGGCGCAGCTGGTGCTCGATGCGGTGGAGGTGCCCTGGCGGGAGGTGGATCTGACCGGACACGGGCCGGAGGCCGCCGCGGAGTTGACACGCCTCCTCGACGAAGACCGCAGCGCCAGGTTCGATCTCGAAGCACCGCCACTCGTACGATTCATGCTGCTGCACACAGGTCCTGGGAGCTACGTGCTCACCATCACCAACCATCACATCGTCCTGGACGGCTGGTCGATGCCGCTGCTGGTGCGAGAATTGCTCGTGCGTTACGCCGATGACCGCCCGGATATCCTGCCGGAGGCACCGTCGTACCGCACCTATCTGGAATGGGTAGCGAACCACGACCGGGAGACATCGGCTCGGGCCTGGGAGCAGGCCCTCGACGGCGTCGAGGAGCCGACACTGGTGGTGCCGCTCGCGTCGGCGACGCAGTACGGAGTGCCCGGCGAGGTCGACGTCGACCTGCCCGCCGATGTGATCGCCCCGCTGGCGGCGGTGGCACGGCGCCTCGGCGGCACGATGAACACGGTGATCCAGGCGGCGTGGGGAGTGTTGTTGTCGCGGTTGCTCTCCCGCGACGACGTGATCTTCGGCGCCACGGTCTCGGGCCGACCCCCGCACCTACCCGGTGTCGAGAACATGGTGGGATTGTTCATCAACACCCTGCCGGTGCGAGTACGGGTGAACCCGGCGGAAACCATCGCGGAACTGCTCGACCGCATGCAGGGGGAGCAGACTGCCCTGCTCGATCACCACCACGTCGGGCTCGGTGAAATTCAGCAGCGAGTCGGTCTGGGAACCCTGTTCGACACGCTGTCGGTGTTCGAATCGTATCCGATCGACACGTCCGGCTTGGGCGAGGACACCGACATCGCAGGCATGCGAGTGACGGGCGTCGATGCCCGCGACGCCACACACTATCCCCTCACCCTGATGACAAGTCTCGAGCCACAACTGCGGCTGAGCCTTCGCTACCAGGCCGATGCCATCGACCACGAGACGGTCACCCGAATGGCGGGGCGACTGAGCGCAATTCTCGGCACTATCTCCCGGGACGTCGACACTCTGGTAGGCGACGTCGATCTCTTCGCGCCGGGTGAGCGGGAGTTGGTGTTGGGGGGGTGGAATGCGACGGGGTGTGTGGTTTCGGGGGTGTCGTTGGTGGGGTTGTTCGAGGAGCGGGTGGGGTGTGTGCCGGATGCTGTGGCGGTGGTGTCTGGTTCGGTGGTGTTGTCGTATGGGGAGTTCGGTGTGCGGGTGCGTCGGTTGGCGCGGTTGTTGATGGGGTTGGGGGTGGGTCCGGAGTCGTTGGTGGGGATTGCGGTGGGGCGGTCGGTGGAGTTGGTGGTGGGGATTTATGCGGTGCTCGAGGCGGGGGGTGGGTATGTGCCGGTGGATGTGGATCAGCCGGTGGAGCGGGTGGAGTATGTGTTGGGTGTGGCGGCTCCGGTGTTGGTGTTGAGTACGTCGGTGGATCGGGTGGGGTTGCCGGGTTCGGTTGTGGTGGTGGAGTTGGATGTTGTTGATGTGTCGGGGTTTTCGGGGGAGCCGATTTCGGATGGGGAGCGGTTGGGGGTGTTGCGTGGGGAGAATCCGGCGTATGTGATGTTCACGTCGGGTTCGACGGGTCGGCCGAAGGGGTGGTGGTTTCGCATGCGGGGATTGTGAATCGGTTGTTGTGGATGCAGGGGAGTATGGGCTGGGTTCGGATGATGTGGTGTTGTTGAAGACGCCGGTGACGTTCGATGTGTCGGTGTGGGAGTTGTTCTGGCCGTTGTTGGTGGGGGCGCGGTTGGTGGTGGCGGAGCCGGGTGGGCATCGTGATCCGGCTTATCTTGTGGATGTGATCGTCGGGAATGGGGTGACGACGGTGCATTTCGTGCCGTCGATGTTGGCGGTGTTTGTTGCGGAGCCGGCGGTGGCGCGGTGTGTGAGTGTGCGGCGGGTGTTCGCGTCGGGGGAGGCGTTGTCGGCGTCGGTGGCGTCGAGGATGCGGGGGTTGGTGCCGGGTGTGCGGGTGCATAACTTGTATGGGCCGACGGAGGCGTCGGTGGATGTGACGTTTCATGAGGTGACCGATGCGGATGTGGTGGGGGTGCCGATCGGGGTTCCGGTGTGGAATACGCAGGTGTTTGTGTTGGATGGGTGGTTGCGGCCGGTGCCGGTGGGGGTGGTGGGGAGTTGTATGTGGGGGTGTGCAGTTGGCGCGGGGGTATCGGGGTCGGGTGGATTTGACGGCGGATCGGTTTGTGGCGAATCCGTTCGGGTGTGGTTCGCGGTTGTATCGGACGGGGGATCGGGTTCGGTGGTTGTCGGGTGGGGAGCTCGAGTATGTGGGTCGGGTGGATTTTCAGGTGAAGTTGCGGGGGCAGCGGGTGGAGTTGGGGGAGATCGAGGCGGTGTTGTTGGGGTATGGGGGTGTGGCGCAGGCGGTGGTGGTGTTGCGGGGTGGGTCGGGTGGGGAGTTTGTGGTGGGGTATGTGGTTCCTGAGTGTGGGGTGGTGGTGGAGGGTCGGGCGGTGGTGGAGTGGGTGGCGGGGGTGTTGCCGGGGTATATGGTGCCGTCGGTGGTGGTGGTGCTCGAGGAGTTGCCGGTGACGGTGAATGGCAAGCTCGACCGGAAGGCCCTCCCCGAACCCCACTTCACCACAGCGGGGTATCGCGCTCCCACGACACCCGTGGAGCAGTCTGTCGCCACAGCTTTCGCTGACGTCCTCGGTGTCGACCGCGTCGGCGCGGACGACAGCTTCTTCGCTCTCGGTGGCGATTCGCTCAGTGCCACCAGGGCGGTGGCCCGCATCAACAGCGCGCTGGAGACGACACTCGCTGTGGGCGTGCTGTTCGACAACCCCGTGGTATCCGACCTGGCCGATCGGATCGGGCCGACCCTGCTGACGAAATCCGCCACCCCGGAACTGACCGCGAGGCCGCGGCCCGATCGGCTTCCCCTTTCTCTCGCGCAACAGCGTATGTGGTTCATCAACCAGTTCGACACCTCCTCACCGGCCTACAACATTCCGGTCGCGCTACGACTGGATGGCGTGATAGACCTGCAGGCTCTCCGGGCGGCACTCGGTGACGTCATCGAACGGCACGAGACACTGCGTACCGTGTATCCCGGTTCTGCCGAGGGACCCCATCAGGTCATCGTCGAGCCGAGAACCGCGGTCCCCGAACTAGATTCGACCCCCGCTGCCGAACGGGACCTTCGAGATCTCCTCGCCACCTTCTTCAGCAGGGGATTCGATGTCACCGAGGAACTTCCCATCCGGGTGACGCTGGTGAGCCTCGCTCCTGAGAGGTACGTCCTCGCCCTCGTCGTACATCACATTGCAGCCGACGGCTTCTCGATGACGCCCCTGGCGCGCGATGTGATGCTTGCCTACACCGCCCGCAAACAACAGCGCGCGCCCGGCTGGGCACTGCTGCCCGTGCAGTACGCCGACTACAGCCTGTGGCAGCGCGAGGTCCTGGGCACCGAAGACCAGCCCGAGTCGGTGCTGTCGGAGCAACTCGGCTACTGGATCCGGACGCTGTCGGGCAGCCCGGAGGTTGTGCCGTTGCCCCTGGACCGACCGCGACCCGCGCAAAGATCCTCGCGGGGTGCCGTCATCACCAGCGACATCGCGCCTACCGTGCATTCCGCCATGCTCGACCTTGCACGCCATACTCGTTCGACCCTGTTCATGGTGATGCACGCGGCCTGGGCAGTGCTGCTCCAACGGCTGTCGGGCTCACACGACGTGGTGGTGGGAACGCCGATCGCGGGCCGCGGCCACCGGGCGCTCGACGATGTAGTGGGGATGTTCGTCAACACGCTGGTGCTCCGCACGTCGGTGCCGTCAGGGGCGTCGTTCGCCGACGTACTCACCGAGGTGCGCACGGCAGACCTCGGCGCATTCGAGCACGCGGACATCCCCTTCGAGCGGCTCGTAGACGAATTGGTGCCCGAGCGGTCCACTGCGCACACACCCCTGTTCCAAGTGCTCCTGGAGTTCCGGAACGACACGCGCGTACGTCTGGAACTGCCGGGGTTGGCAGTCGAATCTCTCGACGTCGATCTCGAAGTGGCGCAATTCGACTTGCAGCTGAGCCTGGCAGAGCGGCTCGACGAGAACGGGATGCCGACCGGGATCACCGCCGGATTCCGGTACGCGACCGACGTGTTCGATCGGACATCGGTCGAGCGTCTCGCGCAGCGCTTCCTCCGTGTGGTCGAGACCGTGTCGGCAGACCCGACGGTGCTCGTGGACGACATCGATCTCCTCCACCCGGCCGAGCGCGAGTTCGTACTCACCTCCGCGCATCGACCGGCACAGCACGTCGCGCCGTCGACGTTGGCGGACGTTCTCGACCGTGCGGTGGCCGCCGCCGGCGATGCCGTCGCCGTGCGCTGTGACGGCTCGTCCGTGACCTACCGGGAACTCGACGACCGGGCGAACCGGCTCGCGAGACTGCTGGCCGACCAGGGCGCGGGCGCGGAAACACTCGTGGCCGTGGTCATGACGCGGTCGGTCGACTTGGTGGTTGCGCTTCTGGCGGTGGTGAAGTCGGGCGCCGGGTACCTCCCGGTCGATGTGACCTCTCCTCCGGAGCGGCTGACCTTCCTGCTGAGCGATGCCCAGCCGAGATGTGTACTCACCACCACCGCGGACGCACCGGTTGTCGATACTGCCTGCGCCCCCGTCATTGTCGTGGACGACCCCGACACCCTGACCGCGGTGCAACGCTTCTCGCCACTGCCGATCACGGATGTCGACCGGTGCAGCCCGCTGCACCCGGACTCGGTGGCGTACGTGATCTACACGTCGGGCTCCACCGGACGGCCGAAGGGAGTGCAGGTCTCGCATCGCAACGTGGTTGCCTTGCTGGCACAAACCCAGTCGCTGTTCGGTTTCGGGCCCGAAGACGTGTGGACCATGTTCCATTCCGCCGCGTTCGACTTCTCGGTGTGGGAAATGTGGGGAGCGTTCGCGCACGGTGGCCGGCTGGTACTGGTGGACTACTTCACCGCGCGCTCACCCGAGAAGTTCCTCGAACTCCTACGCGGCGAATACGTCACAGTCCTGAACCAAACTCCCACTGCCTTTTACCAGTTGGCAGAGGCGGATCGTCTGGCCGGTGGTCCCGCACTGTCCCTCCGGTACGTGATCTTCGGTGGGGAAGCCCTCGAATTCGCGCAACTGCAACGCTGGTACGCACGCCGGGACGACACCGCGCCGGTTCTGGTCAATATGTACGGCATCACGGAAACGACGGTGCATGTCAGCCACCTGCCGATCGACCGGGACACCGTGACGGAGCAGCCCGCATCCGTGATCGGCCGGGGCCTACCCGGGCTGCGCGTCTACGTCCTCGACGACCGGCTGCATCCGGTGCCGCCGGGCGTGACCGGGGAACTTTACGTCGCAGGGGAACAGGTGTCGCGCGGATACCTCGGACGTCCCGCCCTCACGTCCGCCCGGTTCGTTCCCGACCCCTTCCTGCCGGAGTCCCGGATGTACCGGTCCGGTGACCTCGGCAGGTGGAACCGCGACGGGCAGCTGGAGTACCTCGGCCGCAACGACCTCCAGGTGCAGATGAAGGGTTACCGGATCGAACTCGGCGAGGTGGAGTCGGCACTCCTCGCGTGTGAAGGAGTGGCGCAGTCTGCGGTGACGGTGCACGGGAGTCGATTGGTGGGGTACGCCGTGCCGGAGACCGGCGTATCGATCGACCCGGCGGTGATCATCGACGCAGCCGCAGAGAGGCTGGCTTCGCACATGGTGCCGGCAGCAGTGGTGGTTCTCGACGAGATGCCGTTGACGGCGAACGGCAAGCTCGACCGGAAAGCTCTGCCCGAACCGGACTTCGGTCAACAAGTCACCACGAGTCGTACCCCCATCACCGAGACCGAGCGCATTCTCGCCGGCCTGTTCGCCGAGGTCCTGGGCCTCGACATGGTGGGCGTCGACGACTCGTTCTTCGCCATCGGTGGCGACTCGATCATGTCCATCCAGCTGGTCACCCGCGCCAAGGCAGCCGGGGTGGTGATCTCGCCGCGAGACGTGTTCGAACGCAAAACGGTTGCGGCTCTGTCCGAGATCGCCGGACAGGGTGACGAGACGGTTGTCCTCGAGGAGCTGCCCGGTGGCGGCGTCGGGGAGATTCCGTTGACCCCTATCGTGCGTTGGCTCCTCGGCCGAGGCGGAGATTTCCGGCGTTACTCGCAGACCGCACTGTTCACCGTGCCCGCGACCTTGGATGAGGACACCCTGACGCAGGCCGTCCAGGCCCTGCTGGATCGGCACGACCTCCTGCGGTCGCGTCTGTACCGCACCTCGCACACCGAAGAAGGCTGGTCGATGGAGGTGCAGGCCGAAGGGGCGGTGCGGGCGGCCACGCTGGTACGCCGGGTGCCGGTGGACCGTGTCGACGTCTCCGATCTCGCCGCGAGAGAACTCGACGCGGCCCTCGATCGGCTCGACCCCGAAACGGGCGTGATGATGCAGGTGGTATGGCTCGACGCGGGTCGCCGGGGGGATGACCGGTTGCTGATCGCCGTCCATCATCTGGCGATGGACGGAGTGTCCTGGCGGATCATGATCCCGGACCTCGCCACGGCGTGCGCGCAACTGCAGTCCGGCGCGACACCGGTGCTGGAGCCACCGGGAACGTCGATGCGCCGATGGGCGTACGCACTCGCCGACGCCGCGCACGAGCCTCGTCGAACAGCCGAACTCGAACTGTGGCAACGGATACTGGACGCGCCCGACCCTATCCTGGGCGCACGCCCCGTGGCCGAATCGGACACCGCCCTCACCGCCGAGGACGTGGAAGTGCACCTTCCGGCCCCGTTGAGCGAGACACTGCTGACAACCGTGCCACAGGCATTCCACGGCAGCGTGGGAGACGGGCTGTTGACGGCGCTGACCATGGCGCTGATCCGGTGGCGGCGACACCGGAGGATCGATGTCGAGGACGCCTTGGTGAATCTCGAAGGCCATGGCCGTGAAGAGCAGGTGGTGCCCGGGGCAAATCTCTCCCGTACGGTCGGATGGTTCACCACCATCTTCCCCGTACGTTTCGATCTCGGCGGCGTCGATCTCGACGACGCGTTCGCGGGAGGCCCCTCCGCAGGAGCTGCGGTGAAGGCTGTCAAGGAAATGCTCCTCGCCGTACCCGACCACGGCATCGGCTTCGGACTGCTCCGCTACCTGAACAACGAAGCTGCCGAGACACTTTCACGACTGTCGCCGCCGCAGGTCAGTTTCAACTATCTCGGCAGAATGGGCGGAACTGCTCCGGAGAACGCCGAGGGATGGGTGCCCGTCGACGAACCTGCCCTACGCGAGAAGGCGGCTGCAGACCTACCCGTCGCGGCGGTCGTCGACGTCAATGCGATGACCATCGACGCGGGCGAAGGCCCGCAGCTGAAATCCACGTGGAGTTACCCGCCGGGCGTCCTCACCCGCGACGAGGTCGACGAACTCGCGCAACTGTGGGTACAGGCACTCGCCGCCCTCGGTGCGCACGTCGAGTCGGGCGGCGGCGGCTTCACGCCATCGGATTTCGATCTCGTCGAACTGGGGCAGGATGCGATCGAGACCCTCGAACGTCGCTGCCCCGACCTGACCGACGTGTGGCCGCTGTCGCCTCTGCAATTCGGCATGCTCTTTCAGGCCGAGCTTGCCGACGCCTCCGTCGATGCCTACCTGGTGCAGATCGGTCTCGACCTTCGCGGTGAGGTGGATGCATCTCGCCTGCGTCGCGCCGTCGCCGCTCTGGTCGACCGACACGCCAACCTGCGCACCGCTTTCCTGCACGACGCCGAGGGCAACACCATGCAAGTCGTCCGGCGACACGTCGAGGTGCCCTGGCGTGAGGTCGATCTGACCGCGCTCGACGACACCGCGGCGGCGTCCGAGATCAGACGACTCGAGGCAGAAGACAGGATCCGCCCGTTCGACCTGACCTCTGCCCCGCTGATCCGCTTCACGCTGATCGCGTTGGCACAGAACCGATACCGGCTGGTGTCGGCCAACCATCACATCCTTCTCGACGGCTGGTCGATGCCGCTGCTGATCACGGAGTTGCTGACGCTCTACGCCACCGACGGTGACCCGTCACCCCTCCCACGTGTGCGCGGCTACCGCGACTATCTGGCGTGGATGAAGCACCGGGATCTCGAACCCTCCCGGGCGGTGTGGGCCCGGGCTCTGGCGGGGGTGGAGGGTCCGACACTGTTGGCAGCCCGGTCGAGCGGAGCGGCGGGCAATTCAGCTACAGCGAGGGGGATTGGATCGGTCGAACGTGGCCGACAGCTGTCCACCATTCCGCAGGAGTGGGTGTTCGATCTGGACGAGGACGAGACCACCCGCCTGCGCGAGCTGGCGCGTTCTCGCGGGGTGACGATCAACACTCTCGTCCAGGTGTGCTGGGGAATTGTGCTCGGTACGTCGACCGGCCGCGACGACGTACTGTTCGGTGCCACCGTCTCGGGGCGGCCTCCCGAGCTGGCGGGCATCGAGACGATGATCGGCCTGTTCATCAACACACTGCCCGTCCGGATCGAGCTGCGTCCCGAAGAATCGATCGGTGCGCTCCTCGAACGTGTCCAGGCCGAGCAGGCGGCGTTGCTGGATCACCACTACCTGGGTCTGGCCGAGATTCAGCGCGCTGCGGGGCCCGAGGTCGGCTTCGACACCTTGACCGTGTTCGAGTCGTACCCGGTCGATCGCGCCGGGCTGTCGACCGACACCGATATCGCGGGGATGCGCGTGGCGGGGGTGGATGCGCACGATGCCGCGCATTACCCGCTGAGCCTGGTGGCGTCTGTCGACACTCGTCTGCACTTGAAGTTCGAGTACCTGCCCGACGTCTTCGCGGCGGACGCAGTCGAAGGCATCGCCGGGCGTGTGCAGCGGGTACTCGACGCCTGCACCCGGCCGGAACAGCCCTTGGCTGCGCTATCGCTGCTCACCGACGACGAAAGCGCCGAACTGGTTCCGGTCCAAGGTCGTCCCGGCGGGTCGGCCCGCACTCTGCCCGAAATTTTCGCCGATGCCGCCGCGCTCGATCCGGACGCGATCGCACTGTCCTTCGAGGACGAACACATGAGCTACCGCGAGCTGGACGAGCGGTCGAATCGTGTGGCCCGCGCACTCATCGTCCGCGGTGTCGGACCGGAGAGCTTCGTGGCCATCGGAATACCGCGGTCCCTAGACTCCATGCTGTCGGTATGGGCGGTGGCGAAGACGGGAGCGGCGTTCGTGCCGATCGACCCCAGCTACCCCGACGAGCGCATCACGCACATGCTCACCGATTCCGGAGCCGCACTCGGCTTGACCACCACGCAGCATCGTGGCCGCCTCCCCGGCACCGCGCACTGGCTGATACTGGACCACCCCGACTTCACAACCGAATGCGCCGATTGTTCGGGGGCGCCGGTCACCGCAGTCGAGCGGACCGGTCCAATCATGGTGGACACCGCCGCGTATCTGGTCTACACCTCAGGGTCCACGGGCGTGCCCAAGGGTGTCCTCGTCACCCATCGTGGTCTCGACAACTTCGCCCTCGATCAACTCGAAAGGTTGAGCGCAACAGCGCAATCGCGCACACTGCACTTCTCGACGCCCAGCTTCGACGGTTCGGTATTCGAGTATCTGCAGGCCTTCGGGGCCGGCGCGACGATGGTGATCGCGCCGCCCACGGTGCTCGGCGGCGAAGATCTGGCACGGTTCCTCGCGGAACGGGAGGTCACCCACGCGTTCATCACCACCGCGGCGCTGGCGTCACTCGACCCAGCCGGGTTGGATCACCTGGCGGACGTGGTGTTCGGCGGTGAAGCGTGCCCACCTGACCTGATCGCCCGCTGGGCACCGGGCCGTCGGCTGTACAACGGGTACGGGCCGACCGAGACGACGATCATGTCCAACATCAGCGAACCGCTGGTACCGAGCGGTCCGATCACCATCGGCGGCCCCATCCGCGGCGTGACGGAACTGGTACTCGACACCCGACTGCAACCGGTCCCGGTAGGAGTTCCCGGCGAACTGTATCTCGCCGGCGCAGGTCTGGCCCGCGGCTATCACCGCCGACCGGCGCTCACCGCCGAACGGTTCGTTGCCGATCCCAGCCGACCCGGCGAAAGGATGTACCGCACTGGGGATATCGTGCGGTGGACGGCCAACCACAGCATCGAGTACATGGGCCGCAGCGACTTTCAGGTCAAGGTTCGGGGGTTCCGCATCGAACTCGGCGAGATCGACGCCACCCTCATGTCGGAACCGGACGTCGGGTTCGCGGCCACGATCGCGCACCGCGGTCCCGCCGGTGACACGCTGCTGGTGTCCTACGTCGTGCCGGCGGCGGGTCGCGTCCTCCACAGTGCCGTGCTCACCAGGAGTCTGGAGCGCCGTCTACCGTCGCACATGGTGCCGTTCTCGATCGTGCCGCTGGATCGAATCCCGTTGACGGCAGTCGGCAAGCTGGACCGCACGGCACTGCCAGAGCCCGACTTCCTTTCCACGACAGGTCCCTACAGGCCGCCGGCCGACCCGATCGAGGAAGCGGTAGCCGACGTCTTCGCGGACGTACTCGGACTAGGGCGGGTGGGTGCCGATGCCGGGTTCTTCGACCTCGGCGGCAATTCCCTGAGCGCGACCCGCGCGATGGCCCGGTTGCGGGCGTTGCTCGGCATCGACTGTGGGGTCCGTGACCTGTTCGAGGCGCCCACCGTGGCCGCGCTGGCCGCACGGATCGAGCACGCCGGTGCGCGGCAGTCCGAACGCCCGGTGCTCGCACCCCGCACGCGACCCGAGAACATCCCGCTGTCGTTCGCTCAGCAGCGCATGTGGTTCGTCAACCAACTCGACACCACCTCGGCCGCCTACAACATCCCGATCGTGGTCCGACTGAGCGGTGCGCTCGACGTGCGGGCACTGAGCCCGGCGATCACCGACGTCTTTGCCCGCCACGAGTCCCTGCGAACGACGTTCCCGATCGGCGAGGACGGGCCCGTCCAACGAATTCTGCCCGCCGAGAGCGCAGCGCTGACACTGATCCCGGTCGCCGTGGTGGACGAGCATCATCTGCGCGAGAAGCTGTCCCGGCTGGTGTCGGCGGGATTCGATGTCACCGCGCGGGTGCCACTACGGGTGCGCCTGTTCTCGCTCGCCGCCACCGAGCACGTGCTTGCCGTTGTGGTGCATCACATCTCGGCGGACGGGTTCTCGATGGTCCCGCTGGTGCACGACGTGATGACGGCATACGAAGCTCGTGCCCGCGGCGACGCGCCCGCGTGGGCACCGCTGCCGGTGCAGTACGCCGACTACACCCTGTGGCAACGGGAATTGCTGGGCTCGGCCGACGACCCCGAGTCGCTGATCGGGACGCAGCTCGCCTACTGGAAAACCGTGCTGGCAGGAACACCGGACCTCCTGGAACTGCCCACCGATCACGACCGGCCGCCCCAGCAATCCTTCCGCGGTGCCCGCGTCGGCTTCACTGTCGAGCGGGGCCTTCATCGACGGATCAAAGAACTGTCGCGGCGCCTTCGCTCCACGGAGTTCATGACCGTCCATGCCGCACTCGCCGTGCTGCTGTCGCGGCTCGGCCGCACCGACGACGTGGTGATCGGAACGCCGATCGCCGGGCGCGGAGAACCCGCGCTCGACGATCTGGTCGGCATGTTCGTGGGCACGCTCGCCCTGCGCACGCAGGTCGATGCCGCAACGTCCTTCACCAGCCTGGCCGCCCAGTGCCGTGACGTCGACCTCGGTGCCTTCACCCACGCCGACGTTCCCTTCGAGCGCGTGGTGGAGGCAGTGGGTCCGACTCGATCGACGGCGCACTCACCGATCATCCAGGTCTCCCTAGAGTTCCAGAACAACGAGCAACCAGTGTTGACACTGCCGGATCTGGAGGTCCGTGCACTCGACCCCGAACTCGCCGTCGTCAAGGTGGATCTCGAATTCCTCCTGGCCGAGAAGTTCGACGCGAACGGTGCACCCGCAGGCATGGATGGCGCCGTCGATTTCGCCACCGATCTCTTCGATGCCGGCACCGTCCGAGGTTTTGCCGACCGGTTCCTGCGGATTCTCGACGCTGTGGCCGAGAACCCCGACCGGCCGGTCGGCGACCTCCCGCTCCTCGACGAGGTGGAGACGCGGGCGCTGGTCCCTGCCCGCGGTGCACCCGACATGCGCCCGGAACTGTGGCCCGACCTGCTCACCGCTGCCGCCGCACTCGACCCGGATTCGGTGGCGCTGTCCTGCGAGGGCAGGCACGTGCGTTACCGCGAACTCGACGAGTTGTCCAACCGGTTGGCCCGCGTCCTCCGGAGCAGTGGGGTGGGACCGGAGACCTTCGTCGCGCTCGGAATGCCCCGCTCGATCGAGGCCGTGGTCTCGATCTGGTCGGTCACCAAGGCAGGCGCGGCCTTCGTGCCCGTCGATCCGGCCTACCCGCGCGAACGCATCGACTTCATGCTCACCGACTGCCGAGCCTCGTTGGGCCTCACCGTGCGGGCTCACCGAGCCACTTTGCCGGACACTGTTGCGTGGCTGGTGCTGGACGACGAAAACGTCACCGAGCAGGTGGCGGCGGAGTCGTCCGCGCCGCTGACAGATGAGGACCGGACGAGCCGGCTGTTGCTCGCCCATCCGGCGTATCTCATCTATACCTCTGGTTCGACGGGGAAGCCGAAGGGCGTCGTGGTCACTCACCAGGGTATGGCCAACTTCACCGCGGAAACGCGCGACTGCTTCGAGGTCACGCCCGAGGCAAGGGTGTCGCATCTGGCGTCCCCGAGTTTCGATGCGTCGGTGTTCGAGCTGATGATGGCGTTCAGCGCCGGGGCGCGGGTGGTGATCGTGCCGCCCACCATCGTCGGTGGCAGCGAACTGGCTCATCTGTTCCGGCGCGAGCGTGTCACCCATGCCACCATTACACCCACCGCGCTGGCGGCGCTCGACAACGACGAACTCCACTCGCTTCGTGTCCTCGACCTGGTCGGCGAGGCATGCCCGCCGGAGGTCGTCGCGCAGTGGGCGCCGGGTCGCAGCCTGCACAGCGGGTACGGACCCACGGAAACCACCATTCAGGCGAGTGTCAGCGCCCCGATGCATGCCGGTGAAGGGGTGAACATCGGCGGGCCGGCGGTAGGACTTGCGTTCCTGGTCCTCGACGAACGACTGCAACCGGTGCCCGTCGGCGTGCACGGCGAGTTGTACATCGTCGGGCCGGGTATGGCACGCGGGTACCACAACCGGGTGGCGCTCACCTCCGAACGGTTCGTCGCCTGCCCCTTCTGCGAGCCGGGGTGCCGGATGTACCGGACCGGCGACGTGGTGCGCTGGCGTAAGTCGGCGAGTCCGGCGACGGGGGATGTCACACCGCACACCCTGGAGTACATCGGGCGCAGCGACTTCCAGGTCAAGGTCCGCGGCTTCCGCATCGAACTCGGCGAGATCGACGCCGTGCTCGCCCGCCATCCAGCGGTCGCGTTCGCTGCCACCATCGGTCACACAGCTCCCTCGGGCGACGCCGTACTCGCCTCGTATGTGCGGGTACAGGACGGACAGGAGGTGCGGCCCACGGAATTGCGCACCTACGCGTCCGAGCGCCTGCCCGCACACATGACTCCGGCCGCGGTGATCGTCCTCGACGAAATCCCGATGACCCCTGTCGGCAAACTCGACCGAAAAGCGCTGCCCGCACCAGAATTCGGTTCCAGTGGAGCGACGTTCCGGGCACCGGCCACGGACACCGAACGCGTGATCGTGGAAGCGTTCGCCGAGGTACTCGGCGTGGAGCGGGTCGGCGCCGCGGACAGCTTCTTCGACCTCGGCGGTAACTCCCTCCTCGCCACCCGGATCGTCAGCGCCCTCGAGGCCAGACTGGAGCGGACGGTTCCGCTGCAATGGATGTTCCTCGACCCCACGCCTGCGGGGATCGCCCACCGTCTCGAACTGCCGGCCCGGGCCACCGGGGTGGAAGAGGCACTCGCCGTCGTGATTCCGTTGCGGGCGCAGGGAAGAGGTACCCCGTTGTTCTGCGTGCACCCGGGAATCGGGCTTTCGTGGGGCTACGCCGGCCTCGTCCGGTACCTACCGCCGGACCGGCCGGTGTACGGACTGCAGCTTCCCGCAATCAGCGGTGAGCCGTTACCCGAGTCGATCGAACAACTCGCCCGCCGCTACGTCGACGAGATCAGGACGATCCAGCCCGAAGGTCCCTACGACCTGTTGGGCTGGTCGCTCGGCGGGGTCATCGCACATGCCATGGCCGTCGAACTCCGGGCCTCGGGGGACGAGGTGGCCACCCTGGCCCTCATGGACAGCTACCCCGAGGACGGACAGCAACCCGCAGTCGGTCAGCTCGACCTGCGGGAGCTGCTCCGGGGCCTCGGCGTGGAGACCGACCTGTCGGACAACCAGCTCACCTACGAGCGTGCGGCCCAGTTGCTCGGTGAAACATTCGGGGCCGAAGCCGGCGTCACCGCAGAGCATCTCGAACGGATCGCTGCGGGGTACGAGAACTCCAAGCGTCTCGGGTACCGGTTCGTTCCGCGGGTGTACGACGGCAACGTGCTCTTCTTCCCTGCCATCCGCAACGGAGACGGCGGCGCCCGCGCGCGGTCCGCCGAGGAGTGGCGGTCGCTCGTGACCGGCCGGATCGACGAGCAACCCGTCGATTGCGGGCACAACGACATGATCGAACCGCAATCCCTCGCCGTCATCGGGCCCGTCCTGGCACGCTCGCTCGAGGTCCGTGATAGGTGACCCGGCCAGGGCGGACATGGGCCTGCTTCCCTGAATCGGCCCGACAGGAGTAGTCTGACCTGCGGTCTGCAGAGTGCAGTCGCCGCTCACGTCTGTGAGCCTGTCGAGGAAGTGGAGGTGAGGCGTCCGATGAGAAGCCAACCTCCCAGTATCTACTGAAACCGTTTCACCTCGCCGGGGAACGGTTTCACAGTCGTGTGTCCACTTGCCGCGCTGCATATCCTTCCTCGAAAGACCAGTGCCATGCCACAATTGCGTCCCATTCGTTCGCTGCTCCCGAGCCGTTCCGCCGGTCTGTCCGACGCCGAGACCGGTCACGTCACCCCCCGTCGCGCACCCGAACCGACGCCCGCCGAAGAAACAGTAGTCAACAGCGCCGTCTACCGCGACGGAAAGAAGATCGCCACACCGGCCACGCTGTCGGAGGCGCTGGGCAGCTTGCCGGACGCGTCGTCGATGGCCTGGATCGGCATGTACCGGCCCAACGACGCCCAGTTGTACGCTGCAGCAGCGCAATTCGATCTTCACGAGCTGGCCGTCGAGGACGCGATCGTCGCGCACCAGCGTCCCAAACTCGAACGTTACGGCGAAACGTTGTTCGTGGTGCTGCGGGCCGCGCGGTACTGCGACGAAACCGAGCGCGTCGAATTCGGCGAGCTGCACATCTTCTGTGGGCCGACGTTCGTGCTCACCGTGCGGCACAGTGAGTCACCCGACCTGTCGGCGGTGCGCCGGAGGATGGAAGGGAACCCGGACCTGCTGAAGCTGGGACCCGAGGCGGTCCTGTACGCGATCCTCGATGCGGTGGTCGACGGCTACGCCCCGGTGGTGTCGGGACTGCAAAACGACATCGACGAGATCGAAACCGAAGTGTTCAGCGGCGAACCCGGTGTGTCGCGGCGAATCTACGAACTCACGCGCGAGGTCATCGAATTCCAGAGGGCCACAAGGCCGCTGCTCGGAATGCTGCGCGGGCTGTCGGCGGGATTCGAGAAGTACAACACCGACGAGGAACTGCAGCGGTATCTCCGTGACGTCACCGATCACGCGACGGTCGTCGTGGAGCGGGCGGACGGGTTCCGTCAGTTGCTCGGCAACATCCTCACCGTCAACGCGACTCTGGTGTCGCAGGAACAGAACGAGGAGATGCGGAACCTCACCCAGGCGAGCTACGCGCAGAACGAGGAAATCAAGAAGGTATCGGCCTGGGCGGCAATCCTGTTCGCCCCCACCCTCATCGGGACGGTGTACGGCATGAACTTCGACCACATGCCCGAACTGCACTGGGTGGGCGGGTACCCGTTCGCCCTGTCGCTGATGATGCTCACGTGCGCGGGCTTGTACACCATCTTCAAGCGGCGTGGCTGGTTGTGAGCGAGGTCGGCTGCGGGTGAACCCGCAGCCGACCTGACAACTAGTTAAAGCTCGTCGACCCGCAGCCTCGGGCTGTCAGAGCTCATCGACACAGACGACGAACTTGCGCTCGGGGTATTCGTAGCCGTTGGAGGACGTGGTGCACGAATCCACGGACGTGGCGCCCTGCACGATTTCGGTCACCTTCACCCCGTCGACGGCGGTGGGGTCGGTGCACTCGATGCGCTTGGGATCCTCGCCGCCGACGTCCATGCATCCGCCGATGACCCAGTCGACGTCGAGGCAGATCGCGCCCTGCTCGACTCCGCCGAGGGTCTCGTAGTAGTACGAATCGGCGTCGCTGATGCACTGGCTGTTCTGCTCCGCCTTGGCGATCACCTTGTAGTTCGATTCGGGGCTGCCGCACGCCGCCTTGTCGATCTCGGCGTCGGTAATCGTGCCGCCGAGCTTGACGCACTCGCCGATCGCTACCTCGAAGTCGACGTCTCCGCCGGCGTCCACACCTTCCTGTCCGTCGATCACGGTCGTCGACTCAGTGGTAGTGGCCGAAGCCCCCGACTCCGGCACTGCCGTGGGAGTGACCTCCGAACCGCACCCCGTGACGAGAACCGCCGTCGCCGACAGTGCGACGACCGCGGTGCACACCCGCCGAACCAGACCTGCCATCTCAACCCCACCTCGTTCTGGATGGCAGTGCCACCCGAATTTCCGGGATGGCGGTGCCACCGACTTTCCCGGATGACCGCTTGCCATCCCGGCTCCACGCGCATGCCGTGTCGCGCATTATTTGATTACATCGGTCACCGATTTACCAATCGTAATGACACTATGGACGGGTGGATCTCCCCGTGATGCCTCCTCTGCAACCGATGCTCGCGAAGTCCGCGTCGTCCGTTCCGACGCAACCGGAGTCGGGTCTCGTGTGGTCGTACGAGCCGAAGTGGGACGGCTTCCGGGCCCTCGTTTTCCGGGACGGCGACGAGGTGGTGCTCGGCTCGCGCGGCGGAAAAGACCTGGCCAGGTACTTCCCCGAGATGGTCCGGGCCGCCGTCGCGGAGCTCCCGGAGCGCTGTGTGGTGGACGGTGAGCTCGTGGTGCCCCGCACTGTCGACGGCCACACCCGGCTCGACTGGGAATCCTTGTCGGAGCGCATTCATCCGGCGGAGAGCCGAGTGACACTGTTGTCCGAGCAGACCCCGGCTCAGTTCGTCGCCTTCGACCTGCTGGCCCTGGGCGACCGGGATCTGAGTCGTGAGGACTTCTCGATCCGCAGACAGGAGCTGGTCGGCGCCGTCGGTGGCGGTCCCAGTTGCCATGTCACCGCGGCCACGGAGTCGAGCGAGCTGGCAACCGAGTGGTTCCAGACGTTCGAGGGCGCCGGCCTCGACGGAGTGGTGGCGAAAAAGCTCGCCGGGCCGTACCTGCCGAACAAGCGGGAAATGGTGAAGGTGAAGCACGCCCGCACCGCCGACTGCGTCGTCATCGGATACCGGCCCCACAAGAGCCAGCCCGGAATCGGGTCGATGCTTCTCGGGCTCTACGACGGTGACCAGCTGTCGATGGTGGGCGGTGCGTCGGCCTTCACCTCGGCGAGGCGGATCGAACTGCTCGCCGAGTTGGAAGAGCTGCGTGTCGGTGACGACGTCGTCGCCGAGGGTGAGCCCACCCGCTGGCGGTCGGGCAACGACCGCACGTGGGTGCCACTACGCCCTGAACGGGTGGTGGAGGTGGCGTATGACCAGATGGAAGGCGCACGCTTCCGGCACGCCGCGCGGTTCCTGCGCTGGCGACCGGACCGGACACCCGACGAGTGCACATTCGAACAACTGGAGGTTCCGGTGCGATACGACCTTGCCGACGTGCTGGCCGGGGGTTCGTGATGGCGAGCCCGGCCGTCGAACTCGACGTGGACGGCGTCGCCGTTCGCCTGTCGAATCCCGACAAGATCTACTACCCGAAACTCGGTGCGGACGGCGGCACCAAACGGCACCTCGTGGAGTACTACCGCTCCGTCGCCCTGCAGGGTGCGCTGCTGGATGCGCTGCGGGACCGGCCGACGCATCTGCAGCGGTTCCCCGACGGAGTCGAAGGCGAGGAGATCTACCAGAAGCGGGTGCCGGCCAAGCGTCCGGAACACGTCGGTTCCTGCGAGGTCACTTTCCCGTCGGGACGAAAGGCGGATGTACTCCGCGTCCGCAGCGCACCCGACATTGTGTGGGCTGCGAACCTCGGCAACATCACCTTCCATCCGTGGGCGGTCCGCTGCCCCGACGTCGACCATCCCGACGAGCTGCGAATCGACCTGGACCCGCAGCCCGGCACCGGCTTCGACGATGCCCGTGCGGTGGCTCTCGACGTCGTGCAGCCCCTGCTGGACGAGCTCGGCCTGGTCGGCTTCCCGAAGACGTCGGGTGGTCGTGGCCTGCATATCTATCTGAGCATCGCGCAGCGGTGGGACTTCGTAGAGGTCCGCCGGGCCGGCATCGCCCTCGCGCGGGAGATCGAGCGGCGCAGCGGTGACCGGGCCACCACGTCGTGGTGGAAGGAGGAACGCGGCGAACGGATCTTCCTCGACTTCAACCAGAATGCGCGCGACAAGACCATCGCCTCCGCGTACTCCGCCCGCAAGACTCCTATCGCGACGGTGTCGACGCCGGTGACCTGGGCGGAACTCGTCGACGTCGACCCTGACGACTTCACCATCGCCACCGTGCCCGCCCTGCTCGACAAGCGTGGAGACCCCATGGCGACCATCCGTGACGTGGAGCAGTCGCTCGACGTCCTGCTCGACATGGCAGACCGGGACGCCGCGAATGGCCTGGGCGATCTCCCGTACCCGCCCAACTATCCCAAGATGCCGGGCGAACCGAAGCGAGTGCAACCGAGTCGGGACCGAGACCGAAAGTAGCCGACGCTGACGTACGCTCAGGCGGGCGACTTGCGTCCGAACATGGGGAGGTCTTCATGGAGCGTTCGACAGCCGGTGCTGCCGGGCTCGTTCTCGGTGTCGTTGCGACGGCACTCGGAACTCTGATGACGACGCCGGCCACTGCATCGGCGGGATCGTTGTCCTGCGTGTCGCCTCCGGGCCGCGACACCACCTCGGTCATCGACCGCACCGCGTGTGGCGCGAAATCCGACCCGAGCAGCAACTCTGCAGCGCTCGGCAACGATGGTGTCGGTTTCGCCGACGCCGCCGAGGCGGGCGCGGCACTCGGCGCCGGCGTTGGCGGGGGTGTCGGCGCCGCCGAAGCTCGCGGCGGCGGCGTTGCCGCGATCGCGATCGGACCGAAAAGCGTCGCCATCGGGACGGTCGCCGGATCAGGCCCCGCGCTGGTGTTGAGCGGCCCCGGAGGTCAGGCCCTCGTCGCCGACCCGGCCCGCGGTGTCGTGTGCTCCGGCGGGCCTGCGCTTGCCATCAATTTCCTTGCAGGTCAAGCATGTTTCACCGATGGGGTAACGGTCTGGCGGGTTTCCTGATCACACCCCCGGTCGGCGTCGTATGGTGACGGCAGTCACAATGGGCTGACGCATCTGCCGCATGAAGCGGCAGTAGATCGGAGGTGGTCGATGACGACCAGCGTTCGAAGTCACAGGCCCGCGGCCGCGCCCCGGACCGAGTTGCATGTCGACTCTCGGTTCCTTCCCCTCGCGGACCGCTTCTTTGCGATGTACCGGCAACCTCAGCAAGGTGGCGGCGCGCTCACCGCGTATTTCCGCGGCGAGAAGGTGCTGGATATCTGGGCGGGTTGGGCCGATCGTGATCGCCGCTGGGACCGCGACACCGTCGCATTGTCGTTCTCGACGGGCAAAGGGGTGGCCAGCACCGTCGTGCACCGGCTCGCCGAGCGCGGTCTGCTCGATTACGACGCGAGGGTGGCCGACTACTGGCCCGAGTTCGGTGCGGCAGGCAAGGACGCCATCACGGTCCGCGACCTGCTGACGCATCGCGCCGGTTTGCATCGAGTGCGAGGTCTGATGCGCAGCCCACTCGATTTACTCGACTACGACGCGGTCGTGCAGGCTCTCGCGTCGACACCGGCCGACCCACGCAGACTCCGCGGTCCCGGATATCACGCCGTCACCTACGGGTGGTTGGTGGCCGAACTCGTCGCACGGGTGACGGCGAAACCGTTCGTCCGGGTGGTGGAGGAGGAGATTGCCGGTCCCCTCGGAATCGACGACTTCTGGTACCTGGTCCCGGAGCAGCACCGGCCACGGATCGCAAAGCTGTTTCCGCACATCAACCCTGCCGGATTGAATTGGGAGCTCACGTCCACCGTCCTCGCGCGCGTCGGCCCCACGCGCGGGCTCGCGGAGGCGGCCATGCCCACCGGATTCGACGTGCTGGTGCGTAACCCGGCCGTGCACGGCGCAGTGATGCCCGGATGGAACGGTGTGTTCAGTGCCCGCGCCCTCGCCCGCATGTACGGCGCGATCGCGAACGGCGGTGTGCTCGACGGACGCCGTTTTCTGCGCCGATCCACCATCGAGCAGATGTCGACCGTGCAGACCCGCGACCGCGATTACGTTCTCGGTATCCGTCCCCAGTGGTCGCTCGGCTATCACCGCCCGATCCTGGCCTCACGAGAGCAACCACGGAACGCAATCGGGCACTACGGCGTCGGCGGGTCCGGGGCCTATGCGGACCTCGACAGCGGGTTGTCCCTCGGCTTCGTCACCAACCGGCTCGGCAGTTCGTTCACCGCTCTCGGTGATCTGCGTCTGGCGCGGCTCGGGGTCGAAGCGCAGGCGCTCGTACGTAACGACAAGTAACCACGAAAGGAATCATGATGAGTGATCACGTGTACCGGGTCGTCGAGGTCGTAGGTTCGTCGGGAGACAGCATCGACGGCGCCATCAAAAACGCCGTCGGGCGCGCGCAGGAGACCGTACGCAACCTCGAATGGTTCGAGGTGGTTTCGACACGGGGTCACATCGAGGATGGTGCGGTGGCGCACTTCCAGGTGACACTCAAAGTTGGATTCCGACTGGAGCCGGGCGGAGCGGTCTGACGGGAGCGGGGACGGACGCTGTCCTGGCGGACGTCCCCTTCGTCACATCCTCGCGCAAAAGTGGAACACGTTATAGTCTGGGCTTCCAGTCGATGTCGGACTGCGTGTACTCAGGTAGGGGAGAGCCGTGACTTATGTGATTACGCAGCCTTGCTGCAACGACGCCTCGTGCGTCGATGTCTGTCCGGTCAACTGCATCCATCCCACACCGGACGAGAAACCGTTCGCGACCACGGAAATGCTGTACATCGACCCCGACACCTGCATCGACTGCGGTGCCTGCGTCGAGGAATGCCCGGTCGAGGCCATCTATGCCGAGAACGACCTCGAAGAAGTCGACGCCCCCTACCTCGACATCAATGCGCAGTACTACACCAAACACCCCATCGGTCCCGACTGGCCGGATCCGGTGAAGCTGCCATCGATCGACGCGGCGCTCGGCACGCTGCACGTCGCGATCGTCGGGTCTGGTCCCGCGGCCTGTTACGCCGCGATGGAACTGACCGCCAAACCGCGCATGGAGGTCGACATGTTCGAGCGCCTGCCCACCCCGTACGGGTTGGTGCGCGCCGGTGTCGCCCCCGATCATCCGGGCACGAAGGGTGTCACCGATCAGTTCCGTTCGGCAGTGGGCAAACGGAACGTGCATTGCCACTTCAACGTGGAAGTCGGCGAGGACGTCACCCACGAGGAACTGCTGCGGCACCACCACGCCGTGATCTACGCGGTAGGCGCTGCGGGTGACCGCAGGCTCGACATACCCGGCGAGGATCTGCCGGGCAGCCATGCGGCCACCGAGTTCGTCGCCTGGTACAACGGCCATCCCGACTACGCCGACCGCACGTTCGACCTCTCCGGCGAGCGCGCCGTCATCGTCGGCAACGGCAACGTGGCGCTCGACGTGGCCCGGATCCTGGTCACCGATCCCGATGTCCTGGCGACCACGGATCTTGCCGACCATGCGCTCGAAGCGCTGCGGTCGAGCAACATCCGGGAGGTTGTGGTACTCGGGCGCAGGGGTCCTGCCCAGGCGGCATACACCAACCCCGAACTCCTTGCCCTGGGCCGAATGCCCAACGTGGACGTCGTCGTCGACCCCGAAGAAGCCGTGCTCGATCCGGCCAGCCGTGCACTCGTCGACGCGGACGCTGCGGAGCCGTCGCTGCAGTTGAAGGTGAAGCAGGTGGAGGAGTTCGCGCAGCGGGCCGCCAACCCCGCACACAAGCGCATCGTGCTTCGCTTCCTCACCTCACCGGTCGACATCCTCGGTGACGGGCACGTCGAATCCGTGCGGATCGCCCGTAACGAGATGGTCGCGGACGCCTCCGGGGTTCTCGGTGCCAAACCGTCGGATGTCATCGAGACGCTCGACACCGGGCTGATCCTGCGATCGATCGGCTATCGGGGCCGTCCGGTGGCGGGGCTCCCGTTCGACGACCGGCGCGGGGTCATCCCCAACGAGAACGGGCGGGTGATCGACCCCGAGACGGGCACACCGATCCCCGGTGTGTACGTGGCGGGCTGGATCAAGCGGGGCCCGACAGGCGTGATCGGCACGAACAAGTACTGCTCGGCCGAGACCGTACACATGGTGATCGATGATTTCTCGGCGGGCCGGCTCGACGCGCCCGAAGACCGGGAGGCCCTCGATCGGTTGATTGCCGAACGGGCGCCCAATGCGATCGACTACCAAGGTTGGCAGCGTATCGACAAAACCGAGCGCGCCGGGGGCCGGGCCGCGGGTCGGGCCCGCACCAAGCTTGTGACCATTGACAGCATGCTGGCCGCAGCCCGCGCCGACACCTCGCCGTGAGCACTTCTTAACAGTCCAGTGATAACAAGTACTCACAGGGCGCAGAGCGGCAACGATTGCGGGTAAATTGCTCGGCGCCGGATGATGTGTGTTAATGGCAGTGCGCGATTGTTAGGTCCGTCGGGGACGCGCGTAAACACACGTCGTCGAACGAGAGTGGTCATATGGGCAAGACAGGAATCTGTACTTCGCGGAATCAGCGCTGGTCATCGCGCGTCGCCGTCGCAGTGGCCGGAGTGGTGGTTTCCGGAACGGCGCTGGTAGGACCCGCTCAGGCCGTCCCGCTGTTCCCCGGTGGACCGGAGATTCCCACCCTTCCCGGTCTGCCCAGCGCCCCGCAGCTTCCGCTCCCCGAACCGGCGCCCGCGCCGGCCAACTTCTCGGCACCGTCCCTCAACCCCGGTGAGGGTGAGGTCGTGGGTGTCGCGCAGCCGGTGATCATTCGGTTCAACGAGGCGATCGGTGACCGCGCCGCCGCCGAGCGTGCCATCAAGGTCACCACCAGCCAGCCCGTCGAGGGTGGGTTCTACTGGATCAACGACAGCCAGGTGCGCTGGAAGCCCACCGACTTCTGGCCGGCCAACACGCAGGTCACCGTGGATGCCGGAGACGCGCATTCCACGTTCACCATCGGCGACGCCCTGGTGGCGACCGCCGACGACAACACCAAGCAGATCACGATCACCCGCAACGGTGAGGTGGTCAAGACCATGCCGACCTCGATGGGTAAGCCGGGCCACGAGACCCCTAACGGCACCTACATCATCGGCGAGAAGTTCCGCGACATGTACATGGATTCGTCCACGTACGGGGTGCCGGTCGACTCCGAAGAGGGGTACCGCACCTACGTCGAGTACGCCACGCGCATGTCGTACAGCGGCATCTTCGTCCACGCTGCGCCGTGGTCGTTGGACGCGCAGGGCAACACCAATGTCAGCCACGGGTGCCTCAACGTGAGCACCGAGGACGCCAAGTGGTTCTACGAAAATTCGAAGAAGGGCGACGCGGTGGTCGTGCAGAACACTGCCGGTGGCGTGCTCAGCGGCTCCGACGGTCTGGGTGACTGGAACCGCTGAATCTGATCCCGAACACCACGCCGTAGCCCGCACAGTTCGCTGTGCGGGCTACGTTTTTCAGGGGGGCGTCGGTGGGGGACCGGCCGCTACCAGATTTTGACGCGCTGCTCCGGATCGAGATAGAGGGCGTCGCCGGGCTGGACGTCGAACGCGTCGTGGAAGGTGTCGAGGTTGCGCACCACTCCGTTGCACCGGAACTCCGGCGGCGAGTGCGGATCAACCGCGAGACGCCGGAGAGCTTCGGCATCGCGTGCCTTGGTCCGCCACACCTGCGCCCAGCCGAAGAACACGCGCTGTAGACCGGTGAGCCCGTCGAGCACCGGAGCCTCCGTTCCCTCAGTCGCGATCTTGTAGGCGGCGATCGCGATGGAGAGGCCACCGAGGTCGCCGATGTTCTCGCCGATCGTGAACTCTCCATTGACCGCATGGCCGGGCAGTGCCTTCGGCTCGAACTGGTTGTACTGCTCGATCAGAGCCTTGGTGCGCTTACCGAACTCACTGCGATCGTCGTCGGTCCACCAGTCGACCATGTTCCCGTCGCCGTCGTACTTGGCGCCCTGGTCGTCGAATCCGTGGCCGATCTCGTGGCCGATGACCGCACCGATTCCGCCGTAATTAGCGGCATCGTCGGCGGCGGCATCGAAGAACGGCGGCTGCAGGATAGCGGCCGGAAACACGATTTCGTTCATTCCAGGGTTGTAGTAGGCGTTCACCGTCTGCGGGGTCATGAACCACTCGTCGCGGTCGACGGGGCCACCCACTTTGCCCAGGTCACGGTCGTACTCGGCCGCGTACCCGCGCCGATAGTTGCCCACCAGGTCGTTGCGGGAGATGGTGACCGACGAGTAGTCGCGCCACTTGTCCGGGTAGCCGATCTTCGGCGTGAACTTCTCGAGCTTGCGCAGCGCGGCCTCACGTGTCGCGGGGCTCATCCACTCGAGGTCGGCGATGTTGCGGCGGTACGCCTCCTGCAGGTTGGCGACGAGTTCCTGCATACGGGCCTTGGCGTCGGCGGGGAAGTGGCGCTCGACGTACAACTTTCCGACGGCCTCACCGAGGAGGTCCTGAACCAGGGACACACCGCGCTTCCAGCGCTCACGGTTCTCCTCGGTTCCGGTCAGCGTCTTACCGTAGAACGCGAAATTCTCGTCGACGAGTGCCTGAGTCAGGTACGGCGCCCGTGAGCGGATGACGTTCCACGTGGCCCACGCCTTCCACGTCTCCAGATCCTCGGACGTCCACAGCCCGGTGAGTGTGGTGAGGAAGTCGGGCTGGCGGACCACGATCTCGGCGAACTGATCGCGGGTGCCGCCCAGCCCGTCGATCCACGCGGCCCAGTCCAGGCCTTCCGGCAGCTGGTCGAGGGTTACCAGGTTGTAGCTCAATTCCGCATCGCGCCGTTTCACGACGTCCCAGTGTCCGGCCGCGATCTTGGTCTCGAGGTCGAACACGCGCTGGGCGTCGTACCCGACACCGGCGAGCTCGAACATTTTGCCGATGTGCGCCACGTACGCGGCCCGGATCTGTGCGTGCTCGTCCTGGCGGTAGTAGGACTCGTCGGGCAGTCCGAGGCCGGATTGGCTGAAGTGCACCAGATAGCGTTCGGAGTTCTTGGCGTCCGTGTCGACGTAGTGGCCGACCGCGCCGCCCACGCCCGTCCGCTGCAGGCGGCCGATCACTCCGGCCAGCGCCGAGAGATCGCCGGCCTCGGTGACGGCTGCGAGTTCGTCGGCGATCGGCGTCAGGCCTGCGGCTTCCACGACGTCGGAGTCCATGAAGCTGCCGTACAGGTCACCGATTCGCTGAGCGTCGGTCCCAGCCGGAGCGCCCGAACCGGCAGCCTCCTCGATGATGTTCTGGACGTCGACTTCGGCCTTGTCGTACAGCGTGCGGAACGCGCCGTCGATGGCCCGATCCGCGGGTATCTCGTAACTGTCGATCCAGCCGCCGTTGACGTGGAGGAAGAGGTCGTCCTGGGCACGGATGCAGCTGCCGAGGTGGGTGAGGTCGATGCCTGAGCGTTGAGCCGTGGTCATGGCTCCATACTTACACCGTTTACCCGCCGATGCGGGCGTGCATTTCCCAGACCAGCACCTCTGCGCCGGAATGTGAGGAGATCTCCTGACCACCGGATGCGCTGGTACGGACGGCATCGCCCTCGTACAGGGTGCCGACACCTTCCATGTCGGCGGTGCCCTGAGTAATGAAGACGTGCAGGAACGGTGCCTCGGGCAACCTGATCGGTGCGCCGGGAAACACGCGGGCGACGTGCAGTGCGGCGTGCTTGTTGTTGATGCGGATCGCCGAATGGTCGCGGTATTCGGGCATTCCGGACGCCACCGGCACCAGTCCACCCTTCAAGATCTCGTCCTCGATCTCGAGCTGTTCATAACTCGGTGTCAGTCCTGCCTCGTCGGGCACCACCCACATCTGCACGAAATGAACGGGTTCGTGGTGCTCTTCGCCGGCGAGCCGCCAGCTGTCGTTCTTCTCCGAGTGCATGATCCCTGTGCCCGCACTCATGCGTTGAGCGAGACCGGGATAGATGATGCCCGAATGGCCGATCGAATCCTGGTGCACGAGTGAGCCACGCAACACCCAGGTGACAATCTCCATGTCCTTGTGGGGATGTGTCTCGAATCCCTGTCCCGGAAGCACGGTGTCGTCGTTGTTCACGAGGAGGAGTCCGTGATGGGTGTTGTCGGGGTCGTAGTGCTGACCGAAGGAGAACGAATGCTTCGAATCCAACCAGGAAATCCTGGTTTTCAGCCGATCTCCGGCGCGGTGCACGTAGACATGGGGGGTGGTGACTGCCGGCATCTCGATCCTCCTTCGGGTCGTACCCGGTCTAGAGTACGAGGTGCTCGCCGTCCGTATGCACAAGACGGTGTCGATTGCGTATCGAAGTCCGCGCCGTATCGAAGCGGATAAGCCACCGCAATGCCGAAATAGTCGAGCGCAGTGGCACATTCGCAGTACCGTCGAGCGTATGCCACTGGTCTGCAACGCGTTTCACTGCGGGTGTTTCGCGACCAGGACGGGCGTCCAGTACCGTGTCGCATTTCCCGACGCCGGACGTCGATCGGCGTACAGTTCGAAATGTGTGGACCCGAGTCGGACCGATACCGAACTCCCGCACCGACCCGGAAGGAGCGTGATGAAGGCGAACCAAGATCGACATGGTCAGCACCTCCCCGAGCATCAGCGGATTGCCGACCTCGTCGACGACATGGAAGAACGTCTGACCGCCGAGCGTGAGGCCAAAGGAGTCGAAGGCAATGCGTCCGATCGTGAAAAGGTCGAGCCGGTAGAGCCCGAGGATCAGGCCCCCGAGTAGCGCCTCCGGCACCCGTGAGTACTTATTAACCTTCCGCGGTTATTAAGTACTCACAGGCGCGGTAGCGCGCTGTCAGGGGAACCACAGTGCCTGCGCGTTGTCCTCGGCGACGCACCTCGCGGCGGGGTCGGGGAGAGCGTCGAGCAGGGCGTGGATCTGGCGGGCGCGGGTGTCGACGGTATCCGCGCTTGCGATTGTGTCGGTGCCGACCACGAAGCGATCGGGGTGGCGGGCGAGAAGTGCGATCCAGTCCGGGTCGGTATCGGTGCCGTCGGTGATGTGGTCGAGCAGCACCCAGGACAGTTCGATGGTCAGGCGGGCGTGACGTTCGATCAGTTGGCGTACCAGATCCAGCTGGTTGGAGGGACGGGTGCGGCGGAAGACACCGGCATGGCACCAGACCACCGAGGTGGTCGGATGCCGGTCGAGCGCGTTCTCGAGTTTGCCGACGTATTCGTGCCGGTCCGGAAGGCCCGGTGACGCCGAGTCGTGGTGCAGGGAGATCGGGACCTTCTGCTGGGCGCAGAAATCGAGAACCGCGCCCATGGCCTCGTGATCGGGTGCGGGAACGTCGCCGAGTGTCAGGTTGGTGAGATCGTCGTGGCGGAACATCACCTCACCGATCCCGGCCCACCGGTCCGAGCGGCTCCAGACGAATTCCAGGTGGTCGATCGCCAGCTTGTCGGTGGGATCGAAGCCGCAGATCAACGGCGCCACCTCGAGTTGCCCCTCCGCCTCGAGGCCGGGGAGGAGGTCGAGGACGGTCGCATCGGTCAGCGAATGGTAGTGGCACGGTGCATTGTCGTCGAGGTAGTAGTCGGGCCGAACGGGCTCGGCGACCGACCATTTCTTCTTCACCGGAAGACCGAAGACTACGGCACGCCGGGCGCCGTTGCGGACGAGCGCGTCGCGCAGCTCGGCGGTGTCGGCGGGAGCTTGCAGAAAGTCGACGAGATGGACATGGGTGTCGATCCACGAACGAGAAGCCATGGTGCGATCTTCTACCATCCGGCCGGTGCCGTCGCATTTTCTCCGCTGAACCACATGACCTCGTCGGTGCTGCACGAACTCGTCTGTGCGGGGTACTCGGTGTATCCATGAAGGTCATCGGGCCTTCTCCGCACGAGGAGGCATCATCATCGTCGAGTCGCTGATCTTCGGGGTGATCGCGTCGAGCGCGCTGGTTATCGGAGCGCTGGTCGGCGGCCGATTCACCATTCCCAAACGCATGCTCGCCGGCATGCTGGCGTTTGCCTCGGGCGCCCTGATTACGGCGTTGACCTTCGAACTCTTCGAGGAGTCGTACGAGAAGGGCGGTATCTGGCGGGCCGTGCTCGGTCTGGCTGTGGGGGCCGTCGTGTTCACCGTTCTCAGCGAGCGGCTCGACCGTCTCGCCGAGGGCACGCATCGACAACGTCAGGGGAGCGAGAAACTCGACGTCGACGCAGCCGCGTCGGAGACTGCCCCCTCGACGGCTTCTGTGAGCGGGATGGCCGGATTCGCGCTCCTCGCCGCGGTGACGCTCGACGGCGTGCCGGAGAACATTGCGCTCGGCGTATCTCTCGGTGAGGGTACCGGGGGCGTAACCCTTCTCGTCGCGATCTTCGTCTCCAACTTTCCCGAGGCCTTGGTCGGCAGTGCATCGATGCGTGCACAGGGAAGGACACAGGCCTTCGTTGTCGGCACCTGGGTGGTGTGCGCCGCTCTGCTCACCGCGGCCGTCGTCATCGGCGCGGGTCCGCTGGCCACGAGTTCACCCGAGACCATTTCTCTGCCACTTGCATTCGCCGCCGGTGCCGTACTGGCCTCGCTCGCCGACACCCTCATGCCCGAGGCATACGAAAAAGGCGGCCCGACAGTCGCGTTGAGCACTGCGGCCGGATTCGTCCTCTCGTACGTCCTCGCCACCGTCTGAAGTCCGGACAGCTGAAATCCGGACAGCTGAAATCCGGACAGCCGGACCGGATGCCGGCTCCGTGCGTCTCCGACCGCCGTCGGGATCGACGGCGGTCGGAGAGGGTCAGTTACCGGAGGACGGTCGAGCCGTCAATACCAGTACTTTCGCCCGCCGACGGCGCGCCCTGTCGTACCGAGCACCATCAGGACGAGACCGATGACCAGGAGGATGATCCCGATTGTCGTGAGGATCGAAATCTTCGCGACGAGACCGATGATCAGCAGAATGATTCCGAGGATGATCACGGTATTGCCTCATTTCCTTTTCGACGGACCGAGACTACTGACTCGGCTGTGGCACTTCACAGTTCACCTTCGGGTTCACGCCTGCGTAGTTGAGTGGGCCCGCGATGACGGTGACGGCGATGGTGCCCGCGCTCGCACAGTCGGCGTTGGCCTCTTGGAAGTAGCCGCGCTGCCAGACGGCGACAGCCCCGATGATCAACCACACCACGACGATGACCGTAACGAGTCGTCCGATGCGCATTTCCGACCTCCCATGTGAGTGCCGGCTCGAGCCGGGGCACAGTGTCACACTTTGCTTCTGTAGGGCGAGGCAGGCCGCGCCGACGTTGTTACGTCGGCGTTGTATCGGTCGGCTTTGAATGGGCACCGGGCGTGTCGTTCGATCGGGTCTCATTCGATCGGACGTCACTGGTCCGGGTGTCGTTCGACCGGGTGCCGGTCGTGTCCGTATTCGTGTTCGCGTCCGCATTCGTGGACTTGGTGGTGGGATCGAGCTTGTCGGCCCGCTTCCACTCCTTGTCCAGCTCTTCCCTGGACGTGCTGGCAGTGCGCTGGTGCGTCGCCGCCTCGTGCTGAAGTCGCGACGCCTCCGCGGCTTTGGCCTCGGCATCTGCCTGGGCCCGCCGTGCCTCGGCGGCAGTCTGATCGGCGATCGCTTCACGCTGCCCGACGATGGAAGCCTGTTCCTGGGCTTTTGTGCGGATGTCCTGGGCCTCGTGGAGCCGTGCTTGCTTGCGCTTGCGCGTTGCGGCAACGGCCAACGCGATCAGGGCAAGGACGACGACGATCGCGACGACGATCCAGATGACGGTCGTGGTGGTATCCATGTGCTACTCCCAGCAGTCGTAGGGTAAAGATACCCACTCGACCCCCTCGGCAAACAGATCGAAAGCCAATCGAAACCAACTGTGGGCGAGCGCGGTGGCCAGGGAACGGAACCGGCTACCGTGATCGAATGACTGAACTGCTGCAGAAGCAGGGGGTGCGGGGGCAGTTGCATCGCCCGGAGGGTGATCCGGTGGCCGGGTTGGTGCTGACGCACGGGGCGGGAAGTAACTGCGACACAAAGCTGTTACGAGCGATGGCCGAGGGTTTCGTGGAACGAGGCGTGCTGGTCCTGCTGTTCGACCTGCCCTTTCGACAGCGCCGTGCGTCGGGCCCGCCGCATCCGTCGAGAGCGGCGGCGGATCGCGAGGGCGTGGCGGAGGCCGTCGCCGTCATGCGTGACTTCGGGCCCGGGCCTGTGTGGGCCGGCGGGCATTCGTACGGCGGTCGTCAAGCGTCCATGCTGGCCGCGGAGAATCCCGCCGGGATCGATGCCCTCCTGTTGCTGTCCTATCCGCTGCATCCACCGGCGAAACCTGAGAAGCCTCGCACAGACCATTTCCCGGACCTGCGGACGCCCGCAGTGATCGTGCACGGTTCGAAGGATCCGTTCGCAACCACCGAAGAAATGGAATCGGCACTCGAACTGATTCCGGGGACGACGATCCTCGTCGAGTTCGACGGTGCGCGCCACGACCTGGCCCCGGACAAGTTTCCCGTGGTCGACGGTACTGTCGCCGCGATGTTCGACCTACTTCAGCGTCGGGAAAAGTGATCGGTATGTTCGATTGATGAGCAACGTACAGAGTGGCGCGCCCCACTGGTTCGCCTCGGCCCTGGCCTGCCCGGTGGAGGTTGGCCAGGTGGATGTGGCCGCCGCACAGATCCGGTACCGCGCGTGGGGGCCGACGGGAACCCCCGGAATCGTGTTGGTGCACGGTGGAGCGGCACACAGCAGGTGGTGGGATCACGTCGCACCCATGCTGGCCACCGGACGACGGGTGGTCGCTCTCGATCTCTCCGGACACGGAGACAGTGACTCTCGCGAGCGCTACGGGCTCGAGCAGTGGGCCGAAGAGGCCCTGGCCGTCGCGAAACCCGCTGGTATCTCCGGTCCACCGGTCTTCGTCGGACACAGCATGGGGGGAATGGTGTCGTATGTGGCCGCCCAGTTGTTCGGCGAGGATCTGGCCGGGGTCCAACTGATCGATTCACCGATTCGCGCCCAGACACCCGAGGAGGAAGCGGCGCGGCAGCAGCGGGCGTTCGGGCCCAAGAAGGTGTATCCGAGCAAGGCCGATGCGCTCGCGCATTTCCGGTTCGTGCCGCCGCAGGAGTCGGCGGTTCCGGCCGTCCGCGACCACGTCGCGGAGACCTCGATGCGGGAGGTGGAGGGCGGCTGGTCGTGGAAGTTCGACCCCGCATTCTTCGCCCGCAGCGGCAGTGATCGGCTGGTCGCGGCAGAACCCCGCTGCCGCATCGCGTACTTTCGTGCCGAGAACGGGATCGTCGACGAAGAGATGATGAAGACTATAAGGGCGCGATTCGGCCCGACCGCGCTGGTGACGGACATTCCCGACGCGGGGCATCACGTGATGATCGACCAGCCGTTGGCGTTAGTGGTGGGTATCCGCACCGTCCTTGCCTCCTGGGACGCCGAAGATTCCGTGACAGGGATGCCCGACTGAGTCACGCCCTGATCGGACCGCGGAAACGAACTGCTCGATCAGCGCCGCGTCCTTGACGCCGCGGGAAGATTCCACACCGCTCGACACGTCGACACCCCACGCGCCGGTGGCGTCGATTGCCGTCCGGACGTTGCCGGGATTCAGGCCGCCGGCGAGGATCCACTCACCATCGGGTCTGGCCTGCCCCGCCCAGTCCCACGGCACTCCCGCGCCGGCTGTCGCCCCGTCGACGAGGAGGCGGTCGGCCCCGAAGTCGCCGGACGAATCCCCGGCAACCACCGCGCGGATCACCGTGAGCCCTGCCTCTCGCAATCGGGTGACGTCCTCGGCGGACCTCACATCGTGCACCTGGACGGTGCCGAGCCCGGCTGCGGCCGCGATCTCGATCACCTCCGGTACAGAACTTCCCTTGAACACCCCCACCGCCACGGTGGGACCGGTGACGGAGCGGATCAGCGCCGCCGCATCCTCCACCGCAATTCGGCGCACGCTCTCGGCAAAGACGAAGCCCACGGCGTCGACACCGAGTCGCACGGCCAGATCGACCGAGGCTTGGTCACGCAGACCGCAGACCTTGATGAACGTCACCACACGATTTTAACGGTCGCTTCGAGTAGCCGACGCAGTGCGGGTTCGCGCTCTAGGCTTCGTGACGTGGAATTGCTCAGCGACCTCAGCGTGATTTCAGGGCCTCTGCCCTGGATTCTCACCGGCCTGGGCGCACTCGGTGGCGTGTGGTTGCTGGCCGCCCGTGTCCCGTGGTTTCGCAGGAAAGCCCTGCCGCTCTGTCTCGCCGTGGCCGCCGTGGTCACCCTCGCCGTCTATATCGCCGTCGAGAAGATCCTCCGACCCTTTCCTGACCCGATCGAAATTTCCATCTATGTGTGGATCGGGGTGGGTCTGGCCGCAATTCTTTTGCTGATTCCGAGGATTCGGGCCGGACGTACGGCGGCATCGGCGGCGGTGTCGGTACTGGCGGTAATCGCGGTCGTGCTCGCGTCGGGGACGCAGATCAATCTGGTGTTCGACGCGTATCCCACTGTGGGCACCGCTTTCGGAGACGAACCGTTCGATCGCGTGGATCTTCACGATCTGGGTGGTGTCACCGAGAGGGTTGTCACCGGGACGCCTCTCGACGCGTCGTGGACTCCTCCGCCGGGGATGGGCGATGAGGGCCGCGTCCTCACCGCGCACATCCCCGCCACGCAATCGAATTTCACCGCCCGCGACGCCGAAATCTATTTGCCCCCTGCATATTTCACGAATCCTCGGCCTCTGCTGCCCGTGCTGGTACTTCTCGCCGGCCAGCCCGGCGCCCCGGAGGACTGGCTCGCGGGCGGCAAGCTGACCTCTACGATGGATGCCTTCGCGGCCGAGCACGAAGGTCTTGCTCCCGTCGTGGTGGTCGCGGACGCTACCGGCTCACAGATCGCGAACCCGTTGTGCGTCGACTCGCCCATGGGCAACGTGGCCACCTATCTGGCCAAAGACGTTCCGGCCTGGGTGACCTCGAACCTTCAGGTCAACCGGGACCCCCGAGCCTGGGCGATAGGCGGCCTCTCCTACGGCGGCACCTGTTCGCTGCAGATGGCAACCAACTATCCCGAGGTGTACCCCACGTTCCTCGACATCTCCGGACAGGAAGAGCCCACACTCGGTGATCGTCAGAGGACGCTCGACGCAGCGTTCGGCGGAAGCGAGTCTGCATTCGAGAAAGTCAATCCGCTCGATCTGATGGCGACGAAGAAATACGCGGACTCGGCCGGGGTCTTCGTCGTCGGCACCGACGACGCGGACTACCGGCCCGGCGCGCAGAAGGTTTTCCAGGCCGCGAAGGATGCGGGCATGGATGTGCAGTACCTCGAGGTCCCCGGGGGTCACAGCTTCGCCGTGTGGTCTGCCGGACTGGAGAAGGAAACGCCCTGGCTCGCGCAACGGTTGGGGCTCATCAGGTAGCGGGCGCGGTCTCGTTCCCAATAACGAGAACCTGTTCTATATTTGCGGGGAAGTGTCATTGTCTTTTCAGCGACTGGAGTCCCCGGCATGTATCAGTGGTCCGACACCGATCTGATGTTCCGCGACGCGATCCGCGGCTTCATCGACAAGGAGATTCGACCCCACGTCGACAAGCTCGAGACCGGGGAGTTGCCTCCGTTCGACATCATCCGCAAGCTCTTCGCCACCTTCGGTATCGACGAGATGGCGCGGGACGCCCTCGAGAAGTCGCTGGCCCGCGAACGCGGCGAAGACCCCGAATCCGCGGAGAAAGGCGAGAAATCGGCCGGTCTCGGTGCGGGCAGCATGGGCGTCATCATGAATGCCGAGCTGGCGGGGGTGAGTCTCGGGCTCGTCGCCTCCCTCGGCGTGAGCCTCGGCCTGGCGGCGGGCACCATCCGCAGTCGAGGCACTCTGGCGCAGAAGGAGCGTTGGCTACCCGGCCTGGTCACCTTCGAGAAAGTGGGCGCCTGGGCCATCACCGAACCCGATTCCGGCTCGGACGCCTTCGGTGGCATGAAGTCCTATGTCCGGCGCGACGGAGACGACTACATCCTCAACGGGCAGAAGACCTTCATCACCAACGGGCCCTATGCCGACGTCATGATCGTGTACGCGAAGCTCGACGACGGCGACGCGTCGATCGACCGCCGCGACCGCAAGGTGCTCACGTTCGTCCTCGACGCGGGCATGGAGGGGCTCACCCAGGGTGCGCCGTTCAAGAAGATGGGGATGAACTCCTCGCCCACCGGTGAGTTGTTCTTCGACAACGTCCGCGTCGGCTGCGATCGACTGCTCGGCGAGACGGAAGAGGGCGGTGCATCGGACGGGAAGTCCAGTGCGAAGGAGAGCTTCGCCGCCGAACGTATCGGCATCGCCTCGTTGTCGCTCGGGATCATCAACGAATGTCACCGTCTGTGTGTCGACTACGCCAAGTCCCGCAAGTTATGGGGCAAGGAGATCGCACAGTTCCAGCTGGTGCAGCTCAAGTTGGCCGAGATGGAAATTGCCCGGATGAATGTGCAGAACATGGTCTTCAATGCCATCGAACGGGCGGAGGCGGGGGACCCGGTGACGCTGGCAGAAGCGTCGGCGATGAAGTTGTACTCCTCGCGCGCGGCCACCGAGGTGGCGATGGAGGCGGTGCAGTTGTTCGGTGGTAACGGCTACATGGCCGAATACCGGGTCGAGCAACTGGCGCGCGACGCGAAGTCGCTGATGATTTACGCGGGAAGCAACGAGATTCAGGTGACGCACATCGCGAAGGGTCTGCTCGGCGTCTGAGGTCGTCGATGCCCCGGGAACAAATATCGTACGGCGTACGTTAGAGGGGTGTCGTCAAGGAAAGGACACCACTGTGAAGGTCACGGCAAGCGCACTGTCACTGAACGTCGCCGACCCGACTGCATCGGCCGATTTCGCCAAGACCCATCTCGGTTTCGTCGAGGACATGGCAGCCGACGGATTCGTGTCGCTGAAGCGTGAGGACGTCGGCTTCAGCCTGGTCTTCCTGCGGACAGGACTCGAAACGTTCAAGCCCGCGCACATCGCGGGTGCGGCCGGGGAGGGTCTGCTCATCGCGCTGGTCGTCGACGGCATCGACACCGAGTACGAGCGGCTGCAGGCCGAGGGTGTCCCGATCGTCACGCCCATCGAAACGGAACCCTGGGGTGAGCGCTACTTCCAGATGAGCGACCCGAACGGAGTGATCATCCAGTTGGTGGAGTGGGTGTAGCCGTTCACACCGAAGCCAGGAACGGCTCGACGGCCGCGAGCACTTCGGTGCTCGCGGCCACCGCGCTCGAGTGGTCGAAGCCAGGAAGAATCACCGACGACGCCCCTGGAATGAGGGACGCCGCCCGCCGCGTGTCCCCCAAACGTTCGGCATCCTTGGATCCGACGAACAGGAGCGTCGGGACGGCGATCCGACGTAGCACCTCGTCGTCTACACCCGGTTCGTCACCCGAACGCCGCATGTAGGCGGCCAATGCCTTCGCGTCGTTAGCTTTGAATGCCGCACGGGTGCCTGCGTCGATCGGCCAGGAGCGTCGGGCATTCCATCGTTCGAGGAACGCATCCATCCCGTCCTGCTCGAGCACGTCGATACAGCCAGGGAAGAACAAGCGATCGAAGGCGCCGGCCTGCGGGAGGCTGCTGCCGCCTCCGATGATCAGACTCTCGAGGCGTTCGGGGTTCTGAACCGCCAGTGTCAGCGCGACACGTCCACCGAGCGAGTAGCCCAGAACGTGCGCGCTGGGCAGCCCGACCTCGTCGAGGACCGCCACGATGTCGGCGCTCATCAAGTCCATGGCATACGACGCCGGATCGTGTGGTTTGTCGCTGCGGCCGTGTCCACGGAGGTCGACGAGGATCAACCGGTACCGATCCCGAAGTGCGCGAACGTAACCGAACCCGCGCCAGATGGCATGTGACAGCGCAGTGCCGTGGATGAGGACGAAGGGTTCCCCGTCGCCGACGGTCTCGTACGCGACCCGGACACCGTCGACGGGATTGGTAGCGTGCTTCACCCGCCCAGTGTGCACGATCTTCCCGTCGGTCCTACAGTAGCCCGTCCTCGGTGAGTTCGAGCCGCCGCGTCACCCCGATGTCCTCGAGAAAACGACGGTCGTGACTCACCACGATCAGTGCTCCGCGAAAACTGCGGAGCGCCTGCGTGAGATGCGACAGACTCGGGAGGTCGAGGTTGTTCGTCGGCTCGTCCAGCAGTAGCAGGCGGGGTGCAGGTTCGGCCAGCAATATCGTTGCGAGAGCTGCTCGCAACCGTTCGCCGCCCGACAATGCCGAGGCGAGCACGTCGGAGTCGTTCCCGCGGAACAGAAATCGAGCCAACTGTGCGCGAATCTGCTCCTGCGAGGCATGCGGCGCCGCCGCGGCGACATTCTGCGCCACCGTGAGCGCCTCGTCGAAGACGTCGAGCCGCTGTGGCAGGGACTTGAACGGTACGCGCGGTCCCGCTTTCACGATTGCGTCGAGCAGCGTCGTCTTGCCGATACCGTTGCGCCCGACCAGTGCGATACGTTCCGGACCGACGACGTGCAGCGACACCCGTTGTCCGCTGCCGAGTTCGATGTCCTGCATCGAAATCACGTCCTGGCCCGCATGCACCTCCGTGTCGGGAAGTTCGATGCGTACCTCGCGGTCGTCCCGGACGGCACTCTCCGCTTCCGTCAACGACTCCCTGGCCTCGTCGACCTTCGCGATGTGGTTGTTTCGCAGCTTTCCCGCCGATTCCTGGGCCTGACGCTTCCGCATCCCCATCACGATCTTCGGTTCACGCTTGGTCTCGAACATCTTCTGGCCGTAGCGTTTGCGCCGATCCAGCTTGATCCGCACCTCGGCGAGCTCCCGTTTCTGCTTCTGTACGTCACCACGCGCGTCCCGCACCGCGGCCAATGCAGCTTCCTGCTCCGCGTCCACGATCTCCTGGTAGACGCTGAAGTTGCCGCCGAACATCCGGATGCCGCCGCCGCGCAGCTCCGCGGTGGCGTCCATGAGGTCGAGCAGATCACGGTCGTGGCTGACCACCAGCATGGCGCCCGAGAACTGCTCGACGACGGAGTAGAGCCTGCGGCGCGAACTCCCGTCCAGATTGTTGGTGGGCTCGTCGAGCAGAAGTATCTCCGGTTCGGACAGCAGCTTTGCGGTGAGGCCGAGCAGGACCGTTTCACCCCCGGACAGTGTGCCGACCGTGCGATCGAGGTCGCTCGCGGATCCGAGCACCCGCTCGAGCCCGAGTTTGTGCAGCGTCGAGATCGCGCGTTCCTCGATGTCCCAGCGACCCTGGGCAGCGTCGAAGTCCTCGGGGGCGCCCACCCCGGATTCGATCCGGTGCAGCGAGTGGCGAAGATCGGCGATACCGAGGATGCGGTCTACCCGCAGACCCGGATCGAGGGTGATGTCCTGCGGCAGGTAGGCCACCTCGCCGCGTGCGACGATCGACCCCCGGTCGGGCTGCAGTACGCCGGCGATCAGGCGAAGGAGGGTGGATTTTCCGGCACCGTTGAGGCCGACCACGCCGGTACGGCCCGAGCCGAACACGGCGTCGACGCCGTCGAAGACCGGTTCGCCGTCAGGCCACGAGAAAGTGAGATCGGACAGGGACAGATATGACTGGGCCATGGGGTACTCCGAGGTGTGTGCGGATGAAGACTCGCGGAACTACCTCGTCAGGAGCAACGGCCCGTGTCCTTTCGTCTGACGCGCCCTGCGCGCATCGGGTGAGTTCAGGGTAGGGCCCACCCGATGCCTCGGCAATCGAATTAAATCTGCGGGCCGTCGGCGCGCAGTTCGTCCACCTTCGCCATCGCCTCGCGCAGTTCGGTGAGCCACTGCTCACTGTGCTTGCCTGCGAGTCGAACCGTCCACATCAGGGCGTCCGAGCGAGATCGCGCCACCCCGGCGTCGACCAGTGTGTCGAGAACCTTGCGTTCGGGCTGGCGAAGTCGGGTCATCACCGGGACGGCGAGGTGAGTGAACAACGAGCGGCGGCCGTCGAGGGTGACTCCCCACGCCACCTTCCGTCCGTAGCGGAGTTCGGCCTCGTGTGCGATGCGCATTCGGTCGGCGCGAGTGCTCTCGCGGAAGCGTGCGATGCGCCCGTCGACGGCGGCCTCCGAGGCGGAGTCGCCGGACTCGACGGGAGGCAGCTCTCCCACGACGACGATCTCTTCACGGTCGACCTCGACGGTGGCCGACCCGGTGAACCAGTCGTCGGGCAGTCGGCCGGCGAACCAGTCGGCCGCGTCGCTCGCATCGGGAACATCTGCTTGCTGCCATCCGCCGGGACGGCCGAAACGGCGGTCTCCGGGGGCCTGGGCGTTCTTCATGGCGTCCTCCTGGGAGCCTGGATGCTCTGTCTGTGTGACGAGCACTGATTACATGATTACACCCTTATCCTCAGGGCCGCCAGCATCTCAGGCATGATCGACTACGTGCGCACCTCAACAGTTCGTCACAGTCCCACCGGCCCCAGGCGTAAGGCCACCGCCGGCATAGCCGTCCTCGCGATGACGCTGTCCGCCTGCGGCCTCTTCGGGCCGGATCAGCCGGATACCGTCAGCCAGGAGTTCGTCGATGCTCTCAATGCCGACGACGTCCAGGCAGCCGCGGCCCTCACCACCGACCCCGCCGCCGCATCGGCGGCCATCACCGCCCTCTACGACGGGCTGGGCAACAAGGACGGAACCTTCGCCCGTACCGACGTGCAGGAGTCGGGCGACGACGCCGGAACCTTCACGATGGAGGTCACCTGGCCCTTCGCCGAGGGGCAGGAGTGGAAGTACAGCACGAGTGGCAACGCGGCGAAGCAGGGTGACGACTGGAAGATCACCTGGGATCCGGCCGTGCTTGCGCCCGGGCTCACGGAAGACACGACCGTTCGCTACACCCCGACGACCGGGCGGCCGCCGAAGGTGCTGTCGTCGTCTGGCGCGCCGATTCTCACGGAGCAAGTGGTCACTCTGGTGAACCTGGACCAGGGTGCGGACACCGCCGCAGTGGCAGCGCTGCTCGCCCCCCTCGCGCCCACGATCACCCCGGAGTCACTGCAGAAGGATGTGGCCGATGCCCAGGGCAAACCCGTCACCGCGATCAGTCTGCGCGCGGAGGATCTGGCACCCATCGAGGCGCAACTGACTGCACTTCCGGGGGTGACGCTCGTCCCGCAGGCGCGACTGCTGAGCACCGACAAGGCACTCGCATCCCCGACGCTGTCCGGACTCGCCGACCTGTGGCAGCAGGGGCAGGACGCCTCCGCCGGGTGGGCCGTCCAGCTGGTCTCAGCCGATGGCTCGGCGGAGAGCATCGCGGGGGAGGACGGCCCCGTCGCCCCCGACATCACGACCACCCTCGACCTCCCGATGCAGACGGCAGCCGAGCGGGCTCTGGCGGACATGCCGCAGCAGGCCGCGATCGTCGCCCTGCGCCCGTCCACCGGTGCCGTGCTGGCGGTCGCGCAGAACGCTCCCGCCGACGCGCTCGGCCCGATCGCGCTCACCGGCCTGTACCCGCCGGGGTCCACCTTCAAGACGGTCACGACGTCGGCTGCCCTGCAGGCCGGATCCGCCACCATCGACACCGTGCTGCCCTGCCCCGGAACCGAGAACATCGAGGGCAGGCAGATACCCAACGACGATCAATTCGACCTTGGTCAGGTCCCGCTGCACACCGCCTTCGCCCGATCGTGCAATACCACGATGGGTCGGTTGGCTGTGGGGCTTCCGGCCGATGCCCTACAGAACGCGGCCCTGCAGTTCGGACTCGGGGTGGATTATGTGACACCGGGTTTGACAACCGTGACCGGCAACGTACCGATCGCCGACAGCTCGGCGGCCCGTGTCGAATCTGCGATCGGTCAGGGTCAGGTGACCGCGTCCCCCTTCGGAATGGCATTGGTTGCGGCGTCGATCGCTCGCGGTTCCACGCCGGCGCCCATGATCGTGACGGGGCAACCGGGCACTGCCGATCGGACGGCCCCGCCGGTACCTGCCGAGGTGACCGCGGATCTGCGAACGATGATGCGTGAAACTGTGACCGGCGGTACCGCTACTGCGCTACAGGACATTCCGGGACTGCTCGGAAAAACCGGCACGGCGGAGTCTGGTAACGGTCCGGCCCACGGCTGGTTCGTCGGAATCAAGGACGATCTCGCATTTGCCGTATTTGTCGCCACAGGAGACAGCTCGGCCCCTGCTGTGCAGGCCGCGGGGCGTTTTCTGCGCTAAACCGGTTCGCGGGTCGTGCTCGACGAGATAAGTTGTGGCTCAACCGTAACTCCTTCGTAGGCAAGTTGTGCTTGTTACGCATGTGACTGAAAGCAAGATGGTGGACATGGGGAATGGACGATCGCTTGGACGCCGCAACAAATACGTGATCGCCCTCATAACGGCTGTGATATCAGCGGTCGTTCTGGCGTCCTGCGTGATGTCGACAGAGGAGGCCGACGCCAAGTCGGTCGTCGCCTCCTTCGTCGAAGCGCTGAACGAGCGCGATGCCGCTGCCGCTGCCGCACACACCTCGTATCCCAACGCCGCAGAGTCGGCGATTCAGCAGATGTTCGACGGCTTGAAACCCGAGGACGCACAGTTCGACCTCACCCAGTTCATGGACCTCGGTTCCGACTCCGGGTTCTTCACCGTCGGTGCCGCGTGGAACTTCGGTGAGGGCAAGGACTGGAGCTATCAGGTGCAGGGCGGCGTGCGGCACCTGTCGGTGGGCTGGCGCATCTCGTGGGATCCGTCGATCCTCGCGCCCGACCTCGGTAACGGGCGTAGCGTCCGATACGACCGGACGGACGCCGCTCCGCCCAGGATTTTCGACGCCGCCGGTGCGCTGCTGATGAACGAGCAGACCATCAATGCGATCACCTTGGATCCGGCCACGATGCCGGATCCTGTCGTGACCACCCGCCGCCTGGCCGAAGTCCTCGAACCGGTGGCTCCGCTGGTGACGGCAGACACGATGATGGCCGACCTCGCCCAGAAACCGGGAGAGCAAGTCACCGCAGTCCTCCTGCGCGATCAGGACTACCTGTACCTCGAGGAGGACTTGAACATCCCCGGGGTCGTGGTTATCAAGACACCGAAACTGATCACTGCGGATCGCCGCATCACCACTCCGCTGCTCGACCCGCTGCGGAAGGTGTGGCAAGCCAACCGTGACGCCACCGCCGGCTGGGCCGTCCACCTCGTCGATCCGAACGGCACGCTGATCCCGCAGGCGGGATTCCAGGGCCCACCCGGACCCGACATCGTCGCCACCATGGATTCGCGGCTGCAGTTGGCTGCGGAAGAAGCGGTGGTCAGTGTGGGCACCCCGGCCTCGATCATCGCGATCCAGCCGTCCACCGGGGCCGTTCTCGCCGCCGCGCAGAACAACCAAGCGATGGAGCAGGGGCCGATCACCTTCCAAGGTCTCTACCCGGCCGGGTCGAACCTCGACCTGATCAAGAAGGCCGCCGGACTGCAGAAGGGTGTCGACCCGTCGTCGCTGTCGATGGAGGACATCGCGAAGGCAGGGAACCAATTCGGACTCGGGATGAACTACAACGTTCCGGGGCTCGACCACCAGACCGCAGTGTTCACTGCCGACCAGTCGGGAATGAACCAGGTGATGAACCGCAAGAACGAGGACCTGCCCGCCGTGACACCGTTCGGAATGGCAATGGTGGCGGCGTCGATCGCCCGGGGCAGTGCGCCCGCACCGATGATCGTGCAGGGTCAGCCGGGGACCAGCGAGGTGGCGGCTCAGCCGCTTCCCGCGAACGTCACCGATCAGCTGCGCGCAATGATGCGGGACAACGTGGTGCGCGGCGGCGCTTCCTTGCTGAACGGCTACCCCGACCTCATCGGCATGAACGGGGCCAGTGGCGATGACCGCTGGTTCTACGGATCCCGCGGAGACCTCGCCTTCGCGGTGCTCGTTGCCGACGCGGACGGTGGCGACCGCGCCGTGAAGATGACCGACATGCTGTTCCGGGAGATGGCCAAGCCGGCGAGCTGACCCTGCGCCCACCGGCGTCGTGCGGCAGCGCTGAAGGGGTCAGTACGCAAGGGTAAGTTTTTCACCTGTGCCCCTGCTCGATATCGGTCTACTCATCGTCGCGGGGTTCTTCGCGGGACTGGTCGGCTTCGTCACCGGACTGGCCTCCATCGTGTCGTACCCGGCCTTACTCGCAGCGGGACTGCCGCCTGTCACCGCGAACGTCACCAACACCGTTGCGATGGTGGCCGTCGGCGTCGGTGCGCTCTCCAACTCGACGCGCGAGGTGGCGGACACGGGCCCGAAGTTGTGGCGCTGGGTGCTGGCGTCCGCTGCCGGTGGAATAGTCGGGGCCGCGATCCTCCTGGGCGCCCCCGAGGGTTCCTTCGAGGCCGTGGTGCCGTTCATGGTGGCGTTCGCCGCGCTTGCCCTGCTCCTGCAGCCGCGGATCCGCGCGTTCGCAGGGGAGCGCGACCTGCCCCGTACCTACATGCTGTCCCTGTTCGTCGTCGCAATCTACGGCGGCTATTTCGGCGCAGGAGCCGGCGTGATCTTCCTGGCGAGCGCATTGATCCTCACGTCCGAGACGATCTGGCGCGCCACCATCCTGAAGAGCTTCCTTTTGGGTATCGCGAATCTCGTGGCGGCTCTCGGCTTCGCGGTGTTCGGACCCGTTCACTGGGGCGCCGCGGCGGCGATGGCGATCGGTGCCCTTGCCGGCGGTTGGTGCGGTCCGCCGGTGGTCAAGCGGATTCCGCCGTCGATACTCCGTGTCGTGATCGCGGTGGCAGGGTTCGGCCTCGCCGGGTGGCTGTGGATGCGGTGAGCGGACGACCACGAACCGGGTCAGTGCACTCCCTTCATCAGACGCTTGATCCACGGTGAGCCGACCGCCAGCAGCACGCCCACCGCGATGGACCCGAGGCCGATAGCGGTGAAGTAGGGGACCTCGTTGTTCTCGTTGTAGAAACCGGCCAACGTGCCCGCCATCGCAGTACCCAGCGCCACGGACAGGAAGAACAGGGCAACCATCTGCGTGTGGAAAGCCTCCGGGGCGAGCTTGGTCGACAGCGACAACCCTACCGGCGACAGGAGCAGTTCCGCGAAGGTGAACAGCAGGAGAATGCCGCACAGGCCGAGGAGTGGAGCGCTGTTGGCGCCACCACCGGACATCGGAATGAACGCCAGGAACGCCAGCCCCATGATCATCGTGCCCATCGCGAACTTGATGGGGGAGGACGGCTGGCGTGGCCCGAGCTTCGTCCATGCGGCGGCGAACACGCCCGCGAAAATGATGATGAAGACCGGGTTGATCGATTGCACCCATGAGGGCGGGAAGTCCCATCCGAACAGGTTGCGGTCGAGTCGCTTGTCGGAGTAGACCGCGACGGTGGTGAACTGCTGCTGGAACAGCGACCAGAAGACGGCACTCGCGATGAACATCGGAATGAATGCGTAGACCCGGCTCCGCTCGATCGCGGTGATGCGGCGACTCGACAGGATGATGGCGAAGTAGCCGATGGCCGCGACGACTGTGAGCGCCACGACGACATCCGACATGTTGCTCGTGGTGACCAGACCGGTCAGGCACGCCGCGGCGATCACGATCACTGCTGCGGCGGCGATGGCGATCCACTTGGTGCGCTGGTCCGACGGCAGCGGGTTGGGGGCGGTCGCACCGATGCCGCGCAGATGCTTGCGGCCCAGCGTGTACTGAACCAGACCGAACGCCATACCGACGGCGGCGAGGGCGAAACCGGCGTGGAAGCCCATGGTGTCCTGCGCCCAGCCGGTCAGCAGGGGACCGACGAGAGCGCCGAGGTTGATACCCATGTAGAAGATGGAAAATCCGGCGTCGCGGCGCTCGTCGTGCTCGTCGTAGAGGTCGCCGACCAGCGAGGTCGCGTTCGCCTTCAGACCGCCACTGCCGAAGGCCACACACACGAGTCCGACCCCCACACCCCACAGGCCCGGGAAGACGGCCAGTGCGATGTGCCCGAGCATGACGAGTACCGCGCTGTAGAACAGGGTGCGCTCGGAACCGAGGAGCCGGTCGGCGATCCACGCCCCGAGGATCGTCGAGAGATACACCGTGCCGCCGTAGGCGCCGACGATGCTGGTGGCCGAGGCCTCGGAGATTCCGAGCCCGCCGTCGGCTGCCGAATAGTAGAGGTAATAGATCAGGATGCCCTGCATCCCGTAGAACGAGAACCTCTCCCACATTTCCACGCCGAACAGGTTCGCGAGGGCGAACGGCTGGCCGAAGAAACCGGTGTCGGCTCGCTTTTCGTCCTGCCGCGGATCGACGGTGTCACTCATGCAACGACTGTCCCACTTCGCACGTCGGTTCGGGCGGCGACGCGGCGGATTCGCTGCCGATCAGCTGGGGGTGCGTACCTTCGTGACGGCTCTCGCGACCGCACGCCAGCCGAGAAGGAACACCGCCAGAACAGTGCCCGCCACCAGGATGAAACTGAAGGCCGTGCCCTGACCACTGACAACGCGGAGCAGCATGCCGACCACCAGTGTCGAGAACCACACCAGCAGCCCCGTCGGCACGATCAACGCGGCGTCGAACTTGTCGCGGTACAGCGCTACGGTCGCGACCCAGCCGACGGCGAGGCCGCTGAGGAAGGGCCACGCCGTGATGGCGAGTCCCGTCAGCGCGGTGGCTTCGTCGTGGCTCCGGCGGCCGATTGCGCAGAAGACGACCACGAGCACGACATCGACGACCAGTGCGGGAAGGAACTTCTTCACCCGGTCAGCGTAATGCGGCGGCACATGCGACCCACGCGCACGGCCGACTCTTGTTCTCGTAGCGGAGGCGCAGCATCCGGGGCGACGTGGACCGTGTTGACCATCTCCTCAAAATCTCCAGCCGAGACTGTAGACTTTTGGTAGCAACGGTTCTAAAGTATTGATCGTCAACAAAGGGAATCAACTAGCGGGGTAGCCGACGGGCTGCCGAGGAAAGATGAAGGCACGGGGCGGAGCCGGAAGCACGAAGAGGTGGCTCCGCCCCCCGAACACCCGGCGTGAGAAGGAGAAGGTCAGCTACTCACGCTGTTCACAAGAAGTCGAGGTGAGAGGCGGGTGTTGCGTATCCATCATCAGGATCCGTATGCAATGAATGTCTTGTCCTTGTGCCGGCCGCGGCCGGTGCAGCTATAACCCCTTCGGACCCCGGCGCGAGCTCGCGCCGGGGTCCCTTACGACGCAACGAAGGGCTTGACGCAAGAACTGTGGATAACTCCACCGGCACCACCAATGAACTCGACAACGACGACTACCCCGCATACACCATGGGGCGCGCCGCCGATCTTCTCGGTGTCACCGCAGCGTTTCTTCGGAGTCTCGACGACATGGGGTTGCTGGTGGCGTACCGCTCGGAGGGCGGACATCGCCGCTATTCGCGGCGTCAGCTCCGGCTTGCCGCCCGCGTCCGGGAGCTCGTCGACACCGGCACGGCAGTCGAAGCGGCCTGCCGCATCATCTCGCTCGAAGACCAGCTCGCCGAGGCTCGGCGCGAAAATACCAGCAGCTAGGCAGTGTCGGCTTCGCCGGTGCTGTGCGGGGTGTGTCTCGCCCCCGGCTGCTCCCGGCGCTCGAACTCGAGGTCCATCTCCAGGTCCTCATGCTGATTGTGGCGGAAGAGAATGAGGAAGACGATCCACCCGATCAGGGCCACGAGAATGTAACTGACCACGCGGTAGACGAAGACGGCTGCAAGCGCCTGCGACGCCGTCGTTCCCGCCGCCGTCAGGGTGGCAATCAAGGTGCCATCGACGAACCCGAGTCCCCCCGGCGCCAGCGGAATACTGGCAACCGCCTTGGCGGCAGCGAACGCGATGAGCAAGCCGGCGAACGAGGGTTCGGCGCCGACGGCCCAGCAGGCGAACCCGAGACAGGCCACATCGGCGAGGCGGTGCACCGCCGACCACCCGAAGGCGGCGAGGGAATCGCGCCGGCCCAACTCCACCGAATCGAGCTGGCTGAGGATCTCCTTCCATCGCTCGACACCGGTTTCCGGAGGGTTCTTACGGAACCTGTTGTACCGAGTGAGAACCCGATGTCCCGTCGACTCGATGCAGTCGGGGTTACGGGATATGTATCGCAAGCCGTAGAACAGGGCGAATGCGGCGATCAGCGACAGCACCAGGGTGATGGGGCTGACTCTGGTTCCGACGGCGAACGCGCCGGCCACGCCGAGGAACGCGAGGCTGCCTGCGGCGATCACCCCGGAGATCGCGAGCTGCCACGATGCGACGACAGGCGTCGCGCCCCACTTGCGGGTCTGCTTGTAGGTGAACGCGGTGGAGAAGACCTGGCCTGCCGGCAGGCTGACGGCCATCGCAGTGCTCGCGTAGATGACGGACACGGACTTCAACTGAGAGACGACGACGCCTCCGGCTCGCAGTAACCGCTGCTGGACGGCGCCGTACCCGCTCAGCGACACCGCCTGCGCCGCGATGCAGGCTGCAACCCATCCCCAATGGATCTCGGTGAGTGCTTTCCACGAATCGCTGAGGGTCGGCCACAGGTATATGCCCTCGATGGTCAGGAGGGTGAGCAGCCCGGCCCCGAGCAGCCATTTGATCCACCAGAATCGACTTCGCTGCCGAGGTGGCTCGGCAGTGGGCGGGTCGGAACGAGGCAGGGCCACATCCCAAGCGTAACCAACGGGTAGCGGATTACTCCGGATAGTCCTCCGGCCAAGCCAGATGGGTGTTGCGACGACGCCCACGTAACTGCACCTGTTCGCCCAGCTCCCAGTGCGCCTGCTCCTCCTCGTCGGCGAAGTACAGCGCGCTGGTGGACGCCAGGACGCGGCTGGGATGAAGCTTGGCGAGCTCGGTGAGGCGCGACGCCTCGTTGACGGGGTCACCGATCACGGTGTACTCAAACCTTTCTGCGGCACCGATATTTCCGGCGACGGCCAGGCCCGCGGACACGCCGATCCCGATGTCGAGACCGGTGATCTCGTGGAGCGCGAACCTCAGCTCGCGCGCGGCCGCCAGTGCGGCGGTCGGGGCGTCGGGGCGGTCGAGCGGGGCGCCGAAGATTGCGAGAGCCGCGTCACCCATGAACTTGTTGACGAATCCATGGTGTCGGTCGATCACATCGACGACTACGCGGAAGAACTCGTTGAGCAGGTTCACGACCTCGCCCGGGGGACGCTCCGCGGCGGCGCCGGTGGAGCCGACCATGTCGACGAACAGCACCGCGACGAACCTCGTCTCCCCGCCGAGTTCGGTACCGAACTGCAGGGCCCGCCGCGCGACGTCCTCACCGACGTGCTGACCGAACAGTTCGCGCAGCAGCCGCCGTTCGTCCGATTCGCGCATCATGCGGTTGAACCCGACCTGCAACCGTCCGATCTCGCTTCCGTCGAACACCTCCACCCGCACGTCGGTGGCGCCGCGCTGAACCCGTTCGATGGCCCGCCGCAACTGTTTGATGGGGTCGGAGATCTGGCTGGCGGTCAGCATCGACAACGCGAAGGCTTGTGCGATCGCGATGATCGACAGCAGCATGATCGCCCAGGCCAATGCGTTGGGGGAGAACACGAGGTCGGTGGTCAACTGTGTGACGCAGAGCAGGATGATGCCGATGACGGGCATCAACGTGCCGAGGCCCCACGTCATCGCCAGGCGGGTGCCGACTCCGGGGGCCATGGTCCGGTCGAATTCCCCCTCGCTGAGGGCGCGCGCCGCCACCGGGCGCAGAATGCGTTCCCCGAGCATGTAGGTGAAGCCGAACGTGGTGGTCGCGGCCATGCAGACGGTGACGATCACTGCGACCGCCAGTTCGGGCATCTCGGTGATGGTGAGCAGCACGAAGATGATCCCGCCGAGTATCCACAGGACCAGATGCACGATCGCCTGCCGCAGCGGTGCGTGCAGCGCCGACATCTGTTCACTGCGGGTGGGCGGGCCGCCGCGTAATTGCCAGCGGATGACGGACCGCAGCATCATCGCTGCCGCAGTGAGACTCACCACCGCGGCGAAGGCCAGATACCCGCCGAAGATCGCAACGTTGCGCACCCGGTCGGCGATAATGGCCTGCGATTCGGGAATCGGCACGCCATATCGCACGAACGCGAAAACCAGGATGGCACCGATGAAATTGGCGAGGAGCATCGAGACCATATAGAGCGGCCACCTGCTGCGGACCGTCGCCGCGATCGCTCTATATGATTTCCGCACGCCGTTCAATTTAGCGGTGGGCAAGTTCGGGAGCGCAGGACACATCCCCTAATGGGTCCGGACACGCCTGTTTCGGGCGCGAACTCCCCGGCACCTGGTGAAGCTCGATACGCTCCGCAGGTGAACTCGAACGAGGGCTCGATACCGGTGACCACAGCGGAACGTAGGCATCGTGCCTCGGCGTCCGTGCATCCGGTGGTGCGGGTGGCGGCGGAGTGGACGTGGCGCCTGCTCGTCATCTTCGCCGGTTTGCTGACTCTCGGCTACATCGTCGCCAGGCTCGACACCGTGCTCATTCCCGTGGGGCTCGCACTGCTTGCCTCGGCTCTTCTGGTGCCACTCGTGGACTGGCTGCAGGAGAAGGGTGTGCCCCGATCGGCGGCGGTAGTGGTGGTCCTGGTCGCGTCCATCGGCGTCGTCGCCGGGATCATGACGTTCGTGGTCGAACAGTTCGTCGCGGGTCTTCCAGCCCTGACCGACCAGTTCGAGGCGAGCATCGCCCAGATCCAGAACTGGTTCACCAGTGGGCCGTTCCACTTCAGCGAGGATCAGATCCACCAGGCCGGCGACTCCGTGGTCAAGTCGATCCAGGACAACCGCGAGCAGCTCACCAGTGGTGCGCTGACCACGGCCACCGTCATCGGGGAGATCTTCACCGGGGCACTGCTGACCCTCTTCACTCTCATCTTCTTCCTCTACGGCGGTAGCCAGATTTGGGAGTTCGTCACCCGGCTCGTGCCTGCTGCTTCCCGCCCCCGCGTTCGGCTGGCCGGAAGCCAGGGGTTCGGCTCGCTCATCGGTTACGTCCGCGCCACCGTTGCGGTCGCAGCCGCCGACGCCATCGGCATCGGGGCCGGACTCGCCATCCTGGGCGTGCCTCTCGCACTTCCCCTCGCGTCGCTGGTCTTCATCGGTGCGTTCATCCCGATCGTCGGTGCGTTCCTCACCGGATTTCTGGCTGTCCTCGTCGCACTGGTCACCAAAGGCTTTCTCACCGCACTGATCGTGCTGGGCATCATCATCGGCGTGATGCAGCTCGAGGCGCACGTGCTGCAACCGCTGTTGCTCGGTCGCGCCGTCCGCCTGCATCCCCTCGCGGTGGTTCTCGCGATCACGACCGGAATCGTGCTCGCCGGGATCGTCGGCGGGCTACTCGCCGTTCCGATCGTCGCGGTGCTCAACACGGCGGTCCGTTCGCTGCTGTCCGGGGACCCCGAGGCCACCTTCGACGCGATCGAGGTCGACGATCCCGCTGTTCCCCTCTACCCGGCGGAACCCGACGAACCGGATGAACCGGAACACTCTCGATCCGACGGTTCCCATGACCGACGACCATGAGCGCCGCACTCGGCTGCACTACCGGCCGACCGTGCGAGCCGCCGCCGAGCGAGACACCCAGCCGGATGCACCGCTCTGGCGTGCGGCGCAGGCGTTCCGGCTGGTCACCCTGGTGTATGCGGTCAGCTACCAGTTCGTGTCCGTTCAGTACTACTCCCATCAGCGGCTGAGCTGGTTCTTCGTTGCGCTGATGGCGGTGTGGTCGGGAGTCTCGGCGGTGCTGCTCTCGCACGGGAAGACACCGCGCTATCAGATCGTCATCGCGGACCAACTCGTCGTCATCGCCTTGATGGCGTCGACGAGACTCGTGTCCGACCCCGACTGGTATCAGCACCACCAGACTCTGCCGACGACGTTGTGGGTCACCAACGCGGTGATCTCCGCCGCTGTCTTCGGCGGGCCGTGGCTGGGGATGGCATCGGGCGTCCTGATGGCCACTGTGAGCGCGGTGGTACGCGACCAGGTCAACCTCGATTTGTGGCGTGACGCCACGGCGCCTGTGCTGGTGTCCGTCGGACTTGCGCTCGGGCTTGCCACCACGACGGCGAGACGGGCGCAGGCCCAGCTGGAACGGGCGGTACGGCTGGCAGCCGCGACGGAGGAACGCGAACGCCTCGCCCGCGAAGTCCACGACGGGGTTCTCCAGGTACTTGCCCTCGTTCGTCGGCGCGGAAACGAAATCGGTAGTCCCGCAGCCGAGCTCGCGGACCTGGCGGGCGAGCAGGAGGTGGCGCTGCGCATGCTGATCTCCGAACAGGGCGCCGGCGTGACCGCAGACCCGGGCGGCGCGGCGATCGACTTGCGGCTGCTCCTGAGCACCCGGGCCAGCACCACGGTGTCGGTGTCGACGCCGGCCGACCCGGTGACGATCGAGCGGGGACGGGCCACGGAACTGGCCGCGATCGTCGACACGGCGCTGTCCAATGTGGCGCAGCATGCCGGGGCCGGAGCCAGGGCTTACGTGCTGCTCGAAGACCTCGGGGACGAGGTGATCGTCAGCGTGCGCGACGACGGTGCCGGGATCGCCCCCGGCAGACTGGCCGAGGCGGAAGCCGAAGGGCGCATGGGAATATCGAAGTCGATCCTGGGGCGGGTCCGAGTACTCGGCGGGACTGCCGAACTCGACACCGAACCCGGGCAGGGCACCGAATGGGAGATCCGCGTGCCGAAAGGAGAGGACCAGCATGGATGAGGAGCAGGCCGGCGGTCACATCACCGTGATGGTCGTCGACGATCACCCGATGTGGCGCGACGCCGTCGCCCGGGACCTCGAGGGTGCCGGGTTCACCGTCGTCGCGACGGCGGACGGCGTCGCCGCCGCAGGCCGCCGCGCCGCCGCAGCGCGCCCGGACGTCGTACTCATGGACATGCAGCTGCCCGACGGAAACGGGGCGACCGCCACCGCTGCGGTGCTCGAGGTGTCTCCCGACAGCCGGGTCCTCGTGCTGTCGGCGTCGTCGGAGCGCGACGACGTCCTCGACGCAGTGAAGGCCGGCGCATCCGGGTACCTCGTGAAGAGCGCATCGGTGGAGGAACTGCGGGAGGCTGTGCGCGCCACCGCCGCCGGGCAGGCCGTCTTCACACCGGGCCTCGCCGGCCTGGTTCTCGGCGAGTATCGCCGGATGTCGAGTGCGCCCGCCGATGAGCGGGGACCCGCCGTTCCGAAACTCACCGAGCGGGAAACCGAGGTGCTGCGTTTCGTCGCGAAAGGATTGAGCGCCAAGCAGATCGCAACCAAGCTGTCGCTCAGTCACCGCACCGTCGAGAACCACGTCAGGCCACCTTGCGCAAGCTGCAATTGGCCAACCGCGTCGAACTCACCCGGTACGCCATTGAGCAGGGCCTCGAGTAGCCGTGAGTACTTGTTAACAACGCGTTGTTAACAAGTACTCACGGGCGGCGGAGGCGCACTAACCTGGTCGGCATGGAGGCACGGGATCTACGCGTATCCGATGCGGAGCGCGAACACGTCGGTGAACTGCTGCAGCGAGCGGTAGGCCAGGGGATGCTGTCGCTGGGGGAGTTCACAGAACGAATGGATACGGCGCTGGCCGCGAAAACGCGCGGCGAACTCAACGCCGTCCTCGTCGACCTGCCGGGGATTCAGCTGATCTCGGAGTTCGTCCCGCCCCCGTATCCCGACCGGCCGTACGCCGCTAGGCCGGTCCCACCCTCGCCGGCACCTGCACCTGCACCGTCGGTGGGCCACCACGTGTCCGTGCCGCCGCCCGGTGAGATCATCCGCGGTCGGATGTCCTCCATCACCCGCACGGGCTCGTGGAGTGTGCCGGCGTCCCTGAGAGTGGACACCCGGGTGTCGAGCGTGAATCTCGACTTCACCCGCGCAGTCATGGCGACACAGGTGGTGTACCTCGATGTCGACGACTACGCGAGTTCCCTCACCCTGATCGTCCCCGCCGAGGCGACCGTCGACCTCAACGGGATCGAGACGGTGGGCGGCAGCGCCACCAACAAGGTGCGCAGCGGCCCGCCCATCGGCCCCCTGCACCTGGTGGTGCGCGGCAAAGTCCGGTTCGGCACCGTCACTGCCCGGCATCCGTTCGGCACCTCGCTCCGCAATATGTTCCAGTGAGCGGGTTCGTCGAAACCCCCACCCCGCTCGAGTAGGTCTACTCATGTGCGGACGGACTGGTCGCCGGACGATGAATGCATGTCCACACCCGGCAATCCCTCCGTCGATCCGCGCCTGATCGCCCAGCTGTCCGGCGATTTCTCCGCTCTCGGCCAGCAGATGCGGCACGTCGGCGAAAATCTCGCCATCCTGCAGGCGCAATTGTCGACCGTTTCGCAGCCTTCCTCCGAGCCGGCACCTCGGCCCGGACCCGTACCGCAGCCCAGATCGGCGCAACCTCCCCAGCCCCAGCAACCTCCCCAGCCGATGTACCGGCCGCCGGCCCCTCATCCTTCTGCGCCTCCACCTCCGGTATCCCAGGCGCCGCCGCAGTTCCGGCCTGCACCCATCCCGCCGCCCAGAATGGCCCGGGAACCGTGGTGGCAACGCGACGGGGTCATCAGCCGCATCCTCGCGGTCGCGGGTGTGGGTGTGACGCTCATCGGGGTTGTCATGCTGCTGGTGCTGGCTGCCCAGGCCGGGTTCTTCGGTCCGGGACTGCGGGTCGCCTCCGGAGCGATTTTGTCAGTGGTACTCGTTCTCCTCGGTGCGCGTGTGTTCGACCGACCGGGTGGCAGGGTCGGCGGAATCGCCCTCACCGCAACGGGTATCGCCGGTGCGTATCTCGACGTGGTCGCCGTCGCCGTCGTGTATCACTGGCTGCTTCCAGCCCTGGCGATGGTCGTGGCACTCGGGGTCGCCGGAGTCGGCGTCGCTCTGGCCGTCAGATGGTCGTCGCAACCGCTCGCCGTACTGGTCGTGACGGGTGCCGCGGTGCTCGCCCCGGTCCTGACCGACGGCATCTCGCTCACCCTGATCGGGTTCCTCTTCGTCGTCCAGGTGGCCGGCTTCCCGGCCCAACTCGTTCGTGCGTGGCCTTATCTGGCGATCACGCGCACCCTTCCCGTGGTGCTTGCGCTGCTGATCGTGATCGTCGACCTCGCGGCCGACGACGGGCAGATGAGAACTTGGGCGTTGGCCAGTGCTGTGCTGGTCGCGTCGTTCGGTCTGGTCTCGTCGATCATGCTGCTCCGGAGAAATGGGCGTGACATCACCGCGACTGCGATGATCGTGACCACCGCAGTCCCGATGCTTCTGGTGTCAGACCTCTTCGGCCGAGTGCAGTCCACCTTGATCACACTCGCGCTCGCGGCCGCGATGTTCGGGACCTGGATGGTGGTGCGGCCGCTGCCTCTGCATGCGCGCAGTGCGCTCGCAGGCACCGGGGCCCTTGCGCTGCTGCTCGCGTGCCTGGTCGGTGCCGGTGGAGAGAGTGCACCGCTCGTCGTACTCGGGATGGCAACGTTGTTCCTCACCATCGGTGGCCAGGTGTCCTCACGCATCGCCTACGCGGTCGGTGCAGCGTTCGCGGTGATCGGTGGTCTGATCTTCCTCGACAGCGCCCCGCCGTTCGTCCTCGTCGACGAGTACAGCGCGGTCGACCTGCTCGGGATCACGACGGTGCTGTCCGGGTTGGTTCTGATCGGCACGGTGGTGTTGCTCGTCTGGTACGCGCACTCGTTGCGGCTGATCCGCAGCGCTACCGCACAACCCGTCTGGGTTCTTGCCGGACTCGTGATCCTCTATGCGGTCACCACGGTCGCGGTGTCGGTGGGGACGGCGATTACGGGCACATCCGTCGGTTTCATCGCCGGTCACTGCGTCGCCACGATCGTGTGGATGATGGCCGCAACTGCTGCACTCGTGTTCGGTCTGGCTCACCGCGAGTATGCCCACACCGCACTGGGTGCCGGACTGGCGCTGACTGCGGCCGCACTGGCCAAACTGTTCGTGTTCGACCTGGCCATGCTCGACGGCCTGTTCCGCGTACTCGCCTTCCTAGTGGTCGGCTTGCTGCTACTGCTCGCGGGTACGCGTTACGCCAGGGAGTTCGCGGAGCGCGACACCGGGCGCGGCTCGTCGGTCAGCGCCGATTCTGCCGAGCGATGAGTTCGCTGACGCTCACGGCGTTGCCGTCGTCCGCGCGGTGCCTGCCGCTCGACGTGTCTTCCACGTCGGCCGGCGGGTGTTCGACACCGCGTCGACGGGAGCCGTTGGTCCCCGGACTGCCGTTGGTCCCTGGACTGCCGTTGGTGGCCGGACTGACGTGTGCCGTGCCGCCGGTGGCACCTGAGTTGCCGTTGGTGCCCGCGCGTCGAGTGCTACTCGCGGGGTCCGGGGCGTCGGGCAGGGCACGACGCCGGGTCGGCATCGAGGGAACCGGCCGGGCAGGAGACGACTGGGGGGTCTCCTGCTCGTACGGTGCCGGCACCGAACGCGGCGATCGGGTGGGAAGCGACGGGGCCTGTTGCGTGGGCGTGCTCGGCCGCGGTTCCGCGGGTGACGAGACCGGGCGGGGTCCGGCCGCGGAGGTGGACCGCAAATCTGCGAGCCAACTCTCGATCGGCCGAGACTGCGTGGCAGGGCCGGGAGCCGGCGCCGCTTGCCGTGGTGGCTGCTGGGCCGGGCGAGGCGGTTGCGCGGGACGGGTCTGCCGATTGGTGCGCGACGGAGCGGTGGCAGGACGCGGAGCGGCCGGCGAGGGCAGAACCGTGGTGGGGGGCTCGGCTGGTGGTGCGTCGTCGACCCGCTTCGGCGGCTGGGCAGGCCTGCCCGTGGCCGACCTCCGGGCCTCGGTCTCCGCGCGCCGTGCTTTCGCCTCGTCCTCGGACATCTTCGCGGCGAGCGCCTGAGCGGTGACGAGCGGAATCGGCTCGGTGAGCGGTTCGGGCTTACGGGGAGCGGGCGGCGCCGAAGGCTTCCTGCGCGGTGGTGCTGCCCCGACGGGGGTCAGTTCGGGGACGTCCGCAGGCATCAGTTCGCTGTCGAGGATCGGCTCGGCGAGACCCGTCTTCTCCTGGATGCGCTTCATCCACGCGGGCGCCCACCAGCAGTCGTCGCCGAGGAGCTTCATCGTGGCCGGGACGAGGAACATACGGATGAGCGTGGCGTCGATGATCAGGGCGGCGATCATGCCGTAGGAGATGTACTTCATCATCACCAGTTCCGAGAACCCGAACGCGCCCGTGACGACGATGAGGATGAGGGCGGCGGCGGTGATGATCCGCCCGGTGTGTGCGGTGCCGACGCGGATGGATTCCGTCGTACTCGCGCCCTGCGCACGCGCCTCCACCATGCGTGAGAGCAGGAACACCTCATAGTCGGTGGAGAGGCCGTAAACGATGGCGATGATGAGTACCAGCACCGGCGACATGATCGGGCCCGGGGTGAAGTTCAACCAGGCCGACCCGTGACCGTCGATGAAGATCCAGGTCAAGATGCCGAGCGTGGAACCGAGACCCAAGGCGCTCATCAGCGCGGCCTTGATCGGCAGCACCAGGGATCCGAACGTCAGGAACATCAGCAACGTGGTCAGGAAAAGGACAGAGATCACCATGGTGGGCAGGTGTTCGAGCAGTGCGGCGATACTGTCCTGCTCGATGGCCGGCGTTCCACCGACCAGCACCTGCGTGCCGTCGGGAGCGTCCATCGCGCGCAGATAGTCGATCGTGGGCTTCGACTCGTTACGGTCCACCAGGCCCGCCTTGAGGACGACGACGCCGTCCTTGACAGCGCCCTCCGGGGAGAACTTCTCGATCAGACCCGGCGCGCCGCTGGCTTCCTTGATGATCTGGCCCAGCGCCTTGTTGTCGGCGTTCGACACCACCAGCTTGACGGGTTCGGTGCGCATGCTGGGGAAGATCTCGTCGAATTGTTCCTGCGCGGCACGAGTCGAGCTGTCCGGCGGCAGGTACGTCTCATTGATGCCACCGAACTTGATGCCCGTCAACGGGACGATCAACAGGAGCAGCCCGACCACGATCGGAATGGTGACCTTCAACGGATTGCGCATCACCCAGCGGGTGAGGCGGCCCCAGACGCTGGCCTCGATTTCCTCCGTGTTCTTGGTTTGACGGAAGCGCTCGAAACTGAGGGCGTCGATGCGCTTGCCCAGGATGCCCAGTATCGCGGGCAGGATCGTGATGGATGTGAGCGCCGCGAGTCCCACCGTCGCAATGGCGCCGTAGGCAACGGACTTCAGGAAGCCCTGCGGGAACAGCAGCAGACCACCGAGGCTGGCGACGATCATGGTGGCCGAGAACACCACGGTGCGTCCCGAGGTCATCACTGTTCTCCGGACGGCGGAGCGGGTGTCGTACCCCTCCGCCATCTCTTCTCGGAAACGGCTGACGACGAACAACCCGTAGTCGATGGCGAGGCCGAGACCCACGAGGGAGACCACGGGGGCGACGAACGAGTTGACCTCGGTGAAGTTGGTGATGAGACGGACGACGCCGTTGGCGCCGACCACGGTGAGACCGCCGATGATCAGCGGCAGTGCCGCCGCCACGACACCACCGAACACGAAGAAGAGCAGGAGGCCGACGGCCGGGATCGCGAGGATCTCCATCCGCTTGATGTCCTTGGCCATCGTGTCGTTCAACGCGCCCGACACCGGTTGCAAGCCGGCGAGCTGCACGTCGACGCCGTCGATGTAGAACTTGTCTTTGATGTCGCGAAAGTTGGCGGTGACCTCGGTGTCGTTGTCACCGACGATGGCGATGCTCTCGATCGCGTGCTGCTTGTCCGGGCTCGAGGCAGCGATCAGGGTCGGGGCGGACCCGACCTTGAAGTACCCGCCGTTGATCTTGAGGATCTTGTCGGGGTGTTCCGCAGCCAGCGATTCGAGGTTGGCGACGACCTTCGCCTGGAACTCCGGATCCTCGATGGTCTTGCCCTCGGGAGCCGTATAGAGCGCCACCACATCACTGTTGGTGTCGCGGCCGAAGGTGCTGTCGGCAAGCTTGGACGCGGCGACCGATTCCGAGCCCGGATCATCCCAGCCGGACTGGCTGAGATGCTTCTCCAGACCCAGACCGTATGCGGCGGAACCGAGCAACAAAGCCACCATGATGCCGATGACGGTGAATCGGGCCCGGTAGACGACGCTTCCCCAGCTCGCGAACACTGATCAACTCCTACTCGGCAGCACTCTTCCGCCCGACGAGCAGGGCGGAAAGCGGTCGGAACGGCTGCAACCAGGCACCCTCGTCGGGCAATGTGTCGAGGCTGACCCGAGGAAGTGGTTCCCGGAACACGCCGGGGATGTCCTCGAGATCGACGAAGTCCAGAAGATCGGACGCAACCGCCCAGCTGGCGTGCTCGCGGAACCCGAGTATCTGGACCGGTATGCCGGTCGCGGCGATGTTCTCCAACGGTTCACGAAATGCCTGACCGTCGGCGGAGGCGACCATGACACCGGCCAACCCCTCACCGTGCCGGAGCGCGATGTGGTCCAGCATGTCGGAGTCGACGTCGCTGTCCTCATCGATCTTCGGCTTGGCGAACACCGCGAAGCCCACATTACGCAAGGCCTCGACCCACGGTCTCACAACATCGGCGCTGCCAGCCGCGATATTGGTGAAGACGGTCGCTTCGGGTTCGAGCGTGTCGGTGCCGGATGCCGACAGTTCGGCGGTCCGGGAGAGGAGCCAGCGGCCGAGGGCGTCGAATCGTGGCCGGTAGGCCGCCGTCGGGCGACCGCCGAGGATGGCGCCCAGGCCCATGTCGAGGTTCGGCGCGTCCCAGACGAGAAGGACTCGCTTCTGGTGGCGTCCGTCACGTGCACCCACCACGGGAGATCCTGACGACACCGCGGTGCCGGCAGAGCCCGCAGGCAACCCGCCGGAGATGTACTGCTCGCTGACGCTCATGACCTGATCTTCCCCCAAATCAACTCGGTGATCGCACTCCCGACCTGATGGGCCTTGTCCTCGAACTTCGTCACCGGACGCTCGTGTGTCATCGGGGACTCCCAATCGAGGGAGGTCAACAGCGGTTCCGCGTTTCCCGCCTCGGCGATCGCCTCGGCATACTCGGCGTGATCGGTTGCAACGTGCAACACACCACCGGGCTTCAATCGGCTCGCGATCAGCGCAAAGGTGGGGGCTTGCAACAGGCGGCGCTTGTGGTGACGGGCCTTCGGCCACGGGTCCGGGAAGAAGACACGGACACCGGTCAGCGATTCGGGTTCGATCATGTTCTCGAGAACGTCCATGGCGTCACCACGCAGAACACGGATGTTGGGGATGCCGTCGCGCTCGATCTGCTGCAGTAGCTGTGCGAGCCCGGGGCGGTACACCTCGACGGCCATCAGATTCACGTGCGGTTCGGCTTTCGCCATCGCCGCTGTGGCGGTTCCGGTGCCCGAGCCGATCTCGAGGATCAGAGGTGCGTCGCGCCCGAACCAGGCGGCCGCGTCCAGGTGGGTGTCCGAGACCTCGGCACCAATTTTCGGCCACTGCCGATCCCACGACTCCTGCTGGGCAGAGGTCAGCGCCCCCCGGCGGGAGCGGAAACTCGTCACCCGGGGGTGCAGTCGAGATCCCGTCTTACGCGGAGTCTGTCCCTCCTCGGGGACGGCGGGTGCTTCCTGATCGGCGTGGTTCACCGGACCATTGTCACGCATGGGGGGCGTTTCTGGCATACGGGTCTGAAGTTGACATTGAGACTTTCTGGTCGATCAGCGGCGCAGCCTGCATGGTTGCCCACGCCGGTTTCGCGGAAGTCTGACAGAATCCTGACGGTACGAAGGGGGTGATCGCGTCATGGGCACTGTAGATGCCGGGGGCGGGGAATTGGACGAACTCGCAGATCGGGTGGCGGTATCGGACCGTGCGGCGGGGGAGAGCGTTCGGGAAGTCGCGGCACTACTCCACGCGCCGATTCGTGTGCACATCACCGGTCGTGCGGGTGTGGGGAGAACCACTGTCGCGACCGCAGTAGAAGAAGGTGCAATTCCGGGTGCCGAGATCGAAGAGCCCGGCCCGCTCGATGTGCCCGGCGCGCCCGACCCCGTTCTGGACGGTGACGTCGTGGTGTGTGTTCTCGTCGAATCGGTGCGTGCCGCCGATCGTGTGGCAGTCGCCGGGGTGGACGCCGAGCGCGCACTGCTCGTACTCAACAAGGTGGACGCACTCGGCGAATCACGCGAGCCGGCCGACGTGTGGGTGGCGGCGCTCGCGCGGGCGGCGGAGTGCTCGTCGGACGCCGGCCTGCCCGTGCTGCCGCTGATCGGCTCCCTGGCGACCGCACGAGCTGTGACGGAGGCCGACCTGGCCGTCCTTCGGCAGCGTCCGCGCGACCATTCTTCAGTCTGGGATGCCCACGGTGTCGCGGTAGCGAGCGCGGCGCTCGAGGCGAATGCGCAACTCGACGCGCCGGCAGTCACCGCCCTGTTGCGCACGGCCAGCGGTGTGGACGAGGTAGTGGCAGCGGTCGCCGCTCGAGTGGCGCACGTCCGGGCGGGCCGAGGCGAGTGTGCGCTCCGTTCTCTCCGGTCGTTGGCTGCCCGCAACGCCGGGGTTCGCGATGCACTCGAGGAGTACCTCGCGGGAGACGCGGCTGTGGCGCTCGCGGCCGCGGCCGGGCGACTCCACCTCGTCGACTGGAATCGGGAGGCCCCGGCCGAGCCCGACACCGCCGAGGATGCCGTCCGGTGCGCGCACTGGTGGCGCACGCAACTCAGTGGAAACCCCACTGCCCGGCAACGAGGGGCCATCGTCGACGTCCGGCGGCATTACCTACGGATTTGGCAGCGGATGGGCGGCAGTCCGGACGACAGCCGGACCCTCGCCGTCCGCGGGCCCGGATGACGCAGGAGTTGACGGATCTGCCCGCGGAGACCGTCGATGTCGTTTCCCGGTGGAATCCCGCAGCAACCGTCCGGCTCGTGGCCCGGACCGACTCCAGACACGAGCTCTTCGTCGCCGGACCACGTCGGGCGGGCAAGACCACCCTCGTCGACGCGCTCCGCTTCCTCGACGAGTCCGCCTTCGATCTCGTCGACGACCCGCTCGACGCCGGCGTGGTGCTGATGGTGCTCGACGCCGCCGCGCCACTCGGGCGCGAGGAACTGGCCGTTCTCGATGTGGTCTTGCGTCCCGCATGCCCGGTGGTGTTCGCCCTGACGAAAATCGATGTCCACAGAGAGTGGGCCACCGTCCGCGAGCGTGACCGCGCCTTGCTCGCCGGTCATGCGGAGCGGTTCGCCGACGTGACCATCCACCCGGTCGCGGCCGGAGCCGGGCGCGCCCCGGCCCGCGGATCCGGGGTCGAGGCACTGCTCGAGGCCCTCCTGTCCGCGGCGGGTGGCCAATCGAGGAGCGCGCGGTCGAGCACCGAAAGGGTTCTCGAGCAGACTCGCCGGATGATCGTGGCCACCGGCCGATCCATTCGGGAGGCCGATTCCGGTGCCGACCTTCGTGCCGAACGGACCCACCTGCTCGCGCACCGCGACGGCCGGCGTGCCGAGCGGGTTGCTCGACTGCGCAGCGAGGTGCAGCTCGGCAAGGTCGAATTGATACATGAGGTGTCCACGCAGATCCGGGCGGCGGGGGTCACGGTGCGCGCCGACATCGATCGGGCGGGACGTGCGAATCTCGCCGACTACCCGGACCGGCTCGCCGACATCGTGGCGCAGCTGGGCGTCGACCTCGAAGGCGTGGTGACCACGCGACTCGACCACCTGCGTGCGCGCGCCGGTGTCGCCGCGCCCGCTCCGCGGGACACCGGCCCGAAACCCGATTACCTCGTCCCGGGGCGCCCCGAACCTCGCCACCGGGGGCTGGAAGACCGCATGACGATCCTGATCGGGGCATCGGCGGGTCTCGGGCTGGGCCGCCTGATGGTCGCACCGTTGTCGGTGGTGCCCGCCCTCGACATCGCGTCCGTCCCGCTCACCCTGACCCTCGGCGGCGTGGTGGCCTGGTGGCTCGCCCGTGCGCGTGGTCACGTCGCCGAGCGCTCCCATGTGCGTCAGTGGGCCACCGAGTCGCTCACGACCGTGCGTGCGCAATGGGAGCAGCGGGTTCTCGGCCGGTTGTTGTCCGCCGAAGCGGAGATCAGCGAGATGATCCTCGAGGAGAGCAGGTCGCGCGCCCAGGAGGTCGACACTCGAGTGGCGTCGATCGACGGAGAGTTGCGGAAACTGACGTCGAGGCGCAACGGTCAGCTTGCTTCATGCGAACGGGACATCGCGGCCATCGATCGCGGGCTGCGGGAAACTCGCGACATCTCGAAGGAACCGAAACATCGTCCGGAACGTCAGACTACGTAGAGGCGGTCGGCCGAATGTGTCCACATGTGTGTGGAACCATGTTGAATTGCGTCCGCCTCTCTGTGAAACTGTGGGATGTGAAGGGAGATCGCCGTGGCCACCGCTGAGAGTTTTCTGGTCCCCGATGTGCCCTCGTTCGATCCCGACACGTTCGGTGAGGACTCCGGAGCCGTGGCTCTGACCGCGCCCACGCATGACATCGACGGTGACGGCCTGCTGGACACGCAGACCTTCGAATCCGGAAATGCGCTGGTAGTCATCTCGGATTTGGACGGCGACGGGGATGCCGACCACCTGACGACGATCTCCGACAACGGCGCTTACGCATCCTGGGAATTCCACCGCGGCACGGACGGCGTCGCGCAGTGGAAACAGACTGATGACGGGACCCTCGGTAACGGCTAGTATCTCCCCGAAAACGCCCGTCAGGCGCGGGAAAGGCGCCGGACGGCTCTACTGAATCGTTTCTGTGACCTTTCCGACCGCACCCGGTTCCCCTAGATGGGACCCGCGGCGTTAACCTCTAGGGATAGGACACCCGGCGCCCGCGTCTTCCATGTGGCATGGACGGCCTGGCTGGACCCCGCCGAGAGGGGAAAATCGGACCGTCTGGCACTCGTTGCGAGGGGCTCTTTCGCAACGGACGGCAGATGGTCCGGTTCCGGCTCACCCCAGGAGAGTTTGATGACCTCAGCGACCATTCCCGGTCTGAACGGAACTGACGGCACGCCCCCCACGGAGCACAGTGAGCTGCTCGCCTGGGTTCGAGAGGTTGCCGAACTCACGCAGCCCGATCGCGTCGTCTTTGCAGACGGCTCGGATGACGAATGGGATCGACTGACCTCGCAACTGGTCGACGCCGGTACGTTCACCCGCCTCAACGAGGAGAAGAAGCCGAACTCGTTCCTCGGCAACTCCGACCCGTCGGATGTGGCACGTGTCGAATCGCGGACCTACATCTGCACCAACGAGGAGATCGGAGCCGGTCCCACCAACAATTGGATGGACCCGGCCGAGATGAAGGCCCTCATGACCGACCTCTACCGCGGTTCGATGCGGGGTCGGACCATGTATGTCGTCCCGTTCTGCATGGGACCTCTCGGTGCCGAGGATCCGAAACTGGGCGTCGAGATCACCGACTCCGAGTATGTGGTCGTCTCGATGCGCATCATGACGCGCATGGGTACCGCTGCCCTCGAGAAGCTGGGCAAGGACAAGCCGTTCGTCAAGGCACTGCACTCGGTGGGTGCGCCCCTCGAAGAGGGTCAGGCCGATGTGCCGTGGCCGTGCAGCGACACCAAGTACATCACCCACTTCCCCGAGACCCGGGAAATCTGGAGCTACGGTTCCGGCTACGGCGGCAACGCCCTGCTCGGCAAGAAGTGCTACTCGCTGCGCATCGCCTCGGCCATGGCCCACGACGAGGGCTGGCTGGCCGAGCACATGCTGATCCTCAAGCTCATTTCGCCGGAAGACAAGGCGTACTACATCGCCGCTGCCTTCCCGAGCGCATGTGGCAAAACCAACCTCGCCATGATCCAGCCCACCGTTCCGGGCTGGCGCGCCGAGACCCTCGGTGACGACATCGCGTGGATGCGGTTCGGCAAAGACGGCCGCCTGTACGCCGTCAACCCGGAGTTCGGATTCTTCGGTGTCGCACCGGGCACGAACCATGGTTCCAACCCGAATGCCATGAAGACGATGGAGTCGGGCAACACGCTCTTCACCAACGTCGCCCTCACCGACGACGGCGATGTGTGGTGGGAAGGCCTCGAAGGCGACCCGCAGCATCTGACGGACTGGAAGGGCAACGACTGGACGCCCGAGTCCGGTGAGAAGGCCGCCCACCCGAACTCGCGGTACACCACCCCCATGTCCCAGTGCCCCATCCTCGCTCCCGAGTGGGACGACCCGCAGGGTGTGCCGATCTCGGCGATTCTGTTCGGTGGACGTCGCAAGACCACGGTCCCGCTGGTCAGTGAGTCGTTCGACTGGCAGCACGGCACGTTCCTCGGTGCCACCCTGTCGTCCGAGCAGACCGCAGCCGCGGAAGGTGCCGTGGGCACCGTGCGCCGCGACCCGATGGCGATGCTGCCGTTCATCGGCTACAACGCCGGTGACTACCTGAATCACTGGATCAACGTCGGCAAGAATGCCGATGCCCAGAAGCTGCCGAAGATCTTCTACGTCAACTGGTTCCGCCGTGGCGACGACGGCCGGTTCCTGTGGCCAGGTTTCGGCGAGAACTCGCGCGTCCTGAAGTGGATCGTCGACCGCATCGAGCACAAGGCCGGCGCCGAGTCGACCCCGATCGGTTACGTCCCCACCGCAGCGGACCTCGAGCTGGACGGTCTCGACGTGAACACGGCGGACGTGGACGAGGCACTGAAGGTGAACGTCGACGAGTGGAAGCAGGAGTTGCCCCTCATCGAGGAATGGTTCGAGTTCCTCGGCGAAAAGGTGCCGTCCGGTATTCGTGACGAGTTCGAGGCACTGAAGCAGCGCCTGGGCTAGTCCCCGTACGTAACCGAATGCCGCAGTAGTTCAGTCTGACTGAGCACTGCGGCATTCGGCGTCGAAGGGGCAGATTACGGTCAGCCCTGCGCGGCTGCCCACTCTTCGACCCGCCGCTGGGCCTCCTCGTCCGAGACGTTCTCGACGCGGGTCATGATCGCCCACCGGTGCCCGAATGGGTCGAGGATGGAGCCGAAGCGGTCACCGGTGACGAAGGTGGACGGCTCCTCGAACACGGTTGCCCCGCGCTCGACGGCGCGGCGGAACGTGGCATCGACGTCCTCGCAGTACAACACATACGAATGGTTGACGGTGTTCGTGCCGTCGGGTGCGTGGAGGCCCATCGTCGGCATCGGATCACTGAGCTGCAGCCGGCCGTTGCCGAAGTCGAGCTCGGCGTGCATGACGGAACCGTCGGGGCCGTCCATGCGCTGAACAACGGTCGCGCCGAACACCTCGGTGTAGTAGTCGATGGCCGCGGCTCCGCCGGCCACCACCAGATACGGCGTAATGGTCGTGTATCCGTGCGGGACAGGGCGCACAGCGTCTGCATTGGTCATGGTCCCAGTGTGCCGCGCGGGCAGGTGTCTGCATTGAACAAACCCGACCGATTCGGAGGGAACCCGGCAGGACTGCCGCCAATCCCATACCATTCGGTCTGTAAGTGTCATGATTTCGAAGCTCACCGACGAAAGGATTGACGAATGCAGCCAGGAACCAGTAAGGGCATGAAGCGACTCGCCGGAGGTGCCGCATGTGCCGCGGCCGCTGCGGCCGCCGTATCCATGGCCATGCCGGCGACTGCTTCGGCAGCAACGGAGGTAGCCCCTCCGACCGTGGTGACCGAGGTGGACGGGAACACCCTCGACATCACGGTGACCAACCCGAATGTCTTCGAGCTCACCGATCCACAGTCTTGTGGCGCAGTCGCGTTCGACGCCACGAGGCTCCCGGAAGTCCTCTCCAACCCCGCCGTCGTTCTCCAGCCGGGATTTGCGGCGTGGATGACTCCACTGCCCGAACGGGTGGTTGCGAACGCCACCGGTGACGCGGTCAAGACGTTCACCACATCGGAACTCGCGGACGGCGCCTACGCGGTGATCGGCGAGTGCCTCTCGCTCAGTACCGTCGCGAACCCGCAGACCACGCTGCCGCAGATCGTCTTCGTCGGCGGCCCGCTGGATGGTATCCAGTTCGGCAGCTAGAGCTAGACGTCGAAGCGCTTCGCGCTCGTGCGCCTTTCCGGTAGCAGCAGCTACCAGAAAGGCGCACGAGCGGCGGAGCCGCCTAGTCTGTGTAGCCGGGCGGGTAGAGCACGGACTTGGTCTCACAGAAGGCTTCGACGCCTTCCGGTCCGTCCTCGCGCCCGATGCCCGAGTTCTTGTACCCGCCGAACGGGGAACCGGGATCGAAGGCGTACCAATTGATTCCGTAGGTACCGGTGCGGACCTGGGCTGCCACCTCGAGTCCTTTCTCGACATCGGTGGTGTACACCGAGCCGGCGAGCCCGTAGTCGGAGTCGTTCGCGATCTTGATGGCTTCGTCCACGGAATCGTAGGGAATCACGCACAGCACGGGTCCGAAGATCTCTTCCCGGGCGATGGTCATGGAGTTATCGACGTCCGCGAAGATCGTCGGCTCCACGAAGTACCCGGTCTCGAGGTTTGCCGGACGTCCGCCGCCCAGCACCAGGCGCGCACCTTCCTCCTTGCCCTTGGCGATGTAGCCCTCGACTCGTTCCCGCTGCTTCTCGGAGATCAGAGGACCGAGCTGCGCCGCCGGGTCGGACGGTAGCCCGACAGGGAAGAAAGCGGCGGTGGCGACCATGCCGTCGACCACTTCGTCGTACCGCGACCGCGGCGCCAGGATGCGGGTCTGACCGACGCAGGCCTGACCGGTGTTCATCAACCCGGACATCACGAGCATTGGCATCGTCGACGCGAGATCGGCGTCCTCGAGGACGATCGCGGCAGACTTTCCGCCCAGCTCGAGGGAACAGCGCTTGAGATTCTGCGCCGCGATGGCGCCGATCTTGCGGCCCACCGCGGTGGAGCCGGTGAAGGTGATTTTGTCGATGTCGGGGTGCGAGACCAGGTACTCGCCCGTCTCCGCGCCACCGGGCACGAGCGACAGCACGCCCTCGGGCAGACCGGCCTCGGTGAAGATCTCGCCGACGATATTGGTGGTCAGCGGAGACTCCGGGGCCGGTTTGAGTACCATCGTGCACCCGGCGAGGAGGGCCGGGCCCAACTTGTTGATCGCCAGGAAGAGGGGCACGTTCCAGGCGATCACGGCGGCCACGACACCGACCGGCTCCCGAGTGACGCGGGAGCGGCCGAACGCACCCGAACGTTCTTCCGTCCACGGAAACGAATCGGCGAGTCCGGCGAAATAGTTGATCGTGGCGAGGGACGGGGTCACCTGCATCATCTGCACCGACGCGGGAGGTTGACCCATCTCCGACGAGAGCACGCCCGCGATGTCGGCGGCGCGTTCTTCGAGAAGCTTCGCGGCCTTCGCGATCACCTGAGCCCGTTCGGTGGGCGACATGCGTGGCCACGGGCCGTCGTCGAATGCGCGCCTTGCGGCGGCGACGGCGGCGTCGATGTCCTGCGGCCCTGCAACCGGAACCGAGCCGACACGTTCTTCGGTTGCGGGAGAGAACACTTCGAGCACCTGATCGGTGGACGGCGCCACCCACTTGCCGCCGATGTAGAGCTTGTCGTAGTCGGTCATTCTTCCATTCCCTCGTTGATTGCCCACCCGGTCAGCGAGCGGTGTCGGTGAAACTGTCGAATCCATAACGTGCGTGTGGGCCGATCGCCGCGACTTCGAAAAGTCCCGTGCCCACCACGGTCTCGCCACCGTCGTCCAGACGGAAGCGGGTCAGATTGTCGACGGGGCAGAACATGCGCAGTCCCGGCTCGATCTCGGACGCCTGCTTGCGCAGCCCTTGAACCACCAGTTCGCCCTGCCACATCCCGTGCCGCCAATCGGCTTCGAGCCCGTAGCCGGTGCCGATCCCGATGAAATTCGAAACCAGGAATTCGCAGGTGACACTGACGGTCTCACGCCCGGGCCGGTGGAAGGTGAGTGAAGCCGCGGTCACGTCCCGGGTGCCGGGCTCGAATTTCAGCTCGTGCTCGGGCCTGCCGAGCCATTCGGGCTCACGACCGTCGTCGGGCCAGATGCGGACCGCCTCTTCGACGATGCGTCTGCCGCGTTCGTCTTCTTGCAGCACCACGCAGATCGAGTAGTCGTCGAACTGCATGACCGAGTAGATCCAGAAGAAGTTCTGGATACCATCCACGGCGCGTCTGCCGGGCGGCTCGGATTCGCCGACCGGGCGTACTCCCCACGACCGGTCGCGGTTGCCGCGCCAGCTGTCCGGCGTGACCGTTCGGGGTGCGCCGTCGATCGTCAGCTCGCCTGTCCAGGTACCGGTCTGGACGAAACGGCTGGTGTCGAAGGTGACCCGTTCGAGCTGGCGGCGGAAATGTCGTGGCTCGAGCGTCGCGGGGACGGCGGCGTCGAAGGTGAGGTCGAACGAGAGGTCGTACTCGCCGGGTTCGAGCACGATCCGCAGTCGTTGCAGGCCCTCGAGAACCTCGACGCGGAAGGGGCCGACAGTGGTGTCGGAGCGGTCGGCACCGAGGGCCCTGGAACCGCGCACGACGATGTGGTCGTCACCGCGGCGTAGCACCGCGAACGCGTCCGCCACACCGAGATTGGGGTACTGGCCGAGACCGACGATGAGGAACAGATCCGTCTCGGTCGACGGGTAACAATTGAAGTAATACCGGTCGTAGAAATTCCGATCGGACGTCCCCGCCCGGCGGATCGGCTCGGCCACCTGATGCACCGGGTAGTCGTCCATCGGTGACAGCGGATTGCCCGCGAAGTCTGCGTTCATCGGAGCTTCTCCCCGTACGTTCCGTCGAGCATCGCTTCGAGCGAGGCTCGGTGCATGATCATGTCGTCGGGGTCGTCCGGTGCGACGGCTTGCCCGAAGTGGATGGCGCGGGTCTGGATTCGCAGCATGATGGTGGCCTGCCGTAGCGCCGCGTACACGGTGTAGTACTCGAGGTTGCGGGGAGCGTGGCCCGTCAGTTCCTCGTAGGTCGCGGCGATGTCGTCGACACGCAGGAAGCCGGGCAGACCGCCCAGGCCTGCGACTTCGGCAATGTCTTCGAAGAACCGATGCAGGTACGCCATCCATCCGAGGTCGAGTTCACGTGGTCCGAGTGTGGCCATCTCCCAGTCGAGTACCGCCACCGGCCGGAAATCTTCGTACATGATGTTGCCGATGCGGGCGTCTCCCCAGCAGAAGACGGCGGGTGACGAATCGTCGGGGCGGTTCTGGTCGAGCCAGGCGAAGCTGCGCTCGATCAGCGGGGACCGCGGCCCCGACAGGGTGGTCCACTCGTAGTACTCACGCTGCTGGCGGATGTGCGCGGCGAGGGACTCGGCGGCCGTCGGGCCGGCATCGGGGAGCCGCAGGAAATCGAACCGGTCCCACGGGCGGTCGATGTCGTGCAGTTTCGCGAGCACCTCCACCGAGGTGTGCTGGAGTCGTGCGCGCTGGGCGTCGGTCGTCTCGGTCACCCAGGACCCGAAGTTGTACGGCATCACGTCCGGCGGGACCTGGCCGGAGACCCGGGCCATGACGAAGAACGGCGCACCGAGTGGTTCCGGATTCGTCTCGGACCAGTAGACGACCGGGACAGGGACCGACGAGTGTTCGCGGACCTGGGCCATGACCTGGAACTGGTTGTCGAGGTCGTAGCGGGGGAAGACGGGCATGGTGCTGTCGGCCGGGGCTACCCGGGCGACCAGCGGATGTCGTTCGCCCGACCACACGGCGTCGAACAGGATGGTTTCGCTGGACATTCCGTTGGCGTCGGGAAGGTGGACGTGCGTGACCTCGGCGACGGTGCCGACGGGCAGCTGGGCGGACAGCCAACGCTCGAGCCGTTCGCGCAGGATCTCGGGGTCGCGCTTGGAGCTGCTGGGTCGGGCGACCTCGGACTGATGGGTGGAGTTGTCGGCAGATCGGGCAGCGCTCGTGCTCACGAGTCACCTCCTCCTCGACTGAACGTGGTGTGACCCTGAACACTAGAACACGTTACAGAATTTCGGAATAGAAGGGGAGAACTGTCGCCCGGATCGACGGGCGTCAGCTGTCGAGCGCGAGAACTCCGGCCCCGACGAGCGTTCCGGTGGCGCCCAACTCCGCGGGTACGACGCGCAGATCCGAGACGAACGTCAAGCGGGCGTGCCGGGCGGCGGCCGCGCGCAGCGGCTGCCACAGCGCCGGACCGGCCTGGGCGAACCCGCCGCCGACGACCGCGAGGTCGATATCGAGCAACGCCGCGGCGGAGGCGATGGCCACGCCCAGTGCGGTGCCCGCGCGGTCGAGGGCTGCGACGGCCACAGGATCGCCCGACACGGCCGATGCCGCGATGTCGATGCCCGTCGTACCGTGCCAGCCCTGCGAACGCGCCCACCGCACGGCCGCGGGACCGCTCGCCACCGTTTCGAGGCAGCCGACGCCGCCGCAGGTGCAGGCCTCGGTGCCACCCGGAACCACCAGGTGACCGATGTGTCCGGCGTTTCCGGTACGCCCGGTCGCGATACGTCCGCCGAGAACCACACCGCCGCCGATGCCCGTCGAGACCACCAGGGAGACGAGATCCGACGTTCCGCGCCCGGCTCCGTGGCGATGCTCGCCGAGGGCCGCTGCGGCGCCGTCCATGGCGAGCCGCGTCCGCGCGGCGGGGAAGAGGTCGCGGACGGCGCTGACCAGGCCGAACCCGGCCGACCACTCGTCGATGTTGATGGGGGAGACACGACCGCTCGTCGAGTCGACCGGTCCCGCGCAGGCGATGCCGACGGAGGTGATCGTGGCGTCGGCCGCGACTTCGCGCAACAGCGTGGCGCACGCGTCCCAGACACCGGACGCGGGGGTCGGGGTGATCGACGGTTCCGGGACGGTGCCGCCTTCTCCGACCAGTCCCGCGGCGATCTTGGTGCCGCCGATATCGAGCGCCAGGCGGGCCACGGTCAGCGCTTCTTCAGCACGAGGACGAGATTGCTCACCAAAAATTCGCGCAGCCCCGGGACCCGCACCATCCACCACGCCCACCGCGGATGGTAACGAGGAAAGGCTGCGAGAAGCTCGGCGTCGGTGGTACGTTCGGCCCACCGAAGACCTTCGGTGGCACCGACTTTGAACAACGACACGCCGTAGCGGTTCTTGGGTTCACGACCGGTCTTGCGGGCGTACCGGCGGGCGGCATATTCGCCACCCAGCGCATGCCACGGGCCGGTCTCGTGCCCGCCGAACGGTCCCCACCACAACGTGTACGACAAGACGATCAGGCCGCCGGGTTTCGTGACCCGGACCATCTCGTCGGCCATCGCCCACGGTGTGCTGACGTGCTCGGCCACATTGGACGAGAAACAGATGTCCACCGAGGACGTGCGGAACGGCAACGCGAGCCCCGAACCGCGGATGGCCCCACCCACGGTCAGACCGGCTGCGTGCATCTCCGACGGGTCGGGCTCCACCGGGACGTACCGGGCACCGGCCTCCAGGAAGACATCGGCGAAGTAGCCCGGCCCGCCGCCCACGTCGAGCACCGTGGTTCCGGTGAGGTCCTGGTCGGTGAGTCCGCAGTACAGGTCGCCGATGAGCTCGACCGAATCGCGGGCCAGTGCCCCGTAGAACAGGTCGGGCGCGGTCTGCTCGTGCCGGAAGTCGCTCAGCAGCCCGAACGACCGCTTCAAGGTCGCCCGTCGACCGAATCGTCGGGTCACGGGTGGCGTCGTCACGGATAAGAACCTTAGCGACTGGGGCCCAGCGGACGGCAATCGTGCGCGACGCTGCAACGCTCGACCCAGTACGACCGATAGGGTGTTCGAGGACTATCGAGCGGCAACCCCGCCTCGGACCGAGAAAGAGCCGCACCGACCACAGGAGTTCATGAACGTGCACGAGGTTCTGCTGCTCTGCTGGCGAGACACCGGGCACCCGCAGGGTGGAGGCAGTGAGCGGTATCTCGAGCAGGTCGGGGCGCAGCTCGCCGCGCGGGGAATCAAGGTGACTCTGCGGACCGCCGGTTACCGGGGCGCGCCCAGGAAAGAGACGGTCGACGGTATCGAGATCAGTCGCGCGGGCGGTCGGTACAGCGTCTACCCGCGCGCACTGGCGGCCATTGCGGCAGGCCGGCTCGGGTTCGGACCCCTCAAGGGAATCCGGCCGGACGCTGTCATCGATACCCAGAACGGCATCCCCTTCTTCTCCCGCACCGTCGCGGGTGCACCGGTGACGCTGCTGGTGCATCACTGCCACCGCGAGCAGTGGCCGGTCGCAGGAAGGCTGGTCGGCAAGATCGGCTGGTGGGTGGAATCGCGACTGTCCCCGCGTACTCACCGCGACAACCAGTACCTCACCGTGTCGCTGCCCTCGGCCGACGAACTGGTCGAACTCGGTGTCGAGCGCGAACGGATCGCCGTCGTGCGCAACGGTGCCGACGACATTCCCGTCGGCGTCGCGGTCGGCTCCGCGCAAACCCGGACCGGCCACCCGAGCGTGTGTGTCCTCTCGCGTCTCGTCCCGCACAAGCAGATCGAGGACGCCCTGGAAGCTGTTGCGGCGCTGCGGCCTACGATCGCCGACTTGCACCTGGACGTCATCGGCGGCGGCTGGTGGGAACAGAACCTCCGAGACCGTGCCCACGAACTCGGCATCGGTCACGCAGTCACCTTCCACGGCCACGTGGACGAGGCGCGCAAACACGAACTGCTGTCACAGTCGTGGGTGCACGTAATGCCTTCCCGTAAGGAGGGATGGGGTCTCGCGGTGATCGAGGCTGCGCAGCACGGTGTTCCGACCGTCGGTTACCGCAGCTCCAAGGGCCTGACGGATTCGATCGTCGACGGCGTGACCGGGGTCCTCGTCGGCGGCATCGACGCCGCCACCGCCGACGTCGGCGACCTCACGGCGGCCGTCAGTGCGTTGCTCCTCGACGCGGAGACCCGCATGGTTCTCGGTGAGAAGGCACGTGTGCGTGCGGGAGAATTCTCCTGGGAGCAGACCGGCAACGGTGTACACGAGGTGCTCGCCGGTACCGCCGCAGGTCTGCGGACCTCAGGACTGGTGTCGCCGGTGCTGCCGCGTCCGGAGGCGCGGGACCGCACGCTCCGTGCGCTTCAGGGCCTCGAACACGCCGGCGCCGAGTAGTCCCCCGATCAGCAGCGCTGCCCACAGCGCGTGTGCTGCGATCACCGTCGCCCGCATCTGCGCGGTCGCTTCCCGGGCCGTCACGTCGCCGTCCACTCGATACAACGCGAGATGCTCGTCCGAGAACAACGGTTGCAGCGCCGCCAATGTTTTCGCGGATTGCCCGTGTGGGCCGGGCGTGTCGCGCTCGACGAGCACCCAGCGCACGCCGAGCGACGCCAGATCCGAGGGCGAACCCCCGCCCTGGAGGATCCGTTCCACCTTCTGCGCGCGGGAACCCTCGCCTGCGACGGCACGCCCGTCCACCACCAGTTCGCCCGACTGCAGGACGTCCACGGGCAGCAGGCGGGGCGCCGGGTCCAGGACGGCCGCCTCCCCGCTGTACGGGAACCGGCGGAACATGCCGGTGGGCAGGACCGCGACGTCGCCGCTGTCCGGTTGGGCCTCGAGCCGGGACGACACCTGCTCCCATGATTGGGGGTACCGAACCGGCCGGAGCGCGCCGCCCACACCCCATACGAGGTCGGGCAGGGCAAGCACCACGATCAGGGCGGCCGACACCGACCAGAGGGCGGGGCGTCGCAGCACCGCCGCGGCCGCGGCCAGAACGTAGAGCGGTGCCGCCGCGGCCACCCACTTCTGACCGTCCCGGAACAGGCCGGCGCCGGGCACGTTCTGCACCGCCCACCGGCCGAGGTCGAGACCCCAGGGCGTGGCGCCGATCGTCGGCATCACTACCGCCGCCACGGCGAGGACCGCCAGGGCCTTCACCACGGGATGGCGACGTCGCCGCCACAACGCCGGTACCCCACAGAGGACCACGGCGAGCAACATCACGGTTCCTACCAGGGCGAACAGCGTCATGCGACTGTTCGGAACGGCAGCGTCGTTCCACACCCCGCCGAGTCCGAGCAGGCTGCCCACTGTCGCGAGTCCCGGCTCGGCGCGCGCCGCGAACGCCGCGACCCCGGCGGGGTCGGAGCTGTCGGCACCTCCCGTGGAGAGCGCGGTGGCCGCGAGCCAGGGCGCGCTCGCGAGACCGAACAGCACCAACACACCGGCCGACCTCCACAGCGCAGACGGTCGCCCACCCGGAACCACCAGGACCGCCAGCGCCGTCACTGCCGCGAGCATCACACCGGTCGGGGTGAGGCCTGCTGCCGCGAAGCAGGCGGCGAGCGCGAACCAGCCCGACCGGCGACCCCGGCGAATGGCGAGCGCGGCACACACCGTCCACGGCAGCGCCGCATACCCGGCCAGCAGGCTCCAATGGCCTTGGAGTAGTCGCTCGGCTACGTACGGGTTCCACAGCATCACCGTCGAACCCACCAGCTGGGAGCCGAGCCTTGCCGTGGGCAGCACGGCGCGAACCATCCGGGCCGCGCCCCAGCCGGCGGCCCAGAGGGAGAGGAACAAGGCCGCCTTCACCACCAGCCCACCGTCGACGATCGTGCTCAACGCCGCGATCAGAGCGTCCTGCGGTACCGCGCGCGCCGCGGCATCCGTCAGACCCAACGCCGAATCCGTCGGATACGAGCGTGGTGTGCTCACCGCGTCACGCAGCAGCAGATATCCGGGACCGAAAAGAGGGCCGAGAATCAGTGCGGCCAAGGCCAGGCTGTAGCCCGCCGGAACGGACAGTGTTCGGCTCCGGGCGGTCATGAGCGGCCACGATACGTGGTACATCAGCTCGGCTCGTCCGCCGCGTAGTGCATCATGGGGCGCATGACCCGCCAGAGCCTCACCACCTCGGCAGTCGCCGGAGTGACCATGGTGACGGCCGGGTCGATGGTCGCGAACGTGGCGTCCTACCTGCTGCATCTTCCGGCCAGCCGCTGGCTCGGGCCTGCCGGTTACGGCGAATTCGCGAGCCTGCTGGCCGCCCAGCTGGTTCTGGCCGTGCCTGCGCTCGCGCTGCAGACCGTCGTCGCGCGCGAAGTAGTCAGGGGCAGGGGTGCGCACGCGGTGCGTCAACTCGGCTATCGATGCGCCGTCATCGTCGGAATCGCGGCGCTTCTCCTCGCACCCGCCGTTGCATGGGCTTTGGAGACGGGCATGCTCGCCACCGTCTCCGCGTTGATCACCGCGCCGGTGCTGGTCCTGCTCGCCACCGAACAGGGACTCCTGCAGGGCGCCGCGCGTTTCGGTCCCCTCAGCATCGTCCTCGCCGGCGCCGGGATAGCGAAGGTGGCCCCCGCCATCGTGGTCCTCGCCGTGGGCGGCGGTCCGGGATTCGCGCTCGCCGCCAGTGCAGTCGGAACGGGGGTCGTCGCGCTGGCCGCGCGCGTGTTCGCCGACCCGGACCCGGCCGGGGCGACGAGCACGCCCATCGGAGTCGCAGCCGTCCTGAAGGCGTCGCAGGTGCAGTTGGCGCTGATCGCGTTGTCGTCGATGGACCTCGTCCTCGCCCGAATAGTCCTCAGCAACGACGACGCCGGTCTCTACGCCCTCGGCGCAGTCGCGACCAAAGCCGCGTTCTGGCTTCCACAGGCGGTCGGTGTGGTGCTGTATCCCCGGATGGCCAGCCCAGCACACTCCGTGCAGGCAGTCCGATCGGCGATCGCCGTCCTGGTCGGCCTCGGCGCCGTTTTGGTCGCGGTCGTCGCAGTGAGCGCCCCGCTGGTCCCACTCCTCGTCGGCGAGGCGTACCAGCCGGTGCAGTCACTGCTGTGGCTGTTCGCCCTCCAGGGGGCCTGCCTGGCGGTGCTCCAAGGCGCCTTGCTGTCCGCCATCGCCGGGGAGCGGACGTACCTGGCAGTCATCGCCTGGATCGGCTTCGCCGTCGAGATGGCCGGCATGCTCACCCTCGCCTCCACCGTTGGTCAGTTCATCGGTGTGGCCGTCACCGTTGCGGCGAGCACCGCGATGGTCGCAAGCGTTCTCGCGGTCCGGAGCGCCCGGCACGCGGTAGCGGTCTAGGTCGCTCGCTCGGATCGCTTCGTGCGGCACCCAGCCCACCGGCCGCAGACACGACGAAGGGGACCCCGGTTATTCCGAGGTCCCCTTCGTCGTGTCTACGTGGTGTCCGGGTGGACTGCTCTACCGCTGGTCGTACCTGCGCGGATCGGCGACCGGAATTTCTTCGGTCTTGTCCGTGGTCCAGTCGTGCTGTTCCGTCGGCGCGTCCGAACCCTCATAGTGGCGTCCACCTTCCGCGGGGGGTACGCCTCCGCCGGTGGTCCGGGCCGGCTGCGGGCCCTTGCCGCCGCGGAGTCCGAGGATGATGCCCGCGATCAGTGCGATGAGTCCGAGGATGCCCGCGATGATCGGGACGGTGCGCCCGAAGGTGCTGATCTTGTCCATTCCGTCACGGGCCTGCTGGACCTGGTACTCGATGGTCTCCTCGTTGAAGGGCAGTTCGACCTTCAGGACGTCGATTTCGGGCCGGGCCTTGTTGCGGGCGTAATACTGGTGCAGCTGCTCCTGGCCCTTGACGACGACACCGGTTTCGGGCTCGACCCACAGGTCGCGGACGTTGGTGTACCAGCGCGTCATGGTGACGGGCAGCGTGCCGCCGGGGACGCCCCAGGCTTCGGCGGGCAGGGTCAGCTTGTTGGTGGGCGAGTTGACCACCTTCGACAGATCGACCGGCTCGATGGTCTGGTTGTAGTGGTACACCTTCAGGCCGTTGATCTCCGTCTCCTCGACGAAGTTGATGTCCTGCGTGGCGCGAGCGCTGAGGTCGAAGTAGGGGTAGCTCTTCTGCTCCGCGTTGAACGGGAACTTGTACTGCAGTCCGTCGCGCGGAACTTCCTCGGCAGGCTGGTTGGGCTGCGTCTGGATGGTGCCGACCGGGTCGTTCGTCGGCATCGACGTCTGGCGGTCGACGGTGTTGCGGTCGACGATCGCGGACAGCAGGCCGGTGTCGCCCTGCTTGTCGGTGCGCCGCAGCGTCTGCCCCGCCTGGAGAGTGACGACGTCCGCGTTCGCGGGGTCTTCGGTGGTGACGTAGCGCTGTGACACCAGTGGAACGTTCGTGTTTACTTCGGCCTTGCCTGCGAGGAGAGCCTGCGAATTGAGTACGCTGCCGGAGCCTTCGGCAATCGTCGTCACTTCGAGGTCCAACGGCGTCTTCTCCAACTTGCCCACCGTGTAGGTGGGAATGAGTATGGCGACGGCCAAGAGGAAGGCACCGAGGCCCACCAGAATGCAAGCAAGTATCCGGCTCGGCCCTGAGCGCTCCGCCATGCTGTCTCTCCTAACCCAATTCTGTCGATTGAGATTCCCCCACCGGCAGCATGGCTGCACGGATCGCATGGAGCCCACATCGACACCACGTGAGGCAAAACACTAACAGTCCCGAAGGCCCATCTGCCCCATCGGATAGTAAACGCACCGGCGCTTCTCCAGCGAAGTGACACGGGCGCAGTTTTCCGTCTCGAGGCCGGGACCAGGCACACTGTTGTTGATGACCAGTTCAGTTCCGACCTCGGAGGCGCCGGTGCCCGCCGAGACCCGCGACACACCTCGAGGGTTCATTCCCGCCCTCGAGGGAATGCGTGGGCTCGCCGCTCTCGGTGTGCTGGTGACGCATGTCGCCTTCCAGACAGGAGCGACGCACACCGCGGTTTTGGGTCGGATCTGGGGACGGTTCGATCTGGCGGTGGCTGTGTTCTTCGCGCTGTCGGGGTTCTTGTTGTGGCGCGGGCACGCCGGGGCCGCGCGGGGCTTGGGACCCGCGCAGGGAATGGTGCGGTACTGGTTGTCACGGGCGACACGCATCCTGCCCGCCTACTGGGTCGCGGTGGCGGTCGTCCTGACTTTCCTCCCCACCGCGCACGCGAGTTTCCGCACCTGGTGGGCCAATCTCGGTCTCGTGCAGGTGTTCGTGCCGCTGACCCTCACGGACGGGCTCACCCAGATGTGGAGCCTGTCGGTGGAGGTGGCGTTCTATCTGGTGCTTCCCCTTCTGGCCTTCGCGTTGGTCCGACTGCGGGGCTCGGCCGCCCGACTGCGGATCCCCGCGATCACGGCACTCATCGCGGTGAGCCTGACGTGGGCCTTCCTACCCATCCCGGCGCCGGAGGGCATCCATCACGACAATTGGTTGCCCGGATACCTGCCGTGGTTCGGCGCGGGGATGGTGCTGGCCGAGTTGTCGGTGTGCCCACCCGGGCGGATGCACCGCTGGGCACGGCACCGGGTCGCGATGTTCCTCGTCGCGGCGGTCGCCTTCGGTCTCACCACCACCGAGCTCGCCGGGCCGGAGGGGCTGGTACGACCCGAACCGTGGCAATACGCCATCAAGATTGCTCTCGGTGCCGTGATGAGCTTCGCGCTGATGGCTCCGCTGGTGTTGTCCGACACGTCGCGGCACCGATTCCTGGCAAGTCCTGTTGCTCTGGCCGTCGGCCGTTGGTCGTACGGAATCTTCATCTGGCACCTGGCGGTGCTCTCGATCGTCTTTCCGGTGTTCGGTCTCGTGCCGTTCGCCGGGCACTTCGTCTACGTACTGATCCTCACCGCGGTGCTCAGTATTGCGGTGGCCTCGGCCAGCTACGCGCTGGTGGAGGAGCCTGCACGGCGCGCGGTCATCCGGTGGAACACCCGTCGCGCGGTCGCGGAGCCACCGACGGGCAGCACGGCGAGTCCGGCGGCGATCAAGGCCACCAGCACCGGGAACTGAACGAGGAACGAGTGCCCCACGTATCCACCGGGTGCACGCCACGGTCCCGTGGAGAGCATCGCCACCCCGAGCATCGTGGAGGCGCCTGCTACGCCGACGAGCACCCTTGCCGTGGTGGCAGATCCGCGTAGGCGAATCAGGCCGGCGGCGAGCGCGGTCAGCAGGATGGTTGTCGCGCCGCCGACCGGTCCGGCGATCACCGTCGACGCCACGAGAAGTCCCAGCCATCCGGCTGTCGCGCTGCCCCACGTCCTCGGTGCGGCGCCGAGGTCTCGGACAGCTTCCCGTGCGCGCCGAGGCAGGCATGCCGCCGCGATCAGCGGTACGAGGAGCAGCAGCCCGCCGAAGATGCCCAGGCGGTACCAGCGGTCGGTGGGGAAGTCGAGGGTGACGGTGCCCTCTGTTCCGGCCGGCAGGATCCATCCCTGCTGCCACCCGTCGACGACGACGGGGGCAAGTTCGCGTCCGTCCGGTGCGGTGGCGATCCAGCCGACATTGGTGCTCTCGGGGACGACGACCAGGCGATCGGACTCCGACCGGGAAACGGCAAGTTCTCGATGATTCTCCGTCCAGGCGGTGGTCGACATCTGTTCGGTGGGCACCGCACGCGCGCCCGTCCCCGCGTCGAGGCGGAGATCGTCGACGAAGAAGGCCGACCCGGGTTGCACGAAAACGTCCTGCGCGCCGGCGGCGAGCGGAACAGCGGCAGGGGAATCGCACAGCGTGGCCGGCACGGGGTCACCCGACAGCAACTGTTCCGCGGTGGTGGAGATGCTCGTGCGCACGAGGCGTCCGGCGACCGAGATCACCGGGCCCTCCTCGCAGGGCACCGAGACGGGGTGGTCACCGGAGTCGTCGCTGGGGCCCGACCCCGGCAGCAGGGCGCCGTCCGCACCCAGCACCCCGACCTCGGCGAGCCCCGCGGGTTGCAGCTGCGCGAAGCCGAGGGCGTTCTGATCGAGAACGTCCTGCCAGGACACCAGGCTGAGCATGATCCGATCCGTCACGCGGGGTTCCACGGCGACGGTGAGATCGTCGCCGACGTCTCGGACTTGAGGGCCGTCGCCGAGGTCGACGGCGACCGTCGTCGGAGCGGCGGGTATGGCTCCTGCGCTGGGGGTCAGCTCGAGGCCCGTGACGAGTGTGGGCTCCGGAAGGCGAAGGGTGAGGCTGGGTTTCGCCCCTTTGCCGCTGGTGGTGTCCTGCATGGCCGACCAGCTGGTCCGCGGGTCACCGTCGGTGGCGGCGAAGGCGGATCCGCGGAGATCGCCGATGTTGCTCGTGCCGTGCGCAGTCGGTCGGTCCGGGCGGGTCAGAAGCTCTTCGAGCGCGGCGCCGTGGCGTGCCCGCACTGTGAGTTGCGGTGTGACGGCGGTGGGGGCGGGCACCGACAAGGTGCGCTGGAAAGTGCCGGCCTCTTCCGGTGGCAGCGCGAAGGCGTTGCTGCAGCGGACACGGTCGGGGGCCTCGGCGCAGGCATTGCGGCCGGGCAACTCCTGGGTGAGGTTCCACCCGGACACCGACGCGCCGTCGGGGGTGGGAGGCAGCACCGTGCGGTATCGGATGGGGACGGTCACGGGTGGTGCGTCGCGGCGGGAAAAATCCTGCACCGACACCTCGCTGATCCCGAATTGAGTTCCGGCGGAACCGTTCTCGGTGCGGGTAGCGGTGATGCGCACCCACGGAGTGTCGCCGCCCGGGACGGACACCGTGATCGGCTTCCCGGGTGCATCCACCTTGACGGCGGTGCTGCCGTTGGGCGTGGACACCTCCATCCAGCGGACGGGAGCGCCGATGGCCGCCGGGCTCGTTGTGATCTGCAGCAGGGAGCTCGTCGGAGGAGTGTCGAAGTCGATTTGAAGCCACTGGCCGAGCGCCCGCTCGATGCCGTTGCTGAACCAGCCCGTCGCGGGGTCACCGTCCACGGTCGCAGCGGCACTGCTGGCAGGTGAGGTTCCGCCCAGCTGTGTGGCGTCGGACGCGGCACTGGACACGCTGAGCCGGGCACCTTCCCACTTGCCCTCGACCAGCGGTGTATCGGCCACCGAATAGTCGGGTACGAGGTTGTGGGTGCGGCGCGCGTCCTCCGGGGACCGCAGCGCCGAGCTGTGGTTGTCGACCTGACCGTAATCCGTCTCGCGGTTCCGGGGAGTGTCGGTGACGGTGACGTCTTGCACCGGCAACCCGGCCTGCTGGGCATCGGCCGCGAGGAGCACCGGCCCCGCCCCGGGAAGGGTCCCGTTCTCCCGCAGGCGTTGCAGCGACTCCGGGCCACCCTGCACGAGCGGGACGTCGTCGAGGTCGGCGGTGTACGGCCCGCTCGTCGCGGGGGAGCCGTCCGGCATCGACACCGCGAAGATCTCGATGGCCGGATACCGGGGCCGGAGATCGCTGTCGATCACGAGGCCGTCCACCTCGCCGGGCCCGATGTCCTCGCCGAATTCGGCCACCCGGGTCAGACCGGGTGAGCCGGTGACCGCTTGGTGGGCCATGATCGGTCGCGTCGACCGCGACGTGTCGGGATCGAGATCGTTGCGGAGTACCAGGTAGTGGATGCCCTGGCCGAGCAACGTCGGGGCCAGACCGTCCGACGGGCGGCCGTCGGTGATGAGGCGCTGGACCGAGTCCATCGCGCGGATCGTGCCGGGCGGGGTGAGCGGGACCGCGTCGCGGGACGCCCACGGTGTGGTTGCCAGCGCCTGGATCGGTTCGTCGCGGGTCAGCCCCCACACCTGACTGCCGAAAGGCGCACCCGGTACGACGAGTGCTCGCTCGGCGTCGGACCCGTCCGGGCTCGTTCCGCCGGCGTTGTGCTCGAACCAGGTCGCGGCCTGCTGCCAGTAGTCGGGCACTTCCGGATAGGTCCCGCGCGGTGCGAGTTTCCCCGTCCAGGCCAGGGAGGTGGCGAGCGTCAGGGCGACGAGGACCAGGCTGGTGACCGCGACCATCGGTTCGCGTTCGGGATGAGCGAGCGCCCGGCGCCACCGTACCGCCGGGACCGAACCCGGCAAGGGCACCTGGGCGAGCAGATGAGCGAGTCCGAGGACAAGCGGTAGCCGCACCAGCGGCTCGAGCTTGTGCACGTTGCGTAGCGGTGCGCCGGTGGAGTCGAGGAACAGACGCACCTGTTCCGCGACGGGAGATCCGAGTTCACCGATGTAGCCGGCGGCCAGTCCGGTGACGCCGACGAACAGGATGAGCACGAGGCGTCCGCGCGCAGGCATCGCGCGCATGCACAGTCCCGCCAGCCCGGCCGCCGCGATGACTCCGGTGGCGGCAACCGCGGCGGGCTGGGTGACGAGGACGGCACCGGCGATGCGCTCGGGGGAGACGAACGGCGTCCAGCTGTCGGTGCCGCGGAGGATCTCGGCGAGCGAGGTCCACTGGGTGGTCACCCCGGACGATTCGATGTAGTCGAGGAACGGCGGGCTCACCTTCCCAAGGAGCAGGAGGGGGACGATCCACCACAGGGTGGCGAGTGCGAGAAACGGAAACCACCACACGGTGAACGTCCACCAGCGCCGGTTGGGCCGGTGCGATATCCACCAGAGGCCCGCCACCAGGCACGCTGCGACGGTGGCGACGGCATTCACCGCACCCATCAGCGCCACCGCCAGCGCCGATTGTGCCGCCAGCCGCGCAGGTGAACGCGACAGTAGCGGGCAGCGGACTGCGGGACTCGGATTGCCGAACGCCACGACGAGCGGCAGCAGAACCCACGGGGCCAGCATCATCGGCAGAGTTTCCGAGGAGATCGAGCCGAGGGTGGTGAGGACGCGCGGGGAGAATGCGAAGGCGATTCCGGCGATGACCCGCGAGGAGCGACTCCCGACGCCGAGGGCCTCCGCGAGACGGACGATGCCCCAGAACCCGGCCACGAGCAGCAGGGCCCACCACACGCGTTGGGTTATCCAGGGAGGAATGCTGAGGACGTCGCCGAGCGCGAAGAAGGCACCGTGCGGAAAGAAGTACCCGTAGGCCTGGTTCTGGACCTGGCCCATCGGCGCCTGGCTGCTCCACTGATGTGCAGCCCGTTCCAGGAATCCGATCGGATTCTGGGTGAGGTCATATTTGGTGTCGGCCGCGAGCCGGCCGGGAGTTTGCAGAAACGAGAGAAAGAACGCTACGACAGAGGCGCCGAACAACCACCGTCGGGACAGAGGCTCCCCCGAGGGGGCCATGGACGACATGGCCACCGGCTCGGAGGTAGTGCGGGAACTCGCGAAGCCGGCGCTCTCAGCGGCTGCCGTACTCAACCTGGTTCAGCAGTGAGGAGTCTGCGTTGCCGCTCCGGTCGATCTCGGGGCGGGTGTTGTCCTGTGCGGCTGCCGTGATGCCGAAAGTCGCCACAGCGCCGAGAACGACACCGGCCGCAGCGCTGATCACACCGGGCACCAGGAACTTCGCCATCTCACATCTCCCACCGTTGTGCCATCGACGCGCGCGACTTACCGCCGCGTACGAATTGCTCGGGCCAAGGTATCACTCGCGGCCCGTCTGGCTGGTCATTGGTGCCTTTCCCGCAGGTCCGGGCCAGTGCGAGTGGCGGCGTCAGTCTGCGGCGACCACGCCGAGCGCTCCCAGGAGGGTGCGGAGCTTGGCGGTCGTCTCGTCCAGCTCGGATCGAGGGTCCGATCCGGCGACGATGCCGCCGCCCGCGGTCGCAAGCACCTCGAGGCCGTCGGCGGTGATCTCGGCGCAGCGGATGGCTACCACCCAGTCGCCGTCTCCCTGCGCGTCGCACCATCCGACGGCGCCGCCGTAGAACCGCCGTTCCCCTTCCACCTCGCGAATGGCGGCCAGCGCCAGGTCGGAAGGGGTGCCGCACACGGCCGGGGTGGGATGCAGCAGTGTCGCAAGAGTGAGTGCGTCGGTCGCCGGATCCCGCAACAGCCCCCGGATCGGTGTCGCGAGATGCCACACCTCATGAGTGCTCGTCAGGATGGGTGCGTCGGGAACACTCAGCTCTGTGCACAGCGGGGCGAGGACCTCCTCGATCCAGGCGGTGACGAACGCATGCTCGGCCAGGTTCTTCGTCGAGTCCAGGAGCCCGCGACCTTCGCGTTCATCGGCGCCGGGATCGGTGCGCCGCGGCGCGGTCCCGGCGAGGGGACGGCAAGTGATCGAGCGGCCGCGACGGCTGATCAACATTTCGGGGCTCGCACCGACCAGGCTGTGGCCGCGAAAGCCGTCTCCGGCCGACGTGAGGTCGACGGCGAACCCGTTGGCCAGGGGGTTCGACTGAATCAGCCGCGCCGCCAACGCCTCCGGATCGACCGGTGTCTCCGACGCCAGGACGACACTGCGCGCGGCCACCACCTTTCCCAGCGCGCCGCTCCGCAGGCGGTCGACGAGAGCACCGACCCGGGCTACGTGTTCAGCCGGCTCGGGTACCTGCCGAGCCACGCGGACGGCCGGGAGGCGCTCCACGCGAGGGGGCCGCCACGGGCCGCTCGTGACTTCCGACCAGGCGGGAGCGGTCAGCGCAGCCGGACGGGCGGGATCGAAGGGCAGTGCGCCCACGACGAGTTCGGTGTCACCGTCGGCGAGCGCGGTGATCGCCGCCGACGCGGAATCGTATCTACTGCGGGCGCCGACCGTGCGTAACGTCCGGTCGGCGCGGGAGAGGAGGAAGCCGTCCATGGTGCTGCCGACAGTAGTCGGCCGGCGCAGCCCTCATCCGATCACTTGCCGCAGGGCGGCACGATCAGCACGGGACGGTGACTGTGCCGCAGCACGTGATCGGCGACGCTGCTCTGCAGCAGGGACCGCAGTCCCGTCGTACCCCGGGTCCCCGTGACGATGATGTCCACTCCGAGTTCGTCGGCGGTCTCGACGATTGCTGTCCAGATCGTGGTGGTGCATTCGACGGTTCGGCCTTGCGTGGTCAGTCCGGCGGCCTCGGCGAGTTCGATACCTTCGGCGTTGGTGACCTTGGCGTCCGAGAAGGCGACGTCCTCGGTCTCCTCGTCGGGAACCCACTCGGGCTGCATCACCCCCGACAGTCCCGACATGCGTGCGGCCTGACGGACCATCGGTTCCCATACCGTCACCAGCACAGCGCGATTGGACGCGAGAAAGCGGCCCGCGCACTGCACGGCGCGCTTGGCGTTGTCGGATCCGTCGTAAGCGATCAACATCAGACCTGCAGGCACGACGACCTCCTGGGAAAGGGACCTTTCGCCCACCAGATTACCAAGAGTGCCGGTCTTGACAGGAGATTCGGAGTGGTCGGGACGGCGAATCGGGTCACTGGGCTACCGTCGGGGGCATGCGGATCAAGTATGCCCTCGCGCTCGTCGCCTGTACCGGCCTGGTCGCCGGGTGCTCCTCGGGCGGTGACACTGCCGCGCCGTCCTCCTCCACGGCACCGTCCTCGACACCGTCGTCCCCGACCGCGGCGGAGCCGGCCTCGCATACCGATGTGCCCACTGCCGCGCCGGTGTCATGTGAAACGAATTTCCTGCAGTCTTTGCCGTTGCGGCGCAAGCTCGCTCAGTTGCTGAACGTCGGCGTGACGGGGACCGCCGACGCTGTTCAGGTGGTGCGGAACGAGCAGGTGGGTGGCATCTTCATCGGCAGCTGGACCGATGAGGCCATGCTCGCCGGCCGGGAGGTTCCGCAGGTGGCGTCGGCTTCCGCGATGCCACTGATGGTGACCATCGACGAGGAGGGCGGGCGCGTGTCGCGTGTCGAGGACCTGCTCGGACCGGACCCCTCCGCGCGGCAGACCGCAGCCACCATGACCGAGGAAGAGACCTATCGGATGGCTCTGGAGCGGGGGCGCGGGCTGAAGGATCTCGGAGTGACCGTCAACTTCGCGCCCGACGTCGATGTGAGCTCCCAGCCCGACGACAGTGTGATCGGTGACCGCTCCTATTCCGACGATCCGGCCGTCGTCACCCGGTACGCCGACGCGTACGCCCGCGGCATGCGCGACGCCGGAATTCTGCCGGTGATCAAGCACTTCCCCGGTCACGGGTCGGCCTCGGGCGACTCGCACACCGGAGCAGTCACCACTCCGCCGCTCGAGCAGCTGCAGACCTACGATCTGGTTCCGTATCGCGACCTCGTCACCACGGGCGTCGGTGTCATGCTGGGTCACCTCGAGGTGCCGGGACTGACCGCGCCCGGCATTCCGGCCAGCATCAGTCCCGACGCCGTAGCCCTGCTGCGCGGCGGCACCGGCTACGGCGCCCCTCCGTTCACGGGTCCGATTTTCACCGACGACCTCAGCGGTATGCAGGCGATCACCGACCGCTACGACATCACCGAGGCAGTCGAGACGTCACTGGCGTCCGGCGTCGACATCGCGCTCTGGCTCACCACGGACGACGTCCCGCGTGTGCTCGACCACCTCGAAAGCGTTGTGGCCTCGGGTAAGTTGCCGCAGCAACGGGTCGACGACGCGGTGCTGACCGTGGCGCGGGCGAAGGGTGCCTTGCCCTGCTAGTGGGTGCCCACAGGCTTCGGGTCGGCGTGCAAGGGTCGGCTTGAACCCGGCCCTCCCGGAGTGTCCCGGGTGAGCGGCCAGTACAGTGTGCCCTGATCCGTGGCTGCGTAGAAGTTCGTTCGCCAGGTGGGGCCCCTTTTCTTACCGTAGAGTAAGATAGCGGGTTCGACGATTATTGGAGGACGAATGGCCGGCGGCACCAAGCGATTGCCTCGCGCAGTGCGCGAGCAGCAGATGCTGGATGCGGCCGTCGACGTCTTCTCCGACAGGGGCTTTCACGAGACCTCGATGGACGCGATCGCCGCCAAGGCGGCAATCTCCAAGCCGATGCTCTACCTGTATTACGGGTCCAAGGACGAGTTGTTCGCCGCATGCATTCAACGTGAGGGTCTGCGTTTCGTCGAGGCGCTCGCGCCGGCGGGAGATCCCGGACTCAGCCCGCGTGAGCAGCTGCGCCGGGCACTCGAGGGCTTTCTCGGCTTCGTCGGAGCGCACCGCAAGTCGTGGATGGTGCTCTACCGGCAGGCGATGGGTCAGCAAGCGTTCGTGGGATCGGTGCAGTCGAGCCGCGACCGGTTGATCGAATTGACCGCGCACCTGCTGCAGTCCAGCACCAAGGACCCGGATCCGGGCCAGGACTTCGAACTCATCGCCATCGCCCTGGTCGGTGCCGGTGAGGCAGTCGCCGACCGGGTGGCCGGCGGCGAGGTCGAGGTGCACGCGGCGGCCGACCTGCTGGAGTCGCTGGCGTGGCGGGGTCTCGCCGGCAAGAAGAAGTCCGACTGAACGAACGGGACGTCGGTTCGGTCAGATCGAACCAACGTCCCGTTCGTACTCGTCAGCGCAGCGTCGCCGTGAGGTGTGGATACCCCTTCTTCGGGTGCTTGAGCGACAACTCCCAGCCTTCACCCGTATGGTCGGCGTAGACATTCAGTGTGGCCGGCAACAGGATGGGCTTGCCGAAGCGCACGCTGTAGGTGACGGCCTCGGGAATCCGGCCCTCCACGGAGCCGAGCACGGCGGCCGCACTCCACATGCCGTGCGCGATGGTCTTCGGGAAGCCGAAGGCCTTGGCGCCCAACGTCGACACGTGAATCGGGTTGCGATCGCCCGACACCCCGGCGTACTTGCTGATCGTCTTCTGGTCGACCCGCAACGTGCGGAGGGGCGGCGGCGGCACCTCTTCGGGTTTCGGTTCGGGACCCGGCTGACCGGACAGCGACGTCTTCTGCTGCCGCAAGAAACTCGACGTCTGCCGCCATACCAGTTCGCGTCCCACCTGGATCTCGCTGACCACGTCGATCAGCAGACCCTTGCGATGCTCGCGGAGATTCTCGGCGTGCACCGACACGTCCAGCGGCTCACTCACCGAGATGGGACGAAACTGTTCGATCACGTTCTCGGCGTGGACGGAACCGATGGCGGGGAACGGAAATCCGTCCGAAACCATCAGCTTCATCACGATCGGGAACACCAGCGTGAACGGGTAGGTCAACGGCAGGGTGTCGCCGAAGCGCAGGCCGGTGACCCTGTCGTACGCCGCAAGGTTGTCGGGGTCGACCTTGACGCCGCTGAGCGCCAGTGTGGTGTCCGGGGCACGGTCACCGCTCGCCCCGACGACCGGAAGCGCGCTGCGTACGGCGCGGGCGTAGATGTCGAGAGTGCCCGGCATTGCGGGAAGTTCGACCACTTTGCCCGCCATCAGGCGCCCAGCAAGCTCTGGCCGCAGACACGGACGACCTGTCCGGTGACGGCGTTGGACGCGGGATTGGCGAAGTACGCGACCGTCTCGGCGACGTCGACGGTCTGACCGCCCTGCAGCAGCGAGCTCATGCGGCGTCCGGCCTCGCGGGTGGCGAAGGGGATGGCCGCGGTCATGGCGGTTTCGATGAAGCCCGGTGCGACGGCGTTGATGGTGATGTTCTTCTCCGCCAGAACGGGTGCCGATGCTTCGACGAGCCCGATGACGCCGGCCTTGGACGTCCCGTAGTTGGTCTGGCCACGGTTACCGGCGATGCCGGCGATGGAGGACACGTCGATCACCCGGCCGCCTTCCTTCAGTGCACCCTTGGCGACCAGCGACTCGGTGATCTTCTGCGGTGCAAGGAGATTGACACCCATCACCATGTTCCACCGGCCCTCGTCCATGTTGGCGAGCGTCTTGTCCCGGGTGATACCGGCGTTGTGGACGATGATGTCGGCGCCGCCGCTGTGGCGTTCGAGGACGTGCTCGGCGAGCTTGTCGGCCGCGTCAGGTGCAGTCACATCCAGGGCGAGGGACGTGCCGCCGACCTTGTTGGCCGTCTCGGACAGCGCGTCGCCGGCCGCCGGGATGTCGGCGCAGATGACATGCGCACCGTCGCGGGACAGGACCTCGGCGATGGTGGCACCGATGCCGCGCGCCGCACCGGTGACGATGGCGACCTTGCCCTCGAGCGGCTTGTCCCAGTCCGCGGGGGCGGTGGAATCCTCGGCGCCGACGCGGATGACCTGCCCGCTGACGAACGCGGACTTGGCGGAGAGCAGGAATCGGAGCGTCGACTCCACGCCGGAGAGTCCGGGTGACGCCTTCGGGGAGACGTAGACGAGTTGTGCGGTGGCGCCACGCTTCACCTCTTTGCCGACGCTGCGGGTGAAGCCTTCGAGGGCGCGCTGGGCGACGTGCTCGTCGACGTCGGTCGTCTCTTCCGGAGTGGTCCCGAGGACGACGACGCGAGCGGACGGCGCGAGGTTACGGATGACCGGCTGAAAGAACTCGAACAGCTGCTCGAGTTCGGTGACCTGGCCGATGCCGGTGGCGTCGAACACCAGGGCGCCGAAGTTGTCGTCGGCGGCGGAGGCGGCCGGGTAATCGGAGAGCAGCGCGCGAAGCGGCTCGGCCAAACGGCCCTTGCCCCCGATCAGCACCGGGCCGGCGAGGGGCGGCTCGCCGTGTTTGTAACGCCGCAGGTTCTCGGGCCGGGGCAGGCCCGCCTTCGCGGCGATGAACGCCCCTGGCGCGGAGGACAGAAACTGGGAATAGATGTCGGGAGCTCCCTTGCTGGCTGCCACGGTCCTACCTTCTTCTCGTCGTTTGGCGGTCAGTCACCGAGCACCAAAAGAAGTGCGGTGTCGACAAGTAACTTACTCCTGAGTAAGAATAGTAGCCAACAGGTAATCGCACCAGATCCTTGGAGACGTCAGTGACCAGCAAAGCTCGCACCAATTCGAACTCCGACGCGACGCCGAAGCCAGGCGGGAAGCAGCAGCGTCCCGTCGCCATCGTCGGCGGCAATCGCATCCCGTTCGCACGCTCGGACAAGGCGTACGCACAGGCGTCCAACCAGGACATGTTCACCGCGACCCTCGACGGCTTGGTGAGTCGCTTCCATCTGCAGGGCGAGAAGCTCGGACTCGTCGCGGGTGGCGCCGTTCTCAAGCACAGCCGCGACTTCAACCTGATGCGGGAATGTGTGCTCGGCAGCGCGCTCAGCCCGTACACGCCCGCCTTCGACCTGCAACAGGCGTGCGGTACCGGCCTCCAGTCGATCGTCGCCGTCGGTGACGCGATCGCGGCGGGTCGCATCGACGCCGGTATCGGTGGCGGTGTCGACACCACGTCCGACGCACCGATCGGCGTCAACGACGACCTCCGCGAGTTCCTGCTGTCGCTCAACCGGGCGAAGAGCACGGGCGATCGCATCAAGCTGCTCGCCAACGTGCGGCCGTCGATGCTGGGTATCGAGATCCCCCGCAACGGTGAACCCCGGACCGGCCTGTCCATGGGCGAGCATGCGGCGATCACTGCCAAGGAGTTCGGCGTTCGACGCGAGGACCAGGACGAGCTGGCCGCCGCGAGCCACAAGAACATGGCCGCCGCCTACGACCGCGGATTCTTCGACGATCTGGTGACCCCGTTCCTGGGCCTCACCCGCGACGACAACCTGCGTCCGGGGTCCACCGTCGAGAAGCTGTCCACGCTGAAGCCGGTATTCGGGGTGAAGGCGGGCGATGCGACGATGACCGCCGGAAACTCCACGCCGCTCACCGATGGAGCGTCCGCGGTCCTGCTGTCGAGCGAGGAGTGGGCGGCCGAGCGCAAGTTGCCGGTCCTGGCCCACCTCGTCGACTCCGAAACCGCGTCCGTCGACTACATCCACGGCAAGGACGGCCTGCTCATGGCCCCCACCTATGCCATCCCGCGGCTGCTGGCCCGCAACGGCCTCACCCTGCAGGACTTCGACTACTACGAGATCCACGAAGCCTTCGCGTCCGTCGTTCTCGCGACGCTGCAGGCGTTCGAGTCGGATGAGTACTGCAAGGAGCGTCTGGGGCTCGACGGCGCCCTCGGCTCGATCGACCGCAGCAAGCTGAACGTCAACGGGTCGTCGCTGGCGGCCGGTCACCCGTTCGCGGCGACGGGCGGGCGCATCGTGGCGTCGCTGGCGAAGATGCTTCGCGAGAAGGCCGGCACCAACGGTTCGGCCCGCGGATTGATCTCGATCTGCGCCGCCGGCGGGCAGGGTGTGACGGCAATCATAGAGGCGTAATTCGACTGGCCTTTCCGGTAGCTGTCGGATCGGAAAGGCCAGTTCGCGCGCGTCCGGTGAAGGGATCCGGCGACGAGGGGTGGTCGAATCCCCGAAATATTTCTCCGCAGGTGTAACGCTGGAGATTAGCTGGCGATACTCCCATCAGCCCCGTGTTGCTGCCTGACCCCCGACCTGGCAGCAGCGCGGGGCTCCTGCATTTTCGGCGGCCGGTAGTCTGTCGTGGGGGGTCCGGACCGGAGATCGCTGAAATCGGACGCCGCTTGAAATGCACCGAGCGCCGACGGCAAGCTGAAGCCGGCAACGAAGATACTCGGTGAGAGGGCCACGGTGAACGACGAAGACCGCGAAGCAGGGAGCGCAGCACCCCAACGGTCGACGCCTGATGCTGCTCCCGAGAACCCGGTTTCGCCCGACCCTCAGCCCACACCGCCGAGCGCTGACGACGACGCGCCCACGACTCGACTGGACCTCGGCGATCTGGCATCACGCCCCGAACCGCTGTGGGTGGAACCTGCGCCCAACGAGGACGAGACGCAGGTGATCCCGGTGATCACACCGGACGCCGCGAGCGGGCCGACACAGGCGTACACGGCAGGTCCGGCGGATGAACCGACGGTCCTCGCGCCCGCATCTCCTCCACCGCCGGAAGCGGCGCCTCCGGCGGGTGGAGAACCGACCGGCGACGTCCCACCCCCCGCCGCTCCGCCCCCCGCCGTTCTGCCCCTCGACGCGGGTGGTCCGAAGGGGCCCCGGTGGGGAAAGATCGCCGCGGTCATCGGTGGTGTCTTCGCGATTATCGGCATCGCCTACGCGGCCGACCTCGCGATGTCGTCCGGGAAGCTGCCACGCGGAGTGACGGTGGCCGGGGTCGACGTGGGCGGTTCGTCCCGCGCCGACGCCGAAGCCATCCTGCAAGCGCAGGTCGGGCCGCGCGTGAATCAGCCGGTGTCGGTGAAGGCCGGCGACGTATTCGCCGAGCTCGTGCCTGCCCAGGCGGGACTCGATGTCGACTGGCAGGCCACGCTCGACCGGGCTGATGCCCAGCCGCTCAATCCGTTCACCCGAATGGCGTCGTTCTTCACCTCCGACGAGATCGGTGTCGTGTCGACGCGGGACGAGTCCGCGTTAGCGGCTGCCGTCGACAACCTGCGGTCCCGCACCGACCGAGCCTCCCGCGAGGGAACGGTGGTGTTCGAGGGGCCCACACCTGTCCCCGTCGACCCATCCGCGGGCCAAAACCTGAACGGCGAGGGCGCCGAGGCGGCAATTGTGGAGAACTGGGCGTTCGGCGGCCCGGTGGAGTTGCCCGTCGACGCGGTGCCGGTAACCGTGACCAAGGAGGGCGTCCAGACGGCGCTCGACGAGATCGCGGTGCCGGCCGCCTCCGCTGACCTGGTCGTCCCGGGCCGCAACGGCTCGGTCGCCACCCTGCCACGGCAGCAGATCGGCGCCGTGCTCGGATTCCGCCCGGACGGGAACGGTGGCTTGACGCCCGAGTACAACGTCGACGCTGCGATCGGAATACTCGCGCCGCAGCTCGTCTCGACGGAGATCATGCCCAAGGACGCCACGATCACGCTCGACGGGGGATCGCCCCGCGTCGTTCCCGCAGTCGTCGGTGACCTGATCCAGTGGCCCAAAACGTTGGAGACATTGCCGCAGCTCCTCGCGACTCCCGGTTCGCACACCACCCCGGCCGTGTACGGCCCGGTCCCGCCGGCCCTGACCACCGAGGCGGCGCAAGCCCTCGGCGTCAACGAGGTGATCAGCGAATTCACCACCGGCGGCTTCTCCGCGGCTTCGGGTACCAACATCAGGCTGGCGGCCAGCGAAATCAACGGTGCGCTGATCAAGCCCGGCGACACGTTCTCCCTCAACGGACATACCGGTCCGCGTGGAGCCGCTCAGGGTTACGTGGAGTCGGGGATCATCAACAACGGCCGCCCCGACACGGCCGTCGGTGGCGGTGTCAGTCAGGTGGCGACGACGCTCTACAACGCGGCCTACTTCGCCGGCATGGAAGACGTCGCGCACACCGAGCACTCCTACTACATTTCGCGCTATCCGGAGGCGCGGGAGGCCACGGTCTTCGAAGGGGCCATCGATCTCCAGTTCCGCAACACGGCGAAGACCGGGGTCATGATCCAGGCGATCGGCGGCAGTTCCGAACTGACGATCAGGTTCTGGGGAACGAAGACCGTCGACGTCGACTCGATCACCGGCAATCGCACCAGACCCACGACTCCCGATACGGTCACCTTGCCCGCCGGGGATCACTGCATCCCGTCGAGCGGCGCGCCCGGCTTCACCGCCAGCGACACCCGGGTGATCACCGACCGCGCCACCGGCCGGGAAATCTCCCGCAACACCCGGACCGTGCGCTACGACCCCGTGCCGATCGTGAAGTGCGAAGCACCCGAACCTGTCCCCGCCCCCAAGCCCGACGATCGCACCCCCGCGGCGGCCCCCACCTCTCCATCCGCCACCCCGTCTCCGGCGCCGAAGCCCGGCCCGGACGACGGCGAGTAGCCGCACCCCTTCTGGGCAAGCGCACTCATTCTCGCGCCCCATTTCGTACGCGGAAGCCGATAAGGGGTGCGGCTGTGCGGGAGTTGTCCACAGATCGAAGATCGGTAATGCGGCTGAACTGTGCGCCCGCGAGGATCATCGCTATGGAACACGATCCGGCGGAGTTGATCCTGAGGCGGGACGCACTAGCGGCCGGTTTCACAGACGACGAAATACGGCGCCGCTACTCGCGAGGAGAGTGGCGACGGCTCGGTTCCGGCGCGTATCTCGTCGAACCGGCGTTCAAGCGTGCGACGCCCGAAGCACGTCACCGGCTTCTGATCGACGCCGCAGTTCCCCGAATGTCGCGGGACGCAGTACTGAGCCACCAATCGGCAGCTGTCGTATACGGATTACCAGTGTGGAGAACGCCACTCGATCGGGTGCACTTCACCAGAAATCGCCAGGGTGGCGGGCGTATCAAGAACCGTGTGGCGGTGCATTGCTCGTCACTGAACGACCAAGTAGTGGAGGTGGACGGGTACCTCGTGACCACTCCGTCACGGATGATCGTGGATCTCGGCCGTACGCTCCCATTCGAGCAGGCCGTTGTGACCGGAGACGCGGCCGTTCGGACCTTCGGTATCAGGCGCGACGAATTGGAATGCGAACTCGCATCTGCTCAGGGCCGGAAGGGTGTGAGTGCTGCCCGCCGTGTGGTGCACTTTCTCACCGGATACAGCGAAAGTGTCGGGGAATCCCGCAGTCGAGTGATGTTCGCGGCAATGGGGCTTCCCTCGCCATCGCAGCAGGGTGTGGTTCGGGGATACGACGACAGAATCCTCGGCCGCGTCGACTTCTACATCGAGAGCTCGGCGTTCCTGGGCGAATTCGACGGACGCGTGAAATACGCCCGGTTGCTGAAAGCTGGTCAACAACCGGGCGACGCGGTGTTCGACGAGAAACGGCGCGAAGATGCGATGCGAGAGCTCGGCTTCCAGATGGTCCGATGGACATGGGAAGACCTGGGTGATCCTCTTCGGCTCGCTGCTCGCATCCGGCGGGTCCTCGCACGAGGAGGCGCATCGCTTCCACCGTCGGGAAGGGTTGAGCCCTCGGCGCTGCCTGCGCCGCGGCAGCTGACGTTGCGCACTGTGTGAGCATCGAAACGCACCCCTCCTCTGCAGACGCACCCGGAATAAGGTCCGGAAAGCGGTGCGTGTGCGGAGAAGGGGTGCGTCTGCGGAAACCAGAAGCTACAGCCGATCAGAACGCGGCTTCGTCGAGCTCCATGATGTCGTTGTCGATGTTCGCGATGATGCCGCGGATGGCGGTGAGTTCGGGGAGGACGTTCTTGGCGAAGAAGGACGCGATGGCGACCTTGCCCTCGTAGAACGCCTTGTCCTTGTCCGACGCGCCTTCGTCGAGCGCCTTGATCGCGATCTCCGAGTGACGCAGCAGCTGCCAGCCGATCATCAGGTCACCGACGGCGAGGAGGAAACGCACGGAACCGAGTCCGACCTTGTACAGCTCGGACGGCTGCTCCTGGGCGCCCATGAGGTAGCCGGTGAGGGTGGCGGCCATGGTCTGGACGTCGTCGAGCGCGGTGGCGAGCAGTGCGCGCTCCGCCTTGAGGCGACCGTTGCCTGCCTCGCTGTCGATGAACTTCTTGATCTCGCCGGAGACGTGGGCGAGTGCCACGCCGCGGTCGCGAGCGATCTTCCGGAAGAAGAAGTCCTGGGCCTGGATGGCGGTGGTGCCCTCGTACAGCGAGTCGATCTTGGCGTCGCGGATGTACTGCTCGATGGGGTAGTCCTGCAGGAAGCCGGAGCCACCGAAGGTCTGCAGGCTTTCGGTCAGGTACTGGTACGCACGTTCGGAGCCGACACCCTTGACGATGGGCAGCAGCAGGTCGTTGATGCGGAACGCGAGGTCCTTGTCGGCACCGGAGACGAGCTTGGCGGTGGCCTCGTCCTGGTGTGCGGCGGTGTAGAGGTACACGGCGCGCAGGCCCTCGGAGTACGCCTTCTGCATGGCGAGGGCGCGCCGGACGTCGGGGTGATGCGTGATGGTGACGCGGGGGGCGGTCTTGTCCGTCATCTGCGTGAGGTCGGCGCCCTGGACGCGTTCCTTGGCGTAGTCGAGCGCGTTGAGGTAACCGGTCGACAGGGTGGCAATTGCCTTGGTGCCCACCATCATGCGGGCGTGCTCGATGACGTCGAACATCTGCGCGATGCCGTTGTGGACCTCGCCGACGAGCCAGCCCTGGGCCGGGACGCCGTGGCCGCCGAAGGTGACCTCACACGTGGTGGACACCTTGAGGCCCATCTTGTGCTCGACGTTGGTGACGAAGACGCCGTTGCGCTCACCGAACTCGTTGGTTTCGAAGTTGAAATGCGTCTTCGGGACGAAGAACAGGGACAGGCCCTTGGTGCCCGGTCCCGCGCCCTCGGGGCGGGCGAGAACGAGGTGGAAGATGTTCTCGAAGAGGTCGTCGGAGTCTGCGGAGGTGATGAACCGCTTGACGCCTTCGATGTGCCAGGAGCCGTCGTCCTGCTTGATCGCCTTGGTGCGGCCCGCGCCCACGTCGGATCCGGCGTCGGGCTCGGTGAGGACCATGGTGGCGCCCCAGCCGCGCTCGACGATGGTGGCGGCCCACTTCTTCTGCTCTTCGGTGCCGTTGTGGAACAGCACGTCCGCGAACGCGGGTCCGGCCTGGTACATGTGCGCGGCCGGCTGCGAGCCGAGGATCAACTCTCCGATGGCCCAGACCACGGAGCGGGGGACGGGAACGCCGCCGATCTCTTCGGAGATGCCCATGCGGAACCACTCGGCGTCCCACAATGCGCGGAAGGACTTCTTGAAGGACTCCGGCAGCGTGACGGTGTGGGTTTCGGGATCGAAGACCGGAGGGTTGCGGTCGGCGTCGGCGAACGCCTCACCCAGCGGTCCCTCGGCGAGGCGGGCAACTTCGCTGAGCATGTTGCGGACTGTGTCGGCGTCGAGATCGCCCCACACGCCTTCGCTCAGCGGCTGCTCGAGACCGAGGACCTCGAAGAGGTTGAACTCCAGGTCGCGGACGTTGCTCTTGTAATGGCCCATGTCTTCTGTCTCTCCCAGTGAGATGGTGCGGTCTATCAGTAAGTACCGCCCAAGTTATTACTCGTCGGTAACATCGCCGATATTACGCCCCAATATCCCGACTGCCAAGACTCGGGCGGTGTGCCACGACGAGTGCGTCGATCGCGGTTCCTGCATCCGTCTCGCGGAAGCGCCGTTCTGCAAGATCGATGTCGACGCGGCCATTCAGCTCGGTCGTCAAATCCTCTGGGGTGAACAGTATTTCGGGATCCTGAGGCCCCCCGACTCCTTGCGACAAGTTAACGGCGTCATGCCCCAGAATCATGAGGATTCCATCAGGTTTCAACGCGGATATGGCGCGGTTCACAACCTTGCGACGCTCCGCGGGCGGCAGATGGAGGTAGATGACGAGGACGAGGTCGTACTCGGTGCCGAAGTCGGATTCGGTGACATCGGCGACGCGGTAGTCGAGCCGTTCACGCACCGAGCGGGGTGCTTCGGCCGCCACTCGCCGGGCCTTGTCGATCGCGACAGCGGAGTAGTCGAGCCCCGTCACTTCCCACCCGCGGGTGGCGAGCCACAGCGCGTTGCGGCCCTCCCCACAGGCCAGGTCGAGCGCCCGACCCCGGTTGAGCGCGGTGACCTGCTCGACCACGACGGCGTTGGGTGGCGCACCCCACACCAGTTCGCTGTCTGCATACCGTTCGTCCCAGTCAGATGCGTCCATGGCCCCGACGCTAGTGCGCGTCGGGGCCATGGAGGAAACGTGGAACGACTCGGGACTCAGGGAGTCAAGGTGGTGCGCATCAACAGCACGTTGTAGTTGCTGTGCACCGTGGTGAGGAAGTAGAGGTCGGGACCGGACGACCACGGGTGGATGTACGCGCCGTACGCGCTGGGGAGTTCCCGGGCGTCGACGAGGGTCTCGGGTCCGCTCCATGGTCCGGTGATCGAGGGGGAGCGGCGCATCACGACGGAGTTGTTGTGGTCGGTGGTCAGCATGAGGAACTGTCCGAGGTATTCGTTGTAGGCAACGGACAACTCACCGACGCCTCCGGCGACGATCGGCCTGGCGACGTCCGGGTTCCCCTTGATCCACTTGCCGCCGTCGAAGTACTCGTAGGCGCCGAGGTCCATGATCTGGGCCTCGGGGACGCGAGCGACGTGGACGAGTCCGCCGCGGCCGGCCGGCGTTCCGTACTGGTAGACGAAGCCACCGCCCTTGACGAACGCGCTCATCTGGAAGTTGGCGTTGCCTCCGACGTTCGGGCGCTGGGTTTCGGGTGCGACGGTCCAGTTCTCGCCGTTGTCGTGCGAGTAGACGAGACCGGAATAGTTGGTGTCCCACGTTCCCGCGGGACCCCAGTTCTTCACCGACATCATGCTCATCACCTGGGTGTTGCCCACGGCGACACCTGCGGTGGGGATGCGGCTGATCTCGACGAACGGGATCTTGGGGCTGGGAACGAGTTCCTTGGACTGCCCGAAGATGTCGCGCGGCGAACTGTCGAAGTTCATGCCGTCGGACAGGATGCCGTCGGAACTGCGGAACAGGGTGCTGCTGCGCCACGCCCAGATGCTGCCCGACAGCAGGTTGGGCAGTCCGAGCCCGGCGGAGTCACCGAACGCGGTGAGGACCTGCCCCTGGCCGTTGTCCCACATGATGCCGAGGTCGGTGCCGAGGACGTTGGCGTCCTGGGTGCGGTTCGGGCTGAGCAGGCCGGTCTGCTGGGCGACGGCTTGGGTACGGCCGGTGAGATGCGGGATACCGTTGGTGCCGTTGAGCCCTGGAATGGGGTTGACGACGTTCGGGTTGGCCGCGGCCGGTACGGCGAAGGCGATCAACGACGCGGCGACGCTGGCGATGGACGCTGCGGCAAGGGCTGTGGTGCGCTTCACGAAGTGGTACTCCATCTCTAGCAGCAGGCGGCTTCCCCGGGTCCGTGGGACCCTTCCCCCTACCGGTGATCAACTGCTGGAAATCGAAGGAAGTCTAGCAAGTCGGGTCCCGCCGAAGTGTCGCTTCGAGTAGTGAGTTCGTTTCTGTCCGGACACGACGGCCTGAGGTTACCGACGAGTAACAGTAACCGGTGCTACCCGCTGGGGCGGTGCCGACGTAACGTGTGGAACGAGCAAGTCCACACCGCGCGGAGACGACGCGGGACCTGATGAGGAGATCGATCGATGGGAAAGCAGATTGCCACCCTGACCGGAGGTCGGCAGTCCGCCCTTCTCGGGCTCGGCGTGTACCGGCCGGAACGGGTCGTCACCAATGACGAGATCTGTGAGCTGATCGACTCGAATGACGAGTGGATCCAGTCCCGCTCCGGCATCCGCAATCGCCGCTTCGCCGCGGAGGACGAGAACGTGGTCACGATGTCGATCGCCGCGGGCCGCGAGGCGATCGCGGCGAGCGGTATCGCTCCCGAGCAGATCGGGTGTGTCATCGTCGCCACGTCGACGTACCTCCTGCTGACACCGCCCGCCGCCGCGGTGGTCGCCGACGCGCTGGGGACCAACGGCCCGGGCGCTTTCGACCTCGGGGGCGGTTGCGCGGGATTCTGCACCGCCCTGGCCGTGGCGTCGGACATGGTCCGTGGCGGTTCCATCGACTACGCCCTGGTGGTGGGCGTCGAGAAGATGAGCATCACCACCGACCCCACCGACCGCTCGACCCGATTCATCTTCGGCGACGGCGCGGGCGCCGTCGTGGTCGGCAAGAGTGACGTCGCCGGTATCGGACCGGTGGAGTGGGGGTCGGACGGCTCGCAGGCCGACGCCATCGTGCAGGACCTGGATTGGTACGAATACATCACGACGCCGGGCGCCACCCGCCCGTACATCAAGATGGCCGGAACCGCGGTATTCCGCTGGGCCGCCTTCGAGATGGGCAAGGTGGCACTGCGTGCGGTCGAGAAGGCCGGCATGACCGTGGACGACCTCGACGCATTCGTCCCGCACCAGGCCAATTCGCGGATCACCGAGGTCATCGCTCGCAGCATGAAGCTGCCGGAGAGTGTTCCCGTCTCCGACGACATCGCCGAGAGCGGCAATACATCCGCTGCCTCGGTACCCCTGGCGATGGAGGCCATGCTGAAGTCCGGCGACACGAAGCCGGGCGACACTGCCCTGCTTCTCGCGTTCGGGGCCGGGCTGTCGTATGCCGCTCAGGTCGTGACGATGCCGGCCCTCCCGAAGAGCTGATCCTGTACCCGACCTCGGGGCCGCGGTGTACTCGTGGCTCCGAGGTTTCGGGCGAGGTCACTGCCGGCTAGTTCTGCGAGTGTGACACCCCCTGTCCGGGAGAAGAGGGCACGGGTCCGGGACGAGGAGGCAGGGATCGATGAACGTGACACGGCAGGGCGGTGGCATCCGTGTGCCGGTTCTGACCGCTTCCGTCTTTCTGACGGTCGGCGCCGTGTGCCTCACCGGTTGCGGAAACGTGGCGTCGGACGACCGCGCGGCGTCGTCGTCAGGAGATTCGGCTGTCGAGCTGAACGCCGGTGGTGACTGTGCCGGCCGGGATGTCGTCGTCAACCGGGACGGGGCGGGCATCGTGCTCGACGGAGAATGCGGCACGGTCACGATCGAGGCCAACGGCGTGTCGGCCGACATCGGCAGCTCGGACGCCGTGCTGATCCGTGGCCAGGACACCAACGTGATCGGCGGCCGCACCGGCACTCTCACCGTCGCCGGGCGCACCAACAGTGCGAACATCGAGACGGTGGAGGCCATCGAGGTGCAGGGCAACGGTGTGACAGTGGTGGGTAAGCAGGCGGGGCGGATCTCGGTCGCCGGCAGCGGTAACTCGATCACCGTGGACGACTCGGGTGTGACGACGGTGAGTGGCAACGACAACTTCGTGCGCGCACAGGAGATGGACAGTGTGGAGCTGACCGGGTCGAACAACTCGGTGGACTGGGAGACCGGTGCCGCCGCTCCGGTGTCCGACTCGGGCTCGGAGAACCGGCTCACCGCACCGGGGCAGTAGTCACCGCGCGCCGCACTCGGTGAGCACACCGGCCATGGCGTCGCGCTCGGCTGGGGTGACCCAGAGGCGGTATGCCGCTTTTACTTCCACCTGCCGGGCCACATAGGTGCATCGGTAGTTCTTCAGTGGCGGCAGCCAGGTGGAGGCGTCCGCATCGCTCTTGCGTTGGTTCGTGGGACCGTCCACCGCCTGGAGGTTGCGCGGATCGTTCGCGAGGTCGGCCCGTGTCTGGGCGTCGAGGAGCTGGGCGCCCTTCTGCCACGCGTCGGACAGCGCGACCACGTGGTCGATCTGCACCGCGTCCGACGTCTTCGGGCCACGGGTGAAGGCAATGACGCTGCCGGTGTACAGGTCTCGCAGCGTCCCGGACTGCACCACGCAGTTTCGGGTGCGATCCCGAGAGGTGATGTCGACGAGGTCGCGTCGCAGGATGTCGTTGCGGGTGTCGCAGCCGTTGCGGCCGAGTTCGACGGAGACGTTGTCGGTCCAGCTGCTGCCGAAGAGTTCCCGGTCGTATCCGGTCTTGGGGGCGCGGCCCTTGACTTCGAGGGTTGCCAACTGTGCGAACGCCGTTTGTATCTGCTGTGCGTCAGTGGCTTCCGGCAGGATGGGCGGGCCGGTGCCTGCGGCGAGGGTGTCGTCGGACTGCGGGGCCAGCATTGCTGCAAACACGATGACGGCGATGGCGGCGAGGATCCAGGGCCACCTGCTTCTGACGGTCGAGATGATGGTGCGATGATTCGGTACCGCAGTGCGGGGCATGAATGTCTCCTGGATTCAACAGCGTTCGCTATTTCTACCAGGAGTGGCCCGCAGTGCCGGTGGCCGACCCGGGACTAACCAGCGGTGTGCAGCAGGGGAATCAGCAACTCGTCGTCGGTGAGTGCGCCGTGTTGACCGGGAAGGGCGGACAACCGCGACTCCTTCTTCCGCCGCACCACCGCGACACCGTCCAGTGCGATTGCCACGACGTCACCGATACGCCCGGCGATGTCGGATCGAACGGCGGGGCCGAACAGCCCGGCAGTGATCGCCTCGTCTCTCGTGCCGATCCACATACGAGGGCCGAGTGCTTGCCGCCACCGTGCTGCCACGTCGCCGGCGGCTCCGCTCCGGGTGTGCACGTGCCGGCACCGGGGCTCGCCGGCGAGTGCGATGACGTCGTCCGACAACCTCGAATCCGCATCGAAGTCCAATTTGTCGACGTCGTCCACGGTGACCATGCCGTGATCGGCGGTGATGTACAGAGTGGGATTCCCGGGCACGGTCGCGAGGGCGCGGGCAAGATTCTCGACGAGTGCGTCGACGATGGCCACTTGCTGTGTCCACGACTCCGATCCCGGACCGTACACGTGTCCGAGGGTGTCGATTTCGCTGAGATAGCAGTAAGTGAGGGTGCGGTCGCCGGTACGGGAGGCGGTGATCACCTGCGCGATCAGATCACCGTACGCATGTATGCCGGTGAAGGTTCCACCGCGCAGCACCGCTCGGGTGAGACCGGACCCGTCGAATTTTGCCGGTAGCACGTTGGCGCACCGAACTCCGTCTGCCGCAGCGCGTTCGAACACAGTGGGTGTCGGCAGGGCGACCTCGGGGACGAGGCGTGCGAGTTCGTCGCCTCGGCGCCCCGCCCGCCACGACAACCAATTCAGCGTGCCCGAAACCTCACGGACGTATGACTGGTACCCGGTGATGCCGTGACTGCCCGACGGTAATCCGGTGCCGAGGGAAGCGATGCTGGTTGCCGTCGTGGTGGGAAACCCGGCTCGAATCGGCCGGCCCGCGAGACTGCACAGAAATGGCGCGTGGTCTCGATGCTGATTCAGTGCGTTCCAGCCCAACCCGTCGAGAAGCAGCACGACGGTGTGCCGGCTGTCCGGGAGCTCGAGGGGGTTCGCTTCACCCGCCACCCCGAGCGAGGCCAGGACGGACGGCATCAGGGTGGACAGAGTGGGCTGCGAGTACACGTCGAGCGCAGGCGCCGTAGTGGTCATGGGTCCACTATGCGGGATGGACGGCGCCCGTCGTGATCACAACCGGTGACGAAGGTCGACGGGTTGCCCGTCGGAGGGGTACGGCAGCGAGGTGTAGTTGAGCGGCGCGCGGTATCCGGGATCGACGTGCCAATCGAAGCGCTGGAGCAGGTGATGCATGACCGTCTTGATCTCGGCGCCGGCGAAATGCATACCGAGGCATTTGTGTACACCCCCACCGAACGGCTCCCAGGCGTATCGGTGAATCTTGTCTTCCCGTCGCTCGGGTGCGAAACGTTCGGGATCGAACTTCTCCGGATCGGGCCAGTATTCGGCCATGTGGTGGGTGAAGTGCACGACCACCGATACGTACGAGCCCCGTGGAATGTAGCGACCCAGCACCTCCGTGTCCTTGACCGCCCGCCGGGACACCACCGGGACCGGCGGCACCAGCCGCATGCACTCCTTCATGACGAGGTCGAGGTCGGTGAGCTCGTCGAGCTGGTCGTAACTCGGCGTGGACGTTCCCAGCGCCGCCGACTGCCGACGGCATCGCTCCTGCCATTCCGGATGCTGACCCAGGTACTGCATCATCGTCGACAGCGTGATGGTGGACGTGTCGTGCGCAGCCATCAGCAGAAAGATCATGTGGTTGATGACGTCGTCGTCGCTGAACCGTTGTCCGTCTTCGGATTCGATGTGGCACAGCGTGGTGAACAGGTCGTCGCCCGTGCCTGCCCTGCGCGCCGGCAGGTATCGGCGGAAGAACTTCTCGAGGCGTGCTCGCCCGTCGATTCCACGCTTCCAGCGAGTGCCCGGCAACGGGAAGCGAACCACGGAGGTGGCAGCCTGGACGCAATCGATGAAGGCCTTGTTGACCTCGACCATCTCCTGGTGCGACGACCCCTCGGCGCCGCCCATGAAGATGCTCGTGGCCAGATCCAGCGTCAGTTCCTTCAACGCCGGGTACGCGGCGAAGCCTGCCCGCGGGTGCCAACCGTCCAGCGCACCCTCGACGGCGGGGTGCAGTGCCTCGGTGTAGCGGGACAGTCGTTCGCGAGTGAATGCCTGCTGCAGTATTCGCCGGTGGGCGAGGTGTTCGTCGCCGTCGAGAAGCATGAGGCCGCGGTGGAAGAACGGGCCGATGAGCACGCTCCAGCCGTCACCGTTGGCGAACGCGCGGTCCTTGTTCTGCAGCACCGTCTGGCAGCCGTCCGGCCCCATGACGGTGACCCACCGCTTGCCCGCCATGCTCAGCCACGACACGGGCCCGTACCGCTCCCAGCGGCTTTCGAGCAGTCCCATGGGGTCGCGGATGTAGTCGAGTCCCAGTCCGATGATGGGAAGTCCGGCGTTACCGGCGATGGGACTCAGGGTGCTGTCGGGAGGTGGGGGAGCAAGAAGCTTGGGCATCGGCTCTCCTCGTCGAGGATGTGACAGGACGCTCTGTCAGTTGTGTGTAGTGTGCGTCACACCGGACGGTCTGTCAACATCGAGGAATGACTCAGCCGGCGCGGCAGTACCGCGGCAGAAGTTCGCAGGAGCGGGCTGCAGATCGCCGTGCACGGCTGCTGGAAGCCGGGTTGCAGGTCTTCGGGACGGTCGGTGACAAGGCGACCATGACCGCGATCTGTGCAGAGGCAAAACTGACCGAACGATATTTCTACGAGAGCTTCCGCAGTCGCGACGATCTGCTGGTACAGGTCATCGAGGGGATCGCCGAGGAGGTGCGGGTGGCGGCGCACGCCACCCTGCAGACCGTCACCGGAGATCCCGAAGTGCGCGCGCGAGCGGCGATCGCGACGTTCGTGGAGATTCTCACGGAGGATCCGCGGAAGGGGAGGGTGTCGATCATCGAATCGGCGGGTGCCGAACCGCTGCGCACACGACGCCGTCAGTTGCTGCGCGCGTTCGCGTCGATGGTTGCAGAAGAGTCCAAGGCGCTCTACGGGGACCGCGCGTGGTCGTCGCCGCAGGACGAGATCACCGCCCTGCTGTTCGTCGGTGGGTTATCGGAGTTGATCACCGCGTGGTTGAACGGCGAGATCGAGGTGTCGCCGGAACAGATCGTCGACGCGGCGACCTACCAGTTCACATCCACCGCCCACCGCTGACCGGGACCTGGTCGAAATCGTGACCGGGGTCACGTGCGAAGCTGTGCGCATGGTCGATATCGCACGCCCACAGTTGGAGGGCACCGTAGCCGTACGCGAGGGACGACGGATCGGTTTCGCCGAGTTCGGAGCCGCCCAGGGTCGTGCGGTCATCTGGCTGCACGGCACCCCGGGCGCGCGCCGTCAGGTCCCGACCGAGGCTCGGGCGTTCGCGGAGAAGCACCATCTGCGGCTGATCGGCATCGACCGGCCGGGTGTCGGTTCGTCGACGTCCTTCCGGTACGAATCGGTACTCGACTTCTCCGAGGACCTGGGTATCGTCGCCGACACCCTGGGAATCGACCAGATGGCCATCGTGGGGCTGTCGGGCGGTGGCCCTTACACGCTGGGCGCGGCATACGCGATGCCCGACCGCGTGGTCGCCGTCGGCATTCTCGGTGGAGTCGCGCCCACGCAGGGGCCGGACGCCATCCGCAGCGGGCTCATGGACCTCGCGGTGCTGGCAGCGCCGGCGTTGGCGGCCGGCGGCATCCCCATCGGGCTGGTGGCCAGTTCCGTCATCCGCTTGGCCAGGCCGTTCGCCTCCCCGATCATCGACCTGTACGGGCGGCTGTCGCCCGAGGGGGACCGGCGCCTCCTGGCCCGCCCGGAGTTCAAGGCGATGTTCCTCGACGACCTGCTCAACGGTGGCCGCAAGCAGCTCAGTGCACCCTTCGCCGACCTGGTGCTGTTCGCGCGGGACTGGGGGTTCCGGGTGAACGAGGTGAAGACTCCGGTCCGCTGGTGGCACGGCGACTGCGACCACATCATCCCGCACCGGCACGGGGAGCACATGGTGTCGATGTTGCCGGATGCCGAGTTTCACACGATGCGCGGCGAGAGTCACCTCGGCGGGCTAGGCATGGCCGAGGAAATCCTCACGTCGCTGCTCGACATCTGGGACGCGCGCGACGCGAACTCGTCCGCGCCGTAGCGGTTACGACCGCATTCCCATGATCTGGAAGGAAGCACCCAACGGATCGGCCACCGACGCCAGCCTGCCGAACGGGCTGTCCTCCGGTTCGCGCTGAACGCTTCCGCCCAGCTCGGTCACCCGGGCCACCGCGGCGTCCGCGTCGTCGACACCGAGGTAGAACTGCCAGAACGACGGCACGCCCTCGGGAAGGAACGCGTCGGCATCCATGACGCCCGCCACCATCCGGTCGCCGATCTTCGCCTGGGAGTAGCGGAATTCGGTTGAGTCGCCCATGGATTCGTACGACCAGCCGAACACGTCCGCATAGAACGGGAGCACGGACGCATAGTTGCGGGAGAGCGTCTCGTGCCAGACGGGGGCTCCCGGTTCGTCGACGAGTCCGAAGCCGCTGTGCTGATCTGCCTGCCATACCCCGATGACCGCGCCGGCGGGATCGGCGAGGATGGCCATGGAGCCCTGGTCGCCGACGACCATGGGCGGCATCATCACCCGGCCGCCCGCGTCTGCCGCTTTCGCGGCCGTGGCCTGGGCGTCCTCGGACGCGATGTAGTTGGTCCAGATGTTGCCGTAGGGATTGCCGGGCTGCTGCGGACCCAGGCCGGCTATCGGTGAGCCGTTCTTACCGAAGATCGTGTAACCACCGTATTGAGGATCTTCATCGGTGTCGGCGGTCCACCCGAACAGGTCGGTGTAGAACGGAATGACTTGTGCGGGGTCGGAACTGGTGAGGTCGATCCAACAGGGTGCGCCGGTGAGGGACTGGCGATCGGGCATCTCGGACTCCTGGAACGTCGGCGGTGGTGGACGCGGCAGTGCTGTGGTGAGACAGGTCTGCAGGAAGTGGTGCCGGTACCGAACATACGCGTCCGATCGACTCTGCGCCTTCGTGCTCTGTGCAAGACTCGGCGCATGGCTGTGAGCGAGAACCAGGACAACCCGGGCCGGGCCCGCCAGAACGTGATCTACCGTGACGGTGTTCTGGGACGCACACCCACTGTCCCGACGGACTTCGCGACGCTCGAACGCCGCGCCCGCAGGAAGATGAGTCCCAAGGCCTGGGCGTACGTTCACGGCGGCGCCGGGCTGGGCCGGACCATGCAGGCCAACCGTGAGGCGTTCGACTCATGGCAGATCGTTCCGCGCGTGCTGCGTGACGTCTCCCGCCGCGACATCGGCGTCGAATTGTTCGGACGACGGCTACCCGCACCTGTCCTGCTGGCACCGGTGGGCGCCGCGGAACTGGCGCACCCCGAGGGTGACGGCGCGATCGCGGCGGCGGCCGCCGAACTGGGTGTCCCGTACATCTTCTCGAACCAGGGCTGCGCGCCCATGGAAGACAGCGCCGCGGTGATGGGTGATGCGCCCCGCTGGTTCCAGCTGTACTGGAGCACCGACGACGAGCTGGTCGACAGCCTTCTGCACCGTGCCGAGAAGATCGGGGCGGATGCTGTGGTGGTCACCCTCGACACGACGATGCTCGGCTGGCGGCCGGAGGACCTCAACCTCGGTTCGCTTCCGTTCGCGCAGGGCCAGGGCATCGCGCAGTACACCTCGGACCCGGTATTCCGCCGCATCGTGCGCGATCGAATCGCGGCGGCAGTGGCCAAGCCCGATGTCGAGGTGACACTCGGCGCGATCCGATCCCTCGTGTCGATGACCCGGCGATTCCCGGGCCGGTTCCTCGACAATCTCCGGTCACCGGAGCCCCGCGCGGCCGTCGAGACCTTCCTCGACATCTACTCTCGGCCCTCGTTGAGCTGGAGCGACATCGAGACGCTGCGCGAGCGGACCAGCCTTCCCGTCCTCCTCAAGGGTGTGCTTCATCCCGACGACGCCCGGCGCGCTCTCGACACGGGTGTCGACGGCATCGTGGTGTCCAATCACGGTGGGCGGCAGGTGGACGGCAGCGTCTCGGCACTCGACGCTCTCGCAGACATCGCGCCTGTTGTGGACGGCAGGATGACGGTGCTCCTCGACAGCGGTATCCGTACGGGGGCCGACGTCTTCAAGTCGTTGGCTCTGGGGGCGGACGCGGTCACTCTGGGCCGGCCACACCTCTATGGTCTGGCACTCGCTGGCCGCGAAGGCGTCCGCGACGCCACCGCGAATGTGATCGCCGAATTCGACCTCACGATGGGGCTGAGCGGCCTCACCTCGGTCGGTGAGATCAATCGGGACGCCCTGCGGAGGGCGTAGGCCTCAGAGTTCGGCGATGGTGATGATGTCGTCCTGAAGCGCCCGGACCAGCAACGCCGTCTTGGTGGTCGCGTCACGCCCCACCAGCGCGTACTTCTCGCGGATGCGGCTCAGGTGGGTGTTGACCGTGCCGAGAGCGATGTGCAGGTCACCGGCGACGGCGAGCTTGGAATCGCTGCGCAACCAGTGTCGCAGGACTTCCACCTCACGTGCTGACAGAGCAGGCCTGGTCAGCGCGGCGGGGGCCGTCGGGGGAGAGGGGGTGCCGACTTCGTCGGGTGCAGCGGTCATGCCGATCTCATCTTTCTGACATGTACAACAGATCTACAGGTACCCGACGTCCCTGCAGGCCACTTCACGATAACGGGTGCTCTGGACGCGTGCCTCGTCAGGCTCGGGTCGCAGGCGTATTTCGGGTCAGTTCTCGCAGCCGACGCCGTCCCCGTCACGATCGAGGTGTGACGCATAGCCGGGGTCACCCGCGCGCACCGGCGCAGCGCCCGCGGCCCGGGCCGCCGAGCAGTTCTTGTAATACACCGCGCTGGGGGGTGCGGGTTCGGCGAAGGGGACGGGCGCTGGAGCCGGCACAGGGGCAGGGGCTGGGGCTGGCACAGGCGCTGGAGTCGGCGCGACCACGGGAGAGGTGCCGCCGCAATCCTGGAGGACCCGCGCTATCGCGTCGCGCTCCGCCTGGGTGACCCACAGCCCGTAGGCAGCTTTGACTTCCACCTGGTCGGCCACGTACGTGCAGCGGAAACCTCGGTTCGGCGGCAGCCACGTCGCGGCGTCACCATCGGACTTCTGCTGGTTGGTGGGGCCGTCGACCGCCTTGAGGTTCCGGGGATCGTTCGCGAAGTCGCGACGCGTCGCGGTGTCGAGCTGCTGGGCGCCCTTCTGCCACGCGTCGGACAGCGCGACGACGTGGTCGATCTGCACGGCGCTCGAGGTGGTCTCGCCGCGCACGAAGAAGAGGGTGTTCCCGGTGTACGGGTCGTGCAAGGTCCCGCTCTGCACCGCACAGTCGCGGGATCCGGGTTTGAACACGATGTTCCGAAGGTCGCGCCGGAGGATGTCGTTGCGTGTGTCGCAACCGTTGTGGCCGCCCTCCACCGTCACGTCGTCTGTCCACGACTGTCCGAAGAGTTCGCGGTCGTAACCGGTTTTCGGGGCGCGGCCCTTGATCGCCAGGGTATCGAGCAGGCGAAGCGCATCGCTCGCTCGAGTCCCGTCGACCATCCGGGGTTCGACGGCGGACAGATCAGGATCCGACGGCAGCACCGCATGTGGGGAGGCCGGTGCCGGTGCAGTCGTGGTCGGCGACCCTACCGAAGTTTCGGAGGCGGATACTGCCGCGGCGCCAGCCGAGTGGTCGTCCTCGGTGGGGCTGAGGAAAGTGATTGCGGCAATCACCGCGACGATCGCGCCGGTGATCCAAGGCCACTTCCGCCGGGTGGCGGATACGGGTGGCGGAACGTGAGTCATGCGGTCCTTCGGAGATATTGGAAGTCCGCGGGATATCGTTGCTCGGGGCTTCTCTGTTACGCCGGCATGCCGCTTCCGACACTCGTGCGCGGGTTCTGGGATGTATGCGTTGTCGTCCCCTCGGGCACACTGTGATCATGAGCGACGGGCCCCGGGCACTTCCAGGGAGTGACGTCACCGACGACCTCGAGATCACTCGATCGCTGATCGTTCCTGCCGCAGAGTTGCAGTGGCGGTTCTCTCGCTCGGGCGGTCCCGGTGGGCAGGGCGTCAATACGACGGATTCGCGGGTGGAGCTGTCGATCGACGTGCGCGCGTTGTCGATTCTCACGGCGGGACAGTATGAGCGGTTGCAGGTCGGTCTGGGACACCGACTCGTCGACGGGGTGGTGACGGTGACAGCTTCCGATACCCGGTCTCAGTTGCGAAACCGCCGAGCGGCACGGGCTCGGATGTCGGCCCTGTTGCGGGCGGCGCTCTTGTCCGAACCCCGTCGGCGACGCCCGACAACCGCGACCAAGGGCTCCCATCGGCGCAGGCTCGAGGCGAAGAAGCAACGCGGACACGTGAAGAACCTGCGACGCAAGCCCGAATTATAGGGACTTCTACGCATCTCGAGATGGGGACAATCCCTGATGTGTCCTCGTCGGACGTGTCGGAGGATGGACGTATGTTCGGTGACGATGTGCGTTCCGCGGCAACTGCCGCTAGATCAGGGGATCGTGCCGGCGTCGAACGGTTGACCACGCTGCTGTGGCCGTACGTGGTGCGGTACTGCCGTGCCAGGTTGGGGAACGGTCGTGAGGCATCGCGTCGGGTCGGCGAGGTGGCGCAGGAGGCGTTGCTCGTCGTCGCCCGCGACGTATCTTCGCTTGCTTCTCACGAGTTTCCGGTGCGCGAGGTGTATCGACGGATGGCCGGAACGGTGAACCGTGCCCGCGCCGACGCCGAATTCGGCATTGTCGACGCACCTCGGGAGGTATCGCTGCTCCTGCAGCGCCTACACCCCGTTGCTCGGGAAATCATGCTGCTGAGAGTGATCGACGGACTGTCCGTTCACGACACGGCGGGGGTCGTCGGCGTCCCGGTGGGCCGGGTACTCGTCGTTCAACACGAGGCTCTCCGGGATCTGCGCGGGGCGACTGTGTGAGTGAGCGTTACCGACTTCGGAGAACACAGAATTCGTTGCCCTCCGGATCGGCGAGCACGACCCAACTCTCCTGTCCCTGACCGACGTCGGCGTGTCTGGCGCCCAGGGCGAGGAGTCGCTCGACCTCGGCCTGTTGATCGTCGGGCCGAAAGTCGAGATGCAGCCTGTTCTGTATCTGCTTGGGTTCCGGAACGGCGACGAACAGGATTTCCGGATGACTCTCCGGTGTCGGCCGGATGTGCACATCCCCTTCGATGTCGGTAACCAGCCCCCAGCCCAGGGCGGCCGCCCACCACTGTCCGAGAGCGGCCGGATTCACCGCGTTGACGACAACAGATTCCCATTGCAGTCTCATGGTTTCGACCGTACTGGCGCAGTCGAACACTGTCAGCGGTTCACTCGAGTGTCGGGTCGATCGGCTCGACTCCGAGCAGCGCGGAGTACTGCTCGTTGAGTTCGCGCCAGCCGTAGTTCATCGCGTCACCGCCGACAATGGGCCCGATCGGGCTGCCACCCAAGAGTGCTTCGGCCACGTCGAAGCACATGTGCCAGCCGGCGGCCGTCATCGCAGTGGTGCGTTTGTCGTCGAGCGTGTGGCGCAGTGTCAGTCGCGTTCCCGACTCGGTTTCGTCGATCTGCCAGTGCAGGACGTCGTCGCCCCATGCGTGTTCGAGAATGTGCGGGGCGTCCGCGCGCGTGACGTTGCCGTCGAGTTCGGTTCGCTCTTCCCCGTCGACCATGACGAGCGTGGCGGGGCCGAGTGTTCCGAGGTTGCGGCTCGCCGTGTACGGCGCCCATTGCGGCAGTTCCGCCGGATCGGTCAGTGCTGTCCACAGCGCTGACGGGGAGTGTGGGAACTCGCGAACGAACGTCAGCGTCCACCGGTCGCCCTCCGGTGTGGTCTCGACTCGACCGAGTGGTCCGGGGCGGTACGCGCTCGGGCGATTGGTCTCTGTCATGTCCTGTTCTCCTTCGAATCGAGGTGATGTCCGAGTGCGTCGAGGTGGCGATCCCAGAGTTGGCGGTACGGCCGGAGCCACGCCTCGAGTTCGTCGAACGGGTCACGGTGCAAGCTGTAGATACGGTGCTGCGCCGCCGTGCGGCACGTGACGAACCCCGCCTGGCGCAGTACCCGTAGATGCTTCGACACCGTGGGCTGCGAGAGGTCGAGGACGTCGACCAACTCTCCGACGCTCGCCTGGCCGCCGCGCAACTGTTCCAGAATCCGGCGGCGCTGCGGCTCGGCTACCACGGTAAACACATCGGGCGCCATGGTTGGAGTATGCGCCTTCGGGTATATACGCGTCAAGGCATATGAGCTCGCGATCATCGCGCCGGATGGGTGGTGGCGTCGGTGATCAGTCCTCGGCGCCACCGGGATCGGGTTGGCCGGCGGCTTCGTCCCGCTCCGCCCATTCCAACAGGGGGGCCAGGGAAAACACCGCATCGTCGATTCCGGCGTGCAGGTCACCGAGTTTCTCGAAACGGGCGGGAACCGTGGCGATCGTGAATTCCCGCGGGTCGACATCGTCGATCTCGTCCCAGGACACCGGCGTCGAAACCGTTGCCTCGGCCACACCCCGCACCGAATACGCACTGGCGATGGTGTGGTCGCGGGCGTTCTGGTTGTAGTCCACGAAAACCTTCTCGGGGTCGCGGTCCTTACGCCACCACGTCGTGGTCACATCTTTCGGCGCCCTCCGCTCGACTTCACGGGCGAAGGCCAGCGCCGCACGGCGTACGTCGTCGAATCCGTAGTCGGGCTGAATGCGCACGTAGACATGGACGCCGGATCCGCCGGAGGTTTTCGGCCAGCCCGTCGCCCCCAGTTCGTCGAGCACCTCGTGCACGACACCGGCGACGCGCTGCACCCTGTCGAAACCGCAGTCGGGCATGGGATCGAGATCGATCCGCCACTCGTCGGGTTTCTCCACGTCCGCCCGGCGGGAGTTCCACGGGTGGAACTCCACTGCGGACATCTGCACCGACCAGATCACGTCGGCCAGATGCGTCACGCACAACTCGTCGGCGTGACGCCCATAACGGGGGAAGGTCACCCGCACAGTCTGGACCCAATCCGGTGCTCCGCGCGGCAACCGTTTCTGATGAACTTTCTCCCCGCTCAGTCCGTCCGGGAAGCGATGGGTCATACAGGGCCGCTCCCGGAGCGCGCGCACGATGCCGTCACCGACGCTCAGGTAATAGTTCGCGAGATCGAGTTTCGTCGCCCCCGTGGCCGGAAAATACACGCGTTCCGGATGAGAAATCCGCACGGTGCGATCACCGACCGCCAGCTCGACAGCGGGAGACTTGCTCTTGCCGGTCGCCATGCAGCCAACCTAACCCCCGGAAGGCACCACTCGCGCACTTTCCGAGCTACATCTCCTTCTTCAACTTCCGCCACCCGCCCGCACGGTTATTGGCGATGATCTGCTGAAACATCGCCAGCAGCGGCGGTGCATCGATCTTCTCGCCTTCCCGGAAGGCCACCGTGCGCGCGGTCTTGTTGTCGTGGCCGGCGGTGATGATTCCGTCCGGATCGGGGACGATACCGCCGTCGTACAGAAACACGTTGACATGATCTTTCGCCGCCAGCAGTGCGCACACATTGCCCTGCAGCACGAAGTACGGCTGGACCGTGCGCTTGATGGTTTCGGTGACCTCCGGATCCGCCTCGTGTACGAGCTCCCGGACTTCCCTGCAGATCGTCTGCTGCCACTCCGGCAAGGCATCGATGTAGGCGTCGACACGCGGATCGGGTGTGTACGTCATCGAAAACACGATAGCGCCGAAATGCCCGGTCGGCGGCGAATCCGGATCGACTCCTCGGCTCAATGGGAATTGTCCACGGACGCAGCGTAAGTGACGATTCCGTCCAGCACGGTGCTCCGAACGACCTCGGAGCCGAGTATCCGCAACGCTTCGTCGAGCGGAACGTGCAACAGCACCACGTCGGCGGGTCCTCCCACGGTGACTCCGAGGGGTCGGCCACCCGGGTCCCCGGCGGGTGCGAGGTAGCGGTCCAGGGCTTCGGCAGCGGTGATGCGCTCGTCGATGCCCACGATGTCGCCGGTGGGTGCGCGGCGGTCGACGGCTGTTGCGATCACCTGCCACGGATCGAGCGGCCCGTAGGGGGCATCACTCGACAGCGCGAGGGGGACGCCGGCGTCGATCAGCGAGCGACAGCGGTAGAGATCCGGGAGGTCCCGCGGGTCGACGTCGCGCAGGTAGTCGTCGCCGCGGTGGGCGAGGAAACCCGGCTGCGTCACCACCCGCAATCCCCGTCGGCGAACGTCGTCGAGGCTCTCGCGGGGGATGAGTGCGCCGTGTTCGATACGGTCACCCGGAACTGTGCCGACCTCGTCGAACACGCTGAGAAGAATGAGCAGCGCTTCCCGGCTCACGCAGTGGACGGCGACGGCGCGGCCGAGCGCGTGAACGTCGCGGATGAGGTCGGCCAACTCCGTGAGGTCCGGAAAACCCGAATCTGCCAGCACGATCTTGTACGGGCCCACGCTGACGCGTCCCGCCACGGTGTCCGGGTCGCCTCGAAGCGGCGCGCCGAGCAGATGCACCCGCTGGGGAAGTTCGCGAGAGCGGACGGCAGAACCGATGGCCTGCTGCGACTCGGCGGAAAGGTCGGGGGTGGCGTCGGTGACGGTCGTGATCCCGAAACGGGCCAGCGCCGCACCGATGGTTGCCAACCGGGGCGGTTGTGAGCGTGGCAGACGTTCACGCAGCCAGGTGTCGGCGCGCCAGACCCGCCCGGTCGGGGCCCCGGCGTGGTCGAGCTCGACTCCTGGGTGGTGGGTCTCTGCGAGGCGCGCGGCCGCCATAGCGGCGCCGTTGAGCACCCACATCGCCCCGCTCCGATGTTGAATGCGCACCGGCCGTTGCCCGTGCAGGGTGTCGAGAACAGATGAATCCAGCTCGCCGGCAACAGTTTCGATGTATCCGACACCGCGCACCCACCCGTTGTCGTCGGCCTGGGCACGTTCGAGTGCGCGAGCGAGATCCCCGCGGTCGCGAACATGGGGAGGTCCGCACCGAACCGAGACGGCGTCGGCGGCCATGGCGTGCAGGTGCAGGTGATGGTCGGTGAGTCCGGGCAGCACAGCCCCACCGTCGGCGTCGATCACCTCGGCGCCTGCCGGGGTGATTCCGCGCCCGATCTCGGTGACCGTTCCGCCGGAGATACGTATGTCGACACCGGACACGCCGCCCAGTTCCGCGTTGCGGATGAGGAGGTCGGTCATGGCACCGGAATTCCGAGGCTGCGGAGAGTTTCGACGGTGTTCTCTCCGACATCCGCGACCCGCCCTCGCGGTGTCCGGCGGTGCGGATGCGCGACATCGGCCACACCCGAGTCCGTCACGAGGACCCAATGACCGCTTCGCCGTTCGGACTGCACCTCGGGCTCGCCGGTCAACGTGGCCGCCACGACCGCGGACATCGAGATGTCCCACAGGTACCCCGATCCGTCGGCGGGAGCCGACATCGCCAGTGCTGCGGCGGTGAGACCGGTGAGGGGGTCGGCGATCGCGTCACCGACGAACAACGGGGAACCGTCCGTATCGTGCGAGACCAGGCCGGCGGACGCGGCGAGGTCGTCACCGAAGCCGATCCGATCCGACCCGCGCCCGGCGGCGGTGATCGACACCCACGTGGTTCCCCGCGCCACCGATTCGTCGGCATCGAGGCCGAAGCGCCGGAGCGCGCGCGGCCGGGATGCCTCGATGACGATGTCGGCCGTCTCGACCAACAGAGCCAACGACCGCCTACCCTCGGCGGTATCCGGGTCGAGAACCACCGCCTCGTGGCCGCCGTGCAGCAGGGCGTAGAAGTCGGCGTTGCCACGGCGGGCGCCGTCCGCGCGGGTCGGTGTCTCGACCTTGACGACGCGGGCGCCGGCCAACCCGAGTAGATGAGCACACAGCGGTCCCGCCCACAGGGCGCTGAAATCCACGACCAGCAATCCCTGCACCGAGCGAGGTGCCAGCGGCACGAGAGGACCAGGGATCGTTTCCGTGGACCGGAGCGAACCCGCCGCGATGCCCAGCAGTTCCGCCCGCTCGTCCAACTCCGATCCGGTGTGGGTCTTCAGCCACTCGGCAACGGCGGGCCAGGGATCGGACTCGTCGACGGCGCGGCTGATCAGCGCCCCCAACAGGCTGGGATCATCGGGTCGCGCACACGACACCGCCGCCCACCCGTCCGACGTGGGCAGGAGGCGACAACTGCCGCCGACCGAGATGTCCCCACGCCGGCTGTGCCCGGTGAAGGCGGCCCGTTCGGACAGGAGTCGCGGACCGTCGACAAGCACGGGATCCGAACTGAGTTCCGTGACCTCGGCGATCCACGAGGCCCTTTCCCGCGCCACGGTCGCGGCTCGCCCCGGCGGCACGATCGGGGAACCGCCGTGGCGGCCGGTGAGTGCGACGACGCCACTGTCGGCCCAGTCCCGCACCGGGTCCGAGGGATCCGTCGTCGAGGGGGAGGGCACGGCGTCGATGCTACGCGGTGGACGAAACCCGGCTGCACGCAACCGATATGGAGCTGGCAGGCTGTATCCATGGGTAACGACGTCCGAACGATCACGCTCGAGCAGTTGGCCGACGGTGCTGCGGACCGCCCGCTGCTGTCCGAGGGCGCCGAGATCGACAGCCCGATGCTCACGGTGAACCTCGACGGCGCCGCCGATCCGGTCACCTGCGTGCGCGCCGCGGACAGGGCACGCGTCAGTGACCGGATACTTGTGGGACTGCACCACGGTGGCCGTGAGTTGTCACCGGATGTGCAGAAGGTGGCGTCCGCCCTCGACACGACGCTCGTCGCCGAGTCGGCGCCGGGCAACCGCGTCGCGGTGTCCGTGCCGGACCCGGATGTGGCAGTCGGAGAATTGCACCGCAAGGTCGCCGAAAACCCGCACTCGACGCTGGTACTGGCCCAGGTGCTGAAGCTTTCCGAGCACCTGACGGCGCCTGCCGCGATCGACGTCGAATCGCTGGCGTATTCCACTCTGCTCGGGGGCCCGGAGTTTCGTCGATGGCTCGAGCAGCGAGGGCCGCGCCCGTTGCCGCCACCCTCGCCGCAGGAACCGGTGCTGGTCCGGCGGGAGGACGACGAGCTTCTGGTCACTTTGAATCGGCCCGAACGCCGCAACGCTTACGGCGCCGAGGTCCGTCACGGTCTGGTCGAGGCGCTGCGGCTCGCACTCGTGGACACCACCATCACGAAAATCGTTCTCGACGGCTCCGGACCTTCCTTCTCCGCGGGGGGTGACCTCGACGAATTCGGCACGACACCCGACCTGGCCACCGCCCATCTGATCCGCACCCGGGCGGGCGCCGGCCGGCTCGTCGCGCAGCTCGCGGACCGGATCGAGGTCCGCGTGCACGGTAGCTGCGTGGGAGCAGGAATCGAAGTTCCCGCGTTCGCAGACCGAATCGTCGCCCGCCCGGACTCCCTTTTCCGGCTTCCCGAGGTGGCGATGGGGCTGATCCCCGGTGCCGGCGGCACCGTCAGCGTGCCGCGGCGGATCGGACGCTGGCGTGCCTTCTGGCTGTGCGTGACCGGCGTTGCCCTCGACGCGCAGACTGCGATGGTGTGGGGGCTGGTGGACGAGGTGTCGGGCTAGCTGCCGTCCGTATCGGTCAGTCGCGGGTCCGGTTCAGAAAGGCTCGCACCGCGAGGGGCGCGAAGATCGCGATCAGCAGCAGTGACCAGCCGATCGTGACCGGAACCGCGTGATGGAGCGGCCACGCCGCGCCGGCGGGTGCTGCGGGAGCGTTGCCCCACAGCTGGCGCATGGCCTGCACGAGCGCGGAGATCGGGTTCCATTCCGCGATGGTCCGCAGCCAGGTCGGCATCTGTTCGGTGGGTGCGAAGGTGTTGGCCAGGAACGTGATGGGGAACATCGAGGTGAACATGAACCCCTGGACCGCCTCGACCGAGCGCATCAACGATCCGACGAGAATGCCGAACCAGATCATCGCGAAGCCGAACAGCAACAGCAGCGCGAACGCGAGTACCGCCTCACCGAAGCCGTTGTGAATGCGCCAGCCGATGAGGAGGCCGGTCAGCGACATGACGACGACGCCGATGCTGGAGTGGATGATGCTGGACACGCTCCGGCCGATGAGGATCGACGACCGCGAGATCGGTAGTGACCGGAAGCGATCGACGATGCCCTTGTCGAGGTCCGAGTTCAACCCCACGGCGACCACGAAGCAGGAGAACACCATGGTCTGAGCCATGATGCCGGGAAGCAACCATTCGCGGTAATTCGCGCCCGACGTCATGATCGACCCACCGAAAACGTAGGCGAACAGCAGAACGAACATCACCGGCTGGATGGTGACATCCAGCAGCATCTCCGGCATCCGCTTGATGTGGGTGAGGTTCCGCCGCACCACGATCCACGATTGACGTGCCAGTCCCGCAGGCTTGATGTCGGGGCGAGTCAGCCGGGTACCGATCGCGGTGGGGTTCAGTGTGGATGTGGTGGTCATCTGGCTGTCTCCAGGTCATCTGAGGTACGTGCGGTTTCGGCCGTCTCGGCGCGGTGACCGGTCAGGCTCAGGAAGACATCGTCGAGGCTCGGACGTTTGAGACCGATGTCATCGAGAAGGATGGTGCTGTCGTCGAAAAGATTCGCGATACGCGTCATGTCGCGTAGACCGTCGGTCGGCGCCGACAGTTGCCGGGCCGACCTGTCGACCCGCACGTCCGAGACGTGCTGGCGGAGCATGCGCTCGGCCTCGTCGAGATCGGCCACGTGCGATACCGTCAGAACGAGACTGGCCTTGCCGGATTGGTCCTTCAGTTGCACCGGGGTGCCGGAGGCGATGACCTTGCCCTTGTCGATGACGACGATCTTGTCGGCAAGTTGGTCGGCTTCCTCGAGATACTGCGTCGTCAGCAGCAGTGTCGTTCCGTCCTCGACCAGTTCCCGGAGTACATCCCACAATTCGATCCGACTGGCCGGGTCGAGTCCGGTTGTGGGTTCGTCGAGGAACAGCACCGGTGGTGTGGCAACGAGACTCACGGCGAGGTCGAGACGCCTGCGCATTCCACCCGAATAGGTTCGAGCGATCCGGTCACCGGCGGAGGTGAGGGAGAACCGTTCGAGGAGTTCGTCGCTGGCACGGCGAGCTGCCTTGCCCGACAGCCCGTAGAGCTCGCCGATCATCCGGATGTTCTCACGTCCGGTCAGCAGTTCGTCGATGGTCGCGGCCTGGCCGGTCAGTCCCATGCTCAGCCGCACCGCCCCGGGGTCGGTGACGACGTCGTGACCGGCCACCCGTGCAGTTCCACTGGTGGGGACACTCAGGGTGGTCATCATCCGCACTGTCGTGGTCTTGCCCGCGCCGTTGGGGCCGAGCAATCCGAGAACGGATCCCTGCGGAACCGTGAAGCTCACCCCATCGACCGCCACGTTGTCGCCGAATCGCTTGACCAGCTCTATTGCCTCGATCGCCGCTTCGGATGTCATGAAGATCTCCCTGCCTGAAGTGACGGCGAACCGTCACAGTGGTGTGCGCCTGAATGTGTGTGCCGCAGCGCAGTGGCGCACGGTGAAGCCCGCACACTTCGATGCTTGTTACGAATCACGTCGTCCCCCGTCGATCGCAGACCAACTTACAGGTTGCCCGGACGATGTCGCTTGTATATTTCGGACGGCTGAACACCTGATGATCATGATCGGACGCTATTACCTCGAGTTCACTCGAGGTCAAGGGGACGGCGGCCTTTCTGTACCGGTGACGGACAGGTCGGCTGAGTGAAAGCCTTGACCGCGTGATGCCCGCTGGGTCTAATGCCTTGAAGAATGTTGCACGGTAATCCAGCTGATCGCGAAGGGTCGTTCCATGTCGAATCCGAGGGTCGGCCTCGCTGTCGCGATGGCCCGAATCCCTGTCGGCGAAGTTGCGTTGAGAGACGACCGGAAAGCGTCGGCGTGGACGGTGGAACTCGAGAGCTTCCTCCTCGCGCGCAGCCCCGTCACCGCTTCGCTGTATTCCCGCATCATGAACGATTCCGCGAAGTCTTCCTCCAATGGCGCCGCGCCGGTGGTCGATGTCTCGTGGCACGACGCCGTCGAATTCTGCAATGTGCTGTCGCGGGAATCGGGGCTGACGGAGTACTACTCGGTGACCGACGGCGGCCGGCATGTTTCGTGCACTCGCGAGTCCGACGGATACCGTCTTCCCACCGAAGCGGAGTGGCAGTACGCCTGCAAAGCAGGAACATCCGGATACCGATACGGCGAACTCGACGACATCGCCTGGTACAGCGGCAATTCCGGCGGACACGTCCATGGGGTGGGCGGAAAAGCGCCCAACGCGTGGGGCCTCCATGACATGTTGGGGAACGTGTGGGAGTGGTGCTGGGATGTGTACGACGCCGAGGTGTACGGCTCGTACCGAACCTTCCGCGGCGGGAGCTGGGCCGAGGAAGCCCGAGGATGTGGGGCGACGTGCCGTCGTCGCAGTCACCCGTCGTTCTCCATCGACGATCTCGGATTTCGAGTGGCACGGTCGCTCTGACCTGCGCGGAACGAGCGTCATCGGATCTCCTTTCATTCGGTTGGCATCAGGCTAGAAGCCATTCAGGACAGCTGCTGTCCTCGATACCTCGAGCCTCGTCCGGCCGGATGAAATCTGGTTCCTCTGCCCCTGCGAAGGGCCCGATAGTGACCTAGGCTCCGTCGCATGCTTCGTCGTCACCCCACGGTCGTCATCGCGCCCGACTCCTTCAAGGGGAGTCTGACGGCTGCCGAGGTCGCCGCAGCGATGGCCGAAGGTGTGCGAAGTGCGCTCGGTCCGGACACGGTCATCATCGAGTGCCCCCTTGCCGACGGCGGCGAGGGCACCCTGGATGCACTACTCGCCAACTGGCACGCCGTTCCAAGATTTCTCGATACGACCGACGCGGTGGGGCGGGCACGGACGGCTCGATACGGAATTTCGAATGACGGAGTGGTCGGCATCATCGAAGCCGCCGAAGCGAACGGTCTTCCGCAGGTGTCCGATATCCCCCTGCAGCCCATGCGCGCAGACAGCTACGGCGTCGGTGTCATCGCGCATACTCTGCTGGACCAGGGCGTCGGCGAAATCGTGCTGTGCATCGGCGGATCGGCGAGCACGGACGGCGGGACGGGGTTTCTCCGAGCACTCGGGATGCGGTTCCTCGATTCCGACGGTCGTGAGGTGGAACCCGGTGGAGCCGGCCTTGCGAGTATCGCGTCTGTCGATGATTCCCAGCTTCATCCGCGCGCCCGTCACGTCCGGTGGCGCGTCGCCACAGACGTCGACAACCCATTGTGTGGATCATCCGGCGCGGCAGCGGTGTTCGGTCCGCAGAAGGGGGCGACACCACAGAACGTGATCGACCTCGACGCCGGGCTTGAGCACCTTGCGCGGATCATTAGAGCTGCGACCGGTATCGACATCGCCCAGCATCCAGGAGCGGGCGCTGCCGGTGGAATGCCGGCCTGCCTGGTGCCACTTCTGGGAGCCGAACTCACACCCGGAGCCCGTTTGGTCTCGGACGTCGTCGGACTGCGCGACATCTGCGCTCATGCAGACGTGGTTCTGACGGGCGAGGGTTCGTTCGACTCGCAGTCGCTGCGAGGGAAGGTCGTCCGCGGCGTCCTCGACGTCACCCCACCGAGTTGCCCGGTCGTCGTGATCGCGGGAACGGTTCAGCTGTCGGCTGCCGAAATTGCTTCTTCTGGAGTCGTTTCGGCGTTCTCCATCGCCAAGGGTCCTTCGAGCCTCACGGACATGGTCGCGAACAGCGCCCACCTCGTTCGCGAAGTTTCGGCGCAGATCGGTGGTCTTCTCGGTGCCGCTCTGGGCGCTCGTGAGTGACTGCCGATGCGTTCGGTGACTTCTGTTACTCGCCGACGAAGGCGGGTGCGCGCTTCTCACGGAAGGCCGCGACGGCCTCTGCGGAGTCCTGGGTCGACTGCACGACGGCTTGCTCGGCGGCCACCATCGACAGCGACGTTCTGAAGTCGACGTTCTCGCCATTCCGCACAAGACGCTTGATGGCGCGGATCGCGACCGGGGGACCGTCGGCAAGGCGTCGGCACAAATCCTGGGCGGCTTCAGGCAGTTCCTCCGGGGAGTGTACTGACAGGACGATGCCCAGGTCGAGGGCTTCTTGGGCTTCGACGAAGCGTCCGGTCCACAGCAGTTCGAGAGCGCGTGCCTGACCGACGATGCGGGGCAGCAGGTGGGCACCGCCGTCACCGGGGATCAGCCCGACCCGTACATACGCCTCCGAGAAGCGCGCCCGAGTCGAGGCGAGACGGATGTCGCAGGCCAGGGCCATGTCCATGCCTGCGCCGACCGCGACACCGTCGACGGCGGCGATCAGTGGTTTGTCGAGGTCGAGGGCAGCCGCGGCTACGCGGTGAACGCGGTCCTGCAGTACTTGCTGACGGCCGAGTGTGGAGGTGATCTCCGAGAAGTCGTCGAGATCCACGCCGGCGCAGAACGATCCTCCGGCACCCGTGACGAGCACGACGCGCACGTCCGGGTCGGTGCGTGCCGACCGCAGCGCCTCGGCCCAGGCGTCCAGCATGTCGAAGGTGAAGGCGTTCTTACGGTGTGGGCGATTGAGCAGGATGGTGCCGACGCCGCCGGTGACGGTGTATTCCAGGTCAGCCATGTTGTATTCCTTGTCAGAGTCGAGCGTCGACGCGCAGGGTGTCGGCGAGGCGGAGCTAGGTGTTCAGGCGGTGACGAGGGCCCAGAGGCCCTCGCGCCCTGCTTCGAGGGCGGCCGCGGTCAATTTTTCGTCCCAGTAGTGGACCGAGCCGAACTCCGAACGCCACGCGAGAGCGGGTGTGGTGAATTCGTGCAGCCGGTGCTCGCGAGTGGTGCCAATCGCGCCATGCACCTGGTGGGCGTTGCGCACCACCACGGAGGTGGCGTGGCCTGCGCAAGATCGGGCAGCGGCGACGAGGAACTCGAGGTTGGGTCCGGACCAGTCGGTGCGGACAGCTTCGATGAGGGCGGCGTCGGTAGCGGCGCGGGCAAGGGCGACTTCTGCGGCAATGTCGGCGACCAGGTTCTGGACGGCCTGGAACTTGGCGAGTGGACGCCCGAACTGGGTGCGTTCGGTCGTGTGGGTGATCGAGAGGTCCAGGATGCGTGCGAGTGCGGCGCACGTTTGCAGTCCGCGTGCCAGTGCGCCGCGCAGCAGTAACTGGTCGACGACGGCATCCGCGATCGGGGTGCCCGACAGAACGGTGGTGTCGGCGGTGACGGTGTCGCGCGGTTCGCCGGCAACGTTGGTGCCGGGAGCGATGTCCAGCGTCGAGGTTTCGACGTCGGCGACGTGGTAGGTGTCGCCGTTCCGCCAGACGAGAACGACCTTGTCGGACTGGGCTGCCCAGGGCACGCCGGAGGCCATTCCTTCTTTGTCGAGCACGCATACCGTGCGGCGCGCTGCATCGACAGGAGAGCCGGTGACCTCGAGAAGCCACCCGGCCAGCAAGTCGTGTTCGACCAATGGAATTCGGACGCCGTGAGAGGCGGACGCGCGGATCAGCTCGGCGGCCTCGAACCAGCCCGCGCCGCTGCCCCCGTTTTCTTCCCGGCCGGTGAGCCGGACCAAACCCAGCTCGTCCAGCCGGCTCCACAAGCCCGTATCCCAGGGGGCGGTGCCGCTCTCCGGCTCGTTCTGTTCGCGGTGGCTCGCGAAGACCGCGGACATCATCTCGACGAGGTCGTGGTCGACCGTGAACGGTGCAGTCATCAGCGCATCCCCAATCCTCGCGCGATCACGCCGCGCAGAACTTCGTTGGTACCGCCGCGGAGAGTGAATCCGGGGCGTTGCACGACGGCGTCGTCGAGCATGTCGTGGTATTCGGCCCGATCCGGCGAATAGTCACCGGTGAGCAGGTCGGCGAAATCGGCGATGTCGCCCTCGGTGGACGTGCCCAGGACCTTGACGACGGCGGCAGCTGTATCGGCCGGTTCCCGGCGTTCGAGCGCGCCGGCGACGGCGGTCGACATCTGATGCAGACCGGCGATGCGGGCGACATAACGGCCGAGGTCGGTATGCCGGGGGATCGCACTGCTGCGCATCTGCTCGGCGGTTTCTGCCAGCAAGGTGAACGTGGACAGGAATCGCTCGGGACCGCTGCGTTCGAAGCTCAATTCGGAGGTGACCTGTTGCCAGCCGTCGCCGATGGTGCCGAACACCATGTCGTCGGCGACGAAGACGTCGTCGAGTATGACCTCGTTGAAGTGGTGCTCGCCGTTCATCGACACGATGGGCCGAATGTCGACACCCGGGGAATGCAGATCGACGATGAACTGGCTCAGTCCGTCGTGCCGGTGCGCGGGATCGACCGCGGTGGTGCGGGCAAGGCAAAAGAATGCGTGAGCACGGTGTGCGCCCGAGGTCCATACCTTGGTGCCGGTGATCGACCAGCCGCCGTCGACCCGGGTGGCCTTGGTGCGAACGCTCGCCAGATCGGAACCGGAATCCGGTTCGCTCATACCGATACCGAAATAGCACGCACCACTCGCAATGGCCGGCAGGTATTGCTGCTTCTGATTTTCGGTGCCGTACTTCAGGAGCGACGGAACGATCTGCCGATCGGCAATCCAGTGCGCTGCGACGGGTGCCCCGGCAGCCAGCAATTCCTCGGTGACGACGAACCGCTCGAGGTGGCTACGGCCGTGGCCGCCGTACTCGACGGGCACAGTCATGCCGAGCCAACCGCGGGCGGCCAGGGCGCGGGAGAAGTCCTCGTCCCATCCGGTGAGCCAGCAGTCGACGTCCCGGCCGATCTTGCCCTCGGCGCGTTGGCCGGCGAGGAATTCGCGAACCTCGGCGCGCAGGGCGTCCGCGGCGTGGGGATCGGCGGAGACCGGGGGAACCAGTCTGAGGGTGCTCATGGTGGTGGTCTTTCCGTTCAAGCCGACATGGGTTCGTTCGAGGTGGCTTCAACGACTATGGCACCTCGAGCCACGTCTACGCAATACTGGAGTTGATTACGTATATACGTATCTGATAGGGTGGGTCGCAGTCGCGCCGAGCGACTACCGAGGAGGAATTGTCGTGGTGCAACCGGAGGGCGCAACAGGGGCGCGGGCCCGCGCTCGTCATCGCACCGTGGATCGCATCGCCTCGATCCTCGAATGCGTTGCGCGGGCTCGTGGCGGAATCACCCTCAGCGAGATAGCAAAAGAGCTTTCGGCCCCGATCAGTTCGGTTCAGGGCTTGGTCAACGGTCTCGTCGCCACCGGATATCTGGGCGAACACGACCGGCGCTACTCCCTGGGCAGTGCGCCGTATCTGCTCAACCGATTGGCAGGGCGGCAGCCCGTCTCGACGGTGACGCATGCCGACCTCGAAGAGGTGCACCAACGGGCCGGCCTGACGACCGTACTGTCCATTGCAGTCGGACCGGACATCTTCTACGTCGACTACTGCTCGTCCGACCCCCGGTTCGCCTACCTCGCCGAGAACTACGTGCGGCGTTCCCTCATCCGCACCTCCGGCGGTTGGGTATTGCTCGCGGGCATGGAAAAGCGGGATCTCTGGGCGTACCTGAAAAATGTCGGCGAGGATGAGCAACCCCTCGTCGACAAATTCTTCGCGGCATTGCCTGAGATCGAACAAACTGGGATATGCGCTTCCCCCAATGCCTCCGAGCAAGGTGACGGTGTCTCCATCGCAGTACGGGACAATGGGAAAACCGTTGCTGCCGTGGGCGTCATCGCGTCACACGAAGTGATCACTCAGCAACGCGACACGCTGGTGGACGTTCTCACCGAGTGCTCCCGGAGCTGGGATCAACGCAGCGTTCAGTGGTAGGCGTTGCCCGAACGGATGGGAATGCTGGTTGTTATGGCATGCGAGAACGACGACACTTCTCTGAGGGGCGCTGCCACCACACTCGGTACCGAATGTCTCTGATACCGCGCCGGTCGGCCGCTGCCCGACGCCGCTGAAACCTCGTACCCGATCAGGAGACCACCATGGCCACCAAGAACCGCATCCTCATCGTCGTGACGAACGTCGCCGAATATCAGAAGGTCGGCTATCGGACAGGTCTGTGGCTGGGCGAACTGACGCACTTCTACGACTACGTCACCGATAACGGCTACGAAGTCGACATTGTCAGCCCTGCAGGTGGTTACGTACCGATCGACCCGGAGAGCCTCGCTCACGACGTGCTCGGTGACCTCGGCACCGACAAGCGCTACCGCGACCGCGAGTTCATGGATCTTCTCTGTGACACGAAGAAAGTTACTGACGTCGCCGTCGAGGAATACGACGCCATCTACTTCACCGGCGGCCACGGTGTGATGTTCGACTTCGGCGGTGACGACCTCGGTGCAGTGACGGCAAAATTCTACGAATCCGACCGGATCGTGTCGGCGGTATGCCACGGACCGGCCGGCCTGCTCAACGTTCCCCTCAGCGACGGCACTCCGCTTGTCAAAAACAAGAATGTCACCGGCTTCTCCTGGCCGGAAGAGGAGGCGGCACAACGGGCCGACGCCGTCCCGTTCAGTCTTCAGGACGAGCTGAAAAAGCTGGGAGCGAACTACAGCATCGCCGACGAACCGTTCGCAACCTATGTGGTCGAGGAGGGGACGCTGATCACGGGGCAGAACCCGGGGAGCGCCCGCGCTGTGGCGGAAGCAGTGGTGAAGAGTCTGCACACCCGATAGAGCTGCCCTTTCCTGCGATGGTTCCCCTTCACCGGCCCGCCGAGACCGTGAAGCGGCTGTCGGCCTCTTCACGGATCTGCGACGGCGCCGGGTGCGGAAGGACACCCGATTCGACTACTTCACGAAGTCGAGCAGGGCGTCGTTGACCTCCTGGAAGTGGGTCCAGAGCAGTCCGTGCGGAGCGCCCTCGACCTCGACGTACTGCGCTTCGGGAAACGCTTCGTGGAACGGACGCCCGGCGGCATCGATCGGGAGAATGTTGTCCTTCGTCCCGTGCAGGATCAAGGCAGGTTTGCCCGACTCGCGCACCTTCTTGATGTCGGCACGGAAGTCTTCGATCCAGCTGGACACGACGGCATACGCGGCAACGGGTGCGCTTCCGGCCGCAACATTCCAGCTGTTGCGTACGGCGGCTTCGCTGATCCGGCTGCCGAGGTTCTCGTCGAGGTTGTAGAAGTCCTTGTAGAAGTTGTCGAACCAGGCGAACCGGTCTTCGCGGGCGGCGGCCTCGATGCCGTCGAATACCGACTGTGGCACACCGGTCGGGTTGTCGTCGGTCTGTAGGAGGAAGGGCTCGAGGGATGCGAGGAAGGCGAACTTGGCGACGCGATCGGTGCCGTAGATGCCGGCGTACCGGGCGAGCTCGCCGGTGCCCATCGAGAATCCGACGAGGATGACGTCGTTCAGGTCCAGTGTGGTCAGCACGGTGTTCAGATCCGAGGCGAACGTGTCGTAGTCGTAGCCGGTGGTCGGCTTGCTGGACTGCCCGAACCCGCGTCGGTCGTACGTGATCACCCGGTATCCGGCTGTCAGTAATGCTGCCGACTGGCGCTCCCAGGAGTTGCCGTCGAGCGGGTAGCCGTGGATGAGGACGACGGGTTGTCCTGTGCCGTGATCCTCGTAGTACACCTCGATGGGGGTGCTGTTCTCGGTGCCGACCTCGATATATGCCATGGTGACGCCTTTCCTTGATCCTCGACTCACCGGAGAACGTGCGTTCTCCGGTGCGTGGACTACTCTAGAGAACGCTGGTTCTCTGGGCAAGGGGTAAGTGACGTGGATGTAGACGCAGCGAAAGCGGCGGTGCTCGAATCGGCCGATGCGCTCTTCTATGCGCGCGGCATCCAGTCGGTCGGCATGGACGAGTTACGCACCGCCGCCGGGATCTCCCTCAAGCGGATGTACGCACTGTTTCCGTCCAAGGCTGCCATCGTTACCGGCGTCCTCGAAGGGCGTACCGCGATGTGGAACGACGGCATTCGCGCGGAGGCGAGCCGACACGACACTCCGCGCGAGAAACTGTTGTCGATATTCGACTTTCTCGACGCCTGGTTCCACGAGGACGAGTTCCGCGGTTGCGCCTTCATCAATTCGTTCGGTGAGCTCGGCAGCACCATGCCCGCGGTCGCGGAGTCAGCACACAGTCACAAGAAGCAGTTCATCGACTATGTCACCGACCTGGCGGTGCAGGCCGGCTGCGCGCCGATCGTCGGGCTCCAGATCGCTTTGCTCGCGGAGGGCGCACAGACGACCGCCGCCATCTCCGAGTCGCCCGAACCTGCCACTGCAGCAAGATCGGCCGCGGCGATACTCCTCGACAACTGTGGGCCGTGACGACGCTGAGGGCGCCGGTCATTCGCGTGACGGATCCCCGCTTCAGCAGCGCGTGGGCGCAGGCTCACCTCGGAATCGCGCTGCGATGAACTCGTACGCATCGGGGAAACCCACCACAGCAGTGGTCATGTGCTCCGAGATCTCGTACGGCACGAACGTCAGGTTTGCTCCGGCGGAGCAGTATCGACGGGCCACCTCTGCCACCGAATCGAAGGGCGTGAGCCCGTCTAGGGTGCCGTGCCACATGTAGACCGGCGCGGTCGGCACACCTTCGAAATAGCGGAGACTGTTCTCCCGTAACACCTGGCGTGCGGTCGAACTCGCCATAAGACTGGTCGACGCGGCCAGCTGGCCAGCGTTCCGGAAAGCGCCGTGGAACAGAAGGAATCGCCGGCACTCGTTGCTCATCCATTCGCGCAGCCACAGACCTGTTTCGTTGAGCTGCGACGACACCGGCAGCCGTTCCGGGTACTCACGCTCGAGGCCGACGGCCGCCGCGAAAGCGAGCCCGAACCCGGGGTGCGGGTTGAACCCGAGCCCCTCGGCCATCTGTTCGAGATCAGCCGGAATTCCGCCCTGTACCACTGCGGCAAGCTTCAGCTCGGGAGCATAGGTCGGTGCGAGCGCCGCCGCCCAGGCGCTTGCCATTCCGCCGCCGGAGTAGCCCGCCAAGGCTACGGGGCTGTTCGTGAGGCCCAATTCGGATACTCGCTGAACCGCGCGAATGCTGTCCAACGTGATCATGCCGCCGAGTTTGGCGGCACCGTACGCACCGGTGGGGCCGAGGTGGTCCGGCACCGAAACGGCCCATCCCCGCTGCAGGCCCAGATACATCCCCGGCGATTCCTGCATCTCCAGGTTGAACAGAGCCCGTGAGGGCGCGCACTTGGTACCCAGCGAATTGACGATCGCCTGATACGACACCAGCGGTGGATTCGCGACGCCCCGGGGGAGCAGCACCGTCGTGACCGCCAGAATGGGATTCCCGGCGGAATTCGTCGAACGGAACGCGATCTGCCAGCCGTCCGAGTTGGCGTACATCCACGTGTCGATCCGTCGAGTGCGAACCACGTCGCCCGGCTGAATTGCCGCGAGATCGGCGGGAGCGAGGTAGAACGGATCCGGGTCGGGCCAGGGATAGAGTGGTTCGGCGCTTGCCGGTGCCGGAACTGTCATTGCAAGGAAGATGGCACCGAGCATCGCCGCCATCAATGCCCTGAAGGCTCGCCGCATGAATTTGCTCCCTCTGCGCCGTATCGTCAAGACGCTGTGACTGTATACGAGCTGGGAGAGGCTCCGTTACAAATGTGATCGCCGCAAGGACGATCCGACGGGCATGTGGACGAACGCCCGACAATGCGCTGTCACCCGGGCAGATGACTGTCGCTCGACGCAGCGGGTGGCGGTGGCCAGGTCCGAGACGTGGCCACCGCCGCTCCAGCTGTTAGCTACCGAATCCGCCGAACAGCTCGAGGAGACCGTCGAGACCGAAGTCCAGGCCGCCACCGCCCGGGGTGGTCGAGCTCACAGTGACCCGCACGGGGGCGATGGGGTCCTGGTAGTCGACGTCGCCCTCCTCCTTGCATTTCGTGCGCACCTGGTACTCGCCGTCGGGGAAAACAGCCGAGGTGCCGACGCCGGACGCATTGGTCAGCACCTGACCGGCCACCATGGTCGGACCGGTCACGAGGAAGCTCTGACCGACTTTCGTCGTGGAGTCGAGGACCGTTGCGTCGGCGCTGTAGACGGTGCCCTCGCACTTGACGAACGGCTTGGTGGTGTTCAGTCCGGTGATCGAGGTGGTGATCGTGCCTGCACCGGCGTCCGCGGTCACGGTCGCCGCACCGGTGATCGCTGCGGAACCGATGGCGGGGTTTGCGATCAGTGTGAGGGCGGAGAGTCCGGCGATGACGCCGGCGCCGGCCAGGCGCCGCTTGGTGGAAGAAGCCACGAGAGTATGTCCTTGTCGTTAGTCGCCGGGCCCCCGCACGCGGCGCATGTGATCCTTGCGTGCCAGCTCCGGATCACCCGGGGGGGTGAGCCTCGGCTGAAGCGCGAGAACGGTTAGCCTGCCCTCTGTGAGGGCCGCCTAAGTAGATGGTCTGAAGGCCCCGCAAGTCAACAGATGTGACTGGCGTCACCATGAGACCTGTGAGTACTTATTAACCGCGGGCGGTTAATAAGTACTCACAGGGCAGTGAACTAGATGACGAACGTCCACGGGTTGGCCCTCGACATCCAGCCAGGGGCGCGTCACCCACATCGGCACCGGGTCGTTGCAGAAGTGAGCGGCATTCGGATAAGACGCGCGCAAAGAGGATAGCTTCACCGCTTCGGTGCCAATAGTGTTGTGGCTCACAGTCGAAGGGAATGTGATGCACAACGAATTCGATGCCGTCATCGTCGGTTCCGGAATCAACGGACTCGTCGCCGCGTCCATGTTGGCGCGATCTGGCTGGAAAGTGGCACTCCTGGAGAGTAATCCGGAGATCGGTGGGTTCGTCGGGAGCGGTGAGCGCACGGTGCCCGGCTACGTGCACGACACGTTCTCTTCCTGGTACCCACTGTTCGTGTCGGGCCCCGCGCACACGGCGCTCGGCGACGACCTGGCCCGTCACGGGCTGAGGTTCTGCAACACCGACCAGGCCGTGACCGCGAGCGTTGCCGACAGCGGCCGCGTCACCCTGGCGTACCGCGATCCGGAGCTGACGGCAGCAGGCTTCGGCAACGAAGAAGACGCGACTGCCTATCTGGAAGCGTTGCACCGGTTCGGTCGCAACGCGCCGGTGATCGGCGGAATGATGGGCAGCGAAATCCGCAGCGCCGGAGTCGTTCCACTACTCGCGCGCTTCTTCAGAACCAACGGGCGGCGCGGTTCCGAGAAGTGGCTTCGAGACCTCGCTGCATCGGGCCGCGCCTATTGTTCTCGGGAGTATGTCGGTCCCGAGGTAGATCACCTGTGGGTGCCGTGGCTGCTGCACGCGGGTCTGTCGCCGGACAATGCCTCCGGGGGCTTCATGATTCCGGTGCTGGCGGCCACCGTCCACGGGTTCGGTTTGCCCGTCGTCGAGGGGGGCTCGGCACGACTGCTCCAGGCATTCCGGGGACTACTCGACGAGTTGGGCGTCGAGGTGCATACCGGATCCCGCGTCGATCGCATCATTGTCGAGGGAAACCGTGCGACCGGGGTGGAGACGGCAGGGCGACGTTACCGGGCCCGGCGCGCCGTACTGGCGTCGGTAACACCCACCGCCTTGTACGGGTCCTTGCTGCCTCCCGAGGCGAGTCCTGCTCCGCTGCGGGCCCAGGCACAGCGGTACCGGTACGGGCGCGGTGAGATGCAGATTCACATCGCCTTGTCCGAATCACCCCAGTGGCGCGATGCCCGCCTGGATGAGGTTCCCCTGGTGCATATCTCGGATGGATCGGCGAGTACCGGTATTGCCCGTGCGGAAGCGGAGGCCGGTCTTCTTCCCAGGAACCCGACAGTCGTGGTGGGGCAACAATCCCTCCTGGATCCCTCGCGCGTTCCGTCCGGTGCCGCTTCGCTCTGGTTGCAACTGCAGGAAGTTCCGTACGAACCGCTCGGCGACGCCGCCGGCGAGCTGAACACCGCGGACGGTTGGACCTCGGAACTGGCCAAGGCCTACGCCCAGCGGGTCATCGATCGCGTGGACGCGCACACCTTTGGTCTGAAGATCCTCGGAACGGACGTGATCTCGCCGGCCGATCTCGCGGCATACAACGAAAATGCCGTCGGCGGGGACCCCTACGGCGGCAGTTCCGAGCTGGATCAGAGCTTCCTGTGGCGCCCACTACCCGAGGCCGGACGGCATCGGACCTGCGTGGACGGGCTCTGGCACATCGGGGCGTCCACTCATCCCGGAGCCGGACTGGGCGCCGGTTCCGGCCACCTCGTTGCCACCAAACTTGCTACCCAGCGGCACCGTAAATCCAATTAGGAGTTGACATGTCAGTAATCACCGACCTGCTCGCGTCCATCGCCGGAGAACGCATCGAGCTCATCGACCTCACCGCACCACTGACGGACAAGACCCCGGTGCTGCGTTTGCCGGAACCGTTCAAGAACACCCTGCCGTTTCGCCTGGAGTTGATCAGCCGCTACGACGAGGAGGGACCGGGCTGGTACTGGAACAACATCCATACCGGCGAACACACCGGCACCCATGTCGATGCGCCGAACCACTGGATCACCGGCAAGGACGGGCTGGATGTGTCACAGGTGCCGTTGCGCTCGCTGATCACACCGGCCGTCGTACTCGATGTCACCGACCGGGTCGCCGAGAACCCGGACTTCCTCCTCGATATCGCCGACATCGAGCAGTGGCAACGCACGCACGGTGCCCTCCCCTCCGGTGGTTGGCTCCTCTACCGCACCGGGTGGTCGAGTCGATCGGAGAACAGCGACGACTTCCTCAACGTCGACGAGTCAGGTTCGCATACACCAGGTTTCACGGCCGAGTGTGCACGCTGGCTCGCCGAGGAAACCGACCTGGTCGGGGTGGGTGTGGAAACCGTCGGCACCGACGCCGGTCAGGCTGCCGCACTGGATCCGACGTTCCCCTGCCACCACCACATGCTCGGCGCGGGCAAGCTGGGACTGACCCAGCTGCAGAACCTCGATCGCCTGCCGCCGACCGGATTCGCGCTCGCGGTCCTGCCACTGCCCATCGTCGGCGGATCAGGCAGTCCGGCCCGCGTGGTCGCACTGGTCGAGAAGTAAGGAAGAGTCAGAAATGGCCGAACGTTCTTTCGCCGCCGAAGTCGAACAACTCCGCAACGGCGCCGGCACCACCCTGCACGTCGAAGGCATCCTCGCCGTCACCAAGGCACTGCTGCAATCCGGTGTGGCCTATGTCGGCGGCTACCAGGGTGCACCGATCTCGCACCTGATGGATGTCCTCGGTGACGCCCACGAGATCCTCGACGAGCTCGGGGTCTATTTCGAGAACAGCGCCTCGGAGGCGACCGCGGCCGCGATGCTGGCGGCATCCGTTCACTACCCGCTCCGCGGTGCGGTGACCTTCAAGTCCACGGTCGGCCTGAATGTCGCCTCGGACGCGCTGGCGAACCTGGCCAGCGGCGGCGTCACCGGCGGCGCGCTCGTCATCCTCGGCGAGGACTACGGCGAGGGCTCGAGCATCATGCAGGAGCGTTCCCACGCCTTCGCGATGAAGTCGCAGATGTGGTTGCTCGATCCCCGGCCCAACGTCTCGGCGATCGTCGACGCGGTCGAGGTCGGCTTCGAGCTGTCCGAGGCGAGCAACACCCCGGTGATGCTCGACCTGCGGCTCCGCTCCTGCCACTTGCACGGGGCGTTCGACGCCAAGGACAACAAGCGTCCACCCATGACAGTCAGCGATGCGCTCGACAATCCGCTGCGCGACATCGACCGGATCGTGCTACCGCCGGCCAGCTTCCTGCACGAGAAGGAGAAGATTCACGACCGGTGGCCGGCGGCGGTCACGTTCATCAAGGACCGCGGTCTCAACGAGGTCTTCGGGGACGACAAAGCCGACATCGGCATCATCGTGCAGGGCGGTCTCTACAACACGCTGAACCGGTCGATGGAGCTGCTCGGCTGCTCCGACGCGTTCGGGCGCACCCAGGTGCCGACGTACGTCATGAACGTCACCTACCCGGTGGTCGACGACGAGATCATCGAGTTCTGCCAGGGTAAACGCGCCGTCCTCCTCCTGGAGGAGGGCCAGCCCGACTACATCGAGCAGAACCTCAACGCGATCCTGCGCCGGGCCAACATTGCCACCGCACTGCACGGCAAGGACATGCTGACGCTCGCCGGCGAATACACCTCGACGGTCGTCACCCGCGGCGTCAACGAGTTCCTCCAGCGATACCTCCCGGACGTCGTCGCGCACCAGCCCGCCCTGCTGCGTGATCCCGACGACCCGACGAGCCCCACCGCTCCCCGCGTCTCGTCCGAGGTCATCTCACCGCGGCCGCCGGGACTGTGCACCGGATGCCCCGAACGCCCGATCTTCAGCGGCCTCAAACTCGCCGAGCGGGAGACCGGCAAACACCACGTCAGCGCCGACATCGGCTGCCACCTCTTCGCCGTCAACGCACCATTCGACCTCGGAGCCACGACGATGGGATACGGCCTCGGATCAGCCGGTGCCTCCGCCTTGAGTTCCAAGGACACCGACCGGCGCAGCATCGCGATCATGGGTGACGGCGGTTTCTGGCACAACGGCCTCACCAGCGGCATCGGCAACGCCGTCTTCAACAAGAGCGATCAGGTCCACCTCATCGTCGATAACGCCTACGCCGCGGCGACCGGTGGGCAGGATGTGCTGTCATCCCAGGCCGACCTCCCCACCCGGTCCACCCAGCACCCGATCGAGAAGGCCGTCCGCGGTATCGGCGTGAAATGGGCACGCACGATCAAGAACACCTACGACGTCAGCAAGGTTCGTGACACTTTCGTCGAGGCCCTCACCACAGAGGAGTCCGGGCCCAAGGTGCTCGTCATGCAGAGCGAGTGCCAACTCAATGCCCAGCGCCGCGTCAAGCGCGACCGAAGCGCAGCACTGGCTGCCGGTAAGCGGGTGGTGCGCGAGCGGTTCGGGGTCGACCCCGACACCTGCACCGGCGACCACGCCTGCATCCGGATTTCCGGCTGCCCGTCGTTGACGATCGCACCCAACCCGGATCCGATGCGCACCGACCCGATCGCCGAGGTCCTCGACAGCTGCGTCGGCTGTGGAGTGTGCGGGGAAAATGCTCACGCCGCGGTGCTCTGCCCGTCCTTCTACCGCACCGACGTCATCGACAACCCCACCCGACGCGAACAGCTCCTTGCGAACGTCCGCTCGTGGTGGATCAAGATCGCATCCCGCGGCATCGAACGCCGCGCCGCACAATTCGAGGCAGCCTGATGTCCAACTGGTACAACGGTCAACGTCCGATCACTCTGGCGATCGTCGCCCTGGGCGGCGAAGGCGGCGGCGTGCTCGCCGACTGGATCGTCGCCGTCGCCGAGAACGCCGGCCACTACGCGCAGAACACGTCCGTCGCCGGTGTCGCCCAGCGCACCGGGGCGACGGTCTATTACGTCGAGATCTTCCCGCCTGGCGACGAGCCGAATCCGTCGTCGGCAGCTGACGCCCGAATCGAACCGGTGCTCAGCGTGTTTCCGAGTCCCGGCGAGGTGGATGTCCTGATCGCCTCGGAGCTGATGGAATGCGGGCGGGCCGTCCAGCGTGGGTTCGTCACACCCGATCGAACGACCTTGATCACCTCCACCAATCGCGTGTACTCCATCGACGAAAAGATGGCCCTCGGTGACGGTCGCGCCGACAGCTCCGAACTCGTCGCGGCGGCCCAGCGGGCCTCGAAGCGGCTGATCGCCGCCGACTTCATGGCGATGGCAGAACAGAGTCGCAGCGTCATCAGCGCCGCACTGTTCGGCGCGCTCGCCGGCTCCGGAACCCTTCCGTTCACCAGGGGCCAGTTCGAGGCGCCGATCCACGCCTTCGGAAAGGGCGTCGAATCCTCGCTGAAGGCCTTCTCCGCGGGCTTCGACGCTGCGGCGCAGCAGCAGAAGCCACGCCCCGCACGGAAGTCGAATCCGGTTCCCATCTCGATCGGACCGCGACCGGTGACCCCGGAGGATCGCAAAGCGGAGGAAGAGGCGCGGCGCAGAGCGGTCGCGGCGACAGATCCCTTCGCCCTGGTCGGGCCGGCCCTGCGGCCGCTCGCCGCGCGAGTGCTGGATCTCCCTCTGGCGGCGCGGTCGATGATTCTGCACGGACTGGTCCGCACCGCGGTGTACCAGAATCTGGACTACGCCGAGCGCTATCTGTCCCGGGTCATGCGCTTTGCCGAGGTTGATCCGGACTCAGCCGGAGCGGCTCGGCTGACCACCGAAGCGGCCCGGCACATCGGGTTGTGGATGTGTTACCAAGACACGATTCAGGTCGCGCTGCAGAAGACTCGGCAGGCGCGGATGGAGCGGATCCGCACCGAGGCGCGGGCCGAGCCGAACCAGCTGATGCAGGTTCGTGAATACCTCCATCCGCAGATCGACGAGATCACCGACACGATGCCCTCCCGGCTGGGGGCCCGCATGCACCGTTCGAAGTGGTTCCAGCTATTGGTGGGCGCGATCACCCACAAGGGGATGATCCTGAACACGAGTTCGGTGCACGGTTACACGATGTTGAGCACCATGGCGCGGTTGCGACCCCTCCGCCCGCGGTCACTGCGGTTCGTTCGGGAGCAGGCGGCGATCGAGGAATGGATCGCCCACGCCCTCAACGCTGCAGCAATCGATGCCGACCTCGGACGTGAGATCGTCGAATGCCAGCGTGTCCTCAAGGGTTACGGCGCCACGTATGAGCACGGCGGCGACAGCTTCGGCAAGCTGATGTCAGCGGCCCACGCATTGGTCGGCTCACCCGGAGCGGTCACTTCGCTGGCAGAGCTCCGTGAGTCCGCGCTCGCCGACGAGGACGGAGCCCGACTGGACGCCAAGCTGGCGACTATGAAGCTGGGGGACAGCCTCGTCCAGCAACTGGAGGCCACGGCTTCCGGCCGCGGGTAGCGGTCAGGACTGGTGGATGACCCGCATTGCGTGTTCTCTGGCCGGTCCGCTGAGGGCGTCGTTCAGTTCGTCGAAGAGCCGGCCGGCCGTGACACCGTTCCATCCCGGTGGAAGGAGGGGAAGGGGGAGGCCGGGATCGAGGTAGGGCAGTCGCCGCCACTCGGTGAGCATGGGCACATATTCGGCGAACGCGTCTCGCGGGGTGAGTGTTCCGGCGCTCGACCGTTCGAGGACCGGACGGTACTTGTCGAGAAATGCGGCATAGAGGGTAGTGAGTGCGTCGAGATCCCACCAGGTGCGTACCTTCGTGCGGAGATCGCCGAAGCCGAGGTGTTCCGCGCTGTACATGTCGACGTATTCGCTGAGTCCTCGCCGTTCCAGCGTTTCCCTGGTCTCGCGCACCAGGCTTCCCGGTGCGATCCACACCCCCGGCGCGGTGGTGCCGAAGCCGAGACGGGTCAGGAACGTTCGGAGAATGTGCCGCTTGTCCCGTTCTGATTCGGGGATGGAGAAGACCACCATCAACCAGCCGTCTTCGATCTCGGCGCGCTTGCGATCGAAGATCCTGACATCGCCCTCGGCGAGTGCATCCAAAGTCTGCTTGGACAGCGAATAGCCCGCGGCGCCGTCGTGACGATGGGCTTCCAACGTTTCGCGTCGCTTGAGCCGTGAAATCGACGAGCGAACCGCGGCTCCGTCCACACCGAGATGGGACATCAGCCGGACCACGGAGGCCACCGACAACCAGTTCGACTCGGCCCGCGCGTAGAGCCCGAAGATCGTCACGATCAATTCGCGCGGTTGCAGCTCGTTCGATCGTTCGATGGCCAAGTCGTCGGCGAAGCTCTCCGTCGTCATGGATACACCATAACCATTGTCGCGGCCACGAAGCATCGGGTGGTCAGCATGTGGTCCTGGTAATATTTCGTACCGTTGACGAGCGTAATGAATAGTGCATACGCTTGTGACGTCCATATCTATAGTGGGAAGGCCATCTATGACGCTGTCTCCGTCGGCGCACTTGGACTCGTTCTGCCGCGACAACCTCCCTCCGAAAAATTTGTGGCCGAAATTCGAATTCACCCTCCCGGAGTTGCGGTACCCGGACCGCCTGAACTGCGCATCTTCACTTCTCGACGACCAGGTCACCGCCTTGGGCGGAGATCGCCCAGCGCTGCTCTCGCCGTCCGAAAGCTGGACCTACGGGCAGCTTTTGCGCCGCGCCAACCAGATCGCCCAGATACTCACCGAAGACTTCGGGCTGGTACCGGGCAACCGCGTATTGCTCCGCGGGCCGAACAATCCCTGGTTGGTGGCTTGCTGGTTCGGGGTGGTGAAGGCAGGCGGCGTTGCCGTAACGACCATGCCGCTGCTCCGCAGCGGTGAACTGAGCAAAATTATCGACCTCACCACACCCTCGCTCGCGCTGTGTGATCACCGGTTCGCCGCCGACCTGATCGAGACCGGCCAGATCGGCGCCCTGTTCTACGGAAGTAACGAACCCACCGACCTCATCGCCCGCACCGCCGCCAAATCCGGGCGCTTCACCAACGTCGCCACCGCGGCCGACGATGTCGTTCTGCTGGCCACCACATCCGGAACCACCGGTACTCCGAAAGCGACGATGCACTTCCACCGCGACATCCTTGCCGTTGCGGACACCTTCTCGGCACGGGTACTCCGGCCGACTTCCTCGGATGTCTTCACGGGAACGCCGCCGCTGGCGTTCACCTTCGGGCTGTGCGGTCTGGTGGCCTTCCCGTTGCGGGTGGGCGCCGCGACGTTACTACTCGAGAAGGCAACTCCGAGTGAGCTGGCCGAGGCGGTACGAGAACACGCAGTGTCGGTGTTGTTCACCGCCCCCACCGCGTACCGGGCAATTCTCCGCGAGAACAAGGCGCAGAGTCTCGCCTCGGTTCGTCGCTGCGTGTCTGCGGGCGAGCATCTGCCGGCAGCGGTGTGGGAAGAGTTCCACGAGGAGACCGGAATTCGCATCATCAACGGCATCGGTGCCACCGAAATGCTGCATGTCTTCATCGCGGCCGGTGACGACGACATCCGACCCGGGGCCACTGGGAAGGCTGTACCGGGTTATACCGCAGCGGTACTCGACGATGATGGACAGCCCGTTCCCGACGGCACACCGGGACGTTTGGCGGTGACCGGCCCGACCGGTTGCCGATATCTTGCCGACGACCGCCAACACCAGTACGTGCAGAACGGATGGAACATCACCGGCGATACGTATATTCGCGACTCCGACGGCTACTTCTGGTACCAGGCACGTAGTGACGACATGATCGTCTCGTCCGGCTACAACATCGCCGGCCCGGAGGTCGAAGAAGCGCTGGGCCGGCACCCCGACGTGAAGGAATGCGCGGTCGTGGGTCTGCCCGACCCCGATCGGGGAATGATCGTCCACGCGGCAGTCGTACTGATCTCGGACACCGTGGGCAGCGACGCCAAGGTCCGCGAACTCCAGGACTTCGTCAGAAATCAGCTGGCACCGTACAAGTACCCTCGCAGTATCGATTTCCTCGCCCATTTACCGCGCACCCCGAACGGCAAGATCCAGCGCTACCGGCTGCGGGAGTTCCGACGGGCCACGCGCTAGCCGCGCCCGAATCCGGCATTGCCGGCGAAAAACTCGGCGTGATCAAAGTGAGCGCAATCTGCACAGTCGACGCGTTCAGCGGATAGATCATCACCGGAAATGTTCCTAGTGTTGCAGATCACATAGTGAGCGAAGTCAGGAGATCTAGACCATGAGCGACTATCTCGGGATCGACGGCAAGACGGCCATCATCACCGGCGGCGCCACCAAGATCGGGCGCGGCGTCGTCGACTCTCTGCACGAGAGTGGTGTCAACGTCGTTGTCGCCGACATCGACCGGGACGGTGGCAAGACCGCTGTCGACGGCAAGAAGAACGCTCTGTTCAGCGAGACCGACATCACCGACGACCGGGCGATCGAGGCCTGCGTGGCTACCACCCTCGACACTTTCGGCTCCATCAACTTTCTGGTGAACCTGGCGTGCACCTATATCGACGACGGCGCCGAGTCCAGCCGGGCACAGTGGACCACCGCTCTCGATGTGAACGTCGTGAGCGCTGCCATATTCGCCAAGGCGGTGCGCCCGCACATGGCCGCGCAGGGCGGTGGTGCCATCGTGAATTTCGGTTCCATCTCGTCGAAGGTAGCGCAGACCGGGAGATGGCTGTACCCCGTCTCCAAGGCCGCCGTGGTGCAAATGACACGAAACATGGCGATGGACCTCGCAGGGGACAACATCCGCGTCAACTCGGTGAGCCCGGGCTGGATCTGGTCGAAGGTGATGGACGAGCTCTCGGGATCGGACCGCGCCAAGACCGATCGGGTGGCCGGAAAGTTCCACCTCGCCGGTCGAGTCGGAGAGCCCACCGAGGTCGGCGACGTCATCGCTTACCTGTGTTCACCGCGCGCCGCATTCGTCACCGGAGCCGACTGGGCCATCGACGGAGGCTATTCCGCGATGGGGCCTGAACAGTCCTCCCCGGCAATCCCGCTACTCGCCCAATAACTTCGACCAAAGGATCCTCTCCTCATGCGCAAGATCACCATCGTTGGAGCCGGACAAGCAGGACTCCAGCTCGCCATCGGTCTCGTCGACGCCGGATACGACGTGACCGTCGTCTCCAACCGAACTCCGGAGCAGATCCGTGAGGGCAAGGTCATGTCCAGCCAGTGCATGTTCGGCGGGGCCCTCGCACGGGAGCGCGCCGTCGGACTGGACCTCTGGAGCGATGAATGCCCATCGGTCGAGGGCATCTCGTTCACCGTCGCCGACAACGGAAACCCGGCCTTCTCCTGGGCGTCGCGCCTCGACCTCCCCGCCCAGTCGGTCGATCAGCGCGTGAAGATGCCCAAGTGGCTCGAGGAATTCGAATTACGCGGCGGCAAGCTGGTGATCCAGGATGCCGGGATCGGTGACCTCGAAGAGTTCGCTGCCGACTCCGATCTGGTGATCCTCGCCGCAGGCAAGGGCGAGATCGCGAAGATGTTTGAGCGGGACGCCACACGGTCGGTCTTCGACCGCCCGCAGCGTGCCCTCGCGCTGACTTACGTCAACGGAATGGTGCCGCGGGAGGAACATTCCGCGGTGACGTTCAACATGATTCCGGGTGTCGGTGAGTATTTCGCCTTCCCTGCGCTCACCACCAGTGGACCGTGCGAAATCATGGTGATGGAGGGCATCCCGGGTGGACCGATGGACTGCTGGGCGGATGTGACGACTCCCGAGGAGCATCTGGCAAAGTCCAAGTGGGTGGTCGAGACGTTCGTCCCCTGGGAGGCCGAGCGCTGCACCGACATCACCCTCACCGATGACAACGGGATCCTCGCGGGTCGATTCCCACCCACGGTTCGCAAGCCGATCGGCGTCTTACCTTCGGGCGCGAATATCCTCGGGCTTGCCGACGTGGTGGTCCTCAACGATCCGCTCACCGGCCAGGGCTCGAACAACGCGAGCAAGTGCGCGGCCTCCTACCTTGCCAGCATCATCGAGCAGGGCGACCGGCCCTTCGACGCCGCCTTCATGACCAACACCTTCGAACGGTATTGGGATTACGCACAATACGTGGCTTCGTGGACGAATGCCCTACTCAGCCCGCCGCCGGAGCATGTGCTGACACTGCTCAGCGCCGCTGCCACCGAGCCACGAATCGCTCGCCGGTTTGCCAACGGATTCGACGATCCGCGCGACTTCTTCCACTGGTTCATGACACCCGAAGCCGCCGCCCAGTACCTCACCGACGTCGCGAACTAGCATTCGCCCGAATCAACGATTGGAAGCCGTCAGTCATGCGCAGCATTGCTATCGTCGGAGCCGGACAGTCCGGGGCGCTACTGGCGCTCGCCTTACTCACACGTGACTTCCGCGTCACCCTGGTGACCGACCGAACGCCTGACGAGGTCCGGATCGGTCCCGTCATGTCCAGCCAGTGCATGTTCGACTCGGCACTGCAGATCGAGCGGGATCTCGGGCTCGACCGCTGGGAGGAGCAGTGCCCGCACATCGACACGATGGCGCTCACTGTCTCGAAAACCCACGACAGCAACGAGATCACGGTAACGACACCCTTGATCGGTTTCGCGCAGTCGGTCGATCAACGCGTCAAGTGTGCGGATTGGGTCGACGAGTTCGTAGAACTCGGTGGCGATCTGATCATCAAGGCGGCGAGCCCCGGGGACATCGAGAATCTTGCCCAGAGCCACGACCTGGTCATCATCTCGAGCGGCAAGGGCGACCTCGGACGGCTGTTCCCTCCGGATTCGGTGAAATCGCCGTACAACCGGCCGCAGCGGGCATTGTCACTGGCGTACGTGAGCGGCCTTGCCGAACACCCCGTCGGCGCCGATCTCTCACTGAACATCGTCCCCGGGGTCGGGGAGTACTTCGTTCTCCCAGCTCTGACCACCTCCGGACCCTGTCATGTGATGGTGTTCGAAGGCGTCCCGGGTGGACCGATGGATTGCTGGGACGATGTCCACACTCCGCAGGCGCACCTCGAGCGCGCCAAGGAGGTGCTGGCAGAGCACTTCCCCGCGGAATTCGCCAGGATCGGAGACATCGCCCTGACCGACGAGGCCGGAGTATTGCGCGGCCGCCTGACGCCGACGGTCCGGCGCCCGGTGGCCGAACTTGCCTCGGGCAACGTCGTACTCGGCATGGCTGACGCTGTTGTCCTCAATGATCCACTCACCGGTCAGGGCAGCAACAACGCTGCCCACGCGGTCGCTGTGTACCTCGATGCGATCGTGGACCGCGGCGATCAACCGTTCGACGCGCAGTGGATGCAACGCACGTTCGACAAGTTCTGGCGCGGCTGGGCGCAATGGGCCGTGTCGTGGACCAACAGCCTGCTTCGTGGACCGTCCGACCCGGTCCTCGGGTTGTTCGCGGCGGCGCAGGACTCGCCGACCCTGGCGTCGGCCATCGCCGCAGGCTTCGATGATCCACGTACCGTGCACAACTGGTGGTTCGACGCCGCCGAGGCGCAGCGTGTGATCGAGACCGCGCGGGCCGCCGAGCAGGCTCAGTTCGATCCCCGTGACCTACGGCGTGCTCTCGGCCAGTACGCCACGGGGGTAACGGTGATTACCGCGCGGGCCCCGGACGGTCGGAAGGTCGGTGTCACGGCGAACTCGTTCACCTCGGTGTCGATGGATCCGCCCCTGGTGTCGTGGTGTCCGGCGAGCAAGGCGCCGAGCCTCCCCGACCTCACGGCGGCCACGCATTTCACTGTCAACGTCCTCGCGGCAAACCAACACGATCTGTCCCGGCAATTCTCGACGCCGGCCGAGGACAAGTTCGCCGGTGTGGCGACCACCGAAGGAATTGCCGGCGTTCCCCTGATCGATGACGCCATCGCGCATTTCCAGTGCCGGACGGTCCAGCGAGTAGAGGCCGGCGACCACATCATCTTCCTCGGTGAGATCGAACAATACGATGCGGACCCCGGAGAGCCTCTGGTCTTCCACTCGGGGTCCTACCGCTTGGTGACCAAGCATCCCGACTTCTGACCGCGGCTGCGCCGCCGCTTCTCTACCGAAAGCGACACGAATCAATGGGTAAGTACATCGATATCAGCAAGGGCTCCGGTGAGTCGTTCGCCGCGTATCTTGCCGAACCGGCACGGGGCTCCGGCCCGGGACTGATTCTTCTGCAGGAAATCTTCGGGATCAATGACTACATGCGGGACATGGCCGACCGCTACGCAGAGGAAGGGTACGTGGTACTTGTCCCGGATCTCTTCTGGCGCTCAGGCGCTCGTCAGGAACTCGGTTACGATCAGGCCGGATTCACCCGGGGGCTCGAGTTGCGGGACGAACTCGACGAAGATCTGGCCGTCACGGACATCGGCGACACCGTCACGGCGCTGCGTGGCCTGAACAATCACGCCGGCGGCATCGGACTCATCGGATACTGCCTCGGCGGGCTGCTTGCCTACCTGTCCGCCGTCCGGCTCGACGTCGACTGCGCCATCAGCTATTACGGTGTCGGTGTCCACGACCACCTCGATGAAGCGACCGAGCTGACCGTTCCCATGGTCTTCCACCTGGCTGAACACGACTCCTACTGCCCCGAGGATGCCCGCAATTCCATCCGGAAGGCGTTCGACGACAACGACCGGGTGCGTATCTACGACTACGCCGGCGTCGATCATGCCTTCGCTACCCACGGCCGCGAGGTTTACGAACCCCTTTCCGCGGGACTCGCCTACTCGCGCACCCTCGAGGTTCTGCGTGCCACTATCGGACCCCGACACGATCTGTCCGCACTCTGGGACCGGCACATCTATTACGAGTTCGAGGCCCGCGATGTCCCGGCGACCATGGCCACGATGGTTGACGAACCCTATGTCAACCACGTTCCGACGCTGACCGGTGGCGTCGGACAGAACGACCTCGCGCGTTTCTACGCCCACCATTTCGTGCACAACAACCCTGACGACACCAGGACGATTCCGATTTCTCGCACCGTCGGAGCCGATCGGATCGTCGAAGAGCAGCTGTTCTGCTTCACGCACGACCGCGAGATCGACTGGATGCTCCCCGGTGTCGCGCCGACCGGACGATACGTCGAAATTCCGTTGGTTGCTGTCGTCACCCTGCGCGGAGACAAGCTGTACAACGAGCACATCTACTGGGATCAGGCGGGTGTACTGGTGCAGATCGGGCTGCTCGATCCGACCGGGCTTCCCGTTGCCGGGATCGCACAGGCTGAGAAACTTCTCGACAAAACGCTCCCCTCGAACGAACTGATGCCCACCTGGGCGAGCAGCGAGGGCAAGCCGATCGCGTAGCGGCCCTACGCGCGGGGGCTGCTGGACCCGAAGTCCTCTGTCATCCGAGTGAGAAATGAGCTCGGGACTCGTTCCCATTGTGGCTGCCACCTGCCGAGCTGTAGATCGGACTCGAGTGAGGCCACCACCTCGGCCACAGCTGGGCCTGCGTCGAGCACGACGCGGGGGAGTTCGCGGTCGGCACACAGGGCCAGAGCCGGTATCACGCACTCCTTCGCCTCCGACGTACGTCCGGCCGCGAACAAACACGTGCAGTGCAGGAGGCGGGCCCTCAGGAGCGCTTTCGGCCGCGACTGCCGGGAGATACGCTCGAGCATCGCCTGCGACCGACGGCACGCGGTCGCCGTTGCTTCCTGATTCGTCGGCGAGGCAGCGTGGAGCAGGAGCCGAATGTCGGAGTCTTCATGCAGCTCTTGCGTGATCAGGTCGATCCCGTTTGTGTGTGAGGCGGGGTCGCCGCTGTCGCGGGGAACTGTCTGCGCCCACCGCGGATGCTCGTCGAGAATCGAAGGATCGGCCAGCGCCAACCGTATTCGCTCGTTCCGGATGCGGGCGGTCAGGCGCGGCAGCGTCAGCATCGCGGCGATCTCGGCCCCTTCGTCGAGAAGTTGGTACGCGGCGCCCAGATCTCCGCGTAGCGCCTTGATACGAGACCCGGTGCCGTACGTCGCGAGCATGAAATCGACGATGCCGCCCTCGGACCGGAGGGTATGGCTGGCGTCGAGAAGGACTTCGGCCTCGGGTACATGGCCCTGCTCGTACAGCAAGTCTCCCAAGATCGCGCCGGCCACGCGGGTTGCGTACGATTGCCCGCCGCCGGACTGCTTCGCCAGCCGTAGCGCTATCCGGAAGTATTTTTCGGCAGCGATTGTGTCGAGCTGCTCATGTGCGGCGATCCCCGCGAAGCAGTATCCGTAGAGGACGCTGAAGGGTCCCGACGTTTGCTGGTTGTAGGGAGTCGCCCACTCCTGCCAGCGGCGGGCGGCGTCGAAGTCGAACCGGTAGATCGCCTCGAACGACGCGACGTTCGCTGCCCCCGACACCACGAACGGCCGTACGGTCTCGGGACGTTCGAGGCAGTCCGAGATCCGCTCACCGAGCGTGACGGAATGATCGGCGAACAACTCGACGACGCCTCTCACCAACGAAGCCTCGATCAACAGGGCGGTCTGATCCTCGTCTTCGCGAGCGTGCAGGGTCAGCGATGCTTCCGCGCGGTCCAGTGCCCGGAGCGCCGAGGGCGCCGGATGATGCAGCAGTACGTGCGACCAGGCCAACGCGATCTGTAACACCGGGCGTGCGAATACCTGTTGGGGTGGGAGCTTGTCGATCAAACCGATGAGCGTCGCCATCTGGGACTGTTCGAGCAACCGCATTCCCTCGCGTTCGACCCACTGCACCGCCAGGTCGGGATTACCCGATTCCAGGGCGTGATCGACGGCCTCACTGAGCAGGTGGTGCTCACCGAACCAGTGGGAGGCACGAAGGTGGAGTTCGCCGACCATATCCGGTTGGTCTCGCTCGAGCCGGCGACGCAAGAACTCCGCGAACAAGTGGTGGTAGCGGAACCACTCGCCGTCCTCGTCGAGTCTTCGCAGGAACAGGTCCCGGTTCTCGATTTCCTCGAGGCGAGCCTGGGCGGAACTGCTACCTGTCAGCGCCGACGCGAGTCCGCCGCTGATGCGTTCGGTCACCGATGTTGCGAGCAGAAAGTGGAGAAGCTCGGGTTCGAGCGAGGTCAAGACGTTCTCGGCGAGGTACTCGCCGATCGCGTGGTGCCGCCCGGAGAGTTGCCCGATCAGTGTGGCCGGATCGGTGTGCCCGCGTAGTGAGAGGGAGGCCAGTTGCAGGGCGGCAACCCATCCGTCCGTCGTCTCGCGAAGATTGGCCATGTCGTCGGCGGTGAGGGTCAGCCCTCCTTGGTCGGACAGGAACGACTGCGCTTCGGGAAGGTCGAAACGTAAAGCGGTCGAATCGATTTCGACCAATTCGTCGCGTACCCGCAACCGGCTCAGCGGAAGCCCGGCTTGCGTTCGGCTCGTGACGATGAAGCGCAGGTGGTGGCAGTCGCTGTCGAGGAGAGCCGCCATCGCCGAGACGGTCGCCACATCGGAAACCCGGTGCCAGTCGTCGATGACGACCGTGACCACCTCGCCCGTGTCATGAATCTCGTCGACGAGTGTGGACAGGACGTATCTGGTTGCTTGCTCACCCTCCTCTTGCAGCACCTGCGGGAGGTCGCAGGCGAGTGCGGGCCTCACCAACGCAATCGCTTCGAGGAGGTGCGCCAGGAACCAGACGACATTGTTGTCGTCGTGGTCGACACTGAGCCAGGCGACGGGTGCCCCGGAATCGGTCAACAAGTCGCGCCACTGGGCGGCGAGGGTGCTCTTGCCGAATCCTGCCGGCGCATGAATCAGCGCGAGCCGCCGATCCCCGCCGGCGTGCAGAGCCTCGATCAGGCGGCGCCGCTGCACCGGGGCACGGGGCTGGGTACGTGGCCGGTACTTCGTCGACAACCGTGGCGGGGTCACCGACGGTGGCCCGGCATGATCTTCAGGACCCTCGATCAGGTCCGGGTGCCCGCGCTGCGTGACGTCCGCGTCCGCCGAGGGTGGAAGATCGGGGGATGTGGCGCGGGTGCGTCGTAGGGCTGTACGGAGGTCCTGCTCGAGGATGTCCGCGGATACCTGGCGGCGCGTCGGGTCTTCCGACATGGCGCGCTCGATGACACGGCACACCTGCGCCGGGATTCCGGCCTGGCGGAGATCGGGCACCGGTTCGGTGGCTACTCGAAGAAATTGCGCGACCAGTTGTTCACCGTCGCGGCGCTGGAAGGCGGCGTGGCCGGTGATGAGGCAGAAAAGAGTCGCGGCCAGGCTGTAGAGATCGGACTGCACCGTCGGTGCCCGTCCAGTGAACACTTCCGGTGCGGTGAAGGCCGGCGAACCCAGCACGACACCGGTCCCGGTCTCGAAACCACCGTGGATGCGGGCGATGCCGAAGTCCGTGAGCTGCGGTTCGCCGTAGTCGGTGAGCAAGATATTCGAGGGTTTGACATCTCGATGCAGGATCCCCGCCTGATGCGCTCTGCCCAAGGCACGGGAGATCTTGATGCCCAGATCGAAGGCCTTCTCCCAGCTGAGCGGTCCGTCGCGACGAATGATCGCTTCCAGCGAGCCGTGGCGGTGGTACTCCATCACGATGTACGGCTGTCCCCCCGGCGTGCTCCCGGCGTGGTAGATGGTCACGATGTTCGGATGGCCCGACAGGCGGCCCATGGCCTGTTGCTCGCGGAGGAAGCGATTCCGGTTTTCGTCATCCACACCGGAGAGCACCTTGATTGCGACCGTCCGATCGAGGGCAGTTTCCATGCACCGGTAGACGACACCGAACCCGCCACGCCCGATCTCCACGGGGTCATCGAAGCCGTCCAGGATCAGTTCGCCGGCTATCGCGTGGGGGGCGTCGGCTTGTGTCGCGAAGGGATCGGGGTCAGCCATCTCACCACCTCTGACCCAGTATCACACCAGCGCGGGTGCGGTCCAAGGTCCGTGTGGGCCACGGCGGATCGCGCCGGGGCCCACACGTCACTTCGAGCCAGGGCCGGAAGGATCACTTCACGGCGATCGGCAGACTCGGGATGTAGGGAGCGTGGGCATAGTCTCCGGACAGCAGAGCCCCGGCGCCGGGGGCGATGGCAGGCAGATCGAGTGCCCGCATCAGTTGGTGCGCGGTGGAGACGGCGGCCGAGATGACCGGTTTGCCGAGTTCGTTTTCCACGATCTCGATCGATTGCAGTGACGGCATCTGGACGCAGGCCGAGAGCACGATGACGTCGGCGTCCTGGTAGTCGAGTTGCTTCGCGATCTGCACGAGGTTGCGCGGATCATGCGCGGCCACATCGAGATTGTTGGGAATCTCCAGCGCCCGGTAGTCACCGACGTCGATGCCCTGATCCTGGATGTACTCGACCACGAGCTGGGTGAGCGGCTTCATGTACGGCGCCACCAACGCGATCTTCTTCGCTCCCAGCACCTCGAGTGCGGAGACCAGCGCGCCGGCGCTGGTGACCACGGGCGCGGGGGCGCCGTTGTCGAGGGTGATCTGGGCCAGCTTCTGTTCGGAGACGCAGTGGTAGCCCTTGCCCATGCTCATGATGGCCACCAGGCAGGCGTAGCCGAGGACGTCGACTCGTGCGTCGGAGAGTTCGGCGGCGCATCGAGTCGAGTCGGCGTCCATCGCTTCGAGTTCCTCCTTGGTCACCTCCTTCATCCGCATGCGGCTCGAGTGGAAGGTGAATCGCTCGGGGGCGACGGTTTCCCGCGCCCGGAAGAGGGCGGGTATTTCCGTTTCCATCGTCACGTTGGAGCTCGGCACGATCTGGCCGATACGGTACGGGCGGTTGCTCATCGGGCTTCCTTTTCTGATCGGACAGGTATCAGCGAGCGTCGATGACCGGGTTACTCAGCGTTCCGATCGATTCGACGGTGCACTCGACCACGTCGCCCGGGGTGAGGAACTGCTGGGGCACGAAGCTGGCGCCGACGCCGGCGGGGGAGCCGGTGGCGATGACGTCTCCGGGCTCGAGGGTCATCCCGGAGGTGATGTCCTCGATCAGCTCGGGGATCGTGAAGAGCATGTAGCGGCTGTTCGACTTCTGCTTGACTTCGCCGTTCACACGCAGGGACAGGTCCAGGGCGTGCGGGTCGGCGACGTCGTCCGCGGTGCGAATGACCGGTCCGAGCGGCGCGTACGAATCCTGGCCCTTGGAGAAGAACCACTGTCCGCCGCGACGCTGGTCCCGGGCGCTGATGTCGTTGATGATGGTGTAACCGAAGACGTAGTCGAGTGCGTCGGCTGCCGACACGTTCTTCGCGGTGCGGCCGATGACGACGGCCACCTCGCATTCCCAGTCGAGCTGGTTGGTGAGATTCGCGTTGTGGCGGATCGGCTCGCCGGGGCCGACGACGGCGGTGGCGGGCTTGCTGAACAACACCGGGCGCTGGGGCAGATCCTTGTCGGTGTCGAGGGTCCGAGCCGACTCGGCGACGTGTTCGGTGTAGTTGAGGCCGACACCGATGATCTTGCCCGGGCGCATCGGGGCGTGCACGGTGACGTCGGCGATCGGGAGGCTGAACTGCTGGGTTTGGTCACCGGCCACCAGCGCGGTCAGCGCGGCGAGACCCGCACTGCCCTGGTGGATCAGGGTCGACAGATCGGCCGGCACCTCGGCGCCGGTGCTCCGTGCCAGGGCGGTGACGTCGATGACCGTGTCGTCGCGCTGGACGCCGAGCCGGGGGGTGTTGTCACGGGTGGAGAAGGTCAGAAGAATCATGAACGGTCCTTGTTCTGAGGGTTGGTGATGGTGGTGTACGAGGCGAGTTACTGAATCGGCTGGTGACCGTCGTTCTCCAGGTACGCCTCCTCGCGCCAGAAGGAGAGCGAACGCATGACGGGGAAGTCGTTGAAGGAGAACAGGACCGCGTCCTCGCTGGCGCTGAGGTTGGCATGCTCGTGCCACGCCCAGGAGGGCACGACGAAGATGTCGCCCTGCTTCCAGTCGAATCGTCGGCCCGCGATGACCGAGTAGCCTTCGCCTTTGGCCACGTTGTAGACGACCGATCCGGTGTGCCGGTGGGCGCGGGTGTGCTGGTCGGCTCGCAGCAATTGGATGTGGGCGCTCAGCGTCGGCATCACCGACCCGCCGGTCCGCGGGTTCGAGTATTCGAGCAGTATGCCGTCGTAGGGTGACCCCTCCGACGCTTTCGCGGCGTTCTGCAGGGCGGCGTAGGTGGGTTCCCACGGGTAGGCGAACAGCGGCGAGTAGGGCTTGGTCCAACCCTCCTCGAAGCCCACGGGACGCAATTGGCCGGCGCCGTAGGTGAGCAGCGAGGAGTTGACCACCGCGCCCCGCTCTTGGTAGTGATTCGGGTGGACCTCATAGAACCCGGCGTCGAGGGCATTGACCAGGGGGATGTCGAGTCCGTCCTGCCAGATGACCGGCTCGTCGGAGTCCTCGTTGCCGTGCTCGTGCCAGGTGAAGCTGGGGGTGATGGCGAAGTCACGGGGGCCGACCTTCAGTTTCTGTCCGTCCACCACCGTCCAGGCGCCCTGTCCTTCGACGACGAAGCGCAGGGCGGCCGCCATGTGGCGATGTGCGGTCATCGACTCGCCGGGGCCCATTCCCTGCAAGCCGGTGTACAGCAACCCGACCGCGGCGGTGACGTCCTTGCGTTCGGGGTTTACCAGGGCCACCACCCGTCGCCCGGCGTCTTCCGGTTTGACCAGCGCGAGCGAGTCGATGACGAATGGGCGGATGTCCTCGTAGCGCCAGAGGATGGGCACCGATGCCGGCTGCGGGAACCACGGCTCGATCTTGTTTGCCACGGTCCATAGCGCCACCGTGTCGCGCTTGCCGAGTTCGTCATAGAACGCTTCCAAGGCTGCGGTGTCCTTGACCCGAGCCCGACCGAGAACGTCGTCACTGAGTGACATGTGTGTTCCTCCCTTTCGTCGGCAACGCATGTGTATGGCATTGGGCGCGTGCGGCCGACCTGTTCTCAGTGGATGTCGATCGTGCTGCGCAAGCATTCACCGCCCGTCGCAATTACTAATATACACCTATCTTGACGATCGTCACAAGAGCGCTATAAACTTCGGTCATCGACTCCGATGAAAGGTGGTCAGTGACAGATGGCGAAAGTGACGATCGAGCGGACGGTGGAGTGGTACGACACCGATGCTGCCGGCCACCAACATCATTCGTGCATCGTGCGATTCGTGGAAGCCGCCGAGGCGGCGCTGCTTCGCGAGCACGGCCTGGCATGGCTGTTCGGGCAGACCCCGCGGGTACGCCACGAGATCAATTACCGATCGCGGCTGTGGTTCGGCGAAACCGTGACCGTGACCCTGGAGGTGGCGCGGTTGGGAAACACCTCTCTCGCGTACACCTTCGAGGTTCGCGGCAAAGAGGGCGTGGCAGCCGACGGAACCCTCATCGTCGCCCACGCCACCCCGGAGTCGCCGACGTCGACGCCGTGGCCTCAACCCGTCCTCGACGCATTCGACCCGATTCGTACCCAGGAAGCAGTGGTGACCAAGTGACCAGTCAAGAAACAACAGTGCGCTCGGCGCGAGTCGACGACGGCCTGCCGTCGTTGAAGATCGCCGTCATCGGTGGCGGTCCGGGCGGCTTGTACTTCGCCGCTCTGGCCAAGCAGTTGGACCCGCGACGGGAGATTACGGTGTTCGAACGTAACGCCGCGGACACGACCTTCGGCTTCGGCGTTGTGTTCTCGGATGAAACCCTCGACGGGATCACTGCGGCCGATCCGAAGATCTTCGCAGACATGGAAGCACAGTTCGCCCGCTGGACCGACATCGACATCCACTACCGCGGTGAGGTGTTGACATCCGGCGGGCACGGCTTCGCGGCAATCGAGCGGCGGACCCTGCTCAACATTCTGCAGACTCGGTGCGCGCAACTCGGTATCGACGTGCGATACGACACCATCGCTCCCGCCGCGGAACATCTGGCCCGCACTCATGATCTCGTGGTGGCCGCCGACGGAGTCAACTCGTTCACTCGTAAGTCGAGTCCCGAAGCATATGGCCCCGACCTCGATGTCCGGAACTGCCGCTACATGTGGCTGGCCACCGACAAGATCTTCGACGCGTTCACCTTCATCGTCGCGGAAACAGAATTCGGCCCGATACAGGTGCATGCCTATCCGTTCAGCAGCGAGCGCAGCACCTTCATCGTCGAGATGAGCGAGAAGAGCTGGCGTAACGCGGGATTCGACGCGTTCGCCGCCCAAGAGTTCGCCCTGGGACACAGCGACACGAAGAGCGTCGACCTGTGCGCCAGCCTGCTCGGCGATCACCTCGAGGGTCATCAACTGCTGACCAACAATTCTCGCTGGATCCAGTTCACGACGGTCCGCAACACGTCGTGGCGCGACGGCAACATAGTCCTCCTCGGCGACGCCGCGCACACCGCGCACTTCTCCATCGGCTCGGGAACCAAGCTCGCCATGGAGGATTCCCTCGCTCTGGCGGCGAGCCTGACAGTCGACGACCGGGACGTCGCACAGGCCTTGCTCCGCTACGAGCGGGAACGGCGCCCCGTCGTCGAATCCACGCAACGCGCGGCGCAGGCAAGCCTGGAGTGGTTCGAGTCGATCGAGCACTCCGTCGGTCAGGCACCTCCACAGTTCGGCTTCAACCTCCTCACCCGCAGCCGCCGCGTCACCTACGACAACCTGCGCGATCGCGATCCGGAATACATCGACACCCTCAACGACTGGTACCACTGGACCCAGTCGCCGGACTCCACCGAACAGCCGCCCCGTCCGATGTTCGAGCCCTACCGCATCGCGAACACCCGGCTGAAGAACCGCATCGTCGCCGCACCCGTGGCCACCTACTCCGCCACGGATGGGATAGTCGGCGACCCGGAACTCGCACGCCTGGCCGGCGCGGCACTCGGCGGCGCCGGTCTGGTGATGACCGGCATGACGGCCGTCAGCGCTGCCGGACGCGTCACCCCCGCGTGTGCTGGCCTGTACGCCCCCGAACAAGTCTTCGCCTACCGTCGGATCACGAATCTGGTTCACAACAACACCACCGCGGCCATCGGCGTCCAGCTCAACCATTCCGGACGCAAGGGTGCGACCACCGTTCCCACCGCCGGCACCCTCGGTACCTCCCTCGGCGACAAGGGCTGGGAGACCGTCGGGCCGTCCGCGATCGCTTTCGGTGACCTCCCCGCGCCCCGCGAACTCGACCTTTCCGAGCTGAACGGCATTGTCGAGGACTTCGCCCGGGCCGCCCGGGCCGCCGACACGGCCGGATTCGATGTCCTCGAGATCCAAGCCGGGCACGGGTTCCTCCTCTCGACCTTCTTGTCGCCGCTGACGAACCAGCGCACCGACGACTTCGGCGGAAGCCTGCGGAACCGCCTCCGCTTCCCGCTGCAGGTCATCGACGCGGTCCGGGCAGCCTGGCCCAAGGGCAAGGCCCTGCTGGTGCGGATCTCGGCCGTCGACTGGCACCCAGGGGGCACCACCATCGACGACGCCGTCGCCATCGCGCGGGCGTTGGCCGAACACGGTGTCGACGCCATCGACGTCTCCAGCGGCGAGGTCGTGGCCGAGGAGCGCCCCGAGTACGGGCGCGGCTACCAGACCCCCTTCGCCGAGCGCATCCGCGCCGACGTCGGTATCTGCACGATCGCGGTCGGCTCCATTTCCTCCGACGACGACGCCAACTCGATCCTGCTGGCCGGTCGCGCCGACCTCATCGGGATCGGCCGCGCGCACCTGCACAACCCCTCCTGGACCTTGCACGCCGCCGCCGAGATCGGCTACCGCGGCGCCGGTGGCCAATGGCCGGCTCTCTACGCGGCCGGATCGGCGAGGCCGCCGACAGCCGGACGGGCGCGGCCCCAGCTGGCCCTGTTCGGGGAGGCGGAGCCCAACATCCACCAACGCTGGCGCCCAGGCGCGGGCACCATGACCGAGGCGGCACGCTGATGGACACCTTCCCCCGTTTCACCGCTGCAGCCGTGCAGGCGTCTCCGGTGTACCTCGACCCCGACGCCACCGTGGAGAAGGCGGTCGGGCTCATCCACGAGGCCGCCGCGGCCGGTGCCACGCTGATCGCCTTCCCCGAGGTGTTCGTCCCCGGCTATCCGTACTGGAACTGGACGATGAACCCGGTCAAGGGAGGGGAGTGGTTCGAACGGCTCTACCGCGCCGCGATCGACATACCCGGCCGGCATCTCGACACCCTCCGTGCCGCGGCGGCCGCCACCAAGACCACAGTCGTGATCGGTGTCAACGAACGCGGCCGCCACAGCCTGGGAGTGCTGTACAACAGTGTCCTCACGATCGGGCCGGACGGCTCCCTGATCGCAGTACACCGGAAACTGGTCCCGACATGGGCGGAGAAGCTTACCTGGACCAACGGCGACGGATCCACCCTGCGCGTGCACAACACCGAGGTCGGTCCACTCGGCGTCCTGGCGTGCGGGGAGAACACGAACACCCTCGCCCGCTTCGCACTCCTGGCGCAGGGAGAGCTCGTACATGTCGCCAACTACATCTCGCTGCCGGTGGCGCCGAAGGACTACGACATGGCCGACGCCATCGCCATTCGTACCGCCGCACACGCCTTCGAGGGCAAACTGTTCTCGGTTGTCTCCTGCTCGACCGTCTCCGAGGAGATCATCGACATCGTCGCCGGGGACGACGAGGAAGCAGCGCAGATGCTGCGGCGCGAGCGCAGCGCCTTGTCCGGGATCTTCGGACCCGACGGGCGCCCCGTCTCCGAACCCCTGGTGGACAAGGAAGGAATCGTCTACGGCGAGATCGACCTGGCTCGCTGCATCGCGCCGAAGCAGATGCACGACATCATCGGTCACTACAATCGCTTCGACATCTTCTCCCTCAACGTCAACACCGCACCGCAGCAGCCGGTCACCTTCAACGGAGAGGGCGGACCGCTCGCCGAGCCGGAAGGTGCCCTGATCGGACCCTGGGGTGAAGGCGAAATCGCGGGGTACGATCAGTAGGTAGAGATGGTGACGATCGTTCCGGCGCCGCTATTTCGAGCACAGTGGAAGGCTATGATGGCGATGGACCCGACAGTGACTGCGGACAAGGCCGCACTGCCCATTGCCCAATTCGAGCAGGTCCACACCGTCGATCTGGACCAGGTTCGATCGGTGGTCGGTTCGGCCTTCTGTCGTCATACGCTCGAACCCACAGGCGGCGACGGTGCAGCGTCCGTCAGGTTCCATTCGGCCACCGCCGGGACCATAGGCCTGCACTACCTCGACTACGGCACCGGCATGCGGATTCGCCCGAGCGATCTCGACGACTTCTATCTCGTTCAGATTCCCCTCTCGGGAGTGGCGGAAATACACTGGGGAACAGAAACATTCGAGTCGACACCAGCTGTTGCGTCGATCCTCCAGCCGGGAGGGGCGACGACTATGGAATGGCACAAGGGGAACCGGCAGCTGATCGTTCGGATCGATCGCCAGAGTCTGGAGCGGCAAGTGCAAGAGGCGCTCGGTGCCTCACTCCGCGATCCACTGCGGTTCGACGTTCGAATGGAGCTGGAGCAACCGGGAATTCGCTCGTGGCGCGGCGTGCTCGAGCTCCTGCGGGGCGAAATGGAAAATGGTGGCACCCTCCCGAACGAGCCGACCGTCATGAAAGAGTTCGAACGGCTTCTGCTCAGTCAACTTATTGTGGCGCAACCCAACAACTACACAGAGGCATTGCAGCGGCCAGCGCCGGCGGCGCCTCGAACGATTCGCCGTGCGGTCGAAATACTCGAACACCACGCGGACGAGCTGCTCACGGTCGAAGATGTCGCATCGGCTACGGGCATCAGCGTTCGGGCGCTGCAAGACGGTTTCAAGAAGTACTACGGCACCACGCCGATGGGATATCTCCGGGAAGTCCGCATGAAAGCTGTTCACGCCCTGCTGCTCGAGGCCGATCCGTCGACCACGACGGTCTCCGATGCGGCGGGCAGGTGCGGATTCCTGCATCTCGGCCGCTTCTCCGTGCAGTACCGAGAGAAGTTCGGCGAGACGCCATCGGCAACGCTCCGGCGATGAAAGTCGGTCTACCCGTCATCCACCGACCGGCCGCGCCGCAGATACCTGGCAACCGGCAATGGTGATGATCGCAATGCTGTGCGATCGAGTTAGACCTGCGCCACCAGTTTTCCTTGGTTCTTCCCGTTGAGTAGGAGAGTCAACGCGTCGGGAATCTTCTCGAAGCCGTCGATGACATGTGTGCGCGCAACCAACTGTCCTCGCTGTGCAAGGTCGTCGAGCAGTTCGTCGACGATTTGGTTGCGTGGACCGAAATCTGCAACGAAGCCTTGAAGGCGTGCGCTGCGGAAGATGAGCATCGGGAGGTTCTTTACGCCATAGAGATTGGACTTTTCGCTGATGTCGTACTGGGACATGGCTCCGCACACGACAATCCGGCATCCTACTGCCATGTTTGTGAGGACGGCGTCGATTCCTTCTCCGCCCACGTTGTCGAAGAACAGGTCGATACCGTCCGGAAAGTGCCGGTGGATAGCCTCGCGAAGATCTTCTTTCTTGTAGTCAATTGCACCGTCGAGTTTCAACTCTTCCAGAAGGAACTCACACTTGTTTGGTCCACCGGCGATGCCTACTACTCGGCAGCCCTGCGCCTTCGCGATTTGGGCGGCCAGCGAGCCGGTGGCCCCGGCTGCCCCGGACACCAACACCGCATCGGTCGGCTTCACTTCACCGATGAGAGTCATGCCGCCGGCTGCCGCGCGCCCGACGTGCGAGAAGATCGCCAATTGTTGCTCGAACGACATTTCCATAGCAGGTTTCGCGGGACGCACGAAGAGGGGATCGACGACGTCGAATCGTCGCCAACCCCACATTCCCGTCACGACGTCACCGACGGCGTGTGAAGGCGCGCGGGATTCGATGACGACACCGATGGAAACACCGATCATCGGATCTCCGACACCGAACGGTATCGCCTGTAGTTGAGGATCGAGTTTGAGCCAATTGAGATTCGTCGGGTCGAGTGACATCAGCAGCGTTCGGACCACGATCTTGCCGTCTGGAGCGGCGGGGATCGGGCCTTCGATCAGGCGAAAACAGCTGGGATCGTATGTGCCCGTCGACGCCCGGTCCACGATCCAACTTTCATTCTTCACGGCAAGTCCTCCAGTAATCTTTCGTGTCGTGTCAGGTTTAGCGTGCCGATTTCCGGCGGGGCGTTAGAGATCGAGGACGATCCGCTTCGAGCAGGAGCGTGAGACGCAGATGAACATCGTCTCGTTGGCGTCTTTCTCCTCCTGAGTGAGCAACGAATCCCGATGGTCGGCCACACCCTCGAGGATCGGGGTCTCGCAGGTGCCGCAGGTGCCTTCGCGACACGAGGACAGAACGGTCACACCGGCCTCTTCGACGACGTCGAGAATCGATCGGTCGGTGGGCACGGTCACCGTCACACCGGTCTGCGCCAACTCGACAGTAAATTCCGTATCCACGGTGCCGGCCGGCAACTCCTTGGGTCGGAATCGCTCCATGTGCAGTGCTCCGGGAGTCCATGCACTGCAGTGTTTGTCGATCGCATCGAGCAGCGGTCCCGGTCCGCAGGTGAACACCGCGACACCGTCACGTTGGTCACCGATGACGGTGGCGAGATCAAGATGCCCGAATTCATCCTGAGGGATTACCTCGACGCGGTCCGCATAGAGTTTCCGCAGCTCGTCGACGAACGCCATCGAGGACCGGGTCCGACCGCCGTAGACCAGGCGGAACGGGACTTCGCGTGCTGCCGCCGTGGCCAGCATCGGTATCAACGGGGTGATACCGATGCCACCCGCGACGAACACGTATTCCTTCGCATCGGTGAGCGGGAAGTGGTTGCGAGGGCCTCGAACCACCACGGCATCGCCGACGGTGAGGGTGTCGTGGACGTAACGGGAACCACCTCGACTGTCTGGTTCGCGGAGCACTCCCACCCGATAGCGGGTGCGGTCGGCGGGATCACCGCACAACGAGTATTGCCGCACGAGTCCGTCACCGAGAACGAGGTCGAGATGAGCGCCTGGGGTCCACGCAGGCAGAGGAGAACCGTCCGGTGATGTGAGGGTCAGGCGGATGACACCTTCCGCCACCACCTCTTTTCCTGCCACCGTCAGTTCCTGGCGGCGTTCGAGGTCATGAGCGTCGGCGTCGGAAGCGGTCACTGTTAAATGCATAGGAGGGTCCTCCGAGTTGCTATGCGGTCGCGTTGGCCGAATACCAGTGTTCGAACGCAAATGAACTGACAGATCTGTTTGATGGTCGGGAACGGCTCAGCTCTGAGGGCAGTGCGATGTGGTCAGTGCCGCTGCCAGGTGCTGCGGAGATTGGGCTGAGGAGCGAATACGAAGATGGGGTCGAGGGGTTCACCGGCCGGGTAGTGGCCACCGAAGAGGTCGCATCCTGCTGCGGTGAGTTCGGCAATGATGAAAGGCAGTACCAGGCCTTGCTGTGTGCTGTAGGAGTCGTTGATCTCGAGCTCGGCGAGAGGGATTCGCTCGGAACCCTCCGGCGCATCGATGCGGTTCGCGACCGTGAGGAGGGCTCCGGCATCACCCAGGATCAGGTGTGGGTCGGCAATGAGAACCTGCAGTAGGCCGGCGTGGCCGCTGAGGTGAATTGCCCCGCGGAACCGGAGTTCACCCGCAACTGTCTGCTCGTCGGTGTGTGGGGGGAAGGTGAAGAAACTGCTCTCGCTGAGGTATGCACCGCCGGAAGCAGCGTGCCCACCGTCGGGCAAGCCCGACAGGTAGCTGAGGAGACTCTGTTTGATACGCCAGGTGAGTCCGGCTGGGGGGTGGCCGGGGCCGGCCGCTGTCTGCATGGAGGCAGCGGCCGACGCCAGTGTTCGGGTCACAATCTATACCTCGATGTGCTCGAGCTGTTCGAAGATTTCCCCGCGACGGTTCTCGAACTGGCTCGGCAGCATGAACTTGTTGCCGAGTTCCTGCGGCGATTCGTCACACGTCCAGCCGCCGTCCTCGTGGGTGACGGCGAGCTCGAACAGGGCTCCACCGGGCGTCCGCACGTAGACACTCTTGAAGTACTTACGGTCCTTCAGCTCGGAGATGTCGGTGTACCCGGCGCCTTCCATCCCGAACTTCACCTCGTCCTGATTGGCGAGGGTGTCGAGGTTCCACGCGAAGTGGTGGTAGGTGCCCGAACCGTAGTGCCAGGTTCCCTGGTCCTCGCTGATGTTCGCGGTCAGTTCGATGTAGTTGCCGTGCTTCGCGTTACCGACCTGGAAGGTTGCCCGGTCGCCTTCCTCGGCGATCTTGCCTTGGGAGAAGAAGGTGTCGTTGGCGAAATCGACCATCCGTTCCGGGGTGGTGACGTGGATGCCGACGCCGTGGATGCCGTGAATTGCATACTGCTGCGGCACACCGTTGCCGGCGTATCCCTCGCGCTCGTCGTTGTCGTTCTCGACGAACTGGTACTCGATGCCGCTGGGGTGCCGGAAGGCGAGTCGGCGCCGGTCGAAGACATCGAGGTTGTCTACCTCGACCTTGTGCTCGGTGAGGCGGCCGTGCCAGTAGTCGAGTGAGCCGGCAGGAACCGACAGCAGTACTTCGCGGGCCTGGTTGGTTCCACGCTTGCCGTAGAGCCCGGCCTGCGCCCAGGGGAAGGTGGTGACCACCGAGGACGGATCGCCAGTGGCGTTCGAGTAGTACAGGTGGTAGATCGGCTTGCTGCCGTCGAAGAGGACGGTCCGCTTGATGAAGCGCATGCCGAGGGTTTTCACGTGGAAATCGACGTCGTCCTGGGCCTTGCCGACGGACAGGGTGACATGGTGTGAGCCTTCTACGTAGGCCATGGGTTATCTCCTTTGGTGATGGTGTCGAACAGTTTTCGGGTGTGATCGATGACGTCGTCGTTGACGTGGTGCTCGGGGTCGTCGTCGACATGCAGGCGTACCGAGGCGCCGAGTTCGACGAACGATTCGGTGGTGGCATGCACCCTTGCCAATGGCACGAATTCGTCGCCCGCCGACGTGGCCAGCAGCACCGGCATCCCGTCGAAGGACTTACCGCCCGCGGACCAGGACTTCTCCTCGGGGCCGAGGTAGCCGCCGGTGAGCAGGGCCGCACCGGCGAAGCGGCGACCGGTACGTAGCAGGTATTCCGCAAGCAGGCACGCCCCTTGCGAGAAACCCATGAGCACGGTGCGTTCTGCGGGCACTCCCTGATCCGAGATCCGGGACAGGTGGGTGTCGACGGCGTCGAGGGCGTGGCCGAGCAACGGTTCGTTGTCTTCGTGCGGCTTCAGGAAGCTTTCGGGATACCAGCTGCTGCCGTCCGCGCTGGGCAGCAGGTACGCCGTTTCCGGCCTGGCGATCCTGTTCGCGACCTCAGCCATGAAACCCGGCTGTTGACCTCGACCGTGCACGGCATACACCACCAGCGGTGCCTGCCCCAGGTCACGGACTCCGTGCGGCAGCAGGTCGCCGCGCAGATGAGGGTTCGATGTCATGAGACCACTCCGCTTCGTGTGGGGGCCGAGTGGCTGTGGCCGCGGATCTGGCCCGAATCCGGAGGTCCGGACCGTTCGTATTCCGCGCGTTGCCGCTGTTGCTCGTGCGCGAGCGTGTCGGTGTCGCCGCGGTGACGTGCGATGAGGGTGCGTTTGGCGGCCGGGCCGACGTGGCAGAGTCCGGGGACATCGGGGTTGTCGACACACGCGGTACTGCCGGCGGCCGGTGCGGTGGCACGTCCGGTGAGTCCGGCAGCGCCGTAGCGGCGGTGCGCGTCGCCCCCGCAGCGCGGGCATGGCCGGTGTGGCGGGACAGGGGTGCAGGTGAGCGTTTCGGTGGTGACGGCGCACGCGTCACAGCGGTAATCGACGAGGATCATTCGGGTCACTCCTGGGCGACGAGTGGCCCACCGAATGCGGACCAGTCCTGGGGGTCGTGCGCGATCCAGATGCGGGCACCTTCGTCGTCGCGCAGTCGTTTGAGGGCGCGGATGCTCTCGCGCCCGGCCACCGGATCCCAGTCGTGAGGGTCGGGTGCCTCTCGGTCGAGACCTTCTCGCAGGTGGACGGTGTCACCGGTCAGAACGATGGACTGCGAGGGCAGGTTCACCACGCAGGACAGCTCTCCCGGGGTGTGGCCGGGCGTGTGCAGGATCTGGACGGACCCGTCGCCGAGCAGATCGTGCTGTGCCGTCCGGATCGTCGTCCAGTCGAACTCACGGGTCGGCACCAGGTCTTCGGGCCGCATGAGATGGGCTTGCATGGCGCTCGGGTTGGCCGCCCAGTCGAACTCTCCAGGGCCGACGAAGAACTTCGCCTGCGGAAACAGGTACAGGCCGCCGGCGTGGTCGGAGTGGGTGTGCGAGAGGACGACATGCGTGACGTCCTCCGTACGGAAGCCCAGCTTTCCGAGTTGACGGTCTATGCGTTGTTCCGGGTTCGTGACGATATTGAGGGTCTCGGCCAGGTCACCGAAATAGGCGCGCGGGTCGTCGTTGAGCACCGGCGCGAAACTGGTGTCGAAGAGGATCAGTCCACGCTGATGTTCGATCAGGAACGCCGGGAGTGGAAAGGTGATCATGCCTTCGGCACCGACGACCAGATCTCCGGCATCGAGATCCATTGTCGGTGCGTCGAGCGCCCACATACGCAGTGCGGTGGATACGGTCATGACAGTCCTTCGGCAGGAGGGGTGCTACGAGTGATGCTGGTGGACAACCAGTCCCGGACGATCGACAGTGTGCGATCGTGGCCGCGCTCGAAGATGAGGCCGTGCCCGTGACCTGGCAACCCGAGATCGGCGAGTACGAGGTGCTCGACGCGGACGCCCGCGGCCTGCAAAAACGTCACCGTGGCGAGATCATCGTCGTGACGGCCCGAGGCATCGGCGGTTACCACGGCGATCGGTGTCGAGGCGAGTCCGAGCAGTCGTTGCGGTCGCGCCGGATCGACCGAGTCGGTGCGCAATCGGTTGTCGAGCGGGACCGCGGTCAATCCATACGCGAGTCGGCCTCGATCTCCGAGATCGCGGATGGGCGGACCGAGAGGTTCGACGGCCACCAGGGCTGCGACCAGGTCCGGCCGGCGCTGCGTGGCGATCCAGCCGGCGGGTGCGCCGGCGGAATGGGTGATCACCACGACTGGTCCGATGCGCTCGAGTAGCGCGACGAGCATGTCACCGTCGAGCCGGTGCCCATTGGCCAGGCTTCGTGGAGGGGGCTGCACTGCGGATGCGACAGCGTCGAACTGGGTGGACCCCGATTCTCGCGTCCAGGGCCACTCGGTGTGCGCCCGGTGCCGGCTGTCGTTCGGTCCTGGAGCGAACAGTCGCTGCACGTCGGCGGGTGTGGCCGCCGGCATCAGGTCGCCGTGAACTTCAGGACGGTAGGGGGAGCGGCCATGTGCAGGGCGATCCGGTAGATACACCGGGTGACCGGCCTCGACGAGTAACGGTGCCCACCCGGGTTCACCATTCGGTGTGGTGGTCCAGTCGAGCGACTGACCACCACCGCCGTGCACGAGCACGACCGGCAGCTCACCGGTTTCGGTTCCGGGCGCTTCCCAGCGGACGTACGAGGCACACCGTGTGGTGCCGGTGCCGGTATGCACCCAGAACTCCCCACGCCGCAACCACGCGGCAGGTGTGCTGCGATGCGGGGCCGAGTGCGCCGATTGTGTGGTGGCGGTCATCGGCTCAACCGGCCGGAACGAGGCGGATCGGAATCGATTCGTGCCCGAACGCCTGGAAGTTGATCGCGCGGCGGGGCTCACCGGTGAGTTCGATCCGCTCGACACGGTCGACCAACGCGCTGAGCAGGCTTTTCGCTTCCAACCGTGCGACGGCCTGCCCGGCGCAGGTGTGGATGCCGAAGCCGAAGGACAGGTGGCTTCCGGCGTCGTGGCGGTCGATCCGGAACTGGCCCGGGTCGGTCCACTTGCGGGGATCCCGTCCGGCGCCGAGCCACATCAGCAGCAGCTTGGTTCCGGCGGGGATGGTGATTCCTCCGAGTTCGGTGTCCCGGAGCGCGACCCGGCCACCGAATCGGGACGGCGGGTACAGGCGCAGCGCCTCCTCGAACGCGGACTCGACCAGATCAGGCCGGGCGCGCAGCAACTGCCACTGCTCCGGATTGTCGGCGAACGCCCGCAGCATGCCGGAGATCCCGAAGATCGTGGTGTCGAAGCCGGCACCGAAAACGGCTTTGAGAAGCTGTTCGGCCTCGGTCTCGCTGATCACACCCTCGTCCGCGGCAGCGTAGAGCTGCCATCCTATTCCGCCGTCACTCTGCAGTTCCCGCTTCATATTTTCCTCGACCCATCCGAGTGCCGGGGCCCCGCTGCGCATCTTGGCGTGGTGATGCTCGTTTTGTGGGCCGAACGCGTTGAACACCGCATCACCGAACTTCAACAGCAGTTCCCTGCCCTCCGTGGGCAATCCGAGAACATCGGGAAAGACCTGCAGCACGTACCGGGCGGCAACGTCACGGTATCCATCGAGGTCCACCACACCACCGCTGACAAGGTCGTCCACCAGATGTGAGGCCGATTCGGCGAAGTACGCCTGCATCTTCGCCATGTTCTCCTTGGAGAAGATTCGCATCATCACCGACTTGGTTTGCGTGTGATCGGGAGGGTCTTGCATCAGTGGTGCATTGGGCCGGAACGGGTTCGGCTGGTAGAACGGCCGATCCGTCGAGGAAAACGTGCGCCAGTCACGCAACGCCTTCTGAATTTCGGCGTGGCGGGTCACCGCGTAGAAATCGTACTTGTCGATGTGCACGACAGGCGCGACCTCACGCAGCAGACCGTCATGCACATGGACATCCTGCAAGACTTCGGCATCGAACGGGTCGTAATCCGAACTTGGAGCATGGGTTACGGCAGTAGTCATGGGTCCTCGGTTCTCAGATATGGTGGGACGCGGGCCGGGACGGCCTCAGGTACCGGCCTTGCGGGGTGCCGGCAGCTCGCCGGTCTCCATCCACTGCAGACGCCGGCGTACACCCGCAAGTGCCATCTCGCGATGCGGAAGCACGAAGAACTGGTTGTCCCGGATCGCTTGCACAGTCATGTCGGCGACTTCGGCCGGCTCGAGTCCCGCCTGCTGGGCCTTGGTCCGCAGTTCCTCCATGAGCGCGACTCGATGTGGTTCCCGGGCGGGTTCGAGGCCATCGGGCATGTTCCGTTCCGCATCGGGCATCCGGGTCTTCACCGGGCCGGGTGCGAGCAGCGAGATCCCCACAGTGCTGCCCGCGGTGTGCAGTTCGACGGCCAGGGATTCCGTCAGGCTCAGGATGGCAGATTTGGAAACGCAGTACGGGGTCATCGTTGCTGTGCCGCTGGTGAATGCGGCGACCGAGGCGGTGTTGACGATATGTGCCTGTGGATGTTGGGCAAGGAGCGGAAGGAACACCCGGCAGCCGTGGAGTACACCGTAGAAGTTGACGTCCATCACCCATTGCCACGCACCGTCGGGGATTTCCAGGAAAGACCCACCGGTTTCGACGCCGGCGTTGTTGCACACCAGATGCACCGCACCGAACTCTTCGATAGTGCGCGCGGCCAACTCCTGCACGGCACCGAGGTCGCGAACATCCGTGCGCACTCCGATGGCTTCCGCGCCGTCGGCCCGTACCAGGGCCGTGGCCTGTTCGAGGGCATCTGGTTCCACATCGGCAAGCACGAGGTGCATTCCCTCGGCGGCCAGGCGGCGGGTCAAGGCGAGTCCGATCCCGCTCGCCGCGCCCGTCACGACCGCCACCCGCTGATTCAGAACCTTCATGCGTGCACCTCTGCAACCAGTGACGGAGTCTCGAGGGACTTGGGAAACATCAACCGCTCGAACAAGGCGTCCGGGTCGGACGACAGTTGCCGCAGTTCGGCCATCGCCTCGTCGAACGCCGCACCGTTCGAGGAGTGGTACACGAGCTTCTTGTTCGCCGACGCCGCGGGACTGACCTTGTCGACGAACACCTCCCGGCGAAGGCGGGCGTACTCGTCGAGCACCGCGTCGGACACTCGACCGTCGATCACCGCGGCCAAGGCCTCGTAGAGGACGTACGTGTCGAACAACCCCGATGTCAGCCCCAGGCCACCGGTCGGGTTTGTTGCGTGGGCGGCGTCCCCCGCGAGCAGCACCCTGCCGACGCGGAATGTCGCGGCGGCGCGCTGGTGCATCCGATAGGGGGAGAAGGCGACCAGCTCGATGTCGTCGATGCCGGGAAAGACTGCCTCGAAGTACTCGGGCATGCGGTCGAGCACTGTCTCGACCGGCAAGGCCTCGTCTTCACAGTAGGTGAACCGCCAGAGGTTGGTGGTGTCGATCTTGGAGATGATCGCTCCGTACCGATCGTCGATCAGCATGGTCGTCAGGGGCCAGCCGTGAGCTTCGAGATCGATGCGGATGTTGGTGGCCACGAACCGCTCGGGCCACGTGTGTCCGTCGAATGCGATACCGACCGACTCACGGACCGTGCTGCGTGCCCCGTCGGCGCCGATCAGCCACTGTGCGGTCAAGACGAGGGGATCGCCGTCCGAGATGGTCCTCACCCGCACAACGTTGTCATCTTGATCAACTGAGTGAACCTCGGTGTTCCACAACACCTTCGCGTGCGGAAACGCCGAAAGCTCCTCGAGTGCAAGTTCGACGAGAGCGTTCTGCCCGAGATGCAGGTTGTAGGGGTGCGCAACCCTGCCCTCGAGTGCGTCGAGTCCGAAGGACACCTGCTCGCCGGTGGCATGGACACGGTAGGTGTACCCCTGTTTGAGGAACCCCCGAGCGGCGGCCGCGTCGAACAGCCCGAGTCGCTCGAGTCCGTCGAGCACGGACCAGTGATAAACCATGGCGCGCGGTGATTGCACTACCTCGCTGCCCCGCTCGAGCACGGTGACGGAGATTCCCGCCCGCGCGAGTCCCAGGGCATTGAGAATCCCGACCGGGCCGGCGCCTGCGATGAGCACCGTCTGTTCAGTCATGTCTTCTTCCGTTCCTTCTGCAGTGGGCAGCCTGGTGTTCCGCTCATATCCGGCGACGATGCGACGCATCGTGGTGAGCCCGTGGAGGAAAATATGTACGACAATCTGCCGCGTTGAAGCTACCGTACCGAGTGACGCGAGTCACCGCAATACTTGACATGAGTCTAGTTCTGAGGGGAGACTGAAGTGGTGACATCGAAAGGTGGCACCACGTGGCTTGATGTTGGACAGCCACGTCGTCTGAATGACCTTGACTCGACCGGGTCAGCCGCTTTTCCGGCTTGCTACATGCCTGATCACGGGACGATCGGCAAAGTCTGCAGCGTTATCACAATTATCGTCATACAATCTGAACGAGAGGGAGTAATCCATGACCACCAGTCGGACGCACAAGGAGACCTACGAAGATGGCATTGCCATGCGCAAGGCGGTCCTCGGAGCCGCGCATGTCGAGCGCTCTCTGAGCAACGTCACCGAGTTCTCCCGTCCCATCCAGGAACTCGTCACCGAGTACTGCTGGGGCACCGTGTGGACCCGCGACGGACTGCCTCCCCGGACCCGCAGCCTGCTCAACCTGGCTATGCTGACTGCCCTCAACCGCTCTCACGAACTCGCGGTGCACGTGCGTGGGGCAGTGACCAACGGCTGCACCGACGAAGAGATTCAGGAGGTTCTCCTCCAGGCCGCGGTGTACGTGGGTGTTCCTGCCGCACTCGAATCCTTCCGCATCGCCGAGGCGACCCTGAAGGAGCTGCGCGCCGATGTCTGACACTGCTGCCGGTGTTGATCTGCCGACTCACGACCTGTCGTCGACCGCCACGGTCGCGTTCGTGGGGCTCGGAAACATGGGCGCCCCCATGGCGGGCCGCCTACTCGAGGCAGGTCACCGAGTGATCGGCTTCGATCTGTGCGAGACAGCGGTACAACGCTTTACGGAACACGGCGGCGTGGCGGCGGACACGGCAGCCGCGGCCGCGTCGGACGCCGACGTGACAATCCTGATGCTGCCGAGCTCTGCAGTGGTGGAGTCGGTCCTCGACGACGGACTCGCCGCGGTGCTACGGCCCGGCGCGGTCGTGGTCGACATGAGCTCGTCCGAGCCGATGCGCACCCGGGCACTCGCCCGGCGCATCGCCGACGAACGGGGCGTGGACCTGGTCGACGCCCCGGTTTCCGGCGGAGTGAAAGGTGCCGTCAACGGCACTCTGACCATCATGGTCGGCGGCACGCCGTCCGTTGTCTCCGCTGCGCTGCCGATCCTGGAACTTCTGGGCCGACCCGTCCGCGTCGGCGATATCGGCGCCGGACACGCGCTGAAGGCGCTCAACAACCTGCTCTCGGCTACTCATCTGATGGTGACCAGCGAGGCGATCCTCGTGGGGGAGCGATTCGGTCTCGACCCGGAAGTCATGCTCACCGTCATCAACGGCTCGAGCGGACGTAGCGGATCGACCGAGAACAAGTGGCCGAACTTCATTGTGCCGAAGACGTACGATTCCGGCTTCGCGCTGAACCTGATGCTCAAGGATATGCGCATTGCCACCGATTTGGCGCGGCATCTCGGCCAGCCCAGCCTCCTCGGCGAGCACGCGGTCTCGCTGTGGAGCCAAGCGTCGGAGACGCTCGATTCCGGGGCGGACCACACTGAGATCGCCCGGTGGGTCGAACAGTCGGCAACCCCGGAAATTGTATGACCAACGTACAAAAAGTACACTGATCCGATGGCGACGGAGACGGCCGGTGTCTGGGCAACGAGTCCGGTAGGGAAGGCGGCCGCCCCTCTTCGGGAGCAGGTCATCGCGGCGCTGCGCGAAGCAATCCTCGACTTCCGGCTCCGCCCAGGTCAACGGTTGATCGAGCGAGAACTCGTCGAGCAACTCGGCGTCTCACGCACCACCGTCCGAGAAGCATTGCGGGAATTGACATCCGAGGGCCTGGTTACCGTGGTGCCCCAGCGCGGGGCCATGGTGAGCGCGCCCACGGTCAGTGAAGCCGCCGATCTCTACGAGGTTCGTGCCGCACTCGAATCGATCATCGTGACCCGGTTCGTCGAACGAGCCACACCGTCCCAAGTCATGCGGCTCGAGGCGGCGGTGGAACACTTCGCCGAGGTGACCGCCGCCGGCGGGGAGATCCGTAGCATCCTCGCGGCCAAGGACGAGTTCTACACCGTCCTCGTCGAGGGCGCTGCCAGCAGCTCTCTCAAGCAGCTCATCGAGGGCATTCAGGCACGAGTCCGGATCCTGCGGGCGACGTCATTGTCCACATCCGGCCGCTCTGAGCAGGCGGTCGCCGAGTTGCGCGGCGTCGTCCGGGCGATCAAGGAACGCGACGCCTCCCGCGCCGCCGCACTGTGCGCGGCCCACGTGCGTACCGCCGCCACCACAGCGCTCGCCGCCCTCGAATCCGACCAGTGAACATAACGTCGGCCCATTCGGCCCGCGACGAGTCCGCGAGGAAACCTCATGAACGAGATACCGATATTCGACCACCGCACCCTCGGCCAGCGCGTGATGTTCGGTTCAGGTCAGGCGGCGAACCATTTACGTTCGGCCACCTATGATTTGAGCGCATCCACGCCCATGGTCGTGGCCGCTCGAGGCGATCGGTCGCTCGTCGGCGCAGTCCTCGGCGGCCTCGATGTCGCGGTGCGATTCGACGACGTGCGCCCCCACGTGCCCGTCGAGCAAGCAGAACAGGCTCGCAGCATCGTCCGAGAGCACGGTGCCGATCTGCTCATCAGCATCGGCGGCGGGTCGACGACCGGACTGGCCAAAGCCGTCGCATTGACCACCGGACTGCCGATCATTGCCGTCCCGACCACCTACGCAGGCTCGGAAGCGACGAATGTCTGGGGAATCACCGAGGCAGCCCGCAAGACGACCGGCCAGGACGACCGCGTCCTTCCCCACACCGTCGTCTACGACGCGGAACTCACCCGATCTCTCCCACGTGAGCTAAGTGTCGCCAGCGCCTGCAACGCCCTCGCGCACTGCGTCGACTCACTTTGGGCGCCGCGCGCGAATCCGATCAACACCGCGCTCGCCACCGAGGCGATCCGCGCCCTCGCCGATGCCCTTCCCGAGGTTGCCGACCGACCCGAATCCCTCGCCGGACGCGAGCACGCACTCTACGGCGCCTATCTCGCTGCGGTCGCCTTCGCCAGCGCGGGATCGGGTCTGCACCACAAGATCTGCCACGTGCTCGGCGGTCGGTTCGACCTGCCTCACGCCCAAACGCACACCATCGTCCTGCCCCACGTCCTAGCCTTCAACGCACCCTATGCGCAGGCCGCGGCAACACGGACGGCAGCCGCACTCGGCGCGACCGACGCGGTGGACGGCCTGCGCGCCCTGCTGAAATCTGTTGAGGCGCCCACCGCGCTACGCGACGTCGGGCTGTCCGAGGGCGACCTCGACGAGGCCACCGATCTGATCCTGCCCGTAGTTCCCGCCTCGAACCCGCACCCCGTGTCCCGCACGGAACTGGGCGAGCTCCTCCGAAATGCCTGGATGGGAACGGGCTCGAGCTGATCAACCTCATCAGATAGCCATCCCGCCCCGGTCAGCGCGAGCGTGGCGGCGTCGTGCCCGCCGGCCTCATCAGTCGGCCGCTCTCGCCGTGACTGGCCCGCACTCACTCGTCATCGGTAAGTCAGGAAGCCGAGGCGAAAGAGGGCATGCCGTCACGCGTAGCCGCAAGCGCCCCAGGCGAACTGATTCACGCCAGGGTATTGCCGATTTGTATGGCAAAGATTACATTCGACGGTAGCCGAACCGATCGGGGTGTCACTCCGATTCGATGTTGCGGGAACCAATTCTCTTCCCCGTGGGATACCGCGGAATCCTCTAATTCAGCGGGATCGATCTGCCGAGAGGTACACCATGACGACTACGAATACGGGCGCGCGCAACAATGTGAATTCAGCCGCGTCTTATCGACCAAGCACCGCATCCGACCTGTACAGCGAGTACGACCGACTGCGTGCGTCTTCTCCGGTCGTACACAGTGACGACTTCGAGGGATTCTGGAGTGTGCTGACCTTCGCCGACGCCTCGAAGGCCAGCCGGGACTGGAAGAACTTCGCGAGTGGGCGCCCCTTCGTCGAGTACCCGTCGCCGAATCGGCCGATACCCATCGCAACGAATCCGCCGGAACACACCTTCTACCGAACCTTCCTCAACAAGTACTTCCGACCCGACCGGGTCGCGCGACTGTCACCGGATATCGACCACATCGTGGCCGAGCAACTCACCCCGCTTATCGAAGCAGGAGAAGGGGACATCTACCGGTCCGTCGCGCGTACTGTTCCGCCGCAAGTGCTTTCGGTGTTGCTCGGACTGAGCGACGAGGGATGGGTCGAACTCGCTGCCACCCTCGACCGCGCCGATGCTCTACGCCACGAGATCAGTGCCTTCGGCGCCCTGCAGGCGACGTTGTGGGACGACGCAGTGAACACCCTGATCGCCGATCGCACCGAGCATCCGAGGGACCCCGAGCAGGATGTGATGAGTGGGATCCTCGAACTGCGACCCGACGGTGAACCGATCTCACCTGAACAGGTGCTCTCGTTCGGGACCCAGATCTTCGCCGCGGGCGCAGATACCACGAGCTCGGCGATGGGATCATTGGCGCACTACCTGGCCACGAACCCCGACGACCAGGCCCGCCTGCGGGCCGAGCCGGATCTGTTACCCGCTGCCATCGAGGAAGTGCTGCGCCTCGGGCCGCCGCTGCATCAGACCGTTCGTCGAACCACCGCCGATGTCACGATTGCCGGCACCGCAGTCCCGGCAAACGAGCTCGTCGCGATCAACGTCGCCTCAGCCAACCGCGACGCGGAACGATTCGCCGATCCGCACCGGGTCCGGTTCGATCGCGACCGCAACCAGCACCTGACGTTCGGATTCGGTCCGCACATGTGCGTGGGTGCGCCCATCGCGCGGCAGGAACTTCTCGCGTTCGGAACGCAGCTTCTCGCGGGCACCCGTTCCATCACGCTCGCCGGACCCGCCGAGACGTCGGGCAGAGCGCTGCGCACCGGTTGGTCCAGCATCCCTCTTCGACTCGAAAAGTAAACACTGACAGCACATATGGGCATTACCCGCCGGGGTGATGCCGACCCACACCGAAGGAGACAGAATGACAGAGTCGGTAATGTCCCCTCCGTCCGATGACGCGACCAAGGTGCGTAAGATCGCCGCCGCAAGCATGGCCGGTACCGCGCTCGAATACTACGACTTCTCGATCTACGGCCTCGCTGCCGCTCTGGTGTTCCCGACGTTGTTCTTTCCGCAGAGCAATGCGTTCGTCGGCGCCCTCGCCTCTTTCGGCACACTCGCGGTCGGCTACTTCTCCCGCCCGCTGGGGGCCGTCATTTTTGGCCACTTCGGGGATAAAATCGGCCGCAAACCGGTCTTGGTGATCACGCTGGTGATCATGGGTGTCGCCTCGACTGCGATCGGACTGCTGCCCACCTACGAGAATATCGGGGCCTGGGCCGCGGTGGTACTCGTCTCGCTCCGCTTCCTGCAAGGCGTCGCCTTCGGCGGAGAGTGGGGCGGGGCGATCCTGATGGCCTTCGAGTATGCGCGCCCGGAACGCCGAGGGTTCTTTGCGTCGGTGCCCCAGGTCGGGCCTGCGGTGGGCACCCTACTCGGCAACGCCGTCTTCCTCCTCGTGACCCTGCTTCCGGAAGACGACATGCTCTCCTGGGGTTGGCGAGTCCCCTTCCTACTCAGCGCCGTACTGGTCGCCCTCGGCCTGATCGTGCGCCTGAAGATCGCCGAGTCACCCGAATTCACCGCGCTCAAGGCTGAAGGTATGTCCGCGAAGGTACCTCTCGCGGAAGTGCTCCACAGTCACCGCAAACCCGTCCTGCTCGTCTGCGGTGCATTCCTCGGATACGGTGCCTTCAGCATCGTGGCGCTGACCTTCCTCGTCGGCTATGCCCGCAACACTCAGGGCGTCAGCAGCTCGATCACGCTCGCCGCGATCCTTGCCACCTGCATGGTGCAGATTCCGGTCATCATGCTCGGTGGATACGCCGCGGACCGATTCGGTAGGAGACGGATCATGACCGCCGGTCCTCTGGCCGCCATTGCCGGTACCCTCCTGCTCTTCTGGACGATTGACAGTGCGCAGCCTGCGTGGATCATCATCGGCTATGTCGTTGGCATGGGTGTGCTGTTCACCAGTGCATACGGCGCTCAACCAGCACTCTTCGCCGACAGTTTCGAGCCGAGCGTGCGCTACACCGGGATGTCACTGGGTTACCAGCTGTCGAATGTCATCGGATCCGGATTGATGCCGCTGGTCGCCACGTTGCTCCTGAATGCTACCGGCACGCCGTACGCGATTGCCGCCGCGATCGTGGTCGCGTTGGCAGTGTCCATGGCGTGTTTGCTCGCACTGGTCAGACTCTCGACAACTGCTGCAGCAGAATCCAAGTCGCCAATCGGGACAGCACCTGCCCCGATCACGGCGGCGTAGGTCCGTACCTGGGGCACGTCACGACGCGGCCCGCTAGACGATCGTCCCGCCCGCCCAATGACCACCACGAGGAGATCGGTGGTGGTCATTGGGCTCAGCCCCGGGTCAACCGCACGATCCGGTCACCACTGAGCGTCCCCAGCCACACCTCGTCCCCGACCGGCAGGGCAGTGGTCGCCAGACTCACCGAGGAGTGTGTGCCGTCGATGAGCACTGTGCTGGTCATCGACGATGGATCGACCTCCACGACCGCGTACCCGGTGGGGCAGTGGGTTCCTTCACCCCCGTTGCACACCAGAACGTCGTCGATGGTGACGTTCTGCCCGGTCACGAGAATCGTTCCCTGTGGCGTCCAGCGGAGGTTGTCGGGCAGAAACGGTAGCGCCACCTCGCTGCGGTCGCGAGGATTCGTCAGAGACATCCGCACGAGCTTCTTCTGCGTCCAGGCAGCAACGAGGACGGACTGCCCGTCCGGTGAGACCAGGACACCGTTGGCGCCGCCGACGGCGCTGTCCGGCAGGGCCGTCCATCCCTGCGCCGGAGTCCATTTCATCACGCGTCCTGTATCGGCGCCGGTGAACATGCGGGCGAACGGGTCCCCGGGCACTGTGGGATCGAACATGCTGGAGACGATGATGCCGCTGCCGTCCGGCAGGGGTGCGACGGCATTGGCGTACACGTCACGGGGGATGGGGATGCACCCCACCCACGTCAGTGCAGCGGGACCTGCTGCGGGGTCGAGATCGAAGACTTCGATCGATTCCCGCTTGTGATTGACGGCATACAGGGTGACTGGCTGTCCGTCGGTGGCCGGGGCGATGGCGATGCCGTGTGGTTCGGCGGACGTCGCGTCGGGGATCCCGGCGCAATCAGGGTAGGTGCTGCGATTCCATTCGGCGTGCTGGTCCGGGTGTGGCCAGAGAGGAACAGTGGCATGGGTCGTCGAGTCGACGGCGACGAGCCCGCCCGGGGTGCCTCGCGTCGGCGAAGCCATGCTGCTGGCCAGAACCCAGGCGGTGTCGGGGACTGCGACGAGATCCTCGGGTCTGATGACGCCACTGACTTGGTTCTCGGTCACCGACTCCCATTGCGTCCGAGGCTGGTCAGCGCCGAACAACGAGGTGGTGGGTGCTTCGGCATCGCCGGGGTTGGTGGAACATGCACTGGCGAACATCATCGCGGATACGCCGATGGCTATGACTATTTTCGACATCTGACCTGTTTCGTGGGAGTGGATGGAGGAGCCACAAACGGGGGACAGGCCGCGATCATCCCGTGTGGATCGATGACGAACTTCTGGGCCACTCCGCTGTCGAAGGCGCTGTATCCGCGCGGTGCATCATCGAGCGTGATGACAGTCGCGTTGACGGCTTTCGCGATTTGCACCCGGTCCGCGAGGATCGCGTTCATCAGCTCGCGGTGGTAGCTCATGACCGGGCACTGTCCGGTGGCGAACGACAACGATTTCGCCCAGCCGGTACCCAGACTCAATGACAGTGATCCAGCTTTCGCGGCGTCGTCGGCGGCGCCGGGATCGCCTGTGACATACAGTCCGGGGATGCCGATGCCGCCTCCGGCGGTGGTCAGCTCCATCAGTGAGTTGAGCACTGCCGCGGGCTGTTCGTGCCCGGCGTCGCCGCCGTGACCACGTGCTTCGAAACCGACGGCATCGATTGCCGCATCGACCTCGGGGACGCCGAGCAGCTGCTCGACCTGGTCCTGCGGGGCGCCGTGGGAGACGTCGATGGTCTCGCAACCGAACGAGCGAGCCTGAGCAAGGCGCTCGGCGTTCAGGTCGCCGACGATCACGACAGCAGCGCCGAGGAGCTGGGCACCGACCGCCGCGGCGAGTCCGACTGGGCCGGCGCCCGCGACGTAGACAGTCGATCCTGCGCGCACGCCCGCTGTGAGAGCGCCGTGATAGCCGGTGGGGAAGATGTCCGAGAGCATGGTCAGGTCGCGGATCTTCTCCAGCGCCTGGTCCCTGTCGGGGAACTTGAGCAGATTGAAGTCGGCATACGGTGCCATGACGTATTCGGCCTGACCGCCTACCCAGCCGCCCATGTCGACATACCCGAATGCTGATCCGGGCCTGTCGGGGTTGACGTTGAGGCAGATGCCTGTCTTACGTTCCTTGCAGTTGCGGCACCGCCCGCAGGCGATGTTGAATGGCACCGAACACAAGTCGCCGACCTTGATGAATTCGACATCCCGGCCGACTTCTACGACTTCACCGGTGATTTCGTGCCCGAGGACCAATCCTTCGGGGGCGGTGGTGCGGCCCCGAACCATGTGCTGGTCGCTTCCGCAGATGTTGGTGGAGACCACCTTCAGAATGACTCCGTGCTCGCACTTGCGTCCGACATTTGCCGGGTTGACCCCCGGTCCGTCCCGCAGTTCGAGTTTCGGGAATTCGATCTCACGCACTTCGACCTTGCCGGGGCCGACATAAGTCACCGCGCGGTTTGCACTCGCTGTCATCATTGTCCTTCTGTGTGGGGTTTCGACGTCGAATGGCGACCGGCCGCTCACAGGTCGAGCACCAGTCGGCCCGAGCAGGAGCGGGAGACACAAATGAACATCGTCTCCTGGGCGTCCTTCTCCTCCTGAGTGAGCAGCGAATCACGATGATCGGCAGTGCCTTCGAGTATGGGCGTCTCGCAGCTGCCGCAGGTACCTTCCCGGCAGGACGAGACCACGACTGCGCCGGCTTCTTCGGCCACATCGAGGATGGACCGATCGGCGGGGACCGTGACCGTGACACCCGTTTGCGTCAGCTCGACCTCGAATTCGGTGTCGATTGCACCGGGGTCGGCTTCTTTTGCCCGGAAACGTTCCATGTTCACCGATCCGGACGGCCACGACGTACAGAATCGTTCGATTGCGTCGAGTAGCGGTGCAGGTCCGCAGGTGTATACCAGCCGTTCGGATCGGTGCTCGCCGAGGATCTTGGGCAGATCGAGATGTCCCACCTGATCCTGGGGATAAACCTCGACACACCCGGGGTAGCGGCTTTCCAGAAACTCGACATAGGCCATTGATACTCGTGCGCGGCCGCCGAACACGAGACGGAACGGGATGCCACGGGCTTCCACAGCGGCGATCATCGGAATCAGTGGAGTGATTCCGATTCCCCCCGCGATGAACAGATACTCCGGTGCGTCGACCAACGCGAAATTGTTACGCGGTCCCTGGGTGACGATGGTGTCGCCAACGGCAAGTTTTTCGTGCACCGCAAGGGAACCCCCGCGGCTGTCGGGTTCGCGTAGCACCGCCACCCGGTAGGAGGCGCGATCGCTCGGGTCACCGCACAGGGAGTACTGGCGAATGAGATCGGGTCCGAGGACGAGATCCAGATGTGCGCCGGGGGCCCAGTTGGGCAGTGGCCACCCGGCCGGGTGGGAGAGCGTCAACTCCACGACGGAGTCCGCAACCGCGGTTCGTGCCGTGATCGTCAACTCCATGCGGGATTCCGTGGAAGTGAGCAAGGGTGTGTCGGCATCTGTGAGGGGCGTCGTGTGCATGGGATGGTCCTTGTCGACTTGCTAGCTGGTCGTGCTGTCGGCCGGATCCCAGCTCGCGACGAGGCTGCGCCGGATCGGGAGCATGACCAATGGGAGGAAGTCCTGTTCGAAGTCAGGAGCGATGCGCAGGCTGGGCAGTCGTTCGAACAGGACACGGACGCCTGCGGTGCCCTGGGTACGACCGAGGGGCTGGCCCAGGCAGGTGTGTCGGCCCTTGGTGAAGGCGTAGTGGTCGGTGGGTTCGTCGCGGTGGATGTTCCACTTCTTCGGTTCCGGGTAATGGGAGGGGTCGTTGTTGGCGCTGGCCAGTGCCACCCACACCATGTCCCCAGCGGGGATCGTGACCCCGGACAATTCGACGTCACGGGTGGCCTGCCGTGAGGCGAACGGCGCGGACGGGCGGCGACGGAGGGTCTCCTCGAATACCCTGGGCCACAGGCTCGGTTCGGCTTGGACCTCGGCGAGTTGATCTTCGTTGCGCGAAAGGAAGATGACGGCGTTGGCCATGCCTTGGGCGGTGGTGTCGGTCCCGGCGGCCGAGAACTCACACAGATGAAGCGCTACACGCTCATCGGACAGCGTGGGTTCGCCGTCGCGGTTGCGTGCCGAGGCCATCACCGAAATGAGATCCGACGCGGTGCTGTCACGGCGTTCACGCACTACTTTGCGGAGTTCGAGTTGCGCAGTGGTGTAACGCGTCCACACCTCGGTGCGGCGCGGCTCCTCCATCGGCTCTCGTCCGCTGGCGAGGACGGCGAAGTGGTCGTCGCGCAGTTGCCGCATCATCGGCTCGAACGAGTCCGGGAGGTCCATCAGCGCCATCAGCGTCTGGGTGGTGAGCTCGAGGCAATAGTCCTCCATCAGCTCGGCAGTACCACGGTCGGCGAGCCGATCGATAATGCGATGGGCGCGGGCTTCGATCTCCGGCTCGAGGGCGTCGATGACCGGCTTGAGAAAGCCTCGCTGGGCGACCCGACGCATCTCGGTGTGGATCGGCGGGTCCATGCTGATGGAGATGTGCGCCATCAGCTCGGAGGTCACGGTGGAGGTGAACTGCTCGGGCACGGGAACGTTTCCGCCGTTACCCCTGCAGGAAAAGGCTTTCCAGTCCATCAGGACCGTGTCGACGTCTTCGCGGCGGGTGACGACCCAGGTGCCGAGCTGCTCGTGCCAGAACACGGGCTGCTCGGTGCGAATCTGGTCGTACATCGAGGCCGGGTCGAGTAGTGCGCTGTCGCTCAGCGGATTGAACTCTGGTGGGGCAGCGGGTCGCTGCCCGAAGGTGCTGGTCATGTCGAGGTCCGTTCAGAGGGCTGTGGCCGCGGCCATGGTGGACAGACGCTGGAAGCGGGCGAGGTTGTCGCCTTCCTCCATCACCCCGGCCGTGAGGCAGACGAACGTGAGGTCTTTGTCGGGATCGACCCAGAACAGGGTGGATCCGGCGCCGTAGTTGCCGTGGGTGCGCGGGCTGGTCGATGCGCCGAAGAACGTCGGGTACACCCCTTCACCGCGCAGCGCGAAACCGAGACCGAAGTTCCCCGGGGGAACGTCCCAGCCGCGGGCGTGGCACAGCATTGCGTACAGATCGTTCGGCGCCGTGCCGGTCTGCAGGGTCGTGGCGAGATCGAGGATGCTCGGCGAAAGAATGCGCATGCCGTCGAGTTCGCCTCCGCGACGGATCATTTCCGCGAAACGCAGAATGTCGCTGGTGGTGGATACCGCGCCGACCCACGGCATCTCCGCCCCCTCGACGACGATTTCCTGCATGACCTCGATGTCCGAGGACTTGAGCCATCCACCGGGTGGGAAGTGCGCCTTGATGGGCACCATGCGATCGGCCCATGCCTTGGGTGCTCCGAGTGCGGTGTCGTTCATCTTCAGCGGGGCGAAGAGTTCCTTGGTGAGGAGTTCCCCGAAACTGTCGTATCCGGTGACGCGGCGGACAATCTCCCCGAGTAGCGCGTGGTTGAGGGTGGGCGAGTAGTTGAACGTACCGCCCGGCTCACCGACGACGTCGAGCTGGCTGATCGCGTCGATCACGGCGTCGAGGTTGCCGAGCTCGGAGTACGGCAGCGGCGTGGGGGTGGCGACGAGACCGGCGCGGTGGGTCAACAGATGACCGACGTTGACGCGATCCTTCTTCGCGGCGCGGAACGGGTCGCGGCCGACGAACTCGGGGATGACGTCGACGACCCGGGTGGTCAGATCCAGCTGACCGCGGTCGATAGCCTGTAGAACCAGAATGTTGGTGAACGCCTTGGTCATCGAGAAGATCCAGAAGACGTCGTCGACAGTCGCGGTGCGTCCGGTGGTGCGGTCGGCGTAGCCGATGGCCTCGTGCAGTCCGATCTCGCCGTGGCGGGCGATGGCGATGACAGCGCCGTCGTAGCGTCCGGTGTCGATGTCCTGGGTGATCGAGGTGCGGATGCGACTCAGGGCGTTCTCGTCGAAAGTGATCGTGGGTGTGCTCATGGTTGTGCTCATGGTTGTGCTCTCTTGTCGGTGCGTCCGGGCGGGATTACATGTAGAGGCCGCCGGACGGCGACAGCGTCTGTCCGGTGTAGTACTTGCTGTCGTCGGAGGCGAGGAACAGCATGGTGGCGGCGAGGTCTTCAGGCTTGGCCAGGCTTGATATCGGCTGCACACCGGCGATGGAATCGACGATCTCGTCGGGCTGTGCGCGCAGCAACGGTGTGTCCACCGCGCCCGGTGCGACGGCGTTGACGCGGATGTCGTGGGGCGCGAGTTCTCCGGCTGCGGCCCGGGTCATGCCGAGGACACCGGCCTTCGAGGCCGGGTAGTAGAGGGGCATCGGTGTTCCCACCAGCGCGGACACGCTCGAGATGTTGACGATCGACCCGCCACCGGATCGCTTCATCAGCGGTGTAGCTTCACGGATGGTGTAGAAGGGGCCCTTGAGATTGACGGCGAGGACGCGATCGAAGTGCTCGTCGGTGACTCCGGACAGGAAGTCCGGGTGCAGGATTTCGCCGCGTTTGCGTGCTTCGAATACTCGGACGTTGACGTCGACCAGGCGCTCATTCTCCTCGCGGGTCGGTGCGTTGATGCCGGCGGCGTTGATCAGCACATGGAGTGCGCCGTAGCGGTTTTCGACGTGCGCGAAAGCTTCCTTGACGGCGGTGCTGTCGGCGACGTCGAGGGCGATGCCTTCACCGTGGTCGATTCCGGACAGTACCTCCTTGACGTTGCCTTCGGAGATGTCGGCGCCGATGACGGTCGCACCGTGCTCGGCGAACAACCGTGCGGTGGCGGCGCCGATTCCTGATCCAGCGCCGGTGACGAATGCGACTTTTCCAGCAAGTTTCATGGAGAGACTCCTCGAGAAGGGGACGAGCACGATGACGGCTCGCAAGTGGTGCAAGACACACGATACCAAAAACTAGATCCATGTCTAGTTTTTTTCTGGATTCTCGTCTAGTTCTGTTCGGTGTGCTGGTCGCGGCCCGATAGGCTGAACACATGAGCACGACGGAAACCGCATCTTCGACCGACTCGTCCGCACCGCGCGTGGGCAAGAAAAAGAGGGCCACTCGCGCACGCATCGTCGAGTGTGCGATTCCACTGTTCTCCGAATACGGCTACGACAAGATCACCATGGAGTCGATCGCGAAGGCCGCCGGAATCAGCCGCGCCAACCTCTATCTGCACTTCAAGGCCAAAGCCGAGCTGGTCGACGCCATGCTCGAACAACTCAGTCCGGAAGTCGTCGACAGCTACCGAACACTGGATTCGCTCGACCCGACCGATATCGACGGCCTGCGGCGATGGGTCGAAGACAGCTCGCAGCTGTGGGTGGACGGGCGCCAGCAACTCGAAACCCTCGAGCATGCCCTGTCGGTGGAACCGATCGTTTCGCAGCGGTGGTACCAGACACTGTCGGAAGCGGCGGACGCGATGACGACCTACCTCGGCCGCTACCCGGAGGGCCCGGAACGGTGTCGCGCGCATTTGACGCTGGTGACGACGATGCTCGGCTTCGAGCGCACCCTGTACTTCGTGCTCGTCCGCTCCGCTCCCGCTGACTTCTCCGACGTGATCGACGTCTTGACGGCGCAGTGGCATGCCACTCTCGCCGGCGCGACCACCCCGGCGGCGGCAACCGGACCTACTGGATGACGACCGTGTCGAGTTCGGCACCCGCCGGATAGTGATGGTCGAAGATAGCCGAACCGGCGTCCGTGAGGGTCGCGGTGTACTGCCGTTCGGCCAGTCCTGAATCCTGAGGGTGCAGCTCGGCCAGTGTGATTCGTCGGGTTCGATCCGGTGGGCCGGCGGGATCTACGACCGTCAGGATCGGCCCGGACTCGGTCTTCTCCACCCACGGCTCTGCAATCAGGAGGTCGAGCATGCCACCGTGTCCACCGATGCGCACCACTCCGCCGAACCGCATTACCTGCGGCACGTCCGGTGAGGGAACCGGAGGGAAGGTGAAGTAGCTCGTCTGGCCCAGATACGCGCCGTCGGACATCGAATGTCGACCGTCGGGCAGCGTGGCGATATAGCGGATGAAGCTGCGCTTGATTCCCCAGGTCAGCCCGACCTGGGGAATCAAGCACGGTCCGATGCCGGCGGTCATGGCACCTCGAGGGTCAAGGTCGCGCCGCGGCCGCCTTCGGCGCACACTACGCGGGACACGCAGGCGCACAGCTTCTTCGAGTTGACCTTCTGTTCTTCGCTGAAGAACACGTCCCGGTGGTCGACGGTGCCCTCGACGTCGACGATATCGACCTGGCACAGACCGCACTCGCCCTTGCGGCAGTCGAACATCATGTCCGCGCCGGCTCGCTCGAGAGCGTCGAGCAGTGAGTCACCCGACCGGACGGTGGTCTCGATGCCGAGCCGCGGGATGTTTACGACGAATTCCTCGGCCTGGAACCACCCGCTGTTTCCGAAGGTTTCGTAACGAAGATTGGGCAGCGGCAAATCTCGCTCGACCCAGGTGCGGCGGACGGCATCCATCAATCGGATCGGCCCGCACATGTACAACTCCGTCACCTCGTCGATGGCGGTGACGAGTGCCCTGACGTCCAGTCCGGTGCCCTCGTCGTCGATGTGCACCTCCAGGCGGTCACCGTGCAAGGCGAGCAGTTCCGGCAGGAACGCCATCGCGGTCCGGCTGCGCGCGACGTAGACGAAACGGTAGTCGGCCCCGACCCGCCGCAGCACCGCCGCCATGGCCGCGATCGCGGTGATGCCGATGCCTCCGGCGAGCAGGACATACCGCGGTGCGCCGACACGCAGCGGGAAGTTCTGCAGTGGTGCGGTGAGCTCGATCCGGTCACCGGCCTGCAGGGTGTGCATGTGCCGGGACCCACCGCGGGAGGTGGGGGACAGGTGGACCCCGAGCGTCACGCTTCGGCCGTCGGCGGCGCCGGAGACGATCGAGTACGAGCGGACGTCGCCGCTGTCGATGCGGACGTCCACGTGCGAGCCGGGGGCTGCGCGATGGGAGTGTTCGGTGGCGATCACGATCTTGGCGATGCCGTCGGCGGCGGGCTCGATGGACGTGACCTGGCCGTGCTGCCAAAGAATCTTGTTGTCGGTCATGTCAGTTCACCGTTTCGGCGGCGAGAGCATCGATATTCGCGGTGTGCAGGCGCTCGCTCTCGATCATGCGCTGAATGATGCGGCGGACCCACATCCCTCCTGCGTCGATGTTGAGGTTGTAGAACTCGTGGTCCGGGTTGGCGTCGATGGCGGCCTGCTGAGCGGTGAGCATGGCCTCGTCCTCGCCGAAGACGCCGTGCACTCCGTCGCGCAGCTGGGTGGTGATCAGTTGGCTCTCGAGGCGGTAGTTGCGCTGGAAGGCCCAGAAGTACAGCGCGGTCTTCTCGTCGACCGGGGTGATCGTGTTCATCACGAAGCCGTTGACACCCTGGCTGCGATCACCCTCGGGGGCACCGGTGCCGGCCGTGGCCACACCGACATCGATGCGAATGGTGCCAGGGGCCTGGAACTCGATGATCTGCCAGCGGTCGACCTTGCCCTCGAACCCGGGAAACTTGTCACGCATGTTCTTCAGCCAGAACGGTGGCGCGTCGATATTGTGCATCCAACGGGTGACCGTGACCGTCCGCTCGTCGTGGGTGACTACGAAATCGGACTCGCTGAGTTCTTCCTGTCCGATGGACGAGGAGTGGACGAACTCTTCATGGGTGAGGTCCATGAGATTGTCGAGCACCAACTGGTAATTGGCCTGAACGTCGATGGTGCGGCCGTCACCGGCCCACTCCGGCGAGTCCATCTGGAACATGTCGGGGATCGTGGCGGGGTCGGCGAGCGTCGGATCTCCCGGCCACACCCACAGGAACCGGTGACGCTGTTCGATGGGGTAGGACGCCACCATCGCCGACGGGTTGATCGTCTCCTGCGCCGGCATCTTGGTGCATCGGCCGGCGGAATTGAAACGCAGGCCGTGGTAGGGGCACTGCACCTCGTCGGCACCGATACGGGTGCCGAGCGACAACGGGGCGAGCCGATGCCAGCAGGCGTCGGCGAGGGCGACCGGGCGGCCGTCCGTGGTGCGGTAGAGCGTCATCGGCTTGTCGGCAATCCTGCGGGCAAGCAGCTTCGCGGAGGTCACTTCGTAGTCCCACGCCGCGACGTACCACGCGTTGAGGGGGAAGGCCATGTTCTTGGCGGTCGCGCCGCCCGGGCCGAGATCGGTCATGCGATGTCCTTGGGGGTCGTCACCTACTGAAGTCCGCAATAACTACATGCATAGCTATTGGGTGATGTGACGCACACACTATCTATCGATATAGTGATTGGCAAGACAGCAGCCCGGCCGATGAGGAGACATGAGCCTTCGCTACGCATTGCTGGCCCTGCTCACGGCGGGCCCGCTCACCGGATATGACGCCGCCAAACGGTTCGGGGGTTCCGTCGGGCACGTCTGGCACGCACCCGACTCGCAGATTTATCCCGAACTGCGCCGCATGGAGAAAGACGGACTAATCCAGGGTGAACAGGTCAGGTGGGGACCCCGGAGCACCAAAACGCAATACAGCATCACCGACGACGGCATCGCCGCCTTCCGAGCGTGGATGAACACTCCACTCGACCACGCCCCCGAACGCGATGCCCACCACATGCAGGCCGCCTACTTCGAATGGGCAGACCCTGATCGTGCGCGGGAAATCCTGCACAAGCACATCGAGTACTACAGCACTCAAGTCGAGTTACTTACCGCCGTCCGGGACGGGATCAAGGCCGGTACGGATCCAGCAATCGTCCGGCGGCTCGATCACTACCCGGCGCACGAACACCAACGAATCATCGCGTACAAGGCTTACACCTACGACGGCATGATCGCCCGGAGCCGGTCCGAGATCGACTGGGCGCACAAAGGACTTGCTCTCCTTGACGAGCTTGCGGGCACCGAGTCGTCACCCCCGGACCACGACGATGACAGGACTACCGAACACCCGGTCGCTCTGCACTCGTAGTCCGGCTCGGGTAGGACGACTGCGGCCGGCGGCTATTCCATTTCTGGTCAGGGATTTCGGGGGCGGTTTGTCCAGCCACCGGTCGGGCGCGGCACCCAGCCCCCGGCACCGTGCGTGCCGCCGTCGACGTGGATAGTGCTGCCCGTGACGAACCGGGACAGGTCGGAGGCCAGGAACAGTGCGGCACCCGCGACGTCCTCGGGTTTACCGGGGCCGCCGAGCGGTGACCACAACGGCCACAGCGCGCGGTCCTGCTCGGGCACCAAGTCTCCGTAGGGAACTTGTGCCGTCTCGATCAGGTCCGGGGCAACCGCGTTGACCCGGATTCCCGCCGGACCCACCTCGGCCGCGAGCGAGCGGGTGAATTGCATCAACGCCGCCTTGTACGCGGAGTACACGGTGTGCCCCGGAATTGCTCGGTGCGCCTCGACGGTGGTGAGGTTTACCACCGCTCCGCGCCCGCGCTCGGTCATCCCCGGAAGTAGTGCATGCGTCAGCCGCAGCGCATGGGCGAAGTTCACTTCATGTAGCCCGGCCCACTGCTCGGCGGTGTCGGCGGTGAACTCTTGGGGCGCGCGTACGAAGTGTCCGACGTTGTTGACCAGGATGTCCGGTCGGTGCTCGACCAGTGCCGGGTCCACCTGCGAAGAGCAGACATCGGCCACGACCGCGTCCAGTCGCCCACCGGCGGCACCGTCGAAGTCGACGTCTCCGACGGGGTTCACGTCAGCGATGAGGACATGCGCGCCGTGGGCCGCGAAGCTGCGCGCAATTGCGGCTCCGATGCCGGCCACACCGCCGGTGACGACGGCACGCCGGCCGCGCAACAGTGCGCCTGGTGTGAAAATGAGGTTCATGCTTGTCATCTCATGACATGTCGGTGCCACGATGCCCCTTTGCTCCCGGTCACCGGGAGGTTCACACCGCTCCACACGATCTTTCGGATTTCATCGAGCCCGTGGGCAATGCAAAAGCACGCCGCCGGACTCCGTGCAACGTGAACTACGTTGACCGATGATGGTGAATCGGTGAAATGACGTTTGTCTCAACCCTACTGGCGAAATGACCCTGCCGATCCGATCGGTTCGGATGCCCATCGCCAGTCAGCTTCCGTGTAAATCTGCAAAGGAGCACCTGATGACGAATCCGCCCCAAGTGCCGCCCGCACGCCAAGCATCACCCACCGAGGGCCGCCCTTCCTTGCACGACGGATCCCTGCTCCGCAAGGTCGCATTGTCGAGTCTCCTGGGGACGACGATTGAGTATTATGACTTTCTCCTCTACAGCACCATGGCTGCCCTCGTATTCGGGCAACTGTTCTTTCCCGCCTCGAATCCGGCTGTCGGTACAGTTGCCGCATTCGGAACCCTCGCGGCCGGTTACGCCGCGCGACCGCTCGGCGGTGTGATATTCGGGCACTTCGGTGACAAGCTCGGCCGAAAGTCGATGCTGGTAATCACCATGACCACGATGGGTATCGCCAGTGTGCTGATCGGAATGCTGCCCACCTACCAGGGGATAGGCATCCTCGCGCCGATCCTGCTCATCGTCCTGCGCGTCATTCAAGGCATCGCAGTGGGTGGGGAATGGGGAGGTGCGGCGCTCATGGTCGTCGAACACTCGGACGCGGACCACCGCGGGCGGTGGGCCGGGATCATGCAACTCGGAACACCGTTCGGCTTTCTTCTGTCGACGGCAGCGATTGCGGCCGTGACCCTCCTCCCGGAATCCGCGCTCTTGACCTGGGGATGGCGAATTCCCTTCCTGTTGAGCGCTATCCTGATGGTGATCGGACTCTACGTCCGACTCCACGTGGTCGAGAGCCCTATCTTCGTGGAGGCGTCAGCCAAACGAAAGGACCGGCGCAGTCCCGCTCTGGAGGTGCTCCGCCGTCCGAAGCAACTCGTCTTGGCGGTGGCCGCCGGCCTGGCTCCGTTTGCCCTGACCTCCCTGACAAGTACGCACGTTGTGGCTTACGCATCCGGAATTGGCTATGCGGTCTCCGATGTCATGGGCGCGCTTCTCGCAGTGGTCGCCATATCGATCGTCTTCATTCCCCTGTTCTCGACCCTCTCAGACCGGCTTGGTCGACGTCGAGTCATGATCTCCGGGGCCATCGGAACGGTTTTGTTCGCATTTCCGCTGTATGCCATGATCAACACAAAATCCATGTTGGTCATGGTCGGCGCCTTGATGTTTGCGCAGCTCCTCCAGAATGCAATGTACGCGCCGCTGACGCCGCTGCTGTCCGAAATATTTGCTACCCGTGTGCGCTACACAGGTGTTTCCATGGCGTACCAGACCGCAGCCCTTCTCGGTGCCGGATTTACTCCCCTGATCGCCAGCGGCCTGGTCGCGGCAACCGGGTCGAGTGTGCCGTTGAGCTTGATTGCCGCAACCACCGCTCTCGCTTCGATTGGAGCACTCGCACTCACTCCCGAGACCAATGGGCGTGACCTGAACCAAAATCTCGTACCGTAGTTTTACTGCACCGTCCATATCTAGGGACCAGCAACACGCCCCACCGATGACCACTGAGTGGGAATTCCGAATAAGAGCACCGTGATCAACGGCTAGGTTGGGCGATGCATCCGGCCATCCACGCCGAGGTCCAGAACACTCACTCGCATATCCCGCTGCTCCCTCAGCCAGCAGCGCTGGGCGCGAGCGCGAACGCGAGAAGGGCGAACACGAATGAAGGTTCTTATCGTCGGCGGCACCGGAATGATCGGCGCCTACACCGCACTACATCTGCGTGAGCAGGGCAACGATGTGACCGTGGCAGCGCGAAACGCGCTCGGCGACGAGTCCCCGGTCCGAGACTTTCCGGTCCTGCTCGGTGACTACACCGAGCAGACCTTCACCGTCGAGCAGCTTTCCCCTTTCGACGCCATTGTCTTCGCCGCCGGCCAAGACGTGCGCCACATGAGCGGAGACGTCGACCAAGCGGCGTTCTGGGAGAAGACGCAGATCTCCGGCATCCCCCGCTTCGCTGCGCTCGCCAAGCGCGCCGGTGTGCCGCGCTTCGTCCAGGTGGGCAGCTACTACCACCACCTTCGTCCAGACCTCGCCGACACCGTCCCCTATATCGCGGCTCGGCGTGCTGCTGACGAGGGTGCTCGGGCACTCGCCGACGAGTCGTTCAACGTATCCACTCTCAATCCACCATCGATCCTCGGTGCTATCTCCGGAGTCTCCGCGCGGCGGTATGGGCGGATGATCGCGTGGGCAGCCGGTGAGTTGCCCGATATCCCGGACTTCGCGCCGCCCGGGGGATCGAACTATATGTCGGCTACTTCTCTTGCACAGGCGATCTGGGGCGCACTTCAACACGCCGAACCGGGCAAGGCGTACCTCGTCGGCGACGAGAATCTGACCTTTCGCGAATACTTCCAGATGCTCGTCGACGCCGCGGGCGGTACACGCAGCATCGACGAACGGGACGAGGAGCACCCCCTGCTGCCCGACGCGATGATCGTTCAGGGCCGAGGCAACACCATGCACTACGAGTCCGACGCAACCGAGACCGCGCTGCTCGGCTACACCCAAACAGATTGCAGCCGTGCGATCGCGCAGATCGTGCACACCGCCCGTCGGGCTTCCGTATGAGACCGCAGACAGAGTGCGTGTATATGAGGTGCTCCCGATCGCGCTCAGGGGCCCCGTGTCGCGGATGTGCACGCTCTTGTCTCACCTACCTCAGCCAGTGCCGGTAGGTAGTTGTGGGTACGCGCAGGCTCGGCATTGCAGTTCGCGGGGCTGGCAATGTCACTGGTGTAGAAAACCGTGACGCTTTCGCTGTCGTTGTCGAAGTCGACGGTGGCCTCGGCGACCAGGGCGCCCCGAGTGCAGCACTATTCGGTGGTGCCACGGCGCCAAGGATGCCCGAAGCCAACCAGGCGTCGGGCCGGTCCTCACGACGGCGCCACCGCGCCGGCAGGGGCGTATGTTCACGCTGGCCGCATGGCCGCAAGGCCGCAGGGGGTAACGGGTCCGAGAACCTTGATCTGCACAACAGTGCACATGCGAGCTATGGTGTGCATATGAGGTCGTTGGATAGGGTGGATTCGCTCGACGCGCTGCTGGCCAAGCATCACGTCGACCTCACCGCGCACGAGATGCTTCGCGAACTCGACGCTGCACTCACCGCGGTGCCCGCCGCGTCGGACGCGTTGTCGGCCGGAGAGATCGAATTCCTCCGCACCCACGCCGGCGAGGGCGTGGGCGAAGTGCTCGACCAGTGGTCGTCAGTGGCCGAGATCCGCGCTCGCGCGGTGGAGATCGCGCGGCAAACCGTGACGGTGCTCGCGGATTCGCTGGACGTCAAGGAGGCAGCGGAGCTGCTCGGCATCGACAGGTCGGTGGTGTCCCGGCGGCTCACCGCGCGGACGCTGTGGGCGTTCGATCTGCATGGGCACCGCCGCATCCCCCGATGGCAGTTCGTCGGCGAGGACGTCTTGCCGGGACTCAGCGCTGTCGTGGCGGCCATCCCCTCAACGGCGAGCCCCGTGTCGGTCGCCGCGCTCATACACACCCCGCAACCCGACCTCGGCGACCGGACCCCGCTCGAGCATCTGGCCGCCGCCGCGGACCCGACACCGGTGGTCGCGCTCCTGGAATCCCTCGACACCTGGTGAGCGGTCGGCACCCGAAGACTCCGCGGGCGCCGCGGACCCCGCTCACCGTGAATCCGGATGACATCCTGGCCTACGACGGTGTGCTGTGGCGGATCCACCGCACCACCGGTCCGCGCGTGGCCTCCTGGCGGACTCTGCGCACCTACGGGCCGCTCGCATCCATGCGCTACGACCCGCACCCCGGCCCCGCCTCGGCAGCGACCACCATCGGAGTCCTCTACGCCGCCTGCGATGTCGCCACCGCGCTGGCCGAGGTGTACCAGGCGACACGAACGATCGACACCACGATCGGGGCGCCTGCCCTGACAGGGTGGCACCCGACCCGTCCCCTGAATCTGCTCAACCTCACCGAAACCTGGTTGGTACGTCACCAAGCCTCGTACGCACTGCTTCACGGACCGCGCACTGTGTGCCGCACCTGGGCGCGCACCATCCACCTGACATGGCCGCATCTCGACGGTCTGTACGTACCGTCCACCATGACCGGACTTCCGAACGTCGTCCTGTGGAACCCCGCCGCCGACTCGTTCCCCGCCGACCCCGAGTTCACTCGACCACTCGATCACCCGCGCGTGCGGCCGATCATCCGCACCGCCGCACGCACCATCGGATACGCATCGACGGTCTAACTCTGTCCTGCCCACGCCGATCGGATTCGACCGAATCGCCGTCGCCGCGGTTGGTGCGGATCGCCGCAAACCCGAGCGCATGCCGCACACCGCTGACCGTCGAGCAGGCTCTCGACGCCGCCTGAAGCCTGGTTGGGTACACACCGTCCGCGGTCGTGCCGACACCCCGGGGCAGGACACCTCGCCGCGCTTCTAAACATGTTGTCACGCAGTGGTATTGGCTGACGCCGGGCTGATGACGCCTACCATTGCTGCCCCCACCTCGGGGAGCGGTGCCACGGTCGTCGCCTCGGGCGACGACATCGTTGCGGGCGGTGCGTGGGCGGCAGCCGGAAGTTTAGAGTCCCAATGCTTCCCGCAGTCGCCGCGCGCTCATCGCTCCCGGCCGCTCCTGCTGCGGGAAGGAGTCGAGCAGCCGGGTCAGCTCGTCGCGGCGGGTGGGGTCGGCGGCGCACTCGCGCGGTGTGTGACCGCCGAGGGCGGGGATCGCCTCGTCGAGCCACTGTTGCTCGTATCCGCGGATGTGCTCGTCGAGGGCTGTCGCGATCTCGGGATCCTCGGGACCGACGGGGTGCACCGGGCGAACACCGTTTTCCTGCGCCTGAGCCATCAGCTCCGCCGCCGGCGTCCGGGTCTGCTCCCGCAGTCTCGCCCCGGGATCGGCGGCGCCCACGGCGTCGATCAGCGACTCGAAGCGCGACTCATTCATCGCCTCGACCTCGAGCACCCAGGGGTCGGTGCCGCGGGCCAGGTGCAGCACGCCGAGCACACTGCCGTCCTCGGTCCAGGTCCACCGGTCTGCGTCGGCGGCACCGAAGCGGCGACTGAGCCGACGCCGGATCCCGGCGGTGTCGGACACCTCGAACACGGCCCGGCACGCCACCATCGGATGCCCGTCGGCGGTAACCAGCCGCGGCGGCGCGAACCGGGCGCTGAGGAACTCGACGAGATCCTCAGGGTCGGTGGAATCCGAGTCGAGCAACTCGATCAGCCGACCACGCTGCCCCGGCGCGATCGGTTCGATACCCCCGAAGATCTGCATCGTGGAACCGGCGGGAACGACTCGGGCGCAGAAGAAGTCACCGGCCCGAAGCTGTCTGCTGGCGGTGCGTTCGGTGACCTCCAGGCGGTCGCCGGTGCGCACGTCGCGCAGGGTCAGCCCCTCGCCGGGACGCGCCCCCTCGACCTCATGCACCGACCGCTCGGTGAGCAACCATTGCTGCGCGAGGAGCAGTTCGTCCGCCGGCAGCAGAACGTCGCGCTCGGTGACGAACCGCTCGAACGCTCCGCACTCGAACAGCGCCACGTCTGCGACCAGCGGGTCGTCGAGCGCGTGATACAGCGCGAACGGATCGTCGTCGTGCGCGGACCGAATCTGGGCCAGCGAGAGAAGCAGGGACCGCCACGCGCTGCCCTGCGCGAACGACCTCGCCTTCTGATACAGCCACCCAGCCCGCTGCTCCAGTGGATGCTCGGCCTTGCCGAGGTGGCACGCCTTGTATTTGCGCCCGGATCCGCACCAGCACCGATCGTTGCGTCCCAGGTCCGGCCGGTCGACGGGCAGAAACATCTGGAGCAGGTCGTACATGGGTTCGCGAGACGCACCCTCGACCCGGTCGAGCAGCCCGATCGCCCGCACCGCGTCACCACGATCGGACGCGAAGCGGGCCAAGGCCTCGAGCGCCTCGTCCCAGTTCGGGTCCACGGCCAGGGCCCGCTCGTAGTGCCGCTCGGCGTCGGTGGTCCGTCCATCGAGCTCGGCCGCCTTGCCCGCCAGCCAGTGCGCGGTCGGGGCGATCCGGCGGGGACCGCGGTCGCGGAGCACCGCGGCGGCCAGGCGCAGGGTCTCGGTGCCGGCGTGCAGGGTGGCGTACGCCTCGCCGAACGCGGCGCGGGCCGCCCTCGGGCGGGCGAGCCCGGCGAACCCGTCACTAGCGCTCGCCACGACCGCGTCGACAGCGGCCTCGCGCTCGTCGTCGGGGGTGCGCTCGAGCGCGCCGATCAGGGCCATGAACGCCATGACCGCGTCCGTCTCGTCGTCGGTGAGGTGGTGCGCCGCCGCGACCGCCGCTAGATGCTGCTTCCCGCGATGTGCGGCGAAGTCGAATCCCCGGACCGCGATGTCGTCGCCGTCGCACACGTATCCGGCGTTGGTGATCAGGTCGCCGAGCGGTGTGGTCGGCGCCGCGAACAGGGCCCGGTCGTCGGCCATCAGCTGCCAGACGATGCCGTCCAGGGGTTCGGGGCGGTCCATCGGGACCAGGTCGGCCAGCGCGTCGGTGAGATCTGGTGCGGGTGCGGGTGGGGCCGCCGCGGCGGTGAGCCGCAGCTCACCGTCCACGAAGGCGAGCGCGACCGGGTCACCGGCCCGGAAGTCGACGAGTGCGTCCGGTTCGAGCAGCAGCGCCGCGGCCGTCGGCCAGCCGGGATCGTCGACGCCGCGCTCGTCGAACACGTCGTCGTCGAGGTCCCGGAAGAGGATGCGCAGCCCGCCTGCGGCCGGGTCGCGGTCGTCGAACGGCAGTAGCGGCGTCAGGTCCGGGTGGGCGCCGAGGATGCCGGACGCGACTTCCACGTCGGTGAGCCGGTGGGTGAGCACGCGTCCGGCGAGCAGCGAGTCGAGGGCCACGCTGCGACCGTCCGCCAGGTAGCCGAGCCGGGGATGGCCGATGTACTCGGCGAGTTCCTCCATGTCGGCGAGATAGCCGTGCCCCTCGGCGACCAGCAACCGCGCCCATTCGCCGGTATGCATGGGCCCGTGCTCGCGGAGCAGGACCATGGCGGCTTCGGCAGTGGGATCTGTCGGATCGGTCACCGGGCCAGGGTATGCGATCTGTCTGGGCGTCTCGTCGAAAGGAGCGTACACGTCGTGAGCCGCGGGATTCGGCTGGTCGCCGGCGCAACAGTTCAACCACAAGGCGTCGCTGCGCCGCACACGATTCCGTAATCGATCGCCTATCGGCTGGGGCGGGGTAGAGGGGTCAGAGGCCCCACAGAGCGAGCAGCGCCGTTCGGAGGCTGGGGGAGCGGACGTAGCTATCGGTCCGCAGGCGTGAGCCGGGGTGCCCGAGGTCGGTGAGCGTCTTCTCGGCGTCAGTGAGGGGCACAGGTGGCAGATCGGTGCGGGTGCGCAGGAAGAACAACACCGCTCCGCCTGGCCGCGGGATCCGCATCGGATCGGAGATCACCACGGCCGGCGGGTGGATCCACTTGTCGTTCGCGGAGACGAAGACAGTCACGTCGCCGCGCCGAATGGTGCTGGCCCCGCTGGTTGTCGAGGACCTGTTGTTCGGTGTCGGTGGGTTCGTAATCGACGGCGTGTTTGACGAACATCCGGCGCACCGGTGTGGGCAGGAAATAAATTTCGGTGTGAACGCGGCCGGTGACCCCGAGCAGTGGGACGGCGCGGCCGATCTCCCACTCCCGGATCGCGTCGTCGAGGAACACCTGATCGACACACTGCGTCGGAGCACCATCAGGTCCCACGGACCGAGCTGCGTGTCGCGGCGGGGTGTCTTGTGAGTCCCGCGCGAGCCCGCGGGCCCGACCGCCGATCCGACGGATCCGCATCGCACTCACGCCAAGTGCGCGCAGACGCGGGCCGGGACTCGTCGCGGGCTAACGCAGGGCGATGTTCTGTTTCCGGGAAAGTGGACCGGCGAATCCAGCCTCTTCTGACAACCACATCCCAGGGCACTCCTCCCCCCACGTCCGGGGACCAGAGGTGGAGGCGCGGATGAGTGTGCGTGTGTGACACCGTCGATCACGACGAGATCCGCCGGTGGATCCAACCGCACCACGGGGCACCGGGCCCGGGTCCCGGACACGGCGGCGGTCAGGTCGGCGAAGGATTCTGCTCGTCGACGTCCTCGGTGCCCGCTCGGGTCACTATTTCGAGCACATTCCGTGGGAGGAATGGTTCGCCCGGTTCGACGATCATCGCCTGTGTTTCCACTGCCTGTTCCGTGCGTGGTGCTGCGGGGTGGTGTGCGCTCGGGTCGGGCTGCGTCGGAGGGCGTGGACCGGTGCGCCCCCGCGTCGGGTGCCGAAAAGTACTCGGTTCAGCGGACGCCGCTGGCGGGGTGCGGTTAGAAGTCCTCGTCGATGCAGGCCAGACGGTCACCGGCCATGCCGGCTTGCCCACCGTTTCACACCTATTGGGAAGAAGTCGCTCGGGACGACGAAGCGATTCCTACCCGCGGATGCTCGGTCCCGACCTTTCACGGGTCCGCGGCCGACTTCGCCGCGATCGCAGCAATTCTCACCTCAACCATTGGCGCTCACCTAGATAGCGACGAGCCGGTCTCCCGGAACGCACCTGGTGAGTCTGCCGAACTCGCCCGCCGGTGCTGCCGATCCTGGGGACCTACCCCTGGCTGTTGCGGTCGCTGCGGGTGTTGACCACTGCCGATTTCGACCGCCTCACCGACGCGATGGACCTTCCGCCGCTGGTGTCCGGTACAGGAGGTCGCCGACGGCCTCGGAATAACCCGTCAGGGCGTGCTGAAGGCCATCAAAGGCTAGGTGCTGCCGGCCACCCGTGTCGGCGGTACCTGAATCCTGCAGCAGTCCGTGGTGGACAACGCCCGCGCGCGTCGCGGTGTTCAGCCACCGACCCTCGACACCGCACGGCTATGGCGGCGATCGAAGTTCTGTTTGGGGTGAAGCAATGACCGGCCGTGAGGACTTTCGACGGATGCGGCGTGTCGGTTAGGTCGTTCGACTTTCTGGTCCCAGAATTGCGGGCATGGCCGAGATTGTTGCTTCCCGCCGCCGAGGGCGGCCCAGCAAGGGAACCCGTGCAGTAGTCAAGGCGCTGGTGCCACCAGAGCTCAAAGAAGCAGCTGCCAGCGCCGCGAAAGCGCACGGCATGACTGCGAACGACTACATCGCGGGGCTGATCGCGGCAGACACCGGCCTGACCGAACTAATGGCATCGATTCACGAGAAACGTTCCGCGACAAGCCAACCCGTGGAACCCCGCAGATCAGGACCGTGACGGACCACCGGTCGGGCAGTGAGTGGCGACCGGTTGCTCGTCGCGATGGTTAAGCAAATCTGTCCTCGGTCACAGATCGTCTCAGGACTGAAAGTCTCAACGCGACACGTACGCCGTCACGGATGAGTACTTTTTACGTCACAATATTTTCACGAAGGGACAGGCCCATGACCCGCACCATCGCAGTGGTCAACCATAAAGGCGGCTCCACCAAGACCACGAGCACGGTCAACCTTGCCCAAGCCCTCGTCGAAGCCGGTTACACCGTCCGTGTCGTCGACCTCGACCCACAGTGCAACGCCACCACCTGGCTCGGCGCCACGCCCGAAGCCGTCGACAACGATGTCCTGTCGGTACTCATGCTGGTGTCGAGCATCGAAGACGCCACCACCATCACCGCGTCCGGGATCCACCTCATTCCTGCCACCAAGGAACTCGACTCCGTAGGGCCCTACTTCCTCAAGAAGCCGGGCGCCCACGGCATCCTGCGCAAAGCCCTTGCCGGCGCCCCCGACGTCGACTTCAACCTGATCGACTGCCCCGGAGACTTCGACCACCTGACCATCAGCGCACTCGTCGCCTGCACCGAAGTGCTCGCCGCTGTCATGACCGGAGCTATGGAACTCGAAGCGCTCATGCGGATCGAGAACTACATCACCCAGCAGGTCGAGCTGCTCAATCCCACTGCAAAGCTCAATCACATTCTGTGCGGCCGCGTCGAACTCGGACAGGTCATCGACCAGCAGGTCCTCGCCGCGCTCCGCGAGACCTATCCCGACCAGACGATGCGCACCATCATCCCGAAGTCCGTCCGTGTCAGCGAAAGTTACAGCGCCGAAGAACCCGTGGTCAGGTGGGCGCCGTCCTCATCCGCGGCACGGGCCTACCGCGATGCCGCCCAAGAACTCGTCGAAAGGACCTCGTGATGAGCCCGACACGGAAACCTGGACTCGCGAACAACCCCCTCGAACGCCGACACCAGCCCCGCGCAGGCGCCCACCCGGAGGGGACGTTCTCGAGAACTCGCCGCATGGATGTGCTGACGAGCGTGACACGGAAGCCCGGACTCGCCAGCAACCCGCTCGAACGCCGCAAACCACGACTGCCGAACCTCGTCGAGCAGGGAGTGGACGTCGCAGGACCGGCCAACAACCCCTTCGAACGCCGCAGGCGACGACTGCCGAACCTCGTCGAACAGGGAGTGGGCGTCACACAGGAAGCGGCCGCCACAGCCGAACCGGTGGCCCCTGGGGAGGAAAAGAAGACCACCAAACGGGCCCCCGCAGACAAGAAGCAGGAATCGGTCTACATCAAGCGCGCCAAGGTCGAGGACGGCAAGAATGCCGTCGCCGCCATCGGTCACATCGCCGGCGCCCCCGACAGTTGGGCCAACCTCGTCGACGAAGCCCTCGCCCACTACCTTGCCGTTCTCGCACGCAAATACAACAACGGCGAACCCTTCCCCCCGCGCAACGCCGAACTCATTCGGGGGTAGCCACAATAACCACACCAGCGTGCAGAGAGTCGGGATGCGTTGGCGGAGGAACACCTTCCGAGATGCGCACCCTGAACGCGCCGCAATGCGCCATCTAAGCACGCCGGTCGTCCCTCCCGTCATCGCAGGTCGGTCTCGAGTGCCTGCGTATCTGCCGGCAGCGTTATGTTGCGGTTGGTCGTGGGGGGTCGCCATTGGGCTGGAGCGGCGGCGACAGCCTGCGGGGGAGTAGCACGGACGCGGCGAGCCCGACACAGCCGACGGCTGCGAGGACGATCATGGCGAGGGCGTACGAGCGCTCGGGGGTTGACGTGATCCCGGCGACGAGAACGGTGCCGGCGATCGCGGCTCCGAGGGAGGACCCGAGATTGGATACGCTGCGCGAGAGCCCGGAGATTTCACCCTGCAGCTGCTCGGCGAAACTCGACTGCACGACGTTGACCGAGGGGGTCAGCATGACACCGAGACCCAGCCCGATCAGCAGCAGTCCAGGCGCGAACGCCCAGACGTTCGGGGTTCCGCTCACCAGCGCCAACAGGACGGCGATGCCGCCGATCACGACGAGGAATCCGGCGAGGATCAGGGTGCGCTGCGCGCGGCGCTTCGCGAACCGTTCCGCAGCGAGGGAGGCGGCCAGCAGACCCGCCGTTTCCGCGGTGAAGATCACGCCCGTCTCGATCGCGTCGTAGCCGCGCACGACCTGAAGGTAAGCCGCGACTACGAACGAGACGCCGGTGAGAAGCAGCCACTGGGTATTCTGGGTGATCAGGCCCAGGTTGGAGGTGCGGTTGTGGAACAAGGCGCTCGACAGCAGCGGTTCCGTGCCGGAGCGTTCCTTGGCGCGCACCGACCAGAAAAACCACACCAGCACGAGGGCACCTGCAAGTATCAGAATGATCGTCAACCAGATGTTGTTGTCCGCGGCAAGGATTCCGGTCACAACAAGGATGAGGCCGACCGCGGAGAGTAATGCCCCGCCGATATCGAACGGACGGCTGCGGTCCGGCGGCAGCGGATCGGTGATATTGCGGGCCAGCACCACGATCACGGCGACGACCAGGGCCTGGAAGACGAATGCCGCCCGCCAGCTGATCGCCGACGTGATCAGCCCGCCGATCAGCGGCCCGGCAGCCGCACCGATGCCACCCATCGCACTGATCGCCCCGAACGCTCGGGCTCGAGAGGTGACCTCGGTGAATAACAGGGTGGTGAGGATGTAGACCGGCGGGATCAGGAGCGCCGTGCCCACTCCTTCGAGAATGGAGTTGCCGAGAATGAGTAGACCCAGCCCGGGGGCTGCCGCACTCATGAGGGCACCGACACCGTAAACGACCAAGCCGACGGTGAAACAACGCTTGCGCCCGTACTTGTCGGTCAGCTTTCCGCCGGGAATCATCAGTGCCGCCATTACCAGCAGAAAGATGGTGATCGCGACCTGCACACCTTGCACGCTGGTATCGAGGTCTTCGCTGATGTCGTTGATCATCACGTTCATGTTGGAGCCGGCGAAGCTGCAGATGAATTGTGCCAGCGCCAGCGGGATCAGTACTCGGCGCAGGGTGGCGGAGCGTTGACCTGCCTGGTCTCGTGGGGCCATCTCACACCTGCTTCGGGTCGCAGCGGTGTCGAACAACCCGACGCACTCCACGAATCCGATACCGCGAATGGTTCGTCCCGCGCGTGGGGATCTGCTGCTCGATAACCCTACCCGCACGGAACCTGCCATGGCCGGTGGTTGGCGGTCGTGCATTCCTATTGTGAAGTGCCACGCCAACCGGCCGGTTCGGAGGACAATGATTTCGCCGGAACACTTCACGCATTGCCCGGGAAGGGAACGGTCATGTCCGAGAAATCTCTCGTAAAGCAAGGTGCGGCGCAAGGAACCGCGATGGGCGGGGCGGTCCTGCTCGTCACCATCGGTGTCCTCGAGGTACTCCAGGGCCTGTCCGCGATCGCCAAGGACGAGGTGATCGTCACCGGAATCGACTACACCTATCAATTCGACCTCACGTCCTGGGGCTGGACGCACCTGGTGTTGGGGGTGATCATCACCGCAGTCGGGATCGCCCTGTTTACCGGTGCCAGCTGGGCGCGAGTGGGTGCCATCGTGATCTGCGCCGTGTCGATCCTCGTCAACTTCCTTTGGTTGCCCTACTACCCCATGTGGGCGATCACCATCATCGCCCTCAACGCCGTAGTGATCTGGGCCGTGTCGGCCTGGCGCGGAGGCACGGTGCAGAACGGTCAGATCGCCAGGTGACGTTCTTCGCCGAGAGAACGGTGTGATCGATGACCGGAGGACCGAAGACCAGCAATCCCTCAGAGAAGGCAGCGGGCTCACAACGCCTTCTCGGACTACTGCTGGCGATGGCGATGTTCGTGCTCGTGGTGGACACGTCGCTGATGAACGTGTCGATCTCCTCGGTGGTTCGCGACCTCGACGCCACCGTCAGCGGCGTTCAGGCGGCGATCGCGCTCGAGGCGCTGGTATCTGCGGCGTTCATCCTGATAGGCGGCAAAGTCGGCGATCTCATCGGACGCAAACGCGCTTACGTGCTGGGTCTGCTCGGCTACGCAGTGGGTGCGTCGGCAATGGCACTCGCGCAGAGTCTCACCGCGATCATCGTCTTTTGGGCAATACTCGGTGGAATCGGCGCATCGCTGCTGTTGCCTGCCATGCAGTCCCTGATCCACGGCAACTTCGAAGGGGCTGCCCAGAAGAAGGTCTACGCCCTGGTCGGGGCGGCCGCTGCGATTGCCGCCGCCGTCGGACCGCTCCTCGGCGGTTTGATCACCACCTATCTGTCGTGGCGGGTCGGCTTCGTCCTCGAAGTCGTCATCATCGCCGTTGTGCTTTCCGGCGTCCGGCTCGTCCGGGACGTTCGGTACACCGGACCTCGGGTCATCGACCTGGTGGGCGCGGCGCTCTCCGTTCTGGGCATGGGCGGTGTCGTGCTGGGCATCCTGGTGTGGCAGGAGGGCGGCGAAGCCGTGGGTGCCCTCTTGGCGCTCGGCGCACTAGCGATGGCCGGGTTGGCGTACTGGCTCGTGCGACGCAAAGGTGGCGGTAAGCCGACACTGTTGGACCCTGATCTGTTCCGCTCCAAGATCTTCCGTCTGGGAATCACCGGGCAGATGCTCCAGCAGATCGCCCTCGGTGGCACGATGATCGCGCTGCCGATCTACCTGCAGATGGTGCTCGAGTACAACGCGATGCAGGCGGGATTGTCCCTCGCACCCCTCTCCCTCAGCATGTTCGCAGTGGCGTTGCTCGCAGGGAAGAAGGCGGGCAATCGGCGGCCGAGCAGCATCATCCGGTGGGGATTCGTGCTTCTGACGGTGGGGATCGCAGCACTGATCCCGCTGGTGCCGCGTGCCGAGTTCGGTTGGGGCTTGGTAATTCCCTTGATGATCGCCGGGTCGGGGTTGGGATTACTGGTGTCTCAACTCAACAACTACACACTCGCCCCGATCGAGGAGGAGCGGATCAGCGAAGCAGCCAGCGTCAATTCCGCGGCGGGATCGTTCGGGCTCTCGTTCGGGCTGGCGTTCGCGGGCGCTATCATGCTGGCAACGCTGTCCCTCACGTTCACCGCGTTGGCACAGTCGAGCGCCGTGCTCCCGCCGGCAGAGCAGCAACAGGTGGCGCAGGTGCTCGAGAACGACGCCGAGGTCATGAGCAACACTCAGCTGGAACAGTTGCTCGTCGGCCAACCACCCGAAATCCAGGAGGAGATCGTCCGAATCAACACCGATGCGAGGCCTCTTGCCCTGCAATTCGCCCTACTCATCCCCATCCTCGCGGGCCTGATCGGGGTGTTCAACTCGTTCCGCATGAGGCGTATCCCAGACCCGGCGCCGCAGAGCTCCGCCGAAGGCCCAGTGGGGGAATGACCCGCATTTACCAGGCCCCTCGGGATGGGACGTACATCGTTCTCGGTGTGCTCATCGCCGGGTGCCCGATCTCGTTAAGTTCATCTGGTTGCCGCACGATCCGCGATATTCTCGAAGTCTCGCGCACAGTCGTCCGCTCTTGTGCGTGCATCTGAGAGGCGAGATCAGATGATCGCTCTCCTCACGCGGTGATGTTGGCTGCAACAGATTTTTTCGGTGACGAATGAGGACGACGGTGGAATAGGGGATCGATCATGCGTATCGAGAATTACGGGCTCATCGGAGATTTGCAGACCGCGGCGCTGGTCGGCGACAACGGCACCATCGACTGGCTCTGCCTGCCCCGCTTCGACTCCGCGTCGTGTTTCGCCGCTCTGGTCGGCGACGAGCGGCACGGCCTGTGGAGCCTTTCACCGAGCGGCGAGACACGGGTCAGTGCCCGCCGTTACCGTGCCGGCACGCTGGTGCTCGAATCGGACTTCGAGACTGCCGACGGCATGGTGCGGATCATCGATTTCATGCCGCGCCGCGGCGATGGTCCACCGCGGGTGATGCGGATCGTGCAGGGTGTGCGTGGCCGGGTGCCGATGCGGATGGAACTGGTGATTCGTCCCGACTACGGTTCCATCGCCCCGTGGGTGGAACCGGCTCCGGACGGAATGCGCGCTACCGCTGGACCGGACACTTTCCGCCTCAGCACGCCCGTGCCGCTGCACATCGGCGAGGGCACCGTCGGGGCCGAGTTCGTGGTCACCGAGGGAGGCCGGGCACGTTTCACCCTGTGCTGGCACTCCTCTTTCGAACCGGCGCCGATGATCGAGGACGCCGACTCGGCGCTGGCCCGTACCGAAGCGTGGTGGCGGGAGTGGACTGAGCGTTGCACCTACTCGGGCCCCTACCGCGACGAGGTACTGACCTCACTGATCGCACTGAAGGCGATGACTTCGGAGAACACCGGCGGAATGGTCGCCGCGCCCACGACCTCCCTGCCCGAGGAGATCGGGGGTGTGCGGAACTGGGACTACCGCTATTGCTGGCTCCGCGACTCCGCGCTCGCCCTCGAGGCGCTGCTTGCTGCCGGATACACCGACGAGGCACTCGCCTTCCGGGATTTCCTCACCCGCGTCGGTACCGGCGACCCGACGAAGATTCAAATCATGTATGGAATCAGCGGGGAGCGGCGCCTGACCGAATTCGACCTCGACGACTTCCCCGGTTACGAAGGCTCCGCACCGGTCCGGGTCGGCAACGCCGCCTCCGAACAGTTCCAACTCGATGTCTACGGCGAGGTCGTCGCCATGCTGTACGCCGGTGCGCAGCTCCTCGGCCGGATCGACCCCCAGCGTTGGCCACGCTGGCGCACCGTGGTCGAGTACATCGAAACGATTTGGCGCGAACCCGACGACGGCATCTGGGAGACCCGGGGGCCACGCAGACACTTCACCCATTCCAAGGTCATGGCCTGGGTGGTGTTCGACCGGGCCGTGCGCCTCGCCGAGGAGTTCACACTCGATGCTCCCGTCGAACGTTGGGCGCAGGTGCGCGACGAAATCCACCGCGAGGTCTGCGAACACGGTTTCGACGCCGAACGCAACACCTTCACCCAGTACTACGGGTCCGAAGAACTCGACGCCAGTGTGCTCACCATTCCCCTCGTCGGGTTTCTGCCCGGCACCGACTCCCGTGTGAGTGGAACGATCGACGCGATCACTCGGGAACTCGGCCGCGACGGGTTCGTCTCGCGATACTCGACTGCGCAGACCGACGACGGACTACCCGGTGACGAAGGACAATTCCTCGCCTGCTCGTTCTGGTTGGTCAGCGCGCTGGCCCTCAACAAGCGCACCGACCAGGCGCGAGCATTGTTCGAGCGGCTCACCGCACTGTCCAACGACCTGGGCCTGCTGGCCGAGGAGTACGACGTACGCCTGCAACGGCAGGTCGGCAACTTTCCGCAGGCGTTCAGCCATCTCACCCTCATCGGCGCGGCCTATGCCATCGCCGGCGCTGAAGCGGATGCTTGACGGACACCTGTTCGAGCTGGACCGCGCGGTCGGTTCACTCGTCGGCCGGATCGCCAGGGTGGTCGGCTCTACTGCGGAAGTCCTCCACGGCGGCGTCGACGGTGGGATAGAAATGAGTCACGTCGAATCGGTCGCCGACACCGAATCGGATCAGCTGGTCCTTGATCGGGCCTTTCATTTCCGCGAATGCCAGTCGGATCCCCTTACTTTCGAGATAGGTATCGAGGTCGACGAGTTCGTCGACTGCGGTGGTGTCCAGTCCCGTGATCGGTTCGGCGGCGACGATCACCCATTCGACCGGGGTCGGCGCTGCTGCCACCACCGAGCGCACGTATTCGTCGAAGATTTCGCCGTTCGCGAAGAAGAGGGGGGCGTCGAACCGTACGAGCACAAGTCCGGGGATGCGGTGCCCATCGGGGTGTCGTTCGATGTCGTGGAAGCCAGGACGGTCCGAGGTCCGGACGAGTTCGGTGCGGTACGGCTGCCAGGCCTGCGCGACGACAGCGACGAAGGACAGTCCGATCGCGACGAGGATTCCCTGCAGAACTCCCACCAGGGCGACCCCGAGGAATGCGGCGACAGCGAGTCCGAACTCGACGGTGCTCATACGCCACATCCGGACCATGCCGTTCACGTCCACCAGCGCGGTGGCGGCGACGATCACCACGGCACCGAGTGTCGCGTCTGGGAGGTACGTGGTGATCCCGGGGGCGACGAGAACGAAGACCAGCACAGCGAGCGCGCCGACGACGCAAGCCAACTGGGTGCGGGCACCGCTCTGTTCCGCCACCGGGGTCCGTGATCCGCTGGCGGAGATCGGGAAACCGCCGAACAGTCCGCCGGCGATGTTGGCCACACCGACTGCCTTCATCTCCGTGCTGCCGTTGACGTCGTCACCGCGCCGCGCGGCGAACGTGCGGGAGAGCACCCCGGTATCGGCGAACGCGATTAATGCGATACCAGCCGCGGGACCGACGAGTTGTCCCACGTCTCCCCAGTCGACACCGCCGAACGAGGGCAGTGGCAGGCCCGCGGGAAGGGCGCCGACCATTCCGATGTCGTCGGTGAGTCCGAGCGCGGCGGACAGGATGATCGCCCCGATAACGGCCACGAGAACGCCCGGGACGCGGGGCAACCAGATGCGGAACCCGATGATGACGGCGAGAGAACCGATGCCCATCGCGGCGGTGACGGGGTCGATCTCTCCCCGGATCACGGACTGCCCGATCTCCCTGATCTCCCTGATGAGACCGGACGCGTCGACGGAAAACCCGAGGAGCTTGGGAAGTTGGCCGACCACGACGATGAGTGCGATCGCGTTAAGGTAACCGAGCCTGATGGGCTTGGACAGGAGTTCGGTCACGAAGCCGAGATGCAGGAACCCGCCGACGAGGAGGATCACCCCGACGAGGACGCCGAGGATTCCGGCGAGCGCGAGCGCGCTTTCCGGATCATCGGCCACAGCGAGGGGCAACACCGCCGCGGCGATGAGCGGTGCCAGCGAGGAGTCCGGGCCGAGGACCAGAATCTTCGAGGGTCCCACCACCGCATAGGCCAGGAGCGGGATGATGGTGGCATAAAGGCCGGCGTAGGCGGGTAACCCGGCGGCCTCCGCGTACCCCATCCCAGCGGGAATCAGCAGGGCGGTGAGGACGAGTCCGGCGGTGATGTCGGGGCGCAGCCACTCCCGACGATAGGCCAGGGCCGTCGCGATCCCCGGCAACTGTGTGAGGCTACCTGTCCAGGACATGGATTGAACCTCAGCGCGCGCGTTGCGGGTCGACGGCGGCTTTGGCGGTGATCGGCGTGCTCGGTTGTGCATACCTGCGACGGCGGAACACTTTCTCCGCCTCCACGACGATCGGGATGATCAGAGACCAGCCGATGCAGGCAAGCCATTGGCCACCGGTCAGCGACGTCGTCATGAGGAGGTCTTGGAGGAAGCCTGATTCGACCGCGAAGACGGTGACGACGATCGGAACAGAAAGGATCTTCAGTGCCCCGAGGATGGGTGGCGTCAGGCCGGATTCCGGATCGCGCCGCATGACGAGCCCCGCGAGGATGGACCCGAACGACAGCACCACGAATGCCGTCGTCATAGGGACGCTCGCCTCGGTGGTGCTCATGTCGCCCGGCGCGAGAAGCATCGCGGCGAGCGTGACCGCGAATTGCAGCACGCCATACGCCAGCCACTGCACGAACGCCATTCGGTTGGCGATCGGCATCTTGGGGTTGCGCGGCGGTTTGTTCATCAGGTCCGGCGCCGGCGGGTCCATCATGATGACGGCGACCGGGAAGAGCGTGATGAAAAAGTGCTGAAACAGAACCATCAGCGGGGTGAGCGCCACTCCGTCGTTGATATCGAAGATGCTCGCGGCGAGGAAGAGCAGCACCAACGAGAACAGTTTCGACATCTGGTACCGAATGTACGAGACGATCTTCTCGTAGATGTTGCGGCCCAATCGGATCGCGGTGATCAGGGTGCCGAAGTTGTCGTCGGTGAGAATCATCTTCCCGGCCTGCTTGGTGACCTCGCTGCCCGATCCCATGGCGACGCCGATGTCGGCCTTCTTCAATGCGGCGGCGTCGTTGACGGCGTCCCCGGTCATCGCCACGACTGCGCCGGTCTTCTGCATGATGTCGGCCAGGCGGAGTTTGTCCTGCGGAGTTACCCGGCCGAACACGTGCAGGTTCGGAAGCGCGGCCGCGAGGTCGTCGTCCGTCATCGCCTGGAGTTCGGGACCACCGATGGCGCCTGGTCCGAGGCCGAGTTCGGCGCCGATCGCCGACGCGGTAATCGCGTGATCCCCGGTGATCATGCGGACCTCGATGCCTGCGGTTTGGGCCGTGCGGACGGCGTCGATCGCCTCCGGCCGCAGTGGGTCGATGATGCCGACCATGCCGACGAACGTGAGGTCGTCGACGAACGACATGGGGTCGGCCGCCGCGGCTTCCTCCTGACCATCGAGTCGGCGGGTGGCGAACGCCAATACCCGCAAGCCCTTCTCGGACAGCGCTCGGTTCGCTTCGGTGAGTTCCCCCCGGACCTCGTCGAGTGGCACCACCTGCCTGCCGGGGCGATAGGCGGTGGCACATCGGGCGAGGACCACATCAGGTCCCCCCTTGACGAGTTCCACGAACCGGGAGCTGCCGTCCACCGAGAGATGGTGGAAGGTCGCCATGAACTTGTATGCGGAGTCGAACGGCACCTCGGCGACGCGAGGATATGTCCTGCGGGTGAGTGGGGCGTCGACACCGATCTTGGCGGCGAGCACAACCAGCGCGGCCTCGGTCGGATCGCCGACCACCTCTCCGGTATCGGAGACGGTGGCATCGCTGTCGAGGCACAGTCCGTAGGCGAGCAGGGTGAAGTCGGGAGTGGGCTCGCCCGCGGTCTGGGTGATCCGACCCGTCTTGCTGTAGCCCTCACCGTCGACGAGGTACCACCGGCAATGAAAGTATAGCGACCGCACTGTCATCTGGTTCATGGTCAGCGTGCCGGTCTTGTCCGAGTTTATCGCGCTGGTGGCGCCGAGGGTTTCGACGTCGGTGAGATTCTTCACGACGGCCTTGGCGTCGGCCAGCTGACGGGCTCCGAAGGCCAGCATCGCCTGCACGAACGTCGGCAGGCCAGTCGGGATCGCGGACACGCCCATGGAGATGCCCAGTAGCAGTACCGTCGCCAGGCTCTGTCCGCGAAGTACTCCGAGAACCACGATCAGAGCGACCGCCGACCAAGCGATGATGCCGAGCACCTTCGTCAGCGAATTCAGTTCGCGCTGAAGAGGAGACTTACCCGGTGCGACGGCAGAGAGCATCGAGGCAATCTGACCCATCTGGGTGTGCATACCGGTCTCGGTGACCACCATGGTGGCAGTGCCGCGGGTGACCGAGGTGTTCTGGAAAACCATGTTGACACGGTCGCCGAGGGGGACGTCCGCGGCGTGGAGCGTCCGAGGGTCCTTCGGGACGGGTGCGCTTTCGCCCGTCAGTGCGGCCTCTTGAGTCTCGAGTGTGGCCGTCGCGAGCAGTCGGCCGTCGGCAGGAACGATGTCACCGGCCTCCAGTTGCACGATGTCACCCGGTACGAGCTCGGTTGCGTCGAGCTGGATCAATATTCCGTCCCGGGTCACCTTTGCCTGGGGTGTCTGCATCTTCGCGAGCGCGTCGACACTGGCGCGTGCCTTCAATTCCTGATGCGTGCCCAACACGATGTTGAGCCCTACGAGCGCCGCGACCACAATCGCTGTCGGAACCTCGCCGATGATGACGCTGACGACGGCCACTGCGACCAGCATCAGATTCATCAAATCCTTCAATTGAGTCAGCGCTATCGCCCACGTCGACGGCCCAGGCTCGGAGACGATCTCGTTGGGACCGTGCTGTCTACGCCGTTCGTCCGCTTCCCCGGCCGTCAGACCGGACTGCCGATCGGACATTGTCGCGGACACGACGGCGTCGGGATCCTGGGCGTACCAGACGGTCTGAGCTTGCGCGTGTTCCGTCGATACCATGACCGCTCGTCCTTTCGGCTCGGATCCTCAGTAGGGGGTAGGGATCCAGTGCAGTGGTTGCCTCGGCGCCTCGTAACCGTGCGGGCCACGCCGCTTCGGCAGGGTGATGTCGGGGCGTTCCAGCGGTTCGTAGGGAATCTGGCTCAACAGGTGGCTGATGACGTTGAGGCGGCCACGCTTCTTGTCGTCGTTGACCGCGACGTACCACGGTGCCCAGCCGGTATCGGTGAAGTGGAACATCTCGTCCCGTGCGCGCGAGTATTCGTACCAGTGGGTGTACGACTCGAGATCCAGGTCCGACAGCTTCCAGATCTTCCGCGGGTCGTCGATTCGGCTCTGCAGGCGCAGCGTCTGCTGTTCCTGGCTCACTTCCAACCAATATTTCAGCAGTACGACGCCCGAGTCGACAATCGCGCGTTCGACTGTCGGAACGAGTTGCAGAAACTTCCGAGCTTCCTCCTCGGTACAGAAACCCATCACCCGCTCGACGCCGGCGCGGTTGTACCAACTGCGATCGAAGATGACGACCTCCCCTCCGGACGGGAGGTGCGGCAGGTACCGCTGCACGTACATCTGTGATTTCTCGCGATCCGTGGGGGCGGGCAAGGCGACGACACGGAACACCCGCGGACTGACTCGCTCGGTGATCGCCTTGATGACCCCACCCTTACCGGCAGTGTCGCGGCCCTCGAATACGATGCAAATCCTCGCACCCGACGATTTCACCCACTCCTGCAACGCGACAAGCTCGACGTGGAGCGGACGGAGCAGGCGGCGATATTCCTTGTCTTTCATCGGTGAGGCGTTGTCTCTCATCGGTGCCGCGGCCTCGCCTGCGTCCGGACGGGGCAGGTCGAGCCCGGACTTCTCGTGTTTCGACTTCTTTCCCACGGTTCGCTCCCGGGCCGCCGAATGATCAGACCCGGTCCGGCTTCCAGGTCGAGACCGCCCAGATCACCACTATGTCGAGGCCGATGATGAGTAATGACCACCAGGGGTAGTAGGGCAGCCATAGGAAATTGGCGAGAATCGAGATCGCCGCAATCACGATCGCCGTCACCCGCGCCCATCCCGCACCGGTGACCAATGCGAGGCCTACCGCTGCGACGAGCGCACCCAGCACGATGTGAATCCAGCCCCACGTGGTCAGGTCGAACTTGTAGACGTAATCCACCCCCGCCACGAACACTTCGTTTTCGGCGACCGCGGCGATGCCCTGGCAGAACTGAATAATTCCCACGGTCACCATGATGATGGCCGCGCCGATCGAAGTACCTGCCGCGACGCCCTGCTTGACCGACCTTGTCTCGGACATGACCGTCCCCTTCCTTCACCGAACCAGGCGGCCCGGTACGATTATTGTCCGCTGATCCACGCCGCTGTGGTGGTAAACCTGCAATCCCGGCAGACGAGTCGAAAATCGTCGAGCGAAGGGTGATTCGGCGGTCAGCGGTCTCGCTCGCGGACGTCAGTGATCAAGGCGAAGGCACCGGCGTAGATTCCAGGTTTTGCTCAGTGGATGTGCGGGCGGGACGGATGAGCAGTTCGAGTGCCGCGAGTGCCAGCAAGGCGCCGAGGACGATCCACAAGACGACCAGTCCGGTGGGGTACCGCCAGAACATCAGCAGCACGGCTGCGATGCCGATGATGGCGCACCGCAGTGGTACTCGAAGCTGATGAGCCCACCGTTCGATCTCGTTCGGTGGCCGGCCGCTGCCGGTTCGACGGGCGAAGTCCAGTGACTGTCCGAAGCCGCGGCGCACCGTGGTGGCGGAGGACGAACCGCCGGTGAGGTAGGCGCCGAGTGCAATCACCAGGCCGAGGACTGCGACCGCGCGCAGACTCGTACGCAGCGGTACCAGCACCGTGTCGATGACGGCTGTGGCCGCATCGGGCGAGAGGACGTCGGGTGGGACGCTGTCGAGATAAATCGCTCGTCCGATGAGAATGCCGATCGCAAGGAGAAGCATCCCCACTGCAATCGACAGTCCGACGAGGGCGAGGGCGCGGAGCCGACGCCCGGTGGGGGCGACGGCGACAGCTGCTGCGGCACAGGCAATTCCCAGCCACGGGAGGATTGTGGCCGCCCTGTCGAGTGCGGCGACCGCCCGCTGCGCCTTCACTAGTTCCGGCGACCGGAACAGTACGAATTGCTTGTCCACGGACGGAATCTTGTCCGCGAACGCAAAGCCCCTCTCGTTCAGTGCCGCCTTCACCCTGTCGATCACCGTGCCGAGCGAGATGCTGACGGTGCCGCTCTGATCGACTTCGACGGAGCTGAGGCCGTAATTTCCCGTCATCACTGCGACGAGCGTGTTGTGCGCAGCCCGATTCGCCTGGATCCAGAGGTCTTCGAACTGCTGGGACTGCACGAGAGAGCTGACGGTGTCGTGGACGAAGGTCTTTGCCTGACTGGTGAGGACGGGTGCGAGACCGATGACGGCCCGGTCGAGGCGGGGGGCGTTCGTGGCCAGGTTCGAGACATCGGTGAGTGCGGTCAGGGCATCTTCGGTCAGCCCCTCGACGTCTACTCGGGTGAAAATTTCGTCGGTGATCTGATTGCTGATTTCGGCCTGGAGAGCCGGATCGTCGCCCAGCGGTGCCACCGTGCTGACGTAGCGGTCGGTGTCGAGAATCTGGCTGCGGGTGAAGCGGGCGGTGACCGACGCGATTGCGAGAACGGCCACCAACACCAGCAGAATCGTCACGCCCACCCACCGCAGCCCGTGCCGGGGTCGACGCGGAACTGGTTGGCTGGGAACGTCGGCGGTGGTGCCGCTGGTGTGTTTGCGCAGCGTCGCGACTTCCTCACGTAGTCGGAGGAGTTCGGCGCGTTCGTCGTTGTCGAGTGAACCGCTGGCGGTAGTGCTGCTGCCGTCGGTCATCGCCGTTCAGATCTCGTCGGGATTCCAGGTTGCGACCGCCCAGATCACGACCGCGTTCAGGGCGATGATCGTGATCGCCCACAGTGGGTAGTAGGGCAGCCAGAGGAAGTTCACGAAGATCGAGAGGGCACACAGGATCATGGCGCCGACTCGCGCCCATGTCGCCCCGGTGAAGAGCACCGCGCCGACCGCCGCGACGATCACGCCGAATATGAGATGGAACCATCCCCAGGTGGTGACGTCGAACTGATAGGTGTATTCGATGCCGACGACGATGACATCGTCCTTGGCGATCGCGGAGATACCCTGGAGAACCTCGAGCACCCCGACCGTGACGAGCAGGACTGCCCCGCCCATCGACGTTCCCTTTGCCACACCCTGCTTGACCAACGAGTCCTCGGACATCATCGTTCCCTTCCCGGGCGACGTGTGAAGTGGTCGTACCGAAGATCAGTGTCCTCCCTTACCACACACTGTGGCTGCATTTTCGTCGACCCGACTTTCGATTGGGCGGGTGTGTGCGGCCGCCATATCCGGACGGCACCGATTGCACCCGAAACGATGACGTGAGGGCGGGGCGCGCGAGATCATGGGGGTACCGCCACCGTTAACCCAGGCTGTTCTCGACACGAGGAACCACGCCATGACAGAGCGAGACACTTTCCCCGACGCGGGACGCGTCGGGGTCGTCGATCAGCCGACGCGGGCGGAGCGCCTCGAACACGGCGAGAACGTTCGGCGTCGAGTTCCCTTCGATGCGATGGCCGAACACGTTCCGGTTCGCGACCGAGACCCTATCGGTTTGCTCGAATCTCAGGCGGAGACCCGGGTTCGGGATCTGGTTCCCATCCGGTATGGGCGGATGGCTCAGTCGCCGTTCGCGTTCTACCGCGGCGCTGCGCTGGTGATGGCCGACGACCTCTCCCGAGCCCCGACCACCGGCCTGCACACCCAGTTGTGCGGGGACGCCCACCTGAGCAACTTCGGACTCTTCGCTACACCGGAGCGCACACTTGCGTTCGATGTGAACGACTTCGACGAAACCTATCCCGGCCCGTTCGAATGGGACGTCAAGCGACTCGTCGCCAGTCTCGCTGTCGCCGGACGGAGCAACGGTTTCAGCGGTAAACAACGCAAAAAGATCACCCTCGCCTGCGCCGCGGAATACCGCGAGACCATGTCGTCCCAGTCCGAGCGCGGTGAGCTCGAGGTGTGGTACTCCCATATCGACGCCGCCGCCCAGTTCGACGAGCTTCGCGACGTCCTGGATTCCTCGACTCGCAGACGCGTCCAGAAGACGATCGACAAGTCCCGGGGCCGCGACAGCGTGCAGGCACTGTCAAGGCTGACGACAGTGGTGGACGGGCGGCCGCGGATAGTGAGCACACCGCCGCTGGTCGTACCGATCGAAGAAATCTTCACCGGCACCGAGGCCGAAGAGATCGACCGGGAACTGAACCGACGACTGCGCGACTACCGTGACACCCTGCCGCCTGCCCGCCGTGTGCTGCTCGATCGATACGAGTACGTCCAAACGGCACGGAAGGTGGTCGGGGTGGGCAGTGTCGGCACCCGGGCCTGGATCGTCCTGTTGCGCGGTCAAGGCGGTGACCCGTTATTCCTACAGGCCAAGGAGGCGCAACCGTCGGTTCTCGAGAAGTACGCCCCCGGACCGTCATTCGTGAATCACGGCGAGCGCGTCGTCACCGGGCAGCAACTGATGCAAGCAGCGAGTGACATCTTCCTCGGCTGGCAGCAGGGACCCGACGCCGCCGGAGTGATGCGGGACTTCTATGTACGCCAATTGCGTGACGGCAAGGGGTCAGCTGTCGTGGAGACCATGAAACCCGACCTCATGACGATGTACGGCCGATTGTGTGCCAGGGTGCTCGCGTATGCGCACGCACGCGCCGGCGACCGGTTCGCGATCGCCGGGTACCTCGGTTCGGGCGAGCACTTCGACAAGGCGCTGGCCGCCTTCGCCGAGACCTACGCCGACCAGAACGAACGCGATCACACCGCGCTGCGGAAGGCGATCGACGACGGCCGCATTTCCGCTCAATCGGGGACATGATGGCGAGCGACGACAGCTCGGCGGTACCCGTCGCCGCCCACACCGCGACCGGTTCTCGACGCTGGTGGGCGCGGGCGGCGTTCGCGCTTGCGATCCTCGCCGCTGTGGTGCCGCTGGTGTCCGCAGGACTTCTCAGCACAGTCGGCCTCCTCCTCGTCGGAGTCGGTGGCGTCGTCGTCACCGTCGCCGCCCTGTACTGGTTCCTCGCCAGTCGCGGTGTCGTGCGCCGGGTGTCACTGCCCATCGCCGTGCTGACGCCGATCGTGGTGTTGATCCTCTTCATCCGTGCCGATCTGCTGGCCGTTGTCGTCGCGTCCGTTGTTCTGACGTTTCTCTCGGTGCTCTGCGCCCGCGCCGCCCTACGCGGACGGCCGTCGGACACCGCCGTCCGAGAGGTGCCTGCCCCGCCTGTGCGACATCCGGTGCTGATCATGAACCCGCACTCCGGTGGAGGCAAGGTCGCGAAATTCGACCTGCAACGAAAGGCCGAGGAGCTGGGCGCCGAGGTGGTCCTGCTCGAAGGCCCAGGTACCTTCGACGTCACCGACGAGGCCCGTCAGGCAGTCCAGCGTGGAGCCGACCTACTCGGCGTGGCCGGCGGAGACGGGACACAAGCCCTTGTCGCAGCGGTCGCGGCAGACAACGACCTGCCGTTCCTGGTAATCAGCGCCGGGACACGCAACCATTTCGCGATGGACCTCGGGCTCGACCGCACCGACCCGAGCCGGTGCCTCGACGCCCTGCGCGACGGCGTCGAGGTTACCGTCGACCTCGGCCGGATAAATGGCCGCCCGTTCGTCAACAACGCCTCCTTCGGGGTATACGCCGAGGTGGTCCGCAGCCCGGCGTACCGCGACGACAAGGCAGGCACCGTGCTGCAGATGCTTCCGGACCTGCTCGCCGGACGAGCGGGCGCCCCGCTTGTGACCCAGATCGGGGACATCACGGTGCGGAACCCGCAAGCAGTGCTGGTGAGCAACAACCCCTACGGAACCAGTGATCTTGCCGGCCTCAACCGGCGAGACCGGCTCGACCGCGGCGTCCTCGGCGCCGTCACCGTCTCGGTCGCGAGCGCCCGCCAGGCCATCGGCCTGCTACGCCGCGCCAACGTCCGCGGATTGACGCAGCACACGACCACCGAGGTGATCGTCGATTCCGACACACCCCAGACTCCGGTCGGCGTCGATGGCGAATCGCTGCTGCTGCCGACTCCGGTGCGTTGCACGATCGAGCCCGGCGCGCTCCGGGTCCGGGTTCCCCGCGACCGCCCGGGAGTGCGCCCGGCCGCACCCACCGTCGACTGGGTCCGGCTCCGCGAACTGGCGTGGCACCGGCAAGCCGGCTGAGGGCTATCGCACATTAGCCGACGCCTATCGTGCGACTGGGTTGGAATGCGCGAATTCGGGGATCGTGGCCTCGGTGCGCGCGCACACTGGAAAGTAATTCACAGTATCCGAGCCGGAGAGGTGACCGTCGTGACCGACAAGTCGACCGATAGGCAGAAGATCGCAGCCGACGCAATGATCGGTGCCGCGATCTTGCTGGTTACCATCGGCGTCTTGCATATCGCTCAGGGGATTGCCGCGGTAAGCAACGACACTGTCGTCACAGCCGGCGCCGAGTACACCTACGAGTTCGACCTGACCGTGTGGGGTTGGATCCATATCGTGCTCGGGTTGTTGATCGCGCTGGTCGGCTGCGCCCTGTTCCGCGGTGGAATATGGGCGCGGACGTTGACGGTCACTATCGCGGCAGCATCGATCGTGGTCAACTTCCTGTGGCTGCCCCACTACCCGGCGTGGGCGATCCTCGTCATCGCACTCGACACGGTCATGATCTGGGCGGTCATGACCGCGATCCCCAACTCCGACTGGCACTAGATATGGGCATTGCAGCCAGCTGGCGGTTCGCGCCGACTACGAAGCCGTATTACAGATCAGCTGGCGAGCTGGGCGGCGTCTTCCCGGGCGCGTTGGGCAGCCTGTAGCTCGAGCCCGTAGAGCAGCCCGAAGGTGAAGCCGTTTTCGCCTTCGGTGGTCCCGGCGCGGGCACCGAGGGTGCGGAGCGGGCCGAGCGCCACCACGCTGTCCTGATGGTCGCCGAGGACCTGCTGGATCTTCTTGTACTGGGCCACCTTCTTCTTGCCCTTCTTCTTCCCTACTATCCCGCGGGTGAGCTCGGCGGCGTAGCGGGCGCGCTTGGCGGCCTTGCGGGCGCGGTGCAGGCCCTCGTCGTCTCCGTCGTCGAGGGCGGCGGCCAATCTTTTGTCGGCCTTGCGGGTGGCTTTCCTGGCGGCTTTCTTCAGTACCGTTGCCCCGGAACGGGCGTCGTCGGTCAGCGGTGGTGCGCTGCGCCAGCGGGCCAGGTCGGCGAGTATCGCCCGGTACCGCTCGGTGTCGAGGGTCGCCATCACCTCGGCCCGGTATCGGAGTTGTTCGGCGAGTAGGTCGCTCTCGATCCGGGCGGCGACCGGGCCGAGTACCAGCTCGTCGGGCAGGTCGGTGACCGCGGCGACGAACCGGGCTCGCTGGACTTCCCGGTCCCGGACCTCGCCGAGCACTCCTGCGTACCAGGACAGTTCCTCGTCGAGACGCGCGGCCGCGTCGGGATCGAGGAGGTTCTTGAAGACCCGCAGGGTGCTGCGGAACCGCCGGATACCGACCCGGGTGGGGTGGATCGGGTCCAGGCCGCGGCGTAGTTGCACATCGCCGGCGATGATCTCTTGGACCTGGGTGTCGAGGTAGGCCGTCAACGATTTCTGGACCGGGTCGACGCCCGATGTGCCGCTGTCACCGGTGCCGTGGGGGGCCAGTGCCCGGGACAGTTTCGATGAGTGCCGCGCCGGCCGGGCACCGGCACGGGTCAGCCGGGTGCCGATCGCCCGGAGCAGGGCCCGGTCGCCGGCAGCGCCCAGTTCGACCCCCACCTCGCGCCATTTCCCGGCGATCGCCGCGTCGCCGGCGCAACCACCGGCGACGGTACTGCGCACCGTGTCGTCGGCGATCTCGGCGAGCAGGTTCCCGTCCGCATCGAGGATGCGGTGGCGGCGGCGGGCGGTCGAGATGGTGGCCACCGGGTGCACCGGTTTACCCAGCGCGACCCCCGAGACCAGGGTGGCCAGTTCGTCGGGTAGTGCGTCGCCGGTGGTCAGCGGCATGCGAATGTCGGTGTGGGCCTTGTGCCCGGGCACCCGCAGGCGCCACCCTGCGCCGATGTTCCCGGACCGGCGGCGCAAGCTCACCCGATGGGCGCGCAGATCCCGATCTGCGGTGTCGAAATAGTCACTGTGCACGGTGACGGGGTCCTCGTCGACCCGGCCGCCCGGAGGAACCACACCAGCGAGGTCCGGCATGCCGAAATCAGCATTCGCGTCGTACCTGTCGTCCCGGTCCCGCTGTGTGCTGCTCATGAATTCAGACTTCCATACCGCCCAGCCGTTAACCACGCATAGCGTCGATCGCTTTCGGGTATCGGTGCAAAGGGCGTGATACGGCACCCTCCGTGCACGACAGATCACCAGCCACGAGTCGGCCTACCGTCGACGAAATCTCTGTTGCGCAAAATTACTCCCGATGCACCGTGCGGGATGCGATGATGAGGCATGCGCCGCCATCGTTGGCCGGCTCTCGCACCACCCGCAGATCGGGGCCTTCCCGTACAGGCCCCGATGCTGATCGCCGCGGAGAATGACCTGACCCTGGAGCTGTCCGCAGTCACTGCGTTCGCGTCTGGATTGCTGCTGCAACTGGCGATGAAGGTCACCGGGATTCGTGCCGAGTTCGCCCGATACGAAACCCGTCCCCTGACCGACCCCCACGACTGGTCGGCGCGGTGGTCCTATCTGGCCGTCCGGCCTCGATTGTCGTCGCTCTCGGCCCCAGCTCGTATCCCACCGCCTCCGAATCCGGTGCGGGAAAACAACCGGCGGAGTCGAAGATGCCTAGGCCGACCCGCATCCACACTGAGGCAGAATGAGTCGAAGTGATATCGAAAAGAGTCCCCGCCGGCCCGACGTAGCGGGACAATTCTTCTCATGGACGACAAGGAGAGACAAAATATCGACGTCGTCCGAATACGGCTGACTCAGCGTTTCCCAAACCTCGACCCGGGGGTGGTCGAGGATCTGATCGAGGCAACTCTTCACCGGTTCGACGGATGTCGCATCCGGGACTTCGTCCCGCTCCTGGTCGAACGAGCAGCCACGCGCACGCTCGAAGCCACATACAGCCGTACACCGACCCTTGCGACGGAACCCGTGCTCGCAACCGAAACTTCCGCTATTTCACCTGCCGAGCCAGTGACACGATCGGTGACGACCAGCGGGAAAGTGTGGGGTGTGTTCGTCCGTCGTTCACCACGCCTGTCGTAATTGGGGAACGAAGAGTTGTCGAGGGGCGCGGGGCATGTCGAGTGGGATTCCGCATTCTGCCGCGAATGCAACAGGCTGCGGAAGATAATTGTGGTACCGGTACATCGTAACTCTGGAAGGGTCAGCCATGTCCGATCGTAGCTTTGGAGTCAATCCAGCGAGTTCTGAGTATCCCTCCGGCAAACAGAGTTTCGCGGCAGGTACGTCGATGGCGGCCGCCGTCATCATGGTCACCGTCGGCATCATCCAGTTCTTCCAAGGCATCGCGGCGGTCGCCGAAGACGAAGTATTCGTCAGCGGCATCAATTACGTCTACAAATTCGACCTCACCACCTGGGGCTGGATCCACATCATTCTCGGCGTCATCGTCGCGATCGTCGGCCTCGCCCTCTTCACAGGTGCGGGGTGGGCCAGAGTGTCGGCTATCATCGTCGCGGCCGTCTCGATATTGGCGAACTTTCTGTGGCTGCCCTACTACCCGGGTTGGTCACTGTTGATTATCGCACTCGACGTGGTCATCATCTGGGCTGTCTCGACGTGGAATCCGGAGAGGGAGATAAGAGACGCGAACCTGAGCGATACAGGCACTGCCACTAGATGATTAGACCAGACTGATCAGGTAGTGGAGCTCGTCTTTTATCAAGGGATTCGCCGTTCGCGAGGTTATCGACCCGATAGTTACACGCTCTGGATTCCCGGCTCGCCGAGTTCGTCACCAGGGCGCAACTCCGCCGTTGCTATGCCCTCCCGGACGGCGTGGTGGACGAACTCGGCGCCGGGACCCAAGAACAGGCGGGGGCGGACGGCGTCGAGGCCGATGGGCCACAGCGTGCCGTAGTGGATGGGTACAGCCAGTCCTGCCTGCACCAGACGCGCGACGACCGCGGCCCGTGGTGGATCGAGGTGACCCTTACCGAGTGTCGGGCCCCAGCCCCCGACGGGTAGTAACGCGAGATCTACCGGGCCGACATGGTCGGCGAGATTCGGGTATAGGTCGGTGTCGCCCGCGAAGTAGGTGCGCCGGTCTCCTTCGACGACATACCCGAGTGCCGGCGCAAGCTGCGGGCCGCGTCGCCAGCGCCGGCCGTCGTGTCGGGCGGGGACGGCGCGCACCGTTACTCTTCCTATCTTTACCTGTTCGCCGGGCCGCAGCGGTAGCAGGCGGTCGGCGAACTCGCGCAGCGCGGGCAGGCCGTCGACCGCACGCCACGGCGCCACGATCGGTACGTCCGGATCGAGCAACCGCAGCGACGGCAGGTGGGTGTGGTCGGCGTGCAGGTGCGAGAGCACAACGGCATCCGGGTGTCGCACCTTCACGCCACTCGGCGTGGGGCCTGTGCGGCGGCGCAAGTGGGCGACGCGGTCGGTCAGCACCGGATCGGTCAGGATGACCGTCCCGCGGTCCATTATCAATGCGCTGGCATGTCCGAGCCAGCGCAGACGAAATGCCTCGTCATCCGGCCCCGTCATTGCGCTCATACCCCTTACGATTCCAGATGACGAAGGAGCTGCGATGCGCACGGTGAGCGGTGTGGTGCGAGTGTTCGTCGAGTTCCTCGTGCTCTGGTGGTCGTCAGCGCTCGCGATCGTCGTCCTCGACCGCGTCCTCGGCGGGGTTTCGCTCGACGGGTCGAGTTTCACTCCGCTGCCGACCCTGCCGGCTGCGCTGGTTCTCGCGTTGGTGTTCGGCGTACTCAGTGCCGCGCTGTGGCCGGTGATGATGTGGCTGATGTCGTGGATCGGTCCGGTGCTGCTGTTCGTCGGGGTGTTCCTTGCCGGTGGTGTGATCATGCTGTTGGCGCTGTATTTGGTACCGGTCGCGGTAGTGGACCAACCGCGCGATGCGTTCGTCCTCGCAGCGCTGCTCTCGTTGTTCACCTCCGTGGTGTCGGGTGCTATCGCGTCGCGCTCCGATACCGCCTACCGAGTGATGCAGGTGCGTCGTCAGCGTTTTCGGCTGCGGCGCAACGTCGTCCTCGGGAACGCGTCCCCGGGGCTGTTGTGCATCCAAATCGACGGCCTCGGTTACGACGTGCTGCGTCGCGCGATCGCTGACGGCGTCACGCCGGGACTGGCGAAGTTGGTGCGCCACACGCACAGGCTGCGGCCCTGGCACACGGATTGGAGCAGTCAGACGGGTGCCACCCAGCTGGGCGTGCTGCACGGTTCCAACCACAACGTGCCGGCGTTTCGTTGGTACGACAAGGCGACCGGGCACATTTCGGTGTTCAGCAATCCGGCCGACAACGAGCAGCGCGAACTCGAAAGAACAGACATCCCCGGCCTGCTGGCACACGACGGTGCGAGCCGCGGCAACCTGTTCACCGGCGGCGCGAACGACAACGTCCTCGTCGTCAGCCGCATGCGCGGTGCGCGACTCGGCGGCGGTGCCGGCTACAGCGACTATTTCGCCGATCCGGCGAGTGCACTGCGCACGTCGCTACGAATGTTCGGCGAGGTGCAACGGGAACTACGCCAGGCACTGCGACAAAAGCGCAAGGACATTCAACCGCGGGTGCCGCGGGGCGGCGTTTATCCGTTCGTGCGGGCGTTCGCGACCGTGCTTGCCACCGACGTTTCCGTCGCCGCAGTGGTCGGCGATCTGATCAAGGGACGCAGCGTCGTCTACATCGACCTGATCGGCTACGACGAGGTATCGCACCACTCCGGCATCTCCCGGCCCGAGACCCTCGCGGTGCTGTCCAAACTCGACGACATCGTCGAAATGCTGCTCGCCGTCGTGGAACAGGCCGAGCGGCCCTACCGCGTCGTCGTGCTGTCCGATCACGGGCAGAGCCAGGGCGCGACCTTTCTGCAACGCTACGGGGAAACACTGGGGCAATTGGTCGTCCGGCTTGGTACACAGCGAGAACCGACCGCGGTCAAGCGTCACTGGTACGAGCGCGAACCCGACGTCTCCGCCCAACCCGGGGCGGAGGGGCGCGGCTACGCCGCGGCAAGCGTGCACGCACCGACGGCCGGCGAGGAGGCGCACGCTCCCGCCGGCGAGCCGATCGTGCTCGGCTCGGGCAACCTCGGTCTGATCTACTTCCCGGACCTGCCCGGACGGGCCGATGTCAACGCCATCGAGGCCGCACATCCCGGGTTGCTCACCGGGCTGCGCGACCATCCCGGGATCGGTTTTCTGCTCGTGGCCGCCCCTGGCGGGTCCGTCGTGCTCGGGCCCCACGGCCAGGTCGACGTGACAACAGGGGAGGTCACCGGGCAGAACCCGCTCGCGGTGATGGGCCCTGACGCGCTGGAGAAGGTGCGCCGCACCGACAACTTCGACAACGTTGCCGACATCATGGTCGGCGGCGCGTACTGGCCCGACACCGACGAGGTCGCGGCGTTCGAGGAGCAGGTCGGCTCGCACGGCGGCATGGGAGGACCGCAAAGCACCCCGTTTCTCATCTATCCAGCAGACCTGCCCGCACCGCCCGACCCGCTGCGCGGCGCCGAGGCCGTGCACAAGGTGCTCGTCGGATGGCGGGACCTCTCCCTCGCGGGCGGGCAGCAGACACTCACAGGCGAGGTCGTGCTCTAGCGCCGTCGTCCCCTGCGGGCGATACTGAGATGACGCCCTGCGCGGCTGTCGCTGCCGTCTTCAGAAGAGAGGTCTCGCAGTGAATGACACCGATTTCGACGAACTCGGGCCCATCGACTATCTCGTCGTGGAGTTCCCCAGTGATCGGCAACCCGACGGATCGGCGCTTCCTCATTTGATCGACCTGGTCGAGCGAAACATCATCCGGGTGTTCGATCTGGTCTTCGTCCGTAAGGAAACCGACGGATCGATATCCGGTATCGAGATCGAGGATCTCGGATTCGAGGGCGGCGTAGACGTGACGCTGTTCGCGGAGGCGGCGACGGGCCTGGTCGACCCAACGGACCTCGAGGAGGCGGCCGCCGTACTACAGCCAGGTTGTTCCGGAGCGATCCTGGTGTACGAGAATCGTTGGGCCGCACCGTTCGCCTCGGCACTGCGGCGCGAGGGCGCCCAGCTCGTCGCGTCCGGGCGCATCCCCGTCCAAGGCATTCTGGCAGCGCTCGACGCACTCGATGAAACCACCGGCTGACGCACCGAATACTCGAAAGCGGAGGAATATCATGCCAGGACTTCTACGCGGGATGGCCCGGACCGCCGTCGTGGCGGGCACCGCGACCGCCGTCTCCAACCGGGTATCGCGACGGCAGGGACAGCGATGGGCGGCGAACCAGCCTGCACCACCGCAAGAAGCGGCGCCACTTCCTGCGTCGAGTCAGCCCGCACCGCCCTCCGGTGGCATGGATCGCATTGCCGCCCTGAAGCAACTCGGCGAACTCCGCGATCAGGGAGTTCTCACCGAGGAGGAGTTCAACGCAGAGAAGGCCAAAATCCTGGCGTCCTGATCGCAACCTCGAGTGGACGGAGTCCTGAAAATGGAAGGCTTTTGGGAATTTTTCTGGTTCATCTTCGTCTGTTTCGCCTTTGCGGCGTACCTGACGGTGCTGTTTTCGATCATTACTGATTTGTTCCGAGACCATGAAACTTCGGGGTGGGTGAAGGCGATCTGGATTTTCTTCCTGTTCATCATTCCCTTCCTGTCGGCGCTGATCTACCTGATCGTCAGGAGTGACGGGATGGCGAAGCGATCGATGGCCGCTGCCCAGCAGGTCAAACAGGCGCAGGACTCCTATATCCGGGACGTCGCGGGACAGTCGCCCGCCCAGCAGATCGCGGATGCCAAGGCGCTGCTCGACTCCGGGACGATTACCGATGCCGAGTTCCAGGCGATCAAGGCGAAGACGCTGGCCTAGATTCGGTGGGTAGTGCCGGCATCACGGGAATGTCCGTGATGGCGATTTCTCGCTCGATTCGATAGGTCCGGACCCTTGCATGACGGAGAATAGTAGATAGCGGACGACGTAAATCCGAGAGTTCGCCCGTCATGGAGAGGACGCGACGAGCCATGGCGACCGATGTGATCGACAGTGCACCCGGACGCGACACCGGTGCCGTGCGGCCGCCCGGGCATCGACGCTGGCTTCCGGACAGGTACGCATTCGGCGGCCTGGTGATCGCAGTACTGTTCGTGTGGCTGTCGTTGACGCCGACGCTTCTGCCTCGGGGGCCGTTCTTCCAGGGACTGGTTACCGGTGTGTCGGCTGCAATCGGTTACGCCGTCGGGTTTCTCGGCTCTAAGTTCGTGCGTTATCTCGTGCGGCGGGAGGCGTCGGACCATGTGAAGACGATGGTTCGCCGGACGGCGGCGGTCATCGGTCTCGTCGGAACCGCAGTGATGTTGGTGTGGTTCGGCAACTGGCAGGACCAACTCCGGGAAATCATGAGCGCCGCGCCCTTCCCGTGGTGGGGTTATCTCGTCATGGGGATCGTGGCGTTGCTGGTGTATGTCGGGTTGGTTGCCACGGCCCGGGTACTGCTGCGGGCCGTGCGGTGGGTCGAACGCAAGATCAGCCGTGTGGTACCCCGGCGTATCTCGGCGACCGTGATCGGAGTAGTGGTCGTAGCGCTGGTATTCGCACTGGTCAATGGGGCTGCGGTTCGCGCGATCATGTCGGGCCTGAATACTTCATTCGCCGCCGTCAACCAGGAGACCAAGGCCGGCGACGAGCCACCCACGTCACCGCTGCGTTCGGGCGGGCCGGAGTCGCTGGTGACGTGGGATTCACTGGGACGGCAGGGTCGCTCGTTCATTTCGCGTGGCCCGTCCGTCGAAGACTTGTCCGCGTTCAACGGCGGTCGAGCCGCGGTGGAGCCGATACGAACCTACGCGGGGCTCGCCAGCGGCGGTGACTCGATCCGCGAGAACGCCGAGGTGGCGGCGGACGAACTTGAACGCGCCGGCGGGTTCGATCGTGCGGTGGTGGGCGTGGCGACCACGACCGGCACCGGGTGGATCAACGAAAGTCTCGTGTCCTCGTTGGAGTACATGTACAACGGCGATACCGCGATGGTCGGGTTGCAGTACTCCTATCTCCCCAGTTGGCTGTCCTTCCTCGTCGACAAGGAGCGTGCCCACCAGGCCGGGGAGGCATTGTTCGACGCCGTGTACGACAAATGGAAGAAGTTGCCACCGGAGTCCCGTCCCAAGCTGGTCGTGATGGGTGAGAGCCTCGGCTCCTTCGGTGGCGAGAGCGCATTCGGCAACGTCGACGACGTCGAGGCCCGCACCGACGGTGTGCTGTTCACCGGACCACCGAATGCGAACGAGATCTGGACCGATGTCACCACGAACCGCGATCCGGGCTCACCCGAATGGCTCCCGGTCTACGAGCGGGGCGAAACGGTGCGCTTCGGGGCGCGGGCGTCGGAGGATCTGCCGCGCCCCGATGCTCCGTGGGGGCAACCGCGGATGGTCTATTTGCAGCACCCGTCGGATCCGATCGTCTGGTGGTCACCGGAGTTGTTACTGCGCGAACCGGACTGGCTGAAGGAGGAGCGCGGTTACGACGTTCTCGACAGCACGCAGTGGTTCCCGTTCGTGACGTTCTTCCAGGTCGCGGCGGACATGGCGGTGTCCACAGGTGTGCCGGACGGACACGGACATTCGTACGTCGTCGACATTGCCGATGCGTGGAGTGCGATCCTGCCGCCCGACGGCTGGACTTCGGCGGACAACGAGCGCCTGCGGACCGAGCTCGCCGAGATGGGTGCCGACGGTTGACTGTCTGTTGACGCGCTCTGTATCAGATCCCGGCTCCGGCGCGGTCGAGTTCGCGTTTGAGAATTTTGCCGGTGGCGGTCATCGGCAGGGCGGTGACGAATTCGACGGTGCGCGGGTACTTGTAACTCGCCATCTGCTGCTTGGCCCAGGCGATCAGCTCGTCTGCGGTGACCTGTGCGCCGGGTTCGAGGATGACGTACGCCTTGATCTCCTCGCCGTGGCTGTCGTCGGGGACACCGACGACGGCGGCGAGGGAGACGGCGTCGTGGCCGAGGAGGACCTCCTCGATCTCGCGGGGGTACACGTTGAATCCGCCGCGCACGATCAAATCCTTGGCCCGGTCGACGATGTAATAGAAGCCGTCGTCGTCGACGCGGGCGAGGTCACCGGTCCGGAACCAGCCGTCACGCAGCACTTCCGCGGTGGCGTCCGGTCGGTTGTAGTACCCCTTCATGACGTTGTGGCCACGCAACGCGATCTCGCCGATCCTGTCGGCTCCGGTGACGGTGTTCCAGTCCTGGTCGACAAGCCGGGCCTCGATTCCCCACACGGGGACGCCGATCGACCCGGGCCGTGGATCACGTCCGGGGTCGCTGAAGGTCGCGAGGGGTGATGTCTCGGACAGTCCGTACCCCTCGAGGATCTGCACCCCGAAGCGGTCGGCGAACCGGGTGAGAATTTCCACGGGCAGCGCGGCGCCACCGGAGATGGCGAGGCGCATGTTGGCGGCGATGCCGCCGATGTCGGCGGGGTGTTCGTCGAGGGCGTCGAGCAGACCCCAGTACATGGTGGGCACGCCCGCGAAGACGGTGATGTTCTCCCTTTCGATGAGGTCGAGTGCGGCGGCGGCCTCGAACCGGGGCAGTAGCACGAGGGTCGCCCCCACCGAGATTCCGGCGTTGAGGGTGACGGTCTGGCCGAACGAGTGGAACAGCGGCAACGTCACCAGGTAGCGGTCGTGGGTGGTAGGTGTGCTGGCGAACAGGCGGTTGGCAGTCAACGCATTGAGCACCATGTTGGCGTGGGTGAGTTCGGCGCCCTTGGGTTTGCCGGTGGTCCCGCTGGTGTAGAGGATGACGGCGGTGTCGCCGGGTTCGCGGACGAGGGTCTCGAAGGCGGTGTTGTGGGACGCCATGGCGTCGGCCAGTGTGCCGATGCCGTCGATCGTCACGGGTGCGTCCGGGTCGGTGGTGATGCGGAACATGCTGCGGCAGTGCGGACTTTGCGCGAATGCGCAGCGACCGTACTCGCCCATCGGCAGGTCGGAAGTGCCGTCGTAGCAGAAATACGCCTTGGCGTCGGAATCGGCGAGGTGATAGGCAATCTCGCGTTCCTTGAGTAACACGTTGAGTGGCACGACCACCGTACCGGCTTTGAGGATGCCGTAGTAGACGACGGGGAACTGCGGGATGTTGGGGCAGGAGAGAGCAACCTTGTCGCCGGGTTCTACGCCCGCAGACACCAGCAGGTTCGCGACCTGGTCGGATCGGGCGTCGAGATCGGCGTAGGACATCCGCTCGTCGCCGAGAATCAGGGCGTCACGGTGGGGGAATCGGCGGGCGGAGTCTTCGAGAAGTACGGAGAGGTTCAGCACGGGACACTTTCTCGGAGTGGGAAGGTGGGCGATGCGCGCTAAGACAGCGCGGCGGCGGCCGTCGAGTCGATCAACTCCCGGAGCAACTCCTCGGCGTACGGCCAATACCCGTAGCCGGCGGCGGGATTGAGGTGACCGACGGCTCCGAGGTCGACGAGCCGGCTGCCCCACGACTCGGCCATTCCGGCGACCCGACGGAAGCGAGCCATCGGATCGTTGGTGCTGGCGGCGACGACGCTGGGGAACGGAAGCCGGCGCCGGGGGACGGGCTCCCAGCCACCCTGCTCGAGGTCGTCGGGGGTGGGATACCCCGCGGGCAGTGGTTCCTCGAGGTCCGGTGGGGTGGCGAGCAGGGCGCCCTGGACCGGGCGGGTGGGCCGCTGTGCCCAGTGGACGGTGATTGCGACTCCCGCACTGTGCGCGACCAGGACTACCGGCCCGTCGATGCCGGTGAGGACGTCGTCGAGTGCCGCGATCCGGGCAGCCAGGCTTAACGTGTCGCGTTCGAGCGGCGGCACCGTCCGCACGGTGTCGAGTCTCTCGGCGAGCATCGTCTGCCAGTGGTCGGCGACGTGGTCGCGCAGTCCGGGAACGATCACCACGGTCGGTGAGGTGGATGTAGTCACGAGTGGCTCCGGATTCCTATGAGGTGGCGGTGAGGGCGGCGAGCTTGCGGCGTCCGGCCGGGTAGGCGCGCTTGCCGAGGAGAAGGGCGACGATCGCGACGATGTAGATGAGGGGTGCTATCTGTAATGCGGTGACAAGCCCGAAGCGGTCGGCCAGCACCCCGACGACGAACGGGCCCAGCGCCAGTCCGAGAAGGTTGTTTGCCAGTGTGAGGGTGCCGAAGGCCGACGCACGCACCGACGAGTGGGTGAGGTTCGCGACCATGGCGGCGATGGGACCGGATGAGCCGGCGGAGAAGAAGGCGCCAATGCCGATCAGCACCAATTGAACTGTTCCGGACGGCATCTGGAAGCCGGTGCCGAGGAAGACGAGAGAGATTACGCCGAAGGCCACCGCGGTAGTCCATTTTCGCGCGGGATCGTTGCGACTGACGCGGTCGGTGATGATGCCGCACACCACCATGCCGCTACCGACGAGGAGGACGAATATCGACGCCATCGCGCCGGCCTTGTCGAGTGCGAGGCCGTAGGAGCGGTTGAAGAAGCTGGGCAGCCAAGCCAGCAGGACACCCGCGGTGAACATCTGGAGACCACCACCGATGTAGGCGAACACGACGGCGGGGGTGGTGAACAGGCTCGAGATCGGCGCTCGGTATCCCGTAGGACCGGGTGTGTCGGCCGGGTCGTCGTCGGCCGCATGGTGAGCGAGTTTTCGTTCGGTGACGAGAGCCCGGAAGAGGGCGACGAGCATGAGCCCGAAGACCGCCATAGCAGCGAACGACCAGCGCCAGCCGAGGTTGACGGCGATCACACCACCGAGAGCGACGCCGATCACGGACCCGAACGATCCGCCGCCCATGAAGGCGCCGCTGAGCGTGGAGTGCACTCTCGGGGCGAACACGCTGAGGACGACGGCGATGCCGACGCTGCCGTAGGCGGCCTCACCCACGCCGACGAGGAATCGGGCTCCGAGCATCTGCTCGTAGCTGCTTGCTACCGCACAGAGCAGCGTGGCGATGCTCCAGAGCACGGCCATCAGCACAAGGCTTTTCACCCGGCCCCACCGGTCGGCCAGCAGCGACAGCGGGAGCGTCAGCAGGCCGACCATCAGTGCGACGATGCTGCTGAGCGACGCCAGCTGTGAATCGGTCAGCGTCCATTCGGTTTTGAGGATCGGAAATACGGCACTGAGGACTTGGCGGGACATGTAGTCCGACAGCAGCAGACCGAAGGTGAGTGCGAAGACGATCCAGGGATAGAACCGGGACCGGGAGGCCGGTGCGGTCTTCTCGGTAGTGGTCTTCGGGATGGTGGTGTTCGGGGCGGTGGTGGCAGGCAGTCCCATGAGGCCTCCTATGGCGGACAGGAGTGATAAAAGGGGTGGGGAGAGAGCGAACGGCGATCTGCTCGGCTCTCTCCCCGGTCACGATGCGAGATCCCTCGACACCGACACTCAGGCGTGCTGGGTGAAGCCGAGCTGTCCCGGCCGGCGGCTGGGCGCGAATCCGATCTTCGCGAGGGTCTCCTCGGCGTCGGCGTACCGCTCGTCGAGCTTGTAGATCTCGCGGGCCTCCTTGCCGGTGGCGACCTCGCGGCCGAGTTCACCGGCGATGCGGACGAGTTGCTCGATTTGCTGGACGGAGGTGATCTTCTCGCCTCGGCGACCCCAGATGGTGTCCTCGTTGCCGCAGCGGGCGTGCAGGCCCATGGCGATCGCCATGGTGTTCATCGGGAGCACGCTGCGCATCAGGGTTTCGAGGGTGAGCACGGCGCCGTCCGGGGTTCGGCGGATGAACTCCATCATGTTGTAGGGGTTGGGGCCGTCGAATCCGCCGCCGATGCCGACCCAGGTGACCATCAGCGGGCCGGTGTACACGCCGCGCCGAATGAGGCGTTCGACGGTTTCGAGCTGGGCTACATTGGCGAGCTGGAAGTGCGGTTGAATTCCTGCGGCCTGCAGGCGCTTCAGGTGCTCCTCCACCCACGACGGTCCGGCGGGGACGACCATCTCACGGTACGCGTCGGCGATCTCCGGACGTAGGAACGAGGTGCCGGCGATGTCGTCGGCGGTCATCAACTCCATGATGTTCATCTGGTTCGTGTTGATGGCGATGGTCACCTGGTCGGGCTTCGGGTCGAGTTCGGCGAGCATGTGCCGAGCGTCGTCGCTGAGCCACTTGGCGTCGGCGCCTTCACCTTCGGGTGCGAACGAGATGGAACCGCCCACCTGCAGGATCATGTCCGGTACGGCCTCCCGGAGGCGCCCGAGGAGTTCGTTGAACTTCGAGAGCCGCTTGGAGCCCTTGCCGTCGAGTTCGCGGACGTGGATATGCAGGACGGTGGCGCCGGCCTCGTAGCAGTCGACCGCCTGCTGGACGTGCTCGTCCATCGTGAGCGGCAGGTCTTCGCGGAAGTCGTCCGGCTCCCACTCGGGCCCGTACGGGGCGGCGGTGATGACCAGCTTCTCCTGGGTCTCGGGGAAGAGGGCGTCGTCGTGGAAGTGCATGGGTGTTCTCCGTTCGGGGGGTTTCGGATCAACAGGAATAGAGAAAGTTTCAGGAGGGCCGGTCGCCGACGATCCCGGCGCGTTCCATCTTGCGGACGGCGGGCCAGTAGTCCTGGACCGCGTAGTGCTGGGTGGATCGGTTGTCCCAGATCGCCACACTGTTCGGGGTCCACCGCCACCGCACCTGGTATTCGGGGATCGACGCCTGGCTGATCAGGTAATTGAGCAGGTTGCTGCTGCCGGGCGCGTAGTCGATGCCGTACCGGATGTGCTCGGGGGTGTGGTAGTTGACGAAGTGGGTCGCGAAAGCGTTGACGAACAAGATCTTTTCACCGGTCTCGGGGTGCGTGCGCACCACGGGGTGCTCGGCGTCGGGGAACCTGTCGTGCAGCGCGTGCCGCTGATCCGGCGGCTGCGCGGCACCGAACGACGCCTCGATGCTGTGCCGGGCGCGGAGCCCGCCGATCTGCTTCTTTACCGCGTCGGGCAGCTTCGTGTAGGCCAGGGCCATGTTCACCCAGATGGTGTCGCCGCCGACCGGGGGCGTCTCCACACAGCGGAGCACGCAACCCATCGGTGGGTTCTCCCGCCAGGTGGCGTCGCAGTGAAAAGCGTTCTCGTAGTGCTCGGCCGGGCTGTCGAGGTCCTTGTAAATCTGCACGAGCCCGGGATGATCCGGATCGCTGCCCGCGACGGGGTGATCCTCGAGCGGGCCGAACCGCTCGGCCAGCGCCACGTGCTCGGCGCGGGTCATGTCTTGGTCGCGGAGGAACAGGACCTTGTACTCGAGCAGCAGTTCCCGCAGTTCGGCGAACAGGGCATCGTCGCGGGCGGCGTCGCCGAGGTTCACGTCGAACAGTTCGGCGCCGATCGAGCAGGTCAGCGGTGCGATTCGGAAGGGCCCGGAAGGGGAGAGGATCGTGTGCGGTTCGGGCGAGTAGGTCAGTTGTGCGGTGTCGGTCATGGTGGTGTCTCCGTCGGGGTGAATGTGTGGCCCGCTGTCAGAGTCGGAACACGGAGGAGCCGATGCTGCGGCCGGATTCGAGATCGTGGTGTGCCTGGACGGCGTCGTCGAGCCCGTAGCTCTGGTTGATCTCGATCCGGATCCGGCCGGCCTCGACGTGTCCGAAGAGTTCACCGGCGAGTTCGGCGCGCTCTGCCGGGTCGGCGATATAGTCGGCGAGAGCGGGGCGGGTCACGAACAGTGAACCCCTGACTGCCAACTGCATCGCGTTGATCGGGGGAATCGGTCCGGACGCCGTTCCGAAGCACACCAGCAGTCCGCGCCGGGCGAGGCAGTCGAGCGAGGTCTGAAAGGTGGACTCGCCGATGCTGTCGTACACCACCGGGACGCCGGCGCCGCCGGTGATCTCGCGAACCCGCTCGGCGACGTTCTCCCGGGTGTAGACGATTACGTGCTCACATCCGTGGGCGCGGGCGATTGCCGCCTTCTCGTCGGTCGACACGGTGCCGATCACCTTGATGCCCAGCAGCTTTGCCCATTGCGTGAAGATCAGGCCGACGCCCCCGGCCGCCGCGTGCAGCAGCACGGTGTCGCCCGCCTTCAGCGGGTAGATGCGGCGCAGCAGGTATGCCGTGGTCAGACCCCGCATGGTCATCGCGGCCGCGGTGTCGAAGCGGATCGCCTGCGGCAGCGGGATCAGCGGTGCGGCCGGCATCACGCGTTCGGTGCTGTAGGCGCCGAGCGGGCTGCCCGTGTAGGTGACGCGGTCGCCGACCTGCACGTGGGTCACGCCGGAGCCGACCTCTTCGACGACACCGGCCGCCTCCACACCCATGCCTGCGGGCAGTTCGGCCGGGTAGAGGCCGGTGCGGAAGTAGGTGTCGGCGAAATTCAGTCCGACGGCCTCGTGCCGGATCCGGACTCCGTGGGGGCCGGGCTCTCCGACCTCGACGTTCTCCCACTTCATGACCTCCGGAGCGCCGTGCTCGTAGAACCGAACTGCCTGTGCCACAGTGTTTCTCCTCTTCGACGTGATGATCGGTGCGGTGCCGCGGCCGGACGCTCGCGGCCGGTTGACGGGGATGATCCGGTGTGGCGGATCACCTCTCCGCACCGCTTCTGTGATGCACCTAACAGTACGGCCACATTGGGCCGTACGCTTATCCTGACGGGACAGCCGGCCTATCATTCTGGGACAGGCATTCGGAGGTGGCATGAAACCCCTTGCGCGCTACGCGTCGCTGAACGGCTACCTGGAGCTGTGCCGGTCGCTCGGGATCGACCCGGCTCCGTTGATGAGATCCGCGGGTCTCGATCCGTCCGGCCTGGCACTACAGGACCGGTGGGTCCCGGCCGCGGCGATCGCGCGCCTCCTCGAGCAGTCGGTGGAGGCGTCCGGGCGCGAAGACTTCGGGGTACGCCTTGCCGAACGCAGACAGTTCTCCAACCTCGGCCCGCTCAGTCTCGTCGTCCGAGAAGAACCCGACGTCCGTAGTGCCCTGCGCGTGCTCACCCGGTATGCACACACGTACAACGAGGCGTTGCGGACGCGGATGTCCGAGGTGAACGGCCTGGTGACCCTCCGCATCGAACTCGATCTCGGGGAGGCGCTCGAGACTCGGCAGTCGATCGAACTCGCGGTCGGTGTGTTGCACCGGTTGCTGCGCGACTTCCTCGGCGGCGGCTGGAGACCCCTCACGGTGTGTTTTCCGCACACGGCGCCGGCCGACACGGCAACGCATCGGCGCTTGTTCGGTCCGGTCGTGACGTTCGAGAACGAGTTCGCCGGCATCGTCATCGAGGCGGCCGACCTGGACGCGACGAACAAGATGTCCGACCCGCTTCTCCGCCCCTACACGCAGCAGTTGCTGGACTCCTGGGAACCGGTGGACGACGTGACGATCGTGAGCCGGGTCCGCGAGTTGATCGAACTGCTGCTCCCCACCGGCCGCTGTTCCGTCGAGCAGGTGGCCCGCAGTCTGGGTGTGGATCGGAGGACGGTGCACCGCAGGCTCGCGGAGAGTGGGGAGTCGTTCTCGACGGTCCTCGACAGCACCCGCGCCGAGCTCGCCGAACGGATGGTGGCGAACCCTCGGCTGAGTCTCACCGAGATCGCGGACGTGCTCGCTTTCTCGGCGCCGAGCAACTTCTCACGATGGTTCAGCGGGCACTTCGGGGTCAGCCCCAGCCGTTGGCGGGCTCAGCGAACAGGTGAGCGCGGTTAGCCCATTGCTTCCGGGCCCAGGCCGGCGAAGGGGCGTCCGTTCAGGGTGCCGAGGTCGAGGCGCACCTCACAAGCACTAACCAGCTGTCGAAGAGGATTTCTCGGTTCCGGCCCCGCGGCCGGTGGCGAGTGCTTGGATTGAGGTATGTGCCGGTGGATGGCCTACTCGGGTGAACCGATCCTCGCGGAGGACCTGTTGTTCCGCCCTAAACACTCGCTGATCGATCAGAGTCTGCACTCACGTCTCGGGGCGACGACCACCAATGGTGACGGATTCGGTGTCGGCTGGTACGGCGAAGGTAGTGAGCCGGCGGTGTACAAGAACATCGAACCGGCCTGGAACGACAGCAACCTGCGGGAGATCGCCAGCCAGGTGCGAACGCGGATGTTGCTTGCTCACGTGCGGGCCTCGACAGGAACACCGGTGCAGCGCAGTAATTGTCACCCCTTCCGGCACGGGCGGTGGTTGTGGGTACACAACGGCGCCCTGCGGAGTTTCCACGAGGTCAGACGCGACCTGGTGATGGCCGTCGACCCGGCCTTGTTCCTCGACATCGAGGGTTCGACGGATTCGGAAACCTTGTTCTTCCTCGCCCTGACATTCGGCCTCGCCGACGATCCTTTCGGTGCGGTTGCCCGCGCGGTCGGCTTCGTCGAAGACGTCGGCCGTGCACACGGTGTCGACCATCCGGTGCAGATGACCGTCGCCACCACCGAGGGTGAATCGCTGTGGGTCTTCCGGTATTCGAGTGAACGGCAGTCGAGGTCGCTGTTCTTCTCCACCGAGATCGCGAAGTTGCGCGCACTGCACCCCGAAGTCGAGGTCCTGCACGAACTGGGAGGGGAGACCCGTTTTGTGGTCTCCGAACCCCTCCGCGACCTCGAAGGCGCGTGGAACGAGGTGCCCGAGTCCTCCGCCGGGGTCGTTCGACCCGGGCAGGACGAGATCCGCCCATTCGAGCCGATCTCACCCGGCTGAGTGCAGGGCCGCGCACGATCATTCTGAGAGAATGGACTTCCGCACCGACATCGAAGGAGTCGCCATGACTGAACCGATCTTCGACAAGTCGGAGCAGCTGAAGCAGGTCGAACAGGGAATCCTCCCTGGTGAGCAGATTATCGCCGTCTACGACTGCATCGGCGCGGGTACCGGCTTCCTCGGGATGACGAACCTGCGCGTCGTGATCCAGGACAAGAGTTTCGTCGGCAAGCGCACCGCGATCACGTCCATCCCCTACAAGCACATCCGATCGATCTCATTCCTCAGCAACAAGTCGTGGGCCGGCCAATTTTTCTCCTCCAGCAGCATCGCCCTCGCCGTCGCTGGGACCACATTCGAAGCCGACTTCCGCGGCGTCGACAAGGCCCACCACGTTCACACGGTGATCCTCGGCCACATCACGTGATGTCGCGGAAACTGTTAGATCTTCGACCTTGCAAGGTGACGTGCCTGGCGGCCGGGATCAATGCACCCGGAGCACGTCGCGCAGGGCTTGCGCTACGGCCGGATTGGCGACGTCGCCGTGGTCGGTGATCGTCGCGTTGGCCTGGAGATTGAAAACCTTGCTGTGCGTGAAGGTGTACTGGTGCGGAGGGGTCACCTTCCGTAAGTGTTGTTCTGTTCTGTTCTGTTCTGTCGAGTTCGGGTGTGTGTTGTGCGCCGTTGCGCCCCATCCCACCGTAGGGGTCGATCTGGTCGCCGAGGGCGTCTGCATTGTCGCGGGCGATGCGTGAGGCCAGGGGATAGGCGACGCCCACGGCGAGGTCATTCTTGGTGTGGGTGATGACGATCGACCCGTTGACACGGCGCTCGCCCGAGGACGGTACGGAAAGCGCCGTCATGCTGTCCGTCGAATCGTTGTGCCAGGCCGTTGTGGGAGGGAAGGATAGGCGGCTGCAGCTTGGCAAGCAGGGCGGTGTCGGGGCCGCCTCTGACGGCGGCGGCAACTCTCGGTGTCGCGTCACCGTTGTGCTCCGGCGGCGAGGGGGAACTCGGCGCCGGAGCCCGGCGGTGGTCAGATCCAGGGCATGTCGGGGTCGAGGGAATGGGAGATCACGCCGTCGTCGGGTTCGAGAGGGTAGTTCGCGGCGTGGTACGTGGCGCTGGAGTTGCCGAAGAGGTCGACGCCTCCCGGCTGGGTGAGTGAGGTGCCCGGCTCATAGAGTTCGACCTGCTCGGGGACGTCCTCGTCGGGGGCATCGCAGGCGACCATGGGCCACGCGTTGGCGCATCCGATGCGGTCGCGCACCTGGAAGGTGTGCGGGAACTTCGGTCCGGCGGCATCGGTGGGTACTGCTGCGGCGGTGGCACTCTGGGCCAGCACGGCACCGAAGGCGAGGGCGACGCCGGCTGCGGCTGCGGCTGCGGTGCGTGTTGTGGTCGAGGACATTCTGTGGCTCCTGAAGTTCGGGGTTTTGGTGTTCTCGGACGACTACTAGTTTTCGCCGGAAGCCGGCGTTCGATAACTCCCCGGAAGGGGGTGGTCGGTGACTCGGAGGGGGAAAGAAAGTACCCCTGGGAGGGGTTCCGCGGAGATCGAACAATGTCTGTTTCGGCTCGGCCGGCGGAGTGGCCGCTCGGGCCGTCGAGCGCGGTGATCACTGGTAGGGGTGCGGAGCACGGTCACGGGGACTTCGCTGACTTCGAGGCGTTGGTAGAGGTCAGCGCTTCCGTCTGCGCTGCCGTGCACCTGGAAGCGCAAGTGCGTGTTCACTCCATGTGTGCATTTTCGAAAGAATCGAAAGATGTTACGATTATTTCGAATGGAAGGGGTTCAGAATGGGTGCGCAGGCGTTGGATCAGCACACGTACCTGCCGCAGGCGGCAGAGGGCGCTGGGTTGGCGGAGGTGGTGGGGTTCCTCGATGCGCATGAGCGGCGACGCGGCGACCGGGTGGAGCCGCGGTATCTGTTGGTCGGTGCAGGTGAGCATGATCAGGTGGAGTTGCCGGCGGAGGTGCATGCGGCGCTCAAGCAGGTTGTGGCCGCATTGCAGGCCGGGCGTGCGGTGACGGTGGCGCCGCGGGCGACGATGTTGACGACGCAGCAGGCCGCGGATCTGCTGGCGGTGAGCCGGCCGACGGTGCGCCGGCTGATCGATGTGGGGGAGTTGCCGGCGGAGAAGGTCGGCACTCGGCATCGGCTGTTGTTGCGCGATGTGCTCGAGTATCAGCAGCAGCGCCGGGCCCGCCAGTACGAGGCGCTCGCCCAGACCGCTGTCGAGATCGATGACGAGGACGATCCGGCGATGGTGGCTGAGCAGTTGAAGATCGCGCGAAGGGCGGTCGCGGAGCGTCGGCGCACCCGCAGTGGGGGCGGGTCAACTGCGATGGGTGGTCGATAGGGCTGCCGGGGTGTTCGCAGCAGTTCTCGATACCTGTGTTCTCTGGCCGAGCCTGCAGCGGGACTTTCTGCTGTCCATGGCCGTTGAGGGCTTGTACCGGCCGTTGTGGTCGGAGGTAATTCTCGACGAGCTCGAATTCCATGAGGCCGCCAAGCTCGAACGACGCGGGCACAGTGCGGCGGCGGCGCAAGCGACTGGTGCGCGGCTCGTGGGGACGATGCGCGAGCACTTCGACGACGCCCTTGTGACTGGCTGGGAGCCGCTCGAGGGTACGTTCTCGCTGCCGGATTCTGACGATGAGCACGTCGTTGCGGCCGCCGTCGTCGGCGGAGCCGGGGTGATCGTCACGCTGAATCGGAGAGACTTTCCACCAGCCCGAATTCCGGGACACATCCAGGTGGTCTCGCCGGCGGAGTTTGCGGCCGATACGGTGTCGGTGTTACCGACTGCGGCGGCGCGGGCGGTCGAGATGCTTGCGACCCGCCTGGCGCGACCACCGATGACCGTGGACGAGGTCCTCGATCAGTTGGTGGCGCGTTACGGCATGGACGATGCGGTAACGCTGCTGCGTGATCGAGGCTGATTGCCATCCGAAAGTAGGCATAACGTGCTGGATTGAGCTGTGCCGCGGCGGCTTGGCCGCCCTGCTCAGCTAGCCAGTCACTCAGCGTTTCATCAATGGCGTTGCCTCTGTTGGACTGCTTTTTCGTCAGGGTGCGAGGGCGCGCATTGCCAGGTCGACGACGGCGTCCGCGTGGTCGTGGGTGAGGGGATGCGCTCCGCTCTGCCAGCGGTAGAACATCGGCGCCATGAACAACTCGAACGCGAGGACGAGGTCGACGTCGGGCCGCATCTGTCCGGCGTCCTGCGCGGAACGAAACCGCGCCGCGACGAACTCGAACTGCGGCCGGTAGATCCGCTCGACGATCTGCTTCTGCAGCGCGGGATCCTGCAGCGATTCGATGGACAGCGCCCGGAACAGTGGTTCGAATTCCGGTGAGGTGAACTCGTCGACCGTGGCCTGTAGGACCAGGCGCATGTCGGCGGCGAGGTCGCCGGTGTCCGGTAGGGCAAGCGTCTCCTGAGCGCGGGCCGCGTTCTGTTCGTGCAGGGCGTCCACGACCAGCGCGCCCTTGGATCGCCACCACCGGTAGATGGTCTGTTTCCCGACCTTCGCGCGCGCGGCGATGCCTTCGATGCTGATCTTCGCGTAAGGCTGTTCGCGTATCAGTGCCTGCGTGGCCTGCAGGATCGCGGCGCGGGACCGTTCGGAACGGCGGGGATTGTCGGCGGACGGCATGAACTGATCATAGACCAGACGAGACGTATCGTCTTGACTCGGCGCGCAGCACGTGCCACCCTTGAACGAGACGGACCGTTCCGTATCTGAAGGAGGAAGATGACTCGCTCACACATCGCCATGGTCAGCATTCCGGCGCCCGGGCACGTCAACCCGAGCCTGGAGATTCTCCACGAACTCGTCGCACGCGGTCACCGAGTGACGTACGCCAACGACGCCGCCGTGAAGGATGCCGTCGAGAGCACGGGAGCGGAATTCAAGGAGTACACCTCGACGCTGCCACGCGTGAACACCGCGGCTGCGACGGAAGGGTCGGAGAAGTCATGGGAGGGAGACACAATCGATCAACTCACCCTGTTCCAGGCCGAGTACGAGTCGATGCTGCCGCAACTACGGTCGCTGTACGAGGACGACCGCCCCGACCTGTTCCTCTACGACATCGCGGGAGGTCCTGCCCGGGTTCTCGCCGAAGAATGGGGTGTGCCGATCGTGCAGCTGTCGCCGACGTACGTCGCGTGGGAGGGCTACGACGACGACATGAGATCGTTCGTGGACACGATGCGGCCAGACCCACGCGGGGTGGCCCTGTACGAACGGCAGCGGAAACTCCTGGTGGACAACGGTGTCGAGACCGACCCGGACGAGTTCTACGGGCGCCCCACCCGAGCGGTGGTGCTGATCGCGAAATCGATGCAGCCCAACGCCGACCGAGTGAACGAGGACGTTTACACGTTCGTCGGACCGGCGCTGCCCACCCGACGGCCCACCGACGGCCGGTGGCAGCGTCCGGCAGGCGCGGCCAAGGTGCTGCTCATCTCGCTCGGCACGGCATTCACCGATCACGCCGACTTCTACCGGCGCTGCATCGATGCGTTCGGCGACCTCGACGGCTGGCATGTCGTCCTGCAGATCGGGCAGCACGTCGACGTCGCCGGACTCGGAACCGTGCCCGGCAACGTCGAGGTCCACCGATGGGTGCCCCAATTCGACATCCTCGGGCAGGCCGACGCGTTCCTCACCCATGCCGGCATGGGCGGGTCCAGCGAGGGAATGTTCACGGGAACCCCGATGATCGCCGCACCGCAGGCCACCGACCAGTTCGAGAACGCCGACGCCCTCGTGGCCGCCGGAGTGGCGGTTCGAGTAGATAGTTCGGAGGTGTCGGTCGCCGGATTGCGGGACGCGCTCGCGCACATCGACACCGAGCCGGTCCGGCGCCGCAGCGCGGAGCTCGCCGCCGAGCTGCGTTCTGCGGGTGGGGTGGACGCTGCCGTCCGGGTGATCGAGGAATTCCTCGAGGAAAGGTACTCACCGATGGTGCGCAATGATGCGGGGCCATGGGTAGCTCGACGAACCGACGGATCGTCAACCACGCGTTAAGAAGGGCTGCGAATCGCACCTGCCGCTGCCGCGGGCACGTTCGACAACCAAAGGCGGGCCTCGCTAACAGCACGGACGGCTGGTGTCTCGCTGAAGATCACAGCAGATCGTCAACTTGCTGAAGTGCGTCGGCGACCCGTGAACGCGCGGCCTCAGCGAGACCCCGCAGCGGCTGCGGGAGATTGGGTGATTCGACAAGGCTGAGGTATTCGGCGATGGCGGATACGACGCGCAGGCTTCCATGGGTACGGAACAGCTCCCAGATGGGTTCGAGTCGATTGGACAGCGCGGTAGCGGTTTTCCGGTCATCGTTCTGAGATGCGCGGGTCAGGGCCAGGCATGGCTTGGGAAGCACGCCGGCGAGCACGCTGTACCACACATCGCAGCCCGCGTTGAGGCCGATCGCGGCGGAGGCGTCTCCGCTGACGCCGATGGTGACCGTCGACGGGATCTGGGATCGGAGGGAGTTCACTCGACCGGCTGCCTCGGCGGGGTCGAGGGGGACACCGGGGATCTTGATCGATCCGATCTTGGGAAGTTCGGCGATGCGGCTGTGCAGTTCATCGGTGAAAGTGAAGTGGGTGGTACCGGGATTGTCGTAGATGCACAGCGGTACGGACAGTTCACGTGTCACCGTTTCGTAAAGGCCGAACACCTCGTCTGCAGTCAGCTGTTGGTAGGACATCGGTGCCAGCAGGACCGCGGCGGCGCCGGCATTTTGTGCATCCTCGGCGAGGGCGCGGACGTGTGCGGTGCGCAACGAACCGATACCGATCATGACCGGTGTGGTGCCCGCTGCGGCCACGGCGAGCTGCGCGACGCGCTTGCGCTCTTCTCTGGTCAGGTAGGCGTAGCTCCCGGTGGACCCGAGCGCGCCGATGGAATCGACCCCCGCGTCCGCCAAGCGCGAGACCATTCGGGAGAACGCGGACTCGTCGATTTCTGTCTCGTTCATGGGGGTGAGGGGGAACGCGGATAGTCCGGTGAACATCGGTCGAACCTCACTTCGCTCGGGTATGGGACAAAGTACGCGAGGCGTTGGCAGGGATTCAGATCACCCCAGAGGCGACAGAATGTCAGCGCCCGAGGCATTCGGTCCCTCGCCCGGATTCCGCAACTCGATTCCGGTGACGCTGACGTTCTTGCCGGGGCGGTCGGATCAGTGTGCTGTTCTGCGCGCGAATGCTGTGGTCGCCCAGAGGTAGCCTCCGAGTCTGATTCCGGCACACCACAACACCGCGAGCCAGGCAGTGTCGGCGACCGGTCCGCCGGTCAGCAGATCCCGAACGGTTTCGATCACCGGGGGTGACCGGCTGGTTCTCGGCAAACGAGTACGGCCAGGCCGGCATGGTGTCGGTGGGGACGAACGCACTGCTCACTTAGGGGAGGAACAAGAGGAAGAAGGTGAATCCCCCGGCCGCTTCCTCACTGCCGGCGAGTAGGCCCAGTGCGGCGGCGAGCCAGGAGATGGCGAGGATGAACAACGCAATGATTCCGAATGCGGCCAGCCACTCCAGGGGCCCGGCGGACGGCCGGAAACCCATCGCCAGCGCGACGGCGATGACGACCCATGAGGTCACGAGGTTACGTGCGACGCTGGAGAGGACGTGACCGAACAGGAACGCGGATCGGGTGATCGGCGTCGACCGGAACCTGTCGACGCTGCCGTGCACCAGGTCGCTCGCCACGCCGACTTCCGTCTGTGAGGAGCCGAATCCAGCGCACAGCAGGATGATTCCCGGAACGACGTAGTTCAGGTAGCCGGTGCCGGTGTCCATCGCCCCGCCGAAGACGTAGACGAAGAGCAGCAGAAGCAGTACTGGAAGGACGACGCCCATGATCACGGTCTTGGGGCTGCGCCGGATGCGCGTGGTGGTGCGGGCGGTCATCGCGGCGACGTCCACCACACCGGTCGACTATTCGCAGGTGCGCCCATTCCTGCTCGACCGGGAGCGAATTTCCGCGCTGCTGTCCGCGATCGCGGCTGGTGCATTCGATCCGGACGGGAGCGACGTCGCCGATTGGCTCGAGACGAGTTCCGCTTCGGCCTCGACCGCATGCTCGACGGCATAGACCGGTTGGTGGAGAAAACCAACGCCGGATGACGCCGCCGCGGAGTTCACTGCGGACCGTGACCGAGTCCGGTTCCCGGGCGGACGCGCAATTTTATGGAAGCTACCTGGGCGGCATCTGCCGGAACCTTTGAACGTAGGATCTCCAATTCCAGGTGGATAGGAATGCTTGTGCCGCTTCGTATCCGTTCCGGTGGAGAGCTTCGATGTCCTCCTGGTGAATGTTGAAGTCGAGAGCCCCTACATCGGTGGAGTCCACCCTGATTGCACGGGCACTCACCCACGGCTGGTTCAGGTACGCCTGATCGCGGCCGACGAGCATGGTGCTGAGAACGCTCTCGAACAGGTGAGGTGGCCCGAGAAGGCGTAGGAGTCTGAGATGGGGGATGACGTCATCGTTCCCGGCCGGCAGATTGGGCAGAACGGTGACCCCGAAGGTGGGCCATCGCGGCAACTGTCCATCGGTCCGATCCAGAGAATCGATCGGGAAGTTCGAGAGCACTCCGCCGTCCACCAGCGTCGAGGTCAATCCGGCGGCACTGGTCAACGAGACGGGGCGGAAGAAAAACGGGATTGCCATGGACGCCCGTACCGCGTCGGCTACGGACTGAGCGTTGGGGTCGAGGCCGTAGACCCGTTCGAAGTCCCAGGGCAGTCGCACCAGTTGCCCGGTCGTCACGTCGGAGACGGTGACTGCCAGCCTGTACCGCTGGTTCGGGGGCAGGGTGTCGTCCTCGATATGCAGGTCGCGGAAGGTCGAGACCCCGAGGCTCTCGAGCGTGTCCTTTATCCACTGGTGGACACGATCGCCCCGGTAGAGGCCGGTGCCCCGCAGCAGTGCCCACGATTGCCCGAGGAGCGGGATGTTCTCGAGGAGTCCCGGATCGAGAAACTCTCGATAGTTGAGATGGGTGAGCCTCTTCAGTTGCTCGCCGGTCACAGGTTCCCCGCTGGCGGTGACGGCCGCGAGGATGGCTCCCACCACCGCGCCCGCCGACGTACCGGACACTCGATGAACGGTGTATCCGGCATCGACGAGCGCAGAGGCGGCGCCGACCAACCCGATTCCTTTGACGCCGCCACCTGCTAGGACGAGGTCGGCTTCCTTGCTGTCTTCTGACGCGGTCACACCCATCTACCCCCTGGCCGCTTGTACATCCGTCCCGGTCGCACCCGATGCGGACGCTGTGCCCCGCGCTGGTGCGGCGGAGTGGCAAATCGAGCTCTGCTCCCATCGTCCTCGCTCCGTCGCCGGTGAGGGGCGGATTCGAGAGCTTCCATACATGGCGCCCGGATTTTCTGGTCCACCAGTCGCACCGACAGGCGGACACTCGCATCGTCCCGAATCTGGCATGCATGCACGCGGACTCGCACTGTCGCGTGGTCCTGAAATTCTTATCAAGTCGGCAGAATCGTCAGTCCCACTTCCTGTAATCGCCTGCCGCTGAGAGCGTCCAGCCGAGCTGGTCGATAGTCCAGTGCGCTTTGCAGAGTTGCGCAACATCGACGTACTCCCGGACCGGGCGTGATAGTTGGTCATTCTCGGTGAATGGTCTCGGTCGACCATCAGGATTCGCGGATTCCGATGGTCAGCCGTTATCAATGTTACCGTCGTCCAGTTGCAGGAATGCTGCCTGCACCCGCAGCAGATGGCCCTCCGGGCTGAGCTCCTCATACCGCGCCATCACCTCCGACCAGCGTCCTGCCGCATACAATTTCACGCATTGCGGATCTTCGTCCATCCCGGCTTCCATCGCCAGTACGGCACCCGCTCGAAGTGCGTCGGCCTGTGTTCGGTAGGCCCACACGTCGAGGCGACCGGACCCGCTGTACCCGCGGTGGGCCAGGGTCCACACTGCCGGATCTCGGGTCGTTTCCACGGTCCCGTCCGGGCGGTAGAGCGTCGAGGAGACCACCTGCTTGATGAAGTCGGCTGCGCGCACCATCATTCGAGCTTAAATCGGCCAGGCCGCCATCGTCGGACGACACGGCCATGACTCCGCCATCACTCGTCATCGCTCACCCGACCACTTCAGGCTAGGCCCTACGGTGCACGCCCGTGAGACGCAGGTGCGAGTGACCTGAGGAAAGGACATGTCCGAGGGCAGGGTCGCACCGTGAAGTTCGCGCCGGCCGATGTGATCCGCCTGATCCTCGACCTCGCCCCACGCAATCTCACACCACGTCGTCGACGAGCCCCAGCTCGCGAGGCGCAGGGCCGCCGTCGTGTCGCATCGATCGTGGTCAGTGGATTGAAGTGGTGCGATTCGTGTCGAGAACTCTTCGTGTTTGCGTGACGAGTCGGTCGAGCCACGCGTCGGTGCCGACCGCACGGCGGAGGGGTTCGTTGGGCAGTTCGACGCTCACCGGAAGGTCGGTGGGCAGTGTCGACCAGATGCCGGTGAGGTCAATGCCCCCGGTGCCGGGCACGAGCCGTTCCTCCCGTGCGTGGCGGACGAGTTCGGCGTCGTTGGTGGGTGCAGGCACCGAACCGTCACACATCTGCGCGTAATGCAGCCACTCGCGTGGGATCGCCGCCAGGTCGCCGAGGGTCGTCGTCGAACGGGCGGTATGCAGAGCGTCGATCAGTACGCTACGCGCCGGCCCGTCGGCCTGCGTCACGATCTCGACCGCGGTGGTCGCGTCGGGCACAGCCGTCCACGGCATGAACTCGAGGCTCGCGACGATGCCGTACTGCGCACACAGTTCCGCCAGCCGGGCGTAGGAGTCGGTGAGCCGGGCGCGGTCGCGGTCGTCGCCGCCGACGAGCACGGCCTTCGCGCCGAGGCGTGCGCCCGCCTCGAGCAGCGGAACGTACGACTTTGGGTCGAAATCTGCTTGCAGCCGGACGATTTCGAGGTCGAACACCTCGATCGGCGAATCGTCGAGGCGACGGATCAGTGCATCGAGGGCGGCGTCGTCCTCGTGCAGCGGGTAGGCGGTGGCGCCGGGCGCTGCGGGCAGCAGTCGGATACCGATGGTGTCGAAGCCGTGCTTCTCGGCGAGGTCCACCTGCTGCAGCGGCGCGGTGTCGAGCACGGTGAGTGCGGCAAGGCCGAGTGGGGCGGTCATCGCAGAGCTCCTGTCGTCGAGGCGAGGCGGCGGCCGGTGAGGTAGCCGAAGGTCATGGCTGGGCCGAGGTTGATACCGCCGGACGGGTAGTGGCCTCCCATGACGCTGGACTGGTCGACCCCGACCGCGAACAGCCCGTCGATCGGCTGGTCGTCGTCGTTCAGAACCCGGGACATGCTGTCGGTGACCAGACCGGCGAACGTGCCGAAGCTGCCGGGCACCACCTTGACCGCGTAGAACGGGCCTTCTTCGAGCGGTGCGAGGGAGGGGTTGGGCCATGGGTTGTCGGGGTCGCCGGAGCCGACGGTGAAGGGTGTGGTGCCGCGACCGAACTCGGGGTCGACGCCGTCGCGGGCGCCCTCGTTGAACGCTGCGACCGTCTTCTCCAGGCCGTCGGGGTCGACACCGATCTTCTCGGCCAGCTCGCGCACCGTGCGGCCGCGGGTGAGATACCCCGACTTCAGGTACGGCCACGTGGGGATTGGCAGCGGCTTGGCCATGCCCAGCGGGAAGTACCGCAGGTACCGCTGGTCGGCGATCAACCAGGAGCAGACCTCATCGCCGTCGGGGACCTGTTCGACCATCGCGAGGGTGTAGTCATGGTAGCCGAGGGCCTCGTTGACGAAGCGGCGGCCGTCGGCGAGAACGCCTATGACACCGGGCTTTCCGCGGTCGAGGATGTGCGGGAACACACCCTCCTTGCCGTTGCGGTACCGGACGATCGACACCGGGCAGTACGCCACCGGGGACGCGACCGAGCGGTCGAGTCGGCCGCCGACCGATTCGCCGAGGGTGATGCCGTCGCCGGTGGTCGTGGACGGGGTGAGGGTCCAGTGTTCACGGCCCGTGGGTGTGCGGGGAAAAAGTTGACGGCGCCGGTCGACGTCGCGACTGAAGCCGCCCGTCGCGAGGACGACTCCGCGGCGGGCGGACACGGAGTAGACCCCGTCCGGGCCCTCCAGCCGGACGCCGGTGACGGTGCCCGCGGAGTCGGTGGTCAGCGCGGTGGCCGCCGTGCTCACGCGGATCTCGACGCCGGCGTCGAGCGCTGACCGCAGAAGCCGACCGACGAGCGCGGTGCCGTTGACGAGTTGCTGGCCGCGGCGTGTGGTGGCGAGGTCGAGCAGGTGCGTGGACACCCTTCGGGCGCAGTGCGCGAAAGCCTTCGCCGAACGGGTCGAGTGCAGGAAGGCCTGGAGGTCCGGGCCGGCCATGATGCCCATGCCGAGGAACGACGTCTCGTAGAGCTGGCGACGCAGGAGCGCCGCGACGTCGGGGCCGAGCTTCCGGAGGTTCACCGGCTTCGGTCCGACCGAGCGGTGCCCTGTGCCCGCACCCGGTGTGTCGCCGTGGATGTCGGCGATCTTCGCGCCCGGAACGAATTGGAGCGCCGTCTTCGTCTCGAAGAATTCCACCATCTCGGGTGCTCCGTCGAGCAGGGCATCGACCTTGGCGGCGTCGAAGTTCTCGCCGAGTCGGTGCTCGAGATAGGTGCGCGGCAGCGAGCGGTCCTCGTTCACGCCGTCCGCCTGCGCGAACAGGTTCCGCGGCGCCCACATCCAGCCGCCGGACCATGCCGTCGCGCCGCCGCACGTGTCCGCCTTCTCGACGACGAGGACGGAGGCGCCCCCGTCGGCTGCGGCGACGGCGGCGGACAGACCGCCCGCTCCGGAGCCGATGACGACGACGTCATAGGTGGAGGTGGTGTGATCGGGGGTCATAGCGTCTCCTGAGCGGATGTTGTTGCGAAAGTCGGTGCGGGCGTGAGGTCGACCACCCGGCCGGTGCGCGAGGACTCGTAGATCGCCGCGATGATCGCCAGCGAGGCGCGCGCGTCGCGTCCGGTGACGGCGGGGTCGCGACCGGTCAGGACGGCGTCCGCGAAGTCCTGCACCTGGAGTGTGTGGAAGTCGGCGAGTCGGGCGTTGACTTCCGTGACGTCGAGATTGGCACGGACGCCGGGTGTGAACGGGGTACGGAACTCCACTTCGCCGGGGATCGTCCAGAGCTCGTTGACGCCCTCCCTGCCCTCCGGGAACTCGAGGACGCTCGCAATCGCACCGGTCTGCCCGATCACGGTGACCCGGTTGCCGAGGTTGTGGTTGACGCCGGTGGTCGCGGTGACGGTCGCCGTGCCGCCCGACGCGAACGAGACGACGGCGGACGCACTGTCCTCGGTCTCGATGTGGCCGCCGTGTGTGTGGGTGCGGATGAAGCCGCTCACCGACACGGCCTCACCCATGAACCATTGGAGCATGTCGATCTGGTGGACGGCCTGCGTCATCAGGACTCCGCCGCCGTCGGTGTCCCACCGTCCGCGCCACTCGTCGGCGGAGTAGTAGGACGACGGGCGGTGCAGGAGCACCGACGCCTCGCCGAGCACCGGAATGCCGATCCGGCCGTCGTCGATGGCCGTCCTGATGCGCTGCGCGGCCGGCCAGAACCGGCGCTGGAACAGCACACCGAACGTGATGCCGGCGCGGTCGGCGGCCGCGATCATGCGGTCTGCCGCGGCGACGTCGACCGCGATCGGCTTCTCGCACAGCACGTGGATCCCGGCCTCAGCCGCCGCGACGACCACCTGCTCGTGCACCGGGTGCGGTGTGCAGACGGTGCACGCATCGAGGCCGAGGTCGATCAACTCCTCCACCGAACCGACGACCCGCGCGATACGGTGCGAGTCCGCGAACTCGCGGGCGCGGTCGACGTCGGGGTCGCAGCAGCCGACCACCTCGACGCCGGGCACCTGCTGCAGGGCCCGGGCGTGGTTGCCGGCGATCTTGCCGCAGCCGACGATGCCGATACGTAGGGCCATCAGTAGTGCTCCTCGGTTTCGACGTCCCGGGCCGCGGATTCGCCGCGGTCGAGTCGATTCAGGGCGGCCACGTCGTCGGCGGTGAGCCGCACGCCGAGGGCGGCCAGGTTCTCGTCCTGGCGGGCGGGATTCGCGGATCTCACGACCGGCACGACACCCTGCGCGAAGTGCCAGGCCAGGACCACCTGTGCGGGGGCGCGGTCGAGGCGCCGGGCGATGTCGGTGACCACGGGTGAGTCGAGCACCTCGCCGCGGCCCAGCGGGCTCCACGACTGCGTGGACACGCCGAGTACGTCGTTCGCGCGCCGGACGGGTAGCCGGGCGAGCGACGGGTCCATCTGGATCTGGTTGACTGCCGGCGCTTCTCCGGTTTCGGTGACGACGCGACGCAGGTGCGTCTCCAGGAAATTGGAGACACCGACGTGGCGGACGAGGCCGGCGTCACGGCAGGCGAGCATCGCCTCGAACGCCGCCACGTACCTGTCGTGGCGTGGCAGCGGCCAGTGGATGAGGAACAGGTCGAGCCGATCGAGTCCCAGATTCTTCAGGCTCCGCTCGACCGCGCCGCGGATGTCGCCCGACATGTGATCGCTCCCACGCAGTTTCGTGGTGACGAACAGCTCCTCGCGTGGCAGTCCGCACTCCGCGAGCGCCACACCCACTGCCTCTTCGTTGTCGTAGATCGTTGCGGTATCGACGAGCCGGTAGCCGGCCTCGATGCCGGACAGCACGGCCCGTGTGGCGTCCGGTCCGGTCAGCGGCCAGGTCCCGAGACCGAGGGGTGGCATGTCGATCATGCGCTGACCTCGCGAGCATCGGCGGCCGCGGTGATCTTCGCGGCGACGTCGGCTGCGGTGACGAGAGCGGCGTGGATGGAGCCGCCGTCGCCACTCGCGTCACCGACCGTGTGGACGCCGAGTCGCGGTGCCAGCGACCGCACTGCGGCGAGCAGGTCGGTGCGCGGCTCGACGCCGTGCGAGATCAGCAGTTCGCCGGGAGCGTCCACCACCCGCTCGTCCCCGGCGGTCGAGATCACCACCCGGTCTTCCTCGATCCGCGTCACGATCGACGACAGGTGGGTGGTGAGGTTCGCACTCTTCGCGAGCCGCGGCAGCAGCACTATCTTTCCGCGCCGGCCGACGTCGTGGGCGATCGTCTCCTGCGGGCCGATCATGACCACCTCGGTGCCGTGCTGGAGCAGGTCGTCGGCGACCGCGGCTGCTTCCCGGTCGGCGCCGAAGATCGTGATCGCCGCGGGTGCGGGGTCTCCGGATTCCAGGAACTCCCGGACGTCGCGGACCCTCCGGGTGTCGGCCCCGGGGAGGTCGACCTCGGGTCCGCGGCCGCCGGTCGCGAGCACGACGGCGTCGAAGTCCAGGCCGGCCAGTGCGGCGGCGTCGACCCGGGTGCCGAGGTGGCAGGTGATGTCGAGGTCGGCGATCTCGGCGAGGTACCAGTCGACGATCCGTGAGTACTCGGGGTACTCGTGCAGCCGGGAGGCCAGCGCGAAATCTCCACCGAGACTCCCGCGTTCGTCGTACAGGTCGACACGGTGCCCGGCGAGCGCGAGGTCGCGGGCGGCCGCCATCCCCGACGGCCCGCCGCCGACGACAGCGACACGCACCGCCGCGGCCGCCGGCTTCGACAGCTGCTCGAGTTCGCGGCCCACCCACGGATTGACCGAGCACGGAACGGGTCCGGCGGCGAGGCTGTCGATGCAGTAGTTGCAAGCGATGCAGGGCCGGTACCGGCCGCCGTCCAGCGCGCGGTTCGGGAAGTCCGGGTCGGCGTGCAGGGTGCGGGCCATGCTGACGAAGTCGGCCTGCCCGGATTCGATGATCTGCGCCGCGACCTCGGGTGAGCTGATCCGGCCTGCGACCCCGACGGGGAGGTCGAAGTCCCGCGTGTACTGCTCGGAGAACGGGGCGAGGAGTCCGCGCGGCCACTCGCCGGGTTGGATGATCCACTGCCCGGATTCGTAGTTGCCGGCGGAGACGTCGAGGAAGTCGAGCCGGTCGGTGTCGATCGCGTCGATCCGGGCGCGGGTCGTCTCCGCGTCGAGACCGCCGTCGACGGCCTCGAACGCCGAGAACCGCAGTCCGAGAGCGATATCCGGTGCCATCGTGCGCACGGCGTCGATCACCTTGTTGACGAACAGTGCCGGATCGGCCCACTTGTCGTCGCGGTGGTTGTACGCCGGCGAGAGAAACTGGTGGATGAGGTAGCCGTGACCGCCGTGCAGCGAAATCACATCGACCCCGGCCTGTTGACAGCGCGCGGCGGCCTCGCCGAAGCATTCGATGATGTGCTCGATGTCGTCGCCGTCGAGTTGCTCGGGCATTTCGCCGCCGACCACCGCGCACGGGATCGGTGACGGTGCGACGGGGACGAATCCGCTGACGGAACCCTGCGCGGTGCGGCCGCCGTGATTGAGTTCGACGCCGACGAGCGCACCCTGCGCATGGATCGCCTCGGCCATCTTCGCGATGCCCGGGATGCGTTCGTCGACGTCCACACCCATCTGCCGGATACGCCCCTTGCCGTCGGCCCGCACGTAGCTGGCCTCGGTGAAGACGAGAGCTGCGCCGCCCGCCGCACGGCGCTCGAGGTACGCGATGTACTCGTCGGTCATCGTGCCGTCGACCTCGCAGTAGTTGCGCTCCATCGGCGCCGACACGAAGCGGTTGCGCAGTCGCACGTTGCCCAGGTCGAGTGGTGCGGCGAAGAGACGCGCGGTCATCGGGACTCCTCGAGAACGGTCGGGGCGCACTGATCGGCGACCAGTTCGCCGAGGTGACGTCGCATGCGGTCGGGGTCGGGCGTGATGCCGGTGAGGAGGGCGAACGTGTCGGCCGCCTGAGCGACGAGCATCTGACCGCCGTCGAGCACATCACAGCCGAGAGCGGTTGCTGCCGCGACGAGTTCGGTCTGCAGCGGGCGGTAGACGATGTCGGCGACCCACAGTCCGGGATGGAGCGCGTCGGTGTCGAACGGCGTTCCCGGATGTCCGACCATGCCGATCGGGGAGGCGTTGACGACGCCGTCGCAGTGCTCCAGGTTCGCTTCGATCGCCTCGAGGGGGATGGCCGTGACCCGCGTCTGCGGGAAGGCCGCCGCGAGGCGCGCGCAGACGTCCGCGGCACGGGCCGGGTCGAGGTCGGCGACGCGCAGGTCCGTCACCCCGGCGGCGGCGAGCGCGTAGGCGACGGCCGAACCGGCACCGCCCGCACCGGCGAGGACGACACGGCCGAGCGTGGCATCGGGCAGTCCCCGGCGCAGCGCCGCGAGGAATCCGCTGTGGTCGGTGTTGTGACCGATCAGCCGCCCGTCACGGACGACGACGGTATTGACGGCGCCGAGAAGTCGCGCGTTGCCAGACAATTCGTCGAGGGAGTCGACGACCACCTGCTTGCACGGATGGGTGACGTTGAGTCCGGTGCAACCCGCTGCAACTGCCTGCCGCAGCGCGTCGCCGGAACGGTCGACGGGAATGCCTTCCGCCGCGACGTCGATCAGGTCGTAGCGGTAGTCGGTCAGGCCGAGGGCGGCGGCCTCGTGTTCGTGCAGCGCCGGCGACAGGGACGTGGCGATCCCTGCCCCGACGAGGCGGATCCGGTGCCGGGTGGAAAAGGGGTGCATGAAAATCTCCTGCAGTGGTGAAGGTCCGATCAGGCGTCGGTGCGGGCGAGCGCATGGTGCCGCGTGCCGGCCGTCGTCGTGCCGGGTTCGCCGAGCTGCTCGGTGGGTGTGCGGTACGTCTCGGGACCGGTGAGCGCGGCGACCGACGACAGCAGCGCGAAGCCCAGGCACATCCAGGCGACTGGGGCCCAGTTCGCGGTGTCACCCGCCGACAGCCACTGCGCGATGGCCGGGGTGAAGCCGGCGACCAACAGCCCCAGCATGAGACTTACGGCCATTCCGGTGTACCGGACCTTGGCGGGGAACTGCTCGGGGAAGTACGCCGGGTACACGCCGTTGGGCATCGCGTAGAACAGGCCGATCAGAACGATGCCGGCCGCGAAGACCATTGGCACGCTGCCCGTTCCGATCGCGTGGAAGAACACGAACACCATGCCCGCGGCACCGACGGCGCCCGTCACGAACACCGGTTTACGGCCGATCCGGTCGGCGAGCATTCCGAACAGCGGCTGGGTGAGGACCGCGACGAAGTTGGCGACGGCGATGGCCCACAGCATCGTGGAGCGTTCGAGCCCGGCCACCTGCACCGCGTACGCCAACGCGAAGACGTTGACGATGGTGTTGATCATCGCGAACGTCGCGCTGAGGCTGATGCGGATCACGGTGCGCCAGTGCGAGCGGAACATCTCGACCACCGGAATGCCCGCGGTGTCGTCGTGTTCCTTCAACTCTTCGAAGACCTCCGGCTCGTCGAGCTTGCGACGCAGCCAAACCGCGACACCCGTCACGACGATGCTGAGCAGGAAGGGCACACGCCAGCCCCACGAGTAGAGCGCGTCATCCGGCAGCGCGGCCACGGGGATGAACACCAGGCTCGAGAGCACGATGCCGAACATGATGCCGCTCATGGTGAACGACGTGTAAAACGAGCGACGGTTGTCCGGTGCGTGTTCCAGCGTCAACGCGGAGGATCCCGGCGATTCGCCGCCTGCCGACAGACCCTGCAGCAATCGCAGGAACACCAGGATGACGGGTGCGGCGATGCCGATCTGGTCGTATGTGGGCAGGCACCCGACGACCACGGTCGCGATACCCATGAGCAGGAGGCACGCCAGCAGCGAATTCTTGCGCCCGTATCGATCCCCGAGATGTCCCCACAGCACTGCGCCGAGCGGACGCGCGATATACGCGACACCGAGCGTGCCGATCGACAGCAGGGTCGCCGTGGCGCCTCCGCCCGGGAAGAAGATCCGCGGGAAGACCAGCGCTGCCGCGGATCCGTAGATGAAGAAGTCGTAGTACTCCAGCGTGCTGCCTAGGAATCCCGAGACGGCGGCCCGGCGGGCGTTCTCGTTCGGTTGTCCCCCGGTGTCACGAGTAGACGTGCTTGCCATGGTGTTCCTTTCGTCCCAGGATCCGGTGCGCCGCGAAGCGCTTGTTCGGAGGTGATCCACCTCACACGAAGTTCCGGACCGTGACGAGCGTGTCATGGCAGACTATGCGCAGTCCAGCGCAAAAAAAGTCTTAGATATAGATCGAAAATGTCCTAATCGGGGGTGGGGAGAATATCCTCCGATACCGCGAGGGCCACCCGGAGCGCGTCGGATACCCGACGCGGCGACCACGCGAGTCCGTGATTCATGTAGATCGGCTCGCCGGTGAGCGGCACGAACACCGTGCCCGGGGGCGTGAGCGCTGCAATGCCCGACGTCATGAGCGCCACGCCGACACCCGTCGCCACCAGCATCAGGATCATGTACGGGTCGGTGATCTCTTGCACTACGCGGGGACGGAACCCTGCATCAACGCAGGCCCGCATCGCGACCTCCTGCAATGCCGAGCCGGCCGACAGCGGTGTCGTGACGAACCCGTCGTCGGCCAGGTCGCATAGGTCGATCTCCTGCTCGGACGCGAGCGGGTGGTCCGCCGGAAGCACCGCCCCGAATGGCTCGCGGCGGATCAATCGGGTGGACACCGAAGCCGTCTCGACGGGAAGTCCGACGAACGCGAGATCGAGTGCGCCGCTATCTAATTGAGAGAGAGCTTCACGAGTCATGATGCGCCCGACGAGGGTGAGTTCGATGTCGGGATAGCGCTGCCGGAGCGCGCGGGTGAGTGGCGGCAGGGACAGGTGATTGAGCACGCCCGTGAAGCCGATCTTGATCCGGCCGTACACGCCCCCGGCGGACGCGCGGCTAGCTTGCCGCGCGATGTCGACACTCTCGAGAATGCGGTAGGCGTGCGGCAGAAACGTATGGCCGGCCGACGTCAGGGCGACACTGCGGGTGCTCCGCTCGAACAGCGGCACGCCGATGTCCTTCTCGAGTTTGCGCACCGTCTGACTCAGCGGCGACTGGGCCATCTGGAGGCGCGCGGCAGCCCTGCCGAAATGCAGTTCTTCGGCGACGGCGACGAACGCTTGCAGCCAGCGAATCTCCATCGGATTCCCTTCGGCGAGTTTGACGAGTGTTGCTCAGCCCATATATTCCAATTCATACACAGTGCGACACGGATCAAACCGATTTCGCACATAGAACAAGACTAATGCGCACACAGTCGCGAGGAGAAACCGCCATGTCCACGTATCCCGAGGGCGCCACCGCGCTCGTCACCGGCGGCGCGAGCGGAATCGGCGCGGCGTGCGCGAAACGCCTCACCGACGCTGGGGTCCGCGTCGTCACCGCCGACGTCGCCACGGGGGCCGACGAACACCTCGACGTCACCGATGCCGACGCCGTCGAGAAGCTCGCCGCCCGGCTCGGCCGTGTCGACATCCTCGTCAACAGCGCCGGCGTCGTGGGACCGTCCGCTCCTCTGGTGGACGTCGACCTCGGGGACTGGCGCCGAACGTTCCGCATCAACGTCGACGGGACATTCCTCCTCTGCCGCGCATTCGTGCCGGCCATGACCGACGCCGGCTGGGGGCGGGTCGTGAATCTGGCGAGCATCGCCGCGAAGGATGGAAATCCCAACCAGAGCGCCTACTCGGCGTCGAAGGCGGCCGTGATCGCGCTGACGAAATCACTCGGGAAGGAGGTCGCCAAGACCGGTGTCCTGGCCAACGTGGTGGCACCCGCCGCGGTGCAGAGCCCGATGAATGCCGGCACCGACCCGGCGATTCTCGCGCGGTCGCAGAGCCTGACCCCCATGGCCCGGATGGGACGGCCCGAGGAGATCGCGGAACTCGTCGCATGGTTGTGCTCGGAGGCGCTCAGCTTCTCGACCGGCGCCGTCTACGACGCCAGCGGTGGCCGGGCGTCGTACTGAGGGGATGCTTGCTTGTTCGGGACTTGCCTGGGCACTTGTGAATGCATGTGGACCGTCACGCGTTATTTGCCGCAGGTAACGACCGCCTCTGCACAGCCAACTTCCCGGCTCGGCTTTGGAAGCGGCGACTTCCGTCGCGACACCGGCGCCGCCGACCTCGCACCCGTCGTTCCGGCATCAGGAACGCAGCACAATGCGCTACGCGGGGGCGGTGAAGCCACGTGCGGCAGTGGCGAATCCCTCGCGCGCGTGGCGCTTGCTGCCGTTGATCATGTCGTTGAACCTGTCTGCGGTCCATGCCGCGCGCAGCCCGATCCTCCCCATGATCATCGGCACCGCGTGGCCGAATTTCGGTTCGTCGACCCAGATGGTGCGCAGATCGTCCGGGGTGATGCCGGTGGCGATCCGATCGGCGATGAGGGCCCCGACGTAGGTGGCCTGGGCGAGTCCGTGGCCGTTGCAGGCCAGGGAGTAGTAGACGTCGTCGCCGACCGTGCCGGCCACCGGTAGCCAAGTCGAGGTGATCCCGATCCACCCGCCCCAGGCGCGGTCGATCGCGACGTCCGCCAGCGGCGGAAAGCGTCGTGCGAATGCCTTCGCGAGGTCGGCGACCACCGCCGGGTCGGGATGGCGTTCGGGCAGCGGATAGCTTGCGGCACGCTCGATCTGGCGGACGCCGAACACGATGGTGTTGCGTGCGGTGAGTCGGTAGTTCTCCATGATGTTGTGCTGTGTGATGAGTCCGGATCGGCTGGTCCAACCGAGCGCGGCGAGACGTTGCGGGGAGATCGGCTCGGTTTCGACCTCGGTCACCCACATCGGTGACGATAGGCGTTTCGGCGTGATGTCCCACTCGCCCGCATAGGCGTTCGTGGCCAGCACCACCTTCTGCGCCAGGATCACGCGGCCGGGTGTCTCGACAGTGACGCCGCCATTGCCGCGAACGACGTCGACGATCTTTGATTGCTCGAAGACCCGCACGGTCGAGGCGAGCACCGCGCTGCGAAGGCCACGTAGGAGCTTGCCGGGGTTCATGATTCCGCCCTTGATTTCGCGCATGCCGCCGAGGAAGCCGTGCGGGATGCCCAGTTCGCGTGCCGTGCCCTCCTCGACGTGGGCACCGGCGCGGCGGAGGATCTTCGCGATGCGGCGCGTGCGTCCCAGCTGTCCGCGCGAGACGGCCGCGAAGACGTTGCCGACGGCTTCGTAGTCGCAGTCGATGCCGAGCTTCTCGATCATGCTCTCGACGTGGCCGGCGGCGTTCTCGGTGAGGCGGATGATCGCTGGCATGCCCTTGCGGTAGAGCAGATTCAGCAGCTGGATGTCGCCGCCGGGCGCGCTCGCCAGTTGGCCGGCATTGCGCGAGCCCGCACCGTGCCCGCAGAAGTCCGACTCCAGCAGCACGGTGTCGACGCCACGCTCCGCGAGTCGCAGCGCCGTCGCCATGCCCGCGAGCCCGCCGCCGATGACCGCGACGGAGCAGGTGAAGTTCTCCGTCAGCGGTGGTCGGATGTCGGTGGGCGGATCGACCCACCCGGTGAAGGTGGTGTAGGTCGTGTTCGCGGTAGAGCTCATGCGATTTCAGCTCCTCGGACGGGGGAGGCGGCGGTCGGATCGAGGTGTGCGTCGTCCCGCTTGTTGTGGGCAGCGAAGGCCGTATACGCCCGGTAGATGACGAGCATCGCCAGGCCCCAGGTGAACAGCGCGAGGGTGTAGAAGAGGGTGTGGTTGGCGTCGTCGCCCGGAATTCGCCAGAAGTCGTAGATCGAGGCGACGACCACGTTCAGCGCGGTGGCGCACGCCGCCCACGCGGCGTGGGCGCGTTCGCCGAGCTCCCAGAGGCGCCACGCGAAGTAGCACAGGAAGCCGGAGGTCGCGAGCGCGGTGATCAAGAAGAACACCTTGCCCGGCGTGCCGATCTCCTCGGCGTACTCGGACAGGAAGAACCCGAGGATCGCGGCCAGGGCGAACGCGCCCACCTCGACGCCGAGCGTGGGCTTGTACCTGTGCGTGACGACCAGCAACCCGAGGACCAGGATCAGCGTGAACCCGATCGAGCGCGAGAACGCGTCCAAGAAGAAGGCGATGTGGTACATCGGGGAATCGGTGCCGGACTTGGTCACCCCGTAGAGCAGGAAATTGGTCCCCGAGACGGCCATGATGATCCATTCGAGACCAATCAAATAGTTGTGATGGCGCCGAATGAACTTCACGCCGCAGATGAATCCGACGACGATCATCCAGATGTCCGCCGCGGCGAAAAGAATGTCGCGCATGGCAGCGCCTCCTTGGGAGTGTCCGTGATCTCGTGTGGCCTCCACAGTGGCGTGCCCATGAGGACGCCCGCTACGCCGACGTGCAACCACGTGTCGCGCCAGCCGCGACACACTGCACCACGAGGCCGTGTGATCGGCATCTCAAAGGCGCGCGCAGTGCACTGTGCACCACCGCGTCGCGAAGGACGGGGCACGGCGGCGTAGAGCGCGGGCCGCCGCGGCGGTCACCGTGGAATCACACACCGACGTGACCACCACCGAAAGGCCCCACGATGAACGCATCGAAGCAACGAACCGAGGAGTTCGACATCGTCATCATCGGTGCCGGCATCTCCGGCATCGGCGCCGCGCGCTACATCGTCGAGGCGTTTCCCGGCAAACGCGTCGTCGTGCTCGAAGGGCGCGACAATATCGGCGGCACCTGGGATCTGTTCAAGTACCCCGGCATCCGATCCGATTCCGACCTGCACACCTTCGGCTACGAGTTCAAGCCGTGGAAGGACCGCGCCGCCATTGCGGAAGCCCCCAAGATCCGGAACTACCTGCAGGAGACGGTCGAAGAGAACAACCTGGGCGGGCTCATCCGGCTCGGGCACGGCGTGCAGCGCGCGGAGTGGTCGAGCGCCGACGCGCGCTGGACGATCGACGTGCACACCGCCGACGGCGACAAGACCATCACCGCCAACTGGATCTTCGCGGGCACCGGGTACTACCGCTACGACGAGGGCTACACCCCGCATTTCGAGGGTCGCGAGGACTTCGGCGGCGACATCATCCACCCGCAGCACTGGCCCGAGGGATATGACTACTCGGGCAAGAAGGTCGTCGTGATCGGCAGGGGCGCGACCGCGGTGACGCTGATCCCGTCGATGCTCACCGGTGAGGGCGCCGCCGCTCATGTGACCATGCTCCAGCGCACCCCCACGTACGTGATGCCGTGGCCGAAGGTCGATTCCCTCGCGCTCCTGTTCACCCGGCTCTTCGGCGAACGACGCGGCTACGCGATCACCCGGTTCAACAACATCTGGATCGATCGGGGCGTGGTCAAGTCGCTACGCACGTTCCCCCGTCTGGGTCGCGCGCTGATCCGGCGCATCAACAAGAAGTTGCTGCCCGAGGGCTATGACGTGGACACCCACTTCAACCCGCCCTACGACCCGTGGGATCAGCGCCTGTGTCTGTCGCCCGACGGCGACTTCTTCGCCGCACTACGTGCCGGCGGCGCCTCGATCGTCACCGACCGGATCTCGCGTTTCACCGAGTCGGGGATCCAGCTCGAATCGGGCGAGCACCTCGACGCCGACGTGATCATCACCGCGACCGGCCTCAACGTGCGCCTGCTCGGCGGCATCGACCTGGCGGTCGACGGCGTGCCGGTGAACCTCGCCGACTCTGTCGTCTACCGCGGCACCCTGCTCTCGGGGATCCCCAACCTGGCGATCGCCATCGGCTACACGACCTCGTCGTGGACGCTGAAGGTCGGCATCCTGTGCCGCTACTTCTGCAACCTGGTGAAGCACATGGACGCCTTCGGCTACGACCGAGTCGTCGTCGAGGCCGATCCCGGCATGGAGACGCGCCCGGTCATGGACCTCAGCGCGGGCTACGCGCAACGGGCCCGCGAGAGCACCCCGAAGCAGGGCACCGGCCTGTGGCAGATGTCGATGTCGTACCCGCAGGACGCCAAGCTGCTCCGTGGCCCCCTGCTCGACGACGCGCTGCGGTTCAGCTCCACCACCGACGACAGTGCACGCTCGACCGCAGGGGAGGCGATCCGTGCGTGACGACGCCCAGGACCGCTTCGTCACCCTCCCGGGCGGCACGCGTGTCTGCTACCGAATCGACGGCGATCCCGGCGACCCGCCGGCCCTGCTCCTCGCCGGCCTCGGCGAGGACTTGACGATGTGGTCCGAGCGGTTCGTCTCCGCGCTCGTCGCGACCGGCTTTCAGGTGATCCGGATGGACAACCGGGACTGCGGCCGCTCGACCTACGCGATCACCCCGCCACCAAGCACGCTACGGCAACTGCTCGCCCGGCCCCGTCCGGACGCGTACACGCTGGCCGACATGGCGGCCGATGCCGCGCAGCTCATCGAGCACCTCGGTCGGGGACCGGCGCACCTCATCGGGCGCTCGATGGGCGGGATGATCGCGCAGACCGTCGCGGCGCGCTACCCCGCACTCACGAGGTCGCTGACCTCGTTGTACTCGACCACAGGTGATCCGAAGGTCGGGCAGGCCGCCGCGTCGACGATCGCGTTGATCGCCGCCCCGCCGCCCCGGAACCGGGTGCAGGCCGTGCGGGCGCACCTTCGCATGACGGCACACCTCGCGGGTGCCGGGTTCCCGATCGACGAGGTCGAAGAAGCGGACCACGCCGTGCAGACGTGGGACCGCACGGCCGGCGACGTTGCGGCAGGGACCGCCCGGCAGGTCCAGGCCATCCAGGCCTCGGGCGACCGAACGGCGGAGATCACCCGCATCACGGCTCCCACTCTGGTGATCAACGGCGATCGCGACCCCATCGTCGCGCCGTCCGGAGGCACCGCCACCGCTGCCGCGATTCCGCATGCACGGCACGTGGTGATTCCCGGAATGGGGCACCACCTGCCCGACGCGCTCGCGCTCCTCGTCGCCGACCACGTCGTGGGACACCTCGAAAGGGCATCAGTGTGTCCGAGCTGAGCACCACGGACCACGTTGTCATCGGCACCGGGAGGCCCGGGGAGATCGACGCGCTGTAGCGCAGGCCGACGATCTCGGGTGTAACCGAGCCTCCCCGGCGCGGCGGCGCGGACCTGGTGCGGGCGTCGGCGTCCGAAACCGTCCACCTTCCTGATCGTTCGTTTCCGTTTCACAGAATTCGCAGGTGGCTGTCTTTCGTTCCCTGAAATGCATACCGGTCGGTCGTAGATGTCGGGTGATTCAGGTCGCGGAGAGGCGCCACAGAATGGAGTGGTTGGCATGAGTCAGCAGAGCGAAGACCGGGCGCAGGAGGTCCCGGTCGGCCTGGACCGGACACTCGGCGTCCCGCAGATCGTCTTCATGGTGGTGGCGATGGCCGCGCCCCTGACGGTGTTCGCCGGACTCATCCCGTTGATGCTCGGCTCGGGGAACGGCATCGGGACACCGGTCGACTTCGTGCTCGTCGGAATCGTGCTCGTGCTGTTCACCGTCGGGTACTCGGCGATGACTCCTGAAGTACGCAACGCGGGCGCTTTCTACTCCTACGTCCAGCGCGGCCTCGGCACCGGTGCCGGGCTGGGCGCCGCAGCGCTCGCCCTGGTGACCTACGCGCTGCTCATCGTCGCCGTCTCGGCCTACCTCGGGGCTGCCGCGCGCAATGTGCTCGTGACCTTCTCCGGTGTGTCGGTGCCGTGGTGGTGCCTCGCGGCCGCCGGGCTCGCGGCCATCGGGTACCTGGGCTACCGCAACGTCGAGGTCAGCGCGCGGGTGCTCGGCGCGTTGCTCATCGCGGAGGTCGCGATCGTCGCCCTCGTCGACCTCGCCGTCGTGCTGCGCGGCGGCGACAACGGCCTCTCGGCGCAGCCGCTGACCTGGGACGCGTTCACCACCGGTGCCACAGGCACCGGGATCATGTTTGCCGTCTTCGGCTTCGTCGGGTTCGAGACCACCGCCGTTTTCCGGTCCGAGGCCCAGGACCCCGACCGGACGATCCCGAAGGCCACCTACATCGCGGTCGTCCTGATCGCGCTGATCTATGCCTTCTCGTCCTGGGCCATGATCAACGGTCTCGGCGTCGCGCGTGCCGTCGACCTCGCTGCCGACGACCCCGAAGGACTCGCACCCGGGCTCGCCACCCGCTACCTGTCGCAGGCCGCCCACGATGTCATGCAGGTTCTGCTCGTCACCAGCTTCTTCGCATGCGTTCTCACCGCCCACAACGTGGTGGCCCGCTACCTGTTCGCCCTCGGCCGCCAGGGCGCTCTGCCGGTCTCGCTCGGATCGGCGCACCCCACGCACCGGTCGCCGCACGTGGCCTCGCTGCTGACCTCCGGGGTGATCGGCACGCTGCTCGCGGCCACGGCGATCGCCGGGCTCGACCCCGTCGTCGAGATCTACGCCTGGTTCGGCGGCGCCGGAACCCTCGGGCTGATCGTGCTGCTGGCCCTGACCTCCGCGGCGATCGTCGTCCACTTCCGCAAGGTCGGCACGGCTACGGCGTGGACGGGCACCGTCGCCCCCGTCCTGTCGCTCGCCGCGCTCGGGGCGATCCTCGTGCTCGTCATCGGCAACTTCGAGCTCCTGATCGGGTCGCGCACCGGGGCTTACGTCTTCCTCGCGGTCATCGCCGGGGCGTTCGCCTGCGGCCTCGCATGGTCGCCGCTCCTGCGCCGGCGTCGGCCGCAGACCTACGCCGCCCTCGAATGACGGCCGCACCCGCAGCCCCGAGAGCACCGCACCCGCCACCGAAGAAAGGTATGACAATGACCGAAACCCCGACGATCGCGCCTGGCCCGGCGGCGCAGCGCGCGCCGGCCCCGATCGAGATCGACGACGACGCCACTCCCATCGTCCGGCTGCTCGGCCGGACCCTGCGCGACGCGGTCCGGCTCGGCCATCTGCCCGAGGTGTTCGATCGCGGCATCGGGACGGTCGCCGTCCGCTCGCACAACACACCGCAGGCCGCCACCGTCACGCTGTGCGACGGCGCCGTCACCGTGACCGGCGGCGTCTTCGCGCCGGCCGACGCGACGCTGGTCGTCGACCTCGAAGCCCGTTTCGCGCTCACCCAGGACCCCGACGGTGACGCGGACCTGGCTGACGGTGTACTGCGCGCCCTACAGCACCCACTGCCCTCGTGGCAGGAGGCCGCCGAGCGCTTCTGGGAGGTGACCCGCGGCATCCGCGGCATCCCCGACGTCCTCATCGCGGTCGCACAGGGGCCGGACGGCCCCCAGGAGGCCCGGTTCGGCTCGGGCCCGACGACCTACCGCATGGTCGGCACGCCCGACGCGCTCGCCGGGGTGTTCACGGGCGCCGACTATCTCCTCACCTCCCTGGACTCCGGGCTGCGGGTCCAAGGGACGCTCTCGCAGGTGTCGGTCATGACGGCCGCCTCGTGGAAGGTTCGTTTCGATGTCTGAGCTCACCCCGTCGGAATCCATCTGCTCCGCGTGGAAAGTACCGACGAAGGCGATCCGCCTGGAGGCCACCGGTCACGACGGGAGCTTCCTGGGAAAGACCATCACGCCGGCGAAGTTCGCGTCCGGCAAGGAGTCGGGCTTCGCCTTCGCCGACATCCTGTTCGCGATCGACCTGGGCGACGAGTTCGTGTTCGGTGACGCCTTTCCGGACTGGCGCGGCAACCTCTACGACATCTCGATGATTCCCGACATGGACACGCTGGTGGAGTGGAAGCCCGGCCTCGGCGCCGTCATCGGTGACTACTGGCTCCGGGACGGGCGGCCGGTACCGATCTGTCCGCGGAATATGGTGCGCAGGCTGGTCGAGCGACTGCGGGCGCTCGGCTACACCGCCACGGTCGCGGTGGAAATCGAAACGACACTGTTCGAGGAGTCCGTCCAGCAGGCGCGGGCCCGCGGTTACCGCGATCTCACCCCGCTCGGTGGGGATACCGGTGCCACGTATCACCTGGCGAGGTCGAAGGACTGGGTCGACTACATGGAGGCCGTCACCGACCGGCTCGACGAGCTCGGCATCACCTGGGAAGCGTGGACCGACGAGGCGGCCGCAGGCCAGACCGAGCTGAATCTCGCACCCACCGATCCGGTGGCGCTCGGCGACTCCTGGGTGCGCACCAAGCAAGTGATGCGGGAAGTCGCGTTCGAGCAGGACCGGACGGTGACGTTCATGGCCAAGCCGACCGCAGGCTTCGGGCAGGGCGCGCATATCAACCTCTCGCTGCACCGGGACGGTGAGAACCAGTTCTTCGCACCCGACGGACCGTCCGAGGTGATGCTGCAGGCCGTCGGTGGGCTGCTGACGACGATGGCGGGAAACACCCTGCTGTCGCTGCCACAGATCACCTCGTACCGGCGCCTCGTCGACATCAGCGGACCACCGACGACCATCTCCTGGGGCGTCAACAACAAGACCGCGGCGGTGCGGGCCATCGTCGGGCACCCCAAGTACTCGCGGCTCGAGTACCGGCTGCCGGGCTCGGACGTCAACCCGTACTACGCCCTGGCCGGTGTGCTGGCCGGGGTGGTGGCAGGCATCGAACGGAGGATGCAGGCCCCGCCGCAGGTCGACGACATGGCGTGGTGCCTGCCCGACGACACCGGGGTCGAGCGGGTCCCGGACTCGATCACCAAGGCCATCGCGGCGCTGGACGGCGACGAGGTGCTCCGCGAGTACCTGGGTGACGAGTTCGTCGACTTCTGGGTGGCCTCACGCCGGTGGGAATGGATGGAATTCCACACCAAGGGCGGCGACCCGTACGCCGAACTCTCCGCGTGGGAGTCCCGTCGCTACTTCGAGTTCCCATGACGGGCAAGCCACTGGTCGGGATCACCGGCCGCCGCGTCCAGCTGAGTCTGATCGCCGGAACGGACGACCGCTACGCCACGGCGTGCGTCGACGCGTTCGTGGCCGCCTTCGCCACACGCGTCGCGAAAGCGGGCGGCGTGCCCGTGCACCTGCCCTACGACGCCGATCCGCTCGACGCCTGTGAGTGGTTGTCCGGCGTGGTGATCACCGGCGGGCAGGACGTGCACCCGGCCCGGTGGGGCGGCGACACCTCCGTTGTCCGCGACGTCAACCCACGGCTCGATCCCCACGCGCACGACCCCGAACGCGACCAATACGAGTTCACCCTGGCCCGCGCCGCCATCGACCGCGGCTTGCCCGTGCTCGGGGTGTGCCGGGGAATGCAGCTGCTCAACGTCGCACTGGGCGGAACGCTCATCGCGGACCTGCCGCCCGGCCCGGTGCCGCACTTGTCGCCGCTGGCCGCGCCCACCGACGGCGACGCCGAGCACCGCGTGAGCTTTGAACCCGGCTCCACGGCCGCGCGGATCTTCGGCGCCAGCGTCGTCACCAACTCGTGGCACCACCAGGCCGTCGACCGGTGCGGCACGGGCCTTGTCGTCACGGGCCGCACGCCCGACGGGGTCGCGGAGGCCGTGGAGGTGCCCGGCGCGCCGATCCTCGGTGTGCAGTGGCACCCCGAGTGGATGGAACGCGACGACCCGGCTATGGCCTGGATCGTCGATGAATCGAGAAAACGGCAGGAGATCGAGTATGTCCACTGACACGACAACCGCGACGACAACCAGGGACGAAACACCGCGGCACCCCGCCGTCACCCACGACCAGATGGGGGCGACGCCCAGGGTGCGCACGGTCACCGGCCTGCTGTCAGACGGCGCCGCTCGCACCCCCGGCGCCGAGCTGCTGCGCTTCGGAGACGCTTCGTGGACCTACGCGCAGGCCGACGTATCGTCGTCGCGGCTGGCACACCGCCTGATCGAGGCCGACGGCGTGGCCCCGGGCGACCGCGTCGCGATCATGCTGCCCAACGTCGCGCAGTGGCCGCTCACCTGGTTCGCGGTCCTCAAGGCCGGCGCTGTCGTCGTGCCCGTCAACTCGGCCTACCGCGCGGCCGATCTCGAGTTCGTGCTGCGCGACTCCGGCGCGCGGGTCATCGTCACCGACACCGAGCACCTCCCGCTGGTACGTGACGTGGTCTCCCGAGACGCCGCGCTCGCGGGCATCCGCATCCTCGACGTGGCCGACGCGGCCGAGGCGAGTTTCCCGGCCACCGCCCCCGATGTCGCGATCACCCCGGACACGCTGGCCAACCTGCAATACACCTCGGGCACCACCGGATTCCCGAAGGCGTGCATGCTGACCCACGACTACTGGACCCGCATCGCGTGGGGCTGCGCCGGGGCGGCCGGCCTCGGCGGCGACGACGTGCTGCTCACGGCGCAGCCCTTCTCGTACATGGATCCGCAGTGGAACACGGTGCTCGCCCTGACCGCGGGCGCGCCGCTGGTGGTGCTGCCGCGGTTCTCCGCGTCGGGGTTCATGGCCGACGTGCGGCGCCACCGGGTGACCTTCTGCTATGTCCTCGGATCGATGCCCACGCTGCTGTTCAAGCAGCCGCCCGCCGTCGACGATCGGGACAACCATCTGCGCGCGGTGTTCTGCTCCGCGATCCCCGCGGCGCTGCATGCCCAGCTCGAGGACCGCTGGGGTGCGCCTTGGCGAGAGCTCTTCGGCATGACCGAGAGCGGGATCGACCTGATCAGCCCGCTCGACGATGCCGGGGCCGTCGGCAGCGGCAGCATCGGACGGCCCATGCCGACCAAGCGCGTCAGGCTAGTGGACACCGACGGCGCCGAGGTCCCCGCGGGTACCCCGGGCGAGCTGACCGTGTCCGGCGCGCCGATGATGCTCGGCTACTGGCACCGGCCCGAGGAGACCGCGCGGACACTGCGGGACGGATGGTTGCACACCGGAGACCTCGCCGTCGCCGACGAGCGGGGCGAGATCCGCCTGGTCGGCCGCATCAAGGACATGGTGCGGCGCGGCGGCGAGAACGTGGCAAGCGCCGAGGTGGAGGCAGCGCTCGAAACCGATGACCGCGTCGTCGCGGCCGCGGTCGTGGCCGAGCCCGACGAGGTGCTCGGCGAGGAGGTCAAGGCATTCGTCCAGCTCGCGGCGGGCGGCACCTGGGACCGGGCGACGGCCGAAGCGATCATCGGCCGGGTCGCGGAGCGGCTCGCGCGGTTCAAAGTGCCGCGTTATGTCGAATTCGTCGCAGCCTTCCCCCGAACTCCGTCGGAGCGGGTGTCGAAGCCCGCGCTCAAAGCCAGGGCGGCCGAAGCCCCCGGCACCACCTTCGACCTCCGCGACCGGCCCCCGGCAGGCTCCGCTGCGGCGCCGTCGGACCTGGCGGCCGAACACGTGCTCGTCGAGGTGATCCGCGATACCGCCGTGATCACGCTGCGGCGCCCGGCGAAGCTCAACGCTCTGACCGTCGAGATGCGCCTACGCCTCGCCGCGCTCATCCGCGAATACGGCACCGGCGAGCGCGCACGGGGAATCGTGATCACGGGCACGGGCCGCGCGTTCAGCGCGGGCGAGGACCTCGGCGCGCCGCCGACCACGTTCGCCGAGATGCGCGAGACCTTCGAGACCTTCCACGACGTCACCCGCGCGGTGATCGAGACCAAGGTGCCCGTGGTCGCGGCGATCAACGGGATCGCGGTGGGCGGCGCCTCGGAGATCACGCTGTGCTGCGACGCGCGCCTCGGCACCCCGCGGACCGAGTACTTCCAGCCGGAGAACGCTCGCGGCCTCACGATCTCCAACGCGTCGAGCGTGCTCCTCACCCGGATCGTGCGCAATCACGCGATGCGGATGGTACTGGGCTCCGAGCGCATCGGCGCAGAGGAAGCGCTGCGGATAGGTCTGCTCGATCAGATCGTCGAGCCGGGCGACCTGCTGGACCGCGCGATCGACCTCGTCCACGCCTGGACGCCGGAGGGCGGCAACACCGCCCTGCACCTGGCGCTGCTGCGGCCCTCGTCCGAGGAGATCGAACGCGCCTTCGTCCTGGAGGACGCCGCGGCCGACGTGTCGTGGAACAGCGGCGCGTTCACCGCGGGTATCGAGGGTTTCTGGAGCGCCAAGAAGCCCGCCACCTCGACCGGAGAGAACCGATGATCACCACCCGCGCGGCCGTGCTCACGAAGGTGGGCGGACCCCTGCACCTGACCGACATCCACGTCGACGATCCCGAGCCGCACGAGGTGCGGATCGCCGTCACCCACGTCGGGCTGTGTCACAGCGACCTGCACTACATCACCGGCACCGTCGCCACCGAGCTGCCGGTGGTAGTCGGGCACGAGGTTGCGGGCATCGTCGAATCCGTCGGCTCGGCCGTCACGGACCTGCGTCCGGGCGATCACGTCACCGGTGCGCTGACCCCGGCGTGCGGCGAGTGCGCGAACTGCAACGCGGCCCGTTCGACCCAGTGCCAGCGGCTCGACGAGATCCGGCGCCGCCCGCGGCCGGCGTACTCCCTGCCCGACGGGACACCGGTCGCCCGGCTCGGTGACCTGGGCGCGTTCTCCGAGCACATGCTGCTGCGCGCGAACGCGGCCGTGAAGCTGCCCGACGGCGTGTCCACCCGGGTCGGCTGCCTGCTGTCGTGCTGCGTCGTCACCGGTGTCGGCGCGGTGTTCCGCGGGGCGCGGGTGCGGCCGGGCTCCACGGTGGCCGTGATCGGTTGCGGTGGCGTCGGCTCGGCCATCATCCAGGGGGCGCGGCTCGCGGGCGCGTCCGCGATCGTCGCGATCGACCTCGACGAGCAGCGGCTTCGTGCCGCCCGCGGCTACGGCGCGACCCACACCCTGAACGGTGCCACCGACGACCTCGCCGCCGCGGTGGTCGCCCTGCTGGGCGACGGCGTCGACTACTCCTTCGAGGCCGTCGGATCCGTCCGCACCGCGGCAGCGGCCCTCGACGTGGTGCGTCCCACCGGCACGGCCTGCCTCGTCGGCATCGCTGCCGCGGGCACTGAGCTGACCCTGCCCGCGTCCGACTTCTTCTTCAGCGAGAAGCGCCTGATCGGCTCGTACATGGGCTCGGGGCAAGCGCGCGAGGACATCGCCCAGTTCGCCCGGCTGTACCAGCACGGCCGGTTGCTGCTCGACGAAATGGTCACCGAGGTCATCGACTTCGGCCGGATCAACGAGGGCTTCGAGGCGATGAAGTCCGGCGAGGTGACCCGCATCGTCGTCGCCATGCCGATCCGTTCCGACAACCCCACCGCGGAGGAGGCCCGATGAACACCACGACGCCGACAACGTCACTCGCGCAGCCGGTGAGCTACATCGCCGGTGAGTGGGTGTCCTGCCAGACGCTCGACGGATGGAACGTCGACCCGAACACGGGCGAGCCGGTCCACCGCATGGTGACCACATCGCCCGCCGACCTGGAGCGCGCGCTGCAGCACGCCCAGCGCGCCTACGAAGCGCTCAACTGGGCCGATGACGAGTTCCGGCTCGAGCGGGCCGAGGTGCTCGAACGGGCCGCGGCCAACGTCGAGGAGCGGCTGGAGGAAATCGCCCGCACCGACGCGATCACCAGCGGCACGACGATCACCGCCACCCGCAAACTCGCCGCGTTCCTCCCGGCCCGAATCCGCGGGGCCGCCGCCGAGGCGCGCGGGATCGCTCGTGTCACCGCGCTCGCCGCGGGCGGGCGAGACGTCCGGCTGTACCGGGTGCCCTGGGGGCCCGCGGCGATCCTGACGCCGTGGAACGGCCCGAGCTTCATCCCGGCGGCGAAGATTGCCAGCGCGGTGGCGTCGGGGTGCCCGGTGCTGCTCAAGCCGTCCGAGCACGCTCCCGCCAGCGCGCAGGTGATCGTCGAGTGCTTCGTCGACGCCGGACTGCCCGAGGGCGCGTTGCAGCTCGTCCACGGCACGGGCGGCATCGGCGCCGCGCTCACGGGTGACCGCCGAGTCAAGGTAGTGTCCTTCACCGGCGGCCCGGGCGCCGGTCGGGCCATCGCTCGCGCCGCGGCCGAGGACTTCAAGGTTCTGCAGCTCGAACTCGGCGGCAACAACCCCGTGCTCGTGCTCGATGACGCCGACCTCGACGTGACCGCCGACGGGATCCTCGCAGGCCTGACGACCCTCAACGGCCAGTGGTGCGAGGGGCCGGGTAAGGTCCTGGCACCGCACCGGCTGGTGCGACCGCTGCGCGAGGCTCTCGGTGAGCGCATCGCGCGGCTACGGATCGGGCACTCGCTCGACGTGGAATCCGACATCGGCCCGATCTCCAACGAGCCGCACTTCCGGAACCTGATCGAGCGGATCGAGGGCTTGCGCAGGCTCGGCGCCGAAATCGATCAGCCTGGGGAGCTGCCGGGCCTGGCGGGCTTCTTCCTGTCGCCGACGGTAGCCACCGGGTCCGACCCGGACCGTACGACGGCCGAGTTGTTCGGGCCGGTCGTCTCCGTGCACGGCGTGGATTCCGACGAGGACGCGCTGCGCGCCGCCAACGCGCACCCATCGGGCCTGGACGCCTACGTGTTCGGCGTTGACACCGACCGCGCGATAACGATCGGTGCTCGGGTCACGTCCGGCGAGGTGCGGGTCAACGGCGCGAAGCTCGCCGATCTCGGCGACGACTCCGCCCAGAGTTTCTGGGGCCCGTCCGGCATCGGCGGGCACGGTCCGGCGGAATCGGTGCGGGTGTTCTGCGGAGATCGGGTCGTCGGAGTCGACTCGCCTGATCTGCCGATGTAGTCGGGGGAACGGGGGATGCGTCAGGCGGACAACGTGCTGTCGAGGCATCCCCCATCGAAGAGGGGGAGAAGAGCATCCGCCATCGAAGAGACGGAGAAGAGATGGACAAGACCACCTCGCATGACGTCACAGTGCTCGGCTGTGGCCTGATGGGGTCGGCGCTCGCACGGGCACTCGCCGGCGGTGGCAAGACCGTCGCCGTCTGGAACCGCACGCACCACCGGGCAGCCGCACTGACCGACAACGCGATTGCGCCCATGCGGGAAATCGGCGACGCCATCGCTGCCGCGCCGCTTGTCCTGGCGTGCTTCGCCACCTACGACGCCGCCCTCGCGGTCCTCGAGCCCGTGCCGGATTTGACCGGCACCACGCTCGTCAATGTGGGCACCGGCGCTCCCTCGGGCTCTGGGCCGGCGAACGCGGTGCCGAGTACTTGGACGGGTCTCCTCGGGTATCCCGCAGAGATCGGCACCGAGGGGGCGGCGATCCTCTATTCCGGATCCGAAACGGCCTGGGCCGAGCACGGCGAGAGCCTGACCTTGCTGACCCCGGTGTCCGTCTGGGTGTCCCGAGACGTCAAGATCGCAAGCGTTCTGAACGTAGGACTTGTCGGTATGTTCCTGGTCCCGGCGGTCAGCGCCTATGTGGAGGCATCGACCTACATGCTCGGGCAGGGAGTTGATCAGCCCCTCCTCGACGCCTTGACGCCTGCCGCCTTCGCGTCCTCCAGAGTGAGACGGCGAGGGTCGTAACTGCCATTGCCAGCGGCGATTTCACCACAGATCAAGCAACCATCGCCACCTACGCCCAGGGCCTGGACGGGGCCATCGACGTCATGAAGGAAACCGGGCTGAACCCCCGGGTGTTCGCCGCCACGATCGAGAATCTGACCGCGGCTGTCGATGCCGGACTAGGTGACCTCGGCTTCGCAGCCCAGACGAGAATCATCGCCACCGGGTGAGCGGTCTCGCCCGATCGAGCGAACTCGGGCAGCGGCGCTCACAAAGCCGCAGCGGGCACCGCCCGTCAGTCGCGCAACTGCACGAGCATGAGCGCGGCGACCACGCTGGCGGCGTTGTCGGCGAGCGGCACGGGCAGCAGCTGGTCGGCGCGGGCAAGCCGTCGCTCGATCGTGTTGCGGTGGGTGAACATTCGCTCCGCGGCGGCGGAGCCGTTGAACCGTTCCCGGACGTAGGTCAGCACCGTCTGCCGCAGCACTGGGTCGGCGGTCGCGAGGTCTCCCAGGGTGTCGGTGACGAACTGATCGGCTTGCGCCATGTCGGCCGTGAGCACCGACACCAACGCCACGTCCTCGTACCGGACGACAGGGCGCGCCGAGCCTATCCGCGTCAGTAATCGCTGAGCGGCGGCGGCGTCCAGGTGGCTACGGCGAAATCCGTCGAGATCCCGGCCGCAACGTCCGAACGCGACATGGATCCCCGGGTAGGCCGCCAGGGTGTCCTCCGCCGTCTCGGCAGGCGGGACCGTGTCCGCCGGCACCCACACCCACAGCGCGGTCGCGCTCGCGTTCAGGGTGAACCGGCGCGGGGCCGCGCATATCCTCATCACCGCCTCGGCGACCGCGTCGAGACCCGCGGCCTCGTCGGTGGAGCCGCTCCAGATGATCGCGGCCACGTGGCTGCCCGTCAGCGCATACCCGAGACGCGATTCGGCCAGCGCCCGGCCGATCGGGGCACCTTCGAGCAAGAGTTGGACGGTGGAGTGCCGCTCGGCGTTGGCGCCCCGCGCGAGGTCCGCGCGTTCCTGTTCGACGTACTCGTCGAGCGCCGCGATCGAATCGTCGATGAAGGTCACCATCGACCGCTCGGACACCTTCATCAGGTCGCGGAGCTCCTCGACATCGGCGGTCGCCGCGAAGCAGGCGTCGACCCACAGGTCCCACACGACGTGCTGGGCACCCCGCCACGAACCGAGGTCGTGCATGTCCAGGCCGCGTCGCACCAGGTCGCGCGCGAACTGCAGGACCTCCGGGTCGACGCACGGCGCGACTCGCGCCCCGGGATTCTGCAGGGTGGCCGACAGCCAGTGCCTGAAGTGAGCCTTGCTCATATGACGGTCGGCCGCCGCGAGCTGCGGGTCCTCCACCAGCGCGCGGTACTCGGCGCCCTCGTGGGCAGCGGCCAGCACCGCGTCGACTGCCGCGCTCGTCGAGGCCAGCAGGCGCTCGGCGATGTCGCGCATCAGCTCGGCGACGCGTCGGCTCGGTCGCGGCCACAGTGAGTCCACTGTCGCACTGTAGCGCCACATGACGCACCACTTATCCAGCTCGGTCAGGACGATCGAGAAGGCAAGCGCCAGGCCGCATACATTTCTCCATCGACATCAGCGATACCGAACCCCGCTGTCACAGCGAGGATTCCGGTGCGTTCGTGACTTCTGATCACCGCTGAGGGTCGGAATCGGATCCGCCGCGCACCTCGAGACTGCCGAGGATGATTTCGGCCGCGCGTTCGATGTGCTGCTGTCTGCGCTCGTCGACGACACCCTGGATGTCCAGCGCCCAGTGCGCTTCGAACAGGCACGCCAGCGCGTAGGCCGTGGCCGAGACATCGTCGGCGGACGCGGCGGGATGGCGGTCGGCCAGGACAGCCTCCAGATCGGGCAGCCATCGCCCGGTCCACAGCTTGTGCAGCCGCTCGCGCACCGCCTGGTCACGAGCGCTCAGCGCCACCAGCTCGGCCCATACCACCATGTCGTCGCGGGTGCGGTACGCGCCGGGAGCGTAGGCCGCCGCCACGCGCTGCGGCAGCGGCAGATCGTCATTGCGATGCACGATCGCGGTGCCCATCGCACCGACGACGTGGTCGATGAATGCGCCGATCAACTCGTCGCGAGACCCGAAGTAGTGCAGGACCAACGTGCGCTGCAGCCCTGCCGCTTCGGCGACCTTCGAAAAGGTGACACCGGCCAGGCCCTCGCGCACGACGACAGCGAACGTGGCTTCGAGTATTTCGGGAATCCGCTCTTTGGCCTTGCTGGGACGCCCAACTTGATTTACTGTCATGATAGTTAATTTATCACGCACAACTGTTCGCGTGCAGATTTTCCACAAGGCGTCACCCAGGAGCCGTCGGGCTCCCGGTGCCGACGGCCGTCCGATACGTCACCGATGACTGCGTGGCACATAGCAAACCCCCGCGGCCCATGCTGCTCGGCGATATCGCCGGGCACGGGACTACATCGGAACCATTCCGCCCGCCCGACCGCGGCGGGCCCGATCGAGAGGTGAGGGTCCGATGGGCCATTACAAGAGCAACGTCCGCGATCTCGAGTTCAACCTGTTCGAGGTCTACGGCCTGGACGCCGTGCTCGATTCCGGGGCGTTCGGCGACCTGGACGGCGACACCGTGCGGACGATACTGGCCGAAGCCGCGCGGCTGGCCGAGGGTCCGGTAGCGGAGCCTTATGCCGACACCGATCGCAACCCGCCGATCTTCGACACGGAATCGCACTCGGTACGAATCCCGGAGTCTTTCAAGCGAGCGGTGCGGGCGTGGCAGGACGCGCAGTGGTGGCGGATCGCCAAGAGCGAGGTGGTCGGCGGGGTGCCCGCACCGTCGATGCTGAACTGGGCGATCAGCGAACAGGTTCTCGGTGCACAACCGGCCGCCTACATGTATCTGAGCGGCCCGTTGATGGCGAATGTCCTCGTCGACATCGGCACCGAACAGCAGCGACGATGGGCTGCGCAGGCGGTCGAGCGCAACTGGGGCGCGACCATGGTCCTGACCGAGCCGGACGCCGGTTCCGACGTCGGGGCCGGCCGCACCACGGCGATCGAACAGGCCGACGGCTCCTGGCATCTCGAAGGCGTCAAGCGCTTCATCACCTCCGCCGACTCCGACGACCTTTTCGAGAACATCATGCATCTGGTGCTGGCCCGCCCTCGCGGTGCCGTCTCCGGCACCAAGGGGCTGAGCCTGTTCATCGTCCCCAAATTCCACTTCGACCACGACACCTGTGAACCCGGCGAACGCAACGGCGTCTTCGTCACCAACGTCGAGCACAAAATGGGGCTGAAGGCCTCGGCCACCTGCGAACTGACCTTCGGCGGGCACGGCATCCCCGCCGTCGGGTACCTGGTCGGTGACGTCCACAGCGGCATCGCCCAGATGTTCAAGATCATCGAAGAGGCCCGGATGATGGTCGGCACCAAGGCCATCGCGACACTGTCCACCGGCTATCTCAACGCGCTCGACTACGCGAAGACCAGAGTCCAGGGCAGCGATGCGGCCCGAGCCTCGGACAAGACGGCACCGAAGGTGAGCATCATCCACCACGCCGATGTGCGCCGTTCGCTGATGATGCAAAAGGCATACGCCGAAGGGTTGCGATCGATCTACCTCTACACCGCCGGTCACCAGGATCCCGTCGTCGCCCGGCACATTTCCGGCGCCGACGCCGATGTCGCCGCCCGCGTCAACGACCTGCTGTTGCCCATCGTCAAAGGCGTCGGCTCCGAACGCGCCTACCAGTACCTCACCGAATCCCTGCAAACCTTCGGTGGTTCCGGCTTCCTGCAGGACTATCCCGTCGAGCAGTACATCCGCGACGCCAAGATCGACTCACTCTACGAGGGCACCACCGCGATCCAGGCGCAGGACTTCTTCTTCCGCAAGATCGCCCGCGACAACGGCGTGGCCCTGACGCACCTGCTCGGGCAAGTCCGCGTCACCGCCCAGTCCGATGCCGACGGGGGGCGGCTGAAGAACGAGAAGATATTGCTCTCCCAGGCACTCGAGGATGTGCAGGAGACTATCGGCAGGCTCACCACCCATCTTCTGAACGCTGTGAAAGAGCCGCGGGAGCTGTACTACATCGGCCTGAACGCCGTTCGGTTCCTGCTCCTCATGGGCGACCTGCTGGTGGCATGGCGACTCATCGTCGCCGCCGAAACTGCGCTCACCGCAATCGATGCCGGAAGCGAGACCGCGTTCTACACCGGCAAGCTCGCAGTGGCCTCGTTCTTCGCCAACTCCGTGCTGCCTCATGTCACCGCTGAACTGGCAGTGGTCTCCGCCACTGATCTGACCGTCATGACCCTCGACGAGGCCGGATTCTGACGCAGCGATTCGCCCGTTTCCATGATTCCTGAAAGAAAGTGAGGAACAGCAGTGACAAAACCGGAGGCACAGGAAACCTACGTACCAGGTGAGGAGACCACCGAGGTGGTCGTCATCGGCGCCGGAATGTCGGGGTTGATGGCAGCGACAACGCTGCTACCCGACGCCGACGTTGTGGTGCTCGAGTCCACCGATCGCACAGGTGGACGCGTCGACAGCGTTCGCCAGGGCGACTACTGGATCAACGTAGGCACGCAATTCACCGAGGGCACCGGCCCGCTCTTCGATGCACTCCAGCGGCACAACATCGAGATGGGTTCGCTCGCGGGCAAGGGTGTCGGGCTGTATCTGAACGGCGGATTGGTCGACACCTCCAACCCCGTGGAGCTGATGTTCGGTTCGCGGATGACAATCATGGACCGGATCGGCATGGCCATCGTCGGTGCACGCATCCTCGCTGTCACCCCGTTCCTGCAGTCGCAGAGCCGGACCGCGCGACGGGTTCGCGCCAAGCTCGACACCAAGCTCGCGTCCTACCTGCTCGAGGGAGTGCGATCGGAACTGGCCACCGCGATCGTGCGCGCGTGGTCGGCCCAGTGGATGGGATGCGAGGTCGAGGAAACCGCCGCCACCCAATTCGTCACCTCGGTGGGCCTGGCACTGTCCGACCCGGCCAAGGTCCCGAACTTCTCCCTGCCGGTGGGAGGCAATCAAACCTTGACCGACGTGTTGGCCGAGGATCTCGGTAGCCGGGTTCGGCTGAACTCGCCAGTGCAATCGGTGCGGCGCGACGGTGACGGCGTGGTCGTCGACTACCTCGACGGTGACCGTCCGGCACGCCTGCGCGCCAAGCGCGCGGTCGTGACCGCCCCCGCCGACATCGCCAAGAGGATCCTCCCGGATCTGCCTCAGCAGCACTGGAACGCGTTGAACGACATAACCTACGGCCGGTACGTGATCGTCGGATTCTTCACCGAAGAAACCGGAGAGCAGCGCTGGGACGACTTCATCGCAGTGTCGACCCCGCAGCTGTCGTTCCAGGCGATGTTCAACCATGCCGCAGCACAGCGTCGCGGTGATGACCGCAAACCAGGCGGCGCCGTCGCCTGCTTCGCCGGCGGCGCACAGGCCGACAAACTGTTCGACCTGTCCGACGAAGAGATCGTCGCGCGCTTTTCCGAGGACTTGCTCACGGTGTTCCCTGAGCTCGCAGGAAAACTGGGCACCAGCATCATCCGCCGCCACCGCCGTGTCGTGCCCTTCTGGGCACCCGGGCGCCGGAACTCGCTTCCAACGCTGCATAATCCGCTCGACACGGTCTATTTCGCCGGTGACTACCAAGGCGATTTGCCGACGCTTGCCGACGCCGCCACCTCAGGCGAGCACGCGGCCAAGGCAGTCCTGGCAAGCCTTGGCCGACAGTGGTGAACAAATCTTCCAAGGAGGAGGTAGCTGTGACAAGAATTTCCTGAGGTCGATGTGTCATTGTCGGTGACCGGTGGCATCTCGTATCTGCTGCCTCAGGCAGTCGGCGCGGCGAAGGCCAAAGAACGCATCCTGCTGGGCAGTCGCTTCTCGGCGGACGGAAGCGCAGCGCTCGAACCTGATCGACATCGTCGTGAGCGCCGAACGAGATCTCCTACGTGCTCGCCTATTCCGAGGCAGCGCCGCTCGTCACCGAGGCCGAGCTCGCCTCCTCGACAAGGACCAGCTCGAGTTCCTCACCCGCACCCTGGACCCGACTCGATCGACCCGCCCCCACCTGCGGTCTTCCAGACTGCAGGTGGGCGTGGAGGAATTGCCTAGGGTCTTTCCGCTACTGAAAAGACCGGCAACAGATCGGGCCAATCGAGGCGCAGTCGCAGAAATCTGCCGCCCAGATTGGCGCTCTCGGCGACCTGCGTGGCGTGGCGCGATGCTAACCACTGGAAATTGTCAGACCGGGCCGTGAACCGATTCTCTGTCAACCGCCCGCCACCAATTTGAATCACAAATGTTGTGTTAAATCCCGGCTTGTGTTTACAGTGATCCTCGTCTGCGAGTTCGGCGAGAACGACAAAAGATTCACCTCGAGCGAACAGGCGAGCGCGTAGTAATCAAACTCTGGAGGAGTTGTCGATGCCTGCGGCGGTCATCGCGGCCGTCACGGTTCGCCGATCGACCCAGGTGGGCCACGGTTCATACGAGGAGAACAACAAATGAGATACAAGCCGGAAGGTGCGGTGGAGGTCGAGCTTCGGTGGACGGACATCGACGCGTATCGACATGTCTCGCACATGGCGCTCGTCACGATCGTCGACCAGGGCCGTGGTCGCTGGCTCGACAGCTTGGGGGAATTGCCGGATGACTGGTCCTACGTCGTCGCCCGCCTGGAGTTGGACTTCCGCTCGCCTGCCGTCCTCGATGACCGAAAGTTGCTCTGCTCGTTCGCGGTCGACCACGTCGGAACGTCCAGCATTCGGCTTCATGAACAGGTCACCACTCCCACCGGAACCGTGGTGCTGGAGGCGGTGAGCGTGATCGTCGCGTGGAACACGGATCTCTCTCGGAGCCGGGCGCTGACCGAGGAGGAGAAATCGCTCCTCAGCTCAATCCCCGATCACTGGCGCGGATGAACGGTCGTGGCAGAAGATCCGGCGCATTGATCTCGGTAACGACGTGGCGAAACCGAACATAAACGGCCAGGTGCACCGTAGGGCACCCGCTCGGGATGACCAGCTCCCGGACCGCCAGTACCCGGAGCGTTTGGACTCCCGGCGGTGGCATGAACAGGATGTCGCGGCGATGTCGGAACGCCATCGCGGCGGAGCCACTGTGCTCCGCCGCGGTCCTGCGGCGCTACGTGTTCGTGCTGAGCTCCTCCGCTGCAACACCTTCGAGTGAACGGTTGGTGGTCCGAGGTCCGAACATGACGACGATGAGGGAGAATGCGATGTAGCAGGCCGCGGCGGTGATCATCACACCGCCGAGGCCCCACCCGCCGTAGAGTGCTGCACCCAGAACGCCCGAGACGGCGCCACCGAACCGTCCGACGCCAATGATGATCCCGCTGCCCAGGCCGCGGGCCCCGGTGGGGATCGCTTCCGGGATGTAGGCGTAGAACACCGTGAGCACGAGCCCAGTCGTGATGGCGACGGCGCCGCCCGCCGACATCACGACCGGGCTGCTGGTCGAGACGCCCAGCAACACGAAGGGAAGCGCACTGACGAGGGACGTGATGAGGATGAGGGTCTTGCGTTCCACTTTGTCCATGACCACTAGGGCAATGAGGGGGGTGACGCAGTAGACGACGTTCCAGATCAGCTGGACCTCGTATGCGTGGGTTTCGGAGTAGCCGAGGCCGTTGACGATTGCGTACAGAGCCCAGTTGCCGAACAGGTAGTAGCCCAGGGTGGCACCGAAATAGCCCAGGGATACGACGGTGATGACGCGCAGCACCCTCCGGTTCCCGAGGACCTGGCGGAGCGACTGCTGCTCGGTGTCGGTGCCGGTGACCACCGGCAGGTCGCTGAGGGGTCCGCGGCGCAGCGCACGGGCCTCGAGCTTTTCGACGATCTGTTCAGCTTTGTCGAACTGGCCGCGGGAGATGTGCCAGCGGACCGATTCCGGCAGGACCAGTCGCACCAGTGGTGCGATCAGCAATCCGACACTGCCGATGATGAACAGGTGCCGCCACGTGTCGGGCCCGCCGCCCGGGATCGTGACCAGTGCCAGCAACGCGACGAGCGGGGCGACGACCACGAATCCCATGGTGAGAATCGATACGAACCGGCCGCGGGTCTTGCTCGGGAACATTTCGGCGACGTACACCAGCAGGACCGATGTCGCTGCCTGCACGCCGACGCCGGTGACGAAGCGGGCGAGAATCATTGCCTCGAAGTTCGGTGCGAATGCGGTGGCGAGCGCCCCCAGTGAGTAGAGGAGCGTCGACCACACGAGGACCTGCCGCCGACCGAACCGATCGGACAGCCACCCGCCGGCGAATGCGCCCGCAACCATCCCGACGAAGAAGGCGCTGCTGACCGTTCCGAGCTGTCCCAGGCTCAGGCCGGTGCTGTCCGCGATTGCCGGCATCGTGTAGGCGAACAGTGCGTTGTCGTAGTACTCCAGCGCCAGATTGAGGGCCAGGATCGAAATCCAGACGATGTGCGGCGCCATGACCGGGAGGCGGTCGAGCCGGGCAGGGATGTCCGCCGACTTCCTCTTTCGGACAGTGGTGTCCGCGGTATCCAACAGATCCATTGTTCTGCCTTTCATGCGACAGCATTTCGTCCTTGCGGGCGAGGAGGAAGGGGGAGTAGCACATGTGCGCCTCGAAGCTGGGAATGCGTCGTACCGATCGACTCGATCGAAGCACCCAGGTCGAGGTGACGTGGATCACTGTAACCGCGAACCAGTCTTTGCACAACACTTGTTGTGTCAATTTTTGGGTTCCCTCGGGGAGGATTGAGCAATGGCAAAACCAGGGGCTGAGGGAAGCGGGAAACGTTGGCAGACAACCGATGAGTGAAGCGGGATGGAACAATTCGCAGTCGCGGGTCGCCGATGGACGGGCGTCACGGATAGCGTTGACGATGCAGCGGGGACCCTCCGGGGCGAGGTTCCCGCAGATCTGCTCGCCGGCAAATTTAATTCGGGTGACGGGTGTGCCGCTGTTATTCCTCCATCAACCCGGAAGTTTCACCCCAAGCCGGGTCAAGGCACTCGTCGACTCCGCCGATGATGCCTGGGTGTTGCGGTGATCGGTCGACACCGCCGGCTGGAACGCCGGGCCCCGATCCCGGTGTCGACAGGGATGGGTCCTGATCAGCGGCGTGCGTCGGCCAGCGCTCGGGCGATTTCGCGAGCCGCCCTGGTGCCGGTCTCGATGGCACCGTCGATACCACCGATACCGATCTCGGCGATGTCACCGCCGGCGAAGTGGATGCGGCCGTGGGGTTCCCGCATTCGCGGCACCGACTGCGTGAGGTTGCCCGGCCGGTGATGAACCCACGCGCCCTGCGAGAACTCGTCGGTCACCCAGTTGTGGCAGGCGGTATCGACCACCTCGATGTCGGGAACGAACAGCCGGAGCGCGCGTTGCACTGCCTCGCGATTCTCGCTGTCGATCGCCGAGGCGTCGGAGCAGAAGCACACAACCAGCGTGTCACCGTCGTGGCGGTATTCCACCCTGGCCGTGTTGATCGGATGCCTTCCGGCGGGGGCCATCGCGGCGAAGGCTTCGATCTCACCCCGGACCCGAGCCCAGATCTTCACGGTCTTCATCGGGTGTTTCTCTTCGACCATCGTGCGGACCGGCTCGGCGAGTGCGGGGGTGATGATCACATCGCCGAGTGTGTTGAGCGGAACCGCGGCGACGACGTACCGGGCGCGAAGGGTCTCGCCCCCACGGGTGGTCAGCACGGTCCCGCGCCCGTCGTCTTCGATCGCCGTCACCGGAGTGGACAGGCGCAGCTCGGCCGTCGACTCACCGTTGATCGCGTCGAGCAGCCGCTTGGTCCCGCCGACGATCGGCCAGTGGCCGGCCCCTTCCTTGAAGGCGTCCCAGTGGCCGCAATTGATCGAGGCCCACAACAGGAACTGCGCAATGCCCTGCTCGCTCTCGGAGTGGACCAGTGACGCCATTGCGCCGCAGAGCACGTCTCGGTCGTGGGTGGGCAGGTTCAACGAGTCGATCCGGTCCGCCAGCGTCTGCTTCTCGATCACGCTGGTATCAGCGGCGGCGATGTCACTCGGCTGCGGAAACCACTCCCGCGAATCTGCCAGGCACCGGGCAGTCAGCGGACCGGCGATGGCGGTGTATTCGGCTGGGGTTCCCAAGTGCACAACTCCGCCGGCGAGCCAGTAGATCTTCTCGAGCTCCAAGGGTGTGGCCAGGCCGAGGCCGTAGCGCTCGAGCTCGTGCCAGACATGCGCCTGAGTCCAGTGCACATACGTGCCACCGAACTCCACCGACCGGCCGAATGCGTCACCGAGGAAGGTTCGGCCACCGATCCTGTCGCGCGCCTCGAGTAGTACCACCGAGTGGCCCGCGAGGCTGAGATCGCGGGCCGCGGTCACACCGGCAAAACCGGCACCGATTACTGCAACGTCGAACGTTTCCATCACGAGAAGCCCCTCACGGGTGTCAGTTGTATGAATGAAGGGACTGTGGTGGCACACTCCACCACTTGCATCACAAGTGTGCCAAAGGAAGAGAACGGAATAATTTGCATGGCAAGGCGTTTCGTGAGTCAGGCCATGAACATGGCTGGTCCTGTCGCCTCAACCCGGCCGGAGTGTCTGCTCTTTCCACGTGCCAGGTAGGCGCCACCGTTCATCCCATGGGCGGGTCGGCCCGGGCCAAGCGCCGGGGCTAGGTGGACGTCTTCTGCAGGCCGGTGCAGTCGATGTCGCGCTTGAGGATCTTTCCGGTCGAACCTTTCGGAAGCTGGTCCACGAAACGGACGATTCGAGGAATCTTGTACGCGGACAGACTGTTCCGGCACCAGGAGGTGACCTGTTCTTCGGTGAGGTCCGAGTCGGGCTGACGGACGACCACTGCGGCGACCTCCTCGCCGTAGTGGTCGTCGGGCACTCCGATGACCGCGGCCTCGACGATGTCGGGGTGCTGGTAGAGGACCTCCTCGACCTCACCGGGGTAGACGTTGTAACCGCCCCGGATGATCAGGTCCTTGAGCCGGTCCACGATGCGCAGGTCGTGGTCGGCGTCGAACTCACCGAGGTCGCCGGTGCGGAACCAGCCACCAGGGTCGAGGACCGCGGCGGTGGCGTCAGGACGGTTCCAGTATCCCTTCATCACCGTGTCGCCCCTGATGAACACTTCGCCCACCACCCCGTCCGGGCAGGGATGTCCGATTGAATCGCGGACCTCGACATCGAGGCGTGGCACCGCGGCGCCAACGGAACCAATCTTGCTGCCGCGGTCCACATCGTTGAACGCACCGAGCGCGGTGGTCTCGGTCAGGCCGTATCCCTCGAGGATGCTGCAATCGAAACGGGATTCGAAGACCCGGGCGATCTCGCCGGGCAGTGACGCGCCCCCGGACACCGCGACCCGCAGGTGTGAGAAGTCCGTCTCGGCGTCGCCGGCGACGTGCAACATCGCGTTCCACATCGTCGGCACCCCGACCAGGATGGTGAGGTTGTCACGCCGAAGCATGTCGAGCATGCCGTCCGGGGTGAACGGGCTGAGCAGGGACAGGGAGCCGCCGCCGGTGAAGCTGGCCATCATCACCGATGCCTGACCGAACACGTGGAACAGCGGCAGTCCGGTACCGGTGCGATCGGCCCTGGTGCTCCGGCAGATAGTGGCGGCGATTTCACCCGCGGACAATAGGTTCCCCACGGTGAGCTGGGCGCCCTTCGGCCTTCCGGTGGTGCCGGAGGTGTAGAGGATCGCGGCCGTGTCGTCGCTCGTGCGGGCGACGGCGCCATGGATGGGGGCGGCATCGGTGGGGGCACCCGATTCCAGGTGCCAGACCGGAACTCCGACTTCAGCGGCGGCCTCGGCGACCGCCGGGCCGAGACCGTGCCAACCGATGGCCAGTCGCGCACCCGAATCCGTGAGGTAATACGCGATCTCCTCGGTAGTGCACATAGTGTTGACGGTGACCGCGACTGCGCCGAGCGCTTGGATCCCCATGTAGGCCACGACGAACTCGGGAACGGACGGCGCAGCGAGGAGGATCCGATCACCGGCACCGACACCGGCGTCGCGCAGGGCCCCCGCGTACCGCAGGCTGGCGTCGCGCAGGCCCGCATATGTCCAGGGTGCGGTCGCGGTGCGCAGTGCGATGCCGGTGGGTGATACGGCCGCGTGACGGGCAATGGGGTCGAGCAGGTTGGGCATCGAAGAGACCTTTCAGAGGAGTGCGCAGGACGTCAGACGTGTTCCGAGCCCCATAGGTCGGCGAACAGTTTCCCGAACGGTAGCGACGACACCAGCTCGTCCAGTCGATCCTTGGCGAGGGGGTTGGCATTGTCGATGTGGGTGCGCAGTTCGGTCCCGTCGAGGGGACGGAAGACGTGGGGGCCGGGATTGTCGACGGCCCACATGAACGCTTCATGGCACTGCGCCAACTGCGTTTCGTCGAGGCAGTCCTCGATGTGGACGGCTCCGTCGTTCCGAAATGCCTGGCGCACTGACTCATCCATCTGTGGTCCCTTTCTTCTTCGGGAGAGGTCGCTTCTGCCGGAGGTGGCACAGGTCACTGTAACGAGCAACGGTATTTTGCACAACGGTCGTTCTGTAAAATCTGTGACACAATCAGAGAGTGCTGAAGAAGCAGACCCGACAAGCAAGCGGCGGCGGTGCCGAGATGGCGGTGCGTCGGGGTCGCCCGCCGGGTGACCCCGAGGTGAAGCGTGTGGAGTTGTTGAAGGCGGCGACATCGACGATCGCGGAGGAGGGCTACGCCAACGCGTCGTTGCGCAAGGTGGCCCAAAGGGCGGGATACACCACCGGGGCAGTGACGTACTACTTCGCCAACAAGGAGGAACTGGTCCTCGCGTTGGTCGAGAGCCGGTTCGACCGCTACGACGCGATGCTCGAGGGCATTCAAGCGGAAGCCGCTATCGAGGCGCTGTTCGAACGCTGGCTGCGGCTGACCACCAGCGACCCCGAGTTCTGGCCCGTAATGTCCGAACTACTCGCCCACGCGCGGCACGACCCGGCTCTCGCCGCGGTCTATAAGCAGCGCTACGGGCGGTTCCGTGAGGTGTACACCTCGATCATCGCGGCCGGGCAGGTGAGGGGCACCGTTCGGGACGACATTTCCGCGGACCTGCTCGCCGATCAGCTGAGCGCCATGGCCGACGGCTGGGCGTTGCTGTTCCCCCTCGAACCGGAGAGGTTCACCCCGGGCCGGGTTCGGGAACTTGTCGATGCCGCCGTCGCCTTGATTGCCCCGGTCCCGGGCGCGCGGCGCTAGTCGGCTGGCAGGCCGGCGGGTGGTCCACGCACGCGGGGCCGGTGTCAAGCGGGATCGGTTCTGGAGGAGCGGGCTCAGCCGCGACGGTCGGTGAGCCGGTCCGCTAGCCATGCCAGCTCGAGTGTCTGCGAATTGACGAGTCCGGGCGCGAACTTCGGTTTTGCCCGCCACACGGCCTTCAGGTGGTCGTGCATGCCTTTGCCGCAGATGTAATCGGCGACGAGACTTCCGAGATATGGTGCTTGAGCCAGACCGTGGCCGTTGCACGCGCTGTTGTAGATGACGCGAGGAGACGCATATCCGGCCACCGGCAAGACCGACGGAGTGATGCCGATCCATCCGGCCCACGCCTTCGCCGGTTGAACATCGTGCAATGTGGGAAAGCGCGTACGAAATGCTCGTATCAGATCGGCGACGATCGCCTGGTCGGGCTGGCGATCGGTGATCTTTCCGCGCGACATCTTTAGTTTGCGGGTGGTGACGACAATCGTGCCGCGCGGTGTCGTTCGGTAGCTTTCCATCACCATGTGCCTGGTCACCATCGGGGTGCGGCTCGTCCAGCCGGCCGCATCGAGAAGGCTTGGTGCCACCTGCTCGGTCTCGATGGCGGTCACCTGCACGGGGGTGGAGAGCCATCGGGGTGTGATCGATAGTTCTTTCGCATGAGCGTTGTTCGTCAGCACCACCTGGTTGGCGTGGACGCGACCACTGGACGTATCGAGTGTGACCGAGTCACCCGTGTCTTTGACGTCGAGGACCCGACTCTGCTCGAATGTTGTGATAGCCGAGGCCAGGACGGCATCGCGCAGACCGAGAGCGAATTTGCCCGGATTCATGATCCCACCGATGCGTGCGTAGATGCCGCCCAGGAAGGCATCCGGAATGCCCATGTCACGACCGTCGACGATCTCCGAGTCGATGCCGGCGTCGATGAGTATCCGGGCGCCGGCTTTCACCGCCTCGAGCTGGGCCGGTGTCACGGCAGAAGCGAGAATGCCGGTTTGCTCGTAGTCGCAGTCGATCGAATGGTGGTCCATCAGGTCTTCGGTGAAGTGAACCGCCGAGTCGGCGAAGCGCACCAGGCCATGGAAACGACCCGCGTAGTATTTCGCGAGGATGCGCGGGTCGCTTCCCACGGTGCTCGATAGGTAGCCCGCATTGCGTGCGCTCGCACCCCAACCGCAGAGGTCGGATTCGAGCAGGGTGACGTCGCGGCCGTGCTCGGCCAGGCGCAGCGCCGTGAGCATGCCGCCCACGCCGCCGCCGACCACGGCGATGTCACAGTGGTGCTCGCCCTCAACGGGCGCCTCGAGATGAGTGGGACGGTCGACCCAGCCCGTGCTCGGGTAGTACTTCATCGGCGATGTGAGAGTCTTCATGGGTTCCTTGCGTTTCTGCTGATTCGTGCTGAGGCCTGGAGCGGCGACAGCACGAATAGCGATGACATAGTTGCGCTGGTCGAGTGGAATGCGGTCGGCGGTTCAGTCTCCCGCGAGTGCGACGACGCGAATCTCGACGACGAACTCCGGCCGCGCGAGCTGAGTGACGCCGACTCCGGTCCACGACGGGTACGGCTCGCCGATGTACTGATCTTTCACTGCGGCAAAACCCGGACCGTCACCTTGCAAATCGGTGTGAAACGTCGTCAACTCGACGACGTTCTCCAAAGACGAACCCGCTTCTTCAAGAACCTCTTTGACGCCTTCGAACGCCAGTCGCGCCTGAGCCTGCGGATCTTCGGGAATCTCTCCTGTGGCACGGTCGATGCCCACTTGCCCGGACACCCAGATGAGGTTCTCGGCCTGGGTCGCTTGTGAAAAATGCAGTCGCTCGTAGGTGGCCCGGGTGGTGTCGAGGTTGATGGTTTTGCGCTTCATGGCCTTCTCGTTGTCGTGTGTGCTCGTGGGTGGGTCATCGGAGCTGGCGGAAGATCGGCGAGCGGAACGGGTCACCGTCATTGAGCTTGGCCATCTCCTCCGTGAACAAGAACCCGTTGCGGGCGTAGCGCGGGTTCGATTCGGGCAGAACACGGAAAGTCGCGTCGTCACCGAAGAATCGGAGCACCAGGGTGTGTCGCGTCGGGGTCTCCTGATCTACCCCCGCACCACCGTGCAGCGACGAGGGGTGCAATGCGACGATGTCGCCGGGCTCGACCGCCCACGACATGACATCCCAAGAATTGGGATCCTGGGCGAGGTCGCGGTCGATGTGCGGCAGGCGGGGCAGCGTGCCGTCGCCGAAGACCGGGTCGGTCGGGTCGTCGGCGTTCGAGAAGCTGGCGCCGTCGTACCTGACTCCGTGGTGGCTGGCGCGAATGATCTCCAGGGAGTTTTTCTTGGGAAGGCTTTGGAAGCTGATCCAGGCGTTGCCCCAATGTTCTCCGGCCAGCGGCATCACCGAGGTGTCCTGGTGCCATGGACCGCGGCCGCTGGCCCCGCCGTCCTTGACGAACACCTCTTCTGCGTAGTACCAAACGTGTTCCGAACCCCAGAGTTCGGCGTAAAGATCCGCGAAGGGCATCCGGGCGACGAGGTCGTCGAACTTGTCCTTGGCGCGCGGGTTCGCGTTGTCGATGTGCGTCTGCAGCTCGGTACCGTCAAGCCGGTTGAACACGTGCGGACCAGGGTTGGCGACGCTCCAGAGAAATGCCTCGTGGATCTCGTCCATCTGCTGCGGATTCAGCCAGTTCTTGATCAGCGCCGCCCCGTCTGCGCGGAACTGCTGTTTGGTTGCCTCGTCGATCATGATCTCTCCGATCCTTGATGGATGTGGTGACGAGGGTCACGGTAAGCGATCGATACGATATGCACAACACCTGTTATGCGAATTGCTTGAAATTTCATGACGACCGTTGTCTAAAAGTTCGGGGAGACGCGTTTGCCCTCGCGGAGTCGAGCCGCCACGGTCTACCCGGACCTGCGGATGCCGTTCCAGCTCGGACCCTGGGCTGGGAGGCGTCCAATTACCGCAGGGTTCGTGTCGAGAGTCTGTTCGCGGCACCCCCATCCGCCACGCGCCACGCAGCATCGTTGGCTGCCACGGGACCGGGCGGATGACTGCTCCGCCCCGCCCACAGCGTCGAACGTCGTGCAGACTGACCGAAGATCCGCTCGAAACGGGCGTCAAAACTATCGGTGATAGGCGCAGCCGAAAGTGCTGGGCTACAGCTGGGGCTACAGTGGCCGACTCGGCGACGGGGGATTCTGCGTAAATACAGGTGAGAGGCTGTAAATCGTGGAGCCGATGACGGGAATCGAACCCGCGTATTCAGCTTGGGAAGCTGATTCAGGCCTCGTACGTGGGTTCGAGCGACCTCGGCGAACGTTGAGCCCGTGGGTAGGGTAGTCGCAGGTCAAGGACGGTATTGGGCCGGTATCGGTACGCCGTCGGTACGGTATCGGTACGCCGAAGGTTCGGCTCCGTTCGCGGCGTATTGGCGGCGTATAGCGGGCCGCTCGGGTGGCGAAATCGGTGGCGTAGGGTCGGCGTTCTAAGCCGGTAGCCGCGCTGGGACAGCGCCCCGACTTGAGATGAGCTTCATGGGCTAGGTGGCCCGACAGACCGCGCGGAGCGCGACCGAGAAAACTGCACGCAATCCGCCCGGTCTACCCCGACCGGCCACCCACTTGGAGCAATCATGGCAACAGGAAAATACGGCTTCTCTGAAGAGTCGGCCATTGTCAAAGTCACGAGCGATGGCGTGGACCTCAACAGCATCTGGAAAGAGGTCAACGACGCGCTCTCGATCTACAACGAAGAGCGCTCGAAGCTCGTTAGTTTGCTCAGCTACCCGACGACCCGTGTCGCCGATGCGGTTCCGCAGGCCCAGGGTGAACTGGAGCCTGAGGAAGCCAGCGAGTTCGGCGAGCCGAAGTCCGCACGTGTGGACGTCGAGGGTCTCAAGGTCGGGTATAAATTCCGCGACTACGACCTGGCCACCCGCGCGACGTGGAAGTATCTGCGCGACGCGGATGCCCGCCAGGTCGAGGGCTTGTTTGCGCAGATCATCGACGGGTTCAACCGCAAGACCCAGAAGACGATCCTGGGTCGGCTCTTCGACCCGGTGCAGCAGGAAAACGAGTTTCAGAACCCGGTTTACGGCCTCTACAACGGGGATGGGATGATTCCGCCGTCGTACATGGGACATACCTTCGACGGCACAGCCAATCACTACGTAGCGTCGGGCGCGTCGGTGATCGACGCCTCGGATGTCGAGGACGCAGCGCGGTTGGTGACGGCGAAGGGTTACGGGCGCACTCCGGGGTCGAAGCTGCTGCTGCTGGTTAATCCTCAGGAGGCCGAGCGCGTTCGGTCGTGGCGTGCCGGAGAGGAAAGCCGTCCGATGGAAGGCATGGAGACTGCCGGTCCGATTGCGAAGTGGGACTTCATTCCGAGCGAAGCGGCCCCGGCCTACCTGTTGCCGGACAATATCGTCGGCGCAGTCGCTCCTGGTCAGTTCAACGGGCTTCCGGTACTGGGTTCGTACGGCGAACTGTTCGTGATCCAGAGCGAATTTGTTCCCGCTGGCTTCTTCGCGGTTGTTGCGACAGGTGGCCCAAACAGCGATCTCAATCCAGTCGCCTTCCGCCAGCATCCGAGTGCGGCGTACCAGGGTCTTCGCCTGATCCCGGGTCCTGTACCGGCGTACCCACTGCAAGAGAGCATCTTCTCCCAAGGCTTTGGCGTCGGCGTCCGCCATCGCGGAGCGGCCGTCTGTGTCCAGGTCACGCCCGGAAGCACCTACACCGCGCCGTCGATCCTGAAGTGGCGGTGATAGTGCATGTCGCGAAGGAGCAATCGGAGCAAGATCAGGTCCACGATCCAGGGCCTTGCGAGGTCGGCGAAGTCGAAGGGTCAGCCCGAAACATCGCGTGGACGGTTCATCCAGAAACCAGGCGCCTTGAACGGAACTGGCGTGCCGACTAACCGCGCGGGTCGGCGTCAGGCCGCGAAGTCAGCCAAGTCGTCAGCCCGCCGCACATCGCTGGAGGCCACTGATGCCTGATAGGCCTGGTGCAAATCTGACTCCGCAGCAGCGCGCACGTTGGAACAACGTCGACTTCGAGTCCGGCGAAAGCGAGCTGTCGTGGGGTGCGGGGCTGGTTCCTCCAGGTCTGGAGGACGCCTCGCCGTCCCAAGGCGGTATGTACAAGGGCGTGGCTCCTCCGGTCGACATGACCGCTGAGAGCGTGCGGAGTGCCGCACGAGCGCGACGGGGGAGAGACTGATGGCCCGCAACTACCGACGCGACGCGTTTGGGCGGTTCGCCCGCGTGGGGTCGACGACCAAGGTCGCCACGAAGAGCGCAGCCAAGGGTGCCGCACGCAAAGCGCGGCAGTCCTACGTAAAGGGCAGCTTCACCAAGAACCTCGAGGTCGGCCGAGGCGGCGATTACAAGGGTGCGAAGGTTGGCGCGGAGTTCCGTACTCCGGCTGGTCGCGGCGTCCTCGTCAAGGCGATAGTCGGGGTACATGGCAAGCCCGATCGCCGGGTGGATGTGACGCCGAGCTTAGACAAGTCGACGAAGACGCTGAAGGTGTCGGCGAGGCCAAACCCCGCTCGACTTTCTGCGCGTTCGTCGGGCGTCCGGGCTACTCGGGGTAGCGCGACCCGCGCAACTCCGTCTCCGGCCAGCTCGGCTGGGGGCAAAGTGCGCCGGTAGGGCCGTTCGACCGACCGGCGAGGGTCAGCGTCGCGTGGGTCCTGTCCACACCTGCGCTCGATGCCGGCCCAAGCCGGTCACAACTCCACAGAGACTCCGCACGGTGCCGCTTCTCGCCGCGTGGATGAGCGGCGGATTGGACTTGGGATCTTTCCGTCCGCTCACGCAACACCCCCGACTTTCTGAACTCTCCGGTTCGATGTGGTCGGGGGTGTTGTCGTCTCCTGGCTACTGTGGGTAGGGCAGAATTGTTGCGGCCCTGTCTAGTACGACAAACGTACGGAGTAGACGAACGGCGGTACGTCGTCTATCGTCTCTCTCGTATCGCCTCCGGTACGCCGGAATCGACCTCGATACGAAACGAATCATGACGAACGCAACTGACAACATACGAAACAGAAGTCAAGACCGGCAGGCATTCGCCTGACAGATCAGGGACAAGTCGCCCACGCTTCGGCAAGGGCGAGCGGCTCCAGCTTCGAACTAGTGGGTCGTGCGACGAACCTGAGAAGCACCGCACGAGCGCTTGGTACGGCAGGCGCGAGGAGCTTCTGAATCTCACGCGAACACCATCAACCGACATTGTCGGAGGTGTTCGCGATTTTGCGTTCCACCTCCTGGCAAGTGAGACCCAGGAGAAGCCCAATGGGCAGAACAGCCCCCGCCGTCCCCGACGTAGCTGCTGCGACCGCCAATCGCGTCAAGAACATCCTGGCAGCGCCTGAATATGACTCGGAGATGCCTGCCTTCGACAACGCTCACGCCGTGGCCCTGTGCCGCCTGTGGGGAGTTGAAACCGTGACCGAACGATCGCTGAAATTCGCAGTAATGGAAAGAAATCTAGCCGTGCATAAGATCCTTGGGCGCTGGCGCTGGTCGGAGGCAGACCTCCGCGACTGGATCAAGGGCATGCGCCGACCCGCGAGCACTGCGACGTCGGGCGGTGCGGCATGAACCGCGAAGAGCTGATCGCGAAGTACGGCATCGAAGGATCACGGAGCCCGCTCGACAGATGGTCGTCTGACCCGGATCAGATCGACGCGGCAATCGAGAGTGCGCGCCGAGTCTTCACGCCTGCTCAGTCCTTCCATGAGCAAATCCGCTCTGCAGCTGAGCTAGTTATGACGACGCCAACTAAGACCATCGAGCCCTTCACCGAGGATGAAGGTGGTGCGACAGGGCCTGACGACTACGTGACCTGGGGCGTGTACGACCTCGACATATCTGACGACCCCAAGTTCGACGGTCAGGACTACCGCAGGGCGCTCTGGAACCAGGCGAAGGGGCCGCACGGAATTCAGCGTATACGCAGCTACAGGCCCGGGCAGTGGGCACGTACTGCAAGTGTCGAGTATCTCGTCGCTGTGCCGTGGCAGGTGGAGACGATGTGCCGCTCAATCCTGCAGAACGAAGCCATTTCGTACTGCTTCTGGTGCTTCTGGGCCAACTGGACTTTCGACGCAGAACTAAAGCGAATGGTTCCTGGCTCCGCTGCGTCTCATGGGATGCTCGTCTCATGCGGTAGCACGACCGTGCTTCTCGGAACATGCGACGAGTGCCGTCGTAGGTTTGCGGGAGATCTTGCCGCGACGGGTGAAATTGGTCAGATCGACTATGTCACAGCGGTTCCTGACGAACTGGACGATGACGAGTGACGCCGGAACGCACAACACCCCCGACGCAGGATCATGCAACGAGGGTGCTTGCGAAAACGATTGAGGTGCCAGCCTCACCGATCCCACACGTAGACAGAGGAACCGACGTGAACGACCTTACCGGCCCGACCGCGACCGCGCTACCGAGAACGAGCCATACGTCCAACATGTACGGTGCGTTCGCGTCGCAGTACCTCGATGCTGGCTGGCTGTCCCCGATTCCCCTGCCACAGGGCCAGAAGTTTCCTCCGCCGACGGGGTGGACAGGCAGAACCGCGCCGTACCCCGGTCGGGCTCAGATCGAGAAGTGGGAGAATGAGTGTGCGGCGGGGAACCTCGGACTTCGGCTGCACGACGGCGTTATTGCTGTTGATGTGGACAATGCGCACGAGGGCAAGGTCGGCGCGATAACCCTTGCTGATTTTGAGGCGGTGGTGGGGGTCGAGTTTCCGTCCACGTGGACCTCAACGTCGCGTTCAGACGGCAGTGAGCAGCGGTTCTATCGTGTGCCCGCAGAGCTGACGTGGCCGAGCAAGCTGCCCGGCAATGACGTTGAGGTCATTCACTCGGGGCATCGGTACTCGGTGGTGTATCCGAGCGTCCATCCTGACACTGGAGAACAGTACCGCTGGCGCGATCCTGAGGGGAACGTCTCGTTGGTGCCGCCGAGTCCAGGGAGCCTCTCGGAGTTGCCGACGGCGTTAGTCGAGGCTCTTACCGCGAACGCCGCGCAGCCTACCGAGAAGGCTAGCAGAAGGGCCGCAACGCGCCTTCTCGACGGGCTACCCGGCGGGCCGATGTCGAAACCCGTCGCTGTTCTCCTCGGCAACGCAGTGCGGGACCTGGCCGGGTCGCGCCACGAAAACACAAGAACCAACGTGGATGCGTTGCTTCGACTCGGCGAGCAGGGCGAGACGGGTGTCAACCAGGCCCTAGGCATCCTGAGGGCGGCGTTCGTCGAGGCGATCAACAACCCCGACAGAAAGGCCGGTGCTGAGTTCGATCGTTTGGTCCAGTCGGGCGCAAGGCTAATCGCCGGTGACCCGACCACGAAGGTGCAGCTAGAGGGCCTACAGATTGCGTCCGTGTCCCTTGCGCCTGGGGGCTACTGGTATGAGCAGATCCACAATGGCGGCCTGGGCGATGATGCGGAAGCAATCGCCCAGGAGCGCATCAAGTCACGCAGGCGTATGAAGGGGCAGCAGCTCGCCAAGCATGACCTCGCGGTCGAGGGTTGGGAAATGCCACCGCAGTCCGAGGAGATTCTGGTTGAGCTGGCGAAGGACCCAATGCCGGTGCAGTTCGCGGTCCAAGACTTGGCGCCTGTCGGGTCGAACGTGTTGCTTGTCGCCGAAGCCAAGGCGGGTAAGACGACGTTGGTGATGAACCTTGTCGTATCGATGGTGACGGGTTCAAAGTTTCTCGGCAAGTATGAGATTGGGAGTCTTCCCGAAGGCAGCTCAATCACCTACTCCAACTTCGAGCTCGAGAAGTCCATGTCCGAGAACTGGATTCGCGATATGGGGATGGAAGGCGCGGCGAGACACCATCACCGATTGTTCTTGGATCCCTGGAAGGGATACAAGGTGCCGTTGCCTGCCGACCATGTCGAGGACCACATCGTGGATCTGCTGGTGAGTCGGCAGTCGTCGGTGTGGGTGATCGATCCCTATGGCGCTGCGATCAACCACGACGAGAACAGCAACGACGACACCCGAGCCTGGACGAACGCGATCGATCGGATTGCTCGACGCGCGGGCCTGTCCCTCGTCGTGCTCGCGGCGCATAGCGGCAGCTCCTCGGCGAATGGTGGCGATATCCGGGTTCGTGGCGCGTACAGGTTGGAGGACTGGATGAGCGTGAAGTGGTCCTACACCCACGGCGGCGTCATCAACCAAACACCACCCGACAACCTCCGCTACCTCGCCGCGCGTGGGCGCGATGTGGCGGTTCCGCTGTTCACGCTCGACTACGAGGTTCCTACCCGGCGGCTGTTCGTGACCTCCGAGAAGGGCAATAAGTCCGAGAATGAAACCGAGCGGTGGGCGCTGGAGGCATACAAGGTAGTGCTCGACCACGAGGAGTCGGCCAAGCAAAGAGGCGAAGCGCCGGGGCACTTCAAGGCGGGCGACTTCAACGACGCTCTCGGCATATCACCGACGGACAGTAAACCGGGAGGGAAGGGCAAGTTGTTGAAGGCGGGGAGGAGCATTTGTGTCGCTCGGAACTGGCTCGTTGAGCAGCCTGGACCGGGCAACTCGAAGCTGTACTCGGTCGGTCCCGTCGACCCTCACTCGGAGGGTTCTGCTTGGACGAAGATCAAGGCAGCCGAGTTGAAAGTCAATGTGCCCGAGTAATAGTCAGTGTTATCGGATAACACCCGACTACTACCGGATAACACTCAGTCTTATCCGTGTTATCCGGTGTTATCCGATAACGCTGAGTAGTGTTAGTCCCCTCCGTAGGAGGGACTACTACTCGGCGACCGGCGGTATCCGCTAGCCGGATACGACTACTAAGTACCGGCCCTGCCCGTCTCTCGGTACCGACATTGCAAAACCCCAGGAAGGGCCTGGACGGCCTACTAATAGTCTGTTTCCTATCGATCAGCTAGGAAATCCTCCCGGTCGGCCTCGCGCGTACGCGAGGCATCATCGCAGTCACCCCTAGTGAACACCAATCTTTGATGAGCAGAGCGGAATTCAACCGTGCCCATTCATCAGCCGACAAGTTTGGACGGCATGCGCAAGGTTCACGACCAACGGGACGCGGAGAAGTGGGCTGAGGTTAACGCCCTCACCGACCGCGCGGCACAAGCGCGCGCCGCCACGCAGCACCCCCAGGACTTCGGCGCTCCAATCGAGTGGGATGGCGTGGACCCTGGGCCAGGTCGTTTCTGACCGGGCGCGGCTCCGGTCGTCGTCGCGGATAGCCCCGGAACCGCCACGCATTCCCACTTCGCTCCAACGGACAACGAGTTGCGGGCGTAGGTAGGGGAATCGGACGGTAGGGCGATCCGCAGCGTTAGGGCCACGATGGCAGCCCTTGGTTTGTACCACGCTTTGTAGCGTTCGCGATCGATTCGCGCTATAAACGTCGTAAACGTCCGATTCCGACGTAAACGACGCTCGAAATATGCAGGGAGAGTTCAGATGTACAAGGCGATACGAAATGCTCGTGAAGGTGAAGTTTGCTCGACGTGCGGGGCGACGTTGCGCGGTCCCGACCACGAAGACTCGAGCGGCGTGGTTCTCGAACTCTCGACCAACGAGCGCGGAACCGCAACCGGAACGAAGCGAGCGGCGTTCTGTATGCCGTGCGCGCCGATCGGCATCGACGGCGAACTCCCCAACTAGCCCAAGCGAATCCAGCGAAAACGACCAAGGAGGTCGACCATGACTGTCACATCAACCGCTCAGCGACTCAGGGTAATTGGATACGTTCGGGTGTCCACTGCGAACCAAGGTGAGAAAGGCCACGGCCTCGATGCGCAACGGGCGGCTCTGGAGGCGTACTGCGCGGAGCGCGGGTATGAGCTGATGACGGTGACGACGGACGTGGTGGGTGGAGGTCGCGCCGACAAGATGTATGGCCGCGCCGTCGCCATCGCAGCAATCGAGAACGGGGTTGCTGACGCGCTGTTGGTTCGGGCGCTCGATCGGGTGACCCGAGACCAAGAGGACGCCGCCCAGCTCTTCAAGCGCGCCGAGCGGTTCGGGTGGCGGTTGATGGACACCGACAAAGCCGACTCCGGCGACCCCAGCCAGCGCCTGCTGGCCGACATCCGTCTCGCCGTCGCGGCAGAAGAGAAGCGCAAGATCAGCGAGCGCACCAAGGAGGGCCTGGCCGCTGCGCGGAGTAAGGGCGTGCGGTTGGGTCGGCCCGCGAAGCTCAGGCCCGAGGTTGCTCAGCGAATCGTGGCGATGCGGACGACGGAAGGGCTCAGCGCCCAGTCCATCGCGAAGCGGCTGACTGCGGAAGGCATACCGACGCCAGGAGGCGGCGCGTCGTGGGCGCATTCGACCGTCCGGAGCGTCTTCGCGCGAGAGGGAGTGGCCTGAGATGGCGAACGTACGGAAGCTCACGCGGCCCGACGGCACGCGGTTCTATCAGGTTCGTTGGCGCACGCCGGACGGGAAGCACCGCACGAAGGGCGGTTTCCGGACCAAGAGGGCAGCCGAGGACTACACCAACGACGTCGACCACAATCAGCGTCGGGGAGCGACGTTCGACCCGAAGTCCGGGCAGCTGGTCTTTCGGGAGGCGGCGTGTCGTTGGCTGGATTCCCGCCACGACCTCAAGCCCCGCACCCGCGCGGGGTACGAGTACCAGATCGCAGACGGTAGCGAGATTGACCGGACGTTCGGCGGCTATCCGGTCAACGCCATAAAGAGAACGTTCGTGTCGGAGTGGGTGGAAGGGTTGTCGAAGACGGGCAAGAAGCCGTCGACCGTTCGCCATGCGTTCTTCGTCGTGCGGATGGTCTTGGCGCAGGCGGTCGCGGATGGACGGCTGGCGGAGAATCCGTGCGACCATGTGCGGTTGCCGAGCGAGCGAAGCGCCAACGGAGGGACGCCGGGGGTGGTTGACGAACCGGACCAGTTTCTCACTGCCGCTCAGGTTTCGGCGCTCGTGGAGGCGACGCCGTGGCCGTACAACGTCATGGTCCATCTCGCGGCGTGGTCCGGGCTACGGGCGGCTGAGCTCGCGGGACTCCAGGTCGGCGACGTCGAGTTGCCGGCGGCGGCGATCAACCCGAACGCCGCACCGAAGCCGGGGTTGCTGCGGGTCGAGCGAACGGTGATGGTGATCGACGGCGTGCTCTCGTACGACACCCCGAAGACAAAAGGTTCGCGCCGTCGCGTCCCGATGCCGCCCGCGACCGTAGGAATACTGCGCGACTACCTCGCAGCCCATCCTCGTGGCGATGAACCGGGGGCACCGCTCTTCCCCGCGTCGGTCCTCGTCGCGGCGAAGCCGACCGGAAAGCGCGCGACCGACGCGAACGGCAAGCGGATCGTGCCGAAGGCTGAGGAGGTCTTGGCCGCGCTGTCGGTCGCGGAAGCCGAGGAACGGTTGACGCTGGACTGGACGGTTCCATTGCGGCACCCGTCCTTCTACAAAGCGGTCTACCGGCCTGCGGTGCTTCGGGCGAATCGGCTCGACCTGGGGGTGACGCTTCCGCCCGCGCTCAAGTTCCACGCCCTCCGCCACACGTACGCGAGTCTTTGCGTCGCAGCGGGCATCTCGCCCTTGGAGATTGCGCGGTTCATGGGCCACGCGAAGGTCACTACGACCCTCACCGTGTACGCGCACCTCTTCGAGGACGACCACGCCGACGCGATGGCCGCGCTCGGAGCAATGGGGGCGGCGCCCCGGCAGACCGGCAATGTGGTGCCGATCCGTCGCGGCAGTACCGGTTAGTTGCTGTTGAAGGACCCAAGCGTCCATGCGCCGACGTGCGCCAGCAGCACTCGAACGAAGCCGACGGGCATGGGCGCGATGCCTGGGGTGACTACCTTTGCATCCTTGAGGTGGATGTGCCGGGCAATTTCGTAGTGAGTATCAGCCTCAGACTCGCGGCGCTCCTTGTGCTCCGCAGCAGGAGTGCCGAAGAAGTAGTTGCTGTACCTCTCGGTTGCTTCCTTGTTGTCCGCGTTGGTGGAGTTGGCGACTGCCTGATGCTGGCTCTCGTTCGCCCACTCGTAGAATTCTTCAGCCGCGGAGACGATGCCCGAGATGATCGTGCCGTTCAGGAACAAGATGACAGGCAGCCCCGTCCGCGCGCGGTTGGCAAAGTCGGCCATGTGCTGGAGGGTGGTGTCGGGGTGTGCCGACCAGTCGTCCGTGGCCATCAGCTTCGGGTAGTCTGCCGCGTCGGTGATCGTCGGGTTGTCTGTGGCGTCTGCAATCTCGGTCATATCGGGCATTGTGTCAGAACACACCGACAGGTTTCTTTACAACTTGTGCGATCCCGCAAGGGAGCCAATGTGTTGCCGCTCCGAGCCGTCTAAGCGGCAGCGGAACGACTGATCACCAGCTTGCATTGCCAGCATTCGTACTGGTCCTGAGTGGTTGGGACGTTCTGCCGGGCATTGCATCGCGGACACATCACAGCGCGCGTTCCCTTCGGTGCGCGAGGCGTGCCTGGTGAGGCGAGCACTGCAGCCAAAACTCCGAGCGGTCCGAAGAAGAACCCCAACAAGAAGAAGCCGCCTTCGCTGCGGTCGCGCCGACTGGCGATGATCGCTGCGACCACTCCGCACAGGAACCAGATGCACCCGGCAATGAAAAGGGCTGCGGAAATGTCGGTGCTCACGTGTTGCTCCTTGTTGTCGCTGTTCAGGTCCTACAAATACTAGGACGTTCCTGCACTAGACGTTTATGCATGGGATGTTTCTGCTCTGGACCATTGCAGTTGGGACGTATGGAGTAGGTAGCCGTGTCCGACGTTCCCAAGCCGCCGCCGAGCGCCACCCTGCGCGAGCTGGGTGAGCGCATCCGTGCGCGACGCGCTGAGCTCGGCTGGAGCCAAGAACACGCCGCACACAAGTGCGGCGTGCACTGGACCTATCTGGGGCAGGTGGAGCGCGGGCAACGCAGTGCTCGCGTGGAGAACCTGCTCAAGTTGTCAGCGGGTTTGCAGACCACACCGGGGCGGCTGTTGGACGGATTGCCGCAGCCCTAGTGATGGCCCGGGCATCACTCCGCAGGCGAGCGCCGACGCGCCGTTGGGGAAGGGGTGCGTTATGGCCGTTGCGGTGCCTTGGCCTGTACCGACGCTTGTGCTGCGGCCTTCTCTGCGTCCTTCCTGTCTAGGTAGCTCTCATAAGTATCAACGTCGGAGGAGATGACTGATCCGCCAGGTTGCGTGCGAAGGTAGTCGACGATTACACGAGGGTAAGGCCGACCTGAGTCCCACGGAGAAGACGCCCAATGGATCTGGTTGTTGTCCTTTGTCGCCTCAAGTAGTTGGGCGCACTGGTTCGCGTCGAGCGACCGCAGTTCCCGCAAGTGTTTCCATATCGCGTCGGTGGTCGCGAATTTGGGCGACACGGCCATCGCGGCAACCAAGGAGGCGCCGAGTCCGGAGGCAAGTTCCGTCTTCGCACGAATCCGGTCGACCGTCTGTTCTGCGATTGTTGTCGGCGTCTGTGTCCGTATCACCTGAGCTTGGTGCTTACCGAGCGGGCCATATGGGTCAGTGTCGAATTTGAGCGCCATCACGGGGACGTGTCGTCCGAGAAGCCACCCCACCTCCTGATCGCACCAGGCGCTCTCCTTGAATCCGTCGTGAAGGAATACCAGCCCAGCGTCCGCTCGATCGAGCGCCTTCTCGATCTCGTCGTGCCACTGAGCGTCGACCGTAATCGAGTCGTGGGCGACGAAAAGTGTGATTCCGTACTCGGTGAGTGCCGCGCTGACTTCGTGCACGACGGCCTTGTGCTTTGCGAGATGGGATGCGAAAACAAACAGCGGCCGGGCGCTCTTTACGGTCGTCGTGACGGCGGCGGCTGGCGCGTCATTGGGGGTTTCCAGCCCGAAATGTTGCGCTAATTCGATTAGCTGCTCATCGGTCGCGGTATTGACCGTCTCTGCTGTCGTCGGACCGTATTGATCGCTGTCCAGGGGTTGGACGCCGTATGTCTGCAGGATGATGTTGGCGTGATCCCAACGCAGGTCTTGCGCATCCAACTTGTTGGCGAGTTCGAGTACCAGTTCCACACGGCTCTTCTTGTCGATCACGTTAGTCACCCCGGCTTCTGTTTGTCGTCGCAAGAACTGTCTCATCATGTACTGACATCACGAATGAACTTCGCACGCGGCGTGTTCGCGGCGTCTCCAAGAATGAAGAAGGGCGCTTCCGTGATCGGAAACGCCCTCTACCTGCGGTAATGATGGAGCCGATGACGGGAATCGAACCCGCGTATTCAGCTTGGGAAGCTGATGTTCTGCCATTGAACTACATCGGCGCGCATGATATTGGGCGCCCGTAGGCAGGCCCAACACCCTGCGGGGCAAACATTAGCAGATGGTGACAGTCTTGCTGGAGGCGCACACGCCGATGCTCAGACGAGTGGCCGGCCGGACTTGATTCGCCACCGCAGGTCGCGCATGAGCAGGTTGTAGGGGAGTTCGCGCAGGGCGTTGGGCAGGCGACGGCTGACGGCGCCGATGGTCCGGAGAATGCGGTCGAATCGTCGCTGGTCCTTCTCGCTCCACGTCAGCTGCATTTCGTCGCGGAAGTGCTGGGGGAGGAAGCCTCTGGTGAAGAACAGGTTCATCGGGCCGAAGAGGCGCGAGATGATTGTGGGTAGAAATTCGAGCCGTGCGATGGAGAGGACGTGTTCGCGGATGGTGTCGTCGATCGACACGTTGGCCAGCGAACGGTTCCAGTACTCCTCGAAGGCGGCGCGGTCGGCCGGCCACATCTCCGGTGGGACTTGCAGGGTGGTGCCGAAAGTGGCGCCTTGCTTGTAGAAGAAAGCGGATGCCTCGGGGGAGAGGTCGCCGTGCAGGGCCCGGGTGACGTCCTCGAATCCGCGGTAGATGCAGGCGGCTACCCACAGCTGCAGTTCGGGATCGAAAGCGTTGTACTGGACCGGGCTGTCTGCGGTGGACCGCACTTTCGCGTGGGCACGGTCGACGCCTCGACGGAAGACGGCTTTCTCCTCGTCGGTGCCCTTTGCGGCGACCACGAGGTAGGTCAGCGTGGTGCGTGATCGTTTGAACGGATGCCGGAAGAGCTGCCCGCTCTCGACCCGACTCTCGTACACGCCGTACCCGACCCCGGGATGCGCCAACTGCATGATGATGTTGGCAGCGCCCGCCAGTAAGCCGGCACCGTCCATGACCTGGTCGAGACGGTCGGGTGCCTCGAGTGACGTCGACATAGTTGCTCCTGTTATCCATCCACGGGAAGTGATCTGAATACGACCGTACTCACATATATGTTCGTCGTCCAGAGTTCGGTGGAAAGATGGTCGCCATGGTTACGGCACCGTCAGGTTCGACAGGTGGTCGCATGTATGGCGGTCAGGAGGGCGATGCGCGCCGCGCTGAGCGTCGCGCGCAGCTGATCGAGGCCGGACTCGACCTACTGGGCAGCGACGACGGCGACCACACGCTGTCGGTGCGCGGAGTCTGTAAGCGGGCCGGACTGGCCACTCGCTACTTCTACGAAAGCTTCACCGACCGGGACGCGCTGATCGTCGCCGTCTACGACCATGTCGTGCAACGCATCGCCACCAGCACGTTGGAAGCTGTGTCGACGGCGGGGCCGGGCGAACGCGAGATCGTCGAAGCAGGCGTAAGCAACATCGTCCGTGCGGTCGCCGAAGATCCCCGGCACGGCCGCCTCATGTTCTCGGTGGCGCAGTCGAGTGAGGTCCTGGCGCAGCGACGGCTCGACAGTTCACGACTGTTCGCCGGCCTCGTGACCAAGCAGACCGTCGGGTTCTACGAGGTGGCGGAGAGTCCCCGCCTCGACCTTGCCGCGCATTTCATGGTCGGCGGCTTGGCGCAGACGCTGACGGCCTGGTTGAACGGCACCGTGACACTGCCCGAGGAAGACCTCGTGAACACCTGCACCGATCTGCTGCTCTCGATGGCAATCCACACCCGCTGACCCGTTAACCTCTACCTGTGCTTCTCTCCGACCGCGATCTCCGTGCCGAAGTTTCCGCTGGACGTCTGGGCATCGACCCGTTCGATCCCTCCATGGTTCAGCCTTCGAGCGTGGATGTGCGCCTCGACAGCTTGTTCCGGGTGTTCAACAACACCCGCTACACCCATATCGACCCAGCTCAGCGGCAGGACGAGCTGACAACGCTTGTCGAACCGGCCGAGGGAGAGCCCTTCGTTCTGCATCCCGGCGAGTTCGTTCTCGGCTCCACGCTCGAGGTGTGTTCGCTGCCCGACGACCTTGCCGGGCGACTCGAGGGCAAGTCGTCGCTCGGTCGCCTGGGTCTGCTCACGCATTCGACCGCCGGGTTCATCGATCCCGGGTTCAACGGCCACATCACCTTGGAGCTGTCCAATGTGGCGAACCTGCCCATCACGCTCTGGCCGGGAATGAAGATCGGGCAGCTGTGCCTTCTGCGGTTGTCGAGCGCGGCGGAGCACCCGTACGGCAGCTCGGCCGCGGGCTCCAAGTATCAGGGGCAGCGGGGCCCGACCCCGTCCAAGGCGTACCTGAACTTCGCGCAGGACTGAGCGCGCGGCCCTCACGCCCGCGCGTTCCATTCGGCGATCACCGAGTGCACTCCGATCGAGTCGATCGTCGATCGGAGTGACCCCTCGACGGCTGTCCGGCATTCGAGATACCGACGGCCGATGTCGGAGGCGCTCGGTGACTCGGCAACGCCGATCAAAATTTCCGGAAACATGGTGCGGCTGCCCTCGATGAGTAGGGCCTCCTCGTCGACTGCTCGCACGGTGACGGGCGCGCTGCCGGTCACGTTGCCGACGAGCAGCGCGAGGTAACTCGTATCGGTGTACTCGTCCCGGACGACGATCAATCGTGCGTCGTTGTCGCCCAGTCGTATCGACTGGTCGAGTATCCATGGAGCCGAGCATGTTTCACGGTAAGCGGCGCGGCCGGCCGGCCGCTCCGTGTTACTGGAGATTCGCTCAGGCAGAGTGTTCATGACCATCTCCTGCACCTCAGAAGTCCCTCTGCGGGGTCCTGAGTCCAGTCTGCCGAATGTACCCACTCGGATCATGGGTAGTGGACTACCTGTTCTCTGTGTATAGGTGCCAGACGAGGTCGTAATGAGACCGTACATTCGTTATGAATTGCAGCGGAGGGGCTGAGAACGAGGGCGTCGACAAACTTGAAGCCGTACATGATGGTCGTCCGCACCCGCGACGGCCTGTCCGTCAAATCCATCTCGAACTTCTCATCCGCAGCACTGGGCCGATCTGTCGCATCGAGCTCCCGTTCCCCATGGGATTGACTCCTCACGGGCACTGGATGGACTTTCGCAGCGTTCCGTCACCGCACATGCTTTCCGTCGAGCTGGAGAGCTGAACTCCCGGCATCGCTGGCGACGAGGCGGAGGGCAACATCGAAGACCTGCGAGCCGACGCCCGAGGGAGCGGAGGGCGCGAGCCACCCAGCGCCCTGCTAACGGAACACGTGGTGGTCCGTGGAGGCGGGTAGCTGGAAACCGGGGATCTCGTGGGCTGTCATCGGCCCGTGGGATCCCCGGCTTGTCATCGGGGGCTCAGTCGACCTCGTTATCGACCTCTTTGAGGAATCCTCCGTTGAGCATGCGCTTGGCGTTCTGGACCAAGGTGTCGACAGACTCTCCGCGTGGCTGCCACCATTCGGTGGACCAATTGAGCGAACCGAGGATGAGCATGCGTGCGAGCCGCTCGTCGACGCCGGGCCGAAGTTGCCCGGCCGTTCGCACGTCCCTGAACAGCTTCCTCCACAGCACCGCGTATTTCTGCTGCTCGGCGAGTTGCCGATCGCGCAGCTCGATGGGCATTTGGGCGGCATTGCGAATCGCGGCCATTGTGTAGTCGGACTCGGTCAGAATGAAGCGTAGGTGCTGCTCCAGTGCGATGTTCAGGCGTTCCGCGGGTGACACGCTGCTCGCAGCTTTGAGGGCCTTGCGCACATGGTCGTGCAGGTGTGCCATTCCCTGCCAGATGACCTCTTCGATCAGGTCCTCGCGCGATTCGAAGTAGTAGTAAATTGCTGGTGCTTGACACTCGGCGCGGTCGGCGATATCGCTCAGGCGAGTTCCGGAGAAACCTTTGCGGCACAAAATGTGCGCCGTGGCATCCAAGATCCGGGCTCGGGTCTTGGCGGACTTGGTCGTCGCTACGGGAGCGCTGCTGGCATTGTTCGTCGCGAGGCGTGGCACAAACCCGATTCTAACTGCCCTTCTACGGTCGTGACTGCGACACCCTGGTTTTGTTGACGATCCCGGTCACATGCACCTATTATTTTATCTGAATTAGATATTTCCGGGAATGTTGGTCCCTGTTCAGTCAGCCCGTTGCGTGCTGTGAAGTCGTGATGACGCGCGGTGTGTTTCCTGTGCCGGACGATCCTCGAGTTTGGAGTGAGAAGAGAAGATGGTGGAATCGATGAGCTGGACGGTTGTCGGGGGGGCGTCGGGCGGTTTGGGTCGGGCCATCGCTCGTAGCCTGGCGGAGGACGGTCATGACGTCGTCGTGGCGTATCGAGGCAATCGTGCGGGCGCCGACGAGACGGCGGAGCTCGTCCGTTCGAGTGGTCGAGGGGTCATGATCGAGCAGGTTGATCTCGCGATTCCCGACGAGGCTCGGGCCTTTGCGAGCCGAGTCGCGGATGCGGGCGCCGTGCGAGGTGTCGTCTACGCGGCGGGCCCGGTGATTCCGATGTCGTTCATCGCCAAGACTGAGCTCGAGACCTTCTCACGCGTGATCGACAACGACCTCAAGAGCTGCTTCAACTTGGTGCAGCCTTTCCTGCCGATGCTCCGTGCTTCGTCGGGTGCGGTGACCGCCATCGTCACACCGGTGATCGAGCGGTACAGCAAGATGGACCTGATGTCGTCGGCTCCCAAGGCGGGGGTTCAGGCATTGATCAGGGGCATCGCCGGCGAAGAGGGGCGATTCGGCGTTCGCGCGAATGCTGTCGGCGCCGGCGTCATCGAGGGGGAGGGCATGTTCGACAAGTTGGTGAAATCGGGGGTCTTCACGGAACAGGGCCTGGCCTTGGCGAAGTCGGAGACGACCCTGGGTCGGTTCGGGGACGTGACTGACGTCGCCGAGGCCGTCCGATTCCTCATGTCGGATCGTGCCGGCTGGATTACCGGCCAGACTCTCAACGTCGATGGAGGGTACGGAGTCTGATCGCGATTCGCCTCGTGAGCATCCTCTGGTTCGTGATGCGTTCGAGTGTCAACGGTAAATCCCCCGGCCGCGTCACGCCGGACTCGGCTGGCTCGTTGTCGGGGGTGCGAAGACCTGGCCCTCTGTTCGGGCAGCACCGCGCCGACCCGAAGTGAGCGGCCCAGGTCCTCCGACGGCGACCGTGCGGGCATCGCTGGTCCTGATCGGGCGTGTCGAAGATGTGGTTCGGATCATCGACCATGCGGTGGTGATCGCGTGGGGGGTTCGAACGAATGCTTCTGTTCGCCCAAAGTTTAATGTACAGTAAAATGTCTCGGGAGCTTCCCCGGTTCGCCGGAGCCCCCCGCGCGAGGAAAGGCTGGCTATGTCGGAGGAACTGCACGTGTCGGTGGATGAGCACGTCGCCGTGCTTACGGTCGATCGTCCGCTCGCCAATAACTCACTCGGAGGGTCTCTGTTGAGGGAACTCTTGGACGTCTCAGCCGAGCTCGAACGTGACGACAGCGTTCGTGTCATCGTCACGACCGCGAACGTCTCGGACGGCGCGACGGCGTGGAGCCCCGGCGTCGACTTTGCCCAGCTGGAGGGCAAGCTCGGTCCTGGCGCGGATGCGGATGTCATGTTTTACGGCGGAGTGATGCAGGGTGATCACGCCTCGCTCGGTGTCTCGGCTCAGGCTCGACGTTTCGACCCGTTGGGGCCGGGCCGATGGATCCTTCAGATGCTTGACAACTTTCGGAAGCCGACCATCGCGGCCATCAATGGGGCCGTGGCTGGCGGAGGTATCGGATGGGCTGGCCTGCACACCTACCGCATTGCGGGTGAGTCGGTGAAGTTCAAAGCTGCGTTCGGCACACTGGGATTCGGCCCCGACATGGGAGCGAGCTATTTCGTCACCAAGCTGATGGGACAATCGGCGGCGACGGACTTCTTGCTGCGGGACCAGCCGATGTCGGCGGAAGATGCGCACCGTGCAGGCTTCGTCAACCAGGTGGTTCCTGATGGTCAGGTGCTCGAGCACTCGCTGAAGGTTGCCAGGGATCTGGCGCAGCTGCCGCCACTCGGGTTGCGGGCGACGGTCCGTGCCTTGCGAGGTGCGGAGACGAATACCCTGGCCGAGCAGCTTGGCCTGGAGTGGGACAACCAGCGCATTACCTTTGCCACCGAGGACGCTGCCGCGGCCTTCGAGGCATTCACAACACGCACGAAGGGGACGTACGTCGGCCGTTGACCGGAGGTGATCTCGGTCGGGCGGGAGCCTGTTCACCGGTGGTGATCCAGGCGATCCGTCGGGCTGCCGAACGGGCGGAGTTGAATGCCGCCAACGCTTTCGGAGCGTCAGCGGCCAATGTGGCAATCAGTCTCGAGACGGTCGGATCGGACGTTACCCGGCCGAAGACTGCGGGTTCTTCCCGCAGCAGCGCGATCTCGGCCAGGCAGTCGCCGCCCAGGGCGAGTGCCGCCGTCAGATCGGTGATGATCTTCCCTGGATTGTGGGAGGTCGTCGGTTCATGCCACGGCTCGAGCGCACTCGACAACGCGGTAGTCAGACAGGATTCCTCGGCCGTGCGTAGCAACAACACCGCCCCGGCATGCGACACGACACCAGTTCCGGCGGAGTCAACGGACAGCGGCGGATACACGAAGTAGACATTGCCCACCAGAAAAGTGCTCCTTGAACGCAGTGAATATCGGCCCTCCGCAAGCCATATTCTCGCAGTTCAGAGCCCTTTCTTCGTGATCAACACGCGGTCCGGGCATCCCCGGCGTGAAAGCCCGAGGCTAGACTCGCGTGGTGGATATCCGGGACGCCGAGTACCTCGTCGCCGTGGCCGATCACGGCAGCATCACCGAGGCCGCGCGGGCGCTGTTCATCGCGCAGCCGTCGCTGTCGCAGGCGATCCGTATTCTCGAACGTGATCTGGGCGTCGAGTTGTTCGATCGTGGAGGACGGAAGCTGCGGATCACTCCGGCGGGCACGTCGTTCGCGGATGCGGCGCGGCGGGTCCTTGCCGATGTCGAGCGGGCGCGGGCGGTCGTGCAGGACGTCGCCGACGTGCAGTCCGGCATGTTGACTATTGCTGTTCTCAATTCTCTTGCTGCCGATCCACTCCCGCGTCTCGTCGGTCGGTTTCATCGACTGTTCCCAAGGGTGCTCCTGTCTACGGTGTCGGCGGACGTGCCCGATGGCGTGGGCCGCGCGGTCCGGTCGGGTGAGTGTGATCTCGGGCTGACCGAACTGCTCGTCGACGACCAGGGGCTCGGGTTCCGAGTGGTGGGGGAGCAGGAGATCGTGCTCGCGCTACACGCGGATCTGGCGATCGAACTACCCGATCCGGTGCCGGTGGACCTGCTCGCCGATATTCCGATGATCGTGGAGATCGGGTCGCGTCCACGACTGCCGGTGCACAACGTCGCAGTCGAGTGTGCGCATCGTCAGTCGATGTGGGAGTTGGTTGTCCAGGGTGCGGGGGCGACGCTGCTGCCGCGGCGCGTCGCCGAGCAGGAACTGCCGGGGGTCGTGGTTCGCTCGCTCGCGCCGCGGGAGGTGCGGACCATCGGTCTCGTCCATCGACCGGATCCGCTTCCTCCCGCCGCGGCGGCGTTCATCGCCGCGCTCGACGAGTTTCAGGGCGCGAGCGTGTCGAGGAATGCGCGTCCTGCCGGAGACAGCCGGGCCTCGTCGTAGATCACCCCGTAGGGGGCGGTGATCGGCGGGTCGAGGGGGCAGACTCGGGCGCCGCCGACTGCGGCCCGTTTCGCATTGGTGCGTTCGATGAACGACATTCCTATTCCTTGGACGACGAATGCGCCGACGGCTTCTCGCTGCTCGACGACGGCCGACATCACCGTCCGGCTCCCCGCCGCCTGCAACGCCTTCTCGATGACGGTGCGCGAAGACGATTCCTTGGGCAGCCCCACCACCGGGAGATTGGGGAGATCGTCGAGGGGGAACGGTTCCCGCCAGTCTATTTCGGCGTTCGGGGGAAGCACCAGCCAGTATTCGTGGAATCCGAGTGCCCGCGTTGTCAACCCTGCTGCGGCACAAGGGAAATGACTGAAGGCTATTTCGCAATGTCCGTCCCGGATCAGCGACCCGATGACCTCGGAAGGCCTCAGGTCGGCGAGCCGGACGACCACGCCGGGATACTGCTTGCGGAAGGATCCGATCAATTCCGTGACAGGGCCTTCGGCAACGTGCGCCGACGCGCAGATGTCGAGTCGCCCACGCGGCAGTCCCGAGACGTCGACGAACGAGCTCTCGGCGGCCACCAGGTCTCGCACAATCTGCCGGGCCGGACCGACGAACGCCTTCCCCGCCGCGCTGAGCACGAGACCGCGGCCCACGCGGTGGAACAATTCGGCACCGAGGTCACGTTCGAGGTTGCGCAGTCCCTTCGACAACGACGGCTTGGTGACGCCCAGGGCCTCGGCCGCGAGCGCAAAGCCGTCGTTGTCGACGGTGGCGAGGAAGTATTCGACGTGTCGCGACTCCACCCGTGCAGAGTACTGCCTCAATGCGACTGATCGGCTGGTTGTCAGATGTGGCGTCCGCCGGTGACTTCGAGGACGGTGCCGGTCATGTAGCTGGACAGATCGGAGGCCAGGAACAAGGCGACGTTGGCGATCTCTTCTGGTTCGGCGCCGCGTCCCATCGGAACCTCCTTCAGCTTCGCCTCGAGGATGTCGGCGCGCAGGGCGCGGATCATGTCGGTGTTCACCACGCCGGGCTGGATCGCGTTGACCCGGACTCCGAGGTGGGCGAGTTCTTTCGCGGCCGCCTTGGTCAGGCCGACCATCCCGGCCTTCGCGGCGCTGTAGTTGGTCTGCCCGACCAGGCCGACCTTGCCCGAGATCGACGAGATGTTGACGATCGACCCCTTGCCGGCCTCCCGCATCGCGATCGACGCGATCTGGGTGCCCAGCCACGCGCCCTGCAGGTGCACGTCGATGACCGCGCGGAAATCGGCCAGCGACATCTTTCGCAGCGTCGCGTCTCGGGTGATGCCTGCATTGTTGACCCACACGTCCATTCCGCCGAACGCGTCGAGCGCCGTCTTCCCGAGGTTCTGCATCTGATCCGGATCGGTCACGTCGCAGGCGACGGCGACAGCCTGGAAGCCGTCGGCCTCCAGCTTTCCGGCGGCAGCCTTGACGTTGTCGGCGTGCATGTCGCCGAGAACGACCGAGGCGCCCTCGCTCGCGAACTTGCGGGCCATCTCGAAACCGATGCCCTGAGCCGCGCCGGTGACGACGGCGACCCGCCCCTCGAGGAGTGTCATGTGTTTCCCCAAGTTCGTAGGTGTACGGGGTGGGTGCCCTCACCGGTGAGAAATAACTGTGCCTCTCGTATGAGGCGACCCAACTCGGAGTAGCCGCACCACCGTGGATCCGGAAGCTGTCCGGGAATATCTCGTCTCTCTAGATGAAAAGTTTCGTTCGCGAATCGTCTGAGACGAGTATTTCGCCCGGAGCTTGCTACTTATTCAAGCGCTCTTATCCGCTGCGGTCAAAGACCCTCGAGGAAACCGAGAGTTAACCCCTTCCTATGTGTCGGAAGGCCCTCTGTGCAGCACGTTTCCGCGCACGGCCCGTACTTGACACCAGGGCCGGGCTTGCTGGATATTCACCGTCATGGCTGAACGCGAAGTGAGTGATGAAGACTTCAAGGACATTCTCGCGCAGACGAGAACATTCATTCAGAAGGAAGTAATTCCGAGGGAAAGTGAAATCGCGGAAAAGGATGTGATCCCGGACGACGTTCGCCGTAAGGCGGCGGAGATGGGTCTGTTCGGGTACGCCATTCCGCAGCAGTGGGGCGGCCTCGGGCTCGACCTCACGCAGGACGTGGAACTGGCGATGGAGTTCGGGTACACGAGCCTGGCATTGCGGTCGATGTTCGGTACCAACAATGGGATCGCCGGTCAGGTGCTGGTGAACTTCGGTACCGACGAGCAGAAGTCGGAATGGCTCGAGCGGATCGCGTCGGGTGAGGTGGTCGCGTCGTTCGCGCTGACCGAAGCGGAGGCAGGGTCGAACCCGGCGGGCCTGACCACCCGCGCGACCCTGAAAGACGGCACGTGGACGATCAACGGCACCAAGCGGTTCATCACCAACGCACCGTTGGCCGATCTGTTCGTCGTGTTTGCCCGCACCCGTCCCGCCGACGAGACCGGCACCGGGATCGCGGTGTTCCTCGTTCCGGCCGACACGGCCGGTGTCGTGGTCGGTCCGAAAGACAAGAAGATGGGCCAGGAGGGTGCCTGGACCGCAGAGGTTGCGTTCGACGACGTCACCGTCCCCGAATCTGCCCTGGTCGGCGGCAGTGAAGAGGCCGGCTACCGGGCCGCTATGACCTCCCTTGCCCGGGGTCGGGTGCACATCGCGGCCCTCGCCGTCGGCAGTGCACAGCGCGCGCTCGATGAGTCCGTGTCGTTCGCGGCGGTCACGAAGCAGGGTGGCACTCCGATCGGCGACTTCCAGCTGGTGCAGGCCATGCTCGCTGACCAGCAGGTGGGTGTGTCCGCGGGCCGCGCGCTGGTGCGGGAGGCGGCACAGAAGTACGTCAGCGGTGAGGACCGTCGCATCGCCCCGTCCGTGGCGAAGTTGTACTGCACGGAAATGGCCGGCAAGGTCGCCGACCTCGCGGTGCAGGTCCATGGTGGTAGCGGATACATGAGAGGTGTTGCGGTCGAACGCATCTATCGCGACATCCGCTTGCTTCGCCTCTACGAGGGCACGAGCGAGATCCAGCGTCTGATCATCGGCGGCGGCCTCGTCCGCGAAGCCAAGAAAGCACTCTGAACCCGTACACAAGTGATCGGTGGGGCCCTGGTTCCCTGAGACAAGGAAAAGTCACATGCGAAGAGCAGCACTGGTCGCCCCGGTCCGCACCGCGGTCGGCCGTTTCGGCGGCGCACTGCGCGGCGTCCCGGCAGAGACGTTGGCCGCCACCGTGATCAAGGAGACCGTGGCGCGGTCCGGGATCGACCCGATCCTCATCGAGGACGTCGTGATGGGGCAGTCGTACGCCAACTCCGAGGCCCCGTGCATCGGCCGGTGGGCCGCCCTCGAGGCGGGACTGCCGATCTCCGTCGCCGGATTGCAGACCGACCGCCGGTGCGGCACGGGCCTGCAGGCCCTGGTGACCGCGTCGATGATGGTGCAGACCGGCGCCGCCGACGTGGTGCTCGCCGGTGGCGTCGAGTCGATGAGCAATATCGAGCACTACACCACCGGTGCCCGCTGGGGGACCCGCACCGGATCGCTGAACCTGTACGACCGCCTCGACCGCGGCCGGGAACGCTCCCAGCCGGAATGGCGGTTCGGGAAGATCAGCGGGATGATCGAGACCGCCGAGAACGTCGCGACACGGTGTGGGATCGGCCGTGAGGAGTCGGACGCGTTCGCCGCCGAAAGCCACGCCAAGGCCCACACTGCTTGGGAGGCAGGAAAGTTCGACGACGAGGTGATCGAGGTGAAGATCACCGACCGGAAGGGCAATGTCTCCGTCGTCTCCAGGGACGAGGGTATCCGTCCGGAGACCACGCCCGAGACCCTGGCGCGGTTGCGCAGTGCGCTCCCGGACGGTGTTGTTACCGCGGGCAACGCGAGCCAGCAGAACGATGCGGCGTCGTCGATGCTCGTTGTGGCCGAGGATCAACTCGACGAACTCGGGCTCGAGCCGATGGGTTTCCTCACCGGGTGGTCTGCCGCCGGGTGCGAACCGGGACTGATGGGCCTCGGTCCGGTCGCGGCCACGTCGAAGCTGTTCCGCAGGACCGGCGCGAGCTTCGACGACTTCACGCTGATCGAGCTGAACGAGGCATTCGCGTGCCAGGTGCTCGGCGTTCTGAAGGAATGGGGATTCGAGGACCGCGACCGCCTCAACGTCAACGGGTCCGGGATCTCGCTCGGACACCCGATCGGTGCCACCGGTGCGCGAATGACGACCACCGCCCTGCATGAACTGCGGCGACGCGGCGGCGGCAAGGCGCTTCTCACGATGTGCATCGGAGGCGGGCAAGGAATGGCCGCCATCATCGAAGGCGCCTAGACCGCTGCACGAACTCAACCGAACAACTCCGGTGCTTTGGCTCAGCGATCAACCCACGTTACGACGTTCGTTAGTTGCGCACCTCAGGTGCGATAGCTGTTCGCGGGGTGGTCGTCGTTGGCGTAACCGAACGAGATCCCGAGCAGCCGATCGTCCGGAATCGTGAATTATTCACGCAGGAACTGCGATTGTCCTGCTAGCCGCTTGCGGAATGGTTGCGATACCCAGGTCTCTGAGTATGTGTGTGGAAAGCTGTGCGATTTCAGCCCCGAAGCGGATCGGTGACTCATGATGGGGCATGGGTTCTCGTAAGGAGCATCGCAAGCCGAAGCCGTATCCGTCCGATCTGACCGATGCGCAGTGGGAGTTGATCGCACCGATGGTTCCGGTACCTTCGGCTGGTCGCCCGCCCATTCACTCGCGCCGCCGGATCGTGGATGCGATCTTGTATGTCAACCGCACCGGCTGTTCCTGGCGCCAGTTGCCGCATGATTTTCCGAAGTGGGAGACGGTGTACTGATACTTCAAGGTATGGAACGAGTCTGGGGTGACCGAAACGCTCAGGCGGTCAAGGGTGCCGACACCGTCGAAACGGACACGCGCGGTTGGGACGGCGCGAAACGAGTCAATCGGGCGCAAAAGGGCACTCGGTGACCGACACGCTCGGGCCTGCTGGTGGTGTTGGTGGCAGTGGGGAGTGTGCAGGACCGTGACGGCGGACGCCGGGTACTGGCGCAGGCGAAGACGGCGATGCCGTCGTTGGTCGTGGAGTGGGCCGACGGCGGCTACGCCGGGAAGCTGGTCGCCTGGGTCGACACGCACTGCCGCATCGCACTGGATATCGTTTGGAAACCCAAAGGGCAGAGTGGGTTTGCCGTCCTACCGCACCGCTGGGTGATCGAACGGACGCTGTCGTGGCTGGTGCGCTGTCGCCGCCTCGACCACGACTATGAGCGCCTGCTTGCACACTCGGAGGCGTTCATCAAGTGGGCCATGATCGGGCTCATGACACGACGACTCGCACCGGCACCGGGACTCCGACCATGGCAATCGACCCCCGAATCGTGACCATCTCCAAACACTCACTTATACCCCTGCGCCGCCGCCCTCGAAGGTGGGGAGAACCCCGATCAGCAGGTACCTGACGCGGCCTCGAGCACCTCGCCGATCGGAGTTCCCGCCGCGATCTTGGCCCGCATCTTCATGACGCCTCCTGCCATGCCGGCGCCGACGACACCGGCGAAGATGCCGTCCCGCTCGTAGTAGGCGAGGAACTTGCGGCCGTCGTCCTTGATCACGTGCACCTCGTCGGTGGCTGCCACCGTGCCCAGTGCCTGGATCTTGATGTCGTATTGGTCGCTCCAGAAGTAGGGCACCTGTGCGGCCGCGTTCTCGTCGCCGGTCCCGGTCAACGCCCCGGCGAGGATCTTGGCCTGCTCACCGGCGTTGCTCCAGTGTTCGACGCGTTTGCGCTCGCCCACCTTCAGTTGCCACGCGGCCACGTCGCCGACCGCCCACACGTGCGGGACCGCCGTACGTCCCACGCCATCGCACACCACACCGTTGTCCAGTTCGACGCCCGAGCCGTCGAGCCACGCGGTGACGGGCATCGAGCCGACACCGATCGCCACGACGTCGACGTCCACCTCGCTTCCGTCGCCGAGGACCGCTCCGGTGACGCGGTCGGTGCCCACCAGCGAGGTGAGCCCGACACCGGCACGCAGGTCGACCCCCTCGCCGGTGTGCAGCCGGGCGACGAGTCCGCCGATCTTCTCGCCGAGCACGGACGCAAGCGGCGTCGGCTGCGGCTCCACCAGCACGACGTCGAGGCCACCGGCGCGCATGCTCGCGGCCAGCTCGCAGCCGATGAAGCCCGCCCCGACGATCAGCGCTCGCTTGCCCTCGGCGAGGTCCGCGCGCAACGCCAGACTCTCGTCGATGGAACGGAGGACGTGGACGCCCGCGAGGTCCGGCAGGCCCGGGATCCGCCGCGGCACGAGGCCAGTGGCGATCACCAGTTCGTCGTAGCCGAGTTCGGTGCCGTCGGCGAGTCTCAGGATGCGGTATCCGGTGTCCAACGAGACCGCCTCGACCCCCAGGCGTAATTCGATGTTCTTCTCGTCGAAGAACTCACGCGGCTTGAGAGTGGTGTCGCTCTTCTCCCCGCGCATCACTTCCTTCGACAACGGCGGGCGGTCGTAGGGAAGGTGCAGTTCACCTCCGAGAAGAACCAGGTCACCCTCGTATCCGGCTCGCCGGAGCTCCTCCGCGGAGCGCAGACCGGCCAGGCCCGCCCCGACAATCACAATTCTCTGCACTGTCCCGTACCAGCCCAATCTGCCCGTGCGACGGGCATGATCACCATCGCGTGTGTACACAAGTCATATCCAACGGGGTGCTGCGAGGTCCATGCGGTCGCGGTGAATACGTATCAGCGGTACTGAAATTCCGGGGTTGCGCCCATCACGATAGATATTACTATTGCTGCCAAGCTGTCGGCGGCCAGGAGGTGGACTGCTGCTCGCCGATCGTGTCGTCTACGTTGTCAATTCCCGCAAGAAATCCGGTGTCCACCTTCAAGGGTAACCATATTGTTGAAGTCTCCCCACAGCGCGGACCATCAGTGAGGACACCGCGATTCCGTTGCCCGAGAGGGCGTCAGGCCGCCATAGTATGCGTCGGCGGCCTTGACGTTCCTTGTTTCACCGCGACGTACATATCATCAGCGGACAGTTCCAATGCCACCCGAGTGTAGTCCAATTGTCGACGAACAGATCCCCTACGGTTCCGGCAAGACACAATCGCCACATCGGGCTGGTGTCACTCGCACGACGCGACGTTGATGCATCGTCTCAAATCGCGTCTCGCAAGCTACGCCTCCAAACGGTGGGCTGGTGAAGCCCGCGGTCTAAGGCGATTCGACGCCCCTGGCCGCAACCCGTCGATCCAGATCGATGCAGGTCGTGGCGTGGTTGACCCGGGTAGCCGAGCGAGCGCCGGGCAGTTCAGGCCGCCACAAAAGCGTGCCGACCGAGGGTGAGACGCGCACGCTGCCTGCCGGGCCGGACCACCGATGGGCGATCTGCAGCTTAGGTACTCGTCCTTGACGTCGAGTCGGAGACGGCCTATCTTTTTATTCATCATTAAATAATGAGATGCTTTTCAGTTGATCAGCGTCGGGTATTCGCTTTGTGCTCGCGGTAGCGTCTGACGGTCTTTCCATGAGGCGGACAGTAGTGTTCGGGCGGTCAACTGCGGGCCATCCCGGCTCGTCGCTGCCCGACCACAGTTGAACTAGCTGCCATAACCGCTCCATAACCAGGCAGACACAAGGAGAGTCAATGCGCGTATTCCGGAAAATAGACGAGGTCGAGGCCGCCGTCGGCGATCACCTCGGCCACAGCGACTGGCTTGAGATCACGCAGGACCGCGTGAATGCGTTCGCCGACGCCACCGATGATCACCAGTGGATCCATGTCGACCCCGAGCGGGCGGCGCAGGGTCCGTTCGGTGGCCCGATCGCGCACGGCTACCTCACGCTTTCGCTGTTACCGAGGCTCAGTGCCGACCTGATGCGCGTCGATGGCGTGAAACTTGTCATCAACTACGGGCTGAACAAGTTGCGCTTCCCGCAGCCAGTGAGGGTGGGGGCATCGATCCGGGTAGGCGGCGAGATCGCGTCGTTCGAGCACACCAGGCAGGGCTCGCGGGTGGTCGTGAAGTACACCATCGAGATCAAGGATGAGGACAAGCCTGCGTGTGTTGCAGAGTCTGTTCGCGTCCTAGTGCCCTGAGGGGCAGAGCATCCGCAAGGGAGCACTGGTCAGCCAGGCACCCCGATCGGCCGCTTTGGCGGCGGATGACGAGACGTGCCAGCCGAGTCCCTGGCAGCCGCGGTGATCAGAAGAGAACCGCCGAGTTGATGTATGCCACGGGTCAGCGGCCTCGGCGTCGATCTTCCGATTCCATCGCAACCCGAGCGGTTGTGTATGAGCGCGCCGAGAGGTTACCTCTGCCGTCGTCACCGGGTCATGCATATCCGTGTTACTGGAAAGGGCATCACGTCCCCTTCCTCCCGAGGCGGAGCCTTCAGGCAGGCCCCTATCGGGTATCGCCGCGGAAGGAGAATAGTGCGGACGCGAGCGAACCCGAAACCGCGCCTTATTGTCCCTGGGGTAGGGAAGGCCGCAAGAGGTAGAGGCCTAGCGTTGAGATTCTGGTCGACGGTCTCGGACAACGAACACGAGACAGATCCGAGATGAACTGCATCGGAATCCGCGGCCCGGTGACCGAGACCAAGCTGGCGGAGAAGCCTGCCGCCTGTGTGGCCAGATCTAGACGACCAAACGCGATCACGATCCGCCATCGCGAGCACGCGATGTGGACGAGTCGATCGCACTCGATGCCTCTGCACCGCAGAGCGGCTGCAGCAGGCAGTCGACGCTTCTGCTCCCGAGCGATTCGGGCCGCGCGAACGACACCCCCCGCAACTCCGCTAGTGCCCTACCCGGAAACCTTTGCCTGTTCGGGTCGGCATGCCGCCCGGTTGCGGTATAGCGGGCACGGCACCCGTCAATTTGGTCGGGTGACAGAGTACGAGTGCACTCGCTCGACGATAACGAGGGGCAATCGACTGGCGCAGACAATCTGTCGCGGCCCCCGGTCGGTATGACCTGGCAGCGCAGCCAGATGCCCTACTGCCCATGCAGGGCAGGCCGGTTCCGAAGATCGCCAAGTCCACTTCCACCGAGCACGATCTGCCGTGTCGACCTGCAGCCTGACCAAGCTCGCCGAGTTCTTGGTCGCCGAGGTGGTCTGTCTCGACGAGTTCGAGCTGCTGAATCTGCAATCTGCAGCTGCATCCGGTCCGGCAGCGGGCCGAACGCGGCGGCAAGCACGCTGCACTCGGGCGGGAGTCGCGCGCTACCTACACCCGACTACATGAGGTGCGGCAGCTGTTCGCCGCGTAACGGCTTGGGCGAGGACAAGTGTAGTTTTGCTCGATCGACAGCCGAACGTCCGTCGGATACAGGCTGCGCAGGTACCGGAAGAACGAGAGACTTCGAGCGGTTTCTCGGCGGCTTGAGGTGCCCGTCGAGGGTGAAGGTCCGCAGTACCGGGAACTGCGCCTCGATCGGCATCGGTCACAAGGAGCAGAGCAGCATGATTCGCCGCTACATCATCTGGCGGAACGAGGATGCGGCAGAGGAGAACCATGCGAGATCGCGAACAAGGAAGCACTGTCTGCGGCGGCCCTAGCCGCTCCCTTCTGTCCACTTCATGCAGCTTTCCGAGGGCTACATGGCGGGCCGAGGTGAGAACGATCCTCCTGCCGTGTTCGCGCGGTTCGATGGCCCCGGGTTCGCGGCCACCTTCCCCCATCTGGTGTGAGCGTTGACACATAGTCGAATCTATTCTAAATTATGTTCGTTCGGTCCGTGGCTCATATGCGATTTCGATTCGATCATGGGGCGGCGACTATTTCACGAGGGAGATCCACTCTGATCGTGGCATATCGCCGACCTCCGACGCATATGTAGGCGCCCGAGTGTGCCCGCAAAGTGGACCGGATCCGAAGGCCCGGGTGTTTTACACGGTGACCTAAGGGCGCCGGTGCGACCGTAGTCAGAAGCCGAGGAAGGTAGTCCGATGAGAGACGCCGTCATTGCTGGTTCAGTAAGTAGCCCTGTAAGGACATGCGACAGTGCTGTGGCCGCGTCCATCCGGTCGACGTGTCCGCGTGGGTGCTCGGGGATGTCTGAAAAGACGCGGAGGTAATGGTGGGTGTCGAGGTAGCCGTCGAGGGACTGACCAAGTCGTTCGGCTCGCAGAGGATCTGGCAGGACGTCACGTTGACCCTTCCCTCTGGTGAGGTCAGTGCGTTGCTCGGGCCGTCGGGTACGGGTAAGTCGGTGTTTCTCAAGTCGTTGATCGGTCTGCTCCGCCCAGAGCAGGGCTCGATCGTGATCGACGGCACCAACATTCTCGAGTGCTCGTCCAAGGAGCTCTACGAGATCCGGAAGCTGTTCGGTGTGCTGTTCCAGGACGGCGCCCTGTTCGGGTCGATGAACCTCTACGACAACGTGGCGTTCCCGCTGCGGGAGCACACCAAGAAGTCCGAGTCCGACATCCGCAAGATCGTGATGGAGAAGATGGAACTCGTCGGTCTCCTCGGGGCCGAGGAGAAGCTGCCGGGTGAGATCTCCGGTGGTATGCGCAAACGCGCCGGCCTGGCCCGCGCCCTGGTGCTCGACCCGCAGATCATCCTCGTGGACGAGCCGGACTCGGGTCTGGACCCGGTGCGCACCACCTACATCTCGCAGACGTTGATCGACATCAACGCCGAGATCGACGCGACCATTCTGATCGTCTCGCACAACATCAATCTCGCGCGGACGGTGCCGGACAACATTGGCATGCTGTTCCGTCGGCATTTGGTGATGTTCGGGCCGCGGGAGGTGCTGCTCACCAGTGAGGAGCCGGTGGTCAAGCAGTTTCTGAACGGCACGATGATCGGTCCGATCGGGATGTCGGAGGAGAAGGACGAGGCGCAGATGGCGCAGGAGCAGGCGATGGTCGACGCCGGTCACCATGCCGGTGGGGTCGACGACGTCGAGGGGATCGTTCCGCAGATGAAGGCGACGCCGGGGATGCCGTTCCGGCAGGCCGTGGCCCGCCGGCAGGAACGCGTCCGGTACATCATGCACACCCTGCCGCCGAGCGCGCAGGTCGCGATTCAGCAAAGCTTCGACGAAACATATTTTCCTGCAGATGATTTCAATACTGAGGTCATTCCCCTTCCGTATGGGCGTTGAGTAATCGCGACGGGTGCTGCAGCCGCGACCCGACCAGTCCAATCCTCTCCGGCGTGTGACTGCACGCAGGAGCGTGGGCGGAAGACGTTGGTCACAGTTCGCAAATCTTCTCTCCCCTAACGAATTGCGTCGTTGCGGAGACTGAAAGTAGATCAATCTATAGTTCGCTTTCACTTGCCAGTAGTGGGCAGACCTGCGTAGCATGATACGCAGAACGTTACGTGTATCACAGTAAACACCAAGGGCGACGGTCGACACTCGGGCCGGACGTGGTGAAGGAAGTCTTTGAGTCTGCCGGAGGCGGCACACGCCAATTCGACCGCGGCAGAATTGTCGTGCGCTTATACGCGAGGAGAGGATCGATGGGGACGCTGGCAACCACCGAGGTTCCGCTGAAGCATGATCAGCGAGGTTCGGCAAACGGGACATTCAAGGGCGGTCACAGAGGCGCGAACGCTCGGCCTGCCCGGACGCAGCGGGCGGCCGGGTACCTCAACAAAAGTGCGCCAGTCCGGAGCCTGGAGACGTTGGGCAGGCTGGTACATCTGGTTACCGAAGTACTGCGGTACACGGTTGTTGACACGATCAAGCTGCGTCTGCCCGTGCATGAGATCGCGGATCAGATGTGGGCGCTGTTCAAGGTGACGGCGCTGCCCGCGTTGCTGATGGCTATCCCGATCGGCGCCGAGGTGTCGGTCCAGGTCGGTGGCATCATGAATCAGGTCGGTGCCAGTTCACTCGCGGGCGCGGCAAGCGGACTTGGTGTCGTCGGCCAGGGTGCACCGATGGCGGCGGGTCTGCTCATGAGTGGCGCGGCTGCCTCGGCAATCTCATCCGACTTGGGTGCACGGTCAATCCGCGAGGAAATCGACGCGATGCGTGTGATGGGCGTGGACCCGGTAGAACGTCTGGTGATGCCGCGATTTTTGGCGATGCTCCTAATCTCTCCCATCCTTTGCATCATCATCATCTCGACCGGTGTCGCTGCCGGCCTCATCATCTCTGTGAATGTCGCCGACGTCGTACCGGGCAGTTTCTGGCAGTCGTTCGGCGCATTTACTTCTCCCACCGACCTAGCGTTCTCGGTGTTGAAAGCGTTTCTGTTCGCCGCAATCGTCGTCTCCATTGCGAGTCTGCGAGGACTCGAGGCGAAAGGCGGGCCCAAGGGGGTTGCGAACGCCGTCAACGCGTCAGTGGTGCTCAGTGTCTTCAGCATCTTTATCACAAATCTGTTGGTCAGCCAGCTGCAGCTGATGTTCTATCCGACCCGATTGGCCTGATGAAATGAATGCTTCCTCAAAATACAGTCCGGTTCCGCCGGTCATGTTTCGGCCCTTCAGGGTGGTGGGGCGCGGCATATCAGGCATGGTCGGTGAGATCGGCCAGCTGGCGGTGTTCGTGTGGAAAGTCGTCATCTCCCTTCCCCGAACCGTCAAACACTACCGTCAGGCCACTTGGAAGACCATGAACGACATGGCTTGGGGCAGTGGATCATTGGTCGTCGACGGCGGCGTAATCAGCCTAATGTTCTTTCTCGGTGTCGCGGTCGGAGCTGTGGTCGCCATCGAGGCGTTCCTAGCGCTCGACCTGCTCGGTTTCGGTCCCCTCACCGGCATCATCGGATCGTTCGGCAATATTCGCGTTATCGCGCCGATTATCACCGGAATCGGGTTTGCCGCACAGGCCGGTTGCCGCATGACAGCAGAAATTGGCGCCATGAGAATTTCGGAGGAGATCGACGCCACGGAAGCTATGGGCCTGCAATCAATTCCATTCGTCGTAGGCACCCGACTCATTGGGGGTCTGTTGGTGGTCTTGCCCGGATACCTGATGGCGCTGGTGGTGAGCTTCTTCGTCGGCGGTGTAATCGTGAAGACTTTCGAAGGACAACCACACGGAACGTACGACCACTACTTCGCGCAATTCCTAAATTGGCCGGACCTGGGAGCATCGGTACTCAAGACAATTACGTTCTGCGTCGTCGTTACAATCATCCATTGCTACTACGGATACTTTGCCAGCGGCGGGCCGGCCGGGGTCGGATTGGCATCAGGCAGGGCGATTCGGGCCAGCCTCGTATTAATCGTGGTACTGAACTTCTGCATGACGGTGGCGCTCTGGGGTCTGAGCCCGGTGTTGACCTTCAAAGGATAAGATAATGAGCAAACCGAGAAATCAGGACTTCATCCGTGGGTCCGACGAGCACCAAATCCGAATGGTCAACACTGCTGCCGGTCTCACCATCGTGCTGGTGGCGATCGTGCTTGTAACGGCTATCTGGATTCGTCCGCTTCTGACAAAACCCGACGGATTGCGCCTCACGGTCGAAACTCTTCAGGTCGGGCCTGGCGTGGCCGAAGGCACCAGGGTGATTTTGCGAGGTGCCGAAGTTGGTGAGGTGACGTCCGTCGAGAAGACAGATCAAGACATGGTACGCATCCAATTGTCTCTGAAGCCTGATGAGGTCGAGGGGTTGACAGACTCGATGGACTTGGACTTCCGTCCGCTCAACTATTTTGGGGTCGCGGCCGTCAATCTGGTGGCCAAGGAGGGGGGTAACAACCTGGTCTCCGGGGCGGAACTTCAGCGCACAACGGTCGGTGATTACACGATGTCGACACTGCTCGAACAGGGGTCACACACTATCGATGGAACCCTTACAACGAGCATGATCACTACGTTGAACAAGGTCATCCGGTACAGCGACGGAGTGACGCCGCTTATCCAGACCGGTATTGTCCTGGCTGACGAAGTGGCGAAAACGCAGCGGGAGATACCGAGCGCGTTGCTGTCTCGGGTAAACGACATCCTGGACGTGATGCCGGCCTTCAGCGACCAGGCCATCCAGGCGTTGTACATCCTGTTCGACACCAAGTTCAACAAGATGCCCGATGGCTCGTTTGGTGTCAATGATCCCATGATGGATCGGGGTAAGGCAGGACTTGAGCTGGCGTCGAAAAAGCTGTTTGGTTCGGCTGGCATTCTACTGGCTTCACACGCGACAGAGTTGACACCGCTAACGGAGATCGCACGGGCGTTCGCCACCGCACTGCCGAACCTTCTCGACAATGGCACGGCGCTGGGCAAACTCGCGAGCTTGATCGATCGGTACAACAATATTTTCTCGACGAACGGCGACAAAAGAATCCTCAACCTTCGCGTCGCGCTCGACGACCTTCCGTCCTTGGCAGCGCCACTCAGTGCGATGGCCGGGGCGACGGCGGCGCAGCAGGGAGAGGGGCCGCGATGAAGCCGCATATGAAACTTGGGCTTACGGCGCTCAAATTAGGTGTGGTGGCGGTGGTCGCTGCACTGTTGTTCGTCATTGTGGTCAACGCGATGAAGAGCCCTGTCGAGGGTGATACCCGTGCTTACACAGCGCAATTCACCGACGTATCCGGACTTCACGAGAATGGCGATGTTAGAACCAGAGGCGTGCAGATCGGCAAGGTGACTTCGGTTGAGCTCACAAGCCAGGACGGTCACACCCTCGCCCAGGTAGCATTCACACTCAAAGAACCGTACGAACTCACGAACACAACGGAGCTCGCGGTCAAGTATCAGAATCTCACCGGTGCCAGGTACATCGAGCTGACGGTGCCTGAGAATCCAGGAACGCCGGTCGATCATCTCACCACAGCCAATACGAAGCCGTCCTTCGACATCACGCAGCTGTTCAACGGCTTGCAACCCGTTTTGACCACGATGAGCACCGACGAGATCAACCACTTCACTGAGAATGCGATTGCGCTATTGCAGGGTGACGGCGGGGGGCTCGCTCCGATGCTCGAAAGCGCGGACAAACTTGCCGCGATGGCACGCGACCGTCAACAAGTCCTCTCGACGCTGACCGCGAACATGGCGCGGATCGCCGACACGATGGGCAGCCGTTCGCCGCAGGTGATGGATTTCCTGGATTCGCTCAACTATTCGATTGAAGATGCGATGACAGTGCTCGACAAGTTCCAGAAGACAGCCGTGTTTGGGCCTCAGTTTATGAGGCCGCTATTCCGATTGATCGAGCAACTCGGTCTGACGCATGACATGGATATTGACCAGATGCTAACAAACGCGTTCGAATCTCTGCCGGCTGCGGCCGATGCACTGCGCTTGCTCCCCGCGTCGATCGCGGGCCTGCAGTTGCCGCAGGTGTCGGCGACCTCGGCCAACGTATCTTGCACCAACGGAGTCGCCACATTGCCGACGACAGTCCAGGTGCTTCTCAATGGCAGCGAGGTAGTTGTATGCAACGCACGATGACCATTGCGGTCAGGGGATTGAGGCGGATCACCCGGGGGTACCGCAGTCAGCTGACACTCGGCGTCGCGGTCGTGGTCGTGGTTGTCATCGCGCTGACGATCACAGTGCTGGTGTACGTACAACCGCCAGGCCGCAAACAAATTTCGTTCGAAACGACAGACGCTGCAGCGATTGAAATCGGTGACGACGTCCGTGTTGCCGGCATCAGCGTCGGCAAGGTCACTGCCCTGTCCATCGGGGATTCGTTCGTCCGGGTGACCGCCGAGATCAAGAGAGAGGTCTTCATCGGCTCCGACTCCCGAATCGACGTGCGAATGTTGACTCCGGTCGGCGGGTATGCAATCTCGGTGCTTCCGTTGGGCAACAACGATCTTGGTTCGGCTGTTATACCAGTCGACCGCGTGAACGTCCCGTACTCTATCGCTGATGTGCTTCAGGCGGCGCCGACCGTCACCGACAGCGTGAATGGCGGCACGATCGACGCAAACATCGGTCAGACAGCAGATGCTCTGCAACGGAATCCGGGTTCGATCGCCACGATCATCTCGGGAATGGACAGCATCGGCACTGTGATGGACCACCAGCGTGAGCAGATTCGTGACATTGTGAATATGGCGGCACAATATCTACAGCAATTTAATCAACGGCGTGACTTCGTATTCGATTTGATCCGCCGAATCGAGGTGGTGCTGTCCACCTATCACAATACGCACGTCGGCTTCAACGAGGCCTATACGCTCCTCGGTGAGGTCCTATACCGGGTCATTCCGCTCGAAAAGTTCTATCTTGCCCACGAACCTGAAATGCGGCCGAAGATCGAGCAACTGCGCGATTCGATCGGTGCCTTCCAGCAGGACATGGGTCCCGCCATCGATCAACTCCAACAGCTCCGCGATCGGCTGGCTGCATGGCTGACGCCGGCGGGAATCGCCCAGATCAGCGGAGGGACCATATTGGCCTCGACGGTCTGTGTTCCTGTTCCAGGAGGGACGTGCTGATATGTCACACATCAATCGGAAGCTCGCCGCAGCCGTGACCGGCGCTGTAGCGATTGCGCTTGTAGTAGCTGGAAGCCTGTACGTGGTACGCGGTGACTCGCAGGACAGCACGTCGGCATTCTGCGCAGAAATGCCAGACTCCCTCGGGTTGTACCCAGGCAATCCGGTGACCCAGATGGGCTATCGCGTGGGAAGAGTTGACAAAGTCGAACCTGCAGGTGATCGCGTGATCGTGAGCTTCTCACTAGACCCAGGGCGCGAATATCGTGCAGACGTGCAGGTTGTGACACGGTCGAAATCCTTACTGGCTGACCGTAGCCTCGAACTAGTCGGCAACTACGATTCCGGCCCGCATCTCGAACCAGGGGCGTGTATCCCAATGAATCGCAGTTTCACGCCGAAGAGCATCTCCGAAATCGTCGGGTCTGCAGCAGACTTCGTAGATGCAATGACTCCGGCAGAGGGCGAAAAGAGCCTGGCTCACGCGATCGGAAGTCTCGATACGGAGTTACAGGGGCAGGGTGAGAACGCACGCGCGATGTTGGAGCACGCATCGGCTGCCGCAGAGAGTCCAGACCAACTGGTCTCCGATATAGGATCGAGCGTTCTCAACATGGCGCCCTTGACAGAGGAAGCACTCCACAACTGGTCGACTGTCAGCTCGCTCCTGAATGAATTGCCGGATGTGGTTGCCGAGGGAATTGACCTGTGGCCAGGCGTCACGAAGCTGGTCGATGGCACCGGATACTTAATCGCGGTGTTGCACAGCATTCAAGTCAATTACGGTGATCTGCTATGGCCGACGGTGCATGGGCCGGTCAGCGACGCGATCCACCTTGCCGCGACCCGGTCCAAAGATCTTGCAAGTCTGCTTGATTCCCTCCCTTCGGTGACGACCGTGCTACAGCAACAGTTCGGCCGTCCGGGTGGACCGACGATGAACTATCAGCCGATGACTGTCGACAATGGGTCCGGTGAACCGGTTGTCCTGACTGGAAATCTCGACAGACTCTTAGTTGAGGGCGTTCGATGATCCGCGCCAAACGATGGAAGCTCGGTCTAGGCGCCATTTCGATGTGTTTCGTGGTCGGGCTGACCGCATCGTGTTCACTGGGGCCGAAAGACCTGCCATCGGTGCAAGGCAGTGTCCGAGACGGCTACGCCATTACGATTCAGTTCGCGAGTGCGCTCAACCTTCCCGACGGCGCGCATGTAACGCTCAACGGGCTGAAAGTCGGACAGGTCACGGCCGTGGATGTGCAGGGGGCAGTGGTTGCGGTGACCGTTAACGTGGCAGGTGATGCCCGCATCCCCACCGACATACGCGGGGTCATCCGCCAAGACACGCTGCTCGGCGATACGTATATCGCACTCGAAACAAATCAGAATTCGGCGCAGGCGGAGTATTTGAAGCCGGGCATGCTGATTACTGCCGCACAGACCACATCGCCGCCGCAATTGGAGGATACGATGGCGGTGCTCGCCTACTTCGTTAACGGCGGCAGCATCCAGAAGGTTCAAGACACAATGAAACGCCTCAACAACGTGATGCCGCAGGTCCAGGATGTGAGGGCGATCGCATCGACAGTCGCAGTCGATTTGCGCGACCTTTCGGACCACCTCAGCGAGATCGATCGGATGCTGGACGGCATGAATTCGACAGCCGTCGCGGTGGATGGCCAGTCCGATGCGCTCTCCATCATGTTCGAAGGCGACGAGAATCACACAGGCACGTACTACTGGCGGAGCTTGAACCAGAAATTCATCGGTCATCTGAGTGTCGTACTGCCCAACGTTGGCAGTGTCTTCGAGGGCGGAATGTGGCTGGTTCCGATGCTGAATTCTGTTGCCGATGCGGGGCAGTCTGTTCGCTATATGTGGGACGAGGGGCTGACTTCGGGCGAGAAATTGGACAATTTTATTCGCACAACACTTCTTCCATTCGCAAAGGATCCTCAGGTTAATATCAAGTCGATCCAGACAGCGAACGGAGATCAAGTTCTGGTTGATGTCGAGAACATTCTGCGTATGCTCGGAGCAGTGAAATGATCTTCACAAAGACGCGCATCTCCGTCGTGGGGATGCTTGCGATGGCCGTGGCATCGTTTGCCTACCTGGGGAATCTCGGGCTGAACGTCTCGCCTTTGCAGAAGGTTAACGAGGCCAGCATGACGGTGACCGACACGAATGGGTTAGTCGTCGGTTCCAGAGTGCTGCTACGCGGAGTGCAAATCGGACATGTGACCGCATTGAACGCGTCTGCAAACGGTGTTGAACTTGAGTGGAACTATGACCGGAACTACAAGATTCCGATCGAAAGCACATTTCGCGTTGACAACATGTCGGCGCTCGGCGAGGGGTACGTGGCTATCCAGAGCAGTTCTTCGGGAGGCCCCTTCCTCGAGAATCGTTCGGTAGTGGATTCTTCGCGGGTAAGTCAGCCAACTTCGCTCCAGGATTTCTCGAAGCGACTCACCTTGATGTTGGAGCAGGTCGACCCCGACCGGATACGGGAGATCTTCGCCAGTGTTGATGTCGCGTTGCCCGAAGATGCCAGGGTGCTCAACAATTTGAATAGAGTCGGTGAACTTCTGGCAAACGAGATCATCACTCGGAGGGTTGATCTCAACAAGCTGTTGCAGGTAATGCAACCGCTACTCCAACAAAGTGCGCCGGTGCCATACGCGCTCAATGGAGTAACGCCCAACATCGTAGAGTTCGGCCAAGGGTTCGCGAACGTCATAAACCGGTATTTCGACGTTGTCGGCCTGGCGAACCTCCCGGATTCCATTACCTACGGAGTGGAGCCCTTTCTCGCTGAATCGCAGGCGTTTCTCGACAAGAACGCGATGGATCTGCACGTGATCGGTGGCGATCTGCTTCCGAGCATGACTGCTGCAGCAGCGTCGCTTCGGACGATCCCGGTGTCAGATCTGCTTACGAATGCGCTCGCTGCGGCCGATGCGGGCGATGCGCTCACGCTGCACCTCCATGGGTTGGGAGGAGGCTGAGTTTCGTCCACCGAGTTACTACTTGGAGCGCCATCAAGAAGACCGATACATTCAAAGGCATTGGGAACATGATCAGTAGAACTGAAGCTAGAACAACTGAACAGCAGGCAAGTGAAGACCCGGCGGTCGTCCAGAGCCGCGAGGGTGATGTCCGCCAGTACAAGCCCGGGGCCGTTGCAGGCCGCGTGCGAAACGGCGACCGAGTCATCCGGGTCCGCTCGTTCATCGTCGCCCTCGTACTCCTTGCAATGATCGGATCGATCGGAGTCCTCGGGTGGCAACTCCATGCAAAAACGGACGACCTGAACAGCATGCGTGACAATGCGGACGCCCGTTCGCATGCAGAGCAGGTGGCTCTCGACTACTCGACCGGCGCCGCGCAGATGGATTTTCGCGATCTCGCGTCCTGGCGTTCGCGCTTAACCAGTGGCACAAGCGATGAATTGGCGGATCGGCTGACACGCGCAGCATCGTCGATGGAGCAGATCATCACGCCGCTGCAATGGGTGGCTACAGCGAAACCGGTTGCAGCAAAAGTAGTTTCCGAGAATAACGGCTCTTATACCGTGACTGCCTTCGTGAAGGTATTGACAACGAACAGTCAGGCGCCCGACGGAATCGATTCGACTGCCTCTTATCAGTTGACGGTCGACGGCCGCGACAATTGGAAGATTTCGGACATTGGGGGAGATGATGCGTCGCTCGGCGGTGCTGGCAATCCGCCGCCCTCTTCCTCGTCGACTGCCCCGCCATCCGTGGAGTCGCCGCCGGCGCCGCCGGCATTGCCTCCGCGGTAATCTCGTTCCAGTACTGCGCGGCGGACCGGCCGGCTAGTCATTGATCAGTTGTTCATCTCGACAGTCAACCGGCAAGCAGGCGCATTCTGCAGTCGTGTCCACGCCAGCGGTGTGGTGCGTCGAGACTGGGATACAACGTCTTCGGTTCTGATGGATTCGATGCACTATGAGGTGGAGCCGGAAATCGTCCGGCGTAGCCGACCGCGGAGATCCTGAGAAGGTCGCTCATCCCGAGCGAACACGATCTGGACACTTTCGGCCTGGATCCTGACCAAAAACTTGCCGATTCTTGGGCCGGCGATGGGGTTGGCAGGTCCCCGATAGTCGAACCACGTCGGATCTTGCCCCGCGAGATTCACTGCGCCGATTCTCGCGTTCGACGCCGCCAATTCCTCTCATCGCGAGAAGTCCAGCGCGTGACCTGCCGCTACATCATTTGGGAACAAGAAGGTCGCCACGAGCAGCAGTTTCGCGTCAAGGAAGGCGCACGATGCTGATTCGGGTATGGGCATTTCACCGAAGCCGCTGGAAATAGTGAACCGAACGGACGCCATCGTCACGCGTCGAGCGGCGCGGCTGACCGCACAACGGCACGTGCTCTGCACAGACCTGGCCTGGGGCAGACAAAAACGATACTCTGATACACGGTACGTCAGGTGTATCGTTGCGCGGGTTGCGGGCCACATAACGCAGATCCGCAGTCAACAACGGAGCAGAACTATTAGGAGACAGTCATGAACCAAGTTGCACTGAGCGGCAAAGTCGCCGTCGTCACCGGCGGAGGCCGAGGAATTGGAAGGGCGACGTGCGAGGCCCTCGCACGCGAGGGTGTACGAGTCGTCGTCGCAGACCTCGACGGAGCGGCTGCCGAGGCCGTCGCTACCTCGATCGGCAAGAACGCCATCAGCCGGTCGCTCGATGTTTCCAACCGCGAGCAATTCCGCTCTGTTCTCGATGCCGCCGAACAGCAGTTCGGTCCGCTCGACATTCTCGTCAACAACGCCGGCATCATGCCGGTGGGTTACTTCATCGACGAAACCGACGAAATGACAGACCGCTTGGTCGACGTCAACTACCGCGGCACCCTCATTGGGATGAAGGAAGCAATAAGACGCATGAAGCCGCGTGGCACCGGTCATATCGTCAACCTGGCGTCGACCGGTGGGTGGTTGCCCGCTCCAGGCGTCGCCACATACGTCGGCACAAAGCACGCGATCGTTGGTCTCACCGATAGCGTGCGCCTCGAGCTCACGGGCAGTGGTATTAATCTGTCGTCGGTGGGCCCCGGCATCGTCAAGACGGAACTGGCGGCGGGACTGCAGGGGATGCGCGGGATGCGCAGCGTCACACCAGAAGAAGTTGCCGATGCAATCATCGAAGGCATGAAGCGAAAGCACCACGCTATCTTCTCGCCTGGTGTAGTCGGAATAGCCGCCCACGTCTACGGAGCGTTGCCGTACACACTCCGTTCGTTGCTGTTTCGGGTTACGAAGATCGACCGTCTAGGCCCCCAGATCGATCAAGGGACCCGGAAAGATTACGAGGCGCGCGTCGTGGCCAGCATCTCCCCCGTGACAGACGCCGGATCTTAACAACCGGGTGTCTGAGGGTTTTCGCGCCGCAGGATTCGGCCTGTCCATCGAAACGATTGCTCGAGCCAATGGGTCGTCTGTGAAGTAGCAAGCGATTTCTGCTGCGTTCATGGTTGCCGTGACGTTGACGGTCAGTGGCGAACAACGGGCAGAGCGCGGGCGGATTGCTGGATCGACGCGCCGCCGCACCGACAGGTAGTCCAGGCGGGTATTGCTGCGGGCGGGCGACGGGGTAGCCGGTACCGAGATCTCCCGGTACTGTATTGAATTCGGAAATCGATCGGCGCTGGTGGTATCGCTCGTGATGTCGAGGGTTATCCCTGGGGAGTGGTAGTCGCGAAGTGGCGCCGCAAACTGCGTCTTGCCGTCCGGCCCCGGAGGTGCCGCAGTTGGCATCAGAAGCTTCCGACGTGGCTCGATGGCCGGTGATGCGGGCCCGGAGGGCATGCAGCGGCTGCTGAACTTCCACTCCTGGGGGTGTGAGGGGCTCCGCGACGACGTGCGTGAGGTCGTGGTCGAGACGATCGGTGACGCCGACAAGGGCGCATTGATCGTCGACGAGACAGGGTTGTGAAAAGGGCACCCGCTCGGCCGGGGTGGCCCGGCAGTATTCCGGCACGGCCGGGCGGATCGAGAACAGCCACTTGCTCCTCTGTCAAGCAGCCGTCGCGGTGCCCATCAGTGGTCGGTCCGCGAGCATGGCGCGATAGACGACATCGGAAAGCCTGCGCTTGAGGATGCGAAGGGCTTCCATGCCACCATCACCGCCCGCTTTGCGCCGGACCAAGAGGGCTCGGGCGTCGGGATGGCAATGAGCCTGGGTGAGTGCGATGATATGGATCGCTGCGTTGATCCGCCGGTTTCCGATGCGCGAGAGACGATGTCGGGCATGGTTCGACGACCATACCGGCAGGGGTGCGGTTCCGTTGTGGCGCGCGAAGGCATCCTTGGACCGGAAGCGATCAACGCCGGCGGTCTCACCGATCAGCTTGGCCGCCGTCAGTGGCCCACATCCGGGGATGGCCAGCAATGACGGTGCCAGCACCGTGGTTCGGACGGTGATCTCGGTGGTGAGTTCCTCGATCTCGACCGTGAGGCGCCGGAGGTGCTCGACGAGGCGGCCGGCCAAGTCCGACACGAGCCCCGACAACTCGGACAAGAACACCTCGATCTTGTCGTAAGCGCTGGCTCGTTCCAATCTCTTCGGCGGTGTCCATCCAGGATCGAGTTCATGCAGATGCCAGCGCAATCGCCCGATGATGCGGGTGCGTTCGGCGACGAGATCGTCCCTGTGATCGACCAGGAGTCGAATTTCTCGCTCCATACCCTCGAGGTGGGCTTCCGGTAGGTTCGGTTCCCGCAGGGCGGCCCGGGCCACCGCGAGCGCGTCGATCGGATCGGACTTTCCGTAGGTACGAGCACCGTCACGCGGCGTTCGCCATCAGCTTCGGCGGCACCCGCACGACCCGTTCACCGGCGGCCAACAGGTCCCGCTCCTGACGGCGGCTCAGGTGCCGGCAGTCCTCGATCGCCCACATGCGATCGTCGCATTGTTCTGCGCCCCATCGCAGCAGCGCCAGATGGTCCTTGCTGGTGGTCCGAATGGTTCTCGTCGACAGCTGGCTCCCGTTCTGATCGGCGGCAACGGCGGTGTGGGTGCGCTTGTGCGCATCGATCCCGATGACGATCATGGTGGTATGTCTCCTGCCCTGCTAGTGGGTGGGATGGCATGGGCCGGTCGATCGGCATTTCCCAGTCGGGGCGACGCCACGCTCCTCTCGAGCCAGGTCGGCCGGTCCTTGTCGGTGTCGGCCGGCCGCAGAAGTGGCAGAAGCCACGAAGGCAGATCGCGCGGTCGAGCGAACCGGTCGACACCTTCAATGGTGACACTGGGATCGGGGTGTTCCTCGCCTACGCGAGTGCGGCCCGGGCACACGCTCATCGACCGTGAGCTGCACCTGCCCGAATCGTGGACCGCCGATCGGGTCCGGTGCCGCGCCGTCGGTATCGGGGAACGAGGTCGAGTTCGCGACCCAAACCCGTCGTACGGGCAGGTGAAGTCCCTGCGGGTCTGGCTCGAGGAACGCGATGTGTCCTATGTGCTGGCCACCCGGCGCAACGACGACGTGTTCACCCCGGACGGGCGCACTGGGCGGGCGGACGAGATGATCGCCGCGGGCCCGTCGAAGCAGTGGCGCCGGATCTCGGCCGGCGACGGCGCACACGGCCCGCGGGAGACTCCTCGGTTCGGGTGCCGACCCGGATCGCCTGGGCGCCCGGGCGGGGGCACTGGCTGCTCGCCCGCCGGTCCCTCTCCGATCCGGCCGAGATCGCCGACTACATCTGCGTCGGACCCCGGAGCACGCTCACCGAACTCGCAGCCGTCGCCGGATCGCGGTGGCGGGTCGAGGAGTGCTTACCTAACACCGATCACACATGCCACGCTGGATGCAAAGGCTCAGTGGAACAACCCGACACACCAGGTCGGACGATCACCCACGCCCACACAACCCGCTCCACACAACGGATTGCACAACGACAACATCAACGACTCGGTGCATTCGGGCTTGGTAGTCGCTAAGGGAGGGCTGCTGGGAGTGTTCGTCGCGAGGTGTGGCACAACCCGATTCTTACTGCCCTTCTACGGTCGTGACTGCGACACCCTGGTTTTTGTTGACGATCCCGGTCATATGAACCTATTATTTTATCTGAATTAGATACTTCCGGGAATGTTGGTCCCCATTCAGTCAGCCCGTTGCGCGCTGTGAAGTCGTGATGACGCGCGGTGTGTTTCCTGTGCCGGACGATCCTCGAGTTTGGAGTGAGAAGAGAAGATGGTGGAATCGATGAGCTGGACGGTTGTCGGAGGCGCGTCGGGCGGTTTGGGTCGGGCCATCGCTTGTAGCCTGGCGGAGGACGGTCATGACGTCGTCGTGGCGTATCGAGGCAATCGTGCGGGCGCCGACGAGACGGCGGAGCTCGTCCGTTCGAGTGGTCGAGGGGTCATGATCGAGCCGCTTGATCACGAAAGCGGGGTCCGGGCGCATGTTGGCTGAGACGCCGCTGGTGGTCCTTCGGCTTTACGAGTTCGCCCAAGTCCTGGGCACGGTGTTCGGTGGATACCTGGTGTTCCGGTTTGGTCGAACCCGTTTTCTCGCCGGCCTCTACGTTGGATGTATATCGATTTTCTTCTGGGACTGGATCTTCACTGATCACTGGTTCCTCAATCTCACCTACGATGCTCGGTCGATCAATCTTTTCACGCTCGCTGGCCGGCCCGAGCCGCTGTGGTCACCGTGCTCGTATGCGACGTTCTTCGGGATCACCACCCTGCTGATCCTGCGTTACCGTGACTGGCTCGACCGAAAACTGGGTCGCTGGCAGTACGTCGTGCTGCCGGTCTTCTTCGCGGTGCTCGATGTGGGTGTCGAGGGTCTGACGATTTACGCGTTGGACATCTACCGCTATGGCTACCGGGAGGAGTGGACGGTTCTCGGCGTCCCTTACACCAACCTGGTGTGGGTCAACATCATTCTGATGCTGATGGCGTGGACCGGACGAGGGATCGTGCGGATGCAGCACGAGCGCGGGACGATGGCGGTGAACGGTCCTCCGGCGGTCGTCGATGCGGACCAGCGGGTCATCACTCCGGTTGGTGCCGGGGCGCGCCCGTCCGCCGCCGTGACCGAGGACAGCCCTGGCCTGCCCGGCCGGTCCTCAGCCGAGCCCTGGACGTTGTTCGCAATCGGCTTCGCAATCTGCCCTACCGCCTTCTACATCAGCATCGGCGTGATGGCCTTCGTGCTTGACCTAGTCCAACCCTGGAGCTGACCCCGCGCGGAGGAGTCCCCCACAGCGTGGTGTGTTCTGGCCGATGGCGTTCGAGGCGACGGTCCCCGAATACCAGGTGATCGGGGAGGCCCCAAGGACCTGTTCGGGTGGCTTCTACCGGAAACAGACATGCCCAGCGGCCCCGCGCCAGGGCGTGGAGCGCGTGTTCACCACCGACCGGATGGTTCAGGTTGATGGCCACCGGCATCGATGAGTTCGAACTGGGCGGCCGTCGAGGCGTCGGAGTGGTCGAGACCCAGAAGCCAGCGCGCCCAACGGCTACGCAGCGCCGGCTGCTCGAGTGCCGCAACTCTGGGGACACCACGCCTGGCCGATGACATGAACGAAGAAGCTTGGGCAGCGAGTGCGGCGGCTACTACCCAGTGGGGCGGATCAGGAGCAATGAATGACCCTCTGACGATCAACGAGATACGGCGATTGTTTGGGCCGCGTCGCCTGTCCGGTCGAACACGCTCTCGTGCATGTCTGGCACTGGTCGAACTGGCGCCGCGCCAGCCAGGCCGGAGCGCGCGCCAGCCAGTGCCGGAGCGCGCGACAGCCACTACAAACGTCGACATCACAAACTGTCGTTGCAGCTACTTAGTGACGGTCATCGACTGTTTCTCCCGCAAGGTGGTCGGGTGGTCGATCGCCGATCACGTGCGCACTGACTTGGCCGAAAGTTTCTTCGCAGCGCCAAAGAACGAATGTGTATACCGCACGTTCTATGCAACGAAACAGCGGGCGCGACAGGACATCGTCAGGTGCATCGAAGGGTTCACAACTCGCGGCGCCGGGATTCTGCGCTCGGCTACCGGTACCCGGACGACGTCCACTGCAGTTACCAGCAGCCGACGATCGCGGCCTGGATCAATCCCCTTCAATGTCCGAAATCCTCGCAGTAGACCAAACTACCAGTGACTATCACATCATAGTATGAATCTACATTAAAAAACTGGTGTCGGCGTAAAACTTCCGTATCCACTTGGCAGCCAACGGACCGGAAAGTGACTCAGCATGGGTCTGGGGTGTACGGCATACCGTGGGTAGAAATGTCCTGCGGACCAATACTGGGCCCGGGTAGTGCGAATGACGGCGTAACAGTGCTTGGGTGTCACCGCTCTGTGTCCATGCACACGTTGGTCCTGGCGACCGCACGGCAATCCCCCTTGACCCTGCTAGATTTAATCTAGTATAAAATCTATGTGAGCGGATCGGTGCACGACGATCGCTCTCGCCGACCGCGACGCGGCACGGGGTGGCTGAACTGCTGCCGCCAGTGGTCGCACCTACATGTTTGGTGAGGGAGTTATGGATATCAACGGCAAGTCCACTCTGGTGACGGGCGGAGCCTCCGGACTGGGGCTCGCAACAGCTCGCCGACTGATCGACCTGGGTGCGTCGGTCGTCATCGCTGATCTTCCGTCCTCGCAGGGAAAGGAAGTCGCGGCATCGCTCGGTGAACGCGCACGATTCGTTCCTGCCGATGTGACTGACATCGGCGAAGTCGAGAACGCCGTTGCGGAGGCATCGCTCGGATCACCGCTCCGAGTGCTCGTGCACACAGCCGGCCGTGGAGGCTCGGTCCGGCTTGTGAACAAGGACGGCTCACGGGGTGACGGTGACTTGTTTGCCACTATCGTGCGCACCAACCTCCTCGGGACTTTCAACGTGTCAAGTGTTGCCGCCGCAAGCATGGCCGGAAACGAGCTGATCGCCGGCGAGCGTGGCGTGATGGTGTGGACCGCGTCCATCGCTGCCTTCGAGGGGCAGATCGGACAAGCCGGATACGCCGCATCCAAGGCAGGTGTCGCAGGCCTGACGATCTGCGCCGCACGCGACCTCGCTACAAAGGACATCAGAGTGTGCACGATCGCGCCGGGTCTAATGGATACCCCGATGCTTGCAGGATTGTGTGACGACGTGCGCCAGTCCCTCAAAAGTGGGGTTCCCCACCCGGCGCGACTCGGTGAACCGGACGAGTACGCCAAGCTGGCGTGCTCGATCATCGACAACGGCTACCTGAACGGTGAGACCCTCCGGCTCGACGGCGCCAACCGCATGGCACCGCGATAACTGAGGCTGGACCACCACGGCCACGACTACCCCTTCACTGATCAGGAAAGTCGAGATGAAACGCAAGGTTTTCACGGACGAACACGACGCATTCCGGCAGATGGTACGAGGGTTCCTCGAAAAGAATGTCGTACCCAACTTCGAGAAGTGGGAAGAGCAGGGCGCTCCGCCGCGCGAATTCTACAACGAGGTTGGCGAGCTCGGCATTCTCGGAATCCAGATCCCGCAAGAATACGGAGGAAGCGGCGAGCAGACCTACAAGTACAGCGCCGTCCTCACCGAGGAGACCCTGCGCGCGAAGCTCGGCCTGGGGTCGCTGCGAGTTCACATGGACATCGTGCTGCCGTACCTGCTGAAGTACGCCACTGCGGAACAAAAGCAACGATGGCTTCCCGGCGCCGCCAGCGGCGACCTGATCACCGCAATCGCAATGACCGAACCGGGGACCGGATCGGACCTCGCAGGCATCAGCAGTACCGCCACCCGCGATGGTGACACCTACGTGCTGAACGGGTCGAAAACCTTCATCACCGGTGGCGTCAACGCAGATTTGATGCTCGTCGTCGCACGGACGGCACCGGTCGACCCGGACAACCGGCGCGCGGGCCTGAGCATCCTCGTCGTAGAAACCTCGAGCCCCGGATTCGGTGTGGTCCGCACCCTGTCCAAGCTGGGGATGAAGGCGCAGGACACCGTCGAACTGTACTTCGACAACGTGCGGGTGCCGGCTGCGAACCTGTTGGGCGAAGAAGGTCGTGCGTTCGACTACCTCGGCCACAATCTCGCCCAGGAACGGCTGTCGATCGCAGTGGGATCACAGGCTGCCGCAGTCGCCGCCTTAAACGAAACCACCACCTACGTCAAGGACCGCAACGTCTTCGGCAGGCCTCTGTCGAGCATGCAGAACACGAAATTCATTCTCGCCGAATGCGCGACGGAGATAGAGGCGGGGCAGATGCTCGTCGACAGGGCGCTCGACGACCACGACCAAGGCGAACTGAGCGCCGTCGACGCGGCCAAGGTCAAACTCTTCTGCACAGAGTTACAGGGCAGAGTGGTCGACAAGTGCCTGCAACTGTTCGGCGGATACGGATACATGCTCGAATATCCCATCGCCCGTCTCTACGCCGACGCACGGGTGACCCGAATCTACGGCGGAACAAGCGAAATCATGAAAACGATCATCAGCAAGTCGCTGGGCTTATGAATCGCACTGCCACAGGAGGACCGCGATGACAGCAGTTGAGCCAAAGACGCATGCCCCAGTCGTGCTCACCGAAGTCACAGACGGCGCACTGGTGATTACCATCAATCGGCCCAGCGCACGGAACGCGGTAGATCTGGAAGTCGCAGAGCGAATCGAGTCGGCGCTCGCGGAACTGGACCGGCGGGACGATCTGGTCGTCGGCATCATTACCGGAGCCGGCGGCACTTTCAGCGCAGGAATGGACCTCAAGGCGTTCGTACAAGGAATCCGCCCGGCCACACCCCAGGGCGGCTTCGCAGGTTTCGTCGAGAACCCACCACAGAAGCCCTTGATCGCCGCAGTCGAGGGCTATGCCCTGGCAGGCGGCTTCGAAATCACACTTGCCTGCGATCTGGTCGTGGCCTCATCGGCCGCTGTCTTCGGCCTGCCAGAAACCAAACGGGGTCTGGTTGCCGCAGCCGGGGGACTGCTCCGGTTGCCCAGGCTGATCCCCCAACGAGTCGCACTCGAGTACGCCTTGACCGGTGAGCACCTCACCGCCGACCGCGCTCTCGAACTCGGACTGATCAATCGGGTAACCGAACCGGGCGAGGCGCTGGCCGGGGCATTCGAGTTGGCCGGACGGATCGTGGCCAACGGTCCGCTCGCCGTGCGCGCCACCAAGCAAGTGTTCGCGCAGGCGCGTGACTGGTCCACCACCGAGCAGTTCGATCGCCAACGAGACATCACCGGTCCTGTCTTCGCGTCCTCCGACGCACAAGAAGGTGCCCGGGCGTTCGCGGAGAAGCGGACGCCGAAGTGGACCGGATCCTGAAGACCCACACATCGATCGACCCCCCACGACGGCCAGAGGGTGCCGTCGCGACCGTAGTCAGAAGCCGAGAAAGGTAGTCCAATGAGAGACGCCGTCATTGTCGATGCAGTACGAAGCCCCGTAGGGAAGCGCAACGGCGCCTTGGCCGGCGTCCACCCGGTTGACCTGTCCGCCATGGTGCTCGAGGCACTCGCGGCCCGCAACGACCTCGATCCCACCCTGGTCGAGGACGTGATCTGGGGCTGCGTGTCGCAGGTGGGTGAACAGAGTGGAAACCTGGGCCGCTTCGCCGTGCTCGGAGCCGGCTGGCCGGAGGACATCCCCGCGGTGACCATCGACCGTCAGTGTGGTTCGTCGCAGCAGGCAGTCCACTTCGCCGCCGCAGGTGTCATGTCGGGTCAGTACGACATCGCGGTCGCCGGCGGTGTCGAGCTGATGAGTCGCGTGCCGATGGGTTCACCGCGGCGGGCAGGGTTCGGGGAACCGTACGGACCCAAAGCTCTTGCTCGCTACGACGGAATCGAGTTCAACCAGGGAGTGAGCGCGGAGACCATCGCCCGCCGCTGGGGTTTCAGCCGCACCGATCTCGACCAGCATGCACTCGAGTCGCACGCCAAGACCGCCGAGGCGATCGATGCAGGCCGTTTCAAGCACGAAATCGCTCCCATCGAGGTGACGGGTGAGGACGGAATGTCATCGGTCGTCGACACCGATGAGGGTGTGCGGCGCGGCGGCTCGCTCGAGTCGTTGGCCAAGCTCAAGCCGGCATTCTCCGAGGACGGAGTCATCACGGCCGCGAACTCCTCGCAGATCTCCGACGGCGCTTCCGCACTGCTCATCACGACCAGCGAACGTGCACGTCAGCTGGGATGGAAGCCGCTCGCACGACTGCACAGCTTCGCGCTGGCCGGTGTCGACCCAGTGCTCATGCTGACCGGTCCGATTCCGGCGACGGAGAAGGTCCTCGGTAAGGCCGGGCTGGGCATCGCCGACATCGGTGCATTCGAGGTCAACGAGGCGTTCGCGAGCGTATCGATGGCCTGGCTGGCCGAGACCGGTGCCGACCCGACCCGTCTGAACCCGAATGGTGGCGCCATCGCCCTGGGCCATCCGCTCGGCGCCTCTGGTGGCCGCTTGATGACCACGCTCGTCCACCACATGAAGGCGAACGGAATCCGATACGGGCTCCAAACGATGTGCGAGGGCGGCGGCATGGCCAACGCCACGATCCTCGAACTCCTCAACCACTGAACAAGCCGGAAAAGGACCACAGACCGTGCCCGACATCCTCTACGAGGTCTCCGACAACGTCGCATTCGTGACACTCAATCGCCCCGAGAACCTCAACGCAGTGACCACCGCCATGTGCGACGCACTCATCGACGCCTTCGACGCTGCCGACGCCGACGACTCGGTGCGCGCCGTCGTGGTGACAGGATCCGGGCGCGCGTTCTGCGCTGGGGCGGACCTCTCCTCCGGGGGGGACTCGTTCAACCGGACAAACGGCGAATCAGGTCCGCCCCGTGATACCGGTGGGCGAGTAACCCTGCGCATCTTCCGCTCCCTCAAGCCCGTCATCGCTGCGATCAACGGGCCGGCCGTGGGATTCGGTGCGTCACTGACTCTTCCAATGGACATCCGGGTCGCCGCGGACTCGGCGAAGATTGGGTTCCCGTTCACAGCTCGTGGCATCGTTCCTGACGGCGCGGCAAGCTGGTTCCTCCCGCGCGTCGTCGGACCGAACCGTGCCCTGGACTGGGCGATGACCGGGCGAGTGTTCCGGGCCCAGGAAGCTCTCGAAGCCGGGCTGGTGCGCAGCCTCCATCCCGCCGAAGAAGTCCTCGCCGTCGCCACCGAGATTGCGCAGGAAATCGCACGAAGCGCCGCCCCGGTATCCGTCGCGTTGACGCGCCAACTGCTGTGGCAAATGATGGGCGCCGACCACCCGATGGTTGCGCATGAGATCGAGTCCGCGGCGATCGCGTACACCGGATCGGGCCCGGACGCCGCAGAGGGAGTCAAGGCGTTCCTGGACAAGCGTCCCCCGGTGTGGACACTCAACCCGGGCTCCGACCTTCCGGAATGGTTCCCCTGGCGTCCCGAACCCGCCTACGAAGGCTTTGAGCGTATACCTCCCAGCACGACTCGATACAGATAAGAAACTCGAGTCATCGACCAAGACGGATTCGCCCAGATCGCAAGGGTAAGCGCATTGACACGCAAGTAGATTGGCTTCGCCGAGCAGCAGGGGATGTGACGCTCTCCCGAGTAGATCCATTGCGTGTCTCTGTTCGGGTGTGCCCCTCTCGAGGAGTGCAGGCGACACCTTAGCCTTCCCGTCCTTGTTCCGGACGAACCGCGGTATCGCGGACCGGAGGCACGAAGGTCCTCGGGTAGATGCGGACGCCCCCGACCGAGCGGTTCTATCGCGATCTCCATATGTAACGCATCTACGAAGCAACCATGAAGTGCAGAGAGTGATCACAGGCAGAGCATGCTACGAGAAGAGGGTTTGACGAATGTCTGAAATTGCATTGGCTCCGGAATTGCTTGTCACAGAGCCGGGCTTGGTAGCAGGAAAGGTGGCCGTCGTCACCGGAGCTGCTCAGGGAATTGGCTACGAGATCGCCGCGGCATTGTCCAAGCACGGGGCGAAGGTCATCATTGCCGATCTCGACCAGGCCAAGGCCGAGATCGCCGCGGAATCGCTTGGTGGCGGGGATGTGGTGGCTCTTGCATGCAATGTGACCGACGAAGACGCGGTTTCACGGGTAGCCGACAGCGCTGTGTCACAGTTCGGATCACTCGACATCTGGGTCAACAATGCCGGTATCACCCGCGACAATCGGATGGCGAAGATGTCGCTCAGCGACTTCGAACTGGTCGTCAACGTCCACATGACCGGCACCTGGCTCGGTGTGAAGACCGCCGGTGCGATCATGCGGGAGCAGGGGCGCGGCTCGATCATCAATATGTCTTCCCTGTCGGGTAAGGGCGGTAACTTCGGCCAGACCAACTACAGCGCGGCAAAGGCCGGCATCGTGGGTATGACGAAAGCATCCGCGAAGGAACTCGCGAGCAGGGCTGTTCGTGTCAATGCGATCGCGCCCGGACTCATCCGCACACCCATGACCGCAGCGATGTCTGCCGAAGCGTTCGCGAACCTGGAATCGACGATTCCGATGAAGCGCGCGGGGGAACCGCATGAGGTCGCGGGTACGGCACTGTTCCTCGCCTCGGATCTGTCAAGCTTCATGACGGGCGCAGTCCTCGAGGTCGGCGGCGGACGGCTGATGTAGGAAGGTCGGAGCTCCAAATCTGTCATCCGGCGGTCGACCTCGGACATCTGGGGAGCGGGATGACCGCGAACCGACGTCCTGAACGACATTAAGAAATCCGACGGCGTAATTCGTCAACTGAAGAATCACGATAATCGGCACCTGGTCGAACGAGTCTCGCATCATCCGCTCACGACCGACCGGGCAGCTGGTGTCTTTGGGAGAATGGAAGACATAATGTCGGCAGGGATCGGCACCCCGCTTCGGCAGGCTCACTGGACTCGAGACGAGAGCATCGATTTGCTCGACCACACCTCGGCCACCCTGCTGACAGCACAGGCAGGCCAGTTCGGGGACCGTCTGGCTCTGATCGGTAACGATCATCGCGGAGAGAATCAGCGCTTGACATATCACCATGTCCTGGAAAAGGCGCGGGCGATCGCCGCGGCTCTCCTCGAACACTCCCGTCCTGGGGAACATGTCGCGCTGCTCGTGCCCAATGTCGTCGAATGGCCGCTCATCGAGTACGCGGCCGCGATGACCGGCCGGGTCCTGGTCGCCCTCAACCCGCAAGCGGGAATCGACGAGCTGCGATACACACTTGCAAACTCCGAAGCGACGATGCTTCTTTTCGCGACGTCCTACCGTGACCGTGACCTAGGCGCCATCATCGAGGCGATATTGCCCGATTGCCCACTTGTGCGAACAACTTACTCCCTGGATTCCGTCGCCCGTTGGGCAACGGAATCAGTCGATCCCGCGTTCGAGTGGCCGTCCGTTGATCCCCACACTGCCGCCATGCTGCAATACACCTCGGGCACCACAGGGGAGCAAAAGGGTGTTCTCCTCGCACACCGATCCATGGTCAACGTTGCACGCATCACGCTGCTGACCGCTGGTGTCGAGCCTGGCTCGGTCATCCTCTCGCCCTTCCCGCAGTTTCACACCGCCGGATGCGTTACCTCGACCCTCGGGGCGCTCGCGGTCGGCGGCACTCTCGTCATCGTGGATCGCTGGAATCCGACGGAGATACTGGCTGTCGTCGAACGTGAGAGGGTCCCGGCGATTCTCTTGGTACCCGCGATGTTGCATGGCCTCGTGCAGACAGCGGAGGCGGGTCATAGTGCACCCCAAACCATTCCCACCATCTTGGTCGGCGCCGCAAGCGTACCCCCCTCGATGATCGAGAAGGCTCGGGACTTGTTCGGCGGCACGGTGCTCAACGTCTATGGTCAAACGGAGCTATCGGCCCCATTGACCGCGACGCGACGCGACGACAGCGCGAGGGACATCACCACAACAGTCGGCCGGCCGCTTCCACAGGTCGAATGCCGCATCGCCGATCCGGTCACGGGGCACACAAAAGAGGTCGACGTCCCCGGAGAAATATGCGCGCGTGGTTACCAGCAGATGCTGGGGTACTTTCGAGATCCCGAGGCCACTGCCCGCACCGTAGACCTCGACGGATGGATCCACACCGGCGACCTTGGATCGATGGATGAGCGTGGGATGATCACGATCACCGGCCGGCTCAAAGAGTTGATCATCCGGGGAGGGGAGAACATCTCTCCGAACGAAGTGTCCGACTGCCTGAGCGGTCACCCCGCTGTCGCTCAGGTGGCAGTCGTCGGAATACCTGATCAGCGACTCGGTGAGATCGTCGCAGCGGTGGTGGTGTGCAACACGGCGACCGTCCATCACGCACTTCGAGAGGATCTGGAACGGCACTGTGTGGCGCATCTGGCGGAGTACAAGGTGCCACAGCGGTGGTACTTCACCGACATGCTCCCCACCACTGCTTCGGGCAAGGTTCGCGCCCTCGAAGTTCGCCAGATGATCACCGACGGCGCCCTGCGTTGCGAAACGGCCGCAGACGTCTCTCTGGCTGATCGTCACCCACCGTCGATTTCGACTTGAGAGGTAGCGACATGTTTCCTGGTGTGCATGCTGTGACATCACCTGACCGGCCAGCTGTTGTCATGAGCGAGTCGGGGCGCACTCTGACCTATCGAGAACTTAACGAGAACTCGGCGAGGTTCGCGCGGGTCCTCCACGACCTGGGCCTTCGTAAGGGTGACGCGTTCGCGTTTTTGTCGGACAACGCGCCGGAGTGCTTCGAATTATATTGGGCGGCCCTGCGCTCTGGTCTGTACGTGACACCGGTCGATCGCAATCTCTCACCCGTCGACGCTGCCTTCATCATTCACGACAGTGATTCGAAGGTTCTCGTCGTTTCGGCGGGTGTTCGGGCACTTGCCGAGGCGTTGGTTCCGCTCACCCTGCAGATCACGGACCGCTTCTGTTTCGGCGGTCAGATCGAGGGGTATCGGTCCTACGAGGACATGCGTGCGAATGCAGGTGTGCCGCTTGTCCAGTGTCCCCGCGGCTCCGACCTGCTCTACTCCTCTGGAACTACGGGCCGCCCAATGGGGATGAAATCGCCGCTGCTGCAGATCGAGGTCGATCAGCCGGGTGATCCCACCACGAGCGCCATCGGCTCTGCATATGAATTGACCTTTTCGGATGTGTATCTCTCGCCGGCCCCGATCTATCACGCTGCACCTCTTCGTTGGTGCGGTGCTGTTCACGCGTACGGGGGCACCGTGGTAGTGATGGAGAAATTCGACGCGGAGGAGGCTTTGCGGGTCATCGAGCAGCATTTCGTTACCGTCGCCCAGATGGTGCCGACCATGTTCGTGCGTATGCTGCAGCTGCCCGAAGCCGTTCGCGCGAAATACGACCTATCGAGTCTGCGCAGTGTCGTGCACGCTGCAGCACCATGTCCTCCCTCCGTCAAGAAGTCCATGATCGACTGGGTAGGAATGATTTTGAACGAGTACTACTCGCCCACCGAGGGAAACGGATTTACCACCATCTCGTCGGACGAATGGCTCACGAAACCCTGTTCGGTAGGTCGCAGTGTGCTCGGAACACTGCATATCTGTGACGACGAAGGGGCAGAGCTACCCGCCGGCGAGGTTGGCACCGTCTATTTCGAACGTGAAGACCAGCCGTTCGAGTATCACAAGGACCCGGAGAAAACTGCTGCTGCTCGACATCCCGACCATCCCACCTGGACCGCAGTGGGTGACCACGGATTTCTTGATGCGGATGACTATTTGTTCCTGGCCAATCGCACAGCAACATGACCACCTTCAGCAAAGTCGACCGCTGCCCGGAGGAGGTCGAAGACGTCTTGATGATGCACCCGGCAATCTACGACGTTGTTGTGATCAGCGTCGACGATCTGAAGCGGGGACAGCAGTTCAAAGCAGTCGTGAGGGTCAAGCCGGAAGTCCGCGAATGTTCCCACCTAGCTGCCGATATCATCGACTACGCCCGCGACCGAGTTGCGCCTGAGAAGGCGCCTCACAGGGTTGACTTCGTCAACGACATGCCACGCACTGGCCGGAAAATTTGATAGGAGTGGACGGGATCGCGCGGTTGCATGCGCTGATCGGAAACAGCTCGCCGAAGTGGTGATCGGGATCTGGACCGCTGGCCGCGGCGGACGGGACGTGCCCACCACTTCGATATTTTCGATTTCACGCGAGCGTCGGCAACGCCGAGACGGGCGACCGATACAGCAGCGGTCGGTGGGACTTGCCGAACTTTGAATCGGCACGTCGACCTGCACGCAGCGACCCGTGGTGGTCAATCCGCATCCGGGGCACCCCGCAGAAGGTCGACGCGAGGGCGTCTGCCGCGTTCGCAACCACGATCGCGAAGGACTCAGGACGCGAAAGACTCAGGAATGGCATCACCATCGCGCGGGAGTCTTCACGGCTTCTTCTCGAAAACTATGCGACGCACCGTCATTCTTCGACACGTTTCGGAATCGTTGAGGGGTTCGAGGCCGTGACGCGCCTTCGTTCTTCATGTAGTATACAGTTTTGAATCAAGTTTCAAAAGCATGCGCTCGTGTCGAGTGTATGAGGACGGGAGAATGCTGTGGATTTCACCCTCAGTGCGCAACAGCTGGAACTGCAGGAGCGCGCGAAGGCGGCTGGAGCCGCCCTTCGTGGTAGGTCGGCGGAGTGGGATCGGTCGAACAAGGTGCCGTACTCCGAGGTCGTGGAGCATGTCAGGGCGCACGGGCTCCTTGGCCTGACGATGCCTACCGAGTACGGCGGCCAGGGACTGACCGCGATGGACTATCTGATCACCGTCGAGGCGATGTTCAGGAACTCGCAGTTCTGGGCGATCGGGGAGCCGCTGTTCGCCACAGCCGGACCGGGACCGTGCATGGTGATGATGGCCGAGTCGCAGACGACCCGGGACAAGTTTCTTCCGGACCTCGTCACCGGAGCAAGGCAGTGCGCCATTGCGCTCACCGAGCCGGATTTTGGGTCGGACTTGACGTCCCTCGTCACCACTGCAGAGCGAAGAGGCGACGATTGGGTCCTCAACGGCAAGAAGAACTTTGTGACCGGAGCAACGGTAAACCAGCTCTATGCCGTGTTCGTTCGGTTCGATGACATTCCGGGGCACCGAGGAATCGGCGCGGTCATCGTCGAAGAAGGCATGCCTGGTGTGACGATCGAGGCTGGCCCCGAATTCCTTGGGTGCCGAGGTATCCCTCACGGGGACCTGACGCTGGAGAACGTCGTGATTCCTGTCGAGAACATCATTCGGGGGCCGGGCAGCTTCGGTGACCTGATGACTGCCTTCAACATGGAGCGATTGCACAACTGTGCGTTCAACCTCGGCATGGCTGGCGCCGCATACGACGAAGCGGAGAGGTTCGTCCGCGAACGAGTCGCCTTTGGACGGCCATTGGCCGAGTTCCAGGCCGTCTACCACGCCCTGGTCGACATGTGGACGGACCTCGAGGCGCTGCGGCTGATGGCGCGAAATGCCGCGGCCTCGGCAATCGACGGTAACTACCCGCGGGCGTTGGAGACAACGGCCGCCAAGCTCTACGGCGCGCGAGTGGCCTCGCAGATCACGCTGAAGGCGCTGGAGCTCCATGGCGGCTACGGGGCGACCACGAATTACGCCATCGAGCGCATCCATCGGGACGTCGTGGCAACAATTGTGGCCGGCGGCAGCCCGCCAGTGTTGAGGAACGCGATCGCCGCGTTGATTCTTCCTGGCGTCAGCGTGTCACAGCGTTCTGCGGGTGCCCCCCAGATGGCTCCGGTCTCATGAGCAGCGCGATCTACGAGGACGTGCACGAGCAGTACCGCGACACGGTAAGGACTTTCATCAAACGGGAGGTCACGCCTCACTACGCCCGTTGGGAGGAGGAGGGTGGAATCGACCTGTCAGCGTTCACCGCCGCGATCAACGCTGGAATCTACGGACTTGGGATCCCGGAGAAGTTCGGGGGACCGGGCGAGACCGATGTGCGCTTCCGGATGGTGGTCAGCGAGGAGATGGCGCTGGCGAGAGCGACCACCTTCTCGATCGGCCTGGCGAACCAGGACGACATGGTTCTGGTCTACCTGCTGGACCTCGGTACGGACGAGCAGCTCGATCGCTGGATGCCTGGTCTTGCGGCGGGCGAGATTGTCGGAGCCGTCGCTATGACCGAACCGGAAGCGGGCAGCGATTTGCGGGGGATGTCAACGATGGCGCGCCGAGACGGTGACGAGTGGGTCTTATCAGGTCGCAAAACCTTTATTACGAACGGCACGATTGCCGGAATCGTTATCGTTGCGGCGCGCACGGTGAAAGACGATGGTTCTCTGGGCTTCAGTTTGTTCGTGGTCGAGGACGGCATGCCTGGATTCGAGCGCGGGCGGCCATTGCAGAAGGTGGGTCTGCACTCGCAGGACACCGGCGAGCTCTTTTTCAACGATGTGCGTCTACCACTGGAGAACCTGCTCGGCACGTACGGGACCGGGTTGTCACAGCTCAAGAGGCACCTCCCACGCGAGAGGCTGAGCACGACACTTGGCGCGGTTGCGGATGCTCGCGCCATCTTCGACCTGACCGCTGCGTACTGTTTCGAGCGAAAGGCATTCGGTCAGCCGATCGGTGAGTTCCAGAACACACGGTTCGCGCTGGCCGAAATGGCGACCGAACTGGACATCGCGGAAACCTATGTCGACAGCCTCGCCGTCCGCCAGAACGCTGGGACCCTGACGGCCACGGATGCGGCGAAGGGTAAGTGGTGGACCACTGAGCTCCAGAAACGGATCGTTGACCGATGCGTCCAGCTGCATGGCGGCTATGGGTACATGATCGAGTATCCCGTTGCCCGTGCCTTCATCGACTCGCGCGTGCAGACGATTTACGGCGGCACGACCGAGATCATGAAAGAGATTATCGGGCGTGACATCGCCTCGTCATTCAGCGTGCACAATCCCTAGATGCCACCGTCCTGACCAAAGAGGTGCCTTATGACGACGTTGACATCCGGCCCACTGCTGGTTGACCGGACGGACGGCATCTGTCGTATCACCTTCAACCGCCGCGGATATCCTCAACGCGCAGAATCCCGAGATGCTCGAGTCGCTGGGCGCGGACGAGCGAGTCGCGGCGGGGTTCTCGGGGAGGGGATGGCAGGACTCGCGGTGGGCGGATCAGCGGTCAAGGGGCGCTAGTCGTTCGCTCCTGATTCGAAGCCGGCCGCGAACCTTGCCCGTCTCTGTAAGCATGAGCCGTTCCGCGAGGACTTCGCGGACAGGCGGGCTGCGATTTGAGGCGCCGCCCCGACGGGTGCTGTCCCGGCAGGTCTTCGGAGTGCAATACGTGCATTCGAGCGGTACCCGATGCTTGGTCTGACTATCCTCCGTCTGGCATGAGGTTGTCTCAACGGCGCATGTGAGATGTGAAAGCAGCCAGCTCGGGGCCGATGCCTCGCCGTTCAAGAAGAAAGGGCCCCTCCTACTCCTCGTTGATCCGATTGCACGGGGGCCGGAGGCTCGAATTTAATGGCAAAGCCGATGACGGACCTCAAAACCTCTTCTCCAGCGGCCCATCGCTGAGAGGAATCCGCCGGCATGGTGCTTCTGCAGCCACCTGACGATCAGATTTGGCGGTCTGTGCCGACCATACCCCGCCGACTCCGGTGGCTTGGACCGTCTTGGCAGCATCCAGTGGCTGAAGTCCTCGCCCCTCGCCGCCGACAGAGCCGTTCAGCGAGGCGTGATCGATGATAGCGCTGAATTGCTCGCTGACGACCTAGCTCGCGGAGGCCACCTCAAAGCGCGAACTGCCCCGAGCGGCCGATATGTCGAAGGTCTTGCTCCGCTCATTCTGAACTCGTCGTGTTGACACGTGATCCTAGCCAGGAGCATAATTAAATCTAGATTCAAAAAATAGATTCAAGACTGAGGAGCGATGAGCATGCAGCAACGGGGAGTGTTCTGGCCCATGGCCTTCGAGGCCACTGTTCCGGAATGTCGAGTCATTGAGGGTCAGATCCCCAAGGACATCTACGGTGGGCTGTACCATAACGGTCCGACCGTTCGACGCCCTGCGCGTCAGGGTGTCGAGAGTGTCTTTACCACTGATGGCATGGTTCAGGGCTTGGTTCTCGAGAACGGCAAGGCGTCCTTCCGTAACCGGTGGGTAAGGACGCCCAAGTTTCTGGCCGAGGAGAAGGCCGGAGAAGCCCTCTTCGAGTGGGAGGACTGCGCGATCAGCCAAGACTGGCGTGCGATGGGTCTCGGTGACATCATCCGCAATGAGCAGACGCGTCTGCTTTCTCACAACACGGCATTGGTAAATGCTTTTCCCTTCGCTGGCGACATCTTCGCGGTTGGTGAGCAGGCCGGGGCTCCGCTTCGCATCGATCCAATAACTCTCGAGACCAAGGGTTTCCCCTCCTGGGGCAAGGACCTCTCACGGGGTATCCGTGAGCCTATCGACGAGAATGACGGCAATATGGCGCCGCACCCGAAGTGGGATGCGGACACGGGGATGCTGTATGCGTGGGGTTACAGCGACGTGCGCCCGTTCGTCACCCTTCACTGGATCAAGCCCAACGGCGATGTCCAGTCGCGTCCTATCCTCGATGCCCCGTACAACACCGTCGCCCACGACGCGTGGTTGTCCGAGAACTACTTCATTCTGCCGTTCCAACCGTTCACGCTCTCGAGCGAAAAGGCGAATAAGGGCCTTGGTGGGTACGGATGGGAAGTCGCCAAGCCGATCATGCTGGCGCTGATCAACCGCTTCGACATCAACTCGGAGATCATCTGGATCACTGCCGACTTGCCGCCGCAGTACATGATGCACATGCTGTCGGCTAACGAGATCGGTGACACGATCCAGCTCGACGCACCGTTGTTCGGGCGTCCGCCGTTCCAAACCGACGAGATGTCAGCACCAGGTGACCCTTTCATTCCATTCTTCCAGGTTGCGCCGAGTGTGCTTGGCAGATGGACGATCAACCTCGAGACACGAACAGTCACGAGTGAGGTGCTCGACGATGTCATGTGCGAGCTCCCGAAGATCGATGAACGGCACTTCGGCCGACCCTACGACTGGGGTGTTCTCGTGGGAGGCTCGCCCAGCGATAGCAGGCCAGGCGCGATGCGGATGGACACGCTGATTCGACGCAACATGCGCAGTGGGTCGGACAAGCGAGTGAAGTTGACCGCAAATCGCCACGAGTCCCCGTTCGAGCCGGCGTTTGTCCCTCGGACTGTAGACGCCCCCGAAGGCGATGGTTACCTCATCGTTCCTGTGTCCAAGTTCAAGGAGCACCTCGGCGAGTTCCAGATCTTCGATACGGATGACATCAGCACTGGGCCGATCTGTCGCATCGAGCTCCCGTTCCACATGGGATGGACTCCTCACGGGCACTGGATGGACTTTCGCAGCGTTCCGTCACCGCACATGCTCTCCGTCGAGCTGGAGAGCTGAACTCCCAGCTACGCTGGCGACGAGGCGGACGGCCACATCGAAGACCTGCGAGCCGACGCCCGAGGGAGCGGAGGGTGCGGCCACCCAGCGCCCTGCTAACGGAACACGTGGCGGTCGGTGGAGGCGGGTAGGTGGAAACCGGGGATCTCGTGGGCTGTCATCGGCCCGTGAGATCCCCGGCTTGTCATCGGGGCTCAGTCGACCTCGTTATCAACCTCTTTGAGGAATCCTCCGTTGAGCATGCGCTCGGCGTTCTGGACCAAGGTGTCGACATCCGCGTGGCTGCCACCATTCGGTGGACCAATTGAGCGAACCGAGGATGAGCATGCGTGCGAGCCGCTCGTCGACGCCCGGCCGAAGTTGCCCGGGAGTCGTGGACCGCATCGCTTCGGAGATGGAGACGCCCTCGTAGAAGTAAGAGGCACGCTCATCAAGCTGCTCGTAATCTCCTACCCGGTGTCCTTCCAATGCGTTCCGGCCAGTAGGGCTCTTCGAACCGCTTGGTGTAGGTATTCGCCTTGGCCATCAACTCGCCCATCTGGGTAGCGTCATCGAGGATCTTCTGCTGGCGTGGTGTGGGCTCGAATGGCTTGCCCTTCTCGATGCCGAGGGGCTTGAGCGTCGCCAGGAAGAAGCGGTCACGCTCGTGGACCGGCTCATTGGCGAGCATTTCCACCAGACTCTCCCAATAGGCCATGCCGCGCGGCGGGGTCTGGCTCCACTTGGCGCTGCCGGCTGGGTCCGCCTGCTCGCTGGGCGGATTCTCGCGCTCGCTCCAGTCATAGGTGCGCATCTGTGGAATCAGTTCGCGTATCGCACGCTCCCGGTCGCGATCCAACAGGCGCACGCCGAAGAGCACGGTATTGGTCGTGGACCGGGCCACAGCCCTTCAACCTTTCGCCTTCTCTGAGGCGTGTGCATCCCCCCAACGGGTGAGACCTCTCTCGTAGTCGTCGAGGGTGCGTTGCTTCAGCCGCCCCTGCGCTACCTTCACCCGCAAGCTGTCCAGCCACATTCGGGCGTAGTAACCGAACGGCAGATCACCGGCCTTCTGCTGCTCGGCCAGTGCGTTAGTGCCGCCGGTGTGCCTTGCGGCGTTCAGTTCGTCGGCTCGGGCCTGCGCTTCGTCACGAGTCGCGAACGACTTCTGCCGATTGCGGGTCTTCTTCCGGCCGTCAGAGCTCGACGGGTTTACCGGGACGGGCAGCCCGTAGGCGTCGCGCTCTCCTTCCTTACAGATTCTAATCAGTCGCTCGGTCGACGCGGCGCGCGCTCATCGGCTTCGCTCCAACGGGATACGGCCTAGGCCACGATCCCCCCGAGTATGTACCGGCGTACATACTCGCGCAGTTCAGCCTTGTCGTCGGTCAGTACGGCCGGATGGGTGACCAGCCAGAACATCTGATAGGTGATCCAGCGCACCGTGGCCGCGAGGTCGAGGTCCGAACGAACAACACCCTGTTCGGCATACCGGTGCAGGATCGGCTTCCAGGACGCCTCCCGGACCGCCATGATGCTCGCCGACTGAAAAAGGAGTTCGGCCGCACGTGGCGCGGTGCGGGGATCGAGCAGTTCGTGGAACAGTGGATATTTCGCGGCCACCTCGAGTTCGGTCAGGAAGATCTCGACGAGATTCTCGACCGAGGGGTGACGCCCGACGACATCGAGGAGCTCCGGCGCTTGGCGGACCTGCATATCCTCTATCAACATCGCGATGAGCAGTTCGTCGCGGCTCGAGAAATGCTTGTAGATGGTCTGGCGTGCGATGCCCGCGGCGCGGGCAACCTCGTCCATCGTGAATTTCGTCAATGTGAAGCGTAACAGCACATCTGGCGCGGCCGCTAGAATCCGCGCCCGCATGGGCAGCTTCCGCACCGCGGCATCGTCGTCGATGGTCACAGTGCTTGATACTACCCGTGCGGGGCGGGTGGTCCGGGGCGACTAGAGCGTGTCTGCTATTTGCGGACACGGTGATGGATAACGAGTGCCGCCAGGAGTACGCCACCGAGGTGGGTGGTGGCGTACTTGTCGTAGCGAGTGGCGATCGCACGCGATTGTTTGAGACGCCCGAAGCCACGCTCGACGACGTTGCGTTCGCGATAGCGGTCTTTGTCGAATACGGGTGGCCGACCCCCGGCGGATCCCTTGGCCTTGCGTCGACTGATCTGGTCGCTGCGTTCGGGGATGGTGTGCGAGATCCTGCGTTCCCTCAGGTGCTTACGGGTACTCGGATGCTAGTACGCCTTGTCCGCCAACAGTCGGAACGCTTCGGGGTCATGGGCGCGGTGAGCCTCGAGCAAGGGTGCAAGGTAGGGGTTGTCGCCTGCCTGTCCCGGCGAAAGCAACAGCGTCAGCGGGCAGCAGAAGGTGTCGGCGAGGGCATGGATCTTGGTGCTCAGGCCGCCTCGGGAGCGACCGAGCGCGTGGTCGGCGGGTTCGTGGGCCAGATTCCTGTCATTCGACCGAGCCCCCTGTGTGCGCATCGGTCAGTGCGCCGGCGGAGTGCTGGTGGGCGCGGACAATGGTCGAGTCGATCGAGAGCAGGCGTTCGAGCTGCGCGTCGTAGTCCGGCGCCGCCGCGCGCACGGCGGCGAACATACGCACGTAGGTGCCGTCGGCCGACCAGCGACGGTGGCGTCCCAAATCGACTGCCATGCACCGAAGTATTCAGGCACGTCCCGCCACGGTGACCCGGTCCGGAATCGCCAGGTGATCCCGTCCAGGGTCAATCGATGGTCGTTCCACGGACGTCCCTTGCGGCCGGATGGTGCAGGAAGAACGGGCTCGACCACAGCCCACAGGTCATCGGAGATCTCATCGGTTCGCAACACTCACGCAGCACCCCGCACCGGTCCTCGAACGTTTAGTAGACACGCCCTAGGTAGCTAAAACCCGGCTACGCCGCTTCTAGCTACCTAGTCGCTGTCATGTCCCGACAACATGTTATGCCACAATCTCATACCACAAGGGTGGATCCGGGCGACGACTGCGGGGCGTCCTCCGATTCCGGTCGGTTGATGGCCCGCAGTATGAAGATCATATTCGTTATGAACTGAAGGCCGAAGGAAATGGCCGGAACCCAGAAGCCGAAGATCCCACTCCAAGCGAACGGTCCTGACCGGAAGAACGGCACAATCACAACCGGGATGAACATTATCGGTACCCAGATATTCACGTACCCCAGCCAACGAGGGAACAGGGGCTGTTGCCGCTTGTCGCTGAAGATGGCGTAAGCGAACGCGAAGTTCTGCACCATGAACGGGGGGAACGGCATGATTATCAAGATCCAGCTCATGTCGTTGAGCATCATGGTCAACTCGGGCGAACGTTCCGGCCGGAACGCCGTGACGACGAACAGCAGTCCGGGCACCAGAAAGGTCAGGCACCCGAGCGTGCCACCGGCCAGCTGCGTGTACACGACGGTGGGATGCATGCCGGGGATCCGACGCATCTGCCCGGAAAAGACGGCCGTGAATGCCACATAGAACATCGAGGCCACCGCGACCAGAGCGGCGCCCGCACGGATAGCGTTCGCGTTCTCCCGGTAATGGGCGGCCACTTCGGCCTGCGACCACGACGTCGGCATCGGCGGCAGAAATCCCGCGATGACAAGGCCGGTGAACATAAACAGGATGCAGGCCACGCCACTCCAGGCGCATACCTTCTGGATAGCAGTGTGGTTCGTCGCTACTATCACATCGGCGTCATTGGGTTTGAACATCATTTCTCCTAACTCGACGAAAAGACTTGGTACACAGCGGGGGATCAAGCCCACAGATACATGCCGACGACCGCCGCGCAGACAATTAGGCAGTAGCCGTCGAACAGACCGCGCAACGGCAGCGGGGCATCCCGCAGTTCCATGAAATACATGCCGATGAATCGGACCTTGATAAAGGCGACGAGAAGAATCACGACGCCGATCAGTTCTCGGTAGGCGTCGGCACCGTGCGCGCTCTCGAAACCCAGCCACCACGACAGCACGGTCGCGGACACCAGTACCAACCACACGGCCGTTGCCTTGGTTCGTGCCAGCGCAGTCAATGTCGGAATCATCGCTACCTCACCAGATACAGCATTGGGAACAGAACGATCCACAGCAGATCGACCATGTGCCAGAAGCAGGCGCCACCTTCGAAGAAGGCGAATCGATGCTCGGTGATCTCGGGTTTACGTGCGAACACGTACAGCGTCACGAGTACTACCAATCCCACGATGAGGTGGAACCAGTGCAACCCGGTCAGCACGAAATAGAACATGAAGAAGTCATTGGTGGCCGGGGTGATCCCGTGACTCACTTTTTCGGCGTACTCCAAGACCTTCAACGCCGAGAAGAGTATTCCGCAAAAGATGGCACCGGCGATCAGGTGAGGCGCCAGCGGCTTCCGTTTCCGCACCGCCCGGACAGCGAGCACAACCAGCAATGAGCTCACCAGCAGCACCACCGTGTTGGCCGCACCGTAGTTCTGATTCAGCGCGACTTGCGACTGATCGAAAATCTCGGGCTTCTTCGCTCGGTAATAGAAGAAGGTGGCGAAGAGGACGGCGAAAATAGTCATATCACCGAATATGAAAACCCAGATGCCCACCTCACCTGGTACTTGGGGAACGGCACGAGGATGTTGCCGAGAATTTCTCGTTACTGTCGACATGATGCTTCCGCTCGAGGGTCAGGGGTTTCTACCGGTGTCTACTGTGTCCGCAGCCGTCTCGGAGTCGGCGTGCTGGGCGCGTCGGTACAGCAGCACGGTCCTAGATATGAATTGAATCACTATTAAGTATCTTGGCAGTCGACCGAGTAGGTGTCAAGCGTCACTTTTTGTCATTGTCGCCTCCGAGGTCACACCTCTGTCTACCGCGGTGCGTCAGGTGCGTCTCCGCGGAAAGCTGCCGGGCGTCGTGTGCGGCGCTAGGCCGTTGAGGTAACCCGTGCGGCTGTTGGCCCACCTGCACACGAGCGGGGCCTCCCCGCTCTCGTGGTTCCAGGCGAATGCTGGGTCTCAAGGTTCATCACGACGAAGGAGGCCCCTATGAACGAGTATGACGCAAATCAGCTCGTCGGGATCGATCTGCACCGGCAGCGGTCGGTAATCGTCCGCCAGGCAGCGGAGGGTGAGCAACTGTCGGCGGTGCGGATCGTCAACGATCCGGTGGCGTTGGGTCTACAGATCGAGAAGGCCGGCCCGAACCCGGAAGTGGTGCTCGCGGCCACCTACGGCTGGTACTGGGCCGTCGACGCCCTGCAGGCCGCCGGTGCGACGGTGCATCTGGCACACCCATTGGGTGTCAAGGGATTCCGATACCGGATGGTCAAGAACGACGTCCGCGACGCCGGTGACCTGGCGGATCTGCTGCGGATGAACCGGCTACCCGAAGCCTGGATCGCCCCGCCTGCCACACGCGAGTTGCGGGAACTGGTCCGGTACCGGGCGAAGCTCGTCGCGCTGCGCTCCGGCCTGAAGGCGCAGGTGCACGCCGTGCTCGCTAAGGCCGGCGTCCTGATCCCCGTGTCGGACCTGTTCGGTGTCACCGGCCGTCAGAGGCTGGCCCGGGTGCCGCTCGGGGACGCGTACGCGCAGCGGGTGATCTCGCTGCTCGAGCTGATCGACGACCTCGACGCCCACGCGGCGCGGTTCACCGCCCGGATCGCCGCCGAGCTGCGTGGCGCCCGCGGGTATGCGGCGATCCAGACGCTGCCCGGCGTCGGTCCCACCCTCGCCGCGGTGTTCGTCGCCGAGATCGGGGACGTGCACCGGTTCGCCGATCCCGCGCACCTGTGCTCCTGGGCCGGTCTGACCTGCTTTCGGATGCACTCTGAGGAGTACATCGACTCTGCCGTCACCGTCGGTTCCCGGATGCAGTTCGGCAAGGTCACCAGCTTCAGCAGCAACCACAGCACCGCCGATAACTTCGCTGGCCACCCGCCGTATATGGCACTGGGCCGATCTGTCGCATCGAGCTCCCGTTCCACATGGGATTGACTCCTCACGGGCACTGGATGGACTTTCGCAGCGTTCCGTCACCGCACATGCTTTCCGTCGAGCTGGAGAGCTGAACTCCCGGCATCGCTGGCGACGAGGCGGAGGGCAACATCGAAGACCTGCGAGCCGACGCCCGAGGGAGCGGAGGGCGCGAGCCACCCAGCGCCCTGCTAACGGAACACGTGGTGGTCCGTGGAGGCGGGTAGCTGGAAACCGGGGATCTCGTGGGCTGTCATCGGCCCGTGGGATCCCCGGCTTGTCATCGGGGGCTCAGTCGACCTCGTTATCGACCTCTTTGAGGAATCCTCCGTTGAGCATGCGCTTGGCGTTCTGGACCAAGGTGTCGACAGACTCTCCGCGTGGCTGCCACCATTCGGTGGACCAATTGAGCGAACCGAGGATGAGCATGCGTGCGAGCCGCTCGTCGACGCCGGGCCGAAGTTGCCCGGCCGTTCGCACGTCCCTGAACAGCTTCCTCCACAGCACCGCGTATTTCTGCTGCTCGGCGAGTTGCCGATCGCGCAGCTCGATGGGCATTTGGGCGGCATTGCGAATCGCGGCCATTGTGTAGTCGGACTCGGTCAGAATGAAGCGTAGGTGCTGCTCCAGTGCGATGTTCAGGCGTTCCGCGGGTGACACGCTGCTCGCAGCTTTGAGGGCCTTGCGCACATGGTCGTGCAGGTGTGCCATTCCCTGCCAGATGACCTCTTCGATCAGGTCCTCGCGCGATTCGAAGTAGTAGTAAATTGCTGGTGCTTGACACTCGGCGCGGTCGGCGATATCGCTCAGGCGAGTTCCGGAGAAACCTTTGCGGCACAAAATGTGCGCCGTGGCATCCAAGATCCGGGCTCGGGTCTTGGCGGACTTGGTCGTCGCTACGGGAGCGCTGCTGGCATTGTTCGTCGCGAGGCGTGGCACAAACCCGATTCTAACTGCCCTTCTACGGTCGTGACTGCGACACCCTGGTTTTGTTGACGATCCCGGTCACATGCACCTATTATTTTATCTGAATTAGATATTTCCGGGAATGTTGGTCCCTGTTCAGTCAGCCCGTTGCGTGCTGTGAAGTCGTGATGACGCGCGGTGTGTTTCCTGTGCCGGACGATCCTCGAGTTTGGAGTGAGAAGAGAAGATGGTGGAATCGATGAGCTGGACGGTTGTCGGGGGGGCGTCGGGCGGTTTGGGTCGGGCCATCGCTCGTAGCCTGGCGGAGGACGGTCATGACGTCGTCGTGGCGTATCGAGGCAATCGTGCGGGCGCCGACGAGACGGCGGAGCTCGTCCGTTCGAGTGGTCGAGGGGTGATGATCGAGCAGGTTGATCTCGCGATTCCCGACGAGGCTCGGGCCTTTGCGAGCCGAGTCGCGGATGCGGGCGCCGTGCGAGGTGTCGTCTACGCGGCGGGCCCGGTGATTCCGATGTCGTTCATCGCCAAGACTGAGCTCGAGACCTTCTCACGCGTGATCGACAACGACCTCAAGAGCTGCTTCAACTTGGTGCAGCCTTTCCTGCCGATGCTCCGTGCTTCGTCGGGTGCGGTGACCGCCATCGTCACACCGGTGATCGAGCGGTACAGCAAGATGGACCTGATGTCGTCGGCTCCCAAGGCGGGGGTTCAGGCATTGATCAGGGGCATCGCCGGCGAAGAGGGGCGATTCGGCGTTCGCGCGAATGCTGTCGGCGCCGGCGTCATCGAGGGGGAGGGCATGTTCGACAAGTTGGTGAAATCGGGGGTCTTCACGGAACAGGGCCTGGCCTTGGCGAAGTCGGAGACGACCCTGGGTCGGTTCGGGGACGTGACTGACGTCGCCGAGGCAGTCCGATTCCTCATGTCGGATCGTGCCGGCTGGATTACCGGCCAGACTCTCAACGTCGATGGAGGGTACGGAGTCTGATCGCCGGACTCGGGTGGCTCGTTGTCGGGGGTGCGAAGACCTGGCCCTCTGTTCGGGCAGCACCGCGCCGACCCGAAGTGAGCGGCCCAGGTCCTCCGACGGCGACCGTGCGGGCATCGCTGGTCCTGATCGGGCGTGTCGAAGATGTGGTTCGGATCATCGACCATGCGGTGGTGATCGCGTGGGGGGTTCGAACGAATGCTTCTGTTCGCCCAAAGTTTAATGTACAGTAAAATGTCTCGGGAGCTTCCCCGGTTCGCCGGAGCCCCCCGCGCGAGGAAAGGCTGGCTATGTCGGAGGAACTGCACGTGTCGGTGGATGAGCACGTCGCCGTGCTTACGGTCGATCGTCCGCTCGCCAATAACTCACTCGGAGGGTCTCTGTTGAGGGAACTCTTGGACGTCTCAGCCGAGCTCGAACGTGACGACAGCGTTCGTGTCATCGTCACGACCGCGAACGTCTCGGACGGCGCGACGGCGTGGAGCCCCGGCGTCGACTTTGCCCAGCTGGAGGGCAAGCTCGGTCCTGGCGCGGATGCGGATGTCATGTTTTACGGCGGAGTGATGCAGGGTGATCACGCCTCGCTCGGTGTCTCGGCTCAGGCTCGACGTTTCGACCCGTTGGGGCCGGGCCGATGGATCCTTCAGATGCTTGACAACTTTCGGAAGCCGACCATCGCGGCCATCAATGGGGCCGTGGCTGGCGGAGGTATCGGATGGGCTGGCCTGCACACCTACCGCATTGCGGGTGAGTCGGTGAAGTTCAAAGCTGCGTTCGGCACACTGGGATTCGGCCCCGACATGGGAGCGAGCTATTTCGTCACCAAGCTGATGGGACAATCGGCGGCGACGGACTTCTTGCTGCGGGACCAGCCGATGTCGGCGGAAGATGCGCACCGTGCAGGCTTCGTCAACCAGGTGGTTCCTGATGGTCAGGTGCTCGAGCACTCGCTGAAGGTTGCCAGGGATCTGGCGCAGCTGCCGCCGCTCGGGTTGCGGGCGACGGTTCGTGCCTTGCGAGGTGCGGAGACGAATACCCTGGCCGAGCAGCTTGGCCTGGAGTGGGACAACCAGCGCATTACCTTTGCCACCGAGGACGCTGCCGCGGCCTTCGAGGCATTCACAACACGCACGAAGGGGACGTACGTCGGCCGTTGACCGGAGGTAATCCGGTCTTCATCCACGATTCGAAGGAACACCATGCAGGGCAGTGAAGACAAGGACGCCATCGTCGTACGATCGATCCTCGAGCGGCGCGCCGAGCCGTCCCGCGACGATGTGCCGACGGCGCCGAGCATGCGCATCCCCAAGTTCGGCGCTGTTGCAGGCGCCGGCATACGGGATGCGGGATGCGGAACTCTCCGGTATTTGTTTGACCCGTCGAGGCCTCAACCGGGTAGATTCCAGGAGTCCTCGCGTGAGTGAGGGATTCGTAAAGTCGCCATCTGAAAGGGTCGGCCGAGGGGCAGGGGACGGCGAGGACCTGGAGGGAATCGGCCCGGTACCAACGATCGCCTGGGGGCCCTTGCTCGGTCAAGCGATAACCGTGGCAGAGCAGGACGTCCCGGGCGATCTTGTCGATAGACGACGCGCGGTCCGCGATCTCGGTCGGGCGCTCCGCGCCCTCGGGACCGCCTCGGTCATGTCGGAGGTGCCCACCAAGATCCTTTGCCAGGCAAGGCTTCTGGTCGCCGAGGCCAGCTCGATCCTAGGCGCGACGAGCCGGCAGGCCGGTGTGCCCTCCTCGGTCGACGACCCGTACAACGGCGTAAGAATGTTTTCACCAATGACCGGGGAGGGGAGTCCATTCGTTGCTCCGTTATCGTTCGAGACTGTCGACGGCGTGGCCAGCGCCACCTGTAAGTTCGGTGAGGCATTCGAAGGCCCGCCGCACCACGTACATGGCGGGATCTCGGCAATGCTAATGGATCACGCGCTGGGGCATGTCGTGGCAGACTCAGGCAAACCGGGCCTGACCCGGAAGCTCGTCGTCCAATACTTGCGCCCCGTCCCCTCCGGGATGGAGCTGCTCGTGCGCGGGCGAGTGGTCGCCAGCGGGGACGGCGATGTCTTCGCTCAGGCGTGGATAGCCACCGCTGCTGAGCCGGGGACGCGACTGGTGACGGCGGATGGGAACTTCCGCCTGCTGCGGCCCGAGCAGGCGGCGAAGCTTATGAAGCAGTTCGCCTGACTCGAATCGACTGGCTTCTACTTCTTGCGATCAGGGCGCCGTTCGCGGCGTAGGCGTCGGCCAGCCCGGTATCCGAGATGCGTCCGCGGCGCAGATCGGGTCGACCCCGAAACGGGAAAGGTGAGCGTCGATGTAGTCGACGATCACTGCAGTCGGCGTGGGGGTACCTCCCGCTTGTGGGGGACGACCTCCGCCGCCGCGTTAACGCGCTCGCGGCTTCAATATCTCGTTGGCTCTGCGTAATTCGGCGACTTCTCGGCGAAGCCGGGTAACCTCGGCCGATACGTCTGGTGCCGAAGACGATGCGTCGGGGGCCTGGCGGCTCTCCTCCCGCTCGGTCCAGTTCCGCAGCGGCGCCGGCGCGATGTCGAGCAGCTCGCCGACATGGCGACGGGCTGCGACCTTCGAGCCTCCGCGCTCGTCGATCCGGTCCCGATACATCCGGACGGCGCGCTCCTGGGTCTCGGCGTCGTACTTCTTCGGTGCAGGCATACAGCATTCTCCTTGTTAGAGCAGGGGCCTCCACGTCGTCCAGGACGGTTCAAACGCAACACGAACCCGACCTCACACGGCCACTGGGGATACAAGGCACACCTACGCCACCGCACTCATTGGCGCCGGGGTATCCCTGCAAGCACTTCTCGGACACGTCTCGAGCCGAATGAGTCTGCGTTACGCCCACCTCTTCGACAGCACCGTGCGCACCGAATACGAATGCGGCCTGAACCTGGCGAAAAGCCACATCGGGCCGATGCCCACCGGCCGAACCCAGCTTCCGATCACCGACGGCGGATGGAAGGACGCACCGGCGATCAATTCGCGCGTGGCCGGCGGCTACTGCCTGCGGGCACCCGCGCAAGGCTCTTGCCCTTACGCAAACATCTGCGAGCACTGCCGAGCTTCCATACCGACTCTATTCACCCCGGAGCACTCGCTGCACAACGCGTGGACGCTCACGATCTCGCCGAAGATGCGGAAAAGCCCGGACGGATCGACGAGGCGAAGCGGCACCGCACCCTCGTGTCCCGACTCGACGCGCTCATCGCGCAATCGGAGACCGCATGAGCGAGAACGCCCTGGTCAGAATCGAACGGATCGCGCCGAACTCGCCACCACGGGACAGCCGATCACCTTCACCGCCGTCGCCGAACAGGCCCAGGTCGGCCGGGCGACGCTCTACCGGGACAAGCAACAACCTCACCCCGGTCGAGTTCGAACAACGCCTGATCGCGTCGCCTATGCTGTCAATTGCCGCATAAAATCGGGTGGCCACTACCGAGGGGCAACCTCAGATGTGGCGCTTCCTGTGTCAGACCACCGACTGTGACCCGGGCGTACCCTCGCGAGCAGGTCGACGGTGTGAAATCCACGACACACCCAGTTGCTGCAGGGGAGCCTCGACATAATTTGGCTGGCGCTTGCCGGTCGCGCCGGAGCCTAGCGACAGCACTGTCGGACGCAGCACCCTGCTACGACTTGTCCGTGCGCTTCCGGACCCGGTGTCGGGCGGTTGAAGGTCCTCGGAGTCGAAAACTTCGCCCCTCGACGACGGCACCGGCATGGGACCGTCCTGATCGACATGGCCACCTGCCGTCCCGGTGACGTCCTCACCGACGGGAACGCCGATACCTTCGCCGACTGGCTGACCGCGTACCAGGGCACGACCGTGGTGCCGCGTTCGCGACGGCACGTACTTCGAAGGGGCGCGCACGGGCGCCCGACGCAATCGAGGTCGGCGACCGCTGACAGCTGTGGCACAACCTGGCCGAAGCCGTGGGGAAAACCATTGCCACCCATCACGGTTATCGCCGCGTCAAGGTTGCAAACGTTCCCGAACGGCACCGAACTCAACGCCGCGGAGGACTCCCGGCGGACCGCCGAACAGGCGTAGACCATGCGTCGCGAGTAAACCGTCCTCATCGCCTGCACCCAGCAGGCTACGAAGCGGTCGCCGCGCTCAGGCCCAAGGGCAAGTGGATCAAACCGATAGCGTGACCCCGGGCTCGCTAAGAAAACCGTGCGTCCGCACTGCCGTCGGCAGCGTCGCCAACGGCTGGCCGGGTAGGTCGGCGCACCGGGTTGGACGAGTCCACCGTTCGTCGGCACGGCCGATGGAACGACGTATGAACGACCGCCCTGAGCCTTGTTGGACGAGATTCGGGCCTTGGGCTATCGCGGCAGCTACGCTACCGTCCGCGACTACCTCCGCCGGTTCCGCAAGATTGGTGCCCCCCGCCAGCCACGCCCAGAGTTCCGGAGGTTCGGTGCGTCGCCTGGTAAATCCTGCACGGGGAGGACATCACCGACGACGAGCAGCTCGGACTCAGACAAGTCCTCGCCAGCTGCCAGCACCTCGAGACCACCGACGCGCTCGTTACCTCGTGTGTCGAGATGCTGACCGGCCGTCACTGCGACCGTCTCGATCTTGGAGGGCGGCCGTCTCCTCGAACGATCTGCCGAACCATGCATCGATTCGTCCGGGGAATCGGACGCGACCGAGCAGCGGTCCTCAACGGGCTGACCTGCCCTACAACCGGCGCTGTCGAGGGCAACGTGACATCGAATCAAATGCTCGAGCGACAGAAGTATGGACGCGCCGTCATTGGCCTCCCGGGCATGCGAATACTCGTCAGCACTGACGCACTCAGGAAACATCACGGAGAAGGAGCCAGAACCTCCTACACCCGGGCCGGAGAGGATGCGTCGCCGGCGACGCCGGTCCGGCAACTTGTACCGAGCCATGCGCACCATAGCCATCACCTCGAACGGTCGATACATGACCGGCCGGGGATGCAACGCAACCGCGCTGCGGGCACAAGTCAGAACGACGCTTTGCGCTGCTTGGAGATTCGACGTTTGCGGCGGCGGGCCGGGAGGACCCTCTGGGGCGACTTTAAGTCTATTGCCCTGCCCGGCCAGCTGACATCCCGCCCATCGGCACGTCGGACCAGTCACTCCTTCCCTGTTTGAGGAGTAACGTGCGCGTCACGCGTCCTCGAACTCCGCAGGCGAGGCGGCGCGTTCGAGAATTTCGACGGTTCCAGAACTGCCGTTGACGCGAATACGGTCACCCGTCTTGATGGTGCGGCTGCCGCTTCGGGTGTTGACGACGCACGGCACCCGAAGCTCGCGGGCCACGACCGCAGCGTGGCTAAGCGCTCCGCCGATGTCCACGACAAGGGCGGACGAGATGAACATCACCGAGGACCAACTTGGGTCGGTTGTCGGAGTCACGAGAATCTCGCCGGGTTGAACCACGGCGAAATCAGGCTCGTAAAGTACGCGCGCGAGTCCCTCGACAATACCGGCACTCACACCTATGCCGTCAATGGTCATCCCGCCCTCGGCGGTTAGCTCGTCATCAGCGCAGGTCGGCTCGGGCATGCCCTTCCAGTCACTCGGGATGGACAGCGCTGCGTACGCATCCCGGCGCTCGCGCCGTTGGCGTACGAGCGACCTCACGTCACTGGGAATGTGTTCGACCTCTGTCGTAGTCAAGTAGAAGATGTCGTCGGGGTGCTCCAAAGTGCCAACTTCAACAAGCAGTGCACCGAGCCGCCGCGCCGCTGCTCGGGTCCCGTCGAGTCCTTGCACCAGCGACCGCTTTGCCGCACCGCGCAGCGGAATCCGTGTGGCTGCGAGTTTTAGCAGGAGCCGAACGGCGGGTCTTTGCCATCTCGGCGTCGCAGCAAGCAGCTGTCGCGCCGCCCTACCGGCCGCGATGTGGTGATCCGCCTCGCGAAGGCGAGGATCCTCATCGTCGTCTTGGCGGGCATAGGTCTCGATCAGTGTCCGCAGCGGCTCAGGATTCTCACGCCACACAACACTCGATATTTCGCCCTCCGACGGACCGTGCATTCCATGCCGCGCCACGACCTCGTCAAAGTTGAGCTCGTTGCGTGACGCCTTCCAGACGTCGGTGACGAGTCCCGAGACCTCAGCCCCACCGGAGCCGCTCAATGCCGAGATGTCCACTCCAGCACGCTTGGTCAGTCGTTCAAGAATGTCGTACACCGGAACGATGCCTGCAAGGGAGCCGACGACCTGGGTGTCCAGGGCTCGGTCGAAGTGCCGTGTGGCGACGCGGAAGTTTTCGGTCGCCTCGGCGACCGTCGACGCTTTGGACACGCGCTGAAGATGCGGTGCGTACCAGGCGTCGACCGCTTTGACGGTCTCCCGGATCTCCTTGGTAACGGTCATGAATGTCCAGGGGAATCTACCGGCGATAATGGGCCATCGACGACGTGTGGGATTCGCCTGCCAACCGTCGGGAACACGACCAAGGATGGATATGACGATGTCCTCGCTTGACGTGCCAGGCATACGGTCGCCCATTGTGCCCATGTATTCGACCTGGATGGTGGGGCGGCCATAGAACACACGGAAGTTGTGGCGGTCGGCGTCATCAGTGAATTCCGACTCTGCCCGAGACAGAACACCGATACGGAATGCGGCCTTCAATGCGGACTTCTCGAGCGTCCGGTGCCACAGCGTCCAGTTCAGGGGAGTTAGAACCCCGGGCATCGCCTCGCCGAGGTTAGACGTGGTCCAATGAAGGTTCGGAGTGCTCGACGAGTGCAGCGGATCCCATCGTTGGGGAGTGGTGAGGTCCGAGTCGTTACCGGATTGGGACTGCTTAACCGGGGGAACGGGTTGCGATGCCCAGACGGTTTCCGGCCTCGCCTGCAGGAGCTGCACCTGTGAGGACGGTCCGGACCCGGCAATTGCCCACTCGACGTCCATCGGGGCGCCGAAGGCCGCCTCGATCTCTCGTCCGAGTTCGGCGATCCTGCACACTTCCTCGTTGCTGAGGGACCAGTCCGCACGCTCGCCGGGCGAGACTTCTTCCTTGCGAACCTGCTGACTCGCCTCATCGAAGCGGTACGCAATCTGCTTATCCCCGATGACGCGCTTGCGTAACCCAAGAGTCTTCTTGTCGACCCAGAAGGAGTCCGGCGTGACCTCCCCGGCTACGACGGCTTCGCCGAGCCCGTAGTTCGATTCGATGTACAGCGCGTCGCGGTCACCGTTGGCCGGATCGAGGGTCATCATGACTCCTGCCGCACGAGCTTGTACCATCTCCTGAACGACGACCGCCATGGCTACATCCTCAGGCGGAACTCCCAAGCGGGCCCGATAGGCGATGACACGCGGGCTGAAGAGGCTTGCCCAGCACCGTACGATATGGGTAATAACCTGGTCTGCCCCCTGCACCCAGAGATAGGTGTCCTGCTGTCCAGCGAAAGAGGCGTCTGCACGATCCTCGGCGATCGCGCTGGACCGCACGGCGACGGGAGTCGGGGACAAGCCCAGCCCGCAGTATGCATCTTCGATAGTCGTGCGAAGCTCATCGCTGATGAGCGCTTCCGTGAAGAGCGCGGAAATCGCCTCAGACACGGCTGTGAGATCGCCCTCCGGGTCGGCTCCGCGAAGAGCGGCCTCGATGTGCTCGTTGATGCCTGCTGCCTTCACCGCCGCACGGTATGCGTCGGTTGTAACGACGAAACCGGGAGGTACGGTCATGCCCGAACGCATAAGCGCTCCGAGTCCCAGCGCCTTGCCTCCGACCTCCGGTGCGACATCCTCTCCGCACTTCTCGAGCGGCATCACTGCGATGACGTCCATGAACCTCTGCCTTCTGTCTGAGTTTACGATTGAAATGTCGTCGCGGGGTGACGTAATCTCACCTTCGCCGCAGTCGGGTGTCGGGCGCTACCGGATCGGCATCTCACCGCGTGTCTTGGTGCGCTAATTACCCTGGGGTCCGCCAACTCCTCGCGATTCCGCGAAAGGTTGGATCTGCTCTACTGCTTAGCCAAAGCATAACCCAGAGGATGCGGTCAATCCAGGGATTTTCTATCTCACTTTAAGTTATCGTGGAATGGCCTGATGAATGGTTGTACTGTAGGCGTCACCGACTCTTCGCGCCCGATCGATTCCGCTGTGCTTCAATATGTTTCGATGCCTCAGGCTCGGTCAAGCACGGTTGCATTTGCGACCCGCAGGAGCCTCTATGAAGTTGGGTGTCGCGGACAATGAGGTGCCGGGCTACCCCGGCCCACGAACGCAGAACGCCCGGCGAGGCGGTTTAGTTGGGCCGGTCTGGGAGAGATTGTCGACGGTCGGGTCGCGCGTCTGCGCCTACCTATGTGTCATTCGGCGTGCATCCGTTTCGAGAAGCCCCGCCTTGGTGAGCCCGGAGCCAGTGCGACGGCATTCGGTTTGGCCGACATCTCCGTGGACGTGCACTTTGGAGGGCTTTTGCCCTCGTTCACCAGGCCTGGGCCGGCCCCGTACGCCTGTGACGTCTGCGAGGAACCTCAGTATTGACACTCGAATGTGAGGCAGTTAACATGGACGACATTACAGACAACGTAGTTTGTCTCGGCGTATCGGCTGGAGTCACGTAGGCGCCGGCCCAGGGGGATGTAAGAGAGGAGTAGTGTTTTGGCGCACGTTGTCACCCAACCCTGCTGCAATGACGCAGCATGTGTGTCGGTCTGTCCCGTCAACTGCATCCATCCGGCGCCGCATGAGCCGGGTTATGGCACCGCGGAGATGCTGTATATCGATCCGGTCTCCTGCATCGATTGCGGCGCATGTGTCGAGGTATGCCCTGTGAGTGCGATCGTGGCCGACATCGATCTGACGGATGAGACGGCTCCGTACGAGGAGATCAACGCTGCATTCTATTCGAACAGGAATTTCGAGGACGCGAATGTTGTTCTGGCACAGACAAAGAGAGTAGATTCGGACGAAAAGCTCCCCCCGCTGAAGGTGGCTATCGTAGGTTCCGGCCCGGCGGCATGCTATACCGCAGAAGAGCTTCTCTTGCGCCGCGATCTCGCGGTCGAGGTGAACATGTTTGAACAGTTGCCCACTCCGTGGGGCCTGGTCCGTTACGGCGTCGCTCCCGATCATCAAGGGACGAAGGCGGTTGCTGGGCTGTTTCAGCGGACCGCAGGTCGCAGAGGCATGGAGATGTTCCTCAATGTCACTGTCGGGAAACATGTTACGCATGAGGAACTGCTGGAATCTCACGACGCTGTGGTTTATGCGATCGGTGCTTCCGGGAGCCGCCAGCTTGATATTCCCGGCGAACAGTTACCCGGTAGCCACAGCGCGACTGAGTTCGTCGCGTGGTACAACGGACATCCCAATTTCGCCGACAGTGTGTTTGACCTTTCCGCCGAACGCGCTGTTGTGATCGGGAACGGCAATGTCGCTCTGGATGTCGCCCGTCTTCTTGTCAGCGAACCGCAAGATCTCGCTAAGACGGATATGGCTACACATGCCGTCGAGAGGCTCGCTGGGAGCAATATCAAGGAAGTAGTCGTCATGGGACGGCGAGGACCGGCGCAGGCGGCCTACACGACTCCGGAACTTTTGGCGCTGAGCCAATCGTCGAGCTTTGATGTCCACGTAGACATGGACGAGTCCGAGCTGGATGCATACTCGCGCGCCGCTACCGAGGGGAATGACCCCATCGCGACGGTCAAGTTGGGGATTCTGAGGAAGCTCGCGGCCTCCGCTCCCAGTCCCGGCAAGAAGCGAATCGTCCTACGCTATCTCGCGTCCCCCTTGGAGGTATTGGGAGATGACCACGTAGAGGGCTTGAGAATCGCGCACAACGAATTGGTGTCCACACAGGATGGACGTTCGCAGGTTCGGCCTACGGGGGTCGAGGAGGACATCGAGTGCGGGCTCGTTCTGCGCTCGATTGGGTACCGAGGAGTTCCAACGGGACCGCTTCCCATTGAACCGGTGAGTGGCACTATTGCGAACCGTGGCGGCCGTGTCATCTCGGAAAGCGGAGACTGTCTGACAGGGGTCTACGTCGCGGGATGGATAAAGCGCGGTCCAACGGGCGTGATCGGCACCAACAAGAAGTGCGCAAAGGACACCGTCGAGAAGATCATCGAGGATCACCGCGCGGGGCGCCTCAACGCACCTGTTCGTGCGCAGGAAAACTTGCGACAACTGATATCTGAGCGACAACCGGACTACCTGAACTTCGCGGGCGCGAAATCTATTGACGCGCACGAGCGAAGTCTGGGGAGGGAACGAGGAGCTCCGCGAATCAAGCTCATCGATTTGAATGAGATGCTGAGCGTTGCGGAAAGGCCAAATGTGTGAATCAACGTGATGCACAGAAGCCCGGTGTTCGTGACGGATTCAGCAGAGTCTGTCAGTTCCCGAAAACTATAAGGAGGGCGAAGCAGTGAAGAGTGTGAACGAAATCGTCGAATCGATCGACTTGTACGATCCGGAACAGCGTCCGCATATGTTGGACGCACTCCGTGCGGCGCGTGAAGGTGGGTGCCCCTTCCCGCGCGCCGCGGGCGACGGCGAATATTACGTTGCAACGCGATATGAAGACGTCAAGGCGATTGCTGAGCGACCCGACAAGTTCAGCAGTTGCGAACCTGCACTCAGGGGTCTTCCGGTGAGTTTGGCACCACTGGATCTGGACCCTCCGATCCACCGGGACTTTCGGAAATTCCTCAACAGGTATTTCTCCCGCAACTACCTTCTGAAGTACGAGGACCAGATCCGTCAGGTCGGCCAAGACCTCGTCGCTAAAGTTGCGCGCAAGCTCGAGGAGCACGGCGAGTTCGAGTTCGTGCACGACTTCGCTATCCCGTTCACCGCCGGCGCGCTTGGTCGCGTGGTCTTTGCAACCGAGGACGCGGACCTCACCAAGCGCGCGGTCAGCGCCGTTGAGCGTGCCGCGACCGAAGGCACACCCGAAGCGTTCTTTGAAATCGCTCTGATCGCAGGTGAGCTTCTTGAAGAGGTCGAGAAGAATCCCGAATCGCGCGATGACGTACTCGGTGCGCTGGTCACTGCCACGGTGGAAGATGGTCGCTTGTTGACAGACGACGAACGCCTGGGCGTGGTAACAGCCCTGTTGGCCGGCGGACTCGACACCACTCGGAGTGCGATGTCGAATATCGCCTACCACCTCGCAACAAACCCTGAGGTCGAAGGCAGATTGCGTAACCCTGACTGGTGGAAGGTCGATCTCGACGAATTCCTGCGATTCGAACCCACGGTGTCCTTCATGGCTCGCACCGTCACCGAGGACACCACGATCGGGGATTGCGAGTTCAAAAAGGGCGACCGCATTGCGGTGAACTACATGTCGGCCAATCGCGACGTCGAACATTTCGACAGTCCAGATGAATTGGACTTCGAGCGTATGGGCACTCCGCATGTGGCATTCGGTGTGGGGGTTCATCGTTGCCTGGGCTCACATTTTGCGAGATTACAGCTGGCGATCGCCTATGAGGAGCTGCTGAGCAAATTTGAAAACTTCCGGCTGACGATTCCGAAAGAAGAAACGCCACGTCAGGTTGGTATCAGTTACAACTCGGTCGAAAGCGTGCCGATTACCTGCTCTACGCGAAATGTTGTGAACGACGGTATTCAGGAGACGGTGTGACGATTCAGGCCAATTCAACGGTTACCGCACCAGTGCAGTGCGGCGACAAACTACCGTTTGACGTGGACCGAGGTTCTGTTGTCGGTCCTGTCGAGCAACTCCGTGGGTGGGCGGCCGCCGATCCATCGGTGCCCTTCGTCAAATTCGGTGGGGAGTGGATCACGGTCGGCGAACTCGATGGGAAGACCGACCGAGTTGCTGCAGGTTTGCTGAACCTCGGGCTTGTAAAGGGGGACCGGCTCGCCATCATGCTCCCCACAGCGGTCGAGTACGTCGAGCTCATTTTCGCGTGCGCAAAGCTCGGTATCGTCTTCGTGCCGATCAACGTCTTCCTGAAGGGCGAGTTCCTGAGGCACCAGTTGTCGACGAGCGGCGCCAGGGCGGTTGTCGGCGATGCAGCAGCAATGTCTCTACTGGCTGGCCAAGACTTTGCGACGACCTCGGTGCAATTCCTGGTAGGAGTAGACGGGGATGCCCCGGACGTTGATACTTCGTCGCCCATGTATGTCTCATACGCGTCGCTCGTCGAGCACGGTTCCGAACTTCCGGAAGTCAGTGTTCGACCTGACGACTTGATGAGTCTGATGTTCACCTCCGGGACGACCGGACTGTCGAAGGCCTGCAAGCTCTCGCACGCCTACTACTTCCAGGTCGCACGCATGTACATCGCCGCGGAATGGGTGGCAGCGGGGGACAAGATCGTCACGGCCCTGCCGCTGTATCACGCCGGCGGTCAGATCGCGGTCCTGATGTCGGCGCTATTTTCTCGGTCGTCGGTCAGCTTTCTCGCCCAATTCCACGCCAGCACCTTCATGCGTCAGGTCCACGAGGAAGGGGCGACCGCATCGTGGGGTGTGGCGGCGATGGCGGCAGCCGTTCTGGCCCAACCCGAATCGTCGGATCCTCCCATGCGCGGCCAATTACGTCTGGCGGTATGGATTCCGCTGGACATCCCGCGCCAAGAAGAATTCGAGAGACGCTTCGGTACACGTGTCGTGTCTGACGGGTACGGACAAACCGAAGCCACCGCGATCTGCCTGAACCCGGTGAGTGAGGAACGGCTCCCAGGAACCGTGGGACGTGCAGCCAGCCTTATCGAAGTTCGCATCGTCGATGATCTCGACAATGAGGTGCCCGATGGCGAAACAGGGGAATTCGCGGTGCGACCCCTGGCGCCGGGTGCCATCTTCTCCGGGTATTGGGAGAACGACAGCGCAACCGTTTCGACGATCACCAACCTGTGGTATCACACAGGCGACTACGGCCGTAAAACTCCGGAGGGAGCATTCGCATTCGTAGATCGGAAGAAGGATGCGATGAGGCGACGTGGCGAGAATGTGTCGTCAATCGAGCTGGAAGTTGCCATCCGGCAGCACCCTCTGGTTGATGAAGTCGCTGTACACGCCGTGGCCTCGCCGATGACGGAAGACGACATCAAGGCGTGCATCGTCGCACGGGGGGAGCGCCCCGAGCCCGGCGAACTGTTGAAGTACTTCGAAACGCATCTACCGTACTTCTGCATCCCCAGGTTCATCGAGTTCTTTGATGAGCTGCCCGTTAACGGTGTTGGACGTGTTCTCAAACATCAACTTCGCGAGAGGGCATTGGGAGCCGGCACGATCGACCTGACCGGTGAAAAGTATTCCCTGTCCAGGGAGAAGCGTCGCTAGGTGGAAGTGCTGTAGATCGCCCCACCAGCAATCTTGTTTTGTCTCTTTAGAATAACGACTCTGGGAGTTCTCATGGAAATGACAATCGGCGGTCAAGGTGTCTCAGGAGGTGACTATTTCGATGTAGTCAATCCCGCAACCGGCGACGTGTACGCGCAGGCGCCAGTCTGTACCGCAGCTCAGTTGGACCAGGCGATGGACGCTGCGTCGAAGGCTCAACTCGAATGGCGCAAAGACGAGGACTTCCGCCGGGAAAGGCTGCAGGAGTTGTCTGCTGCGGTCATGGATGCCGCGCCGGAACTGGCCGAGATCCTCGCGCACGAAAATGGAAAGACTCTCGATCTGGGCGGCGTGGAAGCGATGTCGGGTGCTGCCTGGCTCGACTATTACGCCAATGTAGAGCGGCCACGAGAAGTGATCCGTGATGATGACGGTGCCCATACGGAGATTGTGCGGCGCCCCCTCGGGGTGGTCGCGGGAATCACTCCGTGGAACGTTCCCGTCGCGATGACCTTCTTCAAGCTCGCGCCGGCGCTGCGGGCCGGTAACACGATGGTGCTGAAGCCATCACCCTTCACTCCCATCTCGACATTGCGCATCGGCGAGATCGCAAGTGAGATTTTGCCACCCGGCGTCTTCAACGTCGTTACCGGCGGGGACGAACTCGGGGCATGGATGACTGAGCATCCCGTACCGCGGAAGATCTCGTTTACAGGATCGGTGGCGACGGGAAAGCACGTTTATCGCTCCGCTGCGGCTGATCTCAAGCGGGTCACTCTAGAACTCGGCGGAAACGATGCAGCGATCGTGTTGGACGACGCTGATCCGGCGGAGATCGCAGAGGCTCTCTTCTGGGGCGCGTTCTGGAACAACGGCCAGGGGTGCATCCTCATTAAGAGGCTGTACGTGCCACGTTCAATCTATGACGGTGTGGTCGAGGCGCTCTCCGAGATAGCTAAACAGGTTGTCGTTGGTGATCCGCTCGGTGAAGAAACGCAGCTTGGGGCATTGGCGAATCGGCCTCAGTTCGAGCGAGTCAGTGGGTTGGTAAAAGACGCTCTCGAGAGCGGTGCAAAGGCGACCGCAGGGGGAAGGCCGGTGGACGGACCTGGAGTCTTCTATGAGCCGACCATCTTGGCCGGTGCGGTCGACGGCATGCGAATCGTCGACGAAGAGCAATTTGGACCCGCCTTGCCCGTCATACCGTACGACGATGTGAACGATGTGATCGCAAGGGTGAACGCAGGGCAGTTCGGGCTCGGCGGGTCCATCTGGTCTCCGGATATCGACCGTGCCACGGCCCTGGCAAGCCAACTCGACGTCGGAACTGCGTGGGTTAACTCGCATGCGGTGCTTGCGACGAACGCGCCCTTCGGCGGCGTCAAATGGAGCGGTATCGGCGTCGAACACGGTCCCTGGGGGCTCAACGACTTGTCGAGCATCCAGGTGCTCCATTGCAACAAAGGCAAGACCGCACCGGGTGCGCTCTGAATCACCTACCTGGGGCGAACACGTTCAGCAACGACATCTATGTGAAAGGAAAATGCAATGCCATTGTTCTCATCTACTGAGGAAGCCGCGGCTACTCTCGGCAAGTTCATCGAGAATGTCGCCGTCGACCCCGAACTGCAAGCTAAATGGGTTTCATCGAATGTAGCGTTCCGCATGAACTACACGGACCCCGAGTTGGTCATCGTCCTTGACGCATCCCAGGATCCGCCGGTCGTGCGGCAAGGCGACGCTGCAAAGGCATCTGACGTCGAGATCGAGCTGTTCATGGACACTGACACCGGCCATAAGTTCTGGCTTGGAGATCTGAATGTTCCGATGGCACTCGCACGGAGGAAGATCAAAGTGAAGGGGCCGGTGGGCAAGCTCCTCCAGTTGTTGCCGGCCATGCAGCCTGCCTTCATCAAGTACAACGAGTACCTTGCTGCACAGGGATTTGACCGAAAGTAGTCGTCAGGCGGGCGGGATAGGACTCACATTGCTGGTGGCACGAACAGCGCTATCGGTCACCAGCGCCGTGAAGCGAGTGTAGGCGTCGTTCGGCACAGGTGGGTTCAGTACCGAGACCTGAGCATTGCGGGACTCGAGTTAGCTCATCTTTACGCAGGGTGACCTATCGACACCACCCACTGTTGGAACCCTTTGACGAGGGCTGGGATCGGGCCGGAAAAAAGTTCGGGTCTTGATGCCGGCTTGTGGACGTCGATGAGATCGCCAGCGTCGTTCCGGCTCTGGATGATCGAAGCAAGTATGAAGATGCGTTACAAATGTATGAGTGTCCGATGATTGCAAGGAGTATCCATGTCCTCTCAACTAAGTGCTGGCGCGGACACCGTGTGGGGTCCGCTGGCGCAGCCCATCACAGCTCCCGCTGACCTCCCCGAAGGATCTCCCCCGTGGCGCGACAATGCGTGGCTTCCTTTTTGGGACGACGAGAACGGGATATACGGCACCGTCCACGTCTCGACCTCGCCGAACGCCGGCGCGCGCCAGGCGCGGTTCAGTCTGCAAACACCGAACGGAACGATCGAGCTCATTGAACCTCTGGACTCGGGGACCTTTGAGAGTAAATCCATCCGCGTGGGTCTTGACACCGGTTTCACCATCTCTAATCCGGAGGTGACCGCAGAACTTCGGTTCAGGCCTCAGTTTGCGCGGGCCGACTTCGTCGGCGACGCCTCGCCAAAGGCGTTCGGCGGCTACGCCGAGACGGGAGCTCTCAAGCACTACCAGCAGGCGGCCTCGGTCGTTGGCTCGGTCAACCTCCGAGGACAGGAATCCGCGGTTGACGGATCCGGATTCCGCGATCGAACCTGGGGATTTCGTGACGAGACGATCGGGATGTCCGAGTACTTCGGGTTCATGTGGAAATTCGAGACCTTTGCTTTGAGTGTGATGAGGTTGTACGGCAGTGACGGCTCTGATCACGCAACGGGATTCCTGCTCGGTGATACTGCGACGCCGGTGGCCGGTGTCACTTCGTTCACACGCGACGGCAGCGGGCTGTTCGTCGAGGCAGAGATCGAGCTGGATTCCGGCGATCGGCTCACCGTGGCCTCGGTAGGCCGGCCAGCCGGACAGTGGGTTCCGATGGGGCCTCCGCGGACGGGCGCAGTGATGAGCGCGTACGACGAATTCCACACGTTCAGGACCGCGTCGGGGGAGGCCGGTGGCGGAATCGTCGAGCAGGGGTATGTCCGGCGGGGCGTCTAATCGTTCCGGGTGCCGGTGCCATGTGCAGTGACGGCAGTCGAATTCGTGATGGCGACACAATCCCGTCGATGTGACCGGCGTGTGTCAGCCATGCGGGGCGACGGTCGACGAGTCCATCCCGCTGGCCCCTCGGCGTCACGTCGGCGAGCTGAGTGCGACGTGGGCGTACCCGTACCGTGAGCTGATATGCCGCCGCTTGGCGAATAGCTGACGGGCGGTGCGCAGACGTAGCCGGCGGCCGGTGAGGGCAGAAGCGGGTACGAGCTGGATCTGGGCACCGCTTCAACAAAGTACGGTGGCAGTCCACTCGATGAGCGTTAGATGCGGGTTGTTCTTGGCCCGGGGTCGGGCGGCGTGGCGATTCCCCGAGCGTGGGCGAAGACGGTTGTGCCGCGGCTCCACTGGTGTGACTTTCGGTTGAGTGTGAATAGTCGATTGTAGGCGCGCGGCGAGTTTATGTAAGTGTTTTTGCTCGCTCCTACCATCTTCCCAGGGCATCGCATGTGACAAGGGTCGCGCGCCGTTAGAGCGATTGACACTCTGCAGTGAGGTAGCTAACGTTAACAGCGTTACATACTACGTACTTTGTCTCGATGTTTGATCGTAGTCTGCAAGAACGCGTACCGGTTCGAGGCAGCTAGCAACCCGCTCTGCGCGGACAACTGGTGCATATTGCGAGATCGGGTCGCCGTCGGCAAATGACGACCGTAGACATTCAACGCCACATGCGGAGTGCCGAAGCGTTGCCCCGCGAGGGCTGGTAGCTCTCCAAAGTGGTTCATTCAGTCGTACACAATGCTGCAACTCGAGTATCGGAAGGAAACGGAGTCAGGCTGATGGGAAGAGTTTCGGAAAAGGTAGCTTTCATCACGGGTGCAGCACATGGCCAGGGCCGGTCACATGCACTGCGATTGGCAGAGGAAGGTGCCGATATCGTTGTAACCGATGCGTGTGCCCCTATCCATCCCTTGGTGGACTACAAGGCCGCGACACGTGAAGATCTGGAGGAGACCAGGGCGCTTGTTGAAAAGACTGGCCAGAAGTGTGTCACCGCCGTCGCTGACGTACGTGACCGTGCTGCGCTGACGGGTGCCGTCGAGGTCGGCATCGAAGCGTTCGGCCGCATCGACATCGTATGTGCCAACGCTGGCATTATGACGGTGCACGAGCACAGTTGGGATATCCCGGAGGACGCTGTCGATGCGGTAATAGATACCAATTTGAAGGGTGTCTGGAACACGGTCGTTGCAACAGCTCCACACATGGTCGAGTCCAAGCGCGGAGGATCGATCATTCTTACGTCTTCAACGGCCGGCCTTCGCGGGCATACGCCGTATGCGCATTATGCGGCAAGCAAGCATGGCGTCGTGGGCTTGATGAAGGCCTTCGCTAACGAACTCTCCCGGTACAAGATCCGTGTGAATACCGTTCACCCAACCGGGGTCCTCACCGAAGGTATGGGAACGTTCAGTGATCGAACGATGGCGATTATCGGTAGCAGTGCGACTGGGCTAGCAGGGGCAACCAACATCCTGCCAGACCTCGATGCGGATCCCGATGCAGAATACGCACCTGTGCCGCTGTTGCTGCCGATTGAGATTAGTAATGCGGTTCTGTGGCTCGCAAGCGATGAAGCCCGCTATGTCACTGGTGTTGCACTCGCAGTTGACGCTGGAAACACAGTAAAGCCCTGACTGGGCATTGTTCGTGAGGATGGAAGTCAGGTGCGTCTTCCTTGTAAACGGAATTCGCGCCTGGTTCTGCGGATTGGGAAATGAGTGAGAAATGCGAGTTGAGATTGACACGACCAAATGTCAGGGGCATGGCCGATGTTATCTATTGGCTCCCGAAGTATTCGATATGGATGAAGAAGGCATGGGAATTGTGACTGACCCGCAGCCAGCCGTCCAGTACCTTGATAGCGCGCGGAGCGCAGTCGAAAATTGTCCCGAAACCGCAATTTCGATGAGGGAATAAATATTTGGATGAAAGGTAACCCCCTCCCGTCGCTTGGCGGCTCGCATACGGGACAGCCTACAAATGGGCGTGCTCGCATAACGGCGGTGGCGGGTTGCCCTGGGGCAGGCACCATGCGACGAGCAATGGAACTTTGATCGCTCCGTCGACGATGTGAGCCTCGACAGATGCCACGGGCGATCGAGATTCGCCAACATGTGTGGCAATGGTGCCGACCGGGTAGTGCGACGGCGTTTACCACGTGGAGAGGTGAATTCCGCGATCATGTGACCGCAGTCGAGCATCCGACGATCCTGTTGGAGGGCAAGCCCCCGCATCGAGGTAGCGCTCTAAACCGCGGCGGTCCGGTGCTCCGTGGGCGAGGTGATGCTACTAAGCCTGAATCCACCGATGGTTTGAGGTGGTGGGTGGGTCGTAACGGCGAAATGTCTGTACGTTCGGGAAGATTGTGCTTGTCCAAGATCCGATCCTCCCCCTGAACGATAGGCATCCCTAGGGTGCAACTATCCCATACCCGCCTGGTGCGGGCGGCGGTGTTCGATGATCGCCACCTCCTCGCCTCGGACGGCCTGACCCGGTGCTGGGGTTGGCCCGGGAAAACCGGCTCGCTGACCTGACGGACGAGCACGTGTCGGTGCCGACCGACAAGGGCGCCAATGCGGGGCGGAAGGTGACCGCACTGGTCGCGGGAATGGTCGCCGGCGCCGACAGCATCGACGACGCCGAGATCGATTTCACCGCGTTCGGCTCCCGACTCGCGCCCGAGCGGACGCCGGACGATTGGTGGTGCGTCGCATCCCCGACCTGCGCGAGCACACCGCTCCGCGGACGCGCACCTGCGGTCGGGGCGGTTCGCCGCGAACGGCGCGTGGTTGGTGCTGGCGTTCAATCTCACTCACCGTCCCGGCCCGCGGGTGCATCCCGCCCTCGAGAAGTCATGTCAACCAAACCCGGGACGGCACGAGACGACAAACGAACGTTGTATACTTGAATCATGGCGATCGCGCAATAGGGGTACGCCCAGCCGTCGCGAGCCGCTAATGATTGATAGGCCACGCTGAATAGATTGATAACCGAGTGGAAGCTCAAGGTGACATGGCGCGCAGGAAAGCAGGGAATGTCCTCAGCAGAGATGGCGAGGAGGCCCGCTCGCAGATTCTCAATGCTGCGCAGACGGTGATCTTGCGCTTCGGTTTGGCGAAGACGACGATGGAGGATATAGCGACGGAGGCTGGAGTTTCACGTCCGACGATATACCGGTACTTCCAGGATCGTACTGAATTGACCTCAGCGCTGATCGATTGGCGCGCTCGAGAAGTGCTGGAGGTTAGCAGGAAACTTCTTCAAAGGGAGGGATCCTTTGAGGATAATTTCATTGCGGGTCTGATTCATACCGTTGCTGTAGCGCGCGAAGATCCGATCGTGGCTATGGTTCTAGCCCCAGCAAATCAGCGAGGAGAGTCGTGGTCGGAAGCTCTCGAGTTGGCTGCCGAGTTGACGGCCGACCTTTGGGAGCCTTTTCTGAAGGAAGCGAGGACCCGGGGCGAGATGAGAAGTGACCTTAACTCGTCGGAAGTCTACACTTGGCTCGCCCTTGTGCAGTTTGCACTGTTCAACAGCATGCAATCCATGGAACCCAGCGACCCTGCGCATGCGCGGATGTTGAGAACGTTCGTCCTTCCAGCCCTCGTAGCGCCGACCGATGGCGTCTCTGTTCGCAACGGTCGCCCCGTGTCTCGAAACTAACCGGCAGACCGGCTCTCGCAGAAAACGTCCGCGCATCGCTGACTGTCGTACAGGTGGCACTTCGGAGTCTGACGCATGGTCAGCGCGGGACTATCAGATACTCGGTGGATCTGACTCTGGCACATCGGTTTAGTTCTCACTTGCGGTGATCCGGCCTTCGAACGTGATCGTGAATGCGTTCAGTGCCGGCTTCCACCTCATTGCCCATCGTGCTCTGCCCCTCCCAGTCGGGTCCAGGGGCCCGGGTGCTGCCGGTCGCTGAATCGCTCAGGGTTGCATCGCTGATCGGTCCGCGCGTCGCGGTTCGAATCGGATCGAAAGTTCGCTGTCGCACACACGCGCCATCGTGGACGTCCGCGACGGAGGTCGCCGAGCCCATCACCGAACTGGGCGAGCCACACCACGCCTGGGTGCGCGAACGCGGCCTGCCCTCGGCGATGGACACCACGGGACGCCGCAACCGAATAATCATCGTTGCGTGAACGCGTGAGCACTTCATCGGCGGACATCCCGCCCTCGATCTCTCCAACGCTGTCTTCAGTCGGCGAGCGCCCACATCTGACAATTGATGGGGTCGGCGCGCAGCGCCCCACATCGCGTCGATGCAGTGTGCCATGGCGTTGAGCCCGGACGCGACCGACAGGTCCGCCGGTTGAGAATGTCAGCTGGCCGTCGGAGATGACGGCGATGGGCAGGACCGCATCGTCGACGCCGGTGGTCTTGCGTGCCGCTTCGTTTCAATTCCCATGCGTTGGTGGCTTCGGAGCCGGCGTAGGTGGTGGGTGCCGCGGATAGTGCCCCGTGGAGTGGTGGAGTTTCGGATCGGCTGTTCCTTCGCCGCGATCACCGCCCGGAGCTCGTCCATACTCACATCCGAGACATACCGGCGGGTGACCTGCCACTCGTCGTGCTGCTCGATAACCACCACGGTCGCCAGGCGCAGGAACGCAGCCGGATTCGGGAAGATCTCCACTACATCGGCTCGACGCTTGATTTCTTTGTTCAACCGCTCAATTATCCGGCCCTCGGGACCGGATCAACCCTGCCAGATGAGACCGGACATTCGTTATGAATTGCAGCGGAGGGGCTGAGAACGAGGGCGTCGACAAACTAGACTTCGAGAATGAGTCAGAGGTGGCCCCTGATTCGAAGACAAGCCGAGTTCGACGCCATCACCGCGTCGCTGAAGGCCCGGTCCGAGTGTTGCGGGGTGGTCCTTACCGGCGATCCCGGCGTGGGGAAAACCACCCTCGCCAGGTTCGCGACCGAATCACTGCCCGGCGAGGTGCGCTGGGTTGCCGGGACGGAATCAGCCCGAAGCATCCCGCTCGGCGTTTTTGCTCATCTGGTCGGCGCGTCGACCTCCCGGGATCCGGTCACGCTACTGTCCACGGCACGGCAGGCCCTCATTCACGACGGCGACACCCACCAGGACATGGTGATCGGTGTCGACGACGCCCACCTGCTCGATCAGCTCTCGGCGACATTCCTGCACCAACTGGCCCTCGATCGGGTGGTCAATATCGTCGCGACCGTCCGGAGCGGTGAGACCGTGCCCGACGCGATCACGTCCCTGTGGAAGGACGGGCACCTTCTTCGGCTGGAATTGATGCCGTTCACGCGGGAGCAGAGCATCGAACTGGTCGAGTCCGTGTTGGACGGCCCGCTCGAGGGGCTGAGTGCCGACATGATCTGGGAGGCGTCGGGGGGCAACGCCCTGTTTGTCCGGCATCTCGTCGAGGGCGCGCTGGAAGCGGGGACACTCCGCCGGTCCGGCGGTGTCTGGCAGCTGCGGGGTCGCGCCGCGATCACCTCCGAGCTCGCGTCGCTGCTGGAAACCAGGATCGAAAAGATCCCGTCCGACGTGCTGCACGCGCTTCAACTGCTGACCTTCTGCGAACCGCTCGATCTCGATGTTCTGTGTGCTCTCGCCGGTGAAAACGCAGTGGAAGAGGCGGAACGACGCGGCTTGGTCAGGATCGTCGAAGAACGACACCATCTCGATGTGCGCTACACCCATCCGCTCTTCGCCGAGGTGATTCGCCGACGGGTCGGTCGTGCGGCAGGACGCCGGTTACGCGGGAAGTTGGTGCAAGAGCTCAGTAATGGCGCAGTGACGGGTGCGGCGCATCGGATACGTCTCGCCGAGCTTGCACTCGACAGCGACCGCTCCGTGGACCCGGCGCTGCTCGCGTCGGCGGCTGCGGATGCCATCGGGCTGGCCAACGTCCCGCTCGGTGAACGACTGGCACGTGCAGCGTTCGAAGAAACCGGTGATTTCGGAGCGGCCGACCTCCTTGCCCGGGCATTGCTGTGGCAGGGGCACGCGGCCGAAGCCGAGGCACTGTTGCTCGCATTTTCCCCCGACTCGTTGACCCAGGCGCAGTTGGTGCGCTGGGGGACATCACGTATCGCGAACCTCTTCTGGGCACTCGGCGATTCGGAGAAGGCGGACGACGTCCTCGCAGTGCTACGCGAGCGTGTTACCAAACCGAGTCTCCTTCCGGTGGTCGAGGGAATCGGATCTGTGTGCGCGGTCTTCGAGAATCGACCGCAGGAGGCGGTGGACGCCGCGTGCGCTGTTCTCGCCTCGGAGCGGCCGTGGGCGGTCGAATGGGCGTTCTTCGGCGGGGGACTGGCGCTGGCGTTGATGGGACGCGGCGACGAGGTTCCCGCGTTGGCGGCGCGGAGCGCGGCCGTTGCCGAACAGATCGACGGATTACTGCGCTTTCCCGCCGGGCACGGCGAGATTCTGGCCTTGACCATGACCGGGCAGTTCGACAGGGCGCAGCGCCGAGCCGAACAGTATCTCGCCTTCGCGTCGAGTGGCCGCTATCTGGCGTGGGGACTGGCAAATATCCTGGTCGGGACGGTCGAACTCGTCCGGGGGCGGTTCACCGCCGCGGCCCAGCGCCTCGAACAGGCGATCGCAGCACTCGACGTGGGCGACACCGCCGACGCGGTGTCCTGGAGTGTCCCCGCGTACATTGCGCTGGGGCAGACATACGCCGTGCTCGGCCGCATCCACGAGGGGCAGCGCGTCATCTCGGAGGCGCGAGCCCGCAGTGGCCGGCACGTGGCGGTGTTCGGCCCCCAACTCGAACTGTCTGCCGCGTGGCTCGCCGCGGCACAGGGTGAGACTTCGCAGGCCATCGCGCTCGCACGGTCCGCCGCCGAATCAGCAGCAACTGCGGGACAGTTCGGTGTCGAGGCGGCCGCACTGCACCTTGCCACTCGATTCGGTGACCATTCCACTGCTCCGCGACTGGCGGCGCTCGCTGAACAGTGTGACGGCGAACTCGTCCGAATCGCGGCAGCCCAAGCATCCGCGTCAGCCTCCGCCGACGGACCAGGGCTGGTTGCGGCAGCGGACAGATTTCGAACGGTCGGTGCACTTCCCGATGCTGCCGATGCCTATGCGCAGGCCGCGATCGCCTTCCTGCGCGCGGACATCAAACGACTCTCGGTCGAGTGCGCCGCCACGGCGGCAGCACTGGCGGACGAATGCGACCGGATGTTGTCTCCTGCCCTCGCGGAGGCCGCACATCCACTGCCGCTCACGATTCGCGAACGTGAGATCGCATCAATGGTCGCGGCAGGATTGTCGAACCGGCACATCGCCGACCGTCTCTTCCTGTCGATCCGAACCGTCGAGGGACACATTTACCGCGCGTGCATCAAGCTTGGGGTCGCGGACCGTAACGAGCTCGCCCAGTTGATGAACCTCACGACACGACCAACTAAAAACGAGTAGTCGGCTACTCGTGTGCTGCCTCGCAGACCTGAGAACACTGGGGTCGGAACAGACCGTTGCCGGTGTTCGGTGTGGAGGCCGCCATGAAAGACGTCGTTGTGTTGATACCAGGGATCACGGGATCAGTTCTGGCACGGGACGGCAAGGACGTGTGGGCGTCGACTCCGGGGGCTGCGCTGCGGGGAGTGCTCTCGCTCGGCAACAACATCAAGCGGTTGCAGCTCGACGGCGACGATCCAGAAGTCGACGATCTCGGCGACGGCGTGGTAGCCACCCGGGTGATGTCGGACTTCCATGTGCTTCCGGGCTTGGATTGGAAAATCGACGGCTACACCAAGTTCCGCGTTGACCTGGTGCGCCGGTTCGGGGTGGTACCGGGCGAGAATTACTTCGAGCTTCCGTATGACTGGCGGCGTGACAATCGGGTGGCAGCCCGCAAGCTGGCGCGGCACGCTCACGGATGGTTGACACGCTGGCGGGAGAAGTCGGGCAATTCCGATGCACAGTTGATCCTCGTGGGTCACTCCATGGGTGGCATCGTTGCCCGCCTCTACCTCGAATTGCTCGAGGGGTGGAAGGACACCCGGACACTCATCACGTTCGGGACGCCGTACTCCGGGTCGATCAACGCGCTCGAGTTCCTGGTCAACGGATTCCGCAAAGGATGGGGCCCGTTCACCGTCGATCTCGGCAACCTCATTGGTTCCTTCACATCCGCCTATCAGCTGCTGCCGTCTTATCGGTGTCTCGAAAGTCCGAATGCGTCGTGGTCGAACCTGGACGACAAGATGGACGACTGGACGGGGACCGGGCTGGACGCCGCCCGCATGAAGGACGCGGTGACGCTGCACCGGCAGCTGCGCACACAGGTTCAGGAACGACTCGAAGCAGACAGGGACGAGGGCTACGACATCCGTCCCATCATCGGCGATTTCCAGCGCACGCACTGGGCTGCCCGGTTGGTAGACGGAAAGATCGTATCGCTGCCCGTGCGCGGACCGGGCGAAAGCGGCGGCGACGGCACAGTGCCGAAGTTGTCGGCGACCCCACCCGAACTCATGAAGGGGTGGAAGAACGCGGCCTTCTTCAGCCAGAAACATGCGTCGCTGCAGAACGACGACCCGGTGCTCGACCACGTCGGCGGGGTATTGAACATTGCGGTGATCACCCCGCCGAACGTATTTCCTGCGGTGAGCGAATCGGTGTCGCTCGAAGTCGACGACGTGACGACCGCCGAACCACTGGTGATCCGTGCGCGGACCGACGACCCTGGCGCCGAACTCGTCGCACATGTCGAGCCGGCCGTCGGCGGTCCGGTCCGGCAGCATCGGCTCTCGACTTCGGTCGACGGTTGGCAGCAGGCGACTGTCGAGGACCTCGCAGCTCAGGACTACCGCATCACGGTCGGTGCCCCGGGAGTGCACCCCGTCACGGACCTGGTGAGCGTCGTCGACTTGGACGAGGTAGCACGGACAGTGGATATGTAGGAGCTGGAAAGCATGATTCCGCTATCGAGGCGCAGTTTCGAAGAGCTGGAAATCAGTGTCCTCGAGGCCGGGGACCACATGTGGCTCTCGGCGAGATCCCCGCAGGGTTCGGTTTTCGCGGTGAAACGGCCTCTGCCCGAGTGGAAGCTACCCCGCGATGTCACCGGCAGGCCGGTCGATGAACCGGGTGAATGGCTCACCGATGCCGTCCGGCACGCTCGCCCGGACGCCGGACCCGAAGCACTCGAGGTGGGGAAGGTGCTGACAGACCTGGTGTTCGGTGTGCCGGAGATCGTCACGCTTCTGCAGCAGACACGTGGCACGGCAGGGACCGCGGGGAACCAGTTGCTCATTCGGATACTCGCGGCGCCGAACCGCATCGCCGCATGGCCGTGGGAGTTGTTACTGGATCCCCAGCGCCCGGACAGGTTCCTGTCCATGGCGCGGGACGTCCACGTGGTGCGGTCGGGACGAAGCCGCACCTACCCGATCCGGCAAGCGCCGATCGATCCACCACTCAATCTGTTGCTGGTCATGTCGAGTCCCCTTCGCTCTGGCCCGGACGAGTCCGAGGCACCGTTCGACCTCTATGCCGAAAAACGCAGTCTGCTGACGGAGTTGCAGCCGATGGTCGATCGAGGCCTGTTGCGTGTGGTGGTGGAGGATCGCCCCTCGGTCGAGCGTCTGCGGACTCGTATGGGGATGCAACGCCGCGGCTTTCATCTGTTCCACTACCTCGGGCATGCCAATCCCCACGGACTCAAGCTGGAACGCCGCAACGGTCGTGGGACACTTCTGCGGAGCCAAGAATTCGCTCTCTTGCTACAACAGCTTCCGGATCTTCGACTCGCCGTTTTCGCGGGATGTGAGACGGCGCGCGCGCCGGGTGTCTCGGCGGCGGACGAAACGTGGCCGGGCCAGCTGTCCTCGGCGGACTACTGCGTGCGGGATGCGTGTCCGATGGTAATCGGGATGCAAGCCGTGTTGCCCTTCGGAACGGAGCGACTGTTCACCCGCTTCTTCTACCAGGGACTCACCGCCGGGCAATCCGTCGCCGAGGCGCTGCGGTTGGCGCGTCTCGCGATCAACGGCGACGAGAACAGCGGTGATCCTCTGCTGAACTGGGCCGTGCCCTGTCTGTTCGTCGGCGGAAGCGATCCCGGTGCGGTCATCGACCCGGACGCGAAGGCGCGGCCGAGGCCCGCGCCGCGCAAGGTCAGTCGCCACCTGGGCGTACGGCAGGGTGAACTGCGCTTCATCTCCCGGCTCACCGAGTTGCGTGAGGCCGTGGACGTATTGTCCGGGAACACTTCGGCGCGGCTTCTCCAGGTGGTCGGCATGCCGGCCACCGGGAAGACCTCACTTCTCGACCGGGTGCTCGAGGAACTCGACCCGGACATCGCGCAACTTTTCATCAGCGCCAAACGTCTGCTCGCGGAACCCGAACCGGTCCGCGAACTGGCCTGCCTCGTCAAGGAACTGATCGACGGCAAGGGTCTTCGGGCGGTGCCGGCGGGTAGGTTCAGCGCCGACGACTGGTGGGAACGGTTGATCGGGGATCTCGGGGCCGTGCCCGCCGCGATTGTGATCGACGATGCGGACTTGCTCGCAGCTGATTCCGCCGGAGCATCTGACCTCGTGAACGCGCTCGTCACCCTCACCGGACGACGCGGCCGCGCACGGTTGGCGGTGGCCACCACGAGCGATCTCGATCAACTGACGCAGTCGCTGCGACCGTCCGAAGTGCGCACGATCCGCCTCGAGGCACTCTCCTGGCCCGAGGTGTGGCAATGGATCCGCCGCAATCTGCCGACACTCACTCGCTTCTCCGAGACGGAACTGTCCAAACTGTACGGCGAACTGCGCCACCTCGAACTGTGGGAACAACTAGCCGATCTGGTTGGCCAAAGCAATTCATTCGATTCGGACGATCTGCCCGCCCTGGTCAAGCAGGTCGCGGTTCCACCCGGAAAGGTTCCTGCGGTAGCGGCGATCGGCAGCGACTTCTTCGGGACGTCGGCCGAACTCGAATCCGTCATGGAGCGAGTGTGTCCCACGACTCCGGTAAAACGCCCATTGCAGTTGGCGGTCGCCGGGCCGTTCACTGCCCGGCGCCGTCAGGAGGTCACCGTCGCGCTTACCCAGTGCGCCATCAACCATGGAGTACCAGGACGGGTCGTCGCCGGCGAAACAGGAGTCGATGAATCTGCACTTGCCGAACTGCTGTCACACGAGTTGGCGTTTACCGACGGCGCGCCGTCGGAGCGCGAAGTCTGTCTGTGGTTGGAAGAAGCGGGGCGAGCGGGAGCCGACATCATCGTTCTCGACTACGGGAACGCGGAGCCGACCGACACCCAGAACACGATCATCGCCGATCTGGTCAGAGAGGGTCGACTGGTGATCGCGTCAGGTGATCACTCGGACGAACCCAGCTTCCCTGCGTGGAGCACCGACGTACTTGCGGTCGGTGCGGTCGAGGACGACGGCTCCCTCACCCACGAGACGCCGTACTTCTCCCGAGAGGGCAAGCCGGACATCTACGCGCCGAGAACCATCTCCGGGACCACCTGCGAACAAATTGTCGAAGAACCGGAAATGGAGGGGACGACCTTCGCCGCGCTGTACGTGGCTGCCGCTGCCATGCTGGTGTGGGCCACCGACCGGAATCTGACGGCCTCCGAGGTCCGTGCGCTGCTGCTGGACACGGCAGTCCCGATACCGGCGGGGCGTGGTGAGTCCGCGAAGCGGCTGGACATGGAAGCTGCACTGGATCGAGCCCGCCGCAGGCTCATCGTCGGCGCGCTGGGGTCGGAGGCGCTCGAACTCGGGCAACTACTCGCCGAAACGCCGATCCGCCCAGAATTGGCGGTACCGATCCTCGACGCCCTCGTGGCCGAGGGCGGTGCCGTCCGCAAGGTGGTCCGCAACGGTGTCGAGCAGTTCGAGCGTAGCGATTCCGCGGTGACGCCGAAATACGAGTAGCGGACTACTCATGACTGCCATGTCGGACGGGACAAGGCTGGTAGCAACCGGCCAGTACTATCCGAGGAAAAATAATGACCACCGTCAACAGCATGGGAAGCCGTAGAGTTCGACTCGATACGCCCGCAGCGACATTCGCGAGTGAGAAACAGCGGCAGGCCGAAGCGGCTGAGCGCCGCGCACGGGAGAGGGCCGCGCAGAGACGCGAGCATGTGGACGCGCTCGCCGGTCCCGGTGGAATCGCGGCCGTCGAGACTCCCGAACGAATCGCCAAACGCCTGGATCGGCTCACCCGCTATTACACAGGCGAGGACGTACCGCAGGCGACCCCCACCGCAGCGTCGGGTGTCCTCGTGGAGGAGGCGCTCGACCGGGTGAGTGAGTGGGTGGACAGTGACGCGTCGGCCGATCAGGTGCTGGAAAAAAATCATCAACACCTCCGATTTCGTGGGAGTACGCTATCTCGATGCCGGGGTGGCGGCTGCACGGTCGATCGGAAGGGTGAACATCCGCGATTCCCGGGGAAACCTGCAGGGCTACGGCACAGGCTTTCTCGTTTCGCCGACCTTGCTTCTGACGAATCACCATGTGCTGCCGAGCGCCGAAACAGCACGCAGCAGCGTAATCGAGTTCGATTACCAGGACGGTATCGACGGCAACCCGCTTCCGGTGCAAGTCTTCCCGCTGGATCCGGGCAGGTTCTTCCTCGCCGATCGGGAGCGCGACTTCGCCTTGGTGGCGGTTCGGGCACCTGCGCCGGTTCTCGCCCAGTTCGGATTCAACCGGCTGTTCGCCGCGGAGGGCAAGGCCGTCATCGGAGAGTTCGTGACCATCGTGCAGCATCCGCGCGGAGACAAGAAGCAAATTGCCCTGCGGGAGAACCGCATCGTCGATATTCCCGAACGATTTCTGCACTATTCGGCGGACACCGAGCCAGGCTCCTCGGGCTCCCCGGTGTTCAACGACCAGTGGGAAGTGGTTGCACTCCACCACGCGAGCGTACGAGCACCGCAGCACACCGAGTTCGGTGGGATCCTCAACGAGGGGGTGCGGATCAGCCGCATCCTGAAGTTTGTCGCCGACCAGGACATGCCGCGGAAGTGGCGCGCTCTCGTCGACGAGATCGTCAGCGCGGAGCAGGAATTAGCGACACCCTCTTCATCGCTCCGGCAGGACGTGGTGCCCAGGGAGGAAATCACCGTGCGCGTTCCGTTGGAAATTACTGTCCGCCTCGGTTCCGCCGAACCTCGCAGGGCCGCCGGCGGTGAGCCTAGTGACTCCGAAGCAATTTCGATCGACCCCGACTACAGCAACCGCCGTGGTTACGACCCGGGCTTCCTGCGAGTTCATCTACCCTTGCCGGTGGCCGGCCCGCAGGTGGCTTCGGTTGCGTCCGAAAAGCTCCGCTATCACCACTTCAGCGTAGTCATGCACACCGAGCGGGCTCTTGCGCTGTTCACAGCTGTCAACATCGACGGCAAGCAGTCACAGAATCCGAAGCGGGACCGTGACCGCTGGATCCTCGACCCTCGACTCCCGGCACGCCAACAAACCGGCGAGCGTGTGTACGAGAACAACCCGCTCGACCGAGGGCACCTCGTGCGCCGACTGGACCCCGCCTGGGGGCCGAATGCGAAGGCGGCAAATGACGACACGTTCCACTTCACGAACTGCACTCCGCAGCACCACGACTTCAACGCGGGGAAGACGCTGTGGCTCGGACTCGAAGATTACGTGCTGAAGAACGCCGACAACGCCGATCTTGCCGTGAGTGTCCTGACGGGCCCGGTGCTCGCCGCCGACGATCCCCGCTACCGTGGTGTGGCGCTGCCGCGTCAGTTCTGGAAGACCGTGGCGATGGCCAAGCGAGACGGCGGCCTCTCGGTTACCGGCTACCTGCTCACGCAGGCGGCACTGCTCGACGAGTTCACGGAAGGGGAGGAGTCGTTCTCCTACGGCGCGTATCGCACGTTTCAGGTTCCGGTACGGAGGATCGCCCAGTTGACCGGGCTCGACCTCGACGCCTACGTCGCGGCTGATCCACTCGAACAGGTCGAGGGCACCACTCTGCCCCGTGAATTGATCCGCCCCCAGGACCTCATCCTCTGACGTCGACGACAACTGGCTCGAGAATCGAGTACCGGACTACTCACGACGAACCCACGCGGCAGGGGAGAGGATCGAACTATTCAGCGCAGTCGGGTGATTGGTCCGACATGGAGCACCCCGGCGTTGTCGCGGACCGCAGTTCCATCTCACCGGTGAGGAAATCATGAATCGCTATCATCCGTTGGCCCCCGGAACCTACACCGGCGTGAGCAGCGGCTACCGAACCCCGGACCGGCCGGATCATCGCGGCGTGGATATCGCCGCGAACAACGGCACGCCCATCTATGCACCGACAGACGGCACCATCGCCTATGTGGGAATCGACGACGACCCTCAGGGCTACGGCTCCTGGCTGGTGATCGACTCCCAGAATCAATGGGGTTTGGATTTCACGTTCGGCCACACGCCGCCATCGTCGTTCATCAACCCACACACTGGGGAACAGTGGAAGTTCGGCGATCCAGTGCACGCGGGTGAGCAGATAGCCGTGGTCGGCTCGGAGGGTGGTTCGAGCGGCCCTCATCTACATTTCGAGACATTCGGTGCGCCGGGCCGCTTCGGCGGACCCGATCTGGATCCCGACTCGACATGGCTGAAGGAAGCCAAAGATCCGCGTCAGGCGCCGAAGGACAACGGACACACCTCATTGGTGGGCAAGCTTCTGGTCGACTTCTCCGCTGGTGTTCCCACAGCTGCTCAGATCCAGTCGGGCGGATTCGCCGGTGCCATTCGTTACATCTCCGACCCGAGGGCGGGATGGATGCTCGGCAAACCGCTGCGGAGGGAGGAGGCCGACGCCCTGCGCGCACGAGGTATGGTCGTCGTCTCCAACTTCCAATTCGGTAAGTCCGACTGGCTCGGTGGAGCGGAGCAGGGTCGACGGGATGCAGAGCGGGGAATACAGATTCACCGTGAGGCCGGTGGCCCCGAGACGGCGGCAATCTATGTGTCGGTGGACGCGTCGCCCAGCGAGGAACAGTGGAATACGCTGGTTCGCCCGTACCTGCTCGCGTGGCAGGAACGGCTCGGCAAGACGAGGATGGGTGTCTACTGCAACTATCCGACCATCGAGTGGGCGCTCCGCGACGGCATCGGCACCTATTTCTGGATGCACAATTGGGGCAGCAACGGCCGTGTACACCCCGCGGCGCACCTGCACCAATTCGAGATCGACAAGCAGAAGGTGGGAGGCGTCGGCATCGACCGGAACCGTATCCTCAAAGAGCAGTTCGGCCAGTGGGACGGTGTCGCCGCGGACGTTCCGACGCCGGTCGTCGAACCAGCGCAACCGCAGCCGGTGACGTCGCCCAGCGGATACCCGATCACGTGGTACGGAGGCCCGGGGTATGACACCGGTCACGGCGCATACTTGCGTATCTACCTGCACACCACCGAGAACCAGGACTGGGTGGCCCGCGCCGAGAATGTTGCCAATTATCAGGCCGGAGCGCAGAACGGCAGCTACCACTACCTGATCGACGACCACCACATCATCAACACCGTCAGCACCAAGAACACCGCGTGGGGCGTGCTCAGCGACAACCGCGTCAGCGTCCAGATCGCAATGGTGGGCACTTCGGGAAGCACTGAAACCTGGAGTGGCGCCAATCCGAACCGCGAGGAACGGCCGAAGTCGCGTGAGCAGTGGCTCGCTCACACGAAGATGCTCGACATGGTGGCATTCGTCATCGCCAAGGTCGCCACGGAGTACGACATTCCGATCGAGCGCGTCGACATCGGCGGGGTGGGCCACAACCGCAAGGGAGTGAGCAGCCACAACAACTACACCTACGGTTCGCGCGTTCTCAGAGGTTTCAAGGATGGGACGCACTGGGATGTCCCCGACACCTTTCCCTATGACGTCGTGCTGGCCGCGGCGAAGCGGTACGCGGGACTCCCCGAAGATCCCGATCGCTTTCCGCTACCTCCCGGTCACTACTGGGGGCCGCTGGACGGGCCCACCGAATCGTGGTCGAACACCTTCGGCAACGAACCGCAGTCCTCGAAAGACGGCCTGAAGCGCTGGCAGCAGACCATCGGTATTCCCGGGACGAGTATTTTCGACAAGGCCACCAAGGATGTAGCGACGCGAATGCAGCAGCTGTGGGGATGGCCGGTCACCGGAAACGTCTATGAGGGTGAATGGAACGAAGTCATCCATAACGGGTGGCGGCTGCCGGCGCCGGAGCCACCCCGGCCGGCGGTCCCGATCGAGGCCGGGCCCAAGGTGCACCACTCCAAGAAGATCAAGGAGGTGACGGGTCCCGGGCTGACCGACAGGTTCGGTATGGCCGCAACCGATCTCGGCGTGATGGCACGTACGCCGTCGGGACGAATACTGGCAATATTCGGCGACACTTTCCGTGGACCCCGAGTGGGAGACGGTGACTGGCGTTCGCCGGTAGCGCTGTTCTCCGACACCAAGAAGCTCGACGAGGGAATCGTGTGGAGTGAGGCCGCCGGCGGCGATCCCCGCTATGCGCGACAGCTCTGGGACTACCAACACGACAATCCGTTCTTCTCGACAGTTCTCCCGTCCGACGTCGTCACCATCGGCGACACGATGTACCTGCATGCCATGGTCAACAAGGGCCTCGGCAACGTCGTCTGGACCGAAATCTGGAAGTCGACCGACGACGGACACACGTGGCAGCACACCGGGGCGAAATTCGATGCGGGGCTTCACCGCGGACTTGCCCAGCTCTGGACGTGGGATGCTCCCGGGGACGGATGGGTCTACGTGTTCTCTACCGGCTTCCAGCGCGACAAACCCCTGATCCTCAGGCGTGTACGCGAGGACAGGATCACCGACCGGAATGCGTACGAGGGGTGGGGTTGGAAGGACGGCGCTTGGCGCTGGGGCAACGAGCCGACCCCGGTGCTGGAAAGAGCGCACTCAGCCGCCAAGTTCGGTGAAATGTGTCTGCGGGCAATCCAGGGTAAGTGGGTACTGGTCACGTTCGACAGCTCCGACGTGGGCGGTTACGACATCGACGTGCGCGTGTTCTCCAAGATCACCGACAACCTTTACGAGGCACACAAGAGCACACCCTTGCGCGGGGTCGGCTGGGGACAGGAGGGAGACGACGCGGTGGCCCAACTCTACGGTCCGTCGATCGTCCCCGGATCGAAGTTGGACGGCGGGTTCCATATCTTCGTGAGTCAGTGGAAGACGGAGGGCCCCGACAAGGGATGGCCGTACAGGGTGCTGCAGTTCAAGATCCCCGTGTCGAGCCCCGGGTTCCGTGACGACGGGGGCGTCAACCCCCACGACGGCCGGTAGCGGATCGCCTCCCGATCTGCGGATCGGGAGGCAACTCACCTCCTTCCCCCACGCTGCTGTCACACCTAGACTGGTTCCATGGTCCTGACGTGGCCATCCATCCCGCGGGGGCCCGAGATCGGCGCCCTCGCGCGGGATTCGACGCGCGGTATCGTCATCGTCGGCGCGGTTGGGGTGGGAAAGACCACCTTGGCGCAGCAGATCGTGTGCGAACGTGACTGCGAGGCAGTCTGGGTCGTCGGGACGGACTCGTTGCGCGGCGTCCCGCTGGGTGCATTCGCTTCGGCCGTGAATATTGGTGCGGCACCGGATCCCGACACCGCACTCACGAGCGCTGTGATCGCACTCCGAGGAATCACGACAACCCTTGTCGTCGACGATGCGGACCGGCTCGATCCGCTGTCCACCACTCTGCTCCGATGTCTGATCGACGATGGGAGTGTTCGACTCGTCGTGACGCTCGGCGGCCGTGGATCACGCCCGAGTACCGCGATTCTCCCCGACAGCGTCCTGCATCGAGTCGAACTCGACGCGTTCACTCGTGCCGAAGCGGTGCGGGCGATCGAAACTGCTCTCGGCGGACCGATGGACGACGTCGGCGCGCAATGGTTGTGGAATATGTCGGAGGGAAACCCGCTCTACCTCCGGCATCTCGTCGAAGGATCATGGAAGTCCGGCCTGTTCGAGCGGTCCGACGGCGTGTGGAGATTGCGATCGCGGCCCGTTGTCAGCACGGAGTTGGCATCGCTGCTCGGGTCGCGGTTGCGGAACGTGCCTCCCGACGTGCTCGACGCGCTCCGGCTGGTGGCTCTGGAAGAGGGCATCGACGTCGACGTCCTCCAGCGCGCCACGTCACCTGACGCCGTCGCTGCCGCACACTGCACCGGACTTCTGCGGTTTCGCTCCGAGGGCCTGGGCTGCGTCGCGACACTCAGCCATCCGATCCTGGGGGAGGTGCTACGTGAGCAGCTGGGCGCGCTGGCCGCCCGCGTACTGCGAGGACGGATTGTTCGCGCCCACCTTGCAGGTGATTCGCCGAGCGACACGTTGCGGCTGGCGACGCTCGCGCTCGACAGTGACGCCGAGATCGATGTCGCTCGAACGGTCGAGGCGGCCGAATCCGCGCTCGAACTGTGTGACTATGCGCTCGCCGAACGCCTCGCCCAGGCGGCCCTGTCCCGAGGAGGCGGAATCAGAGCGGCCATGGTCGCGGCACGGGCGATGACGTGGCAAGGACGGGTGAACGATGCCGACACGCTGCTCGCGGCCGTTGATCCTGTGGAGATGTCCGAAGCCGAATCACTCACGTGGGGGATGTGGCGTGCGACGGCCTTGTTTTTCGCCGACCGTGAGGCCGCCGCGCGGGAGAAGCTAGCCGACATGCGTGCTCGCGTGACGGGCCGCCACGGACGGGATGTTGTCGCATCCGTGGAGTTGACCTTCGACTTCTTCGCCAATGACGTGCCGCGATCGCTCGAGTTGACTCGAGGCCTCTTCGGGCCTGGAGAAGGGACGCCGCCGGCTTTGGCGCTTGCAGCGTCCATCGGTGGCGCAGCGCTTGCGCGAGCGGGTCGCACAGATCAGGTCCGAGGTGTCACCACGCGTGGTGCGGAGGCGGCAAAGGAGGTGGGATTCATGCTCGGGCACATGCAGATCGGTGTTGCCGAGGTCTTCGCCGCCACCGTATCGGGACAGCTCGACAGCCTCGATTCGGTACTCGAACGCTACGTGCCCACCCACCGAGGCAGAGCAAACTGGGTGGTCGACATGTACATTCGCGGGCTTGCTCATCTCGCAGTGGGTCGTGCGGCCGACGCAGAGGATCAGTTCCGGCGCGGTCGGGCCGCGGCGATGGACGGGGGAACCCCGATCTGGCTGACGTTGAGTGTAATCGGACTGTGTCAAGCTCTGGGCATGCAGGAGCGGACCGATGATGCCACCGAAGCACTTGCTGCTGCGGAGTCGTCGTTCGGTGCCCACATGGCGTCGTTCGAACCCGATCTGTTGCTCGCACGCGCCTGGATGCTGGCGGCGCGGGGCGAGCATCGTGAGGCAATCGCGGCCGCACGCAAGGCTGCGAGGCTGGCTCACGCCGGGTCGATGTTCGGTGTCGAGACGGTGGCGTTGCACACCTCGGTCCGATTTGGAGACCGATCCGCCACGGGCCGACTGCGGGCATTGACCCATTCGGTGGACGGTCCCTTGGTGTGTGTGGCTGCCGCTCAGGCGCACAGCTTCGGTGTGCGAGACGGTCACGGATTAGACCGTGTCGCAGCGGAATTGGAAAGGATGCACGCCTACCTACTCGCAGCTGATGCGGCCGCGCAGGCTGCAATCGTGCATCGGCGGCATGGTGACGATGCCAGTCGGCAGTTGTCGACGGCAGCAGCCCGTAGGCTCGCCGGCCTGTGCCCCGGTGCGAAGACACCCGCGATACGTGCTCTCGATAGTCCTTCGCGGCTGACACCTCGTGAAGTCGGCATCGCCTCGCTCGTCGTGATCGGTATGACCAACCGGGAGATCGCTCAACGATTGACGTTGTCGGTACGCACCGTCGAAGGTCACGTGTATCGGATGTCCACAAAACTCGGCGTCGACAATCGGAAATCGCTGGTGAGCAGACTCATGATCGGACCCGACGCCTAGCGGCAGGTCCCCATCGCGACAGTCTCGGCCATCTCTTCGCGATCGCGCACATCGAGTTTCATCATCACGTGGTAGACGTGTCCTTCGACTGTGCGTGCCGATACACCCAGTCGTTGAGCGATTTCCTTGTTCGTGAGCTCGCCGGCTGCAAGTGCAGCGACGGCCCTTTCGCGGGGTGTCAGCGGTAGCGGGGCCGCCGATGCGAATATCGCGGGGGTCCAGGCGTCGTCACACTTCTGCGCCAGTGCGTACGCCCGCGTGGAGGAGCGGAGTTCCTCGCGGCGATTACCGGCATGACGGTATGCCCCCGCAGCGTGGGCGTACGTGTCCGCAGCCAGAAGAGAGGCACCCAGGAAGTCGAATTTGTGGGCAGCAGCGACCAATCCATTACCGTCGGAGTCGGCGAGTGCGGACGCGTGGTCCACCATCGGGCCGATCAGCAGCCCGTCGACGGCAGTCGAGAGGGCGTGCAGCTGAACGGCCGAAGCGCTGTCTCCGAACCGGACGGCCGTATGCGCTGCCTCCGCGGCAACGGCTAGGAGACCCGCCTCCTCGGCGTCGGCGGCAGCGCGACGTGCCAACCCGATCGCGCGGCCGAGGTTACCGGAAGCGGCGGAGATCCAGGCGCGCGAAATCGCAACGTCAGATCGGTAGAGATGTCGGTGTTCGCCCAAGGATGCCTCTGCCTGCGCGAGCGCATTAACCGCCTCCTGGTTCTGTCCAGAGACAGTGAGGACCCTGGCCAGGAGAAGGTTGGCGACAACGCGCCGTTCGGGACTGGATGTGTCGAGGACCGCTGCGGCTTCCGTCAATCTCTTGTGTGCGTCACCGATTCGTCCCCTGGCCAAGTCGAGTTTCCCGACCAGCGAGCTGATGCCGAACCATGCGGCATCGTGGTGTCGCGCCAGCTCGAGGTAGCGGTCGGCAGCCAGTTCCGCCTCAGCGAATCGACCTGTGTAGATGAGCGCCGTGATATGACCGTGGCCGATGGAGAACCGCAGCACAGCTGTGTCGGGTTGAGTGAGGTGGAGCGATTCATCGGCCAGGAAGGCTGCCTCATCTCCGTGTCCCATCATCGCGAGACCCATGCAGCTCGCGCTCGCCGCCCACATTCTCGCGGCTGAGGGAGCGTTCGGCGAGTGGCGAACCTGAGCTGCGGCCTCCGTTGCTGCGACTACCCGTCCGGCCGAGACGTCGATGGCCGCGCGCGCCGCCTCCACACAGTGGCGTCCTGCTGGACTGGCGACCTGTGCGTAGGCAGTTTTCAGGATCCTGTATGCGCTGGGGAGCGCGTCGAGGTTCCAGAACAGGTTTCCCGCCCTCAGCACTGCCCACCGGGTGTAGTCGGATTCCGGCCTGTTCACCGGATCGAGTGAGGCCAGGACTCGTTCCGCCTCGCCACCTCGGTCCGTCCACGCCAGTGCGCCTGCACGAAGGAGTTGAGCCCGGAACCCGGCGCCCTCGGCAGAGGCCGCACGCGCGAGTTCTTCAGCGTTGGCGAAGGAGCAGAGCGCAGTCGCATCCGCGGCAGCCGCGGTGAGCGACTGCGGACTTCGACGATGGTCGGTACCGATGGAGAGTGCAGCAGCCCGAATGCGTGCGAGCGGTTCCCTTGCGTCCGCGCCGAGTAGCGTCGCGAGGTCCCCACGAATGCGGCGTGCCTCCGCACTATCCACCTGCTGTCGCACAACCTCCCCGAGGAAGGGGTGAGCCAGCCGCGCCACAACAGTCCCGCCTTCTGCGCCGAAACGGACCAATCCGGTGCATTCGACCGCCAGCATCGACTCTGTGCTGGTCAGCGCCTCGAGAACTGCCACGTTGATAGGTTCGCCGAAGGCTACTACTTCGAGAGCCCGCTTGGCGGCCGCCGGTACTGCTGCACACCGGTGACGCAGCTGCAGTGCGCATTCCTCGGTGATGGTCGGCTCGCCGCGCAGCTGCCAGATGCCGTTGCAGCAGATCAGCCGGCCGTCGGCCAACGAACCCTCCACCAGGTGACGGAGAAAGCGGGGATTTCCCTGCGATGCCGCCGCGATCCGTGCCGATGTCTTGCTGTCCACCGGGCCCCCGAGTGCGGCGATCAGGACGGTATCGATTTCGTCACGGCCGAAGCAGCCGAGGGTGACTCGGGAGAATCCGCGGTCCTTCCAGAGTGCCGAAATTGCCTCGGGGACCGGCACTCCCGTCTGAAGCGCGACTACCAGTGAGAGGGTAGGAGTAATGGCGATCTGGTTCAGAATGTCGGCCGAGAGCGGGTCGAGCAAGTGTGCATCATCCACCACGACGGTCCCGTCCCTATTTTCCTCTGTGACCGTCCGGCAAATCCTCGACAAGGTCACTGCCGCATTCCAGGGGTCCGGGCTGTCGATCACACGAGAGAAGGCCCCGAACGGAGTGCTACTCGTAGTCGCGTTGCCGGCGAGCCAGGTGGTCGGGCCACCACAAAACTTCAGGAATCCCGCCATCAGTGTCGTCTTTCCCGCGCCCGAGGCACCATCGACGATCACTCCGCGGGGGCCAGTGGCGCAGCCTACGGCCTCGGCGAGCGCTTGTACCTCCGCGCGCCTCTCGATCACCGGCCACGGCTGGTGCATACCAACGAGCCTAGTCGGTTTGTTTCCAGCGCGAAACCGTGCCGACCTCGGTGGACGCCCCGGATCCGACGCAGCACACTCACGTGAACGTAACGGCGAGAAATGCGGAGATGTAGGCAAGCCCGAACAGGATCGGGATCCACTGCTCGATATGGGACAGGGGCCAGTACCGGGACCGGTCGTTCCCCTCACCCAAGGCCCACCATTCGGCACGCCAGAACGGCGAGGCCGGTAGGCGTTCCTCCAGGGCGCCGACGACCTGATATTTCGCGCTGTTCAGGAGGCGGTAACTTCGAACCAGATAGAACCAGGCGAAACACTGACCGAGCACCGCGATCAGCGGGATCACCAGCCACCACGTCCGGTCCAGAAGTGGGATCTTTCCGAAGGCAGCCACGAGGGCGAAGATGCCGGTGTTGAGGCTGAGGAAGAACGAGTTGGTCAAGCCTCGTCGGGCGCTGACCCGGTCGGCCATCTCTACGTAGATCCGGTATTGATCGAGCACCGCGCTCTCATAGGGGATGGCGCGGCCATGAGATCCCGGTTTGTCTTGCGGGTCGTTCCAGAGTCGGTGACACAGCTCGGATCGGCGATCGTCGGCTTGCATCGTCTACCTCCTACTGGCATCGGCCGGTTGTGTGCGCCTTCACTTCCCGGTGGGGGTGTCGTCGGCGGGAATCGGAAGTCCGGGGCAGAGTTCGACATAGTCGATGTCGGGGGAAACCCATTCGCGCCACTGCCGGTGGCTCATATTCATCGTGAGCTTGCCGCATAAAGTGGCTGCCCACTCTGCCGGTGTAATTGCCCATTGCCAGATCTGGCCGTCGATGCCGCCGGAGACGACCGACCCGCCGTCCGGGCTGAATGCCACACTGCGCACCACGTCCGTATGTCCGCTCATCGGCGGGCCGATCGGCATGCCCGTGTCCGTATCCCATAGCCGTACCGAGCGGTCGTAACCGGCGTAGGCGATGCGGCGGCTGTCCGGAGCAAAGGCCACGCTCGCAAGCGGACCCGCCTGTCCGTTCAGAGGTTCGCCGACCGGTTGACGAGTTTCGGGATCCCACAGCCGGATGGTGCTGTCGATACCGCTGGAGGCGATCCGCTCCCCGTCCGGGGCGAATGCCACGCTCGTGACCTCACCATGGTGTCCTGTCATCGGTTCGCCGATGGGTTGGCGGGTGTCGGCGTCCCACAGTCGGATGGTGCCGTCGCTGCCGCTGGAGGCGATTTGCCGCCCGTCTGGGGCGAACGCCACGCTCACCACTGCATCCTGGTGTCCGGTCATCGGTTCGCCGATGGGTTGGCGGGTGTCGGCGTCCCACAGTCGGATGGTGCCGTCGATACCGCCGGAGGCTATGCGCCGCCCATCCGGGGCGAACGCCACACTGGAAACAAAGTTCTGGTGTCCGATCATCGGCTCGCCGATGGGTTGGCGGGTGTCCGCGTCCCACAGTTGCACGGTGCCTGACTGTGCAGCCGTGCCGTTGGCCGCTGGGGCGGAACTGCCCGAGACGATGCGCCGTCCGTCCGGGGCGAACGCCACGCTCGTCACCACGCCTTGTCCGGATATCGGTTCGCCGATCGGCGCACTGATATCCGGGTCCCACAGCTGCAGGGTGCCGTCAGAGCCCCCGGAAACGAAACGCCGCCCGTCCGGGGCGAACGCCACGCTTAGAACACTGCCTTGGCCGGCCGAACCGATTTCGATATCCCACACCCGTACCGTGCCTTCGCCGCCGCCGCCAGAGATGACCCGTTGGCCGTCGGGGTTGAATGTCACAGACAAGACCCAACTTTCGTGTCCCGTCAGAGGTTCCCCGATGGGTGCTCCGGTATCGGCGTCCCACAGCCGTACGGTGCCGTCGGCGCCCCCTGAGACGATCCGTGTCCCGTCGGGAGCGAATGCCACACTCGCCACTGCACCCGCGTGTCCGGTCATGGGCTCCCCAATGGGTACTCCGGTGTCGGCATTCCACAGCCGTACGGCGCCGTCGGCACCACCTGAGACGATGCGCTGGCCGTCCGGGGCGAATGCCACGCTCAAAACCATGCCGTCATGCTCGGTCATAGGTAAGCCGAGCGGTGCACCGGTGTCTGCATCCCACACTCGTACGGCGCCATGGACGGGTCCGCCGGAACCGACAACAAGGCGGCGACCGTCCGGGGCGAATGCCACGCTCAAAATCATGCCGGCATGCTCGGTCATCGGTGCACCAAGAGGTGCTCCGGTGTCCGCGTTCCATACCTGAACTGAGCCATGATTGACCAAGCCGCTCGAAGTCATTTCACTCGAGCCAGTGACGATCCGCCTGCCGTCCGGACTGAACTCCAGGCTCGTCACCTCGCCGAGGGCGACGGTCATCGGTGTGCCGAGTGGTGCTCCGGTGTCCGCGTTCCACACCCGAACCGTGGTGGCGCCGCCGGACGCGATGCGCCGCCCGTCCGGACTGAACCTCACAATGACCACCTCGCCCCGGTTTCCGGTCATGGGCGGGTCTATCGGCTTGCCGGTATCGGCTTCCCACAGCCGTACGGTGCCGTCGGCCCCGCCGGTGACGATGCGCCGCTCGTCCGGCGAGAGCGCAATGTCCTTCACGTCCGTTGCTGTGGTCTCGGCGATGTCGAGCAGTTCCTTCCGTGCGAGCATCGCGTCGAGCAGGGCGGCATCCTCTGATTCGGAGCCGATCGACTGCGCGGCCAATATCTGTTTCAACGCGCGTGCGTCACCGCCGGGTCGGGCGCCGGCGAGCATGGACTGGGCCTCCGATACCAGCCGCACGGCAATCGCCTGGTTCCGCTGGCGTATCGACTCCTGCCGTTGCACGAATGCGAGCGTCGCCGCGGCGACCGCGAGGACAGTCAACAAGACCAGGCCGGTGATGGCGGCTCGCCGTAGGCGCCGGAAGCGTCGTTGTTCGCGTAAATCCTCACTGGCCAGGGCGTATTTCGGCTTGCCGTGGATGGGAGCGGCCAGATCGGTAATCTTCTCCCGGAACATCGGTGACGCGGGATCCCACGGCGCGTCCTCGGTGACGTCGACATAGAAGGGCTCGGCGGCGAGAATCCCCGGCTGCGTCAGGACCGGCAGGGCCACATCGGACCGGTCCGGGTCGAACCGTCCAGACGCCTCGTCCCAGGTCAGATGACCGCCGGTAACGACGAACAACAGCCGGTCCGGTCCATGCCGTTCGAGCCAGTGGGTGACCTCCTTGTTCACCCAGCCCGACGCGACGGAATGAGGCGACAGCACCACGATCAGGTACCGGGCGCGGCCCATCGCCTCGGTCACCCTGCCCCACAGGTCGGGACTGGCGATCAAATCGGTGGCATCGCGGAATACCCGCAACGCATGCAGCTGGCCCATTCGACGGCCGATGCGGTGCAGACCCTTCTGGATGCCGGCGGCGACCGGCCGATCATCGTGGGCGTAGGAGATGAAGGCGTCGTACTCGAACCGCTCTTCTTCTCCGCGAGTTTGCTGCTGCCGCGGAACCTGCGCAGCCTGAGCACACATCGGTGATTCCTCCGCTCTCGAGCCTGTGCCGAGTCACGTGGACGGGACTATTCGAGCCTGACGTAAACGAGCCCGGATATCGCGAGTAGTCGACTACTCGGCTTTTCGCGGCGAGCTTGTCGATGGTGAGTTTCGCCAGGTCGTGACCAGCGGGATCTGGATCGGCGCAGTTGCGGTGCCCTGAATCCACAGTGGTGAGTGAGAACCCACCCCATTCATCCTCGGCGGCGTTTGGCGCGGGCGGCGAATTCGTCGAGGACGCTGACGACGTCCTTGGCTTGCCAGATTCGGTTGCGTCGTCCGTCGGTGATTTGGGTGAGTATTCCGGCGTCGACCAGGCGGTCGATCGCGATTTGCGCGTTGGCGCCGGTGACCCCCAGCGTGGAAGTGACGAGCTTGCTGTGGACGACCGGTTGGCGAAGGAGGAGTTCGGCGAGGCGGTGTACCGCCGCGTCTCGTCGCGCCGTCACCCGGGTGCGCCAGTCGGCTCGAACCGTTTCCAGGTCCCGGACGAGGGTGCGGCCGTTGGCGACGGCGGCGAATGATGCCTCCGCGATCGACTGCACGATCAGCTCGAGGTTGCCCGAACGGTACTCGCCGAGGGCTTCGAAATAGGTGGCGGTGTCGTGCAGCAGGCCCGCGGACACCGGTACGGCGACGCTGCGGGTGAGCTGCCCGCCGCGCAGCAGCGCCTGGATCAGGGCGCGACCGACGCGCCCGTTGCCGTCAGGGAACGGGTGGATGGTTTCGAACTGTGCGTGTGCGACCGCTATTTGGGCGACCACGGCTACGTCAACCCGGTTGGCGAAGGCGACCAGGTCGTCGATCAGTTCGGGAACGCGGTCGTGATGTGGGGGGACGAATTGTGCGGTGTGTGATCCGAGGCTTCCGCCGCCAATCCAGACCTGCTGTTGCCGCCATCGGCCGCCGGTGTTCGAATCGCCGTGTTCGAGCAGTGCCCGGTGCATCTGCAGGATCGCGTCGGCGTCGATGCGGTCGGACAACTCCAATGCGGCCTGCATGGCCCGGACGTTTCCGACGATCAGGCGGGCGTTGCGGGAGGCGTGCTCGCCGAGTTCGGCCAGCGCGATCTGGCGTGCCCCGCTGGTGAGGTTCTCGATCTCCGAACTCGATGCACTCTCGGTGCGCAGCAGAATGGATGCGAACGGGGCGGTGATGTGGCCGACCTCGGCGTCGAAGCGGGTGAGTTCGGTCGCCGCTTCCTCCGTCAGCGCCTGCAGTTCGCCGTTCAGTGAGATGGTCCGGTTCGCGATGAATGGCGGTACCGCCGCGCGGTAGGGGCCGGCGGTGAGGCGACGTTCGCGTCGAGATCCGTAGTCGGTGGTGCTGACCCAGAGATGGTCCTCGTAGGCGACGGGCGGCCATCGCTGTCCATCGCCAACCGATGTCATACCCGGACCATACTATTGGTTAGTAATTTATCCAATGGTATGAGTGGTGTACTCGGTGAGGAACGGATCGTGATGAACTGACGTAAACCGCTGGGTGTTCGCAGGTTGTGACCCAGCGGGATCAGAGCCTCCTTGTTAGCGTGACAGCGTGAAAGCTCGTGAGGAATCCGCTGTGCCGCTCGAGCGGTGCACGGCCGGCCTCACGCGGTACGACGAGTACGCGATAACCGTTCCGGCATCCGGTGACCGCGCGCTCGTCCTGGTGCCGCAGGGAGTGGCACCAGCCGCAGCCGTCTACTACCTTCACGGACGCACGGCCGATGAAACGTCGATCGATGAACGGGCCGGCGTACGCGACGGTCTGCTCGACGCCGGGTTTGTCGTTGTCAGCCCGTACCTGCACGGCGATCTGTGGGGAAACCGAGATGCCCAGGACGCGTTGGGTGCCCTCCACGACTGGGTGTCGTGCCGGTGGCCGGTGTCGCGCCGGTTCCTGATCGGCGAGTCGATGGGGGCGACCACCGCCGCCAACGCGATCCGCCTGCGGGAAATGCAATGGGCGGGAGCGATATTGGTCGCTCCGTCATTGTCGATGCGAGCGGTCTGGGAGCGGGGAGAGCATGGCCGCGACACCCTCGCGGCGGCGTACGGGCTGTCGGCCGACGAGCACGACCTGGAGTCGAAGACTGAAGCATGGGATGCCGTTCGCCACGAGCCGGACGCCTATGCGGGCGTGCGGATCCGCGTGTACGCGTCGCCGGAGGATGCGGTGGCGAACATCGACGAAGTGACCGGGCCGTGGGTGCAACGGCTGCGCGCCGCGTCGATGACCGCAGAGTTGGTCGTCGTGAGCGGCGAACACGTGTCGTCCGACCACTTCCGCGTCGACGACATCGTGGCCTTCTTCACGAACCAGTCGTGAGCATGCGATAGCGCTATGACCGTTGGCCGGTCCCAGGCGGCTAGGTCGCCAGTCCGAACACCTCAGCTTCGACCAACGCGGTCAACGCCGCTTCGCCGACCGGCTCTGTGGGCTGCATCGGCACGACCGCGACCCGCGGGTGCGCGACGACATCGATTTCCGATTGCTCCGCCGCAGCCCGCCGCCGGAGCAGGTCGGACATCGGCTGTGCGGCGGCAAGCGAGTTGTTGATTATCCACGCCCACGGCGTGATTCCTGCGCGTTGCAGGTCGGCTTGTAAGCCTTCGGCCTCGAGCCGCGGAACGGTTTCGGCGAGGGTAACCAACAGGATCTTCGTCTCCTCCGGGTTCTGCAACCGCATCAAGGGAGTCGTGAAATTCGTGCTGTCACCCATCTGGCGGGCGATCTCCCGGTGGTATGACCCGGTGGCGTCGAGGAGTAGCAGGGTGTGTCCGGTGGGGGCGGTGTCGACGACGACGAACTTGCGCCGAGATTCGTGGATGACCCGCGAGAAGGCTTGGAAGACGGCGACTTCCTCGGTGCACGGGGAGGCTAGGTCCTCGGCGAGGGTGGCGCGGCCCTGTTCGTCGAGGGCGGCGCCTTTGGTGGCCAGCACTCGATCCCGATACTGCGCGGTGGCCTCGGCCGGATCGATCCGAGACACCTCGAGGCACGCGAGGTGTCCGTCGAGCGTGTCGGTCAGATGGGCAGCCGGATCGGTGGTGGTCAGGTGCACCTCATGTCCTCGCTGCGCCAGGGCGACAGCGATCGCGGCGGCGAGGGTGGTCTTGCCGACCCCGCCCTTGCCCATGCACATGATCAGCCCGTGATCGGCTTCGGCGAGTTCGTCGATGAGGGCGGACAGCGGCGCCTGCGGCACCGGTGTTGCTTCTGCTGCGATGGCCTGCGGCGTGGCGGCAGGATTCGCCGTGAACAGGCTCTCGAGTGCGCTGATGCCGACCATGTTGGTGGCCTTGAGCTCGACCCGGTCGGAGGGCAGAGCGCACAGCTCACGGGGAAGATCATCGAGGGCGGCCTGTTCGCGCCGGTAGATCGCGGCAGAGAGCTCGTCCCCGTCCTCGGGAGCGGGGAGGACACCGTTGATCACGACGTACTGGTGGATTAGCCCGATGTCGGCGAGTTCGATATGGGTGCGGGCGATTTCGGCGAGCGGGGATCGCTGCGCCCGGGCGACCAGAACCAGCCGGGTGCGCTGCGGGTCGGCGAGGGCGGCGACCGCGTCCGCGTAGATGCCGCGTTGCTTTTCGAGCCCGGACATCGGGCCCAGGCAGGAGGCATCGCCTTTTCCGTCGTTCAGGAAGTCGGTCCACGATCCGGGCAGTTGCAGCAGCCGGATGGTGTGCCCGGTGGGGGCAGTGTCGAAGAGCACGTGGTCGAAGTCGGCGACGGTGTCGTGGTCGGTGAGCAGGGCGGTGAACTCGTTGAACGAAGCGATCTCGGTGGTGCATGAACCCGACAGCTGCTCGGTGATCGACGCCAATTCCTTCTCCGGCAACAACCCCCGCACGGGTCCGATGATGCGTTCGCGGTAGGCGTCGGCGGCCTGCCCAGGGTCGATCTCGAGCGCCGACAATCCGGGCACGGCGAGAACGTCGGTAATGGTGTTGCCGATCGTCAGCCCGAACACTTGCCCGACATTCGACGCCGGGTCGGTACTGACCAGCAGGACCTTGCGGCCGGCGCGGGCGAGGTGAATAGCTGCGGCGCAAGCGATGGAAGTCTTCCCGACCCCGCCCTTACCGGTGAAGAACAGGAAGCGGGGCGGGGAGTCGAGAAACTTCATAACAGGCAGAGCCTTTCAGCAGCAGCTGGAACCGTTGTCGTCTGGGGCGCAGCAAGATCCGGCGTCGGTGAGCCCGAGCATGGCGACCCCGGCCGGAGCCGCGGACGGAGCCTCGGTAAGTCCGGCCCACTTGGCGAGCTGGGCGCGGTCGGGATAGCGGCCGGTCTGCGCGATGACCCCGTCGACGAGCACCAGCGGTAGACCCTCGGATCCGGAAACCTGCAGGAACGCTTTGACCGGTTCCCGCTCGGCGAATGCGAGGGGTTCGCTGGCGAGGTTGAACCGGGCGATGTCTCCGCCCTGGGAGCGGACCCAGTCCATGTCGGCGGAGAAGGTGACCAACGCCTGGTCGACGTCGTCGCCGCAGACGCCGGTATTGCAGCACAGGGCGGGTTCGAATATTTCGATGGTGCTCACGAGCAGGTTCTCCTCGGATATCAGGGCTGGGTGGTGCGGAGTTGGGCGGCGAGCTGATCGACGCGGGCGGCGATGTCGTCGCGGACCAGGCGCATCCGCTCGATCCCGTCGATGCCGCGGTCGGACGGCTCATCGGTGTCCCAGTTCTCGAACCGGGTCCCGTCCACGGGGGCGACGTGGGCTTCGCGGCCGAGGGTGACCACCACGTCGACATCTCGAACCAGCTGCGGGTCAATGGGTGTCGGAGTTTCACCGGCGATGTCGACACCGACCTCGAGCAGGGACTGCGCTGACAGGGCGTTGACGGCGGTGCCGGGCTTGGTTCCGGCGGAGTACACGTCGACGTCGTTGCCGGCTGCTTTTCGCATCAGCCCGGCAGCCATCTGGGATTTGCCGCCGTTCTTCACGCACACGAACAACACGGACGGTTTCGTCATCGGTCGGTCTCCGTCTCAGGCGGTGGCGGGAACGAGTTCGGCGATCAGCGCCTCGACCCGGGAGCGAATGTCGTCGCGGATCGGACGGACCGCCTCGACGCCCTTACCGGCCGGGTCCTCGAGTGCCCAGTCGCGGTAGCTGACCCCAGGAAAGACGGGGCAGGCGTCGCCGCAACCCATGGTGATGACCACGTCGGAGGTGTGGACGGCGTCGGGGGTGAGGATCTTCGGCGACTGGCCGGAGATGTCGATGCCGATTTCGGCCATGGCCTCCACAGCGGCGGAGTTGATGGTCTCGGCCGGGGCGGATCCGGCGGAGCGGACCTCGATCTGATCACCCGCGAGGTGGGTGAGGAATCCGGCGGCCATCTGGGAGCGGCCGGCGTTGTGGATGCAGACGAACAGCACGCTGGGTCGGGAAGCCATGCGAAATGCCTTTCGGAGGTAGGTGTCGATCAGGAGTCGTGATTGTCGAGCGTCACGGCTGGCGTGGGCGTGCGCTGCTCGGCGAATCTCCTACGCAGAGCGAGCGAGACGTACACGAGTCCGACGAGGACGGGCACCTCGATCAGTGGGCCGACGACACCGGCGAGTGCTTGGCCGGAGGTGGCGCCGTAGGTGGCGATGGCGACGGCGATGGCGAGTTCGAAGTTGTTGCCCGCGGCGGTGAACGCCAGGGTGGTGGTGCGCTCGTACCCGAGACCCATTGCGGCGCCGAGGGCGTAGCCGCCACCCCACATGATGGCGAAGTAGGCGAGTAGCGGGATCGCGATGCGGACGACGTCGAGCGGCTGGGAGGTGATCTGCTCGCCCTGCAGGGCGAAGAGGATGACGATGGTGAACAGCAGCCCGTAGAGCGCCCACGGCCCGATGCGGGGGATGAACTTGCTCTCGTACCAGATACGGCCCTTTGCCTTTTCGCCGTAGCGGCGGGTGAGGTAGCCGGCGAGCAGCGGGATGCCGAGGAAGATGAGCACCGACTTCGCGATCTGCCACGGAGAGGTGTCGATGGTGGTTTGCTCGAGGCCGAGCCAACCAGGCAGGACCGAGAGGTAGAACCAGCCGAGGACGGCGAACATGATCACCTGGAACACCGAGTTGATCGCCACCAGCACGGCGGCGGCCTCGCGGTCACCGCAGGCGAGGTCGTTCCAGATGATCACCATGGCGATGCAGCGGGCCAGCCCGACGATGATCAAGCCGGTGCGGTACTCGGGCAGATCCGGCAGCAATAGCCAGGCCAGGGCGAACATCAGCGCCGGGCCGAGGACCCAGTTCAGCACGAGGGACCCGATGAGGAGTTTGCGGTCGCCGGTGACCGTGTCGAGACGGTCGTAGCGGACCTTCGCCAGCACCGGGTACATCATGATCAGCAGACCGAGGGCGATCGGCAGGGAAATTCCGTCGACCTCCACCGCGGACAGGGCATCACCCAGACCGGGGATCATCCTGCCCAGCAGCAGCCCGGCCACCATGGCGACGCCGATCCACACCGGCAGATATCGGTCGAGGGTAGACAGTTTGCCGACGACGGCCGGGTGGTGTTCGGTGGTGGTTGCCTCGCTCATGCCGGCACCTCCGCCGCGCATGTCTCGGACGGTACGACGGGTCCACCTTCGGTGAGTAGCACCGCGGACAGCTGCTGCAACGCGGAGGGGACCACCCAGTAGTAGACCCAGGTGCCGCGGCGTTCGCAGTCCAGCAGTCCCGCCGACCGGAGCACCTTCAGGTGATGGGAAATCGTCGGCTGGGACAGGTCGAACGTTTCGGAGATGTCGCACACGCACGCCTCCCCACCTGCGTGAGAGGCCACGAGGCTGAGCAGGCGCAGGCGGACCGGGTCACCGAGGGCCTTGAACATCCGGGCCAGATCGCCGGCCCAGTCCTCGGTCAACGGTTCGCGTACCAGCGGTGAGCAACACGCACCACTCTCCGACAGTTCCTGATTCGACATAAGTCGATATTGACAGACATCGAATCAGTGCACAAATGAACAGTCGATGAATGGGCTTGAGTACATGCTTTTCTGGATACAGAAGCAGATGTATCGTTTGGGTGTGGATACTCTCGTGCACGGTGATGCGCTTGCCCGTTTCGGGTATGCGCTCTCGGATTCGACGCGCACACAGATCCTGCTGCGTCTGCGGACAGCGCCGGGCTATCCGTCCGAGTTGGCCGAGCAGATCGGGGTGTCGCGGCAGATCCTGTCGAATCATTTGGCGTGCCTGCGGGGCTGTGGACTTGTGGTCGCCGTTCCCGAGGGGCGACGGGCTCGCTACGAACTGGCGGATCCTCGTATCGGGCGTGCGCTCGACGACTTGATCGGTCTGGTCCTGGCCGTCGATCCGTCCCATTGCCCGACGGCGGATTCCGACGGGTGCTGCTGATGGCGTCAGATCTCGGCACCCCGGGGATGCGGCCACCCGGTCTCTCGGCGGATCGTCGCCAGTTGCTCTCGCGCCGGATTCGGTGGTTGGTGGCCGCGACGATCAGTTACAACGTGCTCGAGGCGGTCATCGCGTTGACCGAGGGCGCTAGGGTGTCGTCTGCCGCGCTGATCGGATTCGGGCTGGACTCCGTGATCGAGGTGTCCTCGGCGTTCGCCGTGGCCTGGCAGTTCGCGGGCAAGGATCCCGAAGCGCGCGAGAAGATCGCGCTGCGGATCATCGCTTTCTCTTTCTTCGGACTCGCGCTGTATGTGAGCGTCGACGCTCTCCGGTCACTGGTGGGGTTGGACGAAGCGCAACATTCGAGTATCGGAATCGGTTTGGCTGCTGTGAGTTTGGCGGTCATGCCGGTGCTGTCCTGGGCGCAACGGCGAGCCGGGCGTGAACTCGGCTCCCTCTCGGCGGTCGCCGACTCCAAGCAAACCCTGCTGTGCACCTACCTGTCCGCCGTCCTCCTGGTCGGCCTGCTGGTCAACAGCCTGTTCGGCTGGTCCTGGGCGGATCCGATCGCCGCGCTGGTGATCGCGGTGATCGCCGTCAAGGAAGGGCTCAACGCCTGGAAGGGCGAGAGCTGCTGTGTCGCGCCGGTCAATCCCCGCCCCGATACTGCAGCGCATAGCTCCGAGTGTTGCGGCGACTGAAGTAAGGCGCTCGAAATCCGCCGCCGCGGATCCCGGCTCAGGCCGGTGCGGGTGAGGTATCGGTGGCCGCGGGCAGCAGACGCGGCACCAACCGGACGTAGATCACCATGCCGACGACCTCGACGAGGGTCTGGGTGACCACGACCACCGCGGCGACCGCGAGATGGTCGGGCAGGGCCAGCGCGAGGGGCAGCACGACCAGGGAGTTGCGGGTCGCTCCGCTGAACAGCACGGCCCGCCCGGACGGCGGGTCCAACCGACACAACCGGGCGACCAGCAGTCCCGCGAACGCCATTACCACCAGGAACGCCACGTAGAAGGGCACCACCGCGGCCACATCGGCAACCTGGCCCTCGAGCTTCGGCACCTGGGAGGCGACCACCACCAGCAGGGTGGCCGCCATCAGCGGCACCATCGTTGCGGTCGCCGCCGCCGATGCGCTCCGCCCCGATTCCGCACGCGCCGACCAGAACTGGGTGGCCCACGCCAACGCGAGGGGGATGACGATCAAGACGATGAACGCGGTGACGAACGGTCCGACGTCGACGATATCGGACAGGTCCGAACCGAGAAACAGCACGAGAAACACCGGGAGCAGCAGCATCTGGGTGAGCAACAGCAACGGGGTCGCAGCGAGGAGACGGCTGCTGCTGCCGCCGGCTAGCCCGGAGAAGACGATCACATAGTCCACGCACGGGCACAGCAATACCAGCAGCAGACCGATCCGCACCGCCTGGTCGGCGGGCAGAAAGGTGAACATCGCGGCGACGACGAGCGGGGCGAGCAGGAAGTTGACCGCCAGGACGGCCGCCAGGAACCGGCCCTCACGCAGGGACCGCAGCAGTTCGGCGGCCGGCACCTGCAGGAACGTCACGAACAGCAGCGCGCCAAGGACCGGGTTGATCGCGTGCTCGAGGCCAGGGCCCGCTGCCGGTGCGGTCCAGCCGATTCCGGCGCCGGCGACCATCGCCGCGAGGTAGATCGCCACCTGGTGCTGTTCCATTCGCGCGACCACGCCCTGCGGCTGTGCCACTGCTCGTCTCCCTCGCGGTTCGTTTCTGCCTACTCCAAGGCGCGGTCATTGTCGCGCACGTGGGTCGGCGACCGGTCATCGTCGGCCGGTCGCCGTCATGCCCTCACTCCGAACAGCTCGGTCACCAGCGGTTCGGCCGCCTCGGGGGCGCACACACTCAACACCAGGGTGCCGGGGGTCAACAGCAGAGTCGTGGCCGGCACCGCGGCGAGCGCCGCGAGCTAAGAAATCCTGTACGTGCTCATGTCATCGACGGTAAACCTTCAACTCGACTCGAAGGTCAAGTCGAAGGTTGGGAACACCGTTCAGGTCGTCGCTGCGCTGCGGCGTTCGAGGAAGACGGTGTCGCGCCACACACCGTCGAGTTGGGCGATGCGTTCGCGGACGCCGACGGTGCGGAATCCGGCGGAGTGGTGCAGGGCGATGCTGGCCCTGTTTTCCGGGAAGATCGACGTCTGCAGCGTCCAGATACCCGCGTCGTCGGCGGCGATGACCTGGGTGCGCAGCAGGGTCTTGCCGACGCCGCGCCCGCGCATGCCGTCGGCGACGTAGATCGAGTTTTCGGCGACGCCTCGGTAGCAGTCCCGTCCGGACGTCGGGCTCAGCGTGGCCCAGCCGGCCACCGTACCGTCGATCTCGGCGACCCACCGATGATCGGGGAGCCACTGTGCGTCCAGGGATTTCCGGGTGGGCACTTCGGTGGTGAAGGTGGCGGTGCGGGTGGCGATGCCCTCGCCGTAGATCCGGCGCACGTCCTCCCAGTCCTCGTCTGTCATGGGACGGATGGTCACGTCGCCGGGTAGGTCGTCCGGGCAGCACGGGCGCGAGGTCAGCACACCCATGACCGCGTCCGCGGCGTGTGGCAGTCCGGTGCAGCAGGAGGGGTTGACCGTGACGACGGTGCTGGTGCGGCTTTTGTTCAGGGTGACGAAGCCGACGTCCGCGAGCTTGCGGACGTGATGCGAGACGGTGGGCTGTCCTATTTCGAGGGCGTCAGCGAGCTCACCGACCGTGATCCCGGCAGGCCGGGATGCGACCTGGTGCAGCAGCCGAACCCGGGTGGGGTCGGCCAGGCAGGCGAACCAACCGGCGTAGGTGACCGCATCTTCGGTGGCCAGCGCATCGTTCGGGCGGGTAGTCCGGACGGCCGACATCTCCACGGAGCTCATGACTTCACTATATCGATATACATCGATGGTTGCATTCATCGACGAGCATCGATACTCTCCGAAATCAGTAGATCGATGAACGTCGATGGAAGGATCTCGAGATGAGTGCTTTGCCTGTAGTCGTAGTGGGTGCAGGGCCGATCGGCCTCGCCGCCGCCGCCGAATTGCGTGAGCGCGGCCTGACTCCGCTCGTCTTCGAGCGCGGTCCGGTCGCCGGTGCTGCCGTCGCCGAGTGGAACCATGTGCGGTTGTTCTCTCGTTGGGAGGAGCTGATCGACCCCGCAGCTCGCCGCCTGCTCGAGGCGGCCGGCTGGGCAGCCCCCGACGATGACGCATATCCGACCGGCCAGGACTGGGCCGAGAACTATCTGCAGCCGTTGGCATCAGCGCTCGGCGACGTGGTGCAGCTGGGCACCGAGGTGATCGGGGTGGCCCGCCGCGGTCGGGACCGGGTGGTCGACGCCGGCCGCGACACCGAACCACTGTCGGTGCACCTGCGCCGCTCAGGCGGCACCGAGGACCGCATCATCGCTCAGGCGGTCATCGACGCCTCCGGCACCTGGGGCACGCCGAACCCGCTCGGCGGCGAAGGCCTGCCGGCACTCGGCGAGAAGGCTGCTGCGGACCGGATCGAGTACCGGGTCCCGAACCTCGCGGACGAGGACGCGTGGGCCCGCTACGGAGGAAAGCACACCGTCATCGCCGGCAGTGGCCACTCGGCGCTGACCGCGATCGTCGCGTTGGCCAATCTGGAGAAGCAGGCCCCGGGCACCCGCATCACGTGGGTGTTGCGCCGCGGTGACGTCGGCTCCACGTTCGGCGGCGGCGAGGACGACCAGCTACCTGCCCGCGGCGCCCTCGGCCTGCGCGCCAAGGCGGCCGTCGATGCCGGACTGTTGCAGGTGGTTCCCGGGTTCCGCACCGCGACAATCGAATCCGACGGTGGGCAGATGGCGTTGGTCTCCGACACCGGGGCCCGCATCGAGAACGTCGACCGGGTGGTGGTGCTCACCGGGTTCCGCCCAGACCTGTCCTGGCTGTCGGAGATCCGCCTCGGCCTCGACCCCGTGCTGCAGGCCCCGACCCAGTTGGCGCCGTTGATCGACCCGAACGTACACTCCTGCGGCACCGTCTACCCGCACGGGGTGGCCGAATTGTCGCATCCGGAGCCGAATGTGTTCCTGGCTGGAATGAAGAGCTATGGCCGCGCCCCGACCTTCCTGGCAATGACGGGGTACGAGCAGGTTCGCAGCATCGCCGCCGCCCTGAGCGGGGATCACGACGCCGCGGCCCGAGTCGAGCTGACCCTGCCCGAGACGGGGGTGTGCGGCGGCGCCGGGGTGTTCGACGAATCCGAATCCGCCACCGTGGGTGGCCGCGGCGCCGCACCGACTCCGCAGATGGTCACTCTGTCTGCCCGTCCGAACGGATAGCTCCTGACAGAGGTCGCGCTGCCGCCGACGGCCGCTCGGCGGCGGTTGCGTCCGAATCGCGGTCGCTTCGTCTGAGTAAGCGGACTTCCACCCACCACCGGGTGGGAGCGCATTCTCCGCGAGAGGAACCGTTCCGATGACCACCCACTTGTCCGCCCATCCCGACGCCGACCACGCCGGGGGTGTGCGATGACCGCCCCCGCCGTCCTCGTCGAGGACCTGCACGTCGCCTACGGCAAAACCTGGGCCCTCGACGGAGTCGACGTCGCCGCCGCGGCCGGGTCCACCCTCGGGGTACTCGGCCACAACGGCGCCGGTAAGACCACCTTGATCCGTACCCTGACCACCCTGGTGCGCCCCACCATCGGCCGGGTGGAGGTCGAGGGTCTGGACGTGGTGGCCGACGCCACCGAGGTGCGCCGCCGGATCGGGGTGACCGGCCAATACGCCGGCCTCGACGAGTTTCTCACCGCCAGAGAGAATTTGGAGCTGATCGGCCGCCTGACCGGGTTGCGTCGCACCGCCGCCCGCGCACGGGCCGACGCGCTGATCGACCGACTCGGGTTGCACGAGTATGCGACCCGGCGGATCGGGGAACTTTCCGGTGGCTCCCGCCGCCGGGTCGATCTGGCCGCGAGCCTCGTCGGGTCCCCGTCGGTGCTGTTCCTCGACGAACCGACCACCGGTCTCGACCCGATTGCCCGCGCCGGCCTGTGGGACGTCGTCGACGAGCTGACCACCAGCGGCACCACCGTCGTGCTCACCACCCAGTATCTCGAGGAAGCCGACCGGCTCGCCGACCACATCGTGGTCCTGAGCCGGGGTCGCGTCGCCGCCTGCGGCACCCCGGCCGAGCTGAAACGGATCGTCGGCGGCAAGGTCCTGACCGCGACCGTCCCCGCCCACCAGCTCGGCGGCCTGCCGTTCATCCCGGACACCGATCACCATCTCGACGACGGCCGGGTTCGGGTGTCGGTCACCGTCGACGATGCGCCCGCCGCGACCGAACTGGTCGCACACCTGCACCGAGGCGGTATCGAGGTCACCGACCTGGACGTGACCTCACCGAGCCTCGACGACGTCTTCACCCACCTCGCCCACACTGGAGCCCACCGATGACCACCATTCGCACCACCACGACGGGGCGGTTCCCGATCGGGGACCAGCTCGCCGCACTCACCGTTCGCAACCTGCGCACCAGCGCCCGCGTTCCGCAGCTCCTGATGTTCTCGTTGACCATGCCGATGGCGATGCTCGTCCTGTTCAGCCAGGTCTTCCGCAGCGTCGCCGCCGGACCGGGCTTTCCGCCCGGGGTCAGTTACATAGTTTTCCTCACCCCGGCCATGCTCGCCGTGTCCACCGTCATGGCCGGCACGAATGCCGGAGTGTCTGCGGCGATCGATCACACAAACGGCCTGCACGATCGCTTCGCGGCCCTGCCGATGCGCGCGGCGTTGCCGGGGGTGGCCCGCACCATTAACGAGGCGGTCTTCACTCTCGCCCGGGCCGCGCTGCTCGGGATTGCCGCGGTCGCATTGGGTTTCGAGTTCTACGGCACCGCGCTCGATGCCGCCGCCGCGGTCGTCGTGCTGGTGGTGCTGGCCGGGGCGATGAGCGCCTTGTTCGGGCTCATCGGGGACCGGCTCCGCCGCCCGGATGTGGTGCAGTTCGCCGGAATGATGGTGATGATGCCGCTGATGTTCATCTCGAGTGCCTTCGCGCCGATCGAGACCATGCCCGGCTGGATGCAGGCCATGGCGACGGTCAATCCGGTCGCGCACGCCACCGACGCGCTGCGAGGGCACGTGCTCGGCACCGCGACCATCGGTGACACCGCCGCAGCCCTGGTCGCGGCGATCGGGTTGTGGGCGGTGGTGACGGCCGTCCCCATTCTCACCCGCCTGGTTCGGTCGGCGAACGCCCGCTGAACGAAGACTTACCCGCCCCGCCCTTTCCCTTCCGCAGGGAAAGGGCGGGGCGGGTTTTGTCGTGTGCACTGCTGATCCGGAGCCGGGCACTCTTCTGGCCCCCACCCTGCGAGAGGGGAGGGGCATGTCCGGGGGTGCTGGAATCAGTGGATACGCCGGAGCGGGGCGACGACAGCGCTCATGCGGCGGCACCGAGCAGATGCAGTTCCTCCGCCACGATCAGATCGACCTCTTCGCTGGTCAGACCCGAAAATAAATGTGTGGTCAGCATCGCTCTCACCTCCTCACAGGCTTCAACTGGTACGTCGAAGCGGAGAACCCGTCATCGACATCGACACCCATACAGACGAGGAACTTGGCTTTCGGACGCACGATGCGTCCGAAGGTGATGACCGTCGTCCGTACCTGAAAGATGACTCAGGGGGTCGTCACCGCGCCGTCAGGCGAGGATGCTGGAGACGGAGAGGAACCGGAACATCATGAGCGAGGACACTTCCACCACGACGACATCCCAGGCGCCGGCTGATCTGGACCAGCTCTGGCGCCGCTTCTCGAGCGACTTGCGGGCCTTCATCGCCCGCCGGGTCTCGCGTCCCGAGGACGCCGACGACATTCTGTCGATCGTGTTCCTGCGGATGGCCAAGAGTCTTGACAATCTACGCGAGCAGGACCGCCTCCTCGGATGGATGTATGCCATCACCCGTAACGCGATTACCGACTACTACCGGTCGGCGCCTCATCGGCGGGAACTCGCCGTCGACGCCGTCCCGGACAACCCACTCGGCGGCGAAGCCGATCCCGACGAGGCGGCGGCGAAAGAACTCGCGTCGTGCTTGGTGCCGATGCTCTCCGGGCTGCCCGCAGAGCAGGCCGCGGCGGTGAAGATGGTCGACCTCGACGCCCGAACCCACGCCGCCGCGGCCAGCGAAGCGGGAATTTCGGTGTCCGGGATGAAGTCCCGGGTGCAGCGCGGCCGTGCCACTCTTCAGGCTCGGCTGCACGCTTGCTGTCAGATCAGCCAGGATCGCACCGGTCACGTGCACGACTATCAGCCGCGCGGCGGCGGAGCTTGTGCCTGCGGAACCACGCCACCGGACGATCAGTAGGCCGGCAACCCAGTGGGGTGACGCCGGTCATCCGCGCATCACCACGCACAGACGGCGGTGCGGTGCGAGCCCACTTTCGCTCGCACCGCACCGCCGTGTGGACTGGTCGAGAGCTATTGGCAGCCGCATCCGCCGCCGGCCGTCGCCGCCGGACCACAGCACGTCGACTTCTCGCTCTGATCGCAGCAGGTGGTCTGCCGTTCGGTGCTGCAGCACGTCGGTGCGGCAGCCTGGGATGGTGCGTCCGTCCGATCCGTCGTCGGGGTCTCGAACTCGTTGGTGCCCGTCATGGTGACTCCTTGATCCGTAGGGATGGGTACCAGTTCAGACGGAGAAGGACGAGAAAGGACGCAACGCGGCCACGACGGTGGTGGCAGACGGGCGCGCTACTTCGCGGTGTCCAGGCGGAAGATGTTGGTGAAGAAGTCCTTGATGGCCTGAATCTTCTCGTTGGTCAATTCGATGGCGTGGCGACGTGATTCTTCGAGTGCGGTAGACATGGGAACTTCCTTTCACAAGACGGGCACGATCTGACGATCGACATTGTGCAGTTCGTCGGTGACATCGAGATGACGAGACGATGGCATCGGTGTAGATTCGTCGGCTCACCAATCGGCAAGCGTCCGAGTGAGTTCGGGGCGCCTGGTCGGCTACATTGGCCCGATGACGACGAGCAGCCCAGGTAGCCGGGTCGAGATCACTTACTGCACGCAGTGCCAGTGGTTGTTACGCGCAGCATGGATGGCGCAGGAACTTCTCGGCACCTTCGGGCAAGACCTCGGTGAAGTCGCGCTCGTACCCGGCACGGGCGGAATCTTCCGTATCACCGTCGACGGCGAACTCATCTGGGACCGCAAGGAGAAAAGTGGATTCCCCGAGATCACCGTTCTGAAGCAACTGGTCCGTGACCGGGTGGCTCCCGACCGCCACCTCGGGCACAGCGACCGCGCCGAAACCTGACCCGTCAGATCTCCAGCGACTCCTCGAGGTCGCGCAACTCGTGGCCGAGCCGGGCGATCGGACCGTCGGGTCTCTCGGAGTCATCTCCTGCCCGCCCACTTGGCGCGGGGATCGAATCCGGATGCTCGCTCGGCGTGCGCGTATGCCCGCAGAGCTTCGGCGGCGGTGGCGTCCAGCTTCGGTGGCACCGTGACCTCGGTCCGGATCAGCAGATCGCCCGCCGTGCCGTCACGTCTGGGCGCTCCACGACCGCGAATCCGAAAGGTTCGTCCGGCTGCCGTGCCCGCCGGAATCTTCATTCCGACGGTTCCCTCGAGGGTGGGAACGGACATCGTTGCACCCAAGGCCAGCTCGCTGAAGGTGACCGGAATCGTGACGGTGAGATCATCGCCGTCGCGGCCGAACACCGGGTCCGCGGTGACGTGTACGCGAACGTACAGATCGCCCGAAGGGGCGCCCCGCAGGCCTTGTTCGCCTTGACCCGGGAGCCGGAGGCGTTGGCCATCACACACGCCGGCTGGCACCCGGACGTTGACGGTGCGGGTGCGATTCCCGCTGCCGGTGCCTTGACAATCTGGGCAGGGTGCGTCGATGACGAACCCGGTGCCGCGGCAGTCGTCGCAGGGTTCGCTGAACCCGAATGCTCCCAGATTGCGGGTGACCAATCCCATTCCATAACAGCGCGGGCAGGCTCTCGCGGTGGTTCCGGGAGTCGTGCCGCTGCCGTGACATGCGGTGCATGTGGAGACGCCGCTCACTTGTAGTGGCACCACGGTGCCGCGGATGGCCGCTCGGAACGTCAGCTGTGTGTCGGTCTCGACGTCACTGCCGCGCCGTGGGCGCGTGCCGGTGGTCCGATCGAACAGGTCCCCAGTGCTGGTGAAGGGTGAGCTCCGCCCGAACAGGTCGCCGAGGCCGAAATCTCCGCCGCTGCCGCCGGCGCCCGACCTGGCGCCGGCGTGGAATCCGCTGCGACCGAAGGCTCCGGGGGTGAACAGCCTGCGTGTCTCGTCGTAGTCCTTGCGTTTGACCGGATCCGAGAGCACGGCGTGCGCCTCGCTGACCGTTTTGAAGCGATCCTCGGCTCGGGAGTCGTGCGGGTTGGCGTCCGGGTGCAGCTCCCGGGCGAGCTTGCGGTAAGCCTTCTTGATGTGCTCGGTCGATGCGTCCGATGGCACGCCCAGGTCGGCATAGAAGTCGCGTTCCACCCACTCTCGCTGCGTCACTGGTTATCACCTTCTCCCGTTTGGGATCCTGGTCGATTCCCGGCGTGAGAAGCGCCAGGGAAGGCGGGGTGGCCTTCGTCGAGTGCGGTGCTCCGTTCAGGCCGCGGATTGGGCGAGCGCACGCTCGGGGCGCCGACGATCCGTGGTGACGACGTACCCGGCGGCGATCACGAGGGCGACGGGCCAATCGATGATCTGCAGTGCGACGAGAAGCGTCAGGGCGGCCAGATACGCGGTCTGTTCGGGGGTGGGGATTGGAAGCTGCCCACCGCGGGGCAGCGCGAGGGCGAAGCGCTCGGCTCGGTGGACCTGGTCGCGAAGTGTTCGGTGGGCGTCGTCCGGGTGCGGGCGGTTGCGGTCGTGTTCGGCCAGGGGGTCGTCGAGGGTCCGGCGTGCCAGGCGGTGACCGATCCACAGTCCGGCTGCGGCCCCGCCGGTCACGGGTTCGGTGCCCTGGAACGGAATGCTTGTCAACAGCAGCACTGCACCGAGTAGTGAACTGCCGGTGGCGAGTTCGACGCCCCGGCGGCTGGCGGCTCGCGCCGCCGGTACGGCGCACAGAATCCTCCAGGCGGTCGACGGGTCGTCGACCAACAGATCGGCATACCAGGGCGGTTCCTGGTCGTCGACCACGCCGATACCCACGTCCGCCGCTGCCAGGGCATGCGGGGCGTGCGCGGCGATCACCGCGACGATGGCACCTCGGCTCTGTAGCTGCTCGACCGCGTCGTGCAGGGCGGTGTCGGGGGCGTCGGCGGGCTCGTGGAGTTCGTCGACGTTGTTCTGTCCGTCGCCGAGGGCTGGGCTCCGGAGCGAGATCGTGCGGATGCCGGCGCGCCGGATGTAGTCCAGCACGTGTGCATCGGGTACGACCGGGGTGAGGACTTGCGGATCGATCACGACGGCGTCGACCCGATCGAGGCGGCGCAACGCCGGTGGCCGCAGCGGCAGCACGGCGTGTCGGTCGGCCAGTCCCCGGCCGAGGGTGGCGGCGAACGACTCGCGTGCGGTGCGGGCTGCGGCCGGGGCGGCGACGATCAACGCGGTACCGGCGAGGCCGGCCTCACCGGTGGCCGCCCCGGCGACCGCGGCGGCTGCCGGGGCAGCGAGCGCGGAACGGTCGGCGTGACGTTCGACCGGTCCGACCGGAAGCGAGCGCGGACGGTGGGGGTGCTCGGGTGGATGGTCGTCGCCGGCGTGCTGCGCCAGGGCGGGTTCGTGTCGATGCCAGGCCTGCCGGGCCGACCACGTCTCGGTCGTCAGCGTGGCCCGGATCAGCACGCTCACTGCGAGTGAGACCGGGTTCTGGGTCAGTGTCAATATCGCCGCCCCAGCGGTCGCCAGCACCACATCGGTGGCCTCGGGCCCGAGCTGGCGCTCGACGAGACGCCGGATCCGGGGCTGGTAATCGGCGGAGATGACGGCCGCGGCCACCGCCGGTGGCAGTTGTGGCAACCGCAACGCCGCCGCGGCCAGCGACACACCGAAACCGACTCCGGTGGTTGCCAGTGCGGCTATCCGCCCGGCGAGGACGACGTCGTCGCCGGGTAGATCGAGCGGCCGTTCGTGTTCCGGTGCGCGAACCGAGTTTTCGGCGCTGCATACCGTGTCGCAGAGCTGTGTCAGAGACGGTGCCTCATCGTCGACGGCGACGACGATCCGGGAGAGTGCGTAGTTGAGGTCTGCCGCAGTCACGCCGGGCAGGGCACGCACGGCGGCGAGGACGGCGGTGCCGACCTGGGGCCCCTCGGGGGCGTCGAGCCCGCGGACCTCCATCCAGATTCGGTCGAATCCGCACCAGTATCGGCGGGACGGTGCGCCCCCGAGGAATTCCCGTGCCATATCCCGCGCCGACACCGCGCCTCCCCGCAGGGGGGGCGGTGGCCAGGCTCATCCCGACGCCGGCCACCGCGGCGGCGCCGGTAACGGTGGTGTCGACGAGACTGATGCCGATCGAGGTGCCGGCCTGCAGGCCCCGCCGGGCTACTCGGACCGGCAGCAGAACCGATCCTGTGAGGTACGCGCTCAGGCTCATGTCGACGGAGGTCGAGGCGACGAAGGACTTACTGGGTGCGGGGCTTCGGCCCCGTCGCGGACTTCGACGTCGACTTCGGCTTGGCCTTTGACGTCGACGTGGAGGTGTCGCCTTCGGTGGACTTCGTGCGTGTGTGTGCGGGGCGTGTGTCGGAGTCTGGGGTGCGGCCGCGGATCTTGTCCACCGACCTGATCCCCAGGCCGGCTCCGCCGCGCAGCCCGGCTCCGGCGCCCTGAAACACGCCCTTGACGGCTCCCAGCGTTCCTCCGACCACGCTGCCGCCCACCGCTCCCGTCGCCGCAATCGCGATGTCCGCAGTTCGACCGACGGTACGGGCGGCGCGATCGACGATGTTCATGACAACCTCCCGACGGGGTTACGGGTGTCGGTCGCGCGGCGGCGACCGCCCTTCACGTTACGCGCCAAAGGAGAACGCGGAGTTCAATTATTCAGGCAGTCCGGCATTGTGTTGTTGCAGGGAGAAACCGACTCCGCGGATCGTCTGAACTGTGTGTTGGGCACCGATTGACGCCAACTTGCGCCGTAACGCGCAGATGTAGGTGTTGAGGACCTTCCTCGCCCTCGATTCACTCGCGGCTCCCCACACGATCAGGAGGAGGTGCCGGCGCAGAACAATCCGGCCGGCATTCATGGTCATCACCAGTATGAGATTGAATTCGGTCTGGGTGAGGGCCCTACGCAAGCCGTTGCATTCGACAGTTCTGCACCCCCAATGCAAGGACAGACCCGGCACCATCGGTGTCATCGGCGGATGCTGCACGGATTTGGCACGGCGAAGTACCGCGCGAATCCGCGCAACAAATTCCTCCTCGCCCATCTGCACGTCCAGAACATCATCCGCGCCTGCCTCGAGAGCAGTGATTCGCTCGTGACTGGCATCACGCTGGCCGATCACGACGAGTGCCCCGTTGAATCGGGTTGCCCTCAGCGTCCGTACGGCGTCATGTGCGCGACGTCGTTTTGGCCGTAGGTCGAGGACCGCCAGGTCGGGCGCGTCGAGGTCGGCCATTCGAATGCGGTCGATGACGGGTCGTGGGACATCGGTGTGGACGAGCACCACGCACGCAGGGATTGCGGTCGGGACGCTGAATGAGTTCACGCGCTTTCCTTGGATCGCTTCGAGGTCGCCTGCTTCGGCACACCATGTGCAGCAGTCGTCGCGGATGTGTCGGAGCAGGCCACTTCGCTTCGCCGATACGATTGCATGGATGCGGACTTTTCGCTCTCCGACCGGTGCCGGTGGTGTCGGGGTGAAGGTTGATGGCTGAGACCGACCCGGCCCGTTTCCTCGAGGAGATTCGCCTATTTCAGTGAAGTCGTCGCCCTGGGACGCTGCCGATCAGGCTTCGCGCGGCGAGGGTGAGAGTTCGAGAACTGCGTGTGTACGGATGTGGCTGCGTTGGTGGATATTTGGTTAACGGTGCAAGCGCTGACGCGGTTCGGCCGTTCCCACTCTCGTCCGTGTCTGGATACGCCGCTGCTGCCTGCGAGCCCGCGGTCTCAGTGGGGCTCGATCGAGCATCGCACCCCACTATCGTTCTGTGTCGGCCCAATCCGCCCGGGAGTCATGATGTCCGCTCGAGGGCGGCGCCGATCTCTTGCCCGGTGCGGTGGTGTTCCTCGGCGGCCAGAACATGGCCTGCGGCGATGATCACGGCGACGGGCCATTCGATGATCTCGAGTGCCGCGAGGGTGCCGAGGGCGGCGTAGAAGGCGAGATGCTCGGGCGGCGGGATGCCCACCCGTCCGATGATCGGGAGGTTCACGGCGAAGCGCTCGGCGTGGCGGACGCGTTCGACGGTGTCCCGGTGGGACGGGCCGGTTTTTGGGGTGTCGGACATTGGTTGCCTCCGCACTGTGTGGCGTTTACCGGGAGTTGGTTTCGGGTCGGCATCGTGGCGGCGTGGCGAAAACAGGAATTGACGTCGGTGCGGATCCGATCGTGTCCGTGGTGGCGCAGGCGTTTACTCCGCCGTTGCGCGAGTTGTACGCGCTGCTGGTACGGGCGGGTGTGGTCGAGATCATCGACTGAACCTCAATCCTTCCGCCTGTCCACGAGATCGCCGGGAACCGTCGTGAAAGACAGGGTGCGGTCGGTGCGGAGTACTTTGCCGATCGTGCGGCTGATTCCGGGTGTGCGAGCGAGTAGGTCGGGGGCGATCGCGGCCGCGGCCGTTGCCGCTGCGGCCGAACCGAGACCCTGCGTCCACCCCAGCGGCCCGAGGGGCACGCAACCGAGGAATTGGCTCACTCCCGGGGTGCTGATCAACGCGGCCATGACTGCGAGTGACCCGACGGAGGTAGTCACGACGAGCGGGCTGCGGGAGTCGAGCAGAATCTGTCCGAGCTGGGTTCCGATCAGTGCGACCAGGGCGACGGTGGAGGCACGCTGCGGACCGCCGGTCAGGCTGGCCATGGCCCAGGCTGCTGTGGCTCCGGCCGCGGTGGTCGTGCCACGGAAGGCGACGGTGCGCAGCAGCGCTGCCTCGTCCGGACCGTGGGCGATGCCGTTTCCATTGTGGTTGGTCGCGCTGACCGCCAGGGCCGCCGCGGGGAGCGCGTCGGTGAGCATGTTCACCAACAACAACTGGCGCGCGTTCAACGGGGAGCGGCCGGTGGCGATGCTGCCGATGAGGGCGAACGCCACTTCCCCGGCGTTGCCGCCCACCAACACCGCTACGGCGGCCTGCACCCGCCGCCACAACTGGCGGCCCTCGTCCAGTGCCTCCAGCAATGCCCCGACCTGGCCATCGAGGAGGACGACGTCGGCCGCGCCGCGGGCGGGAGCGCTGCCGTGTGACGCGACTCCGATACCGACACTGGCAGCCCGGATGGCGGCGGCGTCGTTGGCGCCGTCGCCGACCATGGCACACACTCGCCCGATCCGCTCGAGGGTCTGCACGATCTGCACCTTGTGTTCGGGGGACATCCGGGCGAAGACCAGGCAGCTCTCGACGGCGCGTTCCTGCTCGCGATGCGAGAGGTCGTCCCAGTCGATGCCGCTGATCACCTGGTCCGGAGTGACGGGCATGCCCAATTCGATGGCGATGGCGATGGCGGTGACCGGGTGGTCTCCGGTGATCAGCCGGATGCCGACACCCTGGTCGCGTAGCGCGGGCAGCAGGCCGGCGGCATCGGCGCGGGGAGTGTCGGCAAGGCCGAGTAACCCGACGGGCTCGAGATCGTGCTCGCAGAGTCGTGCCAAGGCGTCGGGGTCCTCGGCAGCCGCCGCCGCTTCGGCCGCGGTGAGGTTGCGCTGCCCGACGGCGATAACCCGGAGACCGTCGGTGGCCATCGACTGCACCCGCTCCGCAAGCGGACCATCGGATGCGCCGAAGGACTCGAGCATCACCTCGGGTGCACCCTTGACCGCGAGATGGGTGCCGGACACCGCGGCGGCGTAGGAGCGGCCGGAATGGAACGGCAGGTAGGCCTGCCGGGTCCGGTCGCCGTCGGGCGCGGATTCGGTGTCGGCGGCATCCACGATGGCGACATCGGTGGCGTGATCGGGCGGTCCGCCGTTCGACGACCACCCGGTGCGGGCGGCGTAGGCCAGCACCTGTTTCCGCGAGCATCCGGGTACCGGTTCGACGGCGGTCACCCGTAGGCGGTTCTCGCTGAGGGTCCCGGTCTTGTCGAAACAGACCACGTCGACCCGACCCAGTGCTTCGACCGAGCGGGGTACGCGGACCAGCGCCGAGGACGTGGTGAGTCGACGGGCGGCGGACATCTGCGCGAGCGTGGCCACCAGCGGAAGCCCTTCGGGGATCGCCGCCACGATGACCGCGACTCCGCTGGTGACGGCGGATCGCACACCGGCGCCGCGGAGCAGACCGATTCCGGTGACGATGGCGCCACCGCCGAAACTGATCGGCATCGCTCGCCGGGTCAGCCGGCTCAGCTGGGCATTGAGGCCGACTTCCCGCACCTTCGCCGGTGCGAGGGCGGTGGCGCGTCGGGTTTCGGTGCCGCGGCCGGTCGCGGTCACCAGGGACACCGCGGTTCCGGTGAGCACCGTGGTGCCGGCGTAGAGCATGCAGGTGCGTTCGGCCAGCGGCGCACCCGGTGTGGGAAGTGTCTGCTTGACGACGGGAAGCGATTCCCCGGTCAGCGCCGACTCGTCGACCTCTACCCCCTCGGCGGCGAGTAGCCGCCCGTCCGCGGGAACCACCTCGCCGGGGCGGACCTCGATCACCTCGCCCGGCCGGAGCCGGTCCGTGGCGATGTCGACGTAGCGGCGGTCGGCCTCGACGTCGGCGACGTCCCCTGTGTCATAGGGTGTTCCGAGCTCGGTGAGCTTCCGTGCCGGCGCATCCTGGACAGCGAGAAGGCGATTCAAGACCTCTTCGGCGCGCAGTCGCTGGGTTGCCGAGATGCCGGCGTTGAGCACGAGTACGGACCCGACGAGTACCGCGTCGATGGGTGAGCCCAGGACCGCGCTCGCCGCGGAACACGTCGCGAGGATCGGTGTCAGCGGATCGTCCAATTCGTCACGTACGGCGCGGAGCAACCCCCAAGCGGACAGGACGGGCCGGACGCCGATGCGACCGAGTGCCCGTGCGGGTCCGGTGGCGAGCCCCGAGTATCGGCTTTTCGGAAGCTGGGCAGTGTGGTCGTCCCTCCGCGGCGGGGGTAACAACTCGCGCACCTCGGCGGCGGGAATCGCATGCCATTCATGCGCCGGCCGGGGTGCGGGCAACGGCGCGGCGAGCACACTGCGCGCCTTCGATCGTCCCATCCATAGCCCCAGGGCCGCCCCGGCGGTGACCGACTCCGGTCCGCTGCCGGGCACACCGGGCAGCATCAGCAGGGTGCCGAGGGCGGACGCCTGCGCAGAGATTTCGATACCCCGACGGCTGGTCGTCCGCGCCGCCGGGATCGCGTGCAGGATGCGCCAGACCCCGGTCAGGTCGGCTCCCCACAGGTGTGCACCGCACGGCGGCGGAGCACCGTCGCGGGTGACACCTATTCCGACGTCCGCACGCCCGAGGGCCTGCGGCGCCTCCGCCGCGACGACCGCGACTGCTCGACCTTCTCGTTGGAGCTCAGTCACGGTGTGGCACAGGGTGTCATCGATCGATCCGACCAGCGGGACCAGCCGGTCGAAACCGTTACGCAGCGAACGAAGGGCGTCGTCGTCGACCGAGACGACCTCGACCTGCGCTCGCCGGGCCTCGGCGACGACCGCGGACGCGTACGGGTCGTGGACCGAGCTGACCAGCACCCGGGCATCGTCGTCGGGTTCGTTGACCGCGGCGCCGGGCACGGCGTTGACCGGATGCCAGCCGGGACCGATAACGCCGCGCTGGACCGCGGTCCGGGCCGATTCCCACGCCCGGGTCCGATCCCGGTCGCGAACCCCGAGAATACGGCTGACGGTCAGCGCCGGGGTGTAAAGGGCGCGGGGGTCGATCACCACCGCCTCGACCCGGTCGAGGCGGCGCAGAGCCTCGGGGTGGAGGGGCAGCACGTCGTGCCGGTCGGCCACTCCTCGGCCCAGGGTGCTGGCGAACAGCTCTCGCGCGGAGCGTGTCGCCTTGGGGGCGACCACCATCGTCGCCGTCCCTATGTTGACGGGGTTGCGGGTCAGGGCGCCGAGTGCCACGTCACCCGCCAGCCCCGCCACGCCGGCGCGTTCGGCGTACCGCTCGACCGGGCCGGTGGGACGGACCTGCCGGGGCAGGGGAGGGGGCGGACCGCCGACGGCGGCGGGAAGAGCCGGCTCCACCCGTTGCCACGCCCGCCGGCCGGACCAGGCCTCCGCGACGAGCGCGCCCCGCAGCGCGGCCTCGACGGCAAGTGAATCCGGCGACAGGGTCAGTGTGTATACGGTCGCGGTCGCGGTCGCGAACAGAAGATCGGTGGCGCCCGGGCCCACCGCCTTCTCCACCAATCCGCGCAGCCGCGGTTGGTAGTCGACGGAGATCACCCCCGAAGCCAGGACGGCAGGAAGCCGGGGCAACCGCAGTACTCGCCCGGCCAGCGCAACACCCAAGCCCACGGAGACAGCGGCGGCACCGATCGCCCGGGCGAGAAGCACCACGTCGTCGCCGGGCAGGTCGATCGGACGCTGACCCGAAGCCTTTGTGATTGCTGCGGTTTCGGCCGCGGCGACAACTCGGCACAGCGCTTCCGGGCTCGGAGCAGCAGTGCCGGCAGTCACCACGATCCGCGACCACGGGCGATGCACTTGTGCATCCTCGACACCCGGCGCTGCCCGTACCGCGGACAGTGCCCGTTCGGCCAGCACAGATCCGTACGGACCGTCGAGACCGCGCACCTCGACCCAGATGCGCCCGGACCCCGAGCCGCACCGCCGCACCGGTGTGCCCCCGGCGGCCTCCTGGGCAACACCAACAACCGATCTGGCGACCGCACGAGGCGACGGTGCCCCCGCCGACACCGCGGCCGGTCCTTTGAGCAACACCGATCCGACTCCGAGGGCGGTGGCCGTACCCACCAGGGTGGCGTCGAGTGCGGCCGCTGCGCCGAACGTCGCCGCCCGCGTCCCGGTATGCACACACCGACTGGGAAGGGAGGCGAGTCCCCTCACCAGTGCTCCGGGACTCACGGCTCCGGTTGCGCCGAGACGGTCGACAGCGTTGATCCGGACGCCTTTCCGGACGTGGTCTGCTTGGCACGACTTCTCGTAGTGGGTACAGCGGTGGGCTTGGTCGGGGTCGATACGGCCGTCGGCGTGGCGGCAGCATCCTTCGGCCGCGCGGGTGTGAGTTGACGCAGCACCAGCGCGGTGCCACCGGCCGCGAGGACCAGCGGCCACTCGACCAGGCCGACGGTGCCGACCGCGCCTAGGGTCAGCAGCGCCGCCGGCGTCGAATGGCTCCCGTAGCGTGCTCCGCCGATAGCACCTTCGGCCGTACCTCGAAGACTGCCGACGAGGCTCCCCACGGTGGCGCCACCCACCGCGCCAACCGTGGCGACCGCGGCCTCTCCGGCCCCGGTGACGACCCGTGCGGTTCCCGCGAGAATGTTCATCTGCACTCCACCCAATCCGCCTACGCACGCCCACCGCGAAAGTTCCGATGCGAAGTGGGCTCGAATTACCCCACCCGCAACCCTATTCTTCGGTGAACGGAAAATGAACAGGTAAAGTCCAACAGATGTACGACCTTCTGCCGGTCGTCGGTGTTTCTTTGCGAAAGTCGAGCCTTCCTTTTACGTTTCGTTGACCATTGACCACCGCGGGCCCGGCCGAGGACGATAGAGGAGTGATAAGCGCGGATGAGGAAGGTCAGCTCATCGAACAGGTCATCGAGAGACTGACCCGGCAATACCCGCACATTCCGCGCCGCGACGTGAGCGTCGTCGTGATGTCGGCGCACAACCACTTCCGCGGCCGCAAGATCCGCGACTTCGTGCCCCTGCTCGTCGAACGCTACGCCCACGAACAGCTCACCTCGATGACCGAACCTGCGTTCTGAGCAATCGACACATTCATGGTGCCCACTCCACCCGTACGCGCGAATGAGATTCGGCCACCAGCGATCCCCCTGTCTCACCGCCTGCTGGAGAGAATCATCCTTCACGAATTCGACACCGCTGTGCGTGCGCTCACTAGAGTGTCGCGAAGATCAGCAATCGGCGGGTCGCGTCCTTGCTGCCCCTAGGGGTTGTCGGTTCGTGTCCACCAATGGTTCCGCGGAGGGGCGATGTTCGTACTCGTACGCCACGCGCACGCGGGCAACAAGGCGCTGTGGCACGGCCCCGACGCCGACCGCCCGCTCAGCATCGTCGGACGCAGGCAGGCCGCGGCCCGGGGACTCACTGTCGAGGATCACTGCCTGCTCGCCCCAGGCGCCCCGGTCGATCGACTGTTCGCCGCGCTGTGCGCCCCGGACATCGATGGAACGCTGTGGTGCACCCATGGTGAGGTTCTCGACGACCTTGCGGCGACCGCACCCACACACCGATCGGCCCGGGTGCCCCCGACCACGAAGACCGCCAAGGGCGGTGCGTGGATCATCGACCCCGCCGCACCCCCACCGTTCACTCCCACCGTTCACCTTCCGCTACATCGCTCCCGACCCCACGTCCTGAGCTGGGGCGCCGGTCTGCAGACAACGCCGCTGCATACGCGATCGGTCAGGGGGCACGGCGGGCGGCGCGGTCGCCGCCGGAGGTGGGTACGTCGGGGACCAAATCCTCATTTGCAGTCAGCCGTGCTGCATGTTGGGTGCCTGACGTCGAGAGTGTCGGGCGCGGCTCGACGCATCGCTTCCGGCCGCCTGTGGCCATGGCAGCGTGACGGACTGGGACTGGCAGGAGACAAAGGGCGCCGACCAGATGCCGATCAGCCCGGCGCAGCTATTCAGTTCCGGGAAGCGCTGCTCGCGAACGCCTTTCGTAGAACTTTCGGTTTCCGGACGCGCGACGGTTACCGCAGCGTAGGGCGGGGTAGTCAGGTGGCGGTGCATCCTGCGCCGACCGACACCGTCCACATCGAAGGGGCAATCACGTATGAGCACATCTGACACCGCCACGCTGCTGACGCAGCTGCGCACGATCCTGGACCTGACCAACACCGAAATCCAGATCGCCGAGACCCGAGTAGCCCAGGCCAGAACCGAAGCCGTACGCCGCGAACTCCTCGAGAACGCCGAGAACGCCCGCGGCCGGGCCGAGGCCATCGACGCCGCGATCCGCGACCTCGGCGGAATCCCCGAGCTGATCGGACCGTTCCTGGGACGTGCCGCCGCCGCGGTGAAAACGGTGGTCGAGCAGGCCCAACCGTTCGACGAAGCCCTACTCGGTGACCTCGCCCTCGAACACCAACTCCTCGACCGCGCCCGCTACATCAAAGCCCTCGCCACCACCGCGGGCCGCAAAGACATCGAGAATCTCGCGTTCCGGCTGATCACCGCCCACCAGGCCACGGTGGACTGGCTGACCACCGTCCTGGCCGAAGACGCGCTCGGGGGCCCAGCCGCGTTGCGCCGCACCCCGTTGCAGGCGGCCACCGGCACCGCGGTACGGCTGATCAACGTGCCGGTGTCCTGGTCCGCGCGCGGCCTGGACCGGGCCCTCGACACCGTCCGCACCACCCCACCCTCGTTGGAGGAGCTGTTGAGCCGGGGCGCGCACGCCGGGGACGTCGCGGTCAAAACCCTGACCGCGAGCCGCGACGCGGCCCTCGAGACCGCCGAAAGGGTCAGTCGCCAGCAAGGTGCGGAAGGTGTCGCCGACGCCTTGCGTTCGGTCCGCACCGGAACCTCGACCGGTGTCCCTGAGTCGGACGAGTTGCCGATCGAGGACTTCGACGAGCTCAACGTCTCCCAAGCTGTGGCGGCGGTGAAGGAACTCACCGATCCCGCCGACGTGCGGGCGATCGTCGCCTACGAGGAAGCGAACAAGAACCGGCACGGGGTCGTCTCGGCCGCGCAGACCCGGCTGGCCGCGATCGCCAAGGAAGTTGCCGGGATCAGCTGATCCCGGACGCCCGGGTGCCGTCCGTCTCGAGATGCGCGAACCCGGGGGCCCGGTTCACGGAAGTGCCCCCGCAGCCTCGAGGGGTCTGCGGGGGTATTTCTCTGCAACTGGGGTCTGGGCCGTTGCCGGCCCGGCCCGGGCGCGGGGTCTATTCGGCGAGTTTCACGTCTGCCTGCGCCCAGAGGAAGAACTTGTTGGTGCCCAGGTCTGAGTGGTTTCGGACCTATTGTGCCCCAACCATTTTCTAAAGATTCAGCGAACGTAGAATTCCGCGAAAAAACGGAGTCCGGCGAAGAAATCCGTTACCGTCTCCCGACCGCCACCTCGGGCACAGCGACGACGCCGAAACCTGAACCCGTCAGATCCCCAGCGACTCCTCGAGGACGCGCAACTCGTGGCCGAGCCGGGCCGGGATCGACTTCAGGTCGGGCACCGCGCTGCGGCAACCGGTGACTCCGAAGGAGATGATGTCGTCGTTGCTCGTGCAGGTGATGTTCAGCGCCTGGCCATCCACCGGTATGGACAGCGGGTAAATGGCGTCGAGCCGTGCACCGTTCCAGTACAGCGGGGAGCTGGGCCCGGGAACGTTCGAGATGATGAGGTTGAACGGCGGACGCAGCCGCGAGTTGTGCCCGAAGAGCATGCTCGCACCGACCGGCGCCGCACCGACAGCGCTCATCGCCAGGATCTGGGTGGCGCTCATCGACTCCAGCGCCTCTTTGCCTTCGCACATGCTGGTGCGAATCGTGTCCAGCCGATCCGCGGCATCCGGCTGGTGCGTGCCGAGGTTGCACATGAGGACACCGATGTTGTTCCCCGTCGCCGCCTGGCGTTGGTTCTGCAGCGACACCGGCACCATCGCGACCAGGGGCTCCGCCGGGAGCGCATCGTGATCCTCGAGGTAGCTGCGCAGCGCACCCGATGACATCGCGAGGACGACGTCGTTGATGGTGGAGTCGGACAGTTTCGCCACCAGGCGCAGGCGTTCGAGCGGCCACGACTGGGCAGCGAACTGGCGTGCACCGGTGATCGGAACGTTGAAGGGAGTCTTCGGAGCGGAGAGGGCGAGGGGACCGCCCTTGTCCCGGAACGCCCGAGTGATCGTTGCGGCGAGCGCGGGAACGAGTCCGGCAACGTCTCCGGCGGTATCGCGCGCGGTGCGCAGCGTGGCGCCGGCAAGGTTGGAGAGGCTGAATCCGCCCGAAGACTGCGCGCGAGGCGGTCGTGCATGTGCCTGCTCCCACGGAGCGGGCATATCGCGCTCCTCGGAGTTTTCACTGAGCGCGTTGCGCAGCATCTTCATCGCGGTGACGCCGTCGGCAACTGCGTGATGGATCTTGGTGTAGACAGCGAAGCGTCCGTCGCTCAAGCCCTCGATGAGGTGCATCTCCCACAACGGCCGGCTCCGGTCGAGGAGCGATTCGTGCAACCGCGAGCACAGCGCCATCAACTCGGCCTCGGTGCCCGGAGCGGGCAGGGCGTCGTGGCGGATGTGGTGCTCGAGGTCGAGTTCGTCGACCGTCTCCCAGCTCCACTGACCGAACGAGGACAGGGACCGGCGGGCACGCTTGGCCAGTTTCGGGGCAATTGTCCCGGTGCTTTCGGCGAGCGCGCGGTCGAGCATGGCGCGGATGTCGTGCGTGTCGGCACCCTCCGGCGGCTGGAAGATTTCGACACCGCCGACATGCATCGGATGCTCGCGCGACTCGCCGAGGAGGAACATCGAGTCGAGAGGTGACATGGGGAGCGGCATCTATTGCCCTTTCCATCCCGGGGACGTTTCCCGGATCGCGGGAGGTTTCGTCTCTGGTTTGAGGTGACGGCGGGGGACGGTGGCCCCCTTGTCGGGCGCCACCACTAAATAACTAATCGGTATGGGACGGGTCACGAATCAGTGACGCTGGTATTTGTACCAGGTTTTCCGTGAGCCATGCCACTAGACAAGCGTCCAACTCCTGGTGGCAGCGCGGGGTATGTGACACACACGTGAACACGCGAAAATTGTGCACTCAGTGCGGAATTCGAGTGAGTGTGCCCTGGCTAGAGTCGAAAGTCCCATATCAGCGACAATCACGGCATGGACAAGCCGTGGGCGGTAGTGAAACACGTGTCGTTCGAGGGGCCGGGATTGGTTGGGGCCCTTTTGAAGAACCGCGGGATTTCTTTCGTCGAGTACCCGATGTATCACGCCTTCGAACTTCCCGCCGCCGCCGACATCGGCGGTCTCGTGGTGATGGGCGGTCCGATGGGTGCGTTGGACGATGTTACCCACCCGCAACTTCCGCGAGAGCGAAAATTCATCAGGGATTCAGTCGACGCCGGGCTGCCGGTTCTCGGAATTTGCCTCGGCGCTCAACTTCTCGCCGCTGCTTTCGGCGGTGATGTTCGGACCGGTCCGGTTCCGGAGCACGGTGCCGGACTGGTGACAGTGACCGACGAGGGCGCCCACGATCCCGTGTTCGGTTCGGCCGGAAGTCAGTTTGCCGTCGTTCACTGGCACAACGACACCTTCGATCTTCCGGAGGGGGCGACACGGCTCGCGAGTAGTGAGGCCTACGAGAACCAGGCCTTCAGGCTCGGTCGCCGCGCATACGGGTTGCAGTTCCATGTGGAGCTGACGCGCGAGCACCTGTCGGTGATGCAGAACCACATGCCCGCGGGCACGGCACCGTCCGGAGAGCAGATGGACGAGGTGGCTGCCGTCGGGCGAGTGGTGATCGGCGCGTTCCTCGACCTCGCCGAAAGCTAGAAGAAGAACTTTCCGGCGCACCGATGAGTTTCGCGGACGACGGCAGTCTGTATCGATGACCTTCCGCTGGGGAAGGACTTCGAGAAGGAGATTGCGATGTCCCGGATGCTCTTCGTCAACCTGCCGATCAAGAATCTCGACGCCACCAAGAAGTTCTTCGGTGATCTCGGGTTCGAGTTCAATGCCACTTTCAGCGACGATTCGTGCGTCGCGATGGTGATCAACGAATCCACGTCGGTGATGTTGCTCGTCGAGCCGAAGTTCCGGGACTTCATCGAGGTTGACATCTGCGACACCTCGAAGGCGGTCGAGGCCCTCTTGTGCATCTCGGCCGAGAGCCGCGAGGAGGTCGACGCCCTGGTGGACAAGGCCCTCGCCGCAGGCGGAAGTGCATGGGGCAAGTTGCAGGACGAGGGCTTCATGTACGGCCGGGCGTTCCGCGACCTCGACGGTCACGTCTGGGAGGTCATGTGGATGGATCCGACGGCCGTACCCGCGTAAGGATCAGGTCGGTGGAGTCTGCGGCAGCCCGAACTTCTCGAACAGGTCGAGATCGAAGAAGCAGACGACGTGCGCGACTCCACCGGCCGTGACGTCGAGGACGTGGAGCTGGAACGGCCGGTGCACGCCGTCCTCGCCTCGCATGTAGAGGCCGAAGGCGGGCTGGCCGTTCGCCCATGAGGGGAGCAGGCGCATGTCGCCGGCACGTTGTGCCGGACAGTTGTTGCTGATGAGCCGGCCGATGTTCTCACCACCGAGGTACCAGCCGTCGAAGGGCGGCATCTCCCACACGGCTTCCTTGGTGAAGATCTCCACGATCGCCTCGACGTCGTAGTTCTCGAAGGCCGTGACGTACCGCTCGAGGAGGGCCCTTTCCTCTGGGGATTCCGGTTCGACGAGGGTGTCGGTGGTGGGCATGGCCAGTTCGAGCTGCGCGCGGGCCCGCTGCAGCAGGCTGTTGACCGCGGGAGTCGTGCTGTCGAGAGCCGCGGCGACCTCGGACGCCTTCCACTGCAGCACGTCGCGCAGAACCAGGACGGCGCGCTGGCGGGGAGGCAGGTGCTGCAGGGCGGCGATGAACGCCAGCCGCACCGATTCGCGGGAGGTGACGATGTTCGCGGGGTCGCTGGCGTCGTCGTACACGCTGTCGGGAATCGGCTCGAGCCAGGGCACCTCGTGCCGTTGGACCAGCTCGGCGGTGGGATCCGAATCGGGCGCACCCAGCCCGCTGGGCAGGGGTCGCATGGACCGGCTCTGCAAGGCCGTCAAGCAGGTGTTGGTGGCGATCCGGTAGAGCCAGGTGCGCAGCGACGACTGCTGCTTGTAGCCCCCGTACCCGCGCCACGCGCGGATGAACGTCTCCTGCATCTGGTCTTCGGCATCGTGGAGCGAACCCATCATGCGGTAGCAATGGGCCAGTAACTCACGTCGGTAAGGGTCGGCGAGGGCGAGGAAATCCTCGTCGAGCGACTGCGCGGCCGTCATAGTGGGCAGCTTACTGCTGCCCACCGACGAGTGTCGGCACTCGCGCGCACCGGCCCGAAGTTCAGCCCCAGTTCACCATCGGCTCTCCCGTCTCGAGGAGTGTCTTCAGTCCGCTCAGGACCTCGTTCCAGCCACCACCGGCGCCTTCCGCTTCGTGCTCGCCCGCGACCATCCGTGCCATCTGCGGGGCGTTGGTGAGGTCATGTGTCACAGTCAATTTCGTGACTCCGGGTCGACTCGACGGCGCAATGTCGTAGGTGAGCGTGGTGAATCCTTCGATGTTGTCGGGGTCCATCAGCATGCGCCACGTCTGGACGAGCTTCTTCGGCGGATCGCACTCGAGCACCTCGCCGTCGACGACGACGTCGGGCACCCCGGGGTGGGCCTTCATCTCATCGCTGGCGCGCGACTCGTACTTGCCTCCGGGTCGGAGGTCGTAATGCACGTGTCCGCCGTACCCGTACCTCTCCGACCACTCCGGCTTGGTGACGGCCTCCCAGATCGCCTCGGGCGTTGCCTTGATGTACACGGCATAAACCTGCACGATTTCAGTCATTTCTCTTCCTCCAGTTCGGCTTTCAGCTGAGCGAGCGCCGCGGCGTGACGCTCGGTGTACTTGTCGATCCACCTCTGGTGGATCAGCTGGATCGGCACGGGGTTGAGATAATGCAGCTTTTCCCGGCCGGCACGACGCGTGACCACCAGGCCCGCGTCTTCGAGTACGCGCAGATGCTTCATGACCCCGAATCGGGTCATCTCGACCTGCGACTCGAGTTCGGTCAGCGTCTGACCGTCATGGGCGAACAATCGATCGAGGATCAGGCGGCGCGTGGGGTCGGCCAGCGCCTTGAAGACGTGATCGTCGTCCATGACTCCACGATAGGTGACCATTTGGTCACATGTCAACGAATTCGCGTCCAGTTCACCTCGGTGACACGGTGCGACGCCGAAGTCGGACATGTTCGCTCCCTAGCGTCCGGATGTCCCGTTGGCATGCATGGAGGTAACAGACAGTGACCACAGCACCACTCAATCGCCGCGGCTTCCTCGGCAGGACCGCGCTGACCGGCTTGGGCGTGGCGCTCGCCGGTAGTGTCGAGGCCTTCGTCCGACCTGCTGTGGCGTCCGCGGTGCCCGGTCGGGCGATCGGCTACGGGCCGCTGATTCCCGACCCGAACAGGATTCTCGCGCTCCCGGCCGGATTCTCGTACACGGTGGTGTCCCGGTCCGGCGACACCAAGATGGACGGCGGTGAGTCCGTGCCCAGCGACTTCGACGCCAACGGCGTGTTCGCCCGGCAAGGTGGGGGATCCACTGTGGTCAGCAACCACGAGATCGGCAAGGACGAGCCGTTCGGCGTGCCCGCAGTCGAGGGGCTCACCTACGACGCGGGTGCGCGCGGCGGCACCACCACCACGACGGTGGACGCGGAAGGCAAGTGGCTCGGTCAGTACGTGAGTGTGGCGGGGACGGTGAACAACTGCGCCGGCGGGATCACGCCGTGGGGAACGTGGCTGACCTGCGAGGAAACCGAGGCCCGCGCGGGAACGGGCGGCTTTCTCCTCGACCACGGATACGTCTTCGAGGTCGATCCGGCCGGACAGGACGCCAACCGGGGCAAGAGCCCGGTGCCCTACAAATTCCTGGGCCGGTACGAACACGAGGCAGTCGCCGTCGATCCGGCGACCAATGCCATCTACCTGACCGAGGATGCGTCCGATCCGAACGGCCTGTACTACCGCTGGACGCCGCCGCAGGGTTTCCGCGGGGGACCCGGCGCGCTCCGCGGACTGGCGCAGTCGTCGGGCGGGGATACCGCAGGCGCCCTACAGGCCATGGCGTGCTTCCAGGACGGTGTCCACGTACGCGACCTGTCGCAGGCGACGGAACCCGGTGTCCGGTACACGGTGCAGTGGGTGGACGTGCCCGACCGCGACGCCAAGAGCACCCCGGTGCGCAAACAGTTCACCGACGACCAGGTGACGCGAAGCCGAAAGTTGGAGGGGCAGTGGTGGGGTGACGGTGGAGTCTACTTCGTCGCCAGCTTCGCGCGTACCGGCGACGGCAGTGCCGCCGAGCACGACGGCCAGGTCTGGTTCTACGACCCCGCGACGGAGACGGTCACACTGAAGACGTTGTTCGGCGTCAACCCGGACCCGGCCGTGGACACCGGAAACTACGACCGCCCCGACAACATCACCGTGTCTCCGCACGGCGGTGTCATCCTCGCCGAGGACGGCGACGGCATCAGTCATCTGGTGGGGGTCACGGCGGAGGGAGAGCCGTTTGCGCTGGCCCGTAATGAGCTGAACGACAGCGAGTTCTGCGGTCCAGCGTTCAGCGCGGACGGGAAGACGCTGTTCGCCAGCATTCAATCGCCGGGGCTGCTTCTGGCGATCCGGGGGCCGTGGCGCCGCCCCGTGCTGTGAGTACTTGTTAACAGCGGGGTGTTAACAAGTACTCACAGGGGGTATTTCAGCGGAGGAGGACGCCGTTGCCGGTGTCCGTGACCGGGGTGCCTCCGAGCACGCCGGCCACCTGGTCTTCGCTCAGCCCGAGGTCGCGTAGGCGATCCCAGACCGCATCGAATTCGATGAGCTTGGCGTTGAGATCGTTTCGGAGGCGGTTCACCTCGTCACGAATCTTCTCGGCCTCGTCGATCGCTTCCAGGGTCTGCTCGGGCTGAGGCAGGAGCAGGGACAGGAGCCGGTCACGAGCGTCCGCGCTCAGGCCTGCGAACGGCTGTTGGTCGGCGGGCGCCTCGTGCCTGCCTCCGCGGGAATCGGCGGACGGGATCGGCGTGGTATCCGACTCCGATGCCCGTTCGGCCGCCATGGCGTAGTCCGGTTCCTGCACCGGATCCTGGTCGCTCGACAGGTCGATGGTGCGACGCAGCGGGCGGTTGGGCAGCAGGATGACGGCGAGCAGGGTGACGAGGGCGACGAGCGCGGCGATGAGGAAGATCCGGCCGGTCGCGTCTCCGTATGCGGCACGAATGACGCTCTGCACGGGTGCGGGCATGGACGTGAGGTCCAGGCTGCCGCCACCGCTGCTCGACCCTGCCGGGATGCCGAGCGTGGCGAATCCGTCGGCAGAGAGGTCGGAGACCCGTGTCGCCAGGACCGACCCGAGAACCGAGACGCCGATGGCACCACCGAAGGTTCGGAAGAAGGCGACCGAACTCGAGGCCGCACCGATGTTCTGGACGCTGACAGTGTTCTGCACGGCGAGCACCAGGTTCTGCATCAGCATGCCCATGCCCAGACCGATGATGGCAATGTAGAGGCTGACGAGGGTCAGGCTCGTCTCGTGATCGAGGGTGCTCAGCAGCCCGAAACCGATGATCATCAATACTGCGCCGCCGACAACGAACGACTTCCACTTGCCGAACCGGGTGATGAGCTGTCCCGAGCCGACCGTGCCGATGAGCATCCCGGCGACCATCGGAATGGTGAGGACGCCGGCCATCGTGGGGGTGTAGCCCCGCGAGGTCTGGAAGTACTGGCCGAGGAAGGTGGTGGAACCGAACATTCCGACACCGACGGCGACGGATGCGATGATCGCGAGGCCGGTGGTCCGCTCGGTGACGATCTTCAGCGGGATGATGGGAGCCTTCGCCTTGGCTTCGACCAGGACGGTTGCCACGAGGAGGAGCACGCCGGTGCCGACGTACAGCGCCGTCTCGCGGGAGAACCACTCGTAGTAGCCGGCCTTACCTGCGAACGACACCCAGATGAGCAGGATGGACACGCCCGCGGTGAGCAGCAGCGCTCCGAGCCAGTCGATGGAGACGTTGTCCTTCTTCTCGGTCGGGAGGTGCAATGTGCGCTGCAGCAGGAACAGCGCGACGACGGCGAGCGGGACGCAGACGAAGAACGTCCAGCGCCAGCCGAGGGGGCTGTCGACTATGACTCCGCCGAGGATCGGGCCGCCCGACATCGAGACCGCCATGACGGCGCCCATGTAGCCGGAGTACCGGCCACGCTCGCGGGGCGAGACGATGGTGCCGATGATGGCGACGACGAGCGCGGTCAGACCGCCCATGCCGACGCCTTGGATGACCCGCGCGGTCAGCAGAAGCGGCACGTTGTGTGCGAATCCGGCGATCACCGAACCGATGACGAAGATGACGATCGCGCTCTGGACCAGGACCTTCTTGTTGAACAGGTCGGAGAGCTTGCCCCAAATGGGCGTCGAGGCGGCGTTGGCCAGCAACGCGCTGGTGATGACCCAGGCGTACGCGGTCTGTGTCCCTTTGAGGTCGCCGATGATCGTCGGCAGGGCGGTGGAGACGATGGTGGTGCTCAGCAAGGCCGTGAAGAGGGCTGCGAGCAGGCCGGTGAGGGCTTCGAGAATCTGACGGTGACTCATGGCCTGCGGTTCGCCGACCGGCGTGCGGATATCTGTTTCGGTCATACGCTTTGTGTTCCAATCGGGTTCGAGCTCGATACGATCCGGTGCTCGGCATCGAAGAGTGTTTCCTTCAGATGCCGGATCGAGTCGAGGGCCGTGGCTGCCTCGGTTTCGTTCCATCCGGTCAGCATTTTTTGCATGCGTGCGGCACGTCGTGCCCGTACGTGTTTCACGTACGCCAAGCCGTCGTCCGACACGCGTATTCGGAATGCACGCCCGTCCGCAGGGTCCGGGTGCCGGGTGACGTACCCGGCGTCGACCAGATCGGTGATCTGGCGACTGAGGGAGGACTGACTGACGCACATTTCCGTGGCCAGTTCGTTCTGCCGGCATTCACCCCTCCCGGCCAGGACGAGGAGAACTCCTGTCAGGGCGCGGGGGAGGTGGTCGTCGGCTTCCGACGCCAGGGCATCGCGAAGCACCCGACCGAAGAGGAATACCTCGTCGATCAGAGCTTCGGTCGTGCCGAGCGAAACGGACGACACGGAAGACGCGGCTGGCGTGGACATGGCAACAACCCCTGAGGACGACTTACTTTCTGCATGCAACTATATACATCGTTACCCCAAGCAAGTAACTCTTTTGGCTGTCTTCCTCGTCACAGAGCGTTGGACGAGGTTGTGACCGCGTCGGCCCTAGGTGGGGGTGAGACGGTAGTGGAGGCGCTGCGGTTCGCCGCCGACGAGCTGGCGAGATGCTGCCTGCACGCCCTGACCGCCGCCACCGGCCTGTCGACCCGGGAAGCGGTCCAGCGGCTGGTGCAGGTCACCATGGATGGGTGGCGCCCGGCGCGCTGACCGAGCCCGACCCGCCGGGTGGCCTGGTCTGCAGGTGGCCGGAACGGGTTGTAAGCGACGGCCGCCCGCGCGGGCATCGGCGCCCTGCTTCTGCGGGTGAACACCGCAGCAGGGCGCTTCGGTCGGACGCTCAGCGCCGTACGAGCCGGGCCGGGCCGAGGTCGAGTCGGCGCAGAAGTTGCGCGTTGAGCGGTATGACGATGGTGGAGACCGACATCAACACCGCCGCGTGTCGCGCCCTAGAGGGTCGACAGGATCTGTTCCATGGTGGTGATTTCCTGCTGCTGGGTGGTGATGATGTTTTGCGCCATCGCTTTCGCCTGCGCGTTCTGGCCGTCCTCCACCTCGGTCTGGGCCGGGGTGATCGCACCCTTGTGGTGCTCGATCATCTGGGTGAGAAAGAGTTTGGCGGCATCGACGCCCTGGGCGTCGCGCAGGGCAGCCATGTCTTCGGCCGACATCATCCCCTCCATGTCCTCGCCGCCCTCCATGCCGGGCATGTCCATTCCACTGGTGCCCACCGGTGGGATCACCACCGGTGCCTCGGGCATCTGCATCCCGGTGCCCATGGGCATGGACTCGGTCATGTTCATGCCGGTCGTGGTGGTCGCTGCGGCGCCTTGGCCCCACGCGGTCAGCCAGGCGTTGAGTTGCTCGATTTCCGGGCCCTGCGCGGCCTTGATCTGCTGCGCGAGGTCGACCACCCGGGGGTCGATCCCCTGTTTGGTGAGCAGCATGTCACTCATCTCGATCGCCTGGCTGTGGTGGGGAACCATCCCCTGCGCGAAGGCGATATCGGCGTCGTTGTGCTCGGCGGCACCGTTTTCGGCACTCACCGAGGTGGTGGCGGCCGAGTTGGTGGTCGCGGCGCTCTCCTCGGTGCCGGAGTCACCGCACGCTGTCAGGGCCAGCAGCAGCGCCGCCGATGCGGCGCCGAGGGCGACGGACTTGTTCATCGACAACTACCTTCTCTCTTCTTTCGGCGGATGCGCTGACAAAGACGGGGGTCACGCATCCGCGCAGGCCGTGCATGTCTGCGCGCACTCGGCGCGCGCCCCGATGCAGGCCAGAAGTGTCGCCTGGTCGATGTGCCCGCAGATCCTTCGGATAGCTCTCGAGCATCTGCTCGGCTGTGCTCACGATGACTCCCTTTCCACAAGGGGCATTCGGTGGCGGACGCCGCTGAAACAACGTCGGCCCGTCACCCCTATACCCGTAAACCCGTACGGGTAAACAGTCGGTCGACCCCGAGCGGGTCGCGCATGCCCGTGAGCGGTTGCTCAGCCGCGACGACGCCGCCCGGTTGAGCAGCATCTCGAGCCTGCTCGCCGACCCCACCCGGACCCGGGTGATCAACGCCCTCGACCTGGCCGAAGAACTGTGTGTGGGCGATATCGCCCTGACCCTCGACCTCGGCGGACACGCCGTAGGGTACGCCCTGCGGATCCTGCGCACCGCCGGTATGGTCACCCGCCGCAAGGCGGGACGCACCGTCTATTACCTTCTCGCGGAAGGGTTTCCGGAACCGTTGCGGATGCATTGCCTGCGCCGCCTCGTCGAGATTTCCGACGAGAACGCCGGGGTGGACGACGACTACTGATCCTCGAGCCGGGCTTGTGTACCGGGTTTTTCAGGAGCGGACGAGCCGGGCGATCGCGTCGGTGGCCTCTTTGATCTTCGCGTCGGCTTCGGGACCGCCGGCAACGGCGGCGTCGACGACGCAATGACTGATGTGGTCTTCGAGCAGTCCCATGGCCACGGCCTGCAAGGCCTTGGTCATCGCGGAGACCTGAGTGAGGATGTCGATGCAGTACTTGTCTTCCTCGACCATCCGCTGCAGTCCGCGGGCCTGGCCTTCGATGCGCTTGAGGCGCTTGAGGTAGGCGTCTTTTTCGGTGATGTAGCCGTGCGCGGCATGGTCATGGCCGTCGGTCTCGGCAGGTGCCTGGGTGGCCGCGGGAGTGGTGGCCATGGTGTCCTCCTGGAATCCGAGTGTCATGCCGAGCACCCCCGATTATGCCCGCCCGGGGTATGCGGGGCGGGGTGTGGGCCCTCGACCCGGCGGCCGATCGCCGATGCGGCGCACATCACCGCGCACCGGGCCGCCGCCCGGGTCCCGGGATGCCGGGCTATGCGCACCAAGGTCGTTGTCACCGTTGCCATGATCTTCTCCTTTCGGGACCGGATTCGGGTTAACCGGCGCGGGTTGGGCGGGCGGGTACCCGCCCACCCCGCGCCTCCTGGATGCGTTGCCTGCGGTTATCCGGTGAGGGACCGGAATCGGCGCAGCCGCAGGCTGTTGCTGACCACGAACACCGACGAGAACGCCATCGCCGCACCGGCGAGCATCGGGTTGAGTAGCCCGGCCGCGGCCAGGGGGAGGGCGGCGACGTTGTAGGCGAAGGCCCAGAACAGGTTGCCCTTGATGGTGCCTAACGTCTTGCGGGCCAACCGGATCGCGTCCGCGGCGGCGCGGAGGTCCCCGCGCACCAGCGTCAGGTCGCTGGCTTCGATCGCGACGTCGGTGCCGGTGCCCATCGCCAGACCGAGGTCGGCCTGCGCCAGGGCGGCTGCGTCGTTGACACCGTCGCCGACCATCGCGACGACCTTGCCCTGATCCTGCAGCCGTTTGACGACGTCCACCTTGTCGGCGGGCAGCACTTCGGCGATCACCTCGTCGATACCGACCTGGTCGGCGATCGCGCGGGCGGCGGCGGTGTTGTCGCCGGTGAGCATGATCGGCGTCAGGCCCAGCCTGCGCAGCTGTCCGATCGCCTCGGCAGAGGTGGCCTTGACGGCGTCGGCGACGACGAGCACGGCTCGGGCTTTACCGTCCCAGCCGACTGCGACGGCGGTCTTGCCCTCGGATTCGGCTGCGGTCATGGCCGCTTCGAGATCGGCGGGTAGGTGCTGTGCCCAGTCCGCGAGGAGCCGGGCCCGGCCGACGACCACCGCGTGCTCGTCGATCATGCCCTGCACTCCGAGGCCTTCGATGTTGATGAACTGCTCCACCTTCGGCAGGGCGCCGACCTTGTCGCGGGCGCCCTTGGCGATGGCCGCGGCGATGGGGTGCTCGGAGGAATCCTCGAGGGCACCGGCCAGGCGGAGCACCTGCATGGTGTCTTCGCCGTCGGCGGTGATCACATCGAGCAGGGTCATCTTGCCGGTGGTGACGGTGCCGGTCTTGTCGAGCACCACGGTGTCGACACGGCGGGTCGATTCGAGGACCTCGGGCCCCTTGATCAGGATGCCGAGCTGGGCGCCGCGGCCGGTGCCGACCATCAGTGCGGTCGGGGTGGCCAGGCCGAGGGCGCAGGGGCAGGCGATGATCAGCACGGCGACGGCGGCGGTGAACGCGGCCGCGAGGCCGCCGCCGGTGCCGATCCAGAAACCCAGCGTGGCGACGGACAGGGCGATGACGATCGGGACGAAGATCCCGGAGATCTTGTCGGCCAACCGTTGCGCCTGCGCCTTACCGGTCTGGGCGTCTTCGACGAGTTTCGCCATCTGCGCGAGCTGGGTGTCGGACCCGATGCGGGTGGCACGCACGGTGATCCGGCCGCCGACGTTGACGGTGGCGCCCACGACCTGGTCGTCGGGTCCGACCTCGACGGGCACGGATTCGCCGGTCAGCATCGACGCATCCACCGCGGAAGAGCCGTCGGTGACGACACCGTCAGTGGCGATCTTCTCCCCGGGGCGGGCGACGAACTCGTCACCGACGGCCAGTTGATCGACCGGGATGCGCTGCTCGACACCGCCGCGCAGCACCGAGACCTCTTTGGCGCCGAGTTCGAGCAGGGCCCGCAGGGCGGCACCGGCGCGCCGCTTGGAGCGGGCCTCGAAGTAACGGCCGGCGAGGATGAATGTGGTGACCCCGGCGGCGGCCTCGAGGTAGATGTTGCCGGCCCCGTCGGAGCGGGAGATGGTCAGCTCGAACGGGTGGGTCATGCCCGGCATACCGGCGGTGCCCCAGAACAGCGCGTACAGCGACCAGCCCAGGGCGGCGAGGGTGCCCATCGAGATGAGGGTGTCCATTGTGGAGGTGCCGTGCCGCAGGTTGGTGAAGGCGGCCTTGTGGAACGGCCACGCCCCCCACACCACCACCGGGGCGGCGAGGGTGAGCGAAAGCCACTGCCAGTGGGTGAACTGCAGCGCCGGAACCATGGCCATCGCGATCACCGGCACACTGAGCGCCAAGGAGACGAGCAGCCGTTGACGCAGTGCGGCCGTGGGGTCCGGCTCCGCGGCGGGGCCGGCCGCGGTATCGGCGGCGGGCGGCGCCGGGATCTTGGCGGTGTAGCCGGCCTGCTCGACGGTGGCCACGAGATCCTCGGTCGACACAGCACCGACGTAGTTGACGCGGGCCTTCTCGGTGGCGTAGTTCACCGTGGCGGTGACGCCGTCGAGTTTGTTGAGCTTCTTCTCGATCCGGTTCGCGCACGAGGCGCAGGTCATACCACCAATTTCGAGCTCGACCTGGCCGTCGGCGGTCGGGTGCTGCGTGACGGAATTCATCGTTCCTCCTTCCGGGTGTGGTGGTGTTCGTCAGTGTCCGTGTCCGGCGGGCATCGGTTCCGGGGCGGGGGGCGCCGCGGCGCCGGAACTCTGCCCGGCGGTCAGGGTGAATTCGGCGGTCCGCACCACTCCATCGTGCTGGAAGTCGAGGAACAGGCGGTAGTCGCCCGCGCTCGGGGTGGTGACATAGAAGTCGATGCCCGGACCGGGTGCGGTGACCCCGTCACCGGGATGGCCGTCCGGGTGCACGTGCAGGTAGCCGAGGTCGGCGGCCCGCAGGGCAACCAGGTGACCGTACGCGCCGAGGTAGGGCTGCAGATCCGTCACCGGCTGCCCGCCGCGGGCGACCGACAGGGTGACCTTCGAGGCCTGACCCGGGGTGAGGGTGCCGTCGAGGGTGACGGTGTACCCGTCGACCACGGTGGCTGCGGCCACCGGGGGCAGGGTCTGCGGATCGTAGGCACCGGCGACCTGCAGGTCGGCGCCGAGGGTCACGCCGTCTCCGCCGTCGGGGGTGAAGTCGGCGAACACCCGGTACGCCCCGGCGCGGGTCAGATCGAGCGGAACGGACCAGGTTCCGGCGGCGTCGAGTACCGGGTGCACGTGCTGGTATCCGGTCAGGTCGCGGCGCACCGCGATCAGATGTAGTTGCTTGTCGTGGCTCTCCACGTAGCGGGTGACGGGTGCTCCGTCGGCGCCCAGGATGCGGAACCGTAGTGGCACGTTAGCGCCGGCGGGAACCTGCGCCGTGTCCAGTGCCAGGGTGTATCCGCTGTCGGTGACCATCAGTCCTCCAGGTGTCTGTTCGGCGACCGGTGCGCCCGTAATCGAACCGGGTCCGGCGTCGTGGGTTGAGGTGTCGTGTGTGTCGGCCGGTGCGGGTACCTCGGGGCCGAAGGCGGCCCCGGCCCCGAGGGCGAGTGCGAAGACCGCGGCCAGGCCGACGGTGAATCCGGCGAACTTCGACGATGCGTTCATCGTGGGAATCTCCTGTCCGGGTCTGGGTGTCGTCAGGTCAGCCGGCGAGCTGGTAGCCGGCCTCGTCGACTGCCCGGGCGAGCGCTGCCTTCTCGATCGGGGAGTCGGAGTCGATAGCGACCCGGCCGCTGGCGAGGTCGACGTCTACGGCGGTCACGCCGGGGAGGTTGCCGATCTCTTCGCGGACCGAGGAAACGCAGTGCCCGCAGGTCATTCCGGTGACGGTGACGGTGGTGGTGCTCATCGATGTCCTTCTTTCGTCGATTCGTTCGCCAGGTGCGATCGGGGTGCCGCGACCCATCTACAGATTTACCATACCCCCCTATGGTATTCAACAGCGGTAAGGGTCAAGACCTGTGTTCATCGGATATATACCCCCTGGGAGTGTTCTCGAGATGTCGGTCGTGAGGCCGTGGGGATCTTGGGAGACATTCACTTTCGGCGACTTGGCATGGATCACTCCTTGCGTTCCACACCATACCCCCCTAAGGTATCTGTAGTCGTAGAGGAGTAGCGCGGAATCCAGGAGGGCAGCGATGAGTACAGAAGATGGCAACCGAACCGAAAGATTGAGCTATTCAGAGTTATTCGTGGTCGACCGGGGGATGGGGATTCGATGTTGCGGGTAGGTCGACCCCCCGCGCTCGTCATGTTCATCCCATATTTTATACCCCGTACCGGTAAGGAATGATTGTCATGTCTACTCAGGCTTCACCCACACGCAAGTGGTGGGCGCTGGCACTCATCGCCGCAGCCCAATTCATGGTCATCATGGACACTTCCATCATCGGCATCGCGCTACCGAAAATGCAGACCGACCTCGGTTTCTCCCAGGAAAACCTGACCTGGGTGTTCAACGCCTACGTCATCGCCTTCGGTGGACTACTCCTGCTCGGCGGACGCCTGTCCGACCTGTGGGGCGCCAAACGCATCTTCGCCACCGGCTGGGTGGTTCTGCTCGCCGGATCGGTCATCGCCGGCGCCGCCGGGAACGTCGGCACCGAACTGGCCGGACGCGCCATCCAGGGCGCCGGGGCCGCACTGATCGCACCCTCGGCACTGACGCTGCTGATGATGCTGTTCGGTTCCAACCAACAGGAATTGACCAAGGCCCTCGCCGTCTACGGTGCCGCCGCACCCGCCGGCGGTACCGCCGGTGTGTTCCTCGGCGGCATGATCACCGAATATCTCAGCTGGCCATGGGTGTTCTTCATCAACATTCCCATCGCCCTGATCGCCCTCGCCGCGACACCGCTGCTGATGCCCAACGCCCCCGCCCGATCCGGTTCGATCGACATTGTCGGCGCACTGACCGTCACCGCCGGTCTGGCGCTCGCCGTCTACTCCATCGTCCGGGCTCCCGAGGTCGGCTGGGGCTCCGGTCAAACCTGGGGATACCTCACCGCGTCCGCGGTGCTGCTGGCCGCGTTCGTGCTGATTCAGTCCCGGCGCCGTGACCCCCTCATGCGCTTGGGAATCTTCGCCGCCCCCAACCTCGCTGCCGCGAACATCGCCCAGCTGCTGCTCGGTGCGGCGTGGATCCCGATGTGGTTCTTCCTGAACCTGTACCTGCAGCAGGTGTTGGGGTACAGCGCCTTCCCCGCCGGCGCAGCACTCCTTCCGATGACGACACTGATCATGCTCGGCATGATCGTCATCGCGCCGCGGGCGATGCAGCGGTTCGGGGCGAAACCGATGATCGTGACCGGCTTGATCGTTCTTGCGACCGGGCTGGGGTGGATGGCACTGGTCCGGCCCACCGGTAATTTCTGGGTCGACGTGCTACCGGCTTCCCTCGTTGCCGCAGCGGGTATGTCGCTCGCCTTCATTCCCTCCCTCGGCACGGCGATCTCCGCCGCACGGCCCGAAGAGGGCGGATTGGCGTCGGGCATTGTCAACGTCAGCTACCAGGTCGGCTCGGCACTTGGCCTGGCAACCATGACCGCGGTCGCTGCCTCGTTCGGCGCCAACCAGATCGGTAACCTCCCGGAGTTGACGAACGGATTCTCCGCCGCCTTCCTCGGCGCCGCCGTTATCGCCCTGGCCGGGGCGGGCGTCACCGCGGTGTCGATGCGCACACCGACGACACACTCGGACCTCACCCCGGAGGCGGCGCTGAACTGACGGCCGCAACCGCTCTGGTGGGATTCGGACACCGTCCGAATCCCACCGGCGACGTCTCGTGGGTCGGTCTGCGGTCGATCTGGCGTAGTCATCGGGTGCACCGATCCTGCCGGGGATCGGTGCATCGGTCACATGCCCGACATCGGCGAGGACATATCCGGCATCGGGGACAGCGACTGCAGCAGCGCCGGGTGGACGAGGACGGCGACCCCGAGCAGGACGACCGCGGTCCCGACCACCCGGGTGAGCGCGACCGAATGGCGGGAGTTCTTTTCGGCCAGGAAGATTACGGCGATCGCCGCCATCCAGGTCAGGTTCATCAACCCGACGACGAGAAGGACCGCCATCAACGCCCAGCAGCAGCCCAGGCAATAGAGCCCATGCGAGGCACCTGCGCGGAAAGTGCCCCGCAGACCGGTTCCGAAGTCGTGGGTGGCGAGGAAGGTCAGCGGGGTGCGGCAGGCCCGCAGGCACGCCTGCTTCCACCGGGTGAACTGGTACCCGCCGGCGATGACCAGCACACCACCCGCCGCGACCTCGACCCACGTCGAGCCGTGCGAGATCCGGCGGAAGCCGAGCAGCACCGCCAGCGGAACGACCCCGACAGCCGACCACACCGCCAGGTAGCCCGCAGCGAAGGTGACCGTCGGGGCGATTCCGCGGGCCTGCCGGCGCATGACCAGGCGGTGCAGCAAGACGATCGGGGCGATCGTCGGAAACATCATCGCCACCATCATCGTTGTCCACATGGCGAGAAAGACGGCGGCCCCCATGTCGAAGGGCATGGCCGTGCCGACCCACGCGAAACCCTGAACCATCGATTCCATGCCGCCCGCAGTACGGATGGTGCGCCACCACGCCACCCCGGCAAGGGCGAGCAGAATCCCCACTGTGGCGAGCGTCGCCCGGCGTTCGAGGGCGCTGTAGGCCATCCGGGGAGTGTCCATCCTCGGGGGCTGGCTCATCGGCACTCCTCCATCACACCCACCGCCTCGCCCGGGCGAGCTGGGCCGCACCACCGCCGCGTTTGTCGCGGCAGCAATTCTGCGAGTCAGAACTTGCCGGCTGCTCCGGCGGGCGTCATCCGGTTCTCGCTGGACCACTCGACGCGCGAGTAGTACGCGTTGTTGCCCGGGTGCTCGAATGTCACTCCGTCGGCGTCGAGTCGCAGCACCGAGGTAGTGCCGATCTGACCGTCCTGGAAGATGAACCCGTCCTCGAGCACCATGTGCGGTTCGTGCTTCTCCCCGGTCACCGGGTTTGTGAAGCTCTGCATCTGAACTACCAATTTGTCGCCGACCTGGACTCGGGAATCGGTGTCCCGGTCGTCGATCTCGATCGTCTCGAAAAACGGACCGTGGATCTCGCTGACGGTCGCGGCGAGGATCTCCCAGGGCAGACCGGGATCCTCGGCGGTGAGAATCGGCAGCAGGGCCTGCCGCTGCTCGGGGGTCGCGTCGATGAACAGGGCCATCGTTCCGTTGCCTTCGTGGATGGCGCCGGGCCATTTCACCGCGCTCGCGACCTTCGCCCCGGCCAGGTCGACGCCGTCGCGTTCACCTCCGGTGACCTCGAATCCGACGACACCGTCACAGTTTCCGTGGGTGGGAAAGCCGCTCATGTTGCACGGGCACCCCAGGTCGCAGTTGCAGGCCTCGTAGTAGTTTGCCGAGATTCGCCAGGCCATGTCTCTCACTCCTCGTCGCTGAATCGTTCCGCTAGGTCATCATGCGCAGCCCCGTGGGTGCCCCCGCAATTCATCCGTTCAGCGCACAGCCGACAGCCCCGGATCGAGCCGGTATCTACCCATGCTCCCACTTCGCTACCACGCGAACAACGATCCGGGAAGCGGGCGCGGATAACGTCCACGTACGCGGACAGGGACGGGCCTCACAGGTCGAGGAAGCGGCGGACTTCCGGGACGACGGCAGAGGCGAGATCGTCCGCCGTCCGCAACGCGTCGAACGACACGGTCCGCGCGAGGGCCGCATACGGGATGGTCGCGCTCATGCGTTCGGCGAGTGCGGCCGGATGGCGCTCATCGGCGCCGGGGACGATGAGCTGCACGACCGGACCGTTCCCGCACTGGGCGGCGAACAGGAGGGTCCTAGAGCCAGGAACGTGGAACCCGGGCGTTCCCGGCGACCGCATCGAACGAAAACGGTTGTCCTGCAATTCCTATTGGGCGCAGCGTGGTAACGGCGCGGCGGCATCGTTGGGAACTGACTACCGCCGGGGCGGGTTCTAGTCGGCTCCCCAGGTCGCCGAGACGCCGCGGTCGCGCAGCCATTGGCTCGGGTTGAGCCGGTTGCCGCCTGCGTCCAACACCTCGAAGTGCAGGTGCGGACCGGTCGACTGACCACGGTTGCCGACGGTGGCGATCTGCTGACCCGCCGCGACCCGCTGTCCGACGTTGACGATGAACTCATTGATGTGGCCGTAGACGGTGACGGCGCCGTCGTCGTGGCGCACCCGCACCCACAACCCGAACCCGGAGGCCGGGCCCGCGGAGATGACTTCACCGTCGGCCGCGGACTGGATCGGGGTGCCGATCGGGGCCGCGATGTCGATGCCGCCGTGGTGCGCGCCCCAGCGGGGGCCGTAGCCGGAGGACAGCGTGCCGGATACCGGCTGCACGGTGCGGGCTTTGAGCGGAGCGGGGGTGCCCGGGTTGACCGGCCCGAGCACGCCGGGCGAGGGCGGGGCGGCCGGGATATCGGGCAGCTCGATCGCGGGTAGCTGAACACCGGCGGGCAGCAGGCCCGGCGGGATCTCGAGCGGGCGGGCGGCCGCGGACGCGGCGCCGAACTGCGCGCCGCCGATCAGAATGGCACCGGTCGCAGCGGCGACAGTCGCGATCTTCAGGCGGCCGGTGATGGAATGAGAACGATGTGCCGTCCTGCGGTGCTTCGCCACGGTGTCTTACCTCGTCTGTGTTGGCTAGGCGCGCGCTCCTGAGATTCGCGGCCTCGGACCCCCGTCGAGAAGGAAAGTAACAAAACGGTATCGACTGCGCCATCGTGACCCAATCGATACTCAAATATGATCTTGCTCGAATACGTCCACGTCAGCGGCCTGGAGCGACCAGCACCGCCAGATAACGACCCACGGGATTGCCGTCCCGCATGCCTCGTTGAGCAGTGCCGCGCAAGGCGAAGGAAACCAGCACTGACCTCGATATTTGCGAGTCGGCGAGAGGTGTGGGGGATCGGCGCGACGACATCCCGTGACGCGGTGCCTGGCCGCGTAATGGCTCAGCGCAAGCGGACACGCCGCCAGGACTCACAAATGTGACGAACACCACAGTAATGTCCGGTCGAAGGGTGGGGCGCGTAGATCAACTGTCGCGGTTTCGTGGTGTTCACCGAGGTGGCCCACCTGCGACGCAGCTATTCCAGGCGGGCTGTGACCTGTGTGGCGATCTTGGTGGTCGTGAGGTGGTGGTCGAGAGTGGCGTCGGCGACGATGGGGGTGGGCGACGTGCTACGAATTGCGCCGACGCGGGCCGAACCGGTGGGGGCGCCGCCGAGGTCCTTCTCCTGGGCGCCGAGCGTTCTGGGTGCATCAGCTGGCCTGCTCGTCTCCCGGAGAACAGCTGGCGGGAGTTGCGGTTGGTGGCGGTGTTACGTGCGCGTGAAACTGTCTGGGGGAGCGGTCCTTTCGCCGAGCGTCCCGGAGATTTGAGCGTGTGAGCTCGGCACTGCGCCACAAAGAGAACCGCGGATCGCCTGGGTTGAACAGGTGCGCGCGTGCGGTGATCGGGAGGCGGAGAGAAATACAAGTCCCAGGACCTGGCGGCCGTCACGTTCAGGCAGTTGCGGTCGTCTGACGCCGGGCGGCAGCATGAGCCGCTGCCGATACTCCGCCCGGCCAACCTTCCCCGCGAGGTCTGGGACCGACTACTGATCGAACACCACGCCGCGGCCGGGCAACCACACGAACCTGCCCAGCGACACTGAAAAACAGGTCGCCACACCCCAACCGATCTGAGGAGACTCCACAGATCAGGACCATGAACGATCCATGGTCTTTGTCAGTGTGCAGCGACCTGTTGCTCGTCGCGGAAGCCACCATAAACCGCCACACCGACAACACCGCGTCGGCCACAGTCATCGCGACATGTGGGGTCGCGGTGGCGGCCAGCCTCGAGATCTTGATGCGCTTCTACGGTCCGACGAAGGCCTTTCTCGACAAGACGTGGCAACTACCGGACATCGAACTCACCGAGCAATGATCACCGAACGACTCAACTCGGAGCCGGGCACGTCGCCGACGGCGCACGACGCGGAGTCGGTTGGCTAGCGGCCGGGCCCGGTGGCCACGGGACGGTCGGGGTCGTTCGACCACTGCGACCACGACCCCGGGTACAGCGCCGCGTCCACACCGGCGAGGGCCAGCGCCGCGATCTGATGGGCGGCGTTCACCCCGGAACCGCAGTACACGCCCACAGGAGCGCCTTGTTCCGCTCCCACTGCGGCGAATCGATCTCGCAGCACGTCGACCGGTGCGAACCGGCCGTCGGCGGTCAGATTCTGGCTGGTGGGAGCGCTGATCGCGCCGGGGATATGACCGGCTCGCGGGTCGACGGGTTCGGTCTCGCCGGTGTAGCGTTCGGCGGCCCGGGCATCGAGGAGCACTCCGTCGTCGGCGAGTGCGGCGGCGTCGTCGGCGGTCAATGTCGGGAGATGTCCGGCCTCGAGCACCACATCACCGGGTGCGTCGGGATGTTCGTCGCCGGAGCGGGTGGGATTGCCGGACTCCGTCCATGCGCGGAGACCGCCGTCGAGTAACGCGACCTCGGTGAGACCGGCCCATCGAAGCAGCCACCACACGCGGGCGGCCGCGAGGTTGCCCGTGTCGTCGTACGCCACGACGGCACTCCCGGCGCAGACACCCCATCGGCGCGCCGCGTCCTGGAGCGCGCCGACCGAGGGGAGTGGGTGGCGACCGTCTGCCGGTGTCGCGGGGCCGGCGAGTTCACTGTCGAGGTCGACGAACACGGCACCGGGAACGTGCGCTTCGAGGTAGTGCCGACGGCCTTCGGTGTCACCGAGTGCCCATCGAACGTCGAGGAGCACGGGCGGCGCGTCACCGGTCAGCGCCTTCTTCAGTTCGTCCACGGTCACCACAGGTCGCATCACTTGTGCCCTTCCGGTCGGTACACCGATGTCCGGACCACTGTGACACGTCACCGATCGGTGTACGAGAGCAGACGCGGCTGGCATCCTCAGACGAATGACGAGATGGCGGTGGGCGGCCCTCATCCTGGTCGTTCTCTTCGGGGTGGTCGCCTGCGACACGGGGACGTCCGAACGAACCGTCACGCCGACGGCCCGGGTGCAGGCCACCGCGGACGGGCTGACGCTCGACGGTTCCCCGTGGTGGCCGGCCGGTCTCAACGCGTATCAAATGGCTACAGATTGGTCGGTCAATCATGGGTGCGGCGCCGAGGTCGACCTCGACTCGTTCTTCGCGAGCTTGCCCGACGCCTCGCTCACCCGGTTCAACGCCTTCCACTGGCTCGCGATCGACAAGAAGACGGGGGCACTCGACTTCACCGGAATCGACGCCGTGTTCCGGGCCGCCGAGGCACACCGACAACTACTTATTCCGGTCCTCGCCGCCCATGACGGCGCGTGCGGTGACGAGATCTTCAAGACCAGCAACTGGTATGCCGGCGACTGGAAGACCGTCGCGCCGGGCTCGGTGCTGAGCTACCAGGACTGGGTGACGACGGCTGTCCGCCGATGGCGGGACTCACCGTCGCTGGCGATGTGGGAACTGATCGGTGAGCCGGAACCACTACTGCCGGACCGCACGTGCACCCCGCAGGCGGCGAGCTTGTTGCGCGCGTTCGTCGACGAGGTCGGCGGCAGTGTCCGCGCGCTCGACGGCGAGCACCCGATCACCCTCGGGACGATCGGTGGTGGCCAATGTGGCACGGCGGGAGAAGATTACGTGTACGTCGGCGCCTCGCCCGCACTCGATGTCCTGCAATACCACGACTACGGGGCCGACGGAGTGCCGCTGCCAGGGGACCGCTACAACGGCCTGGCGGTGCATCTTCTGCAGGCACGCGGTCTCGGTAAGCCACTTCTCGTTGCGGAGATCGGGCAGAGCGCGGGGGCCGGTTGCGGTTCCGTGGGGGATCGAGCGCGCGATGTCGCGAACAAGCTGGACGGGCAGCGCGAGGCCGGTACTGCCGGAGCACTGTTGTGGGCGTTCGTCCCCGACCCCCGCCCCGCCGAATGCACCTACGACATCGGTCCCGACGACCCCCTCCGGCAGGTGCTCCGCGAGCGCAACGGCACCCGCTGACCGGACTACAGCACCCGGTACAGCCGCCACGTCGGCTGGTCTTGCCCGTCGTTGGGCACCTCGAGTTCGAGGGTAGCGATGTCTGCGCCGGTCTCGTACAGCGTCGGGTAGCGGCGGTTGACGGCATCCGATTCGCCGCGACCACTGTTGGGTACCGCCAGGAGGAACTGCACGCCATGCTCGGCGGGGCGGTTCAGCACCGAGGTGAAGTCCTGATCGGATGGGATCACGAAGGTGCGGGGACGTTCGGTGGCGGTGTACACCGCGAAGCCGTAGACCGTATCCATCAGGACCGAGCCCTCGGGCAGCGCCAGAGCATCGAGGTACCGGGCCAGTTCACGCTCCGTGGTGAAGGAGGCCAGGATCCGCCGTTCCGTCGCCCGGTGGTCCGAGGTGTCGGTGCTCGACGGGAACACGACGGACCGCAGCGCGTATTGCTGACTCGACAGCGTGGGTGAGAGCATCGACGCCCCGGTGACTGCGGGTGTGAGGACGACGAGAGCTGCGGCGAGGGCGGCCGGAACGGTTGGGGCGCCGGCGAACCGGGCGCGGACGAAACCGGATGGGCCGCGGCGCCGTTCGACCAGCGGGTCCCCGGCAGGGACCAGCTGCAGCGCGAGCACGGCCATCAACGGCAACGCGCACAGGTAGAAGCGGAGAAAGGGGAAGGTCATACCGCGCGCGTAACTGTAGGTGGCGAAGCCGAGGACGGACGCCAGCACCACCACCGCCGCCAGCACTTCGAGATCACGACGACGCCACGCCAGGGCGGCCGCGATCGGGACAAGCAGGGGAAGGGCGGGCCCGAGTACGAGACTCTCGGCGGCCGAGAACAGCACCGCGTAGACGGTATCGGTCGAACCGCCGCCGCTCTGAGCAAGAATGCTCGCGTTGCCGTATGTGGACGAGAACTGTTGCAAAGCCTGGCCGGTGATCAACCAGCTGATGGTGGCCCAGACGAAGAAGGCCATGGCGGTGGGCAACCCGACGAGAACGGCGTCGAGAAGGGCGGGCCGCATCTGTGCACGGCGGTTACGCCACCCGCGGCGCAGCACTGTGACGGCGAAGACGAAGACGGTGACGGCCAGCCCGGCGGCCAAGGCGTCGTATCGTGCGAGGTAAGCGAGGCCCAGCGCAAATCCCGCGGCAAGAAGATCATGGATGTCGTCGGTGGTGCACCAGCGAATGAGCCGCCGGGTGGCCCAGCACATCATGGCCAGGAACGGTGCCTCGCTCATCCCGTTGCCGCCGTAGAAGATGATCATCGGGTTGAGCGCGAATACGGCGGTGACTGTCCAGATCAGCCAGACCGGGCAGCCGCGGTCCGCACCGATCTTGTAGATCTGCACCACCGCGCCGGCCATGAACGGCGCCGACATCAGCACCCCCGTCACCGCCCACGAGGTGAGACCCGGCCACCAGTGGTTCAGCAGGACGGTGGGTAACTGCACGAGTGCGGTGAGCGGAGTGAACACGAACCCGATGGCCGCCAGATGCGGGTCGCGGCTGAACCACACACTGCGCGCGGCCGACACCCGGCTGAGAGCATCACCGAGTACGAAACCCTGCCCCACGGTGAGATACAGGCCGACACCGAGATAGAGAGCGGTACACCCCCAGAACAACCAGCGCGTCGGCCTCAAGAAGCGTCCCCCGCCCCGGAACTCGTCGAACCGGATGGGTTCGGCGCACTGAGACCGTGGAACGTCTTTTCCCAGTACGACGGGTTGCGCACCAACTGGTAGGTGCCCTTGAGGGCGGCGACGCTCATCATTACCCAGTACAGCGGTGTGGTGAGTGCGGCCACGAGTAACGCCGAGTTGTGCGTTTCTCGGCAGGCGATCAGATTCATGTACAGCACCGCCGCATTGCCGAAGACGAGCGAGATCAGTGCCGGAAAATACACGTAGGCGGGGAAGATCTGCTGAATCACGGACGGCTGCCCCAGGATCCACGCGAGGCTGGTCAACCAGAACAGCATGTTGAGGCAGGCGATGAGCGGAGTGCCCGCCATCAGGGTGGTGAACCGGAAGAACCCGACCGGGCCGAGTCCGCGCCACAACCCGATCGGACGGCGCATGTGAACCAGCCAGGTCTGCAGATACCCCTTGTACCAGCGGGACCGCTGCCGCACCCAGTTGATGGCGTCGCTGTTGGCCTCTTCGAGAGTCGTGGAATCCAATACGGCGGTCCGATAGCCCGATTCGGCGATGCGCACACCGAGGTCGGCGTCCTCGGTGACGTTGAACGGGTCCCAGGAGCCGATCTCGTCGAGCACGCTGCGACGCAGATGATTCGACGTCCCCCCGAGCGGAATGGGTGCGTTGCTGCGCATCAGTCCGGGGAGGATGAACCCGAACCACAGGGCGTAGTCCGCGGTGAACCAGGCGGTGAGCAGGTTCTGCGTGCCGTTGTGGAACGCGAGTTTGGCCTGCACGCAGGCGGTGTCGTCGGGCAGTCGGTCGAAGGCGACGACCACTCTCCGCAGTTGCAGAGGATCGGGGTGGTCCTCGGCGTCGAAGATTGTGATGATCTCGCCGGTGGAGAAGTGCAGCCCGTAGTTGCACGCTTTCGGTTTGGTTCGCGGGTCGGCCGGCGGCACGAGGAGGATCGTGACCACATCACCGACGCCCGCTGCTCGGGCCGCTTCGATGGTGACGTCGTCGTCCTCTTCGAGCAGCAGCAGAACCTGGAGTTTATCCGCGGGATACTTCAGCGCGGCCATCGCTCCGATGAGGTCGGCCACCACTTCCGGTTCGTCGTACGCCGGCACCAGAATTGTGTAGGGCGGCAGTTGCTCGTCCGGGACGGCGAGCGCTTCGTCGTCGCTGACGGTGACGATGGTGCTGCCGTCGAGCCCACGGCTGAACAGCAGCAGGCGATCGAGCATCGTCCCCACATAGCCGAGGGTGCACAGCAGGGTGAGAACGATCAGCGTGGGCGTCAGAAAGAACACGGCAGACAGGACCGTCAGGGTCGCAAGCGCCAGCAGCGTGTTGCGCTGCCACGGGTAGAACGCCACCGATGCCGAGGAGAGTGGATGCTTCTCCCGGAGCCCGTTCACGGCGTCGTGCAATGCCGCCGCACGGAATTCGGCGTCGGAGTGAACGTCGTCGTCCAGGGCGTACGCATTTTCCCGGGTCACCATTGCTGCTCCTTCACGATTTCCCCCGCCAAGGTCACCAGCATGTCGCGGTCCTTGTATTCCGGCTCGGTGTCGGACACCGCGTTTTGTCCGCGGAGCAGCACGGCCAGCGTATTGGCGCCGTTGGTGGCCATGGACGGCGCCGGTTCGGGGAACTGGGCGTCGGGCTCGTGATTGTCGACGCTGACGAGCGTGATGCGCTGGGTCAGCTCCGGGCTCCGCACCCACACGAAATTGAGGTTGCTCCAGGTGAGCAGGAGATCGTCGTCGACGATGGTGTACATCTCCGCCACGACACCCCGCCCGATGTCGATCGCGACCTTGGGGCTGACCCGCGCGTTTTCGAGTTCGTACATGGTCTGGCTGGGATACACCTCCAGCGTGCTGGGCCTGCGGACCGAGAGCACGTCGACCTGAACGGTGCGGTTGCGGTTCTGGGTATCCCACGCGGGATTCGGCTCGGTCGTGCGGATGGTCTGGCGGGTGAGTTCCGAAGTGACACCGAAGTATCGACGCGGCCACGAATATTCGGTCACCGCATGTTGCTCCCATCGGCTGGGGACGAGAATTCCCGCGGCGGCGGACGGCGGTGGGCCGGGGGAGACTGGGGTGAGGTTCTGGTCCGGGAGCGGGGGGATGAACATCACGAGCGCCACCGCGAAGACGGCGACCGTCGTCAACCCGCTCGTCGGTGTCGTGGGACGCCGCACCGGCCGGTCCAGCGGTGTCATCGGGCCACCGCGCCGCGTGTACACATAGAACGCGATCCCGACGAGAATGGCGCTGCCCAAGGCCGGACCCAGTTGGACGACGAACAGCGGGGCGGTCGGGAAGTGCTGCACCGTGAAGTGCAGGGCGATCGTGCCGAGCAGGACGGAGGCGGCGAAGCCGGCGACCGCCCGCCGGTTGCTGCGGTTGACTGCGATGGCCGCGGCCCCGGATGCGAGAACCACCATGATGAGCCCGAACGCGAATCGGTTGCCGCCGAGCAGGACCCCGAGAGTGCGGTAGGGAAGGGGGAACAGCCCGATCCCGAGTAACCACACAGGCCAGAAGCGGCTGACCGACCGCAGTCCGAACACCAGGACCGCGGCGCTGAACAGGAACACCCATGCCGCGACCACGTCGAGATGCATCAATTGGTAGTTCTCCGCGTACCGGGGCATCAGCAGCATGCGAATGCCCAGCGACACGAGCAGACCGATGCCGCCCACGATCTTGTCGGTCTGACGGTCGTGGATCGGTAGCTCGTTGTTCCGTCGTAGCGAAATTCCGATGGCCGCGGTGATGCAGAGAAATGGCACGACGAAGACATAACCGATGGCCGTGCCCTCGACTGCGCTGAACCAGACGTCTTGCCAGGTCTTCCAGAAGCCGAAGACGGTGGCCGCCCCGATCAGGATCCAGCGGACGCCCAGGCGCCAGGATGCGTCGAACGCGGGATGTCGAGTAACCATGGGGGAGTCGTCACCGCGGAGCCGTGCGCGAGCGACGTGACCGCAGGAGCACCACCACGGCCACCACGATGCCGGCCAGGAAGAGGGCCCCGCCTACCGCAAGTACCCACACCAGGGCCGCGGATATCCCCGAAGAGGTGGAACTGCTGCCGCTGTCCGGCACGGACAGTTCGACGGGGTCCCGGTCGGCGGTCGTGAACAGGACGTCGCCGTCGAGGCCGGCCCACCGGTCGGGCGAGCTATGCAGCCATTCGAGCGTGCGGTCGAGTTCCCCCGGCACACCCGTGGAGCCGGCGACAACCAGCTGCCGTTTTCCGTCGAACGTCGTTTGCAGCGACGCGAAGTCGATCGGTGCGCCCAAGGTGACCGCCGCCGATTCGTCGGTCGACGGGTCCGTGAGCTCGAGCGTGGTGTTCTCGGTGCGTTCGAGTGGTAGCGGCACACTGTCGGGCAGAGCGCCGTCGGCTGCAATGAGAATGGCGGGCTTCGCGGACTCGATCGCCTCGTCCAGGGACACCCAGCGGGGGTCGAGTGGGATGGTGGTCAACGACTGCAGTCCGGTGACGACGGCTACCGCCCGGGCTGTGTCGTCGAACCCACCGACCGTGCCTGCCACGTCGACCCCCGGCAGCATTGACTGCGGCAGAGCCTGGAAGCCCGTAGGGTTCGGCTCTTTCGACGGTTCGCTGGTGACCTCGCTGTCGGGGTCGATGGTGAGGGTGACGGGTTGCTCTGTGCCACAGTGGTTGGTGGCACCCGTGGTGTTCAGGGCGACGGTGAGGGTGGTGACCCGGCGCAGGGCGTCGTCGGGGACGTCGATCCAGCGATCGATGACTCCGCTGGGTTCGGCCGCCCAGCTGTCGAGCGTGTACTCGCCCGCGGTCACCGACAGGAGACCGCTTCGGTCATCGGGCAGCGGGGTGTACGAGCCCTGCAAGTTGACCCGCAACGACCCCGACGCCCGGCCGAGTCGGCTCTGATCCAAGCCCACGGCCACCTCGGCCCGCCCACTGGACGTGGCGACGAGATTCGTTTGGCCGAGATTCCGCAAGGTGGTGGAGGTGGGAGCAAGTATCGGCGGGCGATCCATCGACCCGGCGATGGCCCGGGCGTCGACGGCCACCGCAGCGACCTTGCTGGTGACCAGTCGAACCTGATCCTGCAGGGTGGCGTCGTCTCCGTTGAGGCGTAGGGCCGAACCTCCACCGGGCAGGGGAACTAGTTCTGTTGCGGGCTCGCCGCTCTCCCGGATGATCACCGACCGTTCGAACGGGCCGCCGGAGGGAGGCAGCAATGGCAGGCCCTCCGGTAGTTTTCGGACGTCGACGCGTACGGGCTGGGCGCCGTAGTACGCGACGACCGCCCCGGCGAGATCGAGGGCGGCGGCACTCTCGGTCTCGGTGGGGTCGCCGGGGATGTAGAGGACGAGCTGCTGCAGAACCGGCGGCAGGAAGTCGGCCACTACAGCCGGATCCGTGGGTGCGCCGCTGTAGCGGACCGTGACGTCCCGCAGGGTGAGGCCGCGGCTCGCCCACGCCTCGGGGCAGAAGTTGTCGATCGGGATGAGCGTGCTGCGCAGGGTGACTGCCACCGCCTGATCCGTGATCTCGGCGCCGGTGAGCGGAATCGATATCGGCGCATTGGCAGCGGGAGCACCGGGAAGATCCACTCGGGCCAGAGACCGGTCTGCCGATTCGACGTCGATCCAGGCACGTCCCACGTTGCCCGGAAGATCGGCCACCGCCTCGAGCGACGTGGGGGTGAGGCCCTGTGGGACGGGCACCGTGACGGTGACCTCGTCCTGATTTCCCTGGAACGGAACAGCGGCACCGAAACCGAGTGCGCGGGAACCGAGAGTGACCGACTCGGCGGGTGCGGGCTGGTCCACCGGGTCTTGCGCGTACGCAACCGGCATCGGCAGGAGGACGAGTCCACACGCGGCCAGTACGGCAACGAGTCGGGCAACACGCGGTCGTGCGGGCACTGCGACGGGCATCGGCGACTCTTTCGGTGCAGGACTAATCAGTGGGTGGGGCATTCGGTACAAATGGGACGTCCGTCCAGGACGCTACTCTGTGACCTCGTACCCCGACCTACCGAACCTGAACCACCACCTCGCCGAACGTCGTTCCACCGGGGCGGAGTGCGAGCTTCCGATGAGCGTTACCCGCGACGAACGGGAGCACGACCGTACGGCTGCCGGACCGCTGGGCTGTCCGGTGCGGTGGGAATCGGTTTGGTGACCGGGGAGGCGTCCAACGTGAATGTGCTTCCGTGGTGCGCCAACTGGAGGGGCTCGCCGGAGATCAGCCGATACGTCGCCACCAGCGGACGGACATCGACGTGTATTGCGCTGCCGCGCACGGTCATGCGGAACGATAGTCGCGTCAACTGCGGCGGGATCCGGGGTGCGAACGTCACGTCGCCGTCGTGGTCCCGCATGCCGCCGAATCCGGCGACGCAGGCCGTCCAGGTACCCGCCAGTGAGGCGATGTGAAGTCCGTTCTCCACGTTGGCGTGGAGGTCGTGGAGATCGGTGAGTGCGGCCTCGGCCAGGTAGTCGTAAGCGAGTTGCAGGTGCCCGACCTCCGCGGCCATGACCGCCTGGACGCACGCCGACAGGGACGAGTCGCGGACCGTGAGCGCCTCGTAGTAGGCGAAATTGGCGATCTTCTGCGCGGGGGTGAAGGCATCACCACGCAAATACATCGCCAGCACCAGGTCTGCCTGTTTGACCACCTGTTTGCGGTAGAGGTCGAAGTACGGGTAGTGCAGGAGCAGGGGGTAGTGCTCGGGCGGGGTGCCCTCGAAGTCCCATTCGTCGTGATGGGTGAAGCCTTCGGACTGCTGATGCACGCCCAGTGCGGCGTCGTACGGAATGCGCATGTGCTCGGCCGAGTCCCGCCACCGTGCCGCTTCCTCATCGTCGACGCCCAGCTCGCGCGCCTTTGCGGGTCGCCGCTCGCATGCGGTGGCCGCGTCGCGCAGATTCTTTTGCGCCATGAGGTTGGTGAACACGTTGTTGTCGGCGATGGCCGTGTATTCGTCGGGTCCTGTAACACCGTCGATGCGGAATTCGCCGCGCGAATTGTGGTGGCCTAGGGTGGCCCACAACCGTGCGGTCTCGACCAGCAGCTCGAGCCCGCATTCGTCCTCGAACTCGGCGTCGTGGGTGGCGGCCAGGTACCGCGACGTCGCCACCGCCACATCGGCACCCACATGGAACGCGGCGGTTCCGGCGGGCCAGTATCCGGAACACTCGTCACCGGTGATCGACCGCCACGGAAAGACGGCACCGCCCTGGCCGAGTTGCAGGGCCCGCCGCTTCGCCTTGTCCAGGGTGGAATGTCGCCAGCGCAGGGCGTCGCGGGCCGAGTCGGGCACGGTGTAGGTGAGCAGCGGCAGCACGAAGGTCTCGGTGTCCCAGAACGCGTGCCCGTCATAGCCGGGGCCGGTCAGGCCCTTCGCGGGAATGGCGCGCGACTCACCGCGCGCACCGGCCTGCAGCACGTGGAACAAGGCGAAACGCACCGCCTGCTGGAGTTCCGCGTCACCGTCGATCTCCACGTCCGCGGTTTCCCAGAAGTCGTCGAGGTATTCGCGTTGGCGGCGCAGCAGCTCGTCCCAGCCGGTTTCGAGCGCTCCGGCCAAGGCGCCCTCGACCTGCCCGCGCAATGCTGGTGTGGACCGTCGGGCCGACCATCCGTAGGCCAGATACTTGGTGACCCGTAGTCGCTGTCCGCTCGGCACATCGGCGGCGACGGTGAGGCGGGCAAGGTCTTCTTCGGTCTCGATGCCGCAGCGGGCATTTGCCGGGAGGTCGATCTCGTGGTCCATGCCTGCGGCCATGCGCAGACCCGAGCTCCGCGTGTGGTGGGCGAGTACCGCTCGGAAGTCGTGGGCGGCGGCGAAATCGGAGACCAGCGGGTTGTCCAGGGCTGCTGCGACTCTCGGGTCGTCCGTCCGCGCCGGGATCGGCTCGTTCGCCAGGAGGTCCGATTGCAGGACGAGTTCGATGTCCCCGTCGAGTGGTTCCACCTCATAGTGGATGGCGGCGACCGCACGGGAGGTGAACGACACCAGCCGCTCCGAATGGATGCGCACCCGTCGGCCGGTCGGGGAGGTCCATTCGGTGGTGCGGCGCAGTGTGCCGGACCGGAAGTCGAGCACTCGCTCGTGGTGTGTGGCACTGCCGTACCGCATGTCCAGTGGCTCGTCCTGCACCAGCAACCGGATGATGCTGCCGTCGGTGACGTTGACTACCGTCTGGCCGTCCTCAGGATAGCCGTAGCCCGCCTCGGCGTAGGGCAGCGGGCGTTGCTCGTAGAAGCCGTTCAGGTAGGTGCCGGGCAGGCCCCGTGGTTCACCCTCCTCGAAGGTGCCCCGAATGCCGATGTGTCCGTTGGAGAGCGCGAAGGTCGACTCGGTGGCGTGGAGTGCCTGCAGGTCCAGTCCGCGCCAGCGCAGCTGCCACGGCGATATCTCGTAGCCCTTGTCGTCTGCCATGCTCACCTTTCCAGCAGTTCGGCCAGGTCGTTGACCACCACGTCGGCGCCGTGCGCGCGGAGGGCCTCGGCTTGATCGTTGCGGTTCACGCCGACAACGAATCCGAACTCACCGGCGCGTCCCGCTTCCACTCCGGACAGGGCGTCCTCGAACACGGCCGCCTGATCGGGATGCACGTTGAGTGCGCGCGCTGCGGCGAGGAAGGAATCCGGTGCAGGCTTGCCACGGAGTTCCTGATCGCGGATCACCACGCCGTCGATGCGCACGTGCACATATCGGCTGAGATCGGCGGCGTCGAGGACTTGCTTCCCGTTCGCCGACGACGTGACCACAGCGATCTTCAAGCCGGCGTCGTACGCGGACTTGATGTATCGCACCGAACCGGGGTAGGGGCTCACCCCCTCCTCGTCGATCACCCGCAGAAGGCGGACGTTCTTGGTGTTTCCGACACCATTCACCGTCTCGGCGCCCGGCGGATCGTCGGGGAGTCCCTCCGGCAGCGTGATAGCGCGGGAGGTGAGGAAGGTGCGCACCCCGTCGGCGCGGGGCCGGCCGTCGACGTAGTCGTAGTAGTCCTGGTCGGTGAACGGCCGGAAATTCGGGCCCTCGCGATGCTTCAGAAACTCGTCGAACGTGCGTTTCCAGGCTTTGCGGTGCAGCACCGCCGTGCCGGTGAGCACACCGTCGAGATCGAACAAACAGGCCGAGATCGCATCAGGCAGTCCCATCACCTTCTCGACGGTACCGCCGTCGCCGGTGGTTTCGCCGAGGCGCGCGCGGGTGTCGGCGGATCGGAATCGGGTCGGTCTCGATTTCGGTCGAAACCGGACAAACCATACCGATCGGACTGTAGGTTCCGCCGTGACTGGTAAATAGATGTGCAAACGAAGGAGCTGTCTTTGAAACGCTTGGTGATAACCGCGGCAAGTTGCGCACTCCTCACCCTGTCGGCGTGCGGATCCGACACCGAACCGACACCGACCTCCGAAACCTCCAGCTCCACTACCAAGGCCACGACGACCTCGGCCACCTCGACGACGAAGACCTCGGAGTCGGTACCGCCCGCCGTGCCGCCCGGGTCGAACGACGGGGGCGGCAGTGCGCCAGGCGCAGGGTCGGGCGGTGGTGGCGGGCAAGCCCCCGCCGCAGGTCAGCCGGCGCCCGTGAATCCACCACCCGCAGGCGTCGCGCCGCCGCCGGCGCCGGTGATCCCGCCACCGCCCGTCGTGCCACCGCCAGTGGTGCCGCCGCCCGCGGAAGGTGAGGATCCGCCTCCGGCCGAGGGTGAGGACCCGCCCGCGGAGGGCGAGGACCCGCCGGTCGAGGGTGAAGACCCGCCGGTGGAGGGCGAGGATCCGCCGGTCGAGGGTGAAGACCCGCCCGCCGAGGGCGGTAACTGAGGCGCCTCTTTACGACGCACCCCTCCCCGCGGATACGCATGAATCATGCCGTGTCCTGGGAAGGGTGCGTCAGAGTCGTCACAGATCGCCGACGCGATCGGCGAGTAGTTCGCAGTACGCGCGCGCAAGTCCCGGCGCGGTGCGCACCCCGGCCGACCGGATAAGCCTTGGTCCTTGCCGCCGCTGCCTTTCTGGATGTTCACTCGCGGGTCGACCGCCTACGGCTTCTTGAACCTTCGGGCTTTTTACCCCGCCCGACTTCAACTGGTGTGTTGGCGGCTCACTCGGATGAAGGCCTACGTTCGTTCTCCACCGACGGTCTTGCTCGCCATGGCTGCTCCGTTGTGAAAAACAGTTTTTCGCAATCGATACTCGTCGGTGTCTCAGTTCAGTAACCGGCCAGCGCACACGTTTCCGGGTCGATCCAGCCTTCTTCGCAACCGTACTGCATTTGGATCTCGCCGCTGGTCGGCGCGTCGTCGCAAGCGGTGCCACATCGTTCGTAGCCACTGACTACACCGTCGCCGTCGCGGTCTTGGCTGGGGTCATAGGGGTAACCTGACTCGCCGCCTGATGGTGCAGGCACCGGCTGTAGACACGCCGGGTCAGTGGTGGAGTAGCTGCCGTCCGTGTAGACAGCAGTCCCGCCGTAGTCGCAGTACCGCAGCTCCCGACCGGGAGGCGAGGTATCGCAGCTCGGTTCGTATCCGGTGGTGCCGTCCGAGTACAGGGCCGTGCCGTACTGGTACAGCGCTGGGTCGCCGCATTCGAAGGTGATCGGCTCCGGTGTGACCTCTGGTTCCGGAGCGAGGGCCGGGGCCGGCTCTTCGACCACGGGCGGTGGAGGCGCGCTGGTCGTAGTGGGGAGTGCCGTGGTGGTGGGTGGCGTCCCAGTGGAGGTGACATTCGGGACGCTGATGTCGCTGCCGGCGCAGCCGCTAACCGCGAAAATGCATAGGAACAGCACCGACACCAGGGCACGGATTGTGGACATGAGGTCGATCTCCGATCAGCAGTATGCCTGGACTATCGCTGACCGCACCGCGGTCGTTTCACGGTCGATGTAGGGGCCGGAAGGCGCGGCAGGCCGCTGTCGCTGTGGTCGTTGATTCTCGTCAACCCGGTGAAATGAGGCGCTCGAGCGTACTTTCGCGCCCACCTTGGGTCGGCCGATCGGGGGACGACGAATTCAACCCGAATGGCGCCCGATCGGTGGACAGACGCCGGCCGGGAACGGCGGGAGAGTTGTGCCATGCGTTATCGCGCATCGGATCACCCATCCTCGTGGACAGGAACACCCGTCATGTCACCCGTTTCCGATATCCGGACGGCGCGGTGCCGTCGATCGCGGCGCGTGCTGTTCGTCGGTAATCCCACTCGACACTCGGACGTGTCGCAGTGGGCGATGGTCCGGCAGTGGGTCGTCCTTCAAGGACTCGAACCGATCCGGTCTTTCGGCGACGACGTGCTCTGCGTGATCGTGACCGAGGATGTGCTCGACGGCCGGTGCTCGTCGGCGGAGTCGCTCGTCGTGCGGCAGGCCCGGGACAACGCTGTGCCCTGCATCAGCGTCCACGACACCACCACGATCTGGCACACGACGGCCCGGGTGCGAGCCCGTATGTCGCTGTCGAATGGGACGCCGCGGGAAGGTGCGTGAAACCGGGTGTATTTCCTGTTCACAGCGGTTTTGGAAGGTTTCGGCGCGGGCACTCCCACGGTGGGGAACCGTTTCGTTCTTGGAGGTGAATGAGTCATGTCGACGACATCCGGAATGTCGATCGAAAGACACCCCGACATTGCTGCATTGCGCGATCGCTACGACAGAGTCGCGGAGAGGCCCGTCACGCAGGTGGCCGAGGGTCTGATGTTCATCGCGGCGCTGTATGTGGCGGCGTCGCCGTGGATCGTGGGCTTCGGCGATCAGATGGGGCTGGCGATGTGCAACCTGATCGCGGGCATCGCTGTTGCCCTGCTCGCGGTCGGATTCACATCGGCGTACGGCCGCACCCATGGGATGACCTTCGTCGCGCCGTTGCTGGGTCTGTGGATGATCGTCAGCCCGTGGCTGGTGGCCGACGTCAGCACAACCACAGGCATGATCTGGTCGAACGTGCTCGGCGGCGCCATCGTGTGCCTGCTCGGCCTCGGTGTCACAGCGATGGGGATGCGCGAAGACCGCGGAGACCGCATGAAGTAACCGGTCGACTACGTACGAGAGGAGATCCGGAGACAGCGCCTGCCCATCAACGGCGGGCGCTGCCGCATGTGGGCAGCATTTCTCAGAGCCGCCGACGGAGGATGTTTCGCGGCGGCAGGGGGGTGATTCTCAGCGGTTGAGGAACGCGTCGTGGTCCGCGTGGGCGCGCTTGATCAGATCGAGTAGCGCGGTCTCCTCGCGCACCATCTTCTTGAACTTGGGGTCGAGGCTCTTGAGCTGCTGCTCCTCCTTGACCAGCTTGCTGTAGATCCGTTCGCGCTCGTCGGCATCTGCCGTGTAGTCGAGGTCAACGTAGTTCGCAGCATGGTGTCGGGCGCCGGCGATCGCCGCTTGGGCCCGGCCCTTCTGGCTTGTCAGGGAGGCGATGACGGTGACGATCAAAACTCCGATGATCACGCTGAGGGACAACGCGGTGCTCACTTCCACCACGTCGACGGGTTCGCCATCGTTGACGAACGGCAGGTTGTTCTCGTGCAGCGCGTGCAGGATCAGCTTGACGCCGATGAAGCCGAGGATGGCAGCCAGGCCGAACGAGAGATAGATGAGGCGGTCCAGCAACCCGTCGAGGAGGAAGTACAGCTGCCGAAGTCCCATGAGGGAGAACACGGTGGCCGTGAAGACGATGAAGACATTTTGGGTGAGGCCGAAGATCGCCGGGATGGAGTCGAGGGCGAACAGGATGTCGGTGCCACCGATCGCGACCATCACCAGCAGCATCGGCGTCATGGCCCGCTTGCCGTTCTCGATGGTGAAGAGCTTGTCGCCGTCGTAGTGCTCGGTGGTGTGCATGAACTTCTTCGCGATCCGGATGATGAAATTGTCGGCCGAGTGCGACTCCTCGGTCTCGGGGCGGAGCATGTTGCCGGCCGTGATGAGCAAGATGAGGCCGAAGATGTAGAACACCCACGCGAACGAGTTGATCAGCGCGGCGCCGAGGAAGATGAATGCGGTGCGGGCGAAGATCGAGAACACGATGCCGAACAGCAGAACCTTTTGCTGGTCTTCACGTGGCACCCGGAAGCTGGACATGATGATGAGGAAGACGAAGAGGTTGTCCACGGATAGCGCCTTCTCCGTCACGTAGCCGGCGAAGTACTCCGCCCCCATGGTGACGCCACCGAAGATCAGGACGACCACACCGAACAGAAGTGCCAGGCCCACGTAGATCGACGACCAGATCGCCGCTTCCCGGAGGGTCGGAACGTGGGCATGGCGGACGTGGAAGAAGTAGTCGAACGCGAGCAGAGCGACGATCACGACGATCGTCAGGCCCCAGGCGAGCGGAGTTACATGCATCGTCTCTGCCTTCCAGCCGGGAACGCGGTTGCTGTCGTCAGCCTAACCGCGGCGGGACGAGATAGTCCCCCGCCCGGCGGAACTCACACAGAGCGACTGGTCGAACAAGCCTTGCCCACCGGAAGAATATTTGGTGAAGCGCAAGAACATACCGAAGGATCGATTAACGGCCCAGTGTCCGACGCCTGAACAGGATTGCGGCCCGCAGCAAGCGGATCCGGTTTTCTTTACGGCAGTTTCTCCACTCATCGACTCGTGAGTCGATCCAAATTTTGGGGCGGGAGGGCATTGAGTGCTGAGCCGAATGCCACGTGTTCTACTGCGGCACTTGGCCGTTGCGGTTGCGAAGTCCGGCTGGTCGTGTAGAAAGAACGAGTGCCCGACAGGGTGCAGATCCAGAGTTCTCCCCCTAGACGCCTCGACAGGAGCAAACATGTCTTCAGCTTTCGGCAGCCTCACGGAACTGGTCACCTTCCTCGCACAGTTCCTCACCTTCGGGTCAGAAGCTGGATCCAGCGGCGCATAAGTCGGCATCTTTCTGAACTGGGGCTCACAGAGTGGGCCCCAGTTCAGGTTTTGTGGTGACCCATGACCCACGGGTTACGGCGTTGTCATCGCGCGCTGGGCGGCGGGCCAGAACTCCAGTCCTGCCGTCATCAGCCCGCCGAGCCCGATGATGATCACTGCCGCGTCGACACTGGTACGTCCCTCCTTGGCCCAGTACACGTCTTCCAGGTCGAGTAGCAACGCCAGTTCGTCGACAATGAGCGCGAGTCCGGCGCCATACGACAGGGGGACGGTCGGATGCCGCCGCTGCTTCTCGGAGCCGCGTACCGCGACGGCCCCCACACCCGCCAGTGCGCAGATCCCGAGATTGTAGTGGTGAAAATGGCGGCCGCCGAGTGTCATCCCGCCGCTGCTGGGCCCGTGCCCATCCTTGATCCAATGGGTCAACGCACGTACCCCACCGAAGGTCAGGGTGAACGCGGTCCAAGCTACGACTGCGGACTGCTCGCTGGAGTCGAGGTTCTTCCGCCACGCGGCCTGTACCCGCTGTAGTCGGGTCCGCTTCGGAGCAGTTCTGTCAGGACGATTTTCGGTCACGACATCGATCGTGCCACCGGCCCGCGGAGATCATCCTCCGTTCGGTTCCATCAATTCTTATGACGGCCACAATCCGCCGTTTGTAACAAAACGAGACCTAACTAGGTAGTAAGTCTCGTTTTGGCAAAAAAACAGACCGTACGTATGTTTATCGGCATACTGGACGGCATGTGGTGGGTCATAGGAATAGTCGTGATATGGGGACTCGGGGCGATACCGCTTGCCGTTCTGTTCGGTTCGGCGGCGCGGCTGAAGGATGAGCGTGAGCTACCCCGAGACGATCGAGTGGCCTGGTGGTCGTCGGTTGATTCGACGACAAGCCGAGCACTCCAGCATGGGGCTTGATTCCGGTTAACGCACGCCATCAACGACGACGTATGTGTTGGCGGCATACCCATTCCTCTGCTGCGCCGTGGAGCTTGCTCGTCGAAAGGAACCTCACCATGACTACTGTTTCCCGGATAGAGGTGGCACGGGCCCGACGATCCCGTTTGGTTCTGTTCGTCGGTAACCCGACAAGATCTCGAAGTTACCCAGTGGGCGAAGCTACGGCAGTGGGTTACGGCCCACGGTTTGAAACCGATACGGGAACTTAGGCGGGACGTCCTCTGTGTAATCGCGACGGTCGACGTCATGGATGGGGTCGGGTCTGCGAAGGATTCCGCGATGCTGCAACGTGCGCAGGAGGCCGGCGTTCCTTGTGTCGGCGTCCATGAGACCAGTCGCATCTGGGGGCTCACCGCTCGCGCGCGAGCGTTCAGCGACCAGGCCGTCGAGGGCCCGCTTGCCCGTACCCATCACGAAGGGGCATAGGAGCCCAACGACGGGTTGTTTCCAGCTTGACTGGCCTGGCTCGTGAGAAGCAGGTGGTGTGTCATGCCACCGTCTGGTCTGGCGGATCGTGTCGGTGGTCATCGCTCAGCGGGGCCGGTTGCTCCCGCACATCCTTTAGCCGGGCCGCTCGGCCGAGCACTATCGCGAGCGGTACCGACAAAACCACCCACAGCAGCACCGCAGCCCCTAAAATCCACCACCACACCCTTCGAGTATGCCCGCGGTTGGACGCTCGTTAAAGACCTCCGCCTGTGCATATCCTGTGGAAACTCTGACTCGACGGACGGGCGGAGCGTTTACCCGTCTGTGAACCTCGACCCCCGGTCGTTCTTACGACTCCGCTGGCCTCGAGCAGGCTGGCCATAACCCACGGGTAGGCGCGCCAATCCGCTCGGTCCGATCTGCCGCTGCTGTTTCTCGTAGATCACAAACAGAATAAGAACCTGTTCACCGTCGAAGAACGTGGAGAGGGATACGGTTTCGGCCGCTCAACACGGCCGTGAACTATCTGAGACGCGAAAACACAAACACAGACGCCGGATTGGCAGCCGCATCCCGTTCATCGCCCGCAATCGCTGCTGCGATCCACTGTCAGCGTGTACAAAGGAAGGGCGAACTAAGCTCGATCCCGGCTACACGCGCCGCGCTCCTTCGGTAGGTATTGCTTTTGCGATCTTGGACGATGGTCCAGGAATGCCCCAATAAGCCTGGAGTCAAGGGTATTTAGACCCTTACTCGCGAGTAGGTGAGACGCAGCCGATGCGAAAGTTCCCTTACCGCTTGTGATTCGCCTCACAATCCACAGCGAAAAAGCGCGGTTCTGGCGCGGCTCGCGATAGCCAAATCGATTTGACCAGCACTTTTCTGCCGGATGGCATTGCCGGTCCGATCTGGAAGCAACCCGTGTTCGATAGGTAACGGACGCCCCATGGGTGCGATCATTTAGACGGCAGCAATCCGGGGGGACGGTTTCTCTTTTCCGTCACACACCACAAGTCATACGGGCTGCCGACGCGCGTAACGGCTTCAGGCGGAAGGTGTGCGATGGTTACGGCATTCAATGTGCCCCTCAGCCCCGCAGTGGGTGTGGAGGGTTCGGCGACTGCGCCAGGGGCCGGAAGGGTCGGCAGTCGCAGGGACTGGCAGGCAGCCTACATTCGACGACTCAGGATTTCGGACACCCTAATCGTGATCGCGGCTGTCGCGATCGCGCAGTGGGTTCGGTTCGGAGACCGTGAGGTTCTGGCGTCGTCGAGCTCGATCCCGGATCTCAGCTACTCGTTCATCTCCGCGGCACTGATCATCATGTGGCTCGCCACCTTGGTGATCTTCCGAACCCGCACAATTCGGGTGATCGGGAGTGGCCCGGAAGAGTACCGACGAATTTTCTCCTCGACGATTCGTCTCTTCGGCTTGATCGCGATCGTATCTCTCCTGTTCAGAGTCGACTTGGCGCGTCTGTACCTCGGCATCGCCTTTCCAGTCGGATTGGCGGCGCTTGTCATCAGCCGGTGGTGCTGGCGTCGTGTAATCGCGCGCAAGCGGGCGCAGGGCGAGTTCCAAACCTCCGTGCTGGTGGTTGGCGGCGAGCGAGCGGTCCGAAGCCTCGCGGAGTCCTTTTCGCGCGGTACCGCCGATGGATATCGTGTTGTAGGTGTCTGCACACCCGGCCGTGGCGTTGAGTGCGGGCAGAGCATTGTCGTCGGTGGACGGGAAATTCCGGTGCTCGGGGACGAACGGCACGTGTTGAGCGCACTGAAGTTCTGCGGCGCCGACACCGTGGCAGTGACGGCCACCGAGCATCTCGGTCATGATGGGATGCGCGCGCTGGCCTGGGCGCTGGAGCCTCATCACGTCGATTTGGTGGTAGCCCCTGGGATGATGGATGTTGCCGGTCCGCGTCTGTCGATGCGGCCGGTGGCCGGCCTTCCCCTGATACATGTGGAGAAGCCTCAGTACCACGGTGCACAGAAGTTCATGAAGACCGGATTTGACCTCGTCTTCGCGAGCTTGGCGCTGATCGCCATCAGCCCGCTGATGCTCGCTGTCGCAGTCGCAATCAAACTGACGAGCAAGGGCCCTGTGTTCTACAAGTCTGAGCGAATGGGCTTGGACGGCAGACCGTTCCCAATGTTCAAGTTCCGAAGCATGGTAGTGGACGCCGACAAACAGGTCGCTTCACTGATGAAGTCGAACGAGGGCGCCGGCGTTCTCTTCAAGATGCGCGAGGATCCGAGGGTCACTAAGGTCGGCCGGATCATGCGGAAGTTCAGCATTGATGAACTGCCGCAGTTCATCAACGTTCTACGCCGTGAAATGAGTGTGGTAGGCCCCCGTCCACCTCTCCGCCGGGAGGTGAAGGCATACGACGGAACGGTTCGGCGCCGGCTACTGGTTAAACCTGGAATCACCGGGCTGTGGCAGGTGAGTGGTCGGTCGGACCTGTCCTGGGAAGAGACCGTGCGGCTGGACCTTTCGTATGTCGAGAACTGGTCGATGACCGGGGACGTGTTGATCATCGGCAAGACACTCAAGGCGGTGGTTGCCGGTGATGGCGCATACTGACTCTGACCTCACACGCGGAGCGATGGGCTCCTTACCTCGTAAGAGAAAGCAGTTCCCGATTGGTGCCGACATCAACACGGCGGTGATTGGTCTACCGCCCGACGTGGCAAAAAAGTTAGCGCCATGGCACCTTGGCACGGCCGCGGTCGTCGCCAGCTTCCTTGCCATGCCATTCGGACCAAGAATGAACCAAGCGGCACTATTGCTCTTGGTGGTCGCAATTGTTGCTGCAGCTTCAACCACGACAAACTTCTTGACGAATGCAATTGTGCCGCTTGCATTGGTGATACCCGCGTGGTGGATGATTCTCTTGCTTCACCCCAATGTTATCAACCTAGACACGGGCATACTCGGCTATCGCGCGTCTGTGGTATTTGTATTGGGCGTTCTGCTGGGCGTTCTGTGGAAAAGACGCCCTAGAGCTGCATTGGTATTGATTTGGTGGAGCCTATTGATTGCGTGCGCCGCTTCAATCGTCCTATACCTCTACTTCCCTGGTATCGAAGCATCATTTTCTCGTGCGGCCGATGTGTACACCTTTACGTTTCGCGGACGCCGGAGACTACAAGGACTGTTCGCCGGGCCCTTCCACGCATCGTTAGCCGGCGCATTCTTAACGCTTTCGTCACTGCGAGTCTCTTCCATAGTTCCGCACCGTTCCGTGCGCATCTGTGGGTTCGCGATAGGGATCGGTTGCTTGCTCATGTCGCAGGTCCGTAGTGGTCTGGTTTCGGTCGTCGTCGGTGCCGTCCTAATCCTTATCGTGGCTGCGCCGACAGCGGTACGTATACGCGCTATTTACGGTGCCGGATGTATGGCGATACTCGGCACCATCTTCTCATCGGCTTTAATGTCAATGATCAGTCGGCTTCCATCGGTTGATTCGTTGTTTTCTGCGACTGGCGACTCACGGTTGTTGAATCGCGAGGGTACGTGGCGGGCTGCGATAAAAATGATCGCCGAGTCTCCATTCATTGGCTGGGGTCCGGGTTCCGCTGGTGCCACGCTTCAATCATCTTTCCCACCGGGTGGACATATTACGAGTCACAATCTCGTATTGAAGTACGGAGTCGAGGGAGGTATACCCGGCGGGATAATGATCGTCGCGCTCCTCGTGGCACTCGCCATCGGAATCGTGCGAGCTGGTGATCCGACAGGAATCGCAATTGCAGCTTTCGTCCCGATTGTCGTTTTTGGATCAATTGGATCAACTGTAGACGCACTGCCGGTTAGTTTTGCGCTTGCGGTGATCCTTGGCATTTGCGCCAATCCGGCGAACCGCGACGAGCTGTCTGCGCCAGCAACGCAACGGGATCACGTTTCGAAGGAAGTTCGGGAGGGGGTGGCAGATGGAGCAAGGTGAAGGAGCGCCGAGTACTAGCGCGACCGAGCATGTTAAATGGATCGATGTGGCCAAGGGCATTTCGATAGTCTTGGTAGTCCTTCTTCATGCCACAGAGTGGTCCGGGTATGTCATAGACGTTCCGCATTGGATTGAAGAAATAAACGCTTGCTTGGCGTCGGTACGCATGCCGCTATTCTTCTGCATATCCGGCATGCTTGCGACGAAGTGGCTACAGAGGACCTGGCGTGCAGCATATTCCGGCAAGTTGGCTTTGCTGATATGGACCTTCTTGATTTGGCAGCCAATAGTTTTCCTCTACAAGCTCGTAGCCGCAGACGTACTTCCCAATCAGTCGTACCCGCAACTGCAGTCCCACCTGGTAAGAATGCTTGCTTCTCCACTCCGGCCAAATGGCGAGCTCTGGTTCTTGTGGGCATTGGTTCTATTTGTAGTGATCGCAAAGGCTACGATGCGCGTCCGGAAATCGGTACAAATTGCCGCCGCATTTTCATGCTCAGTTGTTTGGTTCGGTCTATTAACACCAATCCTGGGATCAAATCGCATGAGGATTATCGGAGATGGATGGGACGGTGTATTCACACTATACATGTTCTTCCTGATCGGGATCCTCTTTAAGGAGGAGCTGCTTTCAATTAGCGAGAAGATCCCGGCAATCGGTTGGTTCATCGTTGCACTCACAGGTATTGCTATCATCACGGCTGCGCACGTACTAGATCTCGATCAATATGTTGCCCTCCCGACTCTGAGTAGAGTTCTCGGGCTTATTACGGGAATCGCGTGGGCAAAAATATTGGTACGATCGGGTTTGCTGAGTTACTGGGGACGCGTAACATTACCGATCTATCTCGCGCACACGGCAATCATTGTTGCAATTTGTTGCACTATTTCGATCACTGTGCAAACGTCGCCGACGGCGAATAGCTGGAATCAAGTAGTTCCGTTCGCGATTGCAGCTGCCGCCGTGTCTATCTCTTTGTGTGTCTATCGCCTGCGGCGATGCGGATGGTTTCGTTTCCTATATGAACCGCCTAGTGGCTTTGTGCGCGGAAGCACCCGAAAAATAGCCGTTGGGAAATGATTGTCGTGGTAACAACAAAGACAGTTGATCCGAGATCGGGCCTGCAATCCACGGTCATACGACTGCTAAGGTTAGCGACGCACAAGACGGTACTGTGTCAGATAGTCGGTGGCCTGAGCGCGATTTCGCTTTTAGTCCTTCTGACGCGCCTTCTTCCCGTAGGCGACTATGCGCAGTATATTGTTGCCACGGCCATTTGGGCAATTGCAAACGCAGCCTTAGGTGTGGGAGTCGGTCTACGCATATCTCATGACGCTGCGAATGGCGCTGGCACATTCTCTTTTACTAGTCGCGAACTCGTGCGGCTGACTATTGGCATGCTCATATGTGGCGTACTCTTTCTCGACGTCAGTGGTGACCCGATTCGTAGCATGTGCGTCGCCGCAACATTGCTTTCTTTCGTTGCGTGCGAGGCGGCGATCTCGCATGAAGTTGGAGGGAGACGATTTGGGTCATTCTTCATTATTTTTTCCCTTCGCTCGATTCTGCCGGTTCTATTGATTGGGCTGTTCGCGTGTTTCCATGAACCCACTTTTGACGCGGCGGTGGTCTCGATCCTTGTCGGGAACATGGCAGGCATGTGCGTAGTTGCAACGAAATTCCGCTGGAAGCAGGCGGTAGGAAGCTCGGTGTCCTCGGGACCGGTTAGCGCCATTTCGCTCGGGGTCTGGCTTCTTGCGAGCGCCGACAAGATCATTCTGGAGAGAACCTCTGATCTCGTACTGTTGGGTAGCTACGCTTTGGTATATGGCCTACTTGACCGCGTCTTCCGCGCGCTCCAAAATGCGTACACGGCCAAACATGTCGGTGAGGCGTTTTCTGGCAGTGTAAAGAAAAGCAGCATCGGTTTAGGCGCCGCCAGTTTGGTCCTGGCGCTGGTGCTGGCACCGATATCGGTCTTCCTCTGCCGCATTATCTCCGGCGGGCGCTACGAGCCGAGCATAATAATGTCCACAATCGTATCTTTGTCACTCGCGATTATGTTTATCAGCGCCCCATACTATCTGTCGATGCTCGCGCTGAAAAGCTACTCGGTTCCAACAGTCGTGATCTATACTATTGCCGCGGTCAATGTGGTAGGAAACGTAATCCTGACGCCGAACTTCGGGACGATGGCGTCCGCAATCCTCACTTTTGCGTCATACATGGCATGGCTCGTTTTTCTGTTCGCATGGTTTTTTGTTCATTCGTCTAAACGGATAAACTCCGTTCCATCCGAGAGGGTTTTCGTTGAGTAACGATATCAGCGTGCTCGCATTCCCGATGCACGGCCAGCAGAAACTCCTTTCGGAAGGCTACCGTACGCGCGATGGCCATCTTATCGAGTGGTTTGGGCGTCTCACGTCAGAGCATGGATCGGTTGCGGTTTGTTCGCGGCCCGAGCCTCATTACCTCCGGCCACTCACTGCGCGAAGTGAAAAGTTCAGTCCTGCTTTCAACACTACTTCATACGACTCCTATTCGTGGCGTATTCCGAGACCCTGGGATAGGCGAAAATGGTGGATACAATCCCGGCGGTCGTATAACGTGGTTGAAACTCCGGAGTCGACACCAGCGATAATCTGGAATCCGTTAGTTGCGATGTCTAATGCTGCGGACAGACTTTTCAATGGTGATAGGAGGATTGTGGTTGACCTGTTGGATGATTGGTCAATCCATTATGCCTTCTCGTCCATCAAGGATCAGCTTGAAGTGGCGTACGCCCGATTATTCGGTGTTGCAGATGTAGTCACGGCGAATTCAGAGGGAACGGCATCGCTGGCCAGGCGGTTTGGACGTAATGATGTCAAGTTGATTACGAATGGGTGCGATCCGGATCGGTTCTCCGATCAATCATTGGCATCGGGTCCGATTACCGTGGGCTACGTAGGCAAGATTGGGAATCGAGTGGACCTTGATCTCGTGTTAGCCGTAGCGGCTGCTTTGCCCGAGGTTGACTTCGTTTTCGCGGGTCCTATCTTGGACGAGCAGTACCGCCGTCCATTGCAGCGAGTTCCGAACATCAAACTTCTCGGCGATATACATTACACCGATGTTCCAGTTCTCTTGCAATCGTTCGATATCGGCTGGGTTCCGCACAGGGTAGGTGAATTCGAGGTTGGTGGCGACGTTATTAAAACCTACGAATACCGCGCAAGTGGGCTCCCTGTGTTGACGACGCCCATCGCTGGAGCCGGTACCAGAGGACTCTCGTTCGTTCATGTAATTGAAGCCAGTAGTCAAGCAGCGTGGATATCAAAATTTACGGCGGGTCAAGAAAGAGTCACTCGTCTGCCCGAGAATTTCCCGTTGGAACACACCTGGAAGGGAAAGGCTGAAGAGCTATTGGAGGCTCTGAAAGTCGAAGCGTGCTGACCACATGTTAGGAGAAGACCGCGTCCTGCAGGAGGGATTGAATTTGATTGATGTAATCGTAGTTGCGTACCGCACCGGTGATGTTTTGCCTAGATGTCTCGAGTCGATTCGTGCCGACCCAAGTGTTGGGCACGTCTACATTGTGGATAATTCGCCTGGACATCCGCTTGGAGTTTTGCCGAGTGAAGGCGTAACGATTGTCGAACCTGGGGAGAACCTCGGATTTGGAAACGGCGTAAACGCGGCTGCGCCGCTGGTTTCGACCGAATACGTAGCAGTGGTGAACCCTGATTTAGTCGTGCAGAAAGGGGTGTTTGGTAAGTGTGTCAACTTTTTAGATGAGAATCATGGCGTCGGTCTTCTGTCGCCGCGTGTCTATGTCGACGGATCTCTGTTTCGTACCTCAGAGCACGACGCTTCTTTGCCGCGATATCTATCGCACCCGGTCGGGTTAGGTCGTATCTTCGGTGTTGAGCGCCCAACGCGGCATCACTATCGAACGCACGAGACGGATGCAGTTAATGGGGCGTTCATAATTGCTCGTACGTCCGCACTCGAACAGATCGGGTGGTTCGACAAGTCGATCTTTCTGTTTGGCGAAGAGATCGACATGTGTCGGCGGCTTCGTCGTTCCGGTTGGAAAGTTGTCTATCTTGCTGACGGCCGCGTTGATCACTTGGACGGATACTCAGCGGCCCGTGAGGATGACGTAGTCATTCGCCAGCTGAGAAGAAGCGCGCGGGTCGAACAGTTGCGTCGCGCGCGAGGCGTCTGGCAGGCTCGAGTGTATTCCGTATTGTTGGGCCTGCGCCCCTGAAGGGCAACTCGGTGCTCCTTCAGGGCCGCGTCGACCGTTCGTCATGTTGGGAATCGCAAGCGGTTTCGGTTACGGCGCCGATGGGTTTGGTTTGCTTTATTGCATGCTTGCGTGCAATAAAGTCTGTTCGTATCTGCCGCACACGACGTCCCAGGTAAAGTGCTCAGCCTGCCGTGTTCGAGAATTCGTACTCAACTGTTGCTGCATAACGGAATTGGCAAGGACTGTCTCTAGCGCTGCGGCGATTGCAGTTGGATCGGGCGCAACATACTGTCCCTTTGGACCGAGAACTTCACGATTGAACACGGTATCTCTTGCAATGACTGGTGCTCCGCACGCCATCGCCTGGACGAGGGCGGGGTTCGTGCCTCCTACGCTGTGGCCATGGAAGTAGGCACCAGCATGCTGCCAGAGCGAGAAAAGGAGGCTGTCGTCGTTTACGTGCCCGAACCAGTGGACTCGTGAGTTCGCTGTGGCGAGAGCTTCGACTCTGTCGTCGAGTTCGCCCCCGTATCCAGAGGAACCAACGATCGCGACGTCCCATCGGTCGCTCAGTGTTTCGGCGGCGTCGAGGAATTCGGCCACCGTGTTTTCTGGTACGAAGCGGGCGACCATCAGGGCATAGGAACGATGGCTTAGTTTGTCGACGGGATTCAAGTTGCCAGGATCGGTACCACCATAGGGAATGTAGATGCCATCGCGCCCGAAGTCGTTTGCCCATCTCCGGCCGATCTCGGAAGAGTCGTATACCAGGTGGTCACCGAATCTGGCGGTCATGTTTGCACCCCCACGGAAGACGGCCTTTGCCGGCCTGCCCCACTTGGCGCGCTCCCACTCGATCCCGTCAACGTTGATGACTGTGGGAATCCCCTTCGCTTTTAGCGCGGGCAACCAGTATCCATTCGCAACGTTCATGACTAGAGCGACATCTGGAGCGTGGCGGAAGGCATGAGCTGTTGATGTTAGACCGTACGACAGAGTGCTCAGCGACTTACTCTCAATGCCCTTCGTTACGATCGTTCGTACCCTCGGATCAAGGTTTGGGTCTTCTGGCGTCGTTGATCCATGGCGACCGTAGACGGTGACATCCCATCCTCTGTTCGTCAGGTACGGAGCCAACTGTCGAAGTAGCGTTTCGAAGCCGCCGTAGTAGCTGGGATAGCCACGAGTTCCAATAATCGCAACTGATTTGCGCACGGGGCTTGTCCTTTGGTCGATTGGGCAATGTACGTCGCTTTCACACGCACTCCGCGTCTCAAGGCGTCGGCGGACCGATTGGGATTCTATGACGTGAGGCGCCATGTGCGCGACCAGCTCTGCCCGGAGGCCGATGCGCGGACCGTGAGTTTATGACGTAAGATTCTTGTTGCCACCGGATTTGTCTCTACCGGTTTCGCAGCGTTTGGCTCGGACAGCGCCAGCCGAACTGACTATCGAGGGGACCCATGCGGATTGTCGTTACCGGTGGTGCCGGTTTCATCGGATCGAATTTTGTCACTGCAACCGTTCGCGATCGCCCGGATGTGGAGGTCACTGTCCTTGACGCGCTCACCTACGCAGGGTCGCGAAAGTCGCTCTCCGCCGTGGAGGATCGTATCCGCTTCGTCCAGGGAGACATTGCCAACGCAGCTCTTGCAGACCAGCTCGTCGCTAACTCGGATATGGTCGTGAACTTCGCTGCCGAATCCCACAACGACAATTCGCTTGTTGACCCTTGGCCGTTCGTCCAAACGAACATTGTCGGTACGTACACACTCCTCCAGTCAGTGCGTCGACACGGTGTTCGTTACCATCACGTATCGACGGACGAGGTATACGGAGACCTCGAGTTGGACGATCCTAAAAAGTTCACTGAACAGACGCCGTACAACCCTTCGAGCCCGTACTCGTCCACGAAAGCCGCCTCGGACATGCTCGTGCGTGCGTGGATCCGATCGTTCGGTGTTCAAGCGACATTGTCGAACTGCTCTAACAACTATGGACCGCGTCAACACATTGAGAAGTTCATTCCCCGGCAGATCACCAACATTCTCACTGGCGTGCGCCCGAAGCTGTATGGCGGTGGAACGAACGTCCGCGACTGGATACACGTCGACGACCACAACGCGGCAGTTTGGCGGATCATCGAATCGGGTCAGATCGGGCGGACCTATCTTATCGGTGCCAACGGTGAGCTCGACAACCTGTCTGTCATTCGCATAATCCTAGAATTGATGGGCAGAGACCCAGAAGACTTCGATTATGTGGCTGACCGAGTCGGTCACGACCTGCGATACGCCATCGACTCGTCCTCCCTTAGTGGCGAACTTGGCTGGTACCCGCGCTATACGAACTTCCGCGAGGGGCTTCAAGCGACCATCGACTGGTACCACAACAACCGTGGATGGTGGGAGAACGAAAAGGACGCTGTTGAGGCGCGCTACCAAGCACAGGGGGCATGACGATGGAAACACGTGACCTGAAGGTAGCTGGGGCTTGGGAAGGCACACCAAAAAAGATCGGCGATGACCGTGGGCTTTTCCTTGAGTGGTTCAAAGAACCTGCATTCGTGAGGGCAGCTGGGCACACGTTGAACCTCGCACAGGCCAACTGCTCCGTCTCTGCCGCGGGCGTATTGCGGGGCATCCACTTCGCGGACGTTCCCCCCGGTCAAGCCAAGTACGTCACATGCGTAAAGGGGGCGGTTCTGGATGTAGTCGTCGATATCCGCGTCGGCTCGCCAACATTCGGAGCGTGGGACTCAGTGTTACTAGACGACAAGGATCGCCGCGCTATCTACTTGCCTGAGGGTCTCGGCCACGCATTTCTCTCATTAGAAGACGATTCGACGGTCGTGTACCTCTGCTCATCCGGCTATGCGCCCGAACGTGAGCATGGAATCAATCCCCTCGATCCGGAAATCGGAATTGAGTGGCCGACGACCTCGCGGGCGGGATCGGCCCTCGAGTTCACTCTTTCAGAGAAGGATTCATCGGCGCCGTCTCTGTCCGAGGCAAGGGATAGCGGGCAGTTGCCCAGGTACGGCGAAGTGAGGGAGTGGATCGACGGAGCCACCCGTCGGCAAAAATCCGTCTCTATGTCTGATGTGAAGGAGTTCGGGGTATGAGGGGAATTATCCTCGCCGGCGGTTCCGGTACTCGGTTGCACCCGATTACAATCGGCATCAGCAAGCAGCTCGTACCCGTCTACGACAAGCCGATGATCTACTACCCGCTCTCCACGCTAATGCTCGCGGGGATCCGTGACATCCTGGTGATCACCACTCCGCACGACGCCGAACAATTCAAGCGCCTACTCGGTGACGGTTCAAAGTATGGAGTCGACCTCACATACATCGCACAGCAGGAGCCGAACGGACTCGCGCAGGCATTCGTGCTCGGCGCTGACCACATCGGCAACGACTCCGTGGCGCTGGTTCTCGGCGACAACATCTTCTACGGTGCCGGCCTCGGGCATCAGCTCGGAAGGTTCGATCACCTGGACGGTGGGGCAATTTTCGCCTATTGGGTTGCGGATCCATCCGCCTACGGAGTGGTGGAGTTTGACGACCGTGGCCGAGCACTCTCGCTCGAGGAGAAGCCCTCAACACCAAAGTCCAACTTCGCGGTGCCCGGTTTGTATTTCTACGATAATGATGTTGTGGAGATCGCAAAGCACCTCCGTCCCTCGGACCGCGGTGAGTACGAGATCACTGACGTGAACCGCGCATACCTTGAGCAAGAACGCCTCCGGGTAGAGGTTCTCCCGAGGGGAACCGCCTGGCTCGACACCGGGACGTTCGACTCGCTGCTTGAGGCGTCGAACTATGTCCGCACCATCGAGCAACGGCAGGGTCTCAAGATCGGCGCGCCTGAAGAAGTTGCCTGGCGACAGGGTTTCATTTCCGACGACGAGTTGCGATCGCGAGCAGAGCCGCTGGCCAAATCCGGTTACGGGCGCTACCTGTTGGAGTTGCTCGAGCAGAGGTAGAGCATGACTTACCGCCTGACGAGAGTTCGGAGCCGCTAAGTCGATGACGACGATCGACGATCACAACTGGAAGAGCACAATGACCACTCGTATCGCTGTCTTTGGGACCGGCTACCTAGGGGCGACGCATGCTGCTTGCATGGCGGAACTCGGGCACGACGTCCTTGGTGTGGACGTCGATTCTGCAAAACTAGCCAAGCTAGAAGTCGGAGAACTGCCGTTCTATGAGCCGGGTCTCGAGGAAGTGTTGCAACGCAATATTGCTGCAGGTCGGCTGCGTTTCACTTCTTCGTATGACGAGGCAGCAAATTTTGCAGACATCCACTTTCTTGGTGTCGGAACCCCGCAGAAAAAAGGCGAGTTCGCCGCCGACCTGAAATACGTCGACGCCGTTATCGCCGGTTTGGCGCCATTAATCACCTCCCCCGCAGTGATCTTCGGCAAGTCGACCGTTCCTGTGGGTACCGCCAATCGGTTGGGTGAATTGGCGCGGAAGCTGTCGCCAGCGGGGAACGACCTAGAGGTGGCCTGGAATCCGGAGTTTCTCCGAGAGGGATTCGCGGTCCAGGACACTCTGCATCCTGACCGCCTAGTCCTGGGAGTCGACCGCGATCGTCCGGGACGCGCCGAGGATGTTGCGCGCGAGGTCTACTCAACACTTCTTGAGGAAGATATTCCCTTTATCGTCACGGACCTGGCGACGGCTGAACTCGTCAAGACGTCAGCGAATGCTTTCTTGGCGACGAAGATTTCCTTCATCAACGCAATTTCCGAGGTCTGTGAGGCGGCGGGCGCAGACGTCACGGTGTTGGCGGACGCGATCGGCCATGATGCGCGGATCGGTCGCCGATTTCTGAATGCCGGGGTCGGATTCGGAGGAGGCTGCCTGCCCAAAGACATCCGGGCCTTTATGGCACGTGCGGGAGAACTCGGTGCAGATCAGGCCCTCACGTTCCTACGCGAAGTCGACAACATCAATATGAGGCGTCGCACCCGTATGGTCGAACTGGCCCGCGAAGCCTGCGGGTCATTGCTTGGAGCACGTGTCGCAGTGCTCGGAGCTGCGTTCAAACCCGACTCAGATGACGTGCGCGACTCGCCAGCCCTTAACGTCGCTGGACAGATTCAACTACAAGGCGCTGCAGTCACTGTGTACGACCCCCGAGCGATGGAAAATTCACAAGCATTGTTTCCGACACTCAGTTACGCGAAGACCGCGTTGGACGCCTGCGAGGGTGCGGATGTGATTCTTGTTCTGACGGAGTGGCCTGAGTTCAAAAAATTGCAGCCGGGGGACCTCGACGCGGTGGTGCGCAAGCGCGTACTCATCGACGGACGAAACTGCCTTGATCCACAGCAATGGCGGGACGAGGGATGGTCGTACCGCGGATTAGGACGTCCGTAGCGTGGAGCGCAGCGGTATGTCGGCAGAGTGACTTGTGTGGCCGATCCGCCCGATGGTGTGGAGTAGGTAAAGTTGGTGCAGCGGTTCATTTTTGTACTGGTCGCCGCGGTTCATATGTTCGGGCTCGCCGTTGCTGGTCTCGGTGGGATGGGCTATTTCGTCTACTCCAAGTCTCGCATCGACCCCGTGAAACCGGTCGATGCGATTATCGTGCTCGGTGGCGAGCACGATGGGCGCGAGGAATACGCGATGGAACTCGCAAGAAGTGGTGTGTCAAGAACCGTGGTGCTGTCGAATGCCTACGGGACCAGGAACCAGAGGATGGCAGTATTCTGCGCTACTAAGGACACCCGATTCACCGTTAGTTGTATCCCACCGGTTCCCGAAACCACACGAGGGGAAGCGCAATTCACCCGCCAACTCGCCGAACAGCATGGGTGGAACAGCGTCCTAGTAGTCAGTTGGCAATACCACCTACCGCGAGCGCGATACATCTTCTCTCAGTGTTTCGATGGGGAGATCATTATGCGTCCCGTCCCGCGCGCGTACAATTTTAGCCTGGCCGAATGGGAATATATGTATCTCTATCAGACAGTCGGATTCGCCAAGGCATTCGTACAAGGTTCGTGCTAGCGGGTCTGACCCGGGAGCTTCTCGAAGGCAATGCTCCCCACATCGGCCAGAATGTATCCAACAATTGCCATCGATACCCCGGTTAGTGCGGTCCAGCCGGCCAATAACAGGGTTCGACGTCGCGATCGTCGCACGCCGCCACGTTCAAGCGCCCCAGCGGCCAACACCGAAAATGGGGCCACGGAACCGAGGAATCCGACGCCGAGAAATGCATAGCCGTCGCCACTACGGCCCGTCGCCACTACGATACCGAGGAAAAGGCACGCGCATGATGTCAGCGCCAGCACAACTCGGTCAACGCCGACTCGCGGACCCAGCACTGCCACGGCGGAGTAATGCAGCAACGCTCCAGCGGCGCCTCCTGCCGCCGCCCACCACACATAGTCGATCGAGGTCGAGGCGTTCATTGCACATGCTTCCGCGCGCGACTGGCGCTGCCGGAGAGAGCGACCGCGAACGTCCTGCCCACCCAGGCCGCGAAGACAGCTAGAATAGGCGTCACCAGCAGATACACCACGCCCACACGGGGAGACGTGAGCGTGACGCCTTGCACCGCGAAGAAGCTGAACGTGGTGAAGCCGCTCATGACACCGAAAAGCAGGAAGGGTCGAACCAGCGCAATGGGGCCGTGCGCGCTGGCCGGAACGGCACCGAACAACAGTCCGAAGGCGAAGCAACCCATCACGTTGATCGCGAAGGTGGTGAACGGAAACTCGTCGATATCATCAGGCCACCAGCGCCACAACTGATAACGCGCAGCGGCGCCCACCGCGCCACCCACCATGACGGCGAGCAGCGTGGCGGGCCGCAGCTTCGTATCGATCGCTCAACCTCCGCAGACGGGAACGTTGACGGTCACCGTCGGATCATCCACCAACGGCTGGACAGGTACCCGAGCCTCACCGGGCACGGTCGGTTCCGTCAGCTCGTACTTCACTTCGGTCGTGGCGCCCAGCCGGATAGGGACGAGGGTGTCGAACACCGGATGCCCCAGCTCCTTACCGGTGAGGAACATCGTCGGCTTCCCGTCGATGGTCACGTTCCGGAGCTGAGCGCCCTGGGTGGCGAGAAGCGACAACGCAGACACATTGGTGCCCTTGGGCACGTTGAGGGTGTTGATGAAAGTGCCCGCCACATAGTCGGGGAAGTCCGCAGAAGGCACGGTGTTGGTCAATCGCACCGTCACCGTGGATCGTCGCGTGTCACCCTCACAGCTCTCCGCCGTGTAGTCGATCTCGCGCGTCAGGTAGTAGTCGAGCTTGCCGCCCGCCTGGTTGTTGATCACCACGCCGGCGAAAGGGGCGGGGTCTTCGGGAACAGTGTGTCCGAGCGGGGTGTCCGCCAGAACAGCCTGCTCGTCCGCGTGGGCGCTCCACACTGCGATGCGTCGCTCACCCACACCGCGGCCCAATGCGTCGAGCAACTTCTGCGGTGAAGTGATCTGGCCGGTCATCTTGTCGATTACACGCGCGGCGACGGTCTGCAGATACTGCTTACGGGCGTTGTTGTCGTTTGCGAAACGCACGTAGGAGGTGGATTCGGTGAGTTCGACGACGTTGTCGGCGTTAATCACCTCGCCGTCCGGCATGGTGACAGGTCCGATGGCGCCGAGAACATAGCTCAGGGCTACCGGGTCGGTGGCGATGGCACCGTCTACCTGCTCACCCGAATCCTGCGCCCACAGCGATTTCCAGATCTGCGCGGCGTACGGGAAGTGCGAGCTGAGATTGCTGTTGCGCGAATCCGTGGTGGGGCGGCTACGTCCGTACTGGGCGGCGAACTCCGGACCGAGATCGAGCGGTTGACTATTCATCGGCAGGTCGGAGTTGCGGCCCAGGCTGTCTACCCGCGCCACCCCGTCGTTCGCGCGAACGACGCCGTATCCACCCAGCAGGCCACCGGTACCGCGAGCCTCAGCGTTGGTCTGGAATGCCATGAAATAGCTGCGGGGGCCGTCGGCACCGAGCATGCCCGGTGCGATTTCAGCGGCAATTGCGGTGTTACCGAGAAGTTTCGCTAATTCTTCGGTTTGTACCTGAAGTTGGGTTCTGGCATCGATAACAGCGTCGAGGTACGCAGGCTTCGAGATATTCTGTGCCTCGATATCCAATTGCTCAGCGGCAGCAGCTGTCTCGCCGAGTACGGGGACGGCATCCCGGAGTGGCTGCAGGTTTACCTTCCCGCCGGCGGCGATCAACTCATTAGGAGCCAATGAGGTTCCTGCGGTTACCGCCGGTGTGAGCACCTTTGACGTGAGACCCTTTACGACGGCCGAGATTTGCTGCGACGTTTCGAACGGGCTTCCCAGCCACGGTACGGCCGCCGCGACGCTCCACGGGATCGAGTGGGTGTTGTCGAAGGCACGCGACGCGTACTTGTCCGCATCCGCCGACGAACGCTCCGCGTCAACTGGATTACCGTCCAGTAGGGCGTCTTTCGCGAGCTGCGCGTGCTGCCGAGCCTCGGTCAGATTTGCCTGTGCCTCGCGGGCGGTGTAGCCGAGCCAGGCCCCGAAAGCCACCACGACCAGGGCCGCAACCGAGCCGCCAGCGATAATTCGGCGCCGTCGTTTGTAGGCTTTGCTGCGCACCGTGGTGCGCTTACGTACACGCCTGGGGGCGTCTGCTGGGCGAGTCGCGTCCTGGGGGTCAGGAATCTCGTCTCCCGATGTGCCCGTGACGTTGTCATCCATGCAGATCGGCTCCTGTCTAGTCGGTGGGGTGAGCGTAGCGTGAAGTGCGATGCTCGTCCGACCTCAGGTAGAGGACAGCTCTTCGGCAAAGTATTGTGCCCCTAATAGAACCCGCACTTCTTCCGATAGCGGGAAGGCGTGCCACGGGAGCCGGTGGCGAAAGAAATAGATGGGGTTCGGTGACGGGGTGACGGCTCGATGCGGTGCATCGCTGATAAGGGGGTGGCGCTTGTGAGTGCCTTCCCTCTTTCGCGTGCCCAGCAGGGGCTCTGGTTCGCCCAGCAACTCGACCCGGACGTCCCATTGAACGTGGCGCTGTATGTCGAGGTTCGTGGGGCACTGGACGTCGATGCATTGACCGAGGCGACCACCCGTGCGGCGCGCGAACTGCAGTCTCCGTTCGTCCACATAGTCGAGCGTGACGGGGTGCCCTCGCAATCGTTCGACCCTTCGATCCCAAACGCCCTCAGCTACCTCGACCTGCGGGGATCCGCGGATCCCGAGGCTGAGGCCAGGTGGTGGATGACCGAGCGATACAGCCGTCGGCTCGACCCGACCGCGGATTTGATGATCGCGTCGACACTCCTGCACCTCGACGAAAACCACTTTTACTGGAACACGTTCGCGCATCACCTGATCGTGGACGGCTACGGCGCGATGACTGTGGTCGAGCGCATTGCGGAGCTGTACACCCACGCAGTGCGCGGGACGGAACCACCGGAACCGCGGGCGCTGGGTGTGCGCGACATCTTCGACGCCGAAATTGCGTACGAAGGTTCTAGCAGGGCGGCCGTCGACCGCGAACACTGGGCAAAGCGGCTGATCGAGCTGCCTGCGCCGTCGCGGCTGACTCGTCGTGAGGCTCCGCCCGCCGCCGTCTCCCGGATCGCCAGCCGTACTCTCACGCGTGAAACGACCGAACTGATGGACGAACTCGCGCGTCGATCCAACTCGTCGGAAGTGCCGATCGTGGTGGCCGCATTCGCGGTATTTCTGGCTCGGATGACCGGCAACACCGACATCGTGCTGAGCCTTCCGGTGTCCGGGCGCACCACCGCAGCAATGCGCCGATCGGCGGGCATGGTGTCGAACCTCGTCCCGGTTCGCGTGGCAATCGGCGCAGAAGATGACACCGAGAATGTGGTGCGCCGGGTGCAGCTCGAACTCACCGGAGCATTGCGTCACCAGCGGTATCGATACGAAGACATGCTGCGCGACCTGGGGCTCGAGTTCCAGTCGCGTGCTGCGTTCGGGCCGGTGGTCAACATCATGGCATTCCTGCACGACGTCACCCTCGGTGACGAGGCAGGCGAAATGTACCTCCTTTCCGCTGGACCGGTCGACGATCTCGCCGTCGACATCTACCCCGGAGTCGGCGGCGGCCCGCCGCGCGTCTGCTTCGAGGCCAACCCCGCCCTGTACGAACAGGCCGAGGTAGAACGGCTTCTCGAGCGATTCGTGGCCTACCTCACCGACTTCGTCGGAGCCGGGGTCGATCGCCCAGTCGCCGATCTCGAGGTTCTCGACGAAGCCGAGCGCGGAGTCCTCGTGCCGGCCTCGGGGCCCAGCGCCGCCGAACCGGCGACCCTCGCCGCCCTGCTGACCGTGCCGGAGCACGCGACCCGCCCCGCAATCCGCTGCGGGGAAATGGATGTGACATATCTCACACTCGATGAGTGGTCGAACCGGCTGGGGCGCAGGCTGATCGAACGAGGAGTCGGGCCCGAAGATCGAGTCGCGGTGATCGCGTCCCGTTCCGTCGAATCGATCGTCGGGTTGTGGGCCGTCGCGAAAGCGGGTGCGGCTTTCGTCCCCATCGACCCCGGCTATCCGGCCGAGCGGGTCACGCACATGCTGGCCGACAGCAAGGTCACCCTCGCGCTCGCCGCAGATTCCGGCGTCGTACCGGACGGCGTCGAGTGGATGTCGCTGCTTGACGGTGACGGCTCCGCCGCGCCGATCACGAACACAGACCGCATACGTCCGCTGCACGTCGATCACCCGGCGTACGTGATCTATACCTCCGGGTCGACCGGAACGCCCAAGGGTGTGGTGGTCACTCATCGCGGACTGTCGAGCCACGCGGCAGCACTGCGCAGGCACTATCGGGTAACTCCGGAATCGCGGGTACTCGCATTCGCGTCGCCGAGTTTCGACGCGTCCATTCACGAAATGCTGTCGGCCTTCACCGCCGGCGCCACCTTGGTGATCGCCCCGGCAGACGTGTACGGCGGCGACGAGCTGACCGCATTGCTGCGCCGGGAGCGAATCACGCACTGGACGGTGACCCCCGCCGTACCGGCCGTGACAGACCCCGACGGGCTCGACGACTTACAGGTCATTGCCGTAGCCGGCGATGTATGCCCGCCCGAAGTGCTCACGCGGTGGGCGCCGGGCCGAACAATGCTCAATCTCTACGGGCCCACCGAGGCCACAGTGTGGTCCACGTCGACGGCGCCGCTCGCACCCACCGACGTCATCACGATCGGCGCCCCGATCGACGGTGTTTCCGCGTTGGTGCTCGATACCAGGTTGCGGCCGTTACCGGTGGGCGCAGTAGGGGAGTTGTACCTGTTCGGGCCCGGGATCGCGCGCGGATACCTGGGACAACCGGGGCGCAGCGCCACCCGATTCGTCGCCAATCCCTACGGAGACGGGCGCCTGTATTGCACTGGCGACCTGGTGCGCTGGACTCCCGACCTGACGCTCGAGTTCATCGGTCGCGCCGACGACCAGGTGAAAATCCGAGGTCACCGAGTAGAGCCCGGCGAGATCGACGCCGTGCTGCGGACGTATCCCGGTGTGGACCTGTCTGTGACTGTTGCCGCCGTGGGTGTGAGCGGCCCGCAGTTGGCGACCTATGTGCACGGGCGGAACCTCGAGCCCGCGCGGATGCGCGACCATCTCGCGCAACGGTTGCCGGACCACCTCGTACCGCCGTCGATCACCGTGCTCGATTCGGTGCCTCTGACACCGGCAGGCAAGGTGGACAAGGCAGCACTGCCCACCCCGTCACCGCGCGGCACCGGTGATCGCGCACCGCGGTCACCGATCGAGGAACTTCTCGTCGGAGCATTCGCCTCGGAAACGGGACTGGCCACCGTCGGAATCGATGCCGATTTCTTCGCACTGGGTGGAAACTCGCTGGGCGCAGCACGTCTCGCTTCACGGTCCAGCGCGGTGCTGGGCCGCCGCGTCACGGTGCGCGACATCTTCGACCACCCGACTGCAGAAGCCCTGGCCGCTCACCTCGGCGCGCCCGACACCGAGTCGCGACCACCGCTGGTGCCGCGGACCGTGGACACAGCGGCGCCGCTGTCCGCGGAACAGCGACGGCTGTGGCTGGTGAATCAGCGGAACCCCGAGCGCGACCCGTACGTGGTGACGTTCTCGGTCGACCTCTCCGGCGATCTGGATGTCGCTGCCTTTCGTACCGCGATCGACGATGTGGTGCAGCGGCATCCGGCGCTGCGAACCGTACTTCCCGATGACGGAGCCGGTCCACGACAGGTAGTGCGCAGCAAGGACGTCGAGCTGGCGGATGCCGAAACTGCCGCCGTGTTCGACCTCACGCGCGAGATACCGATCCGGATGCGGCTGCGCCGAGTAGCCCCCGGCCAGTACACGATGTCGGTGGTGGTGCACCACATCGCAATCGACGGTCTGTCCCTTCCCCTCTTCGTCCGGGATGTCTCGGCCGCGTACGCCGACCGTCGTCGAGGGCAAGCGCCGGTCTGGGAGCCGTTGCCGCTGCAGTACACCGACTACGCGTGGTGGCAGCAAGAAGTTCTCGGTGATCCGGACGACCCCGCGAGCCTGGTCCGCCGCCAACTCGACTACTGGGCAGACACTTTGCGTGGCCTGCCCGAGGTGCTTCCGCTGCCCCTGGATCGTCCCCGGCCACCGTCCGCACAAATTCTCACCGCCGGAAGCGCCGAGTTCCGGGTCGACCCCGAGCTGCACCGGTGCCTGCTCGCCCTCGCGCGCGAGCACGACGTCACGGCGTTCATGGTGCTGCACGCCGCGCTCGCCGTACTGCTGCGCGGACTGACCGGCACCGAGGACATCGCGGTCGGCACCGCCACCGGCGGACGCCCCGACCCCGCGCTGGACGGCATCGTCGGCATGTTCGTGGGCACGGTGGTGCTGCGCACCCCGGTAGCGGCAGGTGCGACGTTCACCGACCTACTGCGCACCGTCCGCCGCGCCGACCTCGAAGCCTTCACCAATGCCGACGTGTCGTTCGACTCGGTGGTGCAGGAGGTGCTCTCCACCCGGACCGCGGACGCACACCCGCTGTTCCAGGTGATGCTGGCCTACCAGAATTCGATCGGCCCGGAGATCCAGCTCGACGGGGTCACGGCCCGTGTGCGGGAGCAGGAACCGCACGTTCGCGCCTTCGATCTCGACATCACCGTGGACGAACTCCCGGCCGGCGACGGCGATCCGGGCGGTCTGCGCGGCGTCATCACGTACCCACGGGAACTGTTCGACGACGGGACCGTGAACCGGTGGGCGGGACAACTGGAGAAGATCCTGACGGCCGTCGCGAGCGACCCGACCCGTCCGATCGGTGACATCGACCTCCTCGGTCCGGCCGACCGGGCGGCACTCGTGCCGGCGTCCGACGGTGCCGCGGTTCCCCCGCGAACCTTGCCGCAACTCCTGCACGACGGGCTCAACCCCGACGGCGTCGCGCTGCGGTTCAACGGCAACGACATGTCCTACCCGGAGCTCGAACAGCGTTCAAACCGTTTGGCCCACAGACTGATTGCGCGCGGCATTGGGCCGGAAGATCTGGTGGCGGTGATGGTGCCCCGGTCCGCGGAGTCCGTCGTGGCCATGTGGGCCGTCGCGAAATCCGGTGCCGCGTTCGTGCCGATAGACCCCGGCTACCCAGCCCAGCGCATCGCGCACATGCTCCGCGACTCCGGAGTCGACGTGGCGCTCGCCCGGGATGCATCGGTGGTTCCGGACGGTATCGACTGGATCGGCACGGCAGATCTCACGGGCGAGAGCACCGCGATCGACGACCGGCACCGCACCCGCGTGTTGCACCTCGACCATCCCGCCTACGTCGTCTACACCTCCGGCTCCACCGGAATACCGAAGGGCGTCACGGTAACCCACCGCGGACTCGCCGCCCTCGTGGCGGCAAACGCCGAGTACCGCAACCTCGGCCACGACTCCCGGGTGGCGCATGTCGCCTCACCGTCCTTCGACGTCTCCGTCGGAGAACTACTCCTGGCCTTCACCTCCGGCGCCACCGTGGTGATCGCGCCTCCCGACACCTACGGTGACGACCTCACCGAACTGTTCCGCCGCGAGCGGGTCACCCACTTCCTCACCACCCCCACGGTGCCGCGCCTGATGAACCCGGAGAGCCTCGCCGACCTCCGCGTCCTCGAGGTCTGCGGCGAGCCGTGCCCTCCCGAACTGGTGACCAGATGGGCACCGGGCCGGGTACTCCTCAACAGCTACGGTCCCACCGAAACCACCGTCGTCTGCACCAGCGCAGAACCGCTTCACGTCGGCGATCGCATCACCATCGGCACGCCCTACGCGGGAACCTCGGCCGTGGTGCTCGACGAGCGACTGAGGCCGGTACCCGTGGGCGCAGTCGGTGAGCTGTACCTCTCGGGTGACTGCCTCGCCCGCGGCTATCACGGCAAATACGCCTTGACCGCAAGCCGATTCGTCGCAAGCGCATACGGAAGTCCGGGCTCCCGGATGTACCGAACCGGTGACATGGTCCGGTGGACCAGCGACCATCGGCTCGAATTCGCAGGCCGCACCGACGACCAGGTGAAGATCCGCGGATTCCGGGTGGAACTCGGCGAAGTCGACGCCGCGCTGGCGTCCGCACCCGGAGTCGACACCGCGGCAACGGTGGTGCGGACCTCCGCCGCGGGTGAACCGGTGCTCGCGTCCTACGTTCACGGCGCGGAACTCGATGCGCAAGCCCTGGTGGAGTTCCTGCGCGAACGCTTGCCGGGTTACATGGTGCCCGCGTCGGTGACCGTGCTCGACGAGGTGCCACTGACCAGCAGCGGGAAGCTCGACCGGAAGGGGTTGCCCGCGCCCACACTCGCGCCGGTGCCCGCACGGGCCCCGCGCGGGCAACTGGAAGAGCTCGTCGCCGGGGTGGTCGCCGACGTGCTGGGTGTGCCCTCGATCGATGCGGACGCCGATTTCTTCGCCCTCGGCGGAAGCTCGCTCACCGCAACACGATTGGTGTCGCGACTGAGGGCGGCGTTGAACCGCCGGATCAGCGTCCGCGATGTGTTCGACGCACCGACCGTCGCCCAACTTGCGGTCCGGCTGGAGGACGCGCGCACCACCGCTGCTCTGCCGCCCCTCGTCGACGGACCTCCCACCGGACACCGAGGTGCCTCACCCCTCGCGCCCGCGCAGGAGAGGCTGTGGTTGCACGAGCAAATGAACCCCGGCTCACCCGACTATGTGGTTCCCTTCGCGATCGACCTCGACGGACCGGTCGATGTGGGTGCTCTCGCCGCAGCCGTACGCGACGTGGTCGGGCGGCACGAGCCGCTGCATTCGGTGTTCGAGGACACGGCATCCGGTGTGGTGCAGGTGGCGCGGCCGGTCGAGCTGGACCTGTCGCCGATCGTCGTCGCCCCCGGCACGCTCGACGACGCACTCGCGGCCCTGGGCAGCGGCGGATTCGACCTCACCCGCGAAGTGCCCGTACGGATACGGATCTTCGAACGCGCACCCGAGCGCTACACCGTCGCCGTCACGGCGCACCACATCGCGGTGGACGGACTGTCGTTCGGCCCGCTGACCCGAGACTTGATGACGGCGTATGCGGCGCGGCGTGCCGGACGCGAACCGGGGTGGCCTGAACTGCCGGTGGGCTACGGGCGGTTCGCTCAGTGGCAGCGATCGGTGTCTGCCACCACGGCGCCGGCGGACGTCGCGTACTGGTCCGAGCGACTACGGGGAACTCCCGAGCTGCTCGAGCTGCCGACCGACCGCCCGCGGAAGCCGGCGGCCCCCCGGACTGCGGGACGGGTGGCGTTCACGGTCGACGCCGAATTGCACGGCGCCGTGGACGCAGTGGCCCGTAGCTGCGGGGTCACCCCCTTCATGGTGGTGCAGAGCGCGTTGGCGCTGACGCTCGCCGTGCTCAGCGGAAGCGAAGACATCACCGTGGGCACCCCGACCTCCGGACGACCGGACCCGGCGCTCGACGACCTGGTGGGGATGTTCGCCGGAACAGTAGTGCTGCGCACTCGCGTCGATCACCGACAGACGTTCGCCGAATTCCTGGCGGCCGTCCGGACCACGGACCTCGAGGCGTTCGCCCACGCCGACCTGCCGTTCGATCAGGTGGTGGACGCCGTCGCTCCCGTGCGATCGGCAACCCACCACCCGCTGTTCCAGGTGATGCTGGCGTACCAGAACTTCGGTGGAACAGAGTTGCTGCTCGACGACGTCGCCGTCCGTCGCCGCAACATCGAGAGCGCCGTCAGCCGGTACGACCTCGAACTGTCCCTGCGCGAAATGCGGGCCGACGACGGGGCAGCTGCCGGACTCGACGGTGACCTCGTGTACCCGGCGGAACTGTTCGACTCGGCCACCATCGCCCGGTGGTCGGAGCTGCTGCACCACATTCTGTCCACGGTGGTGGCGGATCCTTCCCGGACACTGGGCGACCTCGAGTGGGTGACACCCGCCGAGGCGGCCGCCCTGGTTCCGTCCCGTGGCCCGAAAGCCCCGGCACCACAGACGCTTCCGGAGCTGTTGGCGGCTGACCGGACCGGGGTCGCTGCCCGGTGCGGAAGCGAAGAACTGACCTACCGCGAGCTGGATGCCCGGTCCAACGGGTGGGCCCGCCGCCTGATCGCCGCCGGTGTCGGGCCCGGTGACCGGGTCGCAATCATGATGCCGCGCTCGCTCGACTCGGTGATCGCGGTGTGGGCGATCGCGCGCAGCGGTGCCGCATTCGTGCCCCTCGACGTCGACCAGCCGGCCGAACGCACCGCACGGATTCTTGCCGACGCGGGCGTCACCACGGCGCTGACACTCGACGCCTCGCTGGTGCCCGGCGGTATCACTCCGCTGGTCCTGTCAGGCACCGGCGCGGATCCGATTCCGGTGTCCGACGACGAGCGGGTTCGGCCGCTGTCCGTGGATCATCCCGCCTACGTGATCTACACCTCCGGCTCGACCGGCACACCCAAGGGCGTCGTCGTCACCCACCGCGGCCTGTCCGGTCATGCCGCCGCCCTGCGCCGCTTCTACGGGGCCACCCCGCAGTCGCGGGTGCTGCACGCAGCGTCCCCGATGTTCGATGCGTCGATCCACGAGATGCTCCTGGCGTTCACCACCGGCGCCGTGCTGGTGATCGCCCCACCCGGCGTCTTCGGCGGAGACGAACTGCGTGAGCTTCTGCGGCGCGAGCGGATCAGTCATTGGACGTCGACCCCGGCAGTGCCCGCGACCATCGACCCGAGCGGACTCGACGCCCTCGAGGTTCTCGCGGTGGCAGGGGACGTGTGCCCGCCCGAACTGGTGTCCCGGTGGGCAACCGGGCGCAGGGTGCTGAATCTGTACGGCCCCACGGAAACGACGATCTGGGCGACGGCGGCGGAACTGTCGAGCTCCCGTATCACGATCGGTGGCCCCGTCGACGGCATGTCGGCCGTGGTCTTGGATCCGCGACTTCGACCGGTTCCCGTCGGGGTAGTGGGGGAGCTGTACCTCTCGGGCCCCGGTCTGGCTCAGGGATATGTCGGCAGGCCGGGTACAACCGCGGGCACCTTCGTGGCCGACCCGTACCGCGGCGGGCGCATGTACCGGACCGGGGACCTGGTGCGGTGGAACCGATTCGGCGAGCTCGAGTTCGTCGGGCGCGCCGACAGTCAGGTGAAGATTCGTGGGTTCCGCGTAGAACCCGGTGAAGTCGATGCGGTGCTGGCTTCAGCGCCAGGAGTTCATTCGGCGGTGACGGTGACGCGCCGCGGCGAACTGGCGTCGTACGTCAGCGGCAGCGCCCTGGAGTCGGCGGCACTGCGCGCCTACGTCGCCGAGCGACTGCCGCGCTACCTGGTGCCCGCATCGATCACCGTGCTCGACCGGTTGCCGTTGACGGTGAGCGGAAAGGTCGACCGGTCCGCGCTTCCCGACCCGGAACTGCCGACGTCGTCGACCCGTCCACCGCAGACCCCGCTCGAACAGGTGGTGGCCGATGCGGTCGCCGAGGTACTCGGTGTGCCCGAGGTGGGAGCCGACACCGACTTCTTCGCGCTGGGCGGCAACTCGTTGTCCGCTACCCGGGTGGTGTCGCGGCTGTCGTCGGTGACGGGAGTGCGCGTCGGGGTGCGTCACCTGTTCGACCAGCCGACCGTCGCCGGCCTCGCCGCGCTGATCGCCGAGGGCGGGGACGCGCGGCCGCCGCTCGTGGCCCGCGACACCGACGGTCCGGCGCCGGCCGCCTTCGCGCAACAACGGTTGTGGCTGCTGGGCCAACTCACTCCGGGGTCTGCCGCGTACAACGTGCCATTCGCTGTCGACCTCGACGGTGCACTCGATGTCGATGCACTGCGTTGGGCGCTCATCGATGTCGTCGAGCGGCACGCCACGCTGCGCACCGTGTTCACGGTCACCGACACCGGCGTCGTCCAGACGGTCGGCCCGCCCGGGGTGGAGCTGACACCGATCCGCATCGCGGAAGAAGCCGTGGACGACGCCATCGCCTCCCTCGCCGCCGAGGGCTTCGACCTCGCGGTCGAGCGGCCCGTGCACCTGGCCCTGTTCGAAAGGGCTCCGGAGCGCTACACCCTTGCCGTCGTGCTGCACCACGTAGCCGTCGACGGGTTGTCGTTCGGCCCACTGGTCCGAGACCTCACCACCGCGTACGCGGCCCGGCTCGACCGGCAGGCGCCTTCGTGGCCGGCGTTGCCCGTGCAGTACACCGACTACGCGCGTTGGCAACGTGAGGTGCTCGGCGACCCCGCCGATCCCGACAGCCTCGCGCACCGCGAGCTCGAGTACTGGGCCGGGGCATTGCAGGACATGCCCACACTTCTGCCGCTGCCCACCGACCGGACACGTCCCGGCACCCTGCAGGGGACCGCCGGGATCACCCCGTTCGCTGTGCCTGCCGAACTACACCGCGCACTCGAAGAGCTGGCGCAGCAACAGAACTCCACCCTCTTCATGGTGATGCACGCGGCGCTGGCCGTGTTGCTGTCCAAGCTGACCGGGGCGGACGACTTCGCGGTGGGAACCCCCACGTCGGGTCGCACCGACCCCGCGCTGGACGACGTGGTCGGAATGTTCGTCGGCACCGTTGCCTTGCGTAGCCGGGTGGATGCGCGTTCGACGTTCGCGCAACTGCTGGCGTCCGTGCGGGAGACCGACATCGCGGCGTTCGCGCACTCCGAGGTGCCGTTCGACCTCGTGGTCGACGCCCTCGCCCCGGCCCGGTCAGCGGGTCACCATCCGTTCTTCCAGGTGATGCTGGCGTTCGAGAACTTTGGAGACGGCGGCGCAGACCGGCTGCCAGAACTACCCGGCCTCGTCGTCCGGGGCCGCGAGGCAGGCACCGGGATCAGCCGCTTCGACCTCGAGGTGTCGCTGCGCGACCGGCGCACACCCGACGGAAGTCCCGCCGGTCTCGACGGCGTGTTCACCTTCCCCACCGAACTGTTCGATCAGCACACCGTCGAGCAGTGGGTGCAGCGACTGCTGCGGATCCTGCGTGCAGTCACCGACCGACCCCATGCCGACGTCGGTGCCATCGACGTGCTGACCGCGGACGAGCAGAGGGCCCTCGTCGGAGGCGCAGAAGGTGTCGCACCGTCGGTGGAGTCGCTGGCGGAACTCTTCGCACAGCGCGTCGCCGAGAACCCGAACGCCGTCGCTGTCACCGACGGCGACACCACCCTGACCTACGCGGACCTGGACCGGCGGTCCGCCGAACTGACCGCAGCGCTGTCGGAGGCCGGGGTGGGGCCCGAAGACGTCGTCGCCGTGGCGCTGTCGCGGTCGGCGGATCTCATCGCGGCGCTGCTCGCGGTTGTCCGCGCAGGCGGGGTGTACCTCCCCGTCGACGTCGACTACCCGGCCGAACGCGTGCGCTACCTCCTCTCGGACGCATCACCCACCGTGCTGCTGACCTCCGCCGCAGACGCGGCGAACCTGCCCGAGGTGTCCTGCCCGGTTCTGCTAGTCGAGGCTGCGCCTGTGAGTGGTTCACGAGTCCAGGGACTCCTTAACCACTCACAGGCGCAGGGCGCCTACCTGATCTACACCTCCGGCTCCACTGGAGAGCCCAAAGGTGTGCTGGTGTCCCACGCCAATGTGCTCTGGCTGCTGGCCAATACGTGCCGAGAATTCGACTTCGGCGCCGGCGACGTGTGGACCATGTTCCATTCCCACGCTTTCGACTTCTCGGTGTGGGAGATGTGGGGAGCGCTCACCACCGGTGGGCGGCTGGTGCTGGTGGATCACGAGGTGGCCCGTTCGCCGCGTGACTTCGCAGAACTGCTGAGCCGCGAGGGAGTGACGGTGCTCAATCAGACGCCGTCCGCGTTCGGCCAGCTGGCCGACTACGACGTGACCAACAGTCTGCGACTGCTGATCTTCGGTGGGGAGGCGCTCGACCTCGCGCTGGTGTCACCGTGGCTCGCGCGGCACCCGTCGGTTCGCGCCGTCAACATGTTCGGGATCACCGAAACCACCGTGCACGTCACCCACACCGATCTCGGTGTCGGTGACGGTAGGGCTTCGCTCGGCCGGGCCATCCCGGGAATGCGAACGTACGTATTGGACACCTCGTTGCGGCCCGTGCCACCGGGAACCGTCGGCGAACTGTACGTCGCGGGCCCGCAGGTGTCCCGCGGCTATCTCGGCCGGCCGGGCCTGACCGCCCAGCGGTTCGTGGCCGACCCCTTCACGCCCAGTGGCGGCATGTACCGCACGGGAGACCTCGCCCGCCGGCGTGCCGACGGAGAACTCGACTACCTCGGCCGGGTCGACGCGCAGGTGGAGTTCCACGGCTACCGCATCGAACCCGGCGAGGTCGAGGCGGCGCTACTGCGTCACGCCGACGTCGACGGTGCGGTAGTTGTGTTGCGCTCCACGAGCATCGGCGAACAATTGGTGGCGTACGTGGTGGCCGGGGTGGATCCGGCCGCACTCACGCGGCACCTACGCGCACTCCTGCCCGAGTACATGGTGCCCGGAGCGATCATTGCGGTGCCGTCGATCCCCCTGACGCACAACGGCAAAGTCGACCGGCGCGCACTGCCCGAACCGGACGTGACCGCCGACGAGTGGCAGGTGCCGCACGGCCCGATCGAGGAAGTGGTCGCCGGCATCTTCGCCGAACTGCTCGGCTCGCCCGAGGTCGACATCCGCCGAAGCCTGTTCGAACTGGGCGGCAATTCGCTGATCGCCACCCGGGTCGCGACTCGGGTGAGTGCCGTCTTCGACACGGACATCACGGTGCGCGACCTCTTCGAAGCACCCTCCGTGGCCGAGCTGGCAGCCCGCGTGGAGGACCGCGCGCACACCGGGCGTCGGCGACCCGCCCTGCTACCGGATCCGTTACACGGCCGGGTGCCGCTCTCGCCCGCACAGCAGCGGATGTGGGTGCTCAACCAATTCGACACCGGCGCAGCAGGATACAACATACCGATCCTCCTCCGCCTCGACGGCGAACTGGACACCACAGCCTTTGCGGCCGCGGCCCGGGACCTGCTCGAGCGGCACCGGACCCTGCGCACGGTGTACCCGTCCGACGCCGAGGGGGTGCATCAGGTGCTGCTCGCGGCCGACTCGGTACCCCTCGACCTGGCTCCGGTCGCCATTCCCGCCGACGCACTCGACGCCCACGTGCGGGCACTCGTCGACACCGGATTCGACGTTGCCGCCGCACCGCCCGTTCGGGGGCGTGTGTATCGCGTCGGTGCCGACGCACACGTGCTGGCGCTGGTTGTCCACCACATCGCCGCCGACGCCTGGTCGCTCGGCACACTGATCCGCGACACCGCCGTCGCCTACCGTGCGCGGCTCGAGGGGCACAGCCCGGAATGGTCGCCGCTGCCGGTGCAGTACAGCGACTACAGCGTGTGGCAGCGCACCATGCTGAACGACCCCGGCCGGGAGTACTGGCTCGAGACGCTGGCCGATCTGCCGGAACAGGTGACGCTGCCCCTCGACCACCCGCGTCCCGCGGCACCCTCCGGCCGCGGAGCCGTCCACGCCGTGGAGCTGGACGAGGCCTTGCACGACGGCATCGTCGCCCTGGCGCGTACCGGACGGGCCACCACGTTCATGGTGTTGCATGCCGCGCTGGCCGTGCTGCTCTCGAGGTACAGCGGCAGCCGGGACGTCCCGATCGGCACCGCCGTCGCAGGGCGCACCGACCCCCAACTCGACGACGTCGTCGGCATGTTCGCCGGAACGCTGGTGCTGCGCACGCAGATCGATCCCTCCGCCAGCTTCGCCGAGGTCTTGGCCCACGTTCACACCCAGGACGTCGCCGCATACACGCACGCCGACATGCCGTTCGAGACCCTGGTGGAACTGCTCAATCCCGCCCGCTCGACGTCGCATCATCCGCTGTTCCAAGTTGCGCTGTCGATGCAGAGGCATCGCCCGGGACACTTCACGTTGCCCGGCCTCGAGGTCACACCGATGACGCCCACGGCGCATCCCGCGAACTTCGACCTCCAGCTCACCGCCACCGAGGCAGCGCCGGGTACGCGCATGCACCTCGAATTCGGATATGACGCAGCGCTGTTCGACCGCTCGACGATTCTCGGTTTCGCCGACCAGCTCGTCCGGCTACTCGGGTCGGTCACCGCAGACCCCGATCAGCGGGTCGGCGACGTGGACCTGTCGAGTCCCGCCGAACGCGGAGCCCTCGCCCCAGCCCGTGGCCCCGCCGCACCCGCACCGGTCCCGCTGCACCACATCCTCACCCGCGGGGCCGTGCTGGCTCCCGGCGCAGTCGCGGTGCAGGACGGCGAGAGGTCCGTCACCTACCGGCAGCTCGACCTGCAGTCGGAGGGTTTGGCGCGGGAGCTGCAGAAACTGGGCGCCCGTCCCGGCACGACGGTGGCATGGTCGGTACCGCGATCGACGGAGTCCGTGGTGGGGTTGTGGGCGATCGCGAAAACCGGTGCGGCACCCGTACTTGTCGATCCTGATCTGCCGAGCGCGCGAATACACGCAATGCTCGCCGCGGCGGGTACCACTCTCGGCGTGGGCTCGGCGACCCTCGGCGGGGAGATCACCTGGGTGGAACCCCACACGCACGCGGACACGTCGGCGGGTGCGATGGTCCGACCCCGCGTCCACCCGGACCAGCCCGCCTACGTGGTGTTCACCTCCGGAACCACGGGCGCTCCCAAGGCAGTGGTGGTGACGCACGGCGGCCTTGCCGCACTCGACATGGACGTGGCCCAGCGCTATGCCGCCGGCCCTGGGTCCCGGATGCTGCACCGTGCGGCTGCCGGCTTCGACATGGCGTTGCTCGAGATCCTCGTCGCGGGTGCGTCGGCGGCCACCCTGGTCGTCGCCTCGGATGCGGAGTTCGCAGGGCCCGCACTGGGCGATCTGCTGGAACGGGAGCGAATCACACACGCCTGCATCACCCCGACGGCGCTGGCCACGATCGGTTCGCGCGAATTGCCGCACCTGCGGATGATCATGCTGGGCGGGGAACGTCTGGGTACCGCCCTGGTGGATCGGTGGGCGCCCGGCCGCCGAATGATCAACGGTTACGGACCGGCCGAAGCGACCATGTACGCGATCGCCACCGGCCCCCTCCGCCGGGGCGAGTCCGTGCCGATCGGTGAACCCGTGCCGGGCTTCGAGGTCGTCGTGCTCGACGAGCGGATGCGTCCGGTTCCGGTGGGGATGCCCGGAGAGCTCTACCTCGAGGGCCCGGGCCTCGCCCGTGGCTATGCCGGGCAACCGGGACTCACGGCCGAGAGGTTCGTGGCCTCCGCCGACGGCCGGCGCCGGTACCGCACCGGTGACCTCGTGCGGTGGAAGGCGGCCGGTGACCGCCATGTACTCGAATTCCTCGGCCGGAACGACGCTCAGGTCAAGGTGCGCGGCGTACGCATCGAACCCGGCGAGGTCGACACTGCCATCGCCGGGCTCGTCGACGTGGACTTCGCCGCCACCGTCGTGCGCACCACGCCCACCGGCCACGACGTGCTGACGTCGTACGTCCTGCCGCGCGCCGAGCTGGATACCGTGGTGCTGCGCCGCCGCCTCGCCGAAGTGTTGCCGTCGTATCTGGTTCCGGCCTCTGTCGTGGTGCTCGACTCGCCGCCTCCGCTGAGCAACGGGAAGCTGAACGTCCGTGCGCTCCCCGTCCCAGACCTCGGTACCGGTGAGCTCGAGCCGCCGAACACCGACACCGAGCGGACGGTCGCCGACGTGTTCGCGGACGTTCTCGGGATCGAGGAGGCGGGCAGGTCAACGCACTTCTTTGATACCGGCGGAAACTCCCTGCTTGCAACACAACTGACGGCGCGGCTCACCGACGCCGTCGGCGTCCCGGTTCCGCTGCGCACCCTCTTCGCCCATCCCACCGTCGCGGAGCTCGCCGGAGCCCTCGACACGTCGGTGCCCGCGCCGGGCCTGCGCCCTGCACTGCGAGCCCGGCCGCGACCGGACCGGATCCCGCTGTCCCGGAGCCAATACCGCATGTGGGTGTGGAATCGCCGCAACCCGGAGTCTGCCACCTACAATCTCCCTGCCACGGTGCGGCTCGAAGGTGACCTGCACGTGACGGCGCTGGCCATCGCACTCGGTGACGTGACCGCCCGCCACGAGGTGCTGCGAACCCGGTATCCGTCGGCGCCGGGGGAGTCGCCCTGGCAGGACATCACGCCGGGCGTGGCACTGGACCTCACGCCGCGCGACGTGGACGCCTCGGATGTGGCCGACACGGTCACGCGACTCGCACGCGCACCATTCGACCTCACCGCCCAGCCGCCACTACGGGTGCAACTGCTGCAAGTAGCACCTGACGTCCACGTGCTGGTGATCGTCCTTCACCACATCGCCGCCGACGGCTGGTCCCTCGCGCCGCTGGTGGCCGACGTGCTCGCCGCCTATGCGGCTCGCCGCGCGGGTACCGCACCGGAGTGGGAACCGCCGTCCGTGCAGTACGCCGACTATGCGCTCTGGGAGGAAGAGCTGCTGAGCAGTGCGTACGCGACCCGCGGCGTCGAGCACTGGCGGGTCGCGTTGGCAGATGCCGAATCGGTCGCCCCGTTCCCGGTGGACCGGCCCCGCACGAGTGCGTCCACGGACACGGCCGGGATGGTGCGGTTCTCCGTCCCGGCTCCGGTGCAGCAGGCGGTCCACCGGCTGGCACACGAACACCGGGCCACTCCGTTCATGGTGCTGCACGCCGCGCTGGCCGTGCTGCTCGCGCGATTCGGCGACCAGCGTGACATCACCATCGCCACCGCCGTCGCCGGCCGCGGGGACCCGGCGCTGGATGCGGCGGTGGGGATGTTCGTGAATACCCTCGCCCTGCGCGCGCAGGTGGAGCCGGACATGCCGTTCACCGGTCTCCTGGCCCAGGTGCGGGACTTCGACGTAGAGGCCTTCGACACCGCCGAGGTCCCGTTCGAGGTGATCGCCGACCTTCTCGGTGGCCGTGTTCCGCAGGTCGCGCTGGCGCTGGAAAACCTGCGGCCCCCCACCGTGCGGATGTCCGGCCTCGACGTGCAAGCGGAGGAAGTCGACACCGGGACAGTCAAATTCGATCTCCACGTCACCCTCACCGAGCAGTGGGACGACGCCGACCCCGCCGGTATGACGGGCGCCGTGGCGTACGCGCAGGATCTGTTCGACCACGCCACCGTTCAGTCGCTGGCCGAAGAACTCGTCCGGGTGCTCGAAGCTGTCGCCGACCACCCCGAGGTGGCCACCGGCGACATCGCGCTCACCGGGGCGGAACCGCTCGGAGGAGGGCCCGCCGCGGAGGAACGCACGCTTTCCGAAATTTTGACCTCGACCGCTGCCGCGTACCCCGGCAGCCCCGCGGTCACCGACGGCACCCGGACGTTGACGTATCGCGAACTCGACCGGCAGTCGGACGCGCGCGCTCGCGAACTGGTTGCCGATGGCTTCGGTCCCGGGTGGATGCTGCCGATCGACCTGCCGCGATCCGTCGACTTCATCATCGAGTTATGGGCCGTCACCAAGACGGGCGCCGCCTACGTGCCCAGCCCGAACCGGGCAATCGCCGCCACCGCGACCTATCGGGACTCCGCACGGGGACTGGCGTACGTCATCTACACCTCCGGGTCCACGGGAGCCCCGAAAGGCGTGGCCGTCACTCACAGCGGGCTCGCATCACTGGCCGCCGAAGTCGTGCAGCGCTACCGGGTGACGCCCGACTCTCGCGTACTGCATGGATACAATCCCGCGTTCGATGCGGCGCTCCTCGAGATGCTGCTGGCGTTCGGGTCGGGCGCCTGCCTGGTGTGCGCCCCGCCCGACGTGTACGCGGGCCCCGAGTTGCAGCGCTTCCTGTCGGACCAGTACGTGACCCACTACCTCTCCACGCCCGCAGTGCTCGCGACCCTCGATCCCGACGGGCTCGACTCGCTTCGCGTGGTAGCGGTGGGTGGTGAGGCGTTGCGCACCGAATCGGCCGAAATGTGGAGTGCCGGGCGACTGATGCTCAACGCCTACGGGCCGACCGAATCCACCGTGGTGGCCACGCTCGCCGAGGTGGACGGGAACGTGACGATCGGCGCACCCATTGCCGGCACCACGGCGACCGTGCTGGATTCCCGCCTGCAGCCGGTACCGGTGGGCGGCATCGGCGAGCTGTATCTGTCGGGTCCCGGTCTGGCCCGGGGATACCTGGACGAGCCCGGCCTCACGGCGGCGAGCTTCGTCGCCGCCGACGGTGGTTCGCGCAGATACCGCACCGGCGACCTGGTGCATCGCCGCGCAGACGGTACGTTGTCCTTCGTCGGCCGCGTGGACCGGCAGGTGAAGGTGCGGGGCATGCGGATCGAACCCGCCGAGGTCGAGGCCGGGCTGCTCCGGCTCACCGGAGTCGAGCAGGCCGCGGTGCTTCTGCGTGACGGCGAACTGACCGCCTTCGTCACCGGCACCGACCTGAACCCGGCGTCGTTGGCGGAGCGCCTGGCCGAACAACTGCCCGGGTACCTCGTGCCATCGAGAATGGTGGTGCTCGAATCCCTACCGCTGACCGCCAACGGCAAACTGGACGTGCGCGCGCTGCAGCTGCCTGCCACGCAGCCGGTGGATGTGCTGCCGCCGCGAACGATCACCGAAGAGTTGGTGGCAGGTGTCTTCGCCGACGTCCTCGGTGTCGACCTGCCCGGCGCGAACCACAGTTTCTTCGACCTCGGTGGTGATTCGCTCTCCGCCACCGCGGTGGCCGGCCGGCTCTCCGCGGCGTTCGGGGTGAGCGTGGCGTGGCGGGCGTTGTTCGAGAACCCGACCGCGGCCGGCCTCGCGCGCTGGCTGGACCACGCGCGATCGACCGGAGCGGCTCGGCGCCCGGCACTCGTGCGCCGGGACCCGATCGCCCGGGTTCCCCTCTCGCCGCAACAGCAACGCATGTGGCTCCTCAACAAGGTGGATCCCGACGCTTCCGTCCATCACATGATGTTCGGTACACGGCTGGACGCCGGCGTGGACCTGGCCGCTCTCCAGGCGGCGATCGCCGATGTGGTGGAGCGGCATACGGTGCTGCGCACCGTCTTCCCGGCCGACGCGGACGGCCCGCACCAGGTGATCGTTCCCACCGCACACGTCGTCGACAGCCTCGTGCAGGAGGGTGACGCAGACCTCCAGAATTTCGGCAGACAACGATTCGACCTCGAACATGAACCACCCCTGCGCGTGCGGATGTGGGCCGAACCTGCCGGTGGACACATCGTCGCCGCGACAGTGCACCACATCGCACTCGACGGCGGCTCGATGGACCCGTTGCTCGCCGACCTCGCGGAGGCTTACCGTGCGCGCGTGGAAGCTGCAGCGCCGCAGTGGGATCCGCTTCCCGTCGACTACGGTGATTACACCCTGTGGCTGCGTGAGTTCCTCGGAAACGCCGCCGATCCCGGCAGTGTCGCGTACACCCAACTCGACTACTGGGGACGTGTTCTCGGCGGCGTCGACGCACCGCTGTCGCTGCCGACGGACCGTCCGCGGCCGAGCCACCCCAGCCGCAACGGTTCCCGCGTGGACTGGGTCGTCGACGAGGAACTCCGCGCTCGGCTGCATGCCCTGGCTCGTGTCCACGGCGTCACCGTCTTCATGGTGTTGCATGCCGCACTCGCCGTAGTGCTAGCACGGGAAAGCGGCAACTCCGATGTCGTGGTGGGCACCGCCGTCGGTGGTCGACCCGACCCCCTGCTGGACCGGCTGGTGGGCATGTTCGTCGGCACCGTCGCGCTGCGCACCGAGGTGCCGGCCGCCCTGTCGTTCGAGGAACTCCTCGACCGGGTACGCACGGTGGATCTGGAGGCCTTCGCGCACGCGGACGTCCCGTTCGACGACGTCGTCGCGCGGGTGGCGCCGCAGCGTTCACCTGCCCACAACCCGCTGTTCCAGGTGGTCCTCAACTATCGGCGGGTGCCGTCGCAGCCCGTAAGCCTGCCCGGCGCCGCACCGGTCGATGTCGACGAACCGCGAATCGAATTCGATCTCGTGTGGGACGTCGTCGACACCGAGGAGGCCCTCACCCTCCGTCTGGTGTACGCCACGGACCTGTTCGACGAGGTGAGCGCCCGCGGACTCGCCGGACGTTACAGCCGCCTCCTCGACGCCGTCGCCGACAACCCGTCGATTCCGGTCGGCGACCTCCCGGTCCTCACCGAACACGAGTACGACGAGCTCGTCCGCGGGCCGTTGCGCACACCGTCGCCCCGCACGCTCGCCGACGTGTTCGAGGCCCAGGTGCGGGCGACCCCGGACGCGGTCGCGGTGGTGGACGGCGACCGGCAGTGGACCTACGCGGAACTCGACGCGGAAGCGGAACGCTGGGCAGGACGACTGATCGACCGGGGCGTCGGACCCGAAGACGTCGTGGCGATCGCGACACCCCGCGGCCGGTACTGGGTGCTGGCCGTGTGGGCCGTGACGAAGTCCGGTGCGGCGTGGCTGTCGGTCGACCCGGCGCATCCCGCGGAGCGCGTCGCCTGGATGATCACCGATTCGGCGGCGGTGCTCGGGGTGACGGTCGGCGACCTCGCTTCTACGCTGACCGGCGCCGTGGACTGGCTCGACCTGTCCGATGCGCAGTGGAACGAGCAGACACCGGCCCGAGGGGATCGCAGGATCCGTCGACGCGGATACGCGCAGGTGACGGAACCCGATCACGCGGCCTACCTCATCTACACCTCCGGATCCACCGGACAACCGAAAGGTGTCGTGGTGCCGCATCGGGGTTTGGTGAACGTGGTGGCCGCACAGCCTCCGGTTCTCGGCATCGAATCGGACATCCGCGTGCTGCAACTCGCCTCACCCACTTTCGACGCCTCGCTGTTCGAGATGCTCTACGCACTGACCTCCGGCGGAACCCTGGTGATGTCCTCGGAATTCGGTTACGCCGGAGACGAACTGGCAAAGACGGTCGTCGACGCACAGATCACCCACCTCATTGCGACACCCAGTGTGCTGGCCACCCTCGATGCCGAGACGCTGTCGCCGCGTACCGTCGTGGCCGTCGGCGAAGCACTGCCCACCGAACTGGCTGCACGGTGGTCCCGTCGGCACCGACTGTTCAACGCCTACGGGCCCACCGAATTCACCATCCTCGGGTCGCTCGCCGGACCACTGGGCCCGGGCCGCGTGAACATCGGCACCGTGATCGACGGCGGTGCCGCCCTCGTGCTGGACGCGCGCCTGCATCCGGTCCCGAACGGTGTGGTGGGGGAGCTGTACCTGGCCGGCACCAGCGTTGCACGGGGTTACGTTGGCCGTACCGACCTCACCGCAACCCGATTCGTGGCCCATCCCTATGGCAAACCCGGCGAACGGATGTACCGCACCGGTGACCTGGTGCGGCGCACCGCAGACGGCGAACTCGAATACCTGGGCCGCGAAGACGCGCAGGTGCAGATCGCCGGGATCCGGGTGGAACCCGCCGAAGTGGATTCGGCGTTGCTCCGTCACCCCGATGTCCAGTCCGCCGTCACCGTGCCCCAAGCCACGGGTGACGGGGCCACGGTCCTGGTCTCCTACGTCAGCGGCCACCCCGACCTCACCTCGGCTGCGGTGCGCGCCCACGCGCGTCGCCTGCTGCCCCGGCACCTCGTCCCCTCCGCCGTCACCGTCCTGGACCGGTTGCCGGTGATGCCGTCGGGCAAGGTGGACCGGAACGGGCTCCCGACATCGGCATTCGACACCGAAGCGGCCGTCCTCCCGGCCGGACGAGTCGAGCAGGCTGTGGCCGACGCGATGGCCGCTGCGCTCGGTGTCGACACCGTGCCCGCCGACGAGGACTTCTTCACCCTGGGCGGAACGTCGATGGGTGCGGCAACGGTGGCCGGCGAACTACGCCGCCGCCTCGGCCGGGAGGTGCCGATCCAGTGGGTCTTCACCGACCCCACCGTGCAGCAACTCGCAGCCCGGATCGAGGCCGGCCCCGAACTGTCCGAAAGTGTGCTCGACACCGTGGTGCGGCTGGGCGGAACGGGGGAGGGCCCACCCCTCTTCTGCGTCCATCCGGCGAGCGGAATGTCCTGGTGCTACGCGGGACTCACGGACTACCTCGGCGGCCGCCCCCTCTACGGTCTCCAGGCCACGGGGGCCGCCGCCGTCCCCGACAGCGTCGCGGAGCTTGCCACCTCCTATGTCGAGGCAGTCCGGGCCGTGCAACCCCGCGGTCCCTACCACCTGCTGGGCTGGTCGCTGGGCGGCATCATCGCTCACGAGATGGCCGTCCAGTTCAGTGAAAACAACGAGAGTGTCGCGACACTCGCGATGCTCGACACCTTGCCGCCGGAATTCCACGAACGGGACGACATCCGCGGCGAGCAGCCGTCGATCCGTGACGCGCTGGCCGAACTCGGTGTCCCGGCAGACCGGTTGCCGGACGGCGGGATCGACTACGAGGATGCGGCGCGAGTACTGGGCGACGAGCATCCGGGTCTGAGCTTCCTCACCGCCGACGCCCTCCGCCGACTCGGGAACGTGATCGACCGACTCGGCCTCCTCAATGCCCGGCATCAACCGCGCCGCTACGACGGAGAGATCCAGTTCTTCACCGCGGCAGCAGACCTCGAACTTCATGCGCGTCCCCCACAGATGTGGCGGGGCCGGCTCGGCGAGAACGTCATCGAGTTCGACGTCGACGCCACCCACGCCGCCCTGGCGGACAAGGAACCGCTCGCCGAGATCGGCCGAGTGTTACGGGATCGGGGGAACACAGTGGCCCCTGGAACCTGAGCAAGCCGAGGCCCGCATCCTTCGAGACGAGGAGGTCGATCGGGTCAGGACACACGAATGACAACGCGATCACGGCGCTCGGCGCGTGAACTCGATGGGAGACTCGAACATGGAAATCCAGGACTACCTGCGTATTTTGCAGGCACGATGGAAAATCATCGCCATCACCACGGTGGTAGCGATCCTCGGGGCGCTCGGTGCCTCACTGCTCACCACACCCCTGTATGAAGCCTCCACCCGGTTGTTCGTTTCCACCTCGGCGGGCTCGTCGGTCAATGAGCTCTACCAGGGAAACCTGTACTCGCAGCAACGCGTGGCGTCTTACACCAAATTGCTGACCGGTCAGACTCTCGCGCAGCGCACCATCGACAAGCTGGGTCTCACCGAGACACCGGCCGAGCTCGCCAATCAAGTCAAGGCCACCTCCGCGCCCGACACCGTCCTCGTCGACCTGAGGGTGCAGGACCCCTCACCCGAGCGTGCCCGCGACATCGCAAACGCGATGTCCGACGAATTCGTGGTCATGGTCCGTGAACTCGAAACACCCGAACGGGGCGGCGCACCGGCCGCACGCGTTGTGGTCGAACAGCAGGCGCAGACGCCGTCGACGCCCGTCTCCCCGAAGACGCTGCGCAATCTCGCGCTCGGTGCCGCAGTCGGCCTCCTGCTCGGCATCGCCCTTGCCGTACTGCGTGATCGCCTCGACAACACGGTGAAAGACCGTCGTACGGTGGAAGAGCTGGCCGGCTCCGCGATGATCGGCACCATCCCGTTCGACAAGGATCGGCAGACTCAGCAGGCCATCAATTTCGCGGAGGGCCACTCGTCGAGCGCGGAGGCATACCGAGAACTTCGTACCAACCTGCAGTTCCTCGAGGTCGACAACCCGCCCCGGGTCATCGTGGTCACCAGTTCGCTACCCACAGAGGGTAAGACGACCACAGCCATCAACATTGCGTTGGTCCTCGCCGAGGGCGGCAAGTCTGTATGCCTTGTCGAAGGCGATCTCCGGAAGCCCCGCGTGTCCAAGTACATGGGCGTTGTCGGATCGGTTGGTCTCAGTAGCGTGCTGGCGGGGCAGGCCACTCTGGACGGGGTGCTCCAGCCGACGTCGTACCAGGGATTGACCGTTCTCGCGTCCGGGCCGATCCCCCCGAACCCGAGCGAGTTGCTCGGAACGGCCACGGCGCGACAGGTTCTCGCCGACCTACGCGAACGTTTCGATTACGTCATCGTCGACGCGTCTCCGCTGCTCCCGGTGACCGACGCCACCGTTCTCACCGCCATGTCGGACGGTGCGCTCGTAATCGCCCGGCACGGCGAAACCAAGCGCGAGCAGTTGACCCGCGCCGTCGGAAACCTGCACAGCGTGGGCGCCACCATCCTCGGCACGATCATCACGATGACGCCGAGCCGGGGCAAGGGAGTCTACGAATACAAGTACTACTACGAGACGGACAAGTCGCTGCCGCAGATGCAGCGGGCCGAGGCCGCGGTGCAGACTCCATCGCAGCCGGTCCACGCCGCCCCGGCTCCGGCGGCGCCGCCGGCCCGCAACTCCACGCAGGCCGGGAACGGACACCACTCGGGCTCCGAGTATGTGGAAACGCAGGCCCACCAGGTGCTCGAACAAGAGCACGACACTGATTGGGTGGAGCGAGTGAATTCGCACGCCTACACCGCGCAGCCCCCCGCTCCGCGGCGCGCTCGGCGATACCGCGAAGACGGGGAGGATGCGTCCGGGCCGGACGCTCCGCGTCAATAGCCCCGAACGCTCTGCGTCAATAGTTCCGGACGCTGCGCGTCAAGACACCGAGTAGGTCGGCTATCTCGGACCCGACGGCCAGGAATATTTCCTCGTCCTGACCGATCGGGTCCGAGATGTCTTCAGGTCCGTCTTCGGATCTGTGCTTCGGCCGTGCTGCTGCCAGATCGGCAACGGTCTTTGCATCTGCGGCCACGGCGAGTCGTGCGGCCTCCCTCAACGTGAAGGTCTTCTTCAACTGCTCGGGAGCCATCGCCAGCACCTTCTCCCGCTGACGCTCGGTCATGGTGAGTACCAGGTCGGCGTCGACCGCCAGGTCCTCGGTGAGTCGCCGAGCCGTGAACCCGCTGGGGTCGCCGCCGAGGCCTTCGAGTACCTGGGCCGCGGTCGGCTCCATCGGATGACCCACCATGGCGCGGGTACCTGCACTTTCGGCAGTGAGATCGGTCAGTCCGAGCTCCTCGGCGAATGCCAGTGTGAGGCGCTCGGCCGTAGGAGAACGACAGACGTTTCCGGTGCAGACGAAGAGAACATGCATGGGCGAAGCATAGGGTCTCGGTCCGCACCGCGCGTACACGCACTGTTGGCTTGGAACATCAGTCGGGTAAATGCCCTGCTCACCCGCGCCGGATATCAACGGTGCATGCGCTGCACCGTCTTTGGAACCGGATACCTGGGAGCGACCCATGCCGCCTGCATGGCGGAACTGGGGCACGACGTGCTGGGAGTCGACATCGATCCCGGAAAAGTGGCGAAACTCTCCGCCGGTGAGGTGCCGTTCTACGAGCCGGGCCTGGCCGAGGTTCTCCGCCGCAACATCGAGGCGGGGCGACTGCAGTTCACCACCTCCTACACCGAGGCCGCCGCGTTCGCCGACCTCCACTTCCTGGGAGTCGGCACCCCGCAGAAGAAGGGGGAGTACGCCGCCGATCTGCGGCACGTGCACTCGGTGATCGACACCCTGGCGCCCCTCCTCGACCGGCCCGCGGTGATCGTCGGCAAGTCGACGGTGCCCGTCGGAACCGCGGCAGAACTGGGCGCGAGGGCGCGGGCGCTGGCACCTGCAGGGGATGCCGTCGAGGTGGCGTGGAACCCCGAGTTCCTGCGGGAAGGGTTCGCCGTCCAAGACACCCTGCATCCCGACCGAATGGTGCTGGGAGTCGACCGGGACCGACCTGGCAGTGTGGAGACGCAATTGCGTCAGCTGTACGCCCCACTGCTCGCCGAGGACATTCCCTTCTTGGTCACCGACCTGGCAACCGCCGAGCTGGTCAAGGTCTCGGCGAACGCGTTTCTCGCCACCAAGATCTCCTTCATCAACGCCATCTCCGAAGTGTGCGAGGCCACCGGCGCAGACGTCACCCAGCTCGCCGATGCGCTCGGCTACGACGCGCGCATCGGCCGGCGCTTCCTCAACGCCGGACTGGGATTCGGCGGCGGTTGCCTGCCGAAGGACATTCGCGCGTTCATGGCCAGGGCCGGTGAACTCGGCGCCAACCAGGCACTCCATTTTCTTCGCGAGGTCGACAGCATCAACATGCGCAGGCGTACGCGGATGGTGGAACTGGCAGCGCAGGTGTGCGGCGGCTCGTTGCTGGGCGCCAACGTCGCGGTGCTGGGCGCTGCGTTCAAGCCCGAGTCCGACGACGTCCGTGACTCTCCCGCCCTCAATGTCGCGGGGATGATGCAACTGCACGGCGCAGTCGTGAGCGTGTACGACCCCAAGGCACTCGACAACTCGAGGCGCCTCTTCCCGACTCTCAACTACGCCACCTCGGTGGCCGAAGCCTGTGAAAACGCCGATGCGGTACTGGTTCTCACGGAATGGGCCGAATTCGCGGACCTGATTCCGGACGATCTCGCCGGAGTGGTCCGAGCCCGCGTGATGGTCGACGGCCGCAACTGTCTCGACGCCCAGCAGTGGCGGAACGCGGGATGGGTGTACCGGGGGCTGGGCAGGGGATAACGTTGATCTTGCCGCTACGGAGGGCGAGGCGATGGCGAAGTTCCGGGTCGGATTCGCAACAGCACTGCTCGGTGCGCTCGTCTGCCTGCTCGGTGCGGTCCCCGTCCACGCGGCCGAAATCCCGACTCGGCCGGGTCCGGCACAGTCCGACGCCGGCGCGGCCATCCGGTACTCGAAAGACAACCCCGGTTCCGCACCCCCCGGCGTCAACGACTTCTCCTGCCGTCCCGGTCCCGAACATCCCGCCCCGGTGGTCCTCGTGCACGGGAGTGACGGCAGCGCATACTCCAACTGGGCGGGTCTGAGCCCGAAACTGAAGGCCGCCGGGTTCTGCCTCTTCGCGCTGAACTACGGCCGCAAGGCCGGAACCGACCACTTCGGGATGCAGCCCATGACGGTCGGGGCACACGAGCTCGCGGAGTTCGTCGACGACGTGCTGTCCACGACCGGCGCCGACGAGGTCGACATCGTCGGACACTCCCAGGGCGCGACCGTAGCGAGGTACTACATCAAAGAGCTCGGCGGCGCGGCCGAGGTGGATCGGTGGATCGGTCTGGCCTCGCCCTCCTACGGCGGAACCTTCTTCGGCATCGCAACCGCTGTGGTGTCACTGCCGGGCGGCACCCAATTGATCGAAGGGTTCGGCTCGGAAGCGCTGGCCGAACAGGTGGAGGGCTCCGAGTTCCTCACCCGGCTCAACAGCGGTGGTGACACTGTGCCCGGCGTCGAGTACACGACCATCGGGACGCGGTACGACGAGGTGATCCAGCCGTACACCAATGTGGAGTTACGCGACCCCGGCGCAACGAACATCATCGTCCAGGACTTGTGCCCGCTCGACCAGACCGGGCACTTCAACCTGCCGTACGACTCCTTCACCCAACAGCTCGTCCTCAACACCCTCGATCCGGCTCACGCGGCAGTGCCCCCGTGCACCGTCGTTCCCCTCGGCACGGGTATCGCCGGGGTGATCATCGCGAGCAACTCCTGAGCAGCCGGCGACCCGCCCCCTCCCAGGCTGGCCGGTTGCCCCGAGGATGCCTTTCGCTAGACTGCGGGGCAATGGAGTGGGGGATTCCATCACATGGACCCGTGCACAGTCGAGTAAGGCGGCCCATGAGTTCGGTTCTCGGAGTTTCGGTTGGCGCAAGCGCTGTGCGGTTGGCACGACCCGACTCCGTGACCCGCGAGGACTCGGAACACCGCGTGTTACCCGACTTCCGTGCCCAGGTGGTTGCCGCGGGGCGGGAACTGCCCGAGGACCTCGCCGCCGAATCGATCGGCGTCGTACTGGCCGGGGGATTCGATAACCGCGAGGTGCATGCCACCGGGGTCGCGTATCGCGACGAGGCGCAGGCAGGTGCCGTGCAGGCAGCGATGGCACGCCAACAGCTCGCGAACTACCAGCTCGTTCCCGAGGCTTCCGCGGCGCTGACAGTGCTCGACGCTGCGGGCGCGTTGGGTGACCACGCGACGCTGGTGTTCTACGACCTCGGCAGTTCCGGCCTCACCGTCAGCGTCGTCGACCGGGAAACCGGCGCCGTGGTGGAAAGCACCCGCACCGACACTGTGAGCGGTGACCTCTTCGACCGGCTGATCCGCGACAACCAGTTGGTGAACAAGCGCATCTCCACGCCGCACGACGCGGCCGCGAGCCACGCCCTGGACCTCCGTTGCCGGGAGGCCAAGGAACGGCTGTCCATCGGTGGCGCTGTCGCGGTGCCCGGGGACGGAGGCTTGCTGCTGCTGTCGCGCGATGTGTTCGATTCCCTCATCGGCGTCACCGTCGAGTCCTCTGCCCGCCTGGCTCGGGATGTGATCGCCCGGTCGGGGCGAATCCCCGACGCCGTGGTTCTCACCGGCGGTGGGGCGCGGATCCCGCTGGTGCGCGCCGTCCTCGAATCCTGGCTGGCATTGCCCGTCATCGTGCCCGACCACCCCGAACTCGTCGCAGCACAGGGCGCAGCGCTCCTGGCGCAACAGGCGCAGCGACAGCAGGCGCCCGGTGGCGTCACTGTCCTCCCGCCGCCGGCGGAGACGTTCGGTCCCTTCGTCGGGTCCACGGTGAGTCCCTGTGCTGCTGTTCCCGCCGGCCCTGCCGTGCCGCCCCTCGAGTACGACGACGCCTCCTTCGCGCGCCAAGCGCCGGGTCCGTCGGGCGGACGCAGCAGCGGGCTCTCGAGTACGCCATCGTGGTTGAGTGCGACGGCACCACCACCGAGTCAGCGCGTAGCGAAGGTCCAGATCCGGGGCGCAGCACTGGCCGGTGGGGCATTGGCCGTCATCGCACTGATCGGCCTCGGACTCAATTACGGCAGCACCCTGCTCAACAGCACGGAGGGCACGTCCCAGCCCGTCACCACTCAGCCGAAAGCGCAGCCCCCCGCGGTGAGCGAGATGGCGACCCCGTCACCGACAGCGCCGCCGCCACCTCCGACCGAAGTCGTCGAGGAGCCCGCGGCAACCGCGTCCCGGATCCAGATCCCGGAGCCGGAGCCCGAACCCCCGCCGCCCCCGCCCGCACCGGTGTTCCCGGGGCTTCCGCAGTTCCAGTTGCCACCCCTGCAGCTGCCCCCGCTGCCGAGAATCCCCGGCACATAACCTCCGCACTCCGCGACTTTCCCCGTGGTGGCGAGGCACTCTGCGCGCCTACCATGGGATGTGGTTCTCGCACTGTCCGAGTCCGGACGGCGTCGAACCCAGGTCGCGCAGGAAGGAAGTGTGCAGTGACTGTCACCCCAGCGGGGTCGTACCACACCCCGAATACACGAAACTTCTCGTCCGGTAGCACGCGCAACGGCAGTCTTCCCGTCGCGTACTACAAGCCGATCCTCAGGATGTTTCCGCCCACCAGCGAGACCGCGGAGAAGGTGGCGATGCTCACCGTCTACGGGCTGATGGTCGCGGCCCTCCTGATCATCGCGCTGCAGGTGGCCGGCATCCTCAACTGAAGCCGGCCTCACTTCGAGTGGCGGCCGCCTCGCGAAGGTGCCGCGGTGCGAAACTGCGTGCTGCCCCTGCCCCTGCCCCTGCCGCTGTCACTGTTTCCGCCGCTCCGAGATCCGAGCGGGCGTGCCAGTACCACCGCGATGGCGGTCGTCAACGGCACGGACAGTGCGAGCGCGATACCGCCGACCGCCGAGCGCACGATCTCGATGGACACCGCGTCGCTGAGCAACACGTCCTGGATCGACCGCCCCGCGACACTGAACACCAGTAGAAGGGGAAGCGCACCACCGGCGTAGGCGAGTACCAGCGTGTACACCGTGCTGGCAATGTGGTCGCGGCCCACGCGCATCGCCGAACCGAAGATCTGGCGTCGTGACGCGCCGGGGTCGAGCGAGGCGAGTTCGAAGGCCGACGCGGCCTGGGTGATCGTGACGTCGTTGAGCACACCGAGCGAGCCGATGATGAAGCCCGCCAGAAGAAGACCCGTGATGCTGACGTGCTGGATATAGGCCTGGACGTTGGTGTTCTGCTCCTCGGAAAGTCCTGTCAGCTGGGTCATCACGATCGTGACGTAGGAGAGGACCGCCGCGAGGATCATCGATGCGAGTGTGCCCAGCAGCGCGGAGCTCGTACGTAGCGATACGCCGTGCGCCAGATACAACACGGTATACAGGATGATCGCTCCGGACACGAGAGCCACCGGTATCGCCGGCTTGCCGTCCAGCAGGGCGGGAAGCATGAAGAGGACGAGCACCCCGAACGACACGACGATGCCGACCAGCGCCCGGAGTCCCCGCCAGCGAGCCACGACGATGACGACGACGGCGAAGGTCAGCGCGATGAGTGTGACGGGCCAGCCGCGGGCGTAATCCTCGAACGAATACTCCGTCGTCCCGTTCACATCGGTCTGCCGGGAGAGGCGAATACTCTCCCCGACCCTGAGGTCGGGTTGCCCGGGGCCGGGGATGATTTCGAGCAACGTCTGGGTGCCGGCGTTGGGACCGGACTCGATGTCGACGATGCTTCGCTGGCACTCGTACGCGTCCGTCGGAGGGGGCACGGGAGAACCGGTGAACGCGCGTCCCGCGGAGGAACTGCCGCAGGGGCCGATGTTCTGCATGGTCACCGTGCCTGCCTCGGTGACCGCGACGCCGCCCTGTGCGCTTTGGAAAGGCAGATCCACGGCGACGTCCTGCTTGCTCGGCCACAGCGCGATCGCACCGATCAGCACGGCGATGCCGATGACGACCAGGAGCCCGATCACCACCTTCGCGGCGACGGGCCCCACCGGCACCGGGCCGCCGCTGTGGCCGTGGCCGTGGCCGTGGCCGTGAAAGTCGCTCATCGGCGGTACCGCGTCGGCTGCCGGCTGGATAGTCTCCGCACGCACACAGGGTAGCCGGAGATCAATCGCCCTCTTTTGTGGCTGGAGTGACCAGAGATGCATGTGTTGCCGCAATATCTGGTTGGTATTGCTCCCGTGTCGCCTAGATGTCGCCAGTGTGGTTAGATATCGATGCGTGGCGCGCGGCAGCTATTACGCAGCGAACGCTGAGATCTGCGAAGGAAGGGTTGGAATCCCGAAACGAGGGGTGGGTTCCGGCTGGCCCTGACGAGAGCCTCGTGTCCTGCCGGGAGAAGTGCCGAGCTGGGTGGCGGGGTACAGGGGGGGTTGACCCCGCCACCGACCTGACGCCCACAGGGGGGGAGGGGCGACAGGTGCTCGCGGCACTCGAGGTGCCGTCTGCCAATCTACCGACACGGTGGGGGTATTCGTCAACCGGGTACGTCAATTAGCGCACCGTGTCGTAATCTGCCGACCCGACGGCCTAGGATTACAGCCGTTCGGAGGTGTCCCCATGCGTATTTCGCGGCTGCCGCGGTCCAGGAACCATCTTCGCCGGATCGTGGCGCAGATGGACCTTCCCGTGCCCTGGAGCAGGGACGAACTGGTGAACAGCGTCGCGCGGCGCCGCGGACGCCCCATCCTCGTCGTTCCGGTTGCGCACGCGCTCGTCCGCGGCGGTCATTTCGGCCTCTGGCTGGCACGGGCCACCGACGACGTCATCCTCTACGCTGCCGGGACGTCGGACGTACACGCCACGCACATCATCTGCCACGAGCTGGCGCACATGGAACTCGGGCACGATCGCACTGCGATCGGTGATACCTCCGTCGACTCGAGAGTCCTCGCCGAGGCGGCGCCGTCCGTGGACACGACGGACGTGGTCAAGGTGTTCGGTCGCTCCAACTATTCGAACGACCAGGAATACGACGCGGAGCTTCTCGCCACGCTCATCATGAGCGGACGGCGATCGACGATGTGCGACACCGGCGGTGACCCGCGGGCCTCGCGGATACTCGGAACGTTCTGACCTCGTGTACGTGCCTCCCGCCTACGTGACGTTGCCTCTGTTGTCGATTGCCTGGGCGACAACCCTTCTCCGGCTGCTCCTCGTCCGGTCGACGGTCGCCGAGCGCAGGTTGAATGCGGCGCTCGTCTTCGCGTCGCTGTCGCTCGTCCTCGGGCGTCCGGCGATCCGCGACCTCGTCGACGGCCATTTCGGTCACGGACTCACTCGAGTCCTCGGCAATGTCTGCATCATGCTGACCGCCGCATCGCTGATCAGCCTGTTCTCCGTGTGGGCACTGGGTTCCGAGAGACTTCCCCGAATTCATGTGTTCGCGTTGTCGGCGGCGCTCGTCGCGGGGGCCATCATGATCGTTCTGAGCGCGCCTGCGCGTTCGCGCGGAGTTTCTCTCGCGGACGAAGGCGGCTGGCGTTTCGCGGCATATTGCCTCACCTATGCGTCGCCGATCTTCGGGGCCGCAAGCCTCAATCTGTGGATCTCGCTGAAAGCGGTGCGCAGCGCGGTGGCCGGGCGCGAGCGCCGCATCTTCCTGGCTGTCATCGGATTGTCCCTGTTCGAGATGGCCGACATGGCAACCGTCATGGTGACGGGCATGAGCAAGGCTGTCAGCGACGGCACCACCTTCACCGAAACACACTACGACTCGGGAGCCTTCATCCGGCTGTTCGCAGTGTCGGCCGGAGCCCTGATCGCGTTGGGACCCGCGCTGCGGGCGGCCGGTCGCCGTTACCGTTCGTGGCGAGTGTCCAGGCGGCTACTGCCGATGTGGCGAACGTTGACGGAAGCCGTCCCGGAAGTGGTGCTCGAACTACGCCCCAAAGACCGCCGCACCTTGTCGGCCGACGATCGTCTGGACCGAATGGGCGTCGAGATCCGAGACGCAATCCTCATCCTGGACCGGCACGTGGTGTTCGAACTGGGCCACCAGGCGGGCAGTGCAGCGCCCGTGGTCGTGGCCACCCGATTACACCTGGCGTGCAGAGCCCGCATCGCCGGCCACTCGGCGCACGGCACCGGCGTGCTCGCACACTCGTGGTCATCCGACATCGGCGGCGAACCATGGGAGCTGGCGAAGCTGGCCGATCACTGGCACGACGCCGAACAGGTGGCCGCAACACTGTGGGAGCGGCGGCTACCGCAGTTCGGTGGGCGCAAGCAGCTACCGTCCCGGATGACCGTCTGACGACCGCCGGATAGGGCTACGCCGGGCGGCCGGGGGTTCGCCGCAAGTTCTCCAGAACCGGGATCAAGGATTCCATCTCGTCTGCAGTCGGGAGCGCGGCGGCATCGAGCGAGCGCATGGACAGATGCTGCACGCCGGCGTCCCGGACGGCGATCTTGAAGCGCACGAGGGTGTCGTAATCGCCGTACCCGTCGGCGGCAAGGTACTGCTCGGGTGCGGAGAAGTGCTGGGCGACCGCCCGGAGCACCTCGGCCTGGGCTGCGTGCTCCTCGCCGCGCCGCAACGAATCGATCACCGAGGGCTCCACGGTCCTCCCGAGTATGCGGGAGACGCTCGCGGCGACGACCTCTGTCCCGGGCTCCGGGTCGTCGAGTTCGTGGGCCAGCGCAAAGAGGCGGTTGACCCGCACCGACAGTGGCACGCCGTTCATGCTGTCACCTCCGTGTCGCCGCTACGTTCCGGGTGGTCGGTGTCTTTCAGTCTCACCGCGTCTTCCCATCGGCGCCAGAAGCGCTCGCGCGTGGCGGCATCCAGGCCCTCTTCCCGCCCGTAGAGGAAGCGGCGGTAGAGGGCTTCCTCCCGCTCGTGCGGGTCGTCCGCGGTGGAGGGTTCCTCGAGCAGATGGCCGAAGGCGAACTCGATCAGTGGCTGGCGGGGGCCGGCCGGACCTCCGTTGACCTCGAGCAAACGGGTGACGTAAGCGCCGGTGATCTTCGACACCACCCGGCTGAGGTCGGCAGCGGCGTCGGCCAATCCCGGCACCTCCGGATGAGCCGCACTCAGCGTGGTGATCCGGGTGTGTGGGCCGAGGATCTCGATGATCGTGTCCAGGCTCAGCGGAATTTCGGACGGCCCCAGCGTGAGCGGGCGAGACGGCGCCGACCGCTCATCCGCGTCCAGGGCCTCGAGGGGAGTGGGGCTGCCGCCCTCGAGCGTCCGGGCCGCGCTCCCGGGGGCCCAGCGCAGCGCGACGTCCAGTTTGCGGAGAGTCTCGATACTCGGGTCCGGCCCGGTCCCGTTCTCGGCGCGGGTCTGCGCCGCGTCGGACGGGCCACCGGCAGCCGTGACCTGGTCTTGCGTGAGGTTCAGCAAACGCCGTCGCTTGTAGACGAACTGTCCGAAACGCGCGCGGGTGCTGGTGACCATGTGTTCCCCCGGAAGACACGCAAGCGACGCGCGTGTCGCTTGCTGTGCCTCGATCCTACTGCTTGTAGCTGGTGAGGAAATTACCGAACCGCTCGATGGCCACAGCGAGATCGCGAGCCCACGGCAGTGTCACGATCCGCAGATGGTCGTGGTCCGGCCAGTTGAACCCCGTGCCCTGCACCATCAGGATCTTCTCCTGCAGGAGTAGGTCCTGGACCAGCTTCTCGTCGTCGTAGATTTCGTACACGTTGGGGTCCAGACGGGGGAACGCGTACAGCGCACCTCGAGGCTTGACGCAGGAGACCCCGGGGATCATGTTGAGCCGCTCCCACGCCACGTCCCGCTGCTCGAGCAGTCGCCCGCCGGGCAGAATCAGATCTTCGATGCTCTGGTGACCGCCGAGCGCCACCTGGATGGCGTGCTGACCCGGAACGTTCGGGCACAGCCGGGTGGACGCCAGCAGGTCCAGCCCCTCGAGGAAGCCCGCAGCATGCGCCTTGGGCCCGGTGACGGCGACCCAACCGGAGCGGTACCCCGCCACCCGGTACGCCTTCGACAGGCCGTTGAAGGTCAGGCACAGCAGGTCGGGCGCGAGCGTGGCCAGGGAGATGTGCTTGGCGTCGTCGTAGAGGATCTTGTCGTAGATCTCGTCCGCCAGCAGCAGCAGGTGATGCTTGCGCGCCAGGTCGACCAGTTGCTGCAGCACCTCCATCGAGTACACCGCACCCGTGGGGTTGTTCGGGTTGATGACCAGCAGCGCCTTGGTCTTCTCGGTGATCTTCGACTCGATGTCCGCGATGTCGGGATTCCAGTCGTTGCCCTCGTCGCAGAGATAGTGGACGGGAGTGCCGCCGGCCAGGCTGGTCATCGCCGTCCACAGCGGGTAGTCCGGTGCGGGAATCAGCACCTCGTCACCGTTGTCGAGCAGGGCCTGCATCGTCATGGTGATGAGCTCGGAGACACCGTTACCCAGGTAGATGTCGTCGACATCGAGCTCGGGGAAGCCGGGGACCAGTTCGTAGCGGGTGACGATCGCCCGACGGGCCGAGAGGATGCCCTTCGACTCGGAGTAACCCTGCGCATAGGGGAGCGCCGCAATCATGTCGCGCATGATCACGTCGGGCGCGTCGAAACCGAACGGCGCGGGGTTGCCGATGTTGAGCTTGAGGATCCGATGCCCCTCCGCCTCGAGCCGGGCGGCGTGGGCGTGTACCGGTCCACGAATCTCGTACAGCACGTTCTGGAGCTTGGTCGACTGCTCCAGTGTGCGTGGCGGTGTGCGGTGATGGCCGTGGTCTGGGTTGCTCACGACCGCCATTCTCCCACCCCTGGGCAACTCGATTTCTACTGGTCGGTACGAGCGCCCTGGTCGGAGGTGGTCGACCCGCGAAAAAGCAGACACATGTGAGGAAGGTCACCGTACCCTCGACAAGAGGTCCGATTCGGCCTACGCCCCACAGTCACCCGGAGGCACGAGAAAGATGTCCGCACCGGAATTCACCCGTCCCGCACCCGTCGACGTCGTGCACCACAGCCACCTCACGGGCGTATTCGAGCCCCAACGCGAGGAGGTGGACGTGGGCGCCCTCGACGTGATCGGCGAACTGCCCGGCGATCTTCAGGGCGCCTACCTCCGCAACGGACCGAATCCGCGCTTCGACCCGATCGGCAGCTATATCTATCCCCTCGACGGCGACGGCATGGTGCATCGCGTCGAAGTGACCGACGGCACTGCCCGATACACCAATCGATTCGTCCGCACGCCGATGGTGGAGGCGGAGGAGAAGGCGGGGCACGTCATCTGGCCGGGCGTCACCGATCTGTACACACCCGGCGTGGAGGAGGTGGGGCCCGATCTCGCCGGCAGACCGCGCGAACTACCGGACATCAACGTGGTGCGGCACAGCGGGCGACTGCTGGCAATGGCCGAGACCAGCCTGCCGTACCGGTTGAATCCCGAGGACCTGAGCACGCTCGGACCGGACAACTGCGACGGCGCGATGTCCGTGGGGAGCACCGCCCACCCCAAGATCGACCCGGTGACCGGCGAGATGGTGCTGTTCAACTACATGCTCGAAGCCCCGTATCTCACCTGGTCGGTGGTGGCCGCTGACGGGTCGGCTGCCCGCCCGCCGACGGCGGTCGACGGCGTGGACACGCCGTTGATGATCCACGACATGGCCCTGACGCGTCGGTACATCGTGTTGATGCTGTGCCCCCTCGTCTTCGACATGGCTGCGGTGCTGACCGGTGGTTCGGTGCTCGACTGGCGGCCCGAGGAGGGAACGCGTATCGCGCTGATTCCGCGCGACGGCGGCCGCGTGCGCTGGCTGACGTGTGATGCGTACTGGGTGTGGCACTTCGCCAATGCCTTCGATCTGCCCGACGGAAAGGTGTCCGTCGACTATGTGGAGTGGACGTACCCCGGTGGGTTCGCCAAGGCGCCGGCTCCCTCGACCGGGTCACTGGTCCGCGTCGTCATCGATCCCGAGACCGGACACCTGACGAAGGATGTCATGTCCGACCGCGACGTCGAGTTCCCCCGAGTCGACGACCGCGAACTCGCCGCACCGCATCGCGCGATCGCCACCGTCGGCAAGCTCGACGTCAGCCGGGGCAGGCAGGATTCGTTGTGGTTCTTCGACACCGTCCGCGGCACGCAATGTCACTGGGACCCGGGCAGTGTGTCGGTGGGCGAACCGATCTTCATGCCGGGCGCCGAGCACGAATACTGGGGAATGATCGGCACCGACCGGAACGACATGTCGTCGTGGTTCTTCGTGCTTCCCGCCGAAGACCCCGGAGCGGGGCCGATCGCCAAGGTGCGGTTGCCTATCCGGGTGCCTGCAGGACTTCACGGGGCGTGGCTGCCGGCACAGTGAGGTGAGGCGGAATATCCTCGGCCAATGACTTCTGCGCCCTACGGCTCCTGGCCCTCTCCGATCGCGGCGGCGGACCTCGCGTCCAGCGGCCACCCCGTTGAGGGCGGCCGGTACGTCGGTGACGACGTGTGGTGGTCGGAGCTGCGCCCCAGCGAAGGTGGGCGTGTCGCCGTGCGCCGTCTCGGGCTGGACGACGAGCCGGAAGACGTGCTGCCTGCTCCGTGGAACGCGCGGACACGGGTACACGAATACGGCGGTGGCGCCTGGACGGTGACCGACTCCGGCCATCTCGTGTTCGCCGAGTTCGGTGATCAACGGCTCTACCTCCTCGAAGGTGCGACGCCCGTACCCCTGACCCCTGTTCCGCCGCAGCCGTGCTCCTTGCGTTACGGCGACCTGTCGGTCGTCGACGGAGCGGTATGGGCGGTGCGGGAAATGCACGACACCGAGGGCGGCGTCACCCGCGACATCTGCGTGGTTCCTCTGGACGGGTCGGGCGCGGACGACCCCGATCGTGTCCGGTCCGTCGTGGCCGGGTCCGACTTCCTCGCGTATCCGCGACTGTCCCCCGACCGACGCCACCTCGCGTGGATCGCGTGGAACCACCCTCAAATGCCTTGGGACGGTACCGAGCTCAGGATTGTGGACCTTGCCGGTGGCCGCGCGGTCGGCGAGGTGAGGACACTTCTCGGTGGACCCGAGGAATCGGTGCTGCAGCCCGAATGGGTGGGAGTGGACGAGCTCCACGTCGTGAGCGACCGCAGTGGTTGGTGGAACATGTACCGCATCGGCAGCGACGGTGCGGACCCCGTGGCGCTGTGCCCGATGGACGCAGATATCGGTGGCCCACTGTGGATGCTGGGCGCGCGCTGGCACACCCGACGCGAAGACGGCACCCTGCTCACCGTCCGTACCTTCGGGACCGACACCCTGGCGGTGCTCGATCCGGACACGGGCTCCCTGACGGATATCCCCCTCGACGGTCTCACCACGGTCGGCTTGTCCGACCGCAAGGGGAATCGCCTGTTGCTGCTCACGGGGGGCGCGAAAGCTCCGTCGGGCTTACGCGAGCTCGACCTCGACACCGGCGCACTCCGCACCGTCCGCCTGTCCGTCACCGAGCTCCCCGAGGCCGCGTACCTCCCCGAGGCGCAGCAGTTGACCTTCCGGGGTCCCGAGAGGGAGGTGCACGTGATCGCCTACCCGCCACGTCACCCGCTGTACAGCGGCATGGACGGCGAGCTGCCGCCGTACGTGGCGTTCGTTCACGGTGGGCCCACCTCCCGCGTGACACCGACCCTCAATCCGGTGTTCGCGTTCTTCACCAGTCGCGGAATCGGTGTCGTCGATGTGAACTACGGCGGGTCCACCGGATACGGGCGTGAGTACCGGAACCGGCTCCGAGGCCAGTGGGGTGTGGTCGACGTCGAAGACGTGGTCACGGCGGTGACCGGTCTGGCCGACGCCGGACTGGCGGATCCGCGCAGGCTCGCCATCGAGGGTGGTTCGGCCGGTGGCTGGACCGTTCTGGCGGCGCTGACAACTTCCGACGTGTTCGCCTGCGGGGCATCCTATTACGGTGTGGCCGAGCTCGACGGTTTCGTCAAGGAGACACACGACTTCGAGTCCCGGTACATCGACGGGTTGATCGGACCGCTCCCCGAATCGGCCGACCTCTACGCCGAGCGTGCGCCCTTGAACAACGTCGACGGACTGAACTGCCCGGTCCTGCTGCTCCAGGGACTCGACGACCCGATCGTCCCGCCGTCGCAGGCGGAGCGATTCCGGGATGCGCTCGTCGCCAAGGGCATACCCCACGCCTACCTCGCGTACGAGGGCGAGTCGCACGGGTTCCGCAGGCTCGCCACGTTGATCAGTTCGCGCAACGCCGAGCTCTCGTTCTACGGTCAGGTGCTCGGATTCGAACCGCCCGACATTCCGCGGCTCGAACTCTGGCGTCCGGACGCGGAGCAGTAGGACTGCGGTCGGTCAGACGTCGAGCAGGGCGCGCGACGACGCGGCGGCATAGATCAGCATGAGCACGAACAACATCCAGCCGGCGCCCTGCCAGACGAACCATCTGCCCCCGGCACGCCACACCTGATATGTGCGGACGAAGGCCGTGACACCGCCGAGCAGCAGCACGAGAGGAGGGCCGAAGACGAGAAGGTACTTTTCGTCTCCGGCACACTCCATCATCGAGTCCGTGCAGTCCCCGGATTGCGTCGACATCCACCCGAGTGCCACCAACATTGTCAGCAGAGCGGCACCGAGTACCGACAACGTGAACGTGGCGGCACTTCGAAAGATGCGATCGGTGTCTCGACTTTCGTCCGTCGTCATCGAGCGACCCGATCGACCGGCTCGCTGTGTCCTGCGGCGCCCGCGCAATGGGCGCAACAGAACATCACTTCCTCTACCTCGACGCCGTGACCGATGATCCGGCACCCGCAATGCGAGCATTCGGGTGCCATCGCAGAGATCGCACACTCGAAGCTGTCGAAGGTGGCGGATCGATCACCCCGGGTCACCGTAAATGTTTTGTCATATTCGTTTCCGCAGGTCTCACACGTGGCCATGTCGACTCCTTCCTCGCGGACACGAGAGTCGGTTACCCCCGGTCGCTGACGCGAATCAGGCGGTCACACCGCGAAAACAGCGCCCCCACCGTGTCCGGTGGGGGCGCTGGTTGTCGTGCCGAGTGGAGCTAGCTCTTGCGACCCGGTGCCTTGGCTCCGGACTTGAAGCCGAGCCCACCCGGCTTCGCCTTCGGCGGCGCCGGCGTCTGGCCGTTCGATCCGTCACCGTTCGACGCCGAATCCTCGGCTGAATCGACGGCATCGACCTTCGTCGCTGCCGTCTTCACGGCTTCAGCCTCGGACGCGGGGGCGGTGTCCGTCTCGCCTGCCGGTGCCTTGGGAGCAGCGGCATCGGGAGCGGCGGCCTTGGGAGCGGCTGCGCGACGGGCACCCGGTGCTTTGGCGCCGCCCTTGAAACCGAGCCCGCCGGCCTTCGGAGCCGGGGGAGCCTTCGGCGCCTCGCTGACAGGTGCCTCGGCGGTGGCAGGTGCTTCGGCGGTCGAAGGTGCCTCGGGTTCGGCAGCCGGTGCCGGTGCAGAATCGGCCGTCGGAGCGACGTCGGCCTTGGCGCCGGGCGCCTTCGCCTTGCCCTTCATCTGCAGACCCTTGCCGCCCGGTGCCTTGGCTCCGGAGGCGAGTCCCAATCCCTTCGGCTTGGGTGCCGCGGAGGTCGGGGCTGCCTCGGCGGGAGCGTCGGACGGCGCCGAAGTGCCGGCAGCAGGAGCAGCGGCCTTGGCACCGGGCGCCTTTCCGGCCCCCTTCATCTGCAGACCCTTGCCACCGGGAGCCTTGGCCCCGCCGGCGAGTCCCAGGCCCTTGGGCTTGGGAGCCTCTGCGGCAGGTGCCTCGGCGCTCTCGGCCGCCGGCGCTGCGGTCTTCTTCGCGCCGGGCGCCTTGGCGCCGCCTGCCATGCCAAGCCCCTTGCCGGGAGCCTTCGCCCCAGGTGCTGTGGCGCCGGGCGCCTTGGCCAGGCCCTTCATTGCCAAGCCCTTACCGGCGGGAGCCTGCTTGGCGGCCGGAGAGTCGGCCGCCTCCTCGATCTCCCGGACCCGCTCCTTCTCGACGACCTCCGCCTTCGCCTCGTCTTTCACCGGCTCCACCGGCTTCTGCGGCTCGGCCGGCTTCTCACGAGGGATCACCTTGATGTTGTCGGCCAGCTTGTCCGCGTCGAGACGCGTGATGGACGACAACATCAGCTGGGCGACGTCCACGACCTCGACGCCTTCACCCTGACCGGACTCCTGGCGCGCGGTGACACCGTCGTTGAGCATGACCCGGCAGAACGGGCAACCGGTCGCGATCTTGGTGGTTGCGGTGCTCAGCGCCTCATCCACCCGGTCGACGTTGATGCGCTTGCCGATGTTCTCTTCCATCCACATGCGGGCACCACCGGCACCACAGCACATCGAACGCTCGCCGTGCCGCGGCATCTCCTTCAGCTTCGCGCCGGACGCCTCCATGAGTTCACGTGGGGCGTCGTACACCTTGTTGTGACGGCCGAGGAAGCAGGGGTCGTGGTAGGTCACGTCCTCGCCGACCGAGGCGACGGGGATCAGCTTCTTCTGGCGGACCAAGCGGTTGAGCAACTGAGTGTGGTGAACCACCTCGTACTGACCACCGACCTGCGGGTACTCGTTGCCCAGGGCGTTGAAGCAGTGGGCACAGGTGACGACGATCTTGCGCTTGTTTTGCTCGACGCCGTCGAACACCGAATTCAGCGTTTCGATGTTCTGCATGGCCAGCTGCTGGAACAGGAACTCGTTGCCGGCACGCCGAGCGGAGTCGCCGGTGCAGGTTTCCTCGGCGCCGAGGACCATGAACTTGACGCCCGCTGTGGCGAGCAATTCGGCAACAGCCTTCGTGGTCTTCTTCGCACGGTCCTCGTAGGCGCCGGCGCAGCCGACCCAGAACAGGTACTCGTAGTCCTCGAAGCTGTCCGCATCCTGGCCGTAGACCGGGATGTCGAAGTCCATCTCGCTGATCCAGTTGAGACGGTCCTTGGCGTTCTGACCCCAGGGATTGCCCTTGTTCTCGAGGTTCTTGAAGAGTCCGGCGAGCTCGGAGGGGAACTCCGACTCGATCAGCACCTGGTAACGGCGCATGTCGATGATGTGATCGACGTGCTCGATGTCCACCGGGCACTGCTCGACACACGCACCGCAGTTGGTGCACGACCACAAAACCTCGGAGTCGATGACCGGCGCCAACTCGCCCTCGACGGTTTCGCCGACAAGCTTGCGCTCCGCCTCACGGCGGGCACTCTCCGGGATGGCGGAGAGCTTCGCCTCGTCCACGCCGCCTTCGCCGTCGACCAGCCCGATCTCGTCGCCGCCCATGTCCTTACGGCCACCGGCCAGCAGGTACGGGGCCTTCGCCGATCCGTGGTCGCGCAGCGACGTGATGAGGAGCTTCGGCGACAGCGGCTTGCCGGTGTTCCAGGCGGGGCACTGCGACTGGCAGCGGCCGCACTCGGTGCAGGTGCTGAAGTCGAGCCAGCCCTTCCACGAGAAGTCCTCGATGCTGCCGGCGCCGAACGTGTCGTTGTCGGGATCGGCATCCTCCATGTTGATCGGCTTGCCGCCGGACATCATGGGCTTGGCCGCACCGAGGGCGACGCCGCCGTCGTCCTCACGCTTGAAGTAAATGTTGAAGAAGGCCGCGAACCGGTGCCAGGCGACACCCCAGGTGATGTTGCGGCCGACGATGTACAGCCAGATCATGCCCGACATCAACTTGACGAACGCGAAGACCGCCACCAGATTGGGGCTGGCGGGCAGCAGCTTTGCCAGGTTCATCGTGAAGAAGTCGGTCCACGCGTTGGCATGCCCGTAGGTGGCGATCTTTCCGGCCTTGACGAAGATCATGCCGAGACCCTCGATGAGGACGACCGCCTCGACGAAGTACGCCGCGCGGAAGTTCGAGCCCGCGAATCGGGACAGCCGCTCCGGCCTGCGCGGGTGGTTGAGCTGCCGGATCACGATCAGGGTGGTGATACCGATGACCGTGCCGAGGCCAAGGACCTCGTCGATGAAGTGGTAGACGGCGGTGTTACCGACGAGCGGCCAGTGGAAAGCCGGGTCGAAGGTCTGGCCGTAAGCCTCGAACCAGACGACCGCACCCAGCATGAAACCGACCATGACCAGCCAGTGGGCCCAGCCGACCGTGCGGAACTTGGCCATGCGGGTGTGGGCGATGAACTCGACGCACATCTGCTTGAAGCGGGGAAGGAAGGGTCGCCAGCGGTCGGGTGCCGGTTGGCCCAGGCGGACGATGCTCACCGTCTTCAGCACGCCACCGATGAAGGCGAACCAACACACGAGGCTCAACAGCACGCCGATGGTGCCCAACGTGATCGTCAGGGCATTCATGTCGCGGCCTTTCGTTTCAGGGCGGCGCGGGGGCCACCACGGGAATGCTCAAGATCGTAACCCGTCGTAAGTTACCCGTCAGTAACTCTAGCATCCTACTGACCGGTAACCAGTGTTTTTCGGCGGTTTACCAGCACCTTCGGGGTGTCCAATCGGTGTGAGAGGAAGCACCGACCGGACGTAACTGAAAGTCACGTTAGGTGGTCGAAAAGTGACCCCGCTCCCAAGGTCGTCCTAACTTCACTTTCCGGGCGTGCAGAAATGCGGACTCGGTGGTCCTCCTGCGGGACCTCGTCGGCGGCCGCTGTCGCGGAGGTGATGCGATGGCGTTGCAATCGAATAACAATTGCTGCATTTTTGTTTGGTTTTTCGGGCGGAGTTTGAGCGACAGGCGAGCTTTTGTCATTCGACTGAATTACGAAACACCGTTCATTACCCGTCGGTAACATGGAACCGGTAACGGGTTTCCATTTTTGAACGTTCCGGTCGTGACTGCGCTGTTACTCTGAGCGTGTTTTCCGGCTCTGCCCAGCGTCGTGCGGGGAGGGCTCAGCGCGCAATCCGATCCAGAACACGGTTTTCCAGAACACGATTTTCCAGTACTTCCGTCGGGACGTTCCTGAAAGAGGCATCCATGATCGTGAGAAAAGCTGCAGCCACAGCGGGAATGGCGGCACTGGCCATCGTCTCAGCTGCTGGAGTTTCCCAAGCGGAACCCGTTGCGGGGCCCGCTTCCGCGCCGGTGTCGAGCGCACCGGCAGTGTCGTCGCTACCGTTCCACGACGTCGCCTCCCGCGAGGAGAACGACCGGGCCTTCGCCCAGTTCGGTACACAGGTCGGTATCGCGGTCACCGTCGGGAGCTTGGTCGGAACCATGGCCGGCGCTGGAATCGGCTGTGTAGCAACGTTGCCCGCGTGCCTTCCTGGTCTAGTGACCGGTGCTGGGATTGGCGGGGTGGTCGGGACGATCGTCGCCGGCGGCCCCACGCTGGGCGTGAGCGCGTACCAACTGTGGGAGACGTATAACGCCGCTCCCGGCACCTCCATCTACGCGGACCGCGACAAGTAGTCCCGGTCTCCCTGCTTCAGCCCCGTCGTGGCTCGTTCACGGCGGGGCTGTTCGCTGCCCGGGCTCGGAGAGCTGCCCCACAACGAAACCGTCCCCTGGTCTGTTTGCTGGAGATTATCTGAATGCGTGCTCGGTAAAAGGCGACTGGCCGGGTTTCCATTCTTGTGAATGGTCGTCGATTCCTTACTCGGTATCGGCATTGCCGGATTGCACGATTTTATCGAACAGTGCCTGAATTGGGATCTGTCACAGGCGCACGTTACTGTCCTTTATGGATGGGGTTGAAACTCTAAGGGGATGGAATGAAGTTGCGTCGTTTCGTTACGACATCGGCTCTATTGGTTGGTGTCCTGGCGACGGGCTCAGGGGTAGCGGTCGCGGACCCGGCAGAATCTCGCGACGATATCGGGTACGAGGCGCACGTCGAGGACCGCGCCGTCGTGACCACACTCGATGCCGGCGTGTTCGAGCTCTCCTCGGACGGGAAGTCGGTGGCGATCAAGGATGCAGGCGGGGCAACCGTAGTGTCGCTTCCTCTTGCGTACCGCTTCGATGGGCTCGAGTTTCCGTTCGAGGAGGAGATTACCGAAGACGGTAAGACGCTCCGACTGACACCGAGCGTCGACAAGGCCGAAGCCACGCCCGTCGCTCCCGACGACCGGATCGAGGCCGTCGCGCTGCACGACGTCGCTTCGATCGACGAGAACACCCGAGCTCAATCGGCCTTTCAGCAGCAATTGGGAATTGCCACCACGGTCGGGAGTCTCGGCGGCACGATCGTCGGCGGAATCCTCGGATTCGCCGTCGGATGCGCTATCGGCACTCCCGTCGCGGTGTTCGGATGCCTGCCGTTCGGTGTGACCGGAGCCGGAATCGGCGCCATTATCGGCACGATTGTCGTCGGTGGTCCCACGCTGGTAGTCGCGGGCATCGATCTGATCAACACGCTGAACGCGCCTCCCGGCACCACGAAGTGGGTGAAGTAGGAGGCGTCCGTCCTCTCTTCTCGCCGCCCGCCCTCCGTCACCTGGAGGGCGGGCGGTTCCCGTTTCGATGAGTGAGCTCTATCACACCTGATGAGCCGACTGGCGGATCTGGGGAATGCTTAGGCTACCCTTCGTGCGTCCCATCGCTGCGCTCATTGAAACGGATCTCGATGATTCTTCGAAGGTTTACCGCCACTTCCATGCTCGTCGTCGCGGCGATGGCCCTGGCAGCTGCGCCGTCGGCCGCCGAGCCCGCGCCGGGACCGGCGCCGGCCGCGCAGCAGGGCGTCCCGAACATCAACTACCAGACCGCGCGTGACGGAGACGCGGCTGTGGCGACCATCGACGCGGGATCCTTCTCGATCAACGCCGCGAACGACACGGTCGACGTGATCGATGACGGGCGCGCCGTGGTGGCCTCCATTCCTACCTTCTTCCGGGTCGACGACCTGCAGCACCCGTTCGAGGTTGCCGTCGACCACTCCGCCAAGGTCCTTCGGCTGGTCCCCAACATGGATCCCGCGGCCGCGACCCCCGTTCCTGTCGCGGAACGACTGACTCTGAACGATGTCGCCGCGCCGCAGGACAAAGCTGAGCGCGACAAGCGGGCGCTCGACGACTTCCAGCAGCAATTGGGAATCACGACGGCCATCACGGCCATCGTCGCGGCGATCATCGGTGGTGGCATCGGCTGCGCGATCGGCGTCATCCCAGGCACAGCCGCCCTGGTGATTCCCTTCCTCGGACTGGCCGGTCCGGTTGCCGGATGCATCGGCGGTGCCCTGATCGTCGCGCCCGTGGTCGCACTCGCCGGGACCATCGTGGTGGGCGGTGGCGCCCTCGTCGTGCTCGGGATTCAGTACTTCAACACCATCAACAGCCCCTTCGTTCCCCCCGCCGCTCCGGCTCCGGCCGCATGAGCGGCCGTTTCGCCGGTTCTCTGCGCACCGTCACCAGCGGCGCGATCATGGTCGTGGCAGCGCTCGCGATCTCGGCAGGGACCACACACGCGGCGCCGGTTCCGACCGTCGACTCACCGGACATCGGGTACGCGGCCCACGCCGAGGGCACATCCGTCGTCACCTCCATCGACGCGGGAACGTTCCGCATCACCGACTCCGAGGACGCGGTGGAGGTGGTGGACGAGGGTGGCACCGTAGTGGCCGCGCTTCCGCTCACCATTCGTGTGGGAGAGGCGGTCTATCCGATCGACGTCGACCTCGCGGAGCGGACCCTGCGTCTCACGCCCCGCGTGCCTGCCGATGTCGCGCAGTCGCTGAAGTCCGTGGCCGACGAGGGTTTCGACACGCAGGACGAACGCGATGACAAGGCACTGGCCGACTTCAACAGTTACCTCGGATACGCCACCCTGATCGGTGGCCTGATCTTCGGCGTCGTCTTCGGGGTCGTGGGTCTGGTCGTGGGGTGCGGGCTCTTCGCGGTGACACTCGTCGGCGCACCGGTCGGCTGCCTCGGCGGCTTGATGGCAGGTTTCGCCGCTGGTGGCCTCGTCGGAACCATCGTCGTGGGTGGCGCCGCTCTCGCGATCCTCGGCATCCAGTACCTCGTGACCGTCAACACGCCCTTCGTGCCGCCTGCGCCGACCGCCTGAATCACCGCGACCGACCGCCAGAAAAGATACGACGCGAGCGTCCGCTGGACAGCCAGTCCGGACGATTCTCGACATACGACTACGGCCCGTCTCCTCGAGGAGACGGGCCGTAGTCGTATGTCTTGTGCCTAATATTACGACGTGCGCACGCGCAGACCCGGGTTCTCCGCGAGAATCGCATTGATCGGGGTGGCGAACAACTCCGGACTTTCGCCGAGGACGAAGGTGACGACGTCCGCGACCTGGCACATGGGGTACTGGCCCACGTTAGACGCGCTGGAGATGCCCAGGGCCTGAGTGCCGGTGACGATGGTGCCACCGCTGTCGCCCTGCAACGCACACATGCTCGTCGAGAAGCTGTCTGCCAGGGTGCGTTCACCCACCGTGACGGTCTGGCCGACGGCCTTCACCACACCGCAGGTGTAGCCGGTGGTGAGACCGGACTTGCAGACGGGAGCACCGACGACGGGGTCAGCTGTTCCTGTGATCGCCAGAGGAGCGGCGCCGGGTACCCGGACACCGTTGTTCTCGAACCGGTGCGCAGCGCCCGCGTCGGCACGGATGATCGCGTAATCGTGGATGTCGAGACTCGTCTTGGCGAAGGTGCCCACGCGCGGACCCGTCCCGCCCGTGGCGAGCGCGAACGCCTCGGACGCGTCGGCGGTACCGGCGGCGGCGAGGTTGGGGTCGCAGTGTCCGGCCGTGATGTTCACCGGTCCACCCGAGTTGTCGGTGCCGTTGAAACCGAGCGAGCAGCGCAGACCGATGCCACCACCCAGCGACCCGTAGGCGTCGCCGCCCAGCAGGGCGTCGGCGGGCATGACCTCTGCGATCGGTGTGAGGTCGGCAGACGGCTGCGGGGCTGCGGTGGCCGGTGACTGCACCACCCGGGCCCCCTGCAGGAAGTCGGGAAGTTGCAAGCCACCTGCGTTGTCGGCGCGGAGAACCAAGCCGTTGTTGACGATGTCGATGGTGACACCGCGAACGAGGTCTGCGACCGCGGGCGGTTGCGTATCGAGCCAGCCGTCGAGGGTCTTCAGCTGCGCCTGCAGGCTGCTCTCACTCTGGGCCACGTCCTTGACCTGGAAGCCGGCCTCGTGGGCGGCGGCCACCGCGGCATCCTTGTCTGCGCCGTCGGCCACACCGACGATGGCGTTGCCTGCGTCATCGAGCCAGGTACCGGCGAATGCGTCCGGGAACTGGATGCGGGCGATCTTGGCGAACTCGGCGAGTTTCTGGCCCAGCTCCGCATGCTCCAGGTACTGGTCCGGGCTCAACGCGAGGTCACGCTGGATCGCATCGATCAGTTCGATCGGAAGCGCCGCAGCTTGATCGGAGACTTCGGGTTCGACCGGATCAGCCTGGGCGGAGGCGGTCACGGGACCGAGGAGCAGCAGCGCTGCCGAGCCGAACACGGCGGCACGACGTGCGATGGAGCTACGCATAGGGGCCTTTCTCAGTTCGTTTGTTCGCAGGCGCTCGCGGCGCATACGAATACGGCCCCCGCGGGTGGGGCCGTACACAGTCGGAGTCGACTATATGGGTTCCGGCCGACTAATCCCACCTGTAACACTGTCGGCTGCGGCCGATCGGCCGACGGGCACACACACAATCGACTCGAGCCCCGGACCGCGAAAACGACCTCGCCCGGCATCCGCGTGACGGATACCGGGCGAGGTGGAAGAACAGCGGAACTAGTCGGCGATGGTGCGGACCTGCAGGCCGGAGCCCGCTGCCGCGACGATGTCCGCCACCGGTATCCCGAGGTTGGCCGTGCCGCCCTCGGGGGCCAGGACCAGGTTGGCCTCGGTGCAGTTCGGCGCCCCACTGGCGTTGGATCCACTGGTGATTCCCAGCGCGAGCGTTCCGGTGACAATGGCACCGCCGCTGTCGCCGGCGAGCGTGCAGGCGGTGCCGGCGAACCCGTTGATCACGCGATTGCTGCCATCGGCCATGAACAGCTGCGTCTCGACGTGGTCGGCGGCCACCACACCACACGTGAAGGACGACGTCTGTCCCGACTTGCAGATCGGGGCACCCACGACGGGCCGGGCAGTGCCCGTGATCTGCAGTGCGGTGCCGTTCGCGCCGCGGATCGCGGGACGGTCGAGGCCGGCCTGAACGCCGGCGTCGTTGAGCTTGATGAGCGAGTAGTCCAGCTTGTCTGCGGGGTTACCCACTGAGGAGTGGGAGAACGCTCCGATTTGCTGGCTGTCGTCGACGTTCTGGTGATTCGGGAGGAATACGGGGGACGGCTGGCCTTCCGCAGGATTGCAGTGGCCTGCGCTGATGTTGTACGACTGACCGCTGTCGTCCACTCCGTTGAAACCGAGGGAGCAGACAGAAATCTCGCCGATCGGCGTCTTCGGAAGTTCACCCACCGTCGTGATGTAGGTGTCGCCGCCGAGGGGGCCCCTCTCGACCGGACCGCCACCGCCGGGGCTCAGCATGACCTTGACGTTGGCGAGCAGGGTCGGCAGGTTGAGCGCCTGACCGATGGGTGAATTGACGACGTCGATGACGACGCGGTTCTCGAGTACGTCGATCGACGCGGAGTTGATCTGCGAGGCGACATCCTTGGGGAGGCCCGCGATCCAGCCGTTCACGTCGGAAAGAGTCTTCTCGAGGCCGTTCGCGGAGACCGGCGCGATGCGCGTCGTATACCCGGCCTCAGCCGCCTTCGCGGCAGCCTCCGTGGTGGTGACCGCAACGACGGGCTGTCCGTCGAGACCGATCCAGGCACCGGCGAAACCGTCCGGGTGCTCGGCTCGGAAATCCTCGGCGTAGCTACCCAGCTCCTGAGCCTTCGCGGCGCGGTCGAGGTACTCCTGCGGGCTGATCTTCAGATCGCGGGTGATCGCTTCGACGAGTTCGGCGGGCAACGCGTCCGCACTCAGCTGAGTTGTGCTGTCGGGCTGCGTAACGGGGTCTGCCTGGGCGGCGGTCGAGAACGGAAAGAGGAGAAGCATCGCCGAGGCGCCTACTACAGCGGCGCGGTGCGCCAGCACGTTACGCATGAAATCCCTTCTGCACGGAACCCGATGTCGAGGGATTCCTTCTGGGTGGGTATCAGCGCCCCACCTTAGGCTACGAACGCATAAACATGTCGGTGAGGTGTGACCGAAGCCTCTACTCGGCCGCTCCCGCCACCGTCGTGGTCGTGGTCGTCGTCGTGACCGACTCCGTAGACGTCTCCGTCGTAGTCGGTGTGGTCGTCGTCGGCTCCGTGGTCACCGTCGTCGTCGGTGCCGTCGTCGTCACGATGGTGATGGGCGGAAGCGTGATGACCGGCGGCGGCGGGGGCGGTGGCACGAACTGTGACGTCGTCGCCACCGGTGTCGGCTCGACCGCCGTAAACGGGGGCGGGGCGACGTCGGTGGTCGCCGGCACCTCCTCGGAAACGGCAGTGGGAAACACGACCGGCGCCTTCACAACCGTCGTTGTCGACGACGGCAGCAGCGACGCGGTCTGGGCGTCCTGGATGGCGGGAACGGCCGTGCTGCCGGTGTCGGTGAGGGCGAAGGCCACCGCACCACCGATGGCGATCAGTGCGGCTGCGGCGGCGCCGGCGAAGATCAACGGTCTGCGGGTGGTGCGCTTCGCGGCAGGTACCGGCGGGGTGAAGCCGGTCGGCACAGCGGCCGGCCCGGTGGCGACCGACGGGTCCGCGGCCGAACCTGCGACGACCGGCGCTGCGACGACAGCGGGCACGTCTGCGACGGCGGAGTACGCGGTGTGCACGGGAGGTGCGATCACCGGGATCGACTCGGTGTCGGCCTGGGTGTCGTCGGGAGTCAATGCCAAGCCGGCGGCAAGCAGGGCCGCGCCGTGGGCGGGGGACTCGTCCGAGGCGGCCAGCGCCACCGACTCTGCGACGAGGGTCGCCTCCTGCAGCCCCATGTAGTCGAGAGATTCGCGGAGCTTCGTCACCGTGTCCGCAGCCCAGTCCGACGGGTGGGTGGCGGTTACCTTCACCGTCCCCGTCAGCCCCTCGGCGGCCTCGCGGAAGAGACAGAACATGGCGGTGGCGACGAGATCTTCTGCCCGGGTGAGCGTGCCCGCGTACTCGATCCCGGCAGGCTCACCGACTCGGGAGAGGAAATCCTGCACCGACCCCGTCGACTCCGTACCGGGGTCACCGAGCTGCACCGTGCCGTCCGGAGCGGTGAACAGGACGGACGGATGCTCGATCGTTCTCACATCGGTGCCCGAGGCGGTCACCACCGCAGTGGAGACCGAATGGCCGACGGTGAGTCCGACTCCGGTGGTCATCGCAGATCCTTACTGGGCGCACGGTCGTGGGTGCGTCACCGCACCGTTGCATGGGTGCGTCACCGCACTATTACATGAGGTGCGTCACCGCACCATTGCACAGTGTGTCGCCCGACGAGGTCGAATGGTTACACCGGTCCCGGCGTCAGGAGCGTGCGGTGTCCGACGTGGTCCCATGTCCCATGGCCCGCAGCATCGACAGTAGCTCCGACCGCGACTCGGCGCCGAGGCGCCGCCGAATCCGTGCCACGTGATGTTCGATCGTCTTGGCGGAGATGTACAACCGGCTTCCGATCTCCCTGTACGTCAATCCCTGGACGAGCAGCTCGGCCACCTCGGCTTCGCGGTCGGTGAGGGTGCCCGGCGCACTCGGACCGGCAACTGTCGCGGGCTCCGCACCCGTCGCTGTCGCTGCCGGCTGGCGGAGGGTCCGCGCCACCTGGAGCAACGCGGTGGCCACCCTGGTGTCGGAGGCGCGCAGCGCGGCCTCTCCGGCCAGGCGCGCACCATCCCAGGGAAGTCCGATCCGGTCGAGGGTCCGGGCAGCGTCCTCGACGGCTGCGACATCGATATCGCCCTGCAGCACCCGCAACCAGGCCCGCCCGGCACCGGCGAGGCCGGCGGCGTAGGCGCTGACCTTCGAAGCTTCACCGAGGGCACGCGCGTGCGGGATCAGATCGGCGGGGCATTCGGCCAGGATCGAGGCCTGGACGCCGTACCAGTGCAGGGCCGACGCCCACATGGCGGGTTCGCCGAGAGTGCGTACCAGCGACTGCGCATCCTCGACCAGATGGGTGATGCGGGCCGCCTCGCCCACCCGGATCGACGTCAGCCACAGCTCACCGAGGGGTAGCAAGCTCAAAAGGTCCACCGAATACTCGGCGAGAACCCCCTGCGCTCCGGCCCACGCCTGCAACAGTGCGGCGTTGTCGCCGGTCCGCCGTGCCAAACCGACCCGCAAGCCGTGGACGAACAGAAGATCACGCTGGTGCATGGTGTCGACGTCGAGCGAATCGAGCCGGGCCTGCGCCGACGGGAGGTCACCGCGCACCATGGACGTCCACGCCGTCAGGAGGTGGTGTCGATTCGCGGTGACACTTCCGGGCCGGTCTCTCTCCCGGGCACGAGCGAGCACGGCTTCCGCGTGGGCGAGTTCACCGCAATGGAGGGCGGCCAGAGCCGTGATCGCGGCTGGGGAGTCGGGCAGCACGCGGGGCCGCGCGGCGCGGCCCGGCAACGACAGCGCTCGGGTGAGGGAGTTCAGTGCCGCATTCGCGGAACCGGTCACCGAGTGCACGAGCCCGGTTGCGACGAGGGCGGCACCGGCAGTAGTGGCGGTCGGTGGCGCACCGGCGCTCGCGGCGAGGACGGATTGCGCCTCGTCGAGCCGGCCGGCCACGACCAGAACGGAGGCGGCGACGGAGGCGTCCGAACCCACCCGGTTCGGGCCCAGCCAGGCGTACAACTCGGCACTGCGGTCGATCATCCCGCAGTAGGCGGCTCCGGCGGCCGACACGCGCACGGCAGCAGCCAGATCCGCATCACTGACGGAGGCCGACCGCTCGAGTACCGAATCGGCGAGACCCACGGCCGTGTCGAGGTCGCCACTGAGTGCACAGGCCTCCGCGTAACCGAGAACGGCGGCGTCGTCGAGCCGGCCGACGCGTTCGGCGTCGCCGTACAGCGACACCGCCTCGGACGGGTCGGCCAGTTGTGCTCGGCTGCAGAGGAATTCGGACAATTCGCTACTGCGGACACCCGTCTTGGCCACTGCCCGGGCGACGGGGAGGGTGAGCGTACCCGCGGCGACATGATGGGTGAGCAGGCGGCGAGCCAACGCGTGTACGCGCTTCTCGCCGAGGACACCAGCGAGGCGGCGGCGATGCGGCTCGACGAGGGTGTCACGTTCGTCGACGAAACCGTCCGCGCGCAACACCTCGATCGCACTGCGTGCGGAGTCGGGTTCGATGTCGAGGACGGCGGCGACCACGATCTCGTCGGGGTCGTTCCCGAGCAGCAGCAATCCGAGTACCGACAGCTGGGAAGCATCGAGCGACGCGAGGTCGCGGTGGGTGGCGGGTGCAGGCGACGGAGGCCGTGTGGACACCGGCGGTCCCTATCCGCCGTTGCCGGATGGAAAGTTGGGCACAGGTAATTGCTGAGGCGCCGTCGGTATGTACCCTCCGACGATCTGCGCTCCCTCTATGAAGGAATTCGCGATTTCGCCGCCGTCCGGCTGGACAGGGACAGGTGCCGGCGCGGGCGCCGGGGCGGGAGCCGGTGCTGGTGCCGGCGCGGGGGCAGGTGCGGGAGCCGGTGCCGGCGCGGCGGGTTGAGCGCCGGGGGCGGCCGGGACGGGGGCCGGTCCGACCGGTGCCGGCGGCGCAGCCGGGGCTCCGGGTGCTGCTACCGGAGTGGCGACACCAGCGGCGGTTCCGGGCACGCCCGTCGCCGCGACACCGGCTGCTGCACCGGGATCTGCCGCTGCCGACGTGCCGGGGGCGGCCGCCTCGGCGGGGGTGCCGGAGGTCGTCGCCGAGCCGCCCGAGGTGCTCGACAACTGGGAGGTGGCCGAGTCCGACTCGGCCGTCGGGGCGGTCAACGCGGTGCCGAGCGAGAGTCCGCCGGCGCCGAGTAGCACGATCGCCGCCGCGGACGCCGCGATGATGCCGGCCTTCTTCTTCCTGGACATTCCAGTGGGTGGGGGATCGGCGAGGACCGGTGCCGGTGTTCGTGTGAAGGCGACGGTCTCGGCGTCGGAGTCGACGTGAGCGACCGGAACGGCCGCAGCGGCGGGCGCGGCGACGGGCACGACTGCAGGCATCCGCGCGACGGTCGGGGCGGCGGCGCGTCCGGCATTGCGCTCGCCCGCGAGTAGGGCCGCACCGAGCGCGGCGGTGTGCGCCGGACGTTCCGCGGCGATCACCGGGACGCGCAGTTCCGCGGACAACAGCTCGGCGACCAGCGGAATGGCGGCACTTCCCCCGGTGAGTACCACCTGGGTGATGTCGCTGGACTCGAGGCCGGCAGCGTGGATGCTCTCGCGGACGAGCGTCACCGATTCCTGAAGGGGTTCGCGAATGAGGTCCTCGAGTTCGGAACGCACCAGCCGCACGTCCGTGGAGACTCCGGGAAGCTCGATACTGATAATGGCCTCCGTGTCGGAGGAAAGAGCCTCCTTCGCGGCGGTGCAGCGGGCGCGCAGCAGGGTCAGTGCGGCCACGGTGTCCGGAGCGAACGGATCGATGTCCCCGAACTGCTCGGCCACGTTACCCAGCACGTACTGCATGGTGGCGTGGTCGAAATGTGCGCCACCGAAGTCTTCGGAGCGGACCGGCTTACCGAGCACACCGGCACCCTCACCGTTCTCGGTGGAACGGAACAAGGTGATGTCGAGGGAGGTGCCACCGAGGTCGTAGATCACTGTCACCGCGTCGCGGAGCGCGCCACGGGTTCGCTCGAGCCACGCCGTCACGGCTTGCGCTTCGGATACCAGGGTGGCGTCTGCGACACCGGCTTGTTCCAGCGCCGACGCCAGCACACCGACCGTGTACGGCGACCAGGCAGTGGGGTGGGTGACCACCGTGGTCGGCATCCCGTGTCTGCCCGATGCGGCTTCGTGCACGATACAGCTGACCGCGGTAGCGACGAGGTCCTCGCCCGAGTAGGTCGAGCCGTCGTCGGCGAGTATCCCCACCGGATCCCCGACACGGTTCGCGAAATCGGAGACCGCGATGGCGCCCGGCTCCTCAGGGTCGGTGCCGAGGATCGGTGCCCGATCGGGGGAGAGGTGGAGAATGCTGGCCCGTGACAGGACGGTGAGGTCCGAGGCCTCCGCAACACCCGTCCCGTCCGCGTCGACTGCGGCCACCGTATTGACCGATCCGACACCGATGCCGAGCGCTGCAGCCATGTTCCACTCCTGTGGTCCGGGCGGGCGGGCGCCGCCGTGTCTCTTAGACGGCACCGCCGTCGTGTTCTCAGACGGCACCGTCGTCGTGTCGTTACCCGGCTTGTCGCGTGCAATGGCTGTTTCGTTACGTCGACAGTGCAGGTTGCCGCATATGACGGGGAGGATCCCCCTAACGGCCCCCTACCCCCTAACGAGGTGCCGGTTCCCCCCGAGGGGGCATCCCCGATCGAGGGGTGCGGGAGTGGGGGGCCGCTCCCCGTTGGGAAGGGGGCCGCCGATCCATAACGTGGGTTTCACTCGCCGTCACAGCTGTTGTGGTGGCCACCCGAACTCCCCGATCCTCGACCACAGGAGAGATTGCCATGGCTACCAACGCCGTCCTCGAGTTCATCCTCGGCCTTCTTCGCGACGAGCAGGCTGCTGCCGCTTACTGCGCCAACCCGACGGACGCACTGTGCGCGCCGCAGGCCTGGAGGGTGTGACCCACGCCGACATCGTGTCCGTCGCCCCGATGGTGGCCGAATCCGGACTGTTCGCGGGCGGCGGAGCCGACCTGGCCGCCATCGTCAACGCCGGCACCGGCGTCGTCGGTGACGTCGCCGGTGGGATCGGTGCCGGAATCGGCGGTGGCCTGGGCGGTGGCCTCGGACTCGGTGGCGGCCTCGGCGGTGCAGTAGGCGTCGGAGCGGGTGCCGGCCTCGGCCTCGGCGCCGGTCTCGGCGGCGACTTCGACTTCGCGGCAGAACTGACCGCAGCCTTGAGCGCGGCACTCGGTGCGGCGCTCGAGATCGGCGGCGCGATCGGTGCGCAGCTCGGTGCTGCACTCGGTGCGGCGCTCGACGCTGCGCTGTCTCTCACCGGTGGCCTCGACCTCGACAGCGCCCTCGACATCGGCGGCGTCATCAGCGGTGCACTCGACGGCTTCCTCGGCCTCGGCGGCGAGATCACCGCCCAGCTCGCCGCTGCTCTGACCGCAGCTGTCTCCGCGGTCCCGGCGATCGATCTGACCGGTGGACTGACCGCGATCCTCGCTCCGGCGCTGGCCATCGGCGGCGACCTGGGTGCCGAGGTGGGTGCTGCCCTCGGCGCGGTCCTCGGTGTGGTCGGTGACGTGAGCGGCGACCTCGGCGGTGACATCCTGGCCGGCATCGGCGGCGGACTGGACATCGGTGGCGCACTCGGCTCGACGCTCGGTGGTGTGCTCGGAGTGGACGCCGGTCTCGGCGGCGCTCTCGGCGGTGCCCTCGATGCGGCGATCGGTGCGGGCGGCGGCCTCGGCGCGACGCTCGAGGGCCTGCTGGGTGGCGATCTGCTCGGTGATGTGGCGGGTTCGCTCGACGGTGTGCTCGGTGCGGATCTCGGTGGTGTGCTCAGCACCGCGCTGGGTGGGGTTCTCGGTGCCGGTGGTGTGCTCGGTGCGGATCTCGGTGGTGCGCTCGGTGCGACTCTCGGTTCGATCGCCGATCTCGGTGGTGGCCTGGACCTGGACGCGGTTCTGGGTGCGGAGGGTGGTCTCGGTGCCGTTCTCGGTGGTCTGCTGGGCGGCGAGCTCGGTGTCGGTGGCGATCTGACCGCTGGCCTGGGTACCGCCTTGGAGGCGGTTCTCGGTGCCGGTGGCGGGTTGGACCTCGGTGCGGTTCTCGGTGCGGATGGTGACCTCGGTGGTGCGTTGAGCGGTCTGCTCGGTGGTGTGCTGGGTGCCGGTGGCGATGTCAGTGCCGACCTCGGTGGTGCGCTGGGTGGTCTGCTCGGTGGCGCCTTGGATCTCGAGGGTGGTCTCGGTGGCGCCCTGTCGGCTGCGCTGGAGAGCGGTCTGGGACTCGATGCCGCGCTCGGCACGGTCCTCGGTGGTGCGCTCGGGCTCGACGGTGGCCTGGCCACCGAGTTGGGCAGCACCCTCGAAGCGGTACTCGGCGCCGGTGGTGTGACGGACATCGACCTCGGCGGCCTGTTGGGTGGCGATCTGCTCGGTGATGTGGCGGGTTCGCTCGACGGTGTGCTCGGTGCGGATCTCGGTGGTGTGCTCAGCACCGCGCTGGGTGGGGTTCTCGGTGCCGGTGGTGACCTCGGTGCGGATCTCGGTGGTGCGCTCGGTGCGACTCTCGGTTCGATCGCCGATCTCGGTGGTGGCCTGGACCTGGACGCGGTTCTGGGTGCGGAGGGTGGTCTCGGTGCCGTTCTCGGTGGTCTGCTGGGCGGCGAGCTCGGTGTCGGTGGCGATCTGACCGCTGGCCTGGGTACCGCCTTGGAGGCGGTTCTCGGTGCCGGTGGCGGGTTGGACCTCGGTGCGGTTCTCGGTGCGGATGGTGACCTCGGTGGTGCGTTGAGCGGTCTGCTCGGTGGTGTGCTGGGTGCCGGTGGCGACGTCAGTGCCGACCTCGGTGGTGCGCTGGGTGGTCTGCTCGGTGGCGCCTTGGATCTCGAGGGTGGTCTCGGTGGCGCCCTGTCGGCTGCGCTGGAGAGCGGTCTGGGACTCGATGCCGCGCTCGGCACGGTCCTCGGTGGTGCGCTCGGGCTCGACGGTGGCCTGGCCACCGAGTTGGGCAGCACCCTCGAAGCGGTACTGGGTGCCGGTGGTGTGACGGACATCGACCTCGGCGGCCTGCTGGGCGGCGACCTGGGTCTCGGACTCGGTGGTGACCTCGGACTCGGTGGCGAACTGACTTCCGAGCTGACGACGGCGCTCAGCGGCGCCCTCGGATTGGGCGGCGAGGCCGGTGCGGATCTCGGAGCCGTTCTGGGCGGTGCCCTGGAGAGCGGTCTCGGACTCGGCGGCATCCTCGAAGGCGGTGCGGATCTCGGAACCACGATCAGCAGTGCACTCGGTGGGGCCCTCGGAGTCGACGGTGACGCCACCGCCGGCCTCGGCGCAGCACTCGATGCGGCGCTCGGAGCCGGTGGCGGGGTCGACCTCGATGCGGTGACCGATCTCGGTGGTCTGCTCGGCGGCGCCTTCGGTGTCGGTGGCGGCGCAGGAGCCGATCTGGGTGCAGCTCTCGGCGGCGTCCTCGGTGGCGCACTCGAAACCGGCGGCGCTCTGGACCTCGACACCGTCCTCGGTGGCGAGGGAAGCATCGGTAGCACTCTCGGTACCGCTCTCGGTGGTGTCCTCGGGGCCGACGGTGACCTCAGCGCCACGCTCGGCTCCGCATTGGAGACCGCACTCGAGGCCGGCGGTGGACTCGACCTCGACTCGGCGCTGGATGCCGACCTCGGACTCGGCGCTGCTGCCGGTGTGGGCGGGGCCCTGGACGGTGCCCTCGACGCGGGTACCGACCTCGCGGGCGGCCTGACCGGCGGCATCGACGGTGCCCTCGGTGGACTGGTCGACGCAGGTAGTGAGCTGACGGGCAACGTCGGTGGAGCTGTCGGTGGCGGTGTCGCCGGTGGGGCGGAGACCGCCGCGGGCATCGGTGCCGGAGTCGCGGCGGGTGTCGGTGCGGTCGCCGACGCGGGCGCCGACCTCGGCGGCAACCTCGGAACCAACCTGGTCGGCGGCCTGGAGACGGCCGGTGGCCTCGGCGCCGGTCTGACGAGCGGCCTCACCGGCGGTCTCGGCGGAATCTTCGATGCCGGCGCAGGCCTGGGCACCGCGGTGACCGGAAGTGTCGACGGTGCCGTCGACGCGGTCGGCGAAGCAGGAGCCACGGTCGGTGCCGTGGCCGACGCAGGCGCGAACGTCGACGCCAACCTCGGCGGTGCGCTCGACACCGCGGCGAACCTCGGCGGAACCGTCGAAGGCGCGCTGGACACGGCGGCGAACGTCGGTGGAAACCTCGGTGGCACGGTGAACGCCGCGACCGGAATCGGTGGCGACGTCGCCGGTGGAATCGAAGGCAGCGTGGACAGCGCGGTCGACGCCACCGCAGGTCTCACCGGTGGCCTCGACGCCACCACCGATGCAGTGACCGACCTCGGTGCCGGACTGTCGGGTGGCGTGGGTGGCCTCGGTTCGCTCGGCACCTCGGTCGGTGGAGCCCTCGACGGAGCTGTCGATGGTGCCGCCGGAGTGGGCGGTGCGATCGACGGTGGCGCTTCGGCCGGTGGATCGGCCGAAGCGGACGCGACCACGGGCGGTTCGGCTGACATCGGAGCGGTCGGCGGGGCTGTGGCCGACACCACCGGTGAGATCGGCGGCGGCCTCGAGTCGACGCTGGGCGGCACTGTCGATGCGGGTTCCAACGCCTGGTCCTCGATCGACGCCCAGGACGCCTTCGGTGCGGAGTCGAGCCTGACCGGTGATTCGGAAGGCTCCCTGTTCGCCGACACCGATTCCTCGGTGGCACCCACGCAGCACGTCACGGACGTTGTCGATCACTTCGAACCGTGATGAGACGGCGGTTCCGGCATCCCCCAGACGGGGCGGCCGGAACCGCCGTACGATGTAACGAAATCAGCCCCGGACGCGCTATGCGGACGGGGCTGATTCCACAGTCGGGTGTGGGTGCATCGGAACGCGGTGTGCGCACGAGGTCGGAAGAATTGCGGGTCAACGGAACTCATGGACAGTGCAGCCGCTAGAAGCAGTGCCGCCAAGCACAGTGCCACCGGCAAGCACAGTGCCGTCGAACACAGTGCCACCGAGCACAGTGCAACCGCCGAGCACGGCGCCACCACTGCGCAATCCATGACCGCCCTGCTGGAGCAGACTCTGGATGTCGCGCGGCGGTTCGGACGCGGAGATCTGGCGCAGCGGCTGGACCAGGCCCGGACCCGCGTCCTCGATCCGCGGATGCGCATCGTGGTGGTCGGCCCGCTCAAGCAGGGCAAGAGCCAGTTCGTGAATTCACTGCTCAACCTGACCGTGTGCTCGGTCGGTGACGACGAGACCACCGCCATTCCCACCCTTGTACAGAATGCGGAGACTGCGTCGGCGGAACTCGTCCTCGCCGATCCCGGCGCAGATCCGATCCGGGTCCCGCTGCCTCTCGAGGAGCTGACCGGCATTACGCCTGCCTCACCCCGGGCCGGGGGTCGGGAGGTACTGCGGGTCGAGGTCAACGTGCCGAGTCCACTGCTGGCGGACGGCTTGGTCCTGGTCGATACTCCCGGCGTGGGCGGCGCAGGCAATCCACACGCCGCGAGCACGCTCGGGCTGATTCCCGCCTCCGACGCCGTCTTCGTTCTCTCCGACGCGAGCCAGGAGTTCACCGAACCGGAGCTCGGGTTCATCAGGCAGGTCACGAGCCTGTGCCCGTCGGTGGCCTGCCTGATCAGCAAGACAGACCTGTATCCCCATTGGCGGGACATCGTCGAGGCCGATCGAGGGCACCTCGCGCGCGCCGGCCTCGACGTACCGCTGATTCCCATTTCCTCCCTCCTCCGTTCCCATGCACTGCGGCTGCAGGACGAGGAGCTCAACACCGAATCGGGCTTCGTCGAGCTCTACGCCTTCCTCCGCGATCGGGTGGTGGCCCGCGCGGAGTCGAACACGCGTCGCGCGGTGTCGCTCGACGTGTCCTCGGTGGCCGAGCATCTGACCCTTGGAATCGGTAGTGAGCTTGCTGCCCTTCGTGATCCGGCCAAGGGCGTCGCTGCGGTCGCCGAGCTGCAGAAGGCGAAGGCCGCGGCGGAAGATCTGCACAAGCGGACGTCGCTGTGGCAGCAGACCCTCGGAGACGGTATCGCCGACCTGGCCGCGGATATCGATCACGATCTCCGCGACCGGCTGCGCCGCGTGACGCGCGAAGCCGAAGAAACCGTCGACCAGGGCGACCCGGGCAAGGACTGGGACGCGTTGGGGCAGTGGCTCGAGCAGGAGTTCGCCACCGCTATCGGTGACAACTTCGTGTGGGCGCACGACCGCGCGCTGTGGCTCGCCGAGGTGGTGGCTCAACACTTCGCCGAAACCGGTGCCGTGGAGCTTCCGCACCTCGACATCGCGAACGTCGACGGGGTCCTCGAGCCCGTCGCTTCGCTCGCAGATCTCGAGTCGGGGCGGATCGGCATCACCCAGAAAGTGCTCGTCGGTATGCGCGGCTCGTACGGTGGTGTGCTGATGTTCGGGCTCATCACCACCATGATGGGCATGGCGCTGGTCAACCCCATCTCGATCGGGGCCGGTGTCCTTCTCGGTACCAAAGCGTATCGAGAGGACAAGGAGAGCCGGGTCCTCAAGCGGCGGGGCGAGGCGAAGGCGGCCATCCGCCGGTTCGCGGACGACGCCAGCTTCCAGGTGGGCAAGGAGTCGAAAGACCGGCTCCGCTCGATCCAGCGGTTGCTGCGCGATCACTTCACAGGCATCGCCGAGCAGGCATTGCGCTCGATCAACGATTCGCTGCGTGCCGCGCAGGAGGCGGCCAACCTCGAGTCCACCGAGCGCACGCGCCGGATCGCGCAACTCGAGAAGGATCTGCACATCGCCTCCGAACTGAAGGGGCGGGCAGCCCAGCTCGTCGCCGGCGACGCCGGAGCGATCACGGCATGACCGCAGCGCCACTTCCGGAGGCCCGCAGGCTGATCGCGTCGGCCAGGCAGCTCTACGCCGGCCGGCCCGAGATTCGCGATCAGCTCACCGAATGCGCTCGCCGCCTCGAACAACCACTGCGGGTAGCGCTGGCGGGTTCTCTGAAAGCCGGTAAGTCCACGTTGCTCAATTCGCTGGTGGGCCAAGACATCGCCCCGACGGATGCGACGGAGTGCACCCGTGTCGTCACGTGGTACCGCAGCGGGTCGACGCCCGCCGTCACCGCCTGGTACCAGGCCGACGGCCCCGACGGCGCGTTGGCCTCGGCGAACGTTCCGGTGTTGCGCCGGGACGGACATCTGACTTTCGACCTCGGGCACCTGACCGCCGCGCAGGTCGACCGGCTCGATGTGGAGTGGCCCTCGTCGGCGCTGGCCCACACCACCATCATCGACACCCCCGGCACCTCCTCGCTGTCGCGGGACGTGTCGGCGCGCACCCTCGAGATGCTCACCCCCGACAACGAGGCTTCCGGTGCCGACGCCGTCGTCTACCTTCTGCGCACCCTGAATGCGACGGATGTGCAGTTCCTCGGCCAGATCGGGGATCACGTGGGAGACGAGTCGGGTCCACTCGGTGTGGTCGGTGTCGTGTCCCGGGCCGACGAGGTGGGGGCGGGACGCCTCGACGCCATGATGTCGGCGAAGGAAGTGGCGTCCCGGTTCGCGGGCGAGCTCGAACGCACCGGGCTGTGTCAGGCGGTGGTTCCCGTCGCGGGGTTGCTCGCCTTGGGTGCCCGTACGATGCGGCAGGCCGAGTTCGCCGCATTCCAGCATCTGGCCGAGGTGTCGGTGGACGACCTGAACATGGCCATGCTGTCGGCCGACCGTTTCGCCCGGGAAGACAGCCCGCTGCCCGTCGATGCTCGAATGCGGGCGCAGCTGGCCGACCGGTTCGGGCTGTTCGGCATTCGAATGGCCGTCACGTTGATTCGGCTGGGCACCCGGGACTCGCCGACGCTGGCCGCCGAACTGGTGGAGCGTAGTGGGCTCGACGAGTTGCGTCAGGTCATCGACATCCAATTCGGGCAGCGTGCCGACCAGTTGAAGACACACTCCGCGCTGGTTGCGTTGAAGCGGGTGCTCACCGCCCATCCGGTGCAGGGCGCAGGCGGAATCCTGCTGGCTGCCGAGCGTCTGCTGTCCGATGTGCACGGTTTCCAGGAACTGCGGCTCCTCGGGCGGCTGCGGTCCACCGAGGTGGGGCTACCCCCCGACGACCTGGCCGAGTTGCAGCGACTGATCGGCGGATTCGGGATCTCGATCTCCGAGCGGCTCGGGACCGACAATGACGACGCGGTGGAATTGCAGCGGATGAGGGCACTCGCCGCCGTCCGGAAATGGCGGGAACGCGCGCGTCACCCGTTGCTGGACCAGTTCACCGCCCGGGCGTGCACCGTTGCCGCACGAAGCGCGGAAGGCGTCCTGGAAGAGCTGAACTCGGTACTCCTGTAGCGCGTCAGGTTGCCGAGACGCCCGCGATTTCGCCTTCCCGGAATGCCTCCACGAACAGCTGGTGATCCTTGCGGCTCACCTCCGCATACGCGAGCCCGAAGTCGATGATCTCCTCGACGAACTGGTCGAGCCGACCCTCGATCACACCATGGATGGCGTCCTCGGTCTGGAATGTGACCAGGGTCTGATCACTGTCCTCGTCGGAGACGCAGTGAACCTTCGCGGTCGCCCGGCCGAGGTCTTCGAGCACGGGGGCGATCTCCTCCGGTTCGGTGAGGTCGGACCAGTCGAGGTCCAGTTCGTACGGTGACAGTTCGGCGACCACGAATCCGGTGTCCCCGATCTCGGTGTAGCCGAGCAGGGGATCGGTGTGGACCTGCAGGGCGCGCTGGCTCACCACGGTGCGGTGACCCTCGTGCTCGAAGTAGTTGCGGACGGCCGGCTCGTCGACGATGCGGCTCGGGGCCGCGACATTGCCCTGCTTGATGGACAGCACGATGTCGTTCTCCAGTGCCTGGGTTGCGCCCTCGATGAGCACGTTGTACGCCGGCAGTCCGGCGCTGCCGATCCCGAAGCCCTTGCGCCCCACCACATCTTTGATGCGATAGAAAACCGGGCGCTCCGACCTCTTGTTGGGGGGCACTCGTTCGATGTAGGCGTCCAGCGACTCGCACACGGTGTCGCGTTCGTTCTCGTCCAGTTCCCGGACCCCGCGACCGCGGCGGAAGTGCCGGTCGTAATCGTCGAGCACCGTGACGGAGTCGAGGAGGCTGACACGGGTGGCGAGGCGGGCCTGCAGGAGAAGGTCGTGGATACTGCCGCGGGAGTTGTCCAGTCGCAGCGCGTACGCGTCGTCCGCCTCCTGCTGTACGTAGTGCATGACCTGTTCGACGTACGTACGCAGATAGGTCTCTGCCAGTGCCCGAACATCACTCTCGGGCAGAGCCTTCTGCCAGCCCATCAGCGCGAGGCTGGCCACGAAGCGCCGAAGGTCCCAGCTGAAGTGCCCGACGTAGGCCTCGTCGAAGTCGTTGACGTCGAAGACCAGGGTGCCCTCCGAGTTCATGTAGGTTCCGAAGTTCTCCAGGTGCAGGTCGCCGTGGATCCACACCCTGCTGGTGCGGTCATCTGCCCAGGGGTCGTCGAAGTCCCGGATGTCGTTGTAGAACAGGCAGGCACTGCCCCGGTAGAAGGCGAACGGGTTGGCCGCCATCTTCCGGAACTTGGTACGGAAAGCGCTCGGGTCTGCCTCCATGAGATCGGCAAACGCCTCGACGAGGGCGCCGACAATCTGCTTCTGCCTGGTCGAATCGGCATCGTTCACAATGCCCTCCTTGTCGCGAGTCCGATACCCGCACGTGGGCGTCACCGGACTACCCACGTTAGCGACACTGCTCGTACCACCGCTGGCGAAAGGACTCGCACGATCCCGTCTCAGAGTCGGCGCGCCGCGGACGACGGCGTGGCGGACAGGAACTGCGGGGTGGGCAACGAAGCGGATGCGGCCCTGTGGAGTACGTGTGCGACCACGTCTTCGACCCGGTCGACCGGAACGAGGGCGATGGCCGAGCCGCCGAAACCGCCCCCGGTCATTCGCGCTCCCCACGCTCCGGCGTCGAGGGCGGCCTCGACGGCGCAGTCCAGTTCGACGGAGCTGACCTCGTAGTCGTCTCGCAACGAGAGATGGGAACGGGTCAGGACGTCCCCGATGTCGGCGATGCGGTTCTGCGCCAGCAGCTCGGTCACCTCGACGACGCGCCGAATTTCGGCGAGAACGTGCCGCACCCGCGGCACCGACTGCGGCACCGTCAGCGCGGCGAGTGCGCCGTCCACGTCGCGAATCTCCCGCAGCGTGTCCACACCCAGGTCCGTGCACGCCCGCTCGATCGTCGCCCGCCGCGCGCCGTACTGCCCGTCGGCCAGTCTGTGCGGAGCGTTGGTATCCATCACCAGGAGTTGGGCGCCCGCCGACGCGAAGTCGAGGGGAACGAGGCGGCTGTCGCCGCTGCGGCAATCCAGCAGCAGGGCGTGCCCGGGCCGGGCGAGCATCGCGACCGACTGATCCATTCCCCCGGTCGCCGCCCCGACGATCTCGTTCTCCGCCCGGATGCACGCGTCGATCAGCGTCCGGCGTCCGTCCGTGTTCGTGGGCAGCCCGAGCGAGTCGGCGACGGCGAGCGCGAACGCGCATTCCAGCGCCGCCGAACTCGACAGCCCCGAACCGACGGGAACCGTGGAGTGCACCGCGACGTCGAAGCCTGTTCCTGCCGGCGCGATGCCCGATTCGCGTAACGCCCACAGCACACCCGCCAGGTAGGCGGCCCACCCGGACGGACGTCCCGGCGCCACCTCGGACACTGCACCCTGCCACCTGTCGGTGGTGTGGGTGGAGACGCAGCGCATCAGGTCGTCGTTCCGGATGCGGGCGGCCACCACGGTGACGTAGGGGAGTGCGAACGGGAGAACGAGCCCGCCCGCGTAGTCGACGTGCTCGCCGATGAGGTTGACTCGCCCGGGTGCGGCCCACACGCCGTCAGCGGCTCCACCGAAGGTGCTGCGGAACAGGGCTTCCGCGCCCGCAGCGACGGTGTAGGCGTCGGCGGGTTCCACCCGAGATGGTGCCGTCACGAGGCCACCTCGCGCAGGCGGTCGGCGATGCGTTCCGGGGTGGTGTCATTGATCCAGGCGCCCATGCTCGACTCGGAACCCGCCAGGTACTTCATCCGGCCGGGCGACCGCATCATCGAGTACAGCTGGAGGTACAGGCGCCCGAAGGGGCGATCGTCGCCCACCGGCGCCTGATGCCATGCGGCGATGTAGGGGACGGCGTCGAGGCCGTCGAAGAAGCGGTCGACCCGCCGCAGCAGTTCGAGGTAGACGAGCGCGAGTTCGTCACGTTGGGCGTCGTCGAGTTCGGCGAGGTCTCGGACGTCGCGGTGCGGCGCGAGGTGCATTTCGAGCGGCCACCGGGAGGCAGCGGGCACATAGGCAGTCCAATGCTCGGCGGCAAGGACGATCCGCCGGCCCGCGCGTTTTTCCGCGTCGAGCACGTCCGACAGCAACAGCCTGCCCGTCCGCGCGACGTGTGCGCGCGACCGCTGGATCAGCGTGGCGGTGCGCGCCGGCAGGAATGGGTAGGCGTAGATCTGCCCATGAGGGTGGGTCAGCGTCACCCCGATCTCCCTACCGCGGTTCTCGAAGCAGAACACCTGGCGGATCCCGGTCAGCGCAGACAGTTCGGCGGTGCGGTCGGCCCAGACGTCGATCACGGTGCGGACCCGGCCGGGGTCCAAGGACGAGAACCGCGCGTCGGGGTCGCTGCTGAAGCAGACCACCTCGCATCGGCCCGACGCCTGGGCCAGCGGCCACAGTGGTTCGTCATCGACGCGCCCGGGAAGGTGCTGTTCCTCTGCAACGGTCGCCAACGCGGGAAAGCGGTTCTCGAAGACGACGACGTCGTAGTCGTCGGCGGGTATTTCGGTGGGCGGCTTACCGGGCCGGCTCGGGGCGAGTGGTGACGCGTCGGCAGGGGGGAGGAACGTGCGATCCATTCGCTGCGCCGCGATGACAACCCACTCACCCGTGAGGACGTCGAAACGCATCTGCGACTGCGAGACGGCGGGTGGCAGAGGCCTGGAATCGACCAGTTCACGGGTGGCCGCACCGGAGACGTACGGCTCCGAGTCGTCGAAGTAGATGAGCTCGCGCCCGTCTGCCAGCCTCGTCCGGGTTTTACGCACCCTGCTCCCGGCAGGCGCTCGCAGCGCGCTTTCCTCGTCACGCACCGCCATCGAGCAATCCTTCCCTCTTGCCGAACGACCGAGTGCCCCGAACGCGCTGCTTCGAGGGCATCTCCTCACGGTATCCCGGCGTCGAGGGACGATGGGTGATGCGTCGACCTCTCAGAACTCCATACCGGCGTCGGTGCCCATCGTCTTCGTCGTGTTGGCACCGTCGAGGGATTCGCGAATGATGTCGGCGTGACCGGAGTGGTGGCCGGTCTCCCGAATGATGTGGAGCAGGGTCCGGCGGATTGTCCACCACTGCCGCTCAGGTGCCCACGGCGCGGTGGGGAGCGGGATGAGTACGTCCAGGTCGCTCAGGCCCGCCAGCGCGGTCTCCGTCGCGCGGGCCACCTCGGCATAATCGGCCAGAAGCCCCTCGAGGGTTTCGTCCTCTCGCATGTAGTACTGCTCCATCGCCGATTCCATGTCGAACTCCGCGTTCTCGTCCGGTTCGAGAATGGTTTCGACCCAGTGCTTTTCGGTGTGGGACACGTGCTTGATCAGGCCGCCGAGTGTCAGGTCGCTGACGGTGGAGCGCTGACGTGCCTGCGCGTCGTCGATGCCGCGGACGGTGATGAGCAAGGTGGCTCGCTGCTCCTGCAGGATCTGCAGAATGTCCGCGCATTCGCCGGTGATCGAGGGCTTCTCAGAAGTGGTCATGAACAGAACGATAGGCGGTATTGCGGTCAGAAACGGTCCTTGTTAGGCAGGGCAGTCTCGGGGTGTTTCTCGGGGTCGAAGTTGGGTGCCTTCCTGGATGTGCCGACACCGGCTGCAGCGCAGGATTTCAACCATGAAACTTCTGCCGACATCGGAGCCGCGGCCACTGGGTGGTCGTGGGGCCGGTGCGTTGGGCGTGAGGCGGTCGACCGTGTCGCGGCAACACCTCGGTACCGACGACATCTGCTGGGGGACAGCCTGTCCGGTGATATTCGCCCCACGGAAGGCGGCCGATTCCTCGGTGACGTCGACCCGTTCGGCAGTGAGGCGAAGCCGGGCGTCGAGGTCAACGGCGGCGCATAGTGCCCGTCGCGGAAAAGGAGTTCGCCGACAACTGTTTTTCCGTCCGAAATTGGGTATCCCCTCGGTGACGCGCCGCTTCGACATCACCAACTCGAGTCGGGCCAACGAACGGTCGATGGACTTGGGACGAGTCGACAAAGTTGTGGAGCCGGTCTCCACCGAGGTGTGGGAAGTGCGCCATATGAACGGTCACGTACACGGCTTTCACGCTTCCGGTGTGCAGTATCCGGGGTGGGGCACCGAGGAGCCCGCGCACAGGCCGCCCCCACAGATCCGGTGTACGTCGCCCCCTGCCTGTCTCGTCCTGCTGTGATGCCGCGTCTTCTTCGATCTGCCCGCGCTGCCCGGTTCACCCCGCTCGGTTACCTCACTCGGTCATCTCTGAAAGGTCCCAATCATGTTCCGTACCACGCTTACTGCCCTGGCGGCCGCGGCACTCTTCTTCGGCGCCGCATCGGTCACACAGGTGGCGGCAGCCACTCCGGCGTGCAACTCTTCCTATGAGGGAACGAGCAACGACGAGTACGACCCGGATCCGGACTTCACCGGGACGACCAACGACGAGTACGACCCCGATCCCGAGTACTCCGGCACGTCGAACAAGGAATACGACCCCGATCCCGAGTTCGCGGGCAGCACGGATTCGTGCCAGGCCTGAGCCGGATCAGCGGCGTCGGTGCAACCAGGCGGACACTCCGGGCGCGAACAGGGCGAGGACGCCGACGGCGACCAGTGCGCTGTAGGCCAGCGGCGCCCACTGCAACACCCCTGCCGTGGCGTCGCCGGCGTCCGACAGAAGGGTCCAGAATCCGACGCCACCGGCCGCGCTGAGGAGGCCGATCACCACCAGCGTGACGAGGCCCGCCATTTTTCGGGCCCGGAGGAGCTGTATGCCGAGGAGTGCCAGGAGAATAAGCACGACCGCGATGGCGCCGCTGGCAATCAGCGTGAAATTCACCGTGTCGGTGATGTCCTGTGCGGAGTCAGCGGGATTCTCCGCGGCCACCGAGGCCTCGAGTGCATCACGCACGGCGCGAAGGTCCAGAGTCACCGCACCCGCAATGCCGGCGAGAACGACGAACGAACCTATCCACGCGGTCAGTGAGACCGTCACTGCCTTCGGGGTGGAGTCGGTCGGCGTGGTGCGCAGGGGCGTAACCGCGAACTCCGGACGGGGCGGGACGGGCCGCGGCGGGGCCGGGCGCCGTGGCGGCTGTTCGGGTGTCGTCACGGTGGGAATCCTATCGAGATGTCGCGAGCGACCGTGCCGACTCGCTCAGTGGTGCGCTGCGACCGATTCCCGGAGAGCTGCGTTCCGCAGCGCAGTCACAGGGTGATCTCCTCCACTTGGCTGCCACCGGTTCAGCCGGACACACCCTCCACCGGGTGAATGTACCTTTCGACGCCTCAGATGCGCCGAAAGGTACATTCACCGTCTCGACGACCTGGCCGCGGGGTGGGACAGCAGGGTGCTGTCGACGGCCGGGAAGATGTCCGCAGCGGCTGGGAACAAATCGGGAGTACGGCCCGTTGAGCCTTCTGACAACCTTGAGTGCCCTGGACTCAAGTTCGAATTGACTCCCGACGCGGTTCGGGTGCAAACTTGAGCCGAGGGCGCTCACCAAGCGCCAACATCGCAGTTCGGTACGAAAAAACTCTGCCTCCGGAACTGCAAAACGAAAGTGAGGAACACTATGGCTCGTGCGGTCGGTATCGACCTCGGTACAACGAACTCGGTCGTGTCTGTGCTGGAAGGCGGCGAGCCCGTAGTGGTCGCCAACGCCGAAGGCTCTCGCACCACCCCGTCGATCGTCGCCTTCGCCAAGAACGGCGAGGTGCTGGTCGGCCAGCCCGCCAAGAACCAGGCGGTCACCAACGTCGACCGCACCATCCGCTCCGTCAAGCGCCACATCGGCACCGACTGGAACGTGGAAATCGACGGCAAGAAGTACACCCCTCAGGAAATCAGCGCGCGCACGCTCATGAAGCTCAAGCGTGACGCCGAGGCATACCTGGGTGAAGACATCACGGACGCCGTGATCACCGTCCCCGCCTACTTCGAGGACGCCCAGCGTCAGGCGACGAAGGAAGCCGGCCAGATCGCCGGCCTGAATGTGCTGCGCATCGTCAACGAGCCCACCGCCGCGGCACTCGCCTACGGCCTGGACAAGGGCGACAAGGAACAGACCATCCTGGTGTTCGACCTCGGTGGCGGCACCTTCGACGTCTCACTGCTCGAGATCGGTGACGGCGTCGTCGAGGTCCGCGCCACCTCCGGTGACAACCACCTCGGTGGTGACGACTGGGACCAGCGCATCGTCGACTGGCTCGTGGAGAAGTTCAAGAGTCAGAACGGCATCGACCTGACCAAGGACAAGATGGCGCTGCAGCGCCTGCGTGAGGCGGCGGAGAAGGCGAAGATCGAGCTGAGCTCCTCGCAGAGCACCTCGATCAACCTGCCCTACATCACCGTCGACGCGGACAAGAACCCGCTGTTCCTCGACGAACAGCTCTCGCGCAGCGAATTCCAGAAGATCACCTCCGATCTGCTCGACCGCACCCGTGCCCCGTTCCAGGCAGTCATCAAGGACAGCGGTATCGCGGTCAAGGACATCGACCACGTAGTGCTCGTCGGTGGTTCCACCCGCATGCCCGCCGTCTCCGACCTGGTTCGGGAGCTCACCGGCGGCCGTGAGCCCAACAAGGGCGTGAACCCGGACGAGGTCGTCGCCGTGGGCGCTGCCCTGCAGGCCGGTGTCCTCAAGGGTGAGGTCAAGGACGTGCTGCTCCTCGACGTCACGCCGCTCTCGCTCGGTATCGAGACCAAGGGTGGGGTGATGACCAAGCTCATCGAGCGCAACACCACCATCCCGACCAAGCGGTCCGAGACCTTCACCACGGCCGACGACAACCAGCCGTCGGTGCAGATCCAGGTGTTCCAGGGTGAGCGCGAGATCGCCTCGCACAACAAGCTCCTCGGTTCCTTCGAGCTCACCGAACTGCCGCCCGCTCCGCGGGGCGTGCCGCAGATCGAGGTCACCTTCGACATCGATGCCAACGGCATCGTGCACGTGACCGCGAAGGACAAGGGCACCGGTAAGGAAAACACGATCAAGATCCAGGACGGCTCCGGTCTGTCCAAGGAAGAGATCGACCGCATGATCAAGGACGCGGAAGCGCACGCCGAGGAGGACAAGGCGCGTCGCGAGGAGGCCGAGGTTCGCAACCAGGCCGAGTCGCTGGTGCACCAGACCGAGAAGTTCATCAAGGACAACGAGGACAAGGTGTCCGGAGACGTCAAGGAGAAGGTCGAGGCTGCCATCAAGGAAGCCAACGACGCCCTGGCCGGCACGGACATCGCAGCGGTCAAGTCCGCGGTGGAGAAGCTGGCCACGGAGTCGCAGGCCCTGGGCCAGGCGATCTACGAGGCGAGCGCTGCTGAAGAGGCGGCGAACACCGACGGCGCCGGCAGCAACGGCTCCGATGACGTGGTCGACGCCGAGGTCGTGGACGAGCCTTCCGACGCGGAGAAGAAGTGACGTCCGACAACACCGAGCAGGAACCGGTCACTTTCGTGGACAAGCGGAAGATCGACCCCGAGACCGGTCAGGTGCGGGAAGCGGAACCGGTGACGGAGTCCCTCGCGGGCGCCGCCGCCGCTCCGCAGCCCGGCTCGGTGGACGAAGGGGAAGTGCAGGAGCAGGCTGCTGCGCCCGAGAGGGACGAGCTGGCCGAGCGCACCGCCGACCTGCAGCGACTGCAGGCCGAGTACGCGAACTACCGTCGCCGCGTCCAGCGTGACAAGCAGGTCGACATCGAGTCGGCCAAGGCGTCGGTGGTCGGTGAACTCATCGGTGTGCTCGACGATCTCGATCGGGCACGCAGCCACGGCGACCTCGACTCGGGGCCGCTCAAGGCTGTGGCAGACAAGCTCACCGGCGCGCTCACCTCTCTGGGTCTGAGCGAGTTCGGCGCGGAGGGCGATCCGTTCGACCCGTCGCTGCACGAGGCAGTGCAGCACGAGGGAGACGGTCACGATCCCGTGCTGGGCACCGTGATGCGAAAGGGCTACAAATTCGGTGACCGCGTCCTGCGGCATGCGATGGTAGCTGTGATCGATCGCGTCGAAGGCGGAGAGAATACCTCCGACGAGGCTGCACAGCCCGCCGAGTCGGAACAAGAATAAGAGCGAGAGGAGGAGACGCCCAGTGAGCCAACGGGAGTGGATCGAGAAGGACTTCTACAAGGAGCTGGGCGTCTCGTCCGACGCGTCCGCGGACGAGATCAAGAAGGCGTATCGCAAGCTCGCCCGCGACCTCCACCCGGATGCGAACCCCGGCGACACCAAGGCGGAGGAGCGGTTCAAGTCCGTCAGTGAGGCGCACGCCGTGCTGTCGGATCCCGCAAAACGCAAGGAGTACGACGAAGCCCGGCGCCTGTTCGCCAGCGGCGGTTTCGGCCGGGGTGGATTCAGCCCCGGAGCCGGTGGTGGCTTCAGCCAGGGCGGTTTCGACATCAACGACCTGTTCGGCGGTGGCGGCGCCGCGGCCGACGGACTCGGTGACCTCTTCGGAGGACTGTTCAACCGCGGTGCCGGCGGCGGCGCCACCCGCACGTCCAGTCGTCCGCGTCGTGGAAGCGACGTGGAGACCGAGACGACGCTCGAATTCCGTGAGGCCACTCTTGGTGTCACGGTTCCGCTGCGCCTCACCAGCCCATCGCCGTGCACCACGTGCCACGGCAGCGGAGCCAAGCCGGGAACCAGCCCGCGGGTATGCCCCCGCTGCAACGGAACCGGGATCGTCAGCCGCAACCAGGGCGCCTTCGGTTTCAGCGAACCGTGTGACGACTGCCGCGGTACCGGCTCCATCATCGATTCTCCGTGCGAGGTGTGCCACGGCAACGGGGTGACCAACCGCACCCGCACCATCACGGTCCGCGTTCCGGCCGGTGTCAGTGACGGCCAGAAGATCCGGCTGGCCGGGCAGGGGGAGGCGGGCCTGCGCGGTGCGCCGTCGGGTGATCTGTTCGTCACCGTGCGGGTGCGACCCGACAAGGTGTTCGGCCGCAACGGCGACGACCTCACCGTCGTGGTGCCGGTCAGCTACGGTGAACTCGTGCTCGGTACGACCGTCTCCGTCCCCACCTTGGAGGGGCGTGTCGGCGTGAAGATTCCGGCGGGAACAGCGGACGGACGCATCCTCCGCGTCCGCGGCAGAGGCGTCCCCAAGCGTGGCGGCGGGGCAGGTGACTTGCTGGTCACCGTCAAGATTGCGGTACCGCAGAAACTGGACGACCCCGCAGTCGACGCATTGAAAACCTATCTGGAAGCCGAAAAGGCCAGTGGGTTCGACCCCAGGGCCGGGTGGGCAGGTGCGTGATGACCGATACAACTCAGGAACCACACGACGCGTCCGTTGACCCCGATGCCCAGATCTTCGTGATCTCGGTAGCGGCGGAGCTTGCGGGGATGCACGCCCAGACGTTGCGTAACTACGACCGTCTGGGCCTCGTCACCCCGCACCGCACCCAGGGTGGCGGCCGACGCTATTCCCCGCGCGACGTCGCACTGCTCCGCGAGGTCCAGCGCCTCTCCCAGGACGAGGGTGTCAACCTCGCCGGTATCAAGCGCATCATCGAACTCACCAATCAGGTGGAAGCGCTACAACACCGGGTGCGGGAGCTGGCCGAGGAACTCGCTCAGGTACACGCCGGCTACCGGCGTGACCTCGTTCCCATCCCCCGCAGCAACGCACTCGTCGTCTGGAAGCCCAGACACAAACGCTGATCGAGTAACACAAGCGCTGGCTTAGCGGTGACACAAACGCTGACCCAGCGGTGGTTATCGGTCGCGGTTGCCCCAGCGGGACCCGCGGCGAGTGCGTGTGCGCGGAATGTCCATCTCCTCGAGACGTGCCTTGATCTCCTCGGTGGTCCACATCGTTCGGGAGACTGTCGGGGTGGGGGTGTCGTTGACGTGCATGATCATGGTCTCTGCTTTCGTCGAAAGTTCGGTGGTCGATAAGGATCGGTAGTCGGTCGGATCGTCAGGGATGTCCGTACAGGTGGTAGCCGACGTTCATGTTCGGGTAGCCGGAGTCGATCCAGCTGCTGATGCCGTAGGTGTGGCCGAAGTCGGCGTCCACGCGAGTGCCGTCCACGTCGGTGGTGTTGCTGTAGTTGTCGGCGCGGAACACGGCCTGAGCACCACCGGGTAGCGAGTAGGTGGCGTCCACCTCGACGCCGTTCGGGTCGTTGGAGAATGCCTTCACGATCTGGCTGCTGTGCGGGGCGAGGTAGTCCGACGGCGCTTGAATCCACTGCCCGTAGGGGTTCGACGAACCCGCGAGGACCATCGGCAGGTCGGTGTCGTTGCTGATCGTCATCGCGATCGTGGGGCCCGACGTCGGCATCGTTCCGGCGGTGGCGACACCGCTTGCGGCCACGGCGAGACCGGCGACGGTCAGTACCGTGGCGGGCAGGGCGAAAAACAGGGCTACGCGGCGGCGGGTGGGGGTACGCATGGTGGATTCTCCTGTGCTCGGTAGGAAAGAGTCTGTGGGGGAGTGGAACTCGGTGTCCGTGTCCCGTTTCCGGTGTGCATCAACTATGTCGCGGATCAGGGCCGACGTCTGTCCACCGACAGGACGGAGAGCGGGATGAACTCGAGGTCCACCGATCGGGGGACACCTTCGCCGCGAAGTGCTCCGCGCGGGCCTCGTCTCGTGAGAAAGTGAGCAATGGGCTTCGCCGGAGTCACATCGCATCGAGCCGCGCCGTGAGCATCGTGCGTGTCGTGGTGGGCGACGACCATCCGATCTTCCGGGACGGAGTGGTCCGGGCGCTCGTCGCCAGCGAGGACATCGAGGTGGTCGGGGAGGCCGACGACGGTGCCGCGGCCCTCGCACTCATCCGTTCCCTGGTGCCGGATGTCGCGCTGCTCGATTACCGCATGCCCGAACTCGACGGTGCGCAGGTGGCGGCGGCGGTGCGCAAGGCCGAACTGACCACGCGAGTGCTTCTGCTGTCGGCCCATGACGAGTCGGCGATCGTGTATCACGCGCTGCAGGAGGGGGCCGCGGGATTCCTGCCGAAGGAGTCGACCCGCGCCGAGATCGTCCTGGCCGTCCGCGAGTGCGCGCAGGGCCGCGACGTGCTGCCGGCGTCCCTGGCCGTGGGACTGGCAGGCGAAGTTCGTCGCCGCAGTGAACCGGCCGGGCCCACACTCAGTGGCCGCGAGCGGGAGGTGCTGGTGTTGATCGCCCGGGGGCAGAGCATCCCCACGATCGCCCGCGAGCTGTATCTCGCTCCGTCGACGGTGAAGACGCACGTACAACGCCTGTACGACAAGCTGGGTGTGAGCGATCGGGCCGCCGCCGTCGCCGAGGCGATGCGACGCGGGCTGCTGGAGTGACGTGCCGGCTCCCTTCCAGCGGCGCGTAGTCCGGCGCTACACCACCGAAGCGGTTCGGGTCACGGCCGTGCTCCGGTTGCCGCTCATCGGGCTCATGGCATTACTGGGCCCGGTGATCCACGTATCGCATTGGCAGCCGGACGTTTTCACCGGTCTGCTCATCGTCTACGCACTCGTCGCCGTGATCTGGCTCGCCGTCGTGCTCATGCGGGAGGTGGGCCCGTGGGCGGGGTGGGCGTCCACCGCCGTCGACGTCACCGCAGTGCTGGCCTTGTGTATCGCCTCGGGCGGTGCGACGTCGGTGTTGCTGCCGGTGTTCTTCCTGCTGCCGATCTCGGTGGCCTTCCAGTACCGGCCCCGTCTGACGGCGATAGTCGGACTCTGTACGGCCGTGGGATATCAGGCCGTCTGGATCGTGTACTCCAAGCGCGACGATGCCGTCGGCTTCCCGGACGAGGTGTACCTGTATGTCGGCTTCCTGTTGTGGCTCGCGGCCGCGACCACTGCGCTGTCCTATGTCCTCGTCCGGCGATCGGCCACAGTCATCTCACTGCTCGACGTCCGTAAACAGTTGGTCGCTGAATCGATGGATGCCGAACAACGTGAACGCAGGCAGCTGGCCGAGAATGTGCACGACGGCCCGTTGCAGAACGTTCTCGCCGCCCGCCTCGACGTCGAGGAGGCCCTGGAGAGGCATCCGGACGACAGGCTCACCGCTGCCGAGTCCGCATTACGAGAGGCCGCAGGCCAACTGCGCTCCACGGTGACGACGCTGCATCCCCAGGTGCTCGCCCAGCTCGGACTCACCGCGGCGTTGCGCGAACTGGCCGACACACATGCACACCGCGGTGGCCTCGAGGTGCGGACGGCCCTCGACGAGGTGGGGCATCCGGCCGCGAAGGAACTGCTCTACCGGGTGGCCAGTGAACTCCTGGCGAACGTGGGCAGGCATGCTCAGGCCACGACCGTCGAGTTGCGGCTCACCCGCGAGCGCGGGCGGTTGGTCATGACTGTCGAGGACGACGGCGCCGGATTCGACCCCGCCGTCGTTCCGAAGCGGGTGGCGCAGGGCCACATCGGGCTGGCGTCACACATCGTCCGGGTAGAAAGTTTCGGCGGCTCGTTCGATCTGACCTCGGCGCCCGGGAGGGGAACGCGGGTGGTGGTCACCGTGCCCGACGCAGACTGAACGCCCAATCGGTTGATGGCATTCCACGCTGGGTAAACGGTGAGCATCCGATGTCGCCTCAAAGATGTCGCCTAGAAAAGGAGTGCTATGAGTACACGTGATGCGTCTGTCACCCGTTCGCCGGTGCAGATCGCTGCCCTCGCCGTGGGTGCGGTGTTCTTGCTCGTCGGGATACTCGGGTTCATTCCGGGAATCACCACGGACTACGACGCCCTCAGCGGTGCGGGCCACCACTCGGAAGCGAAGCTGCTGGGGATCTTCCAGGTGTCGATCCTGCACAACGTCGTGCACCTGCTGTTCGGTGTGGCCGGCATCGTCCTGGCGCGGGCGGCACACACCGCACGCCTGTTCCTCATCGGCGGTGGCGTGATCTATCTCGTGCTGTGGATCTACGGGCTCCTCATCGATCAGGAAAGTTCCGCCAACTTCGTGCCGGTCAACACGGCCGACAACTGGCTGCACTTCGTGCTCGGTGTCGGGATGATCGGACTGGGTGTGCTGACGGCACGGATGGGGGCCACGCCGGCAACCGACGCGACCCGTCCGCACTCGCCCATGGACTGATCACCGGTCGTGGCGACCCTCGGCGAACTCCTCGACGATCTTCGAACAGAAGGCGGGGAGGTCGTCGGGGTTGCGGCTCGACACCAATCCGTTGTCGACCACGACCTCTTCGTCGACGACGTTGCCGCCCGCATTGCGAATATCCGTGCGCACGCTCGGATAGGACGTGAGTGTGCGGCCGCGGACCACGTCGGCTTCGACCAGGGTCCAGGGTCCGTGGCAGATGACGCCGACAGGTCTGCCGGAGTTCACGAAGTCGCGGACGAAGCCGACTGCCGACTCGTCCTGGCGCAGGTGGTCGGGGTTGGTGGTGCCGCCGGGAAGGATCAACGCGTCGAAGTCTTCCACCGACACATCACCGACAACGGCGTCGACCTCATAGGTTCCGGCCTCGTTGACGTCCGACTTCATGGCCTGAATACGGCCGGGGGACAACGAAATCAGACGCACCTCCGCGCCGGCGTCCTCGACTGCCCTGCGTGGTTCGACGAGCTCGACTTCTTCGACGCCGTCGGTGGCGAGGATGGCAACTTTCCGGCCGCGCAGTGTTTCAGCCGATGTCATGGCTACTCCCTTCGTTCGATTTTCAGGTAACGCGACGTAGGTCGTGGGTCGACGGCCCCTCCAGAACCTTGCCGTCGGAGGCGAACCGGGAACCGTGGAGGGGGCAGTCCCAGGTTTCTTCGGCGTCGTTCCACTTCAGCACCCCGCCCAGGTGGGGACACACCACGCAGACGCGCTCGGTGTGGCCGTCCTTCGTGTGCTCACCGACGGGGACCAGTCCTTCCCGGATTACACGGGCGGACGGTGCGGGATTGTCTGCAGTGCGGCGACCGAGGAGCGCACCGCCCCACCCCGAGGCGAGGTGGACGGCGACGGAGCCGTTGAGTTTGGCGGCGGCCGTCACGTCGAACACCTGGTGGGGCGACCAACTGTGGAACGCGTCGGCCCAGCGGATGTGCCCGCCGAGGATGCGTGCGGACAGTACGAGAGCGGCGGAGACGGCGTTGGTCATGCCCCACTTGGCGAATCCGGTCGCGACGAGAATGCCCTCCTGTCCTGGTACGAGCGGCCCGACATAGGGCAGCTTGTCGAGTGACGAGTAGTCCTGGGCCGACCAGCGGTGGGTGAGGGTGGTGCCGGGGAAGTGTTGGGTCGTCCAACTGATCAGATCGTCGACGGCACCCTGAGCCGAGTCGGTGCGCCCGACTTCGTGACCGTTACCGCCGACGAGCAGCTTCGTTCCGTCCGCAGCAGGGCGTAGCGAGCGGGTGGGCTGATCGGCGCTCAGATACATGGCGTCGGGTGCGCCGCCGGGGATGTCGAATGCCGCGGCATACGACCGCTCCGGCGACAGCCGCGCGAAGAACCCGCCACGGTCGAGTATCGGAATACCCGTTGCCAGAACCACCCGGTCGGCTCGAATGTCGCCATGGTCGGTGGTGAGAACCTGCGACTTCGGTACCGAGCGTGCGCCGGTCACCCGCCGACGTTCGAAGACGGTCCCGCCGTGCGAGAGGATGTCTCGCGCGAGTGCCTGCAACACGGGCATCGGATCGATGTACGCCTGATCGTCCAGAGTGACCGCTCCGGCATTCGGCACCGGGATGTCGAGGTCGCTGACGAGTCGCGCGGACAGTCCGGCGGCGCGGCACGCGGCGTACTGTGCCTGAACGGATTCGGTGCCCGAGGACGTCTGCGCGTAGGTGAAATCCGGTGCGATGCCGACCGGGATGTCGCGTTCGTGGCAGTACCGGATCAACCACTGCTGGCCCTCGAGATTGCCTTCGACGTACGAGCGGAGTGTGTGCGTGGCATGCCGGCGCGCGATCTCGGCAAGCCGTGTGCCTTGCAGGATACTGACCTTGCCCGTGGTGTTTCCGGTGGTGACAGCCCCGAGAGTCCGGGCTTCCACGACGGCCACCCGCTGGCCGGAACGCGCGAGCAGCAACCCTGTGACGAGGCCGGTCAGGCCGCCGCCCACCACCACTGTGTCGTATCTTCCGCGCTCGTTCCAGGACTGCTCGGCGTCGACGGAAAGGCTGAACGGTTCGGTTCGGTCGAGCCACAGAGAGGTCATGGTGTGCGCTTTCCCTTCTGATCTGTCGTTGAAACGACGCGCCTTCGGGTGCCGGGCGGCACAGCGCCCGAAGGGTTTTCGTTGAGAAAGCTTGGACGACTACGGCCGCAGCAGGATCTTCACTGCGCCGTCCTGCTTCTTCTGGAAGATGTCGTAGGCGTGCGGCGCCTGATCCAGCGGAAGCTCGTGAGTGGCGAAGGTGTCGACGCCCAGCGGGTCGTCGTCGGTGAGCAACGGAAGGATGTCCGGGACCCACCGCAAGACGTTCGCCTGCCCCATGCGGAGCTGAATCTGCTTGTCGAACAATCGGAGCATCGGCATGGGGTCCGCCATCCCGCCGTACACACCGCTCAGGGAGATCGTGCCACCCCGGCGGACGATGTCGATGGCCGAATACAGCGCATGCAACCGGTCCACTCCGGCCGTCGTCATCAGAGGTCCCGCGATGGCGTCCGGCAAGAAGGAGGTCATCTGATGGAGGAGTTTCGCACCCGGCGACCCGTGTGCTTCCATGCCTACCGCGTCGATGACGGAGTCGGGGCCACGCCCATCGGTCATCTCGCGGATCACGTCACCCAGATCGTCCTTGGCGTCGTTCAGGTCCACTGTCTCGATCTGCCGTGCCTGCGCACGGGCGAGGCGCTCGGGGACGAGATCGACCCCGATGACCCGAAAACCCTTGTGCGCGGCGATGCGTGCCGCCATGTCCCCGATCGGGCCGAGCCCCAGAACGACGACGGAACCGCCGTCGGGTACGGCAGCGTATTCCACCGCCTGCCAGGCGGTCGGCAACACGTCGGACAGGTAGACGAACCGTGAGTCCGGAGGTCCTTCGGGCACGGTGATGTGCGTGTTCGCCACGTGCGGGACCCGAAGGTACTGCGCCTGGCCGCCGGGCACGCTGCCGTACAGCTTCGAATACCCGAACAGGGCCGCACCGGACCCGTGCTCACGAATCTGTGTGACCTCGCACTGGGTGTACAACTTCTGATTGCACATGTAACAAGCGCCGCAGGAAATTTGGAACGGGATGACGACGCGGTCCCCGACCCGAACATCGGTGACTGCAGACCCCACCTCGCGGACGATGCCCATGGGCTCGTGACCGAGGATGTCGCCCTCTTTCATGAAGGCGCCCAGCACCTCGTAGAGATGGAGGTCGGACCCACAGATGTTCGTGGTCGTGACTTCGATGATGGCGTCGGTGGGCTGTTCGATCACCGGATCAGGGACGGTGTCCACGCTGACCTTCCGCTTACCCTGCCAGGTCACGGCCTTCATCGCGCTCTCCGATTCGCCTTTTTGATGGCCTCTACCAGTTCGTCCTTCTTCATCGTCGATCGACCGGAAACATCGAGCCTGCGGGCAATGTCCATGAGGTGTTCCTTGCTGGCGTTGGCGTCGACTCCCTCGGCGGTCTCTCCCGACGCGTTCGGGCCGCCGCTCTCGGCCCGCTTGTCCGAGGGGCCTTTCTCATCCTTCGCTTCCCAGTGGTCTCCCACCTTCTCGAAGCTGTGCTCGAGTGCCGCGTAGGCGACGCGGTGGGCGCGCTCTTCGTCGTGGTACTCGTCCATCGCCGAGTCGTAGGCCTTCGTGAACGTGCGCTGGGCCTTGTCCGGTGACTTCTGCAGCGTCGAGGGAAGTTCGCTCTTCTTCGGCTTTCCACTCTGGGTGGTCTTCGGCACGGGATCCTCCTCATGTGGGTGGTGCCCTTTCGAGCACGGGTACCCGGGGAGGACGGGCTCAATCGGGGCGTGCGCCCGCAGGCGTCAGTCGGATAGTCCGTCGAGGGTTTTCGCGAGGAGCGAGAGCGCATGCTCGGTGGTGGCGTCGACCACGTCCTTCGGGTCGCCGTCGAAGTGCTGCAACTCGGCGCTGACCTCGTCGCCTGCGATGACGCCGAACCACACGGTGCCGGGCGGCTGACCGTCCTGCGGGTCCGGTCCACCGGCACCTGTCACCGCAACAGCGACGTCGGCGTCGAGTATCTCGGCGACCGCTGCCACCATGGCGCGGGCACTGGCCTCGCTCACGACGGGGCCCTCCGGCACCTTCAGTACTCGATGCTTCACTTCGCTGGAGTAAGCGACGATGCTCCCCCGATACCAATCCGACGACGACGGCGCGGCTCCGAGGACGCAGGAAATCTGGCCGCCGGTCAGTGATTCGGCAGTCGCGACGGACACCTGTGCGCGCCCTGCCGCGTCGGCGATACGTTCGGCGGTCGTCTCGTTCGAACCCATGTCTTCACGTTAACGGAACCGCGCCGCAGGCTCTCGGGTAAAGGGGAAGCGATGGCCGACGTCGACCCCATCGCATTAGTGGAACAGGTTCCAGTTTTGCCGAAATCCGGTTATGGTGTCGAGGACCGGAGGACAACGGACACTAGGTCGCCGGACCAAGCGGCTCGGCGTCGCGGGAACGAAAAGGACGACTGATGACCGACGAGCTCGCACAACTGCATCGCCCCGCCTTCGCGGCCGATCTCCTGATCACCGCGCTGGAACGCAACACCGACAAGCCGGCCCTGTACCTCGGCGATGTCGTGCTCACCGGCGGTGAGATGCGCGATCAGATCAGCTGCTTCGCGCAGGCACTGGCCTCGCTCGGAATCGGCAAGGGCACCAGCACGGCGATGCTGTCCAAGAACCGGCCCGAGGTTCTCATCAGCATGGGCGCCACCATGATCTCCGGTTGCCGGGCGAGTGCCCTCAACCCGATGGGTTCGCTCGACGACCATCTCTACATCGTCGGCGACGCCGAGATCGAAACTCTGATCTTCGACCCGAACGCTTTCGAGGACCGCGCGGCACAGCTGAAGGAGCAGTGTTCCTCCATCGAGAACGTGTTGTCGCTGGGGCCGTCCGAGGTCGGTATCGACATCCTCGCGCTCGCCGCCACATTTACTCCGCAACGCCTGCGCGCGGCAGAGGTGGACGCCGACGACAACAGCAGCATGGTCTACACCGGCGGCACGACGGGCCAGCCCAAGGGCGTCGTCGGGTCCTACCAGTCCGGGGCCACCCTCAATCAAATTCAGATGGCGGAGTGGCAGTGGCCGGAAGAGCCGCGCTTCCTCATCTGCACGCCGCTGTCGCATGCCGGCGCCGCCTTCTTCATTCCCACCCTGCTGCGCGGTGGCGCGCTGATCGTGCTGCCCGCGTTCGAGCCGGGTGCCGTGCTGGAGGCAATCGAGAAACACAAGATCTCGGCCACCATGCTCGTGCCCACGATGATCTACCTCCTGATGGATCATCCCGACCTCGCCCGGCGCGACGTGTCGAGCCTGGAGACGCTGTTCTACGGCGCCTCGGCGATGTCGCCGGCCAGGCTGAAGGAAGGTATCGAGAAGTTCGGGCCGATCTTCTTTCAGTTCTACGGCCAGACCGAATGCGGGATGACCATTGCGGTTCTGCGTAAAGAGGAGCATCTGCCCAACGACCCCAGCAGGCTCGCCACCTGTGGCCGGCCGGTGCCGTGGCTGAAGGTGGCGCTGCTCGACGACGATCTCAACGAAGTTCCGCAAGGTGAACTCGGGGAGATCTGTGTCCGTGGTCCACTCGTCATGAAGGGGTACTGGAACAAGCCCGAAGAGACTGCCGAGGCGTTCCGCGGTGGATGGCTACACACGGGCGACATCGCGCGCAAGGACAAAGACGGTTTCATGACCATCGTCGACCGCAAGAAGGACATGATCGTCACCGGCGGCTTCAACGTGTTTCCCCGAGAGGTCGAAGACGTGATCTCGGCGCATCCCGCCGTCGGCTCGGTCGCCGTCGTGGGCGTTCCTGACGAGAAGTGGGGCGAAGCAGTCAAGGCCTGTGTGGTTCTGCGCGCCGGGCAGAGTGTCGATGCGGCGGAGCTCGTCGAAAAGGTGCGGGCGGCGAAAGGGTCGGTTCATGCGCCCAAATCGGTCGATTTCGTCGAGACGCTTCCGGTGACGGCTCTGGGCAAGCTGGACAAGAAGGCGCTGCGGGCGCGCTACTGGGAGACGTCGGACCGGTCGGTCGGTTAGCGGGACCTGGGCATCTATCGAGGGACCTGGTCGGCGGCACAGCCGTCGCACCTATAGTCTGCCCAAGTACTTCGCGGCGTGGCCGCGTTCAGTCGGTGACGAGGATGCGCGGTGGATTCACAGGCAATATCCCTGGTCCGGTCGAGTTTCAAGGCAATTGCAGCAGTACCGGACGGGCCGCAGACGCTGTCGGGGTCGTTCTATGCCCTGTTGTTTGCACGGTATCCGGAAACACGTGACTTCTTCCCTGCGGCGATGGATGTGCAGCGCGACCGATTGATCTCCGCTGTCCAGTACGTAATCGACCGCCTCGAGCAGTCCGGGCAGATCCTCACCTACCTGGCGCAGCTCGGCCGCGACCACCGCAAGTACGGCGTGCAGGACGCGCACTACGTCGCGGTGGGCAATTCCCTGATCGCCGCGGTGGAACAATTCCCGTCCACTGAGCCGTGGACCGACGAACTCGAGCAGGCGTGGCGTGACGTGCTCTCCGTCATCGCCGCCACCATGATGGACGCCGCGAACGCCGAGTCGGGGCCACCGGCGTGGGGTGCCACTGTCATCGAGCATCTACCGGTTCGCAAGGACATCTCGGTGGTCCGGCTCCGACTCGACGAGCCGATGAGCTACAACCCCGGCCAGTACGTGAGCGTGCAGGTGCCCTCGCGGCCCAGGATGTGGCGCTATCTCTCGCCGGCAAACCCGCCCAACGACGAGGGCATCATCGAGTTCCACATACGCCGGGTGTCCGGCGGCTGGGTCAGTCCGGCCATCGTCACCCAGACACAGGTGGGTGAGCGGTGGGTGGTCGGATCACCGCTCGGCGACCTCGGGGTCCGGTTCGAGAACGGCCGCGACGCCCTGATGATCGGTTCGGGTACCGGCATCGCCCCGCTGCGCGCCCAGATACTCGACATGGCCCGGCGCCCGCAGAATCTTCGGGTACATCTGTTCTTCGCAGGCCGCTATCCCTGCGACCTGTACGACCTGGGCACGCTGTGGGCTCTCGCCGAACAGAATCCGTGGCTCACCGTCGTGCCCGTCACCGAAGAAGACGAGGACCCCTGGTGGTACACCGGCCCCAGCAGCGCGGCGCTGCCCGGCATGCACCGCAGGCTCACCGGCAAGGTCGGCCAGGTCGTCGCCGACTTCGGGACGTGGTCCGAGCGCGACATCCAGCTGGTCGGATCCGAGGCGATGATCAATACCACCAAGTTCCGGCTGCAGGCGGCGGGAACTCCGCCGGAGAACATCCGGCACGATCCGTCGTACTGATCCCGCCCGGTCAGTACGGGTCGTACTGGATGTTCTCGGCCGGTGTTCCGGTATCTCGCAGGCGGTCCAGGGTGGCGCGCACCATGGCTGCCGACCCGCACACCAGTACTTGGTGGTCGGTGAAGGCCCCGTAGGACGTCACGACGTCGGGCAGGGTGCCCTCGATGAGGTCGTCGTCGGAGAACCCGACGTCCACCCTGGTCCGCTCGTGCCATTCGTCGGCCCAGTCGGGATTCGTGATGCTCTCCACCACCGGGACCACGGTGAGCCAGGGCAGATTCTGCAACAGCAGGTAGAGCATGTCGGACGCGTAGAGGTCCCGTGGCGTCCGGTCGCCGACGAACAGGAAGACCCGCGGCGGATTCGGCTTCCGCGCGAGGTCCAGCAAGATGGATCGGAACGGGGCCAACCCCGTGCCTCCGGCGATCATGATCACGTCCGGCCCGTCCTCGTCGACCGACATCGTTCCGCGAGGTTCGAGGATCTGCCACTGGTCACCGGGTTCGGTATCCGACACGATGTCGCCGCTCACCCAGCCGCCGGGCACGGTCCGCACATGGAACTCCAGCTTGCCGTCCAGTGACGGGGGCAGCGCCGGCGACAGCCTGCGCAGCAACCGCGGGTTCTGGGGCACGCTGACGTCGACGTACTGACCCGGCCGGAACGGGACGTACTCGCCGACGAGGCGGATCACCGCAAGATCTTGTCGCAGGCGGTGATGTTCGACGACGGTGCTGATCCAGGTGGTCTGCGTGGCGTGCATGTGTGTGCTGTTCTCCCGACGTGGAACCGGACTTCGGATGGCTGGCGAATCGGCGGGCCGACGACGCTAGACGAGGGGATCGTGCCGGATCAGTTCCGGTGGTGTACCGCCGCTCTGCAACGCATACACGGTGGTCTTGATCATTGCGGGCGAACCGGAGATCTGGATCTGCCGGTCGGCCCACGACCCGAACCGGGCGACCACCTGACCGAGCCGCCCCTGAAGTCGTCGATGCAGGCCCGGTGGCTCGTCTGGGACGGGTACGGCATGCCACCACGGGTTCTCGTTTTCCTCGGAGACGGGCACCACGGTGAGCCACGGGTTGCTGAGCGACAGCTGCCAGAGCGTCTCGATGTCGTAGAGGTCGCAGGGGTACTTGCCGCCGACGAACAGGTGCACGCGCGGATTCTCGGCCTTCATGGCCATGTCCATCACCTGCGCGCGCAGGGGAGCGATACCGGTTCCCGAACCGATCATGAGTACGTCGCGGCCGTCGGCGCGATCGACCTCGAGCCCGCCGAGCGGCGAGCTCAGCAGCCAACGGTCACCCACCTGCGTCTCGTTCACGATGGCCGGGCTGACCCAGCCGCCCGACACCCGCCGCACATGGAACTCGATCTGCCCGTACGGGTTGGTGGGAATGGCCGCGGACAGGTACCGCCACAGGCGAGGGCGTTGCGGGATCTGGACACTGAGGTACTGACCGGCCGCGTAGGGGATCGGGGAGTCGGCCTCGAGCCGGACCACCGCAAGGTCGTCGAGGAGGCGTTCGTGGCCGACGACGGTAGCTCCCCACGCTGCGGGGAGGTCGTCGTTGTCGGCGGCGTCGGCCATCGTGTGGAGCAGTAACTCGATCAGTTCCGACCAGGCGGTAGTGAGCGACGGGGTCCAGATCGCCCGGGTGAACGAATCCTGGACAGCGACGAGTAAGGCTCTCGCCGACGCCGAGTAGTGCCGGCCTTCGACGCCGTACTTGCGGTGATCGCGGCCCAGCTGGGCGAGGAATCCGAGGACGCGGTCCTGGTCCTCGAGATTGTCGATGACGAATTCGAGCGCCTGGAACAGTCGGTGCTTCTGCTGATCGAGCGCGGCCGGGAAGAGTGACCGGAACTCAGGCTGCTCGGCGAAGAGCGTGGAGTAGAAGGTGGTGGCGAGGCGAGTGCGCCCCTGCTCGGTGGAGAGGATCGACGAAAAGCTTGCGCGCAGACGCGAAATCACGAGCGGATCGAGGCAATCTCGTGTCAAGCCGTCCCCTGTGTCGTGCGTGTCGATACGAACTCCTGCATTCTAGCCGTCGGTCGCCGGGACTCCGGGTTACGGCAAACGTCACTTCCGGCGAATCGCAGGCCGATTCGGCGGGTCGCGCGTCGGCGTTCGTGACGGACAAGGCACGATATGCATCCGGTACCGGTCGGGGAGGAAATCAGGGGGGGCCATGCGGGCTGACGGTGCAAGACTGGGCGGTCCACGGCGGCGCGGCGGTGGCGCCAGGCGGCTGTCGACGGTGGCCGCGGGAGTGCTGGCCGTGGTGCTCGCGGCCCTGATGGGACTGCCGACAGCAGCGGCGGAGCCTCGCGGAGCTACCGAGACGATCACGGCCGAGCAGGCCGCGGACGGATCGCGGCTGGTCGAGGTCAGGTCGGTGGGGGATGCACAGGCCGACTTCATCGTCCACTCGGCCGCGATGGACAAGAACATCACCGTTCGCGTGTTTCCGGCCGCGTCGGCGCGGCGTCCCACCGTCTACCTGCTCGGGGGCGTGGAGGGCAACTCTGAGAAGAACGGGTGGGAACCCAGGGCGGATGTCGGACGGTTCTTCGCTGACGAGGATGTCAATGTGGTCATTCCGTTCGGCGGCGAGTCCAGCTACTACGCCGACTGGAAGCGGGACGACCCGAAGCTGGGCAGGAACAAGTGGCAGACCTTCCTCACCGAGGAACTGCCGCCCATCGTCGATTCCGCCCTCGATGCCAGCGGAAGCAATGCGATCGCGGGGCTGTCGATGTCCGCCACCAGCGTGCTCAATCTCGCGATTGCGCGGCCGGGACTGTATCGAAGCGTCGGCGCCTACAGCGGCTGCGCGATGACCAGCAATCCCGTGGCCCGCCGATACGTCGAGATCACTGTCGCGGATTTCGGCGGCAACCCCGAGAACATGTGGGGCCCGGCCGACGACCCGCTGTGGATCGCCAATGATCCCTTCGTCAACGCAGAACGACTCCGGGGCACCACCCTCTATCTCTCCAACGGGACCGGATTCCCCGGAAAGCACGACACGTTGGAGTCCCGCACGGTCGGCGGTGACCGCGGCACCCTCGCCACCCAGGTGGTGGTCGGGGGAGTGATCGAGGCCGTCACGAACGACTGCACTGTTCGGCTGGCCGAGAAGCTGAACACGCTCGGCATACCCGTCACGGTCGACCTCCGGCCGGCCGGCACGCATTCCTGGGAGTATTGGAAAGAGGACCTCTACACCTCGTGGCCGATGATGGCCGCTGCGATCGGCGCCTGAAAGTGGGCACGATGGTGGAGGAACTCCAAAAAATCCAAAGTTGAGCGGAACAGACTCAACCTTTCGTGCGTTAAGAAGAGTGACAGCGTCGCCAGGTCCCTCCCGGCTCCGGCGACGGACCGCTCTACTTCGCCAGAAGAGGTGACCAGTGGACTCGTTCAATCCGACCACCAAGACCCAGGCCGCGATGACCGCTGCGCTCCAGTCGGCGTCGTCGGCCGGTAACCCCGATATCAGGCCCGCGCATCTACTCGTGGCCCTGCTCGATCAGACCGACGGCATCGCCGCACCGCTGCTCAAAGCGGTCGGGGTCGATCCCACCGCGGTCCATCGCGAAGCGCAGACCTTGGTCGACCGGCTGCCCAAGACATCCGGGGCCACCACCACACCGCAACTGGGGCGCGAGGCCCTAGGCGCCATCACCGCTGCGCAACATCTCGCCACCGAACTCGACGACGAGTACGTGTCCACGGAGCACCTCATGGTGGGGCTCGCATCCGGCGACTCGGACGTGTCGCACCTCCTCGGACGGCACGGTGCTACCCCGGAAGCCCTGCGCGACGCGTTCACCACCGTCCGTGGCAGTGCTCGCGTCACCAGCCCCGACCCCGAGGGGACCTACCAGGCGCTCGAGAAGTACTCGACCGACCTCACCGCCGCGGCACGGGCAGGCAAGCTCGACCCCGTGATCGGGCGCGACAATGAAATCCGCCGAGTGGTCCAGGTATTGAGCCGCCGAACCAAGAACAACCCGGTGCTGATCGGCGAGCCGGGTGTCGGTAAGACCGCCATCGTCGAAGGGCTCGCTCAGCGCATCGTCGCGGGCGACGTTCCCGAATCGCTGCGCGGCAAGTCCGTCATCTCCCTCGACCTCGGTTCGATGGTGGCGGGTGCCAAGTACCGCGGCGAGTTCGAAGAACGGCTCAAGGCGGTTCTCGACGACATCAAGAACTCGGCCGGCCAGGTCATCACGTTCATCGACGAGTTGCACACCATCGTCGGCGCCGGTGCCACCGGTGAATCGGCGATGGACGCCGGAAACATGATCAAGCCGATGCTGGCCCGCGGTGAACTTCGGCTCGTCGGCGCTACCACGCTCGACGAGTACCGCAAGCACATCGAGAAGGACGCGGCGCTCGAACGGCGTTTCCAGCAGGTCCTCGTCGGCGAACCCTCCGTCGAGGACACCGTCGGCATCCTGCGCGGACTCAAGGAGCGGTACGAAGTGCACCACGGTGTGCGCATCACCGACTCCGCGCTGGTCGCCGCCGCCGCCCTCAGCGACCGCTACATCACCTCCCGGTTCCTCCCCGACAAGGCCATCGACCTCGTCGACGAGGCGGCTTCGCGGCTGCGGATGGAAATCGACTCCCGTCCCGAGGAGATCGACACCGTCGAACGGATCGTTCGCCGCCTCGAGATCGAAGAGATGGCGCTGCAGAAGGAGTCCGACGAGGCGTCGAAGGAACGGCTCGACAAGCTGCGCCAGGAACTTGCGGACGAGCAGGAGAAGCTCAACCAGCTCACCACCCGGTGGCAGAACGAGAAGCAGGCCATCGACTCCGTCCGCGAAGTCAAGGAGCAGCTCGAGAACCTGCGCGGCGAAGAAGAGCGCGCCGAACGCGACGGCGACCTGGGCCGCGCAGCCGAACTGCGGTACGGCAAGATTCCGCAGCTCGAGAAGGAACTCGAGCAGGCGTCCCGTGAGTCCGGCGCCGCCGGCGACGGCGACGTCATGCTCAAGGAAGAGGTGGGTCCCGACGACGTGGCCGACGTGGTGGCAGCGTGGACCGGCATTCCCGCCGGCCGCATGATGGAAGGCGAAACCGCCAAGCTGCTGCGCATGGAGACCGAACTGGGCAAGCGTGTGGTCGGGCAGAAGGAGGCTGTGCAAGCGGTGTCCGACGCCGTCCGGCGGGCCCGCGCCGGGGTGGCCGACCCCAACCGGCCCACCGGTTCATTCCTGTTCCTCGGCCCCACCGGTGTCGGTAAGACCGAGCTCGCGAAGTCGCTTGCCGACTTCCTGTTCGACGACGAGCGCGCCATGGTGCGCATCGACATGTCGGAGTACAGCGAGAAGCACTCGGTGGCCCGCCTCGTCGGTGCCCCGCCCGGATATGTGGGGTACGAGTCGGGCGGCCAGCTCACCGAGGCCGTGCGCCGACGCCCGTACACGGTCGTGCTGTTCGACGAGGTGGAGAAGGCCCATCCCGACGTCTTCGACATCCTGCTTCAGGTCCTCGACGACGGCCGGCTCACCGATGGGCAGGGGCGCACCGTCGACTTCCGCAACACCATCCTGATCCTCACCTCCAACCTGGGGTCGGGCGGAACCAAGGAACAGGTGATGGATGCGGTGCGGCACGCGTTCAAGCCGGAGTTCATCAACCGTCTCGACGACGTCGTGATCTTCGACGCCCTGTCGGAGGAACAGCTCGAAGCGATCGTCGACATCCAGCTCGACCAGCTGTCCCACCGCCTCGAGGCGCGGCGGCTGTCTCTGGACGTCTCCGACTCCGCGAAATTCTGGTTGGCGGTGCGCGGGTACGACCCCATGTACGGGGCCCGGCCGCTGCGGCGCCTCATCCAGCAGGCCATCGGCGACCAGTTGGCGAAGAAGCTCCTCGCCGGTGAGGTCAAAGACGGCGACACCGTGCCGGTGAAAGTGTCCGAGAACGGTGATTCGCTGGTCCTCGGCTGACCCGCCCGTGAGTGGCAAGGTGCGTCCGGCGTGCCTTGCCACTCACGCCTGTTTTCACAGGGCCGTCTTAAGTTGCGCTACTACCCTGAACCCCCGAACGCGCCGCGCTGCGCGCGAAGGCCGCACGAGCATGTTCGACCGGCAACCACACCCCGAGGGAGGGGCCCCGACCATGACGAACCCCGACGATCCGCGTACTCCTCAGGAACGCGCATACGACGACTCGGCGACATCGGGACCCGACGGCACGCAGTCGTGGTCGCGAGACGAGCAGCGGACGGAGTACCTGGGCAGCACCCCCGAACAGCCCACGCAACAGTTCTACACATCCGACCCCACCGCGGCGTACGGGCAGAACCAGCCGAACCCCACGCAGGCGCTCCCGCCGTACGACCCCAGATTCGACTCGGGGGCGCCGCCTCCCAACGCCACGCAGGCCTATCCGCCGTACGACGCGCAGCAGTACTACGGCGGGTATCCCACCGGGCAATATCCTCATGCCCAGTACCCGAACCCCCAGTACCCGCCTCAGCCGCCGGGTGAGGATCCTGACGACAAGAAGCCGCGCCGCGTCGCCACGTGGATAGCCGGTGCTGCGGCTGCCTTGCTGCTGATCGCCGTCATCGGTTTCGGTATCGCGCTCTTCACGTCGGCGCCGAACAACTCCTCGTCGTCGACGGTGGCGGCGCCGACCACGTCACGCCCGCCTGCGACCACCGCACCGCCGAGGACCAGCGCGCCCCCCTCCACGACCTCCGAGTCGCCGCTCGACCAGCTCCCCGGCGGGATCGGCGAGGCCATCGGCGAGGCGGGTGCTGCGTTCGGAACGATCAGCGCCAACGACGGCACGACGCTGACCCTCGACGCCATCGGCGGATCACAGGTGATGGTGCAGACCAACCCCCAGACCAACGTGATCGCCCTGGACGGGGCCACCGTCGCCGATCTGAAGCCCGGATTCACCGTCATGGTTCAGGGCACCAAGATCGAGAACGGCTCGATGATGGCGGAGACGATCATCAGCACGGAGCTGCCCCGCCTCGGCGGCAACTGACCAACGTGTCCTCGGCGCCGTCCTACACGGGGTGTCCCGGTACCGCATGGTCCGATTGTGCCGTCGACTCGCTAGGCTGATCACCGATGACGGGAATGTGGTTCGTACTGGCGTTGATCGCACTCGCAGGCGCGTGTGCGTTGCTCTATTTCGATCGCTCGCGGCGCGATCAGACCGGCCGTGTGCGGCAGATCTGGGCGAAGGCTCAGGGCTACACCTACGAGAGCGTCGAAGAACGGTTGCCGGCCAAATTCCACCGCGCCGCTATGGCCAAGCAGGAATACCTCAGCGCCCTCGATGTCGTGCGGGGCGAACGCCGGGGTGAGTCGTTCATCCTGTTCGACTTGGAGGAAACCGCGACCATCGTCGCGGTGCATCGCAAAGTGGGCTCCGATGTCGACATCGACCTCCGGCTCAAGTCGACGCCGCCGCCCAAGGATGCAGACCTCGAGTTGCTGGGGGCCATCGGGCCGCGGGTGGTTTTCGCCACCGACCTCGAGATCGCGCGCCGCGTCTGCGATCAGCGGATGGTCGCCTTCACCGAGTCGGTTCCTCCGCACGTGAACATGCTGTGGAGCGAGGGGGAGTGGACCCTTGGTTCGCTGCCCATCAACAGCACCGGGCGCGAATGGGATTCGGCGATCGAGGCGGTGGCCCGGCTGTCCGGTCTGCTGCACGTCCTCCCGCCGGTCATCGAGCCACGCGAACTCGACCGTCAACCTCACGACCCGAGCCGGCCACGACTGCGCGAAGGGCGCCCAGCCGAGGGACGCCCAGCCGAGGGGCGCCCAGCCGAGGGGCGTGCCGCGGCGCCGCACCCGCCGGCCGGTGGTCGTCCTCCCCAGGGGCGCCCCCGCTCGTGAGTGGTTGACGAGTCCAGGGACTCGTTAACCGCGCACATGCGTGCCGCGCCTTGCTACCGTCACCGGTATGTCGACGCCTTCGAGCTCCGCCGACCTCCCGTCCGCTTCCGACGAAGCCCCTACGCGACCGGTCGCCCTCGTCACCGGCCCCACCTCCGGGCTGGGCGCGGGGTTCGCTCGCAAGTTCGCCTCGCTGGGTTACGACCTGGTGCTCGTCGCCCGTGACGAAGGGCGGATGCGCGAGCTCGCCGCCGAGACCAAGGCGAGGTTCGACACAGAGTGCGAGATCCTCGCCGCCGATCTGGCGACGACCGCGGGTCGATTGGAAGTGGCCGGGCGTCTGAACCAGGGCGTCGATGTACTGGTCAACAACGCGGGCTTCGGCACCTCCGGTGAGTTCTGGACCGCAGACCCCGGGCTGCTGCAGGCTCAGCTCGACGTCAATGTCACTGCCGTCATGCAGCTCACCCGGGCGGCGCTGCCGGCGATGATCGCGTCGGCCAACGGCACGGTCATCAACGTGGCCAGTGTGGCCGGGCTTCTCTCCGGCCGCGGCTCCACCTACTCGGCAAGCAAGGCGTATGTCATCTCGTTCTCCGAGGGGTTGTCGGGAGGTCTGGCGGGGACAGGTGTTCGCGTGCAGGCGTTGTGCCCGGGCTTCATTCGCACCGAGTTCCACGAACGCGCCGGAATCGAAATGACTTCCATCCCGAAGGTCATGTGGCTCAGCGTCGAGCAAGTGGTGGCGGCCTCCCTGGCGGATCTCGAGAAGGGAAAGGTCGTCAGCGTCCCGGGCGCCCAGTACAAGGTGCTTACTTCGGTCGGACGGCTGGTCCCGAAGAGCGTTGTGCGTCGCCTCACCAACGTGGTCGGCCGGGGCCGTGGCCGCACGTAGCGGTGGGTAGGGTTTCTGTCATGAGTGATCGCGAGGATTTGGCCGCGCTGGTGCGGAAGCTGGCTGTAGTGCACGGCAAGGTGACGTTGTCCTCGGGCAAGGAAGCCGACTACTACGTGGACCTGCGCCGCGCGACGCTGCATCACGAGGCCGGCCCGCTGATCGGGAAATTGCTTCGTGAGCTGGTGTCGGATTGGGACTTCGACGCGGTGGGTGGACTCACGATGGGAGCCGACCCGGTGGCGATGGCCGTCATGCACGCGGCGGGCAGGCCGATCGACGCGTTCGTCGTCCGTAAGGCAGCCAAGGCGCACGGGATGCAGCGCCAGATCGAGGGACCGGACGTGGTCGGCAAGCGGGTTCTCGTTGTCGAGGACACGACCACCACCGGCAATTCCCCCCTGACCGCGGTGAAGGCGCTCCGTGACGTGGGCGCCACCGTGGTCGGTGTTGCCACCGTCGTCGACCGTGCCACCGGAGCCGACGACGTGATCGCGGCCGAGGGGCTGGAGTACCGGTCGCTGCTCGGCCTCGCAGATCTCGGACTGAACTGACTCAGGGCAGCGACGGGAAGATGGGTGATCACCCCGTCGCTGCCACTTCGGGGAGCGGGTCGGTGCGTATTACGAATACGCGGGGACCGGTGTCGTGATGTCGTTGCGGACGACCTCGGTGAACACCGATTCCAGTTGATCGAGGAACCGGGAGATCGTGGAATGCGCCGTCGCCGTATCGGGATATCGCGAACGTAGCGACAGCCCCTCTCCGGTACGCGACACCCAGAATTGGGCGTCATCGCACACCGTCACATTGCTGATGTGGTGTGCGTTCATCGCCCGAAGCTGTTCGGGGCAGGCGACTTTGCGGTAGTCGATGTACGAGACCATGAACAGGTCGGTTCGGGTTCGCCGGTATCCGTCACCCACTCCACGACGCACCTGTTCCATGGACAGCCCCTTCAGCGAGAGTGCGGTGCGGAACGACGCGTGAGTGCCGGTCAGCGTCGACTCGAACGACCCGTACGCTGACACCGGAACCACGATGGGGGCAGTGGCAGTGAGCCACCCGATGGAGTCCTTCCACCGGTGATTGTGGCGGGTGTGGAGGGGAAACTGCAGTGGCAGGTGGAGCGGGCCGCCTTCCCGCTGCAACGCGGTACCGATTGCGCTCAGCACACCAGTGAACATGCTGCCTCCTGCTCGTAGGCAGTTCTCTTCCAACCGTGCGGTGTCGGGACCGTCGAGGAGCAACCGGACATCGGACGCCTGCCGCGCCGGTCTTCCCTCCTCGACGCCGAGGTCCAGGGGGAATGTGGGAGCTGTCCCACCGCAGCGCTCATAGAACCGCGACCACACCCGGATTCTCGGATCGCTGTCGTCGACGGCCGTATCCACGGCTTCCGTTTCGCAGTACGAAATGAAACTTCCCGGGTCGCCGAGCACCCTTCCGATCTGCGTGTCGTCCATCACCGGTGCCGACGTGATCAGGTCGTAGATCTGCCGTAGTTCGCGCAACGCGATCACGAGGGACAGCCCGTCCACGATGGTGTGGTCGAACGCCGCGATGACGGTGCTCGATGTGGGCCTTTGCACGATGGCGAAAAGATAGGCGGGAAACGTCAGGGGGTCGCACTCCGCGGTGAAGCGGGTGCGCAGGTGTGCGCGGAGCGACACGGGGTCGTCGAACCGGACGGGATCCGATTCTTTCAGCGCAACGGCATCCGGTGGCACCATGAGGCGCTCGATGCGTGTGGGATGGACGTCGAAGCCCGTCCACAGGGCGTCGTGCCTACGGATGAATATCTCGAATGTGCGCCGTACAGCGCTGCGGTCGAGTGTGCCCGGCAGATCCAGGCTGCCTGCCATCCACACGCTGCGACCGAATCCGTGTGCCCGGGCGGTGTCGAGGTGGAAACGCTGGTTGTAGCTGGGCGGAATATCCGACTTCAGTGAAGCCGCAGTTGGTCGCAGGGTCCATTCTGTGAGCGTGCCGGGTTCGATGTCGTAGCGATCGATCGAGGTCACGTGCATCAGCGTTCTCCGCTGTCCGGGCGCAGGCTCGTGAGGGCGCGGTCGATGCATCCGTAGGCGGCGACGGTGATGATGGCCAGCGGGCCCGCGGCGACCGCGGCCAGCCTCTGCCCGACGGCGTTGACGAACACGACGACGTTCTGCAACGTCAGTTCGTCGGTGGTCTTGCCCACCAGCGCTCCGATACCGCATTCGCGGATCGTTCTCACGATGATCGACCCGGCCGCCGACGGTGCGGCCGTTGCGGCGTCGGCAGCACTCGCGGGTCCGATCAGGCCGGCAGAATCGGCGGTATCCGGTGTGACGGTCGCGGTGGTCGAGGACGTCGCGGGAGCCGCGGGAGCCGCACCGGCCGAGCCAATACTTGCGGCCATTGCGATCAGTGCGGCGGCGAGGATGACGAAGAATTGCCTCATATCTGGATATGCCCTTTCGTGCGGAGAATGGAGTTTTGGGCATTATTCGGAGAATGCCGAGTGTGGATCGAGGAGTCCGATGCGGCCATTGATTGCGGGCCATTGATCGGTGGACGGGACAAGCATTGTCCGAAAAGCCCGTCTTGGCTCACCCGAAACGGACACCGATGTCATCGGTCCTGGTAGCGCGGCATAAAATTCCATCCGGACCGGATCCGGCCCGGTGAAGCGGACATTCGTGGCGGAGCGGTAGTTCTATGATCTCGGTCTCAAACACTTGGATCGCCGGTCCCGGATCTGCGATAACAACTGCGCACCCTTGTGTCCATGGGTGTGCGGGAATTCGAACTCGGAGTGCTGATGGAATATCCCGGTGACCACGATCACCCCCGAGTATATTTCGCTGAACGATTTGCGCTGCTCTACGAATTGGCCGGTCGCCCCGTTCTGAAACGGCTCGCCGATCGCGCGAACTCCACGATTCCCGTCACCGAGTCGAGACGGGCCGTGTTCGTGTCCGCGCAACGCCTCTCCGACTGGCGCACCGGTCGCACTGTGCCGGCCCGGTTCGATGGCCTGGTCCCGACCCTGCGGGTCCTGATCGGTGCGGCCCGGACCCGACATCCCGGCCCGCGTGCGGACGGGCTCTACTCGATCCGGCAGTGGCAGGTGCTCTGGGAACGGGCGCAGCGCAGCGAACCGGCGCGCGGTGACGCGGCTCGCGGCTGCTCCGCGGGGGCCACCGACGAGGGGCCCGAAACCGCCGAATGCCCGTACCGCGGGCTGGCAGCCTTCGGTGTCGAGGACAGCCGGTACTTCTTCGGAAGGCAACGGGCGACCTTGGCTCTCCTCACCGCGGTGCTCGACGACGATGTCGACGTCGCGCTGACAGTTCTGGTGGGGGCGTCCGGTTCGGGGAAGACGTCGTTGCTCCACGCCGGGCTCGTCCCGGCGCTGGAACGGGGCCGTTCCGTCGTGACCCTCTCTCCGGGCCGCGACCCCGTCGGCACACTCGAGCGCTCCTTCGGCGAGGAGCGGGAGACGCCGTGCGTTCTGATCGTCGACCAGTTCGAGGAACTCTTCACACAGTGCCGGGACGAGGATGTTCGGCGACGCTTCGTCGGTGTGCTCGTGCAGACCGCGCGAAGCCGCGCGTATTCCGAAACGCCGGTCGACGCGGTGGTGGTGGCCGTGCGCGCCGATTTCTACGAGCGGTGTGTGGACTACCCCGATCTGGCGGCCCGTCTCCAAGAGGGCCAGATGGTTCTCGGACCCATGACGCGTGACGAGGTTCGGACGGCCGTCAGCGGTCCTGCCGCCCTGGTGGGTGTTCCGCTCGAGCCCGGCCTCGTCGACATCATCGTGCGCGACCTCGGCGACGGAAACGGCGCGGTATACAGCTCGGGTGCGCTGCCGCTGCTGGGGCACGCCCTCTTGGCAACGTGGGAGGCACGGGCGGGTGATTCCCTCACCGTGAGGGCCTACGAGTCCGTGGGCGGGGTACGCGGTGCTGTCGCGCGTACCGCGGAGGCGGTCTGGGAAGCGCTGACCCCGGCGGAACAGGTGGCGGCGAGGCAGATACTGATGCGGCTCGTCGCTGTCGGCGATGACGGTCCGGATACTCGGCGCACCCTGAGCCCCCCGCAGGTCCTCGAGGGATGTTCGAATACCAGTGCCGGAACCAGCGCGATGAATGCCTTGACCGCTGCGCGGCTGGTGACCCGTGACGCGTCGGGGGTCGAACTCGCGCACGACGCGGTGTTCGAGGCGTGGCCACGGCTTGCCATGTGGCTGAGCGAGGATCGGGCGGTCGCCGTCCTGCATCAGCGAATCGACAAGGACGCCCTGGAGTGGGAGAGGCATGACCGTGACGGTTCGCTGCTCTACCGGGGCGTGCGGTTGGATGCGGCGCTGCGGTGGGAAGCGGACAGTCGCGCAGGCCGTATAGGTGCGTCGACGCGTTCTTTCCTGGCGGCGGGAAGGCGACACGACCGTCTCGCCCGGTTGCGACGCCGAGGAGCTGTCACCGCGCTGGCGCTGCTGACCGTCCTCACCACGATCGCGGCACTTACGGCGCACGCGCAGCGAGTGGCTGCCGACGAGGAGCGCACGACGGCACAGTTCGCGGAAATTCTCGCGCAGGCCGCGCGCACGCAGAACCCCGATCCGTCCATGTCGGCCCGGCTTTCGTTGCTCGCGACCCAGCTGCGGCCTCAGGACGAGACCGCAAGGTCGATGCTGCTCGCGTCACAGAATGCCCCGCTCGCCGACCGGCTCGGAAGCCACGACGGTGCAGTCTATTCCGTGGCTGTCGGGCCCGGCGGAGTAGTCGCGTCCGCCAGTTACGACCGAACGATCCGATTGTGGAACCCGGCGGCCACCGGGACCCGCGGCTCGTTCGCGGCATCCCTCACCGGGCACACGAGCTGGGTCACCAGCGTGGCCTTCAGTCCCGACGGGCGAATGCTCGCCAGCGGCAGTGGTGACAGCACAGTCCGGCTGTGGGACATCCGCGATCCTGCCCGTCCCACCGAACTGGGGCAGCCGCTCGTCGGGCACTCCGGAGCCGTGTACATGGTGGCGTTCAGCCCCGACGGGCGCACCCTTGCGAGCGCCGGTGACGATGGAACGACCCGGCTGTGGAACATCGAAAATCCGAGCGCAGTCGGGGATCGTGCAGCACCGCTCAGCGGTCACACGGCCGCTGTCCGCACAGTGGCTTTCAGCGCCGACGGGCGAACGCTCGCCACGGGAAGCGACGATCACACGGCGATGCTCTGGGATCTGAGCGATCCGGCGCACCCCGCGGCGTCCGGCCGGGTGGTCGGGCATGCCGACACAGTGCATTCGGTTGCTTTCAGCCCGGACGGGCGACTTCTCGTGACGGGCAGCGACGATCACAGCGTTCGGCTGTGGCGCCTCGACCGTCCGGGTTCGCCGGTCGCCACCCGAGAACCCCTGATCGGGCACAACGCCGCGGTCTGGTCGGTGTCCTTCGGTCCCGACGGTTCGTCGCTTGTCTCCGCGAGCTGGGACGGAACCGCCCGGGTTTGGTCGCTGATCGACCCGGACCGGCCGACGTTGCTCGGAAAACCCCTTGCTGGAAGCAGCGGCGGACTCACGACTGCGGTGTTCACCCGAGACGGCAAGGCGGTCGTTACCGGAGGTCAGGACGGGACTGTGCGAAAGTGGGCGCTACCGACCGCAGTCGTCGCCGGACACACCTTGCGGGTCACGACACCCGTGTTCGACGAGTCCGGAACCGTCGCCGTCACGGCGTCCCGGGACGGGACTATTGCCTTGTGGCGGATGGGAAACGGTCATCCGCCTGTGCTCACTGCACGGTTTCTGTCGGGGGGCGGTGTGGGAGTCGAGAACGTCGCTTTGTCGGCGGATGGTTCGGTGCTCGCGACCGCGGGCGTGGGCACCGGGGAGGTGCAGTTGTGGAACGTCGCCGGCGGCATGGCCGTTCCGGCCGGGCCACCCCTCGAGATCGCCGCGCGCTACACCCACGAGTTGGCTTTCAGTCCGGACGGGGCGTTGCTTGCCACCGCTGCCGACGACCAGTCACTCACCCTCTGGAGCCTCGCGGACAGGGCGCGTCCCGTCCAGGTGGGAAGTGCGCTTTCCGGCGCCGCCGGATGGATCAACGCCGTTGCCTTCAGCCCCGACGGACGTGTCCTCGCGGCGGGCAGTAGTGACAAGACGGTGCGATTGTGGGACGTATCCCGCCCTGAAAAACCTGGTGCTGTCCGGACTTTGAGCGGTCACCACGGTGCGGTCAACGCCATCGCCTTCAGTCCTGACGGGCGCACCCTGGCCAGCGGGAGCGACGATCAGACGATTCGCGTGTGGCCCCTCACCGCGGAGACCGGCGACAAACCAGGCGAAGCCGCGGTGCTGTCCGGTCACACGAGCACCGTCCGCTCGGTCGCGTTCAGTCCCGACGGCCGGATTCTGGCCTCGGGGAGCGACGACCAGTCCGTGCGCATCTGGGACGTGTTACACCTGCGCGCGCTGGGCGGTTCACTGGTACCGGATGGAACGGTCCGGTGGAGAGTTGCGTTCGGTGCCCGGTCTGACGTGCTGATGGCGACGGGGGAAGCCGGAGCCGTTCGAGTACTCGACCTCGACCCGCACACTGCCGAGGCCAGGGTGTGCGCGAACACGCCCGATCCCTCGACAGTCGAATCGTGGCAGCAGCTTGCTCACGGGCCAGTGGCAGCACCCTGTGGCTGACACCAGGGCACAGATCAGTCGGCGTCCGCGGCCGGACGGCCTTCGTTCTCGGGTCAGGATGCCCGCCACCCGGGTCAGGACGAGCGCTGCGCCGCCTGTTCCACCTGACGCCGCAGGGTGGCGTCGGTGTGACGAATTGCCTGCGCCACAAACGGTTCGACGATTCGCGCCAGCGCCTTCCCGGCAAGTCCGCCGGGAAGCTCGTAGTGGAAGTCGACGGTCAGTCGGGTCGCTTCTTCGCTGACGGCCTCGAATCGCCACTGCGAGTGGGTTGTGAGGCCGTCGATCGAATCGAGCTGGATCAGTGCGTTCTCTTCCCACGCCGTGATCTCGACGACCGAGCCCAGCGTCTTGGGGCCGACCCGCATCGCCGCGTTGTAGACGGCACCGAGTCCGCGGACGGGTTCGCCGACCGGATCGAATTGGGTGATCCCGAAAAGCCAGGACGGCACGTGCGTGTAGTCGTCGAGATACGCGAAACAGGCGGCGAGCGGCGCTTGGGCTACGGCGGTGTGATGAATTTCGATCATGAGGACTTTCCTGTGGAATGGGCGGACGACGAGTGCCGGTAAGGCCGGACGGCGTAGTTCTCGAGGTCGAATCGGGCGAGGCGGCGTCGCAGTGATCCGGTGGACCACGGCCAGGCCGCGAAGTTCTTGCCGTCGGCGTCGAGGTAGTAGCTACTGCATCCGCCGTTGTTGAAGACCGTGGGGGCCAGGCCCTTCTGGACGGCGTCGTTGAAAGCGCGGAACGGCTCCTCGCGGACCTCGAGTACTTCGATGCCCTGCTGTTCGGCCTTGGTCAAGCCGTCGATGACATAGTCGAGCTGGGTCTCGGCCAGTCCGAGAAACGAGTTGTACACCAGGATGTTCGGGCCGAGCATGATGTAGGCGTTCGGCGCACCCGGAGTGGTGGTGGCCAGATAGGCCTCGGGACTCTTCGCCCACTTCTCCGACAGAAGGCGCCCGTCGCGTCCGCGAATGCGGCTCGCGATGGGTGGGTGGCTCACATCGAATCCGGTACCGAAGATGATGACGTCCACCTCGCGTCGGGTGCCGTCGGCGGCCACCACCGACTGCCCGTCGACCGCGACGAGCGCGTGGGGAATCAGCTCGACGCCCGGCTTCGTCAGTGCAGGCAGATAGGTGTTGGACAGCAGGAGTCGCTTGCAGCCCAAGGTGAAGTCCGGGGTGAGCGACGCTCGGAGCTCGGGGTCGGGCACCTGGGTCGCGAGCCAGCGGGTGCCGATGGGGTTGAGTAGGCGTGCGGTCCGTTCGCGCCGCATCGCCAGGGTGAGGGTCCGCAGCACCACGTCCAGAACGTGCCGAAATGCCTGCTGTACGGCCGGAACTCGACCGAACACCCATTGCGCCATGCGCGGGAACGGAAAGTCGAGACGTGGGACGACCCACGCGGGAGTGCGCTGGAAGACGTACAGGTGGGCCACGTCCGGTTGGATCTCCGGAATGAACTGCACGGCGGACGCGCCCGTTCCTACCACTGCCACTCTCTTGCCGGTGAGATCGACATCGTGATTCCAGCGCGCCGAGTGAAAGATCTCGCCGGCGAAGCTGTCGATTCCGGGGAGCTCGGGTGTTTTCGGTTCGGTGATCGGTCCTGCCGCGAAAATGACGTGCTGGGCGACCATCGTGCCCTGGGTGGTGTCGAGGACCCAGCGTCGGCGGTCTTCGGACCACGCTGCCTCGATCAGCTCGGTGTGCATCGAGATCTTGGATCGGACGCCGAACTTGTCGACCGTTTCGTCGATATACGACAGCAGTTCCGGCTGTAGTGCAAAGTTGCTCCGCCATTGCGGGTTGGGATTGAAGGAGAACGAGTACACCGGTGCGGGTATGTCGACACCGCAGCCGGGGTAGGTGTTCTCCCGCCACACGCCGCCGACGCGTGCTGACTTTTCGAGCACGAGGTAGTCCGTGATTCCGGCCTTTTCCAGCTTGACCGCTGCGGCGACGCCGGACAGACCGGCGCCGACTACGACGACCGACAGATGCCGTTCGTCCTCGGAGGCCTGGGAGGCGATGCCGGCCTGCTGCGGGGCACTCACTGTCATGTCTTCTTCCTGGGCCGAGGTGAAGCGGTCACCGGCAATTAACTGGGACTCGATGTCACAGTAAAAGGAAGAAGGCGCAATGGCAAGTGGTGCCCCGCGCCCGTGCGCCTTTCTGGTAGTGGTGGCAACCAGAAAGGCGCACGGAGCGACTGGAAAGCTCGAGGGGTGACCCGGAGAGTTACGGCTGGGGGACCTCGACGCTGTCGGGCAGCTTGTCCCGCATCTTGTCGAGTTCCTGCTCGATTCGTTCGACGGCACTGTCGTTGTTGAGCACAGTGACCATTCCGGCCGCGAAAGCTATCGAGATGACGATCGCCAGTGCGCTCAGTACAGTACCGGCAATCGCCACGCCTTTGCCGGTGATACCCACCTTGCGGGACGCCCTCAGTCCGAGGATGCCGAGAATCAGCCCGATGATGCCCAGCACCAGTCCGACCGGAGACAGGATCACGATCAGCACGCAAACGAGGGCGGCAACGCCGAAAGCGAGGGCGAAGGCGGCAGCAGTGCTGGTACGTGCGGGTTTGGTGACTACTCGTTGCTCGACATCGACGGAACGACCGTCGATATCGGTCACTCGATGCGGGTCGTTTTCGTCGCCGCGGCCTGTCAGTGGTCTGCTCATCATTACCTCCGGCGTAGTCGATCTGGGGTGTACAACGCATGCCCGGTTCGGTGGCCTTCAAACCGTATCGGTGAGGGGCCGAGTGCCTACTCGGTCGCGGCGTGGTCGGCGAGCAGGGCGACGCCGGATTCGCGAATATGGGACGGTAGCGCCGCATATCCGCAAACCCTTTGGCCGGATGCTGAGGGATTGGCCGGCGAGTCCCGCGAATCGGTGCGCGGATGCAGAGCGTCCGCCGCGGGTCGGTGACGTGGTCCGCGCCGAATTCGGGGAGATCCCGCACCGCACGACTTGCTGCCGCAGTGCCGCGCATCCTGGGAGAATCGGTGTATGACCGAGCGCAAACCTCCCGAGGTGAGCTTCGAGAGCTGGATCGACAAGCAGATCCGGCTGGCGCAGGAGCGCGGCGACTTCGACAACCTTCCCGGAGCAGGTAAACCGATACCACTGTCCGGCGACGTCGATGACGAGTTGTGGTGGGTCAAAAGTTATCTGCGGCGCGAGAACCTGCCCCTCGACGCATTTGCTGCCCACGCCACTGCAGCTGCGCAAGCAGATCGAGCGGCTCCCCGAGACGGTCCGCGGAATACCGTCGGAGGACGCGGTGCGCGAGATCGTGCATTAGCTCAACCTCGAGATCGTGGCCTGGTTGCGCGCGCCGTCCGGGCCGCGAGTGCCGGTCAGCCCCGTCGACGCGGACGAGGTGGTGTCGCAGTGGCGAATGGGGCGCCGAGCGGTGCGCACGCCGCCCCCATCGCTGCCGCGGTCCGTAGAGGACCAGCCGTCCGCAGAGAAGCAGCCGCCGACGCCGCGACCGCGGCGGTGGTGGCGTCGGGGACGGTGACCGGTCAGGCCCCGTGCGGCGACGGTTGCGCGGGTACGACCCTGGCGGCCGGAGCAGCACGCGACGGACCAGGCTAGGGGTGGATGGTGCGATGAAATCGCTTCTCCGAAAAGTTGACGTGCCCAGTGCTGTTGGTGCAGCCGGTGTGGTGATCACGGCGCTGTACGCATACTGGGCAACCGGACTCGAGCCGTTCACCGGCCTCGCCTACATCGCCGTCGGGGTACCCGTTGTTCTCCTGGCGGGTGTGGCCGTCATCGGCGGCGCCCCCGATTCTCGGGAGGACGGCACGCCACGGGCAGGGGAGATCACGCTACGCTCGGTGCTGCCGTGGCTGGTGTTGCTCCTTGTTGCCGCCGGCCTCGAAGGACTCGGTCTTGCCCTGGGTGGCCGGTCCACCACCGTTCCCACACTCAGCACGGTGATCGATCATGCGCTGGCGTGGCATCCGGTTCGATTCGTCCTGTTCTGCGGATGGCTTGCCGTCGGCGCGGGCGCAGTCGTCCGGATGTACCACAGGTGCGTGCGACCCCGTTCTCCCGCGGGAGGGTGAGATGACAGTCACGATCATCTGGCTGATGTTGATCGGCACCGGCATCGGCATCGAGTTGTACAGCCGCCGGACCGGCGGACGGTGGTCGAGCCTTGCGGGCGTCGTCTCCGCGCTGTGGACCCGGCTGCCCGGGCGACTGCTTCTCGTCGGCCTCTGGGCCTTCGCTGGGTGGCACGTGTTCGCCCGGTACACCCTGCCCTGATCGCCCGGTCAACCGCCGTCCGTTCCGCCCGTAGTGCCGGAAGTGCTGGTGGGCCGGGTCCTCAATGCTCGCCGCCCTCGACCCCCGTGGTGCAGCCCGCGCTCGTCGGTCTCGAGGTAGAGGTGGGGTCTCGTCCGTGCCTCGCTCGCAGCACCTTGCCCTTGCCGACCACACTTTGAAAGTACATCGAAAGCATGTCTCTGAGTGAGGTGCCGTTCTCGGATATCCCAAACAAGGGAAAGGCGACACTATCGGAGTGGCAGCGGTCGGGGGCGCGGCCGCTGCGAGTGACTCGGCGAGACGACGAGGATCTGGTCCTGATGACGGCGGTACGGGCGGAGCAGGAGCGGGAGGTGCTCGCGGCGGCGACGGCGATGGTCGACGCCCTACTGGACTCGGATGACGGTGTTCTGGTCCGCAAGGTCGTCGCGGCGGCGTTTCCGTGGGTGAGCTACTTGTCGGGTGAGGAGGTCGCCGACTTAATCGACGAGCTGATTGCGTCGCTGCGGGTGGGCTCGTCGCTGGATAATCCGGCTCCGCCGGCCCGCACGAACGAGACGTGGCGCCATACGGCGGAGGTGCATTCCGATCCGGAGCTGGCCCGGATTCTGTCGACGCCGTCCAAGGGCGACTTCGGGGCCGTGCCGGTGCCGGAGCTGTGAGCCCGAAGCGGGGTGAGCGGGTCGCGGGATGGGACAGTCGCGGTACGAGGGCATCCCAAGCAGAACCGAATGATGTTGCCTAAGAACTGAATGGGCCGAATCGACGTCATCGGAGTTCGGGGTGGCGAGCCGTCGTGCGCTCGCTTTGTGCCTCGGCAATCAGGAGGCGAGGTCGTCACGTGCGGCGGCAAGCTCGAGTAAGCGGGGCAACATGTCGGGGGCGGCGATCGAGGGGAGCAGCAGCGCCCACATGTCGGCGAGGCGTTCGTACAGGTCGGCTCGACCACTCAGTGCCTCGGACACGAGTTGCATCCCGGTGAAGGAACTCACCAGGAAGCGGGCAAGAGCCGCGGAATCGACGGTCGCCCGAAGTTCACCTGCTGCCGTCGCCTTGGCGGCCAGTGCCACGAGCGTGTCGGTCCAATCGATGTAGGGATCGGTGGCCGGTCCGCGAGAATTGCCGAGCTCGAGGGTGAGACGGACCCCCGCCCGGACGATCGGTTCGGTCAGTAGCTGCCGCGCCATTTCCTTGGCGCACAGGACGATAGCCTCCATCGGGGACTGTGCCGTGGCGAGCACTCGCTGCGCCGCCAGCATCGACATGGCGTGCTGCTCCTTGATCACCGCCCAGGCGAGGGCTTCCTTGGACTCGAAATGGAAGTACAAGGCACCCTTCGTGACATTGGAGTACGCAAGTATCCGGCTCAGGCTGGCGCCGCCGTAGCCGAGCTTTTCGAAGCTGAGCGCGGCGCCTTCCAGGACCTGATGGCGGGTGGCTGCCGCGCGTGCTTGTACTGCCATCACCTGTGCCTCACGATCGCCCTCGTCGCCGTCGCATTCCAACCTCCAGTCAACCACTCGAGCGCGCGGTACCCTCGGCGCGACCGCAAGTGTGGGAGGAAGATGTGACGTCGAAGGATGACTGGGGTCTGGAGCACATCGTGTTCGCGGGGGCGACTGTGGCCACCGTGGTCGGCGCCGTGACCGGACGCGAGCGACTGCAGAAGATCGCGAAGCCCCTGATCGCTCCGGCACTGGCGGCCCGGGTCGTACGCCGGCGAGGCGCGACCGACTCCGTGGACGCGGGACTATTGCTGGCCGGGCTCACGGGCGCGACGGTCGGTGACGTCTTCATGATCGACCCGGATGACGATGCCCGCCTGGTGCGAGGTGCCTCGGCCTTCGCGGTCATGCAGGCGTGCTACTCGGCTTTGTTGCTGCGCAAAGGTGCGCGTCCCACTCCGGCGGCGTGGGGTCCGCGACTGGCCGGCTGGCTCGGGGCGGCCCTGTTGCTGCGGGCTCGATCCGCCGGTGTCGCTGCGCCCCTCACTGCTTATGGATCAGCCTTGGCTACGACGTCCACACTCGCTGCCGATCCGTCCCTCGCCCCCGGCGCAGGCGTCGTTGCGAGCGTGGCGGTACCGAGCGGCGACCGGCGAAGCTGGCTCGGTCTGGGCGGAGTGCTGTTCACGGCGTCGGACGGGCTGATCGTGGTGCGGAGATTGTTCGTGCGAAGTGAGCGTGGCAGGGCTGTGACCGAAGGACTGATCCTCGCCAGTTACGCCGCCGCGCAACTGGGGCTGGTCGAGGGGATGCTCGCGCTGCGCCGTCGGAACACAGGTCGCCGGGTCACGGACACAGCATGATGCGGTCCCGATTGTTCGGGTCCACCAGGATGGTGATGGTTTCGCCGGGCACGAAGCGGGTGGCCTCCTCGCGCCGCACCTCGTACACGACGCGTCCGGAGTAGCTCTCGGACCCCGGCACGGTCAACCGCAGATCCAGTTCGGTCAATTCACCGTTGTCGGGGGTGCGACGAAGTGGTGTCACGCGCTCGATGCTGGCCCATCCTTCGAGCCCGCGCCGCGCGAGTTGGCGGTCTGCCCGGGAGGGTCGTTCGGCAGCCATCATGCCGAACCCCAGGGCTGAGCCGAAGGCGGCGACCAGTCCCATGATCTGGTACGGAATCGTGGCCTCGGGAGTGTGCTCGATCAACCATCCCAGCCAGACTGCGAGGACGATGACGTAACCGGCTGTGATGAAGCAGACCGTCCGCACGATTCGCTGATGATTCATCGTTGTGCCTCCGTGTCCAGGGTAGACCGCCGCGGGGACGCCGGGCAGTGGTGCCGTTAGAGTGCAGTGTCGGCAGCAGGCAAGCATGTGGAGGTGGCCGTATGGCGTGGCGTCGGGTGTCGTTGGTAGGTCTGAGCATTGGTGCTGCTCTGACGCTCGCAGCATGTGGGGGTTCGTCCGAGGCGGTGGCTCCGCCGACGACCACCACCACCGCAGCGCCGGTGACTACTACCACCACGGTTCCGCCAGTCACGACCACCACGACCACGATCGCGCCGACCACGACGACGGAAGCACCGACCACCACCCTCGTGGACGTTCCGTACGAGCACAACGAGTCGTACTTCTTCACCTCCCCGGACGGCGCATTTCAGTGCGGCATCATCAAGCTGCCGAGTCGCACGGAGGCGGGATGCCAGGGATCGACCAGTCCGGTCCCGCCGCGGCCGGCAGACTGCATGGTCGACTGGGGCCACGGCATTCGCGTCGAGAACGAGGGTGAGGGAGCGTTCATGTGTGCCGGCGGCCTCGTGTACACCTCGGGCGATGCCGAACCTGACCCGGTGTTGCCTGCCGGATCCAAGCTCACCGAACTCGGATACTCCTGCAACACCACAGCGACCGCTGTCACGTGTGTCAACGACGAGACGTCCCACGGATTCACGGTCTCACCCGACTCCAACGAGACGTTCTGATTTCATGATTGGCGCAGAGGTGGGTTCACTTCCGGTCCTGGCCGAGTCGGGCGAGCCGGGCCCTACCGAGTGGGGCGAGAATACTCACGGTGTCGGTCCGTGGACGGAAGAACACGACGTACCGGTCCCGACGGATCCCCGCTACGATCCCGAACTGCTGGCCGGCGGTGACCGACGGAACGTGGTCGACGCCTACCGCTATTGGACACGTGAAGCCATCGTCGCCGACATCGACAGCCGGCGCCACCCGCTGCATGTGGCGATCGAGAACTTCGCGCACGACGCCAACATCGGCACCGTGGTGCGGACGGCCAACGCCTTCGCCGCCGCGGAGGTTCATATCGTGGGACGGCGGCGCTGGAACCGGCGCGGGGCGATGGTCACCGATCGGTACCAGCACGTCAGACATCACTCGAGCATCGACGAATTGGTCGAGTTCGCGCGGGAGGAGGGTCTCACGATCGTGGCCGTGGACAACACGCCGGGCTCCATTCCGCTCGAAACCGCGAGCCTGCCGCGGGACTGCATGCTGCTGTTCGGTCAGGAGGGTCCCGGAGTCACCGACGAGGCGAAAGAGGTTGCAGCCATGACCGTATCGATTGCGCAGTTCGGTTCCACGAGGAGCATCAATGCGGGTGTCGCGGCAGGCATTGCCATGCATGCGTGGGTGCGCGAGCACGCCGACCTCGGTCGGTCGTGGTAGCGGATCGCCCGGAGACTAGGCAAGATCAACCCTCATGCAGGACGAGTGGTCGGCACGCGCCGACGCCGCTGAAGAAGCGGTGGTGAGCAGGCATCTTCGCCGGCTGTGGGGCCTTCCGGGCACCACGCTGGGCGTGGTGGCCTGGCCGGCGGTCAAACGTGAACGGTTGTTCGTCAGTTGGCATTACTGGTGGCAGGCGCACCTCATCGACTGCGCCGTCGACGCACTCGAACGCGACCCCACTCCGCGTCGCCGCCGTCGGATCGTGAAACTCGCTCGCAGTCACCGCCTTCGGAACATTACGGGCTGGACCAACAATTATTACGACGACATGGCGTGGCTGGGCATCGCGCTCGAACGCGCGCAGCGCACGCACTTGATCGACAACCGGAATGCTGTGCAGACACTCGAATCCCAGCTGTTCGATGCCTGGGATCCCGACGGTGGCGGGCTGCCCTGGCGCAAGGGCTCGGATTTCTACAACGCTCCGGCCAACGGCCCGGCCGGAATCATGCTGGCCCGCACAGGCAAACTGTGGCGGGCGCAGGCCACCGCGGATTGGATCGACGACACGCTGCTGGACGAGAACACCGGCCTCGTCATCGATGGGATCCATCGCGGCGGTGAGGCCGAAAGGGTCATCTATTCGTACTGCCAGGGGGTCGTCCTCGGGCTCGAAACCGAGCTGGCGGTGCGTCTCGGTGCGCCGCGGCACCGAGGCCGCATTCACCGGCTGATCGACGCCGTCGACGAGCACCTGGCTCCAGGTGGGGTCATTCGCGGCGGTGGCGGGGGAGACGGGGGTCTGTTCAACGGTATCCTCGCCCGCTATCTCGCGCTGACTGCGGTGATGTTGCCCTGGGAGGACCATGACGACATCCGCGCGCGGGAGATCGCAGCGCAGATCGTGCTCACCTCTGCAGAAGCTGCATGGGAGAACCGCTTGCAGATCGAGGGTCAGCCCTTGTTCGGCGCCGACTGGGGCAAGCAGGCCCGGCTTCCCGGTCTCGGCAGGAATATCGCGGCGTTCACCGGGGGGACGGTGCGTTCGTCCGACATCCCCGAACGCGACCTCTCCGTCCAGTTGGGTGGCTGGATGCTGATGGAGGCGGCGCACGCGGTGTCGGCCGCCGGGTATCCCCGGCGGTAGTGCGTTTCGATCACACGAAACTTAACCGTGGGCAGGCGGTTTCCGCGCTGCTAGACATCTCGGTATGTCAGATCAACAGCGGCAGCTGAGTCTCAATGCGTTCATCTATCCGGCCGGGCACCACGAATCGGCCTGGCGTCACCCGCTGACGTCACCGGAGCGGTTGTTCGACGTCGACTACTTCCAGGAGATCGCCCGCACCGCGGAGGCGGCGAAACTGGATGCACTCTTCTTCGCAGACGGTCCCGCGCTGCGTAGCGATGCCGGGCACGGCGCGGCCGGAGCGCTGGAGCCGATCACCTTGCTGACGGCGATCGCCGCAGTCACGGAGCGGATCGGGCTGATCGCCACCGCGTCCACGACGTACTTCGAGCCCTACAACCTCGCGCGTCTGTTCGCCTCCTTGGACCACATCTCGAAGGGCCGGGCCGGCTGGAACATCGTCACCACCGGAACGGATCTGGCGGCGGCGAACTTCGGCCTTTCCAGTCATCCCGACCACGCCGATAGATACGCGCGGGCACGCGAGTTCGTCGATGCGACGGTCAAGCTGTGGGACAGCTGGGAAGACGACGCCATCGTTCTCGACACGGACAGGGGCGTCTACGCCGACACGTCGAAAATTCATGAGATCAACTACGTCGGACGCCATCTGCGGGTCCGCGGACCGTTCAACGCGCCGCGCTCGCCGCAGGGTTACCCCGTGCTGGTACAGGCGGGTGCGTCGAACGAGGGCCGCAGCTTCGCAGGGCAGTACGCCGAGGCCATCTTCACTGCGCATCAGCGACTGTCGGACGGGCAGGCGTTCTACGCAGACATCAAGCGACGTGCGTCGCAGTTCGGGCGCAACCCCGACCACGTGAAGATCCTTCCCGGAATCAGCCCGTTCATCGGCGACACCGAGGCGCAGGCAAGGGATCTCGAACGCGAATTCAACGAGCTGACCTCCCCTGAGTACGGCCTCGCCCAGCTCGAGAGCATCACCGGAACTCAGGTGCGCCACCTCGACCTCGATGCCCCCGTGCCCGCCGAGTTGTTCGGCGACGCCGGCGACGTGACGGACAACCAGCAGAGCCGGTTGCAGGTGGTCGCAGGCATCGTGCAGCGGGAGCGTCCGACGCTGCGAGGACTGCTGCATCGCCTCGCGGGCGCGCGAGGACACCGAGTGTTCGTGGGGACGCCGGTGCAGGTGGCCGACACCATCGAAGAATGGTTCACCCAGGGCGCAGCCGACGGCTTCAACGTAATGCCCCCGTACTACCCGGGAGGTCTCGATGTGTTCGCCGAGAAGGTGGTGCCGATCCTGCAGGAGCGGGGTCTGTTCCGCACCGAATACTCGGGTACGACGCTGCGGGACCACTTTGGGCTGGAACGTCCGGCCAGCCAGTACGCGCAGACGTCGGGCAGGGTGGCCCTCTAGTCCCGTCCTTCGTCCGATGCCACCGCGTTCTGTCCTGTAGACGACAGTGGCATCGGGTGGAGTGGCTGCCCGAATCGCTCGTTGATGAAAACAGTTATCATTTCCGAATGACTCGTCCACTTCCTGTCACCGTCCTGTCCGGCTTCCTCGGCGCGGGCAAGACCACCCTTCTCAACCACATCCTCGCCAACAGGGACGGCCGGCGTGTCGCCGTGATCGTCAACGACATGAGCGAGGTCAACATCGACGCCGCCCTCGTCGCAGGGCAGGGACATCTCGATCGGACGCAGGAGAAGCTGGTCGAGCTCACCAACGGCTGCATCTGCTGCACGCTCCGCGAGGACCTGATCGAGGCGGTCGCCCGCCTGGCCGAGGAGGGACGGTTCGACCACCTCGTCATCGAGTCGACGGGCATTTCGGAACCCATGCCCGTCGCCGCCACGTTCGACTGGGAATTCGAGGACGGCTTCAGCCTCGGCACGGTCGCGGCGCTCGACACCATGGTGACAGTGGTGGACGCGTCGACATTCGTCGGTGAGCTCGCGAGGGGTGAGCGCCTCGACGAGCGGGCCCTCGAGGCGGGAGAGGGCGACGAGCGCAGCATCTCCGACCTACTCGTCGACCAGGTCGAGTTCGCCGACGTGATTCTGCTGAACAAGACCGATCTGGTCAGCGAGCGCACAACCGGCACGGTCGAGGCCCTCCTGCGCAGACTCAATCCGACGGCGAGACTCCAGCGCACCACGCGTGGTGTGGTCGACCTGGCCGAGGTTCTCGACACCGGTTTGTACGACCCGGAGTCGGCTGCCCTGGCGCCTGGGTGGGCGGAGGAGCTTGCGGGCGGCCACACACCCGAAACGGAGGAGTACGGGATCCGAAGTGTCACCTACCGGGCGACGCGGCCGTTCCATCCCGCACGGCTCGACCAGGCGCTGGGCCAGTTCACCGGACTGCTACGAAGCAAGGGGTTCTGCTGGATAGCGAGCCGCCCGGACCTTGCGGCGATCTGGTCGCAGGCGGGACCCAATCTGGTGATCGAACCGGCGCAGTTGTGGTCGGCCGCAGACGAGACGCCCGGTCAGGAGATCGTCTTCATCGGTGTCCGGCTCGACCCGGAGGCGCCTGCCCGCATCCTCGATCCGGCACTCCTCACCGACGACGAATGGGCGTCCGGTCCGGCCGAGTGGGTGCATTTCGACGACCCGCTGCCCGAGTGGGAAGCGGTGCATCAGCACTAGTCGAGAACTTCCTCGACTTCCACCTCTTCGGGTGGACGGGCCATCTCCTGGCGGTAGTGCCAGATGCCGACCGCAGTTCCGATCACCAGCAGCGCGACCATGCCGCCCAACACCACCGGCATCAGCCACGACACTCGGTCGAGGAAGGAACCGCAGTAGAACCCGATGAGCAGCAGCACCGGCGCCCAGAACACGGCGCCGATGCTGCTGGCGACGGTGTACTTGGTGTGGTTCATCTTCGCTGCCCCCGCAACGAGTGGGCAGAGGGTACGCACCCACGGGATCCACCGGGCGATGAGCACAGCCCAGAACCCGTGCCGTTCCAACAGGATGTTCACTCGGTGGAGGTTGGCGTAGTTGAGGTACTTGCCGCCCTTGCGCGCCAAGATGCGGTTGCCGGTGCGGTGCCCGATGACGTACCCCACCTGATTTCCGCAGATCGCGGCGACCATCGCGCCGACCGACAGGGCCCACACGTGACCTGCCCCCGACTCGTGGCCGGCGAGCACGATGCCCGCGGTGATCAGCATCGAGTCACCCGGCAGGAAGAGCCCGAGGATGACGGCACATTCGATGAAGACGAACGCCAGCACGATGACCCACACCAGCGCGGGGCCGGCGGAGACGAGGGGCCCGAAGGTGCCAGATGCCGATACGACCATGGTCAGCGCATTGCCTCGATCTCGATCAGGAGGGATCGGTGGGGGTGGAGACGGGCCGCGCGGCCTCGGGAGCAGGCGTCTCTCCCCGGCGGGCCTTGAGAACACGCTTGCCGACCTCGATGATGATCGGGAGCACCGACACGAACACGATCAACAAGAAGATGATGTCGACGTTGTCACGGATGAACTCGATCTGACCGAGCAGGTATCCGAGCAGCGTGACGCCGGCGCCCCAGAGGATGCCGCCCACCACGTTGTACGTCAGGAACAGCGAATACTTCATGCGCGATGCGCCCGCGACCACCGGTGCGAACGTGCGAACGATTGGCACGAAGCGGGCCAGGATGATCGTGATCGGGCCGTGCTTCTCGAAGAACGCGTGCGACTCGTCGATGTACTTCTTCTTGAAGAACCGGGCGTCGTTGCTCTTGAAGAGCGCCGTTCCGCCCTTGCTACCGATGAAGAAGCCCACCTGGTCGCCGAGAATCGCGGCAATCGGGATCAGGATCAGCAGGACGCCGATGGGAGCGAACGGCTCGATCTCGGCCGACTTCGACGCCGCGATGAGGCCCGCGGTGAAGAGGAGGGAGTCGCCGGGAAGGAGCGGGAACAGCAATCCCGACTCGATGAAGACGACCAGGAGAAGTCCGACGAGCACCCAGGTGCCGAAGGAGTTGAGGAGGTTCACCGGGTCGAGGAACCCCGGCATCAACGCGAGGTTGGTCACGGAATCCGATGCTGCCTGCACAATCACGGCCCTCAGCGTACCGGCGTATGCGCGGAGTATCGGAATACTGCAGGTCAACGATTCCTGACCGGGTCTCGGACGGCCCGGAATCGAGGTGCCACGACAGCCACCGGGCGACGTAGGCTACCGGTATTGCCATACTGCTAGGACCACATCGCGCGCTGCGCTGATTGCGTGCGCCGAAATCGACACGTTTATGGAGGACTGCCGCCGTGCCAATCGCGACTCCCGAGGTCTACGCCGAGATGCTTGGTCGAGCCAAGGAGCACTCCTTTGCCTTCCCAGCCATCAACTGCACTTCGTCCGAAACCATCAACGCCGCAATCAAGGGATTCGCGGATGCGGGCAGTGACGGCATCATCCAGTTCTCGACCGGTGGCGCGGAGTTCGGTTCAGGTCTGGGCGTCAAGGACATGGTGACCGGTGCTGTCGCGCTCGCCGAGTTCGCACACGTGATCGCCGCGAAGTACGACGTCACGATCGCCCTCCACACGGACCACTGCCCCAAGGACAAGCTGGACGGTTTCGTCCGGCCGCTGCTCGAAATTTCTCAGCAGCGCGTCAGCGCCGGCCGCAACCCGCTCTTCCAGTCCCACATGTGGGACGGCTCGGCCGTTCCGATCGACGAGAACCTCGAGATCGCCAAGGAACTCCTCGCTATCTCCAAGGCCGCGAATATCATCCTCGAGGTCGAAATCGGCGTCGTCGGTGGTGAAGAGGACGGTGTGGAAGCCGAGATCAACGACAAGCTGTACACCAGCCCCGAGGACTTCGAGAAGACCATCGACGCTCTGGGCACCGGCGAGAACGGCAAGTACCTGCTGGCAGCGACCTTCGGCAACGTGCACGGCGTCTACAAGCCGGGCAACGTGAAGCTGCGTCCCGAGGTGCTCGAGACCGGCCAGAAGGTCGCCGTCGCGAAGCTCGGCCTGCGGGACGGCGCCAAGCCGTTCGACTTCGTCTTCCACGGCGGGTCGGGTTCCCTGAAGTCGGAAATCGAGGAGGCGCTGAGCTACGGCGTCGTCAAGATGAATGTCGACACCGACACCCAGTACGCCTTCACCCGTCCGATCGTCGGCCACATGTTCAGCAACTACGACGGTGTGCTGAAGGTCGACGGCGAGGTGGGCAACAAGAAGGTCTACGACCCGCGCAGCTACCTGAAGAAGGCCGAGGCCGGGATGACCGCCCGTGTCATCGAGGCCTGCAACGACCTCAAGTCCGCGGGACGCTCGGTCTCGGGATAGGCCCTTCGGGCTCGTGCGCCTTTCTGGTAGTTACCACTACCAGAAAGGCGCACAGTCGTTATCGGGGGTCGCAGACCTTCCAGGTGCCGTCGACCTTTTCCAGGTCGAACGTGCGCCACGATTGCTCGTTCGGGTTGGCGGCGGTATGCGCCTTCACCTGGGCGATGGCGGTGTCGCCGGTGATCTGGACGGCGTCGACCTCGCCGACCACCGGAATGTTCTGTTGAGTGATCGCGACCTGATGGACCTCGGCGAAGTCCTGATCCGAGATGCCCTGGTAGTACTCGGCGAGACCGCCACAGGTGCTGGTGCGCAGGGTCGCGAGATCGCCCTGGGTGAGCGCCGCCACGAATGTATCGATGGTGCCCTGTACCTGCGCCTCGGGTGAGTTCTCGGCCCGATTGTTGTTGTAGACCACCACACCGGCAACGGCAATGGCGGCGATCACGAGGACGCCTGCGGCGATCGCCGCCATGAGCCAGGCCTTGCCATGCTTCCTGGCCGCGGGCGCTGCGGGCCCGACCCGCTGCGGGGCGCTCGGCTGGGTCGGGAGCACTCGCTGGGGCGCCGCTTTGGGCGTGGGTGGCGGAGAAGCGGGCGGCGGAGTCGGACGCGTCGCCGGTGGCTGCTGGGCGGATGCCGCTGGTCGGGGCGGGGCCGCCGGCTGGGGACGACCGGGCTGCTGGGCCTGTGCGGGGCGGGGCGGCGGCGGCGTCTGCGGTACGGGGGACTTCGTGACCGGGATGGCGACGGTCTCGGTGTCGGCGGGATCCGCCTTGCCGGGTTCCTTCTTCCCCTGCCCGTTCGCACCCTTCACAGCCTGTGGCGGGGATTTCGGGTGCATCTTCACCGTGGCCGCATCAGGTTTTTCCGGCGAACGCTGCTCCTGTGGACGCTTCTGCGTCGGGATCGCCTTCGTCACCGCCTCGGACGCGGCGCTGTCGGGGGAGGACTGTGCCGACTCGGGAGTCTTCGCAGAGGGTGTGGCGGACGGCGTGTTGTCGGCCGGCTTCTTCGCGTCGGGTGCCGGGGTCCCGGCGGCGGCCTTGTCGGTACCGGCGGTGACCGGCCGTGCCTTGTCGGTGTCGGCGGTGACCGGCCGGGCGGTCTCGGTCGCCGGTGTATCCGTAGTCGGCTTCTCGGTCGGTTCGTCTTTCTTCGGGTCCTGCACGCGTTGCCCCTCGGTCTGCAGAGAAATGAACGTTGGACCGAAGCCTAACGACAACGTGCGGCAATGCAGACCACCACAGGGCGCTTCGCCTACGGGGCGGGGCAGAGGAGCAGTCCCGCCGGGGGCACAATAGGCGCATGACCTCTTTCGGTGACCTTCTCGGACCCCAGCCCACGCTGCTTCCCGGTGACGACGAGGCCGAGTCGGCCCTGTTGAACCACGAGGAACCGGCTTCCGTGGCGGCCGCACACCCCACCGCCTCCATCGCGTGGGCGTATCTCGCCGAGGCAGCTCTCGACGCCGGCGAGACGATCGCCGCGTACGCCTACGCACGCACCGGATACCACCGTGGCCTCGACCAGCTGCGCCGCAACGGCTGGAAGGGTTTCGGCCCCGTGCCCTACAGCCACGAACCGAATCGTGGTTTCCTGCGCTGCGTCGCCGTCCTCGCGAAGGCCGCGAAGACGATCGGCGAAACCGACGAATACGCCCGTTGCCTCGACTTGCTCGAGGACAGCGACCCCCGAGCCGCCGAAGCGCTTGGCCTCGGGTAGCGCGGTCACCGCAGCGCCGGTCCGAGTTCGGAACGGACTGAAGACTTCGGCTCAGCGGCTGCGAGTGTCGGCGCTGCCGATCCTGCAGTGCGCCGTCGCGGCGGGTGCCTCGTGGTGGGTTGCCACGGTGGTGATAGGTCACACGTCCCCGTTCTTCGCGCCGATCGCCGCGGTGGTGTCGCTGGGACTGTCGCTCGGCGCGCGGCTGCGTCGATCGGTCGAGCTCGTGGCCGGTGTGACCATCGGGATCGGGGTCGGAGACCTCCTGATCGCGTTCATCGGCAGCGGCACCTGGCAGATCGCCCTCGTGGTGGCCTTGGCCATGACCGCGGCGGTGCTCCTGAACAGCGGCCCGGTCCTGTCGATGCAGGCGGGTAGTTCCGCTGTTCTCGTCGCAACTCTGCTACCACCCGGTGGCAATGCGGGTGTCAATCGCATGGTGGACGCACTGACCGGTGGTCTGGTGGGCATCGCGGTGGTGGCGTTGATTCCCACTCATCCCGTGGGCCGGGCGAGGCGCCACGCCGCCGGGGTCCTGGGAACTGCCGCCGAAGTGATGCAACTGGTGGCGGACGGCTTGGTCGCCAACGACGACAAGCCCATCGAGGAGGCACTGCGGAAGGCGCGGGCCACCCAGTCGTCCATCGACAACCTGCGGACGCACCTTGCGGGCGGCCGGGAGGTCAGCCGTATCTCGCCGCTGTATTGGAACACCCGCGGCAGACTCGAACGCTTGAGCGCTGTTGCCGACCCGCTCGACAACGCTCTGCGCAATATTCGTGTCCTGGCCCGGCGTTCGCTCACTTTGGTACGTGACGACGAGATCCTCAACCCGCGACTGGTCGACCAGGTCGAGAAATTGGCCCAGGCCATCGAAACGCTGCGCCTGATGGTACTCGCAGACCCCGGTCAGCAACCCGACCAAGCCGAGGCTGCCCGCGTGCTCCGGTCGGTGGCGTCCGGACTCAAACCGGAACTGGTGGAGAATGCAGGTCTGTCGGCCACCGTTGTCTTCGCCCAGATCCGTTCGCTCACCGTCGATCTGATGCAGGTGGCAGGGCTGAAACGCATTTCTGCCATCGCGCATCTGCCACCGACAGTGCAGAAGCCGGCGTACCGTCCGGAACTCTGAGATCTCAGCGGTCACGGATGAGAGCGTGGAAGCCAACGAGTACGACGTACGCCGCTGGACGCGACCGGAACTGTGCCGGGATGGCCGGAAGAGCGGTCGATCAGGCCTGGTGGGAGATCTATCGGAGCCGGCTCGATCGCGCCGCCCGGGACGCAGGCAACGGCTGAGTCGACGGGGTCGCCGAGATGACGCTGTTGATACACATGCACAAGTACGCATATGATCGGCAGAACTTCGGGAGGAGCTCTACACATGGGAGTCGGCCACGGTCATTCGCACGGCCACACGCAAGGCGGGGGTGAGGTAGGGCCATCCAAGGGGCGGGTCCGTCGTATGGCGATAGCGCTCGTCATCCTCCTCGCGTTCCTCGTCCTCGAGGCGGGAGTCGGCTTTACGGTCAATTCGCTGTCGCTGCTTGCCGATGCCGGGCACATGCTCACCGACGTCGTCGGCATGGCGATGGGTCTCGTCGCGCTCGTGCTCGCGCGCAAGGGCAGCGCCGCCGCCGCACGCACCTTCGGCTGGCACCGCGCCGAGGTGCTGACCGCAATGGCCAACGCCGCAATGCTTCTCGCCGTCGCGGTATGGGTGTTCTACGAGGCCATCTCCCGCATCGGCGACGCACCCGACCTCCCCGGTCTCGCACTCGTCCTCACGGCTACCGCCGGTCTGGCCGCGAACCTCGTCGTCATGCTCATGCTGCGGGCCGATTCCAAGGACAGCCTGGCCGTGCGCGGGGCGTACCTCGAAGTTCTCGCGGATGCGGTCGGCAGTATGGGTGTCCTCATTGCCGGTGCCGTCGTGATCGCGTTCAACTGGACCTACGCCGACATCGTCGTCGGTGTCCTCATCTCCCTGTGGGTGGTGCCCCGCGCACTGAAACTCGCCGCCGCATCGCTGCGGATCCTCACCCAGGCGAGCCCCGCGGACGTCGACGTCGAAGCAGTGGAAGCCGACCTGGCGGCAGTCCCCGGCGTCATCGGCGTGCACGACCTCCACGTGTGGACTCTCACCACCGGCATGGATGTGGCGACGGTGCACCTCACCACGGAATCCGACTCGGCGCTCGTCCTGGAATCGGCCCGCACGGTCCTCGAAACCCACCAGCTCTCACACGCCACAGTGCAGGTGGAATCCACGGCGAACGGACGCCACTGTGAAAAGAACGTGACCTGGTAAGCGAGAGGATGGTTGGTTTCTTTCCGCTAACAATCGTGGCGTCCGCGCAGTCGGCGGGTCAGACTTACCGGAACAGGTGCCGCCTCACAAGGGAGCCAGATTCATGTCCACTCTCGGAGCGCTCACGAAATCCGCAGCAGCCGTAGCCATCGGTGCGGCCGCCCTCCTCGCCGCGCCCGCCGTGGCGTCGGCCGCGCCGTTCATGCCCGATCCGTTGGCGAATTGCAACGCCGAAGCATCATTCGATGTGGAGCGAGACACCGATACACAGAAGGTCGAGTGGGAATTCGAAGGGCCAGAGAATGCCACCACCGACGCTCAGGTGACTTACCTGAATATCGGTCAGGCCGGCCCCACCATCGGATCGTCGGGCCCGCTGGTGAATGACAAGGATGTGGAGCGGGATCTGCCGGGCTTTACCGCACACCTGATTCCCGGCGGAACCTATGACCCGGACGGCACCAAGGGGCAGGCCGCAACCTGCGCCCTCGGTTTCGGTTTCGCCGTCACGCAGTGAACCGCTATTTGGTGAAGCGGGTGACGCCCCGACCCGGCTTCCACAGGTCGACGTAGAGGTGTTCGCCGTCGACGGTGGTGAGTACCACCTCGTCGACGGCGAGTTCGAAGACGTCTGCCTCGCCGATCTCGTCGGGATAGTGGTCGACAATCTGCTGTTTCCGCTCGCCGACTATCTCCTCGGCGCGGCCGCTGATCTTCGCGTCGCCGCCCTCCATGGTGTGGTGCCCGGGGTTGCTGTGGAGGGCGAATCGCGGGTCGCGCCGCAGGTCGAGCACCTTCCGTGCTCCCACCATCGAACCGAGCAGCAGCGTGCCCTCGTAGAACTCGACTTCGGTGCCGCTGACTCTGGGTGAGCCGTCTTTGCGGACGGTCGCGAGAACGTGGTGTTTGTGTGCCTCGAAGCGGGCGATCACGGCTTTGGCGAGGTCGGGCGCTTCGGTCTCGAACTGTGTCCAGTGCGTCATGTACGTCAGTGTGCGCGCCTATCCCTGACACCTTCTGTCAGTCATTTTCTCTAGACTCGGGCGATGCGTTCGAGTCGGCTCGTCGAACTGATGCTGCGGCTGGAGGGCAGCCGCGGTGTCACGGCTGGGCAGCTGGCCGAGGAGCTGGGTGTCTCGGTGCGCACGGTGTACCGGGATGTCACGGCGCTGTCGGCGGCGGGCGTGCCGCTCTGGACCGAAAGTGGTCCCGGTGGCGGTATTCGGTTGCTCGACGGATGGCAGTCGAAACTCGGTGGGATGACGGGGGCGGAGACGTCGGCGTTGATGCTGCTGGGTGTGCCTTCGCTCGCCGACGACCTCGGTCTGCGTGAGGTGACCGCGGCGGCGCAGTCGAAGTTGCTGCACGCGTTGCCTGTTCCGCTGCGGGCAGGTGCACAGTTGTGGCGTGATCGTCTGTACGTCGACGTGCCGGGATGGTTCACGCCACCGCGCGACAACGAGCACCTGCCCGACGTCGCCACCGCGGTGCTCGAGGGACGGCGCCTGCGTATCGACTACAGAAAAGGTGCCGACGTGGTGGCGCGGACGCTCGATCCACTCGGTCTGGTAGCCAAGGCGGGTGTCTGGTACCTGGTTGCGCAGCATCGCAGCAGAATTCTGTCGTACCGGGTGTCGCGGATCAGTGACGCCACGGTCCTCACGGAGCAGGCACTGCGGCCGGAACAGTTCGATCTCGGCGCGTGGTGGTCGGCCTCCGTCGCGGAATTCGATCGCGCGATGCTCCGGTTCCGGTGCCGGGTGCGCCTGTCACCGCGGTCGTGGCGTCAGTTGCCCCGGATCGTGGGTGTGGAGGCTGCGCGTGTCGAGGCGGGACCTCCCGACGAGGACGGTTGGGTGGCCATCGACCTGGTGCTCGAGGCCGAGGACGTGGCTCTCGAACAGTTGACCGCGCTGGGGGCAGGGGTCGAGGTACTCGAACCTGCGTCGCTGCGGGCGGCGTTGCGCGACACCGGTGAGGCGATGATGAACCGCCACCGGTGACGCGCAGCCACACCTCTACCCGAGGCGCTCGATCAGCGTCGCGTTGGCGAGACCGCCGGCCTCGCACATGGTCTGCAGACCGTATCGCGCGCCGCGCTGCTCCATGGCGTTCACCAGCGTGGTCATGATGCGCGCCCCGCTGGCACCGAGCGGATGACCGAGTGCGATCGCGCCGCCGTGAACGTTTACCCGCTCGAGGTCGGCGCCGGTCTCGGCCGCCCATGCAAGGACCACCGATGAGAACGCCTCGTTGACCTCGAACAGGTCGACGTCGGCGATGTCGAGCCCGCTGCGCGCCAGCACCTTACGAGTGGCCGGGATGACCGCGGTGAGCATCATCAGCGGATCGTCACCGGCGACGGCGAAACTGTGCAGTCGAGCCAGGGGTGTCAATCCGAGCCGGCCCGCGATCTCCGATGTCGTGATCATCAGGGCGGCGCTCCCGTCCGAAAGGGGACTGCTGTTGCCCGCGGTGATCGACCAGTCGATCTCCGGAAACCGATTCGCATAGTGCTCGCTGTGGAAGGCGGGACGCAGACCGGCCAGGACATCGAGTGTCGTATCCGGACGGATCCCTTCGTCGACACCGAGTTCCGGCAGGACGGCGAGTTCCTTCGCGAAGTTCCCCGCGCTCGCTGCCGTCGCGGCCTTCTGATGACTGCGTAACGCGAACTCGTCCAATTGCTGTCGGGACAGTTCCCAACGGGCGGCGATGAGTTCGGCGCTGATGCCCTGGGGAACGAGGCCGTCGGGGTAGCGGCGCTCGAATCCCAGGCCCAGCGACTCCCGGCCGACCACGTTCGAGCCCATCGGGACCCGGCCCATCGACTCGACACCGGCCGCGACCACGATGTCGTAGGCCCCGGACAGCACACCCTGCGCGGCGAAGTGAACTGCCTGCTGACTACTGCCACACTGCCGGTCGACCGTGGTGCCCGGCACGGACTCGGGATAACCGGCGGCGAGAAGTGCGGTGCGGGTAAGGTTCTGGCCCTGATCGCCCACTTGCGTCACGGTGCCGCCGATGACGTCGTCGATGAGTGCGGGATCGATACCCGTGCGCTCGACGAGGGTCGACAGACTGTGTGCGAGGAGATCGACGGGGTGCACATTGTGGAGGGCCCCTGAGGGTTTGCCCTTGCCGATCGGTGTGCGGACGGCCTCGACGATGACGGCGTCTCTCATGGGAGTTCCCTTTCTCTGTGCTGCTGAGCCGTGGGTGGCGATCAGGGGGTGAGGATTCTGCGGAGCTGACGCGCCTGACCTGCGAGGTGTCCTGTGGCGGTGCGCAGTTCGGTCTCGTCGACGCACGAGTCTTCGGTGGCCCAGACCGTGCGGTGGCGCAGGTGGTACCACCCCTCCCGTGAGTACTTGTTAACAGTGGGCTGTTGATAAGTACTCACGGGGAAGTGGGCACTGAACTCGACGGTGGGGATGGCTACCGGCGCGTCGAGTACGGCGAACAACCCCGGCGGTAACGCGTCGAGTAGTACCGCCGCGCGTTCGGAAGGGCTGAAATCGATCGATGAGAGCAGACGAATCCACACCTCGAACTCAGGGTCGGCGCCGCCGGCGAAGGGACGTGCCGAGTTGATAGGGCGGATGTCGAGGTACTGGGCGAAGGGCATGTAGTCGGCCGGAATCACCAGGGGTGTGAGGACTTCCGGATCTTCGTCGCCGAGGTCGGGCGCATCGTGAGGCCACGTGATGGCGCTGGGCGTTCGGGTGAGGCGGATCAGGGCACCTGCGGAACCTGGCATCGATACGCGGACACTCGGTGTCCGCCCGCCGTGCACGACCTCGACCTGATGATCCACCGGGCCCGGTACCACGGGCCGGGTGAAGTGGGCCGAGACGGTGACCGGTGTCGCGGCCGTCTCGGCCTCGGCCGCGTGCAGCATCGATGCGACGACGAGCCCGCCGTGCATACCGCCGAAACCACGCCAGGTGGAGTCGAATTCGGTGGGGAAAGCAAGTGCGGTCAACGGGGTCATGCCGGTACCTTTACGGTGAGTGGGTTCTGGGAATTCATGCCGATGGATGTGGCCGCCGCACCGACGCCGACTGCGGCGATCACCCACCAGGCGACGATGAAGGCAGAGTGGGTGTCGTCGTAGCCCACGGTGGTGCCGAGGACCGCCACGAGCACGCTGACCCCGATCACGGTGCCGATTTGCCGATTCATGTTGACGATCGCACTGCCGGTCGCCGACCGGGACTGCGGAAGTCCGGCAGTGGCGGACGAGAGAATGGTGGGGAGTGCGAGGCCGACGCCTACTCCGCCGACCAGCAATCCCGGAAGGAATTCGGTGACGTAGTGGGGCTCCGCCCCTACCGACGCCAGGATCAGTAGCGTGCCCACCGCCCACAGCAGACTTCCCGCAGCGGCAATGGTGCCGGGGGAGAACCGGCGGGCGAGGAGCTGACCGGCGATCGCAAAGACCGGCACAAGGATCGGTCCGGGAGCGATGGCGAGTCCCGTCCTGATCGCCGAGTATTCCCACACGTTCTGCAGCCAGAGGATGTTCGACAGCAGTCCCGCCGCGAACGCTGCGCTGAACACCAGGGCGGTCGCGTTGGACCACGCGAACGTGCGCACCTTCAGCAGGGCCGGTTCGATGAGGGGTGCCCGGTGACGGCTGTTGCTCCACCAGAACAGGGCAAGGCAGGCGGCGGCGAGGGTGAAAGCGAGCGTGATCCGGGGGTCCCCCCATCCCCATTCCGGCCCCTGGACCATCCCGAGCGACAGTGCGCCGATCCCGAGAATCAGCAGGGCCGCCCCCATCAAGTCGAGTTCGGTGTCGGTGGCGGTGGGGCGGACGTCGGGCACGACACGGGTCGCGGCGATCAGGAGTGCGATTCCGATCGGAATGTTGATGAGGAACGCCCAGCGCCAGGAGGCCTCGACGAGGATTCCGCCGACGACGGGGCCGAATGCGGCGGCTGCCGCACCAGAGGCCGCCCACATGCGGACTGCGCCGGCGCGTCGTTCCGCGGGGGCGGTTCCGACCAGCAATCCGAGGCTTGCGGGGGTCAGGGCCGCGGCGCCGACAGCCTGCAGCAGGCGGAAGAGGACGAGAAACCACAGGGAGGGGCTGAGCGCGCAGGCGGCGCTCGCAGCCGTGAACAGCGCCAGTCCCAGCATGAATCCGCGCCGGTGACCGATGCGATCCGCCCACCGGCCGAGTGGAACCAGTAGTGCCGCATAGACGATCGCATAGCCGTTGAGTACCCAGCTCAGGTCGCCGAGGGAGTAACCGGGGTAGCTGGCGGCGATGTCGCCGAGGGCGATGTTCACGACGAAGAGATCGAGGCTCGCGACGAACGGGGCGCCACACAGGACGAGAAGGAGTGGACGCAGACGGATATCCCCTCGCACCTGACTGCTGAATACCATAGCCAGCAATGTACACCTGGCTTTGCTTTTTGCAAGTCAGCTATCATGGTGGCATGACTGCGGCACGACTGGACGGCTTCCTCGGCGATCGCGACACCTGGCGGGCCACGCACTGCTCGATCGGGAAGGCGATGGATGTAGTGGGCACGCGTTCGGCCATTCTCATCCTCCGCGAGGCCTATTACGGGACCACGCGGTTCGACGACTTCGTCCAGCGTGTGGGGGTCACCGAGGCGGTGGCGGCGGCGCGCCTGCGGGAACTCACCGCAGAAGGCTTGTTCGAGCGGCGGCCCTACAAGGAACCCGGACAACGAACCCGCTTCGAATACGTGCTGACCGAGAAGGGTCGCGACCTCCTGCCTGCCGTGCTGGCACTCATGCAGTGGGGTGACAAGTACCTGCAGGGATCACGCGGCGCGCCGATCGGACTGCGGGACGACGCGACGGGTCAACCCGTCCGCGTGGAGGTGCGCAGTCCCGACCGCGAGGTGCCGTTGACCGAATTGCGGTTGACGCCCAACTTCACCGAGGAGCAGGCTCGCCGCTCCCTGCCGTGAGTGCTTGTTAACAGCCCACTGTTAAGAAGTACCCACGGGGGGTACTCACGAAAGCCAGAAACGCATCAGGTAGTTGCCGTACTGCGCGTAGATCGCCGGCACACCGGACAGCTCGAACAGCCAGTAGATTCCGTCGAAGAACACGGTATTGATCGACGGCACGAAGAGCAGGGCCACGAGGACGAGCAGTCCGTAGGGCTTGTACTGATCGACGGACCGGCGGGTCCGCGGCGGAAGGGAGGGCTCGAGTGCGCCGTAGCCGTCGAGGCCCGGAACGGGGAGCAGGTTGAGTACCGTCGCCATCACCTGCAGGAAAGCCAGGAAGCTCAGGCCCGTCCAGAACACCCGATGATCGCCGTCCAGGCCCCACCCGCGAATCACGGTCAGCAGGACCACTGCCGACACGAGGTTCACGGCCGGCCCCGCGAGCGACACCTTCGCCTGGACCTTCGGCGGGAACAACCCCGTCCGCAGGTAGACGGCACCGCCCGGTAGCCCGATTCCGCCGAGGGCGATGAACAGCACGGGAAGGCCTATCGACAGCAAGGGGTGGCTGTACTTCAGCGGGTTCAGGGTGAGGTATCCGCGCACCGCCACATCGGTGTCGCCGTTCCGCCACGCCGTGTACGCGTGCGCGAACTCGTGGAGGCACAGCGTCACCACCCAGCCGGCCACCACGAGGAGGAAGACCCCGACGTGGCCGACGACGGACTCGGCCCGGGCGCCCCACGCGAGTACTCCACCGGCGACGGCGGTGGCGACGACGACGAGGAAGACCGGGCTCGGCCGGACGGCGGTGGACCGCGTTCTGGGCAGGTTCATCGAACGAGCAACCACTCGCGGTCGTGACGGTAGAACGTAGACCGTTTCACCGCGCGCGGATTGGGCACGTCGTCACGGGTCAGCGCGGCGGCCGGCGACCCGAGTTGGACCGCGCGCCCCTCGATCCATCGACGCGGCAACCAGCGCCGCCGGGGTTCGATCGAGGCCCGCAGCCCGGGCATCCGTGGAGTGGGGGTGACGTGCATGTTGGTGGCGGTACCGGAGAACAGGCGGGTGTCGTCGACGTACGCCTCGCCGACCAACGGTTCACCGCCGGGCGCCGTCACGGTGGCGAGCCCGACCAGCGCGATGCCCGCGTCGTCGCGGATGAGAGGTACCGGCTTGGCCGTTCCTTTCAGTGCCGTGCGGGCGGCCCGTGCGCCCGCGGACAGGTGGTAGGCGTCGGTTGCCGGTGAGCTGTGTTCGGCGACGTAGGCGAGCTCGATATGCAACCGGTCGGTCCGCATCAGCCGGGTCAGGGTCGCGGCCAGTGCGGCATCGCTACCGACCACGATGAGCCGCGGATGCGTGACGACCTGGAGTTTGGAGAAGACCTCGTCGAAGTCGTCCTTGTCCGGCACGGTGGGGGCGCTCGACGCCGAGATCGACCCCAAGGGCAGGGGGAGCGGCACGTCACCGCATATGAGCACAACGGGGGTCAACGCCACTCCTCGCCCGGATATGTCCCGCTACGGCTGCCGCAGCTTTCCATCCGGCCATCCTAGTTGTATGCCCGCCACCGGCCCCGAAGCCACTCCGGTCGTACTGTGGGGTCTGTTCTCTGTGCGCTCGGCTAGACTGTTCCCCCGGCCACTGCCTACGAACGGCAGAACCACGCAGTCGGATACGACTGTACGTCGACCGTAGGAGACAACGTCATGCCGGCAATCGTCCTGATCGGCGCCCAGTGGGGCGATGAGGGCAAGGGCAAAGCGACCGATCTATTGGGCGGACGCCTGCAGTGGGTGGTGCGCTACCAGGGCGGAAACAACGCCGGACACACTGTCGTTCTTCCGAACGGCGACAAGTTCGCGCTGCATCTGATCCCGTCGGGCATCCTCACGCCGGGCGTCACCAACGTCATCGGCAACGGTGTGGTGGTGGATCCGGGAGTGCTGCTCACCGAACTCGCCGGACTCGACGAGCGGGGCGTCGACACCAGCAAATTGCTGCTCTCGGCTGACGCGCACCTGATCATGCCGTACCACGTGGCCATCGACAAGGTCACCGAACGCTTCCTGGGCGCCAAGAAGATCGGCACCACGGGCCGCGGCATCGGGCCCTGCTACCAGGACAAGATCGCCCGTGTCGGCGTCCGGGTGCAGGACGTGCTCGACGAGAAGATCCTCACCCAGAAGGTGGAGGCGGCACTGGAATTCAAGAACCAGGTGCTCGCCAAGATCTACAACCGCAAGGCGCTCGACCCGCAGCAGGTGGTCGACGAGGTGCTCGAACAGGCCAACGGATTCAAGCACCGCATCGCCGACACCCGGTTGCAGCTCAACGAGGCCCTCGAGCGTGGCGAAACTGTTCTGCTGGAGGGGTCGCAGGGAACTCTCCTCGACGTGGACCACGGGACGTACCCGTACGTGACTTCGTCCAACCCGACATCCGGTGGCGCGGCTGTCGGTTCGGGCATCGGACCCACCAAGATCACGACGGTGCTGGGCATCCTCAAGGCGTACACCACGCGAGTCGGCTCCGGTCCGTTCCCGACGGAGCTGTTCGACGAGCACGGTGAATACCTGGCCAAGACGGGTGGCGAGGTGGGTGTCACCACCGGTCGCGCCCGCCGCACCGGCTGGTTCGACGCCGTGATCGCCCGCTACGCAACTCGCGTCAACGGCATCACCGACTACTTCCTCACCAAGCTCGACGTGCTCAGCAGCCTCGACACCATCCCCATCTGCGTCGCCTACGACATCGACGGTGTACGGCACGAGGAAATGCCGATGTCGCAGACCGATGTTCACCACGCCACCCCGATCTACGAAGAGATGCCCGGATGGTGGGAAGACATCTCGCACGCACGCACCTTCGAGGAACTGCCGAAGAATGCGCAGAACTATGTGCTGCGCCTCGAAGAGCTGTCCGGCGCCTACATTTCGTGCATCGGTGTCGGCCCCGGCCGTGACGAGACCATCGTGCGCCGCGACGTGGTGCGCTGACCAGTCGGACTGAACGGTGACGCTGAACGGCTGTGACGTCGAACGGCTGTGACGTCGGTCCGGCCCGTGCGGTTGCTTCAGAACAGTACGGGGTCGTCGAATCCGGGTGCGTGTTCGAGGGCGAGTAGTTCGCGTTTGGTGAGGGTGCCGCTGCCCGCGGAGAATCCGCCGACCTTGTTTCCGGCGGCGAGGACGCGGTGGCAGGGGACGACGATCGGCAAGGGGTTGCGTCCGAGTGCCTGGCCGACGGCCTGCGCGGCGCCGGGTTTGCCGAGTGCTGCAGCCACCTCTCCGTAGGTGAGGGTGTCGCCCGGGTCGATGGCCCGGGCGATCTCGTATACGTTGCAATCGAACTCGGGGACTCCCTCGAAGTCGAGGTCGATCCAGCGCAGGTCGTCGAGTGCGCCGCCGAGGTGTTCCCGAATGGCGTCCAACGCCTGCTGGACCGGTGTGGGCGGTGAGTGCTCCACCGCACCCGGGAAGCAGCGTTCGACGCGGGCACGTGTCGCCTCGGGTGAACCCTCCGACAGTTGCACACCGACGATCCCGGCGGCCCTCCAGGCAATGGCGCACGTGCCGAGTGCTGTGTCGAACAGGCAGAATCCTGTGGTCACCAACCCAGTATGCGCCCCACATCCGACGTTTACCGTCTGTTGGCCACGGTTGGACATCCTCGAGGATCCACCACCGAGGAGATGTCCCGTGCACCTGTCGCGCCGTACCCTGCTCCGCGCCACCGCTCTCGGCGTACTCGCTGTTCCCGCCGCCGCGTGTTCCGGCTCGGCCGGTTCGAGTCCCACCCTCCTACGCCCCCGGCCCGCGCTGACCCATGGAGTTGCCGCCGGCGACGTGCGCGCCGACGGCGCAGTGATCTGGGCGAGGTCCGACCGGCCGGCGACGATGATCGTCGAGACGGCGGCCACCGAGTCGTTCGCCGACCCGGTGCGATTCGAGGGTGGACTGCTCACCCCGGACACGGACGGCACCGGACGGTTGCGTGTGACCGGACTACCCGCCGGACAGCAGGTGCACTACCGGGTGACCCTCGAAGGTGACGACGGCGCCACCTCGGAGGCTGTGACGGGTGTCTTCCGCACCGCACCGAGCGCCGCGGGCGACATCCGGCTGCAGTGGTCCGGAGACACGGTGGGTCAGGGTTACGGAATCAACCCCGACCTCGGCGGTATGCGGATATTCGAAACGATGGCCGCACGCGACCCGCATCTGTTCCTCCACTCCGGTGACGTCGTCTACGCCGACGGACCCCTGAAGGAGTCGGTTGCGCTGCCGGACGGCCGAATCTGGCGGAACACGGTGAGCGAGGCCAAGAGTGCGCTTGCGCAGACATTGGACCAGTACCGCGGTCAGTACGCCTACAACCTCAGCGACCAGCACTACAGAACCTTCAATTCCTCTGTTGCGCAGATCGTTCAGTGGGACGACCACGAAACGGTCAACAATTGGTATCCCGGCGAACTCCTCAGCGCCGAGGCCTACTCGGAGAAGAGCGTCGACGTTCTGGCGCAGCGAGCTTTCCAGGCGTTCCACGAGTGGCTTCCGATCGAGCCCACCGAGGCGGTGGACGGGCGTGTGTACCGCAAGATCGGCTACGGACCTCTTCTCGACGTCTTCGTGCTCGACATGCGCACCTACAAGGACGCGAACGGTGTCAATACCGGCCCGGCCGGACAGATCCTCGGCGCAGCACAGAAGGACTGGCTCATTCGCGAACTCGGTGCGTCGACGGCGACCTGGAAAATCATCGCCAACGACCTTCCCCTCGGGGTGGTGGTGCCGGACGGCGACACCGCGTTCGAGGGCATCGCCAACCGGGATCCGGGACCACCGTCGGGCCGTGAATCCGAGATCGCGCAGGTACTGTCCGCGATCAAGGCGGGCGGCGTCACGGGAACGGTCTGGCTCACCGCGGACGTGCACTACACCGCCGCGCACCGGTACTCGCCGGACCGTGCCGCGTACAAGGACTTCGACGAGTTCTGGGAGTTCGTGTCGGGCCCGCTCAACGCCGGTGGTTTCGGCCCCAACGACCTCGATCCGACGTTCGGTCCCGAGGCCGTGTTCGTCCACGCACCGCCTGCCCCGAATTCCTCACCCCTCGACGGATACCAGCATTTCGGGGAGGTCTTCATCGACGGGGAGACGTCCGAGTTGCGAGTCGACCTGCTCGACGCGGCCGGGACGGTGCTGTTCAGTCAGTCGCTGGCGCCTCCTGCCCGGTGACATCGGGAGAATCCGCAAGGCGCCCTGAACTACCTTCGGCGCTCATCGGGCGAGCAGTCCAGTCGGCAGACTCTGGACTGCTCGGTGGATCGGCGAAAATGCCACCGAGAGGTGCGCCCAGGCGAAACTGCTCCACGCGAAACAGGCCTTCACCTCCTTCTTTGGGGCCGTATCGGGCGACGGCCGCGGCCAGGATGATGATGCAGGCGAGGGTGAGGAGTGTCGTCATGGAGTCAACTCTGCGCCCGACTGGCTTGGGATCGAATAGCCACAAGGCCGATACTGGACTGCATGATGACCCGTGTACTCGGTGCGCGTTCGCTGGCGAGGGACCTCGGCAACTGGCAGGACGACAGCACCCGTCGTTCGGCGGTCCGGCCCGCATACCGGGCGCTCGCCGACAGCATCCGGCTGCTCGTGCACGACGGCCGCGTCCCCCTGGGTGTGGCACTTCCCAGCGAACGCGAACTGGCGTCGGTGCTGGAACTGAGCCGCACGACGATCACGTCGTCGTATTCGGTGCTGCGCGACGAGGGGTACCTGATCAGCCGACAGGGATCGCGGAGCACGGTGGCGTTGCCGCCCGGATCGCGCCAGAACGGCCTCATGTTCCGCGCGCATCAGCCGGGGCCGGAGGGTGCGATGATCGATCTCAGTTATGCGGCGATGGCAGCGCCGGGAGAGGCGGTCGAGAATGCGTACTCGTCTGCCTTGCAGTCTCTTCCACAGTTCCTTCCGACGCACGGCATGGAACCGGTGGGCATTGGCGCCTTGCGCGACGTGATCGCCGCCCGCTATCGGGCCCGCGGACTGGACACGACACCCGAACAGATCATGGTCACCTCGGGCGCGCAGCACGCCCTGCGACTGCTGCTGAACGTGCTGACCGCGCCGGGGGAGCGGGTGCTGGTGGACCATCCCACCTATCCCAATGCGCTGGAGGCGATCCGGAGAGTGGGGGCGCGGCCGGTGCCCGTTCCAGTCCGTCCCGAGGGAGGCGGTTCCGCGGCCTGGGACCTCGACGGAATCCGGAGCGCCGCACGGCAGACCGCGGCGCGAATGGCGTATCTGATTCCCGACTTCCACAACCCCACCGGTCTGTGCCTCGACGCACCCGGTAGAGCGGAACTTGCGAAGATCGCCCGTGAGACCCGGATGACGCTGATCGTCGACGAGACAATGGTCGACCTGTGGCTCGACGAGCCGTCGCCGGGGCCGGTCGCCGCGTACGGCCGGGGAACGGCGAAAACGGAAGTGGTGACCATCGGGTCGACGGCCAAGTCGTTCTGGGGCGGGCTGCGGGTCGGGTGGATACGCGCCGATCCGTCGTTGATCTCACGGCTCGTCGGCGCCCGTGCGGCGGTCGATCTCGGCACACCGGTGATGGACCAGCTCGCGGCCGCACACCTGCTCACCGACGACGACGCGGTGCTCACCCGCAGGCGTACCGAGCTGCGCGAGCAGCGCGGTGCCATGCTCGACGCCCTGGCCGATCGCCTTCCCGACTGGGTCCCGACCATAGGCTCCGGCGGCATGTCGCTGTGGCTGCGGCTTCCGGCTCCGGTGTCGACCGCGCTGGCCGCGACGGCACCCCACTTCGGCGTGCTGCTCGCCGCTGGACCACGGTTCGGCGTCGAGGGCGCCTTCGAGCGATTCATCCGATTGCCGTACGCCCGGACACCCGATCAATTGCGACGCGGTGTCGACGGCATCGCCGCCGCGTACGCCACCCTGGCCGTGGGACCGGAGCTGGCCGAACCGTCCGTGGTCGTCTGAGAGGGAGTGGCAGAGGACGTGGAAACGTACTCTGCCACTGCGCTCAGGTCCAGACGGTGTCGATGTCGACGCCTTCGCGTGCCGGCGGGGTGGGTGCGCCGGCGGGGGTGCGGGAGAAGCGGGGGGCCGGGGCGTGCTGGGTGACGCCGTCGAGTTCGATCAGTGAGCCGCGGGCGGCGATGTGTTCATTGGACGGCGCCTCCGAGAAGGTGAGGACCGGGGACACGCACGCGTCGGTGCCGAGGAAGATCGAGGCCCACTCGTCGCGGGTCTTCGACAGGAACTTCTCGGCGAAGACCTTCTTCATCTGCGGCCACGCGGACACGTCCATCTGGTGCGGCAGGTCGGCGGCGTCGAGTTCGAGTCCCTGCAGCAACAGGGCGTAGAACTGCGGCTCGATCGATCCCACGGCCATGTACTTGCCGTCGGCCGTCTCGTAGGTGTCGTAGAACGGCGCGCCGGTGTCGAGGAGGTTGACGCCCCGCTCGTCCGACCAGACACCGCGGCCACGGAAAGCCCACATCATGTGCGACAGCGCCAGGGCGCCGTCCACCATCGCGGTATCGACCACCTGACCCTTGCCGGAGGTCTGGCGTTCCACCAGCGCGGACAGGATGCCGAAGATGAGGAACATGGAACCGCCGCCGAAGTCGCCGACCATGTTCAGCGGGGGAACCGGGCGCTCACCCTTACGCCCGATGGCGTGCAGCACACCCGTGAGGGAAATGTAGTTGATGTCGTGGCCGGCGGCATTGGCCAGCGGGCCTTCCTGTCCCCAGCCGGTCATCCGGCCGTAGACCAACCGCGGGTTGCGCTCGAGGCAGACGTCCGGGCCCAGGCCCATGCGTTCGGTGACGCCGGGGCGGAAGCCCTCGATGACGACGTCGGCGCGCTCGATCAGCTCCAGCACCTTCTCGACCTGCGCGGGATCTTTGAGGTTGGCTTCGACGACGCGACGTCCGCGCTGAATCTGGTCGTAGGGTCCGTCCTGCGGGATCACGCCGGGGCGCTGCACGCAGACGACGTCCGCACCGAGATCGGCGAGCAGGGTGGCCGCGTGGGGGCCGGGTCCCAGACCTGCGAATTCGACGATGCGAATGCCCGCGAGCGGGCCCTTCTTCTCTGTAACGGGAGCAGACACTCGAGTTCCTCATTCCGATGCGGGACAACCTGTCGAATCGACGTTAACTTGTCGGGTGCGGGAGCTGTGCCGCGGGTCACGACACAGCCGTCGTGTCACGCCGCTCCCTTGCCCCGCGGTGGGTGGGCGGCGCAAAGTTGATGCATGAGTTTTCCGGGTGAGCTCGTCAGTTTCGTTCCCAGCACCGACCTCGACGTCTCCCAGATGTTCTACGTGGACACCCTCGGGCTCGAGCTCGACTCCCGCGACGAATTCGCGCTCGCCCTGAACTGCAACGGATCCCTGCTGCGGGTCACGCTGGTCCAGTCGCGTGCCGACACCGGATACACGGTGCTGGGATGGAAGGTCCCCGATCTCGACGGTGTGGTCGACTCACTCCGGACCAAAGGAATCTCGTTCACCGAGTATCCCGGCATGGACCAGGACGAGCACGCCGCCTGGACCGCGCCGGACGGCATCCGCGTGGCATGGTTCCGGGACCCGCATGGGAACGTGCTGTCGTTGTTCGAGTACCCGAACCGATAGGTGCCCGGACCTCAGGCGTCGAGGCCGGCGCCGCCACGTCTGGCCACCAGCGCCTCGGTGGCATCCCACAACCTGGCCGCGAGTTCGGGGTTCCGTGCATCCTTGCTCGGCTGAACCACCTTGCAGGCCTTGACGTATGCGCCTGTGAACTTGCCCGGCTCGGCAGCCGTGGCGGTCCACACGATCGTCTTCGCGCCCTTCTCGACATCGGCCATGAACGGAGTGAGCAGGGTTCCGATCACCTGGTAGCCGAACGGAAGGTCGCGGCCGAGGCTGGTGCCCTTGACGAAGCCTGGATCCGCGCAGTTCACCACCAGCCGTGCCGGGTCGAAGCGCCGCGCCAATTCCCTACTGAACAGGGTGAGTGCGAGCTTGGAATTGTTATATACGCGTTGGCCGCGGAACTTGCCGTTCGAGGCCTGCAGGTCGTCGAAGTCGAGGTGCCCACCGCGATGCCCCGACGAGCTGACGTTGACGATGCGCGCGGGGTGGCGGAAGCCGGCGGCATCCGTGGTGGCGGCCCGCGCCATGGCGTCGGCCAGGGCGGTGCCGAGTACGAACGGTGCGAGGTAGTTCACCGCGAAGGTCGACTCGATGCCGTCCGAGGTGAGGCGACGCTCTCCCACGTCGATCCCCGCATTGTTGATCAACACGTCGATGCGGAGGAATCGATGCCGGAGTTCCTCGGCCAGATTCCGCACCTGTACCAGGGAGGACAGGTCGGCCGTTGCCGAACTCAACCGGCCAGGGTCGTATGCCGACGACAACTCGGCGATCGTCTCGTCGACCTTCGCCCGGTCGCGGCCGACCAGCACGACCGTCGCACCGCGGGCCGCCAACTGACGGCACGTCTCCGCGCCCAGTCCGGACGTGGCGCCGGTGACCACCGTGGTGAGTCCTGCGAGATCGTCGTGTTCGATCATGTTCACCTCCGGTACCGCGGAGAACAGGCGTGCGAGTGTGCGGGTGTCTCAGAGTAGGACACACCGCAGGGCCTGCGCGGGTGAAACCGCAGGCCCTGCGCGACTCGCGACAACCTTCCGGAAGTGGACTAGCGCCGGTGTTCGTAGCCGAGCCAGGCGCGACGACGCTCGCCGAGCGGATCGTTCTCGACCCGACTGCTCTCGTCGATGATGAGGGTTTCCCTGTTCTCCCGCGAGTAGGTGGGCCAGCCGGGCGCCGGCGTGCCGTGCCGTGCGAAATGCAGCCAGTGCGACTGCACCGTGTCGGTGACGGTGCGCAGCGCTTTCCACCCACCGAGTGCGGTGAGCGCCCGCGCCCAGGGCCCGGTCAGCCCGAAAACGGCGTACATCTCCGTGGCGTGGGTGGCACCGAGTCCGGCGAGGCGGAGGAGGCGGGGAGCGAAGTCGTATCGGTAACTGTAGGTGGGGGCTACGGCGGCATGACCCTCGGCGCAGAGTAGGGATGGTTCCCAGAACGTGACGTCACCGCCGAGGTCCGCGGCAGCACGCCGACCGGGATAGCCGGGGTACGCGGAGATCGCCCGCTTCTTCACGGACTCGTCCACATGCGAGAACATTTTCTCGATGCGGGTGGCGTCGGTGGGCAGGATATCGAGGAACCGCGGGAACACCCTGCCCTCGTACTGGTTGGTGCCGATGATCAAGGGAACCGGGTGACCGGAACCGGAGGCGAAGGTATCGAGCGGGTGAGCGGGAAGCAGGAAGCCGTCTACTACCGGCGCGAACACTCGTGTTCCGGGCTCCTCGTCGGCGCCCCGATCCGCCAAAGTGGTTCCCACCTCGACGAAGTCGGAGGCCTTCGCGGCCTGCAGCCAGGTCGCGGCCTCGGAAAGGGGCACTCCCGCGATCTCGACGAATTCGCGTGCCCACCGTGCCGCCCGCTCTGGATGGTATGCCGACGCCGCCGGCGGACTCTGTGCGATGGCCTTGCTGAACAGTCCTTTCGCGGCGGGTGTGCCCATCAGGGTGGTGACGGCGTTGGCGCCGGCCGACTCACCGAAGATCGTGACATTGTCGGGGTCGCCGCCGAACTCGGCGATGTTGCGTTGCACCCACTCGAGCGCCGCCATTTGATCGCGCAGGCCGAGATTCGAGTCGAAAGGCCGCTCCCGCGTGGAGAATTGGCTGAAATCGACGTATCCCAGGGCGCCGAGCCGGTAGTTGATGGACACATAGACGATGTCGCCGCGCCGTACCAGCGAGTGGCCACCGTACAGCGAGGACGAAGAGCTTCCCCCCGAGTACGCGCCTCCGTGGATGAACACCATCACCGGGCGCGGCGTCGCGGACGGCTCCGCGGGAGCCACCACGTTGAGAGTCAGGCAGTCTTCGTCGCACGGCCCGCTACCTTGGGGCGCGCTTGCCCCATAGTGGAAGGCTCGCCGGACATCCGACCACGGCTCGGCCGGTTGCGGGGCACGTAACCGTAACGGGCCCACCGGGGGAGCCGCATACGGGATTCCGCGCCAGGTGATCAGGTCGTCGAGTCGACGCCCTCCGACGGCGCCGCTCTCGGTGTGGACTTCGAGTGGACTCACAGGCCCTGCCCGTAGTAGCCCTCGTACCCTTCCCACGCCAGTCGACGTTCCCTGCGCGGATCGTCCTGGACTGTGGTGACGGTGTCGAACACGAGCGTTGCTCTCCGATCGGTGTCGTATCTCGGCCACGCAGCCGAAGGTGTTCCGTGCGTGGCGAACTGTAACCAGTTCCTCTGCACCGTATCGGTCACGTCTTTCAGGCCGCGTCGGCCCCCCGCCAACGTGAGCGCGCGACCGAAACGAGTGTCGGCGACACCGAAGACGGCGAGTAATTCGAATCCGTGGGTGGCGTGGAGTCCGAGCCATGTCATGATCCGCGGAGCGAAGTCGAACCGATAACTGTACGTCGGTGCGTAGGCGCAATGCGCCTGGGCCAGTTCCACCGACGGTTTCCAGAACGTCAGGTCACCACCGAGGTCCACCGCGGCGTCGGGGGCTGGATAGCCCGGATAGGCTGCGGTGACGCGGGCTTGTGCCGCTGGGTCGGTGAGCTCGAACATCCGGCCGATCCGCGCAGGATCGGTGGGCAGGGCGTCCAAGACCTTCGGGAACAGTGTGCCCTCACGGCTGTTGGTGCCGATGATCAGCGGGACACGGTGCGCGGAGCCGTCGGAGAACGCGTCGAGCGGTGGCTTCGGAAGAAAGTCCCCGTCGATCACGGGACCGAACGGGTGAAGCCCGGGAGTTTCCACCAGAACCTTGGCACCCAGCCGGTTTCCCGCTCGACCGAGCGCTCCGACGGGTGAGGTACTCAAGGCCTCGGCCGCGTTCTCCGGTTCGGCGCCCAGGAGTTTCACGTAGTCGGCGGCCCACCCGGCGGCCCGCTCGGCCGTCGTGACGAGACCGGGCGCCGAGCTCTCGGCGATCGCACGAGCGAACAGGCCGCGAGCGGAAGGTGTGGTCATCAAGGTGGTGACGGCGTTTCCGCCCGCGGACTCACCGAACAGGGTGACATTGTCGGGGTCGCCGCCGAATCCGGCGATGTTGCGTTGCACCCACTCGAGTGCCGCCACCTGGTCGCGGAGCCCGAGGTTGGAATCGAATGGCCGCTCGGGGGTGGAGAACTGGGTGAAATCGAGGTAGCCGAGCGAACCGAGCCGGTAGTTGATCGACACGTAGACGATGTCGCCGCGGCGTACCAGTGACTGACCGCCGTACAGTGCGGTCGCAGACATGCCCAGTGTGTATGCGCCGCCGTGGACGAACACCATCACCGGGCGGGGCTTACCGGAGGTGCCGGGCCTGGCCAGAACGTTGAGGGTCAGACAGTTCTCACTGCTCGGCTGGTACTTGCCCGGCCGCAGCACCGTGAACTTCTTGTGCTGCACGGCCGCGTCCCCGAATTCGGTGGCATCGAGTTCCCCGCTCCACGGGGTGACCGGCTGGGGCGCCCGCAGTCGCAGCGGACCTACCGGCGGGGCAGCATAGGGAATCCCGCGCCAGGCCACGAGGTCGTCGAGCCGTCGGCCGCGCACCATCCCGTCGGTGGTCTTCACCACTGTGTCGGTCGCTGCCCTGTCGGTCGCGACTGTGCCTGTCGTGCGAATGTCGGACGCCATGTCGGCGACTATACGTAGACCTCCTGAGAAACCGATTTGAACGGCGTTCTCGCGCCGGGACCGCTCATCGCCGTGCCTCGAGCAACCGCAGCCACACCTCGCTCACCGTCGGGTAGGACGGCACTGCATGCCACAGGGCGTCCAGCGGCACCCTTCCCACGACGGCGACCGTCGCGGCATGCACCAGTTCGGCGACGTCCGTGCCGGCAAACGTCGCACCTAGCAGGGTGTCGGAACCTCGATCGACGACAAGTTTCGCGTGGCCGCCGAAATCGTCGCGAGAGAGGGACGAGCCCGCGACGGCGATGTCGACTTCGACCGTCTCGACGTCCACGCCTGAGTCGCGGGCCTCCTTCTCGGTGATTCCCACAGCAGCGACCTCGGGGTCCGAGAACACCACCTGGGGAACCTGCCCGTGATCGGCGGACGCACTGTAGCGGGAACCGTCGAGCGGTCTTCCCTCCGCGCGCGCCGCGATCACGTCACCACAGACCCGCGCCTGATATTTGCCCATGTGAGTGAGCAATGCCCGCCCGTTGACGTCGCCGACGGCGTACAACCATCCGTCCGGTGTGGTCATGTGGTCGTCGGTGGGAAGATAGCCGCGCGCGTCGAGCAGTCGCGGGTCGACTCCCAGCCCCGAAGTCGCAGGGGTGCGGCCGGTCGCGACCACGATCTCGTCGACCTCGAACGGGTCCTGCCCGGCCACGTCGAGCGTGGCGGGGCCGCCGTGGATCCGGCCGACACCGGTGTCCTGCGGATCGGGACGCTCCACACCGCGGAGGTCGGCGCCGAAGAGGAGTCGGGCGCCCTTCTTTTCGAGTCCCTCGGCCACCAGCTTCCCAGCGAACGGCTCGTTCTTTGCGAGTAGCCCTCGGCCTCGCACCACCATGGTGAGTTCCTCGACACCGAGGTCGAGCAGCCACGACGCGCTCTCGCAGGCTACGACGCCGCCGCCGATCACCGCGACCCGGCGCGGGACCTCCCGCAGATTGGTGGCATCCCGCGAGGCCCACGGCAAGGCTGCGCGGAGCCCGGGTGTGTCCGGAATCGCTGCCGTGGTTCCCGTCGCCACGACGACGGCGTGCCGGGCGCGGATACGGCGGGAGCCGCCCACCGTCACCGTCCGCTCGCCGGTCAGGCACGCCGCGCCGCGGATCACCTCGATTCCCTGCGCATCGGCCCACATCACCTGCGACGAGTCGTCGTGGTTGTTGGTGAACGAGTCCCGCCGGGCGAGTACGGCCTGCGGATCGAGGGCTCCGGCAGATACACCGGCCATGTTGCGTGCGGCGCCCAGGACCTCCCCGGGACGCAGCAACGCCTTGCTGGGCATACAGGCCCAATACGAACACTCGCCGCCGACGAGCTCGTGCTCGATCAGTGCGGCGGTGCGCTCGCTGCCCGCGATGGCATAGCTCGCCGCGTTCTCACCCGCGGGGCCGCCTCCGATCACGATGACGTCGTACTCTTCCGCGTCGTCCACCGAGTCAGTCATGCCTGTCACGGTAGGCCGGTCGAGGGTCGGCTGTCAGAACTTCGAGCACGCCTGCGGTGTGTGTGGCCGCAAGTATCGTGACCGGATGATGCGCAACAAGATCTTGATCACCGGAGCCAGCTCGGGCCTGGGCGAGGAAATGGCCCGCCGATTCGCCGCCCAAGGGCGAGACCTCGCGCTCTGCGCGCGGCGCGGTGCCCGCCTCGAAGCCTTACGCGACGAACTGAGGTCCGCCCATCCCGGAGTGACCGTTGCGATCCGCGAACTCGACGTCACCGATCACGAAGCGGTGGTACGCGTCTTCGGGGAGTTACGTGACGAGCTGGGTGGTCTCGACCGGGTGATCGTCAACGCCGGACTCGGCAAGGGGGCCAGGATCGGGACGGGCCGTGCCGACGCCAATCTCGCCACCGCCCGCACCAACTTCGTCGGCGCGCTGTCGCAGTGCGAGGCCGCCCTCCAGATATTTCGGGAACAGAATTTCGGTCATCTCGTGCTCGTGTCGTCGATCAGTGCCGATCGCGGTCTGCCCGGTCCGAAGGCGGCCTATTCGGCCAGCAAGGCCGGCGTCTCCGCACTCGGGGAGGCGTTGACGGCAGAACTGGTGAAGAGTCCCATCGCGGTGACCACACTGTTGCCCGGATACATCGCTACCGAGATGTCGGGCAAGGCCGGTGACAGCGACTCGATGACCGCAAGTCTGGACGAGGGCGTCACCGCGATGGTCGACGCGATCGACAAGGAATCCCGCCGGGTGGCGTTGCCCGGCACCAAGTGGAAAGCAATCGACTTGGCGCTGAGGTTCCTTCCGCATGCATGGACATCACGGTTCGTGTAGGACTGAGCTGTGCCGGCCAGTGACGACGAGCGTGAGGTGTCCACAGTGACGACAACCCAGGAATCTTCGTCTCTCGGCTTGCAGCGCTCGCGGCCGCGCGTGGTGATTGTGGGCGGCGGATTCGGTGGCGTGTACGCCGCCAAGCGGTTCCGGGGTGTGGACGTCGACGTCACGCTGCTCGATCGGGGAACCAGCCACGTCTTCCAGCCGCTGCTGTATCAGTGCGCCACGGGACTCCTGTCCGAAGGGGAGATCACCACACCGTTGCGGCACCTGCTCCGTGGCTACAGCAACATTCACGTCGCCCTCGGGGAAGCGCAGTCGATCGACGCCGACCAAAAGGTCTTGACCGCAAGCCGATTCGACGGCTCCACCTTCGACGTTCCCTACGACTACTTGATCGTTGCTGCCGGGATGCGTCAGGCGTATCACGGTCACGACGAGTACATCCAGTGGGCGCCCGGTATGAAAACTCTCGACGACGCCCTCGCGATTCGGCGAAAGCTCATCTCGGCCTTCGAAATGGCCGAGTCGCTTCCCACCCCCGAAGAGCGGAAGCCGTGGCTGACCTTCGCCGTCGCCGGCGGTGGGCCCACCGGGGTCGAACTGGCCGGGCAGATCAGGGAACTCGCACTGCGGGCCCTCGCTCACGAATTCCAGTCCATCGATCCCGGTGAGGCGCGGGTACTGCTGCTGCACGGCGGTGACCGGGTGTTGCCGTCGTTCAACCGCAAGCTGTCGGCGGCGGCGCAGGCCACACTCGACAAGATCGGTGTCGAAACACATCTGGGCGTGCATGTCACGGATGTGTCGGAGACGAGCGTCGAGACGACGTCCAAGGACGGGGCGAAGGCCAAGAACCGGTTCGACGCGCGGACCATCCTGTGGACCGCCGGCGTCGAGGCGGTCCCGTTCGCCTCCGTACTCGCACAGGCGCTCGGCGTGAAGCAGGCCGCGGGTGGTCGCATCGAGGTGAATCCCGACCTCAGCGTGCCGGGTCATCCCAACGTCTGGGTCGTGGGCGACATGATGGCGCTGAAAGATCTTCCCGGTGTGGCCGAGGTGGCGATGCAGGGTGGCAGGCACGCCGCGGGGTGCATTGCCCGCGCCGAGCGGGGCGCACCCGACCGGAAACCGTTCAAGTACCGCGATCTCGGCAGCGCGGCGTACATTGCCCGCAGGCACGCGCTCGTTCAGGCGGGGCCTATCCAGATGTCCGGTGCCGTCGGGTGGGTGTCGTGGGGCGTCATCCACATCGCCTTCCTCGCGGGCTACCGCAACAGGTCCGGCACGTTGCTGAACTGGGCGGTCACGCTCGCGTCGGGAGCGCGGCGGGAGCGGGCCATCACCTACGGCGATCCGCAGTCGGCGCGTCAGCCCTACGACGCCTGACGTCGACTTTCCGGGACGTCACCAGCCGTGGGCCCGGAGTTCGTGCCGGCTCAGCACGTCCTCGGCACGTTCACGGAGAGCGGTGTGGCTCGGGACATCGAGTGATTCCAGGGCCAGGGTGTAGCGCCCGTCGAACCTGCTCAGGTAGGCCGACATCCTCGTGCGGCTGGAGACGATGCCGGGGTGCACGGCCCGCGTGGCGATGCCCGTTGTGTGATGTCCACCCAGGACACCGAGTGCGTCGGGAAGCGGCCCGATGTTCGAGCACAGAACGTCCCGCTCACCGGGGTTGCCTGTCAGCGCGTGAGCCAGCCGGTCGGGGATCAGTTGCAGCATTTCTTCAGGGAATCCCGCCGGGCTCGTCATCGGTGTCGAGGTGAACGCCGCACGACTCGACGCACGGACGTCGGCGACGGTGTCACCCGGTGCCACCGCGACCTCGACCATTGCGACCGAGTTCGCGGCCTCGGAGGAGTCGCCGCGGCCGCGCACATCCATCGGCACGCTGATCGTCAGAGGCGCCGACTCGTCGTCGCGGCGGGCGATCTCGGCGACCACCGACAGGAACAGGCTGTTCGGCGTCCCGCCGGACTCCTCGGCGGCGACATCCCAGGCGCCCGCGTCCACGTCTACCACCGCTGAAGCGGCCCTACTGTGGAACACCTCGGGGGGCGCCGTGCCGTCGGCGCGTACGAAGTCGCGCAGCTCGCTGCGGCGGTCGGAATCGATCAGCAGGCCGGCAACCGCGCGCACGGTTCCTTCGGTGACCCGTCGGGTCAGAAGGGCGGCGTCCCAGACGTCATCGATCGGTCCACGGTGACGCGGCGCAGCGGAGGGCGGCGTGCCCTGCAACGCGTCCGCGATGGCGGCGGTCAGGCCCCTCGCATCCGCGAGCACGTGTGAACACACCAGCGACAGCACTGTGCCGCCGCCGTCGAGACGCCCGCAGGCCAGCCGCCACCCGGGGCCCCGTTCGGGGTCGACAGGCAAGGCGGCCTGCTCGTCGGCCCATTCGAGCAACGCCGCGGCAGGGACGGTGGCGTACTCGACGTGGAATGCTTCCGAGCTGGGCGCGAACCGTGGCCGGGCACCAGGGACCCGCGAGCGGATTACCCGCCTGCCCAGCGGACCGCGTGACAGCAGGACGCGGAGAGACTCCAGGATTTGTTCGTCGATCCGGCCGTCGGTACGCCACAGACCCTGCATCACGATCGGCGTTCCCCACCCCCGATGGGTGCGGAGAAACATCTCGTCGACAACGCTCAACCGGGCGCTCACCTGCCGGAGTCTACGACCGGTGGCAACACAGGCGTACGACCTCCTGGACAACCGGCGCATACTGGATTTGCAGCACAGTGAAGGAACTGCACACGGAGCACGCCATGGTGAGTGTCGAGAAGTGGAAGGTCTGGGGTTCCGTCGTGGAAGTCGACGTCACCGAGGGTGCTGCACTGCCCGAGGCGACCGCGCTGATCGCAGGTGTCATCGAGGAAACCGAGGCGGTGTGCGACCTTCAGCGCGGGGATGCCGAGATTCACGCCGTGAACCTGTCGCAGGGCGCACCGGTGAAGGTGAGCCGGCGAATGTCGGCGCTGCTTCGTTCCGCGTTGTGGGCGGCGCGGATGACCGACGGTGTGGTCGACCCGCTCGCCTCCGAGATGGCGGACGACACCCTCATTCCGACCGTGCATCCGGCACCGAGTTTCCGTGACATCCAGATCGACGACGACGTGGTGTTCGCACCGTGGGGCGCATCCTTGGACATCACCGACACCGCGAAGGCCGATACGGCCGATCGTGCGGCGGCGCTCGTCGCGCGCGAACTCGAGTGCGGTGCAGCGGTGCGTATCGGGTACGTGATCGCCACGGCGGGTCACTGCCCGGCCGGCGGCTGGCAGATTTCGGTGCCCGGCAACGGAGACGTCGAACTGGTGAACGGAACGGCGATGGCGACAGCATTCGCGCCGCCCGTCAGCGAACCGCCGTCGAAAACCGAATGGGAATCGGTGACGGTGATCGCCGACGACGCGCTGTGGGCCTACGCCGCCAGTGTCGCCGCTCTCGCACGGGGCATCGGCGCCATCCGCTGGATCGAACAGCAGGAACTACGCGCCCGGCTGGCGGATCGCTCGGGCCGCGTATACACCACCGAGAACTGGTAAGTCAGGCGAGAACTGGTCAGTCAGGCCCGGCCGCGCTGACGGCGGTACCAGCGCACCAGGCTGTCCGTCGACGTATCACTCTGCGCGGCAGGTGACTCCGCGGCGGTGAGCACCGGCTGCAATTCGACGGCCTGCGTCTTCCCGAGTTCGACGCCCCACTGATCGAACGAGTCGATGCCCCAGATGACTCCCTCGACGAACACCTGGTGCTCGTACAGCGCGATGAGCTGCCCGATGACGGACGGGGTGAGCTTGGGCGCGAGGATGGTGGTGGACGGCCGGTTTCCGGGCATCACCTTGTGCGGCACCAGGTGCTCCGGGGTTCCCTCTGCCGCGATCTCCTCCGCGGTCTTGCCGAACGCCAGGACCTTGGTCTGGGCGAAGAAGTTGCTCATCAGCAGGTCGTGCATGCTGCCCGTGCCGTCCGCGGTGGGCAGGTCGTCGGTGGGCTCGCCGAAGCCGATGAAGTCGGCGGGAACGAGCCGTGTCCCCTGGTGCAGAAGCTGGTAAAAGGCGTGCTGGCCGTTGGTGCCCGGCTCGCCCCAGAAGATCTCACCGGTGGAGGCGGGAACGGGGGACCCGTCGGCCCGCACCGACTTGCCGTTCGATTCCATCGTCAGCTGCTGCAGGTAAGCCGCAAAGCGCACGAGATCGTTGGAATACGGCAGCACCGCACGCGACTCGGCGCCGAAGAAGTTGGAGTACCAGAGCCCGAGGAGCCCCAGGAGAACCGGCGCGTTCTCCTCCAACGGAGCCGTCCGGAAATGCTCGTCCACCGCGTGGAACCCGGCGAGGAACTCCGCGAAACGCTCCTTGCCGACCGCGGCCATCACCGACAGTCCGATCGCCGAATCGACCGAGTACCGTCCCCCGACCCAGTCCCAGAATCCGAACATGTTGGCAGTGTCGATACCGAAGTCGGCCACGCGGTCGGCATTGGTCGAGACCGCAACGAAATGCTTTGCCACAGCATCGGTCCCGAGACCCAGACCGTCGAGAAGCCACCGCTTGGCGGCAGTGGCATTGGTGAGGGTTTCGAGTGTGGAGAATGTCTTGGACGCCACGATGAAGAGCGTCGTGGCCGGATCGAGACCGTGCAACGTGCGCACCAGATCCGACGGGTCGATGTTGGAGATGAACCGCACGCTGATCCCGGCGTCGACATAGTGCCGCAGAGCCCGGTACACCATCACCGGCCCGAGATCGGACCCGCCGATGCCGATGTTGACGACGGTCGTAATCCGCTCGCCCGTGGCGCCTCGCCATTCACCGGACCGCAACCGATCGGTGAAGTCGCCCATGCTATCGAGAACCTCGTGCACGTCCGCCACTACGTCCTGGCCGTCCACGGTGAGCGACGCGTCGGCAGGCAACCTGAGAGCGGTGTGGAGGACGGCGCGATCCTCCGACGTGTTGATGTGCTCGCCCGCGAACATCGCGTCCCGGCGCGCTTCCAGGTCTGCGCTGCGCGCCAGATCGAGCAGCGACTCGAGGGTCGCGCGATCGACGCGGTGCTTGCTGTAGTCGATGTACAGATCGCCCGCAGACACGGTGAGTTCGTGGCCCCGCGCCGGATCCTGGTCGAAGAGCTCCCGCAGATGAACGGACTGGATTCGGGCGTGATGATCGCGCAATTTCTGCCAGGCAGCGGTTCCGGTGATGTCTGAGCTCACGAGGTTCGAGCTTAGTGCCCGCGCGTCGAAACTTCCGTGTGAAGTCTGGTGCGGCGCATGATGGACCCCATGGATTCCCGCGAACTCATTGGACAAGTTCCGACGACCCTCTTCCTCGGTGGTGAGCAGCGCGACGCCGAAAACGGTGCCACCTTCACCGTCTTCGACCCGTCCACCGGTGAGGCCCTCACCGAGGTGGCGGACGCCAGTCCCGCCGACGCGATGAAAGCTCTGGACGCCGCAGTGGCGGTTCAGAGCGAGTGGGCGGCCACGCCGGCCCGCGCCCGCGGTGAACTGCTGCGAGCCGTGTTCGACAGGATCATCGAGCGTGCCGACGACTTCGCCCTGTTGATGACCCTGGAAATGGGCAAGGCCCTACCGGAGAGCAAGGCGGAGGTGAAGTACGGCGCCGAGTTCTTTCGCTGGTTCAGTGAAGAGGCGGTGCGGATCTCCGGCCGCTACACACCCGCGCCCGCCGGCAACGGACGGGTGCTCGTGACCAAACAGCCGGTCGGTCCGTGTCTTGCGATCACCCCGTGGAACTTCCCTCTCGCGATGGGCACTCGAAAGATCGGTCCGGCGCTGGCCGCGGGCTGCACCATGATCGTCAAGCCTGCCTCCGAGACGCCGCTGACCATGCTGTTGCTGGCCGAGGTCATGGCTGACGCGGGACTGCCGAAGGGTGTCCTGTCCGTACTGCCGACGTCGAAGTCCGGGGAAGTGGCCGGTCCGTTGCTGGACGATCGGCGCCTGCGCAAGCTCACGTTCACCGGTTCCACCGGGGTCGGGCGCATGCTGATCGAGAAGTCGGCCAGGGGTCTGCTGCGCACGTCGATGGAACTTGGTGGCAACGCGCCCTTCGTGGTCTTCGACGACGCCGACGTCGACGCAGCGGTGGAGGGCGCCGTTCTCGCGAAGATGCGCAACGGGGGCGAAGCTTGCACGGCCGCCAACCGTTTCCACGTCGCGAACAGTGTCCGCGAGGAATTCACCGCCAAGCTCGTCGACAAGATGTCGTCGTACACACTCGGACCGGGGCAGGACCCCGACACCACACTCGGCCCGCTGATCAACGCGGATCAGCTCGAGACCGTCAGTGAACTCGTGCAGGACGCCGTCGGTGCGGGGGCCCGCGTCCGGCTGGGCGGTGCGGCGCCGGAAGGGGCGGGCTACTTCTATCCGGCCACCGTCCTCGACGACGTCCCACCACAGGCCCGAATCCTGAAAGAGGAAGTGTTCGGCCCGGTTGCCGCGATCAGCGGATTCGACACCGAAGACGAGGGCATCGCCGCGGCGAACGATACTGAATACGGTCTCGCTGCCTACATCTTCACCCGGGACCTCGACCGTGCGCTTCGCGTCGCCGATCTCCTCGAAACGGGCATGGTGGGCGTCAACCGGGGCGTCATCTCAGACACCGCTGCCCCCTTCGGCGGCGTCAAAGCATCAGGCTTCGGGCGCGAAGGGGGCAGTGAAGGTATCGAGGAGTACCTGGAGACCAAGTACGTGGCACTCGAGTCGTAGAGATCGAGGGGCACCGGGTGAGGCGGCCGCTGTCGTGAACCGACGGCGGCCGCGCCCAGCGACTCGGTCGGGGTGACTCGGTGACCGAAGAGGCTCGGTGAGCGAGTCGGGCTCAGAGACCGAAAGGGCTCAGTGACCGAGGCGGCCGCGCCCGAGGCGCAGCAGGAGCATCGCGAGAGTGTGGCCTTCCTGGCCGAGTTCGTTGAACCGCTCGAGCACCTTCATCTCGCGGCTGTGGACCAGGCGCGGGCCGCCGGATGCCATGCGGGTGGCACCGATGATCTGCGAGACCTCGGACCTGCGCTTGATCGCGGCGAGAATCTCGGCGTCGAGCTTGTCGATCTCCTGACGGAGAACCTCGATCTCGGCCTCGCTGGTGGGAACAGCGGTGTCCTTGGCGGCTGATGCGACGGTCTGAGTGCTCATTGGTTCGTCTCCCTCTTGTCAGAACGTGGATCGTTGTTTCGGCTCGAGTCGTTACCGATCCAGGCTCGTTTGACGAAAAAAGCCCCGGATCCGGTGCGGACCTCGGGGCTCGTGAGCTGTTCAGTTCACGGGCACCGGAGGCCGGTACCCATAAAAAAATCGCCACAGGGGGCGCGATGGCTGACTGAACACGTGTACCAGTTTGCCACGGGGGTACCACGCAGGCCAAGCGGCTGTGACGCTGTCGGTAGACGCCGGTAGGTTTAGTGGACGATGAACACTATTTCGCGTACTGCTTCGCACACCGGTGCCGTGGCCACGCCGCGCGCATCCACGCCCGCACACGCCGGCTCGGACACCCTTCTCGAGGGCCTCAATCCGCAGCAACGCGAGGCTGTCGTGCACGCCGGTTCTCCGCTTCTCATCGTCGCAGGGGCCGGGTCGGGGAAGACGGCAGTGCTCACCCGCCGCATCGCGTACCTGCTCGCGGAACGTGGTGTGATGCCGGGCCAGGTTCTGGCCATCACCTTCACGAACAAGGCAGCGGCGGAGATGCGCGAGCGGGTCGCGCACCTGGTCGGTCCGCGTGCCAACAACATGTGGGTGTCCACGTTCCACTCGAGTTGCGTTCGTATCCTGCGCGCCCAGGCCGCGCTGCTTCCGGGACTCAACTCCAACTTCTCCATCTACGACGCGGACGACTCGCGGCGCCTGTTGACGATGATCTCCAAAGATCTGAACCTCGACACCAAGCGATACACCGCGCGGCTTCTCGCCACTCACATCTCGAATCTGAAGAACGAGCTGGTCGACCCGGAGCAGGCCGCTGCCGATGCCGACAAGGATCCGGCGGAGCTGCCGCGTCTCGTCGCGAAGGTGTACGGCCATTACCAGCAGCGGTTGCGCTCGGCCAACGCCCTCGACTTCGACGACCTGATCGGTGAGACCGTCGCGATGCTCCAGGCGTTCCCGCAGGTCGCTGAGTACTATCGGCGCCGGTTCCGGCATGTGCTGGTCGACGAGTACCAGGACACCAACCACGCGCAGTACATGCTGGTCCGCGAACTGGTGGGCAGCACAACGGCGGACCCGAATGCCGAGCACAGCATCGCTCCTGCCGAACTGTGTGTGGTGGGCGATGCTGATCAGTCGATCTACGCGTTCCGTGGTGCCACCATCCGCAATATCGAAGAGTTCGAGCGCGACTATCCCGATGCCCGCACCATCCTGCTCGAGCAGAACTACCGGTCCACGCAGAACATTCTCTCCGCGGCGAACTCCGTGATCTCCAAGAACACGGGCCGTCGTGAGAAGAGGCTGTGGACCGACTCGGGCGAGGGCGAGCTCATCACCGGTTATGTCGCCGACAACGAGCACGACGAGGCGTCCTTCGTCGCGTCGGAGATCGACAAGCTGGTTGATTCCGGAGAAGCGAAGTTCGCTGATGTCGCGGTGTTCTACCGCACCAACAACTCCTCGCGTGCGCTCGAGGAGATCTTCATCCGCCTCGGTGTTCCGTACAAGGTGGTCGGCGGCGTGCGGTTCTACGAGCGCAAGGAGGTTCGCGACATCGTCGCGTATCTGCGGGTGCTCGCCAACGAGGACGACACTGTCAGTCTGCGTCGCATCCTCAATACCCCGCGCCGTGGCATCGGGGACCGGGCCGAGGCGTGCGTGGCGGTGCATTCCGAGCAACGGGGAATCAGTTTCGCGGAGGCGCTGCGCGATGGCGGCGAGGGCCGGGTGCCGTTGCTGAACACCCGCTCACAGAAGGCCATCGCGTCCTTCCTCGAGTTGATGGACGGGTTGCGGATGATGCTGCCGCCCGAGTTCAGTTCGGACGAAGTGGTCCCCGATCAGCTGGGCGACATCGGCGACGTCGTCGAGGCGGTGCTCGAGCGGACGGGGTATCGCGCCGAGCTTGCCGCCAGCAGCGACCCACAGGACGGTGCCCGGCTCGACAACCTCAACGAATTGGTGAGTGTTGCACGGGAGTTCAGCTCCGACGCCCGCAATGCTGCCGGGCTGATCGACAGCCCCGAGGACGGTGACGTCGACGCGCGTGACGGTGAACCCGACCCCGGCTCCCTGGCCGCCTTCCTCGAGCGAGTGTCGCTGGTGGCCGATTCGGACCAGCTGCCCGACTCCGACGAGGGCGTCGTCACCATGATGACTCTGCACACGGCGAAGGGGCTCGAATTCCCCATCGTGTTCGTCACCGGATGGGAAGACGGCCAGTTCCCGCACATGCGGGCGCTCGGCGACCCCACTGAACTGTCGGAGGAACGCAGGCTGGCCTACGTCGGCATCACCCGTGCCCGGAAGCGGCTGTATCTCACCCGCGCAGTCATCCGGTCGGCGTGGGGGCAACCCATCCAGAACCCGGAGTCACGGTTCCTACAGGAGATTCCGACCGATCTGGTGCATTGGCGTCGTGAGGACCCGGGAACCGGCATCGGTTCCGGCGGCGCGATCGGTGGCGGCCGCGCCCGAAGTTCCGGCTATGGCGGCCAGGGTTACGGTGGCCACAGTTACGGCGGCAGTTCATCCGGGACGCCGAGTTTCGGTGCGGCCCGCTCGCGCAACAACAACCTGGTCCTCGCCGTCGGCGACCGTGTCACCCACGACAAGTACGGTCTCGGCACGGTGCTGGAGACCAAGGGTGCCGGACCGACTGCCACCGTCACGATCGACTTCGGAAGCGCCGGCAAGGTCCGGCTCATGCTGATCGGTGGAGTCCCCATGACCAAGCTGTAGGGCTGCACACAGACGACTGCGGCGCATGCACAGTGCATGCGCCGCAGTCGTCTGTGGTTACGTTCCGGAGTGTTTTCCGCTCAGTCCATCTCGGGGCCGAGGCTGATGCCGCGCGAGGCCAGCCACGGCAGGGGATCGACCTTGTTCTCGCCGCCGAGGTGAACCTCGAAGTGCAGGTGCGGGCCGGTGGAGAATCCGCGGTTGCCGACGGTGGCGATCTGGTCACCCGCCATAACCTTCTGGCCCACGGTGACGTTCGAGGTGTTGATGTGCCCGTAGACGGTGACGGTGCCATCGGCGTGCTTGAGGCGGACCCACATGCCGAACCCGGAAGCCGGCCCGGAGTCGATGACCTCACCGTCGGCCACGGCCACGATGGGGGTGCCGATGGGGGCCGCGATGTCGACGCCCGCGTGGAGCGTGCCCCAGCGCGATCCGAAGTTCGAGGTGAAGGTGCCGATCGTGGGGAGAACGAACAACGGCCGACGGGCCGCAGCCTCGCGGGCGGCGCGCTCTTCGCTGAAGCGCTGTCCTTTGGCGAGGAGGTTGCTGAACTGGGACAGGTCGGTGGGATTCGCGACGTTCAGGACCTGGGGGGCGTTCGACTCGGATGCGACGGTGTCCGCGACGGTGGAGAACTGGGCCGCCTGCGGCTCGGCGGTGGTGCCGATGACGCTCGACTCGTCACTGGCGAGGGCGACCTCGGAGTGATCGGTGGAGTTGGACGAAGAGCCGCTGACTCCGGCCTGACCCGCTGCTACGACGGCGCCCGCTGCGACTGCGAGAACGGCTGCGCGGCCCTTGAGGGCTGAGGGGGGAGTGGGAAGTCGGTGCGCTCCGCGGCGGGAGTGGGAGGGCGTGCCCTCGGGGGACTCGATACCGCTGCGGGGAATGAAGCCGGGGATGTCGAACTCGGAGTCGTAACTGCTCACAGCGTCTACGCGGTGATGGCCGGAACGCGAAGCGTTGTGCCTGCTGGAGCGGGGAGAATGCGAATCACGGGAGAACATTGTGGAAATCTCAGAACTATCGGTCTCGGTGTAACGCTCGACCGATCGTGGGGGATACGTGGGCGTGACCTCGTCGTTGTGACCAACCGAGAACGAAGGCTCACGTTCCTCGTCAGCGTGGTGATTCACAAAACGGCTGGCCGTGAACTGGCTGCGGTGGTGCATACGCCCGTCCAACCTCCTGCTCGTGACCTGCCTGTGACTTAGACCTTGGCGACGGTAACGAAACGGTTGCGATGCGCGCAACCTGTAACGCGAATGAACAGCTACTTGTGACGGGCATCACAACGCGAGCTGGGGGAATGCGGGCGCGGGTAATCGGTCTCGATTCGATCTCCAGCGGAGAAGCGCGTGTCACACCGGCCGTGGGCCGGGTGCGAGGCGTTAGCGTCGGTCCGTGGCGTCATCAACTCGTTCCGGAGAAGGCCCCCGGGCGCAGCCCGAACGTATTCCTTCCCCAGGAGGCGGCGCTCGATCCGCCGCGGTCGAGGAGCCGGATCCCGACAAGGCGCGTCGAGGGTGCACGACCGCTGCCATCCTGGCTTTCGTCGGAGGACTGGGTGTCGCTGCCGCACCCGTCCTACAAGCGGCACGGCCGGCGGCAGGCGCCACGGTGTTGCCGGGCGTCGGCGCCGCGGCCGTGTGCGCGGCAGTATTTGCCCTCGCAGCGCCGATCGTGGCGATCGCCGCCCTCGCCGCGCGCAGGACGGCATTCGCCGGCGGCCTCCTCGCGGGCGCGGGTGCGGTCTCGATCGGCGCTGCCATCCTGGACGTTCAGCTGTGGACGGACGCAATCGATGCCAACCGACTGGAGCTGTTCCGTCCGCAGACGGCAGCGGAACTCACCGCGGGCACCGGCGCCTACACCCTCGTGGCCGGTCACATCCTGATCGTGCTCGCCGGCCTTCTCGGGATGGTGGCGGTCCACCGCTGCTCCCTCCTCGACGGCTACGGCGATGCACGCAGTTCCGAACAGGTGGGACGCTCGACCGGAGCGCGAGTCGGTTTCCTCTTGTCCGCGGTGACGGTGGCAGCGGCCGTGGTGCTGGTCGGAGCACTGTTCGCGCCCGCCCTCGTGTCCTCGGATCCCGTCATTTTGGTGCCGGCCGTGGTCGAATCCGATCTCGCGACCTCGATCGGGGCCGCGGCGATGGCCGTCGCCGTCCTGATCGCCGTCGCCTCCGCGTTGGCGTCGATCTCCCCGCCCGTGTCGGCGGGAGTCCTGATCGGGTTCGGGCTCGCTGCTCTGGGTGTAGTCGGGACGCGCCTCGTGGCAGGACTCGCCGCAGGCGAACGCATCGGGGTCGGGCCGGGCTCGGCGTGGGGAACCGTCGGAGCCGCCGCATTGGTGTTCGCGGGGCTGTGTGTCCCCGCGATCGACCGCGCCCGCGACGGTCGCATCCTGCAGGCGCTGGCCGGCGCCGCGACGGATCGGACGGTGACACCAGCCACGGGGAAGGCGGGGGCCGTCACGCCGTCCGGGAAAGGCGTTGCCAAGGCCGCCGCCCGAGCGGAAGCCGAGGCAGCTCGCGCACGGCTCGCCCGATGGCACCTCACCGCCGGAACCGCCGGAGCCCTCACTGCCGTCCTCGCCGCCACCGGGGCATTGCTTCCGGTACTGGACACGCCCGCCTCGTTGGTGCGTCCCGACGTTCTCGCCACCCGGGTCGTCCTCGTCGCCGCCATCGTTCTCGCCGTCGGAACGATCTGGTTGTTCTTCTCCGAGTTCGCTTCGGCGGTGCGACCCGCGGTCGGAATTCTGTGGGTGACGATTCCCTTCTCCGTCGCGGCGGTGACCCAATCCGTGGTGCTCGCCACCGATGTACCGGGTATCAGCGCCGGCGCCGGCTCGGTTCTGCTGTGGTGCGCCGCGGTCGCCGCCGCCGTGACCGGGGTGCTCACGTGGTTCGCCGGTTCCGCGGAACGGGAGGAGATCGATACCTCCGAGGAGCGCTCGACCGATCTCGCGGTCCTCGTCGTCGGGGGGCTCGGCGCCCTGTTTGCGTTCGTCGGCCTGGCACTTCCGCTCTTCTCCGGCATCGATGCTGTGGGCGACCACTCCGCTGCCGCCACCTTCGGGGAACTTCCCTGGGGACTCGACGTGTGGGGACGGGCGTTGCTGGGTGCGACGGTCGTCCTCGCGGTGATCGTGGCGGCGCGTGCGAGGCCTGCCCGGGCATGCGCACTTCTCCTGGGAGCAGGCGTCGCCATGGGGGTGTATTTGCTGTCCTGGCCACTCGCCCGAGCGCGGCTGGAGGCCCCGGAAATGGGGGCCGGTGTCATCCCGTCCGCGGTGGGCATAGTGTTGGTTGCGGCTGCCGCGGCCCTCACAGCACGCACCGGAAAACGGTGAGCACCCCGCCGGAAAATCGGTGAGGCGCACCTCAGGGGGGCGTATCGCGTGATGTGGACCACATACCATGCACGCGGGCGCAGACCTGGCCCGGCAACTGGTTAAAGTCCAAAACAGACCCGCTCCTACCCCTCGAGCGGGTGTCAACGCAGACGAGACGGTGAGCAGATGGATCTCTTCGAATACCAGGCGAAGGAACTCTTCGCCAAGCACGAGGTGCCGACTTCGGCTGGGCGTGTTACCGACACGGTCGCCGGCGCGCGCGAGATTGCCGAAGAAATCGGCAAGCCCGTGATGATCAAGGCACAGGTCAAGGTCGGCGGCCGCGGCAAGGCGGGTGGCGTCAAGTACTCCGCAGACGTCGACGCCGCCCAGGCGAACGCCGAGGCGATTCTCGGCCTCGACATCAAGGGCCATGTCGTCAAGAAGCTCCTGGTCGCAGAGGCGAGTGACATCGCCGAGGAGTACTACATCTCATTCCTGCTCGACCGCACCAACCGCACCTACCTGGCCATGTGTTCGGTGGAAGGTGGAGTCGAGATCGAGGTCACCGCCGAGGAGAACCCCGACGCCCTCGCCAAGATCCCCGTCGACGCCGTGAAGGGTGTCGACCTCGCGTTCGCGCGCAGCATCGCCGAGGCAGGAAAGCTGCCCGCCGAGGTGCTCGACGCAGCGGCCGTCACAATCCAGAAGCTGTGGGACGTCTTCATCAAGGAAGACGCTCTCCTCGTCGAGGTCAACCCGCTCGTCCGTACCCCGGACGACCAGATCCTCGCGCTCGACGGCAAGGTCACGCTGGACGAGAACGCTGCCTTCCGTCAGCCCGGCCACGAGGCGTTCGAGGACAAGGACGCCACCGACCCGCTCGAGCTCAAGGCCAAGGAAAACGACCTCAACTACGTCAAGCTCGACGGACAGGTCGGCATCATCGGCAACGGCGCCGGCCTGGTCATGTCGACCCTGGACGTCGTCGCCTACGCCGGTGAGAAGCACGGCGGCGTGAAGCCCGCCAACTTCCTCGACATCGGCGGCGGTGCGTCCGCCGAGGTCATGGCCAACGGGCTCGACGTCATCCTGAACGACGAGCAGGTCAAGAGTGTGTTCGTGAACGTGTTCGGTGGCATCACCGCGTGTGACGCCGTCGCCAACGGCATCGTCGGCGCCCTGAAGACGCTCGGTGACGAGGCCAACAAGCCTCTGGTCGTCCGCTTGGACGGCAACAATGTCGAAGAGGGTCGCCGTATCCTCGCCGAGGCCGCTCACCCGCTGGTCACGGTCGTCGGAACCATGGACGAGGCCGCCGACAAGGCTGCCGAGCTGGCCTTCGCCGCAAAGTAAAGGGACTTAAAACAACATGGCTATCTTCCTGACCAAGGACTCCAAGGTCATCGTCCAGGGCATCACCGGCGGCGAGGGCACCAAGCACACCGCGCTGATGCTCAAGGCCGGTACTCAGGTCGTCGGCGGCGTCAACGCCCGCAAGGCCGGCACCACCGTCACCCATGACGGCGGCGTCGAGCTCCCCGTCTTCGGCACCGTCGCCGAGGCCATCGAGAAGACCGGTGCGGACGTCTCGATCGCGTTCGTTCCGCCGGCCTTCGCCAAGGACGCCATCGTCGAGGCCATCGACGCGGAGATCCCGCTGCTCGTGGTCATCACCGAGGGCATCCCCGTGCAGGATTCGGCGTACGCCTGGGCGTACAACGTCTCCAAGGGCAACAAGACCCGCATCATCGGCCCGAACTGCCCCGGCATCATCACCCCGGGCGAGTCGCTGGTCGGCATCACCCCCGCCAACATCGCGGGCAGCGGTCCCATCGGTCTCGTTTCCAAGTCGGGCACGCTGACCTACCAGATGATGTTCGAGCTGCGTGACTTCGGTTTCTCCACCGCCATCGGCATCGGCGGCGACCCGGTCATCGGAACCACCCACATCGACGCCATCGAGGCGTTCGAGAAGGACCCCGAGACCAAGGTCATCGTCATGATCGGTGAGATCGGTGGCGACGCCGAAGAGCGTGCCGCCGACTACATCAAGGCGAACGTGACCAAGCCGGTCGTCGGCTACGTCGCCGGCTTCACCGCTCCCGAGGGCAAGACCATGGGCCACGCCGGCGCCATCGTCTCCGGCTCCTCGGGAACCGCGCAGGCCAAGAAGGACGCCCTCGAGGCGGCTGGCGTCAAGGTCGGCAAGACGCCCTCCGAGACCGCTGCGCTCGCTCGCGAGATCCTGCAGAGCCTGACCGTCCAGGCCTAGGCGCTCCGCGCCCGTGCGCCTTTTTGGTAGCTCCAACTACCAAAAAGGTGCACGGGCGGTTAGGCGTCTATCCAGATCTCCCCGGCCGGATGAAGTGTTCCCGCGCCTGCCGTGACTTCCGCGACCAGATTCGCCAAGTCCTCCGAATCGCGGGCCGCGAGCGTGAGTACCGCCTCTTCGCCGTACGTCGTCTCCACGACCACCACGCCGCGCATCCGCAGTTCCGACTCCACCCGACCCGCATCGGCGTGACGAGTTGCCAGCGTGTGAAGTTGTCGACGCTCCCGTGCCACGAGGCGTGAGGCGTCGATCGCCGCGGCCACCGCGCCCGAATACGCGCGGACCAGTCCGCCCGCCCCCAGTTTGATTCCGCCGAAATATCGTGTGACCACCACTGCGACGTCGACGAGGTCCCGTGTCCGCAGGACCTGCAGCATGGGTATCCCCGCCGTTCCGCCGGGCTCTCCGTCGTCACTCGAACGCTCGAGCCGTTCACTGGGTCCGTTCCCGACAATGTAGGCGGAACAATGATGCCGCGCATCGGGATACGCGCGGCGCTGCGACTGCACGAAATCCTGTGCCGATTCTGCATCCTCCACTCGCCGCAGGGCCGCGATGAAGCGCGAATGCTTGATCTCCGTTTCGACGGTGAGATCGGTAGCGCGGGGAGCGAGCGTGTACGGCATCGACCCATTGTCTCCCGCGCCGTTCCCGGCGGTGTGGGCCGCTACCGAGGGCAGTGACCGACGGGTATACGTAGGCTAGCGTCGGAAGAGCGCACGCAGACGACCACTTGTCGACGAGGAGAAGTCATGACGTTCCCGCCCGGCGGACCGAGCTACGGTCCGCCCGCGCAACAGAATGCAGCGCAGGAGAATGCAGGGGGAGATTCCAAAGGCCTGGGCTTCTTCCTCCTGATCGGTGTCGCGGTTCTCGGGTTGCTGAATCTGCTGTTCGGGTTCGCCCCGTACGTCACCGTCGTCAGTGAACCGCTCAATTCCTTCGAGGCGGGGTCGCACGGCCTCGGGTTGCTGTTCCTCGGCGGTCTGCTGGCTGCGGTATCTCTTCTCCCCAAACAGAACTATGCGGGTGCCGCGGCGGCGGCGTCCATCTCCGGCTGGGTTCTCGCCCTGCTCATCTTCCTCAACTTCGACGCCGATTCGGGTTGGGGCGCCATCTTGATCCTCGTGCTGGGATTCATCCAGTCGGCAGTGGCGGTCGCTGCGCTGCTGTTCGACATCGGCATCGTGAAGCAGCCGGTCCGCAGTCCTTCGGCCGCTGGTGCTTTCGGCCAGTCCGGGCAGGGCGGCTACGGCCAGAGCGGGCAACAGTCCTACGGGCAGCCGTCGCAGGGCTACGGTCAGCAGCCTTCACAGGGGTACAGCGGTCCGCAGGGCTTCGGTCCGCAGGGCGGTCAGCCGCAGCCGGGATACGGGCAGTCGGGTCAGTCTCCGTACGGCCAGCAGGGCTTCGGCCAGCAGGGCCAGCCCGGTCAGCAGCAGCCCGGCCAGACGCAGTCTTCGCCAGGCCAGTCCGGTTACGGTCAGGGCTACGGGCAGCAGCAGGGCTATGGGGCAGGGTCGGCGCCGTACGACGCTCCGACGACCGCATATCAGCAGCCGCAGTACCAGGGGTATTCGCAGCCGGGCGCAACCCCCTCCTCGCAGTACCCGACGGGACCGGCGGGCACCAGTTACGGTTCGGCCCAGCACGCCGCTCCTGCCTACGGCGCGCAGTCCGGATCGTCGCCGGTGGAGCGCACCCTGGAGTACGGCGAGCAGTCGCGTTCCGAGTCGCAGCATGCCGACACAGGTGAGTCGTCCGAGTCCGAGGGTCACGGTGCACCGACCCAGGCCTTCGACACCCGTTCCGACCGGGACGACAAGTAACGGGACAGAACCAAGCAGATGGCCTTCGACCGCCCATGGTCGGAGGCCACTTCTGTGCGGCGCGCCTGACCGCGGTCGCGGCGCCGAGGTGCCACTCTCGAGGGGATGAGTTCTTTGGTTGATCGTGTTCAGCGCAGGGCTGCACGAGGTGATGAGCGGCGATCCGCTGAAACTGGGCGGGGTCCGCAGGCCCGGGTGCCGGACCCCGACGAGGCGTGGGCGTTGCTGGCGGTGGCGTTCCGGCCGGCGGCAGTGACGATCGTTCTGCTGTCGGCGTTGATCGTGGTTACGCTGGTCGCCGCGAACAGCGACCTGACCGGGACGTTCGGCGCGATCGCTGCGTCGTGGCTGGCGATTCACCAGGTTCCGGTCACCGTCGACGGCACCGTGCTCGGTGTCCTTCCGTTGATCCCGACCGCGGGCATGGTGTGGGCTGTCGCCCGCGGGTGCGCCGGGGCCGTCGACGTGGCGTCGTCGCGCCGCCGGGTTCTCCGAGTCGTGGGAGCCGCGGTGGGCGGCCCCTTGGTCATCACCGCGATCAGCCTGGCGGTGATCGCGGACGCATCGGCGGTCATCGCCTTGTGGCCACCGAATACTCTCGCCGCGTTCGGCTGGGTGTTATTCGTGCACCTGCTGGCCGCCGGGCTCGGGGTTGCGGTCACGATGTGGCCGACGTGGTCTGCGGATCTTCCGGCATGGGCGCGGAACGCGGTGCGGCCGGGACTGCGCGCGTTCACGGCGATTATCGGTGCAGGTGCCGCTCTGGTCACCGTGTCGTTGCTGGTGGAGTGGTCGACGGTCGGTGGGCTGCTCGAGCGGGGCGACGGTGTGGTGGGCCTCCTCGGGCTGACCGTGCTCTCGGTGCTGTACCTGCCCAACGTCGTGATCGGTGCGGCCGCCGCCGCGATGGGCGGCACGGCGGACATCGGGAACGTGTCGGTGAGTGTGTTCGGGAATGTGGGCGGCTCGCTGCCTCCGTTGCCGGTACTCGGCGCCGTTCCGGACGGCGCCGCGGGCGGTGCCTGGCCCGCTCTGCTGACGATTCCCCTGCTGATCGGTGTCATGCTCGGCCGCGACTCCGGGCGGCGCGTGGCCGGACAGGAAGCCCTGTTCACGGTGTTGGCCGCGGCCGCGGGCGTGGGTGTGGTGGCCGCGATTCTCGGTCTGGTCGCCGGCGGTGAGCTGGGTGCCTTCGGCACTGTCCGGATCACGTGGTGGGTGTTCGGCGGACTGACATTCGCCTGGCTGGGATTCGTCGGAGTGATCACCGCGGTCGTCATCGCGTGGTTCCGCGGGCGGGGCGCTGACGACGACGCGGACGAGGCCTCGACCGACGAGGAGGAACCCCATCTCCCGGGCGAGGAAGAGGTGCCCGCCATCGCCGCTCCCGTTCCCGATGCATCTCCCATTCCGGCGGGTAAAGCTCCGGGCAGGGTCATCGACGCGGAGCTCGTCGAGGACCCGGAGACACCGGCAGGCGCCGCGGCACCCGAGGACGACGAGGCCCAGGCGGAGGTCGTGGTGGACGCCGAGGTGGAGGAAGACCCGGTGACTACGGGATCGGATGCGTCCGGCGAAGCGGATCACGGAGCTGAAGGCGACCTGCCCCGAGGGTCCGCAACCCCCAGCGACTAGGCTCTTGCTCGGTCGACGATGCGACCGCCCGTTCGATTTCACCAGCCTTTCGATTGTTCAGGAGTAGAGCGCTGACTTCCTCGCGTGACCACCTGAGGCCGACGGCGGCGACCGGGACGTCATCGACGGCACCGGCGCGGGTCGTCGTACTCGCATCCGGTGCCGGCACCCTGCTGAGGTCGCTGATCGACTCCTCCCGGACCGGCGGATATCCCGCCGACGTCGTGGCGGTCGGTGTCGACCGGAACTGTGACGCGATCCGCCACGCGGAGGCTGCCGGAATTCCCCACTTCCGCGTGAGCCTGCGCGACCACCCGGACCGTGCGTCGTGGGACAAGGCGCTCACTGAGGCTGTCGCGGCACACGAGCCGTCGCTGGTGGTGTCGGCGGGCTTCATGAAGATTCTCGGCCCGGCGTTCCTCGATCGGTTCGGTGGCCGCATCATCAATACCCACCCCGCGCTGCTGCCCGCCTTCCCCGGTGCGCACGCCGTGCCCGATGCGCTGGCGTACGGCGTCAAGGTGTCGGGGTCGACGGTGCACCTCGTGGACGCCGGTGTCGACACCGGCCCGATTCTCGCGCAGGAACCCGTGCCCGTGCTCGACGGCGACGACGAGTCGACCCTGCACGAGCGAATCAAGAGTGTGGAGCGACGGTTGTTGGCGGATGTCATCGCCGCTGTCGCCACCCGTGGAGTTGTATCCGATGGACGAAAGGCCGTGATCCCCAGTGAGTGAACGCAAGGCTGTGCGCCGAGCGCTCGTCAGCGTCTACGACAAGACCGGTCTGGTCGAGCTGGCTACCGGCCTGCACAAGGCGGGTGTCGAATTGGTGTCGACCGGGTCGACGGCCGCGAAGATTGCCGACGCCGGTATTCCGGTGACGCCGGTCGAGGCGCTCACGGGGTTCCCCGAGTGCCTCGAAGGACGGGTCAAGACCCTGCATCCGCGGGTGCACGCCGGTGTACTCGCCGACACCCGCAAGCCGGAGCATCTCGCCCAGCTCGACGAACTCGGCATCGAGGCGTTCCAGTTGGTGGTGGTGAACCTCTACCCCTTCACCCAGACAGTCGCCTCGGGTGCAACTCCTGACGAGTGCGTCGAGCAAATCGACATCGGCGGTCCGTCGATGGTCCGCGCTGCCGCGAAGAACCACCCGTCGGTTGCGGTCGTAGTCGATCCCGCCCGTTACGAGGACGTGCTCGCGGCGGTTGACGGCGGCGGTTTCACGCTCGGTGAGCGGACCGCTCTCGCCGCTCAGGCATTCCAGCACACCGCGTCGTACGACGTCGCAGTGGCGAGCTGGATGACGTCCACGCTGGTCGAGAGTGGTGACTCGCAGTTCCCCGAGTGGGCCGGTGCCACGTGGGACCGCTCGGCGGTGCTCCGTTACGGCGAGAACCCGCACCAGGCCGCCGCGCTGTACGTGAACCCCGCCGCTTCCGCAGGCCTCGCTCAGGCGGAGCAACTGCACGGCAAGGAAATGTCGTACAACAACTACACCGACGGAGACGCCGCCTGGCGTGCCGCCTACGACTTCAGTGATCCCGCGGTCGCGATCATCAAGCACGCGAATCCGTGCGGCATCGCGGTCGGCAGCGGCATCGCCGAGGCGCACCGCAAGGCGCACGCGTGTGATCCGGTGAGCGCATACGGCGGCGTGATTGCCGCCAACCGTGAGGTCACCGTCGAGATGGCGGAGCAGGTTGCCGAAATCTTCACCGAGGTGATCATCGCGCCGTCGTACGCAGACGGCGCACTCGGTGTGCTGCAGCGGAAGAAGAACGTTCGCGTGCTTCTTGCGAAGGCGCCGAATCCCACCGGGATCGAGCTGCGTCCGGTGTCCGGGGGAGCGCTGCTCCAGGAACGGGACGTTCTTGACGCCGAAGGTGACAACCCCGCCAACTGGACTCTCGCGGTCGGGGACGCTGCCGACGAGCAGACCTTGAAAGATCTCGAGTTCGCTTGGCGGGCTTGCCGTTCCGTCAAGTCCAATGCCATTCTGCTGGCCAGCGACGGTGCGTCGGTCGGCGTCGGAATGGGTCAGGTCAACCGTGTCGACTCCGCGCATCTGGCCGTGCAGCGTGCGGGCGACCGGGTCGTCGGGTCGGTGGGTGCGTCCGACGCGTTCTTCCCGTTCCCGGACGGCTTGCAGGTTCTCGCCAACGCGGGCGTCAAGGCTGTGGTGCAGCCGGGCGGTTCGGTCCGCGACAACGAGGTGATCGACGCCGCCAAGGAAGCCGGTATCACCATGTATCTCACGGGCGCGCGGCACTTCGCGCACTAGGGTTCGGCAACTTCGCGAACGGGCCTCGGCTTCCTGCCGTGGCCCGTTCGTGGTTGTCAGGCCGCTGCGGCTGCGTGTCCCCGGCCGGTGCCTTCGAGTGTGCGCGGCGAACCGGTGATGACCACGCGTGCGGCGCCTCGGCTGCGGACCTCGCTGATCAGCTCGCCGAGGGTCGCTTCGTGTGCGGCGTCGCAGTGCGACAGGTCGAGCGTGACCGCGTATCCGGTGAGGTCGTCGGGCAGGCCTGGATACGGGGGCTCGGTGGACAGTTGGTTGATCCGAAGTTTCATGGAGTGCTCCTGCAGGTGAAGGGTAAAAGAAAAGGCACCCGAGGGGTTTGCCCTGGGTGCCCGAGAAGAACTGGATGGATTCTCGTCATTCTCGGGGTGCGCCGTACTTGGAGATGTGCTTGTCGGCGGTGCAGTGACGCCATGCGGGTACGGATGCGAAGAGCGCGTGAAGCTGCATCATGTCCGTACCTTTCTGCGTGACGTTGCTGGTTGGTAGATGACCGTACAGCACCGATCGAGGGTTGTGCACTTCCATTATCGGGTCCGCCGCGCACACGACCGAGCTGAGCAGCGATCTTTCGTGCAGAGTTGCCGTGCTGTTCACCTTCGCGCGATTCGCCGCTTCGGTCACAGGTTGCTCTCGATTCGGTTTCGAGCGTCACATTCGTTCGTTGCAGCTGCTTCACTCGGGGCTGATGTGACTCGTGTGGCACCTGTGGAAGGAGAGTGGCGCCCGCACTGCGACGTGCGCCCATCCCCGGTATGAACAGAACTGCGATCAAGGCCGGCCTCGGTGCCTGCGTCCTCGGCGCCTCCGTACTCATTCCCGCCCATGTCTCGGCGCAGCCGGATCCGGCGCCGACAGCGACCGGCACCGAGCTCGCCGACCTCACGGTTTTCCTCGACCCCGGTCATCAGCGTTCGGCCGAGGGGAACGACCTCACTCGGCAGGTCGACGACGGCCGAGGTGGGACCAAGGACTGCCAGACGAGTGGGATGACTTCACTGGGCGGGGTACCGGAGCACACGATCAACTGGAATGTGGCACAGCTGGTGAAGAGCAGTCTCGAAACCTTGGGCGCGTCGGTGGTGCAGAGCAGGCAGAACGACACCGGCTGGGGCGGATGCGTCGACGAACGCGCGCGCGCGGCGAGCGAGTCGAACGCCGACGTGGCCGTGAGTATTCATGCCGACTCGACGGCGTCGGGTGAGGACGCCGGGAAACACGGCTTCCACATGATCGTCCCTACCCTGCCGATACCGGACGAGGCGGCGAATGCGGCCCAATCCGGGGGCGGCCTCGAAGCGTCGAAAATGATGCGCGACGCCTATGTTGCCGACGGGTTCGTCCCTGCCAATTACGCGGGGGTGGTCGATGGCATCCAGACCCGCGCCGACGTGGCGGGACCGGCGCTCACGAAGGTTCCACTGGTGTTCGTCGAGATGGGTAACGGTTCCCATCCCGAGGACGCAGCTCAACTCGAAAGTGCCGACGGTCAGCTGAAGCACGCGATCGCCATCACCACGGGCATCGTCACCTATCTGCTCACCGGATCGTCCGTAGGATCCGAACTCGACGCCGTACAGTCGGCCGCCGCGACCACCGAAGCGGACGCGACCACCACCACTGCGCCCTCGTCGTCAGGGTCGCCGACCATCACCACGACACCGAAGGCGCCGTCGGCCGCGGCAGCGCAAGACACGACCACGACGGCCGTCACAACCTCGGCATCTGCCACGACCACGACCACGACGACGGCACCGACCACGACCACCAGCGCACTCGAGGCTGCGACACCGACGCCCACGACGCCGTCCGCACCGGCGCCGGCCGGGGAATCGACGGAACTGTCGCGGCTCCTCGAGACGCTGCGACCGCTTCTCGAGGTCGACGGAGTGGACGGTCTCGAGGATCTGGTGAACAACGAGAACCTGGGGCTCGTCTCCGACTTGGCCCGGACACTGATGGCGATGCTGAACGACGCCCGGCCGAACTGACTACAGGGTGGCCACCCAGGCGCTGAACGGCTCGGCGAACTCCGACGAATAGGGGAGGGGCTCGACGTAATCGGGGCCTGTGGACGGGCGGTTCCCGACGTCCTTGAGGACATGGCTGGCGTTCACCATGCGCACCGACGTGAGAGCAGTGTGCGCCAGTGCGGCATCGAGTCCATCGACATCGGCCACCCGCACCTGGATGTCCTTCGCCGAGCAGCTCGTCAGAACAGGGAAGCCGGCAGGGAGGCGGCCGGCGAGCGTGCGAGGGTCGAGCGCATCCTCCTCGGCGAGGGCTTTCGCGTTGGCGTGGACCAGACCCGCGTTCTGCAGTGGCTCGGGCAGGTTGTCGGGGATCGTTCCGTCGGTGCGGAGCGACTCGACGGTGTCGGCCAGAGCAAGCCGGAGTTCGTCCGCCAGTTCCACCGGCAACTGCCCGGCGCCCACAACGGTGTCCAATTGGGCGGAAATCTGGGTCGTCAGCAGGTCGAGGAGGCGGACACTGAGCGGTTCCAGAAGTCCCACGGCACGGACCCGGTTCTCGCCGACTGCGGTGGCGAGCGCCAAGGCGACGAGTCCGCCGTCGCTGTGACCGATAACGATGAGCCTCGACGGGTCCACACCGGGTTGCGCCGCGAGGAAGTCCAGCCCCGCCGATGCGGCGTCGACGAACGTGGTGAATCCGAGGTCGCCGATCTCGTCCACCTCATAGGGGCCGAGAGCGGTTCTCCCGCTGCCGATCTTGTCGTAGCGCAGGCTCACGATGCCGTGCTGCTCGAGTAGATCGGCGAGAAATCGGAGGGTTCCGATGTCGCCGGGGAGGAGGCCGCTGTCACCGTTTCGATCGGTGGGTCCGCTACCGGCAAGCAGGAGCGCCCCGGGTGCGGCTGCCCCGGTCGTGTGCTCGGGGGTGCGCAGGCTGCCGTAGTAGGTGACGGCACCGCTCTCGAAGGTGATCTCGGCGTCAGGCATGGGGACTGTCTACCAGTTCCGGACGAACGGTCGCGAGGCGGAAGCGCACCGAGTTCCGTGAGGCGGAGCCGACCCCAGTTCCGTGAGGCGGAGCCGACCCTAGTTCCGTGAGGCGGAGCCGATCCTAGTTCTCAGAGAAGCAACACAGTCCTCACAAGAACGGCGAATAGCGTTCAGGTCAGCACATCCCCGCCGGCGCTGCGCCGGACCGAGATCCGACTCCAGGAAGGTGCCACGCCATGAACGTCGTACAGCTGAACACGGGTGGGTACGTCGCCGCCCTGTTGTCGCTCGATTTCGTCGATGGTGCCTTCCGCGGCGATGCCGTCGAGTGCATTCATCGCGGGGAGGTCGACGAATGGGCCTTCGCCCTGGCCCGTACCGGGTTGTTCGGGAACCGTGCCGTGGCCGAAGCGGTCCAGTCGTGGCGAGACGATCCGCGATCGCTGCTCGATGCCCTTCTCACCGACGCGGACGAGGTGCTACGCAAGCGTTACGACGTCGCCTGGCAGGCGCTGGACAGGGTGGCGACGGCCAGTTCGGCCGCGTACGCGTGACGCGGGGTGTGACGGAATCTCGCTGCTTCTCCACGTCAAGGCGTGCCGATTGTCTCGAACACTCGTAGCTTGGAGTGGTGACGTCATCGCAACAGAGACCTTCCACACTCGGCGAGCTCCGCGAGTCGGGCCATGTTCAACGCACCGTCAAGGAAGAAATCCGCGAGAATCTGCTCGCGGCCCTGCGTGACGGACGTGATCCGTGGCCCGGCATCGTCGGGTTCGAGGAGACGGTGTCACCGCAACTCGAGCGTGCCCTGATCGCCGGGCACGACGTGGTGCTCCTCGGCGAACGTGGACAGGGCAAGACACGACTGCTCCGCACACTCAACCTGCTCCTCGACGAATGGACTCCGGTTATTGCCGGTTCCGAACTCGGGGAGCATCCCTATGAGCCCATCACGCCGGCCTCTATCCGTCGGGCACGCGAACTGGGTGATGCACTGCCCGTTCTGTGGCGGCATCGCAGCGAACGGTATTCGGAGAAACTCGCCACGCCCGACACCTCGGTGGCGGACCTCGTCGGTGACGTCGACCCCGTCAAGGTGGCGGAAGGCCGCAGCCTCGGCGACCCCGAGACCATTCATTTCGGATTGGTGCCCCGTGCTCACCGCGGCATCGTCGCCATCAACGAACTCCCCGACCTCGCCGAGCGCATCCAGGTGTCGCTGCTCAACGTGATGGAGGAGCGCGACATCCAGGTTCGCGGGTACACCCTGCGGCTTCCCTTGGATGTTCTGTTGGTGGCGAGTGCGAACCCGGAGGACTACACCAACCGTGGTCGCATCATCACTCCGCTCAAGGACCGGTTCGGCGCCGAAATCCGCACCCACTATCCGAACCATCTCGACGACGAGGTCGAGGTGATCCTTCAGGAAGCGCATCTCCTCGCCGAGGTGCCCGAGTATCTGCTCGAAATTCTGGCGCGCTTCACCCGCCTGCTGCGTGAGTCGACGTCGGTCGACCAGCGATCGGGTGTGTCCGCGCGATTCGCGGTGGCCGGGGCGGAGACGGTGAGTGCCGCGGCGGTCCATCGGGGAGCTGTTCTCGGCGAGGCGGACCCGGTTGCGCGGCCGGTGGACCTCGAGACCGTCGTCGACGTGCTCAGGGGCAAGGTCGAATTCGAGTCCGGTGAGGAAGGGCGGGAGATCGAGGTTCTCGAACACCTGTTGCGCCGGGCAACGGCCGACACCGTGCGGGCGAGGCTCGGCGGCATCGATCTGGCTCCGTTGGTTGCCGCCGTCGAACAGGGTGAGCCCGTCGTTACCGGTGAGCGAATTACCGCCAAGGTGCTTCTGAACGAGCTGCCTGAACTCGACGTCCTGGATGAATTGGCCGAGCGGCTGGGCGCCGAATCGGATGGGGAACGCGCCGCGGCGGCGGAGTTCGCGCTCGAGGGGCTGTACCTGGCGCGCCGGATCTCCAAGAACCCCGACATCAACGGCCAGACGGTGTATTCGTAATGACCCGCAAGGCGGAGCGCGGGTCGCACAATGCGCGGTACGGGCCGTACGAAGGCGGTGATCCGCTTGCGCCGCCCATCGACCTGAGGGAAGCCCTGGCCGCGATCGGTGACGACGTGCTGTCGGGCAGTTCGCCGCGTCAGGCCTTGCGGGAAATGCTCCGGCGTGGCAATCGCGATATGCGGGGACTCGACGACCTTGCAGCCGAGGCCAATCGGCGCAGACGGGAACTGCTGAAACGAAACAATCTGAGCGGCACCCTCGAAGAAGTGCGGGAGCTCCTCGACCACGCCGTTCTCGAGGAACGCAAGGCGCTGGCCCGCGCACTCGACGACGACGCTCGTTTCGCGGAAATGCGGTTGGCGGAACTACCGCCGTCGACGGCGCAGGCCGTGCAGGAGTTGGCCGACTACGACTGGCGTAGCTCCGAGGCGCGCGCAGACTACGAGAAGATCCGGGATCTCCTCGGTCGGGAGGTGCTCGATCAGCGATTTGCGGGCATGAAGCAGGCCCTCGAAGGGGCGACGGAGGAAGACCGCGAACGCATTCGCGACATGCTCACCGATCTAAACGACCTACTCGACAAGCATGCCCGCGGTGAGGACACGCAGGAACAGTTCGACGACTTCATGAACAAGCACGGCGAGTACTTCCCCGAGAACCCGCGCAACGTAGAGGAGTTGCTCGATTCGCTGGCACAGCGCGCAGCGGCCGCGCAGCGTCTCCGGAACTCGCTGTCGCAGGAACAACGCGACGAACTGGACGCGCTGGCCCAGCAGGCATTCGGCGACCCGTCCCTGATCGGACAATTGGATCGGCTCGATCAGCACTTGCAGGCCGCCCGGCCGGGTGAGGACTGGCAGGGCTCGCAACGGTTCCGCGGCGACCAGGGCATGGGACTGGGTGAGGGGACCGGTGCCCTGCAGGACATCGCGGAACTCGAATCGCTCGCCGAACAGCTGTCGCAGCAGTACGCCGGAGCGGCACTGGACGACATCGATGCGGAGGCACTGGCCCGGCAACTCGGTGACGAGGCGGCCGCGGACGCGCGGACCCTGGCAGATCTCGAGAAGGCGTTGCGTGATCAGGGTTTCTTCGACCGCGGTGCCGATGGTCAATGGAGGCTGTCCCCGAAGGCGATGCGGCAACTCGGGCAGACGGCGCTACGGGATGTGGCACAGCAGCTGTCCTCACGTGGGGGACAGCGGGAAACCCGGCGGGCGGGTGCGATGGGTGAGCCGACGGGAGCGTCCCGGGAATGGGCGTTCGGGGACACCGAGCCGTGGAACGTGACCCGCACGATGACCAATGCCGTGCTGAGGGCGGCGGCCGAGGTGTCGGACCGACCCCGTGTCCCGGTCCGGTTGTCCGTCTCCGACGTGGAGGTGATGGAAACCGAGCAGCGGTCGCAGGCGGCGGTCGCGCTGCTCGTGGACACCTCTTTCTCGATGGTGATGGAAGGCCGCTGGGTGCCCATGAAGCGCACCGCGCTGGCACTGAACCATCTGATCAGCACGCGTTTCCGCAGCGACGAGCTGCAGCTGATCTCGTTCGGCCGTCACGCGCAGGTGCTGACGCCGTCGGAACTGGCGGGCTTGGACGGCGCCTGGGATCAGGGCACGAACCTGCACCATGCGCTGTTGCTCGCGGCGCGGCATCTGCGTCGGCACCCGAATGCGCAGCCGGTTGTCCTGATCGTCACCGACGGCGAGCCGACGGCGCACCTCGAGCCGGACGGGTTCGCGTACTTCGACTACCCGCCGAGCGCGCGCACGCTGGGCCTCACGGTGCGCGAACTCGACACCCTCGCTCGGCTCGGCGCCCGTGTGACGTTCTTCCGGCTCGGCGACGACCCCGGCCTGGCGCGAGTGGTGGATCGGATGGCCGAACGCGTCGGGGGACGGGTGGTCGCACCAGGCTTGGACGGTCTCGGCGCGGCTGTCGTGAGCGACTTCATGCGGCGCAGGCGCTGAGTGCGGCTCCGCCGCCCGTGAGTACTTGTTAACCGCGGGCGGTTAACAAGTACTCACGGGCGCGTCAGCGCACTGTGGAGCACGGTGTCTATGAAGGGCAGCAACACGTCCGGATGCATGGCAGCCCCGCCCTCGTTCAACTGCTCACGCAATTCTCTGAGAACCGAAACGACATGGGGTCCGCTGTCGAGGAGGAAGCGTATCAACCCGTGCCGCTCACATTGGGCCACAACAGGAATCAGCGTCTGCTTGGCCTCCTCCTTCCGGCCGGCTGCCCAGAGGCAGGCTGCCAGCAGTCGAGTGGCTCCGAGTCGCGCAAGCTCACGTCCGGTTCCGGCGAGTGCATGTACCCAATTCTCAGCCAAATCGCATGCGAAGCTGAGCTGCTCAGGATCACCGCTGCGAAGCAACAGCAAGATAGTGGCCTCGTTCTCCATCTCGGCGGTGACCCGTTCGATTCCGTCTGCAGGCTCCTGACGCGATCGGCGGGTGAGGGGCACGACACCGGAGCGAGGTGGATACCCCAGTCGGGCACGTTCACAGTCCACCGCAGCCCGCAGCCGGGGGAGTGAGTATTTGTTGGCGGTCCGGATGCCTTGATCGAGCTGGGCGGCCGCGCCGTCATGGTCGCCGCGTATGGACCTGATTCGGGCACTCGAGCAGTAGTGCCGGATCATGAAGTCCGATGCGCCACCCAGTGCCGCTGCGTCGCTGGTTTCGTCCAATAGTTCTGCAGCCTCGTCGATTCGGTCTTGCTGGTAGAGATCCTCGGCGAGCAGCACGCGGGTGAGTCGCGCGTGCTGGGATTGGGTGTTGCCGGCGTCCCGTACGAGATTGAATGCTCGGTGATACAACTCGCTCGCCCCGGCGATGTCGAGTTGTTCGGCCCGGGCCATACCGGCGAAACAGTATCCGTAGGCAACGGCGTAGGGTCCGGTGGCCTTCTGGTGGTATGGAGTCGCCCACACTTGCCTGTCGTAGGCATCACTGAATCGAAACTCGTAGGTATCGACGATGGTGTCGATGAGTGCCGCCATCGACACGACGAAGGGGTGGTGCTCGTGGGCATGGGCCAGGCAGTGAGCGACGAGATCTTTGACACCGGCTGCGCGGTCAGCGGTGATGATGGTATCAGCCTGCAGCACATCGGCTTCCACCTTCAGCCGGGCGCGTTGGTCGTCGGGAAGGTCGAGTGTGTTCAGGAGCTCGAGCGTCCGGTGTCGGGCCTTCGTTGCAACGTCGAGTTGCTGTAGTTCAGTGTTCGCCCAGCCGATCGTCAGCTGCAGGCGCGGACTGGACAACACCAGATCGGGCGGCAGCTTGGCAATCAGGCCGAGGAGCGTGGACATCTGGGACCGATCGAGTAGGTACAAGCTGTCGTTCTCGAGCAGTCGGACTGCTGCAGTTCGGTCACCGGCAGAAAGGGTGTGATCGAGCGCCTCGCCGAGTAGGTGCCGCTCACGGAACCACGCGGCCGCCCTGCGATGCAGTGCCGCGATCCGATCTGGATGGTCACGCTCGAGGCGCTGTCGCAGAATCTGCGCAAACAGGTGGTGGTAGCGGTACCATCTGCGGTCCTCCACTGTTCGGGTGAGAAAGAGGTCGCGGGCGACGACCTGATCGAGCTTCGCCGTCCCATCGGGGACGCCTGTGAGAGCTGAAGCGAGTTCTCCGCAGACCCGGTCCGGTACTGCGGTCGCGAGGACGAAGTCGAGGAAGTCGGGTTCGAGGGCGTCGAGTACGTTCTCGGCGAGATACTCGCCGAGTGCGTCGGTCCCGGCGCGCAACTGGCCCAACAAGGTCTCCGGGCCCTCGGATTCCCGCAGCGACAGCGATGCCAGTTGTAGCGCCGCGATCCATCCATCCGTCGTGGCTCGCAACTCCTCGACTTCGGAATCGGCCGGAGGTATCTGCATTCGGTCGGCGAAAAACTGCCTTGACTCGGAAGAATCGAAACCCAGTGCTGCGGAGTCGATTTCCAGTAGTTCGTCGCGAACCCGCATTCGGCTGAGCGGTAACCCCGACCGGGTACGGCTGGCCACGATGATCTGAAGGTGGTGGCAGGCGTTGTCGAGAAGAAACTCCATCACCGCGATAGATTCGGGCGCGGAGACCCGATGCCAGTCGTCGATCACGGCGACGAGCGGTTCCCCGCTCTCGTGTAGTCGGTTGATCAGGGAAGTGAGCACGAAACGTTCAGTTGCTTGCCCCTGTTCTTCGAGTGATTGACCGAGATCGCCGACCAACTCGGCGCGAACCCTCTGGATCGCTTCGACTAGATGCGACAGAAACCAGACCACATTGTCATCGTCACGGTCGACGGTCAGCCATGCCACTGACACTCCCTGGGAAACGAGTTCCTCCCGCCACTGTGCAACCAGGCTGCTCTTGCCGAATCCTGCCGGTCCGTGGACGAGGGTGAGTCTGCGGCCCTGGCCGGCGCGCAGTGTGTCGAGCAAGCGGTGGCGCCACACCAGTTTTCGGGACGTCGTGGGTGGACGAAACTTGGTCAGCGGGGAAGGGGGCGTTCGTGGAGCTTGCACCCTGTAGGGGCGCGGACGAGACCGTGGTGCGGCTTCTGGAGGTCGCCATTGTGCCGTTCCGGTGGACTCCGCGCCTCTGTCCGGGAGAGGGGAACGTTGTTGTGGTACCTGCATTCGATCGACAGCCATGTCATGCCTGCGCTCCACGGCGCGAAGTTCGTTGCCGAAAGCGGCGGCGCTGTCGAACCGATTCTCCACGGCACGGGCCATCGCCCGTTCCAACGTCGCGCACACGTCCTCTGGTATTCCGGACTCTCGCAGATCCGGGATCGGCTGCGAGGAGATACGGAGGAATTGTGCAACGACTTGTTCACCACTGAGTCGCTCGAACGCGGCGTGCCCGGTGAGCGCGCAAAACAGAGTCGATCCGAGACTGTATACGTCTGACGCGGCGGTCGGCGGTCGGCCTTCGAGGACCTCGGGCGCGGTGAAGGCGGGGGAACCGGTGATCGACCCAGAGGCGGTTTCGAAGCCTCCGGACACTCGTGCGATACCGAAGTCTGTAAGCTGCGGCTCGTCGTACTCGGTCAGCAGGATATTCGCTGGTTTGACATCCCGGTGCAAGGTACCGGCGCGGTGGGCGGTCTCGAGAGCGCCGGCGATCTTTATCCCGAGCCGAACGGTCGGTTCCCATCCGATAGGGCCGGTACTGCGGATCTGCGCGTCCAAGGAGCCGTGCTCATGGTAGGGCATGACCAGAAAGGGACGGTTGCTCCGTGTAACCCCTACCTGATACAGGTCGACGATGTTGGGATGTCCGGACATCCGACCCATTGCTCGTTGTTCGCGCACGAAGCGGGCGAGGTTCTCGTGGTCGAGGTCTGTTGTCAGAACTTTGACGGCGACCGTGCGGTCTACCGCGTCGTGTAGGCAGCGGTAAACGACCCCGAACCCACCCCGTCCGATCTCCACAGCGTCGTCGAAACCAGCGGCAGACAGTTCGGCCGCGATATCCGGCTCGCGCTGAGTGGCCCACCGGTCGTCCGCCATTGGCATACACCACCTCTACGCTGTCCCCAGAATAGTCCGCGCATCTTCACCGCGACCCGAAGTTGTGGGATGGAGCGGATGGAAAATGAACGCTGCGGGGCGTGCGCACCGTGGTCGGTGACCAACGAATTCAGAGGATGGTCGGCGCGGCGACACCGGCGGTGATGGCGCAGAGGCGATCGGGGTGGCTCGTCGCTGTTGTTTTCGTAGTCGCACGCTCCGAGAGGTCTACCGGGGTGGTTTCCATGTCATTACGGGCCCGACACCAGGGGGCGATAAGAGTCTCGTAATGGACCGCAGTGAAGTCGGCCGTGCCGACCAGGTCGGCCAGTGCGACTGCCGCTGCCGCGTCGCGCACCGCGGCAGCGGCATCAGCGCAGAGGCGGTCATCGAGACGGACGGTGGCGTCGTCCATGTACTCGCGTTCCCATGCCGCATCCTGTGCGCGGTACCAACTCTTGATTCGTCCGGCTTCCCAGGCCACATCACGGGCAGCGATCCATGCACTGAGTCGCCGGTGACTGCCGACCAGACTCTCGGTGCGGGTCAGTGAGTGAAAGTCGCTGTGCAAAATTTCGGCGACGTCAATGGCGTGCCGGATGACCTGTCGCCAGTTCGGTCCGAACGCGTGGTTGCACGCATCTTCGGTGACCTCGAACTGATCGAGAATCATCAGCGCCTCGTCGACAACGTCGACATGCAGGTAGTGATCACCGGGCAGCCCGCACCGGCGCAGCAGCTGGAACGCGACGAATGCTTCGCCACGAACGGCGGCGCAATGGATGAAGACATCGAGGATCGAGATTCGCGGCTCGGGTGCGTAAGTTCCCCGAGGGGGGACCGGATACCGGCGGATGAACTGCGCGGCTCGCGCTGGCAGGAGCCGGAGCTCGTCGGTGACCACATTCTCCCGCATCACAAGCATCCTTCTTTCCAGGGAAGTCGAGCCGCGGGGACACATTCGGCTCCCAGTGGTGGACTAGTGCGGCACCGTGCAGCGTCGAAATCGGTGTCAGCACTCGACGTAGTTGACTGGAACGTTGACCGCGAGCCCACCGGTAGAGGTTTCTTTGTACTTCGAGAGCATGTCAGCGCCGGTCGAGCGCATCGTCTCGATCACCTGGTCGAGGCTGACTCGGTGAGTGCCGTCGCCGCGCAGCGCCATCCGCGCAGCGTTGATGGCCTTACCCGCAGAAATGGCGTTACGTTCAATGCACGGGATCTGGACCAAGCCCTCGATGGGATCACAGGTCAACCCAAGGCTATGTTCCATTGCGATCTCGGCCGCATTCTCGACTTGCTCCGGGGTGCCGCCGAGGATTTCGGCCAGACCGGCCGCCGCCATGGATGCGGCGGAGCCCACCTCTCCCTGACAACCGACCTCGGCGCCGGAAATAGAGGCCCGTTCCTTGTACAGGGAGCCGATGGCCCCGGCAGTGAGCAGGAACTGAATCGCGGTCTTGTCGGGGTCGGCCCTGCCGGCTGGGGTGTAGTGCACGGCGTAGTGCAATACAGCGGGGATGATTCCGGCCGCCCCATTCGTGGGAGCTGTGACGATGCGGCCACCGGAGGCGTTCTCCTCGTTGATCGCAAGGGCGACAAGGTTGACCCAGTCTTCGGCGAATTCTGGTGCCCGATATGGATCCTCCCGGTCCAGTCGCAGAAACCAGTCGCGGGCGCGCCGGCGAACCCTCAGTGCACCCGGCAAATACCCGTCGCGCGAGATACCACGCTGCTCGCACTCGACCATCACATCTCGGATGTGTAGCAACTGTTCGTGTATTTCGAGGGTGGACCGTGATTCGTGCTCGATCGAGAGCATGAGGTCGCTGATGCTGCACTCGTAGCGGTCGCAGAGTTCGAGAAGTTCTTTCGCAGATCCGTAATTCAAGCCGCCCGCCGACGCGGGGGTGGTTTCGATGCTTTCGGCCTCGGTGACGACGAAGCCACCGCCCACCGAGAAGTAGGTCTCCTTGTGTAGTTCGACGTTCTCGTCGGCGTAGGCGGTGAGGGTCATTCCGTTGGGGTGGAAGGGCAGGACGGTCAATGGACGCAGGATGATCTCATCCTCGGCGAGCGCGATGTCACGGGATCCGCCGAGTGAAATGTGGCGGGTGCTGCGCATGATCTCGAGCCGGCGTTCCATCTCGTCGGTCTCGATATCTTCGGGACGGTATCCCTCGAGTCCGAGTAGGACCGCGGACATCGTGCCGTGTCCGGCACCGGTTGCCGCGAGTGAACCGTACAGGTCTACCTTCACGTCGACGACGTCCTCGAATGCTCCGAGGGTGTGCAGGTCGGAGATGAATCGTGCGGCGGCTCGCATGGGACCGACGGTGTGCGAACTCGACGGACCGACACCGACGGAGAACAGGTCGAACACGCTAATGGTCATGGAATCACAATCCTGTGTCTGTGCACTTCGAGGGCACGCGGTGGAGGCAGGGACGGCAGCAGGAATGCGCGCTCATATCGCTTCGCTGAGCTCATCGGTGTATTGAGCGGGAGCGAGCAAGTCCTTCGTGGACGATGTGTGGAAGGGCAGGATGGCGAACAACCATCCCGAGTAGTGGGGGTCGCGAGCTACGAGTTGAGGATCGTCGATCGCAGCGATATTGGTCAGCGTGACCAGGCCACTGAGGGGAGCGTACATCGTGACCACCGTCCGCGAGGACGACCAGATCAGTGCACACGGAGCGCCGGCGTTCACTGTGCTCCGCACTGCGGGAAGGTCGAGTCCCACGACATCGAGACCATCGAGAGCGGTTGCAGTGATGCCCGCTCTCAATGGGTAGTCCGACAAGGCTTCTCCCGGTGTGAGCGCCAACCAGCTGTGCGATGAGGTGTACATCCGACCTGTGGGCAACTGCATATCTCCCATGGTTTTTCCTTCGCATGTCGGCGTGGAGGGCGATGCTTGGCCGGCGCAATTCGCCGCAGGTGGAAGCTTTGGCGGTGGGGCCATCGAGATCGAGGTGCCGACGCGCTGGCTTCCCCAGTTCGTACAATCTGCAGCGTTGACCCGAACGTGGACGTCGCTCACCGCACCTCCCGTAGGTACCTGTTGATCACGCTGACCGGACAAAAACAGACGATTGATATATCAGTGATGGTCATTACGGTAGATCAGAACTCGGTGGTGGTCAAGTATCGTCTGCCGACTTCCCTGGGCGGCTGGAAGTCGGATGCCGGGGCTGACTTCGGCGATCCGGGCGACTAGCTCAAAGAGGTAATCGGTTGCTGCGGTAAGGGATGACGCGGTCCGGTAAAGAGAGGCCGGGCCGATCTTACGCAAGTCGTAATTGATATATCAGTCGCAGGCACAATAGTATACTAGGCATTATGGGCGGGTAGCTGAGACAGCAGGCGCACCGAGGAGATCTGTAGATGGTCAGAACCCTGTTGATAGATAACCACGATTCGTTCACCTACAACCTCTTCGAATTGCTCACCGCGGTCAACGGTATGTGTCCGACGGTAGTGACGAATGATGCAACGTGGGAGTCGATCGATTTCACGGCCTTCGACAACGCGGTGATCTCTCCCGGTCCGGGCACGCCGACCAGCATTGCCGACTTCGGTATCAGTGCTCGTGTCATCGCTGAATCAGGACTACCGGTGCTCGGGGTTTGCCTGGGGCATCAAGGATTGTGCGCGTTGTTCGAGGCTCGCATTACTCGGGCGCCCGAGCCCATGCACGGCAGGCTCTCCTCCATCGTGCATACCGGCGAAGACCTTTTCCGCGGGCTTCCTTCGCCGATGAATGTGGTTCGCTATCACTCGCTCGTCGCAGTGGAACTGTCGGAAGAGCTCGAGGTGCTGGCAACGACTTCTGACGGACTGGTCATGGCCGTGCGGCACCGAAGCAGGCCACTATGGGGTGTCCAATTCCATCCGGAATCGATCTCGAGTGAATACGGACGGGAGCTATTGGCCAACTTCCGGGACCTCACTGTCCCTGCCGCGGTGCACGTTCACAGGCCCGGCCCAGCTCTCGAACGACGGCCATCGCCTGGTAGTCGGCATCCTTGCCTCGTCGTCGACCATCGTCGGTTGGACCGATATCCGGACGCTGCGCAGCTTTTCGACAGTCTCTTCGGCGGTCGATCGGGCACCTTCTGGCTCGATGGCAGTGTCAAATCGGATCTCGCTTCCCGATTTACCATCATGGGCGACTGCTCAGGACCGTACGGCGAGTACATCACCTACGACCTGAACACATCGACTGTCAACGTCAGCCGCAGTAATCTTCGCGACGAGCAGATTTCCGCATCCATCTTCGACTACCTCGAAGCGCAGCTTCGCCTTCGGGCCGTGGAACCGGACCCCGCGCTTCCCTTCGATTTCCATCTTGGCTATGTCGGCTACCTCGGGTACGAGCTGAAAGGAGAAACGGGCGGCGTGCGGGCCCATACCTCCCCGCACCCCGATGCGGCGTTGGTCTTTGCCGACCGAGCTGTGGTGATCGATCACGAACAACGATGTACCTACGCGCTCGCATTGAAGCCGACACCGAATGATCGGCGCAGCGAAGCTTGGTTCGCCACGGTCGGTGACGCACTGGAGGATCAGGAGGAGGTCGACGACCGGGATGACCCGCCGATTGTCTTCGCACGTCCGACGGGCGCGGAATTCGAACTACGTCACGGCGAGAGGGCATACCGTGCTCTGATCGACGAGTGCCTAGAACTGATCCGGGCCGGTGAGACGTACGAAGTGTGCCTGACCAACACGGCAACCGTCGATGCTGACGTCGGGCCGCGCCGAATCTTCTCTAACATCCTGCGCTTCAATCCGGTGCCGCACGCCGCGCTTCTCTGTTTGCGCGATCTCTCGGTCGTCAGTGCGTCCCCGGAGCGGTTCCTGCGCGTCAGGGCAGACCGGTCGGCGGAGTCGAAACCGATCAAGGGAACCCGTCCGCGCGGTGCCACCGTCGACGAGGACACGGCCCTGATGCATTCCCTCGCCCTGAGCGAGAAAGACCAGGCTGAGAACCTGATGATCGTCGACTTGGTACGGAACGATCTGTCGAGGGTGTGTGCGCCGGGAACAGTGCACGTACCAATCCTGTTCGGAATCGAGACCTATGCGTCGGTTCATCAGATGGTTTCCACCGTTCGGGGTGTGCTTCGCACTGATGTCCATGTCATCGACGCGATACGTGCCTTGTTTCCTGCCGGATCGATGACCGGAGCTCCCAAGATAAGGACGATGGGGATCATCGACGAACTCGAAGGCGGTGCGCGCGGGGTGTACTCCGGTGCAATCGGCTACATATCGTTGTCAGGAACCACAGATCTGTCGGTAGCGATCCGAACGATGGTGGTTACCGATGCGCACGTTCGATTCGGCGTCGGCGGCGCAATTACCGCACTGTCCGATCAGATGGAGGAGTACGAGGAGACCCTGGTCAAGGCGGCCTCATCGTGCAAAGTACTCGAAGTCGACGATCGTACGACTATCAGCACGGGAAGGTGATCTGTGTGGCCATGGCCGCGGCTTGCGGACCAGGCCACAGAAGCCTCGGATCAACCCACTTCTCCCGCGAACTCGGGCGGGGCCCAGTTGAATGTCAACGTCGCACCATGGCGCCGCGCACACAGGTGAGTACAGCAACGGCATCGACGGTCGCTGCGACGTCGTGGACACGCAGGACGGCGGCTCCGTTCTGCGCGGCAATCATGGCTGCGGCAACCGAGGCGGCCTGACGGTCGTCGACGCCGCGGCCGGTGATGGTGCCCAGCATGCCTTTGCGAGACAGTCCGGCCATCACGGGAACACCGAGGTCGGTGATCTGTCGGAGCTCGGACAATAGTGCGAGATTGTGGGCGAGGGTTTTGCCGAATCCGAAGCCCGGGTCGACCATGATGTGCTCGAGGGGAATTCCCGCGTCGAGGCAGGCGGCGACACGGTCGAGGAGGAACCCGCGCACCTCGGTCACGACGTCGCCGTACTCCGGCGAATTCTGCATCGTGTCGGGATCGCCGCGCATGTGCATCAGGCACACGGGCACGTCCAGCTCGGCGGCGGCGCGCAGGGCGCCCGGAAGTCGCAGGGCGCGAACATCGTTGATCATCGACGCGCCCGCCGTGACTGCCTCGCGCATCACGTCGGGTCTCGACGTGTCGACGGAGATCGGAACCGTTGTGCGTCTGGCGAGTTCCGCGACGACGGGGATGACGCGCGTGATCTCGTCGGCAACGGACGGCGGGCGGGATCCGGGGCGTGTCGATTCGCCCCCGACGTCGAGGAGTTCGGCGCCTTCGGCGACCAGAGTCAAGGCGTGTTCGACCGCGGCAGCGGTGTCGAGGTACAGGCCGCCGTCGGAGAACGAATCCGGGGTCACGTTGACGATGCCGCAGACCAGAGGAACATCGCGTGCGAGAGCATCGAGCAGTCGGTCGGTGCGGGTGGCGGTGAGCGTCGGGGACGTAGCCATCCGGGCACTCCTTCACGAAGGGAACACCGGTCCGGTGGACGGGGTCATGCGTCCACCGGACCGATGCTGTCAGTTACACGGGAACGATGCCGAATTCTTCGGCGGCGTCGATCAGCCATTCCGCGAGGTACCGGGCGAACGACGACCGCACGAGGATCCGGTAGTCGGTGCCGGTGCTGTCGAGCGGGATGAGGACGACGCCGGCAAGAGCGAGCATCGTCTGGACCGCGGCGCCAGGCCCGAGGACCTTGGGGTGCAGGTCGATCGAGCAGCCTTTCGCGAGGACATCTCGGGCGTGGGTTCCGCGTAGGCGCAGGGTGGTGCGCTGTGCGGAGACGTCGATCGCGGCGCCACCGTGTGGGGTCACCGCGCTGCGGAGTTGAACCTCGACCTCTTCGGGTGCCTGGGATCGGGTGGTGATCAGGAACTCGTCGGGGCCGAGCCAGATCGCGGTCGCTGCATCGCCCTCGATGCAGGTGGAGGGCGCGGTGGGCAGGTCCACGCCCAGTATGTTCGATGCCGCAGAGCCGCCCGGCCCGGCCAGGTCCACCCACAGGTCGACCATTGTGACGAACGGTTCCTCGGTGAGGCTCACCGATTCGGGGAGCTCGGAGAATTTCTGGTCCCAGCCGTGCAGGGGGCTGAGGGGGACGAGGGTGTCAGCCATCGCGACGTGCTCCTTCTGGATCAACGAGGACGGAGCTGGTGACCTCGACGGCGACCAGGTTTCCGTTCACCGGGACGTGCAGGGTGTCGCCGAGCCGGGCCCGCCCACCCTTGACGAGGGCGAGTCCGAACGGGCGGCCGAGTTCGGCGCTGAGGTAGCTCGACGTGACGTGGCCGAGCATCGGCACCGGCGGGGGCGGCAGGACGCCGTCGGGGATCTCTTCGATGATCTGCGCGCCCTCGGGCAGCACGGTCTGCTTGTCGAGGGGTAGCAGCCCGACGAACTGCTTGCGCAGCGGGTTCTGGTTCTCCTCACGGGAGAAGGAGCGCTTCCCGATGAAGTCGCGCTTCTTCTTCGACACAGCCCAGCTCATCCCGAGGTCCTGCGGAGTGACCGTGCCGTCGGTGTCCTGACCGATGATCGGGTACCCCTTCTCGGCGCGCAGCACGTGCATGGTTTCGGTGCCGTACGGGGTGATGTCGAACTTTTCGCCCGCGGCGATCAGCCGTGCCCAGACGGCGGGTGCGTGCCAGCCGTTGACGTTGACTTCGAAGGCGAGTTCGCCGGAGAAGCTGATCCGCGCGACCCGCACGTGGACGTCGCCGAGGGAGGTGTCGCGCCACGCCATGAACGGGAACGCGTCGTTGGTGACGTCGAGGTCGGGGAAGACCTCACCGATCACGTCGCGGGAGCGCGGTCCGACGACGGGGAACGTGGCCCACTGTTCGGTGACCGAGGTGAGCCGCACCTTCAGGTGGGGCCATTCCGTCTGCAGCCATTCCTCCATCCAGTCGAGGATCTTCGCGGCGCCGCCGGTGGTGGTGAAGACCTGGAACCGGTCGTCGTCCAGGCGCATCACGGTGCCGTCGTCGATGACCATGCCGTCGACGCCGCACATGACGCCGTAACGGACCATGCCGACCTTCAGTGTGCTCATCATGTTCGTGTAGACCATGTCGAGCAGCACCCCGGCGTCGGGACCCTGAACGTCGATCTTGCCGAGGGTCGAGCCGTCGAGGATGCCGATGCTGCGGCGCACGGCGGCGCATTCGCGCAGCACGGCGGCATCCATGTCCTCCCCGGGCAGCGGATAGTAGCGGGGACGCTTCCACTGGCCGACGTCCTCGAACACCGCGCCCCGTCCGACGTGCCAATCGTGCAGTGCCGTCACCCGTTCGGGGTCGAAGAGGGCGCCGCGGCTGCGGCCGGCGAGGGCGGCGAACGCGACCGGGGTGTACGGCGGTCGGAATGTGGTGGTGCCCAATGTCTCGATCGGCCTACCGAGCAGTTCGGCCGTGATGCCGGAGGAGATCACCCCGGAGGTCTTGCCCTGATCGTGTGCGGTGCCGATGGTCGTGTAGCGCTTGATGTGCTCCATCGACGTCATCCCGGCACCGACCGCGCGGGCGAGGTCGGCGACCGTCGCGTCACGCTGCACGTCGACGAACTGGGTGTCCTCGCCGGCGGTGTCGGGCACCCGCCACAACACCAGCGGCGCCAAGCCACTGTCGTTCGCCGCATGACGGTCGACAGTATCGACATCGGTGACGGAGGCCGTGAACCCGAGATTGCGCACGGCAGCGGCGCCCACGTGCTGGCCGTCGCGCAGGCACCCCTCCAGATCGAACACACCGTTCGCGGATCCGGTGACGGAGACTCCGTCAAGGGTCTCGCCGGGGACGAAGGCGCCCAGGTTGTCGTCGTAGCGGAGTTTGCCGCGGGCCTGGGAGAACAGGTGCACGGCCGGGTTCCAGCCGCCGCTGACTAGTAGGACGTCGCAGGCGAGGGGAACTGGGGTGCCGTTGTCCGCGCGTTGTGACACGACGGCGTGACTGATCCGGCCGTTGCCGCGGGTGCCGGACACCACCGACGCAGTGCGAATGGTGATGCCCCGCTTGTTGCATTCGGCCTGCCAGCGGGCGGGTGCCTGTTCGCGGGCCTCGACGATCGCGTTGATGCGAACACCGGCGTCGTGCAGGTCGATCGCCGCTTCGTAGGCGCTGTCGTTGGTGGTGAACACGACGGCCTGCTCGCCGACCTTGACGCCGTAGCGGTGCAGGAAGGTGCGGGCACCGTGCGCGAGCATGATGCCGGGGCGATCGTTGTCGGTGAAGACGACGGGACGCTCGTGGGCGCCGGCCGCGACGACGATGTGCCGGGCCCGGATCCGCCACACGCGTTGCCGGCTCAGCGCGGTGGGGGCTTCGGCACCGAGATGGTCGGTGCGACGCTCGAGCGCGAGGACGAAACCGTCGTCGTAGTTGCCGAATGCGGTGGTGCGCTGCAGGTGCAGCACATCCGGGAAGGTGGCGAGCTCGGCGACCGCGGCGGCCACCCAGTCGAGGGCGGGAGCGCCGTCGATGAGGTCGGTGGACCCGAGCAGGTCTCCGCCGGCTTCGTTCTGCTCGTCGACGAGCACCACCCGCGCGCCCGCCCGGGCGGCGGTGAGCGCCGCGGCGAGACCCGCCGGGCCGGCGCCGGCGACCAGGAGGTCGGTGTGGACGTGCGTGGCGTCGTATTTCGCCGAATCGGCGATCGTGGCAAGACGTCCCTGACCGGGGATGCCGCGGGCGACGAGGCCGTCGAACAACTCGATGGTGGTCGCGAGCAGCATCGGCTCGGGGAACGGCTCCTCGATCTGCACGAGGCCGCCGGTGTCCTCCGCCCACGCCGCGGTGATGCCGCGGGGCCGGCCGAGTTTGATGCTCGTGGTGATCTGGTGGACGCCGTTCGCGAGCAGGGCCGAACCGAGCGTGTCACCGGGGTGACCGGTCAGTTCCCGGCCGTCGAACGTGAAGGTGTAGGAGGTGTCGCGGTCGAGGCGACCGCCCTGGCGGGTGCGGAAGGGTGCGTTCACGATATCGTCGGCTTCTGCTCGTCCAAGCGGTAGACGCTGTGGAATCGGTAGGTGGCGGTGTCACGTACGGCGTTGAACCAGCGCCGGCAGCCGGCGCTGTGGTTCCACCGTTCCGCGAAAAGACCTTTCGGGTTCGCACGGAAGAACACGAAGTGTGCCCATTGTTCGTCGGTCAACGATTCGGGGTCTTCCGGGTACACGACGTGGGCTTCGCCGCCGTAGTGGAACTCGGTTTCCTCACGGGGTCCGCACCACGGGCATTCGATGAGTTGCATGGTGACTCCTGATTTCAGTGCGCGACGGGGGATCAGTGCGCGACGGCCGCAGCGCCGTGCTCGTCGACGAGGGCACCGGTGACGAACCGGTCGAGGCTGAACGGCGCGATGAACTCTTGCGGTTCGTCGTTGGCGATCGTGTCCGCCAGGCACCAGCCCAATCCCGGGGTGGCCTTGAATCCACCAGTGCCCCAACCACAGTTGAGGTACACGTTGTCGTACGGGGTGCGTCCGACAATCGGGGAGGCGTCGGGGCACACGTCGACGATGCCGCCCCAGGTGCGCAGCAGGTGCGCGCGGGCGAAGACGGGGAACAACTCGACCGCGGCCGCCATCTGCCGTTCGATGATGTGGAACGCGCCGCGCTGGCCGTAGCCGTTGTAGGAGTCGACACCGGCGCCCATCACCAATTCACCCTTGTGCGCCTGCGAGACGTAGACGTGGATCGCGTTGGACATCACGATGGTCGGGTGTACGGGCTCGAGCAGTTCGGAAACCAGTGCCTGCAACGGGTGACTCTGCACCGGGGTGCGGATGCCGAGCATGTCGGTGAGCGTCGAGGTGTGCCCGGCAGCGCACAGCGCTACCTGCCCGGCCACGATGTCGCCGCGGGTGGTGCGCACCCCGGTCACCTTGTTGCCGTCCGTGACGAATCCGGTGACCTCACAGTTTTGGATGATGTCGATACCCGCCTCGTCGGCGCGGCGCGCGAATCCCCAGGCCACGTAGTCATGTTTGGCGATGCCGGCCCGCGGCTGATACGTCGCGCCGAGGACGGGGTAGCGGATGTCGCTCGAGATGTTCACCAGCGGGCACAGCTTCTTGACCTCGTCGGGTCCGACCCACTCGGCGTCGATGCCGTTGAGCTTGTTCGCCTCCACCCGGCGGACGCTGTCGCGGACGTCCTGCAGGCTGTGCGCGAGATTGAGGACGCCGCGCTGGCTGAACAGGATCGGGTAGTCGAGGTCGTCCTCGAGGCCCTCCCACAGCTTGAGCGCGTGCTCGTAAATCTTCGCACTCTCGTCCCACAGATAGTTCGAGCGGATCAGCGTGGTGTTGCGGGCCATGTTTCCGCCCGCGAGCCAGCCCTTCTCCAGGACCGCGACGTTGGTGATGCCGTGATTCTTGGCGAGGTAGTGGGCGGTGGCCAGGCCGTGTCCGCCGCCGCCGACGATCACGACATCGTACGACTTCTTCGGTTCCGGGTTACGCCACAGGAAGTCGGGGTGATCGGGCAGGTGGGCGCCGGGCGGCTGGGTGGCACTCATCAGTTCGCCTCCGTCAGGTCGGGGTAGAGCGGGAAACGCAGGGCGAGGGAGTCGACGCGGCCGCGGAGTTCGTCGAGATCGTCCTCGTCGGTGGCCGGCCGCAGCGCGTAGCTGATGATGTCGGCAACCTCGGTGAACGCGTCCAGGTCGAAACCGCGGGTCGCGAGGGCGGGGGTCCCGATGCGCACACCGGAGCTGACCATCGGCGGCCGCGGGTCGAACGGAACGGCGTTGCGGTTCACCGTGATTCCGACGCGGTGAAGCCGGTCCTCGGCCTGCTTTCCGTCGAGCTCGGACTCGCGCAGATCCACCAGCACCAGGTGCACGTCGGTGCCGCCGGAGACGACGTTGATACCGGCCTCGCGGGAGTCGGGCTGCAGCAATCGGTCGGCAAGGATCTTCGCCCCGGCGAGGGTGCGTTCCTGGCGCTCGCGGAACTCCGGCTCGGCGGCGAGCTTGAACGAGACGGCCTTGCCGGCGATCACGTGTTCGAGCGGGCCACCCTGCTGTCCCGGGAACACCGAGGAGTTGAACTTCTTCGCCAGGGCCTCGTCGTTGGTGAGGATGACGCCGCCGCGGGGACCGCCGAGGGTCTTGTGCGTCGTCGACGTGACCACGTGGGCGTGCGGGACGGGAGAAGGGTGCAGCCCGGCGGCGACGAGTCCGGCGAAGTGGGCCATGTCGACCATGAGGTACGCGCCGACCTCGTCGGCGATGCGCCGGAATGCGGCGAAGTCGAGCTGGCGTGTGTAGGCGGACCAGCCGGCCAGGATCAGCTTCGGGCGGTGCTCACGGGCCAGACGCTCCACCTCGTCCATATCGACCAGGTGATCGTCCTCGCGGACGTGGTAGGCGGCGACGTCGTAGAGCTTGCCGGAGAAGTTCAGCCTCATCCCGTGTGTGAGGTGACCACCGTGCGCGAGGTCCAGTCCGAGGATTCCGTCACCGGGCTTCAGCAGTGCCGCCATCGCGGCGGCGTTTGCCTGCGCCCCCGAATGCGGCTGCACGTTGGCGTATTTCGCGCCGAAAAGGTCGGTGAGGCGGTCGATGGCGAGCTGCTCGATGACGTCGACGTGCTCGCAACCGCCGTAGTAGCGGCGTCCGGGGTATCCCTCGGCGTACTTGTTGGTGAGCACCGAGCCCTGCGCCTGCATCACTGCGAGCGGGGCGAAGTTCTCACTGGCGATCATCTCCAGGGTGCCCTGCTGGCGCTCGAGTTCGGCTGCGATCGCCTGGTGGACGGCGGGGTCGAGGTCGGCGAGCTGATCGGTCAGCGTCGGATTGCCTGCCGGTGCGGCTGTCGTGCGGCCGTCGATGTCGAGAGTCAAGAGTTCGCCCTTCTGAGAGATCAGTGACTTGTAGACTGATATATCAACTTGAAGGTAGAGTAGGGTCAGCGATGGATCGCAGTCAAGGCTCTACCGGAATTGTTTGGGAGATGAACATGAGCGTGGCGCAGCCGCCGGTTATGGAAGTTCAATCCGTAAGCGGCACCAATGCCGACCGTGCGTACGAGATCGTGCGGGAACGCCTGGTCATGCTGGACATCCGCCCTGGCGAGCCGATCAATGACGACCGGCTCGCCGAGGAACTCGGATTCGGACGAACACCGGTGCGGGAAGCGCTCAAGCGGCTCGAGCGGGAGCGTCTCGTCGTCGCGTACCCGCGTCGCGGCACGTTCGCCACCGCCGTCGACATGACCGACCTCGCCGACATTTCCGAAATCCGTAAGCAACTCGAACCCACCGCGGCCGCCCGCGCGGCACGGAGCGCGTCCCAGGATGCGCGGGCGCGGCTGTCCGTGCTCGCCGACGAGATCGCCGAGATCGATGACAGTGAGGACCCACGCGAAGTCCTGCGCAAGGACGTGCGCGTCCATCGCGAGATCTATCGAGCGTCCAACAACCCCCACCTCGAGGACATCCTCGTCAGCCTCGACGCACACGCCACCCGCATCTGGTGCCTCTTCCTCGACCGGTTGCCGGACGTCGCCGGCCACGTGCGCGAGCACGTAGCGCTGCTCCACGCCATCGTCGACGGGGACGAGGACACCGCCTCGTCCCTCACCCGCGCCCACGTCACCGGCTTCGAGAAAGCCATCCGCGACCTGCTGTAGCGCCATCTCAGGGCGCGCATGAAGCGACGAAACTGGCATCTTTTTCGATGAATTCGTGGACAGCGACCCGGGTTCGATGTTGAATCGGCTGAACAATCGGGACTCAGGTGCTGCCTCGATTTACCGCTGCGGACAGACCACTGTCGTGGGTGATTCGCAACGATGAGCTGATGGTCCAAGCCTGGACGCTCTCACTCCTCGTGCGGTTGGGTGGCGAGGATGGTCCAGCTGGCGGCTGGATAGGACGCGGCGATCTGCTTGTCGGGAGCGAGGATGCGAAGCGTCCCACCATCGAGCACATGACAGGTGAAACCCGCTGAGTATTCGTCAGTTCTCGTGCCACACTGCACGGACAGTCGTCTCATCGCAGCACCTTTCAGCTCGACGCTTCGCCCAGGCGATCGGACTCGGAAATGTGCTGCCGCAGAGAACGTCATGGCTGAGGGACTCTGCGGCAGCCGAAGGCCGTCAGCTGAAAATGACGGTCCTGTGCCCGTGCAGAAGAATGCGATTCTCGCAGTGCCAACGAACAGCCCGAGACAATGCCAGCGCTTCTGCGTCCTGGCCGACGGTGGCGAGTCGGGCGGGATCGTAGCTGTGATCGATGCGGATCACTTGCTGCTCGATGATGGGCCCCTCGTCCAGATCCGGTGTGACGTAGTGGGCGGTAGCCCCGACCTGCTTGACGCCGCGATCGAATGCCTGGTGGTAGGGCTTGGCGCCCTTGAATCCGGGCAGGAACGAGTGGTGGATGTTGATCGCACGGCCGTGTAACTTCCGGCATGCGTCATCGGACAGCACCTGCATGTACCGCGCGAGCACGACCAGGTCGGCGTTGTACTGATCCACGAGTTCGAGGAGCTGTGCCTCGGCTTGCGGTTTGGTCGCCGCCGTCACGGGGATGTGGATGAAGGGCAGACCGGCGGCTTCGGCCATTGGGCGAAGGGTTTCGTGGTTGGAAACCACGGCGACGAGCTCTCCACCGAGATTGCCGGCACGCCAACGAAAAATGAGGTCGTTGAGGCAGTGACCCATCTTCGAGACCATCACGACGACGCGCGGCTCGCTGCACCCGTTGAAGTTGAATGACATACCGAATTTGTCAGCGACACTGCGAAACTCGGCGGTGAGCCTTTCCACGTCGAGGGCGCCCGCGGCGACAAACGATGTGCGAAGAAAGAATGCACCGTTTTGTGTGTCATCGAACTGCTGGTGTTCGGCGATGTCGCAGTTCTGTTCGAACAAGAAAGAACTGACTGCGTGGACGATTCCGGGCCGCTGAGCGCAGCTGAGCGTCAAGGTGAAGGTTTCGGTCATGTGCGTCTCCTCGGTGCTGGACGCTCTCCCTGGCAACGGCGGCGTCTCGAGTGGATATCGGGCTTGTTGTGGCGGCGAACGAGACCATCCGTGTCTCGATGGCTTCGAGGGCTAGAGTGTCAGTAGTAGAGAAGTGATATATCAGATGAGTATTAGTATTTCAGGCTGCGGCGAAAGGGTCAAGAGGCGGAGCGGAACGCTAAGATGACGCCCATGGGGCTGCAGGCGATAGAGGTCGATGCCGGCGTGATCTCTCGCGCTGATCGTGTCTATTCCGCGATTCAAGACAAGTTGATCATGCTCGATATCCGCCCCAACGAGGCAATTGTCGAGAGTGCTCTCGCCGAGGAGCTCGGTGTGGGGCGAACACCGGTCCGAGAAGCGCTCAAGAGGCTCGAGGGGGAGCGTCTGGTCATTTCGTTCCCTAGGCAGGGAACGTTCGCCACAGGTGTCGACGTCTCCGACCTCGGTCATATCTCCGAGATCCGGGCTCATCTCGAGCCCGTAGCCGCGCGACGAGCGGCGGAGGCGGCTTCCCCTACTCTCCGCCAGCTGCTTCTCGACATGGCGGACAAGACAGATGGACTCGATGTTTCCGGTATGGAACGGCACGAATTGATGCGATGGGACCTTACGGTGCATCGGACGATCTATCGGGTCGCGCGCAATCCGCATCTCGAGGACGTTCTCGTCCGATACGACAATCTCGCGACCCGAATCTTCTGTCTCTACCTCGAGCGGCTACCGTCGGTGCCCCAGCACGTCGGTGAACACGGGGAGCTATTGCGGGCTATTGCCAACGGTGACGGTGACCTCGCCGGAGAAATCGCGCGTCAACATGTCACGGGGTTCGAAAAAGCCGTCCGGGCAGTCGTTTAGCGTTCGGAGGACGGGCGATCGGCTTCACCCTCGGGAGACAGCAGTTCACCCACGAAGACCTCACTCGCTACTGGGCGTTCCGACGAGGTTCAATTGCTTTCTCACTCGGGCGGTGACGGCATCGGCGCGGTCGGTGAGGGCATCGACAGTGGCGGCAGTGTCGATGAGGGACTGTCGGATGTTCGCATCGGTGATGCCGGGCAGATTGATCTCGACATTGACCCGAGCCGTTGTGGCTGCCGCTCGGGCCGCCTCTGCGGCAGCCGCGACGTCACTGACGACATTGCGGTTCGCAACCGATACGAGCTCCTCGGCAAGCGCGACCACAACCCCTGCTGCATTGATGACCTCGGCCGGAACTCGCGCCGCGCTCACGAGAGCGTTCTCGATTGCTGCCGATCGTGCGGCGATCTCCGCATCAGTGCTCTTGGGAAGCGTGTAGGTGTCGATTACGGAACTGAATGCCGCCATATCGTCCTCGGCAAGCTCCAGTGCCCGCTCGCGGACCGTATCCGCTCCGGTGCACACCCGCTCGATCAGAGCGCTGTGTTCGGCGTACCGATCACCGGTCGTGTATCGAGCCACCATCGCTACGAGCGCAGCGGATTGACCGAGGTGTAGCGCAGCGGTGGCACCGCCGCCGGGTGCGGGTACGCGGTCGGCGAGCGACGCGAGAAATGCGCTGATCGTGTCATGTCGCATGAGTGGGGTCGTCCTGTCGGTGGGGAAGGGCTCAGATGAAGCAAAGGGCCATCACGTGACCGAGCGAGGGTGCCGGCCCCTGAGCAGCGAGCCGGCACCCCGACAGAGAACTACGACCGGATCTTCTTCATCTCGGGGTCGACGAGCGGTTCGGCGACGACGGTGGCGGGGATACGCCGACCGAAATACTCGATCTCGACCGCGGTGTCGACCGCCGCGCCGGCGGGCAGCCACGCGTAGGCGATCGGCGCCCCGACGGTGTGGGCGAACGAAGCGCTGGTGACATAGCCTGCTGGCTTGCCGTCGACGAAAACGGGTTCGTGGCCCAGCACGACCGACGTGCGGTCATCGATCATCAAGCACGCCAGCCGCCGGGTCACGGTGTCATCGGAGACACCCTCGAGTGCGTCGCGGCCCACGAAGTCACCCTTCTGCGGGCGGACCGCGAAACCGAGACCGGCCTCATAGGGATTGTGCTCGGTGGTCATGTCGGAGCCCCACGAGCGGTAACCCTTCTCCATCCGCAGACTGTTGAACGCTGCACGGCCGGCGGCGATGACCTCGTACTTCTGCCCCTCCGCCCAGAGCACGTCCCACAAGCGTTGCCCGTAGTCGGCCGAGGTGTACAGCTCCCAGCCGAGTTCGCCGACATAGGACAGCCGCATCGCGGTGACCGGGATTCCGCCGATCCGGACCTGCTTGGAACGAAAGTATTTGAAGTTCTCGTTCGCGAAGTCGTCCCGGCTGATCGCCTGCACCAGATCCCGGGCACGAGGTCCCCACAGGCCGATGCAGCAGGTGCCGCCGGTGATGTCGCGGACCTGGACGGTACCGTCGTCGGGTGCCTGGCGGCGGAAGTAGTCGAGGTCGAGGTTGCCGTTTGCGCCGACTTGAAAAATGTTTTCGGACAACCGTGCAACGGTGAGATCGCTGCGCACCCCACCAACGGCGTCGAGGGCGAGGGTGTAGGTGACGGACCCGATCGACTTGTCCATCTTGCCTGTGGTCAGGCGTTCGAGCAGGGCAAGGGCGCCGGGGCCGGAAATCTCGAGACGCTTGAGCGGTGTCATGTCGTACATCGCCACCGAGGTGCGGGTCTTCCACGCCTCAGCCGCGGCGATGGGGGAGTGGAACTTCGCTGCCCAGGGCTCGCGGGCCGGCGGCTGCCACTCGGTGGGAAGCTGCTGGACCAGGTGGGCGTTTGCTTCGTACCAGTGCGGGCGCTCCCAGCCGGCGCCCTCCAGAAAGACTGCGCCGAGCTCCTTCTGCCGAGCGTGGAACGGGCTGACCCGTACGTCACGGGGTGAAATTTTGGGCTGCAGGGGATGCAGGACATCGTAGATTTCGACAAAGTTCTGTTGGGACGTCTCGCTGACGTAGTCGGGGTCGAGCTGAAACTCCTCGAAGCGGTGCACGTCGCAGCCGTGCAGCTCGACCTCGGAGCGGCCGTCGACGAGCAGCTGCGCGACGGCTCGGCCGACACCGGCGGAATGCGTCACCCAGACTGCTTCGGCGATCCAGAATCCGGCGATGTCGGGGGACTCGCCGATGAGCGGTCCGCCGTCAGGGGTAAAGGAGAAGACCCCGTTGAATCCGTGCTCGATCTTCGCGGTCTCGAGGCAGGGAAGCAGCAGTTTGGACTGCTCCCACGACGGTGCGAAGTCCTCTTCCGTGAACGCCAGCATCGACGGCATGTCGGAGTCGGAAATCTCGTCGCTATCGGTCAGCCCGCGGGTGTCTACCGGCATCGGACGGTGCGCGTAGGTGCCGATGCCGAGGCGGTCGACGTGCTCGCGAAAGTAGAGGTCCTGATCCTGGTGCCGCAGGATCGGGAAGCCCGCCTCGGCGAGTTCGGTGTTGCGACCGACCAATTCGGGAATCTGACCGGTTTTCGCGTACTGGTGCGCCAGGGGGAGCAATGGCACGTCCATGCCGATCAGCTCACCGACGTCAGGGCCCCAGAAGCCGGCGCAGGACACGACGATGTCGGCCGGTACTACGCCGTGATCGGTGGTGACTCCGGTGACCTTGCCGCCGGAGTGCTCGATACCGATTACTTTTGTCGACCCCTGGAACACCGCGCCGCGGGCTCCTGCCCGCCGGGCGAGCGCAACGACGACCCGGGAGGCCTTGGCGAGTCCGTCGGTCTCGACGTACAAGCCGCCGAGGACCCGCTTCTCGTCGAGAAGCGGGTGGAGCTTCGCACACTCGGCAGGGTCGATGATGCTGCCGTCGATACCCCAGGAGGTGGCCCAGCCCTGTTTACGGTGCAGGTCCGCGAGTCGCTCTTCCGTGGTGGCGACCTCGAGTCCACCGAGCTGGCTGAAACACCATTCGCCGTCGACGTCCAAGCTCATGAACTTCTCGACGGTGTACCGAGCCAATTCAGTCATCGTCTTGGACGCGTTGGTCTGGAACACGAGGCCCGGTGCGTGCGACGTCGAGCCGCCGGTCAGTGGCAGCGGCCCCTGGTCGAGGACGGTGATCTTGTCCCAGCCCCGAGCTGTGAGCTCGTCGGCCAGGTTCGTGCCGACGATGCCGGCTCCGATGATCACTACGCGCGGTGAACCCATGATGGTCCTTCCTGGAGTGGTTGTGCGATCGCCTGCTCCCCGCGGATCGCCTCGGCATGCGCTGTCGCTGTGGGCCGACAGTCGACGTGCTCAGTGAGAACGGATGACCAGCAGCCGCGGGGCAAGTCGACAACTGATATATCAATCACAGTAGTGTGTGTCACAGGGGCGGTCAACCCCTGCCTTTGGGTGGTATCACCCGACTCGAAGCTTGCGCGCATGAACCGCGGCCGGCGCGGAGGCACGCCGGGGTTCATGCGCGTTCCGCGGTCGGGGAGGCTGCGCTACCGACCGATGCACCGGTAGAAGTGGAGCTCATCATGGAAGTCGAGTGAAGCGATCGAATGAGCGGAGCTGTTGATTTCGTCGGTTGCTCCTGCCGATCGCATTGCAGAAAATGCAGGCTTCGAACCCTAATTTCCGTACCGATCTCGGCGCTCTTACGGCGATCGGATTCCGACATCCCGCCCCACACCCCATACGGTTCCCTCGTGCTGAGTGCATAATCCCGACACCGATCAATGACCGGGCATGCGGCGCAGATTGCCTTTGCCGCTCGTTCTCGTTCGGCGCGCCGGGGCTTACTTTCCCCGCAGGGCGAGAAGAACGCCTCCATGCCTTCGGACCGGCACCGTGCCTGTAGGTGCCAATCCGTTTTTTGCGGGGGTGCGGCGACTGTGGTGACGTTGTGCAAGGACATTCGGCTCCGTTGTAGTGTGCGGCAGAAGCGCGGGTAAGCATCCCTTCGACGTCGATGTCGTGGCGCTCAGGCGACCTGGATGCGAGATATGAAACTGAGCGCCGAGCCAATCGTCAAGGCCCGGCCTTTATCCGGTGGATTCAGGGCGGGCCTTGACGTTGTGCTGGTCTACCTGTGCGGGGTGCTCACCCGCCGCGGCTTCCGAAGGTCTGTGATCAGTGGATCTCGGGTGATGTCGCGATACAGCGACACACACATGCCGATCATCACAACGGCGAACGGAGCGGCGACGATGATCGTCATCGTCTGCAGGCCGTTCAGTGCGTCCGTTCCGCCGGTCCACAACATCAGCATGGCAACGCCTCCAGTGGCGACACCCCAGAACGCTACGGTGGAGCGGGTCGGTTCCAGCGTTCCACGTTGGGACAGTGTTCCCATGACTACCGAAGCAGCGTCCGCGCCCGAGACGAAGAAGATTGCGACCAGCGCCATCACGAGAAGTGACGATGCGCCTGCAAGTGGCAGGTTGTCCAGCATGCCGAACAGCTGCGATTCCGGAGTGCCGCGAGAGAACAGGTCGGTTCCGTCACGCTGTTCGCCGATAGCAGCCCCACCGAACACTGCGAACCATACAAGGCTCACGGAACTCGGGATCAGGATTACTCCGACTACGAACTGGCGAATGGTCCGGCCTCGGCTTATGCGAGCCAGGAACATACCGACGAAGGGGGTCCACGAGATCCACCATGCCCAGTAGAAGATGGTCCAGGAGGAGAGCCACGTTTCGGTCGCCGCATCGCCGGATGCAGCCGAGCGCGCCGACATGCTGGCAATTTGGGAGGCGTAGTCACCCAACGTGGTGGGCAACAAATTCAAGATGAACACGGTGGGGCCGGCGACGAATACGAAGACGGCCAGAAGAAGTGCAAGCACCATGTTGATGTTCGAAAGCCACTGAATACCGCGAGAAATTCCGGAAACGGCCGAGGCCACGAAGGCAAGGGTGAGTATAGCCACGATCGCGATGACCAGGAGAGTCCCGGCCTCGCCAATCCATCCGAGAACCTTTACGCCAGAGCCGATTTGGAGTGCTCCGAGGCCAAGTGAAGCGGCAGTGCCGAACATTGTGGCGAAGATAGCCAAGATGTCGATGACCTTGCCGATCGGCCCCTCGGCGCGGCGGCCGATCAACGGAATGAAGGACGAGCTGATGAGCTGTTTGCGCCCCATCCGGTAGGTGCCGTAGGCGATCGACAGACCAACCACTGCATACATCGACCACGGGTGTAGTCCCCAATGGAAAAGCGCGGTCGCCATCGCGGTTCCCACCGTGGAATCGGTGATTCCAGGTGGCGGCTGGACGAAATGAGTCAGCGGTTCCGTCACGCCCCAGAAGATCAGACCGATCCCCATGCCGGCGCTGAACATCATCGCAATCCAGCTGACGGTCCTGAACTCTGGCTTCTCCCCGTCCTTGCCGAGGGTGATTCGCCCGTACCGGCTCAGCGCCAGCCACAGCGCGAACAAGACGAACCCTGTGGCGGAGACGACGAATAGCCAGCCCAGGTTGGTCACCACCCAGTCCAGAATCGACGACATCGTGTTCGTCAAGGTGGCCGGCCATAGCAGTCCCCACCCCAGGATCGCCACCACGATGGCGGTTGTAATCCCGAACACCACGCGATCGGTCTTCTTCTCGGGTGCGACGCCTTCCGCCTCGTCGACGGCGCGAGGATCGGTGGCCCCGTCGACGGCGCGAGGATCGGTGGCCAAGTCGTCCGCGCGGGGGGTGGTGGCCCCGTCGACGAGGCGGGGGTCGACTACCTCGCAGCGGCGTGATTGGTGGGGGGTCGCTTCCGTATCCGCCTCGAGTGAGTTGCCATTTGTTGTCACATCGGTCTCCCTGCAGCACATCGCTGAGTAGGTTTGTGAACGGAGTCCGGACTGCCCGGTGCGAGGCGTCCCGGTCCCGAATTGTGTTGCTTATGGCGCAACGACGTTTTCTATGGGGAACAACACTGCGGCCAACTGTGATCTATGTCAAGTCCTACGGCCAAAATGACATAGATCACTAAATTGCGAATTTGCGCTCCCCGCGTGGAATCGACACCAGCTGGCCAGAGCGTGGACGAGGCCGGTTCCTCACACGCTGCGCTCTCTGAAGGACGTTTGCGCGGCCTCGTTCGCTGGTTCGTAGGACCGCGAACGAGCCATGGGTAAGCCATGTGCATGCCGAGCCTCGCATGTCTCGACGACGATTAATATATTAGTGTTTGTCAGGTTGGTACGACAGGTGTCCGGGTCGGCCAGGAGGCGGCGGGCATCCGTGGGAAGCGTCGACTTGGTCGACACGCTGATCGGGTGGGTCACCGTGCTGATTGGTGAACCTATGCGTGGGGTCTATGCCCGGCACCAGGGCGGCCGTCAGCACCAAGAGAACTTTCGTATAGTTGCTCCATGACCAACAGCAACGGAGCGCGGGCTACTGACGGCGGTGTCCAGTCGGTAGACCGGGCATTTCAAGTGCTGGAGGTTCTCGCCCGCAATGGTGAGGTCGGGGTCAGTGCGATTGCCGCGGAAATCGGGGTGCACAAGTCCACGGTGTCCCGTCTGCTGGCTTCGCTGGAAGAGCACGAGATGGTTGTGCAAACCTACGACCGGGGAAAATACCGCCTGAGCTTAGGCATCCTGCGCCTCGCCGCGTCTGTTCCCGAACGGCTCGAGATAACGGAGCAGGGCCACGCCGTATGCGAGCGACTGGCCGCGAAACTAGGCGAAACCGTGAACGTCGCCGTTCTGCGCTCCCGATATGCCATCCACCTCGACCAGGTACGAGGACCCGCCTCCGTGGGCACACAGAATTGGATCGGCGAGCCGACACCGGTGCACGCGACGGCAAGCGGAAAAATACTCCTTGCCCACTTGGACGTGCACCAACGGCATGAAGTCCTAGGCGCAACGGTGCTCGAGAGGTTTACCGAGGACACCATCACGTCGGTCGAGGCGCTCGACGAGGAACTGGACGCGGCCAGGAGCCTCGGCTACGCCGTAGTCGTCGAAGAGTACGAGAAAGGGCTGAATGCCATCGCGGCGCCGGTCCGGGACTACGACGGCAGAATCGCGGCCGCGCTGAGCGTCTCCGGACCTGTGTACCGCTTCACCGAGGCCCGGATGCGCCTCGTGGTGCCCGATGTCATCGCGGCGGCTGCCGAGATCAGCGAACGGATGGGCTTCCGGCAATCCATCACGCCCAGCGCCTGAACTCACTCGATCTGACACTGCCTCGGAGCGGAGAGCCACCACGCGTCAGCCCGGTCCGATGCCCTCTGCCATCTCGACGACGTTCGTGAGCAGCATCGCCCGCGTCATCGGACCGACACCGCCTGTAGCCCCGCTGAGCTTTCCTGCGACACGGTCGACCGAGGGATGTACATCGCCCAGAATTCCCTCCACCGTGCGGGTGATGCCCACCGACAACACAGTGGCACCTGCGCGGATCCAGTCCGGTTGCACCAGGTTGGCAACTCCCGCCGCAGCAATCACGACGTCGGCATCGCGCGTGTGAGTAGCCGTGTCGACCGTCGCTTCATGGCACAGGGTCACCGTGGCATGTTCGCTGCGGCGGGTCAGCATCAGCCCGAGTGGCCTACCAACGGTTACACCACACCCGATGACGCAGAACCGAGCGCCGGTGATCGGGACATCGTGATGACGAAGTAATTCGATGATGCCGCGGGGGGTGCACGGCAACGGTCCCGGCATCCCGAGCACCAGACGCCCGAGATTCGTCGGGTGCAACCCGTCTGCATCCTTTGCGGGATCGATCAACGCAAGGATCCGGTGGGTGTCGATGTGCTTCGGCAACGGCAGTTGAACGATGAAGCCGGTGCACGAATTGTCCGCGTTCAGCCGCAGGACTGCCGCCTCGATATCCTCCTGTGCAGCGGTCGCCGGCAGGCGAACCTCGAGGGAATTCAATCCGATGCTTCGGCAGTCGCGGTGCTTCGCGGCGACGTAGGCATGGCTGCCGGGGTCGTCGCCGACGAGGATGGTTCCCAAGCCAGGCCGGATTCCCTGCAATTGCAGCACTGCGATCCGGTCGGCCAGGTTGTCCTTGATCTGCGCGCTGACGGCCTTGCCGTCGAGCAGTGTCGCAGTTGCCACGGAATATGCCTTTCTGGGTGACGAATAGGTGAAATGGACCAGTGCGGCGAGTCGTCGGTCGTGCACGAAACGCCTGACCCGATTGGCGACTGAAGTCGCGGGGGTGCGGTGGTCGGTCTCGAGGGGCGCGAAGACCAAGAGATACGTCGTCGGACCGGGAGGGGTTGTCGCCATAACGGATGGATTGCCGTGACGACAATTGATATATCAGACGCAGAATAGCTTAGACCGGCTGAACCGGCGGGTCAACGCCCCTGTGGGGGAGTTCGTGGGGCTCATGAGTCGCTCAGCTTGCATCGGTCGGGGATCGCCTCCCGGCGGACCCAAAGGCGTGCCGATGTTGCGGGCTGCTGACAACGTGGGGTCTCCGCTATTTATGGTGTGACTAGGAGTTTCAGTGAAAATTCCCGTGTCCGTGTTCCCTTGCGGTTGCTGAGCAGTTGCGAGCGTCCATTGGTTCGGCGGGGCGCGCAGCTCCTCTTGACACTGCGCTATGACCATTGTCACACTGTTGCGTAACGCAGGACTTGTTTCGCATCGCGCTACAGAGAGGCATCTTATGCTCGAGGTCTGTCCGCTAGCCTCCTTACCTCGCGGTGACGCACGCCGCGTCGACACCTCCCCGCCGATCGCCGTGTTTCACACCGACGACGGCGAGGTGTTCGCAATAGACGACACTTGCTCGCACCAGGACGCCTCGTTGGCAGACGGCTGGCTCGAGGGATGTGAGGTCGAGTGCCCACTGCATGCGTCGAAGTTCAACCTTCGAAGCGGGGCGGTCGATGCGCCACCCGCGAAGCTGCCCGTGCGAACTCATGAGGTCCTGATCAAGGACGAGGTGATCTACGTGGAGGTCAGCACCGAAGCGCCGAACCTGCCGCCCGATATTCGTAGCCGCCTCAACGCGGAGGGGAACGCATGAAAAGTATCGCCGTCATCGGGGCGTCCCTCTCCGGTCTCAGTGCCGCGCGTGCCCTGCGCGCACAGGGATTCGAAGGTGAGCTGAACATTGTCGGAGCGGAGCGCAACCGGCCTTACGACCGGCCGCCGCTGTCGAAGGAGTATCTGGCCGGAGACGTCGACGAAACCTCCCTCACCTTGGAGCCGGAAGGGGAAGACCTCCAGGCGAATTGGATGCTCGGACTATCTGCAACAAACCTCGATGCCGGCACCCGCAGCGTCACGCTCAGTGACGGTTCGCAGCTGACCGCCGACGGCTTCGTCCTCGCGACCGGTTCACGTGCGAGGGCGTGGCCGGACACCGAGCATCTAGCCGGCGTCCATGTCCTACGCACGATCGACGACGCAGACCGGCTGCGCGCGGACCTCAAACCCGGCGCCCGACTGGTAGTCATCGGTGCCGGTTTCATCGGCGCCGAGGTTGCGTCCACAGCGCGCAAGCTGGGCCTGGACGTCACGGTGGTCGAGGCAGCACCGTCGCCGCTGATCGGCCCGCTCGGCCCGCAACTGGGAACCGCGGTCGCCAGACTCCACGGGGGCAACGGCACCACTCTGCACTGTGGTGTGGGTGTCGCCGGGTTGACCGGGGACGACCGTGTGACCGGCGTTGACCTCGCTGACGGGCGCCACCTGCCCGCTGACGTCGTCGTCGTGGGCATCGGCGGCATCCCGAACACCGAATGGCTCGCAGGGAGCGGTATCGAACTCGGCAACGGTGTGCTGTGCGACCGCGGCGGCACCACCTCGATCCCAGGCGTTGTTGCAGTCGGCGACTGTGCGGCCTGGATGGACACCGCGGGCGTCCACCGCCGCGTCGAGCACTGGACCGGCGCCTCGGAACGCCCGGCGATCGCAGTGTCGTCCCTGCTCTCGGGTGAGTATCAGGGTCAGCAGGTCAAGCCACCGTACTTCTGGTCCGATCAGTACGGTTCGCGTATCCAATTCGCTGGAATCGCCGGGCCCGATACCGAATTCACCATCGAAGAGGGAAGTCTGGAAGCGGGAAGCTTCCTCGCCGTCTACCGCCGAGACGGGCAACCCGTTGCAGTCCTCGGCGTCGACCAGGTCCGCCTGTTCACCCGCTGGCGCCGCCAACTCTGCGCGCTGCCGGCACCGCTCTGATCCTTTGTAGACCTTCTTCCAGCCCGCAGATCCACGAGATCAACCACTAAGGGAGACCCCACAGTGACAACCACGCACCTGCCCGAGAGTCTCATCTCCACGCTCCCGGGAGCCTATTACACCGACAGCGACATCTTCACGCTCGAACAAGAGAAGGTCTTCGAGCAGATGTGGTTCTGCGCTGTACGGTCGGGTGATCTCGACAAGCCTGGGGCTTTCAAGACCGTTCAGGTCGGTCGGGAAAGCGTCATCGTGACACGATCCAGGACCGGCGAGATCCGTGCCTTCCTCAACATCTGCGCCCACCGCGGCGCCCGGCTGTGCATGGAAGAGAGCGGAGAGGTCAAGAGGTCTTTCCAGTGCCCGTACCACGCATGGACGTACGACCTCGAAGGCAAGCTTGTCGCGGCGCCCAACCTGACCAAGATGCCCGACATCGACCGTGTCGAATACGGACTGAAGAAGGTGGCAGTGCAGGAATGGCTCGGCTACGTCTGGCTCAATCTCGCCGACGAGCCCGAGTCCTTCGACGAGACAGTCATTCAGGACATTCGCGACCGACTTGGCGACGTGGAATCGATCGATCGATACAACATCGCTGACTTGGATCTCGGCCGTCGCATCGTTTACGACGTGAAGGCCAATTGGAAGCTCATCATCGAGAACTTCATGGAGTGCTACCACTGCGCGACGATCCACCCGGAATTGACCGAGGTTCTGCCGGAATTTGCCGACGGCTATGCGGCGCAGTACTACGTCGGGCACGGTGCCGAGTTCGGTGAGGATGTCGAAGGGTTCACCGTCGACGGCTCGGCCGGTCACGACGTCATCCCCGGTATCGCCCCGGAGCAGGACCGGCGCTACTACGCGATCACCGTGCGACCGACGGTGTTCGTCAATCTCGTCCCCGATCACGTCATCGTCCACCGGATGTTCCCACTGGCGGCCGACCACACCATCGTCGAATGCGACTGGCTGTACCTGCCCGACGTGATCGCGAGCGGAAAGGATCTCGACCGCTCCGTCGAACTGTTCCATCGGGTCAATCAGCAGGACTTCGACGCGTGCGAGCGGTGCCAGCCCGCGATGGCCTCGCGCCGCTACCGCGACGGTGGCGTGCTCGTGCCCAGCGAGCACCACATCGGCGAGTTCCATGACTGGCTGAAGGAAAAGATCGCTCACTGATCGCGCCGCAACGCTGACCGCTCCACGGATCGAGAGATCCGTGGAGCGGGCACGCGGCTGCGATACTGCACCTTCGGGTACCGCAGCCCGCCGTTGCTCATCCGCGACACGGCACTATGCCATTCGATGCAGCTGAACGTTCTTCGTGATTCGAACGGATGCGGCACCACGTCGTTGTCCTGCCTGGCATCCGAGTTGCATGAATTGCCAGATATTTTCGCAAAGTCTTGACTCGTTCCAGATTGGTAGGTCATAGTGTACGCAGAGCAATTGCGTGCGGCCGAGCTGCGTGTGACGCGTCCTCGAGTGGCAGTGCTGGAGGCAGTGCAAAAGAATCCGCACGCCGACACGGAGACGATCCTCGGAGAAGTGCGTGCAGTGCTTCCCGGTGTGTCTCAGCAGGCGGTGTACGGCATTTTGCGCACGGCGACTGCTGCCGGTTTGGTGCGCAAGATCCAGCCGGCGGGTTTGGTGGCTCGCTACGAGACGCGGGTCGGTGACAACCATCATCACGTGGTCTGCCGGTCCTGCGCAGCCATCGCGGACGTCGATTGCGCTGTCGGTGAGTCGCCGTGCCTACCCGCTGTCCACGACAACGGATTCCGTGTCGACGAGGCGGAGCTCATCTTCTGGGGCCTGTGCGCCAACTGCTCGACATCGCTCACCTCGTAGCGCTCATCCATCAACAGCCCGAATTATCCCCTTTTGGAAGGAATGTCGTGTCTGACACCACCCGGACTCTCGCAGAAGAGCACCCGCCCATCGCCGAGGCCCAAACGGAACCTGCGGAGAGCGGCGGCTGCCCCGTCGCGCACGGTCGGCTCGAGCATCCGACTCGGGGCGGCGGTAACCGTGACTGGTGGCCGAACCAGCTCAACCTGAAGATCCTGCAGAAGAACCCCGCCGTGCGTAACCCCATGGACGAGGACTTCGACTACACCCGGGAACTCGCGAACCTGGACTTCGAGGCTCTGAAGCGTGACATCGAGGAGGTCATGACCACCTCGCAGGACTGGTGGCCCGCCGACTACGGCCACTACGGCCCCCTCTTCGTCCGCATGGCGTGGCACGCCGCGGGCACCTACCGCGTGACCGACGGTCGCGGCGGCGCCGGCGCCGGGATGCAGCGCTTCGCGCCGTTGAACAGCTGGCCCGACAACGCGAACCTCGACAAGGCACGGCACCTGCTGTGGCCGGTGAAGAAGAAGTACGGCAAGACCATCTCGTGGGCCGACTTGATCGTCTTCGCCGGCAACTGCGCCCTCGAGTCGATGGGCTTCGAGACTTTCGGATTCGGCGCGGGCCGGGTGGATCAGTGGGAGCCCGAGGAAGACGTCTACTGGGGCCCGGAACTCACCTGGCTCGGCGACGAGCGTTATACCGGTGAGCGAGACCTCGAGAAGCCGCTCGGTGCGGTGCAGATGGGTCTGATTTACGTCAATCCCGAAGGCCCGAACGGCAACCCGGACCCGCTCGCCGCCGCCACGGACATCCGTGAGACGTTCGCCAGGATGGCGATGAACGATGTCGAAACGGCCGCACTGATCGTCGGTGGCCACACCTTCGGCAAGACCCACGGCGCCGGCCCCGCCGACCACGTCGGCCCGGAGCCCGAGGCTGCACCGCTCGAGGAGCAGGGTCTGGGCTGGAAGAGCTCCTTCGGCACAGGTAAGGGCAAGGACGCCATCACCAGTGGCCTCGAGGTGACGTGGACACCTACCCCGACCACGTGGGACAACAGCTTCCTGGAAACCCTGTACGGCTACGAATGGGAGCTGAGTAAGAGCCCCGCCGGCGCCAACCAGTGGATCGCGAAGGACGGCGCTGGTACCGGCACCGTTCCCGACGCCTTCGACCCCTCGGTGCGGCACGCCCCCACCATGCTGACCACCGACCTCTCCCTGCGGATCGACCCTGCCTACGAGAAGATCACCCGTCGCTGGCTCGACCACCCCGAGGAGCTCGCGGACGAATTCGCCAAGGCCTGGTACAAGCTGACCCACCGCGACATGGGCCCGGTCGCCCGTTACCTCGGACCGCTGGTCCCGGACGAGACCCTGCTGTGGCAGGACCCCATCCCCGTGGTCACTCACGAGCTCATCGATGCCGACGACATCGCGTCGCTGAAGAGTCAGATCCTCGGGTCCGGACTGACTGTTGCCGAGCTGGTCTCGACCGCGTGGGCGTCGGCCTCCTCGTTCCGGGGCAGCGACAAGCGGGGCGGCGCCAACGGCGGTCGTATCCGTCTCGAGCCGCAGGCGAGCTGGGAGGTCAACAACCCGGCCGAGCTCGCCCAGGTGGTGAAGACCCTCGAGGGAATTCAGGAGTCCTTCAATACCGCCCAGACCGGAAACAAGCGGGTCTCGTTTGCCGACCTCGTCGTGCTCGGTGGCGTTGCTGCCGTCGAGCGGGCCGCGAAGGATGCCGGACACGATGTCGAGGTGCCATTCACTCCCGGTCGCACCGATGCCACACAGGAACAGACCGATGTGGAGTCTTTCGCTGCGCTCGAGCCGACTGCGGATGGTTTCCGCAACTACCTCGGCGAGGGCAACCGTCTACCGGCGGAATTCCTGTTGGTCGACAAGGCGAACTTGCTGACGTTGACCGCTCCCGAGATGACCGTTCTCGTCGGGGGCCTGCGCGTGCTCGGCGCGAACTACAACACCAGGTCGGAAGCGGGCGTCTTCACGTCGAAGCCGGGGACGCTGACCAACGATTTCTTCGCGAACCTGATCGACCTCGGCACGACATGGGCGCCCAGGTCCACGGACTCGGAGATCTACGAGGGCCGCGACCGCGTCACCGGGGAGGTGAAGTGGACCGGAACCCGCGTCGACCTCGTGTTCGGGTCGAACTCCGAACTGCGTGCTCTCGCGGAGGTGTACGCCTCCGATGACGCAAAGCAGAAGTTCGTGCGGGACTTCGTGTCCGCGTGGGACAAGGTGATGAACCTCGACCGGTTCGACCTCGCCTAACCCGGCGGCTCCGCCACCCGTGAGTACTTGTTAACCGCCCGCGGTTAACAAGTACTCACGGGCGCGTCAGCGCACGACGGGCTGGTGCTGCGTGATGCAGTGGATTCCGCCGCCGCGGGCGAAGAGGGGTCGTGCATCGACGGTTATCGCGTCACGTCCGGGGTAGGCGGCCGACAGGATCGCGACGGCCTCCTCGTCGGCGGGATCGTCGAAACTGCAGGCGATCACTCCGCCGTTGACGACGAGATGGTTGATGTAGCTGTAGTCGACGAATCCCTCGTCGTCGCGGAGCACCGTCGGCGCCGGCACCGGAATGATCTGCCAGGATTGGCCGCGGGCGTCCGTGGTCTGCTTCAGCAGGTCGATGACGGTCCTGCTGACCTCGAAGTCGGGGTGTTCCGGGTCGCGCTGCTCGTGCACCAGGATGACGCCCGGAGACGGGATGGCGGCGACGATGTCGACGTGTCCGCGCGTGCCGAACGTGTCGGAGTCGCGGGTGAGTCCGCGGGGCAACCAGATGACGTTCGTGGCGCCGAGAGTGCGCGCGAGTTCGGCCTCGACATCAGCCTTGGACAGTCCCGGGTTGCGGCCGGGGTCGAGTTGCACGGTCTCGGTGACCAACACGGTGCCGAGGCCGTCCACTTGTATTCCGCCGCCCTCGTTGACGAGCGTCGACTCGACGAGTTCGGCGCCGGACCGCTCGACCACCATCCTGCCGATCTTGGAATCGCGGTCCCACCGCGCCCAGTCCTGGCCGCCCCACCCGTTGAACACCCAGTCGACGCCCCCGAGCCTGCCGTCCTCGGACACCACGAAGGTGGGACCGATGTCGCGCATCCAGGCGTCGTTCAGCGGGGCCTCGACGACGTCGATGTGAGGGGAGAGGTATTCCCTCGCGACGGCCATCTCGTCCGGGTCGACCACGACGGTGACGGGTTCGAACCGGGCGATCGCGTGTGCCACCGCGGCCCAGGTGCTGCGGGCCTCGTGGTGGGCTGCGGGAGTGTCCCCGAGCGAGTATCCCTCGCTGGGAAAGGCCATCCAAGTCCGCTCGTGAGGTTCGCCCTCCGCGGGCATGCGCCAGCTCATCAGGCTTTCCCGAAGGGGGAGGCGTGATCGACTGGCTCGGTGAGGGCGCCGTAGGTGTCGGGTCGCCTCGTCGTGAGAAACGGGAACAGTGCAAGCCAGTCTTCTCGCTGCTGAAGGTCGAGATCGGCGACCAGGACGGCTGATTCGTCACGCGGTGCCTGAACGAGAATGCGGCCGTAGGGATCGGAGATGAACGACGACCCGTAGAAGGTGATGAGGCCTTCGTTGCCGTGGCGGTTGGGCACCACCATGAACGTGCCGTTGGCGATCCCGTTCCCGACGATCACCTGTTGCCACAGCGGCTGGGTGTCGAACTGGGGGAAGTCGGGTTCGGAGCCGATTGCGGTGGGGTACACCAGGACTTCGGCGCCACCGAGCGAATACGCGCGAGCAACCTCGGGGAACCACTCGTCCCAGCAGGTCGGCATGCCGAGTTTCACGCCGTCGAGGGCAGTGTGCACCGGGTATGGATCGGTGGCCGGTCCGCCGCGGAAGTAGGTGTCCTCGTAGTAGCCGGCGGTCACCGGAATGTGCAGTTTGCGGGTGCGTGCCAGCAGTCGGCCGGACGGGGACACGAGGATGGCCGTGTTGAACCCGAGGCCGTCGTCGTACTGGTCGCCGCTCGCGCGGTCGTCGCGCTCGTAGAGCGAGGCGTGGACGGGGATACCGTGTTCGGCCGCCGCCTTGGCCGCGAAGGTGAATGTGGGGCCGGTGAGGAGGTCTTCCGCCTGGCGGCCGGGGTTGTCACCGCCTTCCACGAATGCGGGATAGCGGCTCAGCGTCAGCTCGGGCAGGAAGACGACCTGAGCTCCGAGTCGAGCCGCCGCGGCGATTCCTTCGTCGAGTTCGGCGCGGAGGTCCTGCTCGTCCTCTTGCCACCGGTGCTGCACCAGCCCGACGCGGAGTAGGGGGCGTTCGGTCGTCCGCGCCCCCGTGTTCGGCGTCCTCGTGAGGGGCGCGGGAGGGGTCGGTGCGGTGATCGTCAACATTGTGGTCCTCGGATGTCCGGTTCGGCGACTGCCTAAAACGAATTGGATTCGTTAAGTATGGTGGGTGAGTGCTCGACGATCAAGGGGTGGAACGTGTCGAATTCGACTTTTTCTCGCTCGACCCCGCCATCGGCAGCGAAACATCGACCAGAGGGGGCGCACTCATGCCACGGCCATCACAGCGGCTGCTGTCACCGGAGATCATCACGGAAGCGGCCATTCGCCTGGTGGACCTCACCGGTGACTTCACGATGCCGGGTCTCGCCGAGCGGCTGAAGGTGCGGCCCTCCTCGCTGTACAACCACGTGTCGGGGCGGGCGGAGATCATCGAATTGATGCGCGCCCGCGTGATGGCGGGCATCGTGGTGGCGGACCCCGACGGCAAGTGGAGCGAGACGGTGGCCTCCCTGGCGCGCGAGTATCGGCGCAACTACGCCGAGCATCCTCGGCTGATTCCACTGTTCACCGCGCACACGGTGCAATCCGGTGTGGCGTTCGGAATGTACAACGCGCTGGCGCAAGCCTTTTCGGACGGCGGATTCTCACCGGCGGAGGTCCTCCATGCCATCACGACGGTCGACAGCTTCGTTCTGGGCTCCGCGCTCGACCTCGCTGCCCCCGAGGTGGTCTGGGCGACCGCCCCGGAGGCGAACGAGCCGATGCGGGCAGCGTTGGCAACGTCCGGACCGAACCCCGGACGGGCCGACGCAGCATTCGAGTTCGGACTGCGCACCCTTATCGCAGGCTTGGTGGCGCAGGCTCCGAGGCAAGATCGCTCTCGTCCCGCAGCGCCGATGTCTCGCGGGTGAGGGTTCGGCCCTGGAAGAACGCAGGGTTGCGGAAACGCATGATCACCATCAGGACGGCACCGAGAAGAAGAATGCCGAACCCGAGGTAGAAGACGAGTCCGATACCGCCTATCTGTGCGCCACTCCCGTTCTCGGGGTTCATGCTCTCGTCGACCGAGATGACGAAGACCGCAAGCAGCATGAGTCCGCCGAGCAGCGGGAACACGAAGCGGAAGACAGCGTTGCGGACGCTGGTGAACAGCCGTCCCCGGAAGTACCACACGCAGGCGAACGCGGTGATGCCGTAGTACCAGCAGATCATGATTCCCAGCGCGGCAATGGTGTCGAGCAGGGCGCTCTCGGACAGGAAGGTGACCACCGTGTAGAACACGGCCGTCACCACACCGGCGACGACGGTGGCGTAGGACGGCACGAGGAACCGGGGAGACACCTCGGCAAGCTTCTTCGGAAACGCACCGTACGCGCCCATGGCGAGCATCGTGCGCGCTGCCGGGAGGAAGGTGGTCTGCAGGCTCGCGATCGAGGAGACGAACACGGCGAGGAACAGCAGCATGCCACCCCAGTTGCCGAGTACGGGATCTGCGAGAGCGCCGAACACGTTCTCCGAGTTGTCCGGGTTACCGAGGCCGAGGCCCTCTTCGCCGACTCCCGCATACATCATCGCCGCGACCGACACCAGCAGGTAGGTCAGCAGGATCGTCGCGACGCACAGCAGTCCCGCGCGACCGGGAGTCTTCTTGGGGTTCTTCGATTCCTCGCCGAGGGTCAAACAGGTGTCCCATCCCCAGAAGGCGAAGATCGAGCCGGTGACACCGATGACGAAGGCGCCGATGGCAAGTCCGGAGAATGGATCGAACCAGCTGAGGTCGAACGACAGGTTCGCGGGCGAGTCGCCTGCCCCGACGTGGACGAGGGCGACCACGGCGAAGGCGATGAGGAGCACCATCTGGAAGCCGACGAGTGCGACCTGCAGGCGCTCACTGGTGGTGATACCGCGACTCGCGATCCACGTTGCGATGCCGATGAAGACGAGTGTGGTGCCGACGTTGACCACTTTGTTGCCGGCTAGATCGGCGATGCCCGGACTGTCGAACAGTCGGGCGATGAAAAGGTAGAAGAACTGGACGGCGATCGCCGCCAGATTCGACAGCACGATGATGGTGGCAATTACCATTCCCCAGCCGCACATCCATCCGACGTACGGACCGAACGCCTTGGTCGACCAGGTGAAAGACGCACCGCAGTCCGGTGATTCGGAGTTCAGCTCACGGTACGCATAGGCGGTGAGGAACATGGGAATGAATCCGGCGATGAAGATGGCGGGCATCTTCAGTCCGACCGCGGCGACGATCAGTCCGATGCTGGCCGTGAGGGTGTAACCAGGTGCGACGGAGGAAATTCCGAGAATCGCGCCGGACAATGTCCCGACCGTGCCGGTGGCCAGGCCCTTGGCGCTCACCCCGCCTGCGGTGGGCCCCTGTGCGACTTCGTCGTTCGTCATGGTCGAACCTCCGGTGGGGAACAAGCGTGGATCCGGGGCGGGTGTGGTGGAAGGTCTACTCACTGTGCGGGAACTCCTGCTTCGGTACGACGACCATGGGTACCGGCAGGACACGGAGCATCTTGGCGGCGGTGGACCCCAGGAACAGTCGATGAGGTTGGGCGAGGCGGCTGGAGCCGACCATGACGAGGTCGCCGTCCTGCCAGTCGAGTGTGCGGACCGCCGCTTCCACGGTGGAGCCGTCGGCTATCAGCACGGAGATCGGAAACTCCTCGGGCAGAGCGGAACGTGCCGTGTCGAGAGTGCTCTGTGCGTGGGCGACGGCGCGTTCGCGGATGTCCTCGGGTGTGTCGCGGTGGTCGCGGAGGTCGTTCCGCGGGTCCAGCGCCACCAGCGATACCAGGCGTAGGGGTGCCTGCATGAGTTCACTGGTTCTCACCGCGGTTCGCAGCAGCACGTCGGCGCCGGCGCGGGTACCGAGTGCGCAGGTGATCTCCCGGATCTGCTTGGCCGTGGAATGCCGGGCACCGCGCGGAGCCAGGGCCAGCGGAACGTGTGCCGAGTGCAGCAGCTCCGTCGACACCGAACCGACGGAGAGCCGCCCCAGGAGTCCGTCGCCGGCGGCACCGACGACGATGGCCTGTGCGCCGAGCCGGGTCACCTCGTCGAGGAGACCCTGCGCGAATGACTCGTGGAAGCTGAGGTGGACGTCCACGTCGATGTCGCTCGGCACCGACGACTTCGCCTCCTCCAGCCAGCGCTGGGCACGGGAGGCGAGGATGTCGTCGTAGCCGGTCTCGGCCGGGACTCGCGCCGGGACCGTCCGGTCCGGCGGGAGCACCATGCAGATGTCGAGCTGGGCACCGAGACTGCGGGCGAGCTGCGCCCCGAGGGCGAGACCGTCCTCCCCGCTGGGGGTGGCGAGATATCCAACGACCAATCGCTTCATTGACGGTTCCGATCTGGCTCGGGGCGGGGAGTTTACGCGAAGCCGATGTATTTGGTCTCGAGGTATTCCTCGATGCCCTCGGTGCCGCCTTCGCTGCCGAGCCCGGATTGTTTGACGCCGCCGAAGGGTGCTGCGACGTCGGAGATCACCCCGCGGTTGACGCCGACCATGCCGCTCTCGAGCTTGTCGGCGACGCGGAACGCGCGATCGACGTCTCGCGTGTAGATGTACGCGGCGAGTCCGTATTCGGTGTCGTTCGCGGCGGCGACAGCTTCGGCCTCGGTGTCGAAACCGGTGATGGCGGCGACGGGTCCGAAGATTTCCTCCCGGATGATGCGGGCGCCGGCGGGTACCTCGTCGATGACGGTCGGCTCGAAGAAGTAGCCGGGCCCGTCGACGGACTTGCCGCCGGTGCGGACCCGGGCCCCCGCGGCGACGGCGTCGTCGACGAGGGACGCCACGTTGCGACGTTGCTTGTCGTTGACGAGGGGACCGACGTCGGTGCCGTCTTGGCTGCCCGGCCCGACGGTGAGTGCGGCGATCCGCTCGGTGAGCTTGGTGGTGAATTCCTCGCGCACCGAGTTGGCGACGATCAGGCGGTTCGCGGCGGTGCAAGCCTCGCCGCCGTTGCGCATCTTCGCGGCCATTGCACCGTCGACTGCGGCATCGATGTCGGCGTCGTCGAACACGACGAACGGGGCGTTGCCACCGAGTTCCATCGAGGTGCGCAGTACCTGCTGGGCGGACTGCTCGATGAGGATCTTGCCGACGCGGGTGGAGCCGGTGAATGTCACCTTCCGCAGTCGCGGGTCGGCGAGGAGGGGTGCGGTGACGGCGGCGGCGTCGAGCGTGGGGAGCACCGAGAGCACACCGGCGGGCAGGCCGGCTTCGGCGAAGATCTCGGCGAGCAGCAGCATGGTCAGCGGGGTGTCCTCGGCGGGTTTGACGATGATGGTGCAGCCGGCGGCGAGGGCGGGACCGATCTTGCGGGTGCCCATGGCGAGGGGGAAGTTCCAGGGGGTGACGGCCAGGGTGGGGCCGACGGGGACCTTGGTGACCATGATCCGTCCGTTGCCGGAGGGGGAGGTGGTGTAGCGGCCCTGGATGCGGACGGCTTCCTCGCTGAACCAGCGCAGGAACTCGGCGCCGTAGTTCACCTCGCCGCGGCTCTCCGGCAGTGCCTTGCCCATTTCCATCGTCATCAGCAGGGCGAGTTCGTCGGTGCGTTCGATCACCTTCTCCCACGCCGAACGTAGGATGATCGACCGCTGCCGAGGTGCGGTGGCGGCCCACTCGTCCTGGACTGCGGCGGCGGAGTCCAGGGCGCGGAGTGCGTCCTTGCCGCCGGCGTCGGCGACGTCGGCGAGGTGGGCGCCGGTGGCGGGGTCGTAAACCGGGAATGTGCCGCCGTCGATCGGGTCGGTCTGGGCGCCGTCGATCCACAGGCCGGTGGGCAGGGTGGTGCGGAGCCGTTCGAAATCTGTCATGGGAGTCCTTCTGGTCGGGGTGCGGGCGCTTCGCGCCCGTGCGCCTTTCTGGTAGCGGTGGCAACCAGAAAGGCGCACGGGTCAGACGAGGGAACGAACTATCTGCTCGATGACCGTCAACGCGTCCTCGAGCAGGTCGTCGCCGATCACCAACGGGGGGAGCAGGCGGATCACGTTGCCGTAGGTCCCGCATGTCAGCAGGATGACGCCCTGCTCGAGAGCCTGGGCGGCGATGGCCTTGGTCAACTCCGCGTCCGGTTCGGTGGTTCCGGGCTTGACGAATTCCATCGCGAGCATGGCGCCGCGACCGCGGACGTCACCGATCACACCGACCTCGGCGGCGAGGGCGTGCAACCGCGGCAGGACGAGGTCGGCGATGTGCCGAGCCCGGCCCGGCAGGTCGAACGCCCGCATGGTGTCGAGGGCGGCGAGCGCGGCGGCACAGGCGACGGGATTGCCGCCGTAGGTGCCGCCGAGTCCGCTGGGGTGGACCTTGTCGAGAAGTTCGGCCCGTCCCGTGATTGCGGAGAGGGGCATGCCGCCGGCCATGCCTTTGGCCATGGTGATGATGTCCGGGACCACGTCCTCGTGCTCGCACGCGAACCAGGCGCCGGTGCGGGAGAACCCGGTTTGCACCTCGTCGGCGATGAAGACGACGCCGTTGGCGCGCGCCCAGGCGACCAGTGTGGGGAGGAAGCCCTCGGCGGGCACGATGAATCCGCCCTCGCCCTGGATCGGCTCGATGATGATCGCCGCGAGTGAATCGGCGCCGATTTGCTTCTCCATCTGGGTGATTGCCCGCTGGGCGGCCTGCTCGCCGGTCAGCCCGTCCTGATCGCGGTACGGGTACGACATCGGGAGGCGGTAGACCTCGGGAGCGAAGGGGCCGAAGTGGGCCTTGTAGGGCATCGACTTGGCGGTCAGGGCCATCGTCAGGTTGGTGCGGCCGTGGTAGGCGTGGTCGAATGCGACGACGGCGTCGCGTCCGGTGGCGAGGCGGGCGACCTTGATCGCGTTCTCCACCGCTTCGGCGCCCGAGTTGAACAGGACGGTCCGCTTCTCGTGATCGCCGGGGGTGAGGGCGGCGAGTTCCTCCGCGACCCGGACGTAACCCTCATACGGGGTGACCATGAAGCAGGTGTGGGTGAAATGTCCGACCTGCTCCCGAACTGCCTCGGCCACAGCGGGATCCGAAGCTCCCACGCTGGTGACGGCGATGCCGGAGCCGAGGTCGATGAGCGAGTTGCCGTCGACGTCCACAATGACGCCACCGTCCGCGTCCGCGGCGTACACGGGCACGCTCGAGCCGACGCCCGCGGCCACGGTGGCGCGGCGGCGAGCGGTGAGGGCCGCCGACCTCGGGCCGGGAAGCTCGGTGACCAGTGCTCGCTTCTGCGGCAGCCGGTACTGGATGTCGTTCATCAGGGTGCAGTCCTCAGGGTCGTGACGGGAGATGGGAAAACGGGAGTCGAGGTCAGTCGTGTGAGCTCATGACGTGCTTGATGCGGGTGTAGTCCTCGACGCCGTAGCCGGAAAGGTCTTTGCCGTAGCCGGAGTACTTGAATCCGCCGTGCGGCATTTCGGCGACGAGCGGGATGTGGCAGTTGATCCATACGGCGCCGAAATCAAGTGCAGCGGAGAGCCGTTGCGTGACACCGTGATCCTGCGTCCACACGCTCGACGCCAGACCGTACCGGACGTCGTTGGCGAGGGTCACGGCCTCCTTCTCGTCCGAGAAGCTTTGCACGGTGAGGATGGGCCCGAACGTCTCTTCCTGGACGATGTCGTCGCGCTGGTCGACTCCGGTGATCACGGTGGGCTCGAAGAAGAAGCCCTGCTCGCCGGAACGTCTGCCGCCGGTGGCGATCTTGGCGGAGGCGGGCAGATCCGCAATCTTCGCGCTGACGGTGTTGAAGTGGTTGATGTTGTTGAGTGGACCGTAGAACGTGTCCGGGTCGTCCGGGAGTCCCGGCTTCAACGTCTCGGCCTTACGGACCAGTGCATCGACGAGCTGGTCGTGGATCGACTCGTGGACGAGGACGCGGGTGGCCGCGGTGCAGTCCTGGCCGGCGTTGAAGAACGCCGCTTCGGCGATTCCGTCGGCGGTCTTCTCGATGTCGACGTCACCGAACACGATGGCAGGCGCCTTGCCGCCCAATTCGAGGTGCGCGCGCTTGAGCTGCCGAGCGGCGGAAACGGCCACCGCGATGCCGGCGCGCACCGACCCGGTGATCGACACGAGCCCGAGCGCGGGGTGTTCCACTAGCGTCGCACCGGTCTCCCCGTTGCCCAGCACCACGTTGAACACGCCATCCGGCAGGATGCCCTTGGTCAACCGGGCGAGAACGAGGGTGCTGTTCGGGGTGGTGTCGCTGGGCTTGAGGACGATGGTGTTGCCGGCGGCCAGGGCGGGGCCGATTTTCCACAGCGCCATCATGAACGGGTAATTCCACGGGGTCACCTGTCCGACGACGCCGATCGGTTCGCGGCGCACATAAGACGTAAATCCCTCCATGTACTCCCCAGCGGCCTTGCCCTCGAGCATGCGGGCCGCCCCGGCGAAGAACCGGAGCTGATCTGCCCCGACCTTGATCTCCTCGTCGGCAATGACCTGTTTGGGCTGCCCTGTGTTGCGGCACTCCGCCTCGACGAGTTCGTCGCTGTGCGCCTCGATCGCGTCGGCCAGCTTCAGCAGTGCCGTCTGGCGCACGCTCGGCGTGGTCTTGCCCCAAGACATGAAGGCTCGCTCCGCCGCCTCGACGGCAGCGTCCACATCGGACTTGGTGGACACCGGCGCACGGCCGACGACACTCTCGTCCACCGGATTGATCAAGTCGAGGGTCTCCGTCGTCGACGAGGCGACGAACTCGCCATTGATGTAGTTCTGGAGTACGTCGATCGACATCCGTACCGTTCCTCTCGTGGGGGCGAACGGCCCGCCGACAAGCATTCGCCGGGGTCCGTAGTGCATCTGGTAGTCAGTGTGCGCTGCCTCACAAGGTGGTGGCAGCTGACGAAATGGTGAAAGCAAGAGCGCTTGGCGCGCCGAGTTGTCCAGCCTTCAGCGCGGCCGGGGAGTGGTTCGATGGCAGATCCGGCCCGCCACGACGGTCAGCCCGACGCGGGAGGTGAGCAACGAGCCGGTGCCCTCGGTGAACGGGTTTCCGTCGAGGACGACGAAATCGGCCGCCTTGCCGGCGACGAGTTGCCCGGTGAGGTCGTCCCAGCAGCACGAGTAGGCAGCGTCACGGGTCGCGTGCGCCAGTGCGTCCGCCATCGGGAGCGCGTACTCGGGAAGGTTGGGTGGCAGAGTCGGATCGATCGCGGACTTGCGCGTCGTCGCGACGTACATGTTGGGCAGCGGAGGATGCGGTGCGGTGGGGGCGTCGGAACCCAGCGCCAGGACCGCGCCCGCCGAGGTCATCTCGGGCCAGGGGTACGCCCGCTCGACCCGGTGGTCACCCAGAACGGCGCGCCAGTTCTCCTGGATCGCCGGGTCGGCGTGCACCGGCTGCATCGAGGCGACGACACCGAGTTGTGCCAGACGCTGCACGTTGTCTTTCGTGATGGTCTCGAGGTGTTCCATGCGGTGTCGACGCGGCCGGCTTCCGTTAACGGCGATTGCCTTTTCCAGCGCGGTGAGCCCGATCTCCGAGGCCTCGTCACCGATGGCGTGCATGGCCACCTGGAGTCCCGCGGCATCTGCCGCGGTGACCACGGGTGCCAGCGACTCGAGATCCCAGATCGGTTCGGCATTTGTGCCGTCGGAGTACGGTTCCTTCATGGTGGCGGTGCAGCTGTCGATGACACCGTCGATGATGATCTTGATCCCGGCCATTCGCAGCCACGGCCCCTGCAGACGCTGGGCGTACGTCGCGGCCTCGCGGACCTGACGGACGTTCTCCTCCGTTGAATCGGTTCGCGTGACGAGCCAGTGCCCGGCTACCCGAAGCGGCAACGTGCCGTCCCCGGCTGCCAGGGCTCGCTCGAGCGCCGCCACCTCCTCCGCACCGAGTGCCATGTCGACGGCTCCGGTGACGCCGTCGGCCAGGTACCGCTCGAACGCCGCCTCGATCGCGACGTCACGTTCGTGGTCGGTGACCACCTTCGCGAGGGCGGGCCACACGATCTGGGTCACCGCCGTTTCGTACAACATCCCGGTGGCGTGGCCCGTCGCGGGATCGCGTTCGATCCGGCCGCCGAGGGGGTCGGGGGTGTGGTCGTCGATCCCCAGTTCGCGGAGTGCTGCGGTGTTCACCCACACGGAATGGACGTCGTTGGAATCGAGGTACACGGGGCGGTCCGCTTCGACCGCGTCGATCATCCGCCGGGTGGGCGGCCGGCCGCCGAGGGCCGGAAACAGCCAGCTGCGCCCCAGAATTCGGGGTGCCGTCGGATTGTCGGCTGCGAAACGCCCGATGCGATCCTGGATGTCGGCCAGATCGACGGCGCTCTGGAGATCCACCTTCTGCAGCGACTGCCCCATCATGAGCAGGTGGGTGTGAGCGTCGATGAACCCGGGCAGCACGAAAGCGCCGTCGAGTTCGACGATGTCGGCGTCGCGGGTCAGCGCGTCTGCGGTGACCGTATCCCCGACGTACGTCAGTTGGCCGTCCTCGACGATCATCGACTCCGCCCACGCGGGCTCGGCGGCGGTGAAGATTCGACCGCCTCGGTAGTGGGTGGCCTTCGCTGTCATGGTGTTCTTCCTGTCCATCGGATTCATCAGACGATCACCGACGTGGTGTAACGCACGGTGGGATCCTGGCCTACGGCGAGGGATGTGGCTTCGGTACGTGCAGAGAGAGACGCGATCGCCGTAATGGGCAGCAGCAGAACGAGACTGATCCCGGCCACGATGACACCGAACGACGGATAACCGACGGCCTCGGTGACGAGAGTGCCGAAGAGCGGGGCGAACGCGGAGCCGACCAGGTAGGTCCCGAGTAGTGGGGCGGACCAGCGGCCGGACGAATCCAGTGCGGCCGCGATGGCCACCACGTAGATGAAGGCCGCCGCGTAGACCGTGTTCCACGTAATGATGAGCACCAGGTAGGTGGTGGGCTCGGTGGTCAGGCACGCGCCCAGTTTGAGGGCGGCGCCGAGTACCAGCAGAACGGCCACGGGAACCGTGCGCCCGAGACGGGAGCCCAGAGCGGTGAGGATCAGTGCGATACCGATACCACCTGCAGTCGATGCGGACAGGGCCAAGCCCATCTGCTGTTCGGTCAGCCCCGCGTGCTCGAATCCCATGATGCCGGACACCGCCCACAACGAGTCCTCACCGATCGCCCAGACGGCGAACAGCACGAGCAGCGACGCTCCGGCGACCGTGACGCGTTTCCGGGTGACCCCTTCGGGCAGTTCGGCGCGGGTTCTCGTCGTGCCTGCCCCGAGGTCGGGGGCCGTCGGCAACCAGGTCATGGTGAGTGCAGTGGCCAGTGCGAGTACGGCCACGATGCCGAAGGCGTTGGTCATCCGTGTGCCGAGAATCGGGATCAGCGCGAGGACACCGGTAACGGCGACGCGATTGACGAGACCGCTCAGCCCGGAGACACGGTTCGGGTTGGTGAACGCCGCCATCGCCGCGCCGCCGACGGCGACGGCACCGCCGGCCCCGAGGCCTCCGACGACGATCGCGATGCAAGCGATCGGTGCGGACGGAACGACGGCTGCCGCCGCGAACCCGGCTGCCATGACGACGAGGCCAGCCCGGCCGAGCCGCCGCCGGAACTGTCCGGCCGCCCATCGGGTGGTGGCGAGGCATACCAGCGCGCATGCCAGCAACGATCCCGTCAGAACGGCACCGGCGACGGTCTGGGACACGCCGAGATCGTCGACCATCGCGATGATCATGAGCGGGACAAGGTTGGCGGTCATGTATCCGACCACGAAGACACTGAACGTGGCGATCCCGCTCCTGGCAGTCAGGGGGACGCGGAGGGCGCGAATTTTTGGGGTTTCCGGTGGTTGCACGAGGAGAACTCCGTGTCTCGAGTAGTGTGCCGGACCGCTCGCGGGACGTTCTCCCGGTGAGATGCGGATCACTTAGCGAATCGTATTCGTTAAGTATGCGGAGCCTCGGGTCCAGGCGCAAGACCTCAAACGAACGAAATTCGTTAATGTGGTATTTCGGTGTCCGTAGAGGTCACCGGTACCGAATCCTCTGACAGAATGGAGTCGATGCTCGGGTTCCGATGGCCTATCTGTCCAGCCATGTTCCCGGGATGACGGGTCAAGGTGGCACACACCAGACCGCAACGCGCAGGAGCCCGACATGACCGTTCCCGTCCGCTGGATGTTGTCCCAGCCGGATCTGGCTCTCGAACTCCGGGGCGGAGCCGCAGGCCTCGGTAACGAAATCACCTTCGCCATCACCACCGAATTGTCCGATCCGTTCCGGTGGCTCTCCGGTGGGGAACTGCTGCTCACCACCGGGCTGCGACTGCCCCTGACAGCGGCCGACCGGGCCCGGTATCTACGCGGACTCGACCGCGTGGGAGTGGCCGCCGTCGGATTCGGCACGGGGCTGTCGCACCCGGAAGTGCCGGAGGACCTCGTCGCCGTGGCCGACAACCTCGGTCTTCCGCTGCTGGAAGTGCCGTTGCCGACCCCGTTCGCCGCCGTCGTCAAACGCGTGATGAACCGTCTGGCCGAACAAGAATACGAGTCGGTCCTGCGGGCGTCCCGGGCACAGCCACGAATGACGCGGGCCGTCATCTCGGGCGGAACCGGCGCCACCGTCCGTGAACTCGCGATGGCCACCTCGGCCACGGTGCTACTTCTCGATCTGTCCGGCAGGGTACTCGAACACCATCCCGCGCGACCGGACGACGAGGTCCTCGACGAAGTGCGCGATGTGCTGGCGGCAGGAACGGGTGGAGCGTCGAGCAGCGTGTCGCTGGCGCGGTCGGGGGCCTCCATCACCGTCCAGCAGATCAGTGTCGGAAGCACCCCGCACGGGCATTTGGCGGTGATCAGTCCGACGGCGCTCAGCCACGTCGATCAGATCCTGCTGGGTCACGCCAATTCGCTGCTGGCGCTGGACTTCGAGAAGCCCGCTCGCTTGCGCGTCGCGCAGAATCAGCTCAATTCGCACGCGCTCGGTCTGCTGCTCACCGACGATCGCGACCTGGCGCCTGCGTGGGAGCAGATTCGGGGCGCGGCCGATACCGACGGGATGGTACGAGGTCTGACGGTGGTCGCCGAGACTCTGGAACTCGCGCAGCGGGTGGAGTCGGCGGTCGCCGCGGCGATGGACACGGTTGGGCGCCAGCTCTTCTCGCGTCGCCACGACACCCGGATCACAGTTCTTCTCCGTGGAACCGACGACGTGGACTTCGCACGGTCGATGCTGAGCGCGCTGCCCCCGGGCACGCGAAAGGCGGTCCGAGCCGGGTTGAGCGGGCGACGGGAGCTGGCCGGTGTCGTGGCGGCGATCGAGCAGTCGCAACTCGCGGCGTCGGCGGCCGAAGCCGGGGCCGAACCACTGGAATTCGCGGCGCTCACCGGCAGTGCCCTACTCGCGTTCAGCGCGACCCGTGAAGTACTCAATTCGCTGGCGGACATAATGATTGCGCCCATCGACGACTACGACCGCGTCAACGGCACAGAGCTTCTGGGGTCGTTACGGGCGTTTCTCGAGGCGAACGGGCATTGGGAGTCGGCGGCCGCCGCGATGGGCGTGCACCGGCACACACTGCGCAGCCGGATGGCGCGGATCGAAGCCCTGATCGACTGCAGGCTGGACGTGGCGCGGGTGCGCGCCGAACTACTGCTCGCGATCATCGCCCGGCAGTCGTGACTGCCGGGCGATGATCGCCGGGGCCTACTGTCCGAGGCGCGCGATGATATCCGCGGCGGTGCGCTGACCCATCCGGACGGCGCCGTCCACGTGCTGGTAGCCCTCGGCGGCGATGTCCGAGCAGGAGAAATGGAACGGCCCGACCGGGGTACGTGTGTCCTTTCCGTACCGGTGCAGGCCACCGAGGTCGAAGCTGGCGGCGTACGCGCCCCGCGTCCATTCCTCGGAGCCCCAGTCGGACTCGTAGTACACCACCGGCTCGGCCGCCTTCGGTCCGAGGTAGCGGGCGAGCGAGCCGAGAATGGTGGCGCGACGCTCCTCTTCGCTCAATTCGAACATCGCGTCGGCTTTCTCGTCCGACACGAACGCGACGAGGGTGCCCCGGGTGTCCTCGTAATTGGTGTTGTCGTACACCTCCTGCACGATCTCCGAGGCCCCGAAGCCGGTGCCGGACAGACCGTCTTCGCGCCAGAACGGCGTCTCGTACACGGCGTGCACCTTGATGACGAGTCCGAGTGACTGATGCTGATGCATCTGGTGCTGGCGGCGCGGCAGCGGCGGATCGTAGGAGATCCGGGAGTACAGGTTGGGCGGCACCGCGAGCACGACCCGCGACGCCTCCACACGGACGTCGCCGTCGGCCGAAACGACGGCACCCTGCTCGCTCCACTGCACGGTGCGCACGGGTGCGTTCAGGAACACGTCGTCCCCGAGCGCGGCGGCCAGCCGGATCGACACCTGCTGCATGCCGCCGATGACACGCTTGTCGAGGATGAAGTCCTCGTCCACGAGGTGCGAGAACGATCCGGCGGACGCGGCCATCAGGACGGCTTGCAGCGCGGAGAATGCGTGCGCGGGCTTGGTGAGCATGCCGCCGGCGATGAACAGGCCGATGTTGTCGCGGGCCTCGGCGTCGTCGGACTGCTCGATCAACCAGTGCTTGAACGAGATGGTGTCGAGCTCGCGGGCACGGGGATGCGCCCAGGGCTCCTCTGCGCCGACCTGCGCGGCGAGGTCGTCGAGAATGGAGATCAGGCGGTCCATCTCCTTCCGCGTCGTCTCGTCGACGGGAAACGATTCACCGGTGTAGCGGGTGCGCTTCCCGGCGGCCGAAATGTAGACGGATTCGCCCTCGCGGTAGCGGTCGAACGTCTCGAGGCCGAGTTCGTCCAGCAAGGAGATCAGCGCCGTCTGATCGGGTGAGACCCATTGGCCGCCGATTTCGAGTGTGGCCCCGTCGATCGTGTCGGTCCAGGTGCGTCCTCCGACGCGGTCGCGCGCCTCGAGGACTGCGACGGACAGGCCTGCCTTGCGCAGTGCGGTCGCGGCGGCCAGCCCGGACGGGCCGGCACCGACAATGGCGACATCTCGCTGGAGAGTGGGCACTTTCGAACTCCTTCGATCGGTGGTGAGGTATGGGGTTACGGCGATAGGGGTCATCGGCAGCGGGTCAGTGCGAGAGTGAGCTCGGCATCGATCACGCAGATATTCGAATTGTCCACCCGATCGCGACTGCGGAGCTCGCCGAGCATGTGTGACAGCCGTTCCGCGGCCGTCGGGTGCCGGTCGAGCCAGGCGGCGACGGCGACCGCCGCGGAGGTGTCGGGGGAGGCGTCCCGCAGAACCGAGCCGATCAGCGCGTGCCAGTGCTCCTGCAGGTTGTCGACGAGGACGGCCGCCGCCATCGTCTCCCAGTAGGCGGTCCCGGTCTCGCCGACGGAGAACCGTTCCGACAGCCAGTCGAGGCCGATGACCCTGCCGAATTCTCGATAGGTTTCCGCAACCTGGGTGATCGGCAAGCCGAGCGTGCGTGCGGTGTCCTCGAGTGCGAACGCCTGCGCGAGGATGCGCAGCGTGCTCAAGTCCTGCGCGAGTGAACCGGTCAGCCGGGGCAGGGCGGTAGCCAGTTCGCGGACGGGGTCGGTGAATCGCTCGATCGACGCGCGAGCGTCCGTGTCCGCGGTGCGGTGCCGCAGGAGCCACGACGTGGTGCGCTCGATCAGGTCCTGGATGCCGAAATGCAGATTCAACCTCGTGCGGTGGGAGGCACCCGGCAAGGCGAGTACCTGGTCCCACAGGCGATCGATGTCGAACACCTGCCGCACCACCGCGTAGGCGCTCGTGATGTCGGGGGTGCCGACACCGAGGCGCTCCTCCAGGCGATGGATCAGTCCGGGTCCCACCCGGTCGATCATGTCGCCTGCGACGAGCACGGCGACGATCTCGCGGGCCAGTCGGTGTCCGCTGATCTGCTGCGGTACCCGCTCCCGGATCGGTGCGGGAAAGTAGTCCGCCAGGACACCGTCGAACACCGCGTCATCGAGGATCGGGGAGGCGAGAAGTTCCGTGACGACGAGATTCTTGGACTGTGCCAACAGGACGGCGATCTCGGGACGGACCAGTCCCTGCCCGGCGCGGTGTCGTGCAGTCAGTTCCGTTGCGGTCGGGAGGACCTCGGCGGATCGACTGAGTCCTGCGTCCCGTTCGAGGTTTTCGATCAGCCGTTCATGACGTCCGAGGAGGAAGGGGGCGTGCACCTCGGCGAGGCTGATCGCGAGGGTCTGGGCCGACGCGTCGGCCAGCACCGACTCGGCAATCTCGTCCTGGACGCGAGCGAGGAGTGAGTTCCGCTCCGCGGCAGGCAGTTCTCCGGCCGCTACCGCCGCGTCCACCGCGATCTTCAGGTTCACTTCGCGATCGGAGGTGGCGACACCGGTGGCGTTGTCGATGAAGTCCGCGTTGATCCGGCCGCCCCTCAGCGCATACTCGATGCGGGCCCGCTGGGTGAACCCGAGGTTCCCGCCCTCGCCGACCACTGCGGCGCGCAGCATGTCGGCGTCGACGCGGACGGAGTCGTTGGCCGGGTCGGCAGCATCGGCATGGCTTTCCGCGGACGCCTTGACGTAGGTTCCGATTCCGCCGTTCCACAACAGATCGACCTCGGCCGTGAGCAGGGCCTTCACCACCTCGTGCGGGGGCAGTTCGGCTTCCTCGACGCCGAGCCGTTCGCGCACCCGAGGAGACAGCGGAATCGTCTTGGTGGTCCGGGGCCACACCCCGCCACCGGCGGACACCACATCGCGGTCGTAGTCACCCCAGCTGCTTCCCGGCAGTGCGGCCAGTCGTTCGCGCTCGCGGTAGGACGCTTCGGAATCCGGGTCGGGGTCGAGGAAGATGTGCCGGTGGTCGAAGGCGCCGACGAGGCGGATCGCGCGACTGAGCAGCATGCCGTTGCCGAAGACGTCCCCGGACATGTCGCCGATCCCCACCACGGTGAACGCGTCGGTATCGACGTTCTTGCCCATCTCGGCGAAATGTCTCCGTACCGAAACCCATCCACCGCGTGCGGTGATACCCATCGCCTTGTGGTCGTAACCCGCCGAACCTCCGGAGGCGAAGGCGTCGCCGAGCCAGAAACCGCGGCGCACCGCAATACTGTTGGCGAGGTCGGAGAACCGCGCCGTGCCCTTGTCGGCGGCCACCACCAGATACGGATCGTCGCCGTCGTAGATCACGGTGTCGCGGGGGTGCACCACCTCGCCGTCGACGATGTTGTCGGTGACGTCGAGCAGTCCCTCGATGAAGGTCGTGTACGCCTGCCGCACAGCATCGGGAGCCGGATCGGTGCGCACGACGAACGCGCCCTTCGCACCCATCGGAACGATCGGCGAGTTCTTCACGTGCTGCGTCTTCATCAGTCCCAGTACCTCGGTGCGGAAGTCGTCCTTGCGGTCCGACCAGCGCAGACCGCCGCGGGACACCGTGCCGCTGCGCACGTGACTGCCCTCCACTATCCGAGAGTGCACGAAGATCTCCCGGTACGGGGTGACGGGAGCGGACAGCGACAGCAGCGCAGGATCGATCTTGAACGCCGCCGCGGTGCCGGCTCCCGCCGTGCGGTCGTGCTGAAACCAGTTGGTGCGCAGTACGGCCGAGATGAACGACAACATGCCGCGCAGCAAGCGGTCCTCGTCCAACGTCGTTGTCTTCTCGATGGCGGTGAGGAGGATCTTCTCCGCATCCGCGACGGCCGTGCCCCGATCGGTCCGCGCAGGATCGAAGCGAGCCGCGAACAGTGCGCCGAACCCGCGCACAAAACTACTGTTGCGCAACAGGATTGCCACGATGTTCGGCTCCGACAGTCCGAGTCCCACCTGGCGGAGATAACGGCAGGCCGCACGAATCAGGACGGCGTCGGACCACGACACGTTGGCGGCCGGAATGAGACGGGTAAATCCGTCCACCTCCAAATGTCCCGCGGCCGCGGCCCCGAACGCGGCGGAGACGAGGCCGGGAGTCGTGCTGTCCCAGGTGGAGCCGTCGGTGCTGAAATCGAAGCGGTGCACTACCGTCTCGCTGGATTCGGCGGCGGGAAGCTGCTCATGGGAGGCAACCCGCAAACCGAGGTCGGCGAAGAGCGCGACGAGTTCCGCGAGCAGGGGAGCCTGCGGCCAGACCATCACGGCCGCCCGCCCGGACCCGGTGTCGGCGGGGTCGAGGAAACGTAGCTGCGGAGTGATGTCGCCCGATGCCTGTACCGCGCTCGATTCGGCGCGCTCGTCCTGATGTGGACGAGGAGTGTCGGTCGTGCTCGGAATGACACCGGTAAAGCTCATCGTGTGGCTCCTGACCCCTGATCTGGCAAACGCGTGACTGGGGACAAGTCTGCCGAGGAGAGACGCACGCCACAGCCGACGAAGTGGAGCGTCGAACACCGGCCGGTGCGACATTTAGGCACCCGTGAGTACTTGTTAACCGCGGGTGGTTATGAAGTACGCACGGCTCGCCAGGTGGACACCGCCGCCGTGCCCAGAAGACCTCCGGTGATCACGAAGATCGACGCCGTGCCCGCGACACCGGCCATAGCGCCGGCGGCCAAGGGGATCAGCACCTGGCCCAGGCGGTTACCGGTCAGGCGCAGAGACAACGCGGCGGCCCGGTTGGGGCCGGTGACGAGGCCGGTCACCCAGGTCATCGTCAGCGGTTGCCCGATGCCCCAGAAGAAGCCGGCCACCACCAGGAGCAAGGCCATCCACCACGGATCGCGGACGAACGGCAGGAGCGCGGTGGGCAGCGCCGAACACAATGTCGCGGAGACGAGCAGTCGCTGTCGCGGTGCCCGGGTGAGCAGCCACGGCAGAAACGCCCGGGACACGATCGATGCCGCGGTGCGCGCGGTGAGCAGCAACGACACCAGGAGAACGCTGAAACCGAATTCGTGGCCCAGCACGGGCAGATAGGCCACGACGACGTCGACGGAGGCGAGGACGATGAGGCTGCTGAACACCGCGGGTCGCATACCGGACGTCGAGATCATGCTCGCGACGGATTGCTGCTGGTCTTTCGCGGCCGGCTTCCTGGACTGCGGACGCTCGCGGATCGGCCACGCGAACGGAATCGACGCCAGCGACACCGCGGCCATGACCGCCAGCGCGAGAGTGGTCTGCACCGGACCGCCGTCCGAGCTGCGGGCCGCGATCAGCCCCACGACCGGCACGCCGACGGCCTGACCGACCGACACGCCGAGGGTCAGGCCCGCGAACCCCTTGTCCAGCTCGCCCGGTTTCGACAGCAAGGTGATGAATCCCTGCCCGGCCACGGTGACGAGGATCTGGCCGAACCCGAGGACCACGTTGCCCACGCCGAGCACGATCAGGTCGTTGCTGAGCGCGATCACCACGACACCGAGTGTCGTGAGCGCCACGCCGGTACGCAGGACTGCGGCCGCGTGCCGCTGGTCGACCGCCCGCCCGATGCGGACCGCGACGAGCAGGGGTGCCAGCGAGAACAGGGCCGTCACGATTCCGATAGTGACCGCGTCACCGCCGAGTGCGAGGACACGGTACGAGACGAGAACGCGGACGGCGTGATAGACGGCCTGGAGTAGTGCGGTGGCGATGCAGACGTTGAGGAACCAGTGCTTCAACGGCTCACCCGTTGATCACCCGACGATCGCCGAGCGGCGCCTGCAAAGGCACCTCGAGCGTGCCGAACACTGCGACCAGGATGCACATCTTGTCGGCCGACTCCGGCAGGCTTCCGGTGCGTAGGGAGATGGTGACGGTAGTGTCCGTCTCGGTGACGGTCGCATCGGCGCCGTAACACTCTGGCGTTCCGGTGACGAAATGGATCGCGACCTTGTTGCCGTCGGCGCGGGACCACGACTCGAACGGGGTCGGATGGGCGCGGACGATGTCGGGCCGGGCGGTGAACACCGTACCGAATTCCTCGCCGGGTACCTCGCTGGGCACGGGCATCCCCGACGACGGATGGGTCGGGCTCGGGTCGACGGCGGATGCGATCTCGGGGGGAATCGTCGGTTCGTCGGTGCTCGAGGTGGACCCGCATCCGGCGACGGCGAGGCAGGCCAGCACTGCGAGGGCGATTACGCGCATAAGCCACGGTAACCCCGTCACGCGAGCAGTCCCGAGACCAGCGCAATTGCCGGAATCGCCGCCAAAGTGGTGACGAAGGCCGTGTCGCGCGCCAGCACCGTTCCGCACCGGTACCGGCTGGCGTAGACGAAGACGTTCTGCGCCGTCGGCAGGGTCGACACCACCACGATCGCGAACAATTCGTGTCCCTCGAGGCCGAGTAGGTATCGCGCCATCAGGTACGCGAGGACGGGTTGCACGCCGATCTTGAGCACCGACGCCAGTGCGACGTCCCGGCGTGGACTCGTTCCCTTTTCGAGGACGCGCACCCCGTACAGCGAGATACCGAAGGCGAGCAGGGCACCCGGTACGGAGGCGCCGCCGATGAGCCGGAACGGTTGCATCACCGCTTCGGGCGGGGTCCAGTCGACGAGGGCGAGCACCAGTCCAGCGGCGCCGGCCACGACGATCGGATTCTTGAACGGTGCGGTTACGGTCTCGAGTCGCGATGCGCTCCTGCGCAACGTGGTGATGTCCAAGATGGTCAACGCGATCGGCGAGTACACGATTATCTGGAACAGGAGCAGTGGGGCCACGAACGACGCATCACCGAGCACGAACACCGCAATGGGAATGCCCAGGTTCGCGGAATTGACGTACGACGCCGACAACGCCCCGATCGTCAGCTCCGGTAGCGACCTGCGCAGCCATACCCGTGCCACCACCATGTACAGTGCGCCGACTGTCAAAGCGGTCGCAGCAGCGACGGCCAGCGTCGGCGAAAAGATCACGGAAAGGTCGGACGATGCAAGCGAATCGAACAGCAGCGCCGGTGTCGCGACGAAGAACACCAGCCTGCCCAGGACGGATTCGCCCTCCGCTCCGAGCGTTCCACGCCGGCCGAGAATATAGCCGATCGCGATGATCACGAAGATGACGGTGAATCCCGCAACTATTCCCGACACGCTGCGGGGCACCTCCTCGACCGGTGAGCCTCTTGTCGGCAAACCGTCCGAAGTCTAGTGGGGGCCTTTCCGGTGGGTGACAATAGGCTCGAGCGGGAACCGGGAGAGGCACGTGCGTTCGGACGTGCGCGAGGAGTTGCGATGCTGCGTCGGACGACCATTTTGTGCGCGCTGTTCTGCGCCTGCGTTCTCACGGCGGTCACGGCTCCCGCTACGTCTGCGCTGGCGCCCCCGTCGAGCGGTGACCCGCAATTGGTGTCGCTCGCCGGACACGTTCTGAGCCGCACCTATCGCGAAAACGCCAGTGTCGCATACGTGGACGCGTCCGGAACCCGGTTCGCCCACTTCGGTGCGGCCGACGACACCGAGTACGAGATAGGTTCTCTCACCAAGACGTTCACCGCGCAGCTGTTCGTCGATGCGGTGGCGCGCGGTGAGGTGCGGGAGGACACCGTCGTCGGTGAATTGCTGCCGTTGCGGGATGCGCCGGTCGCCGACGTGACCCTGTTCGAATTGGCCTCGCACACGTCGGGACTGGCGCAGTTTCCGATGACCACCGATGCCGTTGTGGCGGTGGGCCACTGGGTGTCCGCGACCAATCCCTTCACATACGACCGGGAGGCGCTGCTGCAGCAGGTGCAGTCGGCGCAGCTCGGCAGTCGCGGAACCTACGCGTATTCGACGGTCGGTTTCGCGTTGCTCGGTCAGGCGTTGGCCGCGGCAGCCGGCACCGACTATCCGTCGCTCCTACGCGAACGGATGCTGGTACCGCTCGGGTTGTCGGATACCTGGTTACCGCTGACTGCGGCAGACCTGCCCGCCGACGCCACCCGCGGATTCGACGTACTGCATCGATCGCAGGAACCGTGGCCGCTCGACGCCTACGCTCCCGCCGGCGGGCTGCGGTCCACGGCGGCGGATATGGCGGGCTACGTACGGCAGCTTATCGACGGCACGGTGCCGGGCAGCGCCGCGATGGACCAGCGGTGGATCGGCAACACCTACCGGGCATTGACGTGGTCGGTGGTGCCGTTCGAGGGGCGCGAGTACACGCTCCACGGCGGGGCGACGGGCGGCTTTCAGTGCACCGTGGTTCTCGATCGGCGCGGCGAGCGCGGATTGGTCATCCTCACCAACACCATCGGTGGCCTCGAGCAGCAGGGGCTCGATATCCTGTCGTCGCTCTGAGCTCATGCGAGTGCGACCAAAGGCTCGGTGTCACCGTCATACCCCTGGCGGGTATGTGCCGCTACAGTGGAAGTCATGACCCCGGCGGCGAGACGAAGGCGTGCGCCCACCGCACGCATTGCGTTGCTGGTCACGGTGGCGGCTGCGGTCCTCGTGATGCACAGTTTCACCGCAGCTTCCGCTCCGGCTCATGACGGTTCGTTGCATGCCGTGGCCGCCTCGCACGACCCCGGCACGAACCACGGCCACGACTGCACGGGAAACGAGTGCGAACAGTCGCACCCCAACGGACACCACTGCGCCGGCGTGGTCGTCGTGGCACCGGCGCTCACGCGTGCGACGGTGCCCTGCGTGGCCGGTGCCGAGGCGCCGTCGCCGACGTCGCGGGTGAGCGTCGACCGAGTGCAGTCCGGACGTGGACCACCGGCGTGGACCGTGTTGTCATTGGCGCAGCTGTCGATACTGCGGGTGTGACGGGGAGTCCGGAGCTCAGGGCTCCGGCGGATCTTGCTGCCACTTTCCCGAAGCATGTCCATGAGGAGATTTTCCATGCGTACCACCTATGCAGCTTTCATTGCCGCGGCGGCCGGCGCCGCGCTCGTCCTCGCCGGCTGCGGCACCGACTCGTCCGACCCGAGCAGTTCGGGCGCCTCGTCGACGTCCCGCTCCCTGTCGATCTCGGCCGAGGCCGGCAGCGGGGCCGAAGCACAGTTCAACGACGCCGACGTCACGTTCCTGCGCGGCATGTATCCGCATCATGCGCAGGCGGTGCAGATGGCCGAGATTGTCGACGGCCGCACCGACAACGCCGAACTGCTGGCGCTCGCCCAGCGGATCGCGGCCGCTCAGGCACCGGAGATGGATCAGATCACACGGTTGCTCGCTCAGTCGGGTAACCCCGCTCCGACGTCCACCGGTCACGAAGGGATGGACCACGGGTCGGGCGACGGAATGATGTCCGAAGGCGACATGTCCACCTTGATGGGCATGTCGGGGCCCGAGTTCGACCGGATGTGGCTGACGATGATGATCGAGCACCATGAGGGCGCCGTCGAGATGGCCGACACCGAACTGGCGGAGGGCGAGAATCCCGATGCCAAGCAACTCGCCACCGGCATCGTGAGCGCTCAGCAGCGGGAGATTGCCGAGATGCAGGCGATGCTCGGCTAGTTCCGCTCGGAATACGCCGAAGGCCGCGTAGTCCGTGGACTACGCGGCCTTCGGTTGTCTGCGAAGAAGCTGCTACCGGCTGGTGAAAGGCAGCAGGGCCATCTCGCGAGCGTTCTTGACGGCGACGGCAACCTGGCGCTGCTGCTGCGGGGTCAGGCCCGTCACGCGGCGGCTACGGATCTTGCCGCGATCGGAGATGAACGTGCGGAGAAGGTTGATGTCCTTGTAATCGACGTACTCGATCTTCGCCGCGAACAACGGGTTCTTCTTCGGCTTGCGTCCCTCGACGGGACGCGGCTTCTTCGACGGTGCTCTCTTGACTGCCATCTTCTTCCTTTACCAGCTCGACTTGTGGACGCCTGGCAGCTCCCCGCGGTGTGCCATCTCGCGAACACGCACGCGAGAGAGCCCGAACTTCCTCAGGTGGCCGCGCGGACGTCCATCCGCAGCGTCTCGATTGCGCAATCGTACCGGACTCGAGTCCCGGGGTAGACGCTGCAGTGCCGTCTGCGCCTGCGCGCGCTCGTCATCGCTGCTCGACGGGCGGCGGATGACCTCTTTCAGTTCGGCCCGCCGCTCCGCGTAGCGCGCAACGATGATTTTGCGCTGTTCGTTCTTTGCGATCTTCGACTTCTTCGCCATCGGGGGTGTCTTCTACTTTTCTTCTCGGAAATCGACGTGGCGCCGGACGACGGGGTCATACTTCTTCATCACCAGTCGGTCGGGGTCGTTGCGGCGGTTCTTCCTGGTGACGTAGGTGTATCCCGTACCCGCCGTCGACTTCAGCTTCACGATCGGACGGATTTCGTTCCGGGCCATCAGACCTTCTCTCCGCGGGCCCGGATCTTGGCAACCACGGCCTCGATTCCGTCCCGGTCGATGGTTTTGATCCCCTTGGCGGAGACGGTGAGAGTGATCCGCCGCCCCTCGCTGGGCAGAAGATATGTCTTCTTCTGGATGTTCGGATCCCAGCGCCGATTGGTGCGCTTGTGGGAGTGCGATACGGATTTGCCGAATCCTGGCCGGCGTCCGGTCACTTGGCAATGTGCCGACATGGGCATTCCTTTCTGTCTCCTCCCGCATCCAGGCGACTACCGGTCAGCAAGGTGATGACAATCATTTTCGACAACGACGAAAATCCAATGTAGCGTTTCTCAGTAAGCAATGACAATCGTTATCGAAAGGGTGCTCGTGAGTGAGATTCACCGGACGCCGCTCGTCCTGGTATCCGGATGGAGCGGCCCCACCGACACCGTCGCGCGGTCGCTGCTCCGTGACGACACCGTGGTCGTGCATCACGACCTCGACCTCGTGCACGAAGGCGTCGTGCGGCGCACCGTCACCACGATGGAGTCGGGGCGAGAGCGCACCCGCGTCGGAATCCTCGAGCTCGCGCACGGCTGTATCTCCTGCACACTCCGGGAAGACCTGCTCCCGTTGCTCCGCCGCCTTCATGCGCGCAGCTCCGTGCAGCGCATCGTGTTGCACCTCGACCGCCGGCTCGAACCCGAGGCCGTGTGCTGGGCAATCGAGCACGTGGTGGTGTCCGGGGTGGTCGGCCAGCTGGACGGGACCGCCTCACGCGATGTCCGTGTCGAGGCCGTGATCACGTGCATCGACGCCCAGTCGTGGCTCGACGACGCGACCGGCGACGAGGCTCTTGACGACGACCGGACCGTCGCGCAGGTCGCCGTCGGGCAGGTCGACTTCGCCGACGCCCTGGTGGTGTCGGGCAGCGCCGGCGACGGGTGGCAGCAGGCCAGGCTCCACGCCGTCCTCGCGCGGCTCGCTCCCGGCGCACCGATCGCCTGGGACGTCGACGGACTCGACGTCGAGCGGTTGCTCATGGAAATCCCCTCGGGTGCCCGGCGCGGCGAGCTGACGAACGCCCACTCACCTCTGCTGCGGGGGCAGCCTCCGCTGTCGCACGACTGCGGGGTCATGATCGTCGAGTTCTCGGCGAACCGGCCCTTCCACCCCGAGCGACTGCACGAGGCCATCGACGTTCTTCTGGACGGTGTGGTCACGGCGCGCGGCCGGGTGTGGGTCGCCACGCAGCCCGATGAGGCGCTGTGGCTCGAATCCGCCGGTGGGGGACTGCGGGTGGCGAGTGCGGATCGATGGCTGGCCGCGATGACCCCGGCCGAACAGGACCAACTCCCCACGGCGCGGCGAGCGATGGCGGCCCTGTGCTGGGACGAACGGTTCGGCGACCGGCACAGCTCGATGGTGGTTCTGGTGCATGCTGCCGACCCCAGCGACATCGACCGGACGCTCCAGTGGGCGCTGGTCACCGACGAAGAACTCGCCGACGAGGCCGCGTGGGAGTCGTGGCCCGACCCGTTCGGCCAGTTCCACGAAGACCCCTGCGACAGCAGCGAATCACCGTACGCAGAACCCGACAGCTCGAGAGAGGGACACGAATGAAACCGAACATCCACCCCGACTACCACCCCGTGGTCTTCCAGGACGCCAGCACCGGAACCACGTTCCTCACGCGGTCGACGGTGACCAGCGACCGCACCGTGGAGTGGACGGACGGCAACATTTATCCGCTGGTGGTGGTCGACGTGACCAGTGAGTCGCACCCGTTCTGGACCGGCGCGCAACGCGTCATGGACACCGCGGGCCGCGTCGAGAAGTTCGAACGCCGGTATGGAGTGCGCAAGCGCCTGTGAGTACTTCTTAACACTCCGTGGTTAAGAAGTACTCACAGGCGACGAAGGAGGAGAGAGAAAGATGGCAGTACCCAAGCGCAAAATGTCGCGGTCCAACACGCGTAGTCGCAGGTCGCAGTGGAAGGCTCAGGTTCCCGAGCTGGTGGAGGTGACTGTCGGGGGAACCACCCACCGGGTACCCCGCCGGCTGGTGAAGGCCGTGAAGCTGGGCTTGCTGGACCCGGCTGACAGGTAGGCCCGGCCGGGACGAAACGAGGGCAGGCCCGCGTGCGAACCTTGGCGGGTGCTGCTCTACATCCTCGAACTGGTGGGCATCGCGGCGTTTGCGGCGTCGGGTGCTCTGGTGGGCGTGACGAAGCGGCTCGACATCTTCGGGGTGTGCGTGGTCGGTGTCTTCACCGGTATCGGTGGCGGCATCGTCCGCGACCTCCTGCTGGACATCCATCCGCCCACGTCGCTGGGGAGCTGGCCCAACTTCGGCACTGCCCTCGGCACGTCGTTGCTGGTGTTCTTCCTGCACTCGGCGCTCGGCCGACTGCGCCGCGAGATTCTCGTGCTCGACGCGGTGGGTATGGGCCTGTTCGCGAGTACGGGTGCGGTGATTGCACTCGAGCACGGCGCGAGCCCGCTGGCCTCGTGCCTGATAGGGGGCACGGCGGCCATCGGTGGGGGAATATTGCGCGACGTGTTGGTGAACGAAGTTCCGCTGCTGCTACACAGGGATCTCTACGCAATCCCCGCGCTCCTGGGGTCGGCGCTGGTGGTCGTGTCGAGTGAACTCGGGTCCGGTCCGAACGCCGCTCTGATCGCGGGCACGGCGCTGGCCTCGGTTCTCCGTCTGCTCGCGCTCTGGCGAAAGTGGAGCCTGCCGGGACCGCGCATCGTGGAGTGATCACATCCGGCTCCGTACCGACCCTTCTCAGCCATTACTCAGTCGGCCGGGTCAAACTGTCGGGTATGCGCATTCTGGTGGTCGACGACGATCGGGCCGTGAGGGAGTCCTTGCGGCGGTCCCTGAGCTTCAACGGGTACTCGGTGGAACTGGCCGTCGACGGTATCGATGCGCTCGAGAAGGTGGCGGCCGCACGACCCGACGCGCTGGTGCTCGACGTGATGATGCCGCGCCTGGACGGCCTCGAAGTGTGCCGGCGGCTGCGGAGCACCGGTGACGACCTGCCGATCCTGGTTCTCACCGCGCGCGACTCCGTGTCGGAGCGGGTTTCGGGACTCGATGCGGGAGCCGACGACTATCTTCCCAAACCGTTTGCTCTCGAGGAACTGCTCGCCCGGCTGCGCGCTCTGCTACGCCGGGCGGCGCCCGAACCGGGAATCGACTCGGAGAAGATGACCTTCGAGGACCTGACCCTCGACCCGGTCACCAGGGAGGTGACGCGCGGCGAACGGTCCATCAGCCTCACCCGTACCGAGTTCTCGCTGTTGGAAATGTTGATGGCCAACCCGCGCCGGGTGCTCACCCGTGGCCGCATCCTCGAAGAAGTGTGGGGTTACGACTTCCCGACGTCGGGCAACGCCCTCGAAGTCTATGTGGGGTATCTGCGTCGCAAGACGGAGGCTGATGGGGAGCCGCGCCTGCTGCATACCGTTCGGGGCGTCGGCTACGTGCTGCGGGAGACTCCGCCGTGATGGCTGTGCCGTTCCACCGAACCGCCGACAAGCCGGGGTTGCCGGGGCACGAACCGCATGCCACCGGCCGCTACCACACCGGACCGATTCAGCTGCCGCCGGAGATGCGTCCACCGATGCCGTTGACGCGGTCGGTGTCGCTGCGCTGGCGTGTCACGCTCCTCGCGGCGTCGGTAGTGGCAATAGCGGTGGCCGTGATGGCGATCGCCGCCTACGCGGTGGTGTCCCGGGCGCTCTACGCGGACGTCGACAATCAGCTGCGTACGCGCGCATCGGCGTTGATCGACAGCAATCTGGTGACGTTCGACCCGCGCTACATCGCGGGTGCGACGCTGTACACGACGGACATCAGTGTGGCGCTGATCTTCCCGGACCTCGACACGTACACGCCGCCCGGTTCGAGTGTTCCCATCGGCGAGCCCGAGTTGGCGGTCGCCCGTGGTGAGGAGGGCACGTCGCTGCGTACTGCCGAGAACCAGCGGGTGCTGGCCGAGCGCACCCAGGACGGCAGCACCCTGGTGATTGCCCAGCGCCTCGCACCGACCGGTGCGGTGCTGGACCGACTGGCGTGGGTGCTGTTCGTGGTCGGTGGGTGCGGTGTCGTTCTCGCGGCGGTCGCCGGAACGACGGTGGGACGCACCGGGCTCCGGCCGATCGCGCGGCTCACCGCGGCCACCGAGAGGGTGGCGCGCACCGATGACCTGACCCCCATGCCGGTGACGGGTAACGACGAACTCGCGCGGCTGACCGAGAGTTTCAACACGATGCTCCGGGCGCTGGCCGAATCACGTGAGCGCCAGAGCCGGTTGGTGGCGGACGCCGGTCACGAACTGCGGACACCGCTCACCTCGTTGCGGACCAACATGGAATTGCTGATCGCGTCGAGCCGCCCTGGCGCCCCGCACATTCCGGACGAGGACATGGCCGAACTGCGCACCGACGTGGTAGCGCAGATCGAGGAGCTGTCCACCCTGGTGGGCGATCTCGTCGATCTCGCCCGCGAGGATGCGCCCGAGACGGTGTTCGAGCGCGTCGACCTCAGTGAGGTGGTGGAACGCTGCCTCGAGCGGGCGCGCCGCCGCCGCAACGAAATCGACTTCACCGCCGTCACCGTTCCGTGGTTCGTCTACGGCGATCACGCCGGGTTGTCCCGGGCGGTATTGAACGTGCTCGACAACGCGGCCAAGTGGAGTCCCACCGGTGAGCAGGTGCGTGTGATGATGAAGCCTGCCGGTGAGGGACTGCTCGAGCTGACGGTGGACGACGCCGGCCCCGGCATCCCCGAGGAAGACCGCGAGCTGGTGTTCGACCGCTTCTACCGGTCCATGGCGTCGCGCTCGATGCCCGGCTCGGGATTGGGGCTCGCCATCGTGCGGCAGGTAGTCGTCAAGCACGGAGGCACCATTGCCGTGGACGTCTCCGAGCGGGGCGGTGCACTCATCCGCATCGTTCTTCCCGGGGAACCGGAGTCGGAATAACCTGGGGAAGGGTTGGGCAAACTCAAAGGCCGGTCTCAGGACCTTCTCAGTCCCACCGGGCACTCTCGTACACAGAGACGGTGCGGCTGCCCCTGCGGGTGGCCGCGGGAGATGGAAGTGATGCGATGACCGAAGATCGAAACAGTTCCGACAGCAACAGTCGCGACACCGGTGACCAGGCTGCCCGGCCCATTCCGGGCTACCAGCCGACTGAGCAGTTCCCGACCACGCCGCACCGCCCTACCGGACCGGGCCCGCAGGCCTACGGATCGGCGGGCTACCAGCAGAGCGCCCCGTACGGCGTTCCACATCAGTCCACACATCAGTTCGGGCAGCCGCAGCACGGCTCGGGACCCCAGCAGGCCGCCCCGCAGCAGGGAGCGCCCACGGGGTCGTTCTCCGGTCACTACGGGCCGGGACAGCCGGCGTCGGCAGCGACGGCCAAGCGTCCCGCGCGGACGGCCATCGTCGTCGGGGCTGTCGCACTGGCGTTGGTGAGCGGCGGCATCGGCGGTGCCGTCGGTTCACTCGCTACCCAACGGGACGGCAACGGCGCGGCGGTCACCAATTCACTCGACGCTCCGAAGAACAACACCGCAACTCCCGCGGCCAACGCCCCCGCGGGCTCCGTGCAGGCCGTCGCGAACAAGGTGGTCCCGAGTGTCGTCCAGATCGAGGTCGCAACCGCCGGCGGATCCGGTGGGGAAGGGTCGGGGGTCGTGTTGTCCTCCGACGGTCTCATCCTCACCAACAATCACGTCGCCGGCGCGGCGGCGAGAGGGGGCAAGCTGACGGTGGCCTTCTCGGACGGCAGCACCGCGGACGCAACCCTGGTCGGCGCCGACCCGGTCTCCGACCTGGCTGTCATCAAGGCGTCGGGCAAAACGGATCTGACACCCATCGAACTGGGAACGTCCGCCAACGTCCAGGTGGGCCAGCAGGTGGTGGCGATCGGTTCGCCGCTCGGGCTGGCAGGCACGGTCACCGAGGGAATCATCTCCGCCCTCAACCGTCCGGTGTCGACCTCCGGTGAGTCGGGCAACCAGAACACCGTCATCGACGCCCTGCAAACCGACGCGGCGATCAACCCGGGCAACTCGGGTGGCGCTCTCGTGAACATGGACGGGCAACTGATCGGGATCAACACGGCGATCGCGAGTATCGGCGGAACCGGAGCGGGGGAGCAGAGCGGCTCCATCGGCCTCGGATTTGCGATCCCGGTCGATCAGGCCCGCCGCATCGCCGACGAGTTGGTCGACACCGGCAAGGCCACGCAGGCCATCATCGGCATCCAGGTCCCGTCGCAGGATGCCGCCAACGGTGCCACCGTCGTCGAGGTGACGCCGGGCGGCCCGGCCGAGAAGGCCGGAATTCCGAAGGGGTCGGTGATCACCAAGGTTGACGACCGTGTCATCACCAGCGGTGACGCCCTCATCGCTGCCATCCGTTCCCACGCACCAGGAGACACAGTGTCCATTACGTACTCGGACGGAAACGGGTCGAACACCAAGACCGTCGATGTCACGCTGGGAACCGCAGAACAGGGCGGCCGATGATGAACGCAGGGATCCTCGGGCAGGTCGAGTCCGTGTTGAACGGGGCCACTACGGTAGGGACCATGGATATCGAAGCCTCGCTGGCCGGCCGCGCGCTGGTAGTTATCGTCGACGACCGCACCGCCCACGGTGACGGCAAGGACTCCATCGGTCCGCTGGTCACTGAGTTGCTCAACGAGGCCGGCTTCATCGTCGACGCCATCGTCGCGGTGGCAGCCGACGAGGTCGAGATTCGCAACGCCCTCAACACCGCCGTCATCGGCGGGGTCGACCTCGTCGTCTCCGTCGGCGGTACGGGTGTCTCGCCGCGTGACGTCACGCCCGACGTCACCGCGGAGGTACTCGACCGGGAGATCCCCGGAATCTCCGAAGCGCTGCGCACGTCCGGCCTCGCAGCAGGTTCCCTCGACGCCGGTTTGTCGCGCGGTCTCGCGGGTGTGTCGGGAAGCACGCTGGTGGTCAACCTGGCGTCTTCGCGCGCTGCCGTGCGAGACGGCATGGCGACGCTGACGCCTCTCGCGTCGCACGTCATCACCGAGCTGTCCGGTCTGGAAGGCTGAGCCATTTCCACCTCCCCTCCGTCGGACGGCGAGCCGACCGAGAACGCAGCACCGAGCCGGGCCCCGATCGACAGGGCCCGGCTCGCGCGCATCTTCGGGGACGTCTTCCCCGACACCACCGCCGACGAACGCGGGCCCGACGACACCTCGAGTCGGGATGAACGGGGCAGTGAATCCGACGAGTGGCTGCGCCGCCAGAAACCTCCCCATCACGGATAGTTATCGTCGGAAAGAACTACCGTAAGGCAATCGTGATCTGCGGTCTGCCTCTGGAATCAGCCGAAGTTTTTGTATCCGGCGGCGGACCGGGGCACTCGTGGCCCAGGCCACACTTTACTGCGACATCGACGGTTTTTTTCGCCCAGAACAGACATCGTTCCAGCTCGTGAACCAGGTGTTAACGTTACCGAACTTCACGTGAACGCCGCATGAATGTGCTGGTCAGCGAAGCGGCGCAAGGTCCGAATTCTTGCCGGAATCCCACACGGTGGACACGTTTTGCGGTGTGGCATACATCACGATTCCGTTTCCTCGGGAATTAATTGCTTAAGCAACCAACTCCCGGTTACTGTCCTCGGCGAGTCAGTACTGGAGATGGAGGGCAGGGTCGTGTGCCGTTGCCCAGTCGAAACTCTGATGCTTTGTCAGTGATTTCGACTTCAGTGCGGTAATCAGGTTGTGATAACCCGGAATTCACTCCGCGGTCATGACGGCCGTGAATGCTGCTCTGGGCCCGACATGGACCACTCCTCAGTCTCGAAGGTCGTGACTGGGAACCAGCAAGAATCCTGATGAGGGGAACGAATGAGCGAGAACCGAAAGACCGGTCTGCGCCGTGGAGTCCGCGTTGCCGGCCTGGGTGCCGCTGCGGCTGTTGTGCTCGGCCTGATGTCGACGGGTGCTGCGAATGCAGATACTTTTGTGCCGCTGCCGGGTGGTGAGAAGGTCGTGAACGCCGGTGGTGTGAGCGCGAAGATCGCCCGTAATGCTGAGAGTGCTCTGGTTTCTCCGTCGCTGGCCGCTAATGGTGCGGGCCGCACGGCGTGGGTGTCGGGCGATGTGTTCGCCGAGCTCGGTGGGGAGATCCCCGAGGAGGGTGCGACGCTGACCACCGGGTACATCGTGGGTTGCCAGGTCGACATCACCGGTCTGAAGGGCAAGCTCAGCGCGGATCTCGGTTTCGATGCGCTGGGTATGGGTGGCTCGTTGTCGGTGCCGATCGAGGCCGGCGAGGTCAAGTTCGCGAAGATCAAGACCAAGGAAGATCTGAAGCCGGGTGTGTCGGCGATTCAGTACCGCGATCAGCAGATCGAGGTGCAGGGTTGCGGTGGTTACGCGCAGGCTCGGGCGTACACGGTGGTGGAGGTTCCGGGTAACCACTACGTCAAGGCCACCCTCTACGGGCAGCCGTTCAGCATCGGCTGATTGCCGCTCCCAATCGATTCCATTCACGACTCTCGCGTAAGCGATCAGTAACCCTAGAGGGAACCATGAACAGCAAGACCCTGCGCCACGGCGCCAAGGCTGCCGGCGTGGTCGCCGCGGCCACCGTCGCGATCGGCCTCCTTTCCACCGGTGCGGCCAATGCCGATACCTTCGTTCCGTTGCAGGACGGCGAGATCACGCAGACGCTGCTCGACGGCACCGTGGTGACCGTGCGTCAGACCGGTAACACGGCGAACATCAGCCCGTCGATGGGTTCGACTCCGTTGCACCGCAACGTGTGGACGTCGGGCACGATCGATGTGTCGATCAACGGTGGCACCGCCAAGGGCGGCAGCATCGATGCCGGTTACATCGTGGCGTGCCAGTTGAACTTCGGTGGCGAGGTCGGCGGTGAGGCCGGTGCGTCGCTCGTTCCGTCCGAGGTCGTCGGTGCGGCTGCCGGTGGCGATCCCGCCAGCATCCCGGTCGAGGGTGGTGCCGGTAGCGGCGTCTCGATCGGTCCCGGTAAGGCCACCAACGTGCCGATCCTCGACATCGAGTACACCGATGACTATGGCGCCGAGGCTCACAAGAGCAGCTTCAGCTTCAAGGGCAACAGCGGCGGCTTCTCCTACTCGGACGAGACGTTCGGTGTGTCCGGTTGCGCCGGTTACGCCCAGGCTCGTTCCTACGCCAAGGTGAGTGTCTCGACCGAGTCGGTCGACGGCACCGTCACCCTGTGGGGACAGCCCTTCAGCCTCGGCTGACGTGTGAAGTCCAAAAAACTTCACACGGTGTAGAACCTCGGAGTTGGGGGCGTGCGGTCACTTTCGCACGCCCCCAACCTCGCTCTATGCGCCCTGTTGCATGTCACAGTTCGGTCACGACGGCCAGCGTGGACATAGAACAGGACACGTAGACATCACATTTTTATGTTGTTTCCGCTAACTTTATTCCGTCACGAGGTAATGACTGCCTAACCGAAAGCCGGTTGGGCGGTACCTGATGAGGGGAACGAATGAGCGAGAACCGAAAGACCGGTCTGCGCCGTGGAGTCCGCGTTGCCGGCCTGGGTGCCGCTGCGGCTGTTGTGCTCGGCCTGATGTCGACGGGTGCTGCGAATGCAGATACTTTTGTGCCGCTGCCGGGTGGTGAGAAGGTCGTGAACGCCGGTGGTGTGAGCGCGAAGATCGCCCGTAATGCTGAGAGTGCTCTGGTTTCTCCGTCGCTGGCCGCTAATGGTGCGGGCCGCACGGCGTGGGTGTCGGGCGATGTGTTCGCCGAGCTCGGTGGGGAGATCCCCGAGGAGGGTGCGACGCTGACCACCGGGTACATCGTGGGTTGCCAGGTCGACATCACCGGTCTGAAGGGCAAGCTCAGCGCGGATCTCGGTTTCGATGCGCTGGGTATGGGTGGCTCGTTGTCGGTGCCGATCGAGGCCGGCGAGGTCAAGTTCGCGAAGATCAAGACCAAGGAAGATCTGAAGCCGGGTGTGTCGGCGATTCAGTACCGCGATCAGCAGATCGAGGTGCAGGGTTGCGGTGGTTACGCGCAGGCTCGGGCGTACACGGTGGTGGAGGTTCCGGGTAACCACTACGTCAAGGCCACCCTCTACGGGCAGCCGTTCAGCATCGGCTGATTGCCGCTCCCAATCGATTCCATTCACGACTCTCGCGTAAGCGATCAGTAACCCTAGAGGGGAACCATGAACAGCAAGACCCTGCGCCACGGCGCCAAGGCTGCCGGCGTGGTCGCCGCGGCCACCGTCGCGATCGGCCTCCTTTCCACCGGTGCGGCCAATGCCGATACCTTCGTTCCGTTGCAGGACGGCGAGATCACGCAGACGCTGCTCGACGGCACCGTGGTGACCGTGCGTCAGACCGGTAACACGGCGAACATCAGCCCGTCGATGGGTTCGACTCCGTTGCACCGCAACGTGTGGACGTCGGGCACGATCGATGTGTCGATCAACGGTGGCACCGCCAAGGGCGGCAGCATCGATGCCGGTTACATCGTGGCGTGCCAGTTGAACTTCGGTGGCGAGGTCGGCGGTGAGGCCGGTGCGTCGCTCGTTCCGTCCGAGGTCGTCGGTGCGGCTGCCGGTGGCGATCCCGCCAGCATCCCGGTCGAGGGTGGTGCCGGTAGCGGCGTCTCGATCGGTCCCGGTAAGGCCACCAACGTGCCGATCCTCGACATCGAGTACACCGATGACTATGGCGCCGAGGCTCACAAGAGCAGCTTCAGCTTCAAGGGCAACAGCGGCGGCTTCTCCTACTCGGACGAGACGTTCGGTGTGTCCGGTTGCGCCGGTTACGCCCAGGCTCGTTCCTACGCCAAGGTGAGTGTCTCGACCGAGTCGGTCGACGGCACCGTCACCCTGTGGGGACAGCCCTTCAGCCTCGGCTGACTTCTTCTGTAGCGCTGAGACGTCGGGCCCGTGCACTGGACTGTGCACGGGCCCGAGTCCGTGTGAGGGCGGAGCTTATCGGCGTGTCTCCTCCAGGTTCGCCGCCTTGTCCGCGGGCATGGAATGCGCGCCGCCGGCAGTGGTTCCCGAGGAGTCGGTTTCGAGGCTCGCCTCGAGGATGTCGCGAATCTGAATCAACAGGTCGGCCTCGCTTGCCTTCTTGTCGGCGGGTTCGGTGATGAACCGTTTCTTCGCGGCGTTGGCAGGAACGATGAGGATGAAGTAGACCACCGCCGCGATGATCACGAAGTTGATGACGGCAGTGATCACGGCCCCGACATTGATGAAGGTTGCGGGGTTGTCCGAGAGGACCTGGTAGCCCCACCCGAGATCGTTGGCTCCACCCGCGACTGCGATGAGCGGGTTGATCACGTTGTTGGTGAACGAGGTCACGATGGCGGTGAACGCGGCCCCGACGACTACTGCGACGGCGAGGTCGAGGACGTTCCCCCGAAGCAGGAAGTCCTTGAATCCCTTGAGCATGTCGATGTCTCCTCCAGTGGGTGGCACGTCAGTCGGCACTCTTTCGGGCAAAGCCTAGATCAGAGGCGGCGCAGGTGGCGGATCACTGGAATGTCACGGTGATCGCATTGGTGAGCGATGCAGCGGCCACCGTGGTGGCTTCGGTTGCCGGCAGGGCCAGCATCACCACGCGATCACGCTGGTCACGGCCGTTCCCCGACGGAGTGACCAGTACGACGACGGCGTCGGAGGCCAACACGGTGGCATTCTGCGGCCGACCCGAGTGTGCTGGTGTGTCCGAGTCGACGGTCAGGACATCGACGCGATCACCTTCCCTGAGAAGTTCCGCCACCGCCGGATCAGCGAGGCGAACCGGGACTATGCGCGCATCCTCGATACCCGCGGCCGTCGCTGCCAGGCGTGGTCCCAGCACTCGCACGTCCGTGAGCGTTTCGCCTGCGCGAGCTGGGCTGGCGAGTGTGCGACCACTGACATCCGACAGCGCGGTGACGGCTCCGTCGGGAAGGCTCCGCACTTCGAGTTGCCGTACCTCGAGATCGGTGTCGACGAGGATTCGTCCCGGTTGAAGATCGCGCACAGCGACCACGACGGGAGAGTGAGCAGAGTCGGGGTCGCCGCGAAGTCCGAGCGCGACGGCGAGGCACGCCAGACCGGCTGCTGCTACGCGTCGTGCGACGAGGGTGCGTGCCCAGCTCGGGTGGGTGAGGTCGGACAGGCGATCGAACCAGGAAGGACCGAGGCTTCGGTGCGCCCGGGTGACCCGATTCCGGGCGGGGTTGCGTGACATGATTCGACGCTAGGACCCCACCCGGCCCTCGAGGGGCAGCGAACGGCCTGCCTGTGGATAGGCAAGAAGTTGTGGATAAAGAGGTTCCGCGAGTGAAGTTAGCTGGCTGCAGCCTTGGCCGGCGCAGCGGTCGCGGTGCTCGTCGAGCTCGAAGACGCCGTTGACGAACTTTCCGCCTTCGCAGCGGGCGCGGACTCGGTCTTGGCGGGCTCGCTGGCGGCTCCCGAGGATCCGCGGCTGTCGGTGCGGTAGAAACCGCTTCCCTTGAAGACGATTCCGACGGAGTTGAACAGCTTGCGAAGCTTGCCCGAGCATGCAGGGCAGACGGTCAGCGAATTGTCGCTGAACGACTGAACGATGTCGAAGCGGTTATCGCATTCCGTGCACGCGTATGAATAAGTGGGCACTGGGGCTCCTCCGCACTGTGTAGTCAAACCGCAGGTGTTAGCACTCTACAGTCGACAGTGCCAACAATGCTAATCAGCACCTTATTCCGCGGCAGTTCTTCCCGGGCCGGACTCGATGTCCTCGCCCAGGCGGACGAGTCCGGAAACTGGTGTCAGTGCCCAGCCCATCCGCACGTCATGAGGATCTTCAGGGAGTTCGGCCACCAGTTCTTCGTCGCGGACCACCGTGATCAGACGCGTCTGCGGTGTCGCGAGTCCGAGCGTGCGGTCGTAGAAGCCGGCTCCGCGCCCGAGGCGGACGCCGCGCCGATCGACTGCCAGAGCGGGCACGAACACGATCTCGGCCGTCCGGATTTCTTCGGGAGCGAGGACGGCTCCCGTCGGCTCGAGCAGGCCGTACGGTGCATCGACCAGCTGCCGGGCACCGGTGTATTCGGACCAGAACAGTGGCCCGGGACCGCGGGTGACAGGAACGAGGACGCGTCGAACGCTGCTGGCGAGGGCGTCGAGCAGATCCACCGACCCCGGCTCGAGTGCCGTGGGAACGTAAGCACAGACCACCGAATCGGCCGCGACACCGACTGTGACCAGTTCGGCGAGTGCCCGATCTTCGGCCGCTCGCACGCCCGAGTCCAGTGCACGTCGGCCGGAAAGTACCTGTTCCCGCCACTCGGTCTTGCTTCGCGCCTGCATGCGACCACTGTAGGAGTACCCGAGCAGGCATTCTCGGTGGGTTCTCCGTGGCCGTTCACGGCCGCTTGGTGACTGCTGAGTAGCTCTACACAGTTATGGTGTGGGGCATGACAGATGCCGTTCCGCACACCAACAGCGCCTTTCGCACGGCGGTCGTGCCCGCAGCAGGAATGGGTACCCGATTCCTGCCGGCGACCAAGACCGTGCCGAAAGAGCTGCTCCCGGTGGTCGATACCCCGGGTATCGAGCTCGTCGCCGGTGAAGCTGCTGATTCCGGGGCCGGACGCCTCGTAATCGTGACGTCGCCGGGCAAGGACGGTGTGGTTGCCCACTTCGTCGAGGATCTCGTCCTCGAGAGCAAGCTGAAGGAGAGCGGCAAGTATCACCTTCTCGAGAAGGTTCGGAAGGCTCCAGGCCTCCTCGAAGTCGAATCCGTCGTCCAGGATCAGCCTCTCGGGCTCGGTCACGCCGTCAGCTGCGCAGAATCGGTTCTCGACGACGACGAGGACGCCATCGCCGTACTCCTGCCCGACGACCTGGTGATGCCCCGGGGCGTACTGGAGACCATGGCCCGGGTGCGCCACAAACGCGGCGGCACCGTCCTGTGCGCGATCGATGTACCCAAGGATCAGGTCAGCTCCTACGGCGTCTTCGAGGTCGAAACGGTGCCTGATGCCGTCAACCCGGACGTCCTCAAGGTCACCGGAATGGTGGAGAAGCCTGCCATCGAGGACGCGCCCTCGACCTTCGCGGCAGCCGGCCGCTACATCCTCGACCGGGACATCTTCGACGCCTTGCGCCGTATCGAACCGGGAGCGGGTGGTGAACTGCAACTCACCGACGCCATCGCCCTCCTCATCAAGGACGGCCATCCCGTGCACGTGGTCGTGCACCGCGGAACGAGACACGACCTCGGAAATCCCGGCGGGTACATCCGCGCTGCTGTTGACTTTGCCTTGAACAGCGACGAGTACGGCCCGTCGCTGCGTGAATGGCTGACCGACCGATTGAAGCGGGCGGATTCCTAGAAGCTCGGGAGGCACGAACTACATGCGGTCGGTCGAGGAGCAACAGACCATTGTGACCGCGGCTGCGGTGGCGCCGCGGCCGGTCCGGGTCGCGATCTCCGAAGCGCAGGGACTGCTATGTGCCGAGGAAGTGGTCACCGAACGGCCGCTTCCCGGTTTCGACCAGGCAGCCATCGACGGGTACGCCGTTCGCAGCGTCGATGTCCAGGCCGCCGGGACCGACCTTCGTGACGACGACGGCGCTCCCGTCGAGCTGACTCTTCCCGTCGTGGGGGAAGTGTCGGCCGGCTCCCGGCAGCCCATCCGTCTCCAGCCGCGACAGGCGGTCAAGGTAGACACGGGGGCCCCGCTCCCGACGCTCGCCGACGCAGTGCTGCCGCTCGACCGCACCGACAGCGGCCGCGCACGCGTCAAGATCTACAAACCGGTCCGCTCCGGCGACTACGTGCGCCGTGCGGGCGACGACGTCCAGCCCGGAGATGTCGCCGTGCGGGCCGGCACGATCATCGGAGCGGCTCAGGTCGGACTGCTTGCGGCCGTGGGTCGCGACAAGGTCTTGGTGCACCCACGGCCGCGGTTGTCCGTCATTTCCGTGGGCGGCGAACTCGTCGACGTCGACCGGACCCCTGGGCCCGGTCAGGTATACGACGTCAACTCTTACGCGCTTGCCGCCGCCGCACGTGATGCGGGCGCCGACGTCAATCGCGTCGGCATCGCGAGCGCCGACGCGCGGCGCCTACGCGAGGTGGTCGAGGGGCAACTGATTCGCTCCGAGATCGTGGTGATCGCGGGTGCGGTCGGGGGTGGGGCCTCCGAGGATGTCCGCGACGCACTCGCCGACCTCGGCAATCTCGAGGTCGACCGGGTCGCGATGCATCCCGGGTCGGTGCAGGGATTCGGCCAGCTCGGCCGGGACGAGGTCCCGACCTTTCTTCTCCCGTCGAACCCGGTGAGTGCGCTGGTGGTCTTCGAGGTGATGGTCCGTCCCCTCATCCGGATCGCGCTGGGACGCCGGCAGCCGATGCGCCGCGTCGTCACCGCACGCACTGTCGCACCCATCACGTCGATCGAGGACCGCAAGGGATTCTTGCGGGGCCAGCTCATGCGCGACGAGGCCACCGGTGAGTACCTGGTTCAGGCGCTCGGCGGTGCGCCCGGAGCGTCCTCGCATCTTCTCGCCACGCTCGCCGAAGCCAACTGTCTCGTGCTGATCGACCCGGAAGTCACCGAGGTGCGTACCGGTGACCAGGTGGACGTGGCGTTCCTGGCGCAACGGGGATGACCCAGCATCCGGGCTGGCCGCCGCACCTCGGCCCACTCCGCGTCAACGGCGGGGTGGTAACCGTGCGTGCCATCAGACTGCGCGACGCCGCGGCGTGGAGTCGGCTGCGCATCCGTGACCGTGCCCATCTCGAGCCGTGGGAACCGACCGGCGAAGCGCCATGGGATGCGCGGCACCATATTTCGGGGTGGCCGGGACTGTGCAGCAGCCTGCGCTCCGAGGCGCGTAAGGGTCGCATGTTGCCGATGGCGATCGAGCTCGACGGAAACTTCTGCGGGCAGATCACGATCGGCAATGTGGTTCGCGGTGCGTTGCGCTCGGCGTGGATCGGGTACTGGGTGGCCAGCGACGTCAACGGACTCGGCGTGGCCACGGGAGCCCTCGCGCTGGGGCTGGATCACGCGTTCGGTCCGGTGGGACTGCATCGCATCGAGGCCACCGTGCGCCCGGAAAATCTGGCGAGTCAGGCGGTGCTCCGCAACGTCGGATTTCGTGAAGAGGGTCTCTTGAAGAGGTACCTCGATGTCGACGGCCAGTGGCGTGACCACATCTTGGTCGGCATGACGGTCGAGGACGTGATGGGAACTGTCGCCGATTCCCTCGTCCGCAGCGGCAAAGCGACATGGGCGTAACAGCCGCAAAAGCTTCTGGACAATCGTCCAGCTACACAGCAGTTATCTGACGGTATCAAACGTTGCCAGTCGAGGTCGCCGTTTCGGGCACTCCCGGCGGAAGAAGAATTCACGTCCTTTTCGAGCATGTCGAGCGCCACATTTTCGCGTTACGCATGTGACACCTGAGTATGGTGAGATCGGCGCGTCTGCGAAGATGTGCGTGTCCATGCGGTTAGCCTGGGAGTGTCAACAGCGGTATCCGTGCTGGTAGACGATTGGGAGGAGGCTGCCGTATGCCGAACTCGTTTCTCTGGATCGGGCTCGTCGTCGTGTGGCTCTTCGTCCTGGTCCCGATGCTGGTCAACAACCGCCCCCGGATCCGGCAAACCAGTGACGCTGCCCTCGCAACGCGCGTGCTGCACCGCGGTGACGAGCGCCCCGTGCAGCGCGGTCCCGCGGCAGGACACCGCAGCGACCCGTACTGGCAACCGGAACCGGACCACTACGGCTACGACGCGGAGGACCTTGTGGATACTCACGCAGACGAAGACGATCTCGACACCGGCCGGGCCCCGGTCGGTGACTACGTGCCGGTGCGACGTGGGCGTGGTGGCTTCGACCCGGAGGCCGATGCGATCGCGCGGGAGGCCCGATACGCCTTCCGCCAGCGCTCGGTGCTCGGCCTCGTGTTCGGCACGATTATGTCCGCGGCGCTCGCGCTGATCATTGCCCCGGTGATGTGGTGGATTTTCGTGGCCGGCCTCGTCGGCCTCGTCGGTTATCTCGCCTACCTCCGCCGTCAGGTCCAGATCGAGCAGGAGATCCGGAGGCGCAGAACCGCGCGGCTCAATCGCTCCCGGCTGGGGGTCGAATCCCGTAGCGACGAGGAACTGCGTCTCATCCCCGCCCGGCTGCGGCGTCCGGGCGCCGTTGTGCTCGAAGTAGACGACGAGGACCCCGAGTTCGATCATCTCGAGCGCTTCGACGACGAGCGTATGCAGCACGCCACGATGCGTCGTGCCGCCGGTGAATAGTCCGTCGCCGGGGGCCGAAAGCCGCAATCGGATAGGCGATTCGCCCCCTGTGTGGGTAGCCTGCTAGAGTTTGCCGAGCAGATCGCAGGGTCTGCATCAGGGGCTGTGGCGCAGTTGGTAGCGCGCTTCGTTCGCATCGAAGAGGTCAGGGGTTCGATTCCCCTCAGCTCCACCATCACAAGAGCACTTCCTCCCTTCGGAGGAGGTGCTCTTCGTGTTTCAGTGCTCTTTTGTGTGTTCGCGCTTTTCCGTGTGTTCAGTGCTCTCTGTGTATCGCGGTGCTTCTTCGTGTCGCCGTGCTCTTCCGTTCGGGGGGGAGCCGGTGTGCGCCGTAGCGCCGTGCGGCAGTGTGCCGCGTCACGTTTGGGATAGAGAAGTTGCTAAACGGTAACTGGGCAAGGTCTACTGATCACAGGTCATCGAGGGGTCAATCGATCGGGGTAAACAACATGCAGGCAAGGCAGAGAATCTCGGATGCGCTCGCGTCAGCGACCGTGGTGGCGACGATTGCTGCGACGATGTTGCTGGTGAACGTTCTGTGAACGTGAGGCGCTCATCCGGTGCCGCCCGCGCTGCGCTCACTGCAGCGGCGAAAGCCGTCGTAATAGGCACGGCGGCGGCGGCCGTCGCAATGGGTGTGGGGGCGGCGATGATGGGCCACGCCACTTCGTTCGCGACCGATGTCCAGCCGGCACCGAACACTGCCGTGCAGCCGTCCGAGGTGACGGTCGCCGGGACGTTCTGACGTCGACGTTCCGGGGCGGCCGACCGACGCTGTCCCTGCGACGAACCATCCGACGCACGCGTGCCTTCGGTGGTTCACCGACAAAGCCGCCCGAGTCCCACGTGGCTCGGGCATCGCTGGTGGTGCCGGCCCCCGACTCCGGCACCACCAGCACCTCCGGACCGTCCGCTCGTTACCATGGCAGCGTCGACGCCGCCTGAGGTGTTGGATCGATACCAGAGGGGGGTGCGCAGTGGCAGCACGTCGTGTGATCCGGAACCTGATCATGCTGGGGCTCGCGCTGGCCTTTCTCTCCGTTCTCGGATGGGGCACTTTCTCAGTGTTCCCGTCGACCGCATCTGCAGATCCCGACGTCGGCGGCGGCTCGACGCATCCAGGTGTGGGGTCACACCCGTGCGAGGGATATCACGACTGCGGCCATAACCCCCACACCACCGAGCCATCCGAAACTACCGAGCCATTCGAAACCACCGATCCTCCGGAGACGACGGAGCCGTCCGAGACCAGCGAGCCGTCGACTCCTCCCGCTCCACAGGTGGTCGTTCCCCCGTACGGGCACCTGCCGTCGGACCCGGTACCGAACATCACCCGTCCCGACACGTCGAGCGATCCCGAATCCGGCGACGGAGGTGTGGCAGTAGGTGTACCCCCTGCGTCGGGAAGTGGACCGGAAGGTCCCGGGCCTGGCACCTCGCCGGGAGGTCCCCAGGGCCCGCCGGCGGCGGACGCGCCACCACACTCCAATGGAACGAGCCTTCCCGGCGATGCGGCGGAGGGGAACGCACCAGCGCAGGACCCAGTGCGGCCCGACGTGCGACCGGCACCCGCCGCAGTTCCGGACTCCGCACCGCCGGCAGTCGCGCCGGTCGTTCATAGTGAGCCACTACCTGCGTTTGCAGTGCTCGGCGGTGTGGGACTTCTTCTCGGCTGCGCGGGTGGGGCCGGTGTGCTGACCTTCAAGGGCGCGCGTGCACAGGAGGCGCGCATCGCGGCCGCCCGGGCGGAGTTCTTCCCGCCGGCACCTACGGGAGGAATGTAGTCGTGGCAGGAAGTCGTTCTCATCGACGGGTGGCAGCAGCCGTGGATGCGGTCTGTGACGCCGCCGCCCGGGCAGAAGCGGTCTCACTCGGGGATGTCGTCGACGCGGTTGCCCGCGAACGGCAGCGTCCCATCGAACTCGACTTCACGACGCCGATGGCGCCGGGCGTCTGTGGTCAGCGACGTGCATACCCCGACAGGGACGTCATCGTGCTCGCCCCGGGACTTCCCGACGTCGACCGCACTCTTGCACATGAACTGGGGCACATCGTGTTTCGGCATGAGGGTGCCGAGATCGTCGCGGCAACGCTCGAGGCCGGCGACGACTTGATCGCGTACATGCTCAGTCAGCGCTCGCGAATGCGTGGCGGCGAGCAGACTTCCGGTGACGTGGCGGAGTGGGAGGCAGAGACGTTCGCATCGATGTTGCTCCTGCAGCTCAGGACGATGAAGGGCAGGGGAACGCCGGTGTCGGTGCTCCGCTACGACGAGGCGATCGGCTGATGGGCTGGATTGTCGCGCTCGTCGTCTGGATCGCAGCCGGCGCCCGCACAGGCAGGGTCGCGGCACGCCAGCCGACACCACTGCGGATCGCGATGGTGATCGCGGTGTCCAGCGCCGCGTGCGCGTCTACGTTGGCCGTCCCGGATGTCGCCTTGCGTCTCGACGCGCTGGCGCCGACGGCCGGGCTGTCGGAGATCCTCCTCGAGTTGGCGTGGACCCTCTTCGCTGCCGCGAGCGCCGTAGGTGCGGTGTCGGTCTGGCCGATTTTGCCGCGCCGCGCCCTACGCGCTGTCGCCACCGTGATCTATGCGGCCGCGGTCCTGGTCGGAACGGCGCTTGCCGGTGGTTACCCCGTCCCGGCCCTGGTGTTCATCGTGCTCGCGCTGGCATCGGTGGTGATCACCGGTATCTGGCACGTCGCATGGACCCCTCTCGGCCGCGGCATCGCCCTCGTCGTGGTGGGATCGGCGATGGTTCTCGTCGCCGCGGTCGTGGGACTCGTCCGGGATGCGGCGGGGGAGACGTGGATCATCGGATCCTCCGGTGCGTACACGACCGCCGCTGTGGTGGTTTCGGCCGGCACAGTGTGGGTGCTGATGGAGACCTGGCTGCGCGCACGCCGCGATCTTCGCCGGATGAGCGCGTTGCATTCTGTGCTCGTCTCCCGATTCCCCGAAGTCGTGGAGGGCGACGGCAAGGGCAGCACCACCGTTCTGCGGGCGTCTGATTCGATCGCTCACGTCATGGACGCGCTGTATCTGCAGGCCGGCGCGGGCATGTTCGAGACGCGGGCGCAGAATCTGCCCGAGTCGACCACCGAGCGCAGCAGGATTTTGGCCCGCTGGATCGACGACCCAGCCGGTTCCGAGGTGCTCGACACCGAGTGGATAGCTCCACCGCAGGGGATGTCACCGCGCCGATGGGTGCTGCAACTCGCGGAGGCGTACGCCGAAATCCGTCACTCGCCCGTGCCGGTCGCGGCTACGGAGCCGGCATCGGAAGAGTCGGTGCCCTGACCGCCTTCTACTGGAGGTAGTCCTCGACCTCCGACGCCGGACGGACCGAGGCCTCGTCCGGGTTCTGTCCTGCGTCGAGACGAGCCCGGCGTCGGCGCAGAAGATCCCAGCACTGATCGAGTGAGGTTTCCAACGCGGCCAGCTGTGCGCGTTCCTCCTCGGGGGCCAGCTCGCTGTCCTGCAACTGCGCCCGCAGTTCGTGCTCCTGCTCGACGAGAGCCTGAATACGCTTTTCGATCTCTTCGTTGTCCACGTCGTCTCCTCTTCGGTCCGAGTCCACTTGTCGCGGAGGGCGGCTCATCCGGTCGACTGCGTGACCAGCCATCCACACGGCGAGGCGAGCTTGTCGGCCTCCGGCGGTCCCATGGATCCCCCCGGATACAGCTTGACGGCGGGCGGCCTGTTCAGCAACGGGTCTGCGACGTCCCAGACGTGGGCAAGCCCGTCCGGACGGGTGAAGAGTGACCGGTCGCCGTGCAGTACGTCCAGGATCAGGCGCGAATACGGTGCGAGAGCATGGCCGAGTGGCATCGTGTCGAGAGGAAGACTCAGGTGGCCCACCGACAGTTCGTCGTCGGGACCGGGCTCCTTGACCACCATCGACATGTCGATCTCGCCGTCCCCGGACAGATCGAAGGTCAGCACGGCGCCGTCCGGTGGGATGTCGGAAAGAGGGCCTTCCGGGGTCCGGAACACCAGGCTCACGCGTTGCTTCGCGACGCCCAGCATCTTGCCCGTCCGAAGCAGGAACGGCACACCCCGCCAGCGGTCGGTGTCGACCCACAACCGTGCGGCGACGAAGGTTTCCGTCTCCGAATCGTCGGCGACACCGTCGACGTCTCGGTATCCCTCGTACTGGCCGAGGACCACTTCGGCGGGGTCGAGCGGGCGGAACGCTCCGATCACCGATTCGCGTGCAGACTGGAGGTCGTCGGCGCCCAGGCTCAGGGGCGGCTCCATCGCGATCTCCGCAGCGACCTGGAACAGGTGAGTCACGAGCATGTCGAGGACCGCACCGGTGGCGTCGTAGAAGCGGGCGCGGTCGTCGATGTCCAAGGTTTCGGGGACGTCGATCTGGACCTGTTCGACGTGTTCGCGGTTCCAGACTCCCTCGATCAACCCGTTGGCAAATCGCAGGATGTGCAGATTCTGGGTGCTTTCCTTGCCGAGGAAATGGTCGATGCGATAGATCTGCTTCTCGTCGAGAACCTCGTGTACTGCGGCGTCGAGTTCACGGAAAGCGGATTGTGAGGTACCGAACGGCTTTTCGTAGACGACCCGGGAACCGCGCGCCAGGTCGTGCGCGCCGAGAGCTCGTGTGGTGTCGGCGAAGGTGCTCGGGGGAAGTGCCAGATAGTGGACGAGTTGAGCGTCGGGAACGCCGAGCGAATCCCGCGCGTCCTGCACGGTGCTCGGTAGCGTCCCGGGGTCTTCGGGCGTGAAACCGCCACCGGCGAATCGCAGGCGCTGCGCGAAGTCGTCCCAGCCGTCGTCGGTGTGCCCGCCGCCGAACTGGGTGAGGGAGTCCCGCACGTGGGCCCGGAAGTGATCATCGGTGACCGTGCCCCGCCCGGTGCCGATCAACATCCACCGAGAACCGAGAAGACCTGATCGTGCGAGCTGGAAGAAGGCCGGGAGCACCATCCGTTTGGACAGGTCCCCGGTGGCGCCGAAGAGCACGAAAATCGTGGGACCGAGCTGCGGTCTGTCAGGCATTGCTCCATCATGCGCCAACGGGAGTCGCCGCGCGTGCGATTCCCGGGTGGGCTCAGCGCTCAGACAGGAAGGTCGGTACCCGGGCTCGGCTAGTCCGGTACGCTCGGCATACGAGCGGCGTGGTCATGTATAGCGCAGTGCCGGAAGAGGTTCCGTATCCGGCGCGAAAAATCGGTGCTACCGGGACGCGTCCGGCGGTACCTCGGGCAGACCCTCGCTGGCGCGAAGCTTCTCGGCCATCGTGGTAAGCAGATTCTGTGACTCCTCGGACAAGTCGAACGCGCGGCTCGACAGTTTGCGTAGTCCGTAGCCCTGGAGCTGCGACAAGAGTTCGAGGTCGTGGTCGATCTTGGCTGCGTAGATGTCGTTGAAGAAATATTCGGGCTTAACCTTGAAGAAGCGGGCGAATGCCGCGACGGTCTCGTCCGAAGGATTTGTGCGCTGCCCGGAGCGAAGCTGCGAAATGTAGGGCTTCGAGATTTGATGCCCGTCGGCAATGAGCGCCGAAGCCACCTCTGCGTTGGTGTGCGGTTTACGTCCCGGAGGGTGGACCGTGTCGAAGAGCTTGTTCAACCGCGCAGCAAAATCTGCCATTGTGAGCCGCCGGGTCCTCTCTCGTGCGCGCGTCAGTCGTGTGAACGACACAGTACCATGATGATAACCGATTGATAACTCACAGCCAGAGGTGCGAAACGGTGCGCTTTCGCTCGCTGACGGCGTCATGCATGTTTCGACGACGGTCGGCGCATCGCGCACTTCTCGCTGCTCAGCCGTTCGGACTCTATGCAAGTCATACCGGCGCGTCTCTTGACGGTTCAATGGCCGAGCGTCCAGTGGACGTTCCTGCAGATGTGGCGGATCGGCCGCCCGGCCGCAAATGCTGATTGCTCATTCAATCACTGGGAGTTTGCTGACGGCCTCGAGTTGCTGGCACGCGGCAGTGTGGGGGGCCTGTACTTGCAGTTCAGGGCCATTGTGTTGCGTTGTGCATTGCAACTACGGCAGGTCGCTCGGCCGCGACGGCGCCGTGAACACTACTGCGAACGGGGAGTATCTGCACCGCCCGATCGCCGCGCAGCCGCGCCAGAAGCCTTCCGGCGTGACCTCCGCAGGACGGCCGATCATGCGGTCTGACTGGTGCGCTCGTCGGCAACGGCTCTACCTCGGTGTCTTCGGTGACCGCCCGCGATGCCTGGCCAAACCGGGAGTCGTCGGGAATGATTGTGATATGGAACACAGAATGAGTGACGCCGAGCTTCGGAAGGCGATTCGAGTTCTGCGCGAGCGCGCCGACGATGCCCGGCACAGAGGACGGGAAGAAGACGCCAACGGAATCGAACGGACGATCCGGACATATCAGGAAGAAATGGCGCAGCGGTTGTGAAGTGGGCCGGCTCGGGGAGAGCCGGCTCAGCTCTGTCGCCACGCTGCCGAGGACCCGGGTGCTCCCGCCTCGGGGGCGTGCGCGCAAACGTTGTGCGTGCGTAGACTTCCAGCCGACACGGATCGGTGAGGACGGGGGCTCGCACGACAATGGCGATCACGACGCTGGACGGCAAGAAGTGCCTGATCACAGGTGCAGGTAGCGGGATCGGGCACGCTACGGCGTTGGCGGCCGCCGCGGAAGGCGCCGAACTCTTTCTCACCGACATCAATGAAGTCGGCTTGGCTCACACGGTGGAGCAGGTTGGCAATCAGGGCGGAACCGTGAGCTTCTCACGAGCGCTCGACGTGTCCGATTACGACGCGGTGACGGCGTTCGCAGCAGATATTCACGATCAATTCGGCAGCCTCGACGTCGTGATGAACGTCGCCGGTATCTCCGCGTGGGGCACGGTCGAAAACCTCGAGCACCGCCACTGGAAGTCGATGATCGACGTCAACCTGATGGGGCCGATCCACATCATCGAAAGCTTCGTCCCTCCGATGGTGCGGGCGGGGCGCGGTGGACACCTTGTCAACGTGTCGTCTGCTGCGGGACTGCTGGCGCTGCCCTGGCATGCCGCTTACAGCGCAAGCAAATTCGGGCTCCGCGGGGTGTCCGAGGTTCTGCGATTCGACCTGAAGCGGCACGGTATCGGCGTCAGTCTCGTGGTTCCGGGTGCCGTGAAGACTCCGCTGGTGGGCACTGTCGAGATCGCTGGAGTGGATCGGAACGACCCGCGGATCGAGAAGGCGATCCACCGATTCGAGAAGCGAGCGGTCAGCCCGGAGAAGGTAGCGTCCTGCATCCTCACAGGAATCAAGAAGAACCGCTATCTGGTGTACACCTCGCCCGACATCCGGTTCGGATACTGGTGGGCCCGTAAGTTCTCGCCGCCGTACGACTTCGTGATGCAAAAGGCCAACGACCAGTTCAGCAAGTTCCTGTAGCGACTAGTTCTCGCGACTGCGGCTCGGTGCCAGCACTGTGCCGTCCGTGAATCGAATGCCGTCGGTGCAGCGACACTCCACCTGGCCGCCGCCGAACTGTTCGGCATGCAGTCTCGCGTAGAGGCCTTGACGGGCAAGGAGTTCGGCGTGGGTGCCGCGTTCCACCAGGCGACCCTCGTCGATCACGAAAATGACGTCGGCATGCTGAATCGTGGAGAGCCGGTGCGCGATCGCCAGTGTGGTCCGCCCGCGCATCACCTCGGCGAGTGCTCGCTGGACGAGCCGCTCGGACACGGTGTCGAGTGCCGAGGTGGCTTCGTCGAGAATGAGAACGCGCGGGTTCTTCAGCAGCACTCGTGCGATGGCAAGACGCTGCTTCTCGCCGCCGGAGAGCCGGAAGCCACGTTCGCCGACGAGCGTGTCGTAACCGTTGTCGAAAGCGAGAATGCGGTGGTGGATGTTGGCGGCGGTGGCCGCATCGTGCAGTTCGGCGTCGGTGGCGTCGGGCATGGCATATCGCAGGTTGTCTGCGATGGAGGCGTGGAACAGATACGGGTCCTGGGTGACCATCCCGACCGCGTCGGCAAGTGAACTCATGGTCAGGTCGCGTACGTCGTATCCGTCGACGAGGACGGCGCCGCGGTCCACTTCGTACAGCCGCGGTACCAGGTAGCAGAGGGTCGTTTTACCCGCGCCCGATGGTCCGACGAAGGCGGCGAGTTGACCCGGCTCGATCTCGAAAGAGGTGCCCGCCACCGCCCAGCGTCGAGGGCGGCGTGGCTCGATCACCTCCTCGTCGGCCACTACGGGGGTGCGGGTGGTCGGGGCCGAGAAGCCGCGCATCCCGCCGCCGACTCCGCCGCGTCCGAGGCTTCGCAGAGCCACGGGGTCCGGGTCGGCGGTGGCCAGGCGCACCGGAGTGGGGTAGGCGAAGTAGACGTCGTCGAGTTCCACCTTGCCCGGGGAGTCGGCGGGTAGCGCGACGGCGTCGGGACGATCGACGATCGCCGGCTGCAGATCGAGATACTCGAAGATGCGGCGGAACAACGCCATCGACGTCTGGACGTCGAGCGTGACCCGCATCAGTGACACAAGCGGCTGCAGCAGTCTGGCCTGCAGGGTCGAGAACGCGACGAGGGTCCCTGCCGAAATGGCCGGGCCGTACCCACCGCTGATCAGATAGCCGGCGAGCAGATACACGAGGGCCGGGGTGATGGCCATGAAGGCACCCACTACAGCGAAGAATCCCTGGCCTGCCATGGCCTGACGTACTTGGAGCTCGGTCTGCCGGGCGTTCTCCGCGCGGTAGCGCGCGAGTTCGGCCTGCGACTGGTTGAAGACCTTGGTCAGGAGAACACCGGAGACGCTCAGTGCTTCTTCGGTGATGGCGGTCATGTCCGACAGCGACTCCTGGGTTTTTCGGGCCAGCGCCCGCCGCCGGGCGCCGACGCGGCGCTGGAGGTAGACGAATCCGGGTAGCAGTGCCACGGCGAGAAGCGTCAACTGCCAGGACAACAACACCATCGCGATGAGGGACGCTGCGACGGTGACCGCGTTGGACAGGATGCTCGATGCCGTGGAGGTGAGCACGGAGCGGACCCCGCCGACGTCGTTGGCCAGTCGCGATTGGATCGACCCGGTCTTGGTGGAGGTGAAGAAGGCCAGTTCCATCTTTTCGAGGTGCGCGAAGAGCCGCTCGCGCAGATCGGCCATCGACAGGTTGCCGACCTTGGTGGTGAGGTAGCTCTGGCCGACGCTGATGAGCGAGCTCACCAATGTCACCCCGATCATCGCGAGAACAAGCCACATCAGCAGCGTGAGATGGACGCCGCTGCCGTCGGTGGGAAACAGTGCGCGGTCGAAGACTGCCCTGGTGAGGAACGGTGGAACGACGCCGAGGAGTGACGACACGACGATCGCCGCGCCGACCAGGACCAGCCAACCCCGATAGGGCCGCAGCAGCGCCCAGATCCGGGGCAGCAGCGAAGACTCGGAGTCGGAGATCTCAGGGGAGGACATCGGCGGGGCGGAGCGCATTCGTCCATCGTGCCCACCTGTCGCGATTCTGGCGAGGCGATTCGGGTGGGCTGTGCGCGAGGGCTGTATGCAGTGCTCTCTCAGCCCGATTCAGCGACACCGAGCCGGGCCACCTGCGCGGCAAGGTACTGGTACTCGGGGACGTTGGTGGTGCGCCGCGCCGCCGCACGGTAGTGCGCCGCCGCCGATCGAGTGTCCCCGACCATGTCGAGGAGATGCGCGCCGACGGCATCGAGCCGGTAGTGCCCACGGAGTGGGCCGTCGAGCTCTTCGAGCATCGCCAGTCCGGTGGCCGGACCGTGCACCATGGCCGCAGCGACGGCGCGGTTCAATCGCACGTACTGGCCCACCGCCCCTCCGGCCACGGCGTCCATCACCACCCGCTGGCCTTCGGCGATCAAGTCGCTGTTCCAGAGGGTGCGATCCTGTTCGGTGAGCGGGATCAGCTCACCTTCCGGACCGGTGCGTGCCGGGCGGCGGGCATCGGTGAGAAGCATCAGCGCCAGCAGACCACCCACCTCTCCGTCGTCGGGCAGTATCGCGTAAAGGCGCGGGTGAGCCGGATCGCCTAGAAGTCGGTGTCCGGCGCGCCCATCACCTGACGAACCTCGATCGGCTGCTGGATGGGCACGCCGTTCGGTCCGGGTGAGGCCGAGGCCTTCGCGGCGATCTCGAGTGCGCGGGTTTCGGACTCCACATCGATCAAGCGATATCCCGCAAGCAGTTCCTTGGTTTCGGGGAACGGGCCGTCCGTCACCACAGGAACGCTTCTGCCGTCGAATGTGACACGCTTCGCGGCGTCGGGCCCGGCGAGGCCCTGCGCGTCGACCAATTCACCGTTGGCGGCGAGTTCGGCATTGAGGTCGTGCTGGAATCGGATATGGGCTTTGATGTCGGCCGGATCCCAGTCGCTCATCGGCACCGTGCATCCGGGCCCGCCCTCGTAGTTCTGCAGCAGCATGAACTTCGGCATTGTTTTCTCCTCATCTCGTGGCGCCCATTCTGACGCCTTTCGCGAAGAGGACGGAGCACATTCCGGGTTCTCTACATCCAGCCGAAGTATTTCTGAAGAATCTTGTCAGCGGTGCCCGCCGTGCAGGCACTCGTCGAACAGGGAGCGGACTTCCTCGACGTGTTTGTCCAGATCGGAGGTATCCCACCCGTCTGTGGGGACGGGTTCGAGCACGTCGACGTAGACGGTCCCGGAGTGTGCGACCAGCGAGTTGCGCCACATCAGCTCTCCGGCGTTGTGGATGACGATCGGCACGATCGGCACCCCGGCCGAGATCGCGAGATGGAACCCACCCTTCTTGAACTTGCCGAGACGAGGAGTGGGGGTGCGCGTGCCTTCGGGGGCGATGGCGATGGAGATGCCCGAGTGCAGCTTCTCCACCGCCGGTTGCAGCGCGGCCCTGGCCTTGGCGCTGTCCGACCGATCGATGTACGCGACGTCGAGCAGTGCACCGACGGGAAGGAAACGGGGGTCGCGTGCGGCTTCCTTCTTGGCGACACCGGTCACGTCGTGACGGATGACGCTGCCGACCACCAGCATGTCGAGTGAACTCTGGTGATTGAACATGAACACCGCCGGTCGTGCGGCTTCGGCGTTCTCCTTGCCACTCACCCGCAGCCCGATACCACAGATTGCCAGGGCGATATCGGGGCCGAAGCTACCGACCAGGTTGGCGGCGGTCTGGCGGTTCCTCGTTACCAGACCGGCCGAGACACCGAACGCGGCGGCGCCCATCAGCGCGCCGATTGCCGTGGTGGTGCGCGCAATCGACACCGGGTCGTTGCCGCTCTGCGGTGGCCGCAGATTCACCGAAGGCCACCCGTTCTGCCGGGCGGTGGCCGCCAGCTTCCGATCCGGATTCAGGGCCACCGGATGACCCACCGACGTCAGCATCGGAAGGTCCTCGGCACCGTTGGAATACGCGAAGCTGCTCTTCAGGTCTGCGCCGTGCTGTTCCGCGTACGTGCGCACGGCCTCAGCTTTCGCCGGACCCCACAGCGGAGGGGACGCCAGCTGACCGGTGAGCATGCCGTCGAGGACTTCGGGGCGAGTACACAGGACGTCCTCGATGGCGAGGTCCTCGGCCACCGACTGCGCCTGGTAGGGAGTAGCCGATGTGGCCATCACCACCTGGTGTCCCGCGTGCCGGTGCGCGGCGAGTAGCCCGCGGACCTCCGAGTAGATCATCCGGGCAATCTCCTGCCGGAAGAGGCGCTGCCCCCATTCCTGCATTTCGTCCTCCATGCGCCCGGCCAGACTCTGCACGCCGATACGCATCAGGCCGCTCACATCGGCGCCCCGAAATCGGGTCTCCATGGCGGCCCCGGTGGTGCGCAACAGTTCTGCGACACTGATGTCGAAGCGCCGCAGACGATCCCGGTAGACCACACTGGCCGAATACCCGCTGATGAGAGTCCCGTCCAGGTCGAAGGCGGCAAGCGTTCCGGGTCCTGGCGGGGCGGCGGCGATGGCATCGTGGAGGCTGCGCAGATCAGTCATCTACTCACCCACCACCTGGTCGAGGGTGTCGTGAGCAAGGGTCCGGATGCGCAGGACCCGGTCGACCTGGGTGCGGATCTCGGCGTCGAACTCGATTCGCCGAGCCTCGAGATTCTCCGCACCTGGTTCGACGAGGCCCCGGTTGCGCGCCAATTTCAGTGCAGTCGTGAAGAGTTCGGCAGAGATCGACTCCCGGCTTCCGATCTGCTGGCGTAACCGGCGCTGCTCGGCCAGCGAAAGGCACTCGGTGATGAATGCTTTCTCGTCGAACTTTTCGTCGGTAGGCGTGCGTAACAGCTGATCGGACACCACCGCGTAGGCCTCGAGGAAGGGCTGCAGGACGCGGTGGGCCAAGTGGATCTGCGCTGTCGACAGCAGCTTCTCGGCATGCGCGGGGTCACGCATGTTCTCCCGCCAGAGGGGGTCGATGATCTCGAGTTCGGTCCGGAGTTGGTCGCGGAAGGCGTCCTTGTCGCTGAAGAAGAACTCGAACTTCAGCAGGTCACGGATGCGCAGCGCCTCCTCCCACCCGTCCTCGAGCGGGTTTCCGAACGGCTGGTCCGCCGCGGCGCGCAGAACCATTTCCGCGATGGCTCTCATCACCAGGAAGTGAATGGTGTTGTTGCGGTAGAACGCTGCGACGAGGTGCTGGTCCCGCCCGAGGTAGAACACACGCTCGCTGCCCCGGTCGAAACTGCGCAGCACACCGGAGTCGAGGTGGGTGCGCAGCGCCGTGCGAATGACCTCGGGGTTGGTGAGGTCGACATCGCCTGCCGTCGGTAGTCGCCGGACGGTGATGTAGTCGACGAGCGGTCCGAGGATGGCGCGTAGTTCAGGAACGGTGAGCGCACGGTCCTCGATGCCCAGGAATGCGAGCATCACCAGCGACGTGGCCGTCACCGGTGTCACTTCGTTGATGCGGTGCGACACCTCGAACGCCGTCTTCTGCACGGCCAGCCGCAGGTCGTCCTCCTGGCCGAGATACTCCGCCAGCGACATCGGTCTGCCGAAATTGACATGGGCCACCCCGTGCCGCTGCCCCTGGGCGCGCACATATCCGACGAGCCAGCGGAGTCCTTCCTTCGTCTTGGCCTCACCGTGGGCCTCGGCCGCCATCGCACCGACCTCGTACAGCTGGTCATAGGTGAGGGAGACCGGAATGAGGTAGACATCGGACATCCCACTGGACTGGAATGCCTTCGCCAAGTAGGTGAGGAGCCCGAACCGGGGCGGCCGCAACTTTCCGGTACGGCTGCGCCCGCCCTCGATGTACCACTCGAGGTTGAACCGCTTGGTGAGCAGGTAGCGCATGTATTCGCGCAGCGACCACTTGTAAATTTCGTCGTCGTCGAACTTGCGTCGAATGAAGACGGTGCCACTGCGCTTGCTGATCGGCCCGATCGGCCAGAAGCTGACGTTCAATCCCCCCATCACGTGATTGAGGGGGAGGTCGTTCGCGAGGAGAGCGGGACGCAGCACCAGAGGATCGAGATAGGAGCGATGGCTGGGCAGGAATACCAGAGAGTATTCCTTGTTCAGCTCGCGGAGTTCGTCGAGACGCGAGGTGTCGACGTCGAGGCGGTATGCACGCGAGAAGTAGCGGCCCAGTTGATCCCACAACGCGATCGCGCGTCGGCTCTGGGCGGCAACCATCTCGTCGAGGGCGCCCCGAGCGCGACGCTCGACTTCCGAGGCGGGGAGGTCCAGGCGCGCAGCCAGCTCGTGGATGACGGTGTGGAACCGGCTGGTGTCGGTCATCTCGTCGACCACGAACCGCGACACCTTGTATTGCGTTCCCAGCAAGGATCGTTCGGCACGCTCGAGGGTCAGTGCGGCCTGGCGGCGTACGAAATCGGGCAGCGATCCGCCACCCTTCTCGGCGAGCCGGCGGCGGAGATCGCTCAAGGGGGCCGGGGCGCCTTCGATCACCTCGCAGCGGCCGGGTTCCCGGCGCAGGATCTTGCGCTGCATGCTCGGGCCGGGATGAAGGGGATCACGCAGAAGCGACTCCCGCACCCGCTGCAGGCCCTCGGGCTGGTCGGTCCTGGGCCGCCACACCACCCGGAGCGGGACCAGAAGGGGATCGTCCTCGCGTCGGCACACGTCGGCGAGTTCGTCACCCGAGACGCGGACGGCCTGCGGCGGACGCCCGTCGCTTCCGTCCTGTCGGTCCAGCCACGCGCGCAGGGTCGTCTCCTCGATGTCGCTCATCGACTCGATGAGGTAGACGCGTGGCCGTGTCGTCTGCTCGTCCATTCGTGTGGTCCTTTCGTTCATCCACGGCCGAGTTCGACGATGTCGTCGAGGCTCTCCTGTAGGCACATCATGAAACGGGCCGGTTCGGTCACCGCGGCGGTGTCGAGATTGACGCCGATGCAGCACGTGCCGACGTGCGAGACCAGTGTGGCCATGACGGCACAACCCGGTGCGGGACCGAAGGGGAACATCCTCTCGATCCGGGCTCCTGCGAGGTAGACCGGCACCGGTACACCGGCGACGTTGCTGGCCTGCAGGTCGAGACCGCTCGACTGGGAGAGATACCAATTCGCGAGCACCACCGTCGGCATCCGAACCAGAATCGGCGCCGCAGAGTCGAGGAGGCCGAGCGCCGGCTCCTGCCGTAAACCGAGGACGATCGCGCGTACCTTCTTGATCCGCTCGATCGGGTCGACCTCACCGACGGGTCCCGCAAAGCGTGCTGCGGCGAATCGATTCCCCCCGGTCGGATCCGACGCCGCCCGCAGGCTGACCGGCATGCCGACCGGGATCGTGTCGATGTCGTGGCCGAAGGACTCGTGGTAGCGCCGGAATCCACCCAGCAGGGCAGCGATATAGGCGTCGTTGAGTGATCCTTCCGCTCGGTGCGCAGCCGACCTCAGCTCGTCGACGCCTACCTCGAGCACGCCGAACCAGCGGCCGAGGCCCCGGTCACGCAACAACGGTGAGCCGGTGGCCGGGGGAGGAGTGACCACCCGGCGGATCGAATTGGCGTAACCGACGACGTCGGTGACCGCCCCGACCGGGTTCGTGACGGCGGTGATCGCCGTGCGAGTGGCGCCGCGTACCAGGCCACCGAGTCGACCGGGCGCCCGGCGAACGTTCCCGAGCGTCTGCTCGAAGAACGCACCGCCGCCCGACATCCGCTCCGGCAGAGGTGGCGGGCGGTCCGGCTTGTCCGGTGACGGCTCGGGACGTCTGCTGTGCAGCAGCGTCATCAACTGGATACCGCCGAGACCGTCCGTGATGCTGTGATGCGTCTTCACCACGTAGATGGCGCGACCGTCGTCGAGGCCCTCGATCAGCATGGCGCTCCACGGCGGCCGGGCTCGATCGAAGGGTTCGGTGGCCATCCGCCGGCAGATCCGCAGGGCGTGGTCGAACGTCGCGGGTTCGGGTAGTCGCACCCGGGTGAGGTGATAGTCGAGGTCGAATTCCGGGTCGACCGACCACATCGGGTTACCCAGCCGCAGCGTGGGCTCGACCACGCGCATCCGGATCCGGGGCACCATGTGTGAGGCCCACTCGTGCGCGCGCACCAACCGGTCCCAGTCCGGCGGTCCGTCGAGTACATCGACCGCGACGATCGGCGAACGCAGCTTCGGTTGTACCTCCTCCATCCGCCACATCCCGGTCTCGAAGTCGGACATTGTACGGTCCGCTCCCCAGGCGATGTCGGAGAAATCGACGTCGACGGCACTCGGTGGTATCAGCGGTTCGCCATCGGCCATGCCCACCCTCATTCGGTTGATCGAGTTGCCTCAACTGGTGCTTTTCCAGTGTGGACCCGACGCGTAGTTCACACCCCTGATTCGACGGATTGGCCCGGACTCGGCTCGGTGATGGGGCGCGGGCGACGCCTTCACACCCCTGCTCGACGAGTGCGCTTGTCGTAGGCTGCCGTCATGGCGAAACGCTTCGAATATTCGGAAGACATCGGGTACCCCGTGGACCGCGTCCACGCGACGCTGACCGACTCGGTGTTCTGGCGGCACCGGTTCGAAGAGGCACCAGAGAAGCTGACCCTGGACGAGAGTGGCGGGCCCGGAACCCTGACGGCGACGATGCGCGACAGCATCAGTGCCTCTTCGCTTCCCGGGCTGGTCCGCAAAGTGGTCTCGGGCGAGCTGAGGGTCGAACGCGCCGACGAATGGGGACCTCTCGACGGGAACCGGGCCGACGGACGGATTCGCGGCAGTTCCACCGGCATTCCGGTCCGCATCGAGTGTGCCTCGGTGCTCCGTGCGTCGGGAGAAGGCTCGGTGTTGGAGCTCATCGGGTCGGTCGAGGTGAAGATCCCCCTGGTCGGTGGTCAGATCGAATCACTCATCAAAAAGCTCGTCCGCGACATGGTGGGTCAAGACCGCGATGCCATCGAGAAGTGGCTCGGCGACAGCTGACCACGTCCCTAGGGGCAGGTGTTCAGCTCGACGTCGAGCGTCCGCGCCCCGGGCCCTGCAGTACCGAGTCGATCGTGACTGTTGACGATCGCGCAACTGCCCAGCGAGAGGCATCCGCACCCGATGCACCCCGTCAGGTTGTCGCGTAGGCGGACCAGTTGCTCGATTCGCTGATCCAGGTCCGCATGCCACCGCGTCGACAACCTCTCCCAATCCTTGCGGGTCGGCGTCCGGCCCTCCGGCAGAGTGGCAAGGGCGTCCCGGATCTCGGCGAGGGGTATTCCCACCCGCTGGGCGATGCGAATGAACGCGACCCGCCGGAGCGTGTCCCGACGGTACCGCCGCTGGTTGCCGCTGGTGCGGCGACTACTGATGAGGCCTTCACGCTCGTAGAAGTGCAGAGCGGACACCGCCACACCGCTGCGCTCCGACAGCTGGCCGGGTGTGAGCTCCTTGGCTTTCCATTCGGGCATCTCCACATCGGGCACCTTTCACCAGGAATACCCGAACAATACTCGAGGTCAGTCGAGGCGGAGGTGACCGTGCAGGTGGTGGGTGAGCGGAGTGGGACCGTGCGCCATCCACAGGTCGTACGTGAGGTCGCCACCGCGCACCGACAGTTTCCTCCGCACACTGTGCACCGGCTTCGCATCCGGAGACGCGCACAGCGACAACATCGACAACTCGATGGTGCCCTCCCGAATCTGGCCCCGATGAATCTCGACGAAACCGGTGGGCTGGGCAAGGAGAAGTTCTGCCTCGTCCTCGGCGACGAGCCGCAGGAAACCGGACTCGGAGTGCAACGGACGCCCGTCGTCGGCTGCCCACGTCCGGGACCGATACGCGAGGAACGGCTTACCGCTCGCCGTGAACTCGATCTCCTCGGTGTAGCCGAAGTCGTCGATCGTGGGATAGGCACCTTCGCCGGCTCCCACCCACCGTCCCGCGAACGGGGCCAAGGCAGGTGGCACAGCCGGTCCGGCAGCGGTCGCCGAAACCGGTGGACCGGCCGTCGCAGTCGATCGCCTCGACTCTTCCTCCATGAGTTACCTCCGCCGTCTCACGCTACTCGCTCCGGCACGCTGTGACGTGTTCGGCGGCGGAGTGTTTGACGTGCCTACGGGGCCCTGCCGCATTACCGTCTAGGCATGAACGCGTCCGGTTCTGCGCCGTTGGGAGCCAACTCCGAAGTGGGGCAGCTTCGTGCCGTCCTTCTACACCGGCCCGGCGACGAACTGAAGCGGCTCACGCCCCGCAACAACGACCAACTGCTCTTCGACGGGCTGCCCTGGGTCGACCGCGCGCAGGAGGAACACGATGCGTTCGCCGACGTGCTGCGCAGCCGGGGTGTCGAGGTACTGCTGTTGTCCGAACTGCTCACGGAGACCCTCGCCGCCAGTGGTGCGGCGCGCATGCAAGGGATCGGTGCTGCGGTGGATCCCCGCAAACTCGGGCATACGCTCGCCCAGGAACTGGCCACCCACCTGCGCGGTGTGCCGGCCCAGGACCTGTCCACCATTCTCACCGCGGGCATGACCTTCGACGAACTACCGGTCGCGGCGAGCAGTGCGTCGCTGGTCCGGCGCATGCATCACGGCGGCGACTTCGTCATCGACCCGCTGCCCAATCTGCTGTTCACCCGGGATTCGTCGGTCTGGATCGGCCCGCGGGTGGCCATCACCTCGCTGGCCTTACCGGCGCGTGTGCGGGAAACGTCGCTCACCGACATCATCTACGCGCACCACCCGCGGTTCCGTGGCGCCCGGCGCGCCTACGAATCACACACCGCCCCCGTCGAAGGCGGCGACGTCCTGCTGCTCGCGCCCGGTGTCGTCGCCGTGGGGGTCGGGGAGCGCACCACCCCGGCCGGTGCGGAGGCACTGGCGCGCAGCGTATTCGAGGACGAGCTCGCCCATACGGTACTGGTGGTGCCGATTGCGCAGTCGAGGGCGTCGATGCATCTCGACACCGTCTGCACCATGGTGGACCACGACGCGGTCGTGATGTACCCCGTCATCCAGGACACGTTGTCGGCGTTCACCATTCACCGCGAGGACAAGGGTGTGTCCATCCGGGGGGCCGACCCCTTCCTGTTCGCTGCCGCCGACGCCATGGGCATCGGGAAGTTGCGGGTCATCGATACCGGACTCGACAACGTCACCGCAGAACGCGAACAGTGGGACGACGGAAACAACACCCTCGCGCTCGCCCCCGGCGTCGTCGTCGCCTACGAGCGCAACGCCGAGACCAACGCCCGCCTCGAAGCATCGGGCATCGAGGTGCTGCGGATCGCCGGCTCCGAACTGGGGTCGGGCCGCGGCGGGCCGCGCTGTATGTCCTGTCCCGTGTCCCGCGACCCGCTGTAGGCCCTCCGGGCCCGTGAGTGATTAACGAGTCTCCGCACTCGCTAACCACTCACGGGCGCGCAGCGCCTACAGGATCTCGGTGACCTTCGTGGCCGGGCGAGCCAGGACAGTGCCCTTGTCCGTCACGACGATCGGACGCTCGATGAGGATGGGGTGCTCGATCATGGCATCGAGCAGTTCGTCCTCCGACGCCTGAGCCAGCGACAACTCCTTGTAGATCGCTTCCTTCTTCCGGATCGCCTCGCTCGGCTTCAGCCCGGCGTCGTCGAGCAGCTTGCGCAAACCGTCCCGTGTGGGCGGCGTCTCGAGGTACTTCACCACGGTGGGTTCGATGCCGGCGTCCCGGATCAGTCCCAGGACGGTGCGGGAGGTGTTGCAGCGTTGGTTGTGGTAGATCGTCGCGGTGTTCGCCATGCAGAACATTCTGCACCCGGGAACAAATGAGCCGGTACCGTGCGCTGCACTGTGCGTCAATAAACACTGTGCGTCAGTGGAACAGTCGCATACGTGGATCAGTCGACGACAGAGGGAGATCGACCATGGCCGAGCACTCGAACAGCACACCCCGCCGCATCGTCATCGCGGGTGGGCACGGGAAGATCGCCCGCCACCTGACCAAGCTGCTGACCGCGCGAGGAGACCGTGCGGTGGCCCTGATCCGCAATCCGGATCACGAACACGCCGTGGCAGCACTGGGCGCCGAGCCGGTGGTCATCGACCTCGAGAACTCGACCGTCGACGACGTCGCGAAGGTGCTGCTCGGCGCGGACGCCGCAGTGTTCGCGGCCGGCGCCGGCCCGGGCAGCGGAGTGGAGCGGAAGGACACCGTCGACCGCGGCGCCGCGGTGCTGCTCGCCGAAGCCGCCGAGAAGGCCGGGGTGCGTCGGTTCGTTCAGGTCAGCTCGTTCGGTGCCGGTGAGCCGATTCCGGAGGGCACCGACGACGTGTTCGCCGCCTACCTCGCCGCCAAGACCTCGGCCGAAGAAGATCTACGGGCGCGCACCTACCTGGACTGGACGATTCTGCGGCCCGGTGGGTTGACCGACGACGAACCGACGGGGCACGTCACCCTCGCCGCCCCACCGCTCGAACGTGGCACCGTGCCGCGTGCCGATGTCGCGGCCGTGGTCGTGGCGCTTCTCGACGATCCGAGTACGGCGAGGAAGACCCTCATGCTGACGTCCGGGCCGACCCCGGTCGAGGACGCTGTCGCGGCGCTGTGACCGGTGGCGTTCGCCGCCAGCCATTGCGGCGCCGTGCCCTCCCACTACGGTCTGATACAACGCCTGGAACAACGGAGGTGGCGGCGACCGTGCACATCGACATCGATCCGGATTCGTCGACCGCCCCGTTCGACCAGTTGCGGCTACAGATCATCGAGCAGGTGCGCACCGGTCGGCTGATCGCCGGCACGAAGATCCCGACGGTCCGCGCCCTGGCCGTCGAGGTAGGGCTGGCCCCCAATACCGTCGCGAAGGCGTACCGCGAACTCGGTGAGCAGGGTGTGATCGAAAGCCGGGGCAAGCAGGGCACCTTCATCGCAGGCGGTGGCGACCCCATCCGTGTCGGTGCCGAGAAGGCGGCCACCCGATATGTGCAGGAACTGCGCAAGCTGGGCGTCTCCGACGACGAAATTCTCGACTTCGTGCAGTCGGCCCTCCGCGGCGCCGGTTGAGCTGCGCTTCATCCAGAAGAAGCGATTCCAGAAAGGGGAACATTCGGTATGGCCTCCGCACTGTTCCGTGACCTCGCGATCCTGATCGCACGCATCGGTCTGGGCGTCGTTTTCGTCGCGCACGGCTGGCAGAAGTTCTTCGAATTCGGGGTGAACGCGACGCAGGAGTCGTTCGCCGACATGGGAGTTCCACTTCCCGACATCTCGGCGATAGCGGCAGCGACGATCGAACTTGCGGGCGGATTCGCGCTCATCGTGGGATTGGCCACACCGGTGGCCGGATTTCTTCTGTTCCTCGACATGCTCGGTGCGCTGATCCTCGTGCACGCCGACAAGGGTGTCTTCGTTTCGGAGGGCGGTTACGAACTCGTGGTGGCATTAGGTGTGGGCTCGCTGCTTCTCGCCGTCATCGGCGCCGGGCGCCTCGGTATCGACGGCCTGATCGGACGGGGTTCGGGATGGGGCAAAGCCGCGGTGTGACTGCACGCGCACGCCGGCTCTCGTTCAGGGGTCGGCGCGCATCCCAGCTTGCATTTACTTCCGCCAGTGACCAACGTAGTTGTTCATGGCGATGAATACTGATCTGCCGGATCACCCATCCGAGTCTCCGAATGTGCTTGCGTCCGGTGGGCTGAAGCGGATCGGTGTTCGCACCGACTACGTCGTGTTTTCCGTCGCTGCCGCGGCGGTGGCGCTGATCGTCGTGTGGGGCCTGGCGGCCCCCGACAATCTCGATTCGAGCACCGGCAAGGCCCTTTCGTGGTTGGTCACCGATCTCGGATGGCTGTTCGTTCTGTCGGCGTCCGGCTTCGTGCTCTTCTCGTTATGGCTCGCATTCAGCCGGTTCGGCCACATTCCGCTCGGCAAGGACGGCGAGAAGTCGGAGTTTCGGACGGTCAGCTGGATCGCGATGATGTTCAGCGCGGGCATGGGTATCGGGCTGATGTTCTTCGGTGTCGCCGAGCCGCTCGCGCACTATGTCACGCCGCCCCCCGGCAGCGACGGTGGAATCGGAACCGCGATGGCTACCACCATGTTTCATTGGAGCCTGCACCCCTGGGCGATGTACGCCGTGGTCGGCCTGTCGATCGCGTACGGTTCGTACCGGAAGGGTCGCAAGCAGCTGTTCAGCTCGGCGTTCATACCTCTGCTCGGTCGGCGCGCGGAAGGTCCGATCGGCAAGTTCATCGATGTGCTCGCCATCTTCGCGACACTGTTCGGTACCGCTGCCTCGCTGGGTCTGGGGGCACTCCAGATCGGCTCTGGTTTTCAGGTCGTCGGGTGGATGTCGGAGGTCAGCACCTTCCTGCTCGTCGCGATCGTCGCACTGCTGACATTGGCGTTCGTCGCCTCCGCGGTGTCGGGTGTCGCGAAGGGCATCCAGTGGCTGTCCAACACCAACATGGTGCTCGCCGTCGTGCTGGCGCTGTTCGTCTTCGTGGTGGGTCCGACGGTCCTGATCCTGAACCTGCTGCCGACGACGATCGGTGCCTACGCTGCCGAACTGGCGCAGATGTCGGCGCGAACCGGGGCGTCCTCCGATCCCGCGACCGGTGAGTGGTTGTCGTCGTGGACCATCTTCTACTGGGCGTGGTGGATTTCGTGGACCCCGTTCGTCGGGATGTTCCTGGCACGCATCAGCCGCGGCCGGACCATTCGCCAGTTCGTTTTCGGAGTCATTCTGGTTCCGAGTGCGGTCAGCCTCGTCTGGTTCGCCATCTTCGGCGGCGCGGGTATCGGTGAGCAGCGCGACGGTATCGACCTCGCCGGGCAGGACACCCAGGAAGGGCAGCTGTTCGGGATGCTCGACCACCTGCCGCTCACCGGCATCACCACCGTTCTGGTGATGGTGCTCGTCGCCATCTTCTTCGTGTCCGGCGCGGATGCCGCATCGATGGTGATGGGTACCCTCTCGCAGCGCGGCTCGCTCGATCCGCAGCGCTGGGTGGTCGTTTTCTGGGGTTCGTTGACCGGTGGTGTGGCTGCCCTGATCCTGTGGACCGGTGGTGATACCGCCCTCGACGGCCTGCAGACGATGACGATCATCGCGGCCGCACCGTTCGTGATCGTGATGATCGGTCTGTGCGTGTCGCTGTACAAGGATCTCTCGCGCGACCCGATCGTGGTCGACGCCAGGGAGATGCGGCGGGAACTTCGGAAAGAGGTGGCGAAGCGACGCCGCTCGCCCAGTTCTATGAAGAACCCGCGCCGGGGTTCCGGTTCAGCGCCAGCTGGGTAGCCAGAGCTGGTTTTGCCACATCTCGGGTGTGATCGGCAAACCGGTGAGGATGGGCCACAACCAGATGAAGTTGGCCACCACCAGTCCCACATAGAGGCTGACGGCGAGGAGACCGGTGCCGCGACGTTCGTAGGACGACGTGGCCCTGCCGAGGATGTCGCCGAGGACGAGGGCGATACCCATCACCATGAATGGCGCAAGGGCGACTGCGTAGAAGTAGTACATCTGGCGGTCGAGGGTGGTGAGCCACGGGAGGAAGGCGGCGCCGTAGCCGGTGAGCACGGTGGCATATCGCCAGTCCTTGCGGACCACTGCTTGCCACAGCGCCCAGGCGAGCATCGGCACCGCCAGCCACCACATCGCGGGCGTGCCGACGAGCATGACCGCCTTGACGCAACTGGACGCGCTGCATCCGGACACGTGGTCGCCCTCGGCGAAGTAGTAGAGCATCGGGCGAAGACCCATCGGCCACGTCCATGGTTTCGACTCCCACGGGTGATGGTTGCCCGCGGAGTTGGTGAGACCTTCGTGGAATTGGAGGACGTTGCCGCTGTAGTACCACAGCGACCGCAGCGCGGACGGGAGGAACGACCAGGTTCCACCGGTGCCGATCTCGTTGCCCACGGCGTGCCGATCGACCCCGGTCTCGCTCGCGAACCACGCCCAGTAGCTGCCGAGATAAACGAACAGCGGGACGACGACGAGCGCATACAGTGCGGGGCCGACGTCGCGGAGGGCGGCGCCGAACCATGGCCGCTGCACTCCGTAGGTCCGTCGGGCCGCCACATCGAACAACACGCTGAGCAACCCGAAGAAGACGATGAAGTAGATGCCCGACCACTTCGTTCCGCACGCCAGGCCCAACATGATTCCGGCACCGAAACGCCACCACCGGACACCCAGACGCGGCCCCCACTCGCTGTCGCCGATCCGCCCTTCGTCGTACACGCGGGCCATTCGCTCGCGAACCTGGTCGCGGTCCACGACCAGACAACCGAGGGCGGCGACGGCGAACAGGGCCAGGAAGATGTCGAGCATGCCGAGGCGAGAGGACACGAAGGTGACACCGTCCGCGACGAGCAGGATGCCCGCGAGACCGCCGAGGAGTGTGGACCGGCTCAACCGCCTGACGATGCGAATGACGAGCAGAACCAGGATCGTGCCCGCCACCGCTGACGCGAACCGCCACCCCCAGCCGTTGTAGCCGAAGATCGCCTCGCCCATCGCGATCAGTTGTTTCCCGATCGGGGGATGCACCACCAGGCCGTACCCGGGGTTGTCTTCTATCCAGCCGCCGGTGAGAACCTGCCAGCCCTGTGGCGCGTAATGCTTCTCGTCGAACACGGGTGTGCCCGCGTCCGTCGGGTATCCCAGCATGGTGAACCGGGTGATCGCCGCGATCGCTGTGACGAACAGGGTCACCACCCAGCCGCGGGCACGGTCCACGGGACCGAAGCTGGGGGGAGGGGTGAGGGGTGCCGGGCTGACCACCGACGAGCGTCGTGCGGAGGGCGTCGGTCGCTCGTCCGTCAACATCGTCACGCGGCAATCGTAGGCTGTGGGTCATGACTGGTCGCCTCGTGCTCGCCGCAACGCCGATGGGGGACGTGGGTGACGCCTCGCCCCGGCTGCGTACGGCGCTGGAAACCGCCGACGTCGTCGCCGCCGAGGACACCCGTCGCACCAAGGCTCTGGCTTCGGCGCTCGACGTGACCATCACGGGAAAAGTGGTCAGTTTCTACGACCAGGTGGAGATGGCACGACTGCCTGCGCTCGTCGCCGATGTTGCAGAAGGTAAGACGGTGCTCCTCGTGACCGACGCGGGGATGCCCTCGGTGAGTGACCCCGGGTACCGGCTGGTGTCGGCGTGTGTCGCCGAGGACCTGGCCGTGACCTGCCTGCCGGGACCGTCGGCGGTGACGACGGCACTGGCCCTCTCCGGGCTCCCGGTCGAGCGCTTCTGTTTCGACGGCTTCCCGCCCCGCAAACAGGGCCAGCGCAAGACGTGGTTGCGGGAGTTGGTGAACGAGCCACGGGCGTGCGTGTTCTTCGAGGCACCCCACCGGCTTGCCGACTGTCTCGCCGACGCCGTCGAGGTTCTCGGCGGCACCCGGCGAGCTGCCGTCTGCCGCGAACTGACCAAGACTTACGAGGAGGTACGCCGCGGCACCCTCTCGGAACTCGCCGAATGGGCGGCCGAGGGAGTGCGCGGCGAGATCACCGTAGTGGTGGAAGGGGCCACCATCGTGGCATCGGATCCCGCCGACCTCGTCGACGAGGTGGAACGACTGGTTGCCGACGGCACCCGGCTGAAGGACGCCTGCGCGTTGGTTGCGACCCCGGGTGTGTCGAAACGCGAGTTGTACGAAACCGTCCTGGCTTCGCGCAAGGAGTAGGGCCACCGAGACGGTGGCGCTACCGCCGAAGTGCCCGCTCGCCGGGTGCGAGGGTGGCATCGTCGGCGGCCGCCTGCCCGGCGTACCAACCGTGCGCGTCCACCGCCCTTCCGCGGGCTTTGCGAGTACGCGGAAACAGGCGGTCGAACTCCGCGTCGACAGCTTCGGATTTCGTGGCGAGAATCGGCAGGAGGTCGTCGACCGCGATCGACGCCTCGTCCGCGGCCTCGACTGTCGCTCTGCTGTCGGCGTCGCGTAACCGCTGACCGATCCGACTCGCGAACCCCGCGAGGAAACCTTTACGAAACGACGTGGTGCGGGACCCGCTTCGACTCTGCGCATCAGCGAATTGCATTGCCCGCGTAGCCTGCACCAGCAGGGAAGTGAAGAGCATGTCGACCTGCTGCAGGTCGAGTGGTGTTCCCACCACCGTGGCGATGGCCAGCGAACTGAACCACACCGTCCGCACCCGGTTGGAGTCACCGATCTCGGTGAGCAGGTGCACCTTCTCCTTGACGTACGGATTTTCGAGATGGATCCGGCGACTGTGGACAGCGGTGTTTCCCAAGCCGTTCTGGGTGTGGAGGAGGGCGGCATTGATGGCGTAGCGCGTCATCAACTCCTGGGCCTTCGCAGTGAAAATTTCGGCTTCCTCGGCGAAGTCGGTGGCCTCTGCCTTGGCGAGAAGTCCCCGAATCCTGTTGAGTACCTTGGCGTCGGCCTCGGTGTTCCCGCTCGCGACCGACCCGGTGACCTCGACCCGAACGCGGGGCCAGGTGGACGGCGGGGGAGTGAGGACGGTCCACCCGGGCAGATCGGTCCAAGCCAAGGAGAGGTCGGTCAACTGGTAGACCGAGTGGTAAGGGTCCTCGAAGAGCAATCCCGCAGCCAGGGCGCGCACGCCCGCGTCGTCGGACATGTCGTCCCTCGCATCACCGACTCGATCCGAAATGCGCTGCGCCAGATCCGAAGCCGCGGGGTACTGCTCGGCGATGGAACGGAGTTGATCGAGCCAGTCGTGGGGCGCCCGATCCTGGGCGCGGGTCCGCTCCGCCTCGTGCAGGACGAGTGCTGCCGCGAGCGGCGCGTCGGCCGGCTCCTTCGATCTCCGCGCCAGATGGAGGACGTCGGCAGGTTGCCAGCCGCGCTCGTACGCGGCCGACAACTCTCCCAGAAGGGTATGGACGGCGGCCGCCGCCGGCGGGCTCACTTCGTCGTCGAACACGCGCGCTCCCCTTCCGGATCCACTACTGCCGAATCCGCCGTGTAGAGATCGAATGTATGTTCTATTCGCCGTCATGGGGGAGAGTGTGCATGCAGGGTCCGACAACTCGGCCCTGCACGGCTCACTCGTCCACGTAACGAGGGAAAACGCCCGACGGTGCGGGCAGTGGCGTGCCCGCAACGATGCGGGTGGCGAGGTCGGTGAACTGGCGGGCCTCCGCTTTCTGGCCCAGGAGGTCCAAAATCTTCTCCGCCGCATTCGGCATCACCGGTTGCACCAGAATTCCGACGATGCGGACCACCTCGAGCGTCACGTACAGCACGGTGGCCATCCGCTCGGGGTCGGTCTTGCGCAGGACCCACGGTTCCTGCTTCGAGAAGTACCGGTTGGTCTCACCGAGAACCGACCAGATCGCCTCCAGTGCGAGATGCAACGCCTGGACGTCGTATTCGGCACGGCACTTGGCCAGCAGGGCGTCCGCCGAGGCGAGCATCGCGGAATCCTCGTCGGTCAGCTCACCCGGCACCGGAACCTGGGCGTCACAGTTCTTCGCCACCATCGACAGCGAGCGCTGCGCCAGGTTGCCCAGCTCGTTGGCCAGGTCGGCGTTGATGCGCGTGACGATGGCCTCGTGGCTGTAGCTGCCGTCCTGTCCGTACGAGATCTCCCGCAGTAGGAAGAAGCGGACGGCGTCGAGTCCGTACTGCTCGACCATGGCGACCGGGTCGACGACGTTGCCGACCGACTTCGACATCTTCTCGCCCTTGTTGTAGAGGAACCCGTGCACGAAGACCCGCTTCGGCAACTCGATTCCCGCCGACATGAGGAATGCCGGCCAGTACACGGTGTGGAACCGGGTGATGTCCTTGCCGATGATGTGGAGATTCGCGGGCCAGAACTTGCCGAACTGCTCCGACTCCGTGTCGGGATAGCCCGCACCGGTGAGGTAGTTGGTGAGGGCGTCCACCCACACGTACATGACGTGCTCGGGGTGGCCGGGAACCGGGACACCCCAGTCGAAGGTGGTGCGTGAGATCGACAGGTCCTTCAGGCCGCCCTTGACGAAGCTGACGATCTCGTTGCGACGTGTCGCCGGCGCGATGAAGTCCGGGTTCTCCTCGTACAACCGCAGCAGCTTGTCCTGGTACTCGGACAGCTTGAAGAAGTAGGTCGACTCCTCCGTCCATTCGACCGGCGTCCCGGTCTCGGTGGACAACCGCGAGCCGTCCTCCTGAAGTGTCGTCTCGGCCTCGGTGTAGAAGGCCTCGTCGCGCACCGAGTACCAGCCCGAGTAGGTGTCGAGGTAGATGTCACCTCGCTCGAGCATCTTCTGCCAGATCGCCTTGCTGGCTTCTTCGTGATCGGTGTCCGTGGTCCGGATGAACCGGTCGTACGAGATGTTCAAGGTCTTGTCGAGAGCCTCGAACACGTCGGAGTTCCTGGCGGCGAGCTCACGGACGTCGATACCTTCCTTGATCGCCGTCTGCTGCATCTTCAGGCCGTGCTCGTCGGTTCCGGTCAGGAAGAAGACGTCGAACCCGTCGAGGCGCTTGAACCGTGCCAGCGCGTCCGAGGAGATGTACTCGTACGCGTGACCGATGTGCGGGACGCCGTTGGGGTACGCGATCGCCGTCGTCAGATAGAAAGGTGGCCGCGAAGCGGTGGAGTCAGCAGCATTCATGGTGCGACCACTCTATCTGCGCCCCGCGGTTCCGCGACGCGCAGATTGGTGTAAACGCCGCTTCGACCGGCCGCGAGACCGGGGTGTTGGCGTTCACGCGGTGTCGCCGTCGACAATGTGCGCATGAGCAAAGACCGTCCCGCACCCGAAGCGCCCCAGCCACTGTTTCCGCTCGTCGACGCTCACACTCATCTCGACGCGTGCGGAGCCTCGGACGCGGCGAGTGTCCGGAAGATCGTGGACCGGGCCGCCGCTGTCGGTGTGGAGCGAGTGGTCACCGTGGCCGACGACCTCGATGCCGCACGGTTCGCCGTCGATGCGGCCAACTGGGATGCGCGGGTGTATGCGGCCGTCGCCATTCATCCGACGAGGGCAAACGTCCTCGACGATGGCACGAAGGCCGAGATCGAGCGATTGGCCGGCGATCCGCGGGTGGTGGCGGTCGGGGAGACGGGCTTCGACTTCTACTGGCCCGGGAAGCTCGACGGCTGCGCCACCGTGCCGGAGCAGGAAGAAGGTTTCCGATGGCACATCGACCTGGCGAAACGGCTCGGAAAAACGCTGATGATCCACAACAGGGACGCAGATCAGGCGCTGCTGGACGTGCTGCGCGAGGAGGGGGCGCCCGATACGGTGGTCTTCCATTGCTTCTCGTCGGATGCGGCCATGGCGCGGAAGTGCATCGACGCGGGATACGTACTCAGTTTCTCGGGCACCGTCAGCTTCAAGAACGCGAAGGCGTTGCGAGAGGCGGCTCCCCTCGTACCCGCCGACCAGCTCATCGTGGAGACGGACGCCCCGTTCCTCACACCGCACCCGTTCCGGGGCGCGCCCAACGAGCCGTATTGCCTGCCCTACACGGTGCGTGCTTTGGCAGAGGTTCGCGGTGAGGAACCGGAAGCGCTGGCACGGGCGTCGACGGTCACCGCGGAGCGGGTCTACGGCCTCCGGCCCGTGAGTGGTTGACGAGTCCCTGGACTCGTTAACCACTCACAGGGCCGAAGGCCCTATGTTGAAGTTTCAACTAGGACATTCTAGGCTGATGGCCGTCACGTAACGGTCGTCCCGATCCGCGGGGACGCCTCGATGAAAGGCACGGTCATGAACAACCCCGCAGTTCGCAATCTCGGAATTCTCATCGCCCGGGTGGGCATCGGAATCATCTTCCTCGCTCACGGCTGGCAGAAGGCCTTCACCAACGGGCTGGACAAGCAGACGGCCGGATTCGAGAGCATGGGTGTCCCACTCCCCGGTATCTCGGCGTTCGTGGTCACCTGGCTCGAGATCATCGGCGGTCTCGCACTGATCGTCGGCGCGGCGGTGCCGATCTTCGGCATCCTGCTGTTCCTCGACATGGTGGGCGCGTTCTTCATCGCGCACATCGACAAGGGCATTTTCGCCAGTGAGGGCGGATACGAACTGGTCCTCGCCCTCGGCGTCAGCTCTCTGCTTCTTGCAGTAATCGGGTCCGGCGCGTACGGCGTCGACGGACTCCTCGGTGCCAAGCTGCCCTGGGCGGCGAAGGACACCGCGCGCGTCTGACCTCGCTGAAAGTGGCAGAGGACGCCTCGGGCGTCCTCTGCCACTTTCGTGTCAGAGGACCTTGTTCAAGAAGTCCTGGGTACGGGCCTCACGGGGACTCCCGAAGATCTGCTCGGGTGTGCCCTCCTCCACCACGTAACCGTCCGCCATGAAGATCACCCGATCCGCGACCTCCCGGGCGAAGCCCATCTCGTGCGTCACCACCACCATGGTCATGCCACCCTTCGCCAGGTCGCGCAGCACCTGCAGCACCTCCCCGACCATCTCCGGGTCGAGGGCGCTGGTGGCCTCGTCGAACAGCATGATGTCCGGGTTCATGGCGAGAGCGCGCGCAATCGCGACCCGCTGTTTCTGCCCGCCGGACAGGCTCGCGGGCTTGGCGTCCGCCTTCTCGGCGAGCCCGACCTGATCGAGCAGGCGGACCGCCGTTGCCCGTGCTTCCTCCTTGGTGGCCCGCTTTGTCTGGACGGGTCCCAGCATCACGTTCTCGATTGCCGTCATGTGCGGAAACAGATTGAAGTGCTGGAACACCATGCCGATGTGCTGACGCACCCGGTCGATGTCGATCTTCTTGTCGCTCACGTCGAAGTTGTCGACGACGACGCTGCCGCCGGTGATGTCCTCGAGCCGATTGAGGCAGCGCAGGAAGGTGCTCTTGCCGGAGCCGGACGGGCCGATCACGCAGACCACTTCGCCGCTCTGGATCTCGACGTCGATGCCTTTGAGTACCTCGTTGTCACCGAACGACTTCTTCAGACCGCGCACGCGAATCTTCGGCTCAGTGGTGGCCGTCGGGGTCGGGTTCGATTCGGTCATCGATTGATCCTCTTCTCGAGGCGGTTCGACAGCTTGGTCAACGCCATGATGATGATGAAGTACATGACGCCGATGATCAGCCACATGTTGAAGGACTGGTAGTTGCGGGCGATGATGATGCGCCCGGTCTGCGTGAGCTCGGCCAGCCCGATCACGGACAGGATCGACGTATCTTTCAGGGTGATCACGAACTGATTGATGTACGACGGGATCATGGTGCGCACGGCCTGCGGCATCACCACCTTCTGCATCGACTTCAGATAACTGATTCCGAGGCTTCGCGACGCTTCCATCTGGCCCTTGTCGACGGACAGGATGCCGCCGCGCACGATCTCGGCCATGTACGCGCCTGCGTTGAGGCTCAGCGTGATGATGCCGGCGGTGAACGCCGACATCTGGAAGTCGAGTGCCGCCGGGATGCCGAAGTAGATGAAGAAGGCCTGCACCAGCAACGGCGTTCCGCGGAAGACGTCGACGTAGGTGGTGCCGATTCCGCGCAGCACGATGTTGGTCGATACCCGGAACAGGCCGAAGATTGCGCCCAGCACGAGAGCGATCGCGATCGAGACCACGGTGAGGACGATCGTGAGCCACAGTCCCTCGAGCAACAGCGGGTAGGTGCTCTTGATCAATCCGAGAATGGAATTGTCGTCTGTGCTCGCGTCGGTGTCGAGGTACCGGGCGAGGATCTCGTCATACTGGCCGCTGGCCTTCAGGTTGGCGAGCCCGGCGTTGAACTGCTGCAGCAACTGCGCGTTCTGGCCCTTGGCCACGGCGAAGCCGTAACTTGCGCCCGGAACCTTGTCGGTGACGGTCTTGAAACCATTGCCCTGCTTGATGCCGTAGGCCAGTACGGGGTAGTCCTCGAACACGGCGGCCGAGTTACCGGTGCGCACCTCGTCGAACATGCTCGACGAGTCGGCGAAGTACTTGGTGGTGAAGCCGTACTGATTCTTGATGGACTCCGCGTAGGTGGCACCCTCGGTGCCGTTCTTGACTGCGACCGACTTGCCGCGCAGATCCTCGTACGAGGCGATCGAGTCGTCGTCCTCGAGCACGCCCATCTGGACGCCCGACTCGAAGTACGGGTCGGAGAAGTCGAATGTGGCCTTGCGGGCGTCGGTGATCGACATCCCGGCGATCATTCCGTTGGCCTGCCCGCCCGTGACCGCCTGTAGTGCGGCGTCGAATCCGACCGCGTTGACGGTGTAGTCGAATCCCTGGTCTTCGGCGATGGCCGCGAGCAGATCCATGTCGATGCCGACGAGCTTGCCGGACTCGTCCTGGAACTCGAACGGCGCGAACGTGATATCGGTGGCGATGATGTAGTTGTTGCCCGGGGCGGGCTGTTGCGCGCCGTTCGGATCGGGCTGTTGCGCGCTCGCGAGGCCTGGCGCGACGAGTGTGACGAGCAGCGTCAGCGCGGCGATCACCGCGGGCACTCTCGGACGTCTGGCGTGTCTCAGAAGTCGATCGGATCTGCTGTGCACGGAACCCCAGCTTTCTATGACAGGTGCCCGGTCGCTTCCGGGCTCTTGGTGCAGACGCAAGATACTGCGTCACCGCGGGTGGCCCGAATTCGACGCGTTTTCGCGTCCCAGTCGAAAACCATGTCCGATCTCAATCTTTTTGTGATCTAGGTAGCAGGTGCTGGCTGCAAAGTTGCCATAGCAAAGCCGATTCGTTACCGTACCGTGATCAAACTTTCGCCAGCCTTTGGGACTTGATGTGTCAGTACTCGCCAGACTTAACAACGCCAAATCGCCCTTTCTCTACGTGGTGGTCGCCGCACTGCTTGCGACCCTCGTCGTCGGTGGCGCCCTGGCCGTAGCCCGGCACAAGACCGTCACGATCGACGTCGACGGCGAGAGCATGTCGCTCGGCACCATGGCTACCGATGTGAGCGGGGCCCTCGACGACGCCGGGTACACCCTCAACGAGCGTGACGCTGTCGCGCCCGCTGCCGGCGCCTCGATCTCCGAAGGTGACACCGTCGTGTTGCGGCGCGCCCGTGAGGTCACGCTCACCGTCGACGGAGAGCCGAAGAAGGTGTGGACCACGGCGCTCACCGTCGACGACGCTCTGAAGCAGTTCGAACTGGCCGACGACGTGCACGTCTCGGCGTCGCGTTCGCAGCGCCTTCCGCTCGAAGGTGCCGAGCTGGACGTCGTCGAGCCCAAGCTCGTCAAGGTTGCCGACGGCGGGGCGCCGATCGCCGAGGTCCGCCTCGCCGCCCCCACCGTGGGCGATTTGCTGGCGGCCAAGGGTGCCCCGCTCGAGCAGGCCGACACCGTCGTACCTCCCGCCGACAGCCCCGTCGTCGACGGCGCCGAGATCCGCGTCACCCGCGACCGCACCGAGACCCGCACCGAGACCCTGCCGATCGCGCCCCCCGAGAACCGCGTGGACGATCCCGCGCTCGACAAGGGCAAGACCGTCGTCGAGAACCCGGGCGTTCCCGGTGAGCGCACCGTGACGGCCGCAGTGAAGACCGTCAACGGGGTCGAGGCAGGCCGCCAGGAACTGAAGTCGGAGATCCTGCGCGAACCGGCGCCCGCCGTCGTCCGTGTCGGCGTGAAGGAGATCGCCATCTCCAACGCGTCGACCTGGGACTCCATTGCGCACTGCGAGGCCACCGGCAACTGGGCCATCAACACCGGGAACGGCTTCTACGGCGGACTCCAGTTCACGCAGAGCACCTGGGAAGCGTTCGGTGGCACCGCCTACGCCCCTCGCGCAGACCTCGCGTCGCGCGAGCAGCAGATCTCCGTCGCCGAGAAGGTTCAGGCGACGCAGGGCTGGGGTGCATGGCCCGCCTGCACCAGCAAGCTCGGACTCCGCTGACCCGCTCGGCTCGAGTAAAGGAACACGATGTCGCCCTTCGCCAAGATCAACTCGGCCCGCTCGCCGCTGCTGTACACCGTGGTCGCGCTGCTTCTCGCCACACTGATCGCGGGCGGAGTGATGGCCGTGGTCCGGCACAAGACCGTCACACTCGACGTGGACGGTGAGAAGGTCTCGCTGAGCACCATGAGTACCAGTGTCGACGCCGCGCTGTCCGACGCCGGGTACTCGCTCGACGAGCGCGACGTGGTGGCACCGGAACGGGACGCATCCCTGTCCGACGGTGACACGGTGGTTCTGCGCCGCGCACGCGAGGTGTCCCTGACCGTGGACGGTCAGCCCAAGACCGTGTGGACCACGGCGCTCACCGTCGAGGACGCGTTGAAGCAGTTGGAACTCGCCGAGGACGTGCACGTATCCGCGTCGCGTTCGCAGCGCCTGCCCCTCGACGGCGCCGCGCTGGAGGTGCTCAACCCGATGGTGGTCAGGCTGACCGACGGCGCTTCGCCGGTGACGGATGTGCGGCTGGCGGCACCGACGGTCGGGGACTTCCTCACCGCGCACGGTGCGCCTCTCGAACAGGCCGACACGGTCGTGCCCCCCGCGGACACGCCGCTGGCGGAGGGTATGGGCGTCACGGTCACCCGCGACCGAGTCGAGACGAAGGTCGAAACCCTGCCGTTGGCGCCGCCGGAGCAGCGGATCGACGACCCCACGATGAACATGAGCCGCACCGTCGTGGAGAACCCTGGCATGCCGGGTGTGCAGGACGTCACCTTTGCGGTCAACACGGTCAACGGCAGGGAAGTGGGCCGCAACCAGGTGGCGGCCACGGTCACCACGCCCGCGCAGCCCAAGGTGATCAGAGTCGGCGCGAAACCGGGCACGGAGGTGCCTCCCGTCGAGAACGGCGCCGTCTGGGATGCGCTCGCGCAGTGTGAAGCCACCGGGAACTGGGCCATCAACACGGGCAACGGCTTTTTCGGCGGCGTTCAGTTCGACCAGAACACCTGGGAGCGTCAGGGCGGTCTCAGGTACGCGCCGCGGGCCGATCTCGCCACCCGCGAGGAGCAGATCGCCATCGCGTCCCGAACGCAGCAGACCCAGGGCTGGGGAGCATGGCCGACGTGTTCGGGCAGGCTCGGAGTCCGTTAAAGTTCCCCTGGTGTCCGACGCCGAATCACCCCATGTCGAACGAGGCCAGTCTCCCCGAGGGCAGGCTGCTCTGCTCGGCCCCGCCGAAGTGCGTTCGCTAGCCGAGGAATTCGGTGTGCGCCCCACGAAGCAGCTGGGGCAGAACTTCGTTCACGACGCCAACACCGTTCGTCGTATCGTGGCCACCGCCGGCGTGGGGAGCAGCGACATCGTTCTCGAGGTCGGGCCCGGTCTAGGGTCGCTCACCCTGGCGCTACTCGACGTGGTGGACAAGGTGATTGCGGTCGAGATCGATCCCAACCTCGCCGCCCGGCTGCCGGTCACGGTCGCCGCCCGCGCTCCGGGGCTCGCGGACCGGTTGACCGTGGTCGGGGCCGATGCGATGCGCGTCCAGCCGTCCGAGATCCCCGGTGAACCCACCGCGCTCGTCGCCAACCTGCCGTACAACGTGGCCGTGCCGGTGCTGCTGCACCTGTTTGCGGAATTGCCCAGTCTGCGAACGGCTCTGGTGATGGTGCAGGCCGAGGTGGCGGACCGCCTGGCGGCACAGCCCGGCAGCAAGACCTACGGAGTGCCGAGCGTGAAGGCCAACTTCTTCGGTTCGGTCCGCCGTGCGGGGTCCGTGGGCAAAGCGGTCTTCTGGCCTGTTCCCAAGGTGGAGTCGGGATTGGTGCGGATCGATCGTTACGCAGAACCTCCGTGGCCGATCGACGACGAGCACCGGCGACGAGTGTTTGCCGTGATCGACGCGGCATTTGCGCAGCGCCGCAAGACTTTACGAGCGGCGCTCAGTGGCTGGGCCGGATCGCCGGCGGAAGCGGAGCGCAGGCTCGTCGAGGCAGGAATCGAGCCGTCCACGCGCGGGGAGAGGCTCGACGCTGCGGCATTCGTGCGTCTTGCTGCCACCCGTCCGTAGCCGCGGTTCCCCCATCCTGCGGAGGATGCCGGCAGCGAAGTGAGTGGATCGGGCCGAGGCGAGCGCCGGCACGAGGTGTCGAATCCCATCAGGTGGGCGCCGATCGACCCAGATTCCGGGGTTGGGGGAGACAAGCGGGCGCGGATGTGGTTCACTATTGGAGGTCGTAAGTTTTGTGTTTGTGTTTCCCACGCTCGCAAATCGATGGTTGCGAGCGTTTGGACGTCCTCCACAGGAATTGTCATAAGCGGTCGTGTCAGATGACCCTGGTAACCGAGCCGGTTACCTGAAGAAGAAACTGTGTTAGAGGAGATTTACATGGCAGAGGGCATCGTGAAGTGGTTCAACTCCGAGAAGGGGTTCGGCTTCATCGCCCCCGAGGATGGCAGCGCTGACGTGTTCGTCCATTACTCGGAGATCCAGAGCGGCGGCTTCCGCACGCTCGAGGAGAACCAGCGTGTTTCGTTCGAGATCGGCCAGGGCAACAAGGGCCCGCAGGCCACCGGCGTCACCCTGGTCTGAGAACGGCTATGACTTCCCGGTTCGCCGGGACATGACGTTCGAGCAAGGCCCCACTCCGCAGGAGTGGGGCCTTGCCTCGTTTTCATCTCACACCGAACGTAGATGCGCAGCCTGATACGCGAGATTGATTGCGCACACCAGCCAGAGCTGAAGCGCAGAATTTGGGCCGAAGAGACCGACGACGGCGCAGATACCGAGGGTCACGGCGACGAGGAAGGTTGCGGTGCCCAGTCCGCGTCGGCGTGCCGGCCGGAAGATCAGCACGCCGGTGACGAGAAGTGCCCACACCGTCGAGGCGAGAATCGCCGCGCACATACCATGCCGACGAGTACCGTGCCGGCCAGGTCCACGGATCGTTTCCGTTGTCGAGTGTGCAGAGGAACGCCAGCGAGAACACCATGGTGACGACGGTTGCGGCGCCGAGCGCCACATGGGCCCCCACAAGCACTTTCGCGCTGTTTTCGGGCCATGACGGCGCGCGAGCGCGCCCCTCCTCGACAATCGTGTGCTGCATCCCCGACAACCCCGACCTTTCGTCTCGTCAATGCTCGGACGCCGAACAACGACCGTGTCGCTCCGTCGTTATCCCGGACACGGTGACCACCGCACGGCGTCTTGGTCAGGCGTTACCGTAGCGGTCGGCGAAGAGGCGATGGCGCTCGCCCACCCGTCGGCACTCTTCCCGCAGCTCAGGGGGATCGAGGACGGTGAAATCGGTACCGAAAGCGCTGAGCCACTGAGCGATCGACGCCAGGGAGTCGCCGCCGAGCGCCACCGCGCAGCGGCCGTCCGGCAGTTCCTCGAGAGTGCCCCAGTCTTCGTGCACCATGGGTGCGATCTCACCGATCGGAGCGTGCAACAGCACTCGCGCGCGTACCCGGGTGACGGCGCGGGTGATTCCGCGGGCGACGAAATCGGCGGCGCCGCCCGGTGGGAGCTCACGCGGCGTGAAGCGGGGTCCTGTCGGAATCTTCGGCGTCATCCGATCCACCCGGAACGAACGCCAGTCGGCGCGCGTGAGATCCCATGCCACCAGATACCAGCGGACCCCGGACCGAACGAGTCGATAGGGCTCCACCTCGCGGCGACTCGCGGTGCCGTCGTGGGTGCTGTAGTCGAAGCGGAGCCGCTCGTGGTTGTGGCACACAGATGCGACGCTGGAAAGCACCTGGGCGTCGACGGCGCTCCGTGCGGGTTCTCGGTGCACCACGTCGACCTGCAACGTCTCGAGGCGGTGCCGAAGCCGCGACGGCATCACCTGCCGGAGCTTGGCGAGAGCGCGCATCGACGCCTCGCCGATGCCCACCACCGAACCGGTGGAGCCGGATTGGAGTCCCAGTGCCACCGCCAGAACCTCCTCGTCGTCGAGTAGCAGAGGCGGCATCTCGGCACCGGCACCGAGCTGATATCCGCCGCCGACGCCGACGGTCGCGTCGACCGGATAACCGAGATCGCGAAGCTTGTCGACGTCCCGGCGAACGGTGCGCGGTGTGATCCCGAGTCGATCGGCCAGTTCGGCTCCCGACCACTCCTTGCGGGTCTGCAGGAGTGAGAGCATCCGGAGGAGTCGCGCCGAAGTTTCTCGCATGACGACAAGAATGCCACCGATTGCGGACGGGTCCTGTCCTGATTGGCGAAGGAAACCGCCGGGTACGAAACCGCGCAGTGCGACCGGTCGGGCCACTACACTGGCCGCCGACGCTCCACGGACCATCGCACGAGTCTTGTAGTGAAAATCCGACGGAAAGGTCCTCGTTGAGAATGCACACGCGTGTCCGGCCGTATCCGGCCAGAGCGGTGTTGGCCGCTCTCCTGTCCACCCTCTTCACGTTCGTCCTCCTCGTCTCACCCACTGCGATCGCCTCGGCCTCGGCGGCGGATCTCTTCAACAGTGCCCAGGGAAAATTCGCTGACGGGGACACCCGAGGTGCGCTCGCCGACATCGGCGGAGCCGTCGCCCAGGACCCGGGCGACCCGAATGCGGTGGCTTTGCAAGCGATCTATGCCGATGCCGCCTCCGACCTGATCACCCGCGAGGCCGCGCTCGCACGACTGGGGGCGATGGACGCAGGCATGCGGGCCGGCGTGCACGGCCTGCTCGACGCAGTCAGGACTGCGTCGTTCACGCCACCGAACCCGCTTCCGGCAATCCAAGGCCCGTCCACCGCCATCATCGTTCTCGGTTACGGACTGCTGCCCGACGGCAGCATGCGCCCGGAGTTGATCAACCGGCTACAGGCCACAGTGATCCAGTCGTTCGTGTCGCCGTTCTCGCCCATCATCGTCACCGGCGGTAACCCAAATAACGGCATCACCGAGGCAGCCGCCATGCAGGGGTGGCTGCAAGCCAACGGTGTTGCACACCAGCGGATCCACGCAGAGCACCGTGCCGGATCGACGGTAGCCAACGCACTGAACTCGGTTCCGCTGGCGCGCTCGCTCGGTGCGGGTGGCGCGATCATCGTGACGTCGGCCAACCACATCCGTAGGGCAACGGTCGATTTCAACGTTGCCGGGCTTCCGGTGGTCGGCGCGATGAGCGCCGTTACCAGTGCGGGACAGCTGATCGCCGAAGTCGCGCCCTTGACCAAGGATCAGCAACTCGGCATGTACCGCGATGCGATCCGGGTGTTCGGCATCCCCGCCGGTTACTAAACGGCGCCTCTCTGTGTCAAGACGAACCGGTGGCCCCGGTTGTAGGGTGGAATTTGGTGGGTCCGGGAAGTGACTGGTCCGAAGTGCCGTGTGCGGGGTGTCAGCCGGCCGCGCAGGACGATAGAGCCGCCCCCGAGTGTCCTCTCGGGCCTGCCGCCAGCTCTGTCCACCCTGCCGCGATCTTCGAGAGGCTTCCATTCCTCTGCGCTGCATGGTGGCATGGGCGGGCAGCCTCCTCCTACTTTCACGCTGGCAGGTTCACCACCCCCGCGTTGGCTCTCTCACGAGCAACTGTGAAGTTGGCGATCCAGAAAATCGAGCTGCTCCTGGCATGCCCGGAAGCACGGGTGCATCGGCGCACGGTGCTGCTCCCCAGAGTAAAGGAGAACCGAACGGACGGAATGTGTCGGTCAATGTGCTTGGGAGCCGGTCAAGCCGGCACGGCAAGAATTGAGATACTCACGGAGGTTCCCACGCTGGCGGGGGGTGAGCTGACTGACCATCTGTTCCTCGAGTGCGGAGACTTACCGGCGATAGCAATCGAGTAGCTCCACTCCGGTCGCCGTGACTGTCGTCAGCATTTGCCGGCGGTTGCTGGGGTCGACCCGCCGACTGACCAGACCTCGACTCTCGAGCGCGATGATCATCTCGTCCATAGTTTGCACTGTGACGAAGGAATTGCGGGCCGGCTCGGCGGAAGAGAGTCCATCGCAGCGACGTAAGACCGCCAGGGCGGTGTGTTGGAGAGTCGTGATGCCGGCCGGGCGCAGGATTGTGTCCATCCGTGACCGTATGGCCAGCTCCAACTGTTCGATCGCGTAAAGGAGACTCGGACCGAGGTCCTGTCCGTCACCGCTGCCGGATTTCCGAATCTGACTGGTGCTTCACCGGTGGTGTCTCTTCCGCGTTCGTGAACGCCTTTCGTGCGCGCCGCGTGCGAACCCGGGATTGTTGCGGCGGTCCAACCGCGACGGATGGTGACGTGTCTCCAATTCCCTACTCGTACACGGGGGCAGGTTGAATGGAGTAGCGTGCCGCGTTCTCCAGGATCAGATGGCGCTCGGCGAGTGGCCTGTTCCGTATCGCGATGGTGCGCAGGATTCGGGTTACTCTCGCATAGAACGTTGCTGGGCTCATGCCGAACTCGACGAGGATGTCACCGGGCCGCGCACCTCCGTAGGGTGCCCAGATTCGGGCCAGTTCGAGCATGGCTTGCTCTTCCGCATTCATAACGTCTCCTGCTTGGGAGGTGGATGATGAGTGCGCCGTGATGCGGCGCACCATGGGGGAGCCCTGGCTTGCTTACTGCCCTTGCGCGATCCATTCGGAAAGATGAGGTGCCTCGGTGCCGATCGTGGTTTCTTCACCGTGTCCGGTGTGGACAAGCGTTTCTTCGGGAAGTGCGAACAGCCGGTCGCGGATCGACCCAATGATGGTCGGGAAGTCCGAGTAGGACCGGCCGGTGGCGCCGGGACCGCCCGAGAACAGGGTGTCCCCGGAGAACAGTACCCCGGCCTCGCGCAGGTACAGGCACACCGATCCCGGCGAGTGACCGGGTGAGTGGATCACCTGGATCTCGGTGCCCGCGATGGCGATTCGCTGTTCGTCCTCGAGATGCCAGTACTTGGCGTCGGGGTGGCTCATCTTCCACAGCACGTCGTCACCGGGGTGCAGCAGCACAGGGGCGTACAGACGCTCGGCGAGTTCGGGGGCGACGGTGACGTGGTCGTTGTGACCGTGCGTGCAGATCACGGCATTCACGTGCCGGCCTCCGACCTCGTCGATGATCGCCTGCGCGGTGTGAGCGGCGTCGACGATCACGACGTCGGTATCGTCACCGATCAGCCAGATGTTGTTGTCGACGTTCCACTCTCCGCCGTCGAGGGCAAATTTTCCCTCGGTGACGACCCGCTCGATCCGAAACCTTCCGCTCATGACGCCACCACCTGACGCTCGCCGACTTCGGCTGAAGCAACCTCGGCCTTGTGCGTGCCCTTGTGCCGGGTGATCGCCAGTTTGAGATCGAAGTCCGTGTCCGCTGCCTGCTCCGGAGTAAGCGGCATACCGCAGGCAAGGATCTTTCGTGCCGCCATATGGTCGCGGGGCTTGTTGACCGACTCGACTCCCAGCAACCGGGTGCCGAGGAAGCAGAAGTTGGAGAACGCCCCGCTGTCGACGGAACCGCGAACCACGTGGATGTCCGCGCCGGCCGTCAGCCCAGCCATTTGCAGTTTCGATTCGTACTGCTCGGACCAGAACCACGGCACACTCAGGTAATTGGTGCTGGTGCCGGTGAGCTGAGCGGCGAGGCAGCGGGCCTGATCGACCGCATTCTGTACGGATTCGAGTCGCACCAAACTGGCTGTTCCCGGGATCGGGTAAGCGGCGCAGTCACCGATCGCCGAGATGTTCTCGTCGGGTGTGCGAAGGTACTCGTCGACGACGATGCCGTTGTCAACCGGCAGGCCCGCCAGGGCGGCGAGTTCGATGTTGGGTACGACACCGATACCCACGACGACGGCGTCGGCGCGTATGACGTCGCCGGACGCGGTGGTGACCCCCGCTGCTCGGCCGTCGACTGCGACGACCGTCTTCACGCCGGTCGACAGCCGCATGTGCACACCGTGTTCGGTGTGTGCGGTGGAGAAGTAGTCCGACATCACCGGCGACAGGGCGCGGGCCATCGGCCGATCCATCGCTTCGACGACGGTCACGTCGAGGCCCTTCTTGCGGGCCGCTGCGGCGACCTCGAGACCGATGAAGCCGGCCCCGATCACGACCAGGGACGAGCACGAGGCCATGCTCGAAGTGAGGGACTCTGCTTCACCGGCGGTTCGCAGGTAGTGCACACCGGGAAGGTCGGCGCCGGGGACGGGCAAGAGCCGGTTGCGGGCGCCGGTCGCCAGGATCAGGTGGTCGTACTCGATGACGGTGGCATCGATCAGCTCCACCAGTTGTGCATCGCGATCGATGCGGACGACGGGCTTGCCGCACGCGAGCGTGATCCGGTGGTCGTCGAAGTACTGGGCCGGACGCAGCGCAAGGGATTCCCGGTCCGGATCACAGTGCAGGTACGCCTTCGACAACGGTGGCCGCTGGTAGGGCACACCCGGCTCGTCACCGACCAGGGTGATCGATCCGGCAAATCCGTGACTGCGCAGACTGACGGCGGCCTCGAATCCGGCCTGTCCGGAACCGATGATGACGATGCGGTCGATACTCATACCTGCTCCTCCGGAAGCCGGACGATCAGACCGTCGACGTCGTCGCTGACCACGAGCTGGCAGGACAGGCGACTGGCTTCGGTGCGGGGGCTGACGGTGTCGTCGAGCATCTCGTCTTCTTCCTCGGAGATCGAGGGAAACTTGTCCGCCCAGGGGCTTTCTATGTAGACGTGACATGTCGCGCACATGGCCTGGCCACCGCATTCGGCGACGATGCCGTCGATTCCGGCGCCGATGGCGGCCTGCATGACCCTTTTGCCGGTAGGAACCTCGACCTCATGCTTGGTTCCATCGGGGTGAACGTAGGTGACGGTAGGCACGTCTATCTCTCTTTTCACGGTAGTGCAGTAATGGCGAACTCAGGTGGGGTGCCGGCAGTCGAGCCGGCACCCCACCGCCGACTCACGGCAGAACGGTCTCTTCGTCGCTGAACAGCATCGTCACTCCGCCGGAGGCGAAGTTCGCGACGTCGGCGGCGGCGTTCTGACCCGCTGTGGAGGCGAATGCCTGCCCGGCTTCTTCCTTGCTCTCGAAGTACAGCTGCGCGAGCGCGTACGCCGAGGGGGGATTGCCGTCGAGAGATTCACACTTTCCTGCGGCGAACCGCTTGACGCTCGGGATCTGCTGCACCAGAGGCAAATGTTTGGAGCTGTAGTGCTCGTCGAAGGCGGCCGGGTCGGCGGGCTGGTTGTAGACGATGGTGACGCGGTACATGGTGTCCTCGTTTCGTTGGGTCGGTCAGGGTCGGTCAGGGTCGGTCGGCGGGCACAGGATTCTGCTGGGGATCCCACTCGACCAACACGTGCTCGGGTCCCCGGAACGAGGTGTTGGGAAGGTAGGAGAATTCCTGTCCAGCAACGAGTGACATGTGCGGCAGGCGCCGCGAGACCTCTTCGAGGAAGACCTTCATCTCCAACCGCGCCAGCGTCGCGCCCAGGCACGTGTGGCTGCCGATGCCGAATGTCAAGTGGCGTCGGGCGTTTCCTCGATGGATGTCGAAGTCGTCGGGCTCGGGGAACATCGAGTCGTCGCGGTTCGCCGACGCCATGACGATCAGCAGTCGACCGCCGGCCGGGATATCGACTCCGCCGACAGTGGTGTCAACCACGGCCTTGCGGCGCCAGGCGACGACGGATCCGCTGTAGCGGAGGCATTCTTCGATGGCCTTGGGGATCAGCGTGGGGTCGGCGCAGATCTCTTCCCAGGAGCTGCGGTTCTCGAGCAGGGTGCGGAACGCGTTACCGGTGGCGTTGGTGGTGGTTTCGTGCGCGGCCACCACACCACTCATCATGATGTTCTGCAGGTAGTTGTCGTCGAAGAGGTCGGGGTGCTGCCTTTGCATCTCGATTGCGTGGGGGATCCACCCCTTCGCGTTCGGGTCGGCCTCGAGTTTGTCGACCAGTTCGCCTGCGAATTCCCAGAACTTCCCCATCCCGGTTGCGACCCGGGTCTGTTCGTCTCCGGTGGGGTGTCCCCAGGTGAACAGGGTCTGCTGCATCCCGAAGTGGCGGCAGGTCTCGATGTCCTCGTCGGGCACGCCGAGGAAGATGAGCGCGACGATGCAGGGAACTTCGTAGAGGAGATCGCCGATCAGGTCGGCCCGGCCATCCTTGATGACCCGGTCCAGGTAGGTGTTGACGACCTCGCGGATCTTCGGTTCGAGGGTGGCGACGTTTTCGGCTTCGAACGGCTGCAGCAGCAGTCGGCGACGTTCGGTGTGGATCGGCTCGTCCTCGTTCACGATGGTCGGGCCGGGAGCGAACTGATAGCTGCCGAGGATCTGCAGCGCCTCGTCACTGATCGGGGTGATCTGGTCGAGAGTGATCGACGGGGAGAACACCGATGGTGTCTTGAAGATCCGCTTGATGTCCTCATAGCGCGTGACCACCCAGTAGTCGAGCAGTGGACTGTAGAACACCGGCTCTTCTTTGCGGGCTTCCCGCAGCGACGAGGATGGATCGACCTGGTAGGCGCCCTGGAACGGATCGAAGCCTGCCGCCATACCTGAAACGGGGCATCCGGTCGGGCTTTTCACGCCTTCCGGCGCGTGATCGACGGTCATTCGTCTCCTCCAAATTTGGATATAGGAGCTGTTGAGTGATTCCTGATGAGCGTATGATTCAGGTCACATGACGCGCTATCCTGTGAGCGCAGCAATATAGCCAATTGGCGCAATAACTGAATCGTTCTCGATTTAGTGGGACCAGAGAGACCGACAAAGTAGATGAGCGAAGACCCGGATCGCGGAAACGGCACAAAGACGTTTCTTTCCGACGATATCGACGAGGCGCGGGCCATCGGCAGCGATCTCTACTATCCCCATGAGGTTCGCGTCCTCGGGGACGAGCATATTTTTCAGATGCGAATGACTGCCGCCTCGTTCGGTCCCGTCACGCTCGGCCGGCTGGACTATTCGACCGAGGTGGAAATCTTCACGAACGAGTTGCGCGACTCCTATCAGGTGAACATCCCGATGCGGGGGGAGCTGGTCACCGGGTCGGGTCGCGCCCGGACCGTGGCGACCCCCCACTGCGCCGCGGTCTACCGGTGCGACCAGCGGACCCTGCTGCGTGGGTGGGCCTCGCCCTATCCGACCCCGGTGCTGGCCCTGAAGATCGATCGCCGGGCGCTCGAGGATCAACTCGCGGCACGGTTGGGAACCGAGATCGTCGACCCGATCGTCTTCGGCATGGACCTCGATCTGGACACCGTCGTCGGCCGTCAATGGCTCTCACTGGTCGAGGGTCTGTCTCATCAACTCGATAGTCCCGAGGCGTTGGCGCTGCATCCCATCGTCTCGACGCCGATGGCGGAGTGCTTGATGAGCGGGCTTCTCGTCGCGGCTGAGCACGACTACAGGGCAAGGTTGTATGAGCCCAAGCCCGCCCTGCCGGGAATTGTCCGGCTCGCCGTCGACTACCTCGAGGCGCACGCGCAGCAGCCCCTGACGGTGGCGCGGGTCGCCAAGAACGTCGGGGTGAGTGTGCGGTCCCTGCAGGTGGGGTTCCAGAATTCGTTGGGTACGACGCCGATGCGGCAGCTGAAGATCATCCGCATGCAGAAGGCGCGCAAAGACCTGCTCGAGGCGGACCCGGCGAATGAAGGTGTCACCGAGATCGCACAGCGGTGGGGGTTCCTGCATGTCGGCCGGTTCGCCGGGGAGTACAAGGAGACCTTCGGAGTGAGTCCGTCGGAGGACCTGCGCACGGTGCCGTTCCGGTAGCAGATATGACGATCCCGCGGAAGTGATCGTGTCCATTCATTTCCGCGGGATCGGTGCCGTCCGGATCCGTCAGCGCCAACGTCTTGATCCGGAGGAAAGGGGGCGTCGTGGCTACTGCACCACGGCGGCCAGGTTCGGTGCGGCGATCGTGAACTCTTCACGGAAGATCAGTCGGGGCGCCATCCGACGTCGCTTGAGGGCCTTGACCGCCGCCTCGACCATTGCCGGCGGTCCGCACAGGTAGGCGCTCATGCCCTTGCACGACGAGAAGTCTTCGAGCACAACATCGGTCACCATCCCCATGGCCCCGTCCCACTGTTCCTCGCTCAGCGCGGGGCGGTAGTGAAAGTGCTCATGCTCCTGTGCGAGGTCACGGAAGAAGTCGACGTCGTACAGATCCTCCTGGCGACGTCCACCGTGGTAGAGATACAACTCCGGAACCAGGCGCTCGGCCAACGCATGCTGGACGATCGACTTCAACGGCGCCAATCCGGTGCCACCGCCGATCAAGATCGCGGCCTCGTCCTGCTGCTTGACCAAGTTGAACTGGCCCAACGGCCCACGCAGAGAGATGCGGTCACCGACCTGCATCGGTCCGAAAATCCACCCGTCCGTGGCCAGACCCCCGGTCGTGAGTTTGACGTGGAATTCCAGGTTCCGCGTCTCCGTCGGCGGATTGGCCAGCGAGTACTGCCGGCCGACGTTGTGCCCGGGGACGATCAACTCGACGTACTGACCGGCATTGAACAGCATCGGCGTATCCACCTCGACCACGAGCCGACGGGTATTCGCAGCGATGTCCTCGAGTACCGTCACCGTGCCCTCGTAATCACGCAGTGGGAAGTGCGGAACTCCGTCGTCCCCGGCTTCGCCGATCGGTTCGACCGTCAGATCGGAGCAGGGGGTCGCCATACAGCCGAGAGCTAAACCTTCGGCGCGCTCGTCCGTGGTCAGGGTGTACTCGGGGGATTCGTTGTGGCGCACCTCCCCACACCGCACCTTGAGTTTGCAGGTGCCGCAGGTGCCCTGGGTGCACGAGTGCGGAAGCCATTCGTTCGCCCGCAGCGCCGCATCGAGGATGGATTGGTCTTCGGCAACGGTGATGTCCGAATTCTTACCCTGGATACGGACCGTGTATTTATTTGCCATTTCCGACAGTGCTCCAATCCAATAAAAATGCTCCCGAAGTGCCCGATCCATTAATCTCCGGACCGGACACTTCGGACCTCCAGAAATGTGATTCCGTTACACTTCCCATTTGACGAACAACTGCTTCGGGCCACGGAAACCCCAACCCCAGAAATCGACCTCGTGAGCCTCGTCGCGTTCCAGGTTCGGAATGGCCTCGAGCAGTTCCTCCAGGCCGATCCGGATAACCGAGTTAGCGAAATAGGTACCCGCGCAGGCGTGCTTTCCGCCACCGAATGTCATGTTCGGAAGCAGGGCCCGATCGATATCGAATTCAGTCGGGGCGTTATAAGCGTTCTCGTCCTGGTTGGCCGAGCCATAGGAGAGCATCACGATCGACCCCTCCGGCAGCGTCACGCCACCGACCTCGACCTCGTGCGCGGCACGCTTGACCACGGCAGACCAGATCGGCGCCACCCAGCGCATGCCCTCCGAGACCGCCCGGGGGATCAACGCCGGGTCGTCGACGACCCGTTCGAGCTGTTCGGGCTTGGTGAACAGTCCTGCCAGCGTGGTGGCCATCGCGTGCCCCGGCTCCTGCATCGCTCCGAGGAGGAAGACGTACAGGTTGGGGTAGATGACATCGCGGCTGCGGGTCTCACCTTCGGGCATACCGTCGTGTAGCCAGTGGGAGATCGCGGTGTGATCGGGGTTCTTGATCCACTTGTCGATCTTGGGATCGACGTGGGCGATGATCTCGGCCTTGGCCTCGTCGCCGGGGATGAACCCGTCCGGGTTGGCGAATTCGCCGTTCTCGTCGACCGCGGCGTTGGTGAAGGACACGCTCAGCTTGTGGAACCATTCGCGAAGCTTGTCGGTGCTGACGTCATCGAGTCCGAGCAGATCGCCGAGAGCACGAACGCTGACCGGCTCACAGTACGCAGCCACGATGTCGGCGTTTCCATCGTTCTCGATCTCGGCGAGTCGCTGACGTGCGAAGGGGCGCACCAGATTGTCGATGTACTTGTCGACCGCTGAGGGCTGCAGGTGCGGTTCGACCATGTCCCGCAGCTTGCGGTGTTCGTCGCCGTTCGTGTTGAGCAGTGCGCCGGGCCCGAAGGTGCGGCCTCCGGCCGCAGAGATGACGGCCGGCCAGTTCTCGGCGTCCTTGGCGATGTCGGCGCACAGTTCCTTCGTCGACACGATGTACATGCCCAGCGCCGGGACGAAGGCTACTGGAGCCTCTTTCCTCAGACGCTCGTAGAACGGATAGGGGTCGGCCTCGAGCTCTTCGATCGTGATCTCGTCGATAAAACTCTGGGTGGAAGTCATGGTGCTCCTTCTGCTTCGGGCCCGCGTGCAGTGGGGACTCGCGCTGATTCACTCGTGTGAACCGACGACCGAGCGAAAGTGGATGGGTTCAGGTGTGAGGTGCGGTGGCGTCGATCGACGATCCCGACCTGCACAGCCCCGCCGAACAGTGTGTGATCCAGCCCTCGCGACTCCAAAGGAGTTGTGCCGCTTATCGGCACACCGAGGTGGATCACGTGGGTGTGACCCGAACTCCGGTCACACCCACGTGCGTATCAGGACGCCGGAGCGCCGGCGACGGCGCGGGACTGGTCGATCTCGTCCGGGACCGCCTGCTCAGCTGCCGCCGCATCGGGGTCGGGGTCGCCGGGACCGAAGTGCGCGTACTTCTCGATGTGCTGGTCGAGTGAGAGCGGGCTCGGAGTGCCGTAGGTGAAGTAGGTTTCCCACGGCAGCTTCGCCCCGCCGATCGCCAGGCCGGTGTCGATGTCCGACATCTGCCAAGTCTTGGTGTCACCATCGGGATCGAGGTGCAGATACCCGACCTCGCCGAAGAGCTCGATGCGGTTGCCCCCGGGTTCGAACACGTAGAGGAACTGGGCCTGGGTGATGCCGTGCTTGTCGGGGCCGGCTTCGATCCGAATGTCGTAGTCGCGGAACATTTCCACGGCATCGATGTTGTGCTGGCCGGTGCCGTAGTAGAACGCGAGGTGATGCATCTTGCCCCGCTCACCCTGCGCGTCGCGCAGGCACGCGACCTCGTGGCCGAGGATGTTGGAACTCATCCACGCACCGATCTCGGTATTGCCGTCGACGACGCGTTCGGTGGTGCGGAAACCGAGGTGCCGCTCGAACGAGTTCTTCACCGCGGTGACATCGCTGGCGAGCAGGTTCAGGTGATCGATGCGCTTGACCGGGATGCCCTGCAGTGGCTTCTTCGAGGGGCGGGTGAGGATCTTGGACTGCAACTCCGGCGGAGCCTGGTACTTCTCTACCTCCCACAGCAGTTCGAGGTTGTGCCCGTCCGGGGACTGGTAGGTAAAGGTTTTTCCGTATCCGAAGTCGCTCTCGCGCCATGCTCCGTCGACGTTGGCATCTTTGAGCGATGCCGCCCGGCGTTCGAGCGCCTCCGGGGAACTGGTGCGCATCGCCGCGTGGCCGAGTCCGGACTGGGTTGATTCGGTGACCTTTAGGCTCCACTGGTACGGGTCTTCATACCCGCGCAGGTAGACCGACTGCCCCTCGGTGTGGGTGATGTACATGCCGAGGAACTTGGTGAAGAAGTCCACCGTCTCCTGCGGCTTGGGGCTCAGCAGTTCGGCGCGGGCGAGATGGGAAATCTCGAACCGAGGGTCGCTCATAGGTCGTCTCCTTTGTTGCCTGCCTGAGATCGGCAGTGTCCGCTGTCCGATCGCGTCGTGAGGGTGTGTGCCCCCCGGCGACCGGGACCAGTGCGGAGTGGCGTTGTCTGGCGCTTCGGTCCTTGCCGACTGGGTATCAGCTCGTGTCCGATGTCACGATCTTGATCCGAATCACATGCTCTCCGCTACACAATCCAGAATTGCCGAACAAGCGACGGAAATCACCCCGACATAGTTCGGAAACTGGGCATCTCTGCGCAACGCGGATCTCTTCGGCGCTAGATTGCGTTTTCTGGCCTGTCGGGACCGTTAGAACAGGTCTCCCCACTCGTCCCGTCTCCGACGCGGCCCCTCGCGCGGTCGGTTCGATCATGGGGGAGCGGCAGGGGCGGTGCGCCTTGATCGGCGACCCCGCCGCTACTGGTAGTGCCGGTTTGTCGACCAGCTGCAGCCAGAGCCTTCGTCTGTCTTCAACCGGCAACTGGGATGGATAGTCATCGAGGATTCGCGCGAGCTGCTGTTCGTACCCACTACTCGACATCGCGAACCGTGTGAGGAGCTTCTCGGGTGGCGGGGTGCCGTAGGGCAACCATTGGCACGCGAACTCGACGATCGCTGCATCGAATCTGTCTACGACTCGGACTCCCTTCACTATCGCCGTTAGGCATTACGTCGGCTACCGGTCGCCCAGTGTGCTTTGCGAACCGGGCCGGAAGGCGCCTGCGTCGGGACATCGGGACAAGGGGATCAGCAGGGTTCCCGGTTGTTCGCCCTGGCAGTGCGCATGTCCCTCATCTACCCAACGAGTACACGAAGGAACGATCGATGCTTGTCAGACGATCTTCGAAAATTCCTGTCGCACTGGGAGTAGCGTTCATTGCTTTCGCTGCCCTGCTACGGTTGGTGCTCGTGCCCTCACTGTCGAAACTGCCCGGTGACCTCGACGTCGATCCGGTGTAGGAGGGCACCGGAACATTGCTCAATGCTCAGGCTCTACAAGCCGGTGACATCCCCAACGTCATCGCCTCGGGGTTTTCCCGTGACCGTTAATAGTCACACCTACGTATCCAGCACCGACGGTGACACCGCAGTGGCCCACGATGACATCACCCTCGAGGCGGCCGGGCAAGCCCGGCGAAAGGGTGGTGCGCGCGCAGTCATCCATCCGTGCGCTGGTGGTCATGGTTCCACCGACGCTCATCTCCTAGTGTTCCGAGTCACAGGCGGTCGGTGGTTGTGCACCCGCGCAACCACGCCGATCCGTGGATGGAAGGACGGACACTTTGGCGGCACTGCAGACAGTCCAAAAGATCGGGCCGGTGTTGGATCTCTTCACCGCGGCGCAGCCGGAATGGGGAGTCTCCGAGGTCGCCGCTGCCATCGACGTCCCCCGATCGAGTGCGCACGCCTTGCTGTCGAGTCTGGTCGACACCGGACTGCTCCAGTGCCGCACCCGAGGTCGCTACCGGATCGGGTGGCGGGTGATCGAACTCGGCGAAACTCTGCGGGGCACTGTCGACGTGCGATCCTGCGCGTCGCCGGTCATCGAGGACCTCGTCGATCGGTACGGCGAAACCAGCCACCTCGCGGTGATGGAGCGGTGGCACGTGTTGTACGTCGACAAGGTGGTCGGTACGCACAACATCACCGTGCAGGGTGCACGGGTCGGTACCCGTCTCGAAGCACATTGCACAGCGGTGGGGAAGGTACTCCTGGCCAGTCTGGGGGAGAACGAACTGCGCCGTTACCTGGCCGGTCGCCAGTTGCGCAGGCACACGCCGTCGACGATCACCAATGCCAGGGCACTGCTCGACGCGTTGTCGGTGGCGCGGTCTGCCGGCCACGCCTACGACCTCGGTGAAGCCGTCTCGGAGGTTCACTGCGTGGCCGCGCCGGTGCGCGACGACATGGGTTCGGTGGTGGCCGCGGTGAGCATGAGCGTCCCGGTCAGCCGTTTCGTAACCCGTCGCGTCGAGTTCACCCGCGCTGTCATGGCAGCGGCTCGCGAGGTGTCCCACGCGGTCGGCAACACGACCCACGCCACACCCGCCACGACCAGGGAGGTTCCCGAACCGCACCCGCCGGCCCTGGCCTCCTGACCTCCCGTCATCCGAAGACCGAAACGACAGACACAGCGCAGAGGTGCCTTGGATGCCGTCGCACGTAAGGCCGCCGACCGGTTGATGGAGGTGTCCGGACGGGCGAACCTATCGACCCGCTTACCCCGGAGCATCCCGACGCGTCGATCGAATTCGCCTACCGCATTCAGCAGTTGTAGGTCGAGGAGTGGGCGCTCGGCGGCGACCTCGTCAAGGGACACAAGGTGGGTCGCGTCGGGTGAGTGCGGCAACGGCGCTGGCTGCCGTCGACCGTGTCGTGGGCGCGATCGAGAACACCGACAGCCGGTTCTCTGGCTAGATGTTTTCGATGATGGACGCCGCGGCCGACAACAATCCGTCCGGACGCTACGTCACCGGGCCGATCAGCCGGCGGCCGGAAGACCTCGACCTTGCGCTCGAGGCATGCCTGCTCGAGGTCGACGGGGAGATCGTCGATTCCGCGACCGGTGCTGCGGTGCACGGGCATCCGGCCGAAGCGTTGACGTTCGCGGCCAACACGCTCGCCGAACGGTGCGACGCCATCGAGGCCGGCTGGGAGGTGCTCACGGGCGGGATGACCTACGCGGTGCGGGTGAGTCGGGTGCGCGGTTTGCCGCGCACTTCACGAATCTGGGCGCCGACGAGTTGTATCACGACCTGTTGTCCCGAACGAGGTTCGCGGCCTTCGTGTGCGGGTGCGCGACTTCGCGACCAAGCGATTGAGCCCGTTGCGCATCACATCGCCGGCGGCGACGAGCGGCCCGACGGCTTCCCGCGTGATGCGTTCGTAGCCATGGCCGCGGAGGGACTGTTCCGGATCCCGTTCCCTCCGATGTCGGCGGCGCCGGCCTGACACACCGCGCCACCGCGACCGCGGTCGCGGTGGAGAACTGGGTTATTACTCCAATAGCGTGCCGCCATCTTCGACGAGCACTGCATCCTCGCGGGTACCGTGCTCGACCAGGGCGCGGACGAGCAGCGACGCCGCTGGCTGCGGCCCCTCGTCGAGGGGGAGATCGTGGGTGCCTTCGCGACCAGCGAACCGGCGTGTCCAGCGACTTGTCCCCCGACGCCGTGTCCACCGAAGCGGTCCCGGACGGTGACGGCTGGATTCTGCGCGGCCGGAAACGGTGGATCACCAACTCCGTCGTCGCCGGTGTGGTGGTGGTGCTCGCACGCACTGGGCTCGGCCGACGACCTTCATCGTGCCACCAATGCACCGGGTGTCGCGATCGGATCCCCGACCGCATGCTGGGGAATCGTGGGCAGATCACCGCCGATGTTCATCTCGACGACGTCCGCCGCGCCCGGATTCGGTGCTCGGACGGGTCGGGGTGGACTCCGAATCGCGTTGCAGATCCTGATTTACGGGCGCATCGGGATCGGTGCTGCGCGCGTCGGCATGGCGCAGGCCGCATTCGATCGGACCGTCTACCATCTGAAGTCCCGGCACGCGTTCGGTGCGTCGCTGGCCTCGAGGCAGCACTGGCAGTTCGTGATGGCGGACTACGCTGCGGATTTGGAGTGCGCACCGTGTATCTCAAAGCGGCACTGCGGCTCGACGTCGGCGAGCGGTTCCCCGAACCCGAGGCGGCGATGGCGAAACTGCGGGGCACGGATCTGGCCGCGCGGATCGTCCGGGATGCCGTGCAGGCCTTCGGTGGACTCGGCTTTGTGCGGTCGCTCGGCGCCGACGGCACAGGGGGCCCGGTGGAGGCCATCCACCGTGACAGCAAGATCGGCGAGATTTAGGAAGGCGCCAACGAAATCCAGCGGTGGGTGTTGGCGCGTCAGATCTTCGGGCGCACACACCGGGTAGGGACGGAAGGCAACTTATGGTTCTACGTCAATCGGCGGCCGCGAGTCACGCTCCGGCCGCGCCGCCGTTCCTGCCGTGCTGCTCACGAAAATGCGCTGGGCTGGCGCCGAACCGCTTACGGAAAGCGCGGCTGAAGTGTGAGACGTCGCGGAAACCGACCCGGTCGCTGATCTCGGCGACCGTCGACTCGGTGCCGAGAAGCTGCCCCCGGGCGCGGTCCAGGCGCAACTGGTACAGCCACGTGCGCGGGGTGGTGCCTGCGATGCTGAACAGTTTGTGGATGTAACGCAACGACATTCCCAGTTCGGCACCGATCTCCGCCGTCGAATGGTCGGGGTCGTGCAGGTACCGCGCCATGGTCTGCTGCACCGTCCGGAGATCATCGTGGTGGACCCGCATCGTCGCGGTCAGCGGACGTGCCTGCTCGGTGAGGACGGATGAGAGCATCTCGACGGCGGACACGGCGACCGATGCTGACGACCCCACCGACAACCGGTCATCGGTGGTCGCGATGTCGACGAGAAAACGCGAGACGAGACCGCTCAGCCCGTTCTGTCCGGACATCCCCAGGCCGGTGACCTGGTCCATGGCCTCCGCGGGCAGCCGGGAGATCAGAAGTTGGCGGGGCGCGCGCAGCACGACCTGCTTGAATTCGGTCTTCCCGTCCACGACGAACGGTGCCGCCGAGTCGAGGATGCCGAATGCCCCCTGCTCGAGAACCGCGGTCCGTGAGTGCTGCTGAAGAGTGGCCGTTCCCCGGGTGATCAGACATAAAAGATAGTCATCGTTGGGGTCGGACCGAATCATCTCCGGCGTGCGCACCACCGTGTGCGGATCGGCGTGCACCACACTCACGGTCAGGTCCCCGAACGGGCGCACCGACAGTTCTGCAGCAAACCGGGCGTGTTTGTCGGGCCAGTCGACGTCCATCTCGCAGTAGGTGGAGTCGAGGGTGTCCGCCCAGCGCATGCGTCCTTCGGTCGACTCCAGCTCGCGCGTACTCAGCACCATCTCGGCGTTGTTGTCGGTGCAGGCGGAGTCATCCTTCTGCGCACTGTCGGTCATGTTCGATCACACCTCCGCCTTCTAGTGTTCCAGATCACAGGGATTTCCCGCGCGTACGACCCCCGAAGAGTTCGGGCCGCGCCCACTTCGAATGTTGCGAACGACTTCAGAGGAGACAACGCGATGACCACCAACACCACGTGGATCGAATCGATCACCATGGAGGAACTCGATCGTGATCCGAATCCGATCTACGACCGGCTCCGGCGGGAGGCCCCCGTGGCGTTCGTTTCGGCGGTGGGAATGTACGTCGTGGCATCGCGCGACCTCTGCCTGCAGATCGCGCAGGATTCGGACACCTGGTCCACGGTGATCGCCCCGTCGGGAGGACGAACCTTCGGAGAGGGTACCGTACTCGCCTCCAATGGTGAGCAGCACAAGAAGCTTCGCGAATGGATCAATCCCCAACTACGGCCCAGCGCCGTGGACTCCTATGTCGAAGCGCTGGTCCGGCCGCAGGCGCGTAGCCTCCTCGAGGGTATCGAGGATCTGGGTGCCGCAGACATCCAGGAGGCCTACTTCGCGCCGATCAGTGTGCGTTCGGTCGGCGACCTGATGGGTCTCACCGAAATCCCTTCGGAGACCTTGGTGCACTGGTTCCAGACGCTGGCGCAGTCGTACGGGAACGCGGAAGTCGACGAGAACGGAGACTTCGCCAGCCCAGGGCCGTTCGAGGCCGGTGACCGGGTCAAGGCCGAGATCGTCACCGCTGTCGACCCGATGCTCGATCACTGGACCGAACATCCCGACCACACCCTGATCTCGCACTGGCTGCACGACGGGATGCCCGACGGTCAGGTCCGCGACCGGTCCGAGATCTATCCGAACATCTACGTGTTCCTGCTCGGCGCCCTTCAGGAGCCCGGACACGTCATGACGACCACCCTCGCAGGGCTATTTCAGCATCCCGACCAGCTCGAACGCGTCGTCGACGACCCCACACTCATTCCGCGCGCCGTCAACGAGGGCGCACGCTGGGTGGCGCCGATCTGGAGTGCGGCGGTGAAGGTCGCGGGCCGCGATGTCACCGTCGGCGGCATCGACCTGCCGGCGGGAACACCGGTCATGCTGGCGTACGGTTCGGCCAATCGCGACGAGTCCGTCTGGGGAAACGCGGAGGCTTACGAGATCGACCGACCGATCATGCCGCATCTGGCGTTCGGTGCGGGAAATCATGCCTGCGCCGGAACGTATCTCGGTACCGCGATCGTGCGGATCGCACTCGAGGAACTGTTCGAGACGATCCCGAACATCGAGCCCGATCCCGACCGCTCCCCGCAGTTCTGGGGATGGACATTCCGCGGGCCGCAGGGCCTGCACGTCACCTGGGAGGTCTGACCGATGGACCGCATGGTGACGGTGTCGGGGCAGGACGGGGCGTTCCCGGTCGCACCCGGCACGTCGGTCCTGGAAGCCGCATTGCGGGCGAATCGCTGGCTTCCGCACGCCTGTTCACAGGGGACCTGTGGCACGTGCAAGATCCGGGTTCTCTGCGGGGAGGTCGACCACGGCGCCGCCGACGAGACCATCCTCTCCACCGACGAACGCTCGTCGGGACTCGCGCTGGCCTGCCAGTCGAAACCGCACGGAGACCTGACCGTCGCTCCCGTGAACGACGCCGACCCCGGCCGGCCGATGCACCCCCTCCGCGACTACACAGGCACGGTACGGGAACTGTCCGACATCGCTCGGCAGACCCGCAGGCTCGTCGTCGAACTCGACGAGCCGATGGAGTTCGACGCCGGTCAGTACGCCGAACTGATCGTGCCGGGCTCCGGCGTCGCGCGCCAGTATTCGATGGCGAACCCGCCGTCCGAGCAACGGCTGCTCGAGTTCCACGTCCGGAATACGGCGGGTGGCCTCGCCACCGAGGGCTGGATCTTCGACTCACTCGCGGTGGGTGACCGCATCGATCTGCGTGGACCGCTCGGCCAGTTCGGTGTCGTCGGATCCCGGGAGGAGTCGGCCATCCTGATCGGCGGAGGCACCGGGCTCGCACCGCTCAAATCGATTGTTCGGCATGCACTGGACCACGATCTGCTACCGGCGATTCACCTCTACCACGGTGGTCGCCGGGAAGCCGACCTCTACGACGTCGAGTGCTTCCGCGCGATGGAGGCGACCGATTCCCGATTCCACTATCACCCGGTGCTCAGTGAGGAGAACTGGGACGGGGCAACGGGAATGGTCACCGACGCCGTGCTGGGTGACTTCGCCAGTTGCCGTGGCCACAGCGCATACCTGTGCGGACCGCCCGCGATGGTCGTCGCCGCCGTCAAGGCCTTGAAACGCCGCCGCATGTCGCCGCGGTTGATCTTCAAGGAGGAGTTCACGGTGAACGCCCCGCGGCCGGCAGCCGAGGCCGTGTGATCCCGCAGTCCCCAACTCGACCTAGGACGCCGAGAACAAGAATTGTACTACGCCGCAAAACACCTGCCGCTGGTCCGGCAGGTGCCCGGGGTCGCCCATTTCGCCGCCGGAGATCTCGCGAACTTCGCCACCGGTGGTGTCACGATGCTCTTCAGCAACGAGGACACCGTTCTTCCTTGAACATGCTTCCAGCACAGAACATCACGAGCCTCTGCGCGCGTGCTTCTTCCGGTACAGGCCCGGGCTCGGCCGAAGGTATTGCGGAACAACCGCCGAAATGGGACACGTCGCGGAAGCCGGCGCGGTCGCTGATGTCCGCTACGTAAAGATCCTTGGTGAGCAGATACTTTCGTGCGCGCTCGAGGCGGGGTTGGTACAGCCATGCACGCGTCGCGGTGCCCGCCGCACTGAATAGCTTGTGTACCGTCCGCAGTGACATTCCGCACCCGTTGCGATGTCCGACAGCGTGATGTCGGCGTGGTGGAGATCTGTTCGATCACGCGCTGAACCCGCGCGAGACCTTCGGTGCGATGGAGTTGCGCGGGATTGGTCGCAAGCATCCCCTCGGTGGGGGCCGGGGCCAACATGTCGACGGTGGACGACGCGAACGAGACCGCGGCAACCCTCGACGCGACCGCGTAGACGCGAGATGAGCAGTTCCCGGGGCCGCGCACGGCGACCTGCCGGAACCGGGCGGGGCGAACGATGGGCGGCCGCAACGAATGTCGTCGCCGCCCATACGCAAGTGGGGATCAGGGTAGCGACTGCGCCCGGTCGGCAATTTCATCGGCCCGGGTCGTGGCTGCCGCGGTCCCGGCAATCGTCCAGTTTTCCGGGGCGATTTCGACGATCTGTCCTCGGACGAGTGATCGCTGCGCACCGAGGACCTCGACGATTAGGTCGGTGAACCGCGCGGCAAGTTCCTGTCGCTGACGGGCGGGTCGGTCGGCGAGCACGATCGCCGTGAAGTACGGAGCTGCAGGAGCACCGTCTGTAACGGTGTTTCCTGCGACGGCGACATCGTCGGGATGATATCGGATGATGAAGACGCGGACCCGTTCGATCGGCGAGCCGAGGACCTCGGAGTAGCAGCGACTTGCCGCGGTGAGTAGCTCTCGGTGCTGCTCGGCGGTGTAGGCGCCGTCGACGAGGTGGAAGTGCGCGACAGGCATGGGTTGCGGGTCCTTTCGGTGGGTGGTGGTCAGGCGATTCCGTGGCGGGTTCCGGCGTCGACGTTGATCACCGAGCCGTGCAGGACCGCGGCCTCGGGAGCGAGCAGCGTTTCGACGACCCAGCCGATCTCGTCGAGTGTGGGCAACCGTCCGAGGGTGGTCTTGGCGTGGTAACGCTTCCAGATGTCCTCCGGATCCTGTCCGGTTTCGGCGGATTCGTTCTCGACGAAGGCGCGCAGCCTCGGAGTGTCCACCGGCCCGGGCGCGATCGTGTGGGTGGTGACACCCCTCGGACCGTACAGGGCACTGAGTTGGCGCATCAGGTTGAACACAGCCGCGTTCGCCGTGCCGGGCGCGGCATCGAGCGGACCGGGTTCGAGACCCAGGGAGCCGGCGATGGTGACGAAGCGGGAACCGCCCACGAGATGGCCGCGGACCGCGTGCAACAGACGAACGAGACCGCCCACCTTGATGTTCGTCGCCATGGCCAGGTCGCCGGGTGGGATGGTGTCAGCGGATCCTCGCACCGGCAGGCCGGCGGCGAACAGCGCCATGCGCACAGGCGAATCTACCAGCGCGGAGATCGATTCGATCGCGTTGTCGTCGGCGATGTCAGCAATGCAGGGGATGATGCGCTGGTCGGCTGCGGCAAGTTCCTCGAGGTCGTCGCCGCTGCGGGCGACCGCGAGGACGCGCAGCCCGCGGCGGGCCAGGCGCAGGCTGATTTCGGTGCCCATCGCACCAGTTGCACCGACGACGACGCAAAGGTCGGGTGTGGTCACGAGAGTGTTTTCCCCGGGTAGGACGTGCGGCGCCGGGGGCGGTGGGATTCCGCTCCGGCGCCGCACGTGGTCGACAGGTGTTCAGCTTCGCAGGCGGATGGTGACGGCCCGTGGCTCGGTGAAGAATTCGCGGGAGTACTGGCCGCCCTCACGGCCGAGACCGCTGCTGCCTTCACCACCGAACGGCAAGCGAAGGTCACGTTCGAAGAACGTGTTGATCCACACCGTGCCGGCCTTCCACCGTGCCGCCATGCGGTGGGCACGGTTGAGGTTGTCGGTGAACAGAATTCCCGCCAGACCGTACGGCGAGTCGTTGGCGATGCGCAGTGCCTCGTCCTCGGTGTCGAAGCCGAGCACAGTCTCGACCGGACCGAAGATCTCCTCGCGCGCGGTGCGCGAGTCGTTGGTCAGGCCTGCGATCACCGTCGGGGGGTAGTAGAACCCCTTGGCGCGAGCGTCGTCGGTGAGACGCGAACCGCCGGTGAGGATCTTTCCGCCTTCGGACTCGGCCAGCTCGACGTAGCTGTGGACCTTTTCGAGGTGCTTCTGCTCGATGAGGGGGCCGACGAAGTTCGCCGGGTCCTTCGGGTCGCCCACGGTGAGTTTCTTCGCCTCGTCGGTGAACCGGTCGAGGAACTCGCCCATAATCGAATTCTGTACCAGCAGACGCGACCCGGACAGGCACACCTGCCCGTTTCCGCCGAAGATCGCCCGAATCGACATCGGCACAGCCACGTCGAGGTCGGCGTCCGCGAAGACGATGTTCGCGGACTTACCGCCCATTTCCGCGGACACGGGGGTGTGGTTGGGTGCGGCTGCCTGCAGAATCCTCACCCCGGTGGCGCTCGAACCGGTGAAGGTGATTCGATCGACCCGCGGATCCGAGGTGAGCGGGCCCGCGACGGCCTCGCCGCCGAAGCCGTGCACGACATTGAGCACGCCCTCGGGCAGACCGGCTTCGAGGGCGAGTTGCGCGAACCGGTTGGCGGTCAGCGGTGTCTGGGGTGCGGGTTTGAGGACCGTGGTGTTACCGAAGGCCAACGCGGGTGCGATCTTCCACGTCGCCAGCATCAACGGTGCATTCCAGGGGCTGATCGCGGAGACCACACCGGCCGGTGGATACAGGGTGTAGGACAGCAGGTCGCCGTCCGGGTACGCCTCGTTGGCTGCCATCGCCACGTAGTCTGCGAAGAACCGCAGATTGTGCGCGACCCGTGGGATCTCGGCGTGCTGTGCCTGGTTGATTCCCTTGCCGCCGTCCCGGGTTTCGAGCAGGGACAGTTCCTCACGATGTTCGTCGACCTTGTCGGCGACAGCGTGCAGGATCTTCGCTCTTTCTTTCGGCGACATCCGCGGCCAGGGGCCTTCGTCGAACGCCTCACGTGCCGCGGTGATGGCGTCAGCGCCATCGGCGGCGGTACCTCGGGCAACATTGCCCAGAAGCGAGTCGTCGTGCGGGTCGCGGGTCTCGAACGTCGCACCGTCCGACGCGGGACGCCAGTCACCACCGATGAGGTGCTTGACGTCGCTTGTTTCAGGTACTGCAGTCATGTCTTCTCCTGTGGGATCAGGTCGCGACGGCGTTGATGTCGCAACCTGCCGTGGGCGCAGCAATGCGCGGTGTCATATTCCGGCGTCCGTGACCTACGAGCCTACGATCCGTGGTTGCCATAGGCCATGTCACGAACCAGCCATTGCCGGTGTCTCGTAGGTGCGACCGGCGAGTTCGGAGGCGACATCGATGATCATGTCTTCCTGACCGCCGATGACCCCGCGGCGTCCGAGTTCCATCAGGATGTCGCGGGCGGGGACGCCGAACTTCTTGGCGGCCCGCTTGGTGGGGTGGAAAAACGTGGAGTACACACCGGCGTAGCCGAGGACCAGAGCGGTCTCGTCGACGATCTGCGGTTCTTTCATCAACGGTGCGACGACGTGCTCGGCGGTGTCGATCAGCGGGAACAGATCGACACCGGTGTCCCAGCCCGCCCGTTCGAAGGCGGCGGCGAGGACCTCGGTCTGCGCGTTGCCGGCACTCGCGCCGAGCCCGCGCAGGGACCCGTCGATGAAGGTGGCCCCGTTCTCCGCGGCGGTGAGAGCATTCGCGATGCCGACGCCGAGGTTGTTATGGGCGTGGAACCCAATGTCCGCGGTGATCGCCTGCCGCAGCGCCGCGACCCGGTCTCCGGCGTGCCGGGGCACCATAGCGCCGGCGGAGTCGACGACATAGACGACGTCGGCGCCGTAGGAATCGAGTTTGGCAGCCTGCTCGGCCAGCGGCTCGGCTTCGAGTTTGTGGCTCATCATCAGGAACGTCATCACGTTCAGGCCCTGTTCCTTGGCCCACTCGACGGGTTGCTGCCCGCAGTCGGCCTCGGTGCAGTGCACCGCGATGCGGACGGTCTTGATGCCGGCGTCGATGGCCTTCTGCAGTTCGGCGAGGGTCGCGATGCCGGGCACATACAGGGCCGCGATGTCGGCGTTCTCGACGGCGTCGACGGCGGCGCGCACGTAGTCGGGATCGGTGGCGGCGGCGAACCCGTACTGGATGGACGAGGCGCCGAGACCGATGCCGTGCGCGACCTCGATGGTCGGCACGCCGGCCTTGTCCAGGCCGCGGGCGATGTCGGCGACGTTCTGCGGGGTGAACTGGTGTGACACCGACGACATGCCGTCCCGCAGGGTGGTGTCGACGATCGTGATCTTCTTGTTCGCGGTATTCACTGGGATGCTCCCTGGACGAGGTTCTGCTGGGCCATGACGTCGGCGACCTGGACGGCGGCGGCGGTGATGATGTCGAGGTTGCCCGCGTAGGTGGGCAGGAAATCACCCGCCCCGACGACCTCGAGCATGACGGTGACCAGGTCGCCGTCGACGTCGACCAGGCGTAGCGAGTAGCCGGGGACGTACTGCTGCACCTTTGCGACCATGTCGATCACAGCGCGTTCGATCGCGGCCGGGTCGGGGTTGCGGACTTTGGCGTAAACGGTGTCGCGCATGTTCATCGGCGGTTCGGCCGGGTTGATCACGGAGATCGCTTTGGCGCGGTCGGCGCCGGCCACCTGGGCCAGGGCCCTGCCGGTCTTCTCGCTGAACTCGCTGAGGTTCTGCCGGGTGCCCGGCCCGGCGCTGTGCGAGGCGATGGCAGCGACGATCTCACCGTAGGAGGCGTCGGCGACCTCGTTGATGGCGTAGAGGATCGGGATGGTGGCCTGGCCCGCGCAGCTGACCATGTTCACGTTCGGAGCGGTGAGGTGCTCTTGAAGATTCACCGCGGGAACGACATACGGTCCCACGGACGCCGGCGTCAGGTCGATCGCGGTGATGCCGGCCTCGGCGTAGCGGGGCGCGGCGGCCGTGTGGATCTTCGCGGATGTCGCCTCGAACACGATGTCGGGGAGTTCGGGCTGGGCGAGGAGCCAGTCGAGGCCGCCGGCGGAGGCCTCGAGCCCCTCCTGCCGGGCGCGGGCAAGGCCCTCGCTGTCGGGGTCGATACCCACCATGTACCGCGGTTCGATCATCTGTGACCGCAGCAGCTTGTACATCAAGTCTGTACCGATGTTGCCGGAGCCGATAATCGCGGCGCTCTTGCGACTCATTGTTTGCCTCTCGCTCATCTCTGCCCTGTACGGACAGAACGGGTGCACTGTCGATGCGGTGGCGTACTTGCTGCGTTCTTCGCGGGTACTCCACCGAAGTCCTCCTCGAGGAAACCACTGAAAACCCGGGGTGTGCGTGCATGATCGGGATAGCCGAACAGCACCCCTTCTCGGGCGTCGGTCGAATCGGCTAAACGAGAGCCCCGGCGAGAGCGACCGGCGTCGGGAGTGAAATGGACCCAGCATTGCAGACATCACCGAGTGTTCGATTCGCTCGCGGTGCGAGGGAGGGTTGCGATGCTCATGATTCACAAACCTGACCTGGGGAAGGCCGTTCTCGAACGACGTTCGAGTGCGATCCGGTCTGCACGTCGCCGAAGTGGACGGTTTCACGATCACCGTCGATGTGTACCGGCCCGATATCGGCGATCCGCCGGCGGTGATCTACCTGCACGGCGGAGGGTGGCAGGTCGGTGGCAAAAGGACGATGCCGACGAGCGATTGTCCCGGCTGGCTTCTCACGGTATCGCCGTCGTCTCCGCGAACTATCGGCTTGGGCCATGATGTGACTTCGGTTACGGCTCGGCCGGTGCCGACACGAGAGTCGGCACCGGCACCGCCGGTCGTCTTCAGCCGGTGATTTCGCGTCCGAAGATTTGCCGCGCGAGTACCCACTTCTGGACTTCGTTCGCGCCCTCGTAGATTTCGCCGATCTTGCTGTCACGGTAGAACGCCTCTACCGGTCCATCGGTGTCGTCGGCGCCGAGGGATTGGGTGAATCCGAGTCCACCGAAGGCCTGTACGGCATCGCGGGCCATGTCCACAGAGATTTCGGTGCCGCGCAATTTGGCCATCGCGGCCTCCGGTTCGGGGAAGGCGATCCCGGAGTCGAGCCGCAGCGCCGCCTTGAGGTACAAATCGCGAGCCGATTCGATCGTCGTTGCCCGGTCCGCCATCAGAAACTGCCAATGCTGCTTGCCGGCAAGCGGTCCGCCAAAGGCATGTCGTCGAGCAAGGTGAGCGGCGGTGTGGTCGAATGCCGCCTGGGCCATTCCCACCCCGGCCGCGGCGATACCGATTCGTCCGTAGGTCAGTGTCTGCAACGCGATTTTCAGGCCACCGCCCTCCTCGCCGAGCAGCGCGTCGGAGTCGAGGTGAACCTGCTCGAGGATGACATCGGCGGTGATCTGTCCCTTGTTGCCGAGCTTGCGATCCGGGGTGCCGATGGTGACGCCTGGGGTGCCGGTGGGCACGATGAAGGTGCTCAGCCGGTCGCCGGTGCGGGCGAGCACCACCACGAACGAGGCGACAGCGGAGTTGGTGATCCAGCGCTTGCGGCCGTTGAGCACCCACCCGGTGGGTGTCGGGGTGGCTTCGGTGGTGACGGCGGTCGGGGACAGGTCGCTCGACGCGCCGGGCTCGCTGGTGGCGAACGATCCGACGATCTCGCCGGCCACCACGGGGGCGAGCCATCGTCGTCGCTGCGCGTCGGTGCCCTGATTGACGGCGTTGCCAGCGAGGATGCAGTGCACGTCGAAGATCGCGGCGACGCTGTTGGAGTAGTACGCGAGTTCCTCTACCGCGACGGCGGTCGCGGTCGCGCGATGGGTCAGGTCGTCACCGCCGACGTCCCCGGCGAACGGGATGCGGAACACTCCGGCCGAGGCGAGCGAGTCGAAGGCGTCGCGGGGGAAGCCGTCGATGCGTTCGTCGCTGCGAGCGATGCGGCTCGCTATCGGCGCGATGGTGTCCGCAGCGACCCGCCGTACCCGGCGGCGCACCTGCTGAATCTCGGGCGGGGAGAGCAGGTCGTGGTACAGCCGGTCGGCGATGCGCGGCGGATCGAAGATGTCGAGTTCGGTGTCGGCGTCGACAGCATGAATTGTGGTCACGGAGGCTCCCAGAAGAAAGACGGTGGTGTCCTTAAGGTCTACGGGCCGCAGCAACCGGGGACAACGCAGAGTCGGCAATGCCGACCGGCACCCCACCAGCCGGTCAGCATCGTTCGGCCACGCCGATCAGCGTGCTGCGCGCCGTTCGGCGATGGTGACGTCGCCGGCGGCCCAATGCGTCTCCGGGACTTCGCGGATCACGACCCGGATGTTCTCCTTCGGAGCATCGATCGACCGGTGCGCGGCTTCGGTCAATTCGTGGATCAGTGATCGGATCTGCTCCGGGGAACGGCCCAGACCTATGGTCACGTCGATGAACGGCATGCGGTTATCCTCCCGAAATAGTGATGGAACCGAGCGAGGTGAAGTGGGCGGCGACTCGGGCGCCCGGTTCGACCGCGACGGCGTCCGTCATCCCCCCGGTCAGTACCACCCATCCGGCTTCGATGGCGTGACCCCTCTCCGCCAGGGTGTTTGCGGCAAACGCGAGCGCTTCGGCCGGATGGCCATGCACGGCGGCGCCGGTCGCGGTGTCGACGATCTGGCCGTCGATCTCGAGTAAGCACGCCTCGAGCGCGAGGTCGAGATCCTCGGGACGCCGCAGTACCGGACCGGTGACGTACACACCGGACGAATTATTATCTGCGACAGCATCTTCGAGGGTAAACTTGAATCCGGCGTAGCGACTGTCGATGATCTCGACGGCACCGAAAACATGGTCGACCGCCGCCAATGCCTGGGCCGCAGTGACTCCAGGGCCGGCCAACCGACGGCTCATCACGAACGCAATCTCCGGCTCTGCACGTGGGTGGATCAGCCGGTTCCGGGGGACCGGGTCACCGGCGGGCAACGCCATGACATCGGTCAGCCAGGCCACCGAGGGGGCGTCGACACCCATCTGCCGCTGCTTCGCCCGGGAGGTCAGTCCCAACTTGATGCCGGTGACGACCTCACCGCGGGCCTTGCGGGTGGCCAGGGCGATGTCCTGCGCCTCGTACGCGACGGGCAGGGTCAGTCCGGACCACTCCGCCGACAGGGAAGTACGTGAGGTGGTAGTGCCTTCGGCGTCGAGGAGGATGTCGGCGATGCGGCCGGCACTCCAGCGCTGCTCGCTCGTCTGCTGTTCGCGGTTCACTGTTCTGCTCGCTCTCCGAGGACGGCGGACACAGTGCCGAGTCCGCTCATGTTGGCCACGACGGAATCGCCCGGCGAGATGGGAAACGCCTTGGTCATCGACCCCGGCAGCACCACGTGGCCGGGCTCGAGGGTCACACCGAGCGGGCCGACCGTGTTGGCCAGCCACACCAACGAATTCAGCGGGGAGCCGAGCACGGCACCGCCGGCGCCGGTGGCCACCAGCTCACCGTTGATGTGCAGCGTGCAACCAGTCAGGCGCAGATCTACGTCCCGCAGCAGCACCGGACGGCTACCGAGGACGACACCCCCGGAGGAGGCGTTGTCAGCGATGGTGTCGAAGATGCCGATCTTCCAGTCCCGAATCCGCGAATCGACGATCTCGAGCGCCGGAAGCACGAACTCCACGGCACGGACGGCGTCGGCGATCGTGACCCCCGGCCCGGTGAGCGGGCGGCCCAGGACGAACGCGGTCTCCGGCTCGATCCGCGGCTGGATGTACGTCGCGGCCGGAATCGGCTGATGCTCGAGGTGGAACATGCTTGCCGTCAGGTGACCGAAGTCGGGCTGTTCCACCCCCATTTGACGTTGGATCGCAGCGGACGCGAGCCCGACCTTGTGCCCCTTGACGGTGTCACCGTCCTTTTCCCACTGCTCAACCTGAGCTTGGGCGATGCGGTAGGCAGTCGACAATTCGGCTTGCGTGAACTCGGGAGTCAACGGATCGATCGGCGTACCGGTCCGGTACGCCTCCAGCAGCCGCTGCGCGGCGCCTTGTACCTGGTCGGAAGACATGAAGACCTCGGGCTTTCCTCGGACGCCCCGCGTCGCTGTCGCAGCTCCGCCGGGGATGTGACGTGTTGCACTGAACTCCCACCATCGGGCACTATGGGCCGTTATGCAAGACGATTGTGCCGGTGATCGGCACAGCACCTCCGGGGCGACGGCCGCCGGCGACGCAGGCTCCATCGCCCGTGCGGTGGCCGTGCTCGATACTCTCGGCGCCGCCGATACCGCCCTCGGAGTCTCGGAGATCGCGCGCCGTTGCGGTCTACCCAAGTCCAGCGTGCAGCGCATGCTCAAGGCGCTGCTTTCGGCGAGACTGCTCGAGCGCGAGGGCACTGGCTACCGGCTCGGGCTCAAACTGTTCGAACTCGGTCAGCACGTGCCCCGCCAACGTGACCTGCGGGAGGCCGCACGCCCGTACATGGCTGACCTGCAGGAGGCGACGGGCCATTCGGCCCACTTCGCGGTCCTCGACGGTGACTGTGTGGTGTATCTGGAGGTGTTGCACAGCCCGAACTCCCCGCCGCTGCCGACTCGGATGGGCGGTCGTTGGCCCGCACACGGCACCGGCATCGGCAAGGCCATCCTCGCCTTCTCCGACCAGACCGTTGTCGAGCACATCCTCGCCACCGGCCTCCCACGCCTGAGCGAACGGACCATCGTGGAGCCGGGCCGGTTCACCGCCGAGCTGGCCCGGATCCGTGAGCGCGGCGTGGCCTACGACCTGGAGGAGTCGCGGGCCGGCGTCGCCTGTGTGGCGAGTCCCGTCTTCGGGCTCGGTGGTCAGGTTGTCGCCGGAATTTCGGTGTCCGGGTGGCACACTCGTATCAACCTCGACCATTCGGCGGCCGCCGTGCGGACCGCCGCGTTGAGTCTGTCGCGGTTCCTGTCGATGCGTTCGGGCTGAAGTAGGTCAGCTTGCGGCCGCGACCGTCGGATCGTCGCGTTCGGTCTGCACCACGGGGTCCGCGGAGTTCGCGATCGCCCGGGAGATCTCGGCGCCGGCCGCGATCACAGCACTTTTGAACTCGGCTTGGGCAGGCACGAACCGGCTGGCCGGCACACTCATGCTCACTGCCGCGACGACGACGCCCATCTCGTCCCGAATGGGTGCTGCGACACAGTGCACCTCCGGGACCGCCTCACCGGCGTCGAAGGCACACCCGGACCGCAGCACCGACCGCAGTTCCTGCGCCAGGGAGGCCGGGTTGATGATCGTCGACGGAGTCAGTCGCCGCAGCGGCTTGTCGGTGATGTTGCGTTCGATCTCGCCGGGGTCGCACTGAGCCAGAAGGACTTTGCCGACTGCGCTGCAATGCGGTTCTAGGTGGGCGCCGATCCGTGCTCCGGCGACGTTGATGATGTGGTTGCCGAGCACCTTGTCGACGTAGAGCACCCGATACCGCTCCATGACGGCCAGGTGGGTGGTCTCGCCGTACTTGTGCGCAAGGTCTTGAATTATCGGGGCGGCGCACGACCGGACGTCGACGGTGCCCTTGAGTGTCTGATTCAATTCCACCACCCGCCAGCCGATGCGGTAGCGGCCGCGGTTCCGGCACTGCAGCAATCCGGTCTCGACGAGCGAGGTGAGCAGGGCATAGGCACTCGAACGCGGTACGCCAATGGCAGCCGCGACTTCGGACGCACCCCATTCCGGACGGGGCACGGTGAACAGATCCAATACGGGACCGATCCTTTGAACCGTTTGAAGAGGCGCCACAACATTCCCTTTCACTCACGCGACGACCGTGCAGCCGCCTCCCGAGTGTGTGGGGTGGATCACACAGGGGTCCACCCCAGTGTGCCGGTGACCGGCACATCTCGTTGAATCTGCGCAAATTGGACTGTGGGCGCCGTAATGGGGCCCGCTTCAGCTCGCGAGTGCGGATTCTCGGACGGGTGCACTGAGCCCTCCGGCGCAGTGCCGGAACTCGAGCCACTGGACTGGGTCTACTGCGGACCAGGGGCTGCGGCAGTCGCCGAGTCGCTCGGCGACCCTACAAGCCAGCATCTCAGGTGACACCGCGTTCGGGCCGGCTGTCGCCCCCAGGTGCTGCAACGGGCCGAGAACGAACTCGTGCGACGTCGCCGACACACGCCCCCGTTCATTGGCGATGAGTCCGGACGAGTTCACGCGCAGCCCCGCCAGCACCGCTGGAAGCGCGCCGGTCGCGTTCACCACCAGTTGCGCCGACCGACGTCGAGTGGATCCGTCGAGTGCGCCGGCAACGACCGCCTCCACGCGGGAGCGTCCCCGGATTCCCACCAACTGGTCGTATCCACACACGGTGACGGAGACTCCATCGACACCGGTAGGCAGGTCGTGGACCAGGGTTTGCTCTTTACGCGGTGCGCCGCCCAGCACAAGAATCTCGCGGGTGCCGCCACGCTCCGCTCTCCGGCCGAGGTTTCGGACCGCGGCACACGCCCGCTCACCGGAGCCCACAACCACCGCCTGATTCCACACCCCCAGAGCCGTAGTCTCATCGGCGATATCGTCGGCCCACACGCTCCCGGGCAACTCGGCGCCGGACACCGGCAACACGCGCTCGCGGAACGACTCGAACGCATACACCACGGCGTCGTACCGGGCGATCAGGTCACCCCGGCTGATCGACCTCACATCCGGAACGACCAGGGTGCGAATATCCGCGCGGGGCACGGTGTGGCGTCGCAGGTCGGAATCGGTCGGATTCGAGACCAACACGTCCACGATCAACCCGCCCCCGCAACGATCGGCGAGGCTTTCGACGAAATTTCGGCCACCATGGCCACCGATCAGCGCCACGCGGCGGTACTCCGAGGGCGCCCGCCGCTGCGAACCGCTGCCGCTCATCAGAACTACCGAAGAGTGTTCCATGCCACACACCCTGCGCCCTCGCACCTCCATCCCGGGCACAGATTCGGCTATTCGAGACAACTGCGCCTAATTGCGCCGAAAGAGCCGGCAAAACCACACCGGCGTGCCGATCACCGGACCGCCTTCGTAGCATGACCAGACCTACGACCTACGACCTACGACCTACGCCGTTACCGCCGGCTGCGCCTGTGCCGGCAAGGATGATCCGGCGAACCAGCGCAGGCTGCTGATTCACGATCACCTGCGAGAGGAATCCCCGAGGGAGAATCCCATCAGGTCGGCTTGCTCGAGGCTGAGTGCTCGGATGATGGCGCGTCGTCAGCCATGGTCGCGACGGTGGTGGGCGTGTGACCTTCACATGCGCCGATACCGCGGTTGTCGAAGGTAATCACGCGACGTTCCGATGCGATTCCGTCGATGACACGCGGGTCCCAGTCGTCGAGGACCGCGTGAAGTGGTGCAGGAAGACAACGGGCACGCCGGTGCTCGGCCCGAACTCGCGATAGGCGAACCGCTTTCCGTCGACGTCGACGCTCAGGGTCGGAGACGTGTTGCAATTCTGGGCGGGGCTTGCTGGTTCATATTTTTCTGAACTAACGGCATGTTCTGCCGGGGTTGACCTGAGGGTTCTCGACCGACTCCTGCCCTGCTGCTGGGACCGCCGTGGGCACAGCGGTGGCCGCGTACCGGTGGCGTAGCCGCCAGGGTGAGCGGGGGAGGGGCAGTTGCCTTAGCCGTCGCGTTTGGGGCGCAGGGTTGTACGGCCGTTGCGGCGCAACAGCGCCACCGTCTGGACGGATGTCTCGCCCGGTGGCGGCGGACGATTCCCCCGCGATGTCCGAGAAACTTAGGAGGCGCGGGCCCGTTAACGAATACGCCTTGCGCTGGTGCCCGTCCGCGGTCAGGGCAGTCGCGGCGACCTCGGCTATGTCCTGCACGTCGACGCATTCACTCCCCGCACATCACTGCGTCGAGAAGAAAGTCTTCGCTGAAGTCCTCCTGTAGGTGGTTCTACCTGCCGATACCCGCGAAGAAACGACGGCTCCAGTGAATACCAAATCCGACGTTACATAAGCAAAGCCAATCTTCCAGGTCGGAAAGACTAGTTTTACATAAATTGTGTCGACTGACATATTCGTAGCTGTACATGACGCACAACACATAGGGGCGACCAGATGTCGGTATCTTACGCGGCAGAAGTCCAGGTAGCAGCCTTGGAAGCCGACCCGTACGGGGTGTATGCCCGCCTGCGAGCGGAGGATCCCGTGGCGTGGGTCCCGTCGGTCAATCGCTATTTTGTGACGCGGTTCGATGATGTGATGCAGGTCGAGCGCAACCCTGAGCTGTTCAGCTCCGTCGAGGAGCCTTCGCTGATGACTCGCGCCATCGGGGCCACCCTGTTACGCAAGGACGGCGATGATCACCGCCGGATCCGCAAGGCCGCCGAGGGACCGCTTCGGCCGAAAGTAATCAAGGAGCTTTGGGCACCAGCATTTCGGAACAATGCGGACGAGTTGATCGACGCATTCATCGAGCGTGGCGACGCCGACCTCGTAAGTGAGTTCGCTGCGCCGCTGGCAGCACGCAACCTGGGTACCATCCTCGGCCTACACAACGCCACTGCCGGCGACATCCAGCGGTGGTCGCAGGCTTTCATCGACGGTTGCGGCAATTACACCGACGATCCCGAGGTTTGGCGACGGTGCGCGACCGCCTGCGAGGAACTCGACGACGCCGTGACCGAAGTAATCCCGGCCGCCAAACGCGACCACGCTCCCACGGTGATCTCGTCGATGGCCACTTCTGGTCTGTCCGACGACGAGATCCGGACCAACATCAAGATCTTCATCGGGGGTGGGGTGAACGAGCCCCGCGATGCGACGGCGGTGGCCATCTTCGGCCTACTGCGTCATCCTGCACAGCGAGATGCGGTGCTCGGCGGGGAGATCAGCTGGCGCAAGGTCTTCGACGAGGCAGTTCGATGGATCTCACCGATCGGTATGTACCCGCGCGAGGTGACCGGCACCGTCGAACTCGGTGGGAAGAAATTGCACCGTGGTGACAAGCTCGGTGTCATCATCGCCTCTGCCAATCGCGACGAGACCGTCTTCGCCAAACCAGACGCCTTCGATGTCCATCGAGACGTGGCCTCTCATGTGGCATTCGGTGGGGGTCCTCATTTCTGCCTCGGAACCTGGGTCGCGCGTATCTCGATCGCCGACATTGCATTGCCGACGATCTTCCGCCGGCTGCCGAACTTGGCACTGCCGCGGCCCGACGACGTGCAAATGGCGGGCTGGGTTTTCCGCGGACCCACTACGCTGCCTACAACTTGGGAGTGATGACAATGCCGACCATCCAATTCGTCCAGCACGACGGGCGCACCGACAACGTCGACGCATCCATCGGTGCGAGTCTGATGAAAGCTGCGGTCGCAGCCGGCGTACCCGGCATACTCGCCGAATGTGGCGGGCAAGCCATGTGCGCGACCTGCCACGTTCACGTGCGCTCGGATGCCGACGCTTTGCCACCGGTCACCGAGGACGAGGACGAAATGCTCGACTGCGCAACCTCACCCCGCGTTTCCAGCAGTCGGCTGAGCTGCCAACTACCGGTGACCGAGGAGTTCGACGGAATGATCGTTTACGTGCCGGAGGAGGAACTGTGAGTTCCGGTGTGGTGATCGTAGGGGCCGGCCAAGCAGGAATCACGGCCGCGTTCACGCTACGCGATCGTGGATACGGAGGGCTCATCACCGTCCTCGGCGCCGAAGACGAGCTCCCCTACGAACGCCCGCCGCTGTCGAAGAACTACCTGTATGCCGACCCCACTGCCTCGCTCGACCTCGCCTTTCGGCCGGAGCAGTATTACATCGACCGGGGCATCACGTTGCGACTCGGCTGTACGGTCACCGCGATCGACCGGGCCGGTCGCCAGCTCTCGCTCGACGACGGGTCGGCAATGCCCTATACGGACTTGATCCTGGCCACCGGGACCAGCCCGATCGTGCCGCCCATTCCGGGGGCGGATCTCGGCGGTGTGCACGTGTTGCGTTCCCTCGCCGACGCGCGAGCGTTACGCCAGGAATTACGCGGCGCGCAGCATCTCACCAGCATCGGCGGTGGATTCATCGGCCTGGAATTAGCCTCGGCAGCGAGCAGGCTCGGACTCGAGTCATGTGTCCTCGACATCGCCGACCGGGTACTGCAACGTGCGGTGTCGACTACGACGAGCGACTACCTCACTGCCACGCACCGCCAACGCGGGACCCGCGTGCAACTGAGCACCGGCCTCGCAGAAATAGTCGGTGATGACCGCGTCCGAGCGGTCGTCACTACCAACGGTGAGAGTATTCGTACCGACCTGGTGGTGATCGCCGTAGGTGTTCGACCGAATACCCGCCTCGCACAGGAAGCGGGACTCGAGGTCGCCAACGGCATCGTCGTCGACGAACACCTCCGCACCCCCGATCCCGCGATCTTCGCGATCGGCGACTGCGCCAACTTCCCCGACGGCTTCTCCGGACTGCGAATCCGCCTGGAATCGGTGCAGGCCGCCACCGATCACGCCCGACTCGTCGCCGCACAGATCACCGGCGATGACCCCGGACGGTACCGCAGCGTGCCATGGTTCTGGAGCCACCAGTCCACCACCAAGTTACAAATCGCCGGGTACACCTCCTGCTCGGACAAAGACATCATCCGCGGTGATCTCGAATCGGGACGATTCTCCATCTTCCGGTATGACCAAGGTCAGCTTCGCGCTGTCGAATCGATCAACCGTCCCGCTGATCACGTCAATGCACGCCGCCTGCTGGCAGCAGAAGTGTCGCTCACACCCGACGACATCGCCAGCGCCGCCGATCTACGTTCGCTTCTTCCGGTCGCGACGAGGGTCTGAACTCGACGAGGAGTATCCCACCATGGAGATCAACTGCGTTTTCCCGCCGGCCATCAACACACCCGACCACATCGTGCTAGCCGAAGAACTCGGCTACGAACGCGCGTGGGTGTACGACGTTCCCGTGTCATACGCCGACACCGGGGCCACCCTGGCCTTCGCGGCCAAACGCACCTCGTCAATTCGCCTGGGCGTGTCCGTATTCACCCCCCACCTACGCCATCTCACCGCAAACGCTGCACTGATCGCCTATCTGGCAACACTCGCCCCCGGCCGCTTCGATGCCGGTATCGGCGCCGGCTTCACCAGCTCAACGTATCTGGGCCGCAAACCGTCGAGATGGGCCTACATCGAGGAATACGTCCTGGCATTGAAGGAACTACTCGCCGGCCGTGACGTCGAATGGGAGGACACCACACTGAGCCTCATGCACAGCCCCGCATCAGGTATCAGCTATCCGGTCGACGTCACATACTGGATCGCCGCGCACGGACCGAAGGGCTTCGGCGTTGCGCAACGCCTCGGCGCGGGTGTGGTCACCAACCCCACCCACGGTGACAACCCAGTTCCGTACCAAGGTGCCTGCAACCTGACCTACTACGGCACCGTGCTCGACGACGACGAACCCATCGACTCACCCCGCGCCATCGACGCCGCAGGACCGGGTGCCTCACTCGCTCTTCACATGGGTGAACACGGTCCGCTGGCCGGAATGCCCGAGGCAGCCGGCTACGCGGCCGCCGTCGCCCGAGTACCCGAACACCGCCGGCACCTGGAGATCTACCGCGGTCACCTCATCGAGCCGAACGCCATCGACCGGCAGTACATCACCGCCGATGTGGTCCGCCGCGGAACCATGACCGGCACCCGCGCGGAAATCGCCGCCACGCTCCGCAAACTGGAGGACGCCGGCGCCAGTGCCGTGCTCTATCAACCAGCCGGCCACGATATTCCCCGCGAGTTGCGGGCCTTCCGCGAGGCCGCGGATCTTCGACACTCCCTCACCGCAGCCTCGACCAGCACCCACACCACGGAGACTCCACATGTGTAGAGTCGTCACCGGACACGACAGCCTCGTTAATTCCATTGCCGTATCCACCGGTTGAGCTGCACGCGCACAACACTTCTCGTCGCTCACCGGATTTTCCTCGACGGTGGCGTGGTCAACCCGACCCGACGGACACCTTGGATCTTCCACGCTGCCGGAGCAGTGATACTGTTCCCGCTGATCAACACCGGCAACCTTGCCTTGGCCGCCCTCGGAAGCATCTTCGGTGTCCTTCCGACCGCGCTCACCTACGCCGTCCTCCTGCCATACTCAGCGAGCAATTCCCGATCAAGATCCGGTACACCGGCATCTTCCTTGCTTACCAGCTCGGCGACATCGCCGGCGGCGGAATAGCGCCGATCATCGCAACGGCACTTTTGGCAGCGACCGGCACCTCGACGGCGATTGGTCTCTATATGGTTGCAGCCAACGTACTCATGCTCATCTGCGTGTTCGGGCTGCGCGATAGCCCCCGTACGCTTCGCATCGGTGTCCAGTACGCCGGACTGAAATTACGTGGCAGGCCGATTAATCGCAGGAGACTTCGAGGCGGGTACGACCATTAGAAGAGGTCCTTCGCCGCCTCGATCAGCGTTGCCGCGCGTCGCGTCAGTTTGACCGCTTCCGGCCAGGCGAGGACGACGCGACGCACATCGGTGGAATCGCGAATCGGCAGGGCGACGAGAGGTTTTCCTTCGTAACTCACATCGACCGGCCACTTCTGAACGAGGATCGAGTATCCCAGTCCCCGCGCGACCAGGCACCGCACCAATTCGATGTTGGGTGTTACGTGCCGAATGTTGGGACTCAGTCCCTCGCTGCGCAGCATCTGCGCAGCATTGCGGGCGCTCGGGGCATCGAACATGATCAACGGAAGATCCGCGACATCGGACAACGAAATCGCTTCCTGATGGGCGAGTGGATGTTCGGCCGACAGGATCACGTAGGGGGTTGTCGTTTTGACGGTGGTTGTGGTGAGCGGGGCATTGCTGTCGTCGGCGTAGAGGAACGCGACTTCACATCGCCCTTCGACGAGCGCATCTCGCATCTCCTCACCTGCACCCTCGATGACGGTGACGGTCAGGGATGGATGACGGGCGGCGAACTCGTCGAGGACGGGCGGAATGACGAACGGTGCCAGTGTCACGTAGCAACCGACGGTGAGCGTGCCGTGCAGCGTGCTGCTCAATGAGTGTGCGTCGCGCCGCAACTCGCCTGCGGCTTCGAGTACCCGACGCGCATCAGACAGCACCCGTGCACCAGCGTCGGTCAGCACCACTCCTTTGGCCTTGCGCCGAACCAGGAGCTGCACGGCGAGGTTCTTCTCGAGATCCGCGACCGCCAGAGACACGGCCGCTTGCGACGCATGGCAGGCCTGAGCCGCGGCGGTGATCGATCCCAGACGCGCGGCCGCCTCGAAGTACTCGATCTGACGAAGCGTGAAATCAGACGACATAAGCAAAACCAATCTTTCAAGTCGGAAAGACTAGTTTTACACAGATTGTGTCCGCTGTCATATTAGTAGCAGTAAATGACGCACAACACGAAGGGCATCAAATGTCGGTATCTTTCGCGACAGAAGTCCAGGTCACAGCCTCGACTGGTGCAGATATGGTCCGCCGCGGAACCATGGCCGGCACCAACACCACGGAGACCCAAAATGCGTAGAGTCGTCACCGGACACGACAGCGTCGGCAATTCCATCATCGTATCCGACGGTCAACCTGCACGCGCACACCACTTTTCATCGTTTCCTGGATTCTCCTCGACGGTGGCGTGGTCAACCGACCCGGCGCAGCCGGTCAGTGTCACCGGCGACGATCCCGCACCCGGTGTGCAGTCCCTACTTCCTGCGGTCGGCGAAACCCGGCTGATCATCCTGACCCTGCCACCCGATTCCACTATGGCCGAGCCCACCTTCGACGGCCCCGGATACGTCGCCGAGCAGCTCGCGCATTCACCAGGGCTTGCCGAAACGTTCGAGCCCAATGGAATGCACCGCACCCCCACCATCGACTACACCCTCGTCCTCGACGGTGACGTCACCCTCGAACTAGACAACGAGGTCACCACCGACCTGCACCCCGGCGACCTCGTCGTGCAGAACGCCACCCGACACGCGTGGCGCAATCGCAGCGGCCGCACCGTGACACTGGCCGCGATCCTCATCGGCACCAAGCAGGAGAACTGAGACCATGCCTTACTTCACCCAAGTCGGTCACGTTCCGCGTAAGCGCCATGTCGCATTCCGCCAACCGGACGGCTCACTGTATTGGGAGGAGCTGATCGGGGAGGACGGCTTCGTCGGCGACACCTCGCTGCTCTACCACCGCAATCCGCCGAGTGCGCTGACGGCGATCGAGACCGTCGAAACCGCAGACGAGGGCCTGCACGCGAACCAGCCGCTCTCGCCGATCCACCTGACCCCGCACAGCCTGCCCATCAAGGGCGACGCGGTCTTGGACCGAGTGTTGTTGCTGTCCAACGACGATGTCCGCATCTCCTATGCCGTCGCCACCGAAGACAGCAGCCTGTACAAGAACAGCACCGGTGACGAACTTGCCTACGTCGAAAGCGGCAGCGGCGCCCTCGAGAGCACTTTCGGGCGGATCGACATCGTCGAAGGCGATTACGTCATCGTCCCGACTTCCACCATCCATCGGTGGACCGTCCGCGGCGACGAGGAACTTCGGCTGCTGTTCGTCGAAGCGCGCGGGCACATCGATCCGCCGAAGCGCTACCTGTCAGAGCGCGGGCAGTTCATCGAGGGCACCCCCTATTGCGAACTCGACATCCGTCGCCCCACCGAGCTGCTCGACGTGTCCGGCTCGGATGTGCCCGTCATCGTCCGGACCCGTACCGGGTTGACCCGCAACGTTCACAAGCACCATCCCTTCGACGTGGTCGGATGGCACGGCGGCATGTACCCGTGGAGCTTCAGCATCCACGACTTCGAGCCGATCACCGGCAGCCTGCACCAGCCGCCGCCGATGCATCAGATCCTCGAAGCCCCCGGGTTCGTCATGTGCAACTTCGTCCCGCGGTTGCTCGACTACAACCCGAACGCGGTACCGATCCCACCGTTCCACTCCAATGTCGACAGCGACGAGGTCCTCTTCTACGCGAAGGGACAGGCCAAGACCCGGCAGGGCACCGGCGTCGGGCTCGGATCGATCACGGTCCACCCGGCCGGGTTCATCCACGGCCCGCACCCGGGCAACGTCGAACGTGCGCTCGGCGCCGCCCGCGCCGACGAATACCAGGTGATGATCGACACCCACCGGCCCCTGCAGCTGTCCGCAGCTCTCAAGGACTGTGTCGATCCGGAATACCCGTTCACCTGGGCGAATCTGGAAGAAGGCGCACGGAAGGTGCCCAGTGATGCGTGAGTTGCTTCCCGTTCCGATGCAGGCCGCGATGGGCGGTGACGTCTACTCCGGCATCGCCCGCGCCTCCGGCACACTTTGGTGTGGCCGCGAACGCGCGAACGAGGGCCGGCGTTCGGACACCGTGCTGGTCTTCTGCCATCCGAGCTCCAACTTCGTCGGCCACTACGCCCTGACACCGTGTGCGGAGCTCGGGTTGGATGCGGTCGGGGTCGTCACCCGCTATGCCGGCAACGATACCCAGGTCATCCTCGAAAACTGTGTGGCCGATCTGGGTTCGATCATCAAGCACCTCCGCGAGGGGGAGGGGTACGAGCGCATCGTGCTCGTCGGTAACTCCGGTGGTGGCGGTTTGGCCGCCCTGTACCAGGCAGAAGCCGAGAACCCGAGCATCCGCGACGCTCCCGGCGGCGGAGGCACGGACCTCACCCGCGCCGAACTCCCGCCGGTCGATGCCCTGGTGATGCTCAATGCACACGCGGGCCGCGCCGACCTGATCCAGGGCTGGCTCGACCCGGCGATCATCAGCGAAGACGACCCCTTCCGGCGAGATCCCGAGCTGGATCTGTTCTCCGGTCGCCGTGTCCCCCTCGATCCGGAGTGGGTGGCCACCTACCGGGACGCCCAGGCCCGCCGGATGACCCGCATCACCGACTGGGTCAAAGCGCAACTGACCGAGCTGACCGAACGCTACGGCGCCGACGTGCCGGACCTGCCGTTCCGCGTTCACGGAACCTGCGCGGACCCACGATTCGTCGATGTCACCCTCGATGCCTCCGATCGTGAACCCGGGACGCTGTGGGGGGACCCGATGTCGGCGAATCTTCGACCGGTCACCCTGGGAAGTTTCAGCACCCTGCGATCCTGGCTGTCCCAATGGAGTGTCGCTGACACGAACGGATACGGCCCCACCTGCCTCGAGCGGGTGAGTGTGCCCGTTTTCGTCGCCTATGGAACCGCCGACCGCGGATGTTTCCCGTCTATGGCGTCCGCTCTCTATGAGGGTGCACCGCATCCCCGCAAGGAACTACTCGCTGTCACCGGGGCCGGACACTACTTCGACGGCCGACCCGACCTGGTATCCGACACGCTCACTTCGATCATCAAGTGGCTCGACTGATCTCGTCGAACGCCGGCCAGTACACAGGTATGACCTACCTACGCGTCCGACGCTCGGCGTGGTCGACAGACCGCGCCCAAGTATCGGATGCCAACCCGAACAGAAGAGGTCTTTTGTCATGGACAAGGTCGTCCGCACCGCACGGGAAGCGATCGAGGGAATCGCCAGTGGCGATTCTCTGTCGGTCGGAGGATTCGGTCTGTGCGGCATTCCCAGCGTCTTGATCGGCGCGCTCCTGACGACGGGCGTCGACAACCTCGAAGTGGTCTCGAACAACTGCGGTGTCGACGACTGGGGATTGGGGCTACTGCTCAACGAAGGACGCATCCGGAAGATGGTGGCCTCCTACGTCGGCGAGAACAAGGAGTTCGAACGGCAATACTTGCAAGGCGAACTCGAAGTCGAACTTGTTCCCCAGGGCACCCTCGCCGAGAAACTCCGGGCCGGCGGATCCGGCATTCCCGCCTTCTTCACCGCAACCGGGGTCGGCAGCCAAGTCGCTGAAGGCGGGCTGCCCCGGCGGTTCAATGCGCAGGGCCAAGTCGTGCAGAAGAGCCCGCCGAAAACGGTCCAGGAGATTACCTTCGCCGGCCGGACCCGCCCGTACGTACTCGAGGAAGCCATCACCTGCGACTTCGGGCTCGTACGAGCATGGAAGGGCGACCGGCACGGCAACCTCGTCTTCCGCAGGTCCGCCCGCAACTTCAACCCCCTCGCTGCGATGGCCGGACGGACCACCATCGCGGAGGTCGAGATCCTCGTCGACGCCGGAGAACTCGACCCCGACGAAATCCATGTCCCCGGCATCTACGTGCACCGAGTGCTGCCCCTCACTGCCGACCAAGCCGCCGACAAACGAATCGAGAAGCGCACCACGCTCTCCCGGCCGAAGTCGACACCCTTGACCACGGCAGGTGATACCATCGTGACCACGGACGTAGCGGCGGTGAGCGGCGCGACCCTGCGTGGTCTCTCACGGGAACAGATGGCCGCCCGTGCAGCCGCCGAGTTGTCGGACGGGGACTACGTCAATCTCGGTATCGGTCTGCCCACTCTGGTTCCGAACTACGTTCCCGACGATGTCGAGTTGGTGCTGCAATCGGAAAACGGTGTGCTGGGAACCGGGCAATACCCCTACGAGGGCGACGAGGATGCCGACCTGGTCAACGCCGGTAAGGCCACCGTCACCCTGCGCGAGGGGGCGTCGATCTTCGACTCCGCAACCAGCTTCGGAATGATCCGCGGCGGCAAGATCGACGTCGCGATCCTCGGCGCGATGCAGGTATCCGCCACCGGTGACATCGCCAACTGGATGATCCCCGGGAAGATGGTCAAGGGCATGGGCGGTGGCATGGACCTCGTCGGCGGCGCCAAGAAAGTCATCGTTCTCATGGAGCACGTGGCCAAGGACGGATCATTCAAAATCGTGCCATCGTGCACCCTGCCCATCACCGGGCTCGCGGTAGTCGAACGCATCATCACAAATCTGTGCGTCTTCGACATCACAGCCCACGGTCTCGTCTTGAGAGAGCTCGCGCCGGGAGTGACCGTAGAAGCCGTTCGGGCTGCCACCGAACCTGACTTCGTCGTCGAACTTTTCTCTTCCCCAGCCTGATACCAGATTCGATACCTGCCGGGGCCGCAGTAGCCTGCGTCATCGACGCGCACCAGCACACATCGCCGGGCTTCCGGGGGCGGTTCCGCTCACATCCGCCCCCACCAACCGCGGTCTGGCACCGACTTCAACCCCGGTACGTGCGCACCCACGCTGCTGCGGGCGCACCGCCCTACCTCGCACACATCCGGCCCACAATCAGCTACTCAGGAGATACACAATGAACTCGACCATGCGCGTCGCTCGCCTACACGCGATCAATCAGCCCATGAAAATCGAGGAACTCCCCGTTCCGGAACCGCGTCCGACCGACGTCCTCGTCGAGGTCAAGGCGTGCAACATCGTCCCGAACCTGCCAAATGTGCTCGCTTCTTACAGTGAGTGGTTCCCGCAACTTCCCCTCCCGAAGTTGCCCGCCACCTTCGGGCTCGACTCAACCGGGGTCGTTGCAGCGGTCGGCAGCCACGTAACGGACGTGGCAGTCGGAGACCGGGTATACGTCAACCCCGGTCTGTCCTGCGGGTCCTGCCGGGCATGTCGCCGCAACCAGGACCAGAACTGCGACTCCTACACGTTCATGGGCTACTTTTCGTTCGGCGTGAACGGACAGCGCCTTTTTGACGCCTACCCATACGGCGGGCTCGGCGAGTATCTCACGGCGCCGCAGCGCAACCTGGTCAAGCTTCCTGACACGGTCAGTTTCGAAGGGGGTGCCCGGTTCGGGTATCTCGGAACCGGCTATTCGGCCCTGAGGCGAGCCGGGGTCGGACCGGGATCGACCGTCTTCATCAACGGAATCTCCGGAACCCTCGGTCTCGGTACATGTCTCAGCGCACTCGCGATGGGCGCAACCCGCGTGTTCGGCACCGGCCGCAACACAGAACTCCTTGGAGAGGTCAGGAGAATCGCCCCCAGCCGCATCCATGTCGTACCCGCTACATCAGCTGACCTTCGCGGCTGGACCCGCGAGCACAACAACGGAGAGGGCGTCGACGTCGTGATCGACGCCCTCGGCCCCGAGGCTCCGGCCGATGCGTACCTCAACGCCCTCGAGACCTTACGGCGGGGCGGCATCGCGGTCAACATCGGCGGTATGATGGAACCCCTTCAGCTGGACATGATTTCGGTGATGACGAATCAGCTCACGATCCTCGGGAGTGCGTGGTTTTCCACCGCCGAAGCTCAAGACATGGCCGACCTCGTCGGCACCGGCCAACTCGACCTTTCCATCCTCGAGCATCACACATTCCCACTGGAAAAGATCAACGAAGCACTCAACGACCTGCCCGCCCGACATGGGGGTTTCACCAACTTCATTTGCGTTCCCTGACGATTAGGGCGTGTGGGATCAAGTCCGATCTGATCCAGATTATCGATGAGCGGAGCGTTGCAAGTCTCAACGTCAGTGGCGGAGCGTAACCTCGGCCCGGTGGCAGTGAACAAGACACGACGACCCCGGGTCGTGATGATGTGCGGGCCAGGTGGTGCCGGCAAGACCACCTACGCCAAGGGCCTGGAGCGCGAGGGTTGGACGCGTCTGTCGTTCGAGGTGGAGTTCTGGGATCGCGGAATCACGACGATGCCCTCCGCCGAAGTGGTCGCCGAGGTGGCAGCAGACCTGAAGGCGCGCTTGCTGCGCCATGTCGCGGCGGGGAACGATGTCGTGCTCGACTTCGGATTCTGGTTCCGGCGACAACGCGATGAGTTTCGCGCATTGCTCGCACCGCAGGGCATCCTGCCGGAGACTGTTTACATCGCGACGAGTCTCGAGACGATTCTAAGTCGGGTCGGTGACCGACACGGCAGGCGGGCGGACGATTGGCCGCTCACTGAGCAGACGGCGACGGAGTACTTCGAGCGGTTCGAGCCGCCGACGCCCGAGGAGGGGCCGCTCGAAGTGGTCCGCTGGGCCGCGTGAATCAAGTCGGTGTTGATTCATATCAGCGTGGCGGCGAGGGTGATCGCGGCACGGTAGGTGCCGGGCGGTTTTGTCTGAGCGCATCGCAATGCCTCGCCATTGCTCGAGCTTGTTGAAGCACCGCTCGACGACGTTGCGGCCCTTTAAGCGCTCCTTCTGCTCGTCGCCGAACTCGATCGGTCTGCCCGGCTTCTTCCGGCGGTGCCCGATCTGGTCATCGCCTTCGGGGATCGTCGTGGCGACCATCATCGTCGTGTCGTTGATGTTCCCGCCGGTGATCACCCAACCCAACGGACGCCCGCGGCCGTCGCAGACGAGATGGACCTTGCTCGTCAACCCGCCCCGCGAGCGGCCGATCCCGTGATCAAGCGGCTCTTCTCGCAGAATCTTGTGATTCGACCGAGCCCCCTGTGTCGCGGCCGAGGGTCGCCCGTGCTGATGTACGCGCGCGACGCACCCGTGCGGTACTTCCAGGCCATGCCCTCGACCGCGAGACGATGATCCGTCCGCGGTCGCGAACGCCCCGCCGGCACCGGCATCAACGGAACCAGAACAGCCCACACCTCATCTGAGATCTCCTGACGCGTCACGCAATTCTGGTGTGGCCACGCATACGATACCGGTGGCCGATTCCTCGTACTCGTAACCGACGCCCTCGATGGCGATCCGGGCGAAGTGAGTGCGCAACGGGCCAGCTAGGACGACGGTGCGAGGGGTGTGGCGGTGCAGTGCACCGGCTACACATTCCAGAAGGCAGCTGCACTGGCGGGGAAACCCCAGGATGTCGCGAACGCGACTTTTGAAACTGACATGCGGCGCGATAGGGCAGTGCTGTGACGATTTCGTGTCATCGGTGTTTCGGCCACGAGAACGATAGTCGGCGCAGGCGTGGGAGGTGCCACACTGCAGATCGTGGCAGTATTGCGACGCACCGACCGCAGGAGGACACATGCGCTTGTCGCCCCATGAGCAGGAGCGTCTGCTTCTGAGCTACGCCGCCGAACTCGCGCGCCGGCGGCAGCAGCGGGGCCTGACGCTCAATCATCCGGAGGCCGTCGCGATCATCACCGACCACATCCTCGAAGGGGCGCGGGACGGACGTTCGGTGGCAGAGCTGATGGTATCCGGGCGTGAAGTGCTCACCCGGTCGGACGTGATGGAAGGCGTCCCCGAGATGCTGCCCGACGTGCAGGTCGAGGCGACCTTTCCGGACGGCACCAAGCTCGTCACCGTCCACGATCCGATTGCATAGGAGACACCGTGATTCCAGGTGAGGTGTTCTGCGCCGACGGCGTGATAGCGCTCAACGAGGGCGCGCCCCGCACGCGGCTCGAGGTCGTGAACGCCGGCGACCGACCCGTACAGGTCGGGAGCCATGTCCATTTCCCGCAAGCAAACTCCGCTCTGCACTTCGACCGCGTGGCCGCGCACGGCTTGCGGCTCGACATCCCCGCAGGCACGGCAGTGCGGTTCGAACCGGGCATCGCGCAGACTGTTTCGTTGGTTCCCCTCGGTGGCAGGCGCGAAGTGCACGGGCTCAGCCTGACGCCTCCCGGAAAGCTGGACCCGTCTTGACCGAACTCACCCGTGCGCGGTACGCCGAGCTGTTCGGCCCCACCACCGGCGATCGTATCCGGCTCGCCGATACCGACCTGCTGATCGAGATCACCGAGGACCGCAGCGGGGGACCAGGCCTTGCCGGTGAGGAAGCTGTGTTCGGTGGCGGAAAAGTGTTGCGGGAGTCGATGGGGCAGGGCCGTGCGACGCGGGCCGACGGCGCCCCCGACACCGTGATCACCGGAGTGGTGATCGTCGATCACTGGGGAATCATCAAAGCAGACATCGGTATTCGTGACGGCCGCATCGTGGCACTCGGGAAGGCCGGCAACCCCGACACGATGTCCGGGGTGCACCCCGACCTGGTGGTGGGTCCCTCCACCGAGATCATTGCCGGGAACGGCAAGATCCTCACTGCCGGCGGGATCGACTGCCACGTGCACTTCATCGCACCGCAGATCATGGAAGAGGCGCTCGGCGGCGGCATCACCACGCTCGTCGGCGGCGGCACCGGACCGGCTGAGGGCAGCAAGGCCACCACCGTGACACCGGGGTCGTGGCATACCGCACGGATGCTCGAGGCGCTCGACGGCTGGCCGATGAACATTGCCCTGCTGGGTAAGGGAAACACCGTCAGCTCCGAGTCGATGTGGGAACAGTTGCGCGGCGGAGTGTCCGGTTTCAAGCTGCACGAGGACTGGGGTTCGACCCCCGCCGCGATCGATGCGTGTCTCACGGTGGCCGACGCCGCCGGCGTGCAGGTGGCCCTGCATTCGGACACGCTCAACGAAGCGGGTTTCGTGGAGGACACCCTCGCCGCTATCGCGGGCCGAGCGATCCACGCTTATCACACCGAGGGTGCGGGTGGCGGGCACGCGCCGGACATCATCACGGTGGCCGCACACCCGAACGTCCTGCCGAGTTCCACCAATCCGACTCGGCCACATACCGTCAACACACTCGACGAGCACCTCGACATGCTGATGGTGTGCCACCACCTCAATCCCAAGATCCCCGAAGACCTGGCATTCGCGGAGAGCCGCATCCGGCCGTCGACCATTGCAGCGGAGGATCTGCTCCACGATCTGGGCGCGATCTCGATGATCGGCAGCGACTCGCAGGCGATGGGGCGCATCGGTGAGGTAGTGATGCGAACCTGGCAGACCGCCCACGTGATGAAACGGCGCCGGGGTTTTCTTCCCGGCGACAACGGGGCAGACAACCAACGCGTCCAGCGTTACGTCGCGAAGTACACCATCTGTCCGGCGGTCGCGCACGGGCTGGAAGGGGAGATCGGCTCCGTCGAGGTGGGCAAACTGGCCGATCTGGTGCTGTGGGAGCCGGCGTTCTTCGGAGTGCGGCCGCACGCGGTGATCAAGGGCGGCATGATCGCCTGGGCGGCGATGGGTGATGCCAACGCCTCTATTCCGACGCCGCAACCGGTGCTGCCGAGGCCCATGTTCGGGGCGGCGCCCAGGGCCGCCGCGGCGACCTCGGTGCACTTCGTCGCCCCCCATGCACTCGAGGACGGTCTGGCCGATCGGCTCGCACTCGGCCGGCGGCTGGTTCCGGTCGCGAACGTGCGGTCCAGAGGTAAGGCCGACATGCCGCGTAACGACGCGCAACCCCGCATCGAGGTAGATCCGGATACGTTCACCGTCCGCATCGACGGTGAGGTGTGGGAGGAACAGCCGGCATCGGAATTGCCGATGGCACAACGTTATTTTCTGTTCTGATGCGCCTCGCTCATCTGTTCACACTTGCCGACTCCAGGTTGCCGACCGGCGGGCATGTGCACTCGGGCGGGATGGAAGAGGCCGTCACCAGTGGTCTGGTCCGCGACATCCCCACGATGGACGCGTTCCTCCGCAGGCGAATCCGGGCGTCCGGGCTGGTCGCCGGGTCGATCGCCGCGGCTGTGTGCGACGGCCGGCTCTCCACCGACCAGGGCGACCTCGAGATGGATGCACGCACCCCGTCGCCGGCGGCGCGTGCCTCGTCCCGCGCACAGGGAAGGGGCCTGCTGCGGTTGTCCCGCACCACCTGGCCCGAACAGAACTGGTCGCTGCTGGGAACGCGTCCGCACCTCCCGGTGGTGACCGGAGTGGTCGGGCGTCTCACCGGTGTCTCGGCCCGTGAGGCGGCGCTGGTCGTCGTCTACACCACCATGACCGGTTCCGCGATCGCCGCGCAACGGCTGCTCGCGCTCGATCCCGCGCAGGTCGCCGCCTGCACCTTCACCTTGGCGGATCTGTGCGATGACGTCGCCGATGACTGCGCGACCGGGCTCGCGAGCGTGTCCGATCCGCTTCTCGACGTCGTCGCCCAGCGCCACGTGGAACGAGACCGACCACTGTTCGTGTCCTGACGACTGAACCCTGACGAGTAAGACTGAATCAGCCCTGAGTAAGGAGAGTAACCATGCCACCGCATGTCATCGACGGTGAGCCGCACGATCATCTGCACGATCGGCCGAAGCGGACACGAGTAGCGGGTGAGCCGGTCCGGATCGGCATCGGCGGGCCGGTGGGGTCGGGCAAAACGGCTCTGGTGGCAGCACTGTGCAGGCAACTGCGCGACGAGCTGTCCCTCGCCGTTCTGACCAACGACATCTACACCACCGAGGACGCGGATTTCCTGCGTCGCCACGCCGTGCTTCCGGACGAGCGGATTGCCGCAGTGCAGACCGGTGGCTGCCCGCACACAGCCATCCGCGACGACATCACCGCCAATCTCGACGCCATCGACGACTTGATCGACACCAACCCACCGCTCGACTTGATTCTCGTCGAGTCGGGCGGCGACAACCTGACGGCCACGTTCTCGTCCGGCCTCATCGACGTGCAGATTTTCGTCGTCGATGTCGCCGGTGGCGACAAGGCTCCGCGCAAGGGCGGTCCCGGGGTGACGTTCTCGGACCTGCTGGTGATCAACAAGACCGATCTGGCGCCGATGGTCGGTGCCGATCTGTCGGTGATGCAGCGGGACGCCGAGCAGGTTCGTGAGGGCAGGCCCACCGTACTGATCTCGCTGACCGAGGACCCGTCGTCCGGGCCGGCTCTGCGGTGGGTGCGCGAGCAGGTACGCACGCTCGCCGACGTGCACGGGTAGTGCGCACCGCGCTGACCATCGTGGCGACTCCTGGCCGGAGCCCCCGGATCTCCGCCGTCGGCGGGCTCGCCGCCCGGATCACCGGGCGCGACACGGTCCACGTGATCGGCACGGCCGCCACCCCGCTCGGCGGTGACCACTGGGACATCACCGTCCGGGTGCTGTCGGGGGCGCGGCTGTCGCTCCGCAGCGTCGCTGCGTCCCTGGCGCTGCCCGGCCGGGAATGCACGGTGTCGACGGCACACTGGTCGGTCGATGTGGAAGACGACGCCACCCTCGACTGCGCCCTGGAGCCGACCGTCGTGGCCGGCGCCGCCGAGCACCGGGTCGAATCGACGGTGCTCCTCGCACCGACGTCGACGCTGGTCTTGCGAGAGCGGGTACAGATCGGCCGCACCGGGGAACGCGCCGGAATCTGGATCGGGACGACCGACGCCGATCTGGGGAATGTTCCGCTGCTCCGGCACCGGCTGGAGTTGGGCGCCGGCACCGTCTCCCACGACCTTCTCGACGCGCCCGCCGCCCTCACCAGCGAGCTCCGCTATCCCGACGATCGTCCCGCGGAGGTGTCGGGCGACGCCCGCACAGCCCGAACACGTCTTCCGCTCGCACGAGGAGGCAGCCTCACGACGCAGCTCGGCCCACGACTGTGAGCTGAGGGCGGGGGGTGCCACGCATTTCCACCCCCGTACTGCGAGCGCCTAAGCTCTATCCTTGTGCTTTCCGTCGTTCCTCGCCCCGTCGTCGTCCGGGCCCCGTCCAAGGTCAATCTCCACCTGGCCGTCGGGGACCAACGTGCCGACGGCTACCACGAGCTGAACACGGTCTTCCAGGCGCTCTCGCTCGGCGACACCGTGTCGGTCGCGCCTGCGGATGCGCTGACCGTGAAGGTCCGCGGTGAGGATGCCCGCGTGGTTCCCACCGACAGCCGCAACCTCGTCTGGAAAGCCGCCGAGATGCTTGCGGTCGAGGCCGACCGGCGTCCCGACGTCGAGATCTCGATCGACAAGGGCATCCCGGTTGCCGGTGGCATGGCGGGCGGCAGCGCCGACGCGGCCGCGACGCTGGTGGCCCTCAACGCGCTGTGGCATCTCGACCTCTCTCGTGAGGACCTCCATTCTTTCGCAGCGAAACTGGGTAGTGACGTGCCGTTTGCGTTGCACGGTGGTACCGCATTCGGAACCGGACGTGGCGAGAGACTCCTGCCAGTTCTCTCGCGCAGCACCTTCCATTGGGTACTCGCGCTCGCGAAAGGCGGGTTGAGCACCCCGACGGTGTTTCGGGAACTCGACCGCCTGCGTGCCGGCGGCACACCACCGAAGCTCGGCGGTGCGGACGACCTCATGCATGCGCTCACGACGGGCGACGCTGCAACGCTCGCGCCGCTGCTGGGCAACGATCTGCAGGCCGCTGCCCTGTCCCTCGAGCCACGACTGCGGCGGACGTTACGCGCCGGAGTTGCCGCGGGCGCACTCGCCGGCATTGTCTCCGGGTCGGGGCCGACCTGTGCCTTTCTGTGCGCTGACGCGGATGCCGCGGTCCGTGTCAGCGCAGAACTCGCAGGTGCGGGAGTGTGTCGCACCGTGCGGGTCGCGAGCGGACCGGTGCCGGGCGCCCGAATAATCAATGACGCGGCGGAGGGATCGCACTGATGGCGAATCTGATCAATCTCGAACAGGTATCGAAGTCGTTCGGCATCAAGCCGTTGCTCGATTCGGTGTCGCTCGGCGTACAGGAAGGCGAACGCATCGGCGTCGTCGGGCTCAACGGTGGCGGCAAGACCACGATGCTCGAGGTGCTCGCCGGTGTGGAAGCGCCCGACTCCGGACGCGTCAGCCGGGTCGGCGGCCTGCGGATGGCGGTGGTGACGCAACGCGGCGTCCTGCCGCCCGGCTCCAGTGTCGGCGACGTGGTTCTCGGACCGCTCGGCGTCGCCGCGCACGAATGGGCCGGTGACGCCCGCATCCGCTCCGTCCTCGCGGGCATCGGAATCGACAACCTCGGCTTGGAAGTCACCGTCGACGGACTGTCCGGTGGCGAGCGACGGCGTGTCGCGCTGGCGGCGGCGCTGGTGCAGGACCTCGACCTCCTGGTACTCGACGAACCCACCAACCACCTCGACGTCGAGGGGGTGCAGTGGCTGGCCGAGCACCTGGTGTCCCGCCGTAGCGCACTCGTTGTCGTCACCCACGACCGCTGGTTCCTCGACACCGTCGCCAACCGCACGTGGGAAGTGGTGGGCGGCAGGGTCGAAAGCTACGAGGGTGGTTACAACGACTGGGTTTTCGCACGGGCGGAGCGGTCCCGGCAGGCGGACGCGTCCGAGGAGCGCCGGCGTAACCTGGCTCGCAAGGAGTTGGCGTGGCTGCGGCGCGGTGCCCCGGCCCGCACGTCGAAGCCCAAGTACCGGATCGAGGCCGCGGAGGCGTTGATTGCCGACGTGCCGCCGCCCCGCGACAACGTGGCCTTGGCGTCGTTCGCACAGCGCCGGCTCGGCAAGGTGGTCATCGAACTCGAGGATGCCCGTCTCGAGACGCCCGACGGCCGGGTGCTCGTCGACGACCTCACGTGGCGGCTCGCGCCCGGTGAACGTGTCGGCCTGGTCGGGGTCAACGGTTCCGGCAAGACGACGTTGCTCCGCACGCTCGCCGGGGAAATCGAACCTGCGTCGGGCAAACGGATCCAGGGACAGACGGTCCACATCGGATGGTTGCGCCAGGAACTCGACGACCTCCCCATCGGCATGCGGGTCCTCGAGGCCGTCAAGGACGTCGCGGAGCGGATCACTTTGGGCGACAAGGAAGTCTCGGCCGGACAGCTGGCCGAGCGGCTGGGCTTCACGCCGGCTCGTCAGCGAACACCGGTCGGTGACCTGTCGGGCGGTGAGCGGCGCCGCCTCCAGCTCACGCGAGTGCTGATGGCCGAGCCCAACGTCCTTCTTCTCGACGAGCCGACCAACGACCTCGACATCGACACCCTGCAGCAGCTCGAGGACATCCTCGACGGCTGGGCGGGCACGATGGTCGTCATCAGCCACGACCGCTACCTGATCGAGCGCATCTGTGACACGACCTGGGCACTGTTCGGTGACGGGAAGCTGACCAACCTCCCCGGCGGCATCGAGGACTACCTGCGACGCCGTGCGCTGATGGGTGACGTCGGCGCACCGTCCGTCGCGTCGACGGCGACGGGTGCGTCGGCGCCCAAGCAGGCGCGCGACGGTGCGGCGGAACGTGCTGCGCGGAAAGAACTTTCTCGCCTCGAGCGTGCGGTCGCCAAGCTGGACGAGCGCGAGCGGAAGCTGCACGAGAAGTTGGCCGAGGCAGCGACGGATCCGGACAAGCTGCAGAAGCTCGACGTCGAGCTCAAGCAAGTGGTGGCCGAGAAGGAAGCGGCTGAGGAGCAGTGGATGGAACTGGCCGCCGATCTGGACTAGCCGGTCGGAAACCGAACGGTCAGCACACCGTCCCGGTCGGTGACGTGGACCGTCCGGCCGATCACCGACCGCGGGGGAGTGCGGGTGTACGCCGACAGGGCGGCTGCGTCCTCGGGTCCGGTGCGTCCGGCGAGACGCCGTCCGTCGGACGTGTGTGCGACGACGAATCCGGTGGCGGGGACACCGTCGCGGCCGTACTCCACGGTGGTCGTGAGAATCTCGGCTTCGCCGTCGTATCCGGTGACGAGTTCGGCAGCGTCCGAACCGAGCTGTTCCGGCTCGGGGATGCCGATGTAGCCGTTCCGGTGCGGCGTGCCCGAGAGCAGGACGACGTGCTGGTACGTCAGATATCCGCCGTTGCCGTGGACGAGGGCCGGGCCGGCGCCCTCACGAACGCGGCGGGTCACTTCGGCGATGGCGTGCAGGGTGTAGCTGTTGAGTGGGCCGCCGAAGAACGAGTGCCCACCGGTCACGCTGGGGACGGTGTCCTCGGGTAGGCCGAGTGCGCGAATCAACAACTTCGGGACCACCGGGAAGCAACTGTAGGCGTCGACGACGTCGAGGGCGGACGCCTCGAGGGAGGCCTGGGCCAGTGCGCGGCCGACGGCCCGGTTCATCGCCGCGGAGGCCCCGAAGCTGTTGCGGGCAAGCACATCCACCGGGTCGGTCGCTCCGGCGCCACCCCACAGATAGACCACTCGGTCGTCGGTGATGCCGTGTTCGCGGGCGCGCGCCAGGGAGCACACCACGACCGCGGCCGCCTGATCCACGAACGGCATGGCGTTGAGCGTCAAAGGATACGGTTCACAGACCATGCGATTGCCCGGTCCGGTGGTCGCGATGTCTTCGGGGGAATACACCGTCGACGTCCACGACGCCGGATTCTTCGCCGCCAGCTCCGAGAAGGCCGAGTACATGCGGGCCGACCACGCCGAGGATTGCTCGGGTGTGCCGCCCGAGTCGTAGGTGAAGCGATTCTCGAACAAGGGATAGACGCGGGTCGGCACGATGAGCCCGGCCCGCTGCATGCCGGGGCTCCCGAGATCGGAGGCGTCGAAGGCCGGTGGCCCACCCGGTGCCGTTACCCAGCCGAGCGACACCGGATCGGTGCCCGACTTCTGCAGCGCCGTCATGGTCGCCTGCGCCTCACCGCCCACCAGCAGTGCCACCGACGATCGACCGCCGGCGATGTCGTCACCGATGCGGTCGAGAAGAGCAGCAGGCCAATGGCCGCCGATCGGCGAGGTGCTCGCGGTGATGGGCGCCTGCAGGTTCAGCCGGGCCGCGAGCAATCCCGGAAGATCGTCGTAGGACCAGCTGACGGTCTTGACCGCGTGTATCGCGTCGATCCGGGACCGCAGCGCTGCGACACCGCAGTCGGCGATCGCTGACTGCGCAGCCTCCGAGATGAGATCGAGTGGCTCCCGCGGGCCCGCCGGAACCCCACTTCGTCCGGACCGTACGTCGCCGACACCGACGATGACAGGTACGCGCGCTGGATCGAGCATGGAAACCCCTTCGGCGTCCGGACGGTCGAGAACCTCGTCAGCGACACCCTAGTGTCCCGCGTCAGAAATTCGTGAGATATATTTAGCGAGGGAATCGAGGATCTCCTCGGCGGTCTTGTGCCAGACGAACGGCTTCGGGTCGTCGTTCCAGGTCTTGACCCAGTTGCGAACGTCTTTCTCGAGTGCTGCAACGCTTTTGTGTACACCACGGCGGAGCAGCTGATCGGTCAGGAATGCGAACCATCGCTCGACCTGATTGATCCACGAGGACCCGGTCGGGGTGAAGTGGACGTGAAAACGTGGGTGCTTGGCCAACCAGTCGCCCACTGCCGGCGTCTTGTGGGTGGCCAGGTTGTCGCAGACGAGATGCACGTCCAACTCGTCGGGGACGGCCTTGTCGATCGCGGTGAGGAACTTCTTGAACTCCACGGCCCGGTGACGTCGATGAAGCTCGGAGATCACCGTGCCGTCGGCGATGTTGAACGCCGCGAACAGGCTGGTGACGCCGCTGCGGGCGTAGTCATGACTGCGCCGTTCCGGCATGCCGGGCATCATCGGCAGCACCGGCTGGGAACGGTTCAATGCCTGCATCTGGCTCTTCTCGTCCACGCACAGGACGACGGCACGCTCGGGCGGATTATGGTAGAGGCCAACAATATCGACGACCTTGTCCACGAACTGCGGATCCGTGGAAAGCTTGAAACCATCGGTCAGATGCGGTTTGAGTTCGAACTTGCGCCAGATCCGGCCGATCGTCGACGGTGACAGGCCGGTGCGCTTGGCCATCGAGGTACGTGACCAGTGCGTCGCATTGGCCGGGGAGGTTTCCAGTGTCGCGGTAACCACGTCTTCGACCCGGTCCAGCAAGATCGAGGGCGGACGACCCGGTCGAGGTTCGTCGACCAAGCCGTCGAGGCGTCGGTCGACGAAGCGCCCGCGCCATTTGTTGACCGTGTTGGCGGATATCCCTAGGTCTGCCGCAACTTGCTTGTTTGTCATCCCCGGCTCCGCGCAGGCCAACACGATCCGCGACCTCAGCGCTAACGATTGTGGGGTTTTCGCTCGCCGCGACCATCGAACGAGTTGTTCGCGTTCGTTATCGGTCAACATCAACTCAGCCTTCGGGCGTCCGGTTCGAGGCATGCCTCAGGATATCAAGTTAAAGCACGAATTTATGGCGTACGACACTAGTGTGGAACGCGTTATATGTAGATGTCGGGTCACATTCACACTGGGCGGGATCGGAGAACGAGTGTGGCCGGGAGTTCGATCGGCGCTGTTTCGACGGGTGCGGGCGGGAAGTCGATTCGTGACCTTTTCGTGTCCCGAATCACGGCGTAAATATGCATGATCCGGGCAAAAGGGGGGAATCCAAGGCGAGCCCGCAGATGTTCGGACTAATCTGCAGTCCAGGGCATGCATGTCGCTGCACAGGAGGCGGGGGTCATGGATCTCGAAGCAATCAAACAGATCGAGCAGCTCAAGCACCGTTACTCTCGTGCACTCGATACCAAGTCGTGGGAAGAATTCGCCGACACCATGGTTCCCGAAGTCAAGGCCACGTACAGCGAATACCTGACGTTCGATTCCCGTGACTCCTTCGTGTCCTTTCTGGAGAACACGTTGGGCACTCATGTGATCACCGAGCACCAGTGCGGGCAGCCCGAGATCACCGTCACCGGTGACACGGCTGTCGGCGTGTGGTTTCTTGCAGACACCACGCTCATCCCGGAGGACGGCATGTTGCTGCGGGGGTCGGCCTACTATCACGACAGTTACATCCGGTGCCCGGACGGGGCGTGGCGGATCACGTCCACGGGGTACGAGCGCACGTGGGAATCCGTGGCTGCCCTGTCGGACTTCCCGAGTTTCCGGCTGACTTCCAACAAATGGGCGATGTTGCAACCCCCCGCCTCGGCCTGACCGAGCACCGGAGGTTGCCACGACGAGGCGGGAGGTGACGATGTCGTCTGCAGTGCCCGTTCCCGGTGCGGTGCCGTACCTCACGGTGAGAAGAGGCACCGAAGCTGTCGAATGGTATTCGGCGGTGTTCGGCGCGGAGGTAGTCGGGGAGCCGATCGTCTTGGACGACGGCAGGATCGGCCACGTGGAGTTACAGCTCCCCACCGGGATGATCTACCTCGCCGAGGAGTTCCCGGAAATGGGTTTGACTGCGCCGGAGGCAGGTTCGACATCGGTCAGCTTGATGCTCGCAGTCGACGATCCCGACGCCGTCCTGTTGAGTGCCCGCGATGCCGGGGGGACCGTGGAGCGGTGGATCTCCGAGGGGCACGGGCATCGCAACGCCACCCTCATCGATCCGTTCGGGCACCGCTGGATGCTCGTCGGGCCGTAGGCCACACCGGCCCGCTACTGTCGGCACATGCCGATCGCACCGGACCCTTCGTCGTTCCCGGACACCCGGGCGTGGATACGGGCTTTGCCCGCGCTCACCGTCGTCGACCCAGCGCTTCCCGAACCACCGCCCGTCGAATCGCTGCCGGACGCGCCGCACATCCTCTTTCTCGACTGGCTCGCCGAGGCGGCGGCCGCCGGAGTTCCAGAACCGCACGCCGCCGCGTTGTCGACGGTGGACCCGGGGGGTCGGCCCGACGCTCGGTTCCTTCTACTCAAGGACGTCACGGAGCGAGGTTTCTGGTTTTCCGGCGACACGCGTTCGCCGAAGGGGCGTGAGCTGACGTCGAACGCTGTTGCTGCGCTGACGTTGTACTGGCGGGAACGGGGGCGTCAGATCCGGGTGCGCGGAACCGTGGTCGACGGCGGTCCGGACGTGTCAGCCCGCGACTTCCGGGAGCGGTCGGTGACCGCCCGCGCCGTCGCGACTGCGAGTCGCCAGAGCGAGGTGCTCACCGATCCCGCGGAATACGAACGGGTGGTCAGGGCGGCGGCCGCGAGCATCGAGGCCGAGCCCGACTTCGTGTCGAGCACGTGGCGAGCCTGGTGCCTAGTGCCCGACAGCGTCGAATTCTGGCAGGCCGATCCCGGGCGCCGGCATCAGCGCTGGAGCTACCGAAGGGAGCCCTCGGGCGAGGGGTGGACGCGCGCGATTCTGTGGCCGTAAGGGCCTGCCGGACGCGGGACGGTCAGCGAAGGGTCGTGGAGGGAGAGCGCAGGTCCACGACGATCGACTGGCCGTTCAGCTGGGCGTGAATCTCCGGCCGTTCGAATCCGGCCGCCACGAGGTACTCACCGAGCAGCTCGAGCAGTTCGTCGGCGTCCACGGTGGGGTCGGCGGAGTGGCTGCTCGCGGACGCGAGGTGGTCCTCGAGGAGTTCGGTGTGTGCAAGACGACCCGCGACCCGCACGGCTGCCACTCCCATCGCGTTGCGTCGCTTCACGGTCCGACCACGGGACTCGAGGGACGAGGTGGTGTCAACCGACTCGGCTGCCTCCTCGGTGCTGTGGGAGCCGGAGCTGCGCGTCGGCAACGGAAAGGTGAACGTTTCGGCGGAGCTGGGCGTCGACGCGCCGTTGCCGGTCAGTGCTCCGCTGCTCGGTTCCGCGAAGGCTGATTCGGCGGTCGAGCCGTTGCCCCTGGAGCCGTTGCTGCCCGATCCATTGGTAGAAATGCCGTTCTCCATCGTGTCGCTTCCTGCTCGTAGACAAACGGGTTCTCGCACCAGCCCGCCAGTTTGCTCGATACGAACGTGAAAGCTACCAGCACCCGAGGTTCCGCCGCAGATCCGGCGGGCGGCCGACTTCAGTCGGCGGCGGCCACCAGCGGCTCGAGCGTGAGGTCGGGCAACTCCTTCTGGATGTACTGCAGTCGCCATTTGTCGCTCACGAGCGCAAGAAGAACCCCGTCGGATCGGGTGAACACCTCGACGCCGCGTTGACGGTTCAGTTCGTCGACGGACTGCGGATCGGTCCGTCGGGCCAACGCGTAAGCAAGCGGTTCCATCCGGGCCTCGACGTTGAACTCGGCTTTCATCCGGGCCGCAACCACCTCGAACTGCATGGGACCGACCGCCGCCATCACGGGGGACGCGTCGCCGCGAAGGTCGTTGCGCAGAATCTGCACGACACCTTCGGAGTCGAGCTGATCCACCGCGCGGCGGAACTGCTTGTACTTGCCGGCGCTCTCGGCCCGCAGGATGGAGAAGTGCTCGGGAGCGAACGACGGGATCGGCGGGAACTCCACCTTCTTCTCGAAATAGAGAGTGTGCCCGGGGGCGAGGGCCGTGGCGTTGACCAGTCCCACCACGTCACCCGGGTAGGCGGATTCGACGGTGGACCGTTCACGACCGAACACCGTCTGCGCGTACTTGGTGGTGAAGGGCTTACCCGTCTGGGCGTGGGTGACCACCATGCCGCGCTCGAAGACGCCGGAGACGATGCGCATGAACGCGAGGCGGTCGCGGTGGGCTGTATCCATCCCGGCCTGCACTTTGAACACGACGGCACTGAACGGGTCCGTGACCTCGCGGGGAGTGCCGGTGACGTCCTCACGGGCGCGGGGCGGCGGCGCCAGCTCCACCAGAGTGTCCAGGATTTGCCGCACGCCGAAGTTGAGCATCGCCGACGCGAAGATCACCGGCGAGGTCTGACCGCCGAGGAACAATTCCTGATCGTGGTCCTGGCCGGTGGCCGAGAGCAGCTCGCTCTCCTCCGCGGCGGTGACCCACTCGCTGCCCTCCTTCGCGAGGGCGGCGTCCGCGTCCATCACCTCTTCCGGGGCGATCTTGGCGCCGCCCGCGGTGCGGGTGAACCGGATGTACTCGCGGGGGGCGCCGTCCTCGCCGCGGCGCAACAGTCCTCGGAAGTCGCCCGCGATGCCCACAGGCCAGTACAGGGGAGTCGGGGTGAGGCCGATCCGCTCATGGATCTCGTCGAGCAGTTCCAGCGGCGTCTGACCCGGGCGGTCCCACTTGTTGATGACCGTGATCACGGGGATCCCACGGTGACGACATACCTGGAACAGCTTGAGCGTCTGCGGTTCGAGACCCTTCGCGGCGTCGATGAGCATGACGGCGGCGTCGACAGCGGTCAGGACTCGGTAAGTGTCCTCCGAGAAGTCCGAGTGACCGGGAGTGTCGACCAGGTTGATGACGTTGTCGGTGAGGTCGTCCGGCGACGCCTCGGTGGAACGGTAGTTGAACTGGAGAGCCGTGGAGCTGACCGAGATACCGCGGGCCTTCTCCATCTCCATCCAGTCGGACACCGTCGACTTGCGCCCTGCCTTCCCGTGCACGGCGCCCGCCTCGGAGATCACCTTCGCATGCAAGGCGAGAGCTTCGGTCAACGTCGACTTACCGGCATCGGGGTGGGAGATCACAGCGAAGGTCCGGCGACGCTGAGCCTCCGCGCGGACGCCCTTGTCGAGCTTGTCCTGCGACGAGGCAGTGGTGGCGACAGACTCCGCCTCGGCTGGGATGATGTCGGCCGAGTCGGACGGGGTAGTCAACGAAGAACCTCTCGGGGGACTGGATGCGGAAAGGCCAGGTGGCCGCATACCAGGTTACCCGGGGGCCGAGGAGGGATTTACAGCACATCCGGCGGGAGGTAACACTGACCTGACGTAACACTCAGCTCGGGTTCGGATATTTAATCAGCGTGAGCCGTCGGGGCGCTCCGGAGTTACGTCTACTGCGTTCGGACACCCGTATCTGCACGAGGAGAAATCTTGAGCAAGTTCACCGACGAGATGTATGCCACCGCTGTCACCAGCAACCGCGGGTTGGTCACCGGTGAGCCGGATGCGCCGTTGCGACAGCCATGGGGCGAAATTCATCGGGTAGCGCGGCAGATGGCGGGTGCGCTCGCGGCGGCGGGTATCGGCCACGGCGACGCCATCGGCATCCTGGCCGGTCAGCCCGTCGACATCGCGCCGTCCTGCCAGGGAATCTGGATGCGTGGTGCCTCCGTCACGATGCTGCATCAGCCCACCCCGCGGACCGATCTGGCGGTATGGGCCAAAGACACCGAAACCGTGATCAGGATGATCGATGCGAAGGCAGTGATCCTCGGTGCGCCATTCGACGCGGCCAAGCCGCTACTCGAGGAACGCGGCATCACAGTGGTGACGGTGGCCGAACTGAACGAAGGTCCGGAGGTCGAACCGGTCGAGACCTTCGAGGACGACATTGCTTTGCAGCAGCTCACCTCCGGCTCCACCGGGTCGCCGAAAGCCGTGCAGATCACCCACGAGAACTTCTACACCAACGCCTACGCGATGATCGATCGCATCAAGTTCTCCCTCGACGACGACGTGATGGTCAGCTGGCTGCCGCTCTTTCACGACATGGGGATGGTGGGCTTCCTCAGTGTGCCCATGCAGGTCGGTGCCGAGGTCGTCAGCATTACCCCGATGGACTTCCTCCGCACCCCGCTGTTGTGGGCGCAGCTGATGGGCAAGTACAAGGGCACGGTCACGGCGGCGCCCAACTTCGCGTACTCGCTGCTGGCCCGTCGGCTGCGGCAAGCCGAGGACGGTGCGGTCGATCTGTCCAGTGTGCGGTACATGTGGAACGGGGCCGAACCGGTCGACCCCGACACCATGACGGCGCTCGCGGAGGCCGGCGCCCGGTTCGGACTGAATCCGTCCGCACTCGCCCCCGTATACGGGATGGCGGAGACCACCCTCGCAGTGTCGATTCCCGACCCAGATCAAGGTCAAGTACTCGACTTCGTCGACCCGGACATTCTCGAGGCGATGTCCCGGGCTGTCCCGTCGAGCAAGCCGAATGCGCGTCCCCTCGCCACCCTCGGGAAAATGGTTCCGAACCTCGAGGGCCGGGTCGTCGACGGGGACGGGGAACTGCTCCCCACCCGTGGAGTCGGGATCATCGAGGTCCGCGGCAAGGCCGTGACCCCCGGATACGTCACACTCGAGGGCCACAAGCCGGCTCAGGATCCGGACGGCTGGCTCAACACCGGTGATATCGGCTACTTCACCGAGGAGGGTCTCGTCGTGGTGTGCGGTCGCATCAAGGACGTGATCATCATGGGTGGCCGCAACATTTATCCCACCGACATCGAGCGGGCAGCCGGCACCGTGTCCGGGGTCCGCCCGGGCAACGCGGTCGCGGTGCGACTCGACGCCGGCCAGAAGCGGGAAAGCTTCGCGGTCGCGGTCGAAACCAACAACTATCAGGACCCGGACGAGGTCAAGCGGATCGAACACGAGGTCGTGCACGCGGTGGTCTCCGAGGTGGGGGTACGTCCGCGTACCGTCGCGGTCCTCGGACCCGGCAGCATTCCCAAGACATCGTCCGGCAAGTTGCGCCGGACCACCTCGGCGTCGCTGGTCCGCGACTGAGGCGCCATGCTGACACGCGTCCACTACCTCGCCTCGGCGACCATAGCCGCCCCGAAACCGATAAGGACGGTGCCCGTGATGCGGTCGAGGATTCGCCGTATCGACGGCTTCCCCAGGGTGGCGCGAGCCCGGGTCAGCAGAAGACTTTCGGCACCGAGCCACACGATGCCGAGAAGCCCACGGACGAGCACCAGCGCAGCCAGTGTGGGGGCGGTGGGCCCAGCCGGGAGGAACGAGTTGGGAGGAGTCCGGTGTAGAACACTGCAATCATGACTCGATAGCCTGAGCTGACGCTATATTGCGGACTTGACGATTTCGGCCAACGGGCCGACCGGGTCACCCTCGCCGAGGACTTGAATGGCAACGTGGTCGGCGCCGGCGGTGAGGTGCTCATCGACCTGCGCGCGTACAGTGGCCGCGTCGCCATGGGCTACGAGCGTGTCGATCAGTGCGTCGCTACCACCATTGGCGATGTCGACATCCGCCCAACCGAGCCGCTCGAGGTTGGACACGTAGTTGGTCAGATGTAGGTATGGCTGGTCGACCGGGGGTCGACCGATTTCACGGGCTTTCTGCGGGTCGATGTCGACGACGACCTTGTGCTCCGGCGCGAGCAGGACCCCATCACCCAGCTCGGCCCGGGCGAGTGCGGTGTGAGTCGGCTGGGTGAGGTACGGATGCGCGCCGAGGGCCCGGTCTGCCGACAGTGTCAGCATCCGCGGTCCGAGTGCCGCGAGGATGCGACGTTGGGTCGGGACCTTCTTGGCATCGAGAATGTCGAGGTAGCGGTTGATGCGATGTAGGGCTTCGCGTACTCGGCAATTGCCTCTCGGTGGCCGGCGCCGATACCCAGGTAGAAGCGTCCCGGGAAGTCGTCCTCGAGTTCGAGATACGCGTCGGCAATCACCGCGGCAACGGTATTCCAGATGTTCACGATGCCCGTGGCGACGGTGATGGCCTCGGTGGCGTCCAGGATTTTGCGAATTGGTCGCAGATGCTTGGGTGAACCCCCGAGCCAGATGGTTCCGTAGCCGAGCTCCTCGATGGCCCGGGCCTGCTCGGGGGAGAACTTGTCCCATCCTCCCCAGACCCCGTGCGTTCCGAAGCGTGCAATGTGTGCAGATTTGTCGGAAGTCATATCTCTGGCAACCGCTCTTTCGAGAGAGTGATGGGGTTCGTTCGTCCGGATGAACAGCGGAGTCACACAGCGAGGTCTCGGCCGATGATCTCCTTCATGATTTCATTGGAGCCGGCCCAGATCTTTGTCACACGAGCATCCATCCACGCTCGCGCAACCCTGTATTCGCGCATGTATCCGTAGCCGCCGTAGAGTTGGACACAGTGATCCAACACCTCGTTCTGCACGTGAGCAGACCACCATTTTGCCTTGGCCGCGTCCACCGGGCTCAGGCCGGACTCCGCGTGCTCAGTTACTGCCGCATCGACGAATGCCTGGGCGACCTCAATCTTCGTCACCAACTCGGCAAGCAGAAACTTATTGTACTGAAAGGAGCCGATTGATCGCCCGAAGGCCTTACGATTCCTAACGTAATCAATTGTCTCGGAGAGGATCTGCTTGGCATGTGCAATGTTCGCCACGGCTGTGCCGAGACGCTCCTGAGGCAGTCGCTCCATCATTGCCGCGAATCCTGTTTCGGGTTCGCCAAGCATTGCGGCAGCAGGTAGACGCAGTCCGTCGAAGAACAGCTCAGCTGTATCCGACTCCGGTTGGCCAACCTTGTCCAACTTGCGTCCACGCTCGAAGCCGGGTAGGGACGAATCGACAAGGAACAGGCTGATTCCTCTCGAACGTTGCTGAGGATCGGTTCGTGCGGCCACGACCACCAAGTCGGCGGAATAGCCGTTGGTTATGAAGGTTTTGGAGCCGTTGAGTATCCAGTCCGAACCGTCGCGGACTGCTGAAGTCTTGAGACTTGCCAAGTCGGACCCGCCGGCGGGCTCAGTCATGCCGATAGCGGCGACGACCTCTCCCTCGGCCATCCGAGGCAACCACTCTCGCTTGGTTTCCTCCGTTGCGAGGTCGACGACGTAGGGTGTCACGATATCGAAATGGATACTGAAGCTTGATACCAATGCCATGCTGACGGCCGCAAGCTCCTCAGTGGCGACGGCGTTGAATCTGTAGTCGTTGGCTTGACCGCCACCATATGTCTCCGGAACTTCGAGGCCGAGGATGCCCTGCTTTCCGGCTTCGCGCCATACTTCGCGTTCGATCAGTCGCTTTTCCGCGTAGGAGTCAACGTTTGGCACCACCTTCCGGTTCAGGAAGTCACGCACCGATTCTCGAAACTGGTCGTGTTCTGCAGTGAAGGCTGATCTCTTCATGTCGACTCTCTATGTGCCGTTCGAATGGTTCAGGGGATTGGTTCTGGCCGGGCGGCATCTCGCGATGCACCTGCGTCACTTGCGCATTTGGGGAGAGCGAGTAGTCGGTCCGAGTCGACGCATCGATCGCCGTAGTCGTCCAGGAAGGGGCGATTTCTGCACATGCCTCGGCGGGGTCGTTACCCTCGTGTCGGTGAAGAGGACGATATGCACTGCGGTGCAGCCTTACCGACTGCGGTCGATGCCAAGTTGCTCAAGATGCTCCATACCTCGAACAGTCCCGGCGGTGGGTTGACTAGGCGGGGCTCGAGGACCTCGCGGGCACGTAGTATTTGCGCGATATCAGCAATTCGCTCGCCGTATCGATTGTGGAAGGAGCAGTCCGGGCGGTCGGACTGCTCCATGTCATCCGAATCATTCGCGCGTCGGGCGATCACGATCAGGCCGTCGCGGTCAACGAGTGCGTTGGTGATATCGGGCTCGGCCTGGTCTACCGAAGGTGCATGCGGGGCGAAGTCCGTCTCGAAGCGTGCGTGCACTCGTGCGCGGCTCAGTGTTGACGGATCGCCTGAGGAGTAGGCGATGTAGTCGGCATTAGTGACGTCACTGTGATATCCCAATGCCTCGACGGTGCCGCAGGGTGTGTTACGCAGGGTACGGAAGGTCTGACGGACGTGAATCTCGGTAGTTCTTCGATAGTTCACGATATCCTGTACTGAGATCGAATTCAGTTGGTGCGCGTCCGCAAACGCGAGCGACTCGGTCGAATCCGCGATACCAGTGGGGTCGGCGACCGAGACAAGTGCCGCGAGTGCGCCCACCTCCCGAAGTCCGGCCGCACGCATCAGATCGATGACCGCCTCTGCCGACCTGCGACGACCGAGCACCCCGTCGCTATGGGTCCGAATAGGAATGACGTGTCCCGGGCGGGTGAACCCGGACGGAGTGCTGAACGGGTCCGCGATCTGGCGGAGAGTCCAGGCTCGGTCCTTTGCGGAGATGCCCGTGCCCACGCCTGCGGCATCGACCGCGACTGTGTAGTCGTCTCCGGGGGTCGGGCGGGTTCCGGCCATAGGTGGCAGGTCGATCCGCGCACATGCGTCGTCGGTCACTGCGGCGCAGATGAATCCTGATGTGTGACGAACCATGAAGTCGAGAGCGGAAGTGCTGGCGTTCTCTGCCGCGACAACGAGGTATCCGTCCGGGTCCGTACTCCCGCAACCGACGAGGACGATGGCGTTGCCGTCGACGAGGTCGGCAACGGCACGCGCGACTCGCTGGATTGAACCACTCACAGCGGGTTCTCCATTCTCCCGGAAGATGTTATTTGAAGACGAATTGCTCACCGCGCTGTGTTCTCACGCGAATAGCGTGACGGTGTCAGCAACACATGCTGGTTTGTCCGACCCGGCACATTCGATCGTCACCCTGATTGTGGCCAGAAGCCCGTGGTGGGTCGGTTCTACGGACGCGATCTCGGCGCCGGCGCGCACCTTGCTGTCGGCTGGGACGATGGCCGGGAATCGAACCTTGTTCAATCCGTAGTTGATACCCATCGACAGGCCGTCGATCGAGAAGATTTCTGCCGTCAGCCGCGGAATCAGCGACACCGTGAGATACCCGTGTGCGATCGTTGTGCCGAAGGGGCCGCCTGCAGCGCTCTCCGGGTCGACGTGTATCCATTGGCGGTCACCAGTCACCTCCGCGAAAGTATTAATATCGTTCTGCGAGACCGGGATCCATTCGCTGAAGCCCAGATGGGATCCCACAGCGCTCTGGAATTCGTCGATTCCGTCGAAGACTTTCATGTCACTCCCTATCGTGCGTCGACTCCGCGACATACGGCGCCGATCGGCCTGACTTATCGTGCCCGACCAGTTCTCAACGCCCGAGATAGCGGGGATTCCGCTTCTCGAGGAACGCCGAGATGGCTTCGTGGGTGTCCAGCGTTGTGAAGTTGTGCTCTTGGAAGACAGCTTCCCGATCGAGTGCAGCCCCGAAGCTTCCATCGAACGAACTATTCAGCAGATGTTTGGTCCGCGCCAATGCGATCGGTGGAAGCGCCTTCAGTTTCGACGCCCAATCATCGCAAAATGAATCGAGATCCTCCGGTGCCACGACATGATTGACTAGGCCCAGCTCGCGGGCCTGCGTCGCGGTCAGCATTTCACCGAAGAAGGCGATCTCCTTGGCCCGATGAAGACTGAGTGCCTGTGGCAGGTACCACGAACCTCCCAGGTCGGGTGACATCCCCCTCTTGACGAAAATCTGTGAGAATTGGGCGGTCGAATCGGCAACAACGAGATCGCAGGAGAGGGCGAGGTTGAAGCCTGCACCCACCGCATACCCCGACACGGCAGCGATCACAGGTTTGTTCAGTCGTCGAATCGCCAGGCAAGCCTCGTTGACGATCTGCATGGGGGCGAGGGGAAACAGATCATCCGACGATGCACCCAGTTCGGCTCCGGACGAGAAGTTCCCGCCGGCGCCGGTCAGAATGACCACCCGATCGCTGTTGTTTTTGCTGACCTCGTCCAGGGCTTCCTTCAGATCGGTCCACTCCTGCGTGCGGAGCCCATTCTTGCTCTCAGGACGATCGAATCTCACGGTGACAATGTCATCCTGACGATGAACCCCAAGGCTCGACTCGGTGGAGGTCATCGGCCTACCTGCTCTTCCTGAGCTGCGGTACCGAACGGCGCGACCGGCGGGGTCGCGTTCGGCGACCTGTCATGCGTCGCAGGTATGGCGGCGGGAGGGCCCACTTCGACGCGGTCGCCGATTCGGACCGACGCTGCGTGAGGGGTGGTGAGTCGGGTCAGCACTCGACCGCCAAGATCAAGATCTACATATGCGACGGCATACGGTGCCATCGCGTTGAACTCGGGGTTCGGGTGTGCGCGTACGACCGTCACCGCGTACACGGTGCCGCGGTCTCGGATCGGCTCACTGGTGATCGACAGCGACCCGCACTGCGAGCAGTGACCGCGTGGATATGTGAAGAGGTGGCGGCAATTCGAGCAGCGTGACAGCTCTGAACCTACCGCCGCAGCAGTGAAATATTGGTGTGTCATCATGCTCTCCCAAGGACTACAGTTCCGGACGCATGCCGGGATCCGAGGAATCCCCCGATCCCGTTGCAGACCGCGAGTTCGGCGCCGGGTACTTGCGATGTCGATGAACCGCGCATCTGTCGGGTGGCCTCGATGAGCAAGAAGAGTCCTCGCATCCCAGGGTGGGTCGACGAGAGTCCTCCACCGTCGGTATTGACTGCCGGACCGCCGTCCGAGTCGAAGTCCAGTACGCCACTGGCAACGTATTCGCCACCCGAACCCTTGGGGCAGAAGCCGAGATCCTCCAATTGGGTTACGACGGTGATGCTGAACGAGTCGTAAAGCATTGCGACGTGGATATCGTCGGGCCTGACACCAGCTTCGGCGAAGGCACGGCGGCCGGACTCGACCGCAGCCGAGGTGGTCAAGTTACTGTCGGCATCGACGAACGACACTGCCTCACCCGTGCCGAGCACCTCGACCCCGGCATGTCGGCAGTCCGTGAGTACAGCATCTGACACGAGGACGACTGCTCCGCCTCCGTCCGTCATCAGACAGCAATCGAGAAGACGCAACGGATCGGCGATGGGGCGAGACGAAACCACGTCGTCTACGGTCAGCTCACCGCGAGATCTGATTGCCAGGGCCTCGAGGCCATCGACTGCCAGAGGGTTGCGAAGTGCGTGCCGGCGTGCGGACACCGCGACGGACGCCAACTGCTCAGAAGTGGTGCCGTACTCGTGCATGTGGCGCGAGGCAACCAGGGCGTAGCTGCCGACCAGCGACAGACCGTGCGGGCGCTCGATCCGCTCCGCGGGAGTTTCGTGTATTCCGATGCTCGTCGGGATACCACCCGAACTCGACTCGCTCCGCAAAGTTGAACCATAGGTGATCAGTGCAACATCGATCAGGCCGGCCTCAATGGCATTTTTCGCGTGACCGATGTGAAGTTCGTACGACGACCCGCCGACATTCGTCGTGTCGATGACCTTGGGTTTGATTCCCAGGTACTCCGCCACCCCTAGCCCGGGAAGTGACGTCTCGGACTCACCTGCATCGTAGAGGCCGTCGACAGCGGACCACGTGAGTCCGGCATCGGCGAGTGCCTTGGACGCGCTCTCGGCTTTGATCTGATGAGGCGAGTAAGACGGTGCAACTCGCGCGGGGAACTCGTGAATACCTGCAATGAAAGCGCGACGGGACACGTGAACGCCATCCTCTCTCTCGTGGCTCGCGTTCGGATCGCAGAAGTCGGTGTGCCGGGGGCAACGTTCCGCGCCGGTTGACTCTGCATAGACCTTGGCTGACCAGGCCCTCTCGTAGTATCGTACTGTTTCAGTACGTTTAGTGCAAGCGTAAGGGTGGTGAGGTGTGAGTGGTGACCGATGGGTTTGAATGTGACCCTTGACGCATCCGATTTCGAGTGAGAGTCTCAGCACACCGGTCGCTCACTCGAGCTCAGTTCCCATCTGGCGCAGTCATATACAGACGCGCGGCGAGGGCCGGATGCACATCCCGAATCAACGACATGTGAGGTCCGAATGAACAACCAACAGGCGCACGGTGCAGATCCGGAGTCGGCGAAAGGTGAGGTACTCGACGCCCTAGTAGTCGGTGGCGGGGTTTCGGGAATCTATGCCCTCTACAGACTCAACGAGCAAGGTCACTCCGTGCGTTTGGTCGAGCGAGGTTCCGGGTTGGGCGGAACCTGGTTCTGGAACCGCTACCCCGGCGCTCGATTCGATTCCGATTCCTACTCGTACGGGTACTTCTTCTCTGAGATCCTGGCCGAGGAATGGCAGTGGAGCGAGCATTATGCCGGACAGCCGGAGATCGAACGCTACTTCAATTTCGTTGTCGACCGGTTCGAACTACGCGACAAGGTCCAGCTCGACACAACTGTCGTAAGCGCCCGGTTCGATTCGAACAACAACGTATGGGTTGTGGGGTATGCCGACGGCCAGGAGGTAGTGACCAGATTCCTCGTCCTGGCGACCGGCATGCTGTCCGAGCCCTACATTCCTGCGTTCGACGGGATGGACGACTTTCAAGGAGTCATGGTCCATTCGGGCGAGTGGCCGGCTGAGGGGATCGACTTCGCCGGCAAGCGTGTCGCGATTTTCGGCACCGGCTCGTCCGGCGTTCAGCTGGTGCCGGAGGTGGCACGAGACGCCGCGTCATTGACGGTGTTCCAGCGCAGCGGCCACTGGGTCACACCCCTGAACAACCGGCCGTTCACACCGGAGGAGCAGGAGGAGTACCGAAAGAATTTCCGGGAAGTACACCAGAAACGACTCGGCCACATCGGCGGCTTCATTCATGAACCTGAGCCGCGCCTTACGTTCGAGGTCTCGGAGGAGGAGCGTCTGAGAAAGTACGACGAGGTTTACAACTCTGGGGGGCTGCGCATCCTGTCGTCGAATTTTGCCGACACCCTGGCCGACCCCGCCGCGAACCAGGAGTTCTCGAAGTATGTGGCCGAGAAGATCAGTGCGAGTATCGAAGACCCGGATCTGGCGGAGCGGCTGATTCCGAACGATCACGGATTCGGCATGCACCGCCCGCCGAAGGGAACGTCCTACTACGAGACCTACAACAGCGACCACGTCCAGTTGGCGAGCCTCAAAGAGTCTCCGGTCGTACGGTTCACAAAAACTGGTGTGGTCACCACCGAAGATGAGTTCGAGTTCGATGTCATCATTTTTGCCACCGGTTTCGAAGCGTGGCTCGGTGCGCTGAAGAAGATCGACATCCGCGGCATGGACGATGAAGCGCTGATGGAGGCCTGGTCCGACGGCCCGCGCACCCTGTTGGGTATGGGTGTGCCCGGATTCCCCAATCTGACTTTTGTGGCCGGCGTGCACAGCGTGGGCGGCAACCTCCCGGCGTTCAGCGAGGTCCATGCGGATTGGGCTTCCGACTTGATCACGTACGTCAAGCGCCATGGCTACTCTCGCGTCGAAGTGACAAAGGAAGCCGCGCGCGAATGGACCGAGCACGTCTATGAAACCGTGAAGCCGGTTCTGCTCGCGAAGGGTTCGTGGTACCAGCGTGGCAATATCCCCGGATCCGACGGCAAGATCTTGACCTACTACGGCGGCCTGGGGACGTGGCGGGAATGGGCCTCGCAGGTGGCGGATAGCGGATACAAAGGCATGGAGTTCCAGTGAGAGGGAACTTCACGCCTGCGGAAGTCGTCAGAGCGGTTCGATGACGGAGACATTGGTGATCACGGGTGCCGGGGGCGACATCGGGTCCGCGGTTGCGTCCCGCATGGCCTCCTCGGATACCCGGGTACTGCTCGTGGACGTCGACCTGCCGAACCTGCGCGCGGTGGAGAGCGCCGTACGGGATGCGTACAGCGAGGTGGCGATCCTGCAGTGCGACGTTTCATCGGAGCACGACGCGGTGCGATATAGCCGCTTCGCCAGCGAGTTCGGTGGTGGATCGGTTGACCGGTTCTTCAACAACGCCGGGATCACCGGGGCCTGTGTGCCGCTCATCGAATACCCCACCGAGACCTTCGATCGGGTCCTGGCGGTGAACGTGCGTGGTGTCTTTCTCGGACTCAAGCACATCGGGCCACTAATGGGGAGCGGCGCCGCTGTGGTGAATACTTCGAGTATCGGCGGGTCGGCCGGCCAGGCAAACATGGCGGCCTATATCGCGTCGAAGCATGCGGTTATGGGTTTGACCAGAACGGCCGCCTTGGAATGGGCCGCTCGCGGTGTACGCGTCAATGCGATCTGTCCGGGTCCAGTTGCCGGGCAGATGATGAGTACGATCTTCGCCGGCCTCGGTCTTGATCCAGAGGCACGCGCAGCCCAGGTGCCGATGGGTCGGCTCGCGCACCCATCGGACGTTGCGGACTCGGTCGCGTTCCTGATGAGTTCGGCGGCCAGCCACGTCACGGGTACCTCGATATCGGTCGACGGCGGACGCCTTGCGGGGTAGCGCAAACCACCGAGTCGGCACAGGTGGTTCAAATTGGCTCGGCTCGATGGTGAGGAGTGCAAAGTGTTCATCGAACAGTACGAATACCAGGTGAACGAAGGGATGTGGGAGCAGTGGGAAGGCTTCATGGACCGTGCCGTCCCATATCAACAGAGTTGCGGGATGACGGTCCTCGGGCTCTTCTGGGCAGACAACGATCACACCAGATTTGTGTGGATGCGTCAGTTCGACAGCGACGAGCAGCGCGACCGTCTCTACTCAGCGGTGTACGACAGCGAGTTCTGGAAGCAGAATATGCTTCCAGAAGTCCGAAGACTGGTCGTGAAAGGCAGTAGCCGGACCACCCGACTGATCCCATTCTCGGGCCTGTCCGCACTGAGCCCGAAGGGCAACGGAGCATGAGGCGTTTCGAGGGTAAGAGCGTCCTTGTCAGCGGCGCGACCGGAGGGATCGGCGAGGCGGTTGTGCAACGACTCGCCGACGAAGGTGCCCAGCTGATAGTCACCGACATCGACCGGGATGCGTGCGAGAAACTTGTTGCGCGACTGGATGGCGAACACCTCGCACGTCAGCTCGACGTATCGGCAGAATCGGCGTGGGCCGCCGTGGTCGAGGAGCTCGAGTCACGAGAGTGCAGGCTCTATGGTCTCGTGAACAACGCTGCGGTGGCAACGCTGGGATCGGTCGTCGATGAGTCGGTTACAGCGTGGGACTCGGTCATAGCGGTCGGTCAGACCGGCACGTGGCTCGGGATGAAACACGCAGGCGCGCTTATCGAACGAAGCGGAGGCGGGGTGATCGTCAACGTCTGCTCCGTCCTGGGGACAATCGGCGTGCCACATAGTTTCGCGTATCACGCCGCAAAGGGCGCGGTTCGTGGAATGACCAAGAGCGCAGCCGTCTACTGGGCGCGTGCTGGTGTGCGCGTGAACTCCCTGCACCCGGGCTACATCGGAACACCGCGAATGCTAGATCGCCTCGGAGACGCAAGTTTCGGAGAGGCCACCGTCGCGAGGACACCCATGAACAGACTGGGCACGCCGGCAGAAGTAGCCGACGCCGTCGCATTCCTTACCAGCCCGGAATCCAGCTTCATCACAGGGGCCGAACTCTACATCGACGGCGGATTGACGGCACAGTAGTCGTCGCAGAACAGCTTCACCGCGGGGACATCCTCGCTCACAGCTGGATCAACCTTTCGGCATCCAAGACAAGATGAGGAGAACCCATGTCAGATTTGACAGGCAAAGTTGCATTGATCACCGGCGCAGCACGTGGCCAGGGCCGTGCGCACGCTCAGCGGCTGGCGTCAGAGGGGGCGGCGATCATTGCACTCGACTTGTGTGACGCGCTGCCGAAGAGCGTCAAGTATCGCTCTTCTACGACCGACGACCTCGACAAGACGGTGGCGCTGGTCGAGGAACTCGGCGGGCGAGTGATACCCATCGTCGCCGATGTGCGCGAATTCGACGCGATGAAATCGTCCGTCGACGACGCAGTCGAGAAGTTTGGCGGGCTCGATATCGTCGTCGCGAATGCGGGAATTGCAGTAATCACAGAATGGGACCAGATAACTCCGGCGGCCTTCAGGGACACCATCGACATCAACCTCATCGGGGTGTGGAACACGGTCATGGTTGGCGCGCCACACCTGCAGAACCGATCCGGCGGGTCCATAGTACTGGCCAGTTCGGCGGCAGGCGTTCGTGTTCAGCCATTCATGATCGACTACGTTGCAAGCAAGTACGCCGTGACCGGGATGGCCAAAGCATTCGCGGCCGAGCTGGCCAAGGACAACATCCGGGTCAACAGTATCCACCCAACGGGTGTAAATACGGAGATGGCGACAGATCCGAGCGTGCAGGAGATTTTCGCCGTGGCAACCGAACGGAATCCTCGGCCGGCAAGCCTCTTCACAAACATGCTCGACGTCAACCTGGTCGAACCCAGCGACGTCGCCAATACCGTCGCCTACCTGGTATCCGAGGAAGCGCGTTTCATCACCGGTCACGCTATGACGATCGATGCCGGAATCACACTCCACTGACCTGCCAGCGCTGCTGAGCGATTGTTCTGTTGCCTGGCACGATCATTTGTCGGTGCGCGGACCAGCTGAGAAGGTCCCAACGGTGCCGCCCGCGTTTCGTGTAGACGCTTATGACCCAACCTCGGCTGTTTCCGCTGAGTCGTGAATGGTGAAAACCTGTTCGGCTACCGCGGGTTCTATCAGTCAAGTCTCGACGTGGAACCCGCGGTGACTGAACCAGACGCTGTACTCGACCTCAGCGATTTCGAGGTCGTCGATCACCGTGCCTGGTCGCGGGAGACCGCGGCTCTATCAGGGTAGTGAATGCCGCGGCGAGGGCATAGCCGTCGGAGTCGCTGCGCCTGCCCGCTGCTATCTTGACCACCGGGTTGGGACGATGGCCCAATCGGGACAGGCCTGACCTTCATCGTCGCGGCTCCGCGCGACCATCGTCAGTTGTCCAATGCAGGATCCGTATAGACGCGTTGGCGGCTCGGCTCGCCGACTCTCGTGAGTTTGGCTGTCGTACAACGCCTGTCGGTCCGGATGACCCAAGTCCTGCTGTAATGTGCGCCGTGTCCGTCAGCGATCCTCCGGTCGCCATATTGGTGATCCTGAATGGCGCCGGGCTCCGATCGCGAGCTACGAGATCAGCCCCTCCATGCTGCTCCCTCGGTGCTCCGCTGAATGGTCTCCCTCCTATGACGGGGCCCTCCGCCACCCCCGGCGCAACATCCAGGCTGCGATCGATGACCGTGGAAGAACGAACGTCTCGAGCGTGGCACCAGTTATAACGATGCGCATCGAACCGATTTGTGGCAGTGGGAGGAACCCAGGTTGGGAGACAGGTCGGTGTCCCGGTGAAGCAAGGTTGCGCTGAAGTTCCAAACGACCATCCGAATCAAGGCATCTGCAATCAGTGGGAAGCTCGAGCGGCCGCACCTGGAGCCAAGCTGACCACGGGTCCGCACCGGGCATCGACAACCTACGGCGATGTGGGACAAGTTCCACCACTGGGGTACAAGCTTTGCATTCACTTGCTGACGCGGGTCTGCGAGTGCTGATCAAGGCTCGTTGTTGCGTCGCGGTGCAATTCGTCGAGCGGTTCGTCCACTGATCATAGTTCCATGTGCGGTCGCGCATCGTCGACCTGCGTCGTCCTCGACTACCACTTCGACATACTTGATCCGAAACCCACTCGGCAACAGTGTGCCGCGAATGGTCAGAGGGAAATGGGCGGGCGAGTGGAACTGGATGTGCAGGGAGCCGGTGACTGGCACGAAGTCTGGCGCAGACGCGCGAGCGGCAACGACTGCCATTGCCTGGTCCGCGACAGCGGCAACTATCCCGCCGTTGATGGCAGAGTTTGCGTTCAGGGGGAAATTGCTGACTTCCAGCATGAACTCGGATTGTTCGGGTTCGACCGACAGGCACACGAGCCCGATTGCCCTCATGCTTTCCAGGGAATTCGCCCACGTAATCCAATCTGTTCTCGACCCGCTTGCCGGCAGTGGCTGGTGCTGCGGCGGGCTACAAGCCGAAGGGTGTTCCATGGTTCCCGGTAGTCCTATCGTTGGGGCAAGCTGAGATGTGCGACGGGCAAGGTGCGGGCCGGGGACTGAACCGGGGCACACCGTATGGAATACCCACGCCCGGTCCGCTCAGTAATAACGTACAGTAGAAGTACGTTATGAAGTGTGAACTTGATGTGTGTCCCACTTCGGTCGAAGCCAGGAGGGGAATGTGGAAAGCGGCGCTGAAGATACCACAGTGATGCAGGTGCCAGTCGGCAGGCCGCGGCAAGCCGGCTACGACAGGCGCATTCTCGAGGCGGCTGTCCGCGTATTCGCCTGCCGCGGCTGGGAACGCTTCACCTTCGACGCGGTGGCGTCGGAGGCCGGGGTCGGAAAGCCTGCGTTGTACCGACGGTGGAGTTCGCGTATTGAGTTGCTCCGAGCTGCGACCACTCAACTCGTGGATCAGACCGCCGTCGACCACGGGTCTCTGCGCGCAGATATCGAAGACTATATTCGGCGGTTCTTCAACTTCATGATGACTGACTCTGGTCGCGCGTGGTTACGACTTCAGGTGGAGCTACCGTTTCATACCGAGCTGCAGGTTATCTCGCGCTCGGACCTGCTACATCCCGCCCAGCTCGAGTTCGAGGGGATCACTTCTCGCGCGATCGAGCGGGGGGAGCTGGCCTGCTCTCCGCCAGTGAAGCACATGCTGGAGGCGATCGGCGGGCCGGTCGTGATGCGTACTATCCACACCCCACCGTCGGAGCGCGCGAAGTTGACCTTGCAAGAGGAAGCCTACGTGGAGGAACTCTCCAACTGGACTCTCCGCGCACTGGCAGAATTCGGACGGACCTCAGGCTAGGTAAAGTCGTCTCGAGGATGCGGCCACAGCTGTCTCGATCCATCGACGATGGTCGATCGCTCATCGCTCTCGGGGGGTGCTGCGGTTGGGCCTGGTTGCGTCCAGTCGTCGAGTGTGCTAGGCCCTGCGTATCTTCACGTAGCGTCACAGTGCCGTGATCGACACGGCGACTTCGGGCGGACGCGAAAGCAGCCGGTCAGGTTGCAGCCCTCGAGAATCCTTGTCGCCTCCTGCTCCTCTTCACCCGCCCGAGTCTTCACCGAGCGAGTAACCGAAGGGGCAGGTGCGAATGCAGCAGTATTCCAACTCGGCGGCGACACTCCCCGGAGGCCGGCGGCGCGATCGCCGAAAATAGGCAGCCTGCTGGCAGCGTCCGCGAAGGAGGTCTGCCGAGTCGAGTCCTTGACGGAATCCGGAAAAGTGGAGCACACAGCTGCTTGACCCTGCACTCGAGCTGCTTCGACGCCGCACCGAAGCGTCAGGCGAATCCGTCTTTGGAGCATAGGTGCCGACGGGACTACGCACTACGGCAAGGTGTCCATCAGCGAAATATGGGTCACGTTCGGAATGAGTCCCGCGCGGTTTTATGCATCCCTCGAGCGGATGCTGGGCATGCCGGCTTCAAGTGAGCTTTCGCCAGAGCAACGCCGATCCCTTGAACGCCTGGTCCAGCCGGGCGGTCAACGTCTCTCCTCCGAGGGCTGGATCGTCGCAGGGGTAGGCGCAGTCCAGGCGAAGACGCTCACTGGCTCGTAGGTGGCGAGTTCAAAGGCTTGACGTCGGCCATCGCCCTCACCTAACGTACGAGTACGGTACGTAATGGTCCCGGTCACATCTCCCGCGGCTCCACACCTGGTAGCCGCGGTTGAACACCTGAAAGGCGGTCAGCAATGGCGAGTAGAGAAGCTGCCAAGTTTGTCGAAGACTTGAAGCGGCATGGCGCGCGCATGGCAGCAGTGGCTCACCTGCCCCTCGACGATCAGCGTGTCGTCGCCGAAGGCCTGCAAGCGATGACCGGAGTACCGGATGGAGTGACTTTCAGCGATGCCTCGGTCGATGCCGTTCCGGGATTGTGGGTGCAGCCATCCGCGTCTGATGGCTTCGCGGACGCAGTCATCATCTACCTGCACGGCGGGGGTTACGCGTTCGGTACACCTGTTGGCTACCGCAACCTGGCCGGCCATGTGGCTCGGGCAGCGGGAGCGAAGACCCTGGTCCCGAAGTACAGGCGTGCGCCCGAGAATCCGTTTCCTGCGGGACTCGATGATGCAGTGACCGCGTACGAAACCGTCCTCAAGAGTGGAGTGTCCGCGGAGCACGTTGTATTGGTGGGTGATTCGGCCGGAGGTGGCCTGGTCCTGTCCACTCTGCTCAGGCTCAGGGATCAAGGACTGCCGTTGCCTGCAGCTGCAGCGTTGATGTCACCGTGGACTGACCTCGAGGCGACAGGCGAGTCCATGACGACCAACGCCGATCTCGACCTGATGGCGAGCGCAGACGGCATGCGCGCACTCGGATCGCTCTACGCCTCTGGCGCGATTGACGATCCTGTCGCGTCGCCGGTCCGTGCTGATCTCACGAATCTGTGCCCGCTGTTCATCCAGGTCGGAGGCCACGAGACACTTCTCGATGACTCGATCCGGCTGCGGGACAAGGCCCTCGAATGTGGGGTGGCAGTCGAGTTCGAGGTATTCCCGGAGATGCAGCATGTGTTCCAGATGGGAGCTGGTCACGTTCCAGAGGCTGATCTGGCTATCGAGAAGCTCGGAGCCTACCTCCGAGCCGCGTTGTCGAAGAACTGACGTGGTCGTCAACGCTGCGCATGCAGAATCAAAGCTGAGCGGCCCACTGGATGGTGTTCGTGTTGTCGAGGTCGGAGTGTGGCACGCCGGACCTGCGGTAGGCGCGATCCTCGCCGACCTGGGTGCTGACGTGATCAAGGTCGAGAGCCTACAGGGGGATCCCGAACGACACTTCGCTGCCTTCGCGCCGATGACCGACACGCGCAACATCGATGCCGACGGTTGGACTGTCATGTTCGAGCTCTCCAACCGCGGCAAGCGTGGAGTCAGCCTGGACCTCGAGTCAGCCGCCGCGCACGGGGTTCTGGAACGCCTCGTCGAGGGGGCCGACATCTTCGTCACCAACCTCCGTGGCCCTACACGCAGAGCGCTCGGAATCGACTACGAGGCGTTGTCGGCGATCAATCCGACGATCATCCATGTCAACGTCACCGGGTTCGGAGGAGATGGACCACTCGCCGATGCGGGCGCGTTCGACAATGTGGGACAAGCAATGTCGGGCATGATGTTCACCGCGGGCGGCGACAACCCGCAGCCGCTCAACGTCATGGTCATGGACCATCTCACCGCCATCGTCGGTAGTCATGCTGCCATCACAGCGTTGGCCGCAAGGGAACTGCACGGTATTGGGCAAGAGGTGCACACCTCCCTCTATGGCGCTGGAACATGGCTGATGTACGGCAACCTCGGATTCACCGGTGCACGGGGCCACGAGGTCTCGATGAACGGTGATCGGCTCAGTCGGTCGCCACTGCGCAACCTCTACAAGTGTTCGGACGGCAAGTGGGTGATGGGAACCAATCATCCCGAACAGGAACACTGGTCGAACTTCTGCCAGGTTCTGGGTTGCGCGGAACTCGTCAATGATCCGCGCTTCCACGACGTCGACTCCCGTAATGCCAACCTGAAGTTGCTGTATCAGATTCTCGACGAGGCCTTTCAAACGAAACCCCGCGAAACCTGGCTTGACGAACTTCGGTCGGCGGGACTGTTCTTCGCGCCGGTTCACAGCTTCACCGATGTGCTCAACGATGAACAGGCGCTGGCCAACGGGTACGTCGACGACGTCGACCATCGGCACCTGGGCACTGTCCGTCAGCCGTCCTACCCGATTCGGTTCGGCGCTTTCAACGCAGGCCCCACCGGCCCGGCTCCGTGGTTGGGAGAGCACAGCCGAGAAATCCTGGCATCGGTCGGCTACAGCGATGCCGAAATCGAAGCGTTGATCGAGGCGGGCGCTGTCAACAACGCGGGGGAGCACCGGTGACCGATACCAGCCCACGAGCGCTGTCCGGCATCACCGTGCTCGAGGTTCGCAGCATAGGTCCAGGACCGCTGGCCGGAATGCTCCTTGCCGACATGGGAGCAAATGTAATTCGAATCGATCGCCCGGGAGTTCCGACTCGCGGCGCATCCGATCACATCGCACCGACACACCGAGGCAAACGCTCCGTGTCGATCGACCTCAAGACCGACGACGGTCGAGAACTGCTGCTCGAGATGGTAGAGCACGCGGACGTACTGATTGAAGGTAACCGTCCCGGCGTCATGGAACGACTTGGCTTGGGACCAGTCGACTGTCATCGTCGAAATCCTCGGCTCGTGTACGGGCGCATGACGGGATGGGGCCAGGATGGACCGCTGGCCTCGGCCGCCGGGCACGACATCAACTACATCGCTTTGAGCGGAGCCCTCGAAGGCATGGGTGCGGATCCATCGGGCCCCCCGGTACCCGCGGTCAGCTATGTCGGTGACTTCGCCGGCGGCACCATGTTCCTACTGTTCGGAATCCTGTGCGCAGTGCGAGTCGCTGAGCGTACCGGCGTCGGGCAGGTCGTCGATGCCGCCATGGTCGACGGCGTTGCGGCTCTCAGCGCTCCGTACCACGGTCTGCTCGCCGATGGAAAGTGGAAGTTGGGTAGGGGGCGCAACGTGATTGATGGCGGTGCACCCTACTATCACGTCTACGAATGCCAAGATGGGCAGTTTGTCACGATCGCTTCAGCGGAACCGCAGTTCTACGCGCTGCTACGCAGCCGCTTGGGTCTGACGGAACCGCTGTGGGACGCGCAGCATGACGAAGAACAGTGGGCGGTGCAGGAGCAACGACTCGCCGACATTTTCCGTACTCGCACACGCGATGAATGGTGCAGCATTCTCGAGGGAACCGATGTGTGCTTCGCTCCGGTTCTCAGCCTTGCAGATGCCCCTCGTCATCCACACAATGTGGCACGCGAGACCTTCGTATCCGTTGGCGATGTCATTCAGCCTGCGCCCGCGCCCAGGCTCAGTCGCACACCCGGAGCCATTGGCGGCCCCCCTCCCGTGGCCGGCTTGCACACTCGTGAGGTGCTCGGTGAACTGGGTATCGGCACGGATCGCGTGAACAATTTGATTTCTACCGGCGCCGTGGCGATAGCCGAGCACCCGGCAGCGGGACAGTAGATATACATGTCGGCTCGTTCCCGACAGCTGACCTTTTCACACATTACTCAAAGTTAGGAATGATCGCTGATGAGCGAAGTTGCACAGTGGTACCCCCCGGGTCCGTATGAGTACACGCGGGACTGGGACTTTCTCGTCGACTTCTCAACGGATACCGATGCCTATCGGTCCGCCCTACCCCCGGCACTGACTCCCGAGGAGAACTCCCGAGCCTGGCTGCGCGTCTCGTGTCACAAGACGTCGTCGTTCGGACCGTACATTGGCGCGTACATCGGACTGTACGCCGAGTACCAGGGCACGCCCGTTCGATACACAGTCAGTGGATTGAAAACGGATTTCATGGGCACGATCGCCGCGCGGGAGATCTGGGGATTGCCGTACGGGCTCGGTCGGGTCGAGGCCGGCTGGGCGGGAAGCCTGTTCCGTTGCGACATCTTCGGTTACACGAATGAGGCCTTGGCATCTGTGAAGCTGCAGACGACCTCTCGCCGTACCGCAGAGCACAAAGCGTATGCCGCGTGTTACACCGCCGATTTGCGAGATCACACGGGGAATGTCCTCGAGACCCAATTACTCAAGGCTCAGAATGCCTACAGCCTGGGAGAGGCGGACACGTGGGACGCCGTGGCCACACTCGCGCTTCATCAGGGGACCGCACTGAACGACTGGTCCCTCATCCCGGTTGTCGACGTCCTACACGCCGAGTATCGAACCGGAGGAAAGAGCAGCCTCGGCATGGCTCAGGTGCTGACCGAGTGGTGAATTGTGCATCAAGGTGTGGACTCGCTTACCCATTTAACGTACGATTATCGTACGTAACAGCGGAAGTTAGTCCGCGCTACGCATGGTCGATCGGAGCTTGATCCGATGCCGCGTGGACGCTACCCCGAAACAGATCAAGGAGTTGCTGTGGTCACTGTCGAGGCCCTGCGACAGCTGGTGGATTCCGAGCCCGACTTCGAGTTGATTCACGATAGTCGCGTCGGACGACAGCGCACGCGTTATAGGAATGAAGCCAGCTCGCTTCGCGACCTGATGGTGATTCTTGCCGGCCACGGCGAGGCAGTTGCACTGCAGATGGACGACGAGTCGACCACCTACAGCGAGCTCTGGAGCAACATTGTTGCCGCTTCTCACTGGCTCCGATCTCACGGCATCGGGGCGGGGGACAGAATCGCAACACTTGCCAGAAACGGCCCGGAACTTCCGGTCGTGTTCTGGGCGGCGCAGGCCATCGGCGCGGTATTCGTGCCACTCAATCCGTCCTGGACCACCGATGAAGTGGCCTATGCGCTCTCGGATGCCGATCCATCCCGTGTGGTCATCGACGAGGCACTCGCTGATCGGCTACCAGAGCGCCTCCGGACACGGGCAGTGTGGTTGGGCGCTGCGTCCACGAATGGTGACGGTGCCCGTGCGGGCCGTCAGTGGGCAGAGGTTGTGGCCGATCGTGATCATCGAAGCCTCCCCGATGTCGTCATCGGCCCAGATCACTTGGCGACAATCGTTTACACGTCGGGGACAACCGGACGGCCGCGGGGGGTGGTACACACACACGGCAACCATTGTGCATCCGTAAGCAACGCGCTGATCACCGCGCGGGTGATGCAGCATGTCGCGGGTGACACTATCCCGGACCAGTCTGGGCAGCCAGCTGTACTTCACGCGCTTCCTTGGTTCCATGTCGCCGGCCTCGGCGCCATCTACACCTCGCTTCTAGCCGGCTCGAAGAATGTGATCATGCGCCGCTGGGACGCACCGGAGGCACTCCGGATCATCGAAGACCAGCGCATCAACTCACTCGGTGCAGTGCCAACCATGCTGGGACAGCTCGTGATGGAAGAAAGCCGCAGCACCGGAAGAGATCTCACCTCGCTCAAGGCTGTCTCCTCGGGAGCTGCGGCTGTTCCGAGCTCGCTGCTTCATTCCGTGAAGGATCACGTCGGCCGACAGGCGATGCTGGTGACCGGGTACGGCCTCACCGAGACGACGGCGAGTATCGCGTTGAGTGTCGGCGACGACCTGTTCCGCAAGCCGGAGTCGGTCGGTGTGCCGTACCCGGTCAACACGATCAAACTGCTGACTGCAGAAGATACGGAGGCGCCGCCCGGGCAGGCTGGCGAGATCTGGGTGAGCGGGCCCACCGTCGCCAAGGGCTACTGGCGAAACCCCGAGGCAACCAGTAGTGCGTTTATCGATGGTGGATTCCGGACCGGGGACCTGGGAATGGTCGACTCCGATGGCTATCTGTTCATCGTAGGGCGAATCAAGGATGTGATCATCCGGGGCGGCGAAAACATTCAGGCGGCGGAGGTCGAGCAAGTGATTGCAGAGCTCCCGGAGGTCATGGAGGTCGCCGTCGTGGGAATGCCGCACCCGGAATACGGCGAGGAGGTCGTGGCGGTAATCACGACGTATCCCAATGCGCAGATCGATGACCGGAACGTCGATGATCACTGCCGAAAACGGCTGGCCAAGTTCAAGATTCCGTCGCGCTACATCCGGGACGTACCTATTCCCCGCACTGCGACGGGTAAGTCGCTCAAGAGTCAGCTTCGAAAATCACTACTGACGAACATTGACACGGCAGCCGGCCTCTCATCGGAGTCCGGCGATGCCGCACCGACGACAGGAAGAATCCAATGACCGACAATCGCACCGCCATCGTCACTGGGGCGGCACGGGGAATCGGTGCCGCAGTGGCACAACGACTTGCAGCCGACGGCATGAATGTCGCGGTGCTCGATCTCGACGAGAGCGCCTGCGAACAGACAGTCTCGACAATTACAACAGCTGGCGGACGGGCGATCGCGGTAGGCGCCGACGTCAGTGATGAGGATCAGGTCGCCAGTGCGGTCGATCGAATCAACGAGGAGCTGGGGGCCCCGACGGTTCTGGTGAACAATGCAGGGATTCTCCGGGACAATCTGATGTTCAAGATGTCGCTGAGTGATTGGCGTCAGGTCATGGAGGTGCACCTCGCGGGCGCATTCTTGATGACCAGGGCCGTGCAAGGCCACATGGTGTCCGCGAAGTACGGCCGCATCGTCAGCATGTCCAGCACCGCGGCGTTGGGCAATCGAGGTCAGGCGAACTACTCGTCCGCAAAGGCAGGTCTGCAGGGTCTGACGAAGACCCTCGCGATCGAGCTCGGGAAGTTCGGTATCACCGCGAACAGTATTGCCCCAGGCTTCATCAAGACCGATATGACTGCAGCAACAGCGGCTCGGATGGGAATGGAGTTCGAAGCACTCATCGCCTCGGGCGCTGCGCAGATCCCCGTCGCCAGGGTGGGCCAACCCGAGGACGTCGCGCACGTGGCCTCATTCCTTTGCAGCGAAGGTGCCGGATTTGTTTCCGGGCAGGCCATCTATGTTGCCGGCGGGCCGGTGTGCTGACATCCGTCACGGTGTGGATGTCAAACAAAGACTGCAGCATTCGATATTGACAGGAAATGCCAATGAGCACGACCTTCACCCATCAACAGTTCCGGCAGGTATTGGGGCAGTATCCGACTGGCGTCGTCGTGATCACGGCGGTAGTGCCCGGAGAGCCCCCTGCGGCTCTCACCATCGGCTCTTTCACCTCGGTGTCACTAGAGCCCCCGCTGGTGGCGTTCTATCCAGACAAAAACTCATCGTCATGGCCCCGTATTCAGCAGCAGGGCAAATTCTGTGTAAACGTCCTCAGCGCCGAACAGGAGCATCTGTGCCGACAGTTTTCGCAGAAGTCGAGCGACAAGTTCAGCGGCATCGACTGGCGTCCCTCACCGAACGGATCCCCGATCCTGGAAGGAGCAGTCGCATGGATGGAGTGTGAAGTGACCGAAGTCCGAGAACTGGGTGACCACCACCTCGTGGTCGGTCGAGTGCTGGCACTCGACTCGCAGGCGAGCGATCTGCCCCTGCTCTTCTTCCGCGGCGGCTATGGCCGATTCATCCACTCGTCGTTGGTCGCCGCAGACACCCGCCTGATCGAGTTCCTGCCCGCTGTCGAAGTCATCCGGACGGTTCTCGAAAGCACGGCGACCGAATGCAAGGCCGAATGTCTTCTTGCTGCTCGACTTCACGACGAGTTCGTGGTGCTGGCGAGCGCCGGAAACTCGCCGACCGGCAGTGACGCACGACCGACCCGTGTTGGGCGTCGCCTCCCCTACATCGCGCCTCTGGGTGTGGCCCTGGCGGCATGGGGCCCACCGGACGACGTACCACGGTGGATCGCCCGCGATGTAGCTACGGGACACACGGAGCTGGAGCAGTGGTGTGAGTTGCTGGCGATGGTCCGTGATCGTGGATACGTCATCGGACGGGGAGACATGCCGTACGCGGCGCTCGAACGGGCGATCGAGGACCGAGACGGTGCGGTGTACAGCGACATCGTGCTCGAGGCCCTTTCCGAGGTGCGAGAGACGATGCTTACCCAACCTCAGTTGACGGACGAACACGCAGAGTGCGACGTCAGATCACTCAGCGTTCCGGTGTTTCTCCCGGGCAATCACACGCTTCAGATCGGGCTCTACGGCCTCAGCGCGACGATGTCGCACCGCGATCTCCTGACGAACGTCCGACGGCTTCGGATGGCAAGCCAGCGATGCACCGAATTGCTGGGCGGCGTCGCCCCTGCTGCTCCACAGTATGACGATCTGGAGGTTCCTCGATGAATGGCCTGATGCAGGATTATCCGCTGACGGTGCACACCTTGTTCCGCCGCGGTGAAAGCAACTTCGGACACAAACGCATCACCTCTGTGAGTGCGGGTCACGAAGCTGTGACTACCTATGCGGATTGGGCAGATGATGTGCGTCGGCTGGCGGGCGCATTGGACAGGCTGGGTATTCCGCGCTCGGCGCGGGTGGGATCTTTTTCCTGGAATTCGATCCGGCACCTTAATTTGTACTTCGCGGTACCGGCATCCGGCCGCGTCCTGCACTGCATCAACATTCGCCTGTTTCCCGAGCAGATCTCGTTCGTCATCAACCACGCGGGTGACGAAGTCATCTTCGTCGACGAGTCGCTTCTGCCGACGCTCATTCCCGTGCTGCCCTCCTGCCCGACCGTGAAGCAGGTCGTCGTAATGAGGGACTCCGGCGGCGCAGCCGACAACGATTCCGACATGAGAGGGATTGCTGTTCACGATTTCGATGACCTCGTCCGCACTTCCAACCCGGTGGAGTTCGAGCCGGTGGACGAGTGGTCGGCCGCGATGATGTGCTATACCAGTGGCACGACCGGCGATCCCAAGGGCGTCGTCTACAGTCACCGCAGCGTCTTCCTTCATTCCATGGCGGCAAGCGCGGTGGACACACTCGGCATTGGTGAAGCAGACCGAATCCTACCGTTGGTCCCGATGTTTCACGCCAACGCGTGGGGAATTCCGCACGCGGCCATTGCCGCGGGAGCGGAACTCGTGCTCCCGGGGTCTGACCTCTCCGGCCCCACCGTCGCCGATCTGATCGTTCGGCATCGAATAACTATGACGGCTGGCGTGCCCACTATCTGGATCTCCGCGTTGCCCCATCTCGAAGGTCGCGACGTCACATCTCTGAGACTCATTGCGTGCGGTGGTGCCGCTGTTCCGGCTGCACTGTCCGAGGACTACCGGACACGCATCGGGCTTCCAATTCAGCAGGCCTGGGGTATGACGGAGACCAGCCCCCTTGCGGCGGTGGGAAAACTCGACGCTGATCACGCGGAACTCTCAGATGGTGAGCGCGCGAAGCTGCGCACCGGAGTCGGACGACCGGTTCTAGGGGTGGAGGCCCGCCTCGTCCGGCCGGGAACACTCGATGCGGTAGCCCATGACGGCGTCGCCACAGGCGAGCTGCAGGTCCGCGGGCCGTGGATCGCAAGCGCTTATTACGGTGTGGAACAGGAAGAATCCCCTCTCACCGACGACGGATGGTTGAGGACCGGCGATGTCGCGACCATGGACGAACGCGGCTGGGTCCGGCTGGTTGATCGAACCAAGGACTTGATCAAGTCGGGCGGCGAGTGGATCTCCCCGGCGGATCTCGAGAACGAGCTGATGAATCATCCGGCGGTTGCGGAGGCTGCAGTCGTTGGCGTACCACATCCCCGATGGTCGGAACGGCCGCTCGCGTGCGTCGTGCGAGTGCCAGGCCAGAATGTCGGCGAAGCCGAACTACTGAGTCATCTGTCAACCGAGTTTGCCCGATGGCAACTCCCGGATCGAATCGTGTTCGTCGAATCCATCCCGAGAACGAGTGTAGGCAAGTTCGCGAAGCGTGAGATGCGAGAACTACACCGCGCCGCCTATGCAGATGAGCAGTGACCACCATGCGTGAATCGGTGCAGATCACCTTGGCGCGACGCCCCGAAGGGCGGCTCGATCGCTCGGTGTTCGGAGTCGAAAGTGTCTGCGTTGGAGAACTTCTCGCCGGACAGGTGCTGGTGAAAAATACTGTCTTCTCCGTCGACCCGTACATGCGGCCCCGGATGGACGACGAACGCTCGTACATCGAGCCGTTCGCCATCGGCCAGCCGCTGGAAGGCGGCGCCGTAGGCGTCGTGATCGAGTCACGGGTGCCAACGATTCCCGAGGGTACGACAGTGCTTCATATGCATGGCTGGAGAGAGCTCTCCATCCTGCCAGCCAACGCTGTGCGCCCTCTCGACACCGGTGGATTCCCACCGTCGTACTTCCTGGGGGTTCTGGGAATGCCCGGCCTCACAGCGTACGCAGGCCTGAAACTCGCCAAGCTCGAACCGGGGGAGTCGCTGTTCGTGTCCTCGGCTGCGGGCGCAGTCGGGAGTTTGGCGGGACAACTGGCGCGCAAGATGGGGGCAGGAAGAGTTGTCGGAAGCGTCGGCAGCGACACCAAGGCGGATTTTGTCACCGGCACCCTGGGATTCGACTCTGCCGTCAATTACCGAGTCGGACCCATTATTGATCTTTTGGCCGCCGCGGCTCCCGAGGGAATCGATGTCTATTTCGACAATGTAGGAGGCGACCACTTCAGCGCTGCCCTGACCCAACTCCGGGACCACGGGCGCATCGTGGTGTGCGGCACGATCTCGAGCTACGAGGGTGTCGGGCGGTCGATCCCGGGAAATCTCTTCGAGATCGTGCGCAAACGGTTGACCATTTCCGGACTTCTGGTAAACGACCACACCGCTCTCGCTGAGACTTTCAGAAATGACGTCGGCAGGTGGTTGCGCGAAGGAGGATTGGTCGTTCACGAGACCGAACGGGTGGGAGTGGAAAATGCCCCGGAGGCGTTCATCGGACTCTTGCAAGGCGACTTCATGGGCAAGGTGTTTGTATCCGTCTAACGTGAAATGGAAATCGAGTAAAAACGGACGTGAGTGCTCCGGTTCCGGAAAAATGACGAGTGAGAGAAATCAAAATGTCACGTGAATTGAAGTTCAACGTGTTCACTATGAACACGGTATCCCATGTAAATCAGGGAATCTGGCGTCACCCGGAGAACAAGACCGTCCTCCACAATGAGCTGGAGACCTGGATCGAGTTGGCCCAACTCGCCGAAAGGGGTCGCTTCGACGCGATCTTCCTTGCAGATGGCGCAGGCCTTGGCGGCGACTTCGGGGGCTCATGGGACATCTACCCCGAGCGAGGGTTAATGTTCCCCATCGGTGACCCCCTGATGCTTGTTCCTGCAATGGTGCAGGCCACCGAGCACCTGGGGTTCATCTACACAAGCGCCCCGATCCAGCACCCTCCGTACTCATTCGCGCGATCGGCCGCGACGTTGGACCACCTGTCACGCGGGCGAATTGGGTGGAATATCGTCACAAACGCTTCTGCGAATGCCCACCGCAACGTGGGCCTGAACGGCCTGATCGAGCATGACAAGCGTTACACGATCGCCGAAGAGTACCTCGAAGTCGTCTACAAACTGTGGGAGGGCTCCTGGGACGACGACGCGATCGTCCGAGATGTGGCCAACGGCGTGTACGCGAACCCATCAATGGTCCACAAAATCGACCACGTGGGCGAATTCTTCCGGTGCGAAGGCCCGCTTCAGGTCGCTCCTTCTCCACAACGGACCCCGATGCTCTTCCAAGCTGGTGGCTCCGACGTCGGACGGAACTTCGGCGTCCGCCACGCCGAGGGAATTTTCGTCATGTCCGATACGCCGGCAGATGCAGCGCGGGTCGTTCAAGACATGCGTGCCCGGGCCAGCGCTGTCGGCAGGGCGCCTGAGACGCTGCAGTTCTTCCAAGGCCTGACGTTCGTGGTCGGGTCCACGATGAAGGAAGCCGAAGAAAAAGCTGCCGCCCTCGACGAGTACCTCGATCCAGTCGCCGCAATGGCCTATCGGGGCGGATTCATGGGCATCGACTTCGCCACCGTCGATCCCGATACCCCGCTCAAAGAACTGATCAAGGCAGCGGACGGAATTCAGGGCCCGTTGAAACTGTTCATCGACAAGCAGCCGGCCGGGGCAAACCCGACCGTCCGTGACCTGTCGGCATTCTTCGGCGCGAAGTACCGGGTCGTGGGTACACCAGAGTCAATCGCAGATGAATTGGATGAATGGGCATCTGCCGGAATTGACGGGATCAACATGATCTCCATCATCACACCCGGCACCTACCGCGATTTCATCGATCACGTAGTACCTGTCCTGCAGGACCGTGGACTGATAAAGCGCGAATACGCGCCTGGAACTTTGCGGGAGAAACTCTTCGGTGGCGGACCCCGGCTCCCCGAATGGCACCCGGCGGCGCAGTACCGTACGACTAGAAAGGTCGTGGTCTAGCGATTTTCGAGCTGTGACCGAAGCTCGATGACCCCTTCCGTCCCCGGAGCACTGCTTCGCACAGCACCGCCGAGGTTTTGGTCGGGACACAACCCCTGGATCCATCGAAAGCCCTGTTCCGCTCATCCCCGAGGATCTCAGGGGATGAGCGGAACAAGGTTCACAATGTCCTGAGACATCAAGTGTCCGCGATGTCCTGAGCGCAGACAGGTCGCTGGAACAACCAGAAAGGCCCACGAGCGCGGAGCGCCTAGTGCAGGCGATTCTGCGCGGCCTCGAGGCCGACCTTCAGCAGGAGTTCGACGGCGTCCGCCGCTTCCTCGCAGAGGATGTCGAGTTCCTTGCGTTCCACCGAGGAGAAGGGCTTGAGCACGTACGACGCGGGGTCCATCCGTCCGGGCGGTCGTCCGATCCCGATGCGAGTGCGGAGGTAGTCCTTGGTGCCCAGTGAACTGGAGATGGACCGCAAACCGTTGTGACCGCCCTCGCCGCCGCCCTGCTTGAAACGGACGGTTCCGAAGTCGAGGTCGAGCTCGTCGTGGATCACCACGATGTTGTCGGGGTCGACGGAGAAGAACCGCGCCAACCCGGCTACGGCGCCTCCCGACAGGTTCATGTACGAGCGCGGTTTCGCCAGGATCGTCGGGCGCCCTTCGAGCCGCCCTTGAATGATGTCGGCGCCACTCTTCTTGTGTGCGCTGAACTTCGCTCCCATGCGACCGGCCAGCACACCGGCCACCATGAACCCGATGTTGTGCCGGGTCTTCTCGTACTGCGGTCCCGGATTTCCCAGGCCGACCACCAGAGCCGTGTCTTCACTCACCGGCAGGTCCTTCCCTATGGCAGGTTCTCGTCACACGAGAGCGGCGCGTCACCCCGGAAGTGTCCGGGACGACGCGCCGCCGAGTTCAGTGCGGTTGCGAGAGGATCAGCTCTCGGCGCCCTCTTCGGCAGGGGTGCCGGCTGCTTCGCCGGTCTCTTCCTCGAGGTCGGCTGCGGTGGGGGCAGGGACGACGTTGACGATGAGCAGCTCGGGGTCGGCCTGCAGGGTCGAACCCTTGGGCAGCTCGAGCTGGTTGGCCAGGATCTGGGTGCCGGCCTCGAGGCCCTCGACCGAAACCTCGATCTGCTCGGGGATGTGCAGCGCGTCGGCCTCCAGAGCGATGGTGGCGGCGTCCTGGGCGACCAGGGTGCCGGACGCTGCCTCACCGGTGACGACGACGGGGACCTCGACCGTGACCTTCTCGCCCTTCTTGATGACGAGGAGGTCGGCGTGCTCGATGTAGTTGCGGATCGGGTGGATCACGACCGACTTGGTGAGGGCGACCTGGGGGGTGCCGTCGATGTCGAGGTTCAGGATGGCGTTGGTTCCGTGCGCACGCAGGATCGCGGCGAAGTCGCGCGACGGCAGGTTCAGGTGGCGGGGATCCTCACCGTGGCCGTACAGAACAGCGGGAACCTGACCATCGCGGCGGGCGCGGCGGGCGGCGCCCTTGCCGAACTCGGTGCGTACGGCGGCTACGAGGGTGTTTTCGTCAGACATGGTGAAACGGCTCCTACAACTCACGGTGGTTACTGGCTGGCGTCTTGTCGTCGGTGAGGGACGAACGGGCGCACGGGCCAGGAGCGAAACGCTCGAGCTGAGCCGTAGCCGCGTCGATCACGGTAATCCAGCGTATCGAACATGCCGGTTCACCCTCGCCGAGACAACTTACGGAACTCTACCGGATGGCTGCCGGGCCTGCTAATCGGGTCGTCGTTTCGATGACGCCCTCACGATGTCGGGCACAGTCCTGCCGCCGGCCCGATGATGGACTAGTGGTGTGGCTCACATGGCCGGGGGTAGCCTCGGCGTTGTGAGCACAGAACCCCGGAGCGCCGACCGGTTGACCGCGGTGGCCAGCGGCGTGGATCTGTCACGGCATGCCCGATTGCTGAGCAGGGTGCACGACGCGGTGCTGTCCGGGCAACAGCCGCCGGTGATGCCGCGGGACGTGGTGGCACGTTCGTGGTCGCGACTGCAGGCAGGTGGGGTGACCCCCGATCATTGTGCCGACGTGGAACCGGCCGACTTCGCGGAGATCGAGGAGCGCCGGACGCGCACCGCGCTGAGGTCGGTTCTCCCCGAGCTGCGTAACACGCTGACGCAAGTGGCCGACGACGCCAACTTCATCGTGGTCATCGCCGATGCCGACGGCGTGCTGCTGTGGCGCGAGGGATCACGCGGAGTGCGCAAAGCCGCTGATGCGCTCGGGTTCACGGAGGGCGCGCGCTGGGCGGAGCAGGCGGTGGGCACCAACGCCATCGGTACGGCTCTCGTCGAAGATGCGGCGGTACAACTCTTTTCGGCGGAGCACTATGCGCCGTCGCATCACGGGTGGTCGTGCACCGGGTCGCCGGTCCACGATCCGCGCACGGGGGACATTCTCGGCGTGGTGGACATCAGCGGATCGGCGATGTCGGTTCATCCGACCACGGTCGCACTCGTGCGCACCGCGGTTCGCCTCGCCGAGGCCACCCTGTGGCGTGAGCACACCGCGCAACTCGAGAAGTTGCGCGGACGGGCTGCCCCGTTGCTGGCTTCGGCAGGTGGTCCGGCTCTGGTAGTCGATCAGCACGGCTGGGTGGCGGGCGCGACCGGGATCGCTGCACCCGAGCGGCTGGCTACGCCGAGTCAGGGCAAACCGCTCCTCGTCCCCGGGCTCGGGATCTGCGTGCCCGAACCGCTGGGCGACGGGTGGCTGGTGCGTCGCCGGGTCGACGGCGCGGGACTGCAGGTGGAACTCGACCTCGGCGCGTCACCGCGGGTGACGGTGTGCGGAGATGCGAACTGGACGCAAGCCCTCTCGCCGCGGCATGCGCAGATACTCCGGGTGTTGGCGGTGGCGGGAACGGGCGGTGTCGATGCTGCTTCCCTCAGCGAGGCGCTGTTCGGCGACCGAGAGCACGTGGTGGCCGTCCGCGCCGAGGTCTCGCGTCTGCGCAAGACTCTCGGCGCGGTGCTGAGCACGCAGCCCTACCGTTTCGCGGACGGCGTGAGCGTGCGGGTGCTCGACTAGCTCTGCTTCGCGGCGGCCACGCCCGCCCGGCGACCGTAGAAGCTGCCGTCGCCGAGCGAGGTCCCGCTGGCGTATCCGCCCGCGCACACACCCGACGTGCAGCGGCCCGCTGCGAAGAGTCCGGGAATAGGCTCCCCGGAGACGTGTAGTACCTCGGAGTCGAGGGTGGTCCGCAGCCCGCCCAGAGTGAAGCCCAGCGTGAACCCGCGCAGGTCGAGTGCGGCGACGGGGGAGCCGATCGGCTTCACCCACTCGGACTTCTTGTGCAGCAAGGGATCGACGCCGTCGGCGGCGTGCTTGTTGTAGACCTCGACGGTCGATCGGAGCGCACCCTCCGCCAGCCCCATGTCCGACTCGAGTTCCTCGACGGTCTCGGCGACCCACTTGGGTTGTACGCGCAGAAAGGGGGTGGCGGTGGTGGCGGCAACACCTTCGTCGTAGGCCGCTTCGTCGATGACGAGGAACGCCTGATTGTCCTGGTGGAACAACGTCATCTGACCGATGCGCCCCGAATAGGTGTCTTCCGGGACGTACCGCTGTCCGCGACCGTTCACCAGAATGCCTCGCACTATCAACTGGGGATCGCACACGAACGCCACTTCGGTGGCGTCCATGTGGGCCAGGTCGGCGCCGAGAGCCTGGGCCATCAGGATCGACCGGCCGTCGTGTTCCTCGATGGCGGCCCCGGGCCGGCCGATGAGGCGGGGAGCGTAGGCCTGAATCATCTTGTCGTTGTAGGCGAAGCTCCCGGTGGCGAGGACCACGCCGCGTCGGGCCCGGACGGCGACCTCTTTGCCGTACTGCTTGGCGATGATCCCGACGACCCGACCGGTGTCGTCCGTGATCAGAGTCTGCACGCGCATGTCGTATTCGGCTCGCACACCCAGCTTTTCGGCGGCCTCCACGAGTGGCTTCATCAGCATGTAGCCACCACCCTTCTCGCCGGTGCGCTTGCCGTCCATCTGCGGAACGTGTCCGCGGGGTGCAGGTGTGGCGATTTCGTTGAACGGTGCCGCGTTCTCACCACCCGAGTACATGAGGCCGTCGTCGAACGGCGGTTCCCAGCCCGGCTCTCCCCAGAAGCTCGCCTTGAACGGCACGCCGCACTCGACGAGCCAGTTGTAGTGCTCGACGCTGCCGTCGCAGTAGTCGGCGATCTTCTCCTCGTCGGCGCCGGGGCCGAGGGCTGCCATCATGAATTTCTTCATGTTCTCGGGCGAGTCCTCGAAGCCACAGGCTTTCTGAAGGGGTGTACCGCCACCGAGGTAGATGAAGCCCCCCGCCAGTGAGGCTGCGCCACCCCAGCCGCTGGTGCGCTCGAGGACCAGTACCTCGGCGCCGGCCCGTGCCGCCTCGATCGACGCGGACACACCGGCGATCCCGTACCCCGCGACGACGACGTCGGCCTCGTAGTCCCACGCGGCGATCTCGGAAACGGGTCGCGGGCGGATCGGAGTCGGTTCGGCCATGGGTGGTCCTCTCGGGCGCTCGGATGTGACGATGCACGGCTATCCGAACTGTAACCTGTTATAGCCGGGAGTCGACCTGTCGTCTCGCTGAGTGGGAGGCGATTTTCACGCTGTGCCTATAACTCCAGATCACGCACATCGGTCAGCTCGTAATGAAGCGTCTCCGTCCGCATCAGCCGGTGGGCGAGGTGGACGAAAACTCGTTGCAGAACCGGGTACCGCTTGTCGATGAGCACGCCGGCGGCGCGGGACTCCTCGCCGCTGAGCAGACGAGCCGTTGCCCGGGCCGGTGGCCCGGTCGGTTTGCCTGCCCAGGTACAGGGGCGGATCCGGACTTCGGGGAAGTTGCGGAGCCGTTTGTTCTTCGACGCCTTGCCCGGAGTGCGGAAGACGGCACGTTCGCCGTCCACCACCAGATTGACCGGAGTGTCCACCCAGGTCCCATCCCGCTTGCGGGTCTGCAGCTGCACGACCTTCTCTGCGGCGAAGCGGGGCAACGCCGTCGATGCCGGATTCGTCATTTTTCTCGCGTCCTGGCTTGTCGGTGCTCCCAGATTACGTCGCAGCCCCAGCCGGAACCACTACTTCTACTTCGCCAGCGCTGCCACTTCCGCGAGTGTCCGATCGAGATCGTCCGGGGAACAGAAATAGTGTGGGGAGGCGCGCACGACGGCGTCCAGATCGCGAGCGCTCATGTCGAGCAAGGTCGATCCGCGCAGGCTGGCGGTGACGGTCACCCGGCGAGTCGCCAATTGCGCACGCACATCCCGCGGATCGAGACCGTCGACGGTGAACGACACGATTCCGCAGCGGCGGGTCCCGAGGTCGCGCACCGTGACGCCGTCGATGTCGGACAGCCCCGAACGCAGGTACTCGGCGCCGTCGACCACAGCCGCCTCGACCTGGTCGATACCGAGGTCGAGGAGATAGTCCACTGCCGCGCCCAGGCCCAGCCGGGCCGCGACGTCGCATTCCCAGAACTCGAACCGACTCGCGTCTGAGGCCATCCGGTAGTCCTCGGCCCCGGTCCATTCGGCACTGTGCAGGTCGAGTGCCGCCGGCTCGAGGGTCGTGGTCAGTTCATCGGCGATGTACAGGAACCCGGTGCCTCGAGGTCCGCGCAACCACTTGCGGCCGGTCGCGGACAACGCGTCGACGCCGAGCTCGGCCACGTCCAGTGCGATCTGTCCGACGGACTGGCACGCATCGAGAAGCACGAGAGCTCCCCGGGCGTGTGCCAGGTCGACCACCTCGCGGACCGGGTTGACCAACCCGCCGTTGGTGGGCACGTGCACCAAGGACACGAGACGGACGCGGTCGTCGAGAAGCTTTTCGAGAGCGACGAGGTCGATCTGGCCGGACGGGTCACTCGGAATCACGTCGACGGTGGCGCCCGTGGACCGTGCCCGTTGAAGAACGGCGATCGCGTTGCTGGCGTACTCGACTTCGGAGAGAAGGACCCGGTCACCCGGCTTCAACGGGACGGCCTGGAAGAAGTCGTTCCATGCGGTGGTGGCGCTGTCGACGAGTGCGATGGTGTCGGCGCCCGCGCCGATCAACCGGCCGATGGAGGTCTTCACCGAGGCGAGGTCACCAGCGCGTTCCGCGGCCGCGACGTATCCGCCGACGTCGGCCTCGCGGCGCAGATGAGCAAAGACCGCGTCGAGTACCGGGGTGGGCGGAAGCGAAGACCCGGCGCTGTCCAGAAACACCTTGTCGAGGCAGCCGGGGGTGTCCCTTCGCGCGCGCTCGCGGTCGAGCATGTCGGATACCTCCTGTTCAATGCGAATGGTGTCGAACGTACCGCGGCGGACTGACGAAAAGTATTGCCGTTCGCACGTGCATAGGTGGGCCCGGCGCTCTATCGTCGATAACGACGTTCAGGCGGCGCCCGAAAGGGAGGGTGGAATGGGTACTGCGATCCAGTCCGTCGAGGGAGTCGGTGTCACGTCGCGACCTGCTGCGGAGGCCTACATAGGCGGCGTCTGCTTCAAATTGGGTCCCCCGCAGCTGATCGGCGCGGAGTTGGAGTGGCTCACCGCGCAGGTGCCCGAATTCGTGCGTCCCGATCTGGCAGCTCTTGCGGACGCCCTCGGGCCGCACACTCCACGAACCATCGACCCTTCGTCACCAGCCGAGCCACTCCCCGGCGGCAGCGCCGTCACTGTCGAACCGGGCGGACAGATCGAACTGTCCAGCGCTCCCTGCCGCTCCGCTCGCGAACTGTGTGACTACCTCTCCGCGGACTACGCCGTTCTCACCGATCTGCTCTCTACCCGGGCAATTCTCATGTCGTCCGAGGCAGCGGACACGCGCCGTCCTGCCCACCGCCTCCTTCAATCGCCGCGCTACTGCGCGATGGAGTCGCGCTTTCGGGAGATCGGCCCCTACGGGAAACTCATGATGTGCAATACCGCTGCCACGCAGGTCAGCGTCGACGCAGGCGCGGACCCAGCGGCCGTGGAGCAGCGTTGGCAGCTGCTGCACGCAATCGGGCCTGCTCTGATCGCGGCCTTCGCGTGCTCCCCTCGGTTGTACGGGGTGCCGGACGGGCAGTGGGCGTCGCAGCGGATGCGAACGTGGCTCGAACTCGATTCGCCTCGAACCGCCGGAACGCGGAACAGCGGCGACTACGCCCGCTGGGTGCTGGATGTACCGCTGCTGTGTGTCCGGGGCGACGGCGCCGACTGGACTGCGCCGCCGGAGGCGACATTCGGCGACTGGGTGGACGGGGCCCTGGACGACGTGATCGGACGCTCCCCGACTTCCGCGGATCTCGACTACCACCTCACCACCTTGTTCCCTCCTGTCCGTGCCGCCGGTTACCTCGAGGTGCGCTACCTCGACGCGCAGCCAGGAAATCTGTGGCGGGTGCCGGTGGCGGCAATCGACGCGTTGCTCTCGGGTCCGGGTGTCATGGCCGAGGCGCTTGCCGCCGCTCTTCCGACGTCGGAGCGCTGGCGTGATGCCGCCGAGTTCGGCCTGGCCGACCTCGAATTGCGCGCAGCGGCAACGGCTCTGTTGTCGCTGGCGGCGTCGTATTCGCCGGACCCGGAGTTCGTCCGACTTCTCGATGCCGCCGCCGAACGATGTTGCCGGGGCCACGCTCCGGGCGAGGAGAGCTGATGGGAACCCGCGAGAAGGTCGAGGCCGTGCTCACCCGTGCACGCCGGCGAACCGCCGGACTGACGGACTGCCTGGACGACTCCGACCTCGTCGCGCAGCATTCGCCGCTGATGAGCCCACTGGTCTGGGACCTCGCCCACATCGGTAATCAAGAGGAATTATGGCTCGTGCGCGATGTCGGAGGCCGTGAACCGGTCCGTAGTGACATCGACGAGTTGTACGACGCGTTCAAGCATTCTCGGCGTTCCCGTCCGTCGTTGCCACTGCTGAATCCGGCCGAAGCGCGGCACTACGTCCGTACAGTCCGCGACAAGGCGTGGGACGTCCTCGACAGCAGCACCTTTCGCGGCAGGCCGCTCGAGGAACACGGATTCGCCTTCGGCATGATCGCCCAACACGAGCAGCAACACGCCGAGACGATGCTCGCCACCCATCAACTGCGTTCCGGAGCGCCGGTTCTCACTGCGGAGCCCGCGCCGCGTGTCGGGGTGCCGGTGACCGAGAAGGAAATCATCATCCCAGCTGGAACATTCACGATGGGCGCGTCGGACGACCCCTGGGCGTTGGACAACGAGCGCCCGGCACACTCGGTGTACGTGCCGTCCTTCGAAATCGACGCCGTTCCCGTCACCAACGGTCGTTACCTCGAGTTCATGGACGACGGCGGATATCGTCGACCCGAACTATGGAGTGAGCGAGGGTGGGCGCACCGCTGTGAGGCGGCACTCGAAGCGCCGCAGTTCTGGGAGAGCGACGGCCGGGGCGCTTGGTGGCGCCGGGTGTTCGGGGTGCCCGAACCACTTCACCCGCAGGAACCGGTGGTGCACGTCTGCTTCTTCGAAGCCGAGGCATTCGCGCGGTGGGACGGCAAACGACTGCCCACCGAGGCCGAGTGGGAAAAAGCTGCTCGATGGGATCCCGCCACGGGACGCTCCCGCCGGTTTCCGTGGGGTGACAGCGATCCGGACGACTCGTCGGCCAATCTCGGACAGCGGTTCCTCGGACCGGCTGTGGTGGGAGCGTACCCGTCGGGGGCATCGCCCCTCGGCGTCCACCAACTCGTCGGTGACGTCTGGGAATGGACGTCCTCACCCTTCGAGCCGTATCCCGGATTCACGGCGTTCCCGTACCGCGAATACTCGGAGGTGTTCTACGGCGGGGATTACCGGGTATTGCGAGGTGGTTCCTTCGGTACCGATCCTGTGGCATGCCGCGGCACGTTCCGGAACTGGGACCACCCGATCCGACGGCAGATCTTCTCGGGTTTCCGGTGTGCACGCGATATTTCGGGAGACGAACGCTGATATGTGCCGGCACCTGGGATATCTGGGACCGGATGTGTCCGTCGGCGAGCTCATCGGCTGGGGTGAGAACTCGCTGCTGCGACAGTCGTGGGCGCCGCGGGACATGCGCCACGGCGGAACGATCAACGCGGACGGATTCGGTGTCGGGTGGTGGGGACAGGACGCCTTCTCCCGCTACCGCAGCCAGCAGCCGCTGTGGTCTGATCCGGTACTGCGGGAGACGCTGCCCCAGATACGGTCCGGCGCAGTGGTGGCCGCGACCAGGTCGGCAACGGTGGGTATGCCCGTGCAGGCCACGGCCTGCGCGCCGTTCACCGATCGGACGTGGGCGTTCAGCCACAACGGTCTGGTGAAGGGGTGGCCCGAGACACTCGGACCGCTCGCCGCGCAGCTTCCGGTGACAGACCTCCTGCAACTCGAGGCGCCGACCGATTCGGCTGCGCTGTGGTTACTGCTGCAACGAGCGCTCGCGGAACAGGGGCCGGAGAAGGCGCTCACCACGCTGATTCGAGCCGTCGACGCAGCCGCACCGAAGTCGCGCCTGAATTTTCTGCTCGGTGACGGCCGCGAGTTGTGGGCCACCACCTGGGATCACTCACTGTCCGTGCTCGTCGACGACGACAGGGCAATCGTCATGTCCGAACCCTTCGACGACGATCCCGGGTGGCAGTCGGTACCGGACCGGCACATCGTGTACGCCCGCCCAGGACATCTGATAATCACGCCGCTCGAGATGGGAGCCTGATGACCACCGCACCGACCCTCGAGGTGTATCTGGAACCGGACCAGCTGAAGGACGCACTCCGCAAGGATGCGACCGTGGGGCTGACGTCGAATCCGAAGTGGCTGCCGCCCAAGTGGTTCTACGACGCGCGTGGGAGCGAGCTGTTCGAACAGATCACCGCGTTGCCGGAGTACTTCCCGACGCGCACCGAGCGGGAACTGCTCCGGCAACGGTCGGGGGAGATCGCCGAGGTGGCGGCACCGGAAATTCTGGTGGAGCTCGGTTCCGGCTCCTCCGAGAAGACGCGGTTGCTGCTCGAAGCGGGAACCCGACACGGAACCCTCCATACGTATGTGCCGCAGGATGTGTCGGTGTCGGCGCTGCAGGGCGCCGCCGAGCAGATCGGGGCCGAGTTCCCCCGCCTTACCGTCCACGGCGTGGTCAGCGACTTCACCGAGTCGCTGCATCACCTTCCGCGGGGCGGTCGCCGCATGATCGCCTTTCTCGGGGGCACACTCGGCAACATGGTCCCGGGCGAGCGGGCCGAGTTTCTCGCCGGAATCGCCGACGTGCTCGAGCCAGGGGAACATCTGCTCCTCGGAGTCGGACTTGTCACCGACCCCGCCGTCCTGGTCCCGGCGTACGACGACGCCGCCGGCGTGACGGCGCAGTTCAACCTGAATGTGCTGCGGGTACTGAACGGTCAGCTCGACGCAGACTTCCCCTTGGACGCGTTTCGGCACATCGCGCTGTGGGACGCCGATAACGAGTGGATCGAGATGAGGCTCGAAGCTCAGCGCACCCTGTCCGTCCGGGTTGCGGCACTCGACCTGGACGTCGAGTTCGCTCGCGGCGAGCAGATGCGCACGGAGATTTCCGCGAAGTTCACGCTCCCCGGAATCGCGGGGGAGCTGGCCGCGGCCGGTTTCGAGGTCGAACGCACGTGGAGCGACCCGGACGACCGCTTCGCCCTTGTGTGCGCAACACGGTCCTGACCGACAAGATCACTTCGGGTCTCTGCCCGCCTATAGTGACCGGCATACCGCAGTCGACCCGAGGAGTATCCGTGCGTCAGTCCAAGCTCGCCGCCCTCGCTCTCGCTACCACAGCCGTTCTCGGTCTTCCGACAGCGCAGGCTACGGCCCAACCGTCGCCGTTCCCGTTCGACACGGGCAGCCTCGGGTCCGGCAGCGGCGACCCTGAAATTCCGACGGAAGACACCCTCCCGGACCTGACGGTCACCCCGCTCCTCGAGGGACTCGATCATCCCTGGGATGCCGTGCAGGCGCCGGACGGTGCCGTGCTCACGGGCCAGCGGTCGGGTGGTTTCTTCGTCCGTCGCGCCGACGGATCGACCGGTCCGGTCGCCGCGGACCTCGCCGACCTGTACGTGCAGAGTGAGACGGGATTGATGGGGATCGCGCTGGCTGCGGATTTCGCGCAGTCCCGAAGGCTGTACACCTGCCAGGGATTTCAGGGTGGCGGCGTCACCGACATCCGGATCCAATCGTGGACCGTCGACTCGACCTGGACGGAGTTGACCCGCGGCGCCGCGGTGCTCACCGGTATACCCGTCCAGGACGGGCGCCATGGGGGATGCCGAATTCTGACTGCCGCCGACGGCACCCTTTTCGTGGGCACGGGAGATACCGCAGCACCGGGCGTGCCTCAGGACCCGGACTCGTTAGGCGGTAAAACTCTTCACATCAACCCGGACGGGACACCGGCCGCGGGAAATCCGAATGCCGACAGCCCCGTCTACACACTTGGTCATCGCAATGCTCAAGGTCTCGCGCAGCAACCCGGCACGGGCCGCGTCTACGCCGTCGACCAGGGCACCACTCGGGACGACGAGGTCAACTTGCTCGTCGCCGGTGGCAATTACGGATACAAGCCAGATCGTATCCCCGGCATCTATGACGAATCCGTACCGATGACCGACCCGGTCCGGGTACCGAATGCGATTGCCGCGGTGTGGAGTTCGGGCAGCACGACGCTGGCTACGGGGAGTGGCGCATTCGTCTCCGGTTCGGGTTGGGGGCCGTGGAACGGCGCATTCGTCATGGGCGGGCTCAAGACGAAACAGCTGATTTTCCTTCGCCTGGCCGCCGACGGCCAGTCGGTGACGGCTCAGACGTTCGGACTGCAGGATCAGTACGGTCGGCTCCGCTCCGTCACCCCCACTCCCGACGGCTCGCTGCTCGTCACCACCGACAACGGTGACACCGACCAGGTACTCCGGGTGACACCGCAAGGGTGACGGCGGGGTTCAGATCCAGGCGAGGACTCGGCACGGTCCACCCGACCCACCGGCATGAGTAGGTGCGCCAACCATGACGGTGGCGCCCGCCGGCGGTATCTGTGACAGATTTGCGAGCACTTCCACCGCGTACTTGCCGGCGCCCAGCGCGCCGAGGTGAGCGCCGAACGTGGTGCTGCGCCCGGCGTCGATGCTCAGGGTGTCGGAGCCGAGCCCGACGATGTCGCGTTCGCGGAGGAGGAAGTCGACGGCGTCCGGGTCGAATCCGGGTGTCCGCTGGACGCCTGCGGCGTCCACATTGACGAATGCTCCTGGTTGTCCCACGCGATCCGCCCACCCCGAGTGCATCGCCACGAGGCAGCGGTCGGGCAGCGTGCCGTGGTCGGACTCCCAGTCCACAATGTCCTGCCGGGTCAACAGGGCGTCGTTGTCGGTGTGTGCACGCGCAGCGATGTCGATGACAGCGATCGGTGCCACCAGGTCGCGGGGCGAAATCTGTTCGACCGTGATGCCGCCCGCGCTCGCATGGGCCGGAGCGTCGATGTGGGTGCCGGTGTGCTCGTCGAGGCGTAATTCGTTCTTGTAGAACACACTTGCGGCGCCGGGGGCGAGCGACCCCAGTGATCCCGTGCCACCGCCGATCTGCGCCAGATTTCGCATCTCGAAGCCCTGCGCGCCAGGCCAGACCGGGAAGCCGGCCCGGAGTACGTGCGTGAGATCGACGATCGGTCCCGCAGGCGGCGCCACCTGCGGCACGGGCGCAGCGGACACCGAACCTGACGTGGACGCTGCGAGCGCCGCCGCACCCAACGCCCCGAACATGGCACGACGAGTCATCTGCGGGCCGCGGCCCTCGATCGCTCCGTACACGTGGTTCATGATCCGTGGCGAGCACATCACGACTCCTTCGGTGGGGGACGCGCTTCCGACGCATCATAAGCGTTGGTGCGCACATCCCCTCGGATTCCGTACCAGTCCACCCGGAACGCCCTGTGCCTGCCCTGTGCCTGCCCTGCCCTGTCCGTCCATCCCACCGCACGAACCGGACGTCCGTTGCGTCAGATCGAACGAGCGTCCCGTTCGCGCGGGCCGGTGATGACCGGCGCGACGAACTGCTCGATCATGGCGCGCTCATCGTCGTCGTCGACTCCGGGAACGGTGAGCAGCGAGACGATGACGCGGACGAGCCATCGCGCCCGGCGTGACGTCTCCTCGCCACCGACTCCCGCTTGCCCGAGGAAGGCGGCGCCCAGCGACTCGATGACCTCCGACGAGTGCGCAATCTGTGCGGCAAGTCCCGAGTCGCCCAACTGGAACCAGGCGGCCAAGGTGGGGTCGCGGCGGACGAGCCGGATCGCCGTGAGCATCGCCTCGACAATCACGTTCTGCGGGTCGGCGGTTCCCGAGACGTCGTGTGCGATCAGCGCACCGATGCGGCGGGCCTCGCGATGGACGAAGGCGAGTTGCAAAGCCTGTCGGCTGTCGAAATAACGGTAGAGGGTGGCGCGCGAACACCCTGCGGCCCGGGCAACCTCGGCCATCCCGACGGCGTTGATACCGTTCTCGACGTATAACTGGGCCGCAACATCGAGGATGCGTTCGGCGGCGACGCGGGGACGTTCGTCGCGCATCCAGTCCCCGGTCACGATCCGCGCACCGTGAACGGGATACCCGTCGGGCGGCGCACGTAGTTGCCTTCCGCGTAGACGACGGCATCGATGTCGACGGTGAAGTCGGGGCAGCGGGCGAGCAGCTCCTCCAGGGCGATGCGTGCCTGCATCCGGGCAGCGGCCGCCCCGAGGCAGTGGTGGGCCCCGTGACTGAACGTCAGAATCTGCTTCGGCCGTCGTTGCACGTCGACCTCTTCGGCGTCGGACCCGAACTGACGCGGGTCGCGGTTCGCTGCACCGTACAGCAGCAACGTCTTTCGCCCCTTCGGGATGACGGTGCCCTCGATCTCGATGTCCCTCGTGGTGGTGCGGGCGAGGCCTTGCACCGGCGACGTCAGACGCAGGAGTTCTTCGACGGCATCGCCGACGAGTTCGGGGCGGTCGATGAGCAGTTGCCGTTGGTCGCGGCGCTCGGTCAGCAATTGCACTGCCCCGCCCAGCATTCCGGTGGTGGTGTCGTTGCCGCCCGTCACCATCGTGAAGGCGAATCCGAGGATCGAGAGCAAACCTTCCACGTCGCCGTCGGCGCCCATCCCACCGGCGACGAGGTGGGAGATCGCATCGTCTACGGGTTCGGTGCGACGACGCTCGATCAGCGTGGAGAAGTACGTCATCAACTCGGTGATCGCCACGGTCGCGTTCAGGGTGTCGCCCTGGGCGTTGGCCGCCACGATCGCCTCGGTCCAGCCGTCGAACCGGTCCCGGTCTTCTTCGGGAACCCCGAGATAGTGGGCGACGACCATGCTGGGCAAGGGTTTGAACAGCTCCTTCACCACGTCGCCCTCGCCGATCTCGCGGAGCCGCTCGATCCGCTGCACCACGAATTCCCGGACGGCGGGCTCCACGGCGGTGACCTGGCGTGGTGTGAAACCTTTCGACACGAGCCGCCGGAACGCGGTGTGATCGGGCGGGTCGAGCATCACCAGGGGAGGGTTGTCCTGCAGCCCGATTTTCTCCAGCTCGCCGTAGGTGGTGGTGAGTCCGGAAGCGGAGGAGAACGTGCCCGCGTCCCTCGCGGCAGCGTAGACATCCGCGTACCGGGACAGCACCCAGTAGTCGTGCTCCGGGTGGTCCTCAGGAACGACGTGGTGCACAGGGTCGTGGTCGCGCAACTGCGCGTACATCTGCCACGGGTCGCGCCACGAGTCACCCGACCTCGGCACAAAGGACACGCTGCTCGACACATTTGCGGTCATGTATCGATAGTGAGACACATCCTACAATGTGTCAACCAGGCCCCTGGGATCAGAACTCCCGGTCCGCCACCGGTGGACGGTGAGCATCGGCCAGTAGGGCGCGGACAGAATCGGCGGAGGGTGCAATGCCGGGGTCGGTCTGGAAGTTCTCTGCGAGCGATGCCGGGTCTGCTGCGTAGGCTGGGGTATAGGCAGGAGTCTCGGGCTCGAATCGCCAAACCCTGCGCCAGCGTGCCGGCATCGACTGCGTCGAAGCCCAACCGGTCGATCAGGAACGCCGCAATCTCCTTGGCGCGAGCGTCGTCACCGGCAATCGGCAATGCGCTGCGGTCGTCGGCACCAGCCGGTCGGGCGAGAACGGGAATGTGGTGCGCCAGAATGTTATTGAAAGATTTCACCACTTGGGCGTCGACAAGATGGGCTTGAACCAATTCGCTGGTCGTGGTCTGCTCAGAGTCCAGCTCGGCGATCCGGCCATCGCGAGACGGGTAGTAGTTGATCGTGTCCCGTACCACCTTCCCGGCAAGTTGCTCGGCGGGCACCAGGTGGTGATATCGCCGCGCACCGCGCAGGGCCACGTGGAACACATTCTGACCAAGCTTGGATTCACCTCACGAACACAGATCGCAGGTCCGCGGCAAGCGCGACATCGAGAAGCACCTCAGCAGCCAGGCGGGCCTGAGAAGCCGCTTCTCGGAAGTTCGAATGCACTTGTGTGCTGACGAAAAGACCGTTCATCAAGATCAGAAGTTGGGTGGCCAGCGGCTCGGTCTGTTCGATGCCGGCTCCGGTGAGGTACCGCGCGAAGGTCTCGCGAACGAAGTTCTTGTGAGCCACCGCGATAACCGCGAAGTTGTGTTCCTGGTCGGTCATTTCCACCGCGACGTTGATGAATGTGCACCCTCGGTATTCCTGGTCCTCGACCAATCGTCCGAGGGAGTCGAACGCCTCAAGCGCGCGCTCCCAGCCGGTATCCCCGACCTGTTCCACTTCGCGTTCGAATTCGGCACGTACACGGCAGTCCTTGTCGACCAGGATCGCCTCGACCAGGCCCTCTTCGAACCGAAAATGCCGATAGAGAGTCTATGGTCGGGGTATGCGCTTCTTCGAGCAACCGATTGACCCCGACAGCGCGGATGCCTTCGGTGTACAACAGCTGCGCCGCGGCCATGAGGCGGTCCCGAGGCGCCAGGGCGCCGCTACCGCGGCCAGTTCAGCCGAAGTGGCAGACGTAGTGCAGCGTTGTCAGGACCTCGATCTCGAATGAGCTGTTGCCGGGGACGTTGAACGATTCGCCGCCGCGGTAGGTGAGAGTGTCGGTCTGGCCGGCGAGCGTGACCTTGCATTCGCCGTCTATCAGTTCCATGATTTCCGGCGCGGCAGTGTTGAACGTCAGGGTCGAGGGCTGGATAACACCGACCGACTTGGAAGTGCCGTCGGCGAGCTCAATGTTGTAGCTCACGCACTTGCCGTCGAAGTACACATTGGCCTTCTTGGCCACGCTGACGTTCTCGAACCGCGCCATGATCTCTTTCCTGAGGTGATGAAAGGTGGAGTCGTCAGCGTACGTGACGCTGGTCGACCGCTCGGACGGCGGGCACGAGTGCGATCTTCGCGACCCGACAAGCCGGTGGCGCCCGTCCTCAACGATGGAAAGTGGAAGGTCTGTGGCGACTACGCGCGGATCGCATGGACCAGTCGTCTTTCACGACATCGGGCTCGACTATGCGCAGCAGCGAGTGCAGGGCACGGTGGTCGGACGACCGTCGGGTACCCCTATCGCCGAGCATCCCGACGTTGCTCGCCTGCTGACATCGATGTCGAGTTCTATTTCGGCGATGCGCGCTTTCTCGATGCAGGTCGCCGAGTGGTTGGACCGCTGGCAGCGCACCGACTCGTCCGACGCCGCGGAGCTCGCCGAGTTCTGTGTGCCGATCCTCAAGGCCTGGTTCACCGAGGAAGCCGTCCGCATCGCCTCCGACGGGGTCCAGGTATACGGCGGATTGGGTTTCATCGAAGAAGCGGGTGCGGCGCAACACTATCGCGATGCTCGGATCATGCCGATCTACGAGGGCACTACCGCTATCCAGTCCAATGATCTGCTCTGCCGCAAACTGATTCGCGATGGGGGAGTGACTGCGCGACGCTTGTTCGATCAGATCGACTCCAACATCGGATCGCTTCGGGTGATCGAGCAGCCGGTGGCGGCGCGTACGGCGAACGGCTCGATCGCGCCCTGCAGACCGTGCGTGACGCCACCGAGACACTTCTGTCTCACGCGGCGAAGAATCCTCGTGACGCCTACGCCGCCTCGGTTGATTATCTGACAATGCTGAGCCTTCTCGTCGGGGCGTGGATGCACGGCCGCATCGTCGCGGCTGCGCTCGCCCACCCCGAAAAGTCCATCGCCGACCAGCAGCGCCTGACCGAGGCCGACTTCTACGGCGCCCATCATCTCAGCCGCGTTCATTCGCTGGCCGAGGCGATACGCGCAGGTGAAATCGGATGATCGGCCGCACTTGAACAGATCCCCGGCAGCACCGAAAAGCCCCAGAATGAAGAACTCACAGAAAGCACGAATATCCGTGAGCGACCTCGCGATCGATGTCTATACCAGCCAAATGTTCGAACTGCCCGGTGGTGGTTCGTTCTCGCCCACCACCTCCACCCTGATCACCGGGCCGACCGAAGCGATACTCGTCGACATCCAGTTCCTGGCCACCGACGGCGACGAGATGATCGTGCAGATCGAGGACTCGGGCACGCGGCTTACCACGGTCTTCATCACCCACGGCCACTTCGACCACTACTTCGGTCTCGAGCGGCTGCTGAACCGATTTCCCGAAGCCCGCGCGGTCGCAGTACCGGCCGGGGCGAAATCCATCGCCACCAACCTCGAGAGTGATCGCGCCTACGTCCGCGATTTCTTCGGCGGTCAGGCCCTCGACAACGCCGCGGTACCCGAACCGCTCGACAACTTTGTCCTCCCCGTCGATGGCACGGAAATGCCGGCCATCGAGATCGAGCAAGCCGACACCTCGCCCACCGCGATCATCCATATCCCTACCCTGCACACGGTGATCGCCGGAGATGTCGTCGTCTACAACGGTGTCAATCTCATGCTGGCAATGACCAACCGGAACGACTGGCCGGCGTCGCCAGCGTCGATTACCTCGCCTCGCTGAACCCCACCACGGTGTTCGCCGGACACAAGCGCCCCGAACTCGACGACCCGGCCGCGTGCATCGACGAAACGCGTGAATACCTGCAGGAATTCGTCGCCGACGTCGATGATCTGGAGAACGCACGCGAACTGGTCGCGCACATGCAATCGCGTTTCCCGGACCATGCCAACCCCTCGACGCTGGTCGTGTCGGCGGTGACGGCATTCGAACAGAAGAAGAAAACACGTGACGCCGGCATCGCCTGTGCATGCCAGTTGACGACTCGGCCGACTCGGTGCCTCTTACGCCTCGCGCGCTGAGATCGCCTCGGTGGACGCGTAATCACCCCCGCGTCCGCCGAATGCTGCTGCGCTACGTGAGGATCCGATGGCCCGCGACCAAGCGAAACCGTGACGACTAGCGACAAGCCGACCGAGGTGGCTGGCGCGCTCCACTACGCAATTTCCCAAGTATGTATGTTCGTGAACGGTGTGCATCGGTTCGCGCCAGCCATTCCGCTGATTGCCCAGTCTGAAGCCGCGGTAGGTGCGCAACTACACCGCGCGCCGCGGACCGGGCGTCCCAGGCTCACGATAACCCTCTGTCGGGTACCCCCGTCGCGGCAACCGAGAGGAGCGCCCGAAAGTTCTGCGGAAAGCGTTGATCAGGCCGAGGAATCGACGATGCCGGCGGCGTCGAGCAGGGTGCCGGCCGTCTCGACAGCGAGGCAGTCGAGGCGCTCTGCCTGAACGACGGAGCGGGCGCTGGCTCCGTCCAAAACGAGAGTGAGCTGTCGGGCCAGCCGGGCGGGGTCGTTCGCACCGCCGCGCTCGGCCTCCTGCTCGAAGAACGAGGTCAGCTTGTCCTTCTGCCGTCGGGCGACCACACTCGCCGGATGCTCGGGCGCCTTGACTTGGATGGCCGCCGCAACGAACGGGCATCCACGAAACTCGTGTGTCCGCTCCAGGTCCTCGAATCGTTCGAAAACCTGCAGTATCCGTGCCCGCGGCGAACCGTCGTCGTCGGCAGGCAACAGCGAGCCCTGATAGTCCGGTGCCGTGCGCTCGAGCAGGCTGGCGGCGACCAGGTCATCCTTGCTGTCGAACAGCTGGTACATCGACCGCTTGGACACACCGGCCGCTCGGCACACAGCGTCGACGCCGATATGGACGCCCTGCTCGTAAAACAGCTTCGCTGCGGCGTCGAGTAACCGGTCGCGCGAGGAGGCGGTAACGGCGCCCGACGCAGACGGGGATGTAGTCGGGGGCATAGTCGAAGGCTACTCCTCGACTTGCGCCTTGGAAACCGGTCTGTTTCCTCCGTATGGAGGCGGCCGGCTGGCTGATCTGCCCGGACGACCTCACTTCCGCGATCGGTCTGATCGGACAAAGTCCCGTGCCTGGGCAATGATCGGCCTTCACGGCGGTGGGGACACGACGCTTGGCCTCGCGAGTCTCATGGCCACGCGCCCGGCGTCCGCAATGGGCTTACCGTCTTGGCGTGAGTTCTACCGTCCGGCGGCGATCCGGGCCTTCTCGAGCGCGGCGAGAGTGCGGAGCACGGTGGCGCGCTGCTTCTCGAGGTCGCTGAGGCGGGCGCGTGCCGCCAACCCGACGGGTTCGCCGATCTGGCTCATCTGGGCGTCGATCGACGTGAGCTGCTCGAGGAGTCCGGTCACCCGGGTTTCGAGTGCGGCGACGTCCACGGAGTCGGTGCGCACGGGTGCCACGGGCGGGGTGGTCGAGCTGCGGGGCGAGCTCGGGCGACTCGACGTGGACGGCGAGGACGTTCCGGAGTGGGCCGAAGTGCGAGTCTCCGAGACGACGCTGGCGGCCCGGGGGCGCAGCGCCTTGCGCACGGCCGCGGGGTCGGGAAGCTCGGACAGCTTCACCTCGTTCAGTTCACGACGTGCATCGCGGGCCTTGACACGGTGTTCGCGCTCTTCGTCGTCGTCCGACTGCAGCGTGCCACCGAGGGGGCGCAGACCGTACATGCCGAGGAAGCGCCGGGCTTCGTCGATCACGGTCTCCTTCTCGCGGCAAGCGCCACAGCGAGGTTCGTTGCGGAACATCTCGACTGCATGGTCGTCTCCGCACCAGACGCAAGCCCCCGGCGACCAACGCCGGACGTTTCGAATTGCACCGATATCGATAGGGCCCGAGAGAGTTTGCGCGTCGATCACGACGAGCCACAGTAGGGCACTGCGAGCCCGGGCGTCACATTGCCCCTCGGGCGACCTGCGCTTCTGCGAGCGGGCGTGACGAAGATCATGTTCGCCCTCGGGTGAGGGGGTGCAATCGCTGTGTGCTGCACTACTTTTCCCGACCAGTAAGTTTCATTCGCCCGCGCCGATCACCGTGGTCAGCCACTCGACAAGTGGCCGCATCTCGCGCCACGCTGCGCGCACTTCCTGCGCGGTGCGCGGACTGTCGATCCAGTCGGGGGAGAGGTATTTCTTGCTCGCGGTCAGCGATTTGTGGCGCATCAGTTCGAGACGCGGGTGATCCTCGGCAACGCCACGAGGCCGCGTTTTCAGTGTGTCGCCGCCGATCTCGTATCCCGACGACTGCAGCTTCTTCACGAGCCGCACCAACTGGCGTCCCCGGCGGTCGTCGTCGACGGCGTCGCGGAACCGGGTGACTTGAACGGGCGTGTGCGAGTAGAAGCCTCCCGCGACGAACAAGCCCGATGCATCGATCTGCACGTAGAAGCCGACTCCCGGGCGCGTTTCGACGAAGCCGCCCTGATGGGTCTTGTACGGGGTCTTGTCCTTCGAGAAGCGGACGTCGCGGTAGGGGCGGAACACCTTGCCCGCGCCGAACTCGTCCTCGAGTTCGGCCAGCAACGCCGTCATGGGTGCCCGCACTACGTCGTCGTACACCGCTTTGTGCGCGGTCCAGAAGCTCTTGCTGTTGTCTGCCTCGAGATCCTCGTAGAAGTCGAGTGCAGCGATAGGTATCCCGGTGAACACGACAGAAGGCTACGCCTGTGAGTGGTTGACGAGTCCAGGGACTCGTCAACCACTCACGGGCGCGGAGCGCCTAGGCGTTGCCGTTGAACAGGGAGGTCACCGAGCCGTTCTCGAATACTTCCTTGATGGTGCGCGCGAGGAGCGGAGCGATCGACAGCACCGTCAGCTGCGCGAACTTCTTCGACTCGTCGATCGGGAGGGTGTTGGTGACGATGACTTCCTTGGCGCCACACGCTGCGAGACGCTCGGCGGCGGGATCGGAGAGCACACCGTGGGTGGCGGCGATGATCACATCCCCGGCACCGGCCTCCTTCAGGATCTTCACGGCGCCGGCGATGGTTCCACCGGTGTCGATCATGTCGTCGATGAGGATGCAGGTGTGGCCTTCGACCTCACCGACCACACGGTTCGACTTCACCTGGTTGGGCACCAGCGGGTCGCGGGTCTTGTGGATGAACGCCAGCGGGGCGCCGCCGAGGGTGTCGGCCCACTTCTCGGCGACACGGACGCGACCGGAGTCGGGGGAGACGACGGCGATGTTCTCGGTGCCGTAGTTGCCGCGGATGTACTCGGCCAGCTGTCCCTGGGCGTGCATGTGATCGACGGGTCCGTCGAAGAAGCCCTGGATCTGATCGGTGTGCAGGTCGACTGTGATGATGCGGTCGGCGCCGGCCGTCTTGAGCAGGTCTGCGACGAGGCGAGCGGAGATGGGCTCACGTCCGCGGTGCTTCTTGTCCTGGCGCGCGTACGGGTAGAAGGGCAGCACCGCGGTGATGCGCTTGGCCGATCCACGCTTGAGCGCATCGATCATGATCAGCTGTTCCATCACCCAGGTGTTCAGCGGGGCCGGGTGGCTCTGCAGCACGAAGGCGTCGGAGCCGCGCACCGACTCTTCGAAGCGGACGAAGATCTCACCGTTTGCGAAGTCACGAGCAGTCTGCGGAGTGACCCGCACATCGAGCTCCTTCGCCACCTGCTCGGCCAGCTCCGGATGCGCGCGACCAGAAAAAAGCATGAGGTTCTTCTGGTTGTCGATCCAATTCGCGGTCACTGCTCTATGCCATCCTTTAAATCTTGCTTGTCGGTTTCGTGCAGGTCGGAACTGTGAGGATGTTCCGCGGCAGACGCCGCCTCGGCGGCGGCGGTACCTGGCCGGTTGCGTTGCACCCAGCCGTCAATATTGCGCTGCTTCCCACCGGAGACGGCGAGCGCCCCCGGGGGTACGTCGTACCGCAGCACGGTGCCGGCTCCGGTGTAGGCACCGTCGCCGACCTGTACCGGAGCGACGAACATGGTGTCCGATCCCGTCCGGACATGCGACCCCACCACGGTACGGCTCTTGGCGACGCCGTCGTAATTGACGAACACACTGGACGCTCCGATGTTGCTGTGCTCGCCGATCGTGGCATCCCCGACGTACGTCAGGTGAGGAACTTTGGAATGCGCTCCGATCTCGGCGTTCTTCGTCTCGACGAAGGCGCCGAGTTTGCCGGACTCGCCGAGTACGGTGCCCGGGCGCAGGTAGGAGAAGGGGCCGACGGTGGCGCGGGCACCGATGTGTGCCTCGGTGCCATGGGTGCGTATGACGCTCGCTCCCTCGCCGACGGACACGTCGGTGAGCGTGGTGTCGGGGCCGATCACCGCATCTTCGCCCACCGTGGTGGTGCCGTGCAGCTGGACTCCGGGGTGAAGGGTGACATCACGCCCGAGTGTGACGCCTACGTCGATCCAGGTGCTGGCCGGATCGACGACGGTGACTCCGTCGCGCATCCACCTCTCCACGGTGCGCCGATTCAGTTCGGCGGCGAGCTGCGACAGTTGCACGCGGTCGTTGGCGCCGCCTACTTTCGCGGCATCCGTCAGGTGGGCGGCGACCACGGGCTTACCGGCCTCGCGGGCAATCTTCACGACATCGGTCAGGTACAGCTCGCCCTGCGCGTTGTCCGCGTTCAGCCGACCGAGGGCTGTGCGCAGGAATTCGGCGTCGAAGGCGTACACGCCGGAGTTGACCTCCGTGATCGCTGCCTGCTCCGCGGTAGCGTCCGCCTGCTCGACGATGTGGGTGATCTCGCCGTCGGACCGCCGGACGATTCGCCCGTATCCGGTGGGTTCGGGAGCGGTGAAGGTCAGCACGGTGACGGCCGTGGGGGCCGTCCCGCCGCGATGGCGCTCGAGAAGCGCCCGCAAGGTGTCGCCGTCCAGCAGGGGTACGTCGGCGGCGGTGACCAGCACGGTCCCCTGGAAGTCAGCGGGTAGCGCAGACAGGCCGCAGTCGACGGCGTGCCCGGTCCCGTTCTGCTCTTCCTGGACGGCGACGGCGATCGCGCGGCCGAGCGAGGCTTCCAGGGTGGTGACCGCGGCGGCGACACGCTCCCGATCGTGACCGACCACGGTGACGAGATGCGTGGGGTCGACTTCGGCGGCCGCGTGGAGGCAGTGAGCCAGCATCGTGCGTCCCCCCAGGGTGTGCAGTACCTTGGGGATCTTCGACCGCATCCGGGTTCCTGCACCGGCGGCGAGGACGACCACGGCGGTCTGCACTGGCATGAAGCTCCCTCTGGTCGTTCCACTCTTGCTGCTCTCTGGGCAGCCCGGCCCGGACAGCGCGCTGCGCTTCAGGCTTCGCTCCGCCGCCAGGACTCGAACCTGAACTATCTGAACCAAAATCAGAGGTGCTGCCATTACACTACGGCGGATTGCCGCACTCGCGGGGTGTCACGCCCGTTTGCGCGAGAGAATCCTCGCATGCCGACCCGCCGTAGGTCGAACCGCTCCGGAAATTTGTTTCGGGCGTCCCGATAGAGTGGGTGCTACCTGCAGCGTTCTGCGCTGCCCGCGGCACTTGTTCCGTCGCGCGTGTGAGGAAAGGATGGTGCCTCGGTGCCCCGACCCACCGAAGTGGATGCGACCCCGGCGCGGGTGGCGCGCACCCGGATGACCGGCACTCAACGCCGCGAGCAACTGATCGAGATCGCACGCGCCCTCTTTGCCGAGCGGGGTTACGAGGCCACCTCGATCGAGGAGATCGCGCAGCGCGCGCACGTCTCCAAGCCGGTCGTGTACGAACATTTCGGTGGCAAGGAAGGCCTCTACGCGGTGGTCGTGGACCGGGAGATGTCGCGGTTGCTCGACATGATCACGTCCTCGCTGAAGCAGAACCGTTCCCGCGTGCGGGTCGAGCGGGTGGCGCTCGCCCTGCTCACCTACGTCGAGGAGCACACCGACGGCTTCCGGATTCTGGTGCGGGATTCGCCGATGGCTGCGCCGGACGGCACATATTCGAGTCTTCTGAACGAGGCCATCGGTCAGGTGGGGCACATTCTCGCCGGTGACTTCTCGCGGCGGGGATTCGATCCGGACCTCGCCCTGCTCTACGCGCAGGCGTTGGTCGGCATGGTGTCGACCACTGCGACCTGGTGGCTCGACGAGCGCACGCCGTCCAAGGAGGTGGTGGCCGCACATCTGGTCAACCTCTGCTGGAACGGTTTGACCAACCTGGAAGCAGACCCGCAGCTCGGATCGGACAGGCCACAGCCTCCTGTCGGGTGAACGGGTTCTCATTTCCCGACGCGCGGTCCAACACCGTCAGCCTCGAGCGTGGCGGGTGTTAGGGTTCGCAGCAGTTGTGTGCCCCCTCGGAGGGGTTGGTCGGGGAGGCAATCGATGGCGAGACAGGTTCGTGCAGAGGTCACTCGGGCATCAGTCCTGATGGCCGCGGCCGACGTGTTCGTGCGCCTCGGGTATGCGAATGCGGGCCTCAACGAGATCATCGAACAGTCCGGTGTCACCAAAGGTGCCCTGTACTTTCACTTCAGTTCCAAGGAGGACCTCGCCCGCGGCGTGATCGACGAAGGTCAGGTCCGGCTCACTGCAGGAGTCACTTCCGTGAGCGACGGGCCCACGCCCGCGCTGGAGGCGCTCGTCGCACTCTCCTACGTCGCGATAGAGGCGGCCAGTGCTGATCCGATCGTGGCGGCGATGCTGCGACTTCAGCACGAAATAGGCGATTACCAGGGCACCGACGGCAATGTGGTGACCGCGTGGCAGCAGGCTTTCGAGCGACTCGTCGGCAGGGCCGTCGACGAGGGCGACATTCGCACGGAAGAGGACGTCGCCCCCGAGACGCTCGCGACGTTTTTGCTCGGCTCGCTGTTGGGCACCCATGTCGTTGCCACTGCGACCAACGCGTTCGACGAACTTCCGCGTCGCATGGAGCGCGTCTGGTACTTCATTCTTCCCGGGCTCGTGGATCCGTCCAAGCTCGTGTACTTCCGCCAGTTCGCGTCGCGTCGACTACTTCGTTGACAGGGGCAGGGGGAGTTGACCGGGACAGGGGAGTGGTTCCGCCAATGCCGAAGTATCCCAAGAGTGTTATGTGTGTCACATCCTCCTCTGGTAGGAAAAGACGCCACTACAGTGCAGTGGACCCGCGGTCGGGGGCTCGGGTGATTTCGGAACCAATGAATCACCGCTCCCGGCCCGGCAATGTATGGTTGAAGTCCGTTCGCCTGAATGCAGGTGGAGCGAAAAGCGATAGTGTCGTTGTAAGCCCAGTGCGCCGATGATGCCGGAGGGTGCCCGATGCCGTTCGTCATCGTCGAACGTGAAGAAACGCTAGTTGCCGGATTGGCCGTGCGTAGTCCGAAACGTGCACTCGGTGAGGCGCGTGATCCAGCTCTCGAGAAGACGTGGTCCACGCTGCTCGCGCAGAACGTGGACCGCCCGCTTGCCTCCGCCTACGTCGACCACGCAGCCGACATCAATTCGTATTACACCCAGATCGTCGGGTACCAATGCTCCTCGCTCGACGAGGTGAAGCGGGGACACATCGTGTCCCGGCTGCCCGCGGGCACGTATGCCAAGTTCTCGTCGGTGGGAACCTTTCCCGACTTGTTCGACGCGCTGTGGGGGCAGATTCGTGAAGCGGAAGAGTTGAAACAGATCGAACGGTCCTTCACGGGCGATTTCGAGTTCTACCCGCACGCCTTCGGAATCGATCTGTATGTGGCCATAGTGCCACCCGCTACGAGGTAGGGCCGCAATGACTTTCGAGATCGTCAAGCGTGAGGCAGCCGACTTCGGTGGATTGGTGCTTCCGCGTAGGGAATTGGGCTCGACGGTGCATGCCACCGACCTGATGAAGTTCACCCGGGAGCGCATCCATCAGCGCGGAATCGACGATCTGACCACCGTCTATGTGGCCGTTCCCGACCTCGGGTGGAGCGCGGTCGTCGGATACCGGTGTGCCGGACTGGATGACCTCGCGATCGGCGACGTGCTGGTCCGTGTGCCTGCCGGATACTTTGCCAAGTTCCTGCCGGACGGCCGGTCGTCCGATCCGATCGAGGATGTGTGGCTTCAGGCTGAAATAGCCGAGAAGGAAGGGCGCATCGAACGCGCCTTCACGGAAGAGGTTGAGTCTCTCCGTTCCCCGAGCAGCGTGGAGTTGTTCATTTCGCTGGCGTAATCCCAGAGTCGGTTATTGCCGGAAAAGACGGACCTGCAGTTTGTTTCAGGTCCGCTTTGTGGCATCGCAGGTGACAAATGGCTGGTGAGCGCGGAAAATAGCTCACTGCGGGACTGTGACCGGTGATCGTGTGTCCAGTTCTTGGGGTCTCTCGTAACCCGTGAGTCCCTCGGAACTGCTGCACCGACTCACGATGGGACACACCAATGCCTGTGAAGCAATTGTCGAAATCGCCCTACGAACTTCGCTCGACCGACACACCGCTGGACCGAACTCTGAGCGTCTGGGATGCACGATCTCAGTGCCGTTTCGTTGCAGCCAGGCCGTCGGCCGAGCCGCAACTCTGGGAAGCATATCTCGAGGGAGCGAAGGATGGCTATCGGAGGTACGGTGCCGAAAAGGCACTCGAGTACAGCCGGATTCGACACGGTGACACCACGGCGGTGTTCTTCGTCGCGCTGGATGCGGACGGTTCGGTGGCCGCGGGGGTGCGGGCACAAGGACCCTACGTCGTCGCAGGTGAGGCACACGCAATAACGGAATGGGCGGGCCATCCCGGTGCCCCGGAGGTTCGTCGGATGATCGAGGATCGGTTACCGTTCGGGGTCGTGGAGGCGAAGGGCGCCTGGGTGTCGGTGAATGCGTCTCACCGGGGAGAACTGGGTGTGGCGCTCGGCCGTTTCGCGGCGTATTCGATGGACCTTCTCGACGCGCAGTTCATGCTCGCCACGGCTGGCACCCACGTGCTGGCGACGTGGGCTTCCTCCGGCGGCGTGGTGGCCGACCATATTGCGCCGGTGCCGTATCCGGATGACCGCTACGAGACGCGGCTGATGTGGTGGGATCGGAGGAGGCGCCGGGGCCACGCCGAATCCTTGCAGTTGGCCCAACTACTGCTCACGACGTCCCGACCGGCGCCTTCGATGGCGCCGGAGACCATCGGAAGCGTCGTCCGGCCGATGCGGAGCGTGTCGTGAACGATTTTCGCGGTGACTATGCCGCACTCGTCCTCGACGAGGCGGTTCCCGACGATGCGGAACTGCTGGAGCTTCTCCGGCAGGATCCGGCCGTGCTGTTCGTCGATCGGCTGGAACTGCAGCGGACGAATCTCCGCAGCCTCGTACCGGCCCCCGGGCCGGAGGTGATCGAGGAGCGTCCCGTCTGGGCCTACTATTCGTGGCGCAGAACGGTGGTACGTCTCCTCGGTCCGGTGTCGTTTCGGTTGCTGCGACTGGACAGGAACCGGAACAAGATCACGGCCGAGCAGCAGGACCTGTTACGGGGCGTGACCGTGGGGATCGTCGGCCTCAGTGTCGGGCACGCGGTGGCGCTCGCTCTCACCCTGGAAGGCGCATGTGGTGCTCTGCGGCTCGCGGACTTCGACACCATGGAACTGTCGAACCTGAACAGGGTGCCCGGAACGGTGCTCGACCTCGGCGTGAACAAGGCGGTGGTGGCCGCCCGTCGGCTCGCCGAGATCGACCCGTACGTGGATGTGTCTCTGTGGGAAGACGGCGTGAGCACCGACACGGTGGCGGCGTTCCTGGACGGCACCGACGTCGTGATCGACGAGTGCGATTCCCTCGACGTCAAGTTGTCGCTGCGGCAGGAGGCGCGTCGCAGGCGGCTCCCCGTTCTGATGGCCACCAGCGACAGAGGGCTGGTCGATGTCGAACGTTTCGACCTCGAACCGGAGCGTCCGCTCTTCCACGGGGTGCTCGGGGACGTCGACGTCGATTCGCTGTCCGGTCTGGGGGCCCGGGAGAAGATCCCCCTGGTATTGCGCATCCTCGATGCCGGTCAGCTGTCGACGGCGATGGCGGCCTCGCTGGTAGAGGTGGACGAAACCATCTCCACCTGGCCTCAGCTGGGCGGTGACGTGCTGCTCGGTGGCGCCCAGGTGGCCGCGGCGGTACGGCGGATCGGGCTCGGACAGCCCCTCGCGTCGGGGCGGTGCCGCATGGACCTCGACGAGCACCTCGACACCCTGTCCGAGCCGGCGACCTCCGAGCCGGTGTTCGCGGCGGCGGAATCTGCGGACGCAGGAGGCACTGCGCCCCTCGACGCAGTGGCCCCGGTGGACGCAGTGGACGCAGTGCTCGAGTCCGCGGCCCTCGCGCCGTCCGGTGGCAACGTTCAACCGTGGAAGATCGTCGCGGACGACGAAGCGCTCAGCTTCTTCCTGGCTCGAGAGCACACTACCGAGATGGACGTCGGCTACCGCGGGAGTCTGGTGGCTATCGGAGCGGCACTGCACAACGCCCGAATCGCCGCGGCAGCGTCCGGGATCCTCGGCGACGTGCGGCTCCACGGCGGTACCGACCCGGGGCGACCGGTTGCCACGATGACGTTCGCCGACGGCCACGACCCCGACCTTGCCCGCCGGTACATGCACATGCGCGAGCGCACGACCAACCGGAATATGGGCGTGCCCGCCGGCCTCGACAGTGCACTCGCGGCTTGCCTGGTGGAGGACGCCGAGAAGGAAGCGGGACGGCTGCGCCTGGTCACCGAGCGAGCAACCGTGACGTCGATCGGTGAGATTTTGGCGGAGTCCGACCGCATTCGGTTCCTGACTCCGACCTTGCACCGGGAAATGATCGACGAATTGCGCTGGCCACCCGCTGATCCGGTCGACGTGGGAATTGATGTCCGCGCTCTCGAGCTCGACTCCGCGGAATTGTCGACGCTGGAGTTGCTCCGTCGACCCGACGTGATGGAACACGTGGGCGGGCAGGACGGGGGCCGGGCGCTCGGCAATTCCACTCGCGACCGGGTGTCGTCCAGTTCGGCGATCGCGGTGCTCTCGGTGTGCGGCCGAGACGCGGCGGACTACGTGCGGGGGGGACAGGCCACCGAGAGTGTGTGGATCACGGCGCAGCAGCACGGGCTCGCGGTGCAACCCATCTCACCGGCGTTTCTCTATGGTGTGGAGCGGGCGGAGTTCGAGCAATTGTCGCCGCGCTATGCCAGGTCGCTGGAGGGTCTTCGACGCGAACTCGTCGACCTGGTCGGAGTGGGAGAGGAGGAGTCGCTGATCATGGTGCTGAGATTGAGTCATGCCCCAGCGCCTTCGGTGCGCAGTGGGCGTCGACGGGACCGGACAGGACGGCGGACGACGTCGTGACAGGAGGCGCAGTGCCTACCGAGAAGCACGCCGAGAAGCTCGACACCCTCGTGACGACCGTCGCGTCACGGCTCACGCCCGTGGATGCGGTGTCCTTCGTGCCCGTCGCCAAGCTGGTCCTCCAAGACCTGGTCGAGCACTTCGAGGTGGATACCTGTTTCCTTCGCTTCAACGACCACGAACTCGGGGCAACCGTACTGGTGGCCGAATACCCCCCGCGCCCGCACATCCCCGAACCGGACCCGATCGGGGTGGTGTACTTCAAGGATGCGGATCCGATGTTCGCGCTGACCGAGCATCAGAAGGAAGTGGTCATCACCCGTCCGGAGGTGTCCGGGCCCGACTACAACGACCGTGTTCGGGAGGCGTCCGGAGTACCCGAGGTGTCGCTCGCGGCCGTTCCGTTGCTGTCGGGGGAGACGACGACGGGCACCCTCGGGTTCATCAAGTTCGGCGATCGCGACTGGACGCCTGCCGAGGTCGATGTCCTCAAGGCTATCGCCGCTCTGCTCGCACAGGTGCAGGCGCGTGTCGCCGTCGAGGAACAGTTGCGGTACTCGGCCGATCACGACTCCCTCACCGGGCTCAGTAACAGGCGCGCCCTCTACAGCCATCTCGACGCGCGGTTGAGTTCTGCGGATCCGGGCCCGGTGGCCATCCTGTTCCTCGACCTCGACCGGTTGAAGCCGCTCAACGACTTCTTCGGCCACGGGGCCGGTGACGGATTCATCTCCACGATCGCGGATCGGCTTCGGGCGAGCTGCGCACCCGACGACCTCGTCGCACGCCTCGGTGGTGATGAATTCGTCCTCGTCCTCGGCGGGTCCGTCGACCTCGCGGAAGCGGAACTGCGGGCACAGCACATCCGCGACGTGGTGACCGAGCGGGTGCGGCTCGGGCGCGAGGTGGTCAGTCGCAGCGTCAGTATCGGGGTCGCGGTAGGGCATCCGGGCAAGGTGACGACGGGCGCACTGCTCAGCCGGGGCGACCAGGCGGTCATGGCCGCGAAAACCAAGGGCGGCAACGCTATCAGCGTGTTCACCGAGGAGATGCAGGCGGAAAGCGAAAAGCGCAACCTGATCGAGTTGAGCTTGCGCGGCGCCATCGCCGACGGGTCGCTGTTCCTCGAGTATCAGCCGGAGGTCGACCTGAGCACCGGTCGCATCATCGGGGTCGAGGCGTTGGTGCGCTGGCATCATCCGTTCCTGGGCTTGCTGCAGCCGGTGTCGTTCATCGATGTCGCCGAGGCGACCAACCTGGCCGGGGAACTCGGTCGCTGGGTCATCAGAACCGCATGTGCGCAGTGGTCACGGTGGAGTAGCCAGGCACCAGGCCTGGATCTCACCCTTCGCGTCAATGTCTCACCCGGACAGCTGGCCGGGCTGGACTTTCTCGACGTGGTCGCGAGTGCGCTGAAGGAGTTCGATCTGCGACAGGGTGCCTTGTGTCTGGAGATTACCGAGAATGCGGTGCTGAGTGACCTCACCCGAACTCGGGAGGCCCTCGACGGTCTGCACGAGCTGCACGTCGAGGTGGCGATCGACGACTTCGGTACGGGCTTCAGTTCGCTGAGTCACCTCAAGGCGCTCCCCGTCGGGACGCTCAAAATCGACCGGGGTTTCGTCATGAATCTGGACAAGAACCCGGAGGACAGGGCAATCGTGAAGTCGATCGTCGGGCTGGCCGAGTCGTTCGGTCTCGAGCTGGTGGCGGAGGGGGTCGAGAACGCCGAGGCGGCCCGAGCGCTCATCGACCTGGGCTGCCACCGAGGTCAGGGGTTCTTGTTCAGCCGCCCGGTGTCCGGGGCGGCGATCGGTGCACTGCTGGTCAAGGGCAGTATCGACGTCGCGATCTGACGGCCGTTCCTGTTTGCCCGGCCAGAGGGCAGACAGAATCCGCATGTCGCCGGGATCGACTAGGCTGGCTCAGTCCGCAACTGGCCGAGCACCTCGGCCCGAGCTGTTCGCCGGCAGTTCGTCATCACTGCTCAGGAGTTGTCGTTGTCTTCCCCGCTCATCGCCGCCGAGCCCTCGTCCGCTAGAACTCCGCTCGCCGGCCTGGCACGGATCGCTCTGGCCGACGGCGTCATCGCGCAAGTGGCCGAGGTACTCGGACGCAGTCATCTCGACATCGTCGCTCCCGGGCCCGTCCGCCCGTTCGTGGCCGCGGCGCTCGCCGAGCGCACCCACTTGTTGCTGGTCACCGCCACCGGCCGCGAGGCCGACGACCTCACCGCCGAGCTTCAGGAGATGATCGGCGACGCCGTCGCCCAGTTCCCGTCGTGGGAGACCCTGCCGCACGAGCGGCTGTCACCGACGGCCGACACCGTCGGCAAGCGCATCGAGGTTCTCCGCCGGCTGGCCCGCCCGGACGACGTCTCGTACGGTGCGCCGTTGCGGGTGATCGTCACCACGGTGCGCTCCCTCGTGCAGCCCATGGCACCCGGCCTCGGCGAGATCGAACCGATCACCCTGCGGGTGGGCGTCGAGCACGATTTCGACGGACTCGTCCAGCGGCTGGTCGAAATGGCGTACACCCGCGTCGACATGGTCGGCAAGCGCGGGGAGTTCGCCGTCCGCGGTGGCATCCTCGACCTGTTCTCGCCCACCGCGGACCACCCCGTCCGCATCGAGTTCTGGGGCGACGAGGTCACCGAGCTCCGCGCCTTCTCGGTGGCGGACCAGCGGTCACTTCCCGAAGTCGAACTCGACGCGGTGATAGCGCCGCCGTGTCGGGAGCTCATCCTCACCCAGGACGTGCGTGATCGTGCGGCGCAACTCGCGGCCGACAATCAAGCCGACGCCGCTCTCGTGGAGATGCTCGACAAGATGTCGGCGGGCATTCCGGTGGAAGGCATGGAAGCTCTGCTGCCGGTGCTGCGGCCGGGCCAACTGCAGCTCCTCACCGATGTGCTGCCGGACGACGCCCACATCCTGCTGTGCGATCCCGAGAAGGTCAGGACCCGTGCCACCGATCTCGTGCGCACCGGTCAGGAGTTCCTGGAGGCCTCGTGGACGGCCGCCTCGATCGGCGCTGACGCACCGCTCGACGCGTCGGCGTTGAAAGGGGGCGGTATCGACCTCGGTGCCTCCGCCTATCGTTCGCTGCGCCAGGTCCGGGACTCGGCGGAGGCCAGTGGCCGCCCCTGGTGGACTCTGAGCCCCCTCGCGTCGGGAAACGGTGAAGAACTCGAACTGGCGGTCACCGCGGCGCCCCAGGTGCGCGGATCCGACGATCTGCTGGCCGAGTTGTTCGTGTCCCTGCGTGCCCACGTGAGCACTGGTGGTCGCGCTGTCGTCGTCGTACCCGGTGCAGGCACCGCACACAGGGTTCTCGAGCGGCTGCATGAGGCGGAAGTCCCCGCTGCCGAACTCACGGCGGGCGGGGAGCCGCCGCGCGGGCAGGTGGCGGTGCTCCGTGGGGCGCTGCACGAGGGGCTCGTGCTGCCGGGTGACGACTCGACACCCGGACTGGTCATCGTCACCGAGTCCGATCTCACCGGTAACCGGGTTGCCGCCGTCGGCGACGGCAAGAGACTGCCCGCCAAGCGCCGCAATCAGGTGGATCCGCTCGCACTGACAGCGGGCGACATGGTCGTGCACGACCAGCACGGCATCGGACGATTCGTCGAGATGGTCGAGCGCACCATCGGCGGCGCGCGACGTGAGTACCTCGTGATCGAGTACGCCGCGAGCAAGCGTGGTCATCCCGGTGACCGCCTGTTCGTCCCCATGGAATCCCTCGATCAGCTGTCCCGTTATGTCGGCGGTGAGCTTCCCGCCCTGAGCAAGCTCGGCGGCTCCGACTGGGCAAACACCAAACGCAAGGCGCGCAAGGCAGTTCGCGAGATCGCCGGCGAACTCGTCCAGCTCTATGCGGCGCGTCAGGCGGCGCCCGGCCACGCATTCGGGCCGGACACACCGTGGCAGAAGGAGATGGAGGACGCGTTCGCGTTCACCGAGACGGTCGATCAGCTGACGGTGATCAGCGAGGTCAAGGCCGACATGGAGAAGGCGGTCCCGATGGACCGCGTCGTCATCGGTGACGTCGGATACGGCAAGACCGAGATCGCGGTACGTGCGGCCTTCAAGGCGGTGCAGGACGGCAAGCAGGTGGCAGTGCTGGTGCCCACCACGCTTCTCGCGCAACAACATTTGCAGACGTTCACCGAGCGGATGGCAGCATTCCCGGTGAAGGTGCGCGGACTGTCCCGATTCACCGACCCCGGCGACTCCAAGGAGATCATCGCTGGGATGGCGGACGGCGAAATCGACGTGGTGGTCGGAACACACCGGCTGCTGCAGACCGGGGTCCGGTGGAAGGACCTCGGCCTCGTGATCGTCGACGAGGAGCAGCGCTTCGGTGTCGAGCACAAGGAGCACATCAAGGCGCTGCGTACGCACGTCGACGTGCTCACCATGTCTGCCACACCGATTCCGCGAACCCTCGAAATGAGTATGGCCGGCATCCGCGAGATGTCGACGATTCTGACGCCACCGGAGGAACGGCACCCGATCCTCACCTACGTCGGTGCGTACGCCGACAAGCAGGTCGCCGCGGCAATCCGACGGGAACTGCTCCGCGACGGTCAGGTCTTCTACGTCCACAACCGGGTGAGCTCCATCGACAAGGCAGCGCAACGCATCCGCGAGCTGGTGCCGGAAGCACGGGTTGCGGTGGCCCACGGTCAGATGAACGAGGACACGCTCGAGCGGACGGTGCAGGGCTTCTGGGAACGTGACTTCGACGTCCTGGTGTGTACCACGATCATCGAGACGGGCCTCGACATCTCCAATGCCAACACGCTCATCGTGGAACGCGCCGACTCCCTGGGTCTCTCCCAGCTGCACCAGCTACGCGGGCGGGTGGGGCGTAGCCGCGAACGCGGGTACGCGTACTTCCTGTATCCGCCCGAGAAGCCGCTCACCGAAACGGCGTACGACCGGCTCGCCACCATTTCGCAGAACTCGGACCTCGGCGCCGGCATGGCAGTGGCGATGAAGGACCTCGAGATCCGTGGCGCCGGAAATGTGCTGGGGGCAGAACAATCGGGTCACGTCGCGGGTGTCGGTTTCGACCTGTACGTGCGCCTGGTCGGTGAAGCCGTCGAGGCCTTCCGTGCAGCAGCGGACGGAAGGCCCGTCACTACGGAGGACGCGCCCAAGGAGGTCCGGATCGACCTCCCCGTCGACGCGCACATCCCTCCCGACTACGTCACCAGCGACCGGCTGCGGCTCGAGGGGTATCGCAAACTCGCCGCGGCGACGGATCATGCCGGCATTGCCGCTGTCGTGGACGAGCTCGTCGACCGGTACGGTCCGATGCCCGAAGAGGTACGCCGGCTGGTCTCCGTGGCCAAGCTGCGCCTGCTGTGCCGGGAGTACGGTCTCGAGGAGGTCGCGGTGGCCGGCACTCAGCTGAAGATCGCACCGATGCCACTGCCAGACTCGAAGCAGTTGCGCCTCAAGCGGATTTATCCGAGCGCCCAGTACCGGGCCACCACCGGAATGGTCCAGCTGCCTCTGCCGCGGGCCGGCTCGGGAGGTATCGGCGCCGACCGCGTACGCGACGTGGAGCTGTTGCAGTACATCGCCGACTTCATCGTCGCGCTCGACGGTAAGGCTGCCGGTTCCGTGGTGATGGAGGCCTGACCCTATGACGGTGATCCTGCTCGACCCCCTTCGGCCGACAATGATCCCGATGGAAGCCCTCGGGGTGATCGGCGACGGCGTGCAGGTCACCGACGAGGTCCCCGACGGCGTCCGGCAGTTCCTCACTGTCGTGCCGAAGTCGGATGTCTTGGTCACCACCGATCGCGAGCACCCCGCCGTTCGCGCCCGCGTGGCAGGGGGAGACAGCGTCATCTCGGCACCGAAACTATTGGGAGACAACCTGGTCGAGGCCGCCGAGGTGATGGACCGGCTCTGGGGTTACGGAGGCTGGGAAGTGACGCAAACCCATCGCAGCCTCGCGCACTATCTCGTGGAGGAGACTTACGAGGTGCTCGACGCAATCGAGTCTTCCGATACCGGTGAGCTGCGAGAAGAACTGGGCGACCTACTGCTGCAGGTGCTGTTCCATGCGCGGATCGCGTCGGCGTCGGGGAACTTCGACGTCGATGACGTGGCCGCCACTCTCGTAGCCAAACTCGTCCACCGCAGTCCCCATCTCAGCGAAGACGTCGTCGGCCCCGTCGACATCGCGGAGCAGGAACGTGCATGGGAGCTCCGGAAGGCGGCCGAAAAAGCCCGCGAATCGTGCCTCGACGGCATCGCGCTCAGCCAGCCCGCCGCGTCCCTTGCGGCAAAAGTGATGGCCAAAGCAGCGAAGGCGGGGTTGCCGACGGAGTTGATACCCGCCGAACTCGAGGCCGCACTCCACGCCCAGGCGGACGCGGAGACAACGCTGCGCGCGGTGACGGACGAGTTCATCGCGCGCATCCGTGCCGCCGAAAAAGCTGCCCGCGCCGAAGGCACCCAGGTACTCCAGCCGGGGGACTGGTCCGTCCACTGGCCGGCCTGATTCCCGTGTCCGCGGACCTAGTGCCTGCGCCGCAGCGGCGAGAGGGTCTGTGACGCGAACGACAGCGGCGCGGATCGGCAGCCGAGTTCGCACGCCCGGCGGACCCGGGCCACCACGGTCGCAGGGTCGTCCAGGTGTTTCCACGTCCAGCGGGCGACAGCGACCCCGGTCGCCCGGAGGTCGTCCTCGCGAAGCTTCTCCAGCCGCACCGACTCCGACTCCGAGCGTGTCGGGTGCAGCGAGTACTTCGGTGGAGCTCACCGTCGGTATAGCCGTGATCGAGTGCCGTGCAGCGTCGGACGAGTCCCGCCGGTTCCGAATCCATGCAGTCAGAGTGCCGGTACTCAGGGGAGGGCGGAAGGTGCGGGTCGCGGGTTGTGGATAACTCCCGACATCCGCGGACCCAGTGTGCGCGTCGCGCCCGCGCGGAGCGTTGCGACTCGTACACAAGTGGCGCGGATTGTGCTTCCAGCACGCGCGGGATTCTCGGACTACCGCTCCGTCATATGGATGATGGAATGGTGACCCGTTATCCCGCTGCGCCGAAGCGTCGTTCTCGATGGCCCCGAACCCTGATCGCCTTTCTCGCGGCGCTGGTGGTCGTGACGGTTGCCTACGGTGCCTGCTCGCGTGAGCAGGAGCCGCGTGTCGCGATACCGGAGGGCATCCCGCCTGGTCCGGGTGCGCCCACTCCGCCGATCGACATCGAGGCGCCGGGGCGTAGTGCCGACCAACTGCGCGGTTGGTCGGCAGAGTTGACGGACGCCGTGGGTATCGGCACAACCGCACTCGAGGCGTACGGCTACGCCGCGGCCGTTCTCGCCGCCACCGCTCCCGAATGCGGGATCGGGTGGACCACTCTCGCCGGAATCGCGAGCGTGGAGAGCAGGCACGGCACCCATCGGGGTTCCTCCGTCGCTCCGACCGGGCAGGTGACCCCGGAAATCCGCGGCATTCCCCTCGACGGAGGCCCAGGTGTGGCGGAGATTCCCGACACCGACCGTGGCGAATGGGATGGCGACCCCGTGCACGACCGGGCTATGGGTCCGCTCCAGTTCATTCCGGAAACGTGGAAGAGATGGGGCGTCGACGCCAACGGTGACGGTGTGGCCGATGCCGACAACATCGACGACGCGGCCCTGACGGCAGCCCGCTACCTGTGCGCCCGCGGCGGTGACCTCACCGAACCGGAAGGGTGGCAGTCGGCGCTGATGGCGTACAACCTGTCCGGCGAGTACCTCACCCTCGTGCGTGACCGGGCGTCGGCGTACTCGGTGGGAGTCCGTCCGTAACCTCGTTTCCGGCCGGTCCATCAGGTGGGGATTCGAGCAGCACACCGGCGGATCACGGTGACCGAGGCGCGCCATCCCGCGCCCCCTACGCTGTGCCGTTACGCTGTGTGCTGGCACGATCTGGTGTCCTGGCACCATCGGACCGTCGGTGCACAGTGCGAAGCCCATAGAAGGAGAGTCTGTAAGTGTCCATCATTGAGCAGGTCGGAGCCCGTGAAATCCTCGATTCCCGTGGCAATCCCACGGTGGAGGTCGAGGTGCTGCTCGACGACGGAAGTTTCGCTCGCGCCGCGGTCCCGTCGGGTGCATCCACCGGTGAGCACGAGGCCGTCGAGCTGCGCGACGGCGGCGACCGCTACAACGGCAAGGGCGTCGAGAAGGCAGTCGAGGCGGTCCTCAGCGAGATCGCCCCAGCCATCATCGGGATCGATGCCACTGAGCAGCGCACCGTCGATCAGGCCCTGCTCGACGCCGACGGCACCCCGGACAAGTCCCGCCTCGGCGCCAACGCGCTCCTCGGTGCCTCGCTGGCCGTGGCCCGCGCGGCTGCCGACTCGTCCGGTCTCGACCTCTTCCGCTATGTCGGCGGCCCCAACGCCCACGTGCTGCCCGTCCCGATGATGAATATTCTCAACGGCGGTGCACACGCCGACACGGGCGTCGATGTCCAGGAATTCATGGTCGCGCCGATCGGTGCCGCCACCTTCAAGGAGTCGCTGCGCTGGGGCGCCGAGGTCTACCACGCGCTCAAGGCGGTGCTGAAGGAGAAGGGTCTTGCCACCGGGCTCGGTGACGAAGGTGGCTTCGCCCCCGACGTCGCAGGTACCAAGGAGGCGCTCGATCTGATCAGCGTCGCGATCGGCAAGACCGGCCTGGTCCTGGGAACGGATGTGGCACTCGCGCTCGACGTCGCCGCCACCGAGTTCTACACCGAGGGCACCGGCTACAAGTTCGAGGGCAGTAACCGCACCGCGGCGGAGATGGCGGACTTCTACGCGGAGCTGATCGACGCGTACCCGCTCGTCTCGATCGAGGATCCGCTGAGCGAGGACGACTGGGACGGCTGGGTTGCCCTGACCGATCAGATCGGCAACAAGGTTCAGCTCGTCGGCGACGACCTGTTCGTCACCAACCCCGAGCGGCTCGAAGAGGGCATCGTCAAGGGTGCCGCCAACGCGCTGCTGGTGAAGGTGAACCAGATCGGCACGCTCACCGAAACGCTCGACGCCGTCGACCTCGCGCACCGCAACGGCTACAAGACGATGATGAGCCACCGGTCCGGCGAGACCGAGGACACCACCATTGCCGATCTCGCCGTCGCCGTCGGCAGCGGTCAGATCAAGACCGGCGCCCCCGCCCGCAGCGAGCGCGTCGCCAAGTACAACCAGCTCCTGCGCATCGAGGAGAACCTCGGCGACGCCGCGCGTTACGCCGGCGAGGTCGCTTTCCCGCGGTTCGCCTACGAGGGCTGATTCTCGGCTGTCGAGTAAAGGGGTATCTGGGTAGTGGCACAACGCGGTAGGCCGCGGTCGTCCGGAGCAAGTCCGGGCGGCCGGGCCGCCGGGCGTGGTGAACGGTCGCGGCCAACTCGGACCGACGGAGTCCCCGGTGGTGCACGGCGACCCCGCACCACCAAGTCCACTCCGCCGGGTTCCGCAGAAGGCAAGCCTGCAGCTCCCGACGGTGCCGACACCGGAAAAGTGCTGCCCGGTCGTGCACGTCCCCGCCGGGTCGGCGCGACCGGCGTGGCGGCCCGAATTCCCCGCTCCGAGCACACAATTTTCGGATTGTCGACCGGCCGCGCCCTGATCCTCGTCGTCGTAGTGCTCCTCCTCGCGCTTACCCTCGCGGTTCCGCTGCGGACATACCTCACCCAGCGAGGTGAGGCCGACCGGCTTGCCGCAGAACAGGTGCAGCTCGAGGAGGAGCTCGCCGAACTGCGTGTCCTCGAGGAACGCTATTCAGACCCCGCCTACATCGAGGCGCAGGCACGCGGCCGGCTCCGCTGGGTCCGGCCCGGCGACACGCCGTACCAGGTGCAGCTGCCCGGCGACTACAAGGAACCGGAGAAACGGGAAGAGAAGGACGCCGAGATGGCGGGCCCCTGGTACTCCGACCTGTGGAAAACAGTGTCAGAACCTCCGGTAGCACCCGAGGTGCAGCCCACGCCGGCCCCCGCTCCCGTGCCCCCGCCGCCCGCACCGCTAGAACCAGGAGAACCCACCGGGTGACCACTTCGTCCGACCCGTCCCATCCCGTGTCGCAGGAAGACCTCGACGCCGTTGCCGCCCAGCTCGGGCGCGAACCGCGTGGAGTGCTCGACATCGCATACCGCAGCCCCGACGGTCGCCCCGGTGTCGTGAAGACGGCGCCGAAGCTTCCCGACGGCACCCCGTTCCCGACGCTGTACTACCTCACCGACCCGCGGCTGACCGCAGAGGCGAGCCGACAGGAATCGGCTGGCGTCATGCGTGAGATGACCGAGCGCCTCGCCTCCGATCCCGAGCTGGCGGCCGCCTACCGACGGGCGCACGAGTCATATCTGGCGGAGCGTGACGCGATCGAATCGCTGGGAACCGACTTCACCGGCGGCGGTATGCCCGACCGCGTCAAGTGCCTGCACGTGCTGATGGCCCATTCGCTCGCAAAGGGTCCGGGGGTCAATCCGCTCGGCGACGAATCGGTCGCCCTCGCCGCGTCGGCTGCCGGTGGAAAGCTGAGGGGCACGGCCATTCCCGCGGACTGGCCGGGTATCGACGACCTCGAAAGTGCCGAACAGTGACGCGGGTAGCGGCCGTCGACTGCGGAACCAATTCGATTCGTCTACTCATCGCCGACATCGACACCGACGGCGCACTGCACGACGTGTGCCGAGAGATGCGCGTCGTCCGGCTCGGGCAGGGTGTCGACGCCACCGGTCGACTCGCACCCGAGGCCATCGAGCGCACGCGAATCGCACTCAGCGAATATGCAAGCCTGATCAGCGACGCAGGCGCGACAGCCGTCCGGATGATCGCCACCTCCGCCACCCGGGACGCAACCAATCGAGAAGACTTCTTCTCGATGACCAGGGACGTGCTGGGGTCGGTGATCGCGGGCGCCGGAGCCGAGGTGATCACCGGGGACGAGGAAGCGCGGTTGTCGTTCAACGGTGCTGTGGGCGAACTCGACGCGGCGCAGGGTCCGTTCGTGGTGGTCGACCTAGGTGGCGGTTCCACCGAGGTGGTGCTCGGTGACGAGTCCGGCGTCCACGCGGCGTTCTCCACCGACATCGGCTGTGTGCGGATCACCGAGAGGTGTCTGCACGACGACCCGCCCACCGCCGAGCAGGTCGACGCGGCACGTAGCTTCGCGAAGGAGCGCCTCGACGAAGCATTCGCCCGTGTGCCCGTCGAGCAGGCCCGGACCTGGGTGGGCGTCGCAGGCACGATGACCACCATCGCCGCGCTGGCGAAGAAGCTGCCCGAGTACGACGCCGAGCAGGTCCACCTCTCCCGCGTCCCGCTACCCCGGCTGCGTGAAGTGTGCGAGTCACTGATCGCCATGACGCACGACGAGCGGGCCGCACTCGGGCCGATGCACCCAGGCCGGGTCGACGTCATCGGCGGCGGCGCGATCGTCACCCTCGCACTCGCCGAGGCGCTGGAACGCAAAGCCGGCATCGACGAACTCGTGGTCAGCGAGCACGACATCCTCGACGGAATCGCGATCTCCATCGGCTGAGCTAATCTGATCTGCGCAACGTCGCCGAGGCACCACCTCGGCGGCCAGCAGCCCCTATAGCCCAATTGGCAGAGGCAGCGGACTTAAAATCCGCACAGTGTCGGTTCGAGTCCGACTGGGGGCACCATGTAAGTGCTGGTCAGAGGTGTACGTTGTGCATCGAGCCGCGGTGGTACGAGAAGGCGGAATTGTGTGTGGAAGGACCGCGCACGTCGGTTACCCGCCTGGGCATCGTGAGCCTGCGGTGAAGATGGTTCTCGATCACCTCGCGTGAGCGATTTCGATTATTCGGCCGGCCCCAATGCGTCGGCGAGCATGTGCATGGCCGCGGTGGTGGAAAGCGCACGTACGCTTGCGCGGTCGCCGGGAAGCCGGAGTGTACGGGTGACGGTCGGTCGCTCCGTGGAGGCGATCGCGAAGCAGACAGTGCCGACCGGTTTGAGGTCGGTGCCACCCCCTGGTCCTGCGATGCCACTGGTAGATACCGCGATGTCGACGCCCAGTCTGCTCAGCACGCCTTCTGCCATCATGGCCGCCACCCGCTCGCTCACGGCGCCGTGTTCTTCGATGGTCTCGGCGGAAACGTCCAGAAGATTCGACTTGACCTCGTTCGCGTAGGACACCACCGCGCCGATGACGTAGGCCGACGAGCCTGCGCGATCGGTGAGACGCGCGGCGATCATGCCACCCGTGCACGATTCTGCCGTGGCGATTTGATGGCCGGCCAACCGGTTCGCCACGATGTCGTCGATGGTGGACCCGTCAATCGAGAAGACCTGTGAACCGTGATGTTCGTCGATAAGACCTGCGAGTTCCGTGTATGCGGTTGCCGCCGACTCCGCGTAGCGCGTCACCATTTCGAGCTCTCCGAGCCGCAGGCAGGTGGTGATCTCGAGTTCGTCGAATCCCGTGATCTGGCGCTCTGCGGTCCGCAGTGTCGCGGCGAGGTCGGGTTCGGAGAGACCGTACGCGCGGATGGTGTTTTGACGGATCTGCGCGCGCCGGGTCAAGACCCCGACGATCGGCGCGCTGTCGAGTGCCTTCGGCCACATCGTCTGCAGTTCACGAGGCGGGCCGGGCAGTATCAGGACAGCGGGCAGTGTCTCGGAGTCGTTGGCAGGTATCGCGACACCGGGGGCGGTTCCGGTCGGAGGAATGGAATGCGCGCCCTGCGGAACCATTGCCTGCTTGCGGATACCTGCCCGTAGTGGCTCGGAGTCGGTTGCAGCACTCAGTCGGCTTCGCCATCGCTGCACGATTGCGTGGATGCGTTGCTCGAGTTCCTCGTCGAGGTGTAATTCGCGGCCGTACAGAGCGGCAACGGTCGCCACGGTGAGATCGTCGGCGGTCGGACCCAAGCCCCCGGTCGTGACGATCAAGTCGACGTGCTGATCCGCGAGAAATTGTAGTTGTGCGGTCAGGTCATCGGGCCGGTCACCGCAGACCGTGATGTGTGCGACGTCCACTCCCATTTCGAGTAGCCGCTGGGCCACCCACGGGCCGTTCTTGTCGGTGACTCGACCGGCCAGGACTTCTGTACCCGTGACCACCACACCCGCTCGCACAGTCATTTCTCGACCATACTTGCGACCGACAATCGCCGCGGACAGCCGCACAGTTTGTTGCGCGAGGTGTCAGAAGTCGGTACGAACGGAGATGGATCGGCAGGGACGACCATGTACAAAATTAGTTGCGAATAAATAGATATCGAGTCCAGTGGAGTTCACGGGATCCACTTCCGGGGACTTGATCCGCACAGAGTCGGTTCGAGTCCGACTGGGAGCACAGTAAACCGCCAGGTCTCTGCGTAGACCGTCAGGCCCCTTGGTGGTGCGGGCTGACCCGTGCGGCGGGTGCGTTCTGGGCGATGCGGGCGCGGACGCGGGCGGTGGCCTGCCAGATTCGGGTGGTGTCGGTCACGCTGATGCACTGCACACCCTGCTCGCGGGCGTGCTCGATGGTCCGTGCGTCGTGCGGTGAGCCGGCGGCGTCGAGTACGTCGTCGGTAACGATCGCGCAGAGGATGGGGCCGTCGATGGTCCGGACCGGCTCGAATCCGTCCGCCACCAGCGACTGCTTGACCATCGCCCACTGCGACACCTCGTTGTATCCGGTGGGGTTCCCGATGAAGAGAACCTTGCGGGAGCGGCGGGCGCGGGCGGTATCGATATGAGTGACGGTCGACATGGCGGTGGGTTCCTGTCCGTTGCGGGATTCCATAGAGAGAATCCGCGTTCACACCTATTTCGTTACGCCCCACCCGGGAAATATCTGGCTCAGCCCGCTCACCAGCGGTTTGTTGATCGCATGTCAACTTCCGAACGGGTTCCCGGAGCCGCCGGACCCCGGCGTTCCGGTCACGGTGACGGCGACGGGCGTCGCGGTGCCGGCGGTCATCGGGGGAGTGGTACCCCACTGCTCGAACGCCGGCACGCTCGAGCAACTCCACTGCACCGTGTAGTCGCCGGGCTCGACGGCGGCCTCAAGGTCGACGTCGTCTCCGTCCATCACGATGGTGGGGCCGACGGTCGCCACAGCAACGGTGCCGTCTTCGGGTACGACGGCCATGATGCAGACGACGGCCCCGGGGGCGTCGTACCGCACTCCCATCACCACCGCATTGTCTTCTCCGACGATGTCGACGGTGACGTCGTCGGGTTCCGCGGACGCGGTCGGTGCTGCCAACAGGCCGAGGGCGGTGACGGCGGCGGCGATTCCTACGGATCGGGCGGCAAGAGGAACGTTCATCGGTGTGTCCTTCCGGAGAACTCGGTGACCGGGACGAGACGAGACGAGAACCACCGGGAGTATGTCATCTCGAATTCGGCTTCGCTGGATGTACGAACGACGGCACGTAACGTTCCGCGGAGGTTGACCGACCAATCGAGTAGCTGCGCCGTTCGTGCGTGGGACCCGATACTGCTGAGGGTGACCTGGTGAAGACGCTGTCGATCGTGGTGCCTGTCGTGTTGCTCTGTCTCGTCGGCTGCAGTGGTCAGAACGATCCCCGCGCGATTCCCGCGGCCACAACCGCGGTGCCACCTCCGAGCTCCTCCGTCGCCGCCCCGATACAGCCCGCCCCGGTGCAGCCCCCGGCTGCGGCCCTCCCGCCGACGCCGACATCGCTACCCGACAATGGGACCTTCAAGGTCGGCGCCGACATTCAGCCCGGCGAGTACGTCGTCAGTCCGACTGCTTCGCACGGGTACTGGGAACGGTTGTCCTGCCTGACGGGCGACTTCGAGTGCATCATCGCGAATGGCATCGCGCAGGGCGACGGCTACCTGACGATTCTTCCCGGTGACGTGGCGGTGACCGTTCAGAATGTGCGCCTCACTCCGAGCGCGAATCCGGCCAGAACCGGTGCGCCGCCGCCACAGTCGTCGGGGACAGACGGTCAGGGATTCGTGGGGGTGCCAGGTGCGCGCTGCAACTCGTCGAACCCGGCGGTGGCGCTCGGCCGCACCATCCAGTCGCTTGTCGTCATTTGTGAGACCGGCGTGGGCCGGCTGTACTACAGGGGTGTGCGACTGAGTGACGGGGCATCCGTCGAGATCGACGATCCCGTGCGCACCGCCACCGGTTTCGCGGTCACCAATGCGGGTGTGCAGTATTCGCTGTCTCCGGCGGCTCTCGTCATCACCGAGGGGTCGAACCAACTCGCAAGCGAACCGATGCTGGAGTACTGGGCCGAGTAGGTGCGCTGAAGGCGTGTGTGGCAAGTGCGATAGGTGAGCGGATCCCACCCCTGGGGTTGCTTAAAACAGTGCGCGGCAATCGGCACAGTTGTACCTGTCAGCAAGACACCTACCCGACATCTTCTGGAGACCGAATGATCAACACCCGCCGAACCATTGCCGCTCTCGCCTTCGCAGCCCTGCCGATCCTCGGCGCTCTGGGTGCGGCAACCACGGCCAATGCCGTCCCCGTCGACCCCAACAACGGCCCCGGAAAGGGGTGCCCCATCGTGCAGGACGACGCCAACGGCAACACCACCGTTATCGGTTACGCGAACCCGGGTGACCGCAACGGGGTGTTGGTCTGTGGCAAGGACGGCGAATGGTCCTTCGGGAAGGCGGGCACCTTCAACGGCGGACCCAGCCGGATCGACACCCAGCCGGGTCTCTCCGCGCAGTAGGTGCTTGCTGGCTACTTTTCGAGCTGTGCGGCGGCTGCCCGGCTGTCGAGGTCGTCGAGATGAATGAGGTCGCGGGGTGGTCGGTCGAGGACCACCTCGCGACTGACTGTGAGGTTCCGATCGACGTGCAGCAGCTCGCCCGGCCGTAGCGGGGTCCACCCCGCGTCCTCATCCATCTGTTCGCTCGCGACGATCACCGCGGAATGCTGAGCGAGGTGCTCGGACCGGGCCCGGACTCGGCCTGAGCTACTGGTGTGTTGCAGATGCCTGCTTCCGCTCGGGCCGCCGGGTCGTCGCTCGAGAACGAGGAGGTCGTGGGTGTCCGGATAGCGCAGCGCCCAGAGTTCCTCCGGGGTGGTGAGCACCAGGTTGAGGGCGTAGACGGGCAGATTGTCCGCCACCCATTGCGCCGCTGTGCTGATCCCGGCCGTGACGTCGCCACCGTTCCGGTCGATGTGCCGGGTCACGAGGGCGAAGAAGCGCTCCGAATCGGTGTCACCTTCGACGAGGTCCAGGTCGGAGCCCAATTCGGTGTCGAGAGCCGCCAAGTTCCCGATCACGCCGTTGTGCGCAAAGATCCGGCCGCGCAGTGTGAACGGGTGTGTGTTCGCCGGTAACAGTTCGCCCGTGGTGGCGAATCGTATGTGCGCGACGAACGTACTCGAATACCGGTGCTTCACTTCCTGCGCGAACTCGGTGTCCTCATAGGCGGCCAGCGGCTGTTTCTCCACCACCGGAGTGCCGTCTTCGGCGAACGTCCCCAGCCCGGTGCCGTCCGGTTCCCGGTGACTCTGCTGCGTCAGGCTGTCCGGCGCATCGAGCAACCAGAACGACGCACGGACACGATGTGGAGCAGCGGACAAACCGAACAACCGGCACATGAGAGCAACCTTTCGGCAGGCGGCGTCAACCGTTCCACGATAGGTCGTCCGGCGGTGCCGTCGTGACGAAAGGCCGGTACCGCGCTGGATCGGATCTGCTTGTTTCCTCGAATTCGTCACGCGCCGGTGGCCGACGCGAGCGCGTGGCAGTCGGGGCAGGTGCCCCAATAGAGAACCTCGGCTTCGTCGATGACGAAGCCGTGGGTGGAATCGGGTGTAAGGCAGGGTGCTTCGCCTACGGAACAGTCGATGTCGCGTATCGAACCGCACTTTCGGCACACGACGTGGTGGTGGTTGTCACCGACTCTGGTCTCGTAGCGAGCCGGGGATCCGGGCGGTTCGATACGACGAATCAGCCCGGCTTCGGTAAGGGCTCGTAAAACGTCGTATACAGCCTGGGTCGACACCGAGCCGAGCTGGTTGCGCACACCAGTCGCGATGGTGTCGGCGTCCGAGTGCGGTTGCCGATGGACCTCGGTGAGGACCGCTACCCGGGGCGCCGTGACTCGCAGCGAAGCACCGCGGAGCAGGCCGGCCAGCCGAGAGTGTGTGTCCACGATCACACTGCATCACCGTTTCTTGACGTAGTCAACAAGGCGAACGCTAATTTTCCAGAGGTGTGTGGCCTGCCAACGCGGCGGCGAGGAATTCGGCCGAAACCTCCGGCCAGTCGGCTGGCCAGCGTCCGCCCTGCTTGTCCGCCAGCAGGGCGGCAAGCGGAGGAAACATTCGGGGACCCCCATCGACGACATAGCGCACGAACCCGATTCGAGCGCAGGTCGAGACCACCTCGGTCAGAACCGGCTTGGCTTCGTCGACGCGGTCTGCCGCAACCAGGCACGCGACCAGAAGGCGCTTGGCCTGCAGTGTCGCCCTCGGCCTGTTCTGCGCTTCGACTCGGCGCACCCATGCTTCGGCGCGTTCGCATGCGATACCGGGCTGATCTGTCATTTGCCCGCGGATCGCGGTCGCATCGTCGAGCTGCGCGACTATCTCGGCATAACCGAAATCGGGTGGGCGCATGGGCGTCGCAGGCGGTTGCGACTCTGGCGGATACGGTGGAAGTCCGAGACGAGCCCGCTCGTTCTGAACCCTGGCCAGGAGTCGAGGAAGACCCAGCGTAGTGGCCACCGTGGCTCCTTCGTCCAGGTGCCGGGCCGCCGAAGCGAAATCCCCGCGCCCGGCCTTCAACCGGGCTGATGTCACGAAGCGGGCGATCATGAAGTCGACCAGCCCACCCTCCCGGCCGAGCTCGTAGCTTTCGTCCAGCAGCCGCTCGGCCTCGTCGAGATGACCCTGCTCGTACAGCAATTCGCCGAGCAACGTTCCGGCAAGTCGTGCGGCGTGCGAGTGCTCACCGCTCGCTTTCGTCGCCACCTGCACGGCCAGCCGGAAATCTTCTTCGGCTCCAGCGATGTCCAGTTGCTCCATGGCGGCGAGGCCCGCGAAGCTGTAGCCGTACATCTGGTTGAACGCGCCGACGGTTTGCCGGTGGTAGGGGATTGCCCACTGCTGTAGGCGACGGGCCTCCCCGTACTCGAATCTGGCGATGGCGACGGCGGACGCCAGATTGGCGGCGGCGGATACGATCCACGAGCGAAGGGTCTCCGGCCGTGCGAACACCTCGGCGATGAGCTCGGGGACCTTGGCGACGCGATCCGCCGACACCTCGATAACGGCCCTGATGACGTCGCCCTCCAACCGGATGTCCGCGCGCTCGGATTCGCTCAGCGGGGAATGTTCGAGGGCGGCAGCAACGCGGGAGAGCGCGCGCAGGGTTTCCGGCGCCCGCTGGAGCAGGATGCTCGCCCACGCCACGGCGATCTGAATGCGAGGGCTGGACTCCGCGACAGTGGGTGGCAGCTTCTCCACCAAACCCAGCAGGGCCACCATCCGAGAGTGTTCGACCAGGCGCATTCCCTGCGTTTCGACGACGGTCACCGCCATGTCGAGGTCGTCCGTCGCCAGGGCGTGATTGACGGCATCGCTCACGTAGTGGTGGTCGGCGAACCATTGCGCGGCGGCGCGGTGCAATGCCGGAACTCGTTCGGGCTGATCACGTTCGAGGCGCCGGCGAAGATATTCGGCAAACAGGTGATGGTATTCGAACCACTCCCGGTCGTCGTCGAGGCTCCTCAGGAACAGGTCCCGTGACTCGACCTGTTCGAGCAGAGCCTGCCCCCGCGGCACATTCGCCAGCACCGACGCGAGGTCGCCACAGACGCGCTCGGTGATCGAGGTCGCGAGCATGAAGTCGAGTAGGGCGGGTTCGAGGGTGCTCAGGACGTTTTCGGCCAGGTACTCACCGATGGCGTGATGCCGCCCCGACATGTGCCGGATGAGGTCGCCGGGATCGGATCGGTCGCGCAGCGACAGGGAGGCCAGTTGCAGTGCCGCGACCCATCCGTCCGTCGTCTCCTCGAGCGCCTCGACGTCGGCGTCGGCGAGTTCGAGTCCGCCGATGTCGACGAGGAATCGCTGTGACTCACCGAGATTGAAACGTAACGCTCTGCTGTCGATTTCCACGAGTTCGTCCCGGACGCGGAGCTTCGCCAGCGGAAGTCCCACCTGGGTGCGGCTCGTCACCACGATCTGAAGGTGGTGGCAACCATTCTCGAGGACGAAATCCATGGCCGCGATCGTTTTCGGGTCGGACACCCGGTGCCAGTCGTCGATGATCACCACCACGTGTCGCCGGACTTCGTGGATCTGGTCGACGAGCGAAGTGAGCACATACCGCTCGGCATCCTCGCCGTTCTCCTCGAGTGCCTGCCCCAGTTCGTCGGCGAGCGACGGATCGGCCCGGCGGATCGCCTCGACGAGGTGGGACAGGAACCACACGACGTTGTTGTCGTCGTTGTCCACAGTCAGCCAGGCGACGACGGCGCCCTCGCGGACGAGTTCGTCACGCCACTGCGCGGCGACCGTGCTCTTCCCGAACCCGGCGGGTGCGTGGATCAACGCCAGACGTCGGCGGTGCCCTCGTCGAAGCATCTCGAGCGGCCGGGTCCGCGGCACCAGCAACCGCATCGGCGTCGGCGGACGGAAGCGAGCCGCGGCGCTGGGGGGTGTGGCGCCCGAGCGCCGGCGATAACTGCGGCCGCGTCCGGACACGGCCGACTGAGTGGTCGGGGTTGCCGACTGTTCCACACGCGGGAATTCGCCGACCGTCGAGGGCAGTGCCATCTCGTCGACGCCGAGATTGTGCCTGCGTTGCGCCTCCTGCAATTCTCGGCCGAAATCCGCTGCGCCCGCGGGACGATCGGCCGGATCGTCGGCCATGGCATGTTCGATCGCGGAGCACACGTCGTCCGGAACGTCTTCCCCCCGAAGATCCGGAACAGGTTGGGTAGCGATCCGCAGGAACTGCGCGACGAGCCTCTCGCCGCTGCGGCGCTCGAACGCAGCATGTCCCGTGAGGAGACAGAACAGTGCGGCGCCGAGGCTGTACACGTCCGACGCCACGGAAGGGGGCTCACCCCGGAGTACCTCGGGCGCGGTGTACGCGGGTGAACCGGTGATCATGCTCGACGTGGTTTCGAATCCGCCCGACACGCGGGCGATGCCGAAGTCGGTGAGCTGGGGTTCGCCGTAGCCGGTGAGCAGGATGTTGGCCGGCTTGACGTCCCGGTGCAGCGTCCCCGCGCGATGCGCCGTCTCGAGCGCACCCGCCAACTTCACCCCGACCCGAAGCACCTCCGCCCAGGGCAGGGGTCCTTCGTGGCGAACCCAGGCCTCGAGTGAATCGCGCGGGTGATACGGCATCACGATGTACGGCCTGCCGCTCGGGGTCACCCCCGATTGAAGGATGTCGACGACGTGGGGATGCCCGGACAGCTTGCCCATCGCGCGCTGCTCGCGCAGGAACCGCGCGCGATCCTCGTCTCTCAGGTCGGACGAGAGAACCTTGATGGCCACTGTGCGATCGAGGGCGCTCTGGAGGCAGCGGTAGACGACCCCGAACCCACCCCGGCCGATCTCCCGTGCATCGTCGAACCCTTCTGCCGACAGTTCTGCGACGATGTCGGTGACGGCGATCCGCGCAGTTGTTCGCGGATCCGAGTCGGTCGGCCCGGCTTCTCCTTCCGGGCCTCGTGGCACACTCATGACATCACCTTCTCGGTGCACTGACGCCAGCATATCGCGGTCGCACATTCCCGAGAGCGTGTTCGAGAGCGAGCGAACCTGAGGAGATTTCTACGTGACCGACACCGGAATTGCGGCACCCGACACGAACCCGGCCGCACGTATTTTCGCGACGCTTCTCGACGAGCGGATCAGTTGCCGGGCCTTTCTGCCCCGTCAGGTGCCGCGTCAGGTGATCGCGCGGATCCTCGAGTTGGCGCAGCAGACGCCGTCGTGGTGCAACACGCAGCCGTGGCAGGTAGCGATCACGGAAGGAGAAGGGACCGAACGGTTTCGTACGGGACTCGCAGAGTACGTGCGCAGCCATCCGCAAGAATCGGACTTCGACTTTCCCCGCGAGTACCGGGGCGAGCACAAGCTGCGTCGCCGGGAATGTGCGATGCAGCTGTATTCGAGTGTGGGCATAGCGCCCGGGGACAGGGCGGCCTCGGCCGAACAGACCATGAAGAATTTCGACCTCTTCGGGGCACCGCACGTCGCGATCGTCACCACCCATGAAGCTCTCGGAACGTACGGCGCCGTCGACTGCGGCCTGTACGTCGACAGCTTTCTCCTCGCGGCGCAGAGCCTCGGGGTCGCCACCATTCCCCAGGCGGCGCTCGCAGGAAGTTCGCCCTATATCCGCGACTTCTTCTCGCTGTCGGAGGAGCGCAAAGTCGTCTGCGGTGTCTCATTCGGCTACGCCGACACCGAGAACCCGGTCAACCAATTCCGTACCCAGCGCGAAAGCGTCGACAACGTGGTCGAGTGGGTGTCGCAGTAAGGTGCTCGACCGTGATTCACTGTTCGCTCTGTTGCGGCGCCGCCCCGACGTCGAGGCACCGAATTTGGTGGCCGTCGACGCCGCAGACCGCCTGATCCTCGACGAGGCCGCGACCGCTCTTTCGGACGCACCTGCGGGAAGCGTCGCCGTGATCGGGGACCACTACGGTGCGCTCACACTGGGCGCCGCGGTGACGCACGACTCCACCGGCATCCGGGTGTTCCAGGATCCGCTGACGGGGGAGCAGGCACTGGCCCGCAATGCCGAGGCGGCAGGTCTGACGTTGTGCTATCGGCAGTGCGCCCTCGGACAGGACCTACTCGAGGGTGTGCGCGTCGTCCTGCTGCAATTGCCGCGGAGCCTGAGCGAGCTCGCCGAGATCGCCGAGGCGATTGCGCGTCACGCCGACCCCGGCGTGGTGGTTTTCGCCGGCGGCCGGAACAAGCACATTTCCACCGGGATGAACGAGGTGCTCCACCGCTCGTTCGCGTCCGTGCGGGCAACGCTCGGGCGGCAGAAGTCGCGGGTGCTGATCGCGAGCGGTCCGGTGGCGTCTGCTCGGTCGAGTTTCCCGGTCACCGAACATATCGACGAGCTCGGCCTCGACGTCGTCTCCTACGGAGCCGCGTTCGCCGGTTCCACACTGGACATCGGGACCCGGTACCTCCTCGACTTCCTCCCGCGCGTGGACCCCGCCGCCGAGACCGCCGTCGACCTCGGCTGCGGCACCGGCATCCTGGCTGTCAGCCTCGCTCGGCTGCGGCCCGGCATCTCGGTCATCGCCACCGACCAGTCGGCGGCCGCGGTCGCATCCGCCTCGGCCACGGCCCGTGCCAACGGAGTCGCCGACCGGGTGAGCACACTGCGCGACGACGTGATGTCGACACTGCCCACCGGAAGTTGCGACGTCGTCCTCTGTAATCCGCCGTTCCACGTCGGCGCGGCCGTACACACCGGTGTTGCGCTGAAGATGTTCGCCGAAGCGGGACGGGTACTCCGTTCCGGTGGCGAAATGTGGACCGTGTACAACTCTCATCTCGGTTATCGAGGCCGGCTGCAACGGCTGGTCGGGTGCACCGACGTGGTCGGCCGCAACGCCAAATTCACCGTGACCCGGTCGATCGCCTGATCGCCGCGTCGTCGGGCACTCGTCTGGCGGCCGCCACTGCGGCACCGGTAGAGTCCGAATTGTCCGACCCGAAGCGAAGAACGGGAACTCGCGGCGGGGTGCCGGACGTTCATCGATATGAGAGAACCCGGATCTACCCGGCGAGCCACGAGAAGGGATGTGCACGGTGCGCACCACCAGTAACCCGGTGTTCCGTAACCTGCCCAAACAAGAGGGCAACGGCGGATACGCCTCGTTCGGATCTACGACGGCCGGCGCCGCGCAGGTCACGCAGCAGTTCGGTCAGCCTCAGTACACGCAGGCCGAGCCCTACCGCACGGGCCCCGACTACCGTTCGATGACCATCGACGATGTCGTCACGAAGACCGGGATCACACTCGGTGTGCTCTCGGTGACGGCGATCGTCTCCTACTTCCTGGTCAGCAACGATGCGGACCTGGCTGTTCCGTTCGTCATCGGTGGCGGCCTGGTCGGTCTCGTCCTCGTGCTGATCGCCACCTTCGGCCGCAAGATGGACAACCCGGCGATCGTGCTCGCCTACGCCGTCGCGGAGGGTCTGTTCCTCGGTGCGCTGTCGTTCATGTTCACCGACATCACGTTCGGTGGAGTCGGCGGTTCGGCGTTGATCGGCCAGGCAGTCCTCGGCACGTTCGGTGTGTTCTTCGGCATGCTCGTCGTCTACAAGACGGGCGCGATCCGAGTCACGCCCCGCCTGACGCGGATGATCATCGGCGCTCTCATCGGTGTCGTCGTCCTCGCCTTGGGCAACGTGATCGCCAGCTTCTTCGTCGAAGGCGGGCTCGGACTGCGCGACGGCGGCACGATGGCCATCATCTTCAGCCTCGTCTGCATCGGTATCGCCGCCTTCAGCTTCCTGCTGGACTTCGACGCCGCTGACCAGCTGATCCGCGCTCAGGCGCCGGAGAAGGCCGCCTGGGGAGTCGCCTTCGGACTCACGGTCACCCTGGTGTGGCTGTACGTCGAGATCCTCCGCCTGCTGAGTTACTTCAACAACGACTAGGCGCTTCGCGCCCGTGAGTGGTTAACGAGTCTCTGCACTCGTCAACCACTCACGGGCGGCGGAGCCGCCTCAGCTCAGGCGTTCGAGGACCATGGCCATGCCCTGCCCTCCGCCGACGCACATGGTCTCGACGCCGAACGTCTTGTCCTGCTCACGCAGGTTGTTGAGCAGGGTGTTGGTGATGCGGGCACCGGTCATGCCGAACGGGTGACCCAGGGCGATGGCGCCACCGGAGATGTTCAGCTTGTCCTCGTCGATCTTCAGCTCACGGGCCGAACCGAGTACCTGGACCGCGAAGGCCTCGTTGATCTCGAACAGGTCGATGTCCGAAACACTCTTCCCGGCCAGTGCGAGCGCCTTCTTGACGGCCTCGATCGGGCCGAGACCCATGATCTCGGGCGACAGACCAGACACACCGGTCGACACGATGCGGGCCAGCGGAGTCAATCCAAGGGCCTTCGCCTTCGTGTCCGACATGATCACGAGCGCGGCGGCGCCGTCGTTGAGCGGGCACGCGTTGCCGGCGGTGACGGTGCCGTCCGGCCGGAACACGGGCTTGAGCTGACTGACGGCCTCGTAGGTGGTGCCGGCGCGCGGGCCGTCGTCGGTGCTGACGACGGTGCCGTCGGGAAGGGTGACCGGGGTGATCTCCCGCTCGAAGAATCCGTTCTTGATGGCCTCCTCCGCACGATTCTGCGACCGGACACCCCAGCGGTCCTGCTCCTCACGGCTGATGCCGGTGGCGGATGCCACGTTCTCGGCGGTCTGACCCATCGCGATGTAGACGTCGGGCAGCAGGTCGTCCTCACGCGGATCGGTCCAGGCGACGCCACCCTCGGCGAGCTTGCCGGTCCGGGCCTCGGCGTCGGCGAACTTGGGGTTCTTCGTGTTGGGCAGACCGTCGGCGTTGCCGGTGACGAAGCTCGACACCGACTCGACACCGCCCGAGATGAAGACATCGCCCTCGCCGGCCTTGATCGCGTGCAGCGCCATGCGGGTGGTCTGCAGCGAGGACGAACAGTACCGGTTGACGGTTACACCGGGCAGGAAGTCGTAGCCCAGCTGCACGGCGACGACGCGCGCGATGTTGAACCCGGACTGCCCGGCCGGCTGGCCGCAGCCCAGGAGCAGGTCGTCGATCTCGGTGGGATCGAGTTCGGGGACCTTCGCCAGCGCCGCGGCAACCATCTGCGTCGTCAGATCATCCGGGCGGATCGACTTCAGTGAGCCCTTCATGGCCCGACCGATCGGTGAACGTACTGCAGAGACGATTACTGCCTCGGGCATCGATAACTCCTTTGTCGGCTGCGGAGGTCTGCACTGTGTTGCAGGCCACCGATTTCATGGCTGTTCAGACAACCTACGTCGTCGCGTCCGTGCGCGGATATCTCCGTCTCACTGGGCGGCCTTCCGGGCGCGCGACGCCGACGCCTCCTCGATTCCGAGAAGGTCGTCGAGGCGACCCGTCGCACGGCGTCGCGCGGCACGTCGCCACAGAAAGCGATTGAGCGAGGCGAGTGTTCGCGTCGAGAACTTGCGTGCCTCGGCTGCTTCCGAGACCTCGGGCAGGTCCGGGAGAGGGCCGCCGTGCCACATGCCCAGTGCTGTGGCGAGGACGGGCACGATCTGCATTGCCGCCAGTTCGTATCCCGCAGCAGAAGGATGGAAGTGGTCGGCCGAGAACATTCGGTCGGGGGCAGCCAGGAATTCGCGCGCCAGCAAATCGGCCAGCGCAACCGGATGTCCCCCCGCCGCGGTGACCGCGACCGCCTGCGCCCTCGCCAGACGCAGGCCCCACGTGCGGACGACGGTGCGCAGGGGCTGCGGTATGGCTGTGACGACTCCCAGGTCGGGGCACGTCCCGACGACAACGGCGCAGTCGTGCTCCCTCAATCGGGCGACGGCCTCGCCCAGCCTGCGGGCCGAGGCGCGAATCGAGTTCTTCGCTGTGACATCGTTGGCTCCGACGAGAATGACGGCGGCGTCAGGAGGCGGCCCCGCCACGAACATCGCGTCAACCTGGCCACTGAGTCCCCGCGAGGTGGCACCGCCGATTGCTTTGGTGCTCAGCCGAACCCGCTTACCCGTCTCGTCGGCGAGGCGGCGGGCGATCTGCACGCCGGGCACTTCCTCCGCCGTCAGGCAGCCCACGCCTGCAGCGGTCGAGTCGCCGAAAATCATCAGGTGCAGGTCGAACGGTGTGCCGCGACGCCATCGTCCCACGGCCGCGCTGCCAGGGGCGTACACGCCGTCGGCCTCCGGCGGTTTCGCGACGTTGCGTCCGATGACGCCTCTCGCCGCCGTCGCCTGCGACATGAGGTACGAGTACGCCACCCATGACAGTGTTCCTGCGCTCGATCCCGCTACTACCGCCGTGGCGCCGGCCTTCACTCCGGCCTGCCAGGTGCTCTTCGGCACTGCACTCACCTTTCCGCTACCTGGTGTGTTTCTCACGGGTTCCGGCGGACTGCGTCCGTACCAATCTAGCCGCGTCCGATGCCCCGTGCCGGACGTCTGTGAGCATCCGATTTGCGCATCTGGGACCATGGAGTCATGCGCATCGCGGAACACGTCGTCGACCTGATCGGCAACACCCCTCTCGTCAAGCTCACTTCGGTTATCGGCGGCGAACACGGGACCGTTGCAGCCAAGCTCGAGTACCTGAACCCCGGCGGAAGCTCGAAGGACCGCATCGCGGTCAAGATGATCGACGCCGCCGAGGCGTCCGGCGAGCTGAAGCCGGGCGGAACCATCGTCGAACCCACGTCCGGCAACACCGGCGTCGGGCTGGCCCTGGTTGCACAGAAACGTGGGTACAAGTGCGTGTTCGTGTGCCCCGACAAGGTCGGCGAAGACAAGCGCAACGTCCTCAAAGCCTACGGTGCCGAGGTAGTGGTGTGCCCGACCGCGGTCGCGCCGGAACACCCCGACAGCTACTACAGCGTGTCCGACCGCCTCGCCCGCGACATCCCCGGCGCGTGGAAGCCGAACCAGTACGCCAACCCGGGCGGTCCGCAGAGCCATTACGAGACCACCGGACCGGAAATCTGGGCCGACACCGACGGAAAGATCACCCACTTCGTCGCGGGCGTCGGCACCGGCGGCACCATCACCGGCACCGGCCGCTACCTCAAGGAGGTGTCGGGCGGGAAGGTCAAGATCATCGGCGCCGACCCCGAGGGCTCCGTGTACTCCGGCGGCACCGGCCGTCCCTACCTCGTCGAAGGAGTCGGCGAGGACTTCTGGCCGAGCGCCTACGACCCGTCCATCCCCGACGAAATCATCGCCGTCTCCGATGCCGACTCCTTCGAGATGACACGCCGACTCGCGCGTGAAGAAGGCCTGCTGGTCGGCGGATCGTGCGGCATGGCCGTCGTCGCCGCACTCGAGGTCGCCAAGCGTGAGGGTCCCGACGCGGTCATCGTCGTTCTCCTTCCCGACGGTGGACGCGGCTACCTGTCCAAGATCTTCAACGACAAGTGGATGGCCTCCTACGGCTTCCTCCGCACCCCGCTCGACGGCAAGCCGGACGAGAAGACGGTCGGTGACGTGCTGCGCGGCAAGTCCGGCGAGCTCCCGGACCTCGTCCACACGCACCCGTCCGAGACGCTGCGCGACGCCATCGAGATCCTCCGCGAGTACGGGGTGTCCCAGATGCCCGTCGTCGGTGCCGAGCCGCCCGTCATGGCCGGTGAGGTCGCGGGAAGTGTGACGGAGCGCGACCTTCTCAGCGCCGTCTTCGAGGGCCGTGCCCACCTCGCCGACCCGGTCGAGAAGCACATGAGCAAGCCTTTTCCGCTCATCGGTTCGGGTGAGCCGGTGTCGGCCGCGACGAAGGCGCTGGGGGATACCGACGCGCTGATGGTGGTGGACGACGGTAAGCCGGCCGGTGTCATCACTCGCCACGACCTGCTCGGATTCCTCAGCGCCGGGTCCTAGGGCGAGACATCGGGACGGGCCGCTCCGGCGGCCCGTTCCACATCCGAGGGGGCAAATCAGTGGGTGCTCGTCTGCGTCGTGTCGTGGGAATTCCGATCATCGCTCTCGGACTGACGGTTGCCGGGTGCGGGCAAGCGGTCGACGGCGTCGCACAGCCGGCATCGGTGGCGACAGCGAAACCCAGCTCGGCGGTGGTGGCCGAGTCGACCGACTGCGACCACCTGACGGAGGTGCTGGGGTCGTTGGTATCGGACCGGCCGTATCTCACCGAGGGAGTCCTGCCGGGCTCCGCCGATCCCACCTGCTCGTGGTCGAAGGGGCAGGCCAACGTGCTGAGCACCCTCACGGCGTCCGTCAAGCCGCAGGTGACGGACCCGGTGGTCATCGTGGAGATGAGGAACGGGACGAATGTGATCCCCGATCCGCGGGCCACGGCGGTGAACGGGGTGGTCCTCGACGTCGTCGCCATGGCACTCCTCACGCCGACACACAGCATCATCGTCAACGCGATCGACCCCTCCGTGAGCGACGAGACCAAGCTCGACGTCGCATTCGCGATTGCGAAGTATCTGCAAGATTAGGTCCCCACTACGCTGGCCTACATGAGTGAGCAGCGCAGCAAAGCGGACAACATCAGCTGGCAGGGTTTCTCCACGAAGGCCGTGCACGCCGGATTCGACCCCGACCCGCAGACCGGCGCCGTCAACGTCCCGATCTACGCGAGCTCGACGTTCGCACAGGACGGCGTCGGCGGCATGCGTAACGGATTCGAGTACGCCCGCACGGGCAACCCCACCCGCCGGCCGCTCGAGGCCAACCTCGCAGCCCTGGAGTCGGGCACGTACGGCCGGGCCTTCGGCTCGGGCATGGCCGCCACCGACTGCGTCCTGCGTGCCGTTCTCCGTCCGGGCGACCACCTCGTCATCCCCAACGACGCCTACGGTGGCACGTTCCGCCTGATCGACAAGGTCTTCTCCCAGTGGGGTATCGAATACACCCCCGTGCCGGTGTCCGATGTGGATGCCGTGCGTGAGGCGATCCGGCCGAACACCAAACTGGTGTGGGTCGAGACCCCCACCAACCCGTTGCTCACCATCGGTGACATCGAAGCGCTCACCGAGGTGGCGCACGCGGCCGACGCGAAGATCGTCGTCGACAACACGTTCGCGTCGCCTTACCTGCAGCAGCCGCTGCAGCTGGGCGCCGACATCGCCCTGCACTCGACCACCAAGTACATCGGCGGGCACTCCGACGTCGTCGGCGGCGCACTGGTCACCAACGACGAAGAACTCGACGCGGCATTCGCGTTCCTCCAGAACGGCGCCGGCGCCGTACCCGGTCCCTTCGATGCCTTCCTCACGCTGCGCGGCATCAAGACTCTCGCCCTGCGCATGGAGCGGCACAGTGACAACGCCGAAAAGGTCGTGGAGTTGCTCACCGGGCACCCGGCGGTCTCCAAGGTCATCTACCCTGGCCTCGAATCGCACAGCGGCCACAAGATCGCCGAGAAGCAGATGCGTCGTTTCGGCGGCATGATCTCCGTCCGGCTCGCCGGCGGCAAGCAGGCGGCGCTGGACTTCTGCTCGCGAACCGAGATCTTCACCCTCGCCGAGTCGCTCGGTGGTGTCGAATCGCTCATCGAACATCCCGGTGCGATGACGCACGCCTCCACCGCCGGTTCGCTGCTCGAGGTCCCGGACGACCTCGTGCGGCTGTCCGTCGGCGTCGAAGACGCGGCCGACCTCGTGGGCGACATCGAGCAGGCGCTGAAGTAGGCGGCTTCGCCGCCCGTGAGTGGTTGACGAGTCTCTGGACTCCTTAACCACTCACAGGGCGCGGAGCGCCCTATGCTGGCCCGCGTGGAATCCGTCACGCTCGAGCAGATCAGGGCAGCCCGTAGGCTGCTGGCCCCCGTGATGCGCCGCACGCCGGTGATCGCATCGAGGGCGTTGTCCGAGCGATGCGGGCACGAGGTGTCGCTCAAGTGCGAAAACCTCCAGCGCACGGGGTCTTTCAAGCCGCGTGGTGCGTATTACCGGATCGCGAACCTCGCCGAGGAGGAACGCGCGTCTGGTGTCGTCGCCGCGAGTGCCGGTAATCACGCCCAGGGTGTGGCCTGGGCGGCCACCGACCTGGGCATCGCGTCGACCGTCTTCATGCCGACGGGCGCACCCCTACCGAAACTCGTCGCAACCAAGGCGTACGGCGCGACCGTGCATCTGACCGGTGACACCGTGGACGATGCCCTGGTGGCGGCGAAGGAATTCGCTGCGGAGACCGGGGCGGTGCTGATTCACCCGTTCGACCACGTCGATATCGTGGCAGGTCAAGGGACTGTGGGCCTCGAAATTCTGGAGCAGGAGCCGAACGTCGGCACCATTGTCGTTCCGACGGGCGGTGGTGGCCTCATCGCGGGGATCGCCGCCGCGGTGTCGGAGTTGCGTCCCGACGTGCGCATCATCGGCGTCCAGGCCGAGCAAGCAGCCGCGTGGCCCGCTTCGCTCGCCGAAGGCCGTCCCGTGCCGTTGGCGAACATGTCCACCATGGCCGACGGCATTGCGGTCGGCCGACCGGGCGACGTCCCGTTCGCGCACGTCGGCACTCAGGTAGACGCCATTGTCACGGTGAGCGAGGACGCGTTGTCCCGCGCCCTGCTGTTGTGCCTAGAGCGAGCGAAACTCATCGTCGAACCCGCCGGTGCGGCGGCGGTTGCGGCACTGATCAGTTGCGCCGAGGCCGAGCTCGGCCTCACCGGAAAGGTCTGCGCCGTGCTGTCGGGTGGCAACGTCGACCCGCTACTGCTGACCCATGTCGTCAACCACGGGTTGCGCGCGTCGGGACGCTATCTCGGTGTGCACGTGACCATTCCGGACCGACCGGGTGGTTTGGTCGGCCTCCTCGAAGTGGTCAGCGGGAACGGGGCCAGCGTGGTCGACGTTGTTCACTCCCGGACCGGTGGCTCACTCGCACTGGACGAGGTGGAGGTCTTCCTTACCGTGGAGACCCGTGGCCCGGGGCATCGGCAGGATCTGCTCGACGCGCTCGACGCCGCCGGATACGCCGTTCGGCTGCAGCACTGAGCGCGCCGCTAGTGCGGCCATCCATTGACAGTGCTCACCCGGAACTCCTGATCCACCAGTCGCGCGGGTAGCTTCAGTTCGGCCAGCCAGCTGACGGCGCCGCCGCCCATCGCGACCGCCGCCGTACTGGTTGCGTGGGCGGTGGTGCAGCAGTCGGCCACCACGGACACCGTGCGCCACAACGCCATCGGGTCGGGACGCAGGGGTTTCACGGTGCTGGCGGTCGCCACGCCCGCGCCCGACGGAATCGACACCTGGCAGGTGGGGTCGCCCGGCAGGTCTTGAACCTGTATCTGCCACCCACCCGGCGGCGTGGGTCCGGCGGTGGCGATGTCGCCGCCCAGGGCCACCAACACGCCGCAGCTGAGGAGTTCGGCGGTGGTCGAGGCGCAATGGTCTGCCGAGCTCGCGCGAGCGGTGGCCGTGAGATCGAGCTGCACTCCCTCGGGCAGCGTCACCTCAGTTCCGTCGACCCCGACGGTGCGCCAGGAGTGGGTGGTGGATGCCGACGTGGGGCCGAGCTTTCCGTCCGTGATCCGTGCCGCCGACAGTGCATCGGTGAGGAATCGGGCGAACAGTGGGGTCACGGTGTTCTTCCCGTGCCGGAGAGAGTGGATCTCGGCATCGGATCGCTCGCGATTGACCGCGGCGTCTGCTGCCGCGAGATAGCCGCGCACCAGGTTGGCGGCCGAATCGAGAGCGGCCGGGTCAGTGACGACGACACGCACGTGCCCACCCCATGTCGACCATTCGGTCGCGCTACGCGCACCGGTCATGCTGTGGTTACTCCCCGCGTCTTCAGAATCCGCTCGACACCGCATCCGGTGTTCCGGAGCCTGCCGAGACGAGGGGAGCGGCGACGGCCGCGTCGGGCGAAGAGGCGTCCGCGGCAGCCGCGATGCCGCCACCGGCGACCAACCCGGCGATCCCGGCTGCGGCGAGCGCACGTCGAACGGGAAGCAGGCGGGCATTCCGTCGATCTTCACTCATGTCCACCACCTTCCACGACGAACCTGTGAGCAACCTGGGAATCAGTTCGGAGAGCGATGCGAGGCCGGCTCAGAGGGGTGGAGTGCAGTCGGGCCGGGTGGAAACACGCACGCACGGTCGTGTGCGACGGCCCGAAGCCTGCTCACCGCACGAAATGGCTGCTGCCCAAGCTGCCGAATTCGGCCCGCGCCCGCTGTACCCCGTCGTAACGTGAACCTACTCGGTTCGGCACACCGAGGAGGAGGAGCGCACGTATGTCAGTTGATGCAGCGGCGATCATCGTGGCGATCACCACAGCAGCGGGGGCAATGGTTCAAGGAGCAGACATACCGCAGCCAGTGAAAGACCAAGCGGCGGACGCTATCCAAGTTGTAGAGCAAGCTTCTCCCGACGTTCAGAAACAGGTGAACGACGCCATTTCGGCTCTCCCGGAACCAGCACGACTGCAAGCCGAGCAAATGGTCACCGACGCATCCGAGGTGGTGAAGCAGGCTACCGATCCCTATATTCCGGCGCCGCCTGCTGCAGACGCACCGCCGGCGCCGCCCCCGCCGGTCCCAGGACCCGAGCAGGCACTCGTCCTCCCCGACAGTCCGCTCGACCAGCCCCCGGCGCCGATGGCCTCGGGTGCACAAACCGTAATCGGTGGGCTGGCCGCCGTCCCCGGCGTCCCCGCCATCATCAGCGGCCTCGGATCCTTGATCCCCTCGGTGCCTGCCGGATTTCCGGGGGTCTCCCTGGCCCCGATCGGAGCCATCGCCGTGTTCGCCCCCTGGATCCGCAAGGCCGGCTCGTTGTGTGAAGGAATCAAGCCGCCGACCCTGGCCGCTCTGTACTCGGTCGAGAACGGCTTCAGACATGGGGCGGCCTCGCCGGTGTCGAGGGCGGGTGCCCGCGGACCCGGTCAATTTCTGCCCGGCACCTGGGCCAAATACGGCAAGGACGCCGACGGCGACGGCAAGGTGGACATCAACGGCGTCGCCGACCCGATGATGGCGTCCGGCCAGATGCTGTGCGACCTCCACGCGCAGATCGACGCCTGGAAGAAACAAGGCGTGGTCAAAGGGGACACCCTCGACCTCACCCTTGCGGCCTACAACGCCGGTGCCGGTGCGGTGCGCACGTCGGGCGGGATGCCCGCCGGAAAACCGGACTACGTCCACGAAACCCAGCCGTATGTGGCACGGATCCGGTCGCTCGAAGAATCGTTCGCCCGGATGTTGTCACCGTTCTTCTACGGCGTCGGCGCCGGGGAGCCGAGCCGGGTGGTCGAGATGGCGATGCGGTTCATCGGGTTGCCGTATGTGTGGGGCGGCGGCAACATCAACGGACCGTCCGGCGGGGGGTTCGACTGCTCCGGCCTCACCTCGTTCGCCGTCTACGCCGCCACCGGCATCAAACTGCCCCGGACCTCGGAGACTCAGTGGCGCGTCGGCGTCGAGATCCCGCTCTCGGAGGCGAAACCGGGCGACCTGCTCTTCGGAAACTGGCAGTCGGGTGGTCCCGGGCACGTGGCGATCTATGTCGGAAACGGCCAGATGCTCCACGCACCCACCACGGGTGACGTAGTGCGCATCGGTGCGGTGTTCTCCGGCATGAAGGCTCGCAGGATCATCTGAGTGCGAACTGAACCAAAAAAACTCCGGTCCGGGCGCATCGCCCGGACCGGAGTTTTGTGAAGCAGAGCCGGTATCAGCTGTGGTAAGGCTCAGCGCTGACGAGCGTCACCTTCATGCTGCTGCCGTTGGGCAGTGTGTACTCGCGCGTCTCGCCGACCTTCGCCTCGAGCAGTGCCCCACCCAACGGTGAGTTGGGGGAGTAGACCTCGAGCTTGTTGTCGCGTGCGCCCTCTTCGCGGGTGGCGATGAGGAACGTCTCGGTGTCCTTCTCGTCGCCGTCGTAGTAGACCTTCACCACCGAGCCGGGCAACGCCACGCCGGACTGGGTGGGTGCCTCGCCGACCTTCGCGCTGTTCAACAACTCCTGGAGCTGGCGGATACGAGCTTCCTGCTGGCCCTGCTCTTCGCGGGCCGCGTGGTAGCCACCGTTCTCCTTGAGATCGCCCTCTTCGCGTCGCTCGTTGATCTCGGCGGCGATGACGGGTCGATTGGCAATGAGTTGGTCGAGTTCGCTCTTGAGCCTGTCATGTGACTCCTGGGTCAGCCAGGTCACCTGGGTCTCGGTCATCTCGATCACTCCCTCGTAGTTGGAGCCCCCGGGCTCCCTCGACAGACCACTGCAACAGCAGTGATCAACGGCTCGGCGGATCAGCCGGCCGGGGCCGAACACAGATCCACCTTGCCGCCAATGCAGCAATACACGGTTCCAAACCGGAACCGTGTATCAGCCGATTCTAGCACGATCGGAGGTCGGAACCGGCGGAGAACCCGAACGGTCGCTCGGGGAGCGGCTGGTCAGCCACCCGTGAGATATGCCGGAACGTCCAGGCTGCACCCGTACACATCTCCCATGGCCGGCGGCTCGGACGTGTAGACAGGGGCCGTGATCTTCACCGTCTGATGCGGCCCTCCCGCGATGTAGACCTCGCGTCGTCCCGTCTCGGATCCGTCCTTGGAGCGCGCACGCACGATGCACACCCCCGGCCGCGAAGGGTCGTCACGGGTGACGGTGAAGGTGATGTCGAGCCGCGAGTCGTCGACAAGATCGAATGATGTGGCTTCGCTGTCGATGTCGGAAATAGTGAACCTGTCGTAGGCCGAGAACGCCACGATCACTCCGAGCACCACGACGACCGCGCCGAGCGCCCACGCGATCCAGCGCCTCGGCCGTGCAGGCTTCGCTGCACCTGTGTATCGGCCGGGGGGAAGCGTTCTCGTCATCACTCTGCTCTCACACCGCTCCAGTTCCTCACTGCTTCCAGCACTCGAGCGGGGTCACGGCTGCAAGCGGAACTATCGGGTGGAACTATAGAGGATGTGCGTCGGTGCGCCGTCAAGCGATGGCGGAGGACGAAGAGCGTACGACACGAACAAGCCGGCAACGGCTACTGGCGAAGTTGAGGTGAACGAATACGTGAGCGGATTCCGTCTCATGGCCGTCCATGCCCATCCCGACGACGAGTCGAGCAAGGGTGCGGCGACGACAGCCCGTTACGCCGCCGAGGGCAACGAAGTGCGGGTCGTGACGTTGACCGGGGGTGAACGCGGCGACATCCTCAATCCGGCGATGGACGTGCCCGGCGTGCGCGACCGCATCCACGAGGTCCGCATCGAGGAGATGGCCGAGGCCGCCCGCATCCTCGGTGTCCAGCATCAGTGGCTGGGATTCGTCGACTCGGGACTGCCCGAGGGTGACCCGCTGCCGCCGCTGCCGGAGGGATGCTTTGCGCTGGTGCCGCTCGAGGTGGCCACCGAAGCTCTGGTCCGGGCCATCCGCGAATTCCGTCCCCACGTCATGACGACGTACGACGAGAACGGCGGTTATCCACATCCCGATCACATCCGCTGCCACGAGGTGTCGATGGCCGCCTACGAGGCGGCCGCGGATCCGCAGCAGTTCCCCGACGCGGGCGAGCCGTGGAAAGTGCAGAAGGTCTACTACTCGCACGGGTTCATCCGTAAACGTCTCCTGCAGTTCCAGGAGGAGTACGAACGCCGCGGTGAAGAATTCCCGATGGCGGAGTGGCTCAAGAAGTGGAAGACCGAGCAGGGTGATCTGATGGCGAGGGTCACCACGCAGATCACCTGCGGCGACTACTTCCCGCAGCGCGACGACGCCCTGCGCGCCCACGCCACCCAGATCGACCCCAACGGTTCGTTCTTCGCTGTTCCGCTCGAGATCCAGCAGAAGATCTGGCCCACCGAGGAATTCGAACTCGCCAAGACCCGGGTCACCACCTCCATTCCGGAGAACGACCTGTTCGCCGGCGTTCACCCGGACGAGTCGCAGTGATGTCGTTGACGCTCGGTGTCGTCGCCGGGACGGTGGAACTGCTGGCGCAGACGCCCAGTACGCCCTCCGGCCCCGAGTTCGGTAAGGCCTCGCCGATCGGGCTGGTGGTCATTCTCGCTCTGCTCGCGGGCGTGGTGCTACTGGTGCGCTCGATGAACAAGCAGCTGAAGAATCTGCCCGAGACCTTCGAACCGGATCATCCCGAACCCGACCAGGAAGCCGACGAGGGCACCGACCGCGGCGCACTGCACGGGGACAACGGGACCACGAGCGGACCCTCCGGTCCCACCGACAATCCACCGAAGCTGCAGCAGTAGTCGAAGAGGAGCTGGACATGGACCCACGCGCACGCAACACACTCGGCGGGTCCACCAGCCCCTATCTGCGGCAGCACGCCGACAACCCGGTCCATTGGCAGCAATGGGGGCCGGAGGCCATCGAGTGGGCGCGTGAACGTGATGTGCCGATTCTGCTGTCGATCGGGTACTCCGCGTGCCACTGGTGTCATGTGATGGCGCACGAGTCGTTCGAGGACGACGCCGTCGCGTCGCTGATGAACGAGCACTTCGTGTGCATCAAGGTCGACCGGGAAGAGCGTCCCGACCTCGACGCGGTGTACATGAACGCCACTGTGGCGATGACGGGCCAGGGCGGTTGGCCGATGACGTGCTTCCTCACTCCCGACGGTGCACCGTTCTACTGCGGGACCTATTACCCGCCCGCGCCACGCGGCGGAATGCCGTCCTTCACCCAGCTGCTCGGCGCCATCGCCGACACGTGGCGGGACCGGCGCAGCGACGTCGACAATGCCGCGGAGTCGGTGGCCACGGAACTGCGCCGCGGAGCCGGCGGCATACCTACTTCGGATGTCGCGGTGGATGCCGCGCTTCTCGACGCGGCTGCTGCTGCCGTCGTGAAGGACGAGGACATTCCGCGGGGCGGGTTCGGAGGTGCACCCAAGTTTCCGCCGTCTGCGTTGCTGGAGGGTTTGCTGCGCACCTACGAGCGGTCCGGGAACGCAAAGGTGCTCGAGACGGTGGAGCGCACGGCGTCCGCGATGGCGCGGGGCGGGATCTACGACCAGTTGGGCGGCGGTTTTGCCCGCTACTCGGTCGACGCCGAGTGGGTCGTGCCGCACTTCGAGAAGATGCTCTACGACAACGCCCAGCTTCTGCGCGTGTATGCCCATCTCGGTCGGCGAACGGGTTCGGAGCTGGCGGTCCGCGTCACCGAGGAGACTGCGCAGTTCCTGCTTCGCGACTTGCGTACGGAGAACGGCTCGTTCGCGTCTGCGCTCGACGCCGACACGGAAGGCGTCGAGGGCCTGACCTATGTGTGGACACCCGCACAGCTCGTCGACGTGCTGGGCGCCGAGGACGGCGAGTGGGCGTCGCAACTGCTGACCGTGATGCCGGAGGGAACCTTCGAAGAAGGCGCGTCGGTGCTGCAACTCCTCGAGGATCCGGACGACTGGGAGCGGTGGGGTCGCGTGCGGAACGCGCTCTTCGCTCACCGTGCTACCCGGCCGCAGCCCGGCCGGGACGACAAAGTGGTCACCGCCTGGAATGGGATGACCATCACGGCGCTGGCCGAGGCCGGTGCCGGACTCGGCAGGCCGGAGTGGATCTCGGCTGCCGCCGAGTGTGCCCGGACGGTGCTGGACCTGCACGGTGTCGACGGTCGCCTGCGCCGCGCCTCGCTGGGGTCGGTGGTGGGCGAACCCGTGGGAATTCTGGAGGACTATGCGTGCCTCGCCACCGGACTCCTCACGTTGTTCCAGGCGACCGGCGACGCCGAATGGCTCGAACCTGCCGAGGCCCTGCTGGAGCGCGCCTTGCGACACTTCGCGGACGCCGAGCAGCCCGGCAGCTGGTTCGACACGGCGGATGACGCGGAAACGCTGGTGACCCGTCCGCGCGACCCGGTCGACGGCGCCACCCCGTCCGGTGCCTCCTGCCTGGCCGAAGCCCTGCTCACCGCAGCGGCAGTGGCGGAGGCGGGCACCTCGGCCCGGTATGCCGCCGCGGCCGCCGCGTCACTCGACCGGGTGGCGCTGCTCCTCGAACGAGCACCGAGGTCGGCGGGACACTGGCTCGCCGTGGCCGAGGCGTCGGTGCGTGGGCCGATCCAGGTGGCGGTGGCAACGAACGGCGAGTCCGGGCTGCTCGACGCTGCACGCCGACTCGCTCCGGGTGGTGCGGTGGTGGTCGGAGGCGAACCGGATTCGTCGCCGCTGCTCGCGGACCGGCCGCTGGTGGGGGGCGATGCGGCGGCCTATGTGTGCCGCGGGTTCGTCTGTGATCGTCCGGTGTCGACCATCGACGACCTGGCCGAGGCGTTGAGCCGGTAATTACTGTCCGAACACGACCAGCCAGACGGCGATGTAGTGGCACAACGCCGCGATCACCGTGGCGGCGTGGAAGAACTCGTGATGCCCGAAGGTGGCCGGCCAGGGATTGGGCCACTTCGTGGCATACAACACCGCGCCCACCGAATAGAAGATGCCGCCGATGAGCAGCAACACCATGGGCAGGACTCCGACCTCGGAAGTCAGCTCCGGCGCCACCGGAACGATCGCCCAGCCGAGGAGCAGGTAGAGCGGAACACCGACCCACCGCGGCGCCGTCGGCCACAGCATCTTCAGGGCGACGCCGGCGAAGGCACCGGCCCAGACGACGATCAGCAGTGTGCGCCCGGTGCTCGAGGGCAGGCCCAGCAGCCCGAACGGTGTATAACTGCCGGCGATGAACAGGAAGATCATCGAGTGATCCGCCCGTTTCATCCACGTGCGGGCAGACGTGGTCTTCCAGTGCACGCGGTGATACGTGGCGCTGACCCCGAATACGCCGCACACGGTGACGCTGTAGACCGCTGTGGCGACGGCTGCTTCCGCTGACACTCGGAGTCCGGACACGAGGACGAGGACCAGCCCGGCGATGACCGAGATACCGAACGCCCACAGGTGAATCCACCCCCGCAGACGCGGCTTGACCGGGAGCTCGTCGAGTCCGAAAGCTGTCACAGGACACCCCTTCTCGCTGTTCGCGACTCGAACCTACGGAACCGTAGGTTCGCTTGTGGGGAGAGCGTACCCGTCGGTAGGACCACGGTGCACTACGTGTGACCGCCATCGCGAATCGCGATCGGCAGCGGCGTACTCTTGGCTGTCATGGTGATCTCCCGGTGAGTGTGCGAGGACTGCTGTACAGCATCTACGAGCGACGGTTGCTCGCGCGGCTCGAAGGTCTGCAGCACCCTCGGCACATAGCGGTGATGTGCGACGGCAACCGGAGGTGGGCCCGGGAGAACGGCTTCACCGACGTCAGCCACGGACACCGGATGGGTGCCCTCAAGATCTCGGAGATGCTGGGCTGGTGTGATGCCGCCGGGATCGAGATGGCCACCATCTATCTCCTCTCGACCGAGAATCTGCGCCGGGACGCGGAGGAACTGGACACTCTTCTCGAGATCATCACCGATGTTGTCGAAGAGATCTCCGGACCGGACAAGAACTGGAGTGTGAAGATCGTCGGTGCGCTGGATCTGCTGCCCGCCGAGCAGTCGCGCCGCTTGCGGGAGGCGGCGGAGCGGACCGAAGGCCGTACCGGCACCCATGTGAACGTCGCCGTCGGCTACGGCGGCCGGCAGGAAATCGCCGACGCCGTGCGGTCGCTGCTCTGCGAGAAACTCCTCGCCGGGTTGTCGGGCGACGAGTTGGTGAAGTCGATCACAGTCGATGGCATCGGCGGGCATCTCTATACGTCGGGTCAACCGGACCCCGACCTCGTGATTCGTACGTCAGGAGAACAGCGGCTGTCGGGGTTCCTGTTGTGGCAGAGCGCCTACTCCGAGATCTGGTTCACCGAGGCGTACTGGCCCGAGTTCCGTCGGGTCGACTTCCTGCGCGCGCTGCGCGACTACGCGGCCCGGCATCGCAGATTCGGCGTCTGAGCGGCCACCCGGTTACAGCTTGCGCAGGCGCAGCCGGTTGATCGAGTGATTGGCGTCCTTGCGCAGCACGAGGGTGGCGCGGGGGCGCGTCGGCAGAATGTTCTCCACCAGGTTCGGTCGGTTGATGTTGTGCCAGATCTCCTGAGCGGCAGCGGTGGCGTCGCGGTCCGACAGGTTCGCGTAGTGGTGGAAGTGGGCGTTCGGATTGGCGAACGACGTCTGGCGCAGGGCCAGGAAGCGCTGGATGTACCACGCCTCGATGTCCTCGATGCGGGCATCGACGTAGATGGAAAAGTCGAACAGATCCGAGACCATGAGACGCGGACCGGTCTGCAGGACGTTCAAACCTTCGATGATGAGAATGTCCGGCTGGCGCACCAGGTGGTACTGGCCGGGGATGATGTCGTAAGAGATGTGCGAATAGACCGGTGCGGCTACTTCCTCGGCGCCCGACTTCACCTCGGTGACGAACCGCAGCAGCTTGCGCCGGTCGTAACTCTCCGGAAAACCCTTGCGGTGCATGATCCCGCGCCGGTTCAGCTCGTCGGTGGAGTACAGGAAGCCGTCCGTCGTCACCAGGTCGACGCGGGGGTGATGTTCCCAGCGGGCGAGCAGGGCTTGCAGGACACGCGCCGTGGTCGACTTGCCGACCGCGACACTTCCCGCGACGCCGATGACGAACGGCACCTGCTGATCCGGATGCTTCTCACCGAGGAACGTCGCGGTCGCGGCGAACAACCGCTGTCGTGCAGCCACCTGCAGGTGGATCAGACGCGAAAGCGGAAGATACACCTCCGCGACCTCCTCGAGGTCGATCTGCTCGCCGAGGCCTCGGAGCCCGTACAGCTCCTCCTCGGTCAACACCAGCGGAGTCGACTTACGCAGCGTGCGCCACTGCTTCCGGTCGAATTCGACGTACGGGCTGGATTCGCTTGCCCGGGCCATCAGTTCCGCTCACACTCGAGCGGCTGGGGGAGTGAGCCGTCCACGCCCGGAATCTCGGCCGTCGTCGTCGCGCTGGCGAGTAGCGGTTGCATAGTCGGATTGTGCTTGGTGCCACAGGCTGAGCTGTCGGCGGGTCACGCACTCGGTTGTCCGACTAAGGTCGATCGACATGGAATCGGATTCGTTGGTTCGCGAATATCTGCTGCTCGGGCTGGGATTCGATCGGCTCGAAGAGGGATTCGTCGATGCGTACACCGGCGACCCGGCGCTGCGCCGGAAGGTCGAGAACGCGCCGCGGCCGGACCCGCGGGAACTGGCACGCACAGCGGCAACGCTGCGTGCGGAATTGCCGTCCGCGGGGCTGTCGGACGAGCGGACGCGGTTCCTCGACGTCCATTTGCGGGCACTCGAATGCTCGGGACGGAAGTTCGCCGGGGACGACGTCGGGTTCGTCGACGAGGTGGAGGCCTATTTCGACGTTCGCATTGCACGCGGCGACGAGGAGCAGTACCGCGAGGCGCACCGCAAGATGGACGCCGTGCTGCCCGGATCCGGCACACTCACCGAGCGGGTCCATGCCCACCGCGCCGCCGACGAGATACCGGCTGACCGTTTGAAGGACTGCGTCGACGCCTTCTCGAGCGCCCTGCGCGACCTGGTGCGCGAGCACTACGCCCTGCCCGAAGCCGAGGTCGTCGAGTACGAGGTGGTCGGGGACAAGCCGTGGTCGGGGTTCAACTACTACCTCGGAAACTACCGCTCCACGGTCGCCATCAACTCCGACCTGAAACAGCACATGGCAAATCTGCCTCGGCTCATCGCGCACGAGTCGTACCCGGGCCATCACACCGAGCACTGCCGTAAGGAAGCGGGGCTCGTCGGCGCGGGGCAGCTGGAACAGACGCTGTTTCTCGTCAACACCCCGCAGTGCCTCATGGCCGAGGGTCTTGCCGACCTCGCGCTCGAATCCATCGTCGGTGAGAACTGGGGCCTGTGGGCGCAGGAAATCTACGCCGACCTCGGACTGAGATTCGACGGTGAACAGGCACAGCGACTGTCGGCGGCGTCCGGTCAGCTGCTCGGTGTCCGCCAGGACGCTGCGCTGATGCTGCACGACGAGCGCCGCAGCGCGGACGACGTCGCCCTGTTCCTGCAACGGTGGAGCCTGTCGACCCCCGAGCGGGCGCGGCAGTCGCTGCGCTTCCTGTCCTCGCCCCTGTGGCGGGCCTACACCAGCACCTACGTCGAGGGATACCGCCTGCTCGGCGGCTGGCTGGCGGAGGTCCCGGTGGGCGCGGATCGGTCGGAACGCTTTCGTCGGCTCCTCGACGAACCCCTCGTTCCCAGTGCCCTCCGCCCCGTGAGTACTTCTTAACACTGGGCGGTTATCAAGTACGCACGGGTTCTTCGTAGACTGGGGGCATTCGTTTCCGCATCCAGCTTGGAGATTCCTCGATGACCGCTGTGCCCGGTACCGACGTCAACACGGCCCCCCTCGCCGAACTCGACCCCGAAGTCGCCCAGGCCATGGCTGGTGAGCTCGCCCGTCAGCGCGACACCCTGGAAATGATCGCCTCGGAGAACTTCGTTCCCCGCGCGGTGCTGCAGGCTCAGGGCAGCGTGCTGACCAACAAGTATGCCGAGGGATACCCGGGTCGCCGTTACTACGGCGGCTGCGAGCACGTCGACGTCATCGAGGACCTCGCGCGCACTCGTGCCAAAGAACTGTTCGGCGCCGACTTCGCGAACGTCCAGCCGCACTCGGGCGCGCAGGCCAACGCCGCCGTTCTGATGGCGCTGATGAGCCCGGGTGAGAAGCTCCTCGGCCTCGACCTGGCACACGGCGGCCACCTCACGCACGGCATGAAGCTGAACTTTTCCGGCAAGCTCTACGAGGTCGAGTCGTACGGGGTCAGCAAGGAAGACCACCGTATCGACATGGACGAGGTCCGCAAGGTCGCTGTCGCCGCGCAGCCGAAGGTGATCGTCGCCGGCTGGTCCGCCTACCCGCGACACCAGGACTTCGCGGCATTCCGGTCCATCGCCGACGAGGTCGGTGCATACCTGTGGGTCGACATGGCGCACTTCGCCGGCCTGGTGGCGGCCGGATTGCACCCGTCGCCCGTCCCCTACGCCGACGTCGTGTCGAGCACCGTCCACAAGACCCTCGGTGGTCCCCGCTCCGGCCTGATTCTCGCCAAGCAGGAATGGGCGAAGAAGATCAACTCGGCCGTCTTCCCCGGACAACAGGGTGGACCGCTCATGCACGCCATCGCCGCCAAGGCCGTGTCGCTGAAGATCGCCGGCACCGACGAGTTCAAGGACCGTCAGCAGCGCACACTGACCGGCGCGAAGATCCTCGCCGAGCGCCTGACGGCCTCCGACGTGTCCGGCAAGGGTGTCAGCGTCCTCACCGGCGGCACCGACGTGCATCTCGTGCTGGTCGACCTCCGCAATTCGCAGCTCGACGGCCAGCAGGGTGAGGACCTTCTCCACGAGGTGGGCATCACCGTCAACCGCAACGCAGTGCCGTTCGATCCCCGCCCGCCGATGGTCACCTCCGGGCTGCGCATCGGCACCGCCGCGCTCGCGTCCCGTGGGTTCGGTGACGAGCAGTTCACCGAGGTCGCCGACATCATCGGTACGGCTCTGGCCGGTTCGTCCGACGTCGAGTCACTGCGCGACCGCGTGACCAAGCTGGCCGCCGACTTCCCGCTGTACGAGGGCCTCGAGGACTGGCGCCTCATCTAGACGGCTCCGCCGCCCGTGAGTGGTCTGCGAGTGCAGGGACTCGTCAACCACTCACGGGCGCCGCAGGCGCCTTCTCCGCGTAACCCGATGTTCACCGACACGCCCGCCGCTCGCACGGCCGTCCGGCGTGTTTGGCAGTACCGTCGGAAGTAACAGGCAGCGGGGAAGTTGCTTGTACGGGAGGTCCTGATCGTGACTGGAACATTCAGTACGAGGGGGCCGGCGCCCGGCCCTCGTGTGGTTTGACACACCAGGGACGGACCGGTCCAGCGAACCGAGTTTGCGTGGGTGCCGCGCAGACCTAGGAGCCTCACGTGACTGCATCACGCTCCGTCTCAGCCCGATCAGGACGTACGTCCGCAGCCTCCGGCAAGAACTCGGCTTCGGGAGTTCGTACGTTCGTATTGGACACCTCCGTATTGCTGTCCGACCCCTGGGCCGTCGCCAGGTTCGGCGAGCACCGTGTCGTGCTTCCTCTCGTCGTCATCAGTGAACTCGAGGGGAAACGGCACCATCATGAGCTGGGATGGTTCGCACGCGAATCGCTGCGCATGCTCGACGACCTTCGCCTGGAATACGGCCGTCTCGACCAGCCTGTGCCGATCGGCACGGAAGGTGGCACCCTGCAGGTCGAGCTCAACCACACCGACCCGTCAGTTCTGCCGGTCGGATTCCGCACGGACAGTAACGATTCCCGCATCCTCGCCTGCGCCCTGAATTTCGAAGCGGAGGGTAGCGACGTCGTCCTGGTCAGCAAGGACATCCCGCTCCGCGTCAAGGCAGGCGCGGTGGGTTTACCCGCCGACGAGTACCACGCTCACGACGTCGTTCCCTCCGGCTGGACGGGTATGGCGGAGCTCGACGTGGCGTCGTCGTCGATCGACGAACTCTTCTCCGAGGGTGTCGTCGACCTGGAGGAGGCACGGGAGCTGCCGTGTCACACGGGTATTCGGCTTCTGGGTGGTTCGTCGAGCGCCCTCGGCAGGGTGAACGCCGACAAGCGGGTGCAGTTGGTGCGAGGCGAACGGGAAGCGTTCGGCCTGCACGGACGCTCGGCCGAGCAGCGCATTGCCCTCGACCTTCTCATGGACGACAGCGTGGGCATCGTGTCGCTGGGCGGCAAGGCCGGCACCGGCAAGTCGGCGCTGGCGTTGACCGCGGGACTCGAAGCGGTGCTCGAGCGTCGAACTCAGCGGAAGGTCGTGGTCTTCCGGCCGTTGTACGCGGTGGGCGGTCAGGAACTCGGGTACCTGCCGGGCAGTGAGAGTGAGAAGATGGGCCCCTGGGCCCAGGCCGTGTTCGACACCCTGGACGGCCTGGCGAGCCCCGAGGTGATGGAAGAAGTTATCAGTCGCGGGATGCTGGAAGTTCTTCCCCTCACCCATATTCGGGGGCGGTCACTGCACGATTCGTTCGTGATCGTCGACGAGGCGCAGTCCCTCGAGCGCAACGTTCTGCTCACGGTGCTGTCCCGGCTGGGAACAGGATCGCGCGTGGTGCTGACGCACGATGTGGCTCAACGCGACAACCTGCGGGTCGGGCGCCATGACGGTGTCGCGGCGGTGATCGAGAAGCTGAAGGGCCACCCGTTGTTCGCCCACATCACGCTGACTCGCAGTGAGCGTTCGCCGATCGCCGCACTCGTGACGGAGATGCTGGAGGAATTCGGGCCCACGCCGTAGTTCCTGGCTGGGAGCGTGGTCCGCCCAATGTCGCATCGGAACAGGAGAACTCGACCGATGGGACATTGGGCGGCCGCGTTCGGGCCGGATCAGAACATTCGAACCAGTCCCTTCAGCGTGCCCCACAGGAATGCCCGGTTGCTGAAGTAGTCGCGCCAGACGAGGATCTTGCCGTCCTCGATCTCGAAGGTGCCGCACACCCAGAATTCGCTGCGCAGCCGATTCCAGATGAGAATGTCGGTGCGTTCGGTGAGCACTGCTGTTCCTTCGTCGGCGATGTGATGCAACCGGACATCGAACCCGACACCGGGCCTGCTCATCCCCCGGAGTATCCGCATCACCGACTCGATCCCGCGAATCTTGGGCAGAGACACGTTGTGCCACACGATGTCCGGGTGCAGATACTGGCGGGCGGTATCCGGGTCGCCGGCAACGAGGGCGTCGAGGAATCCGCGAACCACGCGAATATTGGCGGTGTCGGACGGTGAAACCGTATCGATAGACTGTGAAGTGGGTTCCATGGTACTTCCTGCTCGAAGTGAGTTCAGCGAACGAACGTTCCCTGACCATCTGTGTTGTAGTACTCCAGAATCAGACTGTTACCCGCGAACGTCGCCTCCGACACCGTGCCGGGCGGGGCGTTCTCGCCGCTGGGTCTGAACGTGAATGTGCTTCCGTCCCAATGCTCGAGTGGGAAGGTCTGCCCCGAGGGTCCGAGTTGCAAGATGAGTTGACCGTCTTTCTCGCTGACGACGGCCGGACCCCAGTAGGCGTTGTTGTAGGTTCCCGTATAAGTGGGAAGTGGCTGCGCGGGAGCAGGGTTCGTGGGCGCGTCCTTGCCGACAAGGCTGCCCTCGGGGTCCAGCATCGGGGAGATAGCCTGGTAATACAGATCCCTCCACTCTTCGCGGATCTCGCCGTACTGGACGAGATCGGCGAATTCTGCGGTCAGGGTTTCGGGGATTCCGGTGGGGGAGCCGTTGGTCAGGGCGACGATCGCGACGTCGGCCGAGGGGATCGCCACGAAGTTGGTGGCAGCCCCGAGTTGGAAGGCACCCGAGTGGCTGAGGGAGACCCGGCCGGCAGAAGTGGTCGACACATTGAACCCGTATCCGTAGAACCCTGGACGCGCGTCGAGGGAGCTAGGGGGACTCGACACGATCTGCGGACTGACCGCGGGGAGCAGGGCTTTCGAATCGACGATTTCCTTGCCCTCGAACATCCCGTCGCCCAGGAGCATGGTGAGCCACTTGCTCATGTCGTTGACGGACGAGCTGACGCCGCCGGCCGGTGACTGAGCGTCGGGGTCGCGGACGGCGTCGGCGACGTACTTGCCGTCGACGAGCTGATGGCCGATGGCACGGTTACTGCGCGCCTGGTAGTCGGCGAACCGGGAACTGGTCGAGTCCATTCCGAGTGGTTGGTAGATCGCCCGTTCGGACAGCGTCGCCCAATCCGTTCCGGATGCCGCGGCCACCGCTTCGGCGGCCGCGGTGACACCGAAGTTGGTGTATTCGTAGGTGATACGGAACGGATTGAGCGGCTCGAGCCGCAGCTTGTCGAGTACCTGCTGCTGGTTGTTGCCGAGATCCTCGAGTCCGTCGCCGGCGTGATCCGGCAACCCAGAGCGGTGCGAGTACAGATCGCCGACCGTGACGTGCTCGGTGACCCAAGGGTCTGCGAGCGCAAAACCCGGAAGCTTCGAGACCACGGTCGTGTCCCAGCCGACCACGCCGGTTCCCACCTCGTGCGCGACCACCGTGGAGCCCACCGACTTCGACAGCGATGCCAGTTGGAAGACGGTGTCTGCGTCCACCATCTCGTCGGTGCCCTCTTCGCGTACGCCGAATCCCTTCGCATAGACGGTTCGCCCGCCGTGCACCACCGCGACCGCCATTCCGGGCACGTGTGTGCTGTCCATGAGGTTCTTCACCAGGTCGTCCAGGCGTCCGACCGCGTCGTCGACTCGGCCGTCGGGTATTTCGACGCCGGAGACGGTCGCGGGATTGGCCGGCTTGTCTGGGGCGGTTGTCGACGCGGGAGAACTGGCGGTGTCGGTGGACGGCTCATTGTCGGTGCACCCCGTGACGAGCGACCCGGCCAACAGGACAGCGAAGAACAACGTCATCGAGTTCCCACGCTTGCGCATTGGAGGTCCTCTGCTCGGGCCGGCGAAAATCGGGAACTTTCAGCGTAACCACGAAGCTCGGTGACCTGGGGCTTTTCCGCCGATCCGGGCTCGGGTCCGGGCTGGGCGAGCCGGTGACCGCGTGCTCGAGATTCCTGCGCGAGCACGCGGACGCTACGGTATGCGAATGCCGACTGAATTCACGGACAAGCACCTTCTCACCGAACTGGCTCCTGTGGTCGAGGAGAATCTCGCTCGTCACATCGCCGAGGCCGACGGCTGGCTGCCGCACGACCTGGTCCCGTGGGACCAGGGTAAGAACTTCGCATTCATGGGTGGCACGGACTGGTCGGCCGATCAGTCCACCCTGAGCGAGGTGGAGGCACTTGCACTCACCGTGGGCGTTCTCGTCGCCGACAACGTGCCCGCGTACCACCGGGAGATCGCCAAGCACCTGGCCATGGTGGGCCCGTGGTGGCGTTGGGTCGGCCGCTGGACCGCCGAGGAGAACCGGCACTCCATCGTGCTCCGGAACTATCTGATGGTGACCCGCGCGGTCGATCCTGTCGCACTCGAGCGTGCTCGGATGGACGAGATGGTGCGTGGATACGCCATGCCGCCGATGCACCTGCTCGAGATGCTCGCCAACTCGGCATTCGAAGAGAAGGCCGCGGCCGTCCGGCACCAGAACACCGCCGCCCTCGCCGAGGACCCGTTGGTGGCGTCGATCGAAACGCGGCTGGCCGCCGACGACGAACTGCAGTCGGTGTTCTACCGCAACGTCGTCGAAGCCGCGTTCGCAGTGGCGCCCGAACAGATGGTGCGCGCTATTGCCTCGCGGATCGACGCATTCGACGTGCCGAGCGTGGAATTGCCCGGCGGGAAGAATAGCACTGCGGTGCTCGCCGAAGCCGGCATCTACGATCCCGCACACCAGCGCGAGAAGGTGTTCGCACCGCTTCTCGCGGCGTGGAACATCGCCGGCCGCTCCGACCTCGGGACCGAGGGCGAGAAGGCCCGCGAGGAACTGTCCGCACTGCTGTAGGGAACGGTAACGAAGGTGGCCCGCACTCCGAGGAGTGCGGGCCGCCGTCATGTCTGGCTGGAGGTCAGTCCTGGACCTTCGCCATGGCGAGCACGTCGAGACGCTTGTCCAGCTCCTCCTCGCTGAGTTTGTCACCGATCAAACCGCGGTCGACGACGGTCTCCCTGATCGTCTTCTTCTCCTTCAAGGCCTGCTTGGCAACGGCGGCCGCCTCCTCGTATCCGATCGCCGAGTTCAGGGGCGTGACGATGGACGGCGAAGACTCGGCGAGGGTCCTGAGGTGATCGGTATTGGCTACCAGGCCCGCGACACACCGGTCGGCGAACAGCCGCGTGACGTTGGCGAGAAGGGTGAACGATTCGAGAACGTTCCGGGCCATCATCGGAATGTAGACGTTCAACTCGAATGCGCCCGCAGCCCCACCCCAGGCGACGGCGGCATCGTTGCCGACTACCTGCGCAGCCACCTGGGTGGCGGCCTCGGGGAGTACCGGATTGACCTTGCCCGGCATGATCGAACTGCCGGGCTGCAGGTCGGGAAGCCGAATCTCGCCCAATCCGGTGAGCGGACCCGAACCCATCCACCGGATGTCGTTGGCGATCTTGGTGAGGGATACCGCGATGGTGCGCATCGCCCCGGACGCCTCGACGAGACCGTCTCGCGCCGCCTGCGCCTCGAAACTGTTCTTCGCCGGCGTGAGCGCGTCGATGCCCGTCGCCTTGACCAGTTCGGCCACCACTTTGGGGCCGAAACCGTCCGGGGCGTTCAGGCCGGTGCCGACCGCGGTGCCGCCGATGGGCAGTTCGCCGAGCCGTGGGAGACACGCCACGATGCGTTCCATGCCGGCTTCCATCTGCCGGGCGTAGCCCCCGAACTCCTGACCCAGCGTCACCGGGACCGCATCCATGAGATGGGTGCGCCCCGACTTCACGACCGTCTTCCACTCGGTGGACTTGTCGAGAAGGGCCAGCCGGAGGTGGTCGAGGGCCGGGATCAGGTTCTTCACAGCCGCCTCGGTCGCGGCAACATGAGTGGCGGTGGGGAAGGTGTCGTTCGACGACTGCGACATGTTGACGTCGTCATTGGGGTGGACGACGACACCCGCTGCGGCGGCGATCGAGGCGATCACCTCGTTGGCGTTCATGTTGGAGCTGGTTCCGGAGCCCGTCTGAAAGACGTCGATGGGGAACTGGTCGTCGTGCTTGCCTTCGGCGATCTCACCTGCCGCTGCGATGATCGCGTCGGCCTTCTCGGGATCGAGGAGCCCGAGGTCTTTGTTAACCTGCGCGCACGCCGCCTTCAGGAGGCCCATGGCGCGAATCTGGGTGCGTTCGAGACCTCGACCACTGATCGGGAAATTTTCGACGGCGCGCTGCGTCTGTGCGCGCCACAGCGCGTCCACGGGGACCCGCACCTCACCCATGGTGTCGTGTTCGATCCGGTACTGCTGCTCGTTGCTCTCCGTCATGGGTCAAACATTGCCACTTCCGGACGCTGCGCGCCCGTGCGCCGTTGTGGTTGCAGGAGCTACCAGAAAGGCGCACGGGCGGCGAAGGCGCTCAGAAGGACGGCGGAACCGCCCCGTCCTCACCGTCGAAGTCGACGGACGAGTACTCACGAAGCTTCTCGAGGCGGTGGTACGCATCGATCATGCGGACCGTTCCCGACTTGGATCGCATCACGATGGACTGGGTGGACGCGCCGCCACCGTAGTAGCGGACACCACGCAGCAGGTCGCCGTCGGTGACACCGGTGGCGCAGAAGAAGACGTTCTCGCCGGACACCAGGTCTTCGGTGGTCAGCACACGGTCGAGGTCGTGACCGGCGTCGATGGCCTTCTGACGCTCGGCGTCGTCGGTCGGGGCCAGCCGGCCCTGCAGCGAACCACCCATACAGCGCATGGCGGCGGCGGCGATGATGCCCTCGGGCGTGCCACCGGTGCCGATCAAGATGTCGGTGCCCGACTCCGGACGCGCGGCGGCGATCGCACCCGCGACGTCGCCGTCGGAGATGAGACGGATCCGGGCGCCGGTGTCCCGGACTTCCTGGATGAGCCCGGCGTGCCGCGGACGGTCGAGGATACAGACCGTCACGTCGGAGGTAGACGCCTTGCGGACCTTCGCGACACGCTTGATGTTCTCGGCGACGGGCGCGGTGATGTCGATGACATCGGCGGCGTCGGGACCGACGGCGATCTTCTCCATGTAGAACACGGCGGACGGGTCGAACATCGCGCCGCGCTCGGCGACTGCGAGGACAGCGATCGCATTGGGCATTCCCTTGGCCATCAGGGTGGTTCCGTCGACCGGGTCGACCGCGAAGTCGCAGTCGGGGCCGTCGCCGTTGCCGACCTCTTCGCCGTTGAACAGCATCGGGGCTTCGTCCTTCTCGCCCTCGCCGATGACCACGACACCGCGCATCGAGACCGAGCTCACGAGCTGGCGCATGGCGTCGACGGCGGCGCCGTCGCCACCTTCCTTGTCGCCACGGCCGACCCAGCGACCGGCAGCCATTGCACCAGCCTCGGTGACTCGGACCAATTCGAGAGCAAGGTTTCGGTCCGGGGCCTCGCGGCGTCTCGATGTGGTGCTGGCCGTCATGGGCAGTGCCTCCTGATGCAGTTCCGGTCGACGTTGTACGTCGACGCTGTGCCGGTCGGCCTGTCGGCCGCCGACTGTCGAGTGAATCTCAGGGCTGATTCTCCCAGAAAGTTGTGTGACGTGCGTTGCTGGGGCGACATATCGGGGACCGAGAATCGTCGTTCGGGGGCCGACCCTGGATACTGGTGTGCGTGGCATCCGATAAACCGCGCATCCTGCACAACAACCGCGACATGGTGTGGTCGCTCGTACCCCTTGTCCTGTTCTGCGTGCTGATCGCCGGTATCGCCAGCCAGTGCACGTTCAGCCCCGGCGGTCCCACGACCGGGCCGATTCCCAGCTTCGACATCGACGCTGCGCTGAAGTACGACGCGAACGATCTTCCGTTCCCGGTTCGGCAGCCGGAGACGCCCGAGGGCTGGACACCCAACTCGGGGAGCCGCAGCATCGTCAGTGGTGACGGCGGCGGCGACTCCAGCACCGTCGGCTTCATCACGCCGGCCGGTCGGTACATCCAGCTGACGCAGAGCAACGCGCTCGAAACCGTGCTGGTGCCCTTCGTGGCCGGTGGTCCGCGGACGACCACCGGTACAGAAGAGATCGCAGGTCATACGTGGATCGTGTACGGCGGTGAGGGAGTCGAACCGATCTGGGTCTCCGACTTCGGCGACGTCCGGCTCGTCGTGACGGGCAGCGCCTCACCGGAGGCATTCGAGCAGCTCACCACGGCCGCGGCCGAAGCCCCGATCCTCCCGGCTTGATCGCAGCCGATTCGTCAGCTCTCGTCGTCGGCGTGCGCGAGCGCAGTCTCGACGCGCTTGCGGGCTCCCGCGAGGTGCTCCTCGCACCGCTTCGCGAGAGCCTCCCCGCGCTCCCACAGGGCGAGTGACGCGTCGAGGTCGAGGCCACCTTGTTCGAGCACCTTGACCACGTCGACGAGTTCGTCACGCGCCGCCTCGTAACCGAGCTCCGCGATGTCGGTGTCGTTCCCGTTGTTGCTCATGTCCTACTTGTCCTTTCCCATCACCGCGGCACGGATTGCGCCGTCGGCGACTCGAACGCGAATCTGGGTGCCCGGCGGGGCGTCGTCGACCGAACGCAGTACCTCGGGATCGCCGTCGGGCACGATCCGCTGAACGACGGAATAGCCGCGGGCGAGCGTGGCCGCGGGTCCGAGGGTGGTCAACCGTGCCCGCAGGTGCTCGATCGTGGTGCTCTCCGCGGCGATTGCCCTGGTGATGTCGCGGCGGCCCGCCTCGCGCAGTCGCTCGACCTCGTCGCCCCGCTCGTCGAGAGCGCGCACCGGATCGGCGAGCACCGGCCGGCTCCGCAGCTGGGAGATCAGGTGGGATTCGCGCTGTACCCAATTCCGCAGCGCCGCCGCACTGCGTGAGCGCAGCTCGCTGACCAGCGCCTGCTCGGCGACAGCGTCCGGGACCACCCGTTTGGCGGCGTCCGTGGGGGTAGCGGCGCGCAGATCGGCGACGTGATCGCTGAGCGGGCTGTCGGGCTCGTGTCCGATGGCACTGACTATCGGGGTGGTGCACGCGACGATCGCCCGGCAGAGGGTCTCGTCGGAGAACGGCAGCAGGTCCTCCACGCTTCCGCCGCCGCGGGCCAGAATGATCACATCCACGTGCGGATCGGCGTCGAGTTCCTTCAACGCGTCGAGAATCTGCGGCACTGCGGTGACGCCCTGCACCGGGGTGTTACGAATCTCGAACCGGACGGCCGGCCAGCGGCGCTGCGCCACGCTGAGGACATCGTGCTCGGCGGCACTTGCTCGGCCGGTGATCAGGCCGACGGTCCCGGGAAGGAAGGGCAGCGGGCGCTTGAGCCGGGGGTCGAACAGGCCCTCCGCGGCCAGAAGCGCGCGCAGCCTCTCTATCCGCGCGAGGAGTTCGCCGATTCCGACCGCGCGGATCTCGGTCACTCGCAGCGACACCGATCCGCGGCCGGTGTAGAACGACAACTTCCCGAACATCACCACCCGACTGCCCTCGGTGAGGGGGACAGGGGAGTTCTGCAGCAGCTGAGGTGAGCACGTCACGGAGAGGGACATGTCGACGGACGGATCGCGCAGCACGAGAAACGCCGTCCGGGTACCGGGACGGGCATTGATCTGGGTGATCTGACCCTCGACCCACACACTCCCGAGCCGGTCGATCCACTGTGCGACCTTGGCCGAGACGGTGCGAACCGGCCACGGTTTGTCGGCGGTACTCGGTGCTGTACTGGCTGCGCGGGACTGGGCGGAAGTCACTTGGCCTTGGCGGTGGTGATGCGATTGGTCAGCATGGTCAGGAAGGGTGCCCTGGCAAGGGTCGCCGTCTCGTAGTCCAGCAGCGCTGTCAGGTCCTCGACGGACAGCGAGCGCAGGCGGGCCCGCAACTGGGCAAGGGTCAGCGACGAATAGTCGAGGTAGGCGGCGATCTCGGGTTCGGCGACTGCGGAGGCGGGCTTCGGGGTCGTGGTCTTCGCCACACCGTTGGTACTCGGAGCCTTCGGGCCGGTGGGGGCGGTGGACTTCTCTGCGAGGTCGTCACCCTGAGGGCTGAGGGAGTACAGCGCGAAGCGGCCGGGCCCGGCGGGACGATCGTCCGGCGCATCCTCGATGTCGGGTTCTCCGTCGGTGTCCTCGTCGAACACCGCCCAGGACGGCTGCTCTTCGTCGTGCGACCAGTGGATGAGGGCAAAAGCCTGGTCACCCTTGATGGCCAGCGCCGTCATGGTCTGCTGGACACGCATCGTGGTCTGCAGCACCTGGCTGACCGCAGTCATCGGCAGAGTGACCGCCGTCGTGGGCAGCCTCCTGGCTTCTTCGACGGCCGTCACGGCGATTCCAGCGGCGACGCGCGCCACGAACGGGGGACGAATCATGCTCACAGCCTGCCTGACATCGGCACGTTTGGGTAGCCGACGTGCCCACAGCGTGGACGACTCGACTCGATGACGCGCACAGTACCCCTCCGGAGGCCCGGCGAAAGTGTCTTAGCCGGGGGGTGACCCGTACGCTGGAACCATGTCTTCGGCTGTTCCACTCAATGTGGGTATCACACGTTCGGCAGATTCGGGAGTGCATGCGAGCGGTGAGAAGCGAGTGCTGCTCGCCGAACCCCGCGGGTACTGCGCCGGCGTCGACCGCGCTGTCGAAACGGTCGAGAAGGCGCTGGAGAAGCACGGCGCCCCGATCTACGTCCGCAAAGAAATCGTGCACAACCGCCACGTGGTGGAAACGCTCACCGAGCGCGGCGTGATCTTCGTCGACGAAACCGACGAGGTGCCCGAGGGTGCGTTGCTCGTATTCTCTGCGCACGGTGTGTCACCGGCCGTGCACGAGTCGGCCGCAGCCCGCAATCTCCGCACCATCGATGCGACGTGTCCACTGGTCACCAAGGTGCACCAGGAAGCGAAACGGTTCGCCCGCGACGACTACGACATTCTCCTCATCGGCCACGAGGGCCACGAGGAAGTGGAAGGCACTGCCGGCGAAGCCCCCGACCATGTGCAACTGGTCGACGGACCCGAGTCGGTGGATGCCGTCTCGGTCCGCGACGAGTCGAAGGTCATCTGGCTGTCGCAGACCACGCTGAGCGTCGACGAGACCATGCAGACCGTGGCGCGGCTCCGGGAGAAGTTCCCCCACCTGCAGGATCCGCCCAGCGACGACATCTGCTACGCCACCCAGAACCGTCAGGTGGCGGTCAAGGCGATGGCCCCCGAGTGCGATCTGGTGATCGTGGTGGGCTCCCGCAACTCGTCCAACTCGGTGCGCCTCGTCGAGGTGGCTCTCGGAGCCGGCGCGAAAGCGTCGTACCTCGTCGACTTCGCCCGTGAGGTGGATCCGGCGTGGCTCGACGGTGTTCGCACGGTCGGCATCACTTCCGGCGCCTCGGTACCGGAAATTCTCGTGCGCGGTGTGATCGACCTACTGGCCGAGCACGGGTTCCACGACGTCCAGCCGGTCACGACTGCCAACGAGACACTTGTCTTCGCGCTCCCCCGGGAGCTTCGCGCCGCCCGGCACTGACACCGTGCCGGGCGCCCGGGGTCAGCGGGGCTGCTCCGTCTCGAACGGTGGTTCGTAGCGGTCCCGATAGCGCACCTGAGGAATCGGGTGAGCAGGCACGTCGGTGGAACGGTAGCGGGCCGTCGGCCGCTGCGGGGTCGATCGCGGTGTCTGTGCCGATCGCGGGGCTTCAGTGGACCGGGGCGGCTGTGCGCTGCGCGGTACCTGGGTAGAGCGGGGTGCCTGCGAGATTCTGTCGGATACCGGTGGCGGGGGAGTGGGGCGGCCCGAAGACGCCGACCGACGCGGAGGCGGGCTGTCGGCCCGCCGCGCCGAGGAGCGAGGGTGCTCCCGGGCGGAACGCCTCTGCCGCAACCTCGTGGCCGACTCGTCGGCGTCCGGTGCGGTTCGACGGGTGCGCGTGCCCTCGCGTACCGAACGAGGCGTGCGGCGCCGTTCCGACGTACGGGCGGGCCCAGTTCGACGCTGCTGGAGGAGGAAGAGCCGCAGCCCGCCGATCACCAGGACGACGACTGTGGCGGCCAGCATGATCGGAAACCGGTTGACCAGCGGGTACGCGACATTGATGGCGAGGTCCCGCAGGGCTGTGCTGTTCTCCTCCGCGATCAGGCTCTGGCCCAGCGGTACGCCGACGAACAGGATCAGCGGCGGTTGCACGATGGCGGTGAAGAGGGCGCTGTTGCCGGCAGCCACCACGGCGAGGACGCAGCCGAGGAAATAGAACGTCGAGAACGCCGCGGTGAGTTCGCTCCCGCCGGCCGCATCGGCCACGAACCCGAGACAGGTGACTCCGACGGCCAGAAGAATGACACCCCACCAGGGGAGACCGGGAACCGACCCGACAATCGACTGCCGATCGAGCGGCACCCCGGAGCGAGCACGTTGGGTTGCAGACACACAACGACAGTAGCGGCAACATGTCGACTATCGCCGTTGGCGTGACCGGTCGGAGACCGGACTCGCACGGTAATTGTGCCGTTCCTCACGAATCGGCGGTACGAGGTCGCCCTCTGTCCGGGCGCCGCCGATCGGTTTCCCGCCACGCGGCGGGGGTGTTCGGGATTTGTCGGCACCGTGCTCTACCGTCCGAGACATGAGGATCCTGCACACGTCGGACTGGCACATCGGACGCACGTTCCACGGAGTGGATCTGCTCGCCGATCAGTCCCGGGTTCTCGACTCGATCGCCGCGCTGGTCCGCGAGTACTCGGTGGACGTCGTGGTCGTTCCCGGGGACGTGTACGACCGCTCGATTCCCAGTGCGGACGCCGTCACTGTGTGCAACCGCGGTTTCGAAGAGATCCGCGACGCCGGTGCCGTCATCATCGCCACATCCGGCAACCACGACTCCGCCGCGAGGCTGGGCGCGGGCGCCGCCTTCTCCCGGGCGGGCGGTCTGCACTTGATGACCACGGTGGCCGGCATCACTTCCCCCGTCGTGCTGGACGACGAGCACGGTCCCGTCGCGTTCTACGGGATTCCCTACCTGGAACCGGAGATCACCCGCACTCAGCTCGGCGTCCCCGCTGCCCGATCGCACGCGGACATTCTCGATGCGGCCATGGATCGAGTGCGCGCCGACCTCGACGTCAGGGCCGCCGATGCACCGGGTACGAGGTCGGTGGTGCTGGCGCATGCCTTCGTGGTGGGGGCAGAGGCCACAGGGTCGGAGCGGTCCATCTCGGTCGGTGGGGTCGAGACCGTGTCGGCGTCGGCGTTCGGTGGGGTCGACTACGTCGCGCTGGGCCACCTGCACTCACCGCAGACGCTGGCCGAGCACATTCGGTACTCGGGGTCGCCGCTGCCGTACTCCTTCGGTGAACGCACCCACCGCAAGGCCGTCTTCCTGGTCGACCTTGCCGCGGATGGGCTCCGGCGTGTCGAGCGGGTGGATCTGCCCGTGGTCCGCGGGCTACGACAGCTCACCGGCACCCTGGAAGAATTACTCGAAGGCGAGCATTTCGAGGATGCGGAGGAGTGCTACGTATCGGCGGTCCTCACCGATCCGCAGCGCCCCGTCGACGCCATGCGCTCTCTGCAGACCCGATTTCCGTTCGCCGTCCACCTGGAATGGCAGCGACCGGCAGGCACCGAGGATTTGCGGTATCGCGAGAAGGTGCACGGGCGCAGCGACGTGCAGATCACCCGCAGCTTCCTGACCGATGTGCGCAGCGAGCCGTCCCCGCGCGAGGTCCGCCTCGTGGAGGCCGCGCTCGGCCATGCCGACCGTGCCGGGGAAGACACGGCCGGGGTCGTGGTGCTGGAACAGTCGGCATGAGACTGCATCGACTCGAAGTCGAGGCGTTCGGACCGTTCGCGAATTCGGTCGAGGTCGATTTCGACCGACTCGGCGCCGACGGCCTCTTTCTGTTGCACGGGCAAACCGGTGCGGGCAAGACCACGGTGCTCGATGCGGTGGCCTTCGCGCTGTACGGCACCGTTCCCGGCGCACGCAAAGACGGGAAAAGGCTCCTCTCCGACCATGCGCAGGCGGGCTCCGTGCCGACAGTGACACTCGAAGTGACCATTTCCGGTCGCCGCCTCCGGCTGGTCCGCAGTCCCGAATTCGAACGCCCGAAACGTCGCGGTTCGGGAACGATCAAGGAGAACGCCAAAGCGACCCTCACGTGGCTGGACGGGCGAGGAGAACACCTGTCCCGAATCCCCGACATCGCCGAAGAGATCGGCCGGTTGATGGGGATGAGCGCCGACCAGTTCTTTCAGGTGGTTCTCCTCCCACAGGGCGAGTTCGCCCGCTTCCTGCGTGCCGACAACGAAGAACGCGGACAGCTCCTCGAGCGGTTGTTCGACACCACGCGGTTCGGGACGGTGGAGGAGTGGTTCCTGAATCGGCGGCGAGCGAGCGCTCATGACCTGGACGAGCATCAGCGTTCCATCGACGTGCTGATCGCCAAGGTCGCCACGGCAGCCGGTATCGAGGGCGGTGCGGACGCCGACCCTGTCACGTGGGCGCACAAACTGGAGGAAGAGGCGCGCGCCACCCGCGATGTTGCCGTCGAGGACCTCGAGAAGGTCAAGTCGGACGCGGCCCTGACGCGAGATGCTCTGGCGCAGGCGCGCCGAATCCTCGAACTCCAGAAACGGCGTGCCCGGGCAGAAGCCGAACTCGCCGCCTACGAGGCCGGAGCTTCGGAACGGGCGGTTCTCGCCGCCGAGGTCGCCGCAGCGCGGCGGGCGGAGCCGGTTGCCGTCGTCGTCCGCGAAGCGAACGCTGCCCGCGACAAGGCGGCGACCGCGACGCGACGGGTTGCCGCCATCGCAGACCGGCTGTGTTCGACGGCAGGTGGCGCCGAGGTGGTCGAGCAATTGTCGTGGCCGCCGAACAGTGAAGAGCGTGAACATCTTCGAACCTGCATCCGGTCGTGGCGCGACGATGTCGTCCGCCTCGACGGTGTGCTCGCAGAGGCGAAAGTGGGGGACCGGCTCGAAGTCGAACTCGGCCGGCTGCGCGCCCGGGAAGTCGGGCTGGCCGACACCCGCGCGGAGCTTGCCCGCGAACGCGAGGAGCTGCCCGGCGCTATTCGGGTCGCGGAGCGAGCGCTCGACGAGGCCGAGAAGGCGCGTGTGTCGTTGCCGGGGCTCGAGGATGTTCGTGCTCGCGCGGCCGACGCCGCCGCGGCCGCCGTCGAGCTTCGGCAGTGCCGTGACCGGCGCGACGAACTCGAGCGCGCCGTACTCGACGCCCGGCGAACACACCAGGATGCGCGCGAACACTGGCTCACTCTCCTGCAGCGCCGGATTCTGGGGATGGCCGCCGAACTCGCGGGCACGCTCGAGGACGGTCAACCGTGTCAGGTGTGCGGTTCGGTGGAGCACCCCGACCCCGCGGCGGAGTCCGAACTGTCGGTCACCAAGGCAGATGAGGATGTGGCCCTCGCAGCGGAACAGAAGGCCGCCGCGAAGGTGAACACCGCGGCGGAGGCTCTGGCAACGGCAGACCGCACAATCGACGTGCTGGTTCAACGTTGCGGGGACGGCGACGCCGACCACCTCGGGGCCGAACTCGCCTCCGCGGAGGCGGCACTGCGCCATGCGAGTGAACTCGGCGAGCAGGCCGCGTCGCGGGCCCGCCATCTCGGTGAGCTCCGCGATCGTGAGACGCAACTGCACACTCGTTCGCACGACCTTGCGGTCGAGGCTGCCACCGTCGCCGAGAAAATCACCTCGGGTGCTGCGCAGCTCGAGGAGATCCGGGCGCGGGTGCGTGAGGCCGCAGGCGAGGACGAGAGTCCCGCGGCCCGCCGCGCCCGCATCGCGGTGCTGGCGGACGCCGCGTCCGAACTGCTCGACGCCCGGGACGAGGGAGCAGCCGCCGAGTCCTCAGCCCAGGAACTGGCCGCGAAGGCCGAACTGCTCGCTCGCGAGGCAGGATTCGACCGAACGAGCGACGCGGTGGCGGCGGTGCGTCCCGTTGCCCGACAGGACGAAATCGACGCCCGACTCACCGCTGCCCGTGACGCTGAGGTGGGTGCCCGCCGAATACTCGACGAACCGGAGATCGCCGCCGTCGCGGATGCTGCGCCGGTCGACCTGGTGTCCGTCCAGCAGGCACACGACGCCGCAACGGAGGCGGTCGACGTCGCGGTGGCGGTGGCGTCGGAAGCCGAACGACGACTACTCGACCTCGAGCGTTTCGTCGGCCAGCTCGAGAGAGCGGCCGCGGCCATCGCCCCGATGCAGGCGGAACACGAGGAACTGGCCGCCCTCGCCGAGGTGATCGCCGGTCGTGGTCAGAACTCACGCAAGATGTCGCTGCGCTCGTATGTGCTCGCTGCGCGGCTCGAGGAAGTCGCGGTCTCGGCGTCCGCCCGGTTGAGCCGGATGTCCGCTGGCCGCTACTCGTTCGTCCACACCGACGAGGCCGGCCCGCGTGGGCGTCGTGGTGGCCTCGGACTCGATATCCGCGACGACTACACCGGCGTGGTGCGGTCGGCGAAGACGCTGTCCGGCGGAGAGTCGTTTCTTGCCTCGCTGTCGCTGGCCCTGGGACTCGCCGACGTGGTCGCGGCGGAGTCCGGCGGTGTCGTCCTCGACACCATGTTCATCGACGAAGGGTTCGGCACCCTCGACGCCGACACGCTCGACTCGGTGATGGGCGTGCTCGACGAACTACGGGACGGTGGTCGCGTGGTCGGTATCGTCAGCCACGTCGACGAGATGCGTCAGCGAATTCCCAGTCGCCTCCACGTGATTCGTGGACGCACCGGCTCGACGCTCGAGGTGATCGCGGGCTGAGCGGCGATCACTCGGCCTGCGGTGTGATCGCTTTGGGAGCGATACCTTTCGGAGCCACGGCAGCCTGGTCGATCGTCACGCCCTCCCGCTCGGCATCGTCGATGTCCTCGTCGGCGGCGACGTCGTCGGGGATGTTGGCCTCGGCACTCTTCTCGTCGATCTGTTCGCCGATGTAGCGCACCACGACGGCGGCCACGGCGGCGGTAGGCACCGCGAGGAAGGCGCCGACGATGCCGAATACCGACGCGCCCGCGGTCACGGCGAGCAGCACCACGACCGCGTGCAGCTTCATGCTCTTGCTCTGCAGGACCGGTTGGAGCACGTTGCCCTCGATCTGCTGGACCACCAGGATGATGATCAGCACGATCACCGCGGTGGTGAGCCCGTTGGCCACCAAGGCGACGAGGACGGCGAGGGCCCCGGCGACGAAGGCGCCGACGATCGGGATGAAGCCACCGATGAAGGTCAGGATCGCGAGGACCGGCGCGAGGGGCACCCCGAGGATGAGCAGTCCGGCGCCGATGAACACTGCGTCGATGAGGCTCACCAGCGCCTGCGTTCGGATGAATCCGCCGAGCGTGTCCCACATCCGGCCGAGCACGACTTCGAGGTGTCGGCCGGCGCGGCCGCCGCTCACCGAGTGGAGCCAGGGGATGAAGCGCGGTCCGTCCTTGATGAAGAAGAACGACAGAACCAGTACGAGGCCGAGGGTGAGGAGCAGTGAGCTAGCGGTGCTGACGCCGGTGAAGACGCCGGACGCGATTACCGTTCCACTTTCCTGGACCTTCGCGATGATGGTGTGGATTCCCTCCTCGATTTGGTCGTCCTTGAGGTTGATCGGCGGACCCTGCAACCAGTCCTGCACCTGGTTGATGCCCTCGGTGGCCTTGTTGGCCAGCTCAGGAGCCTGACTGACCACCGAGGGCACGATGCCGGCGATGATGCCCGCGAGCACCGCGATGAACAGGACGAGTGTGGTCGCGGCGGCGGCCGCCGGGGGAATGCCTCGTTTGGTCATTGCCCGCGTCGGCGGCCACAGCACGGTGCACACGACGATCGCGAGGAGCACGGGGAGGACGATCACCCAGAGCTTCTCGATGATCCACCCGAACAGCAACGCTCCCAGCGCAATCGCAACGAGAACGAGCGACCACTTGGCCAACCACATTCCGCCGAGCCCGATGAGATGCCCGCGATCGGGTTTGGTGATCTCCTGCCCGGGCGCTGCCGGGGCTTCTTGGTCCGCCACAGTTGGTCCTCCCTCGTCTCACAGACATCCGCCGTATCGCCCCGGGCCGCGAGGGCGGACCGGTGACGGCACTGACCGCGTGTGCCGACTGTCCGTCCAGCCGATCGTACTGACAGCGTCGCCGTGTGCGGTCAGCAGCAGCGGGCACCCGGATTCGCGTCGGCGTCGGCGTACCGGGCGCGCCAGTACTCGCGTTCGCTCGGAACGGCTGCACCGGGATGACATCGGCGGAGGTGGTCGACATACCGGGAATAGTCGTGATCACCCATCAACGAGCCCGTCCACCACCAGGCCGTCCGGAGAGCTCCGACAACCCTATTCGCCATGGTGATGCACCTTTCCGGTGACCGCGTGGGCCGCACCGGGCGCGCGCACGACGCCCTCGGCGATCAGGTCGTTCCATTCCTTCTCGAGCCCCTTCTCCGCGGTGGTGGGCACGAAACCGGCGGGTGCGAAGATCTTGGACTGCTGCTCGGGCGACTCCGTGGTGGGCAGACCGCCCGCCCGGAACGCCTTGATGCACACGAGCAGTCCGGCAGCCACCACGACCAGGACCAGTCCGGCGAAGACGATGGACAGTGTTCCCTGGATGAAGGTGTTGCGGATGACCGCGTCGATGGCGTCCGGTGTCTTCGCCGAACCGAAGCTCGTCTTCCCGGCTTCCTTGGCGTCCTTGAAAGCGGCGTGCTGGGACCAGTAGCCGATGGAGGTGTTGCCCGAGAAGATCTTCTGCCACGACGCCGTCATCGTGACGATCAGGTCCCAGACGAGCGGCACCCCGGGAATCCACGCCCACTTGAAGAGGCCCTTCTTCATGACGACGGCGAGGACGACGGTCAGGGCGATGGCAGCCAGGAGCTGGTTGGCGATTCCGAACAGCGGGAAGAGTGTGTTGATGCCGCCGAGCGGGTCGGTGACTCCCATGAGCAGGATGGCACCCCAGAGTCCGACGACGGCCAGCGAGCACACCCAGGCGCCGACGCGCCACGACGGATCCTTGAACTTGCGGGCCGGTCCACCGAAGTTGCCGAGGGAATCGGAGAGCATGAAGCGGGCGACACGAGTACCGGCGTCCACCGTGGTGAGAATGAACAACGCTTCGAACATGATCGCGAAGTGGTACCAGAACGATTTGAGCGCAGTACCCCCGAGGAATTGGCTGAGCACCTCCGACATGCCGAAGGCGAGTGTGGGTGCACCGCCGGTGCGCGAGATGATCGATTCCTCACCGACGTTCTCGGCGGCTTCCGACAGGGTGCCGGGGGAGATGCCGGGACTGGTCAGTCCGAGCCCGTTCACGTAATCGGCTGCGGTCTCCGGAGTTCCACCGGTCAGGGTGGACGGGGCGTTGAGGGCGAAGTACAGGTGCTGATCGATGATGCAGGCAGTGACGAGCGCCATGATCGCCACGAACGACTCGGTGAGCATGCCGCCGTAGCCGATCAGGCGGGTCTGCTTCTCCTTCTCCAGCAACTTCGGGGTGGTGCCGGACGCGATGAGCGCATGGAAGCCGGACAGCGCGCCGCACGCGATCGTGATGAACAGGAACGGGAAGAGCGATCCGGCGAACGCGGGGCCGTTTCCCTGGATCGCGAACGTGGTGACGTCCGGCATCTTGATGGTGGGCCGGGCGACGAGGATTCCGACTGCCAGAAGAACGATCGTCCCGATCTTCATGAACGTCGACAGGTAGTCGCGCGGTGCGAGTAGAAGCCACACGGGCAGGACCGACGCCGCGAATCCGTAGGCGATCATCAGCCACGCGATGGTGACCTTGGACAGTGTGAACCAGTCGGCGCCCCAGGAGGTGTCGGCGACCCAGCCGCCGGCGACGATGGCGGCGAGTAGGAGGACCACGCCGATGAGAGATACCTCCGCCACCTTGCCGGGTCGAAGGTATCGCAGGTAGACGCCCATGAAGAGGGCGATCGGGATCGTCATCGCGATGGAGAAGACACCCCAGGGGCTTTCGGCGAGCGCGTTGACGACCACCAGGGCCAGGACGGCGATGAGAATGATCATGATGACGAACACGCCGATCATGGCGGCGACACCACCGACCAGTCCGAGTTCGTCCCGTGCCATCTGCCCGAGGCTGCGCCCGCGCCGTTTCGTCGAAATCCACAGGACCAGGAAGTCCTGCACGGCACCGGCGAAGACGACACCGATGATGATCCAGAGGGTGCCGGGTAGGTAGCCCATCTGCGCGGCAAGTACTGGGCCGACGAGTGGTCCCGCACCGGCGATGGCGGCGAAGTGGTGCCCGAAGAGCACCCGCCGATCCGTCGGCATGTAATCCTTGCCGTTCTCCAGAATCTCGGCCGGTGTCGCCAGATCGTCACGGGGTTTGACGATCCTGCTCTCGATCAGCCGCGCATAGAAACGGTAGGCGATGAGGTAGGTGCAGACGGCAGCGACCACGAACCACACGGCACTGATGTTCTCGCCGCGGACGAACGCAATCATCGCCCACGCGATGCCGCCGAGAATGCCCAGGACGATGAAGACGATCCGTGCCGTCGGGGAAATCGGGGTGCGGTCCACGACCCCCACCGGTGGCAGATCAGGGTCCGTCCTCAGATATTCGACCTCGGGTTCGGGGGCGGCTTTCAGAGCCATCTCGATCTCCTTTCCAGCGTTCCCGCCGTCATTGTGTGGCAGGGGAACGGTGTGGGCACGGCTTCCGGTGTTATGGCCTCCGTCACCCTATTGCCCCCACATTGCCAGTGTGAGCCGACCCGGGAAATGTCGCCCGTTTATCTGGGCGCGAACCCGGGCAGGCTGAAGGAAGAGCCCGGCACTTCGACGGCTCGCCCGCATCCGCGCGGCGGAGCGACGGAACTGCCGGACCCAAAGAGCTTCGTGGAACGGAGACGCGCGATGAGTGAGACCGTGCTCGTATGCCTGCCGTATGCCGGTTCCGGTGCATCGTTCTTCCGAGGGTGGCGGAGTTTCGCTCCGCGAGGACTGGAAGTCGCGCCGCTGCAATTGCCCGGGCGCGAGGAGCGGTTCGTGGACCCTCCTCTCACCGAGGTCGCGGAGGCCGTCGACGACCTGCTGCCTCGGGTGCTGCCGATCGGGCAAGGTGCGGACCGGGTCGCGATCTTCGGCCACAGCCTGGGCGCGGTCCTTGCCTATGAGCTCGCCCATCGACTCGCCGGTCAAGGCGGTGTGCCGCTCACCCATCTGTTCGTGAGCGGGGCGCCCGGTCCGGCGACGGTCCGGGAAATACGTGCGTCACTGCTGGATGACGAGGGTTTCCTCGAACAGGTGCACGAACTCGCCGGTTACTCGCACCCGGCGTTGGAGAATCCCGAACTGCGGGAACTTCTCCTTCCGGTCCTCCGCGCCGACGTCGAGATGCACGAGAACTACCGGCCGCCGCCGCATCCGCTGCTGGACATCCCGGTCACCGCGCTTCGTGGACGCGAGGATCATCTCGTCAGCGCCGAACAGGCAGCGCAGTGGAAAGAGGTCACCACCGGCGAGAGCACGGTCGTGGAACTCGACGGTGGTCACATGTACCTCACCGACCATCCGCATGCCCTCCTACGACTCGTCGCGTCCCGCCTCTCGGTCACCGAACCGCGATGAGCCCCTCTCTGGAAGGCAAGACCGCCGTCGTCACCGGTGCCGCGCGGGGCATCGGACGTGCCTGTGCGATCGACTTCGCTGCGGGCGGGGCAGACGTAATGCTGCTCGACGTGTGCGGGGACATTCCGGGTGTTCCCTACCCACTGGGCTCGACGAGCCAGCTCGAGTACACCGCCGACCTGTGCCGCGGACACGGAGTTGCGGTGCTCACGCGCGCGGTGGACGTGCGGGTGCGCAGCGAGATCGACGCTGCCGTCGACGCGGCACAAGAACGTTTCGGCCACGTCGACATATTGGTCAACAACGCGGGAATCGCGGCACCGTCGGGAACGCTCGTCCACGAGATCGACGAGGACGAATGGCAATTGATGATCGACGTCGACCTCTCGGGGGCGTGGCGGGCGATAGCCGCCACGGGCCGGATCATGGTGGCGCAACGCAGCGGCAGCATCATCAACATCAGTTCCACCGCGGGCATCGTCGGGTACAGACGCTTCGCCGGTTACGTTGCCGCCAAACACGGATTGGTCGGCCTGACCAAGGCCGCCGCCTTGGACTATGCGCCCAGTGGTGTCCGCGTGAATGCGCTGTGCCCCGGATCGGTCCGCGACAGTCCCGCCTTCGAAGGCCGGATGCTGGCCGAGATCGCTCGATCACTCGGCATTCGAGTGGAGGAGCACGAGTCCGTGTTCGTGCAGTCCCAGCCGAACAATGCACTCATCGATCCGGAGGATGTTGCTGCGGCTGCCCGGTGGCTCGCGTCCGACGAATCACGGCGGGTCACCGGATCGGTCGTCACGGTCGACGGCGGCTTCTCGGCGCGGTGACACGACCATCCAGGGGCAGGTCCGCGGTGCGCCCGGGCGCTTCTCGGCAGGCGCCTCGGAACGTTTCTTCGGTAGAATCGACCCATGCACCAATCCCATTGGGGTCGGGCTGGGCTGGCGCGCACGGCGTACGGCCATGCACTGTCGGTGCGTATTCCCCTGGGCTCCTCGGCCGACGAAGGCCCGGATCGAGAGCCGTGGAACGGCGATACTCTCGCACGCACTCTCGCGGCCGCGAGTAACCGGTGGTGGGGCAACGAAGTGCCGCATCCGCGGCTGTGGATCGAACGCGTCGACGCTGCTTCCACCGACTCGTTGGCACGACGACAACTCGATGCCGAACTACGCAGGCCGATGAGTATCGACGGGCCGGTGATGCGGGCTGTGCTGCTGCGATACTCGGACGGCGCGGCCGATCTCGTCGTCACTGCGGATCGCCGGGATCTGGATCCACCGTCTCTGAGCACGGCGGTGGATGTCCTTCTGGGCAACCGCGATCCCGACTCCCTCACCGCGGAACCTGTGCGGCGGCGCCCCGACGGGCGTGCCCTGCTGCCACCGCCGACAACGATCCCGGGGGGACGCACCCGGTTCGCCTGGATGGCAGGTCGGGAACCGAGTCCACACCCCGCGCTGGTCGAGGTATCGCTGGGTCGGCAACAGTGTGAGGTCGCAGCCCGTGTCGCACTCGCGGCAGGGAGGGTCCTGGGGCGCTACGAAGACCTCGACACGGTGCGAGTCGGTCTGTGGTCGCCGGTTCCCGAAAGACCCGTGGATGTGTTGGGAGGACAGCACGAATTCGGTGTGTTGTCGGTCGACTGTGCCGAAGGTTCTGCACCTGAACATGTTTCGCAACCACCGATGGCGGCGGATGACGACACCGAACCCAGTGCCGACTCTTCGGACCCTGCCCGGGAGAGCGCCGGCAGTGTTCCGGTCGGCGTCCTGGGCGGCGCCTGCGGATACCCTGGCTCGGAGCGACGATGGCTGCCCTGCCAGACCCCACCGTTTCCGCTCACTCTCGCCGTGGTCGTCGGAAAGTCGGGGGACGCATCGCTGCAGGTGCATGCGCAACCGTATGTGGTGGACGAACAGGCGGCACGGCAATTCGCACATCACGTGGTCGAGATGTTCCGCCGGCTCGGCGTCGAAGGTTCGGGCCCCGAGCATGACGACGTGTTCGTGTCCGAAGATGATCGCCTCGCAGAGGCCGAAACGGGACCGAACGGCGTGCCGGACCGGTCGCAGCGGATCGATACCGTGTTCCGGCAGCGGGCCCGTGAGAGGCCGTACTCGGTCGCGCTGGTGCAGGGCCGCCGTACACTCACCTACGGCGAATTGGACGAGCAATCGCGCTGGGCCGCAGCCGGACTCCGGGAATGTGGTGCCTCGCCCGGTGATCGTGTCGGAGTGTGCCTGGACCGATCCATCGAGCTCATCGTCACGATGCTGGCGATTCTCCAGGTGGGTGCGGCGTTCGTGCCCATGGACTTCCGGCACCCACCGGACCGCCTCGAGTACACCGCCGGTGACGCCGGGATTCGCCTGGTCGTCACCGACCGGCCGGACATCAGCTGGGGTGACGGAATACGCGCGGTGTCTCCGCAGGATCTCGAGGCCGCGGCAAGTGCTGCTTACCCAGACGGGGCCCGCTCACCCGGGGCCGATGTGGGCGACGCCGCCGCTGTGGCGTACGTGATCTATACATCCGGGTCGACGGGCCGTCCCAAGGGTGTGCTCATTCCCCACCGCAATGTGCTCGCTCTCCTCGCCGCCACCGACACAGAATTCGCTCTCGCGCCCGATGACACCTGGTCGATGTTCCATTCTTCGGCGTTCGACTTCTCGGTATGGGAGATCTGGGGTGCGTTGCTCACAGGCGCCCGGTTGGTCATCGTGCCGTACTGGATATCCCGCTCGCCCGTCGAATTCCACACCCTCCTCCAGGAGGAAGGCGTGAGTGTGCTGAGCCAAACCCCCTCCGCCTTCGGGCAACTCATGGTGGCCGACCGTGAACTGCCGAGCTTGGACCACCTCCGGTTGGTCGTCTTCGGTGGGGAGTCGCTCGACACGCGCATGCTCGTGTCGTGGATGGACCGCTACCCGGAGTCGACATGCCGATTGGTCAACATGTACGGGACCACCGAGACCACCGTGCACGTCACCGCCCACACCGTGACGCGGCGGGACGCGTTGTCGAATTCGAAGGTGGTGGGCAGGCCGTTGCAGGGGTGGTCCGTGCGCCTGCTCGACAATCGTGGCCGTCCCGTGCCCACAGGTGTGACCGGTGAAATATATGTCGGTGGAGCGGGCGTCGCGCTCGGGTACCTCAACCGGCCCGAGCTGACCGAGCAACGGTTCGTGTGCTGGCGAAACGGCGAAAAGCACTACCGCACGGGCGACCGGGGACGCCTTCACGGCGACGGCACTCTCGAGCACCTGGGCCGGCTGGATACTCAGGTGCAGATTCGTGGATTTCGGGTGGAACTCGGTGAGGTGCGGGGTGTGCTGCTCGACGACCCTCAGGTCACGGCTGCGGCAGTGGTGGCCACGGACGCCGACGATGATCCGGCAGGACCGGGCATCGATGCGTACGTGGTCTCGCGCGGCGGGACACCGGCGTCGATACGTCAACGCGCTGCCACGTTCCTGCCCGAGTACATGCTGCCGCGCACGATCACCATCGTCGACGCGCTTCCTCTCACGATCAACGGCAAATTGGACACTGCCCGACTTCCGGTGCCCGATAGGCTTTTCCTGCCGCCGCCCACGCGGGCACCGGAGGTGACATCGACGAACGATCTGGCTTCCACTCTCACCGACATCTGGGAGTCCGTCCTGGGTGTTCCCGTCGGCGCCGACGACAACCTGTTCGAGCTCGGTGGAAACTCGTTGTGCGCCATCAAGGCCGACAGCATGATGCGCCGACTCGGCCTACCGGTACTGCCGATGCGTGAACTGTATCTTCGGCCGAGTATCCGGGGAATCTGCCAGACGCTGGACAGACTCTATCCTTCGGCGGACCCGGCGGACCCGGCGGACCCAGTGGACTCGGCGGACAAGTAGCGTTCGACGACGGCCCCGATCGCTCGGGCAGGTTCCGGCTGCATCATGTCGTTGTGACTACACGCGACCGCATGCTCGTGAATGGTGCCGTCAACCGCGGTTCGCCAGGCATCGACGGCGCGTACGGCACCGCCGTTCGGTGTGGTGCCGCTCGCGGTGAAGAACAGCAGATCCCCGGAGAATGATGCGGGCGTGAACCGGCCCAGTATGCGGGTGGAGTTGGCGTATCCCTCATTGATTCGCCGAAGATGCTCGGCGGTGAGCCCCGCCACCGCCGATCCGTATGCGCGCTGTATCAGGAGTGCGGCCTCGTCGTACGTCAGTTCCTCTTCCTGTGATCGTGTGCCGGCGTCGACGCCGAGTCCCGCGAGCAACTCCGGGATCGGCAGTGCCGCGGCGTGTTCCTCGTCCGGATTGCCCGGATAGCTGTCCAGCAGAACCAGCGCCCCAACTCGGTCACCGCCGGTGTGCAGTGCGGTGGCCATGGCGTGAGCGATTGTCCCACCGAGCGACCAGCCGAGGAGATGGTAGGGGCCGTCCGGTTGAACTGCCTTGATCTCGTCGATGTAGCGCCGGGCCAATTCGTCGATCGACTCGTATTCGGAGCCGCCGCTGATGGCGGGCAATTGCAACCCGTATACGGGACGGTCCGGCGAGAGATGGCGCACGAGAGAGGTGTATGCCCAGGCCAGTCCGATCCCGGCATGCACACAGAACAGAGGTGGGAGAGCTCCGCTCGGTCGAAGCGGAACGAGCACACGCAGTGCCGCATCGACGGTGACGGCCTCGCCGATAGCCTCCGATTCTGCATCGAGCCGCGCGGCCAGCCCTGCCGTCGTCGGATCGAGGAACAACGCCTGCAGAGGCACCGTGCGTCCTAGCCGCTTCTCCAGGGCCGTGACCACGCCGATCGCGGTCAACGAGGTGCCGCCCAGAGCAAAGAAGTTGTCATCCACGCCGATTCGTCCGGCGTCGGTGTCACCGCTGTCCGGTGCGAGTGCCTCCACGAAAGCGTCGAGAACGACGCGTTCGGTGGCGGTTCGAGGACTGCGGGACGGTGTGGATTCCGGACGGAACGCCGGCTCCGGCAGCGCGCTTCGATCCAGTTTCCCGGCGGGTGTGAGCGGGATGTGGTCGAGCGAAACGATGGCGGCGGGAATCATGTGCGCGGGCAGCAGTGTGGACAGGTATGCGGTCAATGCCTCCGGATCGGCCGATCCGGTATCGGACTGTATGTAGGTGACGACGACGGGGGTGCCGCCCGGACCCGGTCTGCTGACGGTTGCAGCGAAGGAGACGTCGGGGTGAGTGGTGAGCGCGGTGTCGATCTCGCCCGGCTCGATCCGGAAGCCTCGGACCTTGATCTGGAAGTCGGTGCGTCCCAGATGCTCCAGCGTGCCGTCGGAGTGTGCACGCACCAGGTCGCCGGTGCGGTACATTCGGCCACCGGTCTCCGTGAAGGGACAGGCCACGAAGTGGTGCGCCGTCGTCGCGGGCCGGGCGTTGTATCCACGGGCGAGTCCTGGACCGGCGAGGTACAGTTCGCCGGGTGTGCCCGCCGGGACGGGGTGGAGTCGGTCGTCCAGCACGGCGGCAACAAATCCGCGCGTCGGCCGGCCGATGGTGACGGGGTCGCCCGGAGTCAACGGCTCACTCATGTGCGACATGATGGTCGTTTCGGTGGGACCGTACGCGTTGACCATCCGACGACCGGACGCCCAGCGGGAGACGAGGGCCGAAGGGCACGACTCGCCCGCGACGGTAAGGACCCGCACCGTGCCGAGTCCGCCGGGTTCGAGGGTGGCCAGCGCGGTGGGTGTGATGAAGGCGTGGGTGACCCCTTCCCGAACGAAGAACTCCGCCAGCGCCGGCCCGCCGTAGGTCATCGGGGGCGCGATGATGACGCGGGCACCGGCGCAGAACGCCATCATCATCTCGAAGATCGACGCATCGAAGCTGGGGGACGCGAGGTGCGACACCCGCGCTTCGGCGGTCACCCTCAGCCGCGCCCGTTCCTGTTCGGCGAGATCGGCCAGACCGCGGTGTGTGAGCACGACGCCCTTCGGGGTCCCCGTCGATCCGGAGGTGTAGATGAGATACGCGGGGTGGTCGAGGCGGAGCGTCGCCGCGCGGTCGGCGTCGGTCACGGCGGCAGCCGGGAAACCTCGCAGACGGTCGTCGAATTCGGGTTCGTCGAGAACCAGCCACGACAGTTCATCGGGGAGCTTTGCCCGGAACTCCGAGACGGTGATGCCGAGCCGCGCCCCGCAGTCGTCGAGCATGTGGGAGATGCGCGCAGGAGGATAGGTGGGGTCGACGGGCACCAGGGCGGCCCCGGACTTCGCCACCGACCACAGAGCGACCACGGATTCGATCGAGCGCGGAAGGGCTGATATCACAGCGCTTTCCGGCCCGGCTCCGCGATGCATCAGCCACCGCGCCAGTCGGTTGGACTGTTCGTCGAGTTCCCGATAGGTGAGGTGGCGGCCTGCGCAGGACACGGCCACGTCGTCTCCACGGGCCCGCGCGGCGGAGGAGAGGATCGCGGGCCACAGTTGAGGAGTGCACCCGCGCGGTCCTGCGGTGGGTGCTTGCTCGTCACCGAGTCGGATGTCGCCGACCACGACCGTAGGTTCGGCGACGATCTGTTCGAGGACACGGAGGAACCTGTTCGCGAGATTCCGGATCGTCACCGGCTCGAACAGGTCCGTGGCGTAGGTGAATCCGGCGGTGATCCCCGACGGCTCTCCCTCGCTGTCGAGTTCCTCGGTGACCACCAACTCGAGATCCACCTTGGCCGTCGCCGGTGTGCTCTCTGCGGGATGGACAGTGACACCGGGAATCTCGAGGTCGTGCGGTGCGCTGCTGTCGAATTCGAGGGACACCTGGAACAGCGGGGAATGCGCGGTGGAGCGGACGGGAGCCAGTGCCTCGACCAGTTGCTCGAACGGCAGGTCGGCGTGGATGAAGGCGCCGAGGTCGACTTCCCGGGTGTCGGCGAGGAGTTCGGCGAACGATGCGGCTGCCGTCACCCGAGTACGCAGCACCAGCGTATTGACGAACATTCCGACAAGGTCGTCGAGGGCTGGTTCGGTGCGGCCCGCGATAGGTGTACCGATGACGATGTCCTCGGTGCCGGTCGATCGGGCAAGCAGGGCGGCGAACGCGGCGTGCAACGTGATGAAGAGCGTCGTATTGCTCGCGCGCGCCGTCGAACGCAGTTGACGATGCAGTTCGGGATCGATGCGGAACCCGAGGCGATCGCCGCGGAGGGTGCGTTGTGGTGGTCGTGGGTGGTCGGTGGGGAGGGGGAGTAGGTCGGGGAGGGCGTGGAGGGTGTTTTTCCAGTAGTGGAGTTGGGTGGTGATGAGGCTGTGGGGGTCGTCGGTGGTGCCGAGGAGTTGGTGTTGCCAGAGGGTGTAGTCGGCGTAGTGGATGGTGAGGGGGGTGTGGTGGGGGGGTGTGGTGGTGGGTGTGGGCGGTGTAGGCGGTGACGAGGTCGCGGAGGAGTGGGGTGAGGGAGTGGCCGTCGGCGCTGATGTGGTGCAGGACGAGGGTGAGGATGTGGTGGTGGGGGGTGAGTTGGTAGAGGTGGGTGCGCAGTGGGGTGTCGGTGGTGACGTCGAATCCGGTGGTGGTGTCGGTGGTGATGTGGTGGGGGAGTTGGGTTTCGGTGGTGGTTGTGGTGGGGAGGTGGTGGGGTGTGGCTGGGTGGATGTGTTGGGTGGGTTGGCCGTGGTGGAGGGGGTAGGTGGTGCGGAGGGTTTCGTGGCGGGTGGTGAGGTCGGTGAGGGCGTGTTCGAGTGCGGTGGTGTCGAGGTGTCCGGTGAGGTGGAGGGTGAGGGGGATGTTGTAGGCGGGTGAGGTGGTGTCGTATTGGTTGAGGAACCACATGCGTTTCTGGGCGGGGGGAGAGGGGGATCCACTGCGGCCGGGGACCCGCGACCAACGGATGCGGAACGTTGTTCGTTCGATGAACGAGGTGGCTCGACACGGTGCGCGGGGTCAGGTCCTCGAACAGCGTGCGCACGCCGATGTCGGTGTGCAGCGCACTGTTGATGCGGGCTACCGCCCGGGTGGCAGTCAGCGAATTGCCGCCCGCTTCGAAGAAATTGTCGTCGATGCCCACGTGGTCGAGTCCGAGTGCGGCAGCGAAGGCGTCGGCGACCGTCTCCTCGATCGGAGTCGCGGTGTGGCGCGCGGTATCCGCGCCGCGGTCGAATTGGGGCTCCGGTAGCGCGGCGCGATCGAGCTTGCCCACCCGCGTCAACGGGATTTCCTCGATCGTCACGATTGCCGCCGGAACCATGTAGGCCGGAAGCGACTCGGCGAGGTATGCAGTGAGCTGCGCCGGAACGGCCTCCATGCCTTCGGTAGGCAAGACGTAGGAGACGAGCAGGGTATCGCCGGAGGGTCCCGTCGTTCCGATCGTGGCCGCGTACGCGACAGCGGGGTGGCGGGTCAGCGCGGCATCGATTTCGCCCAGCTCGATCCGGAAACCGCGGACTTTCACCTGGAAATCGCTGCGGCCCAAGTACTCGAGTGAGTGGTCCTCACGTCGCCATCGGACGATGTCGCCCGTGCGGTACAGGCGCTCACCGCCGCCGAACGGATCAGCCACGAATCGCTGTGCTGTCAGCCCCGGCCGCCGGTGGTATCCCCGGGCGCATCCGGGACCCGCGACATACAGCTCGCCGGGTACTCCCGCCGGCACCGGCTGCAGACGCGCATCGAGTACGAGCTCGGCGACACCGCGGATCGGTTGTCCGATCGTGATGTCGGCTCCGACGCTCATCGGATCACTGATATTGCACATCACAGTCGTTTCGGTGGGCCCGTACCCGTTCCGAAGCCTCCTGCCCGGTGCCCATCTGTCGACCAGACCGGGTGGGCACTCCTCGCCACCCACCACCACGTCGCGGAAGGTGTCGAGGTCCGCGGGGTCGGTTGTGGCGAGTGCGGCGGTGGGCACGAACGCGTGTGTGATCCGCTCGGCTTCGATCAGCCGGGTCAGTTCGATGCCACCGAACACTCCGGGTGGCGTGATCACCATCGTTGCGGCAGAACCGAACGCGAGGAGGTAGTCGAACAGCGAACCGTCGAAGGTGGGCGACGAGAAATGCAGCACGCGGGAATCGGTGTGCGGTGTGAGTAGCTCGGCTTGCGCTGCGGCGAACGAACCGAGACCGCGGTGCGTGACCACCACACCCTTGGGCACGCCCGTCGACCCGGAGGTGTAGATCAGATAGGCCGGGTGGTCGATCCGCGACGGCAGTCGGCGATCCCGGTCGTCGACCGGAGCGGCCGAGTAGCTTTCCGTCCGGGTGCGGAAGTCGGGTCGGTCGACGAACAGCCAGGACGTGGTGTCCGGCAGCTGGTCGCGGTGCTCGGAACAGCTGAGACCCAGCAGGGTGCCGGAGTCGGTCAGCATCTGTTCGATGCGAGTGCGCGGGTACCCCGGGTCCACAGGCAGGAACGCCGCACCCGTCTTGCTGATTGCCCAGACGGCAAGGACCGAGTAGATCGACCGAGAGAGGGCGAACGCCACGAACGATTCCGGTGTGGCACCGAAGTCGATCAGCAAGCGCGCCATCCGGTTCGACGTCTCGTCCAGCTCGCGATATGTCACCGTGCGCCCCTCGAACGACAGCGCAGGCGCCTCGGGATTCACTGCGGCGGCGGCGCTGAAGATCTGCGCGAGGGTGCGGTACTCGACGGCCGGTGCTCCCCGGGCGGGCACGAGGTCCCGCAGTTCCGCGTCGTCGAGCACATTCAGCGCGGCCAGCGTCGTATCGGGTTCGGTCGCCATGACGGTGAGAACCTTGCGGACTCGGGCAGCAATGGATTCCACATCCTCCCGCTCGAGCAGGTCGGGCAGGTACTCGAACTTCAGGTGGAGCCGGTCGTTCGCGGAGGCCGCGATGGCCAGGGGGTAGTGCGTGGCATCGGACCCGCGGGTGGCCGTGATCTCGAGCTCGGACTTCTGGGCGTCGAGCGTCGTGTCGAGGGGGTAGGACTCGAAGACGGTGAGGGTGTCGAAGGTGGTGGCGGGTCCGGTGGCGCGGTGGATGTCGGGGAGGCCGAGGTGGTGGTGGTCGAGGAGTTGGGTGTGGGTGTGGTGGGTGTGGTCGAGGAGTTGGGTGAGGGTGTGGTGGGGGTCGAGGGTGATGCGGACGGGGATGGTGTTGATGAAGAGTCCGATCATGGTTTCGATGCCGGGGATGTGGGGTGGGCGTCCGGAGACGGTGGTGCCGAAGACGACGTCGTCGCGGTGGGTGAGGGTGGCCAGGACGATGCCCCAGGCGGTTTGGACCATGGTGTTGAGGGTGAGGTTCCGCTCGCGCGCCAGCGCCCGCAGTGCTTGCGTCCCTTCCTGATCGATCGACAGGCCGAGCTCCTCCGGGAAGTTCGCCACCGTTGCCCGGTCCGAGTACGCGATGAGAAGAGTCGGCTCCTCCACACCGTCGAGTGCTTCCTTCCACGCGGCGACGCTGTCCTCGATCGGTTGCCGCCCGAGCCACGCCAGGTAGTCGCGATACGACCGAGGGTGCGGCAGTCCGGTGGTGTCGTTGTGGTGGGTGTAGAGGTGGAGGAGTTCGTGGAGGAGGAGGGGGGGTGGACCAGCCGTCGAGGAGGATGTGGTGGTTGGTGATGACGAGGTGGTGGTGGTGTGGGGTGCGGGTGATGAGGGTGTAGCGGAGTAGGGGTGGGGTGTTCATGTCGAAGCGGGTGTGGCGGTCGGTGGTGAGGATGTCTTCGACGGTGGTGGGGTGTTGGTGGGGTGGTTGGTGGGTGAGGTCGTGTTGGGTCCAGGGGAGGGGGGTGTGGTGGGTGATGATTTGGATGGGGTGGCCGTCGGGTGTGTGGGTGAAGGCGGCGCGGAGGTTGGGGTGGCGGTGGAGGAGGGTTTCGGCGGCGTGGTGGAGTCGGGTGGTGTCGAGGGGGCCGTGGAGGTCGAGGGTGAGTTGGACGGTGTAGGTGTCGAGGGTGTGGTCGGTGTATTCGGAGTGGAAGAGGAGGCCGGCTTGTAAGGGGGAGAGGGGGCCAGATGTCGGTGAGGGTGGGGTAGTGGTGTTCGAGGGTGTCGATGGTGTGTTGGTCGAGGTGGACGAGGTCGAAGTCGGTGGGGGTGTGTCCGCCGGTGTGGGGTTGGTGGGTGTGGGTGGTGAGGGCGGTGAGTGCGGTGGTGAAGAGGTCGGCGAGTTCGCTCACCTCCCCGGGGGTGAGAACTCCTGTCGGATAGAGCCATCCCACTTCCAGGACCGGTCCGTCGTCCGTTTCGATGACCATGGCGTTGACGTCGAGCGTTGCTGCAGCACCGATGTCCGCACGGAACCGGCGATGTAGTCCGGTGCCCGACACCGGCAACCATCCACCGCCACCGGAGCGATCCGGAAGGCTACCGCTGAATCGACCGAGGTAGTTGAAGGTGATCTGGGGGTCGGGGTAGGTGCGGAGTTCTTCGGCGGTGTCGGGGTCGAGGTAGCGCAGTTGTCCGTATCCGGCGCCGTGGTCGGGGATGGTGCGTAGTTGTTCTTTGATGGTTTTGATGGCGGTTCCGGCGGCGTCTCCGCCGTGGAGGGCGTCGTCGAGGTCGATGCCGGTGAGGTCGAGTCGGACGGGGTGGATGGTGGTGAACCAGCCGACGGTGCGGGAGAGGTCCGCGCCGGGGATGAGGCTGTTGCCGCGGCCGTGCCCCTCGACCCCGACCAGAACCTCGTCGAACGGGTGAGCGTGACGACGCCGCCACCGCGCGACGGCCAGCGCCAGGGCGGTGAACAAGCCGTTGTCGACACCGGCGTGGAAGGCGCGGGGAAGTTCGCGCAGAAGCGTTTCGGTGACGTCCGGCGGGATCTCGGTCGTGACCTTGTCGGTGGTCAGCTCGGTGTCGTGGACGGAGTCGAGTGGCCGGGATCCGAGAAGGGGGTCGGGTCCGTCGAGGATGCGGCGCCAGAGGTCGAGTTCACCGGCCCGTTCGGGGGCGGTGTCGACGAGGGCGTGCGCCCAGCGGCGCATCGAGGTCCCGTTCTCGGGCAGGTCGGGGTCCCGGCCGGCGGTGATGTCTTCCCAGGCGGCGGCGAGGTCGGGTACCAGGATTCGCCAGGACACGCCGTCGACGGCCAGGTGATGGATCACCAGCAGGAGTCGGCCCTCCTGCGCTGACAGGTCGCCGTTGCGGTGGTGCGGGGAGGCGTCGAACCACACGGCCTGCAGCATGACGCCCCGGGCCGGATCGAGCCGGTCCTCGGCGAAGGTCAGCTGGTCACTGATCATCGCCGCGAACTCGGGGCCGCGGTCCGACGGAGTGTCGATGCGCGACAGCAGGTCCGACGCCTGGATCGCTCCAACGGGGAGCACCTCCATGGCCGGTCCGGCGTCCGTCCGCCACAGCCGGGCGCGCAGCATGTCGTGGTGGTCCAGTACCGCCTGCACTGTTCGAGCGAGCGTATCGAGGGACAGGGCCGGCGGTGCTGTCAGGACTGCGGCTTGAGAGAACCGGCTGATGTCGCCGCCACGGCCCAGCAGCCAGTGCGCGATGGGCGTCAACGGGAGCGCGCCGACGCCCCCGCCGGGAAGCTCCGCGAGACCCGTCGGCTGAGCGATGGTGGTGACCTCGGCGAGCGCAGCCACCGATTTACGTTCGAACACGTCGCGCGGGCTGAAGAACATCCCTGCCGCCTTGGCGCGGGCCACCAGCTGGATGGCCATGATGCTGTCGCCGCCGAGTGCGAAGAACGAGTCGTCGATGCCGACGGTGTCCAGCCCGAGGACCTGTGCGAACAGTCCGGCGAGTACTCGCTCGGTGGGAAGCGACGGAGCCCGGCTCGACGTGACGCGCTCGGTGAAGTCCGGCGCCGGTAGCGCTTTCCTGTCGAGTTTGCCATTCGCGGTGAGCGGCAACCGGTCGAGGACGACGAGAGTCGCGGGCACCATGTGCGGAGCCAACTCGGCACGGGCCGATTCCAGCACCGATTCGACGTCGAGTTCCTCATCGGGGACCCCGGGTACGACGTAACCGATGAGCCGGTCCAACGCGTTGTCGTCCGTGTGGACCTGGACCACCGCGTGCACTACTGCGGGGTGCCGTCGCAGCGTGATCTCGATCTCTCCGGGTTCGATGCGGTAACCGTGCAGCTGAACCTGGAAGTCGCTGCGGCCCTGGTAGACCAGCTGCCCATCTCGATTCCACCGGGCGAGGTCACCGGTGCGGTACATGCGGGTGCCGTGACCGGCAGGATCCGCCACGAAGCGGGTGGCGGTCAGCTCCGGCCGATTCAGATATCCTCGCGCGAGCTGACTGCCCGAGACATACATTTCACCGAGCACTCCGACCGGAACAGGGTGCAGTCGGCGATCGAGGACGGCGACGCGCAGCCCGGATATGGCTCGGCCGATGACCGACGCCCGTGCCGTTGCCGCCATTGTGCGGTCGAGTGCCAGCGCGCTCACGTGGACGGTGGTCTCCGTGATGCCGTACATGTTCACCAAGGTGGGGGCATCGTCGTGACGGGCGTACCAGCGGTCGAGTTGACGGAGATCGAGGGACTCGCCGCCGAAAATCACGTAGCGCAGCGCCGTATCACCCTGTTGCGCAGCGGTGTCGGGCGCACTGGCATCCGCCTCGATGAGCTGGTAGAACGCGGTGGGGGTCTGGCTGAGGACCGTGACGTGTTCGCGGCGCAGCAGTGCGAGGAACGCCTCCGGGGACCGTGCTGTGTAGTAGTCGACCAGCACGGCTCTGCCGCCCCTCAGGAGAGCGCCCCAGAGTTCCCACACGGAGAAGTCGAACGAGAACGAATGGAACAGCGTCCACACATCGGATTCGTCGATTCCGAACCGGTCGAGTGTGTTGGCGAACAACGTCAGAACGTTGCGGTGCGACACCACAACGCCTTTGGGGTGCCCGGTCGACCCGGAGGTATAGATCACGTACGCAGCACAATCCGGGGTCAGTGCATTCCGTCGGTCCGTCTCTGTTACAGGAGCCGGTGAGAAGCCGCTCGCCGCCGTGATCACCGCTTCGGAGTCGACCACGACGTGCGGAATGCCGGTGTCCGGCAGTGACTCGTCGATCTCAGTGGACGTCACGACGCACAGGGGGCGCGCATCGCCGAGTACGAACGCGATGCGTTCGGCCGGATAGGCGACGTCGAGGGGTAGGTGCGCGGCTCCGGATACCGTGACCGCGAGCCATGCGACGACGGAGTCGAACGAGCGTGGGAGCGCGACGGCTACCGAGGATTCCGGACCCGCGCCGATCGAGATCAGATACCGTGCCAGGCTGTTGACGCGGGCCGACAACGCCGAATAGGTCGTCGTCGAGCCGTCCACCGTGAGAGCGCCGGAAGCGGGGAACTGCGCAGCGACTCGGGCGAAGCGGTCGGCGAGGGTGTCGGCGCCCGAGTCGGTGCCGGGCTCGTTCCACTGATGTGCGATCGTGTCGCGTTCAGTGTCGTCAATGATCTCGATGTCCCCGACGGGGAGGGCGGGGTCAGTCGAAACCGCCTCGAGTATCCGGAGGAAACGCTTCGCGAAGCCCTCGACCGTGTCGCGCTCGAAAAGATCACCGGCGTAGGTGAAGGCGGCGGATACGCCGGCGGGTGAGGAATCTTCGGCGAGATGTTCACGCAGGGTGAGTTGCAGGTCGAACTTCGCGGCACCGAAATCGGTGTCTACGGCTTCGACCGTCAGGTCCGGCAACTCGAGCGAGATCGACTCGGCCCGGCCGAACTCGATGAGAACCTGGAACAACGGCGAATGCGCGGTGGAGCGGCCGGGGTCGAGCTCCTCGACGAGCACCTCGAACGGCAGATCGGCGTGAGTGAAGGCGCCGAGGTCGGCGTCCCGGGTGGTGTCGAGGACGTCGGCGAACGATGCGGCAGTCGTCACCGGAGTACGCAGCACGAGCGTTCCGACGAACATTCCGACGAGGTCGTCGAGGGCGGGCTCACCGCGCCCGGCGACGGGCACACCGACAACGATGTCGGAACTGTCGGCGAGCCGGGCGAGCAGCACGGTGAACGCCGCGTGGAAGGCCATGAACATCGTCGCCTCGTGATCCCCGGACAGGGCGGACAGTCGGCGATGGACCTGCGGATCGATGTCGAAGTACACGGATTCGCCGCGGAGGGTGCGTTGTGGTGGTCGTGGGTGGTCGGTGGGGAGGGGGAGGAGGTCGGGGAGGGCGTGGAGGGTGTTTTTCCAGTAGTGGAGTTGGGTGGTGATGAGGCTGTGGGGGTCGTCGGTGGTGCCGAGGAGTTGGTGTTGCCAGAGGGTGTAGTCGGCGTAGTGGATGGTGAGGGGGGTGAGGTGGGGGGGTGTGGTGGTGGGTGTGGGCGGTGTAGGCGGTGTAGGCGGTGACGAGGTCGCGGAGGAGTGGGGTGAGGGAGTGGCCGTCGGCGCTGATGTGGTGCAGGACGAGGGTGAGGATGTGGTGGTGGGGGGTGAGTTGGTAGAGGTGGGTGCGCAGTGGGGTGTCGGTGGTGACGTCGAATCCGGTGGTGGTGTCGGTGGTGATGTGTTGGGGGAGTTGGGTTTCGGTGGTGGTTGTGGTGGGGAGGTGGTGTGGTGTGGGTGGGTGGATGTGTTGGGTGGGTTGGCCGTGGTGGAGGGGGGTAGGTGGTGCGGAGGGTTTCGTGGCGGGTGGTGAGGTCGGTGAGGGCGTGTTCGAGTGCGGTGGTGTCGAGGTGTCCGGTGAGGTGGAGGGTGAGGGGGATGTTGTAGGCGGGTGAGGTGGTGTCGTATTGGTTGAGGAACCACATGCGTTTCTGGGCGGGGGAGAGGGGGATCCACCGCGGCCGCGGACCCGCAGTGAGCGCAGGCCGGGCGGTGGTGCCGCTCTCCGCCGAGGCCACCACCCGGGCGAGCGCGCGAGGGGTGGGGGCATCGAACAGTGCGCGGACGCCGATGTCGGTGTGCAGCACCGTGTTGATGCGGGCTACCGCCCGGGTGGCACTGAGGGAGTTCCCGCCGTACTCGAAGAAGCTGTCGTCGACCCCGAGACTGGGCGTCTCGAGTACCGCAGCGAGCAGCCGGGTGAGCGTGTCTTCGAGCGGAGTGGTGGGGGCTGTCCGTCCGGTACCGTCACGCCCGTCCCGCCCGGAAGTACCGCGCAAGGCCCGCAGTGCGTCGCGGTCGAGCTTGCCGGTCGGGGTGCGCGGTATCTCGGCAATCGGCACCATCGCTGCGGGAATCATGTGCGAGGGCACTCGCTGGGCGAGGTACGCGACGAGGCTCCGGGCCTCGAAGTCCTGATCGGCGGCGGGCAGTACGTAGGCGGTGAGGGCTGTGTCACCCGAAGCCGTCTGGTCAGCGAGCGTGGCTGCGAAGGCGACGGCGGGATGGCGGGTCAGCACCGCATCGATCTCACCCAGTTCGATGCGGAAGCCGCGGACCTTCACCTGGAAATCGCTGCGGCCCAGATACTCCAGCGTATGACCGTGGTCGCGCCACCGGACGATGTCACCGGTACGGTACAGCCGCTCACCCGCGCCGCCGTAGGGGTGTGCCACGAACCGGGTCGCGGTGAGGCCGCGGCGCCCGTAGTAGCCACGCGCCAGCCCGCCGCCGGCGACATAGAGCTCGCCGGGCGCGCCTACCGGGACCGGCTGCAGCCGGGTGTCGAGCACGAGCTCGGTGACGCCGCGAACAGGGCCGCCGATCGGGACCGTCTCCCCCGGGACCAAGTCGTGGGTGAGGTTGGTGGCCACCGTCGCCTCGGTCGGGCCGTACGCATTGAGCATGCGGTGTTTCGGCGCCCAGCGAGCGACCAGCTCCGTCGGGCATTCCTCGCCACCGGTAAGGATGCATTCGAGCCCGTCGAATCCGGCCGGATCGAGCGAGGCCAGGGCGGTGGGAGTGAGGAAGGCATGGGTCACGCCGCCGTCGAGCATCCGCCGCTTCAGCTCCTCGCCGCCGTACACGGTGGGTGGGACCAGAACCATGGTGGCTCCCGCCGACCACGTGAGCAGGTACTCGAGGATCGATGCGTCGAAGCTCGGGGACGAGAAGTGCATGACGCGCGATCGCGACGTCACGGCGGCGCGCTCGCGCAATTCGTCTGCCAGCGCGTAGATCCCACGGTGGCTGAGCACGACACCTTTCGGGATGCCGGTCGACCCGGAGGTGTAGATGACGTAGGCCGGGGTGTCGACGCTCGGACCTGACAGGTCGACGCCGGAACCGGTGGCAGGCGCGCCGCCGTCCGTGCGTACGTCATCGACACTTGTCCATGCGACAGTGCCGGGCAGTGCTTCGAGATGCTCGGAGACGGTCAGGCCGAGGGTGACACCGGAGTCGGACACCATGTGGCCGATGCGGGCGCGGGGGTAGGTGGGGTCCACGGGAAGGAACGCGGCGCCGGTCTTCACTACCGACCACACGGCGACCACGGACTCTATCGACCGCGGCACCGCCACCGCGACAACGGTTTCCGGACCGGCCCCCTGGTAGACGAGCGAGTGGGCGAGGTGGGTGGAGCGTTCGTCGAGTTCGTTATAGGTCACCTGGACGTCGCCGTCGACCACCGCGGTGGAATTACCGTGGCGCACGGTGGCTTCCGTGATGAGGTGGGCGAGGGTGCGGGGCCGCTCGGCCGCCTCACCCCGGGCGGGCACCAGCGTTGCCGACTCTTCGGGGGTGAGGACGCTCAGGCGGGAGAGCGGAAGAGCCGGTGTGTCGGCCATGGCGACGAGAACGGTGATCACCCGCTCGAGCAGGGTGTCGACCGCTGCGGTGTCGAAAGCGGCGCTGTCGTAGGTGGCACGCAGGTGCAGGCGAATGTCGGCGGTGGCGGCGATCGCCAGAGGGTAGTGGGTGGTGTCCATCGTATGGACGCCCGTGATGTCGAGTTCGCTGTCGTGGGGGTCGAGAGCGGCGGTGTCGAGGGGGTAGGACTCGAAGACGGTGAGGGTGTCGAAGGTGGTGGCGGGTCCGGTGGCGCGGTGGATGTCGGGGAGGCCGAGGTGGTGGTGGTCGAGGAGTTGGGTGTGGGTGTGGTGGGTGTGGTCGAGGAGTTGGGTGAGGGTGTGGTGGGGGTCGAGGGTGATGCGGACGGGGATGGTGTTGATGAAGAGTCCGATCATGGTTTCGATGCCGGGGATGTGGGGTGGGCGTCCGGAGACGGTGGTGCCGAAGACGACGTCGTCGCGGTGGGTGAGGGTGGCCAGGACGATGCCCCAGGCGGTTTGGACCATGGTGTTGAGGGTGAGGTTCCGCTCCCGCGCCAGCGCCCGCAGGGTGTCGGTGTGTTCGGCGGCGAGCGTCACGACGTGGTCGGCAGGCGCCCCCCGCTCCAAGGCGAGATGACCGTGGGGCACCAGAAGTGTCGGTTCCTCGACTCCCTCGAGCGCCCGGCGCCACGCCTCGACCGACTCGGCGTAGTCGCGCTGAGCCAACCAGGCGAGGTAATCCCGGTAGGGGGTCACCGGTGGAAGTCCGGTGGTGTCGTTGTGGTGGGTGTAGAGGTGGAGGAGTTCGTGGAGGAGGAGGGGGGGTGGACCAGCCGTCGAGGAGGATGTGGTGGTTGGTGATGACGAGGTGGTGGTGGTGTGGGGTGCGGGTGATGAGGGTGTAGCGGAGTAGGGGTGGGGTGTTCATGTCGAAGCGGGTGTGGCGGTCGGTGGTGAGGATGTCTTCGACGGTGGTGGGGTGTTGGTGGGGTGGTTGGTGGGTGAGGTCGTGTTGGGTCCAGGGGAGGGGGGTGTGGTGGGTGATGATTTGGATGGGGTGGCCGTCGGGTGTGTGGGTGAAGGCGGCGCGGAGGTTGGGGTGGCGGTGGAGGAGGGTTTCGGCGGCGTGGTGGAGTCGGGTGGTGTCGAGGGGGCCGTGGAGGTCGAGGGTGAGTTGGACGGTGTAGGTGTCGAGGGTGTGGTCGGTGTATTCGGAGTGGAAGAGGAGGCCGGCTTGTAAGGGGGAGAGGGGGCCAGATGTCGGTGAGGGTGGGGTAGTGGTGTTCGAGGGTGTCGATGGTGTGTTGGTCGAGGTGGACGAGGTCGAAGTCGGTGGGGGTGTGTCCGCCGGTGTGGGGTTGGTGGGTGTGGGTGGTGAGGGCGGTGAGTGCGGTGGTGAAGAGGTCGGCGAGTTCGCTCACCTCCGCAGCGGTCAGCACTCCGGCCGCATACGTCCACGTGGACTTCAACTCTCGTGCACCCGCGGCCCCTACCGCGGCGGCGTCGATGCTCAGCACCGCAGGTGCGGGCATCTCAGCGTTCTGACGTCCCCCGAGGTCGGCATCCTCGACCGGCGACCAGGCCGAGGTCCGTCCCTCGACATCTGCGGCGGTGGTGAACCTTCCGAGGTAGTTGAAGGTGATCTGGGGGTCGGGGTAGGTGCGGAGTTCTTCGGCGGTGTCGGGGTCGAGGTAGCGCAGTTGTCCGTATCCGGCGCCGTGGTCGGGGATGGTGCGTAGTTGTTCCTTGATGGTTTTGATGGCGGTTCCGGCGGCGTCTCCGCCGTGGAGGGCGTCGTCGAGGTCGATGCCGGTGAGGTCGAGTCGGACGGGGTGGATGGTGGTGAACCAGCCGACGGTGCGAGAGAGGTCTGCGCCAGGGATGAGGCTGTTGCCGCGGCCGTGCCCCTCGACGGTCACCAGAACCTCGTTCACCCGAAGGCCCCTGCGGTGTCGCCAGACGGCGATCGCGAGCGCGAGCGCAGTGAGCAGCGCGTCGTCGGTGCCGGCGTGAAAAGCCTTGGGCACGTCGGCCAATAGTGCCTCGGTGACGCCGGTCGGCATGTCGACCGTGAGGTCGCGGGACGTCGCGCGGGTGTCGCGGACGGGGTCGAGTGGCCGGGATCCGAGGAGGGGGTCGGGTCCGTCGAGGATGCGGCGCCAGAGGTCGAGTTCACCGGCCCGTTCGGGGGCGGTGTCGACGAGGGCGTGCGCCCAGCGGCGTATCGAGGTGCCGTTCTCGGGCAGGTCGGGGTCCCGGCCGGCGGTGATGTCTTCCCAGGCGGCGGCGAGGTCGGGTACCAGGATTCGCCAGGACACGCCGTCGACGGCCAGGTGATGGATCACCAGCAGGAGTCGGCCCTCCTGCGCCGACAGGTCGCCGTTGCGGTGGTCCGGGGAGGCGTCGAACCACACGGCCTGCAGCATGACGCCCCGGGCCGGATCGAGCCGGCCGGCTGCGGCCTCCAGTTCGGAGACCGCCAGGCGATGGAACTCCGGGCCTGTGACCCGCGCGACCGCGACCCGTCGGAGAAGATCGCTTCCGGGGGCGGGTCCCGCGGGTACCTCCATGATCGGGTCGCGGCCCGGGGTGAGACGAAGCCGAGCGCGCAGGGCGGCGTGATGCTCGACGACGGCCTCGAGGGTACGCGTGAGAGTCTCGTGGTCGACCCCTGCCGGGGTGGTCAGCAGTGCGGCCTGCGAGAACTGGCTGAAGTCACCGCCGAGCTCGAGCAACCAGGAAGCGATGGGCGTCAGCGGAAACTCTCCGGTGTCGCCACCGGGCAGTTCCTCCAAAGTGGGTGTGGCGAACGGCTGGATCGAGACGGCCCGCGCGAGCCGGCTGACGGTCTTGTGTTCGAACACGTCCCGCGGTTGCACCGTAAGGCCGGCGGTTCGTGCCCGCGCGACCAATTGAATGGCCATGATGCTGTCGCCGCCGAGCGCGAAGAACGAATCGTCGACACCCACGGCGTCGAGACCGAGTACCTCTGCGAACAGGGCCGCGAGTACGCGCTCGGCCTCCGAGCTCGGCAGCCGCTGGCTCGTTGCACGGACGGTGAAGTCGGGGGCGGGAAGTGCCCCACGATCGACCTTGCCGTTCGGTGTCAGCGGGAACGACGGCAGGATGAGGATCGTCGACGGCACCATGTGCGACGGCAGGGCAGAGGCGGCATGGTCGATCAGGATGTTCCCGTCGATCTCCGCATCCGGCTCGGGCACGGCGTAACCGATCAGATGGTCGGCGCCGTGGGAGTCCCGGTGGAGTGCCACCACGGCCTGGGCAACCCCTGGGTGGCGGAGCAGTGTGGATTCGATCTCTCCCGGTTCGACACGGTAGCCGTGCAGCTGAATCTGGAAATCGCTGCGTCCCAGATACTCGATCTGTCCGAGACTGTTGTGGCGGGCGAGGTCACCGGTGCGATACATCCGGCTCCCCGGGGCACCGTTCGGATCCGGGATGAACCGAAGTGCGGTCAGGTCCGGTCGTCCCAGGTATCCGCGGGCCAGTTGCGCACCGCTGATGTACATTTCGGCAGCGACTCCGCGCGGCACCGGGTGCAACCGGTGATCGAGGAGATACACCCGGGTATTCCACACCGGGGTGCCGATCGGAATCACCGGTGTGAGCGGCAGCGACGTGACATCGCAATAGGTGGCCGTCACCGACGCTTCTGCCGGACCGTACATGTTCCCGAGCGCGACACCTCGGGACAGCACCCGGTCGGCGGTGCGGGCAGGCAGAGCTTCACCTCCCGAGAACACCCGGCGGAGCGACGAGGGGAATGCGCGCCGGTGGTCGCCGACGAACACCTCGAGCATCGAGGGCACGAATTCGACGACGGTGATGTTCTCGGTCGACAGCACCGTAGTCAGGTACTCGAGATCGAGATGGCCGTCGGGCAGGAGAATGACCAATGCGCTGCCGGCGCACAATGCCGAGAATGATTCCCAGATGGCGACATCGAACGCGATCGGTGCTTTCTGGAGGGTGCGGTCGTCGGGAAGGAGCGGCAGCTGGGATCGGGACCACGCCAGCTGATTGGTGATCGCTGCATGGGACACTGCGACGCCCTTGGGTCTTCCGGTGGAGCCCGAGGTGTAGACCACGTAGGCGAGGTTCTCCGGGTGCAGGGCAGCGATGCGGTCGGCGTCCGTGACCGGACGCGCATCCACAGCCTCGAGATCGACGACGTCCAGGGCGAGGACCTCGGTGCCGGGAGGGACGGGAACATCGACGCCGGAAATCGTGAGCACCAATGCGGGCGCGGAGGAGTCGAGCAGATAGGCGATGCGTTCGGGGGGATGTCCGAGGTCGAGGGCAAGCAGGGCGGCGCCCGCTTTGACGACGGCGAACATTCCGGCAAGCAGTTCGAACGATCGCGGCAGGGCCAGTGCCACCACGCACTCCGGTCCTATGCCCCTCCCGATCAGGATGCGCGCGAGCTGATTGGTCCAGGTGTCGAACTCGCGGTAGTTCAGGGCATTCCCCTCGAACACGACAGCGGTGTCCTCGGGTGCCCTGGCGACCTGGGCATCGAAGAGGTCGAGGATCGTGTCACCGGGTAAGTCGTGTCTGGTGACGAACTTCCGGTCGAGCGCTCGCTCGAGCTCGGTGCTGTCGAGCAAGGGGATATCACCGACCACCGTGGTGGGCAGGTAAGAGACCGTGTCGATCACGCGGAGGAACATGTCGACGAACCCGCGCACTGTCGCTTCGTCGAAGAGATCGGTGGAATACACGAATTCGCCGGTGATTCCGCCAGGCGCGCCGTCGTCGGTGAGGTGCTCGCGCAGAACGACATTCAGGTCGAACTGGGACAGGTGCGAGTCGAGGTCGAGGGTGGACACGCGCAGTCCGGGCAATTCCGGTTTCGCCTCCGCCAGGTTCAGGAAGGAGAGCATCACCTGGAACAGGGGGTGTGCAGCCGTGGAACGCGCCGGGTTCAGTTCCTCGACCAGACGCTCGAAGGGGATGTCCGCGTGCGCGAAGGCGTCGACATCAGTTTCTCGTACGCGGGCCAGGACCTTGTCGAACGGCAGTGCCGGGTCGATTCGCGTGCGCAGCACGAGGGTGCCGACGAACATGCCGACGAGATCGTCGAGTGCCTGTTCACCACGTCCCGCGATCGGCGATCCCACCGTGACGTCGCCGGTGTTCCCGAGCCGCGACAGCAGAACCGCGAGAGCGGCGTGGACGGTGACGAAGGGAGTGGCATCGTGTTCCCGCGCCAACTCGGTCAGCCGACGGTGTGTCTCGGGTGACATGGTGAAGCGGGCGGTGGCCGCCTGGTAGGTGGCGGTCGTGGGTCGTGGACGGTCGGCCGGCAGTTCGAGCCTCTCAGGGAGATCGGCCAACGTGGTCCGCCAGTAGGTGAGCTGCTCGGACAGTGGCGACGTCGGGTCTTCGGCGGACCCCAGGACCTCTCGTTGCCAGAGTGCGAAGTCCCCGTACTGCACGGGAAGTGGCTTCCAGTCGGGGGCGTGACCCTGCGTGCGCGCGGCATACGCCGTGGTCATGTCTCGCGCCAGCGGAACCAGGGACCACCCATCCGCCGCGATGTGATGCACCACGAGCACGAAGACGTGGGTGAGTGGGTCCACGCGGAATACCTCGGCACGCAGCGGTGCCCGAACCGTGACGTCGAAGGTGGTGGCGATGACGTCGTCGATCCGTTCCCGCAGGTGCTTGTCGTCGAGGATCGGTATCGGCGTGAGTTCGAGTTGTGCCTCGTCGACGGGTTGCACCACCTGGACCGGTCCATCGTCGGTGAGGGGGTACACCGTCCGCAACGATTCGTGTCGAGTGACGACGTCCACCAGGGCAGCGCTGAGAGCGGCAATATCGAGTGGTCCGCTGATACGCACGACCATCGGTATGTTGTAGGCCGCGGAGCTGGTATCGAACTGATTGACGAACCACATCCGTTGTTGCGCAAACGATACCGGGACCGGCCGGGTGGGATCCCTCGGTCGGAGCGGTGGGAGGGACGCCTCTTTGTCTTCGGCGTCGAGCACGGCGGCCAGGGCCTGCACGGTCGGCGCCTCGAATAGGGCGCGCACACCGATTCCGGTGCTCAGCGCCGAGTTGAGGCGGGCCACCACCTTCGTGGCGATCAGGGAGGTGCCGCCGAGTTCGAAGAAGTTGTCGTCGACGCCCACACCTTCGACACCGAGTACCTGCGCGAACACCGATGCGACCGCTTCCTCGCGTGGTGTCCTGGGCGCGCGGAACTCGGCGGCGTACCCGAGGGATTCGGGCACGGGCAGGGCGGTGCGGTCGACCGCACCGGTGGAGTCGACGGGAAGAGTGTCGAGCTCCACTATCTCGGTGGGAATGCAGTGCGCCGGAAGCAGGGTCGCGGCAAATTCGGTCAGACGGCCTTGCTCCACTTCGGCACTCGCGGCCGGCGTCACATAGGACACCAGGGCGTGGTCACCCGAACGGGTGGTGTAGTCGACCGTCACCGCCCGGTCGATCGACGGGTGCGCCGACATCGCCGCGTCGATCTCGTCGAGGGGGATACGGTATCCGCGGAGCGACGACCGGAAGTCGGAACGGCCGACGATGTAAAGGCCCCCGTCTCGGTCGGTTCGCGCCAGATCGCCGGTGCGGTACATCCGTTCGCCGGGACCATCGAACGGACTCGCCACGAAGCGGGTGCTGGTGGCACGTGCCCGGCCGTGATAGCCGCGTGCGAGGGCGGTACCGCCCACATACAGCTCGCCCACGACACCCGCGGGGACGATGTGCAGCCGACGATCCAGAACGACGAGTGGCCGCCCGGGCGCGGATATCAGCGGGAGGGCCTGTGCCTGGTGTGCGGTCGCGAGTACCTCCGACGCTGCCACCCAGGTGACGGTCTCGGTGGAGGCATACATCTGCATGGCGGTGGTCGACGCCGGCAGCGTGGACAATCGTGCGGCCAGGTTGGTGGAGACGGCCTCGCCGCCGAGGACGACGAGTCGCGGAGCTGACAGTGGAGTGCTTCCCGCCGTTGGCAGGGCGCGAAGAATCGGATCGAATGCTGTGGGGGTCCGGCTCAGGACAGTGACGTGTTCGTGGGCAATCAGTGCTGCGGTCTCGCGCGGTGACCGGGCGGTGTCTTCATCGACGATCAGCAACCGACCACCATGCAGCAACGCACCCCACAGCTCCCACACGGAGAGATCGACGGTGTGGGTGGCAAACGTCGTCCACACGTCGGAATTGTCGAAGCCGAACTGGGATGCGGAGGCGAAGGCGGCGAGCACGGCGCGGTGCGAGAGAGAGACCGGCTTCGGCGGCGCCGTCGAACCGGCGGTGAACAGCACATAGGCGGCCGAGTCCGGCGTCGCAGCATGCGTGAGCGGCGCATCCGACGTGGCAGCGAGTTCGTGCACCGTGTCGGGAGCGTCGAGCACGACGACAGCAGAACCGGTGTCGGGGAGTTCAGCCGCGAGGTCGAGGTGAGTGATGATCATCGCGGGATCCGCCGACGTCAGGGCATGCTCGACGCGGGAGCGGGGCCAGGTCACCTCGACCGGGAGACAGGCACCGCCCGCTGCGATCACCGCGAGCACGGCAACCACCCAGTCGACGGACCTGGGAACCGCCACGGCGACCACGGTTTCGGGGGTAAGCGTGCGGTTCATCAGCAGACGGGCCAGGCGAGTGACGCGGGTAGCCAGCTCGGAATACGAGACCGTGTCACCCGCGTAGGTGACGGCTGCCTGATTCGGGGACGTCGTCGCCGCGCGGAGTAATACGTCTGCGAGAGTCTGGCTTTCACTCATTGTGACGGGCTGCCGCCAAGGCGTGAGCGCGGCGTCCCGCTCGGCTGCATCGAGGATCTCGATGTCACCGATCGGGGTCTGCGGATTCTCGGTGACCGCCTCCAGTATGCGCACGAAACGCTCGGCGAATTTCCGCACCGTCTGCTCGTCGAACAGATCGGTGGCATACACGACCCCCGCCTGCATACCGAGGGGGGAGCCGTTGGTGTCGAGGCGTTCGGAGAGCCAGAGCTGCAGATCGAACTTGGCCATTCCCGCGTCGTAGTCGACCGGCTCCAGGCGGAGTCCGGGCAGCTCGAGACCGTGCAGTTCCCTGCCCGAAGGCAGAATGTGTTCGAACTCGAGCAATACCTGGAAGAGCGGTGAATATGCCGATGAACGTGGGGGGTCCAGCACCTCCACCAGCTGCTCGAACGGGATGTCGGTGTGACCGAAGGCGGCGAGATCGGTGTCCCGCACGTGCCGAAGGGTGTCGCCGAAACCCGTCGACAGGTCTGTCTGGGTACGCAGGACCACGGTGTTGACGAACATGCCGACGACGTCGTCCAGCGCTGCCTCGCCGCGGCCTGCCACCGGAGTGCCGACGGCGACGTCGTCGGATCCACTGAGCCGGGCCAGCAGAACTGCCAGTGCGGCGTGCAACACCATGAACACCGTCGACGTGGAGCTTCGCGCAAGCTCGAGCACGGCGCCGTGCAACTCGGGGTCGATCGAGAATTCTACGCGGCCGCCACGCAGCGACCGGGTGTCCGGGCGCGGGCGGTCGGTGGGCAACTCGAGCAGAGCGGGACTTCCGCTCAGTGTTTCGGTCCAGTAGTCGAGTTGCCGCGACAGCAGGCTGTCCGGGTCCGTGTCACTTCCCAGCAATGCACGCTGCCAGAGGGTGTAGTCGACGTACTGCACGGCGAGCGGTGGCCACTGCGGCGCGTGACCGGCGGTGCGCGCGGCGTACGCCGTGGTCACATCCCGAGCCAGTGGCGCGGTCGACGCCCCGTCCGCCGCGATGTGGTGCAGAACCAGCGCCAGGACGTACTCGCTGTCGCCGAGCTGAAGGAGGGTGCAGCGCAAGGGGACGGCGGTGGCGACGTCGAACCTCGTCGAGCACACCTCGGAAAGGCGTTGCGCCAGTCCGCTTTCGTTCTCCACGGGGATCGGTTCGATGACGGGTACCGCGTCGGCGGCCGGCAGCACGACCTGGTGCGGGCCGTCGGGTGATGCGGGGAACACAGTGCGCAGCGATTCGTGCCGTTCCACGATGTCACCGATCGCGGCCACCAGGGCGGGCACGTCGAGTCGTCCCGTCAAGCGGACGACGAGCGGAATGTTGTAGGCGGGTGACGTGGTGTCGTACTGATTGATGAACCACATGCGCTGTTGAGCGGAGGACAGCGGAATGACGGCGGGGCGTGCCACCGGGGCAAGAGCGGGACGGTCAGGCCCGCGATGCTCGTCCCGGTCGAGTCTCGCAGCCAGTGTCGTCACCGTCGGCGCCTCGAACAGTTCAGCGACCCCGATCGTGGTGCCGAGGGCCGCGTTCACCCGGGCCACTACCCGGGTCGCCGTCAGCGAATTCCCGCCCAGATCGAAGTAGTCGTCGTGGGCGCCGATGCCGCTGACCCCCAGCACGGTCTCCCAGACGGCGGCGACGGTGGCCTCCGTCGGGGTGGCCGGCTTCCGATGAGTGCTGCCGGGCAGGAAGGTGGGTGCGGGCAACGCCGCACGGTCGAGTTTCCCACCAGGGGTGAGCGGGACCTCGTCGAGCGGCACGATGGCCGACGGAAGCATGTACCGGGGGAGGGTGCGTCGCAGGAGCGTTTCCAATCCGGGGACGTCCACCTGCGCGCCCTGCACCGGTCGCACATAGGCGACCAGTGTGGGGTCGCCTGCGCTGGTGGCGCGGTCGACCGTCGCAGCGAAGCTCACCGTGGGATGCCGCATCAGGACGGCATCGATCTCGCCGAGTTCGATACGGAACCCGCGGATCTTGACCTGGAAGTCGCTGCGGCCCAGGTACTCCAGCGACAGGCCGGTGGGTGTTCCGTCCGGAAGGTCGGCACACTTCCGCCACGCGGCGACGTCGCCCGTGCGGTAGAGGCGCTCGCCCGGTGGACCGTGCGGGTCGGCAACGAAACGTGCTGCAGTCAAGCCGGGTCGCCGGTGATACCCGCGGGCAAGGCCGGGACCACCCAGATACACCTCGCCTGCGACTCCCGGCGGAACCGGATGGAGTCGGGAGTCGAGAACCAGTATCGAGAACCCCCGGATCGGCCCGCCCAGGGTCACCCGTTGCCCTGGCGCGAGCGGTGGGCTCAGCGTCGACATGATCGTGGCCTCGGTGGGGCCGTATGCGTTGCGGACCCGCCGGGCGGCAGACGCCCACCGCGTGACCAACTCGGGCGGGCTTGCCTCGCCGGCGAGGGCCAGATCGGTCAGCTCGGGGAGGGCCGCGGGATCGAGTGTCGCCGCAGTAGTCGGCGTGAATATTGCGTGGCTGACGTGCTCGTCGGCGAGTACCCGGGTCAGTTCGGCGCCGCCGACGACGGCAGGTGGCACGATCACCACCCGCGCTCCCGCTCCGAATGCGCCGAGCAGTTCGAAGATGGAAGCGTCGAAACTGGGCGAGGCAAAATGGGAGACCCGCGATTTCGGCGAAATTTCCAGACCTTCGCGTTCCGCGCTGACGAGGTCGGCGATGCCCCGGTGCCCGACCGACACACCCTTCGGGATGCCGGTGGAACCGGACGTGTAGATCACGTAGGCCGCGTGGTCACGCCGCAGTGGCCGCAATCGGTCCGCCTGGGTCACACGGGTAGGAGAGCACCCGGCGACCGTCGTCTCGGTTCGTGTGTCGTCCAAGTCGAGCCAAGACACGGCAGGCGAACGCAGGCGGTGTCGGTGATCGGTCACGCCCAGCACTGCGCCCGAATCGGTCAGCATGTGCTCGATGCGGGCCTGCGGGTAGTTCGGGTCCACCGGGAGGAACGCTGCACCGGACTTGGCGACGGCCCAGAGCGCGAGCACGAACTCGGAAGATCGCGGCAGTGCGAGCGCGACGATGGTGTCCGGTCCGGCACCGCGCGCGATCAGCAGGCGTGCCAACTGATTCGATTCCTCGTCCAGTTCGCGGTACGACATGTCGGTGCCCCGCTCGGAGACGGCAATGGCGTCGGGATCGATTTCCGCGGCCGAAGTCAGTATGTCGGGCAGCAGTCGGGGCGGCAGCGCAGGCGGTCCCAGAGCGGGTACCAGGTTCGCGCGTTCGGCGGGAGTGAGGACGTCGAAATCACCGACGGCCGCACCGGAGTCGAGCGTGGCGACATCGAGCAGGCGCACCAAGCGGTCCCCGAACTCCCGCACGGTGTCGGGTTCGAACAAGGCCGTCGCGAAAAGAAGCTGGATATCGACGCCTGCACAGTCGGGGTGCGCCGTGCAGACGACCGACAGGTCCGCGCCGTCGGTCGGTGACGCGTCCGTTGCCGTACCCGCGAATTCGAGACCGATCTGGAATGGGCACCGGCCGGACGACTCGTCCTGTAGGCCCAGTGCCGCAGCGACCTCGTCGAAGGGGACGTCGGAGTGGGTGTACGCGCCCAGCTCGGTGTCGCGGACCCGTCCGAGCACGTCAGTGAACGTCTGGGCGCTGTCGACGGGGGTGCGCAGGATCAGCGGCCCACCGCCCGGACCACCGGAGGTGCCGACCGCGATGTCGTTGGTGCTCCCCAGTCGCGAGAGCAGTGCGACCAGCCCGGTATGAATCGCGGAGAAGGCTGCGAATCGGCAGTCGGCGCCGACACTGTGCATGCGTTGGTGCAGTTCGGCCGGGATGCGAACATCGACCCGTCCGTCCGCCACGAGTGTGCGATCGACGGGCCGCGGGTGGTCGGTGGGCAGAATGTCGTTCGCGGACAGGCCGTCGAGGGTCTGCTTCCAATAGTCGAGCGCAGCCACCTTCCGCCGTCGGCGTGCTCCTTCGGCGGCGGATTCGGGATGAACGTCGGCTGTCGCGTCTTCGGGGCGGGCCTCGAGGAGCTCCTCCAACAGGGCGACGAAAGCGGAATGGTGCCGACGCAGGTCCTCGTCGGTGTACCGGTGCGGGTTGCCCCGGAACTCGACCAGCGTCCTCTCGGGTGTGCCGCTGCGGTAGACGTTCACCAGGAGGTCCTCGACTGGACCGGACGTGACGACGTGGAATTCCCCGGTCACCGGGCCCAGTGTGATTTCCGGATGGAAGAGCATGACGTTGACCATCGGACCGGTGAGACGGCGGCCAGACGATCGGTCGCCGGCATCACGGCGAATGTCCTCGAGGGTGTAGCGCTGATGGCGGAGTGCGCCCATGAGCTCCAACTGGGACCGGCGCAGCATCTCGTCCACCCGGTCCTCTGGCGGCGCGCTGATGTGCAGTGGGGCGAGGCTGACGAGCATTCCACCGGAACGTCGCAGGATGGTGGTGGTTCGACCGGAGACGGGCAGGCTGAGCAACACTTTCTCGCGGCCGCTCATTCTCGCCAGGTAGCAACCGAAGGCAGCCACGACCACGCCGGCTGCGGGAACTCCGAACACCTCGTCCGAGTGCATCAGGCGCTCTGACGCGGCATCCGACAGCGAGGTAGTCAGGAGGATGCTCTTCGCGACTGCCGGCGCGACCACTTCGGACAGGCTCGACCCCTCCGCGAACCCGGCGATCCGCTGCGCCCAGTAGTCGCGGTCGGCTTCGAATCGAGACGACGACCGATACTGCTGGTCGAGGGCGTAGAGGGTGCGCAGATCCGCCGCAAGATTCGGTTCCGGGGGGTGCCCCTGCACGGCAGCCGTGTAGAGGGCGGCGATGCGATTGACCATGGTCATCGCCCCGTATCCGTCCAGCGCGACGTGGTGAATCCTGCTGTACCACAAGTAATGCTGATCCCCGACGTGCAGAACCGCTGATGCGGCCAGCATGTCCGCCTCGGGGTCGAGAGGTCTCGTGTAGTCGTCCTCCATCCACGTGTGCGCCGCCGCCAGCGGGTCGGCGGCGGCCCGGAGGTCGACGTACTCGGTCGACAAATCGAGGGTCGGGTCGACCACCTGGAAAGGTTCGCCGTCCACCTCGAAAATCCGGAGGAACGGGGAGTGGAACTCGCGCGCGGCGGTCACGGACGCCTTGTCGAGCAAGGCCACATCGAAGGGTCCGTGCACTTCGACGTACTGCGCGATGCAGAGGGGAACCTCGGGCGTCAGCCGCTGCGCCAGCCACATCCCGCGCTGCGCAGACGACAGCGGAAAGCCGGCACCGAACCTGTCGGTGTGGGGGTCGGATGAAGTTGAAGAATCCAAGGGGAGGATCCCTCCATGCAACGACCGGGGGTCGCGGGTGCCGCCACACCCGTGGGGCGTGGAGGTCAGAGGGGCCCGGGGTACGGGTTTCAGTTACGGTGCGGTGATCGTTCGGGACCGCGTGCTGACTGTGTCCTTCCGGTGTGGTGCTTAGCCTTGTTACATCGTCAACCCGCCTCCCCCCGTTACGGGTCCCGGCCAGGAGTTTCGGCAGCCGTGCGGCAGCTCCGGGCTATCACCGGGTTACACCCCGAACGGGGACGCGCGCAACTGGTGACCGGTCACCGCGGCCGAGGCCGTAGAATCCAACGACCGTGAGCCTTACCCTCGGAATCGTCGGACTGCCCAACGTCGGCAAGTCCACCTTGTTCAACGCGCTGACCAACAACGACGTGCTGGCCGCGAACTACCCGTTCGCCACCATCGAACCCAACGTCGGCCTGGTCGAACTGCCCGATCCCCGGCTGAACAAGCTCGCCGAGATCTTCGGTTCCCAGCGGATCCTGCCTGCGACGGTGTCGTTCGTCGATATCGCCGGCATTGTGAAGGGCGCCTCCGAAGGCGCCGGTCTCGGCAACAAGTTCCTGGCCAACATTCGGGAAGCCGACGCCATCTGCCAGGTGGTACGCGTGTTCAACGACGACGACGTGGTGCACGTCGACGGCCGCGTCGACCCGGCGTCCGACATCGAGGTGATCGAGACCGAGCTCGTCATCGCCGACATGCAGACGTTGGAGAAGGCTCTGCCGCGGCTCGAGAAGGAAGCGAAGAAGAACAAGGACCTCAAGCCCCTGCACGAGGCCGCACTGGCCGCGCAGGAAGTGCTCGACACCGGCAAGACGCTGTTCAGCGCGAAAGACAAGCTCGACTTCACACTGCTGCGCGAGCTGAGTCTGCTCACCACCAAGCCGTTCCTCTACGTGTTCAACGCCGACGAGGCAGTGCTCACGGACGAGGCGAAGGTCGCCGAACTGCGCGCATCCGTCGCCCCCGCGGACGCCGTGTTCCTCGACGCCAAGGTCGAACAGGAATTGCTCGAGCTCGACGAAGAGGACCGGCAGGAGATGCTCGACTCCATCGGACAGTCCGAGCCCGGCCTCCACGCTCTCGCCCGCACCGGCTTCCACACCCTCGGCCTGCAGACCTACCTCACCGCAGGCCCCAAGGAAGCGCGGGCCTGGACCATCCACAAGGGCGACACCGCCCCCCAAGCCGCCGGCGTCATCCACACCGACTTCGAACGCGGCTTCATCAAGGCCGAGATCGTCTCCTTCGACGACCTCGTCGCCGCCGGATCCATGGCCGCCGCCAAAGCCGCCGGCAAGGTGCGCATGGAAGGCAAGGACTACATCATGGCCGACGGAGACGTCGTGGAGTTCCGCTTCAACGTCTAGAACGCCTGGTCGGCGGCTAGATACGGTCTTCGATGCACATTGAGTACACAGCAGTTCCTAGCGCCTCTTTGAATACGACGGTCGACTCGTCGTGCGATCTTCAGCGACGCTTCGTCGCGGAGAAGGCAGCCGAAGGTATCGCACGTGAGCGCCTGCGTTCCTACCCCGAGTCAGTCATGGGATGCGTCGATTAACTCGGATCGATTGGGCGAATCAGCGAGACCGAGCGATTCGTCCGTGATGCGCTTTCGATCCGTGCAAGGTCACCGATGGGGATGGCCCAGGCCGAGTTATGCTAAGTCTGGACCATACAACATAGAAGTTATATGATCTCCTTGTGTTCAACGTAGAACTCTTGAAGGAGGTTGAAGAATGGTTCATCGAACTTGCTTCGACCGACCCAGAGGCTGCCGAGCATGTTGCTGGTGCGATTGACCTTCTCGAGGCTACCGGTCCAACCTTAGGGCGCCCAGTGGTCGACAAGGTGAAAGCCTCTCGCTTTCACAGCATGAAGGAGTTGCGACCGCCGGGTACTCACATACGAATCTTGTTCATTTTTGATCCACACCGCGATGCGGTACTGCTAGTCGGCGGCGATAAGACTGGTCAATGGCGGGCGTGGTATGCCGAAAACATCCCGGTGGCGGACGACCGGTATCAGAAGCGGCTAGACGGAGATTACGACGACTGAAGGAGGTGTCGAAGGTGGCACGGAATTGGCGTGAGGTTCGCGCGGAGGCGGTCGACAACGGATTGATCGATCCGCAGCGCGCGGACAACGCACGTAAGGAGATGCATGAGATGGTGCGCGCCTACCGCCTGGCAGACATCCGTAAGGCCCAAGGGCCGCGGCAGGCGGATGTTGCTAAGGCGCTAGGTGTCTCACAAGCCCGAGTGTCGAAGCTCGAACGCGGCGACTTGCAACACACGGAGTTGGGCACCTTGGAATCGTATGTGGCTGCGCTCGGCGGACGCCTACGCGTGGTGGCGGACTTCGGAGACGACTCGATCACACTTCAGTAGTTTGTCGTCCGTTGGATCATCGATTCGGTTGAGAGCCTGACCCGGTACAGCGAGACGGCCCCGGTTCCCTACACTGTGCCTCGTGCGGATCGCGACCTTCAACGTCAATGGGATTCGTGCGGCGCAGCGGCGCGGATTCGAGGAGTGGCTGGCCGATCGTCGACCCGATGTGGTCGCGATCCAGGAGATGCGGGCTCGTGCCAGCGCTGTCCCGCCGGGTGTGTTCGGCGAGTACCACCTGGCGTACGACGAGGGGGAGCTCGCGGGCCGCAATGGTGTGGCGGTCCTGACTCGGTGTGCGCCCCTCGCGATTCGAACGTGGAGTGGTGTGGCTCTCGTGCAACGGCCGGGGGAAACGCACACCGAGACAGTGGAACTCGACCCGGTGCCGTTGGCCCGTGGGCTGGGGGAGTTCGCCAACGAGGGCCGGTACCTCGAGGTGGACCTTGCCGAGGCGCCGATCACCGTGGTGTCGATGTACCTCCCGAAGGGTGGCCTTCCGGCGCACCTCCAGAAGCCGGGGCGCATGCGGGAGGCGCCCGACGGTGGAGCCCGCTACGACCGCAAGATGCGGTTTCTCTCCGCATTCGCGCGACAGCTGACCCGCGCGCGCCGCACGGCACGCGCACGGGGCAGGGAACTGCTGGTGATGGGTGACCTCAATATTGCGCACACCCGTCACGACGTTCGGAACTGGCGCCGCAGCAACCAGGTGGAGGGTTATCTGCCGGAGGAACGTGAGTGGTTCGACTCCATCCTGTCGCCGCGCACGCTCGTCGACGTCGTCCGGCGACAGCATCCGGACGTCGACGGTCCGTACTCGTGGTGGTCGTGGCTGGGGCAGTCATTCGTGAATGATGTCGGGTGGCGTATCGACTACCACCTTGCGACGCCACGGCTGGCGGGGGCGGTGGTCGCGGCCGGCACCGACCGGGATCCGGCGGCGGACCGCCGAATGAGTGACCACGCTCCGGTGGTCGTGGACTACGCCTTCTAGCAGACCACACCCGGGACAGTGCGGCGAGAACTACAATCCGCGGCGGGCGACCTCAGCCTCGAGTTCTTCGATGCGCTCACGGGCGTGGATGCAGTACGCCTCGCCGTAGTCGTTGGCGACTGATTCTCCGAGGAGGGCCCGCTGCTCCGCCAGGATGGCGGTCAGTTTTTCGCTGCCCAGTGTGGAGACGTCGTCGTACACCGTCCCATTGTCGCAGGCGTAGGCCGCCGAAGCACGCGTACTCTCGTCCGGAAGTGGCTGCTCGTTCCTACGTGTGCATCTGCTCAGCGCACGGAGTTGAGAAAGCAGCTCCGAAGGCGCGCACGGTCCTGTTCGGTAGTCATATGCCGGGCAGGACTTTGTGCTGCAGTGCGCGGATCAGGAAGGTTCTTTCGCCGTCTCGTCGGCGGCTGCGGCGTCGACTCCGGAGACGGCGGCCAGCAGTTCTTTCGCGACAACCCGCAGCTTGCGGTTGCTGCGCTGCGAATTCTCGGCGAGCATCTGGAAGGCGGCGTCGGCGTCGATCCGGTGGATGGCCATCAGCATGCCCTTGGCCTGCTCGATCGGGGCGCGGCTTTCGAGGGCCTCGCGTAGCCCGTCGGCGAGATCCCGCGCATGCCGGAAGCGCGCATAGTCGGCGATGGCACGGGCCAGAGCGGCGGTCAGGGCATCGACGGCGGCTTCGTCCTGCTTGGTGAAGGCGTTGGGCCTGCGACCATAGATGTTGAGCGAACCGAAACGCTCGCTAGGTGTGTAGAGCGGGGCAGCAAGGAACGAGCGGACGCCTTCTTCTTTCGCGGCGGCGATGAACTGGGGCCACCGCGCGTCGGCACTGTCGACGTCTACGCGCACTGTCTCGCCCGTGGTTGCCGCATGCAGGCACGGACCCTCACCGATTTCGTACTGGTGGGCGTCGACCTGCAGGGTTCGCGCATCGGTGTGCACTGCGGTGAAGGTACGGCCGCCGGACACGATGGTGATGCCGCAGCTGTCGGCGCCATCGATCGCCTCGTGCGCGATCTCCACTGCTCGCTGCAGTACAACCACCAGGTGATCTTCGTCTGAGATCGATCCACCCATAGCGGTCACCAACGCGGCCAACCGCTCGACGCTCAGCGTCGCGGCAGACCGGGCAACCTTCTTCACCACCGCAGGGGCGTCCTCGGGTGAGGCGAGGACGGAGTCTGCGGTGGCCGCATCAGCGTGATATGCGTCCATAACGACCCATTATGACCCCGCGCCGCTTCGATGTGGAACCAGGGCGTTCCCGAACTGTGGAGGCGGTGAGCGTCGGGGAGTCTCTCGAGCCTCAGGTCTGAAGCTGTGGTTGAGCCATCGGGTATCCGGGCACGTATCTATAGGAAGGTGTCAGAGCGGTCGGCAACCGGAGGAGATCCTGATGAGTATGCGACAAATGGTGACCGGTGCACTCGCTGTCGGGAGGTTGGCGCTCGACGCGGGCGCTGCTCTCATTTCCCTCGGCGGACTGATGGCAGTGCACAGTGCGGTCGGTGAGGGAGCGTCGATGGCCGTCCTCGCGCGTTCGGTTCAGGCGGCCGGGCTCAGCGACTCGGAGACGGTGTGGTCATCCGCCGTGTCGCACAGCCAGCGTGCCAACACCTGACATCCCGTCAGCCCACGCGCGTCGAGGGGTTCGGTTGCGTACGCGATGTGCCGTCCACCCCGCCGGTTGGCGATACGAATACCACGCCAGGCCAGCCGTGGCGGGAGGTAGCCAAGAATTTCGACGAGTGCGATACGCAGACGCCGGAGGTCGGTACGCCACTGACGGGGGCTGAAGCGGGTCTTCGCCGCATTCTGGAAACTGTTGTGGCGGAGCAGCTGCCACATGTGCGCACACCAGGTGTGCGCGGTGCGCAGCGACATCGATCGGGTGAGATCCGCAATGTCGCGGACGTAGCTGTCGTCGCTGGCATTACAGATCATGTCCTGCGGGTTCGCCACCCACATCACCGAAACCGCGGCGGGGAGTGGCGGGCCCTCGCCGGCGACGCCGCGTCCCTCGCAGCCCGGCACCACCCCGGCCGGTTGCTGCGGATCCGAAATGAATCCGGCGGCAACGATGCGGCCCACTGGGACAATGCCCGCAGCAATCATTCCCAGAAGTTCCCGGATGACCGTGCACCCCTGCGAGTAGCCGATCAGGGCGATCGGGCCGGCGTCTTCCCGGAGTCGGTCGAGTAACGCGCAGACTCCCGCTTCGGTGCTCTGCACGTAGCTGAGGCCGCCCGTCGCGACTGGCCCGTACGACGCCGGGTAACCGACCCATTGGGGCGCAAAACGGTCGTCGAGTCGGACGGTCACTTCGCGGAGGAGGCCCGAGACTTCGGTGCGGCGGTCATCGGGACGGGATTCGCCGGTGCCACCGACGGCGAGCACGGTCATCTGTGACATCACTCCATGGTGCCGCCCGGCGACCCTCTGGGGTGGGTTCGGAGCCTGAGAACTTACTGGCAATCGCGAGACGATCGTGCTCATCCGATCGCCAGGGCCACCAACGCCACCAGGGGAGGTGTGCTCTGGGACAGGGCTCCGGCGACGCCCGACCCGCGAGGGCGGCTCAAGGCCATACGGTCCGAGACGGCCAGGGCGATTCCTGCCAGGAACATGAAGATGCAGGTGTAGATCACGAGGGTGCGGCCCGCGGTGTCCGACCCGGCCCACCAGAGAACCACGCCGGCCACCGCGCCGGAACCGAGGAACAAGTTGTAGAAACCGACGTTGAACGCCCACAGGCGGACGGCCGGTACGTCGGAGGTGGGAATCCGGAACAGCCGCTCGTGCACCGACGGCCGGAGGAACACCACCGACTCCCACACGAACGCCAGTAGATGAACGGCCGCCGCGATCAGCGTCGCAATCTGAGCAATGACGATCATGACGCACCTGCTTGGCTCGCCAGCGTGATCCCGTACTCGTTCGCGACCTTGTGGAGAAGGGGAGCGACGTCCTCCTCCGAGTGCTGAGCGCGACCGAGGGCGTCGAGTTCGGTGAAGAACCCGCTCATGTCCGCACCGGCCGTGACGAGGAGGAACTCGGCCGACTCGCTGAGAACGGTGAAGGTGTTCATCGTTCCCGGGGGGAAGATGATGGATTCACCCGCGGCGAGTTCGTAACCGGTGTCGGCCGCCTGGACGAGAATCCGGCCGCGCAGTAGGTGGTAGGACTTCGGCCACGGCTCGGTATGCAGTGGCCCCGGTCTGCCTTGCCGACTCTCGACCAGGAAGACCTCGTATGCCCCGCGGGTGACCTCGCCGGGTACCAGCACCGTGATATCGGCGTCGGGAATGGTGAGGCGTAGGCCGTCACAGGAGCGGAGGATGTGAACGTGGGTAGACATACTGCGACCGTAAGACCGGGGTGATCGGTGGCCCATCCCAGAAATCTGGGATAGCCGCGACGGTGTGAGCAGCGCATACTTGGCTGCATGCTCGAGATCCGAGCGGACAGGATCCGCCGGGAAGTGGTGGCGTTGGCGGCATCGGGTGCCGGCGTCACGCAAGTGCACGAGCGCGCCATCGAACTGGTCGAGCAGACGGTGTCCAGTGACCTGACGTGTTGGGCGATGATCGACCCGGAGTCGCTCGCGATCAGTTCGATGACCAGCGGGCGCAATCGCATTCCCCAGGAATACGAGCCGCTGCTTGCCGAGTCGGAATACGGCGGACGTGATCCCGCGACATTTGCCGATCTCGCCTGCACCGGTCGTGGAGTCGCACGTGCCTCCGACCTGCCCGTCGATGAGGTGGCGCGCAGTCTCCGGCACAGTGGCGTGTGGCGGCCCCTCGGTCTCCCACGCGAGGTTCGGGTCATCTTTCGAGTGGACGGAACCTGCTGGGGTGGAGCCGGCTTCGTTCGATCGGGGCCGGATTTCTCCGACCGCGACATCGAGTTTCTCGCGCTGGTGGCGCCGGGGCTGGCGGCCGCGACCCGGGCAGCGGCAGTGCACTCTCCGGCTACCCACCCACCGGACGATCAGGGGCCGGCAGTGGTGTTGACGAGTGCCACGGGCGATCCCCTTTCCTTCACCTCCGCGGCCCGAACCTGGCGGGATCGCGTCGAGGAAGTCGCCCACGGGCGGATGACCGTGGTGCTACGGGCCGCGACATTCGGTGCACGGTCCAGCAGTTCCGGGATCTTCCGGGCCCGGATCCGTGACGCACACGGCGGCTGGATTCTGGTGCGAGCAACCGCCATGCTCGGTGGCGACGAATCGCAGACCGTAGTCACTTTCGAATCGGCCGGTGGCAGCGACCTCACCGGTCTACTGCTCGCCGCCTATGGGTTGACCGCACGAGAACGCGAAATCTGTAGCGACGTCGTGGCGGGATACGCCACATCCGACATCGCGCAGCGCCGTGCCATCACTGCCAACACCGTGCAGGATCACCTGAAATCCGTCTATGCGAAGACGGGAGTTCGCAGTCGCGCCGAACTCGCTGCGCGGCTCCGATTCGGCCCTGCGGGGAACCGGCAGGCGCCGGTTCCCCGCAGGTGAGTCGGGCGAAGTGATCACCTGCGCCAGAACAGGTGGTGTGCCACACCGCTGGGGCTCGGCACAACCTCGAGATGAAACCGGTCGAGCAGCTCATCGGGGGACTCCCACAGTCGCACGCCGGACCCGAGTTGCACCGGAGAGACCACCACATGCATCGTGTCCACGAGGTCGGCGTCGAGGAACTGCCGGATGGTGGTAGCCCCGCCGCCGAGTCGGACGTCCTTGCTGCCCGCGGCGTCACGCGCTTGCTCGAGAACTGTGGCAGGGTCACCTCCGACGAAGTGGAATGTGGTGTCGGAGAGGGTGAACGACGGACGCTCGTGATGAGTCATCACGAATACCGGGGTATGGAACGGGGGTTCGTCGCCCCACCAGCCGCGCCAGCTGAGGTCCTCCCACGGCCCCCGTTGGGGTCCGAATTTGTTGCGGCCCATGATCTCGGCGCCAATGTTTCGGGCGAAATCCCGCGTGAAGTAGTCGTCGAGTCCGCGGCTCCCACCGGGGTCGGTCCGCATGGGCCAGCTCGCCGTGGCGCCGGCCCAGGCGAACATCTCGCCGGGGTCGGCGTGGCCGAACGGTCTCTCGAAGCTCTGGTTTTCACCCGCGCCGAACCCGTCACCAGACACAGTGAAGTTCTGGACTCTCAGCAGCTGATCCATTCAGTTTCTCCTGCACTGTCGAAGAGGGTGATGATGGTTGGACTCCGCGAGCCGGACAAACTCATCGGTGGAACTCGCACCCCTCACAGTAGAGATGCCGGCGACTTCTCTCGTGCAAGATCTGCGAGTTGATCGACGCCCACCCTGACAGCAACGCTTGACCCTGACACAGTGACAAGGACTCGAATGGTCGGCGAAGGAGGTGGTTGTCGTGAACACAACCAACCACGGTGGGCCGAACGCCCACCTCGTCGACACTCTGGCAGCGGGCGGCCCGTCGAGCCGGCTGCGGGCGGCACTCGCGGCCGGAACGCGCCCTGACCCCCAGCTCACGGACGCTCTCGTCGCGCGGTGCGCCGTCGAACCGGACTTCTTCGTCCGCGACATGCTGACCTGGGCATTGTGCCGCCTGCCCCCCGAGCTCACGGTGCCGAGACTGGTCCGAGAGCTCGGGTCCGACACCGCGCAGGCCCGCAGTCAGGCGCTGCACACCCTGTCCAAGATGGGGGATCTGCTCGCCTGGCCCGGGGTGTGGGGATTGGTGCACGACGAGCACGACGAGGTCGCGCGCAGCGCGTGGCGGGCGGCCGTCGTGCTCGTGCCGCCGGGCGAGGAGGCCGCGCTCGCGGCCGATCTGGCGACAGAATTAGGCCGGGGCGATCAGCACCTGCAGCTCAGTCTGAGCCGTGCGCTGGTCGGACTCGGGGACGCTGTCCTACCGGTCCTCGACGACGTGGGGGCGAGTCCCGATCCGCGGATTCGTGCGCATGCCGATGCTACGAAGCAGCTCTGTCACGACCCCGACAGCGGATTCACCCTTGCACTCGAGATGGCGACGCGCGTCGCGGTCGCCGGCCCGGACGCGTAGCGGAAGGAGAGGCAATGTTGATCGGCGAGGTTTCTCGGCGGTGCGGCGTCAGTACGCGAATGCTGCGTCACTACGACACGTTGGGATTGGTCAGTCCCACCGGCCGCACCACTGGTGGCTACCGCGAATACTCCGCCGACGACATCCGACGGCTGTTCCACGTCGAGAGCCTGAGGACGTTGGGGCTGTCGTTGAACGAGGTCAAACGAGCATTGGACGGGCCCGATTTCGCTCCGGCCGATCTGGTGGGTGACCTCATCCGGCACACCCGCCAGCGAATCGCTGCCGACGAGGAACTGCTCGCGAAGCTCGAACGTGTAGACGCCGCCTCCCCGGCGGAGTGGGAAGATGTGCTGCGCATCGTTGCCCTGCTGCGCGCACTCGAATCGGAGTCTGCGGCCCGTCGTCAACAAGCGATCCTGTCGCAGAGCGGGAAGGCATCGCTACCCGTCGAAGCGCTGGTCGAGGCCGCCCTCGCGGAGGAAGACCCCAATGTGGCCGGTGCGCTGCAGTGGTCGTTGGCGAGGGTCGCCGGTCGCGGACTTGCGCATCTCGCCAAGGGTCTCGACGCGGAGGAGGTCGACGTCCGGCGTCGCGCGACTGCCGCGATAGCGGCTGTCCACACAGCGGAGGCAACGGTACAACTGAGACGAGCCCTCGATGATTCGGATGCCGGCATCCGCGGATACGCCGCCCTGGCTCTCGGCTCTCGTGGAAACATCGACTCGATACCGGCCCTCCTCGAGATGGTCGTCAACGGGCGGCGCGATGTCGAGGCGGCCGAAGTCCTGGGCCTGCTGACGACCATTGCATCTCCGGCGGAAGATATCGTCGAGGCCCTGCAGCGCGAGCTCGACAACGCCGACGATGCGCCCACCAGGCTGCGAATCACACAGGCCCTCGCGGAGATTCCCGGCACGGCGGCACGGGCGGCACTCGGCAGGCTCACCGACGACGGCGACCGGACGATCGCGTCCACCGCCGCAGCGATCGTGAGCGTGCAGGACCGCGGTCGAAGCCCGCAACGAACCCGGCGATAGCGGTTCACAGCGCGTTGCCGAGCGAGGACAATGGGCAGAGGCCTCCGGCATCTCGGCGCCGACCGTCGGCGACGGCCGTGAAAGGTGAGACGATGAAGCTTGCAGTCATCGGTGGTACCGGGTTGATCGGATCGCAGGTGGTCCGCAAGCTGAACGAAGCCGGTCACGAGGCGATTCCCGCGTCGCAGTCCACCGGGATCGACCTGATCTCGGGTCAGGGTCTGGACAGCGCACTCGAGGGTACAGATGTGGTGATCGATGCCTCGAACTCTCCGACCTTCGATGAGGCCTCCCTGGACTTCTTCCGCGCCTCCATGAGTAACCTGCTGGCAGCCGGGGAACGTGCCGGTGTCCGGCATCAGGTGGTCCTCTCGATCGTCGGTGTCGATCAAGTGCCCCAGTTGGATTACTACCGGGCAAAGACCCTCCAGGAGAACCTGCTCCGGCAGGGGCCGACGCCGTACTCCATCCTTCGTGCCACCCAGTTCTTCGAGTTCGTCGACGCCGTCTTGTCTTGGACCTCCGACGGCGATACAGTGCGGCTGCCCTCCACCCCACTCCAGCCGATTGCCGCTGCGGAGGTGGTCGATGCGCTCGTCGAAGTCTCCACTGGTACACCGCTGGGAGGTATCCGAGACATTGCCGGTCCGGAGGTTTTTCCTCTCGACGAACTTGGCAGAATCACGTTGGCGGCGCAGGGCGATGCCCGGACCGTGACTCTCGACGAGAATGCCGGCTTGTTCGGCGCAGTTACCGGAGACGTGCTCACAGCGGGTTCGGACGCTCGTCTGGCGCCCACGCACTACCGAGACTGGCTTCAGCAGCGTCGCTGACGTGCGAGGGAACTGCAGTTTCGACGCCGCCGACCCGGGTTCATGTTCCGGCCAACACTGTGAGGAGTCCACGTGACGCGAGAGGGAAGTATCCGGGTCGGCGACCGGACCATCACGTATCTCGAAACCGGTGACCCGGGTGGACCACTCGTGCTGCACAACCACGGGGGACCCTCGAGCCGACTGGAGGCCGAACTGTTCGATCCGTATGCGAAGGCCAACGGACTGAGATTCGTATGCGCGGATCGGCCGGGCATGGGCGGGTCAGATCATCAGCCGGACCGCACCTTCGAAAGCTGGACCGATGACCTCCTGCTGCTGGCCGACTCCTTCGGCGCACACCGATTCGCAGTAACCGGCTGGTCCGAGGGTGGACCGTGGGCCCTCGCGGCCGCCGCCTATCTGGATCCCGCACGGCTGGTCAATGTCGTGTGCATCGCCGGGGGCAATTACGGAACGTTCGGATCGAACTGGGCCGCGAAGTATCTCAGTAGCGTCGACGCGCTGGGCGGCCGCCTGGCGCTTCACTTCCATCCCGGTTTCACACTCATGTACGACGTGCTCGGTATCAGTGCCACACATTTCGCGGATCGTTACGCGAAGGCGATCACGCAGTCGGCGTGCACCGCGGATCGGGAGGTGTTGGCTGACGAAAAGGTCCTCGACGCGTTTCTGAGGGCAGGGCGCGAATGCTTCCGGCATGGCGCAGACGGACTTGTCGCCGATGCCACGATGCTCTACAAGGCCTGGCCGTTCGACATGACGACAGTGTCTCGCCCCGTGCACTTCTGGCAGGGAAGCGCCGACACCCTGGTGCCGGAGATCATCAACAAGACGGTAGCGGACAAGACCCCCGGCGCCGTCTGGCACCCGATCAGTGGTGGTGGTCATTTCATCGCCGTCAGCCACGCGAACGACATTCTCGCGCTGGTAGCGAACGATCTTGCGCCAGCAGGGAACTAATGCTCATTGTCAGGTCATGACGTCTCGGGCCGACACCGATGCCGACCTCATCCTGGCGACGAGTTCCAACGGCGCGTTGGAGAGTCTGGAACAGCAGCCGGCATTCCAGTCCTCGACTCCGCTGTGTGGCGTTGACGACCCCGTACTGCACCTTCTGAACGACCTCACACGCAACACCTAACACGGAGCGAGATTCGAGACGCAGTCTGATTCGCCCTCCACGTTGGCACGCATCCGGAGGAGGTCCGGACAAGCGTGAACCGTTTCCTTCAGGCCCCCGCACCCACGAGCGCGGAAGCCGAGATTGCCACGAAGAGATCTGCGGTCGCGATTCGTCGTACGGCTCGGTGCAGGGTCACCGTCTGCAGGATGCCCTGAGGGTCGAGGGCGTAGTCGACGTCGAGAACGCCTGCAGCGGTGCCGATACGGAGCGAACCTGGCCAGCCGATTCGGGCGTTGGTGGCGACGGTCCCGCCCGACACGGTGACGGCTGCCGCCACTGCGACAGCGGAGGTGAGCCCGATCGCGGGATGGGGCGCCATCATCGACATCATGCGTACCGACACGTCGTAGTCCTCGGCGCGCACCAGAGTTCCCGTTGCGGTGCGGTAGTCCGTGGGTGGTCCGACGATTCCCACTTTCGGGATAGCGTGGGTTATCGGATCGGTGGGCCGTGCGAGTCCCATCAGGAGTGCAGCCTCGCGGCGAAGGGCGATGAGCGTGGGAAGCCGGTCGGCGAGGGTGTCGTTGTCCTCTGCGCCGGTGAGCCCGAGGTCCGTCGCGTCGAACAGCGCGGCGGGAGCGCCGGCCCGGACGAGTGTTCCTCGGTACATGTTGCTGCCGAGCTCGATTTGGTTGACGGCCTGGCCGGTCGGCAGCACGGTGGTGCGATCGGTGTCCAACCCGGTGAACGTCAGACCCACCGGCACGCCGAGTGCGGGCGTGCCCGGGACCGAGGCGCTTCCCTCGGTGGGGACGTGGCGACCCGGCGTGGCGATCTCTGCCCGCAGTACGGCTCCGGTGTTCTGGTTCCGCATGCGCACGATCGTGAGGGTGTCGTCGATGGCGACCAATCCGGCTTGGACTGCGTAGAGGCCGATCGCGGTGGCGCAGTTGCCGCAGTCGCTGCCCCATTCGACCGTCCGGTCGTCGATCGCCACCTGAGCGAACAGGTAGTCGACGTCGATGTCCGGCACGGTGGATCGCCGCACGATGGCGGCCTTGGATGTGGTGGAGCTACCGCCTCCGACGCCGTCGAGCTGCCTCGGATCGCCGGACCCGAAAGCGGCCGTGAGGATGTTGTCGAGTCCGCCGGCGCCGGCGATGTAGGGGTCGATGTCGACGGCGTTGAAGAGCCAGCACTTGCTGGTCCCGCCTCGCATCCAGGTGCCTCGGAGAGTGAACATCGGGTGGCCTTTCGATCGTGTCTGTGCTTCCAGGCTGTGGTCCGCGAGGTTCAAGCACAATAGAGAAATCTGTCGTGGTCGTTCAGTGCGGCTTAAGAGTCAGAGCAGTTCCGGCACGACGACCAGGATCAGCCAGCACAGCGCCGGGGCGACGGCGACGACGATGCCTGCGTTGAGCAGCAGCTGACGGTAGAAGCGCGGCCGCTCGATGTTCTGGGCATTGGCGAGAACGAGGGCGCCGTTCGTCGAGAACGGGGACACGTCGACGACGGTGGCGGAGATGGCGAGAGCGGCGACGACACCGACCACTGGTAGCGCTCCCGTTCCCAGCAGCGGCATGGCGAGCGGAATCACCGCGGCTAGCAGTGCGGTGGAGGATGCGAAGGCGGAGGTGACGCCGATGACGTAGCAGAGCACGAACGCGACGATGAGCGGTGCGCCGATGGTGATGGCCATCTCTGCCAGGTGGTCGATGGTGCCCACCTCTTGCAGGATGGAGATATAGGTGACCATGCCCGCCACGAGGAGGACCGTCGACCAGCTGATGTCCGCGATCGCGTCGTTCTGCTTCTTCAGATCGGTGAACGCCAGGACAGCTCCCGCCGCGATGGCTATGAAGCTGATCGGCAGATGCAGGACCAGGACCAGCACCAGCAGGGCGCCAATGAGGAACAGCGTCAGCTTTTGGGCGCGGGTAACGGGTGCGGGTGCATCGATGAGGGTGGTCGAGACCGGCCGCGTGAGTACCCGCGTGCCCGGCGCTCCGGAGCTGCTGCTGCTGCTGCCGCCGCCCGTGGGCAGTGTGGTCCGGTGCGGCGCGCCGTCACGTGAACCGCCGAGGGGCGCGGCATCAGTCGATCCGGTCGCGGAGAACTCCAGTCCTCGGGTGCGGGCGAGCGCGGCGTAGCCGACCACTGTCAGTACCGAGAGCAGCAGGTTGATGCCGTAACTGGAGAAGAACAACGTCCACGGGGCGATCGAGAGGCCGTTCGACTCGACGATGTCTCGGACCAGGACACCGGAGACGGAGATCGGCGAGAAGGCGCCGGCGTGGGCCCCATTGATGACCATGATGCCCATGACCAGTGAGCTCATGTGAGTGCGGGCGGCGAACGCCATCGCGGCAGGGATGATCAGGGCGACGGCGGCGGGACTGAATGTTCCCAGTGCGGTGAGCACGGATGCGGTGAAGAAGAACACCCAGGGAACGACCGTGACCCGTCCGTTCACCGCACGAATGCAGCTGTTGACCAGCAGGTCGATGGTGCCGTTGCGCTTGGCCATGCCGAAGAAGTAGGTCACTCCGACGATGGTGAGCACGATCGAACTCGGAAACGCGGTGAGAATTTCCTTGTCGTCGTACCCGAGTGCGAAGTAGCCGACGACGAAAGCGCCGATGAAGCCGAGAATGCCGATGTTGATCGGAAAGAAGGTGGCGATCGCGAACATCGCAACGAGCGCGATGAGCGGGAGGATCTCGATGGAGGTCATAAGAGAGCTTTCCAGGCGTGGGCAGAAGGTCACATTCAGCGCTTGAACGTCGTCCACATCACACTATTGACGGCACCGGCTTTAGGGCAATACCGTTTCGCTACTGATCCCTTTAGCTCAACTGAAGTCGGGAGGTTCGAGTGCAGCACTCATTCGACGTCGTCACGCTGTTCCTGTTGCTCGACATTGCGGAAGCGGGTTCGTTGACTGCCGGTGCCGAGCGCGCTCGGATGACCCCTTCGGCGGCGTCGCAGCGCATCGCAAAGCTCGAACACAGCATCAAGCAGCCGGTGCTCACCCGGCTGCCCCGTGGGGTCCAGCTCACCGAGGCCGGTGAAGTCCTGACCAGCCGCGCACGCCTGTTCCGACGCGAGATGCGCGCGGCGAGCGGCGATCTCGAAGCGATTCGGGGCCTGCAGCGCGGGTCCGTGCGGCTCGGTTCTTTCCCTACTGTCAGCGCGTCGCTGCTCTCTGACGCGCTGAAGGAGTACCACTCACGGTGGCCTGAAGTCGACGTGCGGGTGCGTTCGGCGGTACGCCCGCAACTTCTCGACATGCTGCACTCGAGCGAGGTGGATCTGGCGTTGCTGTGGTCCTACTCGTGGACTGAGGAAGCCGAGCGGTCGCTGTCGCTTGAAACGTTGATGGAGGACGAGACGGTCCTGTTGCTTCCCATCGATCATCGGAGCGACGACGAGATCGCGCTACCGGATCTTCGCGATGCTCGCTGGATCATCCGAAGCAACGACCATCCGGCAGGGGAGGTTCTTCTCCGTAGTTGCCGCGCAGCCGGATTCGAACCCGACGTCGTCTACGAAGCCCACGACTACCAGGAGATCGAAGCGATGGTCGCCGCCGGGGTCGGAATCGCCATGGTTCCGAGGCTCGCCGTGGCCTACCACCGGCCGGACGTCCGGACGGTGACGTTTCGTAAGCAGGACCGCGTGCCGACGCGCGTCATCTACATCGCCTCTCTCGCTCGCCGCCAGTACACCCCAGCCATGTACGCGATCTCACGCGCACTACGCGGCGCCGCCGATCGCATGGCCACCGCTCCATCCGTCTGACGGCGGGGGTGCGCGTGCAGAAGGGGCGAGTGTGAAAGCAGCACCGAAATCACCGGAACGCTCTTGTATCGAAAACTTGCCCGTTCTAGGCTGAGGTATGGCCACGGTCGGTCGTGATTCGGCGGCGCCAAGCGGGTCCGAATCCCGCCGGTATCGTTCTCCGCTGCGTCGGATGCAGGCAGCTCAAACGCGGGTTGCCGTACTCGAGGCCGCCGCGCGGTTGTTCGCCGAGCGCGGCTGGGCAGGCACCGGCATGAGGGATGTCGCGCAGGCCGCGACGGTGTCCGTCGAAACCGTCTACACGACGTTCGGTTCCAAGGCCTACCTGTTGAAGGCGGCACTCGAGGTCGCCATTGTCGGCGATGACGCGCAGGTGCCGTTGGCCGACCGGCCCGTCTACACGGCAATCGGTGCGGGGCACACGAGTGGCGACCGCATCGAGATCGCTGCGCGCATGATCGCCTCGATCAACGAGCGCATCCACCGCCTGGCGGGGGCAATCCGCCAGGGTGCGACGGTTGATACCACGCTGGCAGCGGCGTCCGTCGACCTGGAAGGGCAGCGCAGGCGCTCGGCTGCCGACGTCGCAAATATGATCATGGGCCGTCAGCCCGACCCCGGTCAGGTCGACGAACTATGCGTCCAGACCAGCGACCAGGTGTATGCCCTGTTCGTACAAGAATGCGGCTGGACTCGCGTCCGATACGAGTCGTGGCTGATCGACCGCATCGCAGAAATCCTCAACCGCCCGAGCTGAATTCTCGTGCGCCTTTATCTGGAGTCCGTCAATGACAACCGACACTCTGCCCCACGCCGACACCCGGATCATGCGCATCGTGCACAACGCGCTACGCCGCGATCTTGCTCGCGCGATACAGGTGCTGGGCGCTGCCCCTGCGCCCACATCGGCCCAGCGGGTCGCCCTCGCCGACCACCTCGCGTGGATGATGCATTTCCTTCACCTGCACCACAGCGGCGAGGACGATGCCCTATGGCCTCTCGTCCGTCAGTTGAACCCGGCCGCCGGAGCACTCCTCGACGTGATGGAAACCGACCATGCTCGGATCGGCCCGGAGATCGAGCGGGTCACCGCCGCGGCAATCGAATATCGTGCCGATTCCGCTGCCCGACAGGACCTTCTACATTCCCTTACCATTCTGGAGCACGTTCTCCTGTCGCATCTGCAGCGTGAAGAGGACGAGATGATGCCGGTCGTCGCCCGGACCCTGACCGGTCGGCAATGGGACGAGGTGGAGCAGCGCGTCTTCATAGCCTCGAAAACCAAGCGGGAGTTGGGAACCGAAGCTCACTGGATCGTCGACGGTGTCGATCGCGAGGATTACGACGTCGCCGTCCGTAAAGTCGGTCCCGTCACTCGGTTCATCTTGCTCCATACGTTCGCGCGACCCTATCGGCGGGCGTGCGCCGCCCGGTGGGGCGCTCATCTCGACGTCAGCCCCCGTCTCCACCGGCCACCTCGCACCGAGGGCTCGGTGGAACTGTGGATCGACGCCCCGGCCCGACAGCTGTACGACGCGGTCGCCGACGTCACGCGCATCGACGAACGCAGCCCCGAGTGCCGGCGCTGCGCATGGTTGCCGGGACGGTCACCGGGATCCGTGGGCGCCCGATTCCGGGGGCACAACCGCGCCCATCACCTGCGCTGGTCGCGGCTGTGCGAGGTGACCGTCGCCGACCCGGGTAGGACGTTCGAGTTCCATACGGTCTCGGAGCGTCGCAACCCGCTGTACCACGACTCGACAACCTGGACCTACACCTTCAGAGCGGACGGCGACAGAACGCGGGTGACGCATTCGTACCGGATCGACCGACTGCCGTACCGCCCACTGCTCGCGCTCTATTTACGTCTGCTCCCGCAGCATCGAGACATGCGACCCCAGATGCGACAGAATCTCGAGGCGCTGCGGACGCAGGCGCATGCCGGCACGACCCTGCCCAGAACGGCGTAGGCACTCCGGACGGTCGAGATCAGGCGGCTTGCAAGAGTCGGCCGAGTCCACCACGCTGAGCAGCGAGCACGAGGACTACCGGCGAACCCAGATCGCGCACCGATGAGTTTCTCGCGCCGCGCTGGTCTATACGCCGGACACCCACGGACGGAAAGGCTGTGCCATGCGGAAACTGATCTACGGCATGAATTTGACCCTGGACGGCTACATCGCTGCGGCCGGCGACGACATAAGTTGGGGCGGACCGCCGAGCGACGAGCTGTTCCAATGGTGGCTCGACCACGAGCAGGCGAGTGGCCTGTCGCTGTATGGGCGCAAGCTGTGGGAGACGATGAGCTCCTACTGGCCGACCGGCGACCAACAGCCCAACGCCACCCCGGCGGAGATCGAGTTCGCGCGGAACTGGCGGGACACGCCGAAGGTGGTGTTCTCCTCGACGATCGACAGACAGGTCGACTGGAACACCCGCCTGGTCACCGGCGACGCGATCGCCGAGATCACCCGGCTCAAGGCCGAGGACGGCGGCCCCATGAACATCGGCGGCGCAACGCTCGCCGGGTCGGCCATGCGCGCCGGGCTGATCGACGAGTACGCGATCGCCGCCTACCCAGTCCTGGTGGGCGGCGGCACGCCGTTCTTCACCGCGCTGGACAGCTGGGTGAACCTGAACCTGGTGGAGACGCGGACATTTCCCGGCGGCGTGGTCCTGACCAGGTACGAGACGAGGCGCTGAGCACCACCCATGCGCTAGTCTCACGGTGATGTCGTACTGGTACGACGCAGCCCGTGAGATTACGGCATCAACCGCGAGACCCTACATGGCTGGAGCGTCTCACTGCCGGTGGCATTTTGAGACGCTGCACAGGAAGCGGCCGTGCCCATGCCCATGCCCTGGGCTGTCCCGCACTGGGCTAGTCGCCGTCGTCAATGATGTTCGACCGTTGATTCCCAAGCACAACCCCTTCAGCGTTGTGCTTCCGCCGGTCGACGGTGTACTGGGCGATCAAACGCGCTTGCCGGCCACGGCCCGACGCTTATTAAGCAGAAGCCGGTATCAAGGGGTCCCGCACAGGAACGTCCGCCAATCTGGCCGAACGGCGGACGTTCGCTCCGGGAAATGTGACGGCGGCCGCCCAATCGCACTACGACATCAACCGTTGGATCTGGTCTGGACAAAAGGACGCTCCGGCGGCAAGCAAGAAGGTGTTGATCTCCGCGTCAGGAGCGAACAGTGATCGCAAATCGCCTGTGCTTTCTCGAGGAGACCGGTGAGGGACCGATAACCATTGTCACCTCAGCAGATGGATCCACCCCTGGAGTAGCCGTCGAGCTGTCGGAAGAGGTTCCCCCAGTACAAGTCGTCGCCAATGCGAATGCACAGGCGCCAATCGGAATTGAACGGCGAATTCGCGACATGCTAGCAACCGTAGTACGAAGCCTTTCGCCACCCGTTGGGCGATCGTCAAACGGACTCGTGGGCGAGGTGTTTGACGGTCAGGTGTCAAGATCCCGAAGATGTTCGCACCGCCGAGGTGGTGAGGGCCGAACGCACAGGCTCAGCCCATTTGGAGCGGTAGATCCGCGCTCTGTTAACAGGTCTAGGCTTGCGCAACAATCTACGAAAGAACGCACGAGCGACGTTTCCGATCACCGTTCGTGCGATCACCGAGCGCGGAAATGGGGGTTGAGTCTCGATCTCGGGCACTAGTGGCCGTGACGTCCAGTTCGCGGGCCACGGTGCTGCCGTAAACGCCGTAGGTTCATCGAGATTCTGGACCATGCACCTCCGGCTTTGAAGGATGTGCGCACGGCGGAGTGGTCGGCTGTGACGTCGACTTCGAGGGAGCCGTCAACGACAGATAGCACCCACATATCCATGTCCTCGAGCAGGTCAGCGGACCCGATATCGCACCCGTCGCATGCACAGTCGGGACGCGATGCCAACCTCACTGCCGGGTTGCCGGCGGCAATCGTGACGTTGAAGGCATGGTCGCTATCCACCGGTGGGTGCGTCGTCAACACTAGTGGACCGCGCCGTCGGCGGCCGGCTCGAAAACGGTGTCGGTTCCGCCGGGTTCCATGGGGCGAAGTGGCCAGTCCACGTGCGATGCTTTTCGCGCCCAGCCGCGGTCGAGGAGAACGCTTGTCCACGCTCGCGCTCTGGCCCCCACGATCAGGAACTTCTCGGGGTTGGTGGAACGCTCGTACGCTTCCTCGTCGGGCTCGGATCGGGTGGCTCGCCGTGCACGGCGTCGTGCGCTACGCGGCGAATAAGGCAGCGCAGCGCGGTGATCTGCAGGCGATTCTGGTCGCAGACCCGTCTACACGCGCGAATCCGCGACAGGTGTTCGAGCAGATCTGGGCGTCGGGGTCGCCGGAGCACACCCGATACCGCAAACTCGTGGCGTCGGTGTTCACCCCGCGCACAGTCGCGAGGATGCGGGTGATGGTGCAGGAGAGGGCGGACCGCCTCCTCGACGAGCTGGTGGAGCTGGGCGTGAGGTCGATATCGTCGGCAAGTATTGCGCGCAGCTTCCTGTCGCTGTGATCGGCACCTGGGCGTTCCCGACGGGGACCGGCAGCGGGTGCTCGCGTTCGGGCGGGTGGCCGCACCGATTCTCGACATCGGGTTTGTCGTGGGAGCAGTTCACGCGCGTCGAGGATGGGCTTGAACTGTTCGATGCCTGGCTCGCCGGTCATCTCGTCGAGCTTCGCTGCAATACCGGTGATGATCTGATGAGCGAGCTGATCAGGGCCACCGATGACGGCGTCGGCCTGAACGACGAAGAGCTCGTGCTGCGGCTGGGTTGGTCCTGGCCGCCGGTTTCGAGACGACGTTCAACCTGGTGGGCAGCGGTATCCGCCTGCTCCTGGACGTCGTGCCACCACCGACATCACGATGCTGATCGTCACGCACGAGGTGCAGTTCGCGCGTGACGTGTCGAACCGGGTGATGATGTTCGACGCCGGGCGGGTCGTGGAAGAAGGCGACGCGGCGACGATCTTCACCGCGCCGAAGAACGAGCGCACCAAGACCTTCCTGAAGGCCGTACTGGCCGAATGATTCCCGGCTAGCTCGAACTGGTCGCGAGTTGTGTCTCCTCGGTGGCGGCGCGTCGGGCCAGTCGGCCCGCCATCCACGCGCACACCAGCAACTGCAGTTGGTGGAACAACATGAGCGGCAGCACTATCAGGCCGATCGGCTGGCTGGCGAACAGGATGGTGGCCATCGGAAGACCAGTGGCGAGACTCTTCTTCGACCCGCAGAACGTGATCGTGATCTGGTCGGCCCGGTCGAAGCCGAGTCGCTTCGACCCGAACCACGTGACGGACAGGACCACGGTGAGCAGCACCGCGCACACCGCAAGCAGAGCCAGGAGCCGGCCGACGGACAGTGTGCCCCAGATGCCCTCGTTCATTCCCTCACTGAATGCGACGTAGACGACCAGCAGGATCGATCCCCGATCAACCAGCTTGAGGGGCGCGCTGTGCTTCTTCACCCAGGGGCTGATCCACCGTCGCACGGCCTGGCCGGCGATGAATGGCAGCAGGAGCATGACGAGGATGCCGATTGCGGAGGACGTGTCGAAGCCTGCCCCCTCGCTCGTCATCAGCAATGCCACGAGGAGCGGAGTGACGAAGATGCCGAGGATGTTGGAGAACGAGGCGCTGACGATGGCGCCGGGCACGTTGCCCCGGGCGATCGACACGAAGGCGATCGACGACTGGACGGTCGACGGCAGCAGGCAGACGTAGAGGAGGCCCAGATACAGCGGTTGGGTCAGGATAGTCGGGACCAGCACTCGCGCAGCGATTCCGAGTAGCGGGAAGATCACGAACGTCGCGGCGAGGATAGTGACGTGGAGGCGCCAGTGACGCAGGCCGTGCAGCGCCTCCTGCGTGGACAGTCGGGCGCCGTAGAGGAAGAACAGAATTCCGACGGCAACCTTTCGTGGCCCACGTGAACGCGGTCAGGGCCGTGCCGTCCGCGGGGATCAGGCTGGCGATCCCGACGGTGAGCAGGATGCCGAGAATGAACGGATCGAGTCTTCTGAGCAGCGGGATCTTCGTCAGCATGGTTCGACCGTAAGGAACGCGCGGATATTTCGAAAGACGATAGTCGCGTTTACTGTAATGCCGAACCGCTCAGCCTGCCTTCAATCTGGGTGGTGTCGACTGGGTGTGAGATATTCTGCGCGCGTAGCTACTTGGGGATTCGCCCGTGTACCTACTGAAGGCGGTGCTGAAAGCGCTGGCCGAGCCGTAGCCGACTCGACGGCCTACCTCGTCTATTCCTAGGTCGTCATGCCGGAGGAGATCGCGGGCCACCGCCATCCGCCAGGCCATCAAGTACTCCATGGGAGGCATCCCGACATGTCGGGTGAACCTGTCGAAGAACGCTGATCGCGACAACGTCGCGATCACGCTCAATTGCGCGACCGTCCATGGCTTGTCGACGTGCTGGTGCATCTGGTGGACGGCTGGGGCGAGCTTGCGGTCCGCCAGGCCGCGGAGCAGCCCGGGCGGTGTCTGTCGGGTGACCGACGTCCGCAGTGCTTCGACGAGGAGTACTTCGACGAGACGGGCCAGCACCAGCTCGCGCCCCGGTCTGTCGTGCAGGGCTTCGTCGGCCACCAGGGAGACCAGCGGCTCGAAGCGTTCGACACCACGCACGTGCACGACCGACGGGAGCAAAGAACTCAAGAGGGCCGCGTCCGGCGAGTCGAACACGAAACTGCCCCCCAAAATACGGACCTCGGGCGCCTGGCCGTCCGAGTAGTCCACATCGATGTCGTCGCCGGTCATCTCGCGTGGGTCTATCAGGAGGGGCTCCACGTCGTGAAAACCCTTGAGGTCGAACGCCGGAGTCGTGGGCAGCAACACAAAATCGCCTTGCTCGAGGACGATCTCCGGCTCGTTGGCCACCGCCAGTCGGCAGCTGCCCTCCAGTACGACGGAGAACCCGGGCTGGCCGAATGCGGTGTACCGGACGCCCCACGCGCCGGCTCCCGAGATGCGCTTGGAGAACACCCCGTGCGGCCGGAGCATCTGCACTACCTCGGAGAGAGGATCAGCCATGAGGATCTCCTGTGAAAGTGCGGCTTCATCGCGTCAACGCAAAACCGGACTGTCAGTAAAATAATATGGACTTATGACTATAGATGGTCCTGTTCGATGGGTCTAGTTTCTAGACATGAAAACAATTCTGATCACCGGGGCCTCTTCCGGATACGGCCTCGAGACCGCTCGCTACTTTTACTCGCACGGGTGGAATGTCATCGCCACGATGCGCACACCTCGCGAGGGCATCCTTCCCGCATCCGGCCGCGTCAACGTCCTGCAGCTCGACGTGACGGACGCCGACAGCATCGCGGCCGCGTTCGCCGAGGCGGGCCCCATCGACGTCCTGGTCAACAACGCAGGAATTGGATCGATCGGTGTCGTCGAGGCCACTCCGGTGGAGAAGGCCCGCGAGTTGTTCGAGACGAACACCTTCGCCGTCATGGCCACAACTAAGGCGGTTATCCCCCAGTTCCGCCAACGGCGCTCAGGTGTTGTGGTCAACGTCAGCTCCAGCGTCGTCCTGGGCGCCATGCCGCTCACGGCGATGTACAAGGCGAGCAAAATGGCCGTCGAGGGCTTTACAGCGTCGCTGGCACTCGAGCTCGCGGCGTTCGATGTCCAAGCCAAGCTCGTCCAGCCCGGCTACTGCCCCACGACGCAGTTCACGGCAAACGGCGGCGACATCGGCGAATTTCTCCCCACAACGTACGCCGGATTCGCCACTCCAATCCTGGAGGCCTTCAGCGTGCAGGGTAACGTCACCACGCCTCTCGATGTGGCCGAGGCGGTCTGGCGTGCGGTACACGACACCACAGGCACCCTGCGCTTCCCGGCCGGTCCGGACGCCGTCGCGCTGGCCCAGGCACGCTGACCGACCGCGAGTAGTGGGCCGGGGCCGGGGATGGACCACCGGACCGGCCCCACGCACCTTATCCAGCGCAGGCACGACACAATCTGGCCGGAGTGTGAAAATGGTTGGTGTAGAGATACTTTCGCTCACCTGGCCTCGATCTGAGCCGTTCGTCGAGCAGATTGCGCAGCTTGCGCGCCGGGGCCGGAATTCATGACGATCAGTGGCCGAACTGGGGCCTACTCAGGTGACCACACCCACCAATGCTCTCGATCGCATCACCAGCCAGGTCCCTGAGTAGGTCGTCCACGGCGGGAAAGCCGAAGGTAAATGGTACCGAGGCGCTGGGGCGCAGTTCCTCGTCGAGTAGCTGCCCGCGCGTTTCCGACCGGCCGACGGCCAGTGGCGCCCCACATCCACCAGCGCGGTGTCACCGGAGTTCCAGAACGGGCGTGGCCAGGCCGTTCCGAGTTCGAGTGCACCGTCGAGGCGAACTCGCGCGCACCACGGCCCACGCTGATTCTGCGCGACTATCGTGCCCTGGGCTCCGGTGCGCATGAACAGGAGAAAGCCGCCCGCACCCGGGCTGACCGTCACGATGTCCGCCGGCACATCAACGGTGGCGTCCACGCCCGCTCATCGTCCGCAGCACCAGGGAACCGCTTGCGTCCCGAGGTGTCGGTGCCGCGGTGGCCAGCACGCCATCCGTCAGTGCCGATGCCGACGCCGAGACGGGGCGGAGTCGACGATCGTGACGGTACCGGCGTGGTCGCAGTGTGCGATCCCGTCGGCCCCCACGATCCAGCAACCGGAGCCGTCGGCGTGAAGCCGGCGTGGTGTGTAACCCACGATCCCCGAGCGGCGAATCGCGCCCCGGCACGGTGTGCGTGCTGGTCGAACCGTCTCCTGCTCGGCGCACGAGAACAGGGCGCCCGACATCGAGTAGCCACAACACCGAACCATGGCCGGCCAATGGGCCCGCCCGAAACGCTCTCGTCGACCCCGTGTGTCGGGTCGAGGCCTCGTTGTTGCCGCTCATGCGCCTTTCGGCGAGTCGCTGAGGATCATTCTCAATACTCACCAGACTGTAAGACCTCGCGGTGAATGAAGCTGACAGTGATGCCTCGAGGTTCCGAGCGCGGTTCCCGGAAGCGGAATCAGCGAACGGTCTCAACCCGGCACCCCGTGTGCCGCGCGGGAGAGTCTTAGTCGCCGAGGTAGCCAGTCTCAGGATTGATCTGACACAGGAAGTCGCGGATCGACTCGCGATGCTCGTCAATCGTGTTCGGCTGGAACGTGGATGGAGCGTTCGCTCGGTCCTGAACGCTGGAATAGGCTACGCGTTGAAAGCTGGAGAACCCGTACCCCTTGTTCGGTCCGGATTCCCAGTCATAGTCGCAGGCGCCTGGTTCCTCTGGACGTAGCGTCACCGTGAAAACCTCGCCATCGACAGTCAACGTGAACGGCCCATCATCAGCCGTCGGTCGACTGTCGCCTGCGGGCTCGTCGTGATCCCCAGTACTCATGAACGCATCTTCACATGCGCCCGCTAACGGATCTGACGTTTCCGGTGCCCAACAGTTCGCAGTGACTCGTGCCGACACTGAGCTCTCGACGGGGAACCGTAACCGGATCCGTCAGCGGTGCGGCGTCGGCCGTCGCGCTGGGCCGCGAACTGAATGGCTGGGAGAGCCTCACACGCGTCCTCGACGCCAATGTCCAGACGCACCAGACAATCCCCGCAGGGGTTACCACCGGGAGCAACTGCCTCGCCCTCCCCACGGTGACCGCCCGGTGGTACTGCTTACTCGACAGAAACTGCATAGTCGGAACGGTGTCCGGGGCAGACAGATCCCACCAGAAACTCTTCAAGCCGGTCATGGCCTGGGGTAAGGCGGTGAAAGCACCCACCGCGGCGGCTACCGCGAGGCACGTGGCGGAGACGCCACCCAGAACCAGGGGAACCCAGCGGTCAGATCGAGTCGTGCATGCTGCGGCACGACTACACCCGCGACCACATCGTTGTCTGCATTGCCGACCTCACCTCGTTCAAGACCAGGTGGCCCGGGCTCATGTCGCGTGGCCGTGGGGTGATACCGGTGGATTCATGACCCTCGACTCGTCGATGTCGTCGCGGTCTGGTCCGACAAAGGTAGCCAAAGAGTGATCGGCAGCCTTTGACAGCAATCCCGAACCGGGACGACGAATGGCTCAGTATTTGAGGGCTGAAGGCCCGTCGGGGCACCGGCGGCCGCCTGAAGGCCCATCGCTGACCGGTCAGGGATCCGCATTCGAGACAGGCACTGATTGCCGCTGATCTCGCCCTAGGCCCCGATCTTCGTCTCGCTGGTGGTTCGTCTAACGGACGCGCAGATGATCTGCGTCAGCGTCAGTGCGGTTTTTCAGGGGACGAAGGGCAAGCGGTTGATTTATGTCGCGAGCGGAACTGTTCGCCTGAGGAATGACAGTTGCTCGTCGACGATGATGGGGAATTTCGGTTCGGTGTAGGGGTCGAAGTGGCCGCCCTGGTGGATGTGCACGGTTGCGTCGGGGATCTTCCGTGCTGTCTTGATGGCGACCGCAGCGGGGGTAACTGCGTCGTCTTCCATGATTTGAATCAGTGTCGGACACTGGATCGCCGCAGCGGTGCGGCCGGGGGAGTAGAGGCCGATACGGAGCAGAATCCGGGCAGCGACGGTTTCGAGGTAGTCGCCGTCCTTCAGGCCGGATGCAGCGAGCATTCGGGTGCGCCCATCCATGGCGTCGGGGGAGGTCATGACCGCCGGATCACCTGGTTGGCCTACGGAGTTGATGTAGCGAGGTGATCGCTTCAGTAGTGCTCGCGCCTGATCGGCAATGGCCGATGGCATGATACGCAGCGCATTCCGAAGCCCGGTTGCTCGGACGGCAGCGAACCCGTCCACATGTGGGACCTGGGCGATGACGGCAGCGAAGTCCTCGCCCGTTCCTGCCAGCGCGAGCACGTGACCGCCTGCGAACGAGGTACCCCAACCGACGATGCGGCGGGAATCGACACCGTCGAGTGATCGGGCGTAGGCCACAGCGTTGCGCCAGTCCTGGTGCTGCTTCGAGATGTCGAGGAGTTGGCGCGGCTCGCCCTCGCTTTCACCGAAGTGGCGGTAGTCGAAGACGATCACCGTGTAGCCGGCTCGGGCGAACACATCGGCATACGCGTAGAGGCGGACCGCGCGTGGCGTGCCGAATCCGTGGGCCATGACCACTGCAGGCGTGTCGGCTGTGGTAGCAGCCGGACGGAATACCGCAACCGCGCAACGGAGGCCCTCCGAGTCGAACCATTCGTCGTCGCGTGAGTACTGGGCATCGTCACTGGTGGTCACGTTGTTGTTGTCTCTCGTGTCGGTGGGGCACGCCCTGATGCCCTGGCAGGCGATGGGCACGGCGTTTTCTTGATTGGCATTCAAGGGAAGGCTAGCATCGCCTTGAATGCCATTCAAGATATGGTTTCCCTATGCCACGCAATCGCCGTCCTGTCGATCGAGCCGAGAAGCGGTCCGAGATCGTCACAGCAGCGACAGCGCTGTTCGTCGACGATGGCTACGACAACACGTCGATGGGGCGGATCGCTGCCGCCGCTGGGGTGACCACCAACACCATTTACTGGTATTTCCGCGACAAGGACGAGTTGCTCATCGGCGTACTCGACGAAGTCCACAGCGAAACCCTTACTCGATTCACCACTCTGAATCAGGTGCCGCTCGGCGAGCAGCTGCTGTGGGCGGTGGGCGAACTCGAGAGGTATCACCGTCTGGTCGACACCGTCCATGCCAGAACCTCGATATCACCTCAGATCGACGAGTGGCACAACCGTTTTCACTCCACGTGGGAAGGGTGGGTTTCACGTGAACTGACGCGTTTGGGTACGCCTGCGGCCGATATCGAGCCGATGACACGCGTGACCATCTTCGTCGTCGAGAGCATGATGACTCACCCGCAAACGCATCGTGAGAAGCGCGCGATACTTGACCTACTTTTCCGTACGGTCGGTACACCGACGCCGCAGTGAGACGCGTTCCGCAAGCCGATCCGATTTCGGGACGGTAGCCGACCACTGCCGACATGCGCTGGGACGTCGATCTCGCCCCAGTGACGGTTCCCGTGCGGGGCACGCTACTAACCCGACGCACTCACCCGAGAGTGTCTGCCCGTCCATCAGTGACGAGCTGTGTGCCCGTCAACTCGGCCAAGCGTTGGCGGGTAGCGGCTACGGCAGCCTGTTGCCGGGCCAGGCGTGCCGCGATGCGGTCAAGTTCGGACCTCAAGTCGGGGCACAATTCCAGAGACGTCCCGTGGACACCAGTACGGGCACAGTCCAGATAGCGTCGAATCATAGTGGTGCCCAGACCAGCAGAGATCATGGCCTGGATCTGCTCGACGACGGTCACATCTGAAACGTCGTAATGCCGGTAGCCATTGGTGTCCCGGACCGGTTCGAGTAGTCCCTGATCCTCGTAGTGTCGCAGGGCCCGAGCGCTTACCCCCGTCCGGTGCGCGAACTCCCCGATGAGCACCGTTTCCCTCCTCGTCGCCTTGACCTTCACACTGGCGTGAACCGTTAGCGTCGCAGAACGTGACTACAAGACCAACAATGGCCCGCGCAATCATCATCCACGGTTACGCCGCGACTCCGTCCGACCACTGGTTCGGCTGGCTCGCTGAGCACCTCGAAGCCGCTGGCATTCCTACACTGGTTCCAGCACTTCCGGTCCCGGAGGCGCCGGATCCGAGAAGTTGGCTGAATGCCGCGCAGCAAATCGGCGTTCCGGACGAGGACACCATCCTCATCGCTCACAGCCTCGGATGCCTGACCGTCCTTCGCTACCTGGCGGCTCAGCAGGAACCGTGGCGTCTGGGCACGCTGATCCTGGTCGCGGGATTCCTCGACCCGCTCCCCGCGCTGCCGAACCTGGACGACTACATCGGGGAAGGCTGTGATGTGAGTTCCATTCCGGGTCATATCGGCCGACTGACCGTGATCCGCTCCGACGACGACCCCTACGTTCCGACGGACCACACCGATCGACTGGCCCACCAGTTGATGGCAACTCCGCAGGTGGTTACAGGCGCGGGGCACTTCCTTGCCGCGGACGGGGTTACCGCAGTGCCCGAGGTCCTCGAGAAGGCGCTGACCGCTAGTACCCCAGCCGATTCCTCAACGCCTCACCACCGGAGGGCATGCGGCCAGCTCACCGCGCAACCCGCTCTACCGCGGCCGACGGTCAACGGTCGCGCTCAGATCGCCGACGCAATGACCGCGTGACATGTCCGAACTGACCACCACTGCACGGGCGACATCGAAGTACAGAGAGTCATCCCCTCACCAGTCGGTGGACATTCCGTGTGGGATCGCTGCCTCACGTCGTGAATCGCCCACTACGGCGGTAATCCTGTCCCGCTCGACGATCCTCAAACGGACGCAACTGAGCGCGAGCCGCCATATAGCCCTGCGAGAACTCCGCCAATCGTCTCTGCGATTCACACCCTCGAGCTCGCGAATATCTGTTCGGGGTGGGTGTCGAGAACGGATAACCAGTGATCAGCCGTTCACCACCCATTGCTGTGAGGTTTGCGGTGTGAGGGACCGTCCGGCCGAAGGGGTCAGGCGGCTGGAGGGTCTGGCTGTCGCGGAGGATTGCCGTCCGAGATCACGCGGCAGCACGCACATCGGATATTTTCGACTGGCTAATGCCTGAGTGGAAACAATCAGCAAGACGCGCGACCTGGTGGTTGCTGATTCCTTTGGTGGCCGGCGCACCTTGGATTGGTGTCCGGCCGCGGGGGACTCGTCGTGTCCGAAGTCGTGCGCTCGGGGGCGGGAGCGGATTAACTGGACTACGGGTCGGCGCAACGGCGGCGGCTCGACCATGGAACCAAAACGAGTAGTGGAGGTCAGCACATGGCAGGTATCGCGTCGAAGTTCGACAAGGCCTACGAAACCCGTCCGATCGAGGAACTCGCCCAGGCCCCGGTCGCCGCGCTCGAGGGGGTGAGCGAGTCCGACGCCGAACACCTGAAGGCGGCGTTCAACATCAAGACCGTCGCGGATCTGGGTACCAACAAGTTCTTCCTCTGGGCGCAGGCAGTCGCGAAACTCGCCGAATAGACCCGCGCCCGGGTCGGAGGCTGGTAAGGGCCCCAACCCTGGTTGCAGAGGAATACCCCCGCAGACCCCTCGAGGCTGCGGGGGTATTTCCGTGCAGGTCCCCGGTCCGCGGATGCTGACGGCCCCGGCGCCCGGTTGCGTCCGGGGTCAGGGTTTTGACCGCGGCGTCCCCGGCGTGCGCGCCCCGGCTGGGCAGTTCCCCCTAGTGAGGGTGGTGGGCGGGCGCCCGAGCAGCGACTCGAACATCGCGCCGCCCGCGAGGAACCCGTACCGGTCGTAGAACTCGAACATCGCCGACAGTCGCGCGCGACCATCGTCTGTCAGGTCCCGCCCGTGCCGCGACATCCAGTCGTCGACGGACACCTGCTTCACCGACACCGGGCCACCCGCCCGGGCGCACAGGTCCCGCACGCTGAGGGCCTCCGGGCCGCCGAGTTCGTAGGTGGCGCCGTGGTGGATGTCCGGGCCCTCGGCGAGGGTGCGGGCCGCCACCTCGGCGACGTCCGCGAGTGCGACGAACGAGAACGCCGCGTCGGGACTGTAGGGCAGTTCGACGGTCGTCGCCGTGCCCGCCAGCACCGCCCCGAAATTCTCGGCGTAGGCGCACGGCTGCAGGACGGTCCACCGAAGCCCGCCGAACGTCCGGAGTTCGTCCTCGCACCGCGCCTTGTCGACGTGGTGGGGCATGAGCGGGGTGTACGGCCAGGCCACGGAGTGGTAGACGAGGTGCTCGACGCCCACCGACGCTGCGGCGCGCATCGTGTTCCGGAGCAGCGCGGGCTCGTCGTGGTGCACGTTGGGGGCGATGAAGTACACGCCCCGGCAACCCGACAGCGCCTCGTCCAGTCCCGCACCCGTTTCGAGGTCGACGGCGAAGTCGCCGGGACGCCGGGCGGTGTGCACCACCCGGCGTACGCCGGCGAGTCCCTCGAGCGCCGCCACGACGGCGGCTCCGGTCTTCCCCGCGGCGCCGATGACGGCGATCTCGGAGCCGCGGGAGAGTGACTCAGTCATCGGATCACCGATCGATGAAGTCGAACTCGGCGAACTTCGCACCGCCGGAGAGACGTTCGTAGCCGGGACCGCGGTCGAAGAAGGGCTCGTCGAGGCCTCGGTCGGCGCGCATCTGCTCACGCAGCGCGTCCGTGGCATCGACGTCCGCGACCGGTTCCCCGGTCGACGAGGCCAGCACCACACCGTAGTCGACGCGTGCACCCTCCGCGGACACCTTGCCCCACAGCACGTCCCGGACGACCTCCTCGATCGGACGGTCGAGGGGGTCGCCCCAGCCGCCGCCACCGGTGGTGCGGATGCGCACCACTTCGCCGGCCTTGATCGGTTCGGCGTCGGTCAGCGCGTCGAACTCGCGCTCGTTCGGGCCACCGGGGTCGAGGACCACCGAGAAGGGTCGTCCGGCCTTGCCGCCCTTGACTCCCCAGCAGGAGAGGATCGACCGGTCGGCGATGGACATGAAGTTCGCGTCCTTGAGCATCCGGATGTGCTTCTCGTAGCCGAGGCCACCGCGGTAGCGTCCGGCGCCGCCGGAGTCCTTCGCCAGGCCGAGCTTCTCGACGATGAACGGGAACCGGCTCTCGGTGAACTCGGTCGGCAGGTTCCGCGAGTCGGGAACGACGTGGATGGTGTCCTCCCCGTCCGCGTAGTGCCTGCCGCCGGACCCGCCGCCGAGCACCTCCCGCATCAGGTACGAGTGCCCGTCGAAGTCCTCGCCGTACACCCCCGTGTAGCGGATGGTCTCCTGGTCGGCGGGCATGTTCCCGTCGACGGCCTTCGCGACGACGCCGGCGAGCACGCCGAGCAGCCGCAGGATCACGAACGTCCGGGCGTTGGTGGGCGCCGGGAAGATCGGGGTGATCAGTGTGCCCTTCTCCGGGAACTTCATCTCGATCAACGGCACGACACCTTCGTTGACGTCGAGTTCCGCCATCCGCTCGGGACTGTCGGCGAGGTTGCGCAGGATCGGGGCGAGCCATTTGATGAGGAAGTTGCCGTCGGCGTAGTCACCGCAGTGGTTGATGGGCCCCTTGGCCTGCGGTCCGGTGCCGTTGAAGTCGAGGATGAGGCGTTCGCCGCCCTCGTCCTCGGGGCCGGTCTTGGTGAGTGTGATCCGCTGCCGGTGCAGCATGGGTTCGTCGACGCCGTCGTGTTCGGCGTAGTCCTCCCACGTGTACTCGCCCTTGGGGATCTTGCTGAGGATTTCCCGGCGGTACGTCTCGGTGGTCGCGTCCATCATGGCGTCGAAGCAGGCCTCGACGGTGTCGCAGCCGTACCGCTCGAACAGTTCGGTCAGGCGACGGGCCCCCATGAGGCAGGCCGAGCACTCGGCGTCGAGGTCGGCGGCCAGCGCGTCGGGCATCCGCGAGTTGCGGGTCATGATGCGCAGCGCGGCCTCGTTGGGCACACCCTGATCCCACAGCTTGATCGGCGGGACCATCAGGCCCTCCTCGTACACCGTGGTCGCGCCGGAGGGCATCGATCCCGGGCAGCAACCGCCGATGTCGTCGTGGTGGCCGAACGCCTGCACGAACGCGACGACGGACGGTTCCTCCTCACCCGGTCGGGTGGCGAACACCGGGACGGTGACGCAGAGGTCGGGGAGGTGACCGATGCCGCCTTCGGACAGGTAGACGTCGTTGTGGAAGTAGACGTCGCCGGGCTTCATCGTGTCGAGCGGGAAGTCCCGGGCCACCGGGTGCACCAGCGCCGAATACGAACGGCCCGTGAGCTTCCGGAGGTTGCGGTCGTGGATGCCGGCCCGGAAGTCGTGGGCGTCGCGGATCATGGGGGAGCGGGAGGTCCGTGAGATCGACGTCTCGACCTCCATCTCGACGCTGGCGAGGTAGCCGGCGACGATCTCCACCAGCACCGGGTCGGGCGTCGTGCCGTCGACCGGGGTCAGCCGGTAGGGCTTGACCGCCTGCACTGCAACGGGTTCGGTGGTGACGGTCATCGGTTCGCTCCGTTCGAGTCGGCGATCTTGGTGATGCGGATGTTTCCGAAGGTGTCGATCCTCGCCCGGAAACCGGGGTGCACCGGGATGGTGGAGCTGAATTCCTCGATCACCGCCGGACCCTCGAGGACGTCGCCCGCGCCGAGCCGGGCCCGGTCGTAGACCTGGGTGGTGACCCACTCGTCGAAGTACGCCGGACGGGTACCGGTCACGGCGGACTCGGCTCCGGTCCCCGCCGCGATCTCGTTGAGCGTCGGGCGCTTGATCGGGCCGATGCCGCTGACGCGGAGGTTGACCCACTCGACGTGCTGGTGCGGGTCGCCGCGGAAGTCGTAGCCGTACAGTTCCTTGTGTGCCTGGTGGAACCGGTCCGCGGCGTCGTCCATCAACTCCTGCGTGACGGGACCTTCACTGACGGGCACCCGCACCTCGAATGCCTGGCCGAGGTAGCGCAGGTCCGCCGAGCGCGCGTACTTGCGTTCCGCCTCGCCGAAGCCCTCGTCGGCGAGTGCGCGTTCCGCCTCGGCGGCGAGCGCGTCCAGCCCCGACTGCAGTTCCTCGATCTTCAACCGGTCGTGCCTGCAGACGTGGGTCTGCACGTAGTCGTTGCGAACGTCGACGGTGAGCAGCCCGAATGCCGACACGTTGCCCGGGTTCAGCGGGACGAGGACGTCCTTGAGACCGAGGATGTCGACCAGCCGGCAGGCGAGCAGCGAACCGGATCCGCCGAACGTCACGAGGGTGAAGTCGCGGACGTCGAGGCCCCGCTTGACGGTGATCTGCCGCAGCGCGTTGGCCTGGTTCCACGCCGACACCTCGAGGATGCCGGTGGCGCACGCCTCGAAGTCGAGCTTCAACTGGTGGGCGAGCTGCTCGACGCCCTTGCGGGCCAGTTCGGTGTCGAGGGGGATCTCGCCGCCGAGCAGGTGGGGTGGGATACGGCCGAGCAGCACGTGTGCGTCGGTGATCGTCGGCTCGCTGCCGCCCTTGCCGTAGCAGAGCGGGCCGGGGTCGGCGCCCGCCGACTGCGGTCCGACACGGAGCGTGCCCTCGGGGGTCTGCCAGGCGATGGAGCCGCCTCCGGCGCCGACGGTGACGACGTCGATCATCGGGATCTTCGACGGGTACGCCCCTACCCGACCCTCGGTGGTGAGCGCGGGCTCACCGCGGACCACGACGGTGACGTCGGTCGACGTTCCGCCGCCGTCGCACGTGAGGACCTGTTCGACACCCGCGACACTCGCGATGAGCGCCGCACCGAGTGCGCCCGCCGCCGGGCCGGACAGCACCGTCGTGATCGGCTGGTGCACGACCTCCTTGGCGGAGAGCACACCGCCGTTCGACTTCATCACGTAGAACGGGATGTCACGAGCCTCACCCTCGTCGGAGGAGAACTCGCGCAGCCGGTGCGCGATGTTGTTCACGTAATTGCGGATGTTCGGCTTCACGGCCGCGTCGACGAGCGTGGTGATAGACCGCTCGTATTCGCGGTACTCGCGCAGCACCTGGCTGGAGATGCTCACCGTCGCCTCGGGATATTCCTCGAGGAGGATGTCGCGCACACGGTTCTCGTGGCTCGGGTCGGCGTAGGAATGCATGAGGCACACACCGATGGTGCGGATGCCGCGCTCGGCGAAGAAGCGGGCCGCTTCGCGGACGTCGTCCTCGACGAGGGGGCGGATTTCGCTGCCGTCGAACGCGAGCCGGCCGCCGATGGTGCGGACGCGGTCGGCGGGGACGATGCGGTCGGGCTTGACCCAGAAGTAGGAGTTGCCGTAGCCGTCGGGAACGGACTGGCGGGCGATCTCGAGAACGTGCTCGTACCCCTCGGTGGTGATGAACCCGAGGTTCTCGACCTTCCCCTCGAGGAGCTTGTTGGTGGCGACGGTGGTGCCGTGGCTGACGGCGCCGATCGCGTCGCCGGTCTCACCGAGCTTGGCGAGCACCTTCTCGATTCCGGTGAGGAATCCCTGCGCCGGGTCGGCAGGCGTCGAGGGTGTCTTGGTGGTGACGACGGCTCCGGACTCCTCGTCCACAGCCACGACGTCGGTGAATGTTCCGCCGGTGTCGATACCGACCCGAATCTTTCTGGATTCCACGATTCCTCCTGGGCTCGTCTCTGTAAGGCAATTGCACCGCTTCGGACGCCCGGTTTCTTTGTCACATATCGCCGAACTCACCGGTCCTCGTTCGGCGTTGCCGCGACCGGAGACCCCCGGACAGACGACAGCACCCCGAACCGGACGGTTCGGGGTGCTGTGCGACGAGTTGTGGCGGCGTTACTTCGAGCAGGCGCCCCGCACGAGGATGCCGCCGACGAGAACACCGGCGAGGGCGATGCCCGCACCGAGTGCGGCCGACGCGAGAACGGTTGTCGTGGAGGTGCCCTCGGACACCCGCACCCCTGCGGCGGCTGCCGCGGGAACCGGGACCCCCTCCGCGACGCCGGCGACCGCCGGAACCTCGGCCGCCACCGCGGCGACCTCGGCAGCCGGGATGCCGTTGGCGATCACACCGTCGATGCCTTTGAAGAACACTCCGGCCATCTTCTTCGCGACACCGGTGATCATCCGCTGCCCGACACCGCCGACCATGCCGCCGACGACGGCGTCCGCGTCGTAACTGAGCAGGGTGCCGCCGTCGCGTTCCTCGAGCCGCACCGTCACGTCGGCCTTGACGGTGCCGGGAGCACCGGCACCCGATGCCGTCATCACGAACGACTCGGGCCGATTCTGCTGCGACAGAATCACTTCGCCGTCATAGGTGCCCTTGATGGACGCGACGCCCGCGGTGATGGACAGCTTGTAATGGTTGTCGCTGAGCTGCTCGAGGGATTGCACCCCGGGATGGTCGCGGCGAGGACCCGTCCGTCCTGCAGGTTGTCGTACACGGCCTCCGGTGGGGCCGTCAGTAGGGCGGTGCCGGCGATTCTCATTCGTTCTCCTTGCTCTGTGACGACGCGTGCGCGAGGCGAAGCTCGAACAACTCGGAAGGGGATATCGGCATGGAGGTGATAGGGATGCCTTCCGCGTCCTCGATCGCTGCCGCGATGACGGCGGACGTCGGAATGACGCCCGCCTCGCCCGCGCCCTTCATCCCGAGGGGATTGAGACCGGACGGGGTGACGGTGTGGTCCATCTCGAGCGAGTCGGGCATCTCGGTGACGAACGGCATCAGGAAATCCATGTACGACGCGTTGAGCATCTGGCCGTGCTCGTCGTAAACGATCCTCTCGTACAGCGCGCCACCGACACCCTGCGCGACGGCACCCATGACCTGGCCCTCGACGATCCGCGGGTTGATGACGTTGCCGCAGTCGTGGATCACGGCGTACCGCCGCACATGGATCTCCGCCGTCACCGGATCGGTTTCGACGATCGCCGCGTGCACACCGGACGCGAACGTCGACGTCGGTGGCGAGTAGTAGCCGGTGGCCTCGAGCCCGGGCTGTTCGCCCTCCCGGACCGGCGGAATCGTCATGTCCGTGTCGGCCTTCGCGAACCCGGTGGCCTGCCGCGACGCGTCGTCGAACGCGTAGCGCAGCGGATTCGACAGCACGGCGACCACACCCAGCGAGATGGACGTGCCCTCGGCGCCGGGCAGCGTGCCGATCTTGCACACGTGCCCACCGCGCAGTTCCAGTTCGGTGGGATCGAGGTTCAGCGCCTCACCGGCGATCGTCCGGGCCTTCTCCGCCACCATCTGCGCGGCCACGTGGAACGCCGAACCGGACATCACGGCGCCGCGGGACGCGAACGTGCCCACCGCGTAACCGAATCGGCGGGTGTCGCCGGTGACGATCTCGACGTCGGTGACCGGCACGCCGAGGTCATCGGCGACGATCTGCGCGAACGCCGTCTGGTGGCCCTGCCCCTGGGTGGTCAGACCCGTTGCGGCCTTGACCTTCCCGGACGTCTCGACGAGAACGTGGGCGCCCTCGTACGGTCCGGGTCCGGTGCCCTCCACGTAGGCGCCGATCCCGATGCCCACGGCCCGGCCCTCGGCCTTCGCCTGCTTCTTGTACTCGGCGAATCCGTCCCAGTCGATGAGCTTTTTCAGTTTGTCGATCCCGGCCTGGTAGTTGCCGGTGTCGTAGATCAGCGGGCGGCCGTCCTGGAACGTGAGGTGGAAGTCGTACGGCATTTCCTCGGGTCGGATGAAGTTGTGTTCGCGGACCTCGATGACGTCCTTGCCTAGGTACTTCGCGATCGCGTCCATCGCGCGTTCCATTGCGAACACGGCTTGCGGTCGGCCGGCGCCGCGGTAGGGCGTCACGATGACGGTGTTCGTGTACAGCGAGTACGCGTCCACCCGGAACGATTTCGGCTTGTACGGCCCGAGCACCTGCGTCGACGTGTTGAGCATGACGATGATGCCGTACGGCAGGTAGGCGCCGTTGTCGTGCCAGAACGTGAAGTCGAAGGCGAGGAGTGTGCCGTCGTCGTCGAATCCGACCGTCACTTCCTGGATCTGGCCGCGCTCGTGCGCGCTGGACACGAAGTGCTCGCGCCGGTCCTCGACCCACTTGACCTCGCTCGAGATGCCCGCCGTCCCGAGTTGCCGCGCCGCCCAGGTGACCATGACCTCTTCCGGCCAGGGGTGGACGATCTTGACACCGAAACCGCCACCGACGTCGGGGGCGATGCAGTGGACCTTGTTGTGCGCCATTTTCAGTCGCGCGGCGATGGCCGCACGCGCCGACGTCGACGTCTGCGTGGAGGTCCAGAACGTGAGCGCCTGCTCGTCGGTGTCCCAGCGCGCGTAGACGCCCTTGCCTTCCATCGGCATCGACGCCGACCGCTCGATCTCGAGGTTCAGGGTGAGCCGGTGCGGTGCGTTCGCCAGTTCGGCGTCCACGTCGCCGAAGCCGTGCTGCAGGTGCGCCGCCACGTTGTCGGGGACGTCGGGGTGCACGGCGTTGTCTGCCTGCCGCGCCACGTCGATTCCCACGACCGGCGGGAGCATCTCGTACGTGACGTCGATCTTGGCACACGCGTCCTCGGCGATGTACCGGTTGTCGGCAACCACCATCGCGATCGCCTCGCCGACGTGATTCACTTCGTCCTTGGCGAGCGGATACCCGTTGCGCGGGGCGGTGATCGCCGGGTGCGGGATGAGCAGGGGCAGATTCTCGGCCATCTCCGGGGAGTCGTCCGCGAGGTCGTCGTACGTGTAGATCGCGTGCACACCGGGCAGATCCAGCGCCGCGTCGACGTCGATCCCGGTGATGCGGGCGTGCGCGTGCGGCGACCGGACGAACGCGGCGATGAGCGCGTTGTGCCCGAGGTCGTCGAGGTAGCGGCCGTTACCGGAAAGGAGCCGCGCATCCTCCGTGCGGGGAATCGGCTTACCGAACAGCTTCTCGGATTCGACGGTCTCCGAACCGCTTTCCTTCGTGCGCGCCGGATCCGTGCGGGGTGTCGTGACGCTCATGCTCGCCCTGCCCTTCCGCCGACGGGGTTGGTGGTGCCGCGGACCTTCGGATCGAGTGAGGCGCGTGCCGTCTCGTCGTCCTTGCCGAGCGGGAATTCGCCCGAACGCTCGCGCTTGATCTCCGCGGCGCGTAGCACGGCCGCCCGGATGTTCTGGTACCCGGTGCACCGGCAGAGGTTGCCGGCGATCGCGTCGGTGGCCTCCTCGCGGGTGGGCGAATCGTTCTCCTCGAGGAACGCGGCGATGGTGGTGACGAAACCGGGTGTGCAGAATCCGCACTGCAGGCCGTGACAGTCGATGAACGCCTGCTGCACCGGATGCAGGGTGCCGTCGGGTTCGACGAGACCCTCGACGGTGGTGACCTTCCGGCCCTCGAGGCTCGCCGCGAGCACCAGGCACGACCGCACGGGTTTGCCGTCGAGCAGCACGGTGCACGCGCCGCAGACCCCGTGCTCGCAGCCGACGTGTGTTCCGGTCTGGCGCAGATGGTGCCGGATCGCGTCGGACGCCAGGGTCCGGGACGGCAGCACCACCGTGTGCGTCACCGCGTTGAGCGTGAACGTCACCGCGACGTGCTGTTCGCCCGTCTCCTCCTGCAGTTCGGCGAGTTGCTCGTCGATGCTGCGTGTTGCCTTTGCCATTTTCACCTTCCTCCCGCCGACGCGTGCACGGCGGCAGCGTCGAGTACTGCATCCTGCGCGGCCGCGAACCCGACCCGGGCGGTCAGGGCAGCGACCAGCTGCGACCGGTACCGCGCCGTGGCGTGGATGTCGGGTTCGGTGTCGATCCGCTCCTCGCGAACTCGGACAAATTCCGCCACAACGGGTCCCGGTCGTCCGTCGCGGACGCACCCTGGAGGACATCCGTGTAGTCGACGACCTCACCGAGCTCGCCGGCCGACACGTACGTCATCCGGGCCTCCGCCACCGCGCCGCCCTCGACGCGGACCTGCGCCACGACCCCGACGAGGGCGTAGTCGCCGTGCCTGCGGGCGATCTCGTCGATCGCCGTCCCGACCCCGGACTCGGCAGCCGGGACCGTGACACTGGTCGCGATCTCGTCCGCCTCGAGCGTGCTTTCGAGCGGCCCGGCGAACAGGTCGGTCGACCGGATCTCCCGGACCCCGCGCACCGAACGCACGGTGACCGAGCCGCCGAGCAGCGCAAGAACGGCCGGCATCTCCGCGGACGGGTCTGCGTGCACGATCGATCCGACCGTCGTGCCCCGGTTGCGGATGGTCGGGTGCGCGACGAGACGCAGTCCGCGGCCGAGCAGCGGCTGCACCTGTGCGGCGCCGCGGTCGGCTTCGAGCACAGAATGGGTGGTCAGAGCGTCGAACGTGACACCGAGCTCGCGGGACGACGACACCGCGTCGAGCCGGGGGATCGAGCCGATGTCGACAAGGTGAGCCGGTGCGGCGAGTCGCATCGACAGCAGCGGGATCAGCGACTGCCCGCCCGCGAGCACCTTTCCCTCGTGAGCCACGTCCGCGAGAATCCGACAGGCCTCGTCGATCGACCGAGGTCGGTGATAAGTCAGTGGCGACGGTTTCATTCCTCAGATCCTGCCCGTATCGTGCGCTCGACGTTTCGTGAACTAGTGACAAAACTCACGTGCTGTCGCTGGCAGATCACGTGAGTTGGCCTACCCGGCCAGGCACGGTTCCGTCGTCCGCGGTCGGCTTCGGGGTGCGGTCGCCGGCCCCCGCGTCGCCGGCGTCCTTCGGGGCGATGGCGCGGCACAGGTGGTACATGCCGATCACCACGATCGTGCCGAGCGCGATGCCGCTGAGGGAGAAACTGTCCGTGAACGTCAGCTCGGTGTCACCGATCGCGATGATCAGGCCGGCGGCGATGGGCATCAGGTTGAGCGGGTTGCCGAAGTCGACGCCGTTCTCCTTCCAGATCTTCGCACCGAGCAGGCCGATGATCCCGTAGAGCACCACCGTGATTCCGCCGAGCACCCCGCCGGGGGTCGCGGAGATGACGGCACCGAACTTGGGGGAGAAGCCCAGCAGCATCGCGATGACGCCTGCCGCGGCGTACGCGGCGGTCGAATACACCTTCGTCGCGGCCATGACGCCGATGTTCTCGGCGTACGTCGTCGTGGGCGATCCGCCGACGCTGGTCGCGATCGTGGTGGCCAGGCCGTCGCCGATCAGGGCGCGTCCCATCATCGGGTCGAGGTCGGTCTTGGTGATCTCGGCGACCGCCTTGACGTGTCCGGCGTTCTCGGCGATCAGGGCGATCACACCGGGCAGCACGAGGACGATGAACGTGAGACTGAACGACGGCGCGTGGATACCCACGATGCCGTTGGCCTCGTCGGAGAACGGCGGCAGCCCGATCCACGACGCCGAGGAGACGCCGTCCCAGTTGACGCGGAAGTGCTCGGTGACCCCGCCGGCCACCGGGTCGTACGACGTGATCATGCCGGTCGTCAGGTCCAGCACCCACGACAGCACGTATCCGAAGAGCAGCGTCAGGAAGATGGCGACCCGCCCGAGGAATCCGCGGAGCGCGACGCTCGCCACCACCAGCACGACCATCACCGTCAGCGCGACCCACTGGTCCTGCGGCCAGTACGTTCCGGCCACGACCGGGGCCAGGTTGAACCCGATCAGCATGACGACGGCACCGGTGACCACGGGCGGCAGGATCTTGAACACCACCCCGCCGCCGAGGAAGTGGATCAGCACGCCGATCCCGGCGAGCACGAGACCCGACACCAGGATCGCCCCGGTCACCTGCGCGGAGGTGCCGCCCTGGGCGCGGATGGCGGCGATGCCGCCGACGAACGCGGCCGACGTCCCCAGGTAGCTGGGAATCCGGCCCTTGACGACCAGCAGGAAGAAGAGGGTGCAGAAACCCGACAACATCACGGCCAGTTGCGGATTGAGACCCATGATGATCGGGAAGACGAACGTGGCCCCGAACATCGAGACCACGTGCTGCCCGCCGAGCCCGATCGTGCGACCCCAGCTGAGCCGTTCGCTCGGGGCGACGACCTCCCCGGGCGCGATGGTCTTGCCATCTCCGTGCAGTGTCCAGATAGGCATAGGGGGACCTTTCAGACAGGTGGCGGTGCAGGGGTGCCGGGCGGCCAGCTTCGATGATGTGCCGCATGTCACAGTTGCACCTCGATAGGAGGGAAACGTTATTACAGCGTCAGCCACCCGGCGTGAGAAGAATCTGCCAGTGCGTGTCCGGCGAAATTGGCAACTTTAGGAATTGATGCCGCGCATCGCCATGATCTTGAGGGCGAGCGACAGGTCGAGGCGCAATTCGGGGTGATCGGTGAACGACCCCAGCATCTTCTCCAGCTTCACCACCCGGTACCGCAGGGTGTTGTAGTGAAAGTGGAGTTGACGTGCGGTTTCGGCGATGTTGATGTTGGTGGCGAGCAACACCTCGAGGGTGCGGCGCATGTCCTGCGCCTCGGGTGTGTCGGCGGTCAGTTCGCGGAGGGTTTCGGAGGCGAACGACTCGAGCTCCCGGTCGTCCTCGACGAGGCTCAGCAGCCGGTAGACGCCGAGGTCGTCGAAATGCGTCACGGCCCAGGCGCCGGTGATCTGCCGTCCCACCTTCAGTGCGGTCCGGGCCTGACCGTAGAGGGCCGGGATGCCGTCCACCGAGTCCGTCGGCCGGGACACCCCCACCCCGAAGGGCATGCGCCCGCCGCCGCCGTCGCCGCGCACGTACGCGACCAGTTCGTTGACCAGATTCAGCGTGTCGGTGCCGACACCCATCAGGATCACCGTCTCCGTCGCCAGTGCGGTGACGGCGGCGCCCGTGTCCCGGCCCGCGACGGCACTCGTGAATGCCCGCGCCTGCCGCTCGACGAGCGGCATCCGGGTGGGCATCGACGGCTCGTCCTCGCCGACCGGATCGGGTTCGATCACCACGACGACCACGGGACGGTCCAGGTCCCAGCCGAACGTCTTGGCATGCGCGGCGACGTGCTCGTGTTCGCCGCCGCGGCCGAGCAGCAGGTCCCGCACGAAGTTCGCGCGGTGCTTCTCCTCCACCGAGGACACGACGAGTTCGCGGGCGACGACCAGAGCGCACACCGCCGCCGCCTGCTCGACGAGATACATGTCTTCGCTGCGCAGCGGGTGCCCGGTGCTGAAGTGCACCAGCCGCCCGTGGTCGATGCCGTTGGCCGAAATCGCTGAGACGGCGAGGAACTCGTCGCCCAGCCGGTGCAGGCCGAGCCCGCCCTCGGTCGAATCGGTGCGGACCCGGCCGGTGGAGTCGAGCGCGGCACTCGACGCCAGCCGGTTCAGCTCGGACTCGTCGCCGGCCCGGCACAACTGACGTCCGTCGGGTGTCGTGATCAGCACGGCCCCGCCCAGTTCACCGTGGACGGAGACGGCGAGTTCGGTGAATCCACCGCCTGCCATCACGACGTCCACGAGTACTCTCCGCAACCGGTCGGCCTCGAACACGGCGTCGACCTGCCGGGCCGACAACTCCGCGAGCGCACCCGCCAGCGGGTGTGCCTGCGAGTACAGGTCCGCGACCACGACGACGGGAAGCCCGAGTTCGTCGGCAGCATAGGACATCTCGGCCGGCAGCGCCGCGGCGGGGTCGTCGAGACGGACGGCGAGCCCGGAGACGCCCCGCCTGTCGAGCCGGGCAAGAAACGCGTCGATCGGCTCGACCAGCCGGCCGAGAACCGCCGACGTGGTGAGCAGCAACTGTCCGGTCCGGAGCCACGGTCCGATGTCCGGCACCGCCATCACGGCGACGTTCGACACCTCACGCGAGGTGCCGGTCGCGCCGGCGACCAGGGTCGGGGAGACGAGGAGATCCGACATCAGCACCTCGGCGAACGGTTGCGGCGCAACGCCAGGACCAGGCCCGTCGCCGGTGTCGGCGGCTGCGCGGAACCCGGGAGCAGAACCACCGACATCCCTCGTCGTCACTGCAACACCCTGCCCACCTGATACGACACTCGCCCCGGATGGCGCGAAAGTGTGACCTTAAGTCGAAACCGAATACCCGTCAAACGACGGTCACACGGCACACTCGTCGCCGTCGACTTCGACCCTGATCGCTGCCGGCAAGAACGTGGCCCGTGTGCGCAATTTCGACAAGTACACCCCTCGCAGATGCGCACGAAACCTATGTACACGGAGGGCAACTCGTGGATCGGCATTTGGCGCGCGCCTACCGCACAGCCAGGCAGGTCGCGTGCTTTCCCGCTGGACCGGATCACAACCATCGTCGCGGTGACCGGCCGGAGCCTGCGAGTAGGCTGGCGCGGTCGAGAAGGAGAGGTCTTGTGCCCATGAATGAGCCGTACGCAGTCGTCGGAGCAACGGGTGGTCAAGGAGGCGCCGTCGTCGACGCGCTCCTCGAACGAGGACGCGAGGTGCGAGCGCTTGTCCGTCGAAGCTCTTCGCGCTCAGACGCGTTGCGCCTGCGAGGCGTCGACATTGCCGTGGCTGATATCACCGATCAGGCGGCGATCGCGTCTGCCGTCGAGGGGTGCGCGGGCGTGTTCGCCATGACAACGCCTTTCGAGGACGGCCCGGAGGCGGAGATCGCTCAGGGTGCAGCGCTTGTCGGCGCGTTCACTGACTCCGGTGTTCCCCACGTGGTGTTTTCTTCGGTGGCCGACGCGGACAAGAGCACCGAGGTCCCACATTTCGACACGAAGGCTGCGACCGAGTCGTTGCTGCGAGACTCCTCGGTCTCGTACACGATCGTCGGGCCGACCTATTTCTATGACAACCTGCTCGGTGGCCTCGACGGCATCCGCCGAGGCCGGCTCGATCTGCCTCTGCCGGTCGACACCCCGCTGCAGCAGTTGTCGCGCCGGGACCTCGGTCGGTTCGTCGCCCTCGTGTTCGACGATCCGGACCGCTTTGCCCGGACACGAATCGACCTGGCGTCGGACGATCCGACGCCACGTCGGATGGCCGAGGTGCTCAGCGAGGTACTGGGCACGCCGGTTCATGCCCATGCGTCCGACGCGGACGCCATCGCATCGCCGGACATGCGCGCGATGTTCCGCTTCCTTACCGACACCGGGTACGACGCGAACATCGGCGAACTGCGCCGGCTCTACCCCGAGGTGGGGTGGCAGAGCTTCGCCGATTGGGCAGCCGAGTTGGCGTGACCGCGTGATCTCCGCAGATTAGTGGCGTTTGCCGGTCGGGGTTGTCCGGGTGCCCGGTGGTGGGGTGTCGGCGCGGGCGAGTTCGGCTACGCGGTCGGCCAGCTCACCGGTCAGTGTCGTGTCGGGTTCGGTGCTCGCGGCGTCCGCAAGCTGGGTTATGACGGTGGTGGTCGCCGCGTCGGCGGTGTCGGTAGTCGGGGAGTGCTCGTGCCGGCGCGGGACCTCGATGTCGTCGAAGTGCTCGGCGAGCGAATCGGTGTCGAGTTGGTGGGCCGCCTTCTCGTTCAGCTCGGCGTTCTCGACGGCCGCGGATCGAGAGGCGGTCTCGACCTCGGCGGCAGCGATATCCGAGGCGCTGGGATCGTCATCCGTGTCGGACGCGGTGCCGGTGACCAGGGTGATGCTGGGTGGGGCGTCGGCACCACGATGGGCACGGTCCTGGTGACCCAGAACGGTGCCGACGGCGCAATCGAGCAGGCCGAGGCCGCCCCGGTACAGCCGTCGGGCCGGTGCTCCGGGTGCCAGGTGTGCGATGACCTGGTCGTCGATCAGGTGAAGGGGGTAGCGCACGATCGTGTACTGCGCGCGCAGTATGGCCAGGGGAAGTGCGGTGATGATGTTCATGAGGCCTCTATGTCGGGTGAAAGGAATGGGGTGCCGCCGCTGAGGGGTTCCACACCGGCGCCGGAGACGCCCCTTCCACCGCCTTGACGTCCCGCGTCGTCGCTCCACATCCGGTTACCCGAAACTGCGTCCGATTACCCACGCCCTGATGCGACTGGTGGCCCGCCGGCTACGCACTCCTGGACTTCGACATCACGGTGAATCGGACCGCTCAGCTGTTGGAGCTCGAGCCCGGTGGTGCCCCGGGTCGTCTTCATCATCTCGGCGAGGATTGACACCGCGGTCTCCTCGGGAGTGCGGGCGCCCAGGTCGAGGCCGATCGGGGAATGCAGCCGCGCCAGCTCCGCCGCGGTCGTCCCCCGTTCCCGCAGCAGCGCGACCCGGCGCTCGTGCGTGGCCCGGCTGCCCATCGCGCCGATGTACGCGGCGTCCGATCGCAGGGCCAGCTCCAGCAGTGGGATGTCGAATTTCTCGTCGTGGGTGAGCACCGCGAGGACCGTCCGGTGGTCGACCGGCGCGGTCTCGAGGAACCGGTGCGGCCACATCACGACGACGTCGTCGGCGTCCGGGAATCGGGCGCGGGTCGCGAACACTGCGCGGGCGTCGATCACCGTGACGTGGTAGCCGGCGAACGCGCCCAGCGTGCACATGGCCGCCGCGAAGTCGATGGCCCCGAAGATGTACATCCGCGGTGGGGGCGCGAAGATCTCGACCATGCACGCCGTCTCGGACTGCAGCTGATACACCAGCGACTCGCCGGCGTCGAGACGGCGGCGGACATTCTCGACATCGGTCTCGGGCAGGTCGAGGTCGCCCGCGACCCCGTCCCCGGTGATCACACAGCGCCGGGTCCGTGATCCGTCGCCGGTCTCCGTCACGTCGGCGATCGACTCACCGCCGCGGATCCTGCGCGCCACGTTCGCGAAGTCCGGGAAGTCGTTGTGCCCGATACGCTGAACGAACACCTCGATGGTGCCGCCGCACGTCAGACCGACACCGATCGCGTCGTCGTCCGCCACACAGAACACTTCGGTCCGGCTCCGTCCGTCGGACAGCACGTCCCGCGCCGTCTCGTACAGGGCGCTCTCGACGCACCCACCGGACACACTTCCGAGCACCTCACCGGATTCCGACACGGCCATCGCTGCGCCCGGTGCCCGTGGAGACGACTTCCAGGTGCGTACCACCGTGGCGAGGACGAAGCTCTCGCCACGATCGAACCACGCTTGCAGGCCCGTCAGGATGTCGCGCATCGTCTCGTACTCCTCGGGTGCTTCGTCGGGACCCTCACGCTAACCGGCGGCGACCGGCCGTCGCGGCACACAATGCGCCGAAATCCCCAGCGGCCGCTTGTGCATTCTCGCCATCGCTATCGATCGGCGGGTCCGCAATTCTCGGACGGTCACCCTTCCTTACACAGAGAACCGAGGATCCACCATGAATCAGTTGCTCAGCGGGATCCGGGTCCTCGACCTCACGCGGGCCCTCGCCGGTCCGCTGTGCACGGCACTGCTGTCGGATTTCGGCGCCGACATCATCAAGGTCGAGACCCGTTCCGGTGGCGACAGTTCCCGGCAGTGGCCGCCGTTCGACGGCAGCGACAGCCTGTACTTCGCCTCCGTCAACCGCGGCAAACGGTCCGTCACGCTCGACATGCGCAGCGAGCAGGGCCGGAAACTGCTGCGCCGCATGGCCGTCGACGTGGACGTCATCGTGGAGAATTTCCGTCCCGGCGTCCTTGCCGACATGGGACTCGACCAGGAGTCGCTCGCCGAGGACAACCCCGGGGTGATTGTCATGAGTGTCAGCGGTTTCGGCCCGACCGGACCCGAGCAGTTCTCACCCGGACTCGATCAGGTGGCGCAGGGCATGTCGGGTCTGATGTCGGTGACCGGGGCCGGCGACCACACGCCGATGCGCGTCGGCGTCCCGATCATCGACACTGTGTCCGGCATCTATGCGGCGCTGGGCATCACGGCGGCGCTCGTGTCCCGGGGCAATGACGGCGCCGGTCATCACGTGCAGACGTCGCTGCTCGAATCGGCCCTGTCCATCATGTCGTTCCAGGCGCAGAACTACCTGAGCACCGGACGCGTCGCGGAGCCGAACGGAAACACGCACCCGACCATCACGCCGTACGGCACGTTCGACACGGCCGATTTCCCCATCATCATCGCGACCGGCTCGGACCGGCACTGGGTGTCGCTGTGCCAGGTTCTCGGGGACCCCGGCCTCGCCGACCGGCCCGAATACCGCACCGGCCAGTCACGACTCGCGCACCGCGATCGGCTCACCAAGGAACTTCTCGAACTGCTGTCGGTGCGGCCGGCCGCCGAATGGGTCACATCGATTCGCGCGGCGGGCATCCCGTGCGGTCCCGTCCACACGATCGATCAGGCCTTCGCCGACCGGCAGGTGCAGGCGCTGAAAATGGTGCAGCCGGTGGGCACACCGGACGGCGGGGAAGTGCCGCTGGTCCGGGGTCCGTTCTGGGTGGACGACGAGACCCTGCCCATCCGGAATGCGCCGCCGATGGTGCTGGGCCAGGACACGGCCGAGGTGCTCGGTGAATTCGGGCTGAGCGACGAAGACATCGAGGGCCTGCGGCGAGACCGGGTGATCTGACGCGCGCGTCGGCCGTGGTCGCCTCACAACCGGGCGGCCACGGCCAATGCCACGTGCTCGCACCACGGGCGACCGACGACCTGCACGCCGATCGGTAACCCGGACCGGGTGCTTCCCACCGGAACGACGACGGACGGCAGACCCGTCACACTGATCGCGCGGCAGCTCGCCAGGGCCTGAGCCCACGTGAGCGACTGCCCAGCGACGGCGAACAGTTCTTCGCCGAGCGGCGGCGCCGGGATCGAGGCGACGGGAAGGACGAGCACGTCGCCCATCTCGCCGAGCAATCGGTGGATGAGTTCCGCTCGCTGCGCCCACAGTCGCTCGACCAGGCGCCGGTCCACGTCCCGCCCGTCGGCCAACATCGTGGCGATGTTCGTTCCGAAGTCGGTACCGAGTTCGGTGATGTCGGTGTGGGTTTCGACCGCACGCAACCTGCCGAACAGATCGTTGCCCTCCGACAGCGCCCCGCCCTCGTACGGGCGGGCGCCGAGCCGTCCGGCGGCGCCGGCCACGGCCGCGACAATCTCCGTGTCCACCGGGACGGTCCCGTCGCCGGGCGCCCACGTGATGTCGAGACGCGGAAGGTCCACCGAAGCCGGGTCCGTCCAGCGGTACTGCGCCGACGAGAGCACCCGCAGCACGAGCGCCGCGTCGTCCAGTGTCCGCGCCATCGGGCCGATCGTCTGCAGCGTGCCGTGCATGGTCGCCGGATTGGTCAGCAGGTGATCGCCCGACGGGACGCCTGGATACTGTCCGTCGGAGTCCACCCGGCCGATCGTCGGGCGCACGGACCGCAGACCCGTGCAGTGGGCGGGCCAGCGGACCGAGCCGCCGAAGTCGGTGCCGAGACCGACGACACTCATCCCGGACGCGATCGCCGCCGCCTCGCCGCCGCTCGACCCACCGGGTGAGCGGGGAACACCGTCGGGTCGGAGGGGATTCACCGTGTACCCGAAGAGATCGTTGTGCGTCAGGCCGCTCGCCCCGAACTCCGGGGTGTTCGTCTTCCCGACGAGAATCGCGCCGGCCGCCCTCATCGCGGCCACCGCGGGCGCGTCGACAGAAGGCACGTTGTGCTCGAGCGCGCGCGATCCCGCCGTCGTCCGGACACCCGCGGTCGCGATCAGGTCCTTCACGGTGAACGGGACCCCGGCCAGCGGACCGACGTCCTCCCCTCGGCCGATCCGGATGTCGAGGTCGTCGGCGGCCCGGATCGACTGATCCTCGGCGACGGTGACGACGGCGTTCAGTTCCGGGTTCCGGGCCTTGATGTGCGCCAGGTGCTCGTCGAGCACCTGACTCGCGGACACCTCCCGGTTCGTCACCGCGCGTGCGATCGTCTGCGCGTCCGAGCCGACCCAGCTGCCGTCGTTACCCCACACATGTCCTCCTCGGCTCGTGCTCAGGGGTCGACGCTAGACATCGCCGAACCCGCCGCACACGGCCAGTGTGCACAGGAATCCGCGGCCCGAGCTGTGAAGAGTTGATACTTCGCCGCGCTACGGGCTCTGGGAGGATCAGGTGATGTTTCCGCCCTGGGTCCGCCTCGCCGCCGCGCTGTTCGCGGTCAGCTGGGGTGCCAACCAGTTCGCCCCGATGCAGCTCGTCTACCGCGAACATCTCGGTCTCGGCAACGGCTCGTTCACCGCGATGCTCGCGTCGTACGTCGTCGGGCTGGTACCCGCCCTGCTGTACTTCGGGCGCGTATCCGACCGGCTCGGCCGGCGCGCGGTGATCCGCCCGATGATTCCCGTCGGCATCGTCTCCTCCCTCGTCCTCATCGCGGGCGCCGCCGTCCCCGACCTGCTCTATCTGGGCCGGGTGCTGGCCGGACTCGCTTCCGGCATGGCGTTCGGCGCCGGCACCGCCTGGATGAAGGAACTCAGCTCCACCGCCCCGGCCGGGGCGGGTGCACGCCGCGCCGCCGTGTCGTTGTCGGCGGGATTCGGCTGCGGGGCCCTGTTCGCCGGAGTGATCGCGCAGTGGCTCCCCGCCCCCGAGCTGCTCCCGTACCTGGTGCACATCGCGTTGATGCTCGGTGCCCTGGCGTTGGTGTGGGCGGTGCCCGACGTGCGGGTCCGGGCGACCGACCTCACCGCCAAACCTCTGTCGGTGCTGGCGACACCCCAGTTCCGGTGGGGCATCGCCCCCTGGGCGCCGTGGGTGTTCGGTGTAGCGACCGTGTCGTTCGCGACCCTTCCACCGCTCGTGTCCGAGTCGCTGCGCTCCACGTCGGTGGCGTTCACCGGGCTCGTCGCGGCGCTGACCCTGATCACCGGGGCGGTGATCCAGCCGTGGGCCAAACGGTGGTCGCAGTTGGACGACGCCGCCGCAGGGATCCGGGTCGGCATCGCCCTCGGTGTGCTGGGCTTCGGCGCCGCGACCGTGGTCGCATACACCGGCGGTGCGCTGTCCGTCGCCGCGATCGTCGTCGCGGCGTTCCTCCTCGGATCTTGCTACGGCATCCTGCTCGGTTCCGGTCTCGCGTCCGTCGAAAAACTGGCACCGCCAGACGAACTCGCGCAGACCGTCGCGGTGTTCTACTGCCTGATCTACATCGGCTTCGCCGTCCCGTTCGTCATCTCACTCCTCGCCCCGCACCTCGGCTACGCCACCTGCTTCGTGGGGGCGGCACTGCTGATGCTGCTGTCCGTGGCAGTGGGCCGGAAGGTGAAGGACCGGCACCTCACCCACACGTGAGCGGCGAAGCGTGCCGGGGCACGCTTCGCCACTCACATAGGAGGGCGTTACCGTTCGGTCGCGCCGCACGCGGGCACCAGCGGCTCATTGTGCGGCCGTGGCGCACCGACCCGCGACCGCACCGGGAGCAGCGGCGGCCACGGCCAGTGCTGGCCGAGACGGCCCCGCGCACGCAGGAAGCCGAGGCCACCAATGTAGTGATCAGGCATTCGGGATGCATCGCTTTCGGAGTCGAACGTGACACGATCCGGCGGCAGAAGCGGGACCCACAAATGGTGCGGCTGGCGGGACTGGACGGTCGCCGACGGATCGTGAAAGGTAGATCGATGTGCGGGTGTCGGTGGGGAGGGCATCCTCGGAAGGAACGGAGTCGGGCCGCACACCCCGCCGTGTCTCCTGGGAAGGATTGTGCGACATAACCCCTCGACACATCGCGGGTTCGTTCGGATGCACCGGTAGAGACTGTCGGGAAGCAACGGCACAAGACCGGAAACAGTATGGACGACTGCCACCACACGATCCCCGGCCCGCCCGACTTCACCGGCGTCACGAACCCCCGCGCCTGCATAGCGCGAAGGACTCGTGACTTGGCTCATTCGAAGAAGCGGTACACGGCCTCGACGACTACCGCGGGGCGCTCGCTGCCTTCGAGTTCGATCTTCCCGTCGATGGTGACCTGGACACCGCCCTTGGGTAGTTCCTCGACGGACTGCAGCGTCGCGTTCAGGCGGACGCGTCCCTCGGCGGGGACGGGGTTGGTGAATCGGACCTTGTTGAGGCCGTAGTTGACGGCCATGGTGACGCTGTCGACGGTGAGGATCTCGTCCCACATGGGGATGATCAGCGACGACGAGGGAAACGCTACGTCGCCACGCGAAAAGGAGTAATGGACGACCTCACTACGATCCCAACCGATATGTGGAGGATCCGTCCACATTCCCGTGCCGCCCCGCCGAGGCGCTCTCGGCCCAGGCAAGGTGTGATCACCGGGTGGTTGCGAAATCGGCATTGACCCGGCAGCGGTGCTGCGAAGCGCCCGTGCGTGCCGCTGCTCAGGTGCCGGACCACACGGCCCGGGGATGATGCATCTGATGCAATACGGAGCAGTTCAGTTGACACAATCTCTGTTATCGGTGAGGGTGAAAATACTGGGGGAGGGGTATTTTCGGTTCTTCCACTCGGCTGTCCTCGATCTGAGCGTTCGTCGAGCAGGTTGCGCAGCTTGCGGTGATCGGAGAAATGCGATTCCCAGGACCAGGCGGCCGGCACGTCAAGCAGTTGCGGCGGTCTGACGCCGGTCGGCGGCATGAGCTCGCCGCCGATACTCGGCCCGGTCGATCGACCTCGGTCAGGCTCTCGACGTCCCCACGGTTCGGTCCAGCCCACGTGCCACCCACTCGCCAACGACTGCACGACCGCGCGCCGCTGAGTCTTGTCGAGCGACCATGAACGATCCACGGTCTTTGGTCAGTGTGCAGCGACCTAGACCAGCGCCCATCGAGCGTGCTGTGCCACATGTACACCGGCGCCGTGGGTTCCCCCTCGAAGTATCGGAGACTCTTCTCCCGCAACACCTGCCGCGCCGCCGAACTTTGATGTCGGTGGCCACCTCCCCACGCCATTACCGACCACGGTGCCGCGCCCCGGATCCCGGAGCCGATCTCCCGCAGCATCCGGATCAACGAATCGTTCGAGGCATCGAAGTTCTGCTTGTGCGTGCGTGCTGCGGTGTAGAACTCGTCGCCGATCACCACGCCAGCTCGACGGCTCGCCGGCGGCCTTCGAAGGCGACGTTGACAGCTCGCCAGCAGCTTTGTCCGTCGAGGGAACACGACGGGATCGAGCTCACTGCAATCTGGCCAGCACGGTCCGCAGACACAATCCGCTGGCAATGGGAAACGCAGCCGCTGCCAGCCACGGAATTCCTGCACCCCAGCCGGTCTCGGGGACAGCGTCGATCAACGACCCGAGCGCGGCCGAGCCGATGAGTACACCGATGCCACCGAGTGACGCCATGAATCCGAAATAGGCACCCAGTCTCCGCTCGGCAGCCAAGCGGGGCACCAAATCGCGTGCCTGCGGCATCGCGATCATCTGCCCGAGCGCCAGCAGCAGCACGAAGACCGCCACGGGGATCAGACCGATGACACCGCTCAGTCGAAGCGGAGCCGTTGCCGCGAGGACGAGGAACGACACCGCCATCACTGCGAACCCGATCGGCAAGACGACGCGAGGGGAACGCTTCTGAACCCTGCGGGTGATCGGCAACTGCGCCGTCACGACGAAGACCGCCGAAAGTGCGAAGAACCAGCCCAGTACCGTTTGCGATCCCCATACCCGTTCGACTTCGAGAGGGAGCAGGAGGTACAGCTGGTTGTAGGCGACCAGTTGGGTGCTCATGGCGATCGCGAACAGCACAAACAGTTTGTTGTGCACCACGTCTGTCCATCCCCCGTGCCATGGCTCGTCTTGGTGCTCACCCCGTTCGTTCGGAAGCCATTTCAGGTGCGCGGCGATGATGACGACGAAGATGACCGCTGCGACGAGACAGGCGATACGGAAATCGGCCAGCAGCAACACCGATCCGACGAGTGGACCGGTGAAAGAGCCAATTTGATTACATACCGAGAGAAGGGCGAATGTCTCTACCCGGCGCGGACCACCGCGACGCTCGCTCTTGCCGGCCTCGATGGCGACCGCGGTCTCGACTGCGGGAGAAAACAATGCGGCCGCAAAGCCGACCAGGACCGTCGCCACCAGCACTCCGGTCAGAGAATCAACAACCGCCAAGCCGAAAAATCCCAGGACGCGCAGTACACAGCCGACGAGGACGACGGGCTTGATACCGAACCTGTCGGCGAGGGTGCCGCCGACGAAGAACAGTCCCTGCTGTGAGAATGTGCGAACACCGAGTACGACGCCGACCAGTGCCGCACCGAGACCCAGGTTGCTGGTCAGGTGCACCGACAGGTAGGGCAAGACCATGAAGAAGCCGACGTTGAACGTCAACTGGGTGAGGACGAGCAGCCTGACGGTAGGCGTCGCTCGACGGAGGTCGTTGAAGAACGACCACCGCCAGCGCGTCCGCCGTCCATCAGCACCCGCGGTCACGTCACCCCGATCGTCGACCCGCATGACAACACCCCAGGTCCTCAGTGCGTGGGAACGGGAATCGCCCCCGGATCGAACAGAATGGACAGTCGTCCCTTCGCCTCGTCGACGAGAACCTCGGCCCGGACGTTGTACACCTGGGCGATCAACTCGGACGTCAAGACCGCGGTGGGCGTTCCGCCGGCGACGACCCGCCCCTCCTTCAACACGATCACCGTGTCACAGAACATGGCGGCGAGGTTGAGGTCGTGCAGGGCGATCACACTGGTAACGGGCAGCCGTGTGACGAGTGCCAGCAACTCCAGCTGGTGATGGATGTCGAGGTGATTGGTCGGCTCGTCCAGCAGTAGCTCGCGCGGCTCCTGGGCCAGGGCGCGGGCGATCTGCACCCGCTGCTTCTCCCCGCCGGACAGTCTGTGCCAGAGCCGGTCCGCCTTCGACGTGAGGCCGGTGTGCTCCAGCGCGGCCGCGACTGCGGCGTCGTCGGCGGCCGGGTCGCCGCCGAAGGTTCCGCGGTGCGGGATGCGTCCGAGGCGCACGACGTCGCGGACCGTGATGTCGACGTCGGTGTCGGCGTGCTGGCTCACGACCGCCACGGCGCGCGCAATGTCCTTGCGCCGCACGGTCGTGAGGTCGTTGCCGTCGAGGGTCACGACACCTGCTGTCGGTCGGACGACACCGTTCAGCAGCCGCAGGAGTGAAGACTTTCCGGACCCGTTGGGACCAAGCAGTCCCACGGTCTCGCCCTGTTCGGGTGTCACCGTGACCCCGTCGACGACCAGGGCGCCGCCGCGGTTCCAGGTGACGGTGTCGGCGTGCAGGGTCACTGTGCTCTCCTCCGACGGGACAGGATCACGATGAACGCGGGAACACCGACCAGGGCGGTGCCGACACCCACCGGCAACGGGGTGGGCGCGAACGCGACGCGGGAGACGGCGTCCACCCACACCATGAAGACGGCGCCCATCAACGCCGTCGCGGGGATCAGCCTGCTGTGCCGCGGTCCCACCAGGAACCGCGCCGCATGCGGGAGTACCAGCCCCACGAACCCAATCGCGCCGGCGACGCTGACCAGGGTAGCGGTGATGATCGCCGTGACCACCAACAGTAGGAGACGGACCTTCGCGACGGAGATGCCGAGGGAGGCCGCCACATCGTCACCGAACGAGAAGGCGTCGAGGACGTACGCGAAGTGCAGGCACACGGCAGTGCCGAGGAAGACGACCACCGCGCACAGCGTGACGTCGTCCCAGCGGACGCCCTCGAGGGATCCGAGCAGCCAGAACATCACGCCTCGGGTTTCGTCGGAATCCGCGAACGCGAAGATGACGAAGGACGTGAGCGCGGAGAACAGTTGGGTACTCGCGACTCCTGCCAGGATGATGCGGTCATTGTTGCCACCGGACAGGCGGGCAAGGAGCAGCACCAACCCGAACGCGACCAGCGAACCGATGAATGCGCCGCCGGACAAACCGAGCGCGGCCCCACCAACCCCGAGCACACCCACGATCACGGCACCGGTCGACGCACCCGACGAGATTCCCAGCACGAACGGGTCCGCGAGCGGGTTCCGGAGCAGCGACTGCATGATCACACCGCACAGACCGAGACCGGCGCCACAGGCGGCGGCCACTAACGCGCGGGGTAGACGTTCCTCCCACACGATCGCGTTCTTCGACAACCGCACCGGGATGTCCGCGAGACCGAGGTGGTTGAGCAGGACGTCGCGGACGTTGACCAGTGAAACATCCGCCGGGCCCAAGGTGACGGCGACCAGGATCGACAGCGCGAGCGCGAGGATCCCGCCGCCCACGATCAGCGACCCGACGACCCACCGGTGCCGCCGAACCGGTCCGATGGCTGCGGCGTCGGCGCGGCCGAGAGTGGTGGTCAGGAGGGCGCCTTCACGTCGCGGAGGCCGGCGGCGACCTTCTCGAGGCCGTCCACGGCACGAATGGACGGGTTCATCTCCGCGCCGTGCAGGGCGATGTACCGATGGTTGCGCACCGCGTCGAGGTTCCGGGTTACCGGATCGGATTCGAGGAAAGCGATCTTGTCCGCCAGCAGGTCTCCAGGGAAACGGTTGCGCAACAGGTCACCGAGAACGAGGACCTCCGGGTTTCGTTCCACAACGGTTTCCCAACCGACCGCCGCCCAATCGTCGGTGAGGTCAGAGAACACGTTCGTGGCGCCGACGGTGGTGGCGAGCAGGTTCGCCGAGCCCAGACCCCCCGCGGCGTAGGGGCTCTTGGTGTCGGCGAACCAGAACGCCATCGACACGTTCGACTTCTCGATACCGGCGATGGCCGCGGCCTCCCGGCCCTGCAGTTCGTCGACCAGACGCGCGCCCCGCTCGTTCATATCGAATACGGCTGCGAGCTCACGAATTTCCTGGTAGAGCGCGTCCATGGTCAGCGGTGTGGTGCGCTTCCCGCCGCCGTTGATACTCACCCCGTTCTCACAGTCGGTGGGCGAGAGGTACGACTCAACTCCGGTCTCGTCGAACCGGGCGCGCTCCGCGACACCGCCCTGCTTGAAGTGACGGCCGAACGAGGCGGTGACGAAGTCGGGGTCGGCGTCGAGAACGACCTCGTACGTCGGTGCGTTGTCCGCCAGCCTGGGGACCGATGCGTTGGCTTCGGCGAGGTTGTCACGTACCGGATCCGTCCACGACGCGGTACCCACCATCCGGTCGGCGAGGCCGAGCGACAGCATGATCTCGGTCGAGCCCTGGTCCAGCGACACCACCCGCTGCGGCGGCGCGTCGACGGTGACTGTCTTGCCGCAGTTATCGAGGACGAGCGGATAATTCGTACTACCGTCCCCGGTCGCAGCGGCGCCGGTGTCGTCGACCGCCTCGGATTGTCCACACGCGACCAGCGCACTGGCCAGTACTGCGGTGACGGCCACGAGACCGATTCGGCCCACGGAAATCTTCACGATCGTCATAACTCTCTGCTCGTCCAGGATCAATACTCCGCCCGAGCGTCGATCGAAGCGACAGCGATCAGCAGGTGCGCACGAGGAAGAACGTGAAAGATATCATGTAACCCTAACCTAAGTACCATCAAGGTTCACCTGGAGGGAAAGTCACAGCATCCACGGTCGAACGTGTCCTATCAGATTCTCATGGTCTCGTACCTTCAGCATGCCCGCGATCTGGGCGACGGTGTGCTCACCTGCGTCGTAGAGGCGCTGAGCGAGCACCTTCAGGCCGATGCCGCGCTCACGGAGTTCGGCGCCGAGGGTGATCAGGTGCAGTACCGATCGTCCGAGCCGGTCGAGCCGGGTGATCACCAGGACGTCGCCCTCGCGTAGCCGTGCCAGCGCCAGATCGAGCTGGGGGCATGACGCTTTCGCTCCGCCCGCATGGTCGACGTGGATGTTCTCGGCGGCCACCCCGGCGCGAACTAGCGCATCGACCTGGTGCCGAAGGGGAACATCTGGCGGCGCCGTTGCCTCTCGCACCTGGTCGTGAAGCGGACTCAACGCGCATCTTGACGCGAAAGACCCAGCCGGTCCCCGGAAGGAGGGCAACTTCACCGATATCGGTGCGAATGTGCTCATGGCTCCTTCTCTGGCGCGAGCGCACAGACACCGATCCAGCCACGGGTCTGACATGGGTCAATAGGCTCATCATCGAGTCATTTCTTTTCAGGACCCGCAGAGATCCGGCCCGGGCGACGCGACCTCGGCGATCATGAATGGTCTCGGTGGGCGGTTATGTCGGACAGATGACCCGAGTTGCGGTCGTGATGGGCGAAACTTTCGATGGGAGAATGGCGAGCCGGACGGTCTCTGATATGGCTGTGGGTTGCTGTCGCGTAGGTTTTCAGACCGTGAAGCGACCACCGTTGCTCAACAGCACCGCGCCGACCACGTTGCTTGCAGCGTCCGATGCCAGATACAGGATGTTGTCGGCGAGTTCTTCTGGTGTTGCGTAACCGCGGGCGCCGCTCTTGGCCATCGCCTCCCGTAGATGTGCCGGGGTGCGGCTGGCCATCCCGGTGTCAACCGGACCGGGAGCGACGGTGTTCACGCGGATCCCGAATGGTGCAACTTCTTTGGCCACAGACTGACTAAGCGCGTGGACCCCGGCTTTGGATGCTGAATAGTGCGGGTAGCCGATGAGTGTGTCGAAGGCCGACGACGAGCCGATCGTCACAATCGCTCCGCTTCCAACAGGTTTCATTGCGCGTACGGCCTCACGCAGAACGAAGAATGTTCCGTCGAGGTTGATGGACATGATTCGCCGCCAGTTGTCATCCTCGAGGTGCGCGAGGATATCGATCGGTTCGCCCTTCTCTGCGGCGTCGTACATGCGTTGCTTGCTCGTCGGATCATCGACGCCCGCGGCATGAACCACCACGTCGATCCGGCCCTGGGCCGCTACGACGAGTTCGAAGGCGGTGGCGACCGCGGCCGAATCGCTGACGTCGAGGCCGATGGCCTGTCCCACGTCGATGGTGGCGGCTACAGCCTCGGCTGCGTCCTTGTCCACGTCGCATAAATAGACGGCAAGGGCACCGCGATCGGCGAGCGCTCGTGCGGTTGCTGCACCGATGCCGGATCCGGCGCCGGTCACGACGGCGATCTTTCCTGCGAACTGATTGTCGGTCATCTGTTGCCTTTCAGTTGGATCCAGATCCCGGTAGCTCGGGTCCAGGACGCACGAACCCGCGTGCTGCTGCCGGTGGTGACAGCACGAGGGTGAGCGGGCGCGGCTTCAGTTGAAGGTCTTTTCGAGTTCGTCGCGGTAACGTTCTGCACCATCGCCAGTGGTCACCTCGACGTTCTGGTCGGGGACCTCCTGTGCGCGAGCCAACGATCCTTCGACGTCGGGTAGCGCGGAGCTGTACCCAACAGAGGTGGCAGCCTGGCCCGGCTGACTCACCATGAAATTGGCGAGGACTTGTGCGGCATTCGGGTGGGGTGACGTGCCCAGTACGAGCCCGTACCACTTGGCGCCCCAGATATGCTCGCCGGCAGCCCATTCGACCGGCGCGCCGGCTTCTTTGTTGGGCAGCATCGGGTCTGCCATCAGCCCTGCGGAAATCTCGCCGGAGGCGATCGCCTGGGCAAGCGGCTGATTGCTGGGGTAGATGCGCGGATTCTGGTCTGCAATCTGTTCCAGCACTTCACGTCCGCCGTAGTACTTTTCGATGTGTGAGTAGTAGTCGAGGTAGGTGGGCGACGTGGCCGGGTTCACGATGCCAATCTTGCCTTTCAGTGCCGGCTCCAGGAAATCCTGAGGCGTCGAGATGCCGCTCGGTAACAAGGACGTGTTCCAGCCGAATCCGAGGAGGACTGCTCCCTCGAGGAAGAAGCGGTCGGCGATGATGCTGGTATCGCGCTCGTATTCTGGGTTGTCGAAGTTCGGGCCGATCAGCTTGCCCGCAGCGTCGGTGTCGTTGTTGGCGTCCATCCAGGAGACGTCAGTGATGACGGCGACGTCTCCAATGCCTTTGCCGGACCTGCTTTCGGCGTCGATCTTGGACAGGAGGTCGGCGTCCACACCACGAACCACTTCGAGATCGATCGCCGGATAGGCGGCTTCGAATGCCCCCTCGAGTGCCGCCAGGCGCGGTGCGGCCTGCGTCGAGTAGATCGTCACCTTGCCTTCCTCGTTCGCCGCGGCGATCACGTCGTCCCAGGAACCCGAAACCGGCTCGGATGTACCCGACGAGCTGCTACCGCACGCGGTCAGCGTGAGGGCGGCAAGGGCCGCTGTCACCGCCGCGCGGATGCACTTGTGTTTCATGTCTGGTCCTTCCTGGACTGAAGTCAATTCAGTTCAACATAGAGTGATGCAGCACACAACGCAAGTGGTGTGTGTACTGACGCTCTCCTTTTGGCGGGGTGTTCGTTGACACGTCTCCAGGTTCGTGAAAATCTAATTGAACCGAAATCAGTTCTAGTGCCGTAAGCTGCATGTCACGGCCCTATCGTGGTGGCTGGTCGGGTCGCCAGACCCGGCCGACCCGGCCGCCGGAAGTGAGGAAGATCATGTCCAGCGGAGCTTTTGACCTCCTGGTTATCGGTGCGGGTATGGCCGGGCTGACCGCCGCAGCCAACTCTGCGCGCAACGGCAAGAAAGTATGCCTGGTCGAGGTCAGCGGCGACGTCGGCGGATCCGCTCGGTTTGCCGGCTATGCCTGGACCGCGCCGACGTACGAGATCATGAACGCCGAGAACCCAAGTGGAGACGAGTCACTCAAACGAGCTCTGGTCGATCGCTTCGCCCACGGGATCGAGTGGATCCGATCTGTGGGTATCGACGTCGACGATGCCCAGCGCATCCTGGATTTCGGTGGTCAGGGTCACAAGTTCGACACCAACCATTATCTCGACACCTGCCGGCGGATTGTCGTCGACGCCGGGGGAGAACTTGTGCTCCGCGCGGACACCGAGGATCTGCTTGTGGAGAACGGTGGTGTCGTCGGTGCGACGGTGCGCGTCGATGGTGTGGTCCGCGAGATCCGCTCGCTCAACACGTTGCTCGCGACCGGTGGATTCCAGGGCGACAAAGAACTTCTTGCCGAGCACGTGCACCCCGACGCCGGGAAGATGCAGCTCCGGTCGAATCCGAACAGCTGTGGTGTCGGGTACCGGCTGGCCTCGGCGGTGGGTGCTTCGACCGGGTCTGAGGATGCGGGCTTCTACGGGCACCTGATCCCCAGTGGTGTCGAGCTGGCCGACCCCTCCGACTTCGTGGACATGTCGCTCTACTACAGCGAACATGCTCTGCTGTTCAACCTGAACAACGAACGCTTCGTCGACGAGACGCTCGGTGACCATCTGACCACTATGGCTCTCCTCGGCCAGCCCGAGAGTCGTGGACTCTTGATCGCGGACGCACGCGTCCATCGCGACTGGATGTTGGCGTCCTATGTCGAAGGCGCCATCGCTCTCGACAAGTTCGATCTCGCCAACAGGCGAGGTGGAAGGGTCGGTATGGCCGAAGATCTCGACGAGTTCGAATACCTACCTGAGGAATGGGGATACGACGGCAAGGCTATCGCTGCGGCAGTTGCGGAATTCAATCGCGCCGCCGATGCCGGTGATCATCTTTCGCCTGGCCGTACTCGTGATCGTGCGTCGCTGGCGGAGGGGCCGTATTACTTCATCGAGGCTGCTCCGGCCATCACCTTTCCGTTCCATGGCATCCGGATCGATGATCACGCGCGGGTGCTGGGCGCGGACGGCGCTCCGATCGCCGGATTGCTGGCGGCCGGCTCCGACGCCGGCGGCCTCTGGCATCGGGCTTATGCCGGCGGGATCGCGTCCGCCTTGGTTTTCGGGCTGACCGCAGCTGTCACGGCGCGCTGACCGGGCGTCTCCGCCCCCTTGTCAGACCCGGAATGAGCGGCGGGTTCAGTCACGCCCTCCGCGTGAACCACTCAGAAAAATCGAAACAAATTCACTTCAATTTTCTGGTCGTGATTGACATCACAGGTTGCGGCCGATAGCTTCAAACTGACATCAGTTCAGTTTGGTTCACGCCGATTGCTTCCTGCCTTGGCCGAGAGCTCACGTTCAGTTTGAAGGGAAACAGACATGAAGGCCTTTTCCAAGGTTGCCGGAGCTGCGGCCAGGACCATGGCGACGCCCGGCGTCGTCGTCTGTGGTGGTTCGTCGGGCCTGTCGAACAGCGCGGTCGAGGGGATTGTCCGCTTGTGACCGAGGTCAACGCCGGGGCTCCGGTTGACTGGGCATTGCCCCCCAACAATTGGGGTCCCTCGGTTCACAGAGGCTATCGAGGGCGTGCCGCACCTGAATACGGCACAGGTGCTCGCGGACTTCCTGGGGACCCGCGGAGGCCGGAGCGCACTGAACGGCGGCTACGCCGCAGCCCTCCCCGAGATCCCGGGTTCAGGTGTCGGGGCGAAGGACATCGCGTCGCCCGAGGCCGACGATCTGGCTTTGACCAGGTTGATCAGTACGCCCCAAAGGTGGACGAATCTCTTCCAGAGCTGAGCACCGGTCAACACTCGAAAGGTAATACGACGATGGATGACATGGCGACGTCGCTGCGTGGACTCACCGTATTGGTGACCGGTGCATCCGGTGGTATCGGTGGCGCAAGCGCCGAACTCTTTGCCGCACAGGGTGCAACAGTGTATCTCGGCGATGTCGATGATGCTGCGGGACAGGCGCGGGCACATGCCTTGGGTCCGGCCGCCCACTATCTCCATCTCGACGTGACGAGTGAAGAAAACTGGGCTGCCGCGACATCGGCGATAGCCGCCAACGGGCACGCGCTCGGGGTTCTGGTCAACAGTGCGGGTGCGGCCATCAAGGCTCCACTCCAACAGACATCTCCGGACGGTTTTCGGAAGATGCTCGACCTCAACCTGATCGGTACATTCCTCGGGATCAAAGCCGCAGCCGAGGCCATGGTCGACGGCGGATCCATCGTCAACCTGGCCTCCCTGCGGGGTGTTTTGGCCACCGCCGAACTCGGGGCGTACGGTGCCGCGAAGTCCGGCGTTCGGGTGCTGACCAGGGTTGCCGCCCTTGAATTGGCCGACCGCGGGATCCGTGTCAACGCGGTGTGTCCAGGGAGCATCGAAACCGAGATCACTTCCGTGCCGGACTTCGCGGCGGACGACACCACCGCCTACGTGCGCAGTATCCCGATGCAGCGACGAGGTTCTTCGGAGGAGGTGGCCAAGACGATCCGCTTCCTCGCCACCGATGACAGTGCCTACATCACCGGAACCGACCTCATCATCGACGGTGGTCAGGCCGCCGGTGTACGTACACCAAAGATCTTCACAGAAAGCGTCTCGAAATGACCTCCCAATTCAAAGTTTCCGGTCTGAACAAGAGTTACGGATCGAATGTGGTCGTCGATGAACTCGACCTGGATATCGAGGAAGGCGAGTTCCTGGTCCTGCTCGGACCCAGCGGTTGCGGCAAGACCACGACCCTACGTTGCCTGGCCGGCCTCGAGACCCCGCAAGGTGGTTCGATCGAATTCGGGAACAAGACGGTCTTCGATGCGAGCACCAAGATCGATATCCCCGCGCACAAGCGCAATATCGGGATGGTGTTCCAGTCCTATGCGTTGTGGCCGCACATGACTGTCCGCGACAACATCACGTACCCGCTCAAGGTCCGCAAACTCAAGAAAGCGATCTCCGACGGATCGGTGGAAGTGGCCGCGGACATGGTCGATTGCGGCGCGCTACTCGACCGGTACCCGTCCCAGCTCAGTGGTGGTCAGCAGCAGCGCGTCGCGGTGGCTCGCGGACTGGTCGCCCAACCGGACCTGATGTTGTTCGACGAACCGTTGAGCAACCTCGATGCCCGTCTCCGCGATCAAGTACGGTCGCAGATCCACCAGCTGCACCAGAGGATCGGATTCACAGCCGTTTTTGTCACGCATGATCAGGCTGAGGCCTTCGCGCTGGGCGATCGTCTGGCAATCATGAAGTCTGGCAGGATCGAACAGTACGACGCTCCCGAGCATGTCTTCGAGATGCCGGCGTCCGAATACGTCGCCGCCTTCATCGGGATGGGCAATCGACTCGAACTCAAGCGTGGCCACGAAGGCTGGAAGACCAACGCAGGTGACGGCATCGATCTCAGTGGAGCCGTAGTGCGCGACCGGGCCGACGAGGGCACCAGCGCAGTCGCCCGCTTCCGTCCGGACGATGTGTTCCTCCATGAGTCATTACAGGATGTCCCGGTGGGCAACGTTCCCCTTCACGCCGAACTTGTCGACTACGAATACGCCGGCCGATACTTCGACGTCTCGGTCAAGACCGGTTCCGAGCCGTTGGCGTTGCGGGCCAAGGCATCCGAACACGGAGCGCGGCTGCGTCAGATGACGCCCGGTGCGCCGTTGGTGATCAGCTTCTCGCCCGACAGCCTGCGGGTCTACGGCGAACCCAATGGTTCGGCAGTTGCCGAGCCCGATCTGGTCGCGGCAGGCAGTGGAGGAACCGCGTCATGACGACTATGACTGCAGTGGCACCCGCACGATCGTTCTCGATCCCGACACATTGGCGCGCTCGGAGCGGCTACATCGTCCTGCTCGCGGTGCTCGCGTACCTCGTTGTCCTGCCCATGGTCCGTCTGCAGATACTGGCATTCGAGGACGGTGCTGCCGGCTACAAATCGCAGTACGGCCGATACGACATTGCCAAGACCCTCGGGACCACCGCCGCCCTGGCGGTCGGGTCACTGGTGATCGCCATGGTTTTAGGCACGCTTCTTGCCTATGCTGCAAGTCGTCTTCCCTCGAGACTCGGCTGGCTCAAGATGATCCCGATCCTGCCGATCGTCATGCCCGCGGTCGCAAGCATCGTCGGGTGGGCGTTCCTGCTGTCACCCGGACCCGGTTATCTCAACGTCTTGCTGCGCAAACTCCCGTGGTGGAGCAGTCTCGAATCCGGGCCCGTGGACGTCTACTCAGTGCCGTGGATCATTATTCTCACCGGTTTCGGGCTCACGTCCTTCGTGTACTTGTTCGTCAGCTCCGGGATGCAGAACATCAGTTCCGAACACCTCGAGGCCGCGCAGATAAGCGGGTCGTCAACCATCGGTATCTTTTTCAAAGTGGTTCTCCCGCTCCTCCGCCCGTCGCTGATCTACGGCGGCGGTATCGCGCTGTTGCTCGGGCTCGGGCAGTTCACCGGTCCACTGATCCTTGGGCAGAACAGTGGAGTCAAAGTTCTCACCACTGAGATGTACGAACGGGTCTCACAATCGCCGTCGGATTTCGCCGCCGCGGCCGCGGCAGGTTCACCACTGGTCATCTTCGGCCTCGCGGTCGTCCTCATCCAGAAGGGCTTGCTCGGCGATCAGTCCCGGTTTGTCACCCATGGGGGAAAATCGTTCGTGAACCCCACCGGCCGAGGAACCTGGGCAGCTGTCACCATCGCGGTTTTCTCCCTGTTCGCGCTGGTACTGCCATTGATCGGTTTGATCATTGTCTCACTGACGCCGTACTGGTCGGGATCGCTGGGCTGGGACCTGTTCACGCTCGCAAACTACAAAGAGCTGTTCCGCACCAACTCCATAGTGGAATCGGTCATCACGAGCATTGTGACCTCCATCGGCGCCGTGGTGATCTGTATCCCCATCGGCTACGTGATCGCGAACCTGCTGATCCGTGGACGTCGATACAAGATCCTCGGGTTGATCGGAGATGTGATAACGGCACTGCCGATGGGTATTCCGGCCGTGATCTTCGGTGTCGGATTCCTGATGGTGTACACCGAGCCGCCGTTCATCCTCTATGGCACCCGAGCGGTGATCATCCTGGTGTACGTGGTCCTGATGCTGCCTTTTGCAGTTAGGATGCAGATGACCTCGATGTTGTCACTGGGCAACACCTACACCGAAGCGTCCGCGACCAGTGGAGCCTCCCCGTTCGTGACGACTCTTCGAATTATGTTGCCGCTCATGCGGCCCACGATCTTCAGTGCTGTGGCACTGATCTTCATCCTGCTCACCCACGAGTTCGCGGCGTCACTCCTCGTCCGCGCATCCACCACGCAGGTCATGGGTACCCTGCTCTACGACATGTGGCAGAACGGCTCGTATCCGATGGTGGCCGCGATGGCCTTGTTGATGACGGCGGTGACCACGGTAGGTGTAGTGATCGCAATGATCTTTGGTGGCCGCAACGTTCTGAGTAAGTTGTGATGGAAAAGGATTCAGGACAGTGACTTCGATGAAAACCAGACTCCGCGACAAAGTGGTGCTCGTGACGGGCGCCACCGGAGGGATCGGGATCGAGATCGTCGCACGCCTGGCCGATGAGGGCGCCCATGTGGTGGCCACCGACGTCGACGCGCAGTCGTGCGAGAATCTGGTGTCGGCGCAGGAACAGCCCGACCGGCACCAGGGTCTGGCTCTGGACATCACACAGGAGTCGCAGTGGCAGAGCGTGGTCGACGCTGTATCGGGGCGTTACGGGCGGCTCGACGCTGTGGTGAACAACGGAGCGATCGGTAGCCTGGAGACCGTCGTCGACGAGGACCTCGACCGCTACAACCGGGTCATTGCGGTGAGTCAGACCGGAACCTGGCTCGGCATGAAGCACGCCGGCAGTCTTATCGAACGAACAGGCGGTGGCTCCGTTGTCAACATCTGTTCGATCCTGGGTACGGTGGGCGGTCTGGGCAACAGCTTCGCCTACGCGGCCGCCAAGGGTGCGGTGCGGACGATGACCAAGAACGCTGCGTTGCACTGGGCCACCAAGGGTGTGCGAGTAAATTCGGTACATCCAGGCTTCATCGAGACCAAACAGCTGCTCGAACGTTTCGAGGGGACCGAACGTCATCGAGCGATGGTTGCGCACACCCCGATGGGACGGCTGGGCCGAGCGTCGGAGGTAGCCGCGATGGTGGCGTTCCTCGCGGGCGACGATTCGACGTTCGTGACCGGATGCGAACTCTACGTCGATGGTGGTTGGACTGCCGATTGAACGAGCTTCATCCCCGAGAGAGCAAAAATTTGTCCCCATAGAGGTATCCGGAGAGGGATACCTCTATGGGGACGTTTGTGGTGTGTTCGACTTCCTCAGCTCATGCTGAAGACGTCCACGCCGTCTTTGGTGGCTACCGACAGGAGGTCGCGGTCGACGAGGACGTCGAGGTGTGCCAGTGTCTCGCAGGTAGCGACCATTTGATTGAAAGAATCGAGTGCGTCGAATACGCGCTCTCGGCGCGTCCACGTAAGGGCCTGAGCGACTCGCAGACCGGTGCTCGGCCCCAATCGTGCAACAGCATTACGAGTTTGGTTCAAGCGGTGGTCGTGGTGTTCGAGCAGTTCCAGGCAGCGCGCGTGGACGTGGGTGCCGGCCGGACCGTGGGCGGGCAGCATGACTCGTTCGGGCTCATCGAGCATCAGTGTCAGAGACCGTAGGTACTGCCCCAGGGGTAGTTCCCAGTTGCCGAGTTCGAACCCGATGGACGGTGTGATCGTCGGTAGCACGTGATCGCCGGTGTAACAGACACCTCGATCGAGATCGTGAAAGATCATGTGGCCCTTGGTGTGCCCGGGCGTGTGGGTGGCAATCAACGAGTGACCGGCGATGTCGACAGGGCCAGGGGACAGCCAGATGTCGGGCTGTTCCCAGTCGTCGGGAGCGAAAGGCTCGGCGATTGCCCTACGGCGCGCCTGCTCGGCGATGACGGTGTCGCCCGCACGATGGAGTTCGCGGATCGAACTCTCGGGGACGTTGCTCTCCAGCCTCGCAATGGCGGCAATACCCGGGGCCTCGGCGCGTCCGAGGTGGATCCGGGATCCGTGGCGGCGTCGCAATTCCACCGCAAACGTGTAGTGGTCGCGATGTACGTGGGTGACGTAGATGTCGTGGATGTCCGCAGGTGAATAGCCGATCTGAGTGAGCGCCGCGGAAAGTTCGTGATGGGTCGACGGGCGATGCCACCCACCATCGATCAGCGCCAGTCCGTTGTCGGTCTCCAATGCATACACGTTGATCGCGCGCAAGCCATCTTGCGGCATCTCTAGCGGGATTCGGTGGACGCCTTCGGCGACTCGGTGGGCACCGGCCTCGGCCCACTCGGAGGTCATTCGGCGGTGGTGACGAGGGGAACCATGGTTTTCTCGTCGCCATACCACATCATTCGCCGACCACCCATTGTTCCGACATGGTCGACCGCGGCTTGCCATTCCGGGCTCGCCAACGCGACGTCGAGGCATTCACGTGATGCAAAGCTCAGGACCGAGAGGCCGTCCCAGCCTTCTGATCGACTGCCGAAGGATTCGAGAAGTTCGGTGTGCTGCCAACGCAGCAATCCTGGCAGCGGGTAGGTGACTTCGGCATGCCCTCCGCGCCACCACGTCATAAACTGCTCGTGGGTCCAGTCGGTGGGACGGGCGGCGATGAGAATGAGATTGTACATCGAGTCTCCTAAGTGAATTCGGTTCATTTCAGTGGGTCGCCAGGAGAGCGCGCAGACGGCAAGGTACCTACGCGCGAACGACGCGCAAGGCCGCGTCGGTAATCAGCGTGGTAATTTCGTCGAGCGTGATCTTGCCGCCCGGGCGGTACCAGCGCCAGACACTGATGATCAGCGCGAGCACCAGGCGGCCCAGCAGATGCGCGTCGGAATCGACGAAGTCGCCGGATTTGATCCCGCGGGTGATGAGGTCGGTCCAATCTTGTTCGATCTTGGCGACGAGTTCGCGAGACCGGAGGCGCTCGGCCTCCTCTTTGACCGACTGACGTTTGGTGGCCAGCAAATCCATATGGTTCTGCAGGATGCGACGCTGAGAGGCGTCGGTCGGCGATGCCTCGAGAGACGCGGCAACGGCTGCACGTAATGCTTCGACCGGGTCGGACGTCTCGGCTGTGGCGGCGGTGAACCGTTCGGCCGATTCGGCCAACTCGAGCCGCATGATGGTCAGCAGACAGTGTGCCTTGGACTCGAAGTAGTGATAGAGCGCGGTCTGGCCGATGCCCACTTCGTCGGCGATCGACGCCCACTTGGTGTGTTCGTAACCCACCTTGCCGAATTGATCGATCGCGACCGACAGAATGAGACTGCGCTTGGACCGCGGGCTTTCCCGGCGAACCTCGGTCTCAGTGCTCATGGCTCCCCCTGTGATAAGACAAGTACACGCGTACCCGACTCTACCTGCCCTGAGGTGAATTAGGGTCAATCTTGGTTGCAAGGGCAGACGCGATGCTCACCGCATCGGGTCGTGACAGCTTACCCACCCGGTTCTGAGGTAGGTCGTCAACGGTGAATACGTACTCGGGCCATTTGAACTTGGGGAAGTCGGCCGCAGCAAGCTGTTCCGTCACCCGCGTGAGGGTCAGATCTTCACAATCGGTGACCACCAGCGCTGCAGCTCGCTCGCCGAGGAGTTCATCGGGAACAGGGACCACACATACTTGGACGACACCGGGAAGGCCGGCGATCGCCGACTCCATCTCGTTGACGTCGATGTTGCGGCCACCGCGGATGATGATCTGTTTCTTACGACCTATCACCTGGATGGTGCCGTCGTCGCCGACCTCCACCAGATCGCCGGTGGGCAGGAACCCGTCCTGGGTCAGCATCGGCGGGACCGGGACGCCGCCACGTGCGTAGCCGACAAACATCGACGGACCCTTCACCTGGGCGTCGCCGACCTCACCAGTGGGTACCGGGATACCGTCGGAATCCACGGCCCGCACGATGGTGCCGGGAAACGGGCGCCCGTCGCGGCCGAGGCGGATGGCCGGGGGGTCTTCGAGTGCTGGTGTGGTGTGGCCCAGGCACTCGGACATCCCGAACACCCGCAGGAATGTGGTTCCCAGCGTTGTCTCGGCCTTCTCGAGCGCACTCTCGTTCATCGGGCCACCGCCCACCGTCAATGCCCGGACGGTCGAGAGCCTGCCTTCGGAGCCCTCGGTCACCGAGAGCTGTAGTGCCATGGTGGGCACCAGCATCGTCCACGCAACACCGTTCTTCGCCATCGCGTCGACTGCCCCGGCGGGCGACCACTTACCGATCGCCACGAGGGTTCCACCGAGGTAGGCCGGCAGGTACATGCCGAAACAGAATGCAGCCACCGAAGACAATGGGACAAACGCGCCGATCGCTTCACCCGGTTGCAGTCCGACGGTCTCGATCGTGCTCTGGCATGCGTACCGGATTGCCTCTTCGGACTGTACAACGCACTTGGGGCGTCCAGTCGAACCGGATGTCATCGCAATCGCAGTGCCACCCTGCCAGCGTGCAATGTCGCCGAACCCTCCGGGGGCCGAACGCAGCAAGAGCGTATCGAACGCCTGTTCCGAGTCGGGAAAACGCGCGGAGTCGATGCTCCAGTGCGAAAGTGAGGTCGGATCGGCCACAACGATGTCAGGTGTGATGTCCTCGAGCGCCAACTCGAACTCGGCTTGGGTGGCGTGGGGGCTGAAGACGGCGACCAAGCCGCCCCGTAACCCGACGGCCACGGCGGTGGCCAAGGTATGCCAGGTGTTGTCGGCCTGGATGAGCGCGGTGGGCGGTGCCTCATCGATGCCTGCGATCCGGTCGGCGAGTGTCCGGGCGGCATCGACAATCGACCCGATTGTGTGGCTCCCCAGCTCGTCGATGACGGCAACCGCATCGGGGTCGGACTCGGCCCGGGCGACCATCTCCTGTGCAAGTTGCTTCACTGCGCTGTCTCTTTCATCGTCGCGGTCGTAAAAGGATGAACTCAGAGGCCGGGAACAAGGACTCCGCGCCCGGCGAACGAGCCCGAACGTAATTGTCGGTAGGCATCCCGAACCTCGGAGAAACCGAATCTCGTAACCTCTGCATGCAAGGTGCCGGCTTGTGCCAACGCAACCACGTCCCGGAGGTCGTCGGTCGTGCCCCAGAACGGGGCACCGACCTGCCAGCCGCTGACGAAACCGAGGTCTTTGCCGACGGTGAGTCGTCCGCCGGCGCTGCCGACGACGACGATTCGCCCGCCGGGCGCAAGCAGCCCCGGTGCGGGTCCGATGGTCGGTGGTGCACCGACGAAGTCGAAGATCAGATCGGCTCCGCCGAGGGTCGCGATGTCGCGTGCAGCCCCCTCAAGTGTGAGATGGCATGCCTTCGCGCCCGAACCGATGGCAAGCTCGTGAGCCTGCTCGCGGGTGTCCACGGCGACGATCCGGCGGACACCGAGCGCCCGCAGGATCTGGACGGCCAGGTGGCCGAGTCCGCCTATTCCGACGACCACGGCAACAGTGTCACTGTCGATCAGGTCTTTGTGCAGACGAATCGCGTGATAGGCGGTGAGTCCGGCGTCAGCCAGCGGTGCAGCCTGTTCGGCAGGCAGGGCGCCGGTGGGAACGAGTACATCGGCAGACGGGACCACCATGAGTTCGGCGAGACCGCCGTGATGACCGAGACCGTTGCCGATCGGTGAGAGGCGACCGCCCTGCCGGGGGACGAGCTCGAGGCAGTAGTTCTGTCGACCGCGTCGACAGTTCCGGCAAGCCTGGCAGGACCAGATGCCGTGCACCACCACCGATTCACCGATCAGGCTGCGTTTCCCCTCTGGTCCGGCGTCGACGACGATGCCGGCGACCTCATGGCCGAGGGTCAGGGGTAGCGGATAATCGAACCGCCCGACCGGGGAGTCCATGACACCGAGATCGGAACGGCACAACCCGGCCGCGCCGACCTTGATCAGGAGCTGTTTGCCGGTGAATGCAGGTTCGGGGACCTCGCGAACAACAGGTGATTCGCCCCATGCTGTGAGCTGGACGGCCAACATCAGCGCGCGGTCCAACCACCGTCGACGACCAGTGTCTGACCAGTCACGTAGATCGACGCGTCGGAGGCGAGGAAGAGCACGGCCCCGTTGATCTCACCGTCAGTGCCGCCACGGCCGAGCATGGTGTTCCGGCGTACCCAGCCCGCGGACTTGTCGTTGCTGAAGAGGCCGTCGGTCATCTCGGTATCGAACCACCCGGGGACAACCGCGTTCACACGGATACCCCGGCGGCCCCATTGACCGGCCAGTTCGCGGGTGAGTCCTAGCGTGCCTGCCTTTGATGCGGCATAACTCGCACCGCCGATCGGGGCGGTGGACACCAAACCGATCACCGAGGAGATGTTGATGTATGACGCCTGCTCGCCCTCGGCGAGGCGGCCGGCCGCGTATGTGGCCAGGTGGAACCCCGCCACCAGGTTGACCTCGAGGATCGAGTTGAAGCCCTCGGCGGTCTCCTGTTCGGCTTGTGGGGGACCGGGCTTGCCGGCGTTGTTGACCAGGATGTCGAGGCGGCCGGAGCGGTTGTAGCACTCGTCGACCAGGGCCTTGCGATCACTGTCGTCGGTGATGTCGCACTGCACGGGAACGATGCCGGGGACCTCATCGCCAAGCGCGTGGAGCCGGTCGAGTCTCCGCGCGGCGGCGTAGACCGTGGCGCCGGCGCCGGCGAGTGTGCGGGCAAAGCCGAGCCCGAGTCCCGACGACGCCCCGGTGACGATCGCGGCACGGCCGGATAGCCCGAACATCGCGGTGAGCATTGATTCGCGTGCGGAGCTGTTGTTGGTCATCAATTCTCCAGTCGGCATCAGTAGACCGCGGTTCGTCCACCATCAACAGGGATGATGGCACCGGTGGTGTAACCGGCAGCGTCAGAGGCCAGGTAGGTTACCATTCCGGCAATTTCGGCGGGCAGCCCGAGGCGGCCTGCCGGCAGGCGGTCGACGATCTTGCCGATGAACTCATCGTCCCAGTTCTCTGCCATGTCGGTGGCGAAACCGCCGGGCATCACGCAGTTCACACGGACGGTGGGGCCGTACTCCTGTGCGAATGCGCGGGTGAGGGCGTTGAGTCCGTTCTTGGCCGCGGCGTACATCGCCTCGGGTGGGCTGGGGCGCTCGGCACCGATGCTCGAGATGTTGATGATCGATCCACCGCCGGCGGCGGCCATGCGGTCACCGGCAACGGCCATCAAGCGGAACGGACCCTTGAGGTTGACTTCGATGGTCTTGTCCCACAGTTCTTCGGAGACCGAAGCCAGATTCTCCGCCAACGGTGCGATACCTGCGTTGTTGACGACGATGTCGATGCTTCCGAACTGCTCGATGATCGAATCGACGGCAGGTTCGATGCTGTCCCACTTGCCGACGTGCAGTGCAAACGAGTGTGCGGTGCCGGGGCCGGATTCATTCAATTCCGCAACGGCACTTTCACAGGCTTCAATCTTGCGACTCGAGACGATCACAGTGGCGCCGACTTCGAGGAGACCGCGGGAGATGGCCAGACCGAGGCCCCGGCTGGCGCCGGTGACAAGAGCGACCTTGCCGGTCAAATCTGTTGTGTTCATTTGTGCTTCTTCACTTCCAGGCGTGCGATGGTCCGCAGGTGCACTTCGTTCGGGCCGTCGGCGATCTGTAGGGCACGGGTGATGGCGTGCAGGCGGGCGAGGATGGTGTCGTCGCTGACCCCTGCTGCGCCGTACGTCTGGACGGCGCGGTTGACCACGTTGTGCGCGACTTCCATCGCGGAGACTTTGATCGCGGCCACTTCTGATCGGGCGGCGGCATTGCCCTTGGTGTCCATCAGCCAGGCCGACTTGAGGACGAGGAGACGAATTTGGTCGATCTCGATGCGGCTGCGAGCAATCCATTCACGGACGACACCCTGGTCGGACAGCGGTCCACCGAAGGCAATGCGCTCCAACGAGCGTTTGCACATCATGTCGAGTGCGCGCTCGGCCATCCCGATCGCACGCATCGCGTAGTGCATCCGGCCGGGACCGAGACGGCCCTGGGCGATGGCGAAGCCGTCACCCTCGGCACCCAGCATGTTGCTAGCCGGCACCCGTACGTCGGTGAACTGAACCTCGCCGTGTCCGAGGCGGTCTTTGAATCCGAACATCGGCAGATCGCGTAGGACCTCGATGCCGGGTGCGTCAGCTGGAACCAGGATCATGCTCTGCTGACGGTAGGTCGGGCCGTCCGGATCGGACTTGCCCATGAAGATGATGAGTTTGCAATCCGGGTCCAGGACCCCGGAGGTGTACCACTTCCGGCCGTTGAGCACGTACTCGTCGCCGTCACGGATGATGGTCGAGGTTATGTTGGTGGCGTCCGAGCTGGCGACGAAGGGCTCGGTCATTGCAAAGGCAGAACGAATGCTGCAGTCCAGCAATGGTTTGAGCCACTGCTGCTTCTGCTCTTCGGTGCCGAACATGGCCAAGATCTCCATGTTGCCGGTGTCGGGGGCCGAGCAGTTGATGGCCTCGTTGCCAATGATCGACCGGCCGACGACCTCGGCCAGTGGTGCGTACTCGAGGTTGGTGAGTCCAGCACCCAGGTTGTCGTGACACATGAACAGATTCCACAGACCCCGCTCACGAGCGATGTTCTGTAGATCGCGCATGATCTGCGGCTGCTCGTGCGGATTCTCGTTGGCCGCGATCTGTGCGTCATACACCGCCTCGGCGGGGTATACATGCTCGGCCATGAAAGTTTCGAGCTTGTCCTTCAATTCCTCGGTACGAGGGGAATAGGCGAAATCCACGATGACTCCTGCGGTTTGAAGGTGCTCGTCTACGGACGTAGCAGGGCGGTGCCCGTCTCGATCAAACGATTGATCGTGGCCGGGAGTTTTTCTTGATCTGGGTCGTGATGGCGACCCTCGCGATGGCGACGCAGGTTGTGGCCCATGATGGCGGCCATCTTCAGCCGACCCAGTGCGTTGAACCACTTCTGGTCGGGCAGATTCGAGGATCCCCCGGTGTAGAGCGCGACGAGTTCGTCTTCGGTGGGCAGCCCAGGCACCTCTCGTCCCACGCCGGGAAAGTTGCTGCCGTCCGCGAAGACGAGAAACCAGCCGAGTTCGACGCGTGGATCACCGGTACTCCAGATCTCCCAGTCGATCAGGGCGACCGATTCGAGGCCCTGGGACAGGATGTTGCCGAGACGATAGTCACCGTGCACCAGGGTGGGGGTGATGGGCTCGGGTATATCGGCTTCGAGGAGGGCGAGCAGTGTGTCACCGCCGACCACGAGCTCGGGAGGCACCGCGCCCAGCGTCTTCGCCCATCGCGACAGTTCTTTTTCGGGGGAGAGAGGTTCGGAGATCCCCGGTATCGATGCGAGGTCGACCGCATGCAAGAGCGGGAGCACTTCGGCAGCACGACGCATACGCGCGGCAGCAAGCGTCGGCTCGACGGGGGGATCGTCGAGTACCGGTTCCAGTGATTCACCGGCGACGAACTCCATCGCGAACCACGCGGGTTCCTGCTCGTCGACGGTGAGGATGTGGGGTACGGGAACGTCGGTGTGCTCGAGTGCCTGCAAAATTGTGGCCTGCCGCAGCATGTCATGCCGGCCGATCGAGCGTTGGCCTTCGGGAACTGCCTTGATAACCACGTCGGGCCCGCTGGTACTGACGCGATAGGTGAGACCGGAGTGTCCGCCGGGCAGCACCTGGAAATCGGTCATGGTGAGCCCGCACTCGGACTGTAGGCGCTGTGCAACCCTGGATTTCAGATCTGAGCTGATTGTGACATTCGGGCCGGTCATGGTCGCGGCTCCCTCGGTAGTCCGAGCACCCGCTCGGCGATGATATTGTGCTGGATCTCGTCGGTGCCGCCGGCGATTTTGTAACCGGGGGCGCCTAGAACATGCTCACTCCAGGCGAAGGATCCCCACCGCCCGGGATCGGCGGTGAGGTCGCGGCCGAGCAGCAGCCGGGCGACCTCGGATGTGCGGGCCATAGTGTCGGTGGCCAGGAGCTTTCCGAGTGAGGCCTCGGGGCCTGGATTGTTACCGGCCACCACGGCGCCCGCAACCCGCATGTTGCTGACACGCTGCAGGTAGCTGCGGGTGACGAGGTCGGCGACCTTGTCGCGCTCGATCTCGCTCAGTTCACGACCGAGGTTCTGGGCCAGCGCCACAGCCTGATCGGCGTTGGCCAGGCCCAGATTGCCGCCGTCGAGGCGTTCGGCCGCAAGTACGGTGAGCGCGACTTGCCAGCCTTTGCCGACCGGACCGAGGCGGTAGGTGTCATCGAGCGTGACGGTGTCGAGGTAGACCTCGTTGAACGAGCTGCCTCCGGTCATCTGCCGGATGGGTCGGATGGCGACACCGCTGGCGTCCATCGGGACCAGGAAGACGGTTAGTCCGGCGTGTTTGGCGGCGGCCGGGTCGGTGCGGCAGACCGCGACACCGAAATCGGACACCGAGGCGCCCGATGTCCAGACCTTGTGGCCGTCGATTTGCCATCTGTCGTTGGGTTTCTGAACTGCCTTGGTGCGAACGGCCGCGAGATCGGAGCCGGCCTCGGTTTCGGAGAACAGCTGGCAGGCGATGAGATCGGTGCGCAGTAGAGCACGCACGTAACGGGCCTTCTGGTCCTCGGTGCCCCACTGCGCGATAGTCGGTGCTACCAATTGCTGTGTCACCGAGAACATCTCGGTGCGACGGGGAATGTCGAAGGCTTCTTCGGCCCGCCGGAAGGCGAGCACGTACGACAACGGTAAATCGCGGCCCCCGTATTCAGTCGGCCAATTCAGTGCACCCCATCCGGCGTCGAACTTGAGCTTCTCGTAGCGCGAGATCTCATCGGTGTGCTCCCGCTCCTGCTCAGCGGTCCAGTTCTCGAAGACCGCCACCGAGTCGGAACCACTGCCCCAGACCGATTCGGTGCGGGGCGGAGCCACACTCTGGAGCCATGCGACTGCCTCATCGGTGAAGGTGGCGAGATCGGGGAGGGTGTGTGCTGTCACTGAATTACTCTCTGTGCCCTAGTCGTAGCTGGCGCGGTCATGTCGGATCCGGCCGAATCAAACTGTCAGAACGGTGCAGGCACTGATGCCCGGTGCGCCGTACACGTGTGTGAAACCGACTTGGGGAGTGCCTCGCACCTGACGGTCGCCAGCCTCACCACGCAGTTGGGTGACGATCTCGTGGACCTGCCGCAAACCCGACGCACCGATCGGTTCACCGTTGGCGATGCATCCGCCGTCGGTGTTGATCGGGATCCAGCCACCGATCTCGGTGTCACCACGGGCGATCATCTCTTCTTGCTCGCCGGGCTCGCAGAAGCCGCATTCGGCCATGTGCATGATCTCGGCGCCGCTCTCGGTGTCCTGTAGCTGGGCCACGTCGACGTCAGACGGTGCCAGACCGGCCTGTTCGAACGCGGCGCGGGCTGCGTCGGCGCTGACGCTGGTCGGTTCTCCACTGCCCTGGATGGCGGGACTGAAGACCTCGAATGAACCGAAGCGCCTGGTGCGATGGCTGATCGCTCGCAGATGGATGGGTGTGCGATCGATGCGCTCGAGCGCCTCGGGGCTGGCAACCACGATCGCGGCGGCACCTTCACCCGGCGAGCAGAACATGTAACGCGTCAGCGGATCGTTGACCATGTCGGCGGTGGCGATGGCCTCGGCCGACATCGGTTCCTGCCGCCATGCATTGGGATTGAGAGAGCCGTTGCGGTACGCCTTTTCGGCGACCCGGGCCAAGGTATCGGCAGAGATGTCGTACAGGCGCATATAACGCGAGATCTTGGCGCCGAAGAACTGGGTGGTGACCATCAGGCCGGCATCGCCGTAACCTTCGGGCAGGCCCCACTCTTCCGGACGGGCGTTGAAGGCGCCGCGGGGGTGTTTGTCGAATCCGACGGCGAGTGCGATGTCGGCGGCACCTGCCCGGACGGCATTGACCGCGGAGAACAGTGCACTACCGCCGGTGGCGCAACCGTTCTTGACATTGGTGAAAGGTATTCCGGTGAATCCTAATTCGGCGACCAGCGTGTCGGCCAGACCGGATCCGTCGCTGCCGCCGAATGCGACTTGCACATCGGGCCACGACAGTCCGGCATCGGCGAGCGCATTGTTTATTGCGGTGACCGCCATCTCGCGTCCGGTGACGCCGGGTTGCCTTCCGAACTTCGAGAGTCCGGCGCCGACGATGGAAACGGGCTGTGTCATTGGGAGGCCCCTTGCGTGGTGAAACGTCCGACCGCGAACCGGGGCACCGGTGAGATGGCAACCAAGCTCACCGGTGCCCGGTCCAGTTCATCGAAATGATCGCAGTCGAGGATTGCCTCGACCTTGATGCCTTCAGGGAGTTCGACGTAGCCCACTGCATAGGGAGAGAAGCTCTCTGCGGGAGGGACATACGGCGGCGACTTGGGAGCAAAGCGTTGGATCGTGTAGGCCCACACAACACCCTCCGTGCTGAGAGTCAGCGGATCCGCGGTCGGGGTGACGCACTTGCTGCACATCGTGGATTCCGGGAATGCAACGGTGCCACATTGCGAGCACCTGCTGCCGCGGAGGACCACGGCCGACGACTCTTCCATGTCTGTCCCTTCAAGTTGAAGATCTAGTGCCGACAGATCAGCGACCGACCCACTTCGGCTCGCGCTTTTCGAGGAATGCAGTGACGCCCTCGCGGCCGTCTTCGGACTGCAGGGCGTTGCCCACTGCGAGGTGCTCCATCACCATGAGCGACTGGATGTCGGCGTCGAGGCCGCGGTCGATGGTCATCTTGGTGAGCTTCATCATGAACGGGCTCTTGTCCACCAGCGGTGCGATGAAATCCTCGACCAGCTGATCGAGCTCTTCGGCGGGAGCCGAGGCGTTGATCAGGTCGAAGGCGTCGGCCTCTTTGCCCGAGAGCAGCTTGCCGGTCAGCATCAGCTCCTTGGTCTTGCGGATGCCGATCATGCGGGGCAGGCGATAGATGGGGCCGGCTCCACCGAACAGTGCGCGACGGATGTGGAAGTCGCCGATCTTGGCATCGTCCGCGGCGACTGCAAAGTCGCACGAGATCATCAGCTCGAAGCCACCGGCGGTCACGTAACCTTCGAGGACTGCCACCGACGGGGTGTTCATCGAGTACAAACGGTCACAGACCTTGGCCGAGAGCACGGCGACGTCCATCGCGTTGGTGCTGCCGACGTAATCCGAGAGCAGGATGTCGAGGTCGAAGCCGGAGCAGAAGGTGTTGTTGACGCCGCGCAGAACCAGGACCTTGAGGTTCGGGTCGTTGTCGACCTCGACGATGATCTCGTCGAGACGGTGCAGCAGTTCGGGGGTGACGGCGTTCTTCTTGTGCGGCCGGTTCAGCCAGACGCGGGCGACGTCGCCGTCTTTCTCCAACAGGATGTGGTCGGTGTCGATCATCATTGAGCCTTTCTGTCGATCTTCGAAATTGAACTGGATTCACTTCAGTATTGACCATCAGCGTGATCCGCGTCAATACTTGACCTGAACTGAGTTCAGATTCCGAGAAGGGATGCGATCCGGGCGCGGTGCACCCGTGAATCACCCTGTAGAGCTTCGTTTCCCATTGCGCGACGGAAATAGGAGTGGGCGGGGTGCTCCCACGTGAAGCCGACACCACCATGGAGTTGGACGGTTTCGGCGGCCGCGTGGATGGCGGCGTCTGTACAGACTGATCCGGCCACAGCAATGGCCAGGCGGGCGGCGGCTGGGTCCTCGTCGTAGACGGCTGCGGCGTAACGACAGGCCGAGCGCGCTCGCTCGAGCTCGATCAGGACATCGGCGAGGCGATGCTTGACTGCCTGAAATGATCCGATCGGTCGGCCGAACTGGTGCCGGGTCTGGACGTACTGCACGGTCATCTCGAGCAGCGCGTCGACGATGCCGGTGTTCTCGCAAGCCAGCGCGAGCGTCGCGAGATCCCGCAGCTGTGTGCAGATCTCTTCGTGGTCGGCCGCGGTGGTCAGTGCGAGCGCGGGTGCCTGCCGCAACGTCAAATCCGCTTGTCGTCTGGTCGGGTCGATGACCTCGCGTTCGGACGGCACAAGGTGATCGCCTGCAGTCGTGGCGAACAAGCGACGCCCGGAGGTGGTGTTCGCGGAGACGATGACCACATCGGCGCCGGCGCCACCGAGTACGTGGGTCGCCATACCGGTGAGAGTCCACGCGTTGCCGGCCTCGCTGGCGTGGACGTCGTCGGTCTCCGGCGTCAGTGAGGTCGCGGTGGCAATTGTTGTGCCCTCGAGGACGTTGTAGAGCAGGTCGGAGATGTCATCGGCGGTTGCCGAGAGCAGAGCGGACATGCCCACGACTGCCGAGGTGTAGACGGGCTCGCAGACCAGGTTGCGACCGCATTCCTCGAGGATGATCCCGAACTCCACCATGCCGTACCCCAGGCCGCCGCGGTCTTCGGGTACGGCGAGCGCGGTGATCGACATGTCCTCGACCAGTCGTCGCCAGAGGTCGGGTGAGTAACCGACCACGGTCTCGGCTGCGGCGCGGACCTGCTCGATGCCGCTCCATCTGTTGAGCAGGCCGCGAATCGCATCGCGAAGCTGTGTCTGCTCGACGCCTGGGGTCAGTGTGGACGGTTCCGAGCGAGGCCAGGGCGCCTCAATGGCGGTGGTGATGGGCATGACGCTCCAATTGACGTGACTTCAGTTTGGTTTGAAGCCACACTAACCTGGCGAACTCTCGACAAGAAGGGGTTTCCCGAACTAAGTTCATTTCATGAGCTGTGACATCGAGAAATACTATGCCGCCGTCGACAGCGGGCACATCGAAAACGCCGTCGCGATGCTGGCACCGGACGTCGAGTTCGCCATGGTGCTACCCACCGGCATCAAGCACGGCAAGGGGCGCGAGGTCATGCTCGGTTACCTCCAGGGGCGTCCCCCGGTGGAGCGCAAGCACCACATCCAGCGGGTTGCGATTGCGGATGATCTGCAGTTCGCCCACGGTTCGGTCACCGATGACGGCGTCACAACGGGGTTCTTCGTCGGCGTGATGCACATCGGCCCTGATGGTCTGATCGACCGCTATCAGGTGTCTTTCGATTCCGAATTCTCGCTACTGCCAACCGCCCTGACCTCCGAAAGAGACTGACCCATGACCGATACCGCGCTGTCGACCCCGATTCTCGCCCAATGGTTCGAGTACATGGATTCCGACGATCCGGACCGGGTACTCACCATGATTTCCGACGACTTCGAGATGTCGGTCCAGTTCTCGAAGGGCCGTGGCCAGGCAGCAGAATTCGTGGGCGACCGTGCCGGTCTGATCGTGTACCTCGCCCAGCGGGAGAAGAGCACCTTGGTTCACCACATCGACAAAGGCGCGCTGGTCGGAGATGTTGAACTGGTACTCGGGCGCACCACCCGCGATGGTGAATTCGAGGCATCATTCAACGCGACTGCTCAAATCGACGACAACGGCAATGTGCGCCGGCTCCTCATCGCCCGCACCCCTGAGCTCGCGTTCGCTTGAATGCCCATCGTCGGCGCCGTGAAGGAGTCCATTGTGTAGCGGTCGTCGAGACCGTTGTTGCGGCAAGATATTCGTTTTCACCCGACCCCGCACGAATCGATGCCGGTCCGATTGCGGTGCAGGTCATCTCGTCTCAATACGACGAGATGACGTGCCCCAGATATCAAAAGCGAGGCGGATTGCATTGAGCGAGGAGGCGGGTATCGTGGGCGAGTCGCAGATGGGGTCCTTTGCTCCCTTGCGGATCCGGCGCCTACGCCTGCTCTTGCTCCTGGAACTCGGTGCCAGCGTAGGCATATGGATACTGGTTCTCGCGGCCCAATGGATCCTGACCGAGGCGGGCGAATCCGCCACCACCGTATCGGCGGTCCAGTTCGCAATCAGTGTGCCGTTCTTCCTTTTTGCCGTGCCGATCGGCGCAATCGTCGAGTACACCAGTCATCGTCGGCTCCTGGTTGTCACGTCGGTGGTGCTACTCGCCGCATCGATCGGCCTGGCCGTTCTGGACTTTCTGGGTCATGTAGGTGTCGCTGTACTGATGGGCAGCGTCTTCGTCGCCGGAGTGGGACTTGCGGTCGTCGCCATCGTCTGGCAAGCGCTGTTGCCCCACATCGTCAGCAGGGACATGATGGCCGTCGTCCCGGCCATCGATGGCGCCGTGTTCAACGGTGCGCGCGCTATCGGACCGTTGATCGGCGGTGCGATCCTTGCCGGCTTGGGCTCCACCTGGGCGTTTTCATCCGCCGGTGCGATGTTTGCTGGGTGCGCGCTGATCGCGGCCCGGCAGGTCCCCGCTACCGCGGGCAGCGCTTCGATACGTCGCCCTCTCGGCCGGGCGGTGTCGAGCGGTTTGCGCTTCATCCGGTACTCCAGATGGACGCGACGGTTGCTCGTCCGGTTGACCATCTTCGGGATACCCGCGAGCTGTCTTTGGGCCCTCCTGCCGCTGGTCGCCCACGACCGTCTGCACACCAGTACCTTCGAGTTCGGTGTGATGTCGGGCGCCATCGGGGTGGGAGCGGTCGTCGGCACGATTGCGCTGATGCCACTGCGTGCCCGGATGACGTGGAATCGATATGTCGCATTGGGTTCGGCCGCCTATGCATTGGCACTTGGCGGAATGACAGTCATCACCCGATTCGATTTGATGCTGGTACTGATGGTCGTCGCCGGCGCAGCCTGGGTGGGGGTCCAGAGCACCTGGATGATCGCGGCGCACAAAGTCGTGCCGACGTGGATCAAGGCGCGTGTCATTGCGTTCATCATGTTGATGTTCCAGGGGAGTCAGGCGGTCGGGGCGATCTTGTGGGGTGTGCTGGCCGATGTCGTCGGCCTGGTTCCTGCCGTCGCGACCGCGGCCGTGCTCATGTTCGTGGCTGCCGGCGGGGTATTGCGGCGTGGCATCTTTTCCAGCGAGGGCATTGTGCCGGATCCTGCAGAGGTCGAGAATCCGGCTGCGCCTTTCGGTGACTATGGTGAGCGACGCGTGGTCATCGAGACGACCTACGTGGTCGCTCCCGCGAACCGGTCCAATTTCCTGGCCGGCATCCGGACGGTACAGCACTCACGGCTTCGGCTCGGGGCACTCCGATGCGTGGTGACGCAGTCTGCCGAACTCCCGGACATCTTCGTCGAGTACTGCATGTTCAGCGATTGGGCCGACTACATCTCACAGGAGACCGAGCGACTCACGCAGCCGGAGAAACAACTACGTGAGCGGGTGGCGACCACGCTCGAGTCCAGACCGTCATCGCGGGTCTTGTTGGTGACCGACTGACCTCCCCATCATCGTGCATCAGGGGTCGTCAGCGCGGCAGTGCACAACGGAAGAAGGAATCATGGTAAGTGAGTTCCCGCATCTATTCTCGCCTTTTGAGGTCGGCGGAATCAGCCTCAAGAATCGCCTGGTGGCACTGCCTGCCGGGACGAGTATGGCTGAGCGCGGTGTTCCCACTCACGGGGATACGGAGCATTTCGAGCGTCTTGCCGCAGGCGGCGTAGGGCTGATCATCGGTGGTGCCACCGTTGTACACCGAACGACGACTCTGCGTTCGCGAAAACTCGTCGAGGCCTACGGTGACGAGTTCGTGCCTGCGACGTCGGCGAAGGTGGCGGTGATCCACCGCCACGGCGCCCGTTTTGTGGGGCAATTGTGTCACCTCGGACGAGAATTCATCGGTGGAGAGTCGGACGCGCCGCCTTCCGCGCCGTCTCCGATCAAAACTGTGCGGGATGCCTACCCGCCACACGAACTGTCCGTCGCGGAAATCGAGGACATCATCGAAGGGTGGCGGGTCTCGACGCAGAATCTGGTCAAGGCGGGCGCCGACGGGGTCGAAGTCCATGCGGCACACGGCTATCTTCCCGCTCAGTTCATGTCGCCGTTGACCAACCAGCGAACCGATGACTTCGGTGGCTCATTCGAGAACCGGATGCGGTTCACACGGCTGGTCATCGAGGCAATGCGGTCGGTCATGCCGGTTGGGTTCGTCCTGGGAGTGCGGCTCAGCGGCGAAGAAGAGATTGTCGGTGGGATGGGGATCGACGAGTGCGTCCGAGTAGCGGAGAATCTGACCGAACTGGGCATCGACTACTTCAGTATCACCCACGGCACTCGCGGCAAATATGTGAAGGACTCGACGAATGAGGATGCGGTTGCCATCCCATCGGCCTCGAAGATTCGGGCTGCGACAGGTGTGCCGACTCTTGTCGGCCAACGTATTCGGGATGCGGCCACCGCCGACCATGCCATCAAATCAGGTCATGTCGACATGGTCGGAATGGCGCGGGCACTGATCGCCGATCCTGATCTACCGGTCAAGTCGGAGACCGGCAGGCTGGACGAGATCAGGGGCTGCCTGGGTATCAATCAGGACTGCCGGGCGTTCGACCCCCATCTGCACTGCGCCGTGAACGCGGAAGTCGGGCGTGGCCGGCATCCGAACGTCGGTACCGTGCCGCTGCGGTCCAAGGAGGTATTTGTGGTCGGGGGCGGTCCCGCCGGCCTCGAAGCAGCACGGGTCGCCTCCGGCCGTGGACATCGCGTCACCCTGTTCGAGGAGAACACCGTCCTCGGAGGCAGTGTTCGAGTGGCTGCGGCCTCACCCCACCGTGCCACGTTGATAGACATCGTCGATTATCTGGAACGCGAACTCAGACGGCTGAAGGTCGATGTCAACCTTTCGGCGGGGATCGGCGCGGACGACCTCGACGAAATTCGTGCGGTAGCGGACCATATTGTCGTAGCTACCGGTTCTCGGCCGGCGCAGCTTCCAAGCGGGTTGCACGGACGGCCCGCAGCGACCGTCGACGACGTCCTGCTCGGCCGCTTGCCTGAGGTACGAAGTAGACGGGCAGTTGTCTTCGATGAGGGGGACGGGTTCTGGCCGGCTTACAGCGCTGCCGAGGCCTTGGCGCAGCAGGGCTGGCACGTCACCTTTGTCACCCCGCTGACCGCGCTGGCCTCCCGCGTGCCGGCTGAGAGCGTGGGACCGCTGCTCGGTCGACTCGGGGACGCCGGGGTGGAGTTCAAGGTGGCGCACTCGCTGGTGATCCCAAACGATTCCGCAACGCCGTTCCTCTTGCGTCCTGTTTTCGGTACCGGCGACGTCGCGTGTGATGAGGTACTAGTGGTCTGGCACCAACCGCGTGTTCCGGTGCCCCTTGGGCTCGAGCCTGATGAAACGGTTAGCGTCATCGGCGACTGCATCACGCCGCGGCGGATCGGTCACGCCATTGCGGAGGGTTACCGGATCGGCGCCGAACTTTGAGCGCTGCGCGGTTATCGGGGCCTTGGTGCCCAACCATCCCATTTCTCGTCAGCCAGTTGCAGTTCGACACTATGCGCCAGTGCTGCGAAAGCATGCTGGGTGGGACAACGTTTCTAGGCAGAAGGGCGTCGTGACGGCGCTCATCGGAAGTACCCACCTTCGCTCTACAACACTGCTCACCCGGTAAGGGGACCACGTCGCTACTGCTCGGATCAGCAGGTGCTCGAGGGATGCCATGGCCTCAGCCAGCCAGGATGCGTTGGAACACGACCACGAGTGATGCCTCGTCGGAAGATCCAGTAGTCGAGGTGTCCCGCCGAACAACGGCGCTGGCGGAACACAGCGGTACTGCCACCACGGAAAGGCGTCCGATGCCACAGTCGCTATGCACTGAATCGACACCTCCATGCTCGACGTCGATGCCACTTGTCCCCACCGCGTCGTTGGGGCCCGGACCTGGCTACCAGGACCGATGATCGATGCAGGGCTGTGCGACGAACGCAGCCGCCACGTAGGGGTCAGGGCGAACAGTGCGGCCTTCCCAGCATGCGATCTCACCACGGCCCGGGGGCCGGTATGTCTAAATGAGGCCGAGGACGGCATCGGCTCCAGCACTGTCAGTTCGCGTGTTCGGGACATTATTCGCGCTTCACGGACGTCGGCTGTCTCCTGCGCGATGGTCGCGCAGGCACTGTTCGTTAGCGAAGCCCACCTTCGCCGACTTCTGGCGGCGGAGGGAAACTCGTTTCGCCGCATTCGCGACGAGCACAGGACTGGATTAGCTCTCGAGGCACTACGGAATGGTCGACCCCTCGAGGTGTTGTCCAACGAACTAGGATTTTCGGATACGCGAGCGTTCCGACGGGCCTTTCGTCGATGGACGGGGACAGCCCGACATCGATGCGTGCGTTGATGTCCAACGAAAGGTGCAGTCAGGCAAAGGTGCAGAGCAGTTGACTGGATAAGGGACTTATCCAGTTCTGTCGATCTCGTGGGCGGGGAGACGCTTTACCATTTGGGATGCTTGATCGCGGGGTAGCTGCCCATCGGGATTGCCGCGCGGGTGGCGTGGATGTTCATGGTGTTGGGGGTGTAGCCGAGTAGCGCGCCACCTCATCCGCGTGGTGATTATCGCGCCGGGAATCTTCCCGGCGCAGGTAGGTCTTCGTGGTCGCCCCGGGTCAGTCCGCGGCGTATGTGTGGCCCGGGCATAAGAGGTCCGGGGTGACTGTCCATTCCGCTGCTGTGAGCCATCGTCGAACGGGCTCGGTCAGGGTGCCGTTCTTCGCTTGTTCGGCGAGTGCGCCGGCGAGGATGGGTCCGTCGCCGCAGACGCTGCAGGCGATGTCGAATGCGGGTTGCCCGGGTTCGCAATGCCGACAGTGGTGTCGGCTGATGACCGTCCCTCGGTGGTGGGGGTCGGCGTGGAGCCAGGTCACCGAGAGGTCGGCACGTTGGTGCGCTGCCTCGGCGCGAGTGGTTGGCTCGTATCCGCAGGATGGGCACGTCCGAGGCTGGCGGACGGGTGGATCGGCGACCACGGCGCTCTCCTGCGTGACCGGTGTCCGGCGGGTGTTCAGATGCCCATAGACCGTGGTGCGCGGCACTTTCAGCATGTCTGCGATCTGGGCGACGGTGTGCTCGCCTGCGGCGTTGAGGCGTTGAGCGAGTTCTATCTGGTCCGGGCTGAGCTTCGAGGGCCGGCCGCCCGTGTTGCTGCGGGCGCGGGCCGCGGCCAGCCCGTCGCGGGTTTCGGCCACGATCAGCTCGCGCTGGAACTCGGCGAGGACCGACCGATCGTCCGAGCCGGTCGAGCCGGGTGATCACCAGGACGTCGCCCTCGAGAAATCACGGGAATAGGAATAGAAGGGGAGCGTCATCGTCGATTGATCCACCCAGTTCGATCGGCGGAGAAGACGAACGAAGGATCGTTGAGTACGACGAACTGGCCGGGAGGCGAGCCCTGAGGATTGTCGAAGCAGACATCCCCGGTGACAGATCCCCCCGGCGCCACTTCGCCCGAGTGCAGCTGATTCTCTGTTCCGGTGAACGATGAGTTCCGAATCGCACTGTTCGGGTCCTGCATTTTCCAGTCCCAGACATTGAAATTTGCCTGAGTATCCCCGCCGTTGCGGATGGTCACGGTGGTGCACAGATAGGCGGAACGCCTACGAGCACTGCCAGGTGAGCGTCGTCGGTGTTCCGGTGCACTTCATGCGCAAGCCCGGCCTCGGACGTTACCCGAGCCCGTTAATTCTCACCCACGGCTGGCGGTGGAGTTCTGGCACTGGTCGAAGGTGATCGACCCGCTCACCGACCCGGCCGTGTTCGGTGGTGACCTCGCCCGCGTCGATGAACGTGGACAACAAACTCCGCATCAGATCAGGGCTGGCGTCGGTGAGGCGATCGGTCAGGATTTGGTGCAGGTCGATAACGTGGGCAGAGGCCATCGCGTGGTCTTCCTCGAGCGAATTTGGTAGGTCTCACGAGGAGTCACGCGATGCCGCCTTTATTGGGTTACGACACGATGGTCAGATCCGACTCCGTTTCCTACACCATCTTCATGGAGCAACCAGTGTTGCGAAGTAGGACACAAGTCATCTCATCCGTACTTCTAAACTTCTCAGGTGCGCACTCCATGTGCATATTCGGAGCCGTTTCATGTCCCATCTCCCCCGCTAGAGGAGGTCGCGAGCTCGCGCAGCCGGAGCGATACTTCTACCTCGGCCCGAGCCCCACGTCGGTGCGCCCACGGCGGCGGCCCTCCCGAGGTGATCAGAACCGATTTCGGGATGGACGCCGCAGCGTTCTGTCGGGCACTGGTCGCGTATCTCGACGTCACCGCGCCGGGACCGCTGCGGCCGCTTGGTCGAGCAAATGATCACCGTCGCTCGTCGAAGGTTGTGGCTGGGCACCTGAACTTGAAGAGACCGTCCGGACTGATTGTGAAGGAGGTTGTTTGCGAAAGGATTACCGCGGTGACAGGTCCGCCGCACAAATACCCGTGAGTGAGATGAGTGACACCGATCCGATGACTTGTATATCCCCTCGTGCGCCGAGCACTGTGCCGGCTTCCCGCCGTGAAGATACGCCACGGACCGGACTGCCCGTCGACCGTGATCGTCGAGATTGGCGCATCCTGGGGTCGTGCCGGAACGTCGAGTCGTCGTTGTTCTTCTCTCCAGAGGGGGAGCGTGGTCGGGACCGGGCGCGGCGCGAAGCGCACGCCAAACGCGTCTGCCAGGACTGCCCGGTGCTCACCGAATGCCGCGAGTACGCCCTGACCGTTGCCGAACCGTACGGAACGTGGGGCGGGATGTCCGAGAACGACCGCAGACGGCACATCCGGCGCCGGCAACGAGAGGGGCATGGCATTGGATCGCCGCGCCAGCTTGATGCCTTGAGCTTTTCTGCCGCCGGGCCCGAGGATCACCAACCACCACCGACGCGCGTTGACGGCTGCCCATCAAACTAGTTGATTACCGATATGACGTAGGCCAAAACGGACGCTGGTGACCGCAGGAAGGCACTCAACCCGTTGCACGGGACTATCAGTTATTCGGTGGATCTGGATCTGGCACATCGGTTTAGTTCTCACTCGGGGTGAGCCGGCCCTCGAACGTGATCGCGAATGCGTTCAGTGCCGGCTTCCACCTCATTGCCCATCGTGCTCTGGCCTTCCCGGTCGGGTCCAGCGCCCGGGTCGCGAGATACAGACACTTGAGAGCCGATTGGTCCGTCGGGGAAGTGCCCGCGTGCCCGGATCGCCCGCCAATACCGGGCATTGAGGCTCTCGACTACATCCGTCGAGCAGATGACACGCCTGATCTCGACGTCGGTAGTCGAGGAAGGGAATGAACTCCGTCCAGGCGTTCTGCCAGAGCCGGATGATCGCCGGATACCGCGAGCCCCACTTGCCGGTGAACTCGTCGAACCGCTCCCGCGCTGCAGCCTCGTTTGCAGCGGTATAGATCGGTCGTAGATCTCGTGACATCTCCTCCCAGTATCTGCGGGACGCGTACCGAAACGTGTTGCGGAGCAGATGAATGACACAGGTCTGGACAATCGTTCGATCCCACACCGCGGTGATCGCGTCCGGCAGGCCGTTGCAGTCCGTCACACACCACAATGCACACATCGGCGACACCTCGATGCTTGAGCTCGGTGAGGACGGCGAGCCAGAACTTCGCAAAAGCGCACACGTTCGCGCGAACGTGTGCGAGGTGGCGCCTGAACTGTCACGGGTTCGGCAGCCGGGCGAAGTCGACGTGGTCGGAGAGGTAGGCGATGACGGCCTCGCTGGTCATGCCGTAAGCGGCGGCGACGAGTTTCGCGTCGACCGTGCCGACGAGGTCGACCAGCCGGGTGGAGCGCAGGATTCTGGGTTGGATACCGACCTCGCGCAGGGTCTGCTTGACGTAGGAGTCGGAGGCGGCCGCGCGGGTGGCCTTGGTCTGCATAGTGATCAGCACATGGGCGTTGTTGCTGCCCAAGTTCTTACGGTGCTGCAGGCAGCGTTGCAGCGCGGTCCAGGTCCACGGGTCCAACGGAGTAGGCTGCGGTCGACGCCCCAGCCTGATGCGGTGCTGTTCATGGTCGATATCGTCGTCGGTGAGGTGTTGCAGTTCCTGGGTGGTAGCGCCGTGCAGTAGGGCGGCCAGCCCGACGAACGCCTCGTGCGGGTGCACCTCGGGGTCGGTGCTCCATCGCCGGAACAACTCGCGCTGCCGGTCGACGGGAAGCGTCGGTCCCCTGAATGCCATGGTCTGCGGCGCTTGCACCCCTGCGGTGGGGTCGATGAGCAGCAACCGTCGGCGCAGCGCGTAGCGGCAGAATTGGCGCAGTCCGGTCAGGTAGGAGGCCCGTCGGCCGGGATGTGCGTGCAGGAACGCTTCGATGTCGCCGACATCGGCGGTCGCCCAGTCGGTCTTGCAGCGGCGCGCGGTCAGGAATTGCGCGAAGTCACGCACCGCGGTGAGGCGAGCCTCGAGCGTGGTGTGCCCGCGCGGGCGGGTGCCGGCGCGGCGGGCGCGATCGCGGCCGGCGACAAGGTGTTCGGCGAACCCGGTCACCGCCGGTCGCAAGGGGGCGGGCACGGCGTCGATGCGGGACTGGCGGCGGGCGGCGGCGCGGCGTTCGTCGCGGTCGGGCGGCAGTGCCAGCTTGCTCGCGGTGAGGAAGTCTTCCAGGGCCCGCGCGAGCGGCACGTCGTCGGCGACAGCTCCCAGCAGTGCCTGCGGATGCGTCGGGTGCTCGTCGGTCAGGTGCTTGCCGAGTCGGGTGAGCATGGCGCACGCGCGGCTGGGGTGATGGCGGCCGACCAGGTAGGCGGCGAAGGTGCCCAGCCAGTTTGGCGGATCAGCCAGTGCCTCGGCGAGATTGGCGGCGCGGACGGTGATCCTGTGCGGCGAGCGTTCCCAACAGGATCGACACCGCCCGGCACCGGTCAGTCGGGTGACCCGGCCGCAGTCGACGCAGGCCGTGTCCGGATTCGGTGGCCGGCCCGGATGCGAACACGAACCGCACAGGCCGGTGGCCGGTCGCAGTATCCGGCGTTTGCTGCAGCGCGGGCAGTCGGCTCGATCGGCGTCTCGCCGTTGCCGTCGGAGACATTCCTTGCACAGGTCTCGGTCGACGAACAACACCGGGGCCTGGCACTGTCGGCAGGTGCGCGAGCAGCGCACGCAGCGGCCGGTGTCCGGCTGCAGGACCCGGTCGACGCCGCAGCGCGGGCAGGGGTGGGTGACCGGGGCGTGGGAGGCCGCCCAGTGGCAGCGTGCACACAGGTCACGGTCGGGATTGCCGACCGCGCGGCCGCAGCGGCGGCAGTCCCGGATCCGGCGGGTCATGCTCAGATCGGCGGCATCGACCGGCCCCGCCGCGACGCCTGTGTGTCGTTCGCCGCGACCTTGGTCGGGTTCGACGAGATCGGTTGTGCGACTGGGGTGGTATCGATGTCGAACAGGTCGTTCGGTGTGCAGTCCAAGGCGGTGCACAGCGCGATCAGGGTGGACAGCTTGAGCTGGCTGGGCTGTTTGGTGAACAACGCCGACACCGACGCCGAGGACAGTTCCAATCCGGCCTTCTCGGCGAGCAGCCGTTGCAGCTGGGTGCCGGTCCAGACCTCGCGGTGGGCGGCGGCCATCCGGAGTTTCCACCTGATCTGCATGCTCACTCCTGTCCGGCCAACTCGGTCAGCGTCGCCGAGATCGCGCGTTGGTAGGCGTCTTCGATGAACGTTTCCGACGGGCGCACGTACCGCATGGTCGACGCGACCGTCCAGTGGCCTAGAAGTTGTTGGATGGCAACCAGATCCACGCCGCGCTCGTAGTTGTGGGTGGCGCAGGCGCGACGCATCGCGTGCGGGCTGAACCACTCCGCTTCGGGCCGTCCTTCCACGCTCATCAGGTGCCGCAGCCGGTTGCGGATCGTGGCCGCGGCCATCCGTCCGCCGGACTCGTCGCACAGCAGCGCCGCGCTGTCCGGGAACCGGCCGCGCACGTCGTCGAGATACCAGCGCAACACCAGATCCAGCCCGTCCAGCATCGGCACCCAGCGCGGCCGCGGCCCGGATCCTTTGGCGCCCTTTCCGAAGCGCACATGCAGTTTGCCGAACGTGCCTCGCCCGAAGTGGACGTCGCCGCGGTCGAGCATCACGACCTCCTCGGATCGTAGGCCGGCGTGGTACAGCGTGCGGAACAACGCGTAGTCCCGCGCGGCCGGGCCGTACTTGCGGGCGGTCGCGATCCGTTGCTTGAGGACCTCGAAGAACGCCGCCACCCGCTCCGGTGTCGGCGGTGCCTCCGCAGCCGGCGAGTCGTCGCTGACGTGGCGGGTGGCGTTGAACTCGTCCAGCGGACAGGCCAGCCGCACCCCGAATGCTGCCTCGATCTCCGCGGCCTTGCGGACCTCGAGGAACCGGTGAAACCCCTTGAACACCTGCAGGTAGTTACGCCGCGTCGATACCGCTCGACCCGAGTTGGCCAGCTCGCCCACCACCCGGTCGACGTCGGCGGCGGTCACCTCCCACACCGGCCGACCCAGCCCCGCGAGCATCCGCTCCAGGACACCGATGTCGTTGGCGATCGTCGATGCCGCGAATCCACGCGCGGTCCACGACGCGACGAACGCCTCCACGCATTCGGCCTGGAACCACTGCGGATCTCGCGTCGCCACGATCGGTGCGACGTCGCCCGAGATCACCCGCAATCGCTCGTCGCCCACCGCACGCCTTCCTCGCACCTAGCATTTCGCGGTAACACCTTAACTCGCGGGCTTCCACCTCGAAGATCAACGACACGCCAATCAGTGGGAAACCCTCAGGCAGCAGCACAAAACTACGGAAACGAACCTGTGCGCGTTCCATATTCCTCACCACCGTCACCGGCCCATAGTCCCAGGATGTCGCGTTCCCCGTTCACGGTGACGCCGATCGCGGCTGGGGGTACCTCCCGCGTGCGGCGGGGGAAGATCGGCCGGTTGGTGACCTGACCGTCCCGGACCTTCGTCGATGAAGATCACCGGGTACACCGGATCCAGGGGCCGGATGGACCATTCGGCCATCTCCGCGAGGACTTTGTCGGTGGGGGTACCTCCCTGCACGAAGTGCTTGGGGGAATCTTGCTGATCGTCTCCCTCGACACCGAGGCGCCTGGGGGCACCTCCCGCTTGCGGGGGAAGACGTCATCGAATGGGCGACGGTCTCACCTGTGGTGAGGCCTTTCGATGAGAGGGACAAGATGATTTCGTCGACACCGGTGAGCCGTCTCTGTCGTTTCTTGACGATCTGGGGATCGAACGAGGCATCGGTATCACGGGGTACTTGGATTTCGACCGGTCCGATCTCCGTCAGCACCGTTTTCGCTCGTCTGCCGTTGCGGGAATTCCCTCCATTCCTCCCTTCGGCCTGGTGTTTTCGTAGCCGAGGTGCTCTTCCATCTCTGCCTCGAGAGCGGTCTCGAGCACGTTCGCGGTGAGTTGGTTGAGTAGTCCGTTCGGTCCGACCAGTTCCACGCCGTCAGCCTTGGCCTGCGCCAGCAGTTGCTGCGCCAACTTCTGGTGATCGATCTTCGTCTGATCCATAGGATCGAGTGTCTCGGTCATGATTCCGCCTTTCCGCCAAGCAAAGCTCGGCGTGTCGGCCAGACTCAGATCAACCGATTACCGGACAGTCCCCGTTGCACCGGCGTCGCGGCGGCGGGGGTTGTCGGCGGCGGAGATCCGTCCCTGCGGGCGGTAGGGATTGATTTTAAGGGGTGCGGTGTTGTGGTGGGTGCACGGTCGTGGGGAAGTGGTCGATGGTGCGGACTTGGTGGGCGGCCCAGCACAGGTACCAGATAAGCAGCAAGGGGAGGGCGGCATCGCCGAGTCCGGGGGTGTGCCCCTGTGTGAGGGCGATGCCGTAGCCGATGACGACGGCGGCCAGGAGTGCGGCGCCGAGCCCGATCGACTGGAGGAGGTGTCGGCGGCGTCGCGCCAGGCGGGTGTGCCCGGGTGTGGGGGTTCGGGCTTCGGGATGGGTGTGGGTGCCGGTGCCGTCGTCGGCACGGATGCTCCGGTGTAGCCGCAGGTAGACACCGATCCCGACCGCCACGGCCCACACCATGGTGCCGATGCTCGCCGCCGGGTGGGTGAACGCGGGGTCCGGCAGGACGAGGAGCAGGGCGACTGTGGTGATAATCCAGGTCGCCATGGCGGCGATCCAGGCGAGGATGATGTGCCAGAGCTGGTCCACGAATTACTCCTGCGACGAAATATGCGGGTCACCGATGAGTGTTCCGCGGGTCACCGGAGACAGCTAGGCCCCACAGGGGTGAATCTTTCCCCCTGGCGGTGTCCGACGGCGGCGTGTATACGGTGGTACCGAGCCCTGCGAATAACCAACTTACTCGTTGACGTAACCTATTTATCGGCATTGTGGGATCGACTGTCTTCCAGACTATTTGGCACATTCCCGTGTCTGGAGCCTAATGACTGGTTCGGCGCCTCCGCGTCGTGCGCGCCGTCTGGCGCTTCGCCCGCGTCTGTGATGGATCCACCGACTCACGATATCGGTCCAGGTCGGCTGGCCTGACACTCAGAGAAGCGCGGACCCCGCCGCTTTTGACCAAGGCCAAAAAGGCCCTGCGACCGCAGAACGGCGCTCAGCCCGTTTCGCCTTGTCGCTTGGACCCGGTAACAGCTAACGAAGCGGATGTTCGCGACCGTCAGTTACTGCTCGCCCTAGAAATTGGTAGACGCCCGTCAACGCTCACTTCCGTCCGTTGTCTGAGACGGTCGAGCTGGCGCTGCGTGCCGCGGCGAGTCGGCTCGTTCCCGGGCCGCCGTTGCCTGCGCTTGGGCGGTAGCGAGATCCGGCTTTTGGTGGCGAGTTCGTCGCTGGCTGCGTCCGCGCCGGTGCGGGCCCCGGCAAAGCGCTCGAACCTCGTGACCAACCATGGTCGGGGGCAGCTTTCTCGTGCGGATGCGACCGCGTGAGGCGATTGAGCATGCCCGCGCCCGGGTGCGCGACTATGCCTGCCGCCCCATGAGGTTGATTTCCGCAGCTACGCCGATCCCGTTTCCGCTACCGATCACCTTTCGGTGTGGTTGCGGTCGACGGCGACTGCTCACGAATCGTCGAGCGGATGTGCGTCATCCGCCGCAGATGTGCCCAGCCACTGGACGGCTGTGGTCGGGTTTCGTCCTCGCCCGTGGTCGCGTTGTGCGGTTTCTCCTCGTCTCGTACGTCCGTCGGAGGCTTGTGCGCCTTGCCCCTTCCCTTCCTGTGTGCGGTTGTGTCCGGTCGTGCTTTCGGTGCGGATTCGTCCCGGGACTCCTCCGCCGAGTCGCTGGGTGTCGCGATCCGTGGTTTGCGCCGTTTGCGTGGCTTCGGCTGCTGTTCTTCTTGGACCGCGTGAGACGAAGTTGTTCCCGTGCTCGAGCGTCCCCGGGTCGCCCGCCGCGCAGGCGTGACGGGTTCGGCGTTCGTCGGGGCGTCGAATTGTCCGTCCTCGTCTTTTCCGTGGTCCGGTTCCTCGTCGACGGTGGAGTCCTCGGCGTCCCGCGGGTTGGCGTGCCCGCGACGGCCGATTCTCTTCACCCCGGTGACCAGGTGCCCGCCGCCGGCCACGACGTGCGAGCCGCGCGACCGGAGGCGGTCACGGAACGAGTCTGCGTGCTCGCTGGTGGCCTCGGCCGTGGCGGCCGTCGTGTCGAGTAGGTCGCCGCGAACCGAGTCGCCGAGTTCTGCGATCACCGGAGACGAGGCGAGGAACTCGGATCCCTGTGCGAGCAGATTCTCAGGTCCCTTGGGGGACTGTCCGCCCGCTCCAGCGATCTTCATTGCCATCTTCAACTGGTGTGTGCGCCCCAGTAGGTATCCGGCGCCGACCGCTGCGGCAACCTCAACTTTTGTTTTGGTTTTCATGAGTTTCATGATCGTACCCACTTGCTGTGTGTTGTCGCCACGCACTGCGTCGGGCGTCGAGAGCATGTGGAACTATGGCGCGTCGGTGCGCGCGAGGCGTATACCGTGACTACCCCGTGTCCCCGGTCCCAATCGCAAAACTCCATCGGAAGCCCGTTGCGGAGGTATCACCGCCGCCAGAGACTCGGTGGCACGCTATCGGTGAGTCCGCAGGCCGAGTCGACTCGAACGGGTCAGGACGTGCTCCGCGCACGATGCCGCTGAGGTTGCTCGACATCAGCACTGTCAGCCGAGGTCATCGGGCTGACGTTTCGTCTCCACCTCGATCTTGTCGGAGGATTGGACGGCCGGGCGAACCGACCTGTCGGGATCGAGTTCGGCGATCCGCTCCCGCAGTTTCCGGTTCTCGAGTTCGACGGTACTGTTCGTGCCGGTCAGCCAGGGGTCGTTCTCCCACCAATTGATGCCTACCTCTTTCGCGGTCTCGAGTGAGGCGATGACCAATCGCACCTTGATGGTCAGTAGTTCGATGTCGCGCAGGTTGACCTGGATGTCTCCGGCGATCACGAGCCCCTTGTCGAGGGCCCGTTCGAGGATCTCGCCTAGATTCGTCGACTGGTGCCCGCTGCCCGAGGTCTGCGGAAGGTTGCTTGCACCGGCGCCGGCGATGGTCATGACCGCGCACGCTCGCTGTTGCCGATACCGCGGATGTAGCGGCGGGTTCTGCGGTAGGACAATAGTTCTCCGTCCAGATCCAACACGACCTCATACATGGCGAGTATGTCCGTCGACGACGGGATGCGCCGATCCTCGACTACCTCCACTTTCACTCGTCGGCATGTGTTGCGAGCAACTCCTCCTCGACGGCGTCGACGTCGGTCATGACCGCCCCGAAACGAAGCGGGAGGACCGGTGCCACCCGAGACGTGCCGTCCAGCAGGTGCGCATGGGCTTGCAGGTCTTCGGGCTTATCGAGCGGCCTGTCCACCGATATCTCGCTCACGAGCGCGGCGATTTCGCCGTGCCTGATGATGCTGACCGGTCCGTCACCGACGCCGACCGCGTCCTTTTCGGCTTCCACATCGGCTGGCACGATGCCGTATACGTAGACACCGCTGGTGCGCGGCTCCTCGGCCGCATCGGTGTTCGGATTCGTGGACATCACGTGCCCCCGCGGATGGACTTTCGGGTAACACGTTCGCGCTCAGATTCTTCCTGTCCGCCGCCGAGGATGTCGCCGAGTCTTTCGCCCGCGGATTCGAGCGCACCCTTGGTCTTGGCTTTGGCGCCGCTCTCGGTGACGTCCCCCACCAGATCCGTCAGGCCTTCCGGCTCACCACTGCCGATCTCGAGCCGGTTCACTGCCTCCGCGAACCGCAGGTAGGTGTCGACACTGGCGACGACGACACGCGCGTCGATCGTGACCAGTTCGATCCCGACCAGCGAGACCCGCACGTAGGCGTCGATGACGAGGCCCTTGTCCAAAATGGTGTCGACGACGTCGGCGAGGCTACTCGAGCTTGGACCGCCGCTCACTCCGCCGCCGCTCCCCGCCGGCTGCACCGAGGTCATCGCCCGCTGCCTTCCCTCGAGCTGGTGGCCGCGGTTTTGCGGGGGCGTCCCCGTCGTCTCGGCGGTGCCGGCTCCTCATCGGCGGCCGCGGTTTTGCGGGGGCGTCCCCGTCGTCTCGGCGGTGCCGGCTCCTCGTCGACGGCCGCGGTTTTGCGGGGGCGTCCCCGTCGTCTCGGCGGGGGCGGTACCTGTTCCTCGGTCTCCGAGGTTCCCTCGTCGTCCTCGGCTACGTCCTCCGGCTCGTCCTCGACTGCGTCCTCCAGCTCGTCGTCCTCCTCCTCACCGGCCTCGTCGAGTTCGCCGGCCTCGTCGTCCTCGGACTCGTCGCTCTCGTCCTCACCCTCAGCGGTGTCGTCGAATTCGTCATCCTCCTGCGGAGGTGCTTGTTCGTCCTCGGGCTCAACCACCTCCCCGTCCCGGATCTCTCCCCGCCAGCCCTGCACCTCGTCGGGATGGAGAACGGACTGCGTCATGACATGACGCCCGAAGTGCTTCAACTCCAGCCGAGCCCGGCGTCCCGGTGCCCGCCACAGGTTTCCCGTCTTTTCGAAGAATCCCTTCGGGTGATACTCGAGAACCAGAATTATGCGGGTCAGGTCCGGAGTCACCTCATGGAACGTCACCGCGCCGTCGACAAAACCCTTCGCGCCTTTCGAGCGCCACACGATCCGCTCATCGGGAACCTGCTCGATGATCGACGATTCCCAGGTTCGGTGCGACAAGAAAACCTGCGCCTTCCACTCGAGCTTCTCGTCCGATTCCTGCTCGACCCGCTCGACCTTCTTCATGAAGGACGGGAAGTCGGCGAACTGCGTCCATTGGTTATAGGCCAGCTGGACCGGCACACCGACATCGAGTGTCTCGACGATATTGGTCAACTTCAGCTTCTTGCCCTTGCCGCCGCCCTTACCGCCACCACCGGTGACGGCCTCCTTGACGTCGGAGGCCTTGTCCTTGACCATCTGCTTGGCGCCCTCCCAGCCCGCGCTCACCGCGGATTTACCAGGTGTCTTTCCCTCCGCCAGTTTCTGGGAACCGGTCACAGCGCCGAGCAGACTTCCACCGCCGCCCTCGGCGTAGTCGGTGAGCCTGCCGGAGGCGTTCGCCACCTTGCCGGAGACCGACGAGAGTGCCTTGTCCGCCACTGTGCCGACCAGCTTCTGCACCGCATCCTGCAGCGGTCCCGACGCTCCGGTGCCGCCCGGTGCGGTTTCTCTGTCGACGAACTCGTCGTGTACGCCGTCGACGACCACCAGTCGGGATGAGGCCGTACAGCGCTGCCCGGTCGAGCCGTAGCTGCCCTGCAACGCGACATCGACGGCCAGATCTAGGTCGGCGTCGTCCGCGACTACCAGGGGGTTCTTGCCGCCCATTTCCAGTTGCACGCGTGCCCGGCGGCTGGCACCGGCCAGGAGTACCCGTTCGCCGGTGGGCACCGAGCCGGTGAATGATACCGCGGCCACGTCCGGTGATCCGGTCAGGACGTCGCCGATATCGCGGCCCCGGCCCATCACCAGGTTCAGCACGCCGGGCGGCAATCCGGCCCGGTGCAGAATCTCGACCAGGGCCCAGGCGCTGGCCGGTACTGCCTCGGCCGGTTTGAAGACGATGGTGTTGCCGTATGCGAGGACCGGCGCGATCTTCCACGCGGGGATCGCGATCGGGAAGTTCCAAGGGGTAATGATCGAGACGACCCCCACCGGTTCGTTGGCGGCGGCATCGAGGTCGACTTCGAGCTCCGGCTCGATGACGGGGCTGGCGCTGGATTGGCTCACCGACGCGTTCCGCACCGCATTGGACGCCGCAGATCTCTCCGACTCCGGTGGTGTGGTGATGCGGGCGCTGTTCGACACCAGCGACACCGACGTGGTCACCATCCAACTGCGGCGGCTGCCCCGTGCCACCCGCGCCGCCCTCACCGAGGGTGGCGGTGGTGACCGGGCATCGCGGTCCGAACGGGGTCTCACCGATCCGGTGCCAACCCTCACAGCGGGCACCGATCCGTATGGACGTGGCACGGTCGAACTGGAGACCGCGACCGGCAACCTCGCCTACGCGTCCCCACTCTCATTGTCGGCCGACACGATCTCCTCGACGGAAGTGTCCGAGATCCTTTCCCCGTCCGGGAATGTGAATCGGGCCCTGGCCAACGCCAAACGGAAGACTCATCAACTTCTCGGGCTCAAGGTCGGCAACCAGTACCGGTATCCGCTGTTCCAATTCGACCGCGTGCGCAAACAGATCCGCTCGGTCGCCGAGCACGCGAAACGGCTGATGGAATGCGACCTGGACCCGTGGGGGACCCTGGACTGGTGGTTCACCGAGAACCCGCTGATCGGGGACCAGCGGCCGGTGGACCGCATGCTCGCGCACACGATGACGGGGACCGAGGTGGAGCTGATGGTGGTGGCCGAGCAGAATGGGCATGGACTGACACCGGTGACTGAGCGCTACAACGGCCGGCCCCGCAGACCCGGAAGGGCCCCGCGGGCACCACACTGCACCGGATTTCCGGTACCGGGTCCCCGTACCCGCCGAACTCGTTCATGTCAAAGGCATCCGTACGCTCGGTAACCCGCTGCAGGGGGCGGTTCGAGCCGATCGACGACTCCCACGGCGGCTACCTGTACGTCGCTTTCTCGCTCGCCGGGGTCGTTGCGGAAGGCATCCTGCGCGATATCCCCATTCCGCGGTCGGGGATCGTGCGCCACAAACGGCTCGCGGGCAAGACGCACACCCGGATGGTCCTGGGCCGCGATGTCACCGTCGCGTCCCTCCTCGACGGCGACCTGCGATCGCTGAACCTGTCCGGGACCCTGGTGGGCTGTGACCGTGGCGCCTACACCTGGTCCCGGACCACCTGCCATCAGATCCTCGACGGCGACCCGCACACCGACGGGGTGATCTACCGCTGCCGCAACAACCCCGCCGAACTCGCCCTGATGCTGATCGACCGCGGGGCCCTCGACTCGGCCGCACTCACCATCGCCGAATCCCACGATGTGCTGACCGACCCGAGTACCTTCGACGAGGTCGTCAAGTTCCTCGATGAGGTCCATCACCTGAAATACGTGGGTGCAGCGCCCGGCTTCCGTAGCCCGGGTCTCGAAAACGGATAGCACGGTTGTGCTCGCATCCAGCGCCATGACGCAGTGTTCATGCTGGTGATGGGATCGGATATCCATTGCGAGAGTCAGGTATTAGGTGTTGCTGTCTCCCGGCCGTGGTCGAGGGCTCGAACACTCTTCAACCGTTATTCTGTGCTGGTCCGCGTTTCGCGTCATGGCAGTCCCGAGGCATTCGGTGCATGCCCGAAGGTTCCGTCGCCTCGACTGTTGCTCGGCGTATATAGTTGCGGCGCATAGATATTCGAATTCATCCTTCCCGTGACGGAAAGAAAACGCGGCCGGGTTGGCCACAATGGTTCGGCAGGTGTCGTCACCGTCGACAGATGGTCTTCTGTGTAGTCCTGGTGGGCGAAAAGCGTGAGGGGCGCGGGTCCTCGAAAATCAGTGCGGCCCGAGTGTGATTGGTTGCCGTTTGGATCCGCTGGCGGTGAGAGTGCCGAAATGCCGATACTGTGTGCGTTCGACGATTTGCCTGGCGAGAAGGAGAAAACTATGGCGGTATCACCGAGGGGTTCCGAAGGTTCGGCGAGGAGGACGACCAAGGAGATTCGTGAGTGGGCGATCGGGGAGGGCCGTGACGTGTCGCCCCGGGGTCGGATTTCGGCCGAGATCGAGCGAGCTTTCCATGACGCTCAGGCAAAACCGGCGCCAGCAAAGAAGACGGCCGCGAAGAAGACGGCCGCGAAGAAGACGACCGCGAAGAAGACGGCCGCGAAGAAGACGGTCGCAGACAAGGCAGTCGCCAAGAAGGCACCGGCGGCGAAGAAGGTGGCTGCGAAGAAGGCTCCGGCGAAGAGGACGACCAAGGAGATTCGTGAGTGGGCGATCGGGGAGGGCCGTGACGTGTCGCCCCGGGGTCGGATTTCGGCCGAGATCGAGCGAGCTTTCCATGACGCTCAGGCAAAACCGGCGCCAGCAAGGAAGATAACCGCGAAATCGTCGGTCGCGAAGAAGGCGGACGGGAAGAAGGCAGTCGCGAAGAAGGCGCCGGCGGCGAAGAAGGTGGCTGCGAAGAAGGCTCCGGCGAAGACAACAGCGCCGAAGACAACAGCGCCGAAGACAACAGCGCCGAAGACGACGGCCTCGGAGAAGATAGCCGCGACGAAGGCTCCGGCGAAGAGCGCGGCGGCGGTCAGCAAGGCTCCGGCGAAGGCGACGACCAAGGAGATTCGTGAGTGGGCGACCGGGGAGGGCCGTGACGTGTCGCCCCGGGGTCGGATTTCGGCCGAGATCGAGCAAGCTTTCCATGACGCTCAGGCAAAGGAGGTCCAGGTAGAGGCGGTGCCGGCGAAGAAGACGCCTGTGAAGAAGGTAGTCGCGGGGAAGGCTCCGGCAGAGACGCCGGTCGCGAAGAAGGAGGTCGCGAGGAAAGCTCAGGCGAAGACGTCGGGCGCGAAGGCGGCAGGGGCGAAGACGGCGGCTGCGGAAGCGGCGGCCGCGGAGACGACGGCCGTGAAGAAGAAGGTCGCGAGGAAGACGTCGGTCGCGAAGTCGGCGGCTGTGGAGTCGGCTGCGGAAGCGACGGCCGTGAAGAAGGCTCCGGTGACGGGAGCGGACACCGCTCCGGCGAAGGCGTCGACCAAGGAGATTCGCGAGTGGGCAATCGGGGAGGGCCGTAAAGTGTCCTTCCGCGGTCGGATTTCGGCCGCGATTGTGCGAGCATTCCATGACGCTGCGGCAAAGTTGCCGCTCCCGCTCGGTTGAAACGGGTGGGGGTCCGCTGAGAGCGTGACCGACCGACTCCTGTTGCCGAGGTATGCCGTCTCGGGTGATCCCATGTTCGGCACCGTGGAGGTCACCATCGAGGAGCTTGCTGAGTTGCTCGAACGCCAAGTCCTTCCCCGTGACCAGGATGCTGCGCCGCACTTACGGTGCCTCTCGTGTGTGTCGAGCGGCGCGCGCTGATGACCGCCCGCTCAGGGCAGGATGAGGCCGTGGGCGATTCGAACCGCAGCAGACCTCGAGTGTGGACTCGCCATGTTCGCCGATATACGCGGACGACTTTGTGTGTCGGAGGGTAAGGACTTCGGCATCCCGATGACCGTGCTCGATGAGGTCTCGATGAGCTGAGCAGTGTCGAACGATCTCGTGCGATCCGACGTGATTGACGGACGTCCGGCACCCCGGAGGTGTGGTAATCGTGATGGAGCCACCTGTGGGCGGGGACGGTGGTGGGCGGTGCGGGTCAGGTCGGATGATGACCGCAAATGCGTTGCTCGCGTCTCGTTCAAAGATGCGTCGGCATGGGAACAGGTGATCGCGGAGAGGGTAATTCCCCGCGGTGCCTAGTAGAGCCCGCAACGATGCCGCCTCGTCGGGTTCCATGCAAAGCACGCAGATCACGACCCTGATGCGGACGGCGTCGGCGTTGCCGGCGTTCTGGCAGTGCGGGATCGGCAAGTCCAGCTTCGGTGTACTCGAGAAGCTCGACACCTGACCGGTCGACTCGTCGACAATGCCGGGTTCATTGCGGTCGAGAACGTCGACACGCTCAGCGACGGGCCGCTGTACGAGTTGCTTCTCAGCGAGTGTCCGGATTGGCCGCGCGCGGCACGGACGGCCTGCGTTCTCCGCTGACCCAAGACTCGCCTGGAGAGTCCCTTCGTCACCCTGCCTCGGCCACCACGGGCTCTGCTCATGATTCACGATGGCTACGGGTCTCGGCGCTTTCCGACGACTGGGTTCGACTGCCAGGAATGAGTGAGGGCGGAACTCGATCGAGTCCCGCCCTCACTCATTGTTGTTCGGGTTAGCATCAGGGTATCGGCAGGCAGAGCGATCCGGTGCACGCTCGAGTGTCACCGCTTCGGGTGATCGTGGTGACGGTGTTGTTGGAGCTGGTGACGTAGGCCTTGTTTCCGTCGCCGGTGACGGCCGCGCCGCCGAGGGTGCCCTTCACGGGGAAGGTTGTGCTGACCGTGTTGCTGGCGGCATCGATCACGAACATCTCGGCGCCGCTGCGGACGTATACGGCCTGGTCGGTGGCGGTGACCGCGGCGGGACGGCCTGCTGCTGTGACCGGGATGGTCGCGACGACGGTGTTCGTGGCGGTGTCGATGACGGAGACGGTGTAGTCGCCGGCGTTGGTGACGTAGAGGTGTGTCGAGTTGGTGGCCGCGAGGAGGGGGAACGATCCCACCGGGATCGTCGCTGAGATCGTGTGGGTGGCGGTGTCGATCACCGAGATCGCATCACCGGTCGGCACATAGACGTGTGCACCGTCGGCGGAGGCGGCGGTTCCGAAGGACGCGCTGCCGGTAATGGGGACACTGCCGGTCACCGTCTTGGTGGTGGTATCGATGACGGAGACGGTCTTGCTGGTCGCGTTGACGACGTAGACGGATGACCCCTCGGGGGTGACGGTGATCCCGCCAGGTCCTTCGCCGACCGGAACGGTGCCGGTGACGGTGTTGGTGGCAGTGTCGATGACGGAGACGTCGTTGCTCTGGGCGTTGGCGACGTATGCGGCGGCCCCGTCGGGGGAGACGGCTACCTGCGATGGCGCTGCGCCGACCGGCGTTGTCGCAGCGACCGCGAAGGAGTAGACCGGGGCAGCGCCGGCGGTGGTGGCCACGAGGGCGAGTGTCGCGGCGGTCATGGTCAGGATGGTGGAGGTGCTGCGGAGAATTCTCGGCAGAGCGGTCGGCATGGGTACCTCTTTGGATCGGCGGTTACTGGCGCGAACAAACGGACCATAACCGACCTGAAGGTACGGTTCGGGCGCTATTCACGGAAGCTCCAGGAAGGGCCGGTGAGTACGACGACGTCGACCACCTCCGTTCTCAGTAGGCGTCCCTGCAGACTGTCTGCGGGGCAGCGTCCGTCTGTGATCGGGACGTGAGTAGTAACCCCCGGGGCGGTTGGTAGGCTCCGTCGGTCGGTTCCGAGGCATTCATTCGCGTGAATGAACGTTGGGCGACAACGATTTTCGAGCTTGGTGTCGTGATCTAAGATCAGCCGCCAGACATGTGCCTTCACTCGACCAGAGGCGCGTCTAGATCGGTGTCCTGTCCCGGGTGCCGCTTCCGAGGTGACGGCGGTTGCGCTCCGTTCGGCCCTCGCCGACGCGGTCGACGCGGCACGCTACTGGCAGGACCCGGACGGTGAAGACCTCCTCGTCGACGCCGAGCCTGTGCGGGGTGAGCTTCGACGGGTCGCCGAGCGCATCGCACGATCCCCGCATGCGCAGTGGTGGACGACGCCCGCTGCGACCGACCAGTGGTCGGTGAGTTGGAGCGAGGACGGTACTGATTCCGTTGCTCAACCACCGCGGAACTGCTGCGTGACTACCGTGATCGGACTGCCGCGGAGGACGTGCGAGCAGAACGCGATCGTCCGGCGGATCCGTCGGCGAACTGGTCCGGCTGGTGGTGGTCGACTCCACCTACACGGTGTTCGACCCGGTTGCAGTTCGACGGGACCCCGGCCGGCTTGTGGTTCGTCGAGGACAGCATGGGATGGCAGCGCGCCATCACACGACGAGTGAACATCCCCGCCAGCGCCAGCGCCAGCGCCAGCGCCAGCGCCAGCGCCCGCGTGTACGAGGTCGACGGTGCGCAGGCGTGCGCAGAGCTGTGCAGACAGTTCCCCGTCGCGGTCACCGCGCAGAATGGGTCATCCCCGACTGGCCGAGGCTCTCCGAACAGTACGAGGGCGTGCACCTCACCGTGGCGGGATACCTCACCGCGGCGGGTACCGCGATCGCCGTCGACGCCCATCCCGCGAGTGTCATCGCGGGATGGGCGCCCGACGACACCTACTGGCTCACCGACACCGTCAACCTCGACAACGACGATTCCTGGACGTGGGTGTGCGACACCAGTGGGAGCAATCCTTCCTGGGCCGAAGAACCACACCACTGAGGATCGATCGAGTATGAGGATTCTCAGCGGGCGGCCGCGGGCGGGTGTAATTCGTCAGTGATTGCGACCGTGATCATGCGGATGTCGATTGATGTGTCGACCGTGACCTCGGGTGTGCGGCTTCGGGTTCCCACGAAGGACTGCGCGACACTGTCGCTACTCGGGTAACTCAGAACCTCGGCCACTGTCGATGCGTTGCCGTCTGGCGTTATCCGTATCGGCTGTCCTGGGATCTCGCTGAGTTGATTCGAGTCCACTGAGGTCAAATCGATCTGCAGTATGCACGAACCTGAAATGTGCACGGCGCCGTCCGTTCCTCGAAGGAACGGCATCTGAACGAAGCGGGCTGACCAGCCCACCGATCCGTCGCCAGCGAGCTTGAAAGTGATAATCTCGCCGTCCGGAGTTCCTTCAAGCTCGAACGAATCCAGCGATGGTAGAACCGGCACGGGTAGATTTTCATCAGGTTTCATTTGGCACCAGCCCAGTACGCCTCGGCCGCGGGTTACCGACAATCAGTTGCCCGGAGAACGACTCGAACTGTTGACACCGCATGTCCTGTGTCGTCTCACTAGCCTCGGAGCTCGGCTGGTTCTCGTCCGGCACTCCCCGGTGGCACGACGACCAGCGGTGGGGGATCGGTTGCGTCCACGCTTCTCACCTACTCACCGGCGTTGAAGATGGCATTGTCAACGCCCTTGAGTCATGGCCGACCGATGTTCTTAGCCGGCCATCGATACGCAGGCGATGAAGAATCCGGATGCCGTGGCGGCGGACAGGACTCGACACTGTTCGCAAGGTTGGGCGATGGTGTCGATTTGTGGAACCTGCACCGGGACGAAGTGGTGTCCCAGCGCATGTGGGCGGCAGTCGTGCCCTCGTTCCGTAAGTGGATCGGTGACCGGTCATCGATCGGCAAGTGAGGCCGGTGCCCTCGCTCTGCGAGACTGTGACCGTGACCAACGACATGCACGTCGAGCTGATTCGATCGTCGACGTTGACGGCCAACGTGCCCTACGCGTACGCGGCGAGGACCCAGCAGCCATCCAGGCTTGTATTCACCGCTGGTGCCTGCCCACTCGATGAGGCCGGCGCCACGGTAGCGGTTGGGGACATCGCAGGTCAGGCCGAACAAGTGATGCGCAATCTGCGCGCCGCGCTACACGCCGCAGGTGCCAATCTGCCCGACGTGGTCAAGACGACCGTCTACGTCGCCAGCAACGCACGAGCGGACCTGGTGACGGCGTGGGATGTCGTCAGCCGCCACTTTGGCGATCACGACGTGCCCAGCACACTGCTCGGCGTTGCTGTACTCGGCTACCCGGACCAGCTTGTCGAAGTCGAGGCGATCGCCGCGCTTCAATAGCGGAACGCTGATTGGGGCATTTTTCCGAATCCGCGCCGCTCCAGCTCAATCCCGTAACCGGGTTGTCGACGAGCCGCGGGTCGTCGATCCCTGAATCGGAAGCCGAACCCCGTGCCATGATGTGCCGGTACTACTCAACCAGCGGCGTCGAGCCGGGGACCTTGATGGCGACGTTCCCGACCTTGCGGCCTCGGTCGACATATCGGTGCGCTTCGATGATCCGATCCATCGGGTAGTTGCGGTCGACGACAATGCGGAGCCCGTCGGATTCCAGCAGTTCCTTCACGAACGCGAGTGCTGCCTGCTTCTTGGCTGACATCCCGGGGCGTGTTTTCCTTCCGCCGCGCAGGGCCGTCCACGCCCCGAGCGGCCAGTTGATCAGGCCAGTGGTGGCATCCTGTACGCCGTCGTTGTTCCAGTAGTGTTCGAGGGCGGCACGCGCCGTGACGAAGGCGAGGTTGTTGCCGCGGAACGTTCCGTTGTGTTCGCCCGGTTCCCAGATGTCGAGGTGCGGTTTGAGGAGTGTCAGTGCCATGGGCAGGCCGTATCCGCTGATCGACTTGGACAGCGTGACTATGTCGGGTTCGATTCCGGCGTCCTCGAACGAAAAGAACGGGCCGGTTCGTCCGCATCCCATCTGCACATCGTCGACGATCAACAGGATGTCGCGGTCGCGGCAAAGTTGGGCGAGCGCCCGCAGCCATTGCGGCCGTGCGACATTGACGCCGCCTTCGCCCTGCACCGTTTCGACGATCACCGCTGCGGGCTTCTCCAGCCCACTTCCGGAATTCTCGAGGGCGTGCTCGAGCCAGTGGAAGTCGTCGACGGTCCCACCCAGGTAGTGGTCGAACGGCATCGGGGTCGTATGGACGAGGGGTACGCCGGCGCCGGCACGTTTCATCGAGTTGCCGGTCACCGCCAGCGCACCCAGTGTCATTCCGTGGAAGGCGTTGGTGAAGCTGATGATGGTTTCGCGGCCGGTGCATTTTCGTGCCAGTTTGAGTGCGGCCTCGACGGCGTTCGTTCCGGTCGGCCCGGGGAACTGCACCTTGTAGTCGAGATTGCGGGGCGCGAGGACCACCCGATGGAGCGTTTCGAGGAATTCCCGCTTGGCGACGGTGTACGTGTCGAGTGAGTGGGTGATTCCGTCGCGTGCGACATAGTCGACGAGGGCGGATTTGAGTATCGGGTTGTTTCGTGGTCGGCGTGCTGACGGTGCCCTTCCTGTTCATCCTCGTGTGGATCTCGATCTTCGGGAACAGCGCCATCGACATCGTCCGGGACGGCAACGCCGAGTTCGGGGAGACCGCGGTGTCGGCTCCCGAACAGGCTTTCTACACGTTGCTCGAGCAATATCCGGGTGCACCGATCCTCGCGGTGATCGCCACCTTCACCGGCATGCTGTTCTATGTCACCAGCGCCGATTCCGGGGCGCTGGTGATGTCGCACTTCAGTTCGCGGATCACGGACAACGAATCCGACGGGCCGGCCTGGGTCCGGATCTTCTGGGCAGGCGCCACCGGACTGTTGACCTTGGCGATGCTCATGATCGGGGGCATCGCGACGCTGCAGAACGCGACGATCATCATGGGCCTCCCGCTCGCTGTCGTCGTCGTGTTTCTCATGCTCGGGTTGTTCAAAGCATTCCAGGTGGAACAGAATTGGGCGGAGTCGGCGCGACTGTCGCTGCCGAAGGCGCTGTCGAGCCGCAGTTCGGGCGGCACCCAGTTGTACGGGCTCCAGCGCATCGAGCGGTCCATGCGCTTCCCAGGAGCCCACGCCACCGATCGATACGCGACGGCAGTGGTCGGGCCCGCGCTTCGGGAGGTCGCCGACGAACTGCGTGCCCAGGGCGTGGGCGCGACGGTCGGGGAACGGCTCGTCGAGAGTTGCGGCATCCTCAGCTACCACCCCGACGTCCCGTTCGAGGTTGGAGCGGACCTTCCACTATCAGGTGTATCCCACCGAACACCACACCCCCAGCTACGGCCGCGGCGCACAGAAACTGGGGAAGTACTTCCGGCTGGAGGTCTTCTCGGCGGATGGCAGCAGCGGCTTCGATGTCTCCGGGTTCTCGCGGGAACAGCTCATCGGCAACGTTCTCGACCACTACGAGAGTCAACTCGAGTTCCTGCACGGCAGCAAGGGCGCCGATTCGACGGCCGTCGGCGTCGAACCGGTCACCGACTGGTCCCACGACTTCGAGGTCATCGACGCCGGCGACGGTCAAGACCCGATCCCGACTGTCACCGACCACACCACCGACAAGGAACCCACGTGAGCGCACGGACCCTGTTCCGGTGAATGTACGGCCGCCGGCGTAGCCGTACCCCTGCGCGAGGGAAACGAAGTCGATGCCGGGGATGTCGAGACCGACGTCCCAAAACCCGGAACGGCACTGCTCGAGTCCGCCAGCCGATACGGTCGAACAATCGACAACGATCGACCGCGGAGGGCAACGGCAGCATGGTACTGGAACAGAACCGCGAGGCTTGGTCGGGACGCACCGTCTTCATTCTGGCCGCGATAGGCTCGGCCGTCGGCCTCGGCAACATCTGGCGGTTCCCGTACGTGGCCTACACGAACGGCGGCGGCGCCTTCATCATTCCCTACCTGGTGGCCCTGCTGACCGCAGGAATCCCGTTGCTCTTCCTCGACTACGCCATCGGGCACAAGTTTCGGGGCTCGCCGCCCCTGGCGTTCCGGCGGATTCACAAGCGTGCGGAGTTCATCGGCTGGTGGCAGGTGGGCATTTGCTTCGTCATCGGCGTGTACTACGCGGTGATCATCGCGTGGGCGATCCGGTACTTCTTCTTCTCGTTCAACGAAGCATGGGGTGAGGACCCGGCGACCTTCTTCACCACCGACTTCTTGAAGCAGGACAGCGAATCGACGTTCGGCCTGGACTTCGTTCCCGGCGTCGCCCTTCCGCTTCTCCTGATTTGGATCATCACGCTCGTGATCCTTGCGCTCGGCGTGCAGAAGGGGATCGGCGCGTCTGCCCGGTTCTTCGTCCCGCTGCTAATCGTTCTCTTCGCCATTCTCGTGGTGCGCGCACTGTTCCTCGAGGGCGCGGGTGCGGGCTTGGATGCCTTCTTCCGGCCGAACTGGTCAGCCCTGATGGACACGGGCGTTTGGATCGCGGCGTACGGTCAGATCTTCTTCTCCCTGTCGGTGGCGTTCGGCATCATGATCACCTACTCGTCGTACCTCAAGCACAAGACGAATCTCACCGGCTCCGGACTTGTGGTCGGCTTCACGAACAGCAGCTTCGAGATCCTCGCCGGCATCGGCGTATTCGCCACGCTCGGCTACATGGCGAACATTTCGGGTGTCGCGGTGGACGAGGTGGTCGAGAGCGGCATAGGTCTCGCCTTCATCGCCTTCCCGGCGATCATCTCCTCGATGCCCGGTGGACCGTTGTTCGGCGTCCTGTTCTTCGCGTCGCTCGTCTTCGCGGGTTTCACTTCGCTGATCAGCATCATCCAGGTATGTGTTGCCGCGGTGCAGGACAAGCTCGGGATCGGCCGAGTTCCCGCCGTTCTCGGTGTCGGAGGCGCCGCGACCGTGGTATCGCTGCTGCTCTTCCCCACTGCAACCGGTTTGAACCTCCTCGACATCGTGGACAACTTCGCGAACAACATCGGCATCGTCGGCGTGGCACTGGTCGCCATCGTCGCGGTGACGTGGGCCCTGCGCCGGCTGCCCGAGATGCAGGACCACCTCAACTCGGTGTCCTCGTTCAAGGTCGGAGTGATCTGGCGCCTGTTCATCGGGGTCATTACCCCGGTCGTGCTGGCCTACATGCTGATCAGCGAGATCATCGACAGAGTACGCGAAGGTTACGGCGGCCTTCCCGACGGCTTGGTCACGATCTTCGGCTGGCTGGCGCAAACACTCGTCATCGTCGTCGCCGTGTTGCTGTCGTTCACTCCGTGGCGCCGTTCCGATGAAGAACTCGAACACACCGAATCGACCGAGGCTGGAGAAAACCTATGACCGGGTCCGCAATCGCGATGATGGTGCTTGCCCTCGTGCTGGTGTGGGGTGGGCTGGTGCTCAGCCTGATACACCTCAATCGCAATCCCGAGGAGGAGTAGATCCTTAGATCGAGCCCAACTCGCGCGCCCGGCCGACGTCGCGAGTGCGGGACTTGACGCCGAGCTTCTCCGAAGACGCGCACGAGGTGGGACTTGACAGTCGACGTGTTCGGCAACGGCGATTCGACTTCGTTGATGCCAATTGCAGGTCTCTGTCGTACATCAGGCAGCCAGAGATCGCAGTGGTGGGGGCGTGTCAAGGAGCTCGAAGGCTTCCCTGTGGGCGGATGCCAGCCGGGAACACGGCGCGAGAGCGTCGCTCACGCTTAGGCTCGATCGCTGGCCTTGGTGTAGGTGTCCCGTGGCTGATACCAACCGAGAAGAATCAGACGCCACCGCAGCAGATACCACGCCACCACCAGCGGGGCGCGCCGGGAGGGCAGCGTGCCCGTGGGAGAAACACCACGAGCGAAAAGCTCCCAGTCCGAGGTGTGGGAGCGGCGGGTGTTCTTCGCGCGCGAACGCTGCATGGTGCCGGCGATCCGCGCTGCCACCTCCTCCCGCAGCGCGGGCCCCGCGGATGCTGTTACCGGCCGCGCAGGGGCTCGTTCACCGGTTCGATCGTCACCGACGCAGGCTACCGGGGTGCACCGACACGTTGCACAGCAAAAACGCGGTGACGTGTGTTTCGGGCCCGACGGTTCGATAACTGAAATTGATAACTGAAATTATCGTGCCCTAGTGCTCACAAATCATGAGTGACACGGAGCGATGCCAATGGAGACGCGTAGGTTCCACGATTTTTGTGGGTTCCACGTCTCCGTGTCGGTCTTCCAGATTTCGTGTCGGTGCCGTGTCGGTTGTCCAAGTTCCGTGTCGGTAGGAAGCCCTAACAAGACGCGTTTCAGCAGGTCACAAGACCGGATGCCCGACCTGCTATTGCCCAGACGCTTGAGGAATCCGACAGAATGCTGGGAGGCCCGGTCCGACAACTGGCTGGAAAGCCTAGGTCGCCGACATGGACGACCGACGTCGGGACCTACAATTTTTTGAGAGGCCGCTGGCGGGAAATCGCACTCTGGGACCCAGTGTTCACGATGTCCTCACTCAGGGGGTGCCCCGTCGACATCACCGGTGGGTGATGATCGACCGGATTCCTGCTCCGGTATCGGATCCGACCCGCGGGTGGGATCGCCTGGCGATATTCTTAGGTGTTGCTCGAGAGGTTTTTCGGGCAGTTCGACGTGCACCGTGAAGAGATGTGTCGATGAATAACGTGGATCCATTCGCGACCCAACGCGACGTGTCCGGTGCGGTCACGGCGGAGCTCGCGGCGGCGGGGTTCGAGGATGCTGTCGAGATCGGTCGTGGCGGGTTCGGGATCGTGTACCGGTGCACGCAGGCGTCGCTCGAACGTTCGGTGGCTGTCAAGGTCCTGACCGCGGATCTCGACCAGGAAAACCGGGAACGGTTCATGCGAGAGCAGCGGGCGGCGGGCCGGTTGACCGGTCATCCCAACATCGTCAACATTCTCCATGCCGATGTGACCGACAACGGTCGCCCGTTCATCGTGATGCCTTACTGTGCCCGGGGCTCCGTCGATGCCCGAATCAGGCGCCACGGCCCGCTTCCGCTGGCCGATGTGCTCCGGCTCGGGGTGAAGATGGCCGGCGCCCTGGAAGCCGCGCACAAGGTCGGCATCCTCCATCGCGACATCAAGCCCGCGAACATACTGCTCACCGATTACGGCGAGCCGGCATTGACGGATTTCGGCATCGCACACATCACCGGCGGGTTCGAGACGACCACCGGGGTCGTCACCGGGTCACCGGCGTTCATCGCCCCCGAAGTCGTAGCCGGACGCCCTCCGAGCACGTCCGCGGACGTGTACGGGCTCGGCGCCACCCTGTTCGCGGCGCTCACCGGCCATGCCGCGTTCGAACGCCGCAGCGGCGAGCAATTGATGGCACAGTTCCTGCGGATCACATCCGAGCCGGTACCGAACCCACGCGAGCACGGCGTTCCCGAGGACGTCAGCGCAATCATCGAACAGGCCATGGCCAGTGATCCCGAGACGCGCCCGGCTGCCGCGGAGCTGAGCCACCATCTGCGCGAAGCCCAATTACGGCATGGATTCGCGGTCGACGAGATCGCTCTGCACACCACCGAGCCAGGAGCCGCGACCGACGCACCTCCCGGGAAAGGTGCGTCGCCTACACCGTCGTGGTCGGCCGATTCGGGGCGAGGGGGTCAACTCCCGCTGGAGTTGACCAGCTTCGTCGACCGCCACACGGAGTTGACCGAGGCGAGGAACGCGTTGTCGAACGCGCGGCTGCTGACCCTGACCGGCACCGGTGGGGTCGGAAAGACCCGTCTGGCGCTCCGTATCGCCGGCAAGGTGCGCCGGGACTTCGCCGATGGCACCACCCTGGTGGAGCTCGGGGAGTTGCGTGACGAGTTCCTGTTGGCGGGTGTGGTAGCGAACGCGCTGGGACTACGTGACCAATCGGCGCGACCCATACCCGAGGTGCTCGTCGAGTTCCTCGCCGGGCGCGAACAGCTGCTGATACTGGACAATTGCGAGCACCTGGTGCCCGCGGTCGCCAAGCTCACCGAGACCCTGCTTCGCACCTGCCCACGGCTGCAGATTCTCGCCACCAGTCGCGAACCACTCGGCATCGGCGGGGAAGCAGTGCTGCTGGTGCCACCGCTCGGCGTCCCGGATCCCGACGACCTACCGCGAGGGATGGCGGGCAACGACGCGGTCACCCTGTTCGCCGAACGCGGAGCTACCGCGGCCGCCCCGGGATTCGAGGTCACCGAGGAGAACAAGACCACGATCGCTCGGATCTGCCAGCGATTGGACGGGCTCCCGTTACCGATCGAGCTTGCCGCCGCACGGTTGCGGGCAATGACGCCGGAACAAATACTGCAACGCTTGACCGACCGGTACGTACTGTTGACCCAGGGCAGCCGGGATGCGCCGTCGAGACAACAAACGCTCCGGATGTGCATCGACTGGAGCTACGACCTGTGCACACCGGCGGAGCAGCGGCTGTGGTCGCAGCTGTCGGTCTTCGCCGGTAGTTTCGACCTCGACGCCGCCGAACAAATCTGCGGCCCAGATCTGCCCGCGCAGGAACTCCTCGACACGGTGACCTACCTCGTCGACAAGTCGATCCTGATGAGGGAGCCGGCCGGTGCCGAGATGCGGTTCCGCATGCTCGAGACCGTGCGCGATTACGGCCGAGAAAAAGCGCATGAGAGCGGTGAATATGCCGAACTGCGTCAGCGACACCGAGACTGGTGTGAACGCCTGGTACTCGACACGGAATCGCAATGGATCAGCTCCCGCGAGCTCGCGTTGATCACCACACTCGTGCGCGAGCACCCGAATCTTCGGGACGCCTTGGAATCCTGTGTCTCCGAGAGCCCAGCCTCCGGGCTCCGGATCGTGGCCGCCCTGTACCCGTTCTGGCTTTCCCGGGGTCTGCTTTCTGAAGGCAGGCGGTGGCTCGACCGGCTCCTCGCCCGTCAACCAGCCCAGCCGACCGTCGATCACGCCAAGGCACTCTACGTCGGCAGCATGATGACTGGAATCCAGGGCGACCTACAGGCGGCGGCCGCCCTGATGAAAGATGCACAGGCGCTTGCCTCTTCGACACGCGACCCGTTGACACGCGCACACACCGACAGCGCAGTCGGCTACGCCGCCCTGTTCGGTGGACAGCCCCTCGACGCACGCGCTCACCTCGAGAAAGCTGTCCAGACCTACACCGGGAGCAACGATGTCGTCGAGGTCGCAGCGCTCATCGGCCTCGGTGTCGCCGACGAATTCCTCGGCGACACCGAACACGCCATCGAATGCTATGAGCGCGTTCTGGCAATCACCGATGCACGGGGTGAATCGGTGTTTCGGTCGTATTGCTTGTGGGGGCTGGCGGTCGCGGTATGGCGGCGCGGTGAGCGTGAACGAGCGGTCCAACTACTCGAACAGGCACTGCAAGCGGACCTCGAGGTGAACGACCGGCTCAACGCCAGCATGTGCCTGCAGGCGCTGGCATGGATCGCCGCCGAAGACCAGAACGCGCGGCGCGCGGTCGTACTGCTGGCAGCCTCGGAAAAGCTCAGCCGGTCCGTAGGCAGTCCGACCGTCGTAGTGCCCAATATGAGCGGGTACCAACAAGCGTGCGAACACGCGACACGAGACGCCCTGAACAAGGAGGTTTTCGCCGCCGCCCAGCGGTACGGGGCGGGTCTGAGTTTCGGTGCCGCGATCGCCTACGCCTTGGGTGAGCAGCCTCCTGCGACATCATCACTTGCCGCCCCGGCAGCACGCCTGACGAAGCGCGAGCGGGAGGTCGCAGACCTGATCGCCGAGGGACTGACGAATAAAGAGATCGCCACACGGTTGGTGATCTCCCCACGCACCGCGCAAGGCCACGTTGAACATATTCTGACCAAGTTGGAGTTCACCTCACGCACACAGATCGCGGCATGGGTCGTCGAAACACGCAGGGAGAATCCCTGAGCGCGCGACTAAAAATCCGGATCATCAACTGGTGTCCGCGGTCGCCAAGCTCCCCGAGACCCTGCTTCGAACCTGCCCACATCAGCCGCCTGCGTGCGAGAGCATAACCCCGCCCGCTAGAGATAGTTGAAACATGCTGCGCTGCAATAGTAGTAGGGGAGGAGCAAAGGATTCAACCAAGGACCGTGATTGCATGCCGGTAACCGATGCCCGTCACATTGCAAGGTGCGTCGACGACCCGAACCCCGCATACGGTCCGCCCGAGTTAGGGCATTACCCGGCAGGTAGATCACCTACCCTGTCGAGCCCATGACCAGCGTGTTCACCGACGGGGTCGTGGTGCCGCTGATGCGGTTGCGCTGTGGGTTAGGGCCTGCACCTGGGGATTCGCCATCTACCGTGCAGCAGCGCTGCCAAGTACCAGGACCCTTTCCTGGCCAACCGTCAGCTCGCAAGAAGCCCTCGACTTTGCCTGTGGTGGGCTCGGCTCTACCTCGTCGTCCCCAGCGACTGGTAACAACCTCCGGCGAACTTCTGACGCCGACCCTTAAGCCCGGATACACCGATTCGGTTGGGGTGGCGAGCGGGTCGTAGCGACGAAATGCCCTGCCGTAGTGGGAGAATCGGTCTTGTTTAGGGATCAGTTCACGCCACACCGGAGGGCATCTCGCAGATGCAACTATCTCACACCCGGCCCGTCGCCGCGGCGAGGTTCGACGACCCGAATCTGATGTCGACCGCGGGGCTGGTCCCGGTGATGGCATTGGCCCAGGCGAGCGGCCTGCTCACCCTCGCCGATCAGTACCTGAGCGTGCCGACCGACAAAGGTGCCAACGCTGGCTACAAGATCGGGTCCCTGATCGGTGGATGGTCGCCGGCGCCGACAGCATCGCCGACCTAGCGATCCTGCGGCACGGGGCGATGGGGACCGTCTTCGACCGCCCCTATGCACCGTCGACGCTGGGATCGTTTCTTCGCCAGTTCAGCTTCGGGCACGTTCGCCAGCTCGATGCCGTGTCCTCACGGTTCCTGTGCGCTCTCGCCGAAGGAACGTCCCTGGTCGGTGGTATCGACACCGGGCGGGTGCTGGTCGATATCGACGATTCGATCATCGAGGTGCATGGGCACGGCAAGCAGGGCTCCGGCTACGGGTACTCCGGGGTCCGCGGGTTGAACGCCCTGATCACCACCGTCACCACGGAGACCGCTGCGCCGGTGATCATCGGCCAGCGATTGCGGCGCGGGGCATGCGGCTCCGCGCGTGGGGCCGTCCGGATGGTCGCCAATGCGCTGGTGACCGTCGACCGGCTGTGTTCCCAGGTCGGCGGGGCGAGCGGTGGCGGTGCGCCGACGGTGCTGCTGGTTCGAGGCGATTCGGCGTTCTATGGCCATCCCACCGTCGGGGCCGCGATTCGCGTCGGCGCCGGTGTGTCGGTGACCGTGCGTCTGACCGCCACCGTCAAACGGGCGATCGCATCGATCGGCGACGACGAGTCCGCGTGGACGCCGATCGAGTACACCGACGCCGTCTACGACGAGGACACCGATACCTGGATCTCGCGTGCCGAGGTCGCCGAGATACCGTTCACGGCGTTCGCCTCGCAGAAGAAGCCCACCAGATCCCCGGGCGGCTGGTGGTGCGCCGCATCCCCGACCTGCGACCACCCAAGGACCAGGGCCAGGGCACCTTGTTCGACGTGTGGCGGTTCCACGCGTTCTTCACCACCACCGACCCCGACGACCTCGATACCGTCGCCGCCGACAAAACCCACCGTCAGCCCGCCGTCATCGAGCAGGTGCACGCGGACCTGAAGAACTCCGCACTCGCGCACCTCCCGTCGGGCCGGTTTACCGCGAACGCCGCTTGGCTGGTCTGCGCGGTGATGGCCTTCAACCTCACCCGCGCCGCCGGTACCCTCACCGGCGATCCGAAGCTGACGAGGGCGACGACCGGCACCCTCCGCCGCACCATTGTCTCGGTCCCCGCACGCGTCGCCTCCTCGGCGAGACGGTTGACGCTGCACCTCCCGCAGAACTGGCCGTGGGAAACAGCGTGGCGCAACCTGTTCGACAACACCTTCGGTCGCACACAGCCGATCCTCGTCTAACGCCCGCGACACCTGCCCGCCCTCGACGCGAAAGCCTCAGTGGAACAACCCGACACGAGAGATCGGCGACTCAACCATGCCCACACACCGTCATGCCACCCAACGAAACTCGCAGCGATCAGGCCAGCGAATCGGTGCATCCGGGTTAAGCGGAATGTCCTCACTCAAGACAAAGTTGCGTTGGGAACAAGCGAAATGAGCTGCTCGGCAACCGCAGTAGCGGTAGCGATGAACGATTCGACCAACGGATCGTCATTGCCACGCAGATAACCGATGCCCGCCACATTGCGAGGTGCGTCGACGACCCGAATCGCGCATGCGGTCGGCTCGCCGAGCCCACCCAGACGCCAACCGCTTTCTCCCATCAGATTTACAGTGGAATGACGCAGGACGTCCAGGGTGTAGTCGACCAAACACACCGCGTTGGTCGGAACCAATCGGTTCTCGCCGTTGCCAAGCTCGCTGAGATTCCAAAAGTTCCGCCACACCCGCGGAGCTCGAACAACCTCGAGTACCGGCTCATCCATCACCACCTGTATCGGTACTTCCGGCTCCCGTGCCAGCGGATGGTCAGGACTGGTCACCAGCACCGTGGGATCGCTGAACAGGGACTTGAACGCCAGGTCGGGATGCTCGAAAGGCGAACGAACAAGCGCAACGTCCACGATGCCCTCGAGCACGGAATCGAACTGATCCGCGAAGTTCAACTCGCGGACGCGGACATGCACACCGGGGTTCAACCTTTGGAATGTATCCAGAATCGGACCGGTCAGCTCGGCAGCAGATACCCTCCCCAGGAGACATCCCACGGTGAAGGTCAGCACCGCTTCCCCGCTGCTCAGCTGAACTTCGGTTCTTGCATCCTCGGCGTACTTGAGGAGGTAACGAGCATGAGGCAGGAGATTGGACCCGGCCGCGGTCAGCGTGACGCCGCGGTGAGAACGTTCGAACAACGCTGTGCCGATCTCGCGCTCGAGTTTCTTGAGCGCGACAGTGAGAGCCGGTTGCGCCACCATCGCGCGCCTCGCACCGGCGTGAACGCTACCTTCTTCAGCAATGAAAATGAAGTACCGAAGCGCGCGCAGGTCCATAGCGCACCTACCTGTCAACTGATGAGAACGATTCAGACCTCAGGGTACTCATATCTGCTGATCGCGCACCAGAGCTGGTGAGCATGCAACGAGTCGCGGTTTTGGCGCACAGTTTCAGTGTGTCCTCGATACGGAGTGGTGGGCTGTCACAGAATCGAGAGCGTCCATGCAATAGACACAGCGGGCCGGTTGTTCTTCAAGTGACCTTCCTGCGAGTAAATAGTTCTCGTAGTTGTCATGTGTGTTCTGTGCTGCTTACTGGGGTCGCGCACCGGAATCACGTTCATTGAGCGGACGGCAGTGCATGCGCCTGCATCACCCGGGTGTCGACCACTGTGTGGCGACGACGCCCGTGGCCGGCGCAGCTAGGTCGAATACGTGATCATGGGCCAGGTTCTCACCGCCGCTGCCGGCCAGATCCCCGCACGCAAGGCAGCTGTGGCCGCGGGTATCCCGATGAACGTGCCCGCCCTGACCATCAACAAGGTGTGTCTGCCCGGCATCAGTGCCATCGCGATGGCAGACCAGCCCATCCGGGCGGGGGAGTTCGACGTCGTCGTCGCCGGTGGCCAGGAGTCGATCAGCCAGGCCCAGCACATGCTCGAGAAACGCCGCGCCGGCTTCAAGTACGGCGACGTCACGTTGCGCGATCACATGGCGTTCGACGGCTGCACGGCATCTTCACCGACCAGGCGATGGGCAACCTGACCGAGTCGGCCAACTCCGGCGACCGTTTCGTCTCCCGTGAGGGAGCAGACACCTTCACCACGGCATCGCACCAGAGGGCCGCGTAGGCCTGGAAGAACGGCCTCGTCGTCGACGAGGGCGTGCCGGTGTCGATTCCGCAGCACGGGCGATCCGATCGTCTTCGTTGCCGACGAGGGCATCCGCCCGGAACCACCGTCGAGTCGCTGGGTTCGCTGCGACCGTCGTTCTCGAAGGACGGCATCGTCACCGCCGGCTCCGCCTCACAGATCTCCGACGGTGCCGCTGGGTGTGGTGATGAGCAAGGTGAAGGCCGAGGGGCTTGGTCTGAGCTGGATCGCGGAGATCGGTCGCCACGGCGTCGTCGCGGGCCCCAATTCCACTCTGCAGACCCAGCCGGCTCGCACCATCGCGCAGGCCTGCGAGCGCGAGGGAATCGACCCGAAGGACCTCGAACTCGCGCACCTGGCCGCCTACGAGCAGATCTGCGAGACGATCCAGGGCGGCGCTTACCTACGCGGTGAGGGCCTGCACTCGTCGCTGATCAGCGAGTGGCGCGAGCAACGCGACGCCGGTCTCCTCGACGGCAAACCGGCCGACTCGGAGCTCCGGAAGCTGACCACCGAGCAAGCCGACATCGCCCGCCCTGCGCCCCTAACCCGACCGCACCAACAAGCGTCTCACGACCGCCGAGGTCGACCTCAGATCATGGGAAAAGCACACGCACGCACTATTCGGGGCATCGGGACGACGGGCCGAAATCCTTTGACCTACCCACCACTGTCTGATCAACAAACCTGCCGGCGACCAACCTTGGACCTGCGACGGATCAGGCCGCCGCGTAACACCCGCTGGACTCAATCACATTGCAAATTCCGGCGCAGGGGCGGTGCAACTACGGGAGATAACAAAACAATATTACCCACGGCTCCCCTCACGATGTGAGACTCAACACACACCAATCGGCATCCGGAACGTCCGGAGGCGACGAGGGAAACGAACTGCCGGAACCCAAAAAAATTCCTGCACAGCCGCTTTCACGAGATCGCACCCCATCACATCCTCCTCGAGGCGCCTCACCTCGCATCGCGCAAACGTTGGTATGCCACTAACAGTAGAAAGGCTCGCACTTCATGAACACGTCTACCACTTCCCTGTCGGTTGTCGAGACATCCTCGTCCGACGACGGTACGGCCCCTACCCACTACGACACGGTGGTGATCGGGGCGGGATTCGGCGGCCTACGGATGCTGCACGAGGCGCGCAAGTTAGGCCTGTCGGTCAAGGTGCTCGAGGCCGGCTCCGACGTCGGCGGGACCTGGTACTGGAACCGCTACCCCGGCGCACGTACCGATACCGAGGCCTGGGCCTACATCATGAGCTTCTCCGAGGAACTCAAGACCGACTGGGTGTGGTCGGAACGCTACCCCGCACAAGCTGAGGTGGAACGGTACCTGAAGTACGTGACCGAACGTTTCGACATGCGCCGCGACATTCAGTTCCACACTCGGGTCACTTCCGCGGTATACGACGAGGCAGCGAATCTGTGGACGATCATCACCGAAGCGGGCCAGTCGTTCACCTGCACCTACTTCGTCAGCGCCAGTGGTGTGCTCAGTGCCCCCCTGGACCCGCCGTTCCCTGGACTGGACTCTTTCACTGGTCAGTGGTACCAGACATCGCGTTGGCCGAAGGAGCCGGTGGACTTCACCGGCAAACGAGTCGCGGTGGTCGGGACCGGGGCGACCGCAGTCCAGGTGATCCCGGAGGTGGCGAGCACCGCAGCCCAACTCACGGTGTTTCAGCGCACCCCGAACTACGTCATCCCGGGCCGCAATCACGCGATCTCCGAGGGGCAGCAAGCTGAGGCCCAACGTGACCACAGCGAGATCGGCCGGAAGTGCCGTGAGCAGGTGTTCGCGTTTCCGATGAACGCTGCTGGGCGCACCATGGACGACGTCACTCCCGAACAGGCGCAGAAGATTCTCGAGGCCGGCTGGGAGATCGGCGGATTCCGATTCGTCTTCGAAACATTCGATGACCTTTTCATCAGCGAGGAATCCAACGAGACCGCCGCGGAATTCATCCGCAACAAGATTCGCACCATCGTTCAGGACCCTGAGACCGCTGAGCTGCTGTGCCCGTCCTACCCGCTGTTCTCCAAACGGCCGCCGCTGGGGCACTTCTTCTACGAAACCATGAACCGGGAGAACGTCAACCTCGTCGACGTCAGCGACAACCCCATCCAGGAGGTAACGCCACACGGAATGCGTACGGGCACCGATGAGTACGAGTTCGACGTCATCATCTTCGCGCTCGGTTTCGATGCCGGCACCGGCGCGCTGGCGAGTATCGATGTGCGCGGCACCGGCGGGCAGACGCTCACCGAGAAATGGGCGGACGGCCCGAGAACCTACTTGGGTATCGGTGTGGACGGGTTCCCGAACATGTTCATGATCTCCGGTCCGCAGTCGCCGATCGCGAACATCCCGGTGATCGTCGACAACACCGTCGGCTGGATCGGTCGGCTCATCACGCATATGCGCGACAACGGATACGACCGGATGGAGTCGACAGCCGAGGCCTGCGCTCAGTGGCAAGAGATGTGCAACGCGGTGCTGGATGCCACGGTCCTGGCCAACGAGGACGTGGGATCCTACTTCTTCGGCGCGAATGTTCCGGGCAAACCGCGCGCCTCCATATTCTTCTTCGGTGGCGCTCCCGGATACTTTCAGCAATGCCAGGAGGTCGCCGACAACGACTTCAAGGGCATCGATTTCAGCACGACTCCAAGCGTCGGCTCCGCGAACGAACAAGCGCAGATGGCCTGACGAAGGCAAGTAGCAGATTCGACGGCACGGCTCGACGAGGATCGCGTCGGCGAGCAGCATCGCTGCCGGGTCGCCACAGGAACTCGCCCCGCAGGGCTCAGGCTGAACCGGGCGGAGACGAGGACCGTGCCGAGAAGCTGACCTAAGCACGACACCCAAACCGGCCCACAACGGTGCCGGTCCGCAAGACACGGAGGAATCATGCCCCTTACAGCTCAGAACGCCGAGTTTCTGCAGTCGCTTGCCGACGCTGGAGCCCAGCCGTTCCACACGATGGAGCCGGTTCAGTGTCGGCAGGCCTTCGACGCACTGCTCCTGAGTATGCCGGCCACGACCGCTACCGTCGCAGATATCTCCGACTCCACAATTCCGGGGCCGGGCGGAGACCTTGCGGTTCGCGTCTACACCCCTGACGGTCCTGGCCCGTTCCCTGCGCTGCTTTACCTGCATGGTGGGGGCTGGGTGATCGGAAGTCTGGACGCCAACAACAACCTCTGCACCGAGCTCAGCGCCCGGGCAGAGGCAGTGGTGATCGCTGTCGATTACCGCAAAGCGCCTGAGGCAAAGTTTCCCGCCGGAAGTGACGACTGCATGGAGGCTCTTCGCTGGATCGCAGGCAACGCACAGCAGCTCAATATCGACCCCGCACGCATCGCCGTGGGCGGAGACAGTGCAGGCGCCAATCTTTCGGCGGTAACGGCGCAGCGGACGCGGGACGAGGGGGGGCCCCGGCTGTGCGGTCAACTCCTCTTCTACCCGATGGTCAGGCTCGCGGGCGGACCGACTGCCTCCATGTTGGCCAATGCTGAGGGGCCGCTGCTCTCGCGCACGGACATCGAATACTTCGTCAACCATTACGTCGGAAAGGGAGTCGAAGCACGGCATCCCTACTGCTCGCCGTTGTTGGCAGATTCATTCGCGGATCTGGCGCCCGCGCTCGTACAAACCGCTGAGTTCGACCCCCTGCTCGACGACGGTGAGGACTACGCCAGAGCCTTGAAGGATGCTGGCAATGACGTCGTCCTTACACGTTACGACGGTGCATTTCACGGGATGCTCTGTTTCCCGACAGCTCTGGACCAAAGTAAAGAAATGCTAGCTGAGGCAATCGACTGGCTCCGTAAACGCTTCGCAGACAACTGAACCACAAGCTAATCGAAAGAAGACATATTCAAATGCGTAGACTCGAAGGAAAAGTCGCGGTCGTCACCGGCAGCGCACGGGGTATCGGCGCGGGATGCGCGGAGCGCCTCGCGGCCGAGGTCTGATCGGCCACGGGCAGGTGTGGCTGGAGGTGAGGTCGAGCTCGAGATCGCACCCGACCAACGGCGCATCTACATGTCGCTGCAGGTCGTGACGCACAGGCGGACGCGACTATCGAGACCACCGCAGACTGGCTCGAGCCACCTAAACCGCCATTGCGGTTGAACGACCTACTCACCCATAAAAGGTAAGGAAGCATGATGAAATACCACCACATCGCGGTCTTTGTCAGTGACGCGGACGAGTCGCTCAAGCTCTACCGGGATGTACTCGGGTTCAAGGTTGTCGTCGATACGACTCTTCCGGACCACCCGGAGGGCCCGTTCTTCGACCAGCAAACCTTGGACGATATCTTCAAGGTTAAGGACGCGAAGTCGCGCATGGTGCTACTGACACCGCCCGAGGCGGACGGTACCTTCCTCGAGTTTCAGCAGCCGATCAATCCGCCGGTCGAGCGCAAGCCGAGGGAGACGCTCAGGTACGGCCACACCGGAATCTCCGAGCTGGGCTTCGAAGTCACCGACATCGACGACTGGTTCAAGAAGATCAAGAACGCAGGCTACGAGACGCAGACTGACTATGTGTGGGAGGCAGGAGGTATCGTACGCTCGTTCCTTTTCTATGACCCTGACGGCAACATGGTGCAGATCTGCGAGAACCTAGTCGACCTGAAGGAAGCCCTCGCCTAAAGGACATTCCGTGGCGCACACCGGTGTGGACTTGACTGAGGATGCGACACATCCGACCCCTTCTTCCCACGTATGCGGCGTACGACTCGCCCCATGCCGGGCTCAGTGGTCCTGCCCCTGTCGCCATGCACGTCCCACTCTGGCCCGGTCGTCGTGTCGACGACCGGGCGAGAAAGGTCATGGGGGACAGTATCTTTCGGGGCAGATTCGGTTCAGACCCCGAAAGAATTGAGCGATTTACCAGCCACGATGCTCCCGTTGCCGGCGAGCGGCTGTTCCCCGGGAGATAGAAGCATGCCAGGTTTTGCTCCCCAGGGGATGACGCTCTCATCACGTCCGGGCAGTAGAACTGTGATCACCCCCACTCGCTGACGAAGACACCGATCCCTAGTTCCGCTCGGAGACCGGTCTTGGGATGTACGCCCACCTCGTCCGATGCAGCCTCACACCCGGTGAAGCTGCGCACCCGAAGGAGATGAATGTTGTCTACCGAAGCACCTGTCCTCGCCCTCCCGACAGAATTCCCGATGACGATCGGCGGCCGGTCGGTGACCGTGCAGGACACGGCGCCGGTGTACAACCCGGCGACCACCGAGGTGATTGCCCACGTGCCCGTTGCGAGCTCTGACCAACTCGACGAGGCCGTCGCAGCCGCTCAGGCCGCGTTCCCCGAATGGTCGGCCACACCGCTCGCCGAACGCCAGGCCGTCGTCTCGGCGATCGGTGATCGGCTCGAAGCACACGCCGAAGAGTTCTTGGCACTGCTGACTGCCGAGCAGGGCAAGCCGCGTCCGATGGCCGAATGGGAGGTCTACGGTTCGATCGCATGGTTCCGCGAAATCGCGAAGCAGTCCTTGCCCGAGGAGGTCCTCGAGGACACCGCGGACCGTCTGGTGATCAGCCGGCACACGCCGCTCGGGGTAGTTGGTGCCATCGTGCCGTGGAACTTCCCGATCCTGCTGGCGGTTTGGAAGATCGCCCCCGCCCTGGTGGCCGGGAACACCATCATCGTCAAGCCGTCCCCCTTCACCCCCCTGTGTGACCTCAAGCTCGTCGAGCTGGTGCAGGATCTGCTTCCCGCAGGTGTGCTGAGTGCGGTCAGCGGTGACGACGAACTCGGCAAGTGGATCACGGCGCACCCGGGCATCGCGAAGATCGCGTTCACCGGCAGCACCGAAACGGGCAAGCATGTAATGCGTTCCGCTGCCGGCACTCTCAAACGAGTCACTCTCGAGCTCGGCGGTAACGATCCGGCGATCGTCCTCCCGGACGTCGACCCGGCGAAGGTCGCCCCCCAAATTTTCTGGGCGGCGTTCCAGAACAATGCCCAGTTCTGCAACGCTGCCAAGCGCATCTACATCCATGACGATGTCTACGAGGCCGTGCGTGATGAGCTGGTCGCGTACGCGCGAACCGTGGTCGTGGGCGACGGCGCCGACGCAGAGACCCAGTTGGGTCCGATTCAGAACCTGCCCCAGCTGCAGAAGGTGCAGGAGTACTTCGACGACTGCACCGCCAACGGTTACACCTTCGCCCTCGGCGGACAGATCGACTCGGACGCCGACGGCTGGTTCGTCCCGGTCACCCTCGTCGACAACCCGCCGGAGGACTCCCGCCTGGTCGTCGAGGAACCCTTCGGTCCGATCCTTCCGCTGCTGCGCTGGAGGGAAGAAAGCGATGTCATCGCCCGGGCCAACAACACCGTCTGGGGCCTGGGTGCCACCGTCTGGGGTGAGGATCTCGAGGCGATCGATCGGATCGGCCGCCAGCTCGAGGCCGGCACCGTGTGGCTCAACGAAGTCCACCAGTACTCCCCGCATCAGGTCTTCGGCGGACACAAGCAGTCCGGCATCGGCGCCGAGAACTCCCTGCACGGACTCGCCGAATACACCAACCACCAGACCATCACTCTGAACAAGGTCCCCGGCGCGGTCTCGTAAGACCATCCGCGCCCTGACCGTCTTTCGAACAGGAAAGTGCAACTATGAAGACCACAGCAGCCGTCCTGCGCTCGGCGCAGGAGCCGTTGTCGCTCGAGGAGCTCGATATCGGCGAGTTGCGCCCACGCGAGGTCTTGGTGCGGATCGTCGGCTCCGGTATCTGCCACACCGACCTCGGGGTGATCGCGACCGCGGAGGCCGACGCGGCCCCGATTGTGCTCGGTCACGAGGGATCCGGAGTCGTCACCGCGGTCGGTTCAGCGGTCGACAGCGTCGAGCCCGGCGACCACGTGGTGCTCTCGTACAACTTCTGCGCCGAGTGCGGCAACTGCGCACGTTCACTTCCGATGCACTGCCGGGACTTCGTCCCACTGAACCTGGTCGGTGCACGCCTGGACGGCTCGAGTGTCCTCAGTTCCGGAGGTGAGCAGGTACGCGGACACTTCTTCGGACAGTCCGCGTGGGCGACCTACGCCGTGGCCAACGAGCAGAACTGCGTCCGCGTCGCCCGCAATCTGCCGCTCGAGTTGCTCGCCCCCCTCGGGTGCGGCATCCAGACGGGCGCCGGGGCGGTGCTCAATACTCTTCACCCGGAGGAGGGGTCGTCGATCGCGATCTTCGGGACCGGATCGGTGGGGCTCGCCGCCCTGCTGGGCGCGGTGGTCGCCGGCTGCGGCACCATCATCGCCGTCGACATCCAGCCCACCCGCCTGGCGAAGGCCACCGAGCTCGGTGCCACCCACACCATCAACTCCGCCGAGGAGGACGTGGTCGACCGGATCCGCGAGATCACCGGCGGTGTCGGAGCGCAGTATTCGGTCGACTGCATCGGCCTGGCGAACGTCGTTCGCAGCGCACTGGAATGTCTGCAGTCGCCGGGGGTCTGTGCCACCGTCGGATTCCAGGGCATCCCGAACGAGATTTCCTTCGACCAGGGGCACCTGCTGTTCGGGCGCAGTCTGATCGGCGTCATCGAGGGCGATGCCATCCCGCAGGAGTTCGTCACCCGCATGATCGACCTCTATCAGGCCGGCAAGTTCCCCTTCACCGAGCTGATCGACACCTTCGAGTTCGATCAGATCAACGAGGCGATCGACGCCGTCCACCACGGGAAGGTCACCAAAGCGGTCCTGACTTTCGGCGACCGCGGCGTCCACGGAGATTCCGGTGAGTAGGCGCAGCGCAGCGTCCCAGCCCTCGGTGGGGCCGGGCGAGATCCTGCCCTACGCCGCCGCACGGCATCCGGACAAGATCGCCCTCGTCGTCGGACACACCAGACTGACCTACCGCGACCTCGACAGAATGTCGGATGCCGTCGCCGTAGCCCTTCGTACCCGGGCGATCGGCGCCGGCGGGGTGTGCTCCCTGTATGGGCAGAACAGCTGGGAGTGGATTGTCGCCTACCACGGCATCCTGAAAGCAGGAGCTGTCGTCAACCCGGTCAATGTCATGCTCACCGGCCCCGAGCTGGCCTTCGTCCTCACCGACTGCGGGTCCGGCGCCCTGTTCACCGGCGGCGCCCAGGCCGCCACCGTCGAGAGCATCCTTGCCGAGGTTCCCTCGCTGGAGACGGTGTGCCAATTCGGTGACCTGGATGACTCGGCTTCCGTGACCGGCGCGATTTCCTTCGCCGATTTGCTCGCCGCCGCGGTGAGCGAGCCGCTGGACTCCCGCCCGCGACCACAGCCCGAGGACCTGTGCAGCATCGGCTACACCTCGGGCACGACGGGGCACCCGAAGGGGGCCATGCAGTCCCAACAATCCGTGCTCCTCAACTGCGCCCTGACCGCCACCATGCACGGCCGCACCACCGACGACATTGTGGTCACCGCCCTGCCGGGCGCACACGTCTACGGCAACGTCGCCATCAACAGCACGTTCCTGGCCGGAGGCACGGTGATCCTGATGGAACGGTTCACCCCGGGTGAGGCGCTGCGCCTGATCGAAGGCGAACACGCGACTCTGTTCGAGGGGGTGCCCGCGATGTACTCGATGATGCTTGCGGACCCAGGCTTCGACACCGCAGATCTGTCCACCTTGCGAGCCGCCACCATCGGCGGCCAGACGTTCGCTCCGGAACTGCTCGCGCGGTGGCAGAAGCGGGCACCCGTCCCAGTCCTCGAGCTGTGGGGGATGACCGAGCTGTCCGGACTCGGCACGACCCACGCGGTCCACGCACCCCCGGTGCCCGGTTCGATCGGAGTGGCGCTCCCCGGCCTCGAGGTCAGGATCGGCCCGATCGACGGCACGAGCGGCGAGGTTCCCATCGGTGAGCATGGTGAGCTACTCGTTCGCGGCCCGCTGGTGACGCTCGGCTACTACGGTCGCCCGGACGCCACTGCGGAGGCGATCACCGACGACGGGTGGCTGCACACCGGCGACGTCGCCTACGTCGACCACACCGGGCATTTCTTCATCGTGGACCGGCTCAAGGACATGATCGTCACCGCCGGATACAACGTGTACCCGGCGGAGATCGAACGCGTCATCGGCGCCCACCCGGACGTCGCGCTGGTCGCTGTCGGAGGCCGGCCCGACCCGGTCAAGGGCGAGGTCGCCGTCGCGTATGTCGTCCCTGCACCGCAGGCGCAGCTCCAGCCGGAAGACATCATCGAGCATTGCCGCGGTCAGCTGGCCGCCTACAAACGACCACGCGAGGTCGTCTTCGTCGATGCCCTGCCGACAACCTCGTCGGGCAAGCTCATGCGCCGCAAGCTTGGGGAACTCGACGGTGACCGAGGCATTGTCCGCGCGAGATAACGGGCACACACAAAGCTATCCACAGCCCCCATACGGCGGTCCCATCATGACGGGCATTGTGATTAACGCAACACAGCAAGTTCGACGTGATCGAGGCCACGAAACTCGATTTGATCAAAGGAGTACCAATGCAGGTTGTAGCCGAAGGGTTCAATGCCTTCGAGACGCAGAAGAGCCCGAAGGGTGAGGTTAAGTTCCTGGGCTCGCCCAAGGACGTGATCGAGGTCGTGCGGTCCGGGAAGTTGCAGGACTACATCCTGCTCGTTCGCGGTGGCACGACGACCTTCCTGACCCCGGCATTGAGCATGGGTGCTTCCGGCGTCATCACGATGTCGGGTGCGCCCGAGTCCCACCTCGGCATCCTTTCGCGTGAGTTCCAGATCCCCTGTGTGATGACCGCGTACCTGACCTCGAGCGAGTCCCGCTACGCCGTGGGCAACACCGACGACGCGCACTTCGAGGAGATCGCCGACACGCTGGTCGGCAAGACCGTCCAGTTGCACTGCGATGACGCCGAGGTCGGTCGCGTCAGCATCGTCAGCTGATCGTTTCCGACCACACCATGGGCAGAGAGGAACAACCCACCATGAGTCTCGAAATGACACCCGGTCTCCGCTCGACGTACAAGCAGCGCTACGAGCCGAACGACGACGGTCTGCGCTTTCAGGATCTGGTCTTCGAGGGCAACTTCGTCGGCCAGGAGCCGCTGCGCGACGGCATCCTCGGCGACAAGGTGCAGAAGCAGCGCGCCAAGAGCAAGGTTCTCGAGAAGGTCAGCAAGGAAGACGTCCTGGTCGACCAATTCACCCTGGACGAGCTCAACGACCTCAACAACTACCTGGCCTGGAACATCTGGGACGTGCTGGTCATGCGTGCCACCGAGGGCGTCTCGGGCATGATCCCGCGCCAGGAATACGAGATCCTCGCGTTCATGCACCAGTTCTACCGGTGGCCGGAAATTCTGCGCATGACCACCGACGAGGTCGGCGCCCAGGGCATCCTGGACATCGGGGCCTCGGCGCGGCGGGAAATCGGCACCAAGGTCAACGCGGTGCACGACTGGTCGATCGGCGCCGTCGGCTTCGGCATGGGCCGCTGCGGTCTCCTTGCACTCGAGGCGATCGGACCCAATGACTACATCGAGGAGAGCAACGAGCTCCTCAAGTTCATGCAGCGGATCGAGTACGGCAAGCGCCAGGACGGGTACATCCTCAACTCGCAGGACCGCTACCGCTGCCAGATCCACGAGCCGGACTTCCTCGCGGGCATCATCAACCAGCTCGAAACGCTCGAGCCGGGAAGCCCCAAGCACGACTCCTTCACCCGCTTCAACGCGGCCGCCGAACTGCTGGCGTTCCTCGACCACATGGACTGCCGGCTCGGTCTGGGCGATACCGGACCGTACGAACTGGACAACGGCAACATCCTCATTCTCCGGGATCTGTTCGTCAACGAGCCGATCTTCCACTGGTCCGATGTGTGTGACGACGCCGGCCTGCCGCACGCTTACACCATCGCGATCGAGATCGACCCGGAGATTCTGGGGCTGCAGGAAATTCGCGTCAACGACATTTCCACCACCTTCACCCGGCCGAAGAACTACATCCCCGCCATTGTCGGTGGCGCCGTCTTCGCCCGCGAGCAGTGGGACACGCCGATGAAGGATGTGCGGTCCATCGCGATCGACGACCTGGGCGGGGAGCTGCCCAAGATCCAGGACGCCACGCTCAAGATGTACGGGAAGGTCTCTCGGATGTGCCGCCGGGACCTGATCTGGGCCGGTCAGTACGTCTACTACGTCGACATGATCCTGCCGTACCTGCGGAAGGCCGGAACGTACGAGAAGGCGTGCGACGAATACCAGCTGTGGGAAGTCGACCAGCGTGTGTCGAACTATTACTACGACATCAGCAAGCGCGGATTTGCGCAGGAAGTCGTTCCGCAGAAGATTTTCTCCGGTCAGGGCTACCTGCCCTTCGGAGAGGGCGCGGATCTGCGCCGGTCGAAGTATCGCTGGCTGTAGAACCCGTTCACCAGACCCGGGGGCGGCGGGACCGGTAGGGACCTGCCACCGGCCGCCCCCGTTCGATCGTTGGGACACAACATGACTCAAACCCTGCTCGACAAACGTCTCTACGACGTTCTCAATGCCGTGGCGCTCAAGAAAATGGCGTCCGCGGCCGCTGTTGCGGAGATCGTCGACCTCAGCCTCGATGAGGTGCGAGGGATCTTCACCGAGCTCGAAGACGGTGATCTGGTCGCGCTCATGGGTGAGACGGCCCTGCCCACCGACGCGTCCGGCCCGGTGCTGGTCGATTCTGCGGCCGCGATTTACGGACCCCTGCGCGAGGATCCCTCGGTGCTGCAAGTGGCCGACAAGTTCGAGGAGGTCAATTCCCGCTTCCTGCGGACCATGTCCTCCTGGCAGCAGATCGAGGTGGGCGGGCGCAAACTCGCCAACGATCACACCGATTCGGCGTACGACGCGAAAGTAATTACCACCATCGAGCGCCTGGTGTCCCGGCTCGAGGGGTTGCTCGAGGCCCTCGCCGAAAAGGATGCGCGCTTCCGCACGTATGTCGGTCGCTTCGAGCGTTCCCTGGGCAAGGTCGACGCCGGAGACATCGCGTTTGTCTCCGACCCCACCAAGGACTCGGTGCATAACGTGTGGTTCGAATTCCACGAGGATTTGCTGCGCACCCTCGGTCGCGCACGTAAGGAGTGAACAAGGTGAGCTCTGTGACTGTTACGACTGGACTGACCCGCGCGTTCAGTGAACCAGGTGAAATTGACCGGAATATTCTCGGCGGCAAGGGATACGGCCTGGTCGAAATGACCCAGGAAGGGTTGAACGTGCCCGGCGGGTACGTCATCTCCACGTCGGCCTGTCACGACTACCTCGAGCACGGTTCCATGACGGCGAACCTGATCGAGGAAATACACGGCCGCCTGAGCGAGCTCGAACAGGCGACAGGCAAGACCTTCGGCGGCGGCCCCGTCCCGCTGCTGCTGTCCGTGCGCTCGGGTGCACCGGTGTCCATGCCGGGGATGATGGATACCGTCCTCAACCTGGGGCTCGGCCGCGATGCGGCGATCGCGCTGGCCGATGTCACCGGCGACACTCGATTCATGGCGGACGTGCTGTTCCGGTTCCACGGGATGTACGCCGAAACCGTGATGGGGGCGCTCGAGACGCCCGACCGCGACGATCTCGCCGCGCTGATCGACGACGTCGATGCCGACAGTCAGCCCGGACCGGTCTACGACCGGGTGTGGGAGCACTGCCAGAACCTGGTTCGCGACGAACTCGACGAGGAAGTTCCCAGCGACCCCCGAGCCCAGCTCGTCGGCGCGGTGGAGGCCGTATTCCGGTCCTGGAACACTCGCCGCGCCGTGAAATACCGGGAAGTGCACAAGATCCCGAACGACCTCGGAACCGCGGTCGTCGTGCAGTCCATGGTCTTCGGCAACCTCGACCAGGACTCCGGCTCCGGTGTGGTGTTCACCCGCAACCCCGTCACGGGCGAGCCGGGACTGTTCGGTGAGTTCCTGGCTGCCAGCCAGGGAGAGGACGTTGTCGCCGGCATCCGCACCCCGGACCCGGTGACCGCGCTGCGCGACCGGCTTCCGCACGTGTACACCGAACTGGAAACCACCTGCGCCGAACTCGAACGCCGCCGCGGTGACGTCCTCGACATCGAATTCACCGTCGAGCGCGGCATTTTGTACATGCTCCAGGTCCGCAGCGCCAAACGTACCGCCCAGGCCGCGATCCGGATAGCGGCGGACCTGCTCGCCGAGCAGGTCGTCACCACCTCCGGTGCGCTGTCGGCCCTGACCCTCGATCAGATCCGCCAGGTTCAGCGCCCCGGCTTCGACCCCGATGCCTACGCCCGCGCCCGCGAGGACGGACGGCTCCTGGCCACCGGCGTCGGAGCTGCTCCCGGGCACGTGGTCGGCGAGCTCTACTTCGACTCCGACGCCGCGCAGCAGGCGGTCAAGGAAGGCAAGACGGTCATCCTGGCGCGTCCGGTGACCAGCCCGACGGATCTGCACGGCATGATCGCCGCAGCCGGCATCCTCACCGCCACTGGTGGTTCGACCAGTCACGCCGCCGTGGTGGCCCGTGCGCTGGGGACCACGTGCGTCGTCGGATGCGGGGCGTTGGATATCGATCCCACAGCGGGCACCATGCGGGTGGCGGGCCAGACCCTGACCATCGGCGACGTCGTCTCCCTCGATGGATCGTCGGGTGAGGTGATCGCCGGGGAGATCGCGCTCAGTGAGCCGGCGGCGGAAGACGACCGCCTCTCCGGGCTGCTCGAACTCGCGCGCAAACGTGCCGGCGCACAAGTGTTCGCCCGGGCGACGACCCCCGATCAGGCGCGTCAGGCGCTCACACGCGGGGCGACGGGACTGGTGGCGGGAATCGACGATGTCCTGGCCACCACCGGACACCTCGACTCGATCATCACCACGCTGCGCGAGGGCGAGATCAGCGATGCCAGCGCCGCCCTCGAGGCGGCCGTGGCCACCGAGTTCTCGAAGCTGTTCGCCGGTGCGAGCGTGTCCGAGTTCGGGGTGCGGGCGATCGACTTCCACGCCGACGAATCCAGCGAGCTGCTACGCACTGCCGAGTTGTTCATCGCGCATCCGGAACTGGCGTTGCCGCTCGGATCCGAGGAGATCTTGTCCGCACAGTTGCGGGGTATCGCCACGGCGTTGCGCAGTGCGGACTCCGAGCTGCGCGTGCACTTCACGGTCCGCAAGATCGCCGACGGCGCTGAGATCGCCGCGCTGGTCGCGCTGCGGGACAGTCTGGCCGATTCCGGCCGGGTGGAGATCGGCGGCTATCTCACCAGCCCGCGCGGTATCGCCTCCATCGACGTCATCGCCGAGCGCAGTGACATCGTGTGGATCGAACTGCGGGTGCTCCAAGCGGCAGTGGCCGGCATCTCGCCGCGGCATCTGCTGACCAGTGAGCCGCTCGATTCGTATCTGCGGCGGGGTCTGATCACGGTTGATCCTCGCATCGAGATCGACGATCAGGTCGGAGCGCTGGTGGACACCGTAGCGGCGGTCCTTGCTCAGGATCCCACACTGCGGGTGGGGATCCGGTTGAGCGGACCGGTCTCGGCGGAACTGGTGCAGTCCCTGCAGGAGCGCGGGTTCACCCGCTTCGGCGTCGACGGTGACGAGGTGCGGCCGTCGATCCTGGCTCTGGGGCAGCGAGACCGCCGGAACTAGCCTCGGCGTCCGAGGGTGGTACACGGTGACCCGTTGCAGGTCATCGTGTGCGACCCTCGAGCAATTGCGCGCGCAGGACCACCCGGGACCGGGACGGTGGGGAGTTGTGGAGCGTCTCGGTGCGCTGCCCGTCGTGCTCCTGCCGTTCAGAACAAGAACCGGGCCACAGATCGAATTGGCGACGGGTGGTGTGTGGTGAATACCCGGACCGGGGGACCACACACCACTCTCAGCCGAATGGCGGGTGCGATTGGCCGTCCAAGTCGCTGACCGCCTCGGTCACCTGCAACAAGCGCAGCGCCAGGTCGGCGCGCATCCGATCCGAGTGTTGTGATAGATCCAGGTTGGTGAGTTTGCGGATCAGCTCGAGCCGGTAGGCGAGGGTCTTGGGATGGACGAAGAGCCGCTCGGCGGCATCCTTCTGTGAGCAGTTGGCGTCGAAGAAGGTGCGGAGGGTCTTGAGGAGGGACCCGTCGGACTGCTGGTCGTACTGGAGCAGCGGCTCGGTCACCTCTTTGATGAACCCCTGCAGGTCGGGATTGTCGCTGCTCCCCAGTAGAAGCCGGACAATCCCGAGTTCGTCGTACATCGACACCGTTCCCAGCCGACGGGAGGCGGCGTGCGCCGTCTTCGCTTCACCGAAGGCCGCCGGATAGTCCCCCGGGTCGCTGCGTGCTGAACTGACCCCCCAGGTGATGTGCAGGTCCGGGTGGCACCGCGCAGTGACCTTGTTCAATTCGTCCAGTAGGGCACGGGCACGCTCGCGGTCCTTGATCGGGGCGAGGGCCACGATCCAGTTTCCCCGCACACTGGTCAACGTCATCGGCGCCGGAGTGGTGCAGCCGCGAACACCGTTGAGAACGTTGCGCCGCAGGGCGTCCGCGGCGGAGGTGGTCCACCCCTCCTGGGCGGCAATGGTGTCGGTGTTCTCGAGCACCCCGTAGAAGACCCGGTGAAAACCCTTGAGCCGGATCCCCATCTGATGGGTGCGGCTGCGGGCGGCGGACCGTTGTTCCGGTGTTCCTTCCACCAGGTCCCACAGCAGCTGGTCGAGTGCTTCGGCGCGCGCGGCGCTCGCCGCGCGCTGCTGGAGTTGGGTGAGCGAACAGACCATGGCGGCCTGCCCGCACGCGACCTCCATGATCTCGGCGTCCTCGTTGCCGCCGATCAAACAGACTGCACCATACTGGTTTTCGGCGGCCACGACCGGGTGGGCCCAAATGGTGCGGCCGTCACGTGCCACGAGCTTGGTCGCACGTTTCGGAAGAGCACCGTTCCGGCCGGCCACGTCGTCGAGCAGATCGGCGGTATCGAAGGTGCGAGGAAAGGTGGCTTCGATTTCGCCGGTGTCGGAGATAATGGCGACGTCGCAGCCCAGCTCGGTTCCGACGGTGCGGGCGACGGAGCTGGTGACGGCGGAGTTGGCGAGCACGATCTCGATCAACGAATGCTGCAGGGTGGAGGAACGGTTGAGTAGGCGTAGTTGACGTTCCAGGGAAATGCGGGTGTTGTCGAGTTCGTCGACGGTGGCTCGTTGGGCGTCGTAGAGCCGACCGTTCTCGATGGCGATGGTCGCGAGGTCGGCCAACGCCACCAGCCTGCGGACGTCGCGGTCGGTGAACGACGAGTAGCGGCGCCGCCACACCTCGAGGACACCGATCATGTCTCCGTGTACCACCAGTGGCACTGCCAGCGCCGAACGAGTCGCTTCCTGTTCGGCGAGGGACATGAAATCCTTGCTGATGGTGGCGTCCTGAAGGTAACTGTCGATCTTGGCGACCTTGCCGGTCTCGAAGACCTGTCCGGCCACGCCCTGCCCCTTTTTCATGCGCAGCCGCGCGGTGTCGATCACTCGGTGCCCGGCGCAGCTGCGCATGCGCAGCTCCTCACCCTCCCGGAGGAAGACGCCACAGATGTCGGAGTCGGACATGCGCAGGGTCTGGGTGGTGATGTTGAGAAGCACCTGGTCGAGGTCATGGGCGCTGAGGATCTGGTGCGCCACGGTGCGCATGACCTCGGCCTCGTCGTCGAGCGCTGCAAACTCCTCGGTGGAGGCATGTGCCTGGGCGGTCAGGTCGATCCAGACACACAGCTGGGCCAGCAGAGTGCGGTGCGCCGCGACCATCTCGTCCGGTACCGCCGCGTCGACGACGACGGCGACGTTGCCCACCGTGGCCGCGCGCGGCATGAGCGGCCCGGCGGCGCATTCGAGGGCGGTCAATTCGGTCTGGTCGGCGCGGGCTTTGCTGCCGGCGAGGACGGACCAGTCGAGGTCATGACGGTGGAAGACGGTGACCGGAAGGCTGCTGCCGAACGCGGTCACAACGGCTTCAGCGGCAGCGGCAGCAGTGTCCGGCAAGGTCGCCAGCAGGTCCCACAGCCGCTCGACGGGAAATGCTCCGTTCGGCATCGTGCCGAACGGGGTCGCCTCGTGTGACCGCGGAGAGCGCTGCGCAGTCTGCGGGCCACCGCCGTGCCGGGATCTGCTCGGGTCGTCCATTGCCGCCTCGTCGGTAGTGTGCCTAGGACACCTCGATGACTGCCTTCAGCGTACGGCGCTCGGTCATCGCTTCGTACGCAGCGGGCGAGTCCTCGAGGCCGACTCGCAGGTCGATGATGACGGTCGGGTCTATCGCCCCGGATGCCACCAGACCAGAGAGCTGGTCACGATCGCGGATCGCGTTCCCGATCGCGAAGCGCAGCGTCAGCTCGTCGGCGAACGCCCGTCCCACCGGTAACGGCCAGGTCGATTGTTGATGCACTCCGACCGAGACGACGGTTCCGCGGCGGCGGACCAACCCGAACGCGGTGTCGAGTCCGCGGGGGCCGCCGACGGCCTCGATGACGGCATCGGCGCCGCGCCCGTCGGTGAGGGCATCGATGAGAGGGCGAGCCTCCTGCGGGGTCGCAACCAGGGCGCCATGCGCCTGGGCGATCGCTCGCCGCTCGGTGACCGGTTCGACCAACACGACCGGCCCGGCCCCGCAGGCCTGCGCGGCGAGGCTGGTCAGCTGTCCGACCGGACCACCGCCGATGACCGCGACGGTGTCGCCGGGGGAGAGGTCACACCGCTGTACCGCCGCGTACCCGGTTGCCAGCACGTCCCCGAAGAACAGGGTGGCCTCGTCCGAGACCCCGTCCGCGATCGGATGCAGGACGACGTCGGCGTGCGGTACGCGGACGATCTCTGCTTGCGCGCCCGCTAGTGCGGGACCGAAAGCCTCTCCGGTGCCGAAGAATTGGCGCTGACTACACTCCCAGTGGTTGCCGTGACGGCACCACCAGCAGTGCCCGCACGCGGTGAAGTCGGCGCCGCTGACGCGATCCCCGGACGCGAAGGTCCGCACCGCGGACCCGACCGCGACGACGGTGCCGGTGAACTCGTGCCCGAGAACGGCTCCACGGTGCATGCCGTCGGGATGGCTGATCGTGTGCAGATCGGTTCCGCAGATCGCCGCCCGATGCACCTTGACCAGAGCGTCTGTCGGATCGACGAGAACGGGATCGGACACACTGGAGACCTCGACGGCGCCGACGCCGGCGAACACCACCGCTCTCATGACGGTGCCGATGTTCGCTCGAGGTCGGCCACCCGTTCCGCGATCCGGGCGGCGGCCGTGCGCACTGCCGCTAGCTCGTCCGCCGCCAGCGGCAGCTCGACGATCTCCCGCAATCCGGTGCGCCCCAACCGGGCGGGCAGGCCGACGTAGCCGTCGGCGATGCCGTACTGCCCGTGCGCACGCACGGTTGCGGCGATGATCTCGTCGGAATTGGTGGCCATGGCCAAGACCATCCGCGCGGCGGAGGCACCGGGAGCGAAGAACGCGCTACCGGATTTGAGTAGTCCGACGATCTCGGCGCCGGAGTTGCGGGCCCGGTCGACCAGTGCGGTGACCTTCGCCTCCGGCAGCGCGGCGGTGATCGTGGTGCCGCCCACCCGGGCTTGGGAGAGCGGGATGACCATCTCGTCGCCGTGACTGCCCAATGCCAACGCGCTCACTGCCGAAGGGGAGGAGTCGGCGGCCAACCCGGTCAACGCCTGGAAGCGGGAGCTGTCGAGCACCCCGGCCATCCCGATGACCCGCTCGGCGGGCAGCCCGGAGGCGCGCCAGGCATGGTGGGTCATCTCGTCGAGCGGATTGGTGACCACCAGCAGCACCGTCTGGGGTGAGATCGCGGCCGCCTCGCGGGCGATGCCGCCGACGATGGCGGCGTTCACCTCCACCAGATCGGTTCGGCTCATCCCGGGTTGGCGGGCACGGCCTGCGGTGATGACCACATAGTCGGCGGACCCGGCCTCCGCGAGGCTGGTCACCCCACGGACCTTGGTATCGAAGCCGAGCAGCGCCGTCGAATGGGTCAGATCCAGCGCGATCCCCGCCGCCAGGCCTTCGGCGATATCGACGAGGACGACCTCCTCGATGATGTTCGCCTCGGCGAGCTTCATCGCGGTGATCATTCCGACATGCCCGGCGCCGACGACCACCACGCGCTTGACCGACTTCCCGGTGCCTGCGCCCTCGGGGCGTCGGGGGCGGGGCTGATGCAGCGCGGCAGGTGCTACGGAGGGATGCAACGGCGCCCCGCGCCGGTACAGAGCCGGGGCAGGCGGCCGAAGCGGAGCCGGGGGAGTGTGCGCGTCGTTCGACGAGGATCGAGTGAACACCGGTGTCACCGGGGCGGGCGACGGGTGGGTCGACCCGTTCGAGGTGGCCGAGCCGACCGGGGTGGCTTGGTTCGCCGAGGCGAGCGGGGCGGCCGGGCGGGCGGTAGCGACGACGATTCGCACGCCGCGTTCACGGGCCAATTCCCGTGCCAGCGGGGTGATGATGTCCTTCGCGCCGACAACCAGCTCGCCGGTCCCGGCGGACTCGACCGCGTCGACGCCGAAGACGGTCATCGCCGGGCCTCCTCAGTCCCCTCGAGAGATTCGAGGGCGGCGACCGCGGCATCGCGGGCGGTCGCCACTTCGCTTTCACTGCCGGCCAGGAACAGACGACCGAACCGGCCCACGGCGCGGATCTCGATGACATCGATGTCGGCGGCCTTTTCCGCTTCGTTCGCGGCCAGCGCCACATACGCTGCGGGGGAAACTTCCATGACGAACAGGCTCGACCCCGGCATCAGGAGCGTGCCCTTGCGCCACTTGTTGAGCAGCTGCGCCTGGTATCCGTGCACGTTGGTGATGAACTGGGTCGAGGCAACGACCGGCTTGATCCGGTCGGTTTCCTTCATGCCGAGCGCGTCGAGCACAGCCTCGCCGGCCGCCAGGACATCCGCCTGATGCTCGGAGTGGATCTCGAGCAGGCCGAATTCTCGCTCGATGATCTGCAGGGCGGGCCGCACACTGGATGACTTCAATGCGATGTCCGCCGCCCGGAATACCTCATTACCCGGGGCCATCTCGACGAACAACTCTGACATGCCAGCCAACGGCGGGTCGCCGGGACTGGTGGCAGCGACGTGCGCCGCACACTGCGGCTGCATTCGATCGATGAATGCGTATGTCCGGAGTGTGGCTGTGCCTGTCATGACGCGTACCTCGCGATTCCCAATGGAGTGATGAGCAGCGCGTGCGGATAAGCCCGCACGCGCCGCCCCAGGTATTTGCTGATGGTCGTATCGGCGCCCGGAAGCATCAGAGCGCCCCCGGCGAGATGAAGGTCGAGGTGTTCGGCACCTCGGGTCAGATCCCGTATCGAGGAGCCGATCCTCTCGATTCCCGGCCGTAGGATGGCGAGGTAGTCGCCGGAACCGGCGCGCTTGCATTCCTCGGCTTCGGCGACGGTGACCCCCAAGGCGCCGGCGAGAATGAGGTCCAGGTGGTGTCCCCCGCCGGGCCGGTCATCGAGGGCAGTCAATTGCCCGGATTCGAAGACCCCCACCCCGGTTGAGCCGCCACCGACGTCGATGACCACCCCGTCGTTGACCTCGAGGGTCTTGTTGGCCGCGCTGACCTCGTCGACCAAAGTGACCTCGTCGAAGCCTGCACTCTCGAGGACGAACCGGCAGGCCCGGCTGTCGGCCTCCCCGATGCACGGGGGAAAAGCGGTGGCCGCATTGACCAGCTCGATCTCCAGTTCGGCCTCGGCGGTGGCCTTGAGTTTGCGTACCGCGGCAGCCGCTGCGGCGAAGTCCACCACGACACCGTCACGGATGGCGGCGGTGCGATCGAAATCGATCCACACCGGTCGGCCCGCGGCATCGACCACGGTGATCACACAGGTAGCGGTCCCCAGGTCGATTCCGGTGCGCAGATCACCGTCGTGATCCGTTCTGGCAGAACGGATGCGCTGGTGCGCCTCCTCGAGTGTCTGCGCGATCTTCTCGGAAGACATCAGTCGAACACTCCACGCCACGGCCGGGCCTCGTGAGCGATGCGCTTGATGTTCACCAGGTGCAGCGGGGTGACGTTGTCCGAGCAGATCGACCCGCTCCAGGTTCCGGTACCGATCTGGAAGGAGGGATCGACGTTCGTCGAATACCCCATCCCGCCGAAGAGGGCGGGGGTGTTGACGACGATGCGGCCGGCCGGCAGTTCCCCGAACTTGGCCACCACCGTCGGATCGGAGCTGTGCACGGCCACGGTATGGCCCTCACCACCGAGCGCCAGGATCTCCCGGCAGCGCCGCCACCCGGCCTGGTAATCCGCCTCCCGGTAGATGGTCAGCACCGGACCGAGGATCTCCCGCGAGAGCAGTGCGTGGTCGCCGACCTCGGTCATCTCCGCGGCCAGTACCTTCGTCGTCGCCGGGACGGTGAACCCCGACATCTCGGCCAGCCGGACCGCGGACTGACCCACCGCGTTCGCGCGCAGTCCGCCGCGCTCGTCGAACAAAGTCTTCGTCAACGCGGTCTGCTGGTCCGGGGTCAACCAGGCGGCACCGGCGCGGGAGAGTTCCCCGACGAACCGGTCAGCGACAGCGGTGGCGACCACGACGGATTGCTCGGCGACACAGGCGGTGCCATTGTCGAAGGACTTCGAGGTCACGATCATCGTCGCGGTCTCGGCGAGATCGGTCACCGACGAATCGACGTACGCCGGGACGTTCCCCGCGCCGACCGCAATGGTCGGTTTGCCGCTCGAGTAGGCGGCGGCGACCATGGCGGGACCGCCCGTGGCAAGAACCAGACGGACATCTCCGTGCCGCATCAGCTCCCGGGTCGCCTCCAGGGTGGGCTGCTGCAGGCAGGAAACCAGACTCTCCGGGGCACCGGCACGCACCGCCGCCTCCGCCATGATCTCCGCCGCCCGGGCAGAGCATCGCGCCGCCCGCGGGTGCGGCGCATGCACCACGGCGTTTCCCGCCTTGACCGCGGCCAGGCTCTTGAACAACACGGTCGCAGTGGGGTTGGTGACCGGAATGATCGCAGCGATCACGCCCATCGGCGACCCGACCGCGGTGACCTTGTTCTCCTCGTCGGCCCAGAGCACGCCGACCGCGCGGCGCTCGAGCATCCACTCCGCCACGAAACCGGTGTTGAACCGGTTCTTGATGATCTTGTTCTCGTACACGCCGTAGCCGGTCTCGTCGACCGCCATCCGGGCGAGCTCTTCGGAAGCGGCGTAACCCGCCTTCGCCATGGCCCGGACGATGTTGTCGAGCCACTGCTGGTCGGCGCCTTCGATCGCGTCGAATGCCTTCTTCGTGGCGGAAACCTGCGCGCGAACATCAACCAGCGCCGCCAGGTCCGCGTCAAGCGTTGCTGTCACGGTCTTCTACCTTCCATGGCTCGGTCCGGAGCGCAGACAGAGGTCGCTGCGCTCCGAGCGAGATCGATTCTCAAGCACCCTTGGGCTGAGTCAGGTTCGACAGCACACTCTCGGTTTCGTCGTGCGGGCGCGGGATGACGTGCACCGAGACGACCTCGCCGGCCTTACCTGCGGCAACTGCGCCGGCATCGGTGGCGGCCTTGACTGCGCCGACGTCACCGCGGACCATCACGGTGACCAAGCCTCCACCGATCTCGCGGTGCCCGAGCAGTTGGACGTTGGCCGCCTTGACCATGGCGTCGGCTGCCTCGATCGCCCCGACGAGACCCTTGGTCTCGATCAGGCCGAGGGCGCCGGCGCCGCGGGCGGGCAGGGTGGTCTGAGTGGTTGCCATGGTCTTTCCTCCATTTGTGGTCTTGCTGGGTGAATCGACGGGTGGTGTGGACACTGCGTCAGTTTCTGTGGTCATTTCGAATACGTGACCTCACCGTGAGTGACGATCGTGTCCGCGATGGCGACGATCGCCTGGTCGACCGGGACACCGGTGGTGGCCTGGTCCACTCGTGCCGCGCTTCCGGACACAACCAGGACGACCTCGTCCTGCCCTGCACCGACGAGGTCGACAGCGGCATACCGCCCGCTCTCGCCATCTGATTCGGGGGCGATATCCTCGACGACCAGAATCGTCGTTCCCGACAGTTCGGGAACCTTGGCGGTGGACACCACCTGGCCGACAACACGTGCAAGTCTCACCGTGAGGACCGCCTTCTCTACTGGTCGCCGAAAACGAACGGGGTTCGATGCACTCCCGCTCACCCCCTTGTGACCCGGGAGTGCATCGATGAGGACGCTACGGTGACGCACCCCACAAGGTCGTTATCTCTGCGGGACAGCTCTCGCCCGGGCAGTTATCCCACGAGGATGTGGCGGGGGCATCTCGGCTTCGGCAAGGTGTGCGGTGACGAGGACCGCGTCGGGTAATCACACCGTGCGGCAACCGCCAGAGCCTAGGAGAGTCAGATGATCGAAGACATCGACGCCGATTTCCACACCCCCACCAGCGACGATCCCACATGGACGGAGACGAACTTCTTCGGCTTCTACATCCCGGAAGCCACCCTGAACGTCGGCGTCTATGCGCTGTTCCGACCGAACGCGGGCGTCGCGATCTCCACGATCGCCATGAACTCGAAGTTCGTGGAGGCGCCCTGGCAAGCCGAGTACTGGGACGCCCAGCACCACCTTCCGATTCCGGAACCCCGCAACCTGCGCGACTACCGTTTGAACAACGGCCTGCACGTGGTCTGCCGCGAGCCGAACCGGGTGTGGGACGTCGAGTTCGACAACGGTGACGACGTCTCGTTGGCCTTCCGCTACACCGCGATCGCCGACGCCTTCGACATTCACGACCCCAAACAGGATCCGATCGTCGCCAAGCAAGCCGACGAAGGCGTGTTTGCGTGGGGCGAGGCGTACGCCGGGCACTTCGACCAGTCGGGCCACTTCGAGGGTGAGGTGAACCTGCGCGGCAAGAAGTACGCCGTCGACTGCATCTCGACGATGGACCACAGCTGGGGTCTGCGCTCGGAGCACCAGGGGCACACCATGAGCTGGCTGCACGCGCACTTCTCCAAGGACTTCGCCATCCACGGAATCTTCGACTTCGATCCCACCGGTGGCCCCGACGCCGCCACCGAACTGACCCTCCAACACGGTTACGTCGTCGACAAGGGTGAGCTGTACGGGTTGGCCGCAGGCCGCGGCCGCACGATCCGCGAAGGATTCTTCGCGAAATCCGTCGAACTCGAACTCACCGACAGCGAGGGCCGAGTGTACGAGCTCCAAGGCTTCGGGCGGACGAGTTTCCCCTGGCAGGCCGGCCCGGGCACGGTGGGATACAACGTGCTCGCCGAATGGCGTTCGGGAGCACAACGCGGGTGGGGCGAGATCCAGGACTTCATCGGCCCCCAGCAGCTGTGCAAGATCTACAGCGCGTCAGACGCGACCGGCAGCTGACCGTGTGCCGACCAGAGCCGCCCCAGGCTGTGATCTTCGACCTCGACGGCACTCTCGTCCAGACCCGAGAGGCATCCTGGCGCGTTTTCGAAAAGATCAGTGCCGCACACCATCTCGGTGTCACAACACCCGAGCAGTTCTACGAGATGTTCGCCAACAACTTCTTCGTCTCCCTGCGCGGTCTCTGCCGAGATGCCGAGCACGCGCAGGTGGTCGAGGAGGACTTCATGCGCAGCCTCGGCGCCGACTACGCCCCGCTGATGATCCCCGGCATGGTCGACGTCGTGAAATCGCTGGTGCCACATGCGACACTGGCTGTTCTGTCGTCGAACTCGACGGAAGTCATCCGCAGAATCCTGCGCAAGAACAAGCTCGAGTACTGCTTCGGGCACGTGTTCGGTGGCGACGTCGAACCCGACAAGGCCAAGGGCATCGAGCGGTTCCTCGACGACGCCGCTCAGGGCTCTGGTCGGCGCTGCCAGGCGTTCTACGACGAATCGGCGACCGGCGGTGCGGTCCCTGCTGGGGCGACCGCCATCATCACCGACACGGTCGGTGATGTCGAAGCGGCAGTGAGGGCCGGGATCCGTGCGGTCGGAGTCGCCTGGGGCATGCATACCGAAGAGCAACTACTCGCCGCGGGCGCGGAGTTCGTCGCGATTTGGCCGCAGGAAATTTTGGCGCATCTATTCGCCTATGCTCCCGAGACGTCGACATGCGCGTGCCCGGCTTCACCGGTCGTAGCGTTGCCGCCGCAGGAGGTGCCGGCGCGGGTGCAGCGCAGAACTTCCGGAGCGAAGGCCTTACAAGCACGAATCACTGCGCACCGGCCGCCGGCGACACAAAATTCGCAGCCGCACGCGACCTCTGTCTCGGCGCCCAGGGCAGAGCCGTTGGTCAACGGCACCGAATCCGCCGCGGACAACGAACTGCTGCTCGCCGTGCGGTTGGCGATGCCATGAGGCGCCGACCACATGTACTGGTCACCAACGATGACGGGATCGACGCGCCAGGGTTGCTCGCTCTCGCTCATACCGCATGCGAGCAGGGGTATGACGTCACGGTCGCCGCTCCTCACCGTCAAGCCAGCGGTTGCGCCGGCGGTCTGACGATGTTCCTGGTCGACGAGCGCATCGAGGTAAGCCATCGTCGGCTGCCGGGTCTACCTGGAGTGGAGGCCTATGCTGTGGCGGCGCATCCGGGCATGATCGCACTCGCTGCCGTGCTCGGCCGTTTCGGCCCGGTGCCCGACCTCGTGCTGTCCGGTATCAACGAGGGTTCGAACCTTGGTGCAGCGGTGCTGCATTCGGGCACGGCCAGCGCGGCAATGGTCGCAGGAGCCCACGGCGTGACCGCGCTGGCGGCATCGCTGCACCTGGACTTCGAGATCGAACAGCCCGCGGCGGTCGGCGCCGCACGTCACTGGGACACCGCCGCGGCCGTGGTCGACGCGATCTTGCCGAACATCATGAGCGCGGATGCCGGATCGGTGTTCAACCTCAACGTGCCCAATCTGCCCGGTGAGCAAGTGCGACCTCTGGTCGCGGCGCCGTGGACGCTCGCCGGCACGGCACCAACCCTGCTGCCGTTCATCGCCGCCTTCGATCGGCACGCCGATGCGTTGCCGGTACAGGACCTGCCGTCCCCAGATATCACCATCGTCGAGGGCTCCGACATCGCGCATGTGCGCGGCGGTCACCCCACGCTGTCACTGCTCCGATGGAACGGCGACACGGCGATCGAGTGGGTCGACAGCGTGCTCACCTAGTTCCATCATTCACCGTAATCGTCGAGATCCCCGTGGCTGTCACAGCCACGGGACCTCGACGATGTGGTCCCGTATGGCGTCAGTTGACCGGGGGAATCGCGGCCGACAGCACGTCCTCGGTATCACCGTGCGGGCGAGCGATGACATGCGAGGTAGCCAGTTCCCCGGTTTCGCGGGCGGCAACGACGCCCGCGTCGACCGCGGCCTTCACCGCTCCGACATCACCGCGCACCATGACCGTGACCTGGCCATTTCGCAGAGTGCGGTAACCCACCAACTCCACGTTGGCAGCCTTCACCATCGAGTCGGCTGCTTGGATCGCTCCGACCAGCCCCACCGTTTCAATCAGACCAACAGCGCCGAAACTCATTGGCCGGCCTCCTTCGCGTTCGTTATGCGATGTCCATCACATCCAGAGCCGACGTTAGTGGTGGCTACCGCAGTGGTCGCTATCCCGCAGGGATATAACCTGCGTCAAATTATCGCTACGGGAGAAGGGGTCATGCACTAGCAACACCATTAGGTTAAGAGGCATTAACTGAATCTGCGAAGTGATGAGGCGTGATGCTAGGCAATGACCCGAGCAACAGGATTGAGCACACCAAATTGGTGGACGAGCTGCGGTCGAGGCTGGCCGTTGCGGCTCTGGGCGGTAGTGAGAAGTCGCGGGAGCGGCATGTGAGCCGGGGCAAGTTGCTCCCGCGTGATCGAGTGGACACGTTGCTCGACCCGGGGAGTCCTTTTCTCGAGATCGCCCCGCTCGCGGCCAATGGGTTGTACGACGACGAATGCCCCGGTGCGGGTGTGATCGCGGGGATCGGTCGGGTGTCCGGCCGGGAGTGCGTGATCGTGGCCAACGACGCCACGGTCAAGGGCGGCACGTATTACCCGATGACGGTGAAGAAGCACCTGCGGGCGCAGGAGATCGCACTGCAGAACCAGCTGCCGTGCATCTATCTCGTCGACTCGGGTGGCGCGTTCCTGCCCCGGCAGGACGAGGTGTTTCCCGATCGGGAGCATTTCGGCCGGATCTTCTACAACCAGGCGACGATGAGCGCGCATCCTGGGCTCCTGCACGGCGGGCGGCGCTTATGTGCCGGCGATGAGCGACGAGGCGGTCATCGTCCGGAACCAGGGCACGATCTTCCTGGGCGGTCCGCCGCTGGTGAAGGCCGCGACCGGTGAGGTCGTCACCGCGGAAGAGCTCGGCGGCGGAGACCTGCACTCGAAGGTGTCGGGAGTGACCGATGACCTCGCCGAGGACGATCAGGACGCGCTGCGGATCGTGCGCAACATCGTCGCCACGCTCGGCCCGCGCGCCGCACGTGCGTGGGATGTGATCAGTGCCGTCCCCGCGTCGGCGCCGCAGGCCGAGTTGTACGACGTGGTCCCGACCGACCCGCGCACCCCGTACGACGTTCACGAGGTCATCGACCGCATCGTCGACGGCGGGACCTTCCAGGAGTTCAAGGCGGAGTACGGCAAGACGCTGGTCACCGGCTTCGCGCACATCGAGGGTCATCCCGTCGGCATCGTCGCGAACAACGGGGTGTTGTTCGCCGAGTCGGCGATGAAGGGTGCTCACTTCATCGAGCTGTGCGACAAACGGCGGATTCCGCTGCTGTTCCTGCAGAACATTGCGGGCTTCATGGTCGGCCGCGATTACGAGGCGGGGGGTATCGCGAAGCACGGCGCGAAGATGGTGACCGCGGTGGCCTGTGCCCGGGTTCCCAAGCTCACCGTCGTGATCGGCGGCTCCTACGGGGCGGGCAACTACTCGATGTGCGGGCGGGCGTACTCCCCGCGTTTCCTGTGGATGTGGCCGAACGCGCGAATTTCGGTGATGGGCGGTGAGCAGGCGGCGTCGGTGCTCTCGACGGTGCGCAGCGAGCAGCTCGACAGTGCGGGCAACCCGTGGTCGGCGGAGGACGAGGAGGCGTTCAAGGCGCCGATCCGCGAGCAATACGAGGCGCAGGGCAACCCCTACTACTCGACCGCCCGCCTGTGGGACGACGGCATCATCGATCCCGCCGATACCAGAACTGTTCTCGGGCTGGCTCTTTCGGTGTGCGCGAACGCACCGCTCGAACCGGTCTCCTACGGCGTTTTCCGGATGTGAACGGACATGACTGACATGACACGGATAGATACCGTCCTCGTCGCCAACCGCGGTGAGATCGCGGTGCGGGTAATCCGCACCCTGCGGGCCATGGGAATCCGCTCGGTCGCGGTATACAGCGAGGCGGATCGGGACGCGCGGCACGTCCGCGAGGCCGACACCGCAGTCCTGCTCGGCCCGGCCGCCGCCCGGGAGAGCTACCTGGTGATCGAGAAGGTGATCGCGGCCGCCCAGACCACCGGAGCTCAGGCGATCCATCCCGGTTACGGGTTCCTGTCGGAGAACTCCAAGTTCGCGGGGGCCTGCGCAGACGCCGGCATCGCCTTCCTCGGCCCGTCCGCTCACGCGATCGAGGTGATGGGCGACAAGATCACCGCCAAGAACGCCGTCGCGAAGTTCGACGTGCCCGTCGTACCGGGTATCGCCCGGCCCGGCCTCTCCGACGACGAACTGATCGCCGCCGCGGGCGAGATCGGCTACCCGGTCCTCGTCAAGCCGTCGGCGGGCGGCGGCGGCAAGGGGATGCGTCTGGTCGAGGAGCCGGGGGCGTTGGCCGACGCCCTGCGCAGTGCACGGCGTGAGGCCGCGTCCGCGTTCGGTGACGACACCCTGTTCCTCGAGCGATTCGTGTTGCGGCCCCGGCACATCGAGGTGCAGATCCTCGCGGACGGGCATGGCAACGTGGTGCATCTCGGTGAGCGCGAGTGCAGTTTGCAGCGTCGCCACCAGAAGGTCATCGAGGAGGCGCCCTCGCCCCTGCTGGACGAGCAGACCCGGGCCCGGATCGGCGAGGCGGCGTGCAACACGGCGCGCAGTGTCGACTACTCCGGTGCCGGAACGGTCGAATTCATCGTCTCCGCCGACAAGCCGGACGAGTTCTTCTTCATGGAGATGAACACCCGGCTTCAGGTCGAACACCCCGTGACCGAACTCGTCACCGGCCTGGACCTGGTCGAGTGGCAGGTGCGGGTGGCCGCGGGTGAGCCGCTCGGCTTCACCCAGGACGACATCACCCTCACCGGACATGCCATCGAAGCCCGCGTCTACGCCGAGGACCCGAGCCGAGGCTTCTTGCCGACCGGTGGTCTCGTCGCCGACGTGATCAAACCCGCCGGCCCCGGAGTCCGCGTCGACTCCGGGCTGCAGCCCGGCACGGTGGTGGGCAGCGACTACGACCCGATGCTGGCGAAGGTCATCGCGCACGCCGACGACCGCGCCGGTGCGCTGCGGAAGCTGGACCGGGCGCTGGCCGGCACCGGTGTGCTCGGTGTGGTGACCAACATCGAGTTCGCGCGCTTCCTGCTCGCCGATCCCGACGTGGTGGCGGGCAACCTCGACACCGGTCTGCTCGACCGCCGGCTCGAGGACTTCGTCGCTGCGGAGGCCACCGATGCCGCCCTCATCGCCGCGGCCGCTTTCCGCTGGTTGCAGCGCTGGCCCGAGCGTGCACAGGCCGATCCGTGGGACGTGCCCAGCGGTTGGCGGGTCGGGGTTCCCGCGCCCACCAGTATTCGGCTGGCATCGCCGACGCGTACCGACCACGTGCGCATCACGGGCAGTCCGTCCGAGGCCACCGCGCAGGTCGAGGACGGCGACACCCTGTCCCTGACGGCGGCCCTCGACGGAACCACCCTGTCCGTCGTGATCGACGGCAGACGTGAAACCTACCGGGTCGCCCAGACCGACGGGCATATCTGGCTCGCCGGATCCGAGGGCACGACGATGCTCCGGGAAGTCGAGGAGCTCAGCGTCCGCACAGGTGACGTCCATGCCGGCGAGGCCGAGATCACCAGCCCCATGCCCGGATCCGTCATCGCCGTCGGCGCCGAAGCGGGCTCCCACGTCACCGCGGGCCAGAGCCTCGTCGTCGTCGAGGCGATGAAGATGGAGCACTCGCTCACCGCACCCATCGACGGCGTCGTCGACATCCTCGTCGCACCCGGTGACCAGGTGATGGTCGACCAGCTGCTCGCACGAGTCACCCCGCACACCGACACGAAAGAGAACGAGTCATGACCGACCTGCTTGCCAGTGACGTCACGCGAATCGTGCAGCGGGGACTGTGGTTCGAGGAGTTCGAACTCGGAGCGGTCTACGAGCATCGCCCCGGCCGCACCGTCACCGAGGCCGACAACGTCCTCTTCACCACCCAGACGATGAACACCCATGCCCTGCACCTGGATGCCGCCTACAGCGAGGGCACCCAGTTCGGTGAGCGCCTCGTAAACTCGATGTTCACCCTCTCGACGCTGGTCGGTTTGTCGGTGGCGCAACTCACGCAGGGGACCATCGTCGCGAACCTGGGATTCTCGGAGATCAGTTTCCCGAAGCCGCTGTTCCACGGCGACACGCTGTACGCGGAGACACGCATCGCCGACAAGCGGGAGTCGAAGAGCAGGCCCGGCGAGGGCATCGTCACCCTCGAGCACACCGGGCGCAACCAGAACGGCGACGTGGTGGCGATGGCATTGTCACATCAACTTGAATGTTCGGTGGCACAATGTGTTCCGGTGTAAATTGAGGCAGCGGCGGCCTCGCGGTTGACGTTTCAGGCAGCTGTGGCGCTGCCGGTGGATTCGCGCCAGACCGCGAACCGGTCGGCCATCACCTGTCGGTCCTCGCCGGCGGGAAGCCGGTGCCGTCTCGGTCGAAAGTGTGAGCAGATCACCCCGAAGGCGGACAGGAACAGTTGGGCGTGGGCCGGTGACTTGAACCCGCGCATCGCCCGCTCCCGCTGCCGGGTCGGCTGATGGGAAAGCTCGGCCCGGTTGTTCAAATACCTCGATCGGCGATGCTCCACGGACGGCATCATCTCGCGGTGCGCGACCTGGTAGCTGCCGAGCTTGTCGGTGACCAGCACCCGCGGCACATACCCGAGTCCCTTGAGCAGTTTGCGGAAGAACCGCTTGGCCGCCTCGGCGTTTCGGCGCGACTGGACCAGCACGCCCAGGACGGTGCCGTCCTGATCGACCGCGCGCCACAAGTAGTGCTGCTTGCCGTTGATCTTCACGAACACCTCGTCGAGGTACCACTTGTCGCCGGGGCGGGCACGGCAGCGACGTAGCCGGTTGGCGTAGTCCTGGCCGAACTTGGCGCACCAGCGGCGGATCGTCTCGTAGGACACGACCACGCCGCGTTGCAGCATCACTTCCTCGACGTCGCGAAAGCTCAAGGTGAACCGGAAGTACAGCCAAACGCAGTGGTCGATGATCTCGCTCAGGTAGCGGTGTCGCTTGTACGACGGCGCGGCGGGGCTACGACCACCATCCTGCCAGCCACTCTCGACAGCTCGTTAACGTGACAATGCCCTCGCGACCGAGGTCGCCCACCTGCGCACCGTGATCGAAGCCCTGGCCGCCACCGTCGCCAAACACGAAGAACAACTGCGAAGACTTCGCCGCAACCCATCGTCCCGACGATGAACCATTCCGACCGCCATCGGCACAAACTGGGCCGCGATTAGCCGGTCAAGCCCTCGATAACGCGCTGATGGAATCGACCATAGGGCTCTACAAAACCGAGTTGATCAACCGGACTTTGTCATGGTCCGGCCGAGCCGAGGTCGAGCGGGAGACCGCCGAATGGTCCGCTGGTTCAACGCGGACCGACTCCATTCGTCGATCGGCTACTCCCCGCCGATCGACTACGAAACGCGCTACCGTGGACAGCGCCCCACCGTCGCCTCGATCCTCGAGGTGGCCTGAACGAAGTCTCCACTCGATTCAGGGCGGTTCAAGGTTGCGCCGATTCAACGGCGCGGCGTGCGCGCTCTCGTGGTAGTCGAGCGGGTTCGTGCTGGTGTAGTGGTCGTAGCCGTATCGAAGCGGATCGCATCCGCAAACGTTGCGGCTCGGTGAGCTATTCCGCGCGGATCTTGATCGGTGCTTCGGCGGCATCGGCCGCCGCGTGCAGCGCGTCCGCCAACTGTTGCGCGGTGGCCGGCGTGAGGCTTCCGAGCGCGCCTTCGTTGGCGAATATACCGACGTGAGCAGGCATAAGCTGTGCCCTCGACTGGTTCTCCTGCAGCCTGGAGGCGTAGCACGAGACATCGATGGCACCGTCGTGGAGAGTCCAGTACGTGCGGTTGCCGGTCCGGCCGGTCGGTTCGCTCATTGCTTCTTCCTTCGCTCGCGTGACGTGGGTGTGGTCGTGGATTTTGATGATCTGGGTGAGGCACGGCCTTGACGGCGCTGCGCCGGGCGCACATATCGTGGCCATGGCTGCGATGTCTCGGCGGCGTGAAGATGGGTGATCTGCTGGCTGTAGCCGAGCATGTCCGCAACGATCGGAGCGGGCACCTCCGACACCAATGTGCGGATCGCTGTGGTGCGAGCGCCGAGGAGATCGATACCGAGGGTGCGAAGTCGGTTCATGATCGTGTTGGGGTGTAGGTGACTGCCGGGTGTGCGGCCGGGAAAGAGCCACTCCGAGTCACCATCTCGGACGGCATGCAGGTTGGGTCGTTGTGCGAGGTGCTCGGTGAGCATGTCCGCGAACGGCGTCGGAATGGGGGCAGGATGGGTGCCGAGGGCAAGATATGGACCGTCTGGCGCCAGGAGGATGTCGGTGGTGCGATGGGATGCGATCCTCGCGATGGGTTGAGCGTAGAGGAGTAGCAACGTGCCGGCGATCCGGTACGGCAGGGATTCGCTGTTACCGGTCAGCAGTTCGCGCAGCCAGGCGATCCGTTGGTCCTGGGTGATGGTGGGGGAGGAGCGGGCGCTGCGGTGGTTGATCAGGATGGTGGTGTTGACCCGCGCCCGAAGAGCCCAGACGAAGAACGTCCGGATGTTATGGCGGGTGGTTGGTCCACCGATCAGCCATTCATCGACGTCGCGTTGGTTGCATGTCGAGGCGACGCGGCCGTGTGCTTGGAGGAGCCAGTCCAAGAACTTGATTGTCTCGGTAATCTCCTGCTTGGCCGCGTGGACCGGACCGCGCGTCGACGATCCGGTGGCCGAGATTGCGCGGATCCGCCGAAGGTGGTGCCACGTCGCGAACTGCTCGACGGGTTGCCGCACGGCGGCCTCGCCGATGGCATCGAACTTGACCCGCAGCCAGTGTTCGAAGCGGGCGAGATAGGCGTCGCGTTCGGGTAGGAGACCATGATGCTCGAGCAATCCCCGGAGATGGGTAACTCTAAGGCCGTGCCCGAGCTCGTCGATCCCTTCATGACTCATCGCGATATCGCCAACCGCTAACCTGCGCAGAATCTCTCGCATCTGCGCCGGCCGCATCCAGGTGATAAGGCTCTCGGGTCGCTCGTCACGGCACAGCCCCTCCACAAGAGCGGTCATGGTGCCGGGATCCGCCGCATCGATGATCAGCAGTTCTGTGACGTCGTCCCGAAGAGCACAGCGAGCGCAGAGGCTCCGGCGGTAGTGCTCGGCCTCGACACCACATCGGGAGCAGGCGAGGTCGTCGGTGATGCCGGCGCACAGTCCGCAGATCGGGCCGTCGTGGGAATCGAGGCGGCCGGGTAGCAGCCGCTCCAACCCGCAGATCGTGCAGGAGCCGTGGGTGCGCATCGCAGCGTAGAAGCAGGTGCCGCAGATTGCACCGTCGGGCCAGCGGGCGCGGATCCGGCCCACCTGTCGACCGCATCGATCACAACTGGCATCACCGGTGGTGCGGGGGCGGCCTCGGCGGGTCGACCGCGGCGTCACCTCAATCATCTGTGATCACGCGGGCCCGTCTCGGGCGGGCCGCCTTGTTCATCTCGACCACGTCCGCGGTGGAGGCGGCGCGCTTGCGCCGGGTGTCGGTCGCGGTCACGGTGACCAGGTCGTCAACTCCGCAGCCGAAGATGTCGCAGAGCGCCGCGACCATCTGCAGCGAAACACGTTCCGGACGCTGGGCGACCAACCGGTAGACCTGCGGCCGGGACAGTTCGATGCCACGCTCGTGCAGCAAGGGCATCAGATCGGTGCTGTTGTGCAACCCGCGAGCGGCCATCAGTTCGGCCAGCCGCCAGGTGTAGTCAACGGTGCGCTTCATGAAAATCGTCCTTCGTCGGAGAGTGCGGCATCCATCGACGCGTCGAGGGCACGACGCAACATGCGGATACGGAAGTCACTGGACACGCAGGTGTAGATGGCGGTGCTGCCGGCGTGGTCATGACCCATCTGCTGTTGCACGAACAGAGCGTCCCAGCCGTCCTCGATGAGGTGGGTGGCGTAGGAACGACGCAGCGAGTGCAGGTCGAGTCCGGGCTCGAGGTTCAGTTCAGTGCAGTACCGCCGAAACCGTCGCAGCACAGTGTTCTCGGCGACGAGCGTCCCGCGTTCGCTGGGAAACATGTCGATACCGTCGTCGAGGTGCCGCTGCCCATTGGCGAGCCAATCCGCGGCGACCTCGGAGGTCCAGTCGAAGATAGTCAGGACGCTGCGCCGTTTCGGTGCCGAACCGGGCTTGGCCTTGCCATACCGGATGTGAACCAGGCCATATCGACCGAACTCTCGGGCGTGCGGGTTTCGGGCGAAATCGACGGTCTGCAAGTGGCGGATCTCGTTGAACCGCAACCCGAAGGCGTAGGCGAGCTTGAACATCGTGGCGTCTCGGTAGGCCGGGAGCCACCCCTTACGTCCGGACGCCGCTATCCGCGCGACCTCGTCGTCCGCGCGGTCGAACAACGCCTGCAACTCCGGTTTGGTGAAGGCACGCTTGGACGGCCTCGACTCGTTGTCTTGCACGTGGTGCGCGGTGTTCCAGTCGAAGAAGACCTGACTCGGATGCGTGCCGAATCGCTGCTCGCATACCCGGTCCCACCCGTAGGTGGATCCGATACATACGAACAGAACAGGCGCAGCGCCACCTGGTAATTGCGGACGGTGGACTGCTTCGCGTGCCCGATCGAGCGCAAGTCCCCGAAGAACTCGTCGGCCATCGCCGGAGTCCACTGCCAGGGGTATTCGTTGGTGGAGTGAAGGAAACGGCGCACGCAACGCTCGCGTTGCTCGATCGTGGCGTGCTGGAGATTGCGGCACAGCTGCTGATTGCGCCATCCCCGCAGCATCTCGGCGACAGTCTGCTCCTCCGGATGCAGCATCGGAACGGCATCCACAAGATGCACCCGGCCACTGTCGTCGACTCCCACCGAACCCCCCGATGCCGTCTCATCTGATGATCGAATGATTCATCGAATGAATCGTAGCGGTATCGTCCCTGCTCCGCACGGCAAGCTCGAGCGCGGATCCGGCCACCGGCATCGTGAGACCCATGCCGACCGACCGACCTATCCTCGAGCGCGAAGTCGCAGGTCGCAGCCTCGACGGCCTGCAGACCCGGACGGTTCCCGCGGTTGCCCGGCGAAGCCGATGATGCATCCGATGAAATATGGAGGGTTTTAGTCGACATAATATCCGTTGCCGGCGTACGAAAGCAATTGCCTGACAACGCATTTAATGCCTGCGACTACTGTCACGCGTGTGCGTGCGAGGTCGGAGGCGCGCACGGGATGCCGCCGCACATCACACCAGCCACAAAGAGCAGGGCAGCGTGATCCGTCGCTACATCATCTGGCGGAACAAGCATCCCGCCGACGAACGGCTATGCAAGGTCGTCATAGGGCGAACGTTTGTTGATGAGCATCAGGGGTCCGTCCGACGCGCCCCGTCGAGGTCGACTCGCCCATCCCTCAGGGCGGGCGCGTGCTGCGTTCAGGCCGCGAGGAAGACGTACGCCGTCATCGGGGCGGTGACCGGCCCCGGGCCCAGCCGGGCCGTCATCTCCTCGATGACGGTGGCCCGGATGGCCGGGCCGTCGCCGCGCTCTTCAACGGCCGCGCGCACCGGTGTCCCGCTGAGGTATCCGGTAGCGAGGTCGGTGGTCGACGGGGCCCGGCCCTGAAGCGTCAGCTCCTGCTCGTCCTCGACGGCGAACCCGGCGGCTGCCAGATCAGCGGCCACGACAGCGGGGTCGGCGTAGCCGTGGGGAGCCGTCTGGAAGAACCGTGGCGGATCGGCCGGAAAGGCCCGCTCCAGCCCGGCCTGCAGCGCGACTTCGAAGGCGTGCGTCCTGAGTGGGCCCCAGGTGTTGAACAGGAACCGGCCGTTCGGGGCCAGCACCCGGTGGACCTCGGTGAAGGCCTCGATGCGGTCGGGAAAAAACATCACGCCGAACTGGCAGACCACCAGGTCGAAGCTTCCGTCTCGGAACGGCAGCCGTTGCGCGTCGGCCTGCCGCCACACCGCGCCCGGGGCACGGGTCGACCCGAACGCGACCATGGCCTCGTTCAGGTCGGTGGCCGTCACCTCGGCCGAGGGTGCTGCTGCGAGCAGGTCCGCTGTCAACACGCCCGTGCCCGCCGCGAGTTCGAGGATTCGCCGAGGGTGGAGTGCGGCCGCCCGGGCGGTCAGGTCCTGGGCGAAGGGCCGGAAGACGACCGGCACGAGGTACTGCTCGTAGGCTTCCGGCATGGATTCTGACCATCGCCGGTCGGCATTGATTCCTGTCACCTGATAACGGTAGCGCCGTGTCAGGAAACCTCTTCCCTTTTCCGCCAGGGTTGCCAACATCGGGGCAATCAGCCTCCGGTCGGCATCGCCCATCCACTGATTGGCCGCCCCGACGAGCCCTTATCCATGGTGATTGTCTTCCTGCGCGACAACGAGGCCGGTGGCTTTCGGTCGCCGGGGCAGTAGTGTCTGCCTGGCTGTATCCGGAGCGGAAGGAGTTCGCAGGTGGCGCGGAAAATGGTCGTGGAGCTGGACGACGACCTCGACGGCAGCCTCATCGAGGCCGGCGAGGGTTTTGGGCCCTCTGTGAAAATGCCCTCCCGTTTTGCGACGCAGTTTGTGCATGTCACGCGATAGTCAGACTGGCAGATGGCGTTGCGTTGGTGTGCGCTGAGAAGATTTGACGCTCAAGCCTCGAACCGTCGCACCTATTGAGACTGCACTTGGTCCATGATGTGCGACATTTTGGGCGCTCATCGGTGTCGCATCAAGTCTCTCCGCGCCGGGCCGCAATCCCGCGATCATGACTGCCATGATTCGATGCCAGCCTGTCGGTCACGCCGCGTGTCGCTCCGATGACGCCGCGCAGGGATCAGAAGATGAGATCCAGGTCGGCTTCGGTGGCATCCTCGCGGATGCGGCCGTGCTGCTTGGCACGCGCCAAGAGTTCGAACAGGATCTTTCGATACTCGTCCCTCAAGATCGTGGTCTCGTCGTCGTTCCACATGCGAGACAAGCTTCCACGGTTCGATGCCAGGATGGCACCGCTGCCGTAGAGGACCTGCTCCAGTCCCTCGCCCTCCGGCGCGCACAGGGCATCCTGGGCAAGGGCCACGAAGTCGTCGAGCACCTGTTGAACGAGCTCACTGATCAGGGCGACTCTGGTGGGAAATCGGCGGTAGAGAGTGCCGACGCCGGCGACCCTGGTGACTTCCTCGACCCCCACGTCGGGCCGCGGGCAGTGAACACGGTCGCTCCCGCGCCGAGTAGCCGGTGCCGATTCTCGGCGGCGTTGCGGCGCAGTGCCTTGGCGCTCGCTTGATTGCTGGTGTCGCGTTTCATTCGGATTCGTCGCCCATCAGCGTGCCTCCGGCGACTATTGCGAGCTGCGGATGTCGCAGTTCGGCCGTCTCTTCGAGATGCGTGGTCTTGTCTCGCTCCATTGCCGGGATAATAAAGAGGCAACGGCGCCGAGACCAACTGTTGCGCCCAGCATGAGGAATCCGCTGGTGTACACGGCTTCCCGGCGACGACGGTGGTCATGAATGCAGCACCCAGCGCGCCGTAATCGTGCGGATATTCGTGCCGCACGCGTGGTGGGTGCCTCGCCGGCCGCGCGGACGTGGATTGCTTCGAACCTGTCCGACACTGCGGACCGCGACGGTGCGAAGTCCCAGTTCTGAAGTGCTGGCCACGGTTGGCGAGGAGTAGGCCTGTATCGCTTTCTTCGTTAAGGTTAGGTTCGGCCGGAACCGGTCCCTTAGCGGATTCGAATTACGCCGTGGGGGGTGTATTTCCGCCTAGCTTCGCGGTGACAGCCTCGGCGGCGGTCAGCAAACGATCTCGGTACCGTTCGACCGCCGCGCCGGATAATTGATGGGGGAGCTGGTAGAGACTCAGCAGGAGCTCCGGTTGCGTGTCTTTACCGAATACCGGTGCACTGATGATCCTGACATCGTAAGTGGCAGCAGGGTCGATCTCGACCGGTTCATATCCTTCGAGGCTGAGTGCGCGGGCGGCTGCGGTGACGTCACCAGCGAGATCCCCCGTTGCGCCGGTCAGTGGAAGCCGCGCAACAGCGCCTTCGAATCGCACCTGGGCATCGCTACGCAGCACGAGCGACCAGCCACGGTCACGAACGCGTGTGGTTGCTTGCAGGAGTAGGTCTCGATCGAGTGCCTCTCCGCCGCGGCCGATCCACTTGTCGAGTTCGCGTCCTTCGGTCCACGCCATCAGTGGCAGCGCGAGCGGCGGTACGAAGGGCATCCGTTGGCCGAGGCGGATGTGTGGAGACGTGGGGAGAGTGCTTGCCATGCTGCTTCCTACCAGGACCAGTTGGTCTCTGATCGCGACGGAGGCGCAACATTCGACACCCAGCTCGCGGGCGACCGCGTCCATCTCCGGGCGGGCCTGATCGACGATGCTCAGGGGGTGCAGCAGATCAGCCTCGCCGGGGGCGGTGAGGGATGTCGAGGAGAAACAGCCGTAGCCGCCCTGGAAGAAGATGAGCGGTGAGGTCGCATCCTCGACCTCGAGTGTTGCGACCCGACCTATCACCAGATAATGGTCACCGGCCTCGTGGACTGTATCGATCACGCAGTCGATCCACGCGATGGAGTCGTGGATACGCGGATTGCCATGCTGTGTCGGTGTCCAGTCGATCGACGCGAACTTGTCAGAACCCTTCAGTGCCAGACTTCGGCAGATGTCCTGCTGGCCGGCACCGAGCACGTTCACGCAGAAACGGCCGCTTTCGCGAATCTTCGGGAAGGTACTAGAGCTTTTGTCCGGCAGGAACGCGACCAACGCCGGATCGAGCGAGACCGACGTGAAGGAGCCGACGGCCATGCCGATCGGTAGTCCAGCCGAATCGGTCGAGGTGATCGCCACGACGCCGGTCGGGAAGTGGCCGAGCACGGTGCGGAAATGCCCCGGGTCGATCACTGTGTTGGTCTCGGTGAGTGTCATCGGGTCATCCTTCTCGGCGTAGGGGCCGCAGTTTCCTGCTCGTCGTCGGTGTGTGGTGGTACGGCTCGGGCCGTTGCTCTGCCTGCCTCCCGTCGAACTCAGAGCGCAGCCCGATCACTTCGGTCCGCCTCTGGTGGAACTGCATGAGCACATCGCGGTCGCGCATGTGACGTGCGTCGCTCTGTCCATGATGGTTGCACCTATCGCGACACGCTGTCAACTCTAACGTTGAACATTGTCTACGAACATGTTGACGCCCGAGGTGGCTTCGTCCAGTTGGTGGATCGCCTGTGACGTGCCGCGATGTCGGAATCGGGGGACGGGGAGAGCGGGGATCTAGTGAGCTGTGCGTCTACATAATTGTTGAGTTCGTGGCTGTAACTTCTCGATGGCCGGCCCGGGTTCGATCCGGTCCCTTGTAGGGCTCAGTTCGCCGCTGCGGCGATCGCGTCGGCGATCTCGGCAGGCTTGGTGAACATCGGTCCGTGGCCGGCGTCCACCTTGACGACAGTATCGACGTGGCGCGCGAACTCCTGCTGCAAGGCGACCGAGAACTGCTTGTCCTGCAGCGTGATCACGTAGGTGGCGGGGTGTTGTTGCCAGCCGAGTCCAGTGGCTGGTTCACCGAGCGTGCCGACGGCGTGTGGGCCCATCTTGTCCAGTACCGGGGCGAGCTGCTCTTCTGTGGCGTCGTTGAACATGGTCTCCCGTGCTACCTCGCGCTTGAAGGTGGCGGTCCCGTCCGCCCGCTGCTCGAGCGCTCCCGCGAGGTCATCGTGTGGCTCCGGGTCGCGGCCCAGGAGATCGCTCACAGCTTCGCCGGCCTGGGGCAGAGCCGCACAGACGTAGACGAGATGCGCCACGCCGTCGTTGTTCGCAGAGGCACGGGTGATCACGGCACCGCCATACGAATGGCCGACCAAAACGGTCGGCTCATGAACTACCTCGAGCGCGTCACGGACTGTCTGGGCATCTCGCTCGAGCGTTCCGTCCGCACCCTGGCTCGGAAGATCCACGGTAGTTGCCTGTATGCCGCGTAGTTTCAGTTCGGTAACCACTTTGTCCCACACCCATGATCCGGTGAAGGCACCGTGCACGAGAAGTACGGGCTTGGTCATATATCCCACCTCAGTTCGCTCTTCGTCGGATAGTCGCGTCAACGCCCGGCAGATGTTTTCTCGTATTCGAGGCGTTCGCTGTGCCCCGGCACGTCAACCCGCAGGTCAACCTATCGAGCCTCGCGCTGCAGCACCCAAGGGCACGCCGACGTGAAGGGCTACTTCCGCAAATCGAATTTCGCTTTGACGTCTCGAAGACGATCTAAGCCGTGTCCGGCGTATCCGTCAATCCTTCGCGTTAGCTTGCCGGAGAATACCTCTGGATGAGTGGGCAAGCGACAGCGCCCGGCGGATCTTGCGGCGCCGAATTAAAGTGCGGCGGTGCGAATTGGCTCAGGCAGCGCCAAGAGCGGCAGCTGGTGGCAAGCTCGGCCGGAGGACCGCTCTTGAGTGGGATGGACCACGAAATCTTCCATCCTACAGGGAGATTGCCTCAACACGACCGCACCATTCAGTCAGCGAACGGAAGCGAATCCGCCGTCCACGGGTAGAAGCTGGCCTGTGATGAAGTGCGAGGCGTCGCTTGCCAGGAAAACCAATACCGGTGCAAGGTCTCTCTCTGCGTTGCCGAAGGTTCCTCCGAGAGGAATATCTTTGCGTAGCTGTTCTTGGTAAGCCGCGAGCTCATCCGCTCCCAGAGAGCTGGTGTACTTATCGAACATTGGCGTATTTACATAGGGTAGAACGGCATTGACGCGAATTCCCGACGGCCCCCATTCTCGTGCAACAGTCCGGGTCCACGTGTGTACGGCACCTTTCGACGAGCCGTACGTCGAATTGGAGAGTTCGCCGGTGAAACCGGACATGGATCCGAAGTTGATGATGGCGCCGGTGCCTGCATCCTTCATGATCCGGAAGGCTGATTGGTTCGTATGGATTGTGCCGAGCACGTTGACTCGGTAGATACTGTCGAAAAGCTCGTCGGTGATGTCCTCGGCCATGGCGGATCTCTGGAGACCTGCGATGTTTACGAGGACGTCGACACCTCCTAGATCTTGCGCGGCGCTGCGGAAGAGTGAGTCTGTTGCAGGTCCGTCCGTGATGTCCAACTTATTGAAGGTGGCGGATCCAGGGCCGGTCTCGGTGGCTTCTCTCGCGGTTGTGGATCCGTCCTCTTCGTTCAGGTCGAAGGAGTAGACTTGGGCTCCTTCGGATACGTAGGACTTGACTATTGCAGCACCGATGCCTTGGGCACCGCCGGTCACCAGAATTCGCTTACCTTCGAGTAGCATCCGTTGCTTCCTTCGACTATGTGTGGTGTGAGCCTGAACATCGCTCATCTGGACGTGCGGGTGTGGTTAGGGAACGGTGAGGACGAGTTTGCCGATCGTCTTTCGGGTAGTGACAGCCTTCAGCGCTTCGGCGACAGCCTTCATCGGGTAGGTGTTAGAAACCAGCGGCTGCAGTTTTCCTGCGGCGAAGAGCGTCGCGAGTTCTTTCGAGTTGCGGGCCTTTTCGGCGGGATTCGATTGCACGAATGTGTTCCAGTAGACACCGACTACCGAGTAGCCCTTCAGCAGTAGGAGGTTGACCGCGACACTCGGGATCGATCCACTGGCAAATCCCACAACCAGCAGCCGTCCCCCTTGCGCCATCTCACGAGAAGCTGCGTGAAAGGCGTCCCCGCCGACGGCGTCGATGCAGACATCGACGCCTTTCCCTCGTGTCGCGTTACGGATTGCGCCTCGTAGCTCGTGTTGGCGGTAGTTGATCAGTTCGTCGGCGCCGTGTGCTTTCGCCATTGCGAGCTTTTCTGGGCTGCCGGCTGCCGCTATGACGCGAGCTCCGAGTGCCTTGCCGATCTCGATTGCCGCGAGGCCGATCCCGCCTGCGGCACCGAGTACGAGCAGGGTTTCGCCTGCACCTAACCGGCCTCTCTGAACGAGAGCGTGGAAGCTTGTTCCGTAGCAGGAGTAGAACGCTGTTGCGGTTGTGTAGTCCATTCCGTCGGGGATCAACTCTGCGGTGTGTTGGTCGGTGACGGCCTCCTCGGCGAATCCGCCGTAGCCCCCGCCGATCAAGGCCATTACTTTCTGTCCGACCGTGTATTCGGTGACGCTTGAGCCGACTTCGGTGATGACTCCGGCGACCTCGAAGCCGGGGGTGAAGGGAAGTTCCGGCTGTACCTGGTATTTGCCCTCGATGATCAAGGTGTCGGGGAAGTTGACGCTTGCAGCGCGGACGGAGATGCGTACGTCCGTGTTCCCGAGGGTGGGTCTGGGCACGTCTTCGATTCTGAGGTTTTCTGGAGAGCCGTGTGTTTCGCAGAGTACCGCTCGCATTATCGGCTCGATTCTCTCGAGCCGAGGAAGCTGTAGAGGGGGTCGTTGCTGCGGGCTCCCTGTTTGAATCCATCGAGTGACATGGGCGGGTTGGAGGTGGATCGCCACTGTTCACACTTGTGCCAGTCCAGCACTACCGTCCTCTCGGCAATTCGCCACACGCCGTGTCTGCGGGTGAACACGTCCAGGTAACGTGCGCCCATCAGGTCGACGATCGGTGGGCCGTCCCCTCTCCGGATCAATGTGACCATAACCTGGCTCTCTGCATGCGCAGTCTCGTGGTCGAGTATGTCGATGAGTGTGTTGGTGACGGAGTGGGTCGTGGCCGAGTTCGCCTCGGTCAGTCGTCCGGCCACGAAGGCGGCGAACTCCCGACCGTTTCCTTTCCAGTAGCCGTGATCGTCGTAGGAGTCCGGGTGATACACGGACTCGAGGAGCTCGACGTCACACCGGTCGACTCCGCGGCAGTACCGGTGGATAACCTCTGCTATGGCCTGCTTGTCCAGCAGGTTCTTCAGTTCCTCGTTCATGTCCGACCTGTCTGCACTCGTGGGGCGGGTTGGATCGACGAAACGGCGTCACAGTTCGAGTTCTTCGCGGTGTTGGTTGCGTTGCGATCCCCGAATTGTCAGCAAGGCCACGACACTGATGATCGCGCAACCGAGGGTGTAGTAGGCGGCGGAGAGGGGGTCGCCGGTCGCCGAGGCCAACCATGTGATGATGTACGGTGCGGTGCCGCCGAAGATCGCCACGGACAGTGCGTAAGTCACCGAGACACCGGTTGCACGATTGCGGGTGCGGAAACGCTCGGACAGGAACGCCGGCATGGGTCCTCCCACGACGCCGATCAGGATTCCTGCGATGATGAGCGCCACCAGGCCTCCACCGAATCCCCACTTCAGCATGGAGTACAGCGGGTAGGACAGCACCACCACGGCGACGGATCCGAAAAGTAGGACCGGTCGCCGACCGATTCGGTCGGACAAGGCACCGAACAGGGGCATCGTCAGTCCGGCAATCAGTCCAGTCACGAGCGCCAAAAAGTAGGAGCGCTCGAACGACATGTTGTAGCTCGTGGACAGGAAGGTGGGCATGCCGACCATGAATGTGTTTCCGACTGCGTTGTAGACCACCACTACGCCGAGGGTGGTCAGCAGGTAAGTCAGTGGACGGCGTGCTGTTTCTGCCGGGGAGGGGAGGTCGCCGGCTTCGGTTTCCACCTTGACCTGTTTGAAGTGCGGTGTCTCATCGACCTTCAATCTCAGGTACAACACGACGATACCCATGGGAGCGGCCAGCAGAAATCCGATACGCCACCCCCACGAAGCCATCGCGTCGTCCGAGAGGAGGACTGCCAACAGCGTGGCAACTCCGCCACCGAGCACGAATCCCAGTGTCGTTCCCACGAAGGACCAGGACCCGTACACGCCGCGCTTGTTCGCAGGTGCGGACTCCACCATCAGAGATACCGCGCCACCCATCTCGCCGCCCGCGGAGATGCCTTGGGCGATTCGGCACAGCGTCAGAAGCAATGGGGCGAGCAGCCCGATCGCTTCGTGCGTCGGCAGGAGACCGATGCAGGTTGTCGCGACGGACATCAGTCCGATGATGAGCGCCAGAACTGGCTTGCGTCCGATTCGGTCGGTCATCCGCCCGAAGATGAGTGCGCCGATGGGGCGAAGGAAGAACGCCAGGGCGAAGAGCAGAAATGTCGAGAGGATGGAGGCGGTCGGATTCTCGGAGGGAAAGAACAGCGGTGCGATGATCGGTGCCATATAGGCGTAGATGGCAAACTCGTACCATTCGACGAGATTTCCGAGAGAACCTGCTACCAGCGCTTTTCGTGACTTGCTGACATCCAGCACCAGTTCGGTACCTGGGGTTGAACTCGTGATGTTCGACATGGGGTTCGTCCGTTTCAGGATGTGCTTCACCCATCCGGCGAGTGGATGAGCAGGGAAGACCGGTTGTTGTGACTCGAGCCACATCAACGTCAACGTGAATGTTGCCCGCGTCGGAGAGGAATGTCAACGCATACGTGGATGGAGCGATAAAAATCAACTTCGACGTTGACAATATTGCGTGCCTGCTGCCACGATGAGGGGGCGGCTCATCAACGCGCGCGTTGAAGGGTGGGAGTGATCTGGGCGAGGAGCGCTGGTCTCCGGTAGCCACGTCGATGCGAGAGGTAATCGAATGAAGACAGTGCAAGGTGAGTCCCCGGCCCCGGATAGTGCAACCGGGGTGGGTTTCAATCCAGACCGATTGACCGAAGCCGAGGTCCGAACGGCAGTCGGGCGCGCAAACGTGCCCTCCCTGTTGATGGTCGTGTTCCAAACCACCGGGGACGAGAAGTGGCTGGAGGCACCCTATCGACCCACCCGAGGAAAGGGACTCGGCGATCACGACTCCGGTGGTCTCGACGAGGCAGTGCAAGACGAGATCCGCGAAGCTGCTGTCTCGGCGATCCTCGATCTACAGAACGGCGTCCGCCCGGCCATCGAGGCACCGTCCCCCGACCTGACCGTACGCATGATGAGCGTGTGCATGGGTGAGCCCGTCGGTGCGGAGTACGGGCCGATGCTCTCGCTCGAGTTGGCACGTCGGGCGGCGCCGGAGTCACCGCATCTTGCCCTCGATCCGATCGAGGCCCCCGAGGGCTTCTCGGTCATCGTCATCGGCACGGGCGTCGCCGGCATCGCCGCCGCTCAGCAGCTCGAAGACATGGGGGTGAACTACGTCATCCTGGAGAAGCAGCCCGAGGCCGGCGGGAACTGGTGGCAGAACACGTATCCCGGTGCCGGTGTCGACACCCCCAGCCATCTGTACTCGTTCTCGTTCGCCAAGAATGACTGGACTACACATTTCGAGCTCCGCAACGAGCTGCAGGGCTACTTCGCTCGGGTCCTGAAGGACCTCGGCGCGGGCGAGCGTGTTCGGTACGGAACCGAGGTGCGATCGGCAACCTATGACGAAAACGCAGCTCAATGGACTGTCGAGGTGCGAAACCCAGACGGTTCTTCCTCGACGTTGCGGTCAGATGTGGTGATCAGCGCCGTGGGCGTGTTGAATCGACCGAAAACCCCCAACGTTCCTGGTATGGACAAGTTCGAGGGGATCAGCTTCCATTCCGCCGACTGGCCGGAGAACCTCGAACTCGACGGCAAGCGCGTCGCTATCGTCGGAACGGGTGCGAGTTCGATGCAGATCGCCCCGGCTATTGCCGATCAGGTAGCGCAGTTGACGATCTTCCAGCGTTCTCCCCAGTGGGTGGCTCCGTTCGAGAAGTTCAGGATGCCTATCCCGATGGAGCTGCGACGGCTCATGCAGACGTGCCCGATCTATCACAGCTGGTACTGGATTCGACTGTTCTGGCAGTTCGGTGACAAGGTCATCGAATCGTTGCGAGTCGATCCGGAATGGGATCACCCCGAGCGTTCGGTGAACGCACGCAACGACGCGCACCGGGAGTACTTCACCCGGTACATCACTGCACAGGTCGGTGACCGGGAAGACCTGCTCGACAAGGTCCTGCCGGACTACCCTCCGTTCGGAAAGCGCATTTTGCTCGACAACGGGTGGTACTCGACGTTGCGCAGGGACAACGTCAACCTGATCGACAGGTCGGTCGCCGGTGTACGGGCAGAGGGATTGGTCGACGATCAGGGTACGCAGACCGACGTCGACGTGATCGTGTGGGCTACCGGATTCGAGGCGGCACGGTTCGTCAGCTCGATGGATGTGCGCGGAATCGGTGGACTGTCGCTCCGCGAGGCCTGGAACGACGACGACCCCAAGGCCTATTTGGGTGTGTCCGTACCCGATTTCCCAAACTTCTTCATGCTGGGCGGGCCGAACTCGTTCCCCGGCAGCGGCAGCTTCATGTTCTTCATGGAGGTGCAGATGCGGTACATCCGAGGCCTTCTCACCGAAATGTTCCGCAACGGAATCAGAGCCCTCGATGCGACACCAGAGGCGAACCGTGAGTACAACGAACTCGTCGACTCGACGCATGCGCGTACGGTCTGGACGCACCGCGGAATGTCGACCTACTACCGAAACTCACACGGGCGGGTGGTATTCGTGATGCCGTTCTTGAACGTGGAGTACTGGCAAATGACGCAACGCCCCGACCTGGAGAACTACACAGCACGGTGATCGTGGCAAGACCGTCACGACCTTGAGTGATTGACCGAACAGTGCCCCGGAGCCGCATACGACTCCCGGGCACTGTTCGCGGATAAGGACCACATACGGTAGCGGCGTTCCTTGACCGGTGGCCGATACCGATTAGATGGTCGTTGATTTGGCAGCTGCCGGTCTGAATTCATTCTCGTAGCGACTCTCCGGTCGATTCGTCCGGTCGTAACCGCAGTCCCTGGAATGTCAGGGCGAGTGGATGCTGGCCGAGCGGACCGGGAGGCGAGCACGGACGGGATGCAACGTTGCTGCCCCGGAGTGAACTGGGACGTCAACGGCGTCTGTGACTAGGTCGAGAACGCCTCGGTGACCACACCGGGTGTTGATCGATGATGACACATCGGATTACCGGAGCCGCTCACCGGCTCGGTCGGGGGCGCCAGCGCGAATGGTCGGGCGGCGCCTGGAAGGTGAAGAACATCAGATGGCGGTGTTCGCGACCTACGTCAGGGCGGGTCCGGCGCGCCGTGACCGATCGGGAGTTCCCGTTCCAGACCGCCTGGCCTCCGCCGCGGGGCAGCTCCTTGCCTGCCGATCGCTGGCGAATCCGACCGGAACGTCGGATATTGCGTTCGGGCCGGACCTTCGCGTATCACGCTCGAACCACCCGCCATTGGCGCCGGGTCATGGTGGCGGTGGCGAGACTTCCAGTAGGCCAAGAAACAAGACCGCCTCGACCAGTATCAGGTGCGCACCTACGCGCCTGCACCACCACGACCGTGTCGAGGCTCGCCCCCGCCCGGGTTGGCGACACGAAACCGAGGCTGTGGAGCGGGTGTCGCGTTCGATGATCAGGTCATGATCGCGTAGACGGTACAGCGATCCGTCGTGCAGCTGAATTTCCGGCATGCCCCCGGCGAGCACGTGTGGTACCGGTCATACTGGCTGAGAGATCGAACCGCGGTCACTTCCGATCAGCGCCGTTGCGGTACTGAGGCGCTACCAGGTGTCGATCCGACGGCGCACGCTGGACGGGCGGTCCGGTCGTGGTGTGCTGATCACCGAGAGGATCCACGATCTCGTCGAGGACGGATCGATGACGTCGTCGATTTCGAAGACCGACGCAGCGTTGATCGCTTTGCCCTGCTTTTCGTACTGCTCGAGGTGAGCTCGATAGGCCTGGTCCCGTTCGGCGTCGTCGACGATGGCATCGAGCTCACGGCGAAAGCCGAGTTTCACTGCGCCTTCCGGGCCCATCGCACCGAGTTCACCGGTCGGCCAGGCCACGATTGCGTCGGGAACACGAAAGCTGCCCCCGGCCATCGCCTGGCCGCCGAGCCCGTATGCCTTACGCACGATCACTGTGCAGAACGGCACCGTGAGCGATGGTGCAATGACGAACAGGCGGCTGACGTGCCGAACGGATGCCGTCCGTTCGGCGTCGGGTCCGACGAGGAATCCTGCTGTGTCGCAGAGCGACACGATCGGTATCGCATAGGCTTCGCAGAGTTGCAAGAAGCGCGCCATCTTGTCTGCCTCGGCGCTTCCGATAGTCCCGCCGGCACGGCTGCCGTCGTTGGCGACGACACCGGTAGGCCGTCCCTCGATCCGAACCAACGCAGTGACGATGCCCGGTGCGAAGTCGCGGCGAAGCTCGAGTACAGAGTCTTCATCTGCGATGGTGTCGACGATGGTGCGTATGTCGAAGGGTCGGCTGCGTCGCTCGGGCACGATGTGCCGCAGCTGCCGCTGATCGGGTTCCCTCCACGTTGTCGTAGACCCGCGGAAATAGCCCAGGTAGCGTCGTGCGACTGCGACTGCTTCGGCCTCGTCCTCGACGAGCACGTCGATGACACCGTTGGGACCCTGAACCGACACAGGCCCGATCTCCTCCGCAGCGAAGGATCCGAGACCACCCCCCTCGATCATCGCCGGACCGCCGAGACCGATAGTCGAGTCTTGGGTGGCGATGACGACATCGCATGCTCCCACCAGGGCAGCGTTGCCTGCGAAGCATCGTCCTGAGGCGATCCCGACTGTCGGCACTACTCCGTTGAGGCGGCCGAGTGCAACGAACGTTCCCAGATCCATCCGTGTTGCGCGGGACATGTCGTCCGTGTCGCCTGGCCTGCCGCCGCCGCCTTCGGCGAACACGACGACGGGGGTCCCTCGCCTGCCGGCAAGGTCGAACATCCGCTCAGCCTTCTTGTGGCTCTGGAGCCCCTGTGTCCCAGCCAGCACGGTGTAGTCGTAGGCCAATGCTGCGGTTTGATAACCGTCGACAGTCCCAAAGCCCGCGACGAGACCGTCCGCCGGTGTGGAGTCTTCGAGTTCGGCGAGGGGCTTGCGACGGCGTTGTGCTGCGACCACGAGAGATCCGTATTCATGGAACGGTTCGGGATCGAACAGGTCCCGCAGGTTCTCCCTCGCGGTGCGCTTGCCGTGCTCGTGCCGACGTTCGACGGCGGCTACGCGGGCCTCGTCGAGCGTTCGTCGGTGTCGAGTCATAATGTCGTCGAGGTCGGATCGTGTGGCTGTGAGGTCGATGCGGTCGATGATTGCCGCTTGCTCGTTTTGATGGCCGTTCGGCTCAATGGCCGCAAGCAGGGTTCGGGCCGATACCGACTGCCCGACCTCCACATGCACGGCGGTGACGGACCCGGAGACTGGCGAGCGTACGTCGGTTTCCATCTTCATCGCTTCGACCGTGACCAGGACGTCGCCGCGGTCGACGGTGGAACCGGATTTCACCGACAGCGCGACGACGGTTCCGGTCACGGGAGTCCGAACGTCGACGGTTTCCTCGTCCGGTGCCGCCTCGCTCGCCGGTGCCGTCTTCGCCAAGTGGTCGTCGATCGTTCGTGTCGTCGTTCGACCGCATCGAAACGCGTCGCTGCCGACGAACCACTGGAGTGTAGCGATGTCGGTATCGAGGTCATCGAGACGAACATCGTCGAGGGACGAATGCAACTCCGTAGCGGCGGTGGCGAAGTCACCGTCATCCTGATGAACTATCACCTTTGCGAGCAATGGATCGTAACCGGTGCCGACCCGCATTCCGGGCTGCATGTGTGATTCGACTCGAAGGTGCGGTCCGGTGGGAAAGCGCACTTCCTTCAGTCGGTCCGAACCGTCCGGTCTGGGTCCTCCGGTGATCCGGGCCTCGATTGCGATGCCACGGGGGTGACCGAGGGCGCCGGGGGAGAGGTTCAGATCGGGGAGAGTCCGGTGGTGCGCAAGGTCGAGCTGCAGACCCACCAGGTCCAGTCCGGTGATTTGTTCGGTGATGCCGTGCTCGACTTGCAACCGGGGATTGGCCTCGATGAAATACCACTGATCGAGGTCATCGGCGTCGACCAGGAACTCGAACGTCGCCAAGCCTCGCAGTGATACTGCGGAGGCGAGTGACACAGCGGCGGTGAACAGAGCCTCGCGCGTGGTGTCGGGTAAGAACTGCGCCGGCGCGATCTCGACCATCTTCTGGTGGCGACGCTGTCCAGTGCAATCCCGGTCGAACAGGTGCATGGGGAAATTGCTACCGTCGCCGGCCACCTGAACTTCGATATGGCGGGCGCGCGGGAGATACGCCTCGACGTAGACATCGGGAATCCCGAAGCTACGTTCGGCTTCGGAACGGCACCTGTCGATGGCTTGATCGAGTTCCCGGAGATCGTCGACTATGCGCATGCCGCGCCCGCCGCCACCAGCGGCGGCCTTGACTATGACCGCGGTCGCGCCCAGGGACTCGGCGAAGTCGCGGGCCGCTGCCTTGGTAGTCGGTCCAGATGTGGCGGGCAGCACGGGGACCGAGCATCGGGTGGCCAGTGCCCGGGTGGTGGACTTGTCCCCGAGAAGGCGCAGGGTCGGACCGTCCGGGCCCACGAAAGTCAGCCCGGCCGCGGCGCATGCTTCGGCCAGCTCGGCACTTTCGCTGAGGAACCCGTAGCCGGGGTGCACGATCGTTGCCCGCGTCGACAACGCCGCGCCGCAGATGTTCGCCACGCCCAGATATGCGGCCGGTCCGACTCCGGGAATCGGAATTGATTCGTCCGCGCGCATCACGTGCGGCGCATCAGGTTCGTCCTCGCTGTACACCGCTACGGTGCGCAGACCTCGTGCGGCCGCAGTTCGCATGATGCGTAGTGCGACCTCGCCGCGATTGGCGACGAGCAACCCCCCCGTCATGTGGAGGTTTCGGTGGCGGCGAAGCCGCCGTAACCGCCTTGGAAGAAAATCAAGGGAGACTCGGGTGTATCGAGTTCGAGATGATGGACCCGTCCCACGACGATGTAGTGGTCGCCGGCGTGGTGCACGGCGTCGATCTCGCAGTCGATCCACGCCAGGGAACCCAGAATACGAGGCATTCCCGACGGGGTGGGTATCCAGTCGACATCTGCGAACTTGTCTTCGCCTTTGCGGGACAAACTTCGGCACACGTGCCGTTGATCGTTTCCGAGGACGTTCGCGCAGAATCTCTGCGCCGCAAGGATCTTGGGGAAGGTTGTCGACGACTTGTCGGGCAGGAAGGCGACGAGGGGTGGTTCCAGCGAGACGGAGGTAAATGATCCTACGGCCATGCCGACCGGCTGACCGTCGGCGGCGATTGCTGTTACCGCTACCACTCCCGTGGGGAAATGACCCAAGATGTTGCGGAACAGTCCTGGGTCGATCACGCGATCGTCGTCGACTACCAACGATCCCTCGGCCACTCCCGGGGTCTGGGTGCCGATCATTTGATCGTCAACCCTGCGTCGACGGGCAGCATCACACCGGTGACGTATCTGGATTGATCGGATACCAGCCAGGCGACGGCATTGCTGATCTCTTCGGGTTCGAGGATCTCGATCGGCAGCAAGTTGCTGATCGAGTTACCCATGTTGGCCGGATCTGCCAATGCCTCTGCCAACGCGGTGTTTCCCACCACCATCGGTGTGTTCACCCCGGTCGGGTGTACCGAGTTGACTCGAATGTTGTGCTCGGCCAGCAGCACGGCGTACTGCCGCATCAGGCCCACCACCCCGTGCTTGCTTGCGGTGTAACCGATGCCTGCGCCCGAGCTTCCCCCGACAGCCTTGATTCCGGCGGTCGAACTCGTCATCACGATCGACCCACCACGCCCTTGCGCAATCATGCGTTCCCGCGCGACCTCGACGGTATTGAACACTCCGACCAGATTGACGCCGATCACGTCGGCGAAGACTGCATCGCGATCCGGTTCGTGCGACTGCTGCGGGGCGATGCCTGCGTTGGCCACCACGATGTCGACTCCGCCGAGCTCCGTGGCACCTTCATCGAGTGCGGCCGCCAATGCCTTCTTGTCGCGTACGTCAGCTGTTCGGGCAACGATGCGGCGATCAAGTTTTTCCACGAGCGCGACCGTCTCGGCAAGATCGTCCTCCGTTGCCAGTGAATACGGCACCGAGTCGATCGAGCGGCAGATATCGACGGCAATGATGTCAGCGCCCTCCTCGGCGAGCCGTACCGCGTGGCTGCGGCCCTGCCCACGGGCCGCGCCGGTGATGAATGCAACCTTGCCTTCTAGCGTGCCGCTCATACGGAATCTCCCTTTCGAAATGGACCCGGTCCGGGCAGTGACGAGACATGGCACCCAGCCCGAAATTCAATGCGTCTCACGACTCCGCCCGCGACGGATAGCCGTCGACGAGTGCCACAGCTCGCTATGGCGGCTACCACACCCGACTGTGACGCGCATCGCTCTCTCGAAGCCTGCCTTCACACGGCAATTCTGTCAACTGCGTCGTTGATCTGATCCACAACCACGTAGATTGCAACACTGTGTGCACGGACATTGGAGGTTGACATCTGTGGCACGGCGCATAATGATCGGACCAGCGATCTACACCGACGTTGATCGCGGCGCGTGCGGGCGACAACGGATGCGCACGACCAGCTCGTCCCGAAGGAGTGCAGATGACCGACATCGAGACCAGGGTGCGACGGCTCGAAGATCGCGCCGAGCTTCAGGACCTCGCGGTTCGATACTTTTTGGCGTCCGACTTCGACGACTTCGACGCCATCGCCGACGCCTTCGCGCCCGAGGGGACCTTTTCTGCGGGAGGTTTCCCCGGTGCGACCGGCGGAAGCGGGATCGCCGACATGATTCGGCAAGCGCGAACGGCGTTCGGCACCACGATCCACACGCCTCACTACGTACTGGTCGACTTCATCGACGACAATCACGCAACGGGCCTCGTCGGTGCGCACCTCGAAATCGCGACGGGCGGCACGACCGTGTTCGGTGCCGTGCGCTACGAAGACGAGTACGTCCGAGTGGATGGCCGCTGGCGATTCGCTTCCCGCAACATGCGCACCGTCCATGTAGGCCCCTGGGACGACGTCGCATCGTCGTTGACCACGGAGCTGCCGGTCCGTTGGCCAGGCGCCGACCCCGCACCCTCCGACTATCCCGTCACCGCCTGACCTCGCGGCGCGTTCCGCACCCGAGACGCAGTCGACTGTGGGAGCTACCCGTCATCGTCCGGCGGCTCCGCGAGTCTACGGAAACGTTGACAAAATCGTACTCGAGTATCCAGTTCACTGGATCGAACCGAACCATACATACAAGTCGCATTGAAGGAGATTCTTATGACTGCCACCCGCGAGGTGTCCACCCGCGAGCTCACCGAGCTCGTCGAGAAGGGAAAGATCGAACGGGTTCTGTTCGACTACGCCTACAACCTGGACATGAACCTTCCTGACCAGCTCGCCGAGCTCTTCACGGAGGATTGCTACGTCGCCTACGGACCGGACTTCGGCGCCGAAGGACGCGCCGCCTACCGCGAGACGCTCGACGGCATCGGCACATTCTTCACGGCCACCAGCCATCATGTCTCCAACGTCGTCGTCGACTTCTCCGAGGATCTGAACTCGGCCAAGGTCCGTTCGGTCCTCTATGCATGGCATCAGTACACCAAGGAAGGCAAGGCTGACGGCTATTTCTTCGGCCAGTACCACGATGACTTCGTGTACGACGACGAGCACGGCTGGCGCTTCGCTCGGCGGGAGCTGCGGGCGTCCGGTGTCGTCGACTTCCACGTCAAGAAGCAGATTCCGATCGGACGGGCATGACAACGGTCGCCGAGACCAAACCGGACGCTCAGTTCGAGAACATTCGGATCGAGCATCGGGGCCCGATCAGTTGGATCGTCCTGAACCGACCGGACAAGGCCAATTCGCTGTCGAACGAGCTGCTCGATGAGTTCAGTGCGGCGTTGGCCGCGCTGGCCACCTCCGGAGGTCCGGTCATCGGAATCCGCGGAGCCGGCAAGGGCTTCTCGGCCGGCTACGACATCGGTCAGGTCGGCAAAGTGGTAGCGGATCCGGATCCAGTGGCCGACCGGGAGCGTTTGGCTCGCAACGTCAACCGGTTCCTCGCGATCTGGGACCATCCGAAGCCGGTGATCGCTGCCGTACACGGCTACTGCATCGCGGGAGCCACCCAGATGTGCGTGTTCACCGATCTCACCTTCGTGGCACGCAACGCGAAGATTGGTGAGCCGGCGATACCGCTCGGTGGTGGGTACATCGCCCCACTGTGGGCCCCCCTCGTCGGCCCCAAGCGGGCCAAGGAACTGGCGTTCGTGCCTGGTAATTCGATCGACGGCACTACCGCGGTCGAGTGGGGCTGGGCCAATCACGCCGTCGACGAGCAACACCTGATCGACGAAGTAGAGGCGCTCGCCGCTCGGATGGCTCGCACGCCGTCGGACATTCTGCGGATCAAGAAGCTGTCCATCAACAAGACGATGGAAGCAATGGGCGTGCGCACCGCGGCCCAAGGCGGTGCGGAAATGGATGCACTGCTCCATTTGTCACCGTCAGTGGCCGAGGTCCGCAAGTTCGTGGCCGAGGTGGGCCTGAAGGCCGCTATCGCTGCCTATCGCGAACCCGTCGAGCTGACCAATCAACCTGTGGCAGAGAAGTAATGAGGAAGGACTTACCGTGAGCAGCGGAATCTTGTTCGAGCTGGACAATCACGTCGCACGTGTGACGCTCGATCGCCCCAAAGCACTGAACTCCATCGATCCCGAGATGGATTCGGCGTTGTTCGAGGCATGGACCGAAATCAACTCGAATCCCGACATCTGGGTCGCCGTGCTCGGTGCGACGGGGGAGAAGGCCTTCTGCGCCGGCGCCAACGTCAGTGGAGGGACGGAAGGCGATGGCCGCAGGATGGCGCTCGGCGGTGGACTCACCGGCGTCGGTGGACCCATGCTCACTCTTCGTAAACCTCTGATTGCGGCCGTTCAGGGCTACGCGATCGGCGGAGGTTTCGAACTCGCCATGTGCGCCGACATCATCGTCGCGGCGGACAACGCCCAGTTCGGTATTCCCGAAACCAAGGTGGGCATCATCGGCGAGGCAGGCATCATGCACCGTGCGATTCGGCAGCTGCCGCATCACATCGCGATGGCCTTGATTCTCACCGGCGAGCGCATCGATGCACAGCAAGCCGAGCGTTACGGACTCGTCAACGAGGTCGTACCGTACGAGAAGCTGCTCGAAACTGCTACATCGTGGGCGGACCGAATAGCCTCGGCGTCGCCCCTCGCCGTTCAGGCCGCGAAGGACGCCGTTCTGTCGCGCGCGGGTTGGCCGCTCGAGGTCGCGCTGGCCACCCGGTACGAGCCGATCGAGGCCTACGCGAGCAGTGCGGACCGGCTCGAAGGCAGGGCAGCGTTCGCCGAGAAGCGTGCAGCCCAATGGACCGGTCGCTGACAGCACCTTGGTGATGTGCGCTGGGTCGGGTGATCGTTTCCTGACCCAGCGCACAGTCAGTTCTTCGTTCTCGCACCCTTGAAGAACAACGCGCAGAAGGCCTCGGCGGTCTGCTTGGCATCCACTTTGCGCATGCCGGGTTTGAGCCACCGATGTGTCCAGTTGATCATCCCGAACAGTGACTTCGCCATCAGCTGCACCGGTACCTCGGTACGCAGTGTGCCCTCCTCGACGCCCTGTTGGAGCGTGTCGAGGACAAGAGTTTCGAAGCGCTTGGTCTTACGGGCCATCTCTTTGCCCCAGGACGTTGCGTCCAGCTGCAACTGCGTCATGTCCTCCTGGATGTACAGGTAGACGAAGGGATAGTTTTCTTCGTAAGAGTTCAGCTGTTGCTCGACGAGCCGGCGAAGCTTTCCGGTCGCATCGTCGTCGCTGGCAATGATGTGTTCGGCAACCGCGATGTTCTCATCGAGAACATCGACCAGAATGTCGTGGAACAGGGCCTGGAACAGCTCTCTCTTACTCGCGAAGTAGTAGTAGATCGACGCTCTGTCGGTCCCGAACCGCTCGGCAATGTCGTGGAGCGTTGCCCCTTCGAAGCCCTTTTCCCTGAAAACTTCGGCTGCGGTCCGCAGAAGGTCCCGGCGTTTGGCCTGATAGTTGGGGCCGCTGTCGTTCTGAGCCCTGCGACGGCGTCGGCTCATGCCACTGGTGGCTGCGGTCGAAGTAGGCATTGTCGGATCATACGCCCAGATCGAGGTGGGTGATCAACATATACGTAGACTCCCGATCGGGTCCAATTCTTCAGGCGGAGAAAAGCTCCGAGTACTGGCAGCCGTTCGAAGACGGTACTTTTTGCGATCGGCGGTCGACCCACGGGGCAATGCCGCACGTCGGTCTCGAACCTTTCGGGACCGGACTGCAGGCGAGATCTCACTGCGGAGTAGCGGTCGACGCAGAGCCTTCCGCTTGCATCGGGTCATCCGCAACAAGAGTGGGGAGTTCCTCGAAACTCGCGTCGACTAAATCAACTCCAACGTTGACAGGGTGAAGTGAGTCGCTTAGCGTTGACGTCAACATGACCTTCTGCGCGCAGCACGCGAAGTCTGTGCCACGGATTCAGACAGATTCGGCAAACGAAATCTCAGCCGACGACCGACAATTGAGGATGACATGACTGACTTCGGCGACTGGTGCACCGTCACTCCGCTCGGCGACCTGTTGGTGCGTGGAGCACACGCACATCCCGACCGCGACTTGATTGTGTTTCCCGGCGAGCGGTTCACCTACGCCGAGGTACTCGAGCGTGCCATCGCGATTGCACGCGGGCTGTTGGCCATGGGAGTCCAGTCCGGCGACCACGTCGCGCTCCTCGCGCCGAACGGTATCGAATTCGTCGAGGGATTCTTCGGATCGGCCTTGATCGGGGCAGTCGTCGTACCGCTCAATGCGCGGCACAAGGCGAAAGAGCTCGGCTACATCATCGAGAACGCGGACATCACCGCGTTGCTGACGGTGTCCGGTCCCGACGACTACGTGGACTTCGTGCAGGTGCTGCACGAAGCACTTCCCTCCTTGGCCACTGCGCGGCCAGGTGATCTCCATCTTCCCGAAGCACCGCGCCTGCGTCGAGCCGTTTTGCTGAAAGGGACCGACCGACCCGGTTTCACGTCCAAGGCCGCGTTGGATGCGGCAGCAGAGACCGTCGACGCGACTCTCGTGCATCGTCATCGCCGCCGAGTGAGGACGAGAGACATCGCCGCGATTCTCTACACGTCGGGGACGACTGCCAATCCCCGTGGATGCTTGCTCACCCACGAATCGATGACGCGTGGCCCGGTAGAGCGCGCGACCGGCCGCTTGTCGGCAGGAGAGCGCCACATCAGTTGGGCCGGCGGACCACTGTTCCATATCGCTGCACTGGCGCCCCTCATCGGCGCAATCGGTGCCGGAGGAACGTTCCTGACCGACACGTTCTTCGAACCTGGACGCGCCATTGCGCTGATCAAAGCCGAGCGGCCGACCTGCGTCTGGCCCTGGTTCCCGGCACCGATGCAGATGATGATGTCGCACCCGAACTTCGACGCGGCCGAGTTCGACTCGATCCGGTACCTGTTCCTGATCGGCCCCCGTGTCCTCATCGAACAGGTTCAGAATCTCTTTCCTGCGGCCGAACTGATGGCCGCATGCGGAATGACGGAAACAACCGGAATCTATGCACTCAGTGAGCCGGACGAGTCGTTCGAGGATCGAAGCAGTGCACAAGGAAAGCCCGTTCCGGGCGTTGAGATTCGTATCGTCGATCCATTCGACGGTGCGGAGCAGCCGGTGGGAGTCCCCGGTGAAATCTTGATTCGAGGGTATTGCGTGACCGAGGGCTACTACAAGGACCCCGAGAAGACAGCCGAGACGATCGATTCGGATGGCTGGTTGCGGACCGGGGACCTCTACAGCCGGAACGAGTCGGGGTGCCTGGTGTTCCACGGACGGCTCAAGGACATGCTGAAGGTCGGTGGCGAAAACGTCGCCGCCATCGAGGTCGAGTCCTTCCTGTGCTCGCATCCGGCCGTTCTGACTGCCGCTGTCGTCGGCCGGCCAGACGAGCGGCTCGACGAAGTACCTGTGGCGTTCGTCGAGGTCCGCGAGGGTCACCAGCTCACAGCGGAAGAGCTGATCACATACTGTGAAGGCAAAATCGGCCGGTACAAGATCCCGCGCGCAGTGCACTTCGTCGAGTCCGGAGGGTGGCCGATGTCGGCGACGAAGATCAACAAGCGTGGGCTCAAAGCGCAACTAGCGACGCCGACCAACTCAATGAGCGCAGCCGGATGAGAGCCACGACAGTCGAATGCGACATCCGAGACCTTCGTGTCTTGGCGGAAGAGATTCTGGACGGAGTGGAGGACGGAGCCGGTCTCGATGAGCAAACACGTGTGCTCACACAGATTGCAGTGCGCTCGGCAGTAACGACCATGGATGTCGCGGGTACCGCCCGTTACATCGAGGATGCACTGGATCTGGGCCTCGACGCTGCACAGATTCAGGAAGCATTGACGGTGGTATCGGGACTCGGTGTGCATACTCTGTTCGAGTCGTCGAGGCAGTTGTCGAGTGCCCTTCGCCGCAGAGGCGGTGGTGGTGCCGCACCGCTTGATCAGACACAGCAGAACCTGTGGGATCGCTACATCGGTACCGATCCGTACTGGCAGCGCATGGAGGACGAGCTTCCAGGCTTCTTCGATGCGCTGTTGAGGATGTCACCGGAAACGTTCGTAGCGTTCTTCGACTACTGTGCGGTGCCGTGGAAGAGCCGGGCACTGCGGGCAGTGACCAAGGAATTGATCTCTCTCGCGGCCGATTCCACTCCAACCCACCGATACAAGCCTGGGTTCTTGCTGCACCTGAAGAACGCCCTCGACCTCGGTGCTGGTGCGCGCAGCATTCGCGAGGTTCTTGACATCTCGGCAGCCGCTCCCGAGCACCACGGCGTGGGCTGACACCACGGCTGCGGCGCCAAGAGTTTCACTCCAGTCGGGCACTCCTCTCCGCGAGTGAGGCTGCCACTTGGGAGCGGCGAGAGATTCCCAACTTTCGGAGCAGGTGCGCGACGTGTCCCTCGACGGTCCTGATGGACAGGACGAGCCGGTCCGCGATCTCCCTGTTGGTGAGTCCGTGTGCCACGTATTGTGCAATGTCCATCTCCCGGGGTGAGAGTCCGACCACCGGATGTGGCGATGCCGCCGGGTTGTCGTCGGGCTCCTCATCCAGGGCGTAAGCGATGAGTTCGGCTATCGACAGTGTCGACCCCCAACGACGCGATGTCGTGTAGAGCTCGTCTCCGAGCGAGGTCCGCGCACGCGATTCGTACACCTCCCTCCGTTCGACCCAGTGCCGGGATCCGTAGAGCTGCATGCCAAACGATTCCCACATGGACGATGCTGCACCGAGAAGTACGGCGGCGCGTTCCCCGGAACCTGCCGCGGCTTCTGCCCATGCGAGAAGGTCGGTGACCAATGTTGCTCCGACTGTGTCATCGAAGGCACGGTTGAGCGCGAGGGCGTTCATTGCGTGGGTGATGGCCTCGTCGTGCCGGCCGCGAACCAGCTCGACCAATCCCAATCCATACACCGCGTACGACAACATCCATTTCTCTCCGGTAGCCGATGCCTGCGCGTAAACGAACCCGAAGTTCTCGGCAGCGCGTTCGGTCTCTCCGCGGGAGCTGCAGAGCATTCCCATCTCGATATGGGCCGTCCACATCAGATCGGTAATACCGGGAAGGCGCTCGTATAGTGTCAACGCGTCCGACAGGTGGCGTTCGCCGGCCTCGAAATTACCGCCGAGGTAGGTGTTGAGGCCTTGCGTCTGCAGGGCGAATGCCAGTGTCGCATTGTCACCGAGTTCGCGTGCGCGTTGCGCGGCAGCAGCGAGCGCTCGGGCCGCTTGGACTCTCTCGCCCTGCATCGTCTGCAGCAATCCCAGCGTCGCGTTGAGCTTTGCTACGACATCTTCGGCAATGTCGCCGCGACCGAGGAACTCAGTCACCCACGTCCGGTGTTCTCGTACCGAAAATGCCGACGACCACAGGAACCAGGTCGCGACGAGGCTCGACGCGAGGTGCAGCGTCTCGTGATTCCGGTCGCTCAGCGCAGCCTGTAATGCCGACCGCAAGTTGGCGCGGTTCTCGCGAAGCCGGGCGCTCACACGCTCTTGCTCGGCCCCTGTCCATGATCGGCGCGCGGTGCGCACCAGTTCAGCGCACCAACGCAGGTGTGCCACCCGTAGCTCGGCCTTCTCGCGATCGGACAGTTTGCCGGCACCGAAGTGCCGAATCGTTTCCAGCATCTTGAACCGGACCCGTCCCTCGCCGGTGGTGCGCTGTAGCACCGACTTGCCGATCAGACCGGTGATCGTATCCAAGATGCTCGCGGCGTCGACAGGATCTCCGGCACAGACACTTTCGGCCGCGGCGAGGTCGAATCCTTCGGAGAATACGGACAATCGGGCCCAGAGCACCTGCTCCTGCGGAGTGCAGAGATCGTAACTCCACTCGACCGTCGCATGCAGACTTCGATGTCTACTCGGCCCGCCGCGGTTACCCGTTGTCAACAACGCCAGCCGGTCGTCGAGACGTTCCGCCAGATCTTCTACGGACAGCGCGGTCAAGCGAGCACAAGCCAGTTCGATGGCCAGCGGCATACCGTCCAGTTGTGTGCACACCCGGCGGGCAGCGTCCCGGCTCGAATCCGTGATGAAGAATCCGGACAGTGCCGCCGAGGCGCGGCTCTCGAACAACTCGATGGCCGGACCCGGCCTGTCCGGGTCACGGTGGTCCGTCATGGACAGTGGATCGAGGACGAGCACGTGCTCTTCGGGAATCGCCAGCACTTCACGACTGGTGGCCAAAATCTTCACATGTTCGGTGTTCCGCAACAGAAGCGAGATCAACTCGGCGCACGCGCTGACGAGATGCTCGCAATTGTCCAGCACCAGCAACAGGTGCTTGTAGCGGATCGATTCGAGGAGCGATTCGGTTGCACTTCGTTCCGGTGCATCTCGCTCGTCGAACCCCAGGGCGTCCAGAATCGTCTGGGGGAGCAGAGTCTCGCTTCGCAGGGACGCCAGCTCCACGAAGCGGACTCCATCGGAAAATGCCCGACGGTACGTAGCTGCCGCCTCTGCCGCGAGCCTGGTCTTGCCGATACCACCGGGGCCGGCGACAGTGACGAACCGGTTGTCGCCGAGTAGTACCCGGATTTTGTCCAGGTCTTCGCTGCGACCGACGAAACTTGTCGAGAAGAGTGGAATATCGGTCCCAGTGGACGTGCGGATGCTCGATGTGCGGCTGCCGGTCGTTCGTGAACGCTCCTCCTTGACGCGCCGGACCGCGCTCGCCAGCGTATTTCGCGATCCGCTCCATTCGAGTTCCCGATGCAGTTGTGCCACTGTCATATTCGGATCCACGTCGAGCGCCGCGGCGATGCGGGGTCGGAGGGCGTCGGCTGACGACCCAGACCGTGGTCGGTGGTCCCGCGGGGGTGCCTCGAAGTTCAGGGCGCGCCGCACTGTGTTGCGCGAGACCTGCAGGCGCGTCGCGATGCCCGAGATCGATTCACCAGATTGTCGAAGCTCGACTATCTCGCGCCACTCGTCAGCGTTCACTGTGCTCTTTCGTCCGCGTACGGGGATCTGTGATGGGTGACACTGTTCGATCATGCCCGTGCCGGGGCGCGTGGTCAAGATCTGACAACATGCACATTGACAACTAGTGAGCACTTCATGACCGACAGCAGCACGCCCTGACCTGCATCAATCACGCCGCGCCGGGATAAGTGGTGAACCGAGTGCAACTACGGTTTCGTGCACGGCGCCGACAGTACACAGTGATACAGGTCATAGATGAATAGATCGCTGCACAGACGGAGCATCCATGAGCACGCCGGAACAAAACATCGCCTCAGCCAATAACTTCGCAAAGGTCTTCTCCACGGGCGACGTGGAACAGATCCTCGACACGCTCCACCCTGAGGCGACCTATTGGGTGTCCGGGGGTATCGACGGAATGTCGGGAAGCTATGACAAGGACGGTCTCGGTGCGTTACTCAGCGGGGTCACTTCCATATACGAGAACGGCGCTCTCGAGATCACTCCGACTGCGGCGATCGCGCAAGGAGACAAGGTCGCCGTCGAGGCCACCTCGTACGCGAAGTTGAAGAACGGCAAGGTCTATCAGAACCAGTACCACTTCCTATTCGAGTTTCGCGACGGGAAGATCCTGTCGGTCAAGGAGTACATGGACACCAAGCACGCATACGACATTTTTTATGCCTGACCAAAGGTCTCGTACCAGCACTGGATAGTCGACCACAAATTCGTAGAAAGGCAGTTCACGATGGCAATGGAAACAGGACTCATCGTCCACCCGTACATGCGCCCCGAGCGGACCGCGCGCCAGACGTTCGACTGGTGCGTACAGCAGGCCATCGAGACCGACAAGATCGGCTTCGACTCGATCATGTTCTCCGAGCATGCCTCACAGCGTTGGGAGAATATTCCCAACCCAGAGTTGATCATCGCAGCAGCCGCACGCCAGACCGAGCGGATCAAGTTTGCGCCGATGGCTCACATCCTTCCCCACCACAATCCGGCGAAGCTCGCGATCATGGTGGGCTGGCTGTCGCAGATCCTCGAGGGCCGGTACTTCCTCGGCGTCGGTGCCGGCGCCTATCCGGACGCTTCGTACATTCATGGCATCAAGAACGGTGAAGACACTCAGTTCACCAACGAGATGGTCCGTGAGTCACTCGACATCATGGAGAAGATCTGGAAGCGCGAACCCTTCTTCTATGAGGGACGTTTCTGGAACGCCGGCTACCCGGAAGAGAAGCACGGCGACGAGGGCGACGATCAGCACAAGCTGGCCGACCTCAGTCCGTGGGGTGGTGCACCGGAAATCGCCGTGACCGGATTCAGCGCCAAGTCGCCCTCGATGAAGTTCGCGGGCGAGCGCGGATTCCGACCGATGTCGATCTTCTCCGGGCTGGACGCCTTGAAGATGCACTGGGACATCTACTCCACCGCCGCGGAGGCCAATGGGCACGTCGCTGATCGTTCGCGCTATCACGTGTCCCAGACGGTGTTCGTCGCCGACACGGACAAGGAGGCGAAGCGGCTTGTGATGGAAGGGCCTATCGGATACTGCTTCGAGCGCTACCTCATTCCGATCTGGTGGCGCTTCGGCATGATGGACGGGTTCATCAAGGACGCCGGAGCGGACAGGGCCGACGTCGATCTGGAATGGGTTGTCGACAACGTGTTCTGTGTGGGCTCACCGGACACCGTGGTAGACAAGATCAATACGTTGTTCGAGGCCAGCGGCGGATGGGGCACGCTGCAGATCGAATCGCACGACTACTCCGACGACCCGGCGCCCTGGTTCAATTCGCTGGCAATGATCCAGAAGGAAGTGGCTCCCAAGATCTCACTTCCGACAGCGGTGACGGTGTAGTGCTCGGATCGAACGAAGGACCGCAATGAACGTAGCGGTGATGAGGGCACACCAGCCCTCATCACCGCTACGTCTCAGGAAACGGCCCATCACATCGGACGAGCTAGCCCCGGTGGGTATTCCGGGCGGCAACGTCCTATTGACGCTCCGTCGCGAAACGAAGGAGTTCGATCGGGCATCCATCCGACCCCGGTGCCCAGGACACCGATGACCCTCTCGGGACGTGAACCGGGCAGGACGTCAGTTCACTGCGACCGTCTCGTGGGTGCCTTCCACATGCACGTTCGGCACGACCTCCGTCGCGAACAGGCGCAGTGACTCCACCCACGGTGCCGGATCGTCGAGAGCGTCATGGGTGTTGACCGCCAGCTGGCCGTACCGGAAGCCTGCCAGCTCGAAGGTCTTCTCGATCTTGGCGATGACCGTTTCGGGGCTGCCGCACAGCCAGACGTGGTCGGCCAGGTAGTCCAGGTCGACATCGTCGATGTCGACCTTCTTGTCTGCATCGTCGATGAAGCCCTGAAGAATCCGGTACTTCTGGTAGACCGGCATCAGGTACTTCTTCCACGCATGGCCCAGGGCGCCGTTCTTGGCCTGCTCCTTGGCTTCCTCGTCGGTCTTTGCAACGTACACGTCGCGGGCGATCTTGAAGTTCGCACCCTGCGGCGTTCCACCGATGGACCGGACGGCCTCGGAGTACGTATCCCACTGCGACCTCAGTAGCGCAGAACCTCCGTAGAAGGAGATGGGGGTCCAACCGCGTTCACCGGCGAGTCGGTGGGACGGAGAGTTCTTGCTCAGACCAGTGACAGCGATCTCGAGACCGTCTGCGCCGCCGTGCGGCGAATGATCTGCGGTCAGGTGGTACTCCTCGCCGTCCTTGACCTTGAATTCACCATGCGATGCGACGCTACCCGGATCGATCTGTCCGTCGAGGCGTGCGGCCTTGTAGTACTTGCCTTCGAAGTTGAAGGGTTCCTGACGCCAGACCTTGTCCATCACCTCGAGTCCCTCCATCAATCGAGGGTGGGCTTCGGACAGGTCACCGGGCTGGCCACGCAGTACCGCCTCGTTCTCCCAGGATCCCGCGCCGACACCGAGGAAATAGCGGTCCTCGAGCAACTGCGAGGTGTACCCGACCTGGATGGCGAGCGTCGACGGATTGTGCAGAGGCACGATGTGCGCCATCGGCGCAAAACGCATGCGCTCGGTGATCTGAGCGGCTGCGACGATCAGCAACTCGGGGTTGGGAATATTCTCCCACGCCTGCATGCCGTGCTCGCCGACCATGAAGTCGCGATAACCGAACTTGTCGGCGGCCGCAGCGAGCAGCAACGAGTACTCGAACGTCTCCTTGTCCTTACGCCCGGGGCGCATGTACGGGGTGTGAAAAATTCCGCATTCCATTTCTGGATCTCCCAATCTTTGTCATCATCGAGGTATCGATTTCGGTCGTGTCGACAGTGCAGCGCTTTCCGGTCGGGACGCGAGAAAATGCTCCGAGTCGTTCAGTCACTCGTTGCGGATTGCATCGTTCATGCGAATCCGCCGCTTCGCGCCGGCCCGATGGGCGATAAACGCGAAGGCATCGAACACGGGCTCTGTCCATCATCCGGCGACGTGCCTCGGCGTGTTGCCGGTAAGTACAGACCGATCACCGCATCCTCCAGGGTAATGGTGATCGCGATCACTGTCAACTGTTACGTTGACGTTGATTTTTGCCCGATGGTCGCAAAAGTGCTGTACAACGCGCCTCGCGATTCCGCTGGAACGGACGGCATGGTGCCGATTCATCCGAAGGGGTGCATCAGTGATCGGGTCCGTACCACGTCGGCAGAGAGTGCTGCGATGAGCTCTTCTTTCGACGCGAAGGCAGCCTGCCCCCGCACCCAATGCTCCAGCTGCACATTGACAGTCAGGCCATAGAGGTCACCGGAGAAGTCGAGTAAGTGAGCCTCGAGTAGTCGGGCGCCCGACCGCCCGTAGAAGGTGGGTCGCCTGCCGATCGAAATGGCGGCGGTAAAGATCGAGCCGTCCGGCAACGTGCAGCGACCGGCCCACACTCCGTCTGCTATCGAGTTCGAATCCTCGAGTTCGAGGTTTGCAGTGCGGAAGCCCAGTTCACGGCCACGCTGATCTCCACGCACCACCGTCCCGACAACGTGGGTGGATTGGCGGTCGACGTCCGCCGAGTAGTGTGAGGGAAGGTCGGGGTCGGTCGTGGCGGAGCCGAACGACTGACTGCTGATACTCATTCCGAAATGCCACATCGTGGTACGAGCTTCGGGCGAGAAGTTGAGTAGAATCGGCGAGCGATATCCGCACTCGCGCACGACCTCGACCAGGTCTGCATTGACGTCGGCCGACAGCACCTCGCCGTTGCTGCGCCGCGCCACTATCACTGTGCCATAACCATGTTCAGCGACCATGGCCAGAGCCGTTGTGGCGATGTCCGGCGTCAGATGCGGTGCTGGATCGCTCTCGCTTTCCAAGCAGACGATGGGCGTGGCGACACCCGGAGACGAATCGAGAGAATAGGCGACATAGTCGATATCGGTGACATCGCTGCGATATCCGACGCAATGCACATGCCCCAGTGTCGACTCACGGACCAGCATGAACTGTGTGTGGAGATGCGATTCGGCCATGCGCCGATAGGTGACTACGTCTTCGATGGAGACAACGCCCAGACCGTGGTCGGCGGCGAACCGCTGTGCCTCCCCGGAGCTGGAGATACGGGTGGGATCATCGTCGGAGACCAATGCGGTGAAGGTACCGGCTCGTCGTAGGCCCGCCACGCTTGCCAGGTCGACAGCGGCTTCAGCGGCAGCCCGGCGGGACAGGACGCCGGCGGGATCCGTTCGCACCGGCAACACATGTCCTGGCCTGGTGAATGCATCGGCGGCGCTGGAGCCGTCCGACAGCATGCGTAGTGTCCGGGCCCGGTCCGTGGCCGATATGCCGGTCCCCGGCCCAACGGCGTCGACGCTCACGGTGTACTCGATGCCGGAATGGTCACGGTCCTCGCCGACCATTCTGGTCAGCTGCAGGCGGTCGCATTCGGTACCGGGAAGTGCGGCACAGATCAGTCCGGAGCCGAACCTCACCATGAAGGCGATCGACTCGACCATTGCCTTCTCAGCCGCGAGTACGAGGTGTGCATCGTCGGCCGGATTCGTGCCTGTCAGCACGACTGGTCGTCCGGCGCTGAGATCAGACAAGGCACGTTGTACCCGGGTGGTCGGACAGTCCATCGTCGGCCTCGATTCTTCCAGGGTGTTTGCCAATCCTCTGTGACGAGCGTCGCAAAGATAGCCGCTTCTGTCAACATCAACGTGGACATTGAGAGTTTGGGGGACCCCGACGGCGAACGTGCAGGAGAATGTGCCGCTGGTGCATGGCCGACGAGTGGCAGACCGGTGGTGCAGATAATCCGAAAGTGGGCGAGCGGAGGTGCGTATCCCCGGTGTTGGAGACTTCACCCGAAGACGGGCCAGGCTCTGTCCGTGCACATCTGGCCTGGCCGGTGTCGGGAATAGGACACGGCGCTGAGGTGATCGGTGAGGTTGCCGGGGCATGGTTGCCGATGGCGGTCACCATGCGTTGACTGAAAGTTCGTGCAACGAAATGTGCACCAGTGAAGACCGTCCGTGTATCTGCTTCGGTGCGATCTCCGGGTGAGCGCAACCACAACCCGGGGATCGCACCGAAGCGCTACGGTGATGTCCATGCACACCACGACATGCATCGGAGTGTGGGAGCACTCGGACTTCTCTACCGTCTGACGATCAGTGCATTCCCCTGGCCGCCGCCGCCGCACAGTGCTGCTGCGCCGACGCCACCGCCGCGGCGCTTCAACGAGTACGCCAGTGACAGCGCGAGCCGTGCGCCGGACATACCGACGGGGTGCCCGAGTGCGATTGCTCCGCCGTGGATGTTGACCTTGTCGGCGTCGACGCCCAGTTGACGAACCGACTCGAGTGCGACGCCGGCGAAAGCCTCGTTGATCTCCACGAGATCGAGATCATCCACCTTCAGATTGCCGTCCTTCTCGAGAGCCCGCGTGATTGCGTTGGCCGGCTGGGGGAGCAGTGACGTGTCCGGACCGGCGACGAACGCGGACGTCCCGAGCTCGGCCAGCCATTCGAGACCGAGTTCCTCTGCCTTCGCCTTGCTCATCAGAACGACCGCGGCCGCGCCGTCGGACAGTTGTGATGCCGAACCGGCAGTGATGGTGCCGTCCTCGAGGAATGCAGGCCGGAGCTTGCCGAGGGTCTCCACAGTCGTGCTGCCGCGGATGCCCTCGTCGGCGGTGACTGTCGTCGAACCGCGGCGTGACACGATCTCCACGGGAACGATCTCGTCGGCGAACGTGCCGTCCTCGGTCGCGGCAGCAGCGCGCTCGTGCGATCGCGCCGCGAAGGCGTCCTGGCCTGCGCGATCGAGGTTGGTGGCCTGGACGTAGCGGTCGGTCGCCTCGCCCATCGAGATGTCGTCGAACGCGCAGATCAACGCGTCTCGGTCCAGTGCATCGTCGAATGATACTGCACCGTAACGATATCCGAGACGCGCTCCGCGCGCGAGATAGGGGGCGCCCGTCATCGACTCCATGCCCCCTGCGACAACGATGTCGGCATCACCGGACTTGATGAGCCGGTCTGCGTCGATGATCGCCTGTAGTCCGGAAAGGCACAGGTTGTTGATCGTGATCGCGGGGGTAGTGAGTGGAATGGACGCCGAGGTCGCTGCCTGCCGTGCCGGGTTGGGCCCGACGCCTGCCTGGACGACGTTACCCATGATGACCGCGTCCACCGCGCCCCCGTCGACGCGGGCCCTCGCCAGGGCGCCGCGGATGGCGTGCCCTCCGAGGTCGACGGCAGTCAGCGAGGCGAGCGCTCCGCCCAGCTTTCCGATGGGAGTACGAGCCCCCGCTACCAATACCGTCGCTGTCACGTGCGTCTCCTCTAAGGTCCTTCGACCTACAACCGGCCGTGTGGTCAACATTAGCGTAGATTAGCCCGATATCGCGGCTTCGGGCCACCCACCGGCACATTCGTTCGAGGGCCGGTGGGTGGCCCACGGGTCCCTGTTACAGAACCGCGATCAGTCGCGCGTCCGTTTTCCCCTGCTCCAAGCGGTGCAGGCCTGCGGGAATGTCGTCGAACGCGATCTCTTCGGTGTGGGGACGAACCGATCCGTCCGCGACGAGCTCGAGTATCGCGCGCGCTTCGTCCTTCGTTCCGTTGGACGAGCCTACGATGTGGACTTCCTTCATCGTGATGTTCGGAATGGACACCGACGACGTCTCCGCCCCCAGGCCGACCTCGACGATGCGGCCACTGTGGCGGATGGCATCGACGGCGGAATCCAGAGTTCCGTCTGCGCCCGCGAAGTCGATGATCAAGTCCAATTGCTCGGACTCGAAATCGCGGATATCCTTCGAACACCCCTTCGCACCCAATTCGCGCGCAAGTGGCCATCGAGACTCGTTGAGCTCGGAGACGAACACGGTCGCCCCTGCCGCCAGTGCGATCTGGACGCCGAAATAACCGAGACCGCCGAAACCGATGATGCCCACTTTCATTCCGGATTCGACCTGCCCAGCGGTATGCACTGCCCTGTATGCCGTTCGGCCGGAGCAGGTAGCTGGCGCGGCATCGCGGAACGAGAGGCTCTCGGGCAGTTTGACCGGCAGATGGGCAGGGACCTTGACTTTTTGAGCGTACCCACCGTTAAGTGCGGTGCCCGGCCCATCGGTAGTGGCGGGTATCCCGACGCGGTCGCCTTTGACGAACTCGGTAACGTCAGTCCCGACTGCGGACACGGTACCGACGATCTCGTGCCCGAGGACGATGGGTACGTGCCCGAGTAGCGCTGTGATGGTTCCGTTCATGAAGCCGATATCCGAGTGGCACAGTCCGACCGCCCTGGTGTCGACGATGATGTCGGTGGGTCCGGGCTCCGGGTCAGCCAAGTCGACCATGTGCAGCGGTTCGTCTATCGCCGTGAATTGCCATGCCTTCATCTTCTGGGAGGCCTTTCGAGGTTGATGTGTGTAGGGGACTTCACCACTGCAGCGGCAAGCTGACAACGGCACCGACGATTCCGGAACGGTGCTCGATCTGCTCTCCGGGAACGATCTCGAAATCGGGGATACGAGCGAGCCATTCCTTCAACGTCGTTGTGATCTCCTTACGGGCCAGGTAGGAGCCCGCACAGTGGTGCACTCCGTGGCCGAAAGTGAAGTGCTCGGGATCCTTTCGCTTCAGGTCGACGTCCATGGGGCACCCTGTCACCTGTGGATCGAGTCCGAAGAGCATCGTCGGCACGGCGATCATGTCGCCGTCGAGTAACCTGACTCCGTCCATCTCGCTGTCGCCATTGATGATTCGAGCGTCGGCGACCAGGCCGTATCGACGCAGCAACTCTTCGGCGGCGTTGTCGATGAGTTCCGGATTGTCGATGAGCGTCTGTCGATCGGCGGGGTTCTCGGCAAGGTGTTGCATCATGAAGCTGAGGAAGTTGACGACAGTGTCCAGTCCTGCAAGCAGAAGCAGCCCACAGATTCGCAGGCATTCGTCCTGTGTGAGTGGCCGCCCCTCGACGGTGCTTTTGACTACCGCGCTGATGGCGTCCGGTCCGGGGTTCTCGCGTCGTTCGTTGATGACGGGCCCGAGGTAGTCGAAGAATAGGTTCGTTGCCTCGGTCATCGTCATCGTACCGTCGGGTCGCGTCATCTGGTCTGCGATGAACTTCAGGCGAGCCGAATCCGAGCTCGGTAGGTCGACCAGACGCAAGAAGACCTCGACAGGGAAGATTTCGGCGAACGCTTTCGTGAAGTCGCACTTGCCGTCGGCGGCGATCGAGTCGATCAAGTCGGCCGCGATGCCTTCGATTTCACCTTCGATGCGGCGGATCGACGCCGGGCCTACAGCCGAGTTGAGCACTTTCCGGTACGGACGGTGCTCGGGTGGGTCGAGGGAGGTCGGTATGAAGCTGTACTGCTCACCGGCTTCTTTCGGCAAGAACGGGCACTTACTCGAAAAGGTCTCGTGGTTCTCGAATATCGCTTTGAGGAGCTGGCCGCGCACCGCGATCCAGTGCCCACCGTTGCGTGGCGTCCATACGAGGCCGTGTCCGGTGTCCTGCAAACCCGCCCACGCAGCCTGTAGACCGTTACTGATGTCCCCGGGCGCGAACATGTCGAAATCGACCACTCGTTCTGGCGGTACGTTGCTGGGAAGGTTTTGGGTCTCGATGCTTGTGGTCATGTCTTGTCCTTCTGGTTGGAGGGAACGTTGTTAATGGTCACCACTGTTCGGGGGCGACACGAACGACGAGTGAGGCCAGGTCGTCGCGCATGACCAGTTGGCAACCGAGACGGCTATTGGGTAGGACTTCGGAGGCTGCGTCACCGAGCATTTCGTCCTCGTTGGCGGTCTTGGGGGGCAGCTTTTCGTGGTGGCTCTCCACGTACACATGGCAGGTGGCGCACGATGCGCTCCCCCCGCAGTCACCCACGATCGATTCGATGCCGTGGGATACAGCGGCTTTCATGATCGAGGTTCCTACCGGTACGTCGACCGCTTCCAATTCCCCGTCGGGGCAGATATAGGTGACGGTTGGCATGATTGTCCTTTCGTAGGCGGTTCGGATGCTTGATTGCTCAGGCGTCAATCGTCTCCGCGATTCGCCGTTTGCCCGACTGGAACGCCGCAGCATGGTTGATGGCATCGACTGCGATGAGTCGACCTTCTCTCAGATACTCGACTGCGAAGGAGGTGCCCTGGGAGTCGTCGATGACCCGCGTCTCGTCGTATCCGGTGGAGAGCCCGACGATCTTGAGGCTGTGCTCGTACTGATTGGACCAAAACCAGGGAACCTGCCAGGGTTTCGGCCCTCTGCCGGTCAACGTGTTCGCCGCGCGGCGGGCGTGTTCCACAGCGTTGGCGACCGATTCGATTCGCACGCGGCGGTCGTAGAATTCACTGTGGAAGTCCACGCAGTCCCCTATGGCGAGGATGTTCGGGTCGCTGGTTGTCAGCGAATCGTCGACGATGATTCCGTTGCCGATCTCCAGACCGGCATCGCTGGCGAGTTCGATATTGGGCTCCAAGCCGACGCCCACTACCAGATTGTCGACACGGTATTCGGACCCGTCGGACGTCGCGACACTATTTACTCGCCCGTCGGGGCCGAACGACAGGCGCTCGATCGTCGTGGAGGTCAAGATCTCCACGCCTCGTTTGGCGTGTTCGCGTTCGAAGAACTGTGAGACCACCGGCGCCGTCACCCTCGCGAGAACGCGCGGCGCGGCTTCGAGGAGGATTACTCTCTGGCCGGCCTTCACTGCGGCTGCGGCCACTTCCAGTCCGATGTAGCCTGCCCCCACGATCATCAAAACGCGGCCGGTGTGAAAGCAGGCACGCAGTCGTGCGCAGTCGTCGAGGGTGCGAAGCTGGTGGACGTTGGTGGGTTGTGTTTCGAGTTGAGCAATTAGCGGGAGCTCGCGGGCGCGCCCTCCGACCGCCAGGACCAGACGATCGTAGGAGAGGGCCTGATTCGCCTTCAGGCTCAGCGTTCGGGCATCCGCGTCGATGCCGTCGACCCGAGTTCCCAAGCGAAGGTCGACATCCTTCTTGGCATATAGTGGTGCGCCTTTCAGCGGATCCGGATCAGCGAGGACGGCGTCCATCTTCAACAGGTCCTTCGACAGCGGCGGCCGGTGGTACGGCGGGTACGCCTCGTCGCTCAGGACTATGATCTCACCTCTCCAGCCCCCGCTTCGGGACGCGAAGGCTACTTCGGCGCCGGCGGTTCCCCCGCCCACGACGACAAGTCGCCCCGTCAAGGCGGTCTGATTTTCGTCGGTCACTAGTCACACTCCATCTCGGTAGCGGTTCCTCGAAGGTCCTCGGCTCCGCCGCCCAGCGCGTCGAAGGCGAATGGAGCTGGTGTTCCGCCGCAGCTACCGCGTGTTAGAAGTTGTTCCGGCAATGGAAACGCTCTCCTTTTTTCGCGGGCGCCAGTTGGTCGCTTGTCAGGTGCGTTGATTGCTGTTCAGCGTTCGTGGTGTCGCAGTGGTGCGTTGTTCGCATCAGTGATCTGGGCTGTACCGGATACCTCATGCAGCCCGGCGATGAGCCCTCAACGGTGGAATCAGGATCCTGGTGTACTCGGTGGTTCGCTGTTCGGGAGCGGATTCGGTCGAGGTGAGTTCTCGAATCGATGTCGAACTATTGGGCTATTAACAATCTAGGCGTGCAGGTTGTCGATTGCACCGGTCGCGCGACACACAGATGAGGCCTCGATTTGGTCTGTGCGCCCAATCACAGTCGGCATCGAAAGTGGTTGTAGTCATACTGTCGGCTGTGCACGCCCGAGTCCGCATCTGGACAGCGGAGAACCCCGTCGATTGATGCGCGGGTTCAGGCTTGCGTCAATACTGCTGATCCAAGCCAAAAAGCGAGTTCCAGTGCGTTCTCGAGGTCCAACCTGTGATCCCGTACGGAGCACCCGAGCTGGTCTTCGATCTTTTTGAGCCGGTAGACGACAGAGTTCTTGTGCATGTGCAGTGCGTCAGCGGTGGCAGCGTAACTGCCGCCCGTCCGTAGAAACTCTCGTAGTGTCGCACGTAGCTGAGTGGCGGAGGTGTCGTCGACGCCGAGCGGACCCAGGATGTCCGCCACCCATGCCCGGGTTGCGCTCAGGTCGTTGCACATCAACGTCACCGCTCCCAGGTCGCTAGCGCACACGATCCGCTGGCCAGGCGATTCCGACGCCTGCACGACGACTCTGGCCAGATCGGCTTCGTTGTGAGTACGCACGAACCCCTCGACACCTTCGCGAGGTTGCCCGATGCTGACGAAAACAGGACTGTCCCAACGGCGCTCGAGCGCGCTCAGACGCTCGCGGTCGACGGTCTCAGCGCCCGCCAGCGGCACCCACGCGCGGGCCATGTGCGCATCTCGAGCTTCGAAGAGCGGAGGCGCACTGATGCCCAGCTGGCGTGCAAGAGCAGTGGCGGCCGATTCGAGATGTGCTAACCCCACTTCGGGGCTCTTGGTGCGCTCGGTCCACAGGATGATGCCGAGGTGGTGTTGGCCGAAGTGGTATCCCAGTATCCTCTCGGTCGGTTCGACTTCCACCGGGCGATTCGCAAGAATGTCGTTGATCCGTGCCGACCTCGAGGCGCTTCGACGCGAACGCCAAGCGTCGCGCTCGAATTCGTACGTGGACAACAACTGTTGGGCGATCAGGTTGACGTGGGCGGATACCAGGTTGGTAATCTCGAGGGCAGCACCAGCGGTGACCGTTGCGCTTTCGCTACGAACAGCGAGCTCCTGCAAACACCATCGAACAACGCTGTCTTGGTACAACCGGTATGCATGCTCGAGAGCTGTAATCGGAATGTCGCGCTGTGCGAGCAGTTGAGCTAGCGCGGTCGCGGGCGCCGACGGTTCGACCTGCTCGATTTCAATATCGTGCCGCAAGATCTGCATGGTGATGGCGAAGTTGTGGGCTGCGCCGGCATTCAACTGATCGAGGATCGCTTGATCAATTGCGAAGTATTCAATCTCACTGATCAGACGCGCGACGATCGTGTCAGCAATCTCGGTGAGGCGGGCGTCAGCAGCGGCCGTGATCGACGAAACGACCTCTCTCACTAGAGAATCAGCATGATCCTGTCGGCTGGATTCGGCACGGTCAGGCAATTCCGCCACCCTTAGTCTGTCGTTCCGAATCGGTGTGCGTGTGCGGCGTCGGTCGCTTGTGAGGCCATTGTCAGCCGTCATTCATCGCCGGGTGTAGATGAGCGCGGTGCGGCAAGCGCACCGTCGATCGAGCCTGGATGCGGCGGTGCCAACGGTGTGCGGTTCTGCGTCGATGCTGCAAGAAGCTGCCGGCCTCGGCCCAGTGCCGCGCGATACCGTCGGGCGTGAACCTGCTGCAGTCGCATATGGCGAAGACCGGCATGTGGCCTTGCCTCCGATTTTGGAATCGCCAACCTCCCTTTCTCCAGGCGTGACGGGCACCACAGTGGATCACTGTAGACTTTTCCGGCCACCGCCGTCAACGTCAGGGTTGATTTCGGTGTGGCCGGCATCCCTCCGAGGTCCTCGAAAGGGTGCTCCTGACGCCGATGCAGTGGGGCGTTGCTCGGGCTGGAACAGTTCGAGCGAATGGGGTGTCCTCAGAGTGAGGACGATTTACCCGTCGTTGGCGACACGGTGACCTCGGCATACACCCGCTTCTGCGTGGCCAATGGCATCCGCCGCATCGGCTTGCCTGGGCCGGGGATGGATGCCGAACACGTGCGACGGGTGTTGTCCGGCGGCCTCCAATGCCGCCACTGCGCTGGTCGGCGCCGGCCGCATCGGATGCGCGTGCCTCGGCTCCCGCGTGCCTTCCGCCACTGGGCCGCACCCGGTCGAGGAGAACAGTGCCGCCGACACTCTCGCTACACACGCCAGCGGCGATCTCGTAGTCCGCACACCACCGAGGTTGCCGTGCGGTGGGCGGAGCCATCCCTGGTCGCGGTCCGCCGCTTTGGGTTCGCCGGTGCCGTCACTGCGTAGTTCGGTGTTTGTTGGCCGGCTCATCGTGAGTAGGGCCGGCGAGGTGGTGCAATGCGCGCTCCGCCGGCGAGGCAACCGTGGGAGGGCCTTCATCCGCGAGGTGGCGAGGAACCCGGAGGAGGTGATCGCCATCAGATGCGCCTGGCCGCCGATAGTGGGCCTGGGATGTCGTGTTGGGTCGATGCTCCGAGTCCTGCCGTTCGAGCCCCGGCGGAGACGGCGAGCGCTGCGGCTTTGCCCATGCGGTCCCGCAACCGCGGTTCAACGGTACCCGTGAGGCTGCGGTAGATCGGCCGGTGCGGTTGGGGTAGCGACGGCGTTCTGGAAGACGCCGCCCAGGTGGGGGAGGCCGGACCGCGCCCGTCTTAGACGAGGAGAGGTCGCCACGGCTCGGCCGCTCAATGTCGGCGAATATGCACAGCAGCGTGCCCTTGTCTGCACCGAACGGGCGAGTTGCATGCTCTCGCCGCAGCGGACCAGGACCGACGGGATGTTGTGGGCTCCCCGCCCGCGGAGCGCACTCAGATGCAGGGCGGGGCATCTGCTCGACCATTGCGGGGTTGGAGCGCAGTCGGATTCGCGTCCAGGTGGTGCTTCCCGTGCGCCGTTTGGCCTACGACTCGGGTTTCAACGCACCCTCGAAGAAGAGACTGCAGAAGGCATCGATGGTTTGTTTGGCATTGACCTTGCGCGGTCCCGGCTTGAGCCACCGATGGGTCCAGTTGATCATCCCAAACAATGCCTTGGCCATCAGCGGCGTGGGGATGTCATCGCGGAAGGTTCCCTCGGCGACAAGCTCGTCGAGCAATTCGGAGACGATCTTCTCGAACCGCCTGGTCATCCGGAGCATGTCTTTAGCCCAGGGCGTCGACTGGAACTCGAGCTTTGCCATGTCTTCCTGGATGTACAGGTAGACATATGGATAGTTGTTCTCGTACGACAGTAGCTGGAGTTCCACCAGTCGACGAAGTTTCTCGGCGGGGGGTAGGTCGAGCGCGAGCACAGCCTCCGCAGCTTTGATGTTCTCGTCGAGGACGCCGCTGACCACATCGTGGAAGAGCGCCTGAAAAAGCTCTTTCTTGCTCGCGAAGTAATAGTAGATCGACGCGCGATCGGTGCCGAACCGTTCCGCGATGTCGTTCAACGTCGCGGCTTCATAGCCCTTCTCCTGGAACACGATGGCGGCATCCTGCAGCAATTCGCGGCGTTTTGCCTGGTAATTGGGGCTACTTTCGTTCTGTGCGCTACGCCGACGCCGACTCATCCCGCTGCTGGTGGTCACTGAGGTTCTGGGCACCTACGGAATGGTACGCGTTCCCCGTCCGAACTTCCATCAACGTTGATGTAATCAACTTCAACGTTGACAGTGTGTTCTCGGTCGCATAGCGTCGGTGCAACCAACCGCGTTTCGCTGCTATCGTTCCACACTGATTGCATGAGTGTGGGGCCCATGACGTACAAGGGTGACTGGTGTGAGGTGACGCCCGTCGGAGACCTTCTGCTCCGCGGTGCCCACCGTCATCCTCATCAGGACCTGATCGTCTTTCCGGGAAGCCGTCACACCTACGTCGAGGTCCTCGACCGTGCCATCTGGATTGCCAGGGGCCTGCTCGCACTCGGCGTGCGGCGCGCCGACCACGTCGGACTGCTCGCACCGAACGGCATCGAATTCGTGGAGGGCTTCTTCGGTGCCGCTCTGATCGGCAGCATCGTGGTTCCGCTCAATGCCCGCCACAACGCCACCGAGCTCGCATACATCGTCGCGAATGCGGATCTCAAAGTGCTTCTCACGCTCGCGGGAACCGATGAGTATGTCGACTTCGTGGACCTCATCCATGACGCTCTCCGATCGCTGGCAGGATCGACGTCTCCGTCACGGCTCGCTCTGCCCGAGGCCCCGAGGCCCGAGGCTGCGAGGCGTCGTGCTCATCCGGGGTGAGGGCGAAGCGGGCTTCATCGGGCGATCGGACTTAGACCGCCTGGCCGTAGGGCAGACCTGCGACGAGGTGGATCGCCAGCGGCTGTGTGTCCGCGTTCGGGACACCGCGGCGATCCTCTACACATCCGGCACGACGGCACATCCCAAAGGCTGCATGCTCTCGCATGAGGCGATGACCCGCGGCCCCGTCGACCGTGCCACGAAGCGGCTGACGACCGATGGTCGTCATATCAGCTGGAGTGCTGGGCCGCTCTTCCATATCGCCGCGCTCGCACCATTGCTGGGGGCCATTGGTGCAGGTGGCACGTACCTGACCGACACCTACTTCGAGCCCGGGCGGGCACTCGAGCTGATTGCACGCGAACGCCCCACGACAGCCTGGCCCTGGTTCCCTGCCGCGATCCAGGCGTTGATGGATCATCCGTCGTTCGATGCCGGGCACTTCGACTCCTTGCGATACATGTTTCTGATCGGCCCACGCGTACTCATCGAGCAGGTCCAGCGAACGTTTCCCGCCGCCGAGTTGGTCGCTGCCTGCGGGATGACGGAAACCGCGGGCATCTACGCGCTGAGTGAGCGGTCGGAAACCGACGCCGATCGGTCAGGATCACAGGGCAAGCCGGCGCCGGGGATCGAAATACGCATCATCGACCCGGAAACCAGGGCCGAGCAGCCCCTCGATGTGCCAGGAGAGATCCTGGTGCGCGGCTACTGTGTGACCGAGGGCTACTACAAGGATCCGGTCAAGACCGCCGAGGCGATCGACGACGGCCGGTGGCTCCACACCGGCGACCTCTACAGCCGAAATGAGGCTGGCTGTCTGGTCTTCCATGGAAGGCTCAAGGACATGCTCAAGGTAGGTGGAGAGAACGTCGCCGCCATCGAGATCGAAGCCTTTCTCTGCGAGCATCCCGCCGTAAAGGCCGCCGCTGTCATCGGACGTCCCGATGAGCGGCTCGACGAGGTTCCAGTGGCATTCGTCGAGACTCGAGCCGGTCACACCCTCCGAGGGGAGGAGCTGATCGAGTTCTGCCAGGGACGGATCGGCCGTTATAGGATCCCGCGCGCGGTGTACTTTCTCCACTCCCACGAATGGCCGATGTCCGCGACCAAGATCAACAAGCGCCAACTGCAGGTCCGGCTCGCGGAACTGACAACCGACGTGGATGTACCCCAGTGACACCTGCCAACGCAATCCGCGGCCGGTAGCACGTCTGTCGCCGCTGCCGACTACCAGCTCACCACCGACGACATCCTCGCCTTCGCTCTCGTGGCAGAGGCATTTCCCTCGTCGGCAAGGCCGAAGCGGTTGCCGTGCGGTCGTGGTACGACGATGGATGTTGAGGATCGAGGCGTTGCGGAAAACAGCGCTCGATATCGGTGCGAGACTGGAGTCCGCGAGGCTCTGGTAATGGTATCTGGGCTGAGGCCCTACCCTTCGAGGCCAGTAGGCAGCTGCACCGAATTCTCTTCGAACGTCAAGGCCTCGCCGGCGCTGCATTGGATTCCGTTCGTGATTGAATGGGCGACAATGGCTCCGGGCGCCGCCCTATTCGTCACCGGGACAATGGGTCACTATTGATCGTGCGGCACGTCGGTGGCGAACCGCGCATGGGCCGGTGTCACGGAGGCGTTTGCGGCGATGGGTACGGATTTTTCCCAGCTCCTCTCGGCCGCGAAGGCCGCCCGCGCCGACCCATACTGTCAGCCATCGAGACGACTCTGGCTTGCGTGACGGGGCACCGACGATAGACCCGTAGAGGACAGTCGAACAGGCGGCGATCGTCGATCAACGGTCGACGAACGCGGCGACAGCCGCACGTCCATCTGAAGAATCCGCACAGTCGGCGATGGACGTGGCTTCGGCATCGAGGTGGGCACTCAACGAGCTCGTACCAGAACGGCGGAGTAGCTCCTTCGATCTTCGCAGGGCACGGCGTGGCCCCGCCGCGAGCATCACAGCGATGCGCTCGGCGTGATCTTTGATGTCATTCTCGGCAACCGACTCCGTGAGCAGTCCAAGTCGCAGCGCCTCTTCGTCCCTGATTGTTCTGTCGGCCAGGAGAATTGATTGTGCGCGTCTTTCACCAACGATCCGTGGGAGCGTCCACGTGAGTCCACCATCGGGTGTGAACGCGAGACCCGGGTATCCCGGCTTGAACTTGGTCGACGGTCCTCCCACAACGATGTCAGTCGCGCACGCGACGCTCATCCCCGCTCCGACCGCCCAGCCTTGGACTGCGGCGATGGTCGGGACATGGGCGTTCGTGAGCACTTCGATGAAGTGGTGGAATTCCATGGCCATGCTCTTGACAAGCGCGCGTGGATCGGACGCCGCGGCGAAGGCATGTACGTCGCCACCCGAACAGAAGTTCGGTCCCGATCCGGTTATGAGAACGGCCCCGATCTCGCACCAGCCCGACTCCGCTGATCGCCGCAGTGCCCGCGCGGCCGCAGAAGTGCGATCGAGGTCGAGCGACGCCCCCTTCCTCGTCGTTGAAATCTCTACGTGCATGACGCCATCACGCACTCGCGGCTCGAACTTCGTGTGGGAGGGCATGTGAGCATGGCCTTTCGGGTTCGTGAGTTGCTGTGCAATCCGCCGGGTCGGGTACTCGCCGTCGGACCGCGAGACGGGCACCGTGGTGCTCAGGGCGGGGAGGTGGTTCTCTCACTTCTGCAGCCGCAGCGCGCACACATTGCGGATCGCTGCGCGGGTTTGGACACACGTAATAGACCGGTCCGACTCGAGTATGCGTGCCAGCCTGCTGAAATAGGCCGGCGCTTCCATACCGAACTCCTCGAAGAGGAGTCTGCTGGAGCCGCCACCGAAGCGATGCCAGCGCAGCGCGAATTCCAACATCTGTCGTTCGAAGCGGTCAGTGGTGTCAGCAAGCACGAGAGATCTCCGATTCTTCGCGACAGGTTCTGTTCGGGTGCATCTCGTCGGTCGCATCGCCTTCTTCGGGCGCCGCGGAGAATCGATGTCCCGGTGAGCGACCGGGTTGAGCCAGTACGCGGACTCGTCGAACGTCGTCGTCGAGCGCCGCGATCAAGTCTTCTTTCGACGAGAAAGTGGCCTGGCCGCGGATCCAGTGGTCCAGGTGCACGGTGATCTCGAGACCGTACATATCTTCCTGGAAGTCGAGGAGGTGCGCCTCGACTAGGCGTGGTCCCACACGCCCATAGAACGTCGATCGTCGCCCGATGGACACGGCCGATATCACAGACACTCCGTTGGGGAGTTCACAACGCCAGCCCACACTCCGTCAACGAGTCCCGAGTTGGTGCCATCCTCGACCAACAGGTTGGCAGTCGGAAAACCCAGCTCGCGGCCTCGCTGATCACCATGCGTGACCACCCCGCGCACGGAACGGAGCGACGTCGAGGCCGTTCCAGTTGTCGATTCCGACGTGAGCGACGCCGCAGGTTCGCGGGCCGGAACCACCTCTGCCGCGATCCCGAGATCGCCGAAAGCGACATGGAGGTCCGCCGGTGAGGCGAGAAGGCGGGGAGCCGTGATACCCACTTCGCGGAGGATCTGCGCGATATCGGAATTTCTGCCGACTCGCTTGCGGGCACGTTCATCTGAGGTGAGGGTGAAGAAGTCGGCATTGTTGATGTTCCGCTCAACGATAACCACGCCGCCGCCGTGGCCGGCAATGAACGTGAACATATCCTGCAGGCCTTGGTCGACGGGGGTTGCGTGGGGCGCGAAGTTGATCTCTCGGTGCACATGCACCAGCGGGGCGTCGATGGTGTGCGGTCGTCCGATTCGGTAGGCGACATAATCGGACCCGGTCACATCACTCCGGAAGCCGGACGTGCGGAGATCGCCGAAAGGTCCGCCGCGGGTGACCGTGAAGGTGGTACGCACATGCAGTTCAACGGCTCGACGATAGAGAATGAGATCGTCAGCGGTCACCCAGTTCAGTTCGTGGTCCTCAGCGAACTGTCGACACTCGTGTGCGCACGCATTCTGGGTGGGATCCTTCTGCGAGACCAACGCCGCGAATGCACCCACCCGCCGAAGTCCTGCCGCCCGATTGAGATCGGTGACCACTTCGGCAGGGCCCGGATGGGCGAGTACACCATCTTCGCGGGCACACTGCGGAACTACATGGCCGGGACGGGTGAACTGGCGGGCCGTACTCGCCGGGCTGGCCAGCAATCGAAGAGTCCGCGCTCGATCCGACGCCGAGATTCCGGTACCGACGTTCTCGATTGCGTCGACCGCCACCGTGTACCAGCTACCGGATTGTTTCCGGTCCGTCCCCGCCATGGGCGGGAGGTCGAGGCGGGTGCAGTCACGCCCCGTGACGGCAGCACAGATGAAACCGGAGCTGTGCTGGACGAGGAACGCGACGGAAGCCGACGACGCTGTCTCCGCGGCAAGAAGGAGATAGCCATCGGGATCACCAGTCGAGCCGGGTACCAGCACGACTGGCCTGCCGGCAGCGAGGTCGGAAAGGCTGTGTTGTACCCGCGTCATCGAACTAGCCATAGCGGTGGATGTCCATTCTGTCGCTGCCAGCGGTAGTGGAATCGGAGCATGTGCCACTGCCGAAGCAGTGCAGCTGTGTCCTCCTGTGGCCAGGATTGCAAGTTTCCAGCCCGTAGTCAACATCAACGTAGATCCCGTTGGGCGACCTGGTGGCATCGGAAGGAATGGGGCGCCGTTGACAAGGGAATTCGGCATCGCTAAGTTAGCGTAGTCAATATCGACGTTGATAGAGGTGGTGCGGCTGCAACTGTCGGTGTGCGCCCGTTTGGGGCATGAGGTCAGCGAAGCCTCAGGACGTCGGCTACACGTGCCTCGATGGAGTCGCGCTTCGCGCCGCCGTCGAACCACTGCATGCGGGGTCGGGGCCGACACCCGCTCGAACGGTTGCCGAGGAATTCAGCATCATGTGGGGATGGTTCGATGCCCGCTCATCGCTCGAATCAGCTATCTCCCTTGCGGATATCGCTCACCAGATCTACCGCATGAAGGCTATACGCGTGCTTCCGCACCGGCAGCGCGCGCCAGCAGGAGGCGGCCCGTCGCGGTCGCCGCGACGTAAGGAATTCGGACTGTGGATATTCAGGGAACCGCCGCACTGGTCACCGGAGCGGCGTCGGGCCTCGGTGCCGCCACCGCCAAGCGTCTCGTCGACGCCGGAGCCACCGTCTTCGGCCTCGACCTGCAGCAGTCCATCGAGCGCGCCGGCGACACCGTCCCGGACGGCGTGACCCTCCTCGCCACCGACGTCACCAGCGGTGACGAGGTCCAGGCCGCAGTCGAGAAGATCGTCGAATCGGGCCTGCCGCTGCGCATCGTCGTCAACTGTGCCGGTGTCGGCTGGGCGGGCCGCATCCTGTCGAAGAACGGCCCCCACGACCTCGAACTGTTCCGCACGGTCATCACCGTCAACCTGCTCGGCACGTTCAACGTCATGCGACTGGCCGCCGACGCCATCTCCAAGACCGACACCGTCGACGAGTCCGGGCAGCGCGGCGTCATCGTCAACACCGCGTCCGTCGCCGCGTTCGAGGGCCAGATCGGCCAGATCGCGTACTCCGCGTCCAAGGGTGGCGTGCACGGCATGACCGTCCCCGCCGCCCGCGACCTCGCCCAGTTCGGCATCCGCGTCAACACCATCGCCCCCGGCATCATCGACACTTCGATGCTCGCCGGCGTCACCGACGAGTACCGCAAGGGACTCGAGGCCGGGGTCCCGTTCCCCTCCCGCCTGGGCCAGCCCGCCGAATACGCGCAGCTCGCTCAGGTGATTGTCGAACACGACTACCTCAATGGTGAGACCATTCGTATGGATGGTGCGCTTCGCATGGCCCCGCGATAGAGTGAATGATGTTGCCTTGCTGCTGAATTCGCTTCCGTTCCGTGCTGCGGTGAGGAGGGCCGGTCGGTGACGAAGGTTCGTCCTCCGTCGGCAACGATTGACAAGTCGCAGTGAAAGACCTACTCCCCGCGGCCTTCGGCTCAGGCCATACACCCGACCCGTCCACGTTCCTGTCTTCAGTGCCATGTCCGTGGCGGACACGGACAAAGAGGCACCAGGTTCAACCGGTGGAAGCATGCCCTCGGCGGAGGACTTCCCGCGTTACGCGAAAGAAACTAGGTAGCGCGCGATGGGGCTATTGCTGGAAGGTGGGTGTGATGAGAACACGTCAGAGAGCATCTGGAAGATGCCGTCCGAGGTGTGGAACATCGCCTAGCGTGCGAATCAAGTCATTGAGGTGGGTGCAGGAGGACACGCCGGAAAGGGTTGTCGGCACGGCACGGCGCACCTTGGATACCGACATACCAACCACCCTTCGCGTCGAGTCCGCTGCTTTCGGGCATTCGCGATAGGGGAGGACTCTCGGGGTACTCTCGATCGCGGAAATTTCCTGAGTGGACATTTCGATCTGTGCAGCCAGGTCGTATTCGTGAATGACGGTCTCGTGTCCGTCGCTGTCTACGTGGCTGTCTCGGAACATCGCCTCGGCGAGAAACGCACCGTTGGTGCGAGTCAGGTCGAGTTGACGTAGCCGGCGTACGGCATGGCGCTCCAGTTCTGGAAGACTGTGCCAACCGGATGGATCGAACGCGTCGAGCGCTGGTGCCGGCGGCCCCGTCCGTATCGGTATTGTGCCCGATTTCATCAATGCAAGATCGACTGTGCCCCCTGGTCGCCATCCCATGCATACGCCTATACGATCCGGGTTCGGCTGTTCCCGAACGGGGGCGCCCTCAACCGCGGTGGAATAGCCGGCAACCATCACAACAACCGGAAGATCATCGAGAAGTTGTGCGACGAGCGAGCCGGATTCGGCGTAGTGACCGGCGGCGACCGCTTTCCGGAAACCGCGTCTGAGCGATGTCCCTGTCAGGCCGCGTAGCGCCGGCGAAACCGGTGTGTGCACCGAATCGATGACACCGCCGTGTTTTCCGGCGGTCAACACAAAGTTGATCTCGTCCGTGGTCGCAGCATCAGCTTGGCCGCTGACCATATCTTGGCCCCGGCAGGTGATCTGTAACCGATTGCGCGAGTCGTGAAGGTGGAGGACGTCGATGCTCGTCGTACGCCGTATCGAGTTGGGCGGACGGTTCGGGCTCTGTGAGCGCGGGACACCGCCGGACGCAAGCCCTGTGGGTAACACGATCGCTCCTCTCGCTGTCACCATGCCTGGGGTGCAGCTCGATCATCGGATAGGCATATACACGGAAGTGGTCGTTCGAGTGGCAGCCGACGAGACGTGACGATGCGATGTTTTGCTGCCGCTCCGAAGAGCGATCCCGCCCTGCGGATTCCCCTGCAGTCAAGAGGACCACATCCAGTGCACCGGAGTCAACAGTGGCGTAGATGAAGTCGGTCGGAGGGATACCTGGCCGCCCACGCCTACGGGGACGAACGTGGGTCCGCCAGAGTCGACTGTTGGAAATGTCCAGATGGTCTCAGTCCTGCTTCGGCTGAGCGTGCTCGGCTACCCAGGCCGCGATCTGGGCTCGTGAGGTGAACCCGAGTTTGGTGAGGATGTGTTCCACGTGGCCCTGCGCGGTGCGTTGGGATATTACGAGTTGGGTGGCGATGGCCTTGTTGGTCAGACCCTGGGCGACCAGGTCAGCGACCTGCCGCTCACGCTTCGTCAGGTTCGGTGTGTGATCAGCGTGCTGCGTCATAGGCGGTGTGTGCTCGCCCAAGGCGTAGGCAACGGCTTCCTCGAAGCTCAGGGCCGCACCCTCCCGTTGTGCCGCTGTAATCGCTTGTGCGCCGAGCGCCTGGTGGATCTGCCGTTCGCTGTGCTCATGGTGGGGGAGCAGGGTATCGAAGTGCACCGAGGAACTCCCGACGGACCGGCCCAGTGTCTCAGCCGCGGCCAAGAGTACGGCCGCACGTTGCGTGTTGCCTTCGTCGGCAGCGATCCATGCTTGCGTCTCTAGGGCCACGGCCGCAGTGAGAGGCTCGTCCAGCAGCCGGGTCAGTCGTAGGCATTGCTTCAGTAACTGACCCGCTCGACCGCGATCGCCTTGCTGGAAGATCGCCACCCCCATGGCCCATAGTGAGTACGACCGAAACACTGATTCGCCGTGAGCTTCGGTGGTGTCCAGCACTCGCTCATGGCAGGCGATGGCACGGGGAGCGTCCCCCTGCAACTCGTAGGCCAGCCCGAGCATCAAAAGAATCCAGACCTGGTCTGACAGGTTCCTGCGTGCGCCGAACACCTCGAGTGCTTCCTCCAACCGGGCGCAGGCGCGGGGTATATCGCCGCTGTAGAGGGCCAGGAGTCCGTCGGCGTGGGCGATGCGCGCGTGGACCACGGGGTCGGCCAGCTGCTCGTCCAGGGCCTGCGCCTCCTCAACTAGGAGGCCGCCCGCCGTAAGGTCGCCCTGTACGTCCGCCAGCACGCTGTCGGCGTACAGCGCTTCGATTCGTGCCGTGGTCGACGGCCCGGCCCCGTGGGCGAGGGCTCGGTCGAGCCAATGCCGCCCCTCGCTGAGCAGGCCGCGGGAGAGCCAGAACTGGAACAGGGCGGCGGCAATCCGCAGCCCTGCGGTGGTGTCGCCACCGGGCCCGGAGGACAGACACAATCTCATCGCCTCGCGCAGGTTCGGTAGTTCCCGCTCGAGGCGTGCGATCCACTGCCGTTGACGGGGGCTGATCCACTCGGCCTCCGCCTGGAACACCAAGTGCTGGTACCAATCTCGGTGGCTCCGGCGCAATACGGGGTGCTCCCCGGACTGCTCGGACTTCTCCCGGCCGTAGTCTCGTAGCGTCTCGAGCATCCGGAACCGCACCACCGCCCCCGCGTCCTCTCGGATCAGGATCGACTTGTCGACGAGCGAGGTCACCACATCGAGCAGATCTCCTTCCGCCAGGTCCGTGGCGCAGATTTCCTCGGCCGCGTCCAGTTCGAAGCTGCCTGCGAACACAGATAGGCGGGCCCACAGCTGCTGTTCCTGCGGCGTGCACAGGTCGTGACTCCAGTCGATGGACAGTCGCAGCGTCTGCTGCCGCGTTGGTGCTCCGCGATTGCCGCGTGTGAGTAGCGTGTACCGGTCGGTGAGCCGCTCGAGGATCTGCTCGGGCGCCATCGCCCGCAATCGCGCCGCCGCCAACTCGATCGACAGGGGCAGACCGTCGAGTTGTCGGCAGATCAGGGATACAGCGCCGCGGTTGGCCTCGGTGAGTTCGAATCCCGGTACCGCGGCGCAAGCCCGATCCACGAACAACGTCACCGCGTCGTACGTAGGAAGCCCGCGCAGGGTCGGCGTCCGCTCGGGGTCGGGGACCGTCAGCGGTGGCACGCGCAGCACCGCCTCGCCGCCAACGGCGAGGGCTTCGCGGCTGGTGGTCAGGACCCGCAGCTCTGGGCAGGTGTGCAGCAGCTGCTCGGTCAGCGCGGCGACTGCATCCACTACGTGCTCGCAGTTGTCCAGTACGAGCAGCAGGTGCTGCGGAGCGAGGAAGTCCGCCACGACGTCGTCGAGTCGGCGCGCGGACCGATCCCGCACGCCGAGCGCGGTCGCCACCATCCCCACAACCAGCGACCCATCCTGCAACTCGCCGAGCTCGACCCACCGCACCCCGTCAGCAAAACCTTTCCGGACATCGGCGGCCACCCTCAAGGCAAGACGTGTCTTGCCGACACCACCTATGCCGGTCAACGTCACCAGGCGAGACGCCGACAGCATGCTCTTCGCCTCGGTCAGCTCCTTTCGGCGACCAACGAAACTGGTAAGCCCGAGGGGCGGGTCTCCCACCGAGGCTCGGACCGCGGTCATCGAAGATATGCGCCGAGCCGGCGTGGTGTCCGCAGGATGCGGACGGGCACTCACCGGGTCCCCATCGCGGCGTGTGGTGCCGGCGTCGCCGGGCAGGGCCATCTCGTCGACCGGAAACCCATGGTCGCGTTGGATCCGGCGCAGTTGGTCACCGAATCCCGCGGCGGAGGCGGGCCGGGCCTGCGGGTCTGCGGACATTGCACGTTCGATGACCTCGCTGACCTCGTCCGGGATGCCCTGCTCGCGTAGGTCCGGGACCGGCTGGGTGGTAATACGCAGGAACTGGGCTACTACCTGCTCACCGCTGCGGCGCTCGAACGCCGCATGCCCTGTGATGGCACAGAACACTGTGGCGCCGAGACTGTAGACGTCCGAGGAGGGGCTGGGGGGTTCGCCGCTGAGAACCTCGGGCGCGGTGAAGGCCGGCGAGCCGGTTACCGTTCCGGTGGCGGTCCGGAAGCCGCCGGAAACGTGGGCAATACCGAAATCGGTCAGCGCCGGCTCGTCGTAGTCCGTAAGCAAGATGTTTGCTGGTTTTACGTCCCGGTGCAGGATGCCCACCCGGTGCGCGGACTCCACCGCCGCCGCGATCTTCACCCCCACCCGGAGTGCGTCCTCCAGCGGCAGCGGGCCACCACGGCGAATCCGTGCATCGAGGGAGTCCTGTGGGTGATATGGCATCACGATGTAGGGACGGCCGGTGCCGGTGACACCGACATGCAGGGCCGTAACAATGTTCGGGTGACCGGTCAGGCGGCCCATCGCCCGCTGTTCTCGGAAGAATCGGGCCTGGTTCTCGCCGTCCAGATCGCCCTCGAGGATCTTGACTGCCACGGTGCGGTCCAGTGATGGCTGCAAGCAGCGGTAGACCACACCGAAGCCGCCGCGTCCGATTTCGTGAGCATCCTCGAACCCGGCCGCACTCAGCTCCTCCGCGACCGCGAGAGTCACTGCTTTCTGAGTCTCAAAGGGATCCTCAGCGGCCATAAGAGAGTCCTCTCACCGTCTCCCGACAGCGTCGAGAACAGAACCCGAGCGGTATCGCCGCCGAGGACGCAAACATGCCGATCACCTCAGAAGATTGTGCTCTTCAGAATATCGATTCTTGTCGGCGGCGACGGACTTCTCGCGCGGAAGGACGCGGATACCCGCCCCGTCTGGGCGCGTCAACCAGCGTCGAGATGCATTGGCGTGGGCGATGGCGCGATGGTGAGCGGCGCAACCAGTTCTAGTGCGCACGGACGTCACAGTATCCAGAATCGCCCCTCTGCGACACGCCGGCAGGGTGGTGGCAAGAACCGTCGAGTTCGGCGACTCCGTCCAACGACTCCCGGATCCCGTAGCGGCGAATTCGTTGGCCGAGGAGCTCGTCGCCGGGGGAATCGCGGGTCCTCAAAGTGGGAGGGTTAGCGGGTGTATGGGGACTAGAACGCCCATGGGCTGTGAGCAAGTTCTCCGCGGGCGAGCAACGTCCAGTAGTTGCCGTGCGGCTGATCCGCTTCTGCGAATACACGCAGCGTCACTCGACAGTCGTCGGGTCCGAATTGAGAGCTCGATCTCAAGGTGTAGAAGGATTCACCGGGCCAAGTCCGCAGCGGTACTCGGCTGCCGTCCGAGCACTCCAGCGAAACTTCAGTGTTCTGACCGGTCTGGTGTGCGTTTTTTGCTACCGGATGCTCCACGATGCCAACAGGTCTGGTCGGCGTGTAGATGTGCTCACCGAACTGGACGAGCAGGATGCCACTGAAGAACTTGCGGCTCTCTGGCTTCTCGTTCATTTGTCCTCGCCGATGTGGAGGCTGTCCGAGACGTCGCCTGCCCCGCGAGATCGGCGCGGGGCGGGCGACGATAGATCACAGCCGAATCTGGACGTTCTTGACCGTGGTGTATTCGAGGATTCCGGCGATGCCACCGAGGCGGCCGAGTCCGCTTTGCTTGACACCGCCGAATGGTGCGTTGGCGGCGGCAGGTGCAACGCCGCCGTTGATTCCCACGTTGCCGGTTTCGAGCGCAGCGGCAACGCGCAGGGCTCTGCTGAGATCGCTGGTGTGTATGTAGCCGGCCAAGCCGTACTGTGAGGCGTTCGCCATCTCGACGGCCTGGTCCTCGTCCTCGAATCGAAGCGCGGACAGCACTGGGCCGAAGACTTCGTCCTGAGCGAGCTCACTGGAGTTGTCGACATCGCCGAACAATGTGGGAGCGATCATGTAACCGGGAAGATCCAGGCGCGTACCGCCGGTCAGGAGCGTCGCCCCCTGCTGTTGCGCGCGGTCGACCATGCCGAGGATCCGCTCGACGGCCCGGGCGTTGATAACTGGACCCATGCCGGTGTTCGGGTCGATTGCGTCCCCGACCTTCAGCCCCTGCATCAAACCGGTCAGGGTTTCCACATACTGGTCGTAGATGTCGGTGTGCACGATGAACCGTGATGCCAAGGTGCAGGCCTGTCCATTGGTGACCAGTAGCCATCCCAGCGCCTCCTGGGCTGCCTTGGTGACATCCGCGTCGGAGAACACCAGGTCGGCGGACTTTCCACCGAGTTCGAGGACGCAACGTTTGCCCATTTCGGCGCACTTGGTGGCGATGGTGCGGGAGGTCGCTGTGCCGCCGGTGAAACTGATCATGTCCACCCCGGGATGTCCCACGAGGGCCTGTCCCGCCTCGGCGCCCCCAGGCAGCACCGACACGACGCCGGGCGGAAGTCCGGCTTCCTGACATAGCTTGCCGAAGAGGCTGGCGCTGAAGGGCGCGAGTTCCGAGGGTTTGATGATGACGCAGCAGCCAGCGGCGAGTGGAGGCAGCGCGCACATGCCGAGTGAACCCACTGGACCGTTCCACGGAATGATGACGCCCACCACTCCGACCGGTTCGACGAGCGTGTAATCGAAGATTTCGCCCGGAGTGCTGGGGACGACCTCACCGGATAGCTTGTCCGCTGCGCTAGCCGCGTAGTCGGTCCAGTTCAGTGAGTTCTCGACCAGAACGCCCGCCATCGAGATCGGGATTCCGCTCTCGAGCGCCTGGACGGTGTGCAGCTCGTCAGCATGCGACCGCATGAGGTCGGCCAACTTGGTCAGGGCTCGACGACGCTCGACCGGATCCCACTTGCGCCATGCGCGGAAGGCTTCGCGCGCCGCGGCCGTCTACGATGTTCGGCGGTGGTCGTCCCAAACGCCCATTCTTCTGGCATGCGTTCTCCATAGATTTTCGCCAACAGCTGCGTGATTGTTGCTGTGAGCAAGTCCACCGGTGTGGCCAGTTGTTGCGATCGTGGGTTGTCTCGTTGGTCCGGCGCCTGCCCAGAACCGTGACCTCCGCGACCGCGCTCAGCGGATTCGTCACTGAGGCGCCGTCCTGGCATACGTTACGTGGGCTCACCTACGTGCGGTGATTCCTCGGAGAGCAGTCGGCTGATGACCGTTATTCGGCGTGGCGACGACCATCCGTGGTGGGCGGGTGCAGTTGGGATCTCGATAAGTTCTGCAGGTGTTCTCTGACTGCGAGGGGTACGCAACCGCGTTGTGGCCCGGTCAGTACCGTCATCAGTCGCCGATAGAACTCGGTGGGCGTGAGCCCGAACTGGACGAAGATGTCGGCTTCCGGAGGGATATCCCAGTGTCGCCATCGCCACGCGAAGTCCACCAGTTCCTCTTCGTAGGTGCGCTTGTGTTCCCGTGTCTGGGCCGTCGGCGATTGCGCGGATATTCTCCGCGATGGTCTCCGGCCCCGCGTCCGGACTTGCTGCTTCATGTGCGTACTTTCAATTCTGTTCAACTTGAGGGTGTCTTCTTGCCTCTGACCGCACGGATGTGGTGAAGTTCGAGGTGTCGACGTTTTCAGTCTTCGGTGAATCCTCCCGATGATGAATCGACCCGCGGAAGATCTCGGTATGCCGGTTGCCGCTGCTCTGCCCGAGCGGTCACCGATTCAGCGATATCGTTGCCCGCGAGTGTCGCCGCACTCCAATCTGCGATACGGTCGAGCCCGTCCAAGGTGCTGTGGTCGCGGGCGTAGACGAGGGCAGACTTCGACCCCCACACAGCGAGTGGGCTCTTTTGTGCTATCTCGCGTGCGATCGCGGTGACCTCCTCGATCATTGTCTCGCGGTCCGCGAACACCTGGTTCACGAGGCCCACCTCATAGGCGCGGGATGCGGGCATTCGGGTTCCCGTGTAGACGAGTTCGCGGGCGATTCCGTCAGGGATGAGCTTCGGCAACCGCTGCAGGACACCGGCATCGGCAGCCAGTCCGATGTTCGTCTCCTGAACGACCAAGAAGGCATCGGCTGAGGCGTAGCGCATATCGCACGCGGTTACGAGATCCACCCCTCCACCGATGCAGCCGCCCTGGATCGCAGCGAGCACCGGCATCCTGGCCTTCTCGACGGCACTGAATGCATCCTGGAATGCCCGCACTCGGTGCCGCCGAGCGAGATTGGCGCGCCCGGCGTCGGCCACGGTCGCGTTGTGGTCGGCAAACGCGGACAAATCCATCCCCGCGGTGAAATGCCGCCCCGTGGACGAGAGCACCGCCGCGCGGATGCTCCCGTCGTTGCTGAGGTCACCAATGATCGCCGGAAGCTCGCTCCAGAACTCGGGAATCATGGTGTTGAGCGCTTCGGGCCTGCTCAGTTGGATGTGCGCAACAGCCCGATCGACTTCGACGGTGAAACACAGATACTTCATGATTGGGCTGGCACGAACTCGTAGGCGGGTATCTCTTGGGTGACGAGGTTGGGATCGGCATCCGCCTCGAAGCTGTCGAGAATGGCGGCCTGCGCGTTGGGCGGCAGGGTGTGCAGGATCTGCCGCACCCTGGTCTGTCGGCGGGCTGCGGCCTTGCGGAACGGCAGACCCGGTGTGGGTTGCAGCTGCGGGACGATGCCGGTGACCTCGTCGGTGCCGCCGTGATGGTGGCCGGCGTCGACAAGGGCCTGTTCTTCCCGCATCTGGGAGTCGTCCTTTTCTTCGCTCATCCCGATCGGTCCGATTCGCCGTCCGTTGAGGAACTGCTCGACCACCGGCTCGTCGGATGTGAGGAGCACTTCTCGCGGACCGAACATCACAAGCTTCCGGCGAAACAACATGCCGATGTTGTCGGGAACCGTGCGCGCGACCGAGATGTTGTGTGTCACGATCAGAATCGTCGCGTCGATCTCGGCGTTGATATCGATAAGCAACTGACTCAGATACGAGGTTCGGACGGGGTCGAGGCCGGAGTCGGGCTCGTCGCACAAAATGATCTGCGGATCCATCACCAGTGCCCTGGCCAGTCCGGCGCGCTTGCGCATACCGCCGGAGATCTCCCCGGGAAGTTTCTCCTCCGCGCCGAGCAACCCGACGAGCTCGATCTTCTCCATGACCTTACGTCGGATCTCGGACTCACCCAGTCGGGTGTGTTCGCGAAGGACGAATGCCACGTTGTCATAGAGGTTCATCGAGCCGAACAATGCGCCGTCTTGGAAGAGAACCCCGAAAAGTTTGCGGATCTCGTAGAGCTCCTTGCTCGAGCATCCCATGATGTCGGTGCCATCGATGATGATCGAGCCCTGCTCGGGGCGAAGCAGTCCGATCAGCGATTTGAGGAAGACCGACTTGCCGGTGCCGGATGGACCGAGGAGCACGCTCACCTCCCCGGCGGGGAGCGTCAACGTAATGTCACCCCAGATTTTGTGGCTGCCGAAGGACTTGGTCAGTCCCTGGACCTCGACTTCGACTCCCATGGTGTGTCTCCTTCGAGAAGTGAATTGACTACGCACAGATCAATGGATTTGGGGTGGCTTCCCGATTGCGCGGTGTTCGGGAAGCCACCCGGCCGATCACGAGGTAGGGATTGTGCGGGGGCTTTGCACTACCGCGTAGCGGGCTGAGGCTATTTCCCCGACCACACCGGTGCCCGCTTCTCGGCGAACGCGCGCGGACCTTCCTTGGCGTCGTCGGAGTTGCGCACCGAGGCGCGCTCGCGTGCGGACAACTGCCACGCATCGGCGTCGGACGGAACGTTGCCACCGATGATGTGCTGGGCGACACGCTTGCTCGCCTGCACTGCCAGCGGGGCGTTCGCGCTGATGTTGTGTGCCAGCTCGAGGGCTCGATCGAGGACCGAGTCCGGCGAGACGACGTAGTTGACCAGACCGAGGTGCAGTGCGCGTTCGGCATCGATGGAATCGCCGGTGAACATCAGCTCGTATGCCAGCTTCCTGGGTATCTGACGAGGCAGTCGGAACACTCCGCCTGCCCCGGCGATGATTCCCCGTTTGACCTCGGGGAGCCCGAATACTGCTGTGGTGGAGGCAACGGCCAGATCGCTGGCGAGGACCAGTTCGGTGCCGCCACCGAGAGCGGCGCCGTTGACGGCGGCGATCGTGGGCTTGGAGATGTGATGGGTGACGTAACCTGCGAACCCCCACGCCGCCCGGGGCCCGTCCTCCGGGACGATGGTCTCGCCGCGGGCGATCGCTTTGAGGTCTGCGCCCGCGCAGAACGACTTGTCGCCGGAGCCGGTGAGCACGACGGCGCGGATGTCACGGTCGTCCTCGGCCGCGGCCATCGCGTCGCCGATGGCGATCGTGACTGCGGCGTCGATGGCGTTGCGCGCTTCGGGCCGGTCGATGGTGATGACGAGGGTGTGGTTGTCCCGTGCGACGGTGACGGGGGAGGTGCGTGTGTCAGGCAAGAGTGGTTTCCGTTCTATCTCCGATAGTGTGCTGGTGGCGCTCTCTAGGTGCGGGCGATGTACTGGGTCTGCAGTTGTGTGTAGGAGTCGAGCCCCCAGGGCCCGTTCTCGACACCGAGACCGCTGTCCTTCACCCCGGTGAAGGGTGCTCTGGGGGAGGGGGCGGCGTGGGTGTTGACCCAGGCTGTGCCGCATTCGAGCCGGTCGGCGACCTTCTGGGCGCGCTCGGTGTCCGACCCCCACACCGAACCGGCGAGACCGAACTCGGTGCTGTTGGCACGGGCGATCGCCTCGTCGACGGAGTCGTACCCGAGGATCGGGAGCGCGGGGCCGAACTGTTCCTCGGCAACGACACGTGCGCTGTCCGGCACGTCGGCGAGGATCGTCGGCCGGTGAAAGTAGCCCGAGCTGTCGAATGCGCTGGAATCGGTGGCGATGCGTGCTCCAGAGCGCACTGCCTCGTCGACGAGTGCGGTGACGCGGTCGCGTTGGGCCGGGTTGTTCAACGGCCCCAACTGGGTTGCCGGGTCGGTGCCGGCACCGAGCACCGCCGTGTCCGCTATGGCGGCCAGGGCCTCGACGTACTTGTCGTATGCGGACTGGGGGACGAATAACCGCTTGATCGCGATGCAGGTCTGCCCGTTGTTGATGAACGCCGACCAGAAGAGCTTCTCGGCAATCGCACCGGGGTCGATGTCGTCGAGCACGATGGCGGCATCGTTGCCGCCGAGTTCGAGGGTCACGCGTTTGAGAGTGGCTGCAGCGGTCTCGGCGACCTGCTTGCCCGTTCGGGTGGAGCCGGTGAAGCTGATCTTGCGGGGAGTGGGGTGCGCGGTGACGAGAGGCCCCAGCTCGTTGGGTCCGGAGATGACGTTGAGTACCCCCGCGGGCAGGGCCTCGGTGAACAGTCGCCCGATCAGAAGGCTGGTCAGCGGTGTGAAGGGCGAGGGCTTGAGCACCACACTGTTACCCGCTCGCAGAGCGGGAGCGAGTTTCCAGGATGCGAGCAGGATCGGGTAGTTCCACGGTGTGATGGCCGCGATGACACCGAGCGGTTTGTGATGCACCTCGATCCGCGCGGCGGCGTCGTCCTGGACGACCTGCACTGGCTGATCGAGCGCGGAGTAATAGGTGAACCACGCAGCAGCCGCGCCTATTTCGCGCCGGGACTCCGCTATCGGTTTTCCTTGCTCGATGGTCAGCAGGGCGGCGATCTGCTCGAGATTCTTCGACAGGACTGCCGCGCACTCCTGCAGCGCGTGCCGGCGGTGCGCCGGGTCGGCTGCCCAGCTGATCTGGGCGCGTGCAGCGGACTGCATGGCCGCGTCGAGTTGGTCGGGAGTGCAGGCCGGAGCCTGGGCGTACGGCGCTCCCGAGGCCGGGTTTTCCACCGTGATCCACTCGGTGGATGTCACCGGCTTACCGTCGATGATCATCGGATAGTCGGACACGACAGCTTCCTCCTGGTTGTTCGTGGTGACTGTGAAGGGGTTGTCTCAGAAGAAGAGACGCAGAATTCGCTCTTTGAGTGCGGTGACCGGCGGATACAGGATCGGCAGGTCCGGCCGCGTCTTGGTCGATACCAGAGACTTTCGATGGCTGAACGTTTCGAAACCCCACCGACCGTGGTACGAGCCCATGCCCGAATTCCCGACGCCGCCGAACGGAAGATTCGGTGCCATGCAGTGGAGCCCGATGTGGTTGACGACGACACCGCCCGAACTGGTCTCGGCGATCACCCGGTTCGCGACACGGCGTGACGGACTGAACAAGTAGACCGCCAGCGGCTTTTCGCGGGCGCGGATGAAGTCGATGGCATGATCGAGGGTGTCTACCGGAATGACCGGCAGGACAGGCCCGAAGATCTCCTCCTGCATGACCGGTGCGGTGACGCTCGGGTCGAGAATGATCGTCGGTTCGATGGTCGCCGCAGATTCGTCGACGCCGCCACCGGAGACGACGGTTCCGCCGTGATTGGCGAGTAGCGCCACGACGCGATCGAACTGGCGACGATCAAGGATCGGAAGGGCAGTATCAGGCCCGGGCCGGAAGCGGGCGAGCGTATCGGTCATCGCGTTGATGAGCGCCGGCGCTATGGACTTGGCGACCAGCACGTAGTCCGGGGCGATGCAGGTCTGACCCGAGTTCATCAGTTTCGCCCAGATGATCCGGCGGGCGGCGACCTCGATGTCGGCGTCGGCGGTCACGATCACCGGGCTCTTGCCGCCCAACTCGAGGGTGACCGGTGTGAGGTGCGGGGCAGCGGCGGCCATGATGCGCTGACCGACCGCCGGGCTGCCGGTGAAGAAGATGTGATCGACGCGTTGATCGATCACCGCTGCAGTTTCGGGTACGGATCCCTCGACGACCTCGACTGCGTCGGCATCCATGTAGCGGGGGACGAGCTGCGCCAGGAGTGCCGACGACGCGGCCGCGTATTCGGACGGTTTGATCACGGCACAGTTGCCGGCCGCGAGCGCGCCGACCAGCGGTCCGAGTGTCAGGTAGAACGGGTAGTTCCACGGCCCGATGATCAGGACGACTCCTAGCGGTTCCCGGCGGATCCGGCCGACGCCGGGAAGCTGTGACAGCGGGAGCCGTACCTTGGTCTCGCTCATCCACTTCTTCAGGTTGCGGCGCGCGGTCTTGATTTCGAGGTGCACCGCCGCGATGTCGGCAAGCCAGGCGTCGGCCGCCGGTCGGCCGAGATCGGTGGCCAGGGCCGCCTGGATCTCCTTTTCGTTTTCCGACAGCAGGCGGGACAACGCGTCGAGTTGCCGCTCGCGCCATCGCGCCGACCCCGTCCGGCCGGTATCGAATGTCCGTCGGAGTCGGTGGACGACCGTGTTCACAGCATCGGCCGGGAAAGCAGCGTCCGCAGGGGCAACAGTCCCGAGTTCGGAAGGCGCAGAGTTGCTGTTCGAGGCAACCGAGGTCATGTCTACATCTCCAGTTCTAACGCGCGAGGGCAGTCGCCCGAGCGATGACACACAACATAAACTGTCGCCTGTCTGTGGTCAATGCCACATTCGGTTCCCCCGCCATCGGGTGTTGCTCCACTATTGGCGACGGACGACATTGAATGTAATATGTCACCATTGTGACACAGCACACCTTGTAGTGGAAGGGATTGGCGTGACGGACACCATCAGCGATTCGTCCTTGGACGAATTTCGGGCGAGAGCGGCCGACTGGCTCGCAACGAAGGCACACCAGCATGGCTGGCTGCGAACCCCGGACGGTTCGCGGCGCCGCGTCGGCGCGGGCGACCACGAAGCGGTCGAACGCAACCAGGAGTGCCAGCGGTTGCTCTTCGAGGGCGGCTTCGCTGGCATCAACTGGCCGACCGAGTACGGCGGTCAGGGCCTCGGGCTGCGTGAGCAGATCATCTTCAACGAGGAGTCCCGCAAGTACGACCTTCCACTGGTGGTCTTCATCATCGGGCTGGGCATGTGCGGACCGACGATCCTCGCCGCCGGAACCGACGAGCAAAAACGCCGGTACCTCGAACCGATGCTGCGGGGCGAGGAGATCTGGTGTCAGCTGTTCTCCGAACCGGGCGCGGGCTCGGACGTCGCCGGCCTGACCTCACGAGCGGTGCTCGACGGTGACGAATGGGTCCTCAACGGGCAGAAGGTGTGGACGTCGGGTGCACATCACTGCCAGTTCGGAATAGTTCTGGCGCGCACCGACTCCTCGGTCCCGAAGCACAAGGGCCTGACGATGTTCATCCTGGATCTGAGAACTGCCGGGGTCAGCCTGCGGCCGATCCGCCAGATCGACGGTGGGGAACACTTCAACGAGGTCTACTTCGACAATGTCCGGATTCCCGCCGACCAGGTTCTCGGCGGTGTCGGCAACGGATGGCACACCGCCACAACCACATTGATGAACGAGCGGGTTTCCCTGGGGGCGGTACGCCCCCTCGATGACGTGCATTCGACCCAGGCGCTGATCGCACTCGCGGCCGAGAAAGGCCTCACCGGCGACACGTCCATCCGGCGCCAACTCGCCGACCTGTGGATGCGAGAAACAGTGGTCGGTCTCCTCGGGCAACGGATCACCGCGAGCATCATGCAAGGCAAACAGCCCGGACCCGAGGGGTCGGTGGCCAAACTCGTCCGCACCGATTTCTCGAACAAATCAGCCGAATTCGGTTTCGCGCTCGCCGGTGCGGGGGCAGCCGCATGGCCTGCCGAGGCGCCCACGGGCGACAGCTTCGCCAACACACTGCTGTTCGTGCCGTCGCTGTCGGTCGCCGGCGGCACCGACGAGGTGCTGAAAAACATCATCGGGGAACGCGTTCTGGGACTTCCGAAAGAACCTCAGGTCGACCGCGACATCCCATTTCGCGATTTGAAGGGCAGATGAATCAACGATGAGCATCATTTTCGACCAGGAACAGCAGGCTCTGCGGGAAGCGACCCGGCAGTTCTTCACCGAACAGTTCTCCAGCGACGCGATCCGATCGCAGATGGCGACAAGCCGGGGATTCGAGGACAAGGTCTGGCTGCGCATGGCCACCGAACTCGGGCTCCAGGGACTGGCGTTGCCCGAGGAATACGGCGGCGCCGGAGCCGGTTTCGTCGAACAGTTGGTGGTACTCGAGGAGATGGGCCGGGCGGTCGTCGGTTCCCCCTACTTCAGCACCGTTGCCCTCGCGGCAAATGCACTCACGGTCAGCGGGGACGCCGCCGCGCAGAAGGAACTGCTCCCGGGCATCGCTGACGGCTCCATGATCGCGACACTGAGTTTCCTCGACGCCAGCGGTGCGGTCGACGTCGACGGCCACGCAGTAGTGGCCACCACGTCACCGGACGGATTCGTGCTCGACGGTCGAGGCTACTTCGTGTCCGATGGCCACGTCGCTGACAAGATCCTCGTGGTCGCCGCAACCGCTGCCGGGACCTCGCTGTTCGTCGTCGACACCCAGTGGCCAGGCGTTACTGCCGCCGAACTGGACACCCTCGATCAGACCCGTAAACAGGCGCATCTGACGTTCGAACAGGCTCCCGCAGTCCTGGTCAGCCGGGAGGGCGGCGGATCCGAGATCGTCGAACGCACACTCGATCTGGCCCGAATCGCGTTGGCCGCCGAGCAACTCGGTGGCGCCCAGCGCTGCCTGGACATGTCGGTGGAGTACGCGACGATGCGCTCACAGTTCGGCCGCAAGATCGGTAGCTTCCAGGCGGTCAAGCACCGGTGTGCCGACATGCTGATCGCCATCGAGGCCGCACGGTCCGCCGTCTACCACGCGGTGCAACTGGCGGCCGACCCCGCAACCGCAGACAGCAACGAACTGCGGTTGGCCGCGCCGATGGCAAAGGCACTCGCCTCCGAGGCCTACATGTACGCCGCACGGCAGAACATCCAGCTCCACGGCGGAATCGGCTGCACCTGGGAACACGATGCGCATCTGTACTACCGCCGTGCACACGCCTCGACCGCCTTCCTCGGCGGCATCGAAGAGCAGCGCGAACGCCTCGCCACCCGTCTGGGCATCTGACATGACCGTATCGATCGACATTCTCCCCGACCAGCTCCCCCGGAGCCTGGACTACCCGACCGTGACGGTGCCTGCCGTACTGGCCGGTGCTGCCCACGCCTACGGTGAACGCATCGCGCTCATCCATGGCGAGGAACAGATCACGTACGCGCAGTTGTGGGATACCGCGAAGGCGTTCGCGTTCGCGCTCGCCGAGCATGGCGTCGGCCGCGGCGCCACCGTGGCGTTGCACCTGCCCAACAGCATCGAGTTCGCGGCCGCGTACTACGGCACCCTCATCGCCGGAGCCACCTACTCCCCGACGAATCCGCTACTGCCTCCCGACGATCTGGCGTTTCAGCTCAACGACTGCAACGCCGCCGCCGTCGTCACCCACGACATGTCAGCGCAGGCCCTCGACGCGGTCGTCGCGGGCACCGACGTGCGGCTGGTGGTGCATGTCGGGACCCGGCCGGCTCCGCATTCGGAGCTGTTCGAGGCGTTCGTCGACACGAACGGCCGCCTCGAACCCACCGCCGACCCGGCACACCTCGACGACCTCGCCCACATCTCCTACACCGGCGGCACCACCGGACGGTCCAAGGGCGTCGAACTGACGCACCGCAACGTCGTCGCCAACATCGTCCAGTTCACCGCGTGGAACCACGGCGCACTCCCGCAGATCACGGCCGAGGGCGCGCTTACGTTCGACCAGGTCGGCAGCGAAGGTGACTGGCCGGTCCGGCTGGGGAGCGGCACAGCGATCAACCTCACCCCATGGTTTCACGCGATGGGGTGTGTCGGCTCGCTGAGCGTGCCGTTTGCTGCCGGCGTCACACTCATCCTCCACGACCGATTCAACCCGGCCACCTACCTGGCGGACGCGGAGAAATTCGCAGTGACATCGATGAGCGGTGCACCCGCCCTCTTCGCTGCGCTGCTCGCCAGTCCCGATCTCGCACACCACGATCTCGGCAGCGTGCGAAACATCAGCTCCGGTGCCGGCCCGTTGCCGCACAGTCATATCCGCGCCATCCGCAATCGGTTCTCCCGCGCGACCATCACCGAGGGCTACGGGTTGACCGAGGCCACGATGGGGGTGGCCATCGGGCCCACGTGGGTGTCCGGGCAGGGCAAGCCCGGCACCGTCGGTGTCCCGGTGTTCGACACGGAGATCAAACTGATCGATCCCGAGACCGGAGCCGACGTCGAGCTCGGTGCCCGTGGTGAGATTCTCGTCCGTGGCCCGCAGGTCATGCGCGGATACCACGACCGCCCGCAGGAGACCGCTGCGGTTCTGACCGAGGGCTGGCTGCACACCGGCGACATCGGAATCGTGGACTCGGACGGCTACCTCTCGATCGTCGACCGCAGCAAGGACATGCTGATCTACAAGGGATACAACATCTACCCGCGTGAGATCGAGGAGATGCTGCTCGCTCGCCCCGAGGTGCACGGGGCCGCAGTGGTCGGCCGCCCGGACGCCGCGGTCGGGGAGGTCCCGGTGGCCTTCGTCGTCCTCGCCGCCGGACCCGACGTCGACCTCGACACCCTGCAACACGAAGTCAATGCGGCACTTCTGCCGTACAAGCGCATCAAGGAAATGCACGTGATCGACACGTTGCCGGTCTCGGGTGCAGGCAAGATCCTCAAACGCACCCTGCGTGAACGGCTCACCGCCACCGCTGCCGACGGTGCGGAGGTGGTGACGCGATGACGGCCCCGGCACCGCGCACCGGACCGCTCTCGTCGCTCCGGGTGATCGAGTTCGCCGGCATCGGACCAGGGCCCTTTGCCGCAATGATGTTGGCTGACATGGGCGCCGACGTCATCCGAGTCGACCGGACGCGGTCCGGGAAGACGTTGGAAACCGACGGCGCCCACCCGGATCTGCTCAACCGGGGACGGCGCTCGGTTGCCCTCGACCTCAAGTCCGAGGACGGCCAACGCACCGCACTCGAACTCGTTGCCGGCGCCGACATGCTCATCGAAGGGTTCCGCCCAGGTGTGATGGAACGACTGGGCCTGGGCCCACAGGTGTGCCTGGCCCGCAACCCCCGGCTGATCTATGGCCGGATGACCGGGTGGGGGCAGTCGGGGCCGCAAGCCGCGTACGCCGGCCACGACATCGACTACATCGCGATCTCCGGAGCGCTCTACGGATTCGGCCGCCGCGATGAGCCGCCGGTGCCGCCGCTGAACTTGGTCGGCGACTTTGCCGGGGGTGCGATGATGCTGGCGTTCGGGCTGGTGTCGGCCGCGTTGGAAACTCGGGACAGCGGGAAGGGGCAGGTGGTCGACGCCGCGATGGTCGATGGTGCGGCGGTGTTGACGACTGCCATCCACGCCCTGCGCAATCGTGGAGTGTGGACCGACGACCGCGGTGTGAATCTCCTCGATACCGGGGCACCGTTTTACGAGGTGTACGAGTGTGCCGACGGGAAGTTCGTCGCAGTCGGGGCGATCGAACCGCAGTTCCACCGGGTCCTGACCGACCTGATCGGGCTGGAAGAGAACGGCGGCGGGGTCGAGTCGGAGGCGGATCGCATGGATCCGGCGCAGTGGCCGGCGCGTAAACAGCAGTGGTCGGCGCTGTTCCGAACCAAGACCCGCGACGAATGGTGCGCACTGGCCGAGCGCAGCGACGGGTGTCTGGCCCCGGTCCTCGATTGGAAAGAGGCGCCGCACCATCCGCACCTGGCACATCGGCAGACGTTCGTCGAGCACGCAGGGGTGGTCCAGCCCGCCCCGGCGCCGCGCTTCAGCCGAACCCCAGGGCAGATTCAGCGTCCGGCGCCGCACCCCGGCGAACACACGGACACGATCCTGACCGAGCTCGGTCTCACTTCGCCAGCAACGCCTTGACGATGAAGTCGCGGATGTAGATTCCGCGTTCCTCGTCGCTCGGTGTCAGCACGGTGGGGTGGGTCAGGAACCAGAACTCCTGGTACGTGATCCACCGCACCGTCTGCGTGAAGTCGAGATCATCGGCGACCACGCCGCTCGCGACGTACCGCTCCAGGATCGGGAACCAATTTGCGTTGCGGGCGGTGAACAGTTCGTCGGAGCCGAAGACGAGCTCTGCCATTTTCGGTGCCACGGCCGGGTCGAGCATGGCATCGAAGAGGGGGAATTTCTGCGCGGCCTTCAACTCTTCGACGAACAGCGTCACCAACTGTTCGGCGGAGGGATCGGCGGCGGCGAATCCTGAAAGCTCCTCGCCCATCTCGGTGAGCTGTTGCACAAACATGGCGATGAGTAGGTCGTCCTTGCCGGAGAAATACTTGTAAATGGTCTGCCGGGCGATGCCGGCGGCGCGCGCGACGTCTTCCATTCCGAACTTGGTCACAGTGAAGCGTTCAACGACTGGGCGCGCCGCTTCGAGGATCCGCTCCCTGGTCACCGATGTTCCAGTGTGAGTAGGCATTTGCGTCCGCACTTCCGTTGTGTCGACCTGTCGCGCGGCCAGCCGAGCTGACACGCGACAGAAGTTGTCAATTAGGTGCCACAGTACCCCGCCGAGCGCGTGTGCGGAGGGTCGCAGCGCGCAGCGCGTGAGGAACGGCCTGGCCACACCCTCTTGGCGCCAAGCGACAAATAATGTAACCTGTCATCAGGTGTGATGCGTACCACCGCCGCACCGCACAATCCCAGGAGGCTCAAATGGCAACCACGGAATCTGTCCGACCCGCCGGTGTCGATGTCCCGGCCGACGTCCCGCAGGGACGTTTTCTGGGGCGGACGGTCAACTACGAGCATGCGGCAGGCATCTACGGACGACCCGACCTCGAATTCATCACCAGCCACTACAACATCGGCGACGAAGTCGGCTACCGCGCGTATGCGGCTCTCAAGCCGCTCAAGGGCGGCGGCAAGGCCATGTTCGATCAGGCGGTCGAGCACGGAATCGACTCGGTCGAGAACCCTCCCGCCGAACTGATGGAACTGTTCAAGTCCGTTGAGACCGTGCCAGACTGGGTCGACTGGGACCAACTCCACCGCGGTAGCGTCGCTTACTGGCGCGCCGGCAAGATCGTCGTGATGACGCTGGCGTATGCGGCCATCGGTGCCGGCTTCCGCACCTACGGCGGGTCGCGGCCCCTCGTGCTCAGTCGCCGGCTCATCGAGCGTGACCAGGTTGGTCGTCGATTGATCGAAACGCTGCGGTGGGCCGCCAATTCCTCCAAGCCCGAGGGCATGCGCCGCGATGGTGAGGGTTTCCGCACCACCATGGAGGTCCGCTGGATCCACGCGGCCGTGCGCTATCACCTCTCCCGCAACGACGACTGGGATTGGCAAGACTGGGGTCTGGTCGTCAGCAATGTCGACTCCATCTACACCATGGGCTGCCTGTTCTGCGAGGCGGTGATCGATGCCTTGGAGAAGGCCGGAATCAAGCTCAGCGACCGGGAGAAGGAAGACATCACCGCTCTGTGGCGGTATATCGGTCACATCATGGGCATTCCCGAGGACATCAACTTCACGGATTGGCAAGACCTCAAGCGGAAGTCGGCCATCGTGAAGATGCTCGAACATCCCGCCGACGAGGGATGCCGGGCACTGATGAAGTCGCTCACCGACTACATGTGTGAAGAGGAGATCGAAGGTTACGAGGTCATCCCGAAGGTCATCGACAAGCGCCTCGACGCCGACCAGAAACGGACACTGACCTACGGGCTGATGCGGGCGTGGGCAGGCGACGACATCTGCAACCAGCTCGGCATCCCGAACAATCGGCTCCGCTATCTGCTCCCGGCGGCGAAACCGTTCCTCGCACTGTACGACCGCATCACCCGGAAACTGCCGCACGACGACGAGGCGAAGGCGCGGCGGGCCATCGAAGCCTTCGGAGTCGCCACCAGGGTCCGCGAGGGAGAAACGGTAGTGGCCGATTCCGAGGATGTCGTGCTGAAACTGGCCCGCAACAGTTCTCGCGCCCACGAAATTCTTCACAAAGTGTGACCCGCCGCTACGCCCTCACATCACGTCCATAGACCGAAACGAGAAGTTACATGCACGACGCAGTCATCATCGACGCCGTCCGATCCCCCCTCGCCAAAGGCAAGGCCGGTGGCGCCCTCGCCGAGCTCCATGCCGTCGAACTGCTGTCCCAGACCATCTCGCAGCTGCTGGCACGCAACGACCTCGATCCGGGGCTGGTCGATGATGTTCTGGTCGGCTGTGTCCAGCAGGTCGGTGAGCAGGCCGGCAACGTCGGCAGGATGGCGTGGCTGGCCGCGGGTCTTCCGCAGCACGTTCCCTCCACGACCATCGAACGCAAATGCGGCTCGAGCCAGCAGGCCGCACACTTCGCCGCCCAGGGCATCATGGCCGGCGTCTACGACATCACCGTCGTTGCCGGAGTGGAATCGATGAGCCGAATCCCGATGGGATCGACCACGATCGGCATGGATCCTTACGGTCCGTCGGTAGCCCAGCGGTACGCGCCCGGATTGGTCCCGCAGGGGGTGTCGGCGGAGTTGATCGCCGCGAGGTGGAAGATCACCCGTGAGCAGCAGGACGCGTACTCGGCCCGCTCGCACGAGCGTGCGCTCGCGCGAGCGGAAGCGGGTCGGCTGGAGAACGAGATCGTCCCCATCGTCAGCACCGGAAGTGACGGGGTCCGCCGAATCGTCGACCGCGACGAAACCCCCCGCCCCGGTACAACTGCCGAGAAGCTTGCCGGCTTGAACCCCGCGTTCGTGAAGACCCAGGCAGATCAGCGCTTCCCCGAGATCGACTGGTCCGTCACCGCTGGAAACTCGTCCCAGATCACCGACGGCGCCAGCGCGATGCTCGTCACCAGTGCCGCAGTAGCGGACAAGCTGGGACTTCGGCCGCGCGCCCGGTTCCACTCCTTCGCGGTGATGGCGGACGATCCGATCCTGATGCTCACCGGCCCCATCCCGGCCACCCGGAGGGTGCTGAGCAGGTCCGGACTGACGATCGACGAGATCGATCACTACGAGATCAACGAGGCCTTCGCCCCGGTGCCCCTCGCCTGGCAGGCAGAATTCGACGCAGATCCCGCCAAGCTCAACCCCGCGGGCGGGGCCATCGCGCTCGGGCACCCCCTCGGAGCATCAGGTGCCCGGCTGATGACCACCATGCTCAACTCGCTCGAGGAGACCGGCGGACGGTACGGACTCCAGTCGATGTGTGAAGCCGGCGGCATGGCCAACGCAACCATCATCGAGCGCCTCTCCTGACCCCACGACTGCACCACCGGCAGAACACCTCTGCCACCTCACACCGAACAGGACTGCAATGAACATCGAGAACGCATCAGTCATCGTCACCGGCGGGGCATCGGGCCTCGGATTGGCCACCGCGAAGCGTCTGGGAAAGGCCGGCGCTTCCGTCGTGATCGTCGATCTTCCGACCTCCCGCGGTGAGGAAGTGGCCACCGAGATCGGTGCCCGATTCGCGCCGGCAGACGTCACCGACGAGGCCGCGGTCAACGCCGCCCTCGATGCCGCAGAATCCGGGGGCAAGCCGATCCGGGCGGTCGTGCATTGCGCGGGCAGCGGGCACACCCTGCGAATCCTCGACAAAGCGGGCAATCCGGCACCACTCGAGCACTTCGTGAAGGTCATCAACATCAACCTGATCGGATCGTTCAACGTTCTCCGATTGGCCTCGGCTCGGATGGCTCGCAACGAAAGCCTCGACGGTGAGCGAGGCGTGGTCGTGCTGACGGCATCGGTCGCCGCGTACGAGGGACAGATCGGCCAGATCCCCTACGCCTCCTCGAAGGCGGGCATCGTCGGCATGACGATCGTCGCGGCACGCGATCTCGCGGGCAAGGAAATTCGCGTCGCCACGATCGCACCGGGAATCTTCGAGACCCCGCTGCTCGGGCGCCTCTCGGAGGACGTGCGAGCCTCCCTCGGCAAGTCCGTTCCGCACCCCAAGCGCCTGGGAACCCCGGACGAGTACGCACTGCTCGCCGCCCACATCGTCGAGAACCCGATGATCAATGGAGAAACCATCCGGCTCGATGGCGCAATCCGTATGGCGCCGCGGTGACTGAGCCGAGCACGCACAACGGGGTATCGAGGGAACGGTCGATGACTCTCATCGAACACACCATGGACAACGGGATCGCGAGAATAGTCCTCAATCGCCCCGACAAGAAGAACGCCATCGACACGCGGATGTGGGCGGAACTCGAACGCGCCCTCGGCGATGTCCGCCGCAGCCCGGACGTCCGGGTTCTCGTGCTCAGCGCCGCGGGCAATGACTTCTGCGTCGGCGCGGACCTGTCCTCGGCGGAAGCATCCGGGAACGAGCTCGGCGTGTCCCACCGCACCCAGCTCGAGCGCATGCAGTGGATCAACAGTGTGGTGCTCTCGCTGCGTGCGCTGAAGATCCCGACGATCGCGCGCGTCGACGGGCTGGCCGTCGGAATCGGGATGAATCTGGCGATGTGCTGCGACTTCGTCGTTGCCAGCGAACGCGCCCGGTTCTCGGAGATCTTCATTCGACGGGCGTTGACCGTCGACGGGGGCGGCAGCTGGCTGTTGCCCCGCCTCGCCGGCATCCGGCAGGCGAAACGCCTGTGCATGCTGGGTGAGATGGTCTCGGCCGACGAGGCGCTCCGCCTCGGACTGGTCACCGCCGTGACGGACGTCGAGGCCCTCGACGGCGCCGTCGAAACCTTGGTCGGCAAACTGGTCAGCCATTCACGCACGGCCCTCGCCCAGACCAAATCGCTGCTCGACGACGCCTACGACTCGACGTTCGAGCAGTCACTCGACAGCGAGGCGCGGGTGCAGTCCCTGAACGTGGCAGGGGACGACTTCAAGGCGGCGGTCGCGGCCTTCACCACGAAGTCGGCGACACCGGCGACGAATACGGAGGTCGCTGGTGGCTGACATCGAGTACAGCTTCACCAACCATGTTGCGACGATCCTGTTGAACCGGCCGGCGACGAAGAACGCCTTCACTCTCGAGATGGTCGAGACCTGGGCTCGGTCACTGCGTGCCGCAGAGGCCGATCCCGACGTCCGCGTCGTCGTCCTGAAAGGGGCGGGTGGCACCTTCTGTTCCGGAGTGGATCTGGGTGCGCTGGCGGACCGGGAGCGCACACCGCTGTCGCAGAGAACCCTGCTGACCGAACACGTCCACCACGTCGCCTACGCCGCCCGTGACCTGAGCAAGCCGTACCTGGCTGCTGTCTCAGGTGCGGCCGTCGGAGCAGGAATGGACATGGCGCTGATGGCGGATATCCGCATCGCCGGCGAGTCCGCCCGGTTCTCCGAGGGCTACGTCCGTGTCGGGTTGGTTCCCGGTGACGGTGGCTGCTTCTACCTCCCGCGCATCGTCGGTGTCGCACAGGCTCTTCGGCTTCTGTGTACAGGGGAATTCGTCGATGCGGCCGAAGCCCTGGACATCGGACTGGTCAGCAAGGTCGTACCCGAGGACACACTCGATTCCGCAGTCACAGAACTGGCGGCCCAGCTTGCCGCACAGCCACCGATCGCCGTCCAAATGATCAAGCGTTCCGTGTACTTCGGGATGGAACAGGATCTCCGGACCGCCTTGGACACCATCTCCTCCCACCTGGCGGTCGTGACATCGACCGCCGACTCGGCGGAAGCCCTCTCTGCATTCAAGGAACGACGTCCCGGCGTATACGCCGGGCGCTGAAAGGCCCGACATGACAACCGAGTCACCGGACGGCACCTTCGCCCTCCGCAGCGAGGTGCGCGAGCTCACCGCGCAATGGCGCACCGCCGGCAAGTACACACCACGCAGCGACAACTGGTTGCGGGGGTTCGATCTCGAATTCAGCAAGGAACTTGCCTCACGCTGGCTCATCGGAGTCAGCTGGCCCACCGAATACGGCGGACGTGGTCTGTCGGCGATCCACCGGCTCGCTGTCGCTGAGGAGCTTCTGCGGGCCGGCGCGCCGGTCGCGGCCCATTGGGTCGGGGACCGGCAGATCGGCCCCGCGGTCCTGCGGCACGGCAGCGCCGAACTCAAGGGCGAAATCCTTCCCGGCATCGTTGCGTCGGATTTCGTGTTCTGCCTCGGAATGAGTGAACCGTCCGCAGGTTCGGATCTCGCCGCCGTCAGCACGTACGCCGAGCCGGTCGAAGGGGGTTGGCTGGTCAACGGGCGCAAGATCTGGACCAGCGGGGCCCACGACGCCACCCACATCTATCTGCTCGCGCGCACCGACCGAAAAGTGGCCAAGCACCGCGGACTGAGCGAATTCATCGTCGACATGGCGTCGGACGGAATCAGTGTCTCCCCGATCGTCGACATCACCGGCGAACGACACTTCAACGAGGTGCTGTTCGACGATGTCTTCGTTCCCGAACACCGCGTGCTCGGTGCGGTCGGAAACGGGTGGAAGCAAGTCGTCGAACAGCTCTCGTTCGAGCGCGGCGGTCCCGAACGGTTCCTGTCCACCTACCCGGTCCTGGCACGAATGCTCGACGTCGCCGATCCCGCCGATGCGTCGGCCAAGGGTGCGGTGGGGTCACTGGTCGCCCGGCTGGCCACCCTTCGCAGACTCGCCTTCGAGGTGGCCCGCAAGATCGACCAGGGGCATGCACCGGTCCAGCAATCGGCAACGTTGAAATATCTGGGCAACGCATTCGAACTCGACGTCCTCGAAACCGCCCGGACCATCCTGCCGCCCTCCGAGAACCGGCCCGACAGCCTGCTCGGTCACGCCCTGCTCGCCTCACCGGGGTTCACCGTGCGTGGCGGTGCCGCGGAGGTATTGCTCGGTTTGATCGCACGTGAGGAAAAGAGAACATGACAGACACCTCGCAGGAGCTCGTGGAGCTCATCACCGACCTGGCGAGTGACTCCACCCTGCCCGTGGCCGGAGATCTGCCCGGACTCTGGCCCAAACTGATCGAACTCGGCCTGACCACCGTGGGAGTACCGGAAAGGGCCGGCGGATCCGGCGGCACCCTTCACGACCTCGTCGTCCTGGTCCGCACACTCGCGGCGCAAGGAGTGAGCACCCCCTTGGCGGAAGCCGCTCTGGCGAATCAGATCCTCGGCGAAAGTGGAGGTGAGATCGCCCGCAGCACCATCGCAGTCGTCGGTCACACCGGCGGAAGCGACGCGATCACCCTCTCCGCCGTTCCCTGGGCCCGTCATTGCGAACGCCTGGTGACCGTGAACGAGGACAGGGTCGGCGTGATCGACCTGACGGCCCCGGGCGTGGCAATCACCCCCGGAACGAACCTGTGTGGTGACGCGCGGGACGACGTGAGCGTTCCCGCAAACGCATGGCAGGAACTGTCGGGCCCCTCCACCGCCGCCGATGTCCTCGGCCGGCTCGCGCTGCTGGGCTCGGCCGCCCTGACCGGCGCGATCGAGGGCACCTACGGCTTGGCGTGCCTGCAGGTACAAACGCGGGAGCAGTTCGGTCAGCCCCTGATCGAGATTCCGGCCGTCGCGGCCAATCTCGCAGAACTGAAGGTGGCGCTGCTCGAGTCCGGGTCCGCACTCGACCGTGCCGTCGAATCGGTCACGCTCGAGGCCACCGGACGCACAACCGTGGACCCGACCGCCGTGACCGCGCGGATCATGGCGTCACGGGCCGGTACCCGGGCGGCTCGCATCGGGCATCAACTGCATGGGGCATTGGGAATCACTCGCGAGTACCCCCTTCACCACTACACCACCAGAATCTGGGCGTGGCGGGACGAACCGGTCAGCGAGAGCCGATGGCTCGCGTGCCTCGGTGAGCTTGCGCTCAGCCAGGGCGAACATGCCCTCTGGGAAACCCTGACCGCCTGAGCAACGCCCGCCAGGACCCTGACACTGAGGATTTCGCAGATGCAATCGGTCTACATGACCCAACCGGACGCCCACGAGCCGCTGAGCGCACTTCGATTCGGTGACCTCCCCCTGCCCGACGTGCTCCCGGGATGGACAACGGTCACCGTCAAGGCGGCCTCGCTCAACCACCACGATATCTGGTCGCTGCGCGGAGTCGGGATCTCCGAAGCCCGCCTTCCGCTGATCCTCGGCTGTGACGCCGCAGGATTCGACGACACCGGCCGCGCAGTGCTCATCTACCCGGTCGTCGATGACGGCGGACGAAGGTCGGTGCTCTCCGAACGCCATCACGGTACCTTCGCCGAGTACGTCACCGTACCGACGGCGAATCTCGTACCGATTCCCCAGGGGATGACGATCGAGGAGGCCGCCTGCCTCCCCACCGCCTGGCTGACCGCGTACAAGATGCTGTTTTCCCGGGCACACGTCTCCGCGGGAGATCTCGTCCTCATTCAGGGCGCCAGCGGAGGCCTGTCCACAGCACTGATCATGCTCGCGAGTGCGGTGGGAGCGCGGGTATGGGCCACCGGCAGAACCGACGACAAGCGTGCCTTCGCCACCAAGATCGGAGCTGAGGCCACCTTCGAGTTCGGTGCCCGGCTTCCCGAGCGCGTCGACTACGTGATGGACTCGGTCGGGGCCGCGACGTGGAACCACTCGCTCAAATGTCTCAGGGCCGGCGGCACCATGGTCGTTCCCGGCGCCACCAGCGGATACGAAGCGACGATCAACCTTTCGCTGATCTTCGCCAAACAGCTCGCGATCCTCGGGTCGTCGATGGGCTCGGCTTCCGAACTCGCCGACCTCGTGAAGTTGTGCGTCGACCGAGAGATCCATCCACCCATCCACGCGACGTTCCCGCTGCGCGAGGCGAGTACCGCCTTCCAGGCTATGCAGAACGGGGTCGCCATGGGAAAGCTGCTCCTCCTTCCCGGTCAGGAGTAGCCGAATCGGGCGGCGTAGGACCACCGGGCGCGGGCTCGGCGGGGCACGCCATCAACGATGCGTGCCGGCAGAACCGCCTCCCTTCCTGAAGCGTCCGTTCCCGGGCCGCGAGCCACCAGGGATCAGGTGCGCTTCCCCAGACCGCCGGTCGGCCCCAACGCACGCGACCACGAAATCGCGTGGTCGCGTGCGCAGGGGCTTTTCTCGCTTTGTGAGGGGCCGGGCACACATCCGCTTACCCGCTGAATTCTGCCGCGAGCATTAGGTCAGAACGGGGCTCCCGTGCACGGTCACCGGCAGCGACGGTGTATTGAACACCAGCATTGACGTAAAGACAGGTGACAGGTTACGCTCTCCGTAATGTGACATCAGTCACGGGGCCGCGAGTCGCATACAAGTGGTGAGTGGTCACCGTTCCGTACATCGCGGCTCGGGATAGTCTCCGCGCGCACACGGCCATGGAAACCCCAGTGCCGGTGCGCCGGAGGTTCCGTCGATATCGATGGCTACGGGCACGCCCGTATGTTGCACAGCCGTGAGAGATCGGCACACCTCTGCTACCCGAGTGGTTGGTGAAAAAGAAAGGTAATCGACCTGTGAATACGCAGGCGCACGTGACGACCCCCAACGCTACGGAAGTGGTGGAACGATGAGTACGTCGCTAGCGGGGATGCAGACGCTCGGGGCAGAGAAAGCCACCGCCCCGCATCCTCCGTCCAAACCGGCTCGGGCAGAGAGGATTGCGAAGTATCTCAGGGAGAACCCGACACGCAGTCTCGCGACGATCGGACGCTCTGCCAGGCTCGGCGGCAATGTTGTGCGTTTCGCCGTAGCAGACACGCTGGCGTTGAAGCTTCCCCTCCGCGAGGTCGTCGAGCAGATGTGGAAACTGCTGAAAGTCACCGCGTTGCCGGCGTTGCTGATGGCCGTACCGATCGGCGCCGAGGTTTCGGTTCAGGTCGGCGGCATCATGAACCAGGTCGGTGCGAACTCGCTCGCCGGGGCCGCCAGTGGGCTCGGCGTCGTCGGTCAGGGCGCCCCGATGGCCGCCGGATTGCTCATGAGTGGTGCGGCGGCGTCCGCGATCGCATCCGATCTCGGAGCACGCGCGATTCGCGAGGAGATCGAAGCGATTCGCGTCATGGGTATCGACCCGGTCCAGCGCCTGGTCGTACCGCGATTCCTGGCCATGATCGCTATCGCGCCGATGCTGTGCATCATCATCATCGCTGCGGGAGTCTCCGCGGGACTACTGATCTCCGCAAATGTCAATGACGTCGTACCGGGTAGTTTCTGGCAGTCGTTCGGTGCATTCGCCACGCCCACCGACCTGGTGTTTTCGATACTCAAGTCGCTGATCTTCGCGGCCATGGTGGTGATCATTGCCGGTCTGCGTGGGCTCGAGGCCAAGGGCGGGCCGACGGGGGTCGCCAATGCGGTCAATGCATCGGTCGTTCTCAGCGTCTTCTGCATCTTCGCGGCCAACCTCCTCGTGAGCCAGCTGCAGATGATGTTCTTTCCGGCGAGGTTGGCGTAATGGCGATCAACAACAGCGCACACCGCCGGCATCACCGCCCGATAGCCGACCTCCTGCCCGTCGGCAAGCTTACGCGAGCGTTCCGGGCCGGAATCGAAGAAGTCGGACAGATCACGGTATTCGTCGGCAAGACCATCTACCTGTTGCCCAAGACTGTCCGTCACTACCGCAAGCAGACCGTCACGACCATGAACAACATGGCCTGGGGCAATGGATCATTGGTGGTCGATGGCGGCGTGGTCAGTCTAATGTTCTTCCTCGGCGTCGCAGTGGGCGCCGTGGTCGCGATCCAGGCGTTCATGGCATTCGACCTGCTGGGATTCGGAGCCCTCACCGGAATAATCGAGTCGTTCGGCAACATCCGAGTCATTGCCCCCATCATCACCGGAATCGGGTTCGCCGCCCAAGCCGGTTGCCGCATGACCGCCGAAATCGGAGCCATGCGAATCTCGGAAGAAATCGACGCCACCGAATCCATTGGTCTGCAGGCCATTCCTTTCGTCGTCGGAACACGACTGATCGGAAGCATGCTGGTGGTCCTTCCGGGCTACCTCATGGCCCTCATGATCAGCTTCATCACCGGTGGATTGATCGTGAAGATATTCCACCGTCAGCCCGCCGGCACCTACGACCACTACTTCGCCCAGTTTCTGAGTGTTCCCGATCTGGTGGCATCAGTTGCCAAAGTGTTGGTCTTCTGCGGAGTCGTCACACTGATCCACTGCTACTACGGGTACTTCGCATCCGGGGGCCCGGCCGGCGTCGGATCCGCATCCGGACGGGCGATCCGCGCAAGTCTTGTCGCGATCGTCGTACTGAACTTTGTGATGACGGTGATCATCTGGGGATTGAGCCCGGAACTGGTGTTCAAGGGATGAGAACATGACAAAATCAAGAAATCAGGACTTCCTACGGGGATCCGCAACCACACAGTCCCGCATGCTGGCAACGACCGGCATCGCCGTGGTCACCGCCATGACAGTGGCAGCCGTCGCCACGGTATCGATGTACCCGCGTCTGACCGCGCCCGATGGGATCGCGGTCGGCATCGAGGTTCCGCAGGTCGGGCCGGGAGTAGCAGAGGGCACCAAAGTCGTCTTGCGTGGGCAGAGCATCGGCGAGGTCACAGCACTCGCGCGAACGCGATCAGGTGCGGTGCAAATGCAACTCGCACTGTCCGAGGACCAGGTCTCCGGATTGACCGACAATTTTGAGCTCGACTTCCGTCCGGAAAACTACTTCGGTACCTCTGCGGTCAACCTCATCGCTCAGCCAGGCGGCGCGGAGCTCGAGTCCGGTATGGAGCTCCAACGCACGCCGCGAGGCGACTTCACGATGTCGACGATGATCGAACGGGGCTCGCTGACGATCGACGGGACGCTGACCGACCAGATGATCTCCTCTCTCGACAAGTCCGTGCACTATCTCGACGGGCTGACCCCATGGATCGAGACGGGGGTGCTGGTGGCCGACCGCGTCGCCGCCACCCAGCAGGCACTACCGAGCAACCTGATCGAGCACTTCAACGAAATCCTCTACGCCATACCGGGTTTCAGCGATCAAGCGATCGAAGGATTGATGTCGATCTACAACAGTGCTTACAATCGCCGCCCTGACGGATCCGTCGGCGTCGACGACACGTTCATGGACGAGACGAATGCTGCACTGAGCATCGCAGGTAACAAACTGTTCGGGCAGGCGGGAGCCTTGCTCGCGTCACACGGAACCGAACTGACCCCGTTGACGCAGATCGTCGTCGAGGCGACCGGTGTCATTCCCCACCTACTCAACAGCGGTATGAGTCCGGAGGCCACCAGCGAGATCATCCGCCGGCTCGACTCGGCCTTTGTCGACACTCCCGATGGACAGCGGCTCCAACTGCGCCTTGTTCTCGACGGATTCCCGGCTCTTGCGGCGCCGCTCGGACTCGGCGCCGTGTCGGCGCCCGCCCAGGACCAGGGAGAGCGATGAACACCCGCGCCGCCTACATGGCTACCATCGTCAAACTCGCAGTTGCAGCAGCCATTTCATTTCTGCTGTTCACCCTGGTGATCTCGGCCATGAAGAGCCCGGTTACCGGTGAAACGCGCAGCTATTCCGCCGAGTTCTCCGATGTATCCGGCCTCGGTTCCCACGGTGATATCCGGACCAGGGGAGTGCGAATCGGCAAGGTCGAATCCATCGAGTTGCATCGGCGTGGCGGTAGCACAGTCGCCGAGGTGCGCTTCAGCATGGAGCAGCCCTACCGACTCACCGAAAACACCACACTGTCCGTCAAGTATCAGAACCTGACCGGCGTGCGCTACATCGACGCCGATTTCGGGGACGGATCAGGTCACGAGGTCGATCAGTTGCCGATCGACAGGACGCGCCCGTCCTTCGACATCACCGAACTCTTCAACGGCCTGCAACCGGTGCTGGCCACGATGAGCACCGATGACATCAACCGATTCGCCGAAAACGCGATCACAGTTTTGCAAGGCGATGGAGGCGGATTGAAGCCGATGCTCGACGACGCTCAGAAGATCGCCGATCTCGCGGCCGATCGGGAACAGGTGATCTCGACGCTGACGGCCAATCTGGCGCGAATCTCCGACAGCATGGGTGGCCGATCCGACGAAGTGGTGGAATTTCTCCGCTCGTTCAGCGTTCCGATCGCCAGTGCGATGACGGTCCTCGACGAGTTCCCGAAGACCGCGGCGTACGGTCCCGAGTTCCTGAGACCGATCAAGCGGTTGCTCGACATGATCGGTTTGCAGCCCGGTACGGACATCGAAGCCATCGTGGCCTCCGCATTCTCCTCCGCCGAGGAGACGGCCCGAGCCCTGAGTCTGCTGCCAGCCTCCATCGCAGGACTCCAAATTCCCACCAGTGTGGGTGCCGATCCAGGTGGACCAGGATGCAGTCACGGCGTTGCTACGTTGCCAACCGATGTCCAGGTCCTCCTCAGTGGAAGCGAGGTCGTCGTATGCAGCGCGCGGTAACCACCAGAAGGCCGCGCCCAGGCGTCCGGCGAGTGCGGTCGTGGTTCGACAACGACATCCGGCTCGGCGTCGGCGTGGCGGCGTTGGCGGTGTTGGCGCTCGTCGCGACCACCGTGCTGTACGTGAGCCCACCGGGGCGAAAGTCCGTGACATTCGAAACCACCGACGTCTCCGCCATCTCGGTAGGACAGGATGTGCGCGTCGCCGGAATCTCGGTCGGCAAGGTGACGGACGTCGCCCTCGACCAGGAAACCGTCCGCGTCAGCATGGAAGTCGAGGACGACCTGTTCGTCGGCACCGATTCACACGTTCAAGTGCGGATGCTGACACCCGTCGGCGGCTACGCGATCACCCTTGTTCCGCTCGGAGAATCACCGCTCGGGGAGCAACCGATTCCCACGGCGCAAGTGACCGTCCCATACTCCATCGGCGATGTCCTGCAAGCCGCCCCGAACGTGACCGACCAGGTCGAGGGCGAAACCATCGACGCCAACCTCGCCCAGGTGGCCGACGCGCTGACCACCAACCCGGGCTCGGTGGAGTCGATGATCTCGGGAATGACCGCAATCGCTCGGGTGATGGACCGGCAGCGAGAGCAGGTCACGACCATCACCGGGCTGGCGAACGAGTACCTAACCTCGTTCAACGTCAACCGCGAACTCGTCTTCAACCTTATTCGCGAGATGGACATGGTGTTCTCGACCTACAGCACGACTCATGCGGGCTTCAACGAGTCATACCTCCTGCTCGGCGAGGTTCTCATGAGCATGGCCTCGGTCGAGCGCTACTACCTCGACCACAAAGAGGAAGTCGCGGCAGCCATCACCCAGGTGCGGAGCCTGATCGAGGAGTTCAACACCTCCATGGGGCCCGCGATGGACGCCCTCATCGCAGCACGGGACCAACTTGCGACATGGCTGACACCCGAAGGCCTCGCCACGATCAGCGGAGGAACCCTCATGGCATCTGACATCTGCATACCGGTACCGGGACGGCAGTGCTGAGATGAACAAGAAGAAGCTGGCGACCACTGCCGCCACCCTCACCGTTGCCCTCGCGCTGGGCGCAGCCGGCATCGCGGTCGCGCGGACCGTCGCCACCGACTCCACTCGCTCGTACTGCGCCGAGATGCCTGACGCAGTCGGCCTCTACGCGGGAAATCCGGTGACGCAAATGGGGTTCGAGGTGGGACGTGTCGAATCGATCGTGCAGAAGGGCAGTCACGTCGAGGTGACCTTCACCGCGGACAGCGACCGTGACCTTCCCGCCGACGTCCAGGCGGTGACTAGATCGAAGTCGATCCTCGCCGACCGCAGCCTCGAACTCGTCGGCAACTATGCGGCCGGCCCGACCCTCGAACCAGGGACCTGCATTCCACTGGAGAACAGTCATACCCCGAAGAGCATCTCCGAGGTGGTCTCCTCCGCGGCCGACTTCATCAAGGCACTGGCCCCGGAAGACAAGCAGAAGACCATCGCGATGGCGGTGGCAGGGCTCGACGAGTCGCTGCGCGGTCAGGGCGAGAGCGCGCGGACCATGATGGAGCACGCCGCCGAGGCGATGGACGACCCCGACAAGTTCGTTGCCGACATCGGCTCCTCGATCGTGAATATGGCGCCCCTGAGCGAGAGGGCCCTCGCCGACTGGGCGGCAATCACGAGCCTGGTGCAGCATCTGCCCGCCGTCACCGAAGCCGGTATCGAGCTGTGGCCCGGAGTCGTCGATGTCTGTCAGGGCATCGCCTGGCTGGTACGGACGCTCGAGGACATCCAAACCAACTACGGCAACGACATCTGGCCGTTCGTGCACGGACAAGTGACCGATGCGATCGCGATGACGGCAGGCAGAACAGGCGATATCAACAGCATGCTCGGCACTCTTCCCTCCCTGGAAGGACTCGTCAGGCAGCAGGCAACGAGTGCCAGCGGCCCCCACATCCAGTACACCCCTCCCACCGTCGCGGTCAACGACGAACTGTGCGCGGTCCTCGACCGATTGCGCCCGGGCAGTTGCCAGCGCACGGACACCGGCGCACACGTCTCGGCCACCGCGTGGATGGACTACACGCTCGTGAACGGGGCGGCACAGTGAAAGCATCGATTGTATCGGGCCGGCGAGTCCGAATGCTGGTGGCGTTGGCGCTGATCCTCGTGGCCTCCGCCTGCTCACTCAGGCCTGAAGACCTGCCCTCGGTGCGCGGCGGTGTCGGTGCCGACTACGAGCTGTCGATCGAGTTCGCCAGTGTCATGAATCTCCCCAACGGCGCCGACGTCATCATGGACGGCGTCCGGGTCGGCGAAGTCCACGACGTGCAGATCACCGACGACAGCGTCGTCGTGCATACCGGTATCCGCGACGACACGCGCGTCCCCGCCGGCATCCGCGCGATCGTTCGGCAGAACACGCTCCTCGGCGATACCTACGTTGCCCTTGTTCGAGACCCCGACGCTCCCGGTGGGGAGTATCTCGCCGAAGGGGCGACCGTTCCGGCCAGCCGGACCACCTCACCGCCGCAACTCGAGGACACGATGGCGGTACTCGCCACTTTCATCAACGGCGGGAGCATCCGGCGGATCGAGGACGTCATGGCACGGGTGAACACCGTGATGCCGTCGGTTCCGGAAATCCAGAAACTCTCCTCCATCGTCTCGGTCGATCTTCATGACCTCGGCGATCGCACCGGAAGCGTCGATCGCATGCTCTCCGAGATGGACTCCACCGCCGTTGCGCTCGGGGACAACGAAACCGAACTCTCGACGTTGTTCGACTCTTCGTCGGTGCACTACTGGCGGCGGGTGGCCACCAACATCGTGGCGCACATCGGACAGATCCTCCCGTCGATCGGTAGCGTCTACGAAGGTGGTCTGTGGATGGTTCCGATGCTCGAATCACTGGCCGACACAGGAGACTCCATCGTCGGGTACTCGTCCGCAACCGTGGACGTGTCCAACTTCCTTCGGACGACCCTGATCCCGTTCGCAAAGAATCCTTCGGTCGACATCGTCTCGGTGAACACACCGCAAGGCGACCAGATGGTCGCGGACGCCGAAAACATTCTGCGCATGTTGGGAGCTGTGAAATGAGCCGGCGCACCAGTCTGTCGATCATCGGGATGACCGTGATCGCAGCGCTCTCGTTCGTCTACATGATCAACTCCGGACTCCGAACCGGGATCCTGGAAAAGGTCAAGACAGCACGAATCGAGATTCCCGACACCAATGGGCTCGTCGTCGGATCTCGGGTTCTCCTGCGCGGTATCGCAGTCGGCGAGATCACCACGATCACCGCGTCGGCCGAACAGATCGACGTGGCGTGGAAGTACGACGAGGGCGTTGCGATACCGGCAGACAGCACATTCCGGGTGGACAACTTGTCAGCGCTCGGCGAACCATATCTGTCGATTCGGCCCGACTCGGCGTCCGGGCCCTACCTCGACGACGCGGCCCTCGTTCCGGTGTCTCAGGTCGAAGTTCCTACGACCTTCGAAGAACTGTCCGAACGCCTCACCAACCTGCTCACTCAGGTGGAACCGGACAAAGTGCAGGAGATCTTCCGCACGTTCGACATCGCATTGCCCGACGACCCGCGGGTATACAGCAACCTCTCCCGGGCCGGAGAACTGATGGCGTCCGAGATAAGCAGGAATTCAGACAGCTTCACCACGTTGCTCCGTACCCTGCAACCGCTGCTGCTCGACAGCGCGCCCATCCCTGAGGGGCTGCGCGGAGCCACACCCTACGCCGCCGAATTCGGTGCCGGGTTCGAGAACGTCCTCACCGACGGCGTCCATTTCGTTGTCGAGCGCGGACCACTACTCCCCGGAATCACCAACGGAGCCAGCCCCTTCATCGCTGAACTCCAGCAGTTCCTCGACGCGACTGCCGGCGATCTCCACACCATCGGCGTCGATCTCCTGCCCGCGGTATCGGCGGGGGCGCAGAGCCTCCGCACGATGGACATCAGCGGACTCCTCGACAACGCCCTCACCGCGACGGCGTCTGGAGACGCATTGACCGTACACATACAAAACCCGGGAGGCCGATGACAGAAACAGACCGAATTTGACGAACACAGAGCGACAAACTCAGGAACGAGATCGACATGCAAAAGACAGCCCTCATCGAGCACAACCCGAACCCGGCGGATCACACGAATGGTGATGTGGAGAAGTCCCAGGAGAAGGGCATCACCCTCCGTATCGAGCGAAAGAAGGCGATCGCCGTGATCGCCGGAGCCGCAGTGCTCACGGCGGCGGGAATCGGCTCGTGGCAACTGTACGACACAACGACGGAGCTCAATGCAGTGCGCGCAGACAACGCTGCGCGGCAGCACGCGGAGCAGGTCGCTCTCGACTACGCCATCGGTGCCGCCCAAATGGACTTTCGTGACCTCGAGGCATGGAAAGGCCGGCTGACTGCGGGTACGACCCCGGAGCTGTCCACTCGACTCGGCCAGGCAGCGACCTCGATGGAACAGATCATCGTTCCGCTCCAGTGGGCGTCGACGGCCCAACCGATCACCGCGAAAGCCGAGTCCACGGGTGACGGCACCTACTCGGTGGACTGCTTCGTCAGTGTGAGAACAACGAACGCGCAGGCGCCGGACGGTATCCAGTCCACCGCCACGTACCAGCTGAGTATGGACAGCCGCAATGACTGGAAGATCACCGAGATCAGCGGTGTGGGAGCCGCGTTGGGAGACGAGGGTGCACCCGCAGCCGCACCCAAATGAGCATTTCTCGAAGTGGGTCTTTCGAGGACGGAATTGCGCCTACCCGTTGACGATGTTCTCAGCACCCCGACACGGAGGATGACGCAAACGCGACTGCGAGGCCACAGAGTCACAGTCGTCGTGAGCGCAGATCGGCTATGGCCCGCCGCGGCCGCGAAAATCGATCGATCGCTCTCGCCGATGAAATCCCCACCGCAGCCGCATTCGACGCCGCCCACAGGCCTCTTCGAATCAAGTCGCCAGTGCACGCTGGACCGCAAACGTCCGAGCTCATCGACTCGAAACGTGCTACCACACAACTTTTCTGATTCTGCAGGCGCGCCTCCCGCCGCGTGTCCGCTCTAGGTACCGGCGGGCACTCAGGAGTACCCCCATGTCCGTTGACCCGTCGGCAATTATCATCGCCACTGCCACTGCTGTAGGCACCCTCTTCCAGGGTGCAAACGCACCCACCGAGGTTCAGGATCAAGTGGTTGCCGCGGTCGAGGCGGCACAAAATGCAGCGCCAACCGTTGACCAGCAGGTCGACGATGTGATTGGACAGTTACCCGACCCGCTACAAGACCGAACTCAGGCGGCGGTAGACCAGGCCACACAGGCCGCGGCGCAAAACTTGGAGCCCTATCTGCCGGCTGCCGCACCCGATCCGGCCGTCAGCCAGATTTCCCCGCCGGTACCGGCTGCTCCACCGCCGGCACCCTGGACACCGCAGCCCGGTGAATCGGGGAATTACAGCGACGCTGCCGTCACGGGTGCGACCGCCGGGGACGGCGGTGTGGTACTCGCGCCTTTCCCCGCAGCTCTGCCGACCGCGTCATTGACGTCGGTAGGTGCAATCGCCGTGTTCGTGCCGTGGCTGAAGAAGGCCGGCGAAATCTGTGAAGGGGTGCAAGCGCCCGTTCTCGCCGCCCTGTATTCAGCGGAGAATGGCTTCCGTTACGGTCCGGCCTCTCCGGTGTCGCCGTCAGGTGCACGGGGCCCGGGCCAGTTCATGCCCGGCACGTGGGCGAAGTACGGCAAAGATGCTGACGGTGATGGCAACGTCGACATCAACGGGATCGCCGATTCGGTCATGGCCTCTGGACACTTGTTGTGCGACATTCGAGCGCAGGTCGAAACATGGAAACGGGCGGGTGTGGTGGAAGGCGACACATTGGACCTGACGATCGCCGGCTACAACGCCGGCGCTGGCGCAGTTCTCGCATCCCGCGGGATGCCCTCGGGACTTCCCGACTACGAGAACCAAACCCAACCGTACGTAGCAAAGATCCGATCCACCGAAAATTACTTCGCGAGAATCCTCAACCCGCAGCTCACCCTTCCCGGCGGAGCCGGGGGAGGCGAGATCGTCAAAAGCGCCCTGCGGTACCTGGGCCTGCCCTACATATGGGGTGGAGGAAACATTGACGGCCCATCGGGCGGCGGATTCGACTGCTCCGGGCTTACGTCATTCGCGGTATACGCCGCCACCGGGGTGAAGTTGCCGCGGACCTCGGAGACGCAATGGAATATCGGCACAGAGATCCCCCTCGAGCAGGCCCAGCCCGGCGACCTTCTCTTCGGAAACTGGCAGTCCAGCGGCCCCGGGCATGTCGCGATCTACATCGGCAACGGACAGATGATTCACGCCCCTACCACTGGCGACGTCGTCCGTATCGGTGATGTGTTTCCCGACATGCGAGTTCGCCGCATCCTCTGATCGCTGGAGCCCGCGCATCGCACCCGCACCATGCCCTCTGCCTCACCGTTACCGGCGGGGCATCGTCGGGACGGAAAGCCCTGACCGGTCGCGGCCCGGTCTTCACACCCGTGGATGACCAGGAGGTAGAAGACAGCTGCCCCGCAGGGGCCCTGTGTCCAACCGATAGTTGGAGCGCGCCGGGCGACGGCTAGGCCGGTCGGTGGAGCATCCTCGGGAGCCGGTATGGGGTTCCAGCCGGGGCGGCTGACGATATCCTGAGGGATATGCCTGCGGAAGTGCGCTACGACAGCCAGGTGAATCGATGTAGCTGATGACCGACGTGGATCCCTTCGCGACACAGCGGGACGTGTCCGGTTCGGTCACCGCGGAGTTGGCGGCGGCCGGGTTCGGCGACGCTCAGGAGATCGGCCGGGGCGGGTTCGGGGTCGTCTACCGATGCACCCAGGCTGCGCTGGACCGCACCGTCGCAGTCAAGGTCCTCACCACCGACCTCGACGAGCTGAACAGAAAGCGGTTCCTTCGCGAGCAGCGCGCGGCGGGCAGGCTGACGGGTCACCCCAACATTGTCAACGTCCTCCAAGCAGGCGTCACCGACAGCGGTCGCCCCTTCATCGTGATGCCTTACCTGGCCCAGGACTCCCTCGACGCGCGGATCCACCGCCACGGACCGCTCCCACTGGAGGAAGCCCTGCGACTCGGGGTGAAGATGGCCGGCGCGCTAGGGACCGCGCACCGCCATAAGATCCTTCATCGCGACGTGAAACCAGGCAACATCTTGCTCACCGACTACGGCGAGCCCGCGTTGACGGACTTCGGCATCGCCCACATCACCGGCGGGTTCGAGACCTCCACCGGCGTCGTGACGGGGTCGCCGGCGTTCATCGCCCCCGAGGTCATTGCCGGCGAACCTGCGAGTCCCGCCGCGGATGTGTACGGCCTCGGTGCCACGCTGTTCGCGGCGATCACCGGGCACGCCGCCTTCGAACGCCGCAGCGGCGAGCAACTGGTGGCCCACTTCCTGCGGATCACCTCCGAGCCCATTCCGGATCCACGTGAACACTGCATTCCAGAGGACGTGAGCGCGATCATCGAAGGTGCGATGTCCGGTGACCCGGAACGTCGACCCTCCGCTGTTGAACTGGGTCGGCAACTCCGCCAATCGCAATCTCACCACGGCTACCCGGTCGACGAGATGGCACTGCACCTCGATCCGGGTGCCGGGCACGAGGGCGCATCACCGAAGAGCCAGCATTCCTCGCCGGCGCCACCACCCTCACCCCTGGATTCTGCCCGGTCGGGTAGCCCACCGCTGGAGCTGACTAGTTTCGTCGACCGCCGCTCGGAACTGGTCGAGGTGAAGAACCTGTTGGCGACCTCACGGCTGGTCACCTTGACCGGGATCGGGGGAGTCGGGAAGACCCGGCTGGCGGTGCGGGTCGCCTCCACCGCGCGCCGCGAATCGGACGGTGTGTCACTGGTGGAGTTGGGCGAACTACGTGACCAGACATTACTGGTGGGTGTGCTCGCGGCCGCTCTGGGTCTACGGGACCGATCAGGCAGACCGCTACCCGAGGTGCTGGTCGAGTACCTCACTCCACGTAAACATCTGCTCGTGCTGGACAACTGCGAGCAGGTGGTCGATGCCGTGGCCAAACTCGCCGAATCCCTACTTCGACACTGCCCCCGATTGCAGATTCTCGCGACCAGTCGCGAACAGCTCGGTATCGGAGGAGAGGCGGTATTGCCGATTTCCCCGCTGCCCGTGCCCGATCCCGATCGTCTACCGAGGGGACTGCCCCGCAACGACGCGGTCACGTTGTTCGCCGAGCGTGGCGCCGCGGCGGTCCCTGGGTTCGAACTCACCGAGGACAACAAAGTCACCATCGCTCGAATCTGCCAGCGACTCGATGGCCTGCCACTCCCGATCGAGTTGGCGGCAGCCCGGCTCCGGGCAATGTCGCCCGAACAGATCCTGGCGCGGCTCACCGACCGATACACGCTGCTGACCCACGGCAACCGGGACTTACCGTCGCGGCAACAGACGCTGCGGATGTGTGTCGACTGGAGTTACGACCTGTGCACCCCGATCGAGCAACGGGTGTGGGCCCGGCTGTCTGTGTTCGCCGGGAGCTTCGAACTCGATGCCGCAGAAACGGTCTGCGACGCCGATTTGGCAGCCGACGAGGTCCTCGACACTGTGACCTTTCTGATCGATAAGTCGATCCTGACCCGGGAAGCATCTGGGGAGGTGGTGCGGTTCCGGATGCTCGAGACCTTGCGGGACTATGGCCGCGAGAAGGCCCAGAACACCGGTGAGTATCCCGATCTCCGTCGCAGGCACCGGGAGTGGTACGAGCGGCTGGCCCTCGAGGCGGAGGCCGACTGGATAGGTCCCCGCCAGCTCGGGTGGATTACCAGGCTTGGCCGGGAGCAACCGAATCTGAGGGAGGCCCTGGAGTTCTGTGTGTCCGACAGTCCCGACGCCGGGCTTCGGATCGCCGCCGCGCTCTTTCCGTTCTGGCTTTCCCGAGGTTCGCTCAGCGAGGGCCGGCGATGGGTGGACCGCCTCCTGGCCCAACGCGCAGGCCCACTGACCGCAGAACAGGCCAAAGCGTTCTACGCTGGCAGCATCCTGGCCGGTGTGCAGGGCGACCTTCAGGCGCCGACCGTCCTCGTGGAGCAGGGGCGGCAGCTCACCGAGCACACGACCGATCCGATGCTGCGGGCCCACATCGATCTCGCCGACGGTTATCGGGCACTGTTCGGCGGGCAGCAACCGGAAGCCCTGTCGCAGTTCGGACATGCCATCCAGGTGTACGCCGCACGCGGCGACCTCCTCTTCCAGGTAGTCGCTCTGGCAGGACTTGGAATGACACACGAACTTCTCAGCGACATGGAGCAGGCCAGCGACTGCTACGAGAGGGTCCTGGCGATCACCGAGCCGCGCGGGGAAATGATGTATCGAACTTATGCACTGTGGGCGCTGGCCGTTGCAGTGTGGCGGCTCGGCGATCGCGTTCGCGCCGTACGACTCCTCGGGCAGGCGCTGCAGTTGAATCGAAAGCTCAATGACCGCCTGAACGTCAGTGTGTGCCTGCAGGCATTGGCGTGGATCGCTGCCGAGGAACGGAACGCCAAGCGCGCGGCCGTGTTACTAGGAGCCGCGGAAAATCTCAGCCAGTCGGTAGGGAGTCCGACGGTATTCCTGCCCGGGCTACTCGGATACCAAGACGAATGTGAACGAACGACGCGACGGGCGATGGGTGAGCAGGCATTCGCCGTCGCCCGCCGGGAGGGTGGTGCGCTCGGTTTCGGCGCCGCCGTCGGCTACGCGTTGGGCGAGCAGATACCGTCCACACCATCGTCGTCCGCCGGTTCGGCGGTCACACCGACCAAACGCGAACGCGAGGTCGCCGAACTGATCGCCGAGGGGCTGACCAATAAGGAGATTGCCGCCCGCCTGACAATCTTACCACGCACCGCCCAGGGCCACGTCGAACACCTCCTGACCAAGCTGGGGTTCAGCTCACGCGCACAGATCGCAGCGTGGGTCGTGGAATCGCGTTCGTGAGACTCGGCGCGGGCGACGTCACGCTGACCCTTTACCCAGCTCAGGTCAGCGGCCGAAGACGCGGCAGCGATCCCTGGAGATGCTCGCACATACGTCGACGCCTTGCCCCGTTCCGCAGTGCGCCGGCCGCGTACGGTGTGCGACGCCTGCCCCAGTGGTATTCATCGACTCGTCATGCTGTGCGGATACGACTCCGTATCTGCGACACGAGCGCCAGCGGTGCGGCCCGCCAGGCGGGCCGCACTCGCAGGACGTTGTACAGCGATGATGCTGCGGGCCGTGTTACTTCTTCGGGACCGGTGGTGCGTTCAGTAGCGTGATGAACGGATCGGCGTTGGCTGCCATGGCGCCCAGGCCGCCGATGGCGGTGCCGGCGAGGGGGGCGCCCGCGCCGACGAGTAGTGCGCCGCCGATGCATCCTGCCAAGGGGCCGGCGCCGAACAGCAGTGCGGCGGGTGCGGAGATCACGGCCCCGGCCACTGCGCCGAGGAGGCAGCCGCCGACCAGACCGGCCGCGCCGAGGAAGCCGCCGACGGCCGCGGTGAGGGTGATGTTGTCCTTGACTCCGGCGGATGCGGAGGGCAGATCGACCTGTCGCAACGGCAGGGTGACCGGGGTCGCGGCGGCCGGGCTGGTGTCGGTGGTCAGGGTTGCGGTGCGGCCGTTGATCTGTGCGGCGACCGGGTGCGCGAAGCCGTCGACGGCGATCGATTGTGGCACCGACTCGAGTGTGGCGCCGCTGGCGTCGCGGACGATCAGGTGGTTGTTCTCGTTGCTCAGCGACCCGGCCGACGTTTCGACGATGACCTGGTCACCGTTGGGTGAGGTTCCACCCGACCCCGGAGACCGGGGCCGGTGCGGGTTCCGCGTGGGCGGTGCCGGCGACGATTCCCATCGACGCGATGGTCATGGCAGCGACGGCCATCAGTTTGGACATGTACCGATTCCGGTACTGTCGCCCGTCGCTGGTTCATGCTCGTAGATTTCCTTCTCATGTGTTCCAGGGACCGAACGGGCCCTGCAGTACTGGACTTGTCCAGCGAATGACGGCAGCGTCGGTCGACGCGGCCGAGAGGCTCTGAATCGCTGTCGTGGGGTGTTGATCCGCACGCTGGCTGTGCAGCAGCCAAGGCCCTTGGCGGGTGTTCTGTTGAACGGGGTTCCGCGGGTGGGAGCGGCGACCCATACGTTCCCGTTCGTTTCCGTACGTTGTTGTTCAGGCTGCAGGCATGAGGGTGCCGGGCCGGAGTGGGGGTCGATGCGGTCGGTCGCCGCAGGTACATCGCCCGTGTGACCGCCGCGCAGATGATGTAGAACGCGGCGAACACCCAGAATGCTGTGGTGGCCGACTTGTGTACCCGAGGTAGACGCGCGCAGGACGAGGTTGATTGCGACTCCGCCGAGTGCACCGACGGTGCCGGCGATTCCGATCAGGCGTTCACGCAGCGGCATCAGCCGTGTTCGGCGGGGGAGACCCAAGAGGCGTCATGCGTCGTCTTGCGTGAGCATGGTTGCTCGTGTGCGCACGGGGGCGAGCCGCAGTTTCCTGGCAGTAAACAACGCTGCTACGGTGCGGGGCGTGACGACTCGACCGGAAGCCGTGGTCCACCGTGACACGGGTAATCCTGCGTCCGTCGAGCGTGAGGTGCCGTCCGATACGCCGACCGCGCCCGATCCCGATCTTCGGGTTGTCATCGGGCTGGCGATCAACGACCGCGGGATACCCGAAAGGTGGACCAGACGAATCACGATCACCCACGATCGCAGTGGCGACGAACGCCGCCGCTGGACGCAACACCTACACCGCGCCGTCACCGAACGCCGCGACTGGACACTCACCGTCACCTCCGGCGGCCCGCCGAACCCACCCACGCCCCACTCATCGAACACCCCGGGAAGATGACCCGCTCCGCGGGAAGACACGCGCCGGAACCCTCGTCCACGCGGCGGCAAGGGCGCCGTGGCCGTTCTACGCCGCGCAGCATCCACCCTGGAGCACCGATGCCGCGGAAACGGGCGTGGTGACCGCGGACGCCGCTGTCCCTATGCGTGGCTGCGTTATATCTGCACCACACACAGGCCAATTCCGGTCATGAACTCGGCACCGACACCGGTCGGTCGGCCGTACGCTGAGCCCACAGCTGAGTACCGTGCTCGGAAGTGGGGCGAGTCGACATGGACGAACTCGACAGCAAGAACCTGGGCAGGCTGCGCCGGATCGCGGACGCCAGGTCGGTGTGGACCTACGAATCCGGGAACTTCACACCCTGGCTCGCCGAAAATATCGACGTCCTCGCCGACGCCCTCGAAATGATTACCGCGTGCGACCGAGCGCACGGTGCGTTGCGTGAACGTGAGGTGCGGTCGTATCGGTCTTTATAAAGGGACTTCTTATAGAGACTGATAATGTCTGATGAATGGATCCAGTCCTGAACCCGTTCAAGCCCGGAGCCGGTCTGCGCCCGCCCATTCTCGCTGGTCGCGACACTCTGTTCGGGGACTTCGACATCGTTCGCCGGCGTATCACCGAACTGGGCGAAGGCGACCGCAGCTGGATTCTCACGGGACTGCGCGGGGTCGGCAAGACCGTGTTGATCGGGGAACTCGCCCGCACTGCGATCAACGGTGGCTGGATCGTCGCCAAGCTGGAGGTCCGCAAGGGTCATCCCATGGCCGAGGAACTCGCCACCACGCTCGCCACCAGCCTGCGGGGCGCGACGCGACGATTCGACCCGCGCAAGCTCACCCAACTGTTGGGCGTGTTCAAGTCGTTCACGGTGTCGCTGAACGTGGGTGTCGTTACCCTCGGCGTCGATATCGACCCGGCTGCCGGGTTCGCCGATACCGGCCGGTTGTCCACCGACCTGACCGACCTGTTCGTCGTTCTCGGTGAGACCGTGCGTGAGCTGGGTGTCGGTGCGCTCATCCTGATCGACGAGCTGCAGGAGGCCACGGCCGAGGAGATGGCGGCGGTCAGCACCGCCATCCATCAGATCAGTCAGACCTCGCCGGTGTTGCCCCTGTTCCTGGTCGGCGCGGGCTTGCCGTCGCTGCCGTCGCAGTTGGCCACGGCCAACAGTTACGCCGAGCGGCTGTACCAGTTCCGGGCATTGTCGACCCTGAGCGAGCTGGACTCGCGTGCGGCACTCGTGCAACCGGTCATCGAACGGGACGCCGAATGGGACGAGGCGGCACTGCGTCTGGCTCTGGACGCAGCGAACGGTTACCCCTATTTCCTGCAGGAGGTGGGGAAGGCGGTGTGGAACAACGCCTTAGGCCCGGTCTTCACCGTCGAGGACGCGCAGGTCGGCACCGAAATCGCGCGAGCGGAAGTCAATGCTGGTCTCTACCAGTCGCGGTGGGACCGTGCGACACCGGCGCAGAAGGACTTGCTGCGTGCGCTGGCGGAGGAAGGCGATGGCGATGGCGATGGTGTCGTCGTCCGGGACCTGGCCAGGGCTATGGGCAAGCCCAGCGCGTCGGCGCTGTCCGTGCCGCGTGACGAACTGATCAAGAAGGGTCTTGTCTACGCGCCCGAACGAGGAGTCCTCGCCTTCACGGTTCCGGGTTTCCACCAGTTCATCCGCGACCAAGACTGACCTGATTGCTCGATGTGACCGTGCCGTGCCGCGGCCAGCGCCCCCGCGATTGCGCGCCGGGAGACGACCCGTCGGTGGCGGAAGCGGTGAACGCGATGGGCGCGCTGTCGACTCGAGGGATGTGTCTTGCGCCGTGCACTGCCTGGGCGAATGATTGTTGGTGCAGTGGCCGCGATCGCGGGCCGTGCGGTGCCGATCGACGGTGGACCGCGACCTGCCGGCCATCGTTGTGCTCGGCGCGGGGCCATCGCCCCGCGCGAGGAGGATCGATGTTCATTCAAGTCATCGAGGGACAGTGCTCCGACCCAGAGGAGCTGCGCCGCTGTATGGACCGATGGGACCGGGACTTGAAGCCCGGGGCTACCGGCTATCTCGGATCGACCATGGGGTTCTGTGACGACGGTACGTTCGTGTGCCTGGCACGTTTCGAGTCGGACGAGGCCGCACGGCGCAACAGTGATCGCCCCGAGCAGGGCGCCTGGTGGGCAGAGACGGAGAAGTGCTTCCAGGGCCCGGTGCGGTTCCTGGACTGCGAGGACGTCTCGGAATTCCTGGCCGGCGGCTCCGACGAGGCCCGATTCGTGCAGATCATGGAGGGTCACAGCAGCGATGTGAACCGGATGCGGGAGCTGTTGGCGCAGGCCGGCCCACAGCTGCACGAGTTGCGTCCGGAGATCATCGGCGGCCTCATGGCCCGACACGGCGACGAGTATGTCGAGGTGGTGTACTTCACCAGCGAGGAGCAGGCCCGCGAACACGAGAAGTTGGAGATCCCGGACGATCTCCGGTCGTTGTTCGAGGAGGAGACGCGGCTGGCCGGTGAGGTCACCTATCGCGATCTGCACGAGCCGATGCTGATGTCCGGCGCACGGTAGCCGCGAGCACAACTACATCGACCCGCTACGTGGGATCGTGTGCAACCGAGTCAAGTTCACGCCGTCCACCGGCTATTCGTCGCCGTCTTGCCCGAATCGGTGGCCGCACCCCGCCTCGACCAGATACTTCATGTCGTTATAGACGACCTCGCCGGAAGGCGGTGCAGAAGTTTTCTTAGCGAAATCCTGACGCCCGACCGGTCAGCTCGGCCCGGTTCCGCCCCTTAGGCTTCGGCGGTGTCCAAAGCCGGCCATGCGGCGCGACGCCTGATTCTGGGGCGTGCGCTGCGCAGTGAGCATCTCGGTGACCAGTTGCTGTCCGAGCCGTTGGCGTTCGCCTCCCTGTCGTCGGTGGCCTACGCCACCCAGGATACTGCTGGTGCTCTCGCTCGGTGGGCTGGCGTACCTGTACCTGACCCCGTACCTGGGGGCGGCGGTGGTGGTGGTGTCCCACCGGCCGGTGCTGTTCGCCTACCCCAGCGGTGGACCCTGCGCACCAACTCCTCGATGTGTCGTGTGGGTGTTCCGCCGGTCTCGTCAGCCGCTAGCGGAGGGTGGGGGATCGTCGGTGCGCTGCCGCAGGCGCAGGATCGTGGCGAGCAGGGACAGCCTGCGGAAAGAGGACCGCTGCGACCGCAGCGGCGACGAGGCCGACCCTCGGGGACACGACGAAACTGAAGATGAGAAGCACGACTGGCTGCCTCCGATCACCTTGCGCTGGGGTCGGCTTCCGGTTGTCGATTGAGTGGGCCAGCGCCGCCGGAATACCCAATTCTGCGCGACGACCCAGCACCTCACCGGGCGGTCCGGCACCCTCGAAACTCGCGCTGACCCGGCTCACAGGCTAGCGGGGCCACGCATGGCGAGAGGTGGCACTGTGGCCCAGATCACATCGAATGGTGTCGTCGACGAAGGAACCGTTCGCGCTGCTCATCGAGGATGATGACACCTCGGTGCTGTAAGCGGTGTTGCTCGCGGGCAATGAGGACTCGCACGGCGGCGGTCTCTCGTTTCAGGTCGGCCGCACGCCGGGCGGCGTTCTCGTCATTGAGGAGGTAGGCGGCGGCGTGGTCGCACTCGATGAGGAACCGCTCGTAGGCCAGCCGCAACGCGTCCTTCTCGCCGAGCTGGGAGATCGCGACATCCTCGACCAACTGGAGCGGGATACGGGCGAGCCGGTACTCGAACCGCAGGAGGGCAATCGGGAGCGCGCCGAGTGTCACCGACGGATCGAAACCTCATCGATATGTCCTGTGGACGGAGTTGGAACACCCCTGTGGATGGGGATGCTCGGGTATGTCCGCCCTTCGCGCGCCGACTACGGCGTCCATGAGGTCGGGCTTGTAGATCCCGAACCGGTACCTGGACTTGCGAGGGTGATGAGGGTCGTACTCCTTCGATTCGAGTTTGGTGAAACGCGAAGCGGACGACCACGCATTGAAGGTTTGGCGACCGCCCGGGCCGCTAGATTTGACGTTATTCGGGGCGGTACCCACCATCAAATGCCAAAACCGACCGTGTGGCGTCTCGGTATGCGATTCCTCCACTGCACTCTCCCCATCGTCGGTGTGCAACACTGGATCTCTGTCAGAAAGCAGATGCGGCGCGCCGTCGACACCGTCGCGGTGCTGCGGTCCGGCCGACCCGCGACAACGCGATGAGCGCGGCAGCGACGTCGGGGCGCTCGCGCTCGCACCGTGCGAGACGGACGAGCGATGGCGGGCGTTTTTGACCGAACGGCTCGAGGAGCCAGGGCGCCCCGGTGAGTGGAATCCGCAGACGCTGATCTTCACCGGGGATCCTTGCAACCCAAAGACATTGGTGTATCTGTGCACGAGCGCGGGGTGTGTGCACCCGACTGGGACCCGTAACACGACCTGCGATGCCACGCCGTAAGTCCGTGCCGACCGCCGGCATGCTGAAGCGCTATCGGCGCCGCAGTGGGCCTGCCCGCGACCGGTGACCGTGCGGTGGGAACCCTACCCAGGTACTGGGTGGTTGTTGTGCCCGGTGTCGGTCACCTGAGGCCGAATCAGGTGGCGCTGCGTTCGGCGGATCCCACCGCGTCGAGCACGGCGGCACGCGTCGAGGCGTCGGGGGTGAGAGCCTTCTCGACGGTTCCGATGTTGAGCAGTTGCCGCCACCTGGCCTCGTCGAACGGCAATGGGCGCGTATCGGACAGGAACTTCTCGACGGTGTGGACAAAGCGCATGGGGTCGTCCCGGAAGGGGAAGTGACCGGCGCCCCGGAAGATGTCCAGCCGCGAATCCGGCATTGCCGCGTGCGCGGTGTGGGCGTGGCTGACGGGGATGACCGTATCCCGATCTCCCCAGACGAGTTGAACAGGCAGACTTGCCGTCAGATAACAGCGGTCGAGCATGGTCACCGTCTGTCCGCGCCAGTCGACCACCGCACGCAGGGTGCGTAGGTAGGCCTCGTACGCGGTGGGGTCGGGCAGTTCGGTCAAGATACGCACCAGATCCGGTGTGTCGTGCAGCGCCGCACCGGGGTGCAGGGCAGTGCCGTGCAGCCGAGTCAACACCGTTCCCACCCACCGGACCGCGGGCACCGCTCCGGGCAGGCGCAGCAATTTCAGTGCCTCATTGAGGATCGGCGTCGCCGCGAGGCGCAGGAGTGGATGAACGTCCTTGGTGATACCGCCGGCGGAAACCAGGATGAGCCGATCCACCATCTGTGGGAACTGGTAGGCGAACTGCATCGCGATGCCGCCGCCGAGCGAATGTCCGATCACGGTGGCGTGGTCGATTCCCAGAGTGAAGAGTAGATCGCGCATGCCGTTGGCATAGGCGGCGACGGAATAGTCGGCACGGGGCTTGTCGGAGCGTCCGTGGCCGAGTAGATCGGGTGCGATCACGGTGTAATTCTCGGCGAGGTGCGGGATGATCTCGGTCCATGTCGACGAGTTGTCGCCGATGCCGTGCAACAGCAGCAGCGCGGGGCCGTCACCGGCCATGCGGAAGGCGCGCCGGTACCCGTGGATGGTGCGAAACATCATCTGCGGCTCGGCGTCGGGCACCGGCCGGAGCCTGCGCATGCGACTGGGGTCCATCGCACCCTCCTCGACTGTCGCGTTCTACGTCGATTCTTCGCTTTCACCCCGTCGACACACGTGACGACACGCCCCACCCGAGGGTGTCGACATCGGGAGGGTTGTTTCCTCCTCCCGTGTCCCGAAGCAGCCGCGAGAACGTTCGCTGGTTATTCGCGGTGGAGGCCGCGGCGTTACACCCACGTCGGCGCGATTCGGGTCGAGAGTGTTGTTCGCTCCCTGACGGGGATCCGATCAGTCCTAGTCTGTTATGTGGATTGGCTACCGTGGGGTTTGTGGCAGCAGGTATTCCGGTGCCGTCGCACAAGATGACGCCCAGCCCGGAGGTGGGGCTCGACTTCGCCCGGGAATGGGTGGAGTTCCTCGATCCCGGCAACTCCGAGCACCTCATCGCCGCGGACATGACGTGGCTGCTCTCGCACTGGACCTGCGTGTTCGGCACCCCGGCCTGCCAGGGCATCATCGCGGGCCGACCCGACGACGGGTGCTGCTCGCACGGCGCGTTCTTCTCCGACGAGGAGGATGTCGCGAGGTTGCACGAGTCGGTGAAGCTACTCAGACCTGCGGACTGGCAGTTCATGAAGCAGGGTCTCGGGAAGAGGGGGTACATCGAGGAGGACGAGCTCGATGACGAGCCGGCGCTGCGTACCCGCCGCTATAAGGGTGCGTGCATCTTCCTCAACCGCCCCGGATTCGCAGGTGGCATCGGGTGCGCTTTGCATGCGATGGCGCTCGAGCGCGGCATCGAGCCGCTCGAGGTCAAGCCGGACGTGTGCTGGCAGCTGCCGATCCGGCGCACCCAGGAATGGGTGGAGCGACCCGACGGCGAGCAGATCTTGAAGACGACGATCACCGAGTACGACCGCCGCGGGTGGGGTGAGGGCGGCGCGGACCTGGACTGGTACTGCTCCGGCTCGCCGGACGCGCATGTCGGCGCCGAGGCGGTGTGGCAGTCGTATGCGCCGGAGCTGACGGAGTTGCTCGGTGAGGCCGCGTATCGGGAGCTGGCGCGGCTGTGCAAGCGACGCCAAGGTCTCGGTCTGATCGCGGTGCATCCGGCGACCGCGGTCGCCGAGAAGAGGTCCCGGTAGCGAGGCCGCGGTCCCTGCGACGTCGCCCGATTGCAGCGTCATGGGCGTTCTACAGCGCCCGGGGCGGTACGGAGGTACGGAGGGTAATGAGCTGGTGCTCGCCGAGCGGTGGGAGCCACCGTTGGCGCAGGCGCAAGCACCGGAGTCCGGTCGGTTCGTTGTCGATCGCTAGCCCCTGGCGGCGTCGAGGATGAGGTTTCGTCGGCGAGGTGCTTATGATCCGGGCATGTAGCCGACCGGAAGGCGCAGACCGATGCCCGAGAAGAACGATGACAGTCCGAGACCCGAACCCGGTCCGCTCGGCGCGGGCGCGCGGGTACTGGTGCGCCGGCCGTCCGAACCGGCGCAGACCGGTCGGATCGTCGAGGACTACGCCGAGCTGACCGACACCGAGGAGCGCGGGCATGCTTGGGCTCCGGTGCATCGGTGGGCTGTCGCCCTCGACGACGGGCGGCTGGTCTTCGCCGACACCGACGACCTCACTGCCGACCCGAGCGCGCCAGGAGCCGCCGAATAGACCGACCCTGAGGGTGGGAGAACCAGTCAGGGGACGCGCCCCCGAGGGGCGACCGGGCTGCAGGGTTCTCCCCATGGTGGCAGGACTGACCACGGGTTGCGGTTTGGTTTGTCGTCGTGGCGAGAGGGTGGCCGCACGATCAGGTGATTGCTGTTGGTGATCCGAAAGGTCTTAGTTCGCAAGCTTTCCCGATGGCCCCTGGCCGACCCTGTGCGGTCGAGCGGGGTCCGCGCCGCGGTGTCTGGTTTTCTACGGTGGGTCAGGCCGTGGTGAGAATAGTGATCTCGGCTCTGCCGTCGAGACCAGGCAGTAGGTAGTGCGGGCAGGTGACAAGCTGCCCTGGCACGGGTATCGGCTGCCGGTCGGTGCCGAGGTAGAGCCGGTACGCGAGCTGCCCGCGCCGGTGGGTGCCCGTGTTCGGGTCGACGGCGCCGAGGAAGTACCCGTGTACGGCGCCGGCGGTGGAGGAGAGAGAAGATCGTCCGCGCCCACTCGGCAGCTCTGTGGGCGGCAGATACCGCAGTCCGCCGGTCACCGCATCGAGGGTGTGCACGATGACGGTGACCACGAAAGCCGGCCCCAGCGGGAACCACTGATCGGCGGCGACGCCGAACGGGGTGATGAAGGTGTGAATCCGCAGTTCGATGTCCGTTCCGGTGCGGGCCGCCGCCGCGACGGTGTGGAGATTCGCTGTCGGTGGCCAGGGACGGCAGCACGGCGTCGGTGTCAAGGTTGCTGCCGGGGAGAGCGGACATGGAGCGAACAGTGCGGGCCGCAGAAACCCGCCCGGCCGGGCTACCCGCCGCCGACGTGCGAAACCGTGTGGCGAGCCGGTGCGGGCCGATCGGACCGGGCGGGTACCGCTCCGATGACCAGCAGGTCAGATTTTCCACATTGGTGTTACAATTTGGGACACGAGTTCGGGAAGGGGTGGGTATGACCGTCACCGATACCAGAAGTGCTCTCGCTGCCAATTCCGCGCGTGAACACCTCCTGCGGCTGGACCGACTGCGGCTGATCGACAAGGCGCAGAACGAGGGTTTCACGCTGCGCCAGATCGCTGATCTCCTGGAAATCTCGGCAACGCAGGTCCACCGGCTCGCACAACGGGTCCTGCAGCAGCCCGGCGAACTCGAGCGAACCCCGCAGGAGGTCATTTACCAGCGCTCGGCCGGGGTGATCACCGATGACGAGATGATGGACACGCTGGTGCACTGGAACTACACCTTTGGCTATGTACCCACCGAAGGTGACCAGTCGATGGACGCGTACGCCAAGGGCAGTTGGGACGAGGTGCGGCGGGCGTATCGGCGGGGTTTGCTCTCCGACGACGAGTGGGACGTCCTGTTCGACAGCACCCGCAAGGCACGGCAGGCGCAGCGCGCTGCGGCTCGGCGGTGAGCGTGGCCTCAGAACCACTGCGCGAGGCGGTTTCTCGGCAATTGGTGCACCTGGGTCAACACGGGCAGCCGCTGCACCCTGACAGTGGCTTGAGCACCCTCGACCTGCACACGAATGATCGCCGGCGAGACCGGACGCTGCAGGAGGTCATCGAGTGGTACCTCGACCTCGCCGAGCCCGATCGAGGGCGGGCACTGCGCCGCGATAGTTTCTGCGGGACCACCGGGGGCAGGCAAGTCGACGGCGCTGCGTGAGCGTCACCTGGTCGATACCAGCTACCGATATCTGGACGCGGACATCGTCAAGGACGAACTGCTGCGCCGCGCCATCGCGGACGGTCACTACGCGGACCTGCTGTCGACGACGCTCGCCGATGCGCACCCGATAGCCCCCGGGAACTCGCGGCCCTGGTCCACGCCGATTCAACCGAAGTCATCGACGACGTCCGCGAGGTGTGCCTGCAACGACGCGAGAACGTCGTCATCGAAGGCACCCTGCAATGGGGTCCGCAAGGTGGCATCCTCATGGCCCAATTCAGTGCGCACGACTACACCGACGTGCGCATCGTCGACGTCGAAGTACCGGCGTCGATCGCCCATGAGCAGGCGGTGCGTCGGTGGTGGGAGGGCCGGCTCCGTGGGATCAGCGGGCAGGACCGGATGGGTGGCAGGTTCACACCGCCCGCGGCGATCGCACGGCTGTATGAGCAGGGTTCGGTGAGCCGGTGCGCAGCCCACGCCCGTGCGGCGTTCGAAAGTACGCTCGCAGCGGCGATCACACAGGTCACCCTCATCCACATCGACCGCAGACTCGGCGCCGAACCGTTGGTCTCGCGGCGTGTCGACGGCAAACTGGTCGAAGGACGATAACCACCGGCCCACACCGCAAGGCCGGGGCATGCGCCGAGGCACCGAGCGCGCGCGAGGAAAGTCTGGACACAGTCGTATCACTGCACTGCACCGAGATTCGTGACAGACGGGGAGCGGCACGGTGCCGAACCAGTCCGGACACTCACAGTCGCTGCGACAGGTACCGGATTGCGCGACCGCGATGCGCCGATGGTTGGCCACCGACGACAACAGCGCGGCGCTGATGGCGCACCTGCGCGCCGAACCGGTCGACGCCCCGTGGTTAAGCATCTACCGGCGCCTGTACCAAGACCTCATCAGGTCGGTCGGCAACGCGTACCGGAACGATGCGCCCGAACCGGTGCACCCGCCCGGGACCCCGAACGAGGAACCGCTCGGTGCCTTCGTGCGCGCCGAAGCGGCGCGAGCGGCGAGACCCCGGGGCAACTGCTGCGCTCCGGTGCCGGAAATGACCGACGAACAGCGCGTTGGGCTCGAACGGGTGCGGGACGCGCGCGGTGCTGCGCAGCTTCCTGCACCTCCCACACACTGATGTCCCCGGACGGGTGCACCAGGACACCTACCGCCAGCTCACCGACGAACTGCTCGAGGCGGTCGGACGGCGACGCACAGACCGCGGGCGTTCCCGAGGCCGTCATCTTCGACAACATGTGACCTCGATCAATCCCTGCCTGCGGGATCATGCGAAGGTATTGGATCTACTCGCCGGTGATCCCACCGCAGCGGTCGCTTAGACCATTCTCGATGAGGGGGAGTGCGCACCGGGGCGTGGGCGTGGCCCGTCCTGAGGCTGCGCGGCCAGCGGCGGCACACTGCGCGCAAGTCATCGGTGAATGCGTGATGGGGACGCTGCATTTGCACGGGGGTCTGTCGCCAGTCCACCTATTCTGCTCGAGACTCTCCGTCTCGAACAGTTCCTTGTCCGGGTGGGTTGGTTGGTTGGTTGGTCAGATCGGGTTCGTTGTGGTTTTCTTCGGTCGATTCAGCGCCGGAGTTTTGGATGCCTCGACCGCTCGCTCGGGCGGGAGGGGTGCTGCGGCGTCGCCGCTGGGCGCGGTCGTCGGCTGGCCGGTCCCGGGGCCGAGCACCTGGTCGAGGGCCTCGGCGAGGGTTGGGACGTAGCCGACTCGGACACCGCAGGGGCCGGGCTCACGGTAGCTGAGGAGCATCCGTGAGAGCTGAGGGAGGGTGGAGCCGTTCTGCTCAGAGGAGATCCGTTCGGTGTAGAGGGGTTCGAGGTACATCACTCCGCCGTCGGCGATCGGCAAGCTCAGCAGGTTGCCGTACTGGATTCTGTTCGACCGCTCGAGGAGGGTGCGCTCGGAGGTGACTCGGGTGTCGGAGATCATCGAGTTCTGGATCTGTTTGTGGACCTTGGGTGAGGGTGTCGGTCGGCAACCGCAGGACGGTGATCGTGCCGTAGCTGTCGGGGTCGGAATGCGCCGAGATGTATGCGGAGGGGAATTCCCGGTTGAATCCCACCATGGCGCTGGCGAGCTGGAATGATGGTTCGGCGCTGTGCTGGTCTCCGACGAGCACGTGGAACGGCCGCTGATCGAGGTTCTCCTCCACAGTGGGGTCGCTGGGCACCGACCAGAAGGCGTTGGTGGTGAAGAATTCACGGGGCTCGTCGACGTGATATTTCGCGAGGAGCTCACGCTGAAGGGTGTGAACAGGTCCTTGGGGTAGCGGAAGTGCGCGGAGTTCCTCGGAGACGGTGTCCTCGGGCTGCACGGTGCCCGGGAAGATGCGCATCCAGGAGGTCAGGTCGGTGACCGGGGCGTGCGTCTCCTCGCTGGTGGCGACGGCGTGGGTCGCACCGAATTTGAGGGCCTTGGCGCGCTTGAATTCGACAGGATCGACGGCGACCACGTACCGCGATCCGCCCAGCGCCGCACCTTGGACGGCGCGCAATGCCAGGTGCGGAGGATGGTACGGCTCCCACCCTCCCAGCGTTGCCCAACCGAAAAACGAAGAAGGAGTCAGAACGATGACGGCCGACAGTTCGATCAGCCCCCGGACGAGTCGTTAGCCCATTTGCCATGGGGGATTCTAGTTCTGCAAGGATCTGCAACTGAACTGAGGAGGGAGCGGTTCGCATCACTCCCGCCCGCCGCACGCTAGCTCGGTTTGCTGAACCACAGCGGTACCGGGCCTCCGGTCAGCCGCTCGAGTTCCTGCTCCACCGTCTGCCGGTCACGCGCCAATGCTTGCCGCATTGCGTGTGCGGCAAGATCATACAGATCGTGACGCCCGTATTCATGGGCGATGCGCATGGTCTGAAGTAACGGTTGAACGCCGCCAATTAGGTTGCCGATCGCTCTTGTGAAGACTCCATAGTTTAACAAGCTCTCTGCCAGCTCCTGGTCGACCTTCTTGTGATCGAATTCGGCGAGCCGAACGTATGACTCGATCGCCCGGTCTGTCAGCGCTACCGCTTCATTCCAATGGCCTTCGGCCGCCAGTTGAACTCCCCTGTTGTGCAGCGCGGCGGCCTGTTGCGGCACCTTGTCGACGTACAGTTGGCAGCTGGTGTCGTGCGGGTAGCGCTCGGTGATGGCCCTCCACCCATCCATGACCTGGGTCGGCCTTTCGGCGGCCGAGCAGTATTTCACGTAGTCGTGCAGGTAGGCACGGTCGTTCGGCTCGATGTCGATAGCCCGCGCCATCAGGTGTGCCGCCTGTTCCGGGTGACCCGTGGAGTTGAGGGCTGATGCGCAGTTAAACAGGGCGACGGTGTGGTCCGGCTGCGTCTCGAGAACACGCGAGTACACGTCGATGGCCCCGATCCATTCACCGGCCGCCATGAGTCGCTCCGCAGCCATGATGTCCTGACTCGGCGCGGGTTCATAGGGGCCTATGTAGTCCTGCACGTACGCGACTCCTCCCGGCAGATCGACCTCCATGAGACTGGGTACCACCCCTTGCCCCTCGATCAGGTCGTCGAGAGCCTTGAAGGCCAATTCGCGGCCCAGCTCCTGTCTGCCCGAGTCGGAGTCGCGATAGATCGCGAGTGCATTCAGGTGCAGGCCCGATCTGGCGTTGCGCAGCACATGGACGATCTTTGAATGACCCGCGCCGATCTGGGGGCCGATCCGATAGAGACAGCCGCGGATGTTTATACCCTTCCCCTCGTATTCCTCGGGATCGTGCTCGCGCACATCGAGTATCTCCATGACGGCACCGCGCCTACAGTGCCGCTCCGGGCGACAAATTGGCGCTCGACAGCTGGAGGTAGAGAGGAGTTCCGACGACGTCCGTTCCTTGTACCCCAAGCAGCGCGAAAACGGTGGACATCCTCATTTGCAGTTGTCCGGCGAAGAAACGGTAGTTGCCTGAATGCAGCAGGAAAGTTCCGTCCGGCTCGGGTCCTTCGCTGAAGAAGCGCAGCGAGCAGTCCAAGAGCAGGGTGCGTCCGCAGAACGACGACCGAAGCGTCACAATGTCCGCCGAAGTGGGGTTCTCGACCGGTATCTCAATCCGGAATGGGCCATCGTAAAAGTAGTATGTCCCGCTCTGTCCCGATGAGATTGCTTCTCTGATATCCGGCACGTCGCCGTGGTCCGCAGCGATGGTCAACAGTACGTCCCTGAGCTTGTCGATGTAGGCCAGCTTCACCGTGCGTTCCCGTTGGATCACGTTCTTCCGCCCGTACGTTAGGCCACCGTTGAACAGGCTCAGAATATTGCCGAGGGACAAACCCATGCGGAGATCTCGAACACCGGACTGTTCGGAGATCACCTGCTCGGTGAACTCGCTACTGCGCTCCGGATCGAGCTGCGCATGCAGGCTGTCTACCTTGGTTCGTGAGATGTAGCAGATGTAGTCCACGACATCCTCCCGGTCACCGATGACGGCCTGCTGATTCTTACGTGACGTTGGGCTCAATCCAGTTCTGGGCGGCTGGTCAAACCACTTCGAGTACGGCTGGGCGTAGGACCGATTCACATTTGGCGTCATTCCTCGAACGCGGTGATCGAGGCCGCGGGTGCCGCCGACCCTCGTCCAGGAGGTGCCGGTGCCGGAGTACCGGGCCACCGCCTGCCGATCCGGGGTTCAGGCCGTGAACGGTGTCGCGGGTGACCCCGAACGTGTCGCCGGGCCCACCGATGGGTTCCCGATTTACAACCCCGTCATGGGGGGCGACTCCGGCGGGCTCCGAAGCGGTCCCGGTGGTGTCGGGTCGACCGGTCGAGACCTGTCCCGGTTATCGGAGGCGTTGACGCCGCGGCCGGCAGATGACAGCTATGGGGCGGGATTTTGCCGCCTGTGCGCGAATGGTTCGAGATCGACGTTGGCGTACAGGATCGCAACGTATTCTGAGCCGTCGCCGTGCATCACGTTCGGCGCGTATCGGTGACCATGCAGTGCGTTAAGCAGTTGTGAGGTCTTCGAGGCCACCACGTCGCGGTCCCTGCCGATCGCGGTCCGACCCGTCTCGATGGGTCCCGCCGTGTCGACTTCGTCGAGGGTGATTTCGAGGTGGACGTCGTCAGTCCCGTTGAAGGATAACGTTTTTTGGGGCTTGTAGGAGTACTCGTGGCGTTCGCCCATGGACATCGTCCGTTCGGCGTACTCGACGCGTGCGCTTGGTCGGCCATCGAGACCCGGTTTGCCCTTGTATATTCGCCCGGAAACCTCTACCTCGTCGGGATCTTTCTTCGAAAAGTGCGCCACCCCGGCGCCGTCGGTCAAGGTGAGCGCGTGGATGTATTTCAGCCATGCGGTTGTCTTCTTGACCTTCCGATTCAGCTTGTGGGTGACTGTCGACATGCCGACGGAGAGGGTGATCGCGTAGTGGTCCGATAGGTCGATTCCGGGGCTGAGTTCATGGCTGTACACGCCCATATGAGTGACGTGGGCGGTGACTCGTTCGCCCTGATCGACGAGGGCCAAGTCTATCCGGCCACCCTTCTTGTAGCGGTGCGGGCTCATCTGGGGAAGTGCTGGAGTGCCGGGTCTGTAGGTGCTGGCTCGGTCACAGGTGATGGGGTCGTAACGCGTCCGGTCCGTAGGTAGCCACATCTGGTATTCGGGCCACAGGTCTTTGGTCTCGGGGAGATTGTGTGCGAGGGTCGCTCGCCCCTCCTGCGTGTTGGCGTCGATGTTGAAGTCGCCCACGATGATGATCGGCAGGTCCCGATCGCGTGCTCCGAGAATCCAGGAGTCTAGGTGGCGTAACTGCGCCTCGCGCTTGCCGTTTGCGCCGGTTCCCACGCCGGCGTCGGTGGGCCAGGAACCGGAGGTGGCGTTGCCGGCTTGCAGGTGGGTGCCGAGCACGTAGAAGTCCGGTCCGTCGTGCGGGGACACCCGCACCATCACCGCACCCTTGTTGGCGAAGCAGTCGTCGCCGATACATGACCGATAGATGGTGCTGCGAACCTCGGTGATCGGGTGGCGGCTGAGGATGAGTAGCCCGCCATCCTCCTCGGGATCCTTCTCGTCGGGCCCTTCGGCGCTGTGAGGGAACAGGTTCTTGACCGCGGTCTTGAGCTTGTCGCGTTCGTGGTTGCCCATCATCTCGGCGAGCACCACGACGTCGTTCTTCGATTTCGACACCGTGGCGATCAGCGCCTTCAGCTGTGCGGCGCGGCCCCGGCCACTGTATATCGCCTTGTCGATGACCTTACCGAAAAGCGGGATTTCCAGGGTGGCGCGGTTCTCGGTGACACCGAGTACGTCCATGCCGATCAGTGCGGTGTTGTAGAACATGATGGAGTGGCGGCTCTCCGCGACCGAGGTGATCGTGCCACCTTCGAACCGGCACACCGTCTTGTTCCCTGCCAATTCGGGCATGCCGACGGGATAGCCGAACGGTCCGTATTCCCAGCCGGTCTTGGTCCACAGCTCGTACACCCCACCGCGTGGGACACCACCGAATGCTTTCGTGCCGTCGTCATGGGTGTACCGGTAGAGGATTCCGTTCGTGAAGTGACGGTATTTGCCACCGATGTTGTTGGTCGACTCGGCGGCGCTGGCCGGTTCGCCGAGCCAAGCGAGTGAGGCCAGTGCCGGCCCTAGTCCATCCAGGGCTTTTCGAAGTTCCGCGGCATTGTCCACGGCGGTGAGAATCGCCATGATGTTCGGGTTGAGGGCGATGGCGGTCGGATTGTTCTCGGGCATGTTTGCTCCCAAATAAAGTGGTGCTGATGGTGTCGGATGAATCGAGGGATCGGAATGGTCGGGGATCGAGTTGTCGATTTCCGGTGACCGGGTGCCGCCCCTCCGTGCTGCGATGGGCGACCCGACGGGGATGAGTACGGCATCTGCGGGTTGTGCATCCCGTGGGGCGGTCACCGGGACGGTTTCGAGCTGGTGTGGAAGCGGCAGTTCACCACACAGACGCCGGCGCGTCGCCGATGTCGGTGTGCGGCTGGGTGTAGGTGTCGGTGCCGGGGGGAGCGAGCGGGGGATATTCACCGGTGATGCTCGCGCCTGGTTCTGGAACGGTGACGTCCGCAATCGGGATGTCGCCGAGGTCCGGAACAGTGATCTCCGGAATCCATGTGGTGACCGGGTCGGGTGCGGTGCCGACTGTTCCCTGGTCAGTATCGACCGAACCGGGCGCGGGACCTGCTTCAGGTGTAGGCCCCGGATCTGCCGCCGGCGAGGGTTCGGGCGCCGGACCGGCGTCAGAGGTGGTGCCGACCATGCCCTGGCCGGAATCTTCTGAACCGGGCACGGGTCCTGGGTCGAACGCGGGTCCTGGGTCGGACGCGGGTTCGGGTTCGGGCGCGGGGCCCGAGTCGGCCGGTGATGCCGGTGCCGGATTGGGGACCGCGGGGGCGGGTGGCGTGTTCGTGCCGGGCTTCGGGACTGACTTCGACTCGGATTTCTCAACGACAGCCGGCTCAGGCGGGGAGTCGCTTCTCGTGACGGTGTACCCCATGGCCACGAGCGCGGCAATCATGGCGAACACCGCAAGAGCTTTGAGGAGATGCCTGAGCATCTTGTTGACGTCGTAGTTCTCGTATCTCTCCTGCACCACCTCCCGCCTGTCCTTCGCTTTCAGATAGTCCTCGGTGGCCTGGTCTTCCGACTCCTGCGCATGCCGCAGATTTCTTTTCGCGGTGTAGACCTCGTTGCCCTCACCGCCGGTAACGGCAGCGACGGTTGACGGGTGGTCGCCGGTCTGGTCGGGATACTTGCGTTGAGCCTCTTCCAACTGGTCTTCGCGAAGCTTGCGGACACGTCGCGCTTCTCGCCAGGCCGCCTCGGCCTCCTCCTCCAACTCGAGCGCATTGTCGTACCACTGCTTGTGGTCCTCTTTGGTGAATTCGGTGGGGCCACCGAATCCAATGAGATAGTCCTCCCAGCCCGTCGGCCTGAACTCCTCGGCGCCTTCGTCGAGAACGATGGGTCCCTCGTTTGTGTCGGTCATCGGATTTAACCTTCTTGCGGAATATGGGAAGCGGCATTCCGCGGAAAGTTCGGAGCACCGGAGTGGACACCGAGAAGTCTTCGCTCCGCGTGGGCCAGGAACATCAGCGAAAGGGTGGCTCGGCGCCCCTCGTAGGTGTTGGGGTTTTGCACCCGATGGCTACCCCGCGTCCGGTGACACCGCCGTTCACGCGGCCCCGGCACCCGGTGCGGACGACCGCCCCCGGTGCGGCAGCCCGGTGCTGACCACCCGACCGAGTGCAGCCAGGTCTGCCGTGAGCGTCCGATACAGCCCGAATGAAAGGACGAATGTGCAGGCGCCGCAGATGCTCAACCAGATGATTGACCCAATGATCAAGTGCAGGTCGTCCGGATCGAGAAACGCGGTCCCCACCGCCGCTCCCACCGGTGGAATCAGTGCTGTCAGCACAAGGATCTGTGTGGCTCGACGAGCCAGCCGACGAAGTTGTTCCGCGTCGGTCGGTGTCGTCGTCCCGTACATCAGCAGGGCCGGGTAGTACCAGCGCACCACATGGAAGGTGACGAGAAAGAAGGGCCACGTGGCGCCGATCATTCCGGTGACGACGTGCGTTGCGAAAATGTTGACGAGCAGTTCCGTGGGGAGGTCGGCGACTACGACGATGGTGCCGCCGAGAACGACCAGAGCTGCGAGCCACCCGGTCAACGTGATCAGCGCGATGCGGTCGCCGCATGCAAGGGTGTCCGACCGGGACTTCTCGAGGACCGCGGCGTCGAACCGCCCCTTCCGCACTCCCCACGGCACGGTGATGACACTGCGGCACGCGTAGAGAATCAACCCGCCGAATACGGCCGGGACAACGATCGCGGCGATCACCGTCATGATCGCGAATGCCGGCTTCGCGTCGGCGGGGAGGTGCGCATTGAGCAGGGTGACGTTGTGTCCGAAGATGTAGGCGGCGGCCAGCAGCTGCCCGACGACCACGGCCGTCGTCGCGATCGGAACCGGCCGCAACGCGAGCCGCTCGCGCAAGCTGCCGAGCGGCGGGTCGACGAGAGTGCGGGCACGCGGGTCCAGGCACAGTTGAAGTTGCTGGGTCAGCTCGGCACTCGACGACCACCGATCCTGTGGTCGGGGCGCGAGGCAGGTCAGCAGCACCCGGCGCAGGGTCGCTGGACAGTCCGGTGGCAACCCGGCAAGTGAGGCCCGCCCGATACCTCGCCGGCGCTGGGCGAGCATCCGCTCGAGGGAAGTGGCCGAGTCACCGGCTGCCGTTTCGTCGTCGAACGGACGACGGCCGGTAAGCAGCTCCCACAGCATCACCCCGAGCGCATAGATATCGCTGCGCCCGTCCAGATCTTCGGCGCGGCCGGGCAACTGCGGATGGCATGCCTCCAACTGCTCAGGGGACATGTAGGCCAACGAGCCACCGAAGTAGGCGGCGGGACTCGCGCCGGCGATGTGGTTGCTGAAGCTGATGTTGAAATCGGCGAGCTTGGGGACCCCGTCGGCGGTCATGAGCACGTTCGCCGGCTTGATATCGCGATGCAGAACGCCGTGATGCGTGGAGTAGTCGAGGGCCTCGGCGAGCCTGCGCCCGAGCCACGCCACGGTTTCCGGCCATGACAAGCCGGTGAGGTCGGCGCGGACACCGGACTCGTGCGGGCGGACACCCTTCTCCCCGAGCACCGAATCCAGTTCGTCGAGCAGCATCCTGCCGCTGCGCCGGCCCGCCGGGGTTTCGACGACGCGCCGCAGAACTCCCAGCAACGTCCCGCCCGGGACGTATTCCATGTACATCAGCTTCAGGTCGCGATCGGCGAGCAGTCGCTTGTCGAAGACCCGAACGATGTACTGGTGGTCCAGTTGGGCGAGTGTCTGCGGCTCGGTGCCATGATCCTGCGAAATCTTCAACGCCACCAGCCGTTCCATTGACCGCTGTCTGGCCAGAAATACCCGGGCGAAGGCGCCGCTGCCGAGGTCGAGCAGCAGATCGAAATCGTCGATTTGGTCGCCGACGTCGAAACTGCCGAGGGCGTCGACGGCGCGCGGACGGACGATCAGGGTGCTGCGGTAGTCGCCCGTCCGCCACCCAGACCGGATGGCCCTGCAATCGTGTGCCGGCTCGGCCGTTACACCGGTGCGGCGCAGGCAATGGAACTCTTCATAGAGCAGATCTGGCGGCAATGGCATCGCCCGCAGCTCGGGGAACTCGTCGACATACTCCGTGAGCCGCTTGCGGTGACCGCCCGGACGCCACCGGTACGTCAGGTCGACCTTGATCAGCTCGATCAGGCACACGCTGCGAAGACCGGGCACCTCCGGGAGGTAGGCAGCCAGGTCCGGCGGGGAACTAGCCTGCTCCCACGCCTCGGCGAAGCATGCCACTGCCACGGCCAACCCGGATCGGGTTGCGGTGGCGGAATCTTCTCCGACGCCGCCTCGGGTCTGGGGCAGCGGCCGACGGTCGTGATCCATCGCGGTCGGTTCCTTGCCCTCGTGCGATGAGGTAATGGTAGTCCTACCGGGTCGGCCGATGCGGATGTCGGCACACGCCGGAAGGACCACAATGGAGTACACCGGTTCGGCCGTGGGTGAGAGGACTCCGATGTCCACTTCGAGGGATTCGGAAGGAACCGGGGAGGCGTTCCTGTGCTACGACGACAACGCGGGGCGTCCCCTCCAGCTGTCCCTGTCGGTCGACACGCCGCTGGTTGTCATCGGCCGGGCGGAGGAAGCCGACATCGCGCTCACCTGGGACGAATCGGTCTCAACACTGCACGCCGTGGTCAGATGGATGGGCGCGCACTGGACGGTCGAGGACAACGGACTCTCCCGTAATGGAACATATGTCAACGGCACCCGCCTGTGCGGATCTCGTCGACTGCACAGCGGCGACTTCATCGCGATCGGCGAGACCACGTTCACCGTGTGCGGCCTCGGCGGTGTCGGCCAGCGGACGACGAAGCGGGCCGAAAGCCACACGGCCACCAGCCGGCCGTCGATGTGGAACGCGACAAACGCCCAGATGAACGTGTTACGGGCACTGTGCCGGCCCTACCTCGACAACGCGCCCTATGCCGTTCCGGCGTCCACCAAACGGATTGCCGAGGAACTGAACCTATCCGAGGCGACCGTCAAGTCGCACCTCCGCGAACTCTTCCGCAGATTCGATGTCGGCGACGCACCACCCAGCCAGAAGCGGACCCGCCTGGCCCAGCGCGCGCTGCACTACGGTCTCGTCGCGGACTTCGACGGCATGAACGACGGCCTCACCGACTGATCGGTCATCGTTCCTGAAGGAAGCAGGATGTCGGGTCAACGGGTCTCCAGGTTGAGATCGATCATGAGGCATTCGCCACAGCGCCGTTGGCCTTTATCTCCTCCCCAGCGTCCAGATCGTCCGCAGCGCTGCGCCCGTGACGGAGATGACTTCGGTACCGCCAGATGCAGGGAGGCTGTCCAGGTCGTCTGGGCAGTAGTGTCTGCCTGGCTGGATCCGGAGGAAAAGGGAGTTCACGCGTGGCGCGGAAAATGGTCGTGGAGCTGGTCGACGACCTCGACGGCAGTGTGATCGAGGCCGGCGAGGGCGAGCACAACTCGTTCTTGGTGAATGGTGTCGACTACGAGATCGACCTCAAGACGAAGAACGCCCGAGAATTCCTCAAAACGATGGACTTCTACATTGAACATGCCACCAAGATCGGCGGCGACGAGCGCCGCCCGACCGCCAAGGCCGGCTCGGCGCGGTCCCGGTCGCGGGCCCGGGAGGTGCGGGGGTGGGCGGCCGCGAGCGGCTACGAAGTGTCCGCACGCGGCCGGATCCCCACCGACGTCCAGGAAGCGTTCGACGCAGCGCACTGACCCCTTTCGACACGAGTCGGCCGCGCCGGCTCCGTGCTGAACCGGGCGCGGCCTGAACACGACCGATACTCCGGAAATATCGGGCACGCCTGCTCCACGCCTACCCAGACGGTCCCGCTCGACGCGTCGCGTCGACGTGAGAGTTCGGGCAAGCCAGAAAGGAGAAAAATTCGGGCCAGCGCGGTTACCGGGAGCGGCCTTCCGGCTGCCTTGCCGCTCGACGGGCGGGCGGTGCCCGACTTTTGTGTTCGATGCTGCGGGCGCCGACCTTCCGTGATCGTTGCCAGCCGTCACGGGTATTCGACCACCACCTTGTCGATGGTGCCGGTGAACGGGAACGGGGCACGGTCGTAGTAGTCGAGAGAGACCGGGGAGCCGAGGCAGGTGCCGATGTCGAGGCAGTCGTTCGCGGTGAACAGCAGGGGTGCGCTGACGGGCACGGTGCTCCGGCCCACTTCCTGCCCATTAATGCACATCCGCACATTCAGCGGCCCCCCGGGCCGGGGTTCGGCGTAGTCGGTGATCACCTCGATGGTGCGTCTACCCGGCGGAATCGGGGTTGCCGAGCGGATCTTGGTGCGCTGAATGATGAACAAGTTGTATTCGTAACAGAGGTGGCCGTCGTCGATGTAACAGGTAAGGCCCCCGCCCGCACCGCCCAGCGCATACAGCACTCCGGCGGCGTTGTCGGGGACGGTCAAATCGATCGTGACGCGGTTGTTCTTGTTGCCGAGTGCGGGTGCACAGAATTCGGGCATCCGGGTGATGTCGCCGGAGAATTCCCAGCTCGTATACGGGGTGGTGATCCGCTGCTCGGGATGCAGTGCGACCACCCACAGCCCGCCGCCGACCGGGAGCGCATTGTTCTTCGCGGCCTCGATCACGAAGAGTTCCCGTAGCTGCGCGAGCTTGTCCGGATGCTGCTCGGCGAGGTCGCGGCTCTGGGTCCAGTCCTCGTCGAGGTGGTAGAGCTCCCACGTGTCGTCGTCCGGGCTCCAATCACGGATGCCGCCAGGTGTGCCCGGCAACCAGGGTGCCCGCGGCCCGAACGCCGAGGCCATCCAGCCGTCGTGGTAGATCGCCCGGCTACCCATGATCTCGAAGTACTGGGTGAGCTTTCCCGCCGCCGCGTCGCGGTCAAGGAGGGTCGGCGCGAAGCTGGCACCGTCTATCGGGTCCTGCGGTATCCCGTTCACCGTCCGCGGAGGGGTGATCCCGACGATGTCGTACAGCGTCGGTACCACGTCGTTGCAGTGCAGGAAGTGGGTGCGTGGTGTGGGGTCGGGGGCGATCTTGGCCGGCCACCGGACCAGCATCGGGTTGCGGGTGCCACCGAGATGGGAGGCCAGCAGCTTCATCCCCTTGTACGGTGTGCTGCCCGCCCACGCCCAGCCGGCGTGGTACATGTTGTCGGTCTTCGGGGAACCCAGGACGTCGAGTCCGCCGAGCTCCTCGAGCGCCGCGATGTGCTGCGCGGGGGTGGTCGGGATTCCGTTCTGGGCGAGTAGTTCGCTGATGGTGCCGTTCTGCCCCTCCCCGGAGGAACCGTTGTCGCCCCAGATGTACAGGACCAGCGTGTCGTCCCGGTAGCCCAGACGTTCGAGTTCGTCGAACAGCCTGCCCACCTGAACGTCACAGTGCTCGGCGTATCCGGCGGCGACCTCCATCAGCCGGCGCTGGAACGGTTTCTCGTCTTCGGGAATGTCGTCCCAGGCGGCCATCGTCGGATCCCGGTCGGTCAGCTCCGCTTCGGGGGGAATCCAGCCCTTCTCCTTCGCCTTCGTGAAGACACGCTCCCGGTAGGCATCCCAGCCGTCGTCGAACTTCCCGGCGTACTTGTCGGCCCACGGCTTCATGATGTGGTGCGGTCCGTGCAGACAGCCGCTGGCCCAGTACATGAAGAACGGTTTGTCGGCGTCGAAGGCCTTGTGCCTGCGCAGCCAGCCGATGGCGTCGTCCGCGAGATCCTCACTGAGGTGGTAGCCCTGCTCCGGGGTCTTCGGGGGCAGCACCACCGTCGTGTTCCGCACCAGGTTCGGCTCGTACTGCGACGCCTCGCCGGCGAGGAATCCGTAGAAGTACTCGAACCCGACACCTGTGGGCCAGTTGTCGAACGGGCCGGCCGCGGTGGTCTCCTCGGCGGGGGTGTTGTGCCATTTGCCGAAGGCGGCGGTGCTGTAGCCGTAGTGGCGCAGCACCTCGGCTCCCGTCGCGCTCGACTTCGGAATGTGGCCGGAGTAGCCGTCCCAGTCGTTGGCAAGCTCGGCGATCTGCCCGTTCCCGACACGGTGGTGGTTGCGGCCGGTCAGCAACGATGCGCGGGTCGGCGAACACATTGCGGTGGTATGGAATCGGTTGTACCCGATGCCCTCGTGCAACATCGCGTCGAGGGTCGGAGTGTTCACCTCACCGCCGAGACCACTCGGCAGCCCGGGTCCGGCGTCATCAATGAGAACGACGAGGATGTTCGGGGCGTCGGACGGCAGGCGCCGCTCTTCCGGGCGGGGGTTGTACACCGACTCGGCCATGGTGCGGCCCGCGATACTTCCCGACGGAGTCGGTGGGAACGGCAGTGTATCGCCCCCCGGAATCGGATCCGCGCTAATGCCCATCAGCTCTATCCTTCCTGCGGTCGAGGACCGGACGTGCGGCGCGCTCCACACTCGTGGTGAGCGGGCCCGCGCCCGCGAATTCAGCGAATCACGCACAACACCGAGTCGGGATCACCCACAAAGGAGGAAATCGGGCGAAGCTTTTCCCATTACGGACTGGAGTTCGGTACCTGCTCGACGCGCAGCGGCCTGGCGCTGTGGTCGCCCTCGCACACTCAAGGCACCCCGATAGCGACCGTGCTGAGAATCCTCACAATTTCGTAGGAATTAAGCACTGACATGACATCGAGAACTCACAGTCATCGCGGCGTGTGACTGACAGGACCGGCGGAAATCTACAATGGTCCGCGCACCTGTATCGGGGATCATTTCGCCACGAGGTCGTCTCCTGCGAATGGCACTCGAGCTTCCCGGACTCCTTAGGAACTGTCATAGTGCGTACTGCATCACACACCACGCGAGAGGCCTTGCTCGAACGGTCCGGTGTGAGCGAGGAGATTGACCGGCGGAGAGTAGGTCTGGACGACGGCCCGTTTCGCGAAGAGATGCGTAGACCGAACCTCGAACATAGCGAGCAGGTGTACATAGCAACCGCACCGAATGGCCACCAGCTAAGAATCAGCTACGACGAAGGTGTGGAGTCCGGACTCCTGCTCACCGTGCGGGCTATCCAGGTGTGACTGCTCGTCCTTCACCGCGTGCCGTTACCGGTTCGGCCATCGGGCGAGGCCTGCGCCGAGCACCTGGGGCAGCGACAACGGCATCTACGCAATCGCGCGATGCTCCCACATACGTCGTCATGAGGTCGATGTCCTTCGCCACACACCATGCCCGATCATCGGGCCACCACAAATGCGGGCTCATCCCGTCCGGGAACCACTTATTGGCCCCGAACCGGATATCAGCCAGATCGATTCCTCCCGAGAACAGGGCCATCCTGCGGTTGGGCATGGGCAGCTGCGCGTAGTTCGACGGAACGGTGAGGAATCCGGATCCTTCCCAGTGGGCGAACCAGCACAGCTCCGGTGTGGACGTGAACCGTCGAAGAATGTCGGCCAGCGCGCGTGTTGTTCGCGCAGGCAACGAGCCGGTGACCGGGGCGTCGTGCCACATGCCCTCCTGTTCGCTGGTGTGCCAGCTGCCCACGATGGACCCCCATTCCATGACGGGGTGCGCGAGGGTGCCGTTGGCTTCGGCGACAGCTGCCCAACGCACCGGCTCGTCGTCAAGGGTGGTTGCGGGGTGGAAGATTCGGGCGTACGCGGGGAACACGGGTGGCACCAGGGCGGCGACAGCACGGACACGTAGCTGTTCGAGCGGCCGCTGTTGAACCAGATCGAGGTGGCGCCGCTGTCCGGGTTATTCGAGATCGACGCAACGGTGTGCTCGGTGATCGGGGTATCGATGCGGGCGGTGTCGGTCAGTGTGGTCACTGCCCGGGAGGAGGCGGTGACGACGTTGTGGTGTGAGGCCACGACCTGGTTGCCGTCGACGCGTCCGTTTACCATACGGCCGACGACGTTTCCGCTTTTGTCGAAGACGAACACCAGGGTCCGACCACCGGATGATTCGACGGTGAGGCCGCCGAGGGACACGGCTCAGCGCTCGCAGGTGTCGCCACACTGATCTTGTTGTGGCGGAGCCGCTTCGGTGCCGCCCGGATCACTGCGCTGGTCGCCGCGGTAGCGATCGTGATCGGCTGGGGCGTCGCCCAACACCCTGGATCCTCGTCGACCAGGTTCTCATCGCCGATGCCGCGGGAGCGAAAGCAACGCTCGTCGGACTGCTTGTGGTCGTCGGCCTCGCCGCGGTGACGGTGGTGCCGGCGCTGGCTTACCTCTTCTGGCTTACCCAGACGGACACCTGGAGCCGCGACGAAGCTGCGCCGCACTGAGCGCTATTACGGGGAGGGCGTGGCGGCTACCGGGGGTCGGGGCGCTCCTGATAGCGCTCGAACGACAGCGCCAGGCGCCCCCGTCCATGCGTCATCGAGCGCAAGGCGACGGGGTAGTCGACGACCTCGCTGGTGGGCACCGAGGCGATCACGGTGACTTCTCCGTCTCCCGCGGGCTCGGTGCCCTCGATCTGGCCACGCCGCCGCCCGAGGTCTGCCATCACATCACCCTGGAGGGAGGAGGGCACCGTGACCTCGACATGGTCGACGGGTTCGAGGATCAGCGTGCCCACCTTGTCGATGGCGGCGCGCAGAGCGAGTGCCCCGGCCATCCGGAAGCTGAAATCGTCCGAATCGACGGAATGGTGTTTGCCGTCCAGAACCGTCGCCCGTAGGTCGACGAGCGGAAACCCGTGTCGCCCGCCGCGTTCCATCGATTCGGCAACACCTTTGCCCACCGCGGGGATGAGCGACTTGGGGATCACGCCGCCCCGCGTGGCGTCGACGAATTCGTAGCCACCGTTGCGGGGGAGAGGTTCGAACCGGACGGTCGCGACACCGAACTGTCCGTGACCGCCGCTCTGCTTCTTGTGCCTGCCTTCCGTCTCGACCGGGGCGAGCAGTGTTTCCCGGTAGGCGATTTTCACGGGTTCGGTGCGGACGGTGATGCCGTATCGCCGCTGCAAGCGGGTGAGGGCCACCTGGACGTGGACGTCACCCGCCCCCCGCAGCACGGTCTGATGGGTTTCGCTGTCGCGGACCACTTCCAGAGTCGGATCGTCACCCACCAGCTCGGCCAGGGCGGTCGACAACTTGTCTTCGTCCCCCGCGCTGTCGGCAGCGACGGCGATTCCGTAGACCGGGCGTTTGTGTTCGACCGGTGTGACCGTGAGCGAGGACCCGATCGGCGCGAGGGTGTCACCGGTTGTGACGTCGGTGAGTTTGATCGCCCCCACGATGTCGCCGGCAACTGCGGTGTCGATCGGGGTGTGTTTGCTGCCCAGAACCCGGAGCAAGTTGTGGAGGCGTTCCTTGGTGCTGGTTCGCTGGTCGACGAGAACATCATCGGCGTGGAGCGTGCCGGAGAGGACTTTCATCAGCGCAACCTGGCCAACGTATTCGTCGGTCTGCGTCTTGAAGACGAACGCCAGTTGATCACCGGAAGGATCACACGCCACCGAGTCGGATCCGTTCCCGTTGCGTACCTCGACACCGGGCACCTCCGAAGGCGCCGGCGCGATGTGACACAAGAAGTCCAGCAGCCGGTCGATCGCGATCGCCTCGGTCGCCGAACCGCACAGCACCGGCCACAGGGAGCCGCCGGCGAATCCCCGACGCAGTGCGTGCTCGAGTTCGGGAACACTGATGGCATCACCGTCGAGGTATCGGGCCAGCAGATCGTCCTCGATCTCGACGACGTCTTCCACGAGGTGTTCGTGCTGCTCGTGCTCGCGGTCGGCGATGTCCGCGGGGAGTTCGTCGCTGGTGGTTGCGGATCCGGTGTCGTAGAGAATGACGTGCTCGCTGAGAAGATCGGCGACGCCCGTGAACTCCGACGCCTCACCGACCGGCAGATCGAGCGGTTCCACGCCGGCGCCGAAATGGTCTCGGAGACCTGCCAGCGTCTGATCGAACGATGCCCTTTCCTTGTCCATCTTGTTGATGAACACGATCCGGGGAATCGAACGTTCCGCCGCCGCCTGCCAGAGCAATTCGTCGTTGACCTGCAGACCGCTGACCCCGTCGACGACGAATACGGCCACGTCGGCGACATGCAGCGCCGTCATCGCATCACCGATGAAATCGGCGTAACCGGGCGCATCGAGGAGGTTGATCCGGCAATCGGACCACTCGAACGACGCCAGTCCGAGAGTCAGCGACTGGGTACGGTCGTGCTCTTCCGGTTGGGTGTCGAGCACGGTGTTGCCGTTCTCGACGCGCCCCGGACGTGTGACGACACCAGCACGAAACAGCATTGCCTCCGCGAGGCTCGTCTTACCGTTACCCTGATGTCCCACCAGAGCGATATTTCGGATCGAGTCGCTGACGATGTCGCACCCCCTACCACAGCATGTCGTACGGGTCGTCCTCGACGATACCGCGCGACGCCCCGACTTCGGGCGGTACCGGCAGGGTCGGTTCGAGCGACCTGGCTTCTCGAGTGACGAAACGGAGACAGTGTTGGCACCGAAGACTTCCGACGAGTTCCGCGTCGAGCGATCCATCGTGATCGATGCAAGCCCGGGAACCGTGTTTCCCCTCATCGACAACTTCCACCGATGGACGGCGTGGTCGCCATGGGAAGGAGTCGACCCGAATCTGCGGCGGACCTACACAGGGCCGGATTCCGGGGTGGGCGCCACCTACAGCTGGGAAGGCAATCGCAAGGCGGGCAAAGGCTCGATGTCGATCACGAAATCGGTACCCGATACCCAGGTCGTCCTCGACCTGGAATTTCAGAAGCCGTTTTCGGCGCAGAACGTCACGACGTTCCTCCTCGAGCCGAACAGTGCCAGGACGACGGTCCGCTGGCAGATGACCGGCCGGAAGAATCGGATGCTGAAACTCTTCGGCTTCATCGTGAACATGGACAAGCTCGTAGGCAAGGACTTCGACAAGGGCCTGGCACAGCTCAAAGCGGAGGCCGAGAAGCGCTAGGCACCGAATCGTCCGCCGTCGACAGCACGAGATCGGCCATGGTGGTGAACTGAGGGGTACCCGCACTGTCAGTGCTCGCTTGTTCCATGACGAGGTGAGCAGCCCTGCCGTCCAGTCGGAGGGTGGCCACCTGATCGCCGAAGAACGGTCCCGTGACCTTGCTCCACTCGATCGGCACCGGCGGAACCTTCGAGACCCGGCCCAGAATGAAGCGGATCGTCCGTTCGGTGGCGCGCCGCCACGAGATGCGGAAGGCCACCTTCATCGCGGCAGGCACGTAGTTGTGCAGCGGCGAACATGTCAGTTGGTAGACGTGCGACTGAGTCGGCTCCGGATAGTGTGCCTCCGCGACGTACGCGTGGTGCACGTCCCCGGACAGCACGGAAATGGTGGACGGCGCCCGCCCACCCGGGCCGGTGCACTGACCGCGGCCGACGTCGCCGAACAATCTGGTGAGTCGATCGAACGAACTGCGGAATGCCGCCCAGTGTTCGAGATCGGCCCCACGCCGGATCTTCTCGGCCAGGGCGGCCAGGCGTGGTCCCCGGCTGCCCTCGGCCAGACGCTCGTCCCACGATTCGAGGTCGTGCAGCGCGCGCGGCAGCAGCCACGGTAACGACGTCCCGACGAGGAGGTGGTCGTAGTCTCCCCGAGTTTGGCGCTCGATCCAGGTGAACTCCGGATCGGACACCATCTCACGCCGGCCGTCGGTGAGGACGCGTCCACAGCGTGAATCGATGACGAGGAGCCGCGCCGGCCCGAGGTCGCGGCGATAGGACCATTGCGCACCCTTGGCGCCGTCGGCTTCCTCGTCGGCGGCGGATGCAAACTCGCGGAGGATCGGTTCCACGTCACCGCCATGGTTCCGAACACGTTGATACAGTTCGTTTTCGGCAAGTTCCGCGGGTCCCAAATTGCCCAGGTGCTGGTAGACCCAGTACGACGACAACGCGCCGACGATCCGCTCCTCCCACCACGAGGTGGCCTCGAGTTCGTCCCGCCACGACTGCGAGGTGTTCCAATCGTCACGAACGTCGTGGTCGTCGAAGATCATCGACGTCGGCACTGTCGACATCAGCCAGCGCACCTGCGGGTCGGACCACGACTCCGCATACAGCCAGGTGTATTCCTCGTAGTTACGGACCTGCGGTCCCGGCGGCTCGCTCAAATCGTGGATCTCGGCGAGCCGGCGCTCGGTTTCGGCGGACAGTTCGTCGGCGTACACCTGGTCGCCGAGTAACAGGAGAGCATTAGGCCACTCGTTCTCGGGTTTTTCCGCCATCCTCAACGCGAAGGCATCGAGAGCGTCGGCGCCGAGGTGGTTGTTGTCCTCCGTGGTGGACATGGTGGCGAAACGGCACGAACCGAAGACGAGCACCAGCGAACCGTCGTCGGCGAGCGTGCGGATGGTCGACGGTTTCGCGTCGGGCAGCGGCCAGACCCGGCGGTCGTCGAGGGTGACTTCGTAGGGCGTGCTCGACCCGGCGTCCAGCCCGTCCACCATCACCAGCGCGTAGTGGTGACCGGCGACCTCCCACGTGTGCTCGGTGTGACCGAGTACGCCGACCGTGCACGGTCCGGAAGTCTCCACCCACACTGTCGCGTCACACCTGCCCACGTGCCGCAGAAGTGGTCCCAGGATCAGTTCGGTCACGCCGGTCACCTCGCCGAAGTTCGTTCCATCTTGCAAGCCTACGGCGCTTGCACAGAAGTAGATTACGTTTCCGCGACCGGCTCGGCGGTTCGTCGAGTCGTATTCGATTAGCCTCCGCGGACGGCCTCGACGGCGTTAGGTTCGAGACATGGAGAAGCCGTTGACGGGCAAGGTTGCCCTGGTGGCCGGAGGGACCAGGGGAGCGGGCCGTGGAATTGCTGTGCAATTGGGTGCCGCGGGAGCCACCGTCTACGTCACCGGGCGTACTACCCGCACCCAGCCGTCCGAGATGAACCGGCCGGAGACGATCGAGGAGACCGCCGAACTCGTCGACGACGCAGGTGGACGCGGCATCGCTGTCCGGGTCGATCACTTGGTACCCGACGAGGTGCGTGCCCTCGTCGACCGCATCCGCGACGAACAAGGAGCCCTGCACGTGCTCGTCAACGACATCTGGGGCGCCACCACCATGGAGTGGGACAAGACGGTCTGGGAGTCTTCCCTCGACATCGGCCTCCACTATCTGCGACACGGCGTGGAAACTCACGCGGTTACCAGTCACTTCGCTCTTCCGCTGCTGATCGAGAGTCCGGGCGGGCTGGTGGTCGAGGTCACCGACGGAACCGACCAGTACAACTCCGCCCACTACCGGGTGTCCTTCTTCTACGACCTGGCGAAAGCCTCGGTGAACAGAATGGCGTTCGCGCTGGCGCACGAGCTCCCGCCCCACGGGTCGACGGCGGTGTCGCTCACGCCGGGATGGTTGCGTTCGGAGATGATGCTCGAGGCCTTCGGTGTCACCGAGGCGAACTGGCGTGACGCCACCGAGCGTGTCCCGCATTTCGCGATCTCCGAGAGTCCCGCCTTCGTCGGACGGGCGGTGGCAGCGCTCGCCCAGGATCCGGACGTATCGAGGTGGAATGGGCAGTCGTTGTCCAGCGGCCAACTGGCGAAGGTGTACGACTTCGACGACCTCGACGGTAGTCGGCCCGACTGCTGGCGATACATGGACGAAGTACAGGACGCCGGCATGCCCGCCGACGTCACCGGATACCGGTGAACCCGCCGTGCCGACACCATGAAATCGCCGTATCCCGACGGGATATCATTCCGAAAAACGACTCTGTGTCCAGGGTTCTGCTGTCGAAGGGAATCGAAGTGAACGCACAAACGGTGGAGAGCGGCGCACCGCGCCGCGAGCAGCTCGAGTTCCAGGCGGAGGCTCGTCAGCTGCTCGACCTCATGGTCCACTCGATCTACTCCAACAAGGACTCGTTCCTGCGCGAGCTGATCTCCAATGCGTCCGACGCGTTGGACAAACTCCGGCTCGAGGCCTACCGCAACAAGGACCTCGACGTCGACACCTCCGATCTGCACATCGAGATCGAAACGGACAAAGACGCGCGCACACTCACCATCCGCGACAACGGCATCGGTATGTCGCACGATGAGGTGATCGACCTCATCGGCACGCTCGCCAAGTCCGGCACCGCGGAACTGCGCAGCAAGTTGCGTGAGGCGCGGGACGCCGCCGCCTCGGAAGAGTTGATCGGTCAGTTCGGCATCGGGTTCTATTCCTCGTTCATGGTCGCCGACAAGGTCACGCTGGTGACCCGGAAGGCGGGGGAGAGTTCGGCGACGCGTTGGGAGTCCGCCGGCGAGGCCACCTACACGATCGAAACGCTCGACGAGGCACCGCAGGGAACCTCCGTCACGCTGCACCTCAAGCCTGAGGACACCGAGGATCACCTCCACGACTACACGTCGGAATGGAAGATCAAGGAACTCGTCAAGCGCTATTCCGACTTCATCGCGTGGCCGATCCGGATGCAGGTGGAGCGCAAGACCCCGCCCGCCGAGGAAGGCGGCGAGGAACAGGTCACCATCTCGGACGAGACGATCAACTCCATGAAGGCCCTGTGGGCCCGCTCGAAGGACGAGGTCTCCGAGGACGAGTACAAGGAGTTCTACAAGCACGTCGCCCACGCCTGGGACGATCCCCTCGAAGTCATTCCGATGAAGGCGGAGGGCACATTCGAGTACCAGGCGCTGCTGTTCATCCCCTCCCACGCCCCGTTCGACCTGTTCATGCGGGACGCCAAGGTCGGTGTGCAGCTCTACGTCAAGCGCGTCTTCATCATGGACGACTGCGACCAGCTCATGCCGGAGTACCTGCGCTTCGTCAAGGGCGTCGTGGACGCCCAGGACTTGTCGCTCAACGTCTCTCGCGAGATCCTCCAGCAGGACAGGCAGATCCGCGCCATCCGCCGTCGGCTCACGAAGAAGGTGCTGTCGACGATCAAAGACATCAAGAACGAGCGCCCCGAGGAGTACCGCACCTTCTGGAACGAATTCGGCCGGGCGATCAAGGAAGGCCTGCTGTCCGACACCGACAACCGTGAGACGTTGCTGTCCATCTCGTCTTTCGCGTCAACCCACAGCGACGAAGAGTTGACGTCGCTCGAGGAATACGTAGCTCGGATGAAGGAAGGTCAGGAGCAGATCTACTACGCGACCGGCGAGTCGCGCCAGCTGCTCGAAAGTTCGCCCCACATGGAAGCCTTCCGTGCAAAAGGCATCGAGGTGTTGCTGCTCACCGACCCCGTCGACGAAATGTGGGTGGGCGCGGTTCCGGAGTTCGATGGCAAGTCGTTCCAGTCGATCGCCAAGGGAGAAGTCGATCTCGACACCGAGGACGACAAGAAGGCTCACGAGTCCGAGCGGGAGGAGAAGGAAAAGGACTTCGCCGACCTGCTCACCTGGATGACCGAAGCCCTCGACGAGCATGTCAAGCAGGTGCGGTTGTCGACACGACTGACCACCTCCCCGGCCTGCATGGTCGGCGATGCCTTCAGCATGTCACCGGCGCTCGAACGCATGTATCGCGCCTCCGGGCAGCCGGTGCCGACCAGCAAGCGCATTCTCGAGCTGAATCCGGAGCACCCGCTGGTGACGGCTCTGCGGACGGCGCACGCCGAACGTAGCGAGGATCCGGGCCTGAAGGAGACTGCCGAAATTCTTTACGGGATGGCGTTGTTGGCGGAGGGTGGCGAACTCGACGATCCCGCGCACTTCACGAGTCTCCTCGCCAATCGCCTCGCCGGGACGGTGTAACACACCTTGCGAGTTCTGGTTACGGGGGGAACAGGATTCATCGGGGCATGGAGCGCGAAGGCGGTGGTGGACGCCGGTCACCACGTGCGTTTCCTCGTCCGGAATCCTGCTCGACTCGAGAGCAGCGCGGCGAAGCTCGGTCTCGACACCTCGGATCACGTGGTCGGAGACATCACCGACCCGGATTCGGTGCGGAGTGCGTTGGACGGCTGCGACGCGGTGGTCCATGCCGCCGCCGTCGTCGCGGTCGACCCTCGCCGGGCCGAGGAGATGAAGCAGACCAACCTCGCCGGTGCTCGGAACGTGCTCGGGACGGCGATCGACGTGGGCTGCGATCCCGTCGTCTACGTCTCGAGTATCGCCGCACTGTTCCAGCCCGGGGTCGACCTGCTCACCCCGGACCTGCCCGTGTGCGGTCCCTCGGACGCCTATGGGCAGAGCAAGGCCCGAGTGGAGGAGTATGCCCGTGACCTGCAGGCGGGTGGTGCGCCGATCGCCATCACCTACCCGGGGATGGTGATCGGCCCGCCCGCGGGCGACCAGTTCGGTGAGGCGGCGCAAGGAGTCGAGGCCGCCGTCCGACTGCGGTTTCTGCCCGGGCGGAGTGCGGCGTGGACGATGGTCGACGTGCGGGACGTGGCGGCAGCACACGCCGCCCTGCTCGAGCCGGGGCACGGCCCCCGACGGTTCATGCTCGGCGGTCCCCGGGTCCCGATCAGCGCAGTGGCAGACATGCTCGCCTCCGTCACCGGACGGCGGATGGGTGTCCTGCCGGTTCCCGACAGCGCGCTTCGGCTCGTCGGACGCGTCGTCGATGTGGTCGACCGATTCGTTCCCTTCGACACGCCGGTGTCCGAAGCGGCGATGGAGTACTATACGCGGATGCCGGACACGGACGACCGGCCCAGTGAGGTGGAACTCGGTGTCGAGTACCGCGATTCGTCGGAGACGCTCGCCGACACCGTTGCGGGTCTCATGGGTGCCGGGCGACTGTGAGATTCACCCGTGCCGAGCTGGAGTCGTACCGCGACGCAGAAGTTCCGGACCTGATCGGACCCGAATGCCGGTTGCTTTTCGTCGGTATCAACCCGGGACTGTGGACCGCCGCCACCGGGGCGCACTTCGCGAGACCGGGTAACCGGTTCTACCCGGCTCTACTGGCTGCCGGAATCATCGACCGGCCTATCGACCCCACCGCCGGGATGTCGGACGCCGACCGGGACCACCTGATCGAGCGGGGAGTCGGCATCACCAATATGGCGGTGCGCGCCACCGCCAAGGCCGACGAGCTGACTGCCGACGAGTTGGCGGTCGGCGCCGAGCGACTTCGCGCGGTGGTGCGCGGCACCCGCCCGCACGTCGTAGCGGTTGCCGGAATCACGGCGTACCGGACGGCGTTCCGCGAGCGGGCGGCGAAGAAGGGTAGGCAGCCGGGTGATCTGGAGGGAGCCGCCCTGTGGCTGGTGCCCAATCCCAGTGGGCTCAACGCCCATGAAACCGTCACTACTCTCGCTGCGTCGTATCGGGAGGCCGCGATCGAGGCAGGCATCGTGAAGGTCTGATTCGGCCGCTAGGCTTCCGCATATGTCTGTTGTGTACAACATCGTCTTCGTAGGCCACCTACTCGGCATGGCTGCACTCGTGGGTGGCTACTTCGCCGTGTTGTCGGCTCCTCGGATCTCCGAGGTGATCGTGTGGGGTGCCCGGCTCCAGTTCGTCACCGGACTGATCCTCGTCGGACTCGGTGAAGGGGCGCTCGACAAGGAGTACAACCACGTCAAGATCGGTGTGAAACTTCTGCTGTCCCTCGTGGTGGTGGCGCTCGCCGAGATTCTGCGCGGCAGGCAGAAGCGCGGGCAGGAGAAGCCGGGACTGGTGCACGTGGTCGGGGGCTTGGCCGTCGTCACCGTTCTGGTGGCCGCACTCTGGACCTGATCACTTTTTCGGCGGCGCCAGTACGCGCATCGCCAGTCGCTGCGCCGACTCGGGCATCCGATCCTTCATGGACATCGCGAATTCGCCTGCCTTGGTGCGCACCGACGTTCCCCGGCCGAAGCGCCGATTGAACGCGGTTCCCTCGGTCGCCTGATCGAAATGTAGGGGAGGGGCGCCGTCTGCTGCTCCCAGTGCCCGCCCGATCACCATCCGCTGAATCTCGCTGGTGCCCTCGAAAATGGTGTACAGCTTGGCATCCCGGTACCACTTCTCCACCGGGTGGTCGCTGATGTAACCCCAGCCGCCCATCGTCTGCAGCGCGCGTTCCGTCGTCTTCACCGCGACCTCCGAGGCCGCGAGCTTGGCCATCGAGCCCTCGCCGTGCCGAAACTCGACGCCGGCCGCAGCCATCCACGATGCCCGCCACGTCAGCAGCCGCGCCGCATCGATCTCGGTGGCGAGTTGGGCCAGCGGGAACGAAATGCCTTGGTTGTCGATGATCGGACCACCGAAGGCTTCGCGACGGTTCGCGTACTCGGTTGCGTATTCGAGTGCTGCCCTGGCGATTCCCAGCGCCTGCGCGGCAACCATGGGACGTGTCTGCTCGAACGTGCCGAGTGTCGCCGACTTCCGGCGCGGTGCACCTGTCGCAACCTGCTCCTGCACTTCTCGAGCCTTCTTCATGCGGCTCTGCAGCTTGTCGTCACCGCCGAGGAGATGATCCGCCGGCACCCGCACCTGATGGAATTTCAGCTCGGCGGTGTGGGACGCGCGGCACCCGAGCTTGTCGAGTTTGCGCACCAGCTCGATACCCGGCGTGCCGCCGGGCACGACGAACAGCGCCTGTCCGCGATGACCGAGGTCGGGGTCGACCGTCGCATTGACGACGTGCACGTCCGCGATGCCGCCGTTCCCGATCCACATCTTGTGACCTTCGATGACCCATTCGTCACCGTCCCGCTTCGCGGTGGTCCGCAAGTTCCGCACGTCGCTTCCGCCCTCCGGTTCCGAGATGCACAGGGCTGCGAGTTTCAGGTTGCCCGGCTGCCCGAAGCATTCGGGCGCCCACCGGAGCATCTGCTCCGGAGTCGCGGCCTGGCCGATCGACGACAAGGCGAGGGCCGGCATCACGACCGCGAGTCCTATTCCCGCACAACCCCAGAACAGTTCCTCCATGAACAACGGCAACGACAATCCCGTCGGATCACCGATCAGGTCGCGGTAGAACAGTGGACTGTAGAACCCCTCTGCTGCCGCCTTCTCGAGGACGTCCCACGGGAACTCCTGCTTGCGGTCGTACTCGGCGGCGACCGGCCGGATCACGTCTTCGGCGAAACTGTGCGTCCGCTCGACGAGATCCTTCTGAGCTGGCGTGAGAGCAAGACTGAACGTCATGGCTGTCCCCTCGGTTGCCGTGCAGAGTCTGCCGACCACGCTAACAGCGTGCTCGGCCGCACCGAGGCGGAAGTTTCGATACGGCCTCCACGGGGAAATGTGGAACCCATGGGCATCACCGTTGCTGTCACCGGCCCCACCGGCGAGATCGGCCTCGCCGCAGTTGCCGCGCTCGAGAACGACCCCACCGTCGACCGGATCCTCGGCATGGCGCGACGGCCGTTCGACCCAGGCGAGCGCGGATGGAACAAGACGGAATATCGGCAAGGTGACATCCTCGACCGCGCCGCGGTCGAACAATTCGTCGGTGAAGCCGATGTGGTTGTTCACCTCGCATTCCTCATCATGGGATCGCGAGCCGACAGCAACCGGATCAACCTCACCGGAACGCGAAACGTCTTCGAAGCCGCTGTCGCGGCCGCCCGCCCCACTCGGTTGGTGTATACCTCCTCGGTGGCGGCCTACGGGTATCATCCCGACAATCCGACCCCGCTCACCGAGGACGTGCCCACCCGAGGATCCCGGCAGCACTACTACTCGGAACAGAAGGCCGAACTCGAGACGGTGCTGGCAGAGATCACCGACGGCAACGGGCTCGAGGTGTTCGTGCTCCGGCCGTGCATCGTCGCCGGACCGAACGCCACCGCGCTGGCCGACGCCATGCCGTGGCGTCAGCTCGCCGATCGCCTGCCCGGATTCGTGACGAAGGTCGTCGGTGCGCTGCCCCTTCCGCGCCCGCTCTTTCCCGACCCCGGCATCCCGCTGCAACTGGTCCACCACGACGACGTGGCCGCGGCGATCGACGCGGCGGTCACCACGGACGCACCGCCCGGCGCCTACAACATCGCCGGAGACGGAACCGTGTCGCTGTCCGAGGTGGCGACAGCGTTGGGTGCGAGGCCTGTCCGAATCCCCTTGGCCGTCGCACAGGCCACCTCGGCAGCCCTCGAATGGCTCCCGGGGGTACCGGCAATAGTGGAATGGCTGCACACCGGGCGTACGTCCGTGGTGATGGACACCTCGAAGGCGAAGAAGAACCTCGGCTGGCAGCCGCGCTACAGCAGCGCCGAAACGCTGAGTGCCCTGGCTTCCGCCCGTGCGCCTTTTCGGTAGTCCCAGCTACCGAAAAGGCGCACGAGCGGGGAGCGGCTAGAGCCCCGGGCGCTTGCCGATGGTGAGGGTGGGAGTCGAGACACCGGCGAAGAAATCCTCGCCCTTGTCGTCGACGACGATGAACGCGGGGAAGTCCTCGACCTCGATCTTCCACACCGCTTCCATGCCGAGCTCTTCGTACTCGACTATCTCGACCTTCTTGATGCAGTCGAGGGCCAGACGCGCCGCGGGACCGCCGATCGACCCGAGGTAGAAGCCGCCGTAGCTCTTGCACGCATCGGTGACCTGCTTGGAGCGGTTGCCCTTCGCGAGCATGACCATCGAGCCGCCCGCCGCCTGGAACTGCTCGACGTAGGAGTCCATGCGACCGGCGGTGGTGGGTCCGAAGGAACCGGACGCCATGCCGTCGGGGGTCTTGGCAGGGCCGGCGTAGTACACCGGGTGGTCCTTGAGGTACTGCGGCATGTCCTCGCCGGCGTCGAGTCGCTCCTTGATCTTGGCGTGCGCGATGTCGCGGGCGACGACGAGCGGGCCGGTGAGCGACAAGCGGGTCTTCACCGGGTGCTTCGACAGCTCGGCAAGGATCTCCGGCATCGGCCTGGTGAGGTCGATCTTCACTGCGGCACCCTTGCCGGTGCCGGACACACCGTCGGTCTCGGCGTCGAGCTGGGCGTCGGTGACCTCGGGGAGGAACCGGCCGGGATTGAATTCGAGCTGCTCGAGGAAGACGCCCTCGGGGGTGATCTTCGCCTTGGCCTGGCGGTCGGCGGAGCAGGACACGGCGAGTGCGACAGGCAGCGACGCACCGTGCCGCGGAAGGCGGATGACGCGGACGTCGTGGCAGAAGTACTTCCCGCCGAACTGTGCACCGATACCGATCTGGCGGGTCAGCTCGAGGACCTTCTCCTCGAGGTCGAGGTCGCGGAAGCCGCGACCGGTGATCGCACCCTCGTTCGGAAGCTCGTCGAGGTAGTGCGCGGACGCGTACTTCGCGGTCTTCAGCGCGAACTCGGCCGAGGTACCGCCGACGACGATCGCGAGGTGATACGGCGGGCAGGCTGCGGTGCCGAGCGCTCGGATCTTCTCCTCGAGGAACCGCATCATGCCGTCCGGATTCAGGATGGCCTTGGTCTCCTGGAACAGATACGACTTATTGGCGCTGCCGCCGCCCTTGGCCATGTACAGGAACTTGTAGGAGTTCTCGTGACCTGCCGCGGTGTCGGCGTACAGCTCGATCTGCGCGGGAAGGTTACTTCCCGTGTTCTTCTCCTCCCACATGGTGATCGGAGCGTTCTGTGAGTAGCGCAGATTCAGCCGGGTGTACGCGTCGTACACACCCCGCGCGATGGCCTTCTCGTCGTCACCCGGGGTGAGGACGTGCTGACCGCGCTTGCCCATGACGATCGCCGTGCCGGTGTCCTGGCACATCGGGAGGACGCCCGCCGCGGAGATGTTCGCGTTCTTGAGCAGGTCCAGGGCAACGAACTTGTCGTTGCCGGAGGCTTCCGGGTCGTCCAGGATGCTCGCCAGCTGTGTCAGGTGGTCACTGCGCAGGTAATGCGAGATGTCGTGGAGAGCGGTCTCGGTCAGGAGGCGAAGGGCCTCGGGCTCGACGGACAGGAAGGTGCGGCCGTCCGGTCCTTCGACGGTCGACACCCCCTCGGTGGTCAGCAACCGATATTCGGTGGGGTCGTCACCGATCGGCAGCAAGTCCTCGTAGAGGAAGTCGGCCATTCTATCTCCTGGACAGCGAGGGGTGTGAAGTTCGTACTCAGGCTAGACGCGGCTACGTGAGGCGGCAGAGGCCGGGGGCGACGTTGTGGCCCCTGTCACAGGGTTCTCAAAAAGCTGTCACATGGTTCTCACAGGCAAATCCGTACACTTGAATTGATGCGACGACACGAACGACTGCGGCTGACCTCATGACCTCACCAGCTGGCTGTGTGACTGCCATCGAACCCGGATCCGGCGACGAGCGCGCGGGCAAACCCGTGCTGCACGCCTACCTCGACATCGCAATCGTGGTGATCGTCCTCGCGGCCACCAACCTGATCGCGCACTTCACCACCGTGTGGGCGAGTATCGCGACCGTTCCTGTCTCCGCCGTTGTCCTCCTCGTTCTCACGCGTCGCCGGGGGCTCGGCTGGGCCGAACTCGGACTCTCACCCCGCCACTTGCGGCGTGGTTCGGTGTACGCCCTGGCCGCGATGGCCATCGTCATCGGTGTCGTGGCGATCGGCGCAGCGCTACCCATCACTCGCCCGTTCTTCATGGCCGACCGGTACGCCACCCTCTCCGGGGCACTCATCGCCTCGATGATCGTGATCCCGTTGCAGACCGTCATCCCGGAAGAACTCGCGTTCCGCGGTGTCCTCCACGGAACGTTGGAGCGCGTCTACGGTGCGCGCGGAGTCTTCGCGGCAGGGTCGCTTCTGTTCGGCCTCTGGCACATCGCGTCTTCGCTCGGGTTGACCTCGGGGAACAAGGGACTGTCAGGGTTCCTCGGCGGTGGGCTGCTCGGTCAGATACTCGGCGTTCTCGCCGCGGTCGTGGCCACCGCCGCGGCGGGCGTCGTCTTCACGTGGTTGCGCCGCCGAAGCGGTAGCCTCATCGCGCCCATTGCGCTGCACTGGTCGTTGAACGGCGCAGGCGCGCTTGCGGCCGCCATCGTGTGGCAGACGACGATGGCCTGATCGGCTTCCGAAGCCTGTGAGGCAACACAACCGGTGCTCCGCGGAGTCTGGGAAAACAGACAGCCGACGGCCGACCCGAGTCGCGTTAACCTGATGCGATCACGACTCCAGTTCGTGACGACCAGAGTCGGCCGGGGGGTTCGGGGGCTTCCCGGCCGACTCCGGTGTCGCGGACGTCAGCCAGCCGAGAAGTTTCTCGTACACCGACTCGTGGTTGAGCATCGTGAAATGGTTAGCGGGGGCCAGGTGCATCCCGTCCTCCTCGCGGAACCCGATCATCCGAGTTCTATTGCGGCCCGATGCGCTCGGCACGAGAACCATGCCGTCACCGAGCAGACGTCCCAGGGGATGCCTGGGACTTCGCGTGATGGTGGCGGAGACGAAGAAGTACATCACGCCCTCGAGCAGGGGCACCTCGTTGCAGGCAGCCGCACGTAGCGCGTCCGGGTCGCGGTCGCGCCAGTCCTCGTCGACCAGCGACCCCTGATTGAGGTCGCGGATACCCGCGCTCCGCCGACGGAGCAGTCCGGATACCGCCCGCGTCTCGGGCAGTGCCGCCAACGCTGCGCTCACGTAGTGCACCGCCTGCTCGAGCGGCGCCCCGAGGTGTGGGGATCCGAGGCTCACGACCTGCCGTACCTGCTGTACCCACGGTCGATCGTCCTGGGCGGCCGCGTAGCAGGCGCTACGGGCGATCAGTCCGCCCATCGAATGCCCGACCAGGGCAATCGACTCGATCTCGACCGGCCACCGCGCAGTCAGCGTGTCGAGAAGTCCGGACAGGGACTTTCCGTTGTCCGAGATGTGGCGTCCTGAGTTGTACCGGATCTGCAGCGCCGTGAACCCGGCATCGGTTTCGAGGCGTTCGCCGTAGGTCGGTCTTCCGCCGAGCGTCCACGCACTCTCGGTTTCCACGAGGCCATGGAGGAAGACGACGATACGTGGGCTCGCCTCGGGAAACGCTGTTGCCAGCGCGCCGCTGTCCAGGGGGATCGCGGCCCCGTCGACACGAACCGCCATCGGTTCCGCGAGGGGGGAGCCCTCCATTTCCAGTGCGTCGCCGATCAGGCCTGAGATGATGGCGATCACCTGAGCGCCGGCTTTGGTCTGCGACGGCGGGACGTTGTCGGAAGTCGGAAGGTCGAGCAGTTGTCCGGCCAGAGCGCCGCCGAGGCGGGCGCTGCTCGCGACCGCGGTGTAGATCGCGTCGGAGAGAGCGTCGTGGAGCAATCGCACTGGTTGCACCGAAGGCCCGAGGCCTGCGCGGATGCCGGCAAAGATGCGGTTCGCGATGGCGCGGTGCATGGACCCGATGCCGTCTGCTGCACCCCCGATCTCGTCGAGGGCCAGCCGGGCGAGCGCCTGTATTTCGGATCGACGCCGCAGCTCGGATTGAATCATGAGGAGTGAGTGTACAGATGTGCACTCAATCTGCCGGGTGAACTGCCGGTCGGCATGCGCAATGCGTAAAGGCGGGGCGTTGAGTGAATTAATCCTCGGCGAAGAAAGTTGATCTTGGGATTTATGCAACTGGTCGTTCGACCAAAATAACCATTAATGCTCGATGTTGACGAGTGTTGATGCGTGCGTGCTGTTCCGTTACACGTTTGTGATTTGCGTTCACGTGCACCGATAAGTGCCGAGGAAATGACAAAGCGACGGTGCTCTCCCAGGGAACGGGCGAGCACCGTCGCGTGCTGTCGAGCTAGTTACCAGCGCAAATGGCCAGCCAAGTGGAGCGGATGCCTATGCGGCTTCTTCCGTACCGCTCAGTGCCTCAGCGGAGCCCGAGAAGAAATCGAGGGCACCGACAAGGTCGGAGACTGCGGTGAAGAACTCGGAAAGGAAGGACAGATCCATGCTGATAACTCCTTGCTCGGTCGTGGGAATTTGTGGCGCTGAGCGGGCGCCGTCCACCTTCTTACCGTGATCGAATGGGGATCGCAATTCGAGAGATTGAATTGCAAGGAACACAAAGTAAATAATCGGTGGCGGCGCCGATGGCATCTCTGGATGGCATCTCTACACGTCTCCGGCGGATCTACTCGGACTCGTGCGAATACCACCGCCGAGGGCTCGCACCGCGGCTATCCTCACGAGAAGGCTTCCGGCAATACACACGTATAGGGGATCCATGATGCGCAAGACCCTCGTCAGCGGCATCGCAGTGGCGGCCCTCGCCGTCGTAGGCGCTGCCGGCTGCACCGACGACAGCTCCGATCAGGCCCCGATAGCAACGACGACGACGTCGGCGTCCATGTCGGACCGTATGGAAGGGGCGATGAGTAGCGTGCAGGCCACCGCGTCCTCTGCGGTGAACACGGCCCGCGAGGCCACGCAGAACGCCATCAATTCGGCGATCTCGGCGGTCCCCATCGGATTCGAGTCGGGGTCCGCCGAACTCAATGCCGTCTCCGGCGTGACCATCAACGCGGTGGCCGCCGCGCTGAAAGCCAGCGACAACAAGGTCGAAATCACGGCGTACGCCGTCAACTCCGATGTGGCTGCGGCGGAGGCACTCGCCGAGCAACGCGCCAATGCGGTCGCCGACGCGCTCGCCGCGCAGGGTGTCGACAAAGGCCGGATTTCCGTGAAGGGTACGGCGAACCCCGGCGAGGGAGTGAACGTCGACCAGGCCGACATCACCGTCGAGGGTAACTGACCGGCGATACCAGTGCTCAGTGCATGACGGTGCGGCCGAGCCCCACTCCGACCGGGGCCCGACTCCGGTAGTGCTCCGCTGCGCCGTCTAGTACCGCGCTGCGCCGTCGCCGTGAAACCCATCGGGCAGCGCTCGGGTCATCGCTGTCCGAGACAGGAACTTCTTGCTGCCTATTTCTCCCTATGGCCTGCATCCCGGGTTGTAATCTGAAGTTCCAGTCGACGCTCGCTGCCGGCGTGCGGGCACTCGCCCGCGCCCGGTCTGACGGGAGGGTGCACTGATGGGCACGAACGACGAGAAGGCAGCGGATCTGGTGCTGTTCGGTGACGTGGTCACCATGGACGACACGCGGCCGCGAGCGCAGGCCGTTGCTGTGCGCGACGGGCGGATAGCCGCTGTCGGAAATGACGCCGCGGTGTTCCCGTTGATCGGACCCACCACCGCAACGGTGGACGTGCACCGCGCGTGCATCATGCCGGGGTTCGTCGAGGCCCACGGGCATCCGCTGAACTCGGCCGTCCTGCTCGGCGAGCCCGTGGTGGACATCCGCCCCGTCACCATCGCCGATGCCGACACGGTGGTCGACACCGTCCGCCGGGCCGTCGGCGAGCACCCGGAGGGTGTCGTCCTCAACGGATGGGATCCGCTGCTGCAGAAGGGTTTGCCCGTTCCTACGCGTGAATGGCTCAATTCGGTTGCGCGCGAGACGTCGATGGTGATCCTGCACAACACCGGGCACGTCGCTTACTTCAACGATGTCGCAGCGCGCGACGCCGGGCTCACCCGCGAGACGCCCGACCCCGAAGGGGGAAGTTACGGCAGGGATCCGTCGGGCGAACTCGACGGGTCGGCGTTCGAAGCGCCCGCCGTCATGGCGGTGGCCGCCAACGTGCTCGCCGGCGCTACCGCCCGTCTGCCAGAGCTTCTCGCGGCTGAATGCGCACGAATGAACGCGGTAGGAATCACCACCGTGAGTGAGATGGCGTTCGACCCTCGATTCAGTGCGACGTTGACGGCGATCGCACGGTCCGGTGCGCTCACCACTCGGCTGCGTCTCTATGAGATGTCGAATCCTCAACGGGCCACTGCGGTGTCGCCGGGCGTCGGGAACGATCTTCTCCGGCAGGTGGGTATCAAGATCTGGTCGGACGGGTCTCCGTGGGTCGGCAACGCCGCCACCAGTTTTCCGTACATCGACTCGGAGGTCACCCGGGCACTGGGACTCGCCGGAACACGTGGCAAGGCGAACTACACGGCCGAGGAGGTCCACCACATCAGCAGGCCGTATTTCGAGAAGGGCTGGCAGATTTCGTGTCACGCCAACGGCGACAACGCGGTCACCTTGGTCCTCGACGCGTGGGAGAGAATGCTCACCGAGGTACCGCGCGAAGACCACCGTCTGCGCCTCGAGCACGTAGGCGCCATGCGACCGGAGCAATTCCGCAGAGCAACGGAACTGGGCGTCACCTGCAGCATGTTCGTCGACCATCTCTACTACTGGGGCGACGTCCTCGTCGACGACCTGTTCGGAGCCGAGCGCGGGTCGCGTTGGGCGGCAGCCGCTTCGGCCATCGCGGCCGGTCAGCGTATTTCGTTCCACAACGATGGTCCGGTCACTCCCACGAACCCGTTACGCAACATCACCGACGCGGTCACACGCCGGACGCGGTCGGGCCGCGTCCTCGCACCCGAGGAACGAATTCCCGTCCTCGAGGCGCTGCGAGCGGAGACGATCAACTCGGCATGGCACCTGCGAAGTGAGGATGCGATCGGATCGATCACACCCGGCAAACACGCCGACCTCGTGGTGTTGTCGGCCAATCCGCTGCGCGTGGACCCGGACGACATCGCGGGTCTCGAGGTGCTCGCCACGATTCTGGAGGGCCGGACGGTCTTCGGAAAGCTGGAGTGACCCGCGTGGCGCACCTGGCGAAGGCCGTGCGGTCGATCCCGACGTCGGTGGCGACGTGGGTCCGGAATGCGAGCTACCTACCGAAGTGGCTCGTGCTGGGATCTATCATCGGCGCAATCGCAGGGTTGGGGGCGGTGGTGTTCTCCGTCGCCCTCGCGGGGGCTACGCATCTGCTCCTCGGTGAACTCGCCGGGTATCAGCCCCCGACTGCGGCAGGAGACGGCGGTGCAGCCGGGAGCGGAGAATTCACCCGTCCCTGGGCCGTCCCACTCGTGGTGGCACTGGGCGGGCTTGTCTCCGGAGTGATCGTATTTACCCTGGCGCCGGAGGCTGAAGGGCACGGAACCGATGCGGCGATCGAGGCGTTTCACCGCAATCCGCGGATGATCCGGATCCGCGTCGTCTTGGTCAAGTTGGTCGCCTCCGCGATCACCATCGGGTCGGGCGGGTCGGGTGGCCGTGAGGGGCCGACGGCGCAAATCTCGGCAGGTTTCGGCTCGCTGCTCGCCCGCAAGCTCGACCTGTCCGACCGCGACGGCAGAATCGCTGTCGCGGTGGGCATCGGGTCCGGCATCGGCGCCATCTTCGGTGCGCCGCTCGGAGGGGCGGTGCTGTGTTGCGCGATTCCCTACAAGGACGACTTCGAATACGACGTACTCGTGCCGGGCATGGTCGCCTCGATCGTCAGTTACTCGGTGTTCGGCAGCATCCTCGGTTTCGGGCCGTTGTTCGGTGCGGCCGCGTCGGAGTACACGTTCGAATCCCCCATACAGCTGGTGTGGTTCGCGATCATCGGAATCCTGGCAGGACTGATTGGACTGCTGTGCAGCGGGACGTTCTATGCGTTCGTCGACCTGAGCCACCGGCTGCCGGGCAGTCGCATCGTCAAACCGGCGGTCGGGGGCCTACTCGTCGGGCTGATGGCGCTGGCACTTCCCGAGGTGCTCGGCAGCGGATACGGCTGGATCCAGCAATCGATGGCCCGTGTCGACCTCGCGGCCATTCCTCTGTGGGTGGTGCTGTTGCTGCCGTTCGCGAAGATTCTCGCCACCTCGTTGTCCATCGGGTCCGGTGGTTCCGGCGGTATCTTCGGCCCCGGCATGGTGATCGGGGCATTCACCGGTGCCGCGGTGTGGCGCCTGCTCGAACCGATCGTTCCCGGCGTCCCCGACAGTCCGGCGCCGTTCGTCATCGTCGGCATGATGGCCTGCTTCGGCAGCATCGCCCGGGCACCGCTCGCGGTGATGTTGATGGTGGCCGAGATGACAGGCAGCATCGGTGTGCTGGCCCCGGGAATGGTTGCCGTCGCCCTCGCATATCTCATCGTGCGGCGATCCGGAAAGACGATCTACCGGGCACAGCTCGAGAACCGCGAGGAGGCTCGGCAGTTGCAGAATTCGCCCGGGTGAACGGATCGGGGTCCGGTGTGTGGGGGGCCCGGTCGATTCCGGCATGCTTGTCGCCATGACTGTTCAGGTTCCTCGGTACGTCGACCTCCTGTGGCCAGCGCTTCAGGCCGTGATTGCGCTCGGTGGTTCGGCGTCCAACGAAGAACTCGACAACGCGGTCATCGAGCGCGAAGGACTGTCGTCCGACGTCCAGGGTGTACTGCACGGAGACGGGCCGAGCACCGAGATCGAATACCGGTTGGCGTGGGCCCGCACCCACCTCAAGGGGATGGGTCTGCTCACGAACAGCCGCCGCGGGGTGTGGAGTGTCACGGAGAAGGGTCGCGAGGTCACCGAAAGTCAGATTCGGCCTCTGCATGCCGAGTCCTCGGCGGAGAACCGCAAGAGGAACGCTGCCCGAAAATCGGCCAAGGCCGCGTCTCGCAGGACCGACGAACCGGAAACGAACATCACCGAAGTCGACACCGATGCCGGCTGGAAGGACGTGCTCCTCGAGACCGTTCTGAAGATGTCGCCGGCCGCGTTCGAACGCCTTACGCAGCGATTGCTGCGCGAAGCGGGGTTCTCGAGCGCATCCGTCACGTGGCGCGGGGGAGAGGGCGACATCGAGGGGCTCGGCGTCTACCAGTTGTCGCTGCTCAGCTTTCCGGTCTTCTTCCAGTGCAAGCGTCACAACGGCAGTGTCGGCGCCGGCGCCGTGCGCGACTTCCGAGGCGCAATGGCTGGCCGGGGCGAGAAGGGGCTACTCATCACCACCGGCACCTTCACCGGTGACGCCCGCACGGAGTCGAAGCGCGACGGAGCACCGCCTATCGATCTCATCGACGGGGATCGGCTGTGTGACCTACTCAAGGAGCACGCGCTGGGAGTGCAGACCACCACCCGTCTCGTCGAGGACGTAGAGGTCCGCTCGGACTACTTCCGCTCACTTGAACCGAAATAGCAAAAGCGGTGCTCGTGCGCTGTTCAGGCGCATTTTCCGTTGCGGTATGGCCACGAACCGGTCACGTAGGCCGCCAACCGCCACCCGCAGCCTCCGGGATGTGTACAGAGGAAGTAGGTGTGCACAGTGCTCACGGGAAAAGACTGTTAGGACAACAGGCATGACGACCACAACGCCGTGGCCGTTGATCGGCCGAACGGCGCGGCCGCCGGCAGGGATGCTGGTGGACCGGCGCTTCGGAAGGCTCGTGGACCAGTTCTTTCAGCTGTTCCGCGACACGAGGCAGGGCGGCGGCGCCCTGTCGGTCTATCTGCACGGTGAGCCCGTCGTCGACGTTTGGGCGGGTTGGGCCAGCCGGAAGACGCAGTGGAACAGTGACACTGTCACGCTGACCTTCTCCACCGGTAAGGGCGTCGCATCCACGGTGCTACACCGACTGGCGGGGCGCGGCGTCATCGATTACGACGTCCCTATCGCGCAGTACTGGCCCGAGTTCGCAGCGGCGGGCAAGGAGGCGATCACGGTACGCGAGCTGCTGTCGCACCGTGCCGGACTCCATCGGGTTCGCGGCCTGGTACCCGAACCGCTGAGCCTGATGGACCATTCCCTCGTCAGCGCCGCGCTGGCTGCCGCGACCCCCGATCGGCGCAGACTGCGCGCTCCCGGGTATCACGCGGTCACCTTCGGCTCGCTGATCGCCGAAGTGACGTCGCGGGCGTCGGGACAGCCCTTCACCGAGCTGGTGAAAACCGAGATCGCCGAACCGCTCGGGGTGAAGGACTTCTGGTACGCGGTTCCGCTCGACGAACGCGGCCGGATCGCCCGGACCTTTCCGCACATCAACCCGTTCGGTGTCCCCTGGGCCGCGACGTCCTTTGCGATGTCTCGACTTCCGGGACTGCGCAACGTCGCTGATGCCGGAATGCCGGCAGGGTTCGATCTACTCGTCCGCAACCCGGCTGTCCACGACAGTGTGATGCCCGGGTGGAATGGAGTGTTCAGCGCCCGCGCGCTCGCAAAGATGTACGGGGCGTTGGCAAACGGCGGATCGGTGGGCGGCGTCGAGTTCCTCGCACCCGATGTCGTGACGCAACTCGGTGAGGTGCAGACCACGGGGCGCGACTACGTGCTGGGACTGCCCATGAATTGGCGTCTCGGCTACCACGCCGGCATGGTGGCGAGACGCACCCAGCCGTCGAAGACGTTCGGGCACTACGGCTTGGGCGGGTCGGGTGCGTTCGCGGACGCGGAGACGGGCCTGTCGATTGCCTTCGTCACGAATCGGCTGGGCAACATGCTCACGCCTATTGCCGACCTTCGTCTGCCTAAACTTGGATCGACCGCACTCGCCCTCGCGTCGAAGGCGTAACTCTCTGCCTCAGTGGCGGGCCCGCATCCGGTACCCGAGTTGGCGGGCCTGGAAGTCGAGACCTCCGCCGCCGCTCACGAAGAGTGGAGTGAGCCCGATGGCGATCAGAATCGAGACAACCGCAATGCTCATGACGCACCGCCCTTTCGCGATGGAACGAACTGTCGTGCGAGGCGGCTATGCCCCACGGCCCCCAAGGTAAGTGTTATTGGAAGTAACGTGCAACGTGGGGTCTCTCACGGCGACCCGGCAGGCGGCCGCGCGCCACAACGACGCGGCGCAGTGATGAGGGCGATGTCGCGTCCCGCCCGTGGGAGTGTCCAGTGTGACTGATGTCGTCCAAGTGGCTGGCGGGACACCAGTGAGTGTGGTGGAATGCAAACCGAACAACATAGCGACTGAGCAGAAACACTTGTCGACGACACGCCGGGGCGCGACCGATTGGATATGAGGGGCACAGTGCATATTTCTCGACGGGACTTGTTCCGGTATGCGGCCGCGGGGTCGGCCGTAGCCGGAGTGGCCGCACTCACCTCCACCCTGGTGTCGGGCGCGGTGGCGCATGCCGACAGCCTCGGCACTCTCATCGACTACTCGGGCGGAGTGCCGTCGGCAGAGGCGATCAGCGCGGCCGGATACGCCGGGGCCATCCGCTACGTGTCGGACCGGCGACCGGGAGCCGAGTGGATGGTGGGGAAGCCGCTCCGCGCCGACGAGGCGAGCGCTCTGCAAGAGGCGGGGTTGTCCGTCGTGTCGTGCTACCAGTTCGGCAAGGGGTCTACGGCGGATTGGCGCGGCGGATTCGAAGCCGGAAAACGTCACGCGGAGCGCGGGCTCGAACTCCACCTCGCCGCCGGAGGTCCCGAGAATCGGCCGATCTATGCATCGATCGACGACAATCCCACGCCGGCAGACTTCCTCACCATGATCGCGCCGTATCTCGCGGGGTGGGAATCGGTGGTAGGCAAGGCGAATACGGGTATCTACGCAAATTCGCCGACGTTGGAGCTGGCTATCCTCGCCGGACTCGGGTCGTGGTACTGGCAGCACGACTGGGGCACTCCGGAGGGGTACGTTCACCCGAAAGCTCATCTGCACCAGTACGAAATCGATGCCAGAACTGTCGACGGAGTCGGCATCGACCTCAATGACATTCTCGCGCCCGATTACGGCCAGTGGTGAGCGTTCGGGCTCGCTCCGCCGCTAGCCTGTGCCGAGGCGGCTAGCCAGAGATTTTCTCGCCCATCCGAACGAGCCACTCGCGAGCGTCGTCGGGAAGTTTTCCCGCGGTTTCCGCTGCGCGGCACCAGTTCTTGGCCGTGGTGAGAAAATTCAGCGGGTTGTACGCGTCTTCTTCCCGCGACCACAGGTTGTGGCCCGCGTAGTGGAGGATCGTGATGTTGGCGGCCGCGTGCACTGAACCGTCTCCGGGATCTTCCATAGGATTGTCGATCTCACAGATCACCCACCCGCGTTCTTCGTCGAGCACGTGCCAGTTCGCGGGAAACTGTGTCATCCGGCTGCCGGGAAACGTCGACATGGTCCGCGTGACCCATGCCCGGATGGCCTCGCGGCCCTCGAAATTTCCGAACGCGTGCTCCGCGTAAGTCGCGTCCTCTGTGAACAGATCGGCGAAGCCGTTCCAATCCCCGAGCTCGACGCACCGGCTGACCGTTCGCTGGTAGTGCGCAAATGCGTCGTTCAGTTCGGCCCGACTCCACGACATCCCCATGTCCTTCCCTCATGGCGCCCGTAGGGGTGCGCCTACGGAAATGAGAACACGTTTCAGTCGCTTTGTGGGAAAGTTTCCGCTGGGCGAGATGCTGGGTGAAACGCTCGGCGAGCCGGCGCCGATGCATCAGGTGTCACTTCATTCACTTCGACACCGGGAGTTGCACTATGGATCTGCTCATCGATTTCGGCTACACGATCGCCTCCGTCCTCTACACCGCGTTCTTCGTCAACGGGTCGTAGGTCCTTCCTGGGCGACGGGATCAGCCAGGCGAGAACCAGTGTGACCATCGAGGCGATGATCGAGGCGATGAACCCGGCGCGGAAAGCGTCGAGCGACGGGATGACCGCCGTGCCGACGGTGACCGTCATTCCCGCGAGGATCACGCTGACGACGGCTGCCGACGTGGATGTGCCGATCGACCGCATCAGCGAATTCAATCCGTTGGCCGCCGCCGATTCCGTGATGGGAACCGCACTCATGATCAGGGCGGGCATGGCGGAGTACGACAGGCCGATGCCCGCGCCGATCACCATTCCGGCGAGCAGGACCTGCCAGACCGCGGACACCGCCACGTACGCCACCGCGTAACCGAGGCCGATCACCACGGCGCCGGTCATCAGGGTCACCCTCGGTCCCCGCCAGGCGGAGAGGCGCGCCGATATCGGGGACAGCGCCATCATGACCAGGCCGCCGGGGGCGAGAACCAGGCCCGCGGTGATCATCGACAGGCCGAACCCGTAACCGGTCGACTGCGGAGCCATCAACAACTGGGGGAACGAGAGGGAGGTGCCGTACATCGCGAAGCCGACGGCAACCGAGGCAAGGTTGGTGAACAGGACCGGAGGTCGTGCGCTCACGCGGAGATCGATCAGGGGTGCGGCGGTCCGTAGCTCGAGGAACCCCCACAGGAGCAGGCTCACGAACGACGCCGCGAACAGTCCTAGCGTCTGCCCGCTCGCCCATCCCCAGTCGTCGCCCTTCGTGATGGGCAGCAGGAACGTGACGAGAACGACGCTCAGGCCGACAGCTCCGAGGAAGTCGAAGCGGCCGGGCCGCCGCCCGGGCGATTCGGGAATGACGAGCAAGGTCAGGGCGATACAGGCGCAGCCGAGAACGGCGGACACGACGAACAGCATGTGCCAATCGGTGTAGTGCGCGATGGTCGCGGCGATGGGCAATCCCACGGCGCCCCCGACTCCGAGGGTCGCGCTCATCACCGCCATCGCGCCGCCGACCCTTTTCGGCGGGAGCACGTCGCGAAGGATGGCGATTCCTAGTGGGATCGCGCCGATGGCCGCACCCTGGAGGGCACGACCCGTCACCATCGGAATCAATGAGGAGGCCATCGCGCACACCGCCGATCCGAGCACCAGCAGTGTGAGGCTTCCGATCAGGGCGCGGCGTTTGCCGAACATGTCACCCAGTCGACCGCTGATCGGCGTGACGACGGCGGCGACGAGCAAAGTCGCCGTGACTGCCCAGGACGTATTCGCCGCACTCGCCCCCAGGAGGTGGGGCAATTCGGGAATGATCGGTATGACGAGCGTCTGCATGAGCGCCACCACGATCCCGCACGAGCCGAGGACGGCGAGGATGAGCGGCGGTGCGTGCCGCCGGCTTCGGATACCGGCGTTCGGCGGTGGAACGGACATCGACAGACACCTCCCGGGGTGTACAGGTTCGGAGCGACGCGTTCACGACACCAGAGATGTGTACCCTACACATCATGTGTATGGTGCACAACGCTGCCGATCGGGCAGGATGAAGGAGACTTTTGGAGGTGACGGTGTCCGATCGCGAGGCGGTGACGGCCGACATCGAGAACGAGCTGACCTTGTTGTCGAGGCACTACGTGCATTCCCAACGGGCGGGATTGCAGATCGATCGCTCGGCCTACCTGTTACTCAGCCGCCTCGAGCTGGAGCATCCGGTCACTCTGAAAGAACTTTCGGAGGCGTTCCGCCTCGACATCTCGACGATCAACAGGCAGATCGGTGCACTGCTGCGGCGAGGACTGGTCGAGCGCGTCCCCGATCCCGACGGGGGACTGGCGCGCAAGGTGCAGGCCACCGATCTCGGGCTCGAGCACCTGCGCAGTGATCGACAGCTGAGTCGTAGCGGCGTGGAACGGGTGATCGGCGGATGGAGCGACGGCGACCGTGAAGAGTTGCGTCGACTGCTGTCGAAGTTCAACGAGGAGGTAGAGAACTTGGAAGGCCGGAGCTGGCCTCGCCGATCGAAGGAAGGTCGGCTGGGGTCGTAGCGCTCAGGACTGCACGTGCGCGGTCGCGTCCCGGGCAAGGTCCGGTTCTTCGGCGATGACCGTGAGTTGGGGATGCTCCTGAGGTGACTCGTGCCATCCCCGCCAGGACATCAGGGACCAGCCCGAGAGTCCGGACAGGGCCGAGCCCAGGCTGGCGAACGAGCCCGTGCTCAGCACCGACCCGATCGAGCCGGCCGACCCTATCGACAGGACCGAGCCGACGCTACCGATCGACAGAACCGAGTAGGCCGACCCGATCGAGAGGATGGACCCTTCCGAGCGAATCGACAGTATCGATCGGTGGGCGTGCCGAGATCGGCGGAACGAGTGCTTGGAGGGCATTCCTCGGTCTACCACGTCGGTGTCGTCGGCACACGGTGATCGGGCCCGGACCGACGAAAAGGCCCCCGGAAGTCCGGGGGCCTTTCGCGATGTCGAACTGCTATGCGACGCGGAACATGCCCACGGTCGGGAGGAAGCTGCACGTGATGGGTGCCGCCCCTTCCTTCTGAGTGGTGAGTCCGCCGGAGATGACGGCGATGACGCGACCGGGGCCGGTGTCGGCAATCGCGGACAGAGTGGCAGGGCCGTCGGGGTTGATGCGCGCCTCGTTGGTGAGGTTCTGCGTCTCGCGGCGCTGGTTGTCCAGGTTGATCCACGTGACGGTGAGCGGATTGGGCTGCTCGGCAGCGACCGCACTGGTTCCGAGCGCCGTGAACACGAAGCCGGCTTGTCCGGCCGCAGGTCCGGGCGGCGGGAGCTGCGCGGGTCCGGGCACGGCGAGTGCGGTGCCGACGGAATCGGCGCCCTCTCCGATGCAGCCCTTACCGAGCGTCGGGTACAGGAACTGGGCGATGACGGGTGCGTTGTCCTGCGGGATTTCGGGTCCGCCGCCACCGCTGCCGTCGAGGAACGTGATGACGCGCTCGAGGGTGGACTTGATCTCGGGAGGAATGCCGGGAGACTCGAGAAGGTTGCGTGCCTGCGCGAGAAGTTCGGCCTGCGGGCCTTCAGCGATGTCTTCGGTACCAGCGGCTGCGCCGATGATCGCGGGAGCGAACGATGCGAGCATCTCCACAGGCATGCCCTCGGGCACGGGCGGCGGCGTCGGCTGCGCGGATACCTGTACCGGCACTGCCATCGCTGCTGCTGCGGCAATTGCGAAAGCAGTAAATGCCCTGCGCATACCTCGGGTTCGAAGCACAGTCTCCCCATCCTTGTCATAACAGCGTGAACGACAATCCAATCCACGTCTTACGGCTCGGGGGGTCACTCTATGTACAGCGCCCCCGGGTTGTACAGCTGACGAGTGCAGCCCGTGGTAGCTGCGGCGCCCCGGTGGGAGTGTATGGCATGGTGACCCCGGCGGTGATCCTTCCCGGAACCATAGCCTGTGGCTGGTGTGATCAGTGTTGATGGTGATGCAACTGTTACGCGCTGCTACGGACAGAGCGGAGCGTGTATGGCCGGGCGTCTACGCTGTGCGGGACCGTTTCGGGATCGGCTGAGACGTCTACACACCTCACGGGAGAGCGCCACACTGTGTCCGACCAAGCAGCGTCCCACGAAGGAGCGTCCGACGAAGGAGCGTCCCACGAAGGAGCGTCCGACGGCGGAGCGGACTCCGAGGACCCGTCTTCTCCCTCGTCACAACGTGTTTCCGCAAGCCGCGCGCTGTTGCGCTGGGCGCCTGTGCTTCTCGCGTTGTCGGTGCTCGGACGGATGGCGTGGACACTGCTGAGCCCCAACGGGATGAACCTCGTCGACTTACACGTCTACGTCGACGGTTCGGAGGCTCTCGGCGGTGGCAACCTGTACGACTTCACCTATTCGGAAGTGACACCGGACTTTCCACTGCCGTTCACATACCCACCCTTCGCGGCGCTCGTCTTCTTTCCCCTGCACTTCCTGCCATTCACCCTGGTCGGCGTCTGTTGGCAGTTGCTAACCATCCTCGCGCTGTATGCGTTGGCCCGCATGAGTTTGAGTCTCGTGCTCGGCGCGGCGGCCCGTCGACCCCACTGGCGGACGGTGGCACTTCTCTGGACGACGGTGGGCGTCTGGCTGGAGCCGGTGCGCACCACGCTCGACTACGGGCAGATCAATGTCTTCCTCGCCTTGCTCGTGATGACTGCGGTACGTAGTTCACGGTGGTGGCTGTCGGGTGCGCTCGTCGGCTTCGCGGCGGGCATCAAACTGACCCCGGCCATCACGGGGCTGTACTTTCTGCTCCAGCGCAGGTGGAAAGCGGCAGTCTTCTCGGGCGTCGCCTTCGCGGCGACCGTCGGCCTCAGCTATCTCTTGATCGGTTCCGAGGCCCGCGAGTACTTCACCCACCTGCTCGGGGACGCAGATCGCATCGGTCCGGTCGGTTCGGTATGGAACCAGTCTCTGCGCGGGGCGTTGTCGAGGCTGCTCGGGTACGACGTCGGAACGGGTGCAGTCTGGGTGGTGGGAGTCGCGCTCACCGTGGTCCTCGCGGTGCTCGCCTGGCGCGCGCTCGCCCGCGACGACAGGTTGGGCACACTCGTCGTCGTGGAGCTGCTGGGACTGCTCGTGTCCCCGATCTCGTGGTCACACCACTGGGTATGGGTGATCCCGATGCTGATCTGGCTTCTTCACGGCCCCTACGGATCGATGTTCGGTACCCGGGTCGTCGCGGGGTACTGGCTCGTCACGACGCTGATCGGGGTGCCGTGGGTCCTGAGCTTCTTTCAGGACTCGATCTGGCTCATCTCACGGCCGGCGGTGCTCGCGTGGCTCGGCACCGTCGACGTGGTGGGCGCATTCGCCGTGTATGCCTGGATTGCCTGGGCGGGCAGACGGGCGAAGCTGACGCCTACCCTGCCAGCACGTCGATCTGTGCAGCGAGATCCAGATCGAGCTGTGTGATCCCCCCGGCCGAGTGGGTCGACAAGGTGTAGGTGACCTTGCGCCACCGGATGTCGATGTCGGGATGGTGGTTGGCGGCCTCGGCGGCCGCGGCAACCTTGCGGACCAGTTCGATCGCGTCGATGAAGCTCGGCGACTCGATGGTGCGGACCAGGGAGTCGCCGGTGCGCCGCCACTCGGGCAGTCCGGCGAGCCCGGCATCGATACTTCCGTCTGACAGCAACTCGGTCATACCCCATGATGGTGCGGTGCCGACGGAACCTGCAAGACCCGCCACGAACAACGGCGAAGTGGTGGCTGCGGCGATCATCGTCGACGGACGCCTCCTACTCGCCCAGCGGACGCGACCGCCCGAGCTGGCGGGCCTGTGGGAACTGCCGGGCGGCAAGGCCGAAGCAGGGGAGACGGCCGAGGACGCGCTCCGGCGGGAACTGCGAGAAGAACTCGGCGTCGAGGTAGCAGGGGGCACGAGGGTAGGGGGCGACGTGCCCCTTCCCGACGGGCGCGTGCTCCGCGCCTACCGGGTGGACCTGGTGTCGGGAACACCGTCCGCGCTCGACCATGCCGAGCTGCGATGGGTGAACGGCCGAGAGCTCGTGGAGATCGACCTGGTCGGCAACGATCAGGGATGGGTGCCGGACCTGCGTCCGTACCTCGACAGTGGAAACTGAGGACAACGGTCGATCGGGCCGCCGGCTCAGGTCTTACGGGCCTTCACGAGGCCCTTCTTCAGTTCCTTCTTGGAGGCGCCTTCGTTCTCGAGCTTCTTCATCCGCATGATGACCACCGGGCACTTGAGGCAACGCTTCTTGCTGCGGCAGCACTTCTTCTTCGGCTTGAGGCCCGAGACCTCGGTGGCCTTGATCTTGCCCATGCTCGGCTCGGCCTCCCTAGCTCTGACGGAACACCGGATGCGACGCTCGACCCAGGCTAGCGTGGCCGCGACTTCGTCCGCTGTCGACCTGGAACCGGCTCGCACACCGCGTGGCGCAGATCACTTTACGCTGGTGCCCGATGCCCCTCGACGTCCGCGATGCGCGGAACCGGGCCGCGGGCGGGTAGTATTTACGTGGCCGCGATGCCTGTATGAGCGATTTTGCCATCGCCTCGACGAGGGATTTCTGAATCAGGATGACAATGCGGCCGCCAGAAGGTCGTGCGAGTGAACTTTCGCGTGGCCGAATCAACTCAGCCAGGAGAGCCATCGCGTGACCATCACCAGCTTCCGTAACGTTGCCATCGTCGCACACGTCGACCACGGCAAGACCACTCTCGTCGACGCCATGCTGCGCCAATCGGGGGCTTTCGAGGAGCGCGCCGAGCTGGTCGATCGCGTCATGGACTCCGGCGACCTCGAGCGCGAGAAGGGCATCACCATCCTCGCGAAGAACACTGCTGTCCACAAGCACCATGCCGACGGCAGCGTCACCGTGATCAACGTGATCGACACCCCGGGCCACGCCGACTTCGGTGGTGAGGTCGAGCGCGGCCTGTCCATGGTCGACGGTGTCGTCCTGCTCGTCGACGCCTCCGAGGGCCCGCTGCCGCAGACTCGGTTCGTGCTCCGCAAGGCCCTCGCAGCCTCGCTGCCCGTGATCCTCGTGGTCAACAAGACCGACCGCCCCGATGCCCGCATCGAAGAGGTCGTCTCCGAGAGTCACGACCTGCTTCTCGACCTCGCCTCGGACCTCGACGACGAGGCCGCGGAAGCCGCCGAACTCGCGCTCGACCTCCCGGTCCTCTACGCCTCCGGCCGTGAGGGCAAGGCGTCCAAGAGTCAGCCCGAGAACGGTCACGCACCGGACGCCGAGAACCTCGACGCCCTGTTCGACGTGCTTCTGAACTACGTTCCTGCACCCAAGGGCAACGTCGACGCGCCGCTGCAGGCTCACGTCACCAACCTCGACGCCTCCGCATTCCTGGGCCGACTCGCACTGGTCCGCATCCACAACGGCGAGCTGACCAAGGGTCAGACCGTCTCCTGGTGCCGTGAGGTGGACGGCGAGCCCGTCGTCACCAAGGCCAAGATCACCGAATTGCTCGCGACCAAGGGTGTCGAGCGCCAGCCTGCCGAGAGGGCGGTTGCCGGCGACATCGTCGCCGTCGCCGGTTTCCCCGACATCATGATCGGTGACACGCTCGCCGATCTGGAAAACCCTGTCCCGCTGCCTCGGATCACCGTCGACCAGCCCGCCATCTCGGTCACCATCGGCACCAACACGTCGCCGCTCGTCGGCCGGGTCAGTGGGCACAAGCTCACCGCCCGCATGGTGAAGTCCCGCCTCGACCAGGAGCTCGTCGGCAACGTCTCGCTCAAGGTCCTCGACATCGGTCGCCCCGACGCCTGGGAGGTGCAGGGCCGTGGTGAACTCGCGCTTGCCATTCTCGTCGAGCAGATGCGCCGCGAAGGCTTCGAGCTGACCGTCGGCAAGCCGCAGGTGGTCACCCGTCAGGTCGACGGCAAGGTGCACGAGCCCTTCGAGGAGCTCACCATCGACAGCCCCGAGGAGTACCTCGGTGCCATCACCCAGCTGCTGGCCAACCGCAAGGGCAAGATGGTCCAGATGGCGAACCACGGTGCAGGCTGGGTTCGGATGGAGTTCATCGTCCCGTCGCGTGGCCTCATCGGTTTCCGCACCGACTTCCTCACCGAGACCCGCGGTACCGGCATCGCCAATGCGGTGTTCCACGGTTATGCACCGTGGGCCGGCGAGATCCGGGCACGCCACACCGGTTCGCTCGTCTCGGACCGCACCGGCACCGTCACCCCGTTCGCGATGATCCAGCTGGCCGATCGCGGCACCTTCTTCGTCGAGCCGGGTGCCGATACCTACGAGGGCATGGTTGTGGGCATCAACCCGCGCCAGGAGGACCTCGACATCAACGTCACCCGTGAGAAGAAGCTGACCAACATGCGTCAGTCCTCCGCCGACGTGATGGAGACCCTCGCCAAGCCCATCAAGCTCGAACTCGAGGGCGCGATGGAGTTCTGCGCCGGCGACGAGTGCGTCGAGGTCACCCCGGAGGTCGTGCGGGTGCGCAAGGTGCACCTGTCGGCCACCGACCGCGCCCGTGAGCGTTCGCGTTCCAAGGCCCGCGACAAGGCGGCCCTCTAGGTCCCGCGTCCGACCACGTAAGACACAACGGGCGAATGTACCTTCGGTCGATCGCCGACCGAAGGTACATTCGCTCGAGGGTTTCCGGAGCCTTCCGGTATCTCTGAGGAAAGGCGGCGCGGTGGTTGCTGGGGGTTCGATCGACAGAGCGTGGGGAGTTCGGCGTCGAAGGCGTGGCAACGGGCTCGTGACCACCGCGGTGTTTCTCGCAGTGTCCACGACGGTCCTCACCTCGTGTACGGCCGACCCGCCGCCTCCCGTCGAGAGCACCGACAGCCCCAAACCCACCGTCTCACCCACGGAGAAGCAGCCTGTCGTGGTGGCCATCGACGACGTCGGCAGTGGATTCAACCCGCATCTCCTGTCGGATCAGTCGCCGGCGAACTCCGCCGTCAGTGCACTCGTCCTCCCGAGCCCGTTCCGCCCCGTTCCCGACCCGCAGCGTGTGGGTGGCAGTAACTGGATCCCCGATACCTCGCTCGTGATCTCCGTCGAGGTCTCGTCGCAAGAACCGTTCACCATCACCTATCAGTTACGCAACGAAGCGCAATGGTCCGACGGTGCGCCCATCGCCGCGGAGGATTTCCGCTACCTGTGGCAGCAGATGATCAGCGCCCCGGGAGCGGTGGACCCGGCCGGCTATCAACTCATCGAGGACGTGCGGTCGTCGGGCGGTGGCAAGACCGTGAACGTGGTGATGAAGTCCGCGTACCCGGCGTGGCGAGAGCTGTTCACCGACCTCCTGCCGTCGCACCTGATCAAGGATTCGCCGGGGGGATTCGCCACCGGGCTGTCCGAGAACATTCCGGTGTCGGGCGCACACTTCCACATCAAAAACATCGACCGCGGTCGCGACGAAATTCTGCTCGAACGTAACGATCGATTCTGGGACATGCCGGCGACCCCGGACCAGATACTCATGCGGCGTGACGGAACCCCCGCGCAGCTCGCCGACTCGATGCGCAACAACGACACGCAGATCGTGCAGATTCACGGCGGCACAGCCACTTCCGCTCAGCTCGCGGCGATCCCGACCGTGCGCACGGGTGCGTCGTTCCAGCCGCGAGGGCTGTCGCTGACCCTCAACGGACGGGTGCCCGAACTCGCGGACGTCCGGGTGCGGCGGAGTCTGCTGGACTTGCTCGATACCGACCTTCTGGCGGTCGTCGGGGCGGGAAGCGAAGCGGCCGCCGTTCCCACCCGCTCGCAGGTGTACGCCCCGTCCGACCCGGGATACACCGCTACCGCCCCCGCGCGTCCGTCCCGCGAACAGGTGCTGGCGCAGCTCGCGGAATACGGCTATGTCTCCGACATTGCCGCGCCCACTCCCGATCCCGCCGCAACCGTGCCGCAGGCGAGGCTCGTCCGCGGTGGCGTGCCGCTCTCGCTCGTCATCGGAACTCCAGAGGGGGATGACACTGCCAGTGCTGTCGCGAACACGGCTGCCGACCAACTGCGTGGTGCTGGAGTGGACGCCAGTGTGCAATCCATACCCGCGGAAGAGTTGTACGGAGAAGCGTTGACGAGCGGCGAGATCGGTGCCGTCGTCGGATGGTCCCGCGACGGTTCCGATCCGGCAACCGCGCTGGCCTCCCGGCACAGTTGCCCGCCCGCCGCAGCGACGAACACGCCAGCTCGAGCCGAAGGGTCGGCACCGGAAGGGAATTCCGCCGCAGAGGCGGAAGCGCCGTCCAATCTGTCCGGCGTGTGCGACCCGTCGCTGCAGCCCGCGATCGACGCCGCGTTGCGCGGTGCGGGTGACGTATCTCAGGCTCTGGCCGACGCAGATCGCCGACTGTGGGATCTCGCTGCCGTACTGCCGATCATGCAGGACCGCACGTTGGTGGCGGTAGGGCCGGGTGTCGAGGGAGTGTCGCTGTCGGGCGCTGTGCCGGTAGGGATTTTCAGTGACGCGGCCGGTTGGAGCAGGATCGAGGAATGACCGATCGGCGCCTTCTCTTGATCCATGCCCATCCCGACGACGAAACGATCACCACTGGTGGCACTATCGCGCATTACGCCGCCGAGGGTGTCGAGGTTAACGTCCTGACTTGCACGCTGGGTGAGGAAGGTGAGGTGATCGGGGACGAGTGGGCTGGGCTCGTTGCCGGTGCCGCCGATCAACTCGGCGGATACCGGATCGGCGAACTGAGGTCTGCCCTGTCGATCCTCGGCGCCGGCCGGCCGCGGTTCCTGTCAGGGGCGGGGCACTTTCGCGATTCGGGAATGGCGGGTACGCCCTCGGCAGCTCATCCGCGCGCCTTCGTCAACGCCGAGAAAGAAACGGCGATCGCAGCCTTGGTGGCGGTCATTCGGGAGCTGCGACCGCACGTCGTCGTCACCTACGACGAGCACGGCGGCTACGGGCACCCCGACCACATCCAGGCGCATCGGCTCACGGAGGCAGCGGTGGAGGCGTCGGGGACGACGACATTTCCCGACGCTGGTGAACCGTGGCCGGTGGCCAAGCTGTACTGGACGGTCACCGAGGCGAGCGCGCTCGAGTCGGGGATCTGCCGGATCGGCGACCTCCCCGAAGGATGGCGACTGCCCGAGCCCGGCGAACTACCGAGCGTGCCCGACTCCCAGGTCACCACGGTGATCGACGTGCGGGCGGTGCTGGACGCCAAGCAGGCCGCACTCGCGGCTCATGCCACGCAGGTGACGGTGGCACCCGGCGGTGCCGAGTTCGCGCTCTCCAACGCCGTCGCCCAGCCGATCCTTCCGCAGGAACACTTCGTGCTGGCCCGTGGTCGGTCGGGGGAGGTCGACGACCGTGGCCGTGAGCGTGACCTCTTCGCCGGTATAGAGCTCTGACCTCTGCGGTGCCGGGCATGACCGCACTTAACTGTGACTGGCATTACGTATTACACTGTGGCGCACATCACGCAGTGGCTCAGTCCGAGTCCGTGTGACGCCCGTCAGGAGAGGTCTTCGATGTACAACTGGGATGTTCAGAACGCCATAGTGGCGTTCGTCGACACGCTGAAGCCGTCATGGCCCGCTCAGCGCGAGCTGTACTACAGCGTGCTGTATGGATTTGCCGACATGCAGAGTCACTTGCTGACCCTGCTGGGTTACCCGCCGGTCCCCTGATCCACTATTGACACATGGCCGTCGGCACCGCAGAAATACGTGAACATACGGACGTTCTGGCAAGGGCCACCCTTGCCCTGCTGGTGTTCGACGGCTTTTTGTGTGCCGTCCTCGCCGTACTCTTTCTCCCGCTGTACCTCGGAGCGACGCCGTTCCCGGTGAGCATCCTCGTCGCCGGAGCGGTCAATGTGGCATTGGTGATCGCCGCGCGGTCCGCGACCGGCCGGGTGGGCGCCGCAGTCCTCCCACTCGTCGGGTGGATCGTGGGTTTCCTGCTCTGCATGCTCGGGGGGCCGGGCGGCGACGTTCTCCTGCTCGCGTCCGTGTGGACCCTGCTGCTGTTTCTCGGCGCGTTGATTCCGCCTGCCGCATATCTCTGGAAGGTCGGTTCGGCGGTGCCGCCCACGTCCCCAGTTCCTGCCTGAGCGCCTGGACCTCTCGGTACCCGTTCAGTACGCGACCGGGTGCTGCGGCTGATACACCATCATCTCGCCGGCGCCGGGTATTCTCAGCGCGGTGGTGAGGCCGTATCCCTCGTCGCGAACGTCGCGGGTGAACTCGGCGCCCTTCGCCTTCAACTCGGCAACCGTCGCTTCGATGTCGTCGCAGACGAGCGAAATCTCATGGTGAGGCTGCGTCGACCACGGCTCCCCGCCGCGGTCGTCCGACGTGGGATGCACGCCCATCTCGGAGGGGCCGGTGCGGAAGATGAGCCAGCCGCCTCCCGCGTCCACATGGTCCCAGCCCAGCACGTCGCGGAAGAAGTCGCGGGCAGCTTCGGCGTCGTCGGCATAGACGAGCGTGTGCACGGCAGTGATCATCTCGTCAGCATAAGCCGGAACGTCCGTCACACTGGGACAATGTCGAACGATGAACTTGCGGGACTGACCATCGCCGTCACCGCCGAACGCCGAGCCGCGGAGTTCATCACGCTGCTCGAACGTCACGGTGCCACCGTGACGCACACACCTGCCATCCATGTGCTGCCGTTAGTCGACGACTCCGATCTGAAAGCACGAACGGCCGACATCATCGCCTCTCCGCCGGACCTCGTCGTGATCAGTACGGCCGTCGGCTTCCGGGGGTGGATGGACGCCGCACGGGCCTGGGGTAACGACGAGGCCCTCGTCGGAGCGTTGAGCTCGGCACGCATCATCACCCGCGGTCCCAAAGCCAAGGGCGCCGTACGCGGTGCGGGCCTGCGGGAGGAGTGGTCGCCGGAGACGGAGTCGTCCGAGGAAGTGTCGCAACACCTCATCGCAGAGGGAGTGCAGGGGCTACACGTTGCGGTCCAACTACACGGCACGATCACGGAGTGGGAACCGATCACCGATTTGAGCGTCTCCCTGGCGGAGGCGGGCGCGCGGACCACCGCGGTGTCGGTGTACCGGTGGATACGGCCCGTCGACCAACGACCCCTGCGGGCGCTGGTCGACGGCATCGCCGGTGGGGACGTCGACGCAGTCACCTTCACCAGCGCGCCGGCGGTGTCCTCGCTGCTGAGCACGGCGAAGGACGTCGGACGCGTCGACGCTCTCGTCCGCGCGTTCAACGGGCCGGTGGCCGCGATCTGCGTCGGCTCCGTGACGGCGTCGCCTCTCACCGTGCTCGGTGTCGACACCATGCAACCCACCCGCTCACGGCTGGGCAGCATGGCCAAATACATCATCGAGGAACTGCCGAACCGGCGGTAGCACCCTCCGGGTGTCGCACGAACGGGACGCCCGTTGCGTCAGATCGAACGGACGTCCCGTTCGTACGGTGCGCGGGCGGGCGGGATCACCCCATCAACCCGGCCGCGCGTGCGGCGTCGGACAGCACCGACTCGAGCATCGCGGGGGTGAGCCGGCCGGTGAAGGTGTTCTGCTGGCTGACGTGGTAACACCCGAACAGGTGCAGAGGACCGGTCCGGCCGGCGAGTTCGACGTGGGCGCCGTGGCCGAACTTCGGGCGGGGTCGCGGGACGACCCATCCGGCGTCCCCCAGCACGGGCAGCAGTGCCTGCCAGCCGAATCCGCCGAGCACGATCACCGAGCGCAGCCCAGGCTGCAGGATTCTCAATTCGGCGTCGAGCCAACGACGGCAGGTCTGCCGTTCCACAGGCGTGGGTTTGTTGTCGGGCGGCGCGCAGTGCACGGGTGCCGTGACCCTGGTGCCGAACAGTTCGAGGCCGTCACCGATGTGCGTGGCGGTCGGCTGACTTGCCAGACCGACGGCATGCAGCGCCGCGTACAGGAAGTCGCCGCTGCGATCACCGGTGAACATCCGCCCCGTCCGGTTTCCGCCGTGTGCGGCAGGAGCGAGTCCGACGATCAGCATGGCCGCATCGGGTGGTCCGAATCCCGGAACCGGTCGGCCCCAGTATGTTTCGTTACGGTAGGCGGCGCGCTTCTCGAGGGCCACCCTCTCTCGCCACTCCACCAGACGAGGGCAGGCGCGGCAGTCGACGAGTTCGGCGTCGAGGCGCGCAAGATCGTTCAGCGGCGCGCCCACACGTCACCTCCGCCGGGAGTCACGGACTCGACGAGAGTCCACGCCTGATCGACAGGGAGGTCGATCACGAGGTACTTTCCGGTGCCCGCGGGGGTGGCGGCGATGACGGTGGCCACCCCCGACCGGCGTTGGAAGAATGTCTGGCGGACGGTCCAACCGATGATGCCGTTCGCCTCGAGGCTGTCGCGGGCCCGGTCGAGGGAGCCGCTGCGGGTGATCAGCCAACCGGGAAGAACCGCGTGGCCGAGCCCGCGGTACCGGTCCCAGGCGAGGGCAGCTCCGGCGACCGTGGCCACCCCGATTCCTGCCCACACGGGCCAGATCACCGGCCGGCCGACCCCTGTAAGGACGAGTGCGGCGAGCAGTGCGACGCCCGCAGGGATCAGCGCCCTCGTGTAGCGCCGCCGTCGTGCCGCAGCTCCGTGCGGCCTCAGTGCCACCGCGGCTTGACGACTGTCTCCGATCACCGTGGCCATCACCCGTTCGGCTTCACGGCGCGGCGCCTGGGGTAGTAGGAGCGAGGACTCGTGTTTCTCGGCGCTGACCCCGGTCATGACGGCGTCGAGTCGGGCACCGCCGGCCAACCGCAGAAGCAACGGCTCTTTCAAGGTCGTGCCCCGCAACCGCGCACGGTCGAGCGTCGTCTGCCGGGTCTTCAGGAGACCGTGGCTGACGTGCAGTGTTCGTCCGTTGTCGGTGAGGGTCAGGTTGCCGTACGCCAGGAGATACCGAATGCATGCGAGTGCACTGGCAGCGATCAGGAGTACGACGATTCCGAAGACCACCACGAGCGCGATACCGAGCCGCTCGGCCGATTCGATACCTTCGGTCACCGTCGAGGACCGTGCGATCTCGCGGGCGATTCCGTACTGGAATGCGATGCCGACGATCGCGCCGATGGTGACCACCCCCGTCACCGAGAACGGGGCGTATCGCACCCAGGAGGGCCCCCAGTGCCCGATCTCGTGTACAGGACGCTCGGCGGCGATCGAGCCGGGTCCGGGCACTGTTTCGGGTGTGTGGGAGAGCAGTGCGGTGCGCAGATCCGGTACGAGGGCGGCCGAGAGGGCATTGAGTTCGAACTTCGCCGCGTCCGGCTTGGAACCGACCTGTTGCCCCGTGCCGATCCGGACGATCGACAATCCGAGCAGGCGATGCAGCACTCCCGCCTCGACGTCCACCGAGCGGATGCGGTTTCGGGGAATGGAGAGGAGTCGTTTGCGGAAGAGTCCCTGCCTCAATTGCACGTGGACGGGACCGATGCGATAGCTCGTGGTGAACCAGCGCGAGAGGCCGAGTGCCACGAACGCCGCCACCGCGATCAGACCCCACACGTGGTTCCCACTCTGACTGCCGACGACCAGCGACAGCAGCAGCACGGGCAGCAGCTTCACGATCTCGCTCACCGGATGAACCAGCAGCATCCGCCGATCCAGGCGGAGCCACGGTTGTTCTGCCTCGGCAGCGGCCGCGGCCTCCCCCTGAGCGAGGGGAGGCGCGACTCCGGGCGGCGGCGCAGTCACGTGGCGTCGCCGACGTTGGTCCCGGCGATCTCGGTGAGCTGGGCCACGGTGCGATCTGCGGTGTCCTGGTCGAGGGCGGTGATCTTGACCGCACCGGCCGACGACGCTGTGGTCACGGTGACCGTGGCGAGACCGAGCATGCGGTCGATCGGCCCGCGTTCGGTGTCGACCGTCTGCACCCGGGAGATCGGGGCGATGCGCCGTTCCTGCGTGAACCACCCGGTGCGCGTGTAGACGGCGGTGTCGCTGATCTCCCAGCGATGCACGCGATAGCGCCAGAACGGAACGACGGTGACATGCAACAGGGCGAGGACGGCAGTGGCCGCTGCAACGCTGATCTGAGCCCAGGTCGGCCACCAGCTGCCGACGAAGGCACCCACCGCCTGGAGGGCGAAGACCGGGAGCCACAAGAGTGCGGCGTTGATGGCCCACAGCTGCCTGGCTCGGGGGCTGGGCTGCCACAGCGGATCGGCCATGGTGACGGTAGCGGGCGCACTCATGCCCCTACTTTGGCCGTGCACCGGCATTCTGTCGAGAACAGACCTATCGTGGGAGGACCCCCGAAGCGAAAGGAGCGCAGACATGACGTCATTCGATGCGGCCAACTCTCCGGAGGTTCCCGAGGCCGACCGTTTGGAGCAGGAACTGGCCGTCGACGACGAGCCCACTGACCAGGTAGAAGGGGTGTCGTCCTTGGAAGTGAACGAGGCGGATGCCGCGGAGCAGAGCCGAGTCGTCCCGGACGACGAAGACTATCCGCGCGAATAGCGTTACGGGCCGCTCGGGGGAGTCTGGGTGGCACGTGCGCGAGTGGGTGGCGCATGATCGCTGGGTGACCCATTCAGGTGAAGAGACCGGCCGGCCCACCATGCTTCCCATACCGGGTATTCCAGCAGCGACCTCGACTGGCGCATCGGTGCAGGAAGCGGCACCTTCTGCCTCGGCTATGCGGCGTGTGTTGCGGCGTGCCCGGGACGGCGCGACGTTGAATGTCGACGAGGCCACTGTTCTGTTGCAGGCGCGTGGTGATGATCTGGTCGATCTGTGTGTGTCGGCGGCGAAGGTGCGCGATGCCGGGTTGCTGGCGGCGGGCAGACCCGGTGCGGTCACGTATTCACGCAAGGTGTTCATTCCGTTGACGCGGTTGTGCCGCGACAAGTGCCATTACTGCACGTTCGTGACCGTGCCGGGCAAGCTGCGGGCCGAGGGCCGGGGTGCGTATCTCGAGCCGGACGAGGTGCTCGAGATCGCCCGCCGGGGCGCCGAACTCGGGTGCAAGGAGGCCCTGTTCACCTTGGGTGATCGTCCCGAGGATCGGTGGCCCGAGGCCAAGCAGTGGCTCGACGAGCGCGGCTACGATTCGACGCTCGACTACCTGCGGGCGATGTCGATCCGGGTGCTCGAGGAGACCGGGCTGCTGCCGCACCTGAATCCCGGGGTGATGAACTGGGAAGAGATCTCCCGCCTCAAGCCGGTGGCGCCGTCGATGGGGATGATGCTCGAGACCACTGCCACCCGGTTGTTCACCGACAAGGGCGAATGCCACTACGGCAGCCCGGACAAGGATCCGGCGGTGCGGCTGCGCACGCTCACCGACGCGGGGCGGTTGAACGTTCCGTTCACGACGGGAATTCTGGTGGGCATCGGCGAGGGCGTGCGCGAGCGGGCCGAGTCGATCATGGCGATCCGCAAATCGCACAAGGCGTTCGGGCACATCCAGGAAGTGATCATCCAGAACTTCCTGGCCAAACCGGATACGGCGATGCGCGATGTCCCCGATGCCGGTCTCGACGAATTTCTGGCGTCCATTGCGGTATCGCGGTTGCTGCTCGGGCCGGGGATGCGGATCCAGTCACCACCCAACCTGGTTTCGAACACCGAATGCGCCGCGTTGCTCGGTGCCGGTGTCGACGACTGGGGTGGGGTGTCGCCGTTGACTCCGGACCATGTGAACCCCGAACGCCCGTGGCCGAATCTGGACACCCTGGCCGAGATCACCGCGCAGGCCGGGTTCGTGCTCACCGAACGCACGGCGGCGCAGCCACAGTTCGTGCTCGCCGGCTCGCCGTGGATCGATCCGCGGATCCTCGGGCACGTGCAGGCCCTCTCCGACCCTGATACGGGGCTGGCGCGGCCGGACACGATCCCGGGCGGGTTGCCGTGGCAGGAGCCGGACGAGTCGTGGGAGTCGACCGGGCGGGTGGATCTGCACACCGGAATCGACACCGAGGGCCGCAACACCGACACCCGCAGCGATTTGGGGAGCGCGTTCGGGGACTGGGAGACCGTCCGCGAGCAGGTCCTCGAACTCAGTGGCCCGGTGCGGGTGGACACCGATGTGCTGGCGGCGTTGCGCAGCGCCGAACGCGATCCGGCAGGATGCACCGACGACGAGTACCTGGCCCTTGCCACGGCCGAGGGTCCGGGACTCGAGGCGATGGTGGCGCTGGCGGACGCCCTCCGCAAGGAGGCGGTCGGGGACGAGGTGACGTATGTGGTGAACCGGAACATCAACTTCACCAACATCTGCTACACCGGCTGCCGGTTCTGCGCGTTCGCGCAGCGCAAGGGTGATGCGGATGCGTTCACCCTGTCGACGTCCGAGGTCGCGGACCGGGCCTGGGAAGCGCACGTCGCCGGGGCGACGGAGGTCTGCATGCAGGGGGGTATCGATCCGGAGCTGCCGGTCACCGGGTACGCCGATCTGGTGCGGGCGGTGAAGGCGCGGGTGCCGTCGATGCATGTGCATGCGTTCTCGCCGATGGAGATCGTCAACGGTGCCGCCAAGGGTGGGCAGAGCATCCGGGACTGGCTCACCGAATTGCGGGAGGCGGGTCTGGACACCATTCCGGGCACGGCCGCGGAGATCCTCGACGACGAGGTCCGCTGGGTGCTGACCAAGGGGAAGTTGCCCACGGCCACCTGGGTGGAGGTGGTCACGACGGCGCACGAGGTGGGGCTGCGGTCGAGTTCGACGATGATGTACGGCCATGTCGACAACCCGAAGCACTGGGTGGGGCATCTGCGGGTGCTGCGCGGAATTCAGGACCGGACAGGCGGATTCACCGAGTTCGTGCCGCTGCCCTTCGTACATCAGAGCGCGCCGCTGTATCTCGCGGGTGCCTCGCGTCCGGGCCCGACCAACCGGGACAACCGCGCCGTCCACGCGCTGGCCCGGATCATGTTGCACGGGCGGATCCCGAACATTCAGACCAGTTGGGTCAAGCTCGGTGTCACGGGTACTCAGGTGATGTTGCAGGGCGGTGCCAACGATCTCGGCGGCACCCTGATGGAGGAAACCATCTCCCGGATGGCCGGGTCCGAGCACGGATCCGAGAAGACCGTCGCCGAACTACGGGCCATCGCCGAGGGAATCGGCCGCCCGGCACGCGAACGCACCACCACCCACGCCCGACGCGAAGGAAGGTCACCGGCAGCATGAGCGATACGGATCGGCTCGGAGACGACAAGGTCGTCGCGATACTGGATCGGGCCGCGCGCGGCATCAACCCTGTGCTCGATCTGGCACTGACGGACCCGTTCGGAATCAAGGGCCGGACGTTCGTCCCGACACCGGAGGAGCGCAGCGCCGCTGAAGCCCTGCTCGACGGCATCGGCTGGGTGCTGGACACGATCCAGTTCCCAGGAACGGCGTCGTGGGAGAAGGCGAGCGACGACGAACGCGCTCGGTGGTGGGTGACGCGCATCGGGGCACTCAACACGATCGCGGTCGCGTTTCCGGGCATGTTCGGCGTTCTCCTGAACCGATTGCCCATCCGAGACCTGCTCGGGTTCGCGAACCAGGCGCTCGTACTCGTTGCCGTCGCGCGGGAGCACGGTGTCACCGAGCGGGCCGAGCAGGTGGAGCTGCTGGCGTCGGTGCTGTGCCGGCGTGAGGCCGATGCTAGAGCCCTGTCTGCCGACGGTGACGAGCCCCGCCCCGACACAGGGGAGACGTCGTGGCGTCCGTTCGCACTCATAGGCGCCTTGTGGCGCACGGCCCGCACGCTGCGTGCACTCACCACCGAGCTCGATCAACGGCCGGGGCCGGGTCGCACCTACTCTCTGCTCGGCAACGTGCCAGTGATCGGTGTGGTGGCCGCGTATCTCGGTGAACGGGGAGCGCTGGCGCGGGCGGCGAAGCAGGGTGAGCAATGGATCAGCTCCCGCGCGGCGCTCGCCCCGGGACTGCGCCGGGTCAGGTAACCCTCAGCGAAAAGTGGGAGTCCGGGCAGGGGATAATAGGGTCTTCTGCGGGTCTTCCGCAGCTCGTTGGTGGCGTCAGAAAGGCAGGGAGAGCGGCAGTGCCCTACACGATTGCTGAACCGTGCGTAGATGTGTTGGACAAGGCATGTATCGAGGAGTGCCCTGTCGACTGCATCTACGAGGGCGGGCGGATGCTCTACATCCATCCCGACGAGTGTGTGGACTGCGGTGCCTGTGAACCTGTCTGCCCGGTAGAAGCCATCTTCTACGAAGACGACGTCCCGGAACAGTGGAACGGCTACATCGCCGCCAACGTCGATTTCTTCGACGACCTCGGATCCCCCGGTGGCGCAGCGAAGTTGGGCAAGGTCGATTACGACCCGCCGTTCATCAAGGCGTTGCCGCCCATGGGCGAGGACTAGATGTGCCGCGTATCTCGGTAGCCAAGGCACTGCCCGACTTTCCCTGGGACTCGCTCGAGTCGGCCAAGGCGAAAGCACTCGCGCACGCGGGCGGCATCGTCAACCTGTCGGTGGGCACGCCCGTCGATCCCGTTGCGCCGATCATTCAGGAGGCGCTGGCCGCGGTCGCGGCTGTCCCCGGATATCCGACGACGCACGGTACCGAGGAGTTGCGTGTCGCTGCCGTCGAGTCGCTGAAACGCCGGTACGGGATCGCCGGGATCGATCCGGTCTCGGTGCTCCCCGCCATCGGTACCAAGGAACTGATCGCCTGGCTGCCCAGCCTCCTCGGGCTCGGGTCCGACGATCTGGTGGTCATTCCGGAACTCGCGTATCCCACATACGAGGTGGGGGCGCTTCTCGCGGGTGCCCGCGTGATCCGCGCCGACGGGCTCAACCGGTTGGGGCCGGAGGCGGCGTCACTCATCTTCGTCAATTCGCCGTCCAACCCCACCGGCAAGGTGCTGGGCCTCGAACATCTGCGCAAGGTGGTCGACTGGGCGCGGCGACGCGGCGCCCTCGTCGTCTCCGACGAGTGCTACCTGGGACTTACCTGGGAGGGTGAGGCGCTGTCGATCCTCGACGAGCGGGTGAACGACGGCGATCTCACCGGTTTGCTCGCCGTGCACTCCCTGTCGAAGACGTCGAATCTCGCGAGCTACCGCGCCGGATTCGTCACCGGTGATCCCGTGCTGGTTGCCGAACTCCTCGAGGTGCGCAAACACGCTGGGATGATGGTGCCACTGCCCATCCAGTCGGCGATGACGGCCGCGCTGTCCGACGACGAGCACGAGAACGAGCAGCGCGAGCGCTATCGTCGTCGCCGTGACATCCTCCTCGCCGCAGTACGGGGTGCCGGGTTCACCGTCGACGATTCCGAGGCCGGGCTCTACATCTGGGCCACCCGCGGTGAGTCGTGCCGCGACACCGTCGAGTGGTTCGCCGACCGCGGCATTCTCGTCGCCCCGGGGGAGTTTTACGGTCCCCGCGGCGGCACGCATGTGCGGATTGCCTTGACGGCCAGTGATGAGCGGATCGAGGCGGCGGCCGAGCGGTTGCGCTGAGGCGGCGGCCGAGCGGTTGCGCTGAGGCGGCGGCCGAGCGGTTGCGCTGAGGCGGCGGCCGAGCGGTTGCGCTGAGGTGCGGTGGTTCGCGGTGACAGGATTGTGTCCGTGAACCTGGACGATGTCGCCGACGAGTTGTACGGCCTCGACCCCGCCGAGTTCGTCTCGGCCCGCACTGCCCGGGTGGAAGCGGCCCGCGAGGCCGGGGATCGTGCGATGGCTAGCGCCATCGGGAAGCTGCGGAAACCGACAACGGTGGGGTGGCTGGTCAACCTACTCTCGCGCGAGTTGCCGGAGGAGGTGGGCGCGCTTCTGCAGTTGGGGGAGGCACTTCGGGACGCTCAACGCCATCTGTCGGGGCCGGACCTTCGGAAACTGTCCGCCCAACGGCAGCAGGCAGTGAGCGCCCTGGCTCGCCGGGCGGGGGACATTGCGGCCGAGCGCGGGCGGCAGGTCGGTGAAGACGCTTTACGCGAGGTGGGGCAGACGCTCACAGCGGCGCTCGCCGATTCCGACACGGCGGATCAGGTTCGGCTCGGCCGGATGGTGACTGCTGCGAGTTACAGCGGTTTCGGTCCGGCCGGACTGAGTGTCGTCTCGGGGAAGACGGCGAAGAAGAGCGAGAAATCGGGGAGCCCGACCACCGCGTCGGACGGGGGTTCGTCCGCGAAGTCGGCTACCGAGTCCAAGCCGAAGTCGGCATCCCGGAAGGACAAGAAGTCGGAGGCGCGCAAGCGCGACGCCGAGCGGGCGGCCGCCGAGACGGAGCTCGCCGAGGCCACGTCGCAGGCGGAGGAGATCCGGGGCGCGCTGGGCAGTGCGCGGTCCGAACTCGAACAGGCGCGCTCGACGTTGGCGGAGATCGACCGGCGCATCGAGGAGTTGCGCGCGGAACTCGAACACGCTGAGCAGGAACGGCAGTTCACCCGGAACGCCGAGAAGGCGTCGGCGGAGAGCGTGCGTCGGACGGAACGGGAACTCGATCGGGCCGAACAGCGGGTGGACGAAGCGAGGCAGGCGGTCCGGGATCTTCGGTGAGCACTTGACCTCCAGCGTGGTTCAGGTTTTAGCGTGAGTTCATGCCTTTCACAGACGACGAACTCGCGTACCTGTCCACCCAGCGCCTCGGACGCCTCGCGACGGTCCAGCCCGACGGGACCTTGCAGGTCAGCCCTGTCGGCTTCCACTACAACCCCACGACGTCGACGATCGACATCCAGGGCTACCGCATGGCGGCGAGCAGGAAGTTCCGCAACGTCGCCGACAACGGGCGGGTGGCCTTCGTGGTAGATGATGTTCCTTCCGTCGATCCGTGGCGGGTGCGGTGCGTCGAGATCCGCGGCCGCGGGGAGGCGATCGACGCGGACGCTGCGCAGACGCAGGGCCTCGGTGGCCCGACGATTCGTATCCATCCGCGTCGCATCATCAGTTTCGGTCTCGGCGCCGAAGACCAGGACGTGCATCAGATGGTCTCGAACGCCCGCGACGTGTAGTCGCGGCCAAAACCGGATGGCTCTCCCTCTCCGGCGCTAACCTGGGCACAGGGTCCAACTCGGTCGGGTGTCCCGTCCGAGAAGTTCCCGTCACAGTTCGTTCGCGGTCACAGTTCCTCACGATCTGAGGGCAGGAGGCAGGCAGCATGGACGCCATCACCCAGGTTCCGGTGCCCACCAATGAGCCGGTCCATTCGTACGCGCCGGGCAGTCCCGAACGCACACGAATCAAGACCGCACTCGGCGACATCGCGACAAATCCCATCGACATCCCGCACGTGATCGGCGGAACGCACCGGCACGGCGCCGGCGACCGTGTCGACGTCGTGCAACCACACAGGCACTCCGCGGTGCTCGGCACGCTGCGCAACGCGACCCACGACGACGCATCAGCGGCCATCGAGGCGGCCACAGCAGCAGCGCCGGAATGGCGGGCACTATCTTTCGACGACCGAGCAGCAGTCCTCCTGCGCGCCGCCGACCTGCTGTCGGGACCGTGGCGGGAGACGCTGGCGGCGGCCACGATGCTGGGTCAGTCCAAGTCGGTGCAACAAGCGGAAATCGACGCACCGTGTGAATTGATCGACTTCTGGCGTTTCAACGTTCATTTCGCCCGGCAGATCCTCGCCGATCAGCCGCTCTCGTCACCGGGTGTGTGGAACCGGCTCGAATACCGGCCGCTCGAGGGTTTCGTCTACGCGATCACCCCGTTCAACTTCAGTGCCATCGCCGGGAATCTGCCTACCGCGCCGGCGCTGATGGGTAACACGGTGGTGTGGAAGCCGTCGTCGTCGCAGACCGTTGCGGCGTACTGGACCATCAAGCTACTCGAGGCCGCCGGAATGCCACCGGGCGTCATCAATCTGGTGACCGGCAGTGGGCAGGCCGTGTCCGAGGTGGCGTTGAGCGATCCCCGTCTCGCCGGGATCCACTTCACCGGGTCGACCCGGACATTTCAGCACCTGTGGCGGCAGATCGGGGAGAACATCGGCAACTATGCCGGTTATCCGCGGCTGGTCGGCGAGACCGGCGGCAAGGATTTCGTGGTCGCGCACACGTCGGCGGACGAGGACGTATTGCGCACCGCGTTGATCCGGGGAGCGTTCGAATATCAGGGCCAGAAGTGCTCGGCGGCGTCCCGCGCCTACGTACCGAAGTCCCTGTGGCACAGGATGCGCGACACCTTCACCGCGGAAGTCGACGCGCTCACCTACGGTGACGTCACCGATCTCGAGAACTTCGGCGGCGCTCTCATCGACCGCCGCGCGTACGAGAAGAACGTCGCGGCCATCGAGCGCGCACGCGCCACCACCGGCGTCGAGATCGCCGTGGGCGGCAAGTACGACGACAGCGTCGGGTACTTCGTCCGTCCGACCGTGCTGCTCGCCGACGACCCGGTGGACGAGGCGATGACCACCGAGTACTTCGGCCCGATCCTGACCGTGCACGTCTACGACGATTCGGCGCCCGGTGCCTTCGCCGACATCCTCGGCGCGGTCGATTCGGCGGCCCCGTACGCGCTGACAGGGGCCGTGATCGCCGACGACCGCCGTGCGGTGGAAGCTGCCACCTCCGCGTTGCGGTTCACCGCGGGGAACTTCTACGTCAACGACAAACCGACCGGAGCCGTGGTCGGACAGCAACCCTTCGGCGGCGCCCGCGCCTCGGGTACCAATGACAAGGCCGGCTCCAAGCTGAACCTTCTGCGGTGGGTGTCGGCGCGCACGATCAAGGAGACGTTCTCGCCCGCCACCGACTATCGCTACCCACACATGGGGTCGGAATGAAAGCGCCCGCGTCCCTGGCGAATCCGCTTCGGCCGGCGATCCTCGCGGCCTCGCGTTCGTCCCGGGTGAAACGGGCGGTAACGGGCACACCGGTCACCCGCAAGCTCGTCGATCGATTCATCGCCGGCGACGACCGGAACTCGGTTCTGCGCACGGTCCGCGCCCTCCTCGACTCGGGCCGCTCCGTCTCCATCGATTTCCTCGGCGAGGACACCCGCGACGAGGAGGGAGCGCGGGCAACGGTCGACGAGTATCTGCAACTCGTCGCCGCCCTCGGAGCCTTACCCGAGGCGGCGCCCGGCGGGTCGGGCGTGCGCCGGCTCGAGGTGTCGATGAAGTTGTCGGCGCTCGGGCTGGCGCTTCCGGACCGTGGAACCGAAGTGGCCACCGAGAACGCCCGCACCATCTGCGCGGCCGCGGAGGCCGCCGGCGTCTGGGTCACCGTGGACGCCGAGGATCACACCACCACCGATTCGACTCTCTCGATCGTGCGCGAACTCCGGCGGGACTACCCCTGGCTGGGCGCCGTGCTGCAGTCGTATCTGCGGCGCACCGAACAGGACTGCCGCGAACTGGCGGGTTCCGGCTCCCGGGTCCGTCTCTGCAAGGGTGCCTATCAGGAGCCGGAGTCGGTGGCGTTCAGAGACCGTGCTGCGGTCGACGCGTCGTATCTGCGGTGCCTCGGGGTTTTGATCGACGGATCGGGATACCCGATGGTGGCGTCGCACGATCCGGCAGTGATCGCTGCAGTCGGGCCACTTGTGACGAAATCAGGACGTACATCCACGGACTACGAGCACCAGATGTTGTTCGGCATCCGAGACCTCGAACAAGGCAGGCTCGCGGGTGAGGGCAAGCAGGTTCGGGTGTATGTACCGTACGGAACTCAGTGGTATGCCTACTTCATGCGCCGCCTCGCGGAGCGTCCGTCGAACTTGCGATTCTTCCTCCGGTCGGTGGTCAGCAGGGACTGAGATGGTGTGCCACGGACGCGGGACCGGGCCTGCGCCGTTGTAGAGTTTCGCGGTGACCACTTCAGTCGAAGGATGGACCGGTGCGGTCCTCTTCGTGGTCGTCCTCGTGCTGTCTGCGCTGCTCGGGCAGGTTCTCGTCGGCTACCGACTGCCGGGTCACCCGCCCCGGACCGCCGTCGTGCTGTGGTCGGTGGTCGCAGTTCCGTCGCTGCTGCAGTTCGTGTTTCCGGCGATTCTCGATGCGTTCGATCGGGAGCCTGACCGGATCAGGGACGACCAGTGGTGGCGCATCGTCACCTCCGTCGCGGTTCAGGACGGCGGGATCGCCGGCACGCTGCTCAATTTGGCGATCCTCGCGTGGGTGGCGCCGCTGGCGGTGAAGGTGTGGGGGAGCGCCCGGACGGTCCTGCTGTTCGTGGCCGGTCAGGTCATCTTCGGATTGTTCACCGCTTTTCTCTTTCCTTCCTCCGGCGCCGGCAACTCGGGAGCCACCCTCACACTCGCGGCCTCCATCGCCGGGCTGGTGGTCATGCAGTCGAAGGAGTGGCGAGCCCTCGCCCTCAGTGCCGGGGTGGTGTTGGCGGGCGTTCTGCTCGTCGCGGTAGGCAACGCTCACGGACTCGCGGTGCTCACCGGAGCATTGCTGGGCGCCGCCCTGGCGACCGTCAGTCCGCCCGTGGGAGACCCGGCCGGCGCCGCCCGGCCCCTGTGAGAAGCTGTCCCTGTGCTTCTGCGATCCCTGAATCCTGTAGCCGTCGCCCGCGGCGACGACCTTCCTGACGCCGTCCGGATCGGCGATTCCACACTGTCGCGCAGTGATGTGCTCGGCGCAGCGACCTCCGTGGCGGAACGAATCTCGCGCGCAGACCGGGTCGCGATCCTCGCCACCCCCAGTGTCACGACTGTGCTCGCGGTGGTGGGTTGTCTCATCGCCGGCGTCACCGCCGTGCCGGTTCCACCTGATTCGGGTCGCGCGGAGCTCGAGCACATCCTGCGTGACTCCGGGGCGCAGGCGTGGCTCGGCGAGGCTCCGCAGAACGCTGCGGGGTTGCCCGTCATCCCGGTCCGGCTTCACGCCCGCTCCTGGCACAGCTATCCCGAGCCGCCCGACACGGCCACTGCATTCATCCTCTACACCTCCGGGACGACGGGACCGCCGAAGGGCGTACTCCTCAGCCGGAAGGCGATTGCCGCCGGACTCGACGCGCTCGCCGAGGCGTGGGAGTGGACCGGCGCCGACACCGTGGTGCACGGACTCCCGCTCTTCCACATCCACGGGCTGATTCTCGGGGTGCTCGGACCGCTACGGTTCGGCGGCCCGCTCGTGCACACCGTCAAACCGGTCCCCAAGGCGTACGCCGCCGCCCGCGGAACGATGTATTTCGGCGTTCCGACGGTGTGGAGCCGCATCGCCGACGACCCCGAGTCGGCTCGTGCGCTGTCGAGTGCGCGGTTGCTGGTGTCGGGCAGTGCGCCTCTTCCGGTGCCCGTGTTCGACAAGATCCGCGAGCTGACCGGCCTCGCACTGATCGAGCGCTACGGGATGAGCGAGACGATGCTGACCCTCAGTACGCGGGCGGACGGGGAGCGTCGCCCCGGCTGGGTCGGCGTCCCCCTTCGCGGCGTCGAAACCCGACTGCGGGACGAACGGGGCGGTGACGTTCCCCGCGACGGTGAATCGATAGGCGGACTGCAGGTGCGGGGTCCGATGCTGTTCGACGGATATCTGGGCCGTCCGGAGGCGACTGCCCAATCGTGGACCGAGGACGGTTGGTTCAAGACCGGCGACGTCGCCGTCATCGACCCAGGGGGGTTTCATCGCATCGTCGGACGCGAATCCACGGACCTCATCAAGTCGGGCGGTTTCCGGGTCGGGGCGGGCGAGGTGGAGACATCGCTGCTCGGTCACCCGAGTGTGCGGGAAGCGGCGGTGGTCGGCGTTCCCGACCCCGACCTCGGCCAGCGACTGGTCGCCTTCGTGGTGGGGGAGAACGTCTCGGAGACCGAGTTGATCGACCACGTCGCCGCTGAACTGTCGGTACACAAGCGACCCCGCGAAATCAGGGTGGTCGACTCCCTGCCCCGCAACGCCATGGGAAAGGTGCAGAAGAACCAACTCTTCTGACGTCGGTAGTGTGGCGTTCGGAACCGGACCACTACGGATGGGCAGGCGCACAGTGAGTGTCGACAGCATTGTTCAGAGCACCCGGATCGTCCTGGCGTCCCGGCCGGACGGCGCGCCCACGACGGACAACTTCCGTCTCGAGGTAGTGAGTTTGCCCGAACTTTCCGAGGGGCAGGTGCTGATCCGCGTCATCTACCTCTCGCTCGACCCGTACATGCGGGGGCGAATGAGCACCGCCGAATCGTATGCCGATCCGGTCGAGATCGACGAGGTGATGGTGGGTGGCACTGTCGGCCAGGTGGTCGAATCGCGCCACCCTGAATTTCCGGCCGGTGACTATGTCCTCGCCTACGCGGGGTGGCAGTCGCACGCGGTGGTCGACGGTCGCCACCTGCGCAAGCTCGACCCCGCCGCGGCGCCGCTGTCGACCGCGGTCGGCGTTCTCGGAATGCCCGGATTCACTGCCTACTCCGGATTACTGAAGATCGGGCAACCGAAGGCAGGCGAGACCGTCGTCGTCGCGGCGGCGAGCGGACCGGTCGGTTCCGCGGTCGGCCAGATCGCGAAAGTGAAGGGCGCCAGGGCAGTCGGCATCGCCGGCGGTCCCGAGAAATGTGCCTATGTGTTGGAGAAGCTGGGTTTCGATGCCGTGGTCGACCATCGGGCTCCTGATTTCGCCGAACAACTCCGCGCCGCGGTGCCGGACGGTATCGACGTCTACTTCGAGAACGTCGGCGGCGCTGTCGCCGCCGCGGTGCTCCCGCTCCTCAACCTCTATGCTCGCGTTCCCGTGTGCGGTTTGATCGCCCAGTACAACGACACAGCGGCTCCCGAGGGGCCGGATCGGTTGCCCGGCTTCTTCAGTCGTGTCCTGGTGAAGAGTCTCACCATCCGCGGTTTCATTCAGAGCGAGTTCGTGCCGGAGATGTTCGCCGACTTCCAGCGGGACGTTGCGGCGTGGATCGCCGAGGGTCGCTTCGCCTACCGGGAAGACTTCGTCGAGGGCATCGAGAACGCTCCGTCAGCATTCATCGGCCTTCTCGAGGGAAGAAACTTCGGCAAGCTGGTGGTCCGGGTCGGCGAGGAGAACTGAGGTCTGCCCGGCCGGTGCCGGGTCTGCTCTCGACCGACTTGTCGTCCGCACATCGCCGTATTCCCCCTGCACAGAGCGTTGTCGTGATAAAACAGTTATAGAAGCGAACCCTCGTTATGTGCACGTGATGTCGATGGTGCGCAAGTTCGGTGTCATCCACATATTGGAGTGATGAGATCTATGACAGATCACAGTGCGGGGGCGGGTTTGCAGATTCTCGTCGACGGTAGGCCGGCGTCTGCCCCTTTACGCGACACGCACGCAGTCGCACGAAAACTCGTACGGCATTTCGCGGACAACGTGACTCCTTGCGGTTCTCTGCCCGGTGAGCAACTCCAGAGCGACGTCACCGATTTCACGGTCGTGTGCCTGCGCCTCGGCATCCAGATGCTCGATGAGGGAACTTCGCCCACCGAAGAAGATCTCGCCGAAGTGCGGGACGCCTCGGCTCGGTGGGCCCGCGAGGGCTTCCCCTTGACGCTGGTTCTGCGCATCCTCCATGAGGGAATCACCAAGGCCGGCGACCTTGCGGCGGCCAACGCCCGCGAAGAGGACCTGCCGGGCCTTCTGGTCATCCAGAAGGTGATGTTCGCGCTTCTCGAGTGCGTGACGGTCGCGGCCACAACCAGCTACGTCAATGAACTCGAGGCGGTCAACAGTGAGCGCGACGGCGCCGCCGTCAACCTCGTCACCGCCCTCCTCAGCGGCCGGAAGGCAGCGTCGGCCGCCCGGCATGCGGGGGTGGAGCCGGCCGAGAACTACGTCGTCATGGGCCTTGCGGTACCGCCGCATCCGGCCGAGGCAGTCGCTCACCGGCGCAAGGCCGTGGTGGCGCGGCAAAAGCTACGGCGTCTGCAGATCGAACTTTCCGAGGCCTCCGGCGGGGCGGCCCTGTGTTCCCTGAGTCCCGATGGCGGCACCATCCTGCTTCCCGGCTCGCCCGAGCGGGCGTGGATCGTGTCGCTGCTCGACCGCATCGGCGCGGCCGCCGAAGTGCCGCTGACCGCGACGGTGAGCCGGGTGCGTACGGCGGACATCCCGACGGCCGCCGAGCAGGTACACGAACTTCTCGACCTCGCGCATCAGCTGGCCTTGGCTCCAGGACTGTACGAGATGAATGATCTGGCACTCGAGTATCAGCTCACCCGTCCCGGCCCAGGTCGCACACACCTCGCACGCCTTCTCGATCCGTTGCAGAACTCACCCGAGCTGGTCGAAACCCTCGAAGTACACATCGGCCACGACCTGAACCGTCAGCGCACCGCGAAGAAGATGCACCTACACACCAACACGGTCGACTATCGGCTGAAGCGAATAGCGCAGCTGACCGGGTGTGACCCGACACGACCTTCCGGATTGCGTCAGATACAGGCCGCACTGGTGGCCCGGAAACTCGAGGTGGCCCAACGCGAACGCTGACCGCCGGGTTCCTCGGCCCGCGAGTTCGGTGTCGGGGAACAGGTGCGGTCCCGCGATTGTTCGAACCGCCGGGCCTGCATCTCCAGGTCCTCGAGATGTCGGCCGATGCATTCGCGAACCTGCTCGCCTTCCTTGCCGAAGTCGTTGCGTTCGAATAGCTTCCACTCCTCCAGGGTGGGGCGCAGCACCTGGTCGAGGTGCTGCCGAATGTCGTAGATCCCGTACTGCGCCATCCGAGTCGCAGTGTGCCGGAAGCCCGGCCGAGTCACCCCGGGCATCTGGAAGTTCAACACCACGTCGCCCACCGCCCGGACGGCCTGATCCGGGGTCAATTCCAGTGCCGCCGCACACAGGTTCCGGTAGAAAATTGTGTGCAGGTCCTTTTCGTCCCCGATCCGCGTGAGGATTCTTCCGGCGAGTGGGTCGCCGCACACCGGGCCGATATTCTGGTGCGCCACCCGGGTGGCGAGTTCCTGCAACGTGACGGACGCAAGGGAATGAAGCAGGCTGGCACCTTCGAGCGCGCAGGAAATTCCGACGGTCATGTTCTCCATCCGGGCGCGTTCGAGCGCCACAGGGTCGACCCCACGGAGCTTCACCAGGTAGTCGCGCAGGACGACGTAATGCCGGTCGTTCTCGGCAGTCCACATCCGCACCCACGTCGCCCAGGCGCTGTCCTTCGCGACGCTGTCGGTCATCTGCTGCAAGCCTGAAGGCAGGTTGTCTGCCGTGAGCAAGGTGATGATCATTGCCGCCTCCGCGACATCATCGAGTTCGCGGCGTTCCGGGTACATCATCCTCGGTGGCGGGGTTCCGCCATTCAGCGGGAGGTAGTCGTGCGGATGCCAGTCGTCGAGGGCCTTGCGGTGGCGTCGCAGATTCTCCTCCGCGGTCGTCTGCAGTTCACGGAGTAACTGGCGTTGCGGGAGCTGCGTGTTCCGGGGCCCCTGCGGGATCGGCATCGTCACGCTGGAGCGAGCAGTCATGGGGATCCTTCGAGGCGGCAACAGGGCGGGTGACTGACGGACCCTAGGCTGCGCGCGCGAATTCATGCCAGTCTTCTTCGGCTTTCTTGGTGGAGTTCGCAGCGGCGCCGGTCTCCGCTTGTCGAGCCTCACAAGGGGCCGCCGACCATCTGCGAGAAGTGGGTGCGTGAGTTCCTCGCGTGCAGTAACCTTCGGCGACTCATGTCGGCGCGAGATCTGTCCGGCGCCATAGAGCTAGAGGGAGAAATGCTGTGGCTGATAATAATTCGGAGACCGGCCAGGGCATCATGATGGATGGCAAGCCGGCGTCGGAGCCACTACGCAACTTCCAGTCGCTGGCCCGTCATCTGGTCTCCCGATTCGCCACCGAGAGCACGTCGCCCGGAACGGTTCCGGGTAAGCAGTCCGAGAGCGACGTCACCGAGGTGACGGTTCATTGCCTGCAGCTGGGGATTTCGATGTTCGACACCAGAAGCGAACCCGCAGAGGAGGACCTGGATCCGCTGCGAACGATCGCTTCCCAATGGGCGCGTGAGGGTGTTCCACTGAAATCCGTCCTGCACGTCTACCACGAAGGAATCCGCCGTGGGTGGGACGTGATCGTCTCCAGAGCTCGCGCGGAGGATCTGGCCGACGTCGTCGCGGGATCCCGACTTTTGCTTGCACTGGTGGAAAGCGTGACGATCGCCGCCACGTCCAGCTACATGGCGGAGGTCGAGGCGTTGACCAGCGAACGGAACTCGGCGGCGCAAGCGATGGTCACCGCCCTCCTGAGTGGGCGTAATCCGGTGCCTCTGGCCCGACAGTCCGGGATCGGATTGGTGGAGAACTATGTCGTGATCGGGTTGTCGGTGCCGCCGTATAGTGCGGACGCGAACCCGCAACTGCCCGAAGCGGTGGGGATCCGGCGGCGGACCCGACATATCCAGGCGGCCGTCTCGGACGCCTGCGGTGGTGCGCCACTCGCACTCCTCAGCGAAGAGGGCGGCACGATCCTCCTCCCGGGCACACCGACACCGGCGGAACTGCAGAACCTCGTGCGCAGGCTCGGCCAAGCTTCTGAGATGGACGTGACGGCGGCCGTCGCCGCCGCACGCATCGACCGGATCCCCAGTGCCGCCGACGAGGTCCACGAACTTCTCGACCTCGTCCGTCAGCTGTCCCGGCCGCCGGGGATGTATCGCATGGACGACCTCGCCCTCGAGTTTCAGCTCACCCGGCATGGGCCGGGGCGAACGCATCTCGCGAGTCTGCTCGAGCCGCTCGACGGTTCACCGGAACTCGTCGAGACGCTCGAGGTCCATATCAGTTACGATCTGAACCGCCAGCGGACCGCGAAGAAGATGCACGTCCACGCGAACACCGTCGACTACCGGCTCAAGCGGGTAGCTCAGCTCACTGGGTTCGACCCCACCCGTCCGTCCGGGCTTCGGCACATCCAAGCGGCCCTCATCGCCCGGCGCCTCGAGCAAGCCCATCCGCGTCAGTAGTGCGAGTTCGGCGAACAGCCTCTTCGCTACGATGTGTGGCGGATCATAATGGGTCGGGGGTGGGTCGTCGGTCGCGTCGTGACCGAAAAGTCAGGAAGGCAGGCGATGGCCGGAGGTCGTCATTCGAGTACGCACGACGAGCGCGGTGGCCGTTCCCTCGGTTTCTACATCGTCTGCGCCGCCGTGGTCATCGGTCTGGTCGTGTCCGTCGTCGTCATCGTGCAAGCGGTGCGTTCCTGGACCGGTGGCTGCGACCGCCTGGTCGATTACACCCTTGCGGCGGACCCGAGTATCGCGCCGGCGGTCACCGACATTCTGAGCGCGGCGACGGACACCGACACGGGTTGCGCCACCATCGCCGTCAGCGCTGCCACCTCGGGTGACGTAGCCGGACGGTTGGGCAAGGGCGCCGACGCTCCCGACTTGTGGATCCCCGACACCGGGGCGTGGGTAGGGAAAGCGGCACTCACCGCTGCGGGTCCGGTGGAAGTGATGACGGGGTCGGTCGCGTCTTCGCCCATCGTCCTGGTGTCCCGCGAAGATGAGGCGCCGGCGGTCGAGACCTGGCTTGCTGCGCTGCAGTTGAAAGAACTGCAGCTCGGTAATCCGCTCGTCACAGGCGTCGCACAGGGGCCGATCGATGCAGCCCTCGCGGAAGGCCGATCGGACCCGGTGTCCGCGGGCACCGTGCGGGCCGCCCTGGTGCCCCTCGCGCAGGAGGAGAGTGCGCGCACCGCAGACGAACCCATCGGCGAAGAGATGCTGCGCGGGGTAGCCGACAACGGCGGCGTCGCCGTCGCCACCGAACAGGCCGTAGCGGACTACAACGCCGATACCGGTCAGGCGCTCGCTGCGACGGTGCCTCCGACGGGCAGCACGTTCATGAATTATCCTCTGGTCGTCACGTCGCCGGCACCGGACCGCCACTACAAGGCCACTCAGGTCGCGCGCGCCGTCGCGGGAGTTCTCGGGAGTGAATCCGCTCGAACCATGCTGCAGGACAGTGGGTTTCGTGGCCCGGATGGCAGCCAATTGCCTGACGGGCGCGGGGTCGGTGAGGTCCCCGAGCTGGGCCCGGTGGACGAAACGGTGTTGCAGGAGGCGCTCGGTGCATGGGCGTTGATGGCGCTGCCCATCCGCACCCTCGTCGCCATCGATGTGTCGGGGTCGATGGAGACGCCGGCAGGAAACCGATCTCGGATGGACCTCACGGTGGACGCCGCGCTCGCCGGGAACGCCATGTTCCCGGACAGCGTGTCGGCGGGATTGTGGGCCTTCTCGCAGGGGCTCGGCGGGGGACCGCAGGACTACCGGGAGATGGTGCCGATCCGGCGCTATGACACGGTGGTCGACGGCCTCACGCAACGGCAGATCATGGCCCAGCAAGCGGAGAAGGTGGACGGCCTCGTCGGCGGCGCCACGGGGCTGTACGACACGGCGCTGGCCGCATTTCGGACCGTGCAGGAATCGTACGACCCACGCGCCGTCAACAGCGTGATCATCCTGACGGATGGTGCCAACGAAGACCCGGACTCCATCACCAAGGAGCAGCTGCTGAGCATCCTCGAGCGGGAGCAGGACCCGGCGCGTCCCGTCATCATCGTGACGATCGGTATCACCGACGACGCAGACGCGGCTACCCTCGCCGAGATCTCGCGGGTGACGGGTGGGTCGAGTTACGTCGCGAAGGATCCGGCGGACATTTCCAACGTGTTCGTCAACGCGCTCGCTGCCCGGGGTCGGTAGCGGGAACGGCCTTCCTGCGGTATCGCGCGTTCAGGAAGGCGAGCGCGGTGATTCCGAGGAACAGCACGCACGTCGAGAACAGCTGGGTTCGGGCGTCGGTGTCGAAGAGCATGAGCACGACGAACCCGCCGAGAAGCGCGAGCGTGGCGTAGCTCAGCCAGGGGAACAGCCACATCCGCACCGTCAGCTTGCCCTCACGTTCGAGGCGCGGACGCAGTCTCAGGTGGGAGACGACGATGAAGATCCAGATCACCAGGAGCGCCGAACCGACGGCATTGAGAAGCAACCCGAGCAGGTCGTCGGGTAGCCACCAATTGAGGAGCACGCTGACGAAACCGAAGAACACGGACAGCAACACCGCGTTGAGCGGCACCCCCGAGTGGGAGATCCGGGCCATGAACGCCGGACCGTCGCCGCGGCGGGACAACGAGTACGCCATCCGGGAGGTGCCGTAGATATTGGCGTTGAACGCCGAGAGCAACGCGATCACCACGACCAGTTCCATGAATCCGGCCACGTAGGGAAGGTGCGCCTGATTCAACACGGCCACGAAGGGTCCGCTCTTCAGGTCCGACGAGTCCCACGGGAGGACGAGCACCATGATCGAGATCGAGCCGATGTAGAAGACGCTGATTCGCCAGACGACGCTGCGTACCGCGACGGCGATCGACCGTTCGGGGTTCTCGGACTCGGCGGCGGCGATGGTGACGATTTCGATACCGCCGAAGGCGAAGGCCACTACCAGGAGACCGGCGGCGACACCGGCGAACCCTTCGGGCATGAAGCCGCCGTGTCCGAGGAGGTTGGTGGTACCGACCGGCTCGGTATCGGGGAGCAGCCCGAACACGAGCAACACACCGATTGCGAGGAAGGCGATGATGACGGTGACTTTGATAGCGGCGAACCAGAATTCGAACTCACCGAAGTTGCTGACCTTGGCAAGGTTGACGGCCGCGAAGAAGATCACGAACACCAGGGCGACCACCCACTGCGGGACCCCGGGCAGCCACCCGCTGACGATGCCCGAGGCGCCGGTGATCTCGGCTCCGAGAACCATGATCAGCATGAACCAGTAGAGCCAGCCCATCACGAACCCGGCCCACTCGCCGATGCCGATCCGGGCGTAGTGCGAGAAGGACCCGCTGGCCGGGATCGCTGCCCCCATCTCGCCGAGCATGCGCATCACGAAGACCACGATCAGGCCGGCGAGAAGGTAGGAGACGAGCACGGCGGGACCGGCCGTGGCGATTCCGACACCGGTACCGAGGAACAGTCCGGCACCGATGGCCGAGCCGAGACCCATCATCGTGAGATGGCGGACCTTCAGGCCGCGGCCCAGGGTGTCCGAGTCGGTCATGGTGTCGGGTGGTCGCGTACCGCTCACAGAGTCAGTCGTTTGCGTGCAGTGCGGCGTTCAGTTCGACACCGGTGCCCTTCCACGGCACCACCTCGACGGCACCCGACACCGAGTTGCGGCGGAACAGCAGGTTCGACTTGCCGTTCAGTTCCTTTGCCTTGACGACGGTGCCGTCGGGGCCGGTGACCTTGGTGCCTGCGGTGACGTAGAGACCGGCTTCGAGCACGCAGTCGTCGCCCAGCGAGATACCGAGGCCGGCGTTGGCACCGAGCAGACACCGCTTGCCGACCGAGATGGTTTCCTTGCCGCCACCGGACAGGGTGCCCATGATGGAAGCGCCGCCGCCCACATCGGATCCGTCGTCGACGACGACACCGGCGGAGATGCGGCCTTCGACCATCGAGTTACCGAGTGTGCCCGCGTTGAAGTTGACGAATCCCTCGTGCATGACGGTGGTGCCGCTGGCCAGGTGCGCGCCGAGGCGTACCCGATCGGCGTCGGCGATGCGGACACCGGAGGGCACCACGTAGTCGACCATGCGCGGGAACTTGTCGACACCGAAGACGGTGACGACGCCGCGGATCCGCAGACGGGAACGCACCTTCTCGAATCCTTCGACGGCACACGGACCGAAGTTGGTCCACACCACGTTGGACAGCAACCCGAACAGGCCGTCGAGGTTCACACCGTGGGGTGCGACCAGACGATGAGAGAGAAGATGTAGGCGGAGGTAGGCGTCGTGGGCGTCCGCGGGCGGGGCCGAGAGGTCGGCGATCGTGGTGCGAACCACGATCTGGTCCACCTCGCGCGCCTCGTCGGGTCCGGCGAGGAGTGCCAGATCGGACGGGATGTCGCCACCCTCGACCCGGACGGTGCCCGCTTCCTCGAAGGTGCCCAGCTCGGGCGCCGGGAACCAGGTGTCGAGAACCGTGCCGCCGACCGTCACGTTGGCGATGCCTACTGCTGATGCTCCCTGTGTGCTCACGGCACTAGAGGTTACTGGGTGGTCACGGGGGTGCCCCTCCGCGGTGGTGGCAACGGGTCGTCCCGGGAAACCCTGCAGGTCTGCGCCGCCTACGGCAGCGTGCACGACAACGCGTGCCGGCTGGCGGCAAGGCACACCGTAGACGTCCGCGGCTTAGGGTGGACGGGTGAGCACACTGGACCTGCATGCCGATCCCATCGACCTCACCGCCGCGCTGGTGGATATCCCGAGTGTCTCGCACGACGAGTCGGTGATCGCCGAGGCCGTCGAATCCGCCCTGCGCACCCAGACGAACGGATTCGAGATCGTCCGAAACGGAAACGCTGTGCTGGCCCGGACCAACCGGGGGCTACCGAGTCGGGTGATGCTCGCCGGACACCTGGACACGGTGCCGATCGCGGACAACGTGCCGTCGCGGCGGGAGGGCGACCTGCTGCACGGGTGCGGCACCGTCGACATGAAGTCGGGTGACGCAGTGTTCCTGCATCTGGCGGCCACCATCGAGAACCCGGTGCACGACCTCACGCTGGTGTTCTACGACTGCGAGGAGATTGCCGCCGTCCACAACGGGCTCGGACGGATCGAACGTGAGATGCCCGAATGGCTGCAGGCGGACGTGGCGATCCTGGGAGAGCCGACGGCCGGACAGATCGAGGCCGGGTGCCAGGGAACGTTGCGTGTCACCCTCACGACCCGCGGGACGAGGGCACACTCGGCGCGGTCGTGGCTCGGTGACAATGCCATCCACCGATTCGCACCCGTCCTGCAGCGCCTCGCCGACTACACCGCGCGATCGGTCGACATCGACGGCTGTGTGTACCGCGAAGGCCTGTCCGCGGTGCGGGTCGCGGGCGGAGTAGCCGGGAACGTGGTCCCCGATGCCGCAGAGGTGGATGTGAACTTTCGCTTCGCGCCCGACCGCAGTGCCGAGCAGGCCGTCGAGCACGTTCGGGAGGTTTTCGACGGGCTCGAACTCGGTTTCGAGGTCACCGACCTCTCGCCGGGCGCCCTACCCGGGCTGAGCGATCCTGCGGCGGCCGCCCTCATCGAGGCCGCAGGCGGCCGGTTCCGGGCGAAGTACGGGTGGACGGACGTATCCCGGTTCTCGGCCCTCGGTATCCCGGCCGTCAACTACGGTCCGGGCGACCCGAATCTTGCGCACAAGCGGGACGAGCACGTGCCCGTGCAGCAGATTACCGACGTCACGACCGTCCTGCGGGCGTACTTGACGGCGTCCTGACTGCCCGATCGGAGGCTCGGGCCACCCGTTAGCCTGGGGCGCATGGCACCCGAAAAGAACAATCACGGTCGCAAGTCGTCGTCCGTGAAGCACCGCGGCCCGATCCAGTTGAGGCGCGCCCGCAAGGACGAGGCCACGACCACCGACGAGCGGTTGCTGGACGAGCGGGGATCGACGGATTGGGTGCACACCGACCCGTGGCGGGTGCTGCGGATCCAGAGTGAGTTCGTCGAAGGTTTCGGTGCCCTTGCCGAGGTGCCCCGGGCGGTCACGGTGTTCGGCTCCGCCCGGACGTCGGTCGACCATGCGGAGTACGAGGCGGGCCGGGCGCTGGGTGCGGGCTTGGCGGAGGCAGGGTTCGCCGTCATCACCGGCGGGGGCCCCGGCGTGATGGAAGCGGCCAATCGGGGCGCCAGCGAATCCGGGGGCTACTCCATCGGCCTGGGCATCGAACTGCCCTTCGAGCAGGGACTCAACGAGTGGGTCGACCTGGGGATCAATTTTCGGTACTTCTTCGCGCGTAAGACGATGTTCGTGAAGTACTCGCAGGCCTTCATCTGCCTGCCCGGAGGGTTCGGGACTCTCGACGAACTCTTCGAGGCGCTGACGTTGGTCCAGACGCGGAAGGTCACCCGCTTCCCGATCGTGTTGTTCGGCACCGAGTACTGGTCGGGGCTCGTCGACTGGCTTCGGAACACGCTCGAGCGGACCGGCAAAATCTCCGAAGGGGACGTGAACCTGCTGCACGTGACCGACAGTGTCGAGGAGGCCGTGCAGATCGTCGTCAAGGCGCAACAGGGCGTCGACGACGGCGCACTGGCCGGCACGGAGGACCAGTGGTGATGCCGAAAGGTGTTGTAGCCGAGCCGTTGTCGGTGTGCGTCTACTGTGCCTCCGGGCCGGTCGGCGAACACTTCCTCGAACTCGCCCGCCAGATCGGCACCCACATCGGCGCCCGCGGCTGGCAACTCGTCTCGGGTGGCGGAAATGTGTCGATGATGGGCGCGGTGGCCGAAGCGGCGAGGGCTGCGGGCGCCAACACGGTGGGTGTCATCCCCAAAGCCTTGGTGCACCGGGAGGTCGCCGATGTCGACGCCGACGAACTTGTCGTGACCGACACCATGCGGCAGCGCAAACAGGTGATGGAGGACAGAGCGGACGCCTTCATCACGCTGCCGGGCGGAATCGGCACGCTCGAGGAACTCTTCGAAACGTGGACAGCGGGCTACCTCGGCATGCACGACAAACCCGTGGTCCTGCTCGACCCGGTCGGTCACTACACCGGGCTGCTGGAATGGCTCGACAGCCTGCGCGGAGGCGGATTCGTGGCCCAACGTGCACTCGACCGACTGCTCGTTCGGACCGACGTCGAGGCTGCGCTCGACGCCTGCGTGGTCTGAGATCCGCATCCCCCGGAGTCGTGGCGCTGGTTGTTACCGTGCAGTAAGGTGACCTGACTCATATTGCAGGCCTGAGGGGATGTCATGCGTTCTGAAGCACGTTCGACGATCAGTGTGGTCGACCTTGCCTGGCGGCTGCCGGCGATGATCCCGGAACTGCCGATCATGGCCAAGGGTGTCCGGGGCCTGATGCGCACCCCGGACGCGAAGGAATCGATCGGTCTCGTCTTCCAACGGGTGGCAGCGGCACACCCGGGTCGCACCTTCGTGAAATTCGAGGGTGAATCGATCAGTTACGCGTCCGCCAATGCGCGCGTCAACCGTTACGCACACGCCCTCGCGGACCTCGGCGTCGCGCGCGGAGACGTCGTCGGGATCCTCGGCAAGAACCTGCCGGAGACGCTGTTGATCGCACTGGCGGTGGTGAAACTCGGTGCCACCGCAGGCATGCTCAACCACAACCAGCGCGGTGAGGTACTCGCCCACAGCATCGCGCTGTTGAACAGCCGGTTGCTGGTGGTGTCCGAGGCCTGCGGTGAGGCCATGGACTCCCTCGACGAACCACCCGCGGTGTCCTCGGTCCTGTATTACGACGACCTCGATCAGCTCGCGGAATCGGCCGAACAGGACGACCCGGATGTGTGCGAGGAGATCCAGGCGAAGGAAAAGGCCTTCTATATCTTCACCTCGGGCACGACGGGCCTTCCCAAGGCCAGCTTGATGAGCCACTTCCGCTGGCTCAAAAGCATGTCCGGCCTCGGCAACATGGGGGTGCGTCTGCGCAGCAGCGACACGCTCTACTGCTGCCTGCCGCTCTATCACAACAATGCGCTCACGGTCTCCCTCTCCTCGGTGCTGGGGTCGGGCGCCACCCTTGCCCTGGGCAAACAGTTCTCCGTGTCGAACTTCTGGGCAGACGTCGAACTGAACGGTGCCACGGCGTTCACCTACATCGGTGAACTGTGCCGGTATCTGCTCAACCAGCCGGCCGATCCGCAGGATCGGCACAACTCCATCCGGCTGATGGTGGGCAACGGCCTTCGCCCCGAAATCTGGTCGGAATTCACCAAGAGGTTCGGCATCACGCGGGTGGCCGAGTTCTATGGGGCCAGCGAATGCAACATCGCCTTCGTCAACGCCCTCAACCTCGACAAGACCGCGGGAATCTGTCCCCTTCCCCACGCGGTGGTCGAGTACGACGAGGACAGCGGATCGCCGAAACGCCACTCCGACGGCCGGCTGCGGAAGGTGCGAACCGGTGAGGTCGGGCTGCTGCTGTCGAAGGTCACCGACAGGGCGCCGTTCGACGGGTACACCGACGAAAAGGCCACCGACAAGAAATTGATTCGCGACGGCTTCGACGACGGCGACTGCTGGTTCGACACCGGCGACCTGGTGCGCCGGCAGGGGTGGTCGCACGTCGCCTTCGTCGACCGGCTCGGTGACACCTTCCGCTGGAAGGGCGAGAACGTGGCGACCACCGAGGTCGAAGGGGTGATCCTCGCACACCCCGCGGTCGAGCATGCCGTCGTCTACGGGGTCGAGATCCCGGGTACGGACGGGCGCGCGGGTATGGCGGCCGTGACGTTGTGTGACGGCGAGAAGTTCGACGGCAGGGAGGTGGCGTCCCTCCTCTTCGAGCGGCTGCCGTCGTACGCCGTGCCCTTGTTCGTCCGCGTTGTCGACTCCCTCGAACAGACGTCGACGTTCAAGAGCCGCAAGGTGGAACTGCGCAAGGAAGGGTACGACGTCGAGGACACCGCCCGGCTCTTCGTTCTCGCCGGACGCAGCAAGGGATACTGCCCGTCCTACGAGGGTTACGTCGACGAAGTAGCGAAGGGCGCGCTCCCCAAGGGGTGACGATGCGCCTCCGGCGCCCGTGAGTACTTGTTGACACCCCACTGTTGAGAAGTGCTCACGGGTGGTGCGATTCCGCTGCGTGCCAATATGGGTGACATGGCCGACGAAGACACACCGCCCGCCCCGGACTGCCCGTCGTCCACGCTCTGCGGGCGACCGGTCGCCACCGACCGCGCGCTGGTGATGGCCATCGTCAACCGGACCCCCGATTCGTTCTACGACCGCGGGTCCACGTTCACCGACTCGGCGGCGATGGCGGCGGTCGAGCGTGCCGTGGACGAGGGCGCGGACCTCGTCGATATCGGGGGTGTGAAGGCAGGGCCGGGTGACGTCGTCGATGCCGCCGAGGAGACGCGGCGGGTGGTGCCGTTCGTCGCCGCCATCCGCGAACGCTTCCCGGAGCTGCTCGTCAGTGTCGACACCTGGCGCAGCGAGGTGGCGCGACTGGCCCGCGCCGAGGGGGCCGACCTCATCAACGACACCTGGGCGGGCGCGGATCCGGCGCTCGTGGAGGTGGCCGCGGAGACCGGAGCCGGCATCGTCTGCTCGCACACGGGGGGAGCGGTACCGAGGACCCGGCCGTTCCGGGTTCGCTATGCGGACATCGTGGCCGACGTCCTGCGGGAGGTGGTCACTGCCGCCGAGAGAGCCGCTCGGCTGGGCGTGCCCACCGACTCCATCCTCATCGATCCGACCCACGATTTCGGGAAGAACACTTATCACGGGCTCGAGTTGTTGCGGCGAGTGGAAGATCTTGTAAATACGGGGTGGCCAGTGCTCATGGCCCTCAGTAACAAGGACTTTGTCGGGGAGACTCTAGGGGTAGATCTCGCCGAGCGGTTGGAGGGAACATTGGCAGCGACAGCGATGGCCGCAGCGGGAGGCGCACGCGTCTTCCGCGTTCACGAAGTTGCACCCACTCGACGAGTGGTGGATATGGTGGCCGCGATTCAGGGCAGACGCGCACCCGCCCGCACGGTGCGGGGGCTGGCATGAGCGCGGTCGGGGCGGGCGTGCCCCGCTCGATGCTGGCGGTCGACACCCCTCGCACCTGGGCGGAGGCGAACAGCTGGGATCAGCCGTCGTGGAGTATCGCGGAACTCGAACGTGCCAAGGCGGGCAGGACCGTGTCGGTGGTCCTGCCTGCGCTCAACGAGGAAGAGACCGTCGCGGCCGTGGTCGACACGATCCACCCCTTGCTGGGCGGGCTGGTCGACGAGCTGATCGTGCTCGACTCCGGGTCGACGGATTTGACGGTCGAACGCGCCCGGTCGGCCGGTGCCACCGTGATCAGCCGCGAAGAGGCTGTGCCCGCGTACCCGCCGGTGGCGGGCAAGGGTGAGGTGTTGTGGCGGTCCGTCGCCGCGAGCACCGGCGACCTCATCGCCTTCGTCGATTCCGATCTGATCAACCCGGACCCCGCCTTCGTACCGAAACTACTGGGACCGCTGCTGACCGTCGACGGCATCCATCTCGTGAAGGGCTACTACCGTCGTCCGTTGCGGCTCAGCGGGACGGAGGATGCCAACGGAGGGGGGCGTGTCACCGAACTGGTGGCGCGTCCGTTGCTGGCGGCTCTGCGGCCGGAATTGACGAGTGTGCTGCAACCGCTCGGTGGTGAATACGCGGGCACCCGCGAACTGCTGTCGGCGGTGCCTTTCGCGCCGGGGTACGGCGTCGAGATCGGGCTGCTGCTCGACACGTACGACCGCCTCGGCCTCGGTGCCATCGGCCAGGTCAATCTGGGGGTGCGTAAGCACCGCAACCGCCCGCTGTCCGAACTCGGTGTGATGAGCAGGCAGATCATCGGCACGATGATGCGAAGGTGTGGAGTGGAGGATTCGGGGGCCGGTCTCACCCAGTTCCTCGTCGACGGCGATTCGTTCGTCCCGACCACGACGGAAGTGGCTCTGACGGATCGTCCTCCGATGAACACCGTGTGCCCCTGACGGAAGCCCGGCCTGTGGCTGCTGTCGGAGGTCCGTGACAGGATCGAAGCATGGTGACAGCCCTGCTCTATCTGCTCGTCATGGCCTTCGTCGGTGCGATGTTGTTCCTCGCCGCCAGTGCGGTGTTCGGCCGTTCCGAGGAACTGGAGCCGCTGCCTCCGGGCACCACCCTGACCGTCTTGCCGGCCCGGGGCGTAACCGGGGCGGACGTGGAGGCCTTGCGTTTTCAGCAGACGTTGCGGGGATACAAAGCGAGCGAGGTGGACTGGGCGCTGGCGCGGCTGGCTCGCGAAATCGATTCGCTGCGTGAACAATTGGCGGAGGCTGAGTCGGCGCGCGACCGTCCGGCGGAGTCGTCGTGACCGAGCCCGACGATCGAGTGCGGTGTGCGTGGGCGGTCGACACGAATGGCTCCCGGCTGTACCGGGACTACCACGACGAGGAATGGGGCCGGCCGTTGCACGGGCGGAACGAGTTGTACGAGCGGCTGTGCCTCGAAGCGTTCCAGTCGGGACTGTCATGGATCACGATCCTGCGTAAACGTGATGCATTCCGTGCTGCGTTCTCCGGGTTCGACCCGGAGGTGGTCGCGAGGTTCACGGAACGGGATGTCGAACGCCTTCTGGCGGACGCGTCGATCGTGCGCAACCGTGCCAAGATCGAAGCTTCGGTGAGCAATGCGCGGGCGATTCTGGAGCTGCAGGACACCGGCCTCGACACCCTGCTCTGGTCGTTCGCCCCGCCGCCGCGCCCGAGCCGGCCGGCCACCGTGAACGACGTTCCGGCCGTCACCGCCGAGTCCACCGCAATGGCCAAGGAACTCAAGCGCCGCGGATTCAAGTTTGTGGGCCCTACCACGGCGTATGCGCTGATGCAGGCTACCGGGATGGTCGACGACCATGTCGCCGGGTGCTGGGTCCCATCGGCCGCCTGAGCCGCCGGTGAACGCGCCTATTTGGAACTCAGGTTCCCGGTACTCGTGTCCATAGGGAAGAATGGTTGTCACGAGCCTCGCCGAGTGATTCGGCGAGGCACCACAAGTTGTCGAGGCGCACGCAGGCAGCGCAGATCTGGAGGGAGCAGAGGATGGCGGCCATGAAGCCCCGGACCGGGGACGGTCCCCTCGAAGCAACCAAAGAGGGACGAGGAATCGTCATGCGGGTTCCGCTCGAGGGTGGTGGACGTCTGGTCGTCGAGCTCACCCCGGAGGAAGCTGCTGCACTCGGTGAAGAGCTCAAGGGCGTCACCAGTTAGCCGGGTGCAGAGAGAACCTCATGGGTCAGGCCCCGTCGCCGTTGCCGGTGCGGGGCCTGTTCCCTGTCCGGAAGGAAACGGGGCGCGCGCTCGTGTTGTCTGATGTGGTGGACCTGCTTGCCTGTCCGCAATGCGGGGCCGGCCTCGAACTCGACGAAAATACGCTTCTGTGCGATGCGGGCCACAGCTTCGACGTGGCCCGCCAGGGTTACGTCAGCCTGATGACCGGCGCCGGCGGCAAGTTCGACGGTGACAGTCCCGATATGATTGCCGCGCGGGCCGATTTTCTGGCGGGCGGGAGCTTCGACCCGTTGATGGACGCCGTCGCGGACGCCGTCCGAGCTACTGACGATCCCGAGCCGGCGATTCTCGAGATCGGCGCAGGCACAGGTCACTACCTTGCCCGTGTCCTCGACGCGGTTCCGACGGCCCGAGGCATCGGGCTAGACGTCTCCAAATACGCGGCCCGCCGTATCGCCAAGGCGCATCCGCGTGCGGGGGCGGTCGTCGCCGACGTCTGGCACCACCTGCCGGTGCGCGACGGAGTCCTGAGCCACGTGTTGTGCGTGTTCGCGCCGCGAAATGCAGAGGAGGCGCATCGAGTGCTCGGCGAGGGCGGCGCTCTGGTGGTCCTCACCCCGACCGAACGACACCTGGCCGAACTCGTCGACCTCCTCGGCATGGTGCGTGTCGACGACCGTAAGGTCGAGCGGCTCGGTGCGGCCATGTCCGGGCGCTTCGACCGCACCGACCTCAGGGACGTCGAGTACCCGATGTCGCTGACGCACGACGACCTCACGCGTCTGGTCGGCATGGGACCCTCGGCTCGCCACCTCACACCCGAGCGGCTCGCGACCTCGATCGCCGACCTGCCCCGCGCGTATCCGGTGACGGCGTCCGTGACGGTCTCCACATACCGGCGCCGCTGAAAAGGCCGTCCCAGGCAGTCGGTTCAACGCCGGGAGAGGGCGTCCTGGTACACGTCGAGGGTCTGCTGTGCGATGGCGGCCCAGGAGAATTCGGCGATGGCACGGGCTCGCCCCGCCTTACCCATCGCGGCGGCCGCGGCGGTATCGGAAGCGACCTCGTTGACCGTCTCTGCCAGCGCATGTTCGAAACTGTCCGGTTCGTACGAGTTGTAGTGCACGAGACGACCGGTGACGCCGTCTTCCACAACCTCGGGGATGCCACCGACATCGGATGCCACTACCGCCGTCTCGCAGGCCATCGCCTCGAGATTGACGATGCCGAGCGGCTCGTACACGGAGGGGCATACGAATACTGTTGCCGCTGCGAGGATTTCTCGCACCTGCTCGGTCGGTAGCATTTCGCGTACCCAGAACACATTGCCCCGGTGAGCGGCGAGGGCCGCAACGGCCTGCTCGGTTTCCGCGGCGATCTCCGGTGTGTCCGGAGCGCCTGCGCAGAGCACCAACTGGATGTCCGGCGCGAAATGGTGTGCGGCCGCGATGAGGTGCCCGACACCTTTCTGCCTCGTGATGCGACCGACGAAGGCGACCATCGGCGTGTCGGGGTCGACGCCGATCGTGGTGAGCGCGGACCGTCTCGGACCGGAAGGACCGGCATGCCACACCGAAGTGTCGATCCCGTTGCGTACCACGTGGACCCGGGCGGGATCGACCGACGCATACGCGTCGAGCACGTCGAGTCGCATCCCGGCGCTGACGGCGATCACGGCGTCTGCGTGCTCGACGGCGTTGCGCTCGGACCAGGAGGAGACACGGTAGCCACCACCCAGTTGCTCCGCCTTCCACGGCCTGCGGGGTTCGAGTGAGTGGGCGGTGAGGATGTGCGGGACGTCGTACAGTGCGGCCGCCAGATGTCCTGCCAGCCCGGTGTACCAGGTGTGCGAGTGCACGACGTCGGCGCCGGTTGCGGCGTCCGCCATGCGCAATTCGGCAGACAACGTCGCCAGTGCGGCGTTGGCCCCCGTCAGTGCCGGGTCGGGATTGTGCACGAAGGCACCGACGCGCGGAGCACCCATACAATGCACGTCCACCTCGCACAGCTGCTTCAACTGAGCAACCAGCTCGGTGACGTGTACACCGGCACCGCCATAGATCTCCGGTGGATACTCCTTGGTCATCATCGCCACCCGCACGCGCCTAACGTAACCGGCCGGGCCTGTTCGGGCCAACCGATGTCGGACACATTCGGATATCGGACGAATGGTGACTCGGCGCTTCGCTGGCGGGGGGAGAGGCCGCCCGATAGGTTGACAGGGTGAGGAGCCAGCCACATGTGCTTGGAATCGTGCTCGCCGGCGGCGAGGGCAAACGTCTCTATCCGCTCACAGCGGACAGGGCGAAGCCGGCCGTACCGTTCGGCGGTGCCTACCGGCTGATCGATTTCGTGCTCAGCAATTTGGTCAATGCGGGATATCTCCGCCTGTGTGTACTGACGCAGTACAAGTCGCACTCGTTGGACCGCCACATCTCTCAAACGTGGCGGTTGTCGGGGTTTGCCGGGGAGTACATCACTCCGGTGCCCGCGCAGCAACGTCTGGGTCCACGCTGGTACACGGGCAGCGCGGATGCGATTCTGCAGTCACTGAACCTCGTCTACGACGAGGATCCCGAGTACATCGTCGTGTTCGGCGCCGACCACGTGTACCGCATGGACCCCGAACAGATGGTGCAGCACCACATCGATTCCGGTGCCGGCGTGACGGTCGCCGGAATTCGGGTGCCGCGCAGCGAGGCCTTCGCGTTCGGGTGCATCGACAGCGACGAATCCGGCCGCATCGTGCAGTTCCTCGAAAAGCCCGCGCATCCGCCCGGCACACCGGACGACCCCAACATGACGTTCGCCTCGATGGGGAACTACGTCTTCACCACCAAGGTGCTCGTCGACGCCATTCGCGCCGACTCCGAGAACTCCGACTCCGACCACGACATGGGCGGCGACATCATCCCCGCGCTCGTGGAGGCCGGTGAGGCGTCGGTCTACGACTTCAAGGACAACGTCGTTCCCGGCGCCACCGACCGCGACCGTGGTTACTGGCGGGACGTCGGAACACTCGACGCCTTCTACGACGCACACATGGACCTGGTGTCGGTCCACCCCATCTTCAACCTTTACAACCGTCGATGGCCGATTCGCGGTGCGACGGAGAACCTGGCGCCCGCAAAATTCGTGAAGGGTGGGCTGGCTCAGGAGTCGGTGGTGGGCGCCGGGTGCATCCTCTCCGCAGCGACGGTCCGCAACTCCGTTCTCAGTTCGAACGTGATGATCGACGACGGCGCCACCGTCGAGGGCAGTGTGCTCATGCCCGGCGTGCGCATCGGCAAGGGCGCTGTGGTGCGCCGCGCCATCCTCGACAAGAACGTGGTGGTCGGAGACGGCGAGATCATCGGCGTCGACCTCGAACGGGACAAGCAGCGCTTCGCGGTGAGCAACGGCGGGGTCGTCGCCATCGGCAAGGGCGTGTGGATCTAACTCACAGCTTGGACGCGCACAGCAGGCCGTCGCCGATCGGCAGGAACACCCGGATCAGCTGATCGTCCTCGGCGAGAACCTTGGCGGCCTCACGCACAGCGACGGTGGCGGCATCACGCTGGCTCGGATCGACCACACGTCCCCCGTGGAGCGCGTTGTGCAGGACGATGGCGCCGCCGGGACGCAGGAGCCGGACGCCCTCACGCACGTAATGCGGGTGGTCGACGGGTGCACTGTCGACGAAGACGAGGTCGTACGCGCCGTCGGCGAGGCGGGGGAGCACATCGAGGGCGCGTCCGTTGATGAGCCGCGTGCGTGCGGGCGCGATGTCGTTGGTCCGGAAGGACAGCTTGGCGGCGCGCTGGTGCTCCGGTTCACTGTCGATGGTGGTGAGAACGCCGTCTTCACGCATGCCGCGGAGCAGCCACAGGCTGCTCACACCTGCGCCCGTGCCGACCTCGACTACTGTCTTGGCGTCGAGCATGCGGGCGAACAGAGCGAGAGCAGCACCGACCGCGGGCGGTACCGGTGCGGCACCGAGGTCGTCCGCCCGCTCCCTGGCCGCACCGAGGGCGTCGTCCTCACGGACGGCCCCTTCCGCGTGGGTGAGTATCCGTTCGGCGTTAGTCTGCACGCACATGAGGCTATCGGGGTCTCGTCATCGCCGCTGCGAGGCGCGCTCGATGCCGCCCGATCGGCGTGTGCGGGTTCCCCGGTGAACAGCGAAATTCTCAGGAATACCTCAGCTTGCTCACACCACACACATATCGCGGTGGGAGAGAGTATGACCATCGCCAGATCCGAAGACCGCACGGCGGGCAGATTGCAACGAGGTGAAGTACAGGCGGGGGCCGGGAACAATTCCGGACCGTCGGGAGTTGTCCCCTAATACCACGTGACGTGATCCGCGGTCCTGACCAGGAGGATCCACTTAACTCGATGAGTAACCACGCAATGGCGCGAGACGGTGACAGAACCGAGCAGCCGGGTGTCGAGCCCGTGCTGGTCGGTGGTGACGCCGTCTCTGAACCCGAGCTGACGGGCACCGCTGTGTTCGACGCCACCGGCGAGAAGTCGGCCATGCCGTCCTGGGACGAACTCGTCCGGGAACACGGCGACCGTGTCTACCGTCTGGCCTACCGGTTGTCGGGCGACGCGCAAGACGCCGAAGACCTCACCCAGGACACGTTCATTCGCGTGTTCCGCTCCTTGTCCGACTATCAGCCCGGCACCTTCGAAGGCTGGTTGCACCGCATCACCACCAATCTCTTCCTCGACATGGTCCGCCGCCGCAACCGCATCCGCATGGAAGCGTTGCCTGAGGACTACGACCGGGTCCCGGCCGACGGGCCCAACCCCGAGGAGATCTACCACGACGCCCGGCTCGACGCCGATCTGCAGGCAGCGCTCGACTCGCTGGCACCGGAGTTTCGCGCCGCCGTCGTGCTCTGTGACATCGAAGGTCTGTCATACGAGGAGATCGGTGCCACACTGGGTGTGAAACTCGGAACCGTGCGCAGTCGCATCCACCGCGGCCGCCAGGCTCTGCGTGATCATCTGGCTGTGAACGGAAAGGTTGACTCCGATCAGATCGGTGTCGGGTAGTTATCAGGAGGGACGAATGACGCAGGGGCGTGTACCTCGCCAATTTGGCTCGACGGAGCATTTGGCGAGTGAGGCGATCGCCGCCTTCGTCGACGGTGAACTCCGTATGTCCGCCTACCTGCGGGCGGCCCACCACCTGTCGATCTGCGCCGAGTGCGCGTTCGAGGTGGACGCACAGCAGCAGGCGCGGCGGGCTCTTCGTCGCAGTGCCGACGTGGCGATGCCGTCGGGGCTTCTCGGTCTGCTGAGCCAGATCCCCAGCTGCAATTCGGGCGAACCCGCCGACAAGGCCCCGTTTGCCGGACCCACTGCGGACTCGACGGTGAGTAGTCGGCTGTGGTCGCGGCGCTGGCGCCGTTGACCCTCTCGGTACCGGGGACGGCGGTGTCCGTGCGCCCGCAGTCATCGGTGATACTGGAGTCATCGGTGATACTGGGGCCCGGAACTGACTCTTACGAGGGGGACACGACAGCGTGACGGCGGACTACAAGACCCCGGGTACCGACGCCGCGGAATCCGATGCTCGCGCGTCGGAGGACGGGGCCCTGCGGCCCGCCGACGCTCCGAGACTCGACCCCCGACCGGTCTACCGGCCGCAGATCGACGCAGCGTCCAGTCGTGCGTTCGGCCGCCCCGGTGGGGTCACCGGCTCCTTCGCTCCGTCCGGCGCTCAGCGTGAGAGCGAACCGGCCGTCAAGGTGCGCGCCCCCGACCCCGTCCTCGCGGAGGCTTTCGGCCGACCGCCCGGTGAGACGGAGACCATCCAGCGCGATCCCTACAACACACCGGAAGTAGTGCCCGACGAGGCGCCCCCTGCCGACCCCTGGCGGAACCCCGAAGCGGGAGTCGAACTGGGATCGCCCGCCCTGCACGCCCGGGAACGTACGGAGCCCCCTGCCCCCGCCCTCACGGCCCGCGAAGTCCTCTTCGGCGGCAAGGTCGCACCCCGCGCACTCGCGACATTGGGCGCACTCGCACTGGCGATCGGCCTGATCGGCGGGCTCCTCGCTGCGGTCATCACCGCCGACCGCAGCTCTCTCACCAGCCAGCGGGTCACGCTCGCGCAGAACGGCGGAGACGAAGACCTCGGACAGTCGCAGGTGGCGCAGGTCGCCGATGCCGTGCTTCCCGCCGTCGTGTCGATCCAGGTGGCGGTCGGTGACCAGGGAAGCACCGGTTCGGGAGTCGTCATCGACGGTGCCGGCTACATCGTCACCAACAACCACGTCATCTCCGTCGCGGCCACCGCGCCGGACGGCGGCAAGATCCAGGTGATCTTCGCGGACGGCACCAAAACCGAGGCACAGATCGTCGGGCGCGACATCAAGATGGATCTCGCCGTGCTCAAGGTGGCGGCCGACAACCTCACCGTTGCGGAGCTGGGCAGGTCCGAGGACGTGCAGGTAGGCGAGGACGTCGTGGCCGTCGGTTCGCCGCTCGGCCTCAGCAAGACCGTCACACGCGGAATCGTCAGCGCCCTGCACAGGCCGATGCGGCTGTCGGGCGAGGGCTCCGACACCAATGCCGTCATCGACGCGGTTCAAACGGACGCCGCGATCAACCACGGCAACTCGGGCGGCGCGCTCGTCGACGACACCGGACGCGTCATCGGCATCAACACCGCCATGCTCAGTGAGTCCGGCGGGTCGGTGGGCCTCGGCTTCGCAATCCCGATCGACGACGTCACGACGGTGGCGCAAACCCTTATTCGCGACGGGGAGATGCACCACCCCGAGATCGGGGTCAATGCGCGCACCGTGGTCAACGACAACACCAGCGGTGCAGAGGTGGCCAACGTCCAGTCGGACAGCCCTGCGGCGCAGGCCGGCATCGTGGAAAAGGACGTGATCGTGAAGGTGGGGGATCGGACGGTGACCAGCGCAGACGAACTCGTCGTCGCGGTCAACCTCCAGAAGATCGGCCAGCCGGTGAGGGTCCAGCTGATCCGTGAGGGGCGGCTCGTCGACGTCGACGTGACCCCGGCCTCGGATTGACTCCCGATTCGCTGTGAGTTCCCCTTCCGCCTGGGCGTCGGCCCGCACCGCACAGTAGGCTGACCACGTGTTCGGCAACATTGGTTGGGGCGAGTTCATGGTCCTCCTCGTCGCAGCTCTGGTCATTCTGGGACCCGAGCGGCTTCCGGGAGCGGTCAGTTGGGTCACGCGATCCTTGCGGCAGGTCCGCGAGTACGCGAGCGGCGCGAGCCAGCAACTGAAGGATGAACTCGGACCGGAGTTCGATGATCTCCGCAAGCCGCTGGCCGACCTCAATCAGCTGCGCGGTATGACCCCCCGCGCCGTGATCACCAAACACCTGCTCGACGGCGACGATTCGATTCTCACCGGCAACTTCGACAAGCCGAATGCGGTGTCGTTCGACAAGCCGGGAACGAAGGCGGTCAGCGCCGATCCGTCGACGCCCACCCCGCCGCCGAACAAGCCGCTCGCGGCAGGCGAGCGTCCCCCCATCGACACCGACGCAACCTAGGCCCTCCGGGCTCATGCGCCTTTCTGGTTGTTCCTGCTACCAGAAGGGCGCACAGGCGCGAAGCGCCTCAGAGGTGGCGGGTGGTGTCGATCCCCAACGACATTCCAGCGAGCCCACGCTTGCGCACCGCCAGCTTGTCGGCCACCTCGCGGAGGGCGATTGCCGCCGGCGAATCGGGATGACCGAGCACGATGGGCACACCGCCGTCGCCGCCCTCACGCACCGCCTGCTCGAGGGGGATTTGCCCCAGCAACGGCACCGAGGCGCCCACGGCTCTCGTGAGCCGGTCAGCAACGGCCTGACCGCCACCCGAACCGAACACGTCCATCCGAGTGCCGTCGGGCAGGTCCATCCACGACATGTTCTCCACCACACCGACGATGCGCTGACGGGTCTGCAAGGCGATGGCCCCCGCCCGCTCGGCCACCTCGGCCGCCGCCTGTTGCGGTGTCGTGACCACGAGGATCTCTGCCCCCGGAATGAGCTGGGCCACGGAAATGGCGACGTCACCGGTTCCGGGCGGAAGGTCGAGGAGCAGGACGTCGAGGTCGCCCCAGAAGACGTCGGCGAGGAACTGCTGCAGCGCGCGGTGCAGCATCGGGCCACGCCACACCACCGGAGTGTTGCCCTGAGTGAACTGGGCGATCGAAATCATCTTCACGTCGTGCGCGACGGGCGGCATGATCATGCGCTCCACCTGGGTGGGCTTGGCGTCGGTGCCGAGCATGCGGGGAACGGAGTGACCGTAGATATCGGCGTCGAGGACACCGACGGACAGACCTCGGGCGGCCAGCGATGCGGCCAGGTTGACGGTCACACTCGATTTGCCGACGCCACCCTTACCGGAGGCGACCGCATACACGCGGGTGAGTGAGCCCGGCTGCGCGAAGGGAATGACCGGCTCGGCAGAGTCGCCGCGCAACGACTTACGCAGTTCGGTGCGCTGCTCGTCGCTCATCACGTCGAGTTCGACGCGGATCGCGCCCACACCCGGCACATCGGCCACGGCTTTCGTGACGCGGTCGCTGATCTCGGTCCGCATCGGGCAGCCGGCAGTGGTGAGGTAGATGGCGATGTCGACACTGTCGTCGTCGGCGATGTCGACGCTCTTGACCATCCCGAGTTCGGTGATCGGTTTCCGGATCTCGGGATCTTGGACGCGCGCCAAGGCGCTACGAACAGCGGACTCGCTCAGGACTGACATAACTCAATGGTAGGGATGTGTCCTCAGTGGATGCGCGGCAGGTCGGACGCAGCCGGGACGATGCCGCTGGCGTAGCCCGCGGACCAGGCCAAGACATTGGCGACGTAGGCAGCCGAGTTGTTGTAACGGTGGACCGCCTTGGCCGCCTGGATCGGGTCGCGGACATCCAAACCGCCGTCACACAGATACTTTCCGGTGGTGAGCGCGGAGTCGAAGAGGTTCTGCGGGTCGGCGGCGCCGTCTCCGTTGCCGTCGCCTGCGTAGCGGTTCCACGTCTCCGGAAGGAACTGTGTGGGCCCGACCGCGCGGTCGTAGTTGCTGTCGCCGTCCAGCCGTCCACCGTCGGTGTCGCGAATCACGGCATTGCCGGCGAGGTGACCGTCGAGGACCGGACCGAGAACGGCGTCGAGCATGTTGCCCTTGTCGTCGGCCTTGCCGTCGTAGGCGTGAGTCGACTCCACGCGGCCGATGCCGGCGATGAGCGTCCAGTACATGCCGCACCCGGGCTGCTCGACAGCGAGGATGCGCTCGGCGTTCTGGTAGGCCGACACGTTGATGGCAGGTATGCCGAGGGCGCCCTGGGCGATGCTGGCCGGAAGCGGCGGCGTGGCCTGAACCGGGGCCAGGGCAGGTGCGGGGGGCTGCTCCACTGCGGGCGTGGCCTCCACGGCGGCGGTGTCGGCGACAGGGGTGACAGCCTCGGCGTTCGGTGCGGCGGTCGCTTCCTGGGCAACGTCCGCGACGTCCGCGACGTCCGCGGCGGCTTCAGAGCTGAAGAACGGGACCTTGGGGGTGGCTCCGGCCGTGTTGGCTGCGGTGACCAGACCGATGGGAATCAGTCCGGTGAGCGCGATGACCGAATTGCGGCGGATATGGGAATCCGTCTTCTTGTTGTGCCGACCCACTCGATTGCCTCCTGCGACCCCGTTCGGGATGTGCCTGTGAACTGGACGGCACGAGGCTACCCGATTCGAGACATTTCCGTTACGCAACCGTGATCAATACGGGTGAGAGACGCGGGTCTGTTACCTGAGGAACCCGTCCAGGAAGGGTAACGAACACGGAAAGGTCACGCCCGCAGGCGGCTCAGCGCGGAAGGCAGCGCGACTCGACGCCAGAACCCGGAAGGCATACGAAAACGAGGAAACTTCTAGCGAACTCCCACGGCCGGGGCGATTGGCGGCGGGGGAGCGGCCGGTTCCGCAGGCGCCGGCGCGGGTGCCGGAGCGGCCGGGTCGGCAGGTGGGCAGAAGAACACACACGGGAGTGCGGGTAGCGCAGGCAAGCCGGGGATCAGCGGTGCAGGCGCCGGAGTGGTCGGAGTCGGTGTCGCGTCGGGCGGGAGCTCCGGTGGAGCCGCGAGCTCACGGGCGAGGTCGGATCCGTTCGCCGCAGCGTCGCTGAGGCCACCGGGCGGCGGAGTGCTCGAGTCGGACAGCTGACTCGGGGTGGGCGTACCACCGTTCCGGTAGGCGTTCGACCACGTAATGACGTTGGCGGCGTAGGTTCCCGAATTGTTGTAGCGGAGAACCGCGCGGGTCTCCTGGAGTGGATCACGGAGGTCGAGTCCCCCCGAGCAGAGGTATCGGGCGGCGGCGAGGGTTGCGTCGAATACGTTGTTGGGATCTGCAGCGCCGTCCGCGTTGCCGTCCGACGCGTATTTCGCCCAAGTGGACGGAATGAACTGCATCGGCCCCACCGCCCGATCGTGTCCGGCGTCGCCGTCGGTGGCGCCGCGGTCGGTATCGCGGATCACCTCGTTGCCGGCCAGCCGGCCGTCCAGCACCGGTCCCAGAATCGGGGTGACGGTGGTGCCGGACGAGTCTGTCCGGCCTCCACCGGCATGCCCCGATTCGATGCGCCCGATACCCGCCAGCAAATGCCAGGGCACCCCGCACTTGGGTGCCTCCACCATCAAGGTGAGTTCCGCCGAGCGGTACGCGTTGAGCACGATCTCCGGGATGCCGAGCGAACTGAGAATCACCGGTGCGGCGATCAACCCTGTTCCGGTGGGAGACGCGGGCGATGTGGGATTTATCACCACGGGCGGGGGAGACGGAGGCGCCGCGCGCTGCGATCTCGCGACCCGCGGCGCAGGCGCCACGAAGCCTGCGGGCGGTAGGTAGGCGTCCTGCGGTTCACTCACCGGAGACAGACGCGTGGCCGACGCCAGCGCGGCCGTCTCGACCGCCGGGTTCTGACGGGTGTCGACGGCCGAGACAGGGCCGGAACTACCCGTCGAGGATCCGAGCGTTGCGGCGGCGCCCACCGTCAGGGCAGCAACCGTCACCAGTCCACGTATCCGCACTCCACCACCCCCTGCGGTGCTCTTGCTTGTCGCACACCGCGTACATCCGAGAAGTTGTGATCGACGTTACATATCCGTGACTGCGTGTGCCGAGGAATGCGCGAATGACCGGCGATCATTTGCGCCGGGGCCGGGCCTCTTCCTCGTCGCCGAGCAGGGTCTTGATCTCCTCGAGTTCCCGGCGGAGGTAGTCACGGGTTGCCACCTCGCCGATCGCGATGCGCAGGGCGGCGAGTTCGCGCGCCAGGAACTCGGTATCCGCCTTGGTCTGTTCCGCCCGCGACCGGTCCTCCTCGAGCGAGACGCGGTCCCGGTTCTCCTGTCGGTTCTGGGCCAGCAGGATCAGCGGGGCCGCATAGGCGGCCTGGGTGGAGAACGCGAGGTTGAGGAGGATGAAGGGGTACGGATCCCACTTCAGCTCGACGGCGAAGATGTTGAGGACGATCCAGATGATCACGACCACGGTCTGGATCACCAGGTACCGGCCGGTCCCTAGGAAACGAGCGAAGTTCTCACTGGCACGGCCGACCGCTTCCACGTCGTAGGTGAAGCGGAACCGCCGGGCGCCGCGAGGGGTGTCGAGCCTTTGCCGATCCGACAGTCCACGGGCCGACACGCTGGGGACCTTCTCGCTCATCCGTCGATCTCCTCTTCACGCCAGTCCTCCGGAAGGAGATGGTCCAGGACGTCGTCGACGGTGACCGCGCCGATCAGGTGATTCTCGTCGTCCACCACGGGACCGCACACGAGGTTGTAGCTGGCGAAGTACCGCGTGACGGCCGCCAGGGAGTCGTCGGCCGCGAGACGTGGGAGACCGGTGTCGAGCAGACCCCCCACGAGGCTCGCGGGTGGTTCCCGCAGCAGCTTCTGCAGGTGCACGCATCCCAGATAGCGGCCGGTCGGCGTGGCCGTCGGCGGCCTGACGACGAAGATCATGCTCGCGAGCGCGGGCGTCACATCCTCGTTGCGAGCGCGGGCCAATGCTTCCGCCACCGTTGTGGACGCCGTCAGCACCACCGGTTCGGGAGTCATCAGACCACCGGCCGTGTCCGGCGAGTGCTCGAGCAGCCTTCGGACGGGTTCCGAGTCCTGCGGGTCCATCAGTTGGAGCAGTGATTCTGCTTCCGTCTCGGGCAGCTCGCCGAGAAGGTCGGCGGCGTCGTCGGGATCCATGGCCTCGAGGATGTCGGCGGCCCGCTCCACCTCGAGGTGCATCAGAAGGTCGGTCTGATCATCGGACGGCAACTCCTGCACGACGTCGGCCAGGCGCTCGTCGTCGAGAGCGAGTGCGAGCTCGTGCCGTCGTTTGTCCGGGAGCTCACGCATGGCGTTGGCCACGTCGGCGGGACGCATGCCCTCGTATTGCATCAGGAGTGCGGACACTCCCTGGCCCGGCATCGACAGATCGGAATGCGTGAGCCCCTGCACGTGCTGCCACTCGACGATGTGAATGGCGGTACGCCGGCCGAGGCGGCCGCGATGGCCGCGCACCGCGACCTTCGACACCACCCAGTCACGGCTACGGGTCAGTTCGATGCCGAGATCGACCACCACCGTGTCGACCCCGTGCAGTTCCGCGAGTTCCGGGTCGTCAACCCGCACGCGAGAATCGAGGACCTGCGCGAGCGCGAGAACCTCGCCCGGACGCTGCGTGAACCGGCGCAGACTGACGTTCCCCGTGGTCAGTGTCACCGAACTCGGCTCGATCGCCGTGACCCGCAGCATGGGCACGAAGATGCGCTTGCGCGTGAATAATTCGATGACCAGCCCCAGCACCCGCGGTTGCTGGCGCCCGATGCGAACGGTGATGACCACGTCCCGCACCCGGCCGATCGACTCACCGTCGGGCCCGAGTACCACCAGGCCGGCCAGCCTGGCTGCAAAAACCTTGTTCGCAGCTGCCATGATTGCCAGGCTAGATCCTCGTACGGGGATCCAGGCAATCGAACACCTGTGGAAAGTGGAGGATCGTCCGTCATGAGTTCCGTCTTCAGGCCACGCCGATCGGTTCTGGCTGTTCCGGGCAGCAGTCGCAAGATGATCGACAAGGCCAAGGGGCTTCCCGCGGACGAGGTCTTCCTCGACCTCGAGGACGCCGTGGCGCCGTTGGCGAAGCAGGAAGCCCGCGTCACCGTCGCGGACGCCCTTGCCGAGAACGGGTGGGGAGAACAGATCAAGGTGGTGCGGGTCAACGACTGGACCACCGAGTGGACCCATACCGACGTCGCCGAGGTCGTCGGGCGTGCGGGCGCGTACCTCGATGCCATCTTGCTGCCGAAAGTGCCGGACGCCAGCCACGTTCAGGCCCTCGACCTACTGCTGACCCAGATCGAGAAGGCCAACGGGTTGGAGGTCGGGCGGATCGGGATCGAACCGCAGATCGAGAACGCCATCGGACTCACCAACATCAACGCCATCGCAACGGCCAGTCCCCGGGTGCAGACGCTGGTGTTCGGGCCGGCGGATTTCATGGCGAGTATCAACATGCGCACGCTGGTGGTCGGGGAACAGCCGGACGGCTACGACCGCGGTGACGCCTACCATCACATACTGATGACGATCCTCATGGCCGCACGCGCACACGGCATCCAGGCCATCGACGGGCCGTATCTTCAGATCCGCGACGTGGAGGCATTCCGGCGTTCTGCGCAGCGCACCGCCGCTCTGGGTTTCGACGGGAAATGGGTGCTGCATCCCACGCAGATCGATGCGGCCAACGAAGTGTTCAGCCCCCGACAGGGCGATTTCGACCGCGCCGAACTGATCCTCGACGCCTACGAGTTCCACACGTCGGCGGCCGGCGGAGGACGTGGCGCAGTGATGCTCGGTGACGAGATGATCGACGAGGCCAGTCGGAAGATGGCCCTCGTGATCTCGGCCAAGGGCCGTGCCGCGGGAATGACGCGGACCTCCGAGTTCACGCCGCCCGACGAGCGTTAGCGGAAACAGGCAGAATGGTTCTCACAGGATCGATCCTGAGAGAATTACACGAGGAGACCAGCTGACGATGACGAATCCACTCGGACAGTCCAACGGGGCGCGGCGAGGGGCTCTGCCGGAACCTCCCACGGGCTGGCCCATCGGTTCGTACCCGACGTACGCGGAGGCGCAGCGTGCCGTCGACTACCTGTCGGATCAGGAGTTCTCGGTCGAGGACGTCACCATCGTCGGAGTGAACCTCATGCAGGTCGAGCGAGTACTCGGCCGGTTGACGTGGGCCAAAGTCATTGGCGGCGGCATCGTTTCAGGTGCCTGGCTCGGTGTCTTCTTCGGCCTTCTGCTGGGTATCGTCACGGGCGGATTCCTCGCACCGCTCGTGGTGGGCATCGTCGGCGGCATCATCTTCGGGCTGATCTCCACCACCATCCCGTATGCGGCCACTCGCGGTACCCGTGACTTCGCGTCCACAATGCAATTGGTCGCCGGGCGGTACGACGTGCTGTGTGAGCCGAAGACCGCGGAGGCGGCGCGCGACATGCTGGCCAAGCTGGCGCTCTGAACCGAGACGTGGGCGGGCTCGTATTACGGATTGCGCGCTTTTCGTCTCGTTCGCGGTGATTTCCGCCAGTTTCAGGTCGATCTCGGATAGGTTTACGGCGCAATGCGAGGGGTCTTCCCCTCGGTGAAACCGTGACCTGGCGGGACTGCACGATCCGGCAGGAACCACTGTGCGGGCCTGCGTGCCAGCCGTACCGCGACTGGGTTCGTGAGGACCGCTCGAGGAGGCGGCTGTGCGGCGTACATCGACAGAATCCGGTCGTCCGGGCAGGCCCGGACTCGCAGTCAGATGGGGCCTCATCGGCGCGGCCACCGTCCTGACGGTTCCGCTGCTGGCGGCGTGCGGTTCACCGGACAGCGGCACCGTGCTCAGCTTCTACACGGCGGCCGACGGTGCGGAACAGTATGCCGAGGCCGCAGCCAACTGCACGGCCGCGGCCGGTGGCCGATACACGATCGAGCAACGCACCCTTCCGAAGGGGGCAGACGATCAGCGACTGCAGTTGGCCCGGCGCCTCACCGGAAACGACACCTCGCTCGACATCATGACGCTCGACGTCGTGTGGACGGCCGAGTTCGCCGAGGCGGGGTGGGCATTGCCGTTGCCCGACGATGTGGCGGCCGAGGTCACCGAGGGCACTCTCGAAGGCCCCCTCGAGTCGGCCCGGTGGCAGGATCAGCTGTACGCCGCGCCGCTGAACACCAACACGCAGTTGCTCTGGTACCGCAAGGACCTCATGCCTGGTGGGCAACCGCCGCAGACGTGGGATCAGATGATCGATATCTCCGAGAGGCTGGCGAGTGAGGGCCGGCCCAGCTGGATCGGGGTGCAGGGCAAGCAGTACGAGGGTTTGATGGTGTGGTTCAACACCCTGCTGGCCAGCGCGGGCGGATCCGTCGTCGGCGAGGACGGAACCACCGTGACCGTCGCGGACGGTGACGGTACGCTGAAAGCCCTCGAGGTGATGAAGCGAGTAGCCACCGCACAGGGCGCCGACCCGTCCATTTCTCAGGGCGACGAGGCGTCGTCCCGTCTCGGCATGGAAAGCGGACGCGCGGCCTTCGAGGTCAACTGGCCTTTCGTTCTTCCCGGCATGATCGAGAATGCGGAGAAGGGTGACCTGCCGTTCATCGACGACAAGGGCAACACCACCTCCGTCGATACCGGTAACACGGTGCTCACGGTCGACGGGCAGCAGAACTTCCTCGCCGCTCCGTACCCCGCGGTGATTCCCGGCCGGCCGGCCGAGGTCACGATCGGTGGATTCAACATCGCGGTCGCGAAGACCAGCCGGCACCCCGACCTCGCGTTCGAAGCGGTGTCCTGCCTACGTAACGAGGAGAACCAGCGCAACAATGCCGTCAACGGTGGTGTGCCGCCCACGTTGGCGAGGCTGTACGACGATCCGGCATTCCAGGAGGCGTATCCCGCCTGGCAGCAGGTGCGTGACGGCCTGAACACGGCGGCGGTGCGTCCGGTTTCGCCCGCGTACCAGAGCATCTCGACCCTGATCACCGCCACGTTGAACCCGGTCGGTGACATCGATCCGCCGCGTACCGTCGACGAACTCGCCGAGCAGGTGCGTAAGGCGGTCAACTCGGAAGGACTGATTCCGTGACGACCGAAGCCGTGCCGGTGGACCGGACCGACGAGCCGGCAGCGCCGACGAAGAGACAGGTGTCCGAGGGGAAGAAGGCCGAGCGCCGGCTGGGACTGTGGCTGGTGGCACCGGCTGCGATTCTCATGATCGCCGTGACGGCCTATCCGGTGGTCTACGCGGTGTGGTTGAGCCTGCAGCGCTACGACCTCCGATTCCCCGACGACCGCAAGTTCGTCGGCCTCGCCAATTACGTGTCGGTGTTGTCGGACGGGTACTGGTGGCAGGCGTTCGTGGTCACGGTGGGCATCACGGCCGTGTCTGTGGTGATCGAATTCGTGCTGGGTCTGATCCTCGCACTGGTCATGCACCGCACGATCGTGGGCAAGGGGCTCGTGCGGACCGTGGTGCTCATTCCCTACGGCATCGTCACCGTGGCCGCCGCCTACAGCTGGTACTACGCGTGGACGCCGGGAACCGGCTACCTCGCAAATCTGCTACCCGACGGCAGTGCTCCCCTCACGCAGCAGATTCCGTCGCTCGCGATCATCGTCCTCGCCGAGGTCTGGAAGACCACGCCGTTCATGGCCCTGCTGCTGCTGGCCGGTCTCGCCCTAGTACCTGACGATCTGCTCAAGGCGGCACAGGTCGACGGCGCCGGGGCTTGGACCCGGCTGGTGCGCATCATTCTCCCGCTCATGAAACCGGCCATCCTCGTGGCGTTGTTGTTCCGCACCCTCGACGCGTTCCGGATCTTCGACAATATCTACGTGCTCACCAAGGGCGCCAACGACACCGGCTCCCTGTCGATCCTCGGCTACGACAACCTGTTCAAGGCCTTCAATCTCGGAATCGGTTCGGCCATCAGCGTTCTGATCTTTCTCTGCGTGGCCGTCCTCGCATTCGTCTTCATCAAGCTCTTCGGTGCCTCGGCTCCCGGGTCCGACACGGAAGGAAAGCGATAACCATGGTCGAAACAAAGCAACGCAGGCTGAGCTGGTCGGCGGTCAACTTGCTGGTCCTGCTGTATGCGCTCGTTCCTGTGCTCTGGATAGCCAGCTTGTCGTTCAAGCCCGCGGGCACCATCAAGGACGGCAAGCTCATCCCGGAGAAGTGGACGCTCGACAACTACCGCGGAATCTTCTCGACCGACGCGTTCACCAGCGCGCTGATCAACTCCATCGGCATCGGTCTGATCGCCACGGTGATCGCGGTGGTAATCGGGACGATGGCTGCCTACGCGATTGCCCGACTCGACTTTCCGGGCAAGAAGCTCCTGGTGGGGGTGGCGCTGTTGATCGCGATGTTCCCGCAGATCTCCCTCGTGAGCCCGCTGTTCGACATCGAGCGCCGACTCGGATTGTTCGACACCTGGGCCGGTTTGATCCTGCCGTACATCACGTTCGCGCTTCCCTTGGCGATCTACACGTTGTCGGCCTTCTTCAAGGAGATCCCCTGGGAGCTGGAGAAAGCGGCCAAGATGGACGGCGCCACACCGGCGCAGGCGTTCCGGAAAGTGGTCGCACCGCTTGCGGCGCCCGGTATCGTCACCGCGGCAATCCTCGTGTTCATCTTCTGCTGGAACGACCTGTTGTTCGCGATTTCGCTGACCTCCACGGAGCGCTCGATCACCGCACCGGCGGCGATCGCCAACTTCACCGGCGCTTCGCAGTTCGAAGAGCCGACGGGGTCGATCGCCGCCGCTGCGATGGTGATCACCATTCCGATCATCGTCTTCGTGCTCTTCTTCCAACGACGCATCGTGGCCGGTCTGACGTCCGGCGCAGTGAAGGGATAAACCTGTGGCCGAGATTGTGCTGGACAAGGTAACCAAGCTCTACCCGGACGGTGCGCGGGCGGTGAGCGACGTCGACATCACGATCGCCGACGGCGAATTCATCATTCTGGTCGGTCCGTCGGGTTGCGGTAAATCGACGACCCTCAACATGATCGCGGGCCTCGAGGACATTTCGTCCGGTGAGCTGCGCATAGCCGGCGAGAGGGTGAACGAGAAGGCGCCGAAGGACCGGGACATCGCCATGGTGTTCCAGTCGTACGCGTTGTATCCGCACATGACGGTGCGCCAGAACATTGCGTTCCCGTTGACGCTGGCGAAGATGTCGAAGTCGGAGATCGCGGCCAAGGTGGACGATGCCGCGAAGATCCTCGATCTCACCCAGCACCTCGACCGCAAGCCGTCCAATCTGTCGGGCGGACAGCGACAGCGGGTCGCGATGGGGCGGGCAATCGTCCGCAGTCCCAAAGCGTTCTTGATGGACGAGCCGCTGTCCAACCTCGACGCCAAGCTCCGCGTGCAGATGCGCACCGAAATTTCCCGCCTCCAGCAACGTCTGGGAACGACCACGGTGTATGTGACCCACGATCAGACCGAGGCGATGACTCTCGGCGACCGGGTGGTGGTGCTGCGCGGGGGACTCGTCCAGCAGATCGGGGCACCGCAGGAGTTGTACGACCATCCCAACAATCTGTTCGTTGCCGGGTTCATCGGATCGCCGTCGATGAACTTCTTCCCCGGACAGCTGACAGCGGACGGGATTTCGACTCCCCTCGGGAACTTCGCGCTGCCTCCGCGCTCGCGTGAGAAGGTCACCTCCTCCGGGGCGTCGAAGGACGTCGTGGTCGGTATCCGCCCGGAGCACTTCGAGGACGCCGGGTTGATCGACGCGGATCAGAAAGCCGCTGGTGCCACGTTCACCGCTCAGGTCGAGGTGCTCGAGTCGATGGGCTCGGACAAGTATGTCTACTTCTCCGCAGAAGGACCACAGGTGAGTTCGCGGGAACTCGAGGAGCTCGCTGCCGACTCGGGCACCGAGGTCGCGGGTGGGGGACATCTGGTGGCTCGGTTGTCGACCGAGTCGTCTGCGGCGCAGGGCAGCCCGGTGGAGTTGTGGTTCGATCCCGCGAAAGTCGCGGTGTTCGATCAGGATTCCGGGGCCAATATCACTCGCTGACCGAGGGGACAAGGCGAACTCATGACGTCCTCTGCCGTTCGCCGGGGCTCGTGTTCGCGCCACCGAGGCCGCCCACCGTGCCCCATTCGGCAGCGAGCGCGGTGGCATGGATCTCGTCCTCTTCCGCGTCGGAGGGTGTGCGGATCACGCGGGTGATACCGAAGAAGGGCAGCAGCCCGGCGAGAGCGGCGGCAACGGCGCCGGTGACGAACGCGATGAGGTAGGCGGATTCGGCCGCGAGGTCGGTGCCGGAGAGAGTGATTTCGGCCAGCAGGGTCGCAATGAGGGCGCTGGCGAACGCGCTGCCCACCGACCGCGCGATCGAGTTGATGCTGTTGGCCACGCCGGTCTCGTCCTGCCGGACCTCGGCGACCAACAGCGAGGGCAGCGCCGCGTAGGCAAGGCTGATGTAGGTGTTGATCAGCAGGATGGCGGTGATCACCTGCCAGGTGTGGTCGTGGGCGACGATGAACAGGATGAAGCCTGCGACGCCGACCACGCTGGCGCCGATGAGCACGACACGCGCGCCGACGTGGCGGATCATCGTGCCACTGAGGATCGAGGCGAGGACTCCGCTGACCGCGCCGGGTAACAGGTACACGGTGCTGGCCTCGAGCACGGTGGCGCCGAAGCCGTATCCGGCGACCGAACGGGACGTCTGCACGAAGTACGAACTGCCCAGGAACATCACGAACATCGACATTCCCACCACGAGGGCGGACAGGTGTGTGACGAGGACCGGCGGATCGGTGAGCAACCGGGGTGCCACCAACGGATGAGCGATTCTGCGCTCGTACAGGAACCACCCGGTCAGGACGAGCAGTCCGGCAGCACCGCTGATGATGGAGGCGGGCGAACCCCATCCCCAGGTGCTTCCCTCGGACAACGGGAGCAGGACGAGGACGAGGCCGGCGGCGAGACCCACCGCACCGATCCAGTCCATAGACCCCGATCCCGTCCGCGCGCGCCGGGGAATCGCGAACCACGCCAGGACGAGACCTGCAAGCGTGATCGCAGAGGAGAGCCAGAAGATCCGGTGGAAGTCGGCGCCGTCGGCGACGAGCACCCCGGTGAGGACGATCCCGAAACATCCGCCGAAACCCAGAGTTCCCGAGAGAATGCCCATCGCCCCGGTCAGCTTCTCGGGGGGCAGCTCGTCGCGCAGGACTGCAATTCCGATGGGGAACAGTGCGAACGAGACGCCTTGCAGCACTCGGGCAACGATGAGCACACCGATCGACGTGGCGACCGCGCCGAGCAACGAGCCCAGAAGCACGATCACGAGCACACCGAGCAGCACCGGGCGTGTGCCGCGAAGATCGGCGAGCCGGCCGAGTAGGGGCGTCGCAGTGGCAGCTGCGAGCAGGTTGGCGGTGAGGAGCCACCCGACGGCGGTGGGCCCGACCTCGAGTTGGGCGCCGATCGTGCCGACGATCGGTACCACCAAGGTCTGGAGAACCGCCAGAATCATGACGATGAAGCACATGACCGGCAGCAGCATCCTCGGCGTGGGTCCGGGTTCTGCGCTCATGTGGTCCTCCGTGCGTCGTCCTGTCGACACTGACAGATAAACACGGTACTGGGGCTAACTAACAAAGGGGGTCGACGCGGTGGGTTCCGAACGGATGTCGGATCGGGCGCTGGGACGGGCCACGCTGGCCCGCCAGGGATTGCTACGCCGAACAGGGACGCCGGCTCTCGAGATGATCGAGCACCTGTGCGGGCTGCAGGCCCAGGCCCCGATGCCGCCGTATTTCGCCCTGTGGGCACGCATCGAGAATTTCCGGCCCGATGCCCTCTCCGAGCTCATCGAGCGCCGCGAAGTGGTTCGCATCGTCGCCATGCGTGGAACCGTGTTCGCGTTGTCGGCGGCCGACGCTCTGACATTCCGCCCGCTGGTTCAGCCGCTCCTCGATCGGGATCTGCGCACCAACACGCAGTACCGGGCACACCTCTACGGGATCGATGCCGCCGCTCTCGCCGCCGCCGGCCGCGACCTCGTCCAGGATCGGCCGCTCACGCAACTGCAGATGCGGCCGCTGCTCGAGGAGCGATTTCCCGGACGCGGCGGCGCGGCCCTCGCGCACGGGGTGCGCGGGCTCGTGCCGATGGTCCAGGTGCCACCGCGGGGGTTGTGGGGCAGGTCGGGACAGCCCGCGCTGGCGACACTCGAGTCGTGGGTGGGGCAAGCACTCGACCCGGCGCCGTCACTACGGACGATGGTCCTGCGTTACCTCGCCGCGTTCGGCCCGGCGAGTGCCCTGGATGCACAGGCGTGGTCAGGCTTGACCCGGCTCGGCGAGATCCTGGACGAGCTGCGCCCGCAGTTGCGGGTGTTCACCGCGGAATCGGGAACGGAACTTTTCGACCTTCCGGACGCGCCGCGGCCGGAGGCTGGGGTGCCTGCGCCGGTGCGCATCCTCGCGCCCTTCGACAATGTGCTTCTTTCCCATGCGGATCGCAGGCGGATTCTCGACGACGAGGTGCGGAAGCGGGTCTTCACTCAGAACGGGATCATCAAGCCTGCCGTGCTGGTGGGCGGCAGGGTCGCGGGCTTCACGACCACGACCGTGGAGAAGGACGGGGTGATCCTCGAGGTGGAGCCGCTGACCACGATCGCCAAATCTCATCGGCCGGCCATCGAAGCGGAAGGGCGCCGATTGCTGAAGTTCGCACACCCCGAGGCCGTCACCCGGGAGGTGCGGTTCACGGACTCGTAGACCGGTGCTTGCGGGGCGCCCGCTGGCTCAGTTCGGCGATGATCTCGTCGTTCCAGACATGTTGACGCACCAGGCGATACCGTTCTCGAGCCACCCACAGGTAGGCTTCGGCATCGGTGTGGTCGGGCAACATGCCGGCGGCCCGGACCATGCGCACGACCGGGAGGAATTCCTCGCCGAACCACCGACGCGCCACGGTGTCGCGGCCCACGAACTCGCCCATCTCCTGCATGAGACGAAATCCCCAGGCTTCGACGCACTCGCTGATTTCCGCGTACTCCCACGGATCGGTGACCGTCACCGCCTTGCGCTGGGCGCCGGTGAGGGGTACCCGGCTCAGGAACAGTCGGCGATGGTCCTTGATCAGCAGATCGCCGCGCTGCGTGATGCCGTCCGGCGAGATCCGGGTGAGGATCTCCCTCACGTACGCGTCGATGGTGCTCCAGTGCATCGCGTAGGCGATGGACACGCGGTGGTGGCCGTCGCTGACGAAGTGCATCGACCCGATTCTGTACACCTGGATCGGCGGAACCGACTCGCCGCGGCGCTGCGCTGCGGCCAGCCGCTGCCAGCGTTCGCGTATCCGGGCGGACGTAGGACGGAAGTACCGGTCGAAGTCACTGGTGCGGTCGACACTCCCGACGATCGAGTTGACGGGGATCACCTGCAACCCCAGTGACCGTTCGCCGATCCTCCCGAGCGCGGCCACCACTTCGTCGAACGGCAGGATTTCGTTGACGTCGTCCGGTTCCCTGCGTAACCAGTTGACCAGCCGGGAGAGCTCGGCGCGGCGGCGCTGACGGGTGAAGTCGTTCTCCGCGTCGGCGGCAGGGAAACCGGTGTCACGTGCCATGCCGTCGCCTCACGATCGTCGGTTCGGTACCCGAAGACATCTCCATGAGAGTGAACCCGACCGTGTTGATCACCGTCGTGGAGCCGAGCACTCTGTCCACGGGCGTCGTCCCGTACGGGTGCACGTGGCCGTGAACGAGTGTCCGAGCCTGCAACCGTGCGGCCAGCTGCTCGAAACACTCGAAACCGCGGTGCGGCGGGTCCTCGAGATCACCGACTCCGCGCGGTGGGCTGTGCGTGAGGAGCACGTCGACACCGGCTACTCCGGATCGGCGCGCATGCCACGCACTCGTCATGGCCAGGTTGCGGGCACGCCGGCGCTGCTGCCGTTCGGTCCACTGATTGGGGCCGTCGTTGTACCGAATCGATCCGCCCAGGCCGGCGATCCGCAGTCCGGCGATGCGGACGATCCGTCCGTCGGCGTTGACGGCGCCGCACGGACCCGGCCACGTCGACGGCATACCGGAACGCATCCATCCGACACGGCCCGCGGAATAGCCGGAAAGGTCGGGGTCGTGGTTGCCGGGCACGAACACGCACGGTGCATCGAGTGCATCCATCAGATACTCGAGATAGTCGAAGGGCAGATCACCGGCACCGAGGACGAGGTCGACCTTCATGGTGCGCCCCTGCGGGGTCCACAACGACTCGATCGTCTCGTCGGAGACCGCGAGTACCGAGACCATGGCCCGACGCTACCGGCTCGAGAGGCCGGGGGACGAGTGACCGCGCGCGGTGGTTTGATGGCGGGGTGACTGACAGCGTTGTGGCAGCCGTTCGTGCGCACCTGCTCGAACAGATCGGCGGGCCCGAGCCGACCGCCGCCTCGGTGACGTTTCTGGGGGTCGAGCCTCTCGACGTGCTGCGGTTCCCTCCCGCCGAAGACGATCTCGTCCGGTACGTGACTCTGGGTTGCTCCCGGCACCCGATGGGTGATCCCGGGGAATTGGTGGCCGACCCGATGCGGGGTCCGCGCGCGGAACTCGTGCTGACGCTGCGCGGGGGAGCCGGGGTGAGCTCGGGTGTCGCGCGCACGCTCGCGGTGCTGGCGGCGGCGCCGTCGGTGGAGGGGGTGGTCCTCGTCGAGGACGCGCTCCTCGACCTCGGCGAGCCGTTGTGGAAGGACACGCCGTTCACGGCGGTGCTCCTGGGCAAGTCCTCGATTCCGGACCTGGCCCTTCCCGAACCCGCCGACGCGGTGCAGTTCCTCGCCGCCGTGCCCCTCACCGGAACCGAGGCAGCGTGGGTGCGACTGCGCGGCGCCGAGGCATTACGGGAAGCGTGGACCGAGGCGGGCATCGACGTGCGCGACCCGAACCGCGGCGCGGCGTCCCTCTAGAGCCAGTTGTTTCGGCGGAAGGTGACGAACAGTCCCACCGTGACCGACACAATGAAGGCCACCACGAGGTGATACCCGTATTGCCAATGTAATTCGGGCATGTTGTCGAAATTCATGCCATAGATTCCTGCGATCATCGTGGGCACGGCGGCGATGGCCACCCATGCCGAAATCTTGCGCATGTCGGTGTTCTGCTGGACGGCGATCTTGGCGAGAGCCGCGTCGACGAGTGAGCTGAGCACCTCGTCGTACTCGGCTATCCGCTCTGCGACGGTGGTGTGGTGGTCGAGCACGTCGCGAAAGTACCGCCGCACTTCCTTCGGCACCGGATTGCCGGGCGACTGCGTCAACCGCAGCAGCGGGTTCGACAGCGGGTTCACCGACTTGCGCAGTTCGACGATCTCCCTCTTGAGCAGGTAGATGTGCTCGACCGCGACGGTGTTCCGCGGGCTGAACACCGCCTCCTCCATGCCGTCGACGTCGTGTTCGATGGCCTGGGTGACCTCGAGGTACGTATCGACGACGTGGTCGGCCACCGCGTGCAGGACGGCATAGGGACCGAGCACGAGCCGTTCCTGATTCTCCTCGAGCGAGCGCCGGACGTTCGCGAGCCCGGAATGATCGCCGTGCCGCACGGTCACGACGTAGTCCGCGCCCACGAAGGCCATGATCTCGCCGGTCTCCACGATCTCACTGGCGGTCGCCACTGAATCGTGTGGCACATAATTGACGGTCCGCAGCACCAGGAACAGGATGTCGTCGTAGCGTTCGAGTTTGGGCCGCTGGTGCGCGTGGACAGCGTCCTCGACCATCAGTTCGTGCAGGCCGAACGTCTCGGCCACGCTCTCCATCTGACCTTCGTCGGGTGCGAGGAGTCCGACCCACACGAATCCCCGGCCACGCCGCCGAACCTCGGCGAGGGCAGCCTGATGGGTGTACTTACCGGGCAGACGGATGCCGTCCACGTACACGCCGCAATCCACCACGGCGCGTGCGGTGGGGATGCGGATCCGGGGACCCGCGGACTTGTCGCGGCCTTGTGCCGGAAGTGAGGGCATGGGTGCGAGCACTCCCTTCAGCGTCGAGACCGAGGACCTGGTGTCGCGCAATCCTACGTGAGCACCGGAGTCCCGAATCCCCGACGACCGGACGGCACGACACCGCTCGACGCACGCACGCCCGGACCCTTCCCGAGCGCACCTGACACACTGGGCAGGTGCGCATCGATCTCCACACTCACTCGACGGCCTCGGACGGTACCGACAGTCCGGCAGACCTCGTGCGCGCGGCCGGTGCCGCGGGTCTGGACGTCGTGGCCATCACCGATCACGACACCACGGCGGGGTGGGCAGAGGCGGTTGCGGCGATGCCTGCCGGGTTGACCCTGGTCCGGGGCATGGAGATGTCCTGCGCGGGCCGGGGTGAGGACGGTCGTCCCGTCGCGGTTCACCTGCTGGCCTACCTCTTCGATCCCGCGCACGCCGCGTTCGCGCGGGAACGTGAGCGGTTGCGAACCGAACGGGTCGTCAGGATCCGGGCCATGGCCGAGCTGATGATGGAGGACGGCCTGCCCATCGACGCCGACGAGGTCCTGGCGGCAGCGGGTCCCGCCGCGGGTCGCCCACATCTGGCGAGGGCGCTGATGCGGGCCGGAGTCGTGAGCAGTGTCAACGAGGCGTTCGTCGACCTGCTGGCGCCGCGGGGCCGGTACTTCGTCGACAAATCCGACACCCCTTTGGACGAGGCGGTGCAACTGGTGGCCGAGGCCGGAGGGGTGAGCGTTCTCGCCCACGGGCGGGCGCGGGCGCGGGGACGGCTGCTGTCGCTCGATCACGTCCGGGAGCTGGCCGTTGAGGGTTTACACGGGCTCGAGGTGCATCATCCCGACCACTCGTCGGCCGATGTCGCGGTCCTTCTGGGACTGGCCGACGAATTGGGGCTCGTCGTCACCGGATCTTCCGATTACCACGGGACGAACAAGACGATCCGGCTGGGCGAGTTCGGCACGGACCCCGACGAGTTCGACAAGCTCGCCTCCAAAGCCTCCGGTACACAGGTGATTTCGGCATGACTGCCCGCGATTCGGACCGCTACGGCAACCGCGACCACTACGACCCTCACGGCTACGACGCTGGCCGTGACGACCCCTACGGCCCGACGCCGCCGAGGTCCGTGCCCCCGCGCGAGCCACGTCGCAGCTCATTTGTCGTCAGGGCGTCGCGCGCGTTCAGTGGCGCCGTCGCGGCCGGTGTGGTGATCCTGTGTCTCGTCGTGATCGGGTCCGCCTATGTGGGCGGCGGCAGGGGATTCCCGGGTCCGGGAGCGGTCTCGATCACCGCGCACATCGTCGCGTCCGTGGTCGTGGTCGTGGCCCAGCGGATCGCCGACCGCCGCGACGGTCTCGCCGCGGTGCTCGCATCAGTCGCCGTCCTCGCTGCGGCAGCGCTTCTGCTGGTCACCCAATGGTGGGGTTGACCGACGCTCGGAGAGTTATGTGAAACCGGCTCTCACGGTGACCCGTCGGTAACTTGTTCTCACAGGTAGAAGCCGGAAAACGTGAGACGTCTGACTCCCGTGGCGATTTGATTGTGCAGCGATCTTCGTGCTTGACTTAGCATCACTCCGACGTCGGCGCCACCGCCCTTCGGCGGGGATTTATGGCAGCGTTGCCAAGGGCTCACCCGCCCAGCGCCATCCACGCTTCGGAAGTTCTGCGGCCAAAGTGATCGCGCGCACCGGAAGCTTCACCAGTTGTCGTTCGCGGAGTAACTACGTAGATCAGCGCCGATCCGCATGGTTACTTCACAGTAACCCGGCCCCGAGTGAGCCTGGACTTAGCAGGAGTGTCATCGTGTCCATCGTGTCCGAACCCACCACACCGCAGAAGGTCGAGCTGACCGACGAGGAGATCTTCGCCGGCCACATCGGGGGGAAGCTCTCGGTTGAGACCACGACCGCCCTCGATACCCAGCGCGCCCTATCCATTGCCTACACGCCCGGCGTCGCGCAGGTTTCCCGCGCCATCGCCGCCGACGAGACCCTCGCGGACCGGTACACCTGGACCAGCCGCCTCGTGGTCGTGGTCTCCGACGGCTCCGCGGTACTCGGCCTCGGCGACATCGGTCCCCGCGCCTCCCTCCCGGTGATGGAAGGCAAGTCCGCACTGTTCAAGAACTTCGCGGGCCTCAATTCCATTCCGCTGGTGCTCGACACCAAGGACCCCGACGAAATCGTCGAAACCCTCATCCGGTTGCGCCCGAGCTTCGGCGCGGTCAACCTCGAGGACATCTCCGCACCGCGCTGCTTCGAGATCGAGAAGCGCGTGATCGAGGCCCTGGACTGCCCGGTCATGCACGACGATCAGCACGGCACCGCGATCGTGGTCCTCGCCGCCCTGAAGGGTGCGGTGAAGGTGCAGAAGCGAGACATCTCCTCGCTGCGCGTCGTCATCTCCGGCGCCGGCGCCGCCGGTGTCGCCTGCGCGAACATCCTGCTCGCCGCCGGCATCGCCGACGTGACCGTTCTCGATTCCAAGGGCATCGTCTCGGCCGACCGCAAGGACCTGAACGAGGTCAAGGTCGACCTCGCGGCCCGCACCAACCCCACCGGCCGGCACGGCGGGATCGTCGAAGCCCTCGACGGTGCGGACGTGTTCCTCGGAGTGTCCGCGGGCACCGTTCCCGAAGAACTCATCGCGACCATGGCGGACGACGCCATCGTCTTCGCGCTGTCGAACCCGGACCCGGAAATCCACCCCGAGGTCGCGAAGAAGCACGCGGCGATCGTGGCCACCGGGCGTAGCGACTTCCCGAACCAGATCAACAATGTGCTCGCCTTCCCCGGTGTGTTCCGCGGTGCGCTCGACGCCGGCGCCCGCCGTATCACCGAAGGCATGAAGCTTGCCGCCGCCGAGGCAATCCTCTCGGTCGTCGGTGACGAGTTGGCTGTAGACAAGATCGTTCCCAGCCCGCTCGATCCTCGCGTCGCCCCCGCTGTCGCGGAGGCAGTCGCCGCCGCTGCTCGCGCAGAAGGCGTCACCGACTAGCGAGAATCCGTTGAACACCCCGGACCGGAGCCCGCACCAAGGTTCCCGCCCGGGGTGTTTGCCGTTCTAGCGGGACTTCGCGGCGACTGCCAGGTCGGCCCACTCCTGAGCGCTGGTTCCACGACGTAGCCGGCCGGTGCCCGGGACGGATGCCCACACCGCGAGCGCGAGAAGCCCGTCGACGACGAGGGCCAGGATCGTCACCAGGAGCGCACCGACCAGTACCCGGTCGTACTGACGCAAGGCGAGTCCGTCGAAGATGTACCGTCCGAGTCCGCCGAGGTTGACGTACGCGGCCACCGCTGCGGTTGCAATGATCTGCAGTGTGGCGTTGCGCAGTCCGCCGAGCATGAGCGGCAGCGCATTCGGTGCCTCCACGCGACTGAGGACCTGCCACTCGGTCATGCCCATCGCGCGGGCGGCGTCTACCACCGTCCGGTCGACGTTCGCGACACCGGAGTAGGTGCCGGCCAGTAGCGGCGGAATGCCGAGTACCACCAGGGCGAGGATCGGCGGGATGAGACCGAGCCCGAGGAGCAGCACGAGGAAGGTCAGCAGGCCCAACGTGGGAAGTGAACGCAGCGCGTTGACGAGGCCCACCACCAGCACCTCGCCTCGACGCAGATGGCCGATGACCGCACCGAGCGGAACCGCGACGGCGGCCGAGAAGGCGACGGCGAGAAGGCTGTACCAGAGGTGCTCGAGGATGCGCGCCCCGATTCCGGCCCTGCCCTCCCAGTTGGCCGGATCTACAATGTAGTCCCACGCCCCGCCGAAGATGCTCATGCCGCCGCCGCCTCCTTCTTCTGCCGCGTCCATGGTGTGAGCGCACGGGCGAGGAGGAACAGCGCCAGGTCGAAGACCAGTGCGAGGACGACGATGGCGATTATCCCCGCGAGAATCTGATCGGGATAGTCACGCTGGTAGCCGCGGGTGAACAGGGTCCCGAGTCCGCCGATCCCGATCAGCGAACCGACCGAGACCAGCGAAATGTTGGTGACCGCCACCACGCGCACACTTGCCGCGAGAACCGGTAAGGCCAAAGGCAATTCGACTGTCAGTGCCCGGCGCAAGGGTGTGAAACCCATCGCGTTCGCGGAGTCGACGACGTCGGCGGGAACCGAGTCGAGGGCCTCCGGGACGGCGCGGACGAGCAGGGCGGTGGAATAGATGGTCAGGGCGATCACCACATTCAGCGGATCGAGGATCTGCAGTCCGACGACGGACGGGATGGTGACGAAGAGGGCCAGCGAGGGAATCGTGAACGCGATGCCGGCGATGGTCGTGGTGACCTTGCGCAGCACCGATGCACCCCGGATCGCGGTGCCCACCGGGACGGCGACGACCAGGCCGAGTAGGAGTGGCATCAGCGCCAGGTACAGGTGGGTCCTCGTCAGGTCGACGACTACGGAAAAATTGTCGATGAGCCACCGCACAGGATCACGGCCTGTCGGGAGAAGTGGACGCGGGCGCGAAGAACTGCTCGTTCCGCGCGCGATCCTCGGCGGCCCGCTGTTGCGTCAGCTTCTCGATGACCTCGGACCCGAGGATGCCGCCGCGGGCGGCACCGTCCCTGTCGACGGCCACACCTATTCCTGACGGCGACGAGATGGCCGCATCCAACGCTTGCCGCAGGTCTCCGCCCGGCGGGAACAGTGAGCCGCCTGCCGCAGTACATTCCGACAGCGGGCGGCCCGAGCGCAACCCTTCGACGCCCGTGACGTCGATCCAGCCCCGCGGAACACCGGAATCGGTCACCACCAGCGCCCAATCACCGCGGTCGAGCCGCAGTGTGCTCAGCTCCCGTTCGGTGGCCGTCCGGAGGGGATGAAGGGAAACCTCGTCTGCCGCGCGGAACGACAGGCCGCGATAGCCGCGGTCGCGGCCGACGAATCCGGCGACGAAATCGGTGGCCGGCGCGGACAGCACCGTGTCGGGCGCATCGTATTGCTGCAATCGGCCGCCCGGTCCGAAGACTGCCAGCCGGTCACCGAGCTTGACCGCCTCGTCGATATCGTGCGTCACGAACACAATGGTCTTGCGCAGGTCGGCCTGCAGTCGTTGCATCTCCGCCTGCAAATCCTCGCGGACCACGGGGTCCACCGCGCTGAACGGTTCGTCCATCAGCAGAATGGGCGGGTCGGCAGCCAGCGCCCTGGCCACGCCCACACGCTGCTGCTGCCCACCCGACAGCTGGCCGGGATAACGGCCCGCCAGCGCGGGGTCGAGACCGACCCGCTCGAGCACCGACAGCGCAGCCGTCCGGGCCGCACGGCGGGAGTCACCGCGCAGGACCGGTACGGTCGCGACGTTGTCGATCACGGTGCGATGCGGTAGCAGTCCAGCGCTTTGGATCACGTAACCGATCCCGAGGCGAAGCTTCACTGCATCGGTGGAGGCGATGTCCCGGCCGTCGACCGAGATGGTTCCGGCCGTCGGGGTGATCATCCGGTTGATCATGCGCATCGATGTGGTCTTGCCGCAGCCGGAAGGCCCGACGAAGACCGTGAACGACTCCGCGTCGATATGCAGATCGAGGTTGTCGACCGCCGTGGTGCCGTCCGGGTACCGCTTGGTGACGCCCGAAAATGTGATCACCGTCGACTCCTCAGGAGACCGGCTTGTCGAGCCCCTGGTTTACGACCCACTGCTTCGCGGCTGCCGCCGGCTCCGTCTTGGCGTCACCGGACACGGCATCGTTCAACTTCACCAGCTCCTCCGTCGTCAGCTTCGCGGACAGTGCGTCGAGCGCTCGAGTCAGCTCGGCCGTCGACTTGGCTGCGCGCACCACCGGAACGACGTTCTGAGCCGGAAAATTGTTCTTCGGGTCTGTGAGCACCACAAAGTTGTTCTTCCCGATTGCCGGCGAGGTGGTGAAGATGTTCGCCGCGGTGATCTGCCCCGATGCCAGAGCCTCGACCGTGGCGGGGCCGCCGCTGTCCGCGATGGGGACGAAGTTGGCCGGTGCGATATCGAGTCCGTAGTTCTCCTTCAGTCCGGGCAATCCGGCGCGGCGCTCTTGGAACTCGGCGGGTGCACCGAACTTCACCTCCGCCGAATGCGCTGCCAAGTCCGCAATCGAGGTCAAATTCCACTTCTGTGCGGTCTCCGCCGTGACGACGACGGCGTCCTTGTCCTCGGCTGGGGCGGCGGTGGTGATCGTCAACTCCGATCCGAGTGCACCCGGAAGTGCCGAGTTGACGTCGGCAGCGCTGGTGGCAGTCGACTCCGGATCGAGGTACTGCAGCAGGTTGCCCGTGTAGTCCGGAATGACGTCGATCGACGCGTCCTTCAGCGCCGGAATGTAGGCCTCGCGGCTTCCGATGTCGAACTTCGTGGTTACGTCGAAACCGTTGGCGCGGAGAACCTCGGTGTAGATATTGGCCACCGTCTCGGACTCCGGGAAGTTCGCCGAACCCACGATGACGGCGTTTGCGTCGTCACCGGACCCTTCGCCCTCGGCCGACAACGGATCGGAACCGCCCCCGCACGCGGCGAGGGAGACCACGGCAACCGTGGCGACTGCGAGGCCGCCCAGAGTGCGGCGGGCGAACCCGCGACCCGAGGATGTGTTCGAGGTGCGCATGCGCGTCCTTCCGTTCGTTCACACTGCCGTTTGTTCACTACTGCCGCATGATCGGGAGATCCGGTGGGCACACCGCCGGGCCGATGTGGCGTCAGTGTAACGATAGGCAGGTGGGCAACACTGGTTTCGGCTCAGCGTGATGCGAGGGAAGGCGTGCGAGGTGGCACAGACAGGTAAGGGCGGATCGGGGAACGGGAGTTCCCGGAAGTCCGCTCGTCTCGGGGCATGGGCGGCAGCGTCGGTGCTGATTCTGGTTCCCGGCGCGCTGTCGGCCTGCGATGTCGACAACACTGCTCTCGACGGTTCCGCGGGACAGACCTCGGGTGAGGTGGTGGTGGGATCGGGAGACACGGCGGAAAGCCGGGTCCTGGCCGAAATCTACGCGGGCGCTCTCCGTTCGACGGGTGCGCCGGCATCCACCGAGACCGGCCTGGGCGACCGCACCTCCTATCTTCGGCGGCTCGATGCGGGCGAAGTGACGTTGGTGCCCGAGTTCACCGGCCGGCTGCTGCGCTATTACGATCCCGAGTCGACCGAAAAGGAACAGGACGAGGTATTCGAGGCGCTGAGTCAGGCTCTGCCGCAAGGTCTTTCGATCTCAGACTATGCGGCGGCGGAGGATCGGTCCGCGCTGGCGGTGTCTGCGGACACGTCTACCCGGATGGCGGTGACGACGCTCGACGAGCTCATTCCCGCGTGCAGTCGTAGCTCCGCGGTGCTCACCCCCGATTTCGAGGCCGGCTCACTCGCCGATCTGACCGGTTGCACGTTCGCACAGACGCGCGCGGTTCCGGACGGAGCCGCGGCGGTCGCGGAACTCTCCGTCCCCGCACAGGTGGATGGCGCCGTGGTGGCAGGAGTGACCACCGCGACCCCGGAAGTCGCGAGCTCGGACCTCGTTCTGCTGGACGACGACGAGCCGATCTTCACAGCCCAGAACGTGGTGCCGCTCTACCGGGTCGGGGCGCTCGGTGAACCCCAGATCAAGGCGCTGAACGTGGTGGCGGGGGAGCTGACGACAGCGGACCTGGCCGACATGATCGGCCAGGTCCGCGGTGGTGCCGATTCAGCCGACGTCGCTCGTGTCTGGCTGGACGCACATGTGTGATTTCAAGTAAGCCCCGAGTTCGGCGACGGCGTCCGCAGCCTCGCGTACCAACGAGGCCTGGAGGTGCGCAACGTGCCAGAGTCGGGCGTATTCGGTGAGCATCACGTCGACGCCCGACTTCTCGAGCTTGTCGACGAACTCCAAGATCTGTGGATACAGAACCTCGTCGAGTCCGACGTGAACGACAGTGGGCGGAAACCCCTTCAAATCTCCGTGCAGCGGGGCATAACCGGGATCGAACTTGTCTCCGCTCCCCAGGTACTTCTCGGCGGCGTCGAACGACCACGCGGTATTCACCACGAGGTCGCGGTCCCGGATGGTGTCGCGCCTGCCCGGATCGACCCACGGTGAGATGAGTCCCAACGCGGCCGGGGTGACCCCGTGCCGGTCGATCAGGCGCCGCGCCGTGGCCGCCGCCAGACCACCGCCCGCGGAGTCGCCGGCGATTGCCAGTCGACCTGTCTCGTACCCGTGTTCTGTGGTCAGCTCGAGGAACGCCGCTACGGCGTCCTCGAGCCCGGCAGGAAACGGATGTTCGGGAGCCAGGCGGTAGTCGAGTGTGTAGACCACGCTTCCGGATTCACGTGCCAGATGCGCGGCCAGCGACCGATGGGTCGCGGGCGAGCCGATGGTGTACGCGCCACCGTGGAGATAGAGCACGGCGGTCCGGCGCTCGGTGGCGCCCACCGTGATCCGCTCGGCGGGCCGGCCGGCCAAGGTGGCCGGGCGGCAGGCCGCCCCCTCCGGCATCTGCTGCAGCGGTGCGGCCATTTCGAGCAGCGCCCTCTGCGCCGGATACGGCAGCCGCGAGTTGAGGCTCAGCCGGTAGAACGGCCGCAGCGCGGCGGCGACTACCGGGAGCGGCAAGGAGAAGCTCACGGCGACCTCAGTTCGGCTTGGGAAGGACACGCCCGGCGACGGCGGCGACCACTCGCTGGTAGCTCGGGCCGACCACGCGCACCCAGGCGTCCAGGAACTTCGCGTCGGCGCCGATCAGCACCCGCGCCTTACCCTTGCGCACACCCTTGACGATGGTGGCAGCCGCATCTTCCGGTGAGGTCCGGGCGAGCTTCTTGTCGAAGAACTGGGCGAACGTGTCCAAGTCTTCGCCGGGGCCTGCGGTGGCATTGCGGGCAATGGCTGTCTTGATGCCTCCCGGATGCACACAGGTCACCTTGACGGGATGCTTAGCAATCAGCATCTCCTGTCGCAGCGACTCGGTGAAGCCGCGGACCGCGAACTTCGCGGAGTTGTAGGCGGTCTGGCCCGGCATGGACAACAGACCGAAGAGGCTCGAGATGTTCACCAGGTGGCCGTCGCCCGAGGCAATGAGGTGCGGCAGGAATGCCTTGGTGCCGTTGACGACTCCCCAGAAGTCCACATCCATGATCCGCTCGATGTCCTTGAACTCGGACTTCTCGAACTCGCCGTGATATGCGATACCGGCGTTGTTGTAGACCTGGTTGATCGTGCCGAAGTGGGCACGCACGGCGTCGGCGTACGCGAGTACCGCTTCGCGCTCGGTGACATCCAGATGGTCCGACTTCACGTCGGCGCCGAGGGCGGCGACCTGTCGCGCCGTCTCGGCGAGACCGACGGTGTCCATGTCGGAGATTGCCAGTTTGGCGCCCTGCCCTGCCAGATTGACGGCGAGAGCCCTGCCGATGCCCGAACCGGCGCCGGTGATCACGACCACCTTGCCTGCGAATGTGCTCACTGTGCTGCCACCTTGTCGTCGTCGAGGTCGATCTGTGCCGAGATGGCGAACGAGTCCGAGGACTGACCGTTCACCTGCACCGGTGCGGGGAGGTCGGCGGCGGCCACACTGTCGTACGCCGCGAGGTCGAAACGCCGCGTCTGATTCCGGAACTGGAAGGTGAACCCCGGCCACAGTGTCGTGTTGTTGCCGTGCTTGTCGAGGTACCAGCTGGCGCACCCGCCGTTGTTCCACACGCTGTGCGACAGCTTCTCCTGGAGGTCGGCGTTGTATCGGTCCTGCGCGTCCTGCCGGACCTCGATTTTGCCGATGCCGTACTTGTCGAGGGTGTCGAGTGCGTCGACCAGGTAATTGAGCTGCGACTCGATCATGAAAACCATCGAGGTGTGGCCCAGTCCTGTGTTGGGACCGACGAGGAAGAACATGTTGGGGAAGTTCGCGATCGCCGCGCCCTTGTAACCCTGCTGCCCGCCTTCGTCGAAGATCTCGGCGAGCGAGCGGCCGTCCTTGCCGAAAATTCCCTGGAAGGTGGGGGAGTCGGTGACGTGGAAACCGGTGGCGACCACGATGGCGTCGACCTCGCGGACCGTGCCGGTCTTCGAGACGACTGCGTTGCCCTTGACCTCGGCGATGCCCTCGGTCACCAGGTCGACGTTGTCCTGCGCGAGCGTCGGGTAGTAGTTGTTCGAGATCAGCATGCGCTTGCAGCCGATCTGGAAATTCGGGGTGACCTTCTTGCGCAGGTCCTTGTCCTTGATCTGGCGGCGCAGGTGGCGCTCGGCCGCGAACTGCAGCGGCTTCATGAACACCGGTGCCTTCGCGAGCCCGACGACCTGGCTCTCACGCATCCAGTAGATCCCGCTACGGCACAGCTTCTGGAAACCGGGCAGGTACTTGAACGCGGCGTGCTCGGCCTTCGTGTACTCGCGGTCGGCGCGAGGCAGGATCCACGGGGCCGTGCGCTGGTAGACGTCGAGGTGCGACACCTTCTTGCCGATCGCCGGGACGATCTGGATGGCCGAGGCGCCCGTACCGATGACGGCAACCCGCTTTCCCGTCAGGTCGGCGTCGTGGTTCCAGCGGGCGGAGTGGAAGATCTCGCCCTCGAACTCTTCGATGCCCTTGATGTCGGGGAGCGCCGGCTCGCACAGTGCACCGACCGCCGAGACGACGATCTTCGCGACGAAGTTCCCCTTGGTGGTGGTGACTTCCCACCGCGTGGTCTGCTCGTTCCAGTGTGCGGATGTCACGTCACAACCGAAAACGTGGCGGTCGCGCACCTTGTACTTGTCCGCCACCGACTGGATGTACTTCTGGATCTCGGGCTGGGTCGAGAACGAGCGTGTCCACTCGGGGTTCAGCGCGAACGAGTAGGAGTACAGGTGCGAGGGCACGTCGCATGCCGCGCCCGGGTACGTGTTGTCGCGCCAGGTGCCGCCGACCTCCGTGCCGCGTTCGAGCACGAGGAAATCGGTCTTGCCTGCCTGGGTGAGCTTGATGGCCGCGCCCAGCCCGGCGAACCCGCTGCCGATAATCAAGGTGTCGACGTATCGGGCACCCGCGGTCGTGTCGTAAGTGTCTGTGACGGGAAGACTCATGTAGGAGACAATAGGGCGCTATTGAGGGGTAGTCAATAGCTATTGACCTCCGTTCAGTAAGATGCTGTCATGGACGTCGTGAAGCGGACCCGTCTCAGCCCGGAGCAACGACGGGCACAATTGATCGACCTCGGTGTGAAGATGCTGGCGCAACGGCCGCTCGAGCAGATCTCGGTCGAGGAGATCGCCGACCAGGCCGGAGTCTCGCGGGGACTGCTCTTCCACTACTTCGCTTCGAAGCACGACTTCCATCTCGCCATCGTGCGTCACTCCAGCAGCGAGATGCTGGCCCGGACTGCGCCCGACCCCTACGTGGACGACGCCCGGGATCCGTTGCAGATTCTGCGGTCCGTATTGGCCGCATACGTCGACTACGTGTCGGAGAACCGTGGCACCTACGTTTCGCTGCTCCGAGGCACAGCCAGTGGCGACCCCGACATGCGGGCTGTCTTCGAGGAGACGCGGGCAAAGATGTCCGAGCGCACTCTCGAGCAGCTCCCGATCCTCGGCGTCGAGCGGACACCCGCGGTGGAACTGACCGTCCGTGGCTGGATCGCATACGTCGAGGAGGTCACGATCAGCTGGTTGCGCGATCCGCAGCTCACCCGTGAGCAATTGATAGAACTCAACGTACAAGCGCTGCCCGCCCTCGCGGTCGCGGCGGCGCCCGAGATCGCCGCAGCACTGGTCGCGGCCACCAGCGCAAGCTAGCGGGCCGATGGCGACGATGCTGAGGCACTCCTTTTAGGCAGCTGCACCGGTTTCAGGGCACGAAAATGGGTGCGTCGACCGAGAAGGGGTGCATCTGACCAGGGCGCGGCTAGCCGAGCGGATCCGGACACCACAAAGCCGGGCCGAGTTCGCCTCGTACAGCGAACTCGGCCCGGCTCAGTGGTGGTTCAGCCGATGTCAGCCGAAGGCTTCAGCCGTTACACGCTCTTCAGCCGAAGGCCTCATCGATAATCTCCTGCTGTTCGACAGCGTGGACCTTGCTCGAACCCGAGGACGGTGCCGACATCGAACGGCGCGAAATCCGCTTGATCCCAGCGAGTTTCTCCGGGAGCAACTCGGGCAGCGCGAGACCGAAGAACGGCCATGCACCCTGGTTGGCCGGCTCCTCCTGAACCCACCGGAATTCGGCGGCGTTCGGGTAGCGATCGAGCGTTTCACGCAGGCGACGGCTCGGCACCGGGTACAGCTGCTCGATACGGACGATCGCGATGTCGTCGCGGTTGTCCTTGTGCTTCTTCGCGAGCAGTTCCCAGTACAGCTTGCCGCTGACGAGGAGCACCCGGGTGACCTTGCTGCGGTCGCCGTCACCGGTCTCGTAAACCGGCTCTTCGAAGACGGACCGGAACTTGCCGGTGGTGAAGTCCTCGATATCGGACACGGCGGCCTTGTTGCGCAGCATCGACTTCGGCGTGAACACCACCAGCGGGCGGCGGATTCCGTCGAGCGAGTGGCGACGCAGCAGGTGGAAGTAGCTGGCCGGCGTAGACGGGACGGCCACCGTCATCGATCCCTCGGCGCACAGCTGGAGGAAGCGCTCGATACGGCCGGACGTGTGGTCCGGACCCTGACCCTCGTGACCGTGCGGAAGGAGCAGCACGACGTCGGAAAGCTGACCCCACTTGGCCTCACCGGAGGAGATGAACTCGTCGATGATGGACTGCGCACCGTTGACGAAGTCACCGAACTGGGCTTCCCAGAGCACGAGGGCGTCCGGGTTGCCCACGGAGTAGCCGTACTCGAAACCGACGGCGGCGAACTCACTGAGTGCTGAGTCGTAGACCAGGAACTTGCCCGGGTTCTCGCTGCCGAGGTTCTGCAGCGGCGTGTACTCGTCGCCCGTCTTGCGGTCGATGAGCACCGAGTGACGCTGCGTGAACGTACCGCGGCGGGAGTCCTGACCCGAGAGGCGAACCATCTTGCCCTGGTCGACCAGCGAACCGAAGGCGAGCAGTTCGGCAAACGCCCAGTCGATCTTGCCTTCGCGGGACATTTCGCGGCGCTTCTCGACGACCGGCTTGACGCGCGGGTGCACCGAGAAACCCTCGGGCACGTTGACGAACGCGTCACCGATCCGCTCGAGGACCGAACGGTCGACCGCGGTGGTCAACTTGGTGGGCAGCGGCTGGTCGAGCTCGACCGACTCACTCGGCTCGGGCTTGTACTTCTCCAGCTCGCGTACCTCGTTGAACACCCGCTCCAGCTGTCCCTGGTAGTCGCGGAGAGCGTCTTCGGCTTCCTTCAGCGAGATGTCACCACGGCCGATCAGCGATTCGGTGTAGCTCTTACGAACGCTGCGCTTGGTGTCGATCACGTCGTACATCGCCGGCTGGGTCATCGACGGGTCGTCGCCCTCGTTGTGACCGCGACGGCGGTAGCAGATCATGTCGATGACGACGTCCTTCTGGAACTTCTCCCGGAAGTCGACAGCGAGCTGGGCAACCCACACGCAGGCCTCGGGGTCGTCACCGTTGACGTGGAAGATCGGCGCGCCGATCATCTTCGCGACATCGGTGCAGTATTCGGAGGAACGCGAGTGCTCCGGGGCGGTGGTGAAGCCGACCTGGTTGTTGACCACGATGTGGACGGTGCCGCCGGTGCGGTATCCGCGCAGCAGCGCAAGGTTGAGCGTCTCCGCCACCACGCCCTGACCCGCGAATGCGGCATCACCGTGCAGCATCAACGGCAGGACGGTGAAGCCGTCCTCACCCTTGTCGAGGATGTCCTGCTTGGCGCGGACCAGTCCCTCCAGGACCGGGTCGACGGCCTCGAGGTGGGACGGGTTGGCGGTGAGCGACACCGTGATGTCGTTGTCGCCGAACATCTGGATGTACGTGCCCTCGGCACCGAGGTGGTACTTCACGTCACCGGAGCCGTGCGCGGCAGCCGGGTTCATGTTGCCCTCGAACTCCGTGAAGATCTTGGAGTACGGCTTACCCACGATGTTCGCCAGCACGTTCAGTCGACCACGGTGAGGCATGCCGATGACGACCTCGTCGAGCTGGTGCTCGGCGGCCTGGTCGATGACGGCGTCCATCATCGGGATGACGGACTCGGCGCCCTCGAGGGAGAAGCGCTTCTGGCCGACGTACTTGGTCTGCAGGAAGGTCTCGAATGCCTCGGCGGCATTCAGCTTGCTCAGGATGTACTTCTGCTGAGCGACCGTCGGCTTGACGTGATGCGCCTCGACGCGGTCCTGCAGCCACTGCTGCTGTTCCGGCTCGAGGATGTGCGTGTATTCGACGCCGACGTGGCGGCAGTACGCGTCGCGCAGCACGCTGAGCACGTCGCGGAGCTTCATCTTCTCCTGGCCGTGGAAGCCGCCGACCTTGAACTCACGGTCGAGATCCCACAGGGTCAGGTCGTGCGTGATGACGTCGAGGTCCGGGTGGCTGCGGAACTTGTCCTTGACGAACTGCAGCGGATCGGTGTCGGCCATCAGGTGACCGCGGTTGCGGTACGCGGCGATCAACTCGAGGACGCGGGTGTTCTTGTCGACCGCGCCTTCGGGCACATCCTGACGCCAGCGGACCGGCTCGTACGGGATGTGCAGCGCGTGGAAGATCTCGTCGTAGAACTCGTCGCTGATCAGCAGGTTGTGAATGGTCCGGAGGAAGTCGCCGGACTCGGCACCCTGGATGATGCGGTGGTCGTACGTCGAGGTGAGCGTCATCAGCTTGCCGACGCCCATGTCGGCAATGCGCTCGTCGCTCGCGCCCTGGAATTCGGCGGGGTACTCCATGGCACCGGCACCGATGATGGCGCCCTGTCCCTGCATCAGACGCGGCACGGAATGCACGGTGCCGATGCCACCGGGATTGGTGAGGGAGATGGTGACGCCCGAGAAGTCCTCACCGGTGAGCTTGCCGTCACGCGCGCGCCGGACGATGTCCTCGTAGGCGCTGTAGAACTGCGTGAAGTTGTGCGTTTCGGTGTTCTTGATGGCGGCGACGACGAGGGACCGGCTGCCGTCCTTGCCCGGCAGATCGATTGCCAGGCCGAGATTGGTGTGCGCGGGCGTGACGGAGTGCGGCTTGCCGTCGATCTCCGCGAAGTGCCGGTTCATGTTGGGAAACGCCTTGACCGCCTGCACGATCGCGTAACCCAGCAGGTGGGTGAAGGAAATCTTGCCGCCGCGGGTACGGGCGAGGTGGTTGTTGATGACGATCCGGTTGTCGAACATCAGCTTCGCAGGGATGGCGCGAACACTGGTGGCGGTCGGAATGGCCAGCGAGGCCGACATGTTCTTCGCGACGGCAGCAGCGGCGCCGCGCAGAACCTTCGTTTCTTCGGCAGCGGTCTCGGGAGCGGACGCCTTCGCGGTCGACTCCTTGGCCGGTGCGGTCTTGGCCGGGGCGGCCTTCGGTGCGGCCGTCTTGGGCGCCGCGGCCTTGGGAGCTGCGCCGTTGGCAGCGGACTTCGCCGGGGCGCCGTCGCCCGTCTTGGTCGCCGACGTGGGTGCGGTCTCGGCCTTGGCGGCCGGCGGCGGCGACGTCTTGCCGGGGGGAGCGGCAGCAGATGCGGCGGTGGTGGTGCCGTTCGTGCCGCGTCCGTTGGCTACGCCGGCCTTGGCGGCGGCATCGGGGGAGTAATCCGTCAGAAATTCATGCCAACTCGCGTCCACGGACGACGGATCGTCCTGGAAACGCTGGTACATTTCGTCGACCAACCACTGGTTCTGTCCGAACTGGGATGTAGAGCTGCTGCTCACGGCAGGTGTTCGCCTCGTTTCTATTTCGGTACCCGATCAGAGCGCCTATATACATGAGAGTAGCCCTCGCGTGTGACGTGCGAATCGCCAGGCCTGCACGTGTGAGCTGTCTCACGGCCATCGGATGGGGTCACCATCGATGACGGTTCTCGCCCCGCGATTATTCCCTGCACCGCTCTCCGCCGCATCCCACAGTCCCGCATAGTGGCCACCAGCCGAGCGCAGGGTGGCGTGCGATCCGGTCTCCACGATCCGGCCTCCGTCGATGACGAGGATCACATCGGCGCGCGCTGCAGTGGCCAGTCGGTGGGCTACCACGACCGACGTCCGGCGCCGGGTCACACGGCTGCCGGCCTCGAGAACCAGCTGCTCTGTGGCCGGATCAAGCGTCGCGGTCGCCTCGTCCAGGAGCAGGAGGTCGGGGTCGACCAGTTCGGCGCGAGCAAGCGCGATCAACTGTCGCTGACCCGCCGACAACCCCTGCCCCCGCTCGCCGATGGGGTGACGCATCCCACCCCGCAGCCGGCCGATCGTACCGAGCGCTCCGACCGCGCGGGCGGCATTCTCGATCTCCTCGCGACTCGCGTCGGGCCTGCCGTACGCGATGTTGGTCGCGACCGTGCCGGTGAACAGATGCGCCTCCTGCGGGACCACGCCCAGTCGCCCGCGGTACTCACCGAGCGAATAGCGACGCAGGTCGACGTCGTCGACGAGTACGGAGCCGGACGTCGGGTCGTAGAAGCGGGCGAGCAGTTTCACGATGGTGGATTTGCCCGCGCCGGTCTTGCCGACCAGCGCCACCGTGGCGCCCGCCGGAATGTGGAGGTCGATGTCGGTCAGCGCGTCACTCTCCGCGCCGGAATAGCGGAAGCCGACGTCGCGCAGACGCACCTCGCCTCTCAGGTGCCCGTCGATCCGAGTGCGATGGTCGCCGGCGGCGCGCTCGATGGAACTCGGAGTGCGGAGCAGATCGCCGATCCGGAGCAGGCCGACACTGGCCTGCTGATAGCCGTCGAACACTTGGGACAGCTGCTGGATGGGCCCGAACAGCAGGCCGAGGTACAGCACGAAGGCGACGAGCGTTCCCGACGACGTCTCGCCGCCCGCGACCTGCCGGGCACCGACGAACACGACGGCGGCAAGCGCCAGATCCGAGAGGAACGCGATGAACGGGAAGTACAGCGAGATCGCGCGCTGGGACCGCATGCGGCTGCGGCGGTAACTGTCGGCGCGTTCGGCGAATCTGCGGGCGGCGAACTCTTCGCGGCGGTAGGCCTGCGCGGCGCGCAATCCCGCGATGTTTTCCTGGAACTCGGCGTTGACGAGGGAAATCCGTTCCCGGGACATCGTGTAGGCCACCGAAGAGATCCGGCGAAAGATCAGCGTCGCGAGCACGAGGGGCGGGATGACGGCGAGGGCGACGAGGGCGAGAGTGAGGTCGGTGACGACGAGTGCGACCGAGATCCCCACGACGGTGAGCACACTGACCACCGCGGTGGACATCCCGGTCTGGATGAACGACGACAACGCGTCGACGTCGGTGGTCATGCGGGTCATGATCCGGCCCGAAAGCTCCCGCTCGTAGTAGTCGAGGCCGAGCCGCTGCAGGTGCGCGTAGCTGCGCACCCGGAGTCCGAAGAGGACGCGTTCACCTGCGCGGGCGGTGAGCACCGTCATGGCCGCGACCACCAGCCAGTCGGCGGCGACGAGGGCGATTCCGACCGCGGTGGCGGTCCACAGCGTCGCCGAGTCCTGCGGGAGCACCCCGTTGTCGATGGCGAATCGCACGATGGAGGGGAAGGCGATCCCGGCGAGGGAATCGAGCGCGAGGCAGGCGACCACGGCGAACAGTAGGCCGCGGACCGGTCGCAGGGTGCGCGACAGGTGGAAGTTGGGTTCGGGTAGCCGCAGGGTGCGGGTGTCGAGGCCCGGACTCTCGAGAGCGGGAGGCAGAGCGTCGACTGCGGCCTGCAATTCGGGGGTGGCCGCGATGTTTCCCAGGGCGCCGGCCATCGGTCCACCTCCGCCGCGACCTCCGCCGCCGGGTCCGGTGGCGGGCGCCGGGGTCCTCCCGGCCGTGGTGGCGGCGAGAGCGGCGTCCGGCACCTCTCGGGGGGCCCTCGGGCCACAGTTCCGCTGCGGAGGGGATGCGCTGGGTCGACATCGGATCGGCCGCGCGCGGGCCTGCTTCCGAACCGTTTCCCTCCTCGGGGGACGCGAACAGTGCCCGGAACAGGGCGCACCGTTCGTCGAGTTCAGCCACCGTGCCGCTGTCGATGATCGTTCCGCCGTCGAGGACGGCCACCCGATCGGCGAGCGACAGGGTGGAACGTCGGTGCGCGAGGACGAGCGCGGTGCGGCCGCGGCCTGCCCGGAGCGACTCGAAGATGGACGCCTCGGTGGTCGCGTCCACGGCGGACGTCGCATCGTCGAGAATCAGGATCCGCGGGTCGGTGAGCAGCGCGCGGGCCAGGGCGATCCGCTGGCGCTGTCCCCCCCGACAGTGTGAGACCGCGTTCCCCGACCACGGTGTCGTAGCCGTCGGGGAGGGCGGAGACGAACTCGTCGGCCGCCGCCATCGTCGCCGCTTCTCGGATTTCCTCGGCGCTGGCATCGGGCCTGCCGAGTGCGATGTTGGCGGCGATGGTGTCGGAGAAGAGGAACGGTTCGTCGAAGACGAGGCTGACGGCTTCACGTAGGTGCTCGGCGCTGAGCTGGGCGACGTCGAACACGTCCTCGCCGGATGTCAGCGCAACGGTGCCCGAGGAGGGGGCGTAGAACCGGGGAAGCAGTAGCGACAGCGCCGTCTTCCCGGATCCCGCCATTCCGACCACCGCGACCGTCTCGCCGGGGGCGATCTGCAGGTCGAGCCCTCGCAGGGTGTCGCGGCCCGGCTCGAACCCGAAGGTGACCGACCGCAGATCGACGCCGAGCGGTCCGCCCGGCAGCGGGGTGGGGTGCGGTGGATCCGCGACCTCCGGTTCGGTGTCGATCACCTCGTACACCCGTTCCACGGCTGCCCGGGACAGTTGCGCCATGATCACCACGGACGACAGAGTGCGGGTCACCGCCGTCATCGTCGTGACGTAGGTGGCGAAGGCGAGGAAGGTGCCGATCGTGATGGAGCCGTGCAGGGCCAGGTAGCCGCCGACCGCGATCACACCGACGAGCCCCAGTTGGGGGAGTGCGGCCATGGTGGGCGTGAAGCGGGAGTTGATGCGGGCGGCCCGCAGGCGTTCCGCGTACAGCGCCCGACTGTGGTGTTCGAGCTGATCGACGGCCCGCCGTTCCTGCCCGAAGCCCTTCACGACGCGCACCCCGGTGACCGTCTCCTCGACGTGTTGCGCGAGGTCGGCCGCCCGCTGCTGGGCGGACCACGTGGCGGCGAACAGCGTCGGGCGCATCGCGTAGACGACGAGACAGACGAGGGGGACGATCACCAGCGCGACCACCGTCAGCAGCGGGGAAAGCCACACCATGATGCCGAGGGCGAGGACGAATTGAAGCAACGCGCCCGCCGACAACGGGACCATCGCGAGGAGTCCCTGCACCAGTTGCAGATCGGTGATGGACCGCGACACCACCTGGCCGGTGCGAATCTGGTCCTGACCACGTCCGTCGAGGCGTTGCAGGGCACCGAGCAGACCCAGCCTGAGGTCGTGCTGGACGTCGAGCGACAGCTTGCCCGCCAGCATCCGCCGGCCGTACTGACACGCGAAGCGCACACACGCGAGGAGCGCGATCAGGAGCGCTGCGATGCCGATGACCTCGGTGGCGCGATCCGTACCGGCGGCGTCGAGCGCGTACTTGGTGAGCAGCGGGAACGAAATATCGATGCCCGCCGCGACGACCGTCACGGTCAGAGCCCCCACGGTCGCGCGGCGATGTGTCCAGCACTCGGCGCTGAGCCGGCGTATCCAGCCGGGCCGTACCGTGTCGCGTACGCGCGTCTGCTCCCGCTCGATCACTGAGCCGGATGTGCTCTCACCTGCCACTGTGTCCACGTTAGCGCTGCGGTCCGACACCGCAGTCGCGGCGTTCCTCAGGTGATGTCGCGACTGCGGGTCAGGGCCCATCCGCCGAGGGTGAAGAGTGCCGTCCACACCACCACCGCGATCGGTGCGGCGGGCCACAACGGCAACCAGTCGATGTCGTTGCCCGCGGCCGCGTTGGCGACGGACCCCAGGGTGGCCGACACGGGGAGGACGTCGCCCACCGCGCCGATGCCGATGCCGCTGAGGATTGAGCGCAGAATCATCTCGCCGAGGGTGTACCACACGACGAGTGAGATGCAACTGCCGACGGAGGAGCCGGTCAGCATCGACATCCCGCCACCGATCAGCGCCCAGCATGCGGCAGCAACCAACGCAGCGGCCAACATCGCGAAGAGGGAACCCCGCAGTGCGAAGTTCTCTCCGCCGAACGTCAGCAGCAGGGCGACGCTGACCATCTCGACGACGAGGCAGTAGAAAAATCCGAACGCGGCAGTGACGGCCAGTTTCGCGCCGATCACCCCGTCTCGGCCACGTGCGGTGAGGAAAGTGGTGGTCAGTGTCTTGTAGCGGAACTCGGTACCGGCATTCACTGCTCCGAAGAGGGCGGCGAAGAGCACGACGAGCGACAGGGCGACGGCCAGCCCGAACACGGTGGCAGCGAGGTTGGCGTCTGCCGGATCGGCTTCGAACGCGTCGGTGAAGGCGCGTAGCACCGGCAGGGAGATGGCGCTCGAGAACATCCCGACGACCAGCGGGGTCAGCCCGAGCATCCACCAGAACCGCAGCGTGGTGACCTTGCGGAATTCGGCGGTGAGCAGGGCGGTCATCGCGGACCTCCGGACATCGGACCCTGCGGGTGCGGGGCATACGCGGGCGGATACCCGGCCGACGCGCCGTAGCCCGGAGGAGGGCCGGCACCCGGGTGGCCGGGGTAGTGGGGCTGCTGGGGGTAGGCCGGGGGCGGGCCGTACCCAGAGGGCGCAGCCGCGCTCGCACCGGCAACGTACTGGCCGGTCGTCATCGACAGGAAGAGTTGCTCGAGGTCGATGTGCTCGGCCACGGCGCCGAAGATCGTCACTCCGGCTCCGGTGGCCACGGACTGCACGACGTCCAATGCCGCACCCGTCACGGCGAGACGGCCGTCGGCCAGGGACCGGGCATCGACGATGCCTCGCGCGGCCAGAGCGGTCGCCAGCGCAGCCGGACTCGAGGAGGCGACCAGTAGGCGGCTCTGCTGCGACTTCCGCAGGTCCTCCATCCTTCCCTGATAGACGAGTGCACCCCGACTGACGATGACCAGGGTGTCGACCGTCTGCTCGACCTCCCGGAGGATGTGGCTCGAGACGAGGACGGTCCGCCCGGAGGCGGCGAAGCCTTTCAGGAACTCCCGCAGCCACGCGATCCCCTCGGGATCGAGTCCGTTGGCCGGTTCGTCGAGGACCAGGATGCGTGGATCGCCCAGCAGGGCGGTCGCGAGCGAGAGGCGCTGTCGCATGCCCAGGGAGAATCCGCCGGCCTTACGCCCCGCCACGTCTTCGAGCCCGACCAACGCGAGTACCTGTCGGGCCCGCGCGTCCGGCACCCCGATGGCCGAGGCGTACACCTTCAAGTGATCGAGCGCGGTGCGCGCAGGGTGCAGGCTCTGGGAGTCGAGCACGGCGCCGACCGTGCGGGCAGGATCTCGCAGTGCCCGAATCGGGACGCCCTCGACTGCGGAGGTTCCGTCGCTGGGCCGGACGAGTCCGAGGATCATCCGCAGCGTCGTCGTCTTACCCGAGCCGTTGGGGCCGAGGAAACCGGTGATCGAACCGTGCGGAACGGAGAAACTGAGGTCGGAGACGGCGGTGACGTTCTTGAAGCTCTTCGACAGCCCGCGCACCTCGATCGGCGCCGCGACACGTGCCGGCATTGCAGTGGTCAAGCCGTCCTCCCCTGAACATGATCGTGTGGAATCGACTCGACCCTACTGGGCAGCCGTCCCGATATTCACCAACTGGCGTACAGGGCTCTTCGGCGCAGCGCATCCTGTATGAAGTCGATTGGGGGCATACATGAGCAAGCACCACCACCATCACCGAGATGTTCTGGCGCCGGCGTACACGGGGCGGATGTCGGTGGAACCGTTCCCGGCGCTGCGGTTGCCGGACGAGGAAACCGATCCGCAGGCGGCCTACCGCTTCATTCACGACGAGTTGATGCTCGACGGTAGCTCTCGGCTGAACCTCGCTACGTTCGTGACCACGTGGATGGATCCCGAGGCCGACAAGCTGATGGCGGAGACGTTCGACAAGAACATGATCGACAAGGACGAGTATCCGGCGACGGCCGCGATCGAGTCCCGGTGCGTGTCGATGGTCGCTGATCTCTTTCACGCGCCGGATCTCTCCACCACCGACCCGGCCAGCGCTACGGGTGTCTCCACGATCGGGTCGAGCGAGGCGGTGATGCTCGCCGGTCTCGCACTGAAGTGGCGATGGCGCGCGCAGCGTCAAGAGGCAGGCAAGGACGCCAGCCGGCCGAATCTCGTTCTGGGCAGCAATGTTCAGGTGGTGTGGGAGAAGTTCTGCCGGTACTTCGACGTCGAGCCGGTCTACCTGCCGATGGAGAAGGGCCGGTACATCATCACGTCGGAGCAGGTACGGGGGGCGGTCGACGAGAACACCATCGGGGTGGTGGCGATCATCGGCACTACCTATACCGGTGAGCTCGAACCGGTGGCCGAGATCGCCGACACACTCGAGCAACTGGCGGCCTCGGGGGGTCCCGACGTCCCAATTCATGTCGACGCGGCCAGCGGGGGTTTCGTGATCCCGTTCCTGCAACCGGAACTGTTGTGGGACTTCCGGGTCCCGCGGGTCGTCTCGATCAACGTCAGCGGCCACAAGTACGGGCTGACGTATCCGGGTATCGGGTTCGTCGTGTGGCGCGGCGGTGAGTATCTGCCCGAGGGGCTGGTGTTCCGGGTCAACTACCTGGGCGGCGATATGCCGACGTTCACGCTGAACTTCTCGCGTCCCGGCAATCAGGTGGTGGGGCAGTACTACAATTTTCTGCGCCTCGGCCGAGCCGGGTACCGGGCGATCATGGAGACGTTGCGCGACACCGCGGTCCGTGTGGGTAAGCGCATCGCCGAAATCGAGCACTTCACGTTGATCAGCGACGGCAGCGACATCCCGGTGATCGCCTTCGAGCTCGTCGGGGACCCCGGATTCACGGTCTTCGACGTGTCGCACGAACTCCGGGCGCGGGGTTGGCAAGTGCCTGCCTACACGATGCCTGCCGACGCAGAAGAGGTGGCGGTGCTGCGCATCGTCGTCCGCGAGGGGTTCAGCGCAGACTTGGGATCGCAGGTCTGCGAGGCGATCGAGGAAGTCTGCGCCGAACTACGCGAGAAGGGCGGCGGACGTTCGGCGGCGCAGCACTTCGCGCACTGATCCGCGCGAAACCGGTCAGGCCTCGACGACTCGCAGCTGATCCGGCCAGCGGGCAGGTGCGGTACCGAAAGCCTCGCGCGCATTCTTCACGACGCCCTTGCCGATGGCCCGGTTTCCGGCGCCGCCGATCGCTGCGCCGATCCCGGCAGGCACGAGTTTGCCGAGAATCAGCGCGCTGCGCCGGGCAGCGTACTTGGTGACGAACTTGCGCAGCAGGCGGCTGTTCATGCCTCTCATCGTGGGGCCCGGGATGCGGCTGGTGATTGCCGTCCCCCAGTTCTTCGCGGTCACGCCCGTCGCCTTCTGGACGATCTCCATGCCCGATTCACCGAGTGCGACGGCCAGGACGAGCGCCCGGCGCTGTTGATGGTCGGTGGCGGAGATGCCGTGCACCGATGCCACGGCGAGAGTCAGCAACGCCGCTGATTCGAGGAAGAACGCGGATTCGGCGCCGACGGCCGCAATCGATGCCACCGTCCCGACACCGGGAACCGCGGCCGCGGCGCCCACTGCGCTGCCGCTGCCCGTCACTGCCAGCAGGAACATCTTTTCCATGCGCTCGATGATCTGGGCGGGCGATTCGTCGGGATGCGAACGCCGGACCCACTCGACGTACTTGGCCACAGCGGGTGCCTGCAGTCTGCTCCCGTTGTCCAGAACCGAGACCAGGGCCTTTTCGATCCGTCCACCATTGTCAGCCATCGGGGCTCCCGTCTCGCCGTGTACTTCGAGTGTGCCGGATACGACTGTAGGTGGGAAAAAGGCGGTGGCCGACGGCGGTGGCGGTGCTTACGCTGTTGGCGTGACTGTCGCGGGCAGCGTGCCTCCGGTTCGGGGCGTGTCCAACGGTGCACGCCGTCGACCGGCCGCGCCGCTGCGCGCCCTGGTGTCTGGGTACGAAGGCTATCGCCTGACGGGATTCGAGCCCGGACTTCACCTCGGTCTGCCGTCGCCGTCGCTCACCGTCGTCGTCTCGCTCGATGCGCCGCTCGAGATCGCCGAGCAGGCCGCGGCGGAGCAGGCTCCCGGCTTCTACGACACGCTTGCCAGTGGCATCGCGACGGCGCCGGTGACGATTCGGCACGACGGCAATCAGCACGGGATCCAGCTGGCGTTGAGTCCCCTCGGTGCGCGGGCTCTGCTAGGCGTGCCCGCGTCGGCCCTCGGTGCCTGGGTGGTCGGACTCGACGACCTCCTCGGTGCCGATGCGACGGAACTGGTCGAACGGCTGTCCCTCGAACCGGTGTGGGAGGAGAGGTTCCGCATTCTCGACGAGGTACTCGGGCGGCGCATCGCCGACGCGGAGATCGACCCCCATCTCGTGCAGGCCTGGACGTTGCTCGCCGGTGACGGGGTAGTGCGAGTGAGCGCGGTAGCTCGCGACATAGGTTGGAGCAGAAGGCATTTGGTGAACCGCTTCGTTGCGGAGTACGGCGTCACGCCGAAAGATGTGGCGCGGTTGTCGCGCTTTCACCGCTCGCACCGAATGCTGAAGCGGGCCCACTGCGCCACGCTCGCCGAGGTCTCCGCGCGATGCGGCTATTACGACCAGGCGCACATGGCCCGCGACTGGCGTGACCTCGCGGGTGTCGCACCGTCGCGGTGGCGCGAGAATGAACCGTTCTCATTTGTCCAAGACTCCGACCGCGACGACGGTGCAGAGTGACGACATGACTACTTCGACGCAAATTACATGTGTATGGCCCACCCTCGTCTACCGCGACGCGCGCGCCGCGATCCGCTTCCTCGCCGACACCTTCGGATTCGTCGAGAAGGCGGTGTACGGCGAGGGCGACCGGGTGGATCACGCCGAACTCGGCTGGCCGAAGGGCGGCGGCATCATGCTCGGCTCGCTTAGTGAGGACTCGGTCATCAGCGACCTGCCGCCAGGGACGGGCTCGGTGTACCTCGTCGTCGACGACCCCGACGCGCTCCACCAGCGCGCGGTCGCTGCCGGGGCCACGATCGTTCGCGAATTGCGGGACGAAGACTACGGATCGCGCGGATTTACCTGCCGTGACCCCGAGGGCGTGTTCTGGAGCTTCGGCACCTACACCGGTGCGTAGACGGACTCACCCGCTCAGGCGCCGTGGCCCGCGGGCACTTCCTCCCCGGACCGCGGCGGGGGCGGCGGGGTGCCGGTCCCGAACGGCCTGCCACCGAGCTGCTCGCGACCGTGCGGCTGCAACCAGCCCGACAGGTCCGGGCCTTTCGGGACGATTCCGGCGGGATTGATGTCGGTGTGCACCATGTAGTAGTGCTGCTTGATCTGAACGAAGTCGATGGTGTCGCCGAATCCCGGGGTCTGGAACAGGTCACGCGCGTAGCCCCACAAGGCAGGCATCTCACTGAGCTTGTTGCGATTGCACTTGAAATGCCCGTGGTAGACGGAATCGAATCGGGCCAGTGTGGTGAACAACCGCACATCCGCCTCGGTGATGGTGTCGCCCACGAGGTACCGGCGGGTGGTCAGCCGCTCCTCGAGCCAGTCGAGGCGCGCGAACAGGCGGTCGTATGCGGAATCGTAGGCGCTTTGTGAGCCGGCGAAACCGCAGCGGTACACGCCGTTGTTGACATCACGGAAGACGAGCTCGGCTACCTCGTCGATCTCGTCGCGAAGCTCCTCCGGGTAGAGCTCGGGCGCTCCCTCGCGGTGGTACTTCGTCCACTCGGTGGACAGATCGAGGGTGATGTGCGGATAGTCGTTGGTGACCACCTGCCCGGTGGGCACGTCGACGATTGCGGGAACGGTGATTCCGCGCTCGTAGTCCGGGAAACGCGCGAAGTAGGCGTCCTGCAGGCGCGGGATCTTCAGCACGGGGTCGACCTCGCCCGGGTCGAGGTCGAAGGTCCAGCTCCGCTCGTCGTGGGTCGGGCCGCACAGGCCCATCGACAACACGTCCTCGAGTCCGAGCAGCCGCCGCACGATGATCGCCCGATTCGCCCAAGGACACGCTCGCGCGGCCACGAGTCGATAGCGGCCCGACTCGACCGGGTACCCGTCTCGTCCGTCAGCGGTGATCCGCGTGGCGATGTAGTGAGTGTCCCGAGTGAACTCGGAACCGGGTTCGACATAGCCGGCCGAACCCGTTTCGTCCTGTTTCTGCTCAGTCATGATCGACCCGTCCTCGTCCGTCGATGGTGTCTCACAGCGTACTTCGCGCGACGGTGACCTCGATGTATGTTCCGAGTTCGCGGTAACCCGAGCGGGCAGCGAGCCGACGGGAGGCCGGGGCGTCGCGCGGTGCACGGAACTGGGCGATCAGTCCGCTGTCGAGCGCATCGTCGGTGGCGATTCCGGCGGCCTGGGTGCCGAGCCCCCCGGCACCGGAAGAGGGGAGCGGTCAGGACCGCGACATCGGCGACGAATCCCTGGAATTCGCTGTACCCGGCGGAACTGACCGGCTGCTGCGCGTCGTCCAGGATCGTGAACCACCGGTCTCGAGTGCTGAGGTGGGCTTCGGTCACGTCGTCCGGTGGGCAGGCGGTCTCCAGTTCCCGCACGTGCCCGCGGTCGTCCGACACCACAGGCGGTCGCCCGGTCGCCGGTTCCTGATAGTCGCTGGTGAACCACAGCGTGAGCGGTCCGGAGCAGCGGCCCGAACGATCCTGAACAAGGGCGAGCAGAGTTGCGGGTTCGGTCAGGTCCCGGTCCGAAAGTCGTTCCGCGCGCCGGAGTATCCAGTCGGGACCCACCATGGCCGAGGTGCCCCGCAGGTCGAGGAAACGGAGGGTGTCCGCCTCGGGATCGGCACGGGTGGCCCGGCCGGGCCTGTCCGTGAGCGCGTCGTCGGCGAGTCCGAGTTCACGCGACCAGGCGAGTCGAACGATGTCGAGATGATGCGGATCCACGCAGCCACGGTAACCGCTGTTCCCGCGTGGCCGGTCCGGTATATTCCGTGTGGAGTATTCGACGGCGGAAGGCGATGCAGATGGTGCTGACGCCGCTCGCCGTCACCATTCTCGGTTTACTCAACGAGCGAACGATGCACCCGTACGAGATGTACCAACTCGCCGACACCCGTCGCGGACGCCTGGTGAAGATCAGGCCGGGATCGCTCTACCACACGGTCAACAGGCTCGAGGCCGAACGCCTGGTGCGCACCACGGGCACCGATAGGGCGGGCAACCGGCCCGAGCGCACGATGTACGAGATCACGGACTCCGGGCGGGACGCCCTCGGCCGCCGGGTGAGCGACATGCTCGCCGCCCCCGCCCGGGAGTACCCGCAGTTTCCGCTCGCGCTCGCGGAGGCGCACAACCTCGAGTCGGGTGCGGTCGTAGACCTGCTGCGCGAGCGTCTCGGCCGCCTCGACCAGGAGATCGACGAACTCGTGGCCTCCGCCGACGGCAACGAGGCACCGCCGCGCATCTTCAGCCTGGGGAACGAGTATCTGCTCACTGTCGCCCGCGCGGAACGCGACTGGCTCCGCGCGCTCGTGAGCGATATCGACTCCGGAACGCTGTCGTGGCTGGAATTCCTCGAAGGCCTGACATTCGCACGCCCGGACCATTCCGGTTCAGCAAAGGATTGACGATGGATACCGAGCGCACCGCACGACTTCCCGCCGCCCCGCCCGAACAGGGCAACCCCTGGCCCGCCCTGTGGGCGCTGGTCATCGGGTTCTTCATGATCCTCGTCGACAGCACCATCGTGGCGGTGGCCAACCCGGCGATCCTGACAGACCTGCGTACCGACATCACCAGCGTGGTGTGGGTCACCAGCGCCTACCTGCTGGCGTACGCCGTGCCCCTCCTCGTCACCGGCCGGCTCGGTGACCGATTCGGACCCAAGAACGTCTACCTGATCGGCCTCGTGCTGTTCACCGGTGCATCGCTGTGGTGCGGCCTGTCCGGAACCGTCACGATGCTCATCGTCGCCCGGGTGTTCCAGGGACTCGGTGCCGCGCTGATGACACCGCAGACAATGGCCGTCATTACCCGTACCTTCCCGCCCGACCGGCGCGGCACGGCGATGGGCCTGTGGGGCGCCGTGGCGGGCGTCGCGACGTTGGTCGGTCCCCTCGCCGGCGGTGTGCTCGTGGACAACCTGGGCTGGGAATGGATCTTCATCGTCAACGTGCCGGTCGGCGTGATCGCGTTCGTGCTCGCATGGCGGCTCGTTCCCGCGCTCGAAACCCACGCGCACAAGTTCGACATCCCGGGTGTCGTGCTCAGTGCGTCGGGCATGTTCTTGCTCGTGTTCGGCATCCAGGAGGGCAGTTCGTACGACTGGTCGAGAATCGTGTGGCTGTCGATCGGCGCCGGGGTGGTCCTGATCGGGATCTTCGTCTGGTATCAGTCGTGGAATCGCAACGAACCGTTGTTGCCGTTGAGCCTGTTCCGGGATCGCAACTTCGCCCTCGCCAACGTCGGGATCACCGCGATGGGTTTCGCGGTCACGGCCATGGTTCTGCCACTGATGTTCTACACGCAAGGCGTGCGCGGCCTGTCGCCTACGGAGTCGGCCTTGTTGCTGGTGCCGATGGCCGTCTTCACCGGTGTGTTCGCCCCGTTCGTCGGCCGGCTGGTGGACCGTACGCACCCGCGGTACATCGCCGGTACGGGCTTCCTGTTGTTCGCGATCGCGCTGGGCTGGCTGGCGATGGTCATGTCGCCCGGTGTCGCCATCTGGCAGCTGCTGCTCCCCATCGGTCTGATCGGCGTGGCCAATTCGTGTATCTGGTCCCCGCTCGCTGCCACCGCCACCCACAACCTGCCGCCGCATCAGGCGGGCGCAGGGGCCGGCGTGTACAACACCACCCGCCAGGTCGGGGCAGTGCTCGGCAGCGCCGCCATCGGCGCGCTCATTACTGCGCGGCTGTCCGCGCAGGGGATGGCAGGCGGTAGCCAGGACGCCGGTGTCGGCGAGCTGCCCGAGGTCCTGAAAGACCCGTTCGCCACGGCCATGTCCCAATCGGTGTGGCTACCCGCCGCGATTCTGCTGGTCGGCTTCGTTGCGTCCGTCTGCTTCGCCCGCCCGCTGCGGGAGAAGGATTCCGACGACACCGTCGACGTCGAGACGAGCAGCGAATCGTCGCTACAGGACTGACGTTGCCGGTGTGGCAGTGTGGCGGCATGACCGATCCCGCTGTCGCATCGCACCCCACCCGACTCGAACGCGTCCGCACCAATGCGGGTGCCGAGTTCGCGACCCTCACGTTCGCCCACGGCCCGCTGAACCTTTTCGACCAGGCCATGTTCGACGCCGTCCAGGCCGATGTCGCGACTCTCACCGAAGACCCGCCGCGTGCCGTGCTGCTGCGTGCGGAGGGCAAAGTGGTGTCGGCGGGCGTCGACGTCCATCTCTTCGACGGGCTCAGCGCCGAGCAGGCTGCGGATCTGTGGCAGCAGCTGTTCGCGGACATCTGCCATCCGATCGAGGCACTGCCGTGCCCGGTGGTCTACGCCGCCCATGGACTGACCCTGACTGCGGCATTCGAGATCGCTCTCGCCTGCGACATCATTCTGGCCGCACCGAAGGCGAAGTTCGGTCTGGTCGAGACAGTGGTGGGTCTGACTCCGTCGATGGGGGGACCTCAGCGACTGGCCGAGCGTGCCGGTTCCGGCCGTGCCCGCGAACTGGTGATGACCGGAGATCTGTACGACGCCGCGACACTGCAGGGTTGGGGTGTGGTGAACGCGGTCCACGACGACGTCGACACCGAGGCCCGGGCACTGACCACGCGCCTCGCGGACGGACCGACCCGCGCCCACGATGCGACGAAACAGATCATTTCCGCATGGCGATCCGGTGGAGTGGCGCACGCCGACTCGATCACACCGGAAGTGTCAGGCGCGCTCTTCGAGACCGAAGACCTGTCGGGTGCGGTCCGCAGTTTTCTTACCGACGGGCCGGGCAAGGCCTCGTACCGAGGCCGCTAGAGTCGCCCGACTGTGCACACGATTGTGACCGGCGTCATATAGTCGGGGCAGCGTTCCGGTCAGTCAGCGGAGGTCCACATGCCGTCGTCCCTCGTCGAGTACCCGTGCAGTTCCGCCTTCTTCCACGACGACCGGATGGCCCGCGGACGCGACGGCCTCCTCCGGTACGGCGGTCTCACGCCGTCACTCACCGAACTGCTCGACATCGCCGTGCACCGTTACGCGGGCAGGGTGGCGGTCGAGGAGGACGGCGGCCGGACGCTCACCTTCTCGCAGTTGTGGACGTCGGCGGCCCGGGTGGCCGGCGGCCTGAAGACGAGGGGAGTCGAGATCGGCGACCGGGTGGCCGTTCGGCAACCGGTGGGAGTGCGCTGGGTCGAGGCCTTCCTCGGCGTCCTCCTCGCAGGCGGGGTACCGGTCGGGGTGGGTCCGGAACTGGGCCAGTCCGCCACCGACACGGTCCTCGCCGACAGCGAGTCGGTGATGGTCCTCGACGGGGAACTTCCCGACGGAATCTCGTTCATCGACGACGGCGCCGGCCCCGAGGAACTGGTGCTGTTGTCGTACACCGGTGACGGCTCGCCCAAGGGTGTCGAACTGAGCAACGAGAACGTCCTGTCCACCCTCGAATCGGTGATCCACGCGCGGCGGTTCAGCTCGGAGGGACTGCGTAACTTGCTGGTCGACCCCGAACTGCACACCGTCGGATCGCTCGTCGAATTATTGTCGACACTCGTGGTGGGCGGCACCGCCCTGTTGACGACAAGCACGGATTCCGCGTCGTGGCGTGGAACGGGCGCCGACGTTCTGACCGCGGCGCCTGCCACCCTCCTAGGTGCGGTCGAGGAGTCCCCGGTGACCAACTTCGGTCGTCGGGCAGTGCGGTGGATCGACTACAGCGGCGCCGGCCTGTCCGTCGAGCAGGCCCAGTTCCTGCGCAGAACATTCCCGGCCGCCAAGCACTTCCTGGGGTGGGGGATGACCGAAACGTGCGGCGCCGGACTGGCCCTTCCCGACGAGTGCGCATTGACCCACGCCGGAAGTGTGGGAATCGCGTTCGGTGGAATGGAGGTGGCGCTGTTCGGCCCGGAAGCGCAGCACGGATTCGGTGAATTGTGCTGTCGGGGACCGGGTGTGACACGTGGCTATTGGAACCGCCCGGAGGCCACCGCACGGAGCTTCACGGGTGGCTGGTTTCACACCGGCGACACCGCGAGTATCGACGGCGACGGCTTCGTCCGTATCGTCGAACGCGACGTCGCCGCCTAGGCGCCGAGAAAGCAGGGACCATTCCCGTGAACCTCCCCGTCGCCGAGTTGCACATGCACATCGAGGGGTCGCTCGAACCCGAGCTGATCTTCGGGCTCGCCGAACGCAACGCGGTGCCACTGCCGTACGCAGACCTGGACGATCTGCGTTCGCGGTACGAATTCACCGACCTGCAGTCGTTCCTCGATCTCTACTTCGCCAACATGCAGGTTCTGCGGACCGCCCAGGATTTCGCCGACCTGACCCGCGCCTACTTCGCCCGGGCATCGGCGGCCGGTGTGGCGCACGTCGAGTTCTTCTTCAATCCGCAGGCGCACATCAATCGTGGTGTGCCGCTGACCGAAGTTCTCGACGGAATCATGGACGCTGTCGCAGGCAGCGAGCGCGAGTTCGGGCTCAGTAGTGCGGCTATCGCTGCAATTCTGCGTGACCGTCCGGTTAGCGAAGCAGAAGAGATGTTCTCGGAGATTCTTCGGTTGCAGTCTCCGATCATCGGGCTGGGACTCGATTCGGCGGAGAGGGGCAATCCGCCGTCACTGTTCGAGGACGTCTTCGCCCGCGCCCGCGCGGAAGGACTGCACGTGGTGGCGCACGCCGGCGAAGAGGGTCCGCCGGAGTACATCTGGCAGGCGCTCGACCTCCTCGGTGCCGAGCGCATCGACCACGGCGTGCGAGCCCTCGAGGACCCGGCGCTCGTCGAACGACTGGTGGACGAGGAGATTCCTCTCACCGTGTGCCCGCTGTCCAATGTGCGCTTGTGCGTTGTCGACTCCCTCGCCGAGCACCCCCTGCGGACCATGCTCGACGCCGGACTGGTGGTCACCGTGAACTCCGACGATCCCGCCTATTTCGGTGGATACGTCGACGACAATTTCGCCCAGCTGCGCGATCAACTCGGACTCACGGACGCCGAACAAGACACGTTGGCGCGCAACTCCATCAAGGCCTCGTTCGCGACCGAAGCCCGCAAAGCGGAACTCCTCCGGCGCTGAGGTTCAGTCGGTCAGCCCGGCGTCGCCGACACTGGTGACGGCAGCCAGCACGTCGCGATCGCGCCCGAAAGGGCCTACCACGCAGAGCCCGACCGGGATTCCGTCGTCCGTGCGTAGGGGCACCGTTGCACTGGGAAGGCCGGAGATGGTCGCCAGCGAGGTGAGCATTCCGGTGGTGCGCATGATGTTCCGGAAGCGTTCGCCGCTCGGGTCGTTCTGCCTCGGCGGCGCAGCCGAGGAGGTCGCAGGCAACACCAGCAGGCTGTTCCCGATGAAACGGGTGATCGTGTCGGAGGCCTCGGCCAGCACTCTCATCTGACGGGCGTACGTCGAGTCCCAGATCCGCCCGGCGGCCGCGAAATTGCGGCGTGGCTCGTCACTGAGCGAGGTGATCGCCTGCCCGATCCACTCGCCGTGCAGCCGCCACGCCTCGTACCCCCGCACGTCGCTGACGGCGTCGTACCAGTCGGGTAGCCGGCCGATGTCCGTGTCGGTGCGCACGAGTCGCGGCAGGCTGCTCTTCTCCCAGGCGGTGAGTGCGCGCCGCACCGCAGCGAGGACCCCGGCGTCGGCGACGGCATTGATTCCGTCCGAACTCAGCGCTGTGGCGAAGGGACGCTCCGCTGTGAGCGGAAGCAGCACGCCCGACACGGCTGCGAGAGTGTCGATGTCGCTGCACACCCACGCCGGAGTGTCGAAGGTCGGGCAGAGGGGAAGGAGGCCTTCACTGGACACGGCACTGCGCGACGGCGAGAACCCGTACAGGCCCTGATACGACGCGGGGATGCGGACGGACCCGGTGGTGTCGATTCCGAGTCCGATGTCGGCCTCGCCCTGAGCGACCGCGCTCGCCGCCCCCGACGTTGCTCCGCCCGGTAAGCGGTCCTCCGCCCGTGGGTTCGGCGGCGTCCCGAACTGCTGATTGACACCCGAATGGCCGTAACCGAGATCGTCGGTCTGAGCAATACCCACGACCTCGGCGCCGTGGTCGAGAAGACGTGCCACCGCTATTGCGGTGGTGGTTTCGACGGGCGCCCCGGCCAGCCACCGCCCACTGCCTGCCCCGATCTGCCTGCCGGCCACGGCATACAGGTCGGTGACGGCAACCCGCAGTCCGGCAAGCGCGCCGTCACCGGTCGGCGCGACGAGTGGAGCGCCCTGCAGACGCCACGTCGCCTTGTCGGTGGGCACGAACTCGGAGGTGCCTGCGTTCGGGTCGAACAGGCTGCCGTCGGGCAACGGGGGGACTTCCGGGTCGTGAAGCCGTTCGCCGCAGGCGCCGAGCACGGTGGCGCCGACCGCTGCCGCTCCGGAGATTCCGGCAACGCGGAGAAATGCGCGACGATCGAAAGATCGACTGGGGGGCACCTAGACCACGTTAGCGACCGAGGACCTGCTGCAGGTACGCGTTGCCGAACATTCGCGCGGAATCGTACTTGTCGCGTGCGGAGACGAACCTGTCGAAGTCGGGGTAGGTGGCGCGCAGGTCGTCGGCCGTGCGGCCGTGCATCTTTCCCCAATGCGGACGGCCGTCCACCGCGCGGGCAATGGCTTCGACCGCCGCGAAGTAGGGTTCGTGGTCGCGGCGGTAGTACTGATGGACCGCGATGTATGCGGTGTTCCGGCCGTTCGCCGTCGACAACCACACGTCGTCCGCGGCGGCAAACCGCACCTCCACGGGGAACGCCACCGTGAAACCGGAGTTCTCGACCCACGAATCGATGGCGGCGAGGGCATCCGGGAGTGCCTCGACGGGTACCGCGTACTCCATCTCGCGGAACTTCACCCGCCGCTGCGAGGCGAAGACGCGGTAACTCCGATCCGTGTACTCGCGTGTGCCCAGAACGCGACAGGAGAGCTGGTTGATCTTCGGGATCGCCGACGGCGCAAGGGTAGCCACCCGATTGATGCCCTCGAAGACGACATTGGTGAGCACCTCGTCGTCGACGTAGGCGCGGAGCGGGTGAAGGGGTGAGATCGGGGTGTCGCCGGGCAGCCGGGTATTGCGCTTGGTGAGCACCCGCCGAGTGTGGGGAAACCAGTAGAACTCGAAATGGTCCACCCCGGTGCGGTCGTGGTCGAGCCGATCGAGCGTCGAGTCCAATGACCCGGGCGCCTCCACGGCGTGCATCACGAAGTGCGCGACGCACTGCAGCGTGACCTTGGAGATGATTCCCACAGCGCCGAGGCCCAGACGCGCAGCCTCGAACAAGTCGGGATTCTCGGCCGGCGAACATTCGACGATCGAACCGTCGGCCAGCACCACCTGCAATGCGCGGACCTGAGTGGCGAGGCCACCGAAACGCGCTCCGGTGCCGTGGGTGCCGGTCGAAAGGGCGCCCGCCACCGATTGCACATCGATGTCGCCGAGATTGATCATGGCCAATCCGCGGTGCCAGAGTTGTTCGTTCAGCTCGCGCAACCGGGTGCCCGCGAATACGGTGACGAGAGCGCCTGCACGGTCGTCGAGCGTCACGGAATCGATTCCGCTCAGATTGTCTAGGCTGACGAGAATTCCGTCCGTGACTGCGACCCCGGTGAACGAATGCGCAGCTCCCACCGCCTTCACGCGCAGCCCTCGCTCCGCGGCCTCGGATACCAGGGCGCTCAGCTCGTCGACGGAACGGGGCGTCGCATAACGGTACGGGCTTGCCGTTTCGGTGCCCGCCCAGTTGTGCCACGTGTCCTGTCCCATGGGCTCATCATGAACCTGGACGTTCGTCCAGGCAAATGACGGCTTCTGCGCAACCCCGTGTTGTCCCGTGCCGGTACGGCCTCAGGTCCTACGATCGGAGAATGCTGAACAGGCTCCCCGCGGACGAACGTCGCGCTCAACTCGTCGAATCGGCCCTCTCCATCGCGGAGCAACGCGGGGTCGCTTCGGTCACGGTTCGAGCCGTAGCCGAGGAGGCCGGCGTGTCGCTCGGGGTGGTGCATTACTGCTTCGAGAGCAAGGAAGAGTTGCTCGCCGCAATGGGGGAGAGCCTGATATTGCAGCTCAGCGAATCGATGAGGCTGGCTTTCGGGCAGGTGCGGCACGCGCCGGACCTGCGGGGGGCCGCGGGATTGCGTGAACTTCTCCACATCGGGATCAGCGGGATGTGGCCGATTATCGAGGCCACCCCGGACCGGCAGCTACTCACCTACGAAATCACCGCCCAGGCGCTCCGGCATCGCGCCTCCGGAAGTGAACGGGCGGGCGACATCGCCGGGCGGCAATATCGCACCATGGACCATGAGGCCATCGAGTTCCTCGCGGAGTGTGCGCGGATTTCGGACGTCGGCTGGAGCACTCCCGTCGAGTCCATCGCGCGTTTCGGCCTGGCCATGCTGGACGGGTTGGTGCTGCGGTGGCTCGTCGACCGCGACAGCGAGGCGATGATCGCGGCGCTCGACGACCTGGTGCACATCATCGCGTCGAAGGCCGTCGAGCACTCCTGATCCTGGGGACTCGACCGACCGAAACGATCTGGACAATCGTCCAACACGGTGGTTCACTGACGGTTCGAGTCAGCCTCCCGCGGCAACGATTGGACGAACCGTGACCCCCACGCTCGACCGCCTCATCGCCTCCACGGCGGAGGTCGATCCACCGTTGGCCGCGGTCGACCTACCGACCCTGCGCGCCAACGCGCGGGATCTCGTGCGACGAGCCGGGGGGACACCGGTCCGCGTCGCCAGCAAGTCGGTACGTTGCCGGGCGGTCCTCGAGGTCGCGCTCGGCCGAAGCCTTACGGCAGACAACGGGTTTCGCGGCATCATGACGTACTCGCTGCGCGAAGCCATGTGGCTCGCCCGCTCCGGCGCCCAGGACATCCTCATGGGCTATCCCACCGCGGACCGCGGCGCGCTCGCCGAACTGGCGTCCGACCCCGTCCTTCTCGACCGGATCACGCTGATGGTCGACAGCGACGAGCACCTCGACGTCATCACCGCCGCAGCAGGCACCGAATCCGTCCCCGCCAGGCTGTGCATCGACGTGGACGCGTCGCTGCGCCTCGGGCCCGTGCATATGGGAGTACGCCGTTCACCGCTGCGCCTACCGTCGCATGTCGCCGGTCTCGCCACGCGCGCAGACAAGCGCGGATTCGCCGTCGTCGGGGTGATGTTCTACGAGGCCCAGATCGCCGGGTTACCCGACTCCAGCCTGCCGGTGAGATGGATGAAACGCGCGTCGGCGAAGGAACTCGCCACCCGTCGCAGTGCCGTCGTGGATGCGGTGCAGACGGCTGTGGGGGCCCTCGCGATCGTGAACAGCGGAGGCACCGGCTCCCTGGAGGTGAGCTCGGCAGACCCGGTGGTCACCGAGGTGACCGCCGGATCGGGTCTGTACGTTCCCACCTTGTTCGACCGGTACCGGTCCTTCCGTCCGCATCCCGCCCTGTACTTCGCTCTGCCTGCGGTCCGCCGACCTGCGCCCGCGATCGCCACCTTGCTCGGCGGCGGCTACATCGCTTCCGGACCTGCAGGCTCCGCCCGCGTGCCCCGGCCCGTGTGGCCGTCCGGACTGACGCTGCTGCGCAACGAAGGTGCCGGGGAGGTACAGACACCCGTGACCGGGAGGGCGGCACGGTCACTCGCGGTCGGCGACCGCGTGTGGTTTCGGCACGCGAAGGCGGGTGAGCTGTGCGAACGATTCACCGAGCTGCATCTCGTCGAGTCGGACGGCTCCCGCACCGTCGTACCGACCTATCGCGGCGAAGGTCAGTGCTTCGGTTGATCCGTGCACAGGCGCATGAAGGCGCCGAGTTCGGTCAACCCTTCCGGTGTGCTCGGCATGTACCGCGTCAGGGATTCCGATCGGACGATGACGGCAGCCCACTTGCCGCGGGAGACGGCCACATTCATCCGGTTACGGGACAGCAGGAACGACATACCGCGGGGCACATCCTCGATCGCGGACGCCGTCATCGACACGATGGCGACGGCCGCCTCGCGTCCCTGGAACTTGTCGACCGTTCCCACCTCTACCTTGTCGAGTCCGACCGCTGCGAGATCCCGCTCGATGAGCGCCACCTGGGCGTTGTACGGCGCCACCACCAAAATGTCGGATTCGCCCAGTGGGCGCGTGCCGTCGAACTCGCTGGGGTCGGTCCACCCGGCCCCGAGCAGCTTGGTGATCCGATTGACCACTTCGCGCGATTCCTCGGGTGATTGGGTGGCATTGCCCTGATGATCGACGACGACAGTGTGCACTCCCGGTTCCATGCCGTCGAGTCTTCGCGCGGTACTTGCCGTTTCCTGAGACCGAAGCTTCCCGTCATACGACAGCACCGACACCCGTGCGCACAGCTGCGGGTGCATCCGCCAGGTGCGTTCGAGGAAGTAGCCCCGGCTCGGGGGCAGCGCACCGTGCCCCTCGGCGAGCCAGCCCAGCGCGGAGGTGTCCACGGGTTCGGGATGAGTGCCTTGACTGACCTGCGGAAGCTGCTGCGGGTCACCGAGAAGCAGGAGGTTGCGGGCAGCGCCGCCGACCGCGATGGTGTTGGCCAGCGCGAACTGTCCGGCCTCGTCGATCACCAGAAGATCGAGACTTCCGGGTGGCACCCGATCGGTATTCGCGAAATCCCAGGCCGTACCGCCGATCACGCATCCGGTGGTCTCCGCCTCGGCGATGAATCCGGGATAGTCGTTCGAGCCGATGTCCGTCCACGTTGCAGCGCGGTGCCGTCCGTCCTTTTTCGCCACCAACTCCGCGGGCACGCCGGCTTTGACGATACCGCCGAGCATGTTCTCGATGACCGAATGTGACTGCGCCACAACCCCCACCCGCCAGTGGTGTTGCTCGACGAGAGTCTTGATCACGCGGGCGCCGGTGTAGGTCTTGCCGGTGCCGGGCGGCCCCTGAACGGCGACGTAGGAATTGTCGAGGTCGAGGAGGGCGGCGGTGATTGCCGCCGCGTAGTCGGTGCCTTGAACCGATGGAAGCGCTCGTCCGCTCCGGGTCCGAGGGTCGAAGCGCCGCAGGATGTCTGCCGACGCGCACAGGGGAAGGTCGGGCAGGACCTCGCACATTGTGTCGGCTGCGGACGCGATAGCCGATTCGATGCGGTCCGTCGTGATCGGCGGACCGGGGGTGACGGCCACCGGCAGCTCGGCATACTCCTCGCCGCCGAGAAGCTCCTCGACCGTCACGACGTCGCGGCGACGCTCGTCCTTGGCGACCTCGAGCACGTTGACGGTGGACGTCCCCCTCTGCTGAGGGTTGTCACCCGCGACCGCCTCGGGTGCGGGAGTGTCGTACAGCGCGTACATCGTGGTCTTGGGGCCGACGGTGCTGCCCGTTCCGAAGCGTCCGGTGAGTGACAGGCGCCGCCGAAGCTTGCGTTGCCGCGGTGTGCTCTTGTGCCAGGTCTCCTCGACGGCGGCCGTCGCGACCACCAGAACGTCCCGGATGTCCGACAACTCGTCGGTAGGGACGACGAGACGGTCGAAGTGAGCCCACCAGAAGGGCTTCCGCTCCCGGCGGTGATATCCGACCGCGGCCGCCATGAGGGCGGCCGCCTGCTGATCGTGCCCGCGGGTGTCGCCGGTTCCGGAGCCGGCGAACTGTCGTAGAGCCGATTCCGTGGGCGAGGACTCGTCCGCGGCAGGAGAGGATGCCGCGCCCGGCGGACGGAGAGCGACACCATGCTTCTCGGCCTGTGTCAGCAACCAGTTCCGCAATCTCAGGGTGGAATCGCAGTCGTACTCGTTGTAGTCGGCGATGCCTTGCAACAGGTCGCGGGCCTCGCCGAGGCGGCCGTTGTCACGGTGATCGCAATAATCGGCGTAGGCGACCACGGACGCTGCGGCATTGGTGACGTCTCCGTCGCGCGGCTGCTCGGGCATGTACAGCGGTTCGAGTTTCTTGATGCTGTAGGAACGTTCGCCGATGCGCAGGGCTGAGCGGACCACGGGATACAGGTCGACGAGAACGTTGTCGCGCAACAGATTGTCGACGCACTCCTCACCGACTCCGTGGCGCCCCGCCAGCCGTAGCAGCGCCGACTTCTCGTACGCGGCGTAGTGGTAGATGTGCATGTCGGGGTAGCGGGCGCGGCGTTCCATGACGTAGTCGAGGAAGTCGACGAGGGCCTGACGCTCTTCGGCGCGGCTGTGTGCCCAGAAGGGCCGGAACACCGGGGCGGCAGACTTCTCGCCCGGCGGCGGCCCCTCGACGACACCGAAAAGGTACTCGAGACCCCAGTCGGACGAGCCGTCCTCGGCCCACAGCGGGTCTCCCTCGAAGTCGAAGAAAATGTCCCCGTCGTCCGGTGCGGGCAACCCGCCGAGTGCGCCGGGCGAGTACACCTCGAATTCGGGTGTTCCCGACGACTCCTGCCGTAGCTGCAGCGCGGCCTGGGCGCGGAGCGAGTCGAGACTGCGCTCGGCGAGACCGTCGACGTTACCGGTGTGCGCTGCAAGCGCATCGATGGTGTCGATACCGCCCGCGATCAGCCGACTCCGCTGCGTCGAACGCATCCCGGCCACGAGCAGGAGGTCGCGGTGCCCCTCTACCTCCGGCCCGCAGGTGTCGCACCGGCCGCACGCCGTGTACCGGGGATCGCCCCACTCGGTGAGCGACTGCTCGTCGCGGTGTTCGTCGAGTACCCGTTCGAGGGCGGACCGGCGGGCGGAATACACCGGCGCGATGTCACCGAGGGAGTGCGACGAGTCGCTGTCGTCGCCCAGCAGCAGGTGCACCTCCGGGGAGGTGGGAATGCCGTTGCGCTGCAGAGCTTCCGCGTACGCGGCGAGTTGCAGGAGGGCTGACACCTTGGCGTGTCGGGAAAGCTTGGTGTCGTAGACGGCGTACGTGTCGCCGTTGCGGACGAGAAAGTCGCAGAAACCGAGGAAGCGGCCGTCGAAGAATGTTCCCTGGTACACGACGTCGGCACCGGCCCGGATCGCCTCGACGGTAGCGGAATTGGCCTCGAACAAGCCGAGCGCGGTGTAGTCGGGGCGATCGATCGTGACCACTCCGTCGCCGAAGACAGCGCGGAACTGCGCGAGCCTGCGGTGTTCGTGTGCGTCACCGAGGCTGGAGGTGCGCCGCAGCATGGGGTCGTCGGAAGGGGAGCAGGCCGCGCCGGCCGCCGCGAACCCGAGGGTGGCGTCCAGTCGACGCAGCAAGGCGAACTCGCACGTGGCAGCCGCGGCGAGATCACTCGCGCTGTAGACGATCGTGTCGTCGAGGAGGAACACAGCTATGTCCCCAGTTCTGCCGGTGAGTTCACGCGCCCGATTGTGCCATCGGGGTGTGACAGCCCCAGAATGGCAGCCATGCCTTTCTTCGACGGCCACTCCGGACGAGTGCACTACCGGCATTGGCCGGCCGACAATCCGGTCGCCCAGCTCGTGTTCTTACACGGGATGGGTCAGCACACGGGTCACTACCATCGCTTCGCGCGCGCCTTGACATCGGCAGGTATCGGCGTGTGGGGCATCGACCAGGCAGGACACGGCCTATCCGAAGGCGACCAGCCGGGATCCGTCGCGGAACTGGCCGAGGACGGCGCGCTCCTCACCGCCCTCGCCGAAGAAAGCGCACCGCACGTCCCGACGGCGTTGATGGGACATTCGCTGGGTGCCGCCGTGTCGATGGAACTCCTCGCGCGTGGCAACGCGGGCTTCCGGTGCGCGATTCTGTGCGGGACACCGAAGTCCGCCGCCGCGGCGCAGACGGCGGATATGTTGGGCCTTCTCGAGATGCCGCTGCTCGTCGTGCACGGCGTGGACGACCGCATCGCACCCATCGACCCGATCCGGACATGGGCGACGGGAATCGCCGGCCTCGAATTCCGGGAGTTCGACGACGCCGGTCACGACCTACTGCACGAGAAGGTTCACCCCGCGGTCACCGCGGTGGTACGCGACTTCATCTTGGGCGCTGCGCGCACGTGAGTGGCCGAGGAGTCGATGCACTCCTCGGCCACACACGGGTGGCGGAGCCGCTTACGCGTAGATGGCCTCGATGGCCGCGCCGTGTTCCTTGTGGATGACGTTGCGCTTGAGCTTCAGTGTGGGGGTGAGTTCGCCGGTTTCCTGCGAGAAGTCGACCTCGAGGATCCGGTACTTCTTGATCCGTTCCGGGTTGGATACCTTCTTGTTGCCCTCGGCCACGGCCTCGTCGATCTCCGCGACCAGGTCCGGGTTCTTGACCAGCTCGGACACCGGGGTGTCGGCGGCCAGCCCGTGACGTTCCTTCCAGCCGGGGAGGGTCTCGGCGTCGAGGGTGATGAGCGCCCCGATGAACGGTTTACCGTCACCGACCACGAGGCACTGGCTGATCAGCGGATGTGCGCGCAGGGCATCCTCGAGGACCGCCGGCGCCACGTTCTTGCCGCCTGCGGTGACGATGATTTCCTTCTTGCGGCCGGTGATCGAGATGAATCCCTCTTCGTCGATCGACCCGAGGTCACCTGTGTGGAACCAGCCGTCGCGGATCGAGTCGGCGGTGGCCTGGTCGTTGTGCCAGTACCCACTGAAGACGACGGGTCCCTTGACGAGCAGCTCACCGTCCTCCCCGATCTTCGCGGCATGGCCGTCGATCGGCTTGCCGACCGTGCCGACCTTCTGCGCGGACGTGGTGTTCACGGAGATGGCGGCGCTGGTCTCGGTGAGGCCGTAACCCTCGTACACGGGAATGCCGACGCCACGGAAGAAGTGGCCGAGCCGGGCACCGAGAGCCGCACCACCGGAGACGGCGCGGTCGCATTCGCCACCGAGCGCGGTGCGCAGCTTCGAGTACACCAGCTTGTCGAACAGCGCGTGCTTGAGCTTGAGGCCGAGGCCGGCGCCACCCTTGTCCTGAGCCTCGCTGTACGCGATGGCAGTGGCGGACGCCTTCTCGAAGATGCTGCCCTTGCCGCCGTCGTACGCCTTCTGCTTCGCGGAGTTGTAGACCTTCTCGAACACGCGGGGAACCGACAGGATGAAGTGCGGCTTGAACGCGGCGAACTGGTCGAGCAGCGTCGTCAGATCCGCGGTGTGTGCGACGGTGACCTTCGCGTCGAAGGCGCCGAACGAGATGGCGCGGGCGAAGACGTGCGCGAGCGGCAGGAACATCAGGGTGCGGCGGCCGGCGTACATCGCATCGGAGAGCGCCAGCTTCACGGCAGCGGACTCGGCGTAGAAATTGGCGTGCGTCAACTGCACGCCCTTGGGCCGGCCTGTGGTGCCGGAGGTGTAGATGAGGGTGGCGGGCGACGATGCTCGCACCTGGTGACGACGTTCGTGCAACTGCTCGTCCGTGACGCTCTGCCCACGCTTCGTCAGTTCCTCGATAGCCCCGGATGATTCCCCCGTCGCTTCGCTCGCCCCGGCATCGATCTGCAGCACCTCCCGCAGATCCGCCGCCTCGTCGGTGACGACCCGCAGGGCCTGCGCGTGCTTGGCGTTCTCGACGACGAGCAGCGATGTGCCGGAATCCTCGAGGATCCACTTGGCCTGATCGGGCGCGGACGTCTCGTAGATGGCGACGGTGCAACCGCCGGCCGTCCAGATCGCGTAGTCGATGACGACCCACTCGTACCGGGTCGCGGACAGGATCGCGACACGATCACCGAGTTCGATGCCGGACGCGATGAGACCTTTCGCGACTGCCGAGACCTGCTTCGCGAACTCGGCGGCGGTGACGTCCGTCCAGCCGCCGTTACTCGGACGCTTGAACGGTACGAACGTCGGATCCTCCTCGGCATGACGGAAGACCGAGTCGGCCATAGAGGCGTCCTCCGGAATTGAGAACGACTGCGGTACCGAAAACTCTCGCACTATGACCCCTCCACTGAAACAACATGACGGATGTGCATTCGATCACAATTGTCCGGGTTTCGCACTAGCGCCGATGTCCGTTTTGGGTAAGTTGCTTCTGACCTGCGAGAATATGTGTAACCAGACGTAAACTGGTAACTACGCGACGTCGTCGAGGCGGCGAGAATTGGCCGCAAGCCACCGCCGGATCGCGTAGTCGAGCTGCTCGGGGTCGACCCCGAGCTCGGTTGCGGTGGCCTCGAGGATTTCGTCCGCGGCACCCCCATCGGTCGCCTCCGAGATGCCGAGGGCGCCGTTGACGAAGACCTCCGCCACCCTGTTGGGTCGCACCCCGGGGATTCCCGCGAGCATCAGGAAGTGCGACCACGTGACGTCGCTGTGCTCACCGCATACGTCGACCCAGGCCTGATGGATCTGCTCCAGCGCCGCCTCGTCCCGAGCGGCCTCGAGAAGGTCGTCGATGCTGTTGACCCGGAGCTGGTGTAGTCGCTCGGCTGCCTGCTGGATGTGGCGTGCCTCGATCGGCACACCTGTCGCGGTGTAGCGGCGCTTGTACGAGCCGACCTTGCCGGCCCACTGATCCGAACTGCCTGCCTCCTCGAAGGTGCGGAGCAGATCGCGGGCACCGTCGGTGAGCGGCCGTCCGGCGTCCGCCCGGCGGTACGCCAGATACCGGTCGACGACGGCGACCTCGCTGTGTCCCGCGCTCGACTGCACGGACTCGATGATGCACAGGGCGAGGCTGTGCCGATAGACATCAGAGGTGACCCAGCCGGACGGATCACCCAGCCGGTCGCGACAAGCGGCCACCACGGTTTCGACGGTATCGGCAGAGACGGTCACGAGATCCTCCAAAGGCAGACTGTTCTGTGCTCTGTCCGGTGTATCGACGGTCACTCCAGGAACGTTGCACTCTCGCTGAGATTTACTCGAGAACGACTGTCATATGGTGGCGAGCAGGTCTGTGACCTCGCTGTCTGCAAGCTGATGGAAGTCGTCGTAGGCATTGCCAACGCCACCGAGGTCGAGTGGGGTGTACGGGCAGACCACCTCGTCGGCCGTGACGCGCAGACGGGAGACGGCCTCGGGCGCGGCCACCGGAACCGCGACGACGATGCGCGACGCCCCCGACTTCTTGACGAACTGGCAGGCCACCGCGGCCGTCGCACCGGTGGCCATGCCGTCGTCGACGATGACGGCGGTGCGTCCTCGTATCGGCACGCGGTTCCTGCCGCCGCGCAACACCTGCGCTCGACGCTCGAGTTCCCGGCGCTCCTTGGCCTCGACCATGGCGAGGGCTGTCTTGCTGACCCGGGCGATCCGAAGGACGTCGTCGTTGACGACGCGGGCGTCTCCTTCACCGATCGCGCCCATCGCGAGTTCGGGCTGCCAGGGGACACCGAGTTTGCGTACGAGAACCACATCGAGGGGGGCGGCGAGCGCCGCGGCAACCTCGAAGGCGACAGGGACACCGCCGCGCGGCAGGCCCAGAACCACCAGGTCGTTTCCGCGTAGATGCTCGAGTGAGGCGGCCAGCCGACGACCGGCGTCCGCCCGACTGGTGTACTGCATCGAACGCTCCGAATCGGAAGAACGGTTCGTCTTCGAAACTACTCCACTTCCGGGCGCGGAAATACAGCTCAGATCTCCGTGACGGTGAATCTCCGCAGCGCGAGCGCGGGGTTCTTCTCGCGCACCTCGGTGATGCGTTCCGCGGTGACCGTGGCGATGGCGGTGCCCACCCGTTCGCCGAGCGCAGCGACGGTCACACCCATGGGATCGACGATCATGCTGGCTCCGGCCCCCGTGCGCGCGCTCTGGTCCGCAGCGGCCACGTAGATGGTGTTCTCGATCGCCCGTGCACGCACGAGCGTGGACCAGTGGTCCTCCTTGAGCGGTCCCGGCACCCATTGCGCAGGGAGGAGCAGGACGTCGGTGCCTGCGTCGACGATGCGGCGGGTGACCTCAGGGAATCGAAGGTCGTAGCAAGTCTGCATCCCGAAGGTGAGACCGTCGACGGCGAACGTCTCGGGGGTCCCGATCTCGCCCGCGCGGATCACCTCCGATTCCTTGTATCCGAAGGCGTCGTAGAGGTGCAGCTTGCGGTACGTGGCAACGACGTCTCCCGTCGGGCCGAGAGCCACCAACGTGTTCGAGATGTGGTCGTCGCCGGGCAGCAACTCGTTGACTCCGGCCACCAGGTGTATCTGCAGCTGGGCGGCGGTCTCGGCCAGCGCTGTCACGAACGTGCCGTCCAGTCCCTCCGCCGACTCCACGAGTCGGTGGTCCGTCCGCGGAGCCGTGAACATCGCATACTCGGGGGCCACGACCACCTGTGCGCCGCGATCCGACGCCTCGGTGGCCAGCCTGCGAAGGGTGCTCGCGTTCTCCTGCTTGTCCTGACCGGGGGCGAACTGAATGACGGCGACATCGACCATGGCGTCCACGCTAGGCGACGACCCGTCACAGGTGTCTCCCGTGCCGGTGGCCGCGTATTTACCCGGCATGGCGCTGCGGCGCCGAGTCGTGCACTAAACTGCTGGTCAATGAGTGATATCGAACGTGAACCCGAACCGCCCACTTTTGCCGACCTCGACATCGATGATCGGGTCTTGAAGGCACTGTCCGATGTGGGCTACGAGTCGCCCTCGCCGATCCAGGCAGCCACCATCCCGCCTCTGCTCGCAGGTAACGACGTCGTCGGACTGGCCCAGACCGGTACCGGCAAAACTGCCGCGTTCGCGGTTCCGATCCTCTCCCGGATCGACCTCACCCAGAAGTCGCCGCAGGCCTTGGTGCTCGCACCGACGCGTGAGCTGGCTCTGCAGGTCGCGGAGGCGTTCGGTAAGTACGCCACCCATATTCCGGGTCTCCATGTGCTGCCGATCTACGGCGGCCAGAGCTACGGCGTCCAGTTGTCCGGGCTGCGCCGCGGCGCCCACGTCGTCGTCGGCACGCCCGGCCGGGTCATCGACCACTTGGAAAAGGGCACGCTCGACCTGTCCAAGCTGTCGTACCTCGTCCTCGACGAGGCCGACGAGATGCTGAAGATGGGCTTCCAGGAAGACGTCGAACGCATCCTGTCCGATACGCCGGAACAGAAACAGGTGGCGTTGTTCTCGGCCACCATGCCGGGCGCGATCCGCAAGATTTCCAAGCAGTACCTGCATGATCCCATCGAGATCACGGTGAAGTCGAAGACGTCCACCGCGTCCAACATCTCGCAGCGGTACGTGCAGGTGGCGCATCAGCGCAAGCTCGACGCCCTCACTCGTGTCCTCGAGGTGGAGTCGTTCGAGGCCATGATCATCTTCGTGCGCACCAAGCAGGCCACGGAGGATCTCGCCGAACGCCTGCGCGCCCGCGGGTTCTCCGCTGCCGCGATCAACGGCGACATCGTGCAGGCGCAGCGTGAACGAACCATCGGCCAGCTCAAGAGTGGTGCTCTCGACATCCTCGTCGCCACCGACGTCGCTGCCCGCGGTCTCGACGTCGACCGCATCTCCCACGTGGTGAACTACGACATTCCGCACGACACGGAGTCCTACGTGCACCGCATCGGCCGTACCGGTCGAGCAGGACGCGCGGGCGAGGCTCTGCTGTTCGTCGCGCCCCGGGAACGGCATCTCCTCAAGGCGATCGAGAAGGCAACACGGCAGCCGCTGGCCGAGATGCAGCTTCCGAGCGTCGACGACGTCAACGCGCAGCGCGTCGCGAAGTTCGGCGACTCCATCACCGAGAGCCTCACCTCCGACAACCTGGCGTTGTTCCGCAAGATGATCGAGGACTACGAGCAGGAGCACGACGTGCCGCTCGCCGACATCGCAGCAGCGCTCGCGGTGCAGTCGCGCGACGGTGACGCATTCCTGATGTCACCCGAACCGCCGCCGCCGCCGCGTCGCGAGCGTGAACCGCGGGAACCCCGGGAACGTCCGGCCCGTCGATTCGACGACGGCCCGCCCACCCGGTCGCGGGGCCCGGAGGGTCAGGAACTCGCCACCTATCGCATCGCGGTGGGGAAGCGGCATCGCGTGGTGCCCGGCGCCATTGTGGGTGCCATCGCCAACGAGGGCGGGCTGCGGCGCAGCGATTTCGGGCACATCAGCATCCGTCCCGATCACAGCCTGGTGGAACTACCCGCAGACCTGTCCCGGGAGACGCTCGAGGCCCTGCGGCGCACCCGCATCTCCGGTGTGCTGATCCAGCTTCAGCCCGACTCCGGCCCACCGTCGGGAAGGCCCGGCCGGGGCGACCGCGACGCCGGTAAGTTCCAGCGTGACCGCGACAGTAGAAGAAAGCCGCGCGAGTAGTACCCGCGCGGCTCGCCGAGAAGAGGCCCTGCCGAGCCCCCGGTCATTACGCCGGGGGAGCGGGAGCCGGCGCTGGCTGACCGGCCGCGTCGGCCGGCAGAGGACCCTCGGTGGGAACGAGGAACGTCCCCACGGTGGGCAGTACATAACAGGTGGCGCCGGTGTAGCCGACGGTGCCGAAGATCGACGCAACGACGGTGCCCGGTCCGGTGGCCACCACCTTCGACAGCGACGGGTAGCCGCCCTCGGTGACGCCGTCGAGCGGCAGGATGACGCTGGCGCCGGTATTGGTGTTGATCCACGCGACGGTGAGCCCGGAAGACTGGACGACGCCGGGGTAGGCGGAGAGCGCCTGGAAGCTGATCGCCGCGGCGGCGGGGTCGGTGGTTCCCGAGGCAAGGGTGAGCGTGACCGGGGCGACGGTGCCGCAGCCCACTGTCGGTGCCGTGTACAGGAACGGGGTGTGCGTCCCGGCCACGTCCCGAAGCGCCGTGGACGAGGCCAGGGCCTCGACCGCGACCTGCTCACCGGGCCTGTCCGCCTGAGCGCGCAATTCCGCCAGTCCGGGAACACTCGATGCCGAGGGCTGGGCCGACGCCGTTCCTGACAGACCGAAAGTCGCCACAATGCCGACCGCTGCTGCGGCGACCACGCGCCGCGTTCCGCTCACACCGTCCACCTGAACTCCTCGTCGTCGCTCCTCGGGCGGCTCTGCAGCGCCGTCCGAGCGGTGAATCTACCCGAGCACTGCGCGCCCGTCAGGACCAGGCAGTGCCGCCGGCCAGGGTATCGGCCCGTGCACCATCGATGGACTGTCGGATGATGTCGGCATGCCCGGCATGGCGGGCCATCTCCTCGAGCTGGTGGACCAGCATGAAACGGACAGTGAAAGCAACACCCGGCGTCATCCATTTCGCCACGTCGGCGGGGAGGTGAACGTCCCTGCCGAGATCGGGTTCCGCGGCGATCGCGGCCTCCGTGGCTCGCTCGGCTCGATTGAGCCGGGCGAGGAGTACGTCGACGGTTTCGTCCTCCGCGACATTCCAGGCCGCCATCCATGCGGCAACCGGGTCGGACCCCTCGGCGCGCGGTGTTCCCAGAACGCGGGCCGTCATCGATTCCTCCCCGTCGATCACGTGTTTGAGGAGTGAGGACAGACTCATCTCACTCGCGCTGGGCACGCTGCGCGCCTGCTCCTCGGTCAGGCCCGACATGGCGTTGCGGAATGCGGTGCGCTGATGCTCGAGTAGGAGCAGCAGCAGGCTGCGTTCGTCAAAAATGTCGTCGTGCGTCGTCTCGTTCATGAACACAGTCTCGCGCTGATAGAGGACACCTTCTGTCCGCGTTTACCGTCGAAGTTCAGGAAAGTTGCCGGCCTCCTTCGGGGACGCTCCGCGGCACGCGTTCCGAGCGGTTCAGGCTGACCCGCCCTACCATCGAGGAAGTGTCCGAGGAGCCTCGCGGTTCCTGTGATCGAGTCGCATACCGAGGTGCTAATGCCCCTGGAAGAACCGTCGCCCTCCGTCAACGCCGAGCCGGAACACGACCTGGAGGGCCATATCGTCGAGGCACGGTCCGAAGACTTCTCCCATGCCCGGGAACTGACGGTCGACCACGAGTGGTTCAAGACCGCAGTGTTCTACGAGGTCCTGGTCCGCGCCTTCTACGACTTTTCCGGAGACGGCACCGGCGACCTCGAGGGGTTGACCGCCAAGCTCGACTATCTGTCCTGGCTCGGTGTCGACTGCCTGTGGTTGCCGCCCTTCTACGACTCCCCATTGCGTGACGGCGGCTACGACATCCGTGACTTCCGTGCTGTACTACCGGAATTCGGTACAGTCGAGGACTTCGTTCACCTCTTCGACGAGGCGCATCGGCGCGGGATCCGGGTGATCACCGATCTCGTCATGAACCACACGTCCGACACGCACGCCTGGTTCCAGGAGTCACGCAGCGACCCCGACGGCCCGTACGGCGACTTCTATGTGTGGTCCGACACCGACGAAGGATATCCGGACGCGCGAATCATTTTCGTCGACACCGAGACGTCCAACTGGACGTGGGATCCGGTGCGCAAGCAGTACTACTGGCATCGCTTTTTCTCCCACCAGCCGGACCTGAACTATGACAATCCCGAAGTTCAGGACGCCATGATCGACGTGCTCCGGTTCTGGCTGGACCTCGGTATCGACGGATTCCGGTTGGATGCCGTCCCGTACTTGTTCGAGCGTGAAGGCACCAACTGCGAGAACCTGCCCGAGACGCACGCATTCTTGAAGAAGTGCCGGGCCGTGATGGACGCCGAGTACCCGGGCCGCGCGCTGCTTGCCGAGGCGAATCAGTGGCCCTCCGACGTGGTCGAGTATTTCGGCGAACCGGACGTCGGCGACGAGTGCCACATGGCGTTCCACTTCCCGCTGATGCCGCGGATCTTCATGGCCGTGCGGCGACAGAACCGCTTCCCGATTTCGGAGATTCTCGCGCAGACACCACCCATTCCCAGTTCGTGCCAATGGGGAATCTTCTTGCGAAATCATGACGAGTTGACGCTCGAGATGGTGTCCGACGAGGAGCGCGACTACATGTATGCCGAATACGCACAGGACCCGCGGATGAAGGCGAACATCGGTATTCGCCGTCGTCTCGCGCCGCTGCTCGAGAACGATCGCAACCAGCTCGAGCTTTTCACGGCACTGCTGCTCAGCCTGCCGGGCTCTCCCGTCCTGTACTACGGCGACGAGATCGGTATGGGCGACAACATCTGGCTGGGTGATCGGGATTCCGTCCGTACTCCCATGCAGTGGACGCCCGACCGCAACGCCGGGTTCTCCCGGGCGGATCCGGCCCGAATGTATCTGCCGGTCATCATGGACCCCACGTACGGATATCAGTCGGTGAACGTCGAAGCGCAGATGAACTCGACCAACAGCCTGCTCCACTGGACGCGGCGAATGATCCAGGTGCGGAAACAGCATCCGGCGTTCGGTACCGCCTCGTTCACCGAACTGGGCAGCGCCAACCCGGCCGTGCTGTCCTATGTGCGGGAAACGCCGCCCAGCTCGGAAGGCGCACCCGCGGATGTCATCCTGTGTGTCAACAACCTGTCGAGGTATCCGCAGGCGGTGATCCTCGACTTGTCGCAATATGCCGGTCGCATCCCGGTGGAACTCACCGGATCGGTTCCGTTCCCGCCGATCACGGACGACGGATACATGGTCACATTGCCGGGGCACGGCTTCTTCTGGTTTGCCCTGCAACCGGATCCACGGGACGGCGGAGTGACAGACGGTCACCCGGTGAGCAGCGAGGCAGAACAGGCGGTACAGCCGTGAATCAACCGACGACAATCCCCGACCACATCCTCGAGCCCCAGCTCGCTCGATGGCTGCCTGAGCGCCGCTGGTTCGCTGCCAAGGGGAACACCATTTCCGGTGTCCGGATTCTGCTGCGCCAGCCTCTCGCCGGTGTGCCGGGGTTCGCGGTCGATCACCTCCTGGTCTCGGTGGACTTCGAGACCGGGCCACCGCAGGTCTATCAGGTGCCGCTCGGTTTCCGCAGTCACCTTCCCGAAGACCTGGTGCCCTGGGCGCTACCTGCGCCCGACGGAGATGTCGGTTCGGAATGGTTCGCCTACGACGGCCTGCACGACGCCGAAGTGATCGATCTCTACGCGGAACGGCTCGCGTCGCCGCAGGGTTCGGGGCCGATCCGGCTGCGGACCGCTCCCGGAAGCGTCATCGAACCCGGCCTGAAGGGGCGGACCCTCGGCGCTGAACAATCGAATACGTCCGTGGTGCTCGGGGACAAGTTGCTGATGAAGATCTTCCGCCTCGTGACCCCGGGGACGAACCCGGACGTGGAGATGCACCGGGTACTCGGCGAGGCAGGCAGCGAGTACGTGGCAACCTTGCGCGCGTGGATCGAATCCGACGTGGAAGGCATCGAAACGACCCTGGCGATGGTCCAGGACTTCGCCGCCAATTCGGCGGACGGGTGGACGATGGCACTCGGTAGCGTGCGCGACCTTCTGATGGAGGCGGACCTCCGCGCAGACGAGGTCGGGACGGACTTCGCGGGGGAGTCGTATCGCATGGGGGCTGCGGTCGCCGAGGTGCATGCCACCCTCGCGCGGGCGCTCGGCACCGAGGACAAGGCAGTCACGTCCACGACGGTGGCGGCAATGCTGCGCCGTCTGGAGGCGGCTACCGAGGTCGTTCCCGAGTTGGCGGAAGTGGCACCCGCCATTCGGGAACGGTATGCGGAGGCCGAGTCGCTGGGGAGCATCACGGTGCAGCGGATTCACGGCGACCTCCACCTCGGCCAGGTGCTCCGAACCCCCGAACGGTGGTTGCTCATCGACTTCGAGGGAGAACCCGCCAAGACGCTGACCGAGCGGCGGGAACCGGACAGCCGCCTGCGCGACGTCGCGGGCATGCTGCGTTCCTTCGATTACGCCGCACATCACCTGCTCGCCGACTCCGTGACGGAAGCGGCAGCGTCGCAGCGCGAGTTCCGCGCGCGCGAGTGGGCCCACCGCAACGGAACGGCCTTCTGCGAGGGATATACCTCGGTCGCCGGTGACGACCCTCGGTCTTCATCAGTCCTGCTTCGCGCCTACGAACTGGACAAGGCCGTCTACGAAGTGGTGTACGAGGCCCGGAACCGCCCGCGGTGGATGTCGTTGCCCCTCGGCGCGATCCGCCGGCTTACGTCGTAGCCGAGATGACCTCCGTCAGGGTGGGCGACGACTGGGTACCCGTGTCGAACTGGGTGCGGTACAGCTCCTGGTAGCGGCCACCGAGGGCGAGGAGTTCGCTGTGGGTGCCGCGTTCGACGACTCGTCCGGCCTCGATCACGAGAATCAGGTCGGCGGCGCGGACGGTGGAGAGCCGGTGTGCGATCACCACGGCGGTTCGTCCGGCCAGTGCCTCGCCCAGTGCCTCCTGCACCGCCGCCTCCGACGTCGAATCGAGATGCGCGGTGGCCTCGTCGAGGATGACGACGCGCGGATGGGCGAGCAGCAGTCGGGCGATGGTCAGTCGTTGTCGCTCACCGCCGGAGAGCCGATAGCCACGTTCCCCGACCACCGTGTCGAGGCCGTCGGGCAGCGCCGCCACCAGTTCGGTGAGCCTGGCCCGTTCCAGCACCTCGTCCAGTTCGGCGGCGGAGGCGCCCGGGCGGGCGAGCAGGAGGTTGGCGCGGACGGTGTCATGGAAGAGGTGCCCGTCCTGCGTCACCATGCCGACGGTGGCGCGGACGGAGTCGGCGGTGAGATCCCGGACATCGACGCCGCCGAGTTCGACCACGCCGGCATCCACGTCGTAGAGCCGCGGGACGAGCTGGGCAATGGTGGACTTTCCCGCTCCCGAAGATCCCACCAAGGCGACCATCTGGCCGGGTTCGGCACGGAACGACACTCCGTGCAGTACCTCGACGCCCTCCCGGGTGTCGAGGGTCGCGACCTCCTCGAGGGATGCCAGCGACACCTTGTCGGCGGCCGGATAGGCGAACTCCACATTCCGGAATTCCACCGACACGGGGCCGTCGGGCACTACCGTGGCGTCTGGCTTTTCCTGAATCAGCGGTTGCAGATCCAGTACCTCGAAGACGCGCTCGAAACTGACGAGCGCGCTCATCACGTCGACGCGGGCACTGGCGAGCGCGGTGAGCGGTGAGTACAACCGGGTGAGGAGCATCGCCATGGCGACGACGGCGCCGGCGTCGAGCTGACCGCGCAATGCGTAGAACCCGCCGAGACCGTAGACGAGGGCCAGCGCCAACGCCGACACCAACGTGAGCGCGGTCACGAACACCGACTGCAACATCGCCGTCCGGACCCCGATGTTGCGGACCCGCCGGGCCCGGACCGCGAACTCGGCGGACTCTTCTGAGGGGCGGCCGAACAGCTTCACGAGGGTGGCTCCCGGTGCCGAGAAGCGTTCGGTCATCTGGGTGCTCATGACCGAGTTGTAGTTGGCGGCCTCCCGGTTGAGCTGCGCGAGCCGGGCACCCATCCGGCGGGCGGGCAGCACGAAGATCGGCAGCAGCAGCAGCGCGAGGAGGGTGATCTGCCAGGAGATTCCGATCATGACGATGAGGGTGATACCGAGCGTCACAAGGTTGGCGGCGACACCGGAGAGCGTGTCACTGAACGCGCGCTGCGCTCCGATCACGTCGTTGTTGAGGCGGCTCACGAGGGCACCTGTGCGGGTGCGGGTGAAGAACGCGATGGGCATGCGCTGCACATGGTCGAACACCGCGGTTCGCAGATCGAGGATCAGGTTCTCGCCGATGCTCGCCGACAACCATCGCGTCCACAGGCCCAGAGCGGCCTCGAGGACGGCGATGAGCGCGATGAGCCCGGCCAGACGGACCACGGCGGACACGGCGTCGCCGTCGATGATCGCCTCCACCACACGGCCGGCGAGCACCGGTGTCGCCACGGCCAGCGCCGCGGTGATCACGCTGAGCAGGAGGTACCACGCCAGGCTCCGTCGGTGCGGCGCGGCGAAGCGGGCGATCCGCCGCAAGGTGGTGCGCGAGAACGGTCGACGATCCTCCTGGGCGTGCATCGCGTTGTACATCGCGTTCCACGCTGTGACTTCCATGCTCATGCCAGCGGCCTCCTGTCGCTACCCACACGGTAGAGCGTGGGTATGACACGACGGTAGAACCTGAACCGAACTCGAGGTCAAGCGCTGGGGTGCCGAGCGTGCTTCCTACCTCGCGATGTCGACGACCACCCTCGTCGGTCCCGACAAACTCGACACCGTAAACGGCCTGTCGGGGCGCGTCACGCCGATGAACGATTGGGTGACACCTTCGAAGACGAGGGCACCGTTGACCTCGGTCACTACCCCGCCGGGCTCCCCGGGCAATGGGTTCGGACCGGCATACCCTTCCACGCCGCTGTCGAAGGGATATGCGGAGCCGTCGATCAGCACTTGGAGAATTCCGTTGCCCGACATCGGGATCGACCTGCCGCTGCCGTCCTGGACGGCCTCGTCGACGTACTCGACCCGCCAGCCCGGCGTGCCCGTTCCGCCGAGTTCGTAGACCACTCGATCGAAGCCCTCGTGCCGACCGATCCGGATGTCGGTCACCGTCAGTTTCGCCGGACCGGACGCCTCGGACGACTTCGGCGACGCGTCGGTCGGGACCGTCGATGCGTCGGGTTCGAGTGCGGTGCTCGTGGTCGCCGCGGCGGCGGGTGACGTCGCCGCGACACTGCTGGCGGAGTTCGACTCCGAACATCCGGTGAGTGTCAGGGCCAGCGCGCAGGCGGCGAAGACGGCGACGGGGCCGATCCGGTGGTTGTTCATGTTTCGATCGTAAGCCGGGGGCGATCAGACACGCGGGAGCCGCCGCCCCGGCGCCGCATGTGCGTCGAGATACAGCCAGCGACCGTCCACGCGGACGAAACGGCTGTTCTCGTGGAGCGAGCCGCGCTCGCCGTCCAATACGAAATGGGCCCGGAACTCGACAGTGCCGGCGGTGTCGAGGAGTCCTCCGCCGCTCGACCCGAGGATGTCGAGCCGGGTCCACCGCTGCGCGGGGTCGAGGTCGAGGTCGTCAGGCCGGGTGCTCGGATGCCAGGTTGCCAGGAGATAGCCGGCGTCGAGGACGGCGAAGGCGCTGAAACGGGACCGCATGAGCCGCTCGGCGGTCGGGGCGGTGGCCTCGCCGCGGTGGAACCGTCCGCAGCAGTCGTCGTACGGCTCACCGAACAGGCAGGGGCATCGACCGGTCACGACTCCAGTATGGACGGTGCTCACACAAGCTTGTGGCTGCGGTCCTTCCAGTACGGTGCACGTAGTTCCCGTTTGAGGATTTTCCCCGTCGGATTGCGCGGCAGCATCTCGACGACGTCGATGCTGGTCGGGCATTTGAACTTTGCCAGACGCTGGTGGGTGTAGTGGATCAGCTCGTCCGGGTCGGCGACGGTTCCCTCGACGGGGACGACGATCGCCTTCACAGTTTCGCCCCAATGCTCGTCGGGCACACCGATCACCGCCACCTCCGCCACCGCCGGGTGTTCGACCAGCACCCGCTCGATCTCGGGCGAGTAGACGTTTTCGCCGCCGGTGATGATCATGTCCTTGAGGCGGTCCTCGATGTAGACGAATCCGTCCGCGTCTGCGCGTCCCATGTCGCCGCTGCGGAGCCACCCGTCGGCGGTGATCGCCTCGGCCGTCGCCTCGGGTTTGCCGAGATAGCCCGGTGTCCGCTGTTCAGTGCGCCACCATAATTCGCCGGTTTCCCCGGGGGCGACGTCCCGGGTGGTGACCGGGTCCACGATGCGCATCTCCACGCCGGGGATCGGCTGTCCCGCCGACGCCATGCGTTCGACCTGCGTTTCGTCGCGGTGCACCTCGGGGAGGAGGGCTGTGACGACACCGGCGCATTCGGTCATCCCGTACACCTGGACGAATTCCGTCCTGGGCCAAGCAGCCAACGCGCTCCGGAGTAGCGGCAGTGGCATCGGCGCCGCTCCGTACGTGATGCGGCGGAGCGCGCCGAACGCGGCGACGGCCTGTTCGCCTGCGGCCAGGACGCCCGCGATCACCGGTGGAACGAGGAACGCGATAGTGGCTCCGGCGGCAAGACCTGCGAACAGTGACGGGGCATCGGCATCCCGCGCGACATGGCATCGAGCGCCGGCGTGGATTCCCATGATCGCGTAGCAACTACCACCGACGTGGAAGAGTGGCATCGCGACGAGGAAGCAGTCGTCCTCCCGGGCGGGAAGCACGGCGAGCGCGTCGACGTTGTGGGCGTTCAGGTTGCGGTGCGTCAGCTGCACCCCCTTCGGCTTACCGGTGGTTCCGGAGCTGTAGAGAATCAACGTCGTCGACTCGGGATCCACGACGGGCGGCCGCCACAACGGGGACGCCTCCGTCAACCACGGCTCGAATTCGTCGTGCTCGCCACCGACGGTGATGAATTGCTCGATACCGGTCATCCGATCGCGCAGCGCCATGACCTGTTGCAGAAACTCGTTCCCGACAAAGAGGATTCGGGCACGGCAGTCGTTGATCACGTAGTCGAGTTCCTCGCCGGCGAGCCGCCAGTTGGGAACCGCGGTGGCCGCCCCGAGCACACCCGCCGCGTAGGTCACCTCCAAGCAGGAGAGGTGATTCTTGTCGAGAAAAGCGACCGTGTCTCCCTGCCGTATTCCTCCTTCCGCCAGAGCTCCGGCGATCTGCAGAATGCGGTCGCGCCATTCCGACCACGTGTACGCGCGATCCTGGAACTGCACGGCGATGGCGTTCGGTCGGAACTGCGCCCAGTGCGCGAGCCGGTCGAAGATGATTCCGTTCGCGGCGTCCGACATGCGCCCACCTCTCCTGTGTGACATCAGTCACAAGGTTAGTGGCCGGGGGACGGCTCAGGACGGTTTTGCCCTCACCCGGCGGAAGCGGCCGGCCTGCGTGCGCCGGTGCGGCGAAACGCGGCGCCGGCGACTATTCCGACCACGATGAGCGCGATCGCCAGCCAGTCCGGGTCATTGTCGGTGACGAGCATGGCGATGCCCACGCCCATCAGGAACGGTGGCAGGAACTCGAACAGTTTCAGGAGCGGTGGTGCCACTTCTTCCGGTTCTCCGGGTTCCCGCGGCGCCCGCGCAGTCGCCACATCCGGATACCACTCGGTGAAGGACAGCGCGAACAGCAACGCCCCGATCGGAATGATCCAGCCCGTCCAGAAGTTGTCCGGCTGCCGCAGCACCGCGTCGCCGAACAGCCCGGCCGCCGCCGATACCGTGAACGACAGGGCCCACACCAGTGTGATGCGCTGGTTGATCGCCAGGAAGAGCGGTGAGCTCCAATACTCCTCAGGCGTAGTCTCTTTCGCATACGGCAGGGTGAACGGGTTGCGCAGAAGTAGTGAGCCGAACGCGAAAACGACCAGCGCAAGGCTCGACATTTCACCCGACCACGTCTCCAGCCACGTGATCACGGTGTCGGAGGCGAACAGTCCGATAGCGGCGAGGCAGCCGAAGTAGACGATGTCGAACACTTCGAGGGGTTTGAGGGCTCCACCCCGGCGATGGCTGAGAAACAGGAACAGGATCGACAACGCGAGAGCGGCGGCGACCGATTCCTCGAATCGTCCCGGACCCGACAGCAGCGACATCACGATCCACGGAGTCAGCCCGGCGAAGGGCGACTGGAGGAAGGCGTCGACGAATCGCGCGCCTGCTCTCGGCTTCGGGGACTCGGTGGTCATGAGCTTCTCCTTCGCGCCGGTGTGTCCGAATTCTCTCAGTCCGCCTCTCGCGCTGCTCAGGTTTCCGCGGTGCCGGTCCACGATCGTCGTCCGCCAAAGATCAGGGTGGTCCCCGATGGCGGCCCGACCCACCTCTCGACAAGATGGTGGAGTGCGCCCCGCGCGCCGGCCCGACCCGTCACCACGGGGTGGGGCCGTCACAGAAGAAACGAAAGGCGATCATGAGCACGCATGCCCCCGCTGTCGCTGCCCGTGCTGTCGAGCTGTCGAAGACCTACGGCACCGGCGACACCCAGGTCCACGCGCTCAGCGCGGTATCGGCGGAGTTCGCCCGTGGTGAGTTCACTGCGATCATGGGCCCCTCCGGGTCCGGTAAGTCGACGTTGATGCATTGCCTCGCCGGGTTGGACTCGGCCAGTTCGGGTTCGGTGCTCATCGGCGACACCGAGCTGACGACGCTGTCGGACAAGCAGATGACGCAGCTGCGCCGTGACCGCATCGGGTTCGTCTTCCAGGCGTTCAACCTGGTGCCGACCCTCACCGCTCTCGAGAACATCACCCTCCCGCTCGACATCGCGGGCCGTGCGCCCGACGCGGTGTGGTTGAACAACGTGCTGGACAAACTGGGTCTGCAGGACCGCCTCGGGCATCGCCCCGGCGAGTTGTCCGGCGGACAGCAGCAGCGGGTGGCGTGTGCCAGGGCGCTCGCCGGACAGCCGGAGATCATCTTCGGTGACGAGCCCACCGGAAACCTCGACTCGAAGTCTTCGGGGGAGGTGCTGTCCATCCTCCGTGCGGCGGTCGACGAGTTCCACCAGACGGTCGTGATCGTTACGCACGATCCGCGCGCGGCAGCGTACGCCGACCGGGTGGTGTTCCTCGCCGACGGGAAGATCGTCGACGAGTTGAGAGATCCGACCGCCGATTCGGTCCTGGACACGATGAAGCGGCTCGACGAGCCGGCATCGGTATCCGGCGGCGCCCATGCACTCGCCACGGACGCGGTGGTCTGACGGTATGGCGTCCACCTCTCGCGCTCCCATGCGCAAGGTTTCGCTGCGCAATCTCGCCGCCCACAAGGTGCGGCTCGCCCTGACCGTCCTCTCCGTCGTCCTCGGCACCGCCTTCGTCGCCGGGTCTTTCGTCTTCACCGACACACTCCAGAAGACCTTCGATTCGATTTTCGAGAACACCGCCCAGGGCGTCGACGTCCGGGTGTCGAGCGCCGAGGAGAACTCGCGCGGTATTCCACTCGCGGACGTGGACACGGTCGTCGCGGTCGACGGAGTCCGCAAGGTGGCGCCCTCGGTCAGCGGACAAATCGTGCTCATCGGCTCCGACGGTGCTGCCGTGCAGACCGGGGGAGCGCCGAGCGTCGGGGAGTCCTACCTGCCGCCCGACCAGGCGCTCGGTGAGGCCGACGAGTACCTCGAGGGCACTCCGCCGGCCCAGGTGGGCCAGATCGCGGTCAACGCGAGCGCCGCCGAACGCGCCGGTCTCACCGTCGGCGACACCACGAAGGTCCTGGTCCCTGCCCGCGGCATGGTGGACGTGACGGTGTCCGGCATCTATTCCACGGGCAACGACACCGGTGGCTTCCTCAGCGCCACGTTCGTGGACTCCCAGGCGCGTGAGCTGTTCACCGACGGCGAGCACGTCGAGTACCTCGATGTCGCCGGAACCGGTCTGTCGCAGACTGATCTGCGGGACCGGATCGCGGCGGCCCTCCCCGATGCCCAGGTGCAGACGGGCGACGAGGTGCGCGAGGAGACCAAGGCCGAAATCTCGGAGGCACTGAGTTTCGTCAACTATTTCCTGCTGGCATTCGGAGCAATCGCCCTTCTGGTGGGCACCTTCATCATCTACAACACGTTCTCGATGATCGTCGCTCAGCGACTGCGCGAGCTGGCCCTGCTTCGTGCAATCGGAGCCAGCCGTCAGCAGGTCGGCCGGTCGGTGGTCTTCGAAGCACTCGTCGTGGGAGTGATCGGCAGTGCGATCGGAATCGCCGCCGGGATCGGCCTGGCTTACGGTCTGCGCACAGTGCTCAACGCGTTCGACCTCGGCCTGCCCGAGGGACCGCTCCAGGTCGCACCACGGACCATCCTCGTCGCCCTGGTGATCGGGGTCGTCGTCACGACGGTCAGCGCATACGCACCGGCCCGTCGGGCGGCCAAGGTTCCGCCCGTGGCGGCGATGCGTGAGGAATTCGCGTCCACCGGGGATTCGCTGCGGATCCGGACGATCGTCGGTGCGGTGCTCGGCGCGCTCGGTGTGGTGGGCCTCGTCGTCGGTTCGCGAGGGACGGGAGGCGGTGCGGCCGCAGTGGTGGGTATCGGTGCCCTGGGCCTGATCCTTGCCGTGCTGTTCGCCGCACCTGCACTGTCCCGGCCGGTGGTCGGTGCACTCGGCGCCGTCCTCGCGAAACCGTTCGGGCCGATCGGCAGGCTCGCACGCACCAACGCCGTCCGCAATCCCCGGCGCACGGCCGCGACTGCGTTCGCCCTCACGCTGGGACTGATGCTCGTTTCGGTGATCGGCGTATTCGGATCTTCGGCCAAAACGGGCGTCAATCAGCTCGTCGACGTGGGAGTGACCGCCGACTACATCCTCACCGGACCCAACCAGATCGGTGTCCCGTCCGGCGCGGCGCGCGCCGTCCGGAACCTCGACAGCGTCCAGAGTGCCACCGCTCTGCACCCCGTGTCCGTCACGGTCGACGACGAACCAGAGCAGGGCGCCTCACTCGAAGGTCCCATCGACGGGGTGCTCGACTACACCCTCGTCGAGGGCGCCGCCGACCTCACGGCCAATCACCTGCTGGTCTCCCAGACAGCGGCCACGGACAAGGGCTGGACGCTCGGTTCGACGGTTCCGATGAAGAGCGCCGACGGCAAGGTCGTCGACGCGGAGGTGGCGGGAGTGTTCGAGGACAACCAGCTGATCGGGGAGTGGGTGGTGTCCGACGACGTGTATCGCCAGGTGATGCCCGCCGCAACCCTGCCGGCCTTCACGGTGCTGATCGACGCGAAGCCGGGAACCGACCTGACGCAACTACGGTCCGACCTCGAGGCCGCGACCAAACAGTTCGTCGTGGTTCAGGTACAGGACCGAGAGCAGTTCAAGGGAACACAGGGTGCTCAAATCGACACCCTCCTCGCCATCCTCTACGGACTGCTCGCCCTGGCCGTCGTGATCGCGATCCTGGGAATCATCAACACGCTCGCCCTGTCCGTGGTGGAACGACGCCGTGAGATCGGCATGCTCCGGGCCGTCGGAATGCAGCGTGCGCAGATGCGTCGCACCATCTATCTGGAGTCGATGCTCATCGCGGTGTTCGGTGCCGCGGTCGGGGTGTTGCTCGGAATCGCTTTCGGGTGGGGCTTCGTGAGCACGTTGAAGGATCAGGGGCTCGAGCAGGTGACGGTGCCGTGGGGGCAGGTCACCGCCATGCTCCTCGGATCCGGCGTGGTCGGGGTGCTGGCAGCGTTGTGGCCCGCGAGCCGGGCAGCACGCACCCGCCCGCTCGAGGCCATCGCCGATCTCTGACCCGTGAGCATTTGATATGACTGGTGCACGGAATGTGATGGCGATCATGTGGGTCGCGTCGGCAGATTGGGCGGGTACGGGACAGTGCAGAAGATCGTCATCGTAGGAGCGGGTCTGGCAGGCCTGCGCACAGCTGAGGAACTCCGGCGGGCGGGCTACGCGGGTGACCTGGTACTTCTGGGCGGTGAGCCACACCTGCCCTACGACCGGCCGCCGCTGTCGAAGGAGGTGGTGCGCGGCGAGAAGAGCGACACCACGCTCAAGCCGCGGGAATTCTTCGACGAGAAGAACATCGAACTGCGGCTCGGTGTCGAAGCGGCCTCTCTCGATCCGGAATCCCGCATCCTGAGACTCGCGGACGGCTCCGAGGTGGCCTACGACGAACTGGTCATCGCCACCGGACTCGTGCCACGCCGCATCCCCGGTCTACCGGAACTGGCCGGCATCCACGTTCTCCGATCCATCGACGAGTGTCTCGCGCTGCGATCGGACATGGCCGATGCCCGGCGTGCGCTGATCGTGGGCGCCGGTTTCATCGGTTGCGAACTCGCGGCCAGCATGCGGGCCGGTGGGCTGGAGGTGGTGCTCGTCGAGCCGCAACCGACACCGCTCGCGTCGATCCTGGGCGAGAAGATCGGTGGCCTGGTGGCGCGACTGCACGTGGACGAGGGCGTCGATCTCCGGGCCGGGGTCGGCCTGCAGTCGTTGACCGGGACAGATCGGGTCACCGGGGCAGTGCTCGGTGACGGCAGCGAGGTGACCGCCGACGTCGTCGCGATCGGTGTCGGCTCGGTGCCGGTCACCGGTTGGCTCGAGGGGGCGGGGGTCGAACTGGACAACGGCGTGGTCTGCGACGATGTCGGCCGGACAGCGGTTCCGCACGTGTGGGCCGTCGGCGACGTGGCCGCGTGGCAGCTGCAGGTGGGCGGCCGCAAGCGCGTCGAGCACTGGAGTAATGCCGGCGAGCAGGCCAAGCTTCTTGCCGGTGCGTTGACCGGGACGGGGAGTGGAAGTCCCGCGGCGCACGTGCCGTACTTCTGGAGCGACCAGTACGACCTCAAGATCCAGGCATTGGGCGCCGTGGCGGGCACCGACGTGGTGCACGTGGTCAAGGACGACGGACGTAAGTTCCTCGCGTACTACGAGCGCGACGGCATCCTGTCGGGAGTCGTCGGCGCCGGGATGGCAGGAGCGGTGATGAAAATGCGGGCCAAGATCGCCGCCGGTACACCCATCGGTGAGGTTCTCGAGGCCGCGTCGGCGTAGGGCGGTTCGCGAGGACGCGATAGATTCGACCGGTGATTGTTGCGCTCATCGACTCGGGCCTGGGGATGCTGCCCACTGCGTTGTGGCTACGCACGAAGCGGCCGGAGCTGAACCTGATGCTCGCCCTCGATCCGGATGGAGCGCCGTGGGGCCCCAAACCGGAACAGTGGGTGATCGATCGGGTCCTCGAGACCGCGCAGCGCTGCCTCGACCGCGGTGCACAGGTGATCGTGCTGCCGTGCAACACGGCAAGTGTCACCGCACTGGAACACGTGCGGGAGTTGGTCGGACCGGGTGTCCCGGTGATCGGTACGGTGCCGGCGATCAAGCCCGCGGCCGCTGCCTGTGACTCGGTTGCGATCTGGGCGACAGCGGCCACCACTGCGAGCCGGTACCAGGCCGATCTGATCGAGCGTTTCGGCAACGGAAGTTCCGTGGTGAGCATTGCCTGTCACGGGCTGGCCGAGGCCATCGACCGGGGCGAGCGAGGGGCGGCCACAGCAGCCATTGCTTCGGCCGCAGCGCGCACCCCCGACGATGTCGGGGCAGTGGTGCTGGGATGCACGCACTACCCACTGGTGGCGGACGAGATCGCGGCAAGTCTCCCCGCGGGAGTGCACTTGTTCGACAGCGCGGAAGCGGTAGCGGCGCAGACCATTCGCCGCATCGATGCACTCGGTGAGGCGGGTGACGCTCAAGGGGCACACCACGCTCGTGCCGGCTCCGTCGAGGTCTACCTGAGTGGTCGACCCGGCAGCCTCCCCGAGAGCGCGCGTGCGTTTCCGGTCGGCCGACTACTCACAGCGGGCGCGTCTCAACCCAGCTGAACCATCCCGGCGGCCACCACGCGCGCCACATTGTCCAATTCGTCGCCGTACCTACGTGGTAGGTCGTCGAGGTCATGGAGACGGTCATTGCCCGCCATCGAGAACATGGCTGCCACCCAGGCCGTTGCGCACGCACGCAACGTGCCCGGTTGCACCGGATACGGCGAACTCGCCTGCAGGAGCCGTTCGGTGATATCTCTGAGGTAATCGCGGAACCGCCGCAGATGAGCGCGAACATCCGGGTGGGTCTCGGCCTCGCGCCAGATGATCACCCGCATCACCGACGAGTGGTGGTCGCGCAGATTCAACGCGGTATCGAGGTTCACCAGGCTCGCCGCCGGATCACCAGGACTCACGAGGGGACTGACGTCACGAAACGGTTCGGTGGGCAGCCTCTCGGACAGCAACGCCAGGAGGATGTCGGTCTTGGCCGGAAAATAGTAGAACACCAAGCCTTTCGGGACGTGGGCGGCCGAGGCGATGGAGGCGGTGGATGTGGCGTCGAATCCGTGTGTCGCAATGAGGGATTCGGCGGCGTCGAGGATCAGCTCCCGGGCATCGCCATCGATCTTCGCGCTGCGCCGTCGCCGTCCTTTGCGGGGTGGGGGAACGCCGGGTATTCCGAGATGAGGTGCGTGCATGAGCCTTTTCCGGACGTGAACGGCGGGGCGAAGGCCGGGGCGGCGATGACTATCGCCGGATCCACGTTCCTTCGCCCCGCTCGAATCGGTGTTCTCGGTATGCGGCACGGATCAGTGATGGGTGGCAAGCCCTCCGTGTCCGTGCATCCGGGAACTCATTACCGGCATTGCCGTGACGGCCACGACCACCGCGAGCACGCCGACCACCCACGCGGTCCACGACGCTCCCCGGAGTCCGTCGAAGTTCATCACCCAGGGGGAGAGGAACAGCAGAACACCGAAGATGCCCATGGCGTATTCGGCCATCGTGAAATCCGGACGGAACATGTGGACCAGACCGGACAGCGCTATGAGAGCGCCCAGCACGATCAGGGACCAACGGGCGGCATTATTCGTGTCGAGCCACAGCGGCGAGAGCGCCGCGAAGACTCCGATCACGATGGCCGCTATATCTTGCATGCGACTCCACGACTTCATGTCCAGCCTCCTCGGAACGGATTGTGTCCACCTCGAGTACACGCCTGATTGACCGCCCGATCAATATCTGCGTCGTTGCAGTCCAGTAACGTCAGCCGCTGGTCAAAGCCATTTCGTAACCACTCTCGAGGATGTCGGTGGCGTGTGGGACAGTGCGCTGGTGACCTCCACTGCGCGCGACGTGATCCAAGCACTCGCTGAACTGGCAGACGAGAAAGTCGCTGTGGGATCCGCGCGCTTTTTCAAGACCGGACCGGGTGAATACGGGGAGGGCGACGTATTCATCGGTGTGCGGGTTCCGGCTACCCGGGGTGTGGTGCGCCGGCACCGCGATCTCGAGCCGCCCGAGGTCGAGACCCTGCTCGACAGCCCCGTGCACGAGCACCGTCTGGCCGGCCTGCTGATTCTGGTGTCCCAGTGCACGACTGCAGCGCGCGCCGGCGAGGACGCCGTGGTCGAGAAGGTGGCCCGCTTCTACGTGGACCTCGTGTTACGCGGACGCGTCAACAACTGGGACCTCGTCGATTCCTCCGCCGACCACATCCTCGGCACCTGGCTTGTCGAGAAACCACGGGACCTGATATTCCGACTCGCGGCGGATGACGACCTGTGGCGACGACGCGTCGCTCTACTCAGCACGTTTGCGTTCATCCGGCGAGGGGACGCGTCGACCACGCTGGAGGTGGCGCAGCGGGTGCTCGGTGACCGACGGGATCTGACCCAGAAAGCGACGGGGTGGATGCTGCGGGAGGTGGGGAAGCGGGTCGACCGCGCTCTGCTCACCGATTTTCTCGACCGCAACGCCGCCGTGATGGGCCGGACCGCGCTCAGCTATGCCTGCGAGCACCTGACGGCCGCGGAGCGAGCCGCGTACCGTGCGCAGCGCTGACCGTGCCGTACGCGATACCGCTACATTCGGTGGCATGACCCTCGCCGATGCCCCTCGTCGCCGCCGCCGTACGGGGCCGGTCCTCGTCGGCGTCCTTGCCCTCGCCGCCGTGCTGGCAGTCGGGGTGTGGTGGTGGGCGCCGACGCGCTACCTGCCCTGGGACACCGCAGACTTCCCTACCGTGGACACGTCCGCGTTGTCGCCGCAGCAGGCGACGATCATCGACCTGCTCGAAACCGAGCACAGCCGGCAGCGGCCGGGCACCTTCTACTCCGAGGGAGTGGAGGAACCCTGGTGTGCCGACTTCGTCAGCTGGATCATGCGAGAGTCCGGTCGGCCCCTGTCGAACCCCAATTCGGGACATTGGCGCATTCCTGGGGTGTACACGCTGCAGGAGTACTACGAATCGCAGTCCCGGTTCGAGGAGGTCGGTAGCGGATACCGGCCCTCGGTCGGCGACGTGGTGCTCTACGACAACACCAGTTGGGTCGGTCAGCACACCAACTTCGTCGTCGCGGTGGACGGTGACACTGCAACGACGGTGGGAGGCAACGAGTTCGGCCGGGTGCGCGTGCACACCGTCGACTGGTCGAGCGACTCCGCAGTGGTCGGATTCGGCCGGCTGGAGTGAGGGGCGCGGCCGACGGGTGTCAGAACTCGATCTTCAGATGGTCCGTGACGGGCCGGGCCTGGCAGCCGAGGATGTAGCCGCTCTCGATGTCTTCCGGGTCGAGGATCTCGCTGTTCTCCATCTCGACCTCACCTTCGAGTACCGTGCAGGCACACGATCCGCACTCGCCCTCCTGGCAGGAATAGGGCACGTCGATACCTTTGGCGAGCATGATCTCCACCAGCGTCTGCTTGCGGGGCCAGCTGAGATTGTGGACCTCCCCGTCGAGTTCGACCTCCACTGTGGCGGCGTCGGCCGCTTCGTCGTCGGTGACCTCGACGACATCGGCGTCGCGGAAGGGGTCACCGGCGAGTGAGTTGAACACCTCGGCGTGCACCTGGGTGCGCGGCATCCCGGCGTCGGCAAGTGCCTTGTGGATGGTGTCCATGAACGGAGTCGGTCCGCACATGAACGCCTCGTGCCCGACGTAGGGCGCGACAGCGGACGCGAGCTGATCGACGCAGGGCAGACCCTGGACGGTCTCGAGCCAGTGGATCGACACGAGGCGGCTCGGGTACCGGCCGGCGAGTTCCCGCAACTCTTCGGCGAAGATGACCGACTTCTCGTCCCGGTTGGCGTAGAAGAGTACGACCTTGCCGGACCCTTCCGTGAGGGCGGCCTTGAGTATCGAGATCACCGGCGTGATGCCACTGCCTGCGGCAAACAGGAGGAAGTCGTGGTCGAGGGACTTCGGGGTGAACACACCCGACGGCGGCAGCACCTCGAGGGTGTCACCGACGGCGACGTGGTCGCAGAGCCAGTTGGACCCGTACCCGTCGGAGGTGCGCTTGACCGTCACCTTGGGTGCGTCGTCGCTGAACGGTGAGCTGGCCAGCGAGTAGCACCGCGCGACCGAGCCGGTACGGTCACTGGGTATGCGCAGGGTGAGGAATTGACCCGGTTTGTAGGCGAACTTGGCGGTGAGGTCGGCGGGGACGTCGAAGACCAGCGACCGGGAGTCGGACGTTTCCTCGACTACTTCGGACACCGTGAGCACCGCTGATCGTGAGCTGTGCGGCACCTCGACAGTCGTCATCGCGTGTGTAGTCCTCTCCATGATTCGCAGCGTCGAAACGCTCCTGCATCTGCCTCAAATATAGAACAGGTTCTAGTTTTTGACTAGCGGGTCGCTCCAGCGTAACGAGCGCCGCCCTGACCGGTTCGGCCCGTGCCTACCTGGCCGATCGGAGAGTTCGTGCGCCGCAGTCGGACGGTTCGGGCCCGCAGGTCTGTGACGAGTGCCCGAAGTGAGTCACAGTGAATCTCAGCTGAGACGCCGATCACACCGGCAGACGGTTTTCCTTCCACCGGCAGCTCAGTTTCGACACCGACAACTTCGAGGAGACGGCCATGGCCATCGAGCTCAACCAGATCTGGGACTTCCCCATCAAGGAGTTCCACCCCTTCCCGCGGGCACTGATGGGAGTGGGCGCGCACGACATCATCGGAGTGGAGGCGAAGAACCTCGGGTTCAAGAGGACGCTGCTCATGACCACCGGTCTGCGCGGTTCGGGGATCATCGAGGAACTGGTCGGCAAGATCGAGTACCAGGGCGTCGAGGTGGTGCTGTACGACAAGGTGGAGTCGAATCCCAAGGACTACAACGTGATGGAGGCCGCGGCCCTCTATCAGAAGGAGAAGTGCGACTCGATCATCTCGGTCGGAGGTGGCTCCAGCCACGACGCGGCCAAGGGTGCTCGAGTGGTGGTCGCGCACGACGGTCGCAACATCAACGAGTTCGAGGGATTCGCGAAGTCGACCAACAAGGAGAACCCGCCGCACATCGCCGTCTCCACCACTGCCGGCACCGGTTCGGAAACCTCGTGGGCGTACGTCATCACCGACACGTCCGACATGAACAACCCGCACAAGTGGGTCGGCTTCGACGAGGCGACCATCGTGACGCTGGCGATCGACGACCCGCTTTTGTACTACACCTGCCCCCAGCACTTCACGGCCTACTGCGGATTCGACGTACTCGCCCACGGCAGTGAGCCTTACGTGTCCCGTCTCGATTTCGCACCGTCTCTGGGCAACGCGCTCTACTCCGTCGAGCTGGTGGCGAAGAACCTGCGGGAGGCGGTGTTCGAGCCGCGCAACCTGAAGGCCCGTGAGGGAATGATGAACGCGCAGTACATCGCCGGGCAGGCATTCAACTCCGGTGGTCTCGGCATCGTGCACTCCATCTCGCACGCGGTCAGTGCGTTCTTCGACAGCCACCACGGTTTGAACAACGCGATCGCCCTTCCCCGCGTGTGGGAGTACAACCTTCCCTCGCGGTACGAGCGCTACGCGCAGTTGGCGGGGGCGTTGGGTGTCGACACCCGGAACCTCACCACGGTGCAGGCCGCGGACGCCGCCGTCGAAGCCGCGATCCGGCTCGCCAAGGACGTCGGTATCCCCGACAACTTCGGGCAGGTCCGCACCGACTCGTACGAGAAGAACCAGATGAACACCAAGAAGTACGAGGGCCGCGGCGACACCATCCGGGGCGACGAGAAGACCATCCGCGCCATCTCCGAGCACATCCAGGGTGACTGGTGCACGCCCGGAAATCCCCGTGAGGTGACGGTCGAGTCGATGCTGCCCGTCGTCGACCACGCGATCAACAGCTCGTACTAGCTCCACCGAACTCGCGTCCGGGGCGGGCGTGTCCCAGCCTTTGCCCCGTGTCTCAGCCTGGCCCCGCCCCGGACGCGTTCCCACGACCGACACTGCTGACGAAGGACGGAAGCCGCACCATGACCGCACCGCACACCGCTCCATCCCTGGCGGATGTCCGCTTCGCCGATGGAATCGAACTGAAAGCAGCCCTGCGGGAAGTCGACTACATCGCTGACGACGAGTTCTCGGTCGTCGTACACCTGGCGACCGCGCTCGACCGGCCTCTCCTCCTCGAGGGCCCCGCCGGTGTCGGGAAGACGGAGCTGGCGAAGTCCCTGGCGGAGGCCGCGGGCCGCAGGCTCGTCCGGTTGCAGTGCTACGAAGGTCTCGACGACAACCGTGCACTGTACGAGTGGGATTACGCCAAACAACTACTGCACGTGCAGATGCTGCGCGATCGGCTCAGTGAGCAGGTGGCCGCGTTCGACGACGTCGTCGACGCGTCGAGGTTTCTGGCGGCGCAGGATTTCGGCCTGTACTCGGAAGCATTCCTGTCGGTACGGCCCCTACTCGAGGCGATCCTGTCGCCGGAACCAGTGGTGCTGCTCGTCGACGAGGTGGACCGTACCGAGGAATCGATGGAAGCGCTGCTGCTCGAAGTTCTCGCCGAGGGACAGGTCACCATTCCCGAGATCGGCACGTTCACCGCCCGCTCGGCGCCGTGGGTCATCCTGACCTCCAACGACACTCGCGAGCTCTCGCCCGCCCTGAAACGGCGCTGCCTCCACTACCACCTCGACTACCCGACCCCCGAACGTGAGCGGGACATCGTGACCGCCCGTGCGCCCGAGGTGGAATCGGCCGTCGCGGCCGATGTCGTCGAACTGGCGCGGACTCTGCGCGCACTACCGTTACGCAAGAGCCCGTCCATCGCCGAGGTCATCGACGCCGCCCGCGCCGCGGTGGTGCTGAAGGCGACCGGCGTTGCGGTCACATCGCAGTCGGCGATCCGCGACATCCTCCTCGCCGCGCTGCTCAAGTACACCAGCGACGTCGATCTTGCTCGCGGCCGACTCGACGGTGTGGCGAGCCCGCCCCCAACGCCGGCGCCGGAGGCGGGGGCAGACAGTAGAGAGCGGGTCACCGTCGCATCCCGTCCGGCCAACACGACCACAGCGGTGTTCCGCGGACACGGCGGCCGCGACCGCGGTGGAATCGGCGTCGGCAACGGCCGGCCTGCGAGGCGATGACGATGTCCGCGGTCCGAGGCGCGCCGATGCCCGAGTCGCAGCTCCTCGATGTGCTGGCGGCGTCGTTCGGCGCACTGCTGCGCCGGTACGGAGTGGCGGCGTCTGCGGCGGAGGTGATCGATGTCCGGCGCGTGCTGGGGCTCGTCGGCGCACGGCAGCCGGACACCACGCGGGCCGCGCTGCGCGCGGTCTGCGCCAAGTACCGTTACGAGCAATCAGGATTCGACCGAGCCTTCGACGTGTTCTTCGGTGCTGTCGCCACGGCCGCCCCCGAACTCCGCGCACCGTCCCGAACCGAGTTCGCGGAGGGGCTTCCCACGGCCCTCGAGGTTGCCGACAACGTCGACACGGCCCGCTATGCCGAATACAACGAGCGCGCCGCGGAAGTCGGCGACCACTTCGACACGCCGGAGGCAGAAAAGGGTTTCAATCCCCACAAGGATGACGACGACGTCAGCATGACGTCGAGCGATGCCGAACTGTCCGTCGACTCCGAGGCCGATTCGGGCCGACGCGGCGTCACCTACACCGTCGACGTCTCGCGGGCGGCGAGTACTGCCGTCGGTGACCTGGCGACGTCGACGAGCGGCGCCGTCGTGGGGTCGCTGTCCTGGGACGATCCGGCGTCGATTCTGGCGTGGCTCGACGCCTACGACCCCAGCGCTGTGTACTCGGACTCCGGTGTCGACGAGCCGCTGACTGCTGCCCAGTTGAATCGTCTGGCAGAAGCAGTCGAGGCGTTCGTCGGAGCGCTGGCCGACGCACGGGACGCCGCCGGGCAGGCCGCTCCGGATGTCCCGATGGCGGACGGCCAAGGTTCGGCAGTCTCACGCGCCGAGGTCAATCAGGCATGCCACGAGATCCTTCGGCGGATGCGTGGCCCCGCGCGTCCCCGTCCGAGGGAGCTGACCGCGGGACGGCTGGACATGCGGCGCACGGTCCGCGCGAGCCTGCGGACCGAGGGCGTGCCCTTCCGCTTGATGGTGAAGGCGCCGCGTCCGGACCGGGTACGTGTGCTCGTTCTCGCCGACGTCTCGCTGTCCGTTCGACCGGTCACGGCCTTCACCCTGAGGTTGGCGCAGGCGATGCACCGCCGCGCGAGCCGATGCCGAGTCCTGGCATTCGTGGACAGGCCCGTCGATGTCACGGACACACTCCTCGCGGGCGGAGACGACGACGCACTCGCTGCCGTGCTCGCCGATCCCCGCATCGATCTCGAGGCGAGCAGCGACTACGGCCGGGTGTTCTCCGAGGTCCTCACCGCGTTCGGCGACGAGGTTCACTCGCGCACTTCGGTGCTCGTAGTGGGTGACGGAAGGGGCAACGGATTGCCACCGGGCTTGGACGAGTTCGCCGCTCTGCGGAGAAAGGTGCACCGCCTCGCGTGGATTACGCCGGAGCCCGAGAGGTACTGGGATCAGGCGTCGTGCGCGATGCCTCAGTACGCCGAAGTCTGCGACCGAGTGGTAGTCGCGCGGGACGCGGTCCAGCTGTCGGCCCGCGCCGCCGAACTGGGTCACGCGTTGCGATGAACGGCCCCCGCCGAGTGTGCTTCCGATACCGCGGCCGGGGATATCCTGAGGGCACGTCATCGAGAGGTGAGTGCATGGTGCCGACGGCTGAAGATCCCCTCGAGACCCAGCGCGATGTGGCGTCGAACGTCGCGGCGGAGTTGACAGCGGCCGGATTCGAGGAGGCGCACGAGATCGGGCACGGCGGCTTCGGGGTCGTCTACCGGTGTGTTCAGCCGGAACTCGACCGCACAGTGGCGGTCAAGGTCCTCACCGCCGAACTCGACGAGGAGAACACGGCGCGGTTCTTCCGTGAGCAGCGGGCCATGGGCAGGCTGACCGGGCACCCCAACATCGTCAATGTCCTCCAGGTTGGTGTCACCAGAAGCGGTCGTCCCTACATCGTGATGCCCTATCATTCACAGGATTCGCTCGATGCCCGGATCCGGAAGAGCGGTCCGCTTCCACTGGGCGAGGTCCTTCGGCTCGGTGTGAAGATCGCGGGGGCTCTGGAGACGGGGCACCGCCTCGGCATCCTCCATCGCGACGTCAAACCCGCCAACATCCTCCTCACCGACTACGGCGAACCCGCGTTGACCGACTTCGGGATCGCGCACATCTCCGGGGGATTCGAAACGGCGACCGGAACGGTGACGGGATCGCCGGCGTTCACGGCACCCGAAGTTCTGCGGGGCGATCCGCCGAGCCCGGCCTCGGACATCTATGGCCTAGGCGCCACGCTGTTCTGTGCGGTCACCGGTCACGCGGCGTTCGAACGCCGAAGCGGGGAGCAGGTCATCGCACAGTTCCTCCGGATCACCTCGCAACCCGTACCGGATCTGCGCGAGAAGGGCATTCCCGAGGACGTGAGCGCGGTGGTCGCGCGCGCGATGGCGGCCGACCCCGCTGATCGACCCGCGACTGCGGCGGAACTCGGTGACGCGCTGCGGCAGATGGAAGCAGACAACGGACTCCCCGTCGACGATATGGCCGCCCCGCAGCATGCGCCCGGCCGATCGCAAGCGAGGTCCCGTCTCCCAGCGCAGCCCACGGCGCATTCGCTGATCGGCGCCGACGGTAACCTGCCACTCGAGCTGACCAGCTTCATCGGTCGGCGACGTGAGCTGACGGAGGCGAAGGCGAAACTGTCCGATGCGCGCCTGGTCACCCTGACGGGCATCGGCGGTGTCGGGAAGACCCGTCTCGCGCTCCGTGTCGCCGCCGACGTCCGACGTGGATTCGCCGACGGTGCGTGGTTGGTGGAACTCGGTGAATTGCACGACGAATCTCTTCTGGTCGACGTCGTCGCGGCGGCACTGGGCCTGCGGGACGGGCCGGCGAGCCTGGGCAAGGACACCCTCGTCGACTTCCTGGCCGCGCGCCGGATCCTGCTCGTATTCGACAACTGTGAACAGGTGGTCGGCGCGGTCGCGAAATTGTCCGAGACCTTGCTTCGTAGCTGTCCGGATGTGCGGGTCCTGGCCACGAGCAGGGAACCCCTCGGGATCGGCGGAGAAGTCGTGCTTCGGGTTCCCCCGCTGACCGTCCCCGACCGGGCCCGTCCCCCGTCCATTCAGGCGATGCCCCGGTACGACGCAGTCACGTTGTTCGCCGACCGCGCCGCCGCCGCGGTGCCGGGCTTCGAGGTCACCGAGGAGAACACGGACACGGTGGCGCTGATATGTCAGCGACTGGACGGCTTGCCACTCCCGATCGAACTGGCAGCGGCGCGGCTGCGAGCCATGTCGGCCGAGCAGATCCTGCGTCGCCTGACGGACCGTTACGCTCTGCTGACCCTCGGCAGCAGGGGCGCGCCCACGCGGCAGCAGACTCTGCGTCTGTCGATCGATTGGAGTTATGAGCTCTGCACCCAGCAGGAACAGCAGTTGTGGGCGCAGCTGTCGGTGTTCGCCGGCAGCTTCGAACTCGACGCGGCCGAAGGCGTGTGCGCAGGTACTGCCCATGCCGAGGACCTGCTCGATTCGGTCACCTCGCTGGTGGACAAGTCGATCCTCATCCGCGAGGAGTCGGCCTCGGTGGTCCGGTTCCGCATGCTCGAGACGCTGCGCGACTACGGCAGCGAGAAGTTGACGGAAGCCGGCGAAGCCGACCGCATGAGGCGGCGGCACCGGGACTGGTACTTGCAGTTGGTCGAAGATGCGAAGGCGAAGTGGATCAGCCGCGAGCAGGTGGCGTGGATGCGCCGCGTCGCCCGCGAGCAGCCGAACTTGCGGGAGGCGATGAAGTTCTGTCTGACCGAGCCGCATTCGGTGTCGGGGTTGAGATTTGCGACCGCCTTGTTTCTGTTCTGGCTCTCCCGAGGCATGTTCAGCGAGGGCCGCCACTGGCTCGATCGGTTCCTGGAGACGTCGCCGGTCGAGGTCAGCGAGGAACGGGTCGCTGCGCTGTACGGAAACAGTGTTCTTGCCGAGGCCCAGGGCGACGTGGCTGCCGGGGCGTCGCTGGTTGCGGAAGGAAAGGCGCTCGCGGCACAGACCGACAACGTCGTGATCCGCGCGCACATCTCTCATGCCGAGGGTGTGCTGAAGATGTTCACGGGAGATCTGCCCGGCGCGCTCGAGTGTTTGGAATCCGCCCTCGAGGTGTCCGGGGACTGTGGCCAGCCGGCCCTGCACATCGAGGTCCTGGACTCGCTCGGCAGCGTGAGGGCACTGCTCGGTGACTCCGCTCGGGCGATCGAACACTACGAGCGGGTCCTCGAGATCACGGAATCGACCGGCGAGTCGATGTACCGTTCGCACACGATGTGGTCGATGGGCGTAGTCCTGTGGCTTCAAGGCGATGTCCGGCGGGCGTCCCGGTATGTCGAGGACGGGCTGGCATTGGCCTGGCGGGTCGATAGCGCGGTCACCGTGGCAACCTGCCTGGAAACGTTGGCGTGGGTCGCGGGCGACGGCGATCCACGACGCGCCGCGATTCTGATGGGAGCGGCGGAGTCGCTGGCGAAATCTACGAGAAGCTCGACGGTGCTGTTCCCCGATCTGCTCGTCTATCACGAGGAATGCGAACAGCGTGCGCGCAGTGCCCTCGGCAGAAGGGATTACGAGTCGGCGTGGGACGAGGGCAGAACGCTGGCCGTCGACGACGCTGTGGCGTTCGCGCTCGGCGAGCAGTCTCCCACGCGTCCTTCCCCTTCGCGCGCCGGCGCCGACCTGACGAAACGAGAGCGAGAGGTTGCCGACCTGGTGGCCGAGGGCTTGACCAACAAGCAGATCGCTGCCCGGCTCGTGATATCACCTCGGACCGCGCAGGGGCACGTCGAACACCTTCTCGCCAAGCTCGGCTTCGCCTCTCGGACTCAGATCGCGGCCTGGGTCGTGGAGCAGGGTCGGACCTGATCACCGCTGCTGCCTACCTACCCGATCGGGTAGGTGCCGGACCTGCCCTTCGGTCAGTGTGCGCGTCCGTCCCTACCCGTAGAGTCGAGGTTCAGCGCTTGTAACCTGGATCACATCACGGGGGCGTGGGAGGAGTGTCGTCTTGTCTGTGTCGTATCCGGTCACCCGCACCACCGTTACCGACCGGCTGGTCAAATTCCATGCACCGGAAATAGTCTTCGGTGTCGGGTCGATGGTGGAGGCCGCGCACGCCGTCCTCCGACTGGGCGGCTCGCGGCCGATGCTCGTCACCGACCCCGGGTTGATCGACGCCGGCTGGGCGGCCGAACTGCAGGACCAGCTCCGGGAACAGGGACTGACGCCCGTTGTGTGGAGTGCGTTGACGCCCAATCCGAAGGATCACGAGGTCGCGGCCGGTCACGAGGCCTACCAGGAAGGTGGATGCGATGTCTTGATCGCACTCGGAGGCGGTTCGGTGATCGATGCCACCAAAGGAATCGCGGTGCTCGCCGCGAACGGGGGCAACATTCTCGACTACGAGGGGGTGGATCAGGCGACCAGTCCGATCCCTCCGCTGGTCATGGTCCCGTCCACGTCCGGCACCGGTGCCGACGTGTCGCAATTCTGCATCGTGACGGACACGGCCCGCGGTACCAAGATCACGATCATCGGCCGCGCGCTGGTTCCCGACGTCACCGTGATCGATCCCCGCCTGCTGACGACCATGCCGGAGTGGCTCAATGCGGCTACCGGGCTCGACGCGCTCACACACGGAATCGAGGCGTTCGTCTCGCTGGCGCACAACCCGCTCACGGACCATCACGCGCTTCGCGCGATCGGGCTGGTCACCGACACCCTGGTCCACACGATCGAAGACCCGCTGGAGATGGAGCCGAGGGCCGTCATGGCCCAGGCGAGCCTCGAAGCGGGCCTGGCCTTCACCAACGCCATTCTCGGTGCGGCGCATGCCATGAGCCATCAGGTCGGTGGACTGCTCGACCTGCCGCACGGCGTGATCAACGGTGTCCTGCTTCCACACGTGATTCGGTTCAATGCGGCCAGCGACGCTGCCCCGTTCGTGGCGATCGCGGCGGCTCTCGGACTGGAGGAACATCGCGGAACCCCCGAGGAAGCGGCCTTCGCGGTCGCGGACCGAGTGGAGCGTTTGGCTCGCGAGGTCGGTGTGCCGCGAGGTCTGGGGCAGTTGGGTGTGCGTGACACCGACCTTCCGCGGCTTGCGGAGTTCGCCCTGCGGGACGCCTGCATGTCCACCAATCCGCGGACGGCCACACACCAGCAGATGGTGGCACTCTTCCGGACTGCGATGTGAGCCCGATGAACGCCCCAGACCTCTCGACACTCACCGGACTCCGGTCGGGCAAACCGACGTTCTACCCGCAGTACCGCGGCGCCGCCGAACGTCTCGAGCGCGTCGTCCATGCGCTCGAGCTCATCTCCCGGGCGCTGGTGCGAACGGTCGAGGGGCCCGAGACGTTGATCTGCGCGGTGGCAGAGGCGGCGCGCGCCCACCTCGACGCGCGCTGGGTGGCATTCGCCCTGGCGGACGGCATGCTGCCCGATGCCGGTCCCCGCCGGCTGGTTCTCGGACCGGACGCCACCCCGTTTCTCGTCGACAACGTCGAGGGACCCCCGCTGCCGGACGAGGTGGTCACGTGTCTCGGCGACATCAGGTCCGCCCGCACCGGCAGGGCGCCCGTCATCGACGCGCACCATGCGTTCGTGCCGATCGTGCTCGAGGGCGGAGTGGTGGGCGCCTTTGCTGCGTGGACGGCGCCGCAACGCACACTCGACACCACCGATGGTGCGGTACTGAGTATTCTGGCGAGCCAAACCGCGGTAGCCCTGCAGAATTCGGCGCTCTACCAACGCGGTCAGCGGCTCCTCGAACACGCCGAGCATGCATATGCGGAGGCGCGACGGACCGCGTCGGATCTCGCGGTCCGCAACGCCGAACTCGAGTCCACCCAACGTCAGCTCGGGGCCGCGCACCGGCATCAGGTACTCGACGAGGAACGCCACCGCATCGCCCGTGAGCTCCACGACAGTGTCACGCAGGCGGTACTCTCGGCCGGAATGCAGATCGAGGTGTGCCGGAGCGGAGTGTCCGACGACGAACGTCGCGAAAGACTCGACCTGGCCAAGGATCTCACTCGTCGCGCGGTCGAGCAATTACGCTCGGCCATCTACGCGCTCAATCACTCCAAGAGTTCGGACCGCACGTCGCTGCCCGGGATGCTCGAGCAGCTCGGTGTGGTGCACATGCCCGACGACCTCGAGGTCAGCGTCCGGGTCGGCGGAACACCGGCGGAGCTGTCGTGTGACCGCGAGCACGCGCTGCTGCGCATTGCCGGCGAGGCCTTGTTCAACGCTGCTGTCCACGCCAACGCGACGCGCGCCGTTCTGCGCCTGACCTATTCGGCGGATTCTGTACTCCTGTCCGTCGCCGACGACGGGGACGGGGATCCGAAGCAGATGCGGCTCATGTTGCGGATGGCGGCAAACAACGACCTGGACGGACACCATCGTGGTCTGGCGAACATGCAGGCCCGGGCTGCGGAATTCGGTGGAACCTTCGAAGTGGCCAGGGCGCGACTCGGCGGAGTGCGAGTGGCTGCACGAATTCCTCTCGGCGACAGACCTTCCGGGGGAGACAACGACAACGAGGTGGAGCGATGACGATGCGAACTCCGATGCAGGACGAGGCGAGGTCTGCACGAGCAACGTCGATGGTCCGGCTCGTCCTCGTCGACGATCACGCGATTCTTCGGCAGGGGCTGCGCTCGGTACTCGAGCGTGAACCGGATCTCGAGGTGGTCGGGGAAGCGTCCACGAGCGGGGAGGCACTCGACGTCGTCGGACAGGTGAAACCCGACGTCGTGTTGATGGATCTCAAGCTGTCGGCGGCATCCGATTACGAGGGGCTCGTGCTGTGTGCGCAGTTGTCGTCCGCGAACAAAGGACTGGGACTTCTGGTGCTCACGACGTTCCTCGACGAGCAGCTGGTGGTCCGTGCCGTGCAAGCCGGCGCCCGGGGATACGTGGTGAAGGATGTGGACACGACCGAACTGGTGCGCGCCATCCGCGCGGTCTCGCGTGGAGAAAGCGCATTCGACTCGCGGAGTGCTTCCGCGGTGATCCGGTCGCTGAACGGGCAGACGACCCCGCGGGAAGGACTCACGGAGCGCGAACTCGAGGTCCTGCAACTGCTGGCCACCGGGTTGTCGAACGCGAAAATCGGTGAACGGCTCTTCATCTCGGCCACCACCGTGAAGTTCCACGTCAGCAACATCATGCGCAAGCTCGACGTGGGTAGGCGCGCGGAGGCAGTGTACGAGGCGGGCAAGCTCGGACTGATCTGAAACAGCCGTGACCGGTAGTCGATCGGCGTACCGTCCCTACCATGGCTGCTGCGATTTCGGTGGAGAAACTCGTGAAGACGTTCGGCGCCACCCGCGCCCTGGACGGCCTGGATCTCGAGGTGCGCGCCGGTGAGGTGCACGGTTTCCTGGGGCCGAACGGCTCCGGCAAGTCGACCACCATCAGGGTCCTGCTCGGACTGCTCCGGGCCGACTCCGGTACCACGCGTCTGCTCGACGGGGATCCGTGGCGTGATTCGGTGTCGTTGCACCGCAGGCTCGCCTACGTTCCGGGTGATGTGAATCTGTGGCCCAATCTCACCGGGGGTGAAGCGATCGATCTCCTCGCGGGGTTGCGCGGCGGTCTCGACGAGACCCGGCGTGCAGAACTGCTCGAGCGGTTCGAACTCGATCCGACGAAGAAGGCGCGCACGTACTCCAAGGGCAACCGGCAGAAGGTCGCGCTCGTGGCCGCGTTTGCGTCCGACGTCGAACTGTACGTTCTCGACGAACCCACGTCCGGGCTGGATCCGCTGATGGAGTCGGTGTTCCAGGACTGCGTCGAGGAGATGTCCGACTCGGGGCGGACGATCCTGCTGTCGAGTCACATTCTCGCGGAGGTCGAGGCGCTGTGCGATCGGGTGAGCATCATCCGCGAGGGCCGAACCGTCGAGACCGGCACATTGGCGGAACTGCGTCATCTCACGCGTACGTCGATCACGGCCGAGACGCAGCGGCCGGTGACCGGACTCGAGAGCATCGAGGGGGTCTACGACGTGCGGGTCGACGGCCTGCACTCTCGATGTGAGGTGGACACCAGCGCGATCGACGGGGTGCTGCGCCACCTACTGTCGTTCGGCATCTCGTCGCTGACGTCGACGCCACCGACGTTGGAGGAGTTGTTCCTACGGCACTACGGGGACGAACTGGCCCGCGAGGGCGAGAACCACCGGCGCGCCGAATCCGGGGCGCGGACACGATGAGCGCCGTGACGGCGCCGGAGAAGGTGGGGCGCGGGCAGTACGCGGGGACCGCCCGGCTGGTGCGGCTCGCGCTACGCCGTGACCGTATCCAGCTGCCGGTGTGGTTACTCGCCCTCGCAGCGCTGCAGGCGTTCTCGGCGTCGAGTGTGCTCGGCCTGTATCCCACGGAGGGTGACCTGCGCAGCTTCGCGGTGGCCACTGCGGCCTCACCGGTCGCGCTGGCCACCAACGGTCTGGTGTCCGGGTACAGCGTCGGCGCCGTGCTCGCCAGCCAGATCGTCATGCCGCTGTCTCTCGCTGCCGGCCTGATGACCACCCTGCTCGTCGTGCGGCATACGCGGCAGAACGAGGAGACGGGCCGCGCCGAACTCGTCGAGGCCGCCGTCGTCGGGCGCAGAGCCTTGCTCACGGCCGCACTGGTTGTCGCGGTCGGCGCCAATCTGGTTCTCGGACTGATCAACGTTGTCGTTCTGGTTGCGGAGGGTCTTCCGTTCGCAGGTTCTGTGGCTCTGGGCGTGGCTGTCGCGGGGGCTGGCATCGCGTTCGCCGCCGTCGCCGCGGTCACCGCGCAGGTGACGGACAGTGCCCGCACCGCCAACGGACTGGCCGGCGCCGCCCTGGGTGTGGCGTTCCTGTTGCGTGCAGTGGGCGACATGACGGGGACGGTGACGGAAAACGGCACCCGGGTGGTGAGTAGCTGGCCGACCTGGCTGTCGCCGGTCGGCTGGGCCGAACAGGTCCGTCCTTACGACGACAATGCCTGGTGGGTGCTGGCGTTGCCCGTCCTGTTCGCACTCACGGTCGGCTCGGTCGGCTTCGCCCTTACCGAACGCCGGGACATCGGCTCGGGCCTCGTACCGACCCGCCCCGGCCCCGCCCGCGCGTCCGGGTTGTTGCCGACGCCGCTCGGATCGGCGTGGCGGATACAACGGACGATCCTGTTCTGGTGGGCATTCGGCATCACCGTCCTCGCCGTGGTGTACGGCGCAATCGCGGACCAGATCGACGACTTTCTCGGCGAGGGCGAGCAGGTGGCCGACATGATGGAGCAGCTCGGTGGCGGTACCACCGACATGGTCGATGCCTACTTTGCCGCCATCTTCGGCATGATGGCGATCGCGGTTGCGGGCTACGCCGTACAGGCATTACTCCGAATGCGGGGTGAGGAATCGGCGGGACGACTCGAACCGGTTCTCGCGACAGCGCTCTCGCGTCCGCGGTGGATGCTCGCGCATGTCGGACTGGTCGTGTCGGGAATCGTTGTCTTGCAGGCACTGACCGGGGCGGCAACTGGGCTCGCGTACGGTCTCGTGACCGACGACGTACCGGGAAAGGTAGTGCATCTGACCGGTGCTGCTCTGGACTTCGTGCCTGCGATCGCAGTGGTCGCGGCCGTGGTGGTCGCGTCGTTCGGTGGTGCCCCGGCCTGGTCGACCGGGATCTCCTGGGGCGTGCTCGCTGCCTGCCTGATCTTCGGATTCCTCGGACCACTGCTCGGTCTGCCTCAGGCGGTGCGCGACCTGTCGCCGTTCACACACGTCCCCGCCGTTCCTGCGGCGGAGGTGACGGCGGCTCCGCTCGTGCTGCTCGCGACGATCGCCGTCGTCGTGATCGCCGTCGGGGTGGTGCTGTTCCGGCGACGCGATATCACCAGTTCGTAGCCTGCGCGAGGTCGTCGAGGGGTACGGCGAGGACTCGGGCCAGAGCTGCAATTGTCGTAAATGCCGGAGTGGGCATCCGGCCGGTTTCGATCTTGCGCAGAGTCTCCGGTGAAATCGCCGCTTCCTGAGCCACTTCGGCGAGAGTGCGATCGCCCCGGGCACGGCGTAGATACGCCCCCAGGCGCTGACCTGCCGCGAGTTGGGCCGGAGTCAGCGGGAGACGCACCATGCCATCAGTCTACTCGACGGCGGTATGAAAATACCGGACGATCGACTATGGTGGTATTTTAATACCGGCTATCGGGTCGGATGGAGAGGAAAATCTGTGCTGGAATTGAAGACCCCTCGGGAGATCGAAGCGATGCAGGTCACCGGTGTATTCATCGCCGAGCTGCTCGACGACCTCGCCTCCCGGGCCGAGCCGGGGGTAAACCTGCTCGAACTCGAACACCGCGCCCGCCAGCTGATTACCGAACGCGGTGCCCAGTCGTGCTACTGGGATTACGCGCCGTCGTTCGGGCGAGGGCCGTTCCGTAATGTCATCTGCCTGTCGGTCAACGATGCAGTGCTGCACGGACTTCCGCATGACTACGTCCTCCGTGACGCAGACCTGCTGAGCATGGATATCGCGGTATCGATTGACGGGTGGGTCGCCGATTCGGCGCGGAGTGTGATCGTGGGGGTTCCGCGGCCGGAGGACGAGCGTCTCATCGAGGCGACCGAGCGTGCACTGGCAGCGGGGATTGCCGCTGCGCTGCCCGGCAACCGCCTGGGCGACATCTCTGCTGCGATCGGCGCCGTGGCCGCCGACTACGGGTACCCGGTCAACACCGAATTCGGTGGCCACGGACTCGGGCGCACCATGCACGAAGACCCCCACGTGTCCAACATGGGAACCGCCGGACGTGGTCTGAAGCTGAAGCCTGGATTGACGCTTGCGCTCGAACCATGGCTCGCTGCCGGTACCGACAAAATCATCTACGACGACGACGGGTGGACCATCCGCTCGGCCGACGGGTCCCGTACCGCACACAGCGAACACACCATCGCCGTCACCGACAGCGCGCCACTCGTGCTGACGTGTCAGGATCACGTCGCGGCCCCTGAGTAGTGGTCCGGCGACTGTTGTAACTCTGCGGGACAATGTGATTCGCGCTGGCTATTGCTCTGGGGGCCCGCAGTTGCTAGACTCGAACAAAGTTTCGAACGACCTTGGGGGAGGTTGGTTATGGGGGGATTAGCGGTACCGGATCTGGACGAGGTGCGTGCGTTCACCGCACGGCTTCGTCTGGCTTCTGCCGACGGCGATGCGGGGTTGGGCATCGATCTACTCGATGCGATCGAGACGTTGAAGTCGGTGGGCTGCGCAGTGCAGGCGGTGATCACCGACGACGTCGCCACGAGTATCCGACACGACCGTGAAGCTCGACAACTGCCGCGGTCCGAGTGGGACCGGGGGATTGCGTCGCAGATTGCATTGGCGCGCAGGGAATCTCCGAACCGAGGTGGCCGGCATCTGGGGTTCGCGCGGGCGTTGGTGCATGAAATGCCACACACCCTGGACTTGTTGCGATCGGGGCGGTTGAACGAATGGCGCGCCACCCTGCTCGTGCGCGAGACAGCCTGCCTGTCGGCGCACGATCGGGCGATTGTCGACCGCCGATTGTGCGCGGATTCAGGCATTCTCGACGGAGTCGGCGACCGGGGTCTGGTTGCACGAGCGAAAGCCCTGGCGGTCGAACTCGATGCCGCGGCGGTCGTCCGAAGGCACCGCAAGGCAATCTCGGAGCGACGGGTCACCACCCGTCCGGCGCCGGACTCGATGGCGTATCTCAGCGTGTTGATGCCTGTGGAACAGGCTGTCTGCCTGCAGGCCACGCTGAGCCGGGACGCCGACAGTCTCATCGCCACCGGCAACAGTGGTGGCCGCACCCGCAATCAGGTGATGGTGGATCTGTTGTTCGCGCGCGGCACCGGAGCGTCACTGGCGTCCGGTGTGCCGGTGTCGGTGAACCTGGTGCTGTCGGACGAGTCGCTGCTGGCCGGCGGCCACGAGGCAGCCCACCTGCAGGGGTTCGGGCCGGTGCCGGCGGGGATAGCACGACACATGGTGGCTGACGCCATCGATGGAGTTGCCGAGACGACATTGCGGCGGGTGTATTCGTGCCCACAGTCGGGGGCGTTGACGGCGATGGAATCCCAGTCGCGCACGTTCCCGAAGAGCCTGAAGACGCTGATCGATCTCCGCGACCGCACCTGTCGCACACCGTGGTGCGATGCCCCGATCCGCCATCACGACCACATCCGCTCGTACGGCAACGCGGGTGCGACCAGCGCGGACAACGGGTCCGGGCTGTGCGAGGCCTGCAACTACGCGAAGGAGGCACCAGGATGGAACGCCCGCCCACTACGCGATCCCGGCCGCACCCACCTCATCGACCTCGGCACCCCGACCGGACACCACTATCGCTCTGCGGCCCCACCGCTACCGGCGGCCGCGCACCTGCGCGCATCGTGAGGGGGTCAGCAGTCGATGACGAGCCAGCCGCCGTGGTGTTCGAACACCGCGAACGGGCGTCCTGTCGCGTCGCCGAGCTTCGTGAGCGACGGGGTGTCGAAGGTGCGGATATGTCCGTGGCACGCGGTTGCCTCGTCCTCATAGGGGACAGCGACGACAACCCGGTCGCGGGCAACGCGGAGTGCCTCGGATATCACCGCGGTACCGATGCTGTCGTCGACGTGTTCGAGGAGGTGGATGGCGGTGACGGTGTCGAAGCTGTCGTCGGGAACCGGTACGTGCGCGGCGTCGCAGACGAGGGTGTCCAGGTCCAGTCCGAGCTCTGGTGCCACGGCGTCGAGGAGGGTCATGGTGCCCGGCAGAATGTCGGTCGCCGTGACGGAGCGACCCGCGCGGGCGAGTCGCAGGGGCAAGAATCCGAAGCACGACCCGAGGTCCAGGACGGAACCGCGGACGAGTTCCTCCGCCTTCTCGTGGATCGGTGCGAAGTCGGCGGTGCCGTCCAGCAATTCGTCCAGAGAGTTGCGGTAGTAGACGGTCCAGGCCTCGAGCGCACCGTCGACGGTGGAGCGAACAAGCCCGACCATGGTCGACTCGAATTCGTCCTGGCCGAAGTCGGCGTCCTCGATCGACGCAGTGACCGAGGCCACGAGCCGCTCGCTCAGATCCTCCGGTGTCAGGGCATGCCGCACCCACAAGTGGTCGCCGTCGCGGGCGAGCGTGAGCGGTCCGGCGGCGACGCGCTCTACCGTGACGTGGCCGTGTGACCAGAGTCCGGATTCGCACGGAGCGAGAGAGTCGAAAGCGGAGGTGTCGAGAGTGGAGGACATTCGAGGCAACCTTGCCTAGTGGTGATGGCGGGAGGAGATCAGGTTCGTGTGTCGGGCTCGCCGAGGGAACTCAGCCCATCGTAAAGCGATTGCATTCCGCTGGCGAGTAGTTCGTTCAGTTCGAGCGAATCGTCATCGAGCCACTGCTCGTATGCCGACATCGCAACCCCGAGTAGGAGATAACCGACAGTGCGCGGAATGTGGTCGGTGGGTGAGACTCCGAGCCGGCCGGCCACGTACTCGGCGATGACGTTGCGCCATCCTTCGTACATCACCACCGAATATGCCTGCAGCGCAGGTACCCGCAGAATGAGGCCCATCCGCTTGCGGTGATTGACTTCCTCGCTTGCAGGGAAGGCGTTGAACTCGAGGAGGGCGGCCGTGAGGCCATCCGCGATCGGAATGTCGTCCGGCTGTGCGGCGAGTTGAGCGCGCATCTCGGCGAGGTGGGCATCGAAATCGCCCCACGGGATCGCATTCTTGGACGGGAAGTAGCGAAACAGGGTGCGCCGGGCGATGCCGGATGCCTCGGCGACCTCGTCGACGCTGGTGGCGTCGAACCCTTGCCGGGTGAACAGCTCGATCCCCACGGTACTGATCCGGTCCTGCGTCGTGGACGGGCGTCGCCCTATCCGACTGGCTGGTTTTCGACGACTTTTCATGTTTCGTCCCTCCCGGTCTGTCATTCTGCACTCGATGCCATTACAGTGGTGAGGCGAGTCACAGAAGGGTCCTCCTATGACGGGAAGCATCCCAGTGACTCGCCTACGTATCACCGAACAGTAGGAGGAAATCATGTCCGATCGTGACAACAACGTGCTGGAGAACGACCTCGTCGAGGAATCTCTCGTCGAAGAGGTGTCGATCGACGGCATGTGCGGCGTGTACTGACATGCCCGAAGCACCCGCAGCGACCGGTACAGCCGGTATCGATCTCGATGTGGGCTGGAAGCTTCATCCGCAGGTGGCGCTGCGTCCCGAGCCGTTCGGGGCGCTGCTCTACCACTTCGGGACACGCAAGCTGTCGTTCCTGAAGAACCGCACAATCGTCGCGGTGGTGGAGGCCCTTCCCGACCACTCCGACGCCCGGTCCGCATTGCGGGCGCAGGGCATCGGGGACGACACCGCTCCGCAGTATGCGCGAGCCCTCGGCACTTTGGCCGAGTCGCACATGATCGTCCCCGCCTGACCAGCTCTCTTCGCCCCGTATCAGAGGATCCAGCCCATGACCTCCATGCTCGAAAGGCCCTCCGCCCCGGTCGGCCGACTCGTCGACCAGTTCGAACTGGGACTCGACGCCCCGATCTGCCTCACGTGGGAACTGACCTACGCGTGCAACTTGTCGTGTGTGCACTGCCTGTCCTCGTCGGGGCGGCGTGATCCACGGGAGCTGAGCACCGAGCAGTGCAAGGCGATCATCGACGAACTGCAGCGTATGCAGGTGTTCTACGTCAACATCGGTGGCGGCGAGCCCACCGTGCGCTCCGACTTCTGGGAACTCGTCGATTACGCCACCGCGCACCAGGTGGGAGTCAAGTTCTCCACGAACGGGGTGAAGATCGACAAGAAGGTTGCCGCCCGGCTCGCGGCGAGCGACTACGTCGACGTGCAGATCTCCTTGGACGGCGCGACGGCCGAGGTCAATGATGCCGTTCGTGGTCCGGGATCGTTCGCGATGGCGGTGCGGGCGCTGGAGAATCTGTCCGAGGCCGGTTTCAAGGACGCCAAGATCTCCGTGGTGGTCACCCGGCACAACGTGTCCCAGCTCGACGACTTCAAGGCCCTGGCGGACAAGTACGGCGCCACCCTGCGCATCACCCGATTGCGCCCGTCCGGCCGAGGAGCGGACGTGTGGGACGAGCTGCACCCCACCCAGGCGCAGCAGCGTGAGTTGTACAACTGGCTGGTCGCCAATGGTGACGGTGTGCTCACGGGCGACTCCTTCTTCCATCTTTCCGCTTACGGTGACGCGTTGCCGGGCCTGAATCTCTGCGGCGCCGGCCGGGTAGTCTGCCTGATCGACCCGATCGGTGACGTCTACGCCTGCCCCTTCGCCATTCACGAGCAGTTCCTCGCCGGAAACATCCTGGCGGACGGCGGCTTTCAGCATGTGTGGCAGCACTCCGACCTGTTCCAGGAACTGCGGTCTCCGCAAACCGGGGGAGCGTGCAGCAAGTGCGCCCACTACGACTCTTGCCGCGGCGGCTGTATGGCCGCGAAGTTCTTCACCGGGCTTCCGATGGACGGACCCGACCCCGAATGTGTTCAGGGATACGGCGAGGCGGCGCTCGCAGGTGAGCGCGGCGACATTCCGAAATCCAGCGTCGACCACTCCCGCACCGGCCAGCGTCGGACTCCTCGGGCACCGGTTCCGCTGACGTTGATGGTGCGTCCGCCCGCCAAGATTTGTGACGAGAACCCGCTTGCGGGAATGGAACAGACGTAAACCGTCTGTCGGTATGAGAGGTTTTTTCGACATGGGTAAGAATCCGTTCTTCGAGACTGTGGCCGAGGCCCAGCGTCGCGCGAAGAAGCGTTTGCCGAAGTCCGTGTATGCGGCTCTGATCGCCGGTTCCGAGCGCGGGCTGACGGTCGACGACAATGTCACGGCGTTCGGTGAGCTGGGGTTCGCCCCGCACGCCGTCGGTCTCTCGGACAAGCGCGAGCTGTCTACCACCGTGATGGGGCAGAACATTTCGCTTCCCGTCGTGATTTCCCCGACCGGTGTGCAGGCGGTGCACCCCGACGGCGAGGTCGCGGTTGCACGTGCTGCGGCGGCCAGGGGGACGGCGATCGGCTTGAGTTCGTTCGCGAGCAAGTCGGTCGAAGAGGTCACCGCGGCGAATCCCCAGACCTTCTTCCAGATGTACTGGGTCGGTACCCGGGACGTGCTGATTCAGCGGATGGAGCGGGCTCGTGCGGCCGGCGCCACCGGGCTGATCATCACCACCGACTGGTCCTTCTCCTACGGGCGCGACTGGGGCAGCCCGGCCATCCCGGAGAAGATGGATCTCAAGGCGATGATCCAGTTCGCACCGGAAGGCATCACGCGTCCGAAGTGGCTTTACGAGTTCGCGAAGACCCGGAAGATCCCGGATCTCACCACACCGAACCTCGCGGCACCCGGTCAGGAACCGCCCACGTTCTTCGGTGCGTACGGCGAATGGATGCAGACACCGCTGCCCACCTGGGACGACATTGCGTGGCTCCGTGAGCAGTGGGGTGGACCGTTCATGCTGAAGGGTGTCATGCGCATCGACGACGCCAAGCGTGCCGTCGACGCCGGTGTCACGGCCATCTCGGTGTCCAATCACGGTGGTAACAACCTCGACGGCACACCTGCGCCGATTCGGGCGCTGCCCGCTATCGCCGATGCGGTCGGCGATCAGGTCGAGATCCTGCTGGACGGCGGCGTCCGCCGCGGCAGCGACGTCGTCAAGGCGCTCGCTCTCGGCGCCAAGGCCGTCATGATCGGCCGCGCGTACCTGTGGGGCCTTTCGGCGAACGGTCAGGCCGGTGTCGAAAACGTTCTCGACGTCCTGCGCGGCGGCATCGATTCGGCGCTCCTCGGACTGGGGCACTCGTCCATTCACGACCTCAGCGCATCCGACGTCGTGATCCCGCCCGGATTCCAACGCGTCCTGGGCGCCGAATCCTGACTCGACACGCGTAGATGGCTGCGCAGCTGACCGACCGGATCACCCTGGCGGGGCGTCATGCCTCCTCCAGGGTGCTCTTCGGTCCGCACGTCACGAATCTCGGTGTGCGACGGTCTATTTCCCCGCGTCACGTTGCGTACTACGAGCGGCGGGCGAGAGGTGGTGCGGGAATCGTCGTCACCGAGGTCGCGTCGGTGCACGCCTCCGACTGGCCCTATGAGCGCGCGCCACTCGCTGCCGACTGCGTTGACGGCTGGCGTGACGTCGTGTCGGCGTGCCGCCCACACGGCACTCTGGTGCTGGCCGGGCTGGGTCACACCGGACTCCAGGGCTCGAGCGCCTATTCACAGTCCGTGCTGTGGGGACCGTCCCGCGTGCCCGACGTGGTGTCGCGGGAGATGCCGATGCCGATGGAGCGGCCCGAAATCGAGGAACTCGTCGAGGGTTTCCGCGCCGCCGCGGCCCGTGTGGTCGAGGCGGACATGGACGGGGTCGAACTCGACGCCGGGCCGAGGGGGCTGCTGCGTCAATTCCATTCGGCGCTCACCAATGTACGCGGCGACGAGTACGGGGCCGACCGTCTCAGGCTCACCCGCGAGGTGATTACCGCTGTCCGGGAGGAACTGGGCCCGGGTCGAGTACTGTCGCTGCGTCTTTCGTGCGACGAACGGACGTCGTGGGGTGGCATCACACCCTCCGTCGCCGCAGAGCAGGCGAAAACCCTGGCCGGTGCGCTCGATCTCTTGGTCGTGGTCCGCGGCGGCGCACTGTCGGTAACGGCCTACCGTCCCGATTTTCACACTCCGGCCGGATTCAACACGGAGACGTGCTTGTCTGTTCGGCGGGCGGTGGCCGGCGGCGTTCCGGTCGCTCTGCAGGGCAGTGTGATCGACCCCGTACTCGCTCGGCGAGCGCTCGATGACGGTGTCGCGGACGTGATCGAGATGACGCGAGCGCAGATCGCGGACCCCGATCTGGTCGCCAAGATCCGGAGCGGTTCCGCGCCGCGCCCCTGCATACTGTGCAATCAGACCTGCCGGGTGCGTGACCCCCGCAATCCTCTCGTCACCTGTGTCGGCAATCCGACCGCCGGGCACGAGGTCGTCGACCCACCGGAACCGCAACCGTATCCGTGTATATCCGCGGATGCGGAGACGGCGCTCGTGGTGGGCGGGGGGCCGGCGGGACTCGAAGCGGCGCGCGTCCTCGCGACGTCCGGTCACCGTGTCACGGTCGCCGAGGCGGCAGACCGCCTCGGTGGTCTGGTAAGGACAGCCGCCGCCGATGCACCGCACCTGCAGCCTCTGACGGGCTGGCTCGAAGCCGAGTGCAGGTCCTTGGGTGTCGATTTCCGCCTCGGTGTCACTGTGTCCGACGCGGACATCGATGCCGCTCACAAGAATGGGGTGACCGTGGTGGTGGCCACCGGTAGCCGGCCCCGCCCAGCGCCATTTCCCGTCGAAGGGACCACCCAGTGCGTCGACGCCGTCGACGTGTTGAGCGGCGCCGCCCTGCGCGAGGGTCCGGTCCTGGTCTTCGATCCGATCGGAGGCCCGATCGCGGTCGCCCTCGCCGAATGGCTCGCGGCGTCGGGGCGCGAGGTCGGTGTGGTGACTCCCGACCCGGTGGCCGGATCGCGTCTGGGCCCGAGCGGCGACCTGTTCGACGCCAACGGGCGTCTGCAACGGGCGGGAGTCGCCCGTCACCTGTCGAGCCGGATCGTGTCGGCGGGACACTCGGGTGCGCGGATCCGGAACCGGTACACCGGTGCGGAAACGCTGGTGCCGTGTGCCGCCGTGATCGACTGTTCCCCCCGGTTACCCGATAACACTCTGCGCTCCGGCGCGGTTCGGGTCGGTGACTGCGTTGCTCCCCGAACACTTCTCGAAGCGATCCGCGAAGGCCGCCTCGAGGCACATGCCCTTCGGTTACCCGCGTCAACGAGAGATAGGACGATGTCATGGGACAGTTCGACGGCAAGGTAGCGTTCATCACCGGGGCCGCCCGAGGGCAGGGGCGGACGCACGCTGTGCGGCTGGCCCGTGAGGGCGCGGCGATCATCGCCGTCGACATCTGCGGACCGGTATCGACGTACAACACCTATGAACCGGCGACGCCCGACGACCTGGCCGAAACGGTGCGACTGGTGGAGTCCGAAGGCGGCAAGATTCTCGCCGAACAGGCCGACGTCCGGGACAGCGCCGCGCTGCGGGCCGTGGTGGATCGGGGCGTCGAACAGTTCGGGCGGCTCGACATCGTGATCGCGAATGCGGGCATCTGTAACTGGAGCCGATTCTGGGAGATGCCCGACGAGCAGTGGGAGACGCTGATCGATGTCAATCTCACGGGTGCGTGGAAGACATTGAAGGCGGCAGTGCCGGCTTTGATCGAGGGCGGGCGGGGTGGGTCCATCATCGTCGTGAGCTCGGTCGCCGGTATCAAACCCTTGCCGGGTCAGGCCAATTATGCAGCTTCCAAGTTCGGCCTGGTCGGCCTGACGCAGACGGCGGCAAAAGAGCTCGGCGAGTACAAGATCCGGGTCAACTCGATTCACCCGTACGGTGTCAAGACCCCGATGGGCACCGACCCCGGCAGCCTGGTGATACTCGAGAAGCACCCCCATTATCTGTCGAGCTTCGGAACGATCCTCACCGAGCATCCGCTGGCCGGGACCGACGACATCACCGATGCGGTGCTGTGGCTGGCCGGTGACGGTTCCCGCACGGTCACCGGAAGTCAGGTCGCTCTCGACATGGGCAACACCAAGGTGTGAACACCGCCTACCGTCACCTCTTCACCCCGTTGCGCCTCGGACCGCTCACCGTGCGCAATCGGGTGGTCTTCTCGGCGCACCTCACGGGATACGCCGTCGACGGACTCCCCACCGAGCAACACGCCGCCTATTACGCGGCGCGCGCGAGGGGTGGAGCCGGGCTGATCATCTCCGAGGAACATGCCACCCATCCGGGTGACTGGCCGTACGAGAAGGTGATCGCGGGTTACCGCCCCGAGGTGGTACCCGGATATCGGCGGATCACCGACGCCGTGCACGAGTACGGCGTACCGATTCTGGCTCAGCTCAACCACAACGGTGGTCAGGGGTCGAGCCTGTATTCACGCCGGCCGCTGTGGGCGCCGAGTGCTGTACCCGACCCGTTGTTCCGTGAAGTACCGAAGGAGGTGGACAGCGGGGAGATCCGGACGCTGATCGACGGGTACGCACTCGTCGCCGAGCAGTGCATCCGCGGCGGCTTCGACGGCATCGAACTGCAGTGCTCCCATTCTTCGCTCGTCCGTAGCTTCCTGGCGCCGGCGACCAACCAGCGCACCGACCGCTACGGGGGTTCGCTCCGGAACCGCGCACGGTTCCTCCTCGAGGTCGTGGCCGCGGTCCGCGAGGCGATCGGACCGGACCATGCACTCGGGGTGCGGCTCGCCGGTGACGATCGGTTCGACGGAGGCGTCGAGCTGGACGAGGCCGTGGAGGTGGCGGCCTTCGTCGATGCCTGTGGGCAGGTCGACTACATCAACACCTCGATCGGGATGGCCACCGAAACCCTGCACATGATCGAAGCGTCGATGGCGGTGCCCCGCGGCTATGCACTGTTCATTCCGAACGCCCTCCGGCAACGGGTGGGTCTTCCCGTGGTCGGAGTCGGACGGTTCACGGATCCAGCTCAGGCCGACCGGGCTTTGGCAGAAGGTCATTGCGACCTGATCGGTGTGGTGCGCGGACAGGTCGCTGATCCCGACTTCGCCGCAAAGGCGCTGGCGGGGGACACGGCCGGCATCCGGACGTGCCTGTCGTGCAATCAGGAATGCGTCGGCCGGATGGGCCTCGGCCGGTGGCTCGGTTGCGTCGTCAACCCGCGTGCGGGCAAGGAATCCGTGGCCCTGCCCGAACCGCGGGTCCGCGGGCGCCGCGTTGTTGTCGTCGGGGGCGGTCCGGCAGGATTACAGGCAGCCGCGACGGCCGCGCTGCGTGGTCACACCGTGACGCTGTACGAGCGGGCGCGGGAACTCGGGGGACAGGTCCGTACTGCCGCAGTGGTCCCCGGCCGCCGTGAATTGCTCAGCCTGGTCACGAATTTGAAGATGGAGTGCCGCCGTCTCGGTGTGGATCTGCGCACCGGCACATCGGCGACGGTAGAGGGCGTGGCCGGGTGCTCCCCGGACGTGGTGGTGCTGGCAACGGGAGCTCGTCCGGTGCGCCCCCACTGGGCCGGCCGATCCGATCGGATAGTGGATGTGCGCGACGTCCTCGAAGGACGGGCCGGGCCGCAGGGGACGGTGCTGGTGGTCGACGACCTGGGGTTCCACCAGGGAACGTCGGTGGCGGAGTTCCTTGCGGACGGCGGGTGCGAGGTCACGATCTGTACACCGGGAATGATCGTCGGTCAGGACCTCGGGATCACCCTGGACCTCGAGGGCTGGAACGAGCGGGCGCACCGTAAGGGCATCACCCAGTTGACCGAGGTGGTGCCGACCGGCAGTGGCCCTGGCGAGCAATCGCAGGTCGCCGTTGCGCTGCTGCATCACCCGACCGGTCGGGTCAGCAGATTCACCGTCGATTGGGTGGTGGTTTCCGTCCATCAAGAACCCGACGCCGACCTCTGGGCCCCGTTGACTACCGCGGGGTTCGACGTGCATCGCATCGGCGACGTCCTCGCCCCGCGGCGCGCGCACTCGGCCGTCATCGAGGGTGAACGGGTCGCGTTGTCGCTCTGATGGCAGCCCCTTCTTCCGCCTCGCATAGCATCGGGGCATGACCGCTTCCGGGCCCCTCGAGGATGCAGTGTGGACGGATTTGGACCGCGGCGGGGCGACTGTCGCCGTCCCCGTCGGCTCCCTCGAGCAGCACGGCCCGCACCTTCCGCTGGACACCGACACTGCAATCGCCGCAGCGGTGACAGGGGCCTTACCCGGTGTGCTGGCGGCGCCCGCGATTGCCTACGGAGCCAGCGGCGAGCACGAGGCGTTTCCGGGAACGGTGTCGCTCGGCGCGGATGCGCTCGACACGGTGCTGGTGGAGTACGGGAGGTCGGCATGCCGCTGGGCGGGTCGGGTGCTGTTCGTCAACGGTCACGGCGGCAACGGTCCCGCGCTGGTCAAGGCTGTTGCCTTGCTCCGGTACGAGGGCCGGGATGTCGCCTGGGTACCCTGCGCCGTGCCGGGTGCAGATGCGCACGCCGGCCGTACGGAAACGTCCCTGTTGCTACACCTTTCACCCGACCGGGTACGTTTGTCCAGCGCCGAACCCGGCAATGTCGAACCTCTCGCAAGCTTGATGCCAAGACTGCGCGAAGGCGGTATGGTCGCCGTGTCGGCCAACGGCGTGCTCGGTGATCCGACGGGCGCCACGGCCGCGGAGGGGGCGCACTTGTTCGGCGCACTCGTCGAAGACGTGTCCAAGGCACTGGCCCGGTGGGAGCCGGGCCCCGATGGGAGGCTCACATGACCCACGCGGGAGTCCTCGGGTGGCTGAGGACGCATCGTCGTACCCTCGGTGTTCCCGATATCCGGTATGACCTGCCCGTGCTGTCCGACCCGCATACCATCGACTGATGCGCCAAGCTCGACTTCCCGACGGATTCGGGATCCGGATCGATCCGAAGGTGCGCGCATATTCCGGCGGCCGAGTCCTCATCGGCGGTTCACCGACACGCATGTTGAAACTCGCGCCCACCGCTGCGGCCATGATCGGCGACGGATTCCTCGAGGTCGTCGATCCCCAGTCGGCGGTGGTCGCCCGCAGACTCCTCGATTCCGGCGTCGCCAATCCGCGGCCGATGAGCACTCCCTCACCCCAGGACGTCACCGTTGTCATTCCGGTGAAGAACAATCCGGGCGGGCTCCACCGCCTCCTCGCGTCGCTGCGGGGCCTGGAAGTGATCGTGGTGGACGACGGTTCCGACGTTCCGGTGGTCTCTCCCGCGTTGCAGAACGGGTGCGGACGCGTCACCGTTCTCCGCCATGACACCGCCAGGGGTCCCGCCGCGGCAAGAAACACCGGTCTCCGTTCCGCGGCAACCCCCTTCGTTGCCTTTTTGGACTCCGACGTGCTGCCTCGAACGGGATGGATCGAAGTGATGCTCGGCCATTTCAGTGACCCTGCGGTCGCGCTCGTGGCCCCGCGGATCGTCGCTCTCGACCCCGAGGCGAGCACGCTGGCGCGATACGAGCACGGCCGATCCTCACTGGATCTGGGGCGCAAGGAATCGGCGGTCCAATCCGGCGGGCCCGTGTCGTATGTGCCCAGCGCGGCGATGATCGCCCGCCGTGAGGTGGTGGACGAGTTCGGTGGATTCGACGAGTCTATGCACGTCGCCGAGGATGTAGACCTGTGCTGGCGCCTGCAGGAATCCGGCTGGCGGCTGCGGTACGAGCCTGTGGCTCATGTGGCGCATGATCACCGGGTCACCTTCGGCAAGTGGTTCGACCGCAAGTTGTTCTACGGGACGGGTGCGGCGCCGCTCGCCTCGCGGCACGCGGGGATGGTTCCGCCGCTGTCCATGTCGCCGTGGACGTTTTTCGCGTGCATCGCCGCAGCCACCTGCACTCGGCTCGGTCTGCTCGGAGCCGTCGCCACCCTGGCGATGATGGTGGTGCGTCTTCGCCGCATGTTCACCGGGCTCGATCAGCCCACCCGCATCGCCGCGATTCTCGCAGCTCGAGGGTTTGCGGGCGGTGCCTGGCAGCTTGCCTCCGCGATGTGCCGGCACTACTGGCCGATCACGCTCTTGGCGGTGGTGCTGTCGAGACGGATCCGCCGGATCGCCCTCGCCATCGCGATCGCGGAGGGGTTCGCCGACTGGGTCACCCACCGTGAACCCGGTGGACTGGGTCCCGTGCGGCACACTGCGTTCAAACGGATCGACGACATCGCCTACGGTGCCGGACTGTGGAAGGGCGTGATCGCTGCCCGTGATTTCGACGCCGTGAAGCCTCGGCTGAAATCGTAGTGGCCGGTCCCGTCCGAGCTGCCGACGTGGTAGTCGTCGGCGGTGGTTCGAGTGGTTGTGTCGTCGCTGCGCGGCTCAGCGAGGATCCCGACCGAACCGTCGTCCTGCTCGAGTCCGGTCCCGGGTATCGATCGGCGGCCGAGTGTTCTTCCGTGCTCGACTATCGCACGTTGCCGGTCGGCCCGCGCAGTCCCTACGGCGACACCTACGGAATCGAACTGACGCCCGGCATACCTTCGGCCATGGTGCGCGGTCATGTCCTCGGAGGCTCGGGCGCCGTCAACGGTGCATATTTCATCCGCGGGACGGCGCCGGACTTCGATCGGTGGCCGCCTTCCTGGTCGTACGAGCACGTGCTGCCCTTCTTCCGCGCGCTGGAGACAGACGTGGATTTCGAGGGTCCAATGCATGGCGCAACGGGCCCTGTGCCGGTGCGCAGGCAACCGGCCGATCGGCTGAGTGCGGTAAGTGCAGCCTTCCACCTCGCCGCCCTCGACCTGGGGTTCGCGGAGGAAGCGGACAAGAACGGGCGCGACGGCGAGGGAATCGGACCCGTGCCGCTCAATGTCGGCGACGGCCGGCGGATCAGTACGGCGTCGGCCTATCTGCTGCCCGCGCTCGATCGCCCCAATCTCACGGTCGACGTCGACTCGCACGTCGTTCGCATCCTTTTCTCGGGCACCAGGGCGGTCGGCGTCGAGGTCGACAGCGGCGGCGCCCGACGGGTGGTCCGGGCGGATCGGGTGGTTCTCGCGGCAGGCGCCGTCGAGACGCCTGTGCTGCTGATGCACTCGGGAATCGGGCCGGCTGAACATTTGCGGGACAACGGCATTCGTCCGGTGACGGATGCACCGGGTGTCGGGAGCGACTTCAGCGACCACCCCGAAGTGGGTCTGCCCTATCGGGTCCGGGCTCCACTGAGCCGCGACGCCACCAGTCCGGTGCTCGAGGCCGTGCTCAACGTCGGGCAGATCGAAATTCGTCCGTACACGGCATCTTTCGATGTCCTCGTGCCCGGATCCGGTCAGCCCGTTCCCCGGCTCGGAATAGGTGTGATGACCCCGGAGAGCCGGGGTCGAATTCGGCTGGCGTCCCCGCACCGCCGCGTCCGTCCGCGGATAGAGTATCGCTACGCGGAAACGGACTCCGATCGCCGGGCGCTCCGGAACGGCGTCGCTCTCGGTGTGGAACTTCTCCGATCGCCGGCCTTCCACTCGCTGGTGGAGCCGATCTGGGAGGAGGTGTCGGACAACGAGGTGCGCGCCCACCTGGGGACGTCGCAGCACCTCTGTGGCAGTTGCCGAATGGGGAATTCGGACGACGCCGGCGCGGTGGTCGACGAGCGCTGCAATGTCCGTGGAATCGACGGACTCACCATTGCCGACACGTCGGTGTTCCCGGTTGTGCCGAGTCGTGGCCCGCACGCCACCGCGGTGATGGTGGCCGAACGGGTCAGTACCTTCCTCTCAGGGTGACAGCCCTCGCCCGCCGGAAGTGTGGCCCGCGTTACAGTAGTAGAGACGCCGTGGAGGATCCGATGCAGAAGCAACCGCCCACCGGGGGCAACCCGTGGGTCGCCGTACGACCCGGCGACGATGTCGCAGTGCTCGCACGACGGGTGTCGTCGGCGCACCAATTGTTCGTCGACCGGTCCGTGCCCGCCGTCTCCGACACGGAGCAGAACGCCGTCCGCTCCGTCATCCTCGATTCGTGGATGCGGAGCACCCGTAAGGGCGTCAATCCGGACGGCGCCGCCCGGGCAGATCATCTTGCCGCCTCGGAGCTGGCCGAGTACCGGGCCTCGCATCCGATGGCGCTGATCCGCCCGGTCGTGCGCAAACTCCTCGTCGAGGACGCGGCCGACACCGGTCTTCTCGTCGCTATCACCGACGAGAAGGGACAGCTGCTGTGGGTCGAAGGCGATTCCACGGCCAAGGATCGCGCGCTGAACATGAACTTCGTCGAGGGTGCCGACTGGAGTGAAGACACCGTCGGCACCAACGCTCCGGGAACGGCTCTGGCCCTCGATCACTGCGTGCAGATCTTCGGTGCCGAGCATTTCAGCCGTTCGGTCCACGAGTGGAGTTGCTCGGCTGCCCCGGTCCACGATCCGGCCACCGGGCTGATCGTCGGGGCCATCGACATCACCGGTGGTCCGCGGGTAGCCGTGCCCGAGGTGCTCTCGCTGATTCGGGCCACCGTTGCCGCGGCAGAAGCCGAACTACGGCTGAACCTGCTGCGTTCGCCGCAGCCCCTCGTCGACACCGTCACCCGGTTGGAGGTACTGGGCTCGGGTCGGCCCAGCCTCGTCCGCGAGGGCCGGCGTACTCCGCTGTCGCGGCGCCACGCAGAAATTCTGCTGCTCCTCGCCGAGCATCCCGAGGGGCTCAGTTCGGACCGTCTCGCCGTCCTCCTCGACGAGAGTGATCTGGACTCGGTCACGATCAGGGCCGAGATGTCCCGGCTCCGAAAAGTTTTCGGAACGGCCGGTATCGGTTCGCGCCCGTATCGGTTGCTCGCCGACCTGGTGTCGGATGTGCAGCAGGTGCGCAGTGCCCTCGACCGGGGCGAGCTCGCCGCTGCCCTGGACATCTATTCCGGTCCGGTGCTGCCCGGATCCGACGCACCCGGCGTCGAGGACATCCGGGACGAACTGCGTGCGCGGGTGCAGGCCGCGTTGCTGCGTGAGGGTGACCAGCGATTGCTGGCGCGGTGGACCACGTCGGTGCACGGCCGAGCAGACGTGGCCGCGTGGGAGGCCTATCTCGCCGGACTCGATCCACGTTCGCCCCTGTACTCGCAGGTCAAGTCTCGGGTCGATCTGTTCGATCAGCAGTACGCAACGTAGTTGCAACGGTACGTTCCCTAGTGTTGTGAGTCACATCCGAAAAGCAACTGAGCTTCACGACACCAGGGAGTTATCGATGACCGTGTATGCCCGCCCGGGTTCGCCCGACGCCGTCATGTCCTTCCAATCGCGTTACGACAACTGGATCGGCGGCCAGTGGGTTGCGCCCGTCAAGGGCCAGTACTTCGAGAATCCGACACCCGTCACCGGCCAGCCGTTCTGTGAGGTCGCCCGGTCTACGTCCGAGGACATCGAGCTCGCGCTCGACGCCGCGCACGCCGCGGCACCGGCTTGGGGCAAGACGTCCGTGGCCGAGCGCGCGATCATCCTGAACAAGATCGCCGACCGTATCGAGGAGAACCTCGAATCCATCGCGCTCGCCGAGTCCTGGGACAACGGCAAGCCGATCCGCGAGACCCTGAACGCGGACATTCCGTTGGCCGTGGATCACTTCCGCTACTTCGCCGGGGCCATTCGAGCGCAGGAGGGGGCGCTGTCGGAGATCGACAACGACACCGTCGCGTACCACTTCCACGAGCCGCTCGGCGTGGTCGGCCAGATCATTCCCTGGAACTTCCCCATCCTGATGGCCGTGTGGAAGCTGGCGCCCGCACTGGCCGCCGGAAACGCGGTAGTGCTCAAGCCTGCCGAGCAGACTCCGGCGTCGATCCTGCACCTGATCTCCATCATCGGTGACCTTCTGCCCGCCGGTGTGGTGAACATCGTCAACGGCTTCGGTGTCGAAGCAGGCAAGCCGTTGGCGTCGAGCCCCCGGATCAGGAAGATCGCGTTCACGGGCGAGACCACCACGGGCCGGCTCATCATGCAGTACGCCTCGCAGAACCTGATTCCGGTCACCCTCGAGCTGGGTGGCAAGAGTCCCAACATCTTCTTCTCGGATGTGTTGTCCTCCAACGACGATTACCAGGACAAGGCACTCGAGGGATTCACGATGTTCGCCCTCAACCAGGGCGAGGTGTGCACCTGCCCGTCGCGCTCGCTGATCCAGGAGGACATCTTCGACGAGTTCCTGGCGATGGCCGCCATTCGCACCAAGGCCGTGCGTCAGGGTGACCCGCTCGACACCGACACGATGATCGGCGCGCAGGCGTCCAATGATCAGCTCGAGAAGATCCTGTCCTACATCGAGATCGGCAAGGGTGAGGGCGCCAAGGTCATCACCGGTGGCGAGCGCGCGGAGCTCGGCGGCGATCTGTCGGGCGGATACTACGTTCAGCCGACCATCTTCACCGGCCAGAACAAGATGCGGATCTTCCAGGAGGAGATCTTCGGGCCCGTCGTCTCGGTCACCTCGTTCAAGGATTACGACCAGGCCATCGAGATCGCCAACGACACCCTGTACGGCCTGGGAGCCGGTGTGTGGTCGCGTGACGGCGGGGTCGCCTACCGCGCGGGCCGTGACATTCAGGCCGGCCGGGTGTGGACCAACACGTACCACCAGTACCCGGCGCACGCCGCCTTCGGTGGCTACAAGCAGTCCGGCATCGGCCGTGAGAACCACCTGATGATGCTCGAGCACTACCAGCAGACCAAGAACCTGCTGGTCAGCTACGCCGCGAAGGCTCAGGGCTTCTTCTGATGGACGCGGTTCGGGCGCCCGCGCGCCTGAAGGCAACCGCCGGGGCGGTGGAGCTTCTCCGCCGCCTCGGCGGTCTCCACGGCGCGCTGATGATGCATCAGTCGGGTGGATGTTGTGACGGCTCCGCGCCGATGTGTTACCCGGACGGCGAGTTCATCGTGGGGGACCGGGACGTGCTGCTCGGCGTCCTGGACCTCCGTCTCGGCGTCGGTGAGACGTTGCCGACGCGCCCCGAGGGCGTCGACGCGGTTCCGGTGTGGATTTCCGGTTCGCAGTTCGAGGCGTGGAAGCATACGCAGCTCGTACTCGACGTCGTGCCGGGTCGTGGGTCGGGATTCAGCGTCGAAAGCCCGGAAGGGATGCGGTTCCTCAGCCGGGCCCGCGCCTTCACACCCGAGGAGAACACCAGCCTCGCAGCCGAAGACGTCATCGTCGGTGAGCGGTGGGAGCAGGGCTGGCGGCCCGCCCCGTCCGCCGAGCCGCAGGTGGTCGCCGAGGCGGTCGACGCCTGCCCCGTGCCCGGCGTCCGCCCGGGCACGTGACGCGGCTCCGGTTTTTACGTCGTGGACACGCCACGCTGACACGACGTGTACACAGCACGCTTACCGTTCGCCTCGGCACTTGCGCCGCGGCAGCATTCACATCGATGTAGGGGACGGAATGTCACTCGTTGAACCATCCAAGAATTCCGGAACCGGTGACCACCACGATGGTGTGGACTATCACTCCGAGGACAGTAGTTATCTCGAAAAGCGCACTCTCCGAAAAGGATCGGCAGGGTGGGTGCTTCTCGCCGGCCTCGGAGTCAGCTATGTGATCTCCGGTGACTATGCGGGGTGGAACAACGGGCTCGCCGAGGGCGGATTCGGTGGTCTGCTGATCGCCGGTGTGGTCATCGCGGGCATGTACCTGGCGATGGTCCTCGGTATGGCGGAGCTGTCGTCGGCGCTCCCGGCGGCGGGAGGCGGCTACACCTTCGCCCGGCGCGCACTGGGTCCGTGGGGTGGATTCGCCACCGGCACGGCCATTCTCATCGAGTATGCGATTGCGCCCGCCGCGATTGCCACCTTCATCGGCAGCTACGTCGAATCGCTCGAGCTCTTCGGGATCACCGACGGCTGGTGGGTGTACCTCGCCGTGTACGCCATCTTCATCGGCATCCACCTGACGGGTGCGGGCGAGGCTCTCAAGGCCATGTTCGTGATCACCGCGATTGCCCTCGTCGGGCTCGTCATCTTCGTGATCTCGGCGATCGGGCTGTTCGATGCGGGCAATCTGACGGACATCGCTCCCACCGACGCGGTGGGAGCGTCGAGCTTCCTGCCGTTCGGCCTGTTCGGCATCTGGGCTGCGGTACCGTTCGCGATCTGGTTCTTTCTTGCGGTAGAGGGTGTTCCGCTGGCCGCGGAAGAAGCGCGTGAGCCGGAAAAGAACGTACCGCGCGGAATCATCATCAGCATGCTCGTCCTGCTCGTCACGGCGGCGGCTGTGCTGTTCCTCGCCACGGGAGCGATGGGCGCCGAGGGTCTGGCGACTTCGGGCAATCCACTCGTCGAGGCCCTCGGTGACGGAACCGCCGCCAAGGTGGTCAACTACATCGGCCTGGCCGGGCTGGTCGCAAGCTTCTTCTCGATCATGTACGCGTACTCGCGGCAGACCTTCGCGTTGTCGCGTGCCGGGTACCTGCCGAAGAATCTGTCGGTTACTAATTCCCGCAAGGCTCCCACCCTCGCGCTCATCGTCCCGGGCGTCATCGGTTTCGCACTCTCCCTCACCGGTGAAGGTGCCATGTTGCTCAACATGGCGGTGTTCGGCGCAGCCGTCAGCTACGTGCTGATGATGATCAGTCACATCGTGCTCCGCCGCCGCGAACCCGACATGACACGCCCGTACCGCACCCCGGGCGGAATTGCCACCACCTCCTTCGCGCTCGTTATCGCGGCCGCTGCGGTGATCGCCACGTTCCTCGTCGACCCGGTCGCCGCGCTGTGGACGCTGATCGCCTTTGCCGGGTTCATGGCCTACTTCGGCCTGTACAGCCGCCATCACCTGGTTGCCAATTCCCCCGACGAGGAGTTTGCTGCTCTTGCGGAGGCAGAGGAAGAGCTGGGATGACCATGTACACGCACTCGATAGCCGGTGTCGGATATACGTTCGACGGCCTCGTCGACCTGTTGGCCAAGGCCACGCCGCTTCGAAGCGGGGACGAGCTCGCCGGCTGTGCCGCGTCTTCGGACGCCGAACGTGCGGCGGCGCAGTGGGCCCTCGCCGACGTTTCCCTCACCACCTTCCTCGACGAACTCGTCGTGCCCTACGAGGACGACGAGGTGAGCCGGCTCATCATCGACTCGCACGATCGGGTGGCCTTCGGTGAGATCTCCCATCTCACGGTCGGCGGATTCCGGGACTGGCTGCTCGAGGTGGCAGCGGGCAAGAATGCGGCCGAGATCCTGCGGCGAGTCGGCCCGGGACTGACTCCGGAAATGGTGGCCGCGGTCAGCAAGATCATGCGGAACCAGGATCTCATCGCTGTGGCCCGGGCCGTGCACGTCACCGCGGGGTTCCGAACCACGCTCGGCCGGCCCGGCACGCTGGGCACCCGGTTGCAACCCAACCATCCCACCGACGACCCGCGCGGGATCGCGGCCGCAACACTCGACGGTCTGCTCCTCGGATGCGGAGACGCGGTGATCGGCATCAATCCGGCGACGGATTCCCCGCACGCCACCTCGGAGCTCCTTCATCTGCTGGACGACATCCGTCAGCGATTCGACATCCCCGCGCAGTCGTGCGTCCTGTCTCACGTCACCACCACCATGGGATTGATCGAGTCAGGCGTTCCCGTCGACCTCGTGTTTCAGTCCATCGCCGGAACCCAGGGCGCGAACTCGAGTTTCGGTGTGGATATCGCGCTTCTGCGGCAAGCCAACGAAGCGGGCCGCTCGCTGCGGCGCGGCACCGTCGGCGACAACGTCATGTACCTCGAGACCGGGCAGGGCTCGGCGCTCAGTGCGGGCGCGCACCTCGGTACGGGCGGCCGGGCCGTCGACCAGCAGACCCTCGAGGCCCGGGCGTATGCCGTGGCGCGCGACCTCGAGCCGCTTCTCGTCAACACCGTGGTCGGGTTCATCGGACCGGAATATCTGTACGACGGAAAGCAGATCATCAGGGCCGGGCTCGAGGACCACTTCTGCGGGAAACTGCTGGGACTGCCCATGGGCGTCGACGTCTGCTACACCAATCACGCCGAGGCCGATCAGGACGACATGGACACGCTGCTCACCCTGCTCGGTGTCGCGGGCGCGGCGTTCGTCATCGCGGTGCCGGGTGCGGACGACGTGATGCTCGGCTACCAGAGCCTGTCGTTCCATGACGCCCTCTACGCTCGTCAGGTCCTCGGGCTCCGGCCTGCACCCGAGTTCGAGGACTGGTTGCGCCGTCTCGGCATGGTAGACGGCGACGGCAGGATTCTGCCGGTGGATGCGGCGGCCTCACCGCTGCGGGCGCTGACGGTGGCATCGTGAACCACAGTGCGCATGAACCTGCAGCGCAGGACTTCTGGACCGAACTGCGTGCCACGACGCAGGCCCGCATCGGGCTGGGCCGGGCCGGTGATGCGCTGCCCACTCGGCGGGTGCTCGAGTTCCGCTCGGCGCACGCCGCGGCGCGCGATGCGGTGCACCAGCCGCTCGACGCGGCAGCGCTGGCGGACCAGGTCGAGACGGTCGGTCTGGGACGGCCGGTAGTCGTCGCCAGTCAGGCGAGCGACCGTGGCGAGTACCTGAGACGACCGGACCTCGGCAGGTCCCCCGCCGACCTGTCCTCCATTCCGAGGGGGACCGCCGAGGTCGGATTCGTGCTCGCCGACGGTCTCTCACCCCGTGCGCTGGCCGATCACGGGGTTCCACTCCTGTCGGCTCTGGTCGCGCAGCTCGGTGACACCTACTCTCTTGCACCGCCCGTCATCGCCACTCAGGCCCGGGTGGCGCTCGGTGATCACATCGCCGAGGCGATGGGCGTGCAGACGCTCGTACTGCTCATCGGGGAACGGCCCGGCCTGTCGGTGGCCGACAGTGTGGGTGTCTACTTGACCCACCTTCCCCGGCCCGGACGCACCGACGCAGACCGGAACTGTGTATCCAACATCCATCCCCCCGGAGGCCTCGGGTACGAGGTCGCGGCGCGCGTCGTGGCGTCGCTCGTCGGCGGTGCCAGAAAGCTCGGCAGATCCGGTGTGGATTTGAAGGACACCTCCCGCGCGGATGCGCTGGCAGCCCCCTCGGAGATCCTCGAACTGTAGTCGTGTTACCTAGAGGGTCGGCAGGTCCGCCCGGGCCTGCCCGTAACGACCCTGCACGGGTATGACGAGGAGAAGACCTATGGCCTTCGCTGGCAATGTGGACGAGTTGGCCCTACTGCAGGCTGTGCGTCTGAAAGAGCAGGTCAGTGCCGATGTGCTCGCCGAACATCTGGGAGTGGCCGCGGCGTCCGCGCAGGCTGCCTACGACGCCCTGCTGAGCCAGGGCAAGGCGGAGGAAGTATCGAGTGGCCGGATCGCTCTGACCGAGGTGGGACTGGCGGAACTCGAGGACCAGCTCGACGCCGAGCGGGTGTCCATCGACGAGGATTCCATCGCGGAGGTGTACGAGAGCTTCGTGCCGTTCCACGAGGAGTTCGTCGCACTGATCGACACCGCGGACGCCGATCAGCTTGCCGACCTCGATCGCCGCGCCTCCGTGGTGTTCGACGACCTGTCGGCGTTCGTCCCTCGGTTGTCCCGCTACCAGGATCTGTTCGCGGACGCACTCGCGAAAGTCGCTGCCGGAGACAAGAAGTGGGTAGCTGAGCCGGTCATCGACTCCTACGCAACGGTGTGGACGGAACTGCGCAGGGAGCTGCTGGGAGCTGCGGGCGCGCCGGCCTGAAGCCCTCCCAGGGAGGCGGAAGTCACCACCCCCCCCATTCGGGGGTGGTGACGACGTGAGCCAGGTCACTACCTTTCCTCTTGTCCCGGAAGTCGGGACATCCACACGGACCACGGAGGAATCGAGTGAGCACAGTCTCCACATCGAGTGCGGGAGTGCCCCACACTCCCGCGCCGGTGCGCAAGGGCGGCACCAGCGTTCGTAAGGTGGCCGTCGCCAGTGGCATCGGGACGACGATCGAGTTCTACGACTTCTTCATCTACGGAACCGCTGCGGCACTGGTTTTCCCCAAGGTGTTCTTCCCCGCCCTGGGCTCCACCGCCGGAACCGTGGCGTCGTTCGCGACGTTCGCGGTGGCCTTCGTCGCCAGACCGGTAGGAGCCATGCTCTTCGGTCACTACGGGGACAGAATCGGTCGTAAGAAGACCCTCGTTTCCACCTTGATCCTGATGGGCGTCTCCACGTTCCTGATCGGACTGCTTCCCGGTGCCGCCACAATTGGTGTCGCAGCCCCGATTCTCCTGGTGCTCTTGCGATTCGGTCAGGGATTCGCGGTCGGCGGTGAATGGGCAGGCGCCACACTGCTCACCGCCGAGTACGCCCCACCGGGCAAACGCGGACTCTATGCGATGTTCCCCCAGCTGGGCCCTGCCGTCGCGTTCATCCTCTCGAGTGCCACCTTCCTCGTCACCGGCGCCGTCTTCGGTGACACGAACTCCACCTTCCTCGACTACGGGTGGCGGATACCGTTCCTCTTCAGCGCCGTCCTGGTCGGTATCGGTCTCTACATGCGCCTCGCGATCGAGGAGACACCGGTGTTCCGCGCCGTGCAGGAGGCCGACCGGGCCGATGTTGCACCCCGGACGCTCCCGCTCATGGATGCGTGGCGCTACCAGACCAAGGAAATCCTTCTCTCCGCCGGTGCCCTCGCCACGCTCTTCGCCTTCTTCTACATGGGCACAGCATTTCTCACCAGCTACGGCACCGCGACGCTCGGATTCAGTCGTCCCTTCGTTCTGACCGTCGGGATCGTCTCGGCGGTGGTCTTCGGGCTCACCATCATCGTGTCCGCGCTGTACTCGGACCGGATCGGTCGCCGCCGGGTCATCATGATCTCCTGTGCGCTGGCCGTGGTGTGGGCGCTGGCGCTGTTCCCGCTGCTCGACACCGGTTCACCCGTCGCATTCGCGATCGGCGTGATGGTGACGCTCGCAATCTTCGGAGTCGCGTACGGCCCCTGCGGGGCGCTACTCCCCGAAATGTTCCAGACCCGCTACCGGTACACGGGGGCAGGCCTCGGCTACAACCTCGCGGGTGTGCTTGGCGGCGCAGTACCGCCCCTGATCGCAGCGCCGCTCGCGTCGGCATACGGAAGTGCAGCGATCGGCGTCATGCTCGCCGGGCTGGCCGTGGTGAGCCTGGTGTGCACGAAGGCGCTCGTCGAGACGAAGGACGAAGCTCTCTGACCGGGCGTCACGTCGACCGGGAGTAAATTCGAGAACGGAACGGCCTCGTGTGCCCGCCCGTCCCGTAGGTGTCCGTCGAGGCGCCTGGAGAGGAAAGCTATGACAACGCCACTTCCCAGCTACACGTCCGGGCTCGGCGACGCCCCGATGTTGGGGGACACCATCGGAGACAACTTCGATCGAACTGTGGCCGCGCACGGTCGTCGCGACGCCCTGGTCGATGTTCCCTCGGGTCGTCGGTGGACGTACACCGAACTGGCGCAGGACGTGAACACGCTCGCGGCGGCCCTGCTCACCCGCGGCATCGTCAAAGGTGACCGGGTGGGCATCTGGGCGCCGAACTGCCCGGAGTGGACGCTCATCCAGTACGCCACAGCGAAGATCGGTGCGGTCCTGGTCAACATCAACCCCGCCTACCGGGCGCACGAACTGAAGTACGTGCTGGGACAAGCAGGCATCCGCCTCCTGGTGTCTGCTGCTGAGTTCAAGACCTCCGATTACGGCGCCATGATCGAGGAAGTGCGCCCGGAGTGCCCCGATCTCGACATGGTCGTTCTCCTCGGCAGTCCCGAGTGGAGCACGCTGATGACGGACGGCGCGGCGGCGCTCGCCGACGACCCGTCGCGGCTCGAGGCAGCGCAGGCCCGGCTGTCGTCGGACGACCCGATCAATATTCAATACACCTCGGGAACAACCGGCTTCCCCAAGGGTGCCACCCTCAGTCATCACAACATCCTGAACAACGGATTCTTCGTCGGCGAACTGTGTCATTACACCGAGAACGACCGGGTGTGCATTCCCGTGCCGTTCTACCACTGCTTCGGCATGGTGATGGGCAATCTCGCCTGCACCAGTCACGGCGCCGCCATGGTGATTCCCGGGCCTTCCTTCGACCCGAGGGCCACCTTGCGAGCCGTCGAGGCAGAGAAATGCACGTCGCTGTACGGGGTGCCGACGATGTTCATCGCCGAACTCGCCGACCCGGACTTCGACCGGTTCGACCTGTCCACCCTGCGCACCGGCATCATGGCGGGATCACCGTGCCCGGTAGAGGTGATGAAGCAGGTGATCGAGCAGATGGGAATGGCCGAGGTGTCCATCTGCTACGGCATGACCGAGACGTCACCGGTGTCGCTGCAGACCCGCTCCGACGACACCATCGACCAGCGGGTGACGACCGTCGGGCGGGTCGGACCGCATCTGGAGGTCAAGATCACCGACCCTGCAACAGGATTGACGGTTCCCCGCGGCGAGCCGGGTGAACTCTGCACCCGCGGATACTCGGTGATGCTCGGGTACTGGAACAACCCGGAAAAGACGGCCGAGGCCATCGACGCGGCGCGGTGGATGCACACCGGTGACATCGGCGTAATGGATGCCGACGGGTACGTGGCGATCACGGGCCGGATCAAGGACATGGTGATCAGGGGCGGGGAGAACGTCTATCCCCGCGAGATCGAGGAGTTCCTCTACACCCACCCCGACATTCTCGACGCCCAGGTGATCGGTGTTCCCGACGCCAAGTACGGCGAGGAACTGATGGCATGGATCCGCATGCGGGATGGTGCGCAGCCGCTCGACGAAGCCGCGGTCCGGGCATTCTGCACCGGCAAGCTTGCCCACTACAAGATCCCCAGGTATGTGCACATCGTCGACGAATTCCCCATGACGGTGACCGGCAAGGTGCGCAAGGTGGAGATGCGTGAACAGTCGATGGCGTTGATCGGCGGGTCATAAGCCTCTTCGTGTCCCGGAGATGAACCATTCGGCAACGATTTGTCCAACCACGGTTGAACCGCTGCCACGCTGGCTAATCTGCGAAGGAGCGGTGGCCTTCCGCTCGCACTCGCGTGTGGAGAGGAGAGGGTAATGGTTGGAGACATCATCGGCACCATCATCTTCGGTGCGGTCATCGGCGTGCTCGCGCGTCTGGTCATCCCAGGGAAGCAGGCGATGGGGTGGATCATCACCATCGTCCTCGGCATTGCGGGCGCCCTCATCGGATATTGGGTGTGGGGCGCGATCAGCGACAAGGGTGATACCGGCGGAATCGACTGGATACGGTGGATTATCAGTATCGCTGCGGCAGCTGTGCTGACCTTGGCGTACACGTCCATGACCAGTAAGCGGAGAGTGTAGGTACCCGGCTGTGCACGGGCCCCGTCCAATCCAGGGCGGGGCCCTTGCCGTGCGCCTGGGTAGCCGAAATCACGGACGCAGACAGGTGAGTGCCATCTCGCGCAGAACCTTCCGAGTGCGCGCCGGAGTCGCGGGATCGGCGCTGTGCGGTGTGGAGTTGATCAACCCGAACGTTGCATGGGCCTTGGTACGGGCATCCGTTTCGTCGAGCGATTGGTCCACCCGGAGCAGCACCTGCACCCACAGTTCGACGTAGCGTCGCTGCTTCTGCCGGACCTCACGCCGCGCCTCGGCGGGAAGGCTTTCGAGGTCGCGGTCCTGAATGCGAATCAGTTCGGATTCGCCGAGTGCGAAGTCGAGGTGGAAGTCGATGAGGCCGTCGAGTGCCGCCTCGGGGGAGGAGGCCTCCGCCGCGACGAGGGAACCGCCCTCCAGGAGTCGCGTACTGATGCCGACGAGTAGTTCGACCAATACGGCGTCTTTGTTGGGGAAGTGGCGGTAGACGGCGGGACCGCTGATCCCGGCGGCGGATCCTAGGTCTTCGAGCCGGACGCCGAGAAATCCCCGTTCGGCGATGAGGCGAGCGGCGGCGTCGAGAAGTTGCCGGCGGCGATCCGCCTTCATCTGTTCGCGACGCGTGATCGGCGCTCCGGCGCCGTCGGTGGACGCTGTCGGTGCTGCCGGCGCTCCGGTTTCGTCGACGTGTGCGGTCATCGCCTCGCTCCTTTCGGGTTGCGGTCTGGACAACTCAGTTAATCACAGTTATCTTGAATTCAGTTATCGAGTATTAACTCACTCGGCACGGGCGTCAAGACGAGAAGGCGGCACGATGGCACTGGGCGGAACCACTACGAGAGAGGGCTACCGGGTAGAGCACACCAAATTGGTGGACGAGCTGCGGTCGAAGCTGGCCGTTGCTGCTCTGGGCGGTAGTGAGAAGTCGCGGGAGCGGCACGTGAGCCGGGGCAAGTTGCTCCCGCGCGATCGAGTGGACACGTTGCTCGACCCGGGGAGTCCGTTCCTCGAGATCGCCCCGCTCGCGGCCAATGGGTTGTACGACGACGAATGCCCCGGTGCGGGTGTGATCGCGGGGATCGGTCGGGTGTCCGGCCGGGAATGCGTGATCGTGGCCAACGACGCCACGGTCAAGGGCGGCACGTATTACCCGATGACGGTGAAGAAGCACCTGCGGGCGCAGGAGATCGCGCTGCAGAACCAGCTGCCGTGCATCTATCTCGTCGACTCGGGTGGCGCGTTCCTGCCCCGGCAGGACGAGGTGTTTCCCGATCGCGAGCATTTCGGCCGGATCTTCTACAACCAGGCGACGATGAGCGCGCAGGGCATCCCGCAGATCGCGGCGGTCCTCGGCTCCTGCACCGCGGGCGGCGCTTATGTGCCGGCGATGAGCGACGAGGCGGTCATCGTCCGGAACCAGGGCACGATCTTCCTGGGCGGTCCGCCGCTGGTGAAGGCCGCGACCGGTGAGGTCGTCACCGCGGAAGACCTCGGCGGCGGAGACCTGCACTCGAAGGTGTCGGGAGTGACCGATCACCTCGCCGAGGACGATCAGGACGCGCTGCGGATCGTGCGCAACATCGTCGCCACGCTCGGCCCGCGCGCCGCACGTGCGTGGGATGTGATCAGCGCCGTCCCCGCGTCGGCGCCGCAGGCCGAGTTGTACGACGTGGTCCCGACCGACCCGCGCACCCCGTACGACGTTCACGAGGTCATCGGCCGCATCGTCGACGGCGGGACCTTCCAGGAGTTCAAGGCGGAGTACGGCAAGACGCTGGTCACCGGTTTCGCGCACATCGAGGGTCATCCCGTCGGCATCGTCGCGAACAACGGGGTGTTGTTCGCCGAGTCGGCGATGAAGGGTGCCCACTTCATCGAGCTGTGCGACAAACGCAGGATTCCGCTGCTGTTCCTGCAGAACATTGCGGGCTTCATGGTCGGCCGCGATTACGAGGCGGGGGGTATCGCGAAGCACGGCGCGAAGATGGTGACCGCGGTGGCCTGTGCCCGGGTTCCCAAGCTGACTGTCGTGATCGGCGGCTCCTACGGGGCGGGCAACTACTCGATGTGCGGGCGGGCGTACTCCCCGCGTTTCCTGTGGATGTGGCCGAACGCGCGAATTTCGGTGATGGGCGGTGAGCAGGCGGCGTCGGTGCTCTCGACGGTGCGCAGCGAGCAGCTCGACAGTGCGGGCAACCCGTGGTCGGCGGAGGACGAGGAGGCGTTCAAGGCGCCGATCCGCGAGCAATACGAGGCGCAGGGCAACCCCTACTACTCGACCGCCCGCCTGTGGGACGACGGCATCATCGATCCCGCCGATACCAGAACTGTTCTCGGGCTGGCTCTTTCGGTGTGCGCGAACGCACCGCTCGAACCGGTCTCCTACGGCGTTTTCCGGATGTGAACGGACATGACTGACATGACACGGATAGATACCGTCCTCGTCGCCAACCGCGGTGAGATCGCGGTGCGGGTAATCCGCACCCTGAGGACCATGGGAATCCGCTCGGTCGCGGTATACAGCGAAGCGGATCGGGACGCGCGGCATGTCCGCGAGGCCGACACCGCAGTCCTGCTCGGCCCGGCCGCCGCCCGGGAGAGCTACCTGGTGATCGAGAAGGTGATCGCGGCCGCCCAGACCACCGGAGCTCAGGCGATCCATCCCGGTTACGGGTTCCTGTCGGAGAACTCCAAGTTCGCCGGGGCCTGCGCAGACGCCGGCATCGCCTTCCTCGGCCCGTCCGCTCACGCCATCGAGGTGATGGGCGACAAGATCACCGCCAAGAACGCCGTCGCGAAGTTCGACGTGCCCGTCGTACCGGGCATCGCCCGGCCCGGCCTCTCCGACGACGAACTGATCGCCGCCGCGGGCGAGATCGGCTACCCGGTCCTCGTCAAGCCGTCGGCGGGCGGCGGCGGCAAGGGGATGCGTCTGGTCGAGGAGCCCGGGGCGTTGGCCGACGCCCTGCGCAGTGCACGGCGTGAGGCCGCGTCCGCGTTCGGTGACGACACCCTGTTCCTCGAGCGATTCGTGTTGCGGCCCCGGCACATCGAGGTGCAGATCCTCGCCGACGGGCACGGCAACGTGGTGCATCTCGGTGAGCGCGAGTGCAGTCTGCAGCGTCGCCACCAGAAGGTCATCGAGGAGGCGCCCTCGCCCCTGCTCGACGAGCAGACCCGCGCCCGGATCGGCGAGGCGGCGTGCAACACGGCGCGCAGCGTCGACTACTCCGGTGCCGGAACGGTCGAATTCATCGTCTCCGCCGACAAGCCGGACGAGTTCTTCTTCATGGAGATGAACACCCGGCTTCAGGTCGAACACCCCGTGACCGAACTCGTCACCGGCCTGGACCTGGTCGAGTGGCAGGTGCGAGTGGCCGCGGGTGAGCCGCTCGGCTTCACCCAGGGCGACATCACCCTCACCGGACATGCCATCGAAGCCCGCGTCTACGCCGAGGATCCGAGCCGAGGCTTCTTGCCGACCGGTGGTCTCGTCGCCGACGTGATCGAACCGGAGGGCCCCGGAGTCCGCGTCGACTCCGGGCTGCAGCCCGGCACCGTGGTGGGCAGCGACTACGACCCGATGCTGGCGAAGGTCATCGCGCACGCCGACGACCGAGCCGGTGCGCTGCGGAAGCTGGACCGGGCGCTGGCCGGCACCGGTGTGCTCGGTGTGGTGACCAACATCGAGTTCGCGCGCTTCCTGCTCGCCGATCCCGACGTGGTGGCGGGCAACCTCGACACCGGTCTGCTCGACCGCCGGCTCGAGGACTTCGTCGCTGCGGAGGCCACCGATGCCGCCCTCATCGCCGCGGCCGCTTTCCGCTGGTTGCAGCGCTGGCCGGAGCGTGCACAGGCCGATCCGTGGGACGTGCCCAGCGGCTGGCGGGTCGGGGTTCCCGCGCCCACCAGTATTCGGCTGGCATCGCCGACGCGTACCGACCACGTGCGCATCACGGGCAGTCCGTCCGAGGCCACCGCGCAGGTCGAGGACGGCGACACCCTGTCCCTGACGGCGGCCCTCGACGGAACCACCCTGTCCGTCGTGATCGACGGCAGACGTGAAACCTACCGGGTCGCCCAGACCGACGGGCATATCTGGCTCGCCGGATCCGAGGGCACGACGATGCTCCGGGAAGTCGAGGAGCTCAGTGTCCGCACAGGTGACGTGCATGCCGGCGAGGCCGAGATCACCAGCCCCATGCCCGGATCCGTCATCGCCGTCGGCGCCGAAGCGGGCTCCCACGTCACCGCGGGCCAGAGCCTCGTCGTCGTCGAGGCGATGAAGATGGAGCACTCGCTCACCGCACCCATCGACGGCGTCGTCGACATCCTCGTCGCACCCGGTGACCAGGTGATGGTCGACCAGCTGCTCGCACGAGTCACCCCGCACACCGACACGAAAGAGAACGAGTCATGACCGAATATCTCGCCACCGGCCAGCTTCCCGACGAATACCAGCAGCTGGCCAAGACGGTCGCCGATTTCGCGAAGAACGTGGTGGCACCGGTCGCGGCAGAGCACGACGCCAACCACACCTTCCCGTACGAGGTGGTGTCGGGCATGGCCGACATGGGTCTGTTCGGCCTCCCGTTCCCCGAGGAATACGGCGGAATGGGCGGCGACTATTTCGCGTTGTGCCTCGCCCTCGAGGAGCTGGGCAAGGTGGACCAGAGCGTTGCCATCACCCTCGAGGCCGGCGTGTCCCTCGGTGCGATGCCGATCTACCGCTTCGGCAACGAAGCGCAGAAGCAGGAGTGGCTCCCGCAGCTGACGAGCGGAAAGAGCCTCGCTGCTTTCGGTCTCACGGAGCCGGGCGCCGGAAGCGACGCGGGCGGCACCAAGACCACAGCCAAGTTCGACAGCGGTGAGTGGATCATCAACGGCAACAAGCAATTCATCACCAACTCGGGCACCGACATCACCCGGCTCGTCACCGTCACCGCGGTGACCGGCGTGAAGGACGGCGGCAAGAAGGAGATTTCCACGATCCTCGTCCCCACCTCGACCCCCGGTTTCACCGCCGAACCTGCGTACAACAAGGTGGGCTGGAACGCCTCCGACACCCACCCCCTCACGTTCTCGGACGTTCGCGTCCCCGAGGAGAACCTTCTCGGCGAGCGGGGTCGCGGATACGCGAACTTCCTCCGTATCCTCGACGAGGGCCGCATCGCGATCGCCGCACTGAGTGTCGGTGCGGCGCAGGGGTGTGTCGACGAGTCGGTCAAGTACGCGAAGGAGCGTGAGGCATTCGGGCGACCCATCGGGCACAACCAGGCCATCGCGTTCAAGATCGCGCGCATGGAGGCACGCGCCCACACCGCCCGCACCGCCTACTACGACGCCGCTGCACTGATGTTGTCAGGCAAGCCGTTCAAGAAACAGGCCGCGATCGCCAAGCTCGTCGCGTCCGAGGCCGCCATGGACAACGCGCGGGACGCCACTCAGATCCACGGTGGCTACGGCTTCATGAACGAGTACGTGGTGGCACGGCATTACCGAGACAGCAAGATTCTCGAGATCGGCGAGGGCACCACCGAGGTGCAGTTGATGCTCATCGCGCGGGAGGCCGGACTGTGAGCGCAGCAGGAGCCGAGGAGCCGAACCGGATCGTCCAGCGGGGCCTGTGGTTCGAGGAGTTCGAACTCGGAGCGGTCTACGAGCACCGGCCCGGCCGCACCGTCACCGAGGCCGACAACGTCCTCTTCACCACCCAGACGATGAACACCCAGGCCCTGCACCTCGATGCCGCCTACAGCGAGGGCACCCAGTTCGGTGAGCGCCTCGTCAACTCGATGTTCACCCTCTCGACGCTGGTCGGGTTGTCGGTCGCGCAACTCACCCAGGGGACCATCGTCGCGAACCTGGGATTCTCGGAGATCAGTTTCCCGAAACCGCTGTTCCACGGCGACACGCTGTACGCGGAGACACGCATCGCCGACAAGCGGGAGTCGAAGAGCCGACCGGGGGAGGGCATCGTCACCCTCGAGCACACCGGGCGCAACCAGAACGGCGACGTGGTGGCGATCGCCGTGCGCAAGACCCTCGTCCAGAAGAAGCCGTCGTGAGCTGGGCACTGCCCGGACCGGCCTGGCTGTTCTGCCCGGCCGACCGGCCCGAGCGTTACGCGAAGGCGGCTGCGGCAGCCGACGTCGTGATCCTCGATCTCGAGGATGGGGTGGCGCCCGCAGACAAGGAGGCCGCCCGTGTCGCGCTGATCGACACCCCGCTCGATCCGGAGCGAACAGTGGTCCGTGTCAATCCGGTCGGCACCGACGACCACGAACTCGACCTCCTCGCCCTCGACGGCACTCGTTATACCCGATTGATGCTGGCCAAATGTGAGACCGCCGATCAGGTGTTGTCGCTGGCGCCACGCGAGGTGATCGCCCTGGTCGAGTCGCCGCTCGGGGCGCTCGCGGTGGGCGAGATCGCGCTGGCGGCGAGCACGATCGGCGTGATGTGGGGCGCCGAGGATCTCGTGGCGGCGATGGGCGGCAACTCCAGTCGCCGCGAGGACGGCACGTACCGTGACGTGGCCCGGCACGTACGGTCGTCCACGTTGCTGGCGGCGAAGGGCTTCCATCGCCTCGCCCTGGATTCCGTCTACCTGGACATCAAGGACCTCGACGGTCTTCGCGCCGAGGCGCACGACGCGGTGGCGGTCGGGTTCGATGTCAAGGTCGCCATCCATCCCAGCCAGGTCGCGGTGATCCGCGAGGCGTATGCACCCTCGGACGACGAGGTCGACTGGGCCACGAGAGTTCTGGCCGCGGTCGACGAGCAACGCGGAGTTTTCGCCTTCGAGGGCAAGATGGTGGACGCACCCGTCCTGCGTCACGCAGAGGCGATCCTGAGGAGATCCGGCACGACCCCGTGAATACTCTTCAGCCGCGGGTGGTTGACGAGTACACACGGTTACAACACAGGAATGGAGAACTGCAGTGCCTGAAAGAACTACGTCGGTAATTGTTGCCGGGGCCCGTACGCCGATGGGTCGGTTGATGGGTTCGTTGAAGGATCTCTCGGGTTCGGATCTGGGTGGGATCGCGATCAAGGGTGCGCTGGAGAAGGCGGGGGTGGCGCCGGATCAGGTGGAGTACGTGATCATGGGTCAGGTCCTGACGGCGGGGGCGGGGCAGATGCCGGCGCGGCAGGCGGCGGTTGCGGCCGGGATTCCGATGGATGTGCCGGCGTTGACGGTGAACAAGGTGTGTTTGTCGGGGATCGATGCGATTGCGTTGGCGGATCAGTTGATCCGGGCGGGGGAGTTCGAGGTGGTTGTTGCCGGTGGGCAGGAGTCGATGTCGCGGGCGCCGCATCTGCTGGAGAAGTCGCGGGAGGGGTTCAAGTACGGCGATGTGACGATGCGTGATCACATGGCGTTCGACGGGTTGCACGACATTTTCACCGATCAGGCCATGGGAAGTCTGACGGAGTCGCAGAACACGGAACCCGGTCGGCAGACCAGCCGCGAGGAGCAGGATGCGTTCGCGGCGGCGTCGCACCAGAACGCGGCCCGGGCCTGGAAGGACGGGTTGTTCGACGACGAGGTGGTGCCGGTGTCCATTCCTCAGCGTAGGGGTGAACCGATCGTGTTCGGCCAGGACGAGGGAGTGCGTGCCGATACAACGGTGGAGACGCTGGGACGGTTGCGTCCGGCCTTCGCGAAGGACGGAACGATCACGGCCGGGTCCGCGTCACCGATTTCCGACGGTGCGGCGGCCGTGGTCGTGATGAGCAAGGCCAAGGCCGAGGAGCTCGGTCTCGAGTGGATCGCCGAGATCGGGTCACACGGGGTGGTCGCCGGACCCGACTCGACGTTGCAGTCGCAGCCGGCGCGGGCGATCGCGAAGGCGTGCGCGAAGGAGGGCATCGATCCGAAGGATCTCGATCTGGTCGAGATCAACGAGGCCTTCGCGGCTGTCGGGATCGTCTCGACCCGTGAGCTGGGGCTGGATCCGGCGAAGGTCAACGTCAATGGCGGGGCGATCGCGGTGGGGCATCCGCTGGGCATGTCCGGGGCGCGGATCACTTTGCATCTGGCCCTCGAGTTGCAGCGCCGCGGCGGCGGTGTGGGTGTGGCCGCGCTGTGCGGCGGCGGCGGTCAGGGTGACGCCCTGATCGTGCGGGTTCCCACCAGCTAGGTACCAAAAGAACGCGGAGCACTCCGGCTGTCGGGGAAGATGGAACCATGACAGCCGATCCGCAGTGGGTCCCGACCGAGGCTGATCTGCGCAACGCGGTGATCACCGACTTCGGTGCTTTCATTGCACGGCGCCACAACGTTCCGGTAGACGACTACCGGGCGTTGTGGCGTTGGTCGGTGGCCGATCCCGACGCGTTCTGGCAAGCCGTGTGGGACTACTTCGACATCCGCTCTGCGACCGATCCGGGTCCGGCCTTGGCCGAGTCCTCCATGCCGGGCGCCGTGTGGTTTCCCGGCGCCACTCTCAATTACGTCGATCAGGTCTTCCGCAATGCCCGCTCCGACAGGCCCGCCATCCGGTACGTCGGTGAGGATGGGGCCGACGTCGCTGTCGGGTGGGACGAGTTGCGCTCGCAGGTCGCGGCGCTCGCGGCCACACTGCGGGATCACGGCGTCGGTGTCGGCGATCGCGTCGTCGGATACCTACCCAACATTCCCGAGGCAGTGATCGCGTTCCTTGCGACCGTTTCGGTGGGGGCGCTCTGGGCCGCGTGCGGGCAGGACTATTCCTCGCCGGCAGCCCTCGATCGGCTCGGACAGCTCGACCCGAAGGCGCTGATCACCGCGGACGGGTATCGGTTCGGCGGCAAGGAGCACGACCGCGTCGATGCCGTACGCCACCTGCAGGCCGGGCTGCCCTCTCTGGCCCTGACGGTCATCGTGCCCCATCTTCGACGGGAATCGGAGGTCGGCGACGCCACCACGTGGGCTGAGGCCACGGGCCGGGATGCCGCGCTCGAACCGGTGGCCGTCCCGTTCGACCACCCCCTGTGGGTGGTGTTCTCTTCGGGAACAACCGGTCTTCCGAAGGGAATCGTGCACGGCCACGGCGGAGTGCTTCTCGAACACCTCAAGTCGCTCGCGCTTCATCTCGACGTCGGCCGAGACGACACCCTTTTCTGGTACACCAGTCCCAGTTGGATGATGTGGAACTTCCAGACCGCGGGCCTGCTCGTGGGGGCCACCATCGTGTGTTACGACGGGAGCCCCGGGTGGCCCACGACGGATGCGTTGTGGGCGTTGACCTCACGTCTCGGTGTGACGGTGGTGGGGACGAGTCCCGGGTACGTACTCGCCTGCGCCAAGGCCGGGGTGGTGCCCGCCCGCGACCATGACCTGACTGCGCTCCGCGCGGTCGGCAGCACCGGGTCCACGTTGCCTGCCGCGTCGTCATTGTGGTTGGCGCACAACGTCGGTCGGAACATTCCCGTCATGTCGATCACCGGTGGGACAGACGTGGTCTCGGCCTTCATCGGTGGTGCGCGGACTGTTCCGGTCTGGCCCGGCGAATTGTCGGCTCCCTGTCTGGGTGTCGCTGTCGACGCCTTCGACGAGTCGGGCAGTCCCGTGCGCGGCGAGGTCGGTGAACTGGTGGTCACGGCTCCGATGCCGTCGATGCCGGTGTCGTTCTGGAACGACCCGGACGGGAGGCGCTACCACGACGCCTACTTCGACGTGTTTCCCGGTGTGTGGCGGCACGGTGACTGGATCACGATCACCGAACGCGGGACCGTGCTGATGCACGGAAGGTCCGATTCCACACTCAATCGCAACGGTATCCGTATGGGGAGCGCGGACATCTACCAGGTGGTGGAGAAGCTGCCCGAGGTCGCAGAAGCACTGGTGGTCGGGGTGGACCTGCCGGACGGCGGATATTGGATGCCGCTCTTCGTGGTCCTCGTCGACGGGGTGGAGCTCGACGACGCGTTGCAAGACCGAATTCGGGGTGCGATCCGTGAGCAGGCCTCGCCCCGGCATGTGCCGGACGACATCATCCGAGCGCCCGGCATTCCTCACACTCGCACCGGCAAGAAGCTCGAGGTGCCACTCAAGAAAATTTTCCAAGGCGCGGACGCGGCTCGTTCGGTCGACCGCAGCGCCGTCGATGATCCAGCACTGCTCGACTGGTTCGCCCGGCATGGCCGCACGGCGGCTCAGGGTGGCTGACCAGGTAAGGCTTGCTTTTGTTACTGGGAGGTAACAAGGGCGGTTCGGGCGTGGTGCGTGGCGGGGGGTGTGAGATATCTCCTTATCGGCGCAGCGAGCGTCCGCGCCGGGATACGACAAATAGGACGCCACGCGCGCTGCATCCCGTCTCATCGCCGTCCAAGTGTGATCGCCGCCGCGGGCGATACGGATGGCACATCCCGCGCCCGGGTGGCCCTACTGACTGCGCCCATGCAGGTCAAGGCGAATTCCGCGCTGAATTTCAGTTTCGAGCGCATAGGATGTCGCTGCCAGAGGCGTGTGCGCGTCACGTTTGAGCGGGTCTCGATTTCATTCCCGCCTCGCCTTCGCCGCGAGTGTTCCGCTTTGAGACCTGCGCGGGGCTTTGGTAGACACGATGGTTGGTAAACAAGCGGTGGTGGTGCGAAGTCCGCCCCCGCGGCCGATCAGCCGATCGGTTGGTACCGCGCGAAGTGGAATTCTTCGAGAAGGGGGCGATAAATGTGGACACGACATTTGTCCATCCGGCGGAATTCCGACCCGCGGTACGTTTTTCGCCTCGCATGTGTACGCGACGCCCGGAATGTGGTTCTCGCTGTTGAACATGTGCGCGTCGCCGATCCAAATTTCGACTGATTCTGGAAGTATCGACGGTCGGGAAGGTCACAGCTCGGCAGGTAACAGTGGTGGGTATGTGACCGATGTACACCCCGGCGTTATTTCGACACAGGACGAACCGAGATGGTCACCGACGAATGAGAGGAGGGTGCAGGCATGAGTGTGGCGAAAGATCGGACGTCTATTTCCGCCGTAGACTCGTCTGTCGACTCCGAGGGTGACGAGCACCGATTGGGTGGCCGCTTGTTGGATCGATGAAGGAACGGAGCCAGGAATGAACCCGCTCACCACGAATGATCCGGGATGTCAGAGCGCCCCACGGCGCACTGCATCGATCTCCACTGTGGTGGAACTCGTCGATCAGCCCAAGGTGGGCCGTCCCGTTCCCGATTCGCGAGTGGCCTCGGACCGAGGCACGTGCATGTAGTGGCGTTCAGAGCTACCAATCACCAGTCACACAGGCGGCGGCAAGCCACGCGTTCGAGAACGGAGTAACCCTTGGGGTCGGGACATGCAGCGGGTAGTAACGGTGCTCCCATCGGAGCCTTTCCGCTGTCAGCTGCGCAGCGAGGGATCTGGTTCGCTCAACATGCGATGGGCGACATTCCCCTCACCATCGCTCAGTACATCGAACTCCGCGGAGACATCGACCTCGACCTTCTGACCGAAGCCACCATCCGTTCCGGCCGGGAATTCGGCTCGGGCTTCCTCCGCCTCGTCGAGATCGACGGTGTGCCGCACCAGTACGTCGACAAGACGCTGGATGACGCCATCACGTACGTCGACCTCCGCGGCGAGGACGACTCCGTCGACGCTGCCCAGAAGTGGATGCGCGCCAATTACAGCGCTCCCGTCGACCTTCTCGAAGACCGTCTGGTCGTGGTCTACCTTCTGCACGTCGGTGAGAATCACTACTTCTGGTTCTGCCGCATTCACCACATCGCGCTCGACGGGTTCGGGGCGATGGCGCTCATCGCCCGGATTGCAGAGATCTACACGGCGCTGGTCGAGTCCACCGAGCCGCCTGCACCGCGCGCGGAAGACCTTGTCAGGATCGTCGAAGACGAGCAGCGTTACCGCAGCTCCGAACGGTTCGCGAAAGACAGGGAATACTGGGCCGAACGCACCGCGCACCTGCCGGAAGCGCCCAGCCTCGCCGGTCGCGCCGCGAAGGTGGGCAAGTTCGCGCGGCTCTCCTCCGAGGCACTGCCCGAATCGACCGCGACCTTGCTGGACGAGGCACTGGACGGGACGAACGCAAGTTCCGCTCCCGTCGTGGTGGCCGCATTCGCCGCCTACCTCGCCCACATGACCGACCGCACGGACGTCGTACTCAGCCTCCCAGTCTCGGCACGCACCACCGCCACTTTGCGCCGCTCCGGTGGAATGGTGTCGAACATCGTGCCGCTCCGCCTCCAGATCACTCCGGAGATGACGGTTCCGGAGCTGGTCAAGAGTGTGCAGATCGAGCTGACAGGCGCTCTGCGTCGTCAACGCTATCGGCACGAGGACATCCGCCGCGACGCCGGCGCGCCCCAGGGACAGCGCGGTTTCTTCGGCCCGTCCATCAACATCATGATGTTCCACAGCGAGATCAAGCTGGGCACCGTCACTGGACATCAGAATGTGCTCACGACGGGCCCGGTCGAAGATCTTTCCCTGAACATCTACCAGGGCGTCGCGGGCCACAAGATCCACATCGACTTCGAAGCCAACCCCAATCTGTACTCCGCGGACGAGTTGAACCGGCACCACAGCCGATTCTTCGACTTCTTCGAGCGGTTCCTCGGGGCCGGCGACGACGCGCCCGTGTCGGATCTGGCCCCGATGAGTTCCGAGGAACGTGAGCAGGTGGTGTCGGGCTGGAACGGTGAGGTCGTCACACCGCCGGCTGGAACGATCGTCGACCTGTTCGACGCCCAGGTCGCCCGAACCCCCGACGCGACGGCGCTGGTGTTCGAGGGGCAGGAGTGGACGTATCGCGAGTTCGACGCACGCGTCAACCGTCTGGCCCGGGTGCTGATCGGGCGTGGTGTGGGACCGGAGACGAAGGTCGCGCTCGCGATCCGCCGCTCCCTCGACTCGATGGTGGCGATGTACGCGGTGGTCAAGACGGGTGCTGCCTATGTCCCGCTCGACCCCGATCATCCAGCCGAGCGCACTGCCTACGTCCTCGACAGCGCCCGACCGCAGTGCATCCTGACGGTGACCCGGGACCGGTTGACGCTTCCGCCCGGCCACGACGTGGTCGAGATCGACGCACTCGACCTCGAGAGCATCGATGCCGGCCCGATCCGCGATGCCGAGCGACTGGCGGACCTTCGGCCCGCCAACCCCGCCTACGTCATCTACACTTCCGGGTCCACCGGACGTCCGAAGGGCGTGGCGGTCGGCCACGGGTCCGTGCTGAACCAGGTCGCCTGGATCGCGGAGCGCTACCACCTCGACGCGAACGATGTCGTGCTGCAGAAAACCCCCACGACCTTCGACGTCTCGGTGTGGGAGCTGTTCGCACCACTCGTCTCGGGCTCACGCGTCGTGATCGCGGCTCCCGAGGGGCACCGCGATCCGGCATACCTCGCCGATCTGATCGCCCGCGAGAAGGTCACGGCCACCTCGTTCGTTCCGTCGATGCTCTCGGTGTTCACCTCCGAGGCCGGCCGGGACCAGCTGGCCTCTCTTCGGCTGGTTCTCGTTGCGGGAGAGGCTTTTCCGCCGTCAGTGGCGGCTGCATTCCGGGCACGATCCGACGCGGCGCTGCACAACTTGTACGGCCCCACCGAATTCACCGTGCACGCCACCGCAGGAGAAGTCGACCGCGAGGCCGTCCACACGGTATCCATCGGAACTCCCGTGTGGAATACCGAGGCGTACGTGCTCGACGGTCACCTGCGACCCACGCCCATCGGATCCGCAGGAGAGCTGTATCTCGCGGGGGCGCAAACCGCCCGCGGATACGAGGGCAGGCCCGACCTCACGGCAGAACGCTTCGTAGCCAACCCCTTCGGGGTTTCCGGGTCCCGGCTGTACCGTACCGGCGACCTGGTCAGGTGGCGGGTGGACGGCAGTATCGAGTACCTCGGCCGCACCGACTTCCAGGTCAAGGTTCGGGGTCTGCGGATCGAGCTGGGCGAGATCGAGGCCGCGATGTCCTCGTATCCCCATGTCGCGCAATCGGTTGCGGTGGTGCACGACAGTTCCCTGGGACAGCGGCTGGTCGGCTATGTCGTCCCCGAATCCGGCTCGGACGTGGACGTCGCAGCGCTGATCGACCACGTCGGTCGCGCCGTACCGTCCTACATGGTCCCCGATTCCGTCATGGTGATCGCCGAGATGCCGGTCGGCGCGAGTGGAAAACTCGACCGCAAGGCACTGCCCGAACCTGTCTTCGCGGCGGAAGCCAGCGAATTCATCGCTCCCCGCAGTGCGATGGAGGAGTCGATCGCAGGCCTCTTCGCCGAGGTTCTGGGCGTTCCGCGCGTCAGCGTCGGCGACTCGTTCTTCGCGCTCGGCGGTGACAGCATCGTCTCGATCCAGCTGGTGTCCCGGGCCAAGGAAGCCGGCGTCCTCTTCACGGCCCGCGACGTCTTCGAGCGCAAGACCGTGGCCTCTCTCGCCGAGGTGGCCACCTCGGCCTCCGATTCCGCAACGGTCCACGTTCTCGAGGAACTGCCGGGCGCCGGTATCGGCACGATGCCGCTGACCCCGGTGGTGCACTGGATGACGGAACTGGGCGGCGACTTCCACAGCTTCTCCCAGTCCATTCTGCTCACGCTCCCGCCGAAGGTCGAGAGGCAGAGGCTGGTTCGCACCTTGTCGGCGGTCGTCGATCGCCACGACGCTCTTCGTTCCGTGTTGCGGCGCAACGACGCTGCGGATGGTTGGACTCTGCAGATCTCGCCGATCGGCTCCGTCGACGTCGACGAGCTCGTCGACCGGGTCGAGTTCACGGAGGGGCCGGGTAGCGACTCGTTCGAGGCGCTGGCGGCACACGCCCTCGAACGAACCGTCGACACCCTGGATCCCACCGCAGGCCGCGTGGTGCGGTTCGTCTGGTTCGCGCCCGCGGAGTTCGCAGCGGGCGGCGACGCCCCCGAGGGTATCGAAGCCGCGAGCGCCGAAGGCGAGGGCGCCGACACGGAGCCGCAGTCCGGTCGGCTGCTCGTCGTCATCCATCACCTCGCGGTGGACGGTGTGTCGTGGCGAGTGCTGGTGCCCGACTTCGCGGCCGCGTGGTCGCAGATTTCGGCAGGGGCCGATCCGCTGCTCCCGGCGGTGGGCACGTCTGTGCGCCGCTGGGCGCACGGACTGTCCGACAACGCCAAAAGTGCACGGAGAGTTGCGGAACTGGACTTCTGGCGCAACACGCTCGACGGCTCCGATCCGTTGATCGGCTCGCGGGCTCTCGACGGCCGCGACGTGGTCTCCACCACCGGTCGGGTTCGGCTCGAGGTCTCCGCCGACGTCACCGACGGTCTGCTGACCCACGTGCCGCGTGCGTTCCACGGTGGTGTCAACGACGGGCTGCTGACGGCGCTCGCGCTGGCGGTTGCTGCGTGGCGTGCGGAGCGCGGAATCTTCGAGTCGTCGACTCTGGTGCACCTCGAGGGTCACGGCCGTGAGGAAACGGTCCTGCCGGGAGCAGACCTGTCCCGGACAGTGGGCTGGTTCACCAGTATGTATCCCGTTCGCCTGGCGGCACCGCTGGATGATCTGGGGGACGCGCTCGCCGGTGGGAAGGCCGCGGGCACGGCGCTCAAGACCGTCAAGGAGCAGCTGGCGCAGGTGCCCGAGCACGGTATCGGCTTCGGCCTGCTGCGTTATCTGAACGCCGAGACGAGGTCGGTACTCGCGGATCTGCCCAGCCCGCAGATCAGCTTCAACTACCTCGGTCGCGTGTCGGTGGGCGACATCCCGGCGGCCCTGCGTGCGGCGGGTTGGATGCCCGACACCGACACCATGGAACTCACCGGCACCCGCAACAGCGAGATGCCGGTGCACTTCGCGCTCGACATCAATGCGATGATCGTCGATGTCGAAGGGGAGCAACGTCTTTCCGCCACAGTCGATTTTCCGGAGGGTGTGCTCACCACCGCCGAGGTGGAGGGGTTCGCCGGGCTGTGGAAACGCGCGCTCGAGGCTCTCGTCGAGCACGCCCGGCGGCCGGACGCCGGCGGACGGACTCCCTCCGATCTCGATCTCGTACCACTGAGTCAGCCCCGAATCGATGCGCTCGAGAGCAGCTATCCTGCGCTCGCCGACGTGTGGTCGCTCGCTCCCCTGCAGGTGGGCCTGCTGTTCCACGCCGCGTTGGCGAGTAGCACCACCGACGTCTACACCACTCAGCTCGTCATGGACCTCGGTGGAACGGTCGACGTCGATCGCCTGCGCCGGGCCGCGGAAGCCCTCGTCGCGCGGCACCCCAACCTGCGCACCGCCTTCGTCCTGGACGAGGACGGCACCGGTATGCAGGTCGTCGTCGACCATGTGGACGTCCCGTGGACGCACGTCGATCTGCGATCGCTGCCGGAGGCAGACCGCGAAGCTCGAGTCGACGCGCTGATGCTCGCGAACCGGACGGACCGGTTCGACATGACGGCGCCGCCTCTCGTGCGTTTCCTGCTGGTGGAGACCGCGCCGGATCGGTACCGCTTCGCCGTCACCAACCATCACATCCTGCTCGACGGCTGGTCGTTGCCGGTTCTCATCCAGGACCTGCTGACCCTGTACGCGGTGGACGGTGAGGCCCTGGCGCTGCCACAGCCGCGCCCGTACCGGAACTACCTCGAGTGGCTCGCCACCCAGGATCCGCAGCAGTCCGTGGCCGCGTGGGCACAGGCACTGGCCGGCGTCGAAGAACCCACCCTTCTCGCGCCGACGCACGAGGATACCGCTGCGACGCTCACCCCGGGCGAACTCGTCGTGGACCTGCCCGACGAGCTGCTCGCGGCGATGACCGAACGCTCGCGTGAGCTCGGCGTCACCATGAACACCCTGGTCCAGGCGGCCTGGGGCATCGTGCTGGGTAGGCTGACCGGACGGGACGACGTGCTGTTCGGCACCACCGTTTCCGGCCGCCCACCGCAGGTTCCCGGAATCGAATCGATGCTGGGCCTCTTCATCAACACCCTTCCCGTGCGGGTGCGGGTGCGCCCCGGCGACTCCGTGCGAACCCTGCTCGACCGGATCCAGCACGAGCAGACCGAGCTCCTCGACCACCACCACATCGGACTGACCGATATTCAGCAGGGCCTGAGTCTGAGCGCGCTGTTCGACACGTTGATGGTCTACGAGTCCTACCCACTCGACCGTGAGGCACTCACGCAGAGCAGTGACATCGAAGGGCTCCGCGTCCTCGACGTGACGTCCAACGACGCCACCCATTACCCGCTCGCCATCGTCGCGATGACGGACCCGCGCCTTCATCTGACAGCGAAGTTCCTGCCCGAGATCTTCGAATCCGCCCAGGTACGGGAGATCATGGCGCGGGTGGTCCGTGTTCTCGAGGCGGTGTCCGGCGACGTCGACAAACCGGTTGCCCGCATCGACATCCTCGACGGCACCGAACGTGCGTCGCTTCTCGCGGTGTCGGGCACCGAGGACGCCGAACAGCTTCTGTTGCCCGACATCCTGTCCGCGTCGGTGGCACTCGATCCCGAGCATCTCGCAGTCATCGCCGACGGCGCGACACTGACGTACGCCGAACTCGACGAGCGGTCGAACCGGCTCGCGCGCGTCCTGATCGGGCGCGGTGTCGGTCCGGAAACTGCTGTGGCGCTAGGTATGACGCGTTCTCTGCACTCCGTGGTCGCCACCTGGGCGGTCGCGAAGACAGGGGCAGCGTTCGTGCCCGTCGATCCGCGCTATCCGACCGAGCGGGTCGAGCACATGATCGCCGACTCCGGATCGATGCTGGGCCTGACCGTCGCGGCGCAGCGCGAGGGACTTCCTCAGGACCTCGACTGGCTGGTCCTCGACTCCGCCGAGTGCGATGCACTCTGCTCGCGGGAATCATCGGCATCGCTGGCAGATTCGGAGCGTACCGCGCCGCTGCGTGCCCTCCATGTTGCCTACGTGATCTACACCTCCGGCACCACCGGTCTGCCCAAGGGTGTCACCGTGACCCATGCGGGGCTGGCCAACTTCTCCGCCGAACAGCGCACCCATTACGGGGTCACCCCCGCAGCACGCACGCTCCACTTCGCGTCTCCGAGTTTCGACGCGTCCGTCCTCGAACTCCTGCTCGCCTTCGGGTGCGGGGCCACGATGGTGGTGGCGCCGGCAGACCTGTACGGCGGTGAAGAACTCCACAGCTTCCTGGCGGAACACGAGGTGACGCACGCGTTCGTCACGCCGGCGGCATTGGCGTCGGTCGAACCGTCGGGGCTGGACCGACTCGGTGTCGTGGTGGTGGGCGGAGAGGCATGCCCCCCGGAACTGGTGGAGCGCTGGGCTCCCGGCCGCCGGATGTACAACGGTTACGGTCCGACCGAGGCCACCGTGATGAGCAACGTCAGTAACGTGCTCGAGCCCGGCAAGCGGATCGAGATCGGTGGGCCGGTTTGCGGCGTCACCGTGTACGTCCTCGACGGGCAGCTGCGTCCCGTGCCGGTCGGTGTGGACGGCGAGCTGTACATCGCCGGACCTGGACTCGCTCGCGGCTACCACGACCGCTTCGGCCTCACGGCCGAGCGATTCGTCGCGAACCCGTTCGGCGAGAACGGCTCTCGGATGTACCGAACCGGTGATGTGGTCCGGTTCGTCGTCGACCCCGAACATCGCGCCGGGTACGGCGTCGAGTACGTGGGCCGCAGTGACTTCCAGGTGAAGGTCCGCGGATTCCGGATCGAACTCGGTGAGATCGACGCTGCCCTGGTTCAGCATCCCGCTCTCGAGTTCGCGACCACGGTGGGCCGCACCATGCCCTCGGGCGCGACAGCGCTCGTGTCCTATGTGCTGCCGTCGGCCGGGAGCACGGTGGACGCCGCCGAGGTCACCCGATTCGTCTCCGGCACGCTGCCTGCACACATGGTGCCCAGTGCTGTTCTGGTGCTCGACGAGATTCCGCTCACCACCGCGGGCAAGCTCGACCGCCGGGCACTGCCCGAGCCCGATTTCGACGCGCTGCAGGGTGAGGTCGTCGAACCCCGCACGGCGGCAGAAGAATTGGTCGCCGGGGTTTTCGCCGAGGTACTCGGACTGTCGAAAATCAGTGTGGCCGAGTCGTTTTTCGACCTCGGCGGTAACTCACTCCTCGCCACCAAGGCTGTCGCGCGAGTGAACGCGGCAGCGGGAACACGACTGGGTGTGCGCGAGCTCTTCGAGGCGCCGACGGTCGAGCGCCTGGCTGTCTTGGTCACCGACGGCGCGGGTTCGGGGTCCGACCGGCCGACACTGGTCGCACAGCCGCGTCCCGAGCGGGTTCCGATGTCGATGGCCCAGCAGAGCATGTGGCTGATGAACCGGTACGACACGACGTCGTCGGCGTACAACATCCCGCTCGCGGTCCGGCTGTCCGGCAGCCTCGACATCGAGGCGATGTCGTCGGCGGTGGCAGATGTCCTCGCGCGACACGAGTCACTGCGGACCGTGTTCCCCGACTCCGCCGACGGGCCGTACCAGCAGGTCGTCGACGTGGACCAGGTGCCGGCCGATCTGACGCCCGTGCAGGTGCCCGAGTCCGAGCTTCACTCGGTACTCACTGCATTCGCCACCGAAGGGTTCGACGTCACGGCGGCGCCGCCGCTGCGTATCCGCCTGTTCGCGACCGGCGACACGGAGTTCCTTCTCGTCCTGGTGATCCATCACATCTGCGCAGACGGCGCCTCGTTGGCTCCGTTGGCGCGGGACGTGATGGTCGCCTACACCGCCCGGACAGCGGGTGCGGCTCCGCTCTGGCAGCCGTTGCCGGTGCAGTACGCCGACTTCGCCCTGTGGCAGCGCGAAGTGCTCGGCGATCCCGCCGACAGCAAGTCCCTCGCGGCCGAGCAGATCTCCTACTGGGAGAACGCACTGGCCGGGGTACCGGAGCTGATCGACCTCCCTCGCGATCATGCGCGGCCTCCCCGTCAGTCGATGATCGGTGATTCCGTCGACTTCGTGATCTCGCCCGAACTGCGCAGCGGGCTCGAGAAGCTCGGCAGAGACCACGGAGCGTCACTGTTCATGGTGACCCACGCGGCGTTGACCACCTTGCTGGCACGGTTGAGTAACAGCGACGACATCACGATCGGCACTCCCCATGCGGCGCGAACCGACCAGATGCTCGACGATCTGGTGGGCATGTTCGTCAACACGCTCGTCTTGCGGGCCCGGGTCGACGCGGGTGATTCCTTCGCAGCGCTGATCGAACGGATCCGCGACAACGACCTCGCGGCGTTCGGGCATTCCGACGTGCCGTTCGAGAAACTGGTGGAAGCGCTGCACATTCGCCGCTCCGCCTCGTATTCGCCGCTCTTCCAAGTGATGTTGGCGTTCCAGAACAACCGTCTGGAATCGCTCGAACTGCCCGGACTCACCGTACGGGTCATCGAGGACATGGCCGAGGGCGCCAAATACGACCTCACCCTGACCATGTCCGAGAAGGCCGATGACGAGGGCCGGCCGTCCGGCCTCGGCGGCCGCTTCACTTTCGCCACCGACCTCTTCGAACGGGAGAGTGTGGAGCGCATCACGCAGCGGTTCGTGCGGATCCTCGAGGCCGTCGTCGAGAACCCACTCGTCGCCGTAGGCGATATCGACATTCTCACCGAACACGAGAGAGCAAAGTTGAGCCAAGCACGACCTGCCCGCACGATGACGGTCCGCGAACTACCGCAGCTGCTGGCAGCCGCGGTGGACGTCGCGCCCGACGCCGTAGCCGTCGCACACGACGGCATGCAGGTGACGTACCGGGAATTCGATGAACGCCTCCGGTTGATGTCTGCGCCGTTGGCTGAGCGGGGAATGGCTCCGGACGCGATCGTGTCCGTCGTTCTGTCCGGTCTGGTTCCGACCATCATGATGGCTCCGCCGTCGGAGGACGGGCAGGACGGTTTCGGAGCGATCCTGGACAAGGTGATCGCCGACGCGTACCGGCTTGTGGGCGACGTGGACCTCGAAAAGTTCGCGGCCGCCCCTGCCGTCGTGGAGCCTGCCCCGGCGGACGCGGTGACGGCACGGCTGGAGTCGCCCCTCGCGGCGTGGCAGGACAGCGTCGAACGCGACCCCGAGGCGATCGTGGTGGTCGCCGGGGGAGTGTCGACCACGCGCGCCGAGCTGAACAGACGCGCCAACAAGGTGGCCCGCGAGCTTGCCGAGCGGGGTATCGGCGACGACGACGTCGTCGCCCTGATCCTGCCTCGTTCACTCGACTGGGTCGTCGGCATGCTCGCGGTGTGGAAGGTCGGCGCCGCCTACTCACCACTCGACCAGGCATGGCCTCTCGAACGCATCGCGGGTCTCGTCGACACCAGCGGAGCTCGCGCGGCGATCACCACGTCGTCGTGGCGCGAAATCGCACGGAAGCCGTTGGGCGATCGCGTCCTCGACACGGCCGTGGTCCTCGACGACCCGGACACCGTTCGCGCACTGGACTCCCGCGACGGAAGCGATCTCGCGTTCGACCCGTGGGTGGGCGACGAGGCGGGGGCCCGTCTCGCCTACGTCATCTCGACGTCGGGTTCGACGGGACGGCCGAAGCCGACGATGGTGCCGATGGCGGGTGTGCTGAACACTTACCGCTGGTACCGCGACGAGATGCGCATCGCCGAGGGCACCGGTGTTCTCGTGGCGAGTTCGCCGTTGTTCGACCTGACGCAGAAGAACGTGTGGGTTCCGTTGATGTCCGGCGGCGTCGTCCATCTGGCGGCCGAGGGCTTCGACCCTGCCGACATTCTGCGGCACTTCGCGATGGCGGACGTCCGCATCGTGAACATGGCACCCAGCGCCTTCGAATTGCTGGCCGAACTCGACGCAGACGACACGATGGCGTCGCTCGACTGCGTGGTCCTCGGCGGTGAGCAGATTCGACCGGCCGCATACGCCAAGCTGGTCGGACGAGGCGTCCGCCTCGTCAACTCCTACGGCCCGACGGAAGCGTCGGACGTCACTGCGTCCTACGAGCTCGACCTGACGACTCCGGATGCCGAGGAAACCCCGATCCCCATCGGGTCGCCGCTGCCCGGTGCCGAGTACTACGTCCTGGACAAGCGGCTGCGTCCCGTCCCGGCCGGCGTGACCGGCGAGCTGTACATCGGCGGTGTCGTGGTCGGGCGCGGTTACGGCGGAATGGCCGATGTCACCGCCTCGCGCTTCGTCGCGAATCCCCTCGGGGATGCGGGCTCGCGTCTGTACCGCACCGGCGACCTCGTGCGCGAGCGCGCCGACGGAGAGTTGATCTTCCTCGGGCGCAGTGACTTCCAGATCAAGATTCGTGGCCTCCGGGTCGAACTCGGCGAGATCGAGTCGGCTCTGACCGCGATGGACGACATCAAGCAGTCGATCGTCGTGGTCTCCGAGCGTCACGGACTGCAGCGACTCGTCGGCTATGTCACCGCCGCGGCGGGCGCCTCCGTGACGGCTCACGACGTGACCGCGCGTCTGCGTGCGCTTCTGCCGTCGCACATGGTTCCCGATGCGCTCGTCGTCGTGGACGAGATGCCGCTCAACGCGAGCGGCAAGATCGACCGCAAGGCGCTTCCCGAACCGGAATTCGCCACCGACAATGCCGAGTTCGTCGCACCCCGCACACCGCTGGAGGAGGTCGTCGCCGCGGTCTTCGGTGACGTGATCGGTGTCGACCGCGTGAGCGTCGACGCGTCGTTCTTCGATCTCGGCGGTAATTCGCTGAGCGCCACACGCGTCGCGTCCCGTCTGTCGGCGGCGACCGGCGCCACCGTGGGCATGCGAGATCTCTTCGAAGTCCCCACTGTCGCCGAACTCGCCGACTTCATCGAGCGGCAGGACGGTGATCGGGCGCCCCGACCGGCCCTGGTCGCGCAGCAGCGGCCCGAGCAACTTCCGTTGTCGCTGGCGCAGCAGCGCATGTGGTTCCTCAACCGCTTCGACCCGACCTCGCCCGCATACAACGTGCCGTTGACGGTCCGGTTCCGCGGTGATCTCGACGTCACCGCGATGGCGTCGGCTCTGTCCGACGTCGTGGCGCGCCACGAAGTCCTGCGAACCGTGTTCCCCGACTCCGATGCCGGCGCACACCAGGTCATACTTCCCGCATCGGACGTCGACCTGGGCCTCGATCCGGTCGAGGTCGCCGAGTCGGATCTGACGGCTCGCCTGTTCGAGTTCGGCTCGCAAGGGTTCGACGTCACCGACACACTCCCGATCCGCGCTCGCCTGTTCCGCATCGCCGCGGACGATCACGTCCTGGTCGTGGTGATGCACCACATCGCCTCCGACGGCGCGTCGACACTGCCGTTGGCACGCGACGTGATGGCGGCCTACGCCGCGCGTGTGTCGGGAGGGGAGCCGCAGTGGCCCGAGCTCCCGATCCAGTACGCCGACTACGCGATCTGGCAGCGCGCTCTGCTCGGATCCGAAGACGACCCGCACTCCCTTGCGGCGCAGCAGATCGACTTCTGGGCGAAGACTCTGGCGAGTCTGCCCGACGTTCTCGAGTTGCCGACCGATCGGCCCAGGCCGGCAGTGCGGTCGATGACGGGTGCCGCCGTCGATTTCACCATCGATGCGGCCCTGCACCGCCGGCTGAGTGATCTTGCGCGCGAGCACAATGTCTCCTCGTTCATGGTGTTGCATGCGGCGCTGTCCGTGCTGCTGGCGCGCGTGAGTGCGGGCACCGACATTGCCATCGGCGCGGCGATTGCCGGCCGCGGCGAGGAGGCGCTCGACAACCTCGTCGGCATGTTCGTCAACACGCTGGTGTTGCGCACGCAGGTCGAGCCCGGTGCGTCGTTCACAGCTCTCCTCGAACACGTTCGGGAGCAGGACCTGGCGGCCTTCAGCCACCAGGACGTTCCGTTCGAGCAGCTGGTCGACGCCCTGAAACCGACCCGGTCCACGGCCTACACGCCGCTGTTCCAGGTGGTTCTGACGCATCAGGTCAACGGAATTCCGTCGCTCGAGTTCGAGGGACTGGAAGCCGTTCCCGGTGCGGTCGACGTCGAGTTCAGCAAATTCGACCTCACCGTCGACCTGCAGGAGCAGTGGTCCGACGCGGGCGTGGCCACCGGCATCACCGGGTCGCTCGGGTATGCGACGGAGATTTTCGACTCGAGTACGGTTCGCGGATTCGTGGATCGCTTCCTGCGAATCCTCGAGTCCGTCGCGACCGACACCGACATTGCCGTGGGAGACATCCCCATCCTCGATCCGCGGGAGGCCGCCGAGCTGGCTCCGGTCCGGGGCGTCGAGGGAGCGGCGCCGCAGACGCTCGTGGAGTTGCTCGCGGGTGCCGTGGCCGCCGACCCGGACGGTGTCGCCGTCGTCGCGGGCAGCGAATCGATCACCTACCGGGAGCTCGACGCACGCTCGAACCGCATCGCGCGGGCACTGATCGAGCGAGGGGCGGGCGCCGAGTCGTTCGTCGCCCTGGGCATCACCCGCTCGATCGCCTCCGTGGTGGGCATCTGGGCCGTTGCCAAGAGTGGCGGCGCCTACGTGCCGATCGACCCGAAGTACCCAGACGAGCGTATCGCCCACATGGTCACCGATTCCGGTGTGACGCTGGGGCTTTCCGTCGCATCCGAGCTCGACCGGCTGCCGGCCGGCGTCGACTGGCTGCTCCTCGACGGTGACGGCGCCGACACCGCTTGGGCGCAGTACTCGGCGGCACCGGTCACCGACGCGGACCGTCGTTCGTCGGTGACACCGGCGAACAGCGCGTACGTCATCTACACGTCCGGCACCACCGGGCAGCCCAAGGGTGTCGTCGTCAGCCACCGCGGTCTGGCGAACTTCGCTGCTGAACAGCGTGAGCGTTACCAGGTGACCACCGCGTCGCGGACCTTGCATTTCGCCTCGCCGAGCTTCGACGCGTCGGTGCTCGAACTGCTGCTCGCGGTCGGCGCCGGTGCCACTATGGTGATCGCCCCCACGGACGTGTACGGCGGTCCCGAGCTCGCGAAGTTCCTCCGTGAGAACCGGATCACGCACGGTTTCGTCACGCCCTCCGCCCTCGCGTCCGTCGACCCGGCGGGTCTCGACGACTTCCAGTTCGTGGTGGCCGGCGGCGAAGCGGTCCCGGCAGAACTCGCCGCGCGCTGGGCTCCCGGGCGTTCGCTGTTCAACGGCTACGGACCCACCGAGACCACGATCATGACCAACATCAGCGACCCGATGTCCGCTGACGGTCCGGTGACGATCGGTGGCCCGATCCGGGGAACCAGTGCGCTCGTGCTCGATGATCGTCTGCGCCCTGTTCCGGTGGGTATCGCAGGTGAGCTCTATCTGTCGGGGCTCGGGCTGGCTCGCGGATACCACCGGCGTACGCCGCTGACCGCCGAACGTTTCGTCGCCAACCCCTACGGTGCACCCGGCGACCGGATGTACCGCACCGGCGACGTCGTCCGATGGAAGCGGGACGAACACGGTGTTCTGACGGCCGACTACGTCGGCAGGTCGGACCAGCAGGTGAAGGTTCGCGGCTTCCGGATCGAACTGGGTGAAATCGATGCCGTCCTCGCGCGACACGAGTCGGTCGAGTTCGTCACCACGTCCGCGTTGACCACCTCTTCCGGCGACGCCGCCCTGGTGTCCTACGTGCTGCCCACGGCGGGACGAACTGTGGACCAGGCAGAACTGATGGACTTCGCGGGTGAGTTCCTGCCGTCGTTCATGGTTCCGGCCACTGTCATCGCTCTCGAATCCGTGCCCCTGACCCCTGTGGGCAAGCTCGATCGGCGGGCGTTGCCGATTCCCGAAACGTTCGCCGTCACACGCGAATACCGTGCTCCGCAGTCACACATCGAGCAGACGGTGGCCGCTGTGTTCGCCGAGGTTCTCGGTGTCGAGCGAGTGGGGCTCGACGACGCCTTCTTCGAACTCGGCGGCAACTCGCTCATCGCTACCCGCGTCGTGTCCCGGATCAACACGGCCCTCGATACGGACATCGGTGTACGCGAACTCTTCGAGGCTCCCACCGTCGGCGCTCTCGCGTCGCGGGTGGATGCGCGTGGCACCGGCATCGCCGCCCGCCCTGCTCTGGCACCGCGTCCGCGTCCCGACCGCATCCCGCTGTCGCTCGCGCAACAGCGGATGTGGTTCGCCAACCGCTACGATCCGTCCTCCCCGTCGTACAACATCCCGATGGCACTGCGCCTGTCGGGTGCTCTCGACGTCACAGCGCTGCAGTCCGCTCTCGCCGACGTGCTCGAACGCCACGAATCTCTGCGTACCCAGTTCCCGAGTTCCCCTGAAGGGCCGCACCAGGTCATCCGGCCGGCCGCCGAGGTGGATCTGAACCTCGAGGTGACGCACGTCGCCGACGAGTCGGAACTCCGCGATCGTCTGTTGGCCGTCGCCACCACCGGGTTCGACGTCACCAAGTCCGTGCCGGTCCGCGCAGCGCTCTTCCGGGTGGGGGAGGCGGACTCCACCGAGCACGTTCTCCTCATCGTCATCCACCACATTTCCGCGGACGGCGGCTCGATCGCGCCACTGGCGCGTGACCTGTTCACGGCGTACAGCGCGCGGGTCGAGGGCTCCGCTCCGGCATGGGCGCCCCTCGCGGTGCAGTTCGCCGACTTCGCCCTGTGGCAGCGGGAGGTGCTCGGTTCGGAGGAAGATCCGGCGTCGCCGGCTGCCCGGCAGCTGGACTACTGGGTGAGCACGCTCGCCGATGCGCCTGAACTCCTCGAGCTACCTCTCGATCGCCAGCGCACGCCCAACCGGGTTCCGCAGTCTGCGCGAGTCGAGTTCGAGTTCGGTCCTGACCTGAAAGCCGCCCTCGCGGAGGTCGCGCAGGCGCACCAGGCCTCCGTGTTCATGGTGGTACACGCGGCGTTCGCCGTACTGCTGGCGCGAATGAGCGGTACCGAGGACATCGTGGTCGGTACGCCCGTCGCCGGCCGCGGCGACGCCGCCCTGGACGATCTGGTCGGCATGTTCGTGAACACGCTGGTGCTGCGGACAGAGGTCTCTCAGTCGGCGACCTTCGCCGATGTGCTCGACAGCGTGCGCAACACGGATCTGGGTGCTTTCGGAAACACCGACATTCCCTTCGAAAGGCTCGTCGAGGCACTCGCCCCGGCGCGGTCGAACACCTACGCACCGCTCGTTCAGGTGACGCTGACCTTCCAGAACAACGAAGCGGCCAAGCTCGAGCTGCCCGGTCTGACGGTGACGGCACTCGACAACGAGACCAACCTGGCAAAGTTCGATCTGACCCTCGCCGTCGACGAGCAGGGCGCCGACGCGGACGGTCCGACGAAGGCGATGTTCAGCTACGCGACGGACATCTTCGACGAAGCGACGATCGAGGGCTACCGGTCTCGGTTCCTGGCGATTCTCGATGCGGTCGTGGCGGACAGTTCGGTGATCGTGGGTGACATCGACATCCTGTCGGCCGCAGAACATGCGGAGCTCGGTAGCACTTCCAGCGACACGGTGGAGTCGCTGGGGTCGCACAGTGTCGCGGAGGAGCTCGCGACGCGGCCGCTGCCGGAGTTGCTCGATGCGGCAGCATTGATCAATCCTCACGGTATTGCGTTGTCTCACAACGGTAACGATGTGACCTACCGGCAATGGCACGAGAAGTCCGGTGAGCTGGCGCGGACGCTAGCGAGCGTCGGTGTCGGACCGGAGGCTGCTGTGACGGTGGCCTTGTCGACCTTGCTGCCGGGTCTGCTCGACGGAGCATCCGGTGAAGGTTTCGCGGATCAGTTCGCCGGCATGCTCGCCGGGGTGATCGCCGAAGCCACGTCTGCGTCGGATCGCCGCGCCGGTGCGCTTCCCGTCGACCTCGTGGAGTGCTGGTCGGAGCAGGTCCGGGCAAATCCGGACGCCCTTGCGTTGAAGGGGAACGGCCACGCTCTCTCCCGCCGGGAATTGAACGCCCGGGCCAATCAGCTGGCCCGTGAGCTGGCGTCCCGCGGTGTCCGTCCCGACGACGTGGTCGCCCTGGTGGTTCCCCGCTCGATCGAGTGGATCATCGGCATGCTCGCAACGTGGAAAGCGGGCGCCGCCTACGCACCGATCGATCCGGCCTACCCCGCGGAACGTATCGGCGCCATGCTCCACGACTGTGGTGCTCGTGCCGTTGTCGCTACGACGGCGTGGGCAGGCGCCGACGACGTCGAGGCCGACGTTCTCGTACTCGACGACCCCACCGTGGCGTCGGAGTTGGCGGCACACGATGACTCCGACCCCGTCAATCACTGGACCGAGGACGGATCCGGCGCTCGCCTGGCCTACGTCATCTCCACATCCGGTTCGACCGGTAGGCCCAAACCCGCGCTGGTGCCGATGGCCGGATTCTGCAACATGATGGTGTGGTTCCGCGGCCAACTCGCGCTCGAGCAGGGCGACGGCGTCCTGGTCTCCTCGGCACCCGGATTCGACCTGACGCAGAAGACGGTGTGGGGAACGCTGTCATCGGGTGGAGCGATCCACCTTGCGGTCGAGGGTTTCGAACCCCAGTCGATTCTCCGTCAGATCGACGAGAACGAGTTGACGGTGGTCAACATGGCGCCCGGCGCCTTCGAGATCGTCGCAGAACTCGAGCAGAACGAGGAACTTCGTAGCGTCCGCACCATTGCGCTCGGCGGTGAGGCGGTCAAGGCTGCGCCGCTGAAGAAGTTCCTCGACCGAGGAGTCCGCTGCCACAACAGCTACGGGCCTACCGAAGCGTCCGACATCGTCACGTCCTACGTCATCACACCCGAAGATGCGGTGTCCGATCAATTGCGGCTGCCCATCGGCCCCGCGCTCGACAACGTGGCGCTGTATGTTCTGGACGGCCGGCTCCGCCGGGTTCCCGACGGTATGACGGGTGAGCTCTATGTCGGTGGTATCGCGGTCGGCCGCGGCTACGGCAACATGTTCGGGATCACCTCCACGCGATTCATCGCGGACCCGTTCGGCGCTCCCGGCACCCGGATGTACCGCACAGGCGACCTGGTGCGGCGCCGAAGCGACAAGAACTACGACTTCCTGGGCAGGACCGACTTCCAGGTCAAGATCCGTGGCCTGCGCATCGAACTCGGCGAGATCGAGTTCGCTCTGCTGGCGCACCCCGACGTGTCTCAGACAGTCGTCGTCGTCCGGGACACCCCGCAGGGACAGCGGCTCGTCGCCTACGGCGTGCCGGCTGCCGGGGATATCGATTCGCGGGAGGTCTTGTCCTCGCTCGCGAAGACCCTTCCCGCGCACATGGTTCCCGATGTCCTCGTAGTCCTCGAATCCATGCCGCTGAACAACAACGGCAAAGTGGATCGTAAGCGGCTGCCCGAACCGCACTTCGACTCCGACGACCACGAGTACGTCGCTCCCCGTACTCCGCTCGAAGAGATCGTGGCCGGCGTCTTCGCCGACGTTCTCGGTATCGAACGGGCCGGCGCCACCGATTCGTTCTTCGACCTCGGTGGAAACTCCCTCAGTGCCACCCGGGTGGTAGCGCGTCTCGAAGAGGCCCTCGGCACCGAGTTGACTGTCCGCTCGGTCTTCGAGAACCCGACGGTCGAGGGCGTGGCGGCCGTTGCCGAGCACTCGGCCGACGCCGACCGCGAGCGCCTGCCGTTGACCGCGGGGCCGCGGCCGGAACGAATCCCTCTGTCACTGGCGCAGTCTCGGATGTGGTTCATCAACCAGTTCGACACCGAGTCGGCGGCGTACAACCTGCCGATGGCGGTGCGTCTGCGGGGACACCTCGACATCGATGCGCTGGGTGCGGCTCTCACCGACGTGGTGGAGCGTCACGAGTCGCTGCGCACCCTGTTCCCCGAGTCGCCCGATGGTCCGTATCAGGTGATACTTCCGACCGCCGAGGCCGTGGAGCCGTTGACCGTCGAGCCGACCACGGACGAGGCCGACGCCTACCGCCGAGCGCGTGCGCTCGCGAACACAGGTTTCGACGTCAGTCTCTCGATGCCGTTCCGCGTCGGTCTCATCCAGATGAGTGGAGGCGAGCACATTCTGGTGCTCGTCGTCCACCACATTGCCGCGGACGGCGCCTCGATGGCACCACTGTTCCGGGACATGATGCAGGCGTATGTGACCCGCGCAGCCGGTGACGCACCGGGCTGGGAACCACTGCCCGTGCAGTACGCGGATTTCGCGCTGTGGCAGCGTGAGGTGCTCGGCGACGAATCCGACGCGGAGTCGATCGCGTCGCGCCAGGTCGACTACTGGCGTCACGCACTTGCCGACCTTCCCGAGTCGCTCGAACTTCCCACCGACCGCCCGCGTCCGCCCGTGCAGTCGCTGCGCGGGGCGACGCTCGACTTCGACATCGACCCGGACACGCATCGCGCACTGGCGGCGCTCGCCCGCCGGCACAACGCGAGCATGTTCATGGTCGTGCATGCCGCGTTCGCCGTACTGCTCGAGCGGCTCAGCTCGAATACCGATCTCGCCATCGGCACGCCTGTCGCGGGCCGCGGTGTGCGTGAGATCGACGAGATGGTCGGCATGTTCGTCAATACCCTCGTCCTGCGTAGTTCGGTGAATCCGGAGTTGCGGTTCCTGGAGCTGCTGGCGCAGGTTCGGGAGACCGACCTCGAGGCATTCGCACACGGAGACATTCCGTTCGAGCGGCTCGTCGACGTGCTGAACGTCCCCCGTTCCACGGCCCACCAACCGCTCTTCCAGGTTGCCCTGGCGTTCAACAACACCGGTAGCTCGACTCTCGAGTTCCCCGGCCTCGAGGTCTCGGTCCTGGAGACCCCTCTGGATGTCGCGAAATTCGATCTCCAGCTCAGTGTGGGTGAGCGTTACGTCGACGGGGGAGCGGCAGGCATCGTCGCGTCGTTCAACTACGCGACCGATCTGTTCGACGAGCGGACGGTGCAGAGGTTCGCCGATCGGTTCGTCCGGATTCTCGGAGCGGTGGCGACCGAGCCGGACGTGATTCTCGGCGACATCGACATTCTCGACGCGGCCGAGAAGGCTGCCATCGCACCTGTGCGCGGTCCCCGGTCACTCGAACCGCGGACACTGCCCGAGCTGCTGCGTTCGGGCGTGGACCTCGCACCGGGTTCGGTGGCGCTGTCTTTCGAGGGCCGCGAGCTCACCTACCGCGAACTCGACGAGCAGTCGAACCGGCTGGCGCGCGTGCTGATCGATCAGGGAGTGGGGCCGGAGAACTACGTGGCGCTTGCCATCACCCGTTCCGTGGAATCGATCCTGGGGATCTGGTCGATCGCGAAGGCGGGTGGCGCCTACCTGCCCGTCGACCCGAAGCTTCCGTTCGAGCGCATCAACGAGATGTTGTCCGATTCGGGTGCTGTCCTGGGTCTCACGGTCGATCGTCATCGAGACGACCTGCCGGACACGGTGTCCTGGATCGTCCTCGATGCTCCCGAGTTCGCCGACCAGACGCGTACGGTGTCGGCGGCTCCGGTGCGCGACGCCGATCGTCGCCGTCAGCTGACCGTCGATCATCCGGCGTACCTGATCTACACGTCCGGCTCGACGGGCAAACCGAAGGGCGTCGTGGTCACCCACCGCGGTCTGGCGAACCTCACCAGCGAGGTTCGTGAACACTACGTCGTGTCGCCGAGTTCGCGTTTCCTGCATGTGGCGTCGCCGAGCTTCGACACCTCGGTCGGTGAGATGCTCGCCGCGTTCAGTGCCGGTGCCACTCTGGTGATTTCACCCGCGGACGTGTACGGCGGCGACGAGCTCGCCGACCTGATCCGCCGCGAGCAGGTCAACAACGTCGTGATGACGCCGACCGCACTGATGACCGTCGATCCCGAGGGGCTCGACTCCGTGCGGTCCGTTGTGGTCGGCGGCGACACGTGCACACCGGAACTGGTTGCCCGATGGGCGCCCGGCCGCGAGATGCGCAACGCCTACGGGCCGACCGAGACCACGGTGATCGTCACGATCACCGAACCGATGGTGGCCGGGGAACGGGTGACGATCGGTAAGCCGCTGCGCGGTGTCGAATCACTCATCCTCGACTCCCGGCTGCGCCCGGTGCCCGAAGGCGTTCCCGGCGAGCTCTACATCTGTGGACCGTCGGTGACCCGCGGATACCACAACCGTCCGGCGGTCACGTCGGAGCGGTTCGTGGCCAACCCGTTCGGCGAGCCCGGATCGCGTATGTACCGCACCGGAGACGTGGTGCGGTGGGCGGACGACCACCGCGTGGAGTACGTCGGCCGGTCCGACTTCCAGGTGAAGGTTCGTGGGTTCCGCGTCGAGCTCGGTGAGATCGACGCCGCACTGGCAGCCCAGCCGGACATCGAGTTCGCCGTGACCGTGGGCCGTGAGAACCCCGCGGGCCTGACGACCCTCGTGTCCTACGTCCTGCCGGTCGATGGTGCGACGGTGGATCCGGAATCGCTGAAGACGGTTGTCGGCGAGACCCTTCCGCCGTACATGGTGCCGTCGGTGGTGATCCTGCTCGATGAGATCCCGTTGACCGGAATCGGCAAGCTGGACCGCGCGCGCCTGCCCGAGCCGGAGTTCGTCTCCTCGAGTGCAGAGTTCCGCGCACCGTCGACACCGGCTGAGGAGACCGTCGCCACAATCTTCTGCGAGGTCCTCGGTCTGTCCGCGGTGAGCGTGGACGACAGTTTCTTCGACCTCGGCGGCAACTCGCTCAGCGCCACTCGCGTCGTGTCCCGGGTGGGGCAGGCGTTCGGGCTCCGGGTGGGCGTCCGGGAGTTGTTCGAGGCGCCGACCGTGGCCTCGCTCGCCGTCCGCATCTCGGCCACTGCCACCAGCGACGAGGTTCGACCCGTCCTCGGGCCACGGAAGCGACCGGATCACATTCCCCTCTCCCTCGCGCAGTCGCGAATGTGGTTCATCAACCGCTTCGATCCCGAGTCGGCGGCCTACAACATCCCGTTGGCGGTCCGGTTGACGGGCGCCCTCGACGTGGAGGCGCTGCGGGCCGCGGTGTTCGACGTGCTCGAACGGCACGAATCACTCCGGACCACCTACCCGGATTCCGCGGACGGACCCCACCAGGTCATCGTCCCCGCCGAGCAGGTACCGGTCGATCTCGCGCCGGTTGCCGTGACGGGCGACGAACTTCGCTCCCGCCTGGTGGAGATGGCCACCGCGGGATTCGATGTGACCGCCGACGTGCCCCCGATCCGGATGCGGTTGTTCGAGACGGCCCCTCAGGACTACGTGCTCGCGCTCATCGTGCACCACGTGTCCACCGACGGCGAGTCGACGGCACCGTTCGTGCGCGACGTCATGGTGGCGTACGCGTCCCGTGCAGCGGGACGGGAGCCGGGCTTCGGTCCGCTTCCCGTGCAGTACGCCGACTATGCGATCTGGCAGCGTGAACTGCTGGGCAGCGAAGACGATCCGCAGAGTCTCATCTCGGCACAGCTCGACTTCTGGAAGAAGGCGCTGGCCGGTGTGCCGGACCTTCTCGAGCTTCCGCTCGACCGCCCGCGTCCGCCCGTGCAGTCGCTGCGCGGAGCGCGGGTCGATTTCACGATCGACGCGGCGCTGCACCGAGGCCTGGCGGCACTCGCCCGAGGGCACAACGCCAGTGTGTTCATGGCCGTCCACGCGGCCTTCGCGGTGCTCCTGAGCAGGCTGTCGGGCACCGAGGACATCTCGGTCGGAACGCCGATCGCCGGCCGCGGTGAGCGTGAACTCGACGACGTCGTCGGCATGTTCGTCAACACCCTCGCCCTGCGCGTGCAGGTGGACGACGGGCAGAGTTTCGACGAGATCCTCGACCGTGCACGTGAAGCGGACCTCGAGGCGTTCTCGCACGCCGACGTGCCGTTCGAGCGGCTGGTCGAGGTGCTCAATCCGGCACGATCGATGGCCCATCACCCGATCTTCCAGGTGGGCTACTCGTTCCAGAACACGACGAAGTCCGACCTGCAGCTACCCGACCTGACCGTCGCACCGCTCGACATGGAAGGCGACACAGCTCAGTTCGATCTGCACCTCGTCCTCGGGGACAGCCCCGAGGACGAGGAGATGTCCGGTGTGTTCACCTACGCCACCGACCTGTTCGACGCGGTGACCGTGCAGGGCTTCGCGGATCGGTTCCTGCGGGTGCTCTCGGCTGCCGTCGCGTCACCGCAGGTCGCCGTCGGTGATCTGCCGTTGATCGGGGACGACGAGCGCGCCCAGGTGGTGTCGGGGTGGAACGCCACGGCACGGGCACTGCCCGAGACGACACTCGCCGATATGTTCACCGCCGCGGCCGTCAGGGATCCGGACGCCACCGCGGTCGTGTTCGAGGACGAGTCGCTGACCTATGGCGAATTCGCTGCACGGGTCTACCGGCTCGCCCGCCACCTCATCGATCTGGGTGTGGGACCGGAAACCGTCGTGGGCCTTGCCCTTCCGCGGTCGGTGGAACTGTTGGTCGGCATGTATGCCATTGCGCAGGCCGGCGGTGTGTACCTGCCGATCGATCCGGATCATCCCGTCGAGCGGACGGCGTACGTGCTCGGCAGCGCGCAACCCGTGTGTGTGCTGACTCTCCGGAGCGTCGTCGCGTCGCTGCCGACGGGTGTCGATGTCGTCGTCCTCGACGAGCTCGACCTCACCGGGGCGGCGGACACGTCGATCACCGATGCGGATCGCCGGGCACCGTTGCGGTCGACCCATGCGGCCTATGTGATCTACACGTCCGGCTCGACCGGCCGGCCCAAGGGCGTGACCATCACGCACGGTGCCATCGCGAACCAATTGCGATGGAAGCAGGACGAGTACCCCCTGACCGCCGACGATGCGGTGTTGCTGAAGACGGCGGCCACCTTCGACCTCTCCGTGTGGGAGTTCTGGTGGGCGCTGACCTCGGGGGCACGGCTCGTCGTCGCCAAGCCGGACGGTCACCGAGATCCGTCGTACCTCGCCGGACTCGTTGCCGAGCAGCAGGTCACGAACGTGCATTTCGTTCCGTCGCTGCTCGCGGCTTTCGTCTCGGTGGCGGAGTCTGCCCAGCTCGCGTCGTTGCGACGGGTTCTCTGCATCGGTGAGGCTCTCCCGGCCGACACCGTGCAGCGCCTGCGGGACGTCAGCGGTGCCGAAATCTTCAACCTGTACGGCCCGACCGAAGCGGCGGTCAGCGTCACGCACTACCGGTGCGGCGTCGAACGGGGCGGTTCCGTCCCGATCGGGCGGCCCGAGTGGAACACGCAGACGTACGTTCTCGACACCCGGCTGCACCCCGTGCCTGCCGGCGTGACAGGTGAGCTCTATCTGGCGGGTGACCAGCTGGCTCGCGGCTACCTCGGTCGCCACGACCTCACCGCGGAACGGTTCGTGGCCAACCCCTTCGGGCCTTCGGGTGCCCGGATGTACCGGACCGGTGACCTGGTGCGGTGGAATCGGGACGGCAACCTCGACTATGTGGGCCGCTCCGACTTCCAGGTGAAGGTCCGTGGATTCCGCATCGAGCTCGGCGAGATCGAGCGTGCGCTTCTCGCGCACCCCGCGGTGGCTCAGGCAGTCGTCGTCGTGCACAGCGATCGCCACACCGGTGACCGGCTGGTCGGTTACGTCGTGCCGGAGTCCGGAGATGCACTCGACATCGCGGACGTGCTCGGATCCGTCGGCCGCTCGGTGCCGGGATACATGGTTCCGGCGGCACTCGTGACGCTCGACCGGTTGCCCCTCAACATCAACGGCAAGATCGACCGCAAGGCGCTGCCCGAGCCCGAGTTCGCAGGGGTTTCGGACCAGTACAAGGCGCCGCGGACCCCGGTCGAGGAGATCGTCGCAGGAGTGTTCGCGGACGTGCTCGGCCACGAGCGTGTCAGTGTCGATTCCAGCTTCTTCGACCTGGGTGGCAACTCGCTCGTGGCCACCCGTGTGGTGGCCCGGGTGAACGCCGCACTCGATTCCTCGATCGGTGTGCGTGAGCTGTTCGAGGCGCCCAGCGTGATCGCCCTGTCCGCACGGGTCGAGCAATCCGATTCGGCGGGCGTTGGCCGGCCCGCGTTGGTCCCGCAACCGCGTCCGGCGTGGATCCCGTTGTCCCCGGCGCAGTCTCGGATGTGGTTCATCAACCAGTTCGACACCGCATCGGCGGCCTACAACATCCCGCTCGCGATTCGGTTGACCGGTGAACTCGACGTCCGGGCGCTCGAACAGGCCCTCGGGGACGTCGTCGAACGACACGAGACGCTGCGCACCCGCTACCCGGACACGGGAGAGGGTCCCGGGCAGGTCGTCGTGTCCCGCGCCGAGGCGTTCACGGAACTCGAAGTCCAGAGCGTCGCCGACGAGGACGGTCTGCGGAACCACGTGATCGCCCTCGTCACCGCCGGATTCGATGTCGCGAAGGCAGTACCCGTCCGGGCCCGCCTCCTGCGGCTCGACTCCGAGCATCACGTGCTGGTGATCGTCGTCCACCACATCTCCGCGGACGGTGCCTCGACGGCGCCGCTGGCGCGTGACGTCGTGGTCGCCTACAGCGCCCGGGCCGCCGGATCCGAACCCAACTGGGCCCCGCTCGACGTCCAGTACGCCGATTTCGCGTTGTGGCAGCATGAACTGCTCGGCGACGAGAACGCCCCGGATTCGCTGGCCGCGAAGCAGATCGACTACTGGCGCGAGACCCTGGCCGGGTTGCCGGACGTGCTGCCGCTGCCGACGGACCGACCCCGGCCCCCGGCCCAGTCGATGCGAGGCGCCAACTTCGAGTTCGAGATCGATGCGGAACTCCGTCGACGCCTCGGCGTGCTCGCCCGCGAGCACAATGCGTCGCTGTTCATGGTGGCGCACGCCGCGTTGTCAGTCCTGTTGGCCCGGCTCAGCGCCACGCAGGACATCGCCATCGGCACCGCGATAGAAGGACGCGGTGAGGCAGCTCTCGACGACCTCGTCGGCATGTTCGTCAATACCCTGGTGCTGCGCTCGCAGGTGGATGTCGACGACCGATTCGCCGATCTGCTGGCGCAGGTCCGCCAGCACGACCTCGGCGCGTTCACGCACACCGATGTGCCGTTCGAGCGTCTGGTGGAAATTCTGCAGCCGGAGCGGTCGACCGCCTTCTCGCCGCTGTTCCAGGTTGCGCTGGCCTTCCAGAACATTGAGCAGGCCCACCTCGAACTTCCGGGGCTGACCGTCGAGGGTCTCGACGGGGGAGTCAGCGCGGCCAAGTTCGACCTTCAGCTGACCCTCGCGGACGCTGCCGGAGAGCCCACGGACACCGGTGGCTCCGCGCCGATGCGCGCAGTGTTCACCTATGCCACCGACCTGTTCGACGAACGCACCATCGCCGCGTTCGCGTTCCGGTTCCGCCGCATCCTCGAGGCGATCACCCGCGACGCCTCGGTGGTCATCGGTGACATCGACGTCTTGAACAGCGACGAGCAGCGGGTCCTCGCGCCCGTGCGCGGTGCAGCATCGGTTCCGCCGCAGACGTTGGCCCGCATCCTCTCCGCCGCGGCGGAGGCGGACCCCGAGGCCGTGGCGGTCGTGTGCGGGAACCAGCAGGTCACGTATCGCGAACTCGACGAGCGCTCGAACCGTCTGGCCCGGGTACTGATCGGCCGCGGAATCGGTTCGGACGATTTCGTGGCTCTCGCACTCACCCGATCGGTGGAGTCGATCCTCTCGATCTGGGCGGTCGCGAAGACGGGTGCCGCCTTCGTGCCCGTCGACCCGAGCTACCCGTACGACCGCATTCTGCACATGGTCACCGATTCCCGCGTGGAGATCGGCCTGACCACGGCGGCGCACAGCGCCGACCTGCCGGACACGGTGCGGTGGCTTGTCCTGGGCGACGAAGACATGGACAGTGCGTGCGCCCACGTCTCGTCCGGGGCCGTCACCGACGACACCCGAATCCGTCCTACGCGGGTGGACGACGCCGCATATGTCATCTACACCTCGGGCTCGACCGGTCTGCCGAAGGGCGTCGTCGTCACCCACACCGGGCTGGCGAACGTCACGCGGGAACAGGTCGAACGGCTGGGGCTCACGCCGCAGTCGAGGGTCCTGCACTTCGCGTCGCCGAGCTTCGACGCGTCCGTATTCGAATTGCTTCTGGCCGTTGCGGCCTCGTCGACGATGGTCATCGCCTCCGGAGTCGTGTACGGCGGCGAGGAATTGGCTCGACTGCTCAGGGAGCAGGAGGTCAGCCACGCCTTCATCACCCCGGCGGCGCTGACGACGGTGGATCCCGTCGGCCTGGGTGGCATCGAGGTTCTGTCGGTGGCCGGTGAGGCCTGCCCGCCCGAGCTGATGCAGAGGTGGGCGCCCGGCCGGCGCATGTACAACCTGTACGGCCCCTCCGAAGCGACGATCTGGAGCACGTCGAGCTCCCCGATGAGGGCCGATCGGCCCGTCACCATCGGCGGTCCGACGCGCGGTGTCGACGTGGTCGTGCTCGACTCCCGGCTCAGCCCCGTCCCGGTCGGTGTCGCGGGTGAGCTCTACGTGGCGGGGCCGAGCGTGGCACGCGGCTACCACAACCGATTCGCCCTCACTGCAGAGCGTTTCGTCGCCAACCCGTTCGGTGGTTCGGGGGAGCGGCTGTACCGCACGGGCGACGTCGTCCGCTGGGTCTACGCCGACGACGAAGGATCGGAAGGACAGGGCGAGCTCGTCCTCGACTACGTCGGTCGATCCGATTTCCAGGTGAAGGTCCGCGGATTCCGTATCGAGCTCGGCGAGATCGATGCCGAACTCGGAAGGCATCCGAGCGTGGACTTCGCGGTCACTCTCGGCCATCATCGCGAGCAGACCGGTCAGACCGTCCTCGTCTCCTACGTGATGCCTGCCCCGGGCGCGTCGATCGACGTCGCCGAGTTGTCCGCGTTCGTGTCCGAGACACTGCCGGGCTACATGGTGCCCTCGTCGATCATGCCGATCGACTCGGTGCCGCTGACACCCGCAGGAAAGTTGGACCGCAAGGCACTACCGGAACCCCGGTTCGTGTCGGTCGCCACCGAGTTCCGCGCGCCGTCGACGCCGATGGAGAAGGCCATCGCCGACGTCTTCGCGCAGGTCCTCGGTGTCGAGAGGGTCAGCGTCGACGATTCGTTCTTCGCCCTCGGCGGCGACAGCATCGTGTCGATCCAGCTGACCACGCGGGCCAAGAACGCCGGTGTCCTGTTCTCGGCGCGAGACGTGTTCGAGCGCAAGACTGTTGCCGAACTCGCCGACGTCGCCGCCTGGGCCACCGACGTCGAGTCGGTGACCCTCGAGGAACTGCCCGGCGGCGGAGTCGGTTCGATACCCCTCACGCCGATCGCGCACTGGCTGACCGAAAGCGCGGGCCGATTCGACAGGTTCTCGCAGGCCGTTCTGCTGACCACACCCGCAGGCGTGACCCGGGAGCAGCTGGTGGAGACCGTGGACGCGATCCTGAGTCACCACGACATCCTCCGCTCCCGGTTGACCCGCTCGGGGAACGAGTGGGTGTTCGACACACTGCCCGTCGGCGCGGCTCTCGGCGCCGATGAGCTGTTCGAACGCGTCGAGTTCACCGACAAGCCGGGGACCGAGGCATTCGAGCGGCTGGGGCGTGCGGCACTCGACCGCGCCGCGAGCCGACTCGATCCCGCATCGGGGCGGATGACGGAATTCGTCTGGTTCGCTCCCGCCGAGTCGCTGCCCGGACAGAGCGGACGACTGCTGGTGCTGGCGCACCACCTCGTCGTCGACGGTGTGTCGTGGCGAGTGTTGTTGCCCGACTTCGCCACCGCAGGATCACAGATCGCGCGAGGGGAGAAGCCGCAGCTCGAGCCGGTAGGTTCGTCGGTGCGGGCGTGGGCGCACGGGTTGGTGGAGGAAGCGAAGTCTCCGCACCGTGTGGCCGAACTCGACTTCTGGCGGACCATGCTCGACGGCACCGATCCGCTGCTGGGCAAGCGGGCCTTCGACCGGGAGCGGGATGTGATCGCCCGGACGCACAGTCTGAGCATGACCTTCTCCACACCGGTGACGCAGGCGTTGCTGACCTCGATCCCGCAGTCCGTGAACGGCGGCGTCAACGACGGCCTGCTCGCGGCGCTCGCGCTCGCTGTCGCGCAGTGGCGCCGGAACAAAACCGGAGTCGACGACGCACCGGGCGGCCAGTCGGTGCTCATCAATCTCGAGGGCCACGGCCGTGAAGAATCCGTTGTCCCGGGTGCCGACCTGTCGCGGACCGTGGGCTGGTTCACCAGCCTGTTCCCCGTGCGCCTCGATGTTTCACGTGCCGACCTGGCCGAGGCGTTCGACGGTGGACGGTCTGCGGGTGCGGCGCTGAAGGCCGTCAAGGAACAGCTGCTGGCGGTCCCGGACCGCGGCATGGGCTTCGGCTTGCTGCGCTACCTGAACGAGGAGACCGCCCCGGCGCTGGCAGCGCTGCCGACGCCGCAGATCGGCTTCAACTATCTCGGTCGCGCGGGTTCGGTCGACCTCCCGGAGGAGATCCGGGACCTCGGCTGGGTCCCCGACAGCGACTCGGGCGAGTTCGGCGGCGCAATGGACGACGAGATGGTGGCGCCTGCTGTGCTCAGCATCAACGCCGTCACCGCCGAATCGGCGTCGGGTCCCCAACTCGAGGCGAAGATCGCGTTCGCCGAGGAGATCCTCGACGAATCCGACGTCTGGGAGCTGGCCGAACTCTGGCACTCGGCGGCGGCCGCGTTGGCCGAGCACGCGTCACGGCCCGACGGCGGCGGCCTGACCCCGTCGGACGTCCCGCTCGTCACCGTGACCCAGCATGATCTCGAGATCCTGGAACAGCGCTACCCGGAGGCCTCCGACGTGTGGCCGCTGGCACCGCTGCAGTCGGGCATGTTCTTCCACTCGGTGCTCGCCGAGGACGCAGTCGACGTCTACACCGCACAGGTGGTGCTTGGCCTCGCAGGCACCGTCGATGCGGCCCGACTGCGGGCTGCCGCCGAGGCGCTCATCGCGCGTCACGCGAACCTCCGTACCGCCTTCGTCACCGACGATGCCGGGGAAGCGGTGCAGGTGGTCGTCGATTCCGTGGAACTGCCCTGGGAAGAGATCGACCTGTCCGGACTGTCCGAGGCGGCACGTGAAGAACGGATGAGCACCCTTCTGGGTGAGCACCGCTCGGCTCGCTTCGACATGGCGCGACCCCCGTTGATGCGATTCCTGCTGATTCGCACGGGGCCGGATACCTGCAGCTTCTCCATCAGCAACCACCACATCCTGCTCGACGGATGGTCGATGCCGTTGTTGATGAAGGACTTGTTGGTGTTGTACGCCACCCGGGGAGACGGCTCGGTGTTGCCGCGGGTACGCGGCTACCGGGACTTCCTCAGCTGGCTGTCCGCGCGTGACACGCACGCCTCACGCACTGCGTGGGCGCACGCACTTGCCGGGCTGGACGGTCCCACCGTGCTCGCCGCCGCACCCAGCGGTCCGGTACGCCCCGAGCCCGCCGAGTTCGCGGTACGTCTCGGCGCGGCGGTCAGCGAGAACCTGGCGCGCGTCGCCCGGGATCGTGGCCTGACGATGAACACCATCGTCCAGGCAGCGTGGGGTCTGCTCCTGTCCCGGATGACGGCGTCCGACGACGTCGTCTTCGGTGCCACGGTGTCGGGTCGTCCGCCGGAGGTCAACGGCATCGAATCGATGGTGGGTCTGTTCATCAACACGATCCCGATCCGCGTGCGCATCGATCCCCGCGAGTCGCTCCTCGGGCTTCTCGAGCGTCTACAGGCCGAACAGTCGGCTTTGCTCGAGCATCACCACATCGGGCTGCCCGAGATCCAGCAGATCGCCGGAATCGGCGGACTGTTCGACACGTTGACGGTGTTCGAGTCGTACCCGATCGATCGGGCCGGTCTCACCGAGTCCAGCGACATCGACGGGTTGCGGGTTACCGGTGCGCAGATCAGTGACGCCTCGCATTACCCGCTGAGCCTCCTGGCGCAGTCGGACGCCGAGGTCCAGCTGGTACTGAAGTACCTCCCGGACGTGTTCGGGGAAGACACTGTCGAGCGGATCGGGGCACGCCTGGACCGCATCCTGCACACCATCGCTGCCGGCGGTGCCACGCTGGTCGGCGATCTCGACCTGCTGGCCGCGGAGGAACGCGACCTCGTCCTGTCCCGGTGGAACGACACCGCGCACGCCGTCTCCGCCCAGTCGGTGACCTCGATGTTCCGTGCTCAGGTGGCGCGAACCCCGGATGCGACCGCCGTGGTCGCCGGGCAGGATCGACTGAGCTACGCGCAGTTCGACGCGCGGGTGAACCGGCTGGCCCGTCACCTGATCGCGCTGGGCGTGGGACCGGACTCGGTGGTCGGCATCGCGATGCGACGCTCCCTCGACATGGTGATCAGCCTGTACGCCGTGCACGCGGCGGGTGGTGCATACGTGCCGATCGACCCGGAGCATCCGGCCGACCGGACCACCTACGTGGTGGACAGTGCTGCCCCGACGTGTGTGCTGAGCGTTGCCGACGACATCGCCAATCTCGACGTCGACGTGCCCGTGTATCTGGTGGAGGACTTCGACCTCTCCGGCTACGCCGACACTGCAGTCGAGGATGCCGAGCGGCTCGGTGAACTCCACCCGGAAAATCTGGCGTACGCGCTGTACACGTCCGGTTCGACGGGACGCCCCAAGGGTGTGGCGATTCCGCATTCGGCGCTGGCCAACCAGCTCGAGTGGATGCGGGACGAGTACGGCATCGGTGCCGAGGACGTGATCCTGCAGAAGACCCCCTTCACGTTCGACGCCTCGGTGTGGGAGCTGTTCTTGCCGTTGGTGGTCGGCGGCACCCTCGTCGTCGCCTCCCCGGACGGTCACCGCGACCCCGAGTACATGGCGAAGACGGTGGGCGCGGAGTCGGTGACCGTGGTCCAGTTCGTTCCGTCGGTCCTGACGATGTTCCTCGACGCGGCCACCGCCGACCTGTGCGGTTCGCTGCGGCTGGTCTTCGCCGGCGGTGAACCACTTCCGCAGTCGGCGGCGGATCGGCTCGCACGGATTGGTTCCGCCGAGCTGGTCAACCTGTACGGACCGACCGAGGTCACAATCAACTCGGCGGCTCAGGTCGTGGACCGTTCGCGCACCGGGACCATCGCGCCGATCGGTGGCCCGGTCTGGAACACCCGGGCCTACGTGCTCGACGCCCACTTGACGCCGTCGCCGATCGGTGTCCCCGGTGAGCTGTACCTCGACGGGGCCCAGCTGGCGCGCGGATACATCAACAGCGCTGCGCTGAGCGCCGAACGCTTCGTCGCCGACCCCTTCGGCGCCGACGGCGCACGGATGTACCGCACCGGGGACCTCGTGCGGTGGAACGAGAGCGGTGAACTGGAGTTCGTCGGCCGTACCGACTTCCAGGTGAAGGTCCGCGGCCTGCGTATCGAACTCGGTGAGGTGGAGGAGGCCTTTGTGCGCCACACCGAGGTGGCGCAGGCGGCTGTGATCGTGCGGGACAGTGAGGTCGGCGCACGGCTCGTGGCGTACGTCGTCCCGAAGCCGGGTTCGGCTGTCGACTCGGCTGCACTCACCGGGTTCGTCGCAGAATCGTTGCCCGACTACATGCTGCCGGACGCCGTGATGGTTCTGGCCGAACTGCCGCTGGGTACCAGCGGCAAGCTCGACCGGCGTGCCCTACCGGTGCCCGACTTCGCCTCGGCGGCCCAGTTCCGGGCGCCGCGCACCGACAGCGAACGCGCGCTGGCGTCGATCTTCGCGGCACTGCTCGGGCGGGACCGCGTGGGTGTCGATGACTCGTTCTTCGAGCTCGGTGGCGACAGCATCGTCTCCATTCAGCTGGTAGCGCGGGCACGGTCGGCCGGTATCCACTTCACCGCACGCGACGTGTTCGAACGGCGCACCGTCGCCGAGCTGGCGGCGGTCGCCGATTCGGGGGAGTCCGCGGCCGCGGCGTTGCAGGAATACGAGGGTGGCGGTGTCGGCACGGTGCCGCTCACCCCGGTCGCCCGGAAGATGGTCGAGCGCGGCGGGGATTTCGACCGCTTCGTGATGCCGCTGATGGTGACGCTTCCTGCCGGCATCGGACGTGACCAGCTGATCGCGACACTCTCGGCGGTGGTGGACAAGCACGACGCTCTCCGCGCCACGCTGGTGTCGGAGTCGTCGGAGCCTGCCCTCGAGATCGCACCCGCCGGCAGCGTCGACCTCGACGGTGCCGTGGAGCGTGTCGCCGTCACCGCCGAACCCGGTTCCCCGGAGTTCGACGAGGTGGCGAGTGCCGCCTTCGCGCAGGCGCTCGACCGGCTCGACCCCAGAACAGGTTCGATGCTCCAGTTCGTGTGGTTCGACCCGGCCGATTCGAGCCGGGCGGGCCGACTGCTGGTGGTGCCCCATCACCTCGTGATCGACTCGGTCTCGTGGCGCATTCTGGTCCCGGACCTTGCAACGGCTGGTGCCCAGATCGCAGCGGGGCAGACGCCGTCGCTGGAACCGGTGGGAACGTCCCTGCGGCGGTGGACCGACGGACTCCTCGAGGCAGCCGCGAGTCCGGAGCGGGTGGCCGAACTGGCCGTGTGGGAGCGGATGCTCACCGGCCCGGACCCCGTGCTGGGGTCGCGGGAACTGGATCTTCGGTCCGACCTCGTCAGCAATCTCGAGCGCACCCGGGTCGATGTGCCGGCCCCCGTCACCGAGGCCTTGCTCGGGACGGCTCCCGGCGCACTCGACGCGGAAATCGGTGACGTGCTCGCCGCAGCCCTCGCACTCGCGGTGGCCGCCTGGCGGCAGGGCCGTGGGATCGACGAGCCGTCGGCGGTAGTCACTCTCGAGGGCCATGGTCGCGAAGAATCAGTGGTTCCCGGTGCAGATTTGTCCCGTACGGTCGGCTGGTTCACCACGATGTATCCGGCTCGACTCGATCTCGCAGGGGTCGATATCGGTGAGGCGATCGAGGGTGGCCCGAGTGCGGCAGCAGCGGTACAGGCGGTACGGAATCAGCTCGGTGCGGTACCTGACAAGGGGATCGGCTACGGGTTGCTGCGTTACCTGAACCCGGAGACCGCCGCGGTCATGAGCAATTGGCCGGAACCGCAAATCGTGTTCAACTACATCGGCCGCGTCAATGCTGCGGAAATTCCCGAGGCGGCGCAGGGCCTGGACTGGCTGCCCGATTTCGAGACCTCGGTGACGGGTGGACAGGTGAACAGTGAGATGCCAGCCCAGGCGGTGCTCGACATCCAGTCGGTGATCACCGATACCGCGGATGGTCGGCAGTTGACGGCGTTCATGTCGTTCCCCCCGGGAATTCTGACGGCCTCCGAGGTGGACGACTTCGGGCAGTGCTGGGTAGCGGCACTGACCGGCTTGGTGGCACAGGCGCGGTCCCGAGTCGGACGCTGAGGCATCGTCCTGGCGGTGGGAGAGCTCGTCTCTTCCGCCGCCAGGACGGGCCGGAGCCGACCCCGGTGATATTTTCGCCTCGATAAATACTTCGAGTTCATTAAATCGGCGCATAACCCGCCGTCGGTACCGTGCCGTGTGAATTACTCGATAACTTCAGGTGGCGAGCGTATTCGCGACAGACCGAGAGTATTTTGAACAATTGTCCAACTAATGGGCCTCGGTGCGCGGATATGCGGAACCTTTGCTATTACTGAGGCATGTCGATTTCAACTCTGTCTGTGGTTATCCCGGCGTACAACGAGGAAGCGGCAATCCAGGAGTGTCTGGACAGGATATTCGAGCAGATCGATCACATCGACGAGGTCATCGTGGTCGACAACAACTCGACCGACGCGACGGCAGCGATAGTTGCTGCTGCGCAGCACCGGGAACCCAAGGTGCGGCTCGTCAAGGAAGTGGCACAGGGCTGTGCGCCTGCGCGTAGCACGGGAATGAATTCCGCGACGGGAGATATCGTAGCGAGAATTGATGTCGACACGAAAATTAATGAGGATTGGGCCGCGAATATCAAATCGTTCTTTTCCCGGCACAGCGACAGATATGCCGCGGCGACCGGTACCTGCACCTGCTATGACCTTCCGTTTCAGGGGCTGTTCGCGTCCTTGCAGCGAAAGATGAATGCGAAGAATGAGGCGAAACTGGAACGGGGTGAGTCGATCGCCGCGCCCGGACTTTTCGGTTCGAACATGGCGATTCTCAAGACGGCGTGGGAGGACATCAAGTCCGCATTACACGACGGCGAGGACGTCCACGAAGACACGGATCTGTCGTTGACCCTGCAGAGCGAGGGATTGTCCTGTGCGATGGTGCCGGGGATGGAAGCGAGCATCTCCGGTCGTCGGTATCTGTCTCCGGTGGGCAGTTACTGGCGTTACGTGCTGCGCGGTCCTCGCACGCTTGCGCTGCACGGCAAGCGCCTGTCGGCGGCCCTCGGGACGTTCGCTGTCGCCGCGACCGCGATGCCGTTCTATCTCCTCATGTGGGTGCCGTTCCGTGCGTGGGATCCCGAGCGGGAGTCGTTCTCGCTGGGCCGCCTCTTCGCCGGCGCCGAACGGCGACCGCAGCCTCGCGCGCACGTGTGAGGTGCTATGCCCAGTCGAGCGACATCTCGCCCGCGACGCCGAGGTGCTTGCACAGTTTGTGAATACCGCCGAAGTCCTGCACCAGAGCAGAACGCCCTGTGTCGTGTTCGGCGTCGTCGATCATCGTCTGGCCGTCGTGGAGGTCGATGACCTCGACGATGGTGCGCCACGTCGAGTAGTCGTTGCTACTGAAGGCGGTCATCGCATCGACGAGCCCGTCCAGGAGGTGCCGCCGGTCGTCGGGCCCCAGCGTGTCGTAGACGACGCCCGCGATCTCGTCGGCGATGGAGGCGTGGCAGTACTCGTCTCGATTGTGTAGTCGCACCGTGGCCCGGTTCACCGGCTGGATCGCCTCGTTCTCGGAGATGAGGTCCAGGTACGAGCTGATGGAGATCTCGGCGACCGTCATGAAGGCGAAGGTGGTGATCGCCCGCTTCCGGGGGTCGGCGGCGTCAGCGGTGGCGGCACGCTGGCGGCGTAGTGTCAGCACGTCCGGCAAGGCGTTGTTCGGCATGGCCCAGCCGCGGCGCCTGCGCGTCACCGCGCTCGCATTCAGATGCATCAGCGTGTGGTACTGCTCGTCGACCATGGCCTCGTGTACCGCTACCACGAACGTGTCGCCGATACCGGTGTCGAGGGCGTCGTGGGCGACGAGATCGAAGCCCGGATTCACGACGTACTGCTCGATGTCCATCACGTTCTTGTTGAACGCGATCCAGCCCCACGCGCGGAGTCTGTTCTGCTGATCCTCAGGTGCGTGGCGGAAACAGTCGTGGTCGGCGAAAGGCAGCAGTTCGTCGGGGTAGTCCCGCTTGTCGAGGTCGAACAGGGTGTCGAGATCAGGTTCCGGCTTCTTCACTGTCGCCCGCTGCCCCCAATTGCGGGCGAGCCGGGCAACCACGGCGCTTTCGACCGGGTCGTTCGGGTCGTGCTCCGGCAGGGCGTGGGCGTTGTCGATCGTCATGAGGATTCTCCGTTCCCGTCCCAGAACCGGGGCGCGGTGTGCTGGAGGTCGGTGAAAAGTTCGGCGCACAGGCGGGCGAGGGGCTCGCGCCGGTCACCGAGTGTCGAGATCGACCGGGACATGAGGTCGGCGAAGTCCTGGTCGGTGCCGTTCTCGACGGTCTGGTCGACAGTGCGCATCGCGTCGGTGAGCGCGCGTCGGGCCTGCGCGGCGAACGGATTGCCGACCTGGATGTCCCGGTACACCTCGGGTACCCCACCCGCCACGCGTGCGAGGAGGGCGAGGGACATCAAGTGCGGTGGGGTTGCCATCGCCGTCAGCTCGGCGCCGTCGGCCCCCAGTTCGCCCAGCGCCAGTCCGAATGCGAGCACACCGGCGTGGGTGAGTGCCTGGGTGAGTGCGGTCAGCCGATCATGGCGCTCGGCGTCCAGATGGACGACCGTCGCACCCCACCCGGACAGTGACGTCAGGAACCAGCCGAGGTCACCGCGGTCCTGATACGTCACCGCCGCGATCGGCCTGCCCTGCGGCGACAGTGCGGGGGCGAACATCGGGTTGATTCCGAGGGCACTGTTGGGCAGCGGGTTCGCCCGCAGAGCGGCGTCGAATCGGCACTTCACCGACAGGGTGTCGACCAGCAGGGCGTGCTCGGCCAGCGACTCGGACAGGAACGTCAGTGCGTTCAGCGCCACGGTTTCCGGTACCGCCAGCACCACCGCGTCAGCCGACTGCACCACCGCGCGCACCTCGGGTGACGGATCGGTGATGTCGCCCTGCACAGAGTCGGCGTCGGCCGTATCCGGAACGTCGATGTCGACGGTCCGGACGCGCATGCCGTCGCCGCGGAGCCGACCGGTCAGCATTCGGCCGACATCACCGCGGCCGCCGATCAGTGCGACGGTCCGGGATGATGTCGCCGGAATGGTCATGGTCCTATTTCGTTCGGGGTGTCCGCGGTGACGGACAACGCCCGCACCATGGTGGCGGCCTTGACCATGGCCTCGTCGAATTCTTCCTCCGGATCGGACAGTGCCGTGATGGCGCCGCCGATCCCGAAGGTCACTTCGCTGCCGGTAGCGACGATGGTGCGAATGACGATCGACAGGTCAGCGGTGCCGGTCAGCGAGAAGTAACCGATCGCTCCCGAGTAGACACCGCGCGGTCCCGACTCGAGCCTGTCGATGATCTCCATCGTCCGGATCTTCGGCGCGCCCGTCATGGAACCGCCGGGGAAGGCGGCGCGGACGCACTGGACGACCGAGGCATCGGCACTGAGCGTCCCACGCACCGTGGACACCAGCTGGTGGACCGCTGCATACGTTTCCACGTCGAAGAGCTTGGGAACGTGCACCGACCCCGGCACACACACCCGCGCCAGATCGTTGCGCGTGAGATCCACGATCATCAGGTTCTCGGCGCGGTCCTTCTCGCTGTCGAGCAGGTCCTGACGCAGGGCCGCATCCTTGGCCGGGGTCGCCCCACGCGGACGCGTTCCCTTGATCGGTTTCGACTCCACCACGCGGTCCGGGCCGATCCGCAGGAAGCGTTCGGGCGACGCGCTGAGAACCGACAGGCCCGCGAACTGGAGGTACGCACTGTACGGAGTGGGGCTGATGGTGCGAAGCAGCTCGAAGGTGTGCAGTGGATCGATCGTCTGATCGACGGTCGCCATGTTGGTCAGGCACACCTCGTACGACTCGCCCGTCCGAATCTCGGCAAGCGAGGACGCGATGTGCTCGAGATACCGGTCGTGGTCGTGACGCAGTGCCAGCTCCGTCGATTCGGGTTTCCTGATAGGAGGCACTGCCGACACCGGGTGGTCGGGCTCCGCGAGCCGCCGTAGCGCCGCCTCCATCTCGTCGAGCCACCGGCGCATCTCGGGATCGTCCTGGTGATCGCTGAGACACAGCGCATACGTGCGTTCGTTGGAATGATCGATGACCACGGCCCGGTCGGCGAACACGAGTGCAGCGTCGGGGGTGGGCGATCGGTGGGCGGCGGCGCCACCCGTCTGGGCCTTCAGTTCGTAGCCCAGATAGCCGACGTAGCCCAGCCCGAACGGCACTCCGGGGAGTCCGGGAACCGACCTGGCCGCCAGTTGGCGTTCCAGGTAGTCGAAGAACGGGGCGTGGACCTGTTCCACGGGTAGCCCCTCGCGCATGATCCGCACGATCGATTCACCGACGTCGTAGGTGATGTACTCGGCTCGGGGCCCAGAGCAGTTGCCCATGATGGTGAAGCGCGAAGTCGGTTCGGATGCCGACGTGCCGTCGAGCCAGAAGGCGTTCGGCCCCGTGGCGAACAGATCCTCGAAGGTGGTGCGCGGGTCGACCTCGTGGTCGATGCGGACCTGCGAAATGACGTACGGCGCGTGCGGGACGGGGATCTTCAGCATCGACCCGGGAGTCGGTGTACCCGAGTGCGTCGGGGTGAGGTCGCGGAAGTTCGCGAGCAGTTCGTGTCCGAACGCCGTACTGATCGACTCGGGGTGGAATTGGACGCCCCACAGGGGCCGGCTCCGGTGACGCACGCCCATCAGGAGACCGTCGGTGGTCCAGGCCGTCGCCTCGAGGTCGTCGGGCAGATCCCTCGCGATCAACGAGTGGTAACGCACCGTGGGGAACGGCGACGGGATGCCCTCGAAGAGTTCGCTGCCGTGGTGTTCGACGAGCGATACGCGCCCGTGCATCGGCTCAGGCGCCAGGACGACCTGTCCGCCGAACAACTGGCACAGTCCCTGGTGACCAAGGCACACCCCTAAGACGGGCAGTCCGGTTTCGGCGATGACCCGGGCGCTGATGCCGAAATCACGGGGGCGTTCGGGGCGTCCCGGACCGGGGGAGATGACGATGTTGTCGAACTCGGACCACGGCACGGAGTCCCATTCGACGTCGTTGTGCACGACGGTCGGGGGCTCGCCGTTCACCTCCGCGAGCAAAGTGAAGAGGTTGTAGGTGAAGGAGTCGTAGTTGTCGACGAGCAGCGTCCGCGTACTCATGACGATTCGACATTCGTCGAGGGATGGGGGCGGTGGTGGCCGTTGTGGCCATTGTCACCGGTACCGCTCGCGCCCGTCTCGCCGTTGATGACCAACTCCTCGAGCCTGCAGGTCTCGGCGATCAGCAGGTCGTAGAGCGCGTCGAAGAAGGCGGGGGACAGGGAGTGGCTGTCCGCGTAGCGGCGAGCGCGTTCGTGCACCAGGCCGATCCGGTGCGGTTGCATCATCGCGATGTCGGAGCGTCGCTTGAGTTCACCGATACGTCGGCACACTTCGAGTCGCCGGCCTACGGCGTCGAGCAGGGTGGCGTCGACGGCGTCGAGTTCGGCGCGCAGATCCTCGAGTGCCTGGTGCGCCGACGCGTCAGGGGCCTTTCCGGAATCATCGCTCTTCCCCTCTTCTACGGAGAAATACATAGTCGCCCCAGTCACTCGATCGGCAGTAGCTTTCTCATCCCGACTATCGTGTGTCAGTGGTGGTTCGTTTCTCCGCGCCTCCCGGACTGCCGAGACGGCGAAATATCGGGTTGCGGATACGAACCGGTGGTGATCACCCCCATAGTCTCAATCACGGATTGAGACTTCGATGGATTTTTGGGTAACGTAACCAGAAGTCTATTTTCGGCCTATCCAGGATATGAGGCATATGCGTATTTCGTCGGCCACCCAGGCCCTGATGTTAGTGCTTGCGGGCATCTTGATGCTCGGCGCGGCACCTGCAGCGGCGGACCCTGCGGCGACTGAGCCCGAGCCCGTCGCAGATCCTGCGGTGCTGTCCGGGGCGAACGACTGGAACTGCAAGCCCTCGCCCGAGCACCCCCGCCCGGTCGTGCTCGTGCACGGCACATGGGTCAGCATGGCGGCCACCTGGAAGGACCTCGCGCCGGCTCTCGCGGCCGAGGGGTACTGCGTCTTCGCCCTCAACTACGGGCAGGTCGCCGGTCTCACCGAAGGCAATCTGCTGCGCATGTTCGGCGGTGCCGACATCGCCGAGTCGGCCCAGCAACTCGCGGTGTTCGTCGATCGGGTCCGTTCCACGACGGGTGCCCCGCAGGTCGACATCGTCGGGCACTCGCTCGGTGGCACGCTCTCCCGGCAGTACCTCCGTTTCGAAGGTGGCGCCGATCGCAACAATCCCGCCCTGAACAAGGTGCATTCGCTCGTCACGCTGGGTGCTACCAATCACGGCACCAGTTTCGGGGACGTGCAGATGCTCGGTGCAGTCGCCCAGGCTCTGGGTGTGCCCGTGACGACGCTCGCCGGCGTGGCCGTCGGGCCCTCGTACATCCAGCAGATGGTCGGTTCGCCGTTCCTGCAGGTTCTCAATGCCGCGGGCGACACGGACCCGGGTATCGAGTACACAGTGGTCGCGAGTCGCCGGGACACGGTCTCGACTCCACCGGAGAACACGTTCCTCACCGCCGGACCGGGTGCGACCGTGCACAACGTGTGGCTTCAGGACGGGTGCGAGTCGAACGCTGCCGAGCACAATGAGCTGACGACCGATCCGCGCGCGCTCTACATCATTCAGCGGGCTCTCGACCCCACGTACGCCGACCGGAACCCGGCCCCATGTGAGGCGGGCTGAGACGTGCCCTGAGGGCGGCACCTAGTCGGGGCGGACTCAGTCCCAGATGCCGATCTCGTCGAGGTGGGCGACCAATCGCTGGGCACCGTCCATGAAGTGTGCCTTGTTCTCGGCTCCCACCACGTCGGCCTTCTTCTCCGCCATGGCCGCGATGAGACGGCGATGGCTCGCGACCGCCGACTCGCCCCAGTCGGGGTCCGAGGAGTAGAAGTGCGCCGGCGTGTAGCGAGTGGCGCTGAGAAGGAACCACGACAGCTTGTTCGCGTTCGCCAGGTGGTTGATGACCCGGTGGAACTTGAACTCGAGATCCTCGATGCGGGCGGCGTCGTTGTCCTCCACCGCCCGCTCGAGCTTGTCGTTGATATCGGTCAATTCCTCGATGGCCTCGGGGGTGGCCGCCCGGGTGGCCCGCACCGCGAGTTCCTCGCCTATCTGACTCTGGAGCCAGAAGAGGTCGTGGACGTCTTCGCGACTGAGTGGGGCGACCACGTAGCCGCGGTGGGGGACGAGTTCGACGAGCCCTTCACCGCGCAGGGTCAGGAGGGCTTCGCGCACCGGCGTGACGCTGACTCCCAGCTCCGCGGCAGTGTCGTCCAGACGGATGAAGTCACCCGGACGAACGCCCCCGGACATGATCAGGTTCCGCACGTGCACGGCGACGTCGTCGGACAGCTGCGGTCGACGGCGCAGGGCCGCTGAGCTTCGTGACACGGAGGGCAACGTCATGGGTAACTCCTTAGATGCGGCAACCAGCATAAACCGCGAGCAGTGCTTACAAGCCGTAGGTCTTACCGATGATGTCGCGCTGAATTTCGTTGGTGCCGCCGTAAATGCTGGAGACGAGGGTCGAGCGAACATGCTTCTCCATGTCGAACTCGGTGGCGTAGCCGTAACCGCCCATCATCTGCATGCCTTCGAGCGCCACCTTCTTGGCAGTCTCGGTGACCTTCAACTTGGCCATGGACGCTTCGCGGGCCAGCATCCTGTCAGGGTGGGCGTCGGCCTCCTTGGCAACGCTGTAGACGAGAAGCTTGCAGCACTCGATTTCGGTGGCGAGATCGGCGATGCGGTGACGTAGTACCTGGAACGTTCCGACCGGCCTCCCGAACTGCTTGCGCTGGGTGATGAACTCGAGGGTGTCGTTGAACGCCCGCTGCGCCGTACCGAGCATCATGGCCGCGAGGATCAGGCGTTCGAAGTTCAAACCGGTCATCAGTTGCCGCCAGCCGTTGCCGACCTCGCCGACCACGGCATCCGCGGGAAGCGCGCAATCGGTGAAGTAGAGGTCGTTCACCTCCTTGCCGCCCATGGTGCCGATGCCGCTGATCGTCAGCCCTTCCGTCCCGGCGGGCACGTGGAACATCGTCAGCCCCTCGTGCTTTCCCTCCCCGGCAGAACTTCCCGCGCCGCGCGTGACCGGTTGCCCCGTGCGAGCCACGAGCAGGATGGTGTCGGCAAAGTGCGCGTTGGAACACCACGTCTTCTGCCCGTTGATCACCCAGCCGTCGGCGGTCTTCTCCGCGCGGGTGCTGAGATTTCCGACGTCCGATCCGGCCTCCGGTTCGGACATCGAGATCGACTGCGAGCGGCCGGCCACGATGCCGCGCAGTACGACGTCCTTCTGGGCCTCGGTACCGAACTTGGCGTATGCGCCACCGGTGATCCACGTAGGCCCGATGCCACCGATCGGGGCCATTCCCTTGGCAGCCTCCTCCAGAAGGATGCACATGTCGACGAGGCTGGCGCCCGACCCGCCGTATTCCTCGGGAATCGTGATTCCGAGCCAGCCGAGCTTGGCCATCTTTTCGTAGATGTCTTGGTTGTGGTTGTGCTCACCGTGGTTCGTCAGCTTGTCCCGCAGTGCGCGGGTGCCGGTTTCGCGCCTGCAGAAATCGGCGATCGCCGCGGCGAAGTCTTTCTGTTCACTGGTGAATTCGACGCTCATGTGCGAAGGGCTCCTCGTGGGTGAGGCGGCGGACGGCCGGCCCGGCGCAGGGGTCTGTGCGGGGCTTGCCGGAATGCGGTCAGCCGCATACTGTGATGTCCACTACATTACATCACATCACATATATTTGATGTGATCTCAGGGAGGAAGCGCCATGCCACAGCAGGCCGAGACGACCGACACGAGTGCGGGCACCACGCCATTGCCTTCCGCGGAACCGTCACCAGGAACGTTCTCGTCCCTGGACCCGCGCACCGGCGAGGTACTGGCCGAGTACCCCATCCACGGCGAGCGTGACGTGCGTGACGCGGTCGAGCGAGCACGCAGCGCGGCTCAGTGGTGGAAGGGACTCGGTTTCGACGGCCGCAAGAAGTGGCTGCTCGACTGGAAGAAGTCGATGGCGCGGGACGGCGAGCAACTCGCCCGGCTCGTTGCGGACGAAACGGGAAAGCCGTACGACGACGCACTCCTCGAGGTCATGCTCGCGATCGAGCACCTCGACTGGGCCACCAAGAACGCCGGCAAAGTTTTGCGCCGCCGCAAGGTGGCTTCCGGCCTGGTCAGTGCCAATCAGGCGAGCAGCGTCGGATACGAGCCAATGGGCGTGGTCGGCGTCATCGGTCCGTGGAACTATCCGGTGTACACCCCGATGGGCTCCGTCTCCTACGCAATGGCGGCGGGCAACGCCGTGGTGTTCAAGCCCAGCGAGCTGACCCCCGGGGTGGCGGTATGGATCGCCGAGAAGTGGGCGGCCCTCGTCCCGCATCAGCCCGTCCTCCAGGTCGTCACGGGTGATGGATCCACCGGATCGGCGCTCGTCGCAGCCGGCGTGGACAAGATCGCCTTCACCGGTTCTGCCGCGACGGGCAAGCGGGTGATGGCCGCGTGTGCGGAAACGCTGACTCCGATCGTCGTGGAGGCAGGCGGCAAGGACGCCATGCTCGTCGACTCGGACGCAGATCTCGAGGAAGCAGCCGGCTTCGCCGTCTTCGGTGCCATGGGCAACGCCGGGCAGACGTGCGCCGGAGTGGAACGAATCTACGTGGTCGACTCGGTCTACGACGATTTCGTCCGATTGGTCACCGACAAGGCGAAGGCTTTGCACCCTGGTCCGAAGGATGCGTCCTACGGGCCGATGACGATGACCAGCCAGTCGGACGTCGTGCGCCGTCACGTACAGGATGCGTTGGACAAGGGTGGCTCCGCCGTGGTCGGCGGGCTCGACTCCATCAAGGACGGCTACGTGGGCCCGATCGTCCTGACCAACGTCCCGGAGAACAGCACGGCAATCTGCGAGGAGACCTTCGGGCCGACGGTTGTGGTGAACAAGGTCGCTAGTCTCGACGAGGCGGTGACGAGAGCGAACGGTACCGCCTTCGGCCTCGGTGCTTCCGTATTCACGAAGGACGCCGGAAAGGCGATGCGTGTGGCCGAAGCCTTGCGGGTCGGTGTCGTCACGATCGGTTCGGTACTGGGCTTCGCCGGTGTCGCTGCGTTGCCCTTCGGCGGCGTCGGAGACTCAGGTTTCGGTCGCATCCACGGAGCGGACGGGCTGCGCGAGTTCTGCAGGGTCAAGTCGATCGCCCGGCAGCGGTTCGCGGCACCGCTGAATCTGCTGACGATGGAGCGAAAGAAGCGCGACATGCTTGTTTCCGCCTGGATGCTGAAGAACCGTCACGGGCGTTGAGTGCGGCCGGAAAGGGCGACAATCCCATGCTGATGAAGAACGACATTGCAGACAGGTCCCCAGGCGCCGCTCCCCGCGGCAGGTATGGCTGGGTACACCGAATCGAACAACTCGATCCGGTGCGTGATCACCAGGAGATTCACCGCATCACGGCAGGTTTCGAGTTTCCCTGGGATTACCAGCGGTCCCTCGAGTTCGCGTTGTTCCGGACCTACTGCGTCCCGACCGTCTCCGAATTGCTCCAGCGCACCGGTGAATTCGAGAAGCGGCCACAGAAGCGCTACGACGACACGGCCCTCCTGATGGCCGAACTGGTCGAACACGGGTACGACTCCGAGCGGGGGATCGAATCCCTGCGTGTGGTCAACCGCATGCACGGCAAGTACGACATCGACAATGACGACATGCTGTACGTGCTCACCACGTTCATCTACGAGCCGATCGATTGGATCGACCGCTTCGGGTGGCGGCGGCTCACTCCGCACGAGCGCCTCGCGTGTTTCCACTTTTACCGCGGCGTTGGGGTTCGAATGGGTATCAAGGACATTCCCACGAGCTACGAGGACTTCTACCGGTTCAAAGCCGACTACGAGCGGAAACACTTCCGATACACGGAGGACAACCACCGCGTCGGAACCTACACGCGAGATTTATTCTGCTCGTGGTTCCCCAGGCCGGTGCGGCCCTTCGTGGCGCAGGGAGTAAATGCTCTGCTCGACCCGATGATGCTGTCGGCGTTCGGATTCGACGCTGCACCGGTGTGGTTGCAGCACAGCGCCCGGCGTGTGCTCCGATTGCGGGGCAAGTTCGTACGCTTCCTGCCGCCGCGCACCAGCTCGAAGGCCGCCCAGGACGCGCGCAATCGCAGTTATCCGGGTTATCCGGTGGGCTACCGGCCGCGGGACCTCGGCGCAGACAAGGACAACCACCGCGGCGCCCTTGGTCCGTCATTGTCCTAGGAGGACGGCCACCATCAGAGCGTGGAGCCGGGCGCGTGACTCCTCGGCGGTATCGAAGTGGATGAGCCGGCCGATGTCGAGTACCAGGCCGAGCGCGGCTTGTACGAGGAACCGCGCCTCGGCTGCCGAAAGCTCCGACCGCACCGCGGTGACGAGATGCACCCACTCCTCGACGTGGAGACGCTGCACGTTGCGGAGATTTCGTCGTTCGTTCTCGGGCAGATTCCCGATTTCGGCGAAGTAGACGGACAGCACGGCCGGATTGCGGAAGGCCAATTCCAGATACGACTCCGCCAGGGTGCACAGCGCCTCCCGAGGGTCGGTAGCGGCGGACAGGGCAGCCGACGTCGCCACTGCGAGCCGATCCGCCGCACGATAGAAAACTGCCGCCAAAAGATCTGCCTTGCTGGGGAAGTGCCGGTACACACTGGACGCATTGATCCCAGCGGCCGCGCCGATTTCCTCGATACTCGAGTCGTGATAGCCGTTCCGGTCAAAAATGTGCACGGCCTCGTTGATCAGTAACTCGCGCTTGGACGTCATGGTCAGCCCGCCGCCCGCGCCCTCGACTCGTGCCGACACCTCACCGGTCGGTACGGCAGGCGGAAGGGTCGTGCGGAGAATCGACTCACACGCGCTCGTCAGAAGCGCGTGGAGGCGACGAGTGGCCAGGGCGGTGCGGTGTGCGCTGATACTGGCCATCACGCTGAGCGTCGCGGCACCCTGAGTCGTGGCATCGACGGCCGACAGTTCCGGCCGCAGCTCTCGCAGCGGCGCCGCCACGCATTGGGTTACGTGGACGAAGACGTTCCGGATGCGAATGCGGTCGTCGGCCTGGAGGTACCTGCCCTCCCACCGGTAGAGGCCCCCCAGTTTGCGGTGTTCGATCGTGTTGGTGACCAGCGCGGAGATCAGCCGGTCGAGCCGCTCCCCGGCGGCCGCCTCTTCGAGCCCTGCGAGTGCATCGTCGGCGGCGGTGCGCAGTGCATCAGCGGTCGTCGTGGCTGCATGAACGAACAGGGCGTACTTGTTGGGATAGTGCCGGTAGAGGGCGGGACCTGAGATTCCGATGGTGGCTGCGATGTCGTCGACGCCGACGGCGTGGTAGCCGCGCTCGCTGAACGCTTCCGCCGCGACGGTGGCGATCTGCGCCTTGCGGTCTTTCGGCCGACGCCGAATGGGCCTTTCGGTGGCGGCGCCGGCCGCCGTGTTGGTCCGGGCCACGGTCACCTCCGGTAGTCGGCCTGTGCTGCCAGTTTATCTGTTCGACATCTTAACCGGCACTCCCGTGCGTATCGATCGACTCTGGGTGCAGTTCCGGGGCCCGGCTCGCGCCAACCTGCCGAAAGCTTTGTGTGCACGTGCTGATAGTGCTTGCCCAGCATTGACACCGGTGCGAGTTGGCGAATAAGTTAACCGTTATTCGCATGTGCGTCCAGGCGGTTCGGGGCCGCGCGTGCTCTACATCGTCGATAACCGGGCCGCCGCGGGGCGGCACCTATGAAGAGGTGCACTGAGATGCTGAGAACGAAATTCACCGAAGCCGAAGCATTGATCACTCGACGACTTTCGGACGCGACGGGTATGCGCGTCGGGGCAGCGTCGTGACCGCTCCCGCGGTCGACGGCCTCCGCGTCGTCAGCGACGGCGGGATCCTCCGGATCACCATCGATCGCCCCGACCGGATGAATGCGCTGGACCTGGCGCACATGACAGCTCTCGGTGCGATCCTCACCGGCGCGGCCACCGACCGCTCCGTCCGGGTCGTCGTCATTTCCGGAGCGGGAAAGGCTTTCAGCACGGGCGCCGACCTCGCCGCCGCCGCGGCGGCGGGAGGTAGGGAGGCGCCACCCGAGGTGGTGATGGAGGCGGCGAACAGGGTGATACGAGCCATCGTCGACCTGCCGGTGCCTGTCCTAGCGCAGGTGAGCGGTGCCGCAGTAGGGGTCGGCGCCTCGATCGCGCTGGCAGCCGACCTCACCTACGCCTGCGAGGATGCGTACCTGCTCCTTGCGTTCGTCAACATCGGGCTGATGCCCGACGGCGGTTCCAGTGCGCTCATCGCTGCGTCGATCGGCCGCGCGAGGGCCACCCGGATGGCGTTGCTCGGTGAACGTCTGGGGGCGCCGGAGGCCGAGCGTGAAGGGTTGATCGCGGGAGTCTTGCCGGCCGGTGAACTAGCGGCTCACGTCGACGCCGTCGCGGCGAAGCTGGCTCATGGTCCGCGGCGTGCCGTCGAACTGACCAAGAGGGCGCTCACGGCATCGACGCTGACAGCGCTCGAAGGTGCCCTCGAGCGGGAGAAGGACGGGCAGATCGAACTGCTGCAGGGGCAGGATTTCGTCGAGGGAGTGACCGCGATGCTCGGCAAGCGAGCGGCTCGCTTCCTGGGGTGATTCCACCGATCGTTCGAGCCGTCCGCATCCGTTCAGCATGCGAATTCCGGTTAACAAAACCGTTCCGATCACAGTCATGATCTGTAATACTCGTCACAGCCATCGCGCAGTCCGTCGAAGCGCGCTGGAAGAGACGAGTACAGCGAAGGGACCACGAACACATGCCATCTCGTAGCGAGCTGCTCGCCCAGCCACTGCAATCCCGCCGCAACCACTGGAACAATTGGGTAGCGACCCATGCCGAGATGAAGCCGGACCATGCCGCGTTTCGCTTCCTCGGGCAGAACACGTCCTGGCGTCAACTCCACGACCGCTCCGAGGCGCTTGCCGGGGCACTGTCCCGCCGTGGAGTCGCGTTCGGCGATCGCGTCCTCCTCCTGACCCTCAACCGGACCGAGTTCTTCGAAGCGGTGCTCGCGATCAACGCGCTCGGCGCCATCGCCGTGCCGGTCAACTTTCGGCTCACACCCCCTGAGGTCGCGTTCATCGCACGCGATTCCGGTGCGCATGCCGTGTTCACCGAGCCGGCGCTCGCGCCGCTGATCGCGGCCGTACGCCAGGAAGTTCCGGAGCTGAGCCTGGTCGTGAACATGGGCGCGGTGACCGAGGGCGACGTGCTCGGTTACGAGGAGCTACTCGTCGAAGGCGGGCCTGCGTACAACCCTGTCGACCTTCCGGAAGACACCGCCTCACTCATTCTGTACACCTCCGGAACCACCGGAACCCCCAAAGGGGCGGTGCTGTCCCACTCGAACATGGTCGGGCAGGCCATCACCTGCATCCGCGCCATGCGCTACGACCGGGGTGACGACATCGGGTTCCTTGCGTCACCGGTATTCCACGTCGCCGCGCTCGGTTCCGTCGCCCCCATGCTGATGCTCGGGGGGACCACAGTGATCCATCCCCTCAAGGCCTTTCATCCCACCGAGATGCTGGACGTGTGGGAACAGGAACGGGTCACCTCGGTTTTCCTGGTACCGGTTCAGTGGCAGGCAGTGTGTGCCGACCCCACCGTCGAGGGTCGTGATCTCGCGCTGCGAGTCATCAGCTGGGGTGCAGCCCCGGCGTCGGATACGGTCCTCCGTTCGATGGCGGACACCTTCCCGCACGCCCTGATCGTCGCGGTGTTCGGGCAGACCGAAATGTCACCGATCACGTGCGTGCTCGACGGCGACGACGCGATCCGCAAACTCGGTTCCGTGGGCAAACCGATCCCGACGATCCACACCCGCATCGTGGACGACGAGATGAACGACGTCGAGCCGGGCACCGTCGGCGAAATCGTCTACCGCGGACCGACCATGATGCAGGAGTACTGGCAGAAGCCGACCGCCACAGCCGAGGCTTTCGCCGGCGGCTGGTTCCACTCCGGTGACCTCGTGCGGCAGGACGAGGAAGGCTTCGTCTACGTCGTGGACCGCAAGAAAGACATGATCATCTCGGGTGGCGAGAACATCTACTGCGCAGAGGTGGAGAACGTACTGTTCGCACATCCGAGGATCCGCGAGGCAGCTGTCGTCGGCCGCCCCGACCCGAAGTGGACCGAAGTGCCCGTGGCCATCGTGGCGCTCGCCGACGACGGTGACGACCTCTCGGCCGACCAGCTCACGGCATGGCTCGACGACAAACTGGCCCGCTACAAGCATCCGAAAGACGTCGTCGTCGTCGAGGCGTTACCGCGCAATGCCAGCGGCAAGGTCGTCAAGGGCGAACTTCGAAAAATGCACGGCGCGAACAGCGTCGTGGTCTGAACCCGTGCCGAGATGACATTCGAACTGCCACCCACGAAGGGGCCGTTGAGCCAATTCGCCCATGAGGTCGGTGCGCTCATCGGTTTCTCGATTGCGACTGTGGTTGCCGCAGTGCGAGTGCTCGTCAGGCGCAAGCTGGCATGGCGAGAATTTCTCGACCAGGCGTGGCGGCTCGCGTCGGTCACCTCGGCGCCTGCACTGCTTCTCATGATCCCGATCGGGGTTCTGATCGCTGTGACGATCGGCAGTCTCGCCGGTCAGCTCGGTGCCGAGGGATATACCGGGGCGGTCGTCGGCTTCGTGATCGTCGGGCAGGCGTCCGCACTGGTATGCGCGTTGATGCTGGCCGGTGTCGGGGGTTCCGCGATCTGCGCCGACCTGGGGTCGCGCACGATCCGGGAAGAGGTCGAAGCCATGGAAGTCATCGGGCTCAACGTGATCGAAAGGCTGGTCGTCCCCAGGGTTCTCGCATCGGTCGTCGTCGGGGTCGCGCTGTGCGCGATGGTCACGGCGATCGGTGTGTCGGCCTGCTTCTTCTTTCAGGTCGTCGTCCAGGACACCTCGTCCGGCAGCTTCCTCACCGCACTGTCCCAATACACCCGGCTCTCGGATTTCGTCGTCGCGCTCGTCAAGTCCGCCGCCTTCGCCGTCACCTCAGCGCTGATCGCCAGCTTCAAGGGCCTGCACACCAAGGGCGGTCCCAGTGGTGTTGCCGATGCCGTCAACGAGGCAGTGGTCCTCGCTTTCATCTTGGTGTTCATCGTGAATACCGTTCTCAGTCAGCTTTATTCCGTTCTCGTCGTCCCAGTAGGTGGTTACTGATGGTGGTGGTCGATGCCAGATGGTCCGCGGCGCACTGGGCGAAGTCGAAGGCTCGTCAACCCCTGAATCTGCTGACGGGGCTGGGCCGGGAATTCACCTTCTACGGAAGTGCAATCGCAGGAATACCCCTAGCAGTGGTGAAGTACTGGCGGCACATCATGCGCCAGATCGGTGACATCAGCTTCGGTGGCGCCACGGTGCTCGCCGGCGGAGGCGCGATCGGAGTCGTGTTCGCCATGTCCGCTGTTGCGGCCACTCAGGTGGGCATCGAGGGTTTGCGCGGGCTCGATCTACTGGGAATGGGGTCGTTGTCCGGGCTCCTGTCCGCGATTCTGAACACGCGTGAGCTGGCGCCGGTGATTGCGTCGATAGCGCTCGCGGCCAAGGTCGGGACCGGGTTCACCGCGCAGCTGGGATCGATGCGGATCTCGGAGGAGATCAGCGCGCTCGACGCGATGGCGATCCGCTCGCTGCCGTTTCTGGCGAGCACCCGGCTCGTGTCCTGCCTGATCTGTGTCGTGCCGCTCTATATCGTGGGGCTCCTGTCGTCCTACCTGGCGTCGCGGCTGGTGATCGTCACCTTCGCCGGACAGTCCGCTGGTACCTACGATTACTACTTCCATCTCATGCTCACTCCCACCGACATCCTGTATTCGTTCGTCAAGGCGATCGTCTTCGCTACCATCATTGCGCTGGTGCACTGCTCGTACGGGTATCACGCATTCGGAGGTCCCGAGGGCGTCGGCCGGGCCGCCGGGCGCGCGTTGCGCACCAGCATCCTCACCATCGGAATCGTGGACCTCCTGTTGACTCTTGCACTCTGGGGTCTCGTGCCGTCCGCTCCCGCGCTGGGGCTGCCGTGATGCGGGGCCGCCCGGGCGGCCCAGGGACGATCGCCCTCGCCGTTCGCGGACTGCTCGGCGTCGTCGTCCTCGCCACCGGATCGATTCTCCTCGTAGGCTTCGGCACCGAGTCGATCGTGACCGATCCCGTGGTGCACGCGACCCTGCCTGCAGAGGCTGGCGCCGTGAAGTCGCATTCGACGGTGTCGTACCGCGGCGCCGCGGTGGGCACCGTGGCCAGTGTCGATCCCGGCATCGAGAAGTCGGGGTTGGAGATCAGCCTCGATCCCCAGCAGATCCACCACATCCCGGCGAGCGTTCGCGTTCGGATCGTGCCCCGCACCCTGTTCGGCGACCAGATCGTGGACCTCGTACCCACCGGCGCCGCAGCCGGAGCGAGGCTCGCCGAGGGAGCGCACCTCGCACCCGACACCTCTACCGAAACGGTGCAGATGTACGACCTGTACTCGCGTGTCTATCAGCTGTTGTCGGAGGTGGAGCCGGAACAGATGCAGGCAGCCCTCAGTGCGGTCGCGGACGCGCTGCGCGGCCGAGGCGAGCAGCTGGGTCACACTCTCGACAGCCTCCACGAGGTCGCGCAGGCGACAGCGCCGCTCGTCGATTCGGTGGCGCAGCGCGCCCCGCAGATCGCCCGTCTCAGTGAGCAGCTGGGTGCGGCGTCCCCGGATCTACTGGCCACGATGGAGGCGGCCACATCCCTGTCGCACACCCTGGTGGAGAACGCCGACAGCTTCACCGGGTTTCTGGCCGCCAGTCTCGTCGTCTCCAGGAACTCGGGGGCTGTCGTGGAGGAGAACGCCGATTCGTTGATCGCTGTGGCACTGAATCTTTCACCCACCCTCGGCACGATGGCGAGTAAGTCCGACATGCTGCGGGCGACACTCGACGAGCTGGGTCCGTTCGGCGAGGCAGGGGCATCGGTTTTCGCGACCGGCAAGTTTGCGGTGCGGGTCGCTGCCGACCTGTCGAATCCGCGGCCGTACACCGCTGCGGACTGCCCTCGTTATCCCGGCCTCAGCGGGCCCAACTGCGGTGAAGGACGTGGTCGATGAACGTCCGCAGATCGGCGTTCAAGCTGGCGATCTTCCTGGTCGTCGCGGTGTTCGCCGCAGTGCTCGTGGTCAACACCCTGCGCGTCCCCGTCCCCGGCCCGACGGTCGGATTCAAGGCGATGTTCACCGATGCCCAGGGCGTCACGCCTGGCAGCGACGTCACGATCGCCGGCGTGCGAGTAGGAAAGGTCGATTCGGTGCAGATCGTGGACGGTGATGCCGGAACCGCCTCCGCCCTGGTCGATTTCCGGGTGGAGCGCGATCAGACGTTGCCCGCCGACACCACCGTCGCCATCCGGTACGGTGACTTGCTGGGTGTCCGGTACCTCGACCTGAGTGCAGGCGAAATCGGGAAAGGCACGCTCGAGGAGGGGGAGACGATCCCGCTCGACCGCACTTCGCCTGCCCTGGACCTGACGAGTCTGTTCAACGGTTTCAAGCCCCTGTTCGAGGCGATCGACCCCACACAGGTCAACGAACTCGCCTCCGAGGTCGTCGCCGTATTCGACGGCCGGAGAACCAGTGTCGACACCCTGCTGCGACGGGTCACCGCGGTGACCGGAAATCTGGCGAATCACGATCAGGTCATCGGTGAGCTCATCGGCAATCTCGAGGTCGTCGCCACCACCGCGGCCGCCAGGGGACCCGAACTCTCGCACTTGGTGGAAAGCCTCACCGCGTTCACCGGGATGCTCGCCGAGAACAACGACGTGTTGATCGATACCCTCGACAACACGGCTGCCGTCAGTGCCTCGATGATCGACATCCTCGACGGCCGAGTTCCCGAACTCACCCGAACGGTAGACCGGATGAATTCGCTCACGGGTGCGATGCTCGGCGCGAACGCCGAGTTCGACCACCTGATGACGGCGACTCCGAGCTTCTTCGCCTCCGTCAACCGCGCCGGCGAGTACGGATCGTGGCTCAACATCTACCTGTGCACCTTCATCGTCAATGTCGACGGTCAGGAAGGCGCATTGGGTCCAGACCTGCATTCGAGGTATTGCCAATGACGTTCGTGGACAAGATTCGGGACGTCTGGGACTCCCTGTCCGGCAAGGAACGTGTGCGACCGGTCAGTCCCCTTGCCGTGGGAGCCGTGGGAATCACGGCCGCCACACTGGTTCTGGCGATCGTCCTCGTCGTACCTCGGGTGAGCTTTACCGTTCGGACCGACGCGTACACCGCGGAACTCGCCAACGCGGCAGGCCTGACCACCTCGGACTACGTCTACGTCGCCGGAGTTCCTGCCGGCCGGGTCACGGAGGTCGAGCTTGCCGGCGATCGTGTCCACGTCCATTTCCGGCTCGACGGTGAACGACGCCTCGGCTCCACGACTTCGGCGGCAGTGAAACTGTCGACCATCCTCGGTAAGCGATATCTCGATGTCGCGCCTTCCGGGCCGGATGAAACGCCGTCGAACGGAGTGATCCCGCTGAGCCGCACCAGCGTGCCTTACTCCCTCGACGACATCGGGTCCGGCGCGATCGAAGCAGCGAGCGAACTGGACGTCGAGGGACTGCAGAAAATGGTTGCGACGGTCACGGACACGATGCCCACGGATGCCACCCTCAACCAGGATGCGCTGGCAGGGATCAGTGCAGCGTCCGCGATCCTGGCCAAGAATGCCGACCAGATCACGCAATTACTCGACAGTTCCCGAACTGTGACGGATGTGCTGGTAAGTCAACAGGACCAGTTGTCGACGCTGCTGGGAAACGCGGAAGTCGTCATGAAGACGCTGGCGACGCGACGGGAAGCGATACGTCAGATGGTCGAAGATCTGGAGTCCCTGGTAGCTCAGGCGTCGCAGTTCCTCGGCGAGAACACACACGATCTCGACCTCCTGCTTGCGAACGCACGTCAGGTGACGGACCGCCTCAACGCCAACCTGGGCAATATCGATACCCTCCTCACACAGGGTGCACCGGCCGCACGCGCCCTGGTCAACTCGACCGGAACGGGCGATTGGGCCGACGTCTCCGCGCCCTCCGCCTTCATCGCGGACAACCTTCTGTGCGTCGTCGGACTGCTGACGGGGTGTTCGTGAAGACCGCGGCGCGCAGGGCTGTGAGGATCGGTCTGACAGTCGGGCTCGTCGTGGCGATCGCAGTGGCCGGTTGGCTGGTGATCTTCCGTTCGTCCTCAACCACGGTGCATTCGGAGTTCGCCTACGTGAACGGGGTCTTTCCCGGAACCAAGGTCACCGTGCTGGGTGTCCCGGTGGGCGCCGTCGAGGCGGTGGAACCGAGGGGTGCGACCGTTCTGGTCACCATGTCGGTCGCCGCCGACGTCAGCCTTCCTGCGGATGCGCATTCGTATGTGCTGGTCTCGTCCGCGATCGGTGAACGCTTCGTCGAACTCGGACCGGCCTACACCGGGGGACCGGTACTGGGCAGTGGCGACACCATCCCGCTCGAGCGCAGTCACTCGCCGATTACCTGGGACCAACTGATGGACAGTGTCGAGACTGTGGTCGAGGTGCTCGGTCCGAAAGGCGGCAACGTGGGAGCCGCACTCTCGGCCACCGCGGCGTCCACTCACGGTACCGGCCAGGCGATGAACGATGCCATCCGCACGCTGTCCCAGGCGAGTTCGGTCGTCGCCGGCAACAGCGAGGATCTCGGCGCCCTCATCGATAACCTGGAGGTGCTCGTCACGACGATCTCGGCGCGGCAGGCTCAGGTCGACTCGCTGGCACAGTCGCTGACTGTCGTCGGCGACGAGTTCGCCGGACAGCAGTTCGAGATCGGCTCCACGATAGTGCAGCTCACGACTCTGCTGGACCACATCGATCAGCTCGTTGCCGCTCGCGGGGGCGACCTGAGTGCCAGTATCGACAACCTCGCCGGAATGAGTGGCGTTCTTCGACAGCACGACACCGACCTCGCCGAGATCATGGATCTGCTGCCCTTGCTCGTCGACAACATTCAGCGTGCGGTCACCCCCGACCAGCGTGCCCGCATCCGATTGAACATCTCGACCAATCTTGCGCAGGCCGAGCCGACGTCGCCTCTGTGTCAGGTGGTCGATCCGATCCTCTGCCGCGGACCAGGAATCACCAACCCGATTCAATTCCCTCCCAGCATGTCCGATCCGTTCGGGCTACGTGAACTCATGGTCGGAGGACGATGACGATCCGGAGCAGAATGCACGCACTGACGACTGTGGTGATCCTCGGGGCCGCCGCGATCACGTCCGGATGCTCGCTCAGCCTTCAAGGCCTGTCGGTCGGTCACGCGCCCGACGGGCCGTCGTATCGCATCACCGCAGAGTTCGCGGGTGCCGACCGGGTCGTACCCGGTGCCGAAGTCCGGGCCGGACAGGATGTGATCGGTCGCGTATCCGAGGTGTCCACCCGAAACTTCACCGCCAGGCTCGAAATGCGGATCCGTGACGACGTCCGTGTGCCCCGAGATGTCACCGCGCGGATCGAGCTACCCACTGCCCTCGGCAATCCCTTCGTGCGGCTGAACGTGGAGGACGGAATCGGGACACCGATGGGCGACGGTGACGCGATTCCATTGCTACACACGTCGCGCGGCCCGGACATCGAAAGTGGACTGGCAGCGCTCGCCACCGTGCTCAACGGTAGTGGAATCGATCAGATGAGCACCATCATGAGGGAATTGAGCGCAGCCTTCGCCGGCCGCTCCGACAAGGTGCGAGACCTTGCGGACATGTTGAACAACACGCTGGGTGTCGTCGATGACCACCGTGACGAACTGAACAGGGCAATAGGGGCCTCCCATGCGTTTTCCGCCGAATTGGCGGCCGGACAACCGATACTGGATCGCGCGCTGACCGAAATGTCGCCGGTGATCGACCTACTGCTGTCCCAGCGTGAACAGATCACCGCGCTCATGCACCAGGCGTCCGCACTCACCGGGGAAGCCGAACGTGTCCTCGGAAGCGCCGGAACGGAGCTGTCGGCCGAAATCGATGACGCCGGCACGGTACTGGCCGCCCTCGAAGGATTCGAATCGGAGCTGGCGCCGACACTGGACGCGGTCGCACGGTTCCTCGGTGGATTCGCCGCCGCCACACCCGGCGACTACGTGACCTTCAACGGGACTTTCGACGTCACAGCGGTCATCGCGAAACTGCTCACCGGCTCGGCGCCCCTCGAGGTCCCGGAAGCCCGGACACTGGCCGAGGTCCTCGGCGGAGGTGTCCGCTGATGACCCGGCACGTCGTGGCACAGCTCGTCATGTTCGTAGTGATTTCACTGGTCGCGATTCTGTTCGGGTTGCGGTACGTCGCCGGACCGGACACGTTCGGCGATCCTCTCCGGCTGAGCGCCGAACTGGACAACGCGGCCGGGCTCGCCCGCGGAACCTCGGTGAACTACCGCGGAGTGGGAGTGGGAACCGTCGAATCGGTCGACGTCAGCCCCTCCGGTTCGGGCATAGTGCTCGGAATCGAACTACATCCGGGAACCGAGATACCGATCGGGTCCGTCGCGAAGATCAGCACCGAAAATCCGGTCGGCATTCAGTCGCTCGACATCATGCCCACCACCGACCAGCCGCCCTATCTGGTCGACGGAGACGTCATCGCCATCCCGGCGGACGGGGTTCCGAAGTCGCTGGACGCTACCCTCGTTCAGGCGACCGACCTGGTGAACACACTCGACGTGCACGACCTCTCGACGATTGCCGACACGTTCGGCACCGCCTTCCAGGGAACCGGACCGGACCTGCAGAACCTGCTCGACAATTCGGCCGAGGCAGCGCAGCTACTCGACAGTCGCACAGAAGCGCTCACCACCATCGTCGACAAAGGAATGCCACTCCTGGACAGCGCCGACGGATTGGCTGCAGCACTGCCCGGATCGGCGAGCACCGCACGAAATGTCTTCGAACAACTGCAGGCCAACGATGCGGCCCTCGTCGATTTGATGGGACGCTCGCCCCAGACGATGGCCAGCCTCGACTCCCTGCTTGCCGGCAACCGCGACTCCCTCGGCACCATGCTCGCCGATCTGGTCCTCCCCACCCGCATCGTGGCGGATCGGCAACCGTCACTCGACTACGGCCTGTCGATCATGCCGACGGCACTGCCGAAGATCGGTTCGATCGAGAAGGGCGGACTGGCCGATCTGCTCCTCGTCGGCACGCAGGGCCCGATGTGTGTGTACGACGCCCCCCGCCGACTGGTCACCGAGGCGGAACCACGTGAACCGGCCCTCGACTGGACGTGCCAGTCGCAGGACTACCTCGAACAGCGTGGTGCGGTCAATGTCCCACGCCCCGACGATCTCGGGCAGGAGAACGCGACCCGGGGCGGGGGTGTGTACGGTCCGCCGGCCGCAGACGACCCGTTGGTGATTCAGCCACCCCTCACAGGCCGGACCCCTCGCTGATTCCGCGGGACTCGACGGGACGGCAGGCGGACGTGGGTGCTACGGGGGAGTCCCTGCGGCCCTTCGGTATCCGCGCACCGCGGGGTAGGTGAACACGATCAGTCCACCGATCGACCAGGCGATCGTCTTGATCAGTGGTTCCGCCACCGGGCCGCCCATCGACAGACCCTTCATCGCGTCGATGGCACAGGACATCGGCTGGTTCTCGACGAACGACTGCAACCAGGTCGGGTACGCGGCGGTGGGTACGAATCCCGAGTTGAAGAACAGCAGAAGTGTGCAGAGCAGGGACAGCAGTTCGACGAGTGGCGCCTTCCCCGCGTTGACAGCGAGGGCCGTCACCATCGTCGCGAAGCTGACGCCGAAGAGAAGTGGCAGAAGCATGAGGCCCACGCCGGCGAGGACGCCCTGGTCGAACCGGAAGCCGAGGGCAATTCCGACGGCGATGATGAGGACCGTCGTCAGAGAGATGCGCACACACTCGGCCAGCAGCCGGCTGACCAGGGGAGAAGCCCTGTGGACGGGGAGAACCCAGAACCTGCCGAGCAGGCCGTTGGCCCATTCTTTCTTGAGGGACAGTCCCCCCGCGATGGAGCCGAACATGGCACCGACCAGAGTGATCATGGGGACGGTGCCGTACAGACTGTTGACGCCCGTGGCCTTGGTGATCGAAATGCCCAACACGGCCCAGAACATGACAAGCATCAGTGCGGGATAGACGATGGCCTGGATCATCGTTCCGGGGTCGCGAGCCCAACGCACAAGAAGCCGTTTCGTCTGCAACAGGCTGTGAACCACCAGGGCGGATGCCGAGTTCTCGGGATGCGGCTTCGACACCGCGGGGAACGTCACCCGGGTGGGCGCCTCGGCTCGATACTCGGTGGTCATCCGCGCCTCACATTCGACCAGATCGACAATGGAACGAAAGCGAGCACGAGTCCGGCGCACCACAGCAGAGTCGGCGTCATCTGGTGCAGGGTGATCGTGCCCTCGGTCATGGCACGCATCGATTCGGAGAACTGAGATATCGGCTGGTTCCGTACGAAGCCCTGCGCCCAGTCCGGGAACTGGCTCACCGGAACGAACCCGGAGGAGAACATCCCCAGAATCAGCTGAGGGAGCGTGAGCGCCTGGCTGGTGACTTCCGGGCTCCCCGTCAGCGTTCCGAGCGCATCCGCACCGGTCGTGAGTGCGAACCCGATGAGCATCGCCAGGGCACAGAAGCCGAGGGTCAGCCTCGTGCCGCCATCGAACCTGAAACCGATGAGATACCCGTACGTCACGGCAGCGACGAGCGAAATGGACGAGTGCACGAGTGACGCAGACATGCGCGCCGCCAAGGGTATGGCTGCTCCCACGGGCATGGTCTGGAATCGGGTATTCATACCGTTCGACGCCTCGGTCGCCGCTCGATGCGCGGCGGAGACGGCCGTGAACGCCATCGCTTGGAGCACGATGATCGGCATGACGAACTGGGCGTAGTCGACGCCCTGGAACTTCATCACCAGACGCAGCGGTAGGTAGAAGCCGACTGTGAAGATCAACGGTGCGAGCACCGCGATGAAGAACTGACCCGTCACCGACATGGTGTGGAGATTTCGCTGGGTCAGTGCAACCCACTGCTGCACGTTGGACGGCTGGGGCTTTCGGTGCTTGCCCGCGAGAGCGCGTTCGAAGGCTACCTGCGGGGGCGCCGTCACGACGGCAGGCTCTCGTCGACGCGTGCATGTCCGGTGAGCGAGAGGAACACGTCATCGAGCGACGGCCGTCGGAGTGCGATGTCGGCAAGTTTCACACCGGCCATGTCGAGACGACGAAGCACCTCGGCGAGAGTCTGGGCACCGTGCTCGGCCGGAATCGACAAGCGGTCGGAACCTTCCTCGATGACGCGGTCGGGCGGGCACAGGCCCGCCAGAACCTCGCGCACGCGCGGTAGATCGGAGAGCTGGACCGGCACGACTTCGCAATAGCTGCCGCCGGTGCGGGCCTTGAGGTCGTCCGCCGAGCCTTCGGCGATCACCGTGCCCTTGTCGATGACCACGATGTTGTCGCTCAGCAAGTCGGCCTCTTCGAGGTACTGCGTGGTGAGCAGAATGGTGATGCCCTGATCTTTCAGCGCAGACACGAGACCCCACACGCCCTGACGGCTGCGGGGGTCGAGACCGGTGGTCGGTTCGTCGAGGAACACCACTTCCGGCCGGATCACCAGACCGCACGCGATGTCGACGCGTCGACGCATACCGCCCGAGTAGCCGGACACCTTTCGGTCACCGGCGTCGAGGAGGTCGAACTGAGTGAGGAGATCCTGGGCCCGCGCCTTCGCGTCGCCCTTGGGCAGACCCATCAGACGCCCGAACAGCACGAGGTTCTCGCGGCCGGTCAACGACTCGTCGAGGGCCGCGTACTGCCCCGTCATCATGATGCTCCGCCGCACGTCCGCCGATTCGGTGACGACGTCGTGCCCGGCGACGAAGGCCCGTCCGGCATCAGGCCGGAGCAGTGTGGACAGGACGTTGACGGTGGTGGTCTTTCCAGCCCCGTTGGGGCCGAGGATGCCCAGAACCGTGCCGCGGGGTACCTCGAAGCTCACGCCCCGCAACGCTGCGACGTCACCGAAGGATTTTTCGATTCCCTCGACAAGTACGGCGGTGTCAGGTGCAGGCATGTCCTCGAGTATGGCACGCGAGAAGTGAGATGAAGCCAGACCCGCGAACCATGTCCACGCCCGGGGAAGGGGCCGGGGAATCTTCTGTAACGCGCGCAGACAGGTACACGATAAATGCCGCACACCTGTACCAGTTCCACTCCCGCGACCGCCGCAACCTCTGCGTCTTCCCTGTCGACGGCCATGGTGTGCGAACGTCAGGCCCGGTGTCCGCAGTACTCCCGCAGGGCAATTCGCGGCCGCGGAGGGGCCGGGACCGAAATGTGAGCTTCGACATGCGTCGTGCCGTCGTCCACCTCCGCTTCCGCCTCGGTGCTCACCATGGTTGCTTGCCCGGAGCTATGAAGTCCCCGGTCCCGCACTGCGGGGCGTCACCCACGTCGTGATGTCAGCGTGGACCACCTCGTTCCCCGCGCGGTCGACGATGCGTACCGGCACCACCAGCTCGGCGCCCTCGGTGATGGTGGCAAAGTCCGGCGGCTCCGGTAGTTCGGCGATCGCCCGCAACGATCCGTTCGCCTTGGCGAGGTAGTCGACCGTCATGGACTTCGGAATCCATCGATGCGTGCTCGGCACGGTTGCTTCGGACAGCATGCCCATGGCGACCTCGGCGAGGTTGCAGGCCGCGATGGCGTGAAAGGTGCCGAGGTGGTTGCGCACGCCCCACCATTTCGGGGCGTGAACCTCGCAGCGTCCGGGGCGCATGTCGACGACGCGGGGGAGCACCGAGCCGAAGTAGGGAACGCGTACACACATCGCCAGAGAGAAGAGAGTGTGACCGAGGGCGTTGTCCGGAAGCTTCTGCCAGGCGGCATAGGTAGGACTCGAAGTCGTCATCCCGACACCTTACTCGAAAGTAAGTTCTGCGGCCGCGGCGCCGGTCCGGGTCGGTTTGAAGTCTCGGGCCTCGTACGGCATACTGGTCGGGTTGCCTTGTCTGGGACGCGATCTATTGCGGCCTGAAACAGGTGGGGTGAAGAACGTCGTCGAGCGGTTCGAAAGAGCTGTTCGCGGCCCATGCAAGACGGAAGCAGTACCTACTGTGCACTCGATTTCGAGTGCATCCGGTGCGAATTCCCGGCCCGAAAGCTGAAAAGTTGCGGGTCGGAGAATGAGTGGGAGGGCGACACGCCCGACCGCGTGTACCGGAGAACCATGACAGATGAACAGCGGCAGCGGATCGGGTGCGTCCCGGTCGCCTAGCGTTCGGACAGTTGCGGCCCAGGTAAGGACTGTGCAGACGACGAGGTAGTTCGGCCCGACTCGGGTGGTTCTACGAAACGCGGCAAGAAAAGGACACTAAGCGTGGCGGGACAGAAGATCCGCATCAGGCTCAAGGCCTACGACCATGAGGCGATCGACGCGTCAGCGCGCAAGATCGTCGAGACGGTGACCCGTACCGGGGCCCGCGTCGTTGGACCCGTGCCGTTGCCGACCGAAAAGAACGTGTACTGCGTCATCCGCTCGCCGCACAAGTACAAGGACTCGCGCGAGCACTTCGAGATGCGTACTCACAAGCGGCTTATCGACATCCTCGACCCGACGCCCAAGACGGTGGACGCGCTCATGCGCATCGACCTTCCGGCCAGCGTCGACGTCAATATTCAGTGAGCGCGGCGGAGACAAAAACAATGACTGATACCAAGATCAAGGGAATCCTGGGCACGAAGCTCGGCATGACCCAGGTCTTCGACGAGAACAACCGGGTCGTTCCGGTCACCGTCGTGAAGGCCGGGCCCAACGTCGTGACCCAGATTCGTACCGAAGAGCGTGACGGCTACAGCGCCGTGCAGCTCGCGTTCGGCGCCATCGACCCGCGCAAGGTGAACAAGCCGACTTCCGGCCAGTTCGCCAAGGCCGGCGTCACCCCGCGCCGCCACGTTGTGGAGCTCCGCGTTGCCGACACCTCGGAGTACGAGGTCGGCCAGGAACTTACCGCCGAGGTCTTCGAGGACGGCGCCTACGTCGACGTCACCGGAACCAGCAAGGGTAAGGGCTTCGCCGGAACCATGAAGCGCCACGGCTTCGCCGGCCAGGGCGCCTCGCACGGCGCCCAGGCTGTGCACCGTCGCCCCGGTTCCATCGGTGGTTGCGCCACTCCGGGCCGCGTGTTCAAGGGCATGCGCATGTCCGGTCGCATGGGTAGCGACCGCATCACGACGCAGAACCTCTCGGTCCACAAGGTGGACGCCGAGAACGGCCTGCTGCTGATCAAGGGTGCGATCCCCGGCCGCAAGGGTGGCCTCGTGATCGTCAAGAGTGCAGTGAAGGGTGGTGCACGGGCATGACCAGCACCGAGACATCGACGACCAAGCTGACGCTGGACGTCAAGGTCGCCGGCGGCAAGACCAACGGCACCGTCGACCTCCCCGCGGAGATCTTCGACGCGCCTGCCAACATCGCGCTTCTCCACCAGGTTGTCGTCGCTCAGCTCGCAGCTGCGCGTCAGGGCACCCACTCCACCAAGACCCGCGGCGAGGTTCGCGGCGGTGGAAAGAAGCCGTACCGCCAGAAGGGCACCGGCCGCGCTCGCCAGGGCTCGACCCGTGCACCGCAGTTCGCTGGTGGTGGCACCGTCCACGGCCCGCAGCCGCGTGACTACAGCCAGCGGACGCCCAAGAAGATGAAGGCCGCCGCCCTGCGCGGAGCTCTCTCCGACCGGGCGCGCAACGAGCGTATCCACGTGATCACCGAGCTGGTCGCCGGTCAGACTCCCTCGACGAAGGGCGCCAAGGCGTTCCTGGGCGAGATCTCGGACCGCAAGAAGGTCCTGCTCGTCGTCGGACGTGAAGACATTGCGGCGTGGAAGAGCGTGCAGAACCTGGACGGTGTGCATCCCATCGCACCCGACCAGCTCAACACGTACGACGTGCTCAACAGCGATGACGTCGTGTTCAGCGTCGAGGCGCTCAACACGTTCATCCACGGGCCCGCCGAGAGCGTCCAGGAAGAGAACAAGGAGGAGGCCAAGTGACGACCATCGCTGACCCCCGCGACATCCTGCTGGCTCCGGTCATCTCCGAGAAGTCCTACGGACTGATCGAGGAAGGCACCTACACCTTCCTGGTGCACCCGGACTCGAACAAGACGCAGATCAAGATTGCCGTCGAGAAGATCTTCGGCGTCACTGTGACAAGCGTCAACACCGCCAACCGTCAGGGCAAGCGCAAGCGGACCCGGTTCGGTTACGGCAAGCGCAAGGACACCAAGCGCGCGCTCGTGACCCTCTCGGCCGACAGCAAGCCCATCGAGATCTTCGGAGGACCGGTCGCGTAAGCGCCGGGACTTGACGAGACATAGAGGACGAGAAGACTCATGGCAATCCGTAAGTACAAGCCGACAACTCCGGGCCGTCGTGGCTCGAGCGTCTCGGACTTCGCCGAGATCACTCGGTCGACCCCCGAGAAGTCGCTGGTTCGCCCGCTCCACGGACGCGGTGGACGTAACGCACACGGTCGTATCACCACCCGGCACAAGGGCGGCGGTCACAAGCGCGCCTACCGGTTGATCGATTTCCGTCGCAACGACAAGGACGGCGTGCCGGCCAAGGTCGCGCACATCGAGTACGACCCCAACCGCACCGCGCGTATCGCCCTGCTGCACTACGCAGATGGCGAGAAGCGCTACATCATCGCCCCCAAGGGCCTGTTCCAGGGTGCGCCGGTCGAGTCCGGTGCAGGCGCCGACATCAAGCCCGGCAACAACCTGCCCCTGCGCAACATCCCGACGGGTACCACCATCCACGCCGTCGAGCTCCGCCCCGGTGGCGGCGCCAAGATGGCCCGCTCGGCTGGTTCCAGCATCCAGTTGCTCGGTAAGGAAGGCACCTACGCCACGCTGCGTATGCCGTCCGGCGAAATCCGTCGCGTCGACGTTCGCTGCCGCGCCTCGATCGGTGAGGTCGGCAACGCCGAACAGTCGAACATCAACTGGGGCAAGGCCGGCCGTATGCGGTGGAAGGGCAAGCGCCCGACCGTCCGTGGTGTCGTGATGAACCCGGTCGACCACCCGCACGGTGGTGGTGAGGGTAAGACCTCCGGTGGTCGCCACCCGGTCAGCCCGTGGGGCAAGCCCGAAGGCCGCACCCGCAAGAACAAGGCGAGTGACAAGCTCATTGTCCGTCGTCGCCGTACCGGCAAGAACAAGCGCTAGGAGGGAGTGAAGGATGCCACGCAGCCTCAAGAAGGGCCCGTTCGTCGATGACCACCTCCTCGCGAAGGTGGACGTGCAGAACGAAAAGGGAACCAAGCAGGTCATCAAGACCTGGTCCCGTCGTTCCACGATCATCCCGGACTTCATCGGCCACACGTTTGCGGTTCACGACGGCCGCAAGCACGTCCCCGTGTTCGTCTCCGACTCGATGGTCGGACACAAGCTCGGAGAGTTTGCACCGACCCGCACGTTCAAGGGTCACATCAAGGATGATCGGAAGGCGAAGAGGCGATGAGCAACACCGAAACCGCCAACCCGACCGCCAAGGCAATTGCGCGCCACGTGCGCGTCACGCCGATGAAGGCGCGTCGAGTTGTGGACCTGGTCCGCGGGCGTTCGGTTGAAGACGCCCTCTCCATCCTGAAGTTCGCGCCGCAGGCAGCGAGCGAGCCGGTCGCCAAGGTGATCGCCAGCGCTGCAGCCAACGCCGAGAACAACCTCGACCTCGACCCGAGCACGCTTGTCGTTGCCACGGCGTACGTGGACGAGGGCGCGACCCTCAAGCGGTTCCAGCCGCGTGCACAGGGACGTGCGTTCCGTATCCGTAAGCGGACGAGCCACATCACCGTGATCGTGGAGAGCCTGCCGAAGACCGGAACATCGACCCGTAATCGCCGGAAGGGAAGTGCTCAGTAGTGGGCCAGAAAATCAACCCGCACGGCTTCCGACTCGGCATCACCACCGACTGGAAGTCCCGCTGGTACGCAGACAAGCAGTACGCGGAGTACGTCAAGGAAGACGTCGCCATCCGTAAGCTCCTCGCCACCGGCATGGAGCGCGCGGGCATCGCGAAGGTCGAGATCGAGCGCACCCGTGACCGTGTGCGTGTGGACATCCACACCGCGCGTCCGGGCATCGTCATCGGCCGCCGCGGCGCCGAGGCCGACCGCATCCGTTCCGAGCTCGAGAAGCTGACCGGCAAGCAGGTCCAGCTGAACATCCTCGAGGTCAAGAACGCCGAGGCCGAGGCTCAGCTCGTCGCCCAGGGTGTCGCCGAGCAGCTCTCGAACCGCGTCGCTTTCCGTCGCGCCATGCGTAAGGCCATCCAGTCGGCCATGCGTCAGCCGAACGTCAAGGGCATCCGGGTCCAGTGCTCCGGTCGTCTCGGTGGTGCCGAGATGTCCCGCTCGGAGTTCTACCGCGAAGGTCGCGTCCCGCTGCACACGCTGCGCGCCGACATCGACTACGGCCTCTACGAGGCCAAGACCACCTTCGGCCGCATCGGCGTGAAGGTCTGGATCTACAAGGGCGACATCGTCGGTGGCAAGCGTGAGCTCGCCGCCAACGTGGCTGCTCCCGCCGGCGATCGTCCGCGGCGCGAGCGTCCGAGCCGCCCCCGTCGTTCCGGTGCCACCGGCACCACCGCGACCAGCACCGAGGCCGGTCGCGCAGCGACCGCCACCGCCGATGCACCCGCTACGACTGAACAGAAGGAGGGCTGACGCATGTTGATCCCACGGCGGGTCAAGCACCGCAAGCAGCACCATCCGAGCCGTTCGGGTGCCGCCAAGGGTGGAACCCAGGTGACCTTCGGTGACTACGGCATCCAGGCTCTCGAGCCTGCCTACATCACCAACCGGCAGATCGAGTCCGCTCGTATCGCCATGACCCGGCACATCAAGCGTGGCGGCAAGATCTGGATCAACATCTTCCCGGATCGCCCCCTCACCAAGAAGCCGGCCGAAACCCGCATGGGTTCCGGTAAGGGTTCCCCCGAGTGGTGGATCGCGAACGTCAAGCCTGGTCGCGTGATGTTCGAGATGAGCTACCCCAACGAGGAGATCGCACGCGAGGCCCTGCGCCGCGCGATGCACAAGCTCCCCTGCAAGTGCCGGATCGTGACAAGGGAGGAGCAGTTCTGATGGCTACTGGAACCCCAGCCGCAGAGCTCCGCGAGCTCACCGAAGAAGAGCTGGTCACCCGGCTTCGTGAGTCGAAGGAAGAGCTGTTCAACCTTCGTTTCCAGATGGCCACCGGCCAGATGGACAACAACCGCCGGCTTCGGACCGTCCGTCACGACATCGCGCGTATCTACACCGTTCTGCGTGAGCGTGAGCTCGGACTGGCCGTTGGTCCGGACGCAGGTGACGCGGCATGAGTGAGGAAAAAGCAGTGAGCACTACAGAGCGCGGCAGCCGCAAGGTCCGCACCGGATATGTCGTCTCCGACAAGATGGAGAAGACGATCGTGGTCGAGCTCGAAGACCGGGTCAAGCACCCGCTCTACGGCAAGATCATCCGCCGGACCAGCAAGGTCAAGGCCCACGACGAGAACGGTGTCGCCGGTGTCGGTGACCTCGTGCAGCTGATGGAAACCCGTCCGCTGTCCGCGACGAAGCACTGGCGCCTCGTCGAGGTCGTCGAGAAGGCCAAGTAAGAACCACAATATGTGTCCAGTATGATGGTGGGGTTGCCTTGCGACAGATGCACGGCAACCCCACCGTTGTGCCACCCGTCAGGGCGGCCTCATGCAGGGTACGGGTACGGACCGCGCACGTCGGGTCGGAAATCTGCCGTGCACGACAGAGCGACCGCCAGTTGGTCGCTCCAGTCGAAAACACCAGGTCAAGGAGAAGTAAGTGATTCAGCAGGAGTCGCGGCTGCGCGTCGCCGACAACACGGGTGCCAAGGAGATTCTCTGCATCCGCGTTCTCGGTGGTTCGTCACGCCGCTACGCCGGGATCGGTGACATCATCGTCGCCACCGTCAAGGACGCCATCCCGGGTGGAAACATCAAGAAGGGCGAGGTCGTCAAGGCCGTCATCGTCCGCACCACGAAGGAACGTCGCCGGCCGGACGGGTCGTACATCAAGTTCGACGAGAACGCCGCCGTCCTCATCAAGCCGGACAACGATCCCCGTGGCACCCGCATCTTCGGCCCGGTCGGCCGTGAGCTGCGTGAGAAGAAGTTCATGAAGATCGTCTCGCTCGCCCCGGAGGTGCTGTGATGAAGGTGCACAAGGGTGACACCGTGCTGGTCATCGCCGGCAAGGACAAGGGCGCGAAGGGCAAGGTCATTCAGGCCTACCCCGCGACCAACAAGGTCCTCGTCGAAGGCGTGAACCGCATCAAGAAGCACACCGCGGTTTCCGCGAACGAGCGCGGAGCTTCCTCCGGCGGCATCGTGACGCAGGAAGCCCCGATCCACGTTTCCAACGTCGCGGTCATCGACTCGGACGGCAACCCCACCCGCGTGGGCTACCGGACAGACGAAGAGTCCGGCAAGCGCGTTCGGATTTCCCGGAAGAACGGGAAGGACATCTGACATGACCTCCACTGAGAACAAGATCCAGCCGCGCCTGAAGACTCGCTACCGCGAAGAGATCAAGGCTGCGCTGAACAGCGAATTCGACTACGCCAACGTGATGCAGATCCCGGGCGTCGTCAAGGTCGTCGTCAACATGGGTGTCGGTGACGCCGCCCGCGACGCCAAGCTCATCAACGGTGCCGTCAACGATCTCGCTCTGATCACCGGTCAGAAGCCCGAGATCCGCAAGGCACGCAAGTCGATCGCGCAGTTCAAGCTTCGCGAGGGCATGCCGATCGGTGCCCGCGTCACGCTTCGCGGCGACCGCATGTGGGAATTCCTGGACCGTCTCGTGTCCGTGGCCCTTCCCCGCATCAGGGACTTCCGTGGCCTGTCGGGAACCCAGTTCGACGGCAACGGCAACTACACGTTCGGCCTGAACGAGCAGTCGATGTTCCACGAGATCGACGTGGACAAGATCGACCGTCCGCGCGGCATGGACATCACCGTGGTGACCACCGCGACCAACAACGAAGAAGGCCGTGCCCTGCTCAAGCACCTCGGCTTCCCGTTCAAGGAGAACTGAGCTAATGGCTAAGAAGGCATTGGTCAACAAGGCCAACAAGAAGCCCAAGTTCGCGGTGCGCGCCTACACCCGCTGCCAGCGGTGCGGTCGTCCGCACTCGGTGTTCCGCAAGTTCGGCCTGTGCCGAATCTGCGTCCGCGAGATGGCGCACGCCGGCGAGCTGCCCGGCGTCCACAAGAGCTCCTGGTGATCCGGTGACGTCGTCGCCGCGACGATGACGACGTCACCCACCACAGACTTCCGGTTCGTAATCTCGGGCCGGGAAACGTAAGACCTACTTCGCGATAGGCCTGCGCCGGACACGGCAGAGGGAACCGTTGTGAGAAAGGTAGAGGTCAACCTCATGACCATGACCGACCCCATCGCAGACTTCTTGACACGTCTGCGCAACGCCAACACGGCGTACCACGATGAGGTGAAGTTGCCCCACTCGAAGATCAAGGCGAACATCGCCGAGATCCTCAAGCGTGAGGGCTACATCGCCGACTACCGCACCGAGGACGCCGAGGTCGGTAAGACCCTCATCGTCGACCTCAAGTACGGCCCGAGCCGTGAGCGCAGCCTTGCCGGCGTGCGTCGTGTCTCGAAGCCCGGTCTGCGTGTGTACGCAAAGTCCACCAACCTGCCCAAGGTTCTGGGCGGCCTCGGCGTGGCGATCATTTCCACGTCCACCGGCCTGCTCACCGATCGCCAGGCGGCCAATCAAGGAGTGGGCGGGGAAGTCCTCGCCTACGTCTGGTAAGGGAGGCCACCACAATGTCGCGTATCGGAAAGATTCCCGTTACCGTCCCCGCCGGTGTCGACGTGTCGATCGACGGCCAGGACGTCACGGTCAAGGGGCCGAAGGGCACCCTCGGCCTCACCATCGCAGAGCCGATCACCATCGAGAAGAACGAGGACGGAACGCTCAGCGTCACCCGTCCGGACGACGAGCGTCGTAGCCGTGCACTCCACGGTCTTTCTCGCACGCTGGTGCAGAACCTGGTCACCGGTGTGACCGACGGTTACACCACCAAGATGGAGATCCACGGCGTCGGTTACCGCGTTGCTCTCAAGGGCAAGGACCTCGAGTTCGCGCTCGGGTACAGCCACCCGGTCCCGATCGAGGCTCCGGAAGGCATCACCTTCGCGGTCGAGTCGCCCACCAAGTTCTCCGTGTCGGGCATCGACAAGCAGAAGGTCGGGCAGATCTCGGCCAACATCCGCCGTCTCCGCCGTCCGGACCCGTACAAGGGCAAGGGCGTGCGTTACGAGGGTGAGCAGATCCGCCGCAAGGTCGGAAAGACGGGTAAGTGATATGAGCCAGACTGCAAACCAGAAAGCCAAGCGGATTCCGCTGGGCAAGGATGCGTCCACGAAGCGTCGCCTGTCGAAGGTGCGTCGTCACTTCCGTCTCCGCAAGAAGGTGTCCGGCACGCCCGAGCGTCCCCGCTTGGTCGTCAACCGGTCCTCGCGCCACATCCACGTCCAGCTGGTGGACGACCTCGCGGGCCACACGCTGGCCGCGGCGTCGACCACCGAGGCAGACGTGCGCGCTGCGGACGGCGACAAGAAGACCCTCAGCGCGAAGGTCGGTCAGCTGATCGCCGAGCGCGCGAAGGCTGCCGGAGTCGAGACTGTGGTCTTCGACCACGGCGGACACGGCTACCACGGTCGCATCGCGGCCCTGGCAGACGCAGCTCGCGAAGGCGGGTTGAAGTTCTGATGACCATCATTTCGAACGGAAGGACAGCCTGATGCCGGGACGTCAGAGGCGTGACGGCGGAAGCGGACCCGCCGGACAGAATGGACCCAACACGGGGGACAACCGCGGCGGCGGCGACCGTCGTGGTGGCGGTCGCGACGATCGTCGCGGCGGACAGTCGGCCGAGAAGTCGAACCACATCGAGCGGGTCGTCACGATCAACCGCGTGTCGAAGGTCGTCAAGGGTGGTCGTCGCTTCAGCTTCACCGCACTGGTGATCGTGGGCGACGGCAACGGACTGGTCGGCGTCGGCTACGGCAAGGCCAAGGAAGTTCCTGCGGCCATCCAGAAGGGTGTCGAGGAGGCTCGTAAGAGCTTCTTCCGCGTTCCGATGATCGGCGGCACCATCACGCACCCCGTCCAGGGTGAAGCCGCTGCCGGCATCGTCATGCTGCGTCCCGCGAGCGCCGGTACCGGTGTCATCGCCGGCGGCGCGGTGCGTGCCGTGCTGGAGTGCGCGGGCATCCACGACATCCTGTCGAAGTCGCTCGGTAGCGACAACGCCATCAACGTCGTCCATGCGACCGTTGCTGCGCTCAAGGGTCTGCAGCGCCCCGAGGAAGTTGCCGCTCGTCGCGGTCTCGCCCTCGAGGATGTGGCCCCCGCCGGCATGCTGCGTGCGCGTGCACAGGCTGGGAGCGTGAAGTAATGGCCGAACTCAAGGTCACTCAGATCAAGAGCACCATCGGTACCAAGCAGAACCAGCGGAACTCGCTGCGCACCCTCGGTCTCAAGGGCATCCGGCAGACGGTTGTCCGCGAGGACAATGCGCAGAACCGCGGTCTGATCAACGTGGTGCGCCACCTCGTCACAGTTGAGGAGGTCTAACCATGACCATCAAACTGCATCACCTGCGCCCCGCGCCCGGGTCCAAGTCAGCCAAGATCCGCGTCGGTCGAGGCGAGGGCGGCAAGCGCGGTAAGACTGCGGGTCGCGGCACCAAGGGCACCAAGGCCCGCAAGAACGTGCCCGTCGCCTTCGAGGGTGGACAGATGCCGCTGCACATGCGTCTGCCCAAGCTCAAGGGCTTCACCAACCCGTTCCGCACCGAGTACCAGGTCGTCAACGTCGGCGACATCGCCCGTCTGTTCCCCGAGGGTGGGCAGGTCACGGTCGAGGATCTCGTTGCCAAGGGCGCCGTTCGCAAGAACCAGCTCGTCAAGGTTCTCGGCGACGGCGACCTGACTGTCGCCGTCCAGGTGACGGTCGACAAGTTCACCGGCTCCGCCAAGGAGAAGATCGCTGCTGCCGGTGGTACCGCCACCGAGCTGTGAGCAATCACCGCTAGCCAGTAGATGGCCGCAGTACAGCTTCGGGCTGTACTGCGGCCATTTGCCGCTGTGCACCGGGTCGGCCCAGGTCTCCCAACTGCACGTTCAGTCGCCACTGTTAGAGTTCTAGAGTTCATTCACGGACAAAGTCCCAGTGACTCGTCCACCCACCGTCGTGCCAGGAGGATCTTTGCTTTCCGCCTTCGTCTCGGCCCTCAGGACCCCGGACCTGAGGCGGAAGATCCTCATCGCGCTCGGCCTCGTCGCGCTCTACCGCGTCGGTGCCGTGCTGCCCTCACCCGGCGTCGACTACGCCAACGTCCGAGCCTGTGTCGACCAGTTGTCGGGCGGCGATTCCGCCGGTATCTATTCGCTGATCAACCTGTTCTCCGGTGGAGCCCTGCTCCAGCTCTCGGTGTTCGCGATCGGCATCATGCCCTACATCACGGCAAGCATCATCGTTCAGCTGTTGACGGTCGTCATCCCGAAGTTCGAGCAGCTTCGGAAGGAAGGCCAGTCCGGTCAGGCGAAGATGACGCAGTACACCCGATATCTGTCGATCGCGCTGGCGATTCTGCAGGCCACCGGCATCGTCGCGCTCGCAGCGCGCGGTCAGCTGTTGCAGGGTTGTCAGGAAGAAATAATCGCCGACAAGAGCATCTTCGGGCTCGTCATCATCGTCCTCGTGATGACGGCGGGTGCCGCGCTCGTCATGTGGTTCGGCGAGATCATCACCGAACGCGGTGTCGGTAACGGCTTCTCGCTGCTGATCTTCGCGGGTATCGCATCCCGGCTGCCGTCGGAGGGCAAGGCCATTCTCGACAGCCGCGGCGGGCTGATCTTCGCGATCGTCTGTGTCGCCGCTCTGGCCATCATTGCGGGCGTGGTCTTCGTCGAGCAGGGCCAGCGCCGTATCCCCGTCCAGTACGCCAAGCGCATGGTCGGCCGCAAGATGTACGGCGGTTCGTCCACCTACCTGCCGCTGAAGGTCAACCAGGCCGGCATCATCCCGGTGATCTTCGCGTCGTCTCTGCTGTATCTGCCGAACCTCATCGCGCAGCTCACCGGGGCGACGTCGGCTGCAGATCCGAGCTGGTGGCAGCGGATCATCAACGAGTATCTGGTGAACCCGAACAATCCGGTGTACATCACCATCTACTTCGCGTTGATCGTGTTCTTCGTGTTCTTCTACGTCGCGATCACGTTCAACCCCGAAGAGCGCGCCGACGAGATGAAGAAGTTCGGTGGGTTCATTCCCGGCATCCGCCCGGGACGCCCCACCGCGGACTACCTGAATTACGTGCTCAACCGCATCACGGTCCCGGGGTCCATCTACCTCGGCCTGATCGCAGTGTTGCCCCACTTCTTCCTGTCCGGGAGCCAGACCACCAGCAGCATCTTCGGTGGCGCGGCAGTGCTGATCCTCGTCAGTGTCGCCCTGGACACGGTCAAGCAGATCGAAAGTCAATTGATGCAACGCAACTACGAAGGGTTCCTCAAGTGAGACTTGTCCTCCTTGGTCCTCCCGGTGCAGGCAAGGGCACCCAGGCCGCGATTCTTTCCGAGAAGCTCGGTGTCCCGCACATCTCGACCGGCGACCTGTTCCGGGCGAACATCGGCCAGGAGACACCGCTCGGTCTCGAGGCGAAGAAGTACCTCGACGCCGGAGATCTCGTTCCCAGCGAAATCACCAACAACATGGTGAAAGCGCGCGTCGCGGAGCCGGATGCCGCCAACGGTTTCCTTCTCGACGGTTTCCCGCGCACGGTCGATCAGGCGCAGGCACTCGAGGCGATCCTGGCTGATCTGGACACCAAGCTCGACGGCGTTCTCTCGTTCGTGGCGGACGAGGACATCGTCGTGGAACGGATGCTGGCGCGTGGTCGCGCCGACGACAAGGAAGACGTCATCCGCAACCGGCTCCGGGTGTACCGCGAGGAGACGGCGCCGCTGCTCGACTACTACAAGAACGATTTGCTCACCGTCGACGCACTGGGTGAGGTCGACGAGGTCAACTCGCGCGCACTGGCAGCGTTGGGCAAGTAAATGGGTTTCGGGCGCAAGCGCAAAGTTGTTCCCTTCCGGACTGCCGGTGAGCTCGATGCGATGGCGGCCGCGGGCGCCATCGTCGGTGCAGCGCTGGTGGCGGTGCGTGATGCGGCCAAGCCTGGTGTGAGCACGCTCGAACTCGACGAGGTAGCCGAGTCGGTAATCCGCGACGCAGGTGCGGTGCCGTCGTTCAAGGGGTACCACGGGTTCACCGGATCGATATGTTCGTCCGTCAATGATCGTGTGGTGCACGGGATTCCCTCGGCGCAGGACATCCTCGCCGAGGGAGACCTCGTCTCGATCGACTGCGGTGCGATTCTCGACGGGTGGCATGGTGACTCTGCCTGGACGTTCGGTGTCGGCGAACTCATCGAGGCTGATCAGGATTTGAGCGAAGCCACGCGGTTGTCGATGGACGCGGGAATTGCAGCCATGCTGCCCGGGAACCGTCTCACCGACATCTCCCATGCGATCGAGCTGGGAACTCGCGCGGCGGAAGTAACACACGGCCGGAAGTACGGGATCGTCGACGGCTACGGCGGGCACGGGATCGGCCGGGAAATGCACATGGAACCGTTCCTCGCCAACGAGGGCGCCCCGGGTAAGGGTCCCCAGCTGGTGGTCGGATCCGTGCTGGCGATCGAGCCGATGTTGACGCTCGGTACCACCGATACCATTGTCCTGGAAGACGACTGGACGGTGGTTACCGCGGACGGTACGCGTGCTGCCCACTGGGAGCACACCGTGGCCGTCACCGAGGATGGTCCGAGAATTCTCACGCTGCGCCCGGAGTGACTGCGCCGCTACACGTCGATCAGCAGAGTGACCGGTCCGTCGTTGACGAGGTCGATCTGCATGTGCTCGCCGAACACGCCCGTATCGACCGTCGCGCCCAGCTGTCGTAGCGCGTCCGTGAAGGATTCGACCAACGGCTCCGCCACGGGCCGGGGCGCGGCCGCGGACCACGAGGGGCGTCGCCCCCGTCGTGTGTCGGCCATCAGCGTGAATTGACTGGCCACGAGGATCGGGGCATCGAGGTCGGCGGCCGACTGCTCGTCCTCCAGGATTCGCATCGTCCACACCTTCTTTGCCAGGAGCGCTGCTTTCGCCGCGTCATCCGTATGGGTGACGCCGACCAGGACGAGAAGTCCATGGCCGGCAGGCGGGGGAGTGATGCGTGCGACCACGACTCCGTCGACCCGGACGGAGGCGGCCGAGACTCTCTGCACCAGCGCGCGCACGCCCAACACCATCCTTCGCCTCGCCGACTGCATTTGGCCTGGTGAGCAATTTCCCGTAACATGGATCAGCGGTGCGCTATGCGTGCCGGTTGTTTGCGTGCCCAGTGCCGGTTTCGATCCGGAATGTTCATGTTTCGGCCGGTGAAGAAGCCATTGGGCGCCACGGTAACGGAAACAGATGCAAGAAGCACGTCAAACAACATGGATCGCGGAGGATATGGCTAAGAAAGACGGGGCCATCGAGGTCGAGGGACGAGTAGTCGAGCCGCTGCCCAATGCGATGTTCCGCATTGAGCTCGAGAACGGCCACAAGGTTCTCGCCCACATCAGCGGAAAGATGCGTCAGCACTACATTCGCATCCTCCCGGAAGATCGCGTAGTCGTGGAGCTCTCGCCCTACGACCTGTCGCGCGGACGCATCGTTTACCGGTACAAGTAAAAAGCTTCCCCGCTCTGACCAGGTCGGGGAGAAGTACGTCCGCCGCGGAACTGCGTAGTGGGCTGCCACAAAACAGGAGATCAGAAGACGTGAAGGTTCAGCCGAGCGTCAAGAAGATCTGCGAAAAGTGCAAGGTGATCCGTCGTAACGGCCGGGTCATGGTGATCTGCGAGAACCTGCGTCACAAGCAGCGTCAGGGCTAGATCTCCGCTTTTCGAGGATCTGCTTGGCAACAAGCAAAGATGACCTCCCAGCACCAGCCAGTACTTTCGGCCACCGGGTTTCACCACCCACGGCAGGTACTGGTCCACCCCCGGCACGGAGGCCGGGGCCCCACTGAGTTAGTTGAGACCCCTTCGGTCGCGAGACCGCCGGAGTTTGAAGAGGCACAGGGGATGGACTGGGAGCAGACCTCCGCTCACCGATAGGAACTGCCACATGGCACGTCTAGCAGGTGTCGATCTGCCCCGCGAAAAGCGGATGGAGATCGCACTCACCTACATCTACGGCATCGGCCGTACCCGCTCCAAGGAGATCCTGGGCGCCACCGGCGTCAACCCGGATCTGCGGAGCAAGGATCTCTCGGACGAGGATCTGGCCAAGCTCCGCGAGTACATCGAGGAGTCGCTGAAGGTCGAGGGTGACCTTCGCCGCGAGGTCCAGGCCGACATCCGTCGCAAGATCGAGATCGGTGCCTACCAGGGGTTGCGCCACCGCCGTGGCTTGCCCGTGCGTGGTCAGCGCACCAAGACCAACGCCCGCACCCGTAAGGGCCCCAAGCGCACCATTGCCGGCAAGAAGAAGGCGAAGTAATGCCCCCCAAGTCACGTAGCACCGGTCCGAAGAAGACCCAGAAGGCGCGTCGCAGGGACAAGAAGAACGTCCCGCACGGCGCCGCTCACATCAAGAGCACCTTCAACAACACCATCGTGTCCATCACGGACCCCGCCGGAAATGTCATTTCCTGGGCGTCCTCGGGACACGTCGGCTTCAAGGGATCGCGTAAGTCGACCCCGTTCGCCGCTCAGCTCGCTGCAGAGAACGCAGCCCGCAAGGCGCAGGAGCACGGTGTCAAGAAGGTCGACGTCTTCGTCAAGGGACCCGGCTCCGGCCGTGAGACCGCGATCCGCTCGCTTCAGGCCGCAGGCCTCGAGGTCGGCACCATCTCCGATGTCACCCCCCAGCCCCACAACGGCTGCCGTCCGCCCAAGCGGCGTCGGGTCTAGCGGGAAGGATAGGTAGAAAAAAAATGGCACGTTATACCGGACCCATCACCCGCAAGTCGCGTCGTCTGCGCGTCGACCTCGTCGGAGGCGACCAGGCGTTCGAGCGTCGTCCCTACCCGCCGGGCCAGCACGGCCGTGCGCGGATCAAGGAGAGCGAGTACCTGCTCCAGCTGCAGGAGAAGCAGAAGGCTCGCTTCACCTACGGCGTCATGGAGAAGCAGTTCCGTCGTTACTACCAGGAGGCGAACAACCGCCCCGGTAAGACCGGTGAGAACCTGCTCCGCATCCTGGAGTCGCGTCTCGACAACGTCGTGTACCGCGCCGGACTGGCTCGCACCCGCCGCCAGGCACGTCAGCTGGTCACGCACGGTCACCTCCTTGTGAACAACAAGAAGGTCGACATCCCCAGTTACCGCGTCTCGCAGTACGACATCATCGATGTCAAGGAGAAGTCGCTGTCGACGCTTCCTTTCCAGGTGGCGCGTGAGACCCAGGGCGATCGCCCGATCCCGGGTTGGCTGCAGGTTGTCGGCGGACGGCTCCGGATCCTGGTTCACCAGCTTCCCGAGCGTGCGCAGATCGATGTCCCGCTGCAGGAACAGCTGATCGTCGAGTACTACTCGAAGTAAGGCCTCCGGCCCGTGCGCCTTTCTGGTAGTTCCCACTACCAGAAAGGCGCACGGGCGCGCAGTGCCTTTCCCATCGTGGGCGTCAAATAGCGGACGCCCGTACAGGAGGAAATCCAATGCTCATTTCTCAGCGACCCACGCTGACCGAAGAGGTCATCGCTGACAACCGCTCGAAGTTCGTCATCGAGCCCCTCGAGCCAGGTTTCGGGTACACCCTCGGCAATTCGCTCCGCCGCACGCTGCTGTCTTCGATCCCCGGCGCTGCTGTCACCAGCATCCGCATCGACGGCGTTCTGCACGAGTTCACCACGGTCCCCGGTGTGAAGGAAGACGTCACCGACATCATCCTGAACCTCAAGGGCCTCGTCGTGAGCTCCGAAGAGGACGAGCCGGTCACCATGTACGTCCGTAAGCAGGGCCCCGGCGCTGTGACCGCAGGCGACATCGTGCCCCCGGCCGGCGTCACCGTGAACAACCCGGATCTGCACATCGCCACCCTGAACGACAAGGGAAAGCTGGAGATCGAGCTCGTCGTCGAGCGCGGTCGCGGCTACGTCCCCGCCGTCCAGAACAAGGCGTCCGGCGCAGAGATCGGCCGCATCCCGGTCGACTCGATCTACTCGCCGGTGCTCAAGGTCACCTACAAGGTGGAGGCCACCCGCGTCGAGCAGCGCACCGACTTCGATCGGCTCGTGCTCGATGTGGAAACCAAGAACTCCATCACCGCTCGGGACGCGCTCGCTTCTGCGGGCAAGACCCTGGTTGAGCTCTTCGGCCTGGCCCGTGAGCTGAACGTCGAAGCAGAAGGCATCGAGATCGGACCCTCGCCCGCCGAGGCCGATCACATCGCTTCCTTCGGACTGCCCATCGAGGACCTGGACCTCACCGTCCGTTCCTACAACTGCCTCAAGCGCGAAGGTGTTCACACCGTCGGTGAGCTTGTCGGCCGTACCGAGTCCGACCTGCTCGACATCCGCAACTTCGGACAGAAGTCCATCGACGAGGTGAAGGTCAAGCTGCATTCGCTGGGCTTGTCCCTCAAGGACAGCCCCGCGTCCTTCGATCCCACCACCGTTGCCGGTTACGACGCCGCCACCGGAACGTGGAGTGACACGGATGCCGGTTCCTTCGGCGATGCCGACGGTACCGAGGACTACGCCGAGACCGAACAGCTGTAGCCGCTTCCGGTCCTTTACTAGGAGATCATCATGCCCAAGCCCAAGAAGGGTGCCCGCTTCGGCGGGTCGGCTTCGCACCAGAAGGCGATTTTCGCCAATCTGGCTACCGCGCTCTTCGAGCACGGTCGCATCACCACCACCGAGTCCAAGGCGAAGGCCCTGCGGCCGTACGCCGAGAAGCTCGTGACGCACGCCAAGGCGGGAACCCTGGCGCACCGCCGCGAGGTTCTCAAGGTCATCCGCAACAAGGATGTCGTACACACCTTGTTCGCTGAGATCGGCCCGTTCTACGCGGACCGTGACGGTGGATACACCCGCATCATCAAGACGGTTCCCCGCAAGGGTGACAACGCTCCGATGGCCATCATCGAGCTCGTCAAGGAAAAGACCGTCACCTCCGAGGCCGACCGCGCACGTCGCGTGAAGGCGTCGAAGGATGCTCCGGCCGCGGCCCCCGCCGCGTCGGACGAGAACGTTGTCGACGCAGTCGAGTCCGAGGCCACCGCCGCCGAGGTCGCGAACGCTGACGCCGTCGTCGACGCCATCGAAGACGAGTCCGCCACCGCCGCAGATGCGACAGAGGCCGACGAGGCCAAGAAGGACTAGTCCACTTGGTTTCGGCACACGCTGAATCGAACGAGCCCGTCACCCCCTCTCGGGGCGACGGGCTCGTTCGATTGCGGCTGGACATCGCCTACGACGGAACCGAGTTTTCCGGGTGGGCTCGCCAGAACGGGCTGCGCACGGTCTGCGGGGAAATCGAGGAGAAACTCGGAGCCGTCCTGCGTACCCCCCTGCAGCTGACGGTGGCGGGACGGACCGACGCAGGGGTCCACGCGGCAGGTCAGGTCGCGCACGTCGACGTTCCCGCCGAGTCGCTGCCGGACGATCCCTCCCGACTCGTCCGCAGACTCGCCCGCTTCCTTCCGAAAGATGTACGGATCACCCGCATCTCACGTGCGCCGCAGCATTTCGACGCGCGTTTCTCGGCGATGCGCCGACACTACGAATACCGCCTGACCACCGCGGAGTACGGAGCGGATCCCCTGCGTGCCCGCGACATCGTGTCGTATCCGAAGGTGCTCGACCTCGACGTAATGCGCTCGGCGTCCGCCAGACTGGTGGGGCTGCACGACTTCGCCGCGTTCTGCAAGCGCAGAGAAGGGGCCACCACGGTTCGCGATCTGCAACGCTTCGACTGGGAACGTGACGGGGAGATCTTCACCGCATTCGTCAGCGCCGATGCCTTTTGCTGGTCGATGGTTCGCAGCCTCGTCGGTGCCGTCCTCGCCGTGGGGGAGGGCCGCCGCGACCTCGGGTGGGTGGACGAGTTGCTGCGGGAGCGGTCGAGGGCAAGTTCGATCCTGGTGGCACCGGCGCACGGTCTGTCGCTGGTTCGGGTCGACTATCCCGACGACGCCGATCTTGCGGCGCGCAACGACATCACCCGTGACATTCGGACTCTGCCCGAAGGTTGCTGTGGCGACTGACTGAGGCGGAAAAACCCGCGGCCGACGAAGCCAATCGGGCTGTGCAAGAATCCGCATCATGCCATCAGAAATTCGTGTTCGAGTGGAGGATGCACGCAGCCGCACAGCCAAGGTCGGGGTCACTACCCCCAAGGGGCCGTTCGAGTTGCACGTCGACGCGAACGTCGACGTCGATAAATCGGCCACACCGTGGCTTCCTGCGCTGTCGGTTGTCGCGATGCGTCTTCATTCCGATCTGATCTTCTCGGATCCAGTCGACGCTCTCGCGTTGTCGAATCTTCCGCACGCTCAGCGGATTCTGCGCGATTGGTACCCGAGACGGTATTCGTCGGTAAGGGTGGAGGCAGACGAGGTAGCCGGGTCGGATGCTGGTTCGCAGCGGGGAGTGGGTTGCTTCTTCAGTGGAGGTGTCGACTCCTTTCACTCGGCAATCGCAGCGAGTGAACGCATTACGCATCTGATTTTCGTTCACGGGTTCGACATCAAGCTTTCGGATGTCGAGTTGGCGGCGAAGGCGGAGGCGGGAGCGCGAAACGCGGCGGTCGCGCTCGGCAAGACGCTTGTCGTCGTCAGGACGAATCTCAGGCAGCTCTCGGACAAGGCGAGGTGTCTGTGGGGCACCGACTATCACGGAGCAGCGCTGGCGACCGTCGCGCACTCGTTGTCGGATCACATCCACACCGCGCTCATTCCGTCCTCCTTTCAGGAGGCGGATCTGCATCCCTGGGGTACGCATCCGGATCTGGACCCGTTGTGGTCGAGTAGTGCGGTGCGGCTGGAGCACTACGGCACGTCGTTGACGCGGACGGAGAAAATTGCGTTCCTCGCGCGAAACGACGTCGCGATGGACAATCTGAGGGTCTGCTGGAAGAACCGTGACGGCAAGTTCAACTGTGGCCGGTGTGAGAAGTGTGTTCGCACAATGGTCAGCCTTCGTGCCGCCGACGGCGCATCCCGCACTCTCCCTCACCGGGTGACACCGGAGGCAGTGAACCGTCTGTCGCTCAGCGGCACCGGCACGCTCTTCGCCCTGGAGAATCTGAACGCGTTACGAGAGGCCCGGGTCCGGGACCTGGAGTTGGAGACGGCGCTCGAGCGCGCCATTCGGCGAGGGCGTACGCGGGACAAGGTTCTCGGTGGAATCACCCGACGCTGGCTGGGTATGACGAAGGGATAGGTGTCAGCAGCGTGGCTAGGCGTCGTTCGTATACCGGCGGGTATCGCGATGGTGCAGTAACGTGCAGGATGCCCCGAGGAAGTTCCCAGCCGTGAGGATTTCATGAACGACCCTTTGGACGATCTGCAACGATAGTGCCCCGTGGAGTGGTGGACTTCGGATCGGCACGCGGTACGCATAGCGATCAACGAGTCGCGGTGAATACTATGCTGTTCCGCTCGAGCCGGTCAACGACAACGCCGGCTCGGTAGCGTGTCCCTTCGCGGCGATCACCGCACGGAGCTCGTCCATGCTCACATCCGAGACGTAGCGGCGGGTGACCTGCCATTCGTCGTGCTGCTCGATCACCACCGCGGTCGCCAACCGCAGGAACGCGGCCGGGTTCGGGAAGATCTCCACCACATCGGCTCGACGCTTGATTTCCTTGTTCAACCGCTCAATTGGATTGTTGGACCAGATTTTTGCCAATGCGCCTTCGGAAACGCGGTGAAGGCGAGCACATCGTGCTTGGCGGCTTCCATCAACGCCGCAACCTTCGGGAACGAACCGGTGAAGGTATCGGTGACCTGGTCCCACTGCGCGGCCACGTCGACCGGATCGGTGTGCGAAAAGATCGTCTTGACCGCCGCCATCACCGGCGGCACATGCTTGGCCGCCACTGCCGATCGGATGTTACGCATGAAATGAACCCGACACCTCTGCCACGATGATCCCGCGAACTGCTGCATCACAGCAGCTTTGAGACCGCTGTGCGCATCGGAGATCACCAGATGCACCCCCGACAGACCACGGTCTTTGAGGCTGGTGAGGAACTCACGCCAGAACTCGTAGGATTCACTGTCGCCGACCGCGGTACCGAGGACCTCGCGGGTGCCGTCGATCGACACCCCGGTGGCGACCACCAACGCCTGGGACACCACGTGCGCACCGACCCGGACCTTACAAAAAGTGGCATCGAGGAACACGTACGGAAAGCTCGTGTGCGTCAGGGTGCGCTCCCGGAACCGGGCGATCTCGGTATCGAGACCGGCGCAGATCCGCGAGACCTCCGACTTCGAGATTCCGGATTCGACCCCCAATGCACCGACCAGGTCATCGACGCTGCGAGTCGAGACCCCGTGCACATACGCCTCCATCACGACCGCGTACAGGGCTTTGTCGATCCGCCGGCGCCGTTCCAGCAAGGATGGGAAGAACGACCCGGACCGTAGCTTGGGGATCTTGACCTCGACATCGCCGCTGGTCGTGGAGACGGTCTTGGTGCGGTGGCCGTTGCGGTGGGTGGTGCGGGTAGCGGTGCGTTCGTAGCGGCCGGCGCCGAGCTTGTCGGTGGCTTCGGCTTCGATCAAGGCCTGCAGGCCGGCGCGGATCAGTTCGGCGAACACGCTGGCGCTGTCGGCGCCGGTGAGTGCGTCGAGTTGGGCGAGCAGTGCAGAATGGTCGTGGGTCATCGCGTAGCTCCTGGTAACGAGTCACTGTGAGAGGTAACTCGTTGATCACTACGCGATGGCCCACCCTTTTCGAGGGAGCGACACGCCCGGACCTGGCCGGATGCCGTCAGCCGATTCCCACCACTCCCTGGGACTTACCCTCTGCAACGAGCAACCATCGCTGCGCTCGCACCCACTGTGCAGCATGGACAGTCGGTCGCTCTCCTCGACTATCCGGCGCATTTCAACGCGGGTGACCTTCTGATCTACCAGGGGACGCTAAGCTATCTGGCCAGGATGGGTGCGAGCGTGGATTACGTCTGCGCGCTGCACACCTATGACACGAAGGTTCTGTCCGCGTGTGTTCCCGAGGGACCGTTGCTGTTGAACGGCGGCGGGAATTTCGGCGATCGATGGTTCGGCTACCAAAAGTTCCGTGAGCGCGTGATCGCGGAGCATCCGGAACGAAAAATCGTTCAGATGCCACAGACCATCGAGTTCCACGACGACGCAGCGCTGGCGAGGGCGCAGCGAATCTATGCGCAGCATCCCGATCTCACGTTGCTGATGCGGGACCGGCGCGGCTATGAACTAGCCCGTGAACTATTTCCCGAGAACACCGTCGTCTTCTGTGCCGATGCAGCATTGGGAGTCGGAAGGATCGCGCCCTCCGCCGAACCCACGCGCGATATCGTGCTTCTCAAACGCCGCGACCCCGAATCCGTTCAGTCCGCGAAGAGCCTTCCGGCCTCACTCGCGTCGGCGTACATGACGGATTGGCACGTCAGTCCCGCCGACAACGCCCAGTGGTGGCCCACTACCCTCGGACTTCTGCTACTGAATAAGCTGCCGGGTGTTCGGTCCCGTATGTACCCATTGACGCGCCGTGCCTTCGACTGGCAAGCGGACATGGTGGTCGACAATGCAGTGGCGATCTTGTCGCAGGGGCGGCTCGTGGTCACCGATCGGCTGCATGCGGGAATCCTTGCCGTACTGATGGGCAAACCTGTCGTCCTGGTCGACAATGCCAACAAGAAGGTGTCCAGAATTCATGGCGACTATCTGAGCAATTTCCCGGATACCCACCTCGCCGAGAATTTCGATCACGCGGCCGAACTTGCCGGGCAGCTCGTTTCCTGATGAGCGAAATCGAGCCCGTCCGGTTAGAACTCATCATCGGATCGACCAGGGTCGGGCGCATTGCCCCCGTCGTGGCGAACTGGTTCGTCGAACGCGCTCGCACATATCCTCACGTGGAACTGGGCGTCATCGACTTGCTCGAAACCTCGCTGCCTCAAAATCTCGACGATTCTCCCGCCACCGACGCGTTCCGGGCACGGGTGGGGCGTGCCCACGGATTCGTGGCCGTCACATCCGAATACAACCATGGGTATCCGGCCGCCTTGAAGACCGCATTCGACAGTGTGAAACACGAGTGGCGCGCAAAGCCCATCGGCTTCGTGTCGTACGGGGGAGTCTCGGGCGGCTTGCGTGCGACCGAGCAACTGCGCCAGGTCGTGGCGGAATTACACATGGTTTCGGTGCGTCAAAGTGTGAGCTTCCACCAAGTGCGCAAGAAGTTCGACGACAACGGTCGCACCACTGACGCCGCCGCCGTCGACTCGGCGGATCGAATGCTCGCGCAGTTGGTCTGGTGGGCCCGTGCTGTGCGACTCCAGCGTGCGACCGAGAGCTACCCCGGTTAGGACTGGTAGGCCGGTTGGTAATCGTCTACCGCGCGGGGCCGTCCGATGAATGCCGTTTCGGAGGAAATGGTGACCAGCATCAACTCGATACTCGTCCCGCCGGTCGACAGGAGAATCCGATCACCCATCGCGCTCGGCTGGACAATGGACAGGTCGGGTTCGGCGCTCGGCCACTGGCTGGGCTCGGCATAAAGGTAGAGAGCAGTGACGCCGGCCCGCGGGGTCGAAGCTTCGACACCGTCGAACACTACGGTGTTGAACCTGTTGTCGGATTGGGAATTATGTCCCGCGACGCGCAGGCGGTCGGGCGTGGCGATCGAGTCGATCAGGGACGACCATGCATCGGGCCGATCTGTCTGGATGAGGACCCGGGCCCCAGTGGCGACGGCACGGAACACGAGTTGCTGGGCGAGGTACAGCTCGCCCGCAACGTACACCATGCCGACGCCCGGGCCGAAGATGCGTGCTGTGATCCCGTGACCGTAGTCGTCGGATCCGATCAACTGGCCACACCCCGCCGGCGGCAACTGCAGGTGCCGCACTGTGTCGACCGGCACATCGGCCATAGGCATCACAGCGTCCAGATCAGACACTGCCACAGGAAGATTGGACAGCAAACTTTCTTTGTGGCGGCCTCGCATCGAGACGAGCCCGTGCACAGCGAATGGTTCCGGCATCGTCCGGGTGGTGATCCGACATCCGGCGCCGATCAGTACCTGCCGGTCGTTGGCGCTCGGTCGTAGCCGAATGGTCACGGTGGTGCCGAGACTGGACGGCACCCACAGTTTCGCGAGCAGATCTTTGGAGAGAAAGCGCGGATCGACGCTGTATCCGGTATTGCATACCCCCGGCAGCAGAGCATGCTTCCACGTCTGAGTGAGAGATCTCGGATCGAGACCGCGGCTGATGACCAGTGCTGCGGAATCGATCTCGGGTGCTGTGAGAATTCGGGCCCGGCATCCCGCGTCGGCGAGTGCGCGTACGACGCGACTTGCCGCGATGGTAATGGCGCGAGAAGCGCCGTGCTCACCGCCGCCGCGGCGCGCGACGGCCTCGACACTGCCGGTGGCGTCGAATCGGAGGGCGACCCACACCGTCCGGGTGGCTGTCGCGGGAAGGGGGCCGACCAGGCGGTCGTAGACATCGGTGGCCGGCGTGCCCGCGGCGGCGCGATACCCATGGCTGACGATATCGATGCCGCTGAGCGAAATATCATGCTGGACAAGGCATCCGGCGAGTGCCTCGGTGGGAAGGTCGTGCGTCGACTGGAAACCGTCCCGGGTGATCTGGGTCAGGCTTCCCGCCGGCGGAAGGACCTCGACCACCGCGACCACGCTTGCGCCGTCCCACCGCAAACCGACGGACTGTCCTGTCGGGCCGGCGAAACTGACGGTGCGGAAGCGCTCGACTTTCGGTGTTGTGAAGTAGCGCCACGCCGTTCGCGCCCAGACCAGGGTCGACCACCCGCCGATGGGTACGACCGCAAGAAGAGCGACGACGACGGCGAGTATGACGGCGCCCCACCACGCCACTCCGCACACCGAGGTCAGTGCCCCGGCCAGAACTCCCACAATTTGCGCGACAACGACCTCGGTCGCCGAAACGCGATGTGCCAACGGCCAGCTTGTGACGCGCGAACGGTCCACGGTGCCTCCCCCGAATACCTGAACCCAGGCAGACCCGTACCCGTCCGCCGTGACGACTGTGATTCGAACTGTACTGTGTCACCCCGAGCGCTGTGCAGCACGGGGGAGGAACAATGGCTGTAACACCCACCACTCGTTGGCAGGTCAACGGGTATCGCTTTCTGGTCAGACGGATGGAACACGCCCTGGTGCGGCGTGACGTACGAATGTTGCACGACCCTATGCGGTCGCAGTCGCGCGCACTCGCGGTGGGGGTGGTGATCGCGTCGCTAGGACTCGCGGGGTGTGCAGCGCTGGCGCTGTTCCGGCCCCAGGACAAAATCGGTGACGCGTCCATCGTCGTCGGCAAGGATTCCGGTGCGATGTTCGTGGTCATGGGGGACACGCTGCGCCCGGTGCTCAATCTGTCGTCTGCCCGCCTCATTGTGGGGCAGGCAGAGAAGCCGGTAATCGTCAAAGAATCGGAGATCGACACTCGGCCCCGCGGGGCGCTGGTCGGAATCCCCGGTGCGCCGTCGGCGCTCCCGCCGGGTGACGCAGCAGCAAAGACACCGTGGGCCGTATGCGACTCGGTCGGGGCAGACGGACATCGTGCGGTCACGACCTCCGTAGTGGTCGGTGAGCCGGACCCGATCGAGGGCGGGGGAGGCCTCGCTCGCGACCAGGCGCTGCTGGTGTCCACCTCGGACGCCGCCTATCTGATGTATAACGGCACCCGCGCGAAGATCGACCTGCACGACCCTGCGATCACCCGTGCTCTCGGCCTCGAGGGTGCCACGCCACGACCGGTAAGCCTCGGATTCGTCAACGCGGTTCCCGAAGTGCCGCCGCTGGTCGCGCCCAGCATCCCGGGAGCGGGGAGCCAGCCACGGTTTGCTCTGCGCGACAAAGTGATCGGGTCAGTGTTCCAGGTAGTGATCGGATCGGAAACCACCCACTACGTCGTGTTGCGGGACGGAATTCAGAAGATCAGTTCCGCTGTGGCAAACCTCATCTTCCTTTCGGATTCGCACGGGGATACCGAGATGTCGAGTGTCTCGCCGGACGCCACCAACCGAATTCCTTCGGTGGAGCAGATCGCCGTGTCGAGCTTCCCGGAGTCGGCACCCGAGATCGTCGACGCCATTTCGAGTCCGGTGAGTTGCCTGATCTGGAAACCTTTGCGCGGACAGGACGAGACCGCAGCGAGTGGTCCGGCCGCCGAGTTGTCCCTTATTGCAGGACGTAGTCTCCCCATCCCCGATGGTGCTCACACGGTGAAGCTGGCGCAGGCGGACGGCGGCGGGGATAGTGCCGATTTCGTCTACGTCGAACCCGGTTCGGGGGGATTCGTGCAAGCGACCGGTATCGAACCCCACAGCACCCGGCAAGACAGCACGTTCTTCGTGGCTGACACCGGCGTACGGTTCGGCGTTCCCGACGCAGACGCCGCGAAAGCACTGGGGGTGACAGCCGAGCCGCCGCTCGCTCCGTGGCAGATACTAGGACTCCTCGCGCCGGGCCCCACGCTCGCGAAGTCCTCCGCGCTCGTCGCACACGACGGGGTCGCGCCCGACCCGGACCCGGCCGCAGTCGCCTCCGGTTCGAACTGAAACACCGAATTGCCAACTCGGGCCGACGCACATTCGCGTCGGCCCGGGTTGACTCGGAGAACGAGTCAGCTTCGGTGCTGCGTCGCGGACTGCAATTTCCGCCTGAGTGGGAATGACGCCAGCACTCCGAGGGTGAGCAGTGCAGCGAGCGAGCCGACCGCTACCAACGCGACATCGCGAGGGCGGTGATCGGGCTGAGTAACTGCAGGAAGGGCCTCCAGGGGGACCGAGCGTGCGGCGCCGTCGGTTGCTGCGCCGCCCGTCGGAACATTCGCAGATACGGCTGCGAGCGGGTCGATGACGCCGTGCCCGACAAACGGATTCCACCCTTCCGCGGGCGCATGCGCCGTGGCCTCGATACGCGCGATGACCTGCTGGGCCGACAATTGAGGAAACCTGGAGCGAACCAGGGCGGCGGTGGCCGAGACATAGGGGGCCGCGAAACTGGTGCCGTTGACGGGTTCCGCGCTTCCCTGAGCGCTGTACACGGTATTCGTCAGATCGCCCGTCGTCGGATGCAGTGAGGTAAGGCCCGATCCCGGGGCCGCGACGTCGACCCAGGGGCCCGCGAGGCTGAAGTCACTCACCCGGCCGTCGGGCTCGACCGACCCGACGGTCAGGACGTAGTCGTCGTACCACGCCGGGCTGGCGATGGTGCTCACCGAATCCCACAGGTCGGCTCCGGGTCGGAGCGGGTCGGCCGCCGGATTCTGAATCTTGCATTCCGCGGATCCAAAGTTGCCCGCGGCAGCAACCACCACGACGTCCTTCACCGTCGCCGCATATTTGACGGCTGCGCCGAGATAGCGGTCGCCGCCACCGATTCCTTCTGCCGCAGTCTTGCAGGCGACTTCGGAGATGTTGATGACGCCGGCACCCATGTCGGCGGCGCGCCGGACAGCGGCGGCCATGGTCGCGACGTTGCCGTATCCACCGACCGAGTTGCCTGCGTTGTCGACCTGATCGGTCTGCCCTGCGGGACTGTAGGCACTGCTCGATTGCCGGATTGCGAGGATGCGGGAGTCCGGAGCGCCGCCGGAGAAACCGGACCCGAGAACCTGTCGTGCGGCGATGAGGCCCGCGACGAGCGTTCCGTGAGCGTCACAGTCGGTTGTCCCGGTCTCGGTCCCGACCAGGTCACCACCATCGACGAGACCGGGAAGGCGCGGATGCCGCGCCACCCCGGTGTCGATGACCGCGACGAGCTGCCCGGCGCCCCGACTGATCGGCCACACCGAACGGAAATCCAGGTCCCGCTGAGCCACCGGGACTTCCGGACCATCGGGCACCCGTACGGCATCTTTGCACGGTCTTCGCTTCTCCTCTTTGGTGCTGTCCTTCGGCGGAACCAGTCCCACGTCGATGGGTGCGGGTACCACTGCCAGGGCGTTGCCTTCACCCAGTGCTGCGATGAGGGCCACCACCGCGGTGGCCAGAACCAGGCGACCCAGCCGCCGCATCACAGCCCGCGCATCAGCGAGTAGAGGCCGGTCACCCAGCACACCAGCGGGATGATCGACGTGATCAGGGCGAGGTCGATCAATTCGGCGACGCGTCGCATGACGGGCGAGAACGTCTGCCGCGGGGCGATGATGCCGAGGACCAACCCGCCCGCTGCGAACAGCATTGCCACGGCGAACAGAACTACCGCGTAGTCGGGGACGGCGACCGCAGCTGCGGTGAGCAGCAGTACGAGGATCGTCACGCCGCCGCCGATCAGCGGAACGGCCTGCTCGGCGCTGCTGTAGGTGCGTCCCCGGAACATCAGGACGGTCGCGGTCGCAACGGCCAGACACAAACCGGGCCAGTAGATCTCGCCGTGCAGGATGGGCTGGGCGGCCAGGAGTGCGCCGCTGACCGCGAGGATGGTCATGGCGGTGACGAGTCCGGTGAGATACCTGCGCGCACGTGTGGCACGTTGGGCAAGGGAATCGAACGATGGCATCGTGGTCTCGTCGTCCGGATCGTCCTCGGAAGGATCGACCGAGGTACCCGGTGCGGGAACAGGCGGCAGTGGCAGCTTCGCCAGCAGTATCGCCACGCGAGCCGATGAGGCGAGCCCTGTCAATGCGGCGGCGACGACACCGGCGGCCACCGCGGGCGCTGCGGTGTCGGTCGTCGCCGATACCAACGCGGCGAGGGTGCCGAACAGGGAGGCTACCGCCAGAGCCGTGAAGACTCTCAGCCCCACACCACCGAGTCGCAGCGCGAGGACCGCGGTGGTGCCCGACAGTGCGAGCCCGAGGAGCAGGTGGGCAGCGGCCAAGTCGCCGGGGACGAAGAGCATCCCGGCGGCGAAGGCCGGCGGAACGGCGCACCCACTGATAACGACGGAACTGGCTGCGTCACCGTAGATGCGGCCGGTGACCGCACCGGCGACGAGGAAGAGGAGGGCCGATGTCAGTGCGCAACCTGCACCGACGAACCCGTCCGTCCCGGATTCGGACCACAGCAGCGCGAACGAGCCGATCACCGTTCCGAGCCCGGCGGCGGCCGAACCGACGACCCGTGCGGAGCCGCGCGTCCATTCCCGGTCCGCATCGGCATCGGCGATGGCGACGTTGTACATGATGTCGTCGAACAGGGGCGGCGGGGCACTGTCCTGCACACTCTGCAGGACCAGGAGGTCGCCGTCGCGAATACCGTGCTCGTGCAACGTCAGCGTGGTCGAGAGCGGGGACTGACCGATCTTCGCGAGAACCCACTCGCTCGGTTCGTACTGCTCGAGTGAATCGTCGAAGTCATTGGTGCTGCGATGGCTGCGGATCGTGTCGACGATCCCCGGAACGAGGATGGCGATCGGAACACCGAACGGCACCGCCATGTCGACCTGTGAATGGGTCGAGAGCACGGTGATCCGGCACAGGTCTGCTGCGGCACTCGGACGCGTGGACGGCGCGGACGCGCGCGACTCGTCATGGGCGATGGACAATACGATTTCCCCCCACTTTGCGACGCACACCCCACCCTGCGTCGTTACGGCACTGATCGACGACCACTCGGAGGCCGTCGTCCGATTCGATCACGGGAACACTACGTGAGCCGGGCCGCAGCCTCCAGTGGGCATCCGGCGAAAATGCCTCCTGTATGCCGGATCCCTCGGAATGGGTTAATCTCTGACTTCGCGGGCCGAGCCCAGGGGGGCAACCGGAAGTTCCGGATCGGATCTGATGCACGGTTCGGTCGGTTGGCGTCATGGGGGGACGGGCAGTGAGCACTATTCGCTTCGTGCGTAAAGCGCGGCGAGAAGTTCCGCGTATTCCGGGCGGCGAGGTGAGTCTGCAGGCTCCGCCGGAAATTCCGAGATTGGTCCCGGGAAATCTGCTCACGAAGCTTCTCCCCCTCGTGATGGTCGTCGCGATGGTCGGCATGATGGCGTTGATGTTCACGTCGGGTATGGCTCGCAACCCCATGTCGATGCTGTTCCCCCTCATGATGATGGTCTCGATGCTCGGCATGCTGGCGGGTGGCGGTCGCAGCGGTCCCAAGGCAGCGGAAGCGAACGAAGACCGCAAGGACTACCTGCGCTACCTCGATCAATTGCGGCGTGATGTCGCCGAGACCGGCGAGCAACAGCGCAAGGCGCTCGACTGGAGCCATCCCGAACCCGGCCTGCTCTGGACCATCGCGGGAACGGCCCGCATGTGGGAGCGCCGTGTCACCGACCCGGACTATTGTCATGTGCGCGTGGGGCGGGGCAGTCAGCGGCTCGCCACTCGTCTCATCGCGCCCGAAACGGGCCCGGTGGAAGATCTCGAACCCGTTGCCGCCGTGTCTCTTCGCCGATTCGTCCGCGCGCACTCGGTGGTCCAGGAGTTGCCCACCGCAGTCTCGTTGCGGGGGTTCGCCGCCATCTCCGTCGAGGGTGAGCGTGGGGCGGCCCGTTCCCTGGTCCGGTCGATGCTCATGCAATTGTGCGCCTTCCACGGTCCCGACAACCTGCTCGTTGCGGTCGTGTGCGGTCCCGATACCCAACACGAGTGGGAGTGGGCGAAGTGGCTGCCGCACGCCCAGCACCCGGATTCCTCCGACGGCGTGGGTTCTTCCCGGATGATCTACGGATCGATTCTCGAACTCGAGTCCGCGCTCGGCCCGCAGCTGGCCATGCGGAATCGCTTCTCCCGCAATGCTCCGGCTGCTCCGGGCGTGCCCCAGTTCGTCCTCGTCATCGACGGCGGAATCCTCGAAGGCGAGTCGGGCATGATCACCGACGGGGGAGTGGATTCGGTGACCGTCCTCGACATCGCCGGATTCTGCCCGCGGTTGACGGCCACCCGCGGTCTCCAGCTGGTGGCACAGGACGGGTCGCTCGGGGCCCGCAGCGGTACCGGTGTCGAGATGTTCGCGACGGCCGACCTCGTCAGCGCGCATCAGGCGGAAACTCTTGCGCGTCGCCTCGCGCCGTACCGCACGACGTCGCACACATCGGTCGACACGGGAGACGACGATCAACCCGCACAGACGTGGAGCCAAATGCTCGGTGTCGGCGACGTCGGCCGGCTCAACCCCGAGCACGCGTGGCTGCCCCGGCAGGGTCGCGCCCGCTTACGCGTCCCTATCGGCGTGGGAGTCGACGGGAATCCGGTCGAGATCGACCTCAAAGAGTCCGCGGAAAACGGCATGGGGCCTCATGGGCTGTGCATCGGAGCTACCGGATCGGGAAAGTCCGAGTTCCTCCGAACGCTGGTGCTGGGTCTCATCGCTACTCATTCGCCCGACGCACTCAACCTCGTACTGGTCGATTTCAAAGGTGGCGCCACCTTCCTCGGCCTCGAGAAGGCTCCCCACGTCGCCGCGGTGATCACCAACCTTGCCGAAGAACTGGCCATGGTCGACAGAATGCGCGACGCGCTCGCCGGGGAGATGAATCGCCGGCAGGAATTGCTACGCTCGGCCGGGAACTTCGCCAACGTCACCGACTACGAAAAGGCGCGTCAGGCAGGCGCAGACCTCGACCCGCTGCCGGCGCTCTTCATCGTGGTCGACGAATTCTCGGAATTGCTCAGTCAGCAGCCCGAATTCGCTGATCTCTTCGTGGCCATAGGACGACTCGGTCGATCGCTGCACATCCACCTGCTCCTGGCGAGCCAGCGACTCGAGGAAGGGAAGCTTCGCGGTCTCGACAGCCACCTCTCGTACCGGATCGGGCTCAAGACATTCTCCGCCAACGAATCGCGCACAGTGCTCGGTGTCCCGGACGCCTATCATCTGCCCGCCACTCCCGGCGCCGGTTACCTCAAGTGTGACTCGGCCGAAATCGTGCGCTTCCAGGCCTCTTACGTGTCGGGAACCTACGAGGGCGGTCACGTCGACAGCGTCCGACGGCCGGGCGAGGCGCCCGTCGAGCTGCGCCCGAAAATATTCACCGCCGCCCCCGTCGCCGTCGACGTCGTCGACATACCGGAAGAACCGTTCTCCCTCGACATCAACGAGGAACATGCGGAAACTCGGACCACCATCGACGTCGTCGTCGAACGCATCCGGAACCGCGGTTCGAGAGCGCACGAGGTGTGGCTTCCCCCGCTCGATGCGGCACCGACTCTCGACGCGCTGCTGCCGAGGTCGATACTCACCGAACCAGTCCCGGCGCTCAGTGCGCTGCGCGCACCTATCGGGATCATCGACAGGCCCTACGATCAGCGGCGGGACCTGCTTGTGGTGGACCTGTCCGGTTCCACCGGAAACATGGCGGTGGTCGGTGGCCCGCAGTCGGGGAAATCGACTGCGATCCGAACGGTGATCATGTCGCTCGCCGCCACTCATTCGGCCGAGCAGGTGCAGTTCTATTGCCTCGACTTCGGCGGTGGCACGCTTGCCGGACTGTCGGGCCTGCCGCATGTCGGTTCGGTTGCCAACCGTCTCGACGTCGACCGGGTTCGCCGCACCGTCGCCGAGATGAACACGATCGTGCGACAGCGTGAAGCCCGATTCCGCGACCTCGGTGTCGAATCCATGGCCGAATTCCGGCGACTACGCGCTGCCGATCCGTCCAGCGGCGCCCCTGCTGCCGGGGTCGCCGAAGATCCTTTCGGCGACGTGTTCCTCGTCGTCGACGGCTTCGGTAGCATCCGGCAGGACTTCGAAACCCTGGAACAACAGATCACCAACCTTGCGGCACAGGGCCTGTCGTACGGCGTCCACGTCGTCATCACGGCGTCTCGGTGGGGCGAAGTGCGGCCGGCCCTCAAGGACCAGCTCGGCACTCGCATCGAACTCCGGTTGGGTGATCCCGCGGACTCCGACCTCGGTCGTAAGACCGCTGCGCTCGTGCCGGAAGGCAGGCCGGGTCGAGGCATGACGCGCGACAGTCTGCATCTGCTGGTCGGCCTCCCCCGGATCGACGGGAACTCTGACCCCGCCGACCTTGCGTCCGGTGTCGCTCATGCCGTGTCCTCGATCGCTGCCACCACCCATGGCCGCCATGCTCCTGCCGTACGCATGTTGCCGGGACAGATCACTCGCGAGGCGGTTCTCGACGCCGCCGGTTCGTGGCCCTCCTATCTGGACCCGACCGAGAAGTGCCTCCAGATTCCGATCGGACTCGACGAGGCCGAACTGGCGCCCACATTTCTCAACTTCGCCGAGCAACCACACTTCCTGGTATTCGGGGACAGTGAATGCGGCAAGACGACGCTGCTGCGCAACATCTGCGAGGGCATCATGGCGTCCAACACCCCTAGGCAGGCGAAGATCATCCTCGGTGACTATCGGCGCACCATGCTGGGGGTGGTGGAATCGGAGCACCTCGCCGCCTATGCGCCGTCGTCGGGCGTGCTGACCAGGAACATGAATGACCTCGCGGTTGCGCTCGAATCGCGGATGCCGCACCCGCAGATCAGCCAGCAACAAATTCGAGAGCGTTCTTGGTGGACGGGGCCGGACATCTTCGTTGTCATCGACGATTACGACCTCGTCGTGACCTCGAGCGGCAATCCGGTGGCCGCGATCGTCGAGTACCTGCCCCATGCGAAGGACATCGGATTCCACCTCGTCATCGCGCGCCGTTCCGGTGGCGCGGCGCGGGCGCTGTACGAACCGGTCATTGCACGCATGCGTGATCTGGCATCCGCCGGCCTGGTGATGAGTGGAAGCCGAGACGAAGGCAACCTCATCGGAACCGTACGGGCAAGTGCCATGCCCCCCGGGCGGGGCACGTTGGTGACGCGCGGCGGCAGCGGACTGATCCAGCTCGCATGGATGCCACCGCAGTGAGGTCCGCGGTCGCGATTCACCTCACTGAATCCGGCATGTGGTCGTGTTGTCAGGACAGGGCGGTGGAGGGGCTGCCCTCGGTCCGTGTCGCAACCGACGGTTCGCTGATCACTTCGGTGCGCGAGACTTCTTCCACCGAGTCGTCACCGCTGTGCTCTATCGACGACGAGTACATCGATGTGGACGGTGGTATCGCTCCGGTCCCGGACGTGCTCGCCGCCGTCCTCCGAGCCGCGGTCGAGACCGTGGCGGGCGGACCGGCCGTCGGTGCGGTGCTGACCTACCCGACCGAGTGGGGCACGGCACGACAGCAGGTTCTGGCCGACGCCGGCTCGGCAATCGCCGCCGACACCGTGCTTGTCCCCGTGGCGGTTTCCGTAGCCGAAATAGCCGGCGTGGCCGAGCGCGACAGCACCTGGGCGGTAGTCGAATGCCGGGCGACGGGCACCACTTCCACTTACGTGGCGGCAACATCCGGTGACTACCGCGTCGTGGAAGTCGAGCACGAATCCTCGCTCGTCGTCGACGATCTCGATGGGCAGGCGGAGGCAATCACGGAGCTGGCCGGGCGCGTCTGCGGAGGCCGGGAGCTCGACGGCATTCTGCTGACGGACCACCTCGACACCCGGCATGATCTGGCACCTGTACGGCGTGCGGTCGTGGCTGCCTTCGGCCGTGAGGTACCCGTCGAGAGCGTGTCGGGTATGGACATCGTTCGCGCACTCGCAATGCCGCGCAGCGATGGGGTACACGAGCAATCGATCGTCGCGATACCTCAGAGGAATTGGCTCCAACCGGCTCTGCAGAGGGAGCAACAGGAACGGACGAGGAGGTCGTGGCCGACTTTAGTCGCGGTCGCAGCGGCCCTGGCGGTGGTGACCGGAGCCGGAGTTGCCTTCATCCAATCAACCCTCCATTCCGTCTCGACGTCGACCGTCGAGGGTGTTGTTGCAGAATCACAGTCGCCTTCGGCTCCGGCGTCGTCGTCCGCTGCACCATCGCGGTCCACGATTCCTTCGACGGCGGCGGGCACGGGACGGGAAGTGTCGGTCGGGGGAGTTCGACTCACGGCGCCCGACCGATGGCGGGAGCGACCACAGTCGGCGACACCATTCCGGATCGAACTGGTGCCCGACGGTGGCGCGGACAGACGAATCATCGTGACGCAGAACAACCTCCAGGGCGGTGCCGGGTACGACGAGGTCGCTGTCACGCTTGCGGCGAAAATCGCGCAGCGCGGCAGACCCGAGCTGTTCGCCGAACTGGAGAAGGACGTCGTGTTCGGTGGTAGACCGGGGATCACGTACAGCGAATTCCCGGACGAGAACTCCGCGGTGAGGTGGCACGTCGTCGTCGAACGTGACCTCCAGGTCAGCGTGGGATGCCAGTTCCTGTCGGCGGAATGGGCCGAAATCGAAGCCGAGTGTGAGCACGTCGTGCGGTCACTGGAAGTCGATGAGTGAACCCGACGGGCGGCAGAGCCGAAAACTTCCACAGTGGTGGAACCGATTGGACGGTTGATGCGTCCAATCATGTGTAGGGGTGGATCGGGCAGTCCAGTGGGGGCCGCCGCACCAGACGATCAGAAGGAGTTCCCATGGCGGGAGTTGTCACCGATGTCGGCCAGATGGAGGCCGCGGCTAACCACGTGGAGACGGTGAATGGGCAGCTGCAAGCCACTATCGCCGGCCTCAAGGGGCGTTGCGAAGAATCGTCCTCGGCTTGGGCGGGTGGCGCGCAGGATGCGTTCCAGGCACTGATGCTCCGCTACAACGATGCGTCCCGTCGGATGCAGGATTCGCTCGCCGAAATTGCCGTGAAGATTCGCGAGAACGGCAAGGGGTACGACGCCGCAGAGCAGGCCAACCAGGATGCCATCCATTCTGCCGGAGCTTCGGGATCGCTCGATCTCTGACATGCGTTCCGAGTTCGACACCGGTTACACAACAACAAGGAGCACGGAATGTCATTGAAGTACGGATTCGCCGAGCTGCAGGCCCTGGCGAGCGACATCAGGTCGAACGAGGGCAAGCTGCGCGAAACCCACGACGAGCTCCAGGGCTACGTGCAGGGTCTGGTCGCGCAGTGGGAGAGCGGTGCCCAGCAGAACTACCAGGCGGTGCAGGCCAAGTGGGACGGCGCACACAACGACCTGCTCCAGGTCCTCCAGACGATCGCCAAGGTCGTCCAGGACGGCGCTGTCGACATGCAGAGCGCCGAGGACAGGAACGCTGCTGCCTGGCTCTGACAATCCTGTGATATGCGACAGTGCCCCAGCAAGCGACGGATGCTGGGGCACTGTCGTCAGAGGTGCGGCGAAATATCGCGGTGACGTCAGCCGGCCGGTGGAATCAATCTGCTCAACACCACGCTGCTCTTCGTCTGGAGTACCGCTGGTTCCGACCGGAGATTTTCGAGCGTCCTCTCGAGGTGAGCGGTGTCGGTCGTCCGGACGCGCAGCAGTGCGTTGGCGTCACCCGTGATGGTGTACGCCTCCTGCACTTCGGCGTGTCGAGAGACGATGCGCGCGATCTCGACGGCGGAGGTACGTCCGTCGCAGTACAGCTCGACGAAGACCTCCACACCGTGTCCGAGTGCCTGCGGGTCGAGTGACGCGTGAAAACCGGTAATGACCCCTGAGTCGACCAGTCGGTCGACGCGCCGTTTCACCGCCGGAGCGGACAAGCCCACCTCGGCGCCGATGGTGGCAAAACTCGACCTCGCGTTGCGCTCCAGTTGCGCAACGATCAGTCGGTCCAAGGTGTCCAGGCGCAACGAATCGTCCATATAGAGCAACGCTAGCGCATTGATTGTCGCTGAGGGTGGGCGGATACTTTCTCTCAGCACCATCGGAGAACGGGGGGAACGTGCCACCGACTGTGGATATAGGCCCGGGAACTGCAGTGGGGGACGCGACCCGGCCTGTGGCGAGTGCCGACCGGCGCGGTTACCCCCGCACCTACCTGATGTGTCCGCCCACCTACTTCGATGTCGTCTACGCGATCAACGACTGGATGAGTCCGGGCGAGCAGGTCGATCGCCCCCGGGCACTCGCGCAGTGGCACACCCTGGTGGACACGTATCGAGCGCTGGGTCACGAGGTCGTGGTCATCGATGCCGTCGAGGGGCTCCCGGACATGGTGTTCGTCACCGACAGTGGCGTGGTGGTCGACGGTGTCGCTCTCGGCGCCCGCTACCGATGTGCTCAGAGGCGAGCGGAAGCGGGCCACGTTCTGCGATGGTTCCGCGAAAACGGACTGCTCACACCCAGATCACCGCGTTTCGTGAACGAGGGCGAGGGCGACTTCCTCGTGGTCGGTGACGTGATCCTCGGGGGTACCGGCTTCCGGTCCGACCCTCGATCCCATGCGGAGGCTGCCGCGCATCTCGGGCGTCCCGTGGTTCCGCTGACTCTGGTGGATTCGCGCTACTACCACCTCAACACCGCTCTCGGAGTACTCGACGATGCGACCATCGCCTACCTTCCCGCCGCCTTCTCTCCCGAGAGCCTCCTCCTGTTGCGCCGGATGTTTCCGGACGCGGTGATCGCCGACGAGAGCGATACGCAGTGGCTCGGCCTCAACCTGGTGAGCGACGGACTTCATGTCGTCTTGCCCGAGCAGGCGACGCGGCTGTCGGATCAGCTGGTGGACCGCGGCTACAACCCGGTACCGGTGGACTATTCGGAATTTTTGAAATCTGGCGGCGGAATCAAATGCAGCACAATGGAACTGCGCGGGTATCGCCAGTTCTGCGAGATGGGAAGCTGAGGGGTGAGGACCAATGTCGGACAGTGTCGTGTCGGTATCCGGTGCCACGCGTGAGCAGCTGGACCGGGCGGAGGACCACAGCGCGCACAATTACTCACCCTTGCCCGTCGTGATCGAGTCGGGCGCAGGTTGCTGGGTCAAGGACGTCGACGGCGTCGACTATCTCGATGTCCTCGCGGGGTACTCGGCCCTCAACTTCGGCCACGCACATCCTGCTCTCGTGCGCGTCGCTCGCGAACAACTGGGCCGACTCACCTTGACCAGTCGCGCGTTCCAGCACGACCGTTTCGCGCAGTACTGCGAAGACCTGAGCCGATTGTGTCGCAAAGAAGCCGTGCTGCCGATGAATACCGGCGCAGAGGCGGTCGAGACGGCGCTCAAGCTTGCCCGCAAGTGGGGGTACGACGTGAAGGGGGTGCCGCCGGGGCGAGCCGAGGTGGTCACCTGCTCCGGCAACTTTCACGGCCGCACCATTTCGATCGTGGGATTCTCCTCCGACCCGGACGCGTACACCGGGTTCGGGCCGTATCCCGCAGGTTTCGTCTCCGTCGAATACGGGAATGCCGACGCGTTCGAGTCGGCGATAACCGACGACACCGTAGCGGTGCTGCTCGAACCGATCCAGGGGGAGGCGGGCGTCCTCGTGCCCCCGGTGGGCTACCTCGCGGCGGTGCGCGAGGTGTGCACGCGTCGCGGCGTCCTCATGATCGCGGACGAGATCCAGAGCGGACTCGGCCGGACGGGGGAGACCTTTGCCTGTGATCACGAGAATGTGACACCCGACATCTACGTTCTCGGCAAGGCGCTGGGCGGTGGCCTCGTCCCCGTCTCGGCGGTCGTCGCCGATTGGCCGGTGATGCGCGTAATCGGGCCCGGGCAACACGGAAGCACTTTCGGTGGCAACCCCCTCGCGTGCGCTGTGGGCAGTGCCGTGGTGGCGCTGCTCGAGACCGGGGAGTATCAGGAGCGCAGCCGCCGGTTGGGTGCCTACCTGCACGGCATGCTGCGCGAGCTGCCCGTCCGCCATGTTGCAGAAGTACGGGGGCGTGGGCTGTGGGCCGGTGTGCAACTGGCCGAGGGGATGCCCTCCGCGAGGGCAGTGTGTGAACGCCTTCTCGCGCGCCGTGTGCTCGCGAAAGATGCGCACGAGGGAACGATTCGTATCGCCCCGCCGCTGGTGGTCGAACGTGACGAGCTGACCTGGGCGGTCGAACAGCTGGCTGACGCGCTCGCCGAGTGAATTTTGACCCGGAGGCGCCGCGACCGGTATCGTTCTCCGTTGGCGTGCCGTGCGTCGCTGTGTCTTCATGCCACAGTGGCTGGCGGTTCTCGGGTCTCAACTGGCCGCCGGGAATCGCTCGACGATACGCAATGGCCAGCAGCGGATTGAACAAGACGAGGAAGTTCTGTGTCTACGTACACCCCGAAGGCCGGAGATGTGACCCGCACGTGGCACGTCATCGACGCCACTGACGTGGTGCTCGGCCGCCTTGCCGTCCAAGCAGCCAACTTGCTGCGCGGCAAGCACAAGCCCACCTTTGCACCGCACGTTGACGGCGGCGACTTCGTCGTCATCATCAACGCCGAGAAGGTTGCCATCAGCGGCAACAAGCGTGACGGCAAGTTCCTGTACCACCACTCCGGACATCCCGGTGGTCTCAAGTCCCGCTCCGTCGGCGAGGTTCTCGACAAGAACCCCGACCGCCTCGTGGAGAAGGCCATCATCGGCATGCTCCCCAAGAACAAGTTGGGTCGCGCCATCAGCAGCAAGCTGAAGGTCTACGCGGGCCCCAACCACCCCCACGCCGCGCAGCAGCCGGTGCCATTCGAGATCAAGCAGGTGGCCCAGTGACGGCGCCGGAGGAGCAGAACGTGTCCAATCCCGAAGAGATCACCGAGGCTGTCGAGGTCGCGGCGGACGAGTACGTGTCCGTCGAAGAGCCCGAGGTTGCCGAGGACATCGAGGCCGCTGCTGCTCCGCAGGCCCCGATCGTGATCGATCGGCCCATCCAGACCGTCGGTCGTCGTAAGGAAGCGGTTGTCCGCGTCCGTCTGACCCCGGGCTCCGGCCAGTTCAAGCTCAACGGCCGCACCATCGAGGATTACTTCCCGAACAAGGTGCACCAGCAGCTGATCAAGGCTCCGCTCGTTACGGTTGAGCGTGCCGAGTCGTTCGACATCGTCGCCCTGCTCCACGGTGGCGGACCGTCCGGACAGGCTGGCGCACTGCGTCTCGCCATTGCCCGCGCGCTCATCGAGGTCACCCCCGAGGACCGTCCGGCGCTCAAGAGTGCCGGCTTCCTCACCCGTGACGCCCGCGCCGTCGAGCGCAAGAAGTACGGCCTGAAGAAGGCCCGTAAGGCATCTCAGTACTCCAAGCGCTGATATGTCGCCGAAGCCGCCCTCCGGGGACGGCTTCGGCACCTGTTCTTCCCGAGAGCAGGCGTCCTTCGTTACCGGACGCCTGCTCTCGCGCTTTATCCGAGATGTAGTGGTTTCCGAGGTACAAGGGGTCTGGTCTATGGGGCGGTTGTTCGGGACGGATGGGGTTCGCGGGCTGGCGAATACGGAGCTGACCGCCGAATTGGCGTTGCAGATCGCTTCCGCCGCTGCCACGGTGCTGGCATCACCGGATTCGGGACGGGCCACCGCTGTGGTCGGCCGTGACCCGCGAGCCAGCGGCGAGATGCTCGAAGCAGCCGTTGTCGCCGGATTGACGTCGGCGGGTGTCGACGTCTTGAACGTCGGCGTTCTCCCCACTCCTGCGGTGGCGTACCTCACGGCAGAGCTCGACGCTGCACTCGGTGTGATGATCTCCGCCTCGCACAACCCTATGCCCGACAACGGAATCAAGATCTTCGCCGCGGGTGGGCACAAGCTCGACGACGAAGTCGAGGACCGTATCGAATCGGTCGCCGTCGGCACGACGACCAAGCGAGCGCCCACCGGAGCCGGCATCGGGCGCGTGCGAGTGGTGTCGGACGCCGCCGATCGGTATCTGCAACACCTGGCCACGGCCCTGTCTCACCGCCTCGACGGCCTCACCGTCGTGGTCGACTGCGCGCACGGCGCCGCCTCGGCTGTGGCGCCGACCGCCTACCGCGCCGCCGGCGCGAACGTCATCGCGATCAACGCCCAGCCGGATGGGCTCAACATCAACGACAACTGCGGCTCCACGCACCTCGAGAGCCTGCAGAAGGCCGTGGTGGAGCATGGCGCAGACCTCGGCCTCGCGCACGACGGGGACGCGGACCGCTGCCTCGCGGTCGACGCCGGTGGCTCCCTGGTGGACGGTGACGCCATCATGACCGTCCTGGCCCTCGGCATGCGCGACACCGGCGAGTTGGTCGACAACACGCTTGTCGCCACTGTGATGAGCAATCTGGGGTTACACATCGCAATGCGCGAGGCGGGTATTGCGCTGATCACCACCGCGGTCGGTGACCGCTACGTGCTCGAAGGACTCCGGGCGGGCGGTTTCACTCTCGGCGGTGAGCAGTCGGGGCATGTCGTGTTGCCGGCGTTCGGTACCACCGGTGACGGGATTCTGACCGGCCTGCGACTGATGGGCCGAATGGCACAGACGGGGCGGCCGATCGCGGAACTGGCATCGGCGATGACGACCCTACCCCAGGTACTGGTCAATGTGCGAGTCGCCGACAAGCGTGCCGTGGCCGCATCTCCCGTCGTTCTGGATGCCGTGGCGGCGGCGGAGCGGACGTTGGGTGATCAGGGTCGTGTACTGCTGCGACCTTCCGGAACCGAACAGCTCGTGCGCGTGATGGTGGAGGCAGCGGACCTCGACTTGGCTCAACGCCTCGCCGACAACCTGGCAGGTACGGTCGCCTCGGTCTGAGTGGCGCAGCGTATCGGTCGGTGTGGGGAACCGATCGGCGTGCCGGCGCGTCTAAAGCAGTAGGTCGTGAAGAGAGGGTGGGGGCATGAGCGATGGACTCGAGGTCGACGTCAGGGCGGTGGCGAGCGTTGGCGCGCGGATGGTGCGCTCAGCGGAGATGCTGAGGCAGCAGGCAATCGACGCCGGCCGGCTGGAGTTCGGCGGTGTACAGGCCGGACGCGACTATTGTGCTCTCGGCGACGAGCTACGGAACGCGCTCGCAGTCGTGTCCGTGGCACTCGACGAGTGGGCAACCGAAACGGAGGCCATCGGTAATAACTTCCGAGCCGGCGCCACGCGTTATGCAGGCACGGACGGTGCCTTTGCCGACGGCCTCGACGGGGTGCTTCCGTGACGACGGATGCGGCTTCGTTGATGGACGATCCGACGCTGAGCCGTGACTACAAGGAGCAGCTCCTTCAGGCCTGGGCCTCGTCCCGCGAAGAGGATGTGGCGTTGTGGCAGCCCTACTTCGACGCGTACGGCATCGACAGACGCGAACGCACGCCGTCCGCCGACGAGCGTTACATCGCACTCCTCGCGGATGGGAGCGATGCCCGATCTGCTGCCGCCGACCGCCTCCACTTGGAGGATTGTTTGCGACCGGATTCGCTCAATGTCCCAGGCGACATGCTGGACCTCGGAGCACGGGGGCTCGAGTTCTTCGAGATGTTCCTTCCTGCCGCACAGAAGCTGCAGTACGACGGTCGCGCGATCACGGAGTACTACGCCCGGTTCGACGCCGAGCGGGGCATGGACCTTCACGTGCTCGGCCGGGACATCGACACGCTGCAGCACACCCTCGACTCTGCGCGCAGGGAACTCGAGGAGCACGAGGCGTGTGTTGCTGCGGTCAGCGCCGCGTGGAGTGGGGATGCGGCCGCCGCCGCGATCGATGCCTCGGGCCGCCGGAATGCCCGGACAGTGGCCGATGTCGACCGGTTACGCGGACTGATCGACGTGCTGTTCGAGGCGAACCTCACCCTCAGCGCCGCAGTGACGGACAAGGCGTACAGGGTGGTGTCGCTGCACCAGCCCACTGTCGCGGGCTACAGCGCAGCCCAAATCGCAGTGCTGGCCGACATCGCCGTGCACGGCCGGGATGGAGACAACTCCGTCGCCAAGGATTGCATGGAAGACGCGTCGTACTGGTTTCCCGAACTTGCCGACGACGACTACCGGCACATCAACGGCTTGTACAAGGACGGGGGAGGCGGCGCTCTGCGGTGGCTCGACCGAGACGACGTCGTGAAGCGAGCGGCAGGTATCGCCCGCGCGTGGCTCGACGCGCACTTCCGGCCGGTCTACGAAGAGAAACAGCGCGAATTCGCGGCCGCGTGCGAGGCCTGCGCAGACACCGTGGAAGCGTCGTATGCGGCGGTGATCGCTGAAGCCGGAATGTTGCAGTCGGACAGCGATATTCGCTCCGTGGATCGCACCGCTCCGGGGCACTCTCCGGCTCCGCCGCCTCTCGACGCCCCGGGAACTCCCGTCGACGCTGCGCCGACAGCTCCTGCCGGTGCTCCCACTGTCACCGCGCCCGTGGGATTCGCTGGGCAACCGGCGGGATGGAGTTCGCCGACGGGCACGACTCCGAGTGGCACCGCCCACCCGGCACCGGTGACGGCACCGACGACGGCGCCGATCGGTCCCGGCAACGGAGGCCGGGACCTAGGAGTTCGAGACGTAGGAGTGGGAACGCGGGATGTACATACCGAACCCGCGACGTCCTTGCCCGCAGCCTCTCCTCCCGTGCTGCCGAGTCTTGGCGGTGTGCCAGGTCTGGCCGGTGTGCCGGGTTTTGCCGGTGTTCCCGGCATCGGGGGTATGACCGGATTCGGTGACCTCCCCGGGGCGGTGCAGGGGTTGGCCGGTGGACTCGGCGACCTGGGGTCGCTGATCCGTCCACTGATAGAGGACGCGGTTTCGGCTCTCACCCGTCGGGACGATGACGGGGATGTGGGGGCGGAGGAGGAGCCCGACCGCGAGGACGAGCGCGACCCGGGTGTCGACGGCGAGGGCGGACAAGCGTTGCCTACCACTCCCGACAAGAGCCTCGAGCTGAAGCTCGACGGCAAGTCATGGACACTTGTCGTCGACGAAGACGGTGCCGGAGTTCACCTCGACATCATCGACGGCCAAGGCGCCACGTCCCGCTTCCGTGTGGAGATCGGTCCGAACGGTCTGCCTCAGATTTTCGCAGAAACCCGTTCGGGGGAGTACCCGCTGCACCAGGCGGCGGCTGCGCCCGAGCCCGCGTCCGGCACCGACGCGCCGCAGACCGGCGCTGTCGACGCCAGACCGCCCGCCGCTCCCGACGTCAGCCAACCTGAACCTCACGAGGCCGAGCAGGCGCCGCCGGAGCCCACCACCGCACCTGGTCCGCAGCCGGTGACCATGCAGAACGAGCCGCTTCCGGAAACGCTCACAGTCCCTGAGCCTGCACCTGCACCAGAGCTTGCCAGCGGCCCGTCGGCGACGCTCGACAGCGGTGCAGAACTCGCCGAGGCCGGACCGCTGTGAGCGAGCGGGCCGCACAGTTGCGCGCTCGACGTGCGCAGATGAGGGCGGAACTCGCGCTGTTTCGACGACGACTCGAAGAGCAGCGGGTGCGAGACGAGGCAGAAGCCACGCGACGACGGCAGTGTGCGGGGCGGCACCCCGCACACGCGAGCACGGCGACAGACGCGGTCGCACCTGGTCGCAGCGCAGCCGAGGACGACGACGAGTTTTATCGTCCCCGGAGCTGGCTCGTCGAGTAACGCCGGAACAGCCGGAGCCGTCGTAGAACGCTCAGATGTGGGGAATCAGTCCCTGGAAGCCGGCGTCCGTATTGATCTCCTGCGGATCGACAACCGTGGTGCGGGGGATGTGCGCCTCGGCGTCCGCGAAGGCCGCGTATTTCTTGTCATTCGTCAGCTCGTAGAGCAGGAACCCGGTCAGCAGCGCCCGCGTCACCTGCTGCGTCTTGCGCTCGGATCCACCGATGCCGAGTGCGCCGAGGAGTCGACGCCCCTCGGTCAACCCCGAATCCGTTGCGCCATCCACGGCTCGCAGTACGGATTCGCCGCCCCACGCCTCGGTGAGGGCCTTGGCGTTGCTGTTCATGGTGTCGATATCCGCGCCCGCCACGATCAGCCCCGGAACTGTGATCTTGGGCGCATACTTCTCCGCCTTCGGGGCGGTCGGCGCCGGGAACAATGCGGCCACCGCGGTCACGTCACGCTGTGCGGCGGCGAGCACCGCCGCGCCCGCACCCATACCGTGGCCGGCAAAGGCCACTCGATCCGGCTGAACACTGATCTGGCCGGGTCCCAGCCGGACACCGACACAGATGTCGAGAGTGGCCCGCAGATCGGTCGCGAGGCCCAGGTGTGAAGGCACCGGGCCCCGCTCACTGTTGGGCGCGGCAACGACAATGCCCCAGGACGCAAGGTGCTCCAGCGTGTTCCGGTAGTGGTCAGCTCCGGTCATCCACCCGTGCGCAAAAGCCACCGCAGGCAAGTTGAAGCCGGACTCGGGTGTATAGACGACTCCCGGCTGTCCAGCCAGCGCGAGGTCTCCCCGCAGCACGCGGTGCGGTCCCCGCTTCGACAGTTCCCGGGCCAGGTTCTTCAGTTTCGGCGCCACGGAGAGAACGTTATCCGATCACCTCCCCAGGGACGGAGTCCCCGCGCCGACCACACAGGGACGGAGTCCCCGCGCCGACCACACAGGGACGGAGTCCCCGCTCCCCGCGTCGCGTCGGTGTCCGACTTCGCCGCACCGTCCGCTCCAAGTACCCTGATGAACCATGTGCGGAATCGTGGGATACGTCGGCCACCGGCAGGCTCTGTCTGTTGTGGTGGAGGCTTTGCGGCGGATGGAATACCGCGGATACGACTCTGCAGGGATCGCCGTGCTCGACGGGAAGGGCGGTATGGCCGTCGAGCGAAAGGCCGGTCGCCTGTCGAACCTGGAGGCCGAACTCGACGAGGTGGGTGCCGAGAAATTCGCCGGGAATACGGGAATCGGGCACACCCGTTGGGCCACGCACGGTCGCCCGACTGACCGGAACGCCCATCCGCACCGGGACACGACCGGAACCGTCGCCGTCGTACACAACGGCATCATCGAAAACTTCGCGCCCTTGCGCGCCGAACTCGAGCAGGCGGGCGTCGACCTCTCCAGCGACACCGACACCGAGGTCGCGGTGCACCTGGTGTCGCGGGCTTATGCGTCCGGTGAGACCGCCGGGGACTTCGTGGAGAGCGCCCTGAGTGTGCTCCGCCGCCTCGAGGGAGCATTCACCCTCGTCTTCACCCATTCCGACCATCCCGACACCATCGTGGCCGCGCGTCGTTCGACTCCGCTGGTCATCGGTGTCGGCGAGGGCGAGACCTTCCTCGGCTCCGACGTCGCGGCATTCATCGAGCACACCCGGGATGCGGTCGAGCTGGGCCAGGACCAGGTAGTGACCATTACCGCGGACGGCTACTCGATCCTCAACTTCGACGGAACGGTCGCTGTGGGCCGCCCGTTCCGCATCGACTGGGATCTCGCTGCTGCCGAAAAGGGTGGCCACGACTACTTCATGCTCAAGGAGATCGAGGAGCAGCCGGCCGCCGTCGCCGACACTCTCCTCGGGCACTTCGCGGACGGCAAGATCGTCCTCGACGAACAGCGGTTGTCGGACCAGGAGCTGCGCGACGTCGACAAGGTCTTCGTCGTCGCGTGCGGCAGCGCGTACCACTCCGGATTGCTCGCCAAGTACGCAATCGAGCACTGGACCCGGCTGCCTGTCGAGGTGGAGCTGGCCAGCGAGTTCCGTTACCGCGACCCCGTCCTCGACCGCTCGACGCTGGTGGTGGCGATCTCCCAGTCCGGTGAGACTGCCGACACCCTCGAGGCGGTGCGGCACGCCAAAGACCAGAAGGCGCGCGTCCTCGCGGTCTGCAACACCAACGGTGCCCAGATTCCCCGCGAAGCCGACGCCGTTCTCTACACCCGTGCCGGTCCGGAGATCGGCGTGGCGTCGACCAAGGCGTTCCTTGCGCAGGTCACCGCGAACTACCTCGTCGGTTTGGCGCTGGCCCAGGCTCGCGGCACCAAGTACCCGGACGAGGTGGCGCGCGAATACGCCGATCTCGAGGCGATGCCGGAGCTGGTGAGCCGGGTCCTCGCGACGGTGGGTCCGGTGCGGGCGCTGGCTCGGGAACTGGCGTCGTCGTCGACGGTGCTGTTCCTCGGCCGGCACGTGGGTTACCCGGTGGCGCTCGAGGGCGCGCTGAAGCTCAAGGAACTGGCGTACATGCACGCCGAGGGCTTCGCCGCCGGTGAACTCAAGCATGGCCCGATCGCGTTGATCGAGGACGGGTTGCCGGTCATCGTCGTGATGCCCTCTCCCAAGGGTCGCGCGGTGCTGCACTCGAAGCTGCTGAGCAACATCCGGGAGATTCAGGCGCGCGGTGCGCGGACCGTCGTGATCGCGGAGGAAGGCGACGAGGCCGTGCGGCCGTTCGCCGACCACCTGATCGAGATTCCGGCGGCGCCGACGTTGCTGCAGCCGTTGCTCTCGACCGTGCCGTTGCAGGTCTTCGCCGCCGAGGTCGCGCAGACGCGCGGGTACGACGTGGACAAGCCCCGAAACCTCGCGAAGTCCGTCACGGTCGAATAACGGCTCCGCTCAGGTGACGACGATGGTGCCGCGCATGTCGGGGTGCAGGGAACAGGTGTACTCGTAGGTTCCGGGCTCGGTGAAGTTGTAGGTGAAGCTGCCCGTCTGCATCAGGGGACTGCGCAGTACACCCTTCGCCTCACCGACGCCCGCCACGTCGTGGGTGACGCCGCGATCGTCGAAATTCCAGGTGACGGTCTCACCTACCCGGACCGTCAGCCGGGCGGGCGAAAAGGCCATGCCGGAGACCTCGACGACCGGACCGCTGGGCTGCTCGTTCACCCCGGCGGATTCCGAACTGCAGCCGGCGAGTGCACTCGCGGCCGAAATGCTTGCGGCCAGAGCGACTCCGACGATCCGGGACCTTGCACGTTCACGCATGCCGTCGAGCGTAGTCTTGCCTCGGTACCGACCGTTCCGGACGAGGAGTGCCCATGCGGGGCTACTACACCCCTGACGAGATCCGAGCGGCCGAGGCGCCGCTGCTGACATCCCTGGCCGACGGCGCTCTGATGCGACGCGCAGCGCACGGACTCGCGGGTGTGGTGGTTGCGGAGTTGCGCGCGCGGACCGGGGGAGTCGCCGGGCGGGGGGTGTTGCTGCTGGTCGGTTCCGGGGACAACGGAGGTGACGCGCTCTGGGCGGGCACCTTCTTGCGTAAGCGCGGAGTCGCGGTCACCGCCGTGCTGTTGAATCCCGAGAAGGCGCATCGGGGCGGTCTGGCGGCTTTCCGGCGAGCGGGCGGACGAACGGCCCGCGCGATCGACGAAGTCGGCACGCCCGACCTGGTGATCGACGGGATCGTCGGAATATCCGGAAGGGGAGCCCTCCGCCCCGACGCGGCGGCTCTGGTCGCGTCCATGGAGGCGCCGATCATTGCTGCGGACCTGCCCAGCGGGGTGGACCCGGTGACGGGTGCCGTCGAGGGGCCCGCGGTACGGGCGGCGGTCACGGTGGCGTTCGGTGCGCTGAAACCGGTACATGTCCTGGCTGCGGCGCAGTGCGGGCGCGTCGAGGTGATACCCATCGGGTTGACGCTCGGTGATGCCGGGATCACGTCGCTCGATGCAACCGAAGTGGGAGAGGCATGGCCGGTGCCCGGTCCGCACGACGACAAGTATTCGCAGGGCGTCGTGGGCGTGGTCGCCGGGAGTGGGCAGTATCCGGGCGCGGGAGTGTTGTGCACCGGGGCCGCCGTCTCGGCCACGTCCGGCTTGGTCCGCTACGCAGGTCCGGGCGCGTCGGAGGTGCTGGCTCACTGGCCGGAGGTGATCGCGACGACGGACGTCGCGAAAGCGGGACGGGTCCAGTCGTGGGTGGTGGGTCCCGGTATGGGCACCGACGATGCGGCACGTCGTGCCCTGCGGACCGTGCTGGACACCGACGTTCCCGTCCTCGTGGATGCGGACGGTCTCACCCTGCTGGCCGAAGACCCCGGTCTGGTGCGCTCCCGGTCGGCGCCCACCCTCCTGACCCCGCATGCAGGTGAGTTCACACGCATCACCGGAAGCGATCCCGGATCGGACAGAGTCGCGGCCGCCCGGTCGCTGGCGGCGGAGTGGGGGACGTACATCCTCCTCAAGGGCCGCGCCACGGTGATCGCGGCGCCGGGTGGGCAGGTATTCGTCAACGAGGCGGGCGGTTCCTGGTCGGCCACGGCGGGTGCCGGGGACGTTCTGGCGGGCATCGTGGGTGCGTTGCTGGCCGCGGGGACAGTCCCGGACCGGGCGGCTGCGATGGGGGCACGCGCGCACTCGCTCGCGGCGAACGTGGCGGCTCGCGGTGGCCGGGGAGATCTCGCAGCGGGACGCGGGACGGCGCCGATCTCCGCCGGAAATCTGCTCGCTCATCTGAGGGAGTCGATCAGAGTTCTCCGTGCAGGTGTGTCACCCGAGGAAATGGCGGTCCATCGGTGAATGGCAGGATCGGAGGCATGACGCTTGCCGAAGCAGTACCGTCGGACGAACACGGCCGGGTCGAGCCCGCCGATTCCGCCCACGCGACGCCGGCCCCGCAGGCCGAAGCAGTGGTCGATCTGGACGCTATTGCGCACAACGTCGGAATCTTGCGCGAGAAAGCCGGCGACGCGGCAGTGATGGCCGTTGTCAAAGCGGATGGTTACAACCACGGCGCCGTCCCAGTGGCGCGCGCGGCGCTCGCGGCCGGTGCGGCGGAACTCGGCGTGACAACGGTCTCGGAGGCCCTCACGTTGCGCCGGGCAGGTATCGGCGCACCGATCCTCGCATGGCTGCACACCGTCGACGCGGACTTCGCCCCCGCTATTCGAGCGGACGTCGAGCTCGGGGTGTCGTCACCACGGCACCTCGCCTCCGTCGTGGCCGCGGCACGGGAGGTAGGCACCCCGGCGACCGTGACGATCAAGGTCGACACCGGATTGAACCGCAATGGCGTCGCGCCCGACGAGTTGGCGCAGGTTCTCATCGACTTGGCGCAGGCACAGGCCGAGGGCGCGGTTCGGCTCCGAGGCATCTTTTCGCATCTCGCTCACGCCGACGAGCCGCATCATGCGGTGATCGACGCCCAGTGTCACCGGTTGTCGAGCGCGGTGGCCGACGCCAAACGCCACGGACTGGTTCCCGAGGTGGTGCACCTGTCCAACTCCGCGGCCACTCTCACGCGCCCGGATCTTCGTTTCGACATGGTGCGCCCCGGCATTGCGATCTACGGACTGTCGCCAGCCCCCGAACTCGGCGAATTCGGGCTGCGTCCTGCGATGACTCTGCGTTCGCGCGTCGCGCTGGTGAAAAAGGTGGCTGCAGGTGAGGGCGTGTCCTACGGCCATCAGTGGATAGCGCCGCGGAACACCGTGGTGGCGCTGTTGCCGTTCGGGTACGCCGATGGGCTTCCCCGTTCGCTCAGCGGACGATTCGAAGTCCTGCTCGGTTCGGAGCGTCGGCCGGGCATCGGACGGGTGTGCATGGACCAGGTCGTCGTGGACCTCGGACCGGACGGCGGCGGCGTCCGGGAGGGCGACACCGCTGTCTTCTTCGGCAACGGCGATCACGGCGAGCCACACGCCCAGGAGTGGGCGGACAAGCTCGACACCATCCATTACGAGGTGGTGACCGGAGTGCGTGGGCGTACCGTGCGGACCTATGTCGGTGGGCGGTAGGTCTCGTGTCTGCCGAAGACAGAGTGCTGGCGGTGAGCGGGACCGTGGTGTTGCCGACAGCCGCCGACACCGAAAGATTCGGGCGTGATCTCGCCCGGGGATTGGCACCCGGGGATCTGATCATCCTCGACGGACCTCTCGGTGCGGGAAAGACCGCACTGACGAAGGGGATTGCTGCCGGTCTCGGTGTTCAGGGCAGAGTGACATCGCCCACATTCGTCATCGCCCGGGAGCATCGTCCGGGGGTTCGTCCCGGCGGCGGGACTCCGGTGGGCATGGTCCATGTGGATGCCTACCGTCTGGGGGGCAGCGGTCCGCACGCCTTGGACGAACTCGACGCCCTCGACCTCGACACCGACCTGGCCGAAGCGGTGGTCGTGGTCGAGTGGGGTGAGGGCATCGTCGAGCAGTTGGCCGACCGGCATCTCCGGGTGCGCTTGAGCCGCGAGCCCGAGTCGGATGTGCGCACCGCCGAGTGGGAGTGGATTTCCTGACGAGGTCCGGGGGGCGGGAGCCGTGCTGACGTGCGAGTACCCTCAGATACCGTGCTTGTTCTCGCCATCGATACGTCCACACCCGCCGTGACCGCCGGAGTCGTCCGGTTCTCGGCAGGATCCGCGCCCACTGACGCGGTGGACACGCTCGCGGTGCGCGTGACGGTCAACCCGCGCGCCCACGCCGAGGTCCTCACGCCGCACATCCTCGAGTGCATTACCGAGTCGGGTCACAGGCCGGCTGATCTCGACGCGATCGTGGTCGGGGTAGGCCCGGGACCGTTCACCGGCCTCCGGGTCGGAATGGCTACCGCAGCGGCTTTCGGTGACGCCCTGGGCGCACCGGTGTACGGAGTCTGCAGCCTCGACGCGATCGCCGCTCAGGTGCATGGCGAGCGGAATCTCCTCGTCGTCACCGATGCGCGCCGCCGGGAGGTCTACTGGGCCCGGTACTCGGCGGGCCGGCGGGTGGAAGGGCCCGGCGTGATCAAGCCCCGCGAGCTCGAGCCGATGCCGTCTGAGGTGGTGGCGGGGTCGCCGTCGCACGTCGACTTCTTCGACCTCCCGGTCGAACCCGTCGAAACACCCTCGCCCGCAGGTCTGGTCGAGGCTGCTGCGTCGGTGCTCGCCGGTGGGGACGTGCCGGAGCCGCTCGTTCCGCTCTATCTGCGACGACCGGATGCGGTCGAATTGGCGGATCGCCCGAAGTGACGTTCTCCATCGAACCCATGGTCGCCGCGGACGCCGAGCGGTGCGCCGAGCTCGAGCGCCTGCTGTTTGCGGGCGACGGACCTTGGAGCGCAGCTGCTTTCCGTGCCGAGCTCGCTGCGCCGCACGTGCGGTACGTGGTGGCGCGCACCGACACCGGGCGGGTGGTGGGATATGCCGGACTGGCCCTGCTGGGCAATCCTTCACATCCCGAAGCTGAGGTGCACACGATCGGGACCGACCCGCAGTACATGCGCCGGGGGATCGGCGGAGCGCTTCTGGCCGAACTTCTCCAACTGGCCGATGCGCGGGGCGGACCGGTTTTTCTCGAGGTGCGGACCGACAACGACGCGGCGATCGCACTGTATCGACGTGAAGGATTCGACATCGTGGGAACCCGAAAGCAGTACTACCAACCGAGCGGCGCGGACGCGTACACCATGCGTCGCGCCGGAGCGGGTGAGGAGCCGGTGCAATGATCGTCATGGGTATCGAAAGTTCGTGTGACGAAACCGGAGTCGGTATCGTCCGGTGGAACGGCGACGGTACGTGCGAGCTCCTCGCCGACGAGGTGGCCTCGAGCGTCGATCAGCACGCCCGCTACGGCGGGGTGGTGCCCGAAGTTGCGTCCCGCGCGCATCTGGAAGCAATCGTCCCGACGATGCGGCGTGCGCTCGCCGCCGCGGACATCAGCAAGCCGGACGCACTCGCCGTCACCATCGGTCCAGGACTCGCCGGGGCACTGCTGGTCGGTGTCGCCGCCGCGAAAGCGTACGCGGCCGCCTGGGATATCCCGTTCTACGCGGTGAACCACCTCGGTGGCCATGTGGCTGTGGATACCCTCGAACACGGACCGATGCCGTCGTGCGTCGCGTTGCTGGTGTCGGGTGGACACACCCACCTCCTGCATGTCGAGGATCTCGCGAAGCCGATCACCGAGCTCGGCACCACCGTGGACGACGCGGCGGGAGAGGCGTTCGACAAGGTGGCCCGCCTCCTCGGACTCGGATTTCCCGGCGGCCCCGCATTGGACGCCGCAGCGCGAGACGGCGATCGGGACGCGATTCCCTTCCCCCGCGGGATGACCGGGCCCAGGGACGCGCGGCACGACTTCTCCTTCTCCGGCTTGAAGACCGCGGTCGCGCGATATGTCGAATCCAAGGAGCGTGCCGGCGAGACCTATTCGATCCCCGACATCGCCGCCAGCTTCCAGGAAGCCGTGGCCGACGTCCTCACGATGAAGGCGGTACGCGCCGCCCGCGACACGGACGTGGACACGTTGGTACTCGGCGGCGGTGCCACCGCGAACTCACGCATCCGCTCGCTCGCCGAGGAACGGTGCGCCGAAGCCGGTCTCACGCTGCGCGTGCCGAAACCGCGGTTGTGCACCGACAATGGGGTCATGATCGCTTCGCTGGGAGCGCACATCGTCGCGGGGGGTGCAGCGCCGTCACTGCTCACCGTGGCGAGCGATCCTGGCCTCTCGGTGGCCACCAGTCAAGTATTCACCTGAAGGGGAAGACACTCGGGGGTGCGAATGCCGGAGTCGGCGCCACGGGCATCGGCGCCGGAACCACCGCAATTCCCTCTTCGGCGTCACCGATAGGCGGCAGCGGCGCGGGCGCGACTTCCGGCGGCGGTGGCAGTGGCGCACTCTCAGCGGGCGGTGCGCTCTCTCCAGGCAAGGGTGCGACTGGGCTCGGTTGATCCGGGGTCGACTCCCCGGGAACCTGCGGCCACAGGGGAGGAATAGCCGGCCATTCGATGTGCGGCCAATCCGGTTGAGTGGGATCGGTCGGAGGCCGGGGCGTCGGCGCGGGAGTGGTGGTCGGCGCCGGTGGTGTCGTGGTGGGAGGCGTTGTGCTCGTCGTGGAGTCGGGCATCCGGGCAGAGCTCCGATCCCACCCCGGGGACGACGACGTGGTCGGCCCACCCTGCTCCGGGGTGAAGTCCGACGTCGGTGTGGGATCGTACGACGGAATTCGCGTAGCAGCCGGTGTGTCCGTACTGGGCGCGTGCTGCTGCGACGTGTGGAAGGTGTCGCTCCCGGCGGGCGCGACATTGGGGTCGGGTGCCGGCGCGAGTTCACGAACTCCGTATCCCAGTACCAGTCCGCCCACCACCAACGCGCCGACGAGAGCGCCGGACACCTTGGCCGTCGAACTCGGCCGCGTCGACTCCGTGGGCGGGTACTGCTCGATCGCCTTGGACACGGCAAGGAGTGCGGCGCCTTTGGCGGTGGCGGTTTCCGGTTCGGGGACGGCGACGACACGGGCAGTGAAGGCCCTGCGCACAGCTGCCCGCAACGCGGGAATGTTCGCTCCGCCCCCGACCAGCGCGATGGCCTCCGGTGCGTGTGGTGAGTCCGCAATGGTGGATCGGACGAACTCGACAGCGACCCGAATCACCGGTGCCGCGAAGTCTTCGAAGGCGCTGCGACTGATCCGGATCGGCGCCATGCCCCGGAACTCGACGTCGACCGTGGCATTCAGGTCGGTCGACAGCTGCTCCTTCGCGACGCGGCAACGCTCCGAGAGCAGTTCGCGATCGAGGTGCCGCAGGTGGTGTGGGGTGGCGAGATTGGCGACGGCGTACTCGAACACGAGGTCGTCGATCGCGCTGCCGCTCACCTGTGTGGTGCGGTCGGCGTGCAGCACGGTGCCGTCGACCTGATCGACTACCGAGACCGACAAACCGGACTCGCCGAAGTCGACGATGGCGACCGTTGCGTGCTGGGCAATCTCACCGGTGTGGCGTAGGTACGTGAGGGTGGCAGCGGCTTCCGGCACGAGGTGCACACGATGCCGCTGCCTGCTGACAGCACTGCGAATCGAATGGGCTTGTTCCGGAGTGCGGTACGTGACGGCGAATGCGTCAGGGGTCGTGGGGTCGGCAGGCACTTGGGTGGTCATGAGGGAGATAGAGGAACGGACGAGGTCACCGAGGTCGGTGTGGGCCTCGTCGGCCGACAGGTATCGGAACTCGACGCTCTGCGAACCGTTGGAGTCGGTGGTGACGAGGGCGGAACCGACTCCGGCAGCACCCGTGGACATGCCCAAGGACATATTCATTCCACACACCCCCTCCCACATTGTCGCGTCGTGCCCTGCTGTCTTTCCCGGAACGCCCTCCACGAGAAGCATCCCTGCCCCATGAATCGGCGACCGTTACCCGAACGTTACAGAAATCTGGTGGCTTTCGCTCTCGAGTTTCGAGCCGACGAGACGAGGATGGCGCTCGATATCCGGTCCCACCTGCGCAGTTGTCCGGAGGAATTTCATGGGAAATGCCAGCGAGTTTCGCAACCTCGACCCGCGCGATCGTCGGCGGCTGCTGCGCCGCGGGCTCGTGCGCCCGGTCGCGACGGTTGCGCTCTGCGGCGTGGGCTACTTCGTGCTCCCGTGGACCTCGGTCGACGGCATCTCCACGATCACGCTCCTCGTGGGGGGACTGCTCGTCGTGCTGGTGGTCGCCGTGTGGCAGATCCGGCAGATTCTGCGGTCCGACGTGCCCACGCTGCAGGCCATAGAGGCGCTGGCACTGATTCTTCCCGTCTATCTGCTCGGCTACGCCGTGGGATACAGCCTGATGTCCCAGAGTTACCCGACATACTTCTCCGAATCGCTCAGCCGGATGGATGCCCTGTACTTCTCGTTGACGGTGTTTTCGACCGTGGGCTTCGGGGACATCACGGCGACGACCGATCCGTCGCGCGCTGTCGTCAGTGTCCAGATCATCGGGAACCTGATTCTCATCGGCGTCGGCATCCGCGTGGTGGCGGCAGCCGTCGGCTGGGCCCGTGGACGAAAGTGACTAACGACCCGACGACAGCAACAGTTCGACGTTGTGGTCGACGGAAGCGCCCAGCCGGACGGGGTCGGTGTGAATGTCGTTGAACGACAGCTCCCGATACAGAGAGGCGAGTCCGAGCGCGGACAGGTCCGTGTAGTCGACCGAGTACGGGCTGTCGGCTTCGAACAAGGTGGTGAGGATCGACACTGTGCCGTCGGCGTTGTCGACCACTTCGAGGATTCGCCCGTGCTGCGGAAAGTCGATGTGCGATGCGGTATTGACCTCCCAGAACGACTGTTCCGGTGTGGGTCCGGCCCAGGGAGTGATCCGGTTCTCGTGGGTGTGTCCGTTGACCCAGGCGAGCACGTTCGGGAAACGATGGAGCAGGCTCACCAATTGTGCGGCCGGAATTCGGGGTTCGGTCGGATTGGCCGGGTCTGGGACGAGGTTGTCCATGGTGGTGCTCGTGTGATGGCTGAAGAGGACGAACCAGGTGTCCGAACGCGACTGCGACACCCGGGCGCCCGCGGAGTCGTAGTAGACGCTGCTGCCGGCGAGTAGCGTGTCCTCGATCCAGCGGAACTGGGCGGCGCCCAATGAGCCGTCGACGAAACCGGCGTGATTGGTGGAATCCATGCTGATACCGACCACACCGGGAGCGATGTCGAAGGCGTAGTAGCCGATTCCCGTGTCACCTGCGTCGGGAGCGAACCCGTGGCCTACCGGGCCGGGGCCGGTGTTGGCCGGATCCAGATGGGCGGCGATGAACTGGCGTGGTGTGAACGGGGCTCGCGTCGGATCGGGGGTGACCACCCGCGGTGGCGTCGTGAAGGCGGAGAGGACGCCGGCGATGGCGCCGGGGTCGTACTTCGTCGCGATGTCGACCGCCTTCGCCTGCTCGGGCGATCCCGGAACCTCGAACTTCAGTGAACCGGTGTACATCGCGTCGAGCGGTGGGATGCCGCTGGGCACAGTGCCTTCGACGGAGTCTTCGTGATTCCCGAAGACGCAGTACCACGGCGTACGAAGCCCGGGGCTGGTGACGGGGTCGATCGCCGCACCGAGCAGGCCGGGAATTTCGGGGAAGCCGGCTTTCTTGTAGATGTCCTGGATCGGGGACTCCGGGTTCCAGTACAGATCCGCACCCGAATTCTGCACGCCCTCGTAGCGGTCGGGCGCACCGGTGTTGGGGACGATGGTGCCACCGTTGAGGGCGGTGAGAAACCAGCTCAACTCGGCGAACTCTTTGTTGTCGGTGTTGTCACCGGTGCTCACGACCGCGTCGAACGGCCGCTGGGTGTGGGGGCCGGCGGCGAGAGCGTTGACGCGGTGAACGAGGGCGACCAGCCCGTGCGCCGTGAGGGTTTCCTGCGGACGGAACGCGGAACCTGTGAAGGGGTGGACGTATTCGAACCGCACCGGGGACTGGGTATCGACGAGGTGGACGTCGGTGAGCTGCACGAGCGACGCGAGCGCGGTGCGGCGGTCTTCGCGGCCGTTCCGGGCCTCGGCGAGTTCGGTGCGCACGATCGTGGGCCAACCCGGACCCGCGCCGAGCTTGCGGTATCCGGACGTTCCCAGAGGGACGGCTGTCGCTTCGAGTGTGGTGCCCGCTCCGGAGGTGGGAAGGGGGGCGGCGCCTGCGTACTGCAGTCCCCACGGACGTCCGCTGATGCTCACCGCTCCGATGGCGCCGAGTCCGGCAATCGTGAGGAAGGTACGCCGGTTCATGTCAGACACCAGACGACCTTAGGCGACAACCCGTCCGGAGGGTGGGATTCCGCTGAGCGCGATCAGCCGGGGGCTCCTTCTTGAGCGTTGGCACTCTCACGTATAGAGTGCCAAGTGGCGCCGATCGAGCTCCGGCACCCGCGACGACGGGGCTGTGTGAAGTGCCGTAAACGGAACACTCAAACAGGTGTCCGAGGATGTTCCTCGGACCCAGATACCCCAAAGTGGAGGGCTCATCGTGGCGAGCGTCAACATCAAGCCGCTCGAGGACAAGATCCTCGTCCAGGCCAACGAGGCTGAGACGACGACTGCCTCCGGCCTGGTCATCCCCGACACGGCCAAGGAGAAGCCCCAGGAGGGCACCGTCGTCGCAGTCGGCGAAGGCCGCGTCAACGAGCAGGGCAACCGCATCCCGGTCGACGTCAAGGAGGGTGACACCGTCATCTACTCCAAGTACGGCGGAACCGAGATCAAGTACGCCGGTCAGGAATACCTGATCCTGTCGGCACGCGACGTGCTGGCTGTCGTCTCCAAGTAAGGCCATACGTGATCCGCCCCGGAGTCCCTACAGGATCCCGGGGCGGAGTGCGTTCACGCGCAGAACCCTGAAATCCAGGAGAAGACGGAACACATGTCCAAGCAGATTGAGTTCAACGAGACCGCACGCCGGTCTCTCGAGCGCGGGGTCGACAAGCTGGCCGACGCGGTCAAGGTGACCTTGGGTCCGCGTGGCCGCCACGTAGTACTGGCGAAGGCCTTCGGCGGCCCCACCGTCACCAACGACGGCGTCAGCATCGCGCGGGAGATCGACCTCGAGGATCCCTTCGAGAACCTCGGCGCGCAGCTGGTCAAGAGCGTCGCCACCAAAACCAATGACGTCGCGGGTGACGGCACCACCACCGCCACCGTGCTGGCTCAGGCCATCGTTCGCGGCGGTCTGAAGAACATTGCGGCAGGCGCCAACCCGATGGCACTCGGAGTCGGCATCAACGCCGCCGCCGAGAAGGTCGTCGAGGCGCTGCTCGCGGCCGCCACCCCGGTCGAGGGCAAGAAGTCCATCGCCCAGGTCGCCACGGTTTCCTCGCGTGACGAAGAGATCGGCGAACTGGTCGGCGAGGCGCTCACTCGCGTGGGCACGGACGGTGTCGTGACGGTGGAGGAATCCTCCAGCCTCGCAACCGAGCTCGTGATCACCGAAGGCGTCCAGTTCGACAAGGGTTACCTGTCGCCGTATTTCGTGACCGATCTCGACGCGCAGAAGGCCGTGTACGAGGACGCCCTCGTGCTGCTCTACCGCGAGAAGATCAGCTCACTTCCCGACTTCCTGCCGTTGCTGGAGAAGGTTGCCGAGAGCGGCAAGCCGCTTCTCATCATCGCCGAGGACGTCGAGGGCGAGGTTCTCTCGACGCTGGTGGTCAACTCCATCCGGAAGACGATCAAGGCCGTCGCGGTGAAGGCGCCGTTCTTCGGTGACCGTCGCAAGGCGTTCCTCGACGACCTCGCCATCGTCACCGGCGGTACGGTCATCAACTCCGAGGTCGGGCTGAGCCTCAAGGAGGCCGGACTGGACCTCCTCGGCAGTGCCCGTCGCGTCGTGGTCAGCAAGGACGAGACCACGATCGTCGACGGCGCCGGCACCGACGCCGACATCAAGGGCCGCGTCGCGCAGCTGCGCCGGGAGATCGAGAACACCGACTCCGACTGGGATCGCGAGAAGCTCGAAGAGCGTCTGGCGAAGCTGGCCGGCGGTGTCGCGGTCATCAAGGTGGGTGCCGCAACCGAGACGGACCTCAAGGAACGCAAGTTCCGCGTCGAGGATGCCGTCAACGCCGCCAAGGCTGCTGTCGCCGAGGGCATCGTTCCCGGTGGCGGATCGGCCCTCGTGCAGGCGAGCACCGAGCTGGTCGACAACCTCGGTCTGACCGGTGACGAGGCCACGGGCGTCAAGGTCGTGCGCGAAGCGCTGCAGGCGCCCCTGTTCTGGATCGCCAGCAATGCCGGTCTCGACGGTTCCGTCGTCACCAGCAAGGTCGCCGAACAGCCCAAGGGGCACGGCTTCAACGCCGCGACCCTCACCTACGGTGACCTGCTCGCAGACGGTGTCGTCGACCCCGTCAAGGTCACCCGCTCCGCTGTCGTGAACGCGGCATCGGTGGCACGGATGATCCTGACGACCGAAAGCGCTGTGGTCGAGAAGCCCGAAGAAGAGCAGGAGCAGACCGGTCACGGACACAGCCACTGAGGCGGTAGCCGCGAACCGATCGATGTCCTCATCTTTCGGCCGAAACGAAACCCCCGTGCGGATCTTCCGCGCGGGGGTTTCGTCGTGTCGCGGCCGTATTCCCGCCGACCCTGTTCGCTCAGCTCAGCGTGAGCACGGCGAACGGATTCGACGTCGGCTGTGGTGAGCCACCGGGCGGCTCGATGGTGAAGGCCAGCTTCGTCATCGAGCCGATGTCGTCGAGGACGACGGTGGTGGTCGGCAGGACGTCGTCCGGGGTCATCGTTCCGGCGGGGACCGGTGCGTCGCCGGACTCGGGCAGTAGCCACATCTGGTACACGCTGTCGGCGGCGGGCGGGACGACATCGTTCATGACGAGCACCGCGGCATCCTCGGACTTCGAGTAACTGGCCGTGGCGGAGCCGCCCCCGGGAATGGGAGTGCTCGACGACTGCATGTCCGCGGCCTGGAGTACCTGCTCGGCTACCGTCGGGTCGGGGCCCTCCGTGAGTTGCCGGGCGATGACGGTTCCACCTGCGAGTATTCCGACCGCAGCGGCGGCCGCCACCGCAATCCGCCAACGACGCCGGCGGTTGCGGTGGTGGTCGAGGTGGACGGGCGCATAGGTGTCGGCCCGCGCGTCCTGTCCGATCTGTTCGAGCAACCGGGCCCGCAGCTGGGGTGGCGGGGCGACGGCGCCCACCTCGCTGACCACGGCGAGGGATTCGCGAATTGCCTGTACCTCGGCGGCGAACGCGACTCGGGTGTCCTCGTCGGCGGCGGCGACCCGAGCGTCGAGTTCGCGGCGCTCCTGGTCGTCGAGCGCGTCCAGTGCGTACGGACAGGCCATGCCCAGAAGATCTTCGTTCATCTCACAGACCTCCCAGGCATCCACGAAGACGCGTCAACCCGTCACGTATACGGGTCTTCACCGTGGACAGGGCGACGCCCAGGTGAGCGGCGACCTCTCGATAGGTGCGTCCGTCGTAATACGCCATCGCGACCGATTCGCGTTGGGTGGCAGTGAGAGTGTCGAGGCACGCGAGTACCGATTGATGCTCGAGCCGGCGGGTGACCTCTTCGGTGACGTGATCGAACGGCCCCGAAACGGAGGTGCTCTCGTAGAGCGCCTGACGGTCGGTAGCCGCCTGTTCGGACCGCACACGGTCGACCGCCCGGCGGTGGGCGAGCGTCATCAGCCAGGACATCACCGAGCCGCGGCTCGGGTCGAAATTCGACGCGGTGTTCCATGCCTGAAGAAACACTTCCTGGGTGGTCTCCTCGGCGTATCCGGGGTCGCGCAGCACACGCAGGACCAGTCCGTGGACCCGGGCGCTCGTGCGGTCGTAGAGCTCCGCGAAGGCCTCGGCATCACCGCGCGCAACGCGGACCATCGCGTCACGAAGTTCCGCGTGCTCGGTGGCACGCACTGTAGCGGCATCGGCAGAGCCCACCGGGCACAGATCTTCGGCCGGTGAGATGCCCTCGTTGTGGGTCACGAACGCTCGTCTCGCTTCATCGAGCACCACGGTAGCGTGCATGTCCGGTCATCTCCTCCAGCCGGTAGGCATTCGGAGACGGCATCGATGTGGATGGGTGATCGGGCCGGGTGTGTGATGCACGGAACCCCCCGTCCGTGGACGAGGGGTTCCGGGGTCGGTCCGTCCGGCGCGTCAGACCGCGATACGTCCGCGGCGGTGCCGCGCATGCATTTCACGCTCGGTCTCGGACATTCCGCCCCAGATTCCGTATGGCTCGGACACGCTCAGCGCATGATTTCTGCATTGTGCGAGGACGGGGCAGCGGCGGCACATCTCCTTGGCACGGGTCTCCCGCTGTGCTCGCGCCCGCCCACGCTCGCCGTCGGGATGGAAGAACATCGAGGAGTCGACTCCGCGGCACAGTCCGTGCATCTGCCAATCCCAGATATCGGCGTTCGGACCGGGGAGGTGGTTGGGTGCAGGCATATGGACTCCTTAGCTGCAAGCTCGCCTCGGGCGGCGAGCGGACCGTGGGCTCGATGTTCAAGCCGCTAATCTTTCACGTCGCTAACCGTAGAGTCGTTTTGGAAATCGCGTCAATAGTTGTTCACAGTGGGAATTTACATATCCCACAAACTGAAAGTTAACCTGGGAAATATTTACATTCCGGCCGGTCCGTGATTCGGTTTCGGGTTGAAAGACCATAGGTCACAGGTAACGATGGCGGGGTGCCCCAGTCAGCGGAGTCCGACGCTCAGCAAGCTGCCGATCCTGTCGGCAGCGAGCCGACGATGGCGGTATCAGCCCTGGCCAGACGGCTTGGCGTGGCGCCGTCGACACTGCGCACCTGGGACCGTCGTTATGGGATCGGGCCGTCCGCGCATGCTCACGGCAGTCACCGCCGATACACACCGCGGGATGTGGCTCGACTGGAGTGTATGCAGCAAGCACTCGACGAGGGGGCGAGCCCGGCCGAGGCTGCGAGATATGCGATTAACGCAATAGCTACATATTCGTCGAATTCGGAACAGACGAGTTCTCCGCAAATTCTGGGTGACAACTCTGTAAACGAAGGCAAAACAAACTCGTCGCACTTTTCGGCCGCGATTTCCGTCCTCGAAGACGCCGAGCCTGCAGTGCGGAATCTGTCGAGGGCCTTGATCGCGCGCGACATCGTCACGATCCACCGCATCGTTTCCCGCGCCGCCGCCGAGCGCGGTTTGCCTGCCGTGTGGGAGGCCGTGCTCGTCCCGGTCCTCGACTGGGCGAACGAGGGGCGGAACTCGGACGCCGCCGCAGTGAACTGTCGTGCCTTCGTCGAATGCATGACGGGCATCCTGTCGACGATGACACTCGACGCCCCGATCGCCGTCGGCGGACGGGTACTGCTCGTGGACGTCCCCACCACCCTCGACTTTCGACGGCCGTCAATCGCGCACGACCTCGGGTTCCGCGCGCTCGGCGCCGCGCTGGCCACGGCGTCGGTCGACGTCCGCACCTCGAGGCCGGTGGGCCGCACCGCGCTACTCGCGTCCGTGACGAACGCGGAACCGGACGTGATCATGCTCTGGCTGCCGCCGGGAGACTGTGACGTGGCATCTCTCTCGCGCGCCATCCGACGTCGCCGCAGTGGACTTACATTGCTGGCGGCCGGACCCGGGGCCGCAGCGACACATCTGCCCCGGTCGGTGAAGTCGGTCGGGAATCTGGGTGACGCCGTCGACGCCGTCACCGCACTCATCTGACCAGCCCCGGCGCAGTGGTGACAGGATGCGGTCGTGCCCACCACTAGTCGCCACATCGACATCACAAAAATCTTGACCGGCGCGGCGTTCGGCGCCGATCCGGGACGGCACCCGCTACCGACGTCCACGCGTCCCGTCGAGCGGTGGATGCGGGCGGTGGCGCTGGGTGGTCAAGGCCGCTACAGCAGGGCGCGGACGGAGCTCACGGACATCACCCGCGACCGGCAGGCCGGTCCCGCGGTCGCATCCCTGGCCTGGAGCACACAAGCCTCGTTGTCACGGCAGCTGGGGGACCACCGGGCCGCGTCCGGTCTCGACGGCCGGGCGCTCGCCCTGATCGGCGGCGGACCGGCCGACCCCGCGGCGGGGAGTGCGCTCGAGCTGGCGGCACGGTGCGATGCGCTCACCGGGCTCGCCGCCGACGCACTGGGATGCGGACACCTGGCCCTGGGATGGCGTCTACTCGATCGCTGTGGACAGCACCTCGGAGGGGAAGGCGCGGATACGGACGACACCGGGAGTCTCTGGCGACAGCACGTCCGGTTGCATTGGGTGAGCGCCGAACTCTTCCTGGCGGGCGCCGACTTCTCGTCGGCGCGCCGCCACGCCGTGGCCGCGGCAGAAATTTCGGCGCACGTCGGTTCGGTCCGCCACCACCTGAAATCCCAACTGCTCCGTAGCGCATCGATGACAGGGGAATCCGATTCCGGACCGGCTGCGCACCTCGCCGCCGAAGTACTCGAGGGATGTGAACGACACGGTCTGATACCCCTGAAGTGGGCCGCTGCCATGTTGCTCGCCGGCGTGACCGGCGATCCGCGCGCACAGCAGGCACGCGAAGAGTGTGAGGAGATCCTCGCGGGCCGCGGCGGACACTTCCGGCGGTGATGGTCCTGGTCGGACGTCCAGGGGCGCTTCCGGGCGAATCCGGGCGAATACCGCTCGGTCCGCACCGTTACCCTTTAAGTGTTCCGCTGAGAGCGGGAGCACACCCATCGGGGGAGGTGCCACTGTAACGCCAGGATATTCACGGACGATGACTAATACGAGCGAGGAGTTGGACTCCGCTGTCGCCGCTGCAACGCAGGGCGACCGGGCCGCTTTAGCTCTGGTCCTGGAAAACATTCGGCCCCTGGTTGTGCGCTACTGCAGAGCCAGGGTCGGTGCTGCGGAGAGGGGACAACTCTCCGCGGATGACGTGGCACAGGAAGTGTGCCTCGCCGTGATGACCGCCTTACCTCGCTACGAGGACCAGGGACGGCCTTTCATGGCATTCGTCTACGGGATCGCCGCACACAAGGTCGCAGACGCGCATCGGAACTCCGCACGTAACAAATCGGAACCGGTCGCCGAAGTACCGGATGTCGTAGCCAACGATGACGGACCCGAACAGAGGGCGCTCGATTCGGAAGCGAGCAGGCAGATGAACGATCTGCTCAGCACGCTGCCGGAGAAGCACCGGGAGATCTTGATCCTCCGCCTCGTGGTCGGAATGTCGGCAGAGGAGACGGCCGCGGCCGTGGGTAGTACCGCGGGAGCTGTCCGCGTAGCTCAACACCGAGCTATCGCGAAACTGAAAAAAGAAGTGACAAAGGCAGGTGAGAGGTTTGGCTAGGGGAAACAAGCGGATCGGCAATCCCGATGCCGATCTCCCAGGCGGCGACGCACCAGTGGACGTTGCGGCAGTGCGCCGTGACGATGCACTGATCGACGCAATCGCCGGTGGTGGTCCTGTTGCGACGGATTCGCCGGAGCAATACGAGCTGGCACTCCTGCTCGCGAATTGGCGTGCAGACATCGTCGCGACACCGATGCCGGACGGGCCGCTGCTCGACGACGTCATCGCGGCCATGGACGAGGCGGATGCTCGCGAAGCCCGGAGCGCCGCTCGCGGCAAGTTGCGTCTACTACGGCCGATCGCGGGCGCTGCCGCAGCGATCGCGGTCGTGATGGGCGGCGCCACCATTTTCTCCTACAACGCCGAACCGGGCGATCCGCTGTGGAGCGTCAAATCGGTGGTCTTCAGCCAGCAGGCCGATTCGACGGTGGCGCAGATCGACACCACGTCACAGCTGCAGGAAGCCGAGCGCATGCTCGCGACCGGCGACGCCGAGTCCGTCAAGAACCTGCTCGACAACGCGGCCGACCGGGTCGGCGGCATCCGCGATGCCGACCAGCGGCGCGAACTCGAGGTCTGGCGTGCAAAACTCGCAGCCCAGCTGGCCGAGATTGCACCCACCACGACCGCGCAGGCACCCGCACCCGGTACGACCACGACGGACGCGCCCGCTCTGACCACTCAGCTGCCGACGTCGCTGCCAGGACTGCCGGGCACCACGTTGCCGGGCGTCGAACCGCAGCCAGGAACTACTCTGCCGAGCACCGACCTCCAGTTGCCGGGACTCCCCCCGATTCCATTGCCGCAGTTGCCTCAACTGCCGCAGACCGAGCCTCCGCCGCCCTCGACGGTCGATCCGACGATCATGCGGGTTCCCACACAGCCGACGGACGATCTCCCGACTTTTGTGCCGCCGACGCAGCAACAGCAGCAGTCGACGGTGCCCTTGCCCACCACGACCACCGTCCCGGTGCTTCCGCCCCCCACCAGCTGACATGGTGCGCTGTTACCGGCGCACACAACTGTGGCCCGACACTTCGCGTGTCGGGCCACAGCTGCGTCTACGGGTGATTCGGGTCAGGCGTCGAAGCCGTCACCGTGCAGAGCGTCGTTCATCGAGGCGTCGGCGTAGCCGCGGCAGTAGTCCCAGGTGACGTACGCCTCAGGTGTCGGGTCGTAGGCAGGCTCGTGTGGCCGGACGGTGCCGTCCACGAGGAGCTGGAGGAGGTTGGCCCGGAGCATGTCCCAGTCGTGATAGTGATCCTGCTGACAGTCTTCACAGCACACGACGAGGCCACGAATCCCGCGATGGGCCAGCAAAGCCTCGTATACGGCGAGGTCGGCCAGGTCTTCCTCCACAGCGAGTCGCTCGTGGGGGTCGAGTGGCTGGCCCGGTTCGATCGCATCGAGAGCTGCGGACGGGTCGGCGGGGTCGCCGGCAAAGGGGTCCGGGGGCAGACCGGGAGGCAGTTGATCGCGCACAGCACCACGGTACGCAGGTCAGGCCGGTCTGCGCCAGCCGTTCGGCGTAGGCCCAGCGTGGGTGGGCTCGCATGAGGATCCCGGCGAGCCGATACCATGGTCTGAGGAGCTGGGAATATCGATCGTTGCTCCGTCCTTTCTGTCTGTATCCGCATTCCCGAAATTTCCACGACGGCGCTACCGGCGCTGCATCCGAGTTCCATGGAGGGCCCGAACCGCATGACCAGTTCAGCAGGGCATGTACACACCGGCGGTGACGACCCGAACAAGGTCGCAATGCTGGGTCTCACGTACGACGACGTCCTGCTCTTACCGGCGGCGTCGAACGTCATCCCTGGCCAGGTCGATACGTCCAGCCAGCTGACTCGCGACATCAGACTGCGGGTTCCCCTCGTCAGTTCCGCGATGGACACTGTCACCGAAGCGCGCATGGCCATCGCCATGGCCCGCGCAGGCGGTATGGGTGTTCTGCACAGGAACCTGTCCATCGACGCTCAGGCCGGGCAGGTCGAGACGGTCAAGCGGTCCGAGGCGGGCATGGTCACCGACCCGGTCACGTGCAAGCCGTCCGACACCCTCGCCGAGGTCGACGCCAAGTGCGCGCGCTTCCGCATCTCCGGACTCCCGGTAACGGATGACGCCGGTCAGCTCGTCGGCATCATCACGAATCGTGACATGCGCTTCGAGGTCGACCAGAACCGAGCCGTGTCGGAAGTCATGACCAAGTCGCCGTTGATCACCGCCCAGGAGGGTGTGACCGCGGAGGTGGCGTTGGGTCTACTTCGTCGCCACAAGATCGAGAAGCTCCCGATCGTGGATGGTCAGGGCAAGCTCACCGGCCTCATCACGGTCAAGGACTTCGTGAAGACGGAACAGCATCCCGATGCCACCAAGGACCGAGACGGGCGCCTGCTGGTCGGTGCGGCGGTGGGTGTCGGCGACGAGGCGTGGAGTCGGGCGATGGCGCTCACCGACGCCGGCGTCGACGTTCTGGTCGTCGACAGTGCGCACGGGCACTCCGCCGGCGTGCTGGACATGATCTCGAAGCTCAAAGCCGAAGTGGACGAGCGGGTCCAGATCATTGGAGGCAACGTCGCCACCCGTAGCGGTGCGGCGGCACTCATCGAGGCAGGAGTCGACGCCGTCAAGGTCGGTGTGGGCCCCGGTTCGATCTGCACCACCCGTGTGATCGCCGGTGTCGGTGCCCCGCAGATCACTGCGATCCTCGAGGCGGTCGCCGCAGCGAAACCGCACGGTGTGCCGGTCATCGCAGACGGCGGACTACAGTTCTCCGGCGACATCGCGAAGGCGCTCGCCGCGGGCGCGTCGACGGCGATGCTCGGGTCGCTGCTTGCCGGCACCGCGGAGTCGCCGGGCGAGCTGATCCTCGTCAACGGCAAGCAGTTCAAGAGCTACCGGGGGATGGGTTCCCTCGGCGCCATGCAGAGCCGCGGCGCGGCCAAGTCGTACTCGAAGGACCGCTACTTCCAGGACGACGTGCTGTCCGAGGACAAGTTGGTGCCCGAGGGCATCGAGGGCCGGGTCGCGTTCCGCGGCCCCCTGTCCCAGGTCACGCATCAGCTCACCGGCGGTCTGCGGGCCGCCATGGGTTACACGGGAGCGTCGACCATCGAGGAGCTGCAGAACGCCCAGTTCGTGCAGATCACCGCGGCGGGTCTGAAGGAAAGCCACCCGCATGACATCACCATGACGGTGGAAGCTCCCAACTACACCGCTCGCTAGCAACCAGTCACGAGAAAGGGGCGCGCGTGCGCGACCTCGTTGAGATCGGCATGGGCCGAACAGCCCGACGAACCTATGAGCTGGACGACATCGACATCGTCCCCTCCCGGCGGACGCGCTCCTCCAAGGAGGTGTCCACGTCCTGGCAGCTCGATGCCTACCGCTTCGACATTCCCGTGCTCGCGCATCCCACCGACGCGCTGGTGTCGCCTGCGTTCGCGATCGAGCTGGGCAAGCGTGGTGGTCTCGGTGTCATCAACGGTGAAGGACTGTGGGGCCGCCACGCCGATGTCGAGGCGAAACTCGCCGAGCTCGTCGCCCTCGCGGAATCGGACGTCGACGTCGAAGCTCCCATCCGGAAGCTGCAGGAACTGCATGCTGCGCCGCTGCAGCCGAACCTGCTCGCTGCCGCGGTGGCGCAGGTCCGTGACTCCGGGGTCACCACCGCTGTGCGGGTAAGCCCCCAGAATGCGCGTGCGCTGACTCCGCATCTGATCGAGGCCGGCATCGATCTCCTCGTCGTCCACGGCACGATCATCTCCGCCGAGCACGTCGCCCACGGCGACAGTGAGCCGCTCAACCTCAAGACGTTCATCTCCGAGCTGGACGTTCCTGTCGTGGCCGGTGGGGTGAGCGATCACCGCACCGCGCTCCACCTGATGCGCACGGGAGCGGCGGGTGTCATCGTCGGGTACGGCTCCACGGAGGGGGCTACCACCACCGGTGAAGTGCTCGGCATCGGTCTTCCCATGGCCACCGCCATTGCCGACGCAGCGGCCGCTCGACGTGACTACCTCGACGAGACCGGTGGGCGGTACGTCCATGTCATCGCGGACGGGGACATCGCGTCTTCGGGTGACCTCGCCAAGGCGATCGCCTGTGGTGCGGACGCAGCGGTGCTGGGTGCGCCGCTCGCGGTCGCGGCCGAAGCACCCGGCGGCGGCTGGTACTGGCCGTCGGCGGCAGCCCATCCGTCGGTTCCCCGTGGCACGATGCTGCCGGTGTCCTTCGGCGAACGACCGTCGCTCGACCAGGTCCTCGCGGGCCCGTCGAACGATCCGTACGGTTCCCTGAACTTCGTCGGCGGCCTGCGCAGATCCATGGCGAAGTCCGGCTACTCGGACCTCAAGGAATTCCAGAAGGTGGGCCTGACGGTCCGCGCGTAGGGCCTCGTCCGCTCCACTTTTTCTCATCGCCCAATGCCCTTCGGTGTAGTTCGACAGCACCGGTGCGGCATTGGGCGATTTTCTTGTGCTGGTGCCTGCCGTTCCTGATACCAATCGTTACAGTTAAGGTAACCCTTGTGGCAGCTGTCACAGCGCTGGGGTGCATACTGGCGAGTAATAACCCAGGTTCGGTGGAGGTCGAGGATGAAGAAGCAACGCGCGACGGACTATGACGTTCTCATCGTCGGGTCCGGATTCGGTGGTAGCGTCACCGCGCTCCGGCTGGTGGAGAAGGGATACAAGGTCGGCATCCTCGAAGCCGGCCGGCGTTATGCCGATGCCGACTTCGCCAAGACCAGCTGGGATCTGAAGAAGTTCCTCTGGGCACCTGCGCTGGGACTTTTCGGCATACAGCGGGTTCACCTCCTGCGCGACTGCCTGATCCTCGCGGGCGCCGGAGTGGGCGGCGGATCGCTCAATTACGCCAACACGCTCTACAAGCCGCCCGCCTCTTTCTTCCAGGACCGGCAGTGGGCGCACATCACCGACTGGTACGACGAGCTCAGCCCCTACTACGACCAGGCCCGGAAGATGCTCGGCGTGGTTCAGAACCCGCACATGACGCCGGCCGACGAGATCATCAAGTCGGTGGCCGAGGACATGGGGGCGGGTGACACGTTCATCCAGACTCCGGTCGGCGTGTTCTTCGGTGAGCCGGGCAAGACGGTGCCCGACCCCTACTTCGGCGGCGTGGGCCCCGACCGCACCGGGTGCATCGAATGCGGTGAATGTATGACCGGCTGCCGGCACGGTGCCAAGAACACCCTGCTGAAGAACTACCTCGGTCTTGCCGAGAAGGCGGGCGCCGACATCATCCCGATGACGACGGTCACCGGTCTGCGGGAGGCGTCGGACGGCACTTGGGACGTCTTCACCCGGCGGACCGGTCCGGTCAAGAACCGCAAGCGCAAGACGTACACGGCTGCCCAGGTCGTGCTGGCCGCCGGAACGTGGGGTACGCAGCACCTGCTGTTCGATCAGAAGGAGACGGGGGCGCTCCCGAAGATTTCCGATCAGCTGGGTGTGCTGACCCGTACCAACTCGGAGTCGATTCTCGGCGCGGCCAAGAACAAGGTCGATCCCGCGCTGGAGTTGACCAAGGGCGTCGCGATCACGTCGTCGTTCCATCCCACCTCGGACACCCACGTCGAGCCCGTGCGCTACGGCAAGGGTTCGAACTCGATGGCGCTGCTGCAGACGCTCCTGACCGACGGAGGCGGCCGACGGTGGATGACGTTCCTCAGGGAGCTCGCGAAGGACCCGAAGGCGTTGAAGGTGCTCACCCCGTACCGGTGGAGTGAGCGCACCATCATTGCGCTCGTGATGCAGAATCTCGACAACTCCATCACGACGTACACCAAGAAGGGCCTGTTCGGCCGGCGCAAGTTCACGAGCAAACAGGGTCACGGAGAGCCGAACCCCAGCTGGATTCCTGCGGGCAACGAGGCCACGAGGCGCATCGCGGAGAAGATCGACGGCCGCGCGGGAGGCACGTGGGGTGATGTGTTCAACATTCCGCTCACGGCGCACTTCCTCGGTGGCTGCACGATCGCCTCGGACCCCGAGCACGGTGTCATCGACCCCTACCACCGTGTGTGGGGATACCCGACGCTCAGCGTGGTCGATGGTGCCGCGGTGTCGGCGAACCTGGGGGTGAACCCGTCGCTGACCATTTCGGCGCAGGCAGAGCGGGCAGCGTCGCTGTGGCCGAACAAGGGTGAGAAGGACTTACGCCCCGCCCAGGGCGAGAGATACCGCCGCCTGAACCCGGTGCCGCCGACCGCGCCGGTGGTGCCCGCCGACGCCCCCGCAGCGCTGGTGCTGCCGATCGTCGAAATCCGCAACGGTTCCTCGACGGCAGCCGCCAACGAACAGGGCGTCACCCAGAACCAGGGTGTCGCCCAGAGTCACGGTGTCGCCTGAGTCGCAGTGTTGCCTGAATCGCAGGGTCGGCTATGAAGAGCGGCGGTCGTGCACGGACATGGGGTCGCGCAGACCACGGAGCTGCGCCGATTAGACTGACCCGGTGACAGATATCGAGCAACAGAGACCCGTCCTCGTCGTCGACTTCGGCGCGCAGTACGCGCAGCTGATCGCCCGGCGGGTGCGTGAGGCGAAGGTCTACTCCGAGGTGGTCCCGCACACCGCGACCGTCGCGGAGATCGAGGCGAAGAAACCTCTCGCCGTGGTGCTCTCGGGTGGGCCGTCGAGCGTGTATGCCGAGGGTGCGCCGCAGCTGGACCCGGCGTTGTTCGATCTGGACGTCCCGGTGTTCGGAATCTGCTACGGATTTCAGGCCATGGCCGGCGCTCTCGGCGGCACGGTGGCGCACACGGGCACACGCGAGTACGGCCGCACCGACTTGACGGTGCAGGGTGGGCTGCTGCATGACGGCCTGCCCAAGAACCAGCCGGTGTGGATGAGCCACGGGGATGCGGTCACCGAAGCGCCGGAAGGCTTCGAGGTGACCGCGACCAGTGAGGGCGCCCCCGTGGCCGCGTTCGAGGACCGGGCCCGCAAACTCGCGGGAGTGCAGTACCACCCCGAGGTCCTGCATTCGCCGTACGGCCAGCAGGTACTCAGCCGATTCCTGCACGAGATCGCGAACATTCCGCCGGTGTGGACGGCCGCGAACATTGCCGACGCCCTGATCGAGCAGGTGCGCGAGCAGGTCGGAGACGGCAAGGCGATCTGTGGGTTGTCCGGTGGCGTCGATTCGGCGGTCGCGGCAGCCCTCGTGCAGCGCGCGATCGGCGACCGACTGACCTGTGTGTTCGTCGATCACGGTTTGATGCGTGCCGGCGAACGAGTGCAGGTCGAACAGGACTTCGTGGCTGCGACAGGTGCGAAACTGATCACCGTCGATGCCGCGGACACCTTCCTCGGCGCCCTGGCCGGGGTGTCGGATCCCGAAACCAAGCGCAAGATCATCGGCCGCGAGTTCATTCGCAGCTTCGAGGGCGCAGTCAGCGACGTGCTGGGTGAAAACGCTGCGCACGGTGACACCGTCGACTTCCTGGTGCAGGGCACGCTCTACCCGGATGTGGTCGAGTCGGGCGGCGGCACCGGAACCGCCAATATCAAGAGTCACCACAATGTGGGCGGGCTGCCGGAAGATTTGCAGTTCACGCTCGTCGAACCGCTTCGGTTGCTGTTCAAGGACGAGGTGCGTGCCGTCGGCCGCGAACTCGGCCTTCCCGAGGAGATCGTGGGACGCCAGCCGTTCCCGGGACCGGGGCTCGGTATCCGCATCATCGGCGAGGTCACCGAAGAGCGCCTCGACATCCTGCGGCACGCCGATTCCATTGCGCGCGAAGAGTTGACGGTCGCCGGGCTGGACAAGTTGATCTGGCAGTGCCCGGTGGTGCTGTTGGCCGACGTCCGCAGCGTAGGGGTGCAGGGTGACGGGCGGACGTACGGTCACCCGATCGTGTTGCGGCCCGTGTCGAGTGAAGACGCGATGACGGCGGACTGGACGCGAGTGCCGTACGAGGTGCTCGAACGCATCTCCACCCGCATCACCAATGAGGTGCACGACGTCAACCGAGTGGTGCTCGACATCACCAGCAAGCCGCCGGGAACCATCGAGTGGGAGTGACGCACTGAAAAGCGCGGTGGGCGAGTCCGAGGACCCGCCCACCGCGCTTTCGTGTTGCCGGGCTATCTCTTTCTATTCGGTGTGAAGACGAGAACTGCACCGACGACCACGGCGACGAGGACGAACAGCCAGCGGAATTCGACATTCGCGAGGGGTTCGAGGGAAAAGGGACCGACGAGGGCCCAGCCGCTCACGAGTAGCGCTGCCAGACCGGCGAGGAACAGGAGCGGGGACGGCCGTTTCCGTGAGGTGGTGCCGGTGTCCTGAGTGTCGTCGATGTCATCCACGACGCACCTCCACATTTCCGAATTGTGCGTTCACGTCGAGATTCAATACGGGTCCTCCCGGTCCGTCCGCTCCGCCGTCGAGACCGTCGGGTAGGCATTGGCTGTCACCGACCTGAACCGAGCAGTCGTTGCGGACGTTCATCTTCGGCGGCAGGAGCACGATCACCTCACCGTTCCCGTTCACGGTCACCGTCTTGTCCTCGGTGAGCTCGACCCTGCGGAGGTCGAGGGTGAAGCTGCCGAAACCGCCCGAGTATTCGGACTCGAGGTCGGCCGCCGACATGGGCTCCCATCTCTGTTCGCCCATGCTGCGTCCGTCGAAGTTCAGTGAGCCGACGAGCGAGGCCAGAACGACGAATCCCACCAGTGGTCCGGCGACGACGAGCAATCCGTAGCCCTTGCGGACAACACTTCCGACTACGAGGCCTGCGCCGATCACGGCGAGGGCGACGGCACCGATACGGCCCGGGTTCAGCCATTCCGATCCGGTGGCGACCGACAGTGCCGTCGCGGCTGCGGCGGCGAGGATGGCGAGTCCGATGACCATGGTGGTCAGGCGCGAGTGCTTACGTCCGGGTGCCGCGGCGGGTGTGGGAGTTCCGGCCGGCTCGGGAAGGTCCCAGGCGAAGGGGGCCACTCCCAGCGGATCCCAGGCCGGTGGACGTGGTTCGAGTGGTGCGAACGGTGTCGGAGGCGCGAAGCTGCTGGGGGTCGGCTCCGGAGACTTCTCGAACGACACCGTCTTCTGCTCGCTCGCTGGGGGTTCGGTGGGGGGCGGTGTGTTCGTTCGATCCGTGCTGTCCGCGGTGGGAGTGGCCGCGGGGCTCGGCGTGTAGGAATCGGGAAGCTTGGTGTACGGACTGTAGGTGGGGTGCGGGCCGGCGCCGTACGCGCTGCCGCCGTAGGCACCGGCGCCATACGGGTCGGCGCCGAACGGGTTGCCGCCGAACGGTCCGGGGGCGTAACTCGTGCCCGGATAGCCAGTTCCGACACCGGTCGGTGCGACCCCGGGCGGGAGGGGCGGCGGCACCGGTTGCCGTTGATACAACAACCACAGTCCGCCGAGCATCAACGCCATGCTGATCAGACCCGATCCGCCGAGTCCGACACCGAACGGCCCGACCGTGCTGGCGGCGATGGCGAGAGCGACGAGGAGGACGACGGTCTTGGTGCCCGAATCCGAGCTGTGGCCGCGGCCGACGAGGGACTCCGCCGGCGAGGCCGGGTCACCGGATTTGGTGAGGCCGAGCCAGCACACCAGATAGAGGAGTACACCGGCGCCGCCGAAGATGGTCGACACCACGAAAGCGACTCGTATCAGTACGGGATCGACGCCGTAACGGTATCCGATTCCCGCACAGACACCGGCGACGTGACCTCGCCCGGGCAACCGCACCGGCCGGGTCCGCCACAGATCGTTCATCTGCTCTTGGAAACTCCCATTGCTCATACGACCATCGTTGCGGCCGACGCCCCGCGCGTACATCGGGAACTACCCTGATCTTTCCGCCCGGAATGGGCCGTGCCGGTCCGCGAAGTCAGGGTTGGACCCTGATGCCCGGGCGGGGTGATCGTGCCAGTATCGAGTATGTGCAATCTGTGTCGAACGCCGTGCCTTCTGCAGCGCAGACCGGTGGTGGCCCGCTGATGCCACCGGTGGCGCCGGGCGATGTGCCGATGCCGCGGCTCGAACGCCGGGCTGCGGGTCGTGTCGTCGGTGGTGTCGCGGGCGGAATCGCCGATCAGCTGGGTGTCGACGTCCTGAAGGTGCGCGTCGTGTTCGCCGCTCTGGCGGCGCTGGCCGGTGCCGGCATCGTCGGGTACGGCCTCCTGTGGATCTTCACGTCGGCGGGTGCCGACACGGAGAAGCCCAGCGCGTCCGAACGACGCAGGGCCATCGGCCTGATCGCCATCGGTCTCGCTGGTGCCTCCGCATTGTCGTGGTTGTTCAGTGGCCGTGCAGGATCGGTGATTGCGCCGATCATCGTGGTCGCGGTGGGTGCGGCGTTGGTGTGGCGGGAATTCGATTCGGAGGGCCCGCGCACCGTGATCGGGCTGCCGCAGCGGCCCACCGTTCTCACGTGGGCGCGGGTTCTCGGTGGCGTGACACTGATCGTCTCCGGGCTGGGCGTGGTGATCCTCGCTCAGGTCGATCTGGAGGCCTTGCGGTCGTCGTTGCTGGCGGTCGTGGTGACCCTTGTCGGCGCCGGACTACTGACCGTGCCACTGTGGTTGCGGCTGTGGCGTGCCCTCGGAGCGGAACGGGCAGCGAGAATTCGCAACGAGGAGCGTGAGGAGATCGCCTCCCATCTGCACGACTCGGTCCTGCAGACGCTGGCGCTGATCCAGAAGCAGGCAGATCACCCACAGGAGGTGGCCCGGCTCGCGCGCGGACAGGAACGCGAACTGCGCAAGTGGTTGTTCGGCGGCGGTGACGCCGACCAGTCGAGTCTCGCGGAGGCGCTGCGCATCATCGCCGGTGAGGTCGAGGACCAGCACGGTGTGACGGTGCGGCCGGTGACGGTGGGCGACGTCTCCCTCGATGTGGAGGGGACAGGAGAGGGGCTGTCGAAGGAAAGCTTCACAGCCTTACTCGGTGCGACGCGGGAGGCACTCGTCAACGCGGCCAAGCATTCCGGCGAGACCGACATCAACCTCTTCGCCGAGGCGGAGCGCGAACAGGTCAGTGTGTTCGTCCGGGACCGTGGTGTCGGCTTCGACATCGACGAGGTGCCGCCGGATCGGCAGGGACTGGCGAAGTCGATCCGCGGGCGGATCGATCGCCGGGGTGGACACGTGGACGTGCGGTCGGCGCCCGGCAAGGGCACCGAGGTCCGGATCTCCATGCCGCGAAACGGCCATGCCAAGGCCGGGGCGGAAGCTACCGAGATTACGGACGACGCTGGCCTAGAGTGGGGCGACAATACCGTCCACGCCGAGGAACAGCCACAGTGAGCTTGCCTGAAACACCGCCGTATCGCGTCTATCTCGTAGATGATCACGCCGTCTTCCGGTCCGGTGTGCGTGCCGAACTCGGACGGGAAGCAGACATGGAGGTCGTGGGGGAGGCCGGCGGTGTGGCAGAGGCGGTGTCGGGTATCAACGCCACCGCCCCGCACGTCGTCCTCCTCGACGTTCACATGCCCGACGGTGGTGGTGTCGCCGTGTTGCGCGGCATCGAGGAGGGCCCGGTGTGTCTGGCGCTGAGTGTGTCCGACGCCGCCGAGGATGTGATCGCCGTGATCCGGGCGGGTGCCCGCGGTTACGTGACCAAGACGATCTCGGGTGGGGAGCTGGCCGACGGAGTGCGCCGGGTCGCCGGCGGTGACGCCGTGTTCAGCCCGAGGCTGGCCGGATTCGTGCTGGACTCCTTCACCGGCCGCTCCAATGCTCCCGAACCGCAGCTGGACCCGGAACTCGATTCGCTCACCCCGCGCGAGATGGAAGTACTGCGGCTGCTCGCGCGGGGGTACACGTACCGTGAGATCGCCGAGGAACTGGTCATCTCGGTGAAGACGGTGGAAACCCATGCATCCAACGTGCTGCGCAAGACGCAGCAGTCGAACCGCAATGCGCTGACCCGGTGGGCGCACCGTCGTCGGATCGACTGATACGTACGGCCGCTCAGGGCTGGGCCAGCAGGACGACCACGGCGACGAGCACGGCCAGTATCAAGATGGCGACCATCACGCCCATGGCGATCGGTGCCCACGCCACCACCTGATCGCGGACCGTGGGTTCGGGTGCGCCGGGGGCGGGCGGAGTGGGCCGCGGCGGCCACTGCAGTTTGCCCAGCGGGCGGGGAACGTTCTTCAAGGGCGTGCTCTGGGGCACCGCGGGGAGGCCGGCCTGAGTGGAGCCGATCTTGCTCCGGCGGTGCGGAGGGGGCAACGGAGTGGAACGGTGGGCCCAGGAGGGAATCGTGCCGTCGGCGGAGTAGACGGGTGAGCCGACGAGGTGGGCGACATCACCGTCCCCGCCCATGGCCACCCGAGCCAGCGCGTCGCGGGCCTCGGCCATCGTGGGACGCCGCGCCGGGTCGGGTTCGAGTAGGTGCAACAGCGTTTCGGTGAGCGGCCCGGCCTTGGCCGGGCGGTAGATCTCGGCCTTCGCGACGCGATGCAGGAGTGCGATGGAGTCGGAATCGATGCCGAACGGCGGCTGCCCCTCGACCACGGTATACAGAGTGGACCCGAGGGAGAAGACATCGCTGGCCTCGGTGGGATCCTGGCCGCGGGCAACCTCGGGGGAGAAATACGCGGGTGTTCCGGTGATGACGCCGTTCGTGGATTCGGCGGCGTCGCCCTTGGCCCGGGCGATGCCGAAGTCACTGATCTTGACGGTGCCGAGTTCCCGGCCCCGGTCGGCGACGAGGATGTTGCCCGGTTTGATGTCCCGGTGCACGATGCCCGCGGCGTGCGCGGCCACCAGGGCGTCCGCCACCTGCGCACCGATCTGAGCCACCTCGAGGGGCGGCAGCGTGTCGGCGATGTTCATCGCCTGGGCGAGGCTGCGGGACGGTAGGTATTCCATGACCAGCCAGGGCTCCCCGGCTTCGAGCGCCACGTCGTACATCGCAATGGAATGGCGGTGGGTGAGTTTGGCGGCGTTGCGCCCTTCCCGGAGGGTGCGTTCACGGACGCGGCGGGCCTCGTCGGGGTCGAGTCCGGCCGTCGTGGTGACCTGTTTGACGGCTACGTCCCGGTGAAGCAGGGTGTCTCTCGCCAGCCACACGGCACCCATGCCGCCGCCGCCCAGTTTGGACCTCAGACGGTACCTTCCCGCCACCAGGTATTCGGGTCCGATGCCCCTTTCGCTCTGCGCCTGCTCAGTCACGCGTTCAGGTTAGAGGATGATGCGGACACGGGCGGTGTGACGCTCCTGACCTGCGAATACGTGGTCCACTTGACGGGCACTCACCGACCGGCTTTACTGGAAACGAGTTCGAAAATACGTTCGAACGTAGCGTCTGTTCGAGCCGCGTCTTCCCCGTGGTTGCCGACCGCTGTTGGTGCCGAGTGACAGGGGTGTCGAGTTGGCTGATGTGGCCGCAGTTCCGGAGTCTGCTGCGCCGCCGGAGTTGTCGGGGCTCTCCCGTCAGGAGCGTCTGGACTTCCTCCGGCGAAGGATGGCGGCGGTCCCCGCTCGCGGGGAATCGGTGGCGAATCGCGCTCCGATGGAGGGGAGCGCTGCACACACCGGGCAAGTCTTCGGCCCCCGATTCGGACACGGCCGGAGTGCTTCCGGTTCCGGCTGCGCTGGCCGACCTTCTTCCGAGAGGCGGGCTGGTGCGGGGTTCCGTGGTATCGGTTTCCGGTGCCACCTCGCTTCTGCTGGGGCTGGTCGCGTCGGTCACCGCAGACGGGGGACATGTCGCTGTGATCGGGCATCCCCAGCTCGGGTTGCTCGCCGCTGTCGAGATGGGGGCGCAGCTCGAACGCCTCGCTCTTATTCCCGACCCCGGAGCTGATCCGGTGGAGATCGCCGCGGTGCTGCTGGACGGTATGGATCTGGTGGTACTCGGCCTGGGTGGAGCCTCGGTGGCGCCGTCCCGTGCCCGCGCGGTGGTGGCCCGCGCGCGGAGCAAGGGTTCGACCCTGGTGGTCACCGACGGACACTGGGACGGTGCTGAGATGCGACTGGATGCCCGTGTCCGCGGATATGCGGGACTGGGCAAGGGATCTCAGGAACGGGGGTGCGGCCGGCTACGTTCCCTCAGCCTGGCGGTGTGCGCCCGGGGGGCGGTCGTTTCAGCCGCGCACCACCCGGCTGGACGTGCGTTCGGCGCAGGGTCGAGTGGAGTGGGTGAACACGCCGGACACCGCTCTCCCGGAGGCAGGCTTTCCGGAAGCGGCGGAAGTGGTGGGGCTGTGAGCCGCGTAGTGGCGTTGTGGTGTCCCGACTGGCCTGCGGTCGCAGCTGCTGCAGCCGTGGACCTCCCGCCCACTCATCCGGTGGCGGTGACATCGGGTAATCGTGTGGTGGCCTGTTCGGCGACGGCCCGGGCGGACGGGGTGCACCGGGGACTGCGTCGCCGCGAGTCCCAGGCCCGGTGCCCCCGGTTGCACGTGGTGACCGCGGATGCCGAGCGGGACGCTCGGTTGTTCGAGCCGGTTGCCGCGACCATCGACGCCGTGGCTCCCGGAGTCGAGGTGCTGCGTCCCGGGCTCGTGGTGTTGTCGGCGCGGGGTGTCAGCAGATACTTCGGCTCCGAGGAAGCCGCTGCGGAGCGGTTGGTGGACCAGGTGTCGGCTGTGGGGGTCGAGTGTCAGGTGGGCATTGCCGATCAACTGTCCACGGCCGTGATCGCCGCTCGCAGAGGGGTGCTCGTGCCTCCCGGCCGGGGAGCGGAGTTCCTGGCGCCGCTGCCGATGAGGGAACTGGCTGCCGAACCCAGTCTCGCGGCAGTTCACCGTGGTGAACTGGTCGATCTGCTGCACCGTCTGGGACTGCGCACCATCGGCGCCTTCGCGGCGCTGCCGGCAGGTGATGTGGCGTCCCGCTTCGGAACCGACGCGGTGCTTGCCCATCGTGCGGCGCGGGGTGAGCCGGAGCGTCCCCCGTCGGCGCGATCGCTACCTCCCGACCTGGAGGTGGAAGAACACTGCGACCCCGTGATCGAACGGGTCGACGCCGCAGCGTTCGCAGGCAGGGCGTTGGCGGAGAAACTGCACCGCACGCTGTCCGACGCAGGGGTGGCCTGTACTCGGCTGTCGGTGTCGGCAATCACCGGCAACGGGGAGCAGTTGTCCCGGACGTGGCGATGCGCGGAGCCGTTGACGCCGGAGGCGACGGCGGACCGGGTGCGGTGGCAGTTGGACGGGTGGTTGACCGGGCGCAGCGAGAAGCGTCCCACCGCGGGTATCGCGGTCCTGCGGCTCGAGCCGGTGGAGGTGGTGGCTTCCGGAGCCCTGCAGTTGGGGCTGTGGGGTGGAGTCGGAGATCAGGACGAGAGGGCCCGGCGAGCCCTGGTGCGGGTGCAGGGACTTCTCGGCGGGGAGGCCGTGCAGGTGGGTGTTCTCAGTGGTGGGCGGGGTCCGGCGGAGCGCATCACCCTGCTGCCGTTGGGGGATGAGCTGATTCCTCGTTCCGATCCGTCGGAGCCGTGGCCGGGAACGCTTCCCGAACCGGCACCTTCCGCTGTGTTGACGGCACATCCCGAGGTCGGCATCGTGGACGCACGGGGTGCTGCCGTGACGGTCACGGAACGCGGTGTGTTCAGTGCGCCTCCCGCCCGGTTGCGCTGGGGGAGTAAAGAATGGACGGTGTGCGGATGGGCGGGACCGTGGCCGGTGGACGAGCGGTGGTGGGATCCGCCCGCCGCCCGGACGGCGGCCAGGGCGCAGGTGCTGCTCGAGGAGTCGCGGGCGCTGCTGGTGATCTGCACGGCGGATCGGTGGACGGTGGAGGGAATCTATGAGTGAGGTGTCTACGCCCGCAATTCGCCGGGTGATCGTGCAGGAACTGACCACTCTCGACGGGTTCGTCGCCGGGCCGTCGGGCGAGCTCGACTTCTTCGAGGCGGTGTCCGATTTCGGTGAGGTCGATCGGGACAACATAGATCTTCTCGCCGACGTGGATCTGGTTCTGTTGGGCCGCAACACCTATCAGATGTTCGTCGAGTACTGGCCCACCGCGGAAGGCGAGGTGGTGGCCGAGGTGGTGAACACGCTTCCCAAGCTCGTGTTTTCGTCCACCCTCGGCAGGGCGCCGTGGGGATCGTGGGAACCGGCGCAGGTGTACGACGGGAACGTGGTCGAGCGGGTGCGGCAGTTGCTGCGGGAGCCCGGTGGTGACATGGTCGTGTGGGGGAGTGTCACCCTGGCCAAGTCGCTACTCGCGGCAGATCTGGTCGACGAGATTCAGTTGCGCGTGGTGCCGGTGCTGCTGGGGCGCGGGCAGCGTCTTCTCGACGAGGACACCGGGATGCACGCCCTCACGCTCCTCGAGGCGAAGGGGTACGAGTCGGGGATCGTGACGCTGCGTTATCGGGTCGTCCCCGCCACACTGTGAACATCCTTGCGAACGGACGGACCGCCCGTACGGCTCGGGAGGTCAGGGCGGGGCCGCGCGGCCGTCCGCCTAGGCTTGTTTCTCGTGGAGACGAGCAGGACGACCGCGACCCGCACCGGTGTCGCCATCGCGTACCGCGACAGCGGAGTGCGCAGTGGCCCGGCTGCTCATCTCGTGCCCGTGGTTCTCGTGCACGGAATGGGCGGTGACGGCGGAACGTGGGATCGGTTCATGCGGGCGCTGGTCTCCCGCGGGCGCCGGGTCGTCGTGCTCGATCTACGGGGACACGGTCGCAGTGCCCGCGCTGCGTCGTACCTGTTCGAAGAGTTCGGTTCCGATGTGGTGGAAGTGTGCGACAACCTGGGCCTGTCGCAGGTCGATCTCGTCGGTCATTCGCTCGGTGGTCATGCCGCCTCACTCGCCGCCCAGACCCGCCCCGAGCTGGTGCGGCGGTTGGTCATCGAGGAGGCCCCACTTCCGCTGCGGCCAGGTGACCCGGAGCAGGTCTTCTCGAACAGGCTGCCGTCCCTGCCGGAGCTGTGGCATGCGACGACGAGCCTGATCCGGCACCCGCGGGCTGTGTTCGCCTTCGACCGGTCGATGACACGCTCGGCGCTCGAGCAGTTCCGCCGCCCGGACCCGTTGTGGTGGGACCAGCTGCCACGGATCGAGGCGGACACACTGATCCTGCGCGGCGGTCCCGGCGGGATGGTGGATGCCCGTCGACTCGAATCCGCAGTCGCCGCGATACCGAGATGCCGGGTGGTGGTTTTCCCCGGGGGACACAGCATTCACCGTGATCGGTACGACGAGTTCGAGGCGGCGGCGATGCCGTTCCTGATGGAGTCCGAGCCGAACTGAGCGTGCGCTGCTTCACCGTAGGCCGGATTCAGACAAAAGTCCGCAAATGTAAACCCGCAGCGGCCTGGGCAGGACTAGCGTGGAGTAGAAGCGGGGGCTCGGCCCCGGCTGCACAGATGTATCTGCACATCGGGAAGAAGGCACGAGATGTCGACGATCACACCCGGACGACCGTACGCACCCGGCAGGGAGGGATTCAGTTCGCTCCGTTCCGGCGGCCTGAACTGGGACGCCTTTCCGCTGCGACTGTTCACCAAGGGGAACGCCAAGTTCTGGAATCCCGTCGAGCTCGATTTCAGCCGGGATGCGCAGGACTGGGAGGAGCTGAACAGCGAGCAGCAGCGGAGCGCGACGTACCTGTGTGCGCAGTTCATCGCCGGTGAGGAGGCGGTCACCGAGGACATTCAGCCCTTCATGAAGGCGATGGCCGCAGAGGGCCGGTTCGGTGACGAGATGTACCTGACTCAGTTCTGCTTCGAAGAGGCCAAGCACACGCAGGTGTTCCGGTTGTGGATGGACGCGGTCGGGCTCACGCAGGACTTGCATCCGTTCGTCGCCGACAATCCGTACTACCGCCAATTGTTCTACGAGGAGCTTCCCGGATCTCTGGGCGTTCTCGAGACGGATCCGAGCCCCGCCAACCAGATTCGCGCCAGCGTCACCTATAACCATGTCATCGAGGGCAGTCTTGCGCTGACCGGGTACTACGCCTGGCAGAAGGTGTGCGCGACCCGCGGGATACTCCCCGGCATGCAGGATCTCGTCAAGCGGATCGGCGACGACGAACGTCGTCACATGGCCTGGGGAACCTTCACCTGCCGACGGCATGTCGCGGCCGACGACAACAACTGGAATGTGGTGCAGGAGCGGATGGCGGAGCTGATGCCGATGGCACTGGGCATGATCGATTGGGTCAACGCACAATTCGAGGTTCAGCCGTTCGGTCTCGACAACGACGAGTTCCTGGCCTACGCCGCGGACCGTGCGCAGCGTCGCCTCTCGGCGATCGAGTCGGCACGCGGCCGGCCGGTCGAGGAAATCGACCTCGACTACTCCCCGGAGGTGCTCGAGGAGCGGTTCGGCGAGGAGGACGCCAAGGCGCTGACCGAGGCAGCAGGCTGAGCGGACTCGGACGAAGGGATGATCAACCGTCGGGGATCCATGGCAGGATCTGGCCATGGCGCTCACCTCGCTCGACCGCAAGCTCCTCGGCTGGTCTGCCGCGTTCGTGATCTCACAGGCGAATATCGCCCGACTGCTCGGTCCTGCTGCCCCCCGGGTGGCCGAAATTCAGACGGCCCGATCCGCCCGGGACTACACCGCGATCCTCGACGGCATGGACGCCACCGAGACCGCGCGATATCGGAGTCATTACTATCCCGACTTCGTCCATCCCGCCATCTACGCCGTCGCTCTGCGTACGGGTGCGCGACGGCTGGCGGAGTTGACGCCGTTGTCGCCCACAACGCGAAAGATGCTGGCGGCTGCGCCGGTCGTGGCCGCGGCCGGTGACTACGTCGAGAATGTCGTCGGCCTGCATCTGCTGACACATCGGGAGCACATCACCGATGCCACCGTCCGCGCCACTTCCGCGGTCAGCATCACCAAGTGGGTGCTGGCCCTCGGCTCGCTTGCGTATCTGTCGCAGGGTTTCGTGCGGGTGTGGGCACGGGGCCGATAGATTCCGGCGCATGGGTGCAGCAGAGTTGCCGGTCGAGTACTTCGCCGGGCAGATCGAATTCCGCCAGTGGCTCGCAGTTCATCACGCCACCTCACCCGGTATCTGGCTGAAGATGGCGAAGAAGGGATCGGCCCACTCGTCGATCACCTACGACCAGGCACTCGAGGTGGCGTTGTGCTACGGCTGGATCGACAGCCAAGTCCGCCGGGTCGACGAAAATTTCTATGTCCAACGGTTCACCCCACGATCGGCGCGCAGTCCGTGGTCGAAACGCAACCGCGAATATGCCGAGAAACTGGAAGCCGCCGGGGCCCTCGAGGCTGCCGGAGCGGTGGAAGTGGAGAAGGCCAGAGCCGACGGGCGGTGGGACCGTGCCTATGCCGGACAGAAGACGGCTGAAATTCCGGAGGACTTCCTTGCCGCCCTTGCGCAGAATCCGGAGGCCGAGGCGTTCTTTGCGACGCTGAACAGCCACAACCGCTACGCCGTCATCTACCGGTTGCAGGACGCGAAACGTCCGGAGACGCGTGCCCGGCGCATCGAGAAGTTCGTTCAGCAGTTGTCGGAACGGCGCAAGTTCCACGACTGAGCGAAAAATCGGCCTGACACAATGGCCTCGTGAACGACACGATCACCTCTACCACCTGCTCCGCGCTGTCCGCCGCCGACGAACCCCTGCCGGGAACGGCGGCGCACGTCACGGGCTGGGTGTGTCTCGAACACCCGGGGGGGTGGGGCCGGGACGTGGTGGACGGCACCGCGCTGGGCAGCGAACTCGCCGGGGAACTCGACGCCCGTGCGAAGGCGGCGGGAGTACGGTTCATGTTCATCCGCCGGCCGGGACGAAGCACGACCGATCCGGCGAGGCGCACAGTTCTCCTTGCACACTCGCATCCCGCGTCGGCCTGGTGTGAACGCCTGGACATCGGCAGTCCGGCCGACCTCCTCGACCTCGACCTCGGTGTGGTCGCCGGTCCGGCTCCGCGGTGGGGGGAGCCGGTCGCGGAGCCGGTGGTGCTGGTGTGCGCGCACGGTAAACGGGATCAGTGCTGTGCCGTCCTGGGACGTCCCATCGCCGCCCGGTTGTCCACGGAGTTCGGCGACACCGTGTGGGAATGCTCGCACACGGGAGGACACCGGTTCGCGCCGTCGATGATTCTGCTGCCCACCGGATATACGTACGGCCGGCTCTCTGCGGAACAGAGCGCCGAGGCGGTGCGCGCCGCCGCCCGGGACGAGGTGTACGCGCAGGGACTACGGGGACGAAGCTGCTGGGACGAGCGGGGCCAGGTGGCCGAACTCGCGGTCCGGGAACTGGTGACCGCGGGCCCGAACGAGCTGGCGGTGGACGGGGCGTCGGTGGTCACCCACATCGACGGACGCCGGTGGTCCGTCGATATGGAGGAGCGGGAACTCGCGCCCAGGCCGCCCAGTTGCGGAGCCGCACCGAAACCGGTTCGTCCCGTCGTCGCCACCGGGGTACGCCCGCTGGGCTGACCGAGTGCGCTCACCAATGGGCGCCGGGTACCAGCCTGCCGACCTTGCGGGCGGCGCGTCCCCACGGTGTCGACCTGTGCGCGCGTGCCTCGTCGGTTCGTGGAGGTTCGGGTGTCCTCTCGGTGACGCTCTGTCCCTTGGCCGCCGGCGAGTCGGGGAACATGCGATACATCTGATGCATCACCCGGTCTTTGACGGCAGGCGCGAACATACTGCCGAGTTCCCCGAGAGTGCCGCTGGGGACATCGATGCGCTTCGGCCGCTCGACCAGTGCCCGGACCACCATGGCCGCCGCCTTCTCCGGTGAGGTGATGGGTCCGACGTTGTAGTTGCCGGTCGGTGCGATCATCGGCGTCTCGACGAGTGGCATGTGGATGGTGGTGTATGTGATGCCGTCCGACAGTGTTTCAGCGGCGGCCACATCGGTGAACCCGTCGAGTGCCGCCTTGCTGGCGACGTAGGCGGCGAATCGCGGCGTTGCCCCCTGGACCCCCGCGCTGCTGATGTTGACGATGTGCCCGAACCGGCGTTCACGCATCTGCGGAAGGAACGCGAGGACGAGTCGAACGGCACCGAAGTAGTTGACGGCCATGGTGCGTTCGAAGTCGTGGAACCGCTCGGTCGAGCGGTAGAGGCCCCGCCGGATCGACCGGCCGGCATTGTTGACCAGCATGTCCACGTGACCGTGCTCGGTGAGGATCGCGGCGACCGTGCGTTCGACCGACGTCTCGTCGGTGATGTCGCACGGATATCCGAACGCCGCACCGCCCGCCGCGCGAATCTCCGCGACCACGGCCTCGAGTTCCTCGGTACGTCTCGCGAGGAGAAGAACTTTCGCGCCCTTGCGGGCCACGGCGATCGCCGCGCTGCGACCGATCCCGGAGGAGGCCCCGGTGATGACGACGTGCCGTCCCACGAGCGGTCCGCCGGGGTGGGAGCGGCGGGCCCGATGGGGATCGAGATGGTTCTGCCAGTAGGTCCACAGCGCCTTCGTGTAGGAGGCGAAGGGCGGAACCTCGATTCCCGTACCCTGCAGAGCCTTTCGCGTTGCTTCGTTGACGAAGGCGGTAGGCAGCGTCATGTTCGCCACGAGCACGGGCGGGATGCCGAGCCCGTCGAGGACCAACTTGCGGCCCGTGTCGAGAGTCGAGTCCGGGGTAGGTGCCAGAAAGGGGCGGACCAGTCCGCCGGGCAGGCTCGCCGCCGGGCGCGGGGCACCGGCGGCCTTGGCGAGCCCCGCGTAGATCTCGCGGACCGACTGTGGGCGAGGATTGACCAGGTGGAACACCTGACCGTCGCGGTCCGGTGCCGACATCAGCTCCACGATGGCCGCCGCCACATAGTCCACGGGAACGACGTTGGTTGATCCGATGTCGGGGACAGCCACCGGGAGTGCGGCCGGGAGCTTGGCGAGAGCGGAGATGGCGGGGAACAGGTAGTACGGTCCGTCGATCTTGTCCATCTCACCGGTGACCGAACTGCCGACCACCACGGCCGGGCGGTAGATCCGCCAGCGCAGTCCCTCGCTGTCGCGAACGATCTTCTCCGCCTCGAACTTCGTGCGGTGGTAGGGCGTCGGAAAACTCTGTCCCCGATCGAAATCCGACTCGGCGAAGGTGCCCGCGTAATCGCCCGCGACCGCAATCGACGACACGTGATGAAGGGTTGCGCCCAGCTCTGTCGCGAGGGCGGCCACCGCGCGCGTGCCGTCGACATTGGTCGACGCCTGCTCGTCGCCGACGGTGAGGTCGTAGATCGCGCCGAGGTGCAGAACGTGCTGGGCCGCCGGCACCGCGGCGAGGCCGAGGCCGGGCTCGGTCAGGTCCCCGATCAGAGGATGCACACGATCGCCTCCGGGCATGTCTTCGGTGAGGGCGTCGAGTGTGGTGAGCGAGGAGGGGCGGACGAGGACGTGTATCTCTGCTGTGTCATCGCGGTCGAGGATCAGAGGCAGGACGTGTCGACCCAGAAATCCGGTTCCGCCCGTGACGAGGTAGGTGGCCATTCCCCGAACTTACTCCGAAGTAAGATGATGCACTAGTGACGGATTCCGACCTTGGAATGGACCTTCGTCATCCACGCCGGAGCCCACCAGTTGGCCGGACCCATCAGCTTCACCAGCGACGGCACGAGCAACATGCGCACCACGGTGGCGTCCACGAGCAGCGCCACGATCATGCCCACTCCGAGGAACCGCATGATCGACAGGCCGGACACGGTAAATGCTCCGGTGACCACGACGAGCAGCAGAGCGGCCGCGGTCACGATCCGCCCCGTGCGCTCCGTTCCGAACCGCACCGCTTCCTCCGTGGTCGCCCCCGCCGCGTGCGCCTCCACCATCCGTGACATCAGGAACACCTCGTAGTCGGTGGACAAGCCGAACACGACCGCGAGGATCAGGACGACGAACGTCGCCTCGAGCGGTGCCGGACTGACCCCGAGCAGGCTCGCGCCGTGGCCGAGCTGGAAGATCCAGGTCAGGACACCGAAGGTGGCGGCCAGGCTCAGTCCCGCCATGGCCACCGCCTTGAGCGGCAGGACCACCGAGCCGAACGCCAGGAACAGCAGCACCAGCGTCGACAGCACCATGATCGCCACCATCGCGGGCAACCAGCGGACGATCGCCGCGTTGCTGTCGTCGACAGTGGCCTGTCCACCACCGACGAGGAGTTCGGTCCCTTCCGGTACTGCGATGTCTCGCAGAGCCGCGACCGCACCACTCTGGTCGTCGCTGTCGACGCCCTCCGCGTATACCGCCTGGACGGCGACCAGTTCACCGTTCGACGCCACCACAGTGGCCGCACCGATGCCCTCGACCTGTCCGGCCTGTTCGGCGACGGCGGCACCGTCCGCGGCAGTCGGTCCGCTGCCGTCCGTGCCCCGCAGAATCAGGGTGGCTCCGTTGCCCGTCGTCGGGAACTCCTCGGTAAGTGTGTCGGTGGCGATGCGGGCAGGGTCGTCCTCGGGCAGCGCGGTGTACGTGACCTCTCCGAGGGAGGCGCTGAGTAGGGGAGCTGCTAGAACGAGAAGTCCGGCGACGATTCCGACTGCGATCGCGGCCGGCCTGCGCATCACCCACGTGACGACGGACCCCCAGAACGTGCGGGCCCTCGCTTCGCTGCGCTGGGCTGCGTCCTTGCGCCAGCTCCCTGCGTTGATGCGTGGGCCGAGGATCGCGAGGAGAGCCGGGACGGCGGTCAGGGACAGCAGCGCCGCACTCGCGACCGCGGCCATGGCACCGAATCCCAGCGATGCGATGACGTCCTGGGGAAACACGAGCATGCCCGAGAAGGCGCACACCAGCAGCAGTCCGGAGAACAGAACGGTGCGGCCGGCCGTGAGCACGGTGCGCCGGGTGGCCTCCGCAGTGTCGGCGCCCGACTCCAGTTCTTCACGGAAACGTCCGACGACGAAGAGCCCGTAGTCGATTGCCAACCCGAGACCGAGCAGAGAGGCGACATTGATCGCGAAGGAGTTGACGTCGGTGAACAGGGTGAGCACCCGAAGGGTGGCCAGCGCGCTGAAGATGGAGAGCAGTCCGACGAAGACGGGTACGGCCGCGGCGACCACGCCGCCGAAGAGGAAGACCAGCAGGACCAGTGTGATGGGAAGCGCAATCGCCTCCGCCAGCACCAGATCCTGCTGGAGCCGGTTGTTGAAAGCCACACCCACCACCGAGTTGCCCGCGAATTCGGTGTCGATGCCCTCGACTTCGAGCTTGGGTAGCAGGCCGTTGAAGGCGGCCACCGTGATTCCGGCTTCGGGGTCGACGGTGACCGCGGCCGACGCCTTGGTGCCGTCCTCCGACACCATCCGCTGCTTCGTCGTGGTGTCGGCGGTCCAGTATGAGGTGATCTTGTGCGTGGGGACCTCGGCGGCGAACCGTTCGAGATCGGCCGTCACCTCGGGACCGATGTCGTCGAGCGTTCTCCCTTCGGGCGCGGTGTAGACGACGATGATGTCCGCAGTCTGCGGACCCAGGTTGGCCTCGACGATCCTCGCCACTTCAGCGGACTCGCTGCCCGGGTCGGTGTAGCCGCCCGAGCCCAATTTCGCGAACACCCCCGTACCCCAGACGCCGCTCACCAGTACGGCGGCCACGGCAAGCACCAGAATCCACCATCGCCGGGAAACAACAGTCGAGGCCCAACGTGTCATGCGTCATCTCCGGGTCGTGGTCGGCATTGTGCGACTGCCGACTGTAGTGCGCGTGCGGCGGTGAGCGGCGGTGGTGTGATCCGGCTCCCGCGCCATGATGCATACTCGGATGTGCACGTGCAGCCACACACATGGGGGAAGCCGGTCCGAATCCGGCGCTGACCCGCAACGGTGGGCCATCGGAGTATTTTCCGGTGGCGAGCCCGATTACCCGGTGTGTGGTGTGCGACATCCATTCGTCGTGGTCTACGAAGCGGAGTCCCGCAGGCGCACTGCGACTCCGGTCGTGGAGTGACCTGCACGACTTTCATTCGTGGCTCTGAGCCGCAATGAGGTTTACATGCACCGTCCGTTGTTCCGAAGGTTCGGATTGCTCACCGCCGCCGTGGCAGTGCTGCTCGCTGCCGCCTGCTCGCGTGGGGAACCTGGCCCGGGCACTACTTCCGCCGAGTCGTTCACCGCCGCGGTGACGATCACCAACTGTTCGCTCACGCAGAGCTTCGATGCACCACCCCAGCGCATCGTCAGCATGAACGATCACGTCACCGAGGTTCTGATCGAGATGGGTGTCGGCGACCGTATCGTCGGCACCGGGTACGGCGACGCCACCCCGCTACCCCCATTCGCCGAGGAATTCGCGAAGATCCCGCATCGGTCGAAGGAGTATCCGACGCGAGAGCAGTTGCTCGACCTCGAGCCAGACCTGGTGGTGGGGGGAATGCGGAGCGCATTCGACGAGAAGGAGGGGCGTTCACGAGAGTTCCTCGCCGAGCACGGCATTCCCACGTTCCTGTTCTCCGAGTACTGCGGGCAGGGCTTCCCCGACATCGCTCTGCTGCGGGACGACTTCACACAGCTGGGCGAAATCCTCGCAGTTCCGGACAGGGCGCATGCGATCAGCGACCGAGTGACGTCCGGATTGCAGTCCGTGCGCGCGACACTTGCGGGCAGTACCGCCGTCCCGGTGTTCTTCTACGATTCCGGCGAGGACGTCCCGCTGACTGTCGGCGGTGTCGGAATCGGTCAGCTCATCGCGGACCATGCGGGTGCCGCGAACATCTTTTCCGAGGGGCAGAAACCGTTTTCGACGGCCACCTGGGAGATTGTCGGAGAACGCAGTCCCGAGGTGATCGTCGTCCTCGACTACGGCGCGACGAGTGCGCAGCACAAGATCGACTTCCTGACCGCACACCCGATCATGTCGGCGACCCCTGCCGTGAAGGCAGGCCGCTTCGTCGTCGTACCGCTCGACGACTTCTTCGAGAGCCCGCGTCTCGTGCGGTCGGTCGAGACCATCGCGCGCGCCGTCCATCCCGGCGCCTTCTCCACGCGATGACGGCGCTCACCGAACGGACCGAGGTGCGCCCATCCTCGCCCTCAGCTCGTTCCCCTCTCGGATTTGCCGGGCTGATCGTACTTCTGGTGCTGACCACGCTGTTCGTGATCGGGCTCGCCGTGTCGTTCGGTTCGGTGCGCATACCGGTGGGTGACGTCTGGGCGATCGTGGTGAACCGGATGCTGCCCGGTGTGTTCGACGTCTGGTGGTCGCAGGCACGGGAATCCATCGTCGTCGGTTCTCGTCTGCCGCGGGCATTGACCGCGGCGACGGTGGGCGCCGCGCTGGCACTGTCCGGTGCGGTGGCGCAGCTCGTGACCCGCAACCCGCTGGCCGACCCATACCTGCTCGGCGTGTCCTCGGGTGCCGGTTTCGGTGTGGTGATCGTGACGGTGCTCGGGTTCGGCGCCGGAATGCTCGGGGTCTTCACCGTTCCCGTGGCGGCGTTCGTCGGCGCGATGGTGCCGTTGTTCCTGTCGCTGGCAATCGGCGGACGGTATCCGCAACCCACTGCGATCATCCTCGTCGGTGTCGCGCTGGCACAGGTCTTCTCGGCGCTGATCACCTTCTCGCTCCTCGTGCTCGCCGACGAACGGCAACTCGGTTCGGTGATGCATTGGCTCGCAGGCGGATTCGGTGACGCGCGCTGGTCGACGATGATTTTTCCCGTGTCGGCGCTCGCGACGGTCGGCACTGCCATGCTGTGGAGTGCCCGCCGGATCGACGTGCTGCAGACCGGGGACGACGGAGCGGCCGCGCTCGGCATGAACGTTCCCCGCTTCCGGATCGTCCACCTGCTGGGCGTGTCACTACTGGCCGGCGCAGCAGTCTCGGTCGCCGGGGGTATCGGCTTCATCGGCCTCCTCGTGCCACACCTGGCCGGCTACGTCGTCGGTATTCGCGCCGCCAGATTGTTACCGGTCGCCGCGCTGCTCGGTGCGGTCGCCATGGTGGGAGCCGACACCGCGGCACGGTCGATCTCGTCGAGCCTCGAAGTGCCGGTCGGCGTCGTCACTGCGCTCGTCGGCGCCCCGCTGTTCGTGTGGATGCTGCAGCGCCGGTACCGGCGGGCCGAACGTTGACCGGGCTGGGCGTGCAAGGACTCCGGGCCCAACTCGGCTCACGCGACGTGCTGCACGGGGTCGACTTCGCTGTCCGGCCCGGCGAGATGCTCGGTCTGGTAGGTCCCAACGGGTCCGGCAAGACGACGGCGCTGCGCTGCTGCTACCGCGCGGTGTCCGCCACCGCAGGCGCCGTCGTCGTCGGCGGGGTGAACGTTGCCGACCTGGCGCGGCGACAACTCGCCCGCACGGTCGGGGCGGTTCCGCAGGAGCCGCAGTCGTCGGCGGGGGTGACGGTGCGCGAGTCGGTGTCGCTGGGCCGGATTCCCCACCTGGGTTGGTTCGAGCGCGACAGCGCCGCCGACCGCGAGATCGTCGAGAGGTGCCTGCAGCAGGTGGGGTTGGCGGAACTCGCGGGGCGCGACGTGCAGGCGCTCTCGGGAGGTGAGCGTCAACGGGTGGCGATCGCGCGGGCGCTCACGCAGCAACCGCGCGTCCTGCTCCTCGACGAACCCACGAATCACCTCGACCTTCGTCATCAGCTCATCCTGATGGAATTGCTGCGCGATCTCGCCGCCGGCGGACTCGCACTCGTGGTGACCATGCACGATCTCAGGTTGGCGGTGCAGTACTGCGACACGCTGGCGGTGATGCAGCATGGACGGGTGATCACCGCCGGCCCACCACCCGATGTCCTCGACGACACGGTGCTGGGCGAGGTGTTCGGAATCCGCGCCGTTGTGCGGTCGGGGCCGAGGCGGTCGATGGACATTCTGGGGTTGGCCGATGGATGAGCACCTGGCGCAGACGTACGCGCTGACCGCCCGTCGGGTTCCGTTGCTGGCCGCCTGGACGGCGCTTCCCGACGGCCGTTCGTTTCCGGCAGCAGACATGGCAGACGCCGAGTGGATGGCCCATCGGCTCGCGGACACCGCGCGCCGGTGGGGCAGTGGGAATCGCCGGGTCAATGGCACCCTGTGGTGGTATTCGGCCAGTTCCACGCTGACCGGGATCCCGATCGCGACGGCCCTCGTCACCGGTGTCGCTGCCTGCCCACGATTGGAGGGCGCCCGGGCGTTCCTGACCGCCGATGGATACCTCGGCGGTCTGACGGCATCGTCGGTGCTGCCGGTGGCGGATCTGGCGTCGGAACTCGCGGGGACGTTGACCGTTCTCATCGACGCACTGGCCGAGGCGTCGGGAGTGCGGCGGGCAGCGTTGTGGGCGATCACCACCGATTCGATCGCCAACCGCGCGCTCGACGCCGGCGACGGCATCGGTGATCGTATGGCAGGGAGCATGTTCGCCAGGCAGCTCGTCGACGCCATGCGTGCCGAGGGGGTGGTTCTGCCCCGGCCGCGGTTCGTCGACGTGCACGCCGGTGCGGTGACCCGCCGGTTCACGCAGCGGGCGTCGTGTTGCCTGATCTACGAGACGCCCGGTTCGACCAAGTGTGTGAGCTGCCCGAGGAGGCCGGCCGAGGACCGTCTGAGTGGTCTGGCCGCGCTCGTGACCTGACTCCGGTGGCCCGCGTTGACCTGCCCGCGAGTGTGATGGCACACTGAGGGTGTTCGAACTCGCGTTCGAATGATGCGTCTTCCCCAGTGGCATCTTCCATGGTTTCGGCACGGCACGTGTGCGGCATGAAGAGGTGTGTAGTAGTGGGTTGGGGCAACGGTCCGCCGTCGTGGTCGGAGATGGAGCGGGTCCTGTCGGGCAGGCCCGGACGCGTCGACCCGCAGTCGCTGTATCCGGGTGACGGCAGCGACAGTCCGGCGTGGTCACGCAAGCGGGGAGAATATCGGGCAGGCGAGCAGATACGTGCCGGCTCCACCGTCCCCTACGCCGAATTGCACGCGCATTCGGCGTTCAGCTTCCTCGACGGTGCCTCCCCGCCGGAGGAATTGGTGGAAGAGGCGGTCCGGCTGGGTCTCGAGGCCATCGCGCTCACCGATCACGACGGGTTCTACGGTGTGGTCCGGTTCGCGGAGGCGGCGAAGGAATGGAACATGCGCACGGTGTTCGGGTCCGAGCTCACCGTGGGCGACGCCCATCTGCTGGTGCTCGCACGAGGACAGGAGGGGTATCGCCGTCTGTCTCGGGAGATTGCCGCAGCGCACCTGGCGGGAGGAGAGAAAGGCAAAGTTCTCTACGACATGGACCGGCTCGCCGATGCGGCGGGAGGTCAATGGCAGATCCTGACCGGTTGCCGCAAGGGGCACGTGCGTCAGGCCTTGGCCCACGGCGGTCCGGACGCGGCGGCCCGCCGGTTGCGCGAGCTGATCGACCGGTTCGGGGCCGAGCGGGTCACGGTGGAACTCACACACCACGGCATTCCGGAGGACGGGGAACGCAACGACTGCCTCGCCGAACTCGCGCAGCAGCACGGCCTGGGTGTAATAGCCACCACCGCAGCACATTTCGCGGCCCCCCCGCGCCGGCGGCTGGCGATGGCGATGGCCGCGGTCCGGGGTCGCCGCAGCCTCGACGACGCGGCCGGGCAGCTACCTCCGACGGGCGGATCCCACCTGCGTTCCGGCGAGGAGATGGCCCACCTCTTCGCCGCGTACCCGGAAGCGGTCAGCGGTGCGGCGAAACTCGGGCTGGAATGCTCCTTCGACCTCCGGCTCATCGCACCGCAGCTACCACCCTTCGCCGTGCCCGACGGCCACACCGAGGCCAGTTGGTTGCGTCAGCTCACGATGGAAGGGGCGCGCCGCCGTTACGGTGCACCGGAGGACCACCCGCAGGCGTACCGGCAGATCGAGCACGAGCTCGACACCATCACGACGTTGAACTTCCCTGGCTACTTCCTGGTGGTCCACGACATCGTGTCGTTCTGCAAGAACAACGACATCCTCTGCCAGGGAAGGGGTTCGGCGGCCAACTCGGCGGTCTGCTACGCCATCGGCATCACCAACGTCGATCCTGTGCGCAACAAATTATTGTTCGAACGTTTTCTCTCACCCGAACGCGACGGCCCGCCGGACATCGATGTCGACATCGAATCGGACCGCCGCGAAGAGGCCATCCAGCACGTCTACGCGAAGTACGGGCGGCAGTACGCGGCGCAGGTGGCCAACGTCATCACGTACCGGGGGAAGTCCTCGGTGCGGGACATGGCACGGGCCCTGGGCTTCTCGCAGGGCCAACAGGATGCGTGGAGCAAACAGGTCGATCGCTGGGGAGGTGTCGGAAAGGGGAAGGGCACCGACATACCCCCTGCCGTGCTCGAACTGGCAGCCCAGATCGAGGGATATCCACGGCATCTCGGCATTCACTCCGGCGGCATGGTGATCTGCGATCGGCCCATCGCCGACGTGTGCCCGGTGGAGTGGGCGCGCATGGAGAACCGCAGCGTCCTGCAATGGGACAAGGACGACTGCGCGGCGGTGGGTCTGGTGAAATTCGACATGCTGGGACTCGGCATGCTCTCGGCCCTGCACTACATGATCGATCTGGTAGCCGAGCACAAAGGGATCGAAGTGGATCTGGCGCAACTGGACCTGTCCGAGGAGGCCGTCTACGACATGTTGCAGCGGGCCGACTCGGTCGGGGTGTTCCAGGTGGAGTCGCGGGCGCAGATGGCCACCCTCCCGAGGCTGAAGCCGCGGAATTTCTACGACCTGGTGGTGGAGGTCGCTCTCATCCGGCCCGGACCCATCCAGGGTGGTTCGGTGCATCCCTACATCCGCCGTCGCAACAAGCTCGAACCGGTCACCTACGACCACCCGTCGCTGGAGAAGGCACTCGAACGCACCCTGGGTGTGCCGTTGTTTCAGGAGCAGCTGATGCAGGTAGCGGTCGATGTCGCGGGGTTCACTCCGGCCGAGGCCGACCAGCTTCGCCGGGCCATGGGGTCCAAACGCTCGGCGGAGAAGATGGAACAGCTGAAGGACCGGCTCTATCAGGGCATGCGGGAAGTACACGGAATCGGTAACGACGTGGCCGACCGGATCTATGAGAAGCTGTATGCCTTCGCCAATTTCGGGTTTCCCGAGAGTCACTCGCAGAGCTTTGCGGCGCTGGTGTTCTATTCGTCGTGGTTCAAACTGCATCACCCGGCCGCATTCTGCGCAGGTCTGCTGCGGGCACAGCCGATGGGGTTCTACTCGCCGCAGTCGCTGGTGGCCGACGCCCGACGGCACGGGGTGCGGGTGCACGGTGCCGACATCAACGCCAGCCTCGCGCACGCCACCGTCGAGGCCGGGGGCCTGGAGGTGCGGCTCGGTCTCGGGGAGGTGCGGCACATCGGCACCGCACTGGCCGAGCGCATGGTCGAAGCCCGGAACGACGGGGGTCCGTTCACCTCCTTCCTCGATCTCACGGGCAGGGTGGAACTGAACACTGCCCAGGCCGAGTCGCTCGCCACTGCAGGGGCCCTCGACAGTTTCGGTATCACCCGACGGGAGGCGTTGTGGGCCGCGGGCGCCGCGGCAGGGGAGCGGCGTGACCGGCTTCCCGGAATGGGGGCGTCCACTCGGGCGCCGACCCTGCCGGGAATGAGTGATCTCGAACTGGCGGCAGCGGATGTGTGGGCCACCGGAGTGTCCCCGGACACCTATCCCACCCAGTTCCTTCGCCCGCAACTCGATGCGCTCGGGGTGATTCCGGCAGCCCGGTTGCTGCAGATTCCCGACGGCGATCGGGTCCTGGTGGGCGGTGCCGTGACACACAGGCAACGCCCGGCGACTGCGGCCGGTGTCACGTTCATCAATCTCGAGGACGAGACCGGGATGGTCAATGTGGTGTGTTCGGTGGGCCTGTGGGCGAAGTACCGCAAGCTCGCGAACACTGCACCTGCGCTCCTGGTGCGGGGCAAGGTCCAAAATGCGGAGGGTGCCGTCACGGTGGTGGCGGATCGCCTGCAGTTGATGGACTTGCGGATGAAGGCCAAGTCCCGTGACTTCCGCTGAACGCGCCTGGTGATCGCGCGCGGGCGCATGTCGTCGTCGATCGTCAACCGGGCCGTCGGCACACCGCTAGCATTCGGGCATGAAGAGATACGTTCTGTCGGCCATCGTCCTCATGTCGCTGGTGCTCGCGGGGTGTGGCGGATCCGACAGCGACTCTTCCCAGCCCGCGCCCGCGCCGGTGCCCGGCGACAGCAGGTCGCTGGAAGCCGGGGGTGCGCTGCAGGCGCCCGCGAAGGATCAGGCACCCACTGAACGGCAGGAAATCATCACCGGCCAGGTGTCGATCACTGCCGACGACCCGGTTGCGGTGGGCAGACAGATCGTCGACAAGGTAGATGCGGTGGGTGGTCGCGTCGATCAGCTCACCGAGCAGCCCGGCTCCGAAGATCAGGATGCCAGCAGTTCCCTCACCATCCGCGTGCCCGCCGACGACCTCACGCGCACGCTGGACGATCTGCGAGAACTCGGCAAGGTCACCAGCGTCAGCGTCACCAAGAGCGATGTGACGATGCAGTCGCAGGATCTCGATGCCCGGATCGGTGCGTTGACAGCGTCGGTCACCCGGCTCCAGGGGCTCATCGCGTCGGCCGCGAACACCGCCGATCTGATCGAAGCGGAGAGGGCACTGTCGGAGCGGCAGGGTGAACTGGACAGCCTTACCGCGCAGAAGCGGTTACTCAGCGATCAGATCGCACTCGCCACCCTCACGATCGACGTCACCACCACTGACACGGAAAGACCGAGCTCGGGCCCCGACAACTTCTGGGAGGGTCTCGTCGCCGGGTGGCACGCTCTGCTGTCGGCGATCAAGGGTGGCGCGGTGGTCGTCGGGGCGCTGATTCCCTGGTTCGGTTTCGTGGCCGTCATCGCACTGGTCGTCTACGGCGCGTACCGTCTGCGCCGGATGTACAACACGCCGCGCCGGCCCACGACCGGTACGGCGCCGCAAAAAGAAGAGGCGAACACAGAATGATCGAAGTCGAACTGTCGGCGTTGGACGAGGCGTTGGCGTCAGGCGCCCCCGTCATCGACGTGCGTGAAGCCGACGAGTACGCGCAGGTGAGGGTGCCGGGCGTGACCCTCATCCCGTTGAGCGAGTTCGTCTCCCGAGTCGGGGAGATACCCGACGCCGATGTGGTGTACGTGATCTGTGCGGTCGGTGGGCGCAGCCTGCAGGCCGCTGAATACCTGAACGGTCGAGGAATCAACGCGGTGTCCGTCGCCGGTGGCACCTCGGCCTGGCTGCAGTCGGGACGACCTGTCGAAACCGGTTAGCGCACGCTCGACCAGCAGTCGATGCAGGTAGCGCAGCGTGCGGAACACCACGACGCTCCAGATCAGAAGCAGCGCACACCACAGCATCGTTGCCGCGCCCACGATCACCGTCGAGTGCATCGCGCTGCCCAGTGCGTTCGCGCCCAGAGCGCAGGTGCCGACGGGAAACGTGAAACTCCACCAGGCGGGCGTGAAGTCGAGTCCTCGGTGAAATGCCCGCGCCGTCACCGTGATCACGGTTGCGAGGGCGAGAACACCGCCCGTGCCCACGGTAGTTCCGTAGACGACGCCGACCGTGTGGAGCCAGGTGTGCCCGGACGCGGCGCCGAGTAGGTTGATCGCCGCGACCGACTGCCCGATCACGCCCAGCGGTATCCACAAGGTCGGGACGAGGGCGGTGCCCGGAAGGCCGTCGCGCAACAGTTGCCGGCCGACGACGACCGTGACCGCCACTGCCGCCGTGAGAGCCAGCGCGAACAGTGCGTAGCAGAACACCAGCAATGTGATCTGCGGCGCGCCTTCCGGGAGGTGCCGGACCAGTGCGGCGCCGCCCGAGGCGGACACCATCGGGGGTACAACCGGCAGCAACCACGACGGCGTGGGCGTCACCCGGTACGGCTGCAGCAGTCGGCCGGCCATCACGGCGTAGGTGACGACGCCGACGATCGTCCCGATCGACCACAGCGCCGCCGCCACGGTCACCGACAGTTCGCCGAGACGGTGGTGACCGGCCGAGCCGGTGGCCGCGCCGACCGTCGACATGGCCATCGACACGGCACCGTAGAAGGGGAACATGGTTTGGCTGCGGGCGTCGGCCAGGGCCTCGTCGCGACACCGGAACCAGTGGCGCCCGAGAGCGGTGGCCAATGTGAGAAGTAGCGCGGCGGCGAGCAGCCAGAACACCTCGGACACGCCGCGTACGCCGGGAATCTCGGTCGGCAGCGAGGCGGCCACCACCGCAACGATGCCGGTTCCCATCACTGCTGCGAACCAATTCGGCGTCATGCCCACAGCCTGCCGAGTACCTGTCGCCGCCGGTAGAAGGCTTGCGGTTGCGTACCCACAAATCGCGTTTGTGGGACTAGCCTTGGGATGTGCCGCTCTCTCCCCGGGTCCCCGAACTCAATGCCCTCGATGTACTTCTGTCGGTCGAGCGTCTCGGGAGCATGGGTGCGGCGGGCCGCGAACACGGACTCAGTCAGCAGGCGGTCAGCGCGCGGGTCCGCACGGCGGAGCGGCTGTTCGGCATCAAGGTGTTCAGCCGCGGCGCCAGCGGAGTGCGACCCACGGCCGAGGGTGCTCTCATCCTCGAATGGGCCAGTCACATCCTGGCGACAGCGGAGGAGCTCGCGTCCGGAGTCGCGGCACTGCGGGGGGAGAGGCAGGCCGGGCTCACGGTGGCAGCCAGCATGACCATCGCCGAGTACCTCGTTCCGGGCTGGACGGTCGCGATGCGGCGCAAATTCCCCAACGTGGTCACATCGGTGCGCCTGCTCAACTCGTCCGAGGTGACGGCGCGCGTGTTGTCCGGTGAGGCCGACCTCGGTTTCGTCGAGGGACCCGACATTCCGCCGGGACTGCAGTCCCGGGAGATCGGCCGGGATCACCTCGTTGTGGTCGTCCCGCCGGACCATCACTGGGTTCGACGCTCGCCGATCCCCGTGTCGGAGTTGGCAACCACGCCGATGATCCAACGGGAGTCGGGTTCGGGAACGCGCACCACGCTCGAGAATGCGGTACCGCACTGTGTCCCACCTCTATTGGAGCTCACCTCGTGCACTGCGGTGAAGGCCGCGGTGATCGCCGGAAACGCGCCGGCAGTGCTGTCTTCCCTCGCGGTAGCAGCCGACCTCACCGACGGGCGGCTGGCCTCGGTTCAGGTGGAGGGGTTGACCCTCCCTCGGCGGTTGTCGGCCGTCTGGGATCCGGTGCGGGGAGTGCGCGGTGCCGCACGGGACTTCCTCGACATCGCGGTCGGGGCCACCGCGGGAGCGGGACTTACAGCGCAGCCCCTCTGAATCCGTGCTGCCGCCACGCCTCGTACGTCACCAGGGCAGCGGCATTCGACAGATTCAACGACCGCCGGCCGGGCAACATCGGGATGCGCAGGCGTTCGGTCACGTGCGGGTCGGACAGCACCTCCTGCGACAGCCCGGTGGGTTCGGGGCCGAAGAGAAGTACGTCTCCGGGTTCGTAGGCGATATCGGCGTACGACACCTTGGCATGGGCTGTGAAGGCGAACACTCGCGCCGGTTCGACTGCCGCCCACGCGGCGTCCAGATTCTCGTGGACGGTCACAGACGCCAGGTCGTGGTAATCGAGCCCCGCGCGCTTGAGTTTCGGTTCCGAGAGGTCGAACCCCAGCGGCCCCACCAGATGCAGCTCACATCCCGTGCCTGCCACCAGGCGGATGGCGTTGCCGGTGTTGGGTGGAATACGGGGCTCGTGGAACATCACTCGGAACACCCGCACAGCTTAGGGGTACACCGTCGGGCGGCATGATGGACGGATGGATGCAGTGGAAGAAGTGGTGGGTGAGGACTTCGGCGACGCGCGACTCCCCGGTCAGGACTGGCGTCGGCGGCACTACACGAAGTGCCACTTCCGCGACGCCGATCTCAGTGGACTCCGCACGGAATCGGTGATCTTCACGGACTGCGACTTCACCGGTGCCGACCTGTCGGAGTCGCAGCATGTCGGAACGGCCTTTCGGTCCTGTTCGTTCACGCGGGCAACGTTGTGGCACAGCACGTTCCGTCAATGCAGCTTCCTCGGTTCCGAGTTCGACGGCTGCCGGTTGCGCCCGATGATCGTCGAGGAATGCGATTTCACGCTCGCCTCGCTGGGCGGCGCCGATCTGCGGGACCTCGACTTCACCGACTGCCGGTTCCGCGAGGCCAACCTTGTGCGAACCGACCTGCGGGGCACGGTTCTGCGTGCGGCCGACCTCCTCGGTGCCCGGACCGGGGGCGCGAAACTGGGCGGCGCTGACCTGCGGGGCGCCCACGTGGACGCACATCTGTGGACGGCGGCCTCACTCGACGGGGCACAGATCGAACTGACCCAGGCCATCGCCTACGCCGCCGCTCACGGGCTGGTGGTGGAACCGACCTGACGCATGTATCGGGTACCTGAGAGAATGGGCTCCGTGACTGCAACGATCCTCGATGGCAAGACCACCCGCGACGAGATTTTCGAAGACCTGAAGGTGCGGGTGACCGCACTGAGGGACCAGGGCATCACACCCGGGCTCGGGACCGTCCTGGTGGGCGACGATCCGGGATCGGCCGCCTACGTGCGCGGGAAGCACAACGACTGCGCCAAGGTCGGGATCACGTCGATCCGACGAGACCTTCCCGGTGACATCACCCAGGAGAAGCTCGACGCCACGATCGACGAGCTCAACGCCAACCCGGACTGCACGGGATACATCGTGCAGCTGCCGCTGCCCCGGCAGCTCGACGAGAACGCCGCCCTCGAGCGCATCGACCCCGACAAGGACGCGGACGGACTGCACCCCGTCAACCTCGGCCGGCTCGTCCTGGGCAAGGAGGCGCCGCTGCCGTGCACACCGCGCGGAATCCTGCACCTTCTCCGGCGCTACGAGGTGCCGATCGAGGGGGCGCACGTGGTCGTCGTCGGTCGCGGTGTCACGGTGGGCCGCCCGATCGGTCTGCTGTTCACCCGGCGCAGCGAGAACGCCACCGTCACGCTCTGCCACACCCGCACGCGGGACCTGGCCGCCGAGGTTCGCCGCGCCGACATCGTGATCGCGGCGGCGGGTGTTCCCGGGCTGGTCACGGCCGACATGGTCAAGCCCGGCGCCGCCGTGCTGGACGTGGGGGTCAGCCGGACCGAGGACGGTTTGCGCGGAGACGTGGCGGCGGATGTCGCCGAGGTGGCCGGCTTCCTGTCACCGAACCCGGGTGGAGTCGGACCGCTCACCCGCGCATTTCTGCTCAGCAACGTCGTGGAGCGGGCCGAGCGCGTCGCGGCTTCTCGCGGCTGAGATGGCGGACTGGGGGCAGTTCGCGAAGAAGAATCTGCCGATGCTCGCCGTTCTCCTCGTCATCGCGGTGGCCGTCGTCTTCGTTCTGGCCGAACGGTGGCGACGGGGAGCGTTCGTCTTCGGTGCCGCGACCCTGCTGGCCGCGATCTTCCGCTTGACGATGCCCTCGGAGCGCGTGGGCCTTCTCGCTGTCCGCAGCAAGTCGTTCGACGTCGGCGCGCTGGTGGCTGTCGGGGGAGCCATCGTCTGGCTCGCCGTGTCGATCGACCCGCTCGGGACCGACTGACGGTCCCGAGCAGGCGGAACGTCAGCGCCCTGTGCGGGCCAATTCCATCGTCTCGGCAAGCAACTTGGCCACGGCATCGGCCTCGGTGAGGAACCCGTCGTGGCCGTCCCGGGAGTTGAGTACCCGGAGGCCGTCGCAGGTGGGGATCTCGTTGGCGAGGTCCTCCTGCAGGCGGATCGGATAGAGCCGATCCGAGTCGACGCCGCCCACGATCACCGGTGCAGTCACGGTGGCGAGCGCAGCGGCGACCCCACCGCGGCCGCGGCCGACGTCGTGCCGGTTCATCGCCTCGCTGAGAAGCACATAGGTGCTCGGATCGAACCTGCCGACCAGCTTGTCCGCCTGGTGCTGCAGATAGCTCTCGACGGAATACCGGCCGCCACGCCACGGGTCCTCGCCCACCTGCGGGGAGTTTGCGAACCGTGAATCGAGCTCGCTCTCGCTGCGGTAGGTGAGATGGGCGATCCTGCGGGCGATGCCGAGCCCGGTACGGGGAATCCGCCCGGTGCCGTGATAGTCGCCGCCCTGCCAGTCGGGGTCGCTGATGATCGCTTCGATCTGCGTGGTCTGGGTACCGATCTGGTCCGCGGTCGCGCGGGCACCGACGGCCAGGACGAGTGCGGACGCGATCCGGTCGGGGTAGGTGACGGCCCATTCGAGGGCGCGCATTCCGCCCATCGACCCGCCGATGACCGACGCCAGCTTCCCGATGCCGAGAAGGTCCGTGAGTTTCTTCTCGGCCGCAATCTGGTCGCGGATGGAGATCTCGGGAAAGCGGCTGCCCCACGGACGGCCGTCTTCGGCGATCGAACCCGGCCCTGTCGTGCCCCGGCAACCGCCGAGCACGTTGGTGGCGACGACGCACCATTCGTCGGTGTCGATCGGTGCACCCGGACCCACCATCCCGCTCCACCAGCCGGGTGAAGGATGTTCGTCAGACATGGGGCCGGTCACGTGGGAGTCGCCGGTCAGAGCGTGCTCGACCAGAACCACGTTGTCCCGGGTGGGGGACAGCTCGCCCCAGCGCTGCACGGCGAGGGTGACCGACGGAAGGACGGCTCCACTCTCGAGCTCGAGAGAACCGATGTCGATGTAGCCCAGACGTCCGTCCGACACGGGCAGCTGCTGCAGTGCGCTCACGGTCAAGATGCCGCCGCCGTCAGGCCGGTTTCGATATCGGCGATGATGTCGTCGATTCCCTCGATGCCCACGGCGAGGCGCACCAGTCCGGGGGTGACGCCGCTGGCGGCCTGCTCCTCGGCGGTCAGCTGCGAATGGGTGGTGGACGCGGGATGGATCACCAGGGAACGCACGTCACCGATGTTGGCGACGTGGCTGTGCAAGGTGAGAGCGTTGACGAACTTCTTTCCGGCGTCGATTCCGCCGGCGAGTTCGAACGTCACGATGGCGCCTGCGCCCTTGGGTGCGATCTGCTTGGCGCGCTCGTGCCAGGGTGAGGAAGCGAGCCCGGTGTAGCCGACCGAGATGACCTCGGGCCGGGCCTCGAGGTACTGGGCCACGGTGGTCGCGTTCGACACGTGCCGTTCCATGCGAAGGCTCAGCGTTTCGAGGCCCTGTGCGATGAGGAACGCGTTGAAGGGCGAGATGGCGGAACCGAGGTCGCGCAGCAGCTGCACCCGCGCTTTGAGGGCGTAAGCCGGTGGACCGAGTTCGGCGAAGACGACCCCGTGGTAACTGGGGTCGGGGGTGGTGAAGTTCGGGTGCCGGCCCTGGGTCCAGTCGAAGGTGCCGCCGTCGACGATCACACCGGCGATCGCCGTGCCGTGGCCACCGAGGTACTTGGTAGCCGAATGGACCACGATGTCCGCGCCGTGTTCGAGCGGGCGGATGAGGTAGGGCGTGGGCACGGTGTTGTCGACGATCAGCGGAATGCCGTGCTGATGCGCGATGCCGGAGATGCCCGGGAGGTCGAGGACGTCGTTCCGCGGATTCGACACGGTCTCGCCGTAGAAGGCCTTGGTGTTGTCGCGAATCGCGCTGCGCCACTGCTCGAGGTCGTCGGGATCCTCGACGAACGAGACCTCGATGCCGAGCTTGGGCAGCGTGTAGTGGAAGAGGTTGTAGGTGCCGCCGTAGAGACGGGGGCTGGAGACGATGTGGTCGCCGGCCTCGGCGAGGTTGAGAATCGCGAAGGTCTCCGCGGCCTGTCCGGACGAGAGCAGCAGTGCGGCGACGCCCCCTTCGAGTGCGGCTATGCGCTGCTCGACGGCGTCCTGGGTGGGGTTCATGATGCGGGTGTAGATGTTGCCCGGCTCGGCCAGGCCGAACAGTGCGGCAGCATGATCGGTGTTGTCGAAGGTGTACGAGGTGGTCTGGTAGATCGGCAGTGCCCGCGCCTTCGTGGTGGCGTCGGATGTCTGCCCGGCGTGGATCTGCTTGGTCTCGAACGACCAGTTCTCGGTCATGTGCTGTCTACTCCAGTGGTCTGACGAGGCGCGGACGACATATTCGGGATCGTTCGCGCACAGGGCGTGGCTGGGGTCTATCTACGACAACAACAACACATCATGAACCTCCGATGTCGGACCCGCGCTTGTCACCCGACTGCGTGTTAATCAGGGAACCAGGTCATCACCCGGGGCACCCCACCGCGGTGGAGGGTTGCCGGCCAGCTAGCCGGGGCTCGTTGCTGGCACTCATGACCTCTGGTGATCTTAGCGGCTGGAGCCGAACGACCGGAAACGGCACCGATCAGGGCCCCTAGCAGGGAAAAGTTACCCGTGAGTAGGAGCAGGTTGCAGGGCCCCAGGTATTGCGAGCCCGGCGCATAGCAGTACGCTTGTCTTGTTTAGGCGCGGTCTCCCAGCGACCGTCCTGACCGTCTACGTTTGATAAGCGAACCGTTCGCGGACCCACTCACAAAGTGTGCCCGCAACCGTGTAACCAGGGAAACTTCCTAGGAGGACGCGAAGCACCCATGTCCAAAATCAAGGTTGAGGGCACCGTCGTCGAACTCGACGGCGACGAGATGACGCGCATTATCTGGCAGTTCATCAAAGACAAATTGATCCATCCTTACCTGGATGTGAACCTCGAGTACTACGACCTCGGCATCGAATACCGGGACGAGACCGACGACCAGGTGACCGTCGACGCGGCCAACGCCATCAAGAAGCACGGCGTGGGCGTCAAGTGCGCGACCATCACCCCGGACGAGGCCCGTGTCGAGGAGTTCGGCCTGAAGAAGATGTGGCGGTCGCCCAACGGCACCATCCGTAACATCCTCGGTGGAACGATCTTCCGTGCGCCGATCATCATCTCCAACGTTCCGCGACTGGTTCCGGGCTGGACCAAGCCGATCATCATCGGCCGCCACGCCTTCGGTGACCAGTACCGCGCCACCGACTTCAAGGTTCCCGGCCCCGGCAAGGTGATGATCACCTACACGCCCGAGGACGGCAGCGAGCCGATCGAGCACGAGCTGGTGAACTTCCCCGAGGACGGCGGCGTCGTCCAGGGTCAGTACAACTTCACCAAGTCCATCACGGACTTTGCCCGGGCCTCGCTCAACTACGGCCTGCAGCAGAACTACCCGGTCTACCTGTCGACCAAGAACACGATCCTCAAGGCCTACGACGGCGCGTTCAAGGACATCTTCCAGCACGTCTACGAAACCGAGTTCAAGTCGGAGTTCGACGCGGCAGGTCTGACCTATGAGCACCGCCTCATCGACGACATGGTGGCGTCGGCGCTCAAGTGGGAGGGCGGCTACGTCTGGGCGTGCAAGAACTACGACGGCGACGTGCAGTCCGACACCGTGGCCCAGGGCTTCGGATCGCTCGGCCTCATGACCTCCGTGCTGCTGACCCCGGACGGAAAGACCTGTGAAGCGGAGGCCGCACACGGCACCGTGACGCGTCACTTCCGTCAGCACCAGCAGGGCAAGCCGACGTCCACGAACCCCATCGCGTCCATCTTCGCGTGGACCCGTGGACTCGAGCACCGCGGCAAGCTGGACAACACCCCCGACGTCATCGCCTTCGCGCAGAAGCTCGAGGACGTGGTCATCAAGACCGTCGAGGGTGGCCAGATGACCAAGGACCTCGCGATGCTGGTCGGCGGCGATCAGGGCTTCCTGACCACCGAGGAGTTCCTCGGTGCGCTCGACATCAACCTCCAGAAGGCCATCGCCGAGCAGTAAGCGCACAGCACCTCCAGCAGTACAGATACGGGACGTTCCCTCTGTGGGGGCGTCCCGTTCTGTGTTCGCAGGTCAGCCGTGGGTGAGTGAGCTCACGGCCGTTCCATGCACGGCTGGGCCGGAACAGGGAAGAGAATCCCTCCGGAGGTCGTTGCCGACTGAGGCGCTCTCTGCCGCGTAGTCGTGTACGTCTCTATCCGAAAGTGTGTCTTCTGTGAGCACCTCCACGTCCATCCGCCCCGAGCCGGCCGGTGTCGTCGCGCACCATTCATCGGTCCGCACGCTCGCCATGGTCGCGCTCGCCCTGGGTGGGTTCGGCATCGGGACCACCGAGTTCGTCGCCATGGGCCTCCTGCCCGACATCGCGGCGAGCCTGGGCATCAGCGAGCCGATTGCGGGGCACGTGATCTCGGCGTACGCGCTGGGAGTGGTCGTCGGGGCGCCGCTCATCGCCGCCCTGACGGCGCGAGTGCAGCGCAAGACGCTGCTGATCGCGTTGATGGCCGCCTTCACGCTCGGCAATGCCGCCACCGTGGTGGCACCGAACTATGGGGTCCTGATGGCTGCACGCTTCGTGGCGGGCCTACCGCACGGTGCCTATTTCGGGGTCGCAGCACTCGTCGCCGCACACCTCGCGGAGCGCGGCAAGCGGGCCAAGGCCGTGGCCCTCGTGATGATGGGACTGTCCGTGGCCAACGTCGTGGGTGTGCCCGCCGCGTCGTGGCTGGGCCAGAATCTCGGCTGGCGTAGCGCCTTCGTCCTTGTTGCCGGCATCGGCACGGCGACCCTCGTCGCCATCTGGTCCTGGCTGCCTCCACTCGCGGCGATGCGGATGACCAATCCGCTTACCGAACTCGGCGCCCTCCGCCGTCCTCAGGTGTGGATGACGCTGATCATCGGCATGGTGGGGTTCGGCGGCATGTTCGCCGTCTACACGTACATCAGTACGACGCTCACCGATGTCGCCGGACTCTCGCGGTCCCTGGTGCCACTGGCGCTGATGATCTACGGGCTCGGCATGGTGGCGGGCAATCTCCTCGGCGGCCGACTGGCCGACCGGGCACTGGTTCCCGGTCTCTTCGTCTCGATGACGGCGCTCGGGGTGCTCCTCGCGGTTTTCGTCATCGCCTCCCACAACCCGTACACGGCGCTCGTGCTCGTCTTCGGTGTGGGCGCGGCGGGTGCCTCGATGGTGCCGGGGTTGCAGACCCGGCTGATGGACGTCGCCGCGGACGCCCAGACGCTCGCGGCGTCCCTCAACCACGCCGCGCTCAACATCGCGAACGCCTTCGGAGCCTGGATCGGTGGTGTCGTGATCGCGGCCGGCTACGGGTACACGGCTCCCGCAGCGGTCGGTGCGCTGCTCGCCGTGGCCGGGCTCGTGGTCCTCACCGTCGCGGTAGCCATGGAACGCCGCAGCGCCCGTTCGTCTCGGTAGCCGCGCTGTCGTACGCGTCCGCTACGGTGCTTGCCGTGCCACACATCATCACCACCGTCAATGTCAACGGCGTTCGCGCCGCCGCCCGCAAGGGGCTCACCGAGTGGATCGAGCGCACCGAGGCCGACGTCGTGTGCCTGCAGGAGACGCGGGCGTCCGACGAACAGCTGGCCGAGACTCTCGCGCCTGCGCTGGCGAGCGGCTGGCATCTCGCGTCCGCGGAGCCGTCGGCGAAGGGACGCAACGGTGTCGCCGTCCTCTCGCGTAGACCGGCGGACGCCTTTCGGGTGGGTCACGGTGACGAGGAATTCCTGGGAGCGGGCCGGTACCTCGAGGCCGATTTCGACGATCTGACGGTCGCGAGCCTGTACCTGCCGCCGGCGAGGCACAAACGCCCCGGCAGGAGGAGAAGGAACGGTTCATGCAGTCCTTCGGCCGCTACCTGGCAGACAGCGCCCGCGCTGCGGTCGCCGCCGGGCGGCACATGGTGGTGTGCGGCGACTGGAACATCGCTCACACCGAACTCGACCTGAAGAACTGGAAGACCAACAAGAAAAACTCCGGGTTCCTGCCGCACGAGCGCGAATGGATGAGCGCTCTCTTCGCGGAGGACGCCCATTGGTCTGACGTGGTGCGTCTCCTCCACCCCGACATCGCCGGCCCGTACTCGTGGTGGTCCTACCGGGGAAAGGCGTTCGACAACGACTCCGGATGGCGCATCGACTACCAGATCGCCACCAGAGCGCTCGCGGAACGCGCCAAGCAGGCTGTGGTCGAGAGAGCTGAGAGTTACGACCAGCGGTGGTCGGATCATGCACCCGTCACCGTCCAGTACCGCTGACCCCGGTATCTGATTCGTCTCGTTCCGCCCCACGTGAAAAGATCAGTACTCATGTCGACCCCTGCAGATCAGAAGCCCACCGCCAGGCCCCGGGTGCTCTCCGGCATCCAGCCCACCGCCGACTCGTTCCACCTCGGCAACTTCCTGGGCGCGCTGCAGCAGTGGGTTCCTCTGCAGGACGAATTCGACGCGTTCTACTTCATCCCGGATCTGCACGCGATCACCGTCGCGCAGGATCCCAAGGAGTTGCGTCGTCGCACCAAGATCGCTGTGGCCCAATTGCTCGCCGTCGGAATCGACCCCGACCGCTCGACGCTGTTCGTGCAGAGCCAGGTTCCGGAGCATGCGCAGTTGGCGTGGGTCCTCAACTGCATCACCGGTTTCGGTGAGGCCAGCCGCATGACGCAGTTCAAGGACAAGTCCGCAAAACAGGGCACCGAGAACGCCAGCGTCGGTCTGTTCACCTACCCGGTGCTGATGGCCGCCGACATCCTGCTCTACCGGCCGCAGCGTGTCCCGGTCGGCGAAGACCAGCGCCAGCACCTCGAATTGGCCCGCGATCTCGCCCAGCGGTTCAACACCCGGTTCGGCAAGGCGTTCGTGATCCCCGAGGCCCAGATCATCAAGGGCACCGCCAAGATCTTCGACCTGCAGGATCCGACGTCGAAGATGAGCAAATCGGGGCCGAGTCCCTCCGGTCTGATCAATCTGCTCGACGACCCCAAGGTATCCGCGAAGAAGATCAAGTCCGCCGTGACCGACAACGAGCGGGAGATCCGTTACGACCGGGAGACCAAACCCGGTGTGAGCAACCTGCTGACCATTCAGTCCGCACTGTCCGGCACGCCCATCGAGACATTGGTGGCGGGCTACGAGGGCAAGGGATACGGCGATCTGAAATCCGATACGGCCGACGTTCTCACCGACTTCGTGACACCGTTACGGGCGAAGGTCGACGAGTTCCTCGCGGACGAGGCCGAACTGGATCGGATCATCGCAGCCGGTGCGCACCGCGCCCGTGAGGTGTCGTCGCAGACGCTGGCGACCGTGTACGAGAAGGTCGGGTTCCTGACACCGAAGGGTTGAGCACCGTGGCGGACGAAGCGAGCATCCTCGAGAAACAGCGGGCAGCGCGCCCTTGGTTCGACCACGTGATACGGGCCGCCGGGCGATACCAGCAGCAGAAGGGCGACTACTACGCCGCAGGAATCACGTATTTCAGTGTGCTGGCACTCATTCCGATTCTGATGATCGCGTTCGCCATCGCCGGTTTCGTACTCGCCGGCCAGCCGGAGTTGCTGCAGGAACTGCAGGAGAGCATCACCAAGAATGTTCCCGGGAGTCTCGGGGACACGCTCAACACCGTCATCGATTCGGCGATTGCGTCCCGCGCCGGCGTGGGTGTCCTCGGCCTGCTCGGTGCCGCCTACGCGGGGCTCGGGTGGATGGCGAATCTGCGCGATGCCCTCACCGCGATGTGGGAAAGTACCCACGAATCCCCGGGCTTCCTGAAGACCAAGCTGGGTGATGCGGGGGCTCTCATCGGACTCGGTCTGGCGATGGTGGTGTCGCTGGGCGCGTCGGCCCTCAGTAGCGGTCCGGTGGCAGGCACAGTCGTGAGGGTGTTGAACCTCGGCAACATCGCGGGCATCGACCTCGGTTTGCGCGTCCTGTCGGCGCTGGTGTCCGTGGTCGCTACCTGGGCGGTGTTCACCTGGGTGATCTCCCGCCTACCCCGCGAACCTGTTGCCTTCCGCAGTGCGATGAAGGCGGCTGTGCTCGCCGCGGTGGTGTTCGAGGCCTTCAAGCAGGTCGGGGCCATCTATCTGTCGATCGTCACCAGCGGTCCGGCCGGCGTGGCGTTCGGACCCATCATCGGTCTCCTGGTCTTCATCTACCTGACGTGCCGGATGCTGCTCTTCGCGACCGCGTGGGCGGCCACTACCCAGGAGAGTCTGGCGCTCGCATTCGTCCCCCCGCCGGATCCGGCGGTCATCACGCCTCGCGTCCAGGTCAACGAAGGTCCCGGGATCGGCGGCGGACTCGCTCTCGTCGGCGCAGGCGCACTCGCCGCGCTGGGACTGTCCGGCCTTCTGTTCCGCAGTAAACGCTGACGGCGGCAGTCAACGACGGCGCAGGAGGCGCCACGCCCAGAGCAGCAGCACGAGGATGATCGCCGAACCGCCGACGCCTACACCGATGCGCAGAGCTGTGGTGTCGTCGGCGCGATCGGAGCTGGAGGCGACGCCAGAGCTGGTCGTGTCAGCCGAATTCTGATCCGGCGTTGCTGCAAGTACCGCGCCGGAGGAGTCCTCGGACGGTTCGAGATCGATGAGGGAACCCACCTCCGCGTCTGAATCGAGCCCGAATCCGTAGTCCAGCAACCGGGCGGCCTGTTCCCAGGGCCGGATGGGTTGAGCTTCGGCGCCCATGAGAGTGACCACCAATCGACGGCCACCGTGGTCGGCGCCGCCGACGTAGGTGTGGCGCGCATCGTCCGTGAATCCGGTCTTGCCGCCCAGTGCGCCGGGATAGTTGTAGAGAAGTTGGTTGTCGTTGGCCAACGCGAATGGGGGACGGTCCTGATCCTCGGGTATCGCGGGGTCCCTGGGGAATCCGGGGAATTGCACAGTCTCCGTGGAGATCAGCTCGGCGAACGTCGGGTTCTTCATCGCGGCGTGGAAGATCAGGGCCAGGTCGAACGGGGAGCTGCTCATGCCGGGCCCGTCCAGCCCGGACGGCGTCGCCGTACGGGTGTCGTGGGCGCCGAGAGTCTCGGCGAGGCGATTCATCTTCTCGACCGCGGCATCGTCGCCGCCCAACTGCCGTGCCAGTAGATGAGCCGCGTCGTTGCCCGACGCCATCACCAGGCCCTGCATCAGTTGTCGATTGGTGTATCGGCCGTTCTTGCCGATTCCGACGGCGCTACCCTCCACCTCGGCGTCTTCGGCGGTGGCCGTCACAGTCTTGTCGAGGTCGAGCTCATCGAGAGCCACGAGCGCCAGCAGCATCTTGATGGTGCTGGCAGGGCGGTATCGGCCGTGCGGGTCCTTGGCAGCGAGCACGGCGCCGCTGTCGATGTCCGCGACGACCCATCCCGACGCGGAGATGTCCGCGGGAGGTGGCGGTGCGTCGTCGGGAAGAACCACCCCGCAGGCGCCGAGCTTCGCACCACCGACAGGGCGGTCGGGCACGGCCATCGCGCTCGGTGTCGGATCACCCGGCCGAGGAACCTCCGAAGAGTCGACCGCGGGAGCGGGAGACGACCGGTTCGGACAGTTGTCGGTGTTGGGAGTGGTGAACGGCGTCGACGTGGGCGGCGACGGAACGACAGGAGGAATAGCGCCCGCAGACGTCACCGAGAGTCCGGCGAAGAGAACCCCGGACACGACTGCGATACCCACTCGACGCCACCTCATCGAAGAAGGAGCGTATGTCATGGGTACCGAGCGCGAGAAAAGCACTGGCCGAGTGACATCCATTCGTGACGTCGAGGCGAGCGCGTGCCCGCCCGGTCGAGCGAGGACGTCGCGCCGGGTCTGGCGGGCCTCACCCTGAAAGCGCCGGAGCAGAGTATTTAGGGAGCCGAACCAACGCTGACATACGTGTCCATGAAGGGGATTATGAAACGGACCAGTCTCGCTCTGATGGTGGGAACGAGCGTCGCGACATCGTCGTTGCCAGCGATCCGCACTTCCGGCAATTCCCGATTCTGATGGGAGGCGACCGAGATGACGGCAGAAGATGTGGTGGGCGCGCAGACCGCAGACCGAGAATGTCGCGATTGCGGCTATAAGCCGGAGCTGAAGCGCACTCTGGGCTCCTTCCAGGTGTTCGCGGTGTCGTTCGCGTTCATCTCGGTGGCGGTCGGGATCTTCGGCACGTACAACGACGTCCTTCGAGACGCCGGTCCGGTGGGCAAGCGCGGCCTGGAACGACCCCGCCCTGAACTCGACGGCACTGAGTTGGGCGGCCGACTTCTGGCGCGCGCTGCGCCCCTACGGTGACGGCGGCTACGTCAGGTGAAGACCGCCTACGATCCGGACAACGTCTTCAATTTCGAGCAGAGCGTGCCCGTGTCACCGGCTGGACCGAGGTCTGGTGATCGATCGGAAGCGTCCTCAGACGATGCCCGCATGCTGCTCGACGCAGACGAGCGCCTGCGGTAACCGGTCCGGTTACCGCAGGCGCTCGGGAACTGCTGGTGTGCTGGGAAATTCGCTCAGCGTGCGAACAGCAATGCGCGCTTGACTTCCTGGATCGCCTTCGTGACCTGGATGCCACGCGGGCATGCGTCGGTGCAGTTGAAGGTGGTCCGGCAGCGCCAGACACCGTCCTTGTCGTTCAGGATGTCGAGGCGCTCCGAGGCGCCCTCGTCACGGCTGTCGAAGATGAAGCGGTGCGCGTTGACGATGGCAGCGGGACCGAAGTAGCTGCCGTCGCTCCAGTACACGGGGCACGACGTCGTACAGCAGGCGCACAGGATGCACTTGGTGGTGTCGTCGAAACGTGCGCGATCGTGCTGCGACTGGATGCGCTCGCGGGTGGGCTCGTTGCCGGTGGTAATGAGAAACGGCTTCACGGCGCGGAATGCGTCGAAGAAGGGTTCCATGTCGACGACGAGGTCCTTCTCCACCGGCAGACCCCTGATGGGCTCGACGGTGATCGTGACCGGCTTGCCGTCCTTGGGCAGCATGTCCTTCATGAGGAGCTTGCAGGCCAGACGGTTCACGCCGTTGATCCGCATCGCGTCCGAGCCGCACACGCCGTGGGCGCAGCTGCGCCGGAACGTGAGGGTGCCGTCGAGGTAGCCCTTCACGTAGAGGAGCAGGTTCAGCATGCGGTCGGTGGGCAGCGCCGGCACCTGGAAGCTGTCCCAGTGCTGACCCTCGCCCGACTCCGGGTTCATCCGCGCGATCTTGAGGGTGACCATGACGGCGCCCTCGGGGATGGCAGGGAGATCCGACTTGTCTTCGCTCTTGTCGACTGCAGGTGCGCTCATCAGTACTTACGCTCCATCGGCTCGTAACGGGTCTGGACTACCGGCTTGTAGTCGAGACGGATGTCGGAGAGCAGGCCGTCGCCCTCCTTGTATGCCATCGTGTGCTTCATGTACTCGGCGTCGTTGCGGTCGGGGAAGTCTTCGCGAGCGTGGCCGCCGCGGGACTCCTTGCGGTTGAGCGCACCGACGACGGTGACCTCTGCCATTTCGAGCAGGAAGCCGAGCTCGACGGCCTCGAGTAGGTCGCTGTTGTAGCGCTTGCCCTTGTCCTGCACCGTGATGTGGTTGTAGCGCTCCTTGAGGGCGCGTACGTCCTTGAGGGCCTGAGTGAGGCGCTCTTCGGTCCGAAACACCGACGCGTTGTTGTCCATGGACTGCTGCAGTTCGCTGCGGATGTCCGCGACACGCTCGTGGCCGTGATCGGAGAGGATGAGTTCCATCCAGTCCTCGACCATCTTCTGCGGGGCGTCGGGGAGCGGCACGAACTCGGTGGTGTTCGCGTGCTCCGCGGCGGCGATGCCGGCGCGGCGTCCGAAGACGTTGATGTCGAGCAGCGAGTTGGTGCCGAGGCGGTTGGCACCGTGCACAGAGACGCAGGCGCATTCACCGGCGGCGTACAGGCCGGCGACGATGTCCTCGTTGTTGCGCAGGACCTCACCGTTGATCTTGGTGGGGATACCGCCCATGACGTAGTGGCACGTCGGGTACACCGGCACCGGTTCCTTGACCGGGTCGACACCGAGGTAGGTGCGGGAGAACTCCATGATGTCCGGGAGCTTCTCGTCGAGGACTTCCTCGGGAATGTGGGTCACGTCGATGTAGACGTAATCCTTGTTCGGTCCGGCGCCGCGGCCCTCGAGTACCTCGAGCACCATCGAGCGGGCGACGATGTCACGCGGAGCGAGGTCCTTGATGGTGGGGGCGTACCGCTCCATGAAGCGCTCACCGTCCGCATTACGGAGGATGCCGCCTTCGCCACGCACCGCCTCGGAGATGAGGATGCCGAGCCCTGCCAGGCCTGTGGGATGGAACTGGTGGAACTCCATGTCCTCCAGCGGCAGGCCCTTGCGGAAGATGATGCCCATGCCGTCACCGGTGAGGGTGTGGGCGTTGGACGTCGTCTTGTACATGCGTCCCGAGCCGCCCGTGGCGAACACGATCGACTTGGCGTGGAACACGTGGATCTCGCCGGTGGCCAGCTCGTAGGCGATGACGCCGGTGGCGACCGGGCCGTTCTCCGTCTCGGTGATGGCGATGTCGAGCGCGTAGAACTCGTTGAAGAACTCGACGTCGTGCTTGACGCAGTTCTGGTAGAGCGTCTGCAGGATCATGTGGCCGGTGCGGTCGGCGGCGTAACACGCACGGCGCACGGGGGCCTTGCCGTGATCGCGGGTGTGGCCACCGAAACGACGCTGGTCGATCTTGCCCTCGGGAGTGCGGTTGAACGGCAGACCCATCTTCTCGAGGTCGAGCACCGCGTCGATGGCTTCCTTCGCCATGATCTCGACGGCGTCCTGGTCGGCGAGGTAGTCGCCGCCCTTGACGGTGTCGAAGGTGTGCCACTCCCAGTTGTCTTCCTCGACGTTCGCCAGTGCCGCGCACATGCCGCCCTGGGCAGCGCCCGTGTGGCTGCGGGTGGGGTAGAGCTTGGTCAGAACCGCGGTGCGGGCGCGCGGCCCGGCCTCGATCGCTGCGCGCATGCCGGCGCCGCCGGCACCGACGATGACCACGTCATAACGGTGTTCCTGCATGAAGTCTGTGCTCCCCTAGCTCGCCGAGATATTGGGGTCGAAGGTGAAGATGACGTACGTGCCCAGGCCCATGATCAGGATCATCGAGAGAACGAGGATCGTGGTCAGCCAGAAGCGCGTGGAGTCCTTGCGGGAGTAGTCCGCAATGACGGTCCGGAGTCCGTTGCCGCCGTGCAGCTGGGCAAGCCAGAGCATGGTGAGGTCCCAGAACTGCCAGAACGGGCTGGACCAGCGGCCTGCGACGAACGCGAAGTTGATGCGGTGCACACCGTCGTCGAGCATCAGCATGATGAACAGGTGGCCGAGGACGAGGAAGATCAGCGCGAGACCGGAGAACCGCATGAACAGCCACGCGTACAGCTCGAAGTTGTTCTTCGACGTCCGGCGCGGTGAGCGCGGGTTGTCCAGGCTGGCGGGACGGTCGTAGGTCTTGCCGAGACTCTTGGCTTCTGTCGTCATGTCAGTGCCCCGCAAACATGTTGTAGAAGATGCGGCCGGCGCCCGGGATCATCACCAGGAACCAGATCGCGAGAATGACCCAGAGCATGAGGCGCTGGTATTGCGGCCCCTTGGACCAGAAGTCCACCAGCATCACCCGGACACCGTTCAGTGCGTGGTACAGCACCGCGGCGACGAGCGCGAGTTCCATGAGCCCGACGATCGGGTTCTTGTAGGTCTCGATGACACTGTCGTACGTGTCGGGATTCACGCGCACGAGCGCGGTATCCAGCACGTGGACGAAAAGGAAGAAGAACGTCATTACGCCTGTGATCCGGTGCAAAACCCAGGACCACATTCCGGGGTCGCCCCGGTAAAGCGACCGTGTGCGCTCCTTGGCCGGAGCGGCTTCAGTCGTGCTACTCATCGAGTGCTGTGCCTCCAACGTCATTGGTGGACGCGTCGAGCCTGCGTAGCTTTTCGGGGGTACCTCAGCTGGACCCGACGAGATCCTGAACCGACTTCTCTGAACTGTAAACCCAACAGAATCTCGGGAACTAACTCGACTCCGGATTCGTACAGCCTGCGGAAACGAAGTTAGGTTTGCCTCCCCAAATCGAAATGAGGGCTTCAGGGGGATTCTCTGCATCCATTCAGTGGGCATGATTGGATGGTCAACCATGAGCGAGATCGATTGGAATCTGTTGCGCGCCAACGCGCAACGGGTGATGAGTAGGGCCTACGCGCCCTACTCCGGATTTGCCGTGGGTGCGGCTGCACTGGTGGACGATGGGCGAATTGTCGTCGGATGCAATGTGGAAAATGTCTCATACGGGTTAGGGCTCTGCGCCGAGTGTGTACTGGTCGGTAACTTATTTGCGGGCGGGGGAGGCAGACTGCTGGCCTTCACCTGCTGTGACGCGGCTGGGGAGATACTGATGCCGTGCGGACGTTGTCGTCAGCTACTCCTCGAGCACGGAGGCCCTCGATTGCTCGTCGATCACCGAGCCGGAATCCGGCTGTTGGACCAGTTGCTGCCGGACGCCTTCGGTCCGGACGAGACCGAAAGGATCCGCCGTGCATGATGCTGCCTCGATCATCGCCGCCAAACGAGACGGCCGAGAGCTGACCGGTGCAGAGATCGACTGGGTCGTCGAGGCATTCACCCACGGAGTCGTCGCCGACGAGCAGATGTCGGCGCTGGCGATGGCGATCTACTTCCGTGGCATGACCCGCGAGGAGGTGAGCCGATGGACCACCGCGATGATCTCCTCGGGCCGTCGGCTCGACTTCACGCACCTGGGACGCCCCACGGTGGACAAGCACTCGACAGGGGGAGTGGGCGACAAGATCACCCTCCCGTTGTCGCCGCTCGTCGCCGCTTGTGGGGCCGCCGTACCGCAGCTGTCCGGCCGCGGCCTCGGCCACACCGGGGGGACACTCGACAAGCTGGAGGCGATCCCCGGCTGGCGCGCCGACCTCGACACCTCCGAGATGGCCGAAATCCTGTCCGACCCGGCTATCGGCGCCGTGGTGTGCGCGGCCGGTGCCGATCTCGCCCCCGCCGACCGGCGGCTGTATGCGCTGCGCGACGTGACCGGGACCGTCGAATCGATTCCTCTGATCGCCAGCTCGATCATGAGCAAGAAGATCGCGGAAGGCACCGAAGCGCTGGTGCTCGATGTGAAGGTGGGGTCGGGCGCGTTCATGAAGAAGCTCGACGATGCGCGCGAGCTCGCGCAGACGATGGTGGATCTGGGGAACGACGCCGGGGTGCGGACACTGGCGTTGCTCACGGCGATGGACGCACCCCTCGGGCTCACCGCCGGCAACGCCCTCGAGGTACGGGAGGCGGTGGAGGTGCTGGCGGGCGGCGGCCCAGCAGATGTGGTCGAGCTCACCCTCGAGCTGGCCCGAGAGATGCTGAAGGCAGCGGGAATCGACGGAGTCGACCCCGCGGACAAGCTTCGGGACGGGTCCGCCATGGACCGCTGGCGGGCCATGATCGGGGCGCAGGGCGGCGACCCCGACGCCCCGCTCCCGAAAGCCCGCCACACCGAGGTGATTCTCTCGGAGACCGAGGGTGTGGTGTGTGGTCTCGACGCCATGGCGGTCGGTCTTGCTGCGTGGCGGCTGGGCGCGGGTCGAGCGCGCCAAGGTGAGGCGGTGCAGGCGGCGGCAGGCATCGAGATGCACGCGAAGCCCGGGCAGACCGTCTCGGTCGGCACTCCGCTCGCCACGCTGCACACAGACACGCCGGAGCGGTTCAGGGCGGCGAAGGTGTCACTCGACAATGCATGGACCATCGTCGCCGACGCGCCGAGCGTGACGGCTCCGCTCGTCATCGAGCGAATCGAGGAGCCCTCAGGCTAACGTCGACGCATGACCGCACTGGATCTGTCGGCCCTGCGCCGAGCGCCGAAGGTGTTGCTGCACGACCATCTCGACGGAGGTCTCCGGCCCGAGACAGTTCTCGAACTGGCCCGCGACTGCGGGTACGACGGATTGCCCGCCGATACCGCGCCGGCACTCGCCACCTGGTTCCGCGAGGCTGCGGACAGCGGGTCGCTCGAGCGTTACCTGGAGACGTTCGCTCATACGGTTGCGGTGATGCAGACACCGACAGGGCTGGAGCGGGTGGCCCGGGAATGCGCGGAGGATCTGGCGGACGACGGCGTGGTGTACGCCGAGGTCCGCTTCGCTCCCGAGCAGCACCTCGAGGAGGGGCTGACGCTCGATCAGGTGGTGGAGCAGGTACTGCTCGGCTTCCGGGCGGGGGAGTCGGCCGCGGAGACGCGCGGTCAGCGAGTGCGCGTGGGGGTCCTGCTCACCGCGATGCGGCACGCGGCGCGAAGCCGGGAAATCGCAGAACTCGCAGTTCGGTTCCGCGACCGCGGTGTGGTCGGTTTCGATATCGCCGGAGCCGAGGCCGGTAACCCGCCGAGCCGTCACCTCGATGCCTTCGAATACATGCGCAACAACAATGCGCACTTCACCATCCACGCCGGCGAGGCATTCGGCCTGCCGTCGATCCACGAGGCCATCGCCTTCTGCGGCACGGACAGGCTGGGGCACGGGGTTCGGATCACCGACGACATCACGATCGGCGACGACGGTGTCCCCGTTCTGGGATCGCTCGCGAACTATGTGCGCGACAAGCGGATTCCGTTGGAACTGTGTCCGAGTTCGAACGTTCAGACCGGAGCGGTCGATGCCCTCGAGAATCATCCGTTCGGCCTGCTCGCACAGTTGCGGTTCCGGGTGACGGTCAACACCGACAACCGGTTGATGAGCGATACCACGATGAGCCGCGAGATGCTTCGACTGGTCGAGACGTTCGGTTACGGCTGGACGGACCTCGAGCGCTACACGATCAATGCCATGAAGTCGGCGTTCATCCCGTTCGATCAGCGACTCCAGCTGATCGACGAAGTGATCAAGCCGGGATTCGCCGTCCTGGTGGGCTGAGCGTTGTCGTGCCTAGACCGCGCGCAGGCGAGCCTCGAATTCGCGCTCGAGGGTGCGCCATGCGTCGGCCTCGGAGTCGAACGGCGCGCTGGGTGCCAGTCGGGTGGGGTCGGGGTCGAGAATGAACGACACGTACCAGCCGAGCGGGTTGGACGTGGCGAGCGCGGTTTCCACCGAGTCGTCGTCGGCGAAGTCCGCTGCATCGGTGAACAATTCGACGGCGAGGTCGAGTTGGTCCGCGTCCACGGCTTTCGGTCCGGCGGCCAGGTCGTCGGCCAAACCGGGAAGGACGTACACGTTCTCATCCGTGACCTCCACCTCGAGTGAGCCGTCCACGGCCGCCACTTGAATCTCTTCGTAGGTGCTGACCTGGGCAAGGGCGTGCTCGTGGTTGTCGGCAAGGTAACGCGCGAGGGCACGCTCCGAGGTGAACACGAAGATCACGCCTTCGCGTCCCAGGAACAGAGCGTCATCGTCGAGATAGCACCGAAGGGTGAAGTAGGTGCCGCCCGAGGTGATGATCTTGATGGGATCGACGCCCACCGAGCCCCAGAACGAGTCGTCCTCGTCGTCGTCTTCTTCTTCCAGATCGAGGGGAACGAACTCCTCCTCTTCTTCGGCCTCCGCGGCGTCGTCCACGTCCACGGTGTTCTCGTCGGCGGCCAGCAACTCTGCTTCCGCAACGGCCACCGCATCGGCGTCGACGTCGGGGGTGGACACGATGCCGTCGATGGCGTCGAGGACGTCGTCCCAGCCTTTCGCTATGGCCGTTCCGATCTGGCTCCAGAGCTCTTCGCCTTCGCGACCCTCGAATGCACTCACACCTGCGGGGAGTGCGCCGAGGATCGGATTGGCGCTGAAGAATTTGACGACGGCGTCGAGCTCGCAGACTTCGCCGATGTTGCGCACCATGTTGAGCGTGTCTTCGAGTTCGCTGACGACGATGGCGTCGGGGTCGCTCGCAGCGAGTTCCGGCACCCCGATCAGATCGAAGCAGAAGTTCTCGTCCGGTTCGAGTTCGGCGGCGGACAGCCCGGATACGACGCTCCACGCAGGATGCTCGACGAGATCGTTGTCGGTATTCGTGCGGATGAACGCAGCCAACTCCGCCACCGATTCGAACCCGTACAGGTCTTCCTCGTGACCCAGGAATGCTTCCCACTCGTCGTCGCCCTCACGCCACCGTGGGGCCCACAGTGTGACGAGGTCGCCGTCGGTGAGACCTAGTTCGATCGGGACGATGTCTCCAGCCATGGCGGGAAGCCTATCGACCCGGCGGCCAAAGATATACCCGGCCCATGGCTAGACCTTCCCGAACTCGTCGTGCAACGTCGTCATGACCTGGCTGCGCTGTTCGGCGGCCACGCGCGCGGCCTCCTGGGTGGTGCCGGTAATCAGCGTGGCCAGGGCCACGGGGTCGAGGCCGGCGATGGAATCGTTCATCCACAGGCCGGTCAGGGTTCCGTTGCCGTCCACCTCGGCGGTGACGTGATCGGACTCACTCGAGGCGCGGGCCTTGATCGACCGCAGTCCCTCGAGTGCTTCCTCGAGGAGAGCGACCTGTTCGGTGGCACGGCCGACGATGGTGTCCATTTCGTGTTCGCTCACAGTGGTCGCATCCAGCTCGTCGGGGCGGGTTCTTCCTCGTCCTCGGCGGCCTGGGCCGCTGCCACGTCGGCGCGGGTGGGCAGACCGAGCTTGTCGAGCACGTCGGCAGGCATTCCGTCACGGGCCAGTTCGTCGCGGCGCCGTGCGCCGGCTTCCATGGCGGAACGACGGCACAGCGTCAGAATCTCGTCGGCGAGGCGCTGGCCGCCGTAGCGCAGTTCGCGTGGATCGATGCGAAGTTCGAGGGGGAGACCGTGCTCGGTGGTGCGCACCGACACGGTGCCCGAACGATTGCTCACTGCTGCCGTGACTCCGGCCGGGGGTGGGGTGGGAGGAAACATGATTCCTGTCACTCGGTAGGTCGGTAGAAGCCGTAGAAGCCCATGCCGCTGTTACTGGTTCGGATGGGGCCCACCTGCACGGGGTCGCCGGCCTCCACGAGTTGGCCGTTGCCGATCACCATTGCCACGTGTCCGTCCCACACGGCCAGATCGCCCGGCATCAAGTCGCCCGGGTCGACCGCGGTACCCACGTTCTGCTCCTGTGCAAGACGCGGAATCCCCACTCCGGCTTCGCCGTACGCCCATTGCGTCAGACCGCTGCAGTCGAGGCCCTCGCCGGGAGCGGTGCCACCCCAGACATACGGGACACCTTGTTGTGACAGCGCATTGCGGACGGCGTCGGCGGCTTCCTTGTTGGGTGCCAGGGCAGTGCTGCCGTCCGGGAGAACAACCTCGACGCCCTCACCGCTGTGCGTGGCGTCGGAGGTGGCGGCGCCGCGGCCGGTAACTCCGGAATTGCCCATGAGGGAATCCGATCGGCTCCCGCTCGCGCCCCGGCCACCGGAAGAGGCGATGTTCGACACCGGACTCATCAATCCGGACATCGACGGCGCGCTCGACGAACTCGCGAATCCGGACGCCGCGCGACTCATCGGGTCGGCGCCCGCGGGGGACACCGGCGTTGCGGACGCGGGCACGGTGCTCGCGGCGGACGTGCTCGCGGGAGCAGTGGCGGCGGGCGCGGTCGGTGTGTCCTCGGCAGGGGTGAGCTCCACCATTCGCACGGTCTGCTCACTCAGTTGGGTCCGTACCGCGGCGACGACGGTGGTCGCTCTCCCGAGATGGTCGATCGCGGCAGCGATGATCATGGCTTGTCCCGGAGGGGTGGCGAGCGCCGGTCCGGCCGCGACCGCGAGGGAGAGGAACGACTGCAGGATCTCCTGCAATTGCGCCATTCCGGCCCGCACGATCTCGGACGCCTCGGCCACGACGGCAGCCATGTCGTTGCCGCGATCGGCGACGGCGACCGTGGATCGTTGCGCTTCTTCGGTCTTCACGATCGCGCCCGTACCGCCTCGTCCTTCCCAGTCTCCGTAGACGGCGCTGATCCCGGTTCGCCCGGTGTCGTGCACGGCGTCGATGGCGACCGAGGATGCACGGAGAGCGTCAGCCGGACCGCCCGCGGGGAGGACACCGCTGCCGAAGGCACCGAGGAGATCGAGCATCGGGCGGGCGAGCAAATCGATGGGGATCATGATCAGGCCCCCAGCCCGACAGCATCGGCGGCGAGCGCAGCCGTCGTGGCCATGTCGGTGCTGTCGTAGTCGGCGGCGTTGGCCAGCGCGGTCGTGCTGATCGCGCCGAGAACACCCGCGAGCTTCTCGATCGACGCCAGGTGCGCGGCGTGCGCCGTGGCGAAGGCGGCGACGAAGTCTCCGCCGATCACACCGAACACCGGTCCCAGCAGCAGCGGGCCCGCCGCCGCAGCGGCCAGCCCGGCCGCCTGCATCTCCGCCCCCATGGTCGCGGCCGTGGCCGCGAACGTGGCGATACTCGCGGTATCCGCCCTCAAGTCGTTCATCGTCAATCCCCCCAGTCGGATTTGATACCGGTCACCTTATTGGACGCCGTCGACATCGATACGGTTCCACCCCCCATTGACACCCGAGACGTGCTGCACGGGTAATCCGAATACACATGTCGACGGACCCGTGTGGCCCGGCGAAGTCGATCCCGAGGGAATCCCCGCCCGATCCCCTTATTCTTCGAGCATGAACACGCACGTGGTCGACCATCCGCTCGCAGCGGTCCTCCTGACAACCATGCGCGACGCGCGCAGCGACAATGCCATCTTCCGCGGCGCGTTGAGAAGGCTCACGCACATGTTGGTGTACGAGGCGATGCGTGAGGCTCCCGTCGCAACGTTCGACGTGGTAACTCCGGTCGCGGTCGCGAACGGGGTGCGGCTCGCGCAGCCACCTCTCCTGGTTCCCGTGCTGCGTGCCGGACTGGGCATGGTCGAGCAGGCCAGCTCCTTGATCCCGCAGGCCCGGGTCGGTTTCGTGGGGATGGCCCGCGACGAGGAGACGCACCGGCCGGTTCCGTACCTGGAGTCGCTGCCGGAGGATCTCTCCGGGATGCCGGTCTTCGTTCTCGACCCCATGTTGGCGACGGGTGGGTCGATGGTTTACACCATCGATCTACTCGTTGCCCGTGGGGCCACCGACGTCACCGCAGTCTGTGTCGTGGCGGCACCCGAAGGTGTTGCGGCGCTGCAGGAGTCGGGACATCCGGTCAGGCTCGTCACCGCTGCCGTCGACGAGGGGCTGAACGAGGACGCCTTCATCGTGCCGGGACTGGGGGACGCCGGTGACCGTCAGTTCGGCCCCCGCTGACTCAGAGAGCGTGGGCGAAGTCGCGTAGAACGGCCAGCCGCTGACGTGCCGTGGCGCGGGCAGCGCCGAGCCCCTCGCGGTCCGGTGCTCCGACCACGACCTCCAGGTAGCACTTGAGCTTCGGTTCCGTTCCGGAGGGCCGGACAACCACCCGGACGGAGGAACCGGTGAGGACGACGGCGTCGGTGCGGGATGAGCCGCGCAGCTCCGCCAGGTCGGTTGCCCGCACCGGCTCGCCGGCCAACTCCGTCGGCATGTTCGCCCGCAGGCGCTGCATCATGGCCTCGATCTCGCTGATGTCTGCGACTCGACGGGACACCTGGTCGCCGGCGTGCAGACCGAATTCGAGCGCGTAATCGTCCAGGCGGTCCAGCAGGGTCGAGCCCTCGCTGCGCAGGGTAGCGGCGAGGTCGGCGGCGACGACGGCGGCGGAGATTCCGTCCTTGTCGCGCACCACGTCCGGGTCGACGCAATGTCCGATCGCTTCCTCGTAGGCGTACACGAGCCCGTGTCCTGCGCGGACGAGCCATTTGAAACCAGTGAGCGTCCGCGCACTTCGCGCACCGCGCGCCGACGCCAGCTTCTCGAGCAGGTCCGAGGACACGATCGTCGTGGCGACGAGCGGGTCGGGCGGTGCGCACGCGAGGACGTGGTCGGCGAGCAGGACCCCGGTCTCGTCGCCACGCAACATGCGCCAGCCGTCCGGTCCCGGCACACCCACGGCGAGACGATCCGCATCGGGATCGAGGGCAAGTGCGAGGTCGGCGTCGACCCGGTCGGCGAGCGCGAGTAGCTCGTCCGACGCTCCGGGTTCCTCCGGATTCGGGAACTCGACAGTCGGGAAGTCGGGGTCAGGACGGAATTGGGAAGCGACGGTGTGGATATCGGTGAACCCGGCAGCCCCTAGGGCCGCCACCGCCGTCTCGCCGCCGACGCCGTGCATCGCGGTGAGTGCGATGCGCACCGTGCGCGACGTTCCCCTCGGCAGGGAGGCGACCCGCGCAAGATACGACTGCACGAGTTCGTCGGACGCCGGGATCACCGGGCTGCGCGGGACGAGGTGTGCCGGCCCCACCGCGGCAATGGCGGCCTCGATCTCCCGGTCCGACGGCGAGATCAACTGTGCGCCGCCGTCGAGGTACACCTTGTAGCCGTTGTCGGATGCCGGGTTGTGCGACGCGGTGATCTGCACTCCGGCCGCCGCGCGGAGCCGGCGTACCGCGAACGCGACGATCGGCGTGGGGAGCGGACGCGGCAGCAGGACCACGGAGAAACCGGCACCGGCCAGAACCTCCGCCGCGGCCAGGGCGAACTTCTCGGACCCGTGCCGCGCATCACGGCCGACCACCACGGTGGAACCGCCCAGGCACCGGTCCTTCAACCAGGCGCTGAGGCCGGCAGTGGTGCGGACCACCACCGCGACGTTCATGCCATTGGGCCCCGCCCGGACCGGCCCGCGCAGGCCGGCGGTGCCGAAGCTCAGCGGCGCGGAGAACCGGTGAGCGAGTTCGTCGGCGGACAGCGAGGCGAGTTCGGCGCGCGACTGTGGGTCGGGGTCCTCGGCGATCCACCGGGTGACGACGTCGCTCACAGGCGCTCCACCAGTTTGCGCAGAAGCCCTCCCATGCGGTCAGCGGACGCGCGGCCCGCGGCGAGCACGTCTTCGTGATCGAGGTGTTCACCGGTAATCCCGGCAGCAAGATTGGTGACCAGTGAAATTCCGAGGACCCGGGCACCGAGGGCACGCGCCGCGATCGTCTCGTGCACGGTGGACATACCGACCAAATCGGCGCCGAGCGTGCGCAGCATCCGAATTTCGGCCGGGGTCTCGTAATGCGGTCCGGGCAGTCCGGCGTAGACCCCTTCGGCAAGGCTCGGCTCGATGTCGCGGGCGAGCGCCCGCAATTCGGGGTCGTAGGCGTCGACGAGATCGACGAACTCCGCGCCGACGAGGGGCGAACGTCCGGTGAGATTGAGGTGGTCGCTGACGAGGACGGGCTCCCCGACCGCGTACTCGCTCCGGATTCCGCCGGCGGCGTTGGTGAGGATGACGGTGCGCGCGCCCGCGGCGACGGCAGTCCGCACGGGATGCACGACGGAGTCCAGCGGATGACCTTCGTAGGCGTGCGTACGTCCGAGGAGAAGAAGTACCCGCCGCCCGCCCACGTCGACGGATCGGATCGTCCCTGCATGCCCGAGCGCCGACGGAGGCGTGAAGCCTGGTAGTTCGGCCATCGGCACGGTGGCGAACGGTTCCCCGAACCGGTCGGCGGCGGCGTTCCACCCCGATCCGAGGACGACGGCAATCGGGTGTTCGGCACAGTCGGTGTACTCGGCGAGCGCGGCAGCCGCGGCGTCTGGCGTTCCCATGAGGCGATAGTCTTCCACTCATGCCTTATATCGATCGCGACGGTGACGTATTCATCCTGTACCTCGGGAACGAGGGGGAGGTGGACAACGAGAACCGCTTCTCTCCGGACTGGATCGATGCCACCCACGCCACCCTCGACGAGATCGAGTCGCACGAAGGCGCCGCCGCGCTGGTCACGACCGCAACGGGCAAGTTCTTCACCAATGGACTGGACACCACCTGGATTTTCTCCAACACCGACAAGCTCCCGGAGTACCTCGACCGCGTCCACACTCTCTACACCCGGCTGCTGACTTTTCCGATGGCCACGGTCGCGGCCGTCCAGGGGCACGCGTTCGGCGCGGGCGCCATGCTCGCGACATCCCACGATTTCCGCGTGATGCGCGCCGACCGCGGGTTCTACTGCCTGCCGGAAGTGACGCTGAACATGCCTTTCACCGTGGGTATGTCGGCGCTGCTCACCACCCGCTTGCCGAAACAGACCGCCGTGGACGCCATGACGACGGGCCGTCGCTATGGCGGCGCAGATGCGCTCGCCACGGGCATCGTGGAGGAGGTTGCGGACGGGAACTCCGTGCTCACGGCGGCCGTGGCCCGGGCATCCGCGCTCACCGCGACACGCGGTGACAACCTGTCCGGCATCAAGCGCGGAATCCATCAGGGAGCCCTCACCGCCCTCGCCATGGTGACGGACAAGAGCAACTTCAGCTTCGGGTGAGAGAATGAGCACGTGAATGCGGATGTCGAGGCGGCGGTCAGGTCCATCGAGACCGATCTGGTTGCGCTGTCCCATTCGATCCACGCGGAACCGGAACTGGCGTTCGAGGAATTTCGGAGTGTCGCAAAGGTCACCGAGCTGCTGAAACGGAGCGGTTTCGAGGTGCGGCAGGGAGTGGCGGGCCTGCCGACCGCGTTCGACGCGACCTTCGGCAGTGGTGATCTCGTGCTCGGCATCTGCGCCGAATACGATGCGCTTCCCGAGATCGGCCACGCGTGCGGGCACAACATCATCGCGGCATCGGCGGTCGGTGCCGGAGTTGCCCTCGCGACGGTCGCCGAGCGACTGGGCATCACGGTGCGAGTGATCGGGACACCTGCCGAGGAGAGTGGTGGCGGAAAGATCACCATGCTCGAGCAGGGCATCTTCGACGGTGTGGCAGCCGCCCTGATGGTGCACCCTGGGCCGGTCGACATCACGGGCGCCACGTCACTGGCGCTCGCGGACATCGCGATCACCTTCACCGGGCGGGAGGCGCACGCGTCGGCCGCGCCCGAGTTCGGCCGCAATGCGGCAGATGCCGCGACTGTGGCGCAGGTCGGTATCGGTCTGCTGCGCCAGCATCTTTCGCCGGGCCAGCAGATTCACGGGATCGTGTCGGACGGTGGCACCGCACCCAACATCGTGCCGGCGCGGGCCGAGATGCTCTACTACCTGCGCGCCGAGACGGCGTGGGCGCTGTCCGAACTGACCGCGCGTGCGGAGGCGTGTTTCGCTGCAGGTGCACTCGCCACCGGATGTACCCATGAGATCCGCACGGTGTCCCCGACGTACACGGAACTCACCCCCGACCCGTGGCTCGTCGCGACCTACCGGGAAGAGATTCTCGACATGGGACGGACACCGGTGCCACTCGAGTGGGAAGGCACACGTCCGCTGGGCAGTACCGACATGGGGAACGTCACGAACGTCCTACCCGGCATCCATCCGATCATCGGACTGGACTCGGGCGGTGCTGTCACGCACCAGCCCGGCTTCGCGGCGGCATGTATCACCGAGTCGGCGGATCGCGCCGTGGTAGACGGGGCAATTGCGTTGGCTCGGACGGCAGTTCGCGCTGCAACGGACGACACACAGCGGGTGCGGCTGTTGGAAGGAGTTGATCGCCGGTGAATGCGGCCGTCGACAAATGGATCAGTGCTCACACCGATGACCTCTCGCATTGGCGTCGGCACATCCATGCCAACCCGGAGTTGGCGCGGCACGAGTACGCCACGACGGAGTTCGTGGCGACCCGGCTTGCTGCCGCGGGTCTTTCACCGGAACTGCTCCCGGGAGGTACCGGACTCACCTGTGATCTCGGCCCGGACACCGGAACCCGGATCGCGTTGCGCGCCGACATGGACGCGCTTCCGCTGCAGGAACTCACCGGGGCGACGTACTCGTCGACAGTGCCGGGTGTGTCCCACGCGTGCGGACACGACGCCCACACCACGATCCTGCTCGGGACAGGCCTGGCACTCAGCGAGATTCCTGAACTGCCGGTCGGTGTCCGCCTGATCTTCCAGCCCGCCGAAGAGGTGATGCCGGGCGGCGCACTGGAGGTGGTCGCGGCAGGGCGACTCGAAGGCGTCTCCCGCATCTTCGCGCTGCACTGCGATCCCCGGCTCGCGGCCGGGCGCGTCGGAATTCGACTTGGCGCCATCACCTCTGCGGCCGACACGATCGAGGTTGTGCTCGACTCACCCGGCGGTCACACATCGCGGCCGCACCTCACCACCGATCTGGTCTTCGCACTCGGCACTGTGGTCACCGGCCTGCCGGGCATGCTGAGCCGGCGAATCGATCCACGTACAGGCACCGTCATGGTGTGGGGAGCGGTCAGCGCGGGCCGGGCCCCCAACGCCATTCCGCAGACCGGCATGATGACCGGCACGGTGCGGACCGGTGACCACGAGACGTGGGAAATGCTCGAGCCGCTCGTTCGCGACATCGTGCACGGACTGCTGGCGCCCACGGGAGTGCGATACCAACTCAACTACCGCAGGGGCGTGCCGCCCGTCGTCAACGACGAGGTGTCGACCCGAATGTTCGAGAATGCTATCCGCACCGTGGGTGCGGACGCCCTCGCCGACACCCCGCAGTCCGGTGGTGGCGAGGACTTTTCCTGGTATCTCGAGGAAGTTCCGGGTGCCATGGCCAGGCTGGGCGTGTGGTCGGGCGTCGGTGAACAGCTCGACATCCATCAACCCACATTCGATCTGGACGAGCGGGCGCTCGGTGTCGGCGTGCGGGTGTTGTCCAGCCTCGTGCTGGGCTGACTGCTCCGGGACGCCCTATTCGGTGCCCGGGCCGACGTTGCGGCTGTTGCGGGTACGCAGGTCGCGCACGTAGTCGGCGGGTGCCCCGGCGATTTCGGCGGCATCGGCCATGACACCGAGGTACCGCGCAGACGGCAGCCCACCCTCGTAGGCATCGAGCACATACAGCCAGGCCAGCACCGGTTCTCCGTCGGTGTCGACCCGTACCCGGATCTTGCGGTGAATTCCGAGTTCGGAGCCCTCCCAGCGGTCGAGGCTCACCTCGTCCTCCTCCGGTACGTCGTACAGCACCACGAAGACCTTGGAATCGGGGTCTTCGACCACCGTGGCGAGCGCGCCTTCCCAGCCGATGTCACCGCCGCTGAACGTGAGCCGCCAACCGTGCAACCAGCCCGTTCCCGCCATCGGCGAGTGAGGGCAGCGCTGCAGCATCTGCTCCGGATGCATGTTGGACCCATAGGCGGCGTAGTAACTCACGCAGGTCAGACTACATACCGGGTTGCTCAGGGATGCAAAGGCGTAGGCATGAACCGCGAGGAGTTGCACGACCGCGCGGGAGACGCGCGAGGCGCAGCTCACCTGTCGTTCACTCGATTTCGATCCGCGAAACTGGGTACATCGGAGGGGACCGGGTCGGCGTAGCGAAAGGGTGAGAACAATGGCAGATCAGTACACGAAACAGGATCCCACCACCGCGTACCCGATGCCGGACCGCGAAGGGCAGAGCGAGATCGAACATCCGGGGCTCACCTCGGACATGGTGTCGGCACCCGACCACGGTGAGAAGACCTACCGGGGGAGCGGGCGGCTGGAAGGGCGGAAGGCTCTCATCACCGGAGGTGATTCGGGTATCGGGCGAGCGGTCGCAATTGCGTTCGCGCGCGAGGGTGCCGATGTGCTGATCAGCTACCTCGAAGCGGAAGAACCGGATGCCCGGGACACGGTTCGGCTCATCGAAGACGCCGGCCGCAAGGCGGTGCCGGTGCCCGGTGACATCAGGTCGGAGGATCACTGCCGAGCGCTCGTCGACACTGCCGTATCCGAACTCGGTGGGCTGGACATTTTGGTGAACAACGCTGCCTATCAGATGGTGCAGATGGGCGGAATCGCCGAGATCAGTACGGAACAGTTCGACCGTGTTCTGAAGACCAACCTCTACGCGATGTTCTGGTTGTGCAAGGCTGCGGTCGCGGTGATGGAGCCGGGATCGACCATCATCAACACGTCCTCGATCCAGGGCGCGAACCCATCCCCCGAGTTGCTGGATTACGCCACCACCAAGGCCGGCATCATCGATTTCACCAAGGGGCTCGCCGCCGATGTCGCGAAGAAGGGCATTCGGGTCAACGCCGTTGCCCCGGGGCCGATTTGGACGCCGTTGATTCCGGCGACCATGCCGACCGAGAAGTTCGAGTCGTTCGGAGGTGACGTGCCGTTGGGCCGCCCGGGGCAGCCGGCGGAGCTGGCGCCCGCGTACGTCTTCCTGGCTTCCCAGGAATCGAGCTACATCACCGGCGAGATCATCGGCGTCACCGGCGGCACTCCATTGACCTGACCGCTCGATCCCGCGCCGAGTCGCCGCCCGAGGTCTACGCGGCGACGGCCCCGATCTGCGGCTAGTAATCTGTTCCCTGGCAGTGCACGACACGACGCGCTGTGATGCTCGAGTTGCAGACCGGAGACCCTGGTCGGCACGTCTATTTGGAGGACAGATGACCCGAATCGTGATCATTGGTGGCGGGCCTGCCGGATACGAGGCAGCGTTGGTGGCCGCTCAGCACGGCGCCGCCGTCTCCTTGATCGATTCGGACGGGGTGGGCGGGGCGTGCGTTCTGTACGACTGTGTGCCCTCCAAGACATTCATCGCCTCGACGGGTGTACGCACGGACATGCGCCGTGCCACCGATTTGGGTATCGCTCTCGATCCGGCGCAGGCCACCATTGCCCTGCCTCAGATCCACGCCCGAGTGAAGAGTCTCGCTCAGGCTCAGTCCGCCGACATCCGAACCAGGCTCCAGACGGTCGGTGTCGAGCTGCTCTCCGGTACTGCGGAGCTCACCGACCCGCGTCTCGGCATGGCATCACATCAGGTCTGCGCCAGCCTCGCGAACGGCGAGCAGAAGACGCTCGATGCCGACGTCGTCCTCATCGCCACCGGTGCCAGTCCTCGGGTGATCGCCGGGGCCGAGCCGGACGGTGAGCGGATCCTCACCTGGCGTGACCTCTACGACCTCGACGAATTGCCCACCCACCTCGTCGTCGTAGGTTCCGGTGTGACCGGCGCGGAGTTCGTGTCCGCCTACACCGAAATGGGTGTCAAGGTAACGCTGGTGTCGAGCCGAGACCGGGTGCTCCCCGGTGAGGACGCCGACGCCGCACTCGTACTCGAGGACGTTCTGGCCGAACGTGGTGTCACCCTCGTCAAGCACGCGCGGGCCGACGCGGTCAAGCGCACCGAAGACGGTGTGGTCGTCGTGCTCGCCGACGGACGAACCGTGGAGGGCAGTCACGCCTTGATGACGGTCGGCTCGGTTCCCAACACCGAGAACCTCGGACTCGAGAAGGTCGGCATCGAACTGGACAAGGGCGGATATCTGCGAGTCGACCGAGTGTCGCGGACGCCGGTCTCGGGCATCTACGCCGCGGGTGACTGCACGGGGCTGCTGCCGTTGGCCTCGGTTGCCGCCATGCAGGGTCGCATCGCGATGTACCACGCTCTGGGCGAGGGCGTGAGTCCCATCAAGTTGAAGACGGTGGCCTCGGCGGTGTTCACCCGGCCCGAAATCGCCACGGTGGGCGTCAGTCAGGCCGCGATCGACAACGGCGAAGTGCCGGCCCGCACCGTCATGCTCCCGCTCAACACCAATCCGCGGGCAAAAATGTCCGGCCTGCGGCGCGGCTTCGTGAAGATCTTCTGCCGACCTGCCACCGGTGTGGTGATCGGTGGCGTCGTGGTGGCGCCCAACGGGTCGGAGTTGATCCTGCCCATCGCGATCGCTGTCCAGAACAACCTGACCGTCAACGACTTGGCAGCGACGTTCTCGGTGTACCCCTCGCTGACCGGCTCGATCACCGAGGCCGCCCGCCAGCTGATGCGCCACGACGATCTGGACTGATCCCGCTATCCGGGAAATGCATTTCACATACTGACAGCGGTGGTGGGATAGTCGAGGCACGGTCCACAATCATCGGCCGTGCCTCGGCGCTCTACCGCCCCGCAGACCCAGGACGGACAGGGTGTTCTTCTCCTGACCTCTGTCTCGTCGTGCCCCTGGGAGTCGATATGCCGCACACATTTTCCCGCCGGATGGACGGCCTGCGCAGTTCCGCCATCCGTGACCTCCTCACCCTTACCGCCCGGCCGGACGTCGTCAGCCTGGCCGGCGGTCTCCCCGATCCCGAATTCATTCCGCGAGAACGAATTCGGAAGGAAGCGGAGTGCGGGCTCGCCGATCCCGCCTCGGTCCAGTACGGCGAAACCACGGGCCTGCGCCGATTGCGTGACGTGCTCGCTGCCCGTGAGGGCGCCCGGATCGGACGGGCGTTGGACCCGGGCCAGGTGGTCGTCACCCACGGATCGCAGCAGGCGTTGAGCCTCCTCGCTCAGGTTCTACTCGACCCGGCCGATATCGTGGTTGTCGAAGAGCCCGCGTATACCGGTGCGCTGCAGGTATTTCGGGCGGCTCAGGCGGACATCCGCGCGGTGCCGCTCGATCGCGACGGCATGGACACGACCGCGCTGCAGGAACTTCTCGAAGCGGGCGTGCGCCCGACTGTCGTCCACACGGTGAGTAACTTCCACAATCCCCGTGGTGTCGTTCTCGCCGCCGATCGGCGGCGGCACCTGGCGGCGCTGGCCGACCGCTACGGTTTCTGGGTCATCGAGGACGACCCGTACGGCGAGTTGTTTTTCGACGCTCCGCCGCCCCCTCCGGTCGCTACATTCTCGGACCGGGTGATCCGCCTGTCCAGTGCCTCGAAGATTCTGGCTCCGGCGTTGCGGGTCGGCTGGTTGCACGGTGATCGCGCTGTGTGCGAGGCGGTGGAACTTCTCAAACAGGGCGCGGACCTGTGCGGCTCGTCGCTCACTCACCAGATCACGGCGGCGATGTTGTCGGACGAGGCGTGGCTGGCACTTCACCTCGACACGCTCCGTACCCGCTACGGTGCCCGGGCCCGAGCCTTGACCGCCGCGACGACGACCACGTTCGGTAATGCTGCGACGCTGTCCGACGTGCAGGGCGGGATGTTCTGCTGGGTCGAGTTCACCGACGACACCATCGACACCGCGGATCTGCTGCCGACGGCGGTCGAGCACGGTGTGGCGTTCGTACCCGGGTCGGCGTTCGGTGTCGGTGCAGACCTCGGCGCCGCACTACGACTGTGCTTCGCCACCTGCCCGGAGGACGTTCTGGCAGGCGCCTGCGAGAGACTCGGCAGCGCCTACCTGGCTCACGCCCAGTCGTAGGTGCGCTCGACGGCCTTGTTCCACTCGGCGAACAGCCTGGTGGACTCCGCTTCGTCCATCCCGGGTTCCCACCGCTTGTCCATGGCCCAGTTGTCGCGAATATCCTGTTCACCGGACCAGAAGCCGACGGCCAGTCCCGCGGCGTAGGCGGCGCCCAGCGCGGTGGTCTCGCTGACGACGGGGCGGATGACCGGAACTCCTAGGATGTCGGCCTGGAACTGCATCAGTGTTTCGTTGACGACCATGCCGCCGTCCACCTTGAGTGAGGCGAGCTCGACTCCGGAGTCGGCACGCATGGCCTCGATCACTTCCCGGGTCTGATAGGCGGTGGCTTCGAGAGCCGCCCTGGCGAGGTGACCCTTGTTCACGAAACGGGTGAGGCCTGCGATCACACCGCGCGCGTCCGGTCGCCACCGAGGTGCGAACAACCCGGAGAACGCCGGGACGACATAGGCACCTCCGTTGTCGTCGACCGAATTCGCCAGCGGCTCGATGTCTTCGGCCGACGAGATGATCCCCAGGTTGTCCCGCAGCCATTGGACCAGTGAACCGGTGACCGCCACCGACCCCTCGAGCGCGTACACGGCAGGAGCGTTCCCGATCTTGTAGCACAGCGTGGTCAAGAGGCCGTGCTTACTGTGCACGGGGGTGGTTCCCGTATTGAGGAGCAAGAAGTTCCCCGTCCCGTACGTGTTCTTCGCTTCTCCCTCGGACAGGCAGGCCTGCCCGAATGTCGCGGCCTGCTGATCACCGAGGATCCCTGCGACCGGTACTCCGGGAAGGGTGCCGTGGGGACGGCCCACGCCGTAGATCTCGGAGGAGCTGCGAATTTCGGGAAGCATCGACAGTGGGATCTCGAAGTCGGCGCAGATGTCCGGATCCCAGTCGAGTGTCTCCAGATTCATCAGCAACGTACGGGAGGCGTTGGTGACATCTGTCACGTGCGTGCCTTCCATGATATGCCACAGAATCCAGCTGTCGATGGTGCCGAAACACAGTTCGCCGGCATCTGCTCGCGCACGGGCGCCGTCGACGTTGTCGAGGATCCATCGCACCTTGGGTCCTGCGAAATAGGTCGACAGCGGCAGGCCCGTACGCTTCTGATAACGCCCGGGCCCCTCGTCGCCGCCGAGCCGGGTGCACAGCTCGTCGGTCCGGGTGTCCTGCCAGACGATGGCGTTGTACACCGGTTCTCCGGTTTTCCGGTCCCACACCACCGCAGTCTCGCGCTGATTGGTGATACCGATGGCGGCGATGTCGCGTTTGGTGAGATCCGCCTTCGCAAGGGCGGATGCCACCACTTCGCGCGTATTGATCCACAGCTCTTTCGGGTCGTGCTCCACCCAACCGGCACGGGGAAGGATCTGCTGGTGTTCCTTCTGAGCGACGCTGACCACCGCTCCGTCGTGATCGAAGATCATGCAGCGGCTCGAGGTGGTGCCCTGGTCTATCGCAGCGATGTACTGAATCACACGCATGAAGCTACTAGCCTGGGCATGAATCCGTCGTCATCTCACAGGAGCCCGAGTTGAGTAGTTCGCCAGGTGTGCAGTTCCTCGGTCCCACGCAGCGCGACGCTGCGTGGGAGAAGCTGCAGACCGAACAGTTCGACGTCGTCGTGATCGGCGGCGGTGTCGTCGGTGCCGGTGCGGCCCTCGACGCAGCCACCCGCGGCCTCAAGGTTGCCCTGGTCGAGGCGCGGGACTATGCGTCCGGAACGTCGAGCCGCTCGTCGAAGATGTTCCACGGCGGGTTGCGCTATCTCGAGCAGCTCGAGTTCGGGCTGGTGCGGGAGGCCCTGCGGGAACGTGAATTGTCGCTGACGACGCTGGCGCCCCATCTCGTGAAGCCGCTCAAGTTCCTGTTTCCCATCACCCATCGGGTATGGGAACGCCCCTACATGGCGGCGGGGATCTTCCTCTACGACCGGATGGGCGGAGCCAAATCGGTGCCCGCGCAGAAACACCTCACCCGGGCAGGTGCCTTGCGGATGGCACCGGGACTCAAACGGAACTCGCTGACCGGCGGCATCCAGTATTACGACACCGTCGTGGACGACGCGCGCCACACCATGACCGTCGCCCGAACCGCTGCCCACTACGGCGCGGTGGTGCGCACGTCCACTCAGGTCGTGGGTTTCCTGCGGGAAGCGGATCGCGTGTCCGGCGTTCGGATCCGTGACTGTGAAGACGGGCGAACCGCAGAGGTGCAGGCGCACGTCGTCATCAACGCGACCGGTGTCTGGACGGACGAGATACAGGCGCTTTCCCGGCAGCGCGGCCGATTCCGTGTCCGCGCCTCCAAGGGTGTGCACATCGTGGTACCGCGGGATCGCATCGTGAGCGATGCCGCCATCATCCTGCGGACCGAGAAGTCGGTGCTGTTCGTGATCCCGTGGGGTAGCCACTGGATCATCGGAACCACCGACACGGACTGGAATCTCGACCTCGCCCATCCGGCAGCTACCAAAGCCGATATCGATTACATTCTGGGCCACGTCAACAAGGTCCTGGTGACGGCCCTCACGCACGAGGACATCGACGGTGTCTACGCAGGTCTGCGCCCCCTCCTCGCAGGGGAAAGCGACGAGACCTCCAAGCTGTCGCGCGAGCATGCCGTCGCGCGCGTGGCGCCCGGATTGGTCGCGATCGCGGGCGGCAAATACACCACGTACCGGGTGATGGCCGAGGACGCGGTGGATCTTGCTGCCGATGACATTCCGGCCAGGGTCGCGCCCTCGATAACCGAGAAGGTGCCGCTGGCTGGTGCGGACGGCTACTACGCGCTGGTGAACCAGACCGTGCACCTGGGTCAGCTGTACGGACTTCACCCCTACCGCGTCAAGCATCTCCTCGACCGGTACGGTTCGCTCATCGGTGAAGTGCTCGATCTGGCGGAGGGTAAACCCGAACTGCTGCAGCCTATTACCGACGCACCGGCCTACCTTCAGGTCGAGGCCGTCTATGCCGCTGCGGCAGAGGGTGCGCTGCACCTCGACGACATTCTGACCAGAAGGACGCGTATCGGGATCGAATACTCGCATCGTGGTGTGAACTGCGCCGAGCAGGTCGCACAGCTGGTGGCCCCCGTCCTCGGCTGGGACTCCGACATGATCGACCGCGAACTGAAGACCTACCGTGCGCGTGTGGAGGCGGAGGTGCAGTCCCAAGCGCAGCCGGACGACCTCTCCGCGGACGCGTTGCGGGCGGCGGCACCCGAATCTCGCGTCGAATTGCTCGAACCGCCTGTCAGTGTGTCAGAAGTACCTTGACCACCACGATCACTGCGGCAACGAACGCTAGGCCGATCGCCGCCCAGTGCGTCATGTGGGTGACCTTTTCGCGCCGCAGCCGGCTGATCACGTAGCTGATCGAGCCGATGCGGACGATCATCACGATCTCCGCGGTCAGTTGCGCCGTTCGCGGCTCGAGCCAACCCACATAGGCTGTGCCGAGGATCACGGTGGGCACCACCGCGGAGGTCAGGATGGGGAGACCGTCCCGCAGTTCCCGAACTCTTTCGGTTCTGGACAGCGATCTGCCGAGCCGGAGCGTCTGGCCCACGGACTCGGCAAAAGCGTGGGCGAGGAACGTGGACAGAGCGGCGCCCACCACGATGGCAATGCCCAGGGTTTCCTGGGATTTGGTGACGGGAATGAGCGCGGCGAGCACGAGAATGTTGCCGTAGATATACGCGCTGATGCGGCTTGCCGCATGGTCGGGCGACAGCGATTTTTCGCTCATCAGCGGCGGGCGATTCAAGAGCCTCGGAAGGTCCCACTCCATCCTCCGAGCATGTCACGATTTGCCTGTGTTCTCCCTGGGAATCACACCCGCGGGCTGTAGTGCTTCGGGTCGTCGCGACGCCCGAGGGGCGGCAGGTTCCGCGGCGGCGTATGCACCAGCGGGGCGTCCCGGCGGGTGCGCCCGGTCTCACGGTCCCACCCGGCGCGGGCGCGAGGATGGTAACGGTAGCGCCACGGGACGAGGCGGAACAGGGCATTCACCGTCCGGCCCACCAGGGTGTGCAGTCGCTCATCGCGTGCCGTCCAGCGGTATCCGAGGCGCTCGCGTACCGGTTCGTCGTACATCCCCACTGTCAGCCAGACGAATCCCCTGGCGACCGGGATGCGCAGGATCGCCCACACCCGGTCGGGGAGCCACGTCAGAAACGGTGGGACGCCCAGGCCGGAAAGGTTGAGGACGTCACGGGTAGCCTTGTTGTCTTCGAGGACGTTGCGGCACATGTGGTCCCAATACTCCAGGAACGCTTCCCAGGTCTCCGGGACCGGGCGCATGCTCATTCCGTACAGGCGGTACCACTGGATGTGTTCGGTGAACAGTTGCCGCTTCTGCTCCTCGGTGAGGCCGCCCATGAAATTGTCGCCCGTGAGGATTGTGCCCATGAAGAACGTGGCGTGCGCCCAATAGAAGGTGTCGGGATCTAGGGCGTGATACTTCCGTCCGTGCTTGTCGACGCCCTTGATGGTGTTGTGGTATCCCCGGACCTGCTCTGCAGTCTGCTGGGCGCGGTCACCGTCGAAGACCACGCCCCCGATCGGGTAGAGCGAGCGGTACAGGCGCTCCCACCGTTCGTCGAAGAACTCGGAATGCTCTTCGACTCCAGCGCCGAGGCCCGGATGCATGTTCTGCATCGAGCCGGCCCAGACGCCTTGCAGCATTCCCCGCCAGTCGCCGAAGTACTTCCAGGTCAGCGACTCAGGTCCGAGCGGTGTGGGAGCGGTGGCCTGCACGGACGCACCCTCCGAGTTCGTTTGACTACGCACGTTGTCAGACTAGGATCTGACAACGTGCGTAGTCAAGAGTGGGAGCTGGGGACGTGACGTTGGAAGACCGCCGCGAAGCCCGGCGAGCGGCGCTCCTGCGGGCAGGAATCACGCTCCTAGGCGCCCCTGCAGGGCCTGCAGTCAACGTCCGGGCCGTCTGCCGTGCGGCCTCGTTGACCGAGCGCTACTTCTACGAGTCGTTTGCCGACCGCGACGAGTTCGTCCGATCCGTCTATTCCACGGTCGGCGACGAGGCACAGGCGGCGCTTCTGGGCGCGGTGGCGTCGGCCCACACTGCGCGGGCGCGAGCCGAGGCCGCCGTCGAAGCGTTCGTCGAGCTGATGGTCGACAACCCCGAGAGGGGTCGTGTGCTGCTGCTCGCGCCGCTGTCCGAGCCCGCGCTGAGTCGGCGGGGAATGGACCTCATGCCCGGGTTCGTAACGCTCGTCCACGACCAACTCTCGGCCGTGGATGACGAGGTGGAGAAGCAACTCGTCGCGATCGGCGTCGTCGGCGCGCTCACGACGTTGTTCATCGGATATCTCGACGGAACCGTTGCCGCGTCGCGCGAGCAATTCGTCGCCCATTGCGTCACTCTGGTGATGGAGGCCAACCGGTCCGGCCACGAATGAGGTGAGCATGCCGTTTCAGGTATCAGCGGACGACCCGGCTCGTCCACAGCCGGCCCTTCGGGTGCTCGACCACAAATACTTTCAGCTCACCGACCACTTCGTGTACGTCCACGGTGAGACGGTGGTGACGGTGCCCGGTTGCGCGCCGGAGCCGTGCGTACTCCGGACCGACCTCGCCTCCGTTCCCGCGCCGCTTCGGGGGCTGCTCGCTCCGTATGGCCGCCAGCTGCTTCCCGCGATCATGCACGACGATCTGTGTCACCATGCGGAAGCTCACGGAAAATCTGGCATGGCGCTACGCCGCCGGGCCGACGAGTTGTTCCGGACTGCGCTGCTCGACGAGGGCGTCGGACCGTTTCGCAGCCGGATCTTCTGGGTCGGGGTAGAGGTCGGGCGGATCTGGACTTTCACCACGTACACGAGGTTCCTGCTGATCGCCCACCACATCCTCGGAATGGTGTGCTGGGTGGTGGGAGTGCCGTGGGCGATCGCCACCTCCCACTACCCAGCAGCGGTCGGTCTCCTCGCGCTTCCGTGTGTCCTCTCACTCCTGTGGCGCAGGGACTTTCCCGTGGCACTGCTCGGATGCATACTCCTTCCGGTGGTCGCACCGACCTACCTGCTGACGCTGGCGACCGCGGCAGTGCTGTGGATACCGGACGTCACCGCCTGGCTGTTCGGCCGCCGAGTGACACGCAAGCCCCCACCGCTCGGACCGCCGACCACGGTGTTGCGCTAGCGGTCGAACGGTGGCTGGCAGTAGGTGCAGAAAAAGATGTCCTGCTGCCCGAGTTCCCGGCTTCGGATCACCGTTCGGCACCGGCGGCAACGCTTGCCCGCACGGCCGTACACCCACGGACGGTGCCGGATCGGATTGTTCTTGTCTGCGTGAATCATGCGATGGGCAAGCGCGACCATGGCCGGCAGGTTTGTCACCTCGCGCGCGGGAGTGTGGGGATCGACGCCACGGAGGAAGCACACCTCGTTTCGGTAGACATTGCCGAGACCCGCGAGGTTGCGCTGATCGACGAGGGCAACACCGATGGGTTGATCACCGGCCGCCCGGAGATTGCGGACGGCCGTGTCTGCATCCCAGTCCGGCCCGAGAAGGTCGGGCCCGAGGTGACCGACCGCGGCGGCTTCCGCACTCCGGTCGAGTATCTCGGTGATGCCGAGGGAGAAGCCCACAGCGACACGTTCTTCGGTGGCCAGCACAATACGGGCTTGATGGGCTGGGCGACGCCACCGTGCGTCCGCCCGGTAGATATGCCACGCACCTTCCATCTTCAGATGGGTGTGGATGGAGTACCCACCGACCCGGATGAGGAGATGTTTACCACGGCTGACGACTTCGTCGACCTTCAACCCGGACAGGTCGACGGTGGCGTACCGCGGAACCCGCACATCACACGTGGTCAGTACGTGACCCTCGAGTGCGTCACGCAGCGAGTTGGCCGTGCGCCAGACGGTGTCGCCTTCGGGCATGTCAGGCTCGCAACCGGAAGCCGCGGGGCGTCGGCGCGAACCCCGCCTCCGTGAGAATCGGCGCGAAATCGCTGCCATGGATGGTCTCGCCGTCGACCTTCTCCACGACGATTCGGTCGATTCCCCCACGTTTGACCACTCCGGCGAGAGCAGACGCCGCAGTGCGTAGTACACCGGGATCGTCGGTGAACGTCAGAACTGTTCGCCCGCCGCGTTCTACGAACAGGATCAACTCGCCCTCGACCAGGACCACGAGGCCGCCTGCCTTGCGCCCGGGGCGATGACCTGGTGCGTCGTCGCCGCGCTTCGGCCATGGCAGCGCCGCGCCGTACGGGTTGGCGGGGTCGCTGGCGGCGAGTGTCACGGCGGGCAGCGACGTGTGCCGGCCCTCCAACGAATCACCGTAACTGCGCAACCGGTCCACGACGTGGGGAGTGGAGAATTGTGCGCCGCCGAGCGACTCGACGAAGTGCCCACGGCGGCACCGCCCGTTGTCCTCGAAGGTGCCGAGCACCTTGTACATCAGAGCAAATCCACCCGGAACGTTCTCGGTCGTCACGGATCCGCGTGTCACCACGCCGTAGCGTTCGAGGAGAAGTTCGGCAGTAGCGCTGGCACGCAGGGTGGCATCCGTCTCGGCGCCCGGAAGAATCGACCACCGGCCACCGACAGTGGGCGGCGCCGTGCGAACCGGGGTCGCGAGGCTGCGGTACGCACGGGCGCGCGGTGGGCGCCGCGGTGAGCGATGGCTGGTGGTGGTTCTCGACGTGTCCGACAGGAGAGCGCGCAACGGAGCGAGGGTGTCGTTGCCGATGTGCCCGAGCCACACGAGATCCCACAGAGCAGTGGCCAATGCACTGTCCTCGGACATCTCCAGCGTGTCGGCGAGCTGACGGAAGAAGTACGCACCGCCGCCGGACAGCGTGTCCAGGATCCGACGCTGCAGGTCGGACAGATCCGACTCGGCGGGGGTCGTCAGCGTCAGGGGGGCGGTGTCGGCCGGGTGAAGACACACCCACCCGTCCTTTCCCGAAATGTTTCCCGCGCCCGACCACAACACCTCTCCGGTGGAGGTCAGCTCGTCGAGCATGGCGGGGGAGTAGTCGGCGACGCGGGACGGCAGGATCAGCGACTCGAGCGCCGACGCGGGAACCGGCACGCCGGCAAGCTGTTCCACAACTGTGGCGACTCCGTCGATTCCGCGCAGAGTGCCGCCGACATGTTGCCAACTCGGGAGGAAGCGGCCCAGGGTGGCAGTGCTGACGGGCTCCACTTCCTGACGGGCTGCAGCGAGTGAACGCCTGCGGAGGCGACGGAGGACCTCCGAGTCACACCACTCACTACCGGAGGCACCAGGGCGGAATTCCCCTTCCATGACCCGTTTTTCCGAGGCGAGTCGTTGCAGAACGTCGCGGGCGACAGCGGACCCGATGCCGAAGCGCCCGGCTGCATCACCGAGCGAGAATGGTCCGTGGGTGCGCGCGTATCGGCTGAGCAGGTCACCGAGTGGGTCGTCGACGGGTTCGATGAATGCGGCCGGCGTACCGATGGGCAACGGAACACCCAGTCCGTCTCGCAGGCGCGCGGCGTCCTCGATCGCCGTCCACCAGTGGGCGCCGGCGAAGGAGACCGCGAGCGCGCGCTTGGCGCGAACCAGCTCGTCCAGCCACGGTGAGGGATCCTGCGTCGAGCGTGCGGTGACCTCGTCCGTGGTGAGGGGGCCGAGAATGCGGAGCAGGTCGGCCGCGCCTTCGAGGTCTCTCGCCTTGCGGTCCGGGAGAAGGCGCTGCAATTCCAGCTCCGCTTGCGCGATGACATCGGCGTCGAGAAGTTCGCGCAGCTCGACACGGCCGAGCAGTTCTGCGAGTAGGGCAGAATCGAGGGACAGGGCGGCGGCCCGGCGCTCCGCCAGCGGGCTGTCGCCCTCGTACATGAATTCACCGACATAGTTGAACAGCAACGCGCCGGCGAAGGGCGACGGCGACTGTGTCTCGACCTCGACGATGCGGATCTGCCGCCGCGCCATCCGGCGGAACAGATCCTTCAGCGCCGGAAGGTCGTACACATCCTGCAGGCATTCGCGCACGGTCTCGAGCAGAATCGGAAACGTCGGGTACTTGCGGGCGACGTCGAGGAGCTGCGCCGAACGTTGACGCTGCTGCCACAACGGCGCCCGTTTTCCAGGATTGCGGCGCGGCAACAGCAGAGCGCGAGCGGCACATTCACGGAACCGCGAGGCAAACAACGCCGACCCGCCCACCTGTTCCGTGACGATGTCCTCGATCTCGTCGGTATCGAAGGCGAAGAGGTCTGCCCCGGGCGGTGTGTCCTCCGTGTCGGGAAGGCGGACGATGATGCCGTCGTCCGATGCGGTCGCGTTGGAGTCGAGACCGTGGCGCTCGCTGAGCCGGGCACTGACGGCCAGCGCCCACGGTGCGTGCACACGCTGTCCATAGGGTGAGTGCAGGATCAGACGCCAGTCGCCGAGCTCGTCGCGAAATCGTTCGACCACCAGGGTGCGATCAGTGGGAACCTGACCGGTGGCGGTCTTCTGTTCGTTGACCAGCTGAACCAAATTGTTCGTGGCATTGCCGTCCAGACCCCCGGTGAGGCACCGTTCCTTCACCTCCGTCTCGTGGCCGAGCGAAATCTCCCGGAGGAACTGTCCGAGCGCCTCACCGAGTTCCGCCGGTCGGCCGAGGCCGTCGCCGTGCCAAAAGGGGAGACGGCCGGGCTGACCGTACGCCGGGCTGACCAGCACCCGATCGAAGGTGATGTCCTCGATCCGCCAGCTGGTGGCACCGAGCGCGAAGACGTCCCCGACCCGAGACTCGTACACCATCTCCTCGTCGAGTTCGCCGACCCGAGAAGCTTTTTCGCCCACCATGTAGACGGTGAACAGTCCGCGATCGGGGATGGCACCGCCCGAGGTGACCGCGAGACGTTGCGCGCCGGGACGACCCGTCAGTGTGTTGGCTTCGCGATCCCAGACGAGTCGGGGGCGCAGTTCCGCGAACTCGTCGGAAGGATACAGCCCTGCCAGCAGGTCGAGCGTGGACTCGTAAGCCGAGCGCGGCAAGGAGGCGAAGGAGCCACTGCGGCGGACCGTCTCGAACCAGTCGTCGACGTCGAGCGGTTCGAGTGCGGTGGCCGCAACGGTGTGTTGAGCGAGGATGTCGAGTGGGTTTGCCGGCACCGCGAGTGCTTCGATTTTGCCGGTCACCATGCGTTCGACGGTGACGGCGCAGTGGATCAGGTCGGTGCGGTGCTTGGGAAACACGACACCGCGGGAGATCTCCCCGACCTGGTGTCCGGCGCGGCCCACACGTTGCAGGCCGCTCGCCACCGAGGGCGGAGCCTCCACCTGGACCACGAGATCCACTGCACCCATATCGATTCCGAGTTCGAGGCTGCTCGTCGCGACGACACAGCGGAGCCGTCCGGATTTGAGGTCGTCCTCGATGAGGGCTCGTTGATCCTTGCTGACCGAACCGTGGTGAGCCCTCGCGAGCAGAGGGTCGGCGCCGAAGTTGACCTCGGAAGGGGTGCCGATCTGCGAGGCGGGCTTCGGGTTCCTGTCGACGTCGGCACCACTACGCTCGGCATAGATCTCGTTGAGTCGTGCGGTAAGTCGCTCCGCGAGCCGCCGCGAGTTGGCGAACACGATGGACGATCGGTGTGCGAGGACGAGATCCACGATCTGTTCCTCGACGTGTGGCCAGATCGACCCGGCCTGCGGAGTCGACGATGCCGAGCCCTCGGCGGGCTCGGCGAGACCCAGCTCCGTCATGTCCTCGACGGGAACCTGAACGGTAAGGTCGAACGTCTTCGGTGACGGTGGAGCGACGATCCGAATCGGCGCCGAACCGGAGAGGAAGCGTGCCACTTCTTCGTGCGGGCGCACCGTCGCCGACAGTCCGATGCGCTGCGCGGGGGTGTCGAGGAGCCGGTCGAGTCGCTCGAGCGACAGCGCCAGGTGCGCCCCACGCTTGGTTCCTGCGACAGCGTGAACTTCGTCGACGATAACGGTATCGACCCGGGTCAGCGTCTCCCGCGCCGACGAGGTGAGCATGAGAAACAGCGACTCGGGGGTGGTGATGAGGATGTCCGGCGGATTCTTGACAAGCGCGCGGCGGTCGGCGGGCGGGGTGTCGCCCGAGCGGACACCGACCGAGATCTCGGGCGGTGTCAGGCCGAGCCGTTTCGCTGTCTGGGTAATGCCGACCAGTGGGGCGCGCAAATTGCGTTCGACGTCCACGCCGAGTGCCTTCAGCGGTGAGATGTACAGAACCTTGGTGGACCGGTCCTTCTCGCCCGTCGCCGCGAGCTGGTCGAGGGACCACAGGAAGGCTGAGAGGGTCTTGCCCGACCCCGTGGGTGCGACCACCAGCGTGTTGGCGCGGCTGGCGATCGATTCCCAAGCACCGAGCTGCGCGTCCGTCGGCGCGGGGAAGGCGCCGTCGAACCACTCCCTGGTGGCGGCAGAGAACTTGCCGAGGACTTCGGTCACCGTTCCATAGTGCACCGGAGGTCCGACAGACACCGCACGTCTGCCCGAACGGCCGAGAGGACGACAGGTGCAGTTGGAAAAGTGTGTCGGAGCGCTGAGCTAGGTTTCGCACATGAGTTCGACTGGGGGGTCGGCGGAGAGCCGGGTGGCGGGGCAGCTGTCGCTGCTCACCGCTGCGGTGGACGGGTTGCTGGGCGCCGACGTGGTGGGATTGTCGGACGCCGAGGTGGTCGACGCGATCAGGAACCTGGAACGCGCCCTTCGCCGCGCCGGTGCGGTGTCGCACCGGCTGGTTGTGGAGAGCGTGGAACGGTCCCTGCCCGCATCCTTCGGCTACCGTTCGCCCCACAAATTCCTGGTCGACGTCCTGCGTATATCCGCGGCCGACGCATCAGCCCGGGTCAGCGCGGCCCGGCAACTCGGGGTGTGGCACGCCTCGACCGGAGAATCTCTCCCGGCCGCTCTTCCGGATACCGCGGCCGCGCAACGGAATGGCGACATAGGCGCCGATCATGCCCGAGCCGTGTCGAGGATTCTGCGCAAGATCCCACACGCGGTCGACGCCGACGACACCAAGGCCGCGGAATCGACTCTCGCGCGAGTGGCTCGTGACGGGACGCCCGAGGACGTCGAGCAGGCGGGGCACCGACTTCTCGCGTATCTGAATCCGGACGGGAATCTCGGCGACGACATCGACCGCACCCGCCGCCGGGCACTCACCCTCGGCCGGCAGGACACGGAATTGATGTCGCGAATCTCCGGTGAACTCGACCCCACGGCGCGGGCACTGCTCGATCCGATTCTCGCCAAGTGGGCGCGACCGGGCATGAACAATCCGGCCGATCCATCCTCGCCCACGGGCGATGCCGAGCACCCCACTGTGGATTCGGACGTTCTCGCCGCCGCGGCCGCCCGGGACACGCGCACCACGGCGCAACGCAACCACGACGCGTTCAGTGCCATGTTTCGAGCCGTGCTGGAATCAGGAATCCTGGGCCGGCACCGGGGTCTGCCTGCCACCATGATCATCACCATGACGCTCGAGCAACTCGAGAGGGCGATCGGAGGGATTGCCACCACAGCCAGCGGGGGCCTTCTACCGATCGAGGATGCGTTGGCGCTGGCCGAGCAGGCCCACCCGGTCTTGGTGTTGTTCGACCATGACGGCCGTCCCCTGCATCTGGGACGCCGCCGGCGTCTGGCCAGTGCGGATCAGCGGCTTGCATTGATCGCCGCCGACGGCGGATGCACCCGCCCAGGATGCGCGACGCCGGCCAGCATGTGCGCGGTCCACCACGTCACGGACTGGCAGAAAGGCGGTACCACCGACATCGACGGCCTCACTCTAGCTTGCGATGCCTGCCACGCTCGGGTCGATGACAGCGCCGCCGGGTGGGTCACCAGGACTGCTGAGGGTCGATATCCCGGCAGGACCGAATGGATTCCGCCACCGCACGTCGACCCCGGCCGAAGGCCTCGCATCAATCATCGCCATCATCCCGGCGAGTTGATCGACCACGCACGGCGTGGAATGCGTGCACCACGAGAAGGGGGTGATGCTGTGCCGTAGCGAAGTTGTGGCCGCTGCCAAGCTTGGTCAGACGACATCGGAATCTGCGGACGCCGGCGCGAACGGCCACGGCACTTCGACCGTGTCGGGCGGCAGTGCGGCCGCCGCGGCATACGCACCGATGACGCACGCGAGCAACACCACTGCCACTGCGCGGACGATCCTGAACACGTTGACTCGCTTCGGTCGGAGGGCCCGGCTTCGCAGGGCAATCGTCAGACCGTAGACGAAGGTACCGACACGTCGGAGTGGGACGGTCAGTCGCGGTTCAGGCGTTCCAGCAGTGCGGCTTTGATTGCGGGACGTCCGGCGGCGACCAGAGTGAAGGTAGCTTCGCGCATCAACCGCTCGGCGGTATTGCCCGCGATCAGAGCGGAGCTGCCCTTGGCGGTGACGAGCGCCGTCGCGGTCCGCACGGCGAGTTCGGATGCCCGTGCCCGCGCGTCGGCGATGTCGGCTCTGCCCTCCAATGCCGCGTTGAGGTCGAGTCGTGCTCGGGCAGCTTGCTCCTCGAACGGGTCCGAATCGACTCCCAGAGTTTCGAGTTCGCTGATCGCGCGGCGGGTGATGCCCATGGCCATGCACCCGTTGATCCAGGAGCCGAACAGTTGGCTCTTCGCGAAGTCGTCGGGCGAGACGACGGCGCTTACCAGTTCGCCTGGCACTGCGAGGCCGTCGAAGGTGAGGCGAACGGTGTTGGAACCGCGGGCGGCGATCAGCGGTAGGTCTGCTGCGGTGAGCCCGCGAAGCGGTTGGGCGGGAATGATGACGTGCACGATGGTGTCGTCGAACTCGTCGCGGGCCGAAACCTGAAGCAGGTCGACGATGCCCCAACCGGTGACGAACGGTGCGACGCCGTCCAGCACGTACCCGTCCTCGACCCGGCGCGCCCACAGCGTGGGTGGTACCGGAATGGCTCCGGCCAGCGCGACTCCGGCTCGCACGGTGCCGTCGACGAGCCCGTCGAGGTACCGTCCCTGCAGGGTGGTGTTGGGTGAGGCCGCGAGACCGGCGACCACTCCGTGATGCTGCATCCACGTGAAGGCGGTCGCGAGGCACCCGCCGCACAATGTTTCCAGTACATCGACCAGGACGGACGGTGTCACGCTCTCGTCGTCAGGCGCTGCGAGACCGTAGAAGCCGTCGGCGGCCAAAGTCTCGAAATGGCTGTCGGGGACCTCACCATCGGCATCGACGCTGTCCGCCACCGGGAACAGGACGTTCTCGGCGATCTCTCGCGCCATTTCGGCCCAGTTGCTCACCTCCCGAGCGTAACCGCTCCACCGGCGCGATCAGGTGAACTCGACACCCTGCGCCAGCGGCAATTGGTCGGAGTAGTTGACGGTGTTCGTGGCGCGACGCATGTAGGCCTTCCAGGCATCGGATCCGGATTCCCGTCCGCCGCCGGTGTCCTTCTCTCCGCCGAACGCCCCGCCGATCTCCGCCCCCGACGTGCCGATGTTGACGTTGGCGATGCCGCAGTCTGAACCGTCCGCGGCGAGGAACCGCTCGGCCTCACGCTGGTCGGTGGTGAAGATGGACGACGAAAGCCCCTGCGGGACTTCGTTGTGCATCGCGATGGCCTGGTCGAATGTGTCGTAGGTGAGGGCGTAGAGGATGGGTGCGAACGTTTCTTCCCGCACCACCGATGTTTGTGCCGGCATGCGTACCAATGCGGGTGAGACGTAGTAGGCGGGGTTGTCTGTCCCGCGACGTTCGCCGCCGCAGATTACTGTTCCGCCGTCGGCACGAGCCTTGTCGAGGGCCGTCTGCATGGCGTCGAATGCCTGCGAGTCCACGAGGGGGCCGACGAGTACGCCGTCGTCGAAGGGGTTTCCGACCGTCAATGTTCGATAGGCCGCGGAGATCCGGTTCAGCAGCTCGTCCGCGATGGAGGAGTGCACGATCAACCGGCGGAGCGATGTGCAGCGCTGACCTGCAGTCCCTGCAGCCGAGAAGACGATGCCGCGCACAGCGAGGTCGAGATCGGCTGACGGGGCCACGACCGCGCCGTTGTTGCCGCCCAATTCGAGCAGGCTCTTGCCGAAACGCGCCGCGACCCGCGGTCCGACGGCGCGGCCCATCCGCACAGATCCGGTGGCGCTGACCAAGGCGACCCGGGCGTCGTCCACCAGTTGCTCGCCGACGTCCACAGATCCCTGCACCAGTGCGTGCAGGCCCGTGGGCGCTCCCACATCGTGTGCGGCCTGCGCCAGCAGGGCGTCGCAGGCGATCGCCGTCAGCGGAGTCTTCTCCGAGGGCTTCCACACCACGGTGTCCCCGCACACCAACGCTATCGCCGTGTTCCAGGACCACACCGCGACAGGAAAGTTGAAGGCGGAGATCACACCGACGACACCCAGCGGATGCCAGGTCTCCATCAAGCGGTGCCCCGGACGTTCCGATGCCATCGTCCTGCCGTACAGCTGCCGGGAGAGACCGACGGCGAACTCGCAGATGTCGATCATCTCCTGCACCTCGCCCCGCGCCTCGGAGGGAATTTTTCCGGCCTCGAGGGTGACAAGTTCCGCCAGGTCGCGTTCGTGTTCTGTCAGTAGCTGTCCGAGCCGCCGCACGACGGCACCACGCTGGGGCGCCGGAACCGAGCGCCACGTGAGAAAGGCCTCGTGTGCCGCGGAGATCGCCGCGTCGACGTCGTCGGCGCTACTCGTATCGACCGTCCGCAGGTCGGTTCCGGTGATGGGGCTTCGGGCCACGAGTGCACCGCTGGGAGCACCGATGTCGGCACCGCACCTGATCAGTGCTTCCTCGGCGCGTCGGCGCAACTCCTCGGGGGCGGGAAGGTTCACGATGCTGTCCTCTCTCGGGATCTGTCCTGCTGCTCCTGATAGAGCGCGTACGGGTCGTGCACGGCCCGGCCGAGTGTCTCGGCGAGCCAGGGTAGGTGGTACCGGGCGCCGCAGTCGACCTCGGCGCGGGTACAGGCGTGATCCGTCGGCGCAGGGAGGAAGTCTTCATACACGATCGGTTCGGCGATGTGCCGGCCACCCTCGCGTCGATACGTGAAGTACGCCATCCCTCGACTGTCGAGTTCGGCTTCGGTGCGCGGGAACCGGCGCTCCCACTCGGCCGCGTCGGCGTCCGCGGCAGCCAACCGGTCGTAGAGCTCGCGTCCGGGAGGCGTCAGGGCGAGGCCACGAGCCTCGGCCCCCGCGAACCTTTCTCCCACGACTGTTCCGCCGCTCGAGATGAACTGGTGGGGCTCCGACATCGCACGGAACGAGGTCTGACGGAGGAGAACGGCGGGCCCATCCCACTCGGGAGGTTCGTAAATGCCGTCGACCATCGTGAAGCCCAGCGCCCGCATGCGGCGGTTCAACTCGTCGATATCCAGCACGCGGGGCCTGAGGGCGTGGATATGGGTGCCGGCGCTTGCGCCGACTTCCGCGGCGACCGGCGACACCGCTTCGAGCTCGGAGTACCACCCCTTGTCGACCGGTAGTTCCGTCCGCACCAACACCGTGGCCGCGAGTGACACGAACCGCTCGGCCGAGGGAGCAGTCAAACCTTCCTCTTCGGCGGCGAGCGCGGCGAGATGCAACAGCTCCGTCGGGAAGAGCGACCGCCCGGCGAGAAACCTTTCGAGGCGTGCGTGCAGATCGGCGTCGAAGAACCGGTGATCCGCAGTCGTGAGCACCGAGGTGAACATGCCGAACGGGTTGTGGTTCAGTTCGAACGAATCGATCGGACGGAAGGCGGTCCCGACGACGGGTAAAGGGGTGGCGGCATCGCGCAGGTCGTAGAAGCCGACGGGGTGCATCCCGAATCCGGCAAACAGTATCGCGGCCTGACGGATTTCTGCGGCACTACCCAAGCGGATCTCGCCGTGCAGCTCCGCGGTGACTCGATCGAGGCTGCCCCATCGCTCCGCCTCCGCGGGCTCGCGTGCGGCGAAATCGGCGTTGACCTCCCCGGTCACCTGTCGGAGCGTAGTATAAATCGGTACCTCACGGCTGTACATTACCGACAGTGCACGGGCGAACCGGGCTCGGAGCTCCCACGTTTCAACCATGACGCACCTCCGCTGGGCTAGCCTGCGCTGGTGGTGGAATCTTTTCGCAGCGACACACCCCATACTCCTCTCGATGACATCGATCGGGTTCTGATGCAGGAGTTGGTTGCCGACGGCCGTGCGACCCTGGCGACTCTCGCCGAGAAGGCGGGATTGTCGATTTCTGCGGTCCAGTCCCGGGTCCGCAGGCTCGAAGCCCGAAAGATCATCCGCGGGTACACCGCGAAGATCGACCCCGAAGCGCTGGGGCACGGTTTGTCGGCGTTCGTCGCCATCACTCCTCTCGATCCGTCCCAACCGGACGATGCGCCTGCCCGTCTGCGCCACTTGCCCGCCATCGAGGCGTGTCATTCGGTGGCGGGTGACGAAAGCTACGTTCTGCTGGTGCGGGTGGCGTCCCCCCGGGAACTCGAACATCTTCTTCAGGAGATCCGCGCCACCGCCAACGTACACACCCGCAGCACGATCATTCTCCAAACATTTTACGACAGCTAGCGGACGCACCGTATGTTTTCTCGGTTGACATGCGTATGGCAGGAAATATGACGTAATCTCTCGATATGAGCACAGCGATTCGATTTCCCGGCGGCGAGGGCGAGTTGTCCGCCGACCAGGTCCAGGACGTACTGCGTGCGCGCATTCTGGTCGATGGTTTCGACCTGGTGCTCGATCTCGAGCAGTCTCGAGGAACGCACCTCGTGGACGAGCGGGACGGAACGGACTACCTCGACATGTTCGGGTTCTTCGGTTCATCCGCGCTCGGCATGAATCATCCGGCGCTGGCAGAGAGCGACGACTTCCGCGAGGAGCTGGTGGAAGCGGCGATCAACAAGCCGAGCAACTCGGACATCTACACGGTGCCGATGGCGCGCTTCGTCGACACCTTCTTCCGCGTACTCGGGGATCCCGCACTGCCGCATCTGTTCTTCGTCGACGGCGGCGCCCTCGCGGTCGAGAATGCGTTGAAGGTGGCCTTCGATTGGAAGAGCCGATGCAACGAACGCCGCGGAATCGACCCGGCGCTCGGAACGAAGGTGCTGCATCTGACCGAGGCTTTCCACGGCCGAAGCGGATACACGATGTCGCTGACGAACACCGAACCGGGGAAAGTAGCGCGATACCCCAAATTTCAGTGGCCGCGGATCGACGCCCCCTACCTGTCCGAGGGACGCGACGTCGAGGTGGCCGAGCGCCGTGCCCTGGAACAAGCGCGGCGCGCGTTTGCCGACAATCCCTCCGACATCGCATGTTTCATTGCCGAGCCCATCCAAGGCGAAGGAGGCGATCACCACTTCCGGCCGGACTTCTTCCAGGCGATGGAGCAGTTGTGCCGTGAGAACGACGCCCTCTTCGTTTTCGATGAAGTGCAGACCGGGTGTGGACTGACCGGAACCAACTGGGCGTATCAGCAACTGGGTGTTCGCCCCGACGTCGTGGCATTCGGCAAGAAGACCCAGGTGTGCGGAATCATGGCCGGTGGCCGGGTGGACGAAATCCCGGACCACGTGTTCGCAGTGAGTTCCCGCATCAACTCCACCTGGGGTGGCAACCTCACCGACATGGTGCGGTCGCGCCGGATCCTCGAGGTCATCGAGGACGATCGCCTGGTGGACCGCGCCCGGTTGACAGGGGCGCACCTTCTCGAGCGGCTCCGCCAGCTGGCCGCGGCAGTGCCAGAGATCACCGAGCCTCGTGGTCGCGGTCTGATGTGCGCGATCAGCCTGCCGACGACATCTCGGCGGGACCAAGTGGTCACGGCACTGCGAGAGCGCGAACGGGTACTTGTTCTCCCGACAGGTAAGTGCGGGATACGGTTCCGTCCTCCGTTGAACGTCACTACCGCAGAACTCGACGCCGCCGTCGATGCGCTGGGCCGAGTGGTGGGCGGTACCGTCGACGGATGACCCCCATTGCGCTCACCTCCGTGCCCAACCTCAGAGACGTCGGCGGATATCGGACAGAGAGTGGGGCCAAGGTGCGCACCGGCGTGTTGTATCGCTCGACCGATCTCGGTCGGGTAGCGGACACAGACATGCCGCTACTCGCGGACCTCGGAATTCGGACCGTCTACGACCTCCGTACCGCCGACGAACGCGAAGTCGCACCCGACAAGCTGCCGGACGGGGCACGAGCAGTTGCCCTGGACGTTCTCGCCGACAAGGGGATCCGATCGATCCCCGCGCAGATGCTCCAGGTGATCGCCGACCCGATGATTGCCGAACGTGAACTCGGCGGCGGTCGGGCGATCGAATACTTCGAGGGCAGCTACCGTGATTTCGTATCGATGCCGAGCGCGGTGTCGTCGTACCGGGAGCTCTTCCGGGACCTTGCGGCGGATGACAGCACACCCGGCCTCGTGCACTGCACCACCGGCAAAGACCGGACGGGGTGGGCTACCGCAGCCCTGCTGCTGTTGCTCGGTGTCAGTGAAGAGGACGTGTTCGACGACTACCTGCTGACCAATGAACTTCTACTGCCGTCCTTCGCCGGGGTCTTCGAGAAGTTTACCGATGCAGGTGGAGACCCCTCGTTGCTGGAACCGGTGCTCGGTGTACGCCGGCAATATCTGGAGGTGTCCCTCGCCACGATGCGGACGTCTTTCGGAACAATCGAGGGTTATTTCTCCGACGGCCTGGGCCTCGACGCGGAGCGTCAGGCGTTGCTGCGGGAGCGCATGACTGCGGAGTGAACGGCGAGGCCGATTCCTACACCTAGCGTGTCCGCAAGCAGATCCCACACGGATCCGTGTCTCCCGATCGGCAGAATGCCCTGCAGGACCTCTGTGACCACAGCGAACGCTGCGAGCCACAGCACCGTGACCCGAACCGGCAGCAGTGCGTAGCGGGAGGCGCCTGCGAGCGCCGCGAACAGCAGGGCATGCACCACCTTGTCGGCGTGTTCGGGACCCGTTGGCGTTGCCGAGGCCGGCGACAGCAGCATGATCAGCGCCAACCCCGTGAGCGCGACTACGGGAACGGACCGCATCGTCACCGCTGGACCGTCAACCCCAACGCGCCTTCCGCGAAGCGTTGTACGGCATCGGCGCCACTGGCAAGGGCGGCGTCGTGCCCGGTCCGAGCCCATCCCCTGAGCACCGCGGTATCACCTGATCGAGTCAGTCCGACCTCGGCCAGCATCTCACCGGTGTTGGGTTGACAGATCGCCCACGAATAGTGCTCGTCGCTCGACCACTGCGCGGTCCGTCGGGCGATGTAGTCGGCGTCGTCGATACCGCCGTCGGCGAGGGCCGGCCGGTCGTCGACCCGTTCATCCGCGCGGAGTGCCCGCAGATACCAGCCGCCGGCATTGACTTCGACGGGTTCCATGTCAGCGATCCCGCTCGCGGTCGTTCCGCGTCCCGAAAAGGATTGCTCCGGCGGCCGGGATCATCAGAAAGAACAACCAACTGTTGTCGACCGGGACGACGAAGAACAGCACGAGCGCCACCAATGGGATCACCGACATCACGATGCGACGCCAGTTGTGGTCACCGTCGGGTTTCGTCGACGTGGGGCGCGGTGTGGCCGGGGCGGCGACGGCGGGAGTCGGGAGGTCTGCGAACACTCGATCGAGCTCGCCGCGGGTGGTCGCCCCGGCCACGGTGGCACTGCGCTCGTCGAACTCGACGACCGTCAGGCGGCCGGCCGCGAAATGCTCGCTCAGCAGGTCGAGGGCCTGCTCACGTTCGGCCGTGCCGATACGGATGTCGGGGAGGTCGGACATGTGAGTGATCTCGGACCTATTTGAGTTCGGCGAGGACGGTGCCCTGGGTGATGGCGGCGCCGGGTTCGACGGTCAGTCCGGTGACGATGCCGGCCTTGTGGGCGTTGACCGGGTTTTCCATCTTCATGGCCTCGAGGACGGCGATGAGGTCGCCCTCGGCGACTTCCTGGCCTTCCTCGACGGCGACCTTGACGACGGTGCCCTGCATGGGGGCGGTGACGGCGTCACCGGACGCGGCGCCCCCGCCGGCGCCGCCGCGGGTGCGGGCCTTGGGCTTTTTCCGGACGGCACCGTTACCGCCGGTGGTGGGGGCGCCGAGGCTGAACTGGCCGGGCAGGGACACCTCGACGCGGCGGCCGCCGACCTCGACGACCACGTTCTGCCGGGGCAGTGAGTCGTCCTCGTCGACCGGTTGGCCGCCGGTGAACGGTTCGATCTGGTTGTTCCACTCGGTTTCGATCCACTTGGTGTAGACGTCGAAGCCGGTGCCGTCACCGATGAAGGCGGGATCGGAGACGATGGCCCGGTGGAACGGGATGACCGTGGCCAGCCCCTCGACCTGGAATTCGGCGAGGGCGCGGCGGGCGCGGGCGAGGGCCTCGTCGCGGGTGGCGCCGGTGACGATGAGTTTGGCGAGCATCGAGTCGAACTGGCCGCCGATCACCGATCCGGTTTCCACGCCGGAGTCCATCCGCACCCCGGGGCCGGTGGGCGGGACGAACTTGGTGACCGGGCCGGGGGCGGGCAGGAACCCGCGGCCGGCGTCCTCGCCGTTGATCCGGAACTCGAAGGCGTGCCCGCGGGGGGTGGGGTCCTCGAGGATGTCGAGTTCCTCGCCGTTGGCGATCTTGAACTGTTGCAGCACCAGGTCGATGCCGGCGGTTTCCTCGGTGACGGGGTGTTCGACCTGCAGGCGGGTGTTGACTTCGAGGAAGGAGACGGTGTCGCCCTGGACCAGGTATTCGACGGTGCCGGCGCCGTAGTAGCCGGCCTCTTTGCAGATGGCCTTGGCGGAGGTGTGGATCCGGTTGCGTTGGTCGTCGGTGAGGAACGGGGCGGGGGCCTCCTCGACGAGTTTCTGGAAGCGGCGTTGCAGGGAGCAGTCGCGGGTGCCGGCGACGATGACGTTGCCGTGCTGGTCGGCGATGACCTGGGCTTCGACGTGGCGGGCCTTGTCCAGATATTGTTCGACGAAGCATTCACCGCGGCCGAACGCGGCGACGGCCTCGCGGGTGGCGGAGTCGAACAGTTCGGGGATTTCCTCGATGGTGTGCGCGACCTTCATGCCGCGGCCGCCGCCGCCGAAGGCGGCCTTGATCGCGACCGGAACCCCGTATTCCTTGGCGAACGCGACGACCTCGTCGGCGTTCTTGACCGGGTCCTTGGTGCCGGCGGCCATCGGGGCCTTCGCTTTTTCGGCGATGTGCCGGGCGGTGACCTTGTCGCCGAGGTCGCGGATCGATTGCGGGGAGGGGCCGATCCAGATCAGGCCGGCGTCGATCACGGCCTGGGCGAAGTCGGCGTTCTCGGAGAGGAAGCCGTAGCCGGGGTGGATGGCGTCGGCGCCGGACTTGGCGGCGGCGTCGAGGATTTTGTCGAACACCAGATACGATTCGGCGGAGGTCTGCCCACCCAACGCGAATGCTTCGTCGGCCAGGCGCACGAACGGGGCATCGGCGTCGGGTTCGGCGTAGACCGCGACACTGGTGTACCCGGCATCGGCGGCGGCCCGGATCACCCGCACTGCGATCTCACCGCGGTTCGCGACGAGCACCTTCGTGATGTGCGCGCTGGCATGACTGGGCACTGAGCCTCCTGTGGTTCATGTGGTCGGTCGCCGCGGTGGTTCCGTGAAGTCGCACCAGCGGTGGGATACGGGCATCACTTCGGAGTCTAAGCACTGAACCGAACGCGGTCGTCACCGGATCGAGGTTTTCGTCAGGGCTTCAGCGACACTTCACGCCCTACCGACGGGTAGGTTACTGCAACCTGTTCTAGTTGCCGCCGAAGGCTCGCCACCCAGGTGTGGACGCTCGCCGCAGCGATGTCGTTGCCCGGATATCGGACCGCCAGATTGACTCCCCGAGGTGTGCGATTGATCCATGCATAGACATCGTGGGTGTATTGCCGGCTTCGCAGCGCCCGGGCATTACGGTCGACCCACTGGCCCGCATCCGGGACGAATCGGACGTCCATGTAGGAGACGACGAAGCGAGGCCGGATGGGGAGGTGGAGTTCTCGCTCGATCCGGTCGAACGGGACGACGGCGATCGGCTTGGTCCGGGCCGTGTTCGCTTCCGCGGCGCGGGCCACCTCCCCGAACTCGTGGGAGGGGAGCTCGAAATCGACCGGGCTGAGCCCGACGAACCATCCGAGCGCCGACGCCCACTGGGGCGCATGCCGGGTGTGGACCGGCGTGATGGTGCGGAAACGTTGCTGCCCGGCGACTTCCGCGCCTGCCAGGCCCAAGCACGCCAGGAGCCCGGAGAAGAACCCCACATCGGCGTCTCTGCAAGCCGTAGAGAAGGCCGCTGCCTGATCGGCGTCGAGAATCCACGCCGACAGGTTTTGCTGCGCATCGTGCGTGCGCGGCCCGATCTCGAGAGGGAACTCCGGCAGTCCTCGATCGGCGAGAGCACCCCGCCACACGTCGAGTGCCTCGCGCTGCACGTCGGCGTCGGCAGGTGACTCCCGCTCGTCCCGCCCGAAATCGACGTAACTACCGACCGGAAACAGGTTGGCGGCCCGACCCGACAGGATTTCTTCGTACAGCGCCGTCAACTCGTGCGCGACCAGCACGATCGAGAACCCGTCGATGATCGAGTGGTCGGCAGCGAAGAACACGGTGAACCGATCGCGCTCCACCGGTTCGAGCGTCGCGAACACATAGGAAGGCCAGCTGTGCGGAGACGCGTACTCGTCGAACAGTTGCTGGAGGTGGGCGAAGTTGTCACCGCCCGCAGCGTCGTAACCGTGGCTGATGACGCCGATGTGTAATCCGCCGGCCGGTACTGTGCGCCGTCGGATGGTGTCGTGGGCGGGATCGAAGGAGGTGTGTGAGCGCAGCACCTCGTGCCGGTCGGTCCACTTCTCGAGTGCAGACTGAAAAGCGGCGACATCGAGGCGGCCCTCGATCTCGAAAGCGGTCCCGAGCCAGGACTCACGCCCGTCGGCAGCGGCGCAGCGGCGCAGGTGCGCCTCGTGGATGTACGACGCCGGGCGTGGATCGTCGATCCACGCCGAGCGCGCACACGGCAACCACTCGGTGAGAGCTCCCACGGGTATGGGGTAATCGGCGAGTTCTGTGAATTCCATAGGCTGTCGGCTAAATCGGCCTAGCCGCGCAGATGCCGCTTGATGCGTGCGAGCATCGCGGACATGCCGCGCAACCGGAGCGGGCTGACGGCGTCCGCCAGCCCGAGGGCGGAGTAGAAGTCGTCGGGTACACCGAGGATCGTGGCCGTGCTGTGGCCGTCGAGACCCTGCTGAAGGATCGACGCGAAACCGCGCGTCGTCGGCGCCTCCGGGGGTGCGCTGAAATGCAGTCGCACGTGCTCGGGGTCGGAACTGTCCACCGACAGGAACAGCGGCGACTGGCACTCCGGCACGGGCTCCATGGCGTCCTGCTCGAGCTCGGCGGGCAAAGGTTGCAGTTCACGGCTGAACTCGAGCAGCAGCTGCAGCTTGTCGGAACCGTCGACGGCAGCGAAGTCGTCGACGATCTCGGCAAGCGAATCGGGCATCAGTGTCATGACGACGAGCCGGGGACCTCGCCCGGCTCCTCACCCCTGACGATGGGAACGCGCACGGTATTGCCCCATTCGGTCCACGATCCGTCGTAGTTGCGGACCTGCGGGTAACCGAGCAGGTGGGTGAGCACGAACCAGGTGTGACTCGAGCGTTCACCGATACGGCAATACGCGACTATGTCGTCGGCGGCGGACACGCCGCTGTAGATCTCGTTCAATTCCGTGCGGGAGCGGAAACGACTGTCCGGCGCCGCCGCCTTGGCCCACGGAATGCTCTGCGCACTCGGGATGTGACCGCCGCGCAGTGCACCCTCCTCCGGGTAATCGGGCATGTGTGTGCGCTCGCCGGTGTATTCCTGAGGAGAACGCACGTCGATGAGCGGGCCCTTGCCGAGGTGGGCGAGCACGTCGTCCTTGAACGCCCGGATCGGGGCGTCGTTGCGTTCCACCACCGGGTAGTCGGTGGGAGTGATGTCGGGTACGTCGAACGCGGTGTCCCGGTTCTCGGCGATCCACGCGTCGCGGCCACCGTCGAGGAGGCGGACGTCCTCGTGCCCGAAGAGGGTGAACACCCAGAGCGCGTATGCGGCCCACCAGTTGCTCTTGTCGCCGTAGATCACGACGGTGTCGTCGCGGCTGATGCCCTTCCGGCTCATCAGTTCCGCGAACTTCTCGCCATCGATGTAGTCGCGGGTGACCGGATCGTTGAGGTCGAGGTGCCAGTCGACCTTCACGGCACCGGGGATGTGACCGACGTCGTAGAGAAGGACGTCTTCATCGGACTCCACCACCTTGAGGCCGGGCGCTCCCAGATGTGCGTTGAGCCACTCCGTCGACACCAGCCGTTCGGGGTGGGCGTACTCGGCGAAGGAGGGCGTGGGATCTGGCGCTACGGGCACGGGCGGGCTCCTGCGGGATTGGACGACGGGGCAGACTCGGTGGGACGAAAGCCAATTCTAGGCCGACGGCTCGAGTTCGTCCGAACGGCGTTCACAGTAACCGACCGGGGGTTCGCCGCAGCGCGTTCGGCATGCGGAGATTCGCCCCGTGAACGGAGGTTTCATGCCCGACATCTCGACCCGCGCCGACCTGGAGTTGCTGCTGCGGCACTTCTACGCACGGGCGTTCGCCGATCCGATCCTCCGAACAGCGTTCGACACACTCGCGACCGTCGGACTCGACGACCATCTCCCCGTGATGTGCGACTTCTGGGAGTCGGTCCTTCTGGGGTCCGGCAGCTACCGCGGCGGCGTCCTCGCCGTCCACCGCGCGCTGCACGGGCAGCACGGGTTCACCGCCCGGCACTTCGACCGATGGGTCGAGTTGTGGACCGCCAGTGTCGACGACCTGTTCGGCGGCGAGGTCGCAGGCCGTGCACGGATGCGGGCGGTCGACATCGCGCTGACCATGCGGCAACGCATTGTCGATCCGTCCGACCGAGCTGGGCAGGCGTCAGATGACGGGAGTGCCCTCGAGGTGCAGCTGGGTGGTCAGTTCGGCGATGGGTGCGACACCGTTCTCACAAATGTTCAGCATGATCTCGCGCAGCCGTTCGAGGAAGTCGGTGACCGCACGCCTTGCCGTCGGGGTTTCGGGGAATCGGGAGCGCAGCGCAAGGCCCCTCCCTGTTCGTGAGATCCAGAATTGTGCGTCGTCGGCCACCGTCACGTTGCTGATGTGGTGGGCGTTCAACTCGTCGTGATCGTCGGTGCCCGGGAGTCGGCGGTAGTCGATGTAGGACACCATGAACACGTCCGTCCGGGTTCGCCGGTACGCGTCGCCGAGCGATTCGCGGACCTGGGCCATCGTGACGCCCTTCAAGGTCAGGGCGGTGCGGAAGGACGCATGCGTGTGCGCCAGCGAGGACTGGAAGTCGCCGTCGGGGGTCACCTCTACGGTCAGGGGGGCACTCGTCGTGAGCCATCCGAGTGCGTTTGCCCACTGCGGGTCCTGGCGAATGTGCAGCGGAAACTGCAGCGGCATCCGGGATGTGCCGTTGATCGACTGGACAGCCAACCCCATCGCGGTAAGCGTGCCGGTGAACAGACTTCCGCCGGAGTCGAAGCAGATCTCCTCGAAGCGTTCGGCGTCGGCGGTGCCCAGAAGCGGGCGGACGTCGGCGCCCTGCGGTGCGGGTTTGCCGGCTTCGACACCCAGGTCCAACGGGAAACTCGGCGCGGTGCCGCCGCACCGCTCGTAAAACCGTGCCCATTCACGAACCCGGGGGTCACCCAGCTCGGTGGCCGGCGTCTCGGCCTCGAGTTCGCAATACCGCAGGAAGCTGCCGGGAGCGCCGAGTCCCTCGGTCAACTCCGCCGCGGTGATGCCGCGGGACACGCTGTGCGACAACAGCTTCTGGTAGATCTGTCGGAGTTCACCCAGCGCAATGACCAGCGAGTAGCCGTCGACCAGGGTGTGGTCGAAGGCACTGACAACGGTGTAGTGGTCGTCGCGCTCGATGGTCGCAAAGAGATACGCGGGAAACGTCAACGGATCGCAGGCCTCGGTGAAGCGGCGTCGCAGGTGGTCACGAAGCTCGTCCGGTGACGACGTGGGCACCGGATCGGAGGCGACCACCGAGGCGAGGGCGGGGTCGAGATCGACACGCATCAACGCGTCGGAGGTGACATCGAACCCGGTCTGCAGGGTGTCGTGACGCCGGATGAAGTGAACGAGCGCGAGTTCCAGGGCCTCTTTGTCGAGCCGCCCCGGAAGATCGAAAGCCGCTGCCATCCATACACTCCGGCCGATACCGTGGGTGCGCGCGGTGTCGAGGTGAAATAGCTGGTTGTAGGACGGCGGCACCGCCGACTGCGACACCACACCCGGGTCCACGGACCATTCGGTCACGATGCCGGGTTCGAGCATGTACTTGTCGATGGACGTGACGTGCACTAGCGCACCCCCTCCGGCGAGCGGTAATCACCCTCGCGGGCTACGGTTTTCATGATGGTCGACAGGCGTCCGGCATAGGCGGCGACGGAGCGATGTGCTTCCGGGGTATCGGGATGGGAGATGGCCATCCACGTTCCCTCGAGGACCCGGTTGATCCAGATGGAGGCGATCTGAGTTGCCTTCCCTCCCACGATGCCGGTGGCGCGGGTGGACGAGAAGTTCTCGGTGTCGGGCAACCTGCGTCCGTCGATGTACGACACGATCGGGGGAGGGGTGAGTGTCGTGTGCTGTGACAGGGTGCCCGGGCCCGAGGCGGCCAGCACCGTGTCGATCACCTGTTGCACCGACACTTCGCCGAGTGTCTTACCGGAGCGATATGCCTCTTGCGCGCGCTGCGCGAGCCCGGAAAACGTGGTGTCGCCGTCCAATTCGAATCCGACCGGAACAAGATTGATGAACCACCCCTGTGACCAGTAGAACTGCGGATCGTTGCGGGTGGTGACCGGGGAGAGCGCCATGTAACGGTCGCGTCCGACGAGCTCGTGTTCGGTGATGGCCAGTGCCGCGAACACACCACCGATGAAATTGGCACCGTTGGCCTTGCATGCGACCCCGAACAGTTCGCAGTCCCGTGCGTCGGCCAGCTCGAACCGGCTGCCGATGGCCGGCTTCGGCGCGTCGGACGCTCCGAGGTCGAGGGGGAAGCTCGGGAAGCTTCCTCCGTTACGGGTGAGGTGACCGATCCAGCCGTGCACCTCCGGAGACGCCATCGTCAATGTCGCGGCCTTCTCACGCTCGCGCCGACTGTAGTCCACGTAGCTGCCGGGGTCCGGCAATTCCGGCTCCACGCCGTCGAGTTCGGCCTGGTAGATCATCCTCGTCTCGGCGAACATCAGGATCATCGACTGCATGTCGGTGTGCGCATGGTCGATCGCGTGGAAGAGAGTAAAGCTCTCCTCGGCGTCGGGTGCGTCAGTCGCGTAGTGCTCTACTGCACCGAATACGAAGGCCGGCCAGGCGAGTGCACTGGTGTCGTTCGCGAAGCGCGCCGCGACGTGGTCGCGTACCTGCTCAGGCCTGTCCAGAACGGCGCTCTCGGCTGGGGCGAGGTTGATGGACTCGGTCGGAACGACGTGTCGCCGAATGGGATTCGTGGTATCCGTGGGATCTGCTACTGGGTCGGCGAACGAGAACCAGCTGTGGAGGGTGTCGTGCCGCAGAACGTACCGCTCGAGGGTTCGCGTCATGGCGGCCCTGTCGAGTCTGCCGGGGAAATCGAACGCGATACCGATCCAGGGGGACTGCGTCTCCCCGTTCTGCGCGGCGAGTCGTGCCCGCCTCAGGTGTCGTTCCTGCATGGTGGTCGGCAGGGCAGGGTCGACCGGAGCCTGTGCAGCCGCTCGTGCACTCATGTCCGTTACTTTCCACTCGACGACCCTCCCAGGCTGTGGTCTCCAGTGGGTGATCAAGTTCAAGTCCATCGAGCGGCTCCTGAGGTTGTCGAATGTCGAGGTGTGCGAGTTCGGTCGTGCACGCGCGTCTCGCAACAGGATGCGGCACTGAGTGCCTTACCGCGAGAGGTAACGGAGTACGGAGATTGATTACAGGTCGGTTTCTGCCCAGTCAAGTGTCGATCAAACGCCCCCTACGCTGCAACTTCCTGGCGTACTATCTCGGTTTTTTGAGCTACCTCACAACCCGCGGCACACATCGGGCTACTAGCCTGTGCGGATGCCTGTGACACAGCTTGAAGTCCCCGACCGCAGAGAGCTTGGTCGATGGGCCCCGTGGCTGGGTCTCACCACCAGTCTCGCTGCCGTGTTCATGCAACTCCTCGACGCCACGATCGTCAACGTCGCGCTGCCGAGCATCGCCGTCGAACTGGGCGCTTCGGTGTCTGCCCAGCTGCTGATGGTGAGCGTGTATACCCTCTCGTTCGCATGTTCGCTGATCACGGCCGCTCGGTTGGGTGATCTGCTCGGCAGGCGCCGGATCTTCCTCACCGCTCTGGCCGTGTTCGTTCTCGCATCCCTGCTCTGCGGGCTGGCACAGACGCCGATGGAATTGGTCCTGTCGCGGGCCGTGCAGGGCCTCGCTGCCGGATCGATGTCTGCCCAGACCTTCGCCATCATCTCGGGCCTGTTTCCCCAACGTGCCCACCCGCGGGTCTTCGGCATCTACGGGGCGACCATCGGGCTTGCGACGATCTCAGGTCCACTCGTCGGGGGCCTTCTCATCCAGTGGGATCTGCTCGGGTGGGGATGGCGCCTCATCTTCTTCGTCAACATCCCGCTCGGCATCGCCGCGCTGGTGCTCGGGTACTTCTATCTCGTCGACGCCAAGGCTGACGGTGTCCGGCGACTCGACGTGGGCGGCGCCGTCCTGTCGGCGGTGGGCCTCTTCCTGCTCATCTTCCCACTGGCGGAGGGACGCGAGCGGGACTGGCCGACCTCGATCGTGGTGATGCTGGCCTGCTCCGTGCCGGTGCTCATCACCTTCGTCGTGTACGAGTGGCGTCTCGGGCGCCGGGGTGGTGACCCGGTGCTGCGGGTGGAACTGTTCGCCGATCGGGCGTTTTCGATCGGCGCCGCCATCGCCTTCGTATTCTTCGGGACACTTACCTCGCTGATTTTCACCATCTCGCTGACGCTCCAGTTCGGCTTCGGATTCTCCCCGTTGCGGGCTGGGGTGATGACGTTGCCGTGGGCGCTGGGTACGGGTATCGCCGCGCTGGCGTCTTCGGTGGTCTACCGGCGAATCGGCAACCTCGTACTTCCGCTGGGCATGCTCCTGTTCGCGGGCTCGCTCGTCGTGCTGGCCGCGCAGTTACAGCACGAGGGAACCGATCCACGGTGGGGGGCCTTGGCAGGTCCGTTGTTCATGGGAGGTGCCGGGCTCGGGTTGTTCGTCGCCCCCCTGCAGACGGCGATCCTCGCCACTGTGCGACCCGACAATGCGGGCTCGGTGTCCGGGTTGCTCCCCACGGTCCAGCAGGTAGGCAGTTCCCTCGGCCTCGCCGTGATCGGGGTGGTGTTCTTCAACCTGGTGGCTACGCAGTCGTCGGAGGCTGTCCAGGCGGAGAGATCTTCCCTCACCGCGGAATTGGTACGAGTCGGTGTGCCGGCGCCCCTCGTTCCGCGGGCCGAGGAGACCTTCGTGCGGTGTGCCACGGACCAGCTCGGATCCACCTCGCCGATGAAGGTGCCTGACGATTGCCGGTCGCTCGGGCCGGGAAGCGCTACGGCCTGGGGTGCTTCGGGGCAGCAGATCGCAGATTCCGCCCTGGTCGCCGCCCGAGAATCCACGCGTGCGGCGGCGGGTGAGGCCTTCCTGCAGGCGGAGCGGCGCATCCTCTGGATCATCTCGGCGGTGGCCGCGGCAATCGGCGTGGCGTCGCTCACCCTTCCGCGGCGGAACCGGCAGGGTGAAGCAGAGTCAGGCGGTACGGCCCGACGTCGCCCACAATTCGGCGATACCGACGCCCACCCGGCCGAGGAGAGTGCGCACGAGGGGTAGACCGATCCCGATCACGCTCGACGGATCGCCGTCGATGCGCTCGACGAACCACCCACCGAGACTGTCGAGTGTGAACGCGCCCGCAACCTGCAGGGGTTCTCCCGTGGCGAGGTACGCCTCGAGGTCGGAGTCCTCAGGGCTCGCGAAGTGAACCACCGTGGCGCTCGACTCGTGGGCGTCGCCGATCACCGAGCCGTTCACCACCCGCAGAACACTGTGGCCGGTAAGCAGGGTCGCGCTACGGCCGGCCATGGACGCCCAGCGAGAGCGCGCAACTTCTACCGACCCGGGTTTGCCCTGCAACTCGCCGTCGAGCAGCAACATGGAGTCGCATCCGACCACCACGAAGTCGGAGAGGCCCTCGCTCGTCAGGCCGGGCAGCACATCCTTGGCCTTGGCGCGGGCCAGTTCGGTGACGACGTGCTCCGGGGACGCCTCGGCACCGAGTGCCGCGATGAGCGCGTCCTCGTCGACGCCGGACACCCGGACGATCGGCTCGACCCCGGCGCTGCGCAGCACAGCGAGCCGCGCCGGGGAGGCCGAGGCAAGTACGAACGCTGTCACAGTTGGCGCCTCACGACGACCGGCAGCGTCACCGTCAACGCGGGGATGCCGACACGTTCGGGAACGCGTACGGCGAGAAGGGCGCCACACTGCGGTGCATACGCGTGGGAGCACCCCAGGACTCCGGTGGCAGATGCGAATCGGGGTCTCCGCTGCCGCTGTTCGCGGCGGCCGTCAACACGATGACCAGGGCCGCGATCTCCTCGTCGGTGGGCGAGCCCTTGATTACCGTCACGAAGGGTTCGGTGGCGGTGGCACCCGGTTCCGCACCCGGCAACAGCGCGGTGTCCGCGTCCGCGAGGGCGGCCTCGGCGGCGGAACCGTTGACCGACGTCCTCTCGGCCGCCGTGTCCGAACCGTTCTCCGTGCGCTCTTCAGTGAAAGCGGTCATAGGGGGATGTTCCCATGCTTCTTGGGCGGGAGGGTGACCATTTTGCGTTCGAGGAGGCGCAGGGCGGCCACGATCTGTCCGCGGGTGTGGGAGGGCGGGATGACGGCGTCGACGTAGCCGCGTTCGGCGGCGACGTAGGGGTTGACGAGGGTGTCTTCGTATTCGCGTTGCAGTTGCAGGCGCAGTGCGTCGACGTCGTCGCCGTTCTTCGCGGCCTCGAGGAGGCGTTTGCGATAGACGAAGCCGACGGCGCCGGAGGCGCCCATGACGGCGATCTGGGCGGTGGGCCAGGCGAGGTTGACGTCGGCGCCCATGTGTTTGGAGCCCATCACGTCGTAGGCGCCGCCGTAGGCCTTGCGGGTGATCACGGTGATCTTCCCGACGGTGGCCTCACCGTAGGCGTAGAGCAGTTTCGCGCCGCGGCGGATGATGCCGTTGAACTCCTGGTCGGTGCCGGGCAGAAAGCCCGGGACGTCGACGAGGGTGATGATCGGGACGTTGAACGCGTCGCAGGTGCGCACGAAGCGGGCGGCTTTTTCGGAGGCGTCGATGTCGAGGCAGCCGGCGAAGACGGTGGGCTGGTTCGCGACGATCCCGACACTGCGGCCGTCGACGCGGCCGAAGCCGACGACGATGTTGCCGGCGCGTTCGGCCTGGACCTCGAGGAATTCGTCGTCGTCGAGGATCCGGCGGATCACCTCGTGCATGTCGTACGGTTGGTTCGCCGAGTCCGGGATCAGGGTGTCGAGTTCGAGGTCCTCGTCGGTGAGGAAGTCTTCGATGGCGCCGGGGATCGGGTCGGTGGGCTGGGTGCGGGGGGCGGCGGCCTGGTTGTTGCTGGGTAGATAGGACAGCAGGTCCTTGACGTAGTCCAATGCGTCTTGTTCGCCGGAGGCGACGTAGTGGGCGACGCCGGATTTGACCATGTGGGTGTGCGCGCCGCCGAGGTCTTCCATGGTGACGTCTTCGCCGGTGACGGTTTTGATCACGTCGGGGCCGGTGACGAACATCTGGGAGGTTTTATCGACCATCACGACGAAGTCGGTGAGGGCGGGGGAGTAGACGTGGCCGCCGGCGGCGGGGCCCATGATCAGCGAGATCTGGGGGATCACGCCGGAGGCCTGGACGTTGCGGTGGAAGATTTCGCCGTACAACCCGAGGGAGACGACGCCTTCCTGGATGCGGGCGCCGGCGCCTTCGTTGATGCCGATCAGGGGCGGCCGGTCTTGAGGGCGAGGTCCATGACCTTGACGATTTTTTCGCCGTAGATTTCGCCGAGGGAGCCGCCGAAGACGGTGGCGTCCTGGGAGAAGACGCACACGTCGCGGCCGTCGATGGTGCCGTAGCCGGTGACGACGCCGTCGCCGACGGGGCGGTTGTCGGCGAGGCCGAAGTTCACGCTGCGGTGGCGGGCGAGGGCGTCGAGTTCGACGAAGCTGCCGTCGTCCAACAATGCGGTGATGCGTTCGCGGGCGGTGAGCTTGCCCTTGGCGTGGACCTTCTCGACCGCTGCTTCACCGCTGGGGTGCTGCGCCTCGGCCTGACGATTACGCAGGTCGGCGAGCTTTCCCGCGGTCGTGTGAATATCGGGCGTGCTCGCCGACTCCGGCGCGCTCGGCTCCTGAACAGTGGTCATGACAGGTCAGCTTAACGAGAGTGGCGGGGCCGTGGCCAAGGGAGGTGGGCGTCCGAACCCGGCTACTGACCAGTACATTTTCGGGCCCACCATAGGCTGGAGATATGTGGACTGATCTGAACCGACCCCCGCTCGACGCCGACGCACTGCGTAAAGCCCTCGTCCGCGGCGACGGCGAAGGATCCGCCGGCGGCGATCCGCGCGCGTTCTGGTCGCGGCTGGACGTCGTGCAGGAGACCGGTTCTACCAACGCGGACCTCCTTGCGCGGGCTGCCCACGAGGACTGTGACCGGCACGTCCTGCTGGCCGAATTTCAGGGGAGCGGGCGTGGGCGCCACTCGCGCGCCTGGGTCAGCCCTCCCCAGGCGCAGATCGCCGTCTCCGCGCTGCTGACGATGCCCGGGATGAGCGTCGGCGACATGGGCTGGCTGCCGTTGCTGACCGGAGTTGCGGTGGTCGACGCGGTCCGCGCCGTCGCGAAGGTGCCCGCCGAGTTGAAGTGGCCGAACGACGTGCTGATCGACGGCCGCAAGGTGGCCGGAATTCTTGCCGAAGTGGCCACCACGACGCCTGATCCGGCGGTCGTCGTCGGAATCGGGATCAACGTCACTTTGGCCCGGGACGAGCTGCCTGTTCCACACGCGACGTCGTTGTTGCTCGAAGGCGCGGAGGTCACCGACCGGAACACGCTCGTGCGGGCGGTGCTGCGCGCCATCGCGGATCGGTGGCAGCAATGGCACGACACGAACTGGGACGTCACCGATCTCGCGGACGCCTACCGTGCCCGATGCGGCACACTCGGTCAGCGGGTGCGCGCCGAATTGCCCGGCGGCACCGAACTTCTCGGGATCGCGACGGACATCGACACCGAAGGGCGGGTGGTGATCGCGCCGGAGGGCCGAGCCGACACGGTAGCGGTCTCCGCCGGCGACATTACACATTTGCGTCCGGTGCGCAAGGAGTGATGCCACACTGTGGTACATGAGTACCTCGACTCCCGAATCGGCCGACCTCACCGTTCGGCGCACAATGACCGGTCTCACCGTGGTACTCGGACTGCTGACACTGGGTCTCGGGGTCGCGATGCTGGTATGGCCGGACGTCACGCTCACCGTGGTCGCCGTCCTCATCGCCATCCAGTTCTTCGGTTTCGGTCTGGTTCAGATCATCCGGGCGTTTGCCGACGTCGACGCCGGCGGGGCCGCTCGAACGCTCGTCGGCGTATCCGGTGCGCTCGCAATACTTCTGGCGTTCCTCGTGCTGCGGAGCCCCCTCCAGACGGTGGTGATCATCGCCCTCGTCGTCGGTGCGTGGTGGGTGTTCCGTGGCGTGCTCGAGATTGTCGAGGGCGCGTCGGGAACTGCGGCGGACCGTGGCCTGAGCATCGTGCTCGGCGTCATCAGTGTCGTGGCCGGAGCGATCGTGCTGCTGCAACCCGAACTCTCGCTCGAGGTATTCGTCATCGTCGTCGGAGTATGGATGGTGCTGTACGGCATCATCATCGTCATCACCCCGATCGTGCTGAGCCGTATGCGGTGAGGGCAGACTCTTCCGTATGGGATACCCCGAGGATGCCCTCGCCGACGACGAGGAACTCTTACTCCATCGTCATCCGCACTGGAAGATGTTGCTGCTGCCTGCCGTCACCCTGGTAGCGGCAACGGCTGTTGCCGGATTCGCGCTCGGCTTCGCCGGGAACAAACTCGACGGGTCGTCGCTGAACGTCGCAATGATCGTGGTGATCGCGCTCTGGCTTGCGGTCGTGACCTGGCGATGCCTGGCGCCGTTCCTCAGCTGGAAGTCCACACACTTCATCGCCACCGACCGTCGGGTACTCATCCGGCACGGCGTGCTGACCCACACAGGCATCGACATTCCGATGGGACGAATCAGCAACGTCCAGTTCCGGCACGGCCTGCTCGACCGGATGCTGCGTACCGGCACACTGGTCATCGTCTCGTCCTCCGACGACCCCCTCGAGTTCGACGACATTCCCGACGTACAGCGTGTCCACTCGCTCCTGTACCACCAGGTGTTCGACGCGATGGATCTGCACCGTGGTCGCGAGCGCGAAGACCCTCGCGGGGACGTCGATCCCGGCAAAGGCTGATAACCGGTCACAGCTGTTCGCGCATCTCCGTACCCTGTGTAGGTGACCGCCGTATTGCTTGCCGAAGATGACGAAGCCATTGCCGCCCCGCTGTCGCGGGCACTGGGTCGGGAGGGATACGACGTCACCATCGAGCACACGGGGCCGGCGGCGTTGGAACAGGCGCTCGATGGTGCGTACGACCTGTTGATCCTCGACCTCGGATTACCGGGAATGGACGGTCTCGAGGTCTGCCGGCAAGTCCGCGCCCACAGTTCGGACCTGGCGGTGCTCATGCTCACCGCCCGCACCGACGAAGTGGATTTCGTCGTCGGTCTCGACGCCGGCGCCGATGACTATGTCGGCAAACCGTTTCGGCTGGCGGAGCTGATGGCGCGGGTCCGTGCCCTCCTGCGTCGCCGCGGCGGCGGCGAGGATTCCGTCGTCGAGGTCGGGGGCATCCGTCTCGAACCTGCCGCCCGGCGAGTAATGGTGAACGGCGCCGAAATCGCGCTGGCCAACAAGGAGTACGAGCTGCTTCGGGTCCTGCTCGAGCATGCGGGACAGGTGGTCTCGCGCGACACCATCCTCGCGGAGGTGTGGGGCGACGTCGAACTGCGAGGGTCCAAGACGCTGGACATGCACATGTCGTGGCTGCGCCGAAAGATCGGTGACGAGGGGCCCGCCGCCGAACGTCGGATCGCGACGGTCCGCGGCGTCGGTTTCCGGATCAACACCGACTAGGCCGGTTCGTGCGCCGCAGAATTCTCCAGTCGATCCTCGCTGTCGTCATCCTCACGGCGTTACTGCTCGGTGTCCCGCTGATCTACACCGCCTGGTTGTGGGTGGAGGACTTCACCCGCAGTGACCTCCAAATCCGCCTCGACCGGATGGCGACGGAAATCATCGCTCAAGAAGGTGCGGACGGTGTGGTGGAGGGGGTCCTCGACATCGATTCGCTGCGTCTTCTGACCCCGTCGGACGGCCGGTTGGTGGTGGTATATCCGACCCCCGACGACGGCGCCGCCCGCGTCGATATCGGGGAACCCGTCGTCCCCTCACCGCTGGTCGAGTCTCTGGCGATGGGCACGTCCGGTTCCCTGCGCCTCGAGGTGCCGTCCGACGAGATGCGCACTCAGCAACGCCAGGCGGTGGGCGCCGTGGCGCTGCTGGTCCTGGTGTCGGTCGCAGCCGGAACCGTGGTCGCGGTCGTCACGGCCAACCGGCTCGCCGACCCGCTGCGGGACGTGGCCGGCCGCGCTGCCCGTCTCGCCGAGGGCGATTTTCGCCCGGACAGTCGTCGCCACGGCATTCCCGAACTGGACAGGGTGTCCGATGTCCTCGATTCCGCCACCGTCGAGATCGCCGGCAGGCTGCAGCGTGAGCACGCCCTCGTCGCCGATGTGTCCCACCAGTTGCGCAGCCGCCTGACCGCTGTGCGCCTGCGCCTCGACGAACTGTCGGAGCACTCCGACCCCGCCGTCGTGGTCGAAGCGGACGAGGCGATGGCGCAGGTGGACCGCCTCACCGTCGCGATCGACGAACTGGTGCGCTCCTCGCGCAACAGCGGTACCGAAAACCACGTTTCCGTGATCCGGGAACTCGGCGTCGTCATCGCCGACTGGAAACGGCCTTTCGAGGATGCCTCCCGCGACCTGGTGCTGCGCGGTGATGCCACGGTGATGGCGTCGACCACGGGCTCACGGCTGCGTGAGGCCGTCGCGGTGCTCGTCGACAATGCCCTCATGCACGGCGCCGGTACCTGCACTGTCGCGGTGCGGCTGATTCACGGGCAGACGCTCAGGGCGGCGGGTCCGGATGCTTCCATCCGCGAAGCGACGGTGTGCGTGGAGGTCTCCGACGAAGGCGACGGGGTGAGCAACGACCTCGCGCCGCATATCTTCGACCGCGGGTTCTCCGGGGCCGGATCCACCGGAGTCGGGCTCGCGCTGGCCAGGGCGCTGATAGAGGCCGACGGGGGCCGGCTCGAGTTGCAGCGGCGCCGGCCGGCGTTGTTCGCGATCTTCGTCCCGGTCGCGCGGGAGCACGTGCCGACCCGGGTGGCCGGGATCAGGGAGCCACGGTAGGAGCGCGCCCTCGGCTCAAGCGTGGCCGATTTCTTCCTCGGCGGCCTCGTCGACCAGATCTGGATCGATGCGGACGGTCTGTTCCGGGAAGGCGAACCGGCGCAGCGCCCAGAACCGGAAGACCATCTGCAGAAGATTCCCGATGATGTAGTTGAGCACGAAGTCGACGATCACCAGAGTGGTGAGATTTTCCTGGTTGGCACGGATATCGAAGACGTTGTTGGCGGTCCACAAGGGTGCAGCGGCGATGAGAACTCCGATGCCGCTGATGGTGAAGAACAGCAACGCCTCGTGGTGGCGCTCGCGTCCACCGCGATTCTTGAAGGACCATTCGCGGTTGAGGATGTAGCTCAGCACTGTCGCCAGGACGCCGGAAAGAACCTTCGCGACGACCGGCTTCTCTTCCAGGATCGTGAGGCTGAGCGAGTAGAAGATGGCCAGGTCGAACACCATGGTGGTGCCGCCGACGATGGCGAACTTGATCAGCTCGTGATGCCGCAACGCGAGAGCCCGGAAAGGCTGGGGTACGCGTGCGAGGACACCATCGACGAATGACACAACGGAGAAGTTTACGAAAGCAGGACGCAATACCACTAACTGGCGGTGAAATCATCAGGAGAATCACAGAAACTGACGTGCTGCCACCTCGGCGCGGGGACCCGGCACCGGACGTGACAAACTTATGACCCGTGACCGGCAACTCTGACTCCTCACCGCGTCCCACGACACCCCGCGATCTGCACGCCGGGCAACCCGTCGTGACGATGATCGGCGGTGGCCAACTCGCGCGGATGACGCACCAGGCCGCGATTGCGCTCGGCCAGACGCTGCGCGTGCTCTCGGGTGCGCTCGACGAACCTGCCGCGCAGGTGAGCCCCGACGTCGTTCTCGGCAGCCACACCGACCTCAACGCGCTGCGTGAGGCGGCAGTCGGTTCGCATGCGCTGACCTTCGACCACGAGCACGTCCCGACCGAGCACCTCGACGTCCTCGTCGCCGAGGGTGTCAATGTGCAGCCGCCGCCGCAGGCTCTGGTGTATGCGCAGGACAAGCTGGCGATGCGGCGCAAGCTCGGCGAGCTCGGTGCGCCCGTCCCGGCCTTCGCCGAAGTGACGTGGGCCGAGGACGTCGTGAAGTTCGGCGCGCAGCACGGATGGCCGCTGGTGATCAAGGCCGTCCGCGGCGGATACGACGGCCGGGGTGTCTGGATCACTGACGATTCGGACGAAGCCGAGCGCATCGTCACACAGCAACTCGACAACGGTGTCGCCCTCCTCGTGGAGGAGAAGGTCGACATGCGCCGCGAGCTGTCGGCGATGGTGGCACGGTCACCGTTCGGCCAGGGGGCCACGTGGCCGGTCGTGGAAACCGTTCAGCGGCACGGCCAGTGCGCCGTCGTCCTGGCTCCGGCTCCGCAGCTGCCCCAGTCACTCGCTGCAGCGGCAGAGGGACTGGCGTTGCGGCTCGCCTCCGAACTCGGTGTGGTGGGCGCCATGGCGGTAGAGTTCTTCGAAACCTCCGACGGCACCCTCATGGTCAACGAACTGGCGATGCGCCCGCACAACTCGGGCCACTGGACCATGGACGGCGCCCGCACCTCGCAGTTCGAGCAGCATCTGCGTGCCGTCCTCGACTATCCCCTCGGTGATACCGCGCCGATCGCGCCGCTCACCGTCATGGCGAACGTCCTCGGGGCGCCCACCGCTCCGGAGATGAGCATGGACGAACGGGTCCACCACCTGTTTGCGCGGATGCCCGACGCCAAGGTGCACCTCTACGGCAAGGGCGAACGCAAGGACCGCAAGATCGGCCACGTCAACATCGTGGGCGGCCCCGGGTCCGTCGACGACCCCGAGTACGTGGCCGCGGTGCGCGAGCGGGCCGAGCGGGCGGCGCATTGGCTTTCACACGCGGAATGGACCGACGGATGGGATGTACACGGTGAGTGAATCGGCAGCACAGCAGGGCGCGCAGGTCGGGCTCATCATGGGCAGCGACTCCGACTGGCCCACCATGGAAGCCGCCGCCGAGGCCCTCGCGGAGTTCGGTGTCCGGTTCGAGGTCGGTGTGGTCTCCGCCCACCGCACACCGCAGCGGATGCTCGATTACGCGAAGTCCGCCGCCGGTCGCGGCATCAAGGTGATCATCGCCGGTGCCGGCGGCGCGGCCCATCTGCCCGGCATGGTCGCCTCGGCAACCCCACTGCCCGTCATCGGTGTGCCGGTTCCGTTGAAGTACCTCGACGGCATGGATTCCCTGCTCTCGATCGTGCAGATGCCTGCGGGCGTTCCCGTTGCGACGGTCTCCATCGGGGGGGCCCGTAATGCGGGTCTGCTCGCCGTCCGCATCCTCGGTGCCGCCGACCCCACCCTGCAACGGCAGATGGCCGCGTTCCAGGACGGGCTCGAATCGATGGTGCTCGACAAGGACAAAGCCCTGCGCGAGAAGCTCCTCGGCTGAGTTCGTACTGAGCCGCCACTATGTGGTTCTGGGTGGCCGAAGCGGCCTTCGATGGGCAAGGAGTGGCGGCTGAGTGCACTGTCAGCGCCGACTGCGCCGGCGCCGGCGCCGACGCACCGCAGTGACGATCTCGTCGGCGATCACATCGGGATGCGCCAGGACGTCGTAGGCCGCGAAGCGGAGCACCACCCACCCCTCCCGGACAAGCCAATTTGACGCCGTCGGTCGTTCCGGAACACCTTCGGATCGCTGTGGAATTCGCGGCCGTCGACCTCGACGACGATCCGCGCCTGCTCATCGACGAAATCACCCGAGTACGGACCGATCGGGTGGTTGGCCCCGGGCGGACAACCGCGGAGGCTGAGCTCTCTACCGAGTACCCGCTCGGGTTCCGACGCGGCGCGGAGGGCCGCATGGCGTAGAAGTAGCCGTGCTGCGGGTGCGCCGTGCCGACCGCGGTGGGTGACGCAGAGGTCCCGGAATTCGTCGGGATCGACGCTTCGGTTGAGTTCGGCGTCGACAAGCGACGCGACGTCGCGCTCTGGCATGACGACGGCGCAGTCGAAGAGCGCTTGAGCAGACGAGACCACAGGGAGCAGCGACACCATCGATACCGACGGTGTAGGGAGGTCGCGGCGGTACAGCCGTAACCAGTCCGGGGGCGTCACCCGGAGCGCCCTGGGGATCGTCGCCTCGAATACCACTGGCTCGGGTAACCACCCGTACAGCCAGGCTGCTGTGCGGTGACTCAGGACCCCGTCCCGGCGCCACTCGGACACCGCGGCGCACCGGATATACGTGTCGGGTTCGACGATGGGTCACTCCTGCGCGCGAACTGGGACTTCCGGTTGGTCTGTGGATGGGCGTGATGTTGTGGATGAAGCTCGCCGCAAGCACCTATCCTCCACGGATGAGACGCAGTCGTGGGATCGCGGTCATCCGTGCGTCACGGGGGAATGCACAGTCGGCGGCGATCACCAGCTTGGCGTTGGTGTATGGGCGGGCGTGGGGTGGACGGATTGCCTTCGACGAAGAGTTCGGCATCTTCGTGTGCAGCGACATGAGGGGCGGCTTCGCGCGTGGGGGCACCACCATCGGTGGCGCGTTCCTCACGGGCCGGATGCCGGCGCGACCGCTACTGCGACACGAGTCGGTGCATGCCGACCAGTGGGCGAGCTACGGGTGGACCTTCGCGCTGCGGTACCTGTTCGAGGAGTTACGCCACCCCGGGAGGCGCAACAGATTCGAGATCGCCGCGGGACTGGCGGACGGTGGCTATCGCGTCAGCTGACGCGTGATTTTCTCGGTATCGATCCGCCGCGCGTGAGCCGACGGGTCGGCGTTGGCCACCTGCACCAGCGACGCGCCGGCCGTGAAGACGGCGATCAGCCCGGCGATCAGTGCATCGGGCGAATTCCAATCGGCATCGGACGACACCCGATCCGTCGACGTGATTCCCTGCGCTTCGGCCGACGCTCGTGCGGCCTCGAGAACGTCGTCCACGCCGGCCCCGGCGAGCGCCGGTCCGGCAACGGTCGGCCGGAACTGGTCGCCGTGGACGCGGACGGAGGTGGCGTAGTCGGTAATGCCGACCGGGAGATCGGGGACGGGGCGTCCGAATGCGTCGAGAGAAAGCACCGCGACCTCAGGTACGTCGTCGACGTCGTCGAGACGGTCCACCGAGACAAGTGCGACTTCCGCCCGCTCGTCGGGCTCGAGGACGACCTCGGCCCCGGCCCACCAGGCACCGAGGAGAACTGCGGCGGTCTGCCAGTGCGCGGGCAGCAGCACGCACACCCGTGCTCCCGGTTCGAGGGCGAACTCGTCCCGCAGCAGATTGGCGGTCTTCGCCGCCCAGTTGGTCAGGGTGAGCGCGGAGAGTTCGACCCGTTCGCCGGTGGCGTCGTCGTAGAACGTCACTCGTGGGCCCGCCGGGTCGCTCGCCAGGATGGGGTCGAGAAGGGCGTCGGTCAGCGTGCGGGAGGCATGGTTCATGGACACAGTTCGTTTCTCGTTCTCTAGTTCACGCAGCGCGGGCCGGAGGAGCCGGCGTCGATGGGCGGGCCGGACGGTGCCGGAGTGGGCGAGGTGCCTGCCGCGGAGGACGTGCCGGCGGTCTCGGTCGTTCCGCTCGTGGCGGTGGTCTCCGCGGAGGTCGGGCCGTTGTAGTCGTCGGACAGCACCACGCGAACCGAGCCTTCGGGCAGAGACGAATCGGTGTCGGTGGGCAGCCCCCCGAGTGCCGATGCAACCGCCTTGGCGCTGTCGTCGTCCGCGGAGTGGGCGAAGACCGTGGTGGAACTCACCGAGGTGCCGGTGTAGTTACCCACCTCACCCTGTACGTAGCCCAGCGCGGTGAGCGCATCGGAGACACCGGTGGCGAGGCCCCCGATGTCGCTGGCGTTCGCGACATCCACGGTGACAGTGGACGCGTCGATGTTCGGTGTGGTGGTGGACGTGTCGTCCGAGTCGCTCGGTTCTTCACCGACGAGACCTGCCACATACTTCTTCACGGCCTTCGGATCGACCTCGACGATGGACTCGCCGTAGTCGGTCATGCCGTTGAGATCGGCCACCGGAATGGTGTCGAATTGCACCTTGCCACCGGCAAGATCCTGGAGTTGGGTGGCGAATTCGATGATGTCCCAGTCGTCGTCGAGGACGACGGAACGCTGGACCGCAGCGCTCAGTTCGTTCAGCTTGCCCGGATCGCTGAGAGTTTTCGCGGACAGAACCTTGCCGACGAGCGACGCCATGAACACCTGCTGGCGCACGATGCGGTCGAGGTCTCCACGGGGAAGGTCGTGGCGTTGCCGGACGAAGCTCAACGCGTCGGCGCCCTTCAGCGACTGCTCACCAGCGGGGAAATGTGCCCCGGACATGTCCTCGTCCACCGGCTCGTTGAGGCACACGTCGACGCCGCCCACCGCGTTGGTCAGGAGGACGAATCCGAGCAACCCGACCTCGGCGTAGTGGTCGACGGTGATGCCGGTCAAATCCGCGACCGATTTGATGAGTGCCTCCCGGCCGGACTCCGTCGACTGCTCCTCGGCCTCTTCATCGGTCGCGCCGCCCTCGACGAGCTTCAACCGCTCCGTTTCCTTGGTGGCGCCGTATGCCGCATTGATCTTGGATTTGCCGATTCCCGGAACGTTGACGTAGGAGTCGCGGGGGATGGAAATGGCGGTGGCGGAACTGCCGTCGTTCGGGACGCGGATCAGGACGATGGTGTCGGTATTGGACGCCACCTCCTCGCCGGCCCGCAGTGAATCTAGTTCCTCCTGGGACAACGGGTTGCCGTGCGCATCTGTGCGGCTGTCCGTACCCACCATGAGGATGTCGACGGCGCCGTCGGCGCTTCCGCCGAGTCCGAGACCGCCCGCCGTCGCCAGATTGTTCCGCAACGAATCGATGCTCCGCCACGCGAAGCCCGTGACGACGAGTGCGAGCACCGACAGCACGGCCGCCGCGATGTGGACGGGATGCTGGCGCGTCCTCGGGGGGTCGCCCGGAACGGGTTGCTCGTGTGACACGCAAACCAGGCTACTGGTCGGCGCGTTCGGAGTCGGGACGCGGCGATCGGCGTGCCAGACTGACCGCGTGACGGAAATGCTGGTGACCGGTGCCCGGGGACAACTGGGCAGACACCTTGTCCGATGCGCGGAGGCGGCAGGAATCGCGGTGCGCGGCGTGGGATCGGACGAACTCGACATCACCGACCGCGGCGCCGTGGACGCGCAGGTGGAGAGCGGATCGGTCGTGATCAACTGTGCTGCGTACACCGCAGTGGACGCCGCCGAATCCGACGAGGCGACGGCACTCGCCGTCAACGAGCGAGGCCCGGCGAATCTCGCGGCGGCGTGTGCCCGTGCGGGTGCGCGGCTGGTGCACATCTCCACCGACTACGTGTTCGCCGGCCAGGCGGACACGCCGTACGAGGTGGATTCTCCGACCGGGCCGGCGACAGCGTATGGGCGCACCAAACTGGCGGGTGAGCGCGCTGTACACGCAGCGCTTCCCACCGCCCACGTCGTGCGGACCGCATGGGTCTACAGCGGTGCGGGTGCCGATTTCGTGGCCACCATGCTCCGCCTCGAACGTGAGCGCGACACGATCGACGTGGTGAACGATCAGGTGGGTTCGCCCACCTTCGCCGGGGACCTCGCGGCTGCCCTCCTGGAACTGGTACTCCGCACCGATGTCACGGTCCCGGTGCTGCATGCCACCAACGCAGGGAAGGCCAGCTGGTACGACCTCGCCCGGGCGGTTTTCGAGGAGGCAGGGGCCGACCCGGAGCGGGTTCGCCCATGCTCGAGTACGCAGTTCGTGCGCCCCGCCCCGCGCCCGGCGTTCTCTGTTCTGTCACAGAACGCCTGGGTAGGCGCAGGGCTCACACCTATGCGGCCGTGGCGTGACGCCTTGCGCGCAGCGCTGACAACGGTCGTGTGAGGCGGAGCGCGCCGGAACGGCTACGCTTGCCCGCGTGAGTTCGAAGCTGGCCGTGGTGACGGTGACCTATTCGCCAGGCGAGCATCTGGAGCATTTCCTGGACACTCTCGCCGAGGCGACGAAAGAAGAGCCGCAGGTCGTGATGGCCGACAACGGTTCGACGGACGGCGCTCCCGAGGCTGCGGACAAGGCGTACGACCATGTGCGTCTGTTACGCACCGGCGGGAACATCGGTTACGGCGGTGCCGTCAACCGGGCTGTGGCGGAGATCGACGAAGAGATCGAGTTCGTCGTCGTGGCCAATCCGGATGTTCGGTGGGCGCCCGGATCGATCGACGTTCTTCTCGCGGCTGCGGAGCGGTGGCCACGGGCGGGAGCCCTCGGTCCCCTCGTGCTCGAACCCGACGGAAGCGTGTATCCCTCGGCGCGCCAGGTGCCCGACCTGGTGTCGGGGGCAGGGCACGCGGTATTGGGCACGGTGTGGCCGTCCAATCCCTGGACCGCCGGTTACCGCCAGGAGAACGAGTCACTCAGCGAGCGCGCGGTCGGCTGGTTGTCCGGTTCATGCCTGCTGATGCGCCGGGCGGCATTCGATTCGATCAACGGTTTCGACTCCCGCTACTTCATGTACATGGAGGATGTCGATCTCGGTGACCGGCTGGGCAAGGCGGGGTGGCTCAACGTCTACGTCCCGTCCGCCGAGGTCACGCACGCCAAGGGGCATGCAGCCGGGAAGCATCCAGAGTTGATGTTGCCCGCCCATCACCAAAGTGCCTATCGCTTCCAGGCAGACCGGCACCCGCATTGGTGGCAGGCGCCGTTGCGGTGGGCCCTCCGGGGAGGATTGGCGGTGCGGTCGAGGTTGGCGGTGGCCGCGGCAGTGCGCGAACGACACAAGAATGACCAACGAGGGGGCGACGTCCGATGACAGGTGAACAGAAGACCGATGCAGTGGTGCTGGTGGGGGGCAAGGGCACTCGGCTTCGCCCGCTGACCTTGTCGGCGCCCAAGCCGATGCTGCCGACGGCAGGTCTGCCGTTCCTCACCCACCTGCTCGCGCGTATCGCGGCGGCGGGAATCAACCACGTCGTCCTGGGCACGTCCTTCAAAGCGGAGGTGTTCGAAGAATACTTCGGTGACGGGTCGAAGCTGGGTCTCGAGATCGACTACGTCACGGAGACCGAGCCGCTCGGAACCGGTGGCGGCATCCGCAACGTGCTCCCGAAACTGCGCGGTGAGAACACCATGGTGTTCAACGGTGACGTGCTCGGTGGCACCGACCTCGGCGGGATCCTCGACACACACCGAACCACCGAAGCCGACGTCACACTGCACCTCGTGCGGGTGGGCGATCCGCGGGCGTTCGGTTGCGTTCCCACCGACGCAGACGGACGCGTCACGGCGTTCCTCGAGAAGACTCAGGACCCGCCGACAGACCAGATCAACGCTGGCTGCTACGTGTTCAAGCGCGACATCATCGAACAGATCCCGTCGGGACGGCCGGTGTCGGTGGAGCGCGAGGTCTTCCCGGCTCTGCTGGCGGACGGCGCCCGAGTTTACGGGCACGTGGACTCGTCGTACTGGCGTGACATGGGCACTCCGGAGGACTTCGTCCGCGGCTCGGCGGACCTCGTCCGGGGCATTGCCCCCTCGCCGGCACTCGACGGGCCCCGCGGCGAATCCCTGGTTCACCCAGGAGCGGGTGTCGCCCCGGGTGCCTTGCTGATCGGCGGCACCGTGGTCGGCCGAGGGGCCGAGGTCGGGGCGGGTGCACGCCTCGACGGCGCCGTGCTGTTCGACGGTGCGGTCGTCGAGGCAGGGGCGACCGTGGAACGGTCCATCATCGGTTTCGGTGCGCGCATCGGTCCGCGGGCTCTGGTCCGCGATGCGGTGATCGGCGATGGAGCCGACATCGGTGCCCGGTGTGAGCTGTTGCGTGGGGCGCGGGTGTGGCCGGGTGTGACGCTTCCCGACGGCGGAGTGCGGTTCAGCACCGACGTGTGAAAGGCGTAGGCACACAGGATTACTGCGCCGCCTGGCGCAGGTAGTCCTGTTCAGCGCAGCCCGGCGAGATGGACCAGGTGGTCGATCGTCGACTTCTCCGCGGCGGGCGGCAGCGCGTCCACCGGCCACCAGCGCAGGTCTGTGGATTCGGAACTGCGCACGATGTGTGCGTCGGGCCGGGCCCGTACGAGGAAGCGCAGATCGAGATGCCGGGTCGGCTGTCCCAGTGAACAGGTGATGGGATGTGTGTGCGCCGAAAGCAATTCGGGGTCGATCCGTAGATCCGGAATACCCGACTCTTCGCAGGCCTCGCGCAGGGCCGCGTCGACGACGGTCTCGTCGGTGGCCTCGCAGTGCCCGCCCAACTGGATCCACCGGCCGACACGGGGATGCAATGTGAGGAGGACGTGGCATCCGCCTTCGTCCAGCACCAGCGACGACGCCGTGATGTGACCCGGGGCGTACTCGCGGAGACAGCCGAGGGGTGCGGAACCGAGGAACGCAAGCATGGTGTGGCGTAGCGATTCGTCGTTCTCGCTCCCTGTTTTCCAGGACTCGAGAACCTCGGTCGCAGACCGGTGCAGAGATTCGGCGCTCATGTCGCGGCGATCACCGTTCGAGAAGGGCGTCGGCGGGGTCGGGGACATCTCGCGGCGCGAGCGGCTCCAGGGGATGGCCGATCGCGACGGCACCGAGAGGCTGCCAGTCGGCGGGCAATTCCAGGACGCTGCGCACGACGTCGGCGGCGAAAATTGTCGAGCCGATCCAGCAACTGCCGATCCCCTTGACGGCCAAGGAGACGAGCAATCCCTGCACAGCCGCGCCGACGGCCACGGTGAACATCGTGGATTCGGCCGTTTGCCTGCGCGCGTCGGGATAGCTGTGGGCGCCGTCGGGAACACAGAAGGGGATGACGACCTCGGGGGCGTCGAACAGAATGTTCCCCCGCGCCACCCGGGCTTCGACGGCCGCCGCGTCCATGCCGTCGGAGGTGAGGTCGGCCCGCCACTGATCCCGCATGCGGGACAACAGTTCGTCCCGGATCGCGCGGGTCCGGATCCAGACGAACCTGACCGGGCGAGTGTGGTGCGGCGCAGGAGCGGTGAGCGCTTCTGAGATCGATGCGCGAACGGCGTCGGCGTCGACAGGCTCGTCGGAGAACTGCCGGATCGAGCGCCGCAGCAGAAGGGCCTCGGATCGGCCCTGAGCCAGCGATTCGGCGGTGCCGAGCCAGAACAAGTCTTCCGGTCCGCGCCGGATCAGATCCGCCCCGCGGGATCCGTCGTCGCCGACGTCGAGGCCACGCACGACAGCGACGGGCACGCCGCCGAGCTTTCCCTTCACGAGATCGCCTGCTGCGGCGATCTCGTCGGCAATCGCCACTTCGGTGACGATCAGCTCGTTGCCCTGGCCGTCGCGGGCCCCGGCATACGCGTGCAGGACGGGAAGACCGGCCGCACCGATCGCGGCATCGATCTGACCATTACGCCACGCCCGTCCCATCGTGTCGGTGACGACGACAGCGACGGTGACACCGAGGGCGGCCTTGATCGCGTCCCGGAAACCACGAGCGCTGCGGTCCGGATCCTCGGGCAGAAGAGCGAGTTCGGACCCCTCGACGTTCGAACCGTCGATCCCCGAGGCTGCTTGGACGATCCCGAGGCGATTCTCGGTGATCAGTGTGCGTCCCTTCCGGGCGACGATGCGGACGGCTTCCTGTTCGACGAGGCGCCGCCGGGCTGCGTCTCGTTCGTCGGGATCGGTGGGGGAGGCGACGATGCGGCCCTCCACCTTGGAGAACACCTTGCTGGTGACCACCAGCACGTCGCCGTCGCGAAGCCACGATGCCGCCGCAACCACGGCGGCGGCGAGATTGTCGCCGGGGCGGAACTCGGGCAGACCGAGGACCGGCAGGATTTCGAGCGGGCCGCCCGGTGCGTGATCGTTCACAGCGGCACCCCTGCCACGTCCAGAGCGGCCCGGACCATTGCCGCGGTCGCGTCGGGGTCGGTCATGATCAACGGCACACTCCGGACCTCGACCCCAGGTAGGTCGGCGGTGTCGGTGTCGTGGACCAGCCAGCCGTCAAGAATTCCTGTCCCGCTGCGCGCCCCGTAGAAGCGTCCGATCGCCTCCGCCGACGTCTCGACCCCGATGACGTCCAGGCATTCGTCCGCCATGCCGCGCAACGGCTTTCCGCCGATGATCGGGGAGACGCCGACCACCTTCGCGGCGGCCGTGCGCAAGGCCCCGCGAATACCCGGGACGGCGAGGATCGCCCCGATGCTGACCACCGGATTCGACGGGGCGAGCAGGACGATGTCCGCGGACTCGATCGCCTCCACCACTCCGGGGGCAGGCTTCGCCTGCTCGGCGCCGATGTGCGCGAAACTGTGTGTCGGGACCTGGGCGCGGTGCCGGACCCACCATTCCTGGAAGTGGATTGCGCGCTGCTCACCGTCTTCCGGATCCGTGATGACGACATGCGTCTCACTGCGGTCGTCGGTGACCGGCAACAGGGCGACACCCGGCTGCCAGCGATTGCACAGGGCCTCGGTCACAGCCGACAACGGGTACCCCGTGCGCAGCATCTGGCTGCGAATCAGGTGTGTGGCGATGTCGCGGTCGCCCAGACCGAACCAATCGGGTTTGGCACCGTACGCCGCAAGTTCCTCCTTGGCGTTCCAGGTCTCTCCCGCATGACCCCATCCACGCTCGGTGTCGATGCCGCCGCCGAGGGTGTACATGCAGGTGTCCAGGTCGGGGCAGATGCGCAGGCCGTGCATCCACACGTCGTCACCGACATTGACGACAGCGGTGATCCGAGGGGTGGGAGAGTCGTCCTCCTGCGCCCCGTCGGTGCCGAGGAGTCTGCGTACGCCTTGCAGGAATCGAGCCCCACCGACTCCGCCAACCAATACAGTCACGTTCACGAAGCAAAGCCTAGGCGGTGCTCCGAGGGAGGCGATCGGCCGCTTCCCCCCGCGATTTCGAGCGCGAAATAGTAATGGACATTTTGGGCTTAGCTTGACCGCGACACGCTGGGCGTGTCTAATCACAAATATGTCATTCCGACGTTGTGGGCGTGGAATCGCTTGCAGCGGGGATCAATTCGAACGGTTGTTCGAACGGATGGCAGGGGTGTTCGGTTCGGGGTACGTGAACGATCGAAATTTTCTGCGCTATCACAGGTGAGGAGGCGGAGCGATGCCCAATGAGCAGGTCGAGTCGGAGACTCGCTGGAGCACAGTAAGCGACGAACCGCAGACCAATTCCGAAGCAGGCGCAGCAGACGGCGTCTGTGTTCAAGAAGTCTGTGTGCAAGAAGACAAAGTAAGTGAGGATCCGGTGCGACAACTCGTCGCGCAGGAGATCGAGACGACGGGCACTCGCCCGGCGTTGAGCGTGGTGACGGGTTTCGACCATCTTTTCGAGACCATCGAGGATCAGTGGCAGGAACGCGCGCTGTGCGCGCAGACCGATCCTGAGGCCTTCTTCCCGGAAAAGGGCGGCTCCACGCGGGAAGCGAAGCGAATCTGCTTGGGCTGTGAGGTCAAGGACGAGTGCCTGGACTACGCGTTGGCCAACGACGAGCGGTTCGGCATCTGGGGTGGCCTGTCGGAGCGCGAGCGCCGTCGGCTCAAGCGGGGGATCGTCTAGTCAGTCCTCCTCGCCCGGCAAATCGGGGTCGATGATCTCTGGTTCGACGCCGAGGTAGGTGCTCACCTGCTGTACGAGCACGTCGTGCACCAGGTCTGTCAAATCGTCCGGGTCTTTAGCACGCTGTTCGAGCGGACGGCGGAACAGGACGACCCGCGCGCGGGTAGCGGTGCCGTGCCGGTCGATGCCTGCGGGTATCAGCCGCGACAGCGGCACCGGTCCGTCCGCCACGACCTCCGGCGGCCAGTTCACCGAATCCGGATCGAGCGCATGAATTTTCGGGACCTCGTCCACGGCGATGTCCAGCTTTGTGAGGCGCTCACGCCACTGTGCGTCGATCGGCGCAAACGCTTCGAGCACCACGAGATCGAATTTCTCCGCCCGACTGCGCCGTGCGGGCGCGTCGGGCGGGAACACCGACCCGCGAATTCCGCGTCCCCGACGGTCGACTGATCGGGTGGTCACCGGACGCCTGCGTCGTGCTCTGGACATGGACTGGACATTACGACAGCCGCACACTCTCGGTGTGTCCGAGTAGGTGCCGGGCCTCCGTGGGCTAGGCTCCCTAGCTGTGAGATCTCTGCGTCGATGCTGCCGCCCCGGGTGCAAGAACCCCGCTGTCGCGACGCTCACGTACGTCTATTCGGATTCCACCGCTGTCGTGGGTCCTCTGGCCACCGTCGACGAGCCTCATTCCTGGGATCTGTGCGACACCCACGCTTCGCGGATCACCGCACCGAAGGGATGGGAACTGGTCCGGTACGAGGGCGGATTCTCCTCGAGCACGCCGGACGAGGATGATCTGACCGCGTTGGCGGAGGCCGTGCGCGAGGCTGGGTTGGGCGAGCGCGGGCGTTCCGAACGAGCCGCCTCCGCCGAGGAACGTGCCGACACCGGCATGCACACTCCACCGGTCCGAACCGGTCGCCGTGGTCACCTGCGGGTTCTTCCCGACCCGGCCAACTGACTTCCCGCTCGTCCGTCCTTGGCGTGAGCGCCGTCTCGCGGTTGCCGGGACGTGCCCGCGCCGGGCAGGCATTAGGCTGGCGCCAGCACTGGTGCTCGTAAAGGAGAAAACAGAAGTGGCGCGATCAGCCGAGTCCGTACATGCCGTGATCAAGGCTTACGACGTGCGTGGTGTGGTCGGTGAACTCATCGATGCCGCGTTCGTTCAGGATGTCGGCGGCGCCTTCGCGCGACTCGTGCGCGACGACGGGGCGAAAAAGGTGGTCGTCGGCCACGATATGCGGGCATCCTCCCCGGACCTCGTGAAAGCGTTCGCCCACGGTGTCACCGCGCAGGGTGTCGACGTGGTTCTCATCGGCCTGGCGTCGACCGACCAGTTGTATTTCGCGTCGGGGTTGTTCGACTGCCCGGGTGCGATGTTCACTGCGAGCCACAATCCCGCCGAGTACAACGGGATCAAACTCTGCCGTGCCGGAGCCAAGCCGGTCGGTCAGGAGACCGGCCTGGCGACGATCGCCGCCGAGGTAATCGAGGGAGTTCCCGAGTTCGACGGAGCGCCCGGCGCGGTGACGGACGAGGACGTACTCGAGCGGTACGCGAGCTTCGTCCGCGGCCTGGTCAATCTCGCCGACATGCGACCTTTGAAGGTCGCGGTCGACGCGGGGAACGGGATGGGCGGGCACACTGTGCCTGCCGTGCTCGAGCCAATGCCGGTGACCTTGGAACCGCTGTTCTTCGAACTCGACGGCACATTCCCGAACCACGAGGCGAATCCGCTCGACCCCGCCAATCTGGTCGATCTACAGGAGCATGTGCGGAAGACGGGTGCCGACATCGGTCTGGCATTCGACGGTGACGCCGACCGCTGCTTCGTCGTGGACGAGCTGGGAAATCCCGTTTCGCCGTCGGCGGTGACGGCCCTCGTCGCCGAGCGGGAGCTGGCAAAGGAGCCCGGCGCCACCATCATCCACAACCTCATCACGTCGCGGGCGGTCCCGGAACTGGTCACCGAGCTGGGCGGGTCGCCGGTGCGCACAAGGGTCGGCCATTCCTTCATCAAGCAACAGATGGCGGAAACCGGTGCGGTCTTCGGTGGTGAGCACTCCGCGCACTATTACTTCCGCTCGTTCTGGGGCGCCGACTCGGGGATGCTGGCGGGACTGCACGTACTCGCTGCGCTGGGGGAGCAGGAGCGTCCGTTGTCCGAGCTGATGGCCAAGTACGAGCGGTACGCGGCCTCCGGGGAAATCAACTCCACCGTCGCCGACGCTGCGGAGCGCACCGCTGCAGTCGTGTCTGCGTTCGCCGATCGCACCACGGGTGTCGACCGGCTCGATGGCGTGACCGTCGATCTGGCCGGCCGCGCCTGGTTCAATTTGCGGGCGTCCAATACCGAACCGCTGCTACGGCTCAACGTGGAAGCGCCCACGGCGGAAGACGTAGACGCACTCGTTACCGAGATACTGGGCATCGTCCGATCCTGACTGCCATAGTTGGAATAACAGGTTTTGCACGCACACAAGTTTCGATGAGGCTTGTTCCGAGAAAAGAGAAAGGGGGTGCGGTGTCATGACAGCGCCGACGCCCCTGTTGGATCTCGACGACGGCGACGCACTGGTTGCCGCGGACACCGTGGGAGTCCTTCGGTCCGCGGCGATGGGCGGCGCCCAGATCCGGGCCACCAGAGCCGCCGTTGAGGAGGGGGTTCTCGAACGCCTGCACGGTCTTCGGCCGCGCAGTGTGGTGGTGGTGACCGGCTCGGGACGGGCAAGCCGTGGCGCGGCGATCCTCACGGCGGTCCTCGCCGAACGGATCGGGTTTCCCCTCGTGCGTGCCGCCAGTACGCCGGTATGGGTCGGACCCCTCGACGTGGTCGTGGTGGCCGGCGACGACGCCGGTGATCCTCGACTCGTGCAGGCCATCGATGCGGCGGTGCGCCGGGGCGCCGAGGTGGTGGTGGCTGCACCCGATGAGGGGCCTCTGCAGGCGGCCGCGGCGGGGCGCGTGCTGATGTTCGCGCCCAGGGTTCGGGCTCTGACCCGTCATGGTCTGCTGCGGTACTTCGCGGTCCTCCTCGCGGTCCTGCGCGTGGTGGGATCCGAGCGGTGGGGCGACGAGGTGCCCGATCTCGCGCAGCTCGCCGACGCCGTCGACAGCGAAGCCCTCCGCGATCGACCGACGAGCGAGGTATTCCACAATCCGGCGAAGTCTCTCGCCTCGCGGATGCAGGGACGACGGGTCGTTCTCACGGGCGACACGGAAAGCGCGATGGAACTGGCGCGTCACGGCGCCGAGGCGCTACTGCATGCGGGCCGGGTGGCAACCGCGTCCGAACTGTCGGACGTCCTGAGTGCGGCGAACACCTTCCGTGCGCCGGCGGCCGTTCCCGATTCGATCTTCCACGATCCGGAACTCGACGGCCCGCCCTCCGCCAGTCCTGTCCGCACCTTTGTCTTCTCGGCCGAGGCCGAGCTGATGCTGACCGAACGCAAGACCGCGGTGCTGGGGGACGCCGACATCGTCGTCGCAGCTTCCGACGAGGGCCCCTCGCCGTCGCAACGGTCGGAACTCGAGCAGGCAGCGGTCCTCGTAGGGCGGCTCGACATGACTGCCGCATACCTGCAGCTGATCGGCGGTATCTAGTGCACCGACTCGAAGGTGCGCTCCGATCCTATGCATGGGGATCGCGCACCGCTATCGCTGAGCTGCGCGGACTGCCCGTTCCGACGGCACATCCGGAGGCGGAACTGTGGCTCGGTGCTCATCCGGCGGATCCCGCACGCGTCGTCACCGACGAAGGGGAGCGGTCGCTCCTGGACCTGGTGCGCACCGAGCCGGAGCGCCAACTCGGTCGCCGCAGCGTCGACACCTTCGGCGAACGCCTTCCGTTCCTCCTCAAACTGCTTGCCGCCGAGGAACCGCTGTCGCTGCAGGCGCACCCGAGTGCGGAACAGGCCCGCGAAGGTTTCGCGCGCGAGAACGAGCTGGGCATCCCGCTCGGATCCTCGATCCGCAACTACAAGGACGACAGCCACAAACCGGAGCTCGTGGTCGCGCTGAGCCGGTTCGATGCTCTGGCCGGTTTCCGGGATCCGAAGCGGACGGTGGAGCTGCTCGACGCGATCGCGGTGCCCGAACTCCAGCCCTACGCGGGGCTCATTGCGGGGCAACCCGACTCGGACGGGTTGCGTGCCCTGTTCACCACCTGGATCACTCTGCCCCAGCCCGTCCTCAGTGCGCTGATGCCGCGTGTGCTCGACGGGTGCGTCGAGTATCTGTCAGGAGCCAAGGACGGTGACTTCGTTGCCGAGGTCCGAACCGCACTCGAGTTGAGTGAGGTGTATCCCGGTGATGCGGGCGTCCTCGCCGCTCTCCTGCTGAACAGGGTCACCCTCGAGCCTGGGCAGGCGCTCTATCTCGACGCGGGGAATCTCCACGCGTACCTGCACGGGATGGCTGTGGAGATCATGGCGAACTCCGACAACGTTCTCCGCGGTGGACTCACTCCCAAGCACGTCGACGTTCCCGAACTCCTCCGGGTGCTCGACTTCGATTCCGTCGACATCCCTGTCCTCGAGGCCGAGGAGTTGCCCGGCAGCGCCGAGCGCATGTACGTCTCGCCCGCTCCCGAATTCTGTTTGACGAGGATCGATCTGGCGTCGAACGGTGCTGTCGAACATCGCTTCCGGACGGAAGGTCCGCAGATTCTGCTCTGCACCGCGGGTTCGGTTCAGGTGGCGTGCGGTAGCGAGCGCCTCGATGTGGAACAGGGCAGTGCAGTCTGGATCGCCGCGGAGGACCCCGACGTGTCGGTGACCGCGACATCGGACCGGGTCCAGCTGTTCAATGCGAGAGTCGGCGCACCCATCGCGTAGCCTGTGAGCCGCCTTTGCGGACCGAGGTCCGGGTGCGACGAGAGGTTCCGGCGGCCGTGCCATCTACCTCGAAGCCGACCTGTTCCGGGCCGCCGAAGCATAGGCTGAACCGCAACTTTCGAATGAGGAGGCTGATGTGGCCATCCAGGACAAAGGCAGTGGACCGGAGGTGAGCGGTCGCGCCAACGGACTGTTCCGGACCAAGTCGATCGAGCAGTCGATCCGCGACACGGACGAGCCCGAGACCAAGCTCCGGAAAGATCTCACGGCGTGGGACCTCACGGTGTTCGGTGTCGCCGTCGTCATCGGTGCCGGCATCTTCACCCTCACCGCCCGGACCGCCGGGAACGTCGCGGGACCTGCCGTGTCGGCGGCGTTCGTGATTGCCGCAATCGCGTGTGGTCTCGCGGCGCTGTGCTATGCCGAGTTCGCGTCGACCGTTCCGGTGGCAGGCAGTGCATACACCTTCTCGTACGCGACGTTCGGTGAGTTCGTCGCCTGGATCATCGGCTGGGACCTCATCCTCGAGTTCGCCCTCGCCGCCTCGGTCGTCGCCAAGGGGTGGTCCCTCTATCTCGGCGAGGTGATCGGCAATCACACGCCGATCGCCCAGTTCGGGTCGTGGAAATTCGACTGGGGCGCGGTGCTGATCGTCGCGGTCATCACCGTTCTGCTCGTCACCGGTACCAAGCTGTCGTCACGCGTGTCGCTCGTCATTACGACGATCAAGGTGGCGGTCGTGCTCATGGTGGTGGTCGTGGGCGCGTTCTATATCGAGAGTGACAACTATTCGCCGTACATCCCGCCGTCCGAGCCCGCCGAGACCGGTGAGGGTATCCACCAGTCGCTGTTCTCCTATGTGACGGGCGCTGGTGGCAGCACGTTCGGTTGGTACGGGCTCCTCGCCGCGGCCAGTCTCGTGTTCTTCGCATTCATCGGTTTCGACATCGTTGCCACCACCGCCGAGGAGACCAAGGATCCGCAGAAGGCTCTGCCCCGCGGCATCCTGGGCTCACTCGCGATCGTCACCGTTCTCTACGTCGCGGTCACCCTGGTTCTCACCGGGATGGTCGACTACAAGGAGTTGGCCGGCGACACGTCCAATCTGGCCACCGCCTTCGACATTCACGGCATCACGTGGGCGAAGAATCTCATCTCCTTCGGTGCACTGGCCGGTCTGACGACGGTAGTAATGGTGCTTATGCTGGGCCAGACCCGGGTGTTGTTCGCCATGTCGCGTGACGGCCTGATGCCGAGGCGTCTCGCGCCCACCGGCAAGCACGGCACGCCGGTCCGCATTACCGTGCTCGTCGGTGTCGTGGTAGCTGTTCTCGCCGGCTTCTTCCCGATCGGCACCCTCGAAGAGATGGTGAACATCGGAACGTTGTTCGCTTTCGTCCTGGTCTCGGTCGGCGTCATCGTGCTACGCCGGACCCGGCCCGACCTACCCCGTGGGTTCCGCGTCCCGCTGGTGCCGCTGGTGCCGATTCTCGCGGTACTGGCCTGCCTGTGGTTGATGTTCAACCTCTCCGTCGAAACATGGATCCGGTTCGTCGTGTGGATGCTGCTCGGCGTGATCATCTACTTCGCGTACGGCCGCAGACATTCCATGATGGGCAGGCGCAGTCGCGGCGAGGTGATCTGACCCGCAACCCGCCTCGGGTATCCGGTCCGCCGGGAAAGCACCACTGTGCTTTCCCGGCGGATTTCTCTTGCCGCGACCTTCTTGATCGATCAAGTTTACAAAATTTCCAATTTGTATAGATCAAGAACGAAAAGCCGGATATTGTCTATCTCATTGGTGACCTGCCTCACGTAGGGGTGAAAGCGAAGGAGCGGACATGGCAACACGTCCACAGGCGGAACCGGCGATACCGACCGAACAGTGGCGGGACAAAAAGCGCTATTTATGGCTACTGGGGCTGATACCGCCCACTGCGGTGTTTCTCGCGATCGGCCTCGTGTGGGCCTCGGGACGAATCGGTCTCGACGCGGTGGCGCCCGTGTGGTGGTGGATCGGCCCACTGCTCGTCTACGTCCTGCTGCCGATTCTGGACGTGTTCTTCGGCCCGGACGGCGAGAACCCGCCCGACGAGGTGATGGACCGGCTCGAGAACGACAAGTACTACCGGTACTGCACCTACGCCTATATTCCCTTCCAGATTCTCAGTCTCGTGACAGCCTGCTACCTATGGTCCGCATCCGATCTCGGGTGGCTGGGTATCGAGGGTGGCCTCGGGGTGCTCTCGAAGATCGGCCTCGCGATCAGCATCGGCTGTGTGGCAGGAATCGGGATCAATACCGCACACGAGCTGGGCCACAAGAAGGACGAGCTCGAACGGTGGCTGTCGAAGGTGACCTTGGCGCAATCGTTCTACGGCCATTTCTACATCGAGCACAACCGCGGTCACCACGTCCGGGTAGCCACGCCCGAGGATCCCGCGAGTTCCCGCATGGGCGAGACGTTGTGGGCTTTCCTGCCGCGCAGCGTGTGGGGGAGCCTGACGTCGTCCTGGCGACTCGAGAAGGCCCGGCTGGATCGCCTGGGCAAGGGACCGTGGACGATTCACAACGACGTCCTCAACGCCTGGGCGATGTCGGTGGTGCTGTTCGGTGCTCTGCTGGCAACGTTCGGCCTCGGCATCGCACCGTATCTGGTGATCCAGGCCGTCTTCGGTTTCTGCCTGCTCGAGACGGTCAACTATCTCGAGCACTATGGGCTGCGCAGGCAGAAGACAGCTAGTGGTCGCTACGAACGTTGCACTCCCGAGCACAGTTGGAACAGCGACCACATCTGCACCAACATCTTCCTGTACCACCTGCAGCGACACAGCGATCACCACGCCAACCCGACCCGGCGATACCAGACGCTGCGGAGCATGGACGGCGCCCCCAACCTGCCGAGCGGTTACGCGAGCATGATTACGCTCGCCTACTTCCCGCCGCTGTGGCGCAAGGTGATGGATCCCCGGGTCCTCGCTCACTACGACGGGGACGTCACCCGCGTCAACATTCACCCTGCGAAGCGCGCCGAGGTTCTCGCGAAGTACGGAGCCCGGGCATGAGCGCGTACCAGTGTCCGGTCTGTGAGTACGTCTACGACGAGGCGACCGGCGCACCCCGGGAAGGATTCCCCGCTGGCACGCAGTGGGATTCGATCCCCGAGGACTGGTGCTGCCCCGACTGCGGGGTGCGGGAGAAGCTCGACTTCGAGAAGACGGCGACCACAGCAGGAGGCACGACATGACCGAGTACAAGCTCTACCAGTGTGTACAGTGCGGGTTCGAATACGACGAGGCGCTGGGTTGGCCGGAAGACGGCATCGAACCCGGAACTCGTTGGGACGACATACCGGAAGACTGGAGTTGCCCGGATTGCGGCGCCGCGAAAGCGGACTTCTTCATGGTCGAGATCGAGCGGAGCTGACTTCCGGATGACAGTGCCCGGTGTGGCCACGTACCGGACGCACCGGCGTGCGGTGCCGGGCACTAATGTCGTGAACATGACTTCGTCGCGTGTCAGAGTGACCTACCAGGAGGCCACGCGGCTGCTGCTGCGTCAGTCGGTACTCGACGCCATGCGCGATCTGTTGTTCGAGAAGGACTGGTCCGACATCACGATGTCGGACGTCGCGGCCGGTGCCGGGGTAAGCAGGCAGACCCTGTACAACGAGTTCAAGTCCCGTCAGGGGCTTGCGGAGGCATACGCCCTTCGGTTGGCGGACGAATTGGTCGATGCGGTCGACGAGGCGCTCGTCGCCCACGTCGGACAGGGGCGAGCCGCACTGCTGTCGGGCTTCACCGCGTTCTTCGCCGCGAGTCTCTCCGATCCGCTGGTGCAGTCGCTGCTACGCGGTGAGACCAAACCGGACCTCCTGCGGTTGATCACGACCGAGAGTGCACCCATCATCGAGCGTGCATCGACGCGGTTGGCAGAAGTTTTCCACCGTAGCTGGGTACGAGCGAGTGTGGTGGACGCGGGAATTCTGAGTCGCGCCATCGTGCGGCTGGCTATGAGTTACATCTCGATGCCCCCCGAGTCGGAGGCCAACGTTGCCGAGGATCTCGGTGCTCTTCTCGGACCTTTCGTGGACAGGGCAGTCGACGGGGCCGATCGGTTGGAAGGCTGAGTGCGCGGACGGTCGTCTGAGTGTCACCCTTCGGCGGCCGTACCGATAGCCTTGATCGAAACAGCAGCCAACCAGGAGAGGCAGATGACGACCTCAGTTTCAACCACGCCCGTGGCCGAGAGCCGTAACGGGATCGATTTCAAGGTGGCGGACCTTTCGCTCGCGGAGTTCGGCCGCAAGGAGATCCGGCTCGCCGAGCACGAGATGCCGGGACTGATGGCGCTTCGCCGCGAGTACGCGGAGGTGCTCCCACTGAAGGGCGCACGGATCTCCGGATCGCTGCACATGACGATTCAGACCGCAGTACTCATCGAGACGCTCACCGCGCTGGGCGCCGAGGTCCGCTGGGCATCGTGCAACATCTTCTCCACCCAGGATCACGCCGCTGCCGCCATCGTGGTCGGTCCACACGGGACGCCGGAGGAGCCGAAGGGAACCCCGGTCTTCGCGTGGAAGGGCGAAACACTCGAGGAGTACTGGTGGGCCGCCGAGCAGATGCTCACCTGGCCGGACACCGACAAGCCGGCGAACATGATCCTCGACGACGGCGGCGACGCCACGATGCTCGTCCTCAAGGGTGCGCAGTTCGAGAAGGCCGGCGTCGTACCCCCCACCGACGACGACCAGGATTCCGACGAGTACAAAGTCTTCCTCAACCTGCTGCGCCGCTCCCTCGAGGCCGACAAGGGCAAGTGGTCGAAGATCGCTGAATCCGTGCAGGGTGTCACCGAGGAGACCACTACCGGAGTTCTGCGCCTGTACCAGGTCGCGGCTGCCGGTGAGCTCACCTTCCCGGCGATCAACGTCAACGACTCGGTCACCAAGAGCAAGTTCGACAACAAGTACGGCACCCGCCACTCGCTGCTCGACGGCATCAACCGCGGTACCGACGTCCTGATCGGTGGCAAGGCCGCGCTGGTCTGTGGCTACGGCGATGTCGGCAAGGGCTGCGCCGAGGCGCTCCGCGGACAGGGTGCGCGCGTCGCAGTGACCGAGGTCGACCCGATCAACGCGCTCCAGGCGCTCATGGACGGCTTCGAGGTGAAGACGGTCGAGCAGGCCATCGGCTGGGCGGACATCGTGATCACGTCCACCGGCAACAAGGACATCATCACCTTCGAGCACATGAAGCAGATGAAGCACCAGGCCATCCTGGGCAACATCGGTCACTTCGACAACGAGATCGACATGGCCGGTCTCGAGCGGTCCGGCGAGGTGACCCGTATCAACATCAAGCCCCAGGTGGACGAGTTCCGCTTCGGGGACGGTCACTCCATCATCGTGCTGTCCGAGGGACGACTCCTGAACCTCGGCAACGCCACCGGCCACCCGTCGTTCGTGATGAGCAACAGCTTCTCCAACCAGGTCATCGCTCAGATCGAGCTGTGGACCAAGCCGGACGAGTACGACAACGAGGTGTACCGGCTGCCCAAGCACCTCGACGAGAAGGTCGCAAAGATCCACGTCGAGGCACTCGGCGGCACGCTCACCAAGCTCACCAAGGAGCAGGCGGAGTACATCGGCGTCGATGTCGAGGGACCGTACAAGCCCGAGCACTACCGCTACTAGAGATGATGGCGTCCCCCGGTCCGCTGCGTGCGGGCCGGGGGATAGCCTTCTTCCCCGTGGGAACCACTTCTGTCGGAACGCTCGTAGCGCTCGAAGGCCTCGACGGCGCAGGCAAGCGAACACTGGTCACGGCCGTCCGGAAGCGACTTGACGAGGCGGGGCTCCGGGTCGGCACCCTCGACTTCCCTCGATACGGTCGCTCCGTCCATGCCGATCTGGCATCGGAGGCGCTGAAGGGGGCACACGGTGATCTCAGCGGATCGGTGCACGCGATGGCGGTGATGTTCGCCCTCGACCGGTCCGGCGCGATCGCGGAGATGTCCGAACTGCTCGCCGGCTGCGACATCGTCCTCCTCGATCGCTACGTGGCGTCCAACGCCGCCTACGGGGCCGCTCGGTTGCATCAGGGCGCCGACGGCGAATTCGTGGACTGGGTACGGGAGCTCGAATACGGTCGCCTGGGGCTGCCCCGGCCCAACCTCCAGCTGTACCTCGATGTGCCCGTCGCTTTGGCCGAACAACGTGCGCGCGGACGTGAGTCGGAAGACGCGAGCCGGGCGCTCGACGCCTACGAGCGCGACCGCGGGCTGCAGGAACGCACCGGTGAGGTGTACCGACAACTGGCCGCGGCCGACTGGATGTCGCCGTGGTGGGTGCTGTCCCCGGACACCGATCCGCTCACGCTCGCCGAAAACCTGGCACTCTTGAATGACGGCACGGGACGCCGTGGCGAGAAAGAACACGGCACGCCGTAACGGCGAACGGGCTGTTACGGGCTCCGAAGATGCAACGATAGGGACATGAAGCCAAGGATTCTGGTTGTCGACGACGACACTGCGCTCGCGGAGATGCTCACGATCGTTCTCCGCGGCGAAGGTTTCGACCCGTACGTGGTGGGGGACGGGACCCAGGCGCTCACCGCAGTCCGGGAGACTCGCCCGGACCTGGTGTTACTCGACCTGATGCTGCCCGGGATGAACGGGATCGACGTGTGCCGGGTGCTCCGCGCCGACTCCGGTGTGCCGATCGTGATGCTGACGGCGAAGACGGACACCGTCGACGTGGTTCTGGGATTGGAATCCGGCGCGGACGACTACATCATGAAACCGTTCAAGCCGAAGGAGCTGGTGGCGAGAGTTCGCGCGCGGCTTCGCCGGACCGAGGACGAACCCGCCGAACTGCTCAGCATCGCCGACATCGTCATCGATGTTCCCGCTCACAAGGTGAGCCGGGGCGAAGAACTGATCTCCCTCACACCCCTCGAATTCGACCTCCTGGTTGCGCTGGCCCGCAAGCCGCGGCAAGTGTTCACCCGTGAGGTTCTGCTCGAGCAGGTGTGGGGTTACCGTCATGCAGCCGATACCCGACTGGTCAACGTGCACGTTCAGCGTCTGCGCGCGAAAGTCGAGACTGATCCCGAGAATCCCGAAGTGGTTTTGACGGTCAGGGGGGTCGGCTACAAGGCCGGACCGCCGTGACAGGTGTTTCCCGATGGCGGCGTCGTGTCAACCGACGCGTATCGCCGATCCTTCGGTGGGGTCACTCACTGAGTAATACCCTCGCGCACACGTGGCGTCGCTCGCTGCAGTTGAGGGTGGTCGTGTCGACGCTGACGTTGTCGCTCATCGTCATCGTCGTCCTCGGAGTCGTGCTCACCAGCCAGATCACCGATCGGCTGCTCGAGACGAAGATCAACGCCGCGACCGAGGAGATGGACCGCGCTCGGAGCACGGTGGAAGGACAGCTGGCCGGGGCGGAAGACACCAGTTCGCCCACCACACAGCTCGACGGTGCCCGCGCTGCACTCACCAACAGGGAGCCGGACGCCGGTCAGGATTCCGGATCGGCAGGCACCTTCGACCCGGTGCTGATCGTGCCCGGTGACGGGTCGCGCGCGCCGACTTCGAGTGGTCCTGCGGATCAGATACCGGAGTCGCTGCGGGCGTTCGTGCAGGCCGGTCAGGTGAGCTACCAGTTCGCCACCGTGAACGACCCCGAGGGATACTCCGGCCCCGCGCTGATCGTCGGAAGCCCGACGGCCTCGGCCATCTCGACACTCGAGCTGTATCTCATCTTCCCGTTGGCGAGCGAGGACCGCAGCCTGTCGCTGGTACGCGGGACTCTGCTCGTCGGTGGCGCGGTGCTTGCCGTGCTCCTGGCTGCCATCGCGCTCCTCGTGGCCCGGCAGGTGGTCCTCCCGATTCGGTCCGCCTCCCGGATCGCGGTGCGGTTCGCAGACGGCCGTCTGAAGGAGCGCATGCCCGTGCGCGGTGAGGACGACATGGCCCGGCTGGCGATGTCGTTCAACGAGATGGCAGAAAGTCTGTCCAAGCAGATCACCCAGCTGGAGGAGTTCGGCAACCTGCAGAAGCGTTTCACCTCGGACATCAGCCACGAGCTGCGTACGCCGCTCACCACAGTGCGGATGGCGGCCGATCTCATCCACGACGGCAGCGACGACCTCGACCCCGTGCTCCGGCGCTCCTCCGAGCTACTTGTCGCCGAACTGGACCGGTTCGAGGGTCTGTTGGTCGATCTGCTCGAGATCAGCCGCCACGACGCCGGTGTCGCCGAGCTGGCGGCCGAACAACTAGACCTGCGGATGTGCGCGCGAGCCGCCGTGTCCACCGTGCGGCACCTTGCGCGCGAGAGCGGGACGGAACTGATCGTCGACCTGCCGGACCAGGCTGTCATGGCGGAGGTGGATCCGCGCCGCGTCGAACGGATACTGCGCAACCTCCTCGCCAATGCCATCGACCACGGGGAGGGCAAACCGGTGCTCCTGCGTCTGCGTGCCGACGACAGTGCCGCAGCGTTCATCGTGCGTGACCAAGGTGTCGGGTTGCGGCCGGGCGAGGAGAAACTTGTGTTCAATCGGTTCTGGCGGTCGGACCCCTCGCGAGTGCGCCGCTCGGGCGGCACCGGACTCGGACTGGCCATCAGCGTCGAGGACGCGAACCTGCACGACGGCCGGCTCGAGGCGTGGGGTGAGCCCGGTCAGGGTGCTTGCTTCCGGTTGACGTTGCCGAGGGTGCGGGGCCGGAAGGTGGTCTCGAGTCCGCTGCCGCTCAAACCCGGCACCGGCAAATACGTTCAGGGACAGCCTTTCCCGGGGGACACGTCGATGCCGCTGCGTAACGACAGCCCCGAAACCGCCGTCGACGAATCCCGGACCGTGCCGCAGAAGCGCGAGTTGCCTGAACACTCCGGGCCCCCCGAGCTACGCGAGCGCGAGAGCGCCCACGTCGGCGACCGGGAAGGGTCGCATACAACGGAGCGGGACGGATGATGCGCTCGTCGTCGCCCGTGATCCGATCGATCTGGGCTGCTGTGGTCGGAGCCGTACTCGTCACGGTCGGTGGATGCGCCAGCCTGCCGGATTCGTCGACACCCCAGGCGATCGGCACGATCAACCGCGATTCGCCGGGATCGAGTGTGGCCGCGCCCGCACCGGGCCGGGAACCGGACCTGCTCCTGCGCGACTTCTTCAAGGCCAGCACAGATCCGTCGAGCCGCCACCTTGCTGCACGGCAGTTCCTCACCCCCGGGGTGTCCGGCAGGTGGGACGATGCGGCGAGCGCCACCATTGTCGACAAGGTCGACGTTCTGCCCGAGGCCCGGTCTACCGATCGCGCGACCTACACCATCCGTGCCAACAAGGTGGGGCAACTGGAACCGGGCGGACTGTACGTCGCAGAAGAGGGAAGTTTCGAGACGAAGATCAGTCTGGAGATGCAGGGCGGTGAGTGGCGGATCTCGGAGCTGCCGTCCGGAGTGATTCTCGACCGGGCCCAGTTCCTCAACACCTATCAACGGAAATCGCTGTACTTCCTCGACCCTGCCGGGACGACAGTCGTGCCGGATCCACGCTGGGTGTCGGGCGCGCAGGATCAGATGGCGGCCCAATTGATGGGTCTGCTGATCGACGGGCCGAAGTCGGCACTCGCCCCGGCCGTGCGTAACGAGCTCGGCGAGGGTGTGTCGGTCCGGGGACCGATCACGAAGGCGGACGGGCGCACCGCGCAGGTGGGTGTGGGGCTCGGGGGCATCCGGATCGATTTCTCCGGTGTACGGCCGATGGATCAGCAAGCGAAGGATTTGTTTGCGGCGCAGGTGATCTGGACCCTCGCGAACGCGGAAATCTCCGGTCCCTACGTGCTGCTCGCCGACGGTGAGCCCTTCGATGATCGATTCCCCAACGGCTGGACCACCGCCGACGTCGCGTCGATGAATCCGTTCGCGACCTCGAGTGCCACAGTGGGACTGCATGCCCTCCGAGACGGGTCGATGGTGAGTGTCACCGAGACCGGGGTGACCCCGGTGCCGGGATACTTCGGTTCGGCGCGGAATATGCGTTCCCTCGCGCTGTCGCAGGACGGCAAACTCGTGGCCGCCGTCGCGGACACCGGACGTCCACCGCCCGAGCCGGCGAGCGCCCTGATGGTCGGTGCCTATGAGGACGGGGCGGCGTCCGTGCTCGAGGGCGGCGCGATAACCCGTCCGACGTGGGCGCCCGACAACTCGGCGATCTGGGCGGCGGTCAACGGCAATGCCGTGATTCGGGTGCTGCGCGAGCCCGGAACAGGGCGGACCTCGGTCGAGAACGTAGATGTGGGTGCCGTCACGGCGCTGGGGGCTACCATCACCGAGCTTCGGCTCTCTCGCGACGGTGTGCGTGCGGCGCTCATCGTGGACGGCAAGGTGTATTTGGCCATCGTGGCGCAGAAGCCCGGTGGCGGGTACGCCCTCACCAACCCCCGCGCCGTGGCGATCGGCCTCGGAAGTCCGGCTCTGTCGCTCGACTGGAGCACGAGTGACACGATCGTCGTCGCGCGTGCGGCCTCGGATATTCCGGTGGTGCAGATCGCGGTCGACGGCTCACGGATGGACGCCCTGCCGAGCCGTAACCTCACGGCCCCGGTGGTGGCTGTGGACGCTTCGACGACGACGGAGTTCGTCGCCGATTCCCGAGCCGTCTTCCAGTTGAACAACAACGATCCGGCGGGGGATCGGTACTGGCGCGAGGTTCCCGGGCTGACGGGCGTGAAAGCGATACCGATTCTGCCGGGCTGATTCCGGCGGGCGAGTCTGTCGGTGGGGGTGCGGAAGATGACGGCATGCGCATACTGCCCGGCTCACGGACGCTGCTCGATCTGATTCTGCCGGCAGAATGCGGTGGGTGCGCAGAGCCGGGCACGCAGTGGTGCCAGGGCTGTGCCGCCGAGTTGGCGGACGATCCGATTCTCCTGCAGCCGCGGGTCGATCCGGGAGTCGCGGTGTGGGCGCTGGGACCGTATTCGGGTCCACGTCGCCGGGTGGTGATCGCTGCGAAGGAACGGGGCAGGCGCGACCTCGCGGTGCCGCTCGGTTCCGCTGTCGCGGGCGCTCTCGCGCGGCTGCACCAGTGGGGTGAACTGGCGCCGCCCGAGGTCGCGCCGGTGGTCCTCGTGCCCGCTCCCACGCGTTCGCGGGCGGCCAGGATGCGGGGTGGCGATCCCGTAACCCGGATCGCTGTTGCCGCGGTGGGAGCGTCCCGGGTGTGTCCGGCGCTGGCCATGCGCAGAGGGGTGCGTGATTCCGTCGGACTGTCCGCGGATCAACGTAGAGTAAACCTCGAGGGTGGTGTTCTCCTCACCCCGCGCGGCCACCGATTCGCGCAGCACGTGTGTTCGGAAAGGTCTGCGGCGCAACGTAAGACGGTAGTCCTGATCGATGACGTCTCGACCACGGGGGCGACCGTGGCCGAGTCGATCCGGGTGCTGTCCGGCGCCGGCATTCAGGTTGCCTCGGTGGTCGTCCTGGCCGGTGTCGGCTGAAGTCGCGGCGAGGCCGCGACAATCTCGGTGTCGGCCGGATGAAATTGCGCCGAACAGTGGCACTCGCGCGAGTTACGTACTAGCGTCGCGGACACACCCGAAACACAGGTAGGAGGTGGTACTTCGAACCTGGTGCCGGGCGGACCCCTTCCCGGCATTGCTCAAATCCGCCGCCGCCCATTTCGGGGCGGGGCCGTAATCGGGAGGTACGAGTGACGACCCCTTCGCAAGCTTCGGTTTTCATCGACGAACGCACCACGGATGCACAAGAGAAGACCGATGCCCCTAGCGCCGAAATTGTCGTCAAGGGACGCAACGTCGAGGTTCCCGACCACTTTCGTGTGTACGTCTCCGAGAAGCTATCGCGCCTCGAGCGCTTCGACCCCTCCATTTTCCTGTTCGATGTCGAACTTCAACACGAACGCAATCGACGCCAGAGGAAGAGCGCCCAGCGCGTCGAGATCACTGCCCGAGGCAAAGGGCCGGTAGCCCGAGCCGAAGCGTCGGCCGACAGTTTCTATGCAGCATTTGAGTCGGTCACCGCGAAGCTCGAGAGCAGGCTCCGCCGCACCAAGGACCGAAAGAAGGTCCATTACGGGGAGAAGACCCCGGTATCGGTGGCAGAGGCCACTGCTGCACTCGCCGAAGACGAGAGTCTCGGTATCAACCCAGACATCTCCCTCGACGGCCAGGAATCGCAGTCGCACGAGCACAGGCCGGGCCAGGTGGTGCGGACCAAGGAACACAAGGCCACACCGATGACCATCGACGATGCTCTGTACGAGATGGAGCTGGTAGGACACGATTTTTTCCTGTTCCACGACAAGGAGTCGGACAAGCCTTCCGTCGTCTACCGGCGGCACGCGTTCGACTACGGACTCATCCGCCTGGCGTGATCTGCACTCGTCCCACGTGACGGTGTGAGCGGTCGGTCTACTCGTCCGCACCGAAGAGCGCCTACCATGGAATCCGGCCGGGGTTCTCGGACCTCCGGCCGGATTTTGTGTGTCACCCACCCACCGCCGAAGATTGAGGACGAACAAGACTGTGCCGTCGCTGTCGCTATCCAAGCTGCTCCGTGTTGGTGAAGGTCGCATGGTCAAGCGGCTCAAGCACATCGCCGACCACGTTTCCTCGCTGTCGTCCGAGGTCGAAGACCTGACCGACGAGCAGTTGCGGGCGAAGACCGACGAGTTCCGCTCGCGGTACCGCGACGGTGAATCGCTCGACGAGTTGCTCCCCGAGGCGTTCGCGGTGGCCCGCGAGGCGTCGTGGCGCGTCATCGACCAGCGGCACTTCCATGTGCAGATCATGGGTGGGGCTGCGCTGCACTTCGGCAACATCGCCGAGATGAAGACCGGTGAAGGCAAGACTCTCACCTGCGTTCTGCCCGCCTATCTCAATGCCATCGCCGGCGACGGCGTCCACGTCGTGACGGTCAACGACTACCTCGCCAAGCGCGACTCCGAGTGGATGGGACGAGTTCACCGTTTCCTGGGTATGGAGACGAGCGTGATCCTGTCCGGAATGTCTCCCGCCGAGCGCCGCGCGGCCTATGCCGCAGACATCACCTACGGCACGAACAACGAGTTCGGATTCGACTACCTGCGCGACAACATGACGCACTCGCTGGACGATCTCGTTCAGCGTGGTCATGCCTTCGCCGTCGTCGACGAGGTCGACTCCATCCTGATCGACGAGGCCAGAACCCCCCTCATCATCTCCGGTCCCGCCGATGCGTCGAGCAAGTGGTATGCGGAGTTCGCGCGTATCGCGCCGATGCTGAAGCGAGACGTCCACTACGAAGTCGACATCCGCAAGCGCACGATCGGTGTGCACGAAGCGGGCGTCGAGCTCGTCGAGGACCAGCTCGGCATCGACAACCTGTACGAGGCTGCCAACTCGCCGCTCGTGAGCTACCTCAACAACGCCATCAAGGCGAAAGAGCTCTACACGAAGGACAAGGACTACATCGTTCGCGACGGCGAAGTGATCATCGTCGACGAGTTCACCGGTCGTGTCCTCGTCGGTCGCCGCTACAACGAGGGCATGCACCAGGCGATCGAAGCCAAGGAGAAGGTGGAGATCAAGGCCGAGAATCAGACGCTCGCAACGATCACGCTGCAGAATTACTTCCGGCTGTACGACAAGCTGTCGGGCATGACGGGTACCGCGGAAACCGAGGCCGCCGAGCTGCACCAGATCTACAACCTCGGTGTCATCCCGATCCCCACCAACCGGCCGATGGTCCGCGTCGACAACGGTGACCTCATCTACAAGACCGAAGAGGCCAAGTTCGACGCCGTCGTCGACGATGTGGTGGAGCGGCACGAGAAGGGGCAGCCCGTCCTGATCGGCACCACGAGCGTCGAGCGGTCCGAGTATCTGTCGAAACAGTTCACCAAGCGGGGCGTGCCGCACAACGTGCTGAACGCGAAGTTCCACGAGCAGGAAGCCACCATCATCGCCGAGGCAGGCCGGTCGGGGGCTGTCACCGTGGCAACCAACATGGCCGGTCGTGGAACCGACGTGGTGCTCGGCGGCAACCCCGACATCATCGCGGACATCGCCCTGCGCAAGCGGGGACTCGATCCCGTCCACACACCCGAGGAATACGAGGCGGCGTGGGACGAGGTTCTCGAGCAGGTCAAGGCCGAGGTGAAAGCCGATGCGGACAAGGTCCGGGAAGCGGGCGGACTGTACGTACTCGGTACCGAGCGGCACGAGTCCCGGCGAATCGACAACCAGCTTCGTGGTCGCTCCGGACGTCAGGGCGATCCGGGCGAGTCCCGGTTCTACCTCTCGCTCGGTGACGAGTTGATGCGACGGTTCAACGGCGCGGCGCTCGAGTCGATCATGACCCGGCTCAACCTTCCCGACGACGTTCCGATCGAGGCGAAGATGGTCTCGAAGGCCATCAAGAGCGCGCAGACGCAGGTGGAACAGCAGAACTTCGAGATCAGGAAGAACGTTCTCAAGTACGACGAGGTGATGAATCAGCAGCGCACGGTCATCTACAAGGAGCGCCGCCAGATCCTCGAAGGCGAGGACATGGAGGGCCAGGTCGAGAAGATGATCACGGACGTGGTCACCGCGTACGTCGACGGTGCCACTTCCGAGGGGTACGTCGAGGACTGGGATCTCGAACAGCTGTGGACCGCGCTGAAGACGCTCTACCCGATCGGCCTCGACTTCAAGGAATTCGTCGGAGACGGCTCCGACGGTGAGGTGAAGGACGTCACCAGCGACGAACTCCGCGAGATGCTGCTCGAGGATGCACACCAGGCGTATGCACGTCGGGAAGCAGAAATCGACGCCGCCGCCGGTGCGGGTGCCATGCGCGAACTCGAGCGGCGGGTGCTGCTGAGTGTGCTCGACCGCAAGTGGCGCGAGCACCTGTACGAAATGGATTACCTCAAGGAGGGAATCGGTCTGCGTGCGATGGCGCAGCGCGACCCGCTGGTCGAGTACCAGCGCGAGGGTTTCGACATGTTCACCGGCATGCTCGAGGGCCTGAAGGAGGAGTCGGTCGGATTCCTGTTCAATCTGCAGGTCGAGGCCGCTGCGCCGCAGCAGGCGGCCGCCCCCGGCGTCAATGTGACGGCGTCCTCGGCGGCCGCGACGGCGTCTGGCTCGCCGACGCCCGCTCCTGCCCGGCCGCTGCCCACCCAGGAGGCGGCACGCCAGGCTCAGGGCACCGCTGCACCGTCCGCCCTGCGCGCGAAGGGACTGGACGAGGCGGAGCCGCGTGGCCTGACCTATTCGGGTCCGGCGGAGGACGGCAACGCCCAGCTCAGCCGCCGCGGCACCGGCAGCGACACCAACTCGGACCCGGGAACCCGGCGCCAGCGGCGCGATGCTGCACGGTCGCAGTCGAAGGGCAAGAAGGCGCCGCGGTCCAAGCGCAAGCGCTGAGCCGCTTCGTCAGCCGACCACCATCGAGGTGACGATCCAGCCCGTGTCGGATTTCCGTTCGACACGGGCTGCGATCACGAACACCCGCGGTCCCCGTCCGTAGGTGCCGAAGGCCTCGAGTGTGTTGTCGTCGAGTACCCGAAGGTGGACACGGAGCAGGGTCGCGACTCCGAGCCGTCTCGACGGTGACTCGGCAAGCGCGAGAGTCCGTGCCACGTCCAGCAGTGAGGGAACGACCACGGGCCGCAGCTGCCGCACGTTGCGCCGCCGATCCAGTACTTCCAGCACCAGCCGGAACGCGTGTTCGGTGAAGCGCTGTGCATCGGGAGCGGCGCGAGGACGAGTGACGTCGGGCGAGGAGCGCGGCGAGGTGCCGGAGTGCGCCGAGCTACGCGCCGGTGACGAGTGACGGCCCCGACCCAGGGCTCGCCGGGTGCCGGACGACACGGCCGGACCGGCCGCGCCCAGCGCCTCACCGGTCGGCGGTTCGTAGCTGGGCACGCGTGACAGGAACGTGTAGGACTCACTCATTTCTTCCCCCCGGTTTCGGCATGAGACGGCCGTCGTAGCGGCCATCCTTGCACGGATTCAGCGGTCGTGTCGCCGAACCCCGCAGGGAACCCTAGGGTGGGGTCGTGCGGGGATTGATTGTGGACGTCGGCGGTGTGCTCGTGGGCCCCGGTTCGGACTTCGATGGGCTGTCGGCGGTCCTCGCCGACGCGCGGCGTCGCGGCGTCCGGACCGCGATCCTGAGTAACGACCCCGGCGGTCCCGGGGGTGAGTGGTTGCGGGAACTCGGTGACGGCCGGCTGGTCGACCGGGTGGTGCTGTCCGGCGATGTCGGTGTGGCCAAGCCCGATCCGCGCATCTACCGGTTGACGGCCGAAGTGCTCGGCCTGGAACCGCGGGACTGTATCTTCGTCGACGACCTGGCGGTCAACGTTCGCGGTGCGGTGGCTGTCGGGATGGTGGGTGTGCACCACGTCGACGGCGTGGTGACCGCGAGCGAGCTGGCGGTGCTTCTCGACGTGGATCGAGACGGAATGCAAGGGGAACAGGCGTCGACATGGTGACGAGACTGACAACGCAGGACGCGTCGTTCTATTTTCTCGAGGCAAGTAGCACGCCGATGCACGTCGGTTCGCTTGCCATCTTCCGCAAGCCCCGAAGTGGGTTGTCCTACGAGGAATTACTCCGTCTCGTCGAGGAACGCCTGAGTCTGGTGCCGCGGTACCGGCAGAAGGTGCGGGAGGTGGCGCTGGGATTGTCACGTCCGGTGTGGGTGGACGATCAGGATTTCGACATCGAGTACCACGTCCGGCGATCGGCGCTGCCGAAGCCAGGTTCGGACGCGCAGCTGCATGATCTGGTCGCGCGCCTCACGTCGCGGCCGCTCGACAACACGCGCCCCCTGTGGGAGATGTACTTGGTGGAGGGCTTGTCGAACAACCGCTTTGCGATCTTCACCAAGTCGCATTCCTCCCTCGTCGACGGGGAGACGGCACCCGAAATCGGTCAGGTCATTCTCGATTCGGCGAAGACACGCAGACCCATGGCGGAGGAATTGTGGATGCCCAGCCCGGAGCCGAGCGAGACCACCCTCGTCGCCGGCGCCCTCGCCGACATCCTGGCGCGGCCCGGGGAAGGACTGGCGTCGTTGCGAATGACCCTGAGCGGCATGGCGTCTGCGCTCGGCGAGACCGTGCGCGCGGTGGGGAAGTTGGCCGCTGTGGTGCGTACGGCGACACAGGTCGCGCCCGCGACCCCGTTGAATGCGACCATCTCCCGTAACCGGCGCTTCGCCGTGGTCAAGACCGAACTGGGGGATTACCGGAAGATCCGCGCTCGGTATGGGTGCGAGGTCAACGACGTCATCCTCGCCGTGGTGTCGGGTGCCCTGCGAAACTGGTTGCTCTCGCGCGGCGAGCCGGTCGCCGAATCAACCACGGTGCGCGCCATGGTACCGATGTCGGTGTACGTCGACCCCGACACGGACGTCGACCTGGGTCAGCGTGGTGAGTGGTCGGATCCGCGGAGCATGGTGTCGTCGTTTCTCATCGACCTGCCCGTGGGGGAACCGAATGCGGTGGTGCGACTCTCACACGTGGCGCATGCGATGGAGGCGCACGCGAAGCAGAGTCGGCGCGTGACGGCTCAGACGCTCGTGCGGCTGTCCGGGTTCGCGCCTGCCACCCTGCACGCGATGAGTGCCCGTGTGGCGAGCAGCTTCTCGCAGCGGATGTTCAATCTGATGATCACCAATGCGCCCGGTCCGCAGATGCCGCTGTACGTCGGCGGAGCGCGCATGCTCGAGATGTACCCGGTGTCGCCGCTCCTGAAAAATCAGACATTGAGCATTGCCTTGACCTCTTACGACGGCAACGTCTACTACGGTTTGAATGCAGACCGTGATGCGATGGCCGATGTGGACGTGGTGGCGGCGCTGCTGTACCAATCTCTCGAGGAGTTGTTGGATGCCAGCCGGTGAGAAGTCCGCGTTGCGAATGACGGGTGACACATGACGAGGGTGTACGTTCCCGCGACCATCGAAATCCTGCACGAGCTGGTGACCGAGTCGAAGTTCGATCCGATGAGCCGGACCGCGTTCGCTGTCACCGCCACCCTGCGTGAGGCTTACTCGTCGGGCGACGACGAGGAGCTGGCCGAGGTGGCGATGGGTGAGGCCGCGCGGGCTTCGCTCCGGCTGATCGCGGGCCGGTTGGCAGAGGGCGGCGACGGCGTCCGTTTCCGGCGGGTGGTCGTCGCAGCAGACGTGGACGACGTCACGCCGCGCCCCGATCTCGACGATGCCGTGGTGCGGTTGCCGGGACCGGTGACTCTTTCGCAGGTGGCGTCGGTCCATGTGGATCTGGCGGAGGCCGAACCGGACATCGAGCGGGCTGTCGCGGCGATCGACGAGGCGGACCTCGGCGACCCGGATGCGGAATTCGTGCTCGGTGACGCCGAGGATCACGTGCTCGCGTGGTATGCCACCCAGGAGATTTCTTTTCTTCTGGAATTGCTCTGACCTCTGGGTCGTCCCAGGAGGACCGCATCCCTACCTCGAGGTAACCTACGGTACCGTAAGTCGGTAACCTACGGTAGCGTAGGTCACGACGAGACAGGTGGAGGTCTGATGGGTCTGAAGGACTGGATCGAGGCGCCCGCAGCAGCGGTGGTGCCCGCCAAGCGGTCCAAACTCAATTGGTTGCGCGGTGCGGCCGCACGGCTCACGACGCCGTTGCTCCCGGACGATTATCTACATCTGGCCAATCCGCTGTGGTCGGCCAGGGAGCTGCGCGGCCAGATCGTCGACGTGCGCGCCGAGACGGCCGATTCCGCCACGATCGTCATCAAGCCCGGCTGGGGATTCGACTTCAACTACGAGCCCGGTCAGTACATCGGCATCGGACTTCACGTCGACGGCCGATGGCACTGGCGTTCGTATTCCCTCACCTCCCCGCCCAACTGGGACGACAAGCTCATCTCCATTGCGGTCAAGGCGATGCCCGAGGGATTCCTGTCGAGTCACCTCGTCAACGGCGTGCCGTCCGGGACGATCGTGCGACTCGCGACGCCTACAGGGAACTTCGCCCTGCCCGACCCCCCGCCGGAGCGCATCCTGTTCCTCACTGCCGGCAGCGGGATCACTCCGGTCATGGCCATGCTGCGCACGATGAACCGGCGCGGGCAGCTTCCCGACGTGTTCCACGTCCACTCGGCGCCCACCGATGCCGACGTGATGTTCGCGGACGAACTGACCCGCCTGCACGACGAACACGACGACTTCCGGTGCAAGATCCAGCTCACCCGCACCGAAGGCAAGTTCGCGCTGTCCTCCCTCGACGACGTGTGTCCGGACTGGCGGGAGCGGCAGACGTGGGCCTGCGGGCCGCTGCCGATGCTGGACGAAATCGAGACGTTGTGGCGGGACGAGGACATCGAGGATCGCTTGCACCTCGAACGGTTCGCGGTCTCCCGGGCGGACACTTCGGGTCAAGGCGGCACCGTGACCTTCGCCAAAGCGGACAAAGTGATGACGATCGACGGCGCCACCACCCTGCTCGAGGCCGGCGAGAAGGCCGGGGCACTGCTGCCCTTCGGGTGCCGGATGGGTATCTGCCAGACCTGCGTCGTGCCGATTCTGTCGGGACACGCCATCGATCTGAGGTCCGGGAAGCAGCACGCCGAGGGAGACCGCGTCCAGACGTGCATCTCTTCCGCGGCGGGTGACTGCACACTCGACGCGTGAGCGTCGGCGTGTTGTTCATCTGTCTCGGCTATTCTCGGAGTCTCTGACCAGACGGAGGAGCACGGTGGCAATCACCGACATCAAAGAATTCTCACACCTCACCGAAGCGGACATCGAATCGCTCGGGCGGGAGCTGGACGCGATTCGGCTCGATGTGGAGGATTCGCGAGGCGTTCGCGACGCCCGCTACATTCGCCGAGCGATCCGGACCCAGCGGCTGCTGGAGCTCGGTGGCCGGCTCGCGTTGTTCGGAAGCAAGTACCGCCCGGCCTGGCTCGCCGGCACCGCCATGCTGTCCCTCTCGAAGATCATCGAGAACATGGAGCTCGGCCACAACGTGATGCACGGCCAGTGGGACTGGATGAACGATCCGGAGATCCACTCGATGTCGTGGGAGTGGGACCAGACGGGTCCGTCGGAGCATTGGAAGCGCGCCCACAACTACTCTCACCACACGTTCACCAACATCGTGGGAATGGACTCCGATGTGGGTTTCGGCATTCTCAGGATGACCCGCGACGAGGAGTGGCGGCCGATCAATCTGCTGCAGCCGATCGCGAATATCGTTCTGGCAGCTACCTTCGAATGGGGTATCGCGCTGCACGACCTCACGTTCGCGGCCGAGCTCGAGGGTGTGGAGAAGGGTCAGCTCAACTCGCAGGCGAACAAGGATTTTGCTCGCAAGATCTTCCGTCAGGTCGGCAAGGATTTCCTTCTCTTCCCGGTGCTCGCGGGACCCGCATGGAAATCGACGTTGTCGGCGAACACCACCGCCAATCTGGTCCGCAACCTGTGGGCGTACGTGGTGATCTTCTGTGGCCATTTCCCGGACGGTGCCGAAAAGTTCACCGTGAAGGAGTACGAGAACGAAACCCGGCACGAGTGGTATCTGCGACAGATGCTCGGCAGCGCCAATTTCGATTCCGGCAAGGTCATGGGTTTCATGAGCGGGAACCTCAGCTACCAGATCGAGCATCACCTGTTCCCGGATCTGCCCAGCAACCGCTACCCCGAGATTGCGGTGAAGGTGCGGGCGCTGTGTGAGAAGTACGACCTGCCCTACACGACGGGCTCGCTGGCCAAGCAGTACCTGCTGGCGCTGCGCACCATCCACAAACTTGCGCTACCCGACTGGATGCTCAAGGCGACGGCGGACGACGCTCCGGAGACCTCCTCGGAGCGCAAGTTCCGCGACGCTCGCGACGCTGGTGCCGCCATGGTCGAAACGATGCGTACGGACCCTGTGACGGGGCAGCGTCGAGGTCTGCTGTCGGCCCTCCGGGCCCGTGCTCAGGCCAAGATTCCTCGCCGCCGACGGTGATTTCCCTCACACCTACGCTGAGGTAACCTACGGTGTCGTAACTTACGGTACGGTAGGTCATGTCAGCGCCTACGGGTGTGAACTGTCGACCCAGCCAGGAGGAGGTTCCCCATGGCGATTGCAGACGTCAAGGAATACGCACATCTCACCGAAGCCGACATCGAGGCGCTCGGACGCGAGCTGGATGCGATCAGGCGCGATATCGAGGAATCTCGCGGTGAACGTGACGCACGGTACGTCCGCAATACCATTCGGTTGCAGCGGTCGCTCGAAATCGGTGGCCGGGCCGTTCTCTTCGCGAGCAAGCGCCGCCCGGCCTGGTTGGCGGGCACCGCCATGCTCGCCCTCTCGAAGATTATCGAGAACATGGAACTCGGCCACAACGTGATGCACGGCCAGTGGGACTGGATGAACGACCCGGAGATCCACTCCACGTCGTGGGAGTGGGACGTTACGGGGCCGTCCGCCCATTGGAAGCAGACCCACAACTACATTCACCACAAGTACACCAACGTCCTCGGTATGGACGACGACGTGGGATACGGGCTGCTGCGCGTCACCCGTGATCAGCGGTGGAAGCCGTTCAACACCGGCAACCTCGTGTACAACACCTTGCTGGCACTGTTCTTCGAATACGGCATTGCGGCCCAGCACCTCGAGCTCGGCAAGGTCGCCAAGGGGCGCGTGCCGAAGGAGGAGACTCAGCGCAAGCTCCGCGAGGTCGGCGAAAAGATCGGCAAGCAGCTCCTCAAGGACTATGTCGTGCACCCGGCGATCACCGGCCCGGCGTGGAAGAGCACGCTGACGGCCAACGTCAGCGCCAACATGATCCGCAATGTGTGGACCAACGCCATCATCTTCTGCGGGCACTTCCCGGACGGTGCCGAGAAGTTCACCAAGGCGGATATCGACAAGGAAACGCCCGCCGAGTGGTATCTGCGCCAGATGCTCGGTAGCGCAAACATCGAGGGCGGCAAGGTCATGGACTTCATGTCCGGCAACCTCAGCTACCAGATCGAGCATCACCTGTTCCCCGATCTGCCGAGCAACCGTTACGCCGAGATCGCGGTGCGCGTGCGTGAGCTGTGCGACAAGTACGACCTGCCCTATACGACGGGACCGTTCCTCGTGCAGTACGCGAAGTCGTGGCGCACCATCGCCAAGTTGTCGCTGCCGAACAAGTACCTCAAGGCCACGGCGGACGACGCACCGGAAACCGCGTCGGAGCGCAAGTTCGGTGGAAAGACAACAGCCACAATCGATCCCGTGACCGGCCGTCGGCAGGGGCTCCGCAGCGCGATCCAGCGCTCACGCGGGCGCCGCGGCCTGCGTGCGCTGTTGTCGCGCTAGAAGAAGTTTTCACCGGGCGCGGTTCGCCCCTTCGTCACCACGCTTCGTTGGAAGCGATCGCGGTGAGGAGGTGGCGGACCGCGTCGACGCGTCGGGCCGCTTTCCCTTCGAGCTGATCGAGCGCGCACTCCGGATCGGCGGGCGGGCCCAGATGGGTGCACCCGCGCGGGCAGTCTTCGATCGCCGCAGCCAGGTCGGAGAAGGCGGCCACCACATTCTCGGGGGAGATGTGGGCAAGCCCGAACGACCGGATTCCGGGGGTGTCGATCACCCAACCACTCGTCGGGAGGGACAGCGCGACGGATTGTGTCGAGGTGTGCCGCCCCTTCCCGACCCCGGACACCACACCCACCGCCCGATCGGCGTCCGGAACGAGCCGGTTGACCAGCGTGGACTTGCCCACACCGGAATGACCGATCAATGCGGTGAGCTTTCCCGACAACATGGTCATGACGTCGTCGACGGGATCGTCTCGTCCGGCGACCACCACGGGAACATCGAGATCCGCGAATGCACTCGCAAATTCCTCGGGCGGCTCGAGATCACTCTTGGTGAGGCAGATGATGGGGTTCAACCCGCCGACGTAGGCGGCGACCAGCGCGCGCTCGACGAAACCGGTGCGCGGTGGGGGATCGGCGAGCGCGACCACGATCAGCAACTGCTGGGCGTTGGCGACGACGATCCGCTCGTACGGATCGGTGTCGTCGGCCGTCCGGCGCAGAACGGTGGAGCGCTCGGCCACCCGCACGATCCTGGCGAGAGTGTCGGGCTTGCCGGAGAGATCGCCCACAACACTGACCTGGTCTCCCACCACGATGGGGGTGCGGCCCAATTCCCGGGCGCGCATGGTGACGATCAGGCGCTCTGGATCGCCGCCCAGTACGCAGCCCCACCGTCCCCGGTCCACGGACACGACCATCGCCGACTCCGCGCTCAGGTGCTCCGGTCGGGTCTTGGTCCGCGGCCGCGTCCCCCTACCCGGACGGACCCGCACATCGGACTCGTCGTACTCGCGGCGGCTCAGAAGCTCGCCTTCCGACCGGTGCCCGCAGCTGCGGTCACCATTGCGGCCCAGAGGTTTTCGAAGCCCGGCAGCGTCTTGGCCGTGGTGCCCACGTCCTCGATCGTCATGTCGTCGACGACGAGTCCGATGATGGCGCCTGCCGTCGCCATCCGATGATCGGCGTAGGAGTGCCACGTCCCGCCGTGCAGCGTCGTGGGAGCGATGGTGAGACCGTCCTCTGTTTCGGTGACATTCCCGCCGAGCGCGTTGATCTCGGTGGAGAGCGCTGCCAGCCGGTCGGTCTCATGACCGCGCAGATGCGCGATTCCCCGCAGATGGGAGGGCCCTTCGGCGAGGGCCGCCAGGGCGGCGACGGTGGGAGTGAGTTCGCCGACGTCGTGCAGATCGATGTCGATTCCGGTCAGTGTGCCCGGTCCGGTGACCGTCAACTCGTCGCCGTCGAGGCGCACCTGCGCACCCATGGCGAGGAGAATCTCGCGTATCGCATCACCGGGCTGCGTTGTGCGGCCGGGCCATCGTGGCACCGTCACCTCTCCGGAGGTGACCGCGGCGGCCGCGAGGAAGGCCGTGGCGTTCGACAGGTCCGGTTCGATCGCCCAATCGACGGCCCGGATCACGCCTGGGCTCACCCGCCACGTGTCGGCGTCACCGCCGCTTGCCGGCGTGGACACCGCGACACCGGCTGCGCGCAGCATCTCGACGGTCATCTCGATGTGGGGCATCGAGGGAACGGACTTGCCGTCGTGGTGCACGGTGACACCTTCGTCGAACGCAGCCGCAGACAGCAGCAGGCCCGAGACGAATTGTGAGGAACCGGACGCGTCGATCGTGACGTGTCCGCCTCGGAGCGAGCCGCGGCCTTCGACCGTGAACGGCAGTGCGTTCCCGTCGATGTCCGCGCCCAGGCTGCGCAGCGCGTCGAGAATGGTGCCCAAGGGGCGTGTGCGGGCCTGTTCGTCCCCGTCGAACCGGACCGTGCCCGACGCGAGTGCCGCCACCGGTGGCAGGAAGCGCATGACCGTGCCCGCCAGACCGCACTCCACCGATCCGCCGCGGAGGGGTCCGGGGGTGACCTCGAGCGTCGTGGTGTCGTCCTGCTCTTCGACAGTGGTTCCGAGAGTGCGGAGAGCGTCGATCATGAGGTCGGTGTCGCGACTGCGGAGCGCACCGCGCAAAGTCGAGGGGCCCTGCGCGAGCGCGGCGAGGATCAGTGCACGGTTGGTGATGGATTTCGATCCGGGCAGGACAACCGTCGCAACGACGGGCTCTTCGGCGCGGGGGGCTTTCCACAGGCTCAGGCTCACGGTCTCCATCTTCGCCTACGCGAGGGGTGAGGGACACGGCTGGGCGGCGTGTCGGGTGGGTGGATGGCCGGCTCGGCCCGGTGTCGGTGGTCCGTGCCACTCTGGTGGGTATGTGTGGCAGGTATGCGACCACTGCGGATCCGGCAACGCTGGCGACCGACCTCGATGCCATCGACGAGGTGGGGGAGGAGCCGGGTCGACCGGATTTCAACGTCGCCCCGACCACCGAGGTACTCACTGTCCTCCACCGTCACGACGCGCGTCGTGTCCGGCGGATGAGGTGGGGGCTCGTCCCGCCGTGGTCGAGGAAAGTCGGCGGCGGACCCGTCCTGTTCAACGCCCGCGCCGACTCCATCGACAAACCCGCGTTCCGGAACGCGTTCACCCACACGCGGTGTCTGGTGCCGATGGACGGGTGGTTCGAGTGGAAGAACGAACCCACGGGTGGCCAGGGACGAGCGTCGGGCCGAACCGAGAAGATTCCGTACTATCTGTCGCCGCAGGACGGGTCCCGTCTGTACGTGGCAGGGCTGTGGTCCGTATGGCACGACCGGTCGGTGCGCGACCCCGCACCCGTCCTGAGTTGCGCCATCGTCACGGTCGACTCCGCTGCCCAGTTGGCGGATGTGCACGACCGGATGCCGCTCGTGTTGCCGCGCGATCGGTGGGACGCCTGGCTCGATCCTCGGCAACCCGCATCGGCCGATCTACTCACGGTCTCGACCGAGGCCATCGCCGACATCGGGATCGTCCGGGTGTCGACGCGAGTGAACAGCGTCCGGAACAACGGACCCGAGCTACTCGAGCACGATCCGGGCACGCCCGACGAAGCACGGACAGGAGAGCAGCTCAGCCTGCTGTGACGGCGGCGACCACCGCTCCGCTCAGCCGCACCAGGTCGGCCGGCGCGAGTTCGATCTCCACACCCCGGCGTCCCGCACTGCACAGCACCCGATCCCAGTTCATGGCGGAGGCGTCGATCACGGTGGGAAGGATCTTCCGCTGCCCGAGTGGCGAGATGCCCCCGAAAACGTAACCGGTCGACCGCTCCGCCTCGCTCCGCTCGGCCATCACGGCTCTACCCGCCCCGAGTGCCGCCGCTGCGGCCTTCAGCGACAGCATGTCCGGCACCGGCACGACCGCGACGGCGAGCTTGCCGGTGTCGAGTTTGATCACGAGGGTCTTCAGAATCTGATGGGCCGCGACCCCTACCGTTTCGGCGAGCGCGTCGACGGCCTCGGAGCCGTACGACTCGGCGCGCGCGTCGTGCGCATAGCTGTGTACCCGGTGCGCGACGCGCTGTTTACCGAGCAGGGTGGTCGCGGGGGTCGCAGTTCCGGCCATGGATGAACACTGTGCCATCTCGTCCCGGCGGCCTCAGGAGTACGTCCCGGGAACACAGTCGGGGGCAGCCGTGTTGGTACGGGCAGAAGCAAGCGTCCAGTGAAGGGAGTGGTCCTACTCGTGATGGCCACGGTAGCGGAGCCCACGTCGCGTCTGCAGTTGGCGGTAACCTTGACGCCCACGGCGACCGAAGGGATCAGCGTGCACGAACATGACCGTCCGAAGGCAGACCGACCCGAGCCCCAGGACGAGTTGATCGCGCGTTTCGAAAGGGACGCGCTTCCACTTCTGGATCAGTTGTACGGTGCTGCGCTGCGGATGACGCGCAACCCTGCGGATGCCGAAGATCTGGTGCAGGAAACGTACGTGAAGGCATACACGGCATTCCGGTCGTTCCGTGAGGGCACCAATCTCAAGGCCTGGCTGTACCGGATCCTGACCAACACCTACATCAACTCGTACCGGAAGAAGCAGCGGCAGCCCGCGCAATACCCCACCGACGAGATCACGGACTGGCAGCTGGCCGCGACGGCAGAGCATTCGTCCACCGGTTTGCGGTCCGCCGAGGTGGAGGCGCTCGATGCCCTTCCCGACGACGACATCAAGGAGGCGCTGCAGGCGCTGCCGGAGGAGTTCCGGATGGCCGTCTACTACGCCGATGTCGAGGGATTCCCGTACAAGGAGATCGCCGACATCATGGGTACCCCCATCGGGACCGTGATGTCGCGTCTGCACCGCGGACGTAAGCAGCTGCGCGGCCTGCTGAGTGACGTCGCACGTGAACGCGGCTTCAACCGGGGTGACGGAGAGCTGCCGGCCGAGGCGGCCGTAGGTGCGGATCAGGAGGTTTCCCGGTGAGCGAGCAGGACGAATTCGAGCAGCTCGACTGCTCCGCGGTGATCGCCGACGTCTGGCTGATGCTGGACCGCGAATGTGATGCGGCCTCGCGCGCGCGGCTGCAGCGGCATCTCGACGAGTGTGGCTCCTGCCTCGAGGCCTACGGAATCGAGGAGAAGGTCAAGAGCTTGGTGAGCCGCAAATGCGGTGGCGAGCACGCCCCCGAAAGCCTGCGCCAACGGCTCTCCGTCGAGTTACGGCGGACCATCCTGATCACAGAGACCGAACGCGAGGCTTAGGCTTCAGACAAGCAATCAGGGGCCGGAAAGCGTGCTGCTTTCCGGCCCCTGATGTGCGTTCTACGGCGCGTCAGGCGTTGGGACGCTTGCCGTGGTTGGCGGCATTGCCCTTGCGACTGCGCTTCTTGCGACCACGCTTACCCATGAGTAGATCTCCCTTCTTTTCACTACAGTGTTCCACGTGTGGTTGGGTGTCTGTGCAACAGGGCTTTCTCGACCCCGGGAGTAAGGATCACGATGGCAGAAGACGTGCGCGCCGAGATGGTGTCGACGGTGTATCAGGTTGTGGTCAGTGCGGGTGACGAGGTGAAGGAAGGCGACACCCTCGTCATTCTGGAATCCATGAAGATGGAAATTCCCGTCATCGCCGAGGAGCCCGGCACGGTCACCTCCGTGGACGTCAAGGTCGGCGACGTGATCCAGCAGGGCGACCTCATCGCCGTCATCTCGTGAGCTGACCCGAAGTCCCCTCAGCCGATGTCCACCCTGAGCGATCTGCTCGCCGAGCACACCGATCTTCCCGGGTCCGCCGTCGATCACCTGCAGAGAGTGGTCGGGGAGTGGCAGCTCCTTGCCGATCTGTCGTTCGCCGACGTGCTGCTGTGGGTCGAGGATTCTGCGTCCCCGAAAGAAACGCGGACGGTGATCTGCGTCGCCCACTGCCGGCCCACCACCGCGTCGACCGCGTATCCCGAGGACGTCGTCGGAACGGTGGCCTCGGAGTCCCAGCATCCGCAGGTGTTGCAGGCCCTCGTCGAGGAGCGGGTGGTGCGGCCGACGGATGGTGGCACGCATGCCGGACTGCCGCCGCGGGGCGAGGCCGTCCCGGTCCGCTGGGGCAGCGAGGTGATCGCGGTACTCAGCCGGGACACGAACCTGTCGCATCAGCGGGCGCAGAGCCCGCTCGAAGTGGCCTACCTCGACTGCGCCGAAGACCTGTGCCAGATGATCAGCGACGGCACCTTCCCGATCCGGGAGTCGCGGTCGGACACCAATTCCAGTCCCCGCGCCGGCGACGGCTTCATCCGACTCGACACCGAGGGTCGCGTCGTCTATGCCAGCCCCAACGCCTTGTCCGCCTATCACCGCATGGGTCTGAGCTCCGACCTGGTGGGACGCAACCTGGCGGCCACCACGCGGTCACTGGTCACCGACCCGTTCGAGTCGCAGGAGGTTGCGGGCTATATCCGCGACACTCTTGCAGATATCCCCGGCAGGCGGATGGAGATCGAGGCGCGGGGAGCGACGGTGCTGCTGCGTGCGCTGGTCCTCAAGCCCGGTGGTAAAAGGGTGGGCGCGGCCGTCGTCGTACGCGACGTCACGGAAGTCAAGAGGCGCGATCGAGCGCTCCTCAGCAAGGATGCGACGATCCGTGAGATTCATCACCGGGTCAAGAACAATCTGCAAACTGTCGCCGCCCTGCTCCGATTGCAGGCGCGGCGCACCAACAACGAGGAAGCGCGCCAGGCGCTGACGGAATCCGTGCGCCGGGTCACCTCGATCGCGCTCGTGCACGACACGTTGTCGATGTCCGTGGACGAGGAAGTGGACCTCGACGAGGTCGTCGACCGGCTGGTGCCGATCCTGTCCGACGTGGCAACCGTGAGCACACCCATCAAGGTCCGGCGTGAGGGAAGTTTGGGGGTGTTCTCCGCGGAACGGGCCACACCACTCGTGATGGTCCTGACCGAACTCGTGCAGAACGCCATCGAGCACGCCTTCGAGCCCGGTGCGCCCGGAACGGTCACGATGCGCGCCGAGAGGTCCGCACGCTGGCTCGACGTGGTTATCCACGACGATGGGAAAGGCCTGCCGCCCGGTTTCAGCCTCGAACGTTCCGATCGTCTCGGCCTGCAGATCGTGCGGACGCTCGTGGCCGCCGAACTGAACGGTTCCCTGGGCCTGCACCCGGGAACGGACGGCGGAACGGACGCAGTGCTGAGGGTTCCGCTCGGCCGCCGCGGGCCTCGGTACTGGAACGCGACGTGACGGCGCACAAAAGCGGGACGGTGCACAAAGCAAGAGGCCCGGCACCATGTGGTGCCGGGCCCGTCTTCCTCGAAGTACTTCTATACGGTCGTGCGGGCCCGCGTGCGCGCGTTACGGCGCTTGAGTGCGCGTCGCTCGTCTTCGCTCATGCCGCCCCAGACACCGGCGTCCTGGCCCGACTCGAGAGCCCAGGAGAGGCATTCGGCGGTGACCGGGCAACGGTTGCAGACAACCTTGGCATCGGCGATCTGCGCGAGAGCCGGACCGCTGTTGCCTACGGGAAAGAACAACTCGGGGTCTTCGTCGCGACAGATTGCCTTGTGGCGCCAGTCCATCCTTCTGCTCCTTAACTGGGTGCGTAATGCACCGTTTTGTCTTGGTGAGTTCATCTGTGCGTAGAGAATGTTTCCGCACTGTTGCTTGTGAATGCTTTCACGAACTGGCGGGATGTCAATAGAAATCCGCCGCACCGTGGGGGAACTCACTTACTAAGGTCACCCTATGAGGCGCGCCGTCCTTTGTACCCCATGGCAGCCCGGCCCGCGAGGTGGAAAACCCGATTTCTCGAGGTCTGCTCAGGATTTGGGCGCAACCACGTCCAGGGCCTCCGGCACCGACACGAACTCGACGTCGTTGCACAGGCCGATGTAATCGCCGTCCATTTGGAGTCCGATCGGCCGGGACGCCGAGATGTGCACCGACGGCACGTCGTCGACCCTGATGAGCTTCTTCGCGCGCGGACTGACGCCGGGGGTCAACAACTGGCGGGCAACACGAAGTGTGGTGACGATCGACGTGGAGGTCATGGCGAAGACGCCGAGCCCACTGTCGTAATTCGTGTCCGGGTTGGTGTGGACCTCCCGTTTGTTCAGATACGTCCACGGACTGGCATTCGACACGAATGCGTAGTGGACGCCCTCGACCCGTTCCTGCCCGGGAACGTGCACCGTGAGCGTCGGCTCGGCGTTCTTCGACCGGAAGAAGACCCGGACCGCCGCCCGCACGTACTGGGCGGGTGTGGCCGGTCGGCCGTTCTTGCGGTGGGCGTCCACGGCCTCACAGACGGCGGCGTCCCACCCGAGACCCGCGTTGAACGTAAACCAGCGGTTGTCGCAGTGGGCCAGACCGATCCTGCGCAGCTCGCCGCGCGCCAGCAGGTCGATGAGCTGGTTGGTGGCATCGACAGGATCGGCGGCGATGCCGAGTGACCGGGCGAACACGTTCGCCGAACCTCCAGGTACGACGGCGATCGGCGGAACCAGTCCCACCGACTCGACTCGTGTCGACCCCGGCGGGGGAGTACCCAGGAGGCCGTTGACGACTTCGTTGACGGTGCCGTCGCCGCCGTGGACGATGATCAACCCCATTCCGTCCACACAGGCCTGCTGCGCAAGTTCGGCGGCGTGGCCGCGGTGCGTCGTGTGCGCCACCGTCAATCGCACTCTGCTCGACAGTGCATGGGCAAGGAGGTCGCGCCCGGCGGGGGTCGTCGAGGTGGCATTCGGATTGACGATCAGCAGCGCGCGCACAGGGACCAAGACTAGTGGGGCGTTGTGCGTCACCGTCCCGAGCCTGCCGGTGTCTCGGTGTTCTAGGCTTGCCGCGTGCCGAAGCCGCCTCTCAGCCAGTCCACGCCCGCAACGGTCCGCTCCGCGGGTGCACTGGTGTCCCTCGAGGGTGCCGTCGCCGTCGGGGTGGCCGTCGTGCTGGTCGTGCGTGGGCTGCTCGGCCACGATCAGAGTGTGAGCAGCGGCTACGGAACCGCGGCATGGTTCGCCATCCTCGGTGGCGCAGTGCTCGCCGCGGGCGTGGCGTTGATCTTCGGCAGGCGCTGGGGTCGGGCCATCGCGATCGTCGCGCAGTTGCTCCTGCTGCCGGTGGCGTGGTCGCTTCTCACCGATTCACACCAGCCCGTGTTCGGTGTCCTGCTCGGGGTCGTGGTGATCGGTGCTCTCGGCTGCCTGTTCAGCAGCCCCACGTCGAAGTGGATGGCCGCCGAATACGGTCAGGACGAATAACAGTCAGCTCACCTCGGATGCCAGCTTGCCCAATGGGTCCCCGGTGAGCCGGTAGGTGGTCCACTCGTCCTGAGGATGAGCGTCGAGCGATTCGTAGAACTCGATCGACGGAGTATTCCAATTGATCACCGACCACGACAGTCGCGTGTAGCCGTTGTCGATGCACTCCTTGGCGAGTGTGGCGAGCAGCGCTTTGCCGTGCCCGGCGCCTCGTTCGGAGGGGCTGACGAACAGGTCCTCGAGGTAGATACCGTGGGTGCCGTCCCACGTGGAGAAGTTGCGGAACCAGACTGCGATGCCGACCACGCGCCCGTCGTCGCTCTCGGCGACGTGCGCAAAGGTGGACGGCTGCGGTCCGAAGAGCGCATCCTGCATTTGCTCTGCCGTGACGGTGCACGCGTCGCGCGCCTTCTGGTGTTCGGCGAGCTCGTAGATCATGGCCGTGATGGCAGGGACGTCCTCGGGTCGTGCGCGTCTGATCATCGGGAACCTTCCTCGATCGTCACGTTGTGAGTGACCAGTTGTTGTGCGCCGTGCTCGAAACCCAGTATCGAGTAGGCGCCGGGCGACAGTGCGAATCGGCGCCCCTCGCTTACCGGCAGATCCGCCCACCGCGCGATGAGGGCGCGAGAGAAGTGGCCGTGCCCGACAAGGATCACGTCGCGGTCGGGAAGCTGCGAATGGGCAACCGAGAGGACGAGATCGCACCGGGCATGAATCTGCTCCGCCTGTTCTCCGCGCGGACAGGGATGAGTCCACACCGTCCAGTCGGGCACCTTCGTGCGTATGTCCGGCGTCGTCAGACCCTCGTAGGCGCCGTAGTCCCATTCGACGAGCGCGTCCCACGTGCGGTGGATCTTCAGTCCAGCGAGCTGAGCGGTGTCCTGGGCGCGGCGGCGGGGGCTGACGATCACGAGTGGATTGCGCAGTCCCAGAGCGTCGAGTGCGGTGCCCAGCGTCCGGGCCTGCCGTTCGCCCACGTCGGTGAGCGGGATATCCGTGCGACCTGTGTGTTTACCGGAACGCGCCCATTCTGTCTCGCCGTGCCGGAGGAGGACGATCCGACGTTCTGACGGCGAATCACTCGGTGGCATCCATCCATCATGTCAGTCGAATCGCGTGTAAGGCTCGCCTCGAGAGGCGAAGTAGGACAGGATCGAGCCGTGACAACGGTTCTTGCAGTGGCAAATCAGAAGGGTGGGGTCGCCAAGACCACCACCGTCGCCTCTCTGGGTGCGGCGCTCGTTGCGCTGGGCAACAAGGTTTTGGTGGTCGATCTCGATCCGCAGGGATGTCTGACCTTCTCCCTGGGGCACAATCCTGACCGTCTCGAGGCCTCGGTCCACGAGGTGCTGACCGGCGACCTCGCTGCGAAGGATGCCGTGATCCCCACCGAGGACGGTGTCGATCTGCTTCCTGCCACGATCGACCTGGCCGGTGCGGAAGCGTTGCTCCTGATGCGGCCCGGCCGCGAGTTCGCCCTCAAGCGCGCTCTGGCATCGCTTCTGGACGACTACGACACCGTCATCATCGACTGCCCGCCGTCGCTCGGGGTGCTCACGCTCAACGGTCTCACTGCTTCACAATCGGTGCTGGTCCCGCTGCAATGTGAAACGCTTGCTCATCGCGGTGTGGGCCAGCTGCTGCGGACGGTCCGGGAGGTCCAGCAGATCACCAACCCCGACCTCGTGCTGCTCGGTGCGCTGCCCACGCTCTACGACGCCCGGACGACGCACAGCCGCGACGTACTGTCCGATGTGTCCGACAGATACGATCTGCCGGTCCTGTCGCCGCCGATTCCGCGGACCGTCCGATTCGCGGAGGCGACGGCGTCCGGCGCCACCGTTCTGGCAGGGCGCAAGAACAAGGGTGCGCAGGCCTATCGTGACCTGGCGGACAACCTGGCGAAGCACTGGGCCGGGTCCGAGCTGGTCACGTTCTCGACTGGAAGTGTCGAGTAAGGTCCTCAGGGGTCGGGGTCCAGGCCGCGGGCCAATCCTGTTGCCGGAGTAGTGCATCGGTGCCGCCGTCGGCGAAAACGACACTTCCGCAGAGCAGCGTGGACCCCGGTCCCACCAGGAACTCGACCACGGCTGCGATCTCCTCGGGCCGGCCGCGGCGTCCCAGTGGTACGGGGTAGAAATCCAGGGCTTTCGCCAACTCGGGGTCGAGGTCGGGTCCGTTCGTCATCGGTGTGTCGATCATCCCGGGTGCGACGGCGTTGAGGCGGATTTTCCGCCCGATCCATTCGGCGCGGACGGCTTCGCGCCGGACCCACCAGGCCAGCGCCAGCTTGGACGCCGGGTATGCCGGAATGGCGGTGGCCTCGTTCCCGAGTTCCAGAGCTCTGGCCTCGTCGCCATTGAGGCATGCGGCTACGAGGTGTTCCGAGATGCCCGGCTGGGTGGTAGTGCTGCTCGACGAGATCACGACCACCGACGCACCCTCGGCCCGCTCGAGCGCCGGCCGCAGTCCGGTGGCGAATTCGACAGCGCCGAAGTAGTTGACAGCGACGAGTGTCCCGCCGGGAGCGTGGGAGAGCGGTCCGAGTCCCGCACAGCACACGAGCCCGTGCACCACTCCGTCGCTGACCTCGGTAACTGCCGCCACCGCCGCGGACCGGCCTTCCGGGGTCGACAGGTCGGCGACGACGTCGGTGTTCGCGAGGTCGACACCGATGACGGTGTGACCGGCAGAGGTGAGTAGCTGATCGGTGGCGGCGCCGATGCCTGACGCGGCGCCCGTGATCACATAGGTTGCCATGAGGGAATTAGAACATGTTACAGCTCTCGCGCGGGCGGGAGTTCTGCTTGGAAGCGGGCCACTTCCCGCTGACCGGACGCGTCGTGTGTGTGCTCATTCGTCCAAGCCCCTGGGGTTCGGCCACGCTACCGTCGCAGGCATGACGCCACCGAGCACAATCCCGAAAATACGGGCGCAACCGCTCGTCTCCGTATCCGACGTCGAACGGGCCGCCGACTGGTATTGCCACGTCCTCGGAGCGGTGAGCGGCCACGGGGGAAGCGAGTACGAGCAACTTCTCGTCGACGGAGTTCTGATCCTGCAATTGCACAGGATCGACCTCGGCCACCATCATGGCGCGCTGTGTGACCCGGCGTTGCCGAGGGGTAACGGGGTGGCGATCTGGTTCGAGGCCGGTGACTTCGACGATGTGCTGACGCGAATACGAGATTCGGAGGTCGACGTCGTCACCGACGTTCACTTCAATCCCAATGCGGGCCACCGGGAGATCTGGTTGCGTGACCTCGACGGCTACCTTGTTGTGATCGCGGAATCCTCCACCCCGTCAGCGTAGGACGGTGATCCGGTCGCCACGTTGCTCGATGACGAGGTCGCCCGCCACAGCGGGGGTGATCGGTCCCGTACCGGGATCGCGTTCGACCGGAATGGTTCTCAGCCGCGCACCCGTCGACAGGTCGAGAACAGCGATCCCGTTGTCGACCGGGACGAGGAGGCTGCCCGCCATGACGGCCCCGGGACCCAGGGCGCCAGGAAAGCTCCACCGTGGCGCAAGATCGGCTGCGCCCAAAGACACGACATCGGAACCCGTCCACCACGTGATGACGGAACTGCTTGCCGCAGTGACCGAATCGGGCCCGACTGCAGTGGTGAGAGAGTACTCGGAGACTGCGTTGCCGGTGCCGTCGAACAGACCGATCCGCGGACCGGTGGACTTCCCGCCGGGTAGATAAGCGGCAATGGTTTCACCGGACACGCCGAGAACCCGAGCACCCTCGACCCCTGCCTCGACGCCGGCGAGGACCCTGGACCCGTACTCTTCGGGCTCTTGATTGTCCTTCGGTGACGGGTTCATGACGGTCAGTCGGTCACCCTCCTCGCCGGGGCAACGCTCGAGCACGGCGAGCCGGCTACTGCTGGAACCGGCGTCGAGCAACGTGCATCCGCTGCGAGGCTGTTTACCGGGGTTGACGGGTGCGCCGACGTGGCCGTATTCGACGGTGCGCACTAAATCGGAGCGCCACAGCTCGAGGCGGCTGTTCCCACGCGCGGTGACATAGGTTCCATCCGCCGACAACATCACCTCGGGGTCGGCGTCACTGGAACGCTGCGCTACCCGGGCACCGGTGCCGCCGTCGAGTTCCGTCACCTGAGAGCACCCTCGCTCGTCGCGGTAGACCGCCACGACTTTGTCCCACGAGGCGGTCACACCGCACAGCTCACGATCCCGGGAGTACCGCCACAGCTCGTCACCGGACGTACGGTCACGTCCGACGACGTCACCACCGTCCGCGGTCACCACGGCGCCGGCGACGACGAGAGGTGCAGTGGTGACGGCGCTCGACGCTTCCCACAGCGGATCGAGATTCTCGGGCACGGCCAGAGCCGTGACGAGTGCAGAGGGCGGCCCGGCCGCCGTCACCGAAGTGGTGCCCCGGGCGTCGCTACGGAACCACACGACGACCAGGGCGACCGTCACGATCAGTGCGATTCCGGCCGCGACGGCGAGATCGGCGCGCGAGCGCCGCTCAGGTGCGAGCACGGTAGTAATTTACTCCGCGTTCGTCGTGGCGCCGACCTTCGAGGTCCGGCGGCGACGACGACGGCGCGGCGTGGATGCGCCGTCACCCTCGGTGTCGCCGGAAGCAGCGGATTCGGGGGCCGTCGTCTCAGCTGTGACCGACTTGGGGCCGACGCTGTCGGCAGGATGCCCACCCCGTGTGCGGCGCCGGGTACGGGTGCGAGTCGGGCGAGGAGCCCGCTCGGTGATTTCGTCGTCCTCGACGGGCGCAGGCTTCTCGGCTTTCGCCACCGGAGCCGCCTTCACCGAGCCGGTCGCCTCCGCCGGGATCGACAGCTCTTCGTACAGGTGGGGTGAGCTGGAGTAGGTCTCGACGGGGTCGGGGATGTCGAGGCCCAGGGCTTTGTCGATGAGCTGCCACCGCGGAATGTCGTCCCAGTCCACCAGCGTGACCGCGATGCCGGTGCGGCCCGCCCGGCCGGTGCGGCCGATCCGGTGGACGTACGTCTTCTCGTCCTCCGGGCACTGGTAGTTGATGACGTGGGTGACGTCGTCGATGTCGATGCCGCGGGCCGCGACGTCCGTTGCGACCAGTACGTCGATCTTGCCTGTGCGGAACGCCTTCAGCGCCTTCTCACGAGCGACCTGATTGAGATCGCCGTGGACGGAGCCCACGGAGAAACCGCGCTCGGCGAGATCGTCGGCGACCTTCTGGGCGGTGCGCTTGGTGCGGGTGAAGATCATCGTCGCGCCGCGGCCCTCAGCCTGCAGCACGCGGGCCACCATCTCTGCCTTGTCGAGCGCGTGCGCCCGGTAGATGTGCTGGCTGGTCCGGTCGTGCACCGCAGAGTCGTCGGCCTGCTCGGCGCGGATGTGCGTCGGCTGGGTGAGGAACGTGCGGGCCAGCGTGATGATCGGACCCGGCATGGTCGCCGAGAACAGCATCGTCTGACGCTTGTCCGGCACCATCCCGAGGATGCGCTCGATGTCGGGCAGAAAGCCCAGGTCGAGCATCTCGTCGGCCTCGTCGAGAACGAGGACCTCGACCTTGCCCAGGATCAGATGACCCTGGTTGGCGAGGTCGAGCAGGCGGCCCGGGGTGCCCACGACGACGTCGGCGCCCCTCTGGAGCGTTGCGATCTGCGTTTCGTAGGGGCGGCCACCGTAGATGGCGAGAACCTCGAGCTTGTTCTTCTCGCCCTTCAGGTACTTCGCCGCGTTGTCGAGGTCCTTGGTGACCTGGATGCACAGCTCGCGGGTCGGCACGATGACCAGTGCCCGGGGGGTGCCGTCGAGCTTGGCCGTTCCGGTGGTGCCACTGGAGATGCGGTGGAGCAGCGGGACACCGAAACCGAAGGTCTTTCCCATGCCCGTGCGGGCCTGACCGATCAGGTCGTCGCCTGCGAGGGCGAGCGGCAGGGTCAGTTCCTGGATGGCGAATGTGCGCTCGATGCCCTGCTCGTCGAGAGCCCGGACGATTTCGTCACGAACACCGAGTTCGGCAAAGGTGGGAGCAACGTGAGTGGAGTCGAGCTGCGCAGACAGCGTGGTCTCGGTCGCGTCGTCTTCATGGTCGACAGTGATCTTGCTCAGGGGACTAGCCTTCCTCGTAGCTGCACGCACGCACGAGGTAAGGGCCAGGCCGCTGTTCGGCCCGATTTCCCAGTCGACGCTTGTCGAGGTCCTCTTCCGAGTGATCCTGCCTCTGCCTCAGCGCGGAAATTCGAAGAATTTCGGCGAGGCGCGGCTGGGACCGTCGATCAGGTGCGCGCACATTATCGGTGGAGAACCGCTGACCACATCGTGAACGCGATCAGTGCCGGACCGGCGTTCGATGGTGACGAACGTGGCGACGAGCGGTTATCCACCATCATTGTAGCCGGACAACGCCCGCTCGCCGGTTGCTCATGGGGAATGTCACTCCCCGACGCACTAGGCTGGGGCGCCATGGAGCCCAACACGCCTGCCTCGTCGAACTCGACCATTCCCGCTGATCACCCCGGTGTCAGCGAACTCTTCGCGGTCCTTGCATACGGCGAGATCTCCGCCTTCTACCGGTTGTCCGAGGACGCGCAGATGGCGCGAACCCTCGAGGGCAAGGTCGCGCTCGCCAGCATGGCAGCCGCCGAAATGGGCCATTTCGAAATGCTCGAGCGCGCGTTGACCGCGCGCGGATTCGACATCTACGAGGCCATGGACCCGTTCGTGCGCGCGTTGGACAACTACCACGCCTCGACGACGCCCTCCACCTGGCTCGAGGCGCTCGTCAAGGCCTATGTCGGTGACGGAATCGCCGCCGACTTCTACCGCGAGATCGGCCATTCCCTGCCCGCCGAGGCGGCCGGAACGGTCGAAGAAGTGCTGTCACAGACGGGCCACTCGGAGTTCGTCGTACACGAGGTGCAGCGGGCGATCGCCGCCAGCAACCGGGACAAGGACCGCCTCATGCTGTGGGGCCGGCGTCTGCTCGGTGAAGCGATCACGCAGGCGCAATTCGTGTTGGCGCAGCGCGAGGCGCTGACCGATCTCGTGATCTCCGCGTCGGGAGACCTCAATGGTGTCGTCGCCTTGTTCGACCGCATGCAGAAGATGCACGCCGAGCGCATGGCGGTGCTCGGTCTCGTGTGACATCGCCCCGTGCGGGCGCCCTGTTCGCTCAGGGCACAGCGCACCTGCGCGCCCCGGCGGGGCCGACTGCATTAGCCTGGCCGGGACAGCTGATGTTTCTCGGAGAGTTCGGAGGTTGACCGTGGAGGTCAAGATCGGTGTAATCGACAGCCCACGTGAGCTCATCGTCAGCAGCGAGCAGACCCCGGACGAGGTCGAGACATTGGTCTCGGGCGCCCTCGGCGGCGGTGACGGGATCCTGTCTCTGCAGGACGACAAGGGACGCAAGTTCCTCATCCAGGCGGCGAAGATTGCGTACGTGGAGATCGGTCCGTCGGATATCCGCAAGGTCGGGTTCGCTCCCACTGCGTGACGGTGTGCGAAGGGCCCGCAGCCGGTTCGGCTGCGGGCCCTTCTCGTACACCGAGGCTCTAGCGCTGCTCAGGATGCAGCGGCACGCGGGACAGACCACCCCACGCCAGGGTGACGGTGGTGTCGACCGCTTCTTCCTTGGGAATGGGACGCGCTGCTTCGAGCCAGTAGCGCGCCGTGAACTGACTTGCGCCGACCAATCCCACGGCCAGGATGCGGGCGCGATAGGGATCGAGACCGGAGTCGTGACTGACGAGGTCGAAGACGGCGTCGACGCACGCCTCGGTGGCCTGCTCGACACGGCTCTGAACCTGAGGTTCTCCCATCAGGTCCGACTCGAACACCAACCGGAAGCCCTGCGAATCGTTGTCGACGAAGTCGAAGAACGCCTGGACCGCCGCACGGACGCGCTGCTTGTTGTCGGTGGTCGATCGCAATGCCTGACGGACACCCGAGATCAGGCTGTCGACATAGCTCTGCAGAACGGCGACATACAACTCGAGCTTGCCGGGAAAGTGCTGGTAGAGGACGGGCTTGCTGACACCGGCGCACTCGGCGATCTCGTCCATACCGGCAGCGTGGTACCCGCGCGTGACGAAGACCTCGCTGGCTGCAGCGAGTAGCTGCAGTCGCCGGGCGTCGCGGGGGAGGCGCGTACTGCGCCGCGGCCCGTTACCCTTTCCGGTGGTGGCGTCGCGATCGGAGTTCGTCCGATCTGCGAGTTCAGTCATAGCGCTTTCCAATCTGCACAAGTATTCCGCGTCACATTCTGTGTAACTGTGTGAACGATACCCGCGCGTAGGAATCGGTTCATGGTGGACTCACAGGTCGATGTCCGACTGCAATATTGCCTGACCGGTAACTGCCAGGATCCCGCTTGCGGCCATACCAGCTGGCACGGGTTGCCTCAGTGTTGCGGGCGGTCCGCGGCGGACACGCCGAAGAGGACATCGGTGGACGGCTGGGACGAGCTGATGCCGGACTGTGAGATTCTGGCGTCGTGACTGACCGAGGAGGACCGCGCGTGCGCGGCAGGGCTCCCGAGAGCTCCGATCACGGGGAGTGGCAATCGCGCAGCCTGAATCAGCGTGTCGCCGCACCCGGTGCCTCTCGGTCCACTTCCCGGGCGCAATCCCATCAACCTCTCCGTGCGCAGTGGGATCCGATCACCGGGGACGTCACCAAACCCCGGACCCCGCGGCCGGAACGGCAGGTTCGGAAACAGAGCAGGGTGGGCCGATTCGTCTCCACCTATGGATGGCGCGCCTATGCGATACCGATCCTGTTCGTGGTCACGATCTTCGTCGTCGTCGACGCGGTGCGCGGCACTGGCACCGGAGACCCGGCAGCGAGCACCGACACTCCCGGATTCGGGACGCTGTCCCGGGACACGGACGGCTCGAGCGTCATCGGAGTGCCTCCCGAGGCGGATGGAAACTTCGCGGCGGATCTGCCGTCCGGAGCGTTGCCGGAAGGCGGCCCGTTCACCACTGCGGGGGCCCGCACGTGGCGGGTGGTGCCCGGCTCGGGTCCCAAGGTCGGACAGGGTACCGAGCGGGAGTTCACCTACTCCGTCGAAATCGAGGACGGCGTCGACACCTCGGGATTCGGGGGCGACGAATCCTTCGGGCGCATGGTCGACCAGACCCTGTCCAACCCGAAGAGCTGGACCAAGGACCCACGGTTCGCGTTCCGGCGGGTAGACCAGGGCGACCCTGACTTCCGTGTCTCGCTGACCTCCCAGATGACCATCCGGGAGGCCTGCGGATACGACATCCAGCTGGAGGTGTCCTGCTACAACCCCGGGATCGACCGCGTCCTCCTCAACGAACCCCGCTGGGTGCGCGGAGCAATCGCCTTCCAAGGTGACATCGGTTCGTATCGGCAGTACCAGATTAACCACGAGGTCGGTCACGCCATCGGCTACCAGGATCACCAACCCTGCGAAACGGAGGGCGGTCTCGCCCCGGTGATGATGCAGCAGTCGTTCGGCACCTCCAACAACGACATCGCCGAACTCGACCCCGAAGGGATAGTGCCCAAGAATGGCCTGACGTGCCATTTCAATCCTTGGCCGTTCCCGCGTGGCTGAGTTGAGCCCATGTGTCCCGCCGGCGTGGCGGGGGGAAGAATGGGGGTTGCCGGGGTGTTGACAGTGACATCGTCGAGAGTGTCGACAAGGAGACGCCTCGACGGAGCCGGAAGCAGTCGTGCAATCGTCAGGAGTGGATCGTGTCGCTTGACCGTTCTGGAAGAACCCCGCAGCCACTGCCACCGCTGGTGGAGCCGGACGCCGAACTCTCGCGTGACGAGGTGGCTCGCTACAGCAGGCACCTGATCATCCCCGACGTCGGAATGGCGGGGCAGAAGCGGCTGAAGAATGCCAAGGTCCTCGTCATCGGTGCGGGCGGCCTGGGCTCGCCGGCGTTGCTCTATCTCGCCGCTGCGGGTGTCGGAACCCTCGGGATCGTGGAGTTCGACGAGGTCGACATGTCCAATTTGCAACGTCAGGTCATCCACGGCCGCTCGGACGTGGGTAGGCCGAAGGCGGAAAGCGCCCGCGACTCCATCAAGGAAATCAACGAACACGTCGACGTCCGGTTGCACGAGTTCCGGCTCGAACCCGACAACGCCGTGGAGCTGTTCGGTCAGTACGACCTGATCCTCGACGGTACCGACAACTTCGCCACCCGCTACCTGGTCAACGATGCCGCGGTCCTGGCACACAAGCCGTACGTGTGGGGTTCCATCTACCGTTTCGAGGGACAGGCGTCGGTGTTCTGGGAGGACGCACCGGATGGGCGCGGACTCAATTACCGCGACTTGTACCCGGAGGCGCCGCCGCCCGGAATGGTCCCGTCGTGCGCCGAAGGGGGAGTGCTGGGGGTGCTGTGCGCCTCGATCGGGTCGATCATGGCCACCGAGGCGGTGAAGCTGATCACCGGTATCGGTGAATCGCTGCTCGGCAGGCTCATGGTCTACGACGCGCTCGACATGACGTATCGCACCATCACCCTTCGCCGTGACCCGGCACGCACGCTGATCACCGAACTGATCGACTACGACGCCTTCTGTGGCGTCGTCTCCGACGAGGGTCAGGCGGCAGCGGCCGGGTCGACCATCACTGCGACGGAGCTGCGGGACCTTCTCGACGCCGGGAAGGACATCCAGATCGTCGATGTGCGTGAACCCGTCGAATGGGACATCGTCCATCTGCCCGGCGCGGTGCTGATCCCGAAGGACCGCATCCTGTCGGGGGAGGCTCTCGCCGAGCTGCCGCAGAACAAGCCGATCGTGCTGCACTGCAAGACCGGCGTGCGGTCGGCCGAAGCGCTGGCCGCCCTCAAGAAGGCGGGCTTCTCCGACGCGACTCATCTACAGGGCGGAGTCATCGCGTGGGCGAGGCAGGTGGACACCAGCCTGCCCGTCTACTGACTTCGGCGGCACCTGGTCAGCGCGCCTTCCGGGGTCGCCGGGCCACCCGGCGGTAGCGTTGACAGCGTGAGCACAGGACAACCCCCCCAGCACGTGTGCTCCACGTTCGGCCTCCGGGAAGTCGAGCCCATTCCACTCGGTGCGGACTGGGACGGCGGGTGGCTCTGTGGAGACGTAGTCCTCTCAGCCGTCGCCGACCACGCCCGTGCCGCCTGGTCGGCCAAGGTCCGGGAAACCCTCGAAGTGGACGGGGTGCGGCTTGCTCGTCCGGTGCGTTCCACCGACGGCAGGTACGTGGTGTCGGGGTGGCGTGCGGACACGTTCATCGAGGGCACGCCCGAACCCCGGCACGACGAGGTGGTGTCGATGTCGGGCCGGCTGCACGCCGCGACGTCCCAGTTGGAGCGTCCCCGATTCCTGGTGCAGCCTCCGGTCGCCCCGTGGGCGGAGGTCGACGTCTTCGTGGCCGCCGATCGGGCCGCTTGGGAGAAGATTCCCCTGCGCGGCGCGAAGGGTGCCGAGCAACTCGAAACGCCGTCGCCGGACGGGCGCAAGAGCCTGGAACTGATCACCGGCCTGGCGACTCTGCGCAAACCCGTGATCAGCCCTGATCAGCTCGTGCACGGGGACCTGTTCGGCACCGTGCTGTTCTCGGGTGCCCTGGCACCCGGCATCACCGACATCACCCCGTACTGGCGGCCCGCGGCGTGGGCGGCCGCGGTGGCCGTCGTGGACGCCATCTCCTGGGGTGGGGCGGACGAGGCCCTGATCGGACGTTGGGAAGACCTTCCCGAGTGGCCGCAGATGCTGTTACGTGCCGTTCTGTTCCGTCTTGCCGTCCATGTGCTGCATCCCCGATCCACGGCCGAAGCCTTCCCCGGACTCGCCCGTACCGCCGACGTGGTGCGCCTGCTGCTCTGAGTGGACGTGCCGAAGGAAGCCCCGCTAGTCGAGAAGTTCGGCGAAGAGGTCCCGCGCGGCGAGCGATGCGCGATGCTCGTCGCCGTCGATGACGGCCCGCACGAGGCGTTCGTGCTCCTCGTGAAATCCCTCACCGGTGGCGTGCACGTGCTGATCCACGGTGTGTTCGATAGCGGGGAGCAGCGAGTCGTAGAACTCCAGATACACCGCGTTGTGACTGGCTTCCACTATCGCGCGGTGAAGGGCGACATCGGCCGTGATCGCCGCATCCGTCGCCGACTCCTCCCACAGGCGTCGGCGTTCGCGCTGCAGGTCCTCGAGGCGGGCGACGTCCTCGGGCGTGCGCCGCCGGGCAGCGAGCGTGGCGGCGGTCACGTCGAGGGCCTGGCGCAGTTCCAGGACGTCGCGCTCGTGGGCCCCGGCGAAGTACTTTCCGAGGGTTCCGCCGACATCGGAGGTGGCGACGACGTAGGTCCCCGACCCCTGCCTCCGTTCGAGCAGCCCGGTATGGACCAGCGCCTGGACGGCTTCCCGGACGGTGTTGCGTCCCGTTCCGGTCAGTTCCGACAGCGCCGTCTCGGTCGGAATCTTCTCGCCGACCGCCCAGCGTCCGCTGCAGATCTCTTCCCGCAACTGCTCGGTGACCTGCGAGATGAGGCTCGCACGCCGAATCGGTTTTCCAAAGGTCATCCGGTCATCCTATGATTTCTCAGGTGAAACTTCTGCGCGGTCGCCTACTCGTCTTCTGCGCGATCGCCATGTCTGCGCTCGTCCTCAGGCTGGCGGTCACGTCGTTCAGCCCTCTCGCGTCTCAGATTCGTGAGGACATCGGCTTCTCACCCACCGTCGTCGGAGTGTTCGGGATGGTGCCGACGGCGATGTTCGCGCTGTTCGGCCTGACCACCCCGCTCGTCGCCAAGCGGTGGGGACTGGAACGGACGGCGCTCGTGGCAATGCTGATGGCCGGGGTCGGAATGCTCACCCGGGCGCTGGTGAACGACACGTGGTCGTTGCTGGCGCTGTCGGCGCTCGCGCTCGCGGGAATGGGTATCGGCAATGTTGTCATTCCCCCGCTCGTCAAGCGCTATTTCTCCGACTCACTGGCGGCGATGAGTTCGGTGTATATCGTCGGCGTGCAGATCGGGACCATCGTCCCGGCCTTCGTTGCGGTCCCCCTCGCGGAGGCGTTCGGCTGGCGTACTTCGATCGGTGTGTGGGCCGTGGTCGGTTTCGCGGCAGCACTTCCGTGGACCGTGGTGCTGGCGCGGGCGCGTCGCCGGGCAGCCTCCACGCCGGCGGGACCGGCTGTCGGTGCTCCCCCGGGAACGCCACACGGCAAGGCGTGGCGGTCGCCCGTCGGCTGGGGATGGCGGGAATGTTCGGGATGACGTCGATGATCACGTATTCGATGTTCACCTGGATTCCGGACGTCCTCGCCGATGCCGGCGCGAGCGAGGCCTTCGGTGGCGCAATGGTGGGTCTCTTCTCCTTCATGGGGCTCGTGTCCGCGTTCGGTGCTCCTACTCTGTGCGCACGAATGCGTAATCCCTTCCCGGTGGTGATCGGCTGCGCGCTCTGTTACCTCGTGGCCTTCTCCGGCCTGCTGTTCGCGCCGATGGCGGCCCCGGTCCTGTGGGTGGTGCTGCTCGGGCTCGGGCCCAGTACCTTCCCGATGTCGCTGACGCTCATCAATCTGCGCACCCGCACACACCTCGGCTCGGCGACGTTGTCGGGTTTCACGCAGGGTGTGGGGTACGCCGTCGCGTGTCTCGGTCCGCTACTGTTCGGCGTGTTCCACGATTCCACCGACGGCTGGGCGCTGTCGTTCGGATTCTTGACCGTCGCGGTAGTGATCCTCGTCATAGCGGGAGCTCAGGCCTGTAAGCCGCGGATGCTCGAGGACAGCTGGAACGGCATTTCGGACGCTCGTCGACACGCTGCGGAAACGTCCGCGAAACCTCACATCGACTCAGTCGGGAAGTGAGGATCAGTTGACGTTGCGGTCACCGACCGCAGCACCGCCGCAACACCCGTTTTCTACCTTTGGGTCTCCCACACAACGAGGAGGCCCGGGTGAAGCATTACATCGAGCACTGGGACGCGGAAGACGTCGCCGCCTGGGAGGCGGGCAACAAGAACATTGCCAAGCGGAACCTGATCTGGTCGGTCGTCGCCGAACACGTCGGCTTCTCCGTCTGGTCGATCTGGTCGGTCATGGTTCTCTTCATGCCCACCGATATCTACGGCATCGACGCAGCGGGCAAGTTCTTCCTCGTCGCCGTTCCCACTTTGGTCGGCTCGGTGCTCCGGATTCCCTACACCGTGGCAACGGCCCGCTTCGGCGGCCGTAACTGGACGATCTTCAGTGCCCTGGTGTTGCTGATCCCGACACTGTTCACCCTGTACCTGATGATGAACCCCGGGGCCTCGTACACGACCTTCATGCTCGTGGCCGCGCTCGCCGGAGTCGGCGGCGGAAACTTCGCTTCGTCGATGACCAACATCAACGCCTTCTACCCGCAGCGGCTCAAGGGCTGGGCCCTCGGCCTCAACGCGGGCGGCGGCAACATCGGTGTCCCGATGATCCAGCTGGTCGGTCTTCTCGTGATCGCCACCGTGGGCAACACGGAACCGTGGATCGTCTGTGCGGTCTACCTGGTGTTCATTGCGGTGGCAGCGGTCGGCGCCGCCCTGTTCATGGACAACCTCGGCAACCAGAAGTCCGATCTCCGCTCGATGGCCAAGGCGCTGAAGTTCTCCGATTCGTGGGTCATCAGCTTCCTCTACATCGGCACCTTCGGATCCTTCATCGGGTTCAGCTTTGCGTTCGGCCAGGTTCTGCAGATCAACTTCCTCGCCGGTGGTGAGACTCCCGCACAGGCTGCACTGCACGCGGCGCAGATCGCCTTCATCGGTCCGCTGCTCGGCTCCATCGCGCGACCGATGGGCGGCAAGCTCGCCGACCGGATCGGTGGCGGGAAGATCACGCTGTACACCTTCGTTGTCATGGCGCTCGCCGCCTCCGTGCTCGTGACCGCCGGCACCATCGACGACGGCACGCCCGGCGCCGCCACTGCAGGCGTGATGGTGGCCTTCGTCTTCGGCTTCATCGCACTGATCCTGCTGGCGGGAATCGGCAACGGTTCCGTCTACAAGATGATTCCGTCGATCTTCGAGGCCAAGGCGCAGGGCCTCGACGGGCTTAGCCGGGAGGCCAAGGCGGCCTGGTCGCGTGCAATGTCGGGAGCCCTCATCGGTTTCGCGGGCGCTATCGGAGGCCTCGGCGGTGTCGGCATCAACCTGGTGCTGCGCGCCTCCTACGGCGGGTCTGCCAAGTCGGCGACCATGGCGTTCTGGGTGTTCCTCGCCTTCTATGTCGCGTGCATCGCCGTCACCTGGGTCGTCTTCCTGCGCCGCCCGTCCATCGCTCGCGGCATCTCCGTCACCGACGGCGACGAAAAGGTCTCCGTCTCGGCGTGACCAACGAGCAGTTACCGCAAGAACTCGAGTATTTCAGCTAGAAGGAGCGACGGCATGAGCCGCAAGTCAGCAGTAGTTATCGGGCACGGAATGGTCGGGCACCGCTTCGTCGAGGCGCTCCGCGCACGCGACGAGTCGGACGACTGGTCGGTGACGGTGCTCTGCGAGGAGCCCCTTCCCGCGTACGACCGCGTGGGCCTCTCCTCCTATGTGGGTGCGTGGGACCCCAAGGAGCTTGCGCTCGCGGGCAACGACTACCAGGGTGATGCCCTGGTGGACCTCCGGCTCGGCCGCAGGGCCGCGTCCATCGATCGTGAGTCGCGCAAGGTCACGACCGATTCGGGAGAGGTCGTCGCCTACGACGCTCTGGTCATGGCGACGGGGTCGTACCCGTTCGTTCCGCCGATCCCGGGCCACGATCGGCCGGAGTGTTTCGTCTACCGCACGCTCGACGACCTCGACGGTATCCGCGCCCGGGCGGAGGCGGCCGGTCCCGGCGCTGTCGGCGTCGTGGTCGGCGGCGGTCTGCTCGGTCTCGAGGCAGCGAATGCACTCAAGCTGCTGGGCATGACCCCGCACGTCGTCGAGTTCGCACCCCGGCTGATGCCGCTACAGGTCGACGAGGGCGGTGGAGCGCTGCTGGCCAAGCTGGTCACCGACCTCGGCGTCACCGTCCACGCGGGTGTCGGTACCGCGGGAATCACCGAAGGTCCCGACGGCATCACTGTCGAACTGTCGGACGGTTCGACCATCGAGGCAGGGCTTCTGGTCTTCTCCGCCGGCGTGCGGCCCCAGGATCAGCTGGCCCGCGACGCGGGGCTCGACGTCGGCGAGCGCGGCGGAATTGTCACCGACCTCGGGTGCCGTACGTCCGACGAGAACATTTATGCGGTCGGGGAGTGCGCCGCGGTGGAGGGCCGCTGCTACGGGCTCGTCGCTCCCGGTTACACCACCGCGGAGATCGTCGCGGACCGCCTGCTCGGAGGAGACGCCGAATTCCCGGGCGCCGATCTGTCGACCAAATTGAAGTTGATGGGTGTGGACGTCGCCAGCTTCGGTGACGCCCTCGCGCAGACCCCAGGCGCGCTCGAGGTCGTCCTCAACGACGCCGCGAAGGGCACGTACGCCAAGCTCGTCGTCTCGGACGACGCCAAAACCCTGCTGGGTGGCATTCTCGTCGGCGATGCGTCCGCGTATGCGTCGCTGCGTCCGCTGGTGGGCCGCGAACTTCCAGGTGATCCGGCGTCCCTCATCTCGCCGGCTGGCGAGAAGCCAGGTGCCGGGTCGCTTCCCGACGACGCCGAGGTGTGCTCCTGCAACGGTGTCACGAAGGGCGCGATCTGTGGGGCCATCGCGGAGGGCGCCTGCGACATCGCGCAGGTGAAGAGCTGCACCAACGCCGGAACCACCTGTGGCGGTTGCCTTCCCACCATCAAGCAGTTGCTGGCTTCGTCGGGCGTGGTGATGTCGAAGGCGCTGTGCGAGCACTTCGAGCAGTCGCGTGCCGAACTCTTCGAGATCGTGCAGGCCACCGACACCCGCACCTTCTCCGCGCTGATTTCCAAGTACGGCAAGGGTTCCGGATGTGACATCTGCAAGCCGGTGGTCGCCTCGATCCTCGCGTCCACGGACTCCGATCACATCCTGCACCGCAACCAGGCCGGCCTGCAGGACACCAACGACCACTTCCTGGCGAACATCCAGAAGAACGGCACTTACTCGGTGGTGCCGCGGATGCCCGGCGGCGAGTGCACGCCGGAGCAGCTCATCGTCATCGGCGAGGTGGCCCGCGACTTCGGTCTGTACACCAAGGTCACCGGTGGTCAGCGCATCGACCTCTTCGGTGCCCGCGTCGAGCAGTTACCTGCCATCTGGAAACGCCTCGTCGACGCCGGCATGGAGTCGGGTCAGGCGTACGGCAAGTCGCTGCGCACCGTGAAGAGCTGTGTCGGGTCCACCTGGTGCCGCTACGGAGTCCAGGACTCCGTGGGCATGGCGGTCGACCTGGAGAACCGCTACCGCGGATTGCGGTCGCCGCACAAGCTCAAGTTCGGGGTCTCGGGTTGTGCCCGCGAATGCGCCGAGGCGCGCGGTAAGGACGTCGGCGTCATCGCCACCGAGAACGGCTGGAACCTGTACGTCGGCGGTAACGGCGGTCAGTCGCCGAAGCACGCGCAGCTGCTCGCAGGTGGACTCGACGACGAGACGCTGGTCCGCTACATCGACCGCTACCTCATGTTCTATATCCGCACTGCGGACCGCCTCCAGCGCACGGCGCCGTGGGTGGATTCCCTGGAGGGCGGGCTCGAGCACCTCAAGGCAGTGGTGTGCGAGGACAGCCTGGGCATCGCGGCCGAGCTCGAAGCAGCGATGGACAAGCACGTCGAGGGATATCGGGACGAATGGGCGGGTGTGCTCGAGGATCCGGAGAAGCTGTCCCGATTCGTGTCGTTCGTCAACGCGCCGGAGGAGGCCGATCCGACCGTCGCCTTCGACGAGACCGGTGTCCGGAAGGTTCCCGTGCTGATGGGAATGCCGAAATTCGCAGCTTCTACCTCGGAGTAATCCCTTCTTAACGCCCAGGAAACACCAGACCCGAAGTATGTACCCCACACGGAAATGCACCAGCCCCAAAGGAGGACTGTGATGACCGTCGTCGACGTGAGCGTGCACAGTGCCAGTGGAAACAGGCGTGAGAGCGTCCAGTCAGGCCGGCTCGAATGGACGTCCGCATGCCCACTCAGCCGATTGATCCCCGGACTCGGCGTGGCAGTTCTGCTGCGCGGCGGTGAGCAGGTGGCGCTGTTTCTTCTCGAGGACGGATCCCTGCGCGCAGTCGGGAACATCGATCCGTACGGGCGCGCAGCAGTGATGTCCCGCGGCCTCGTCGGTGACCGCGCAGGAGAGCCCACCGTGGCGTCGCCCCTGCTCAAGCAGGTGTTCTCGCTGATCGACGGTCGGTGCCTCGACGATGAATCAGTTCGCCTGCCCGTGTACGACGTGCGCGTCTGGGCCGGTGTCGTCCAGATTCACAGTTCACACGGGAATGTCGCGGAAGCACCGGCTGACGACGTGTCCGTGGCGGGGGCTTCGAGTTCGTGAACGAGGGGACACCCCTGTGTGGGTTCACGGTCGGGATCACTGCGTCACGACGTGCCGAAGAGTTCGCGACACTTCTGACGAGGCGCGGCGCCACCGTGGTTCACGCTCCGGCGATCCGGATCATTCCGCTGGCCGATGACACCGAGCTCGAGCGCGTCACGCGTCAGATCATCGACAGTCCGCCCGACATCGTGGTCGCCACGACGGGAATCGGTTTCCGCGGCTGGATGGAGGCCGCGGAAGGCTGGGGCGAAGCGGAAGAGCTCGGCCGGGCACTGGCAGAGAGCCGACTGCTGGCCCGGGGTCCCAAGGCCAAGGGTGCCATCCGCGCCGCCGACCTGAGGGAGGAATGGTCCCCGGCGTCGGAGTCGTCGGCGGAAGTACTCGACCACCTCCTCGGTGAGGGCGTCGAAGGCAAACGGATCGCCGTGCAGCTGCACGGCGCCACCACCGAATGGGAACCGGTCGCCGACTTCTGCGAGGTGCTTCGGTGCGCCGGCGCCGACGTGATCGCCGTGCCGGTCTATCGGTGGACGCCGCTCGAAGATCAGGCCCCGATGGACCGGATGATCGATCTCATCGCCAGCGGCGGACTCGATGCTGTGAGCTTCACCAGTGCACCGGCAGTGGCGTCGCTCCTGACGCGAGCCAAGGAAACCGGACTGATCGAGATGGTGCTGCACTCGCTCCGCCATCGCGTGCTCGCCGTGTGTGTGGGACCCGTGACGGCCGGACCGTTGCGTGAGTTGGAGGTCCCGACGACGATGCCGGAACGTTCGCGACTCGGCGCCCTGGCCCGGCACATCGCGGACGAGCTGCCCCGGCGCGCCAACAAGATCCAGACTGCGGGCCATGAACTCAGCATCCGAGGAGGTTGTGTGGTGGTCGACGGGGAGGTCCGGCAGTTGCCGCCCGCAGCGATGTCGTTGATGCGGACACTGGGCGCACGTCCGGGGCGCGTCGTTCCCCGCGAGGAGTTGCTCGCCGCGTTGCCTGGCGGCGGCGGTGACACCCATGCGGTGGAGACGGCTGTGGCTCGGCTCCGCGCGTCCCTGGGAGCACCGAAAGCGGTGCAGACGGTGGTCAAGCGCGGTTATCGCCTGGCGCTCGACCCGGTCGACTGCGTCGACTCTCGTGAGGAGGGCGTTCGATGAACGAGACAGCACTGGTACTGGTGGCACACGGCACGCGGAGTTCGCGCGGCGTGGAGATGATCGCCACGCTCGCGGATGCCGTCGCCGAGCAGGTCGGTCCGACGCGCGTCGCCTTCGTGGACGTTCTCGGACCGTCGCCGTCCGAGGTACTGCGGGACATCACCGGCCCCGCGGTCGTGGTTCCGGCGTTTCTGGCGTCCGGGTATCACGTCCACACCGACGTTCCCCGGGAAGTCGCGGACAGCGGGCACCCGTCGGTCGCCGTCACGCGGGCACTCGGTCCTGACCCCGTACTCGCCGAAGTACTCCTGCGGCGTCTCGTCGATGCCGGGTGGCAGCCGGGGGATGCCGTCGTCCTCGCTGCAGCGGGATCGTCCGACCCACGCGCACTCCGTGACGTGCGCCGCGCCGCCGCGATGTTGGCGGAACTCGCAGCGACGCGGGTCCGCATAGGATTCGTGGCTACCGCCGAGCCTCGCGTACCGGCTGTCGTCGCGTCGCTTCGCGCGCAGGGTGAGAAGCGAGTGTTCATCGCCTCGTACCTCCTCGCACACGGACTCTTTCACGCCCGACTCGGTGACGCAGGCGCGGATGGTGTCGCGGAGCCGTTGGGAGTCGATCCGGCCGTCGTGGGGTTGGTGGCCGAGCGCTACCGCAGTGGCATTCCTGCCGCACATCACACTCTGTCGTTCCAGCGCTGACCCGTCAGCGGGGTAGCGGCACCAGCTCTGCCAGATCCCCGTCGGCTGCGCCCGCCGGGACCAGCGCCAACGCTTCGCGGTCGATGATGCCCGCGAGATGCGCGGTCCGGATTCCGGGGTCGACCCGCCACGTGCCGTCGGGTTGTGGGACGGCGGGCAGGATCCGGGTGGCGTCGCCACTGACCTCGGATGCATTCGCGATACGCGCCAGCTGACGTGGCGCCGGGGTGCGACCCGTGAGTGCGGCCACGATGGACGGAACCGTGATGAGCAGCGTCGCGACCGCGGCGTACGGGTTTCCGGGCAGCCCGAGCACCACCCGTCCGTCCGGCAACAGGGCGGTCACCTGCGAACCACCGGGGCGGCACTGCACCCTCCCCACCACGATCCGGGCCTTCGCCCGGTTGAGCGCCGCACGCAACTGGTCGGCCGCGCCGCCACCGGTCGCCCCCACGATCACGATCAGATCGGGTTGGCGGACTTCCCGGAACAATTCGTCGAAGCTGTCGGACGTGTCCCGCAGGTGTGTGTCCGCGACCGTCCGGATGCCACACCACGAGAGGAACTGGGGGAGAACGGGTCCCAGAGCGTCGCGCGTCTGCCCTCGTCGAAGCGGACCTTCCCGCCTGATCTCGTCTCCGGTCACCGCCACGTGCGCGCGGACGGGGCCGCGTACCCCCGCAGTGGTCACCTCCGCGCTCGCGGCTGCGGAGACGAGTGCCGGCGTGACGGCCGTGCCCTCCACCGCGAGCCGGTAGCCCTCGTGCCAGTCCTCGCCGCGCCGCCGCGCGTCGTCGCGCACGGGGGCGTCCTGGCTGCGGGACAGTTGCGGTCCGTCGGAAGTGTTTGTCACCACGGCGAATTCGTCGCGCACGACGGCGGTGGCGCCGCTGGGGAGGTGCGCGCCCGTCGCAATCCGGGCCGCCTCGCCGTCCGCCAGTTCGAGTTCGTCGGAGCTTCCCGCATACCGGATGTCGTCGCGCAGCACCCACGGACCGTCGCCAGCAACGGCGTATCCGTCCATGGCGGACACGGCGATGCGCGGCAGAGCTTCGGCGGCGAGCAGCCGCTCGGCGAGTGTGGCGCCGAGCGACGTGCCGAGCGTCGCAGACCGCGGCGGAAGTGGGGGAACCACCTCGAGGATCGCGCGCCTGGCCTCGGCGATCGAGACCGGCGACGCAGCGGCCCGGCCGCGGGCCCGCTCGACGTCCTCCGGTGTGTCGCAGTCGGTGACGCCGCGGAACAGGACCGTGTCGAACGTTTCGGGAACGAGCGCCTTCATGGGCTGATTGACCGTCGACCCGAGCGAGCGGACACGGTCGGTCAACGCGCCGATGCGCCACGCGGACAACAGGAACTGCAAGCGGCCCGACTCGTCGACCGCGAACACGGTGTCGGCGTCCTGCACGGCGGCGGCGAGAGCCTCCACCATCGTGGGTTCCGCGAACGGAAGATCCGACGCGAGCAGAATCACCCGGTCTCCCGGTTCGGCGTCGAGCACCGCCAGTCCGGCGGCCACCCCCGCCACCGGCCCGGCGCCCGGCGGGGTCTCCTGCGTTTGGAGCACCGTCGAATCGAGGTCGGAGCGCCGCGGTCCCACGACGACGATGCGCGCACAGTCATTGACGGCATCGAGAGCGGTGTCGAGCATCCGGCGTCCGCCGACCACCACGGCAGGCTTGTCGACGCCGCCCATCCGAGTGGCTCGTCCACCGGCGAGGACGATCGCGTGAACGGGTGCGGCAGGGTTCATTCCTTCATGCTGCCGCACACCCTCAATCGCTGTGCAGGTGGCTGCGCGGAGGTCCGGCGAGCCCGGACCGTCCGCCGTGCGTGGTGCTGACGCAGAGCCAGGCCACCGAGGCCAGGCTGAGGGCCAAGAGGATTCCAATAACCAGCATGTATCGATTGTCGGTGCAAAGTGGACCGTGATTTCCAGTCCTCTGTGGGAAAGTGGCCTGTATGAGTGGTGAACCAGTCCGAACCGTCTCAGCAGCCGAGTTGGCGGTACTGCTCGGCGCGGCGCCCATCGGTGGGCAACCGCTGTACCGCGGACTAGCCGACGCCCTCCGCGAGAGGGTCGCCGACGGATCGATGGCCGTGGGAGTCCGACTGCCCGCCGAACGGGCCCTCGCGGAGGAACTCCGGCTCAGCCGGGTGACCGTCAGTGCCGCGTATCGCGAACTACGCGAGGCCGGTTGGGCGTCGGCGCGACACGGATCAGGGACGTACGTGGCGATGCCCTCCGGTCCGCCGGCGTGGGGAAGCATGCTGGGTGCGCCCGTCGACGGTGTCATCGACCTCGTCAACGCCGCGCCGGCCGCGGCCCCTGAGCTCAGGGAGGCCTATCTGGACGCCGTCGACGAGCTGCCCCGTTTCATGCCTCAGCACGGTTACCACCCCGGTGGACTGACGACGCTGCGTGCGGCGATAGCAGGCCACTACACCCGCAGGGGTCGCCCGACCACCCCGGACCAGATCCTCGTCACCGGCGGCGCGGGTGATGCGACCGAAGTGGTGTTCGAGGCTTTGGTCGAGACGGGCGACCGGGTCCTGGTCGAACATCCGACCTATCCCGGAGCGGTCGAGTCCGTGCAGGCGGCGGGGGGCCGCCCTGTCCCTGTGCCGATCGATGCGAGGGATCCCGACGCCTTCATCGCCGAGGCGGATCGCGCTGCCCGGCAGAGCGCTCCCACCGTGGCGTACCTGATGCCGGACTTCTCCAATCCGTCGGGAGCCAGGGCGACTCCCGACGGGAGGCGGCGGCTGGCCGCGACCATGGCCCACCACGGCGTGGTGACCGTCGTGGACGAGGTTGCGGCGGAACTCGTGCTGGACGGTTCGGGCGACCTCGAGCCGTTCGGTGTCCCGGTCCCGGAATCGGCGACCGTGGCGATCGGCAGCCTCAGCAAGACCGTGTGGGGAGGTATCCGCATCGGCTGGGTGCGCGCCGAGGCCGCCCGCACCGCGCAGATGGCGAAGATCATGGCGCGGAGACAATTGTCGGTCTCCGTTCTCGACCAACTCGCTGCAGTGCGGCTGTTCGCGCAGCACGAAGGGCTGGTGGTACGTCGTCGCCATGAGTTGCGGGGGCAGCGTGACGCCCTCGCAGCGGCCGTCACCGAGCGGTTGCCGGGTTGGAGCTTCCAGCTGCCGTCCGGCGGGCTGTCGTTGTGGTGCCGCCTCCCGGCGGGGATCGGTTCGAGCGAACTCGTAGCAGCCGCACGCGCAAGGAATCTTCTGCTCGCGCCCGGACCCCGCTTCGGTACGGGTCATCTGTTCGACGACCACCAGCGACTCCCGTTCACCAGACCGGTCACCGAGTTGACCGCCGCCGTCGACGTGCTGGCCACCCTGGTGATGTCGGGCGAACCGTCGCTGTCCGCGGCGACAACGGTCGTAATCTGACTGCCCGGTCATGGCCGGAAAAAGATACCTGTGAACCGGAGTATCGGTCAGAGACCTGTTCGGTACCCGGAAAACCGGCGGCTCCTCCGCAACTGTCTGGCATAGTGATGGCCGCTGACCTGCTCGCCGGATTGTGGGGTTTCTCATGTGCTCGTTGATTCGTCGATCTCTGGGCGCCGCAGTCGCGGTCCTCGTTGCCGGCCTCGCCCTCACCCTCGCAAGTGCTGGTACCGGTGCAGCGCAGCCGCTGTTGCCGCCGCCCCCGGCGGCGGACGTCGCGTTTCCCATCCCGGACCCGGATCCGTTCTACCAGCCGACGCCGGACATCGCGGCGCGAGCGCCCGGCGATGTCCTGAAAGTGCGCCAGCTACCGCCGTCGTACTACTTCCCCGGCAGCGCGATGTGGGAGGTGCTCTTCCGGTCCACCGACTCGCAAGGGAACCCCATCGCGGCCAACACCACCTATGTACTCCCGGCGAATCACGCCCCCGACGGGCCACTGGTGTCGTACCAGCACATCATCAATTCGCTCGGGCACAAGTGCAAGATCGTCACCGAGCTGTACACCAGCGACCCGCTCCATCAGATTCGTGAGGCTGCCGGCCTCAACATCGCGTTGGCACGGGGGTGGGCGGTTTCGCTGCCCGATCACCTGGGACCGCGGATGGCCTACGGCGCGGCGAAGCTGGGTGGCCAGATCACCCTCGACGGGATCCGGGCCGTGAAGCGGGTGCCGGAACTCCAGGTCACGAACAGCCCGGTCGGGCTGGGCGGATATTCCGGTGGGGGAATGGCCACCGCCTGGGCGGCGGCGCTGGCCCCCACGTACGCGCCGGAACTCGACATCGTCGGTGCGGCCATCGGTGGTGCACCGATGAATCTGGGGAAGATGGCACAAGGTCTGGGTACCAATCCCCACCCTGCCTTCGGCCTTGCGATGGCCGCGGCGCTCGGGCTGGAACGTGAGTATCCCGACCGCATCGACGTCAGCGGCCAACTCAACGCTCAGGGCCGCTGGCTCAAGCAGATGATCGGCAACGGGTGCACCAACGAGATCATGCTGTTCGGCGTTGGCCGAAGCGCCACGGAAATGACCGACAACAAGAATTTCATGGACAACCCCGAAGCCTGGAAGGTGATGGACGAGAACAGCGTCGAGCTGTATCCCGGCGTGCCGAAGGCGCCGATCTTCGAATGGCACAGCCCCACCGACGCCCTGATACCGGTGGACTCCATCGACAACACGCTCCGGCGCTACTGTGAAGCCGGAACACCCGTGCAGACACTGCTCACTCCGACACCCGACCATCTGTCCGCGGCCGCTCTCGGGGTATTCCAGGGGCTGGATTGGATGGACGCTCGCTTCCGCGGCGATCCCCCTCCCAGCACCTGCTGAGCAGTCCGTCAGAACCGGTGGCGTGCCGCCGCGAGATCTACGCGGCCGTCCCGCACGGGCACGCCTTCGAGTTCGAGCTTCGCGATCTGGCGGCGCGCCAGATGCTCAGCCGGACGACCGCCGGCGCCCAGCACCCGGTGCCAGGGCAGATCCGCGGAATCGGTGCGCATGATCCAGCCGACCGTCCGTGGGCTCGACAACCCGGCAGCGGTGGCGATGTCGCCGTAGGTCGCCACGCGGCCGGGTGGGATCGACGCGACCAGTTCGCGCACGCGTTCGACCTGCTCCTCGGTTGTGGCGGGCATCAGAGAAGCGTGCGGATGAGCTGAGCCACCTCGTCGGGCCGGGCCTGCGGGACCATGTGGTCACAGTCGAGATCGACGGCGGTGAGCTGTTCACCCAGATGGTCGGTGAGGGCGCGTCGGAACTCGGGCGTGACATACGGCGGCTGCACCTTGGCCGCCTGGACGAGGACGGTGGGCAGGTTCGCCGGCGGAAGAACGGCGGGACGCGCCAGTTCGCCCCAAGCCGCGACGAGCGCCGGTACGGACATTCGCCAGTTGACCCGGCCGTTCGCGAGGGTGATCAGGTGCTCGGCGATCTCCGCTTCGAGTACCTCGGCGTCCACCTCACCCCAGGAACCGTGGACCTTCTCGGCACGTGCCTCGTCGACATCGGTGTAGTCGGGCGACGAGATCGTGTCGTCCGCCGCCGACCGCATCTTCTCGGGATCCAGCCCGATCGCCGGATCCAGCAGGAGGAGACCCCGGACCTGTTCGGGGACTGCCCGGGCGAGGTGGAGAGCCAGCGCGCCGCCGAACGAGTGGCCCACGACCAGAACCGGACCCCGTGCGTGAGTACGCAAGGTGTCGATCACGCACGAGACGTGCGATTCGAAATTCCATGGTGGTGACCAGCTGGACCGGCCGTGACCGAGCAGGTCGGGCGCGATCCAGCGCGCGTCGGGGATGTGGTCGGCGGCCAGGGCCTGCCAGCGCTTGCCGTGACCGGTCACGCCGTGCAGAGCAAGAATCTCGGGACCGTCTTCGGGGCCGAACAGATAGGTATGCAGTGCTGACACGGATCCATGATGCCGGATCGGGCCGACCGGCGAGATGTCGGACCGTTCTGGTGGAATGCCCGCATGACGGATTCGACGGTGCGCACCAGGACGGCTGCTCCTCGTGCCCGGCTCGTGCACCGTCGTCGGCCCGAGCAGGCACCCCGGGTCTGGGACGAATCGACGAAGCGGGTCTTCGCCACCGCGGCACCGGGTGTGGGCTGGAATCCCTGGCAGGTACTCGGCGGTCCGGGAACGGGCAAGACGTCACTTCTCGTCGACGTGGCGGTCGACCGCATTACCGGTGGAGAAGATCCCGAACACGTGCTGATCCTCACCCAGTCGCGGCGGGCGGCAGGCCGTCTACGTGAGGAGATCACCGCGGCGCTGCTCGGACAGGGCGAACAGCACGGTGCCCGTGCCACGCGCGAACCACTCGTGCGGACCGTGCACTCCTATGCCTTCGCAGTCCTGCGACTCCAGGCGGCAGCACACGGAAACCCGCCGCCGCGCCTCATCACGGGCGCCGAACACGACGCGGTGCTGCGCGAGATGCTGCACGGCGACATCGCCGACGGTGCCCACCTCTGGCCGGAGCGGCTGCGTCCCGCCCTGGGGCTGGGGGGATTCGCGGTCGAGGTGCGGGATCTCATGCTGCGTGCGAGCGAACGTGGGCTCGGCCCGGAGGATCTCGTCGCGCTGGGGCGTCGGCACTCGCGACCCGAGTGGGTGGCTGCCGGAAAGTTTGCCGCGCGATACGAACACGGCATGCTGCTGCGTGGGGCGGTCGGTGTGGAGGCTCCCGAGGCCACGGCCCCCGCTCTCGATGCCGCCGAGCTCATCGGCGCCGCACTCACGGCCTTCGCCACCGACCCCGACCTCCTGCGGACGGAACGTGCACGCGTGCGCCACCTCCTGGTCGACGATGCCCAGCACCTCGATCCCCAGGCGGCGGAGCTGGTCCGCCTCGTGGGCACCGGCACCCGGACCACCGTCGTCGCAGGCGATCCGGACCAGTCGATCTACGGCTTCCGTGGAGCGGATCCCGCATTCCTGATCGGGCTCGCGGACAAGGGTGACGAGCGCCAGATCGTTCTTCCACTCAATTTCCGCAGCGCCTCCGACGTGGCGGCGACGTCGGCACGCATCACTTCCCGGCTGCCCGGCCGGCTGCCCCACCGGACGTGGGTTCCGTCGAACGACGGCGGCCGAACGTCCGTGCACGTACTGAGCACACCCGCCAAGGAAGCCGCGGTCATCGCCGACACCTTGCGCCGCGCGCATCTCCTCGACGGGGTCCCGTGGTCCGACATGGCCGTCATCGTGCGCTCGGTGCCCCGTGCCCTGGCTCCGCTCCGGCGGGCGCTTCTCGGTGCGGGAGTACCGGTCACCACACCCGCGTCCGAGTTGCCGCTGGCCCGCAGGCACGGCGTGTCCGGTCTGATGCTGGTGCTCCGCGCGTTGTCGGGTGAGGAATTCACCGGTGAGGACGCGCTCGCTCTGCTCGCCGGACCGATCGGTGGGGCCGAACCGGTGGCTCTCCGACGGCTCCGGCGCGGTCTGCGTCGCGCAGAACTCGCCTCCGGCGGTGACCGCGACTCGGCAGAGTTGCTGCGCCTCATCCTGACCGGGGAGACCGGCAGTACCCGCAAGGTCGTCGCCAAGCTCACCGATGTGGAGGCGGCATCCCTCAACAGAGTGTTGTCCGTACTGCGCAAAGCGCGTGCGCAGCTCGACCGCGGACGCGGTGTCGAGGAGGTCCTGTGGGCTGCCTGGCAGGCGACGGGGCTGGAACGACGTTGGGCGGCGGCGTCGGCGCGGGGCGGCCCCATCGGTGCGCAGGCAGACCGCGACCTCGACGCCGTGGTCGCGCTGTTCGACGCCGCCGCGGGGTATGTCGACCGGTTGCCGCGCGCTCAGCTCGCCGGATTCGTCGACTATCTCACCGGCCAGGCCATTCCGAGTTCGTCGCGAACCGCTTCCGTAGTGCCGAGTGACGCGGTGACGGTGCTGAGCGCGCATTCCGCGGCGGGGCGTGAGTGGGAGGTGGTGGCGGTGGCAGGCGTGCAGGAGGGGTTGTGGCCGAGTCTGCGGACGCGCGGAAGCCTGCTCGGAACCGAGGCGCTGATCGACCTCGTCAGTGGAGTGTCCGACGGCACTGCGGAGGCGGCCGATCGGCTGTCGCGCACCGCACCGCTTCTCGCGGAAGAACGCCGTCTCTTCCTGGTCGCATGCAGTCGGGCACGGCGGAGTCTGCTGGTGACCGCCGTCGACTCTGCCGGGAGCGACACCGATCTCGTTCACTCCCGGTTCGTCGACGAACTACTCGTCGGAGCGGAGGGCGCGGACGTCGCGGACGCGGTGGTACCGGTCACGGATCCGTCTACCCGGGTCCTTGCCCTGCCCGCACTTGTCGCCGAGTTGCGGGGGGTGGTGTGTGATCCTCGCGTGGCCCGAGACGACCCGGATCGGCAGCGCCGGGCCGCTCGTCAACTGGCCCGACTCGCCCGGGCCGGTGTCCGTGGCGCGCATCCGGACCAGTGGTACGGCACGGCCGAGCCCAGTACCGCAGTGGCGTTGTGGACGGAGGAGGACGGGCCGGTGTCGCTGTCACCGTCCACCGTGGACCTCCTCAATACCTGCCCGCTGCGCTGGCTACTCGAACGCCACGGCGGATCCGACGGCGACAACACGCATGCCATCGCGGGAACGCTCGTGCACACGCTGGTGCAGGCGCTCGCCGGGCGCATACCGGCGGATCAGGTGGAACGGGCCCTCGAAGACGCCTGGGACTCCATCGATCTCGGTTCACAGTGGTATTCGCGACGGGAACTCGCACGGACCCGGGACATGCTGGCCACGTTCACCGCATGGCTCGGCACTACACGGTCCGAGCTCACCGAGGTCGGTGTCGAGGTCGCCGTCGACGGTGTGCTGGAGCCGAGGGAGGAGGGTGCGCCGGCGATTCGACTGCGTGGACGCATCGACCGGCTCGAACGTGACGCCGAGGGCAGGCCCGTGATCGTCGACGTCAAGACCGCTCGTGCGCCCGTGAGCAAGGAGGAGGCGCAGCAACACGCGCAGCTCGCGGCGTACCAGGTGGCGGCCGCCGTCGGTGCGATCGAGGGCGAACCGGCGTCGAAACCCGGCGGGGCCCGACTCGTGTTCGTGGCCAAGCCGCACAAGAAGGAGGGCGCTACGCAACGTGTGCAGGCGCCGTTGTCGGACGAGGACGTCGACACCTGGCTGGCCGTCATTTCCGCCGCGGCCGCCGCCACGAGGGGGCCACAGTTCCTTGCCCGCGTCAATGACGGTTGCCGGCACTGCCCGGTGCGGACGAGTTGCCCAGCGCACGACGAGGGCAGGCAGGTGACGTCCGAATGACAGCGCACATCGACCCGGTGGAACTCGCCATCGGACTCGGTCAGCACCCACCCACACCGGAACAGGCGGCGGTCATCGCCGCCCCGCTGGGGCCGACGCTGGTCGTCGCCGGCGCCGGAGCCGGAAAGACCGAGACGATGGCGGCGCGGGTGGTGTGGCTCGTCGCCAACGGATTCGTCGACCCGGAAGCGGTGCTGGGCCTGACCTTCACCCGCAAGGCTGCTCAGCAGCTCACCAGTCGCATCCGGAAAAGGCTTGCCCGGCTGGCGGGTTCGGATCTTCTTCGGCGGGTCGATCCCAGTGGTGAGCTGAGGTCCAAGCTCCTCGCTGGTGAGCCGGAGGTGAGCACCTATCACGCGTACGCCGGGCGGCTGCTGTCCGAGCACGGGCTGTTACTGCCCATCGAACCGTCGGCCACCTTGTTGTCGGAAACGGAACTGTGGCAGCTCGCTCATCGCGTGGTCAGTTCGTGGGACGGCGACCTCGACACCGACCGGAATCCGGCGTCGGTCACCGAGGCCGTGCTGGCGCTTTCCGGACAATTGGCAGAGCACCTCGTCGAAGCCGAGGATCTTCGGGAGGCGCACACCGAACTCGACAAGCTTGTTCACACACTGCCGGCAGGACCACGCCAGCGAGGCGGGCCGGGTAAGGAATTGCTCGACATTCTCGACACACAGCATCGGCGGGTGGAACTTCTTCCGCTGGTGCACCGCCTGGCGGAGACGCTCCGGCGGGAGGGCGCCCTCGACTTCGGCAGTCAGATGTCGCTTGCGGCACGTGTCGCATCGGACCACCCCGAGGTGGGGCACGCCGAGCGTGCGCGCTTTCGGGTGGTGCTGCTCGACGAGTACCAGGACACCGGGCACTCCCAGCGTGTGTTGCTGTCGTCATTGTTCGGCGGCGGCCTCGACGGGCGGCTCGCCCTCACCGCGGTCGGTGACCCGATGCAGTCGATTTACGGATGGCGTGGCGCGTCGGCGGCCAACCTTCCGCGGTTCGCCACCGACTTCCCGCTGCCCGACGGCACACCGGCGCCGACACTGGAATTGCTGACCAGTTGGCGGAATCCGCCCGAGGCGCTGGCGCTCGCCAACCTGGTCTCGGCGCCGCTGCGGGAGCGGGGAGTGCAGGTCAGTACGCTGCGGGCGCGGCCGCATGCTGTTCCGGGCGATGTGCGGCTCGCGTTGACCGGCGACGTGGCCGAGGAACGCGCGTGGGTTGCCGACCGTATCGCGGAGCAGTACGCGCAGGCCTCGAGCAGGGGAGAGGATCCACCGACTGCGGCGGTGCTGATCCGGCGCAACGCCGACGCCGCGCCGATCGCGGAGGTGCTGCGCTCGCGCGGACTTCCCGTCGAGGTGGTGGGGCTGGGCGGTCTGTTGCACACTCCCGAGGTGGCCGACGTGATCGCGATGCTGCGCGTGGTCGCCGATCCCATGGCAGGCAGCGCTGCGGTCCGGTTGTTGACGGGGGCGCGGTGGCAGATCGGGGCTGCAGACCTGACGGCGTTGTCCCGGCGAGCGAGGGAGCTTGCCATCGGAACCGGATACGGCACCGCCGGCGCCGTCACCGACTCCTCGGCACTGGCGGAGGCGGTCGAGGGCGCATTGCCCGGCGAACAGGCCGAGCAGGCCGGGCTCGCGGACGCGTTGGCGGATCCCGGACCAGCCGAACGATATTCACCGGTGGGGTACGCGCGCATCACCGCAGTCGCAGCCGAGCTGGCATCCCTGCGTGAGCGGATCGGGCAGCCCCTCACCGAACTCGTGGCCGAGGTGGAACGGGTACTCGGCATCGGCATCGAGGCTCAGGCCCGGACCCGCACTGGTGCGGGAACAGGCGCAGGGCGCGAACACCTGGACGCCTTCGCGGATGTCGTTGCCGGATACGCCAGCCGGTCCTCGGCCACCATCACCGGATTGCTCGCGTTCCTTTCCGCGGCCGAATCCGTCGAAAAGGGATTGGCGCCCGGCGAAGTGGAGGTCGATCCGCACCGCGTCCAGGTGCTCACGGTGCACTCGGCGAAGGGGCTCGAATGGGAAGTGGTGGCGGTGCCCCATCTCACCGCAGGCGTGTTCCCGTCACGGACCGCGACCGGAACCTGGCTCGGCGCCCTCGGTGAATTGCCGCCGTCGTTGCGTGGCGACCGCGCGCGGACGGGAGAATCCGCAGACGGCGTACCGGTTCTCGATCTCGAAAACTTGTACAGCCGTAAGGATCTCGAGGATGCCGTCAAGTCGCACAAGGCGGCCCTCTCGGCGCGCAAGCTCGACGAGGATCGCCGGCTCTTCTACGTTGCGCTCACGCGGACGGAGCGGGTGCTGTTCGCTTCCGGTCATCACTGGGCGGAGTCGGGCAGCGAACCGAAGGGCCCGTCCGAGTTCCTCACCGAACTCCGCGACTTGATCGCAGACGAGGCACACGAGGGTCTCGGCGCCGTGGACGTATGGGCGCCCGCACCCGACCCCGAGACGCAGAATCCTCTCACCCGAACCCCCAAAGCGGCAGCGTGGCCGCCGGACCCGCTGGGACTGCGACGGGAGTCGGTCGAACACGGTGCTTCCCTGGTGCTCGCGGCGCTGACCGAAATCGGTGATGCATCCCTGGAAGACGAAGAAGACCCCGAGAACTGGGCGGCCGACGTCGACGCGCTCCTCGCTGAACGCGAAGCCCGCGCGCAGGCTCGCCTCGAAGTGGTCTTGCCTGCGCAGCTGTCGGTGAGTCAGCTGGTCGAACTCGAGGCGGACCCGGATGCGCTGGCTGCGCGGTTACGCAGGCCACTTCCGTACCCGCCGAACCCGCTGGCACGGCGAGGAACCGCGTTCCACGCCTGGGTAGAGCGCCGGTTCGGGGCCACCCGGCTGCTCGACCTCGACGAGCTCCCGGGCGCGGCCGACACCGATGCAGGACCGGACACGGACCTGGTGACGTTGCAGGACGCATTCCTACGTTCGTCGTGGGCTCATCGCAGTCCCATCGAGGTGGAGGTTCCGTTCGAGACGGCGGTGGCAGGGACAGTTCTGCGTGGGCGGATCGATGCGGTGTTCGCGGACCCGGACGGCGGGTGGACGGTGATCGACTGGAAGACCGGAGCGGAGCCGAGTGCCGACAAGGAGAAGGCGGTGGTGATGCAGCTCGCCGCGTATCGGCTTGCCTGGGCCGAGCTGATGGACGTACCCCTGGAGCGTGTGCGGGCCGCGTTCCACTACGTCCGCACAGGCCGCACGATCGCGCCGGACACCCTGCCGGACGCCGACGCTCTTGCCGGCCTCGTCCGCACCGCCGGCGCGGACGAGGAAGCGCGTCAGGCCTGACGGCGCACCTTCAGGGCCTCGGTGACCAACGGGATCTGCAACGGAAGGCGCAGCAGCACACCAGTTTTCTGCAGGCGCGACATCTCGGTGCTCTTCAGCCAGTCGACGGCCATCGAGATGTTGGCCGGATAGACCGCAAGGAAGAGAAGCGCGGCCAGTCCGCCGCCGAGCCGGCGGGTTCTCGGTACCACAAGTGCCGCACCCACCGTCAGTTCGGCCACACCGGACGCGTAGGTGTACGTCCGCGGGTCGCCTGGGAGTCGCTCGGGAACGATCGCGTCGAAGAACTTGGGGGTGACGAAGTGAAGCACGCCCATGCCGAGAAGCAGGGCGGCGAGTCGGAGCGCGGGCGTGCGGCCGGTCCGGGAAAGGGTGTTGACGCGTTGCATGACGACAGCTTGCCCGAATCACTCCCGTCACGACAGCGAGACGCCGCTGTGACGATTGAGCGAGACGCCGCTGTGTCGATTGAGCGAGACGCCGCTGTGACGATTGAGCGAGACGCCGCTGTGTCCCTTCGAGGAGAATCGGGGTTAGGCTGCCAGCCGATGTCGGAGTTCTGTGCCCAGTGGAGACGAATATATGGCCGGTAGGCTACGTGCGAGATTGAACAGGTCGGACACCTTGACGGACCGGCCGGACTTCGCACTGGTGGGTGTCCTCAGGATTCCCCAGTTGCAGACCAGTCCTGCGCGGGCGATCTACCGCCGAGTGGCGATCGCTCTCGCCGCTCTGGCCCTGGCCGTCCTGATCGTCTACATCGATCGCGCCGGGTATCGCGACGCCCAGGACAACGAGTTGTCCCTGCTCGATTGCGTCTATTACGCCACGGTGTCGTTGTCGACGACGGGGTACGGCGACATCACCCCGTTCACGCCGTCGGCGCGACTGATCAACGTTCTGCTCATCACACCCCTTCGAATCTTCTTCCTCATCGTCCTGGTCGGTACGACACTCTCCGCTCTCACGGAGAGTTCCCGGCAGGCGTTCAAAATCCAGCGCTGGAGGCAGCACGTGCGCAACCACACGGTCGTGATCGGTTACGGAACAAAGGGGCGCACCGCAATCGACGCGATGCTCGGCGACGGGGTCACCCCGTCGGACATCGTCGTCGTCGACACCGATCAGGCGGTCCTCGAATCGGCGGCAAGCAAAGGGCTGGTCACCGTCCACGGTTCCGCCACCAAGTCCGATGTCCTGCGGTTGGCGGGGGCCCAGAATGCGGCGGCCATCATCGTGGCGGCCAACCGCGACGACACCGCCGTTCTCGTCACCCTGACGGCACGCGAGATCGCGCCGCAAGCGAAGATCGTCGCGGCCATTCGAGAGTCGGAGAACACCCACCTGCTGCGGCAGTCGGGCGCCGACTCGGTGGTGGTCTCCTCCGAGACCGCGGGCCGGCTGCTCGGCATCGCGACGACCACTCCCAGTGTCGTCGAGATGATGGAGGATCTGCTGACTCCGGAGGCCGGCTTCGCGATCGCCGAACGAGCAGTGGAACGCGACGAGATCGGCGGTTCACCGCGGCATCTCGCCGACATCGTCCTCGGTGTCGTCCGGGACGGGCGACTGGTGCGGGTCGGCTCCCCGGAGGTCGATTCGGTGGAGGAGAACGATCGGTTGCTGTACATCCGTAGGGTCGCTAACTGACCGGCAGTACTGTCGACGTGTGACTGCATTCCGGTTGAACGAAACCCCGCTCCTGTCGCGCTCCGCGGTCGGCCGCGCCGAAGAATTGCGTTCGGACACCGACGCCCTGCGAACGGGATGGCAGGACGCGGTACTTCTGCGGGTCAATCATCGCGGTCAGGTCCGTGTCGACGACGACGGCCTCGTGTTCGGAGCGGCAACCGAGCTCGGTCCGGAACCCGTCCGCGGTGCGGTTTTCCTGGGCATCCGCAAGGACCGGCATGTCTGGGCGGTGCGCGTGCAGGCCATGACCGGCGAGTTGGCCGACCTTCGCGTGCTGGGCGGAACGCTCGACGATGCGGATGCCGGCGTGCTGACCGGCGCGATCGCGATGTTGAACTGGCACGACAGTGCCGGTTTCAGCGCCCTCGACGGCGTTGCGTCGGAACCGACGATGTCGGGTTGGTCACGAATTTCGACCAGCACCGGGCACGAGGAGTTTCCGCGCACCGATCCCGCCGTCATCTGCCTCGTCCACGACGACGGAGACCGGGTGCTACTGGCACGGCAACCCACGTGGCCGCCGCGCCGGTTCTCGATTCTCGCCGGATTCGTCGAGGCGGGAGAGTCGCTCGAGACGTGTGTGATGCGCGAGATCAAGGAAGAAGTGGGTCTCGAGGTCCGCGACGTGCAGTATCTCGGTAGTCAGCCGTGGCCGTTTCCGCGGTCGGTGATGATCGGATTCTCGGCCGTCGGCGATCCCGACGCCGCGTTGATCTTCGCGGACGGCGAGATCGCCGAGGCTCGCTGGTTCACCCGCGAGGAGGTGCGCAATGCACTCGAGTTCGGTGACTGGGCATCCGACGCCGACGCACCCCTGCTGCTCCCCGGCTCGATTTCCATTGCCCGCGGAATGATCGAATCCTGGGTGGGGGCAGACGGGGCGAAGGCCTAGACCCCGAGTGCCTTCTTGACCTGGGACAGGGACGGGTTGGTCGCGGTGCTGCCGTCGGCGAACTTGACCGTGGGGACGACGTGGTTGCCACCGTTCACGCTACCGACGAACTCGGCCGAAGCCGGATCCTCCTCGATGTCGATCTCCACATAGCCGATGCCGGACTCGTCCAGCTGCTTCTTCAAGCGGCGGCAGTAGCCACACCAGGTGGTGGAGTAGATGGTCAGGGCCTTGTTGTCTGTAGCAGTCACGGCGCATATAACACCACGGCCGAGTGAAGTGTTCCCATGCGGCTCTTCCACCGCTGCGCGGGGTGTCGGTTGTCCCTGCCATGATGGACGCCATGTCAGCAGGTGCCCCCGAGGTGACGAGTACCGGCCTCGATCCCGAACAGTCCGCGGCCGTCCTCGCGCCTCGTGGTCCGGTCTGCGTGCTGGCGGGCGCGGGCACGGGAAAGACGCGGACCATCACCCGAAGGATCGCCCACCTCGTCGCCAGCGGACACGTCGCGGCGGGACAGGTACTGGCGGTCACGTTCACGGCCCGGGCTGCGGGGGAGATGCGAGGCAGGCTGAGGAGCCTCGGAATAGGTGACGGCGGCACCCAGGTGCAGGCGCGCACCTTCCACGCGGCCGCACTGCGCCAGCTGAGGTACTTCTGGCCGCAGGTGGTCGGAGACACCGAATGGCGGCTGCTGGACCGAAAGTTCGCGGTGGTCTCCGCTGCGGCCGGCCGGGTTGGGTTGTCCACCAGTACCGAGAATGTTCGGGACCTGGCAAGTGAGATCGAATGGTCCAAGGCGTCACTGATCGCGCCGGAGGACTATCCGCGTGCGGTGGCGAAGGTGCACCGCGAGGCGCCTGCCGACGCCGCCAAAGTGGCCGAGGTGTATCACGGTTACGAGCAACTCAAGGCTCGAGGCCAGGATGCGATGCTGCTCGACTTCGACGACCTCCTGCTGCACACCGCGGCCGCCCTGGAGGAGCATTCGGCGGTAGCAGAGGAGTTCCGGGACCGGTACCGGTGCTTCGTGGTCGACGAGTACCAGGACGTGACGCCACTGCAGCAGCGGGTGCTCGATGCATGGCTCGGTGAGCGGGACGATCTCACGGTCGTCGGCGATGCCAACCAGACCATCTACTCGTTCACGGGCGCCACGCCCAACTATCTGCTCGACTTCTCGCGACGGTTCCCCGAAGCCACCGTTGTCCGCCTCGAGCGCGACTACCGGTCGACCCCCGAGGTGGTCTCGATGGCCAACCGGGTGATCGGCGCGGCGCGGGGCAGGATCGCTGGTACGCGGTTGCAGTTGATCGGCCAGCGGAAGTCGGGGCCCGAACCGACTTTCGCGGAGTTCGACGACGAGCCTGCCGAGGCCGCCGGGGTGGCCCGTGCGATCAAGCGGCTCATCGCCCGCGGAACGCCTGCCGCGGAGATCGCGGTGCTGTACCGGATCAACGCCCAGTCCGAGGTGCACGAGCAGGCCCTGACCAAGCTCGACATCCCCTATCAGGTCCGCGGCGGCGAGGGCTTTTTCACGCGGACCGAAGTTCGTCAGGCCGTATCGGCACTGCGTCAGGCGGCCGGTCGCGACGACCTGCCCGATGCGGTGGGTGCCGACCTCGTCACCCTGGTGCGTGCCGTGCTGGTGCCGTTGGGTTTGACCGACACGGAACCTTCGGGTGCGCAGGCCCGCGAGCGATGGTCCTCGCTGTCCGCGCTCGTCGCTCTCACGGAGGAACAGCTGGCGCAGGATCCCGATCTGACGCTCGACGGACTGCTCCGCGAACTCGGCCTTCGCGCGGAGGCGCGGCACCCACCGGTGGTACAGGGCGTCACGCTGGCGTCGTTGCATGCCGCGAAGGGACTCGAGTGGGATGCGGTGTTCCTGGTAGGTCTGACGGACGGCACCTTGCCCATTCAGCACGTGCTGGGCGATGCCAACTCGGCCCCCGACGAGGCCGCGATCGAGGAGGAGCGCAGGCTTCTCTATGTCGGGGTCACCCGTGCGCGCGAACACCTGCAGATGTCCTGGGCGCTCTCCCGCAACGAGGGCGGCCGCAAGAGCCGTCGGCGTTCCCGGTTCCTGCACGGGCTGATTCCGGAAGACTCGCCGGCGTCGCGCATCGCCGCTCCACCCCAGAATGCGAAGAAGCGTCCACGGTGCCGACTGTGCGGAAAGCCACTGATCGGTACCACGGCCACGATGCTCGGACGGTGTGAAGGTTGCCCGTCGAATGTGGATGTGGAACTGCTCGATTCGCTGAGGTCGTGGCGGCTCGAGAAGTCCAGGGAGTTGAAGGTGCCCGCGTATGTGGTGTTCAGCGACAACACGCTGACGGCGCTCGCCGAACAGCGCCCGCAGGACGACCGGGGACTTGTCGCGATCCCCGGGATCGGCGCCAAGAAGCTCGAACAGTTCGGTGAGGATGTGCTCGGTGTGATCAGGTCGAGCGGATCGCCATGACGACTCTCCGTCCGCAGGCAAACAAAAGGCGCATCGCCGCAGGTCAAAAATAGGTTGTGCGGATATGGAATTTTGCCTACTGTGGTTTCAGCGCACGGGGGGACTCGTGCAGTTCACATCGGTTCGACAAGAAATGGAGGTGGCCCCGACATGAAGTTCTACTCCGTACACAAGACGGCAGTCGCTGCCACCTCTGCGTTGCTCGGCATGAGCGCGACGGAGGCGGCACCGGCAATTGCCTGGTCGGCATCCCGTCGTCGTCCCGCAGCAGCAGCCGAGTCCGTGTCGCGGAGTTGTCGAGGAATTCCTCGCTAGAACACTCCCACCGTCTTTCCAAGGCCACGGACCCGCATCGCGGACCGTGGCCTTTGTAGTTCGAGCACTTTCCTCGCTCGCAGCCTCGGCTCTGGTTCGCACCTTGTACATCGAACCGACAAACGACCGACGCACTGAGAGCAGAGGAGAACGACGTGTCTACCGTGACATGCCGAGGGGTATCCGAAACCTCAACCGCCACAAGCGGATTTGTTGACATTGTTTCCACCCGACGGGATCTGCCCTGCCGGGCCGACGATCCGGACCTGTGGTTCGCGGATTCCCCCACCCAGCTGGAGCAGGCCAAGGCGCTGTGCGCGTCGTGCCCGATCCGGTTGCGCTGCCTGGATGCAGCGCTCGATCGGGGCGAGCCGTGGGGAGTCTGGGGCGGCGAAATTTTCGATCAGGGAGTCGTGGTCGCCCGTAAGCGCCCCCGCGGCCGCCCGCGCAAGGCGCAGACTCTGGTGTGTGCCTGACCAGTCGAGTGCATGGACAACGGCGTCCGCCCGGGAACTCGCACGAGTTGTCTGGGCGGACGCCTGACGTCGTTCAGCGGACGGTGGTGCCGTCGCCCTCCTGCGTATCGTCGAATCCGGGAAGCCACCGCGTGAGGATCGCCATATAGGGTGCGTACGCATCGAGCTGAGCGCAGATACCCACCGAGCCGACGAGGACTCGGAAAATCATGAGGTACTCGGGTGGCAGACTCAGGGCCCGGGCAGTCCGAAACTGTGCGCTGTTGAAGTCCGTTGCGGTGCCGGCAGCCTTCTGTAGCCAGGCACGGGTGAAGTGGAAGGATTCGGTCCGAATCGGATCCGTCAGCGGACGCAGGTAGTCAGCGATCTCCTTGTCGGTTACGGTCCGACCGGGAAGAACGAATCCGTTGGCGTGCAGCAACTCCGTCAGCTCGTCGAACTGCTCGTGCAGTGCCAGACGCACCATCGTGCCGAGGACGGGAGGCAGGCCGTCGGGAAAGGGTGCGGCAGCACCGAAGTCGATGACGCCGAGCCGACCGTCGCTGTGCAACATGAAGTTTCCCGGATGGGGATCACAATGCAGCAGTCCGACCCGCGCAGGGGAGGCGAAGTGGAATTCGGCCAGCAGAGCGCCCGCAGTGTTGCGTTCCTCGGGTGTTCCGTCGGCGATGATGGCCGAGAGCGGCTTCGCGGTCATCCACTCGCTCACCACCACCTTGGGGGAGCTTGCGACGACGTGCGGGACCGCGAACTGCGGATCGCCGTCGTAGACCTTGGCGAACCGGCGCTGATTGTTCGCCTCGATGCGGTAGTCGAGTTCCTCTTCGGTGCGGGCAGTGAACTCGTCGATGACGGGACGCACGTCGACGCCGGGCATCACCGACGCAAAGAGACCCGCGAAACGTCCGAGGGTCTTGAGGTCTGCTCGCAGGGCTTCGTCGGCCCCCGGATACTGCACCTTGACGGCGACGTCCCGGCCGTCGGCCCACACGGCGCGATGTACCTGCCCGATGCTGGCCGAGGCGGTCGGCGTGTCGTCGAAGGACATGAACCGCTCACGCCATTTGGTACCGAGCTGCTGGTCCAGCATTCTGTGCACAGCGCGTGCAGGAAGGGGAGGAGCCTGCGCCTGAAGTTTGTTGAGCGACTCCCGGTAGGGCTCGGCGAACTCCTCGGGGATCGCCGCCTCCATCACACTGAGGGCTTGACCGAGCTTCATGGCCCCGCCCTTGAGTTCACCGAGTACGGCGAACAACTGCTCCGCTGCCCGTGCGCTCAGCTGCGCGTCGATCTCCACCCGGTCGCCGCCGGTCAGCTTCCTGCCGAACCCGACGGCGGCACGACCGGCGATCCCCAAGGGAATGCTCGCGAGTTTGGCGGTGCGGGCAGAACTCCTGCGGGGGATGTCGGACACTCCACCATCATGACGGAAGACGGCTCGATTCGCCCACAGCGGGTGCCAGGTACGCACAGCTGCAGGTCACCTGCCTCGGCCATCTTCGGGTGACCAGTCGGTGAGCGCCGAGGTCGATCTCGAGGGTCGCGTCGAGGCTGGCAGGTGCGTGCCCTCGAGGAGAGGACAGGACGACCTCGAGTTGCCCCAGCGCCACGGCAGTGGTCGCCATGATGACCGCGGGGCTTGCGTGCCCCACCGTCCCGAGGAGTTGTGCGGCCAGATGCGGCCAGTCCTGGTCGTAGGCCGAGCGAAGCAGATCAGCGCAGCGGAGACAGCTGGTGTGACCGGGGAGAACGAGCGGACCTACGACTCCTCGCCCGTCACGTACCCGCACGGGGAGGTGGGGGATCCCGCTGCGCACGAGATCGGCGACCAGTCGCGGCTCGGCAACCAGATCGTCGGCGAGCACGGCGCAGGTGGCGTTCCACCGTCGCACGTCGCCTTCTGCGGAATAGCGGGACGACCGCGAGACGCGGATGCCGGCGTCGGTCAGTCCCGCCGAGACTGCGTCCGAGAGCGGTCCGCGACCGTGCACCCGAACCGTATGGGTCTCGGCGGCGTCGGGGGAGTCCGTGACGTCGAGCAGTCCTGCCCTGTCGAGGTCCCCGAGAAGCTTCGAGAAGTCGGTGGGCGACATACCGCTTTCGACCGCCGTCCAGAGCACGTGCGGTCGGGAGGTCTTGCCGTCGAGTAGTCGGAGAATTGCCAGGAGTTGCTCAGTGAGGATTCCGGGCGGCGGCTCGAGGATCAGGGCACGCTCGGGATCCCAGCCGAACTGGACGCGGCCGTCGGGGCGGGTCAGTACCGCGATGCGAGGGTCGAGAGTGGGGCCGATGGGACGCGGATGCTGGACGGTCACACGCAGAGCGTGTCACGACGCATCCGCGCCCCTACCGGTCCGACGACGGTTATCCACAGGACGAAACGGCGGCTGACCTGCCAACTCTCGGCCGCACCGAAATTTCGGACACGGCGACTTTCAGGAGGTCGGTTCGTCGCCCGCGCCGGAATCGCCGCGCTCGGCTTCCTCGGCTCGCTCGCGCGCTTCGGTCGCCTCGAGCTGCGCCATCGGATCGTCGAAGTTTCCCCTCTCCCCACCGCCGAGGACGCGATCGACGAACATGCCGGGATTGTCGAGGTCGGACGAGTCCGGCAGCAAGTCGGGGTGAGCCCAGACACCGTCGCGGGCGTCGATGGTGGACTCCGAGGTGAGACGGCGCCAGAGCTGGGCAGCCTCGCGCACCTTGCGGGGGCGTAGTTCGAGACCGACGAGGGTCGCGAATGTCTGCTCTGCCGGTCCACCGCTGGCACGTCGGCGCCGGAGTGTCTCGCTCAACGCCGCGACTCCGGGCAGGCGGTCGTTCAGTGCGGCAGACACGACAACCTCGACCCACCCCTCGATGAGGGCGAGGAGCGTTTCGAGACGCTCGAGGGCCTGTTTCTGCTCCGGTGTGGTCTGCGGTTCGAATGCGCCTTGCTGGAGGATGTTCTCGAGCTGCGAGGGGTCGGTCAGTGCGGACGGGTCGAGTCCCTTCGCCATGTCTTCGATGGCGGAGAAGTCCATGGTGATTCCGCGCGCATACTCCTCGACGGTGGCGAGGAGTCGTTGCCGCAGCCACGGGACATGGCTGTAAAGGCGCTGGTAGGCGGCCTCCCGGGCGGCGAGGAAGACGAGAATCTCGCGGTCGGGCTGTTCGAGGCCCTTGCTGAACCTTTCCACGGCGGCGGGAAGAAGTGCTCCGGTACCGGCCGGGCCGAGGGGCAACCCGATGTCGGTGGAGGTCAGCACCTCTTTCGACAGCTGGCCGAGAGCCTGGCCCAACTGTGACCCGAACGCGAGACCCCCCATCTGGCTCATCATGCCGAGCATGGGCCCGGCCATCTGCTTCGCCTCTTCGGGCAACCCCTGCACCCACATTCCCGACACTTTCTCGGCGACGGGATCACACAGCCGCTTCCACGTGTCGAGGGTGTTGTCGAGCCAGTCGTTGGGCGTCCACGCGACGGTTCTCGTCGCTCCGGCAGGCAGGGTCGTCGCCGCATCCAGCCACAGTTCGGCCAAGCGCGACGCGTCGGCGATCGCCTCCGAATTACCCTTGGTGATCGGTGTGACCGACCCCATCTGCTGGCGCGCGAGCTTCTTCGCGATCTCGTAGTTGACCGGACCGGTCTGCTCGCCCGAACCCATCGACGACCCCATGCCGCTCAGCATCTGACCGAACTGGGTGAGCATCTGGCCGAGGGCCGCCGGATCGAAATCACCCGAGGGGAAACCACCCGCCCCGAAACCGAAGTCCCCGGGGCCGCCCGCATTCTTGGCGCTGTCGGGCCCGGACTGGTCTCCCTTGTCCTTGTCACGGTCGGGATCGTCGTCGGAGTTCGAGAAGCCGAACGGCATATTGCTCATGACTCAACGGTACAAGGCCGACAGTCCCGGGGTCCCTCTCCGCGTCCCGCTGACGGCGAACACGCCCGCGGTCGCGCGGGGTGACGGCGGCTGCGCGCTCTACCCTGGTCCAGGTGAATCGACGGATAGTGACACTCCTGGCTGCCCTTGCCCCGATCGTGGTGCTCGGAGTGCTCGGAACGGTCATCACGGTGCCCTATGTGGCCCTCGGTCCCGGCCCGACCTTCAACACGCTCGGCGAAGTGGACGGCGAAGAGGTGGTCGCCATCGAGGGGGCCGAGGTGGACGACACCACCGGACACCTCAACATGACCACCGTGGCAGTGCGCGACAACCTCAACGTGTTCGAGGCTTTCGGCCTGTGGGCCAGCGGGCGCCAGGGAATCGTTCCCCGCGAAGAGGTGTACCCGCCGGACAAGTCGAAGGACGAAGTGAAGCAGGAAAACGACGCAGACTTCCAGCAGTCCGAGAACAGCGCCGAACTGGCAGCCCTTCATTTTCTCGACAAGCCGGTGGCGCTCGAGATCGCCAAGGTCGGCGAGGACGGCCCGTCCAGGGACATCCTGAAGCAGGGCGACAGGCTCGTCAGTGTCGCGGGCACACCGGTGTCCACGGTAGGTGACGTCCAGCAAGCCGTGGCCGACACTGCGCCGCAGACGGAGGTGCCGGTCGTGGTGGTGCGCGACGGCGTCGAAACTTTCGTCCCGGTGGTCCTGGGCGCGCGCCCGGACGACGGATCGAAAGGCTATCTGGGCATCACTCCGGAGGAGTCGCCGGACGTCCCGTTCACCGTCGACTTCAATCTCGCCGACGTCGGCGGCCCGTCGGCGGGACTGATGTTCGCGCTCGCGCTGATCGACAAACTCAGCCCGGGTGAACTGAACGGCGGCAAGTTCGTTGCGGGCACCGGCACGATCGACTCCGACGGAGACGTCGGGCCGATCGGCGGCATCAAGTACAAGCTGATCGCCGCGAGCGAGGCAGGCGCCGAGACGTTCCTCGTTCCCGCGATGAACTGCGACGAGGCGCGACAGGGTGCGCCCGACGGGCTGCGGTTGGTAAAGGTCGAGAACCTCGACGGGGCGGTCGACGCACTCGCGGCCGTCAACTCCGGAGCCGACGCGCCCCACTGCTGAGACCGGCCCGGCTGGTCGTCGCTGAGACCGGGGCCGGCCTAGTCGTCGTCCTCGGCTGCATCGAGGGTGGCGTACAGGGCGCTGACGAGATTCGGTGCCAGATTCTCGTATGTCAGCAGCTCGATCGGCGCGTAGGGATCGGCGTCCTCGTCGGGTCGCAACTGCATCAGGCACAGCGACGGTCCGTCTCGCAGTACCGCTGCGATCAATCGGGCGGATCGACGGTCGGGATGGGACTCGGCGGCGGCCCGCGCGGCGTCGTCGGCGGCGTCCCGATCGGACAGCAGGGGTACCAGTGCCTCGTCGAGGTCGGATTCCGCCTCGGGCGGCAGAATGACGATTTCCTGCACCAGCGCGCATCCCGCCACCGATTCCGGCCAACTGGTGGTGGCGAGGAACTCGTCGAGAGCGCGTGACCCGCCGGAAATGTCGTCGGGAAACGGATCCTGTTCTATGGGAGTCAATTCCGCACCGTCGGCCAGCTGGTCGAGCAGGCTGGGTTCGGCGGCGGCGAGAAGCTCGGTCGGGACGAGTGCGAACATCTGCGGGGGCTGATCCCACCCTCCTGCATCGACGAATTCGACGACCTCGCGCACACAACGGGCAAGGGCGTCCGACTCCGGGTTCACATTCTCTTCACTCACGGACTCATCTTCGCACCCTCCGAGGAGGACCGGCGGTCGCGTCCGCCCGTTGTTACGTAGAGTGGGACGAAACGGTCACGCCCACGCAGTCGGGTGTGGACGGCAGAACGGTGCAGTTGATCGCGGCGCGTCAGCGTCGCCGAGTCGTTGGAGTGTGGCACGTGGGCATGCGGCCCCCCGCAGGATTACCGTCCTTGTCCAAACGCAGTCGAGTGCTGCTGGTGCTGGCGCTTGTCGCCGCTGCCCTGCTGCTGGTGGGCCCTCGGCTGATCACGACCTACACGGACTGGTTGTGGTTCGGTGAAGTCGGCTTCCGCGGCGTCTTCACCAAGGTGCTCGTCACCCGGCTCCTTCTCTTCCTCGTGGTCGGCCTGGTTGTCGGCGGAATCGTCTGGCTGGCACTGCTGCTCGCGTACCGGTCGCGTCCCGTGTTCGTCCCGGTCTCGGGGCCGAGTGATCCGGTGGCGCGGTACCGGACCACCGTGATGACGCGTCTGCGCCTGTTCGGGTTGGCCATTCCGATCGCTGTAGGCCTTCTTGCCGGGCTGATCGCGCAGTCGAGCTGGGTCACCGTGCAGTTGTTCATGAACGGTGGCGCGTTCGGGGTCACCGATCCCGAGTTCGGCCTGGACGTCGGTTTCTACACGTTCGATCTGCCGTTCTATCGTTTCGTTCTCAACTGGCTGTTCGTCGCAGTGCTGCTCGCCTTCTTCGCAAGTCTGGTGACGCACTACATCTTCGGTGGGCTCAAGTTGGCCGGCCGGGGAGGTGCGCTCACCAACGCAGCCCGTGTCCAGCTGGCCGTGCTCGCCGGTACCTTCATCCTGCTCAAGGCGGTCGCCTACTGGTTCGATCGATATTCACTTCTGTCGAGCAGTCGTAAGGAACCCACCTTCACCGGCGGTAGCTACACGGACATGAATGCAGTGCTGCAGGCGAAGCTGATCTTGCTCGCCATCGCGGTGATCTGTGCCGGCGCCTTCTTCGCCGCGATCGTTCTGCGTGACCTCCGTATCCCGGCCATGGCTACCGCGCTCCTCGTGCTGTCGTCCATTCTGGTCGGGGCCGTGTGGCCGCTGGTCGTGGAGCAGTTCTCGGTGCGTCCCAACGCGGCCGACAAGGAGAGCGCGTACATCGAACGCAACATCGCGGCCACCCGGCAGGCGTACGGCATCACCGACGACAAGGTCGAGTACAAGGACTATCAGGGGTACGGCACACAGCCGCCACGAGACGTACCGGCAGACGTGTCCACCATCGCGAACACGCGCCTGCTCGATCCCAACATCCTGTCCCGCACGTTCACGCAGCAGCAGCAGCTCAAGAACTTCTACGGCTTCCCGCCGTCGCTCGACATCGATCGGTACGACATCGACGGCGAAGTGCGTGACTACATCGTCGCGGCGCGTGAACTGTCGTCGAAGAGCCTCACAGGCAACCAGACGGACTGGATCAACAAGCACACCGTCTACACCCACGGCAACGGACTGGTCGCGGCACCGGCCAACCGGGTCAACGCCGCCGCGGGCGAATCCGCCGAGGAAGCGGCCAACAGTAACAGTGGCTACCCGGTGTACATGGTCAGCGACATCGCGTCGCAGCAGGCCGGGAACCAGGTCATCCCGGTCGAACAGCCGCGTATCTACTACGGCGAAGTCATCGCGGACACCGATGCCGACTACGCCATCGTCGGTGGTGCAAACGGTTCCGATCCTCGCGAGTACGACACCGACCAGGCGCGGTACCGCTACACCGGGGCCGGGGGTGTTCCCATCGGGAACTGGTTCAACAGGCTGGCCTTTGCAGCCAAGTACACGGAACGCAACATCCTGTTCTCGGGTGCTATCGGCTCGGATTCGAAGATCATCTTCAACCGTGATCCCCGCGAGCGTGTCACGCATGTGGCACCGTGGCTCACGGCCGACGGGGATTCGTACCCGGCGGTCATCGACGGGAAGATCGTGTGGATCGTCGACGCCTACACCACGTTGGAGAACTACCCGTACGCGCAGCGCAGCTCCCTCGACGGACTCGTCGAGGACAGTATCGACCAGAACACAGGCCGATTGCTTCCGCGGAAAGAGGTCTCGTACATCCGGAACTCTGTGAAGGCCACCGTCGACGCGTACGACGGAACCGTCAAGCTGTACCAGGTGGACGACAACGATCCCGTCCTCGATGCCTGGATGGGAGTGTTCCCCGGGGCAGTGGAAGCCAAGGACTCGATTCCCGAGGAACTGGGCGCGCACTTCCGTTACCCCGAGGACCTCTTCAAGGTTCAGCGCGAAATGCTGGCCAAGTACCACGTCGACGACCCCAAGGAATTCTTCACGAACAACGCCTTCTGGTCGGTGCCGAGTGATCCCACGATCGACACGAGCGCCAATCAGCCGCCGTACTACGTCCTCGTGGGCGACCCCGAAACCGGGAAACCGTCGTTCAACCTGACCAGTGCGATGGTGGGTTACAGTCGCGAGTTCCTGTCTGCCTATCTGTCGGTCAAATCGGATCCGGAGGACTACGGCAAGTTCACCGTGCTCCAGTTGCCGACGGATACGCAGACCCAGGGTCCGCAGCAGACACAGAACTCGATGATTTCCGATCCGCGGGTGGCTTCGGAACGAACTCTGCTCGAGCGTTCGAACAAGATTCAGTACGGCAACCTACTGACGTTGCCCATCGCCGACGGCGGGATCCTGTACGTCGAGCCGATGTATACGGAGCGGAGTTCGACCGGCCAGAACACGTCCACGTTCCCGCAGCTGTCACGGGTGCTCGTGAGCTACCGCGAGCCACCGCCGAGTAACAGCGTTCGCGTCGGCTACGCCCCCACGTTGGCCCAGGCTCTCGACCAGGTCTTCGGTGCGGGCACCGGTGCGGTGGCAACGGCGCCCAGCGCGCAGGAAGGCACACCCCCCGACCCCGACGGGGGCACGCCGCCGGCGAGCCAGGGCGGGGCGCCCGCACCCGCGGCACCCGCGCCGCCGCCGTCGTCGAACGTTGCGGCCGCCGTCGCCGAGCTGGATGCGTCGCTGGATGCTCTGACTGCGGCTCAGCGCAGCGGTGACTTCGCCGCATACGGCGACGCCCTCGCTCGCGTACAGCGGGCGGTTGCCGCCTACGAGGCCATCCCCAAGTAAGCCTCACGACAAGTACGAACGACGAGGCCCTGTCATCCGAGCGGATGACAGGGCCTCGTCGTGTACTGGTCGATCAGCGCAACGCGGCGATCAGCTGCGGGTTCGCATCGATCAGCTGCTGGAACTGCTGTCCGAAGCCGTTCTGCTCGGCGAGCTGACGAGCGGAGTCGATCCCTTGCTGGGCGATCGGCTGAGCCGGTGCGGGCACCTCGGTGACCGGTGCCGGCGCCGGGGTGGGCTCGGGGGCAGGGGCCGGGGCCGGGGCCTCGGCGACGTCGCCACCACCGGTGGTCAGGTACTGACCGCAGGTCGGCCATGCTCCGGGGCCCTGGGTCTGGAGGACGTTCTCGGCGACGCGGATCTGTTCGGCCTTGCTGGCGTTGGACGCCGTGCCGGTGCCGCCGTTGGCCTCCCAGGTGCTCTGGGAGAACTGGAGTCCGCCGTAGTAACCGTTTCCGGTGTTGATGCCCCAGTTGCCGCCGCTCTCACACTGCGCGACACCGTCCCAGTTGTGGGAAGCAGCCGAGGCGGTGCCGGTGCTCAGTCCGAGCGGGACGGCGACGACAGCACCGGTGACGGCGATCCAGCCGAGGGCACGCTTGCTGAAGGTGGAATTGGTCATGTGGGGTAAATCCTCTCCGCGCTTGCTGGCGTGGCCGGCCTGCGGGCGACGTTCTCGTCGTTCCCGGCACGTGTACCGGTTGCCACGTCCCTGCCCCTCGAAGGTTTCGGGGATTACCGAACCCGCGGGGCAGAGCTGGCAGCGGCGGGTCGGCTTGTGCCCGGTTGTTTCGGGCCGAGAGCGACCGTACGGGAGCTTTGCCGCCGATTCACCCGGCGATTTTGTGGTACGCGGGTACAGCACCAAGCCGGGAATTCCGGCGTATCTGCTGGTAGACGCGCGGCGAGACCAATTCGGAGCCGCGTCGTTACCTTCGCGTTATGTGGTGCGGATCACGACATTATTGTGGAGTAGCTCACGTCAGCGTGTCCGCGAATTCCGTTGTCCGGCAGCCTTCGAGCACGCGCGCGACGCGAGAGTGCCCTGCGCGCAGCCGTACTGCACGCAGGGCATCGTTCGATCGCGGTCAGCGGATCAGAGGTACTGACCGCAGACCGGCCAGGCGCCCGGGCCTTGAGTTGCCAGAACATTCTCGGCCACCCGAATCTGCTCTTCGCGCGAGGCGTTGGAAGCGGTGCCGCTGCCGCCGTTGGCCTCCCAGGTGCTCTGAGAGAACTGGAGTCCGCCGTAGTAGCCGTTTCCGGTGTTGATGGCCCAGTTGCCGCCGCTCTCGCATTGTGCGACTGCGTCCCAGTTGCCGGAGGCGGCTGATGCCGTACCGGTGCTCAGTCCGAGCGGCACGCCGACGACTGCTCCGGCGAGTGCGATCGCGCCCATGGTCCGCTTGACGATGCTGGTGTTGGTCATAAGTCTGTTTCCTCTCCGCAATGTGCTGACGAAGTACGTCACGTGTCGGCTGGTGTGCCGACCCTGGTCGGTTTTCGTCCCTGCCCCTCGAGGTGTCGGGATTCCGAATCCGCGGGGGCAGGTCGAGCTGCGGCGGGTCGGCGTTGCCCGGTAGTTTCGGGCTGGCAACGAACGTACGCGTCGATCACGGAATGGTCACGGGGTCGTCTTTTGTGACGCCCGTCCAAATAGTGGGACGTATGGTTGGGGTTTCCGCAGGTCGGAAGGTGAGAAATGGTCACGGAGACCGTTACAGAAATTCGCTAGAATGTGACGAGCATCATAACGTTCCGGTAACGCCTGTCACGGTTGTGGTGCTGGAAAGTAGCCGATGGGAGAGCTGCATGGCCGCTGTGGACGTCGAGACTCAGGCCACGATTGCGCGACCACGACACGAGGTCGCGGCGTACGCGTCGAACCCGGGAAATGCGACCGCGTGGTACGCGAATATCACCGAGGTGAAGGGTGATTGCGGGGGCCCTGTGGAGACGGGCGCCGAGTTCGCCTTCGTCGCCGAGTTCTTGGGGCGACGTCTCGTGTACACCTACGAGGTCGTCGAGCACGTACCGGGCACGCGCCTCGTGATGCGCACCGCTGAGGGTCCCTTCCCGATGGAAACGATCTATGAATGGGAAGACGTAGCCGACGGGAAGACGAGAATGACCCTGCGCAACCGCGGGGAGCCGTCAGGGTTCGCCAGGATCGGCGCGCCGGTGTTGTCCCGCGCCATGCGCCGAGCCAACAACAAGGATCTCGCCCGCCTGAAGGGCATTCTGGAAGCCGAACCCGGCAATTCGTGATCGCCTGCTCGGCCCGCCGGCGATCCCTCGGGGGCGGCCGTCGAGGCGATTTGCTTTCCGTTCGTTCGCTCGTGTAACTTTGTTCATGCAGCGCGGGGTGGAGCAGCTCGGTAGCTCGCTGGGCTCATAACCCAGAGGTCGCAGGTTCAAATCCTGTCCCCGCTACCACTGAAGAACGGCGTCCTGGATTCCAGGGCGCCGTTCTTCGTTATGTATGGCTGCGCTCTGTGTGTCTGCGATTAGGGCTCCATCTCGATGAGCGCCCTACGGAGCAGTTTGCCGGTGGCGTTGCGGGGGAGTTCGTCGATGAACACGATGTCGCGCGGAACCTTGTACCGGGCGAGATTCGACTTGATGTATGCCTTCATCTCCTCGGCATCCTTCGCGGACCCCGGCGCAGGGACGACGAATGCCCGGAGCCGATGCCCGAAATCGGCATCTTCGACACCGATGACGGCTGCCTCGATCACGTCTTCCCTGTCTGCGAGGAGATTCTCGACTTCGAGGGGGTAGACGTTCTCGCCACCGGACACGATCATGTCGTCGTCGCGGCCGTCGACGAAGAGCAGTCCGTTGCGGTCGAAGTGGCCCACGTCGCCGGTCGAGAGCAGGCCGTTGATCCGTTCCTTGTCGCGGCCGTCGGTGTAACCGGAGAAGCTGAGCCCACTGGCCACGAATATTCGTCCGACCGTTTCCGGCTCGGTGATCCGTTGTCCCGCTTCGTCGTACAGTTCCACGTGGCAGGTGACGGGCGGACGGCCGGCGGTGCCGGGGGCCAACGCGAGGTCGGCGGGTGTCGCCACGGTGGCAACGGCGACCTCGGTGGACCCGTAAAGGTTGTGCAGAACGTGTCCGAACGCTGCGGTGGTCCGTTTGCACAGATCGGGGGACAGCGACGACCCGGCCGCGAAGATGATGGTCAGGCTCGAGGTGTCGTACTTCGCCAGGGTGTCCGGGCCGAGGTCGATGATGCGCTGCAACATGGTGGGAACAACGACGAGAACGTCACAACGGTGCTTCTCCACCAGGCGGATCGTGTTCTCCGGGTCGAACTTTCGGTGCATGACCACCGTTTGGCCGAGGGCGAGCGCGAGCGCGAACTGCGAGACGCCCGTTCCGTGGAACGCGGGCGCGGCCATCATCATCGTCTGCCCGCGCCGCAGGGGAACCCGGTCGAGGAATTGGGCGGACGCCAGCGGCGAGGTGTGGCCCCGCGGCGCACCTTTCGGCGTTCCGGTGGTGCCGCTGGTGAGGAGAACGAAACCACCTTCGGTGGAAGGGGCCGGGACGGGGCCGCGATCGACGCCGTCGATCAGGTCGTCGAGGGTGCGCACCTGCGACGCGGAGCCGTCTTCTGCCCACGATCGGTACGAGGTGACGTCATCGGGGAGTGTCTCGGCGACCTGTCGGAATTCGTCGTCGTAGACGAACGCTTCGATCTGCTCGCGGGCGGCCACGTCGACGAGCTGCGGCCGTGCGAAACCGGTGTTCATCAGTACCAGGCGGGTGCCGTTCTTGGCGGCCGCGAGCATGGTGAGTACCAGGCCGCGGTGATTGCGGCACATACATCCCATGACGGACCCTGGGGTGATGCCCTCTGCCTGCCACGCGCGCACCAGGGCGTTCGACTGCTCGTCGATGTCGATATAGGTGAGTGGCCCGCGCTCGTCGATCAACGCCACCGCGTCGAGTCGGGCCTCGGCGTGAGCGTGCACCGGACCCGCGAACGGGCCGTATTTCCGGACTGCCAGGAGGGAACGAATGCCCTGGTCGACCCGGGGGAACGGCACGAGGCCGGAGCGGTTCATCACCCGAACGGCTCCCGCGGTGTCCGCGATCTTGGTGAGAAGGTGCTGAGCTGGCATGGATGCCCCTTCCGGCGTGACGGATGTCACGTTCAGACTAGAGGACGGTCGGTGTCGTGTACTGCCGATACGGCGGTCCTGGTCACCGGATTTCGGACACGAAGAAGCCCCCGCCGCAGGTGACCGCAGCGGGGGCTACACCCCTCGTTGAAACTAGTCCTGGTCTGCTACTTCAATTCGGCAGACGACTTCCCCAGCAGGCGGCGGGCCACGATCAGCTGCTGAATCTGCTGTGTGCCCTCGAAGATGTCGAGGATCTTCGAGTCGCGAGCCCACTTCTCGAGAAGCGGACGCTCGGAGTATCCCCACGTGCCGGCAAGTTCGACGGCCTTCACGGTTATCGCTGTTCCGGTGCGACCGGCCTTGGCCTTCGACATGGACGCTTCGAGTGAGTTCGGCTTCTTGTTATCGGCCATCCACGTGGCGCGCAGCGCCAGCAGGTAGGCAGCTTCCCAGTCGGCCTCGAGCTGCAGGAATTCTGCGGCGGCCGCGTGCTGGTTGTATGCCGGGGTGTCGTAGGAGATCTCGACTCCCGCGTCGGTGAGGATGTGGCGCAGTTCCTCGAGTGCAGCGCGGCCGAGTCCCACGGCCATGCCGGCGACGATCGGACGGGTGTTGTCGAACGTCTGCATGACGCCGGCAAAACCCTTCTCGACGTTCACCTCAGGCGTACCGAGGAGGTTGTCCTTCGGAATCCGGCAGTCCTGCAACAGTAATACCGCGGTGTCGGACGCCTTGATCCCCAGTTTGTGCTCGAGACGCGCGACGCTCAGTCCCGGTGCATCCCGGGGGACGACGAACGATTTGATCGCTGCCCGGCCCTTGGTCTTGTCGACCGTGGCCCATACGACGATGTGCGTGGAACGTTCACCGGCGGTGACGAAGATCTTCTCACCGTTCAGGACGTACTCGTCGCCGTCGAGCACCGCCGTGGTGGTGACCGCGGCGGAGTCCGAACCGAAGCCCGGTTCGGTGATGGCCATCGAGGCCCACACCTTGCCGAACCGCTCGAGCTGCTCGTCGGTGGCGACCGCGGCGATCGCAGAGTTGCCGAGCCCCTGGTACGGAATGGCGAGTGTGAGTCCCACGTCGCCCCAGCAGGTCTCGATCACGTTCATCAGCGAGGACATGTTGCCCCCGTTGACGTTTCCGATGACCTTGGGCTCGTCACCGCGCCCGAGGGCAGCGCCTGCGGCACCCTTGCCGGAGTCGTTGAGCCCCTCCACCATGGCGGCCATGGTGTCGAGTTCCTTGGGGTAGGCGTGCTCGGCGAGGTCGTACTTGCGCGAGATAGGCCGGAAGATCTCCGCAGCGACCTGATGTGCCTGGTTCGCGGAGGCTTTGAGCTTCTTGGGAAGTTCGAGGTTGATCATGACTGTTTCCTTAGTTCGAATCCGGCCGCTCAGATCAGGACGATGCCTTCGGCAACACCGATGGCGCGAAGGTCGCGGTACCAGCGTTCCACGGGGTGTTCCTTCGTGTAGCCGTGGCCGCCGAGCAACTGCACGCCGTCGAGGCCGATCTGCATTCCCTTCTCGGAAGCGAGCTTCCGGGCGAGTGCCGATTCGCGGGCGAACGAGAGGCCCTGTTCCGCCCGTGAAGCACCACGCAGCGTGACCAGACGCATTCCGTCGAGCTCGATACCGATGTTGGCGACCATGAAGGCCACTGCCTGACGGTTGCTGATCGGCTCGCCGAACGCCACCCGCTCGTTCACGTACGGGATGACATAGTCGAGCACGGCCTGGCTGGTGCCCACCGCGAGCGATGCCCAACCGAGGCGGGCGAGGCGGATGGCGTCCGCGTACTCGGCCTTTCGCACATCGGCGTCACCGTCTCCGAGCAGCGCCGACTCCGGCACCGCGACATCGGTCAGCTCGAGGCGGCCGAGTCCGGCGGCGCGCAGACCCATGCTCGGATCGGCTTCGACTACGAGTCCCTTGGAGTCGGCCTCGACGATGAAGAAGGACGGCTTGCCGTCAAGTTCTGCTGCCACGATGAACAATTCGGATGTTGCGGCAGCCGGAACCAGGCTCTTCACTCCGTTGAGCCGGTATCCACTCGGCGAGCGGACCGCCTTGGTCTGCAATGCGAACGGATCGAACAGCGCCCGTGGTTCGTTCACGACGACGGCGGCATTGGGAACCTGCTCGCCGGTGAACGAGGGCAGGTACGTCTTCTGCTGGGCGTCGGTACCCCATTGCGTCAGGGCTACCGCGACGCCACTGGGAGCGAGGATCGGAAGCGCGAGGCCCATGTCTCCGTGCGCCAAGGTCTCGGCGACGAGCGAGTTGGTGACGGCTCCGCGCTCACTGGCCGCGCCGTCGAGTTCCTCCGGGACGTTGATCAGGGTGATACCGAGTTCGGCGGCGCGCTTCACGAGATCGGCCGGGGCGGCCGCGGCCGCGTCGGCGTCGTGGCCGGCAGGGCGCAGGATCTCGGCGGCGAACTCCCGCACCGTCTCGACGATCATCTGCTGCTCGTCGGTCGGGGTCAGGTCGAAATAGCCCGCTGCAGCGCTCGGATTGTCGGGGAGCCGTTTCGGCGCGCCCCCGCCGGACACCTTCTTGAAACCGCGGGTGGCGGCACCGAGGGTTCGGAAACCCGTCTTCGTGCCTTCGTAGGTCACCCGATCGATCGTCTGACGCAAGTTGTACTTCTCTGCCAGATCGGAACCCGTGATCTTCGTCAACACTCGCATCGCGGCACCCATGGCGTCGCGCCTGACGGGGTTGAGTCCGACCGCGGACGTGTCGCGGGGCTTCCGCTTTCCGCTGTCGTGGGGGGCAACTGTGTCTTGCTTGCTCATGATCACCAGCTGTTTCTCGGTGTTCGGGCGTGGACACCAGCTATCTTACTCAGCAGTAAGGTTGGTGTCTACTATTGAGTAAGTTCCGGGCGTCAGGCCCCTGAACGGCGAACGGCCCGGCCTGAAGTTCCAGGCCGGGCCGTTCGCCGTTCGGCGACGTCAGTGCGCGTGCAGGTGGGGCTTTCGTAGGCGGTCGAGCACCTCGTCGTGCAGCCGGCCGTTCGTGGCCACCGCGCTTCCGCCGTGCGGTCCGTCAGCACCGGTGAGGTCGGTGAAGCGCCCGCCCGCCTCCCGGATCAGTACATCCAGCGGAGCGAGGTCCCACAGCGAGACCTCGGGTTCCGCGGCGATGTCGACGGCGCCCTCGGCGAGCAGACAATAGGAGAAGAAGTCGCCGAAGCCACGGACCCGCCAGACGTCGTCGGTGAGGGAGAGGAACTGCTCGCGGATGCCGAGATCTCTCCACCCCGACAGGCTCGAGAACGTGAGACTCGCCGATTCGAGTCGGTCCACGGCGGAGACGGAAATACGGCTCGGCGCGGCCCCTCCGAACGAGGCCCAGGCGCCGGCGCCCGCGGCTGCCCACCATCGGCGAGCCAGTGCAGGAGCGCTGACCACGCCCACGACGGGCACTCCGTCGTCGAGGAGGGCGACGAGAGTTGCCCACACGGGAACGCCGCGGACGAAGTTCTTGGTCCCGTCGATCGGGTCCACCACCCACTGACGCCCCGAGAATTGGGCGTCGCCGCCGAATTCTTCACCCAGCACGGCATCGCCCGGGCGCTCCGATTCGAGCGTCGACCGGACCGCCCGCTCCACCGCCAGATCGGCGTCGGACACCGGAGTCAGGTCGGGTTTGTCGTCGACCGCGAGATCGAGAGCGCCGAACCGGGCCGTGGTGATCGCGTCCGCCTCGTCTGCAATGTGGAGTGCGAGCTGGAGGTCGGCGTCGAGGTCGGTCACGGTCGCACAGATTACTCGGCGGCGCCCGCCCCGCTTCAGGCGCTCGTAACTTCCCTGAGCTTTCCCGTGGCCACGTCGAACACGAATCCGCGTAGTGAGGTGGTGGCCGTGATGAAGGGACTCGACTCGATCCGGCGCAGCGACTGCCGGACGTCCTCGTCGAGGCCCGAGAATGCCTCGGGGGAACTGCGGAATGGGGAACGCACAGGCATGTGCGCACCCGTGCATCGAACGCCTGGCACGTCGGCGACCGCAAGGGTTCGACGTCGGCTGATCGGAAGGGGTGACTGCCGTTGCGCGCGGGGGTGAAATCGCCCGCAGAATTACCCGGTAACCTTGAACACCGTGCATCCCGACGTATCTGCAGAACTAGGCGAGCTCGACACCACCCTCCGTACCGTCGAATCGGTCCTGGATGTGGAGGAGCTGCGTCGCCGCATCGACGAACTCGAACACCAGGCGGCCGACCCTGACCTGTGGAACGACCAGGAGCATGCACAGCAGGTCACCAGCCAGCTCTCGCACTCGCAGGCCGAACTGCGCCGCGTCGAGGAGCTGCGCCAGCGGCTCGACGACCTTCCTCTTCTCTACGAGCTCGCGGAGGAGGATGCGGGTGCCGAGGCGCTCGCCGACGCCGATGCCGAGCGGGAGTCGCTGCGGGCCGACATCGAGGCCATGGAAGTCAAAACCATGTTGTCCGGCGAATACGACCAGCGTGACGCGCTGGTCAACATTCGATCCGGCGCAGGAGGTATCGATGCCGCAGACTGGGCCGAGATGCTGATGCGTATGTACATTCGGTGGGCGGAGAAGCACGGCTACGGGGTCGAGGTCTACGACACCTCGTATGCCGAGGAGGCCGGAATCAAGAGCGCGACGTTCGCGATCAAGGCGCCCTATACCTACGGCACCCTGTCGGTGGAAATGGGCACCCACCGCCTCGTGCGGATCAGCCCCTTCGACAACCAGGGGCGTCGGCAGACATCCTTCGCCGAGGTGGAAGTCCTGCCGGTCGTCGAGACCACCGACCACATCGACGTGAACGAGAACGACGTCCGCGTCGACGTCTACCGCTCCTCCGGTCCGGGTGGGCAGTCGGTCAACACCACCGACTCGGCGGTGCGCCTGACGCACATTCCGACGGGAATCGTCGTCACCTGTCAGAACGAGAAGTCGCAGCTGCAGAACAAGGTGTCGGCGATGCGCGTCCTGCAGGCGAAGTTGCTCGAGGTCAAGCGGAAGGAGGAGCGCGCGGAGATGGATGCATTGAAGGGCGACGGCGGCAGTTCGTGGGGCAATCAGATGCGTTCCTACGTGCTGCACCCCTACCAGATGGTGAAGGACCTGCGTACCGAGTACGAGGTCAACAACCCGTCGGCCGTCCTCGACGGCGACATCGACGGATTCCTGGAGTCCGGCATCCGTTGGCGGATGCGCGAGAACCAGGCCTAGACGCCTATGGAGATCACCGCAACCATGTTCGCTCCCACCCGGAATCTCCTCGACTGGCTCAGCTCCACAGGGCTGGCCGTGTCGTTGACGGTGCTCGGTGCCCTGTTGATGGCCAGACTCGTCAGCTGGGGCGGCGAGAAGATCACCGACCGCATCGACAACAGTTACATGCAGGGCGACGCCCTGGTCCGATCCGAGACCACCAAGCACAGACACTCGGTGGCTCAGGTGATCACCTGGGTGGTCATCACCATCATCTATGTCATCGCCACCATGAAGGTGCTCGATCAGCTCAGCTTGCCGATCGGCAGTCTCGTGGCGCCGGCCACCGTTCTCGGTGCGGCGCTGGGTTTCGGCGCGCAGCGTGTGGTCCAGGACATCCTCGCCGGATTCTTCATCATCACCGAACGCCAGTACGGCTTCGGTGACACCGTCCGGCTCGCCGTCACCGGGTCCTCGGACGATGCCGAAGGTGTCATCGAGGACGTGACGCTGCGTGTGACGCGCATGCGGAACACCGACGGCGAAGTCATCACCGTCCCCAACGGACAGATCGTCAAGGCGATCAACCTGTCGAAGGATTGGGCGCGCGCCGTGATCGACGTTCCGGTGCCCGCGGCCGCCGACATCAACCAGGTCAACGAAGTACTGCACCAGGTCGGCGTCGAGGCATATGCGGATCGCGGACTGAAGAAGCTGCTGCTCGACGAGCCGACGGTGATGGGTGTCGAACGCCTGACCGTCGACGAGGTGAGCGTTCGTATGGTCGCCCGGACCCTTCCGGGTAAGCAATTCCAGGTCGGGCGGGCTCTCCGGGTGCGCGTCGCCAGCGCGATGCGCAGGCAGGGGATCACCGTGTCCCCGGACCTGCAGACCGTCCGGGTGGGGGAGGACGCGGTATGAGTGAAGAACCGAGGCGCGGACTCGATCGGATCCTGCACTCGCATGTCCTTCCGTCGAAGCTGTTCGGCGGACGGGTACGGACGTCGACGCTGGTGCTGTGCTTGCTGTGGGTGGCGCTGTACACCCTGTACACCTCGCTCAATCCCGCCGAGGACGCTGGACAGGCACCTCCGCCGGCCCCGACCATCACCACTCCCGTGCCCAGTGAGGAACAGGTTCCGGTGACATCACTGCCGTCGTCGACGGTCGACACCCCGACCGAGACCACCGAGACGACGGAGTCGACCACTACCGAGCCGACGCCCCAATCCACGCCTGGGTTGACGATGCCGTCGCAGAGCACGCAGCCGACCACGACCACGCAGCCGTTCGGATTGCCGCAATTCTTCCCCGCTCCGGCTGCACCCGGGACGCCGACGACGATGTCCCCGGTCCCGACCGCGCCCAGCTCGCAGACGGGACCATGACGCTCGGCCTGCGCTTCACTTGGTCACTGTTCGATAACGTCTAGACTGGCTCCTCGTGATCAGCGTCGAGAATGTGTCGAAGTCGTACAAGACCTCCACGAGACCCGCCCTGGACAAGGTGAGCGTCGAAGTGGACAAGGGTGAGTTCGTCTTCCTCATCGGCCCGTCGGGCTCGGGCAAGTCGACCTTCATGCGTCTGCTCCTCAAGGAGGAGTCACCGACCTCGGGCGACATTCACATCGCCGACTTCCACGTCAACAAGCTGTCGGCTCGGCGGGTGCCCAAGTTGCGGCAGAGCATGGGCGTGGTGTTTCAGGATTTCCGGCTTCTGCAGAAGAAGACGGTGTCGGAGAACGTCGCCTTCGCTCTGGAGGTGATCGGAAAGCCGCGGGCGATGATCGCGCGCACGGTTCCTGAGGTACTCGAGATGGTGGGTCTGTCGGGCAAGGCGGACCGTTTGCCGACCGAACTTTCCGGTGGTGAGCAGCAGCGCGTCGCGATTGCGCGGGCGTTCGTGAATCGGCCGTTGGTGTTGCTGTGCGACGAGCCCACCGGCAACCTCGACCCGGAGACCAGCCAGGACATCATGTTGTTGCTCGAGAGGATCAACCGCACGGGCACGACCGTGGTGATGGCGACGCACGATCATCACATCGTCGACTCGATGCGTCGTCGAGTGGTCGAACTGGACCTGGGAAGAGTGGTGCGGGACGAAGCCCGAGGTGTCTACGGCGTGGGGCGTTAGCCGCCCGCCCTCCCTCGACGCCCGCCCGTCCGCAAGCCATTCGACGAAGGACTCCGATTACCGATGCGTGCCAGTTTCATTGTCAGTGAGCTCCTCACCGGACTCCGTCGCAACGTCACCATGACGATCGCGATGATCCTCACCACCGCGATCTCCCTCGGGCTGTTCGGAAGCGGACTCCTCGTGGTGCAGATGGCGGGCAAGACACAGCAGATTTTCCTCGACCGGGTGGAGGTGCAGATCTTCCTCACGGACGACATCTCCACCTCGGACCCTGGCTGCGAGGCGGAGATCTGCCGTTCGCTACGCGCGGAACTCGACGACACCCCGTCGGTGGTATCGGTGGAGTACCTCAACCGGGACGATGCCGTGAAGGACGCGACGGAGCGGGTGTTCAAGGATCAGCCCGAGCTCGCTGCACTGGTCAGCCCCGACAGCTTCCCGGCGTCGTTCAAGGTCAAGCTGAGCGACCCCGAACGGTTCGGAGTGATCAACGACCAGTTCGGTACCCGTCCCGGGGTCGAGAGCGTGCTCAACCAACGTGAACTGGTCGAGCGTCTCTTCAGCGTCCTCAACGGGGTGCGCAATGCGGCGTTCGCGATCGCCGTCGTGCAGGCGGTCGCCGCTGTGCTTCTCATCGCGAACATGGTGCAGATCGCGGCGTTCACCCGGCGGACGGAGGTCGGGATCATGCGGTTGGTGGGCGCTACCCGGTGGTACACGCAGTTGCCGTTCCTCCTCGAGGCGGTGGTCGCGGCGGTGATCGGTGCCGTACTCGCCATCGTGGGCCTGTTCACCGCGAAGAACATGTTCATCGACGACGTGCTTGCCGATGTGTACGAGGCGAACATTGTCGCCCGGATCTCCAACAGCGACGTGCTGTTCGTCTCACCCGTGCTCCTGCTGGTCGGTGTGGGCATGGCGGCGGTCACCGCCTACGTGACGTTGCGCTTGTATGTGCGCGAATAATTCGGTTTGCTCCCTCTCCTATGCTGGAGACAACGAACTGCTCATGAACATCGCGGACTGAAAGGCCCGGAACGTGAAGGAAAAGGGCCGCAAGGTCATTGCGACCAACCGCAAGGCGCGTCACAACTACGCCATCATCGACACCTACGAAGCGGGCATCGCACTCGTGGGAACCGAGGTGAAGAGCCTGCGCGAGGGAAAGGCGTCGCTCGTCGACGCATTCGCCACCGTCGACAACGGCGAGGTGTGGTTGCGATCGCTCCACATTCCCGAGTACACCCAGGGCACGTGGACCAACCACGCGCCACGGCGCACCCGGAAGCTGTTGCTACACAAGCGTGAGATCGATCACCTCGTCGGGAAGACGAGAGAGGGTAATCAGACCCTCGTGCCTCTGTCGATGTACTTCTCGGACGGCAAGGTGAAGGTGGAACTTGCGCTCGCGAAGGGTAAACAGGATTACGACAAGCGTCAGGATTTGGCCAAGCGCACCGCCGAACGTGAGGTGACCCGCGAACTCGGACGACGAGTCAAGGGAATGCGCTGACCGGCGTCCTGCTCGCGCTGGTCGCTGCCATCGGCTACGGCGTGAGCGATTTCGTCGGTGGAGTGGCCTCTCGGCGGGTGGCTGCACTGCGGGTGGTCATCGTCTCGTATCCGCTGTCGCTGTTGATCGTGCTGGTGATCGCGCCGTTCGTGGCGGGCACGTTCACCACCTCGTCCCTGTTGTGGGGCGCGGTCTCCGGCGTGGCCGGCGGTGTCGCCGTGTGGTGGTTCTATCTAGCGCTGGCAGCAGGCCCGATGTCGGTGGTGTCGCCGTTGACTGCCGTCCTGGTGGCAGGCATCCCTGTTCTCGTCGGTCTTGCCTTCGGGGAACGGCCCGGATCGATTGCGTACGCCGGGATTGCTGTCGCGCTCGTCGCCGTAGTGCTGGTCAGCCGAGAGTCACCCGACGAGACGGCCGGCGAGGTGGCGGGTGGGCGAGTGCTCACGTTCACGAAGTCCGTCGCGCTGCTGACCGTCGGTTCCGGTGTCGCCTTCGCCATCGCGTTCGTGGCGCTGCACCAGATCGGTGCCGAGGGCGGGTTGTGGCCCCTGGCCGTGTCGCGCGCCGCCGCCACAGCCGTGGTGTGGGTGGTGGCGCTGGCGTCCGGTCATTTCCTTCTGCCACACGGAGAGCCGATGAAGCTCGCCGTCTACGTCAGTTTCCTCGATGTCGCGGCCAACGCCGCAATGCTCTACGCATTCCAGGGCGGCTTGCTCTCCCTGGTCAGTGTGATCGGATCGCTGTACCCCGCAGCGACCGTGCTGCTGGCCATGGTGATGCTCGGCGAACGGGTGAGCAAGGTGCAACAGGCCGGAATGCTGCTGGCTCTGGCGGCCGTCGGGATGATCGCCGTCGCCAGTTGAGACCGCCCACACGCCGCTGCAGACAAGTGGGATGAAACCGCGCCGGGTTCGCGTTACACTGGGTGGCCCCCCGAGAGTCGTGGGGGACGTACGGGGCTGAACGGTTTCGACTGCGTACGTTGAGGTAGGGGAAGCGTGTCGGTGCAGGCAAGAGACCACCGTAAGCGTCGCTGCAAACATATAAGCGCCGATTCCAATCAGCGCGACTACGCACTCGCTGCCTAAGTAGCGACTGCGTGTCTGTCAGTCCGGGTTCGCCCTCGGCCCGGGTACTGGCATCAGCTAGAGGGCTTTACCGTTCGGCTCGGTCGCGGAGCCGAACGGGACAACTCACAGCGACTGGGATCGTCATCCTGGCTTGTTTGCGAGACTGGGAGATCCAAGTAGAGGCATAGCAAACTGCACACGGAGAAGCCCTAGCTTTGCTGCGTAGGACCCGGGTTCAATTCCCGGCAGCTCCACCCCGAATCCGGGCCGGACACCACACCAGGTGTCCGGCCCGAATCGTGTCCGCGAGGGAAGGAACGCCGGTGCCCGTGTCGAAATCCGTCCTCGTGGTCGCCGCGGGAGGAGCGCTCGGAGCCACCGTACGGTTCATACTGGCCCAGCAGTGGCCCGGTATCTGGACCATTCTGGCCATCAACGTCGTCGGTTCGTTGCTGCTCGGGTACCTCGCCGAGATGCTCGGGCCGGACCGACCGTTGCGGTTGTTCCTCGGGGTCGGTGTCCTCGGCGGATTCACCACGTTCTCGACCTTTGCCGTCGATGCCGTGGGGGAGGATGCCGGACGCGCCGTGCTGTATGTGACGGCTACTCTGCTGCCTGCCCTCCTGGCGGCACGACTGGGCATGCTCGTCGGCCACCGCCATCGCCGGGCTCGTGGAGCGCTCGTATGACCCTGCTCCTCGTTGCCCTCGGTGGTGGGCTCGGATCCGCCGTCCGCTACCTCGCTGCGCGCTATGTGGTGCCGTACCGCAGCTTTCCCGTCGCCACGTTCGTGGTGAACATCAGCGGTTGCCTGATCCTCGGAATGGTGTCGGGCGCAGCGATGTCTGCGCAGCTGTTCGCGTTGTTCGGCACCGGTTTCTGCGGTGGTCTCACCACCTATTCCACCTTCGCAGTCGAGTCGGTCGGGCTCGCGCGTATCCGGCGCACCGTGACCTCGCTCCTTTACGTGGTTGCCAGCGTCGGCGCCGGATTGGGCGCCGCCTGGCTCGGCTTCCGATGGACGTATTGATCGCGGACTGTGCCGCGAGGGTGCAGGATGGGACCGATAGTCGAGTACGGCATCGTCGATGTGGAGGAGGTCTCGTGGCGCACGACAGGGCGGGTCAGGTGGCACTGCCGGAGGATCTGGTGGACATTGCGCATCTGGTCACTGCGTACTACAGCCGTGTGCCCGATCCCGAAAATCCCTTGCAGCAGGTGCTGTTCGGGACTTCCGGGCATCGCGGATCGAGCCTCGACTCGGCGTTCAACGAGGCCCACATCCTCGCCACGACGCAGGCCATCGTCGAATACCGGGCGTCGCAGGGTATCGACGGTCCGCTGTTCCTGGGTCGCGATACGCACGCGCTGTCCGAACCCGCCTGGATGTCGGCACTCGAAGTGCTGACCGCCAATGACGTGACGGTGCTCATCGATTCACGGGACCGCTACACGCCGACCCCCGCCGTCAGCCACGCCATCCTGCGGTACAACAGCAGCCGTCCCGAGTCCGAGGCGGACGGGATCGTGGTGACGCCCTCGCACAATCCGCCGCGCGATGGCGGATTCAAGTACAACCCACCACACGGGGGTCCCGCTGGTTCCGAGGCGACAACGATCATCGCCGACCGCGCGAACGAATTACTGCGCCGCGATCTGTCGGGAGTCAAGCGTGCGTCCGCGGAGCGGGCCATCCAGCGCGCCGAGCGATACGACTTCCTCCGCTTCTACGTCGACGACCTACCGAGCGTGCTCGACCTCGATGCCATTCGCCGCGAGGGAGTGCGGATCGGAGCCGATCCGCTGGGCGGTGCGAGTGTCGACTACTGGGGTGCCATCGCCGACACGCACCATCTCCATCTCGAAGTCGTGAACCCGCTCGTGGACCCCACCTGGCGCTTCATGACTCTCGATACCGACGGCAAGATTCGTATGGACTGCTCGTCCCCGGATGCCATGGCGTCCCTGATCGGAGCACGGGACCGCTTCGACATCGCCACGGGCAACGATGCCGACGCGGACCGGCACGGAATCGTCACTCCCGACGGCGGACTGATGAACCCCAACCACTATCTCGCCGTAGCCATCGACTACCTGTTCGCCCACCGGCCGGGGTGGGGTCCGGCGGTGCGGGTGGGCAAGACACTCGTCAGTTCGTCGATGATCGACCGGGTGGTCGACAGCCTCGGCCGCGACCTGCTCGAGGTCCCGGTGGGTTTCAAGTGGTTCGTCCCCGGACTTCTCGAGGGATCACTCGGATTCGGCGGGGAGGAGAGCGCGGGGGCGTCGTTCCTGCGACACGACGGCCGGGTGTGGAGCACCGACAAGGACGGCATCATCCTCGCGCTGCTCGCCTCGGAAATCACGGCGGTCACCGGTAAGACACCATCGGTTCGTTACGGGGAGCTGGCAGAGAAGTTCGGCAGTCCGGCGTATGCCCGTATCGATGCGCCCGCGACGCGGGAGCAGAAAGCAGTCCTGGCCAAGCTGTCGCCGGAACAGGTGACAGCAACCGAACTCGCGGGGGAGCCCATCACCGCGACCCTGACGACTGCTCCGGGAAACGGGGCACCGCTCGGCGGGTTGAAGGTCACCACGGCCAACGCGTGGTTCGCGGCCCGGCCGTCGGGGACCGAGGACGTGTACAAGATCTACGCGGAATCGTTCGAAGGTCCCGAGCATCTCGCACAGGTGCAGGCGGCCGCCAAGGAACTGGTGGCCGACGCACTGCGGTGACCCCGCGCCGAGGCGACCCGGGGTGAGTGTCTCTGTGTCGGCGGCTGCACATAGCATCGATTCCCGATGAACACTCGTGAAGCTGGGCCGCTCTCCGGGACCAAACCCCGACTTCCCTCGGAAATCTGGGTGCTGGTGTCGGCCAGCTTCGTCATCGCACTGGGTTTCGGCATCGTCGCGCCGGCGCTGCCGCAGTTTGCGCGCAGCTTCGACGTCAGCGTGACGGCCGCGACGGTCGTGATCTCGTCCTTCGCCTTCATGCGGCTGGTGTTCGCCCCGCTCAGTGGGCGGCTGGTGCAGAAGTTGGGGGAGCGCCCGGTCTACATCACCGGTCTGTTGATCGTTGCGGCGTCCACGGCGGCCTGCGCGGTGGCAGGTGACTACTGGCAGCTGTTGATTTTCCGCGCACTGGGCGGGATCGGCTCGACGATGTTCACCGTGTCCGCGATGGGTCTCGTCATCCGGATCGCACCGGTCGACAGTCGCGGCCGGGTATCCGGGTTGTATGCCACGAGTTTCCTGCTGGGCTCGATCAGCGGACCGCTCGTCGGCGGGCTGCTCGTCGGATTCGGTCTGCGTGTCCCGTTCGTCATCTACGCCATCGCCCTCGTCATCGCCGCCGCAGTCGTTTTCATCAGCCTCAAGGGGTCGCATCTCACCGCACCGGACGCCACCGCTGCGGGGGCCGCCATGACCTTGCGGGAGGCTTTGAGATCGTCCGTGTACCGCGCCGCGCTCGGATCCAACTTCGCCTTCGGTGGGGTCATCTTCGGCGTACGGGTCGCGATGGTCCCGCTGTTCGTCGTCGAGGCGCTCCACCGCGAGGAAGCGCTCGCCGGAATCGCACTCGCCGTGTTCGCCGTCGGCAACGCTCTGGTCCTCATCGTGTCGGGACGGCTTTCCGACACCTACGGCAGGAAGCTGTTCGTCGTGCTCGGCCTCCTGGTATGCGGGGCGAGCACCGTCGGCATGGGACTCAGCGAGGATCTCGTCGTTTTCCTCGTGCTCTCCGGTGTCGCGGGTATCGGGTCCGGCATCATGAGTCCCGCCCAGCAGGCGGCCGTGGCGGACGTCGTAGGTGCGAAGTCGCGTGGCGGGCCTGTGCTCGCCACGTTCCAAATGGTGGCCGACGTGGGCGGCGTTCTCGGTCCGGTCGGCGCCGGTCTACTCGCCCAGCACCTGTCCTACGCAGTCTCCTTTGCCGTTACAGGTGGTGTGATGCTCGTCGCCGCAGCAGGCTGGTTGCTGGTGCCGAACAAGCCGGCCCCGAAGGTGTCGGTCAAAGCGCTCTGACCGGCGACGTCTGTACTCTCGTTTCGGTGTGGATCAGTATCGTCTCCCTCGTCGCCCGCGTGTCCCTCGCCGCCGTCTGGCTAGTCTCCGGCGCGCTCAAGGTGGCAGATCCCGCACAAACGATCGTCGCGGTTCGCGCCTACCAACTGCTCCCGGAAGACCTCGTCCGTCCCGTTGCCAACGCCCTACCGTTCTTCGAAATCGCCCTCGGACTACTGCTTCTGATCGGGCTCGGGGTCCGGGCCACGGCGGTGGTGTCGGCGGCCCTCCTGCTCGTCCTCGTCGGCGTCATCATTTCGGTGTGGGCGCGTGGCCTGTCCATCGACTGCGGTTGTTTCGGCGGAGGGGGAGCGGCCGACGTCGATGGCTGGGACTACACCAAGGAAATCCTGCGGGACATCGGATTCCTCGCGCTGGCGGCCTGGTTGATCGTGTTCCCCCGTACTCCGTTCGCGCTGGGGCTCGCGTCGCGGGCGCCTTTCTCAGTGGCCCCTCAGCCGACGATGGCAGAGTAAGCACCTGGTAAATCGATCCGACATCGAAGGACTGCATCCACGTGAGCTCGAAGAACAAGTACACCCCGCAGCCGGAGTCCAGCCGGTCCACCTACATCCTCGGTGGGCTCGCCGTACTCGTCATCGCAGCCCTCGTGATAGGCGGCGTGATCTGGCAGAACAACCGAAGCAAGCCGCGCAACGACGGTTACGGGGGAGTGCAGAACTCCGAGGTCCGGGTGTCGGTCGAGGACAACGGCGTGGTGCTCCTCGGGCGTCCCGACGCAGCCACCACGATCGATCTGTTCGAGGACCCGATGTGTCCCTACTGCGCCGAGTTGGAGAACAAGAACGGGCAGGAACTGGCCAAGGCCGTCGACGACGGGAAAGTGGCTGTCCGCTACCACATTCTGAACTTCCTCAATCGGTTGTCGGCCAGCGGTGACTACTCCACGCGCGCTGTCGCGGCGTCACAGTGCGTTGCGGCGACCGGTGACGCGTCGGTGTACTCGGATTTCCACGCTGCCCTGTTCGCGCCCGAGAACCAACCGGCGGAGAACGGCGATTCCGACCACTCCAACGAGGAACTGGCGCAGATGGCCCGCGACGCCGGAGCGTCCGACGAGGCCGCGCAGTGCATCACCACCGGCGCGAAGGTCGACCAGGCTGCGATCGATGCGGAGGCCGGCCGTCAAGCTCTGAGCGCGAGCGGCGCAACGGGCACCCCGGCAGTGGTTCAGGACGGCACCGTCATCGACGCGCTCTCCAACGAGAACTGGGTCTCCCAGCTGTAGACGGCTCCTCCGCCCGTGCGCCTTTCTGGATGTCCCGGCAACCACAGAGGCGCACGGGCGCGAAGCGCCTCTGAGCAGGCGATTTGTTGGCCAGGTCGACGATGGTGTAACTTTCTTCGAGCACGCGGAAGTCATTCCTGGTGCGAGAGAAAGAACTGAATACGGGGCTATGGCGCAGCTGGTAGCGCACCACACTGGCAGTGTGGGGGTCAGGGGTTCGAGTCCCCTTAGCTCCACCCACTGAGAAGTCCCCCACCATGCATCGCATGGTGGGGGACTTCTTCATGTGCGTGACCACATGCATTTCCCATGGTTTTCGTCCGCTGTGGCCGGTCGGGCAGTCGAACCTGGCCGGCGACTAGCCCGTTGCCTTCCCGGGCAGCAGAAGCTGTTGTTCGACGGCGGCGACGACGGCGCATCCCGGGCAGAGAGTCGTGCCGTCCGTTACCCAGCCGTTCAACCGGGCTGTGCAGCGGGCAGCGGTTCGACTGTCAGCCAGGGCGCGGTACGTGTGATCGCAGTGGTCGCAACGGAAGTCCCACGCGCGGGGGCGCGAGCGGACAGTTCCACCGCTCATGTCACGCTCCGATCACCCCACACGACGCGTTCCCACCAGCTGTTCAGTGGACTCGGATCCGGCCAGCGCACACACTCATCGGTATGCGCTGTTCGATGGTCGCGTCGGTCTTTCACGTCGGATGATCCGTGCTTGCGGTACCGCACAGCTGCGCACCTCCCCATTACCCGGCGTGCCCGCCACGGCGACGGACACGGATGCCTGTGCATCTCGGAAATTAGCACTCACATCGGTCGCGTGCCAGCGCTACCGATCGGTAACGACAAAGTAACCAGTACGGGCAGTCTGTGAGCTGCCGCTGCGAACCTCCTCTGAATTGGCACTCAATGTAGGAGAGTGCTAAATTCTTGATGCGCAGTGATGCGGCGTCCGACCAGGTGGCAGGCGCTTGTGGATCGAACCCGGAAGGTGGATTGCTGTGCTTCACTTCGTGCGCGGTCCGCAGTCCCGCTCGGTCACCGACGCTTAGCTGAGGGCAGTCGCGGTCGGATCACGCGCAACGGCGCATCGGTGAGTCGCTGAGTCGATCGCGCGCCCCGTCACTGTCCCCGTACGTCTGCACGGAGAGGATCTAACGCAACCATGACCATGACTACGTCACCGTCTCCCTCGTCCGATCGCCGGCGCGGCCACCTGCCATGGCTGATGACGTCGAAGCGGCCTCTCGGCGCCTATTGCAGCGACGTCTCGGTGATGCTCGGCGCGCTGTCGATTGTGATGTTCTGGATGTTCGGCTTCGGCATTCTCCTCGGCGCCGGAGCCATAGCGACGGGCATCGTCGCATCTCGAAATCCGTCGGTCGAGGTGGACGAGTCGACATCCCTGGAGGCTCTGATCGGCATACTCACCGGTGCCTTCGGAATCGCGGTCGGAATCGTCTTTCTCGCTGCCGCCCTGCCCCACATGTGAAGTGGCTGCGTCGGCGATCTCGGGTCGGCACGTTGTCGCAGTGGGACACTGGCAGTATGACTTTCACCGTGACACATCGGTCGTTCGACCAACTGGCAGACTTCGCCGTCACCGACTTCAGCGGCGACGACACCTACAGCATCCATGACAGTGGTGCGCTCGTCATCGTCCGCGAAGACCGGGAACTGGTCTATGCGCCGGGAAGTTGGTTCCTGGTGGAGCGCGCCGATGGCAGTGCGGGGGCTCCGGGCAATTACATGTAAATAGAACATACGTTCGACGAACGTGTAGATTCGGTTCTGTGACGCGCCGGACCGAGTTCGCCCCACGGCGTTGCCCCAACGGGCACCTGCTCGGTGCCAACACCTGCCTTGTCGGGTGGGAAGTGTGCGACTGCGGCACGTCGAAGAATGGTGGGCATCGCACTCATTTCTGCCGACGGTGTGGTGCCACGATCCGCACCCCGCCTTGTTGCAGTCGGCCGACCTGTCAGGGTCGGTAGGTGTGTCAGATTCTCTGCTTGGCGGACCGCGGGTTGCCCCAGATGGTGTCGGATTGATCCTGGAGAACGAGGACGATCAACGTCTCATCGCCCACGTCGAAGGCGGACACCGCGACGTGAACCCAGAGCCAATGGTCATTGCGGTGACGGATACGCAGGTGTGCCGTCGCACTTGCCCTCTCACAGCCCAGGGAGCGGGCGAGCATCTCGCTCCACAGGTCGCTGTCGTCGGGATGGAAGAGTTGTTCGTGCCGGAGACTGTCGAACTCGTCGACGCCGGCGCCGATCAGAGCGGCGCAGGCCGAGTTGCGGAAGATGACCCGGCGGTTCTTGTCGTGGACGCTGATCGCATGCGGGATTGATTCGAGCATGGCAGCGAATCCTTCGCTATCGAGTTGTGCCACTCGCCCCCCTCGGGTCTCGGGAACATCATCGGGCTCTGTGTCGGATCCGTTACCGAGTCGCATTTGTGCCGACCGAGCAGATGGCCATCCAGCGCGGGGCGCGATCACTGGCTAGGGTTGGCGGGTGCGCTTCGTCACGATCGTCCAATCGTCCGCATTTGTGCCGGTCTGGCTGCGGATTCTCTTGTTGCTGGCTGCCGGGGCGAAGGTGTGGGGTGCCGGAATCTACTCAGGATGCTATTTCGGCAGCAAAGATGTCAGTCTGGGTCTCGGTACCTTCATCAACCGCGGCGTGCTGTTCGATGGCACCGCATCCATCACGCTCGGCCGGCAAGTGGCGGTCGGTCACCGCGTCCAGTTCATTACCAGCACACATCGGCTGGGTCCGGTGTCGGGGCGGTGCGGGGCGGCGGTAGACCTTCCCATCGTGGTCGGTGACGGCTGCTGGATCGGCGCAGGGGCCATCATCCTGCCCGGAGTAACGGTCGGCGAAGGTTGTGTCGTCGGTGCAGGAGCGGTAGTCACCCGCGACTGCGCGCCGAACGGACTCTACGTCGGCTCACCCGCCCGACGCGTCCGCGATCTCGACACCGAGTCTTCGCTCGGCTGAACGGCCACTTGTCGTTCGACGGCGACAGCGGCGTTCATGCCGTCGAGGAATCGTGAAATAGTCTGTCGCTCCGAGGGGTCGAACCCCTCGAGGATGGTTGTCGTCCGGTTGATGAGCGGGCCGAAGAAGGTTTCACCGAGGTTTATCGCTGTGGCAGTGACCGTGATTCGGGAGCGGCGCCGGTCCTCGGCGTCCGGCGTGCGACGGACGAGCCCGGCCTTCTCCATGCGGTCGAGAAGTGCAGTGACGGATGCCGAATTGATCCCGAGGCGGTCGCCGAGCCAACCCGGGGTTGCAGCGATATCTGCGCGACCGGCGTCCAGGAGGCTGATAAGTGCCCGGAGGTCGGTGGTGTGCAGTCCGTGCAGCTGGGCGAACTCGGCGCCGAGCAGATTCAGCTCCACCGCGAGAGCGCGCAGCTTGTGCACTGTCTGAGCGCTTTCGTCGAGATTCACGAGACCTGAATGTACTGCCGGAGCGCGGCCGAGGAGATAATATCTCGATCATCGAGATAAATGGAGGAGGCGCTGTGGCGAAACTCGATGACTTCTATCGCGCATACGACGTCCTGCTGGGCAGTTGGCCGGTGGTGGCTACACCGGTCGACGTGCCGACGGCCTACGGCATCACTCGGGTGAACGTGTGCGGTCCCGAATCGGGCGCACCACTGCTTCTCCTGCCCGGAGGCGGAGCGACTTCCACGGTCTGGGCGGCCAACGTCGAGATCCTGGCGCGTCGCCATCGCGTCTATGCCGTCGACATCATGCAGGACGCCGGGCGGAGCGTAAGCGATGGCACCCCGTTGCGCAGCACGAGCGACTTGTTCACCTGGCTCGATGAGGTACTGGATGGGTTAGGTCTGGAATCGACCTCACTCGTCGGACATTCCTACGGGGCGATGATCGCCCTCGGATACACGTCGAGCGGACGCGGAAACGTCGACAGTGTGGTGCTGCTCGACCCGACATCGTGTTTTGCGGGACTGAGCACCCGCTACCTGCTTCGGGCCGCACCGCTGCTGCTTCGTCCCACTGTGGAGCGTCAACGCGCGCTGATCCGCTGGGAGACAGGTGGCGTCGGCCTGGACGAGCGATGGCTCGAGGTGGCCGCCCTCGGGGCGGTTGCCTTCGCCGGCGCGAAGGTCGTGGTTCCGCGCCGTCCGAAGCCTGCCGCATTCGCCCGGATGACCATCCCGACCACCGTGCTGCTGGCAGGAAGTAGCCGCGCGCACGACGCGGTGGCGGTGGCGGCCACGATCCGGCACAGGCTTCCCTCGGCGACGGTCACGACAATCGAGGGAGCCACTCACCACACGATGCCGATGGTGCCCGCCGCCATCGGCGCGGCGATAGTCGGCGCGGTGAGCTGAGATCGTTCGGCCGGGCGCTACCATAAGCGCCCGGTGGCTCATCGAAATCCATGGAGGTCGGGGCAGTTGGCGAAGAAGCGGATTCCGGTGGTCATCGTCGCTGGATTCCTCGGTTCCGGTAAGACCACCCTGCTCAATCATGTCCTGCGCAACAATCGCGGTGTCCGCGTGGGTGTCATTGTCAACGACTTCGGAGCCGTGAACATCGATTCGATGATGGTGGCCGGGCAGGTCGATTCGATGGTGTCTCTGAGCAACGGGTGCATGTGCTGCGCCGTCGACGTCAGCGACATGGACGACATGCTCGATCGTCTGGCGAATCCAACTTCACAGATCGATGTGGTGATCGTCGAGGCCAGCGGGCTTGCCGAGCCGCGCAACATGATTCGGCTCGTACTCGGCAGCAGGAATCCGCACGTCGTGTACGGGGGGCTGGTGGTGATGGTCGACGGTGAGCAGTTCGAGGAAACGTCCGCCCGGCATCCTGATCTCGGGAAGCACGTGACCCTGGCCGACCTCGTCGTACTCAACAAGACCGACCGGATCGACGAACCACGACTCGGTGCGGTGAAGCAGCTGGTCCGCGACTACAACGATCGTGCCCCGATTCTCGCGACCGCGCACGGGCGCATGGAGCCCACACTGCTCTTCGATCAGGAGCCGGGACGCGATCCGGCCCCCGGTGAACAGCTCACGCTCGATCGGCTGTTGCTGGATCAGCACGAGCACTGCGACGAGGGGTGTGGCGGTCACGACCACCTGCATTCGTCGTACGAGTCAGTCGATTTCGCGTCGGCCGATCCGATCGATCCACGGCGATTGGTCGATTTCCTCGAAAGCCGGCCCGTCGGCATCTATCGCATCAAGGGATTCGTGCACTTCGCGGTACCGGGGCAGTCGCGCAAGTTCGAGGTGCAGACGGTGGGGCCACATATCCGGTTCACCTCCACGCGCTGGGAATCGGGGGAGGAACGCACGACGCAATTGGTCCTCATCGGTGCGGACATCGAACCGGAGAAGGTCCGCGCGGGCCTCGAGGACTGCATCGTGTCCGAGGGCGAAGATGTCGACCCCGGCGCGATGCTGGGGGTGCACCGCTATACCGTGACGGCGTGACCGAGCCCGCGTGTAGCACGCCGTCGTATCCCGAACCGATGCTGTCCGTGTATGAGGCGATTCGCCGCCGACGGGATGTGCGAGCGGAGTTCACGGGGGAGCCGGTACCGGAGGAGGTTCTGAACCGCATCCTGGGGGCAGCGCACAGCGCCCCCAGCGTCGGCAACACGCAGCCGTGGGATTTCGTTGTCGTGCGCAGGCCGGAGACTCTCGACGTGTTCGCCGAGCACGTTGCCGATGCTCGCAGAAGGTTCGCCGAATCGCTACCCGACGATCGCAGGACGACGTTCGATCCGATCAAGATCGAAGGAATACGTGAGAGTGGCATGGGCGTCGTCGTCACCTATGACCGCAGTCGCGGCGGCGAGCACATTCTCGGCAGGCACACGGTCGACGACACCGGCCTGTTCTCAGCCGTGCTGGCGATTCAGAATCTGTGGCTCGCGGCCGCCGCCGAGAACATCGGAGTGGGCTGGGTGTCCTTTTACGACGAGCCCTATCTCACCGAATTGCTGGGGATTCCCGAGCCGGTGCGTCCCATCGCCTGGTTGTGTGTGGGACACGTCGCCGAGTTCCAGCAGGTACCCGACCTCGAGCGCTTCGGGTGGCGGGGGCGCCGGCCATTGGCCGACGCCATCCACCTCGACGAGTTCTAGCCTTGACGGCGGCGTGACGCGCCGGCCGACGCGGTACGAGTTCCGCCGCCCGTGGACGACGCCGCCCGTGGCCTGCCCGCAGCGCCGGAACGGGAGCGACGAGCGCCGCCGCCCTGACCGTGGGCGCGTCCGCCCTGGCCGCCTCGTCCACCCTGGCCGCCTTGGCCACCGCCGGGCCGCTGAGTGCGTCCGCCGGTGCTGGACACCGGCGTGGCCTTCGGTGCCGGCGTCACATGTGGTGCGAGGTCACCGACGAGTTCGAGAACGTGGGCGGAGTCCGCGGTGCTGCGGACGGGAGTGACTTTGATCGCTGCCTTCCGCATGAGGATGGACAGATCCTTGCGCTGCTCGGGCAGTACGACGGTGACGACGTCGCCGGCGCTGCCTGCGCGTGCGGTTCTGCCCGAACGGTGCAGGTAAGCCTTGTGCTCGGCGGGCGGATCGACGTGCACGACCAGTTCCACATCGTCGACGTGGACGCCTCGCGCCGCCACGTCGGTGGCCACCAGCACGCGCGCCTCACCGGCCGAGAACGAGGCCAGGTTGCGGTCGCGGGCGGCCTGCGACAGATTGCCGTGCAGATCCACCGACGGGATACCCGCTTCGGTGAGCTGACGCGCCAGCTTCCGCGCCTGATGCTTGGTGCGCATGAACAGGATTCGGCGTCCGGTGCCCGACGCAAGCTTCTCGACCAGCTTGCGCTTGGTCTCGGGGCTGTCGACGTCGAATACATGGTGCGTCATGGCCGCGACGGGTGAGTTCGCCTCGTCGACCGAGTGCAGGACCTCGTTCTTCAGGAACCGCTTGACGAGCTTGTCGACACCGTTGTCCAGCGTGGCCGAGAACAGCAGTCGCTGGCCCTGCTGCGGCGTGGCGGAGAGGATGCGCGTGACGACGGGCAGAAAGCCGAGGTCGGCCATGTGGTCGGCCTCGTCGAGCACGGTGATCTCGACGGCGTCGAGGCTCACGAACCTTTGCTTCATCAGGTCTTCGAGGCGGCCGGGGCATGCGACGACGATGTCGACACCTGCCTTGAGCGCCGACACCTGGCGGTTCTGGGAGACGCCACCGAAGATGGTGGTGACCTTCAGGTCGTACGCCTGCGCCAGCGGTTCGAGTGTGGCAGTGATCTGGGTGGCCAGCTCGCGGGTGGGGGCCAGGATCAGACCGACGGGGTGGCCGGGCCGACGCTTTCCGCCCGACAACTCACCGGCGAGGCGGGACACCATCGGGATGGAGAAGGCGAGCGTCTTACCGCTGCCCGTCTTGCCCCGGCCGAGCACGTCGCGGCCCGACAGCGTGTCGGGGAGGGTGTCGACCTGGATGGGGAAGGGCGCGGTGATGCCCTGCGAGGAGAGCACCCGCACGAGCGGTTCGCGGACGCCGAGAGCGGCGAAGGTGGTGTCGGGTGTCGTCGTGTCAGACAAGTGTCAGAGCCTTTCGGGCACAGGGTTGTGCCCGGAGGGCCGACACGGAAAAGCGATCCCGTCGGAGCTCGAGCACAGGTTGGCGGCGTTGCCGGTCGGCAAGCTTCTTCGCCGTAAGAAGAGCGGATGCACACGCGTGTGCACACCCAACAGGATTCGGACGTTCCCGAACTGAATGCGTTCTACGACGCTGGGTGACCGTCATGGTCACCTAGTGCCGCCGAGTCTACCCGGTGATGCGACGCCGGTCCGACTCAGGACTCACAGTCCCACCCATTCGGACGCGCCGTCGGCGAAATGCTGCCGCTTCCAGATGGGTACCTCGTGCTTGATCCGTTCGACGAGTTCGGCGCAGGCCGCGAACGCCTCGGCCCGGTGCGGTGCGGCCACGGCAGCCACGAGCGCCAGGTCCCCGACGGTCAGCGCACCCACCCGGTGGACCGCGGCAACAGGCAGTCCCGTCGACGACGCAACCTCCTCACAACACGTGCGGAGAAAGCGCTCGGCATCGGGATGCGCCTGATACTCGAGTGCCGAAACGGATTGTCCGGCATCGTGATTACGTACCACCCCGGTGAAGACCACTACCGCGCCGTGTTCCGGTCCCGCCACGGCCGCATCGACCACGGCCGCGTCCAGGGGCAGGTCCGAAATCTGGGCAAGAACGTCACTCATCGTGCATACCTCCACCGGCGATCTGTGCGAGAAGGTGATCGACGATGGGGTCGAGCACCGCAAGTCCATCCTTCACTCCGCCCGGTGAACCCGGCAGATTCACTATCACTGTGCCGTTCGACACACCGGCGAGTCCCCGGCTCAGTGACGCATGCGGAGTCACCGTCGTTCCCCGATTGCGGATGGCATCCGCGATGCCGGGCAGTTCGCGGTCGAGTACGGCCCGGGTGGCTTCGGGAGTGGCGTCGGTGGGGGAGACACCCGTCCCGCCGGTGGTGATGACCAGTGCGGGGTTGCCGGACAGCGCGTCGGCGAGGCCGGCCGCGATCTCGGCGTCGGCGTAGACCAGGGGGCCGCGTGTCCGGAACCCGCGTTCGTCTAGCCAGGCGGTGATGGCCGGACCGGTCGTGTCTTCCCGCGTGCCCGCGGCGCCGCCTGTGGAGGCGACCAGGACCGCGGCAGTGCGCCCTCTCGGTGATGCCGAGTCGGTTGCCGGCTCCCGGGTCCAGTGCCCGCGCTTGCCGCCGTCCTTCGTGAGCAAGCGGACACCGTCCAGGGTGGCAGCGGGATCGACGGCCTTCACCATGTCGTGCAGAGTCAGCCCGGCCACGGCAACCGCGGTCAGTGCCTCCATTTCGACGCCGGTCGGCCCTTTCGTCTTCGCTGTCGCCTCGATCGTGATGGCATCGTCGGCGAATCCGAACTCCACCTTGACCGACGAGAGCGCAAGCTGATGGCACAACGGAATGAGCTCGGACGTCTTCTTAGCACCCGAGATACCCGCAATCCGGGCAGTCGCGAGTACATCTGCCTTGGGGAGATCGTCGGCCCGGACGAGCGCAATGACCTCGGGGGTCGTGACGAGTCGTCCTTCCGCCACGGCAGTCCGGGTGGTATCGGCTTTCGCGCTCACATCGACCATGCGTGCACGACCCTCGCCGTCGAGGTGCGTCAAATCGCTCATAGGGGAATCACCTTCACGAGTTGGCCGGCGTCGAGTGCGGTGACTTCGGCGGGAACATCGACGAGGACATCCGCCCACGCCATCGCTGCGACAAGATGTGAGCCCGGACCGGCGACGAGTTCTACCCCGGTGTCGGTGCGGCGGGCGCGGAGGAACTGCCGCTTACCTCGGACGGAGGTGAGCGGCGCCGCGAGCGGCCCCTCCACGGCTTCCGTGGGAGGAAGGCCCGCTGCGCGGCGAATGTCCGGACGGGCGAAGATCTCGAAGGAGACGAGGGTACTCACCGGATTGCCCGGGAAATTCAATACCGGGACGCCGTTGACCACGGCTGTCCCCTGCGGCCCGCCCGGCTGCATGGCCACGTGAGCGAATTGAGCGCCCAGCGGGGACAGCGTTTCCTTCACCACCTCGAAGTCGCCCATCGATACACCGCCGGAAGTCAGCACCACATCGGCGGTGAGGACCGCCTCGGCGAGCAGGGTGCGGAACTCGGCGGGGTCGTCGGTGCTACGGGCGATGGAGACCACCTCTGCACCGTTGGCTCGTGCACTCGACGCCAGTGCGATGCCGTTCGAATCGTAGATCTGGCCGGGACGCAGTGCGCTTCCCGCGTCGACGAGTTCGGCGCCGGTGGTGATCACCGCGACACGCGGCCGCGGGCGCACCGATACGCGCTGCAGCCCGACAGCGGCGAGCACGGCGATGTGACGGGCAGCGAGAAGGCTGCCCGCGGCGAGGAGAAGGGTCCCCGCCCGGACGTCGCTGCCACGTTCGCGCACGAATTCCCCGGCCGAGCGGGTTTTTTCGATCCGCACCTCGCCATCCGAGGTGACTGTGTCCTCGACGGGGACGATCGCGTCGGCGCCCGGCGGAACCGGTGCTCCGGTCATGATTCGGTAGGCCGTGCCGGGAAGGTGCGTGACGGGTTCGGCCGGCCCGGCCGCGATCACCCCGCGCACGGGCAGCATCACAGGGACCGTCGTGATGGATGCGGCGTCGACGGCGTAGCCGTCCATCTGGGAGTTCCGGAACAGGGGCAGATCGACGGGTGAATGGACGTCGGCGGCGAGGGCGCGTCCCAGTGCCTCACCGAGTGGAATCTCCTCGCCGGGGCGCGTATGGAGCGGTGCGAGAAGTTCGGCGACGTGCTGAGCATGCTGCTCCACCGTCCGCGTGGTCACGACGTTCCTCCGGCCATGGTTACCAATCCTATGCACGGCGGTGCGGCACGGATCACCGCCTCACGGCATACTGGACCAATGCGGGGAAAGGCAACGCGATGACAATGGTGGAGATGGGTATTCCCACCGTGCGGTCGGCCGTCTCGCTCGCGGGCCGCCCCGACGTGGGGCACCTCGTCGACAGATTCGGTCGGGTAGCGCGCGACCTTCGGGTGTCGATCACCGAGAAATGCTCGTTGCGCTGCACCTATTGCATGCCGGAGCAAGGCCTGCCCGCCATCCCGGCGCAGAATCTACTCACGGCTGAGGAAATCGTCCGGTTGGTGGGTATCGCGGTGCATCAGCTCGGGGTCCGGGAGGTCCGGTTCACCGGTGGTGAGCCGCTGATGCGCGCCGACCTCGAAGCCATGATCGCCGGGTGCGCCGAACGGGTTCCGGGTGTGCCGCTGTCGATGACCACCAACGCAGTCGGGCTCGAACACCGGGCTGCTGCACTCGCCCGCGCCGGCCTCACGCGCGTCAACGTCTCCCTCGACTCGATCGACAGGAAGCACTTCGCCAGGCTCACGCGACGCGATCGGTTGCCTTCGGTGATCGCCGGGATCCGGGCCGCGGCTGATGCAGGCCTGGCGCCGCTCAAGGTGAACGCAGTTCTGATGCCCGAGACACTGACGGGGGCGGCGGATCTCCTCGAATGGTGCCTGACCGAAGGGATTGCGCTCCGCTTCATCGAGGAGATGCCCCTCGACGCGGACCACGAGTGGGCTCGTGAGCAGATGGTGTCCGCCGACCGGTTGCTGTCGGTTCTGGGTGAGCGGTTCACCCTCGTGGAACACGGCAGGGAGGACGCGTCCGCACCGGCGGAGGAGTGGTTGGTGAACGGTGGTCCGGCCACCGTGGGGATTATCGCGTCGGTCACCCGCTCGTTCTGCTCCGACTGCGACCGAACCCGTCTGACCGCCGAGGGAACGGTACGGTCGTGCCTGTTCAGTGACCAGGAGGTCGACCTGCGGGGAGCACTGCGTTCCGGTGCCGGCGACGAGGACCTGGCCCAGTTGTGGCGTGGCGCGATGTGGAACAAGTGGGCGGGACACGGAATCAATGCGGACGGATTCGCGCCGCCGCAGCGCAGTATGGGAGCTATCGGTGGTTGACACGGTGACAGGCATTTCGGTGCGGTATTTCGCGGCGGCCGCCGACGCCGCCGGTTGTACGAAGGAAACCCTCGATCTGCCGACGGACGCCCCACTCGGTCAGGTGAAGATCGCCCTCGTCGCCAAGTACGGAGCCGATATGGAGCGGGTTCTGTCGGTGGCGGCCTTCCTCGTCGATTCAGAGCTCACGCGCGACCTCACGCGCACCGCCGGACACCAGGTGGACGTCCTGCCGCCGTTCGCGGGAGGCTAGAGGATTTACAGCACGCCGGGAGCCGCTCAGGCCGTCGTCGTGTCGGCCAGCCACCGGTCGAAGGTGATCGACCCGAACTCTTTCCCCGGAGCCAGGTTGTGCCCTGACCTCAGGAAGGAACCCAGTGCTCCCGGCAGGGGCACGTCGATGACGAGTCCGTGCGTCCCCGTGGCTTTCTTCCATGCGACGACGAGGTCACGGGCCGTGCGGACTTCCGGGCCGCCGATGGTGATGAGATTTTCGGACGCCGTCTCGGTCGCCAGAGCGGCGTCCGCCAGCGCCCGCGCGACATCGCGGGTGTCGATCGACTGGAATCGCGTTCTCGCGAACGCCGGAATCACCCCGACATGACTCGGCGGCTTCGCGACCATGGGAATGAAGTCGTGAAACTGGGTGGCGCGCACGACGACTGTGTCGAGCGGCGAGCTCTCGTAGACCCGTTCCTGCCGTCGTTTGGCCTGATAGTAGGCGAACTCGCCGCGGTCGACGTTCACGATGGACAGCAGGACCGCGCGTCGCACACCCGCACCGTCCGCTGTCGCCAGCAGATTGCTGGCGCCCTCGTCCAGCACGGCCCGAGTGCGGCGGGTCTTGCCGTCGGTCGTGTCCACCACCACGTCGACCCCGTCCAGCGCCTCTGCGAGCCCCTCGCCCGCCACCAAGTCGCCGTGGACATGGACGATCTCGGTGCCCGGTGCACCACCGTGCCGGGTGAGGACACGGACCGAGTGCCCGCGGGCAAGTAACTCCTTGACGAGTTGCCTACCCGCTGTACCGGTACCGCCCGCGACCAGAACGAGGGTCACCGGATCACCGCCACCAGGTGTCGAGAGGTGTGACGGGGACCGTGCGCTTGTGACGCGTGTTCAGGTACATGGTCTCCAGCTTCTCGGCGACCTCCCGGGAAACGTCCTTGCCCTCGAGGTAGTCGTCGATCTGCGTGTACGTCAGACCGAGCGCCTCCTCGTCGGGGAGCGCCGGACGGTCGTCCTCGAGATCGGCGGTGGGCACCTTCTTCCAGGTGGTCTCCGGTGCCCCCAGTTCGCGGAGCAGGGCGCCGCCCTGACGCTTGGAGAGGCCGGTCAGGGGAGTGAGGTCCACGCCACCGTCGCCGTACTTGGTGAAGAACCCGGTAATCGCTTCAGCTGCATGGTCGGTACCGAGTACGAGGTAGCCGAGTTGCCCCGCGATCGAGTACTGGATGACCATGCGCTCTCGGGCCTTGATGTTGCCGCGGACGAAGTCGCGCAGTTCGCCGCCATTGCCGAGGATGCCTCGCAGGGCTGAGGCCGATTCCTTGGCAGTGGCGTCGGCGCCGGGTTTGACGTTGACCGACACCGACCGGTCGGGCTGGATGAACTTCAGCGCGATCTGTGCGTCCGACTCGTCCGCCTGGGTGCCGTAGGGAAGACGGACGGCGACGAACTCGGCCTCGTGTCCCTCCTCGCGCAGTTCGCTCGCCGCGAGTTGAGCGAGACGCCCGACGAGAGTGCTGTCCTGGCCGCCGCTGATGCCCAGGACGAACCCCTTCGCGGGCGTCGACAGGAGGTACTCCTTCAGGAACTGGACGCGGGTGCGAATTTCTTTCGCCGCGTCGATGGTGGGCTGGGCACCGAGTTCCTCGAGTATCTGCGCACGTAGATTCGCCATGTCAGAAACTGTAGCGAGTGGGCACGTGGGACGCAGGATGGGGAAGGCCCGGTACGGTTCCGCGCATGAGCAGATCGGACATCCTCGTCGTCAGCGCCACCAAGGCGGAGGCGGTGCACGTCCCACCGGAGTTCGACGTGCTGATCACGGGCATCGGCAAGGTGAGCGCCGCGGTGGCCGTCGCGAAAGCGCTCGGCGACTACCCGTCGTCGCAGAAACCGCTGGTGGTCAACATCGGCACCGCGGGGGCCCTGCACGAACACCACAGTGGCCTCTTCACGCCGTCGACCGTGCTCAACCACGACATCAGCGGCGACGCCATCCGGGCCTTGGGGCACGAGGTCGCGGACCGGCTCGAGATGCCGGAGGGGGACGGCTCGGTGCTGGCAACGGGGGACGTCTTCGTATCGGACGCGGGGGTGCGCGACGTGCTCGCGGAGCGGGCCGATCTCGTCGACATGGAAGGTTTCGCCGTCGCCTACGCGTGCGCGCAGGTCGGTGCACAATGCCGCCTCGTCAAGCACGTGAGCGATGCGGCTGACGACTCGGCGCTCGACTGGCCGGCGCGCATCGACGCGAGCGCCAGGGAATTGGCGCTGTGGCTGCGCGCCCTGTGAGCGTCAGGCGCGGGTGACACGCCTGACGAGATCCTCCCAGGCAGCCTCGAGGCGCTCGGTCGACATCCCGAGGTCGCGGATCTCGTGCAGTACGAGCGTCGCCTCGAGGGGTGCGAGGAGCGAGCACGCCAGCAGTTCGTGATCTCCTTCGACGCCCGCCTCGCGGAGCAGCGACACGACGTGCGTAACCGACACTGCGCGAGCCGGCGCGGAGAAACGGGTGCCCGGAGAATTCTCCGCGGCCCGCCGGACCTCGCCCTCGACCTCGACGGTGGCGATGCGCGCTCGGCCGTAGGCGATGAGCCGTTCGACCGGATCGGCGCCCGGCCCCAGGGGTGGGGGTCCGAACATGAACGCCTGCTGGAGTTCGCGCTCGGAATGGTCGAGGAGGGCGAGCATGAGTCCCGATCGGCTTCCGAACCGGCGGAACACTGTGCCCTTGCCCACACCGGCCTTGCAGGCGACGGCGTCCATCGTCACCGCGTCGACGCCCCGCTCGGACACCAAGAGGGCCGCAGCATCGAGCAGTAGCCGCCGATTACGTGCGGCATCACACCGTTCGGGCGGTTCGACCCCGATCTGGGGAAGGAGGAGGCGGGTCACGGCGCCAATCCTACCGCGCGGGGAATGTAAGTGGACCACGGTCCGTTTAGTTGATATACCTGTTCCCGAGTCGCCCACCGCACCATCGAAGGAAATTGACATGTCGAAGACCAACATTCTCGTACTCGTCGGCAGCCTGCGCGCCGCGTCGGTCAACCGCCAGCTCGCCGAGACGGCAGTCTCGGTTTCTCCGGCAGGGACCGACGTCACCGTGTTCGAAGGGCTCGGTGAGGTGCCCTTCTACAACGAGGACATCGACGTCGCAGGTTCGCTCCCCGCCGTCGAGGCGTTGCGTGACGCCGCCGGCCGCGCCGATGCGCTTCTCATCCTCACCCCCGAGTACAACGGCACGATTCCCGCCGTGCTCAAGAACGCCATCGACTGGATCTCCCGTCCGTACGGAACCGGCGCCGTCAAGGACAAGCCGGTCGCCGTCATCAGCGCGTCCCCCAGCGGCAACGGCGCACAGTGGGCCCACGAAGACACCCGCAAGGCCGTCCGTATCGCCGGCGGCAAGGTGCTCGAGGACGTCACGCTCGCCATCGGCGGCACGATCGACAAGTTCGGTGACCGCCACCCGCGGGAGAACGCCGAGGTCGCACAGCAGGTCGCCGATGTCGTGACCAGCCTCGTGGACGCCACCAAGCAGCTCGTCGACGCCTGAGTCGCTCGCGGGACCGCCGTCGCTACAGCCCGGATCTCTCGAGGGCTGCGTCGACGGCGTCCCGCACCGCGTCGAAGTCTTCACCGGCCGCCAGGGCAGAGTCCCTGGCGGCTTCTATCTGCTCACGGACCGTCTCGTAGCGCGCGACCCATTCCTCCTTGTTTGCGCGCCAATAACCCATGACGTCATATCGATTCGCCGGCCAGCCCAATTCGTGGCGCAGCCGGTGGCGTACGTCTCGGGATGTACGCGCTTCGCCCGCGAACCACACGTATCCCGGCTCGGAGGGTCGCGGCCAGGTGCGTGCAGCCTCCGCCAGCCTGCTGCGTCCGGTGCCGTTGCCGCTGCCGTGCAACCAGCTGACCGTCACGTCGGCCTCGGTGGTGAACTGCTGCCGATCCTCGGCGGCCGTGATCTCGGCGATCACGTGCACGTGCGCCGAACCGGGCAATTCCTCCACGATCCGGCCGACGGCAGGTAAACCGGTCATGTCCGCGACGAGAAGTTGCCATGCCGTATCGCTGGGCGGTGAATACCAGCCGGCGGCGGCCGAGAACCCCAGAACCTCGCCGGGCGACGCCTGTAGCGCCCACCGAATCGCAGCGCCGCCCGCGTGGACGGCGAAATCGATGTCCATCTCGCAGGCCGACGGGTCCCAGCGGCGGACGGTGAAGCTCCTCTGGTCCGCACCACCGGGCGGAAATGCGAGCAATACGCGCTCGTCGGGCACGCCACTCGATTCGAATTCCGTCAGATCACCACCCGACAGGGTGATCCTCTGCATGTTCGGCGTCACCCGCTCCGTGCGGACGACGGGCGCCCAGCGGTCGGGTTGCTCGGAGGAGTGCACGGGCATCCGGTCACGGTACCGGGAGGCAGGCAGTTACCGGCCGGCAAGCAGCGGTGGAGGCGGGGCGCCAGGTGCACGCGGCGGCGGGGGAGTCGGGTCTCGGCCGAAGGCCGCCGTCCGCCGACCGGGTCGAGTGGAATCCGGTTGAAATGAGGGCCGCTACAGTCCACTGCTCGGGGTGCGCTGGGGAATGCTGGAGCCTGCTCACAGGTGACGTAGGCTCCTCGAGCCTCGGGTGTACGAACCTTGCCGGCGGGAGCGTTCCGAGGCTCGCCGAAAAAGTGATGCGCGACACGCCGACGGGATGACGAAATTTGCCGTCCAGCGGAAGTCGACCAGGGAATTTCATCGATGTGACTCACAACATCTCGGGTTAAGTGTTTCTGTCGGCCACTAGGTGTAGTGTCTTGAGCACTGAGAGACCACTACGGGAATCGGCTCGGTGAACCCCTCCGCTGGGGTGACCGTCCTCTCGATCAGGGGAGATCTCGGGTGCTGAACACACACTTCGTCAGCTCCATTTTCGGCAGTGGAAAGAGGGACTTCATGAGCATCACCGTCTACACCAAGCCCGCTTGCGTTCAGTGCAATGCCACCTACCGGGCCCTCGACAAGGAGGGTATCGACTACGCCGTCGTCGACATCACCGAAGACGCCGAAGCCCGGGACTACGTGATGGCGCTGGGATACCTGCAGGCGCCTGTGGTCGTAGCCGGTGACGAGCACTGGTCGGGCTTCCGGCCCGATCGCATCAAGACCCTCTCGGCAAATGCTGCTTGAAGCGACACGATCGCACCCTCCGCGAGCGAGAGCGAACCGATTCCGGAGCAGCACTGACCGACAGTTCCACTCGAGATGGTGAGTACCGATGACTTCGCTGGTGTACTTCTCCAGCGCCTCGGAGAACACGCACCGATTCGTTCAGCGGCTCGGGGTGCCTGCGACGCGCATACCCATCCACGACCGCGACGGCACCTTCGAGGTGCACGAGCCCTACGTCTTGATCCTCCCCACGTACGGCGGCGGGACCACTGCGATGGGCAGGGACACCAGTTACGTTCCGAAGCCCGTCATCCGATTTCTCAACAATCCACACAACAGGTCGCTGATCCGAGCCGTGATCGCGGCGGGAAACACCAATTTCGGTGAGTCCTATTGCTTTGCAGGAAACATCATTTCTCAGAAGTGTCACGTTCCCTACCTCTACCGCTTCGAACTCATGGGCACAGCCGAGGACGTCGAACGGGTGAAGGTCGGTCTGGGTGAATTCTGGGAACACTTAGACGACAAGGAGCAGGAGCTGTGGCGCCGACCATCACAGACACCATCGATGCGGGGAGCGTAGAGCGTGACGCGCGCGGTGGGGACTCGACGAACGGTCTCGACTACCACGCGCTCAACGCGATGCTCAACTTGTACGGGCCGAACGGCGAAATCCAGTTCGACAAGGATGTCGCCGCGGCCCGCCAGTACTTCCTGCAGCATGTCAACCAGAACACGGTGTTCTTCCACAACCTCGACGAGAAGCTCGATTATCTCGTCGAGGAGAATTACTACGAGCCCGAGGTGCTCGACCAGTACTCGCGTGCCTTCGTGAAGTTTCTGATCGACCACGCGTATTCCAAGAAGTTCCGCTTCCCGACCTTCCTGGGCGCCTTCAAGTACTACACCTCGTACACGCTCAAGACGTTCGACGGAAAGCGCTACCTCGAGCGGTTCGAGGACCGAGTGTGCATGGTGGCGCTCACCCTTGCAGCAGGTGACGAGGACCTGGCCACCAAGCTGGTCGACGAGATCATCGCCGGACGCTTCCAGCCCGCCACCCCCACGTTCCTCAACTCCGGCAAGAAGCAGCGCGGTGAACCCGTCTCCTGCTTCCTCCTCCGCATCGAGGACAACATGGAGTCGATCGGCCGCTCGATCAACTCCGCCCTGCAGCTGTCCAAGCGCGGCGGCGGAGTCGCGTTGCTGCTCACCAATGTTCGTGAACACGGCGCCCCGATCAAGCGAATCGAGAACCAGAGCTCGGGTGTCATCCCCATCATGAAGCTCCTCGAAGACTCCTTCTCCTACGCCAACCAGCTCGGGGCGCGTCAGGGTGCGGGCGCGGTGTACCTGCACGCCCACCATCCGGACATCTACCGGTTCCTCGACACCAAGCGTGAGAACGCCGACGAGAAGATCCGCATCAAGACGCTGTCCCTCGGCGTGGTCATCCCGGACATCACCTTCGAGCTGGCGAAGAAGAACGAGGACATGTATTTGTTCTCGCCGTACGACGTCGAACGCATCTACGGCGTTCCGTTCGCGGACATCAACGTCACCGAGAAGTACTACGAAATGGTCGACGACAAGCGGATCCGGAAGTCGAAGATCAAGGCGCGCGAGTTCTTCCAGACCATCGCGGAGCTGCAGTTCGAGTCGGGCTACCCGTACATCATGTTCGAGGACACGGTGAACCGGGCCAACCCCATCGAAGGCAAGATCACGCACTCCAACCTGTGCTCCGAAATCCTGCAGGTGTCGACGCCGTCGCTGTTCAACGACGACCTCTCGTACAGCAAGGTGGGCAAGGACATCTCTTGCAACCTCGGGTCGCTGAACATTGCCAAGACGATGGACTCGCCGGACTTCGCGCGGACCATCGAGGTGGCGATTCGCGGACTGACCGCGGTGTCCGATCAGACGCACATCTACTCGGTGCCGTCGATCGAGGAGGGCAACAACGACTCTCACGCCATCGGGCTCGGCCAGATGAATCTGCACGGGTACCTGGCGCGCGAGCGGATCTACTACGGCTCCGACGAGGGCATCGACTTCACGAACATCTACTTCTACACCGTGGTGTTCCATGCGCTGCAGGCGTCCAACCGGATTGCCATCGAGCGGGGAACGTACTTCAAGGGCTTCCCGCAGTCGCAGTACGCGTCCGGCGAGTACTTCGACAAGTACACCGATCAGGTGTGGGAGCCGAAGACGGACAAGGTGCGTCAACTCTTCGCCGACTCCGGTGTGCACATCCCCACCCAGGACGACTGGCGTGAGCTGAAGGCGTCGGTGCAGAAGCACGGCATCTACAACCAGAACCTCCAGGCCGTCCCGCCCACCGGGTCGATCTCCTACATCAACTACTCCACCAGCTCCATTCACCCGGTGGCGTCGAAGATCGAGATCCGCAAAGAAGGCAAGATCGGCCGCGTCTACTACCCGGCGCCATACTTGACCAACGACAACCTGGAGTACTACCAAGACGCGTACGAGATCGGCTACGAGAAGATCATCGACACCTACGCCGCGGCCACCCAGCACGTGGACCAGGGGTTGTCGCTGACGTTGTTCTTCAAGGACACCGCCACCACCCGCGACATCAACAAGGCGCAGATCTACGCGTGGCGCAAGGGGATCAAGACGCTGTACTACATCCGTCTGCGTCAGATGGCCCTCGAAGGCACCGAGGTCGAAGGTTGCGTTTCCTGCATGCTGTAGGCGGCTCCGCCGCCCGTGAGTACTTATTAACCGGCGGCGGTTAATAAGTACTCACAGCCGAACGAAGTGAGGATTCAATGGTCAAGCTGGTGAGTCGCGTATCCGCGATCAACTGGAACCGCGTCCAGGACGAGAAGGACGCCGAGGTGTGGGACCGCCTCGTCGGCAACTTCTGGCTGCCCGAAAAGGTCCCGGTGTCCAACGACATTCCGTCGTGGGGCACGCTCACGGCGCAGGAGAAGCAGCTCACGATGCGGGTGTTCACGGGGCTGACGCTCCTCGACACCATTCAGGGCACCGTGGGTGCGGTCAGCCTCATCCCCGATGCGATCACCCCGCACGAGGAGGCGGTGTACACCAACATCGCGTTCATGGAGTCGGTGCACGCCAAGAGCTACAGCTCGATCTTCTCGACGCTGTGCTCCACCCGCGACATCGACGACGCCTTCCGCTGGTCCGAGGAGAACCCGAACCTGCAGCGCAAGGCCGAGATCGTCATGGACTACTACCAGGGCGACGAGCCGCTCAAGCGCAAGGTGGCGTCCACCCTGCTCGAGAGCTTCCTGTTCTACTCGGGCTTCTACCTGCCGATGTACTGGTCGTCGCGCGCCAAGCTCACCAACACCGCCGACCTCATCCGCCTCATCATCCGTGACGAGGCCGTACACGGGTACTACATCGGCTACAAGTACCAGAAGGGTCTCGAGCAGCTCACCGAGGCCGAGCGCGACGACCTCAAGAACTACACGTTCGAGCTGCTCTTCGAGCTCTACGACAACGAGGTCGACTACACCCAGGACCTCTACGACGAGGTCGGTCTCACCGAGGACGTCAAGAAGTTCCTGCGGTACAACGCCAACAAAGCGTTGATGAACCTCGGCTACGAGGGTCTGTTCCCGAAGGACGAGACGGACGTCAATCCGGCCATCCTGTCCGCGCTCTCACCCAACGCCGACGAGAACCACGACTTCTTCTCCGGCTCCGGCAGCTCCTACGTCATCGGTAAGGCCGTCAACACCGAAGACGAAGACTGGGATTTTTAAAGCGACCCGCTCGGGATTTCTAACGCCCCGACAGCTTCGCCCAATGCCGCACCGGCGCAGTTCGACTGCACCGGTGCGGCATTGGGCGAACTGCATTCAGCGCTGGAACCACGCCTCCGGCACGTCCTGCAGCGCTTTCTCGAGTCGCAGTCGCGAAGACGGGGTGAGGTCGGACGGCACTGCCTCCGGGGAAAACCATGCCACCTCGAGGTTCTCGTCGTCGGACACCGCCGCGGCTCCGCCGACGTATCGCGCGAGGAAGCACACGTCGAGGTACTGCGCGACATCGCCGTTGGGATAGGTGATGGGTCCGGTCACATCGACGCTGGTGATGCGCTCCAGTTCCGCGTCGACGCCGGTCTCTTCGCGTACTTCCCGGAGCGCCGCGGGCCCGGGTTCCTCACCGGGTTCGAGAACGCCCGACACCACCGCCCACCGGCCGTTGTCGGCGCGGCGGGTCAGCAGTAGCCGCCCGTCGTCGTCGCGGACGACGACGCTCACTCCCGACAACCACAGCGGCGCGTGTCCGACATGCCTGCGTAGTGCAGCCACGAACTCCGGGACGGGCACAAAGTTCTCCTAGCCGGCGTATCCGTTCAGGGTGTTCCGGAGATCGGTCAGCACAGCCCGCGCGGCCACCAGGCCGTTGCCGTTCCAGACCTCGCCCTCGACGGCGAACACGCGGCTGTCGGCGGCGGCCCCGAGGTCTTTCCACGCTTGCCCGGACATGACGTCCTCGGCATGCTCGGTGCCGTCCTTGCCGACGAGGACTGCGTAGATGAGATCGCCTTCGGCGCGGTCGAGTTCGGCATCGTCGATCGATTCGGTCACCGCACCGTCGAGGTTCTGGTAGGCGGGCCTACGGACTCCCGCGTCGGTGAGTACCTGACCGGCGAACGCCGCCGGTCCCTCCACCTCCAGACTGTCGGCGTCGAAACGCACGACGGAGGCCTGGGTTTGTGCGGCGTCGATATCGATGCCGAGTTGCTTCGCGTCCGCCTGGTATCGCTCGAGCGCGGCTGCGGCGGCATCGGCCCGGCCGAGGGCGTTGCCCGCGAGGAGGAACTGCGTTTTCCAGTACACGGGGTCGGAACCGACGAACACGGTGGGCGCGATGGGGGAGAGCTCGCCGTACAGTGCGCCGGTGGCCGGACTCGAACCGAGGATCACATCCGGTGCCGCCTGCGCGATCCGGGCGACGTCCGGTGCGCCGGCCGGCCCGACACTCGGAAGTTCGGAGATGCCCGTGCCGAGGTACCCCGGCTGTGGGGAGTCGCCGTCGCCGCTCGTGGCGGCGCCGACGACGCGTTCCCACAGACCGAGTGCGCATACCGCGTCCAGCGCGGCACTGTCGAGTACCACGATTCGCTGCGGATCGGCGGGCACCTCACTCGTGCCCGTCGTATGGACCACCCGATGCGTCGTCGACCCCGACAGCTCCGGGTCGACTGGTGCGGGCTCCGGGCACGCCGTCGTGGTGTCCCTCTCGATGCCGACCACCGCCGCGCCCGCAATCTTCGTCGTGGTCCGGACTATCGAGGACGCGGGGTCGTCGTCGGCCGGTTGGGAGCAGCCGGCGAGAGCGAAGGCGGCGACACCGGCAACGAGACCGATGGACGCGCGGCGGACGGTCGAAAACCTACGAAGGGACAATGCGGCGACTTCCTGTGTGAGCGGGCGCGTTCAGGTTAGCCGCTGTGCTTGTCGACCTCGAACGTGTCCGACAGGTCGTCGAGAATCAGGTGCGCGCCCTGGATGCTGACGGGCGACATCCAGCGGGCGTCGTCGACGTCGACCTTGCGGCCCTGCAGCGTCTGCCACAGCGGGCTTTCGAGGAAGGGGCGGGCGGCTTCGGCGCTCTTTCCCGCCGGATCCTGCCAGGTGCTGACGAAGATCACGTTGCCGTCGGCCTCGCTGAGCAACTCCGGACTGATCGACTGCATGATGCTGGTCGGGTCGGCGGGGTCCGGTCCCTGGCTGGCGGGCCGGGCAATGCCCGCATCCTCGAGCACGATGCCGCTGAAGGAGGTGGTGCGATAGAGGCGGGCGGTGGGTTCACCGGCGAATCGGATCACCGATACCACCGGGTTCGACGCCTTGGTGTTGATGGCGGAACCGACGGCCGCGGCGCGCGACTCGTAGGCGGCGATCTTCTCGTTGACGAGCTCTTCCTTGCCGAGCGCCTGACCGACGAGACGGATGTTCTCCTTCCACGTGGGACCGGTCGTCTCGGTGAAGATGGTCGGCGCAATGGCCGACAGCTGTTCGTAGTTCTTCCCGTCGCGAACCTCGGCCGAGATGATGAGGTCCGGCTGCAGTGCGGCGATCTTCTCGAGGCTCGCGGTGCTCACCGTGCCCACCGACTCGGCTTCGGCTGCGTACTCGTCGCGGGTGCTGCCGAGGTAGTCGGGCAGCCCGGGGTCCCGGTAGTCGACATACCCGACGAGCGGCGTCTCGAGGAGGAGTACGGCATCGGTGAAGCTGTTGTCGAGGGCCACGACCCGCTGCGGTGCCGCGGGAATCTCGGTGCTGCCGCGGAAGTGTTCGACCGTGCGGGGGAACTGCGCCGATGCGGCGGCGTCGGACGTGGAGGACGCGTCGTCGCTGCTGGAACAGGACGTGACGGCGACCGCGGCCGCGAGAGCGACGACGGCGGCCACGGCGCGGCGTCGGGAAAGAATGTTCACTTGAAGCTCCTGGTAGAAGTTAGGTGAGCGAAACCTTAGCACCGGAAAAGCCCGAATCCTGGTGGTCTCCCTGTCCCTCCCGCCGACATCCGCGACACGCCGTCTCGGGTGAGAAAGAGCACGCTCCTGCAGACAATCCGCTGGTCGGCGATACCCCCGTGGGCGCTGAGCCGGGGTAAGTACGACAGGAGGTAGGACCGAGTCCGAGGCCGCTCGGGGCACCGTCTACGATTCGATGAGCGCAAGCCAGAGACCGTTCGCCTCGCAGCCCGGGGACGGACGCGCATTCAGGAGGATCAGTGACTGCCGTAGCGCCCCAGCCAGTCCCCGCGATAGCTGCAGCCAGGCCTTACCCGCCGCGGCAGGGACCCAAGGGCTCGTTCATCTTCAAAATGATCACGACCACCGACCCCAAGGTGCTCGGGATCATGTATTTGACGACCTCGATCATCTTCTTCCTCATCGGCGGTCTGATGGCCCTGATGATGCGTGCCGAGCTCGCTGTGCCCGGTATGCAGTTCTTGTCGAACGAGCAGTTCAACCAGCTGTTCACCATGCACGGCACGATCATGCTGCTGCTGTACGCGACCCCGATCGTCTTCGGCTTCGCCAACTACATCCTGCCGCTCCAGATCGGTGCACCCGACGTTGCGTTCCCGCGTCTGAACGCCTTCAGCTACTGGCTGTACCTGTTCGGCGCCATCATCGCGACCGCCGGCTTCATCACTCCGGGCGGCGCGGCCGACTTCGGCTGGACGGCGTACACGCCGCTCACCAGTGCCCTGCACTCCCCGGGTGTCGGTGCCGACCTGTGGATCATGGGCCTCGCGGTCGGTGGCCTCGGCACCATCCTCGGTGGCGTCAACATGATCACCACGGTGATCTGCCTGCGCGCCCCGGGTATGACCATGTTCCGTATGCCGATCTTCACCTGGAACATCTTCATCACCAGCATCCTGATCCTGCTGGCGTTCCCGCTGCTGACGGCCGCGCTGCTGGGTCTGTTCGTCGACCGTCACCTCGGCGGCCACATCTTCGATCCGGCTACCGGCGGTGTTCTGCTGTGGCAGCACCTGTTCTGGTTCTTCGGTCACCCCGAGGTGTACATCATCGCGCTGCCGTTCTTCGGCATCGTCTCGGAAATCTTCCCGGTCTTCAGCCGTAAGCCGATCTTCGGCTACAGCGGTCTGGTGTACGCGACGATCGCGATTGCTGCCCTGTCGATCGCCGTGTGGGCGCACCACATGTACGCCACGGGCGCGGTGCTGCTGCCGTACTTCTCGTTCATGACCTTCCTGATCGCGGTGCCGACGGGTGTGAAGATCTTCAACTGGATCGGCACCATGTGGAAGGGGCAATTGACCTTCGAGTCGCCGATGCTGTTCTCCGTCGGGTTCCTGATCACCTTCCTCTTCGGTGGCCTCTCCGGCGTCATCCTGGCCAGCCCGCCGCTCGACTTCCACGTCACCGACAGCTACTTCGTGGTCGCCCACTTCCACTACGTGGTCTTCGGCACGGTCGTGTTCGCCACCTACGCCGGCATCTACTTCTGGTTCCCGAAGATGACCGGGCGGATGATGGACGAACGCCTCGGCAAGTGGCACTTCTGGACCACGTTCATCGGCTTCCACGGCACGTTCCTGGTGCAGCACTGGCTCGGGGCCGAAGGTATGCCGCGCCGGTACGCCGACTACCTGCCGTCCGACGGGTTCACCATGCTGAACTCGTTCTCGACCATCTTCGCCTTCGTCCTCGGTGCCTCGACGCTCCCGTTCATCTGGAACGTCTTCAAGAGCTACCGGTACGGCGAGGTCGTCACCGTCGACGACCCGTGGGGTTACGGCAACTCGCTCGAGTGGGCCACCACCTGCCCGCCGCCGCGCCACAACTTCACGGAACTGCCGCGCATCCGCTCCGAGCGTCCCGCGTTCGAGCTGCACTACCCGCACATGGTGGAGCGGATGAAGGCAGAAGCGCACGTCGGACCCGGGCACGGCGGCAAGCACGCCAGCACGGTCCTGGAGGAGGAACGCCACGCACCGCTCACCGTGAGAGGTGAAGGCGAACCCGGCACCGACTCCGGCCGCTGATACAGATCGTTGCCGAAAGGCCCCGCCCCACCATCGGGCGGGGCCTTTCCCTTGGCACAATGGGTGCCGGACAAGCTGCGCGAGCACGACGACCTTCCGTGCTTCTGCGCACGTGAGACGAACGGAGTTCTTTCCAGCGTGAGTAACACGAACGGAGTTCGTAGTGGGCGCAGCTGACACGACTGTCCTGGTGACCGTCACGGGGCCCGACCGCCCCGGTGTCACATCGGTGCTCTTCGCGGCGCTCTCCCGCCACGACGTGAGCCTGCTCGATGTGGAACAGGTGGTGATCCGTGGCCGCCTGACCCTCGGCGTGCTCGTGGCGTGCCCGGAGGACGGGGAAGCCCTCCAGGAGGAACTGGAGGAGGCGATGGCCACCGTCGGGATGTCGGTGGATGTCGAGATCGGGGCGGACCCCGGCCGGCAGTCGCTGTCCACGCACGCGGTGGTCATTCTCGGTTCTCCGGTGTCCGCGCGGGCCCTGCGATCGGTCGCTCGTGAGATGGCGAAGCTGAGTGTCAACATCGACTCCATCCGCGGCGTCGCCGATTATCCGGTGACCGGTCTCGAGCTCCTCGTCAGTGCTCCCGCGACGGCGGCGGTGGACAAGCGGCTGCGTACGGTGCTGGCCGAGGTTGCTGTGGCGGAAAGCGTCGACATCGCGGTCGAGCGGGGTGGGCTTGCGCGCCGCGCGAAGCGGCTCATCGTCTTCGACGTCGACTCGACCCTGGTCCAAGGCGAGGTCATCGAGATGCTCGCAGCGCGGGCCGGGGTCGAGGACGAAGTCCGTGCGGTCACCGAATCGGCGATGCGCGGCGAGATCGACTTCACCGAGTCGCTGCACCAGCGGGTCGCGACGCTCGCCGGTCTCGACGCCTCCGTGATCGACGACGTCGCCGAGGGCCTCGAACTGACGCCGGGTGCCCGGACCACCATTCGCACGTTGCGACGCCTCGGATTCCACTGCGGGGTGGTGTCGGGTGGCTTCCGTCAGGTGATCGAGGGGCTCGCTCACGAACTGGAGCTCGACTTCGTTCAAGCCAATACTCTCGAAATTGTGGACGGCAAGCTCACCGGACGAGTCGTGGGTGACATCGTCGACCGGGCCGCAAAGGCCACAGCGCTGCGTAAGTTCGCTGCCCAGGTGGGCGTGCCGATGGAGCAGACGGTCGCGGTCGGTGACGGCGCCAACGACATCGACATGCTCAATGCCGCCGGTCTCGGTATCGCCTTCAACGCGAAGCCGGCGTTGCGTGAGGTCGCCGACACGGCGCTCTCGCATCCCTTCCTCGACGCCGTACTGTTCATCCTCGGCGTCACTCGGGACGAGGTCGAGGCCGCCGACGCCGTGGACGGCGTGGTGAGACGAGTTCCCCTGTCGTGACGGAACCGTGTGCAGCCGCGATCGCCGGCGACGCCGCGCTGTGGGAGGCACGCCACGCGGTCCTCGCGGCCGGTTACGGTGGACGGTCCGATCCCGAGGATCCTGCCCTGGTGCTCGCGATGCCGATCGTCTTGCACATCCCGAAGTCGAACCCGCCTGCGCGTAGTGCGGTGCTGGCGGCGGCCGCGACGGCGTCGGTGGCGCTGTGCCTCGACCCACGGGTCGGCGTCGATGCAGACGGGCAACCGGGCCCCTGGCGCTCCGACTACCTCGCATGGGTGGGGTCTCGCATCCGCAAGGTGTCGCGCCGGGCTCGCGGTGCCCAGTGGCGCGCCGCGCAGGATGTGGACGGCATCACCGTTGAGGTCGACGGCGCCGAGGCGCGGGCACTCGTCCCCGTCGCGGTCGGTGCGCTCGACCCGCGCATCAAGAAGCTGCAGATCGGCGGAACCGACCTCGAGCACGACGACCCCGGCCCGGCGCCCGGCGGGACACCCGTGCTGTGGATCGACGCGACCCTGGACATGACCGTCGGGAAGGCCGCCGCACAAGTGGGCCACGCGTCGATGCTGCTCGCGGGAGCGATGAGCGTCGAAGCTGCGAGGCACTGGGCGGATACGGGTTACCGCTGCGCCGTCCGTGACGCCGATGCGGCGAGGTGGACGGCGTTGCGCGAGCTCGAGTCCGCGGGGCGTGCGGTCGCGGTGCGCGATGCCGGTTTCACCGAGGTGGCTCCCGGATCCGTGACGGTGATCGCCGCCCTGTGAGCCGCGGCGGGTCCAGTGCCCGCGGCTTGGCTATGGGGCGCCGGGAACAATCGGGGAACACTGGCCCCCATGCTCGCTCGACGTGTGATCACGCTCTTCGCCGGACTCTGGTTGTACGGCTTCTCGATGGCCATGATGATCACCGCCGGCCTCGGCCTCGATCCGTGGGATGTATTCCATCAGGGCGTCGCGGGCCGTACGTCGCTCAGTTTCGGTGCCGTGACCGCCCTCACCGGTGCCGGTGTTCTGCTGCTCTGGATTCCCCTGCGTCAGAAGCCGGGATTCGGCACGATCGCCAACGTTGTGGTCATCGCGGTGTCCGTGGACACTTCACTGGTGTTTCTCCGGCCCGTCGGGTCGCCGGCCGTGCAGGTGGCGATGATGGTCGGTGGTGTCGTGCTCAACGCTCTGGCGACCGTGCTGTACATCGGTGCCGGTATGGGTACGGGACCGCGGGACGGACTGATGACCGGTTTGGTTCGACGAACCGGATTGTCCGTGCGCCTCATTCGGACGTCGATCGAAGTTGCGGTGCTGGTGACCGGGTGGCTGCTCGGCGGCACCGTGGGAGTGGGGACCGTGGTCTACGCACTGGGGATCGGTCCGCTGATCCAGTTGATGATGCGCGCCGGCGGTCTCTATCCGACCGCTCGGAAGACGAGCAGTCCGGGTCCGGACAGTCTGATCGTCGAGTCTCCCGAAATGGGGCCACCCGGTTCCGGCGCGCCGTCAGGGGAGTTGGAATCGAATTCGGCGAGCAGGATTCCGTAGAACCAGTCGGGGCTGCCCAATGCCACCTCGACCGGTCCGCCGGAGTGGAAGACGAGGAGCCAATTGTCGTCGGTGAGCTGAAATCCGTCCTCGGTGTGGGATCGGATGTCGGATCCGTCGATCCATGCCTGCAGGGTGCGGCGTGAGTCGTCGTGCCACGCATCGTCGTCCATCTCCGCACCGTCGGCACCGAACCACACGAGGTCCGGGTGACCGGTGGGAGTATGCCGTCCTTCGAAGAATTCCGGTTGCCGCAGTGCGGGGGACGCGCGGCGCAGATCGAGAGCGCGCGTGACGAACGCGGTGAGCGTCCGGTCACCGGTGCTCCAGTCGAGCGCCCAGGAATCCTCGCGAGCAGTGTCGGCGGGGACACAGTACGCGTTGTTGTTCCCGCCCAGCGAATGGCCGAATTCGTCGCCTGCCGTGAACATCGGGGTGCCCGTGGAGAGGGCGAGGGTGGCCAGCAGAGCGCGGACATGACGCTTGCGGGCGTCGGTGATCGACGGGTCGTCCGTGGGGCCTTCCACGCCGTGGTTGACGGAGTCGTTGTGGTCGGCGCCGTCCCGGTTGTCCTCCCCGTTGGCATCGTTGTGCTTGCGCCGGTACGCGACGAGGTCCGCCGCGGTGAAGCCGTCGTGTGCGGTCACGAAGTTGATGGAGGCCCAGGGCCGGCGACTGTGGAACAGGTCCTCCGAGCCGGCCACTCTGGAGGCCAGTTCGCGAACGCCGGTGTTGCCGTTCCAGAAGCGGCGGACAGTATCGCGGTATCGGTCGTTCCACTCCGACCACTGGGCGCCGAAGTGCCCGACCCGGTATCCATCGGAGGTGGCGTCCCAGGGTTCGGCGATGAGTTTGCAGCGGGACAGAACAGGGTCCGCGGTGATGGCGGAGAACACCGAAGCGCGAGAGTCGAATCGGCCTCCTCCGGGTCGGCCGAGGGCGGAGGCCAGGTCGAAACGGAAGCCGTCGACCCCCATTTCGTTTGCCCAGTACCGAAGGCTGTCGCAGATCATCCGGACGACGATGGGGGAGTGCGCGTCCACCGTGTTGCCGCATCCGGTGAGGTCGACGTCGCGGCCGTCGGCATCGAGAAGGTAGTAACCCGGGGCGTCGAGACCACGCCAGCTGAGGCTGATCCCGTCGACGCCCTCTTCGCACGTGTGGTTGTAGACGACGTCGAGGATCACCTCGATTCCGGCAGCGTGCAGGGCGTCGACCATGGTGTGGAATTCGGCGATCTCCTCGCCGGCCACTGCCGCGTAGCCGGGATGGGGCGCGAAAAACGACGCTGTCGAATAGCCCCAGTGGTTACGCATTCCCCGTTCACGCACCGTCTGTTCGGTCAGGTGTGCATGTACCGGAAGTAGCTCGACCGCGGTCACCCCGAGTCGAACGAGGTGACCGATGACGGCGGGCTCTGCCAGCCCCAGATACGTGCCGCGGTACTGGGGAGGGACGCCCCGATGTCGGGCGGTGTACGCGCCGAGGTGCAGTTCGTAGAGGACGGTTTCCTCCCAGGGCCTTTCGATCCTGGGACCGGTGGTCCGGGGGACGGCGGGCGTGACCACGGACAGCGGCGCGTGGCCGAGGCTGTCGAGCGGCGAAGGTTCGCCGAACGGGTCTCCGGCATGCGAGATGAGGGCACGGTGGTCGCCGGTCCCGCCGGTAATGCGTTTCGCCCACGGATCTACGAGGAGTTTGGCCGGGTTCATCCGGACTCCCGCGCGCGGGTTCCACTCTCCGTGCACCCGGTAGCCGTAGCGCTGGCCGGGACCGACGCCGTCGACCACCCCGTGCCAGATTCCGTAGGTCCGCTGCACGAGGTCGATTCGTGTCTCCGCACCGTCCGGAGAAATCAGGCACACCTGTACCAGGTCCGCGTCCGGAGCGTGGACCGAGAACTGGGTGCCGGTGCCTCGCACGTGTGCTCCCAGGGGAAACGGCGATCCGGGCAGGCGCAGGCTCGGCGGGAACGACGCTCTCTCGCCGGCACGTGAATCGATGTGAGACGACACGTAACTGATCCTGCCGCGAATGCGCCGAAGATGTGCGGGAAGATGGATCCGTGCCTCAACCTGATCCTGATCTCCTCATCGATTTCGACGACGTCCTCCTCCGGCGCGGGGGTAACACTCTCGTGGGGCCGGTGTCCTGGAAAGTGGAGCTCGACGAGCGATGGGTGGTCCTCGGCCCGAACGGAGCCGGCAAGACGTCGTTGCTCCGCATCGCGGCTGCCGAACTGCATCCGACGAGCGGTAGCGCACACCTTCTGGGGGAACGGCTCGGGCGAGTCGACATCAACGAGCTACGACCGCGAATCGGGCTGTCGTCGTCGGCGCTGGCGAACCGGGTGCCTGCCGAGGAGGTGGTGAGCGATCTCGTCGTGTCCGCCGGCTACGCCGTACTCGGTCGCTGGCGGGAGCGGTACGAAGACATGGATACCGAGCGGGCGGTCGAGATGCTCGAAAGTCTCGGGGCCGAGCACCTGGCCCATCGCAGCTACGGCACCCTGTCCGAGGGGGAACGCAAGCGCGTGCTCATCGCCCGTGCGCTGATGACCGACCCCGAACTTCTCCTCCTCGACGAACCCGCCGCCGGACTCGACCTCGGCGGGCGAGAGGAACTCGTCGCGCGACTGACCGACCTGGCCGCAGATCCCGACGCTCCCGCAACCGTTCTCATCACCCACCACGTCGAGGAGATCCCACCCGGCTTCACCCACGCGCTGCTCCTGAACGAGGGCCGCGTGGTGTCGCAGGGTCTGCTCGACGACGTGATCACGTCGGAGAACCTCAGTGAGGCCTTCAGCCAGTCCATCAGCCTCGACAAGGTCGATGGACGGTACTTCGCGCGGCGCAGCCGGGTCCCGGGCGCCCACCGGGCGTGAGGGTCGAAACGGGCACCTGTTCCAGTGGGGTGCCGGTGCGACGCACATCACCGGAGGCGTAGGTTCCAAGATCATGGTCTCGAAGCAAGAACAGGCGGCAGTCGACGCCGACGACGTGTCACCGAAGGACGCGTCGACGGTCATCCTGATCAGGGATGCAACACCGGAACTCGCGGGGGGCGGCATCGAGGTATTCCTCCTGCGCCGCGTCAAGGGCATGGCGTTCGCCGGAGGTATGACGGTGTTTCCGGGAGGTGGTGTCGACCCGTCGGATGCCGTGGCGGAGGTGCAGTGGGCCGGACCTCCCGTCGAGTGGTGGGCCGAACGCTTCTCCACCGATCCCGCCCGGGCGAAGGCTCTGGTGTGCGCGGCGGTACGTGAAACTTTCGAGGAATGTGGGGTGCTGCTCGCGGGCGGAAGCACGGACACGGTAGTGGCCGACACGTCGCACTACGCGCACGCGCGCATTGCGCTCGAACGACGTGAACTTTCCTTCGGTGAGTTCCTGGCGCGCGAGGAACTCGTGCTCAGAGCCGACCTCCTGCGCCCCTGGGCGAATTGGATCACGCCGATCGGCGAAGGGCGGCGTTACGACACCCGGTTCTTCGTCGCGGCGGCTCCCGACGGGCAGATCGCGGACGGGGCCACGTCCGAAGCCGAGGAAGTGACCTGGCTGAGCCCCGCGGCGGCCCTGGACGCATGGAAGGGGGGCGGCAGCGTCCTGCTCCCACCCACGTGGAGTCAGCTGACGGCATTGCAGAACTTCGATTCGGTGGCAGAGGTCCTCGCCGCGGAGCCGGAGATCCCGGTGATCCTGCCGACCCTCATCACGGACGAGGAAACGATTCGGGTCGAGTTTCCCGGGCAGGACGGTTATTACGAGGCAGGCCCGCACCCGTGGTCGGTGCGGGGACGGAAGCGGACACCGCCGGGTCGCGCCGAGTCGGCCGAGCGGAGCAAGTAGCCTCTTGCCTCATGGCTGAATTCGTCACTCTCGAGGTTTCCGAAGGCATCGGCACCATTCGACTCGCGCGTCCCCCGATGAATGCACTGAATCGGCAGGTGCAACAGGAGTTGCGGGCCGCCGCACGGGAAGCGACAGTGCACCCCGACGTCAAGGCAGTGATCGTGTACGGCGGAGAGAAGGTGTTCGCCGCAGGCGCCGACGTCAAGGAGATGGCCGAGATGAGCTTCGGCCAGATGACCGATGTCATCACCGATCTGCAATCGGACCTGGCCGCGGTCTCGGAGATTCCCAAGCCGACCGTCGCCGCGATCACGGGGTACGCGCTCGGCGGCGGCCTGGAGGTCGCACTCTCGGCGGACCGGCGGATCGCCGGCGACAACGCCAAGCTCGGTGTCCCCGAGATCCTTCTCGGTATCATTCCCGGTGGTGGCGGCACTCAGCGTCTCGCTCGGCTGATCGGTCCCTCGAAAGCGAAAGACCTGGTGTTCACCGGGCGCTTCGTCAACGCCGACGAGGCGCTGGCGATCGGTCTGGTCGACGAGGTGGTGGCGCCCGACGACGTGTACGAGGCAGCTCGACGATGGGCGTCCCAGTTCACGACGGGCGCCGGCCGCGCGCTGGCCGCGGCGAAAGCCGCCATCGACCAGGGATTGGACGTCGACCTGCACAGCGGACTGGCGGTCGAGCGCCAGCTGTTCGCGTCCCTGTTCGCCACCCAGGACCGCAAGATCGGGATGGAATCGTTCATCGAGAACGGCCCTGGCAAGGCTCAGTTCGCCGGCGAGTAGTCTGAGCCCGGAAAACTAGAACCTGTTCACTCTTACCAGCGAGTAGGATTTGCCGCATGACTGCTAGCGCCCACGACGACCCCGCTCCTCATCCGCACGCCACCGCCGAAGAGGTCGAGGCGGCGCTGAAGGACACCAAACTCGCCCAGGTGCTCTACCACGACTGGGAAGCCGAGACGTACGACGAGAAGTGGTCCATCTCGTACGATGAGCGGTGCATCGACTACGCGCGGGGCCGCTTCGACGCCGTCGCGGGAGATCAGCCCCTTCCGTACGAGCGGGCGCTGGAACTGGGCTGCGGGACCGGCTTCTTCCTTCTCAATCTGATGCAGGGCGGGGTCGCGAAGACCGGTTCGGTGACCGACCTCTCGCCAGGCATGGTCAAGGTGGCATTGCGCAACGCCGAGGGTCTCGGGTTGCCCGTCGACGGTCGTGTCGCCGACGCCGAAACGATTCCGTACGAAGACAACACGTTCGACCTCGTGGTCGGGCACGCTGTGCTACATCACATCCCGGATGTGGAGCAGTCGCTCCGCGAGGTACTGCGGGTGCTGAAGCCCGGTGGGCGCTTCGTGTTCGCCGGCGAGCCCACCACCATCGGCAACTTCTACGCCCGCTGGCTCGGACGCGTCACCTGGGAGACCACGACGCGTGTCACCAAGCTGCCCTTCCTTGCCGATTGGCGTCGCCCGCAGGCGGAACTGGACGAATCCTCCCGCGCTGCGGCACTGGAAGCCGTCGTCGATCTCCACACGTTCGATCCGAGTGATCTCGAGAAGATCGCCGAGTCCGCGGGCGCCGCGCAGGTGCACGCCGCCACCGAGGAATTCGCAGCCGCCCTGCTCGGGTGGCCCGTCCGCACCTTCGAGGCCGCTGTTCCGCCGGAGAAGTTGGGCTGGGGCTGGGGCCGTTTCGCGTTCACCGGATGGAAGACGCTCAGCTGGGTCGACGAGAAGATCCTCCGCCATGTGGTGCCGCGCGGTTTCTTCTACAACGTCATGATCACCGGCGTGAAGCCCGGCAACTGAATTGGGCTATGCGTTCACTCCCGAAGACGTGGAGTTCCTGCAGAGTGCTGCAGGCGCAGCAGCTCTCGCCGAGGTAGACGAACTTGCGTTGACCACGTCGACGCACCTGGCCGATATCGGCCGGGCGCGTTCGCGTTTCGGCTCTCGGGTAGCCATGCTGGTGGAGACGGTGCTGTTGCGGCGCAAGGCCTCGGCCAAGTTGCCCGGCAGCGAGCACTGGCTCTTCACCGATGATGCACTGCAACAGGCGACTCCGCGTGCCGTGGCAGCCCACCGCGCGAGGCGCCTGGCAGAGCGGAACGTTCACGACGTGACCTGCTCGATCGGTGCGGAACTCGCTGCTGTCATCGGGACGGCCGATACGGTGGTCGGCAGCGACATCGATCCCGTCCGGCTGCGCATGGCCCGGCACAATGTGCCCGCTGCGGCGATCGTGCGCGCAGACGCATTGGTGCCGTGTACCCGCGACACCGTCGTGCTCGCAGATCCGGCGCGGCGGTCGGGTGGCAGGCGCACACATGATCCCGCTGCTCTCGAGCCGCCACTACCCGACCTCATCGACGCGTACCGAGGCCGTGATCTCGCGGTGAAATGCGCTCCCGGCCTCGCTTTCGATCGGCTCGACTGGGAAGGCGAGGTCGAGGTCGTGTCCCTCGACGGTGGCGTCCGTGAGGCGTGCCTGTGGTCGGCCGGACTGTCGGGCGCCGGAGTCACTCGCCGGGCAAGCGTCCTCGACTCCGGAGGCGCGGTGTGGACGGTGACGGACGCCGAGGACGACGACATCCCCGAACGCGCGCCGGGGGAGTGGATCGTCGATCCTGACGGGGCTGTTGTCCGGGCGGGTTTGGTGCGGCACTACGCCGCCCGGCACGGACTGTGGCAGCTCGATCCTCGGATCGCTTATCTCACGGGCGATTCGGTTCCCGCGGGCGTGCGGGGCTTTCGAATACTCGAGCAGGTGAAATATTCGGAGAAGTCGCTGCGGCAGGAGCTCGCCCGCCACGACTGCGGTGCGGCGGAGATCCTCGTGCGCGGCGTCGACGTCGATCCGGCCGTGCTGCGTCCCAAGTTGAAGCTCCGCGGAAGCCGCTCACTCAGTGTGGTGATCACGCGGATCGGCCGATCGGGCGTCGCCTTCATCTGCGCTTCGCGCCCGTGAGTACTTATTAACCGCCGGACGTTAATAAGTACTCACGGGGTCAGCGGAGGACGAACAGCTCCCCGAGCAGAGTCGGAGTGAGGACCTCACCCTCAGGGCCGATGGACGTGCCGACGGTGAATCCCTTCGCCCCCGGCAGGGTGTCCTGATCGAGCGTTTCGCCGGTGGAGGTGTCGAACGTGAGCACCGCCAGTCCGTCGACACCCTCGCGGACCACCGAGTAGCCGGTGGATCCGGCCGTCTGGGCGGGGACTCCCAAATGCCGTAGATCCTTGCGCTCCCAAACGAGTTCGGCGTGGTCGCCCTTGTCCTGCAGTGCGAGGAGGTGGCCGTCGAGTCCGCCCGCGGGAATGATCAGACCGTCCGCGGACGTCGACGGGCTACCTGCTGCGGCGTACCCGATGTCGTAACTCCACTTCGGATCACCGGTCGCAGCGTCGATCGCCCACACCGTGCCCCAGTTGTCGTTGATGTAGACGACGGAACCGTCAGCCGACAGATCGGGGCTCGATGCGCTGCCCCCCGGCAGGGTGTCGCTGGACCATTCCTGGCTGATCGTGGGATTGTCGCCGCCGGAGTATTTCATCGCGACGAGGTCGGCCTCGGTCGCGCCGGGCGCATAGAACGTGAAGTAGAACGTGCCGGACGCCAGGTCGATGGCCGGCATGTTGGCCACCGGGCAGTCGGGGGAGCCGAAGAAGCAGCCGCTGAGGCCCTTGTCGTCGGGAAGGATGTCCACGTTCGCGCCGTCGGCGACGGACGGCGGCGGGATGAGGTCGTACGACGCCACCACTTTCTGCCCGGTCTGCGGATCGAGCACGCTGATCTGCCCGAGCTGGGTGATGAACAGGAGGTTGCCGTCGCCTGTGAACTGTGCCGACAGCGGGGTTCCGACCACCGGTGTGCGCCAACGTAACTGGCCGTGTTCGTTGAACGAGTTCATGGCCCCGTTCTCGCCCACGTAGACATTGGCGGCGCCGTCGACCACCGGGGTGGACGCCACGACTCCGGGGGCAAGCTGGCGGCACCAGCGTTTGCGGCCGCTCTCCATCTGGAAGGAGAAGAGATTGCACCCCTTCTCGGTGCGAGCGGTGAGGAAGATCTGGCCGCTTGCCGCCACGGATGCGTAGTTCGCCACCGGCCCACCGAGGGGCCGCGACCACGCGAGTGAGATGTCGCGCGACCCTGTCACCGGACTGGTGTCACTGTTGCGGGCGTCCGCATGCATCCCCGGCCACCCGCCCGCGGAGAAGATGTCGTCGACGTGCGCCCCGCCCCCGCAGCCGCTGAGGACGACAGCCGAGATCGTCGCCAGCGCCAGTACTGACGAACGTAGGACCCGCCGCATTACATCTCCTCAGTTTTCGACAAACGCTCGGCCCAGAGACTATCCCGCCGAGGCACGCACGATCGGCACACCCCGAACGGTGTCGGTGTCCGGACACACCCGCGCACGGCTCCGGCGGGTGAACGTAGGCTGACGGGCTATGACGAGCATGTGGGGCGCACCGTTGCGTACGAGGTGGAAGGGATCCCGGCGGAAGGACAGCGAGCAGGCCCGCTTCCTGACCCTCGACTCGCTGCGCTGGGTGCTGGCGAACAAGGCGTACACCCCGTGGTACCTGGTGCGGTACTACCGGCTGGCCAAGTTCAAGCTCGCCAACCCGCACGTGATCCTGCGGGGCATGGTGTTCCTCGGCAAGCGCGTGGAGATCCACTCGACTCCGGATCTGTCCCGCCTCGAAATCGGTCGCTGGGTCCACATCGGTGACGGCAACGCGATCCGGTGCCACGAGGGGTCGCTGCGCATCGGCGACAAGGTGGTGTTCGGCAAGGACAATGTGGTCAACACGTACCTCGACATCGAGATCGGAGCGTCCACGCTCGTCGCCGACTGGTGCTACATCACCGACTTCGATCACCGCATGGACGACATCAACGTGCCCATCAAGGATCAGGGCATTGTGAAGGGCCCGGTACGCATCGGTCCCGATACCTGGGTGGCCGCGAAGGTCACGGTGCTCCGCAACACCCGGGTGGGACGCGGTTGCGTGCTCGGCGCCCACGCCGTCGTCAAGGGCGACATCCCTGATTTCAGCATCGCAGTGGGATCGCCCGCGAAGGCCGTGAAGAATCGCAGGGCCGAGTGGGAGGCCGGCGCCGAGGAGCGGGCCAAGTACATCGCCGCACTCGAGGACATTGCCCGCAAGAAGGCCGCCCGGGAGGGCTGAGCCGGGTGGCATAGTCGACCCATGGGCGTCTCGGACCGCGAACTCGAGGATCGTATCCGCGAGCTGCTGTATGCGCGGGCGGCGGATTCGAGTATCTGCCCGTCGGACGTGGCCCGCGCGATCGCCCCCGACGAGTGGCGACCTCTCATGGAGCCGGTGCGGCAGGCCGCCCGACGCCTTGTCGCGGCAGGTGAAGTCGAGATCACCCAGAGGGGTGCGGTGGTGGATCCGGACTCGGTGCGCGGTCCGATCCGGATTCGCCGTGTCCGTGAGTGAGGCGAATGTACCGTTCGGCGCGCTGGAGGCGTCCGGCGGTACATTCGCCCTCGCGACTCAGCGTCCGGGTAGGGGGCGCTCGGGAATAACCGGGCGCGCCAAGGGATGTCGCACGCGGCGTTTGGCACCGGCGTAAACGTGTGCCGTGTCCTCGGCCACTGTGTGCCAGTCGAAATCCGCGGTGAGGCGGTCGCGGGCGGCCACTGCTCGTTGCTGCGCCGCCGCGGGATCGTCGAGGACCTCCCGAACCGCGGAGGTGAGTCCCGTGACATCGCCGGGGAGGAAGGACATGCCGGTCACTCCGTCTACGACCGCCTCGCCGAGACCACCGGCAGTAGACGTCACCAGCGGAGTTCCGGAGGCGGCAGCCTCGAGCGCGATGATGCCGAACGGCTCGTAACGGCTGGGCAGCACGATCGCATCGGCGCCGTGGAGCCAGCTCAGCAGTTCGGAGTGGTCGAGATTGCCGAGGAAGTTGACGGCACGGGCAACGCGGTGAGTGCGGGCCTGCTGATAGAGCCAGGTGAACTGGGTGCCCTCACCCGCGATCGACAGCGTGGTCCCCGGGTGACTCCGGCGGATACGGGGAAGCGCGGCGATCGCATCCTGCACCCCCTTCTCGTACTCGAGGCGGCCGACGAACAACAGTTTGGGTGGACCCGATCGCGGCGCGCGCCGACGGAAATTCCACGTGGTCACGTCGATCCCGTTGCGTATCACAGTGATCGGCGGGAGCTGAGGACCGTACAGGGTGGTCACCTCGTCCTGCATCGATGCCGAGCAGGTGATCAGCGCATCGGAGTCGTTGGCCAGCCACCATTCGACCGAATGCACCTGACGGTTGATGCGGCCCGACACCCAGCCGCTGTGGCGGCCGGCTTCGGTGGCGTGCAACGTGGATACCAAAGGCACATCGTAGAATTCGGCGAGTGCGATGGCCGGATGTGCCACCAGCCAGTCGTGGGCATGCACCACGTCGGGCTGCCAGCCTTCTCCGACACCCGGCTTGTGCAGGGCGACGCCGGCCCGCACCATGGCATGCCCCATCGCAAGTGTCCACGCCAGCATGTCCTCGCCGAACACGAAATGCGGCGGATCCTCGGCGACGGCGACGACGAGTACGCCTTCTTCGATGTGGGTGACGGCGGGGTGCGTGGACGCATCGGTTCCCGACGGCCGCCGCGACAGCACCACCACCTCGTGGCCGGCGGCGGCAAGAGCGGTCGCGAGGTGGTGCACGTGGCGGCCGAGGCCGCCCACGACCACCGGCGGGTACTCCCACGACACGATGAGGATCTTCACGAGGCCACTCCCGAGACGCCGACCGCCGATGCTGCGGAACGGGCAGGCAGGCGCCGGGCGTCCAGACAGGGGAACAGGCCGTCGGCCGCGTTCCATCCGGCCGCGAGGCGCGCCGCCGACGCGTCGTTGCCCGCAGCCACCGCGGCCGCGATCTCGCGCATCGCGTGCGCGTGCTTGTGTGCCCGGTCGCGCGCATACTCCGCCGCAGAGTCCTTGCTGACCATGAATGCCCAGTCGCTCGACACCGTCATGAGTGCCTCTCGCAGAATCTGATCGTTGACGCGGTTGCGGAGTTCGGGTCTTCCGGGTGCAGAACCGAGGCTACGGGCTTTGTCGACCGTGTCCAGTGCGGCCGCGACCACCTCCGAGTTGAGTGCCACCAGATCGGACACCTTCTCGCCCGCCCACACCCGCCAGTCCTTGCCGGACCCCCACGACGAGTTCTCCAGGGGGACCGGCGCACCGACGTATCCCTGGGTGCGGGCGTCCTCGAGGGTGCCGACCCGGATTCCCGCCTCGGGGAGAGCGCGCAGCACCTTCTCGAGCCACTCGGGCCCTTCGTGCCACCAGTGCCCGAACAACTCGGTATCGAAGGCCGCAACGACGACCGCTGGGCGCCCGATTCGCTCGGCCTCTCCGCGCAGTCGCCTGCGGACCGTGGAAACGAAGTCGGCGACGTGCCGGTCGACGGCGGCGGACGCCAGTTCCGGGTCGTACGGCGCCTTGTCCGCCGAGTCCACCGTGCGGCCGGTGACCCGGGCGGGCTTCAGTCCGGTGGCATGGTCGTAGGTGTGGAAGTCCCGGTAGGCGCCATGGCCGGGGTAACCCGACTTCGGCGACCACACCCGGTAACTGACCTGCAGGTCGCGGCCGAACGCGACCACGTCGGAGTCTCGGACCGGCCGGCCGAGGGAGGTGTCCCCGCGCAGGGCGGGACCGTCGACCATGAAGTGGGTGACCCCCGCCTCGGCGTAGCCGATCTCCATGCCCGGGGTGTAGGCGCATTCGGGACCCCAGATGCCCGTGGGTGTGGTGTTCCACCTGTTCTTCGCGTCGGCGAGTCCTTCCCTCAAGGAGAATTCGCGCAGTCGTGGCTCGAGCAGCGGCTGGAACGGGTGCGCGAGGGGGCCGCCGAGAAGCTCGAAGGCTTCCCGATCGAGAAGATCGCGTAGGACGGGCGAGCCGCCGTGCCGCCACCGCAGTTCGAAATCGGTGAGGGCATCGGCGGAGGCGCGGTGCTCCCGGGCGCCGAGATCGCGGTGTGCGGCATCGGGCATTCCGGCAGCTTCGTGAGCTCGGATCTGCCAATTCCCCAGCCAGTGATGCATGCCCGACAGGCAGTGCGGATCATCGAGTTGTGCGGCGAGGACCGGGGTGATCCCCAGAGTCAGGAGGTGGGAGCGGCCTTCGTCGGACAGTCGCCGCAACATGGCCGTGAGGGGAAGGTACGACGCGGCCCACGACTGGTACAGCCACTCCTCTCCGACGGGCCAGCGGCCGTGATGGGCGAGCCAGGGCAGGTGCGAGTGCAGAACCAGGCAGAACATGCCCGGCTCCGTGTGGTCGGGCGGGCGCGTCCCGCTTCCCACGCCCCCCATTCGTGTGGAATCGGTCACTGCACGGGATCCTTCACCGCGACGGCTACGAGGTCGAGGCTGTCGTCGATGTTGCCCTCGCGCAAGACGAAGTCGTCGACCGTGATGCCCTCGACGTCACGGGTGAGTTCCGGTGGCCAGGGTTCGCCCGCGAGGGCCCGGTCGATCTGGGCGCCGATGAACGAACCACCGTGCTTGGCGTCGAGGGCCTTCAGCCGTTCACCGTGGTGGACGCCGGTCATCAGCGACACCGTGAACCCCGCTTCCTCGAGCAGCTCGGTCAACTCGGTGGCGTCGAGTTCACGGGTGTGGAAAGGGTTGAGCGGTGTGTCCCGACCGGGCGAGAACGTAATTCGGTTGGGGGTGCTGACGAGAAGTTCGCCGCCCGGCGTCAACACGCGGAAGCACTCCCGCAGAAACTGCGCTTGATCCCAGAGATGTTCGATTACCTGAAAATTGACGACGGCGTCCACCGAGGCATCGTCGAGGGGAAGCTCGGCCAGGTTGCCGTGCAACATCTCGACCCGGGGGTACCGGGCCCGAACGTGTTCGACTGCGGAAATGTCGTAGTCGAGCCCGGTGACGCGCTTCGCCACGTCGGCAATCATGTTGGCGCCGTAGCCTTCTCCCGATCCTGCTTCGAGGACGGTCCGGCCGGCGCAGCGGGGCAGGAGGTCGCGGTAGACCACCTCGTGACGCCGGAACCAGTAGTTCTCCTCGGGGATGCCGGGCACGGTCCGCTCGCCCGTGAGGGGCAGTTGCTCGTCTCCGGTTGCGGGCAGCGGTGCGTTCTCGCGGTCGCCGACAAATGATTCGCTCACCGGTGCGAGATTAGTGCCACCGACGAGGTCGCTCGTCCAGGTGGTCCACATCACAGCACCGAAAGTGATGTTCAGGCTTATGGTGAACGAGGCTTTCACGCAAGTTACCAGCGGGTAACTTAGCGTGAGGTAATCTGTCGCAGAGCAATTGTGCGAGGACATACGAAGACGAGAGCTCCGCTCATGCGGAGCAACTCGCGATAACCAGGCAAGTACACACAGGAGGTCGACGAAGACCCATGACGAACATCGTTGTTTTGATCAAGCAGGTCCCCGACACATGGTCCGAGCGCAAGCTGACCGACGGTGACTACACGCTTGACCGCGAGGCCGCCGACGCCGTGCTCGACGAGATCAACGAGCGGGCCGTCGAAGAGGCGCTTCTCATCAAGGAAGCGCAGGGCGGCGAGGTGACCGTGTTGTCCGCAGGTCCGGACCGCGCCACCGACGCCATCCGCAAGGCCCTGTCCATGGGTGCCGACAAGGCTGTGCACATCAATGACCCCGCACTCCACGGTTCCGACGCGATCCAGACGGCGTGGACGCTTGCGGCCGCTCTCGGACAGATCACGTTCGAGAACGACGAGCCCGCCGACCTGATCATCGCCGGCAACGAGGCCACCGACGGCCGGATGGGCGCGATTCCCGCGATCATCGCCGAATACCTGGGCATCCCGCAGCTCACGCAGCTGCGCAAGCTCACGGTTGCCGACGGTGTCGCGACCGGTGAGCGGGAGACCGACGAGGGTGTGTTCGGCCTCGAGGCGAACCTGCCTGCCATCGTGAGCGTCACCGAGAAGATCAACGAGCCCCGTTTCCCCTCCTTCAAGGGCATCATGGCCGCGAAGAAGAAGGAAGTCATCACCTACACCCTGGCCGACCTCGGGGTGGACCCGGAGACCGTCGGTGTCGCGAACGCGGGCACCACCGTCACCGCCTCGACGCCCAAGCCCCCGCGTACCGCTGGTGAGCGCATCGTCGACGAGGGCGACGGCGGCAGCAAGATCGCCGCATACCTCGTCGGCCAGAAGATCATCTGATCCGCGCCCTCCACAGACCAGCAGACATATACAGGGAGAGTTAGACATGGCAGAAGTACTGGTGCTCGTCGAGCACGCAGAGGGTGCACTGAAGAAGGTCAGCACCGAACTGATCACGGCCGCTCGCGCGCTCGGTGAGCCGGCCGCAGTGGTCACCGGTCCCGCCGGTACCGCGGACAAGCTCGCCGACGCACTCGCGGCTGCGGGCGCAGCCAAGATCTATGTCGCCGAGTCGGATGACATCGAGGGCTATCTGGTGACCCCGAAGGTCGACGTCCTCGCGTCGCTCGTCGAGTCCGCTGCCCCGGCCGCGGTCATCACCGCCGCGAGCATCGAAGGCAAAGAGGTCTCCGGACGTCTCGCCGCCCGCATCGGGTCCGGCCTGCTCTGCGACGTCGTCGACGTGAAGTCCGACGGCAGCGCTGTGCACTCCATCTTCGGTGGCGCGTTCACCGTCGAAGCGAAGGCCAACGGTGACGTCCCGGTCATCTCGGTGCGTCCGGGTGCCATCGAGGCGAAGCCGGAGGCAGGCGCGGGCGAAAAGGTCGAGGTCGAGGTTCCCGCGCAGGACGAGGGCGTCGTCAAGATCACCTCGCGTGATCCGATCGTCGGCGGCGACCGGCCCGAGCTCACCGAGGCGACCGTCGTCGTCTCCGGTGGCCGTGGCGTCGGCAGCGCGGACAAGTTCTCCGTCGTCGAGGAGCTCGCCGATTCGCTCGGCGCCGCGGTGGGCGCCTCGCGTGCCGCCGTGGACTCCGGCTACTACCCGGGCCAGTTCCAGGTCGGTCAGACCGGCAAGACGGTCTCCCCGCAGCTGTACATCGCGCTCGGCATCTCCGGTGCCATCCAGCACCGCGCAGGTATGCAGACCTCGAAGACCATCGTCGCCGTGAACAAGGACGAGGAAGCGCCGATCTTCGAGATCGCCGACTTCGGCATCGTCGGCGACCTGTTCAACGTGGCTCCGCAGCTCACCGAGGCTGTCAAGACCCACAAGGGCTAGAAATCGCCTTGTCGGCGGCCCCGTTCCCCTCGAGGGAGCGGGGCCGCTGTCGTATCTATACCGTTCACCCCGACTGCATCGACACGACACCTCGTCGATGCCCCGCCGCCGCCCCTGCTCGGTAAACCTGCGCCATGACAACTTCGTCTGTTCTTCGCGCAGCGAGTGACACCGCCGATACCGTTGTAGTTCCACCCCGGTACTCCCTCGTAGTCTCCTCCGACCGCGAGCATCGGGTGGCGGCCCAGCGGCTGCGTTACCGCGTGTTCGCCGCGGAGCCGGGTTTCTCGGTTCCCGCCACCACCACTGGGCTCGAGGCCGACCGATTCGACGAATTCTGTGACCATCTACTCGTCCGCCACGAGGCCACCGGCGAATTCGTCGGCTGCTACCGCATGCTTCCGCCGGATGCCGCCGCGCAGGCCGGTGGCTATTACACGGCCACCGAGTTCGACATCTCGGCCCTGGACCCGCGAGGCAATCGGATCGTGGAGATGGGCAGGGCGTGCGTCGACCCCGACCACCGTTCCGGCTCGGTACTGAGCCTGATGTGGTCCGGAATTCTCCACTACCTGCAGCTGACCGGCTACGACTGGGTGATGGGCTGCGTGTCCGTGCCCATGCAGGAGCATCCCGATGTCCCGGCCGGCTCCAACGTGCGCGGCGTGCGAGATCTGCTCCTGAGCAAGCACGGCAACGACCCTGCGGCCCGGGTCGTTCCCCGCAACCCGGTCCGCGTGGCCGGCCGATCCCTCGACGAGATCGAGCCACCTGCCCGGCCTTCGCTGCCCCCGTTGCTGCGGGGGTACCTCCGTCTGGGCGCGAAGGTGTGCGGGGAGCCGGCGCACGACCCGGAATTCGGTGTCGCCGACTTCGTCGCGCTGCAGGGACTGCATCACGCGAACGAGCGTTACCTCGAACGGCTGCGTTCGGCATCGGCGTACCTCGAAACCGGGACCCAGGCATGAGCACCACCTCGAGCGAGACGCCGGTTCCCGTCCACGCCTGGATGCCGTCGAGTCCGTGCGGCAGCGGATGCCTGCCCCCGGAGGCGCCGGGAGTCTCGGCTCTTGTCGTCGCGATCCGTTGGTTCCTCGTAGCCTCCGCCCTGGTGACCGCGCCGCTGCTGACGGCCGGGTGCGTGATGCCACAGACGTGGCGGACCGGTCTTCAACGCCGGTACGCGGCAATGCTGCTGCGGTGTGTGGGCCTGCGGCTCGAGGTGGTCGATCACCGCGGGAAGCGGCGGCACGAGGGTGGCATCCTGGTGGTGGCGGGTCACGTCTCCTGGACCGACGTCCTGGTTCTCAGTGCTCTTCACCCGGCGAGCTTCGTTGCGCGGGGAGACCTTCTCGACTGGCCGATCCTGGGGTCGCTCGCGCGGCGGATGCGGATCGTCCCGATCGACCGGCACGACCTGCGGGCGCTGCCGGGCACCGTGGCCGCAACAGCGACACGACTGCGGGACGGCGAAAGGGTGGCCGCCTTCCCGGAGGGGACGACGTGGTGCGGGCGCGCGTACGGAGGTTTCCGCCCGGCGCTGTTCCAGGCGGCGATCGACGCGGAGTGCCCGGTGCAGCCGGTGTCCCTGCGGTACACGATGCGCGGGGGAGAATTGACCACCGGGCCGTGCTTCGTGGGTGAGGAGACCATCGGCGGGTCGATTCGGCGAATCATTCGGCACAAAGGCGTCGTCGCCGAAGTCCGGCTGGCGCCGATCGAGTACCCGGGAGAGTCGCGCCGAGATCTTGCCGCCCGCTGTGAGCGCGCCGTGCGGGGTTCCGAGCCCATCGATCTCGCAGCGCACGACATCCTCGATCCGACGCGGGAGCCCGCCCAGCGGGCCGATACCCGGATCGAGACGGAAGAGCGCCTGATCGCCTGAGTTATCCTGGTCGGGTCATGACCTCTGCCCGCAGTGCCGACAGCCCTGTCTACCTGGACCACGCAGCTACCACTCCCATGGTGCCCGCGGCCGTCCAGGCGATGACCGACGTCTTCTCGACCGTGGGCAATGCGTCCTCGCTGCACGGCTCGGGGCGTGCCGCCCGTCGGCGTATCGAGGAGGCGCGCGAATCGATCGCGGCCGACCTCGGGGCCCGTCCGTCCGAGGTGATCTTCACCTCCGGCGGAACAGAAAGTGACAACCTGGCGGTCAAAGGCATCTTCTGGGCCCGCCGCGACGCCGATCCCGCCCGGGTGCGGATCATCACGAGTTCCGTCGAGCATCATGCCGTCCTCGACGCGGTGGAGTGGCTCGAGCAGCACGAAGGCGCCCAGGTTTCGTGGCTTCCGGTCGACGAACGCGGTCGGGTGTCCCCGCACGTGCTGCGCGACGAATTAGCCCGCCATGCCGACGAAACCGCACTGGTCACGATCATGTGGGCCAACAACGAGGTCGGCACGATCATGCCGATCGCCGAACTGGCAGCGGTCGCGGCGGAGTTCGAAATTCCCATGCACAGCGACGCGGTCCAGGCCGTCACCCATCTGCCCGTCGATTTCACCGCGAGCGGTCTCTCCGCGCTCAGTATCGCCGCGCACAAGGTGGGCGGCCCGCAGGGAGTCGGTGCACTGCTGCTCGGACGGCAGGTGGCATGCGTTCCGTTACTGCACGGCGGCGGTCACGAGCGCGACGTGCGTTCGGGTACCCCGGACACGGCCGGTGTCGTCGGGATGGCAGCGGCATTGCGGCACGCCACCGCGAACCTCGACGCGCGCGCCGAGGAGTTGACCGTCCTGCGGGACCAGCTGATCACCCGAGTGCAGGAAATTCTTCCCGACGCCGTGTCGAACGGGCCGGTCGGTGCTGCACGCCTGCCCGGCAACGCCCATTTCACTTTCCCCGGCTGTGAGGGTGATTCCCTGCTGATGTTGCTCGACGCAGCGGGAATCGAGTGCTCCACCGGATCGGCGTGTACGGCGGGCGTGGCTCGCCCGAGTCACGTCCTGACGGCGATGGGTGTGGACCCGGCCACCGCGCGGGGTTCGCTGCGGTTCTCGTTGGGGCACACGTCGACGGCGGGAGACGTGGAAGCGTTGATCGCGGCGCTGCCGCAAGTAGTGGAGCGAGCCCGCGCCGCGGGGCTCGCCGGTGTCGGAGCGCGTGGAGGGAATCGTTGATGCGAGTACTGGCGGCCATGAGTGGCGGAGTCGACTCCGCCGTCGCTGCGGCCCGGGCTGTGGCTGCAGGGCATGACGTGGTCGGTGTGCACCTTGCGTTGTCCGCCGAACCGGGAACCTTGCGGACCGGATCGCGGGGGTGCTGCTCCAAAGAGGACGCCGGTGATGCCAGGCGTGCGGCGGACGTTCTCGGAATCCCTTTCTACGTCTGGGATTTCGCCGATCGCTTCAAGGAAGACGTGATCGACGACTTCGTGGCGTCCTACGCCGCCGGTGAGACACCCAACCCCTGCCTGCGCTGCAACGAGAAGATCAAGTTCGCGGCGCTGGCGGACCGCGCCATCGCACTCGGGTTCGACGCAGTGGCCACGGGTCACTATGCGCAGCTTCACGACGGGGTGCTCCGGCGCGCTGTCGATGCCGACAAGGACCAGTCCTACGTTCTCGGTGTGCTCACCGCCGAGCAGTTGTCCCGGGCGATGTTCCCGGTAGGTGACACCCCGAAAGAGCAGATCCGGGCGGAGGCGGCCGAGCGGGGTCTGGCCGTGGCGAACAAGCCCGACAGCCACGACATCTGCTTCATCCCCTCCGGCGACACCAGGGCGTTCCTCGGCGCGCGGATCGGTGTGCGCCCGGGAAGTGTGGTCGACGCCGACTCGGGTGAAGTTCTCGCGGAACATGAAGGCGTACATGGCTTTACCATCGGCCAGCGCAAGGGTCTCGGCGTCCAGGGTCCCGCAGCGGACGGACAGCCGCGGTACGTCACGGCGATCGAGCCGGAGACGGGCACCGTCCGGGTGGGTTCTGCTCGCAACCTCGAGGTGCACACGATCAGCGCCGAGCGAGCCGTCTGGACGTCGGGCCGGGTGCCGGACGCGCCGATCGAGTGCACGGTTCAGGTACGCGCGCACGGCGGCCTGGCCGAGGCCGTGGCCGAGGCAGTCGACGGCGGCATCGCCATTTCGCTGCGCGAACCCCTCACCGGTGTGGCCAAGGGTCAGGCAGTGGTCCTCTACCGAACGGATCCGGCGGGCGACATCGTCCTCGGCAGTGGAACGATCTCGGGTACCGACTCCCGTCCGACCGCGCAGTGACACACACTGTTTCGCTGGCCGGTGCCGTCACCGGCGTCGGCTCGTGGCCCGGAACCGATGCACGCGAAGCCGCCACGATCGTTCTCGGTGAACTGGGCAGGCTTCCCCACCTGGTGGAGTTGCCCGCGCGGGGGCTCGGAGCAGACATGATCGGCCGTGCGAGCGCACTTCTCGTCGATCTGCAGCTGGACGTATCCACGACGGCGTACCGGGTGGTCTCGCGGAGAGGTTCGGTGGCCAAGCGGGCCACCGACCTGCTGAACCAGGACCTCGACGCGCTCGAAGAAGCCTGGGAGACAGCCGGTCTGGTCGGCGCCGACCATGTGGTGAAAGTGCAGGCGGTCGGACCGCTCACCTTGGCCGCGGAAGTGGAGTTCGGCACGGGCCGCCGCGTCCTCACCGATCCGGGCGCGGTGCGGGACTTCGCCGAGTCGCTGGGCGAGGGTGTGGCCCGGCATGCCGCCGAGGTAACCCGGCGTCTCGGTGCGCAGGTCCTGATCCAGTTCGACGAACCGCGGTTGCCTGCGGTGCTGGCTGGCACGTTGTCCGGCCGGACCCGTCTCGAGACGGTTCGCGCGCTGCCCGAGCCGGAGGCCCTCGCGGTGCTCGAGGCGGCTCTCACCGGCTCCGGTGGTGTCACGATGGTGCACTGCTGCGCCGCGGGGATACCCACCGACCTGCTGCGGCGCAGTACGGCACGAGCAGTCGGCCTGGACGTGGCGCAGCTGACAGCAGCCGATCTGGACGGCATCGGGGAACTGCTCGACGCCGGGAAGGAGCTGGCTCTCGGATTGATCCCCAGCGTGGCGCCGTCGATCCCCACCACGTGGCGTGACCTCGCCGCACCGGCCGTGACGCTGATCGACCGACTCGGCTTTCCCCGCACGACACTGCGCACCCAGGTGGCGGTCACGCCGGCATGTGGGCTCGCCGGAGCAGACGAGCAGTGGAGTCGTGAGGCCCTGCGTCTGAGCACTGAAGTGAGTAGTGCGTTCACCGACGACCCCGAATCACTGTGACTCGCGGGTTGGCTGTCGGCCCGACCGGTTAATCTTCGGACGTGACTGAATCGACCGAAGCCCCGACACCCGCCCCCGGCGACGTACGGGAGCGGTGGAACGAACTGGCCGAGGAAGTGCGGCAGCATCAGTTCCGCTACTACGTCCGCGACGCGCCCGTCATTTCCGACGGTGAGTTCGATGCGCTGCTCGGACAGTTGAACGACCTCGAGAACCAATACCCGGACCTGCGCACCCCCGACTCGCCGACCCAACTCGTCGGCGGCGGCTTCGCGACCGATTTCACCTCCGTCGACCACCTCGAGCGCATGCTCAGTCTCGACAACGTGTTCGCCACCGACGAGTTGCGCACCTGGATCAGCCGGGTGGAACAGGAGGCGGGCGCCGATCTGCCCTACCTCTGCGAGGTGAAGATCGACGGCGTCGCACTCAACCTCGTGTACGAGAACGGCCGACTCGTGCGCGCAGCCACTCGCGGTGACGGGCGCACGGGCGAGGACGTCACACTCAACGCACGCACGATCGACGATATTCCGGAAAGACTCACCGGCACAGACGAATACCCGGTTCCCGCCTTGCTCGAGGTGCGCGGCGAGGTGTTCTTCCGGCTCGAGGATTTCGCGGCTCTCAACGCCGCGCTCGTCGACGAAGGCAAGGCGCCCTTCGCGAATCCCCGCAACTCCGCAGCCGGCTCGCTGCGGCAGAAGAATCCCGCGGTCACTGCCCGTCGCCGTCTCGGAATGATCTGTCACGGTTTCGGCCGGATCGAAGGGTTCGAGCCCGTCTCGCAGTACGACGCCTACACGGCGCTGGCCGCGTGGGGTCTGCCCGTCTCCTCACACACCTCCCGTGTCGTGGGCGCCGACGCGGTGGTGGCGAAGGTCCAGTACTGGGGCGAACACCGGCACGACGTCGAGCACGAAATCGACGGACTGGTGGTGAAGGTCGACGAGATGTTGCTGCAACGCCGGCTCGGTTCCACCTCGCGAGCCCCGCGGTGGGCGATCGCGTACAAATACCCGCCCGAGGAAGCCACCACCAAGCTCCTCGACATCCGGGTCAATGTGGGGCGGACGGGACGGGTTACACCTTTCGCCTACATGGAACCGGTCACCGTCGCCGGTTCCACCGTGTCACTCGCCACCCTGCACAACGGCTCCGAGGTCAAGCGCAAGGGTGTCCTGATCGGTGACACCGTGGTGATCCGCAAGGCTGGTGACGTCATCCCAGAGGTTCTGGGCCCCGTCGTCGACGTGCGTACTGGCGACGAGCACGAGTTCGTCATGCCGACGCACTGCCCCGAGTGCGGCACCCTCCTGGCCCCGGCCAAGGAGGGGGATGCCGACATCCGCTGCCCCAATCAGCGCTACTGTCCCGCGCAGCTCCGCGAGCGGGTCTTCCACGTCGCGGGCCGCGGCGCGTTCGACATCGAGGTGCTCGGTTACGAGGCCGCGACGGGGCTGCTCGAGGCCGGGGCGATCGAGGACGAGGGTGACCTGTTCTCGATCACGGAGGACGATCTCCTGAAGACGTCGATCTTCCGAACCAAGGCGGGGGCTCTCTCCGCCAACGGCCGGCGGCTCCTCGACAACCTCGACTCCGCGAAGGACAAACCGCTGTGGCGGGTGCTCGTGGCATTGTCGATTCGTCATGTGGGACCCACGGCTGCCCGTGCGCTTGCCGGCGAGTTCGGTTCGCTCGATCGGATCCGCCAGAGTTCTGTCGAGGAGTTGGCGGCAGTTGACGGCGTGGGCGGCACCATCGCCGCCGCGGTCGCGGAATGGTTCGGAGTCGACTGGCATCTGCAGATCGTCGAGAAGTGGGCGGCGGCCGGGGTGCGCATGGAAGATGAACGTGACGAATCGATCCCGCGCAACCTCGAAGGCTTGTCGATCGTGGTGACCGGATCACTCGAGACGTTCTCGCGTGATCAGGCCAAGGAAGCCATCCTCGTCCGAGGCGGCAAGGCCGCGGGTTCGGTGTCGAAGAAGACGGCCTATGTGGTGGTCGGGGAATCACCGGGCTCGAAGCATGACAAGGCCGTCGAACTCGGTGTTGCTGTTCTCGACGAGGACGGATTCCGGCGACTGCTCGAAGGTGGGCCGGAGGCTGTGGCCGATTCGGAGATGTGACCGGTTCCTCACTCCCGTTTTTTGGGCACCGTGAGGTGTACTGCCATAGTTCTGGACATGATCGAAATACGGGATGTGACCCCGGACGAGTACGAGGTCGTCGGCGACCTGACGGTGATCGCGTACGTCGGCGGCGGATTCGTCGAAGCGCACGATCCGTACACCGAACGCCTGCGTGATACGGCCGGACGTGTGGAGAAGGCGGATGTCCGGGTTGCCGTCATCGACGGCCGGGTCGTCGGCTCCGTCACGATCGCGGATCCGACGTCGCCCTACGCGGATGTGGCACAGCCGGGCGAACTCGAGTTCCGCATGCTCGCGGTGTCGCCGGACGCGCGCGGCTCCGGCGTCGGTTCGGCGTTGGTGCGGCACGTACTGGACACCGCCTACGACCGGGGCGACCGCGCCGTTGTGATGTCGACGCAGCCGTCGATGGAAGCTGCCCGGCGCATCTACGACCGCAACGGATTTGTTCCTGTGGCCGAACGGAATTGGCATCCGGTACCCGGCGTGGAGTTGACCGTCCTGGTCCGCGAACTGGTGTGAGGCAGGCCGCGGGTCAGGCCCTCAGCCCAGCACGGTTGCGATGATGCCGGCCAGATATCCCAGCCGCGCGACTTCCGAAGGGCGGAACTCCGGACCCCCGGGCCGGCCCAGCATCAGCACGCGGCCGGTGGCGCCGAGTGGGGCCGCGGCCAGGGTGGTGTTCATATCGCGCCACACCCGCGGTACCCAGTCACCCTCACCGTCCAGCGCCGTCGGCTTCTCGAGGGGCATCCACGGGATGTCCGTGGCATGGGTTTCCGGAGCTCCGGAACTGCCGACCACGCGGTAAGCGCCCCGCGGTCCCAGGTCCGCGACCACGGACCAGCCGACGCGCAGCACCCGCGGAGCGCCGTCGACCAGAACCTGCAGACGGTCGTCCGCCGCGGTGGCCACCTGATCGATCAACTCGAGTTCGCGGTGGGTGTCGAGTATTCCGGCGTAGGGACGAATGGAATCGATGGTGACGTCGGGGAGGGCCTCGGCGGCGGTGATCAGGGTGTCGGGGAGGGACCCCGGCTCGACATCGACCACGAGGTCGTCGATGGCGAATCCTGCACCCCGCTCCACAACGTCGAGCGACAGAATGTCAGCGCCCACCGAACCGAGGGCGACGGCGAGCGAGCCGAGGCTACCTGGTCGGTCGGGGAGCTGGACGCGAAGCAGATACGACACGTGCGTCCCTTTCACCACGAGATAAACGCGGGAGTGCTACCTGCGACCCCCGTCACGACCATCCTTGCACTTTCGGTTCCGAGTATGCGGTCCCCCCTCCGCCTTCGGGGACCGGCTGCGCGGGAGTTGCTGGTCGCGCTCGATTAGTTGACACCCCCGATACCGAATCGCCTCATTCGCGAAACATGTCGACTCGAAACCTGGGCCCGTCACCACCACACCGGTCGTGGTCTTCGTGGTTCCCCACCCTTCCCGACCGTCGGGAAGCGGCGCTGGCTGCACGGCTGATCCGGCCACGCTCTAGGCTGGGAAGGACATTGTGTACGTCCGACCTGAAAGGGGCCCCGCGGTGCCTGCCATCTCCCGTGACGAGGTCGCGCACCTCGCGCGGCTGTCTCGACTCGCCCTGACCGACGCCGAACTCGACGAGTTCGCGGGTCAGCTGGACTCGATTCTCAGCCACGTGAAGGTGGTCACCGAGGTTCCCGCAGAAGACGTCCAGCCGATGGCGAACCCGAACGCGGTCACCAACGTGACCCGTCCGGATGTGATCGTTCCCGGGCTCACCCCGGAGCAGGCGCTGTCCGGCGCGCCCGCTGTCGAACAGGATCGCTTCGCCGTCCCGCAGATTCTCGGAGAGGGCGAATGAGCGCCGAACTGACCACACTCGACGCGGCAGAACTGGCGTCGAAGATTCACAGCCGTGAGGTGTCGTCCGTCGAGGTCACCCAGGCACATCTCGACCGCATCGCGGAGGTCGACGGCGGACTCGGAGCCTTCCTGCACGTTGCGGGGGAGCAGGCCCTCGTTTCGGCGAAGGAGGTGGACGGCGCACTCACGGCCGGTGAGGCTCCTGTTTCGCCGTTGGCGGGAGTTCCGTTGGCGCTCAAAGACATCTTCACGACCACCGACATGCCCACCACGTGTGCCTCGAAGGTCCTCGAGAACTGGGTGGCCCCCTACGACGCGACTCTCACGAGCAAGCTCCGCGCCGCCGGAATCCCGATCCTCGGCAAGACCAACCTCGACGAGTTCGCCATGGGCTCGTCCACCGAGAACTCCGCGTACGGCCCCACCCGCAACCCGTGGGACACAACACGCGTCCCGGGTGGCTCGGGTGGCGGCAGCGCCGCGGCGCTCGCATCCCGGCAGGCTCCGCTCGCGATCGGTACCGACACCGGTGGATCGATCCGTCAGCCCGCCGCCCTCACCGCGACGGTGGGCACCAAGCCGACCTACGGCACGGTGTCCCGTTTCGGCCTGGTCGCCTGTGCGTCGTCGCTGGACCAGGGTGGGCCCTGTGGTCGCACAGTTCTCGACACCGCCCTGCTGCACGAGGTGATCGCCGGGCACGATCCGCGCGACTCCACCTCCATCGATGCGCCGGTCCGCCCGGTGGTCGCCGCGGCGCGGGAGGGCGCGGGCGGCAACCTGCGGGGTGTGAAGGTCGGCGTAGTCAAGGAACTGCACTCCGACAGCTACCAGCCCGGCGTCCTGTCCTCGTTCGACGCTGCCGTGGCACAGCTCACCGAACTGGGTGCCGAGGTCGTCGAAGTGTCGTGTCCCAACTTCGAATACGCGCTCGCGGCGTACTACCTGATCCTCCCGAGTGAGGTGTCCTCCAATCTCGCCCGGTTCGATGCCATGCGTTACGGACTGCGGATCGACGAGGGTGACATGAGCGCGGATCAGGTGATGGCAGCTACCCGTGCCGCGGGCTTCGGCCCGGAGGTCAAGCGTCGCATCATGATCGGTACCTACGCACTCTCGGCGGGGTACTACGACGCGTACTACGGCCAGGCGCTCAAGGTCCGGACTCTCATCTCCCGCGACTTCGACAGGGCCTATGAGAAGGTCGATGTCCTCGTGTCGCCCACCAGTCCGTTCACGGCCTGGAAGCTGGGGGAGAAGGTCGGCGATCCACTCGCGATGTATCTGTCGGACCTGTGCACCCTGCCTACCAATCTCGCGGGCCACTGCGCCATGTCCGTTCCGTCCGGGCTGTCGGCGGACGACGGTCTCCCGGTCGGGTTGCAGATCATGGCGCCGGCGCTGGCCGACGAGCGGCTCTACCGGGTGGGTGCGGCGTTCGAAGCTGCTCGTGGTCCCCTCGAATCACCGAGTGAGGTCGCAGTCGGGTAGGGCGGTGCCCTGTTCCTTCCCGTAGCGATGCCCGTGCCCGGCGGGGAAATTCAGCGCCGACAGCAGGTCGACGCTCGCCTGGAGGAACGTCAGGCCGGGAATCCACTGTGGGACAGGAGCATCGGCCACGGCCCGTGACAGATCGGGCCGGCGCAGGATCAGGTCGGGTGACCACCACACGACGGGATCGGACGTGTTGGCCAGAACCGTTGCGCCGTCGGTCATCACGGACCCGGCGGGCGGTCCGGCCCACAGCGCCCCGCATGCTCGCCGACCGAGGTCTGCCGCGTCGGCGAATTGCGCGCTCCCGCCGACGGATCCGAGGCTCTGACCGTAGACGTAGAGAGCGGGACGGATCGCATCGGGTAGTGCCGTGATGCGATCGGCGACCGCATCGAACAAGGCTGCCGCCGATTCGTCGGCCGCCGAACGGCCGAAGACGAAGGTGATCCAACTCGGTGCGTAGGAATATTGGAGCCCGACTATCGCGACGTCGTCGTCGAAGCGGTCCTCGAATCCTTCCGCCGCGTTCTCGTCGATCCAGCCGGAGCCGGTGGGGACGGTGACGACGATGGCCGAGCGGGCGAATCCACCGGCCCTCTTGAGTTCCGAGACTGCCAGCGCCGCACGGGACTTCACGTCCGGTGCCGAGTTCATCCCGACGTAGGTGCGGATACTCCCGGACTGTTCACCGGCCGCCACGAAGCGACGTCCCTGCCGCCCGAGCGACTCCCAGCTGACGACGGACTCGGAGCTCCCCGCTCGTGCGGCGGACATTGGACGCTGCAGCGAGACGTCGACCACGTCATTGGAATCGCTGTAGGAACGCGACATCATCTCCCATACCGCGGGCCCGGCGACCAGTTGCAGACCGGTCGCGAGAACGACGGCCGTCGTAGCACTGCCGATCCAGCCGAGACGGTGGGCCACCGAGGAGACGGTCGCACCGGCGACGACCACGACCACGAAGGTCGTTACGGCTCCGAGGAGTACCTGCATCCAGTGGCCCGGGCCGACGCTGCTCATCCCCATCACCTGTCGGAGGGAGTCCTGCCAGTGATCGGCCGCGACCATCGCCCAGGTGGTGGTGACCATCGCGCCGAGCAAGGCGAGGAGTCGAACGGATTCCCGTGGTACCCGGGAGCCGGAGGAGCGGGTGAGCACCTGTCGCAGCCGACGAGCGAGGACGAGCATCCCGAGCCCCGTCGCAGCGAGGACCCCGGTGAACAGGGCCTGCGTCAGGGCGCTTCGAGGGAGCAATGACGGTGTGAGAGAGGCGAGTACGCAGAGAGTGACGACGATCGTGGAGGACGCCCGAGGAAGTGCCGATACCGGAATCGTCGTGGCGAGGGCCCGGCGCAGCGCAGATGCCGGTACCGGGCTGCCGTAGTCCCCGGGAGGTCGGGTGCTCAAAACGATGGTCGTGCTCATGCGACGGCTCCCTCGGGTTCCGGACGGCGGCGGAGGGACCAGACGGCGCCCGCGAGAAGCGTCACACCGAGACCGCCTGCGAGCCCGTACTTGACTCCGGACTCCGTGACGGGCGCGGAATATCCCTGGCGCCAGCTGTTTCCCGTGACGGCAGTGGCCGCGATGTTCGCCATGACGGAGCAGGATGCGCGGGCCCGTTCGTCGACGCGCGTGTCACAGGCCGCGTGCATGCGTCGATCGAGCTGTGCGTCCAGGCTCTGTCGGGCCCACGGCTCGAGGTCGTTCCCGGACCGGGAGGCGTAACGGAGGAGGTCGTATCCGAGGTCGTGGGCCTTGCACGACGCAACGAATTCGACCGGCAGCGGAACCGGGGACGAGCAGTCGCCGTCCGGGTCGGCGAGCATTCCCTCGACGCGCTGGGGTGTGTACCCCATGACGGATTCGAAGTCCTCGGGGATGGACGCTTCGCCGAACTCCTCGGCGGAGGTGAGCGTGCGTACCGCGTCCGATGCGGCGGTGTTCTCCGCCCGGGGTGTGCCCGCGGTCCCGGTGCCGGAAAACCCGGTTGTGGTCAGAAGTGCCGTTGCGGCACAGGCCACCGCTGCCCACGTAGTTCTCCGTGTCCCCGTCGTTCGCATGAGGACGACGGTATGAACAAGCGTTACGCAGCCACATCACACCGGAGTCCGGTTCGATTCCTGGCTTCGGAGGACCAGTCGGCTGAAATCTCATACCTCGGTACTAGAAGTACCTCGGCCCGCGGAGTGAGGACGCGCTGCGAAGGCAGCTCCTACGCTCGACGTGTGGACAAGAAGACGCGAATCCGGAGCGTTGCTCGAGGTCAGTGGCTCAACGTGGCAATTGTCTCGGTCACAGCGATTCTCTTCGCTGTCGCGTGGCCGACACTGCAATTGACGCACCAGGTCAGCCCACCGATTCAGCCGTTCGTTGCGGCGCTCGCAGCGTTCCCCTTCGTTCTGATCCGCGCCAACCCTGCACTCGGGTGGGCTGTCTCTGCAGTGTCGGCTCTGGTCATTCCGCGAGTCTTCGGACTGCAGGAGGGTTACGACTATCCCTGGCAGGTAGTCCATATCCTGGTGATCCTCGCACTCCTGGCGGCTGTGAGTATGCGGGCGGCGATTCCCGTGGTCGGTGTCGCGTGGATCTCGACGGTGCTCCTCTTCCTTGCCGACACTCCCGGCACCAACGGCCGCGGCTGGGCCGTCGGGCTCACGGCGATCGTCGTCTTCGGCCTGCTGATCCGCTGGCTCGTGCTCTCCCGCAGGCAACTCGCCCGGCAGGAGGAGTTGAGCGAGCTCGAACGCACCCGTCGCACGATTCTCGAGGAGAAGGCGCGCATCGCCCGCGACCTGCATGACGTTGTCGCACATCACATGTCGATGGTCGTCGTGCAGGCGCAGAGCGCTCCCTACCGCATCGCGAACGTGTCGGCCGAGACCCGCGCGGAATTCGAGTCGATCGGCGCCGCCGGGCGCGCCGCACTGAACGAGGTGCGCGGACTGCTCGGCGTCTTGCGGAGCGACGGCCAGCTCGCCGAGCACGCCCCGCAGCCGGGGGTGGACCAGATCGGAGAGTTGCTCGAGGGCAGTCGGCGGGCCGGGATTCCGGTCACCTGGACTGTGTCCGGTGATCAGACACTCGTGTCCGAGTCGGTCGGATTGGTGATGTATCGCATCCTGCAGGAGTCACTGGCCAATACCGCGCGGCACGCATCGGGTGCGGCGGTCGAGGTGAAGATCACGTACCAATCTCCGATCGTGTCGCTTGCCGTGGTCAACGGTCCGGCGAAACGGAGTCTCGCATCCGCGCTGACCAGGCACGAATCCACCGGAGGCAACGGAATCATCGGCATGCGCGAGCGTGCGCAGGCCGTCGGGGGAGTGCTCACCACCCGGATGCACGACAACGGTGGATTCGAGGTGCACGCCGAGTTTGCGGCCGCGTCAGCCTAGGCTGACGGGCGTGGCCATCACCGTGTTCATCGCAGACGATCAAGCCATGGTCCGTCAGGGCTTCGGCGCCCTCCTCTCCTCACAGCCCGACATCAGCGTGATCGGCGACGCACCGGACGGGGCGGTGGCGGTGACCGAGGTCAAACGTCTGCGTCCCGACGTGGTGCTCATGGATGTCCGGATGCCGGAGATGAACGGCCTCGATGCGGCGCGCCTGATCCTGTCGGCCGGATTCGACCCCCCGGTGCGTGTGCTGATGCTCACCACCTTCGACGTCGACGACTATGTCTACGAAGCACTCAGCATCGGAGCCAGCGGTTTCATGCTCAAAGATGCGCCCGCCGAAGAACTGGTTCGTGCGGTCCGCGTCGTCGCCGATGGGGAGGCACTTCTGGCGCCGACCGTCACCAGGCGTCTCATCGCCGACGTGACCAGCCGCCGCAGCACTACCCGTCGTAAACCCGCTGCGCTGTCGGCGCTGACCCCGCGCGAGCGGGAGGTTCTCGAACTCATCGCCCGCGGGATGTCCAACACCGAGATAGCCGACCGCCTGTTCGTCGCCGAGCAGACCGTCAAGACGCACGTCGGAAAGGTGCTGTCCAAGCTCGATCTCCGCGACCGCGCACAGGCCGTGGTACTCGCCTACGAGAGTGGCCTCGTCACACCGGGCTGAAAAAGAACCCGGCGGTCCGAGGTGCTCTCACGGCGCCGGAGCGGCAAGATGGATAAGGAGAACCACCATCACCACACGAGATGCCGTCCCTCCGGGGCGCGGCGCCGCAACGGGAGAACGAGGGGTGCTTGGATGCGGATCGGGATCCTGACCGGCGGCGGCGACTGCCCCGGACTCAATGCGGTGATCAGGGCGGTGGTGCGCACTGCCGACGGTCGGTACCGCAGCTCGGTGGTCGGATTCCGGGACGGGTGGCGCGGCCTGCTCGAGGATCGCAAGGTTCCGTTGTCCAACGACGACCGGATCGACCGCATCCTCACCCGCGGCGGCACGATCCTCGGAACGGCCCGGGTGAACCCGGACAAATTGAAAGCCGGACTGGACCAGATCCGGCAGACCCTCGACGACAACGGGATCGACGCCCTCATTCCGATCGGAGGTGAGGGAACGCTCACTGCCGCAGGATGGTTGGCAGAAAGCGGTGTCCCGGTCATCGGGGTTCCGAAGACCATCGACAACGACATCGACTGCACCGACGTGACGTTCGGCTTCGACACCGCGCTGTCCATCGCGACGGATGCGATCGACCGGTTGCACACCACGGCAGAGTCGCACCAACGGGTCATGCTGGTGGAGGTGATGGGCAGACACGCCGGCTGGATCGCGCTGCACTCGGGTCTGGCGACGGGCGCTCACCTCACCCTCGTTCCCGAGGTGCCGTTCGACGTCGCTGAGGTGTGCGACATGGTGAAGAAGCGGTTCCAGCGGGGCGACTCCCACTTCATCTGTGTCGTCGCCGAGGGTGCGGCACCCACCCCCGAGTCGATGACGCTGCGCGAAGGCGGCATCGACGAGTTCGGGCACAAACGATTCACCGGTGTCGCGCAGCAGCTCGGCGCCGAGATCGAGCGCCGCATCGGCAAGGAAGTACGGACAACGGTTCTCGGGCACGTGCAGCGGGGCGGCACTCCCACCCCGTACGACCGGGTACTCGCCACCCGCTTCGGGGTGCACGCCACGGACGCGGTCCACCGCGGAGACTTCGGGCAGATGGTCGCCCTGCATGGCACGTCGATCGAATTGGTGGCGCTCACCGACGCCACCCGTCACCTCAAGACCGTGCCGCGCGAGCGGTACGACGAGGCAGCCGCCTTTTTCGGCTGACCGCGTTTTTCGGCACACGAGCAGGCGCATAAACTCTTCTGCATGACTGCTGTCGACGCGCCGGCCCTCCTCGACTACGACGATGTGCTCGCCAAGTACGAGCCTGTTCTCGGCATGGAGGTGCACGTAGAGCTCGGCACCAACACCAAGATGTTCTGCCCGTGTCCCACCGAGTTCGGTGCGGAGCCGAACACGCAGGTATGCCCGGTGTGCCTGGGCCTGCCGGGGTCGTTGCCGGTGGTCAACGAGGCGGCGGTGGAGTCCGCGATCCGGATCGGTCTGGCGCTGAACTGCTCGATCACGCCGTGGGGCCGTTTCGCGCGGAAGAACTATTTCTACCCGGACCAGCCGAAGAACTATCAGATCTCGCAATACGACGAGCCGATCGCCACCGACGGTTACCTCGACGTCGTTCTCGACGACGGCACCACCTGGCGCGTCGAGATCGAGCGTGCACACATGGAAGAGGACACGGGGAAGTCGCTGCACGTCGGTGGCGCGACCGGCCGTATCCACGGAGCAAGCCACTCGCTGCTCGACTACAACAGGGCGGGCGTGCCGCTGGTCGAGATCGTGACCAAGACCATCAGCGGTGCCGGTGCGCGAGCGCCCGAGGTGGCCCGCGCCTACGTCACCGCTCTGCGTGATCTGCTGAAGTCGCTGAAGGTGTCGGACGTGCGCATGGACCAGGGCTCGATGCGCTGCGACTCCAACGTGTCGCTGATGCCGATCGGTGCTACCGAACTGGGAACCCGGACCGAGACGAAGAACGTCAACTCCCTCAAGAGCGTCGAGGTGGCGGTCCGGTACGAGATGCGCCGTCAGGCCGCCGTGCTGGAGTCGGGGGGTGCGGTGATCCAGGAAACACGCCACTTCCAGGAGGCGGACGGCACCACCTCGCCGGGCAGGCGCAAGGAGACCGCCGAGGACTACCGCTATTTCCCGGAACCCGACCTCGAGCCCGTAGCTCCCAGCGCCGAATGGATCGAGGAACTCCGCGGCACACTGCCGGAGTTGCCGTGGGTCCGTCGGGCCCGGATCCAGGCCGACTGGGGTGTTTCCGACGAGGTGATGCGCGACCTCGTGAACGCAGGTGCCCTCGACCTCGTGATCGCCACGGCCGAGGCCGGAGCCTCCCCGGAAGCCGCACGGTCGTGGTGGGTGTCGTACCTCGCCCAGCAGGCCAACACCCGCGGCGTGGAGTTGACGGCCCTGCCGATCACCCCGGCGCAGGTGGCCGAGGTGGTCGCGCTCATCGACAACGGCACACTGAACAACAAGGTGGCGCGCCAGGTGGTCGACCGCGTCCTCGACGGCGAGGGCGACCCCAAGCAGGTTGTCGCAAACCATCCGGAATTCGTGGTCGAGCGGGACGACACCAAGTTGAAGGCGGCCGTCGACGAGGCCTTGGCAGCCAACCCTGATATCGCCGACAAGATTCGCGGCGGAAAGGTGGCCGCTGCAGGCAAGATCGTCGGCGACGTGATGAAGGCGACGCGGGGTCAGGCAGATCCCGCACGCGTCAAGGAACTCGTCATCGAGGCGTGCAGCTAGACCCTTACTGTTGCGCTGGTCTCCGCGGGCGAGTCAGCCACACCCCGCCGGTGCACGAACGGGACGTTCGTTCGGTTCAACCGAACGAACGTCCCGTTCGTGCATGTGTGCAGGGGTGCACGCGGGGCGGAGCGGAGCCGATCAGTCGAACCCGCCGCCGCCTGAGGGCAACGGCATCTTGATCACACGGTCGTCGTTGGGGCCGGGCTGACCGGCTGTCTTGTTCACCGTGCTGACCCAGATCAGCCCGTCCGGCCCGAGGGCGGCCCCACCGAGCTGGCCGTACCGGTCCTGGACGATGACGCCCGGGGCAGTGGTGACCGCTCCGGTGCTCGGGTCGGCGGCGAGCGCCGACATCGCCTTGGCCGTGCTCAGCGACACCGCGACGACATCCTGCGCGGCCACGCAGCCGCCCACTCCGGGGCGCTCCGGCCACGTCCACACCGGGGAGGACACGGCACCGTCTGCACTCACGCGCTGCAGGCGATCCTCGAGGGGGGTGCGGTCGGTGACCCAGACCGCCACACCGGGGTCGACGCACACCCCACCGGCGGTCCCGATGCCGGACAGGACGACCTGCGGGCGAGGCTGTGCGGGGGTCGGGGCGGGTGTCAGCGCGGTCACCTTCAACAGCTTGCCCGCGAGAGAGGCGGGATCGGACGCGGCGGCCGGGTTGCCGGCGTTTCCGGTGAGCACCATGAGGTCGTCGCCGGAGAATTCGAGTGAACCGGCATTGCCGACATTCCCCCGTGGTATCCCGCCGAGCACTTCCTTGGCCGTATCGCCCGGTGCCACGCGCACCACCCGGTTGTCGGTGGGAGTCGAGATGTAGGCGTAGATCAAGTTGTCCTCGACGAAGCTCGGTGACAGGGCGATATCGAGAAGTCCGCCGTCGGAACTGGCGTCGACGTCGATGTGCGCTATCTCTCTGGGCTGGCGGCCCTGCGCGACCTCGAGGATGCGTCCGGTGCGTCGTTCTGCGACCAGCGCGGTGGCTGCGTCGGGAAGGACGACGAGCCCGCCCGTGGTGTCGAGACAGGTGGCGATCACACTGGGGTCCGGATCCTGGCACGGTCCGAGCGGCCCGCTGGGCGGTGGGGGTGTGGTGGTGGACGGAGGCGGACTCTCGGGCTCTACCTCGGCACCCGACGCCTCGGAAGGTTCGGGGCTGAACGGTGAGGACGCCGAATCGTCGAACTTCGCACAGCCTGCTGCGAGCAACGCGGTGACACACAGCACGGACACCATCCATGTCGATCTGCCGGTCGTCCTGCGGCTCAGCCCACCCACCATCATGAGTGAAACGTTACGGAAGGGTGCGGCGTCACCGCCACGCCGCACCTGCTTCCCCGCGATGTTCCCTGCGCCGACCTACCCTGGACGGTGTGACTGACATGCGGAAAGATCCCAGCGAGTCGCCGGACCCCGGTGCCTCGGACCACGGCGCCTCACCGGACTACGGTAAGGTCTCCAGCCCGTACGACTCTCCGACGGAGCGTTTTCCGACGGCCACGCCGGCGGCGGGTTCCGGGGGACGCACGCTTCCGCACACCGACGACGAACTGGATTTCGGCGACGCGCGGGGCGCGGGTCTGCCGACCGAGCAGATCCCCGCCTACCGGGACTCGGGGTCGTTCGGATCGGATCAGCCGACGGAGGTTCTCGGCGGCACTTCCGCCGCAGCGGCCGCATCGCCGGGTACGACCGCGGTCGGGACGGCGGGCGACGGTGACGTGAAAATCGGTCGCGGAACCCTGGACCTCGGGTTGCTCGCACTGCGCCTGGCAGTGGGCGGCACGGCTCTGGTGCACGGACTGCAGAAGTTGACGGGGATATGGAACGGCCCGGGTCTCGACGGGTTCGAGGAGATGCTGGCGAACTCCGGATTCCAGCAGGCGAAGCTCCTTGCGATCCTGGGCGCTGTCGGTGAGGTCGCCGGTGGGGCGTTGCTGATCCTCGGACTGGTGACGCCACTGGCCGCTGCTTCGGTTCTCGCGGTCATGATCAACGCGTGGGCGTTCCGCCAGACGGCGGAACCGGGCCTCGAGTACTTCGCGCCTGCGGGAACCGAGTACGAGACCCTGCTCGGTGTGTGCGCCGGAGTCATCATTCTCACCGGGCCCGGTCGTATCTCTCTCGACGGTCGCCGGGGTTGGGCGACCCGTCCGTTCATCGGTTCGTTCGTCGCGCTGATCCTGGGTGTCGCTGCCGGCGTCTGCACCTGGATCTTTCTCAACGGGGCCAACCCGCTCATCTGACTTCGCAGGCGACTCCGCCGCACCTCCTCATGGAGGTGCGGCGGAGTCGTGTCTCTCAGGTCAGTTCTGTGCGAATCAGTTCTGGGCGAACTCGGGGAGCTTCTCCTCTTCCGGCGGCTCCGCCTCGGCGGCGAGACGCCGGCCCAGGACGGACTTGCGCCGGCCGTAGGCGAAGTAGATCAGCACACCGAGTGCCATCCACCCGACGAACCGGATCCACGTCTCCACCGAGAGATTGAGCATCAGCCATCCGCAGGCGGCGACGGCGAGGATCGGAACCAGCGGAACCAGCGGGACGCGGAAACCACGCGGCAGGTCGGGCCGCGTGCGGCGAAGAATGATCACACCGATGCATACCAGCACGAACGCGAACAGCGTGCCGATGTTCACCATCTCTTCCAGCGTGCCCATGGGGAAGAACGCGGCGAGGAAAGCCACGACCGCCCCGACGATCAGGGTGATCCGAACGGGCGTCCCCTTGGTGCCCGTCTTGGCAAGCCCGCGTGGCATCAATCCGTCCCGAGACATCGCGAAGAGCACTCGGGTCTGTCCGAGCATCATGACCATGACCACTGTGGTCAGGCCGGCGAGGCCGCCGAAGTTGATGGCCGTCTGCGCCCAGGTGATGCCGTGTGCCTCGAAAGCGGTGGCGAGAGTGGCACTGCTGTCACCGACCAGCGGACTCCCGGTCTTCAGATCGGTGTACTTGACCATGCCGGTGAGGACGAGGGTAACGGCGACGTAGAGGACGGTGACGATGGCAAGGGAGCCCAGGATGCCGCGGGGCAGAGCCTTCTGCGGGTTCTTGGTTTCCTCGGCAGTGGTGGCGACGACATCGAACCCGATGAAGGCGAAGAACACGAGGCTGGCCGCGGCGAGCAGGCCGTACCAGCCGTAACTGCTGCCGTCGGCGCCGGTGAGGAAGGAGAACAGGGTCTGGTGCACGCCCTGCGCAGTACTCGACGCACCCTCGGCGGGCGGAATGTAGGGCGCGTAGTTCTCCTTCTTGATGTAGAAGACGCCCACCGCGATGACGAGAAGAACGACGGCGATCTTGATGGCCGTGATGATCGCAGAGACGCGGGAGGAGACCTTGGTGCCGATGGCGAGCACGGCGGTGATGGCGCCGACGATGATCAGCGCACCCCAGTCGAAGTCGATCGGCCCGAGATGCGCTGTGGTGGCGCCGCTGAAGCCGAGCGCGTTGCCCAGATACAGCGACCAGCCTTTGCCCACCACGGCCGACGCGAGCGCAAATTCGAGGATGAGGTCCCAGCCGATGATCCAGGCGACGAATTCGCCGAAGGTGGCGTACGAGAAGGTGTATGCGCTTCCGGCCACCGGAACGGTGGACGCGAACTCGGCGTAACACAGCGCGGCGAGCCCGCACGCGATGGCGGCGAGTACGAAAGCGAGCGAGATGGACGGCCCGGCGACGTTGCCTGCGGTGCGGGCCGTGAGCGTGAAGATGCCGGCACCGATCACGACAGCCACGCCGAAGACGGTGAGATCCTTGGCGGTCAATTCCCTCCGCAGCCGAGTGTCAGGCTCGTCGGTGTCCGCGATCGATTGCTCGACGGATTTCGTTCGCCATATGCCGACTCCTGGCATGTGTCGCTCCTAGGTTGTGTTCCCGGTGGCCTCGTGGGCCGGAGGATGGTGGCTGTGCGCCGATGTGATGTAGGTCTCATCGGCCAACTGAGGGAACCACTACTGAGCGCCGTGTGCAAGGAGCGGGCCGGTAACTGATCAGAATGGTCAGTGGAGGTCGTGCGAGCGGCTCAGGCTCTGAGCGAGTTGACTACCTCGTGATTGCGGTCACGTCACGGCGGATCGGCTCTCGCCGAGGCAGAAAGAAACCGGGCACCGCGGCGAAGGAAGCTCCGCAGCGGTGCCCGGCATCGTGCACCCGAATAGATCGTCGGTCAGGGGACCTGGCGCACCGCTCCCTTGTCGGCGGAGGTCGCCAACGCCGCGTAGGCGCGCAGTGCGGTAGTGACCGTGCGTTCGCGGTTCACCGGCTGCCACGGACGTTCGGACGACTCCATCTTCGCCCGGCGCTCGGCGAGCACCTCGTCGTCGACGAGGAGCTTCAGCGTGCGGGTCGCGATGTCGATGAGGATCTGATCGCCGTCCTCCACGAGGCCGATGGCGCCGCCGCTGGCGGCCTCGGGGGAGATGTGGCCGATGGACAGTCCGGAGGAACCACCGGAGAACCGGCCGTCGGTGATCAGCGCGCACTTCTTCCCGAGGCCGGAACCCTTGAGGAATGCCGTGGGGTGCAGCATCTCCTGCATGCCCGGCCCGCCGGCGGGACCCTCGTAGCGCACGACGAGGACCTCACCGGGCTGAATCTTCTTACCGAGGATCACCGACACCGCCTCTTCCTGCGACTCCACGACGCGCGCGGGCCCCTGGAAGTGGAACAGGTCTTCGTCGATTCCCGCCGTCTTGATGACCGCGCCGTCGACGGCGATGTTGCCGCGGAGCACGGCCAGACCGCCCTCGACCGTGTGCTTGTGCTCGAAGTCGCGGATGCAGCCGTTCGCGGCGTCCGTGTCGAGTGACGACCAGCGGTTGTTCGTCGAGAACGGCTCGGTGGTGCGGACACCACCGGGTGCGGCATGGAAGAGCTCGACGGCCTCGTCGGAAGCCTTGCCCGACCGGATGTCCCACGTGTCGAGCCACTCGTCGAAGCTCTTGGTGTGCACGGTCGAGACGTCGCTTTCGAGCAGCCCGGCCCGGCGGAGTTCTCCGAGAATCGCGGGAATTCCACCCGCTCGGTGCACGTCTTCCATGTGGTAGTCCGAGTTGGGTGAAACCTTGGACAGGCACGGCACCTTGCGGCTGATCTCGTCGATCTTGTCGAGATCGAAGTCGTACACCTCGCCCTCCTGGGCGGCGGCGAGGGTGTGCAGCACCGTGTTGGTGGAACCACCCATCGCGACATCGAGGGCCATCGCATTGCGGAACGCGGCGGGCGTCGCGATGTTGCGCGGCAGGACCGACTCGTCGTCCTCCTTGTAATAGCGCAGGGCTGCTTCGACGACGGTGGTGCCCGCGCGGGTGAAGAGCGCGCGCCGGGCCTCGTGGGTGGCCAGTGTGGAACCGTTGCCGGGCAACGCGAGTCCGAGTGCCTCGGTGAGGCAGTTCATCGAGTTGGCGGTGAACATGCCCGAACAGGACCCACAGGTCGGGCAGGCACTGCGCTCGACCTCGGCGAGCCCTTCGTCGTCGACCTCGTCGCTCGCGCTCGCCGAGATGGCGGTGATGAGGTCGGTCGGAGCCTGGGCCACACCGTTCACGACCACCGCCTTGCCGGCTTCCATGGGCCCACCCGAGACGAAGACCGTGGGAACGTTCAGCCGCAGTGCGGCATTGAGCATGCCCGGAGTGATCTTGTCGCAGTTCGAGATGCACACGAGTGCGTCGGCGGTGTGGGCGTTGACCATGTACTCGACGGAGTCGGCGATGATTTCCCTGCTGGGGAGGGAGTAGAGCATGCCGCCGTGTCCCATGGCGATTCCGTCGTCGACGGCGATCGTGTGGAACTCGCGAGGTACCCCACCGGCAGCGCGCACGGCGTCGGCGACGATGTCACCCACGTTCTTGAGATGGACGTGCCCGGGGACGAACTGGGTGTAGGAGTTCGCAATCGCGACGATCGGCTTACCGAAGTCGGAGTCGGTCATTCCGGTGGCACGCCACAGCGCGCGGGCGCCGGCGGCATTTCGTCCTGCGGTGGTGGTTCGGGACCTCAGCGGGGGCATGAGCGTATTCCTTAGTCAGCGTACGGAAGTACTGATCAACGCTACTCGCGCGTTATCCGCCGTCAGTGCGCGGCTGGTTCTTGTCCGGGTCTTCACCGTCGGAGGTCGGGTCTGGCGCCTGCTCCGCGTCCGCCGCGGCCGCCGCGTAGGGGTCCGGGATCCGTCCACCGCTCGCCGCGGCGAGCTGGGGAAGACGATCGAAGGTGACGACAGGGAGAGCCACCTCGCCGCCGTCGGTCAACGTGGCGCGCGCCCAGCCGCGTTTCGGGAAGCGGAATCCGGTGATCTCCGACCACGAGAGGGCCCGCCCGCCGACCAGTCTTCGCACGTGAAGTCCCTCGGGTGTGACGGTGGTCCGAACCCGGGCGACCCACGCCGCGGCGAGGATCGGGGCCACGACGAGCCACCCGAAGGCGGCCGGCCAACCGAAGATGGGGAACGAGACGGCGAAGAGCAGAAAGGCGCATCCGATATAGGCGAGTGGCGAAATTCGGATGACCTGCTTGGGGATGTCAGTCGTGTGGGATGATGACTCTGGTGGCACGGGCTGCTGCGGAGTTGACACCTCTACATCTTCGCACCGCAGCCGACGTATCTCACATTCTGGGACGGCCGACTCACCAAGTTGACTGTTCACCATTAGCGCGCCTACCGTCGAGCGCGTGAAACAGAATGAGTTGCTCGTAATCGGCCGGCGCGTCGTCGCCTGAGTCGATTTCTTCAACTCGCCAGAAACGACGCGCCACCCTCGTACAGCATTCGCTGACGGGGGTTTTTTGTTGCCCGGAGCCAGAATCAGAGGATTTCCCAGTGAGCGCACCAACCGCACGGCCTCAACCCACGCCGCGCAAGTCGGGGGCTGCCAGCCCTACGACCGCGGCCGCCGCGACGCAGACCGGTAGCCGCCGCCAACTCGCCCCAGAGCGGGTCAGCGGCGCCCAGTCCGTGGTCCGAGCCCTCGAGGAGCTCGAGGTCGACACTGTATTCGGTATTCCGGGTGGTGCGGTTCTGCCTGTCTACGACCCTCTCTTCGACTCGAAGAAGGTCCGGCACGTCCTCGTTCGTCATGAGCAGGGTGCAGGCCATGCCGCCACCGGGTACGCCCAGGCGACCGGCAAGGTCGGTGTCTGCATGGCGACGTCCGGCCCGGGTGCCACCAACCTGGTCACGCCACTGGCGGACGCTCAGATGGACTCTGTTCCGGTCGTGGCGATCACCGGCCAGGTGGGCCGCAGCCTGATCGGAACCGACGCCTTTCAGGAAGCCGACATCTCCGGCATCACGATGCCGATCACCAAGCACAACTTCCTCATCACCGACGGCGTCGACATCCCGCGGATCATCGCGGAAGCCTTCTATCTCGCGTCGAGTGGGCGCCCCGGTGCGGTACTCGTCGACATCCCGAAGGACGTCCTGCAGGCGCAGACGACGTTCTCGTGGCCGCCGGAGATGCGGTTGCCCGGCTACCGTCCCGTCACCAAGCCGCACGGCAAGCAGGTCCGTGAGGCAGCGCGCCTGATCGCCGACTCCAAGCAGCCGGTGCTGTATGTCGGTGGCGGTGTGATCAAGTCGGAGTCCTCACCCGAACTGCTCGAGCTCGCCGAGCTGACCGGTATCCCGGTGGTCACCACCCTCATGGCGCGCGGTGCGTTCCCGGACAGTCACACCCTGAACTGCGGCATGCCCGGCATGCACGGCACAGTCGCGGCCGTGGCCGCCTTGCAGCGCAGTGATCTGCTGATCACCCTGGGCGCGCGGTTCGACGACCGCGTCACCGGTCAGCTCGACTCGTTCGCGCCCGACGCCAAGGTCATCCACGCCGACATCGACCCGGCCGAGATCGGGAAGAACCGGTACGCGGACGTTCCGATCGTGGGCGACTGCAAAGAGGTCATCGTCGAGCTGATCGAGGCCATCAAGGCGGACCGGGCGACCGGGACGACTCTCGACCTCACCGAGTGGTGGGCGTATCTCGACGGGATCCGACGGACGTACCCGCTCAGCTACGACCGCCCCTCGGACGGCGCGTTGTCTCCCGAGTTCGTCATCCAGGCGGTCGGCAAGCTCGCCGGTCCCGACGCGATCTACTGCGCCGGAGTCGGACAGCACCAGATGTGGGCTGCGCAGTTCGTCAACTACGAGAAGCCCCGTACGTGGCTGAACTCCGGCGGGCTCGGCACGATGGGCTACGCCGTGCCTGCCGCCATGGGCGCGAAGATGGGCAAGCCGGACACCGAGGTGTGGGCCATCGACGGCGACGGCTGCTTCCAGATGACCAATCAGGAACTTGCGACGTGCGCGCTCGAGGGCATCCCGATCAAGGTTGCGCTCATCAACAACGGCAACCTCGGCATGGTTCGCCAGTGGCAGACGCTCTTCTATGACGAGCGCTACTCCAACACCAACCTCGGTACGCACGGTGCGATCCGCATCCCCGACTTCGTCAAGCTCGCAGAAGCGTTGGGGTGTCACGGAATCCGGGTCGAGCGCGAGGAGGACGTCGAGGCGGCGATCCGTGAGGCGCAGTCCATCAACGACCGGCCGGTGGTGATCGACTTCATCGTCGGCGCCGACGCCCAGGTGTGGCCCATGGTCGCAGCGGGCACCAGCAACGACGAGATCATGGCGGCTCGGGGCATCCGCCCGCTGTTCGACGACGACGAGGCCGCGGCGGAGCCCGCAGTCATTCACGAGGCCATGGAACGCGAACAGCGTTCGGGCGCGGCCACAGCGGCCGGGAAGGAAGATCAGTGAGCACCAGCCACACCCTCAGTGTTCTCGTCGAGGACAAGCCGGGCGTGCTGGCCAGGGTGGCCGCGCTGTTCTCCCGTCGTGGATTCAACATCGAGTCGCTCGCCGTCGGCGGCACCGAGATCCCCGAGATCTCGCGTATGACCATCGTCGTGACCGTCGACGAGTTCCCGCTCGAGCAGGTGACGAAGCAGCTCAACAAGCTGATCAACGTCATCAAGATCGTCGAGCAGGACGGTGACGCCTCCGTCGCCCGCGAGTTGCTGCTCATCAAGGTGCGTGCCGACGCCAGCGTGCGCACTCAGGTGATCGAGACAGTGAATCTGTTCCGCGCCAAGGTGATCGACGTCTCCCCGGAGTCGGTCACGATCGAGGCGACAGGAACGCGATCCAAGCTGGATGCATTGTTGCGGATGCTCGATCCGTACGGCATCCGGGAGATCGTGCAGTCCGGGGTCGTGGCCGTGGGACGGGGGCCGAAGTCCATCACGGCCACTCGCTAGTACTTTAGATACGCAAATTCCAAGAAAGAGGTTGAACTGTGGCAGTCGAGATGTTCTACGACGACGATGCCGATCTGTCGATCATCCAGGGCCGTAAGGTCGCTGTGATCGGATACGGAAGCCAGGGCCACGCGCACTCGCTGAGCCTGCGCGATTCGGGCGTCGATGTCCGCATCGGTCTGAAGGAAGGCTCGAAGTCGCGCGCCAAGGCCGAGGAGCAGGGCCTGACGGTCGGCACGCCGGCCGAGGTGTCCGAGTGGGCCGACGTGATCATGGTGCTCGCACCCGACACCGCTCAGGCGTCGATCTTCACGAACGACATCGAGCCCAACCTGAAGGACGGCGACGCGCTGTTCTTCGGACACGGCCTCAACATTCACTTCGACCTGATCAAGGCCCCGGAGTTCGTCACGGTCGGCATGGTCGCCCCGAAGGGACCCGGCCACCTGGTTCGCCGTCAGTTCGTCGACGGCAAGGGTGTTCCCGCGCTCATCGCGATCGACCAGGACCCCAAGGGTGAGGGCCAGGCGCTCGCGCTGTCCTACGCCAAGGCCATCGGCGGCACCCGGGCCGGCGTCATCAAGACCACGTTCAAGGAAGAGACCGAGACTGACCTCTTCGGCGAGCAGGCAGTGCTCTGCGGCGGCACCGAGGAACTGGTCAAGACCGGTTTCGAGGTCATGGTCGAGGCCGGCTACGCGCCCGAGATGGCGTACTTCGAGGTGCTGCACGAGCTCAAGCTCATCGTCGACCTCATGTACGAGGGCGGCATCGCCCGCATGAACTACTCGGTGTCCGACACCGCGGAGTTCGGCGGCTACCTCTCCGGCCCGCGCGTCATCGACGCCGGCACCAAGGAGCGCATGAAGGCGATCCTCGCCGACATCCAGTCCGGTGAGTTCACCCGCCGCCTCGTCGCGAATGTCGAGAACGGCAACACCGAGCTCGAGGGCCTGCGCAAGGCCAACGCCGAGCACCCGATCGAGGTCACCGGCAAGAAGCTGCGCGACCTGATGAGCTGGGTCGACCGGCCGATCACCGAAACCGCTTAGGTTTCATCGCTTTACCGTTGCGCGCACGACGCCGGCCCAATGTCACCTCGGTCTCGACAGAGCACCCGGGTGTGGCGTTGGGCCGGCGTCGTATCGGACCGTTTCCGGTGTCGCGGGCGTCCACTATGTGGTATTGCCTACCGGGATGCGGATTCCCGGTGAGGGCGGACTAAGCTGTGTGTGGTTAAAACACCTCCACACCCACCTAATCAGGGAGTTTGCACGTGAGCCAGCCAGGCCGTCCTGTTGTTCTGATCGCCGACAAGCTCGCGCCGTCCACCGTCGAGGCATTGGGCGACGGTGTGGAGGTGCGTTGGGTCGATGGACCTGATCGCCCGGCCCTGCTCGCGGCGGTGCCCGAGGCCGATGCGATCCTCGTCCGCTCCGCCACCACCGTCGACGCCGAGGTGCTCGCCGCCGGTACCAAGCTGAAGATCGTCGCCCGCGCCGGTGTCGGGCTCGACAACGTCGACGTCCCGGCCGCCACCGAGCGCGGTGTCATGGTGGTCAACGCGCCGACGTCCAATATTCACACTGCAGCCGAGCACGCTGTCGCGCTGATGCTCGCCGCGGCCCGCCAGATCCCCGCAGCCGATTCCACCCTGCGTGACCGTGAGTGGAAGCGCAGCAAGTTCAACGGTGTCGAAATCTTCGGCAAGACCGTCGGCGTCGTCGGGCTCGGCCGGATCGGTCAGCTCTTCGCTCAGCGTCTTGCGGCGTTCGAGACGCACGTCGTCGCCTACGACCCCTACGTGTCCGCGGCCCGTGCCGCCCAGTTGGGCATCGAGCTGGTTTCGCTCGACGAGTTGCTGCAGCGCGCCGATCTGATCTCGGTCCACCTTCCCAAGACTCCGGAGACCAAGGGCCTGATCGGTACGGAAAACCTGGCCAAGACCAAGAAGGGTGTCGTCATCGTCAACGCCGCCCGCGGTGGCCTGATCGACGAGGCGGCGCTGGCCGAGGCCATCAAGTCGGGTCACGTGCGTGCTGCGGGCCTCGACGTGTTCGAGACCGAGCCCTGCACGGACAGCCCGTTGTTCGACCTTCCCGAGGTCGTCGTGACGCCGCACCTCGGCGCCTCCACGAGTGAGGCTCAGGACCGCGCCGGCACCGATGTCGCGAAGTCCGTATTGCTGGCTCTTGCAGGCGATTTCGTTCCCGACGCCGTCAACGTGTCCGGTGGCGCCGTGGGTGAGGAAGTCGCCCCGTGGCTCGAAATCGTTCGCAAGCAGGGTGTGCTCCTCGGGGCGCTGTCGGGCGAGGTCCCCGTCAATCTGTCCGTCGATGTGCGCGGCGAGCTCGCCTCCGAGGACGTCGAGGTGCTGGCACTGTCGGCTCTGCGTGGCGTGTTCTCGGCGGTGATCGAGGACGCCGTGACGTTCGTCAACGCGCCTGCCCTCGCGGAAGAGCGTGGCGTGACGGCCGAGGTCACCAAGGCCGCCGAGAGCCCCAACCACCGGAGTGTCGTCGACCTTCGCGGCGTCTTCGGTGACGGCAGCGTCATCAGCGTGTCGGGTACCCTGACCGGTCCTCAGCAGGTCGAGAAGATCGTCAACATCAACGGACGCAACTTCGAACTGCGCGCCGAAGGCCTGAACCTGGTGATCAACTACACCGACCAGCCGGGTGCGCTCGGTAAGATCGGCACCCAGCTGGGCAACGCCGGCATCGATATCCAGGCCGCACAGCTCAGCCAGGACGCCGAGGGTGAGGGTGCCACCATTCTCCTGAGGGTCGACCGCGAGGTTCCTGCCGACGTGCGTGACGCGATCTCCACCGCAGTGGGCGCCACCAAGATCGAACTCGTCGACCTGGCCTGAAATCCTTTCGTGCGCGTGTTCCGGTACCTCGTGCCGGAACACGCGCACAGTTCTCTGATGAAGTGAGGCGTTCATGAAGCTTGCGGTCATTCCCGGTGACGGAATCGGTGTCGAGGTCACTGCCGAGGCGCTGAAGGTGCTGCGGAAGCTCGTACCCGACCTGGAAACCACCGAGTACGACCTCGGCGCCCGTCGATACAACGCCACCGGTGAACTTCTGCCGGACGCTGATCTGGCGGCGATCCGCACCCACGACGCGATCCTGCTGGGTGCCATCGGCGACCCGTCCGTGACACCGGGCATCCTCGAGCGAGGACTCCTGCTCACCATGCGGTTCGCGCTCGACCACCACGTGAATCTCCGTCCCTCCCAGCTCTATCCGGGAACGAAGTCGCCGCTCGCGGCACAACCGGACATCGACTTCGTGGTGGTGCGCGAGGGGACCGAGGGTCCGTACACGGGTAACGGTGGCGCAATCCGAGTCGGTACTCCCCACGAGATTGCCACCGAGGTGTCGGTCAATACGTGGTTCGGCGCGGAGCGGGTGGTGCGCTACGCCTTCGCGCTCGCGCAGACTCGACGCAAACACGTCACCCTGATCCACAAGACGAACGTGCTCTCCAACGCCGGTGCAATCTGGACCCGTGCGGTCGAGACCGTCTCGGCCGAGTACCCGGACGTCGAGACGGCGTACTGCCACATCGACGCGGCCACCATTTACATGGTGACCGATCCGTCGCGCTTCGATGTCATCGTCACCGACAACCTGTTCGGTGACATCATCACCGATCTCGCGGGTGCGGTGACCGGTGGTATCGGTCTGGCGGCGTCGGGCAACATCGATGCGTCCGGCACCAATCCCTCGATGTTCGAACCGGTTCACGGTAGTGCCCCGGACATCGCCGGCCGTGGCATCGCCGACCCCACCGCGGCCATCTTGTCTGCGGCCCTGCTGCTGCGCCATCTCGGGCGTGACGAGGATGCCGTCCGTATCGAGACCGCTGTCGAAGCGGATCTGGCTTCGCGGGGTGACGCTGCGGTCGTGACCGCAGAGGTGGGCGACCGGATTGCCGCAGCGCTCTAGAAACGCGGTGGTCTCTAGTCTTCTCCGGTCCCCCTGGCAGGGTCTGCGGACCCGGCCAGGGGGATCATCGGTATGGAAATCACCGGAAAGGCTGCCGCGATAGCGAAGGTCAGTGGGAAGCCGAGTATTCCGATCAGCGCCCCGAAGGTGGGCGGGACCAGTGACGCAGCGACGAATTGTCCCGTGTTCTGGACTCCGAGTGCGCGTCCGCCCCAGAACGGACCGGCGATCTCGGCGACGGCCGTGAATGCGAGGCCGTTGGGAGCCACGGTGGCAACGGAAGCGGCGACGAGCGCCGGTATCGCCAGTAGGGACGGGGCCGAATCCGACAGGGCCAGCGCCGCCATCGACAGTCCACCGGCGGCGGCCACCCAGCGAAGTGGCCTCAATCGGCTACCGACGGCGTCCGACCAGACGCCGACTGCCATCCGTCCGAGTGCGCCGAGAACCTGAGCGACGGTCACCAGTAGGCCTGCAGCGGTTGCCTCCCAATGCCTTTCGGAGATGAGCCAGACGAGGGCGTAGGTCCATACCGTGTATTGCGGGACGACGAGTAGCACCGATACGGCGTGGATTCGCCACAGAGTACTGCTGTTCCGGTACGGATTCGCCAGCATCTCGAGACCCGCGGCCGACGTGCGACTCGGTCGTGGTGGGTCGACGACTCCGATTGCGCAGGCGAGTGCTGCGGCCGCGCACAGGGCGGTCGGCAAGGCCAGGGCCCAGCCGATGCCGTGTTCGTGTGCGAGGGAGGGCATGGTGAGCGCAGCACACGCGATCCCGAGGGGGAGGGACATCTGCCTGATTCCCATGGCCAGACCCCGCCGTTCGGGTGGGAACCAGCCGACCACGACTCGTCCACTCGCCGCGTTCGCGGAGGCTGCGGCCATACCGCCGAGGACGAGGGACACTCCCGTGGCGGAGAGTGATCCGGACGAGGCGGCTCCGAGTCCGGCGGCCGCGGTCACCGCCATTCCGATGGCGAGCACGGTGCGTTCGCCGTACCGGTCGGCCAGCGCGCCCCACGCAATCAACGTCAGCATCACGCCGACGGTGGGCGCGGCGACGAGAAGTCCGGTGCGGGCCAAACTCAGGCCGTGGCTCGCCTGCAGTTCCGGGATGAGGAAGGCCACGCCGTTGACGAAGACCGCCTGTGCCGCCTGCGCAAACATCCCGAGTGCCAGCATCCACCACTTGCGCGCCGATCCGACGGCGGTGGTCTCGACGTTCGTTGCAGTCATGTCAATCTCAGTATCTAGGATTAAGGTCCCATATATTGGCGAACGGTCGGAGTCTATACCCTCCCGGGTGGGAATGCCGGAGGCCGCCCGATGCCGGGCGATAGACTCTCGGGCATGCGTCTTGGTCGAGTGGCAAGTCCCGATGGTGTTGCGTTCGTGAGTATCGAGGGGGAGGACGGCTCCCTGACGGCCCGGGAAATCGCCGAGCACCCTTTCGGCACTCCTACTTTCACCGGTCGTAGCTGGCCACTGGACGACGTTCGCCTGCTCGCCCCGATACTCGCCAGCAAAGTGATCTGTGTCGGCAAGAACTACGCCGCCCACGCCGCGGAAATGGGTGGGGAAGCGCCTGCGGATCCGGTGATCTTCCTCAAGCCCAATACGTCGATCGTGGGCCCGGACGCGGCGATCGTGCTGCCGAAATCCTCGAACGAGGTTCATTACGAGGGGGAGTTGGCCGTGGTGATCGGCCGGCCGTGCAAGGACGTCCCGGCGGCCAAGGCCCTCGATGTCGTTCTCGGCTACACGGCCGCCAACGACGTGTCGGCGCGTGATCATCAGCGCCAGGACGTTCAGTGGACTCGAGCGAAGAGCCACGACACCTTCTGCCCCCTCGGGCCCTGGATCGAAACGCAGCTCGATGCGTCGGATGTCGACATCACGACCGAGGTGGACGGAGAGGTGAAGCAGAGCAGCAACACTTCGCTTCTGCTCCATGACATTCCGAAGATCATCGAATGGGTGTCCGCGGTCATGACTCTCCTGCCGGGCGACGTCATCCTCACGGGCACGCCGGAAGGCGTCGGGCCGATCGTCGAGGGTCAGAGTGTCAGTGTGACCATCGGTGGTATCGGGACACTCACCAACCCCGTGACCGCAAAGCGCTGACGGCTCTCGTGTCGACCTGGGGGGCGGACTAGCCTGTAGAGGTCCGTTTTCCCAGCGTCGACCCAAGTGAGCCATGACCACAAGCGAAGTTCGCGTCCGTTTCTGCCCGTCGCCCACCGGAACCCCGCACGTGGGGCTCGTCCGTACCGCCCTGTTCAACTGGGCCTTCGCCCGCCACAACGGCGGGTCGTTCGTGTTCCGTATCGAGGACACCGATGCTGCTCGTGACAGTGAGGAGTCGTACCAGGCGATCCTGGATGCGCTGCGCTGGCTCGGCTTGGATTGGGACGAGGGCCCGGAGATCGGTGGGCCCTACGAGCCCTACCGGCAGTCCCAGCGACGCGAACTCCACCTGGACGTGGTCGGGAAGCTTCTGGCGGCGGGTGAAGCCTACGAGTCGTTCTCCACGCCGGAAGAGGTCGAGGAGCGGCACAAAGCCGCCGGCCGCGATCCCAAGCTGGGATATGACAACTTCGACCGAGATCTCACCCCGGAGCAGCGCCAGGCCTATCTGGACGAGGGGCGCAAGCCCGTCGTCCGGTTGCGTATGCCCGATCACGACCTCGGCTGGGTCGACCTCGTCCGTGGTGACACCACGTTCAAGGCCGGTACGGTGCCCGACTTCGCGCTCACCCGTGGAAACGGCATTCCTCTGTATACCCTGGTCAATCCGGTCGACGACGCCCTGATGAAGATCACCCACGTGTTGCGCGGCGAGGATCTCCTCTCGTCGACGCCCCGGCAGCTGGCCCTCTACGAGGCTATGCAGCGCATCGGTGTGGCGGATTTCACGCCGCAATTCGGCCACCTCCCGTTCGTCATGGGTCAGGGCAACAAGAAGCTGTCCAAGCGGGATCCCGAGTCGAATCTGTTCATTCACCGCGACCGCGGCTTCGTGCCCGAGGGTCTGCTGAACTACCTCGCCCTCCTCGGCTGGGGCATTTCCGACGATCACGACGTGTTCTCGCTCGACGAGATGGTCGCAGCCTTCGACATCACGAAGGTCAACTCCAATCCCGCGCGGTTCGACCAGAAGAAGGCCGACGCCATCAACGCCGAGCACATCCGGCTCCTCGAGCCCGCCGATTTCGCGGCGCGGTTGCGCGCCTTCCTCACCGTGCACGGACATCTGGGGGAGACGGTCGACGAGGCGGTGTTCGCGACGGCAGCAGAACTCGTCCAAACGCGGATCGTGGTGCTGTCCGACGCCTGGGGACTGCTGAAATTCTTGTTCGTGGACGGGGACGATTTCACCATCGATCCCGCCGCCGCAGCCAAAACCCTGGGTGCCGACGCTGCGCCCGTCCTCGACGCCGCCCTGGCCTCGTTGGAAGCTCTCGCGGTGTGGAATGCAGCGTCGCTGGAGGAGGCCCTGAAGGCGTCGCTCGTCGACGGACTGGGTCTCAAGCCGCGGAAGGCGTTCGCCCCTGTCCGAGTCGGCATCACCGGCTCGCACATCAGCCCGCCCCTCTACGAGTCGATGGAACTGCTCGGGCGCGACGTGTCACTGTCCCGGTTGCGTTCAGCTCGCGCGAGTATTGCCGACTGAGAGTGGCCGACGGCCGAAGGATGAGAAAAACCGCCTTTGACCAGGCGATTTGGTAAATCCCGCCACTAGGCTGGTAATCTCTTCTTCGGCCCGAGCGGCCCGCGGAGCCCTCCGGCTCAGCGGTCCGAACAGGCCATTGGGGTATGGTGTAATTGGCAACACAGCGGTTTCTGGTACCGCCATTCTAGGTTCGAGTCCTGGTACCCCAGCGGAAGTTCGGCCGATTTTGTTACCGAACTTCAGCAAGTTATGCTTGCTGAGCTTCCAGAGCAACACCTGGTTAGTGCAATACCAAGTTCTTGGCCCCGTCGTCTAGCGGCCTAGGACGCCGCCCTCTCAAGGCGGTAGCGCGGGTTCGAATCCCGTCGGGGCTACACAAGAAACACCCTCCACTTCGGTGGAGGGTGTTTCTCTTTTCTGTCAGTGTGCTCGCTTATCCACTCTTGCGGCGGAATTCGCGTTTGTGATCGGCCGGGCCGTGCACGTGATGCACTTTGGAATTGCCGTCCTTGTGCTGAGTGGACATTCCGGCCTGATGATTCTTCCGTTCGAGTGCCTCACGGAATTTCTTTCGCATTTCTTCGTTACTCGCTTCGGCCACGGCGAACTCCCTCGGTAGATGGTTCACTGTGTGAAGTTACGCCGGTGGAATGGAGAATGCCCCTCATTTTTCCCGGGGGCGCGGCAGTGGCAGAAGAATCAGCCGTCGCGCGTCACTGTCGGCGAGCGGGCTGCGTCAGGTAGGCGGCGGTGGTCCCGGCGACGGGCATGGCCGGGAGACCGAGCTTTGCGTGGTCCCAGCTCCGGACACGGTCGGGAACCACACGAACAGCGATCCGCTTGTGCATCATCTGGTCGACCGCGGGCCGGAGTTCGTCGGAATAGGGGCCCGTGTACCGCTCCCAGACGCTGACGCCGACGGCAAACAGCGCGTCCGGATCGTCGACGACCTCGGCCCGTCCGTCGATCGACACACCCCGCAGGGTGTCGTAGGTGTCACCGTCCTCGATGAGGATCGTGACACGGTCGTCTCGCCGCAGATTGACTGCCTTCTGCGACTTCGCCTTGGTCTCGAACCAGATCTCGCCGTCGATCACGGCGTACCACATGGCCACGAGGTGCGGTCGGCCGTCCGCACCCACCGTTGCGAGAGTCGCGACCCTACTGTGGTCGACGAATTCGGTGATCTCCGAATCCGTCATCGTGATCTGTGCTCGCTGATTGCTGCCCATCATGTCTCTCCTGTCGCGGTACGGATGAGGCCGAGCATATTCACAGTCGCTTGTGCAACGCTTCCGCAGCGGCGAGGAGATCAGCCGCCCATCGGGCTCCGGGCCGTCTACCCATCCTGTCGATGGGCCCCGACACCGAAATGGCGGCGATGACAGAACCGTTCCCGTCGCGAACGGGCGCGGCGACGCTGGCGACGCCCGGTTCCCGTTCGGCGGCGCTCTGCGCCCAGCCTCGCCGACGGACTTCCAGGAGGACGCGTTCGCCGAACGCGGCGTCGGGAAGAACGGCGCGCTGAGTCTGGGGATCCGCCCACGCGAGTAGCACCTTGGCGCCCGAGCCCGCGCTCATCGGAAGCCGGGCACCGACGAGGACGGTGTCGCGCAGGCCGGTCGGCGGTTCCATGGCCGCCACACAGATGCGCTGGGTGCCTTCCCGGCGGTACAACTGCACGCTCTCCCCGGTGATCTCGCGCAGCCGCGGAAGCACGAGCGCTGCTGCCGACACGAGCGGATCATTGGCTGTGGCAGCGAGTTCGGCAAGGCCTGGGCCGGGGCACCAGAGTCCGTCCGTGTCCCGGGTGAGGAGGCGGTGCACTTCGAGACCTACGGCCAGCCGGTGTGCGGTGGCACGGGGTAGTCCGGTGCGCGAGCACAGTTCGGTGAGGCTGCAGGGCTTCTCGGCCACGGCATGTAGCACGCCTACCGCTTTGTCCAGCACTCCGATGCCGCTATGCTGTCTCATAGGTCGATACCAGTTTCTCGCATGGTGGGATCATAGCGCACAGACGGCTTCCGTCGAGTGCGTGCCCGGGATGAGACTGACGACATCAAGCGCACCGCGGACCGGCCCGAAGCCCGCTGTGCGAAGTGACACACAGAGGTGGAGAAGATGGCGGAGAAAGCACGCACCATGGCAGAGAAGGTGTGGGACGACCATGTCGTCGTTCGGGGTGAGGGGAACAATCCCGATCTCATCTACATCGACCTGCATCTCGTTCACGAAGTGACGAGCCCGCAGGCGTTCGACGGATTGCGGCTCGCCGGCAGGCCCCTGCGCCGGCCGGATCTCACGATCGCCACCGAGGACCACAACGTTCCCACCGTGGACATCGACAAGCCGATCGCAGACCCCATCTCCCGGACTCAGGTCGACACGCTCCGGCGGAACTGCGAGGAGTTCGGTGTCCGTCTTCATCCGATGGGAAACATCGATCAGGGCATCGTGCACGTGGTCGGCCCTCAGCTGGGTCTGACACAGCCGGGCATGACGGTGGTGTGCGGTGACAGCCACACCTCCACGCACGGCGCCTTCGGCGCACTCGCGATGGGAATCGGCACGAGCGAGGTCGAGCACGTCATGGCGACCCAGACGCTGTCGCTGCGGCCCTTCAAGACGATGGCCGTCACCGTCGACGGCGAATTGCCCGACGGTGTCACGAGTAAAGACCTCATTCTCGCCGTCATCGCGCAGATCGGAACCGGCGGCGGTCAGGGCTACGTTCTGGAATATCGCGGCGAGGCGATTCGGAAGCTGTCGATGGAAGCGCGGATGACCATCTGCAACATGTCGATCGAGGCGGGTGCCCGCGCCGGGATGATCGCACCCGACGAGACCACCTACGAATTCATCAAGGGTCGTCCGCATGCTCCCCAGGGCGCCGACTGGGACGCCGCAGTGGCGGCGTGGGAACAGCTGAAGACTGACGAGGGCGCCGTTTTCGACAACGAAGTCCACATCGACGCGAGCACTTTGACGCCGTTCGTGACGTGGGGCACCAACCCCGGGCAGGGTCTGCCGCTCGGTGAGGCCGTTCCCGATCCGGCAAACATCGCCGACGAGAGCGAACGGCAGGCGGCCGAGAAAGCGTTGACCTACATGGGACTCGAAGCCGGGACCCCGTTGCGTGAGGTTGCGATCGACACCGTCTTCGTCGGCTCGTGCACCAACGGCCGGATCGAGGATCTTCGTGCCGTTGCCGAGGTTCTGCGTGGCCGCCACGTCGCGGAAGGCGTCCGGATGCTCGTTGTGCCCGGCTCGATGCGGGTTCGCGCGCAGGCGGAAAAGGAAGGACTCGGCGAGATCTTCACCGCTGCGGGTGCCGAGTGGCGTCAGGCCGGGTGCTCGATGTGCCTCGGAATGAACCCGGATCAGCTGGCGCCGGGGGAACGTTCGGCCTCCACGTCCAACCGAAACTTCGAGGGACGTCAAGGCAAGGGAGGTCGGACGCATCTCGTCTCGCCGCTCGTGGCCGCCGCGACCGCGGTCCGGGGAACGTTGTCCGCTCCGGCAGATCTGGCCTAGGACTCAAGGAATTTAGGAGATTTTTCGATGGAATCCTTTAGCACACACAAAGGTATCGGCGTTCCGCTGCGGCGATCCAACGTGGACACGGACCAGATCATTCCGGCCGTCTATCTGAAGCGAGTGACGCGCACAGGTTTCGAGGACGGCCTCTTCGCCGCGTGGCGGGGCGACCCTTCCTTCGTTCTCAACGTCGCACCGTACGACAAGGGCAGCGTTCTGGTCGCTGGTCCCGACTTCGGCACGGGGTCGTCCCGGGAGCACGCGGTGTGGGCGCTATCCGACTACGGCTTTCGGGTCGTGATCGCGTCGCGGTTCGCCGACATCTTCCGTGGGAACGCCGGCAAGGCCGGCCTGCTGGCCGCTCAGGTGGCCCAGTCTGACGTGGAACTGCTCTGGAAGTTGCTCGACGAGCAGCCGGGTCTCGAATTGACTGTCGATCTCGAAAACAAGACGGTCACGGCCGGAACCACTGTGGTGCCCTTTGAGATTGATGACTACACCCGTTGGCGCCTGATTGAGGGTCTGGACGACATCGGATTGACATTACGGCAGGTAGAGGCCATTTCTGAGTTCGAAAAGTCAAGGCCTTCTTGGAAACCAACGACGCTTCCGGAGCCTGTTTCGACCGACTGACAGAGCAAATCCGAGTCTCTCCGCCAGATAACAATTCCCTGAGAATGGTGCCGCGTTGTATGAGAATTGGCGTGGCACATAGACTCCTGCGGTATTCGGGTTTACCGTAGTTCGTAGTCGGTCCAATGGTGGGCCATTAGTTCGCGGAGGATTTTCAATGAATAAGGCAGAGCTCATCGATGTTCTGACCGAGAAGCTGGGTTCGGACAGGCGCACGGCAACTGAAGCTGTCGAGCATGTTGTGGACACCATTGTTCGGGCAGTGCACCGCGGCGACAGTGTGACCATCACCGGATTCGGCGTTTTCGAGCAGCGCCGCCGTGCGGCCCGTGTCGCACGTAACCCCCGCACGGGTGAGACCGTGAAGGTCAAGCCCACGTCGGTGCCGGCATTCCGCCCGGGCGCCCAGTTCAAGGCGGTTATCGCTGGCGGCCAGAAGCTTCCGGCCACGGGTCCCGCGGTCAAGCGCGGTGCATCGGCAACCGCCACGAAGGCTGCGGCCAAGAAGGCAGCGGCGAAGAAGTCGGCCGCCGCCAAGAAGACGGCCGCGAAGAAGGCGCCGGCGAAGGCGACGGCCACCAAGACCGCCGCGAAGAAGGCGCCGGCGAAGGCGACGGCCACCAAGACCGCCGCCAAGAAGGCTCCGGCCAAGACGACGGCCACCAAGACCGCCGCCAAGAAGGCTCCGGCCAAGACGACGGCCACCAAGACCGCCGCCAAGAAGGCGCCCGCGAAGACGACGGCGAAGAAGACCGCCGCCAAGAAGGCTCCGGCGAAGACGACGGCGAAGAAGACCGCCGCCAAGAAGGCTCCGGCCAAGCGCAGCAAGTAGAGCTCGCGCACGCAGCGCTCCGCGTGACAGCAGGCGCCGACCACGATCTCGTGGTCGGCGCCTGTGTGTGCTGCCCGGTCGAAGCTTCGGGCAGCTCAGTCTTGACGAGACAGTGGGAGGGGGCTGTCGATGTGGTCGGCTGCGATCAGCTTGCCGCCTGAGAGCGAGAGCACCCACGTGCTCGCTTTCCGGTTGCGCGCCGGCGGTAGTGAGACACCATCAGTCTTCGCCCACCACTCGAGCAGATCGGGAATGACCCCGCCCTGACTGCAGATCACCTGCACTCCACCGCGTGCGGCGATTTTGCGCACCAGGGTCCGTGCGGCGGCGGGATCGGCCTTGTAGCTCTCCTCGGACAGCAGCGGCTCGACCCGGATCGTGGTGTCCAGCGAGAGCGCCAGCGGTTCCATGGTCTGTGTGCACCGCGTGCGATCCGCAGAAGAAATCTCGGTGGCTCCGAAAGCCCGGAGCTGCGTGACGAGTGCGTCTGCCTGCAATTCGCCGGTCGGATCAAGCGGTCGGGTGTTGTCGTCACCCTTGTACCGTTTCCGACTCCCTGCCTTCGCATGGCGTACCAGCAACACTGTTGCGGTGTCGGGAGGTAAGGCACTGAATCGGCGCAGAATTTTGCGATCCATCGGATACGACAATTGATCGGCGACCTGGGGGACGGGAAGCCAGCGCAATTCGTCTACTTCGTCATTGGCCTCGAAAACGCCTTCCCGCGCCTCGGCTGCCCAGTATTCGACGCGCTTCAATCGCCGGTGTCCGGGGATGGGGTAGGTCAATGCCCCGAGGTGGCGACCGAGACGTCCTCGGAGGCCCGTTTCTTCCTCTACCTCGCGCACCGCGGCAACGACCGCGGTCTCCCCGGGATCGAGCTTGCCCTTCGGGAAAGACCAATCCTCGTATTTCGGCCGGTGAACGAGCGCGACCTCCGTCTCGTCGGGATTGTCGGGAGATTTTCGCCACAACACCGCACCGGCGGCGAAGATGTTGGCTCTGACGGGCTTGTCACCTGAGATGCTCAACGGGTTCCTTCCTTCTGCCGCGCCGTCGTCGCGTTCAGGATCCGCCACCCATCCGCGTCCGCATCATGGCCTCCTGGTGCTCGCGCACATCCTCACCGTCCGCCGGTGCCGCCGCCCAACGTCCGTCCGGCTGCAGCAACCAGCACCGAGTGGTGGGGTCGAGGGAAGAATCGAGAATGTCCGCCATCTGCGCTGTGAGGCGGGGATCTTTCACCTGCGCCATCACTTCCACGCGCCGGTCGAGATTGCGGTGCATCATGTCGGCGCTGCCGATCCAGAACTCGTCGGCGCCGCGGAAATGGAAGATTCGGGAATGTTCGAGGAATCGGCCGAGGATGGAGCGAACCACGATGTTTTCGCTCATTCCCGGAACTCCCGGTTTCAGAGCGCAAATTCCCCGGACGACGATGTCCACCGGAACGCCGGCCTTGGACGCACGATAGAGCGCGTCGATCACCTGTTCGTCGACCAGCGCGTTGGCCTTCATGCGAATTCCGGCTTCATGGCCCTGCAGTTTGCGGGCCACCTCGGCGTCGATCCGCTCGATGATTCCCCGGCGGACTCCGTAGGGCGCAACGAGGAGATTGCGGTAGTGGGTCTTGCGGGAATAGCCCGTCAACGAGTTGAACAGATCGGTGAGGTCCGCGCCGATCTCGGGAGCGGCTGTCAGCAGCCCCACGTCTTCGTAGAGCCGGGCCGTCTTCGGGTTGTAGTTGCCGGTACCGATGTGGCAGTAGCGGCGGATCGCCGAACCTTCACGCCGGACGACGAGGCAGGTCTTGCAGTGCGTCTTGAGTCCGACGAGTCCGTACACCACGTGAACGCCTGCGTGTTCGAGTTTGCGGGCCCACTTGATGTTGGCCTGCTCGTCGAACCGGGCCTTGATTTCGACTAGAGCCACAACCTGTTTGCCTGCCTCGGCGGCGGCGATCAGCGCGTTGACGATCGGTGAATCACCGGAAGTCCGGTACAGGGTCTGCTTGATCGCCAGAACCTGCGGATCGGCCGCCGCCTGCTCGATGAAACGTTGCACGCTCGTAGAGAAGGAGTCGTAGGGGTGGTGCACCAACACGTCGCCGTCGCGAAGTGTGGAGAAGACACTCTTGGGAGTCTCCCGCTCGCCGAAAGCCGGATGGGTCGCAGGCACGAACGGCCGGTCCTTGAGGGCCGGCCTGTCGACCGCGTACACCTGCCACAAGCACGACAAGTCCAGGAGTCCGGGTACCTGAATGACGTCACCCGGGTCGACGTCGAGTTCGCGCAGCAGCAATTCGAGCATGTGCTCGGTCATGTCGTCGGCTACTTCGAGACGCACCGGTGATCCGAAGCGCCGACGGGCCAGTTCCCGTTCCAACGCCTGCAGGAGGTCTTCGTCGCGATCTTCCTCGACTTCGAAATCGGCGTTGCGCGTGATGCGGAAAGCGTGGTGCTCCACGATCTCCATACCGGGGAACAACACGTCGAGGTGGGCCGAGATGAGGTCCTCCATGGGGAGGAAGGCGTCGATCGAAGACGGGGTCTCGTTGCGGTTGACGCGGACGAACCGACCCACGTTGTCCGGAACCTTGACGCGAGCAAAGTGTTCGCCGCCGGTGGCCGCGTCCTTCACCGTCACCGCGAGGTTGAGACTGAGCCCGCTGATGTAGGGGAACGGGTGCGCATGGTCCACAGCGAGGGGAGTGAGCACCGGAAAGACCTGCTCCTGGAAATGCACCGACAGGCGTACCCGGTCGTCGTCGGTGAGATCGGACCACCCGATGATGGAGATCCCTTCCGCGGCAAGCGCCGGACGCACGGAGTCGAGGAACACCCGAGCATGCTTGTCGGAGATTTCCTGGGTGCGCTTTGCGATCAGCGAGAGCTGTTCCCGGGGGGAGAGACCGTCCGCGGAACGCACGGACAGACCGGTCTCGTCCCGGCGTTTCAAGCCCGCGACCCGCACCATGAAGAACTCGTCCAGGTTGGACGCGAAGATCGCGAGGAACTTTGCACGCTCGAGGAGCGGCAGTGACGTGTCCTCGGCAAGCGCGAGAACACGCGAATTGAAGTCGAGCCAACTGAGTTCCCGATTGAGATAACGATCTTCGGGCAGTCCCTCGGTGAGGACGCTCGCGGGAGCATTCGTAGCCGCAGGAGGCGCCATCGGGATGCTCGTCGAGTTCACCACGAGGGTGCCGTCGCGCGATCCGTTCTTGTCGTCGACGTCGGTCTGCCGGTCGAGTGCTTCGCCATTACTCACATCACGATCATCCCTCGAGGAAACTCCTGCGGACAATCGATGGGGCAAATTCACACTGGTCGTCGGCTACGACTTTCCGCCCGGGGAAGCGGCGATAGGGGTTGCAGCGTCGAGTGCGGCGCGCGTGGCAGGCCCGACTCCGAGTGCGCGAGCGGTATCCAGGTCGTCGGCGGTGTCTACATCGGTTCGCAAACCCGGCCAGTGCCCGTGCAACGGGCGGGCCCCCGACTCGAGGTGTCGCCGGGCCGATCCTGGCCCGAACTGCGGATCGAGCGGAACGGAAGGGTCGCACGAGAACAGTGCCGCGGTGCCGGTTCCGTGATGGTCGACGACCACCGATCGGCCGCCGGTTCTGGCCGCAGCGAGAGCTTCGCCGAATTCGTCACTGCGCAGCGACGGGAGATCGGCCTGCAGGGCGACGACATCCACACCCTGCTCATTCTTTCGAACATGGTCGGCCGCGGCTGCCAGCGCCGCATTGAGTCCGTGCTCGCCCTGGTCTCCCTCGCTACCCTGCTCGTCCACACTGCCCTCGACCGGCGTCGATGTGGGATCGGCATAGACGTGGGCGCCGACGCTGCGCGCGAGACGCGCGACCGCCGCATCGGGCGTGACCACCGTGACACCCACCACGGAGTCGACGTCACGGACCACCGTCAGGGTGTCGCGCAGCATCGACAGCACCAGGCCGGTGCGGTCGGCGACGTCGAACACTCCGGACAGGCGGGTCTTGGCCACGTGAAGTTCTTTGACCGCGACCAGTACGTGCGCGCGGGGCGTCACGGGTGGAGTCGCGGTGCTCATGCCCGATATCTTGCCAGTCCAGTCCAGACGCTGCGGTGTCGTGCCCCGGTATCGGCGCTACTGTGAGCGGGATACGAAGAGAATCGATGATGAGGGGGCTGTGTGAGCAAGGCAGCTGTACTGGGGGCAGGCTCGTGGGGGACGGCTTTTGCGAAGGTCCTGGCCGATGCCGGAACCGATGTCACCATGTGGGCGCGCCGCGCCGAGGTCGCCGAATCGATCGCCGGGCGGCACGAAAACGTCGACTATCTACCCGGCGTCGCGCTTCCGTCGACGCTGACTGCCACCGACGATGCGGCGGCTGCGCTGGACGGTGCAGACTTCGTCGTTCTCGCCGTTCCCTCCCAGTCGTTGCGAAGCAATCTGGCGGAGTGGAGTCCGATGATCGGCGAGGATGCCACCCTCCTCAGCCTGGCGAAGGGGATCGAGACCGGCACACTGATGCGGATGAGTCAGGTCATCGTCCAGGTCACGGGCGCCGATCCGGGGCGTGTCGCCGTCCTGTCCGGACCCAATCTGGCCCGCGAGATCGCGATCGAACAACCGGCGGCGACAGTGATCGCGTGCACCGACTCGACGCGCGCGCTTGCGCTGCAGAAGGCGTCGGCCACGGGGTACTTCCGTCCGTACACGAACTCCGACGTGATCGGCTGCGAGATCGGTGGCGCATGCAAGAACGTGATCGCCCTCGCGTGCGGCATGGCAGCCGGAAGTGGATTGGGCGACAACACAATTGCGAGCATCATTACGCGCGGCCTGGCGGAGATCATTCGTCTGGGTGTTGCCTTGGGCGCAAAACCGACCACCCTTGCAGGGCTCGCCGGCGTGGGCGACCTGGTAGCCACGTGCTCGTCACCGCTGTCGCGGAACCGGTCCTTCGGTGAGCGGCTGGGGCAGGGCGGGTCCATGGAGACCGCGCAGGAGGCCACTCACGGACAGGTGGCCGAGGGCGTGAAATCCTGCTCGTCGGTTCGGGCGCTCGCATCCAGCTACGACGTCGAAATGCCGCTCACCGACGCCGTGCACCGCGTGTGTCATGAAGGTCTCGTCGTGCAGGACGCGATCGGCCAGTTGCTCGGCCGTCGTACGAAGTCGGAGTGACCGGGTGAGCGGAGATTCCACCCGTTGTGTCAAAGCTGTTGCGGTAGAAGCGCATCCAGGGTCTCCGATGCAGCGGGGTCCGGTGTTTGCCGCCCCGTACCAGCTGAGCGCCGACGAAGGAACCGAGTCGGACACGTATGCCCGGGCATCGAATCCTGGCTGGCGCGATCTCGAATCGGCGCTCGCCATGCTCGAAGGCGCCTCCGGGGCACTGGTGGTCGGCTCCGGGATGTCTGCCGTCACCGTCGCAGTGCGCACTCTTCTCACGGCAGGGGACACGGTGATCGTTCCCGCGGACGGGTACTACCAAGTCCGTGCCTACGCGCGGGAGCGGTGGGAGCCGCTGGGCATCACCGTGCACGAAGTGACGACCTCGGACATGGCGAGCGAGAGCACCGCGGCGCTGTTGGCGTCGGCGGAAGGAACGACGGTTGTCGTCGCCGAAACTCCCGCCAACCCGTCCCTCGACGTCGTCGACCTACGCGCGCTGTCGCAGCGGTGCCGGGATGCCGGGGCCGTGCTCGTCGTCGACAACACGACGGCGACCCCACTCGGCCAGCAACCTCTGGAACTCGGCGCAGACGTCGTTGTTGCCAGTGGCACAAAGGCATTGAGTGGGCACAGCGACCTCCTCATGGGCTACATCGCGGTATCGGACGCCGAATTCCTCGCCGGGATGGAGCGGGAAAGAGCTTTGTCGGGAACGGTGCTCGGACCCTTCGAGACATGGCTTGCACACCGAAGTCTCGGAACTGCGGGGCTGCGTTTCGAGCGGCAGTGCGCCAACGCGTCGGCTGTCGCAGACCTTGTGGCCGCGCACCCCGCGGCGCAACGGGTGCGCTATCCGGGCCTGGCGAGTGATCCTTCCCACGCTGTCGCGTCGGGGCAGATGCGCCGATTCGGTGGACTGGTGAGTTTCGAACTCGGCTCCGCCGAGCAGTTCCATCGCTTCGTGGCAGGCAGTGAACTGCTCGTTTCGGCGACGAGCTTCGGTGGCCTCCACACCACGGCCGATCGCCGGGCGAGATGGGGAGATGCGGTTCCCGACGGGTTCGTACGACTGTCCTGCGGGATCGAGGACACCGACGATCTCCTTGCCGACGTCGAACGGGCACTGTCGGGAGTGTGACCGCGGTTGTCGGCTCGAAGTCGTGAGGTCGGCGAAGTATCGGCGATCGGAGGTGGGTGCGGTAATCACGGCGGGGCGGCGGTACGGTTTGTTCGTGAGCACACCGCGTACCCGGGTAGCCGTCATCTTCGGTGGCCGTAGCAACGAGCATTCCGTTTCCTGCGTCTCCGCCGGGAGCGTCCTGAGGAACCTCGACCCCGAACGGTACGAGGTGGTGCCGATCGGTATCACGACCGAAGGGTCGTGGGTTCTCGGCTCCACCGATCCCGCCTCCCTGTCCATCCGCGGCCGGTCGCTGCCCAGCGTCGATGCCGGGGGTTCCGCGTTGGCCCTGACTGCCGACCCCACCCGCTCGGGCGATCTCGTTGCTCTCGACGACGGTGAAGCAGGGAAGATCCTCGCCTCGGTGGACGTGGTATTCCCCGTCCTGCACGGCGCCTACGGCGAGGACGGCACGATCCAGGGTCTGCTCGAGCTCGCCGGAATTCCGTACGTCGGCCCGGGCGTCCTCGCGAGCGCTGCCGGAATGGACAAGGAGTTCACCAAGAAGTTGCTTGCGGCCGAGGGGTTGCCCATCGGATTTCAGGTGGTGCTGCGGCCGGGCACCGACAATCTCACCGAGGAGCAGAAGTCCCGCCTGGATCTGCCGGTGTTCGTGAAGCCCGCGCGAGGGGGCTCGTCCATCGGTATCACCCGGGTCGCCGACTGGGCCGCCCTCGACGATGCCATCGCCCACGCCCGTGAGCACGATCCCAAGGTGATCGTCGAATCGGGGATCAGTGGACGTGAGGTGGAGTGCGGGGTTCTCGAATTCCCGGACGGCGAAGTCCGGGCCAGCGTCGTCGCCGAGATCCGGATGCCGGCTGCGTCGGGCAGCGACGAGGCGTTCTACGACTTCGACAGCAAGTACCTCGATGATGTGTGCGAGTTCGATGTGCCCGCGAAACTCGACGAATCGGTGAGCGAAGACATTCGCGCTCTCGCGGTGCGCGCCTTCGCCGCCCTCGACTGCCAGGGTCTCGCGCGTGTCGACTTCTTCGTCACCGAAGACGGTCCGGTCATCAACGAGATCAACACCATGCCCGGGTTCACCTCGATCTCGATGTATCCGCGCATGTGGGGAGCGATCGGAGTTGACTACGGCACCCTCGTGTCCACCCTGGTCGATACTGCGCTCGCCCGGGGCACCGGGCTGCGCTAGACGATGTGCGCGCCCGGCTTGCTGCGCGCGCTGTGGTTCACGGATTGGGGACGGGTGCGGGGTCCAGCGGCTTCTGTGGCAGAACCTTCGACACCGCATCCGACATTTCCTGCAGCGGCGTGGGTCCGACGCCCCGGGGAACGGTAAGTCCCACGTAGATCCCGCGGTCCACGGTGAACCAGCTGCTCGCGTCGATTCCTGCGCTCTCCCCGGAGATCTCGAACCACTGCACCCCGTTGATCACCTGCAATGACGACGCCTGGTCGAACTCTGCCGGACGGTCGAGGCCGCATCGTAGAACGAGTGGTTCACCCTCGGCCGGTTGCCACGCCGCGGTCGCCGCGGGTGCCGGTGGAGTGAGTTCGGCTCGCGTGTACTCGCCCAATGCGTCCGGGAGAACGGCCATCAACGCCGTGCACTCCGCGGAGGCAGCCGCGGGAGCGGGCACCGGACCCAGCGACACGGGGGATTTCGCAGGGTTGCGCCCGGCAATGACCGCGGCGACGACGATGCCGATCACCAACGCGACCGGAAGCGCCACCGCAGTGGCGATGAGAGCAGGATTACGCCGCTCGACGGGTTCGGTATCGGTAGCTGCGTCGGTCGGGTGCGATTCACGTTCGGGCATGCTCAGATCGTCTTCGGCTTCTCGGGAATGTCGCAGGTGAGGGTGCGGGTGATACCGGGGACTCGGCGGATCTCCTGCGTCACCGGCGCGATGTCGTCGGCGCTGACCCGCGCGATCACGTCGTACGGCCCGATCACGTCCTGCGCTGATTGCACCCCGGTGATCTGCGCGATCTGCGCCGCGATGGCCGAAGCTCGTCCGACCTCGGTTTGGATCAGGATGAACGCTTGCACTCTCGCTCCGGCCCTTCCCTGCTCCGCCCCGCATGGATCTCGGTAGAGTCGCGGGTGCTTCGGCGCGCTGATCGGTCACGTGCCGGAGAGTCCCGGCAACAGCTAAAAGGTACCGCAGTCGCACATTCCGTCGACCGGCCACACTGGCGCTGCGCCGGGTGATCCGACACAACGGCGCTCGTGGAGGCACACCATCACACCAACGGATACCCCGGGTTCCCCCGTTCCCCGCACCGTCGCGGATGTCGGGGAGTTCGCCGTGATCGACCGCGCCGTGGAGGGTCGCGTCCAGCCGCCCACCACACTTCTCGGCCCCGGCGACGATGCCGCGCTCGTCCGGGCGGGAGACGGCCGCGTCGTCGTGTCCACCGACATGCTGGTGCAAGGCAGGCACTTCCGGCTCGACTGGTCGTCTCCGCGTGAGGTCGGGCGCAAGGCGGTGGCCCAGAACGCGGCCGATGTCGCGGCGATGGGGGCGCGGCCCACCGCGTTTCTCGTGTCGCTCGGTCTGCCGCCGGATACCCCGGTGGAGGTGGCGGACGGTATCTCCGCGGGAATCTGGGATTCTGCCGAGGAACTCGGTGCGGGCGTGGTCGGCGGCGATCTGGTTCAGGCGGATTCCGTCGTGATCTCCGTCACGGTGCTCGGTGACCTCGCTGGGCAGCGCGCCGTCCTTCGCTCGGGCGCCCAGGCGGGCGATGTCGTCGCTGTCGCAGGCACGCTGGGTGCATCCGCCTGTGGTCTGGCCCTCTTCCTCGCGGAATCGACTCGGTTTCCCGGACTTCTCGCCGCCCACCGCGTACCGCACCCACCGTATGCAGCGGCGTGGACCGCCGCCGAGGCGGGCGCACACTCGATGACCGACATCTCCGACGGGCTGCTCGCCGATCTCGGGCACATCGGCGCCGCGTCGGGAGTCGGGATGGCGCTCGCGCGGGACGACATCGCCGTGTCGCCGGACCTGGTGTCCGCAGCTGCGATCCTGGGGACCGACTACTGGGAGTGGGTACTGACCGGGGGAGAAGACCACGGTTTCGCCGCCACCTTCCCATCCGGCGTGCCACTACCCGAGGGCTGGGTTCGCATCGGAACGGTCCATGACGGGACGGGCATCACGGTCGACGGCCGGCGGTGGCCGGGGGCCTCCGGCTGGCAGAGTTTCTCGGTATAGGTTGCACCCATGGCTATCTACGCACTCGGCGAGCAGGAACCGGACATTTCCCCGGACGCTTACGTCCACCCCGACGCGGTGGTGATCGGGAACGTCACGCTCGCGACGGGCGCATCGGTGTGGCCGCAGGCCGTGCTCCGCGCCGACTACGGCACCATCTCCATCGGTGCCGGGACCAACATCCAGGACGGCACCGTCATCCATTGCACGCCGATCGACCCCACCGTCATCGGGTCCGGATGCGTCGTCGGACACGCGGCACACATCGAGGGTTCCACGATCGGGGACAATTGCCTCATCGCGTCGGGTTCGGTGGTGTTGAACGGTTCGGTGATCGGGGCCGGTTCCGTGGTCGGGGCGGGCGCTGTCATTCCGTTCAAGTTCGAGGTGCCGCCGAGACGGATGGCACTCGGCGTGCCCGCGAAAATCCGAGAAGGCTATGAGGTTCCCGAGGGGCACGTGGAAATGAACGTGAAGATGTACTCGGCCAACGCGGCGTACTACCGCGACGCCCTGCGTAGGCTCGACTGATGGCTGCGCCGCTATCCGATCTGGTCGAGGCCGGCTGGGCCGAGGCTCTCGCTCCGGCAGCCGATCGCATCACCGAGATGGGTGCATTCCTCCGCGCGGAGATTGCCGAGGGCAGGGAGTATCTTCCGTCCGGCGACAACGTGTTGCGCGCGTTCACGCACCCCTTCGCCGAGGTGAAGGTGCTGATCGTCGGTCAGGACCCGTATCCAACTCCCGGGCACGCCGTGGGGCTCAGCTTCTCGGTGGCGCCCGACGTGCGACCCGTTCCCCGCAGTCTCGGCAACATCTTCGCCGAGTACAGCAAGGACCTCGGTTTTCCGACGCCGTCCACGGGAGATCTGACACCGTGGTCTCGTCAGGGCGTGTTGCTGTTGAACAGGGTCCTGACCGTCCAGCCCGGACTTCCTGCCTCCCATCGGCGGAAGGGGTGGGAAGCTGTCACGGAACAGGCAATTCGCGCGTTGGTGGAGCGAACCGAACCCCTCGTCGCCATTCTCTGGGGCCGGGACGCGTCCACCTTGAAGCCGATGCTTGCAGACGTGCCGACGATCGAGAGCGCTCACCCTTCACCGCTGTCCGCGTCGCGAGGATTCTTCGGTTCACGTCCGTTCAGCAGAGCGAACGAACTGCTCGACAGCCTCGGCGCCGAACCCGTGAATTGGGAACTGCCCTAGCGTTTACGCCCGCACTTCCTTGATCGATGCGAAGTCTGCGCGTCTCTTCTCGACGAAGGCATCGACGCCTTCACGTCCGATCGGGCTGTCGGCTGCGACGGCGATCGAGGCGGCCTCCACGTCGAGTTGCTCTGCCAGAGTGCGTGTCGTCGATGCGGAGAGCAGAGTCTTGATCCCGGAGTACGAGGAGGTCGGACCCGCAGCCAGGGTTCGCGCGAGTCGAAGCGCCTCGTCCTGTACCACGTCGTCACCGACCAAGCGGCTGAGAATTCCGAGGCGCACTGCCTCGTCGCCGCTGAGAACCGCATCGGTCAGCAGGATTTCGCGAGCACGGGCGATGCCGACGATCCGCGGAAGAGTCCACGACATGCCGCCGTCCGGTGTGTAACCGATCGAGGGGTACGCCGGCCGCATCTTGGTGCCGGGCCCGCCGATCGCGACATCGGCGAGGCAGACGAGGCTCATTCCCGCGCCCGCAGCCCACCCATGCACACCGGCGATCACCGGAACGGTCACCGCGTCGAGAGCGCGCACGAAGGCGTGGAAGACGCGCGCGATCTCGGCGACGTACTCGCTGCGCACGGGTGCGGCGGCGAAGGCGCGGACATTACCGCCGGCACAGAAGTTCGGCCCCTCGCCGACGAGGAGAACGCTGCCGATCCGATCGCCCACGGCGTCGAGGGCACGTGTGCCCTGATCGAGGCCTTCGCCGTCCAGCGATGTGCCGTTGTCGGCGGTCGAAATCGTGATGCGGAGCACGCCCTCGTCGAGCTGTACTTTGCTGAGTCCATCGAGAGAAGTCACGGTTGCACCCTACGTGGCGCCCGACCCGCCATCACCACGACCCGATGTGCTGCATGGATGCGATATGACGAAGCCCCCGGCACCGAGGTGTCGGGGGCTTCGGAACACACGCAGCGTCGGGGTCAGCCCCGAGCAACCTTTCCAGCCTTCAGGCAGGACGTGCAGACGTTGAGCTTCCGGGTGTTTCCGGGGGCAACTTCGGCACGAACAGTCTGAATGTTCGGGTTCCAGCGACGATTGGTACGCCGGTGCGAGTGCGAGACCGACTTACCGAAGCCGGGCCCCTTGGCGCATACGTCGCAGACGGCAGCCATAGTCGCGAACTCCTTCAAGATAGTGAACTGTGAAATTTAACTGGCCCCACGTAGGCAGGCCGCAGTGATCGCGGCCCTTACGAGGCAACCGTGCAAGAGTAGCCGCTCGAGTGCTGATTGGCCAAACTCGGCCGGATGGCCGAGCACGTCAGACTCGATCGGCGTCCCGCGACTAGTCTGACGGCACCTTCGATTGAACCCGTGAGAGAGGATGCCAGTGGTTCCTGAGCGCCCGATGGACGGCCGAGTCCTGACGTCGTGGGCGAGGACGGCGGTCGCGGGACTCGAGGCACGGTGCGAGGAGATCAACAGTCTCAACGTGTTCCCGATTCCGGACGCCGACACGGGAACCAATCTGCTGTTCACCATGCGTGCTGCCCTCGAGGCAATCGACAAGTATGCCGGGAACGACGGCCACCAAACGGACGTGCGTCAAGTGGCCATCGCGCTGGCCCGCGGCGCTGTGGCGGGTGCCCGGGGCAACTCGGGGGTCATCCTTTCCCAGGTGTTGCGCGGTGTCGCCGAGGCAGCGGTCACCGGCGTCGTCGACACCAGAACTGTCCGGACCGGACTGTTGATGGCTACCAACCTGGTGACCGACGCGGTCAGCTACCTGGTCGAAGGAACGATTGTCACGGTCCTGCGCTGCGCTGCGGACGCGGCAGCGGAATTCCCGGACGATGCGCCTGTCGCCGACACAGCGCGCTCCGCGGCAGATGCCGCGGCCGCCGCACTTGCCCGCACACCCGGCCAGCTCGACGCGCTCGGGACCGCCGGTGTGGTCGACGCCGGCGGGCTGGGGCTCGTCGTCATTCTCGATGCCTTCGTCGCGGCGGTCACCGGTGAGCGGCCGGACCGTGCCCCGATCGCGCTGCGAGTGCCACGCCGCCAGCCGTCTCCGGATTCAGGCACGGAGTCGTCGGACGTCGAGTTGCCGGATACGAGCGACGACCTTGCGCATCGGGGCCACCATTCCGCTTGTGAAAGCTCGCATCAGGATTTCGAGGTCATGTATCTGGTGGCCGACACAGACGAAGCCCGGATGGCAGAACTGCGGAACGCACTCGACGAGCTGGGGGATTCCACGGTGATCGTCGGTGACGGCGACGGGGGATGGTCGGTGCACGTGCACTGTGCGGATGCCGGGGCTGCTGTGGAGGCGGGTCTCGATGCCGGACGTTTACACAGGATTCGCGTCAGCAGTTTTCTCGTCGACGCGCGCGAACAGGGCAGGCTCCTACCTCCCGTCCGCACTCGCCCCGATCAGGACGACCGGGGCATCGTCGCGGTCGTGGCGGGCGACGGTGCGGCCGACCTCTTCTCCGGGGAGGGTGCGACCGTGCTCCGATGCGACGCCGCCCCCGTCACCCGCGCGCAGTTGCTCGGCATCATCCGCCAGTTGGGACGCCGAGAGGTGCTGGTCCTTCCCAACGGGGCGCTGTCGGCCCAGGAACTCGTCGCGGTGAGTGCCGCAGCCCGCGATTCCCGGCACGAGGTGCTTCTCCTCGCAACCTCGTCCATGGTGCAGGGGCTGGCATCCCTCGCAGTGCACGATCCGGAACGCGAAGCGGTCGACGACGCTTTCGCGATGTCCGAGGCCGCGGCCGCCACCCGGTGGGGTTCGTTGCGCATCGCCCGGGAGCGGGCCCTGACCTACGTGGGCACCTGCGAACCGGGAGACGGTATCGGTCTGATGGGGCACGAGGTGATCGTGATCGAACCGGACGCGGTCGCCGCCGGAAAGCGTCTGGTCGACGTCGTCCTCGGGGCAGGCGGCGAACTGGTCACGCTCCTGATGGGCGCGGAAGCACCGGCCGGGCTCGACACGGAATTGGCCGATCACATCTCCCAGCGGCATCCCGGCGTCGAGGTGATGGTCTACCACGGCGGACAACCGGGAGATCTCTTGCAACTCGGGGTGGAATGAGGAATTCGATGGCCACACTCGCTGACAGGCTCGATCACCTGCTGGGTCGCAAGACCGCCGATGCGCTGGACACGGCGTTCGACATTCGCACCGTCGAGGACCTGTTGCGGCACTACCCGCACCGGTACGCCTCCCAGGGCCGTGAACTTGCCGAGAAGGATCCGCCGGAGGGTGAGCACATCACCATCATCGCGCGGGTGTCGTCGGCGGCAGTCGTGAAGATGAAGAACCGTCCGGGCAGCATGCTGAAGGTGGTTCTCGCGACCGATACGCAGAACGTCGACGTCACCTTCTTCAGTCCGCAGAAGGTCAAACACGTCATCAAACCCGGTGTGCGCGCGATGTTCTCCGGCACCGTGAAGTATTTCCGCAGCAAGTGGAGCCTCACTCATCCGAGTTACCTGATCCTCCCGGAGCCTCGTGCGGGCAGCGACGACCCGGTGGTGAACGTCGGGCGGATTCGCGGGGCGGGGGATCTCGCGGGTATCGCACGGGCTGCCCAGGAGCCGGGCGCGGGCGTCGACATGTCCGTGTTCGACCGCGCCCTGATCCCGCTGTATCCGGCGACGCGGGAGGTGGAGAGCTGGACGATCATGAAGTGTGTTCGGCAGGTCCTCGACCAACTCGACCGGATCGACGACCCGCTCCCCGAACGGATCCGTCGAGAGCGCAACCTCATCGGTCTGGACGAGGCGCTCCGCCTCGTCCACCTCCCCGACACTCGTGACGACATCGAGAATGCGCACGACCGGCTCCGCTTCGACGAGGCGGCGGCCCTGCAGCTGGTGCTTGCTCGACGCCGGCACGACAACGCCGAGCGGGTGGCGCCCGAGTGCCCGCCGGTACCGGGTGGAATCGCGGACGAGTTCGAGCGCAGACTTCCCTTCCAGCTGACCGACGGCCAGCACGCCGTGGCCGAGGAGATCTCCGCGGATCTGTCCCAGCCGCATCCGATGAGCAGGCTCCTGCAGGGTGAGGTGGGGTCCGGTAAGACCATCGTTGCCCTGCGGGCCATGCTGCAGGTTGTCGATGCGGGGTATCAGTGCGCCTTGCTCGCCCCCACCGAAGTGCTCGCGACTCAGCATGCGCGTTCGCTGCGGGCTCTGCTGGGCTCACTGGCGACGGCGGGCGAACTCGGCGCGGACGAGAAGGCGACCCGCGTAGCGCTGCTGACCGGGTCGATGCCGGTCGCTGCGAAACGGGCCGCGCTCCTCGAGGTGGTGACCGGCGACACAGGGATCGTCATCGGCACGCACGCCCTCATCCAGGACAACGTCGAGTTCTTCAACCTCGGCATGGTGGTGGTCGACGAACAGCATCGGTTCGGCGTCGAACAGCGCGACCGGCTCCGGTCGCGGGCGCGCGAAGGCCTGAGCCCGCATCTTCTGGTCATGACGGCGACGCCCATACCCCGCACAATCGCGATGACGGTGCTCGGTGACCTCGACGTATCCACCTTGCGCCAGCTTCCGAAGGGCCGTTCGCCGATCAAGAGCAGTGTGGTACCAGCGTCCCAGAAACCGCAGTGGGTCGCACGCGCGTGGGAACGGATCCGCGAGGACGTGGCCGAGGGACGGCAGGCATACGTCGTCTGCTCGCGGATCGGTGACGGTGAGAAGGGCGACGGCGAGGATACTGTCGACGACAAGCAGCCCGACACCAAGTCGGCCGTGGAGGTCTTCGAGGAACTGGGCGGCACCATCCTGCCCGACCTCCGTGTCGGGCTGCTGCACGGCAGGCTGCCCACGGACGAGAAGGACGCCGTGATGCGGGACTTCACGGCCGGCGACATCGACGTCCTCGTCTGCACCACGGTGGTCGAGGTGGGCGTCGACGTCCCGAACGCCACGATCATGGTGATCCTGGATGCCGACCGCTTCGGGGTCAGCCAGCTCCATCAGCTCCGCGGCCGGGTCGGCCGGGGTGCCCACCAGGGTCTGTGCATTCTCGTCACGGAGATGAATCCGGGTGCGCCTGCCTTCGGGCGCCTGCAGAACGTGGCGTCCACCAACGACGGCTTCGAACTCGCGCAACTCGACCTGGCGACCCGGCGGGAGGGTGACATTCTCGGGGCAGCGCAATCGGGTACCACCTCGACGCTGCGGTTGCTCTCACTTCTCGGCCACGAGGACGTGATCGCCGCGGCTGCCGAGTTCGCCCGGTCGGTGACTGCCGACGATCCGCGCCTGGAAAACCACCCGGGCCTCTCTGCGATGGTCACTTCGGCGCTCGATGCGGACCGGATCGAGTTCCTCGAGAAAACGTGAAAAGTCGACGATCAGGGTGAAGCAGTTACTTCCGGTCACGTAATTCTTCACTGCTCTGTTTCGGGCCCATTGCAGAATTCGCACACGTCAGGGGCTGCTTTGTGAAGATTGCGGACGATCCTGCATAATGGGATACCGTTTCTCCGCTGCCGGAGTTGGCGGGGTAGTTTGCTCAAATGTTCTCCAAAGTCCTGGTCGCCAACCGTGGCGAAATTGCGATCCGCGCTTTCCGTGCCGCCTACGAACTAGGTGCTGGAACTGTTGCGGTGTTTCCGTACGAGGATCGGAACTCGATCCACCGTCTGAAGGCCGATGAGAGTTATCAGATCGGTCAGGAGGGGCACCCGGTTCGGGCGTATCTCTCGGTCGAGGAGATCGTCGCCGCCGCGAAGCAGGCGGGTGCCGATGCGGTCTATCCCGGTTACGGGTTCCTGTCCGAGAATCCGGATCTGGCTGCGGCGTGCGCGGAGGCGGGCATCACCTTTGTGGGCCCGTCCGCGGAGGTCCTCGAGCTGACCGGTAACAAGGCCCGTGCGATCGCGGCCGCGAAGGCGGCCGGCCTGCCGGTGCTGGCGTCGTCGGAGCCGTCGGCGGATGTGGACGAGTTGCTCGCGGCGGCGGAGTCGATGCAGTTCCCGATCTTCGTGAAGGCGGTCGCCGGCGGCGGTGGCCGCGGCATGCGCCGGGTGGCCGAGCGGTCCCAGTTGCGGGAATCGATCGAGGCGGCCGCGCGGGAGGCGGAGTCCGCGTTCGGCGATCCGACGGTGTTCCTCGAGCAGGCGGTCATCGATCCGCGTCACATCGAGGTCCAGATCCTGGCCGACGGTCAGGGCAACGTCATCCACCTGTTCGAGCGGGATTGTTCGCTGCAGCGCCGTCACCAGAAGGTGATCGAGCTGGCGCCGGCGCCGAACCTGCCGGACGAGGTGCGGGCGAGGATTTGCGCGGACGCGGTGGCGTTCGCGAAGGAGATCAATTATTCCTGCGCGGGCACTGTCGAGTTCCTCCTCGATACCCGCGGCAATCATGTGTTCATCGAGATGAATCCACGGATCCAGGTCGAGCACACGGTGACCGAGGAGGTCACGGACGTCGACCTGGTGCAGTCGCAGTTGCGGATCGCCTCGGGGGAGACCCTCGCCGATCTGGGCCTGAGTCAGGACAACATCACGTTGCGTGGTGCGGCGCTGCAGTGCCGGATCACCACCGAGGACCCGGCCAACGGGTTCCGCCCGGACACCGGTCGAATCACCGGCTACCGCACCCCGGGCGGTGCCGGTATCCGCCTCGACGGCGGTACGTCGGTCGGGGCCGAGGTTTCGGCGTATTTCGATTCGATGCTCGTCAAGCTCACCTGCCGCGGCCGCGACTTCGACACCGCCGTCGCCCGGGCGCGCCGGGCGGTCACCGAGTTCCGCATCCGAGGGGTCTCGACGAACATTCCGTTCCTGCAGGCGGTTCTCGACGACCCCGATTTCAAGGCGGGCCGGGTCACCACCTCGTTCATCGAGGAACGCCCCCAGCTGCTCACGCTGCGCAGCTCCGCCGACCGCGGCACCAAGATCCTTACCTACCTCGCCGACGTGACGGTGAACAAGCCGCACGGGGAACGGCCGTCCGCGGTGTACCCGCGGGACAAGCTGCCCCAGATCGACCTGTCCACCCCGCCGCCGGACGGCAGCCGCCAGAAGCTGCTCGCTCTGGGGCCGGAGGGATTCGCCAGGGCGTTGCGGGAGCAGAAGGCCCTCGCCGTCACCGAGACCACGTTCCGCGACGCCCACCAGTCGCTGCTCGCGACCCGGGTGCGGACCAGCGGTCTGCTCGACGTCGCCGGGCACGTGGCCCGGATGACCCCCGAACTGCTCTCGATCGAGGCGTGGGGCGGCGCGACGTACGACGTGGCACTGCGGTTCCTGCACGAGGATCCCTGGTACCGGCTGTCGGCGCTGCGGGAGGCCGTACCGAACATCTGCCTGCAGATGCTGCTGCGTGGCCGTAACACCGTCGGCTACACCCCGTACCCGGAGAAGGTGACGCGCGCGTTCGTCGACGAGGCCGCGGCCACCGGTATCGACATCTTCCGCATCTTCGATGCCCTCAACAATGTCGACCAGATGCGGCCGGCCATCGACGCCGTCCGCGAGACCGGTACCACACTCGCCGAGGTCGCCCTGTCCTACACCGGCGACCTGTCGAACCCGAACGAGAAGCTCTACACCCTCGACTACTACCTCCGCCTGGCCGAGGAAATCGCCGAGGCCGGAGCGCACATCATCGCGATCAAGGACATGGCCGGGCTGCTCCGCGCCCCGGCCGCGACCACCCTGGTCACGGCGCTGCGCCAGAACTTCGACCTGCCGGTGCACGTGCATACCCACGACACCCCCGGTGGCCAGCTCGCTACTTATCTGGCCGCCTGGCAGGCGGGTGCGGACGCCGTGGACGGCGCCTCCGCGGCGATGGCCGGCACCACCAGCCAGCCGGCGTTGTCGGCGATCGTGGCGGCGGCCGCGCACTCGGAGCACGACACCGGGCTCGACCTGCAAGCGGTGTGCGACCTCGAGCCGTACTGGGAGGCACTGCGCAAGGTGTACAAGCCGTTCGAGTCCGGGCTGCCGGCCCCGACCGGCCGCGTCTACACCCATGAGATCCCCGGTGGGCAGTTGTCGAATCTGCGTACCCAGGCTGTCGCCCTGGGTCTCGGCGACCGTTTCGAGGACGTCGAAGCCAACTACGCCGCCGCCGACCGCATGCTCGGACGCCTGGTCAAGGTGACGCCGTCGTCGAAGGTGGTCGGCGACCTCGCCCTGCACCTCGTCGGATCCGGTGCCTCCACCGACGAGTTCGCGGAGAACCCCGCCCGCTTCGACATTCCCGATTCGGTCATCGGGTTCCTGCGCGGCGAGCTGGGCACCCCGCCCGGCGGGTGGCCCGAACCGTTCCGTACCCGGGCCCTCGAGGGCCGCGGGCCGGCCAAACCCGAAGTCGCCCTGTCGGTGGAGGACGAGAAGGCGCTGTCGGGTACCTCCGCCGAACGCCGGGCGACGCTCAACCGGCTGCTCTTCCCCGGTCCGACCAAGGAATTCCTCGAGCACCGCGACAAGTACGGCGACACCTCCCAGCTGTCGGCCAACCAGTTCTTCTACGGCCTTCGGAGCGGCGACGAGCATCGGGTGCGGCTCGCCCCGGGTGTCGAGCTGATCATCGGTCTCGAGGCGATCTCCGAGCCCGACGAGCGCGGCTACCGCACCGTCATGTGCATTCTCAACGGCCAGTTGCGTCCGGTGTCGGTGCGTGACCGTTCCATCGCCAGCGAAATCCCCGCCACGGAGAAGGCCGACAAGAGCAATCCCGGCCACGTCGCCGCCCCGTTCGCCGGCGTCGTCACCCTCGCCGTCACCGAGGGGCAGCACATCGAGGCCGGCGATACTCTCGCCACGATCGAGGCGATGAAGATGGAAGCGGCCATCACCGCGCCTCGCGGCGGAACCGTCACCCGCCTGGCCATCGGCTCCGTCCAGCAAGTCGAGGGCGGCGACCTCCTCGCCGTCGTCTCGACGAAGGAGTCCGCAAGCGAGTGACGGACGTTCGATGACCCGCATCATCGCGGGGCTCGCGGGCGGCCGACGCCTGCGGGTCCCGCCGAGCGGAACCCGGCCCACTTCGGACCGGGTCCGTGAGGCGTTGTTCAGCGCCCTGCACAGCCGGATGGATCTCGAGGGCGCCTCGGTTCTCGACCTGTACGCAGGTTCTGGGGCCCTGGGGCTCGAGGCGCTCTCGCGGGGCGCCGATCGTGTCCTGCTCGTCGAATCGGATGCGAAAGCTGCGGGGATCATCTCGCAGAATGTGGGTGCGGTGGGATTGCCGGGTGCAGCGGTGCGGACGGCTCCGGTGTCCGCGGTGCTGGCCGGCACCGCCGACCGCGTGTACGACCTGGTTCTCGCGGATCCGCCGTATGCGGTGGATGACGGCGCGGTTCAGACGGTTCTGAGTGATCTGCGGGGGCACGGCTGGGTGGCGGACGGGTCGCTCGTGGTCCTGGAGCGCTCGTCGCGGTCACCGGAGACGTCGTGGCCGGAGGGTTACGCGCCCGTCAAGGCGAAGAAGTACGGTGAGGCTCGGATCGAGCTGGCGACCTGCTACGGTCTGGACTCATGACTGGCGCTGTCTGCCCCGGATCCTTCGACCCTGTAACCAATGGTCATCTCGACGTAATCGGCAGAGCTGCCGCGCAGTTCGACGAGGTCATCGTCACGGTGATGATCAACAAGAGCAAGCGTGGCCTCTTCACGGTGGAAGAGCGGATCGAGATGCTCGAGGATGCCATCAGTGCACTGCCGAACGTGCGAGTCAGTTCCTGGCACGGCCTGCTCGTGGATTACGCGAAGCAGCAAGGGATCACAGCGATCGTCAAGGGTCTACGTGGCGCCAACGACTTCGACTACGAACTGCAGATGGCGCAGATGAACCAGAAACTCACTGGCGTCGACACGTTGTTCATTCCCACCAACCCTGCCTACAGCTACCTCTCCAGCTCACTGGTCAAGGAGGTGGCCACCTTCGGCGGCGACGTCACGGGAATGCTGCCCGAGAAGGTGCACGCCCGTCTGCTGACGAGGATCGCCGAGCGGGCCGCCGAGAGCTGATACCCGACACACCGGCCGTCGCGGCACACCCCTGGCGTCCCCATCCGGCAGACTTGCACGAAGAAGGCTGCGCCGACCTGCTGAGGTCATGAAAGATTGGGGTTGCTCGTGTACCGGGTTTTCGAGGCGCTCGACGAACTTGTCGCGATTGTCGAAGAGGCACGCGGTGTGCCCATGACCGCCGGCTGTGTGGTCCCACGCGGCGATGTTCTCGAATTGCTCGACGATGTGCGCGACGCCATTCCCGGTGAACTCGACGACGCCCAGGACGTGCTGGACCACCGCGACAAGCTGGTCGGTGACGCCAGGTCCAACGCTGAAAAGACAGTCGCCAGCGCCAACGCCGAAGCTACGTCGACGATCGAGAATGCACGGGACGACGCCGATCGCATCCTCGCGGACGCAAAAGCTCAGGCCGACAGGATGGTCGCCGAGGCGCGTGCGCACGCCGAGCAGCTGGTCGCCGACGCAGAGGCAGAATCCGAGGCGACCATCGCCGAGGGGCAGCGCGAGTACGACACTCTCACCACCCGCGCCCGGTCCGAAGCCGATCGCATGATCGAGGCAGGGAAGGCGTCGTACGAGCGCTCGGTCGCGGAAGGTACCGCCGAGCAGGAACGCCTGGTATCGCAGACCGAGGTCGTGCAGCAGGCGCATGCCGAATCCGCCAGGGTGATCGACGCAGCACACGCCGAATCCGACCGGCTCCGATCGGACTGTGACCTGTATGTCGACACGAAACTCGCCGAGTTCGAGGAGTTCCTGTCCGGCACTATTCGCTCCGTCGGACGGGGACGCCAGCAGCTGCGGACGGGTTCGGGCGTGCCCGACTACGCTTCCGACTACGACGCAGACGACCGGCGGGCCGAGCGCCGCCGCTGACCGGCATTTGGATCATCCACGCCGATTGCGTATCGTGGAGTGGTTGCCCAAAGTCGTTCTCCTCATCTCGAAAGTGAAGTGTCTTGTCAACCCATCGCCGCAGCTCATCGCGTTCCCGTAGGGACGCGGATTTCGTGCTGGACACGGTCAAGCTAGGCCGTCGTCCTGGTTCGATGCGCACCGTCGAACGGGTGGTGACGGCGCCGCGGCGCATCGGACTCGACATGATTGCAATCGAGGAGGGATCGGAGATTGATCTCGATCTCCGTCTGGAAGCCGTGTCCGAAGGCGTCCTGGTCACCGGTTCCGTCAGCGCCGACACCGTCGGCGAGTGCTCGAGATGCCTCGAGCCGTTCAGCGGATCTGTCGATCTCAGCCTCACCGAGCTGTTCGCCTACCCGGACAGCGCCACCGAGGAGACCACGGACGAGGATGAGATCTACCGCGTCGAGGACGACGAGATCGACCTCGAGCCCGTCATCATCGACGCGGTCGGACTCGCGCTTCCTCTGCAGCCGCTCTGCAGCGACGACTGCCAAGGACTGTGCCCAGAATGTGGCGTTCGCCTGGCGATTGCCGAATCTGGTCATGGGCATGACATACTTGATCCTCGCTGGGCTGGTCTTGCAGCCAAATTTGGCGTGGAATCAGATCCCAGCAAGAATCTTGTGAACAACGAAGCCGAGGAGAACTAGAAGTGGCTGTCCCCAAGCGCAGAATGTCGCGATCCAACACGAGGTCGCGTCGCAGCCAGTGGAAGACCACTGTGCCCACCCTCGTTACCTGCCCCAACCGTGGCTGCGGCGAGAAGACGCTGCCCCACATCGCGTGCCCGTCCTGCGGCACATACAAGGGCCGCCAGGTCACTGCCGCCGTCTAGTTCGCCACGGAGAGGCGTCGTGACGAGCGACATCAGTAATACACCCGCCGGCGGCGAGGAGGATCATGCTTCCCTCCTCGCCGCTCTCGGCGTAGAAATTGAACCTTCGCTGCTCACGTTGGCGTTGACCCACCGCTCGTATGCCTACGAGAACGGTGGCCTTCCCACCAACGAGCGACTCGAGTTCCTCGGTGACTCCGTGCTCGGAGTCACCATCACCGAGCAGCTGTACCTTGCGCATCCGCAGAAATCCGAGGGCGACCTCGCGAAGATCCGCGCGAGCATCGTCAACATGCACGCGCTCGCCGAGGTGGCTCGTGCACTCGGTGACGGCGGCCTGGGAGCGCATCTGCTCCTCGGCAAGGGCGAGGAGATGACCGGCGGGCGCGACAAGCCGAGCATCCTGGCGGACGGCATGGAGTCGATACTCGGGGCGATCCATCTGCAGCACGGGATCGAGACAGCGCGGCGAGTGGTACTCGACCTGTTCAGCGACCTACTCCAACGGGCTCCGCGTCTCGGCGCAGGGCTCGACTGGAAGACGAGCCTGCAGGAACTCACTGCCGAACGTGGTGTCGGGGTCCCCTCGTACGAGATCACCGCAACGGGACCGGACCACGACAAGGAATTCACCGCCACCGTCGTAGTGGGCGGCAAGGCGTTCGGTGTCGGAATCGGCAGATCCAAGAAGGAAGCCGAGCAGAAGGCCGCGAGTACTGCGTGGAACGCTCTGTCCGACGGTGGCCCGGACGTAGCGGCCGACGGCGTCAGTGCCTGAACTTCCCGAGGTCGAGGTAGTTCGCCGCGGACTCGAACGGCACATTGTCGGAGCTTCCATCGATTCGGTCGACGTCCTGCATCCCCGCGCGATCCGGAGGCATATCCTCGGCGCAGAGGATCTCGCCGGACAGCTCACGGGCGAACGAATCGCGCGAGCTGACCGCCGCGGAAAGTACTTGTGGCTGGTCCTCGAGCCCAGTGCCGTCGCGCTCGTGGTCCACCTGGGGATGAGCGGGCAGATGCTCGTGCAGCCACCCGAGGCCGTCACCGAGAAACATCTGCGCATTCGGGCGCGGCTCGATTCCGGACTCGATCTGCGGTTCGTGGATCAACGCACCTTCGGCGGATGGGCGCTCGCGCCTCTGGTCGATGTCGACGGCTCGCTCGTCCCTGATTCGGTTGCGCACATCGCCCGGGATCCACTGGACACGAGATTCGATTCTGCGGCGACCGTTACGGTGATGCGCCGCAAGCACACCGAGATCAAACGTGCTCTTCTCGATCAGACGGTGGTGTCGGGGATCGGGAACATCTACGCCGACGAGGCCCTGTGGCGCGCGCAGATCCACGGGACCCGCCTCACCGATCGATTGACTGCTGCGACCCTCCGCCAGCTGCTCGGGGCCGCTCAGGAGGTCATGCGCGAAGCCTTGGATCAGGGCGGTACGTCCTTCGATGCCTTGTACGTGAACGTGAACGGCGAGTCCGGTTACTTCGATCGATCGCTGTCCGCATACGGGCAGGAGGATCGTCCCTGCCCGCGGTGCGGCACTGCAATTCGTCGTGAGAAGTTCATGAATCGCTCGTCGTTCAGCTGCCCGAGGTGCCAGCCTGCGCCGCGGCGAAGTCCGCCGAAACGCCCGGCCTGAGCTCTTCATCGTGTCGCAGGGTCGATTTGGCCTCGAAATAGTCGCCGCCTTTGCGCTTGACGTCGTCCGTGCCCCACTCCCGGTGGTGCGGTACGGGCGCCATTCGTGGAATGTGCTTGCGGCAGTGGATATACGCCTCCTCCACGTCGACCACGACCCATCGCTCTGGCACCCGGCCCTTGGTGTGATCTGCTGGTAGATCCGGGATTTCGGAACGCAGGTCCGCGTCTTCCACGATCCGGGCGGAACCGTTGACGTGCAAGCCGATCAGGTCGTGGACGAAGTCCACGAGCATGATTCCCACGTGGGGATTTTCCCGGATGTTGCCGAGACTCGCCATCACTCCGTTGCCACGATATTCCGGATACGCCACCGTCTTCGGATCGATGACATGCATGAAACCGGGTGCGCCGGCGCGCAAGCTGTTGTCACATTCGCCGGACGCGTCGGCGGTAGCGACGAACGCGAGTTCCTGGCGGCCGACGAAATCGATCATCGTCGGATTGAGGTGGTCGAGCACCTGGTCAGAGTAGAATTTCGCGGCGCGATCCTCGGTGCCGTACTCGACTTGAAGGGTTCGCTCACCCGCGCTACCGATCTGGCCCATCTGCATTGCCCCGCTTACGTGTCGGCGTCATTGGTCGGTTCACCCTACGGTGCACCGAACGACCGTGCCGTGCTTCGGTGCCTGCAATCCACAGCCGCCCCCCCGACTGCCCGTCGGGAGGATGGACGCCCACGGTGCAGGTCCGTCGGCCCCGAGTGGCAGGATTGTGCGCATGGCAGAACAGACTTCCGACACGCCGGCCACTACCTCGTTGTGGGTCGAGCGAACGGGCACCCGCCGCTACACGGGACGCAGCTCACGCGGCGCCGAGGTCCTGATCGGCTCGGAGGGCGTCGAAGGTGTATTCACTCCGGGTGAACTGCTGAAGATCGCGCTCGCGGCGTGCAGCGGGATGAGCTCTGATTTCCCTCTCTCTCGACGGCTGGGTGACAACTACGACGCCACGATCCGGGTGTCGGGTGCGGCCGACCGGGAGAACGAGGTGTACCCGCAGTTGGACGAGGTCCTCGAACTGGACCTGAGCGAGCTCGACGCTGCCGCGCAGGAGCGTCTCGTCGCGCTGGTGGAGCGCTCGATCGACAAGGTATGCACCGTGGGCCGGACTCTGAAGACGGGAACGAAAGTCACACTGACCATCGAAAGCGACGCATGATGCGGCGTGAGCTGACCGCCCTCGCCGGAGGGTTGGTAGTGAGCGCCGGCCTTCTCGCGGCCGCGCCCGCCGCTGCCGGACCGGCGTTCGCGCCGCCGGTCGGAGCGTGCACGCCCTGGTCGGTGTCCGAAGTGATCTCCGGCGCGGGCATCCTCGAGAACCTCGCATTCGACGGGGCGGGAACGATGCTGGTGTCCCGGACCGGTCTCGTCGGCGGCGGCGCCCTGGACGGCGTGGAGCCGGACGGAACGGTCCGCTCGATCGTGCCCGATGTCGACGCGCCGGGCGGAATCGCGATGCACGGCTCCGACGCCTACTTCGCCACCGGAAATTCGTTCTCCGCCGGAGTTGCCGGGACGCAAAGTGGAACGATAGACGTCGTGGATCTCGACACCGGGGATACGCACACGGTGGCCAAGGGACTCGTCATGCCGAACGGGCTGGTGCGGCTCGGGAACGGCGACCTCCTCACCGCGCGGAATCTGGGGTCGGGCGCAGGAGTGACCCGTGTTCCGGCCGCGGATCCACACACACCCGAAGTGGTGCGTACCGACTTGGGAACCGTCGACGGCCTCGCTGCCCACGACGGGAACATCTACACGGTGACGACGTTCGATACGACCACCACGTTGCGCATTCTGCGAGAGGACGACCTGACCGGGGCGGTGGTGTCGATACCGTTGCCAGGGGCCGGTCCGCTCAATGCCGCTGACGACCTCACCGTAGGACCGGACGGCATCGTGTACGTCGCGTACAACGGCGGTGGCAAGGTGGTGCGCGTCGATCCGGCGACCGGGGAGAGTTGTGCACTCGCGTCCGGGCTCCCGCTGGTGTCGTCGGTGCGGTTCGGCGCCGGACCGGGCTGGAACGCGGACGCGCTGTACGTGACGAGTTTCACCGGGACCATTTACCGACTGGAACGGCCGTGACATGACGACGGAACGACTGACAGCATGGGTTCACGGATACGTGCAGGGCGTGGGGTTCCGGTGGTGGACGCGCGCGCGGGCGCTGGAACTCGGTCTCGTCGGTTATGCGGCCAACCAGGCGGACGGCCGGGTGCTGGTGATCGCCGAGGGCCCGCGCGACAAGCTGGACGCGCTGCTCGCACTCCTGCGTTCGGGCAACACACCGGGCACCGTGGACCTGGTGGTCGAGCAATGGGATTCCGCTCGCGGAGACGTCACCGGGTTCGTCGAACGGTGAACCGAAGGTAAAGTCGTCCGTCATGCATCTGAAGAGTCTGACGCTGAAGGGATTCAAATCCTTTGCGTCCGCAACGACTCTGCGATTCGAACCCGGTATCACGTGCGTCGTGGGACCCAATGGATCGGGAAAGTCCAATGTGGTCGATGCCCTCACCTGGGTGATGGGGGAGCAGGGCGCGAAAGCCCTGCGCGGCGGCAAGATGGAGGACGTCATCTTCGCGGGCACGGCGGGCAGGGCGCCGCTGGGCCGCGCCGAGGTCACGCTCACCATCGACAACTCCGACGGCGCACTCCCCATCGACTACTCCGAGGTCTCGATCACCCGTCGAATGTTCCGCGACGGTGCGGGCGAATACGAGATCAACGGCAGCTCCTGCCGACTGATGGATGTGCAGGAACTGCTCAGCGACTCCGGCATCGGACGGGAAATGCACGTCATCGTCGGGCAGGGGCGTCTGGCGGCCATCCTCGAGTCGCGGCCCGAGGACCGGCGTGCGTTCATCGAAGAAGCAGCGGGGGTGCTCAAGCACCGCAAACGTAAAGAGAAGGCCGTCCGCAAGCTCGACTCCATGCAGGCCAACCTCGCCCGGCTCAACGATCTGACGGCCGAGTTGCGTCGTCAGCTCAAGCCACTGGGGCGGCAGGCGGAGGTGGCTCGGCGCGCGCAGACCGTGCAAGCCGACCTTCGCGATGCCAAGCTGCGGCTCGCTGCCGATGACCTGGTGACCCGCCGGGCGGAGCTGGCGAATCAGGCGCAGGACGAGAAGAGAGCCCGTGAGCAGCACGATGCCGTCACCGAGGCACTCGACGAGGCCACTCTCGAGCTCGGCCGTCACGAGCAGGAGCTGTCGCGGTTGACGCCGGGCGCCGAGGCGGCAGCCCAGACGTGGTTTCGGCTGTCTGCCCTCGCGGAGCGCGTCAATGCCACTATTCGGATCGCCCGCGAACGGGCTCGGCATCTCGATTCGGAGCCTTCGGCGCATCGCGGTCAGGATCCCGACGAGATGGAGGCGCGTGCCGATCGGCTCGCGGCGGAGGAACAAGAACTGGCCGAGGCTGTCGAGATGGCGCGCGCGGCACTCGACGCGGCCAAGGAGCAGCTCGCCGCGGGGGAGGAGGCGGCCGCAGAAGCGGAACGCGCGCACATGGCCGCCGTCCGTGCCATCGCCGACCGCCGCGAGGGGCTTGCCCGGCTGTCGGGCCAGGTCGACACCCTGCGGACGCGCGCCGACTCGGTGGACGCCGAGGTGTCGCGGTTGACGGTGGCGATCGAGGAAGCCAGGGCGCGCGGCGACGCCGCGCAAGCCGAGTTCGAAGTGGTCCAGGACGAGATCGGTGACCTCGACGCGGGGGAGGTCGGACTCGACTCCCACCACGAGCGAGCCGTCGAAGCGCTGCGCCTGGTCACCGAGCGTGTCACCGAACTGCAGAGCGCCGAACGCGCGGCAGGTCAGGAAGTGGCATCGCTTCGCGCCCGGATCGACGCCCTGTCTATGGGACTCGAACGCAAAGACGGGGCAGGCTGGCTCGTCGAGAATCGCCGCGATGACGGCATTGCGGGAACGCTCGGTGGCCTCATCACCGTAGAGAAGGGGTACGAAGGCGCGGTCGCAGCGGCGTTGGGTCCGGCAGCCGATGCCGTCGTCGCCGACTCACTCGATGCGGCCCGCGCAGCGGTCGGCGCGCTGAAAGATACCGACAGCGGACGGGCCGCTCTGGTGATCGGAAGTGACCGGATTCCCTCGTCCGGTGCCGCGCTCACCCTCGGCGCTCGTTGGGCGGCCGACGTCATCGAGTGCCCGGCAGAGCTCCGAACAGGCTTGTTCGCGCTCCTCGCCGGTGTAGTGGTGGTCGACTCGATCGACGACGCCGTCGAGATTGTCGACTCGGCACCGGAACTGCGCGCCGTCACCCGAGACGGAGACTTGCTCGGTGCCGGGTGGATCAGTGGCGGTTCGGACAGGCAGCCCAGCACTCTCGAGGTTCAGGCCGCGATCGACAACTCGGTGAGCGATCTGGCGCACGCCGAACGGCGTGCCGAGGAATTGTCCGCGGCGTTGTCGGGAGCGCTTGCCGAACAGGTCGCCCGACAGGAGAACGCCGAGCAGACCCTCGCCGCCCTCAACGAGTCCGACGCCGCGATGTCCGCCATCTACGAGCGACTCGGCCGCCTCGGGCAGGCGGCACGCGCGGCACATGCCGAATCCGATCGCCTCACCCGGCAGCGGGAGAAGGCGGAAAGCGGGCGCGAGGAGACCCTGGCGGCTCTCGCCGAACTCGAAGAGCGGCTGCGCCTGGCCGAGCAGGACGCCACGCCCGGCGGCACCGAATCTGGTGGGTCAGACTCCACGAGCTACGAGCGCGAGATGGCGGCCGCGGCGCTCGCCGAAGTGCGCGCCGTCGAGGTGGAGGCCCGGCTCGCGGTTCGCACAGCCGAGGAGCGGGCGGAGTCGGTGCGCGGAAAGGCGGATTCGCTGCGCCGGGCAGCGCAGGTGGAACGCGACGCCCGGGCGCGTGCGGAACGTGCGATGAAGGCACGGCAGAACGCTGCCGCGGTCGCGGCTGCGGTGGCCGAATCGGGACAGCGGGTGGCCGACCATCTCGGTGAGGTGGTCGCAGCGGCGATGGCGCACCGCGACGAACTCGCCAGGTCGCGCACCGAGCGGACCGAGCAGCTCGAGCAGGTCAAGGAGAAGGTGCGTCAGTTGACTGCACAGCTGGCTTCACTGACCGACGCCGTCCACCGCGACGAGGTGGCCCGCGCCCAGGCCGCGACGCGCATCGAGCAGCTCGAGGAATCGATCCTCGAACAGCACGGCATCGGGTTGGACGACCTGATCGCAGAATACGGGCCGGATGTGCCGTTGCCGCCCTCGCCGCTGGAGATGGAGGAGTACGAGCAGGCGAAGGAGCGGGGGGAGCAGGTCACGATGCCTGCGCCGATCCCCTACGACCGGGCTGCGCAGGAGCGTCGAGCGAAACGTGCGGAGAAAGATCTGGCGACACTCGGCAAGGTCAACCCGCTGGCCCTCGAGGAGTTCGCGGCACTCGAGGAGCGGTACAACTTCCTGTCGACTCAGCTCGAAGACGTCAAGACAGCCCGCAAGGACCTGCTCGGTGTCGTCGCCGATGTGGACGCCCGGATCTTGCAGGTGTTCACCGAGGCGTACGCCGACGTCGAACGGGAGTTCGTGCAGGTGTTCGCGAAATTGTTCCCCGGTGGTGAAGGACGGTTGGTGCTCACCGACCCGTCCGACATGCTGACGACCGGCATCGAGGTCGAGGCCCGTCCTCCCGGAAAGAAGGTCAAACGACTGTCGTTGCTGTCGGGTGGCGAGAAGTCACTGACCGCGGTCGCCATGCTGGTCGCGATCTTCCGGGCCCGGCCGTCACCCTTCTATGTGATGGACGAGGTCGAGGCTGCGCTGGACGACACGAACCTGCGTCGTCTCATCGGCTTGTTCGAGCAGCTGCGGGAGAAGTCGCAGCTGATCGTCATCACCCACCAGAAGCCGACGATGGAAGTTGCGGACGCTCTCTACGGTGTGAGCATGCGCGGTGACGGCATCACCACCGTCATCTCCCAGCGTCTGCGGGGTCAGGACATGGCCGCCGCCGGGGCCTGATCCGGCTGCGGTGGGAGCCCTCGCACGTGGGAAGGCACTGCGCGGGCGAAACCGGAGCCTGAAACAATGGGCGACGTGACTACCGGAGCCTGGATTGCCATCGCGGCCGCATTGGCCGTTCTTCTCGTCGTTCTCGTTGTCGGATCAGTGCTGTACCGGCGACGCCGGGTCTCCCTGAAGGCGCCCGACACTCCACAGATCGCCGCGGAGAAGGACCGGTCGGGCGGCTATCGCGCAGGCACCGGTTTCAGTTTCAGTGAGGGGTCGACGGCGACCGCTCCGCCGCGCGAACCCGCGCCGGCGCCACGCCCCCAGGCCCCCACACCGGCGCCCACTCCCGAGGTGGTCACGCCCGCGAAGCCGACGACGACGCCGGACGAGGTGATTCCGGCTCCCGAAAAGCCCGCGGACACGGATTCCGTGATCACACCCGAGCCCGTGGTCGCGCCGGAGCCCGTGGTCGCATACGAGCCGGTGGTCGCACCCGAAACCGTGGTCGCACCCGAGCCGGTGGTCACGCCGGAACCGGCAGCGCCGCCCGTGCCCGCGCTCGACGAGATCGCCCCGACCGAGGGCCGACTCGACCGCCTGCGTGGTCGGCTGTCCCGCTCCCAGTCTGCTGTCGGGAAGAGCTTGCTGGGCCTGCTCGGTGGCGGCGACCTCGACGAGGATTCGTGGGAGGAGGTCGAGGACACTCTTCTGATCGCGGACCTCGGCTCGGCGACCACCACGAAGGTGGTCACCGCGCTGCGTGAGCAGATGGCGGCGCGGAGCGTCCGTACCGAGGCGGACGCCCGGGCACTGTTGCGCGAAGTGTTGATCGCCGAGCTGCGGCCCGAGCTCGATCGGTCGATTCGTGCGCTGCCGCACGATGATCACCCTGCGGTCCTCTTGGTCGTCGGCGTCAACGGCACCGGCAAGACGACCACCACCGGCAAGCTCGCGCGTGTGCTCGTTGCCGACGGCAGACGCGTCCTGCTCGGGGCAGCGGACACGTTCCGCGCCGCGGCCGCGGACCAGCTCCAGACGTGGGCGGAACGGGTGGGTGCCGAGGTGGTTCGGGGTAAGGAAGCAGCGGATCCGGCTGCCGTCGCCTTCGACGCCGTATCAAGGGGCATCGAGAACGGCGTCGACGCCGTGCTGATCGACACAGCGGGCCGCCTTCACACCAAGACAGGATTGATGGACGAGCTCGGCAAGGTGAAGCGGGTGATCGAGAAGAAGGCGTCGGTCGACGACGTGCTTCTGGTTCTCGATGCGACGATCGGCCAGAACGGTCTGGCGCAGGCACGCGTGTTCGCCGAGGTCGTCGACATCACCGGAGTGGTGCTCACCAAGCTCGACGGCACGGCCAAGGGTGGCATCGTCTTTCAGGTGCAACACGAACTCGGTGTTCCGGTGAAGCTCGTCGGACTCGGTGAAGGCGCCGACGATCTCGCCCCGTTCGAGCCGGGTGCATTCGTCGACGCCCTGTTGGGCTGAGCGGAACGACCCCGAAAAAACATGGAACTGCCGTGACGAAACCTGTACGCAACACAAATGGGTGATGCGTTCACCTGCGCGAAACAGTGCAGTGGCACGGCTGAAACACCGCATGAGCACCCTTCTTCTCAGGTCGTCAGCCAGCAACGGGCTGGGCTGAGAAGGAGGAGGCTCAAGGTGGATTTCCCCACTATCGGTGCACCGGACACCGGGGACACAGCGTGGATGCTGACCAGCGCCGCGCTCGTGTTGCTCATGACTCCGGGTCTTGCGTTCTTCTACGGCGGCATGGTTCGTGCCAAGAGCGTGCTCAACATGGTCATGATGAGCGTCAGCGCCATGGGCGTCGTCGGCATCCTCTGGGTGCTCTACGGCTATTCCATCGCGTTCGGTGAAGACCAGTCGAACCTCTTCGGTGACCCGTTCCAGTACTTCGGCTTGAAGGGGCTGATCGGCGGCTCGTACCTCGCGGAAACCGATGACGCCGGTTCGGTCGTCGCCGACTCGGCGATCCCCCTCGTCGGGACGATTCCCGCGACGGTCTTCGTGGCCTTCCAGGCCATGTTCGCCATCATCACCGTTGCACTGATCTCGGGTGCCGTCGCAGATCGCCTGCGCTTCGGTCCCTGGCTGCTGTTCGCCGGCCTCTGGGCGACGGTCGTGTACTTCCCGGTAGCGCACTGGGTCTTCGCCTTCGACGGCGTCACCGCCGAGACCGGTGGCTGGATCGCCAACAAACTCGCCGCCATCGACTTCGCCGGTGGTACGGCCGTGCACATCAACGCCGGCGCCGCCGGACTCGTCCTCTGCATCATCCTCGGGAAGCGCCAGGGCTGGCCGGGCACGCCTTTCCGCCCGCACAACCTGACCTTCGTGATGCTCGGCGCAGGCCTGCTGTGGTTCGGCTGGTTCGGCTTCAACGCAGGTTCTGCCGTCGGCGCCAACGGAATTGCCGGAGCGACCTTCATCACGACCGTCGTCGGAACGTGTGCAGCGATGCTCGCGTGGCTTCTCGTCGAACGCATCCGCGACGGGCATGCGACCACCCTCGGTGCCGCGTCCGGAATCGTGGCCGGTCTGGTTGCCATCACCCCCTCCTGCTCGTCCGTGAACGTCCTCGGTGCGTTGGCGATCGGTGTTGTCGCCGGTGCCCTCTGCGCACTCGCCGTCGGGCTCAAGTACCGCCTCGGCTTCGACGATTCACTCGACGTGGTGGGAGTGCACCTCGTCGGCGGCATCGTCGGAACGCTGATGGTCGGACTCGTCGCAACCACGGAGGCACCCGCGGGCGTCGACGGACTGTTCTATGGTGGAGGTTTCGATCAACTCTGGCGTCAGGCAGTGGGCGCCGGAGCAGTACTGCTTTACTCGCTCGTCGGTACGGCCATCGTTGCGTTGATCGTGAAGTTCACCATCGGTCTGCGGGTCAGCGACGAGGGTGAATCACTGGGAGTGGATGAGTCGGAACACGCAGAAACGGCTTACGATTTCGCTGCACTCGGCGGAAATTCGTCAACCGCTCGCGTGTCCGGCAAGGAGGGATGAGGAAATGAAGCTGATCACCGCAATTGTCAAGCCGTTCACTCTCGAGGACGTCAAGACGGGACTCGAGCAGGCGGGCGTCCTCGGAATGACCGTCAGCGAGGTCCAGGGTTACGGCCGCCAGAAGGGTCACACCGAGGTCTACCGCGGGGCCGAGTACTCGGTCGATTTCGTACCGAAGGTTCGAGTCGAGGTCGTCGTGGACGATGCGGCAGTGGACAAGGTCGTCGAGGTGATCGTCGAAGCAGCCCGCACCGGAAAGATCGGTGACGGCAAGGTGTGGGTGTCACCCGTCGAGTCGGTCATCCGGGTACGCACCGGGGAACGCGGCGCGGATGCGCTCTGACCCCAACGGGTCCGGTAAGACCGGCCCTGGTCCCGTCGCGAAGGCGACGGAACCAGGGCCGGTTGCGTCAGGCGGATCGAACGAAGCTGCGGACCTGGCCCGCGCACGCCGACAGCTCCTCAGCGGCGGTTCGGAGAGCACTCCGGGTGCAAGGGGAGGACACGGCCGAAGGCTGGACGCGCCCGCGCTCCGGCACGCCCTCGTCGACCTGCACGAATTCTGGCTGACCACGAAAGGCGCCGAGCTCGGTATCAAGCCCGACTGCGGGTTCGCGCTCGTCGCGGTCGGCGGGCTCGGCCGCCGCGAGCTGCTGCCGTACTCGGACCTCGATCTCGTGCTCCTCCACGACGACATGGATCCCGCCGTGGTGTCGCGGGTTGCGGACCAGCTCTGGTATCCGCTGTGGGACGCGCACATCAAACTCGACCACAGTGTCCGCACCATCCCGCAGGCATTGCAGGTCGCATCCACGGATATCACTGCCGCACTGGGAATGCTCGAGGCGCGGCACATCGTCGGCGACGTCGAATTGAGCAACCTTCTCATCAGCGGAGTCCGGCGCCAATGGCGCACCGACATCCGCAACCGCTTCGACGAGCTGATCGCCCAGACCAGGTCGCGGTGGGAACGTAGCGGTGAAATCGCCCATCGCGCCGAACCGGACCTCAAGAGCGGTCGCGGTGGACTGCGGGACGTACAGCTGCTCAACGCGCTGTCCATCGCGCAGCTCACCGACGGCATGCCCGGACTCGGACCCGAATCGCCCGGTGGCGGACTCGCATTGGCGCATCGTCGTCTCCTCGACGTGCGTACCGAGCTGCACCGGGTTGCGGGACGCCCCCGTGACCAGCTGCGGGCCCAGGACGCCGACGAGATCGGCGCGGCACTGCGGATCGGGGATCGCTTCGATCTGGCCCGCATGCTCAGCGACGCCGCCCGCACCATCAGCTACTCGGTGGATGTCGGGGTGCGGACGGCGGGAAATGCCCTGCCCCGCCGTGGTCTCGCGCGACTGCGAAGGCCGCCTGTGCGGCGACCTCTCGACGAGGGTGTGGTCGAGCATGCCGGCGAAGTGGTTCTGGCGCGCGATGCCCGGCCCGGCAAGGATCCCTGTCTCGTCATGCGGGTGGCGGCAGCGTCGGCCACCACGGGCATGCCGATGTCCGCTTCGACGCTGAACCGCCTGGCCGACCACGCGCCGGAACTGCGGGAACCATGGCCCAAGGAGGCGGTCAACGACCTTCTGGTCCTCCTCGGCTCGGGAAGCAGGGCCGTCGCCGCGATCGAAGCGCTCGACCGTACGGGACTGTGGGGGCGGCTTCTGCCGGAGTGGGGAGCCGTCCGCGACCTACCGCCGAGGGACGCCGTGCACACGTGGACGGTGGATCGTCATCTCGTCGAAACCGCGGCGTACGCGAGCGGTTTCACGACGCGTGTCGCCCGGCCCGACCTGCTGATGCTCGGCGCTCTGCTCCACGACATCGGGAAGGGGCGGGGAGGTGACCACAGCGTCGTGGGAGCCGAACTGGCGATCCAGATCGGTAAGCGGCTCGGGCTGTGGCCGTCGGACATCGCGACGTTGACGGCGATGGTGCGTCATCACCTGCTGTTGCCGCAGACCGCGACCCGACGCGACCTCGACGATCCGGAAACGGTGGAACGGGTCGTGGAGGCGCTCGGCGGGGACGGGGTACTCCTGGAGCTGCTGCACGCGTTGGCCGAGGCCGATTCGCTCGCGACGGGTCCCGGCGTGTGGGGCGACTGGAAGTCGTCGCTCATCGGGGAGCTGGTCCGCAGGTGCCGCATGGTCATGGCGGGTGAGGATCTTCCCGCGCCGGATCCGCTCGATCCGGAACATGTCGCGCTGGCGGCGGGCGGTGGGGTCCATGTCGCGCTGAACCCGGCCGACAGTCCCCACACCTACGTGGTCACCGTGATCGCCCCCGACGAGCGCGGACTGTTGTCGAAAGCCGCCGGAGTGCTTGCGCTGCATTCCCTTCGGGTCTATTCGGCCTCGTTGGGCAGCTCCGGCGATTCGGCCGTCAATTCCTTCGTCGTGTCGCCGCGCTTCGGAGCACCGCCGCAGGCAGGGCTGCTCCGGCAGGAGTTGATCCGGGCGCTGGCCGGCGAACTGGATCTGCTGGACATGCTCACGGCCAAGGAGGACGAGGCCCGCGAGAGCCAGCGCGTCGCGGCGGAGGAAGAGCGGGGAGACGCCGTTCCCGTGTTGTACGCGCAGGCCCCGCCGCGGGTCATCTGGTTCGACACCGCGGCCCCCGGCGAGGTGATTCTCGAACTGCGCGCGGAAGACAGGCTGGGTCTCCTGTGCCGGCTGGCCGCCGCGTTCGACAGTTGCGGCGCGGACGTCCGGTGGGCGAAGGTGACGACGCTGGGATCATCGGTCGTCGACTCGTTCTGCCTCGATCTCGGTGATCACGACACGCGGGCGAGCAGGGAAGAGGTCGAGCGGGCCATCCTCGCCGTCGTTCCGCTGCCGAAGCCGAAGAAGCAGGCGGGCAGCGGGCGGGAGTGATCGGCCGGACCGGAGCGGTTACGCTGGTGCCCGAGAATATCCACCGCATACTCGCACGACTTCAGGAGCGCACTCGGTGTTCGAATCCCTTTCCGACAGGTTGACCGGAGCCCTCAAGGATCTGCGTGGCAAGGGTCGCCTTTCCGGGGCCGACATCGACGCCACGTGTCGTGAGATCCGGTTGGCTCTGCTCGAGGCGGACGTCGCGCTGCCCGTGGTGCGCGCGTTCATCGCGAGGATCAAGGAGCGGGCCAAGGGCGTCGAGGTGTCCGCGGCGCTCAATCCGGCGCAGCAGGTCGTCAAGATCGTCAACGAGGAACTCGTCGGGATTCTCGGCGGTGAGACCCGTCGACTCGCGTTCGCCAAGACACCGCCGACCGTGATCATGCTCGCCGGTCTGCAGGGTTCCGGTAAGACCACTCTCGCCGGCAAGCTCGCCAAGTGGCTGCGCGATCAGGGGCACACCCCGCTGCTGGTGGCGTGTGACCTGCAGCGTCCGGGTGCCGTCACCCAGCTGCAGATCGTCGGTGAACGCGCAGGCGCCGCCGTGTTCGCGCCCCACCCGGGCACGTCGATCGGCGGCGGTGACAACCCGCTCGGGATCACCGCGGCAGACCCGGTCGAAGTCGCGCGGTCCGGTATCGACGAGGCCCGCAACAAGCAGTACGACGTCGTCATCGTCGACACCGCGGGCCGCCTGGGTATCGATGCCGATCTGATGGCGCAGGCCGCGGGCATCCGTGATGCTGTCGATCCGGACGAAACTCTCTTCGTTCTCGACGCGATGATCGGCCAGGACGCGGTCAGTACCGCCGAAGCCTTCCGTGAAGGCGTCGGATTCACGGGTGTCGTGCTCACCAAGCTCGACGGTGACGCCCGCGGTGGCGCGGCTCTGAGCGTCCGTGAGGTCACCGGACAGCCCATCCTCTTCGCCTCCACGGGTGAGAAGCTCGAGGACTTCGACGTCTTCCACCCCGACCGGATGGCCAGCCGTATCCTCGGCATGGGTGACGTCCTCAGCCTCATCGAGGCGGCCGAGCAGCACTTCGATGCCGAGCAGGCGGAGGCCACCGCGCAGAAGATCGGCTCGGGGCAGCTGACCCTCGAGGACTTCCTCGAACAGATGATGGCCGTCCGCAAGATGGGGCCCATCGGCAACCTCCTGGGGATGCTTCCCGGCGCTGGACAGATGAAGGACGCCCTCGCCAACGTCGACGAGAAGCAACTCGACCGGGTGCAGGCCATCATCCGGGGCATGACGCCGGCGGAGCGCGAAGACCCCAAGATCATCAACGCTTCGCGCAGGCTGCGGATCGCCAACGGCTCGGGTGTCAAGGTGTCCGACGTCAATCAGCTCGTCGACCGCTTCTTCGAAGCCCGCAAGATGATGGCGGCGATGGCCGGTCGGATGGGCATGCCCGGATCCCGCAAGCCGCAGCGCAGCAAGAAGGGCAAGAAAGGCAAGAAGGGCGGGAAGGGTCCGACGCCGCCGAAGGTGCGCGGAGGATTCCCCGGGGGCATGCCGGGTGGTTTCCCCGGAATGCCCGGTGGCCTTCCGGCGGGCATGCCGGATTTGTCGAGCATGCCGAAGGGGCTGGACGAGCTACCGCCCGGTCTCGAAGGCATCGACCTGTCGCAGTTGAAGCTGCCGAAGAAGTAGAGCGATGAGCGCACTGCACTTGCGGGGTATCGGCCTGCCCGGCGAACAGCCCGTCGAATACTGGGTGGATCAAGGGGTCGTTTCCACCGAGCCGATCGCCGGTGCCGAGACCATCTGTGATTCGGGGTGGATCGTTCCCGGACTGGTCGATGCGCACTGCCACGTCGGGATCAAGTTCGGCGGCGGCGGTGGTGAGAGCATCGAGGGGCTGATCGCGCAGGCGGAGACCGAGCGCGATGCCGGTGTCCTCCTGATCCGCGACGCCGGGTCTCCCGTGGACACCCGATTCCTCGACGAGCGGGTCGACCTGCCGCGGATCGTCAGGGCAGGTCAGCACATTGCCGCACCCAAGCGATACATACCGGGGCTGCCGGTAGACCTCGAGGACGAGGAGCAGTTGCCGGCCGAGGTTGCGCGGCAGGCGCGCGCCGGTGACGGCTGGGTCAAGCTGGTCGGTGACTGGATCGACAGGTCGATCGGTGACCTCGCACCCTTGTGGAGCGACGACATTCTGGTGGAAGCCATCGCCGCCGCCCACCGAGAAGGCGCACGGGTCACGGCCCACGTCTTCGCCGAGGACGCGCTTCCCGGTCTGATCAACGCCGGTATCGACTGCATCGAGCACGGTACGGGGCTCACCGACGAGACGATCGAGCTCATGGTGGCGCACGGTACTGCCCTCGTCCCGACGCTCATCAACATCGCCACCTTCCCCGAGATCGCCGACTCTGCGACGCGGTACCCGGTGTACGCGGCTCATATGCGGGACCTGCACTCGGGGGTGAAAGACACGATCGGCGCGGCCCACGAGGCCGGAATTCCGATTTACGCGGGCACCGATGCCGGCGGATCCATCGTGCACGGCCGGATCGCCGACGAGGTCGAGGAGCTCAAAGCCGTCGGGCTGTCGCCGACCGACGCGCTCGGCGCTGCGTGCTGGAACGCCCGGACCTGGCTGCGGCATCCCGGGCTGGAACCGGGCGCACCCGCGGATCTGCTCGTCTACCGGGACGACCCACGTACCGGAAGCGATGCCCTCGCCGCACCCGCCATCGTGGTGTTGCGCGGAAATGTCGTCAAGACGCGATGACCTGGTTTTACCCTGACGGTGCTCGTCTGGCAGAATGATCCGCTGTTCGTCGCATCCGGTTCCGTACCGCGCGGCGGTCACAGGTGAGAGGCAAAACCGGACGCACTATTCCTGTGCGTCGCTGAATTGCACGTGACAATGTGTGCACTTGGTGTGCGCACCGAAGGAGAAGTACAGCAGTGGCTGTCAAGATCAAGCTCACCCGGCTCGGCAAGATCCGGAACCCGCAGTACCGCATCGTCGTTGCCGACGCCCGCACCCGTCGCAACGGCCGCGCGATCGAGACCATCGGCAAGTACCACCCCAAGGAAGAGCCCTCGCTGATCGACATCGATTCCGAGCGGGCGCAGTACTGGCTGGGCGTGGGCGCGCAGCCCACCGAGCCCGTCGAGGCACTCCTGAAGATCACGGGCGACTGGCAGAAGTTCAAGGGCCTGCCGGGTACCGAGGGCACTCTCCGCGTCAAGGAAGCCAAGCCGTCCAAGCTGGAGCTGTTCCAGGCTGCGCTGGCGCAGGCCGAGAACGAGCCGGTGTCCGAGGCCATCACCCCGAAGAAGAAGAAGGCCAAGGCCGACGACGCCGAGGCTGCTGCCGACGCGTCGGGTGCAGAGGCCGAGAACTCCGAGGCTGCTGACAAGTGAGTGCCGTCGTCGCCGATGCCGTGGAGCACCTCGTTCGTGGCATCGTCGCCAATCCCGACGACGTTCGTGTCGAGCTGATCACCGGGCGTCGGGGGCGCACTGTCGAGGTTCACGTCAATCCTGACGACCTCGGCAAGGTCATCGGACGTGGCGGTCGCACAGCGACAGCGCTGCGCACGTTGGTCTCCGGTATCGGTGGCCGCGGGATCCGTGTCGACGTCGTCGACACCGATCAGTAGCGGCCGCACAGCAGTGGAGCTCGTCGTCGGCCGTGTCGCCAAGTCACACGGCATCAAAGGGGAAGTCGTCGTCGAGGTTCGCACCGACGAACCCGAACAGCGTTTCGCTCTCGGTGCCGTGCTGCGGGGACGGAAGCCGCGCGAGCAGAAGCTCACCACGTACACGGTAGAAGCCGCCCGGGAGCATTCCGGGCGGCTTCTGCTGCGCCTCGAGGGTGTAGCAGATCGTGCTGCCGCCGATGCGTTGCGCGGCACGCTCTTCGTCATCGACAGCGCGGAACTCGAACCGTCCGAGGACCCGGACGAGTTTTACGATCACGAACTCGAGGGCCTTGCCGTTCGGCTGGCGGACGGCACTCCGGTGGGTACCGTCGTCGAGGTACTGCATTCGGCGGCAGGCGAACTCCTGTCCGTCCGTCGTGAGGGGGCGCCGGAATTACTCGTTCCGTTCGTCGCCGCGATCGTGACCTCGGTGTCCGTTGCGGACGGTGTCGTCGAGATCGACCCACCGGAAGGGTTGCTCGACCCTGACTTCGGTGAATCTCCTGTCGGTGAATGAGCCGGTAAACATGCGTCTCGACGTGGTCACCATCTTCCCGGAGTATCTCGAGCCCCTTCGCGCTGCCCTGCTCGGCAAGGCGATCGACAAGGGACTCCTCTCGGTAGACGTGCACGATCTGAGGAACTGGACGCACGACGTCCACAAAGCTGTCGACGACTCGCCCTATGGCGGTGGCCCCGGAATGGTCATGAAACCCAGTGTGTGGGGACCGGCCCTGGATGACGTCCTCGCCAGGGGCGGGGACGATGGCGACACACTTCTGGTGGTCCCCACACCGGCGGGCGTCCCCTTCACCCAGGCGACGGCGGAACGCTGGGCAGGGGAGCACCACATCGTTTTCGCTTGTGGGCGATACGAGGGCATCGACCAACGAGTCATCGACGACGCTGCCCGGCGCGTGCGGGTCGAAGAAGTCAGCATCGGCGACTACGTCCTCATCGGGGGTGAGGCGGCAGTGCTCGTCATGGTCGAGGCCTTCGTCCGGCTGATTCCCGGTGTCCTGGGCAATCAGCTGTCACACCAGGAAGATTCGTTCAGCGACGGGCTCCTCGAAGGCCCGAGCTACACCCGGCCTGCCACGTGGCGAGGACTCGACGTCCCACCGGTGCTCTTGTCGGGTGACCACGCCAAGATCGCCCAGTGGCGCCACGAGCAATCGTTGGAGCGCACCGCGGAGCGCCGGCCGGACCTGTTGCCCTGAGTCAGCCCAGCGGCTGTACCCGGTCGTCGATGCCCCGCGCACCGGATCTGCTCCCCGGAGGCGACGGCCGGCACGAAACGCCGCTTTCGCACTCCCGACCGCCTCTCCGCCGACGAGGGTGTCCCCCGGTAGCGGTAGGGTCCATTTTTGTGACTCTGAAGACCGTGAACCAACGCATTGCCGAGGAGCTCGACGTCCGGGAGGGACAGGTCGCGGCCGCTGTGGACCTCCTCGACGGCGGGGCCACCGTTCCCTTCATTGCCCGTTACCGCAAGGAAGTCACCGGAACCCTCGACGACGCTCAGCTTCGCCAGCTCGAAGAGCGGCTCCGCTACCTGCGTGAGCTCGACGAACGGCGTGTCGCGGTACTCGAATCGATCGAATCGCAGGGCAAGCTCGACGACCAGTTGCGCGGACAGATCATGACGGCCGAGACCAAGGCCCGGCTCGAAGACATCTATCTGCCCTTCAAGCCGAAGCGGCGCACCAAGGCGCAGATCGCCCGCGAGGCGGGTCACGAGCCTGTCGCCGATGCGCTGATCACGGACCCCGCTACCGACCCCGCGTCCTATACGGCCGAGCAACTCGAGGGTGCGCGAGCGATTCTCGTCGAGCGTTTCGCCGAGGACGCCGACCTGGTGGGCGATCTGCGCGAGCTGATGTGGACGCGCGGGAAGCTGGTTTCCGTCGTCCGCAAGGGCAAAGAGACAGAAGGCGCGAAGTTCGCCGACTACTTCGAGTTCTCCGAGCCGTTCACCACCCTCCCCTCGCACCGAATCCTTGCCGTGCTGCGTGGTGAGAAGGAAGAGGTACTGACGCTCACGCTGGCACCGGACAGGGACGAGCCGGTTCCCGGTGAACCGACCGTCTACGAGGGCCGAATCGCGAGCCGGTTCGGGATCGCCGACCGTGGCCGGCCGGCCGACAAGTGGTTGCTCGACACGGTGCGGTGGGCGTGGAAGACGAAGCTGCTCATCACGCTGGGCATCGACGTCCGGATGAGGTTGCGTCAGTCGGCAGAGAAGGACGCTGTCGACGTCTTTGCCAACAATCTCCGCGACCTGTTGCTCGCGGCGCCGGCAGGCACCCGCGCCACGATGGGTCTCGACCCGGGTTTCCGCACCGGAACGAAGGTGGCCGTCGTCGACGCGACCGGCAAGGTAGTTGCGCACGACACCATCTACCCGCACCAGCCCCACAACAAGTGGGACGCCGCGCTCGCCACCCTCGCCGACCTGGTGGCTCGCCACGGTGTGGAGTTGATCGCTATCGGAAACGGCACCGCCTCGCGTGAGACCGATGCGCTCGCCACCGAACTGATCGCGAAGTCCGGTGCTACCAACCTCACCAAGATCGTGGTGTCCGAGGCCGGCGCGTCGGTGTACTCGGCATCCGCATACGCGTCGCAGGAACTACCTGACCTCGACGTCTCCATCCGCGGCGCCGTGTCGATCGCCCGTCGACTGCAGGACCCCCTCGCGGAGCTGGTGAAGATCGACCCCAAGTCGATCGGTGTGGGGCAGTACCAGCACGACATTTCGGAGACGCTGCTCGCCCGGTCCCTCGGCGCTGTGGTCGAGGACGCGGTGAACGCGGTCGGTGTCGATGTGAACACGGCGTCCGTGCCGTTGTTGTCCCGCGTGTCCGGTATCGCAGGCTCCCTGGCAGAGAGCATCGTCGCGCACCGGGACCAGAATGGCCCGTTCCGGAGCCGCAAGGGACTCAAGGATGTAGCTCGACTCGGGCCCAAGGCGTTCGAACAGTGCGCCGGCTTCCTCCGCATTCCCAACGGCGACGATCCGCTCGATGCATCCAGCGTGCACCCGGAGGCGTACCCGGTGGTGCGCAAGATCGTCGGCGCCAGCGGCAGCGGTGTGCGCGACGTCATCGGCAACACGGCGGTTCTCCGCCGCCTCAATCCCGCAGACTTCGTCGACGACCGCTTCGGACTGCCCACGGTCACCGACATCATCAGTGAGCTGGAGAAGCCCGGGCGCGACCCGAGGCCGGAGTTCAAGACGGCGACGTTCGCCGCGGGCATCGAAAAAGTGGCGCACCTGAAGCCCGGGATGACACTCGAAGGCGTGGTCACCAACGTGGCAGCGTTCGGCGCCTTCGTCGACATCGGCGTGCACCAGGACGGTCTCGTCCATGTCTCCGCCATGTCTCACAACTTCGTGAAGGACCCGCGCGACGTCGTGAAGTCGGGCGACGTGGTGAAAGTGAAGGTGCTCGAGGTGGACGAGGCGCGCCAGCGGATCGGGCTGACCCTGCGGCTCGATGACGAGGTGGGCGCGGCGGCGCGCAAGAGCGAGGGCCCACGCGGCGGGGGACAACGGCAGGATCGCCGCGGGGGCGGTAAGCCCCAGCAAGGTGGCCGCGAACGCGGCGGTCGGGATGCGCGCCCGGCCCCCGCCGGTGGCTCGATGGCGGATGCTTTGCGGAAGGCAGGCTTCGGCAAGTAATCAGCACCGTGTCTAATCAGCACCGTGTCTAATCGGCACCGTGTCTAATCAGCATCGGGTCGGGCACGAGCATTCGCTTTTCGATGGAGTGACCAGTTTTTTGCTGGGATAGTGGATGTCCATGTACGAATGGCTGGATCGGGAGATCGTCGGGCACGGGCGCCTGCCCCTGCTCTTCTTCCTGCTGGGGTTTCTCGGGGCCTTCCTGTTCATTCGACTGAGCGTCCGGATGATCCGCGCGGAGGTGTCGTGGTGGCCGGGGAATGTCAAGCCCGGCGGGCACCATGTGCACCACGTCGTCTTCGGTGTAGTCACCATGCTGATCTCGGGTGTCGCGCTCATCGCCGTCTACGTGGACGGGACACAGACCACCGGCGCGGTGCTCGCCACCTTCTTCGGAATCGGCGCCGCCCTGGTGCTCGACGAGTTCGCACTGATCTTCTATCTGCAGGACGTGTACTGGGCCGACGAGGGGAGGGCGTCGGTGGACGCCGTCTTCGTGGCGATCGCCGTCACAGGCCTGCTGCTGCTCGGACTCAGACCGCTCGAGTTGATGGACGTCACCAGCTTCCGCGACTCACCCGATCCGTGGGTTCGGGTGGCGATCGGCGTGCTCTCCGTGGTCAATCTGCTCATCGCCGGCGTGGTGCTGCTCAAAGGGAAGATTTGGACTGGGCTGCTGGGTCTGTTCATTTTTCCGATCCTGCTGGTCGGTGCCATCCGGTTGAGCAGGCCGAGCGCGCCGTGGGCCCGCTGGCGATACACCAGCAAGCCCAAGCGGATGCTTCGCGCGCTCGAGCGCGAGCGGAGATTGCGCCGGCCGGTGATCCGAGCCAAGATCTTCGTGCAGGACTTCATCGCGGGGACTCCGAGCGCCGAGCACGTGAAGGAGGCTGCCGAGCACGCCAAGGTGGCCGCGGAGGCGGAACTCGACGAGGTGGTGCATCCGGCGCCCCCGCCGATTTCGTCCCGCGCGGTCGCGTCTGGCACAATGGACGGGTTGCCTGGACCAGGCAGCATTACGTGAACTGGGCACGAACCAGACGAGCAACGGCGTTTCACGAACGTCCGGGTGCCGCTCGGTTCCTCTGCTCCTGCGAATACGCAAGGATGGAACACCGATGAACACGCTCGATTTCCTGGACAAGAAGTCCCTCCGCGACGACATCCCCGACTTCCGTCCCGGTGACACCCTGAACGTGCACGTCAAGGTCATCGAAGGCTCCAAGGAGCGTGTGCAGGTCTTCAAGGGTGTCGTCATTCGCCGCCAGGGCGGCGGCGTCCGCGAGACCTTCACCGTCCGCAAGGTGTCCTTCGGCGTCGGCGTCGAGCGCACCTTCCCCGTGCACAGCCCCAACCTGGCCCAGATCGAGGTCGTCACCCGCGGTGACGTCCGTCGCGCCAAGCTGTACTACCTCCGCGATCTCCGTGGCAAGGCTGCCAAGATCAAGGAAAAGCGCTGAGCTTTCCCAGAAGCCCGGCACTGCGTTCGCGCAGTGCCGGGCTAATCTGATTTCGTGACAGATTCTTCGAAGGAGCGGGCATTGTCGTCGGAATCCGATACCACCGGCGATCCCGCGGTCGCATCCGCCCCTGCAGGTGCGACCAAGCCGGAGAAGAAGCCCCGCTCTTTCCTGCGCGAGTTGCCGATCCTCATTCTGGTCGCGCTCGTGCTGAGTTTTCTTCTGCAGACCTTCATCGCCCGCGTCTATCTCATCCCGTCGGAGTCGATGGAACCCACCCTTCACGGATGTGCCGGGTGCACCGGCGACCGCATCGTCGTCGAAAAGGTCGGTTACCACTTCGGCGAACCTCAGCCGGGTGACGTCATCGTTTTTCGTGGTCCCGACTCCTGGTCGCAGGATTTCGTCTCCATTCGTTCCTCGAATGTGGTGGTTCGCGGCGCCCAGGAACTCGGTTCATTGGTCGGCCTCGTGCCGCCGGACGAGAACGACCTGGTCAAGCGAGTAATTGCCACCGGCGGCCAAACCGTCGAATGCTGCGACGAACAGGGACGCATCCTCGTCGACGGCAAACCCCTCGACGAGCCGTACGTCGTGACGGATTTCCCGTTCGTGCCCGGTTCGCAGGCCTGCGACACCGCTCTGAAATCGGCGCGCTGCTTCGGTCCCGTTACCGTCCCGGAGGGGCACGTGTGGGTGATGGGTGACAACCGCAGCAATTCGGCGGACTCGCGGTATCACGTCGGCGACGACATGCAGGGCACCATTCCGCTCGACAACGTCATCGGCAAGGCGGTCGTCATCGCATTGCCACCGTCGCGGATGGGCACCATCAGCTCCCCCGATATTCAGGGCAAGTGACTTCCTGGCCGCCACGTATCGTCATCCGCAGGTCGGCTGGTCTGCGGACGATGGAATCGGCCCTCATTCGTAGCGGGCTGGGGCCGGTGGCGGGCGTGGACGAGGCCGGCCGGGGGGCATGTGCGGGTCCACTCGTCGTAGCGGCCTGCGTCCTGGCCCCCAAGCCCTATCCCGCCCTGGCTCGGCTCGACGACTCCAAGAAGCTCACCGAGCGGACGCGTGAGGAGCTCTACCCAGCTATCACCCGGCTTGCCCTGGCATGGAGTGTCGTGTCGATTACGGCCGAGGAGGTCGACCGCATCGGAGTACACGTGGCCAACATCGAGGGCATGCGTCGGGCGGTTGCCGGGTTGTCCACCACGCCGGGTTACGTCCTCACCGACGGTTTCCGCGTGCCGGGCATCCCCGCTCCCTCCTTGCCGGTCATCGGTGGTGACGGCGCGGCGGCATGCATCGCGGCCGCGAGCATCCTGGCGAAGGTCACCCGCGACCGCGTCATGGTGGAGATGGACGACGAGTATCCGGGTTACGGGTTCGCGATCCACAAAGGCTATTGCACATCCGCACACACGAGCGCGCTCGAGGCGTTGGGCCCCTGTCGCGAGCACCGCCGGTCGTGGGCGAACGTCGCCGCGGTACGGAACCGAGTGCAGGGCACCGCGGCACCGAGTGGATAACCGTTCGGAAAGTGCGAGATGATGACTATTCACACCAGAGCAGGAGGACTCCGAGACCGATGAGTGCCGAGGATCTCGAGAAGTACGAAACCGAGATGGAGCTGTCGCTCTACCGCGAGTACCGGGACATCGTCGGTCAGTTTTCTTATGTCGTGGAGACCGAGCGCCGGTTCTATCTGGCCAACTCGGTGGAGTTGCTGCCGCACAACGCGGACGGTGAAATCTACTTCGAGCTGCGCATGTCCGACGCGTGGGTCTGGGACATGTATCGGCCCGCGCGGTTCGTGAAGTATGTCCGGGTCATCACCTTCAAGGATGTGAACATCGAGGAACTGGACAAACCCGACCTGCGGCTGCCCGACAACGGGTTGTCCTGAGGTTTCGTCCACGTACGATCAGCCGATGGCCGAACAGAGGCGCGTTGCGCTCGCTCTGGGCAGCGGGGGAGCGCGCGGTTATGCGCACATCGGAGCGATTCAGGTGCTCGAGGAGCACGGTTTCGAGATCGTCGGGATTGCAGGGTCGTCCATGGGCGCTCTTGTCGGGGGTGTCTACGCGGCCGGAAAGCTCGACGACTTCACGCGCTGGGCGTTGAGCCTGACTCAGCTCGATGTGATGCGCCTGCTGGATCTGTCGGTCTCGGCTCCCGGTGCCATTCACGCGGAGAGAATTCTCCACAGAGTTCGTGAGGTACTGGGCGAGGTCCGGATCGAGGACCTTCCTATTCCGTATACCGCGGTCGCGACCGATCTGGCAGCGGGACGATCGGTCTGGTTCCAGCGGGGGCCTGTCGACGCCGCGATCCGAGCATCGATCGCCATCCCCGGAGTTATCACGCCCTCCGTGCTCAATGGTCGCGTACTTGCCGACGGCGGGGTGCTCGATCCGTTGCCGTTGGCCCCCCTCGTGGCTGCGGGGCCGGCGCTCAGAATCGCGGTCAGTCTGGGTGCCGACGACAGGGAAAACCGGTCTCAGGCTCCCGAGAACGCGAGCGCGGACTCGCGACCTGTCGACGAGTGGCTCGCGAGGTTCCGCCGCAGTACTGCCCAGCTCCGTGAACTGGATATCGTGCGATCGGTCGTCGGCCGATTCGGTACTGCCCATGCGGAGCTCGATTCGCTGGACGACACGGTCGAGGTGCCGGGCGGGGACAGCGTGAATGCGGACGGGGCGATGGCTGTTCCCAAGTTCAGCCGATTCGCAGTGATGAACCGCTCGCTGGACATGATGCAGGCAACACTGGCTCGATACCAGCTCGCTGCGTACCCACCGGACGTCCTCGTCCGCATTCCGCGCACCGCATGTCGCAGTCTTGACTTCCATCGCGCGGCGGAGATGATCGAACTGGGTCGCGCCCGCACCGAAAGTGCTCTTGCTGACGCCGGACTGACTGCCACGGTCAAGGACTCTGCCGGCTTCACTGGATCGGACACCGGCATGTCGGGGACCTAGCCCCGCTCCGAACCGAGGTCGTACGTCGAGCCGTCTCGGCGAGTCACACGCAGAGCAAGGATACCGTGGGCGTTCATCAGCCGGCACACGTCGTCGCGATCGTCGTAGAAGACGCTCACCCGTAGCTCCCGGCACTTGTCGAGTTTCAGTTCGGGTGCTTGGCGCGGATGGTCGAACCTGACCTCGTACACCGGTATGGCGGTACTGAATCCCAGTGTCCGGACGTCACGTTCGACGGTGCCTGCGGTGCGATCCCCGACGGCGGAGATGATGACCACGTCGTGGCCGGCCGACCGATGCATGTCGGCGAGCTCGCGAAAATACTCGGGATAGTGGCTGATGACCTGCCAATAGTCGAATCCGACCACCATGGCGCCGACTCTCCTTCTCGTTGTCCGGTGCACGTTCTTTCGTCCAGCATTCCGCCCGGTGCGGTCGGCCGCCAGCGAAGTTCGAATCGTGGGCGTGTTTTCCGAGCTTGACACGATTGACCAGCGGTTCGAGTGCTGATCCGAGGCGTAGATCGCCTAGTTGTCCACAACCTGTGGTTGCTCCACAGGTCAATTTTTTCGACCAGCTCGCAGGGTCTCGCACGATTCGCCCTGCGGCACAGTGATGGAGGGGCGCGGTCCGCATCGGTGGACCGCCGGGGGAGTCGACGGAGGCTGCGATGGCGCACAATCTTGCGCTCGGCGCACATGGGGAAGATCTGGCGGCCCGGTATCTCACCGATGCGGGTATGGAGATCGTCGACCGCAACTGGCGGTCGCGGTACGGGGAGGTCGATCTCATTGCAGCAGAGGCTGACTGGCTCGTATTCGTCGAGGTGAAGACACGCCGCGGTCTCGGTTTCGGTAGCCCGGCCGAGGCGGTGACGTTCTCCAAGCAGCGAAGGATCCGATTGCTGGCGGTGGAATGGCTGCGCGACTCGGGCCGGCACTGGTCCCGGGTGCGTTTCGATGTCGTTGCGATCATGGTGAACCGTGCCGGGGAACCACAGATCGAGCATGTCCGGGACGCGTTTTGATGGCGCTGGGGCGCGCGCATTCGGTAGCGGTGACGGGGGTGGACGGTCAGCTGGTGGAAATCGAGGCGGACATCGGGCGCGGTCTTCCGGCCGTGCACCTCGTGGGATTGCCGGACACGGCGCTACAGGAGGCGCGCGACCGAATTCGCGCCGCCGTGACCAATTCGGGCGAGCAGTGGCCGGATTCGAAGGTCATCCTGGCCTTGTCGCCGGCGACCTTGCCGAAAGTCGGGTCCGTATACGACCTCGCACTGGTGGCGGCGGTGCTCGATGCGGCAAAGCAGGTCAAGCGTGATCGGCTCCGTGAGACGGTGTTGCTCGGCGAACTCGCGCTCGACGGCCGGCTTCGTGCGGTGCGCGGTGTGCTCCCTGCGGTTCTCGCGGCCAAGAACGCGGGATGGTCGACGGTCGTGGTACCCGTGCAGACCTTGCCCGAGGCCGGACTCGTCAGCGGGATCGAGGTCCTGGGCGCGCGTGATCTGCGGTCCGCTGTTGCATGGATGCGCGGCGAGTACGAACTCGAGTATCCCGAACCGACGGAGCGTCTGATTCAGCCTGTGCGCGGTGACCTCAGCGAGGTTGTCGGTCAAGCGGAGGCGCGCTGGGCCATCGAAGTTGCTGCGGCGGGTGCGCACCACCTCATGCTCACCGGTCCACCCGGTGTCGGCAAAACGATGCTCGCACAGCGGCTTCCGGGCATACTGCCACCGCTGACCGAAGGCGAGTCGCTCGAGGTGACCGCGATTCACTCGGTGGCGGGCCTGCTGCCACCGGATAGGCCGCTGATCGACGTCCCACCCTTCATCGCGCCACACCACACGGCTACGGTCAGCGCTCTCGTCGGCGGGGGCAGTGGCGTCGCGAGGCCGGGCGCCGTGAGTCGTGCACACCGGGGCGTGCTGTTTCTCGACGAATTCGCCGAAATCGGCACCAAGGTACTCGAGGCCCTTCGCACGCCCCTGGAGGACGGCGAGGTGCGGATCGCCCGCCGGGACGGTGTGGCGCGCTACCCCGCTCGTTTCCAGTTGATCCTCGCCGCGAACCCGTGTCCGTGTGCCCCGGCCCGTGAGGCCGACTGCATCTGCGCTCCGACGGCGAGGAGGCGGTATCTGGGGAAACTGTCGGGGCCGCTCCTCGATCGTGTGGACCTGCGTGTGCGGATGCAGGCGGTGGCGACCGGCGCGTTCATCGATGAGATCGGTGAGAGCACCGAGAACGTCCGCCGGCGGGTGGCCGCTGCCCGCGCCGCGGCTGGGGAGCGCTGGTACGACCACGGTTGGCGTACCAACGCGGAGGTGCCGGGGCCGGCTCTGCGCCAGAAGTTCCGCTTGTCCCGGCCCGCACTCGCACCGGTGGAGCGTGCGCTGCAGAAGGGAATGATCACCGCGCGTGGCGCCGATCGGGCACTGCGGGTGGCATGGACGGTAGGCGATCTGGCCGGTCTCGCGATGCCCGGACCGGAGCAAGTGGTGACCGCCTTGGGATTTCGTGATCGGAGTTTTCAATGACTGTGGAGATCCGCGGCGGTACCGATAATCGGCCGGGTGCACACGATCCGCGTCGGTTGGCCTGGGCCTATCTGTCGAAGGTGGTGCAAGGTCCGTGCCCGGCGCTGTCGCGACTTGTCGACGAGGTGGGGCCGGAGGAGGCTGCGCGCGCGGTGCGTGAACGGGATCTGTCGGAGTTGCTGGGGGAGAAGACTGTTGCGCGGGCGCACGTAGATACTGCCGCCCATGACCTCGATCTGGTGACCGGGATGAGTGGTCGGCTCATCACTCCCGACGACGACGAGTGGCCACAGTGGCGGCTACTCGGGTTCGACACTCTGTCGGCGTCGCGGGAGGACGGCGCGCCGTTTGCGCTGTGGGTGCTGGGTTCACGTTCGCTGACCGAGCTGACTGAACGCGCGATCTCTGTTGTGGGCACCCGCGCGGCGAGTGGCTACGGCGAACACGTCACTGCAGAGCTGGCGGGTGACCTCGCCGTCGACGGTTGGACCATTGTGTCGGGGGCGGCGTTCGGGATCGATGGCGCCGCGCATCGGGCGGCATTGGGTGTCGGTGGTCTGACCGTGGCGGTGCTGGCATGCGGAGTGGACAGGGCGTATCCGGCCGGTCATGCCCGCTTGTTGCGCCAGATCGCGCAGAACGGCGCGGTGATCAGTGAGTATCCGCCGGGGACGACACCGGCGAAGTACCGGTTCCTTGCCAGGAACCGGCTTGTGGCGAGCTTGTCCGACGGTGTCGTCGTGGTGGAGGCAGGGTGGCGCAGTGGTGCCCGGAACACGGCGAGTTGGGCGCGCAAGCTCGGGCGCCCGGTGATGGCGGTGCCGGGGCCGGTGACGTCGGTGTCCTCGACAGGGTGCAATCGCATGATCCGGGAGGGGGAGGCGCGTCTGGTGGCGAATGCGGTGGATGTGGTCGACGAGGCGGGTCCGATCGGGTTGCGTGCGGGAGTCGATGGTGATGTCGAACGCGATCTCGATGCCGTGCGTGCTCTCGACGGACTGTCGGGGGATGCGTTACTGGTGTATGAGGCGTTGCCGGCGCTCGGTGCCAGCGGAGTGCGAGAGCTGTCGGAGGCCTCGGGTATCGCGGTTCACAAGGTGCGGGCGGTGCTGCCGATGCTCGAAATGGAAGGTTTCGTGGACTCCGGCGACACGGGGTGGTCGCGGCAGCGATGAAGATGGTCGGCGCTTCGTTCGACGGCGTGAAGTGCGAGTCGAAGCACCCGATCGGCTACGAGCTGAGGTACAACTTTCGTAGTGCGCACCTCCCAATCGCAGACGAACCGGGAAAAGGTTCGGGATCACGTAAGGAGTGAGACATGGGATCAGCGGGTGATCTGTGGCGGAACTTCGTCGCACACGTGTTGAGCTTGTTGATTGCGTCCGGCTCGTAGAGCCGAAAGCAGTGGGGTCCGATCCTCTTCGGAACGGGTCGGAATCCCGCTGTGCGAGGCCGTTGGTTACCCCTCCTGTACCGTAGTTAGGTAAGACTAACCAACTTGATGTGTAGTGTAGAGGTGACGTATGGCCAAGCCGAGTGCCACATTGACCGTCCGCCGGACCGAGTGGCTTACCCCCCACATGGTTCGCGTTTTCCTGGGTGACCCGGGATTCGACAGCTTTGTGCCCAACGCATTCACCGACGCCTACGCGAAGCTCGAGTTCGGCCCCAGCGAACAGCCCACGCTCCGCACGTACACGATCCGCTCGGTGAACTCTGTCGAGCGCGAGATCGCCATCGACTTCGTGGTCCACGGCGACGCCGGCGTCGCAGGGCCGTGGGCGGCAGCCGCCACGGCGGGTGACACTGTGCGGCTTCGGGGTCCCGGCGGCGCCTTCGCTCCGGACACCGCTGCCGACTGGTACTTGTTCGCCGGCGACGAGACCGCGATCCCCGCCATCTCGGCGGCGGTCGAGAAGCTCGACGCGGCGGCGAAGGGGTACGTCTTCCTCGAGGTGGCAGGACCGGAAGACGAGGTCGGCTTCGACGCACCGGCAGGGGTCGACATAGCGTGGATACACCGCGGTGACACAGCAGACCGAATCGGTGACGACGCGTCCGGAGACAGCGCGCCCCTTATCGAGGCGGTGAAGAACGCCGACTGGTTGTCCGGCAGGCAATCCGCAGGTCTTCATCCACGGCGAAGCCCAGGCCGTCATGCACAATCTGCGGTCCTATATGCGACACGAGCGCGGAGTGCCGGCCTCCTCCGCATCGATCTCCGGCTACTGGCGTCGCGGGCGCACCGAGGAAGGCTTCCGCGTGTGGAAGTCCGAACTCGCCGCCAGCGAGGGCGCCGCACGCTGATTTTCGCGGTGGACGTTACGCCGTGTGCGTCCGCCGCGTCAGCAGCATGAGCGCGAGCATCGCGATGGCGCCCGAGAGCGGAATCGCTACAGCCATCGGGACCGCGGTGGCGGGGCCGGCGACTCCGACCAGAGGGGAGACGAGTGCCGCCAGCCCGAACTGGCCGGCACCCAACAGGGCGGAACCAGTTCCCGATGCCTTGGTCACCTCGCCTTGAGCAAGCGCGGTCGCATTTCCCATGACGAACCCGAGGCTCGCCACCGAGACGAACAACGGAACCAGGATCATCCACCACGACGGAGCATCGGTCGTTGTCGCGGCGATGAGCAGTACCGTGCCGCCGACAAGCAGCACCGTGACCCCGAACCCGAGCAGCTGACGGGCGCGGAACGTGCCGAGCAGGCGCGTGTTCGCGATCGCGGCAATCACCATGCCCGAAGCATTGATCGCAAACACAATAGAGAACTGGCCGGGGCTGAGCCCGAGCACGTTCTGAACGACGAAGGGTGAAGCGGAAATATAGGCGAAGAGTGCGCCGAATCCGAAGATGAACGTCAACGCATAGCCGAGATACACGCGGTTGCCGACCACATACCGGAGATTCCGGGCGAGAGCCGCGAGACCGCCTGCGTGCCTCTTCTCGACGGGAAGTGTTTCCGGCACGAGCGTGAGCACGCCGAGCACCATCACGAACCCTGCGCCGGCGAGCACCCAGAAGATTCCCCGCCAGCCAACCGGGCCCAGTAGCGCTCCTCCGATCAGCGGAGCGATAACGGGCGCGACCCCGCCGATGATCATCATGATGCTGAAGAGCCGCGCGGCGTTGTCGCCGCGGGCGCGGTCCGCAATGCAGGCACGTGCGAGCACGATCGCGGCGCCACCACTGAGGCCCTGGAAAAGTCGTGCCGCGATCAGAGTCTCGACGCTCGGTGCCAGAGCGCACACCATCGCTGCGATCGTCGTGACTACCGTGGCCGCGAGGAGAAGTCGTCGTCGACCCAGACCATCCGACAGTGGACCCACCACCAATTGGCCGATGCCGAGCCCGGCCATGAAGGTGGTGAGTGTGAGTTGAACACTGGGCGCCGACGTGCGCAGGCTCTCCGCCATGACGGGTAGTCCGGGGAGATACATGTCGGTGGCCAGCGGGGCGATCGCCGACAGTAATGCCAGCACACACAACATGGGAATGGAGATCGTTCGCTGCACGAATGAACTCTACCGGCGCGGCCGCTTGACTCGTCGTCCCTGCGCGGCGACTCTTGCCACCATGAGTACCGCCTTGCCGCCGCATCTCGAGACGGTACTCGACGAGTACGCGCGGCATCTCGGGCTCGAACGCGGACGCTCCCCGCACACGGTGAAGGCGTACCTCGCGGACGCGAGATCGCTGATGCGCCACTGGCTGTCGACAGCGCCCGGCGCACAACTCGCGGAATTGGACATCCGGGTGCTGCGCTCGTGGCTGGCCGGCCAGTCCGTTGCGGGAGTCGCGCGCACGACACTCGCTCGGCGGACGTCGTCCGTGCGAAACTTCACAGCCTGGTTGTTACGTACGAGGCGAATCCCGGTCGATCCGGGCGCCAGGCTGGGCGCGGCGAAAGCGCACCGGACGTTGCCGGCGGTTCTGCGACAGTCGCAGGCCGCCGACGCCATGGACGCCGCAGAAACGGGTGCGCGGGAGCAGGACCCCCTTGCCCTGCGTGATCGCCTCATCGTCGAAATGCTCTACGCCACGGGTATTCGGGTCGGTGAACTGTGCGGGCTGGACCTCGGCTCGGTGGATCGCGAGCGGCGGCTGCTGCGTGTGATCGGCAAGGGCGACAAGGAAAGGTCCGTGCCGTACGGCAAGCCGGCGGCCGAGGCGGTGGACGTCTGGCTGCATATCGGCCGTCCGGCTCTGGCGACCGAGTCGTCCGGGCAGGCATTGCTGCTCGGGAAGCGCGGGAGGCGGCTGAATCAACGTCAGGCGCGGACAGCCGTTCACGAGGTTCTGTCCGCCGTGCCCGGTGCCCCCGACCTCGGTCCGCACGGACTCCGGCACACTGCGGCAACGCATCTGCTCGAAGGTGGAGCCGATCTGCGCGTGGTTCAGGAACTGCTCGGTCACGCGAGCCTGGCCACAACTCAGCTGTATACGCATGTGTCCGTGGCGAGGTTGCGCGCCGTGCACGATCAGGCGCATCCCCGCGCCTGAGCCCGTTTGGTAGCGTCGCCCCACGAATCTGCAGTTTTTCTGCACTATCCCGGGGGAATCGTGGACCGCGAAAATGTGACAGGGCCACAGCCGGCGTGGCTGAACGACGGCGGCGAAGCACCGAGGGGGACCGCGGCTACGGATCCGTGGGGGCAACAGTCGTGGGACGAACACCCTCCGGCGACGAGCCAGCATCAGATCAGCAACCAGGACCTGGTGGCGGATGCCCTGCTCAGGCGGCCGCGACGTGCCCCCGCCCGCGGGTGGCGGCGGGGTCTGCACCGGCTGACGGGCGGAACGCTGAATCCGGGGGAGTCCGCGGGGGAAGCGCGCGACGCCGCACTCCTCGCCCGTATTCGTCAACCGATTCAGGGGGATTACCGGATAGCGTTCCTGTCCCTCAAGGGCGGTGTCGGCAAGACGACGACCACCATCGGACTGGGCTCGACATTCGCGTCCTTGCGTGGAGACTGCGTCATCGCTGTCGACGCAAACCCCGACTTCGGGACGCTGGCGCAGCGGGTACCTCTTCAGACCCATTCGACGGTCCGCGATCTCATTGCGGCTGAGCCGACGATCCGCCGCTATTCGGATGTCCGGGCGCACACGTCGCAGGCGCCGAGTCGGCTCGAGGTGCTCGCGAGCGAACAGGACCCGGCCATCTCCGAGGCCTTCAGCGAGGACGACTACCGCCGCGTGATCGACATCCTGCAGGTGTACTACAACATCATCTTGACGGACTGCGGCACAGGCATCATGCACTCTGCGATGAACGGCGTTCTGCAACTGGCAAATTCGTTGGTTCTGGTCAGCTCGCCCGCGATCGACGGAGCGCGGAGCGCGGCGGCCACTCTCGACTGGCTGGGGCATCACGGTTACGGTCACCTCGTCTCCCGCACCGTCGTGGTGATCAGTGCCGCCAGGCCGGGGTCGTCCGGAATCGATCTGACAGAGCTGGCCAATCACTTCCTGCAGCGCTGCCGGGCTGTGAAGGTGGTGCCTTTCGACGAGCATCTCGCCGAGGGGTCCGTCGTCGATCTCGACCTCGTGCGACCGCAGACACGTCAGGCATTCGTCGAACTGGCAGCGATGGTGGCCGACGACTTCCCCGAGTCGGCTGGCCGGCACGCCGTCGCGGAATGGCGATAGCTCCCCGGATCACCGCGGAACGACGGGTTTCAGCCGTATCGGTGCCACCCGGACCAGACCCAGCGGGTCGAGATAGACGCGGTCGCGGCGAAGGCCCCAATGCAGGCACGCGGCGACAGGCGCGATGCAGCCCGGGTGCCCGGGTTCGAGCGTGCCGAGCACGGTTCCCCTGCCTACCCGGAGACCGGCGGTGACGCGGGCGGTGACCGGTTCGTACGTGGTGCGTAGCCCACCGAGGTGGTCGACGGACACGACGGGTTTGCCGGCCACCGTGCCGGCGAATACCACGACCCCTTCCCCCGCAGAGAGCACCGCTTGATCGGGCACGCCGCCCAGATCGACGCCGCGGTGACCGGGAAGCCAGTCGTGCTCCGGATTGTCGAACACCCGGACGACGCGTGGTCGCGGGTGGAGCGGCCAATCGAACTCCGCGGTGGGAACCGCGTCGGCGGGCGTGGCGGCGACGACCGAGCCGCACAGCATGGTGGCGACGGCGACCGCCGACACCAGCGTCCGAAGGGTTGCACCGATCATCGTCACGGCTGGAACCATGCCGCAGTTCCGGGGGCCCGAACCCGGCGCCGGGGAATCTGTGGACAGGTCCGGGTCGATCCACAGATGCGCGGGCACCACTTGCGCGACGGGCGCGTGTGTGCCCGGGAGACGGCGGGTTAGGGCGAACGCCGCCGAGGCCGTACACTGATCGAGCGGTCTGTGCTCGCACAGTCCGACTTCGCGCGCCCGCGCAGGTTATCGGCCATCGGCTGGTCTCGCATCTCGGTGTGAGTTCCGGTGGTCACGGGCGTCAGGGCACAGCATCACCGGTGCTGTGCATCAACCGGCAATGAAAGAGAGATACACAGCCATGGCTGTTGTAACAATGAAGCAGCTGCTCGACAGCGGCACGCACTTCGGTCACCAGACCCGTCGCTGGAACCCGAAGATGAAGCGATTCATCTTCACTGACCGCAACGGCATCTACATCATCGACTTGCAGCAGACGCTGACGTACATCGACAAGGCGTACGAATTCGTCAAGGAGACCGTTGCCCACGGTGGCACCGTTCTCTTCGTCGGCACCAAGAAGCAGGCACAGGAGTCCATCGCGGCCGAGGCCACTCGCGTCGGGATGCCCTACGTCAACCAGCGTTGGCTCGGCGGCATGCTCACCAACTTCACCACCGTCCACAAGCGTCTGCTCCGCCTCAAGGAACTCGAGTCGATGGAGCAGAGCGGTGGCTTCGAGGGACGCACCAAGAAGGAAATCCTCATGCTCACGCGTGAGATGACCAAGCTGGACCGCACCCTCGGCGGTATCCGCGACATGGCCAAGGTTCCTTCCGCGGTGTGGGTCGTCGACACCAACAAGGAGCACCTGGCGGTTGCCGAGGCTCGCAAGCTCAACATCCCGGTCATCGCGATCCTGGACACGAACTGCGACCCCGACCTCGTCGACTACCCGATCCCGGGTAACGACGACGCCATCCGCAGTGCCGCGCTCCTCACCAAGGTCGTCGCTTCCGCAGTGGCCGAGGGTGTGCAGGCCCGTGCCGGACTGAGCGCCGACAAGGACGCGAAGCCCGAAGCCGGCGCCGGTGAGCCCCTCGCCGAGTGGGAGCAGGAACTGTTGTCCCAGGCGACCCCCGCGGACGAGGCCGCTGCCGCTCCGGCAGCCGAGGCGCCCGCAGCCGAGGCGCCCGCAGCCGAAGCTCCCGCAGCAGAGGCACCGGCCACCGAGGCCTGATCCGATGACAACGGCCCTGACCAGAAGCTCGAGTGGTCAGGGCCGTTTCACGGTCTGCACCGAGTACTACCCTGACTTACGTCCCGACAGACATATGAGGAGGCTCGCTCACCATGGCGAACTACACCGCCGCTGACGTCAAGCGGCTCCGCGAGCTGACCGGCTCCGGAATGATGGCCTGTAAGAACGCTCTCGCCGAGGCCGACGGCGACTTCGACAAGGCTGTCGAGCAGCTGCGCATCAAGGGTGCCAAGGATGTGGGTAAGCGTGCGGAGCGCACCACGGCCGAGGGCCTGGTCGTCGCCAAGGACGGCGTCCTGCTCGAGATCAACTGCGAGACGGACTTCGTCGCCAAGAACGAAGACTTCCTGAAGTTGGCCGAGTCGATCGTTTCGGTCGCCGCCGCGGAGAAGCCCGCTGACATCGACGCCCTCAAGGCGCTCGAGCTCGACGGCAAGACTGTCGACACCGTCGTGCAGGAACAGTCCGCGAAGATCGGTGAGAAGCTCGAACTGAGCAAGATTGCGTCCTTCGACGGGCCGGTTGCCGTCTATCTGCACAAGCGCAGTGCCGACTTGCCGCCCGCCGTTGGCGTTCTCGTCGAGTACACCGGCGAAGGCGACGCTGCGGCCGAGGCCGCTCGCGCCGCAGCCATGCAGGTTGCTGCGCTCAAGGCCAAGTACGTGACGCGCGACGAGGTCCCCGAGGACATCGTCGCCAACGAGCGCCACATCGCCGAAGAGACCGCCCGCGCGGAGGGCAAGCCCGAGCAGGCGCTGCCGAAGATCATCGAAGGCCGTGTCAACGGGTACTTCAAGGACGTCGTGCTGACCGAGCAGTCTTCGGTTCAGGATTCCAAGAAGTCCGTGAAGGCGATCCTCGACGAGGCCGGCGTGGCGATCAAGCGCTTCGTGCGCTTCGAGGTCGGTTCTTCGAGCTAGTCGTGTCAGTCGTATGACCCCGTCGGACGAGTGCGCTCGCCCGGCGGGGTCTACGTGTGCCGCCACTGCCTCGATGAGGCAGGATGAGGATGGCCGTCTGTAGGTGTCGAGCCGGCCCGTCGGTCCGCTCGGCTGTAGTGGAACCGACGAGTGCGGATGAACCGAGGAGAGCAATGTCCGAACCAGCCAGCGAACGTCCAGGATTTCATCGAGTCCTTCTCAAACTCGGTGGCGAAATGTTCGGTGGTGGGAAGGTCGGCCTGGACCCTGACGTGGTGACCAAGGTCGCCGAACAAATCGCCGGAGTCGTGCGGTCCGGCGTGCAGGTGGCGGTAGTGATAGGCGGCGGAAACTTCTTCCGCGGTGCCGAACTGCAGCAGCGAGGACTCGACCGTGCTCGTTCCGACTACATGGGCATGCTCGGCACCGTGATGAATTGCCTTGCCCTTCAGGATTTCCTGGAGAAGGAAGGCGTCGACAGCCGCGTGCAGACAGCGATCACCATGGGGCAGGTGGCCGAGCCGTACATTCCGCTGCGCGCGCAGCGTCATCTGGAGAAGGGTCGCGTCGTGATCTTCGGGGCGGGGATGGGAATGCCCTATTTCTCGACCGACACGACGGCTGCTCAACGGGCTCTCGAGATCGGCGCCGAGGTGGTGCTGATGGCGAAGGCGGTCGACGGCGTATTCACGGCGGACCCCAATCTCGACCCCACCGCGACGATGTACACGCAGATCACCCACCGCGAGGTCATCGAACAGGGACTCAAGGTGGCCGATGCGACCGCATTCAGTCTCTGCATGGACAACGAAATGCCGATCATGGTGTTCAATCTGCTCACCGAGGGCAATATTGCCAGGGCGGTATCTGGTGAGAAGATCGGAACGCTCGTCAAGTCATGACGAATCGATGCAGAACGACATGGAGGAACAGCCGTGATTGATGAAGCTCTCTTCGAAGCCGAGGAGAAGATGGAGAAGGCTGTCACGGTGGCCAAGGATGACCTGGGTTCCATCCGGACGGGCCGGGCGAACCCTGGAATGTTCTCGCGCATCGGTATCGACTACTACGGTGCGTTCACCCCGATCACGCAGCTGGCCAGCATCAACGTCCCGGAAGCGCGGCTCGTGGTGGTCAAGCCCTACGAGGCCTCTCAGCTCGGACCGATCGAGAACGCGATCCGTAACTCTGATCTGGGCGTGAACCCGTCCAACGACGGCAACCTGATCCGCATTTCCGTGCCGCAGCTCACGGAGGAACGCCGCCGTGAACTCGTGAAGCAGGCGAAGGCGAAGGGCGAGGATGCGAAGGTGTCGGTGCGCAACGTCCGCCGCAAGGCGATGGACGAACTGTCCCGCATCCAGAAGGACGGTGAAGCCGGCGAGGACGAGGTCGGGCGCGCCGAGAAGGAACTCGACAAGACGACTGCTCGTTACGTCGCGCAGATCGACGAGCTGGTGAAACACAAGGAAGCCGAGTTGCTCGAGGTTTGAGCGCGGGACGAGGAGTGGATCGGGGACAGTGACCGTGCCAACAGAACACGGGACGCCAGGGGGGCCAGCGTCCGAGGGCGAGCCTTCCGCGCAGTCGGAGGGAACGCGCCCCGCACAGTCGGAGGTGCCCCCGGCCACAGGATCGAAAGCGGGAAGGAATCTTCCCGCCGCGATCGCTGTCGGCGTCGGCCTCGGTGTCTCGCTGATCTTGATACTCGTGTACGTACCACTGGTGTGGATCGGTGTCGTGTCCGTCGCGATGGCCGTGGCCACCTGGGAGGTCACCAAGCGGTTGCGGGAAGCGGACATCAGCGCTCCTCGGATACCGTTGCTCGTGGGCGGGCAAGCCGTACTGTGGCTGGGCTGGCCATTCGGTCCGGAGGGTGTGCTCAGCGCGTTCGCGGGAACCGCTCTCGTGTGCATGGTGTGGCGCCTGTTCGACCACGGACTCAAGGCGACCCCTCGGAATTACCTGCGGGACACGGCGATCACCGTATTCGTGGCCGCGTGGATTCCCCTTCTGGCCTCGTTCGCGGTGCTGATGGTGTTGCAGGACGACGGGGCGGGCCGGGTGCTCTGCCTCATGATCGGGGTGGTCTGCTCCGACGTCGGTGGTTACGCCGCCGGAGTTCTCTTCGGTAAGCATCCGATGGTGCCGGCGATCAGCCCGAAGAAGTCGTGGGAGGGTTTCTTCGGTTCCCTGCTGTTCTGCGTGATCGGCAGTCTGCTCACGGTCACCCTCATCCTCGGCGAGAACCCGATGATCGGTGTACTGCTCGGTGTGGTCCTGGTGGTCACGGCCACGCTCGGTGACCTCATCGAATCCCAGGTGAAACGTGAACTGCGGATCAAGGACATGGGCACCCTTCTTCCCGGACACGGCGGAATCATGGACCGTCTCGATTCCGTGCTGCCGTCGGCGTTCGTGACGTGGCTGGTGCTCACGGTCCTCGTGTGACCGACCGGCCGTGACCATTCCCAGCCCCAACATCTGGCACTGGCCCGACACCTACGAGCTCGAGAACCGGGCGCAGGACGTCGACGGTGCGCTGTTCCGGCATCTACGGTCCACCCTGGACTGGGAAGGCAAGACCGTCGTCGACATCGGCTGCGGTTCCGGTTTTCATCTTCCGGTCTTTGCCGAAGCAGCGAGCACGGTGATCGGCGTCGAACCGCATCCGCCTCTACTCGACCTCGCCCGGCAGCGGGTCTCCGGCCTGTCCCACGTGCGAATACTCGCCGGATCGGCCGAGCGGATTCCCCTCGAAGACTCGAGCGTCGACCTGGTGCACGCCCGAACCGCCTACTTCTTCGGCCCAGGATGCGGACCGGGAATACTCGAGGCGATGCGGGTGCTCCGACCGGGAGGAGTGCTCGCGGTCATCGATCTCGACGCGACGGCGGAGCCCTACGGTGCATGGATGCGTGCCGACATGCCGCACTACAGACCGGCCGCGGTCGAAGCCTTCTTCGCGGCGCAGGGGTTCGACCTGACCCGGGTTCAGACGCGGTGGCTCTTCCCGGACCGGGAGTCGCTGCGCCGAGTCCTGGGCATCGAGTTCACCCGAAGCACGGCCGCGAAAGCCTATGCGCAGACGCCCGGCCTGGCCGTCGACGTGCGCTACCGCGTGCACATTCGCCGAAAGCCGGCCGGGCTGGAAGTACCGCGCACCGAGTGATTACCGCCGCGGCGCGATGTGGAACAGCTTCGCGAGCGCGTGAATCTTCTTCGCCTTCGCGAGTTTGGGCAGGTCACTACCATCGCGTACCCGCGATCCGTCTTCGCCGAGGTCGGCGATCACATCCATCGCCCACTCGGCTTCGGCGGGGGAGGGGCTGAGCGCATCATTCACGGACGCCGTCTGAGCGATGGTCATGCACAGCTTCCCGGTCATTCCCATCGACAGCGTGAGCGCCGACGCGCGCGCCAGCGCCTCGACGTCCGAACCGAGGGTAGGCCCGTCGATCGGTGCGGCGATCCGGGCGGCGCGGCTCGCGATCGTCAGCCGTGAGCGCGGATAGGCCATGGCCAGCGGCGAATCGTCCATCCCCGTGTCGCGCCGGAAGTCGCCGCTGCCGAAGGCGAGCCGGAAAGTCGCCTCGGCGCGAGCGATCTCCGGCGCAGCCTCGAGACCCATGGCGGATTCGACGAGAGCGAGCACCTTCGTCCCGGCGGGAAGGCGATCGGCGGTGGCGTCGACCTGCATTCCACTCTCGGTCTTGGCGAGCATGACGCCCTCGAGGCCGGGAACGTCGTTCAGTGCCGCGAGGTCGTCGGCCCAGAAAGGGGTGGTTGCATCGTTGATGCGGACCCACGCCCGCCGATTGTCGCCGAGCCAGGCGACCACGTCGGCGCGCGCGCGAGGCTTACGGTCGGGGGTGACGGCGTCCTCGAGGTCGAGGATGACGGCGTCCGCGGCGCTCGCATGCGCCGCCTCGAAACCTTCGGGCTTGCCGGCGGGAACCAGCAGCCAGGATCGCGCCTGTTCGGCAGCGATGCGCGGTGCCACAGTCGTCTCCATGTCGGCCTTCACAGTCGTACCGTTCCGGTGATATCCACGACAACCATCATGCGCGGTCGGCGCCGAGCCGATCCACTTGCGTAACTATTGTTCAGTCAGTAATTAGTGTTCAGGCGTTGCTGCCGGTTTGCCGCTCGCCGGATCTGGATGATCCGGATTCCCCCGGCGAGGGCCATGATCACGGCGCCGGCGATCGACGCCAGCAACAACGACACGCCGAGCGGAAGCGTGAACTCCCAGGCGAACAGTTCGAGTGTTGCGCTGTCGAGGTTCTGCAGGATGAACACGAGAAGCAGTACGAGAACGATGATTCCGATGACGAGGCCGGTCCAGGTCGCGCCCGCCCGGGTGTGTCTGATGCCCTTCTTCCGTGCGACGTCCGGATGCTGGGGTCCTGGGTGGGTGGTGTCCGGGTAGGGCGGATCGCCAGGCGTGGGCCCGCCGACTGGGCCACCGCCGGCCGGGACATCCGTAGGGGAATGCGAGGGGTCGTCCGGTGTTGTCGACATAACTCGATCTTCACCCACTCGGCGCGGTTCTGCACCCGCATCGGACGGCGGAATGGCGTCGATCACGTATCCGCGCGACATCGGCCCCCGAATCAATGGGACAATGGGAAAACTATGGCTGTCTCGCTCCCCCTCGTGTTCACCGCGCCCCGGCGCGGGATGCCGCCCCGGCATCTCGCGGACCTCGACTCCGCCGAACGCCGGAAGGTCGTCCAGGAACTGGGTCTGCCCGGTTTCCGTGCCGACCAGCTGGCCCGGCAGTATTACGCGCGCTTGGAGGCGGATCCGGAGAGAATGACCGATCTTCCGGCTGCGGTCCGGGAGCAGGTGGGGGCCGCCCTCTTCCCGACGCTGCTGACACCCGTCAAACATCTGGCGTGCGACGGTGGAGATACCCGGAAGACTCTGTGGAAGGCGAACGACGGAACACTTCTCGAGAGTGTTCTGATGCGATACCCCGACCGTGCGACCCTGTGTATCTCGAGTCAGGCCGGGTGCGGAATGGCGTGTCCGTTCTGCGCGACCGGCCAGGGCGGTCTGCAACGCAACCTGTCGACTGCCGAGATCGTCGACCAGGTGCGGGCCGCGGCCGCATCCCTGCGCGACGGTGAGGTTGCCGGAGGTCCGGGGCGCCTGTCGAATGTGGTGTTCATGGGTATGGGGGAGCCGCTCGCCAATTACAAGCGGGTCGTCGCGGCAGTGCGTCGTATCACTGCCCCGCCCCCCGAGGGCCTCGGGTTGTCGCAGCGTTCGGTGACGGTTTCGACGGTGGGACTGGCGCCTGCCATCCGCAAGCTCGCCGACGAGGATTTGAGCGTAACCCTCGCGGTGTCCTTGCACACACCCGACGACGAACTGCGCGACACCCTGGTGCCTGTCAACAACCGGTGGTCGGTTGCCGAGGTCCTCGATGCCGCCCGCTACTACGCGGACAAGTCGGGCAGACGCGTCTCGATCGAGTACGCCTTGATCCGGGACGTCAACGACCAGCCCTGGCGAGCGGACCTGCTGGGCAAGAAGCTGCGCAAGGCTCTCGGTCCCCTCGTGCACGTGAACCTCATCCCGCTCAACCCCACACCCGGCAGCGAATGGGATGCCAGCCCCAAGCCGGTGGAGAAGGAATTCGTTCGCCGCGTCATCGCGCAAGGTGTGTCCTGCACGGTGCGGGACACCCGGGGGCAGGAGATCGCCGCGGCGTGCGGCCAACTCGCCGCCGAAAACTGATTCGCCGCCACGAGTAGCGACAACAGGCACGCGAAAACCCCTCGCCGAGGACTTCGGGCGAGGGGTTTCGTGGAAAGCGGGAGTTTACCGGGGCTTGCGCCGCTGGAGAATGTCGCGGACCAGGACGACGACCATGAGGCCTGCGCAGCCGACCAGCCACAGGTCCTCGACCCGGCCGGTGTGGTTACCGATGATCATCAGCAGCAGGAACAGCGCGAAGAACCAGCCGAGGAAGCGGAACGTCTTGGGCGCTTCACCACTCCAGCCCCATGCCGCCGACGGGACCTCGGCCGTATCGACGTGTGCGGCCACGACGGGGTCGCTGGACGAGGGCTCCAACTGGGTACCGGCCACGATCGATCCTCCTGCAGATTCGGTTGCGCTACTCGCCATATCGTGACATACGACCGTCCGTCGTATGTACCGGGGCCATCCATGGCGGGCGACCGCTGTTCGATCAGGAACAATGGGTGGGTGGATGAAACCAGGCCCACCCGCGTCCTGCTGCTCGGCAGCACAGGTTCGATCGGCACCCAGGCGTTGGAGGTGATCGAGGCCAACCCCGGCAAGTTCTCCGTTGTCGGCCTCGCCGCCGGTGGTGCGAATGTCGACCTTCTGGCACGGCAGATCACCGAAACAGGTGTGACATCCGTCGCAGTCGCCGATCCGCGGGCCGCTGCCACACTCGATCGGCCGGGAGTGTTGAGCGGTCCGGGCGCGGTCACCGAACTGGTGAAGAACACCGAAGCGGACGTCGTCCTCAACGCCCTCGTCGGCTCCCTGGGTCTGGAACCGACCCTGGCCGCGCTGGAGTCCGGCGCGCGGCTCGCGCTCGCGAACAAGGAGTCCCTCGTAGCGGGCGGGCCGCTTGTCACCGCCGCCGCGGCCCCCGGCCAGATCGTGCCCGTGGACTCCGAACATTCCGCGCTCGCCCAGTGCCTGCGGGGAGGCAGTGCAGATGAGGTGTCCCGCCTCGTTCTCACGGCCTCGGGTGGTCCCTTCCGGGGATGGTCCGCTCAGCAACTCGACTCGGTCACTCCCGAGCAGGCCGGCGCCCATCCCACCTGGTCGATGGGCCCGATGAACACGTTGAACTCCGCAACGCTGGTGAACAAGGGACTCGAATTGATCGAGACCCACCTGCTGTTCGGGATCGAGTACGACCGCATCGACGTCACGGTTCACCCGCAGTCGATCGTGCACTCGATGGTCACCTTCACCGACGGCTCCACGCTCGCACAGGCCAGCCCGCCCGATATGAAGCTGCCGATCGCGCTCGCGCTCGGCTGGCCGGACCGGGTCGCAGGAGCTGCCGCCCCGTGCGATTTCGCCAGCGCCTCCCGCTGGGACTTCGAACCACTCGACTCGGCGGTCTTCCCTGCTGTCGACCTCGCGCGGGAAGCCGGCAGGCGTGGCGGTTGCCTCACCGCCGTCTACAACGCTGCCAACGAAGTCGCGGCTCAGGCATTCTTGGACGGGATCATCCGATTCCCGGCCATCGTCCGCACCGTCGCCGCCGTGCTGTCCGAGGCGGACGAGTGGGCGGCGCCACCGGCTACCGTGGAGGACGTACTGGCCGCCGACGGCTGGGCGCGTGACCGAGCACGTCAGCTCGTCAAGCAGGAAGGCTAGAACTGCATGGTGTTCGCAGTGGGCGTTGTTCTCTTCGCCCTCGGAATCGCACTGTCGATCGCGCTTCACGAAGCGGGTCACATGTGGGTGGCTCAGGCCACCGGCATGAAGGTCCGTCGATACTTCATCGGTTTCGGCCCCAGAATCTTCTCCTTCCGCCGCGGTGAAACCGAGTATGGGTTCAAGGCCCTGCCGCTCGGTGGCTTCTGTGACATCGCGGGAATGACGGCCCTCGACGAACTCGCGCCGGACGAAGAAGACCGGGCGATGTACAAGAAGGCGACCTGGAAACGCCTCGTCGTGATGTCCGGCGGCATCGGCATGAACTTCCTACTCGGTCTCGTCCTGGTGTACGTCCTTGCCGTCGGGTGGGGTCTGCCCGACCTCAACCGGCCCAGCCATGCCGAGGTCGGTGCGGTGGGCTGTGTGGCCGCCACCCAGGGGCCCGCTCCCGACTACGCACTGTCTCCGTGCACCGGTACCGGTCCCGCCGAGGAGGCAGGTATCCGGGCGGGCGACATCATCGTCGCGGTGGACGGCAAGGAGACGCCTACCTTCGCGGACGTCGCCGCCGCAACGCGACCGCTGTCGGGTGCAGTGGACTTCACGATCGAACGGGACGGCACCGAGCAGACCGTCGTCGTTCCGGTCCAGCAGGTGCAGCGGTGGGTTCTGGAGGAGGGGGAGAGCCAACCGCACGAGGCGACCGTCGGTGCTGTCGGCATCGCCGCGCCCCCGGCCGTCGTCGAGCATTCGGCGGTGTCCGCGGTCCCGGCCTCCTTCGGATTCACCGGTGACATGTTCGTCATGACGGCCGAACGCCTGGTGCAGATGCCGAGCAAGGCTGTCGACCTGTGGCACGCCGTGACCGGCGGGGAACGGGACCCGGAGACACCGATCTCCGTGTACGGCGCGAGCGTGATCGGCGGCCAGATCGCCGAACAGGGGATCTGGGAAGCGTTCGTTCTCCTCCTCGCGAGCCTCAACTTCTTCCTCGGCATGTTCAACATGCTCCCGCTGCTCCCACTCGACGGCGGACACATGGCAGTGACGCTCTACGAGCGAATTCGCGACTGGTTCCGGAGCAGGCGAGGGTTGCCCCGAGGCGGCCCCGTGGACTACCTGAAGTTGCTGCCCGTGACCTATGTCGTGATCGTCATCGGCGGCGCATACATGCTGCTCACCCTCACCGCCGACATCGTCAACCCGATCAAGCTCTTCCAGTGATCGCTAAACTCGGACCTGAAGCTACGAAAGAAGGCACCCACGTGACCAGCCCTGTCGGATTGGGTATGCCCGAAGGCCCGGCCGCCGTTCTCGCGCCCCGCCGCAAGACCCGCCAACTGCAGGTCGGGACAGTCGGCGTCGGCAGCGATTTTCCGGTGTCCGTGCAGTCGATGTGCACCACGAAGACCCACGACGTCAACGCGACCCTCCAGCAGATCGCCGAACTCACCGCGTCCGGCTGCGACATCGTCCGAGTCGCTTGCCCACGCCAGGAGGACGCCGACGCACTCGCGACTATCGCGAAGAAGAGCCAGATCCCGGTTATCGCCGATATCCACTTCCAACCGCGCTACATCTTCGCGGCCATCGAGGCGGGGTGCGCCGCGGTGCGCGTGAACCCGGGCAACATCAAGGAGTTCGACGGACGCGTCAAGGAAGTCGCCAAGGCGGCCGGTGAGGCAGGCATTCCGATCCGCATCGGAGTCAACGCCGGGTCGCTCGACCCCCGGCTGATGCAGAAGTATGGCAAGGCGACGCCGGAAGCGCTCGTCGAGTCGGCTCTGTGGGAAGCCGGGCTGTTCGAGGAACACGGGTTCGGCGACATCAAGATATCGGTGAAGCACAACGACCCGGTGATCATGGTGGAGGCCTACCGTCAGCTGGCAGCGCAGTGCGACTACCCCCTGCACCTGGGCGTGACCGAGGCCGGTCCGGCGTTCCAGGGAACGATCAAGTCGGCCGTCGCCTTCGGTGCGCTCCTTTCCGAGGGCATCGGCGACACCATCCGGGTATCGCTGTCGGCGCCGCCCGCTGAGGAAATCAAGGTCGGAACGCAGATCCTGCAATCACTGAACCTGCGCCCGCGCAAGCTCGAAATCGTGTCGTGCCCCTCCTGTGGGCGCGCCCAGGTGGACGTCTACACGTTGGCCGACGAAGTGACCGCCGGGCTCGAAGGCATGGAAATCCCGCTGCGCGTTGCCGTCATGGGCTGCGTGGTGAACGGTCCCGGCGAGGCCCGCGAGGCAGACCTCGGAGTGGCCTCCGGAAACGGCAAGGGCCAGATCTTCGTGAAGGGCAAAGTGATCAAGACTGTGCCGGAAGCGCAGATCGTCGAAACGCTCATCGAGGAAGCGATGCGCATCGCGGAAGAGATGGAGGGTGACGCGTCGGCCGGGTCCCCCGTCGTGACCGTCAGCTGACCCGCCCGCCCCTTGGGCATCGAAACGTCTCCCGTTTCTGGCGTGTTCGTGGCAATCTGGTGGGCAGAACCACTAGCTGACAAGGTTGGGTAGATGCTCAAGCTCCTCGGTGCCAAACAGTTGAGCAGTCGAGACGCGGCACATGTGCTCCGCGTTCTCGACGCCGATCCTGTCGCCGCCTGCATGGTCGCCGCGCGCGTCGAAGAATGCGGAGTCGATCCGCGGATGATCCACGGGGAGTTGTGGAGTCGAGGGGGCCCGCTCGAGTCTCTGTGTTTCTCCGGTGCCAACTTCGTTCCGCTTCGCGGCAGCGTCGACGACATGCGCGCGTTCGCGGACCGAGCCTGCCGGACGCCCCGCATGTGTTCGTCGCTGGTGGGCCGGGCCGAGCTGACACTGCCGTTGTGGGAGATGCTGGAAATGGACTGGGGCCCCGCTCGCGAGGTCCGGGCCGACCAGCCCCTCCTCGCGTTGGCCGGCAAGCCGCACTGCCGCCCCGATCCGCTCGTCCGCCAAGTCCGGATGCACGAACTCGAGCAGTACCTTCCCGCAGCCGTGGCCATGTTCATCGAGGAAGTCGGCGTCGACCCCCGCGCCAATGACGGCGGTCGCGGGTACCGACGCCGGGTCGCCAATCTCATCGCCGCCGGCCGAGCCTGGGCCCGGTTCGAGGACGAACAGGTGATCTTCAAGGCCGAGGTCGGGTCGGTGTCGTCGCGGGTGGGACAGATCCAGGGCGTCTGGGTCCACCCGATGTATCGAGGGCAAGGATTCGGAGCCGCGGGAACGGCAACCGTGGCCGAGGCCGTCATCGCCGACGGCCGGATCGCCAGTCTGTATGTCAACAGCTTCAACACTGTGGCCCGCAGTGCGTACGCACGCATCGGTTTCAGCCAAGTCGCGACGTTCGCCACAATTCTCCTGGACTGACTCGCTGGCCGCCTACCGTGCCGACGGTGGTCGGAGACATACCATGAGCGGCGATGAACCTCTGGCCAACCACTCGATTCCGCGTCGTGCGGGCCATCGCCCTCGGCGGCGCGGCCGCGCTGATCCTCGGCTCGACGGCGTGCACACCGAAGCCCGACGGCCCCGCGCCCGCCGCTGAGGCATTTCTCACCGCCTTCGCCGACCGCGATTCCGAGCAGGCCGCACAACTGTCCGATCGGCCCGACGATGCTCAACGAGTTCTCGAGTCGGCCTGGGAGTCGCTGCAGGCGGAGTCGCTCGAGGCGAAGACGACCGACGTGGACATCAACGGAGACACGGCCACCGTCGGCTACGCCTACGAATGGCATCTGCCGAAGAATCGGGTATGGACCTACTCAGGTGAGCTGCATATGGGGCGCCGGAACGGGGAGTGGGCGGTCCGGTGGAGCTCCACCAACATCCACCCTCGGCTCGGCGACCGGCAGACGATGTCGCTCCGGTCGACTGCGGCTCCCCGCGCTCGCGTCAACGAGCACTCCGGCTCGGATGTTCTGGTTCCCGGCGTCGTGTACCGCGTCAAATTCGACGCCGGGGAGTCGGGCAACGTCATCTCCACGGCGCAGGGGCTTGCCGCCGCGCTCTCCCCGTTCGACAACACGCTCACTGCGCAGTCGATCGCGGAATCCGCGACGGCGGTCGAGGGTGACTACCTCGTCACCCGACTGCGGTCCGAAGACTACGAGCGGGTCGCGGGCGTCCTCGGTGCCCTTCCCGGAGTCAGTGTCTCGGACGAGGCGGACCTGGTGGCCACGGATCGCACTTTCGCCCCGGACCTCGTCGGACAGGTGAAGAAGACGGTGATCGACGAGGTCGACGGCAAGGCCGGGTGGAGCGTGGTCACCGTCAACCAGAACGGCGTCGACACGGATGTCCTCACCGAGACCCCGCCGCAGACCTCCCCGTCCTTCTCGATCAGCCTCGACCGGCCCATTCAGGTTGCGGCGCAGAACGCCGTCGACGCCAGGACCGACCAGGCCATGATGGTGGTGATCCAGCCGTCGACCGGAGACGTTCTCGCGGTGGCGCAGAACAAGGCGGCAGACCGGGACGGGCCGGTCGCCCTGACAGGTCTCTACCCTCCGGGATCGACGTTCAAGATCATCACCGCCGGGGCAGCCATCTCTTCGGGGATCGCGAGCCCCGACACGATGGTGCCGTGTCCGGGACGTATCGAGATCGGGGAGCGCAGCGTTCCCAACTACAACGAGTTCGCGCTGGGCACCGTGCCGATGGCCACGGCATTCGCCCGTTCGTGCAACACCTCGTTCGCGAAACTGGCCAGTGAGATGAAGCCGGACGCGCTGACGGTCGCGGCGTCGCAATACGGGATCGGCCCCGACTACCAGGTCGTGGGCCTGCCGACCGATTCCGGCTCCGTTCCGCCGGCCGAAGAGCTGGTGCAACGAACAGAGGACGGCTTCGGCCAGGGCAAGGTCGTGGTCAGTCCGTTCGGAATGGCCCTGGCCGCGGCGACGATCGCGCACGGTTCGACTCCCGTTCCGCGGTTGATCGCCGGACGCGAGACCGTCATCGAGGGTGACCATCCGCCGATCAGCCCCGACATGGTCGAGGGGCTGCGCTCGATGATGAGGCTCGTGGTGACCAGTGGCACAGCTGAACGGATCGAGGATCAGGGCGAGGTATACGGAAAGACGGGGGAGGCCGAGGTCGAGGGCGGCTCGCACGCCTGGTTCGTCGGTTATCGAGGTGATCTCGCCTTCGCCACGCTGGTGGTCCGGGGCGGGAGTTCCGACAATGCGGTCGCCGTCACCCGAGACATGTTTGCAGCGTTGCCCGAAGGGTATTGACCCTGCGCCGGTGTCGCCGAGGCGCCATCGGCCGATCGGGGGACGCAGGTGTAGTCGGTTCAGGGACCCGTTCGGGGGACAGACACCGCCGCCGGGAGCGCCCATAGTGGGTGGCAGAAGATTTTCGCAACCGCGGGATCGAAGAGACTACGCAGACAGGAACTTTCACACATGACACTCGTCTCGGAAGAAACTCGGGTGGACGCATCGGATGGCGTCCGCACAGTGTTGTTCGTCGGCAATCCGGACCCAGGCACAGAATTGACTCAGTGGCTCGCGATGAAGGAGTGGCCGTCGGGCCGCGGAATCGCGTCGATCAGCTCCTGCGAAGGAGACGTCCTGTGCGTCATCGCCACCGAAGACGTCCTCGACGGGCTCTGCACCCCGGTGGAAGCCATGGCGATGCAGCAGGCGAGGGCCCGTGGGGTGCCCTGCGTCAGCGTCCGCAACGCCCGCCTTCTGAGGGATGATCTCTGACGCGCTACTCGTGTTCGGCGAGCTTTTCGGGATCGAGTTCCGGGCCGCCTTTTCCGAGCCTCTTGTTCACGAGCACTGTGCCCGCCCAGAGGACGACGCCGATCCCGAGTAGCACGCCGGCGATCTGATACTGCACGATCGGACGGTCGGCGAAGGGTGTGACGAGGAACCCGCACGTCAGGGTGCCGACGATCGGGAGAATCGTCGGAACCCGGAAGTGCTTGTGCTCCACGGGCTGTTTCCGGAGTACCAGCACGGTGATGTTCACAATCGTGAACACGCACAGCAGGAGCAGGGCGGTGGTGCCGCCGAGTTCGGGCACCTCACCGACGAACGTTATCAAGCCGAACGCGACGAGCGTGGTGAAGACGATGGCCACGTACGGGGTGCGGCGGCGGGCGTGCACTCTCCCGAACGGAGGAGGGAGTACCTTCTCGCGGCTCATTCCGTACAGCAGCCGGCTTGCCATCAGCATGTTGATCAATGCGGTATTGGCGACCGCGAACATGGTGATGAAGGCGAAGATCCCGATAGGGAAGCCGGGGGCGCCGGCCTGCACCACCTTGAGCAGTGGTGTGTCACCTTCGCCGAGGTCGCTCACCGGTACCAGGGCGATAGCCGTGATGGAGACGAACACGTAGATCGCCCCCGTGACGAGAAGTCCCGTCAGCAACACCTTGGGGAAGATCCGGCTGGGTTCCTTGCACTCCTCGGCCATGTTGACCGAATCCTCGAAACCGACCATCGCGAAGAAGGCGAGCGCGGTACCCGCGATCACAGCACCGACCGCGGACCGCTCACCGGTGTCGAACGTGGCGACCCGGGAGAAGTCACCGTCGCCCACGCCGAGTGCCCACAGACCGATCATGATGATGATCAGAAGCCCGGACAGCTCGATGCACGTGAGAACCACATTGGTTTTGACGCTCTCGCTGACCCCACGGAAGTTGATGATTCCCACCAGCGTCATGAACGCGAGACCGAGGAGGGTGATCCCGATTCCGGTGGTGAAATCGAGATCGAAGGCTTCGACGAAGTTGGCCGCGAAGGCACGCGACGCTGTGGAGGCAGACGTGATGCCGGAGCACATCACGGCGAAAGCCACCATGTACGTCAGGAAGTGCACCCCGAAAGCCTTGTGTGTGTACAGCGCAGCGCCCGCTGCCTTGGGGAACTTGGTGACGAGTTCGAGGTAGCTGAAGGCCGTGACGATGGCGACGAGGAAGGCGATGAGAAAGGGCAACCACACCGCGCCACCGACCTGGTTCGCCACCTTGCCGGTCAGCGCGTAGATGCCGGTTCCGAGGATGTCGCCGACGATGAACAACAGAAGCAGACCGGGACCCATGACCCGCTTCAGGCTCGGCTGCTCGGAAGAACTCGCACCGGACGCATTCGAGCTCGACGCGTTCGAATCCGTTGTCGATCCCATGACCCACCGCCTTTCGCTGCGCGCGCTTCCCGGCCGAGAAGACGCTTGTCGCTAGGGGAGTAAACCCAGCCGGCGTGCGGTGACCACGGCTTCGTGGCGGGACCGCGCGTCCAGCTTGTTCATGGCACTGCGCAGGTAACTCTTGACGGTCTCGGCCCCCACCGACAGCCGCTGGGCGACCTCGGCGTTGGTGCATCCCAGCGCGACGTGCGCCAGCACGTCGATCTCTCGGGGGGTGAGGGTGATACCAGCGTCGTCAGACGCGTCGGCACCATCGCCACCACCGGGGCGGACGACTGCCGCGAGCCGCTGGGACAACCCGCGCAACTGCTCCTGCAACGACGGATCGGTGACCGTCTGGGCCACACTCCGCATCTGAGCGTGTATGTCGCGAAGCTCTTCGGTGGTGGCGCCGTCGACACCCTGCGCGTCCAACGTCGTGAGCATCTGGAGGCGGCGGTCGACCTCGTCACGAATGGCGATCTCTGTACCGAGTCGGCGCGAGGCCGCGACGACGACATCCGCGGTCCGATCACCGATCGGGGCGCACTCGCGGATGGCGGCGTAGAGGACGGCCCGGGATTTGCCCTGCACAATGACGGGCACGGCCAGGATGGAGCGGAGACCCTCGCTGAGGACGGGGCGGTCGAAGTGGTGCGTGATGGTCTGGGAGGAGCTGTAGTCGTTGACCGAGACAGGCCTGCGCTGAGCCACCACTCGGCCGCCGAGGCCGGACAGCGGTGGGATGGCCAGCCCTTTGAGGTTGTTGGTACGTGTTCCGAAGAACTCGCTGAGATGGAGGGTGTCGTCGCTCACTTCACCGCCGAAGAGAACCGGCACGACACCCTGGGCGGCGATCGTGCGCAGCTCACCGCGCAGGGCGTCGCCGTCCCGGGGGCGTAGTAGCGACGGGAGAACCAAGTGGGTCACCCCTTTCCGGGGGTAGTCAGGGCGGTCTGTGAGCTAGATCATAACCGTAGCGAGTTCGGATGAGGCCACGCTGTCGCCGACCCGGCCCCGCGAACGTTCGGACCCCGATATACCAGCCCGCAGAATACGAGGAGTACCGCATGACCACCGATCCCACCGCACGCGTGCGTGAATTGCTCGATCAGTACGACACGCCGACCGCCGCCGCGGCGGAGCTGCTGTGTGATCGACACCCTGCCGACGACGTGGCGTTCACCGTTGTGGAAGCGGATCTGACCTCGACGGACCTCACCTACGGATTCCTTCGTGAACAGTCGTCGCGGTGTGCGGCAGCCTTGGCGGACCTCGGCGTCGAACCGGGTGAGCACGTGGCGACGCTGATGGGCAAGTCGGCGGAACTGGTTGTAGCCCTGCTCGGGATCTGGCGTCGCGGGGCGGTCCACGTTCCGTTGTTCACGGCGTTCGCCTCCCCGGCCATTGCGTTCCGACTCGAGGCGAGCAAAGCGAAGGTTGTGATCGCCGATGCGAACCAGCTGCACAAGCTGACGCCCGGTGAGGACATTCCGGCAGACGCGCCCTGGCAGGTGGTGGTCGTCGGCGGCGAGAAGTCCGGCACTGTCGACTTCGAGACGCTGGTAGCGTCGCACGATCCCAGCGATGCCCGGGGTGCGGCCGTTGCCGTCGGCGGTGACGGACCCCTCGTCCAGTTGTTCACCAGTGGGACTACCGGAACCCCCAAGGGCGTGCCGGTCCCGGTTCGGGCGCTGGCGTCGTTCCACGCCTACCAGGAGTTCGGGCTCGATGTTCGCAAGGACGACGTCTTCTGGAACGCCGCGGACCCAGGATGGGCGTACGGCCTCTACTACGCACTGCTCGGGCCGCTCGCCGCGGGGACGCGCAGCATCCTGCTGCACGCGGGATTCTCGGCGCCGCTCACCTGGAAGGTCATGGAACGCTTCGGGGTCACCAACTTTGCGGCCGCCCCGACCGTTTACCGGAGTCTGCGGGCGGATCCGACGCCGATCCCCGAGGCGGTGCGGTTGCGGCGTGCGTCGTCTGCCGGTGAACCGCTCACCCCGGACGTGATCTCGTGGTCGAAGGCCAACCTCGGGGTGCTGGTGCGCGATCACTACGGGCAGACCGAGCACGGAATGTTCATCGCCAATGCGTGGGCGGAGGGTCTGCAGGACGAGGTCCGCGACGGCTCGATGGGCAAGCCGCTCCCAGGCTGGTCCTGCGCGGTACTCGCCGACGACTCCGACGCGATCGCCCCGCCCCGGACTCCGGGCCGGGTCGCCATCGACACCCGGAACAGCCCGCTGTTGTGGTTTACCGGGTATATCGACGCCCCCGAGAAGACCGCGCAGCGCTTCACCGGCGACGGCCGCTGGTACCTCACCGGTGACGCGGGCCAGACCGACGAGGACGGCTTCTACTTCTTCTCGGCCCGCGACGACGACGTCATCATCATGGCCGGATACCGGATCGGGCCCTTCGACGTGGAGAGCGTGCTCGTCATGCACGACTCCGTTGTCGAGGCCGCGGTCGTCGGAATGCCCGACGACCTGCGCGGTGAGGTACTCGAAGCCTTCGTCGTCCTCCGCGACGGAGTCGAGGGCACCGACGCACTCGAAGCCGAGCTGCAGACCTTGGTGAAGAAGAAGTTCGCTGCACACGCCTATCCGCGCACCGTGCACTTCGTTCCGCACCTTCCCAAGACTCCCAGCGGCAAGGTGCAGCGCTACCTCCTGCGCCAGCGGTAGGCGCTTCGCGTTCGTGCGCCTTTCCGGTAGTTCCCGCTACCAGAAAGGCGCACGGAGAAGGGCAGGTCTACCCTGATACCCATGTCTGTCCGCACAGCATTGAGCCCCGGAACCGTGTCACCCGTCCTCGCCGTGCCTTCGAGTATCGAGCGGCCCGAGTACGCGTGGAAGCCGACGGCCAACGAGGGCCACGAGCCGTGGGTGCAGACACCCGAGACGATCGAGGCCATGCGCCTGGCGAGCCAGATCGCCGCCCGCGCTCTTCAAGAGGCGGGAAAGGCGGTGGCGCCCGGCGTCACCACCGACGAACTCGATCGCATCGCCCATGAATACATGATCGACCACGGCGCCTATCCGTCGACGCTGGGTTACAAGGGTTTTCCGAAATCCTGCTGCACCTCGCTCAACGAGGTGATCTGCCACGGGATCCCGGATTCGACCGTCATCCAGGACGGTGACATCGTCAACATCGACGTCACGGCCTACATCGGCGGGGTGCACGGAGACACCAACGCGACCTTCCTCGCAGGCGACGTCGCCGAGGAGAACCGCTTGCTGGTGGAGAGGACGCACGAGGCCACGATGCGGGCCATCAAGGCGGTCAAGCCCGGACGCGCGCTCAACGTGATCGGCAGGGTCATCGAATCGTATGCCCACCGCTTCGGCTACGGCGTGGTCCGGGACTTCACCGGCCACGGCATCGGCACCACGTTCCACAACGGCCTCGTCATTCTGCACTACGACGAGCCGTCGGTCGACACGGTGATCGAACCGGGAATGGTGTTCACGATCGAGCCGATGATCAATCTCGGTGACATCGCCTGGGAGGTCTGGGAAGACGACTGGACCGTGGTCACCAAGGATCGCTCGTGGACTGCCCAGTTCGAGCACACGATCGTGGTCACCGAGACCGGCGCCGAAATTCTCACCCTGCCTTGAGCCCGGGCCAACTGAAGGGCGCACTGCTCGTCGCCGGAACTACGTCGGACGCGGGGAAGAGCGTGCTCGTCGCCGGCTTGTGCCGGATGCTGGCGCGTCGCGGTGTCCGGGTGGCGCCGTTCAAAGCGCAGAACATGTCCAACAATTCCGTCGTCACTCTCGACGGCGGCGAAATCGGACGTGCGCAGGCGCTGCAGGCCGCCGCGTGTGGACTGGAACCGAGCGTGCGTTTCAACCCGGTGCTACTCAAACCGGGGAGTGATCGGACGTCCCAGCTGGTTGTGCGTGGCCGCGCCGTCACTTCGGTCGGTGCCCGCGATTACATCGAGCACCGCGACCATCTCCGGGTGGTGGTGGCCGAGGAACTGGCGTCCCTGCGGAACGAGTTCGACGTGGTGATTTGTGAGGGCGCGGGCTCACCTGCCGAGATCAATTTGCGCGCAACGGATCTGGCTAACATGGGCCTTGCCCGCGCCGCCCGGATTCCGGTGCTCGTGGTCGGCGACATCGACCGCGGCGGAGTGCTTGCCCACCTCTTCGGCACGGTGGCTGTGCTCTCGCCCGAAGATCAGGCGTTGATCGCCGGCTTCGTCGTCAACAAGTTCCGCGGCGACGTGTCGTTGCTGACCCCCGGCCTCGAGCAGTTGACTGCCCTGACCGGCCGGCCGACTCTCGGTGTCATTCCGTTCGCGGACGACCTGTGGCTGGACGCGGAAGATTCGCTCGGCGTCGTGGGCGACGCCCCCGTCGGGCGTCCCGGACCGCCGGTGGGAAGCGAATGGCTGCGGGTCGCGGCGATCCGCCTGCCACGAATTTCCAACTCGACGGATGTGGAAGCGCTGGCGTGCGAACCCGGGGTTTCGGTTCGCTGGGTCAACGATCCTTCCCGCCTGCAGGATGCCGACCTGATCGTCCTGCCCGGCAGCAAGTCGACGGTGTCGGACCTCGAGTGGATGCGGCGCAACGGAATTGCCGATGCCGTGGCGGCGCAGGCGAAGCTCGGCCGCCCGGTACTCGGCGTCTGCGGCGGCTACCAGATGCTCGGCTCCGTGATCGTCGACGACGTCGAATCCGGTCGCGGCCATACCCCGGGTCTGGGACTGCTCGACCTCGAGGTGGAGTTCGCGGCAGACAAAGTGCTGGGCCGGGTCACCGGTGACGCGTACGGGGTCCCGGTCGACGGTTACGAGATACACCACGGTCGGGTCCGGCGTAACGGTGATCAGCCGCTGCTCTACGCGAGCACCGGGGCGGCGGAGGGGAGTATCCGCGGAGCTGTCTACGGAACGCACTGGCACGGTCTGCTCGAGAACGATCGATTCCGCCGTCTACTCCTCGACGATGTCGCGGAGCATTCGGGTCGAACCGGCTTCGTCCCCGCCCCCGACACCGACGTGGCCGCCGTGCGGGTCGCGCAGCTCGACCTGTTGGCTGATCTCGTCGAGAAGCACGTGGATGTGGACGCCCTGGACACCTTGCTCGGTGAAGGTGCCCCGGAGGGGCTGGCCACCATCGGCTCCCGCCTCTCTTTCTAGGCAGTCGCCCGCCGCACGATCGGCCATGCTCCGATCTGCCGGACTAGCTTGTGAACCGGACCGGATAAGGGCGCGAGCGCAAGGCGGCGCGGATCGCGTAGGTTTTCTGCCATGGAACTGACACACGTGGCTGTGGGAGACGGAGACTGTACTGTTCGGCTCGACGGGCCGTCGACCAGGCACGCTGTCCTGCTGCTGCCCGGTGCGGGGGACGCCCCGGACGTCTACGACGATGTGTGCGCCCGCCTGCACAATTCGGATCTGCGCACCATCGTGCCCGAGTCCATCGAAGGTCTCGACGACTCCGCTGTGATGGGGCTGCTCGACGAGCTGAAGGTGGGATGGGTCAACCTCGTGGGAAGCCGCGAGGGCGCCGAGCTCGCCTGGACGCTCGCCGCTCGCCAGTTCGGGCGCTTCGCCAGTCTCGTCGTTGCCGATCGGGGTCACCCGGCGGCGCCCGACGACAAAGGTGTGGTCCGCGAAGCGGGATGCCCACCGGTGGAGCTCCCGACCACCGTGATGGTCGGAAGCTCCACGCGGCGAGCCGAGGCCGATGCGAGTGGTCGCTTCGTCTACTCGGATTTCCGCGTCGTGGAACTCGACGGTGTCACCAATGTCCCGGCCTCGGCTGCCGCCGCGCTCGCCACCGAGATCGTTCTCCGCACCAGCCCCTGGTAGCGAGCGCCGGGTCGATTACAGGCCGCTGTCGTCGACGTCGAGCCCGAGCAGGGCGTTCTCGACGACCTCGGGGAGAGCCGGGTGTATCCAGTACTGGCCCCGAGCCAACCGGTGTGCCGTCACATCGAAACTCATGGCCTGGATCAAGGGCTGGATCACCGTGGAGGCCTGTGCGCCGATCACATGCGCGCCCAGCAGTCGCCCGGTGCCACGCTCGGCGATGATCTTGCAGAAACCCTCGTCGTCTTCCATGGCCCACCCGTAGGCGACGTCCCCGTAGGCCTGAATCTTCACGGTGACGTCCCAGCCCGCGTCCCGAGCCTCGCGCTCGGTGAGCCCGACGTGGGCGATCTGCGGGTCGGTGAACACAGCCGCGGGCACGACACGATGGTCGGTACGGCGCAGGCCCGACGTGTCCTGCCACGCGTCCCGCAGCAGGTTGTGCTGGACGACGCGCGCTTCATGGTTGGCGACGTGCTTGAGCTGATAGGGCGAAGAGACGTCGCCGAGCGCGAACACCCCCTCGGCGCTGGTGCGCTGGAACTCGTCGACGACGACGCGCCCCTGGTCGAGGTCGATGCCGCCGGCGGCCGCATCGATCACATCCCCGTTGGATCGACGGCCGGTGGCCACGAGGAGGGCGTCGCCCGACACGACCCGTCCGTTGTCGAGTTCCACCGCGACCCCGGCACCGTCCGGGCGCACCGACGCCACCGTCCGGCCACGGTGCACATCCCACTTCGAGACCGCCAGATCCGTGAACTGACGGGCCACGTCGTCGTCCAGATGGCGCAACAGGTGCTCGCCCCGCGAGATCAGCGACACCCGCGTGCCCAGTGCCGAGAACACGTGCGCGAACTCCGCGGCAATGAACCCGGCTCCGATGATCACCAAGCGCTCGGGGAGTTCGGTTAGCCGCATGATGTCGTCGTTGGTGTAATACGGCACCCCCGAACTGCGCACGACGTCCGGGATGATCGGCCGCGATCCCGCAGCGACCACCACCTGATCCGCGGTGATGACCTCACCTGCTCCGGTGTCGATCGTCCGCGGCCCGACGAAGGACGCGTGCCCGCGGAAGAGCGTCGTATTCGGGGTGTCTTCAGCGCGGTAGCGCTCACCGCCCGCGGAGATGGGATCGATCCGGCCGAAGACTCTTTTGACGATGTCGGGCCAGCGCACACCCTCGAGCTGGGCGTCGACGCCGAATTTCGCGGTATCGGTGACCGTGCGGGCCACTTCGGCGGCGTAGACGAACATTTTGGTCGGAATGCACCCGACGTTCAGGCACGTCCCGCCGAACGTGCCCTTCTCGAGGAGTGCGATCTTCTTGTCCGAAAAGCGTTCGTCGGGAAGGGAATTGCCCGACCCGGAGCCGATGATGGCGAGATCGAAGTGGGTCATCGCGGCGTCTCCGCGGAATTGTGGCCGTGCAACCAGTCGAGCCAGAGGTCCACCTCGGCGAACGCCTGGGCGCGAGGTTCGTCCGAAGACAGGAAGACGTCGTGCCGGGCGCCCGGAATGGGCACTATCGTCGTGCGGTCGCCGAGACACCCGGCCCACCGGGCGATCTGCCGGACATCGAGGACTGCATCGGCTGTGTCGACCTGAGGGTCGTATCTCGGAGCGAAGTACGACGCCTTGGAACGCAGAATCAGCGCAGGAACACCGATATCGAGACCCCGGTGCAGTTGCGCATGCCCGCGGCGCACCGCCCGGAGCCAGCCGAAGGTGACAGGAAAACCGCCCAGCGGTTTCCAGTCCAGGTTGTAGTTCCAAATTCCGTTGCCGTCGACGTGGAGACTCACCCCGTAGGTGTCGAGGGTGGTCTTAGGAACGATCGACTTCCGCTTGACACGGCCCAGTGCGTCGACGGCCACCGTTCCCACATTCCGCAGGTACGACGGCCCCTGCAGGTCGAACCACGGGCTGTTCAGGATGACGCCGCTGACGCCGAGGGCCGCGGTGCCGCCGGCCTTCTTCTGCCGTCGGTGCAGCCACAGCGGGAGTACGAGTCCTCCGGTGGAGTGTGCGACCAGCAGGACCTGGCCCTCGCCGGTCTGCTCGCGCACGACGCGGAGCGCTTCGTCGAGTTCGGCGTCGTACAGCGTGAGGTCCGACACGAAGTGCGCCGTCTGACCGGGTTTGAGGGAACGACCACACTTGCGCAGGTCCAGGGCGAAGAAGGCGTATCCCTGGTCGGCGAAGTGCTCGGCCAGGTGTTTCTGGAAAAAGTAGTCGGTGAACCCGTGCACGTAGAGCACGGCCCGGCCGGTCCGTTTCGTCTCCTGTGCGGGCTGGTAGCGGATCAACGTTGCCTCGACCTCACCTTCGCCGTCGGGATCGGTACCGAGGGGGATGGTCACCTGCTGATATCCGTCGCCGAGGACGTCGGGAGCCCATGTAGTCACAGATCACAATCTAATGGGCGATCCCGGGCCGCGGGGAGGGGCACAATTGGGGCAGGTAACTTCTGCTCATACGCGCGGGTAACCTATGCGGCGAACACGGCAGGCGGATGCGCGCACGGCTAATGGACAAGGAAGTCGATTCTCCAGTGTCAGATCAGAACGCGGTAGAGACGAAGACGGATGTAGTGCTGGTGGGCGCGGGCATCATGAGCGCGACGTTGGGGGCGATCCTGCGGCAGGTGCAGCCCGACTGGTCGATCACCACCTTCGAACGGCTCGACGCCGTCGCGGCCGAGAGCAGCGACCCGTGGAACAACGCCGGCACCGGTCACTCCGCGTTGTGTGAACTCAACTACACACCCGAGAACCCCGACGGCACCGTCGAGATCGCGAAGGCCGTCAACGTCAACGAGCAGTTCCAGGTGTCGCGCCAGTTCTGGGCGCACGCCGTGGAGAACGGCGTCCTGACCAAGCCGAAGGAATTCATCAACCCGATTCCCCACGTCAGCTTCGTGCACGGCGAGGCCAACGTGAAGTATCTGCGCGCCCGTTACGACGCGCTCGCCGGACACCCTCTCTTCGCGGGCATGGAATACGTGGAGGATCCGGTCGAGTTCGCCCGCCGCCTGCCGTTGATGGCGAAGGGCCGCGACTACAGCGATCCGATCGCGCTGAACTGGACCGAGAACGGCACCGACGTCGACTTCGGTGCCCTCACCAAGCAGCTTCTCGGCTACGTCGGTGCATCCGGCGGCATCGTGCATTTCGGTCATGAGGTCACCGATCTCACCAAGCAGTCCGACGGCAGCTGGGTCGTCAAGGTCGCCAACCGCCGCAACGGTGCCAAAAAGGTGGTGCGCAGCAAGTTCGTCTTCGTCGGCGCCGGCGGCGGTGCCCTGCATCTCCTGCAGAAGTCGGGTATCTCCGAGGCCAAGGGCTTCGGCGGATTTCCGGTCAGCGGAGCCTTCCTGCGCTGCACCAATCCGGAACTCATCGACCAGCACCGCGCCAAGGTATACGGCAAGGCAGCCGTGGGCGCTCCGCCCATGTCGGTGCCGCACCTCGATACCCGGGTGATCGGTAGCAAGCCCGGACTGCTGTTCGGCCCTTACGCCGGCTGGTCACCCAAATTCCTCAAGGAAGGTCGCATTACCGACCTCCCCGGTTCGGTCAAGCCCGACAACCTTCTGTCGATGCTCGGCGTCGGTGTCAGTGAACTCGGCCTGGTCAAATACCTGATCAGCGAGCTCACGAAGTCGGAGGCCGGACGCATCGACACGCTGCGCGAGTTCGTACCCAAGGCCGTGGGCAAGGATTGGGAATTGATCACGGCCGGCCAGCGTGTCCAGGTGATCCGGCGGGCCAAGGGCAAGGGCGGTGTCCTCGAGTTCGGCACCGCCGTGGTCAATGCCGCGGACGGCAGCATCGCCGGTCTGCTCGGTGCGTCTCCCGGCGCGTCCACGGCTGTGCCGGCCATGCTCGACGTACTCGAGCGCTGCTTCCCGGACCGGTACGAGTCCTGGAAACCGAAGCTGCAGGAAATGGTGCCGTCGCTCGGGGTGAAGCTCACTGACGAACCGGGGCTGTTCGCGCAGGTCTGGGAGCACACGTCCAAGGTTCTTCAGCTCGATACCATCGCGGTGGAAGAGGCCTCGGTCGCCGCGGTCTGACGACGACGGGCGGGCTCGGCTGCGGGCGCGCGCCGAGCGGGCCTGTGCCATAGTTGCTTGTCATGACGGCAACTGCAGCACTGAAGCGTGCGTGGGCACTCGATCTCGACAACAAGACGCTCTATGAGTTGCTGAAGCTTCGAGTCGAGGTGTTCGTCGTGGAGCAGGCCTGCCCGTACCCGGAGCTGGACGGGCAGGATCTGCTGGCGGAGACGCGCCATTTCTGGTTGGAGCAGGACGGTCAGGTGGTCTGCACGCTCCGGCTGCTCGAGGAGCACGGCGACGGCACCACCTCGTTCCGGATCGGGCGACTGTGCACGTCGCGGCCCGCGCGTGGGCAGGGCCATACCACTCGTCTCCTGCGGGCGGCGCTCGCAGAGGTGGGGTCCGCACCCTGCCGGATCAACGCCCAGACCTACCTGGTGGATATGTATGCGAAGCACGGATTCACGCCGGATGGCGAGGAGTTCGTCGAGGACGGTATCCCGCACGTGCCCATGAAGCGTGGTGGCGGGGCGCCCCGCGGTGCGGGGGATACGGCGTCGGTATCGGATGCGCAGGGTGCCCCGTCGACGGCGGGCCGGTGAGCGCCGACTAGGGTCGGCGAAGGAATGTCCGCGGGGAAGTCCTGTTCCAATCAGGCGCGGTCCCGCCACTGTGACGGATCTCTGATTCGCTGCTGCCACGGGCGCGGCGAATCGGAAGTCCCAGCCAGATCGCCGCGGCATTCGTACCAGCCAACAGCTCTCGGCGAGGAAACCGGGGCGTGAAGGGATGCATCGTGCGCACGAACCGTGACGTGGACCAGTCTCCACGGGATTCCTCGACGGGTTTCCCGTTCAGTGCGGTGGTCGGTCAGGACCAGCTGCGTCTGGCGCTCGTCCTGTGCGCCGTCCACCCGGGCATCGGCGGCGTCCTGGTGCGGGGCGAGAAGGGCACGGCCAAGTCGACGGTCGTCCGGGCGCTCACCACGTTGTTGCCGGCGGTCCGTGACGAGAACGGCCCGCGGCCCGCGCGGCTGGTCGAGTTGCCGGTGGGAGCCACCGAAGACCGTGTGGTCGGTTCACTCGACCTCGAGAAAGTCTTGCGCGACGGTGAACGCGCCTTTCGTCCGGGCCTGCTGTCCGCCGCCCATCAGGGCGTTCTCTATGTCGATGAAGTGAATCTGCTGCACGATCATCTGGTCGACGTTCTTCTCGACGCCGCAGCGATGGGCCGGGTGCATATCGAGCGGGACGGCATCTCCCACTCGCATCCGGCGCGGTTCGTTCTGGTGGGCACCATGAATCCGGAAGAAGGTGAACTGCGGCCGCAGCTTCTGGACCGTTTCGGCCTCGCTGTCGATGTCGCTGCGTCGCGTGACGTCGATGTGCGGATGGAGGTGGTGCGGCGGCGCCTCGACTTCGAACGCGACCCGCAGACGTTCGCCGCTCGCTATGCCGAGCAGGATCACGCTCTGGCCGCCGCCATCCTGGAAGCCCGGAATCGACTCGATTCGGTGGAGCTCGACGACACCGAGCTGCGCCGGATCGCGTTCCTGTGCGCCTCGTTCGACGTCGACGGTATGCGCGCCGATCTCGTCCTCGCTCGCACGGCCACCGCGCACGCCGCCTGGCGCGGTGCGGACGCCGTGACGGCTGAGGACGTGCGGGTTGCTGCGGAGTTGACGTTGCCGCACCGGCGCAGGCGGGACCCGTTCGACGAGCCGGGCCTCGACCAGGATCAACTCGACGATGCGTTGCGTCAGGCCGACGAGGACACCAGGGCGGCCGAAGAACCGCCCGCCGAAGCACCGTCGAGCGAGGATTCGTCCGAGCCGACCGCGGGCGAGGCCGCGGAGGATCCCGACGGACCCGACGACCCGCGCGGACCCGGGGGCGGAGCGCCGCCGCCGGAGCGGCCTGCCGGGCCTGCGGGCTCGCAGTTCACCACCAAGCTGCTCGAGATTCCCGGTGTCGGCGAAGGCGCTCCCGGCCGGCGCTCACGTTCCCGCTCGTCGCGCGGTCGAGCGGTACGGGCAGCGAACGAGCAAGGGCACGGCCTGCACCTCGTGGGCACGCTGTTCGCGGCAGCGGAACGGCAGGCCGCTCGCGGACGCACGGCCGGCCGGATGATTCTGGACTCCGCCGACCTGCGAGGCGCTGTCCGAGAAGGCCGCGAGGGAAACCTCGTGGTGTTCGTCGTGGACGCGTCCGGCTCGATGGCGGCACGGGATCGACTGTCCGCGGTCACCGGGGCCGTCGTCTCACTCCTGCGCGATGCCTATCAGCGCCGGGACAAGGTGGCCGTCATCACCGTGCGTGGACGAGACGCCGAACTGGTTCTGCCACCGACATCGTCGGTGGACATCGCGGTCCGTCGGCTGCGCGGGATGCGCACCGGCGGTAAATCGCCTCTGGCGGAAGGCTTTCTGCGGGCTCGGCAGGTGGTATTGCGTGAGCGGCTCCGTGACCCGCAACGCCGGGCGCTCGTGGTCACACTCACTGACGGACGGGCCACGGGCGGCAAGGACGCTCTGCACCGCGCCAGAGTGGCGGCAGGGTTGCTCGCCGACAGTGCAGTCGCCTCGGTGGTGGTGGATTGCGAGACCGGAATGGTCCGGCTCGGTCTGGCGGCAGAACTGGCTCGGCACCTGCGTGGTGGGTACGTCCGACTCGGTGAACTCTCCGCGCAGCACGTCGCAGGTGTCGTTCGCGCTGCGGCATAACGACATTCGACGTAACGGAACCGGCATACAAGAAGCCGGGTGTTATCGAACGGTAGGAGAGTAGGACATGCCCAAGGGTGTTCCCGAGAACGTCCCGAACGACGGCCTCACCACGCGGCAGCGAAGGAACGCACCGATACTCGCGGTCCACACCGGCCCGGGTAAGGGAAAATCCACCGCGGCTTTCGGGATGGCGTTGCGTGCGTGGAACCAGGGCTTCGACGTCGGGGTGTTCCAGTTCGTGAAGAGTGCCAAGTGGAAGGTGGGGGAGGAGGCGGCGTTCCGTGCCCTGGGGCAACTCCACGAGGACACCGGGGTCGGCGGCGCCGTCCAATGGCACAAGATGGGTGAGGGCTGGTCGTGGGCGCGGAAGCACGGCTCCGAGGAAGACCATGCCGCGGCCGCTGCCGAGGGATGGCGTGAAATCGCCCGGCGGCTCGCTGCGGAGGAACACCGCTTCTATGTGCTCGACGAGTTCACCTATCCCCTCAAGTGGGGGTGGGTGGACGTCGACGAGGTTGTCGCGGTGCTGCGTGACCGGCCGGGTGCTCAGCACGTCGTCATCACAGGCAGGGATGCCCCGCAGGCGTTGATCGACGCGGCCGACCTCGTGACGGAAATGACGAAGATCGCCCATCCGATGGACGCCGGCCGCAAGGGCCAGCGAGGCATCGAGTGGTGACTGCGCACTCTGCGGTTCCCGCCGTAGTCATTGCGGCCCCCGCCTCGGGGAGCGGAAAGACGACAGTCGCCACGGGCCTGATGGGTGCGCTGGGTCAGTCGGGAAATGCGGTGGCGCCGTTCAAGGTCGGCCCCGACTACATCGATCCCGGCTACCATGCCTTGGCCGCGGGTCGGCCCGGACGCAATCTCGACCCGGTGATGGTGGGAGCCAACCGAATCGGCCCGCTCTACCGTCATGGGAGCACCGAGTGTGACATCGCCGTGGTCGAGGGTGTCATGGGATTGTTCGACGGCAAGATCGACGCCGCGTCTGCGGAGCCGTCGGCCGAGGGGTCGACAGCACAGGTCGCGGCACTGCTCGGCGCTCCCGTCGTGCTGGTGGTCGATGCCCGCGGGCACAGCCAGTCTCTGGCCGCTGTGCTTCACGGATTTTCGACGTATGACGCGTCGGTGCGCATCGGCGGTGTGATCCTCAACCGGGTCGGAAGCGCCCGGCACGAGGAGGTGCTGCGGCAGGCGAGCGAGCGCGTCGGGCTCCCTGTGCTGGGCGCGGTTCCCCGGATGGCGGAACTGGAAGTGCCGAGCCGGCATTTGGGCCTCATTCCCGCAGCCGAACACGGCGCCGCTGCCATGCAGGCCGTCGAGGCAATGACTCGGCTGGCCGCCCGGCATCTCGATCTGGCGGCGATCCGGGCGCTAGCGAGCTCTGCGATCGACGGACCCGCGTGGGATCCCACCGTCGAGGTGGGTGACGTGCCCGCCGGTGCTCGCCCGACGGTGGCAATCGCCGGCGGCCGAGCCTTCACTTTCGGGTACGCCGAACATCGAGAACTGCTCGCGGCGGCCGGAGCGCGCGTCGTGACCTTCGACCCGCTGCACGACGAACTGCCCGCGGACACGTCCGGAGTCGTCCTTCCGGGTGGCTTCCCGGAAGAGCATGCCGCCGCGCTTGCCGGGAACGGGCGCCTCCTCGCACAGATACGCGCACTGGCCCACGGCGGCGCACCGATCCACGCCGAATGCGCCGGACTGCTGTATCTCGCGCGCAGCCTCGACGGTTCAGCGATGGCATCGGTCATCGATGTCGACGCCTCGTTCGGCTCGCGCCTGACTCTGGGCTACCGCGATGCCGTGGCATTGACCGATTCGCCGCTCTTCGCTGCGGGCGAGCGGGTGGTGGGGCACGAATTCCATCGAACGTCGCTCACCCGGGCAGAGGCGCCCGGCTATGCGCCGGCGTGGGGATGGCGGCCGTGGGACGGTGCACCCGCGCGCGAAGGTTTCGCCGGAGGGGGCATTCACGCGTCGTACCTTCACACGCATCCGGCGGGACACCCCACCTCTGTCGCGCGGTTCGTGAGCGCCGCCCGCGACTTCGCCGACCATGGTTGAGGTCTGCGTGGGCATCGGGTTCCGCACGAGTGCGTCGAGCGCCGACATCGTCTCGGCGGTGCGCGCGGCGTTGGAGTCCGCGAACGTCGAGGCGCCCGTGACATTGATCTGCCTGGGCACTCTCGACCGCAAGGCGAACGAGCCTGCCGTCGTGGGTGCGGCCGCGGTACTCGGGGTTCCGGTCCTCGGATTCGACACCGGAGATCTCGGTGGCGTCGTCGTCCCACACCCGTCCGGCGTGGTGCATGCACACACCGGGTCGCCGAGTATCGCGGAGGCGGCGGCGGTACTGAGCGCCGGCTGCGGGCCACTGATCATTCCCAAACGGTCCGCGAATGGCGTCGTCGTCGCGGCAGCCCGTAAAGTTTCGTAGGTTCGAGACAAGACTTACCGGAAAATCTGGAGAAACGGGGATAGCGCGTGACTGCCGCCACCGGAGACGAGACCAACTACCTGGTCGGCCTCAATTTAACCGATCGCCGTGTGGTCGTGATCGGTGGCGGAAGCGTCGCACAGCGTCGACTGGGCCTGCTCATCGCATCGGGAGCACGCGTGCATCTGATCAGCCGCGCCGTCACTCCCGCGGTCGAGGGGATGGCGACGTCCGGTCAGATCACCCTGGAATTGCGCGACTATCGGGACGGTGACCTCGACGGCGCCTGGTACGCCATCGCCTGCACGGACGAACCCGACACCAATGCGACGATCGTCGCCGAGGCCGAACGGAACAGGGTGTTCTGTGTCCGGGCAGACAACGCCCGGTACGGCACGGCCGTCACCCCGGCCAGCGCGGGCTACGACGGCTTGAGCATCGGTGTGCTGGCGGGCGGCGATCACCGCCGCTCCGCGGCTGTGAGAAACGCCCTGGTGGAGGGCCTGCAGTCCGGAGTCGTTCCCGACACCGACGAGGCGCCCGCTGCCGGTGTGGCGCTGGTAGGCGGAGGTCCCGGTGATCCCGACCTCATCACCGTCCGTGGCCGCCGACTGCTGTCGCGCGCCGACGTCGTGGTGGCCGATCGCCTGGCGCCGCCGGAGCTTTTGGCCGAACTCGGTCCCGATGTCGACGTGATCGATGCTGCGAAGATTCCGTACGGCCGCGCGATGGCGCAGGAAGCCATCAACGCTGCCCTGATCGACAACGCCAAGGCGGGCAAGTTCGTGGTTCGTCTGAAGGGCGGCGACCCCTACGTGTTCGGACGGGGGTACGAAGAGCTCGAGGCGTGCGCGGCAGCAGGCGTCCCCGTCACGGTCGTCCCCGGTATCACCAGCGCGATCTCGGTCCCGTCGGCCGCCGGAATTCCGGTGACCCACCGAGGAGTCACCCACGAGTTCGTGGTCGTGAGCGGTCATGTGGCTCCCGACCACCCCGATTCTCTCGTCGACTGGTCGGCGCTGGCGCGGCTGAAGGGCACCATCGTGTTGCTGATGGCCGTCGAACGCATCGACGCGTTCGCCACGGTCCTGATGGCGGGCGGCCGGCCCGTGGACACCCCGGTCACCGTCATCCAGGAGGGCACACTGCGTACTCAGCGCACGCTCCGCGCGGATCTGCAGAGTGTCGCGGCCCGGGTGAAGGAAGAGCAGATTCGGCCGCCCGCCATCGTGGTCATCGGACCGGTGGCAGGGTTTAGCGTGGACGCTGGGTAACGTGAACGCTCGTGTCTGATTCCCGAGTGCCGAAATCTGCTTCAGTGAACTCTGCGGCAGATGCCCCAGCGGTCCCGGCCGCGGCGACCCGTGTGCTGGGTCTCGCCATCATCGTCCTCAGTGGATTGCAGATGATGGTGGTCCTCGACGGGACCGTCGCCAACCTGGCCCTGGCTCCCCTGCAGGCAGACCTCGGTCTCACCGACAGCGGCCGTAACTGGGTGCTGACCTCCTATGCCTTGGCGTTCGGTGGGCTCATGCTCCTCGGGGGCCGGCTGGGGGACGCCTTCGGCCGCAAGAAGATGTTCATCGGCGGCGTCGCGCTCTTCACCGTCGCCTCCTTGTTGTGCGGCCTCGCGGTCAACGAATTCATGCTGATCGGTGCCCGCTTCCTGCAGGGTGTGGGTGCTGCGGTGGCCTCGCCCACCGCGCTGGCCCTGGTGGCCACGACGTTCGCCGCCGGTCCCGCGCGCAACCAGGCCATCGCGATCTTCGCTGCAATGACGGGGATCGGATCGATCGCGGGACTGATCATCGGCGGTGCACTCACCGAAGTGTCGTGGCGGCTGATCTTCCTCATCAACGTGCCGATCGGTGTGGTCATCGTGCTGTTCGCCTTCACGTCGTTGAAGGAGACGGCCGGTGAGCGCCTGGCGCTCGACGTACCGGGCGCCGTTCTGGCGACGGTCGCGGCAACCGGTGTGGTGTTCGCTCTCACCGAGGGGCCGGAACTGGGGTGGACCAGTCCCTTCGTGATCGGTGCGCTCATCGCGGGTCTGCTGCTGTTCGTCGCGTTCCTATACGTCGAGCGCACCGCCGACAACCCGTTGCTTCCCTTCTCGCTGTTCACCGACAAGAACAGGGTGGCCACCTTCGTCGCCATCTTCTTCGCAGGCGCCGTGATGTTCACGGTCGCCGCCTTCGTGGCGCTGTTCGTCCAGGACATCCTCGGTTACAGCCCACTCGAAGCGGGCCTGGCCTTCATCCCGTTCGCGTTCGGTCTGGGAGCCGCGGCCTTCGTGGCGTCGAAACTCGCCGTCCGCATCCAGCCGCGCTGGCTGGTGATCGCTGGGGCGGCCATCATGGTGGTGGGCCTGCTCTACGGTTCCACCCTGGACGCGTCGGCGACGTATCCGGCCAACCTGTTCGTGCCGGTCGTGGGAATCGGTTTCGGCGTCGGACTTGCCGTTGTTCCGCTTCCTCTGTGCGCCATCGCGGGAGTACCGGAAACCGAGATCGGACCGGTGGCCGCCATCGCTCAGGTCGCGCAGACGCTCGGCGGCCCGCTCGCCCTCGCTCTCATCGGGGCGATGGCGACGTCCCGCACGCTGTCCCTCGGTGGGGTGTCGGGCAAGATCGGCGACATGACGCCGGCGCAGATCACTGCGCTCGGTGAGGGCTACACCTTCGCCCTGGTAGGCAGCGCCGTCTGTGCCCTGATCGCCGGGCTGGCGGCACTGTTCATCCGGTTCACTCCGCAACAGGTTGCGCAGGCGCAAGCGGCCGAGAAGGCAGCGCAGCAGTCCTGACTTTCCCTCCCCGGGGCGTGCGGGCGAAAAGATCCGTAATCGTTGTGCCTGGCGTTCTGTAACTGTCTAGGGTCATTTATATGGATGACCGGGTAACAGACACTGCAGCGGTCGGCGTCGTTCCGGAGGACAGCGTGCGGCACGTTCGCACGGTGATCATCGGCAGTGGTTTCGCGGGACTCGGTGCGGCTATACGACTGAGCAAGGACGGGCGGGAGGATTTCCTCGTCCTCGAGCGGGACAGTGACGTCGGGGGCACGTGGCGCGACAACACCTATCCCGGCGCCGCCTGTGACGTGCCCTCGCACCTGTACTCCTACTCGTTCGCACTCAACCCCGAATGGTCACGTTCGTTTTCGGCACAACCGGAGATCCAGCACTACATTCGCAGGGTTGCGCGTCAGTACAACGTCCTCGGAAAGCACGTCTTCGATTGCGACGTGACCGAGGCCCGCTGGAATCGCGGCGTCTCGCGGTGGGAGCTCACCACCAGCCGCGGCCACTTCTCGGCGGACACCGTGATCTGCGCGTTCGGGGCGCTGGCCGAGCCCTCTCTGCCGAGCATTCCCGGGATCGAAGTATTCGACGGCGAGATCTTCCACTCGGCGCAATGGAATCACGATGCCGACCTCACCGGCACACGCGTTGCAGTGATCGGCACGGGAGCATCGGCAATTCAAATCGTTCCTGCCATCGTCGACCAGGTGCAACACCTGGACGTGTATCAGCGCACCGCCCCCTGGTTGCTGCCGCGATTCGACCGGGCCTATACCCGGATCGAGCGGTGGGCCTTCCACCACGTGCCCGGCGTCCAGCGACTGCTCCGCGCCGCAATCTACGGAGGCCGGGAAGTGCAGGTGGTCGGTCTTGCCAAGGCGCCCGTCTTCATGAAACCGCTGGAGTGGCTGGCGCGCATGAAGATCCGGACAGAGATCAAGGACCCGGCCCTGCGTGAGAAGGTCACTCCGAACTTCCGGATCGGCTGCAAGAGAATGCTGATTTCCAACGATTACTACGCGGCCCTCGATCGGGACGACGTCGAACTCGTCACCGACCCGATCGCGGAGATACGAGAGCATGCGGTGGTGACGAGGGACGGCACCGTGCGTTCGGTGGATGCCATCGTCATCGCGACCGGATTCCAGGTGACGGATTCACCGATGTTCGAGGTCATCTTCGGGCGGGACGGACGCAGTCTGGCGCAGGTTTTCGGTGAGGCCGGTATGCAGGCCTACAAGGGCGCGACTGTCGCCAACTTCCCCAACATGTTTTTTCTCGTCGGACCCAACACGGGGCTCGGCCACACGTCGATGGTGTACATGATCGAATCACAGATCAACTACGTCGCCGATGCTATTGCGGCGTTGGAGCAGAACGGAATTCGCACGGTCGAGGTCCGCAAGGAGGTTCAGGACGATTACAACCGGGACCTTCAGGAGAAGCTGTCGAACAGCGTCTGGATGACGGGCGGATGCGCCAGCTGGTACCTCGATCGGCACGGCAACAACACCACACTGTGGCCCGACTTCACCTTCAAATTCCGCCGCCAGACACAGCGTTTCGACATCGCAGCCTACGAGGTGTCCGCCGACGCGGGCACGCCGGTGGGGTAGCGGCGGCCACGGCCCACTGTCCTGATGCCGTCCTGATGCCGGACTGCCTCAGTGGCGAACGGGCCGGTACCGGCGAACAGGTCTGCCCGCGCCCCCGTACTCGAGGCGTACTTCGAGTAAACCCTCGGCCAGGTAATGCTCGAGGTACCTGCGCACGCTCACCCGGGACAGTCCCGCGAGCTCGGCGCATTCCATGGACGACAACTCGCCCCGCTCCTGCACGATGTCGAGGACCAACTTGCCGGTTTCGACGCTGAGCCCCTTGGGGAGGCGGCCCGGGTCGGCGTTCTTGCCTGCGCTGCCGAACAGGGAGTCGATCAACGACTGATCCGCGCCGGATTGCGATTCGAGTGCCCGTGCCCGTCGCCGAAAGTTCTCGAGCTTCTCCTGCAGGTGGGCGTACTCGAACGGTTTCACCAGGTAGTCGGAGGCGCCGCCGTGCAGCGCCCGGCTGACGGTGTCGATCTCGCGCGCAGCCGTGATCATGATCACGCCGACCGGATTTCCCTCCGCCCGGAGGGACTGGAGGACATCGAGTCCGGACATGTCCGGCAAGTACACGTCGAGAAGCACGAGATCCGGCCGACGGGAGCGCACGGCATCGAGGGCGTCGGCCGCGGTCCGCGCGACTGCGACGGTGGTGAACCCCGGCGTCTTGTCGACGAACCGGCGGTGTATCTCCGCGACCATGAAGTCGTCGTCGACGACCAGCACCTCATACATCGTTCCGCCGAACGGTCATGGTCGGAGAGTCTAACTACGGGGAACGTGGACGGTGAACAAAGCGCCACCGGTGCCGGGCGCGTCCGACACCGATGCGAATCCGCCGTGCTGCGCGCTGACCAGTCGCACCAGGGCCAGCCCGATCCCGCGACCGCCTGGCACCCCTGTCTTGGACGTGACTCCCCGGGAGAAGATTTCCTCGCGCATCGACTCGGGTACCCCGGGGCCCGAGTCGGCGACCTCGATCAAAATGCCGTCGCCGTCCGTGATTCGAATCGATATCGTCGCGTGCGGTCCGCCTTCGGACACGTCGACGGCATTGTCGATGAGATTTCCGACCACGGTGATGACGTCGGTCGCGAGTTCGGGGTCGAGTGCGTGCAGGCGTGAATCGGGCTCCAGTGTCAGAGACACTCCGGTCTCCGCCGCCAACGAGGTCTTCGCGATCAGGAGGGCGGCCACGGCGGGATCGGAAATCCTTTGCGTCACAGCGTCGCTGATCTCTGCGCGGCGTCGAGTGAGCGTTCCGACGAATTCGGTGACGGCGTCGTAGTCACCGAGCTGCGTGAGTCCCGAGATGGTGTGCAACTGGTTGGCGAATTCGTGCGTCTGCGCGCGCAGCGTGTCGGTGACGCTCTTGTGGGACGACAGCTGGCTCTGCATCGACGCGAGCTCGGTGCTGTCGCGCATGGTGGTGACGGTGCCGATCTTGTGGCCCTGGCTGGTAGCGGCCCGCCGGCTGAGCGCCAGCATGCGCGAGGACGTCGAGAGCACCACGTCACGACCGTCCTCGCCGGTGAGGAGATACCGGCGGACGCCCGGGTCGAGTGGGACGTCGTCGACATGCCTGCCGACGACGTCACCGCTGAGGTCGAGTAGTTCCTGGGCGCTGTCGTTGAGGAGCGTGATGATGCCGTCGGTGTTCACCGCCACTACGCCCTCACGGATGCTGTGAAGCAGGGCCTCCCGGTGGTCGGCGAGACTGGCGATCTCGGCGATCTCCAGCCCCCGGGTGTGTGTCTTGATTCTGCGTGAGAGGAGCCACGAACCGAGAAGTCCCAGCCCGGCGCCGATACCGAGGTAGAGGAGCAGGCGCGCACCGGCACTGCTGAGCAGGGCCCAGGTCGACGGGTAGTCGTCGCTGACCGACACTGCTGCCAGGACATCACCGGTGGCCGTGAGGATAGGAACGTGGCCGACGATGGCGCGCCGGTCGTCGACCACGACATCACCCGACCAGGCGCGGCCGGTCAGCACGTCGCTGCCGCCGAGTTCCGCGGGCAGCCCGATCCGGGTGGGGTCGGAGGACACTGCCGTCACCCCTTCGGGTGTGACGATCTCCGCCAGTGTCGCGCCCGACAGATTGACTGCCCGATCCACTTCAGGGGCGAGGACCCGCTCGACCGACGGGTCCGAGAGGCGGTCACGCACCACCGGGGTCGAGGCGACGTTCTCGGCCACGGCGACCATGCGCTGGCCCTGCAATTCGCGAAACTCCACCGTCGATTGGTGAACCGAGACGGCAGCGACCGCGAGAAGGACGACGCCGACGACCACCAGCTGGAGCAGCAGGACCTGCCCGGCAAGACTTCGCACTCTGGGGTGACGTGGTGACCACAATGAACTTAAGTTCCATTTCGTTCGCATAGGTGACGTGCGTCACCAATGGGGACAGTATTGCCGAAGATCACATCGATGGCGAAATGGGGAACGATGGCGAGAACAGGTGGCGGAAGCAGCGTACGCGCGGTGCTCCTGCTGGCGCTCGTAGGCCTTCTCGTGGCCGGGTGCGGAGTTACCCGTGGCGAGGACGAGGGCTTGCACAGGGTGCGGATGATGGTTCCGAACAGCCCCGGCGGCGGCTACGACCTCACCGCGCGGACTGCGGTGAAGATCATGGAAGATCAGGACATTACCGGCCGAGTCGAGGTCTTCAACGTCATCGGTGCAGGCGGAACGGTCGCCATGGCTCGACTGATGAACGAGTCGGGCAACGACGATCTCATGATGATGATGGGTCTCGGAGTCGTCGGTGCCGGTTACACCAACGGGTCGTCCGCCCGCGTGTCCGACGCGACCGCATTGGCGAAGGTGGTGGAAGAGCAGGAAGGCATTCTGGTTCCTGCGGATTCGCCGCTGCGCACCATCGACGACTTCGTCGCGGCGTGGCGGGCCGACCCGGCCTCGGTCACGATCGGCGGCGGATCGTCACCGGGCGGGCCGGACCACCTGTTCCCGATGGAGACCGCCCGCGCGGTAGGGGTGGATCCCAATGCAGTGAACTACGTCTCCTACGACGGTGGAGGTGACCTGTTGACGGCGCTGCTCGGACAGAAGATCACCGCAGGCACCTCGGGGCTGGGGGAGTACGTCGACCAGATCGAAGCCGGTCAGGTGCGCGTGCTCGCGGTGTCGGGTAGCGAACGAATCGAGGGCGTCGATGCGCCGACGCTGTCGGAGGCGGGAATCGATCTCACCTTCACCAACTGGCGTGGAGTCCTTGCGCCCCCTGGCCTTTCGGGCAGTGCCCGGGCCGACATGGTGGAAGCGCTGGAGAAGTTGCACGACACACCCGAATGGAAGGAGGCCCTGGTGAAGAACGGTTGGAGTGACGCCTTCATGACGGGACCGGATTTCGAGCAGTTCCTACGCGACCAGGACGAGCGGGTCTCGTCCACCCTGTCCGAACTGGGGTTGGCATGACCACGCCCGTGCCACCGCCCGCCGGCGCCCCCGACGTGGCCCCGGCGCCACGCAAACGGGACCTGGCGCAGTTCATCGTGTGTGCGGTCATGCTCACGGTGGGCGTGTTTCTCATCGTCGACGCACTGACCCTCAGCGCCGGGTTCGCGGAGGTGGACCCGGTCGGGCCGCGGCTGTTTCCGCTGGCGGTGGGCATCGGGCTGCTCGTCCTCACCGCGATCCTCGCTGTCGCGATCCTGCGCGGCTCCACGGGGGAGGCCGACGGGGGCGAGGACGTCGACCTCGATTCGTCGAGTGACTGGCGAACGGTAGGGCTGCTCGTCGGTCTGTTCGCCGCCACCATCGCGCTGATCGACTTCCTCGGATGGGCGATCACCGGAACGTTCCTCTTCGCCGGGGCGGCAACGATTCTCGGCAGCCGCCACTGGGTACGCAACATCGCCATCGGCGCGGTGCTCGGCTTCGGTAGCTTCTACGCGTTCTACGTCGGGCTCGGAATCCCGCTGCCCGCAGGCATTCTGGACGGAATTCTCTGACATGGACAATCTGAACTGGCTGCTGCAGGGGTTCGAGCAGGCAGCCACCCCGATGAACCTCCTCTACGCATGCCTGGGCGTCCTGCTCGGTACCGCCGTCGGCGTCCTTCCCGGCATCGGCCCCGCCATGACCGTGGCGCTCCTGCTCCCCGTCACCTACAACGTCAGTCCGAGCGCCGCCTTCATCATGTTCGCCGGCATCTACTACGGCGGAATGTACGGCGGCTCGACCACATCCATTCTGCTGAACACCCCGGGGGAGTCGTCCTCGGTGATCACGGCCATCGAAGGCAACAAGATGGCCAGAGCAGGACGAGCGGCGCAGGCTCTGGCGACCGCGGCGATCGGTTCCTTCGTCGCCGGATCGATCGGCACGATGCTGCTCGTACTTTTCGCCCCCGCGGTCTCGAGTTTCGCTGTAACCTTGGGCGCCCCTTCTTATCTCGCTATCATGCTGCTGGCCCTCGTTGCCGTCACCGCGGTGCTGGGAAGCTCGAAGCTTCGTGGATGCATCTCCCTCCTGCTCGGGCTCGCGATCGGGCTGGTCGGGATCGATTTCCTCACCGGGCAACCGCGCGCCACATTCGGGATTCCGCAGCTGTCCGACGGCATCGATATCGTCGTCGTGGCAGTCGCAGTCTTTGCGCTGGGTGAAGCCCTCTGGGTGGCGGCGCACCTGCGCCGCCGGCCGGCCGAGGTCATTCCGGTCGGCCGGCCGTGGATGGGCAAGAAGGACTGGAAGCGGTCGTGGAAGCCATGGCTGCGAGGGACCGCGTACGGATTCCCGTTCGGGGCACTCCCCGCCGGTGGCGCCGAACTCCCCACCTTCCTGTCCTACATCACCGAGAAGAAGCTCTCGAAGCACAAGGACGAATTCGGCAAGGGCGCCATCGAAGGGGTCGCGGGCCCCGAGGCGGCCAACAACGCCTCCGCGGCGGGCACGCTCGTGCCCATGCTGTCGCTCGGTCTGCCCACCAACGCGACCGCGGCTGTCATGCTCACCGCCTTCGTCTCGTACGGGATCCAGCCGGGACCGACCCTGTTCGAGAAGGAACCGCTCCTCATCTGGACGTTGATCGCCAGCCTGTTCATCGGCAACTTCCTCCTGCTCGTCCTGAACCTGCCTCTCGCGCCGCTGTGGGCGAAGCTGCTCCGCACCCCGCGCCCCTACCTGTATGCGGGCATCTTGTTCTTCGCTGCACTCGGCGCCTTCGCCGTGAACCTCCAGTGGCTGGACCTGGCGCTGCTCCTGGTCTTCGGCCTGATGGGTCTGATGATGCGCAGATTCGGATTGCCCGTGCTGCCACTGATCATCGGTGTCATCCTCGGTCCGCGCATCGAACGGCAACTGCGGCAGAGTCTGCAACTCGGTGGCGGCGACTGGGGGAGTCTGTTCACCGAGCCGGTGGCAATCATCGTTTACGTAATCATCGCGCTTCTGCTTCTCGCCCCACTCGTCGCGAAGTTCGTCCGTTCGCGGCTTCCCGTCCCCACACTCGACTTCCCGGAGGGACCGTCCGCCGACGACTCCCCCGACACCAGAGAGAAGGCGCACGCATGATCGTCGTCGGTTACACCCCGGACCGGTACGGAGAGGCAGCCCTCGACCACGGCCTCGCAGAAGCACGGCTGCGCCGGACGTCGCTGGTGGTGATCAACTCCTCGAAGGGCGACGCTCTTGCGGATCAGTCGTTCGCCGACCACACGCAGCTGCAGAAACTGGAAGAGAAGCTCGCCGACAGCGGTGTCGAACACGAGGTCCGGCAAATCGTCGGCGACGAGGTAGTCGACGTCATCATCGAGGCGACGACAGCACCGACCGCCGAGCTGCTCGTCATCGGTATCCGCGACCGCACCCCCGTCGGGAAGCTGCTGATGGGGAGCACTGCGCAACGCCTGCTGCTGTCCTGCCGCAAGCCCGTCCTGGCCGTCAAACCGGAGTAGACCCCCTGTGAGTACTTGTTAACCGCCCGCGGTTGACAAGTACTCACAGGGGTTAGTCGGTGAGGATGATCAACTCCCGCTTCGAGGCGACCTCGACGCGGAGTCCGGCCTTCGCCGCCACGCGGGCGACGCCGCGCACGTCCTGGGGTTCGGCGCGGGAAAGGGTGAGTGCGCGGGCGAGCAGCCCCTTGTGGTGTTTGTTGAAATGGCTCACGACGGTGCGGGTGCCGTCCGGCTTCTCGGTGAGCACGGTGGCGATCACCGCATCCGGAATCGGGCCGAGCTGCTGATACGTCCCGGATCGCAGATCGACGACGAGGCCATCCGCTTCCGCGGTGATTGCCCGGCTCAACTCCGGCTTCCACAACGACCGGAGGGTCCCCAGACCGGGCAGCTTCGACCCGCCGGACAACCGGTAGGCGGGGATCAGGTCACCCGCGCGCACCGCGCCGAACAGTGCCGATCCCATCGCGAGGCGCGAGAGCGCCTTCGACTTCTGTGCCTTGGTGAACGACTTCGCGTCGAGCGCGTCGAACAGGACACCGGTATATCGTTCCAACGCCGGCCGGGTCGGCGACACCCACAGCTTGGCGTTCCGCTCGATCTCGTCGGCCTGCGTCGGGCCGAGGCCCAGTGCCTCCTGCGACGCCTCCGCATCGGCGGCGAGAGCCACCAGCGCCGACACCAGCACCTCTCGAGTGTCGGTGAGCTGCGGCATGGACAGCTCGGCCAGGTCGAGGGGGGCGTCGGCGCCACCATCGGACTTGGTTTCTGAGGGAGGAAGCAACACCAGCACGGTGGAGACCCTACCGATCGCCCCTTTCATCGATGCCGAAGCCGTGCCGACGCAGTGGTGCGGCTACCAGCGGACTATTCTGATGACCCGTGATTACCCGCCTCTCCCACCTGTTCCTCCGCACCTTGCGTGACGACCCCGCCGACGCCGAGGTCCCGAGCCACAAGCTGCTGGTCCGTGCCGGCTACGTACGGCGTATCGCTCCCGGTGTGTACTCGTGGCTGCCGTTGGGTTTGCGCGTGCTGCGTGAGGTCGAGCGGGTGGTGCGGGAAGAGATGAACGCGATCGGCGGCCAGGAGATTTCCCTGCCTGCGCTTCTGCCGCGCGAACCCTACGAGGCCTCCAACCGCTGGACCGAGTACGGCGACGGGCTCTTCCGCCTCAAGGACCGCAAGGGCGGCGACTATCTGCTGGGCCCCACTCACGAGGAGTTGTTCGCCCTCACCGTCAAGGGTGAGTACAACTCCTACAAAGATTTCCCGGTCACCCTCTACCAGGTGCAGACCAAATATCGCGACGAGGAGCGCCCCCGCGCCGGGATTCTCCGTGGTCGCGAATTCATCATGAAGGACTCGTACTCTTTCGACCTCACCGATGACGGTCTCATCGCCTCATATCAGGCCCACCGGGACGCCTACGAGAAGATCTTCACCCGTCTCGGTGTGAAGTATGTGATCGTGTCGGCCACTTCGGGCGCTATGGGCGGAAGTGCGTCCGAAGAATTCCTGGCGGAGAGCGAGATCGGCGAGGACACCTACGTCCGCTGCCTCGAGTCGGGCTACGCCGCCAACGTCGAAGCGGTCGAGACACTGGCGCCCGAGCCCATTCCCTTCGACGGGCTTCCTCCCGCGCAGGTGCACGACACGCCGGACACACCGACCATCGCGACGCTCGTCGACTGGGCCAACGGGGCCGACCTCGGCCGGACCGTGACGGCCGCCGACACGTTGAAGAACATCCTGGTCAAGACCCGGCAGCCCGGCGGCAAGTGGCAGTTGCTCGGAATCGGCATCCCCGGTGACCGGGAGATCGACGACAAGCGCCTCGGTGCGTCCTTGGAGCCGGCGGAGTTCGAGATGCTCACGGAGGCCGATTTCGAGGCCAACCCGTTCCTCGTGAAGGGGTACATGGGACCGAAGGCTCTGCAGGAGAACGGTGTTCGCTACCTCGTGGACCCCCGGGTGGTGGACGGCACGAGATGGATCACCGGCGCCGACGAGCAGGGTAAGCACGTGGTGGGTCTCGTCGCCGGCCGCGACTTCACCCCAGATGGCACCATCGAGGCGGCGGAGGTTCGAGACGGGGACCCGTCGCCGGACGGCGCCGGTGCCCTGGTGGCTGCCCGTGGCATCGAGATCGGCCACGTTTTCCAGCTCGGTCGCAAGTACACGGATGTGTTCTCCGTCGACGTTCTGGGCGAGAACGGCAAGCCGGTCCGGCCCACGATGGGCTCCTACGGTGTCGGCGTGTCCCGCCTCGTCGCCGTGATCGCGGAACAGCACCACGACGACAAGGGTTTGCGCTGGCCGGCGGAGGTGTCTCCCGCCGACGTGCACGTAGTGATCGCCAACAAGGACGACACCGCGCGTGAGGGCGCGGAGGGGCTCGCGGCACAACTCGACAAGGCCGGACTCGAGGTCATTCTCGACGACCGTAAGGCTTCGCCCGGCGTGAAGTTCAAGGACTCCGAGCTGCTCGGCGTGCCACTGGTCGTGGTGGTCGGGCGCGGCTGGGGTGAGGGAAAGGTGGAGGTCCGCGATCGCTTCACCGGCGAGAGCCGTGAGGTTGCCGCCGAGTCCGCGCTGAGCGAGATCGTGCAGACCGTCAGGGGCTGATCAAATCGCCGCGCGCCTTTCGTCTCGACTGTTAGCTTGGCCTGACACGTCCGGACGAAAGGCCCGCTGTGACGAACTCCCTGCTGTTCGAGCCGACTTCCTACGACCCCGAGCATTTCGACCCCGAGACGCGACGGCAACTGCGGTCGCTGATCGACTGGTTCGAAGCGCGGGGCAAGAAGAGGCTGCTCGAGGACGATCTCGGGGCGGTATGGCCGGCCGAATTCCTCGAGTTCGTGAAACGGGAGAAGCTGTTCGCGACCTTTCTGACTCCTGCCGAACTCGCGGACGGCAACCCGGACAAGCGCTGGGACGCCGCGCGCAACGCCGCGCTGAGCGAAATCTTCGGGTTCTACGGGCTGGCGTACTGGTACGCGTGGCAGGTGACAGTACTGGGGCTCGGTCCGATCTGGATGAGTGCGAACCGGGCGGCGAAGGAACGCGCCGCCCGACTCCTCGACGAGGGCGGGGTGCTGGGTTTCGGTCTGTCGGAGAAGGCACACGGCGCCGACGTCTACTCGACGGACATGCTTCTCACACCCTCTCCGGACCGGGACCTCGCCTTTACCGCGACCGGCGACAAGTACTACATCGGCAACGGCAACGTCGCCGGCATGGTGTCGGTGTTCGGGCGCCGCACCGACGTCGAGGGCAGCGACGGGTACGTCTTCTTCGTCGCCGACAGCAGGCATCCCGCCTACCACCTCGCGGGCAACGTGGTGCACGGGCAGATGTACGTCAGCACCTTCCGGCTCGAGGAGTATCCGGTGCGCGAGGAAGACATCCTGCACACCGGCGTGGCTGCGTTCGAGGCGGCGCTGAACACCGTCAATGTCGGGAAGTTCAATCTGTGCACCGGGTCGATCGGAATCTCCGGGCACGCGTTCTACGAGTCGATCACCCATGCCCACAACAGGGTCCTGTACGGCAACCCGGTCACCGACTTTCCGCATGTGCGCGGGAACTTCGTCGACGCCTACAGCCGGTTGATCGCGATGAAGCTGTTCAGTGCCCGCGCAGTCGACTATTTCCGCAGCGCGAGTCTCGACGATCGCCGGTACCTGCTGTTCAACCCGATGACGAAGGCCAAGGTCACCTCCGAAGGGGAGAAGGTGATCGCGCTACTGCACGACGTGATCGCGGCGAAAGGGTACGAGAAGAACACCTACTTCCGGGAGGCGGCTCAGCTGATCGGCACACTGCCGAAGCTCGAGGGCACCGTGCACGTCAACGTCGGACTCATTCTGAAGTTCATGCCGAGCTACCTGCTCAACCCCGCGGAGTACCCGGAGATCGGCACCCGGCTCGACGCCGTCGACGACACCTTCTTCTGGGCTCAGGGCCCGACCCGCGGCGCGGGCAAGATCCGGTTCCACGATTGGACGAAGGCATACGAGGCGCACTCGGACATTCCCAACGTTGCCCGGTTCTACGAGCAGGCAACGGCGTTGCGGGAACTGCTCACCACCGCTCCGCCCGATGCGGCGCAGCAGAAGGATCTCGATTTCCTCCTCGACCTCGGTCACCTGTTCTCGCTCGTCGTCTACGGGCAGCTGATCCTCGAGCAGGCGGACATCCTTCACCTGGATCGCGAACTGATCGACCAGATCTTCCACTTTCAGATTCGGGACTTCTCCGGCTACGCCGTTGCGCTGCACGGAAAGTCGTCCGCAACCGAAGGGCAGCAAAAGTGGGCGCTCGGAGCGATCCGGCGTCCGGTCGTACACGCGGAGCGATTCTCGCGAGTGTGGACGCAGGTGGAGAGTTACGACGGCGCCTACGAGATGAGCCCGTAGGGTTGGTCGCGGCCTTCGACGGTCGGTGGTGGCGACGTCGGTCGCGCGGCAGGGGTGTGGGAATGGCCATCCCAGGGTGGCTGGCCTCGGTGGTGTAGGCAGTGCATTCTGGTGTGGCAGAGACACTCGCCGATATTCACGTGGAATGCCGCAGACGCGGGTTGCGCTCGGCGGGTGCCTTTTTCGCGGTGGACCGCCACCGGCGGGTGCCGATTTTCCGCACAGATTCATGCTTGGCACTCTCGGGTGACGAGTGCTAAATTTCAAGTGCACAGTGATGGTGGATGTCCGCCGCGGTGGCGGGCACCGTTGGAGACGTGGGAGGTGTGTTGCTGTGCTTCGCTTCGACCCCTTCAGTGATCTCGAATCCATGACGAAGAGCATGCTCGGCTCTCCGGTCGGTTCCGCCCGGGTGCCGCGATTCATGCCGATGGATCTGTACAAGGTCGACGACCACTATGTTCTGCACGCCGACCTGCCCGGTGTCGATCCGGGATCGGTCGACGTCAGTGTCGACAACGGGACGCTCACGCTGACGGCTCATCGGAGCGCTCAATCCGAGGAGAACGTGCAGTGGATCGCCTCGGAACGGTTCACCGGTACATTCCGGAGGCAACTTTCGCTCGGCGAAGGTATCGACTCCGAAAAGATTTCGGCGTCGTACGAGAACGGGGTGCTGAGTGTGACCATCCCGGTCGCCGAACGGGCGAAGCCGCGCCGGATCGAAGTATCCAGCCTCGGTGCCGGTGAGCATCGGACGATCGAAGCCGGTCCCGCGGGTGGTGACTCGAGCTGATCGAGCGGCGTGGACGATTGTCCCGGAAGCCCCCTCTCCGAGGGGGCTTCGCCATGTCGTCATCCCCACCAAGGGTGTAAATGACGACACCTTCGGGGGCGAGCGCCACCTCTGAGGGTGCTGGAGGGTTCGGTTGCCGGACGGCAAGGTGGACATCAGTCGAGGAGCGGTAACACTCCACCCGTCCCGAGCGAAGATACCGAGGAGGCCCTCATGTCGAACACCCCGGTTTCATCCGAGCACGATGGTCGCCGGCTCACGGTCCGGACCGAAGACGGGATTCCTCTTGCGGTGCGAGAGTTCGGGTCACCCGATGCGCCGACCACGGTGGTGTTCGTCCACGGGCATTGCCTCCGCACCGAATCCTGGTGGGCGCTGCGCAAGCAGTTGGTCCGCTTCTGGCGCAACGAGGTGCGCATGGTCTTCTACGATCATCGCGGGCACGGCGAGTCCGGAGAAGCCCCTGCGTCGACGTATACCATCGACCAACTCGGTCGCGATCTCGGTTCGGTGCTGAACGCGGTGGCGCCCCGGGGTCCGATCGTTCTCGTCGGACACTCGATGGGCGGAATGACCGCGTTGTCGTATGCGCGGCAGAATCCGCACACGATCGGTTCGCGCATCGTCGGGATGGCCCTGATATCGACCGCCGCATACGATCTCGCCGAGGCGGGCCTCGCCCGCCATCTGCGCAGTCCGGCAGTGTCGTTGCTCTGCAGCGCTGTCCGGCGGGCGCCACGGGTCGTGCACGGATCGAAAAAGCTCGGCCGGACAGTCGGCACTGCACTGGCGAAAGCGGCGGAGGCACGTAATCGGCCCGTCGACCCGCGGCTCGCCGCTCTGGTGGCCGCCATGGTCAACACGACCTCCGTGGTGACGATGTCCAGCTTCCTCGAATCGCTGCTCGGCTTCGACGAGCGTGCCTCCCTCGCGGCTCTCGCGCATATCCCGTCGTTGGTCCTCTGCGGCTCGGTGGACATGCTCACACCGTTCCAGCACTCTGCTGCCATGGCGTCGCTGCTGCCCGCATCGCAATTGGTCAGTGTCGACGGGGCGGGACACTCCGTCATTCTCGAACGTGCGGCCGATGTGGCAGCCGCGATCATCGGGCTGGTCGAGCGGATTGCGCACACCGCGCCCGCCGCCTCCGGCCGTGAACTGATGGCGGTCGGCTGATCAGAGATCGCGTTCGTTGATGATGCCGCTGCGCATCGCCCGCTCCGCCAGGCGAACGCGCTTCTGATTCTGCGGCAGATCCCCGACCCCGAACTTTGCGAACAACGTCCTCAAGTGCGTCTTGATCGCATCGACGCTCAAGAAGAGCTCCTCGGCAATCTGTTGATTCGACGCCGGATTCGCGAAGGCGGCACCGTGCTTGTAGGGCCGGCACAACGCCGTGAGCACGCCGCGCTGCGTCTCCGTGAGAGACCGGACATCGGGCATGTCGGTGCCCATTTGGGTTGCCTCGTCGGGTCCGCCGCCGAACTCTTGATAGCGGATGCGGGTGGCACCGATGCGGATGCTGTCGCCCTGCCGTAGTCGCCGCCGTCCGGCGAGGCGTTCGCCGTTGACGAAGGTGCCGTTACGGGACAGTCCGTCGTCGAGAATGGTCCAGTGCGAGCCCACGCATTCGACCACGGCGTGGAGTCGTGACACCTCATCGTCTTCGGTGAGGGGGAGGTCGGAACCCGGCGATCGTCCGATGGTGACGCGCGGCGATTCGAGGGAGAGGTCCACGGTGTGGTGGTGACCTTCCCGATCGGAATAGCTCAGACGAGATTCAGTGTCTCGGTCCACGGCGACAACCCTTCGGCACGTTCCTATCCTGCCCCGCCGCGGGTGTGCTGAGCAAGATCAAGTGCGGCGGGGTGCTTGCGGTGTCGCCGCATCGACAGCAGCGGGTCAGAAGACGGGCCCGCCGCCGAACGCCGCCCGGTGGGACGGCGGGGTGCGGCCGTTCGTGTCGGTGATTCCGTACTCGCGCGCGAGTTCCGCGGTCACGAAGGTGTGACCGCTGCGGTCGGGAAGGGACGGATCGTCGACGAGCCCGCAGATCACCTGACCGACGAACTGCGGTGACTCGGCGTCCGCGACAGGAAATCCCGCGATGCTGTCGACACCGCTGGCGAGGATCATCTCCGTCCGGACGATCCCCGGCCACAGGGACACCGTCCGCACGTCGTGCGGCGCCAGCTCGACGGCCATGTCACTGGCCATCTTGTCCAGCCCCGCCTTCGACATGCCGTAGAGGACGGAATGAAGGTGGCTCCGGGTGCCGAACGACGAGATGTTGGCGATCAGGCCGCGGCGCCGGGGAACCATCAGCCGGGCAGCCTCCACGGACGCAACGTAGTGGGCCCGCAATCCGACGCCGATGAGGGAGTCCCAGTCGTCGAGCGGACGCTCCCAGAAGGGAGTGCTGAATCCCCCGAACCCTCGCGGACTCGCCCACACGTTGTTGACCAGCAGGTCGAGCCGGCCACCCTGCTCGTCGGCGATGCGCCGGAACAGGGTCCGCACGTCGGCGTCGTTCCGGTGATCGCACGCAACGGCGACTCCGGCGCCGCCGGAGTCGGAGACCGTCTCGGCAGCGGCAACCAGTGGGCTGCCTTCCGGTGCGGGGCCCCGGCCGGTCAGGTACACCGTCCATCCCGCCGCGCCCAGAGCCGTGGCTACACCCTTGCCGACGCCGCGGCTCGCACCGGTGACCAAGGCAACGCGGGCGGTCACTGCACCACCACCGTGTCCGAAGTGAGCGGACGGGTTATCGACCATCTCACGCTGTAGTGGCACCGCGACATTCGCCACTCACCGTTCTCGACCCGATAGTCGTCGTCGTACTCGCCGGAGGACACCGTCTCCGTACCGTGGAGCAGATCGATCTGACGGAAGGCCAGCGTCCACGCGCCGGACGCCTCGGTCTCGCCGTGCAACTCGATGTGGGGATGAAAGCCGTGATGCATGTCGAGGATGACCGGCCGACCGTCCACTTCCCGTAGTGCAATGTCCGTGAACACCTGGGTGATGCGGTCAGCGTCGTCGAACCGGCCCAGGACGCCGAAGTCGATCGACGCGCCCGACGAGACGAAGCAGGCCCGGAACGCGTCCGGGTCCTTTCCGTCACAGGCGCGCCAGTACCGGTACTTCAGCGCCTTGATGGCCTCGACCCTCTCGAGATCGTCCAGACGCCGTTCCATCGAGCGATCGTCCACGCCGTCGTCCTCTCGTTCCACCAGTGGCCTGGCTGAGACGCTAGGCCGAGAACGAGCCGCGTGGGTGTGCGCATCCCGGTGGCCGGGAACCGGGTCGTCGGGGCCTGGGCGCGGTTACGGTTGGCCGGGGAAGACCGCTGTCGTGGGGTCTGTTCCGAGCGCGAGACGCCAGCCCGCTTCCCGGATCGCCGACTCCGTCAGCCCGGCGACACCCAGCGACCGCGTGTCCTCCGTCTCGCCGTGCTCGACGACAGCGCGCCAGGCGATGGCGGTATCGGCCTCTACTCGTGCGGCGAGCTGGGCCGCCGAGACAGGGTCGGTGACCGGGAACGGCAGGGTGTAACCCGCCTCGGCGGCCGGGGCCGTCAACTCTGCGGCCGTCAACGTGTCGACCAGGGCGTCGCGGCGTGCACGGTGGCCAGCGGCGCCGGCAGCCACCTGATCCGCACGAACCGGATTGGAGAATGCAGCAACCACCCCGTAGGCGAATACTGCGGCATGCTCGGCGGCGAGTGCGTCGGCGAGACTCCGCCCCTCGGACTCGGTAGGAGCGGTCACGACAGCACCACCGCCAGGTAGGTGGCGCACGCGGCGCTGATGGACGCCGACAGCCCGGCGCGGTAGCCACTCAGAGTCCGCGCCGAATCAGCTGCACTGCGCTGGGACTCGGCGAGTTCGGCGCGTAGCTGATCCAATGTCGGCGGGGGAACCGGCGCGGTCGGTGCTGCGGACGCGGACGGCGAGGTGGTTGGCGTCGTTCCGTCCGGATAAGTTCCTGCGGCTCGGGCTATTTCGGCATCCAACGCGTCTGCGTGCGCGGTGCGTTGGACGCGGACGAGGTCGAGCGCGGCGCTGCGGTCGGGGAGCAGTGCGATCGCGGCCGCAGCGCCTGCGGCATCACGTCGGGCCAGCTGCGACTGGGCGACGAGGGAATCGACCTCTGCCCGGTCGTTCGTGTCCTCGGTGCACCCCGCCAGTAGGGCGACACCGGTGGCGCCGACGGCGGAGACTGCTGCGAGCCGGAGAGCGGCGCGCCGGGACACGGCCGGGCCGAACGTCGGCGGTCGGGAGGCGGTGGGCGTGAGCACCGGTCCATGGTGCCAGGTCTGGTGGCGAAGCCGGGAATCGGCGAGCGGTGCTGGTCACGGAAGCCTCCGATCGGCGTTACTCTTAGATGCCCGAACCCGTCGGAACGGGTAGCGGTGCCGCGTGCGCCCAGCACGTGACACGGCAGCCCCAGACTTCCGACGAACGACCCGCCCGACGAACGACAACTGAAACGAGGAGCTTTCCCGATGCCGGTTCCATCCAAGGAGAGGGTGACGGAGCTCATCTCCGACCTGGTGCACAGCCAGGGTTACGACTTGGAGGACGTTGCCGTCAACCTTGCGGGCAAGCACAGCGCGGTCCGGATCATGGTGGACAGCGACGCCGGGCTCGAACTCGATGCCGTGGCGCGCCTGAGTCACACGATCTCGGAGGTCTTCGACTCGGTTCCCGACTTCGGGGAGACTCCGTACACGCTCGAGGTCACCTCTCCCGGTATCGACCGGCCGCTCACACACGAGCGGCACTGGCGCCGGGCCCGCGGCCGGAAGGTGCGCATCGACCTTCCGAACGAGACCGTCGTGGGCCGGATCGGTCGGTGGGACGACGACGCAGTCGAGGTGGTGATCGGGTCGCGGTCCGGGCCGGAGGTTCGCCGAGTATCCGTGTCGGACATCGAGAAAGCCATTGTGCAGGTGGAGTTTTCGACGCCCGATCCGCGAGAGTTGGAGCTCGCAGGTGGAATACCCGAGGGTCGGGTGTCGCCGTCCGACTCCGATATATCGGAAGAGGAAGAAGTAGTAGAGGAGTTGGACAAGTGAATATCGACATTGCGGCGTTGCGCGCCATCGAGGCTGACAAAGGCATTTCGATCGAAACCGTCATCTCGACAATCCAGACGGCGCTGCTGACGGCCTATCGGCACACCGAGGGCCACAAGAATCATGCGCGGATCGACGTCGATACGAAAAGCGGCATCGTGCGCGTGATGGCGCACGACGTCGACGCGGACGGCAACATGGTCGGCGAGGAGTGGGACGACACCCCGGAGGGCTTCGGCCGCATCGCGGCGACCACCGCGCGTCAGGTCATCCTCCAGCGCCTGCGCGACGCCGAGCACGAGCGGAGCTTCGGTGAGTACTCCACCCACGAGGGTGAGATCGTCGGCGGTGTCATCCAGCGCGACACGCGGGCGAATTCCCGAGGCATGGTCGTCGTGCGGATCGGCAGCGAGGCCAACGGTGCCGAAGGGCTGATACCGCCCGCCGAGCAGGTTCCCGGCGAGACCTACGAGCACGGCGAGCGTCTCAAGTGCTACGTCGTGGGGGTGTCGCGGGGGCAGCGCGGACCACAGATCACCCTGTCCCGGACACATCCGAATCTCGTCCGGAAGTTGTTCGCGCTCGAGGTTCCGGAGATCGCGGACGGGTCGGTGGAGATCATCGCCGTGGCGCGGGAAGCGGGCCACCGGTCGAAGATCGCCGTCGCGTCGCGCGTCTCGGGACTCAACGCGAAGGGTGCGTGCATCGGCCCGATGGGCCAGCGCGTGCGGAACGTGATGAGTGAACTCGCCGGCGAGAAGATCGACATCATCGACTTCGACGAGGATCCCGCCCGGTTCGTCGGCAACGCGTTGTCGCCGTCGAAGGTGGTGTCCGTCACAGTGGTGGATCCGGATGCGCGCGCGGCGCGAGTCGTCGTCCCCGACTTCCAGCTGTCCCTCGCGATCGGCAAGGAAGGGCAGAATGCCCGTCTGGCTGCGCGCCTGACCGGTTGGCGGATCGACATCCGCAGCGATGCGGCGCCCACCCCGGAGTCGGCCGACGGACCCGCCGCGACCACTCGTTGAGCGTGGAATGCGGAGATCGGGGCGAGTCGGCGGTAGAGTGGTCAATGGTTCAGCATGAGCTCTCGGATTTCACGCGCGCCAGTGCCGGTTCGCCGGTACGGACGTGCATTGGATGTCGAGAGCGCGCGCTGGCTCTCGATCTGCTCAGGGTCGTGGTAAGTGAGAGTGGGCCGCAAGGCCATATACTCGTTCCCGACCCACGACGTAGGCTTCCCGGGCGAGGTGCGTGGCTGCACCCCGATCAGGCTTGCCTGAGTCTCGCGGAGCGACGCCGAGCCTTCGGCAGAGCGCTGCGAGTCACCGGAAGTGTGGATACGTCAGAGATCGAACATTGGGTACGAGCAGAACGCACACGCAGAGCAGTACCTCTCGAACAGAACAGGCACAAGCACTCATGAGCACACCGTGAAGCACCAGCGATGATCGTCCATCGGAGATAACCCGAGGTCGTGCGGGCCCCTCTCAGGGGAGCCTCCTGCTCGACCTCATCAGTGAGGAGAGCAGTGGCAGGCAAGGCCCGCGTGCACGAGTTGGCTAAAGAACTCGGTGTCACAAGTAAAGAACTACTCGCAACGCTCAAGGAGCAGGGCGAGTTCGTGAAGTCGGCGTCCTCCACAGTGGAGGCGCCCGTTGCCCGACGTCTGCGGGAGTCGTTCCCGAAGTCTTCGTCGCCCGATTCAGCGGCACGCCCGGCGGCAAAGCCCGGCGCACCTGCGCCGAGCGCACCGTCGACGACGTCGGCCAAGCCGGGCGGACCCCGTCCCGGCCCCAAGCCGGCAGCTCCGGCTCCGGCAGCACCCGCACCGGCGGCCCCGGCTGCATCAGCTCGCGCAGCTACGCCCGCGGCGCAGGCTCCGGCCGCGCCCGCAGCAGCGGCTCCGGCAGCTCCCAGCAGCAGTGCACCTACAAGCAGTGCACCTACAAGCAGTGCACCGATCAGCAATGCGCCGAAGCCGGGTCGCCCGGCTCCGGCCGAGCCGGCACCCGCTGCGCCGTCGGCTCCGGCCGCCAGTGCGTCCGCAGCTCCGTCCACCGGCGCAAAGCCGGGTGGGCCGCGCCCGGGCCCCAAGCCTCCGCGCGTCGGTAACAACCCGTACTCGTCGGCTCCGGCCGAGCGCCCGGCGCCGCGTCCGGCTCCCGGCGCACCGCGTCCCGGTGCTCCTCGACCCGCTCCGGGCCAGGGCGGTCCTCGTCCGGCTCCGGGTCAGGGTGGACCTCGTCCGGCTCCGGGTCAGGGTGGACCTCGTCCGGCTCCGGGTCAGGGTGGACCTCGTCCGGCTCCGGGTCAGGGCGGACCTCGTCCGGCTCCCGGTCAGGGCGGTCCTCGACCGAGTCCCGGTTCGATGCCTCCGCGTCCGAACCCCGGCGCGATGCCGGCACGCTCGGCTCGTCCCGCACCCGGTGGTGGCCGTCCCGGCCGTCCCGGCGGCGCTCCCGGTGGGCGTCCCGGCGGTGCAGGCGGCGGCGGTGGCTACCGCGGTGGCGGTGCCCCCGGTGCCGGTGCCGGTGCTCCCGGTGGCGGCGCACCCGCAGGTGGTTTCCGCGGCCGTCCCGGTGGCGGTGGACGCCCCGGTCAGCGCGGTGCAGCAGCGGGCGCGTTCGGTCGCCCCGGTGGCGCCCCGCGTCGTGGTCGCAAGTCCAAGCGTCAGAAGCGCCAGGAATACGACTCCATGCAGGCGCCCGCCGTCGGTGGCGTGCGGTTGCCGCGTGGCAACGGCGAGACCATCCGCCTCGCCCGTGGTGCTTCGCTTTCGGACTTCGCGGAGAAGATCGACGCGAACCCGGCCGCCCTCGTGCAGGCACTGTTCAACCTCGGTGAGATGGTGACGGCTACCCAGTCCGTCAACGACGAGACCCTCGAGCTGCTCGGCGGCGAGATGAACTACGTCGTCCAGGTCGTCAGCCCGGAGGACGAGGACCGTGAGCTGCTCGACAGCTTCGACCTCACCTACGGTGAAGACGAAGGCGGCGAAGAGGACCTCATGTCCCGTCCGCCGGTGGTCACCGTCATGGGCCACGTCGACCACGGTAAGACCCGCCTGCTCGACACGATCCGTAAGGCCAATGTCCGTGAGGGCGAGGCCGGCGGTATCACGCAGCACATCGGTGCCTACCAGGTGCTCACCGAGCTCGACGGCAACGAGCGTCTCGTGACGTTCATCGACACCCCCGGTCACGAGGCCTTCACGGCCATGCGTGCTCGCGGTGCCAAGGCCACCGACCTCGCGATCCTGGTCGTCGCCGCCGACGACGGCGTCATGCCGCAGACGGTGGAAGCGATCAACCACGCCCAGGCGGCCGACGTGCCGATCGTGGTCGCGGTGAACAAGATCGACAAGGAAGGCGCGAACCCGGACAAGATCCGGCAGCAGCTCACCGAGTACGGGCTGGTGGCCGAGGAATACGGCGGAGACACCATGTTCGTCGACATCTCGGCGAAGCAGGGCACCAACATCGATGCACTGCTCGACGCCGTGCTGTTGACGGCGGACGCTGCCCTCGACCTGCGGGCCAACCCGGATATGGACGCACAGGGTGTCGCCATCGAGGCGCACCTCGACCGTGGACGCGGACCCGTCGCGACCGTGCTCATCCAGCGTGGAACGTTGCGGGTCGGTGACTCGATCGTCGCCGGCGACGCCTACGGCCGTGTGCGCCGGATGGTCGACGAGCACGGCGAGGACGTACTCGAGGCAATGCCCTCGCGTCCCGTGCAGGTGGTCGGTTTCACATCGGTCCCCGGTGCAGGCGACAACCTGCTCGTGGTCGACGAGGACCGCATCGCCCGTCAGATCGCCGACCGGCGCAATGCGCGTAAGCGCAACGCTCTGGCCGCGAAGAGCCGCAAGCGGATCAGCCTCGAGGACCTCGATTCGGCCCTCAAGGAGACGTCGCAGCTCAACCTCATCCTCAAGGGTGACAACTCCGGAACCGTGGAGGCCCTCGAGGAGGCGCTGCACGGCATCCAGATCGACGACGAGGTGCAGTTGCGCGTCATCGACCGTGGTGTCGGTGGCGTCACCGAGACGAACGTCAACCTGGCCGCTGCGTCGAACGCGATCATCATCGGGTTCAACGTCCGCGCCGAGGGCAAGGCGACCGAGTTGGCGAACCGCGAGGGCGTCGACATCCGGTACTACTCGGTGATCTACCAGGCAATCGACGAGGTCGAGAAGGCCCTCAAGGGCATGCTCAAGCCGATCTACGAAGAGGTCGAGCTGGGCAAGGCGGAGATCCGCGCGATGTTCCGCTCGTCCAAGGTCGGCAACATTGCCGGTTGCCTCGTCACCTCGGGTAGCATCCGTCGCAATGCAAAGGCCCGGCTGCTGCGTGACAACACGGTTGTCGCCGAGACCGTCACCATCTCTTCGCTGAAGCGGGAGAAGGACGACGTCGTCGAGGTACGCGAGGGTTACGAGTGCGGTTTGACGGTCACCTACACCGACATCAAGGTCGGTGACGTCATCGAGGCCTACGAGCTTCGGGAAAAGCCGCGTGACTGATCTCCCTTTTCGAGTGGGGTGACGTAGCAGCGTTATCCGACGTGCGCTTCTCCGGCCGACTGGTTCGGCCGAGAAGCGCACGTCTCCCCGAAGGAGGAAAGTTGTACGTCGGTGCGCTCGAGCTCGACATCTTGCTCGGTGACGTGCGATCTCTGAAAGAGAAGCGTGCAATGGTCAAACCGGTTCTCGCGGAGCTGCGTCGCTACGGTGTGTCCGCCGCGGAAACCGGCGAACAAGATCGGTACCGCCGGTCGATGCTGGGCGTCACCATGGCGAGCTCGGCCGTCGATCACGTACACGAAGTGCTCGACACCTGCGAGCGGCATGTTGCAGATCTGCCGGAGCTGCAACTACTCGCCGTGCGGCGGAGAATTTTCGGGCCCGAGGACTGACTCGGTATGCCCTGCCCGGCGGGTCGTCACGACGCCCCGGCGTGCAGAATGAGAAAGACAGAGCAAAAGTAGGACCACAACTTATCGAGCGGCCAGGGAGAGGAGTCTGATTGTCATGGTGGATCCCGCCCGGGCACGCAAGCTCGCCAAGCGCATCGGCACCATTGTTGCGACGGCAATCGATCACGAAATCAAGGACCCCCGCCTGGCGTTCGTGACCATCACCGACACCAAGGTGACGGCCGACCTCCACGACGCGACCGTGTACTACACCGTGATGGGCGCCGACCTCGAGTCGGAACCTGATCTCGCTGCTGCGGCCGCAGGCCTGGAGAAGGCCAAGGGTGTTCTGCGCTCCAAGGTCGGTGCCGGCACCGGCGTGAGATTCACGCCGACGCTCACGTTCGTCGCGGACACCGTGCCGGACACCGCCCGTCATATGGAAGAACTCCTCGCCCGCGCTCGTGCCGCGGACGACGAGGTCGCCCGTGTCGCTGCCGCGGCGTCCCCGGCCGGAGACCCGGACCCGTACAAGGAGCCACGAACCGAGGACTCGGACGACGTGGATGTCGACGAGCCGTCCGGTTCCCGCCAGGCGGACTGACGCCGACGACATGACCCACACTCAGGAGACGTCCCTGTCTGATCTCGACCGCCAAGAGGTGTATCTGCCGCAGGCGGTCGCCGTCCTCGAGAACGCGACGTCGGTGACGGTTCTGTGTCACGTTCAGCCCGATGCCGACACCATCGGCAGCGGCCTTGCGCTCGGGTTGGTACTCGAGCGCAAAGGTATCCCGGTGCAGGTGGCGTTCGCTGCTCCGGACGAACTGCCCGAGTCGATGCGCGAACTGCCCGGCACCCACCTGCTGGTGCCGGCGGATCAGGTGCATCGAAACGTCGATCTGCTGGTCACCGTCGACTGCGGCAGCGCAGGGCGGCTCGGCACGCTCGCGGGCCGCCTCCATGATGCGGCGGAGACGCTCGTCATCGACCACCATCGGTCCAACACCCGGTTCGGACGGATGAACCTCGTGGACGAGTCGGCGGAATCGACCACTGCAGTCCTGGCTCAGATGTTCGACCTGTGGGGCGTGGAGATCGACGCCGACCTCGCGCACTGCCTCTACGCCGGCCTCGTGACCGACACCGGTTCGTTCCGCTGGGTCCAGCCCGGCACCCACACCCTCGCCGAGCGGCTACTCGCGACCGGTATAGACGGTGCCCGGATCGCCAGGCGACTGCTCGACACCCATCCCTTCGGCTGGCTGCCGATGCTGTCCACAGTGCTGGGATCAGCCACATTCGTTCCCGGCGCCGCAGGCGGCCGTGGTCTGGTCTATGCCGTCATCCGACAGGCCGATGTGCGGGGTCTGCGCTCCGAAGAAATCGAAAGCGTCATCGATATCGTCCGCACCACCTCGGAGGCCGAGGTCGCCGCGGTCCTGAAAGAGGCCGCAGACGGCACCTGGTCGGTCTCACTGCGCTCCAAGTCCGACGTGGACGTCTCGCTCGTCGCCGGATACCTCGGCGGCGGCGGCCACCGGTTCGCGGCCGGGTACACCGCAGTCACCTCCGTCGACGAGATCGTGGCGTCACTCGTCGATTCGCTCGGCTGAGGTTCGGGTCTGTTGGCGGAAGTCTCGGAGAGCACGGGCGATGTAACGGCTGGGACGAAGGTTTCGGGCGATGTAGCTGCCCGCACGGTGTTCGGTCTTGCACTCCCGGCACTGGGGGTGCTTGCCGCGGAACCGATCTATCTGCTGTTCGACATCGCTGTCGTCGGACGGCTCGGTGCGCTGGCACTCGCGGGTCTTGCGGTCGGCGGACTGATCCTGGCGCAGGTCAGCACCCAGCTGACGTTTCTGTCTTACGGGACCACGGCCCGCGCTTCGCGGATGCACGGTGCCGGCGACGAGCGTGGTGCCGTCCGCGAGGGGGTGCAGGCGACGTGGCTGGCGCTCATCATCGGCGTGATGGTGGCCGCGCTCGTTCAACTGCTGGCCGGTCCCGTGACTTCGGCGATCGCCGGTGGCTCCGACATCGCGCACGCGGCGGCGAGTTGGTTGCGCATCGCCGTGTTCGGCGCCCCGTTGATCCTGATCGCGATGGCCGGCAATGGCTGGATGCGCGGCATGCAGAACACCGTGCGGCCCTTACGGTTCGTGATCGCGGGCCTCGTCGTGTCGGCGATCGCATGTCCGCTGCTCGTACACGGACTGTGGGGTGTCCCGCGCCTCGGACTCGAGGGTTCGGCCGTGGCGAATGTGATCGGCCAGGCGGTGTCGGCCAGTCTCTTCGTCGGTGCGCTGGTATTCGAACGAGTGCCGCTGCGTCCGCAGTGGGGCGTGATGCGGGCTCAGATGATCCTCGGCCGGGACCTGATCCTCCGGAGTCTGGCGTTCCAGGCGTGTTTCCTCTCGGCAGCCGCAGTCGCATCACGGTTCGGGGCCGCAGCTGTCGCCGCACATCAGGTGGTCCTGCAGTTGTGGAATCTGGTCGCACTCACCCTGGATTCCCTCGCGATCGCCGCACAGGCCTTGGTGGGTGCCGCATTGGGCGCGGGGCACGCCCGCGGGGCCACCCGCCTGTCGTGGCGTATCACGCGGTGGTCCACGCTCTTCGCGTCGGCGTTGGCGCTCATGTTCGCGCTCGGTCACAGTGTCGTACCCCGCCTGTTCACCTCCGATACTGCGGTGCTGGACGACATGGCGGTGGTGTGGTGGTTCTTCGTTGCCATCATTCCCGTGGCCGGAGTGGTCTTCGCTCTCGACGGCGTGCTTCTCGGGGCGGGAGATGTCGTGTTTCTCCGGAATGCCACCCTGGCCTGTGCGTTGGTCGGCTTTCTGCCCTTGATCTGGCTGTCGATGCTCCGCGACTGGGGTCTGGCGGGAATCTGGACGGGGTTGACCGTGTTCATAGTGCTTCGGATGCTCGCGGTTGTCTGGCGCGTCGGCACCGGCCGCTGGGCGGTGACCGGTGCCGACCTTCAGGTCCGGCGCCCCGAGTCCTGACGCGGAGTGAAACGCGAACCGGTGCAACGAGCGATCGACAAGGAAACACGATCGGGAAGGGGAGTGGACGTGGCAGCCAAGTTGATGGCGGTGAGCGACACCCATGTCGGACACCGGGGAAATCGCCCGATCACCGAGGAGATCTACCCGGATTCCCCGGAGGACTGGCTGATCGTCGCGGGTGACGTCTCCGAGAAGACTGACGACATTCGCTGGGCCCTGAAGCTGCTTCGGAGCAGATTCGCCAAGGTCATCTGGGTGCCCGGCAATCACGAGCTGTGGACGACGGCCAAGGATCCGGTCCAGATGCACGGTGTCGCGCGCTACGACTACCTGGTCACGATGTGCCGCGAGATCGACGTCATCACTCCCGAGGATCCGTTCCCGGTGTGGGAGGCAGAGGACGGCCCGGTCACGCTGGTTCCGATGTTCCTTCTCTACGACTACACGTTTCTGCCCGCCGGAGCGGCCAACAAGGAGGAGGGCCTCGCGATCGCGCGGGAGAAGAACGTGGTGGCGACGGACGAGTTCCTGTTGTCGAGCGAGCCGTACGGCACCCGGGATGCGTGGTGCCGTCACCGCGTGGAGACGACGAAGGAGCGCCTCGATGCGCTGCCCGCCGGCACCCGGACGGTGCTGATCAACCACTTTCCCCTCGTGCGTGAGCCGACCCAGGTGCTGTGGTACCCGGAATTCTCGTTGTGGTGCGGCACCGAGATGACGGCGGACTGGCATACCCGGTACAACGCTGTCTGTGCGGTGTACGGGCACTTGCACATTCCACGTACCACCTACTACGACGGCGTGCGGTTCGAAGAGGTCTCTCTCGGCTATCCGAGGGAGTGGCAGCGGCGTGGCCTTCCGGAGAAACTGCTCCGCCAGATCATGCCGGTGCCGGAGTATCCGCCGGGGACGCTCAACAAGTGGGGCGGTCATTTCAAGGTGACTCCCGAGCAGGAGGCGGAAGTGGAGAAGATGCGGGCGAGGGGGACTTTGTGATCGAGAGGATCCTGCCCTCTGGTGTGGCGTCTGCCGAACTCTTCGAAGACCCGCCGGGTTTGCGTCCGCATCCGCAGGAGGAGGCGCTGATCGGGCGGGCGGTGGAGAAACGTCGCCGCGAATTCACGAGCGCCCGGCATTGCGCGCGACTGGCCATGGCGAAGCTGGGTGTGGACCCTGCCCCGATTCTCCGGGGAGAGAAAGGCGCGCCGGTGTGGCCTCGCGGCGTCGTCGGAAGTCTGACGCACTGTGACGGCTACCGCGGCGCTGTGCTCGGGTACGCGATGCAGGTGCGGTCCGTCGGAATCGACGCCGAGCCGCATGAGGCTCTGCCCGAGGGTGTGCTCGACGCGGTGAGCCTCGAAGTGGAACGGAAGTGGCTGTCGGGGACGGACGACTCGGTGCACTGGGACCGGCTGCTGTTCTGTGCCAAGGAGGCGACGTACAAGGCATGGTTCCCGCTCACCGGGAGATGGCTGGGTTTCGAGGACGCACACATCACCTTCGAGGCCGCGGACGGCGGCACGGGCACCTTTCATTCAAATCTGCTCATCTCGGGGGAGACCCTCGACGGGCCGCCGCTGGCGTCGTTCGACGGACGCTGGATGGTGTCGGACGGCCTCATCATCACGACAATTGCGGTGCAGTGAGAGTGCCGATTGCCGGGCTGGCAGAATCGGAACACGTGCCTGCGCGTGGAAAGCCTTCGTCCGGTCTCGTCGGTGCCGGTCTGCTCATCGTCGACAAAGACGCCGGGATCACCAGCCACGATGTCGTTGCGCGGTGCCGCAAGCTCCTCGGTACCCGGAAGGTCGGGCATGCGGGCACTTTGGATCCCATGGCGACGGGCGTCCTCGTCCTCGGCGTGGAGCGGGCCACGAAGATGCTCGGGCTTCTGGCGTTGACCACGAAGGCGTACACCGCGACTATTCGGTTGGGGCAGTCGACCGCCACCGACGACGCCGAGGGCGAGACTCTGGCGTCGGCCGATGCTTCTGCTGTGCGAGACGAGGAGATCGCCGCGCACGTGGCGCTCCTCACGGGCGAGATTTCGCAAGTTCCTGCGAGCGTCAGTGCCATCAAGGTCGACGGGCAACGCGCCCATGCCCGGATTCGTGCGGGCGAGGAAGTGGAACTGGCGGCGCGCTCGGTGACGGTGTCCCGCTTCGACGTGGTCGCGCGACGCGACGAGGGCACGTTCGTCGATCTGGATGTCGAGGTGGAATGTTCGTCCGGCACCTACATTCGTTCTCTCGCCCGCGATCTCGGCGCCGCGCTCGGGGTGGGCGGTCATCTGACAAGGTTGCGGCGAACGCGAGTCGGGCCCTTCACACTGGACCATGCCCGCACCCTCGAACAGTTGGCCGAGGAGCCGGCGGTCAGCCTCGACATCGACGCGGCAGCGCAGACCGCGTTCCCGCATCGACTCGTCGATGCTGCGGAGGCCGAGTCGATCAGTCAGGGCCGGTGGCTCGAGCCGATCGGAATCAAGGGTGTGTACGCCGCCATCGACCCGGGCGGCTCCACCATCGCACTGCTGCAGGAGCGCGGCAAGCGTGCCAGTTCGGTGATGGTCGTTCGTCCGGCGACGCTGAGATAGCTCACACCAGCCAGATGGCCTGGGCCGCCGGGTTGCCCAGTTCGACGGAGTCCGGACCGGCGTCGAGCCGCACCGACACCGTCCCCGCGTAGTCGCGTCGCTCGAGCACTGTCACTTCGACATCCAGTGCTACTCCAACCGAATCGAAATAGCGCAGCATGGCCGGGTCCGAGTCGGAGATCCGCGCGATCCGGCCGCTTTCGCCGTTCGCGAAGTGACTCAGCTGGCGGGCCGGGGGTGTCGGAACCGAACCGTCGACCGAGGGGATGGGGTCACCGTGGGGATCCCGCTCCGGGTGTCCCAGCTTGGCGTCCATCCGGTTGATCATGAGGTCGGACACGGCGTGCTCGAGTATTTCCGCTTCGTCGTGGACTTCGTCCCAGCCGTACCCCAGTTCGCGCACCAGATACGTTTCGATGAGCCGGTGGCGACGGACCATTCCGATGGCGGCCACCCTGCCCGCCTCAGTGAGTGCGATGGAACCGTAGCGGGCGTGATCGACCAGCCCCTGATCAGACAGCTTCCTGATGGCCTCCGACACGGTGGACGCCGACACGCCGATCTTCTCGGACAACAACTTGGTGGACACCCGCTCCTGCGACCACTCCCCGGTCGTCCAGATGACCTTGAGGTAGTCCTGCGCCACAGCCGACAAGGAGCCGGTCTCCGATGCCGTGTCCTCGGTCGCGATCTGGTCATTTTTGTTTCCGGCCACGCCCCGAGCTTAGGCAAGTCTTACCGGACAGACACATCGACACACCTCGAAGGGGGACTCGCGGGGGAAGAACGGCGAGGTGACGGCACGTCCGCCTACACGATCCAGGAGGACCGGCCGGTCCGGAGATGAACATCGGCGCGCCGCACCGTAGGCTGCCAGTCGTGCTGAGATGGCGTGGTCTCGACGAGGTTCCTGCCGACTGGGGTCGTTGTGTACTCACGATCGGCGTATTCGATGGCGTGCACCGAGGTCACGCCCAACTGATCAGCCGGGCGGTATCGGCTGCACGCAAGCGTGGAATACCCAGCGTGCTCATGACTTTCGACCCACATCCCATGGAAGTGGTTCGCCCGGGCAGTCATCCCGCCCAGTTGACGACGCTGGCCCGCCGCGCCGAACTCGCGGAAGACCTCGGGATCGACGTGTTCTGCGTCATGCCGTTCACCGCCGAATTCATGAAGCTGACGCCGGAGCGGTATGCCCACGAAATTCTCGTGGAGCGTCTGCACGTGGCCGAGGTCGTCGTCGGTGAGAACTTCACCTTCGGCAAGAAGGCCGCCGGCAACGTCGACCTGCTGCGTCAGATCGGCGACCGGTTCGGGTTCGCGGTCGACGGCGTCACGCTGCTCGCCGAGCACGCCGTCACCTTCTCCTCCACCTACATCCGTTCGTGCGTGGATGCCGGTGACATGGCCGCCGCGACGGAGGCCCTGGGCAGGCCCCACCGGGTAGAGGGTGTAGTCGTCCACGGGGACGGTCGCGGGCGTCAGCTCGGTTATCCGACGGCCAATGTCGCGCCTCCGATGTACGCAGCCATCCCCGCGGACGGGGTCTACGCGGCCTGGTTCACCGTGCTCGGGCACGGCGTCGATCTGGGTACGGTCACCTCGGGGGAGCGCTACATGGCGGCCGTGTCGGTCGGCACCAACCCCACGTTCTCGGGCCGCACCCGCACGGTGGAGGCCTTCGTTCTCGATCGTGAGGCCGACCTCTACGGCCAGCACGTCGCCGTCGACCTGGTCGAGCGGTTGCGCGGGATGGAAAAATTCGACTCCGTCGACGATTTGATCGTCGCGATGGGGAGCGACGCGGAGCGGTCGCGCGAAATCCTGTCCGCCTCGGACGGCGCAACGTAATCGAGCCGCATTTCAGCTGGTAAAGTAGTCCGCTGGCGTGCGCTGCGGTTCGCGGTGGCCGCGTCGAATATCGATCCTTTCACGCGAACGTCATTACCAGGAGTGAAAACAGTGGCATTGACCACCGAACAGAAAAAGCAGGTTCTGGGCGAGTACGGCCTGCACGAGACCGACACCGGTTCGCCGGAGGCGCAGGTGGCCATGCTCACCAAGCGCATCGTCGATCTCACCGAACACCTCAAGACGCACAAGCACGACCACCACTCCCGCCGCGGCCTGTTGCTGCTGGTCGGACGCCGTCGTCGTCTGCTCAAGTATGTCCAGAAGGTCGACATCGAGCGTTACCGCTCGCTGATCGAGCGTCTCGGCCTGCGTCGCTGAGTTTCGTGGCACGGCGATCATTCGATCGCCAATCACTCCGGTAGCCGGCGTGGCCTTGCTTAGACTGGGCTTCGCTGGCTATCGGCGTTCGCTGCCGTAGGGCAGCACTACCGTATGCACCCGAGAATGTGGTGTCGGTCTTCGGTAGTGGTCGTCCGGACACGGTCCGGGGGACTTCGATCGACGGCCGCCTCCGCACAGCGACATCCCGAGATCTCGAGAGGGGGATGTCCCTCAGGTGCGCAGTTCTCGCCAGGAGGGTGAGAACGCCCGCGCGGGTACGGCGAAGACGAGAGGGAAGTGAAAAGAAGAGATGACAGAGAACTCCGCAGTAGAGATCGATGAGGGCGTGTTCGAATCCACCGCCGTGATCGACAACGGGTCCTTCGGCACCCGCACCATTCGATTCGAGACCGGCCGCCTCGCTCAGCAGGCCGCCGGCGCCGTCGTCGCCTACCTCGACGACGAGACCATGTTGCTGTCGGCCACCAGCGCCAGCAAGCACCCCAAAGAGCACTTCGACTTCTTCCCCCTGACGGTGGACGTCGAGGAGCGGATGTACGCGGCCGGTCGCATTCCCGGCTCGTTCTTCCGCCGTGAGGGCCGGCCCTCCACGGACGCCATCCTCACCTGCCGCCTGATCGACCGTCCGCTGCGCCCGTCGTTCGTCGACGGCCTGCGTAACGAGATCCAGGTCGTCGTCACGGTGATGAGCCTCAACCCGCAGGACCTCTACGACGTGGTCGCCATCAACGCGGCGTCGGCGTCCACCCAGATCGCCGGCCTGCCGTTCTCCGGTCCTGTCGGTGGTGTGCGTGTAGCGCTCATCACCTCGGCTGAGAACAAGGCCGGCCAGTGGGTGGCATTCCCGACGGTCGAGCAGCTCGAGAACGCAGTCTTCGACATGGTCGTTGCCGGCCGCATCGTCTCCGGTTCCGGTGACGACGCCGATGTCGCGATCATGATGGTCGAGGCGGAGGCCACCGACAACGTGATCTCCCTGATCGCGGACGGCGCTCAGGCACCGACCGAGGCGATCGTGGCCGAGGGCCTCGAGGCGGCCAAGCCGTTCATCGCGCGGCTGTGCACCGCTCAGCAGCAGCTCGCGGCGAAGGCGTCGAAGCCCACCGGCGAGTTCCCCGTCTTCCCGGCCTACCAGGACGACGTGTTCGCCGCGGTCGAAGAGGCCGCCGCCGAAAAGCTGAGTGCCGCACTCACCATTGCCGGCAAGCAGGAGCGCGACGACAAGACCGACGAGGTCAAGGTCGAGGTGCTCGAGCAGGTCGCACCCAAGTTCGAGGGACGCGAGAAGGAACTCGGCGCAGCGTTCCGTTCGCTGACCAAGAAGCTGGTACGTCAGCGCATCCTGCGCGACCAGTTCCGCATCGACGGTCGTGGCATCACGGACATCCGTTCGCTCTCCGCCGAGGTCGCCCTCGTGCCGCGGGCACACGGTTCCGCGCTGTTCGAGCGTGGCGAAACCCAGATCCTGGGCGTCACCACCCTCGACATGGTGAAGATGGCGCAGCAGGTCGACAGCCTCGGTCCCGAGACCACCAAGCGGTACATGCACCACTACAACTTCCCGCCGTACTCCACCGGAGAGACCGGTCGTGTCGGTTCGCCGAAGCGCCGCGAGATCGGACACGGTGCGCTGGCCGAGCGGGCACTCATGCCTGTACTGCCGAGCGTCGAGGAGTTCCCCTACGCCATCCGCCAGGTGTCGGAGGCTCTCAGCTCGAACGGTTCCACCTCGATGGGTTCGGTGTGTGCGTCGACGCTCGCGCTGCTCAACGCCGGTGTGCCGCTGAAGGCTCCGGTTGCCGGTATCGCCATGGGTCTGGTGTCCGACCAGGTCGACGGGGAGACCCGCTACGTGGCCCTCACCGACATCCTCGGTGCCGAAGACGCTTTCGGTGACATGGACTTCAAGGTCGCGGGCACCAAGGACTTCGTGACGGCCCTCCAGCTCGACACGAAGCTCGACGGCATCCCGTCGAAGGTTCTCGCCGGCGCGTTGTCGCAGGCCAAGGATGCGCGTGCGACGATCCTCGACGTCATGGCCGAGGCCATCGACACTCCGGACGAAATGAGCCCGTTCGCTCCGCGCGTGACGGCCATCAAGGTGCCCGTCGACAAGATCGGCGAGGTCATCGGCCCCAAGGGCAAGATGATCAACTCGATCACCGAGCAGACCGGCGCCAACATCTCCATCGAAGATGACGGCACCGTGTTCGTCGGTGCGACGGACGGCCCGTCCGCGCAGGCCGCGATCGACATGATCAACGCCATCGCCAACCCGCAGCTGCCGAAGGTCGGCGAGCGCTTCCTGGGCACGGTCGTCAAGACCACCGCCTTCGGTGCGTTCGTGTCGCTCCTCCCCGGCCGCGACGGGCTGGTGCACATCTCGAAGCTGGGCTCCGGCAAGCGCATTGCCAAGGTCGAGGACGTCGTGAGCGTCGGCTCCAAGTTGAGGGTCGAGATCGCCGACATCGACAACCGCGGCAAGATCTCGCTGATCCCGGTCGAGGAGGACGGCGCTGCGCCGGCCACCGAGCAGGACGAAGAGCAGGCAGCCGAGAAGTAGGTCTCTCTCGGCTCCTGCCGAGCGGCCCCGCACGTTACTCGTGCGGGGCCGCTCGCGTATTCGGGACCACTGTCAGGTGGCGGGTGCCACGCCGGCGACGCGGGCGAGTCGCCGAACGAGAAGGGCGATGATCGGCCCGTAGGTGGCGGCCAGCACCGGCTCCACCGGCCCGGGCGCCGACAGCGTCATCGTGATTCGCGAGCCGGAACCGAGGGGTTCGACGGAGTGCTCGAGGTCCATGGGACCCACCCGCCAGGTCCAGGACCGTCCGGGCGTCTTGGCGGAGATGACCACCGGAACCGGAATCAACCACAGCACCCGTGCTGCCCCGCAGCGCCCGCACTGCACCTCCGGAGATCCCAGAGCCCAGGCACCGCGAATGTGCGGAGCCCACTCTGGCCACCGTGACGGCCGTGACAGCAGGGACCATATCGCGTCGGCCGGCGCGCGAGAATCGGCGGAATAGGAACGAGGCACCCCCGTCATATACCCGATTCGCGACGTCTTCAGCCGGCTCGGACGGGATCCGACGTGAACACCGGATGAAATGCGGCCAGTCGAGTTGCATGTAACTGTGGGTCCCTCCCACGCTGGTCATCAACGGCGTGGGAGGGAGCCGGTCATGTTGTTTCGCCTGCCCGGGGTTTATCGGCCTCAGCGGGACACCTGGTTGCTCGCCGAGGTACTTGCCGGACGAGAGCTCGGGCCGGGAACGCGTGTGCTCGATTTATGCTGCGGCACCGGCGCATTGAGTGTGGCCGCCTGTGAAGGTGGCGCGGGATGGGTCACCGCCGTCGACGTGTCTCGCCGCGCCGTGATCAGCACTTGGCTCAATTCCAAGCTGAATCGCCGGACCGTGCGGGTGGTCCGGGGCGATCTCGTCGACCCGGTGCGGACGCTGCGCTTCGATGTGGTGGTGGCGAATCCGCCGTACTCGCCGGCGTCGGACGACTCTGTTCGCGGTCGCGGTCGCGGGCGCGTTCTCGGGCTGGCCTGGGATGCGGGAATCGACGGGCGCGCCGTCCTCGACCGCCTCTGCGTCGCGGTCCCGGATCTCCTTGCTCCGGGCGGCACTCTTCTCCTCGTCCAGTCTGTTCTGAACGGTGTGGAGAAGTCGCGAACCATGCTCGAGGAGCGGGGGCTGCGGGTCGAGGTCGTGGCCTCGGAACAAGTTCCGTTCGGCCCAGCACTCGCCGGCCGCGCGCGGATGCTGGAGGAGAGGGGAATGATTCTCCCTGGGCAGCGAACCGAGCGGATCGTCGTACTGGCCGCCACGGATGTGGGGTCGAGAGCCGGTTTACGCCCAGGTAGCTTCGACGAGTGATCCCGCCGGAGGCGGAAACGGGTCGGTCGGTGTCTCCGTGTAAAGTTTGCCGTTCGACGTCGCCCAGTTTTCGAGGACCGCTGAACCACTACATGGCCAAGATCGATCGCCGCCGCGTCGCGGCCCCCACTGCAGCGTCGACCCTGCGTGAACCGGATCCCGGTGTCGAGCGCACTGTGCTTCCCGGCGGTCTCCGGGTTGTCACCGAATACGTCCCCGGCGTGCGATCAGCATCCGTCGGTGTGTGGGTCGGTGTGGGATCCCGTGATGAGCAACCCACGGTAGCGGGAGCCGCGCACTTCCTCGAGCATTTGCTTTTCAAGGCCACTCCGTCACGCAGTGCCCTCGACATCGCCCAGGTGATGGACGGTGTGGGAGGCGAACTCAATGCCTTCACCTCGAAGGAACACACCTGCTTCTACGCGCACGTGCTGGATGAGGATCTGCCCCTGGCAGTCGACCTGGTAAGCGATGTGGTGCTTCGAGGCCGCTGCCGTTCCTCGGATGTCGACGTGGAGCGCCAGGTGGTCCTCGAGGAAATCGCGATGCGTGACGACGATCCCGAAGACTTGCTCGGCGATGCCTTCCTGACGGCCCTGTACGGCGACCACCCCGTCGGCCGGCCCGTGATCGGCAGTGTCGAGTCGATCGAATCGATGACTCGCACCCAGCTGCATTCGTTCCACGTTCGCCGGTACACGCCGCCGCGGATGGTGGTGGCGGCGGCCGGGAACGTCGACCACGAGCACACGGTGGAGATGGTGCGCCGGGCGTTCGCCGGTCATCTCGAGGAAGCGGCCGAGCCCGCGCCTCGCCGCGCCGGTGCGTTGCGGCTGCGCACAACGCCGACGCTGAGCCTCACCAACCGCGACAGCGAACAGGTCCATCTCTCCCTCGGCGTTCGGGCGTTCGGCAGGCACGAGTCGCATCGGTGGGCGCTGTCGGTGCTCAATGCCGCCGTCGGGGGCGGGCTCAGTTCCCGTCTCTTCCAAGAGGTGCGCGAAATCCGTGGGCTCGCGTATTCCGTGTACTCCGGCGTCGATACGTTCGCCGACACCGGTGCGTTCTCGGTCTATGCGGGCTGCCAGCCCGAGAACCTCGGCGAGGTCGCCACGGTCATCCGAGAGGTGCTGTCCACCGTCGCCGCCGACGGGATCACAGACGCCGAAACTGCCCGCGCGAAGGGGTCTCTGCGCGGGGGTCTGGTCCTCGGCCTGGAGGATTCGGGATCGCGGATGCACCGCATCGGCAAGAGCGAACTGAACTACGGCAACCATCGCAGCATCGCCGAAACCTTGGCGAAGATCGATGCGGTTACCACCGACGAGGTTCGCGACGTGGCGAGGGTGCTGTTGCAGCGCCCCTTCGGCGCCGCCGTCGTAGGGCCGTATCGGCGCAAACGTGACCTGCCCGCGTCGGTGCGCGGCATCGTCCGGTAACGAGCTACCCCCGACCACAGGAGGCGTGCGAGATGAAGATTCGTGGAGCAGTGCTCGAAGAGATCGGCCGAACACGACCCTTCGCGGAGTCCGCGCCCATCTCTATCGCCGAACTCGAACTGGACGAGCCGGGTCCGGGTGAAATTCTGGTCCGGATCGAGGCTGCGGGACTGTGCCATTCGGACTTGTCCGTCGTCGACGGCAATCGGGTCCGGCCGGTTCCAATGTTGCTCGGTCATGAGGCAGCCGGGCGTGTCGAGCAACTCGGCGCGGGCGTGGACGACCTCAGCGTCGGACGACGGGTCGTGATGACGTTCCTACCGCGCTGTGGCCAGTGCGAGGGCTGCGCGACCGACGGCCAGATGCCGTGCGTGCCGGGTACGAAAGCCAACAACGACGGAACCCTGCTCGACGGCGGCTCGCGTCTGCATCGGGGCGACGAGTCGGTGCACCACCACCTCGGAGTGTCCGGTTTCGCCACGCATGCGGTGGTCAACCGCCGTTCTGTCGTTCCTGTCGGTGACGACGTGCCCGCCGATGTGGCCGCGGTACTCGGATGCGCTGTTCTCACCGGAGGCGGCGCCGTTCTCAATGCCGGCAATCCGCGCCCCGGTCAGGCCGTCATGGTGGTCGGCCTCGGTGGGGTCGGAATGGCAGCGATTCTCACCGCGGTCTCGCGGGGTGCGGGCGAGGTCATCGGGGTCGACTCGGTGCCGGAAAAGCTCCAGGCCGCACTCGAACTGGGTGCGTCGGCGGTATACACGCCTGCCGAACTGGTCCAGGCCGGCATACGGGCGCCCATCGTGATCGAGGCCGCCGGCAATGCGCGAGCCTTCGAATCGGCCGTGTCCGCCACCGCCCCCGGCGGAAAAACCATCACCGTCGGTCTGCCGTCCCCACAGGCGCGCTCGTCGATTTCGCCGTTGACCCTGGTGGCCGAGGCCCGCACAATCATCGGCAGCTACCTCGGATCGGCTGTTCCCGCTCGGGACATCCCCGTCTACGAGGATCTGTGGCGTTCGGGAAAGCTGCCCGTGGAGAAGCTGATTTCGTCCCGCATCTCACTCGACCAGATCAACCACGGCATGGACCAACTCGCCGAGGGTCGCGCGATCCGCCAGATCATCGTCTTCGATTGATCGCACCCGGCTACGGGTGTGGAAGCTACGGGTGAGGAGAGGAAGATCTCCCGGTCGGCCCCTGCACTTCGGCCGTCGCCCGGTGGTTGCGTAGGCTTTCGGGCGAATCGATGTGACTGGACGGAGCGTGGAGAAGTGAGCGCAGCAGCACCCATCAGGGTCGGAGTTCTCGGAGCCAAGGGCAAGGTCGGCCGAGCGATCTGCGAGGCGGTGGAGCAGGCGTCGGACCTCGAGCTCGTGGCGGAGGTCGATCACGGCGACCGGTTGGAGTCGTTCACCGAGTCCGGAACCCAGGTTGTCGTCGACTTCACGCACCCCGATGTGGTGATGGACAACCTGAACTTCCTCGTTGCCAATGGCATTCACGCAGTGGTGGGGACCACGGGCTTCGATGACACCCGCCTCGACACGGTGCGGTCGTGGCTGGCCGATCAGCCGTCGGTGGGGGTCCTCATCGCTCCCAACTTTGCAATCGGAGCCGTTCTGTCGATGCGGTTCGCCGAGGCCGCCGCGCGCTTCTTCGACTCCGTCGAGGTCATCGAACTGCATCACCCCAACAAGGCGGACGCACCGTCCGGCACCGCCTACCGGACCGCGGCGCTCATCTCCGAGGCGCGCCGCAAGGCGGGCCTCGGCCCCAGTCCGGACGCCACCACCACCGAACTCGACGGTGCCCGCGGCGCCGACGTGGACGGTGTCCGGGTGCACTCCGTCCGGCTCGCCGGGCTCGTCGCGCATCAGGAGGTCATCCTGGGAACACAGGGGGAGACGCTGACCATCCGGCACGACTCGATCGACCGCAATTCCTTCGCTCCCGGCGTACTCCTCGGGGTGCGGCAGATCGCGTCCCGCCCCGGCCTCACCGTGGGTATCGACCCGCTTCTCGACCTGTGAAGAGTAACGAGTCGACCAAGACGGTCGTCACGATCGCATTGCTCGTCGCCGCGCTCGTGTTCTACTTCGTGTTGCTCGGTCAGCGCGGGATCGCCCTGATCCAGGACGGCGGGGCCGCCGCGGTCGGGCTCGGCATCGGCGTTCTCATCCTTCCGTTCCTCGGTGCGTGGATCGTCTACGCGACACTCCGGGCCGGCCTGCAACATCAGCAACTCGCCCGTCGCATCGGCGACGAGGGTCTCGAACTGGACGTCACGAATCTGCCGAAGCGTCCGTCCGGACGAATAGACCGCGACGCTGCCGACGCCCTCTTCGAGCAGGTCAAGGCGGAATGGGAGGCGGACCCCGACAACTGGCGGAGCTCGTACCGGCTCGCCCGCGCCTACGACTACGCCGGCGACCGCGGCCGCGCCCGGGAGACGATGAAGCGAGCCGTGGAACTCGAACGTCTCGAACGTGAGAGCGGGGCGGGACAGTAGTGCCGGAACCGGTCGTACGCTGACGACTGTGCCATCACTCCTCGTCGTCCACCACACCCCGTCGCCGGTCACGCGCGAGTGCCTCGAAGCGGTGCTGAAGGGTGCCCGGGACCCCGACATCGAGGGCGTCGAGGTGCGGTCGATACCCGCACTCGGGGCCACCGTGCCCGACGTCCTCGCCGCCGACGGCTTCCTGTTCGGGACGTCCGCCAACTTCGGTTACATGTCGGGAGCGCTCAAGCACTTCTTCGACACCGTGTACTACCCCTGTCTCGACGCGGTCGCGGGCCGCCCCTACGGTCTGTGGGTACACGGCAACAACGACACCGCCGGCGCGGTCACGTCGGTACAGAAGATCGTGACCGGCCTCGCACTCACGCAGGCCGCCGAAGCGGTCGAACTCACCGGTGCGGTCGACGCGGCCGCACGTGAGCGCTGTTACGAACTCGGTGCGACGGTGGCAGTGGTTCTCGCCGAGGGCATCTGACGCCCGCTGGGCCGTTTCAATCCGCGAACCTGCCTCATACTGTCGGTACCTGGTGACAGGATGCGGTCATGCGTGAGATGACCGCCGCCGCGGCCAGGAAGTCGGCACTGTGGGCGCAGGGATTTGCCGATGCCAGGCCGACGGGTATCCCTACCCGACGGCATATCCGCTCGGTTCTCGACCGGATCCGGTTGTTCCAGATCGATTCGGTGTCGGTGGCGGCTCGGGCCCACTACGTTCCGCTGTTCAGCAGAATCGGCGTGTACGACCGGGGAATGCTCGACTCGGCGGCGTGGTCGCACCGTGCCCGCACGCCGCGCATGCTCGCGGAGTATTGGGCGCATGAGGCGGCATTCATCCCGGTCGAGGACTGGCCGTTGTTCCGGTGGCGTATGCACCGCTACCGGCATGGCAGGTGGGCAGGCGAGGCCCGGGTACTCGACCGCAATCCCACCCTCGCCGCCGATGTGCTCGACGTGATCCGGGCGGTGGGACCCAGCAGCGCTCGCGACGTGGAGAAGCACCTCGAGGTCGACCGGCCCGATCGCAAAGGGCCGTGGTGGGATCGCAGCGACACCAAGGTCGTATGCGAGCAGTTGTTCGCCGCCGGGGCCCTCGCGGTCGACAAACGAGTCGCGTTCACCCGTCACTACGATCTCACCGACCGAGTGCTGCCGAAAAGCATTCTCGCGCAGGAGTATTCGGAGGAGGAGTCGATTCGACGACTCGTCGGCCGGTCCGCACGGGCACTGGGAGTCGCGACGGAGACGGACCTGCGCGACTACTACCGGCTGTCTCCGGCGCAGATCAAGCCCGCAGTCGAGGTCCTCGTCGAGGACGGTGTGCTCCACACCGTCACCGTGCGAGGCTGGGACGTTCCGGCGTACATGCATCGCGACGTCCGGACGCCGCGGCGGGTAGAGGGCGCTGCGTTATTGTGTCCGTTCGATCCGCTTGTATTTTTCCGACCGCGGACGGAGCGGATGTTCGACTTCCGGTATCGCCTCGAGATCTACACTCCCGCGCACAAGCGGGTGCACGGATACTACGTCTTTCCGTTCCTACTCGACGGCGAGTTGGTAGCCCGAGTCGATGTGAAAGCCGACCGGGCGAGGGGAGCGCTCGAGGTGCGGTCGGCCTTCGTCGAAGCGGGAGCGCGTCCCGAGCGAGTGGTGGAGCCACTGCTGTCCGAGCTGTACCGGATGGCGGAGTGGCTCGAGTTGGGCGAAGTCACGGTAGACAAACGTGGAGATCTCGCCCCACTTCTCGCGGCCGCGGCGAAGCGACCACGAGAAGTGTGATCCCTATAGGCTTTCGACGAACTTGGTGAGACCCTTGCTAGCCGTCTCGAGTGCAGTTTTCTGCGCCTTCTTCACGAGGAAGCCGGGCAACGGGATCTTGGGATCGACCGTCAGCTCGAAAGTCACCTTGGTACCGGAGCCTGATTCGGTCAGAACATACGAACCGTCCTGCGCATTTTGCTGACCGCTCTCGACGAGGTGCCACGACACGGTGTCGTCACCCTCGAAGGTGTAGTCGACCACCTGCTCGTCGCTGATGCCGAGAATGGAGACGTTCATCCGAACACGGTGGGGGCGGCCGTCGTCGTGGGTGCTTTCGATGGTCACCGACTTGTGAGCAGACGACCACTCGGGCAGCCGATCCACCGCGGCGATCGCGGCCATCACCGTGGCCGGATCGGCCTTGATTTCGAACTCTTTGACGCCGGAAACGGCCATATTTTTCGCTCCTTCGAGCCCGTGGCGACTCTCACCGTGTGGCTGTTGCGACGTAATTAGAACACCGTCGGTGTCGGGGGAGTGGAGGGAGTACGGCGCCGCTTCAGAAATTGTTGCCGAGGTTCCGGCGCATATGGTCTTTGAGGGCGCCCTGCACTGCCTGGGACACCCACGAGTTCAGCGACACTCCATTCTGTGACGCGGCCTCCTCTGCCTTCGACTTGATCTGATCCATCAGCCGCAGAGTGACGCGGCTGATGTCACCTGTGGCGTCATCGAAGGCGGCGCTGATGTCTTCGGCGGTGGTGGTGTTCTTGTCCTCGGCTCCTGCGGCGGTTGCGGTGGTGCGGGCAATGTCGACCCCGACCTCGGTACCTTCCAGTCGCACCTTCACGGTGCGGCTCTCGAGGGCAGTAGACACCTCACCAGCGAATTCGGTGAGTGCGGACAGCAGGAGGAGCCGGGTCGCCGGTTCGACGGCTGCCGCGAGCGCCGCCGCGGTGTCCCGGGTCCGGTCGTCGCCGAGGGCTGCGGCTGCCGTGAGGTCGTCGCGCAGCCGGGCGACGTAACTGTCGAGGTTCATGACGTCAGCATGACGTCATCTGTGACGTCGGTCAAGGGTGGCGGTGGAGGGGTGGCAGCGACTGCCGCACGGGCGCCCCCACCCGCACGGAGCCCGAATCACGGCGCAACTAGGGTTTATGCATCAGGAATGGATCCGTTCTCGGGTCCGGTAGGAGGATCAGGCAGTGCCGCAGACGGTGTCGCTCAGGGTGCAGCTCGTCGCGAAGACGGAGTTCTTTCCACCGGAGGACATCCCGTGGGAGACGGACGCCGACGGCGGGGAGGCGCTGGCCGAGTTCGCGGGGCGCGCCTGCTATCAGAGCTGGTCGAAGCCGAATCCCCGCACGGCGACCAACGCCGGGTATCTCCGCCACCTCCTGGAAGTCGGGCACGAATCCGTCCTGGAACACGGCAGCGTCACCTTTTACATCACCGGAATCTCCCGCTCGTGCACTCACGAGCTGATTCGGCACCGGCATTTCTCCTACTCGCAGTTGTCGCAGCGGTTCGTGCGGGAGAACGACTCCAACGTGGTCGTGCCGCCCGCGATCGCAGGTGATCCCGAACTCGAGGCGCTCTTCGCCACAGCGACGGACGCGAGCCGGGCGGCATACGGCGAGCTGCTCGAAGCACTCGAAGCCAAGCTTGCGGAGACCTCGAGCCTTCCCGTGCGGAACAAGGAGGCCCGCCAGGCCGCCCGCGCCGTATTGCCCAACGCGACCGAGACCCGGGTAGTGGTCACCGGCAACTACCGCGCGTGGCGTCACTTCGTGTCCATGCGGGCTACCGAGCACGCCGACGTCGAGATTCGGCGACTTGCTGTCGAATGCCTCAGGCAGTTGCAGAAGGCGGCACCTAATGTGTTCGGCGACTTCGAGATCGTCGACTGGGGAGACGGATCGGAAGTGGCGACGAGCACGTTTTCCGCCGACCTGTGAGTGGTGTGCGAAAGTACCTGGGCCACCGGGTAGCCTTCTGACCATGACCTACGGTGATTCCGCTTCTCACGTCGAGCGTCCGTTCGGCACCGTTTCCACTGCGATGGTGACGCCGTTCACCTCCGACGGAAAGCTGGACGTCGACGCGGGTGTCCGCCTCGCGGCGTACCTCGTCGACAATGGATGCGACGCTCTCGTGCTCGCCGGTACCACCGGTGAGTCGCCGACGACCACGGAGAACGAGAAGCTCGAGCTGCTCCGCGCCGTCATCGACGCCGTCGGCGACCGGGCGAAGATCATCGCAGGCGCAGGAAGTAACGACACAGCCCACAGTGTCGAGCTCGCGCGCGACGCCGCCCGCGCCGGGGCGCAGGGACTCCTCGTCGTCACCCCGTACTACTCGCGTCCGCCGCAGGCGGGTCTGTACGCCCACTTCACTGCCGTCGCAGATGCCACCGACCTTCCGGTGATGCTCTACGACATTCCGCCGCGCTCCGTCGTCCCCATCGAGACCGAGACGATCCGCCGCCTCGCCGAGCATCCGCGCATCGTGGCGGTCAAGGACGCGAAGGGCGACTTGAACGCCGGCGCCGAATTGATCGGAACCACCGACCTCCTCTTCTACTCGGGCGATGATCCGCTGAACCTGCCGTGGTTGGCGGTCGGCGCCACCGGTTTCGTCAGCGTGATCGGGCACCTAGTGCCGTCCCGGCTGCGTGAACTCCACACGGCATTCGCGGCCGGCGATATCGCCCGGGCGCGTGCCATCAACCTCAGCCTGATCCCGGTCATCCGATCCGTTGCGCGGTTGGGCGGCGTCAGTGCGTCAAAGGCAGGATTGCGATTGATAGGTCTCGACGTGGGCGAACCCAGGCTCCCTCAAGTGGCACCCACCCACGATCAGCTCGATCTCCTGGCCGCCGACCTTCACGCTGCGGGGGTACTCGCATGACCCGTCCCCCCCGTCGTCGCAGCGCAAGTCGCCAGGCTGGACCGCCGTCTCCCAGCCCGGCCGAGCAGCCCACAGCACCTCCCGTGTCCGAGCCGTCGGCGCCGGCGATGGAGCAACCGAAATCCGAACCCCCGCTCGCGGAGACCCCCACTGCGCCGAAGCAGGCGAAGTCCGCGCCGGTGAAGGCCGCATCCACCAAGACGGGCGCCACCGGCAAGTCGCCCTCGCGCCCTCGTCGCGGTGGCAACGGCAACAAGCGTCCGGACAACCGGGCGGCAACCCCCGATCCGACCGCGCGGCTCGGTGCACCGCCCAAGGCGCCCTTCAAGGGACTGCGAGTGGTCGCCCTCGGGGGCATCGGTGAAATCGGCCGGAACATGACGGTCTTCGAGCACCAGGGAAAACTGCTCATCGTCGACTGCGGCGTGCTGTTTCCCGAGGATCAGCAGCCTGGTGTCGATCTGATCCTGCCGGACTTCCGGCACATCGAGGATCGCATGGCCGATGTCGAGGCCGTCGTCCTCACCCACGGTCACGAGGATCACATCGGCGCGATCCCGTTCCTGCTCCGCCTGCGGCCGGATCTGCCGGTCATCGGCTCCCGGTTCACGCTCGCGCTCGTCGCAGCCAAATGCCGGGAACATCGTCAGCGACCCAACCTCGTCGAGGTGACGGAAGGCCAGCGCACGGCACACGGCCCGTTCGAGTGTGAGTACTTCGCGGTCAACCACTCCATCCCGGACGCGATCGCGGTCGCCATCAGGACCGACGCCGGAGTCGTGCTGCACACCGGTGACATCAAACTCGACCAGCTTCCGCTCGACGGCAGGCTCACCGACCTCGCCGGCTTCTCGCGTCTCGGCGACGAAGGCGTGGACCTGTTCCTGGTCGACTCGACCAACGCCGAGGTGCCGGGATTCGTCACACCGGAACGTGAGATCGGCGGCGTGCTCGACAACGTCATCGGTAAGGCGAAGCAACGTGTGATCGTGGCGTCGTTCGCCAGCCACGTCCACCGCATCCAGCAGGTCGTCGACGTGGCGCACCGCTACAACCGCCGGGTTGCGTTCGTGGGCCGGTCCATGGTCCGCAACATGCAGATCGCACAGGATCTCGGCTACCTGAGCGTGCCCGACGGTCTGGTGGTCGACATCGACACCGCGGCGAACCTGCCCGACGATCGCCTCGTTCTCATCTCGACCGGCTCTCAGGGTGAACCGCTGTCGGCGTTGTCGCGGATGGCGCGGGGTGAACACCGGCAGATCAATGTCCGGGCCAACGACCTGGTGGTCCTCGCCTCGTCATTGATTCCGGGTAACGAGAACTCTGTCTTCGCGGTGGTGAACGGTCTCGCCAAGCGCGGCGCCACCGTGGTCACGCAGCAGAGCGCCAAGGTGCACGTCTCCGGTCACGCGTCGGCGGGTGAACTGCTCTACCTGTACAACGCGGTCCGGCCCACCAACGCCATGCCGGTGCACGGCGAATGGCGGCACCTGCGCGCCAACGCCGCGCTGGCCAAGGCCACCGGCGTTCCGGAAGAACGCATCGTGCTCGCCGAGGACGGCGTAGTGGTCGACATGGTGGACGGTCTCGCCGAAATCGTCGGGCAGGTGCCGGTCGGACACGTCTACGTCGACGGACTGTCCGTCGGTGATGTCGGCGACTCCACGCTGTCGGATCGATTGGTTCTCGGGGAGGGCGGGTTCATTGCGATCAACGTGGTGATCGACGACCACACCGGCCGCGCCGTCAGCACCCCGGAGGTGTCCGGGCGCGGATTCTCCGACGACCCGACCGCCCTCAAGGACGCCGCCCAGCTGGTCGAGGCGGAACTCGCGCGCCTGGCCACGGAGGGCATCAACGACGCGCATCGGATTGCCCAGGCGATCCGGCGGGTAGTGGGCAAGTGGGTTGCGGACAAGTACCGCCGCCGGCCGATGATCGTGCCCACCGTGATCGCGGTGCCGTCGTTCGACGGCAAGTAGTTCCGCGGCAGGTAGGTTCGTTCGGGTGACCTTCGCCCGAGATGAACGCCTTGCCCTGGTCGACTCGATGGCCGAGTTCGGCCCGGATGCGCCCACCCTCTGCGGGGACTGGACCAACCGCGATCTCGCGGCCCACCTCGTCGTCCGTGAACGGCGGCTCGACGCGGCCCCGGGAATCCTCGTCAGCCGTCTCGCCGGTTACACCGAGCGGGTCCAGAACGAGACTTCGACGCGCTCGTGGAGCCGGCTGCTCGACGAGGTCCGGACCGGTCCTCCGCGGTGGTCGCCGATGTACTGGGTCGACGCTCAGGTGAACCTGGGCGAGATGTTCGTCCATCACGAGGACGTGCGCCGTGCCCACGAAGGGTGGGAGCCGCGGATGCTCCCGACAGCGCGCCAGGACGCCCTGTGGGGGCTGGCACGCAAGGTGGGAAAGCTCGGCTATCGCCGCGCGCCTGTCACGGTGGTGCTCGAACGTCCATCGGGTGAGCAGGCGACGGTGCGCAACGCCGGGCCCCGACAGGTCGTTCTCCGAGGTGAACCGGCCGAATTGGCCCTGCACGCGTTCGGGAGAGACGCCGTGCGGATCGAAGCCGCGGGCGACGCCGAGGATGTCGCCGCGATCATGTCACTGGACCGTAGCTTCTGAGGCGCTCGGCACAGGTCGACGGCTGTTACGGGTGTTGCGGATGGTCCGGAAGGTGCCGCAGCGACTAATCTGAGAACCATGGCAGGTAAGGCGAGCGCCCGCGGTTCGAGCACGACGACGTCCACGGCAAGGACGGGCGTGCGGGGTGCCTCGTCTGCGTCCAAGCCGAAGTCGCGGACGACCCGCACTGTCAGCACTCCGCGTAAGGCCACCTCGCCGCGTGGTGGTGCCGCCCGCGGCGGTGGGAGAAAGCCGGCGGCGAAGAAGGCGTCCGGCGCGAGCCCGTTGAAGTCGGTGGGCCGCGGCATCGGTGCCGGATGGTCGCTGGTGGCCAAGGGTGTCGGGGCAACCACCCGCACCGTCGGCAAGGCTGCCGAGATCGAACAAGGACATCGGCGCGACGGAATTGCGCTCGGCCTGATCGCGATGAGTGTCGTCATCGCCGGAGGCATCTGGTTCTCCGCGGGCGGTCCTGTGGGGGAGTGGATCGAAACCGGTGTCCGGGCGGTATTCGGCGGCGCTTCGGCGGTGTTGCCCGTGATCGGCGTCGGCATTGCCGTTGTACTGATGCGAACGGAGCCGAAGCCGGAGATCCGGCCGCGACTGGTGCTCGGGTCGCTGTTGGTGGGGTTGCCCGCACTGGGTCTCTGGCACATCGCGAGTGGCGCCCCCACCGACGCCGACGGCCGGGCGCAGGGTGCGGGTTTCGTCGGCTATGCGGCGGGCGGCCCGTTGACGGACGGACTGACCGTGTGGTTGTCCGCTCCTTTGCTGCTCATGGCGGCGCTCTTCGGCGTCCTGTTGGTCACCGGGACCACGGTGCGCGAAGTCCCCGGCAAGCTGCAGGCGTACTTCGGCACTTCCTTCGGCCGCGACCACTACGCCGACTACGACAGCGAGTACTACGAGGACGGCGAATACGACCCCACGCTGTTCGACGCCGACGGCTACCCGGTGGACGACTACGCGTCCGGACCGAAGGGCGCACCGGCCGACAACTATCCCACCGACGAATACACCGTGAGCGACACGGCGAAGACGGAAGTGCTTGGACTCTGGGAGGCCGAGACCGCGGCGGAGCCGGTGCCGCCGCCACCTGTTCCGACGCCGAAACCCGCTCGCCCCAAGACCAAGCCGGTGGTGACGCCGAAGCCGGAACCCGAACCGGAGCCGCCGCTGCCGGAGGTCGACAAGTTCGTGACCGATCGGGTTGTGGAGGGTGACTACACGCTGCCTCCGACGTCGCTGCTGATCGACGGTGATCCACCGAAGAAGCGCAGTTCGGCCAACGACGCGATGATCGAGGCGATCACCGAGGTCCTCGATCAGTTCAAGATCGACGCCGCGGTCACCGGGTTCACCCGGGGCCCCACCGTCACCCGGTACGAGGTGGAACTCGGTCCCGGCGTCAAGGTCGAGAAGATCACCGCTCTGGCCCGCAATATCGCGTATGCCGTCGCCACCGACAACGTGCGCCTGTTGGCGCCGATCCCCGGAAAGTCCGCCGTCGGTATCGAGGTGCCCAACTCAGACCGTGAGATGGTGCGCCTGGCAGACGTCCTCACCGCGCCCTCGACGCGGAAGGACCATCATCCGCTGGTGATCGGTCTCGGTAAGGACATCGAGGGCCACTTCGTCAGCGCGAACCTGGCCAAGATGCCGCATCTGCTCGTGGCAGGGTCGACCGGCTCCGGTAAGTCCAGCTTCGTCAACTCGATGCTGGTGTCGCTGCTCTCGCGCGCGACGCCCGACGAGGTTCGGATGATCCTCATCGACCCCAAGATGGTCGAACTGACGCCGTACGAGGGCATTCCGCACCTCATCACGCCCATCATCACCCAGCCCAAGAAGGCCGCTGCCGCGCTGGCCTGGTTGGTGGAAGAGATGGAACAGCGTTACCAGGACATGCAGGCCAATCGGGTGCGCCACATCGACGACTTCAACTCCAAGGTGAAGTCCGGGGAAATCACTGCCCCACTCGGAAGTGAACGGGTCTACCGTCCGTATCCGTACATTCTCGCCATCGTCGACGAGCTGGCGGACCTCATGATGACCGCACCGCGCGATGTCGAGGAAGCGATCGTGCGCATCACCCAGAAGGCGCGTGCAGCCGGCATCCACCTCGTGCTGGCCACGCAGCGGCCGTCGGTGGACGTCGTAACCGGGTTGATCAAGACCAATGTGCCCTCGCGGCTCGCCTTCGCGACGTCCTCGCTCACCGACTCCCGAGTCATCCTGGATCAGCCCGGTGCCGAGAAGTTGATCGGTATGGGCGACGGGTTGTTCCTCCCGATGGGTGCGGGCAAGCCGACCCGTCTTCAGGGCGCCTTCATCACCGACGAAGAGATCTCGGCGGTGGTCGATTTCAGTAAGAACCAGGCGGAGCCGGAGTACACCGAGGGTGTCACGGCGGCGAAGGTCGGGGAGAAGAAGGATGTCGACCCCGATATCGGCGACGATATGGACGTGCTGCTGCAGGCCGTCGAACTCGTCGTGTCCAGCCAGTTCGGTTCCACGTCGATGCTGCAGCGCAAACTGCGTGTCGGGTTCGCGAAGGCCGGCCGGTTGATGGACCTGATGGAGACTCGGGGTGTCGTCGGACCCAGCGAAGGCTCCAAGGCACGTGAGGTTCTGATCAAGCCCGATGAATTGGACGGCCTGTTGTGGTCGATCCGAGGTGGAGATCCGAACGAGGCCCCGTCCGACGAGTAGTGCGGACGCAGTGTCCGAAATGTGCGATTCCGGCGCGATGTGGTTGAATGGTCAGCGACTTGGAGGGGAGTATCCCCACCTCTGTGGCAGCATCGTCAGCACGATCGGCACCATTGCCGATCCGGGGCTGCCAGTCGGTCGGACCTCGGTCCGACTCGGCGAGAGAGACCTCCGGTACCCAACGAGGTCTACCGGAGGTCTGTCTACATGCATGTCTCGCCGCTGGTCTGGGTCATCACCTGTGTGGTGATTCTCGGACTGTTCGTCTTCGACTTCTTCGCCCACGTGCGCACCCCGCACGCCCCGAGCTTCCGGGAGTCGGCCTTCTGGTCGACGGTGTACATCGCCATCGCGATCCTGTTCGGATTGATCGTGATGTGGCTCTGGGGCAGCCAGTACGGCGGGGAATACTTCGCGGGTTACGTCACCGAGAAAGCGCTGTCGGTCGACAACCTCTTCGTCTTCGTGATCATCATGGCGACGTTCTCCGTGCCGCGGGAGTTCCAGCAGAAGGTACTTCTGATCGGTATCGTCATGGCGTTGGTGATGCGCGGCATCTTCATTGCCGTCGGCGCGGCGGCCATCAACACCTACAGCTGGGTGTTCTACCTGTTCGGCGCGTTCCTCATCTACACCGCGTACACGCTGGTCCGGGACCACGGGCACGAGAAAGAGGTCGAGGAGGAACGCGACAGCAAGATCGTCACCCTGGTGAAGAAGGTTCTTCCCACCACGGATTCCTACGACGGCGACAAGCTCGTCACCAGGATCAACGGCAAGCGCGTGGTCACACCGCTGCTTCTGGCACTCGTCGCCATCGGCTTCACCGACGTGCTGTTCGCCCTCGACTCGATTCCGGCGATCTACGGCCTCACTCAGGAGCCGTACCTGGTCTTCACCGCCAACGCGTTCGCGCTCATGGGACTGCGCCAGCTGTACTTCCTGATCGGTGGGCTGCTCGACCGGCTCGTGTACCTGTCCTATGGACTGTCGATCATTCTGGCGTTCATCGGTGTCAAGCTCGTGTTGCACGCGCTCCACGAGAACACGCTGGGCTTCGTCAACGGCGGGGAACACGTCGCGGTCCCCGAGATCTCGACGGGCATGTCCCTCGCCGTCATCGTCGGGGTGCTGGCCGTCACGACCGTGGCCAGCCTCCTCAAGACGCGGCACATGAGCTCCGTCACGTAGCGTTCACTCGCGGAACGCCGGTGGGGCCGGTACTCGGCGGGTCAGAGACTGAACTCGCCGAGTACCGGGATCCACTCCACGATCCGGGACGCCGTCACCAGGTTGTGGACGGCAAACGGGTCGTGGGTGAACAGCAACTCCACGGTCTCGGCGTCGGCGGCGTCGACGATGATGAAGGCACCACTGCCGTCGGCGAACGGACCCGAAGACAGTACGGTCTTGCCCTCGACGAGGTCACCGAGCCAGGCCCGGTGTGCGGCACGGTGTTCGTCGCGGCCGGCCGCGGTCTCGTCTGAATAGGTGTACTCCACTACGAACAGTGACATGTTTTCGCTCTCTGTAGATATGGAAAATTCACTCACGGCTGGGCCGATTTCGTCCCGGATGCCGGGATTCGTCAGAGTGTGAGGAGCATCCGGGTGTTCCCGAGGGTGTTGGGCTTGACATAGCTGAGGTCGAGGAACTCGGCGACACCGGTGTCGTACGAACGGCACATTTCGGCGTACACCTCCGCGGTGACGGGTGTGCCGTCGATCTCCACGAACCCGTGTTTGGCGAAGAAGTCGACCTCGAAGGTGAGCACGAAGAGTCGTTCGAGCTCGAGTTCGCGCGCGACCTCGATCAGTTTTGCGACCACCTGGTGGCCCGCGCCCCGGCCCTTCGCCTGCGGATCGACTGCGATGGTGCGCACCTCGCCCAGGTCGGCCCACAGGACGTGCATTGCGCCGCAACCGATTACAGCGTCGTCACGCTCTGCGACCCAGAACTCCTGGATGGATTCGTACAGAGTGACGAGATTCTTTTCGAGAAGAATCTTGCCGGCGTAGATGTCGATCAGACGCTTGATCTCGGGCACGTCGGAGGTTCGTGCTCGCCGCACGATCAGCTGATTGTCGGCGGTGTTCGGCGTCCGAGATGTCATGGCGTGAACATTAGCCAACAGCCCTACCGATATTCTTAGGCACGTGCCGGTACCGCGTCTGACTTCTCCCCGATCCCCAGGACGTCCAGGGGCGCAGTTCGACGCCGTGGTGTGCCGATGAGTACGCAGCGTGAGGATCGGCCTGCGGCAGATGACCCGACGGCTGCGAACCCCGCTGTCGAGCCGGCGAGTGAGACGCAGGTGCCACTACTCAACATCGCCAACATTCTGACGATCCTGCGGATCTTGCTGGTGCCGGTCTTCCTGGTCGTACTGCTGATCGGCGACGGTCACGAGCTGGTGTGGCGGCTGGTGGCGACAGGCGTGTTCGCGGTGGCGGCCATCACGGACCGGATCGACGGTCAGCTGGCCCGCAAATACGGATTGGTCACCGATTTCGGCAAGCTCGCCGATCCGATCGCAGACAAGGCGCTGATCGGTGCCGCACTGGTCGGTCTCTCCGTGCTGGGCGATCTGCCCTGGTGGGTGACGGTCGTCATCGCGGTACGTGAACTGGGCATCACCCTGCTGCGGTTCGCCGTGTTGCGCCACGCCGTCATTCCGGCAGGCAGGGGAGGAAAGCTCAAGACACTCGTGCAGACGATCGCGATCGGTTTCTACCTCTTGCCCCTTCCCGACGCCTTCGATGTCGCCGGCTGGGTACTCATGGGCGCTGCCGTGGCGCTGACGGTGATCACCGGGCTCGACTATGTCGTCCAGGCCGTTCGTCTACGTGCCGGGGTCCACCGAGTCGAGATGAGGGCGGGTACCGGCGCATGACCGACCCGTTGACCCCGGGCACCCGCGTGGGCGAACTGGTGGATCTGCTGACCCGGCGCGGTGAGACGGTCGCGACTGCGGAATCACTGACGGCGGGACTTCTCGCGGCGACCATCGCGGGCGTCCCGGGCGCCAGCAAGATCCTCCGCGGCGGCCTCGTCGTCTATGCGACAAATCTGAAGGAGACCCTTGCAGGCGTGGATCCCGTCTCGCTGGCCGTGGACGGACCCGTTTCGGCGTCCACCGCCGCTGGACTTGCCGAGGCTGCACGTGTGCGCTGCACCGCCGATTGGGGGATCGGCCTGACCGGTGTCGCGGGCCCGGACACGCAGGACGGGCACCCCGTAGGCACGGTATTCCTGGGGATCTCCGGTGCCGGTGGGCACTCGGTGCTCGAACTGCGATTGGCGGGCGACAGATGGGGAATCCGTAAATCTGCGGTTTCTGCGGCCGTGTCGGAACTCCTCGATCGCGTGCAGGAAACATCCGCAGGCTAAGGTCGGGAACCAATCGGTCCTGTTCGCGCGTTGAGTAGGCGAGACAGGTGACGGATGAAGGAGGAGCGAGATGGCGCTGCTATTGCGTGAGGCAATCGGTGACAGTCTTCGGCGCACGCGCGTTTCGCAGAGCCGGACCCTGCGTGAGGTGTCGAACAGTGCGCGAGTGAGCCTCGGGTACCTGTCCGAGGTCGAGCGGGGGCGTAAAGAGGCCTCGAGCGAGCTTCTGGCGGCGATCTGCGATGCGTTGGAGGTTCCACTCTCCGATGTCCTCGTCGACGTCAGCGAGTCGCTGTCCGACCGATCGTCGGCCGGGCGTACCGCTGACGGAGCTTCGGCCGAGGTGTCCGCACGGGCCGGTTCGACGACCATCGCCCGCGACACGAGGGTCGTGATTCCCGCGCCGACGGCGCAGGCACTCGCTGCTGCGTAGCACCGCGCCCGCCGAACCGATAGATTTCACGTAACGCCGATCTCGTCTTCGGTGGTCAGACAGGCAGTCGGGGCGCAGCCCTTGTTCCGGTGCGTGACGGTCGCGCATCGGGTCGCGCATCGCGCGGCGCAACAGATGGAGGCAGGATCAAACCCATGGCTAATCCTTTCGTCAAGGGATGGAAGTACCTGATGGCGCTCTTCAATTCCAAGATCGATGAGAAGGCTGACCCCAAGGTTCAGATTCAGCAGGCGATCGAGGATGCGCAGCGTCAGCACCAGGCCCTTTCACAGCAGGCCGCGTCTGTCATCGGCAACCAGCGCCAGCTCGAGATGAAGCTGAGCCGTCAACTCGACGAGGTCGAGAAGCTGAACGCCAATGCCCGGCAGGCCGTCAACCTGGCTGATCAGGCGCAAGCTGCCGGTGACACCGAGAAGGCGATCCAGTACACCAACGCCGCCGAGGCATTCGCTGCTCAGCTGGTCACAGCAGAGCAGGGCGTCGAAGACCTCAAAGCTTTGCACGATCAGTCTCTCCAGGCCGCCGCGCAGGCAAAGAAGGCCGTGGAGCAGAACGCGATGGCACTGCAGTCCAAGGTTGCGGAACGCACCAAGCTGCTCAGTCAGCTCGAGCAGGCGAAGATGCAGGAGCGGGTCAGCGAGTCGCTGCGTTCGATGGACAGCACGCTGTCCGCGCCCGGCAATACACCCAGCCTCGACGCCGTGCGCGACAAGATCGAACGCCGCTACGCCGACGCACTGGGCTCCGCCGAACTCGCCCAGAACTCGGTCTCCGGTCGCATGATGGAAGTGCAGCAGGCCAGCATCCAGATGGCAGGCCACAGCCGCCTCGAGCAGATCCGCGCGTCGATGAAGGGTGATGCGCTCCCTTCCGGTGGGACCGCCGCCCCGGCTACCCCAGCCGCCAACCAGCAGCCTCCCGCCGCGGGCCAGACCGGCACTGCGGGTCAGTAGCCGAACACTGATCCCCATGAGTACCACCCGAGGTGGCCGACCCGGACGTGTCGTCCGGTCGGCCACTGTCGTATCCGGCCTCGTTGGAGTGCAGGGCGCCTTGCGGGACGCCGGTGAGTCGGTCGTCGAGGCTGCTCAGCGCTGGCGTGATCCGCGCGAACGCCTGTTACGGAAGAAGCGACGCGCTCGCCGGTGGGCGCAGCGCTACGGCATCGTGTCCGGATCCTCGGCGACCGGTGCTGCGGGCCTCGCCCTCGCCGCTGCTCCCGAATGGTCGATGGTGATGGCCGGCTGCGGCGCGGTCGTGTTCGCGGTGCCGGCCGTGATGGCGCTGAACCGTTACCGGAAGCTCGGCGCAGTCGTGCCGCCGCCGGGCCGCCCTGACCGACGGCCCCTTCCGTCGCCCTCCTCGGCCGCCCGGGAGCCGATGGAGCGGCTCGTGCACAGCGAGCGCGCACTCCACGGAATTCTGGGGGTACTCAGTCGCTCGGCGGCGATCAGTCCGGATGACATCGAGGAGACCCACCGCACAGCGCGGTCCGCGGCGGCCGCTCTGCACGCGGTCGCCGTCGATATCGCGGAGATGGAGAGCGCCGCCGCCGGAAGCCGGGCAGCAGCGCCGTCGCTCCACCGGGCCATCGCGTCCGCCGCCGCCCAACTCGACGACGGCGTCGATCAATTCGAGGAATTGGTAGCTGCTGCCGCCGAAGTCACGGTTCCCGGCGCGTCCGGGGCGGTGGGCGGCCTGGCCACCGAACGTGCGGAGCTGGTGTCGGCTACCGAAAAGCTGGCCGGCCTCGCCGCGGCGCTCGGCGAGATCGACGACATCGTGCGCCGATACCGCTGAGCTCTGTCATGTCTTTCCCATGGCGTCATGACCCGCGCCGCCCGGGCTCGGGGGAGTGGGGGACAACCCTGAACTTTCCCTGATCTTTGCGATGACCTGGTGCTTTACGGGCATCTACGTGCCAGGCTGGTGTGCGTACCCGACGAGTGGGGTCCATCGGATGTCGCGCAGGAATCGATCGGGGAGATGTGAGTGGAGGAAGTCATGTTCTGGAAAGTCGTTCTCGCGATCGTGCTGATCTGGATCGCGCTGGCCGTCGTCGGTGCATTGATCGAGGGCCTGTTCTGGGTACTTGTCGTCGGTGCCGTCGTGTTCGGGGCATGCCTCCTGTACAAGGCGATGTCCGGATCCGGCGAGAAGTCTGACATCACACGCCTCTGAGGTGCAGTCTCGAACCATGCAACCGGTACCTGAGGACTGGCATCGCGGGCTCGTCGTCGTCGCCCACCCCGATGACATCGAATACGGGGCGGCAGCGGCGATCGCCCGATGGACCGCACAGGGCAAGGACATCCGATATGTGCTCGCGACCAGTGGCGAAGCCGGAATCGCGGGACTGCACCCTCGCGAATCGGGTCCCATCCGCGAGGAGGAGGAACGTCGCTCGGCGGCCGTCGTGGGGGTGTCCCAAGTGGAGTTTCTCGGCTACCCCGACGGGCGGCTCGTCGAGAGTCTGGATCTGCGCCGCGACCTCGCTGCGGCCATTCGGCGTCATCGCCCCGACATGGTGGTGACCGCACACTTCGGCGATACCTGGGGTCCCGGGCAGCCCAACAGTGCCGACCATCGAGCCCTCGGACGCAGCGTCCTCGATGCCGCAGCGGATGCCGCGAACGAGTGGATCTTTCCCGAACTGGGGGAGAGGGGACTGCCGCCGTGGCGCGGCGTGCGCTGGGTCGCGGTCAACACCATGCAACCCACTCATGCGGTCGACGTCACGGACACGGTCGATCGAGCCGTGTTGTCACTCACCGAGCATGCACGCTATCTCGAAGCGCTGTCCGACATCCCCGTGGGAAAACAGGCGCGCGCCCAGGTCGAGGCGGTCACCGCCCCACACCCCGGATTCGAAGCCGACCGCGCCGTCGGCTTCGACCTCTACTACTTCGAGTGACTCCGTCTTCCTGAAGCGCTGTGGCGGGGCTGGCGGCGGCGGTGCAAAACTCGGACCGTGACGGAAGTGTCCGGATTCCCGAACTTGGAGTCCGCGCCCTCGACTGATGGCCGACGCCCACAGTCCCGAGTGCTGCTCGCTACTGCAGTGTGGAGATGTGAACATCGCCGATACGTTACGGTGTTACACACGATGTCTATCCGTAATCCTCTGTCGCGTGACGACAGCACGCCGAGCGTCGACGACGCCATTCTCGACGCAGCACGTTCCTGCATCCTCGACTTCGGGTTGCGCAGAACCACCCTGGCCGAGGTCGCACGCCGGGCGGGGGTCAGCCGACCGACGGTCTACCGCCGTTGGGCGGACACCCGGGCGGTGGTCGCCGACCTCATGACGCGCGAGATCGCCGACCTCACCCCGGCATTCACACTCGCCGAGCCGGTTTTCGACCAACTCGTCGACGCTGTCGTCGACGTCTCCGCGGCGGTGCGACATCATCCACTTTTCGTCAAGATTCTGCGCTCGGATCAGGACCTCTTCACGACGTATGTCCTCGAGCGCCTGGGAACCAGCCAGAAAGCGATCATCGACCGGGTGGCACTCGCCGTGGTTGCCGGCCAGCGACAGAACTCCGTGCGCGCCGGCGACAGTCGCCACATCGCCACCATGGTGCTGCTCATCGCACAGTCCGCGGTCCAGTCAGCGGCAATGGTCGCCGAGGAACTACCCGACGATGCGCTTACCGAAGAGCTGCGCCGGGCGATCGGTGCCTATCTTGAACCACGGAACCACGAGAGCGCTGGAGGACTTCGGTGACCGACGGAATTGCGTCTCACTCCTCGGCGCTCCATGCCGACCGCAGGACGCGCGAACTGCACCAGCTGGCAGACGACGGGCGCATCGACGTACTCGTGATCGGTGGCGGCGTGACCGGCGCCGGTGTGGCCCTCGATGCCGCGACGCGGGGGTTGAATGTCGTGCTCGTCGAGAAACGCGACCTCGCGTTCGGAACCAGCAGGTGGAGTTCCAAGCTCGTACACGGGGGATTGCGCTACCTGGCGTCGGGCAACGTCGGTATCGCACGTGAAAGTGCGATCGAACGGGGGATTCTGATGACCCGGACGGCCCCGCACCTCGTCCGGGCACTGCCGCAGCTGGTTCCCGTCCTCGACTCCACCACCGTGTTCGGCAAGACCCTGGTTCGCGCGGGTTTCCTCGCGGGCGACATCTTGCGCGCCGGGGCACACACGTCGCCGACCGTCCTGCCGAGGTCGCGGACGGTGCGTCCCGACCGTGTGGCCGAGCTCGCCCCAGCAGTGCGCAGGCAGGGGTTGCGAGGCGGTCTCATCGCGTTCGACGGCCAGCTCGTCGACGACGCCCGACTCGTGATCGGTCTCGCCCGTACGGCGGCGATGCACGGCGCGAAAATTCTCACACGGACGGGCGCGTACAAGGTGACCGGCACGTCGGCCACACTGCGTGACGAGTTGACCGGGTCGGAAATGGTGATCGAGGCGCGCACGGTGATCAACGCGGCGGGGGTCTGGTCGGGGGAGATCGACCCCGACATCAGTCTCAGGCCGAGTCGTGGCACGCACCTCGTGTTGTCCGCAGGCCGCCTCGGCAATCCCACCGCCGCGCTGACCGTGCCGATCCCGGGGGCGTCCAATCGTTTCGTCTTCGCGTTGCCGGCCCAATTGGGAAGGGTGTACCTGGGTTTGACGGACGAGGCGGCACCCGGGCCTGTGCCCGACATCCCGGCCGCGTCCGAGGAGGAGATCGACTTCCTGCTGGCCACGGTCAACACTGCTTTGGAGAACCCGCTGGGACGCTCCGATGTTCTGGGTACCTTCGCTGGTCTGCGCCCCCTCCTCCACACCGGCGACGGCTCGACGGCCGACCTGTCTCGTAACCACGCGGTCCTGCATTCCAGCACGGGACTCGTCAGCGTGGTCGGTGGCAAACTGACCACCTACCGCAAGATGGCGGAAGACGCGGTCGACGCCGTCGTCGAGCTCGCAGGACTGCAGGCGGGTCCCTGCCGCACTCGCGCACTGCCGCTCGTCGGTGCGGCCTCCCCGGACGCCCTGCAAAACGTGGCCGCGCCGCCGTCGCTGATCGCCCGCTACGGGACCGAAGCCGCGCTCGTCGCCGCCGACCCGGCCATGCTGGCGCCGATTGCGGACGGGTTGGACGTCAGCCGTGCCGAACTCGACTTCGGGGTCTCGCACGAGGGCGCGCTCGACGTGGATGATCTCCTCGACCGGCGTACCCGGATCGGGCTCGTCGCCGCCGACCGGGCGCGGGCGCTGGGCGCTGCCGAATCGGCGTTCGAGACTCGGTGACGACGGCCGTGTGACACCCTGTGCTCGTGCGAGTCGCTGTGGTCGCCGGGCCGGATCCCGGACATGCCTTTCCTGCCCTTGCCTTGTGCCTGGCATTCATCGAGGCGGGCGACGAACCGGTCCTGTTCACCGGCACCCGCTGGATCGAGCCGGCACGGGCAGCCGGAGTGCCCACCGAAATGCTGAGGGGCCTGGCACCACGGCCCATCGACGACGATCTCGACGCAGGTGCGCGCATCCACGGACGGGCCGCGCACATCTCCACCGAACTCCTGCCCGACCTGCGCGCGATGAACCCTGACCTGGTGGTCTCCGACATCCTCACCGCGGGCGGTGGAATGGCCGCCGAGCGGTTGGGAATCCCCTGGATCGAACTGTCACCGCATCCGCTCTACGCACCGTCGAAGGGATTGCCGCCGATAGGTAGTGGTCTCGCTCCCGGTACCGGTGTCCGCGGCCGGATTCGCGACACGCTCATGCGGGCCGCGACGGCACGATCGATCCGGCAGGGTGAGCGGCAGCGTGCGCAGGCGCGCGTCAGTGTCGGGCTGCCGAGCAAGGACCCGGGGCCCGTGCGCCGACTTGTCGCCACCCTCCCTGCGCTCGAGGTGCCGCGACCCGATTGGCCTGCGGAGACGTATGTGGTCGGCCCGCTGTTGTGGGAACCGACCGACGACGTGCTACCGGTCCCCGAGGGCAGTGATCCGCTGGTCATGGTTGCGCCGTCCACCGCCTTCACCGGCGCCGAAGGCATGCTCGAGACCACCCTCAGCGGACTCGAGGGAGCCGGAGTACGGGTGATCGCCTCGATTCTGGAGGGAGCGCCGACGACGGTCCCGGCCTGGGCGCGCGCCGGGCTCGGACGGCAGGATGTCATGCTGCAGCAGGCCGACGTCGTCGTCTGCGGGGGTGGCCACGGGATGCTCGCAAAGGCGCTGCTTACAGGAGTCCCGGTGGTGGTGGTGCCCGGAGGCGGCGATCAATGGGAACTGGCCAACCGTGCCGTCCGGCAGGGGAGCGCCGTCATCGTTCGACCACCGAGCCCGAATGCTCTTCGTGCCGCGGTGGAACAGGTGCTGTCCCACGCGGCATTCGCCGAGGCGGCACAACGGGCCGCGAAAACCATCGCCGAAGTCGATGATCCCGTCGAAGTGTGCCGTGGAGCGCTGCGATGACAACCCTCGCCGCGCGCGTCCGCTAGCGTGGAAACGTGCGACTGACCGAATTTCACCAACTGGTCCGCGACGAGTTCGGACAGATGCGCGGCGACGCACTGCTCGTCGACCACGTCCTCCTCGGCCTCGGTGGCAAAACCGCCGCCGAAGCCATCGAGGAAGGCCGCGAACCACGGGAAGTGTGGCGAGAACTCTGCGCCGAATTCGACGTCCCCCCGCAGCGTAGATGAGCGGCACCGCCGCGGCGTAGATGAGCGGCACCGCCGCGGCGTAGATGAGCTGCACCGCTGCCTGATCAGGCGGCCGGCAATCTGGGCGGCGTGTCGGACCCCCGATCGCGACAATCGAACACACGTTCCCCTATGCTGGAGATGTTCGGTGGTCACGGTTCTTGTCGGTACCTGGATCTAACCTGACCGCAGAGCACAGACGAACTCGAGAATGGGGACCGACGATGGCACCACAAGCACACGATCGCGACAAGGCGCTCGACCTGGCGCTTGCGCAGATCGACAAGAACTTCGGCAAGGGCTCGGTGATGCGCCTGGGCGAAGGTGTGCGTCAGCCCATCGCTGTCATCCCGACCGGTTCCATCGCGTTGGACGTGGCCCTCGGCATCGGCGGCCTGCCCCGTGGCCGAGTCATCGAGATCTACGGCCCGGAGTCGTCGGGTAAGACGACGGTCGCTCTGCATGCGGTCGCCAATGCCCAGGCTGCCGGCGGCATCGCCGCGTTCATCGACGCCGAGCACGCTCTCGATCCCGACTATGCCCAGAAGCTCGGTGTCGACACCGATGCCCTGCTGGTGTCGCAGCCCGACACCGGTGAGCAGGCACTCGAAATCGCCGACATGCTGATCCGTTCCGGCGCCCTCGACATTCTCGTGATCGACTCGGTGGCGGCGCTCGTCCCCCGTGCCGAGATCGAAGGCGAAATGGGCGACAGCCACGTGGGTTTGCAGGCCCGTCTGATGAGCCAGGCGCTGCGCAAGATGACTGGTGCGCTCAGCAATTCGGGCACCACCGCCATCTTCATCAACCAGCTGCGTGAGAAGATCGGCGTCATGTTCGGTTCCCCCGAAACGACCACGGGCGGTAAAGCGCTGAAGTTCTACTCCTCGGTGCGCCTGGATGTTCGGCGTATCGAGACCCTCAAGGACGGCACGGACGCGGTCGGTAACCGCACGCGCGTCAAGGTCGTCAAGAACAAGGTGGCCCCGCCGTTCAAGCAGGCAGAGTTCGACATCCTCTACGGGCTCGGAATCAGCAAGGAAGGCTCGCTGATCGACATGGGCGTCGAGCACGGGTTCATCCGCAAGTCCGGATCCTGGTACACGTACGAAGGCGACCAGTTGGGGCAGGGTAAAGAAAATGCCCGAAAGTTCTTGCTGGAGAACACCGACATCCGGGACGAGATCGAGAAGAAGATCAAGGAAAAGCTTGGGATCGGGGCCGACGTGACCGCTGTGACGGACGACGCTGCCCCGGTCGACTTCTAGGGAAGCGACCGTGCGTCCGACGGGCGAAGGTGGGACGGAGACGCAGGCCAAGGAATTGTGCCTGCGTCTCCTCACGGATCGTGCCCGAAGCAGAGCGGAACTGTCCGAGCGGCTCGCGAAGAAGGGCTACTCGGCCGATATCTCCGAACGTGTACTCGATCGCCTCAGCGAAGTCGGATTGGTCAATGACGCCGACTTCGCCCAGCAGTGGGTCCAGTCGCGGCACACCTACTCCGGCAAAGGCAAGCGGGCGCTTGCCATGGAATTGCGCCGCAAAGGCATCGGCCAGGAGCACGCCAGCGAGGCGCTCGCACAGATCGACAGCGAAGACGAACGCGAACGGGCCACAGAACTGGTCGCGAAGAAGCTGCGGACGCTTTCGGTCGACGACCGCGACCGGGCAGTTCGACGCCTCGTGTCGATGCTTGCCCGCCGGGGCTTTTCACAGGGAATGGCATTCGAGGTGGTCAAAGAACAGCTCGATCACCTCGGCGACGACACCGACGGAATGTTCGACGACGGGTGAGCCCCGCAGCATTCCGGGAGTAGCGGCAGGGTGGGACGGCGTTCCGCCCTGCCGCTCCACATCACAGTCTCTTGTCGGTAATGTCCAGTCCCGGAACCGAGACCGCAGGGACGACCCCGATGTCCGCAGGGGGGATCGCTCCACCCTTGCGGCCGGAACGCAGTCGCTTCTCCACTCGGGTCGCCACCACGGTCAGTGTCGAGTTGAGCGCAATCATGATGATGGCCACGACGATCAACGCGGGCAGGTAGTTGCCGTAGAAGGCGCCGAGTTGCTGCCCCGAGCGCACCACCTCCACGTACCCGATGAGGTAACCGAGGGCGGAGTCCTTCAAAGCCACCACCATCTGCGAGATGATGGCCGGCAGCATCGCGGTGACGGCCTGCGGAAGAAGGATCGTCCGCATGATCTGGCCTTTGCGCATACCCAGGGCCATCGCCGCCTCACTTTGCCCCTTGGGGAGTGATTTGATCCCTGCGCGCACGATTTCGGCGATCACCGAACCGTTGTAGAGAGTGAGACCCACGATGACGGCGGCGAGGGCCAGATACTTCGACTTGAAGACCTCGTATTCGGCGAAGAGCTGGTACGAGAAGATCATCAGGATCAGCACCGGGATGGAACGGAAAAGTTCCACGATCCCGCCGGCAATCCACCGAATCGGCCGATGATCCGACAGTCGGCCGATACCGAGAATCGCGCCGAGAATCAACGCGAACACGATCGACACGGCTGCAGCCACGAGCGTTCCGCGGATGCCGGGAATCAGATACGTGGTCCACGACGTCGACTCGACGAAGGGATTCCACTTCGCGGACGTCAGCTGTCCCTTGTCGTCGAGCGCTGCGAAGACGAGGTAACCGATGCCGAGGAGGACGACGGCCACCGCCACGGAGATCAAGCGGTAGGTGTTCCGCGCGCGGGGTCCGGGGGCGTCGTAGAGGACAGTGGCGGAATTGCTCATCGTGCAACCTCGAATCGCTTGCTCAGGTAGCCGAACAAAAGGCCCATTGGCAGTGTGAGAACCACGAATCCGAGGGCGAAGATGCCACCGACGACGAAGATTGCGGCCTCGTTCTCGATCATCTCCTTCATGAGAAGTGACGCCTCGGCGACGCCGATCACCGAGGCGATCGTGGTGTTCTTGGTCAAGGCGATGAGGACGCTACCCAGGGGCGCGGTCACGGCGCGGAAAGCCTGGGGCAGCACGATCAGGCGCAGATTCTGGGAGAACGTGAGGCCGAGTGATCGTCCGGCCTCGGCCTGCCCGACGTGCACGGTGTTGATACCGGACCGGAGTGACTCACAGACGAAGGCTGCGGTGTAGATGCTCAAACCCAGAACGGCGAGACGAAAGTTGTTCTCGGTGAAGAAGGTCGGTGACTGTTCGGGGGCGAGAGTGACGCCCATCGTCTGAAAGAGCCCGAACGAACAGAAGATGATGATGAGCGTCAGGGGAGTGTTCCGGAAGATTGTCACGTACGCGGCGCCGACGCCGCGTGCGACGGGAATCGGCGACACCCGCATCGCGGCGAGGATGGTGCCGAGTATCAGCGCGCCGATGGCCGAGAAGGCGGTGAGTTGCACCGTCGTCCAGAAGGCGTCGATCAGCTGATCGCTGTACTTGCTCAGTAGGTCCACTTACCGTCTCCCGAGATCCCGGTGGTTGGAGTCGAACCGTGTCGGACGGCCCGCCGAAGCGAGGCCGTCCGACACGGAGAGAAAATACTCAGTAACGATCGACGGTCGGCGGTGCAGGCAGCGGGTAGCCGGAAGCTCCGACGGTGTCGTTGAATGCGGTCTGCCACGAACCGTCCGCGATCATCGCGTCGATGGCGTCGTTGATCTTGCCGCGGGTTTCGTCGTCGCCCTTGGCGAGGCCGATCCCGTACCGCTCCTCGGTGAAGGGTTCACCGACCACCTTCAGCTCACCCGGGTACTGGGCGGCGTAACCGGCCAGGATGATGTCGTCGGTGGTCACGGCGTCGACCGCGCCGTTACGCAGGGCCTCGACACAGGCGGAGTAGGTGTCGAACTCCTGCAGCTGCACATCCTGGGCGTACTGGTCCTTGACCTTCTGCGCGGGAGTGGAACCGGTGACCGAGCACAGCTTCTTTCCACCACGCAGCGAATCGGGGCCCGTGATGTCGGTGTTCTCCGACTTCACCAGAAGTGACTGTCCGGCAATGAAGTATGGTCCCGCAAAGTCGACCTTTTCCTTGCGGGCGTCCGTGATCGAGTAGGTGGCGACGATGTAGTCGACCTCACCGTTCTGGATAAGGGTCTCGCGCTGTGCGGACGGCGACTCCTTGAACTCGATGTTCTCGGGTGCGACGCCAAGCTTGCCGGCCACGTATTCGGCCACCTCGACGTCGAAGCCGCTGAAGCTTCCGTCGGGGTTCCGCTGTCCGAGACCGGGCTGGTCGAACTTGATGCCCACGGTCAACTTGCCCTCGGATGCACTCTGGGAAGCGCTCTTCTCCTCACCTCCGCCGCAGCCGGACGCGACGACGGCGACCGCCATGACGCCGATTCCCCAACGAATCGCGCGATTGATCCTCATCGAGTTCCTCTCCATAGAAATAACGGGTTGAGACAGGGCAGTCCACCGAAGCCCGCGAGCGGATGACCGCCCGCGGCCCTCGACTGGATCAGTGGCTGAGAATCTTGCCGAGAAAGTCCTTCGCGCGCTCCGATTCGGGAGCGGTGAAGAAGGTGCTGGGATCGGAGTCTTCGACGATCTGGCCGTCGGCCATGAACAGGACGCGATCACCGGCCTTGCGGGCGAACCCCATCTCGTGGGTGACCACGAGCATCGTCATGCCTTCCTTGGCGAGCGAGGTCATGACGTCGAGGACCTCGTTGACCATTTCGGGGTCGAGTGCGGAGGTGGGCTCGTCGAACAGCATCACCTTCGGATTCATGGCGAGGGCACGCGCTATCGCTACGCGCTGCTGCTGTCCACCCGACAGCTGAGCGGGGTACTTGTCCGCCTGATTCGCAATACCGACCCGTTCGAGCAGTTGGCGAGCGGTGGCCTTCGCATCCGCGGTGCTCTTCTTCCGGACCTTCATCGGAGCGAGCATCACGTTCTCGAGAATTGTCTTGTGGGCGAACAGGTTGAAGGATTGGAACACCATGCCCACGTCGGCGCGGAGCGCTGCCAGAGCCTTGCCCTCGGCGGGCAGGACCTTGCCGTCCACTGCGATGACCCCGGAGTCGATCGGCTCCAGGCGGTTGATGGTGCGGCAGAGCGTCGACTTCCCGGAACCTGAGGGTCCGAGGACGATCACGACCTGCCCGCGCGGAACTTCGAGGTCGATGTCCTGAAGAACATGGAGGGCGCCGAAGTGCTTGTTCACCGATTGCATCGAGATCATGGACGTGGCCGCACCCGTCGGGGGTGTCGGCGTCGCGTCGTCGGCTTGCGTCATAGTCGAAGACCCTATGTGGTGGAAGCGGCAGTCTCGACATTTACTCCGAGAATCCTCGGGATGTCACGGAAACTTTACTGCCGGGTGCCGACGGGGTGTCGTGGTGCACAGCGGCCCCGACGAGGCGATTTGTCGAGGCCCGTACCCTGGGAACGTGGACACGATCGACCAGAACTCTCAGCGCAGCTACGAGGTGCGCACCTACGGCTGCCAGATGAACGTGCACGACTCCGAGCGCCTGTCGGGTCTGCTCGAGGACGCCGGGTACACCAAGGCGGCCACCGGGCAGACGCCCGACCTCGTGGTGTTCAACACGTGCGCGGTGCGCGAGAACGCCGACAACAAGCTGTACGGCAATCTGAGTCATCTCGCGCCTGCGAAGGAGAAGAACCCCGACATGCAGATCGCGGTCGGTGGTTGCCTGGCCCAGAAGGACCGCGATGTCGTCGTGAAGAAGGCGCCGTGGGTGGACGTCGTGTTCGGAACCCACAACATCGGGTCGCTGCCTGCGCTGCTGGACCGGGCGCGTCACAACCAGCGAGCCGAGGTCGAGATCCTCGACGCCCTCGAGGCGTTCCCGTCCACGCTGCCCGCGAAGCGAGAGTCGGCGTATGCCGGGTGGGTGTCCATCTCGGTGGGCTGCAACAACACCTGCACGTTCTGCATCGTGCCCGCCCTTCGTGGCAAGGAAGTCGACCGCAGGCCCGGCGACATTCTCGCCGAGGTTCAGGCTCTCGTGAACGAGGGCGTCCTCGAAGTGACCCTCCTCGGCCAGAACGTCAACGCCTATGGCGTGTCCTTCGCCGACCCGGAGCAGCCGCGCGATCGGGGGGCGTTCGCCTCACTGCTGCGCGCATGCGGCGAGATCGACGGACTCGAGCGGATCCGGTTCACGTCGCCGCACCCGGCCGAATTCACCGACGACGTCATCGAGGCCATGGCGGAAACTCCGGCGGTCTGCCCGCAACTGCACATGCCGCTGCAGTCCGGCTCCGACCGCGTGCTGAAGGCGATGCGGCGTTCGTACCGGACGACGCGGTTTCTGGGCATCATCGAGAAGGTCCGCACTGCGATGCCGCACGCGGCGATCACCACCGACATCATCGTCGGTTTCCCCGGTGAGACCGAGGAAGACTTTCAAGGCACACTCGACGTCGTCCGGCAGGCCCGGTTCACCAGTGCCTTCACCTTCCAGTACTCCAAGCGTCCGGGCACGCCCGCCGCCGACATGGAGGGTCAGCTCCCCAAAGCTCTTGTTCAGGAACGGTACGAGCGTCTCATTGCGCTTCAGGAGGAGATCACGCTCGAGGAGAATCGGAAGCTGGTCGGTGCCGAGGTGGAACTCCTCGTCGCTGCCGGTGAGGGTCGCAAGAACGCGGAAACGCTGCGGATGAGCGGACGCGCCCGCGACGGCAGGCTCGTCCATTTCCGTCCCGAGGGCAACATCGACGGCAACATCCGGCCCGGCGATGTCGTCACCCTGGTGGTGAGCGCGGCGGCCCCGCACCACCTGGTCGCCGACACCCCGGTCCTCACCCACCGTCGCACCCGCGCCGGTGACTCCTTCGAGAAGGGCGTCACGCCCAAGACTCCGCCTATCGGTGTCGGGCTCGGACTCCCGCAGATCGGTGCACCGGCACCACTACCCGCTCAGATGGGATGCAGCGCATGACCTCCTCGCACGACGACGATCGCACCAGCGGGGACAACGGTCCGAGCGGCGGGAGCGATCCGATCGAGAGCTATCTGAAAGATTTCGACGCGGCCGAGAAGAAGGTCGCCGGTGAGATCGACCCGGGAGTGCGGGCGCTGGTCGTCGCGATCGCTGTCGTGATTCTGCTGGGGTCCCTGACCTTGCCGCATTCCGGTGTCGCGAACGGCTGGGAGGTGTTGGTCTACGGGGACGATGCCCGCGCAGAAGTCATCACTTTGCCGTCGCGACTGTTCGTCTGGTTCGAAGTGGTGTTCGGCGTCGTCGCGTCGATGCTGGCGCTGATCACGCGCCGTTGGGCACTGGCCTGGGTTGCGCTCGCGGGAACGGCCGTGTCGATCGTCTTCGGGATGCTCGCCATCTGGACCCGCCAGACTCCGGCGCCGGGTGTCGAGGCGGCGGGTCCGGGTATCGGCCTGATCATCGGCTGGCTGACCGTGATCGTACTGACCTTCCACTGGCTGAAAGTCGTGTGGAGCAGGACGGCGTTGCAGCTGGCCGCAGAAGAGGAACGCCGCGCCGCTGCCGCCGAAGCGGAGCGACGCGGCGACTGGAACGTCTGACGACGCCGTTCTCGGGACTTACTGTCCGCTGACGGCGCCCTCCGCGGCCTCGGCCCATTCACGCCACTGCTGCGCCTGAGCGAGTGCGCTTTCGGCGTCCTTGGTCTTACCGGCCGCGGTCGCCTTGGCGGCCTGTTCCTCGAACTGGCTGACGCGTTCGCGGAACTGCGCTGCCCGGGCGAGAGCCTCCGGATCGGTGCGTCGCCACTGTTCGTCGGCGGCGTCGCGCACGCGCTTCTCGATGGCCCGCAACTTGCCCTCGAGGTCGTGCATCCGCTCGCGGGGCACCTTGCCGATGGCATCCCACTTCTCCTGCAAGTCGCGTAGTGCGGCTCGGGCAGCGTCGATGTCCTTGGTGGGATCGATGTGTCCGGCGGACTTCAGCAGCTCCTCCTTCGCGACCGCATTCTCCTCGAACTCGGCGTCGCGTTCGGAGGATGCGGCGTTGCGCGCGGCGAAGAACATGTCCTGAGCGCCCTTGAACCGCTTCCACAGTGCGTCATCGGCTTCGCGAGGAGCGCGGCCGGCGGCCTTCCATTCGGCGAGGAGATCACGGAACGCCCCGGCGGTGGGTCCCCAATCGGTGGAGTCGGCAAGGGCTTCGGCGCGGGCGACGAGCTCTTCCTTCTTCGTCTTCGCCGCCGCACGTTCGCGATCGAGTTCGGCGAAGTGCGCGCCGCGGCGTCGGTTGAATGCCTCGCGCGCCTTGGAGTAACGCTTCCACAGCGCATCGTCGACCTTCCGGTCGATTCCGCGAATGGTTTTCCACTCTTCCAGGATTTCGCGGAGGCGATCGCCCGCGGCCTTCCACTGCGTGGATTCCGCGCCGATCCGCTCGGCCTCGGCGGCCAGCTCCTCCTTGCGTTCGGTATGTGCCTGCCGCGACTTTTCCTTCTCGTGTTTCGCGTGCGCGGCGGCTTCGTCCGAGCCGGCGATGACGGCATCGAGTCGGGCAGCGAGCGATTCGATGTCACCGATCACCGCTGCGGTCGGCAACGACTCGGCGAGGGCGATCGCCGCGGCCTTGGTCTTCTTCGCGTCTCCGGCTCCGGAGTTGAGCCGGGCCTCGAGGAGGGCCACCTCGGTGGCGAGGTCGTCGAATCGCCGACCGAAATGGGCCAGCCCCTCGGCAGCGTCACCGGCCTGCCACGAACCGATCTGCCGTTCACCGTCGGCGGTCTTGACCCACGCGGTGCCGTCGTCGTCCACCCGGCCGAACTTGCTGGGGTCGCTCCCGGGCGGGGCTGCGACGGCGGGGGCGGAGAGTGCATGCTTCGGCGTGGGGCCCGGTTTGGGTGCACCCGGTTTCGCGGCGCCCGGTTTAGGGACACTCGGCTTCGGCGTGTCGTGCTGCTCGGCGGCAGGCTCCACGGCGGGCTGTGCGTCGCTACTGTCGGTCATCGCTTCCTCATCTCTGCCGCGCGTCACGGCTGCCTGAACGCATTACCGGCTCCATACCGACCCGGCAGGGCTGGTTCCATTGAACCCGGTACGGGGTCTGGGGACTATTGAATCAGGTCAGACGGGCACCGTTGGTACCGAACGAGTGCAGGCGCCGAATCGGATGTCGGGTCCGTTCGGGCGGTCGACTAGCGTGACGCGTGTGTTCACCGCCGCAATTCTCGTGCCCTCACCGCCGCTTCTGGTCCCTGAACTGGCGGGCGCGGCGGCAGCAGAGACGGCATCGTTGAGGGACGCGGTGGCGGTGGCCGTTAAGGCGTTGTCGGCGCTCTCCTCCGAGTGGGTTGCGGTAGGTGCGGGCGCCACCACCGTCGATGTACCTTCCGAGGCGCAGGGCACGTACCTGGGCTACGGGGTCGACGTCCGGGTCACGCTGCGGCCCGGACACGCCGAGAATCCGGACCCGGAGCTACCTCTTGCGGCACTGACAGCCGGATGGATACGCGGAACCTGGGCGCCGGACGCGGTGGTCGACGCCCGCATATTGGCCGCCGACCTGCCGGTCGAGCGGTGCGCCGAGTACGGCGCGGCACTGCGGGAGTTCCTCGACCGAGACGACGAGCCCCGCGGCCTCATGATTGTCGCGGACGGGGCCAACACCCTGACCGCGAAGGCGCCCGGTGCGTTCGACCCGCGAGCGGAGGGAGTACAGGCCCGAGTCGATGCGGCGCTCGAGTCGGGCGACCGCGACGCTCTTCTCGCCCTCGAACCGGGGCTGTGCAACCAACTGGGGCTCGGTGGACGGGTTCCGTGGCAGGTGCTCGCCGGCGTGTTCGACGCGCCCCCTTCCTCGTGCCGGACGCTCTACAGCGCGGCGCCGTATGGAGTGGCGTATCACGTGGGGGAGTGGCGTCCATGACGTCGCCGGTTCCAGTAGCGGTCGTCGGGCCCACGGCCACCGGGAAATCGGAGCTTGCCCTCGACCTTGCCGAACGGTGGGGCGGGGAGATCGTCAACATCGACGCGATGCAGCTCTATCGCGGCATGGACATCGGGACCGCGAAACTGGCACCCCACGAGCGACGCGGCATCGTGCACCACCAACTCGACGTGCTCGACGTGACCGAGACCGCCACGGTGGCGAACTACCAACGGGCTGCGGTCCGTGACGTGGAGGCGATCGCGGCGCGCGGCGCCGTCCCCATCGTCGTCGGCGGATCGATGATGTATGTGCAGTCCCTGCTCGACGAGTGGAGCTTTCCGGCCACCGACCCTTCGGTGCGCGCCCGGTGGGAAGCCGTCCTCGCCGAGCACGGTGTCGCCGCAGTACATGCGGAGCTGAGCAGGGTGGATCCTGATGCCGCCGCATCCATCCTTCCGACCGACGGCAGACGTCTGGTGCGGGCCCTCGAGGTCGTCGAAATTACCGGTCGGCCGTTCGCGGCGTCTGCGCCCCGCATCGGTGAACCACGCTGGGGCACAAGAATTGTCGGTGTCGACCGGGACACCGCGGAACTCGATCAACGCATCGGACTCCGGACCGAGCTGATGTTCGATCGCGGTCTCGTGGAGGAGGTGCGCGGTCTGATCGACGTGGGCCTGCGGGAAGGGGTGACCGCGCCGCGCGCCATCGGCTACGCACAGGTACTCGCGTGGATCGACGGGAAGTACGACTTGGACGAGGCCCGGGAGCGCACGTTCATCGGGACTCGTCGCTATGTGCGCCGTCAGCGGTCGTGGTTCCGCCGGGACACGCGTATCCGCTGGGTCGACGGCAGCGATCCACACCTCGCCGACACGACCGTCCGAATGCTGCAACAACCGCCGACACCGGGAGAACGATGAGCCGCACGCCGTCCGGACGGAACCGCCCGACCTCGAATCTCCTGGTCACCGCCCGCAATGCCCGCTTCCAGCAGTGGCAGTCCTACCTCACCAACCGCAGCAAACGCTCGAAAGCGGGCCGCTTCCTGATTCAGGGTGTGCGCCCCCTCACGCTGGCGCTCGACTACGAGTGGCCGATCGAATCGCTGCTGTACCGCATCGACGGCCCACCCCTGTCGGAGTGGGCCCGCGACGTACGCGGCGCCCGGTCGATCGAACAGATCGGTGTCAGTGCCGAACTGATGGGGGAGTTGGGCGAGAAGGCCGACACCGCCCCGGAACTGATCGCCGTGGCGAAGATCCGCGCACCGCGACTGAAAGATCTGGAGCTGCAGGCGAGTCCGTTGATCGTGGTCTTCGACCGGCCGAGCTCGCCGGGCAACCTCGGCACTCTTGTCCGGTCCGCCAACGCATTCGGTGCCGACGCGGTAATCGTGGTGGGCCACGGCGCCGACCCGTTCGACCCGCAGAGCGTGCGCGCCTCCACCGGTTCGCTCTTTGCGATGCCGGTCGTCACCGTGTCCTCCGTCGACGACGTCCTCGCCTTCCGGGACACACGTCGAGCGGCCGGCACCGATCTGCACATCGTGGGAACGGACGAGACAGGTTCCGTCACGATCGACGCCCACGACTTCACCGGAGGCACGGTTCTGGTGATCGGCAACGAGACTCGTGGCATGAGCGCCGCGTGGCGAGCGGCCTGCGACACCGTGGTCAACATTCCCATCGGCGGCGCCGCCAGTTCGCTCGGTGCACCTTCGGCCGGTGCCGTTGCCCTCTATGAGATCGCCCGGCAGCGACGATGAGCGGCCGCGGACAAGCGCGGTCCGGGTGGACGCGCACCTCGGTTGGATAAGGTGGGACCCATGGACTTCAGCAAGGGGCACGGAACCGAGAACGACTTCGTCGTCCTTCCCGATCTCGACGTGCGCCTCGACCTGACGGTGCCGCGGGTGAAGGCACTGTGCGATCGCCGGCGCGGACTCGGCGCCGACGGCGTCCTGCGGGTCGCCAAGGCGGGCGCGCTCGCCGAGGCCGGTGTCCTCGCCGACCTGCCCGACGGAACATCCGCCGACGACTGGTTCATGGACTACCGCAACGCGGACGGTTCTCTCGCCGAGATGTGTGGCAACGGCGTCCGGGTTTTTGCCCACTACCTTCTGTCCACCGGACTCGAGACACGCGACGAGTTCGTGGTCGGGAGTCGTGCCGGGGGTAAGCCTGTTGTCGTTCACTCGGCCGCGGGTCCGCTCGGTGAGGTGACCGTCGACATGGGAAAGGTTCGCGACCTCGGATCGAGCGCTGCCACCCTCGACGGCAAAGTGTTCAACGGAATCGGCATCGACGTCGGAAATCCGCATCTGGCGTGCGTCGACCCCCACCTCACCGCCGCATCACTCTCCGCGCTCGACCTGACCGCCGCGCCCGGCTTCGACCCCGGCTTCTTCCCGCACGGCGTCAACGTCGAGATCCTCACCCGCATCGATTCCGGTGCAGTCGACATGCGGGTCCACGAGCGCGGGGTCGGGGAAACACGCTCTTGCGGGACCGGAACGGTCGCCGCGGCAACAGCTGCTCTGCGTCACGAGGGCGCCGACTCGGGGGAGGTCATCGTCCGCATTCCCGGTGGTCAGGTCATTGTTTCGCTGTCCGACGGCCGGGCGACCCTGCGCGGGCCGTCCGTCCTGGTGGCGTCGGGCACTGTCGACGATTCGTGGTGGAACGCGCTCACCTGATCGCCCTGCGCGAAATGGACGTGCGCACCCTCGACATTCCGTGGGATCATGAGGGTGTATGACGAAATCACATCGCACAGAAGAATCGCCGATCTCGGACTCCGGTGAGTTCGCCCACGACGATGGGCGGCCCTCGGTCGGCGAGATGCAACTCGAGGATCGCAGCGCGCTGCGCCGAGTTGCCGGCCTGTCCACCGAACTCACCGACGTCACCGAGGTCGAGTACCGACAACTCCGACTCGAACGCGTGGTCCTGGTCGGTGTCTGGACTCAGGGCACCGCAGCGCAGGCCGAGTCGAGCATGGCCGAACTGGCCGCTCTCGCGGAGACCGCGGGATCCGAGGTCCTCGAAGGCCTCGTGCAGCGGCGGGACAAGCCTGATGCCGCCACCTACATCGGCTCGGGTAAAGCGCAGGAGCTGCGCGAGGTCGTCTTGTCCACCGGGGCGGACACCGTCATCTGCGACGGTGAACTCACTCCTGCGCAGCTCACCGCACTGGAGAAGGTCGTCAAGGTCAAGGTCATCGACAGGACGGCCCTGATCCTCGACATCTTCGCCCAGCACGCCACGTCCCGAGAGGGCAAGGCCCAGGTGGCGCTGGCCCAGATGGAATACATGTTGCCGCGACTGCGCGGCTGGGGTGAGTCCATGTCCCGGCAGGCCGGTGGTCGCGCCGGCAGCAACGGTGGTGTGGGTCTGCGCGGACCGGGTGAGACCAAGATCGAGACCGACCGGCGTCGCATCCGTGAGCGGATGGCGAAGCTGCGGCGCGAGATCAAGGGTATGAAGGCCGCCCGCGACACCAAGCGCACCCGGCGCCTGCGCAGTGAGGTGCCGTCGATCGCCATCGTCGGTTACACCAACGCCGGAAAGTCGAGTTTGCTCAACGCGCTCACCGGCTCCGGGGTGCTCGTGCAGAACGCCCTGTTCGCCACCCTCGACCCGACCACCCGTCGGGCTGCGCTCGACGACGGCCGCGAGTACATCCTCACCGACACCGTCGGTTTCGTGCGGCACCTGCCCACACAGTTGATCGAGGCCTTCCGGTCCACACTCGAGGAGGTGACGGATGCGGATCTTCTGCTGCACGTGGTGGACGGGTCCGACCCGTTGCCGCTCGACCAGATCCGCGCAGTCCATGCCGTGATCACCGAGGTGATCCGGGAGAACGACGCGCCGGCGCCGCCCGAACTCATCGTGGTGAACAAGATCGACGCAGCCGATCCGGTCACGTTGACCCAGCTGCGCGGACTGTTACCCGGTTCGGCGTTCGTCTCCGCCCGCACGGGTGAGGGAATCGCCGAACTGCGGACACAGCTCGACGAGGTGCTGCTCAGACCCGAGATCGAGGTCAACGTGCGTCTCCCGTATTCGCGGGGCGATCTCATGGCCCGGATCCACTCCGACGGACAGATCCTCGAATCCTCGCACGAGGAGGACGGCACGTTGATCCACGCGCGTGTGCCGCAGGCCTTGGCGTCGGCGCTGCTCCAGTACGCCGGCAGTGCCTGAACGGTCCCGGTGGTTCACTGCGGGAGCGGTCGCAGTCGTGGCCGTCTGTGCACCCCTGGTGGCTACCGGGTCGGGTTCGGCGCAGCCGATCCTGGGTGATCAGATCACCGTGGAAGCGTCCGACTTCGAACCGTTCTGCACCCCGCACACAGTCGATCCGGGGTCGATCCCCGACGAAGCGTCGCTCGACGAGTTGTCCGGACTGGTGTCGGTGGGGGGCCGGTCCTACGCGGTCGGTGACAGCGGCTCCGATCGTGCTGTCGCGGACCTGGACGACTCCTGCGGCGTCACCGGCTGGCTGTCGGTGCCCGTCGATCCCTACGACGTCGAGGATCTGGCAACCGGCCCGGACGGGCGTCTGTGGCTGGCCGACATCGGCGACAACGGTCGCAAGCGGGAGACGGTCGCGCTGATCGGAATGGACCGCGCGACCGGGGCGGGGCAAGTGCACCGGCTCACGTATCCGGATGGCGCCCACGACGCCGAGACGGTGCTGGTCCAGCGTGACGGCACACCGCTGATCGTGACTAAGGAGGTCTTCGGGCCCGGCATCGTGTACCGGCCTGCGGGAGGACTCTCTGTCGACGCCTTGGCCAGTCCCGGGCCGACCCCGCTCGAGAGGGTGGGGTCACTCGACGTCGCGGAACCGAACGGCGCCGGCAATGCGACCACGGGCGCAGGCACCACGGCCCCGGCGGTGTATTCCACCATGTTCACCGGAGGTGCGGTATCCGCGGACGGAACCGTTGCGGCGGTGCGCAGTTACTCCGACGTGTTCCTGTTCGCCGCCCCGGATGGTGATGTCGCGGCGGCTTTGGCCGCGGGTCCCACCGTCCGGGTACACCTGCCTGCGCAGCCGCAAGGTGAAGCGGTGGCGTTCACCGAGGACGGGGATCTTCTCGTTGCCTCCGAGGCGCGGGACGGTCCCATACCCCCGGTTCAGGTACTCCGCGGGGCGGTGGCGATGGCGCAGGATCACGCCTCTTCCGAAGCGGTGTCCGATGAGGAGAAGAGTTCCTCCGCCGGGCTGTCGATCGGAGTGGGGGCAGTCGCGTTGTGCGGGCTCATCGCGGTCGTGGCCTACGCGTGTCTTCGTCGCACCCGCTGAATAGGTGCGGCGTGAGGGCCGGTCGCCCAGAAATAGCCTCGATCGCAACAATGTTCTGAAGGGCGTGTCGATTCTGCTGCGTCCCGTTCGTCGTCATGGTGTACGGCAACCGTGCCGGAACGACAAGAGGAGTCGAACATGAAGTACATGATGCTGATCAACGCCGCTTCGGCGGATGCGGCCTCCCAGTGCACCGTCGAGGACTGGATGGTCTACGACAAGCAGATCACCGAGGCAGGCATCGTGGTCGCGAGCGAGTCGCTGGCCGATCTGACCACCGCTACGACGGTGCGCGTCGGGCCCGCCGGCGACCGGTCGATCACCACGGACGGGCCCTTCGCCGAGACCCGCGAGGTTCTGGGCGGCTTCTATGTCATCGACGTGCCGGTCCTCGACGTCGCGCTCGATTGGGCGGCCCGCTGTCCCGGCGCACGCGGGGGCGGTTCCGTTGTGGTGCGGCCGATCGCGGACTTCGGGGTCTGACCGTGGGGGACGAGGGGACGCCTGGGATCGAACGGACAGTCGAGTCTGTGTTCCGCGAGGAACGCGGTCGGTTGCTGGCGTCCCTCGTCCGTCGCTTCGGCGATCTCGACCTGGCCGAAGAGGTCTCTTCCGAAGCGATCGAGGCCGCGCTCGTTCATTGGCCGGTGCAGGGTGTGCCTGCCAAGCCGGGGGCGTGGCTTCTGACCACGGCGCGGCGACGGGCGGTCGACCGGTTGCGGCGGGACAAGTCCTATGCCGCCCGACTCGCCGTCCTCCAGGTCGAGGCGGATCGGGTCGATCCCGTCGCACCCGCGGATGTCGGAGGCGACCTGCCGGACGAGCGGCTGCAGCTCTTTTTCACCTGCGCTCATCCGGCTCTTCCGGCGGAAGATCGGGGTGCCCTGACGCTGCGTTGCCTCGCCGGCCTGACGACGCCGGAGGTCGCGCGGGCATATCTCGTTCCGGCCGCGACGATGGCCCAGCGGATCGTGCGGGCGAAGAAGAAGATTCGTGTCGCTCGGATTCCGTTCCGTGTTCCCGGCGCCGACGAGCTCCCGGAACGCCTACCGGGAGTGCTTCAGGTCATCTATTCCATCTTCACCGAGGGTTACGCTGCGAGTTCGGGCCCCGACCTGCAACGGCTCGATCTTGCCGAGGAAGCGATCCGGCTGGGGCGGATCCTTCGTAGGCTATTGCCCGCCGAACGAGAGGTCGCCGGGCTCCTCGGACTGATGCTGTTGATTCATGCTCGGCGCGCGGCCCGAACCGGCTCGGATGGAGAAATCGTGCTGCTCGAGGACCAGGACCGCGGATGCTGGGATCGCGCGTCGATCGAGGAGGGCAGCGCGCTGGTGCTGACCGCGCTGACCGGTGGCCCGCCCGGGCCTTACGGAGTGCAGGCGGCGATCGCTGCACTCCACGACGAGGCGGCGGATGTGGCGACCACCGATTGGCCGCAGGTAGTGGCCCTGTACGACGTCCTGTTCGCGATCACACCGTCGCCGGTGGTGGCCCTCAACCGGGCGGCCGCGGTGGCGATGCGCGACGGAGCCGAAGCAGGATTGGCGTTGGTGGAGGAGCTGGACGACGAGCCTCGGCTGCGCGGCTACTACCCCTACCCGGCCACCCGGGGTGAGCTGCTGCGCCGCCTCGGCCGGTTCTCCGAGGCCGCGGCGGCGTACCGGGAGGCGCTCGTCCTCGTCGGTACCGAACCCGAACGCCTGCATCTGCAGCGGAGATTGACCGCTGTCGAAGCCGGCTGGGCGGGGTAGCGACGCGAACGGTGCCCTGCCCGGCCGGGTGTGGCGGCGCGTGCAGGGCACCGGAGGCGGAACGCGGCGGCTTCGTGTGTCCTATGCGTCGAGGTCTGCCGCCACCAGCTGAGCCACTTTCTCGACGGCATCCGCGTCGTCGCTGGTCACCGTCACATCGGTGCCCTTGGTGGCGCCGAGCGTCATGATGAGGAGTGCGGAGCCCGCATCGACCGGTTCGCCGTCGGCGACCGAGAGGGTTACGGGGACTCCGGCAGCGGCCACCGCTTCGGCGATGACGGCGGCGGGGCGGGCGTGCAGTCCGATGGACGAACCGACGGCGACTGTGGTGCTGGGCATGGATCTCTCCTTGGTCTGTTGGGGTTGTCTCGCGGTGGTGTTTCCTATGCTGCGACTGTTGCAACGTCGGGGTCGAGTTCGGCGTCGGACGCGCCGGGTTTGATGAATTCTTTGGCTCCGACGACACAGAGAGCGGCGACGACCACGCCGGCGGCCAGGGAGACCAGGAACCACAGCAGGTTGCCGATGGCGAAGAACACGAAGATGCCACCGTGGGGTGCGCTCAGGCTCACATCGAACGCCATGATCAGGCCACCCGTGACAGCGCCCCCGGCCATCATCGACGGGATCACGCGCAGGGGATCGGCGGCGGCGAACGGGATAGCGCCCTCGGAGATGAACGCCGAACCCAGGAGCCAGGCGGCCTTACCGTTCTCCCGTTCCGCCTCACTGAACAAGCTCGGTCGCAGAACGGTGGAGGCGAGGGCCATGGCCAGCGGCGGAACCATTCCGGCCGCCATGACGGCCGCCATGATGCGGAGCGAGGCGGGATCGTTGACGTTGAGTCCTGCCACCGCGAAGGCATAGGCGGCCTTGTTCACCGGACCACCGAGGTCGAAGCACATCATCAGCCCGAGGATGATGCCGAGGAAGATGACCGAACTACCGGACAGCCCGTTGAGCCAATTGGTCAGGCCGGACGTGATGGCGGCGAGGGGACGGCCGAGCACCAGGAACATCAACGCACCCACGATGAGGGTCGCGAAGAGCGGAATGATGACCACCGGCATGAGGCCGCGCAACCACTGAGGAACGGCGATCCGGCTGATCCACAGGGCGACGACACCCGCGATGAGCCCACCGACCAGGCCGCCGATGAAGCCGGCTCCGACGAATACCGCTACCGCGCCGGCGGTGAAACCGGGAGCGATGCCGGGTCGGTCGGCTATCGCGAAGGCGATGTAACCGGCCAAGGCCGGAACGAGGAAGCTGAATGCCAGCGAACCGAGCTGGAAGAGCACTGCACCCAGATAGGTGGTGAGACCGCCCTCGGGCAGGCTGCCGAGGGAGCTGTTCAGGACGATGTCCTCGGCTGGTCCGGAGATTTCGTACCCGCCGAGCAGGAAACCGAGGGCGATCAGCAGGCCGCCCGCGGCGACGAAGGGGATCATGTAGCTGACACCGGTCAGCAGGACCTGACGTAGATGGGTGCCCCAGCCGATCGAGCCGGCGGGTTCCGCGGGCTCGGCGGATGCGCTGCCCCCCACCGTCGCGGCCGACGGGTTCATTCCTGCGCGCAGAGCCTCGGTGATCATGACGTCGGGCTCGTTGATTGCGCGCTTGACGCCGGAGGCGACCACGGGCTTGCCCGCGAACCGCTCCTTGCCTTTCACGCCGACATCCGTGGCGAAAATGACAGCGGAGGCGCCGGCGATCAGTCCGGGGGCCAGTGGAGTGCTGCCACTCGAACCCTGGGTTTCCACGTGCACCTTCACCCCCGCACGCTCACCGGCGGCGACGAGGGAGTCGGCGGCCATGTAGGTATGCGCGATTCCGGTGGGGCACGCCGTGACCGCGACGATGTGGCGGGACGCCTCCTCGGCGGCCGGTTCGGGTGCGGCGGCGGCCCGTTCGGGTGTGGCGGCAGCTGGAGTCGACGCCGCGGTCGGTGTCGGCGCGGGTGTCGAGGCCGCGGCAGTGGCCGGTGCCGGAGACAGCACGTCCTGGACGAGGGTGACCACGTCGGCCGGGGTGGACGCCGCCCGCAGTGCACCGACGAAGTCGGGACGCACCAGCGCCCGGGCGAGTGAGGACAGCAACTTCATGTGCTCGGCGCCGGCGCCCTCCGGGGCGGCGATGAGGAACACCAGGTCGGCGGGGCCGTCGGGAGCGCCGAAATCGACCTTGGGTGCGAGCCGGGCGAAGCCGAGGGAGGCAGCCGACACGGCCTCCGCGCGGCAGTGGGGAATGGCGATTCCACCCGGAAGGCCTGTCGCTGATTGCGATTCGCGTGCCAGCGCGGCGTCGCGAAGAGCGTCCGCATCGGTGGCTCGGCCGGCGTCGGCCAACCGGGTGGAGAGCGCGGATATCACGTCGTCCTTGGATGCTCCGAGGTCGGAATCCAGGGAGATCAGATCTTCGCTGATGATCTGCGGCCCCGAATCGCGGTCGGGGGTGGAGTGAGACATGGGGTGTCCTTCGGGTCAGGCCGGATCGGGGGCGGGGGAGGTGAGGGCGGTCACAGTGACGGCGTCCCTGTGCACGTGTTCGGGACTCGGCAGGGTGGTACCGGGGAGGGCCGCCGCCGCGCTGCCGTAGGCAACGGCGGATCGTAGGCACTCCGGAGGGGCTGCACCGGCGACGTGCGCCGCCAGGTAGCCGGCCAGCGAGGAATCGCCGGCCCCGACGGTGCTTCGCGCGACGATGGGTGGCGGCGTCGCCCACCAGGATCCGTCGTTCGTCACGAGAACGGCACCGGCCGCTCCCAGGGTGACGAGTACCGTCTCGACGCCACGATCGAGGAGCAGCCTTCCTGCGTGGGCGGCCGCAGTCGGATCGCCCTGCAGCGCGGCCTCTTCGAGTAGACGACCGTCGTAGCCGGTGAGCTGGGCGAGTTCCTCGCTGTTCGGTTTGACGAGGTCCGGTGCGGCGGAGGGAAAGCGTTCCGCCAAGGCCAGTAAGGGCGCGTCGGAGGTGTCGACCGCCACTTTGCAGGACGCCGAGCGCAGCGACTCGACAAGCGTGCCATACCAGTCGGTCGGAACACCGGGCGGCAGGGAACCAGCCAGCACGACCCAGTCGGCACGCGCACCGAACTCGGAAAGCGCGGTGTGCAGATCGGCGAGGGACTGAGCCGTCATCGGGACACCGGGTTCGTTGATCTTCGTGGTCGTGCCGTCGGGTTCGGTGATCGTGATGTTGGTGCGGGCCGAGCCGGACATGGCCACGGTGACGTGCTCGATTTTGTTGTCCCTGAGGGTGGACGGCAACGGATCGCCGGCGTTGGCGGGGAGGATCGCCACAGTGGCGACGCCGGCGGAGGTCAGGGCGCGCGCCACGTTGACACCCTTGCCACCCGGATCGTTATGGGTGGCGACAGCGCGAAGGACGGAGCCGCGTTCGAGCCGTCCCCCGAGGGTCACGGTGCGGTCGATACTCGGATTTGCGGTCAGCGTGACGATCATGCGATCACCACCTCGATTCCCTGGTCGTGGAAATGGGCTCGGTCTGCGGGGCTGATGTCGGCATCGGTGACGAGAATGTCGACGCTGTGGATGGGTGCGAAACTCACCAGGTGCTCGCGCCCCACCTTGGACGAGTCGGCCACCACCACGACGTGGTTGGCGCATCGGACCATGGCCCGCTTCACCGCCGCCTCGTCGGTGTCCGGTGTGGATAGACCGTGGCCGACGCTCAGGGCGTTGGTGCCGATGAATGCGACGTCCACCCGAAGAACGTCGAGAATGCGTAATGCCTCTTCGCCGACTGCAGCCTGGGTGATACCCCGCACCCGGCCGCCGAGCAGATGAAGGGTGACCGAGTTCAGTCCTGCAAGCCGGGCGGCAATGGGCACGGAGTTCGTGATCACTGTGAGGTCGGCGTCGGACGGCAGTTCCGGGATGATCCGGCCGGTGGTCGTTCCCGCATCGAACAGCACACTTCCCCCGGGGGGAGGCAGGAACGAGGCCGCGCGCTTGGCGATCCGGTCCTTCTGCTCGGCGCGGGTGTGATCCCGCTCCGTCATGCCGGGTTCGGTGACCGTGAGAGATCCTGCGGGCACCGCGCCACCATGCACGCGTCGGACGTGTCCCAGCCGCTCGAGCAGGGCGAGATCCCGCCGGACCGTCTCGGTGGTGACGCCGAAGGTGTCGGAGAGATCCGCGACCGACATGCGGCCGCGTTGCGAGATCAGTGTGGTGACTGCCTGCTGACGTTCTTCCGGGTACACCGTCTCCCCGTTCTTTGTCTCGAAGAAGTTCGGTGAGGAAGTCCGATCGGGACAAAGTCCGATATGGTCCGCATCACACGAAATGTTGTGTCATGTTGTTTTACGCCCGACTGTGTTGACATGTCAAGAGTTGAGAGTAATCTCCGTCACAGAGTTGATGCGTGTGCGAACCACGCGATGACTGAACCGACCGGCCAGGAGGACCCGATGACCGAGAACCGTGAAATCGTGCGAGGTACCCCGGTGGTGCCGGGCATCGCCTATGCGCCGGTCATCTGGCCCGCCGCTCGACCGGAGGTCACCAGCGGACTGCCGAGGGTCGACGAATCCGGGCGCGACGAGGAGAAGATTCGCTTCGAGGAAGCTGCAGCGGTGGTCGCGCAGCGCCTGCGCGATCGGGCAGCCACCGTGTCGGGAGCCGCTGCGGAAGTCCTTCAGGCCAACGCGGCCATGGCGGCAGACAGGGGGTGGCTGGGCGCAGCTCAGAAGCTGATCGCCGGCGGGGCGCCCGCCGAAGAAGCAGCCTCCGAAGCAACCGAGCAGTTTGCGGCGCTGTTCACCAAGATGGGTGGGCTGATGGCCGAACGCGTGACCGATCTGCGCGACATCCGCGATCGGGTCGTGTCGGAACTCCGGGGTCTACCAGAACCCGGCATTCCCGTTCCCGACGCGCCGTCGATCCTGTGCGCCCGGGATCTGGCTCCAGCGGACACCGCAGGTCTCGACCCCGCGTCGATCGTCGGACTCGTCACCCTGCTCGGGGGGCCGACCAGCCACACCGCGATCATCGCGCGGCAGCTCGGCATTCCGTGCGTGGTGGCAGTACACGATCTCGAGTCGGTTCCGGCCGGCACTCCCGTGCTGCTCGACGGTGCGGTAGGCGAAGTGGTGGTGGAGCCGGATCCGGCCGAAGCGCGGGCCGCGGTCGAGCACGGCCGAGCGGAGCGGGCGAGGATTTCGACGTGGTCGGGTCCGGGGCAGACCAGCGACGGCCGACCCGTATCGATCCTCGCCAACGTGCAGGATGGCGCGGGCGCCAGATCCGCACGGGAGACCGCCGCCGAAGGCGTCGGCCTCTTCCGCACCGAACTGTGCTTCCTCGACCGTGATTCAGAACCCGGTGTCGACGAGCAGGCGGACATCTACGCGGAGGTGCTCGAGGCGTTTTCCGGTCGGAAGGTAGTGATCCGCACCTTGGATGCCGGTTCGGACAAGCCGCTGCGCTTCGCCACTACGGCAGACGAGGCCAACCCGGCGCTCGGCGTCCGGGGAATCCGCATCGCAGTTCAGAACCCGGGCATTCTCGGTAGGCAACTCGACGCCATCGCGGCTGCGGCGAAACAGACTCAGTCACAGCCGTGGGTGATGGCGCCGATGATCGCCACCACCGCGGAGGCCGAGAACTTCGCTGCCGAGGTCCGGGCGCGGGGTCTGACCCCCGGCGTGATGATCGAGGTACCAGCCGCTGCGCTGCTCGCGGACCGCCTGCTCCGGCACGTCGACTTCCTGTCCATCGGTACGAATGACCTTGCGCAGTACACGATGGCTGCCGACCGCATGTCCTCCGAACTCGCGGCGCTCACCGATCCGTGGCAGCCAGCGGTCCTCGACCTCGTCGCGCGCACCGCTGCGGCGGGACTCGCGGCCGGGAAGCCCGTGGGAGTCTGCGGCGAGGCAGCAGCCGATCCTCTTCTCGCATGCGTGCTGGTGGGGCTCGGGGTGACGTCGCTGTCCTGCGCAGGTGCTGCGGTGTCCGGCGTTGGCGCCAAGATCGGCACGGTGTCCCAGGAACAGTGCCGTCGCGCCGCCGAGGAGGTCCTGGCCACCAGCGATCCCATGGAGGCGCGGAACGTCGCGGCCCGGGTCTTGGGCTGACGACGCTTGCCGTGTCGTTTCGGTCCCCGCGGCGCGAAATTCGCAGATCATCCCTACTATTGGCCAACTGTGACGAGAAGAGAAACCGACGCCTCCGACGGCCCTGTCGGAGGGGGTTCCGACCAGGCCGCCCCCGCGAAGGCCTTCGGGTGGACCCTGCACGGTGACGGTAGGCGGGTTGCCGACGGTGAGGTCGTTGCACCTGCCGAGCGTCTGACCTGGCCCCGAACAGTCGGGATCGGGATGCAACACGTCATCGCGATGTTCGGTGCCACCCTCTTGGTGCCGACGATTACCGGCTTCCCGGTCACCACCACGCTGCTGTTCTCCGGGATCGGAACGGCGCTCTTCCTGCTCCTGACCCGCGGCCGCATTCCCAGCTACCTCGGTTCCTCCTTCGCGTTCATCGCCCCGTTGACGGCATCCCAGGGATCCGGTCCCGCCGCCCAGCTCGGCGGGGTGGCGGCGGCGGGTGCGCTTCTCCTGCTGGTCGGCGTGGCCGTGAAACTGGCGGGCTCCCGGGTGATCGACGCGGTCATGCCGCCCGTCGTCACGGGCGCTGTCGTGGCGCTGATCGGGCTCAATCTTGCTCCCACAGCGGTCGATTCGTTCGAGTCGCAACCCCTCATAGCGGGCGTGACCCTGCTCGCCATCCTTGTCGTCACCGTTCTCGGACCCGGATTGCTCGGCCGCCTCGGGATCCTGGTCGGCGTTGTCCTCGGCTGGATCTTCGCGGCGATCACCGGGGGCCTCGCCGACGAACGCGTGACCACTCTGCGCGACGCCGCCTGGTTCGGAATGCCCGAGTTACGGGGGCCCACGTTCGAATGGTCGGTGATCGCGCTGACACTGCCTGTCGTCATCGTCCTCGTCGCCGAGAACGTCGGCCACGTGAAAGCGGTGTCTGCGATGACCGGCCGATCGCTCGACGACGTTGCCGGCGATGCACTCGTCGCGGACGGACTCGCCACCACCCTGGCGGGATTCGGCGGTGGCTCCGGCACCACCACCTACGCCGAGAACATCGGGGTCATGGCCGCGACACGGGTCTATTCGACCGCGGCGTACTGGGTTGCTGCCGCCACGGCCGTGGTCCTGGCATTTTCCCCCAAGTTCGGTGCCCTGGTCTTCACCGTCCCGAGCGGTGTGATCGGCGGCGCGACTCTGGTGCTGTACGGGCTCATCGGCGTCCTCGGTGTCCGCATCTGGATGGAGGCGAAGGTCGATTTCACCGACCCGGTGAACTTGACCGTCGTTGCGGCGACGCTTGTTGCCGGCATCGGGGACCTCACGCTGACGATGGGCTCTGTGGAGCTCGGCGGAATCGCCTGGGGTTCGATCGGCATCCTCGTCGCCTATCCCGTCATGCGGTCGCTCGCGAGGTTCCGCAGGTCCTGACCGAACCGGATGGGTCACGAATCGCGATCACCTGGGTCATTCTCCGCTGCGTCCGCCACCTCTACCGTCGAACGAGACGTACCCGGACAAGTTTGATATGAGGAGTCGGCGTGGAGCGCACCCTGTTCGAACCGGAGCACGAACTGTTCCGGGAGTCGTACCGAAAGTTTCTCGCCCAGCACGCCGAACCCAACCACGCCAAATGGGAAGAACAGAACATTGTCGACCGCAGCGTGTGGGTCGAGGCCGGTAAGCAGGGCTTCCTCGGTATGGCGGTGCCGGAGGAGTTCGGCGGCGGCGGTGTCCGCGACTTCAGGTACAACGCGATCATCACCGAAGAGACCACGCGCGGGGGATACAGCGGCATCGGCTTCACACTGCACAACGACGTGGTGGCCCCCTACCTGCTCGAGCTCACCAACGAGGAGCAGAAGCAGCGCTGGTTGCCCGGGTTCGCCTCCGGTGAGCTGATCACGGCGATCGCCATGACCGAACCAGGTACCGGCAGTGATCTGCAGGGAATCAAGACCCGTGCGGTTCGTGACGGCGACGACTGGGTTCTCAACGGCTCCAAGACCTTCATCACCAACGGCATCAACGCAGATCTCGTGATCGTCGTCGCGTGTACCGATCCCGACAAGGGCGCGCAGGGATTCAGCCTCCTCGTCGTCGAACGGGGCATGGAGGGTTTCGAACGCGGCCGCAACCTGGACAAAATCGGCATGAAGGCCCAGGACACCGCGGAATTGAGCTTCACCGACGTGCGTATTCCCGCGGCGAATCTGCTCGGTGAGGAGGGAATGGGCTTCCTCTACCTCATGAAGAATCTCCCGCAGGAGCGTCTGTCGATTGCCGTGGTGGCCGCGGCGGCCATGGAGTCGGCGCTGGAGATGACGATCCAGTACTGCCGCGACCGGAAGGCCTTCGGCAAGTCCATCGGCAGTTTCCAGAACACGCGCTTCGTACTCGCCGAGCTCGCTACGGAGACAACAGCTGTACGCGTCCTCGTCGACAAGTTCATCGAACTGCTCAACGACGAGAAGCTCTCCGTCCAGGAAGCCGCCATGGCCAAGTGGTGGACCACCGAAGCCCAGGTCCGGCTCATCGACCGGTGCCTGCAGCTGCACGGTGGGTACGGGTACATGAAGGAGTACCCGATTGCCAAGGCCTACATGGATTCCCGTGTGCAGACGATCTACGGCGGAACCACGGAGATCATGAAAGAGATCATCGGTCGGGGGCTCAACCTCTGACCCGGTCAGCGACATCTCGAGGACACGGAAGAGCCCGCGGCGTGTGTGCCGCGGGCTCTTCCGTGTGAGGATTGCCCTCTAGATCTTGCGCATCACGGTGACGACCTTGCCCAGGATCACGGCCTCGTTGCCGGGGATCGGCTCGAACAACGCGTTGTGGGGCATCAGCCACACCTCGTTTTTCGTGCGCTTGAAGGTTTTCACCGTGGCCTCGCCGTCGATCATCGCGGCGACGATGTCACCGTTCTCCGCCACGTTCTGCTGACGCACCACCACCCAGTCGCCGTCGCAGATCGCCGCCTCGATCATCGACTCACCGACCACCTTCAACAGGAACAACGACCCTTGGCCCACAAGCTCGCGGGGAAGCGGGAAGACGTCCTCGACAGCCTCCTCCGCGAGGATCGGGCCACCTGCGGCGATTCGACCGAGAACCGGCACGAAGGTCGGCTCCGGTAGCGGTGCGCCCTCGACGCCGGTAGGAACCGCGGCCAAGGGGGCGGTGGTGGCGCGGGCAGCATTGCCCGCATTGGCAGCGTTCGCGGCGGCGCCTGCGGCGACCTCGTCCACACCGCGCACGTCGACGGCGCGTGGACGATTGGGGTCGCGGCGGAGAAAGCCCTTGCGTTCGAGCGTTCGGAGCTGGTGGGCGACCGACGACGTCGAGGTGAGGCCCACCGCGTCGCCGATCTCCCGGATGCTCGGCGGGTAACCCCGTTCGTTCACGGACGTCCGAATCACCTCGAGGACGCGGCGCTGCCGATCGGTCAACCCGGCGGCGGTGCCGCCGCTCACCTGTGGAGCCGAACCGTCGGTCGAGCTGTCGTCCTTCATGGCGAGGGGCCTCCGTTTGTCGTGTCGATCTTCTGCCGTGCTGATGTGGATCGGGTGGTGTGGGTCGTGCGGATCCACTCGAAAATGGGTCGTATGTGACTGTTGTTTCGTTGCCTCGAATCTATCTCGGTTCCGCCGCAGTATCAAACACCTGTTCGACCGTGTCGTGCACGTGTTCGACCGCGAAGGGAAGACTTTGTCGGACCCGCGTGGTAGAAATCGAACATGTGTTCTTTCGAACGCGTGATCGAACACCCGGCAGACTCCCACGCCTGGCGGGACGGAATCGGATTCGAGCAGCGGAGGTCCCGATGAGCAACGCAGTTCTCCATCGGCAGTCAGTTCTCCATCGGCAATCAGTACTGAACGGCCGAAATGTGGATGACCAGGCCGTCCTGGTTCGGCAGGCACTCGGCCCGCGCGCGGTTCGGGCAGGCGCCGGGTCACGTGTCGTCCGCTCGCGTGGGGGGCGGTCGTACCGGACACGGCCTCGTCGGCGTTTCGTCGAGGGTGACCTTCGCCGTCCCGCGGCCGGAACGGTCGCCTACGGCACCCGGTCACGCATGTCTCGCGCCGAGCACGCGCATCAGGGAAGCGACGTGGGTTGGCGGATGGTCCTCGCAAGCATCGCGATCACGGCCGCAGTTCTGTTGGGGCTCGTGGGAGTGGCGCAGCTTGCCGCCGTCGACGACGTGGGGTCGTCGGGCGCGACCGAGGTCGTTCACGTCCGGGAGGGCGACACTCTCGCTGCTGTGGCCGCGACTGTCTTACCGGACCGTCCTGTGGCGCGGGTCGTCGAACAGATCATGGAACTCAATGCCATGTCGGACTCCGTCGTGCATCCGGGGCAGACGTTGATCGTTCCTGCGTCCGGCACCCGGTGATCGGGATGGCTCTGCATGTCTCCGCCGATCGACAGACGAGTAGTCTCGAATGCTGTCAGTCCCACCACTTCGTGTGGTCGCGTCGAAGTCGTGCATCCGCTGCGTGAATCCGTATTCGTCGGTTCGCCATCGGGTGAGGCGAAAAGCCGTGGCCACGACGGCTACGACGAAGGAATCGCCATGCACTGCCCGTTCTGCCGGCACCCCGATTCACGTGTGGTCGATTCCCGGGAAGCCGACGAAGGTCAGGCCATCCGCAGGCGACGCTCGTGCCCCGAGTGCGGCCGCCGGTTCACCACCGTGGAAACTGCGGTCCTCTCGGTCGTCAAGCGCAGCGGTGTCACCGAACCGTTCAGTCGGGAGAAGGTGGTGCGCGGCGTTCGGCGCGCCTGCCAGGGCCGTCAGGTCGACAACGACGCACTGAATCTTCTTGCCCAGCAAGTCGAAGATGCCGTTCGGGCGTCGGGTTCCGCGGAGATTCCCAGCAACGAGGTCGGGCTCGCCATCCTGGGTCCCCTGCGAGATCTCGACGAGGTCGCCTATCTGCGTTTCGCGTCCGTGTACCGCTCGTTCAGTTCGGCGGAAGACTTCGCGCGCGAAATCAAAGAACTACGCGCTCATCGCGAGTCCCGCGAAAGCGAATGACACCCGATTCGGCCATCAGCGCACCTTCTGCAGCGCGCTGAGGACCCGCTTTTCGGACACCGGTATCGGTGTCCCGATCGTCTGGGCGAACAAGCTGACCCGAAGTTCCTCGATCATCCAGTGGATCGCGTCGACGTCGGGCGAATGGTGCCGCTCCTCCGGCAGCGTTGCCAGCATGCGTTCGTATGCTGCATATACGCGGTCGAGGACGTCCATTCCCTTCCGATCGCGGGGTGCACTGCCGGGGAGCGATTCGAGGCGTGCGGTGGCGGCGGAGAGATACCGAGGTAGCTCACGGAGCCGCGCGGATCCGGTCTCGGCAACGAAACCAGGAAAGAGCAGCGACGCGCGCTGTTCCCGCACGTCGTCGGCGGCCTCGCCGGTGGCCCGTTCGAGAACCACGGCGAGTCGGTGATCTGATTCCAGAATCGGCAGGACGAGGCGTAGCAGAATTGCGACCTCGCGGGCCATCGCCGCTCGCGCCTCGGCGACGAGCGCGTCGAAGTCACGGGGAGTGCGGATCGGCGCCCCGTGGGCGGCGATCAACTGGTCAGCCGCGGCATTGCGGCAGTCGTCGATCAACGCGTCGAGGCTGCCGTCCGGATTCTGGCCGAGGGTCAGTCGCTGGGTATTGCTCAGCCCGGAGACGACCGTCTTGGCCTGGGTCGGTACGGCGGCCAGGAGGAGCCTGCGGGTTCCGGCGCGCATAGCCGCCCGTTGCTCGGACGGTGTGCTCAGGACACGGACGGCGACACCGTCGCCCTCTGGAACGAGGGCGGGATAGCCGGTGACTTTTTGCCCGCCCAGTTCTCGGGTCACCGTCGGCTCGAGGGAACCGAGCGTGTCCGGCGTCCAGGTGAGCGCAGGGGGCCGCTCGGACGTGGAGGCCGCCTTCGCGACTTCCTTCTGCACGCGCGGAGCGAGGGACGTGCGGAGCGCCACCAGATCCTTGTCGCGGCCCAGAACGGTGCCCTTCTCGTCCACGGACGCGAACGTCATGCGTAAGTGGTCGGGGAGTGCCGCGACATCGAAGTCCTTCGGATCGATGCGGCATGCGCCGAGTCGCGACAACTCCCGAGCCATCGCTGTGACGAGCGGTTCCGAACGCGGTTTCACCGCCGCGAGGGCCGCTGCCGCGAAGTCGGGGGCCGGAACCACCTGCCGGCGCAGGGCTTTGGGGAGAGTCTTGATCAGGGCCGTCACCAACTCGACGCGCATGCCGGGGACGAGCCAATCGAAGCCCACCGGCCGGAGACCGGCGAGCAGGGCGATCGGGATACGAGCGGTGACGCCGTCGTCCTCGTTCCCGGGCTCGAACTGGTAGGTGAGCGGGAACTGCATGTCGCCCTGACGCCAGGCGTCGGGGTAGTCGCCGCCCAGCACGGCGGCCGAATCGGCGTTGACGACCGTCGACTGGGTGAAGGTGAGGAGGTCCGGCGTGGCGCGGCGGGCCACTTTCCACCAGGAGTCGAAGTGGCGGGCTGACACTGCCTCGGCGCCCACACGCTGATCGTAGAATTCGTACAACGTGTCGTCGTCGACGAGGATGTCGCGGCGACGCGCGCGATGCTCGAGTTCCTCGACATCTTCGAGCAGTGCGCGGTTGGCGTGGAAAAATGTGTGCTGCGTTTGCCATTCGCCCTGGACGAGTGCATGGCGGATGAACAGTTCGCGGGACGTTTCGGGGTCGATGGCAGCGTAGTTCACCGCGCGCCGGGCGACGAGGGGAATTCCGTACAACGTCACGCGTTCGTACGCCATGGCGGATCCGCGCTTGGATGACCAGTGCGGTTCGGAGTAGGTGCGTTTCACGAGGTGCGGCGCGAGCTTCTCGGCCCACTCGGGTTCGATCCGCGCGGACATGCGGGCCCACAACCGAGAGGTCTCGACGAGTTCTGCGGCCATCACCCACCGCGGGGGCTTCTTGAACAGGCTGGAACCGGGGAAGACGGCGAATCGGCTTCCGCGCGCACCGAGGAAGTCGCGCTTGTCGCCCTCGCGAAGTCCGATGTGCGACAACAGTCCTGCCAGCAGTGATTGGTGAATCGCCGCCTCCCCGGCGGTGGTGGTACTGCTCACCTCCCAGCCCAGTCCGCGGGTGATCTGGCGGAGTTGGCCGTGGAGGTCCTGCCATTCGCGGATGCGAAGCCAGTGAAGAAATTCGTTGCGGCACATCTTCCGGAACTGGTTGGAGGACAGTTCGTTCCGTTGTTCACCGAGATATTTCCACAGCTCGAGAAAGGCCAGGAAGTCCGAGTTCTCCACGGCGAAACGGGCATGCTTCTCGTCGGCAGCCTGCTGGAATTCGGCGGGACGTTCGCGCACGTCCTGGATCGACAGGGCGGAGACGATCACGAGGACTTCGGCGAGGCAGCCGTTCCGGTGCGCCTCGACGAGCATGCGGGCCATGCGAGGGTCCACCGGAATCTGGGCGAGTTCGCGTCCGACCGGGGTCAGGACGGGCTGCTCCTTCTGGGTGGACTGCTCGATCGCGCCCAGCTCTTCGAGCAGGCCGATGCCGTCCCGGATCGCGCGGGGATCGGGCGGTTGGACGAACGGAAACGCGGCGATGTCACCGAGGCCGAGGGCGGTCATCTGCAAAATGACGGATGCGAGGTTGGTGCGAAGAATCTCCGGCTCGGTGAACGGGGGCCTGGACTCGAAGTCTTCTTCCGAGTACAGCCGAATGCAGATGCCGTCGGCGACGCGTCCGCAGCGGCCGGAGCGCTGGCGGGCGGAGGCCTGGGAGATCGGCTCGATCGGAAGACGCTGCACTTTCGTGCGCACCGAATAGCGCGAGATGCGGGCAGTTCCCGGATCGACGACGTAACGGATGCCGGGCACGGTCAGGGACGTCTCGGCGACGTTCGTCGACAAGACGACCCTACGTCCCGTGTGGGGAGTGAACACCTTGTGCTGTTCCGCCGCGGAGAGTCGTGCATACAACGGAACGATGTCGGTACCCCGCAGTCGTCTGTCCCGCAGCGCGTCCGCGGTGTCGCGGATCTCCCGCTCGCCGGACAGGAAGACGAGGATGTCGCCGTCCCCTTCCGCCGACAGTTCTTCGACGGCTTCACACACCGCGTCGACGGGATCACGATCGAAGGTCTGATCGCCCACTTCGACGGTGAGAGGGCGGTAACGCATCTCGACGGGGAAGGTCCGCCCCGACACCTCCACGATCGGTGCGGGCACGCCGTCGACGGCGAAGTGCTCGGCGAACCGCTGAGGGTCGATCGTGGCCGAGGTGATGACGACCTTGAGGTCGGGTCGCCGGGGGAGTAGCTGGCGTAGGTACCCCAGGATGAAGTCGATGTTCAGGCTGCGCTCGTGAGCCTCGTCGATGATGAGGGTGTCGTACCGGCGGAGCATCTTGTCGCGCTGAATCTCGGCGAGGAGGATGCCGTCGGTCATCAGTTTGACGAGTGTGCCGTCCGACACCTGGTCGGTGAACCGCACCGTGTAGCCGACGGTCTCGCCGAGTTCGCTGTGTACCTCTTCGGCGATCCGTTCGGCTACCGTCCGTGCTGCGAGCCGGCGGGGCTGCGTATGCCCGATGAGCCCGCGTACCCCGCGGCCGAGTTCGAGGCAGATCTTCGGAATCTGCGTGGTCTTGCCCGACCCGGTCTCACCCGCGACGATTACCACCTGGTGCTCCGAGATGGCGTGTGCGATGTCGTCACGACGCTGGCTGACCGGGAGCGCGTCGGGGTAGTCGATACGGGGAACGCTCGCCCGTCGGCGCTCGAGCCGGGCACGGGCGGTCGCGATCTCGTCCGAGACGCCGGCGAGCGCCTGGGGCGTGCGCGCTCGGTCCAGTCGCCTGCGGAGCCGGTGCTCGTCGCGCAAAGTGAGTTCGCCGAGGGAGTTCTTCAGATCTCGCCGGCTCGGTGCTGTGATGGACATGCTGAGCTACAGCCTAGCCAACGCGGTCGACGAGCCGACGGCTCGGGCGTAGCGGCGGGGCAGGTCGTCGCCACGCGCTATTCTCCAGGACGACCAACGTCAGACGCGTACCCCGATATCGGCAACGGCTGGGAGACTATGTTCGACGAGTTCGCAGGTGAGAACTTCGACCTGCTCAGCCGCGACCGCGGCAGCGTCGTCGCGGCCGACGATGGCGTTCCGCTGGCCGTCCGCGAGGTCGGTCCCGAATATGCGCCGCTCACCGTGGTCTTCGTGCACGGTTTCTGCAACCGGATGACCGGCTGGCACCTCCAGCGCGTACACCTCGAAGAGGTATGGGGACCGACGATCCGCATGGTGTTCTTCGATCTACGTGGGCACGGCAATTCGGGTGTGCCGCGACGTGAGACCTGCACGATTCCGCACCTCGCCCGGGACATCGACGCCGTGATCCGGGCACTCGTCCCCGAGGGGCCGATCGTGCTGGTCGGGCACTCCATGGGCGGAATGGCGGTGCTCTCCTATGTCGGCCGGTATCCCGATCTGATCGGTTCCCGGGTGGTGGGGGTCGGACTGATCGCGACCGCGGCGGGTGCACTGGGGGACGTCGGCCTCGCACGCACCCTCAACACGCCGGTGGTCGCCGGATTCAGCACGGCAGCACGTGCCCTGCCTCGCGTAGTCCAGGGCGGCCGGGGCGCGAGCAAGCGCGTGCTGGCGCCGATTCTCCGGTCGGCGTCCTTCGGTGATCGTCGTGTCAGCCCGGCCATCGTCTGGCACTCCGAACAGATGATCAACGACACACCCCTGAAGACGCTCGTCGATTTTCTGCCCTCGTTCAAGAACCACGACGAAACCGCCGCGGTGCCGCTCCTCGAACCGGTTCCGACTCTGGTGCTGTGCGGCGACAGGGACCTCCTGACGCCGTTCCGGTATTCGAAGGCGATCGCCGAGCAATTGCCGGAGGCGGAACTCGTCAGGGTGCCCGGCGCAGGACACATGGTGCACTTGGAACGGGCGTCACTGGTCTCGGAGGCGCTCGATCGCCTCGTCACGAGATCGGTGGAATCGCTACCCGCACCCAGTGCCTGGCGGGACGCCGTCCTGCTGGTCACCGAGCATCCGTGGGTCGACACCGCCCGTCGCCGGGTGGCGGCATGGGAGCGCGTGTTCCGGCAGCGGGTGTCGCGGTCTCCGCGCTGACCGAAGGGCGTCGCTATCCGCCCGCATCGTCGCCCTCCGGGTGCGGGGGAAGAACACAGAACTCGTTTCCCTCCGGATCGGCAAGCACCACCCATGGCACCCTCGAATCGTTGCTCAGCAGCCGGGCCCCGAGCGCGAGGAGTCGTTGCACCTCGGCGTCCTGCGTGCGCGACGACGGCGCGATGTCGAGGTGCAGTCGATTCTTGGCCGCTTTCTCTTCCGCGACGGGTTGGAAGAGCAGCGCTGGAAATCCCGGCCGATTCGCCTCGACGTAGGTGCGGCCGTACGCGTCGTTCCACTGGCGGGTCGACGGATAGTCCAGAGCCTCACACCAGAATAGGGCCAGTGATTGCGCGTCGTGGCAGTCGACGGCCACGGCGATGATGCGACTGTTCATCCTGGTCGACTACCCGTCGATGAGTCGGCGCACACTGCCGCTGGTCGAAGCTATCGGGCGTCCGCGGACACGGTGGCAATCGGCAAAGTGGCGACAACATCCGCCACTCGGGACACAATGGACTCACCTGACAGCGGCCTCGAGGGGGCGGAACATGGCATACGAGAATCCACCAGCCGACCAGGATGCCCTGCCGCCAGGAGTTCTTCGACGCGCAATCGCGGCTTCGGCAATGGGCAACGCCACCGAATGGTTCGACTACGGCGTGTATGCGTTCACGGTGTCGTATATTTCGGCGTCCTTCTTTCCCGGCGACACCGGCTCTGCCACGTTGTATGCCCTGCTGGTGTTCGCCGTCTCCTTCGTCGTGCGACCCCTCGGCGGGCTCGTCTGGGGCCCGCTCGGTGACCGTCTCGGCCGCCGACAGGTTCTGGCGCTCACCATCTTGCTGATGGCGGGAGCGACGTTCTGTGTGGGACTCGTTCCCGGATACGACGTCATCGGATTCTGGGCACCCTTGTTGCTGGTGCTTCTCCGCATGATCCAGGGTTTCTCCACCGGAGGTGAGTACGGCGGCGCGGCAACCTTCATGGCCGAATATTCGCCCGACCGGAAGCGAGGATTCTGCGGTAGTTTCCTCGAATTCGGCACGCTCGGCGGATACGCGCTGGGCGCCATTGTGGTTCTGACGGTGGAGCTGGCGTCCACCGAACCGTTCATGGAGACCTGGGGATGGCGTATTCCCTTCCTGATCGCGGGCCCGATGGGTCTGATCGGCCTGTACCTGCGCACGAAACTCGAGGAAACACCCGTCTTCCGTGAACTCGACGAGGAAGGGGCGGTCGAGGAGGGGGCCGCGACGGAGTTCAAGGACCTGGTGACGGAGTACTGGCGGCCGATGTTGCTGCTCGCCGGTCTCGTCGTCGCTCTGAACGTCACCAACTACACCTTGCTCAGCTATATGCCGACGTATCTGGAAACCCAGATCGGTTTGTCGTCCACCGCGTCGTTGACGCTGTTCATCGTCGGGCAACTCGTGATGATGGCGGTGATCCCGTTCGCGGGTGGGTTGTCGGACCGATTTGGGCGAAAACCGTTGTGGTACGTCTCGCTCGTCGGTCTCATCGTGCTGGCGGTGCCGATGTATCTGCTGATGCGCCAGGGATTCGCCTGGGCAATCTTGGCTTTCGCCGTCCTGGGGTTGCTGTACGTGCTGCAGCTGTCGACGATCTCCGCAACGTTCCCGGCGATGTTTCCCACGCACGTGCGCTTCGCCGGATTCGCCATCGCCTACAACGTGTCCACCTCGCTGTTCGGGGGAACGGCGCCTGCCGTCAACGAACTGCTGATCGAGTGGACGGACAACACGCTGATGCCCGCGTTCTACATGATGATCGCGTGCGGGATCGGTCTCGTGGCGCTCTATTTCGTGGCCGAGACGGCAGGAGCCTCCATCCGAGGCCGGGGGCTGCCGGGAATCGACACGGAACCGCATCCCACCGCATACGCCGAGAAGTAGGCGGGCGAGATCCCTGGCCGGCGACATGGCATAGTCGCCTCGGAGTGGGGTTCACGAAGGGATGATCATGGCGTCGGCACTGTGGCACGGCTTCGCGGATATGGGCGCGGTGGAGGAGAACGGCGCGTTCGTCGTCTCCCGCGGCGACGGCGCGTACATCTGGGACGATCAGGGAAACCGCTACCTCGACGCCACCGCGGGTCTGTGGTTCACCAACGTCGGCCACGGGCGCTCGGAGATCGCGGATGCTGTGGCGGACCAACTTCGGACCGTCGCCCACTTCTCGAATTTCGGCGATTTCGTCCCCGCAACCACGGCAGCCCTCGCCGACCGGCTGGCCGCGCTGGCTCCCGTGCCGGGCAGCAAGATCTTCTTCACCTCCGGTGGATCCGACTCCGTGGACACGGCAGCCAAACTGGCGCGCCGCTACTGGCACGAAATGGGCAGGCCCGACAAGACGATCGTGGTTGGCAGGCAGAAGGCCTACCACGGCATGCATGTCGCGGGTACCGCGTTGGCAGGCATCCCCGTCAACCGGGAGGGCTACGGCGAGTTGATGGCCGACGCCGCGACCGTGGCATGGGACGACGCCAAGAGTCTCCTCGAGCTCGTCGAGAAGGTCGGCGCCGACCGGATCGCGGCATTCTTCTGCGAGCCGATCATCGGCGCGGGGGGCGTGTACCTGCCGCCGGACGGTTACCTCACCGAGGTCCGGGACATCTGCCGTGAACACGACATCCTGTTCGTCGTCGACGAGGTGGTCACGGGCTTCGGGCGAATCGGCGGCGACTGGTTCGCGTCCACACGGTTCGGTCTCGAACCCGACATGATGACCACGGCGAAGGGCTTGACCTCCGGCTACGTCCCCATGGGTGCGGTCTTCATCGCACCCCGGGTGGCGGAGCCCTTCTTCGCCGGCGGCGTCTGGTGGCGTCACGGATACACCTACGGTGGTCACGCCGGCGCGGCGGCCGCTGCACTTGCCAACCTCGACATCATCGAGCGGGAGAACCTTCTCGCGGAGTCGAAGCGCCTCGAGGCCTCGTTGCATCGGCACCTCGCACCGCTCGCCGACCACCCACGGGTCGCGGAGATTCGCAGCGGCCTCGGTGCTGTTGCCGCCGTGCAACTCGCCGACCCCGCGGAGGCCTTGCCCTTCGTGAAGACCCTTCGCGAGCACGGAATTTCGAGTCGTGCCGCCGGTCAAGGTGCGATGCAGATTTCACCCGCGTTCGTCATGACGGACGAGCAGGTGGGCGCGCTCGCCGACGGATTCGGACGCGCACTCGGCTAGTGCGATCCGGGTAGCCGGCTGCGGAGTCGGTGCAGGGCGGCGGCCGAGCGAGCCCGCCAGGTCGGCGGTGCCAACGGAATCTCCTTCTTCCCGTCGCGTGCTGCGTAGGCGCGGGTGTAGCGCTCGTGGAGCCGGGCGCGGACCTCGTCCGGCGTGTATGCCTTGCGTTGCCGGTCTGCGCGGGCCGCAACGACACCGGTCGCTGCCACGCCCACCACACCGGCGAGCCCGACGAGCTTCCACCACTGTCTGCCTCGGGGTCTCATCGCCTTAGGCTAGAGCCCATGCACGCGCCCTCGCACACCGACGCTCGATCGGCCGGTTCCCGTATCGACCTCGACACCGCGGTGAACGTCACCCGCACGGGAGATATCTGGATCTTCCGCGGAGAATCGCCGGCGGACCGGGCCATTCAGACGCTGACCAACAGCCCCGTCAACCACGTGGGCATGTCGGTGGTGCTCGAAGATCTGCCGCCGCTGATGTGGCACGCGGAACTCGGGCATTCGTTGCAGGACATGTGGACCGGGCATTTTCAACGCGGCGTGCAGTTGCACGATCTACGCGCTGCCGTCCAGGTGTGGGGTGCCCGTTACGGACAGCGCGGGTGGTTGCGGCAGCTCGCGGAGCCCGCGACGAAGGAACAGGAAGACGCGCTGATGCGGACCATTGCGCGACTCGACGGAACTCCGTTCCCCTCAACCGCGAAACTCGCTTCTCGCTGGTTCGGTGGACGGCTCCCTCTCGGCCGGCGTTCGGGGAGGAGTTCGGGGAGCCTCGAAAGTGCCTACTGTGCCGAGGTGGTCGCCACAACCTACGAAGAGATGGGCCTTCTCGCCGGGGATCACCGCACGAGTTGGTACGACCCCGGAAAGTTCTGGAGTGGCGACCGGCTTCCCCTTGTCCCCGGTGTCACGCTGGGCCGCGAGATCGAGGTCGTCCTCAGCGACGCCGATCTCGCAGCGGGGCGAGGCCGTCGCCCGTCAGAGGGTTCGTGACTTTTCGGCATGTACACGCCCGCCGACCTCGACCCAGCCGGCCGGGTCGTACGTGGTGCGCAGTTCGGACCCGCGGCCCTGCGTGATCAGCAGGGCGTGCCGAAGGTGAGCGGTGATGCGGACGGCGGCCGCTCCAGTCGCCTCGTCCTCCACGATGCCCATGTCGGGCGCAAACATTCGTGATCGAATCGAGTGCTCCACCTTGTCGGTCCAGGCCCACAGGTAGTGGTGGCCCTTGCCGAACTTCTTCGGATCTGCGGTCTCGATGGCCCTCACGCTGTTCATCGGGTACAGCGAGAATTCGGGCGCCCACTCCGGCTTTGCCCGCACCCAGGTGATGGCACCCGAGTGCCGGGTGGTCACAGGTCCGGCTGGTACGTCCAGCGTCTTCACTGCGGTACCGCGTTCACGCAGCCACCAGGACAGCCCGACGGTGGGGTGTCCTGCAAAGGGAAGCTCGGTTCCGGGTGTGAAAATTACCGCGCGGGCGGAGTCGTCGCCCGGGGCGGGGAGATCGACGAAGATCGTCTCGCTGTATCCGAGGGCAGCGGCGACTTTCTGCCGGTCGCCGGGCGGGACGGTCGACGCATCGACGATGCCGAGCGGATTGCCGTGGCGTCCGTTCTCGTCCGTGAATACCCGGACGACGTCTACGTGAAGGGGCATTGACGCACTCTATCGCTCCGAGGAGCGACGAAGGGCCCCGCATGCGCAGTACGCGAGCGGGGCCCTTCGGGAGTTACCTCTGCGAGGTGTCAGACGCTCGCGGTGGCGAGGGTCTCGTTGGCCTCGACGGCCTGAGCGACACCCGCGACGATCGAACCGGCGCGGATCGCTTCGAAAATCACCTCACGGTCGACGCCTTCCTGCCGGAGGGTGTTCTCGTGGGCTTCGAGGCAGTGGTTGCAGCCGTTGATCGCGGAGACCGCGAGCGACCACAGCTCGAAATCGGCCTTGTCGACACCCGGGTTGCCGATGATGTTCATCCGCAGGCCCGCACGGAGATCGTCGTACTTACCGTCAAGGTAGCCCTTGGTCCGGTAGAAGACGTTGTTCATGCCCATGATCGACGCGGCACCCAGAGCTGCGTTGTAGGCCTCGGCCGACAGCGAGTCGGCCGCCTCTTCGGCGATCTCCTTCAAGGTGGTCGCCGACTTGGTGGCGGCTGCGGTGGCGAGGAGGGTGCCCCACAGCTGCTGCTCGTTCAGCACGGTACTGCGCGCGATGGAACTCAGATTGAGCTTGAGGTCCTTGGCGTATTCGGGGAGTGAGTTCTTCAGATTCTCGACAGTCATGACTCAGACGCTCGCAGTCAGCAGTTCGCCGGCGTCGATCGTCGGATCGCCCTTCTTCCAGTTGCAGGCGCACAGCTCGTCGGACTGCAGGGCGTCGAGGACACGAAGGACCTCGTCGACGTTGCGGCCCACGGAACCGGCGGTGACGGAGACGAACTGAACCTCGTTGTTGGGGTCGACGATGAAGGTGGCGCGGTCGGCGACACCGTCGGCGTTGAGAACGCCGGTGGCCTCGACCAGTTCACGCTTGAGGTCCGAAAGGATCGGGAAGGGAAGGGTCTTCAGGTCCTCGTGCTGTGCACGCCACTGGAAGTGGACGAACTCGTTGTCGACGGACGCACCGAGCACCTGCGCGTCGCGGTCGGCGAACTCGTCGTTCAGCTTGCCGAATGCGGCGATCTCGGTGGGGCACACGAACGTGAAGTCCTTGGGCCAGAAGAAGACGATCCGCCACTTGCCGGCGTGGTCGTCGCTGGTGATCGTGGTGAAGTAGTCGTCGGGCTGCTGGGCGTCGACCTTGGAGAGGTCACCGCCGATGACGGCTTTCAGGTTGTACGCGGGGAACTGATCGCCGATGGTGAGCAGAGCCATATTCGTCCTCCTACTTGTCTTGTGAACACGTCGAACGCAGTGCAACCACACCCGAAGGCGCAGTTGAGGGTTTCGGTACCGGAAGCGGGTGGCACGAAGGTCGTGCACCCGCGTTTTCTGGTGTGATTCCATTCTGCACGAAACCGGCTGAAAGGTAAAGCCGATAGATGTCTCTACACTGATAGGCATGGCTGATCAGAGTTATCAACCCACACTGTCGCAGCTGCGTGCGTTCGTCGCGGTGGCCGAACACCGCCATTTCGGCACTGCGGCTACACGTTTGAGTGTGAGCCAACCCACACTCTCCCAGTCCCTCGCCGCCCTCGAAAGCGGCCTCGGCGTACAGCTGATCGAACGCAGTACCCGCCGGGTTCTCGTGACCACAGCCGGTGAGAGACTGCTCGGCCAGGCGAAGGTCATCCTCGAAGCCACCGATGGTTTCGTCGCGACGGCGGCGGGCGTGGGGGAGCGGCTCACCGGACCGCTACGGATCGGACTGATCCCCACTGTGGCCCCGTACGTGTTGCCCGCATTGCTGCCGGCCCTCCGGCAGGACATGCCCGCTCTGGAACCACAGGTGATCGAGGATCAGACTGCGCGCCTTCTCGAATCACTGCGCACCGGCTCGCTCGACGTCGCGGTGATGGCACTGCCCAGCGGCGCGGCCGGGCTCACCGAAATACCGCTGTACACAGAAGACTTCGTGATGGTCGTGCCCGAAGGGCATGAGCTGGCCGGACATACGGGTATCTCGCCCTCGGTGCTGGGTGCGTTGCCGCTCCTGCTCCTCGACGAAGGTCACTGTTTGCGGGACCAGACCCTCGACCTCTGCAGATCGGCGGATGTCCAGCCTATGGCGGGCGACACCCGCGCGACGTCGCTGTCGACGGTGGTCCAGTGCGTTGCTGGCGGGCTTGGGGTGACGCTGGTCCCCGAGTGTGCCGTGCGGGTAGAGATCGGGCGCGGCCCCTTGGCCACCGCACGCTTCGCCGCCCCCGCTCCGGGCCGGACGATCGGACTCGTCTTCCGCTCGTCGAGTGCGCGCGCCGAAGACTACGGGCAGCTGGCGGCCCTGCTCACGAACTCGGCCCCGGTCACTACTTCACACTGAGCCGCCGACGGCGGCTCACCGCTCGGGACTGAGACCCCGGCGCGAACTCACGACCGGCGGCGAGGTTTCCCGCGGCTGCCACCGCGCTTCCCCGAACCTCCACGGGCATTCTTGTTCCCGGCTGCCCGCTGCTGCCGCGTAGCGCCGGGTTCCGGACGTTTCTTCTTCACCGGCTCGGCCGGTGGACGCCCTCGCGAACTGTTGACCGTGCGCCCGCGCACGATTCCGATGAACTCCTCGACCAGTTCCGTTTTCCGATCCTCGTGCCACGACAGGGCGATCCGCGACTCGGGGCCGTCGGTCACCGGCCGGAACGTCAGATCCTTACGGTGATGCAGCCGGGCCAGCGACTGCGGTACGACGACGAGGCCCACTCCGGCCGCCACCAGTTCGATCGCATCCGCCGTCGTGGCCGGACGCTCCTTCGCCGGTACTCCGGGCAATTTTGCCCATTCGAGAATGTCGTCGAGGGGATGCAGCACGACGTCGTCCGCAAGGTCCTCCACGGCGATCTCGTCCACCGCTGCCACCACATGCTCTCGGGGGATGACGACGACGGGGGTCTCGGCATAGAGGGGGATGGCGCTGAGGCCTTCCCCGTCGATCGGCACCCGGACGAGCCCGGCGTCCACCTCGCCGTCTCGCAGAGCTGCCGGCGCGTCGGCCGCGGACAGCGCAATCAGGGTGAGGGGTACGTCGGGCATCCGCTCGTTCCAGATCCGGATCCACTTGGTGGGTGTCACCCCCGGGACGTACGCAAGGCGGAACGAAGGGGGCACTACCGCGTCTGTCACTCCGTCAGGCTACCGGCCGTGGTCGGAACCACTGCGCATCCTCGTTACTCTTGGCACCATGACGTCGCACAAGAGCACCCAGACGATGAAGCCGGCAACCGCGGCGAAGAAGCTGGGTGTGTACCTCGAAGCCACACCTGCCGAGTTCCAGGAGGGTGTCGTGTCCCGCGACGAGCTCACCGCGCTGCAGTCCGATCCGCCCGAGTGGTTGCTCGAACTGCGGCGCAACGGCCCGCACCCGCGTTCCGTGGTCGCGGCGAAGCTGGGGGTCTCCATCGCGGGCCTCGCGCGTGGCGGGGTCACCGAGGCCCTCACCACCGAGGAGATCGACAGCCTCATGGCGGATCGGCCGGAGTGGTTGCAGCAGGAGCGCGCCACCCAGGCCGAGGTTCGGCAGGAGGCCGTGCGTATCAAGGAGAAGAAGGCGGCACGACGCGATCAGCCCCGGAAACGACGTTCGTGAACCGCTAGCCCTCGACGATGCTGAGTTCGTCGAACACCACTTCTCCGGCGGCATCGGACTCGGGGAGATCGACGACGGCGGTCAAGGCCCAGCCGTGATCGCCCTGCGGGTCCTCGAGGACCTGACGCACGCGCCAGAACTCGGGGGCCACCTCCACCTGGAAGAGCTGGGGTCCACGCGCGGAGGGTCCGGTGCCCACGGTGGAGTACTCGTCGAAGTAGGGGAGGAGCTGTTCTTCCCACTCGTACGCGTCGATGCCGTCGCCGAGCGCCTCGAGCTCGGACCACCGTCGCCGTGACGCCAGCTCGATGCGCCGGAACATCGCATTGCGCACCATCACCCGGAAGGCACGTTCGTTGGCGGAAATGGGTCGTGGGACGTCGGCACCGAACGCGACCTGCTGAACGTCACCTTCCGCGCCCGGATCGGTAAGTGATTCCCACTCGTCGAGCAGGCTGGAATCCACCTGGCGGATGAGTTCACCCAGCCACTCGATGAGATCGTCGAGTTCTTCCGTCCGAGCTTCCGTCGGAACCGTCTGCCGCAAGGCGCGATAGGCGTCGGCGAGGTAGCGCAGGACCAGTCCCTCGGACCGTGCCAGTCCGTAGTGGCTGACGAGCTCGGCGAAGGTCATTGCCCGCTCGACCATGTCGCGGACCACCGACTTGGGTGACAGCGCAAACTCCGAAATCCACGGGTGCCCACCGCGATACATCTCGAACGCCGGGAACAGTACATCGGACAACGGCTTCGGCCACGTGACCTCCTCGAGGAGTTCCATGCGCTCGTCGTACTCGATTCCGTCCGCCTTCATCTGCGCCACAGCCTCGCCGCGGGCGGCATGCTGCTGCGCCATGAGTACCTGCCGCGGGTCGTCGAGGGTCGACTCGATGACCGAGACAACGTCGAGCGCATAGGATTCCGACTCCGCGTCGAGTAGTTCCAGCGCCGCGAGCGCGAATGTCGACAACGGTTGGTTGAGAGCGAAGTCCCGTTGCAGTTCCATCGTGAGGCGGGCCATCCGCCCATCGGCATCAGGTTCGTCCAGCCGCTGCACGATGCCGGCGTCGATCAACCCGCGATACAGCGACAGTGCCTTCAAGATGTGCTTACGCTGCGCGGGCCGCGACTCGTGGTTGTCCTCGAGGAGATGCCGCATCGAGGCGAAACAATTGCCGGGTCGCGCGATGACATTGAGCAGCATGGAGTTCGATACCGAGAACCGTGAGATCAACGGCTCGGGTGAGGCTGCGACGAGGCGGTCGAACGTGGCCTCGCTCCACGAAACGAATCCGTCCGGCGCCTTCTTACGCTGGACCTTCCTACGTTTCTTCGGGTCGTCGCCGGCTTTGGCCAGTGCCCGCAGGTTCTCGACCTCGTGCTCGGGGGCCTGGACCACGACGGTGCCGAGGGTGTCGTACCCGGCTCGGCCGGCACGTCCCGCGATCTGATGGAATTCGCGCGCACGCAGGTGACGCGTGCGGCTGCCGTCGAACTTGGTCAGGCCGGTGAGGAGCACGGTGCGGATGGGCACGTTGATGCCCACCCCCAGTGTGTCGGTGCCACAGATCACTTTGAGCAGTCCGTCCTGGGCCAGCTTCTCGATCAGCCTGCGGTACTTGGGCAGCATCCCCGCATGGTGCACACCGATACCGTGCCGCACGAGGCGGGAGAGGGTCTTGCCGAAGCCGGTGGTGAAACGGAAGCCGCCGAGTGCCTCGGCGATGGCATCCTTTTCGGCGCGGGAACAGAAGTTCACACTGGTCAGCGCTTGGGCACGTTCGAGCGCCGCGGCCTGGGTGAAGTGCACGACGTATACGGGAGCCTGATTGGTGGTCACCAGTTCTTCGATGGTCTCGCTCACCGGGGTGGTCGCATACGAGAACATCAGCGGGACGGGTCGCTCGGTACCGGCGACGACGGTGGTAGGCCTGCCCGTGCGCCTCGTGAGGTCGGTGGAGAAGAAGTCGACCTCACCCAAGGTGGCCGACATCAAGAGGAACTGGGTGTGGGGGAGTTCGATGAGGGGCACCTGCCACGCCCAGCCGCGATCCGGCTCGGAATAGAAGTGGAACTCGTCCATCACGACTTGCCCGATGTCGGAGTCGGGTCCCTCACGTAGCGCAAGATTCGCGACGATTTCTGCAGTCGCGCAGATGATGGGCGCCCGGGAGTTGACGGCGGCGTCACCGGTCATCATTCCGACATTCTCCGCGCCGAACACCTCACAGAGCGCGAAGAACTTCTCGCTCACCAGGGCCTTGATGGGCGCGGTGTAGAAGGTGCGCTTTCCGGTGGCCATGGCGAAGAAGTGCGCACCGACCGCGACCATCGACTTGCCGGATCCGGTGGGCGTCGCCAGGATCACATTGGCGCCGGAGACGAGCTCCATGATCGACTCTTCTTGGGCGGGATAGAGCCGCAGACCTCGATCTTCGGTCCACGAGGTGAAGGCGTCGAAAACGGAATCAGGATCCGCGTCTTCGGGGAGAAGGTCGGGAAGAAGCACTGCTACAGGCTAGCCGTACAGCAGTACGCCGCTCTCGCGCCTATGTCGCGCTGCGTTCGTCGGAACCCATGGCGTCGAGAACAGCCATTCGGGTGGACGCACTGCCGGTGATCGTTCCCTCGCCGACACCGGAAATCAACATCTGCCGCCATCTGGCCTCGTCGAATGCCAGCGGACGAGTGCCGGCGAGGAACTTCTCGATGGTGCGCAGAAAGCGCATCGGGTCGTCCCGGAACGGGAAGTGACCGGCACCGCGAAAGATCTCGAGGTGTGAACCCGGCATGGCGGCATGAGCGAGGTGGGCGTGAGCGACCGGGATGACCGCATCCTGGTCCCCCCAGATGAGTTGCACCGGGAGGTTCTCGGTCAGGTAACACCGGTCGAGCATCGTGACCACCTGACCGCGCCAGTCGACGACCGCGCGCAGCGTGCGTAGGTACGCCTCGTACGCCGTGGGGTCGTAGAGCTCGGCGAGCACGCGGACGAGATCCGGGGTGTCGTGCAGGATGGCGCCGGGGCGGAGCCTGGTTCCGTTGAGCTGGCCGATCGCATTGCCGAGCAGCCGGACCGTCGGCATTGCCCCGGGAATGCGCAGCAGTTTGAGGGCCTCGTTCAGGATCGGGACCGACGCGAGGCGGAGTAGGGGATGGACGTCCTTGGTGACGCCGCCGGCAGAGACTAAAACCAATCGGTCGACCATCTGCGGGAACTGGTAGGCGAACTGCATGGCTACTCCGCCACCGAGTGAGTGCCCGATGACGGTGACGTTGTCGATGCCGAGGGTCGAGAGTAAATCGCGCATGCCGTTGGCGTAGGCCGCCACGGAGTAGTCGGCGCGGGGCTTGTCGGAGCGTCCGTGACCGAGAAGGTCCGGTGCGATGACTGTGTAGTTGCGGGCCAGATGCGGGATGATCTCGGTCCAGGTGGACGAGTTGTCCCCGATTCCATGGATCAGCAGGAGGGCTGGGCCCTCACCGGCCATGCGGAACGCGCGACGGTATCCGTGGATGGTGCGAAACATCATGCGGGTTTCGGCGTCGGGAACAGGCCTGAGCTTACGAATGCGAGTGTCGCTCATGTCGCCTCCTGAACTAGGTGAACTTCCCGAATGTTGACCTCTCAATCATCCGCTTCGGTTCGACGCTATTGCACGGGCGTCCGGTGAACAACTGATCAGGGCGGTCGCACAGCAACCGGGTGGCGGCCGCACAGCCGCCTTTCCGTCAGGCTCCGCCCGCTGTTCCGGACTCGCCATCGGACCGCTCTCCATGGCCGTCCTGCTGCGCTTGCTCGGCAAGGAAGCGCTCGAATTCGGCCCCCAATTCGTCCCCGCTCGGAAGGTCTTCCTCGCTGGCCAGGAGGCTCGACTGCTGCTCCTGGGCCGTTACGTAGGCATCGTACTGACGCTCGAGGGCATGAACCACGGTTTGGACCTCTTCGTTACCCGCGATGTGCTCGTCGACCTGTTCCTTCACCCGTGCGGCTGCCTCGCCGAGCGCGTTGAGGGGCAGCTGGAGATCTGTGACCTCACTAACATTCTCGAGGAGGGTTTCAGCCGCCCCCGGGTAGTCGGTCTGCGCAAGGTAGTGCGGAACGTGAACGGAAAACCCGATCGATTCGTGACCGTGCTGCGCCATCCGTAACTCGATCAACGACGACGCGCTGCCGGGTACCTGAAGTTCGCCGGCCCAGCGCTGGTGGTCCTTGATCAATTCCTTGTTGGTCGAATGAGCAGTCACTCCCAGCGGCCGAGTATGCGGAATCGCCATCGGGATCGCATTGATACCCACTGTGCGCCGGACACCGAGTTGTTCCGCCAGCAGGCGCACCGCCGTGGTGAAGCGTTCCCACCGCAGGTCGGGCTCCATTCCGGCCAGCAGAAGGAAGGGGGTCCCTGTCGTGTCCTTCAGGGCATACAGATTCAGTTCCGGCTGGTCGTAGTCCGAGAAGTGGTCGGACTTGAAGGTCATGGTCGGGCGACGTGAGCGATAGTCGACCAGTTCGTCCACCGCGAAGGAGGCAACCAATTCGCTCTCGAGGCTCTCCCGGAGGTGCGTTGTGGCGAGTTTGACGGCGTGGCCCGCGTCGGAGAAACCTTCGAGTCCGTGGATCAGCACCGGTCCCTGCCCGTCCGCGGAGGACAGCTGCGGTGCGGGAAACTCGAGTTCGTACATCTTCGACTGTTCGTCCATCACAGACCTCATCTCCTTCGTGCGTGACCTCCAGTGTCCCCTATCGTCTCCGGCATCGATACGTCGGACATTCTTCGCGGAGGTCTGCTTCGGGGGAACGCCTCGAAGGCAACGGATAATTCCCGTGTACCCCGTTTCCGTGTTCGCCCACAGCGAGCTCCCATGCCCAGCGTGGTGTGGGCAGGTCGCCGCGAACGGCATCCGCGCTCCTGGGCGGATGGGCGGTACTCAGTGCTCGACGTGCCCCAGCGAAGCGATTTCGGTGGACAACTCGTGAAGTCGGCGCTGTGCTCGTGCGAGCCGACCCTCGAGTTCGAGGATGTCGACGTTCAGTTGATCCCGCTCGGCCAATCGCCGGGCGAGCTCGTATTGAACCGATTTGGTCTTCATCTTTTCACGATACGCCCAGGACAATGGCAGCTCCTCTCGGAAAAAGGCGTGGACGCGGGTACCGAGGTGCCGAATCCGCGGGCCCATCGCCCGCGCGAAGTTGAACGCTCTGCCTCCCCGAGGGCACTGCGGACTTCTGGCAGAGTGGCGGAAAGGGCTCGGTTGACGAGCCGCCAGCAGCGGTACGGGAGGTCGACGGTGAGTTCGCGGCGTACGACGAGTCGAAGCGCGGTCCTCCTTCCTGTCGCTGTGCTTGCCGCGGTAGCCGGGGCGCTCGCGTCGTGCGCGTCCGAGGTCCCGGGTGTGGCTCAGCCCTCCAGCAGCATCGCGGCCGGGGTGCCCTCCGGCAGGGGTTTGTCGGCACTGTTGTTGGAGCCGTCCGACTTCCCGTCCAAATATCAGGCGATCGTGCTGCCGCCGCACGCCGTGTCGATGGCCGCACCGGATCTCACGGGTGTTCCCCAGGACGCCGTCGTCGATCCGTCGGAGTGTGCTCCGCCGGCCCAGGACTACGGACCGACCGGAACGGTGATGGCCGTGGGCACCGACAACGCGAGCCGGTCGACGATCACGGTCGAGCTCGCCAAGACAGACACACCGCTCGACGAACTCGAGCAGCAGACGGCGAATTGCGGTGAGATGACCGTAGCGGCCAGCGGTGCCGAATCGACGGTCGCCACCGACATCATGCCTGCCCCGCCGATTCGAGCGGACGACACGCTGGCCCTGCGCCGCACGGTTCGATCCGGCAGTGACGGCGACAAGGTCACGCAGTCGATGCTGACGTTGATCGCGCAGGTAGGGGATGTCCGTGTGTCGGCAACGTTCATGTCCTTCGGACACGCCACGGCGGACACCTCGGCGCTCGACGACGTGTTCACGAGAGCGGTGCAGAAGGTTCGAGCAGGCTGAGCGCGGCAGATAGCACACGGCTCCGACACCCTGCGCGGGTCCACAGCGCATTCGTCCGGCTCGGCTGCCCGTTTGTCCACAACCTGCCGCTCATCCACAGCCCGACCCATTGTCGCTGGTCGGTGAATTCGGGGGCTCCGGTGCGCGTTCAGAGTCAAGTGCATGACGACGTCCGCGTTTCCACACAGGTCCGGTTCCGACCCCACCGGCCGACACTTCTTGCCGCCCGAGCAGCTCCGCCTGTGCGATCCCGGCGACCTCCTCGCCGCGATCCCCGCGCTCCTCGGCTTCCGTCCGGAACGGTCCATCGTAGCCGTGTGTTTGACGGATGATTCGACGGTCGGGGCCGTGATGAGGCACGACCTCGTGCTCGGTGGCGGTGATATACCGACTGCACCCATGTGCGCGGCCGTGGACCAATTCGCTGTGGTATGCGAGCGTGAACAGGCCACGGGCGTGCTGGTCGTCCTCGTCGACGACCGATTCGCGGATCCTACGGACACGTCACGGGCCGAAGTGGCAAGTATCGTGTCGGAATTCGAGGACCTCCTGGATCGGACGTCCACCGAACTGCTCGATGTCTTCGTGACCGCCGACATCGGCGCCGGCAACCGGTGGTTCGGACTGCTGGGTGGGGGACGATACGGTGTGCAATCGGATCCGGCGGCCTCTCATGTCGCCGTGGCGCAGGTCGTCAGTGGCCGGGCAATCCGGTCGTCCCGTGAAGATCTGGAAGCGACCGTAGAGGCAGGTCCGGTCGGCGAGCGGGTCCGCATCGCCGAACTCCTCGACGATGTTCGCGAATCTGCCGCGCCGAGAGGCCAATTCGCGGGACGCACCGACACCCGGGGTGATCGCCGCGAACTTGAATTCGTGCTGGCCCACATCGCACGGTTGCATTCGGGACAGGGAGTGGCCGCGCACGAATATGTCGAGCTGGCCCTGGCACTGGACAATCTGGTTGTTCGCGACAGTCTTCTCGCACTCGCCGTCAGCGCATATGCCGACGATGCCGAACAACTGTGGATTCTGCTGGCACGTCATCTTCCCGATCCCGAACGGGCCACCGCAGCAGCCCTTCTCGGGTACAGCGCGTACGTACGTGGCGACGGACCGCTGGCCGGCGTTGCCTTCTGCGCGGCACTGGAAGCCGATCCCGATCATGCATTGGCCGCGCTCCTGGACAACGCCTTGCAATCGGGACTTCGGCCGGCGGCGGTTCGTGAACTGGCCGGTCTCGGCTACGACTCAGCGCGGAAGATCGGCGTCACCCTGCCGCCGCCGATCGACACCTGAGAACAGCATCATCGCCGCGCCGCGTGGGACCTGTCGCCGAGTTGTTGCAGATAGGCCCACGCGTCGGCGACGATCTCATCGAGATCGGTGTGTTCCGGCCGCCACCCGAGTTCCGCGATGGCGCGGTCACTGGACGCGACGAGAATCGCTGGGTCGCCGGCTCGGCGCGGCGCGTCCTCCACCGGGATGGGCAGCCCGGTGACCCGGGCACATGCCGAGATCACCTCGCGGACACTGAATCCCGCACCGCTTCCGAGGTTGTAGATTCTGTGACGGCCTTCGATGGACGACTCGAGCGCGAGCAGATGCGCCTCGGCCAGATCGAGAACGTGAATGTAGTCGCGCACCGCCGTCCCGTCCGGCGTGGGCCAGTCGGTTCCGAACATCGAAATCTTCTCGCGTTGGCCGAGCGCGACCTGAAGCACCAGAGGGATCAAATGCGTTTCCACGACCCGGTTTTCGCCGACCGACTTGTACGCGCCCGCCACGTTGAAATAGCGCAGGCTCGTCGCCGCGAACGAATGTGCCACTGCGTAGGACGTGATGGCATGGTCGATGGCGAGTTTGGTGGCTCCGTACGGATTCGTGGGACGGGTCGGATCCGCCTCGGTGATCGGCGAATGCTCCGGCTCACCGTACGTTGCGGCCGTCGAGGAGAAGACGAGCCGCCACGTTCCCGAATGTCGCATGGCTTCGAGGAGTTCGAGAGTGGTGACGACGTTGCCGCGCCAATACTTCTCCGGGTACTCCACGGACTCGCCGACGAGCGACTGCGCCGCGAAGTGCAGCACACCGTCGAACCTGGGAGTTCCGCCGGTCCCGAGGACATCCACGGCGACGTCGGCGACATCACCTTCGATGAACTCGGCACCGAGCGGCACCGCGTCGGCATTGCCCGTGGACAGGTCGTCGATGATGACGACCTCGTGTCCCCGCTCGAGCAACACGGTGCTGCACACACTGCCGACATAACCGGCGCCGCCGGTGACGAGAAGTTTCATCGACTATCCCTGGACCTTCACCTGGACGGCGTGCGCCATCTCTTCGGAAAGGTCGAACCCGCTGTGACCGGGCACGGTGATCGTGACCGATCCCGGTTTGGTCTCGACCGTCACGCGGGCGTCCGGAACCACGCCTGCCTCACGCAGTTGACCGATGACATCGGGATCCGACTGAACGTGCTCGGCGAGGCGCCGCACGACCACAGCTGTCGGCTTACCGGGAGGAACGTCCGTGAGACGGATGAGTGTCTCCGGCGCGTCCACCGGGCGTTCGAGGCCGAGCAGGGCAAGTCCGGGAATCGGATTTCCGTACGGCGACGTGGTGGGGTTGTTGAGCACCTCCACGAGCCGCCGTTCGACCTCTTCGCTCATGACGTGCTCCCAGCGGCACGCCTCGGCATGGACCTCTTCCCACTTCAGGCCGATGATGTCGACCAGAAGGCGCTCCGCCAGTCGGTGCTTACGCATGACCGACACCGCAAGCTCGCGCCCCTTCTCCGTCAGTTCCAGATGGCGGTCACCGGCGACCAGGAGAAGGCCGTCGCGTTCCATCCGGGCGACGGTCTGGCTCACCGTCGGGCCGCTCTGCTCCAGTCGTTCGGCAATCCGTGCTCGAAGTGGGACGACGCCCTCTTCTTCCAAGTCGTAGATCGTCCGGAGGTACATCTCCGTGGTGTCGACCAGATCCTTCACACTCACACCCCTTCGTCCTTGCCGATTCTACCGGTCATCCGCCCTCACCGGCGCGCTCCCTCCCGGAGCGCGCCCGGCCGGGCCTGTTCGGGCAGTCCCCGGGCCCCGGGAGGGGTCTGCTCGCGCGGGCCCCGGCCCCCGGGAGGGGTCTGCTCGCACGGTCTGCGGAGGACCAGTAGCGTGAGTTCATGACCGCGTCGTTCAGTTCCGGAGAGGATTCGGCTGCAGGGGTATCGAACCGTGTAGTCGTGTGGAGTCCGGACTATCTCAGCTACCGGTGGAGTGCGGACCACCCGATGAATCCCACTCGGCTCGAGCTCACCATGTCGCTCGCGCGTGCGCTGGGAACGCTCGAGGGTGTGGAGTTGGTTCGCCCCGACGCGGCCGCAGACGCAGATCTGCTGCGCATCCACACCCCCGGATACGTCGAGGCGGTCAAGCAGGCCGGGCACTCGCAGGCGTCGGGCGTGCTCGGCGCGGATGCGCCGTACGGGCTCGGTACCGAGGACAATCCGGTGTTTCCGCAGATGCACGAGGCGAGTGCCATCCTCGCCGGCGGCTCTCTCGCGGCGGCCAAGGAAATCGCATCGGGGCGCACCCGCAGGGCCGTGAGTATCGGCGGGGGAATGCACCACGCGATGCCCGGCTGGGCGTCCGGCTTCTGCGTGTACAACGATGTCGCCATCGCCATTTCCTGGTTGCTGGACAACGGGTTCGACCGCATCGCCTACATCGACGTGGACGCGCACCACGGGGACGGTGTCCAGCACGCTTTTGCCGGCGATCCACGTGTACTGACCATTTCGTTGCATCAGCATCCTGCGACGTTGTGGCCCAACACCGGGTGGTCGAGCGAAGTCGGCGAGGGGGCGGGGGAGGGTACCTCGATCAACCTTCCGGTTCTTCCGGGCACAGTGGACGCACTGTGGCTCAGAGGGTTTCACGCCATCGTTCCCGGGGCGCTCGCGGCGTTCCGTCCGCAGATCGTGATCAGCCAATGTGGCGTCGACAGCCACCGTGAGGATCCGCTCGCCGACCTGTCACTGACGGTCGATGGTCAGCGTGCAGCGTTTCTCGCGATGCGTGACCTTGCGGATCGGTACTCGGAGGGTCGCTGGCTGGCTGTGGGCGGCGGCGGCTACGGGCTCGTGCGGGTGGTTCCGCGGTCGTGGACACACCTCATCGCCGCGGCCCTGGACCGCGAGATCGACACGGGCACCGCAGTACCCGAGGTGTGGCGCGAGCAAGCGTCCGCGCTCGCACCCAGTGTCGACCTACCCGAGACGATGGGTGACGGTGGCGAGGTCGCCTACCTGCCCTGGGATGGGCCGGGGGGCACACCCGAAACAGGAAACGCTTCGGTCGACCGCGCACTGACCCGCATCGACTCCGCAGTCATCGCCACCCGCCGGGCCTGCTTCCCGCTACTCGGCCTCGACCCGGAGGATCCTCGTGACTGAATCGACGGACGGCGCTCCCGATTCGGCGCACGACTACCCGCATCACTGGGTGGTCGATGTGCTGGCAGCGGACGGCGGCGCGGTGGCGCTGCGGCCGATCGTGCCGGAGGACGCCGAGAAGCTCGTCGCGTTTCACGCGAAGTTGTCCGAACGTACCCGCTACCTACGCTATTTCGGCCCGTACCCCACCATGTCCCAACGCGACATCGTGCACTTCACCACGATCGACCACAAGAATCGGGTGGCTTTCGTGGTGGTCCTCGGCGACGAGATCATCGCCGTCGGGCGGTACGAACGGCTCGTCGGTGAGGGGGACGGCAAGTCGGCGGAAGTGGCATTCGTCGTCGCCGACGCGCACCAGGGACGGGGACTCGGGCCGATCCTCCTCGAGCATCTAGCCGGGGCAGCAGCAGAAAACGGGCTCACCATGTTCGTCGCCGAGGTCCTCGCGGAGAACCGCAACATGGTCACGGTGTTCCGCGAAGCGGGTTATCAGGTCAGTCGCAGCTACGAGGGCGGAGTGCTCAAACTCGAGTTCGCGATCGACCCCACCGAAGCCATGGTCTCGGTGCGTAATTCCCGGGAGCGGGCGGCCGAGGCGCGCAGTATGCGAAACGTGCTCAGTCCGCGGTCGGTTGCAGTGATCGGTGCCTCCACCGACAGTGCCAAGGTCGGGCACGCCGTGCTCACCAACCTGCTGCGGGCCGGGTTCACCGGCCCCGTGTACCCGGTCAATGCCGAGCATCGTTCCGTCCAGGGTGTGCGGGCCTACCCGACCGTCCGCGACATTCCCGACGAGGTGGATCTCGGCGTGGTCGCCGTCCCCGCCGAGTCGATCAGCGCAGTTCTGGACGACTGCCTCGACAAAGGCGTCAAAGCGCTCGTCGTGGTCTCGTCCGGATTCAGCGAAACCGGACTCGACGGAAAGCAGTCCGAGAGGCGTCTCGTGCACGCGGCGCGGGCGCACGGGATGCGACTCATCGGGCCCAACGCACTCGGAGTGGCCAACAACGACGCCGCGGTGTCCCTCAACGCCACGCTGGCGCCCGTGCTCCCGAGCCCTGGCAACGTCGGATTCTTCTGCCAGTCCGGTGCGCTCGGAATCGCCATCCTCGACGAGGCCGCCCGAAGTCGAATCGGCTTGTCTGCGTTCGTCTCGGCCGGTAACCGGGCTGACGTCTCGGGTAACGATCTCCTGCAGTATTGGGATTCCGATCCTGCTACCGAGGTGGTCCTGCTCTACCTCGAAAGTTTCGGCAACCCACGGAAGTTTTCGCGAATCGCTCGCCGCGTTGCCCGCAACAAGCCGATCGTCGCGGTGAAAAGTGGCCGGCACGCGGTTCCCCCGGCGCTGGCTGCCACGGGCGTCGAAATGGACGATTCGATCGTGCGGGCACTGTTCGAGCAGGCCGGTGTCGTGCAGGTGGGGTCGATTTCCCAGTTGTTCGACTGCGCTCTCCTGTTCGGATATCAACCGTTGCCTGCGGGGCCGCGGCTCGCGGTGGTCGGCAACTCCACCGCCTTGGGGGTGTTGGCCGCTGACGCGGCGCGCAGCGAAGGCCTGCACGTCGGCGACCCGGTCGACCTCGGACCGCAGGCCGGACCGGACGAATTCGCCAGCGCCGTGCGCACGGCGCTGTCCTCGGCCGACGTCGACGCGGTCATCGCGGTCTTCGTTCCGCCCGTTGCCATACCGGTCGAGCCGTTCGCCCAGGCGCTGAAGGAAGCCGTCCGCGATGCCGACAAGCCGGTTCTGACCACGTTCCTCGCAGCGGAGGGCGTCCCGGACGTCCTCGCGGTGCGGGGCGAAGACGGGCATCCCACGCGCGGCTCGGTGCCGTCCTATCCGGGACCGGAACGGGCCGCGCTGGCGCTTGCGCGCGCCTGGCGGTATGCCGCGTGGAAGAGCAAACCCGCATCCAAGGTCGTGCGACCCGCCGGGATCGACCCCGAGAAGGCGAAAGAGATGGTGGACACCTGGCTGTCCACGTCGTCGGGGCGGTGGCTGTCCGATTACGAGGCGTCGCAACTACTCGCGTGTTACGGAGTCGAGGTTGTGGAGTTCCGCTCGGCCACGACCGAGGAAGAAGCTGTTGCCGCGGCCGACGAACTCGGCTACCCGGTGGCGGTGAAAGCAACCGGTGAGCAGTGGCGCCACCGCCCCGACCTCGGGGGTGTGCGGCTCGACCTCGTCGGCCCCGACTCCGTTCGGCTGGCGTACCGCGACCTGGCCGCGGCGTCCGGTGAACCCCTCCTTCACGTGCAGCGAATGGCGACGAAGGGAATCGGCTGCGTGGTCGGCGTGCAGGACGACCCGTCGTTCGGCGCACTCATCTCGTTCGGGCTCGCCGGCGTGATTTCCGACCTCCTCGGGGACCGCGCGTACCGGGTGCTGCCGCTCACCGAAGACGCGGCTACCGAACTGATCGATGCGCCGAAGGCTGCACCGCTGCTGTCGGGGTACCGGAGTGCGGTGCCGGTGAACAAGTCGGCGCTCGTCGATCTGGTCCAGCGGATCTCCGCACTCGCCGACGACCTCCCCGAGGTACGGGAACTGGCCTGCGAACCCGTACTCGCGTCCGCCGAGGGCGCTCAGGTCACCGACTCACGGGTGCGCATCGGTCCGGAACCGAGTTTCGCCGACCTGGGGCCACGCAGGCTCCGTTAGATGCGACGCTGCCGGTGCCGGTCTCGAAAACCGGCACCGGCAGCGGGTAGACACAAATCAGTCGGTGGAGTGCGAAGATCAGCTGGCGTAGGAACGCAGCCGCTCCGCGCGATCACCCTGACGAAGCTTGCCCATCACTTCACGCTCGATCTGGCGGACCCGCTCGCGTGAGAGCCCGAAGAGCTTGCCGATCTGATCGAGGGTGCGCGGCTGACCGTCGTCGAGTCCGTACCGCAGGCGGATCACCTGCTGCTCGCGTTCGTCGAGAGTGGCCAGAACGCTGCGAACGTCGCTGTGCAGAAGACCGGCGATGACCGCGTTCTCCGCCGACGTGGCTTCCGAATCCTCGATGAAGTCGCCCAGAGGAGCCTCTTCGTCGTTGCCGACCGGCATATCCAGGCTCACCGGGTCGCGGCTGTGGTCGAGGAGATCCGCGATCTTGTGGGCCGGAATGCCCGACTCCTCCGCCAGTTCGTCGTCGGTGGCCTCACGGCCGAGTTGCTGGTGCAGCTCACGCTTGATGCGGGCGAGTTTGTTCACCTGCTCGACGAGGTGCACTGGCAGCCGGATGGTGCGGCTCTGATCGGCCATGCCCCGGGTGATGGCCTGACGAATCCACCACGTGGCATACGTCGAGAACTTGAAACCCTTGGAATAGTCGAACTTCTCCATCGCCCGGATCAAGCCCAGGTTGCCTTCCTGGATGAGGTCGAGCAAGGGCATGCCACGGCCCGTGTAGCGCTTGGCCAGCGACACCACGAGGCGAAGATTCGCCTCGAGCAGGTGCGCCCTGGCCGACTGTCCGTCGCGGACGATCGTCGCAAGGTCTCGCTTCTTCGCGGGGGACAGTCGCTTGCCGGTCTCGAGAACATGCGCGGCGTACAGCCCAGCCTCGATTCGCTTGGACAGCTCCACCTCGTCCGCGGCCGTCAGCAGAGCGGTGCGGCCGATCCCGTTCAAGTAGACGCGGACCAGGTCGGCAGCCGGGCTCTGGGCGTCCAGATCGGCGGCGCTGGGGCGAATGCGAGTAGTGGTGCTGGGGCTTGTCATGACTTGCCTCCTCATCGGTGGTGTCTCATAGGGAACAACGCTCCGACTGGCACGGAAAGTTCCCGGACACTTTTCGGCAGGAGGGCTCTGACCTGCGACTTCGTACGTTCGGTCCTGAGAAGTTGCTGAGAACACGTATAAGGGGAACCGCACGGAACCCCAGCGGCTACACCGGCAGCACCAAACCGTGCCGCACGAGAGAGTGCACGAGCGGTATCGCCGACTCGGCGAGGTCGGTGGCAACCATGTCGTGCGCGGCAGCCAGGAGATCGATCAGTTCTCCCAGAACGAGACCGTCGCTCCGCATTCCCGCGACGAGGGAGGCGACCAGGTCGTCGATCTCGTGCTGCCATGCGGGACCGTTCCCGCGATGCAGTCGTGCGACCACCTGAGTCCACCCCTCCTCACCGGGGAGGAAGACCCGCTCGAGCGCTGTGCTCTCCTGCACGTGGAAGCGGGCCGTGAGCACGTCGTTCTCGCGCAACCACGCCACCCGGTCGAAGTAGGCGAGCGCCTCCGCCCCCAGCGGATCGTCGAAACCGTGCGTGAGATCCTCGGCCAGGAGGTCACTGGGCGCGTCGGTCCGGCGCAGGTAGACGAACCCGAATCCGACTCCCTCGACATCGGCGCTCTCGAGGTGATCGAGCCACTGCTCGGCCGTCGCGGCGGCAGAGGGATCCTTGGTGTCCAGTCCACCGTCGCGCATCCAGGTGCCCACGTAGAGGGCTGGGTCGGCCACGTCCCGCTGGACCACCCACGCGTCGATGCCGTGTGCGGGCAACCATGACGCCACCCGGTTCCGCCAGTCCTCTCCCGCGACGTGGACCCAGGACGCGAGGAGCGCGGCGGTGCCGCCGGGAGCCAGGTAGTCGGGAGACCGGGAGATCATCAGTCGGCTCGCACCGTCGAGGTCGAGGCCGGAGTCGCGATATGTGTGGCCCACTGTCGCTCGGCTGACGACGAACGGCGGATTCGCGACGACCTGGTCGAAAGTACGGCCCTCCACCGGCTCGAACCACGACCCGGTCAGCAGTTCGACCTCCTCTTCGTTGAGGGCCATCGTGACGGCTGCCAGATCCACCGCCCTGACGTTCAGGTCGGTCGCGGTGACCGACTGCGCATAGGACGTTCCGTGCAGGGCCTGGATGCCACACCCCGTTCCCACGTCGAGGAGAGACCCGACGGGCGCACCCGGGGTGGCCTGCAACAAGGACAGAGAGGCGTGGCCCACCCCGATGACGTGATCGACCGCAGTCTCGCGGGGGCGCATCGACCCGTCGAGGTCCGAAAGCACCCACCGATTTCCGGAGCCGGTATCGATGGGCCGGAGGTCCAGTGCCGCGCGGACGACACCGGCATCGCTCGCGAGGAGACCCGCGTCGACCGCCGCCTCGACGCTCAGCGGGCGGAGTGCGGCCGCGACCTCGGCGATCGGGCAGTCGTCGCCGAGAAGGAACAACCGGATCAGTGTTCCGAGTTCACCGCAGCTCGCGCTGGCCCGCCGGACCGGGACGGGCTCGTTGCGGCCCAGTGCTGCATGGATGTCCGGGCCCAGCGTGTCGAGCAGGGTGTCGGTGTCATACCGGTTGCGAAGGAGAGCTTCTCGCAGGGGAGCGCAGATCGACAGCAGCGTGTTGCGGTTCACCGGTGCATTGTTGCAGGTCGCGCTCCGGTGTCAGCCTTCGATCGTTCGGTGCGGCGGCGCAGGCAGAGCGGTGGTGTCTCGATGGTCGTACCGACTCGGTTCGTCCTTGGTGCGCGGAGGCCGGTCGTTCGCGATGAGGACTGCGATCCACGGCAACGGGATGGACAGACCGATGATCGCCATGGAGATCCAGGCATTGCCCCAGATGCCGTAGGCCGCCGCCGAGAAAATAAGTGCGGGGAAGCGGAAGGACATGATGATCAGGTACTTGCGGACACGCGCGCGGTGCTGATCCTCGATGGATCGCGCCGCTTCGGTGATGAGAACCGGGTTGTTCGGTGAGCCGGCTTCGCCTGATGCGCCGAACCCTGCACTTCGGGCCATGCCTCCACTGTTCCACTGTCGGGGAGCAAATGCACACGGCGGGTCGTGGGGGTGGGATCCTCGGGCCGTTGCGGCATTATTGAGGGGTGAGCACTCAAACAAAGGAACGGCCCGACGTCACCACTGACGAGTCGACCGATGACGACACCCCGAAGTTCTTCCACTACGTGAAGAAGAACAAGATCGCCGAGAGCGCTGTGATGGGCACGCACGTCGTCGCGCTGTGCGGTGAGGTCTTCCCGGTCACCAAGTCCGCGAAGCCGGGATCACCCGTCTGCCCCGATTGCAAGAAGATCTACGAGGGGTTGCGCAAGGGCGACTGAGGCGTCGACGGTTCACACAGACCGGGGGACGCGGGGGTTTCGTCCCGTAGGACCCCCTCTTCCGGCCCGGCGTCTTTCGGGCTGGCGTCCTTCGGGCTGCCGTCTCGGGGACGGCCCGGTGTGGCGTCCCCGTCGGAGGCCTCATGTCTTCCGCCTTGCCGATTGCGGTCGCCGATGATGTTGATCGGTCCCGTGGCGATGCGGCGGGTGAGGTTGGTCACCGGACCCGTCGAGGGGCTATCGGCTTGGGCGGCGATCCAGTCCCGCATCTGATCGATGCGAGTCGCGCGGGCCGGCCAGAACTCCTGAATCGTTGCGTTGAACTCGGCGCCCAGAACCACGGCGAAACCGAGGAAGAACGTGAAGAGCAAGAACGCGATCGGGGCGGCGAGCGCCCCGTACGTGTATCCGGTACCGGTCGCCCAGCTCAGGTACCGCCGCAGGCCCGTGCTGGCGGCCAGGAAGAAGACTCCCGCCACGAGTGCGCCGCCGAGCAGGCGGTGCCAGGGCAGCGACTTCGGCAGCGCCACCTTGTACAGGGTGGTCAGGCCGATGATCATGAGCAATCCGACACCCGGGTAGTAGAACGTGTCCACGATCTCCGTTCCGATGGTGCGCCACGCCTCGGGCAGGACCTGGCCGACAAGGGTAGGTCCCAGGGCAACCAGCGGCAGGGTGAACACCGCGAGGACGAGAAAAGCGACGTAGAGCAACAACGCGAACACCCGCTGCCAGACGGGGTGGCGTGCCTCCTGCTGCCCGTGTGCCTCCACGATCGAGTCCACGAACGTCGAGATCGCGGACGATCCGGCCCACAGCGACAGCAGGAAACTCAGGGAGACGATCTCCGGGCGACCTTGACGCAGCACGTCACCGACGGTGGGGCGGATGATCTCCTCGACCACACTGTCGCTGAATACGGTTCCACTGAAGGTGATGATCTTGGACTGGATGATGTCGACAGTGTCCGGCCCGAACCATCCCCCCACGTAACCGAGCATCCCGAGCAGTCCCAGCAGGAGCGGGGGCAGCGAGAGCGTCTGCCAGAACGCAGCGGTCGCCGCCTTGGCGAAGATCGAGTCGCCCCACGCCTGGCTCGCTGTGTGCGTGATCACGCGCAGCGTCCGGCGTAGCGGATGCCACCGCGCTCGGTGTCGGGCGGCGCCCCTGTCCGACGCCTTCGCGCGCGTTTCGCTCATGATTCCTCCAGCATCCCTGACGACACGCCCGGTTGCCCACCGCTGCCTTCCTCGTGTCGCAAAGAATCTGCCGCTGCCGGGCGCCGCGAATGCGGTTCGAGTCGGACTCGGGCGCTAGGCTCCTTGACGGACAGCGCCCGCGGGGCTGGACCGGAACACGTCGGACGGATACACGAGGAGTGCAGCAAACAGTGCCATGTCAGCGGAGGGCCGCCAGTGAGTGCTGAGACCGTAGGTCCCGGGGCGGCGCAGATAGTGGGCACCGAGGCATATCTCGCTCAGACCGAACCAGCTCGACCGGCGGCGGGGTCACTGCGCGCTTGGCAGCGTCGTGCCCTGGCCAAATACCTGTCCACCGGTCCGCGCGATTTCCTCGCTGTCGCAACACCGGGTGCCGGTAAGACGACGTTCGCGCTACGCGTGGCGTCGGAACTGCTGCGGGACCGCACGGTCGACCAGGTGACGGTGGTCGCACCCACCGAACACCTCAAACACCAGTGGGCCGAGTCGGCAACCCGTAACGGGATCGCCCTGGACTCGTACTTCTCCAACTCGACCGGGCAGACCTCGAGTGATTACCAGGGTGTGGTGGTCACCTACGCGCAGGTGGCTTCCCACCCGTTCAAGCACCGGGTGCGCACCGAGAGCCGGCGCACGCTGGTGATCCTCGACGAGATCCACCACGGCGGTGACGCGAAGAGCTGGGGAGATGCGATCCGTGAGGCATTCGGTGATGCCACGCGCCGGCTTGCGCTGACCGGAACGCCCTTTCGAAGCGACGACAGCGCGATTCCCTTCGTCACGTACGAACCCGACCGTGAGGGGCTTCTCCGGTCGAAAGCCGATCACTCGTACGGATATTCCGATGCGCTCGCCGACGGAGTCGTCCGGCCGGTGGTGTTCCTCGCATATTCCGGTGAGGCCCGGTGGCGGAACAATGCGGGCGAGGAATTCTCGGCTCGACTGGGCGAGCCCCTCAGCGCGGAACAGACGGCGCGTGCCTGGCGAACCGCGCTCGACCCTGCGGGCGACTGGATTCCGGCTGTGCTGCACGCCGCCGACACCCGGCTCGGACAGCTACGTGCGGGTGGCATGCCGGACGCGGGCGGACTCGTCATCGCCACCGATCAGACGGTTGCCCGCGCATATGCCCAGACGTTGACGGCCGTGACCGGCGAAGAACCGGTCGTCGTGCTCTCGGACGACCCGACGGCCTCCAAGCGGATCGCGGAATTCGGCGCAAGTACCCAGAAATGGATGGTCGCCGTCCGGATGGTGTCCGAGGGTGTCGACGTTCCCCGCTTGGCCGTCGGTGTCTACGCCACCAGTGCGTCCACCCCGCTGTATTTCGCGCAGGCGATCGGACGCTTCGTGCGGTCGCGGCGCAAGGGTGAGACCGCCAGCGTCTTCCTTCCGTCGGTGCCGGTTCTCCTCGACCTTGCCAGCCAGCTCGAGGCGCAGCGAGATCACGTACTGGGTAAGCCGCATCGGGAGAAGGAAGGGTTCGACGACGACCTCCTCGCCGACGCGAACAAGCAGAAGGACGAGCTCGGGGAGGACGAGAAGGCGTTCACTTCGATCGGCGCCGACGCGGAACTCGATCAGGTGATCTACGACGGTTCGTCCTTCGGGACGGCGACCTTCTCCGGTTCGGACGAGGAGGCGGATTACCTGGGATTGCCGGGGCTGCTCGACGCCGAGCAGATGCGTGCGCTACTTCGTCAACGCCAGCAGGAGCAGATCAGCAAGCCGGAGGCCGCGCCCGTCGTTGCGCCACCGGTCCCGCAGGTCGCCGAGAGGGTGGCAGCAGCTGGGCAGCTCGCCCAGCTCCGGCGCGAGTTGAACAGTCTCGTCGCGATGCACCACCACAGGACAGGAAAGCCGCACGGCACCATCCACGGGGAACTGCGCCGCGTCTGTGGTGGACCGCCGACGGCCATTGCGACCGTCGAGCAGCTGACCGATCGGATCGCCACCCTGCGCCAGTGGTAACTCGTGCAAATGTGGGCGACACAGAAGAGACCGGCGAGTGCAGGCACTCGCCGGTCTCTCGGTCTGAAGAGGTGAGCCTGGGACGGGTCACCCGGGCTGACGTATCAGATTGCAGCTTCGGCTTCGGACACGATCGTGGCGTTCATCTCGCGAAGACGGTCTGCGTGCTCGTTGGCGTGGTGACCGCAGAAGAGCAACTCTCCTCCGGTCGGAAGTACCGCGCGAACGCGGGCTCCCGCACCGCACCGGTCGCACCGGTCGGCTGCGGTCAACGGGGGGCTGGTCAGTGTTCCGGGCATGACTCCTCCGTACTGGCTTTCGACTGGTGCCGAGTGCCTGGGGCCTTGGTCCGCCGCGTCGGGGTGGCGCGGTGGATCTACTCTGTCAGACGTTTGCGGTTTACGCGTTGTTCCCGTAGGCGTTTCTCAGTGTTGCATCACACACGAAACAGCTCTGAAACCTGCGCAACACCCCGTGACGAGGGCGAATATGAACAGACTTCGCGGTATGAGTTTCGCTGACAGCTGATTCGCCCTCCCGCGTCGAAACGCTATTCTCGCCGAATGAATTCGGAACAGGCGCTCGTGCACATCTGTAGCCGCGACGAGTGGAATGAGGCGCTCGGAAGCGGCCGGCGCGTACCGGAGTCGTTCGGCGCCGACGGATTCATTCACCTGTCGACGCCGGCGCAGGTGCACCTGCCGGCCAACCGGCTCTTCGCGGGGCGCTCAGATCTGGTCATTCTGTGGCTCGATCCGACCGCTCTCGGCTCGCCGGTGCTCTGGGAGCCCGGTGTGCCGACCGACCCGTCCTCGATGCTCTTTCCCCACCTCTACGGGCCACTGCCGTTGGCTGCGGTCACCTCGATCGAGGACTACCGTCCCGGCGCCGACGGCCGGTTTCCCGCTCTGGGGTGACGGAACCGAAAGACCGCGCGGGTCGCCGAACACCCTCTCGCGCGCCCGACACCGCCGTGTCGCCCCGCGGGACTACCGTGGAGGCATGAACGTAGAAGTGACGCCTCTACCCGGAATCGGCGTACGCAAAGACTTCGTACTCGCCTCCGGACGTCGTATCGGTGTCGTCAGCCATCGTGACGGTCGCACAGACCTGATCGTGTCGAAACAGGACGACCCCGACGCGTGCGCCGCGTCCCTGCCGTTGAGTACCGAGGAGGCGGCGGTCCTCAGCAATCTGCTGGGTGCGCCGCAACTGGTGGCCCAATTGGAAGAGGAGCATCGCGACCTCCCGGGAATCCGCACCAAGCAGCTCTACATCAAGGAAGATTCCCGGTTCGACGGTCGTCCGCTCGGGGATACGGCGATGCGTACCCGTACCGGGGTCTCGATCGTCGCGGTGATGCGGGCGGGCGAGGTGTACCCGTCGCCGAAGCCGGATTTCATGCTCACGTCAGGCGATCTTCTGGTTACCGTCGGAACCACAGAGGGACTGGACGCAGCGGCCAAGCTCCTGGCCAACGGCTGACAGTCCCGTGAACACCACCACGCTCGCGCTCATCGAACTGGGCGCGGTGTTCTTCGCGCTCGGGCTTCTCGGCCGCCTCGCGGCACGATTCGGCATGTCGCCGATCCCGTTCTACCTGCTGGGCGGGCTGTGCTTCGGCAGTGGCGGCTTCGTCCAGCTCGGAGACATCAGTGAGTTCAGCCATATCGCCAGTGAGATCGGTGTCGTACTGCTCCTGCTGCTTCTCGGCCTCGAGTACACGGCCTCGGAGCTCGTCACCGGTTTACGCAGATCGTGGATGGCCGGTGTCGTCGATCTGGTTCTGAACGCCGCGCCGGGCGCGGCCGTCGCGATATTCCTCGGCTGGGGGACCACCGGGGCGGTGGTGCTGGGCGGCGTCACCTACATCTCGTCCTCCGGCATCATCGCGAAGGTCCTCACCGATCTCGGCCGCCTCGGCAACCGGGAAACTCCGGTCGTGCTGTCCATCCTGGTGTTCGAGGACCTCGCGATGGCCGTCTACCTTCCGATCCTCACCGCGTTGCTCGCCGGGGTCAGTATCGCCGGTGGCCTCGAGGCAGTCGGCATCTCGCTGATAGTGATCTCGGTCGTCCTGGTGATCGCCCTGCGGTACGGACGCTACGTCTCCGCTGTGCTGGACAGCCCGGACAGTGAGACGTTGTTGTTGAAGTTGCTCGGCGCAGCCCTTCTGATCGCCGGGATCAGTTCGGCGATGCAGGTGTCGGCTGCGGTGGGGGCCTTCCTGCTGGGGATCGCGATTTCCGGTTCGACCGCGCACAACGCGAGCCGTGTCCTCGAACCCCTCCGCGATCTCTTCGCCGCCATGTTCTTCGTCGTGTTCGGTCTCAATACGGATCCGACGGCAATTCCCCCGGTCCTCGGCTGGGCCGTCCTGCTGGCGGTCACCACAGCGCTCACCAAGATGATTACCGGTGCGTGGGCGGCCAAACAACAGGGTGTCGGCCGCCTGGGCCGCGCCAGGGCCGGGGTGGCGCTGATTGCGCGGGGGGAATTCTCGATCGTCATCGCCGGACTCGCCGTGGCGGCCGGTGCAGTCGAAAGTCAACTCGTCGCCCTCGCCACGGCCTACGTTCTCCTGATGGCTGTCATCGGACCCATCGCGGCGCGGGTGGTCGAACCGGTCGCCGAGGCGTGGCTGCGAGTGCGCGCGAGCGCCTGAGGGCCCCGACACCGGTCACTACGACACGACGATGCCCCGGACTCGGAAGTCCGGGGCATCGTCGTGTGATCTGTGCGTCTAGTCCAGGTAGTCGCGCAGCACCTGGGACCGGGACGGGTGCCGCAGCTTCGACATGGTCTTGGATTCGATCTGACGGATGCGCTCGCGCGTGACGCCGTACACCTGTCCAATCTCGTCGAGCGTGCGCGGCTGCCCGTCGGTGAGTCCGAAGCGGAGCCGGACGACACCTGCTTCGCGCTCGGAGAGCGTCTCGAGTACCGACTGCAGCTGGTCCTGCAACAACGTGAACGACACGGCGTCGACGGCCACGACAGCTTCGGAGTCCTCGATGAAGTCACCGAGCTGGCTGTCGCCCTCGTCGCCGATGGTCTGGTCGAGGGAGATGGGCTCACGGGCGTACTGCTGGATTTCCAGCACCTTCTCCGGCGTGATGTCCATTTCCTTCGCGAGCTCTTCGGGAGTGGGTTCGCGACCCAGGTCCTGGAGCAGTTCACGCTGGATGCGGCCGAGCTTGTTGATGACCTCGACCATGTGCACCGGGATACGGATGGTGCGTGCCTGGTCCGCCATGGCGCGGGTGATGGCCTGACGGATCCACCACGTTGCGTAGGTCGAGAACTTGTAGCCCTTGGTGTAGTCGAACTTCTCGACTGCACGGATGAGGCCCAGGTTGCCTTCCTGGATGAGGTCGAGGAAAGCCATGCCGCGGCCGGTGTAGCGCTTGGCCAACGACACCACGAGGCGAAGATTCGCCTCGAGCAGGTGGTTTTTGGCGCGGTTGCCGTCACGGCAGATCCAGCTCATGTCGCGACGCTGGGCGGCGGGGAGCTTCTCGCCCGCGTCGGCGAGCTCCTGCATGATCTGGGTGGCGTACAAGCCCGCCTCGATCCGCTTGGCGAGTTCCACCTCCTCCTCGGCGTTCAGGAGGGCGACCTTGCCGATCTGCTTGAGGTAGGCGCGGACCGAGTCGGCCGAGGCCGTCAGTTCGGCGTCCTTGCGGGCCTGCCGGAGCGCCTCCGACTCTTCCTCGTCCCACACGAAGTCGCCGGATGCCTTGTCCTTGTCGGACGGCTCTTCGGCTTCGTCCTCCTCGCCGACTGCAACGACCTCGACGACATCGGACTCGACCTCCGCGAGGTCGCCCTCGGTGATGTCGATGTCCTCGATGTCCGCGACGTCCTCGTCGGGGCCGTCCTCACCGTCGCCGGTCTTGCCGGACGTGGCCTTCTTGCCGCCCGCCTTCTTTGCTGCTGCCTTCTTCGCAGGAGCCTTCTTTGCCGCTGCTTTCTTGGCGGGAGCCTTCTTGGCCGGAGCCTTCTTCGCGGGAGCTTCCTCGACTGCCGAAGCAGTTCCGTCGGCGGCCTGTGCGACTGGTGCTTCCGGTCCTGACTCTGAAGTCGAATCAGCAGTCTGACGTGTATCGGTGGCTGCCACGTACGCCCTTTCGTGACGGTGTCGTGCGGCGTCACGCCAGAGTGGTCATCCGGCGGAGAGGTCTACTGGTTTTGCCGGCGCGCAGCCGGGCTCTTCCATTGTAACGACCTATCCGAAACAGTTACGGAGCGATGCCCGTTTCGACCGCCAGAGCAGCGCCGACGATGCCCGCCGAGTTCAGGAGGGCAGCAGGTACGACGGTGGTCCGGTTGGTGAGATGCGGAATCCACTTCTCGTGTTTGCGGCTGATTCCGCCCCCGGCGATGAACAGATCCGGCCACAGGAGGTCCTCGAAGCGGGTGAGCACCCGGGACACCTCCACCGCCCACTCCTTGTAGGAGAGATCCTTGTCCTCTTTGACCGAGGACGCCGCACGATGCTCGGCTTCCTTTCCGTCCACTTCCATGTGCCCGAACTCGGTGTTGGGAAGCAGGACGCCGTTGTGGAGGATCGCCGATCCGATACCCGTACCGAAGGTGAGGAGGATGATGACGCCCTTGGCGTCCCTGCCGGCGCCGAGGGCGTCCTCGGCGATCCCGGCGGCGTCGGCGTCGTTGAGGACGGTGACGTTCCGTCCGCCGAGCGCCTCGCTGAACAGTGCACGGGCGTCCGTACCGATCCACTTCTTGTCGATGTTCGCCGCGGACCGGGCGACTCCGCCGGTGACGACGCTCGGCAAGGTGATCCCCACCGGCCCGTCCCACGACGCTTGACGAACGATTTCGGCGACGGTGTCGGCGACAGCCTCCGGCGTGGACGGTTGTGGAGTGAGAATCTTGATGCGATCCCCGACCAGCTTGCCGGTCTCGAGGTCCACCACACCGCCCTTGACGCCACTGCCTCCGACGTCGACGCCGAACCCGGTCCTGGTCATCGCGTGTACTCCTCCGTGTCGACTGTGGCGTGCTCGGAAACGCTCCTGCTGATCGTCACACTAATGGGTTGTGCCGAGTTGGGTGGATGACACGGAGGCCCCACCGTGCCTCCAGCGGTGGTGGGAGGCAGGGGAAGTGTGATCCGATGGGTCTGTGCACGCACCCCAGAGTCGAGACACTGTCCGAGGCCACACCGCCCCCGATCCCCAGCATCTCCGCGAGGTTGCCGTGGCGGTGGCGCAGGAGGCCGCGGCTCATGTCCGCGCCCGGCGGCCCGAGGTTTTCGGGATCGTCGGGAGCCGACTGGGTTCCGGCGACTCGGTAGCGTCGAAGAGTAGTCCGACCGATCCTGTGACGGTGGTCGACACCGAAGCTGAACTCGTCATCCGGGAGCGCCTCGCGCAGTGGCGTCCGGACGATGCGATCCTCGGGGAAGAAGGTGGGGGAGAGGGGGATTCGCTCGACGGCGTGCGGTGGGTGGTGGATCCGATCGATGGCACGGTGAACTTCTTGTACGGCGTACCGGCCTACGCCGTGTCGGTGGCGGCGCAGATCGACGGGGTCTCGGTCGCCGGGGCGGTCGTCGACGTGGCGGCGCAGTCGACCTACTCCGCCGCGTCGGGCCGCGGTGCCACGATGACTGATGTGGACGGTCGGGTGAGCGAACTACGCTGCAACCCTGTCCGCGAGCTGTCGATGACTCTGCTCGCCACAGGATTCGGATACGGCGCAGGCAGGCGCGCCGTACAGGGCGCACTGATCGGCGACATTCTGCCGCGCGTGCGGGACATCCGACGCATCGGCTCAGCGGCGCTCGATCTGTGCATGGTCGCTGCGGGCCGGGTGGATGCCCACTTCGAACACGGGTTGAGCCCCTGGGACTGGGCCGCCGGATCGCTGATCGCCGCGGAGGCGGGCGCCCGCGTACGCGTCCCGTCACCGCACACCTCCAGCGCCGACGGGGAGATCACCGTCGCTGCCGCCCCCGGCATCGCCGACGCCCTCGACGCATTGTTCGCGGAGGTCGGATGCGACCGGCCGATCCCGGAGTAACGGCCGCGGGATCAGCAGCGGGCGGTGCGAGCGGCCTTCAGCAGGTCGATGTCGAGTGGGGCGGGCTGCGTTCCCGGAGGAGGATCCTTCAGGGACCGCAACACCTCCTCGGCGTCGGTGTTCGGTGAGATCTTCCGGAAGTAGGTGCCGAGCGCGAGATCGACGGTGTCGTCGGTGCGTGCATCCTGGATCAGTTCCGCGCACGGCGCCACCAGCCAGACGGCGCTCGCGGCGGCGAGACCCTGAGGACCGAACCGCAGCTGCCCCTGACACTGCATGTTCTGGTCGAGGTAGATCGGGTCGTTGCCGGCTTGCACGTCGGGTGCGCTCGCGAAGCCGTAGTCGCTCAGCTGGGCGGCGACCTGGGCTGCCTGGCCGTGCTCACCGTTCGCGTTGAACACCCGCACCTTGGTGGCGGACAGAGCGGCCGGCTCGACGTCCCGGAGCGTCGACGGGTCCACCTTCTCGCCGAGAGTCTGTTGCGGCGGGGCCGCCGGATCCGCCGGTTGCGACGCCGGCGCAGGAGCGTTGCAATCCACGGTGGTGGCGAGGTTTTCGTCCTCGCCCAGAATGCCCGCCCACACCACTGCGCCGAGTAGGGCGAGAACCGCGAACACCACAAGAATGGGCAAACTTCGCCGTCGCCGGAACGGACGACCGTTCTCGTCGCGCGAACTGCCTTCGGTGATCAGTGAAACCACAGTGTGCCTCGACCTCTCCTACGAACAGCGCTGGGGACGTCCACCCCGTACAGCGCATCGATACAGGGCCCGGCCACACGTTGTGGCGCAGGTTCGGCACCTACCTTAGATCCCACCAGTGTCATATCTCCGTACCCGTCCCGGTTGTCAAATGTCACAGCTTGCTGTGGGGTTGGTGACGATTAGCAGACAATTTGCGCGATCCGTTGATTCGGTTACGACTTTTGTACTCCCTTCGGCTACTGTCTGGCGGCCCCAGTCGTTAAATGCACGTACGACGAGGGCGGACAGAAGAGACGAAGTGAGGCGCACATCATGTCCCCGGGAACTGGATCCGGGCACGTGGGCGGCCGCTGCAACGTTGTGCAGGCCGCGGGTGTGATCTGCGCCGAGGCGGTTTTCGTGTGGACGATCGACCGACTTCCGTTCGACGGGCCCCGCGAGGCCGGGATACATGAAAGAAGATGAGGGGAAGACGACATGGCAACTGACTACGACGCACCGCGGCGAACGGAGTCCGACGAGGTTTCGGAGGATTCGCTGGAGGAGCTCAAGGCGCGACGCAACGAGGCTCAGTCGGCTGTTGTCGACGTAGACGAATCCGATACCGCGGAATCGTTCGAACTTCCGGGCGCCGACCTGTCCGGCGAGGAACTCTCGGTGCGGGTCATCCCCAAGCAGGCCGACGAGTTCACTTGTTCGAGCTGCTTCCTCGTGCATCACCGCAGCCGCCTCGCCACCGATGCAGGCGGAGTGCTCGTGTGCAGGGACTGCGCAGCCTGACGTACGAGCGCATGCGACGGACGGTGGAATACCACCGTCCGTTTTATGTGCCCGGGGACTGATCCGTCCGTTGTGTCTGCGGAGCGGACCGTGCCGGTACCGCCGGTACGGGACCCGGTTCAGTGTTCCTCGGGGCGCGCACGATCGAGAGCGGCCAGCAATTCGGCCGGCCGTCGGGTGCTGATCAACCAGTACGGAGTCGGATCCTCGGGATCGTCCAGGACGATCAGCACCATCGTCTTCACCCACACCCGATGCTGCACGAAGGCGGCCGGGTCGAGCTGCCGTCCTAGTGCTGCGCTCTTCGCGGTGGCCGGAACCTCGGCAACCCGCGCGATGACATCGACCGGCAGGTGAGCCTGTCCGACCCGGAGGTGGACGCCGTCCGCCTCGTCGACGAGTTCGACTCTCGTTCTGCTGAGCCACACCAATCCCCAGATCGGGAGGGGAAGTAGCAGGACGTAGGGCAACCAGGCACGAACGCCGGGCGCACCCATGTGTACCTCTGCAGCCAGCAGTCCGGCGACGAAGAGGCCCGCGATCCACCACCAGACGGGTACCCAGAGGCGTTCCGAGTACAGCGTCGGCGAGGTGTGGTCGGTGGGCGCGGCTTCGGGCCTGGACGTTTCTGACACGCCACCAGGATAGTCGCTGCCTACGAGTAGGCTCGGTGCACGTGAGCGACCTATCTCCCGGCCTTCCTCTCGGAGGAACTGCAGCCCTTCCCCCTGTTGCCCTCCAGCGGTTGGATCCAGCCATTCCGGTACCGCGACGCGCGCACGACGGCGACGCCGGTGTCGACCTGTGCAGCACGTCCGATCTCACCCTCGAACCGGGTCAGCGCGCCCTCGTCGGTACCGGAATCGCGATCGCCCTGCCCTTGGGCACCGTCGGGCTGATTCACCCCCGGTCCGGTCTGGCCGCGAAGTCGGGACTGTCGGTGGTCAACACGCCCGGCACCATCGACGCCGGGTACCGCGGCGAGATCAAGGTCTGCCTGATCAACCACGATCGTGAGACACCGATCGAGATCCGCCGCGGCGACCGCATCGCACAGCTGCTGGTTCAGCGTGTGGAATTGGTGTCCTTCGTCGAGGTGGAGTCGCTCGACGACACCACCCGCGGCACCGACGGACACGGGTCGAGCGGAGGCCATGCCAGCCTTGTCGGCAACGCCAGAGAAGGAGCGTGATCATGTTCGGACGCCGCAAGAAGAACGAATCCGAGGAGGACCGTCCCGGTTTCTTCGACGACGCCGACGCGGCAACCACCGCTGACGACTACGACGATGCCGAGGACGATTACGACGCGATCAGCGACGTGGACGGCGGCCCCTACGACGCCGACGACCTCGAATCGGATGCCGACCTCACGGTGGGCGAGGTGGGGACCCGGCTCGATCTCGGGTCGGTGCTCGTCCCGATGCCTCAGGGCGCTCAGTTGCAGGTAGAGATGGCGCCCGACGGTTCTCCGCAGGCTGTTCATCTGGTCACCCAGCTCGGACGGATCACGGTCGCGGCGTACGCCGCACCCAAGTCACCCGGCCAGTGGCGGGAAGTGGCCGGTGACCTCGCCGAGTCCCTGCGGGGTGACAACGCCACCGTCAGCATCGAGAACGGGCCGTGGGGACGTGAGGTCTTCGCCGTGACGCCCAACGCAGACCTTCGCTTCATCGGAGTGGACGGTTACCGGTGGATGGTGCGGTGCGTCGTCGCCGGTCCCAGTGGCGGAAACACCGCCGACTCCGACCTCGTCGCCACAGCCCGGGCCATTCTGCGGGACACCGTGGTCAAGCGGGGAACCGAACCGCACCCGGTCCGGACCCCGCTCCCGGTCGTCCTGCCGCAGGCTCTCGCCCAGCAGCTCGCGGCGGCCCACCAGCAGCAGCTGGCTCAGCAGCAAGCCGCCGCCCAGCCTGCTCCGCAGCAATCCGGCGCGCAGCCCGAAACGGCTTCCGCGCAACCCCAGGACGGGCAGCCGGCACCGGCTCCGCCCCAACAACGGCGCGGCGAATCAGGCTCCGCGATGCAGCAGCTGGGCCGCTGACGCACTCAGGGCCGGCGCAGTACCGAGTCCAGCCCGCGCAGGCTCGCGTATCCGAGTACCGCCGGGTCCACGCCGATGTCGTCGAGTGACACGGTCACCAGGCCCGCGTGCGGTAGCAGAGCGGCCCACGTTCGGGCCACCTCGATCGGGTGAACGGCGTCGTCGGTGGCCGCGGCGATGCCTACCGGCACGTCGATCCGTTCGAGGTCGTCCTCGGCGGGACCGTGATACCGCGACGCCTCGTCGAGGGCAGCCGGAAGATGCGGCCACTGCGACCGCCACGACTTCGCCAGTTCGCGGCCGAGCCAGGGCGGACTGGATGCGACCATTTCGGCAGTCACCTGTTCGAGGCCGTCCGCGCGCAGCCGGGCCGCCGTGAAGCGTGCGCTCGCAGCCGCTGGCGCATCCTCGGCCGTTCCGGTCCAGGCCGGGAGAGCCGCCAGCACACCGGCCGTGTGTTCGTGGTGGGTCGCAGCCCACTGCAGCGCAACCGCGGCGCCGAGGGAGACTCCACCGACCAGAATCGGTTCACCGGCCGCGGCGGCAGTGTTCAGTGCGTCCACGTAGCTTCCGACGACCCTTCGGGGGTCCGGGTCGACGGCCAGCGTGCGAACCCCGCGCCGGGCAAGTGGCTCCGTAAAGGCCCGTGCAACGAAGTCCGCGTCGGATCCCGTTCCTGGCAGGACCACGGCCGTGCGTGGCCGGTATGTCGAAGGCATGAGGTGATCTTGCCTGGTCCGTCGTGATGCCACTGTGGTCGTGTGGTTGCCGCGAAGCATTGGGTCTACAGTGGCGATTACACAGCCCTACGAGCGGCGCGAAGATCTCGCGCCGCACATGCTCCAGGAGCGCGCAATGGCACCCGCCACGGCAGGATATTTTCGTCGGCTCACTCGCAGGCTCACCGAAGACCTCGATCAGCTGGACGCCGAGGAAATGGCCGAGACGTCTCAGGCGTCCGGCGCGCAGCGGGCCTGCGACTGCAGCCGCGGCGAGGAAGTAACCATGCTGGGCCGGCTCCGCAGCGTCGAGGCGTGTCCCAAGTCCGGCAATGCCAGCATCGAAGCGGAGTTCTTCGACGGCACCGAACAGGTCAAGCTGGTCTGGATCGGAAGACGCAGGATTCCGGGGATCGAACCCGGTAAAACCCTGTTGGTCCGGGGTCGTGTCGGTGATCGCGACGGCCAGAAGGTGATCTTCAACCCGTATTACGAGTTGCGGGGCGAATCGTAGGTCCCGGTTCGTGTGGCACTCTCGTCGAGTGACCGAAACGAAGCAGCAGTCCGTTCTCGAGCAGCTCGGTGGGTTCAGCGGACTGATCTATTCCACCCTGCCCATTCTCGTCTTCGTGCCGGTCAACGGAGTATGGGGTCTCGGTCCGGCGATCTGGGCCGCCCTGGGGGTTGCCGCGTCGATCCTTGTGTGGCGCATCATTCGCCGCAGTCCCGTCCAACCGGCCATCTCCGGCTTCTTCGGGGTCGGAATTTCTGCCTTCATCGCCTATCGCACCGGTGATGCGAAGGGCTACTTCCTCTTCGGGATCTACACCAGCCTCGCGTACGCGGCGGTGTTTCTCGGCTCGATCCTCGTGCGCTGGCCGATCGTCGGCATCATCTGGGGGTTCCTGAACGGCCACGGGAATCTGTGGCGTCGCCACCGGGGCGCCGTGCGGGCCTATGACGTGGCGACCGGGGCGTGGGCGCTGGTCTTCGGTGCCCGGTACCTCGTGCAGTCCCAGCTGTACGATTCCGACCAGACCGGCTGGCTCGCCGTCGCCCGCATAGCGATGGGGTGGCCGCTCGCCGGATTGGCTCTCCTGGTGACCATCTGGGCCGTGCGGCGCGCCGATCGGATCGTCGAGCCGCGGCCCCTGGAGGCGACCGATCATCCGGAGGCGGCGGAGCCCACCGATCATCCGGAGGGCGCGGTCATGCCGACCGACGACACGGAGGCGGGTGGACCCCGCGAGGATCCACGGTCGTCGTAGGCGGTCGCCCCGACCGCCTCATCCGCGAGCCTTACGAGAGGCCGACAGCGGTCCGCAGAGCGTCTTCGACGTCGACTCCGGCGACGAAGAGAAGTTCGTCGCCGCCCTCGAGCGGGTCGTCCGGCTGAGGCACGATCACTCGACCACCGCGAAGAATGGTGACCAGCGCTGCGTCACGCGGCAACTGGAGCTTGCGCACGGCTTTGCCTGCAAGTGGGGTGTTGTCGGGCAGCGTGACCTCGACCAAGTTGGCCTGCCCTTGACGGAGGGTCATGAGGCGAACCAGGTCGCCGACCGACACCGCCTCCTCGACGAGTGACGCCAGCATCCGTGGCGTCGACACCGCCACGTCGACGCCCCACGATTCGTCGAACAGCCATTCGTTGCGGGGGTCGTTGACCCGGGCGACGACGCGGCGAACCCCGAACTCGGTTTTGGCGAGCAGACTGAGGACGAGATTCGCCTTGTCGTCGCCGGTGGCAGCGATCACCACTTCGTACGTTTCCAGGGTGGCGGCCTCGAGGCTGCTCAGTTCACAGGCGTCGGCGTGAACCCAGGTGGCCTCGGGTACGGACTCCTGCTCGATGTGTTCGAGCTTGCGCTCGATCAGCATGACATCGTGTTCGCTGCGCACCAGTTCCCGCGCGATGGAGCGTCCTACGGCACCCGCGCCTGCGATTGCGACTCTCATCGGCTGCTTCCGTTCGGGTGTTCGATCGTGAAATTTCTCACTGACACTCAGTTCTCCGAGGGTGGGGGATTGCCCGCGAGAGCGACGGCTTCGGCGACGGTTCCGGACACTGCCGCGATATACACCTGATCGTCAGCCTGGAAGATCGTCTTGCGGTCGGGGAGGATGCCCGTTCCGAAACGGATGATGAATGCCACCCGTGACGAGGTGGCGGCCTCGAGTTCGGCGATCGGCCTGCCAATCCAGTCCTCGTGGAGCGACAACTCGGTGACGGCAACGGTTCCCGAGGGGTCACGCCATTTGGCCGTCTGGCTGTCACGAGTCAGGGTGTGCAGGAAACGATCCGTCGACCACGGGACGGTGGCCACGGTGGGGATTCCGAGCCGCTCGTAGACGGCGGCGCGCTTCGCGTCGTAGATGCGGGCGACTACGCGCTCGACTCCGAACGTCTCCCGCGCCACACGTGCCGAGATGATGTTGGAGTTGTCGCCGGAAGACACGGCCGCGAAGGCCTCGGCCCGTTCGATACCGGACTTCACCAGTACGTCGCGGTCGAATCCCATCCCGACGACCGTGCGTCCGGGAAAGTCGGGATCGAGTCGCAGAAATGCGGCCGGATCGCGGTCGATGACCGCGACGTCATGTCCGATGCGGGTCAGCGATCCGGCGAGGGACGAGCCGACTCGGCCGCATCCCATGATGACCACATACACCTGTTACTCCGTTCATGGACTTGTGGTGTCACGTCCCGAGCACGTGCATACCGAATCGAACCGTACAGTGCCCAGGCGAAAGAGCAACCGAGACACAGATCGCAATCCGGACACTTCGGTGGGCGACGGTCCAGTTTCTTCGCGGACGGCTTACGCTTTGCCAGTGTCAAAGCTCTCGACCGCCACCAAGCGGCTACTGCTCGGCAGACCCTTCCGGAGCGACAAGCTCGGGCACACGCTGCTTCCCAAAAGGATCGCACTACCGGTCTTCGCGTCCGACGCGATGTCCTCGGTCGCGTACGCGCCTGAGGAAATCTTCCTGGTGCTGTCGGTGGCAGGCATCTCCGCGTACGCGTACACGCCGTGGATCGGACTTGCCGTGGCCGCCGTGATGGCGGTGGTGGTGGCGAGCTATCGGCAGAACGTGCACGCCTATCCGTCGGGCGGCGGCGACTACGAGGTCGCCACGGTCAATCTGGGTCCCACTGCCGGTCTCACCGTGGGCAGCGCGCTGCTGGTCGACTACGTGCTGACCGTTGCGGTATCCATCTCGTCGGCAGCGTCCAACATCGGCTCGGCTGTGCCGTTCGTGGCTCAGCACAAGGTTCTCTTCGCCGTGGCGGCCATCGTCCTGCTCACTGCGATCAACCTTCGTGGCATCCGCGAATCGGGTATCACGTTCGCGATTCCGACGTACGCGTTCGTCTTCGGCATGGTGCTGATGCTGTCCTGGGGGCTGTTCCGGATCTACGTTCTCGGCGAAGACCTACAGGCGGAATCTGCGGGGTTCGAACTCGCGGCAGAGGACTCCCACCTGTACGGCATCGCCTTCGCCTTCCTCATCGCGCGCGCGTTCTCGTCGGGGTGCGCGGCGCTCACCGGTGTGGAGGCCATCAGCAACGGTGTTCCCGCGTTCCGTAAACCGAAGTCCCGGAACGCGGCCACGACGCTGCTCTTGCTGGGCACGATCGCGATCGTCCTCCTGATGGGCATCATCATCCTGGCGCAGAAGATCGGAATCGTCTACGCACACAATCCCGCTGCACAGTTGATCGGCGCGCCGAGCGGCTATGAGCAGAAGACGCTGATCGCTCAGGTGGCCGAGACGGTCTTCGGCGGATTTCCCATCGGCTTCTACTTCATTGCCATCGTCACGGCGCTCATCCTCGTGCTGGCGGCCAACACGGCGTTCAACGGGTTCCCGGTCCTGGGCTCCATCCTGGCGCAGGACAGGTATCTGCCGCGTCAGCTCCACACCCGTGGTGACCGGCTCGCCTTCAGCAACGGCATCCTGTTCCTCTCTGGTGCGGCCATTGCGTTCGTCGTCCTCTTCGACGCCGAGGTCACCAAGCTGATCCAGCTCTACATCGTCGGGGTGTTCGTCTCGTTCGTCCTGAGCCAGACCGGGATGATCCGGCACTGGACCCGGCATCTCGCGTCGGAGACCGATGCGCGGCAACGCCGCCGGATGCAGCGTTCGCGGGTGATCAACTCGATCGGTCTCACCATGACCGGCGCGGTCCTGATCATCGTGTTGATCACCAAGTTCGCGGCCGGGGCTTGGATCGCCATCGTTGCCATGGTGGCCATCTTCGTGGTGATGAAGATGATCCGGAAGCATTACGACAGTGTCACTGCTGAGCTCGAGGAGCAGGAGTGGGACGGTGTGCTGCCGAGCCGGACCCACTCGATCGTCCTGGTGTCCAAGCTCCACATGCCGACCATGCGAGCACTCGCGTACGCCCGCGCCACTCGCCCCGACACCCTCGAGGCGATCACCGTCAACGTCGACGAACCGGATACGCGGGCGCTGGTGCGGCAGTGGGAGAAGAGCGACATCGCGGTGCCCCTGAAGGTCATCGAATCGCCCTACCGTGAGATCACCAAACCGGTCCTCGACTACGTGCGGCGGGTCCGCAAGGACGCTCCGCGTGACGTCGTCACCGTGTTCATTCCCGAGTATGTCGTCGGGCACTGGTGGGAGCAGATCCTGCACAACCAGAGCGCGCTGAGACTGAAAAGCAGGCTGTTGTTCCAACCAGGTGTGATGGTGACCAGCGTTCCCTGGCAGTTGAACTCGTCGGAGAAGGCAAAGACGCTCGGCGTCGAGTACACCGCCGGCGCCACCCGGCGTGGGTACGACCCCGAAGAGAAGTGACGAATGGCAGTGTTGGACGGATGGCAGTGTTGGACGGATGGCAGCGTTGAGTGAGAACTGGACCGGCCGGCGCCTCGAGCTGACCCTCGGCAATCCTGGCCACGGTGGATTCGTCGTCGCACGGCACGAGGGGCGGGTGGTGTTCGTGCGTCATGGCCTGCCGGGGGAGCGGGTCATCGCGATCGTCACCGAAGATCGCGGCGGATCGTTTTGCCGCGCGGAGGCCGTCGACATTCTCGCGGGTTCGCCGGAGCGAATTGCGCCGATCTGCCCGATATCGGGACCGGGAGGCGCCGGGTGCTGTGACATGTCTCATGCCCGCCTCGCCTTCCAGCGACAGATGAAGTCGCAGATCGTGTCCGAGCAGCTGCTGCGGCTCGCGCGGGTGGACCGGAACGTGGACGTCGAGGAACTGCCCGGCACCGGTGACGGAACCGGCTGGCGCACCCGGGTGCGGTTGGCTGTCGATGGCAACGGGCTGCCGGGATATCACCGGTACCGGAGTTCGGGCATCGTCACCGACCTCGAGTGCCCGCAGATCGAGACTGCTGCGTATGACGGCATCGCCGAGCACGAGTGGACGCCGGGCAGCGAGGTGCAGATCGTTCTCGACGGTGCCGGAGAGCGCCACGTTGTCGAGATCGCGCCCCCGAAGGTGTCGAAGACGGGACGAACGAGTCCCGGTCGACGGGGTGCCGCAGCGCGACGTGCGGCTGTCGCGGCGCCGCGAGTCGAGCGGCTGTTCGAGGGGTCTGGGCGGCCGCGGGAACGGGTACATCACCGAGAATGGACGCTAGCTGCCACCGGTTTCTGGCAGGCGCATCGCGGAGCGGCGCAGACGTATTCGACCGTGGTAGCGGAGTGGGCCGGTGTGACCGCGAGTGATACGGCATGGGACCTCTACGGAGGGGTGGGTGTGTTCGCGGCAGCACTGGCAGGCGCCGGGCTCGTGGAGTCGGTGGAGTCCTCGAAGCAGGCTGTCGCCGATGGAAGGGCAGCGCTGGCGGATGTACCGCAGGTCCGTTTCCGTCCGGAGCGGGTCGAACGTGCGCTGTCCGAACTGGCGAGGCCGCCCCGGGTGGTGGTGCTCGACCCGCCGCGCACCGGCGCGGGGCGAGACGTGATCGCGGCGGTGTCCTCCGCAGACGCCGAACGCATCGTGCACGTCGGATGTGATCCGGCGTCCTTTGCCCGGGACGTCGGTCTCTACCTCGGTGAGGGCTACCGGCTCGATACCGTCCGGGCCTTCGATGCATTCCCGTTGACTCACCACGTGGAGTGCATCGCCCTGCTCACGCGCTGACCGGACTGCATCGGCGTGCCGCACCACGACCTCCGTATAGTTTTCCCTGCAACAGCGGGACTAGGACGGGGATCGGATGTCGGTACAGCCAGATACAGCGCGGGCGCTCGCCGATGCAGTACTCGCACTGGGGCGCTCCCTGCGTGCAGTGGTCTTCACGAGCGGTGAGACGGTGATCGCGCCCGCTCTGACGAGCGTGTTGTTCGTGCTGTCCACCCGTGGTGAGTGTCGGCAGAACGAACTCGCCGCCGACCTGTGCGTCAGTCAGTCGTCCCTGAGCCGGCAGATCGCCGAACTCGTCGATGCGGGATACGTCCTGCGCACGGCTGACCCACACGACAAACGCGCTTCGCGTATTCAGGTGTCGCCCAAGGGATTCGACGTCCTCCGCGAGACAACCGAACGTCGCGCGGAACGGCTGCGGGCCATGTTGGACGGCTGGTCGCAGGAGCAGGCATCGGCCGCGGTGACGTCGCTGCTGCAACTCAACGAGACGTTTACGGCGTCTGTGCAACAGCGAAACGGTCGCGTGCAGAGTGCTGCGCCGCCTCAGCGCCCGGTCCGGACCGAGAAGGACTAGACACCCGCTTCCGGCCGGTGCCGGGCACTAGGACTTCCGGTTGTAGAGGCGCATCGTCAGGGGTCCGAAGATGACAATGAAACCGGCGCACCAGCCGAAGACCACGACGAGGTCAGCCGACTGCACCGATCCGGCCATCAGTCCGCGAATGGCCGTCACCAGTTTGCTGATCGGATTGACCCCAACGAACGCCTGGAGCCATCCGGGCATCGTGGCGGGATCAACGAAGATGTTGCTGGCAAATGTCAGCGGAAACAGGATGAACATCGACACCCCCATCACCGCCTGCTCGGTTCGCATGAGCATCGCGAACATCGTCCAGATCCAGGACAGGCTGAAGGAGAACAGCAACAGCAGTCCGATCGACGCCGCGACTCCGACGATCCCGCCATCCGGCCGGAAACCCAGGACCAGACCGAGGATCAGGACGATGATCGAGGCGATCGTGTAGCGCACCACGTCACCGAGCAGGGCGCCGACGAGGGGCGACGGACGCCAGATCGGAAGCGAACGGAAGCGGTCGAAGACACCCTTCTCGATGTCCTTGTTCAGCGTCAGGCCGGTGTACATGGTGATCATGACGACGGTTTGAACGAGGATGCCGGGCAGCAGGAACTGGACGTAGGCGTCGGTCGATCCGGCGAGTGCCCCGCCGAACAGGTACGTGAACATCAACGTGAACATGATCGGGAACATGGTGACGTCGAAGAGTTGCTCGGGAACGTGCTTGATCTTCAGCAAGGCACGCCACCCGAACGACAGGGAGGTCGACCACGCAGTGGGACGCGAAGGGCGCGGTCCGGGCATCTTCAGGACGTCGGCGACCGCCTTCGTGGTGTCGGTGGTCCGGTCGGCGGTGGAGGTCATGACGCAGGCTCCTCGGTGGGTCGGCCGGTCAGGGATAGGAATACTTCGTCGAGGCTCGGCTGCCCCAACGCAAATGTGCTGACGGCGATTCCGGCGTCGTGGAGGGCGGGGAGTGCCTGCGCGACCCTTCGCGGATCGTCGATGCGGGCAGTCAGCGCGACGGGGTCGTTCTCCTCGGTAACCGGGACACCGAGTACGTCACGGAGCAACCTCGCTGCGGCCGGCCGGGTGTCCGCATCGGTCACGCGCACATGCAGAGACCCGGATCCGACGGACGCCTTGAGTTCGCCGGTGGTGCCCTCCGCGATCACCTTGCCGTGATCGATCACGGCCACCCGGTCGGCCAACTGGTCTGCCTCGTCGAGGTACTGCGTGGTCAGCAGCACTGTCGTCCCCCCGGCCACGAGGGCGCGCACGATGTCCCAGACTTGGTTGCGGCTGCGGGGATCGAGTCCGGTGGTGGGTTCGTCGAGGAAGATCATCTCGGGTGTGACGATGATGCTCGCCGCGATGTCGAGCTTGCGACGCATCCCGCCCGAGTAGTTCTTCACCTGTCGATTTCCGGCCTCCTCGAGGCCGAACGCCGCGAGCAGCCGCTCGCATCGCGATCGCGCTGCCGCGCGCGAATAACCGAAGAGGCGGCCGAGTAGCAGGAGGTTTTCAGTACCCGTCAGATCCTCGTCGAGCGAAGCAAATTGGCCCGTCAGCGATACCTTGCCGCGAACGGCGTCCGGTTCGGTGGCGACGTCGTGTCCGAGTACCGTGGCCGATCCGCCGTCGAGGGGCAGCAGCGTGGCGAGCATGCGGATCGCGGTGGTCTTGCCGGCACCGTTGGGACCCAGGACGCCGTAGACGCCCCCGAGGGGTACGCAGAGGTCGAGTCCGTCGACGGCGCGGGTGGAACCGAAAGTCTTGACGAGTCCCGTCGTCTCGATGGCCAGCTTCGTGGCTGTCAGCATTGCACCCTGCCTTCGCGTTCGAATGGCGTCGAATCCCGAGACCCCGAGCCTGTCCGATTTTCCCGATTCCGGCAAGCGGATTTCGGTATGCCGCTCAGCTGCCGTTCCCTTGCCTCAGCAGCGACCGCAGCATGAGGTCGAGCTGTTCGTAGGCGCCCGACGCCAGTCGCTCGAGCAGCGCGACTTTCAGTGCGGGTTCCTTCGACGCCATGTCGGCATACCGCTCGGGAGTCAGCACCGCGACGGTCACCGCGGTGTCGGCCCGGACGTCGTTGAGGAAGCGGGAATCGAGCATCATCGGCATCTCACCGAAACTCATCCCGGCTGACAAGGTGATGATGCGGTACGTCGACCCCGCCTGATCGGTGATCGTGGTGCTCACCTTGCCCGAGAGAATGAGGAAGAGCCCTGAGGCGGAATCCCCCCGGTGAACGATGTGCTCGCCGCGGTCGAAAGTTCGGATCTCGAGGTCGCGGGTGAGCCGATCGAGCTGTTCGGGGTCGAGTGCGGACAGGACCGGATGCTCGGTGACAGCGAGGGAGGCCGGCTGGCGGGCCGACCGGCAGTGCCGATCCAGGAGAACGTCCTCACACCACTGCACGGCGGCGTCGAGGTCGGCGAATACCCGTCCGGTGTCTCCCGTGAGGTCCGAGCGGGAGTTGCCGAGCAATCCGCCGGGGTCGACGAACGCCACGGCGCACCCGCGCTGGGCGAGCGTGCCGCGCAGGGTGTCGATCATCCGGCAGGCCACCCCGCTCACATCGTCGACTCGCCGGACGTCGACCACCACTACCTCGAGGTCCTCGTCGACGCCGCCGATCTCACGGACGGCGGTCTCCGCGCCGGCGAACAACAGATCGCCGTGCAGTTCGTAGATGCGACTGCGTTTGCCGACATCGTCGAGGGTGGCCCGCTCGACCGGGGTGCGCCGCATGCGCGACGGGGCATCCGACGCGGAGTAGCGGGCGCGGATCGCGGCGCGCGCCGCCCGAGTGACGTGGAGGAAATGCAACTCGAGTTCGGCCGACAGTGCCCTGCATGCCTCGACTCCGCGGACGCTGTTTCCGTGGGCATCGAGCCTCGGCGAGTAGATAGCGATGCCGATCTGGCCCGGCAGAACCGCCACGATCCCGCCTCCGACGCCGCTCTTGGCGGGCAGGCCCACCTCGTAGAGCCACTTACCGGCGCCGTCGTACATGCCGCAAGTGGACATCACACTCAGCACCCGCTCGACCAGGACGGGGGCGAGCACCGTGTCGTGCGTGACGGGATTGACCCCGTTGTTGGCCATCGTCGCCGCCATCAGGCTCAGGTCTCGGCAGGTCACGTCGATCGAGCACTGCCGGAAGTAGAGGTCTACCGCCTCGTCGGGGTCGCCCGTGATGATGTCGAACGAGCGCAGCATGTGCCCGATGGCGCGGTTCCGGTGGCCCGTGTGCGACTCGGACGCGTACACCGCCTCGTTGAAGGTGAGCTCTCGCCCTGCATACCGCGAGTAGGCCTCGCGGATTCGTTCGAATCGCGAGTCCACGTCGGGCCCGGCCACCAACGACGCAGCAGTGATCGCACCGGCGTTGATCATCGGATTGCGCGGCCGCTCGGTCATCGGGTCGAGACTGATCTCGTTGAAGGGTTCCCCCGACGGTTCGACGTCGATCTTCTCCGCGACGGCCTCCGCGCCTCGGTCGGCGAGCGCGAGGGCGTAGGTGAACGGTTTCGAAATCGACTGGATGGTGAACGGCAGGCGCGTGTCGCCCACCTCGTATACGTATCCGTCGACCGTGGCTATGCAGATACCGAACGAATCGGGGGGCACGGCCGCCAGCTCCGGAATGTAGTCGGCCAGCTCACCGCCGCGGTTGCTGCAGGTCTCGGAGAAGATCTTCCCGATCAACGCGTCGACGACGGTGCTCATGAGACGACCCTAGAGCCTGACGACGGCGAAGTCGGGGGTTCCGAGGGGTGCCCGTGTGGCCGCAGTCGTGTGAACCCGGTCACGGCCGGTCGCGCGGCTGTCGAGGATGCGGGGGTGTTCGGAGGACGCCTGTGTGCACATGGTGTGTCGCCCGGTCCCGCGGCTCCGTAGACTGGGTGCACTGTGACGTGACACGAAGCCACGACGCAGAGGCACGTAATGCGGCGTGCATCACGGAGGGAGCGATCTCGTTGGGTGTTCTTGCCCGTATCCAGACGCCTGACGATCTGCGTCAGCTGAACCCCGCGGAGATGAAGCAACTCGCCGCGGAGATCCGTGAGTTCCTGGTCCAGAAGGTATCGGCGACCGGCGGCCACCTCGGACCGAATCTCGGTGTCGTCGAGCTGACGCTCGCCCTGCACCGCACGTTCGTCTCGCCCGCCGATCCGATCATCTTCGACACCGGTCACCAGGCCTACGTCCACAAGATCCTCACCGGTCGCAAGGGAGACTTCGAGTCGCTCCGCAAGCAGGGCGGACTGTCCGGGTACCCCTGCCGCGCCGAGAGCGAACACGACTGGGTCGAGTCCTCGCACGCCTCCGCATCCCTGTCCTATGCGGACGGTCTCGCGAAGGCATTCGAATTGACCGGCCAGGCTCGCCACGTGGTCGCCGTCGTCGGTGACGGCGCACTGACCGGCGGTATGTGCTGGGAAGCGCTCAACAACATCGCGGCAGGCAAGAGCCGATCGGTGATCATCGTCGTCAACGACAACGGCAGGTCGTACGCGCCGACGATCGGGGGTCTCGCCGATCATCTCGCCACCCTCCGGCTGCAGCCCGCCTATGAGCGGGTGCTCGACAACGGTCGCAGAATCGTCAAGAAACTGCCGTGGGTGGGCCGTACCGCCTACTCCGTCCTGCACGGGATGAAAGCAGGTCTCAAGGACGCGGTCGCCCCGCAGGTCATGTTCACGGATCTGGGAATCAAGTACCTCGGTCCCGTCGACGGTCACGACGAAGCTGCCCTCGAGTCTGCGCTGCGCCGTGCCAAGGCGTTCGGGGGACCGGTCATCGTGCACGCCGTCACCCGCAAAGGCATGGGGTACGCACCAGCAGAGAATCACGTCGCCGACCAGATGCATTCGACCGGTGTGATCGACCCCCTGACCGGGAAGTCGACGGCGACGGCATCCGCCGACTGGACCTCCGTGTTCTCGGCCGAGCTCATCGAGCAGGCCGGTCGCCGCGAGGACATCGTTGCGATCACTGCCGCGATGGCGGGTCCGACCGGACTGGCAGCGTTCGGTGACGCCTATCCCGACCGGATGTTCGATGTCGGCATCGCCGAGCAGCACGCCGTCACCTCGGCGGCGGGGCTGGCACTCGGAGGACTGCACCCGGTTGTCGCGGTGTATTCGACCTTCCTCAATCGTGCATTCGACCAGCTGTTGATGGATGTCGCCCTGCTGAAGTTGCCGGTCACCCTGGTGCTGGACCGCGCGGGGATCACCGGAAACGACGGTGCCAGCCACAACGGCATGTGGGACATGTCGCTGCTGGGCATCGTGCCCGGCATGAGGGTCGCGGCTCCGCGCGACGCCGCGACTCTGCGCGAAGAACTGGACGAGGCGCTGGCTGTCGACGACGGACCCACGGCGGTGCGCTTCCCCAAGGGCACCGTGGGTGACGACGTGCCCGCGCTGAGCCGAATCGACGGTGTCGTCGACGTCCTGCGGGACTCCTCCGGCCGAAAGGACGTCCTGCTCGTGTCGGTCGGGGCGTTCGCCGGACTCACTCTGGCTGCGGCCGATCGTCTCGAGCAGCAAGGTATTTCTGCGACGGTCGTCGACCCGCGTTGGGTCCTCCCGGTGCCGGAATCTCTGGTCAAGCTCGCAGAGGACTACAGCATGGTGGTCACGGTCGAGGACAGTGGCCTGCATGGAGGCGTCGGTTCCACCGTGTCGGCGGCCCTGCGCTCTGCGGGCGTCGATATCCCGTGCCGGGATCTGGGCGTTCCGCAACGGTTCCTCGACCACGCCTCCCGCACCCAGGTTCACGCCGAACTGGGGTTGACTGCGCAGGATGTCGCCCGCCAGATCACCGGCTGGGTGGCGAGTCTGGGGAACCACCCCCCGTCGGCGGCCAACGGGGTGGTTGCGCGCGAGAGCGCCGAACACATCGAGAACAGCGGCCGGCAGAGCTGACACACCCGTGAAAAACCGATCCGGCCGAATCGGAACGATTCGGCCGGATCTGTATGTAGACCACGTCAGGTCGTCATCTCCTCGAGTTCCATCCCCTTCGTCTCCCGGACCCTCGACCGGACGAAGAAGAACGACAGCAGCGCGAAGAACGCGAACAGGCCGTACAGGAACCACAGGCCCACCGAACGGGTCAGCGGCGGGAACGACAGCGTGACGGTGAAGTTGGCGATCCAGTTCGCCGCCGTGCTGATGCCGAGTGCGTAGGCGCGCATGTTGTTGGGGAACATCTCGCCCAGCATCACCCACATGACCGGGCCCCAGGTGGAGGCGAAGAAGATCACGAACAGGTTGGCGCCGATCAGGGCGACTGCCCCCCACGGGCTGGGGAGCACGACGTCGTCACCGCTGCCCTTCGCCTGGGAGAAGGCGATTGCGGCCGTCAGCAGGCTCACGAACATGCCGAGCGAGCCGACCATGAGCAGGATGCGCCTGCCGATCCGGTCGACGAACAGGATGGCGACGAATGTCATACCGACGTTGATGACCGCGGTGATCACCGACGTAACGAACGACTCGTTCTCGGTGAAGCCCACCGACTTCCAGAGCGTGGTTGAGTAGTAGAAGATCGCGTTGATACCCACGAACTGCTGGAAGATGGCCATGAAGATACCGACCCAGACGATGGGCTGCAGCCCGAACTTGGGGCCGCGAATGTCGTCGAACGACGCCGTCGATTCGTGGCGAAGGGTCACCCGGATCTCGGATACGCGCCCCTGCGGGTCGACTTCGCCGGTGATGTTCGCGAGGATGTCGGCCGCTTCCTGGTCGAGGTGCTTGCCGACCAGGTAGCGCGGAGACTCGGGAATCATCAGCGCGATAATGCCGTACACGACCGCGGGGACCACGCCGACGATGAACATCCAGCGCCACGCCTCGAGGTTCAGCCACAACTCGTTCGATGCGCCGCCTGCGGCATTCTGCAGCACCGCGTCCGACAGCAGCGCGGCGAAGATGCCGAGAGTGATCGCCAGCTGCTGCAGCGACGCCAACGCGCCGCGGTAGCGTGCCGGTGCGATCTCCGCGATGTAGGTCGGCGCAATGACGGACGCGATACCGATTCCGAGGCCGCCGAGAATGCGCCAGAGCATCAGGTCGGGAACGCTGAAGGCGAGTCCGGCGCCGATCGACGAGACGACGAACAACACCGAACCCAGCAGCATCACCTTCTTGCGGCCCCACCGGTCTGCGAGGCGGCCCGCAAACCACGCGCCCACAGCGCATCCGAGCAACGCGATGGCCACCGCGAAGCCGGTGAAGAACGCACTCAGTTCGAAGTGCCCCTGGATGGAATCGACGGCTCCGTTAATCACCGAGCTGTCGAATCCGAACAGGAAACCCCCGACCGCTGCCGCGACCGTGACCCCGATGACCTTGGCGGTGTGTCTTTCGGACATCTGTGTCATCGCATACCTGCTTTCGGCGAGCGTGGCTGTGGGCCGGCTACGAAATTTCGTGTGGAATCACGCTACGCTCGCGATGCCTGATCAGGCGGGACTTCACGCACCGGCCTTGTTCGCCGCCTCGCTCAGTTGCGGCGTCAGCCTCTCGAGCGCCCAGGGAGTGGCAAGCACGCTGGTCTGGCTGAGTCCTGCGATCACCTTCGTATCCGACAATGTCACCGCGCTTCCCCGGCCGAGGGCGCCGAGATTCGCGTAGGCAGGGTTGGCCGCGACGGTGCTGTCGTCGGCGACGAACGCGACCACGACATCGGCGTCGATATCGGCGATGTTCTCCACCGAGATGTCGGCGAAGAACTTGTCCGGATTCGACTCGGCGAGCTTCGACACACCGGGTGCGACTGTGAATCCGAGCTCGGTGAGCACCTGCACGCGGGGGTCGGAGGGCATGTAGACGTTCACCGTGGCAGCGTCGGTATCGAAGTTCACCACCGACACCGTCTTTCCGGCGAACTCCTGGTGTTTTGCGGCGGTCTGCGCGAGCCGGTCGTCGAGGCCGGTGACGAGAGCCTCTGCCTCGGCGGTCTTACCGAGCGCCTGACCGATCAGGGTGGTCTGGTCCTGCCAGCTGGTCTGCCACGCCTTGTCCGGGTAGGCGACGGTGGGGGCGAGCGCGGAAAGTTTTTCGTAGGTGCCCTGGTCGAATCCCTCGTAGGGTGCGAGGACGACATCGGGTGCCAGCGAGGCCACTTGCTCGACGGGAATGGTGGTGGCGGTGTCGAGGAGTGTGGTCCGGCTGGGGTCGTAGCGGTCCTGGAGCCAGGGCATCACTCCGTTCGCCTCGGCGCCGTAGGAGTACTTTGGCATGCCGACGGGGGTCTCGCCGAGCGCGTAGACGACGTCCTGGGCGTTCCAGCCCAGGGTGACGATGCGCTCCGGGGCGGCGTCGATCGTGGTGGATCCGAAGGTGTTCTCGATCGTGACCGGGAAGCCGGCTCCGCCGCCTTCCGCGCTCGTGCCGCCGTCGCCGGACGAGCAGGCGGCGACGAGCAGCGCGGTGCCGGCCACGGCGAGTGTTACAGCGATCGGGCGTGGGGGTGTGTACACGGCAACGACTCCTTCGACGAGCGAGTAAAAGGTAAGCCTAACCTAGATATCGGGCCGGGACCGGGTTCTGCGCTCGACTTCGGATCACCGTGATTCGAACTCTGCTTCCGGTTCAGCGGTGGCGTAATGGGGCGCCGTATTCGCGTTTACCCAGGTGAGCAGGGCACTCCACGGGACCCAACCGGCAGATTCGCGGAGGCCGCGCCGGGTGGTCCGTAGGCGCGACTTCCGGTGGTCGAACAGCAGTTAGCGTCTCTTGTCGTTCAGCACACTGCACAATCGACGGAGGAAACGCATGGCGCTCGCCGCGGACGATGCAGAGGCGGTGGTGGCTCCGACTGCCCTGCACGGCCAGCCCTCTGCCCGCAGATCTCGCGCCGACGAGGCTCGCCGATTCGCCGACCTCTTGCGGCAGCAGATCCACGCGGACTCTTTCGCCGACCGCGGACTGCCTCCGGAATCGGAGTTGGCGCACGAATTCGGGGTGTCTCGGAACGCGGTGCGGGACGGGCTCGCGCTCCTCAAGCAGGAGGGTCTGATCGACCGTGCGCCCCGGGTGGGCACTCACGTGGCGCGGCGCAAGTACGACCACGGGCTCGACGCCCTGCTGGGACTGAGGGAGACCTTGAAGGAACACGGTGAGGTGCGCAACGACGTGCGCGTGGCCAGGGAGATCACGCCACCACCGGCCGTGGTGCGTCGATTGCAGCTGGCAGCAGGGGAATCCGCGGTCTACATCGAACGTGTCCGCTATCTCGGTGACCTCCCGCTCAGTCTCGACCTCACCTATCTGGTGCCCGACATCGGGCGGAACATCCTCGGCCGCGACCTCGAGCGCAACGACGTCTTCACGCTGATCGAGGAGGTCTGTGGGCAACCACTCGGTTCAGCGGATGTGGTGATCGAATCGGTGAATGCGGATGCGCACTCGGCGGCGAACCTACAGACCCCGGACGGGGCCGCGCTCCTGTTGCTCGAGCGTCTCACCCGACTCGTCGACGGACGTCCCGTCGACCTCGAGTACATCCGCATGCGCGGTGATCGAATCACCATGCGCAGCAACCTCATCCGACGTCCCGAAATTTCGAACTGGGAGCTCACATGACACTTGTCAACGCACGCGCCGACGTACCGGTCACCATCGACGAGTCACTGTGCATCGAGGGGTGCACGCTGTGCGTCGAAATCTGTCCTCTCGACTCGCTGGCCATCAACCCGGACAACGGCAAGGCCTTCATGCACGTCGACGAATGCTGGTACTGCGGCCCGTGCGCAGCCCGCTGTCCCACCGGCGCCGTCACCGTGAACATGCCGTACCTCCTCCGCTGAGCGAAAGACTTCGAAAACATGTTGCGTCCCTACTCCTCTCTCGTGCTGACCGCTGCGGTCGCACTGCTCGCGACCGGCTGCTCGCTGGAAGACACCACCGCCGGGAGCGACGATGCAGTGCCCGTAGTGATCGGTTACCAATCGAAGACGATCAACACGGTCACCGCCGGAACACTGTTGCGAGCCCAGGGCTACCTCGAACAGCGTCTGCAAGAACTGACCGAGAAGACGGGGACGAAGTACTCCGTCGAATGGCAGGATTACGACACCGGCGCGCCGATCACCGCGCAGATGGTGGCCGAGAAGATCGACATCGGCTCGATGGGTGATTATCCCATGCTGATCAACGGCTCACGCACACAGGCGAATCCGCGATCGAAAACCGAGATCGTGTCGGTCACCGGGTACAACCCGGAGGGTGCCCTGAACATGGTGGTCGTCCCTCCTAGCTCTCCCGCCACCACGCTCGCCGATCTCGCGGGCCGGAAAGTGTCTGCCAGCGTCGGTTCTGCCGGGCACGGCACCCTCGTCCGTGCACTCGACCGCGCCGGAATCGACCCGGGCACCGGCGTCGAGGTTCTCAACCAGCAACCGCCGGTCGGATCCTCCGCCCTCGAATCCGGTCAGGTCGAGGCATTGTCACAGTTCGTGGCCTGGCCCGGGCTTCTCGTGTTCCAGGACAAGGCGAAATTGCTCTACGACGGCGCAGAGCTGAACACACCCACCCTGCACGGGGTCGTCGTGCGGGAGGCCTACGCGGACGAGCACCCCGAAGTCGTCGATGCGTTCCTCCGTGCACAACTCGACGCCACGCACTTCGTCCGGACCGAGCCACTCGAGGCCGCACGTATCGTCGCCGAAGACAGCGGACTGCCGCAGGAGGTGGTCTACCTGTACAACGGGCCCGGTGGTACGACGTTCGACACCACGCTCCGACCCGAACTGGTCGAAGCGTTGAAGGCAGACGTCCCGTATCTGAAATCGATCGGTGACTTCGCGGATCTCGATGTCGAGGGGTTCGTCGACGATGCGCCTCTGCGCGCGGCATTCGATGCCGAGGGGCAGAACTACGATGCCACGGTCACGACGCCTGGCAGCCCCACAGCGGTGACCGGCACCGATCCTGTGTGCGGCACGCCTGCGACCGATCCGGCTCTGGCCGGGGAAGTCTGGTTCGCAGATGCGACGCAGACCCAGCCTGCGGCGAGCCCGACGTGCCTGCTCCGGGCGGTCAAACAGGCACGCGCCGAGGGCCGTGACGTCCGCAGCGCGTACATTCCCGATGCCGAATTGGGCACCCGCTGGTTCGCGGACAAGGCGGTGTGGGTGCGCGACGGTGACACCTTCCTGCCTTTCACCACCGACGCCGCCGCCGGCCGCTACCTGCGCGTCCACCCGGCGGGAACGGTTGTCACGTACGACCGCGCTGTGGAGGAGGTTCGGCAGTGACCACCCTGCAGTCGTCGATCATATCGATCGAATCCGAGGCTTCGGTACTGCAGCCCGATCCGGCACCGCTGCCCGCGTCGGCATCGTCGTGGCGATCCCGCCTTCTGCGCATCACGTCCGTCGTCGCCGCCATCGCAGCGTGGCAGCTGCTGACGGCCAACGACGTGCGGTTGTGGTTGCGATTCGACACCCTTCCCACCGTCACCGATGTCGTGTCCGCGTTCGGCACCCAGCTGCGCAACGACCTCTTCTACCTCGACCTGGGCCAGTCCCTGATCCGCATTCTCAGCGGGTTCGGACTCGCCACCGTGATCGGTGTGGCCGCCGGGATCGCGCTCGGCAGATCGACGCTGTTCGCCGACGTCCTCGGACCGTTGACCGAACTGGCCCGGCCGATTCCGGCGATCGCCGTGGTCCCCGTTGCGATCCTGTTGTTTCCGAGCGACGAGGCCGGGATCGTCTTCATCACCTTCGTGGCCGCATTCTTTCCGATCATGGTCAGCACCCGGCACGCGGTCCGGGCGTTGCCCACGCTGTGGGAAGACTCGGTGCGCACCCTCGGCGGCGGGCGCTGGGATGTGCTGGCCCGGGTGGTGCTTCCGGGGATCCTGCCCGGAGTGTTCGGTGGCTTGTCGGTCGGGATCGGTGTCGCGTGGATCTGCGTCATCTCCGCGGAAATGATCTCCGGCCGGCTCGGCGTCGGCTACCGCACCTGGCAGGCCTACACGATCGTCGACTATCCCGGTGTATTCGTCGGCATGATCACCATCGGCATCCTGGGCTTCGCCACATCGGCAGCGGTGGAGCTGCTCGGCAGGCGTGTCACCCGCTGGCTGCCCCGAGGGGAGCGCGCATGACCGCCACCACGCTCGCGACCGGAATGTCACTCATACTCGACGACGTCACACTGTCGTACACCGGAGCCCCGGTCATCCGCTCGCTGTCGCTGACCGTGGTGCCGGGTGAGATTCTCGTCCTCACGGGGCCGTCCGGCTGCGGTAAATCGACAGTGCTCCGGGCTCTGGCCGGGTTGCTGGCACCCACCGCCGGCCGGGTGGTCGCGGACGGTGAGTCGGTGGTGTCGACGTCCCGGGACAGGGCTGTGGTGTTTCAGGACAACGCTCTGCTGCCGTGGCGCAGCGTGCGCTCGAACATCGAACTTGCTCTGGCGCTTCGCGGTGAGCCGCGGAAGGGTCGCCGGGCCACTGCCGACCGCTGGATCGACGAAGTCGGTCTCACCGGGTTCGGAGACTTTCTCCCGAAGAACCTCTCCGGCGGCATGCGACAACGTGTGCAGTTGGCGCGTGGTCTCGCCGGCGCACCCCGCGCCGTGATGATGGACGAGCCGTTCGGCGCTCTCGACACGCAGACCCGCGGCGTGATGCAGCGGCTTCTCGTCGACACCTGGAGCACGCACCCCACGACGGTGGTCTTCGTGACCCACGACGTGGACGAGGCGGTCCTGCTCGGAGACCGGGTGGCGGTCCTGGGCGGCGCGGGCAGACCACTGCGGGCGCTCGTGGACATTCCCCACCCGCGCAGGCGGGAGTTCCTCGGCCACGCCGAAACCCGAGCCGCACGCGGCAAGGTACTGGCGGCGCTGGAACAGACCGATGACGCCCCGACGACGAACGATCCGGAGAACCGATGAACATCCCCGACCTTGCCGAGATCGTGCGTCTCGACTGCGATGTACTGGTCATCGGCGGTGGCACAGCCGGCACGATGGCTGCCCTGACAGCGGCCGAGAACGGCGCAAATGTCCTGCTGCTGGAAAAGGCACACGTGCGGCACTCCGGGGCCCTCGCCATGGGCATGGACGGCGTCAACAACGCGGTCATTCCCGGCAAGGCCGAACCCGAGGACTACGTCGCGGAGATCACCCGGGCAAACGACGGAATCGTCAATCAGCGCACGGTCTATCAAACCGCAACCCGCGGCTTCGCCATGGTGCAGCGCCTCGAGAAGTACGGAGTGAAGTTCGAGAAGGACGAGTACGGAGAGTACGCGGTGCGGCGCGTGCATCGCTCCGGTTCCTATGTGCTGCCGATGCCCGAGGGCAAGGACGTGAAAAAGGCTCTGTACCGGGTGCTGCGGCAGCGGAAGATGCGGGAGAAGATCCGCATCGAGAACCGGTTGATGCCCGTTCGCGTCCTCACGGAGAACGGCCGGGCCGTCGGGGCCGCTGCGCTGAACACCCGCACGGGGGAGTTCGTGGCAGTCGGCGCGAAAGCGGTGATCCTGGCGACCGGTCCCTGCGGCCGACTGGGACTACCGGCCTCCGGATACCTGTACGGCACCTACGAGAATCCGACGAACGCCGGCGACGGCTACTCGATGGCCTACCATGCCGGCGCAGAACTCAGCGGCATCGAGTGCTTCCAGATCAATCCGCTCATCAAGGATTACAACGGGCCTGCCTGCGCCTACGTCGCCAACCCGTTCGGTGGTTACCAGGTCAACGCGCACGGTGAACGGTTCGTCGATTCCGACTACTGGTCGGGGCAGATGATGAGCGAGGTCAAGAGCGAAATCGAGTCGGCCCGTGGGCCGATTTATCTCAAGGTGAGTCACCTTCCGGAGGAAACGCTCGACACCCTGGAATCGATCCTCCACACCACCGAGCGTCCCACCCGCGGCACGTTCCACGCGGGCCGCGGTCACGACTACCGCAGTCACGACATCGAGATGCACATCTCCGAGATCGGACTCTGCAGCGGGCATTCCGCGTCCGGAGTGTGGGTGGACGAGCACGGCGCCACCACCGTTCCCGGGTTGTACGCCGCGGGCGACCTCGCCTGCGTTCCGCACAATTACATGATCGGCGCGTTCGTCTACGGCGACCTCGCCGGGGCACACGCGACCGGCACGCTGCCCGGTATCCCCGCGCCCACCCTGCTGCCCGAAGACCAGTTGAAGGAGGCGCACGAGCTGATCTACCGGCCCCTGCGCCACCCCGACGGCCCCCCGCAGCCGCAGGTGGAATACAAGTTGCGCCGATTCGTCAACGACTACGTCGCGCCGCCGAAGACGGCCACCAAGCTGTCCATTGCCGTGGAAACCTTCGAACGGATGGAGCGCGAGATCGCCGAGATGGGCGCCACCACCCCGCACGAGTTGATGCGCTGCGCGGAGGTCACGTTCATTCGCGACTGCGCCGAGATGGCCTCCCGCAGTTCCCTCACCAGAACCGAGAGCCGCTGGGGGCTCTACCACGAGCGCGCCGACCTACCGGAGCCGAGCGACGAGGAATGGGGGTATCACCTGAACCTGCGTCGCGGGGCGAACGGGGAGATGGAGTTCTTCAAGAGGCCGGTCGCACCCTACTTCGTTTCGGTTCCGGGCCTCGATTCCCTTCCGCCGCAGGACCAGACGGTGGTCGCGGTGACTCAGCCGCCGCTGGTCGGAGGACGCGCGCCGGTCGAGGAGCGTTCGCGTATCGCCGCGCCGGTCCGGCAGGAACCGTCGTCGCCCGCCCTCGTCGCGCTGCTCGGCCTCGATGCTCCCAGCATCGGCGAGCTGGAGCCGTACCTCCGAAATAACGACCCCCAGGTCCGGGTGACCGCACTGTCGGTGCTGACCGAGGGAACTCCCGACGGTTTCACCGGAGCACTCTTCGCGGCTCTCGCCGACGAGGCCGTCACCGTTCGCCGCGCCGCCGCCGAAGGGCTGCGCGAACTGGTCGAGGTGCTCACCTCTTCCGCTGGGCTCGAGGCGCATCTGGGGTCGGGTGACGCCGTGGTTCGGGCCGCGGTGATCGACGTGCTGCGCGCACTGCACGCGGGGTCGGCAGAGCAGTTCCTGACGGCGTTGTCCGACTCCGATCACCACGTTCGGATCGAAGCGGTGCGAGGCCTGGTGTCGCTGGACAAGTGGGAGTCGGTGGCGTCGGGGGCACACGACGAGAACCGGGAAGTGCGGATCACGGTGGCGCACGGGCTCGCCACCATCGGTCTCGGTGGACTCGACGCAGTGCGAGAGTTGACCGATGACCGCGACCCGCTGGTGCGTGCAGCGGCACTGACGGCATTCGCCGGATTGGGGTGCCGCGACGACGATGTCGCCCTCGTCGTCACGGCACTGCGCGAATCCGCCTGGCAGATACGGCAGGGGGCAGCACGCGGACTGGCCGGAGCGGACCCGGGCATTGCCGTGCCCGCTCTCGCGGAAATATTGGAGGATCCGCACCTCGATGTGCGGAAGGCAGCCGTGCTCTCACTCGGACGGTGGGCCGGCGATCGGACTGCGGCTCAGGCTTTGACCGAGGCCCTGGGCGACACCGATGCCGACGTACGGGCCTACGCCCGGCAGGCGTTGAGCGCGGCGAACAGCGTCCCAGTCGCCTGACACAGGTGGGGGCGAAGGACGCCGTGGCGTCCTTCGCTCCCACCAGGAAGTCAGACGCTTGCGACGCCCGGCGCCAGGAACCGCTTCCCGTTGACTGCCTCGGAGGTGCCCGTGCGGTCCAGGTACGGCGTGATGCCACCGTTCCAGAAACCGAACCCGCCGCCCAGGATCAGGCAGAGATCGATGTCCTCGGCCGCGGCGACGACACCCTCGTCGAGCATGATCTGGATCTCTTCGGCGAACGCGCGACGAGTGCGCTCCAGAACCTCTTCGGACGTGGACGCCTTGTCGCCCTGCTTCCACAATTCGGCGACCTCGGGGTCGACGACCTGTTTTCCGTCGGCGCCGTAGCTCCACACCGCGGGCTTCTTGGCCTCGACCAATGCCTCGAGCCCGGGGGAGTTGTGGAACCGCTCGGGGTACGCCTCGGCGAGCGTCTCGCCGGTGTGCAGCGCGACCGCCGGTCCGACGAGTGCGAGCAGCGTGAAGGGCGTCATCGGCATGCCCAGTTCGGCGATGGCGTTGTCGGCCACCTCGAACGGGGTGCCCTCGTCCACCGCGTTCATCACCTCACCGAGGGTGCGGATCAGAAGCCGGTTGAAAACGAAGCCGGGCAGGTCGGCGGAACCGACGGCCGACTTCTTCAGCGCCTTCGCGGTCGCGAATGCCGTTGCCAGAGTGGCGTCGTCGGTCTTCTCACCCTTGATCACCTCGAGAAGCGGGAGGACCGCAACAGGATTGAAGAAGTGGAAGCCGACGACCCGCTCGGGGTGCTTCAGGTCCGCGGCCATCTTGGTGATCGACAGCGAAGACGTGTTGGTCGCCAGGATCGTCTCGGGAGCGATGTACTCCTCGAGTTCCGCGAAGATCTTCTTCTTCAGATCGAGGTTTTCGAACACGGCCTCGATCACGAAGTCGGTCTTCGCGAAGGCGGACTTGTCCAGCGATCCCGATACCAGGCCCTTGAGGCGGTTCGCGGCGTCGGGAGACAGCCGCCCCTTGCCCTGGAGCTTGTCGATCTCACCGTGGACGTAGCCGACACCCTTGTCGATGCGCTCCTGGTCGATGTCGGTGAGGATCACCGGAACCTTCAGCTGCCGCACGAACAGCATGGCGAGCTGGCTGGCCATCAGGCCGGCACCGACGATGCCGACGCCGGTGACCTTGCGTGCGAGGGACTTGTCCGGCGCGCCCGCGGGACGCTTCGCCCGTTTGTTCACCAGGTCGAATGCGTACAGCCCGGCGCGGAGCTCGTCCGCCAGCAGAAGGTCGGCGAGAGCTTCGTCTTCGGCGGCGAAACCCTTGTCGAGCGACGCCGGATCGGTGAGGTCGGTGTTGCGAGCCAATTCCAGCAGCTCGACGGCCTTGACCGGTCCGGGAGCGTTGTTCTTCGTCTTGCCTTCGACGATGGCCTTCGCGCGCGAGATTGCCTCGTCCCAGCCCTGACCCCGATCGATCTCGGGACGGGACGGAGTGATCTCACCCGCGAGAACCTGTGCCGCCCAAGCGAAGGACTGCTCGAGGAAGTCGGCCGAACCGAACACGGCATCGACGACACCGAGCTCGAGAGCCTTCTTCGGGTTGAGAATCTTGTTCTGGTTCAGCGCATTCTCGAGGACGACGGTCACCGCGTTCGAGGGCCCGATCAGATTGGGCAGCAGCTGTGTTCCGCCCCAGCCGGGGACCAGACCGAGGAAGGTCTCGGGCAGACCCAGCGCGCCGGCGCTCTCGGATGCCGTGCGGTAGTGGCTGTGCAGCGCGACCTCGAGACCGCCGCCGAGCGCGACCCCGTTGACGAAGGCGAAGGTCGGCACGGAGGACTCACGCAGGCGACGGAACACCCTGTGACCCAACCGGCCGAGCTCGAGCGCCTGCTCGCGGTCGGTAATGCTCGGGACGCCCTTGAGGTCGGCGCCGGCAGCGAAGATGAACGGCTTGCCGGTGATCGCGACCGCAACCGGGTTCGCCGCGAAGGCCTCGTCCAGGGCTGCGTCGAGGGCAGCGAGGCCGCCCGGGCCGAACGACGACGGCTTGGTGTGGTCGAAACCGTTGTCGAGCGTGATCAGGGCGACCGGACCCTCGATGCCCGGGACTGCCACGATCTTGGTGTACGCGTTCGTCACGACCTCGTCGGCGAATGCTGTGGTGATAGAAGTCATTTACTTCGCTCCGTCGAAAATCGGGTTCTCCCAGATCACCGTTCCACCCATGCCCAGACCGATGCACATCGTGGTCAGGCCGTAGCGGACGTCGGGACGCTGGGCGAACTGGCGGGAAAGCTGAGTCATCAGGCGCACGCCGGAGGACGCGAGCGGGTGACCGCAGGCGATGGCGCCACCCCACTGGTTGACCCGCGGATCGTCGTCGGCGATGCCGTAGTGCTCGAGGAAGGCGAGCACCTGTACGGCGAATGCCTCGTTGATCTCGAACAGGCCGATGTCCTCGATCTTCAGACCGGTACGGGCGAGCAGCTTCTCGGTGGCAGGGACTGGACCGATGCCCATCACGGCGGGGTCGACACCCTGGAACGCGAATCCGACCATGCGCATGCCGATCGGCAGTCCGAGCTCGTGTGCCGTGTCCTCACCCGCGAGGATCGCCGCGGTGGCGCCGTCGTTGAGACCGGCCGCGTTGCCCGCGGTGATGCGGCCCGCCGGACGGAACGGAGTCTTCAGCTTGGCGAGGTCTTCGATCGTGGTGCCGGGGCGCGGCGGCTCGTCCTCGGTGGCGAGTCCCCACCCCGCGGCGGAGCGGGTGGCCACCGGAACGAGGGTGTCGGCGATGAAGCCGGCCTTCTTGGCGGCGTCGTACTTGTTTTGGCTGGCGACGGCGTACGCGTCGGTGCGGTCCTTGGTGATGCTGGGGAACCGGTCGTGCAGGTTCTCGGCGGTGTTGCCCATCACCAGGGCACTGGGGTCGACGAGGCGGTCGGCGAGGAATCGCGGGTTCGGGTCGGCGCCCTCACCCATCGGGTGGTGACCCATGTGCTCGACGCCTCCGGCGATCACCACGTCGTACTGGCCGAAACCGATGCCGGACGCGGTGGTGGTGACCGACGTCATGGCGCCGGCGCACATTCGGTCGATCGCGAAACCGGGCACCGTTTCGGGCAGGCCGGCGAGGATGCCGGCGGTGCGGCCGATGGTCAGACCCTGATCACCGGTCTGCGTGGTCGCGGCGATGGCGACCTCGTCGATCCGGGCGGGATCGAGCTGCGGATTGCGGCGGAGTAGTTCACGAATGGTTTTGACGACGAGGTCGTCTGCCCGGGTCTCGGCGTACATGCCCTTGGGGCCGGCCTTGCCGAACGGGGTCCGGATCCCGTCGACGAACACGACGTTGCGTTGCGATGTGGTGGATGGAGCCACGCGAATTCCTCCTGATGGAGCAGTCTGGTGCCGGATCACGGCCAAGCGTCCGGCCTCGGGCACAGACTACCCCTATCGTTACTCGCGGGTAACTTAATGGGTACTTCATCAGGATTTTGCCCGTAGAACCGGGCGATCGTGCCGGTCAGGCGCTGGGCGGCTCGTCGCCGGGGGTCGCCGACAGTGCCGCGCCGAGCACCGGCACCGTCAACTCCCGCTGCCACGGACGCGCGCCACCCGCTGCGAGGATGCGGTCGACGGATGCCCCGACGTCCCCGTCCACGGGCGGCGTCCAGTCCCAGCACAGTCGGCGCACGAGATCCGGGGTCAGCAAATTCTCCACCGGAACCGACACCTCCTCACCGAGAGTTGCCAGCGCAGCACGAGCCGCCGTCAACCGGTCGGCAGCGGCCGGATCGTGCCGCGCCCACCGGCTCGGCGGAGGTGGTCCCGTGAAGGGCTGAGTCTTGGGTGGCAGCTCGGTGTCCGGCAACGCCCGTGCCTCCTCCAGCGCCGCCAACCAGATTCGCGTGTGCCGCCGCTGACGCGGGCCGCCGAACACCGGAAGGGCGCGCAGAGTGTCGATGCTCCGCGGACTCTTCACCGACGCCTCGATGATCGCGGAGTCGGGCAGCACCCGACTGGGCGAGACGTCACGAGTGCGGGCAAGGTTCTCCCTCGCCTGCCAGAGGGAGCGCGCCGCGGCGAGCTGGCGTTGCGTCTTCAACGACGTGATGTGTGAGGTTCGACGCCAGCGGTCGGGCTTGGGCTTCGGCGGACCGGCCAGCCGGATGTGCTCGAACTCCTGCGCCGCCCACTCGGTCTTACCCTGCTTCTCGAGTTCCGCGGCCATGACCTCGCGCAACTCGATGAGAACCTCGACGTCGAGTGCGGCATAATTCAGCCACGAGTTGGGAAGAGGTCGCTTCGACCAATCCGCGGCACCGTGCCCCTTTCTCAGCTCGAGGCCCAAGGTCCGCTCCACGATGGCGGCAAGTCCCACCCGCTCGAAGCCCGCGAGACGACCGGCGAGTTCGGTGTCGAACAAGGCCGCCGGTGCCAGCCCCAGCTCGGCCAGCCCCGGCAGATCCTGATCAGCGGAATGCAGAATCCACTCCAGCGGATTGATCGCCTCCGCGAGCGGTGCGAGGTCGGCCGCCGTCGGAATCGGATCGAGCAGCACCGTCCCCGCGCCTTCCCGGCGCAGCTGCACCAGATACGCCCGAGCCGAATACCGGAAACCGGAAGCACGTTCGGCGTCCACAGCCAAAGGCCCGGTGCCCTCACTCAACGCGGCAGCCGCCTTCGCTACACCCTCCGCTGTGGTCACGACCTGCGGTACCCCATCACGCGGGGCGAGAAGCGGCACTACCTGCAGGGCGGTCTGCTCGTCGGCAACAGTGGACGAGGTCTCGTCGGTGACAGTGGACGAGGTCTCCTCGGTGACAGGGGACGAGGTCTCGTCGGTGACAGGGGACGAGGTCTCGTCGGTGACTTCGGACATGAGACCTGACTCTACGTCGCCGCCCGATTCCTGCAGCGATTCGGCGGTGTCAGGCACGGGTGGCCGCGGCCTTGGCGAGTTCGTCCAGAGCGTCGGGGAACGCGTCGGCAAGGTCCCAGAGCTGTGGAGCGAGCTCCGGGCAGCTCATCAAGCCGATGTCGAGCTGCCCGTTCAAGGACATCACCGTCACATTGAGGCCGGCCCCGTGGAAAATCGGTCCCATCGGATACATCGCCTTGATCAGGGCGCCCAGGAAGTAGAGCGGATCTGTTGGTCCCGGCACGTTCGAGATCACCAGGTTGTGCACGACGGGATGACGTTCGGCCAGTCCGAGTGTGGAGTAGAGGCGCATGGCGGCTCCGAATACCGACTGCCCGATGAACTGGGACCAGTCCTGCAGGAGGGTCGCGCCCAACGTCTCGTTGTGCTCTTTCGACGTCGAGTTGTGTTCGGCGATGGCGAGCAGTCGTTCCGCAGGATCCTCGATATCGCTGCCCAGTTCGGTGAACATCCCGCTCACCTGATTGGTGCCGGGCCGGTCCGACTTGCCGCGCACCGACACCGGAACGATGGCGACGAGCGACTTGTCGGGTAGTTCCCGACGCGTATCGAGGTAGGTCCGCAATGCCCCCGAGCAGAGGGCGAGGACCACGTCGTTCACCTTGACCCCGAAGGCGTTCTTCACCTGTTTGACGAGGTCGAAATCGAGCTGGGTGAAGGCAATGGTGCGGTGGCTGGTCAGCGTGCCGTTGAGCGAAGTTCGGGGCGCGGTGAACGGCGCGGGCATTGCGTCTCCACGCCGTGCACGGTCGATCCAGCGGGGGAGCAGGCCGACGCTCCGGGGAATGATCTGCAACAGCTTCACCGGCCGTGACGCGACGGACAGCAATCCACCGACGGCGATCTCGAGTGAGCTGGCGCCGCCGGCGCCCTGGGCGGAGTCTGCGGGATCGGGCCTCGGCGAATCGGGTTCGAGGCTGCACAGCTGGGCGATCATGCTCGCGCCGGTAACTCCGTCGACTCCTGCGTGATGCATCTTGGACATGACCGCGACGGACCCGTCGTCCAAGCCCTCGATGACCCACATCTCCCACAGTGGCCGTGCGCGATCGAGCGGTTGCCCCGCGATGTTTCCGCACAGTTCGGCGAGCTCCTCCCGTCCGCCGGGGGCTGGAACGGCCACCCGATGGCAGTGCCGGTCGATGTCGAAATCGGCGTCGTCGACCCAGACGGGGTGGTCCAGATTGAAGCGGGAATCCTGCAGCTTCCGCCGGAACGAAGGGATGGCTTCGGTCCGGATGCCGAGTTCCTCTTTCAGCCGGCCGTAGGAGTAGCCGCCGGGGACCGTCGACGTATCGAGCACGATGAGCCCGCAGACGTGAAGGAGCTGCGTCGAGGTTTCGAGGTACAGGAAGGAGGCATCGAGCCCGCTGAGTCGCTGCATCTTCAAATAGTAGAACACGTTCTAGTAATCAGTCCATGGAAAGGAAAGAATGCGAGATGGGCGGCCCCCGAGGCGTGAAGGACGTGCGCAGTGATGTGTTCAGCTCGGTACTCGCTGGCGCCTGGCGACGATCGATAGAACATGTTCTACGATGTCGGGATGACTCGAGGCTTCGTTCTCCGGCACGGCGTGGGGGCCGCGCTCGCCGCCAACGCGCTGCGTCCCCTGCCCGGCGCACCGACGTCGGTGTTCGCCTTCTTCTCCGGATGGCTGACAACCGAATTGGCGCCGCACCTCCTCGCGGCGACTGCTGCGGACACGGCCGTCCACGTCGCGCGACACGGAATCCGTTCGCGCACCGACCGCATCGGGGTCGCACTCGCACTCGCCTCGATGAGCGGACTGGCCGCCGCGATCGCCACCGGCCGTGGAGCAGGTGAGGAAGCCGAAAGCGCGCTGGTCGAGGCGCTCGGCGAAAACTACACCGATCGCGACGAGGCCATCGAACGTTCGGGACGGCCGGTATGGCGTCAGCTGCTCAATCCGTTCCGGATGGCCAACGAAGACGTCACCCGCATCCGCAACCTCGCGTACGGCCCGGGCGGTCGTCGTGCGCAACTCGACATCTACCACCACAAGGACCGCCCGGCGAGCAGCCCCATCCTGCTGCAGATCCACGGCGGCGGGTGGGTCATCGGCAACAAGGACCAGCAGGGTCTGCCGTTGATGTTCGAGATGGCGTCGCGCGGATGGGTGTGCGTGGCGGTGAACTATCCGCTCTCGCCGCGGGCCAAGTGGCCCGAACACCTCGTCGCGATCAAGCAGGCGCTGGCCTGGATGAGGAAGAATATCGAGAACTACGGCGGCAACCCCGACTTCATCGCTGTCACGGGTGGGTCCGCGGGCGGTCACCTGGCTTCCATGGTGGGTCTTACCGCCAACGACCCACGGTTTCAGCCCGGTTTCGAGGACGCCGACACTTCCGTACACGCGTGCGTCCCGTATTACGGCGTCTACGACATCGCCGGTGACTCCGGGATCAGGGCCGTCCTGCAGCGTGTCCATTCCGGACTGATGCCGTTGATCCTCGGCAGGCACGCCACCTTCCCCGACGACTACCGGGCCGCGTCACCGTTGGCACAGGTGCGGGCCGACGCGCCGCCGTTCTTCGTCATCCACGGCGCGAGCGACTCCCTCGTGCCGGTCGCGGAGGCACGGTTCTTCGTCGACGAGTTACGCAAGGTGTCCCGCAATCCTGTCGCCTACGCCGAACTGCGGGGAGCCCAGCACGCCTTCGACATCTTTCCGTCGATTCGCAGCATCTCGGTGACCCAGGCGGTCGGGCGGTTCCTGGAATGGTCGCGAAGTGCCACCACCGACGTTCCGGCGGCTGAGGAACCGGCGTAGCGGCTAGTCGCCGTTCTGGGTCTTGAGCTGCGCGACACCGGCCGGTGGCAGGCCCGCGGCGTAGGCCAGCACCTCGCAGAACGCCTCGACGTGGGCCGCGAGTTCTACGGACGTCGCGGTCCACGACGCGCGGAGTTCCAATTGGTGTGCGTGTGGTGGTCCGGCGATGTCGCCGTAGCGGACGGACGTGGTGGCGGTGACCGTGCCACCGAGCGCAGTGAGTGGTTCCGACCGCGACTCGAGGGCATCGACGAGCCAGCTCCACGCGACCTCGGGAAGCAGCGGGTCCGCCGCGACAGCGGCATCGAGGTCGGCCTGAATGTAGGCGACCAGCCGCATCGTGCCGTTCCAGGCTTCGTCGCCCTCCGGGTCGTAGAGGAGGATCAGCCGGCCGAACGCGTCGCCCTCGCTCTGTTCGGCAACGACACCGGTGTCCTCGTGCACGACTTCCGCGCCGACGGCGTAGCTGAACGGCGCCAGTCGCTGAGGGGGCCGGATGGGGCCCAGCTCGATGTCCGCACGAACCTGCGCGGAGTTCATCGCATCGACGGCGGCGCGGAACTCGGCGGGTTCGGCGCGCGATCCCGAAGTCGTCACAGCTCGGGACGTTAGACCCGGACGTTCGCATCTCGTCGGAGGCGCGCCGAGCAGGGCCGATCGGCGACGGCGCGAGGACATGGCAGCATGAGAGCTGCCGAAATACGAGCCGGCAGAGAGCGTGAGGACCGATGAGCGGGTTGGAAAGCACGAATGCAGGCATGGCCGAGCGGGCCACGTTCACCTCGAGGAGGGTGCTTCCCGACGCACCGTTCCTCGCGGCCGCGAACGGTCGCACGCCGAGTCACCGTCCTGTCTGGTTCATGCGGCAGGCGGGGCGCTCACTGCCCGAGTACCGCAAGATCAGGGCGGGCATCGGAATGCTCGAGTCGTGCTTCGACCCTGCCCTGGTCAGTGAGATCACCATGCAGCCGGTGCGCCGCCACGGTGTCGATGCCGCGATTCTCTTCTCCGACATCGTCGTGCCGCTCAAAGCGGCCGGTATCGACCTGGACATCGTGGCGGGAACGGGGCCCGTGGTGGCCAACCCGGTTCGATCGATCGGGGACGTGGCAGCGCTGCCACGGCTCGTCCCCGAGGAGGTGGGCGCGGTGGCCGAGGCAGTCCGGCTGCTCACGGTCGAACTCGGCTCGACCCCGTTGATCGGCTTCGCGGGTGCCCCCTTCACCCTCGCGTCGTATCTGGTCGAGGGCGGCCCCAGCCGCAACCACGAGCGCACCAAGGCGCTCATGCACTCCGACCCGAAGACGTGGCACGCACTACTGAGCACCCTGGCCGACACCACGATCACGTTCCTGCAGGCCCAGTTGCGCGCCGGGGTGGACGCAGTCCAGCTGTTCGACTCGTGGGCGGGCGCACTGTCACTGGCGGAGTACCGCGAGTTCGTCCTGCCCCACTCGGAACGAGTGTTCGCCGAGATTCAGAGCGCCGGTGTTCCGCGAATCCACTTCGGCGTCGGTACCGGCGAACTGCTCGGTGCGATGGGTGAAGCGGGTGCCGACGTGGTAGGCGTCGACTGGCGGATTCCCCTGGACGTCGCGGCCCATCGCGTCGGCCCGGGTAAGGCGCTGCAGGGCAACCTCGATCCTTCGGTGCTGTTCGCCGGACCGGCGGCCGTCGAGAAGCAGGTCCGCCGGATCGTGGCGGAGGCCGATGCCGCGATGGCATCCGGGACGACCGGTCACATCTTCAACCTCGGTCACGGCGTTCTGCCCGACACCGACCCGGGAGTCCTCACCGCCGTCGTCGAGTTGGTGCACTCGCTGTGACGGTGTCGTCGCCGAATGTGCTCGTGGTCGGCGGCGGCATCTCCGGGCTGGTCGCGGCGTACCGCCTGCGTCAGCAATTGGGCGACGGAGCGCGCATCACCCTCGCGGAGGGTGCTGGGCGACTCGGCGGCAAGCTGCGCACGGACCTACTGGCGGGGGAGCCCCTCGATCTGGGGGCGGAGGCCTTCATCGCACGACGCCCTGAGGTGCCTGCGCTACTGACCGAATTGGGTCTGACCGAGCAACTTGTGCATCCGGCGGGCCTGCGTCCGCTCATCTGGTCCCAGAATTCGCTGCACCCGTTGCCGCAGAACACGCTGATGGGCATCCCCGCCCGGCCCGAGGACCTCGCCGGACTGGTCGACCACGCGACACTCGCCCGGATCGAGGAGGAGTCGGAGCTGCCCCTGCGCTGGGTTCCCGGCTCCGACGTCGCGGTGGGTTCGCTGGTGGGCGAGCGGTTCGGGGAGCAGGTCGTGCGGCGCTCGGTCGATCCGCTGCTCGGCGGCGTGTATTCGGGTCTTGCGGACACGATCGGAGTGCGGGCCGCCCTGCCCACACTTGCCGCCGCCCTCGATCGCGGAGCGGCAAGCCTGTCTGCCGCCGTGGCGGAGGCGCTCCCTCCGCCCTCCGCCGGGCCGGTCTTCGGGGCATTGCGCGACGGCTACGGCGTTCTCCTCGACGCGCTCGCAGCCGCCGCACGCGCGCACGTCGTCCACGAACAGATACGGACCATCACCCACGAGTCCGACGGCTGGTCGGCCGATCCGGTCGGGCTCGTGGACGGCATCGTCCTCGCCGTACCCGCACCGCAACTGGCGGACCTGCTCGCCGAGATCGCGCCTGGTGCGGCTGCGGCCGCCGGGCGGATTCCCCTCGCCTCCTCTGCTGTTGTGGCGTTGGCTCTTCCCGCCGCGGCGGACCTACCGCAGAACTCGGGAGTCCTCGTCGCAACAGACGCGTCGCTCGCCGCCAAGGCCTTCACGCTGTCGAGCCGGAAATGGCCCCATCTCGCCGGTCGGGACGTGGCAGTGGTCCGCGCGTCGTTCGGCAGGTTCGGTGACGCCGGCATCGTCGATGCGCCCGACGCGGATCTCGTCGCGGCGGCGCGACGCGACCTCGGTACGGTCACCGGAGTAACGGACGAACCGGTGGTGGCACGGGTCCAGCGGTGGTACGGCGGGTTGCCGCAGTACGGCCCCGGGCACCTCGACCGGGTGGCCGAGATCGAGCGCGACATCGCAGGTCTGGAGGGTGTCGAGGTGTCTGGCGCGTTGCTCCACGGGGTGGGGGTTCCCGCCTGTGTCGCCTCTGCGACGACGGCGGCTACACGCCTCGCCGAGCGAGTGGCACGATAGACCCATGGCACGCCTCGACTTCGACGCATTGAACTCTGAAATCCGCTACCTGATGTTCTCCGTGTTCCAGGTGGAACCCGGTGTTCTCGGGGACGACCGGGAAGCTGTGATCAAGGAGGCTCGGATCTTCTTCGAGGCTCAGGCGGAGAAGGGGGTCGTCGTCCGCGGACTCTATGACGTGGCCGGTCTTCGCGCCGATGCGGACTTCATGATCTGGACCCATTCGCCGAGCATCGAGGCGCTGCAGGCCACGTACTCCGACTTCCGGCGCACCACCGCGCTCGGGCGGGCGAGCGCACCCGTGTGGAGCAATGTGGCCTGTCACCGCCCTGCCGAGTTCAACAAGAGTCACATCCCCGCATTCCTCGCGGGGGAGGACCCGGGCAACTACATCTGCGTGTACCCGTTCGTGCGGTCCTACGAGTGGTACCTCCTGCCGGACGAGGAACGCCGCAAGATGCTCGCCGACCACGGCATGGCCGCCCGCGCCTACAAGGACGTCCGCGCCAACACCGTGCCCTCGTTCGCGTTGGGGGACTATGAGTGGATCCTCGCGTTCGAGGCGCCCGAGCTGTACCGCATCGTCGATCTCATGCGCGATCTCCGGGCCACCGAGGCACGCCTGCACGTCCGGGAGGAAGTACCGTTCTTCACCGGTCCCCGGGTGGATGTGGAGAAGCTCGTCACGGCTCTTCCGTGATTCACCGCACCGTCCATGAGTGACGTCGACGAGGCGGACCGCGGGGTCCGCTACCAGCACATGTCCCATTGGGGGATGTTCGAGGCCCAGGTGTCGGACGGCGAGGTCGTCGCGGTTCACCCGTATTCGGGTGACTCGGACCCTTCGCCGGCGCTGGGTAACATCGCCGGTTCGATCCGCAACAAGGCGCGCATCACCGGCCCTGCCGTGCGGCGCGGCTGGCTCGAGAACGGACCCGGTCCCAGCAGTGCCCGAGGCTCGGACGAGTTCGTGTCCGTCGACTGGGAAGAGCTGACGGAGCGCCTTTCCGGTGAACTGCGCCGAGTGATCGACACGTACGGCAACAGCGCGATCTTCGGCGGCTCCTACGGTTGGGCCAGCGCCGGGCGGTTCCACCATGCGCAGAGTCAGGTGCACCGGTTCCTCAACTCGCTCGGTGGCTACACACGGTCCGTCCACAGTTATTCACTCGGTGCGACGGGCGTGATCATGCCCCGCGTCGTCGGTACGCACTGGAAGTTGTTCGCGCGGTCGACGTCCTGGAAAGTCATCGCCGAGCACACCGAACTTCTGGTGTGCTTCGGCGGTGTCCCGCTGAAGAACACCGGAGTGAACCACGGCGGCACGAGCGACCACCCGACACGAGGCGCGCTGGACGCGCTCCGACGTCGCGGTGGCTGCATCGTGTCCTTCAGTCCGCTGCGTGACGACCTCCACGGTGCCGCGGAACGGCACGCACCCGTCCCCGGCACCGATGTCGCCATCATGCTCGCCCTCGCCTACGTTCTGGCGACGGAAGGCCTGCACGACACGGCGTTCCTGGCAAGCCATTGCGTCGGTTACGACCGTTTCGAGGAGTACCTGCTCGGACGTTCCGACGGAGTGCCCAAATCGCCGGCGTGGGCGGAGCAGATTTCGGGAATCGCCGCGGACGAACTGGTGGTACTGGCGCGACGGATGGCGGCGAGCCGGACCATGGTGACCGTCACGTGGTCGTTGCAGCGCGTGCGGCACGGGGAGCAGGCGCCGTGGATGGGCGTCACTCTTGCCGCGATGCTCGGACAGGTCGGTCTGCCCGGCGGGGGCTTCGGCCATGGCTATGGTTCGATGAACGAGCCGGGCCTCGCACCCGTGCCGTACCCCCTGCCCACCCTGCCGCAGGGACTCAACCCGGTCCCGGATTTCATCCCGGTGGCGGCGGTCTCGGACATGCTCCTGAATCCGGGAGCACCCTTCGACTACGACGGTCAGCGGCTGACCTATCCGGATATCCGGATGCTGTACTGGGCTGGGGGCAACCCGTTCCACCACCATCAGGATCTCGGCCGGCTCAGGCGGGCGCTGGCACGCCCCGAGACGATCGTGGTCCATGAGCCGTACTGGACCCCGATGGCACGGCACGCCGACATCGTGGTGCCGTCCACCACGTCGCTCGAGCGGGACGACATCAGCTGCACCCGCAACGACCCGCTGCTCGTCGCCATGCACGCCGCAGTGCGCCCGTACGCCGATGCCCAGGACGATTACGACACCTTCAGCGCACTCGCCCGCAGGCTGGGCGTCGGCGAGAAGTTCACCGAAGGACGCTCGTCGCAGCAATGGCTCGAGCACCTCTACGAACAATGGCGCGGATACGTCCGCGCGGACGGCGGCCCGGCGCCGAGCTTCGACGACTTCTGGACAGACGGGCAGGTGCGGATGCGCACCGAAGACGACCTCGTGCTGTTCGGCGATTTCCGTGCTGACCCGGCCACGTACCCGCTCGCGACACCCAGCGGTCGCATCGAGATCTTCTCGGCCGACATCGACAGCTTCGGTTACGCGGACTGCGCCGGCCATCCACGCTGGTACGAGCCGGAGGAATGGCTCGGTGGCGATCGAGCACAGCTGTATCCGCTGCACCTGATCGCCAATCAGCCGCGGAGTCGGCTGCACAGCCAACTCGATCACGGCGCGACCAGCCGGGAATCGAAGATCAAGGGCCGCGAACCGCTCCGGATCCACCCCGACGATGCCGCGGCTCGCGGCGTCGTCGCCGGTGACGTCGTCCGGGTCTACAACGATCGCGGCTCCTGCCTCGCCGGTGTCGTGGTGGACGACGGTGTCCGGCGAGGCGTGGTGCAGTTGTCGACGGGTGCCTGGTACGACCCGCTCGACCCCACCGACCCGGAGTCGCTGTGCGTGCACGGCAACCCGAACGTGCTGACCGCGGACGTGGGCAGTTCTTCACTGTCCCGCGGCTGCACGGGCCAGCACGTGCTGGTGCAGATCGAACGCTATCTGGACGAGCTGCCGCCGATTCGCGCCTTCGACCCGCCGACGATCACTTCTCGGTCGGCTCGAGGACCAGTGAAATGGAGTTGATGCAGTAACGCTGGTCGGTCGGGGTGGGGTAGCCCTCGCCTTCGAAGACGTGACCGAGATGGCTGTGGCACGTCTTGCAGATGACCTCGACGCGGCGCATACCCAGCGATGTGTCCTCGCGGAGAATGACGGCATCGGAATCGGCGGGGTCGAAGAACGACGGCCACCCGCAATGGGATTCGAATTTCTCGGTACTGCGGAACAACTCCGCGCCGCATGCGCGGCAGTGGTAGACACCCTCGGTTGTCGTGTCGGTGTATTCACCGACGTAGGGACGTTCGGTTCCGGCCTGCCGCAGCACCGCGTATTCCTCGGGCGTCAGCTTCTCCCGCCATTCACTGTCGGAGAGGACGACCTTCGGTGCGGACTGGGTGGGATCCTTCTGCTGCGAACTCATGGCTCCACGCTAATACGTTTCGAGTTCGCGGGTCCGTCAGCGCCCGGCGAGACGGCTACGACTTGGCGACAGCCGACTCCGCTTCCGGTTCCGGTGCGAGCTCGGGTTCCGTCGACGGGGTCTTCGGGCGAGGTTCGAGGAGGAACGCCGGATCGATGCCCTGATCCAGCCGACCCTCACGCTTCGCGGTGACGTAGCGGACTGCGAGCACCCCGAAAATGACGATCAACAGCAGACTCCACCCGAGGGTGGTCTTCATGTATTCGGCGGTGCGGCCCGCCTCGACGAACCGTCCCGACAACCAACTGTCGTAACTGAGGAACCCGTACACCGCCAGCCACGCCGGCCAATTTCGCATCACCGAGTTCTTCAGTACCACCGACATGACGAGCGGGAACAGCATCATCGAGTAGTACATCTGGCCCAGCGAACCGAGCAGCCAGGACGCGGTCAGCAGGACACCGGACGTGGTCACCACGAAGAACAGTTCGTCGTGCCGGTAGTACCGGTACAGCATCCAGAGGGACCCCGCCACCAGTGCGGCGAAAATTCCACGGAGCGTGAAGATCATCCACGTCGGGAGACCGTAGTACCTGCCGTTGCCCACGATCGCGCTGTTGAAGTAGTCGCGCGACTCCATCAGGTACGGAACGGTGTGGTGAACGAAGTCCATCGGATCCGCCGACAGCGGCCACGCCACGGCGGTGAGGACGAGGGGGAGGCCGAGGGCGGTGACGAACACTTTCCACTGCCCGCGGACGAGGGGAAGTAAGAGAAGTGGCGCCAGGATCGGTTTCACCGCGAACGTCAGGCCGATGGCGACGCCGGACCACATGTCCCGTCGCTTCATGAGCAGCACCAGGAACGCGATCTCCCCGAGCAGCACCAGACCGTTGATGTTGGTGAAGACCAGCGTGTTCGTGACAGTTTCCGACGAAAACGTCGCGAAGAGAAGGATCGGGGCGGCGATCGAGTTCAGGCCGAGGCCGAACAACCGCAACAGCAGGTACAACGCGATGACGATGGCGATCGTGTTGGCCAGGATGAAGAGCCACCGCGACTTCTCGGGATCGATGATCGCGATCGGTGCCATCAGCAGCGTTCCGGACGGCGGATACAGGTAGTGCGGGTCCACCCAGTCGAAGTTGGCGGTGTAGACGGGGCGGCGGTTGAGGAACGCCAGGGCAGCGTTGTAGACCGGCCGGAAGTCGTCGGTGATGTAGCCGTTGACCGCCTTGACAACCACTCGATGCAGCACGGTCATGACGGCGATCGGCCACAACGCGAAGTTGATGACCTCGTGAGGAGTCCGCCCGGTGCGCGGTTCGAGATGTCGAAGGAACACCACGGCACGGTACACCGGCTAGCCGTGACATGCGGTCACGCACCCCCTGCGGGTGTCGGGCCCGGTTATCGGCTAGGCGGGGCAGGCGCTGCCGTCGGGAGGCAGTGTTCCGTCGGCGAGATACGAGACGATGGCCTTCTGCGCGCAGTCCGAGTGGGTGGCCGGGTGACCCCGGCCGTGCCACGTCAGGGTGGCGGTGGTGGCGCCCGCGCTGCCCACTGCTCCGGTGACGGTGCCGACGCCGGCGTTACCGACGACGGGGTCGGCCGCGCCGCTGAGTACGAGCACGGGCATCGAGAGGTCACCGGGGAGCGCGGGCGGTGCGGTCGCAGGCCACGACGTGCAGAGCAGGAGGCCCACGGCCGCATCGGGGCCGAACAACGGAAACTGCTCACCCCACACGCGCTGGAGTTCGCGCACGCGATCCGGGGCAGGCCACTGCTGTCCGTCCGTGCACCGGGTGATGAACTGGCCGTCGGACTCGTAGGCCGCCTCCGCCTGCGCTGCGAGGGCCAGCAGCGGCGCGGTGTTGCCGGCGGTGGCGGCCGACACGGCGTCGGACAACATGCGTACCCGGCCCTGCTGGTCACCTCCGGCCGTACCCAGCACCCCCGAGATCGCCGTGAGCAGCGCATTCGACGACACCCCGGGGATCCGACCGGCCGCGGCCGCGGCTACGGCTGCGGTGACCGCAGCCCGCGGGTCGGGGCCGAGGGAACAGTTCAGTGCGGTGCACTGCCGGGCGAAGGCGTCGAACGCCGCTTCCTGTCCGGCCACCTGCTGCTCGGTGACGGTTGCGGCGTCCACGGTGGTCACCGCGGGGGAGTCGAGGACGAGCCGGCCGACCCGTCCCGGGTATTCGGCGGCGTAGCTCAATGCAACGGCGCTCCCGTTTCCGGTGGCCAGTATCCCGAGGGAGTCGACCTCCCACGTGCGGCGCAGCGTTTCGATGTCATCTGCGGCGTGGGTGCTGTCGAAGGCGAGTTCTTGCGGTTGCAGATAATCGGTACAGGCGATGGTGGCATCTCGCCCGAGAGCGGCCACCTTGTCGACCTGGTCGCCGGCACCCGGATCGAATTGTCCCAGGTCGGCCAGCCTGCGCCGAAGGTCGGAGGTCGGCGGCGAAAGGCATTCGATTTTCTGTGACGACGCGATTCCGCGGCGATCGACGGCGACAACCGGACGCGTCGAGAGCAGAGTCGACAACCCTCCCGTGCTCAGCGCGGCGAGCGTCGACGTCGACGACCGGTCCGACCCGGATGTCAGGACGAGGGGGGCAGCGTTTGCCGGGGTGTCCGCGAGGCGCGCCCGCATCGCGCCCATTGTGAACGATCCGGGAAGGACTCCGCTCTCGTCGACGGCCGATTCGTACGACGCGCACTCGAAGATCAGACCCGAAGGCGCCACCACTCCGGGGCCCAGCGTCTCGAGGGTGCCCGGGGTGCAGTCTGTCCACGTGAGGTCCGTCTTCGGAACCTGCAACTGGGGCGGGGGAGCGTCGGCGTTCTGGGATTCTGTCGGGGTGGGTTCGCTGCCGCCGCCCTCGCGTTCGACGGCGACGTGCGGCCGGTTCGACGGTCCGGCTCCGCACGCACTGCACACCACGAGAATCAGTGCGAGCAACCCCAATCTGCGCATGCCGGACAGCCTGCCAGGTTCCTTCACGGGCGGGGAAGCCGCACCCAGCGTGTCAGAACCGTGCCGTCGGTGTCGGCGAGGACGTGCGCAGGTGTCATCGAGACCGTGGCGACGTGGGGGGAGGTGGCGATGCGCCCGGCGGTTCCCCCCACCAGGACGGGTGCCGTGGTGAGGCAGAGTTCGTCGACGAGGTCGTCGGCCACGAGCTGTCCGAACAGGCTCGGCCCGCCCTCACAGAGAATTCTGCGCAGTCCCAGTCCCTCCACTGCGGCGATCACCTCAGGACCTGTGATCTCCGAACCGCCGGTGCGAACGACGTGAGCACCGGCCTCGACGAGGGCGGCCACCCGAACCGGATCGGCGGCGGCGCAGGTGATCACGATGGGCGCGACCTCGGTGTCGGTGAACAGTCGGGCGTCGGCGTCGAGGTGTGCCCGTGCCGAGACGACCGCAATCGGCGGGACGGCGGACAATCCCGATGCGATACGGCGTTGCCTGCCGCCCGCGTCAATTCGCACGCCACCGTAGTTTTCGGCGCGGACGGTTCCTGCTCCCACCAGGACGACGTCGGCCGCCTCCCGAAGGGTGTCGAACACCTTCTTGTCGGCGGGCGTTCCCAGCGTTCCGCTCACACCGCCGACAGAGACGGCTCCGTCGATGCTGCACACGAAATTCGCCCGCACCCACGGTCGCGGCATCTCCATCGGGTACGCATACAGCTCACGCAAGGCGTCCCCGGTCACTTCACCGGTATCCGTCCCCGACTGCCCGGAGTCCGATGTGAGGTAGGTCGCAATATGTACACGCTGCATGTTAGTGATCACAACACGTGGATACCCTGCTTGTATGCATGCACGTCTTGTCGATCGCAGCCCCGTGGTGCCGGCTGATCAGTTGGTCGCTCAAATGGTGCCCCCGGCCATGTTCGACGAGGTGAGCTTCGCGTCGTACATCCCCGACCCCGCCGAGCCCAGCCAGGCCGTGGCTGTGCAGAAGGCCGAGGAGTTCTCGAAGAAGGTCGGCAAGATCCGCAGCGGCGGCCGACGTGGCCTCTTCGGGAAGAAGACGCCGTCCACCGGTGCCGGTCTCTACCTCGACGGTGGGTTCGGCGTCGGCAAGACCCACCTGCTCGCGTCGATCTACCACAGCGTCCCGTCGCCGAAGGCATTCGGCACCTTCGTCGAGCTGACCCACGTGGTCGGCGCGCTGGGGTTCAACAAGGCGGTCGAGCAGCTGTCCGACCACAGTGTCCTCTGCATCGACGAGTTCGAACTCGACGATCCGGGTGACACCATGCTCGTGTCCCGGTTGCTGTCCGAGCTGTCCGCGCGTGGTGTGTCCATCGTCGCGACGTCGAACACCCTTCCCGGCCAGCTCGGTGAGGGCCGCTTCGCAGCGCAGGACTTCCTGCGGGAGATCAAGAAGCTGGGCTCGATCTTCGAGACCATCCGGGTGGATGGCCCCGACTACCGGCACCGCGACCTGCCGCCGGCGCCCGACCCGATCTCCTCGGAGGAGCTCCTCGAGCGTGCCGACGCCATCCCCGGTGCCACACTCGACGACTTCGATGCGCTGTGTGCGCACCTGAGCACCCTGCACCCGTCGCGATACAACAAGCTGGTCGAGGGCATCCCGGCCGTGTTCCTGGACGGTGTCCATCCGGCCGACGACCAGTCGGTGGCCCTGCGGCTCGTGGTTCTCGCGGACCGCTTGTACGACGCCAGCATCCCGGTGACGGTGGCGGGCGCGAAGCTCGACTCCATCTTCACGCCCGAGATGCTCGCCGGTGGGTACCGCAAGAAGTATCTCCGCGCCACCTCACGGCTCCTCGCGTTGTCGCGCTTCGAGGTAGCCGCGAACTGAGCCGGCAGGCTCAGAGGGCCCGCTGCATCACGAAATCGTGGTGTAGCTGCGACCCCACCAGGAAGGTTTTCGTCCCGACGGTCTCGAAGCCGTGCTTCTCGTAGAACCGCTGAGCCCGCAGGTTCTCCTGATTGACTCCGAGCCACAGTCCCGCACAATCCCCGGCGACGGCGCGCTCGACGATGGCGTTCATCAGCGCGGACGCGACGCCGGTGCCGTGATTGCCCGGCAGCACATACAGCTTGCTGATCTCGGTGACGGGACGCAGTGACACGCTCCGGGCCACCTCGGGATCTGCAGGTTCGCCGTCGATCAACATTGCATAGCCGACGATGGCGCCTTCGTGGGTCACCTTGAGCACGGTTCGGCGCGGGTCGGTGAGGTACTCGGAAAATCGTTCCGCCGACAGCACATCATCGATGAAGGTGGCGATGTCGTCCTGGGTGGCGCCAGGTGGGCAGGCGAGCGGAAACGTCGCCGCCGCTACGTCGGCGATCGCCTCGGAGTCCCAGATCCCCGCGGAATTTATTTCGACCGTCACCGTTCAGTCACCGCGTCTTTCCTGTTCGTCACCATTATGTGCGTACTGTCCCGCAGCTGCGTGCTCACCGCAATCTGCCACGCCCTGCGCGGCGTGTGAAACCGACCGTATGCGATGCTTCGTCGTCGACTGCGCAGAGTCCGGCGCAAGGCGAGAACGACAGCCCGAATCGGTGACCGTCCGGGGACTTTGTTCGACGGAGGTGACCCGGAACAAGACTGAGCCCCAGCCTTGGATGGGGGGTCATGGCTGGGGCTCATTGCCATCGGGGGGGTGGATGGCACGTTCGACGATACATGAGGATTTCCTCACGTTCCAGGCCCGTGGATAACAATTTCGTCACCGGGAAGATGCGCGGCCGAATTCCTCGATGAGGTGGCAGGTTGTCCTTCGGGACGATCCTCGCCTAGAGTGTCTTCCCATGCAGCGCATTCTCGTAGTTCTCCGCCGTAGCGGGGTCTGATACGGACCGACCCCTCGCTGCGGGTCGTTGAGCTACGCGTTGGTCCTCCCTTCACTTTCAGGAAGACCACGAGAATGAGCACCTCCACTTCGTTTGCCGCAACTTGTCGCACGTCGAGCAGCGCCGCCGATCCCTTCGCGACGCGTCACGGAAAGCCGCTCCCCCGCGATTTCGCGGACGAGGCAGCCGGGATGAGCTGGACCGCGTTCGAGAGCCTGTATGCGCCGATGTCCGGCCCGTTCCGTCTCGGTCGATGGTCCGAGAAGAAAGCCGCCCCAGGCCTGTGGGTCTTCGAGGCGACCTTGGGTATCGGAGAATCGATCTGCACGATGAGCGCACTCGCGCCGGGCCCGGTGTCCGCGATGACGTCGATGCTCTACGACGCCGGATGTTCGATCGAGATCCTCGCCTTCCACCAGCATCGAATCGGGCACCGCACGGCAACGTTCCTGAGGTGCGAGGCGGGGGGAGTGCGACTGTGGACGATGGGAATCGGTGAATCCGACACCGAGTCGGCGCTGCGCGCGATGATTTCCGGTGCGAATAGGGTGCACTCGGCGTGACAGACAGCGGTTCGGCCCCGGTCGTATGACCGGGGCCGAACCGCTGGGAACGTCTTTTCGGATGAACCGAAGAGATGGTGCGCGATACTGGGATTGAACCAGTGACCTCTTCCGTGTCAGGGAAGCGCTCTCCCGCTGAGCTAATCGCGCGAGATCGAGAAGAAATGGAGCGGACGACGGGATTCGAACCCGCGACCCCAACCTTGGCAAGGTTGTGCGCTACCAGCTGCGCCACGTCCGCATGCGTGAAAACCCCCGAGTCCGGGGGAGTTCACTGTCGTGCAAGTACTACAGTCCTACGATCTATCTCGGTGCGCGATACTGGGATTGAACCAGTGACCTCTTCCGTGTCAGGGAAGCGCTCTCCCGCTGAGCTAATCGCGCGAGGTGGAGACGGGAATCGAACCCGTGTGCACGGCTTTGCAGGCCGTTGCCTCACCACTCGGCCACTCCACCGTGAAGGTTGAGTCCAACCTCTCGAGCGGACGACGGGATTCGAACCCGCGACCCCAACCTTGGCAAGGTTGTGCGCTACCAGCTGCGCCACGTCCGCATGCACCGTGTAACTCGCGGAGAATGTTCTCCGTGGTGCGGTTGAGAACATTAGCCGACCATGCCTGTTAGTTACAAATCTGCAGGTCATGACTGCTGCCGGGCTTCGGGGCGCATGCGGAAAGCGGTGGTCTGTGCGGGTGACCGCGAATCACCACGACGTGATTTTCGTTCGGCCGGTCCGTCGTGTTAATGTTCCAACTCGTTCGAGCGCGAGCATGTGGCGTGCCTCGGTCCCGTGGCTCAGTGGAAGAGCGTCCCGTTCACACCGGGGAGGTCGCTGGTTCGATCCCAGCCGGGACCACCGAGAACACGAAGAGGGCGTTTCCGGGAATTCGGAGACGCCCTCTTCTGCGTGCGCCCTCACGTGCTGATATTCGGTTGTCCGGGTACCCGGAAACGGCGAACAATGACAGGGCAGGCCGAACCGCACCCGCGGTGGCCGCTGTCGAAGGATCGAAGTCGAATGTTTCCCGTCACCCTCGAAGGCACTGCCGCGCCGACCTTGATGTGGGCGGAGGAACGGTCCATAGAGCCGGCCGCACTTGCCCAGCTCCGCACCATGGCAGACCTGCCGTGGGTCCACGGTGTCCGCGTCATGCCCGACGTCCATGTCGGTAAGGGCGCGACGGTCGGCTCCGTCATCGCGATGCGTCAGGCTGTCGCACCTGCCGCCGTGGGGGTCGACATCGGCTGCGGCATGACAGCGGTCAGGACCGATGTCACCGCCGACGACCTGCCGGACAGTCTGCGGTCGCTGCGCGCGCGCATCGAGCGTGCGGTTCCGGTGGGATTCGCCATGCACGAGAACTCTCTCGACACCGGTGCCCTCTCGGTGTCCGGCGCCGGCGTCCACAAGGGATGGACGCGATTCTGGCAGCAGTTCCGCGATCTGCACCCGGGCGTCCAGTCTCGTGAATCGAAGGCGATGAAGCAGATCGGAACGCTCGGCGGCGGGAATCACTTCATCGAGGTGTGTCTGTCCGACGCAGACGAGGTGTGGCTCATGCTTCACTCAGGATCCCGCAACATCGGGAAGGAACTGGCCGAGCGACACATCGCCGTGGCGCGGACGTTGCAGCACAACCAGAGGCTGGTCGATCGTGATCTGGCGGTCTTTCTCGCAGGTACACCCGAGATGGACGCCTACCGCCACGACCTGTCGTGGGCCCAGGAATACGCGGCCCGCAACCGCGCCGTCATGCTCGCCCTGATCATGCAGGCATTCCGGGACGCTCTGCCGACTCGGCCCGTCCGTTTCGACGATCCGATCTCGTGTCACCACAACTATGTGTCCGAGGAGGTCGTCGACGGGGAGACGATGCTCGTGACCCGCAAGGGTGCTATTCGCGCAGGAAAGGGAGATCTCGGTCTCATTCCCGGTTCCATGGGCACCGGTTCGTACGTGGTGCGCGGACTGGGGTCGGAACTGTCCTTCAACTCCGCCTCGCACGGCGCCGGTCGGACCATGAGCCGTACGAAGGCGAAGAAGCGTTTCACGGTCGACGACTTGAGGCGTCAAACGTCCGGCGTCGAGTCGCGTAAGGACGCCGGGGTAATCGACGAGATCCCGGCCGCGTACAAGGACATCGAGCAGGTGATCGATGCGCAGGCCGATCTGGTCGAGGTCGTCGCACACCTGCGGCAGGTCGTGTGTGTGAAGGGCTAGACCGGACCTGACGGCGCGACCGTGCCCCGGGCACTGGGTAGGGTGGACGATGGCAGTTTCACTCGCGCCTCCGTGCCTGCTTCGTCACGGATTGCCGTTCACACTGGGTCGACACACGAGGGGCAGGTAGATCGTGAGCACCGGGGAAGTCCGGCCGGACGAGGCCGACCGTGCAGACAAGGCCGACACCGAGGGTCCGGACCCTGTCGACACGGAGGATTCCGACCTGTCGCCGTTCCAGGAGGCGGAGAGCCGCTGGAAGCGGTTGCGTGCTCGGATCGCCGCCAAGCCGAGTCTGAACCTCGGTTACCGCATCGCCGTCGGCGTGATCGGCGCCTTGGTGCTGGCCGCCGGCGTGCTGGCAATTCCGTATCCCGGTCCCGGATGGCTGATCGTTTTCGCCGGACTCGGCATCCTGGCGTCCGAGTTCGAGTGGGCCCATCGACTGCTCCGCTTCGCGCGGACGAAGTACGACGCCTTCATGGACTGGTTCTCCCGGCAGTCGCTGCTCGTCAAGGGTGCCGGCGCGGTGCTGACGGGTCTGATCGTGCTGGCCACCCTGTGGTTACTGGGAACGTTCGGTCTGGTCGGGACGTGGGTCGGCCTCGACTACCCGTGGCTGGAGAGCCCCCTCTAGCGGACGCATGATTGGGTAGCACAGCTGGGCCGATAGCATGGGCTGGCACATTCTTCATGTCTGCACCGCATACCTCACCTAGGAGAACATCGCTGTGACCACGCCCGCATCCGTCGCCCCCGCCGCCCCTGTCCGGGTGCCTGCAGGGACTACGGCCGGAACCGCGGTTCGGGAAGCCGGCTACCCGAGCAAGGGTCCGGACGTCGTCGTCGTGGTCCGTGACGCCGAGGGTCAGCTGAAGGACCTGTCGTGGGTGCCGGATGTAGACACCGCCGTCGAGCCGGTGGCCGCGAATACCGAGGACGGGCGCAGCGTCATCCGCCACTCCGCGGCGCACGTCCTCGCGCAAGCCGTGCAGCAGGAGTTCCCCGAGGCCAAGCTCGGCATCGGTCCGCCCATCAAGGACGGCTTCTACTACGACTTCTCGGTCGATCGTCCCTTCACTCCGGAGGATCTGGCGAACCTCGAGAAGCGGATGAAGAAGATCATCAAGGGCTCTCAGCGGTTTTCTCGTCGTGTCGTCGACTCTCTCGACGAGGCTCGCGCGGAGTTGGCGAAGGAACCGTTCAAGCTCGAACTGATCGACGACAAGTCGGGCATCGACGACCCGGAGGTCATGGAAGTCGGCGGCAACGAGCTGACGATCTACGACAATGTGGATCCGCGCACGGGGGAGAAGATCTGGGGCGATCTCTGCCGTGGCCCGCACATCCCCACCACCAAGCACATTCCCGCGTTCAAGCTCACCCGCAGTTCCGCCGCCTACTGGCGAGGTAATCAGGACAACGCCGATCTCCAGCGGATCTACGGCACCGCCTGGGAGTCGGCCGAGGCCCAGGAACAGCACCTCGAGCTTCTCGCCGAAGCAGAACGGCGCGATCACCGGAAGTTGGGCGCCGAACTCGATCTCTTCAGTTTCCCCGACGAGCTCGGCTCGGGCCTGCCCGTGTTCCACCCCAAGGGCGGCATCATCCGCACCGAGATGGAGGATTACTCGCGCAAGCGGCACGTCGACGAGGGCTACGAGTTCGTCAACACCCCGCACATCACGAAGGGGCACCTCTACGAGGTGTCGGGTCACCTCGACTGGTACCGGGACGGCATGTTCCCCGCCATGCACATCGACGAGGAATTGAACGAGGACGGCACCGTGCGCAAGCCGGGGCAGGACTACTACCTCAAGCCGATGAACTGCCCGATGCACAATCTGATCTTCCGGTCCCGCGGACGGTCGTACCGGGAATTGCCGTTGCGGCTCTTCGAGTTCGGCTCCGTGTACCGGTACGAGAAGTCGGGTGTCGTACACGGGTTGACCCGCGTGCGCGGCATGACACAGGACGACGCGCACATCTACTGCACCCGCGAGCAGATGCGCGACGAATTGGCCACCACCCTGCAGTTCGTTCTCGGGCTCCTCGAGGACTACGGGCTCGACGACTTCTACCTGGAACTGTCCACCAAGAACCCGGACAAGTTCGTCGGTGACGACGCGGTGTGGGAAGAGGCCACGCAGACACTGGCCGAGGTCGCCGAGGCGTCGGGGCTGAACCTCGTGCCCGACCCCGGGGGTGCCGCCTTCTACGGTCCGAAGATTTCGGTGCAGGTGCAGGACGCCCTGGGCCGAACCTGGCAGATGTCGACCATCCAACTCGACTTCAACCTGCCCGAGCGCTTCGACCTCGAGTACACGGCGAACGACGGCACGAAGAAGCGGCCGGTGATGATTCACCGCGCGTTGTTCGGGTCCATCGAGCGATTCTTCGGTGTGCTGACCGAGCACTACGCAGGTGCGTTCCCGGCCTGGCTTGCACCCGTTCAGGTGGTGGGCATCCCGGTCGCCGAGGCGTTCGCCGATCATCTTTTCGACGTGGTGAAGCAGTTGAAGGCGGCGGGGATCCGCGCGGAGGTCGACGCGAGCGACGACCGGATGCAGAAGAAGATCTTCAACAACACCGCGCAGAAGGTGCCGTTCATGCTCCTCGCGGGTGCCCGCGACGTCGAGGCGGGTGCCGTGAGCTTCCGCTTCCGCGACGGCACTCAGGTGAACGGTGTGGCGGTCGACGATGCCGTTCGGATCGTCACCGAATGGGTCGAGCGCCGTGAGAACGCGTCCCCGACCGCGGAGCTGCTCCAACCCGGTGGGAGAGGGTGACACACATGGCAGGAGGGGATGATGTGACCGCCGACGGGATGCGAGACAGTCCCGGTAGTCTCGTCGACCGTGGTCCAGGTCAGCCGGACCATCTTCAACGGATCTGGTCGCCGCACCGCATGTCATACATCGCCGAGGCGCCGAAGTCTCCGGACACTCCGAACGAACCGTTCACCGACATCCCGAAGATGAACGACGAGGACGGGCTGATCGTCGCGCGCGGCGAGCACGTCTACGCGGTGCTCAACCTGTATCCGTACAACCCTGGTCACCTGATGGTCGTGCCCTACCGCAAGGTCGCCGCGCTCGAGGACCTCACGGAGGAAGAAAGCGCCGAGCTGATGTCCTTCACTCAGCAGGCGCTGCGCGTCATCAAGCGGGTGTCACGGCCGGACGGTTTCAATGTGGGTCTGAACCTGGGGGCCGCCGCCGGCGGCTCCCTCGCTGAACATCTCCATCAGCATGTGGTCCCCCGGTGGGGTGGGGACGCCAACTTCATCACGGTCCTCGCCGGCGTCAAGGTCATGCCACAGTTGTTGCGCGAGACCCGCGGTCTGCTGGCGAAGGCTTGGAATGAATGACTCGATAGATGAATGACGCGGGGGTCGCACACTCCTCCGTGCAGGGTCGGTGGCAGGACGTGATGAACGGGGTGGGCAGGTGCTGAGCTTTTTCGGACGGGCACCGGTGTCCAAGGTGACCGCGCCGTTGGGGAGGGCTCTGGTCAAGACCGGGCTGACCCCCGATTCGGTCACAGTGATAGGGACCGTCGCGACCGTGGCTGGGGCGGTCTTGCTGTTTCCCAGCGGACATCTGTTCTGGGGTGCGGTTGTCATCACCGTGTTCGTCCTGTTCGACATGCTGGACGGCGCGATGGCCCGGGCCCGTGGTGGGGGAACTCGATTCGGCGCCGTCCTCGACGCCACCTGTGACCGAGTGGCGGACGGTGCGATTTTCGCCGGTCTCGCCTGGTGGGCCGTGTACCACGAGGCGAGCAAGCCGCTCGTGATCGCGACTCTGGTGTGCCTGGTCACCTCGCAGGTGATCTCCTACGCCAAGGCCCGCGCCGAGGCGAGCGGGTTGTCCGCGGACGGCGGACTCATCGAACGGCCCGATCGATTGGTCATCGTCCTCATCGGGGCCGGTGTCACCGGGCTCGGCGTGCCGTGGGCGATCCACTTCGCCATGTGGCTCCTCGCTGCGGGCAGCGTGCTCACGGTGTTCCAGCGGGTTCTGGCGGTGCGGGGGTCGGCCGGCGCACGGGACGTCCTCCCGCTGCCGGCACCCGGCACGACGCCCGAAGACGGACAGGCGACGGCGCAGTGAGCCTCGGTGAACGGGTCGCCGACCTCGGCTACGCGGCCGGCTGGCGGCTGGTCCGTGCCCTGCCCGAGCGAGTCGCTGTCACCCTGTTCGACACGAGTGCCGACTTCGCCGCACGCAAAGGCGGCGGTCCCGAGCAGCTGCGCCGCAACCTTTCTCGCGTGCTGCGAGTGACTCCGGCGGAGGTTCCGGAGTCGCTGGTACGTGCGTCGCTGCGGTCCTATGCGCGGTACTGGCGGGAGGCGTTCCGGCTGCCGGCCATGGATTTGGAGAAGACCGGGGCGGCTCTCGACGCCCTCATCGAAGGACAGGAGCATCTGGACGCCGCGAAAGCCGCTGGCCGCGGAGCGGTACTCGCACTGCCGCACAGCGGTAACTGGGACATGGCCGGGGTGTGGTGCGTGCAGCACTGGGGCGGGCTGTCCACCGTGGCCGAGCGGTTGAAGCCGGAGTCGCTGTATCAACGTTTCGTCGACTACCGCGAAGGGCTGGGATTCGAAATCTTCCCGCTCAGCGGGGGAGAGCATCCCCCGTTCGTCGAACTGTCGGCGCGCCTGCGCGCCAACGGAATCGTGTGCCTCCTCGGTGAACGCGATCTCGCGAAGAAGGGCGTTCCCGTCACATTCTTCGGGGAACCGACGCGGATGCCCGCAGGTCCGGCGAAGCTGGCGATCGACACCGGTGCTCCGCTCCTGCCCGTGCACTGCTGGTTCACAGGGGACGGGTGGGGTTTCCGGATCGATCCCCCGATCGATACGTCAGTCGGGGTGGCGGCGGCCACCCAGGCGCTGGCGGAACGGTTCGAGGCGAACATCGCACAACACCCGGAGGACTGGCACATGCTGCAGCCGCTCTGGCTGTCCGACCTGTCGCAGGCGAGACTCACGCGTATGGAGAGCCCGTGAAGATCGGCATGGTCTGTCCGTACTCGTTCGATGTTCCGGGCGGGGTACAAGCCCACGTCGTGGATCTCGCCGAGGTGTTGATCGAACGCGGGCACAAGGTCAGCGTCCTGGCCCCCGCTTCGGACGACACCGAATTGCCCGACTTCGTCGTGTCGGCCGGCCGGGCGCTGGCCATTCCGTACAACGGATCGGTAGCCCGGTTGAGTTTCGGACCTGCCGCGAGCGCGCGGGTGCGGCGCTGGATTTCCGACAACGACTTCGATGTCCTGCACATCCATGAACCCAATGCGCCGAGCCTGTCGATGCTCGCCATGCGGGTGGCCGAGGGGCCGATCGTGGCGACCTTTCACACGTCGACGACGAAATCATTGGTGCTCAGCACCTTTCAGGGAGTCCTCCAGCCCTACCTCGAGAGGATCAGCGGACGGATCGCGGTGTCGGAACTGGCGCGCCGATGGCAGGTGGAATCGCTCGGGTCGGACGCCGTCGAGATCCCCAACGGTGTCGACGTGGGGGCCTTCGCGAACGCCGAACCGTTGCCGGGCTACCCCCGCCCGGGCCGGACGATCGTGTTCCTCGGGCGATACGACGAGCCGCGCAAGGGCATGTCTGTCCTGTTGCGCGCGCTTCCCGCGCTGGTCGACAAGTACCCGGAACTGCAGGTGCTGGTGGTCGGCCGGGGAGACGAGGACCGCCTACGTCGTGAGGCGGGCCCGCTGTTCCGGCACCTGTGCCTCCTCGGCCAGGTCGGCGACGCCGAGAAGGCGTCGGCTCTGCGCAGTGCCGACGTGTACTGCGCCCCGAATCTGGGCGGGGAGAGTTTCGGGATCGTGCTGGTGGAAGCGATGGCGGCCGGCGCCGCGGTGGTGGCAAGTGAACTCGACGCGTTCCGCCGCGTCCTCCGCGACGGGCAGGCGGGTGTGCTCGTGCCGGTGGGTGATTCCGCGGCGCTCGCCGAGGGTATCGATTCCGTGCTCGGCGACCCGGCGCGCAGTGCCGCACTGACCGAGGTCGGGAGGACGGTCGTCACCGAATACGACTGGCCGGTGGTGGCCGAACAGATTCTGCGGGTGTACGAGACGGTAACCGTCGGGCGCGACGGCGTCCACGAGGTCGGATCGTGACCTTCTCCGCGCTGACCATCTTCGTTCTGGCCCTCGTGGCAGTGGTCGTTCTGGCGATCGGGTTGTGGGCCTACGGAACGGCCAACCGCCTCGACCGTTTGCACGTGCGTTCCGATCTGTCCTGGCAGGCCCTCGACTCCGCGCTGGCCCGTCGGGCGGTGGTCGTGCGCGCTGCGGCTGCGGCGATGGACCCACCCGAGGCAAGGAGGCTCACTGCCCTGGCCGCCCGCGCCGAGCGGTCGGAGCGCACCGACCGCGAAAGCGCGGAGAACGCGTTGTCCAGCGCGCTCTCGCTGCTCGATCCCGAAGATCTCAGACCTCAGCTCGTCGCGGAACTCGCGGACGCGGAGGCGAGGGTCCTGATCGCGCGCCGCTTCCACAACGACGCCGTGCGGGACACCCTGGCATTACGTGCCCGCAGACCCGTTCGATGGTTGCACCTGGGCGGCACCGCACCGCTACCGACCTATTTCGAGATCACGGAACGCGCGTCGGCTGCGGCGGTCACCGACGGTTTGTCGCTCGACTCCGTCCGCACGTCCGCGCGGGTGGTGCTGCTCGACGAGCGGGGCCGTGTGCTGTTGCTGAGGGGCCATGATCCGGAGATTCCCGACACCTACTACTGGTTCACGATCGGTGGCGCCGTCGAAAAGGGGGAGAACCTGCGTGCTGCGGCGGTCCGGGAAATCGCCGAGGAGACCGGGTACACCGCTTCCGCGGAGTCGCTGCGCGGCCCGATGTGGCGCCGGGTGGCGATCTTCTCTTGGGGCGGTGATCTGATTCGTTCCGAGGAACTGTTCTTCGCCCTGCAGACGGAGGGTTTCGAACCTCACCACGGCGGGTTCACCGAACTCGAGGAGCGCACCATCACCGGCCACCGGTGGTGTACTGCCGACTGCGTCCGGGAACTGACGGCTGCCGGTGAAGCCGTCTATCCCCGCGATCTTGCCGATCTGCTCGAGGAGGCCGCAGCCGTCGCAGCCGCCGCCGACAACCCCGAAGTGCGCGCCATCACGTAAGTCGCGGAGCGGACTCGACGAGGCCAGCAATCCGAGACTGGCTACAGAGCATCGCGGGCCGTCGTCCTAGAATCGAACAAAGCAGCGTGAACGTCGTCGCTCACGCATGCCGCCATCGAAGTTCCACCCCGCCACTACCCAGGAGTTCGCTGTGAGCACCCCCGACACCACCCCCACCACCGGCACTGCGCGCGTCAAGCGGGGCATGGCCGAGATGCTCAAGGGTGGGGTCATCATGGACGTCGTCACCCCCGATCAGGCGAAGATCGCCGAGGACGCCGGCGCGGTCGCGGTGATGGCGCTCGAGCGGGTGCCCGCGGACATCCGCGCGCAGGGTGGGGTGTCGCGGATGAGTGATCCGGACATGATCGACGGCATCATCTCCGCGGTCTCGATCCCGGTGATGGCCAAGGCCCGGATCGGGCACTTCGTCGAGGCGCAGATCCTGCAGTCCCTGGGGGTCGATTATGTCGACGAGTCCGAGGTCCTGACGCCGGCCGACTATGCGAATCACATCGACAAGTGGAAGTTCACCGTCCCGTTCGTGTGTGGTGCGACCAATCTGGGTGAGGCGTTGCGGCGGATTACAGAGGGTGCGGCGATGATTCGGTCGAAGGGTGAGGCCGGTACCGGGGACGTGTCGAATGCCACCACGCATATGCGGACCATCGGTGGGGAGATTCGCCGGTTGACGTCGCTGAGCGAGGACGAGCTGTATGTGGCGGCGAAGGAGCTGCAGGCGCCGTATGACCTGGTGGTCGAGGTGGCGAAGGCCGGGAAGTTGCCGGTCACCATGTTCACTGCCGGTGGCATCGCGACCCCGGCGGATGCGGCGATGATGATGCAGCTCGGCGCGGAGGGTGTGTTCGTCGGGTCGGGGATCTTCAAGTCGGGTAATCCGGCGGAGCGGGCCGCGGCGATCGTGAAGGCCACCACGTTCTTCGACGACCCGGACGTGCTTGCGAAGGTCTCGCGTGGGCTGGGTGAGGCGATGGTCGGGATCAACGTCGACGACATCCCGGTTCCGCACCGCCTCGCCGAACGCGGCTGGTGATTTGCAGGCTCGACCGGTGACTGATCCGGGCCGACGACTTTTCTGGGTCGTCGGCCCGGATCACTCGAGAAGGAGCATCACGCCGTTGGCGCCGGCGACGGCGATCGCTGCGTAGAACGGTATTCTGTTCGGCGCCCGGACGGTCAACGCGGCAAGAATGAGAACGGCGCCCAGCAATACCCGGTGCCACACCGAGGCTGAGTTACCGGTTCCGAGAAAGACGGTGGCCGAGGCGGCCACCAGGATCAGTGCCGCGATGATCCGAATGGTGCGGGCGCCCAGGCGATGTGGCAGTCCCCGCACGCCGGTGGCTGCGTCCGCGGCGAGGTCGGGCATGACATTGAGTAGGTGCGCCGCGATCCCGAACAGTGCGCCGGCCACCACCATCCACAGAGGCGGAATCTGCGCCGGGTCGGACGCCAGTGACACGACGACAGGTAACCCTCCGAACGCCAGTGCGTACGGGAGCCAGGACCACACCGTCGATTTGAGTCCCGCGTTGTATGCCAGGGCAGCACCGACGAGCGCCAGGTGAAGAAGCCCCGCCGCCAGGCCGCAGAGCAAGGACGCGACCACGCATGTCGCGGACGCCATGCCGACGGCCCGGCGGACAGCGGTCCGGGATATGCGTCCGGTGGCGAGAGGTTTGTCCGTACGGCCGGCCACCTGGTCGCGGGTGCGATCGAGCAGGTCGTTGGTCCATCCGACGACGAGCTGACCACTGAGAACTGCGGTTCCGAGGACCATCACGGTGCCCGGATTCGCATCCATACCGACCGCAATCACCAGAGTGAGCACGGTGACCGCGGCGGCCGGGCCGGGGTGCGCGGTGCGCACGAGCGACACGGCAGTGGAGAGGGGCATGGCCCAACGCTGCCACGACGGTGCGTGCGACGGCAGGATTGCCGAATCCGGCATCGTCTAGCGTGACGTCTGCGCGGGTCCGGGTGTTCTCGGCGCACGATGCCCATCTCTTCGCTGCGCTGGCCGGTGAGCGGCGGTAGTACCTTCCTGCGTTGGCCTCTGCTCGGGATGTGAGAGTGTCAGCGGAACAACATCGGGAAGGGAAACTAGATGGCGACGATCGAAGAAATTCTCGAGGTGGAACGTCTCGAGAAGAACATCTTCCGCGGCATCGCCACCGAGACCACGCTTTCCCGTACCTTCGGCGGGCAGGTGGCCGGGCAGGCGCTGGTGGCGGCGGTGCGTACGGTTGACCCCCAGTTCGCGGTGCACTCGCTGCACGGTTACTTCCTGCGGCCGGGCAACACGACCATGCCGATCGTGTATCTCGTCGACAGGATTCGAGACGGGCGATCGTTCGTGACCAGGCGGGTGAGTGCGGTTCAGGACGGTCAAGCGATCTTCACGATGTCCGCGTCCTTCCAGGTCTCCGAGAGCGGCATCGAGCACCACGACGCCATGCCCGTGGTGCCGCCGCCGGACAACCTGCCTCTTGCTCGCGATTCGGACGACCCGGAGATCGCCCGGCTTGCCCGCGAATGGTCCGACTGGGACATCAGGATGGTCGGTGACGGTGAGGTCGACCGCCGACGCGGAGCGGCCGCGCAGCAGCAGGTGTGGTTCCGTTCGCGGAAGACGTTGCCCGACGACCCGGTTTTCCACGTGTGTGCGCTGGCGTACATGAGCGACATGACGCTGATCGGTTCGGCCATGACACCCCACAAGGACGTGCACATCAACGGTGCTTCTCTCGATCACGCGCTGTGGTTCCTGCGGCCCTTCCGCGCGGACGAGTGGTTGTTGTACGACCAGACGTCACCGTCCGCAGGTTTCGGCCGTGCAGTGGCACAGGGTCGAATTTTCGATCGGGCCGGGAACCTGGTGGCCGCGGTGGTCCAGGAAGGGTTGACCCGGTTCCTGCGCGCAGAGTGACTCACTGCCCCGTCATCGAAGCGTCTGCACGGCCGGCTTCGGTGGATGGTCGTATCGCACCAGCAGGTCCGGTGGATCGAGGACGCCGGCTGCATGCCGGATGAGCGCGGGCACGGTCCAGAGCGCATCTGCAGGTGTGTGCCTGCGCAACGCTCCATCGCTCAGGTGAAGGGCCACGGTGACGTCGAAGTCGAGTCCGCGCCCGAGGAGCATCGGACCGGTGACGAGGAGTACCTGCCGCGCCGCGGTGGGAACACGCGCACACCGCGCCGAGCGATCGGCCGTTTCGTCCCACAGGCGCGGCAACCAGACGCCGTCGGTGCGTGCCGACCGCAGGACCTCCCGGTCGAGCGCCTCGTAGTCGAACCACAGCGTGCGGTAACTCAGCTCGTCGTCGCGTCCGTGCTCGAAGCGCAGGGAAGCCGGTCGAACATAGTCGTGGAGCGAGACCACGTCACAGGGGCGTCCGCGCTCGCGCAGGGCTACGCAGACTGCGTTCGCCAGCAGCTCCGGGCGAGCGCCGTCGGGTGCGTCGATCGCGACGAGAACCGTGCCGTCGACGTCCAAGCAGCGTGTCGTGACGAGTGTGACGAGTCCTTCCGGGCTCGTCGGTGTGAACATCGTCATGACACCCATCGTGCCTCGAGCGCGAACAGGGCAGATAACCTTGACGGGCACCGTAGGAGGGCACATGGCGAGCATTGAAGACATCCTCGAACTGGAAGCGCTGGAGAAGGACATCTTTCGCGGCGCGGTGCATCCTTCGGTGCTGAAGCGGACCTTCGGTGGTCAGGTGGCCGGTCAGTCGCTGGTGTCGGCGGTCCGCACCGTCGACGAGCGGTTTCGGGTTCACTCGCTCCACGGGTACTTTCTGCGGCCGGGTAACCCCACCGAGCCGACCGTGTATCTCGTCGACCGCATTCGTGACGGCCGGTCCTTCTGCACTCGCCGCGTCACCGGTATCCAGGACGGCAAGGCGATCTTCACCATGTCCGCCTCCTTCCACGCAGAGGACGCCGGAATCGAACATCAGGACACGATGCCGTCCGTGCCGGATCCGGAGGAACTCGTCGACGCGCAGACTGTCGAGGAGTTCGCGAACAGCGAGTTGTATCAGGAGTGGAAGGAATGGGACGTCCGCATCGTTCCGTCCGATGCCGTCAAGCCGATTCCTGGTATCGCCGCCCAGCAACGTGTCTGGATGCGATACCGCAACAAGCTTCCGGACGACCAGGTGCTTCACATCTGTACCCTCGCGTACCTCAGTGACATCACGTTGCTCGGAGCGTCGAAGGTGCCGCATCCCGGCGTGGTGACCCAGACTGCGTCACTCGACCACGCCATGTGGTTCATGCGCCCGTTCCGCGCCGACGAGTGGCTGCTCTACGACCAGACTTCACCTTCTGCTGGGTTCGGTCGGGCTCTCACCCAGGGCCGCATGTTCGATCAGAACGGCGCGATGGTGGCCGCGGTAGTCCAGGAGGGTTTGACCCGCATCCAGCGCGACCAGGACAAGCGCGATATCGAGACAGGAAATATGGCATGACCCGTCCCCTCGTCGGTGTTCTCGCTCTCCAGGGCGATGTGCGTGAACACCTTGCCGCACTGCAGGACGCAGGCGCCGACGCCGTGGGTATTCGTCGTCCGGAAGAGCTCGACAAGGTCGACGGTCTCGTCATTCCGGGCGGCGAGTCGACCACCATGAGCAAGTTGCTGGAGATCTTCGAGCTGCTCGAGCCGCTGAAGGCGCGACTACGGGACGGCCTGCCCGCCTACGGTTCCTGTGCTGGAATGATCCTCCTCGCGAGCGAGATCCTCGACACCCGGCCGGATGCGCAGCATCTCGGCGCGATCGATATGACGGTTCGCCGCAACGCCTTCGGGCGGCAGGTCGATTCGTTCGAGTCCGACCTCGACTTCGAGGGCATCATCGGCGATCCGGTACGCGCCGTCTTCATCCGCGCCCCCTGGGTTGAGCGGGTCGGGGACGCCGTCGAGGTGCTCGCTCGTGTCCCCGAGTCGGGCGGCGCCGCTGCCGGACGCATCGTCGCCGTCCGGCAGGGCCGCGTGGTGGCAACCTCCTTCCATCCCGAGGTGACCGGCGATCGGCGGGTACACGAGTTGTTCGTGGACCTCGTCCGTGAGGCTTAACTCGCTGCCCGCACTTCCAGCAGCGAATTGAGCAGGGCGGCACCCTGCTTCGCCGCAGGGACCGTGACTGCGAACTGTCTGCCGTCCCGGCAGGTGAGCAGAATTCCCTCGCCGCCCCGCACCACGACTGCGGTGCCTCGGGGGCTGAAACGGTAACCCCATCCACCCCACTCGGCGGGCCGGATGGTGGCCACCTGGGCCGATTCGATGCTGTCGAGGGGAATTCGCCGCCACCGCACATTCCACGACGACAGCGTGAGACCCACTCGATCGACGTGCACTCCGACAGAGGCGAACACGCCGCTCGCGACGGCCAGGATCAGGAAGAGCGGGGCGAGCCACCAGACGCCCATCAGCAGGGATCCGATTGCGGCGGCCGTCATGACGAGGGTGAGCGCAGCGGCCCAGGGGCCGCGGGCGTATGCCGTCCACGAGGCCCGTTCGCTGGGCGCCAGAGGTCGGGACAGGGTCGGGGTGGGCCCGCTGAGCCGCGCCCGGGTGGCCTTGGGTGCAATCGCGAATACCGCCGCGCCCCAAGCCAGCCCGAGTAGCGGTATGACGATCCATGCGCCCATCGTGGCGGCGGCAGGGGATCCGGCGCGCACGGTGAGGGCGACGCCGAGGATCCAGGCCGAGGACACCGTCCAGGTGGTGAGTGCGGTGATCGGGAGCCACAGCGCGGCGTCACTTCTGTCGCGGGCCACCACCAGTCCGGCGACCACTGCAGCCACGCAACACACGGCCAGCGCGATCCAGAAGTACGTCGTGGTGTTCCCGAATCGGTCCGGCTGCGTCCCGGACCAGTGCTGCGGGATCACGGGAGGCACTTCAGCGCCCCAGTCGATCCGCGCGACGACGAGGGCGAGTAGCGGGAGCACGGTGGCGGCAGCACCGGCGCCGAGGCGTATGCGAGTGGTGGTCATTTCTTCGAAATCTCCTTGATCATGTCGATCATCTGGTCTGTGTCCAGGCCGAGGCGTCGCGCTTCGGCCACGAATGCTCGGGCGGCTTCCGTGAGCCCGGCGTGGGCGGAATTCGTGTCTGCGCGGATCACTGCTCCCCGTCCGCGCCGCAGGTCGATCAGTCCTTCGTCGCGCAGCACGGCGTACGCCCGCAGGACCGTGTGCAAATTGACGTCGATGGACTCGGCCAGCGCACGGGCCGACGGCAGGCGATCGCCGGCCGCTATCTCTCCCCTCATGAACGCTCCGCGCACATTGGCGGCGATCTGCTCGCCCAGTGGAGTGCTCGACCCGTGGTCGACTCGCATCAACATGTTTGCATTCTATGCAAACAATGGCGATAAAAGCGAGTCGGTGTACCGGAACGCGCAGCAACAACAGGGGGGCGGGTAACATCGTCAGAGCTGAAACCGCGCATTCGGCGTGTCACAGGCAGCAGGAAAGGGGCTTGAATCGCATGAGCGGCCACTCCAAATGGGCCACCACCAAGCACAAGAAGGCCGTGATCGATGCCAAGCGTGGCAAAGCCTTCGCGAAGCTGATCAAGAACATCGAGGTGGCGGCCCGTACCGGCGGTGGCGATCCTGCGGGAAACCCCACCTTGTACGACGCCATCCAGAAGGCCAAGAAGACCTCGGTGCCCAACGACAACATCGAGCGCGCACGCAAGCGCGGTGCCGGTGAAGAAGCGGGCGGTGCCGACTGGCAGACCATCATGTACGAGGGCTACGGACCCAATGGCGTCGCCGTCCTCATCGAGTGTCTCACCGACAACCGCAACCGCGCCGCGGGTGAGGTGCGTACCGCGATGACCCGTAACGGCGGCAACATGGCAGACCCGGGATCGGTGTCCTACCTGTTCACCCGCAAGGGCGTCGTCACCCTGGAGAAGGGTGATCAGTCCGAAGATGACGTGTTGATGGCCGTCCTCGACGCGGGCGCCGAAGAGGTCACCGATCTCGGTGACACGTTCGAAATCGTCAGTGAGCCCACCGACCTCATCGCCGTGCGCACCGCGCTGCAGGAGGCAGGAATCGACTACGACTCCGCGGAGGCCGACTTCCGTGCGTCCGTCGAGGTTCCGGTCGACGCAGACGGGGCACGCAAAGTCTTCAAGCTCGTCGACGCTCTCGAGGAGTCCGACGACGTGCAGAACGTCTACACCAATGTCGACCTGTCCGACGAGGTCCTCGCCGAGCTGGAGGACTGACCGCCGGCAACCGGTGAGGGGTGGGGGAGCGGTGCTCGCCCGCCCCGACTCGTCCTGCGTGTTGGTGCGCATCACCGTCCGACCCCCCGGCTAAGCTATCGAACAGCTGTTCGGCGTGGGAGAGGTGGCAAGGCGTGCGTGTGCTGGGTGTGGATCCCGGTCTGACCCGGTGCGGATTCGGTGTGGTCGACGGCGCAGGAGGACGGACGGTCATCCCGGTGGCTGTCGACGTGGTGCGTACCCCCGCGGATCTCGAGTTGTCTGCCCGGCTGCTGCGGATCTCCGAGGCGGCCGAGTCGTGGATCGACCTCCACCGGCCCGAGGTCGTCGCCATCGAGCGGGTGTTTTCCCAGCACAACGTGCGCACTGCTATGGGCACGGCGCAGGCCGGTGGTGTGGTCGCGCTGGCGGCCGCCCGCCGCGGGATCCCGGTCTGCTTCCATACTCCGAGCGAGGTCAAGGCCGCGGTCACGGGCAGCGGATCGGCAGACAAAGCTCAGGTGACGGCCATGGTGACGCGCATCCTGCGACTCGCGGCCGCACCGAAGCCTGCCGACGCCGCGGATGCCCTGGCACTCGCCATCTGTCACTGTTGGCGAGCGCCGATGATCGAACGCATGGCCCGGGCCGAGGCGGCCGCGGCCGAACAGAAACGTCGATACCAGGCCCGGTTGGCCGAGGTGAAGAAGGCAGGTACACGATGATCGCGTCCGTCCGCGGCGAGGTACTCGAGATCGCGCTCGATCATGCGGTGATCGAGTCCGCAGGGGTGGGATACCGCGTCAACGCGACCCCCGCCACCCTCGGTGGGCTGCACCGCGGAAGTGAAGCCCGCTTGATCACCGCCATGATCGTGCGTGAAGACTCGATGACGCTGTACGGCTTCCCCGATTCTGAGTCGAAGGAACTGTTCGGCCTCTTGCAGACGGTGTCGGGGGTGGGACCGAGGCTCGCCATGGCCACGCTGGCTGTCCTCGAACCGGACGCATTGCGCACAGCCCTTGCCGAGGGCAACGTGACCGCGCTGACCCGGGTACCGGGGATCGGCAAACGGGGAGCGGAACGAATGGTGGTGGAACTGCGCGACAAGGTGGACGCGGTTGCGTCGTCGTCGGGCGCCGTGGCGATCGCCGCCGGGAGCGGTTCCATTCGCGATCAGGTCGTCGAAGCCCTCGTCGGCCTCGGATTCCCGGCCAAGCAGGCCGAGCAGGCCACCGACTCCGTCTTGGTGGAAGCACCTGAATCGACGACGTCCGCAGCGTTACGCTCGGCCCTGTCCCTGCTCGGGAAGACACGATGAATCTCGAATCCCACGCGGACTTCGAGGACGAGTCACCGGTATCGCCCGACCTCGTTGCCGGCGACGGCGACATAGAAGCCAGTCTGCGCCCCAAGAACCTGCACGACTTCATAGGTCAGCCCCGTGTGCGGGAACAACTCCAACTCGTCCTGACCGGCGCGAAGATGCGCGGCGGCACCCCCGACCACATCCTGCTGTCCGGACCACCCGGCCTGGGAAAGACCAGTATGGCGATGATCATCGCCGCCGAACTCGGGTCGTCGTTGCGGCTGACCTCCGGACCGGCGCTCGAGCGGGCCGGTGATCTCGCCGCCATGCTCAGCAACCTCGTGGAAGGGGACGTGCTGTTCATCGACGAGATCCATCGCATCGCCCGTCCGGCGGAGGAGATGCTGTACCTCGCAATGGAGGACTTCCGGGTCGACGTCGTCGTGGGTAAGGGGCCGGGCGCTACGTCGATTCCCCTGGAAGTGGCTCCCTTCACGTTGGTCGGTGCCACCACGCGCTCGGGGGCGCTGACGGGGCCGCTGCGCGACCGGTTCGGGTTCACGGCGCACATGGATTTCTATGAACCCGCTGAACTGGAGCAAATCCTCATGCGGTCCGCAGGGATTCTCGGTGTGCAGCTCGGTGCGGAGGCCGGGGCGGAGATCGCCGGCCGGTCCCGCGGCACACCGCGCATCGCCAACAGATTGCTGCGCCGGGTGCGTGATTATGCCGAGGTTCGTGCCGACGGCGTCATCACCCGTGACATCGCCCACGCGGCACTCGCCGTCTACGACGTCGACCAACTGGGCCTCGACCGTCTCGACCGTTCCGTTCTCAGTGCCCTCGTCCGAAGCTTCGGTGGCGGCCCTGTCGGCGTGTCCACCCTCGCTGTCGCGGTGGGTGAGGAGCCGGCGACGGTCGAAGAGGTCTGCGAGCCATTCCTGGTCCGGGCGGGCATGATCGCCCGCACACCCCGCGGTCGAGTGGCAACGGCCGCCGCCTGGACCCAACTCGGGCTGACGCCGCCACCGGACGCCGTCGCCGGTGGAATCGATGTGCGGGTCAACGAACCGCAGGCCTCGTTGTTCGATCCGGAAGACCCCTGATCGGCCGGGCGGAACGCGCCGCCGCATGCCGACCGAACCGATGTACGGGACGGTAATGGCACACTGGTGTACTGCATCGGTCCAACCGGGACCGGTGCGCTACGGATCGTGCGACATACCTCGAGGTTGACTTACCGATGGACTTTCTCTTCCCGCTGCTCATTCTGGCGCTGCTCGTCCCCATGTTCCTGGGGATCCGCCGGCAGAAGAAGGAGATGGCCAAGACCACAGCTCTCCAGGAATCCCTCTCGGTCGGCGACCGCATCCTGACCACTGCGGGGCTGCACGGGACGATCGTCGCGATGAACGACGACACGGTCGACCTCGAGATCGCCCCCGGCGTGATCACGACCTGGTCGCGGCTCGTCATCCGTGAGCAGATCGTCGACTCTCCGATCGAGCCCGGGGAGCCCGCGTCTGACGCTGCGCCCGATGACCATGAGAACGGCGGAGACACCGCGCCGCGGTTGACCAAGGATTGATCGACGCATCCGCTGCGTAGCCGTCGCGTCCGAGGCGCGGCGGGCGTTGCACCGGGCCGAGCCCTGCAAGGGCGGCGGGGTGCCCACCGAACGTTCCACTCGAACTGCATGTACTGAGGAGACATAGAGATCGTGGCACCTTCCACAGGATCGGTGCATCCCGTCCGCTACCTCACCGTTTTTGCGGTGCTCGTAGCGGTTCTGTATGCCCTGGTGTTCTTCACTGGCGACAAGTCCGCGACACCCAAGCTGGGCATCGACCTGCAAGGCGGGACCCGAGTCACCCTCACGGCGCGCACACCCGATGGCAGTAAGCCGACGCCGGACAGCCTGCGTCAGGCGCAGGAGATCATCGAGACCCGTGTGAACGGGCTGGGAGTCTCCGGCTCCGAGGTAGTCATCGACGGTGACAACCTGGTGATCACCGTTCCTGGCGACGACAGTGCTCAGGCGCGTTCGCTCGGTCAGACCGCCCGCCTCTACGTGCGTCCTGTGCAGACGTCGCAGGCGGCGGCTGCCCCCGGCGCGCAGGCTCCCGCCGGCGAAACCCCGGCCGAGCCCACCGGGACACTGGATCCTGGGCCGGCACCGGCACCACAGAACCGTCCGTTCCCGGCCCAGGATCCGTCCGCACCCGCCGAACCGACCCCGTCCGACGAGGCCGCCCCGGCCGACGGCTCCGGGTCCGAGACCGCCGAGGCCGCCGACGAGATCGCAGCGGCACGCGCGAGCAGACAGAGTACGGACCCCGCAGTACAGCAGGCGGCGATGGCGACGCTCGATTGCTCGGTTCCCGACCCGCTGCGGGGAAACGACGATCCGGCGCTGCCCTTGGTGGCGTGCTCCACCGACGGTCAAGCGGTGTACTTGCTCGCGCCGTCGATTATCGACGGGCAGGAGATCGCCGACGCCACGTCCGGCTACAACTCCCAGCAGTCGCGGCACGAGGTGAGCCTGACGTTCAAGACGGAGGGCAGTAACACCTGGGCCGCGTTCACGTCGCAGAACATCGGCAAACAGGCAGCTTTCACCCTCGACTCCAAGGTGGTCAGTGCGCCGGTGGTCCAGGGCGCCACACCCGCCGGCAGCTCCACCTCGATCACCGGTTCGTTCACGGCGGCCAGTGCCAAGGAACTGGCGAACACGTTGAAATACGGCTCGCTGCCCCTCTCGTTCGCAGCATCCGAGGCGGAGACGGTGTCGGCGACGCTCGGTCTCGCCTCGCTCGAGGCGGGTCTGATCGCCGGCCTCGTGGGTCTGATCCTCGTGCTGCTCTACTGCCTGCTGTACTACCGCATGCTCGGGGTGCTCACAGCGTTGTCACTGGTGCTGTCGGGTGTGATGGTGTACGCGATCATGGTTCTGCTCGGCCGGTACATCAACTTCACCCTCGACCTGGCCGGTATCGCCGGTCTGATCATCGGTATCGGTATGACTGCAGACTCGTTCGTGGTGTTCTTCGAAAGAATCAAGGACGAGATGAGGGAAGGCCGGAGTTTCCGGTCGGCGGTTCCCCGCGGTTGGGCTCGGGCGCGCCGCACGATTCTCTCGGGAAATGCGGTGAGCTTCATCGCCGCCGCGGTCCTCTACGTGCTCGCGGTCGGTCAGGTGCGCGGGTTCGCGTTCACGCTCGGCCTGACCACGATCCTCGATGTCGTGGTCGTCTTCCTGGTGACGTGGCCGCTGGTGCACCTGGCGTCGAAGTCGCCGTTCTGGTCCAGGCCGGGCGTCAACGGGCTGGGAGCCGTGCAGCAGATCGCCAAGGAACGTAAGGCTGCCGCAGCGTCGGCGAAGGAGTCACGAGTATGAGCGAATCGACCACGTCCCAGGCCGGATCCCCGGCGGACGCCGAAGCCTCGCTGTCCGACTCGGGTGTCGACCAGGCGTCCATGCCGAAACACAGCCTGCTCTCGCGGCTCTACACCGGAACCGGCGCGTTCGAGATCATCGGGCGGCGACGCTTCTACTACATCCTGACGGGTGTGATCGTGCTCGTCTCCCTGCTGAGCATCCTCGTCCGGGGGTTCACTCTCGGTATCGACTTCGAGGGAGGGTCGCGCATCCAGTTTCCCGCGGGCGACGGAGTCGACACCGAGCAGGTGGAACAGGTGTACAGCGAGGCGCTCGGAACGGATCCCGTCACCGTGCAAACCGTGGGGTCGGGATCGAGCGCAACGGTGCAGATTCGCTCCGAGGCGCTCGACGCGGCCCAGGTGATCACGCTCCAGGACGCGCTGTACGAGGAGTTCCAGCCCAAGGACAGCAACGGCGCGGTGAGTAAGAACACCATCAGCGTCGCGGATGTCAGCGAGACGTGGGGCGGTCAGATCACCCAGAAGGCGCTGATCGCGCTGCTCGTGTTCCTCGTCCTCGTCAGCGTGTACATCGCCGTCCGTTTCGAGCGGGACATGGCGATCGCGGCAATCGTCGCACTGTTCTTCGATATCGCCGTGACCGCGGGCGTGTATTCACTGGTCGGCTTCGAGGTCACGCCCGCGACGGTGATCGGCCTGCTCACGATCCTCGGTTTCTCGCTCTACGACACGGTGGTCGTGTTCGACAAGGTCGAGGAGAACACCCGCGGCATCCTGCACCTGACCCGCCGCACGTACGCGGAGCAAGCGAACCTGGCGGTCAACCAGACGCTGATGCGGTCGTTCAATACCACGCTGATCAGCGTCCTGCCGGTCCTTGCGCTGATGGTGATCGCGGTGTGGATGCTTGGTGTGGGCACCCTCAAGGATCTAGCGTTGGTTCAGCTCGTCGGCATCGTCGTCGGTGCGTATTCGTCGATCTTCTTCGCGACGCCGTTGCTGGTGTCACTCAAGGAGCGGTGGGGTCCCGTGGCTGCACACACACGTAAGGTGCTCGCTCGCCGAGCAGCGCTCGCGGAGGGCGGGTCGGTGAAGACGGCCGCCGCAACGTCCGTGACCGGAGTGAGCGCCGGGGCCACGGCGGGGGCCGCACCGCGGCGTGCCGCCGGCGGTGCGCCCCGGCCCGGAACGCGTCCCACCGGGAAGCGCCACAAGAAGAGGCACTGACATGCGCGCATCGGCCCGAGTTCGAACCCGACACCACCGCGCTGCGGCGGTGTCGGGCGCCGGTCTGCTCGCCACCGTCGTGCTCGCGGGAACGCTCGTCGGATGCTCCGACGAGGGGGAGCAGATCCCGTCCATCGGGTACGCGATCGACAGCACCGTTACCACCTACAACGCCGGGACCGTTGCCGGCTCGGTGTCGGGGGCACGGCAGGCGTTCGCCCGCGTGCTGCCCGGATTCAGCTATACCGGGCCGGAGGGTGGGCCAGTGGCCGACACCGACATCGGCACGGCCAATGCCGTGCCGGGGGACGCGCTGACGGTGCAGTACAAGCTGAACCCCAATTCGGTGTATTCCGACGGAGTTCCGATGTCCTGCGATGATCTCGTGCTCACCTGGGCAGCGAACAGCGGGCGGTTCACCCGACCCGGCGAGGCAACGGTTCCGCTGTTCGATGCGGCCAGTACCGCCGGCTACTCGGACATCGACCGTGTCGACTGCCAGACCGGGGCAAAGGAAGCCACGGTGACCTTCAAGGCGGGGCGAAACTTCACGGATTGGCGGTCGCTGTTCGGGGCGACGTCGATGATGCCCGCCCATGTGGTCGCCCGCGCCGCCGGTGTTCCCGACCTTGTTGCCGCCGTTCAGAATTCGGACAACGAGGCGCTCGCCCGGATCGCAGACTTCTGGAACGACGGATGGACGATGACGCCCGGCGAACTCGATCTCGCCCTCTTCCCCGCGTCCGGTCCTTACAAGGTCGAATCGTTTTCCGCGGACGAAGGTCTGGTGCTGGTGGAGAACGACCGCTGGTGGGGCAATCGTCCCGCCACCTCCCGAATCGTCGTGTGGCCCAAAGCGAGCGATCTGGCGGTGCGCATCGCAGACGAGTCCGTCGAGGTGGTCGACGTGGCCACGGGATCGGTCCCGGACATCGAACTCGGCGGCTTCGACGTGACAGACGTGCCCTCGCGCAGCGTCGAGCAGTTCGTGCTGGCCACGTCGGGGCTGTTCGAGACCCCGGCCGGGCGCCGCGCCTTCGCCTCCTGCCTGCCCCGCGAGGAGTTGGCCGCGCAATTCGGAACGGCCGCGGAGGACGGTGCCGCCGCGGCCTCCGTCGACACCCGGTTCACGGCACCCGACAGCCTCGTGTATGAGTCGGTCGCGGCAACCGCCGGTGGCCGGTACGAGACGCCGGATACGACCGCAGCCACTGCGGCGCTGGCCGAGACCGACAACACCGCGGCCACCGTGCGGATCGGATACCTGGGACCCGATCCGCGCCGTGCCGCGATCGTGGCTGCCGTGGCCGCGGCGTGCGCCCCGGCCGGAATTACCGTGCAGGACGCCGGATCTGAAGAGTTCACTCCGTCGATGCTGCGAGACGGACAGGTGGACGCGCTGCTCGCGGGAACGGCGTCCGCTCCGGGCGCGGCCGGGACTGCGGCGCCGACTACCGCGATGTACGCACTTCGCGGCGGTAGCAGAAACAACTTCGGGGACTATGCCAACGGCCGGGTGGATCAGATCGTCGATCAGCTCGCGGTCGACAGCTCCACCGCAACACAGCTGTCCTTGTCCACCGAGGCCGAGAACATCCTGTGGTCGGAGGTGCCCACCGTGCCGTTGTTCAATCAGCCTCGCACCGTCGGGTTCGCGACGGGTCTGGAGGCCGGAGCGGTCAATCCGACGCGTTCCGGCGCCGGATGGAATATGGACAGGTGGGTTCTGCGGCGGTGACTGACACTTCTTCCGCACATGACGTCGTCACCTGGCTCACCCGGTGGGCGGACGACTTTCCCGAGCCTGGGGTGCGGTTCGCGGACCTCACGCCCGTCTTCTCCGATGCCACCGGATTCCGCGTCGTGGTCGATGCGCTGGCCGCATGCGCGCCGGATGCGGAGGTGATCGCCGCCGTCGACGCGCGAGGATTTCTTCTCGGTGGCGGGGTCGCACGGGAGCTCGGCTCCGGCGTGGTGGCGGTGCGCAAGGCAGGCAAGCTTCCGCCGCCGGTGCTCGCACAGTCGTACACCCTCGAATACGGTACGGCGACGCTCGAAATCCCTGCCGACTCCCTCGGATTGGACGGCCGCTCGGTGCTTGTCGTCGACGATGTCCTGGCCACCGGTGGGACGATCGAGGCCACCGCTCGCCTCCTCGAATCGGCAGGTGCCGTAGTGATCGGTGTGGCGGTGGTTCTCGAGATCGCGGCGCTCGGTGGCAGGACGCGGCTCGGAAAGTACCCGCTCACGTCCCTCGTCACGGTCTGAGTACTAAAGTTGTGCCTGGTGGTGCCGAAAGGCCCAGCTAACCAGTGGTAGGAGGTGACGGCATGACTTCGAATCTCGATCGGTCGCAGAACGCGAAATCCCCTTCGTCTGCACAGTCCGATGCCGAGTCACCTGTAGCGGATCCCGCTTCCGGCAACAGCCGCGGAGCGCAGGGATTCGCCGTTCCGGCGTCTGCATCGCGCCGGGTACGAGCGCGACTCGCCAGGCGTATCACGGGGCAACGGAACGCGACCATCCGGCCGGTTCTCGAGCCCCTCGTCAGTCTGCATCGCGAGCTCTATCCCAAGGCCGATCTGGCCCTCCTCCAGCGCGCGTACGACGTCGCCGAGGAAAAGCACGCCAGTCAGAAGCGCAAATCCGGTGATCCGTACATCACCCATCCACTCGCCGTCGCGAGCATCCTCGCCGAGCTCGGCATGGATACGACAACTTTGGTCGCGGCGTTGCTGCACGACACCGTGGAGGACACCGGGTATTCGCTCGCTCAGCTGACCGAGGAATTCGGCGACGAAGTGGCGCACCTCGTCGACGGCGTCACCAAACTCGACAAGGTCGTTCTGGGTAACGCGGCCGAGGGCGAAACCATCCGCAAGATGATCATCGCGATGGCGCGCGACCCCCGCGTGCTGGTGATCAAGGTGGCGGACCGCCTGCACAACATGCGGACCATGCGGTTCCTGCCGCCCGAGAAGCAGGCCCGCAAGGCACGTGAGACTCTCGAGGTGATTGCCCCGCTGGCGCACCGGCTGGGAATGGCGACCGTCAAGTGGGAGCTCGAGGACCTGTCGTTCGCGATTTTGCATCCCAAGAAGTACGACGAGATTGTGCGGCTGGTCGCCGACCGGGCACCGTCGCGGGATACGTACCTCGCCAAGGTTCGCGCGGAGATCAACGCCACCCTGACGGCGTCGCGCATCAACGCGGTGGTCGAAGGCCGACCCAAGCACTACTGGTCGATCTATCAGAAGATGATCGTCAAGGGGCGCGACTTCGACGACATCCACGACCTGGTCGGTGTGCGGATCCTCTGCGACGAGGTCCGCGACTGCTATGCGGCAGTCGGTGTGGTGCATTCGTTGTGGCAGCCCATGGCAGGCCGGTTCAAGGACTACATCGCGCAACCCCGCTACGGCGTCTACCAGTCGCTGCACACCACCGTGGTCGGACCCGAGGGCAAGCCACTCGAGGTGCAGATCCGCACCCACGACATGCACCGGACCGCCGAATTCGGGATCGCAGCGCACTGGCGGTACAAGGAGACCAAGGGCAAGCATTCCGGCGACGTCGCCGAGGTCGACGACATGGCGTGGATGCGGCAGCTCCTCGACTGGCAGCGTGAGGCCGCCGATCCGGGCGAGTTCCTCGAGTCTCTCCGCTACGACCTTGCGGTCAAGGAGATCTTCGTGTTCACCCCGAAGGGGGACGTGGTCACGTTGCCCGCAGGGTCGACGCCCGTCGACTTCGCCTACGCCGTCCATACCGAGGTCGGGCATCGCTGTATCGGCGCCCGGGTCAACGGGCGGCTGGTCGCGCTCGAGCGCACCCTCGACAACGGAGAAGTGGTGGAGGTCTTCACCTCCAAGGCGGTCAATGCGGGCCCCAGCCGCGACTGGCAGTCGTTCGTTGTGTCCCCTCGGGCGAAGACGAAGATTCGGCAGTGGTTCGCCAAGGAGCGCCGGGAGGAGGCGCTCGAGAACGGTAAGGACGCGATCGCGAAGGAAGTGCGACGCGTCGGTCTCCCGCTGCAGCGACTGATGAACGCCGAATCGATGGCAGCTATCGCACACGAACTCCACTACACGGACGTGTCGATGCTGTACACCGCGGTCGGGGAGAGCCACGTGTCTGCGCAGCATGTGGTGCAGCGACTGGTGGCCCACCTCGGTGGTGTCGGAGACGTGGAGGAGGAGCTGGCCGAGCGGGCCACGCCGTCCACCATGCCGATGCGCCCGCGCAGTACCGGCGACGCCGGTGTCCTGGTTCCGGGAGCGGAAGGAACCGTCGCGAAGCTCGCCAAATGCTGTACCCCGGTTCCCGGCGACGAGATCATGGGCTTCGTCACCCGGGGCGGAGCGGTCAGCGTGCACCGGACCGACTGCACCAACGCCGGGTCTCTCCAGGAGCAATCCGAGCGCATCATCGAGGTCCAGTGGGCGCCGTCACCGTCCTCGGTATTCCTCGTTGCCATCCAGATCGAGGCCCTCGATCGGCACCGGCTGCTCTCCGACGTCACCAAGGCACTCGCGGACGAGAAGGTGAACATCCTGTCGGCGTCGGTGACGACGTCGGGTGACCGGGTGGCCATCAGCAAATTCACCTTCGAGATGGGCGACCCGAAGCATCTCGGCCACGTGCTGAACGTCGTCCGGAACGTGGAGGGTGTCTACGACGTCTACCGGGTGACCTCCGCCGCCTGACAGCTCCGCCCTGTCCAACATGCACGAACGGGACGTTCGTTCGGTCTAACCGAACGAACGTCCCGTTCGTGCGTGACTGGGTACGGGACCGGGCGCCGGGAAGGTCGGGCGGTCAGCCGACCTTTGCCGTCTCGATCTGAACCGGGGTGTTCGGCTTGCCGCCGCCCGCGGACATGGAGCCGTCGTCGCCGTCGGCCGCCACCTTCTCGACCGTTGCGAGGCCCTCCTCGGAGATCGAACCGAACACGGTGTAATTGGGCGGGAGCACCGAGTCGGCGTAGACGAGGAAGAACTGGCTGCCGTTGCTACCCGGCTGTCCGCTGTTCGCCATCGCGACAGTGCCGCGGGGGTAGACCACCGGCTCGGCCAGCGCCGGATCGTTCGCCGCGAACGCCGTTTCGGGATATTCGGTGTCGAACCCGTAGCCGGGACCACCCGTGCCGACGCCGCTCGGATCACCACATTGCAGGACCTGCAAGCCTTGTTCCGTCGTCAAGCGATGGCATGGAGTGTCGTCAAAGTATCCCTGCTCGGCGAGGCTCACGAAGCTGTTCACCGTGCACGGTGCCTCGGCCCGATCGAGGGTCAGTCCGATGGGGCCGGCGCTGGTGGTGAGGTTCACCGCGACGGTGCCTGCGGTGGACACACCGGTGGCGGACGGGGCGGTGACGTCCTTGGCGGGTGGTCGACCCGCCGGGTACGAACAGTCGACGGTTGGCGCGGCGGGGGCCGGGACCGGCGGCAACGTGCCGAATCGGGAGAGGTCGAGCGACTGCGCCGCGGCGCTCGTGGGGGATGCCTTCGAGGAGGTGCCGGTTGCCGAACCGCCCGAGTCGGACGAGTCCGAACAACCGGCGAGGAGGACCGCGAGGCCCACGCCTGCGACGAGAATCGAGGTGCGTTTCATCGGTCCATCCTCACATGTGGCGGCCTCAGTCCATCCGGACGGACTTGATGTCGATCGGCAGGTTCGGCTTGCCGCCGCCCGCCTGCATCGAGGCATCGTCACCGGCGGCCGCGACCTTCTCGATGGTGGCGAGGCCGGTCTCGTCGATGGTTCCGAAAGCGGTGTACTGCGGAGGCAGCTGGGAATCGGCGTAGACGAGGAAGAACTGGCTGCCGTTGCTGCCGGGCCGGCCGCTGTTGGCCATCGCGATGGTTCCGCGCGGGTACGTGACGGGAACCTGCAGCGACGGATCGTCGGCGGGGTACTGGTCGGTGGGGAATTCGTTCGTGAAGCCGTAACCGGGTCCACCGGTACCGGAACCGGTCGGGTCACCACACTGCAGCACCTTGAGGCCTTCGGAAGTGACGAGCCGGTGGCACGGCGTGTTGTCGAAGTAGTTCTGGCTCGCGAGGCTGAGGAAGTTGTTGACCGTGCAGGGGGAGTCGGCGTTGTCCAGCGTCAGTCCGATATTGCCCTGGGTGGTCTCCACGCTGACGCTGACCTCGCTGACCGTGGTGTCGATGTCCTCGGTGCGCGGCGGGTTCACCTGCCTGGCCGGCGGCTGACCGTCCGGGGTGTAGGTGCACGACACCTTCTCGGGGAGCGGCTCGGCGCGTCCTGCGGGCATGACACCGGGCGACTGGGGCGAGGCGGACACCGAGTCGGCGGAGGCTTCGGTCGTGTCGTCGTCACCGTTGGTGAGGGCGAAGACCACTGCGCCGGCCGCCACGACGAGCACTACACCCAGCACCGAGCCGGCAATGGTCAGCTGCTTGCGCTTGCGTGCTCTGTTCGCGCGGCGCTCGAGTTGACGCTCGAGCTTTCGTTTCGCTGCTTCCCGGCGCTGCTCGTTGCTCGGCACTGCGGTGGTCCTCCCGTATCGGTCTTCTCTGGCAGTCGGTCGATATAGCAGTTGGTCGGTGTGATCTACCCCCGGCACACGACCTTCAGAGTCTGCCATCCGAACCTGAGAACGAGCTGGCGGGGCGGCAGCTTAGGCTGTAGCGACTGCAATGATCACTCGAACAGGAGCGTCGCGCGTGCTCGTCACAGGATTTCCGGCCGGGATGTTCCAGACCAACTGCTACATCCTCGCCCAGGACGATGCCCGCGAGTGCGTCGTCGTCGACCCCGGTCAGGATGCTGCCGGCCCGCTGATCGACTTTCTCGCCCAGTCGAATCTCACACCGACGGCGGTGCTGCTCACACACGGTCACCTCGACCATGTCTGGAACGCTCATGAGGTGTGCGACAAGTTCGGCATCCCCGCGTACATCCATCCCGAGGACCGGTACATGTTGTCCGACCCCGGACGGGGCATCGGGCCGACGATGAAACCGTTCATCGAGGGGATGGATTTCGTGGAGCCGAGCGAGGTGATCGAACTGTCGGACGGCGATCGAATCGAGCAGGCGGGCATCTCGTTCGTCGTCGATCACACTCCGGGGCACACACAGGGTTCCGTGGTCTTCCGGACCCGAGTCGAGCAGGAGACCGGTGGGGTCGAGCTCGCACTCACCGGGGACACCCTCTTCCAGGGATCGATCGGGCGCAGTGACCTGCCCGGTGGCAACCACGAACAGTTGTTGCAGTCGATCGCCGACAAGCTTCTGGTCCTCGCCGACGACACGGCGGTGCTGCCCGGGCACGGCGGATCGAGTTCCATCGGGGCCGAGCGCGCATCCAACCCGTTCCTCGTTGGACTCCCGGGATCGAAGTAAGGAAAAGTAGCGACAGTGAGTAAAGCCAGCACCTTCTCCGCCCCCAAGGGCGTTCCCGACTACGTCCCGCCGCAGTCCGCCGAATTCGTCGCGGTCCGCGACGGGCTCACCCGCGCTGCGCGACTGGCCGGCTACGGGCACATCGAGCTTCCCATCTTCGAGGACACCGGACTGTTCGCGCGAGGTGTCGGTGAATCGACGGACGTCGTCAGCAAGGAGATGTACACCTTCGCGGACCGGGGTGATCGATCGGTGACCCTGCGCCCCGAGGGGACCGCGGGCGTGATGCGCGCTGTGATCGAGCACGGTCTCGACCGGGGCCAGTTGCCGGTCAAGTTGAGCTATGCCGGTCCGTTCTTCCGCTACGAGCGTCCCCAGGCGGGACGTTACCGACAGCTGCAGCAGGTCGGGGTCGAGGCCATCGGTGTCGACGACCCGGCCCTGGACGCCGAGGTCATCGCAGTTGCCGACGCCGGGTTCCGGGGTCTCGGGCTCGAGGGCTTCCGGCTGGAAATCACGTCACTCGGTGACGACACCTGCCGGCCCCAGTACCGGGAACGTCTGCAGGAGTTCCTCTTCCGCCTTCCTCTCGACGAGGAGACGCGTCGCCGCGCCGAGATCAACCCCCTGCGAGTTCTCGATGACAAGCGCAAGGAGGTGCGGGAGATGACCGCGGATGCGCCGCTCATGCTCGACCACCTCTCGGATACCGCGAAGGCGCATTTCGACGAGGTCCTTGCCCACCTCGACGCATTGGGCGTGCCGTATGTCATCAACCCGCGGATGGTTCGCGGCCTCGACTACTACACGAAGACCACGTTCGAGTTCGTGCACGACGGTCTCGGCGCGCAGTCGGGCATCGGCGGCGGCGGACGCTACGACGGCTTGATGGCGCAACTCGGCGGTCAGCCGTTGTCCGGCATCGGTTTCGGGCTCGGCGTCGACCGCACCGTCCTGGCGCTTGCTGCGGAGGGCAAGACGGCAGGGTCGACCGCCCGTTGCGAGGTATTCGGGGTTCCGCTGGGCGACGAGGCGAAGGCGAAACTGGTGGTGATCGCCCAGCAGTTGCGCGCGCAGGGCATTCGGGTCGATCTCGCCTACGGCAACCGTGGCGTGAAGGGCGCGATGAAGGCCGCGGACCGTTCCGGTGCCGCACTCGCACTCGTGCTGGGTGACCGCGATATCGCCGAGGGCACCATCGGGATCAAGACTTTGGCCACCGGTGACCAGGAATCGATCTCGGCGACCGATGTCGTCGCGCACGTCGGAGCGATCCTTGGCGCCTGAGCACGATCCGCCGGTGTCACTCGACCTCGTCCCCATCGAGCTGATTGCGCCGCGCCTCAGGCGGGTCGCGATGATCGCCATACTGATCGGCGTGGTCGTCGGTGCCGTGCTGAGCTTCTTCACTCCGTTGTGGCTGGCCGTGGTGGTGGGCGGTGTGATCGCCGTCCCTACCGCCCTGTCGGCCCTCGTCACCCTGCGCCGCAAGGTCCTGCTGGAACACGGTGTCATTTTTTCGACCGGAGGGCTGCGAACCCGTCACGTCGATGTCACGAAGGCGGTGGCGGCCGAGGTGGTGGTGCGCTCGGCTCGGGTCAGCGAAGTGAGTGTCCGCATCACCGATTCCGACGGCGTTCTCGCGGTGCCGTTGGCGTTGTACACCACTGACGGCGGCCGTGAACTGGACGTGCTGGGGCTGCGGAAGCTGGCCGACGCACTGACCACGAGCGAACTGGTGCCGGCCGCAGCGATCGCCTCGGTGCTCATCGAGCAGTTACGTGCCGAGGCGCGCGACGCCGCGCTGACCGAGCGCCCGTTGTTCCGGGCGGTGGAGTTGGTCCGTGCAGCCGGACGAGTTCCGATGACCACACTCACCGATCACGAAGTAGCAGCGCTCGTCGAGTAGACAGACCGAGGTGGGGCGGCAGTGCCTCCGCCCCACCTGCGGCTGTCAGTTCCTGGCGTCGATCTGGCCGTCGTCGAGTTCTTCGCCGCCGATGACGGCCGGAGCCACCATTGGGAGGTCGCCGACGAAGGCGTTGCTGTCGCCCGCGTTCACGAGGTAGCCGGGTGTGGTGCGGCCGCTGAGCTGTTCGTCGCCACCGCGACCCGCCCCCGCCATTCCTGCGCCGCCACCCATCGCGCCCATCGGCCCGCCGGCTGTTCCCACTCCGGTCGTTGTCGACGTGCCGAGTGCTCCTGGCGTGCCCGTGGCAGCCGGAGTCGCCACACCGGCAGCGCTTGGCGGAACGGAACCGGCCACCGGTGCGCGCGGCACGGAAGCGACGCTCCCAGAAGGTGTTCCGGTGCCGGCGCCGTACATGCCGATTCCGGTACCACCTGCGATGCCCACCGAGCCGGGGACACCGTGCGCTGCACCGGCCGGCGCGGGCGAGCCGGACCTGGCCGCGACGGAGTCGGCGGACACGTCACTGGGCGACACACTCGCGGCCTGCGTCGTGGCCGAGACGAGTTGATCGAGGCTGTCGGTAACTGTGGAGACCAACGGGGTACCGACGCTCTCGAGCACGGTGCCCGCGACGGCAAACGGCGACGTCGCCGCTGCGGCGGACGGTCCGGGCGGCGGCGGCACGGGCACCGGTGCCGCGAGGCCGTTCATGGTGAGGGTCTGCTCGTTCAGCTCGGTTCGTGTCTGCGTGACCACTCCGATCGCGGCCTTGATGTGTTCGGCGGCCGACGCGAGAAGCATCGCCTGCCCGGGCGGCGTCATCACCATCGGGGCTGCAGCGACCGCAGTGGAGGCGAATGATTCGGAGATGGTCATCAGATTGGCGTTGCCACGGGCCACCGACGCAGCGGCGGTCTGGGTGGTCCCGGAAATCTGCGTGCCACGCTCGCTCAGCTCTGCGCCGCTTACCTGAGCCTGCTGTCCTTGGACCTGCGCGGCCTGCGCCGCCTGGCTCTGCCAGATCTGATCGAGCGCCTTCAGTCCCGACATGCTGAGCGACATGGCCTGGTCGATCAGTCCGGAGGACATGTCGAGCACCGATGTCGGATCGACGGAGCCGAACGTCCCGGTACCGAACGTGCCCGCGAGGTCGGTGAGTGGCTTGAACAACTCGTCGATTCCCGGCAGTCCGGGCAGGCCTTGTCCCTGGAGGAGGGCCTCCACCGGATTGGGCGGCAACGGCGGAAGAGCAGGCAACGGTGGGAGTTCGGGCAGCGTCGGCACGCTGATCGGGGTGTCGAGTAGCGGGCCGAGCGGCGAACTCTGCAGCGCCTCGAGCGGCGTGCTCGGCAGAGGCGTGTTCACCGCCTCACCGAACGCGGAACCCTGCAGCAGATCCAGGATCGACGGGTGCGCGATGTCGCCGGCGGGCTCGGGAGACGTCATGCGAGGTCTCCGATGGCCCCGCCGATGTCTCCGAGGGCGCCGCTGTTGGCGTCGTCGACGGAATCGTAGGAGTCTGCGGTGGCCCCGGACGCGACAGCGGTGTGAGCGTAGTGGGATGCGAGTTCGGCGACCGACTTGGCGTGGTTGCCCTGCGCCACCGCGAAGGACGCGAGGAAGTCGGCTCCGATCGGACCGAACACCGGCGCCAGCGCGGCGAGGTCGGCACCGAGGTCGATCGCTGCAGCACTACTGATCTGCTCCGCGGCCTGCGCCGCCGTCGCACCGTAACGCCGAATGCCGTCTGTGACGACGAAGACATCGCTCAAGATAACCCCCCAGGTAGTAAGCGTTCGCCAGACTTTATCTCACAGATCCGACGTCGGCGGCCGAAGGTCGCGGGAGGTGCCACCTGCCGTGTGGTCGAGGAGAACCCGCGACTGCGCACGGATCCCGTCGAGTGGCTGTGCCCATCCGAGTGCGCGCAAGCAGGCGTCGGCGAGGAGGGCGGCGGCATCGGTGTTCTCCGGTGCCGGTACCGCTCCGCTTTCGACGTCCGCCCGGGTAGCGATAGCGCTCTCGACGATGCGAAAAGGGAGATCGGTGAGGCCGGGTGCTGATTCGGTGTCGCCGGCCGTGATCTCGGTGAGCGCCTGTTCGGCGCAGTGCTGATAGTGCGAGCGCAGAAGAGTGCGTTGCGCCCGGAACGGGGCGAAGCGTTCGGTGCGTAGCTCGGGCAGGAGGTAGAGGGCGCCGAGATTCCAGCGCGTGCCGGTGAGCTGAGTGACGTCATAGGTGGCGAGTGCGTGCAGGCGCACGACGGCAGGCGCATCGACCTTCTCGAGGACTCGGGCGGCGGCGAGCGCGGGCGACACTGTTTCCTCGAGAAGCGCCACCAGGATCTCCTCCTTGTTGGCGAAGTGGTGATAGAGCGATGCCTGTCTGATGCCCACCATGTCGGCGATCTCGCGCGTGGAGGTGGCAGCAAAGCCCTTGGTGGTGAACAGCTCTCCGGCGGCGTCGAGTATCTCCTCGGGCGTCGTCCGACCCGGCCTGCGTTGACTGGTCAGTCGCGGTCGTCCCGGCCCGGTGCTCACCTACACATGATGTCAGGTCGGTTCTCCACGCTACCGTGGACACCCGCCGTGAGCCTTTCGTCATACCTCCGAAACGTTCGCAACGATCCTGTTACGGCGGGGGCCGATCTGTATACGTCCGCGTCACCCATCCGGTCGGGCGCGAGAGAAAACTATCGATCGACAGATATTGCTCTCGCCGAAGGAGAAGGCCCTTGAGTACACCTACGAGGACTGCGCAAGCGCCGTCCGCACCGGTACTTGCACCTCCTGTTCCGACCGGGGCCGAGAGAATTGACGACTCCGGCGACCTCGGTAAATTCGGCTACGAGCAGCAACTGCACCGGAAACTGGGGAAGTTCGCTTCGTTCGCGGCCGGCTTCTCCTTCGTGTCGATCCTCACGACGATCTTTCAATTGTTCGGTCTCGGTTTCGGATTCGCCGGACCGGCGTTCTTCTGGACGTGGCCGGTAGTATTCGCCGGTCAGTTCATGGTGGCGCTCAACTTCGCCGAATTGGCTGCCCGGTATCCCATTTCCGGTGCCATCTACCAGTGGTCGCGCCGGATGGGCGGGGAGGTGGTGGGCTGGTTCGCCGGATGGTTCATGATCCTGGCGCAGATGGTCACAGCCTCGGCCGCGGCGATCGCACTGCAGGTGGTGCTTCCGAACGTGTGGAGCGGATTCCAGATCATCGGCGAAGACAGCACGTTGACGTCCGCCAGCGGTGCCGCCAACGCGGTCCTGCTCGGATCGGTCCTGCTGGTACTCACCACTTTCATCAACTGCATCGGTGTGAACTGGATGTCGCGCATCAACAACATCGGTGTCACGTGCGAGATCGTCGGAGTCGTCGCTGTGGTCGGCATGTTCTTCACGCACGCGCAGCGGGGACCGCAGGTCGTATTCGACACGGGTGCGGCGGGCACCGACCCCGGTTACGGCTGGGCGTGGATCGTGTCCGGTCTCATGGCCGCCTACGTGATGGTCGGGTTCGGTTCGGCGGGCGAGCTCGCGGAGGAGACGCGGAACCCGCGGCGGGTGGCCCCGCGCACGATCCGGCTGGCGCTGTCTGTTTCGGCGATCGGTGGTGGCCTGATGATCATCGGCGCGCTCATGGCGGCTCCGAGCTTGATCGACGGACGCCTCGCCGCGGAGGGTCTGCCGTACGTGTTGTCGTCGATTCTCAGTTCGCCCTGGGGCACATTGCTTCTGGCCGATGTCGCGGTCGCCGTGTTCGTCTGCACACTCGCCATTCAGACGGCGGCGTCGCGGTTGGTTTTTTCGATGGCCCGCGACGGTCGGTTGCCCGCCTCGCAGATGCTCTCGAAGGTGAACGCTCGCACAGGAACTCCCATCGCACCGTCCGTCCTCATCGGTGTCGTCTGCATTGGGATCCTCGCGGTGAACGTCGGAAACTCCGCGATCTTCGCCACCTTGTCGAGTGTCTGCATCATCCTGATCTACCTCGCGTATCTGATGGTCACGGTGCCCCTCCTGGTTCGCCGCCTGAAGGGCTGGCCGCACGGTGGTCCGCAGGTGGACGCGGACGGCCGGAGTCTTTTCTCGCTGGGACGACTCGGCCTACCCGTGAACATTCTGGCTGTCGGCTACGGCGCCCTCATGGTGGTGAACCTCTCGTGGCCGCGAGCCGAGGTCTTCGACCCGAGCGGTGCCTACCCGCTTCTGCGGTGGGCCGCACCCGTCACGGTCGCCGCTGTGATCGCACTCGGAATTCTGTGCTTCCCGCGCGGCCGCAGCACCCCCAACCCCGTCACGATCGGAGCCTGACATGACCTCAGTGGATACCTCGACCACCACTGCCGCGAAAGAACACGCGCGCGCCCAGGCGGGCGCGATCACCGGATCGATGCCCGTGGTCCCGGCATCGGCGTGGCCGGCGCCCCCAGCCGATGTCGACCCGGCGGCCCTGACGTGGGCCGAGACGGTTCCAGGCGGCCGATACACCAGCAAGGTTCTCGAACGCGGAACACGTGTGCGGTTGCGAGATGTGGAGGGGTTGGCCTGCGCGCACCTTCTGCTGTTCCGCGCAGACGCGCCGTGGGAGCGGTTGAACGTCGCCGACACGGTCAAAGTGCCGTGGCAGGCATATATCGGTGAAGGACATCCGCTGCTGTCGGATCAAGGCAGGTTGCTCGCCACGGTCGTCGCGGACACATCCGGACACCACGACGCGCTGTGCGGCACTACGTCGCTCGCGTCCAACGCTGCGAAGTACGGTGACGGTTCGTTGCATTCACCGTCACCGGCAGGCCGCGAACTCTTCACGGTGGCCGCTGCGAAACACGGGCTCGACCGACGTGATCTGCCACCGTCCCTGTCGTTGTTCCACGGAGTACGAGTCGGCGCGGACGGCTCCCTGAACAGCATCGGTTCGGCGGGACCGGGCGCAGTGGTCGAACTGGTTCTGCATCTCCCACTCGTCGTCCTGATCGCGAATACCGCTCACCCGCTGGACCCGTCACCGACCTTCGACACGACCGCGCTCGAGGTACTCGCGTGGTCGGGCAGACGCATCGAAGAACCCGCAGCAGCCGAACCGGAATACCGGCGGGCATTCCTCAACACAGAAGACATCTGGGCTGCCGCGCAGTCGCAGGGGCAGGAGCAGGCATGACCACCAGCATCGACACCGCCGCCCTGGTACCGGGAACGGTCGTCCTGGACGAAGAAGTCGGGGCCCGCGGGCCGTGGTCCGCCGTCGTCGAGGCCGGTGACGTCCTCACCATCGTCGACCTGTACGGCAATCAGGCCGTGGACACCCTCGTGTACGCCGCAGACGACCACCGGCAGCGGTACTCGGCGGCCGCGACCGTGTCTGCACAGCGCAACCTCTTCCTCACCACCGGAAGTGTCCTGAGATCCGACGACCACGACGCCTTGATGACCCTGGTGGCGGACGAAGTCGGCTCCCACGACACCGTCGGCGGAGCCTGCTCGCAAGAATCGAACACGCTGCGCTACGGCCACCACACCAAACACCAGCACGCGTGCGTGGAGAACTTTCTCGCCGAGGGTTCCAAGTGGGGGATAGCCAAGCGCGACCTCGTGTCGAACATCAACTTTTTCATGAACGTTCCCGTCGAGGCGGACGGGACACTGGGAATCGTCGACGGCCTGTCGGCCCCCGGCAAGCGGCTCGCACTGCGCGCGGAACGAGATGTTCTGGTTCTGGTGTCCAATTGCCCGCAGATCAACAACCCGTGCAACGGTTTCGATCCGACACCGGTGCGCATGATCGTGACACGCCCGACGGGGGTCCGACGATGACCGGCAAAATCACCGTGCTGCGGCCGGGCATGCTCACCACGGTGCAGGACTTTCCGGGCCGGACCGGCTACTGGCACATCGGGGTTCCGCCGTCGGGCCCCATGGACGATCTGTCCTTCCGGCTCGGCAACAGTGCGCTCGGAAACGACGAGGGCGCCGCCGGACTCGAGTGCGCCATGGCAGGTCCCGCCCTGCAGTTCGACAAGGACACGGTGGTGTGTGTGACGGGTGCACCGGCACCGGTCACCGTCGACGGTGTCCTGGCGGCGCAATGGCGCCCGATACACGTACCGGCTGGGGGAGTGCTCGACGTCGGTACCGTGTCCGGTCCCGGACTGCGCATCTACGTGCTGGTGCAGGGCGGTCTCGAGGTCGAGGACTACCTCGGGAGCGCCTCGACGTTCACCCTCGGCAAATTCGGCGGTCACCAGGGCCGGACCCTGCGACAGGGTGACATCCTCGCAATCGGTGACGTGAACGGGTCCGTGAAGGGCATTCCCGCCGAACATGTTCCGGCGATGTGCCGACGTTGGGAGATCGCGGTCACCGAAGGGCCACACGGCGCTCCCGAATTCTTCACCCGGTCCGACATCGACACGTTGTACCGAACCGATTACGAGGTGCATTTCAATTCGGACCGCACCGGGGTGCGGCTGATCGGTCCGAAACCCGACTGGGCCCGGACCGACGGCGGCGAGGCGGGACTGCACCCGTCCAACATTCACGACAACGCGTATTCCGTCGGCGCACTCGACTTCACCGGGGACACCCCGATCCTGTTGGGACCCGACGGACCGAGCCTCGGGGGTTTCGTCTGCCCGGTCACCGTGGTCGCGGCGGAACGATGGAAGCTGGGCCAACTGGCCCCGGGCAACACGGTGCGATTCGTACCCATCAAAGCAAGTAGGGCGGCGTCGACCCGCGCGCTCGGTCCTGCCCGTCGCGCTGCGCACTCCTCGGTGTTCTCCACTACCGGTGACGGCGACGACGGCGTGATCGCCCGCCGCGACGGTGACACCGCCGTCACCTACCGTCGATCCGGCGACGACAATGTCCTGGTCGAATACGGTGACATGACCCTGGATCTTGCTCTTCGGGCCCGGGCCCACGCGCTGCATCAGCGGCTCGAGATCGAGAAGCCGGCCGGCCTTCTGGACCTCACCCCGGGGATCCGTTCGCTGCAAGTCCGGGTCGATCCGGATGTGTTGCCCATTCCCAAGCTCATGGGATTGCTCGGTGAAGCGGAGGACGCATTGCCCGCGGCGAACGAGCTCGTCGTTCCGAGTCGGTCCGTTCGGATGCCGCTGTCCTGGGACGACCCCTCGACCCGGGAAGCAATCCAGCGGTACATACACGGAGTTCGCGCCGACGCCCCCTGGTGCCCGTGGAACATCGAATTCATCCGCCGCATGAACGGTCTCGGCAGTGTCGACGACGTATTCGACACCGTGTTCGGCGCCGAATACATGGTGCTCGGTCTCGGCGATGTCTACCTCGGCGCGCCCGTGGCGACACCCCTCGACCCGCGTCATCGGCTCGTGACAACGAAGTACAACCCGGCACGCACCTGGACCCCCGAGAACGCGGTCGGGATCGGCGGGGCGTACCTGTGCATCTACGGAATGGAAGGACCCGGAGGATACCAGTTCGTCGGCCGCACGACCCAAGTGTGGAACCACCGCCACCCCGAGAAGTCCGGTCCGTTCGAGGACGGAACTCCATGGTTGCTTCGCTTCTTCGACCGGATCTCCTGGTACCCCGTGGAACCGGAGGAACTGATGGATCTGCGGTCTGACGTCGCGGCAGGGCGCGGGGGTGGCATCGACATCACCGACGGCACATTTTCGCTCGCCGATCATGAGCGGTTTCTCAGCGCGCACACCGATTCGATCAGGGAATTCCGCGCCGGGCAGACCGTCGCCTTCGCCGCCGAACGGCAGAGATGGTCCGCGGCGGGGGAATTCACGACAGTGGGGTGAGGAGGGCCCTACCCGTCAGAGCCCACCGAAATCGGACAGGACTCCCAGCGCGGCGTCGGTTGCCTGTACCAGCGCCGCCATCTCCGCCTCAGCGACCGGCGCCGAGTTGGGTGACTGCAATGCGAAGCCATTGGCGAGAGTGACAGTGTTGTAACCGCTGTCCGCAGCGCGTAGGAGAAGATCCGAGGGAACATCGGATCCGGCCAGGCGATCGAGACCCTCGCCGACGAAGTAGAACCGCCACAGAGGCCCGAGATCGGCACCGTAGATTTCTTGGGTACGGGAGACGATGGTGTCGCCGTCGCGAGCAATGGAATCGACGATCTCGTAGTAGTCGGGAATGTCATCAGCGGCGGTGCCGGAAGACGCAACTGCCCGTGCCAGATCAATCGTGATGTGCGCGTTGTACCCCACCATCGCGACACGGGCGGGACTCAGCGAGCACTGCTTCGACAGCGAGAAGTACCGCTCCCACTGTGGCTCGACGGCCGTGCCCGTGAACTCGGCATGCAGGTTGCGGAGATACCGGCGCAGCAGATCCGAACTGATCGCAGGTGCCCATCGGCGATCCGCGAACGCAGTGGGGTCGCGCTGCAGAGGCATCACCGCAGAGTGTTCCACCGCGTCGAGTCCGAGGGAGAACAGTCCGCGCCGATCGTGATGGCGCACAAGAACGGCGGTGATCTCCGCGTGACGGGTTACCTCGTCCTCGAGGCGTTCCAGTGACGGGGTGTCCGGGAGAGTCGACAGGTCGGAGAGTTCGATGATCCGCGCGAGCTCCGGCTTCGTCAGTGCCTCACCACATGCTGTGCTCACGGAACTTGGCGGCTGCGCCGAAACATGCGCGGGAAGGGCTCCCGCGCTGATGATCACTGCGCAGAGTGAAACGACCGAGCGTACGGCGATCGACGATCTCACAGAGTGCATCGCCGGAGCATAGCGAGTCGCGGCCGGTGTTGTGCGGTGAGTGAACGGTATCTCGGCGCGATCAGGCCACCGCCTTGAACGGGTCGTGTTCGGCAATCAACTTCTCGAGCCGCGCCTCGTCCACGCGAACGCGTACCGTCGACGCCTCCTGATGATCACGCACCACCTTGGCGAGCGTGAACGTACTCGTCACCAGGAACAGCAACGTCATGCAGAGAAAGCCACGCTGCCACGGATCGATGGGCAGGTAGGCGATTCCGATGAGCGATCCCGCGAAACTGATGGCAAAGGCGATACCCGCCTGAACGAAGAAGGCGGTCGTCGTTCTGGGTGTCGGTGTCGGAGTCATGCAACCCAGTTTGGCGGTTGACTCTGCGCGAGACATGAGTAGCACTACCCGACTTCCGTAGGGTAGATCCGCGTGGTCGCGCCGGATTCCGGCCGGGCAGAGGTTCACCTCCCGCGTCGAACGGAAACCGGCGCCGAGCACGCGATTCTAGGTGTGGCTGAGTCTGCGGTTGACCTCACGAGTGAGCCACGCGGGGGAGAAGCGGGATCCGAGCGACAGCGCTTTCGATTGCAGGCCGACCGGGAAATGCACCTTGTGGTACGGCCGCTTCGAGGGACGAGTCGCCTTGAAGATGCTCGCTGACACGTCGTCGGCGCTCAGTTTGATACCGAGCGAGTTGGTGGTGCCCGTGGAGACGCCTGCAGTCATGGCGGTGTTGACGAACAACGGCCACATCGCCTTCACCGAGATGTCGTACTCGGCCCATTCGAGGTCGAGTGCCTCGGTGATGCCGCGCACGGCGAACTTGGTGGCACCGTAGGTGGCGAGTTCCGGTTGACCGTAGATCGCCGAGGCGGAACACAGATTGATCACCTGTGCGCCCGGCGTTGCCTTCAGGTAGGGGAAGGCGGCGTGCGTTCCGTAGACGACACCGTTGACGTTGATGTCGATTTGCCGCTTGTGTAACTCCAGCGGCATTTCCTCGAACCGGCCCGCGACCAGAATGCCGGCATTGTTGACGAGGATATCGAGGCGACCACCCGCTTCGGCGTCGAACTCTTTGAGGCGCTTCTCCCACTGCTCGGGGTCGGTGACGTCCAGAACTCCTGTGACGACGCGCCCACCGGCGGACGTGATCGCCTCCTGCAACGAGGCGAGGCCCGTCGCGTCGATGTCGTAGGCACCGACGAGGTATCCGGCGCGGGAGAATTGGAGGGCAGTGGAACGTCCGATCCCGGCTGCAGCGCCAGTGATGAAGACTGTTGGAGTAGGCATCTCGACAGGATAGACGTTACCGCGATTATCGGTAAGACCTCGTCGACGTGGCGTGAAACGGAGCATGCCGAGCGCAATCGAGTTCGATGGGTAGCCTTCTCCCATGTCGGAGCTTCCACCTTTCAGTCCCACGGTCGCGCTGCTGACGGTGGGCCGAGTGTGGGATGCCGCGTTCGCCGAGGGGTTGAAGCCGCTCGGGTTGACCACCCGCAGGTACGGGTTGTTGGGGCACATTCGCGGAACGCCGGGTATCTCGTTCAGCGAGCTCGCTCGGCGGTCCCGCATCACTGTGCAGAGCGCTCACACGGCGGTCGCGGCGTTCGTCGAGTCCGGGCTGGTCGACGACGGGACTGCGCACGCCGGGGCTGCATCCACTCTGCGGGTCACGGCGGAGGGTGAATCACTGCTGGCTCGGGCGGCCGAGGTGGTTGCCCGACTCGACGCGGAGTTCGCAGCGCAGCACCCCGAGCTGACCGAGGCGTTGCGGGTGCACATGTTGCGGGTGATGTCGGCCACCGACTGACCCCCATCACCAACCTTCAGTTAGACTGAAGGTCATGGAATCGCTGTTGCTCTCCCTCCACGTCGTGGCGGGCATCCTCTTCGTGGGTCCGGTCACGGTGGCCACCAGCCTGTTCCCCCGATACGCGCCGGTGACCGCCCCGGCAAGTGGGGCGACGCAGGTCGAGCGGAGCATCGACACCGCCCGTGTGCTGCACCGGATCACCCGTGTCTACGGGGTCCTGGCGCTCGCGGTCCCGCTCGTCGGACTGGTCCTCGCTTCCGTGCAAGGCCGCACGAGCGAGGTCTGGGTGGTGGTTGCGATGGTGCTCACCGCCCTTGCCGGTGGACTGCTCGCCCTGCAGATCGCCCCAATGCAGCAGCATGCGCTCACCGCAACCGGCGACGGAGGCCGCCTTCGGCGCCTCGGCATGGTGACCGGCCTGTTCAACCTGCTGTGGGTGGTTGTCGTCGTGCTCATGATCGTGCGGCCCGGGTCGGGTTGCACATGACCGGGGTGTTGCGCGCCCTCGCTGCGCTCTCGGCGCTCGAGACCGTGAGTGTCCTCGCGTTGCTGATCAACCTCGGCACCGTGCACGACGCCACGTTGGCTCGCGTCCTCGGTCCGGTGCACGGTGCGCTCTACCTGGCCGTCGCCGTCACGGCACTGCTCGGTCGCGGTCTGACGACCCGGACCCGCGTCGGTGCGCTCGTGCCCGTGCTCAGCGGCCCCCTCACGATGGTCAACCTGCGACAGGAGGCTCGCAGCGCATGAGTTTTCGGCACTACCTGTACCGGCCGCCGGCGGTCAGCGCCGCGGAGGCGGTTCGCCTCGTCGAAGATGGCGCGCTCGTTATCGACGTCCGACGCCAGTTCGAGTGGAACCGGGTCCACATCCCCGGCGCCGTGCACGCGCCACTGGAGGAATTACTCGATCGGTGCCTGGAATTCCCTGACGACCGCCTGCTCATCACTTTCTGCACGGGCGGAATCCGCTCGGCCGGTGCTGCGAACTTGTTGGTAGAGAACGGGTTCGACGCGGTCAACATGAGCGGCGGCCTCGTCCATTGGCGCACTGCGGGCGGGCCACTGATCGCCCGGTGAGGGGGTGATGTGGCGGCGCAGCCAAGCGCAGCCCCCGCCAACGATGTATATCAGCGGGCGGGGGCGCTACACGGACAATCTGCACGTAGTAACGAGCAGCGCAACAATGATTTTCGAGAGCCGACGCCCGGAAGTCCAGGGAGTGTGATCTACGCCATTGCACTATTTTCGGCGCACCTCAGAAACCGACCGGTAAGTGTGATGTCGACGATTCGTGAGAACCTGCGGGAAAACGACTGGCCTCGAGGTTCGACCCCGGTGTGTGACGTATAACACAGCTCAATTCTTCGGAGAAGCCTGGCGTTCGGGGATGTTGGGTTGCCAACCTATACCGGGACCCTTACCTCCAGACCTGATTTCGGGTATGGGTGTAGGTAGTTCGGCCGATGTGCAGGTGTCGAAGACGGTCCAAGGTAGCTGGTAGGCCGTACGCCACCGTCGATGTGGCAGTCGAGAATATTTGCACGTGAGAGAAGAGATGTCATGGCACGCATCACCGAGAACCTGGGCTCGAATCTGCTGAATACATTGCGGGTCGGTGTGGTTGGCACCGTTCTGTACGCCGCACTCATCATGGGCGTAATTGTGGTGGCGGTGTGGAAGTTCCCGATGCCCGGCGTGTAGCCCGCGGCGCTTCATGGTCTCCCGCCGATGCCTGGCGTTGCGAAGTGAGACGCGGGGCGGCGGCCATGCAGCGATGGAGCTGACGGGGGCGGCGTGGTTGTGCCTGTGGGTGCCGCCTGGCCTGTGATCAATGCGCGGTACCTGTGACGGCGCCTGTGGGTATGAGAGGAACGGCAGTGTTCGGGACGGGCATGGGCGCGATGGTGGGTCTACTGGTGGCTGCACTGTTGATGGTGCCCGTCGCGTTCGGTGTGGCGGCCCGAGCGGACGCGAAGGTTCGCCGCCTCTCGACGTCCCGAGCGTCCGATCCGCATTTGAGCGGCTCGGACGTAGATGTGGACGTGGACGAGCGGTGCGAGCGGTGGCGGCAGCTGGCGACGCGGGCGTGGTTGATCTGCGGCGGCGCTTCGCTGGTTGCGGTGGCGGTCGTGGGTGTGCTGGTCTGTGTCGGGTGACGGCGGCGACATCGCCGGGAGTGCCCGCGCTCGGGTACCGCCACACGAGACAGCATCCGCGCAGGCCACCAAATGATTCGAGAGATTTGTCATGAAACTCCGATCTAATATGCCAGCACGGATGGATAGCCCAGGACGGACCTCGAGCTCAGCAGAATTTGGGTACGCGTCGACTCGGACAGCGCGTCAACGAAGACGAGGAAGTCCGGGCCGGCGGACATGGGATCTCTGGATCTGTCGACATCAAGATTCCGGATGTGTGGTCGTAAAGACCGGAGGTGACCGGTGTGTTGGTCCGGCGTCGAGGCGTTGTGAAACGCCCTTGGTCACGATGACATGGGCGTGGTGTCTCGGCCACCACCACCGGTCCCGGTTGTTCGGCGGAAAGGTGGTCGAGGGATCGAGCGAGGTCCCCGTCGCCGAACCGGCCCGCCGCCGCGGCCACGGCCAATGCCTGATCGACCCGTCCCGCGCCCGAGGATGTGGGCGAATTCGAATGCCCCGGTCATCTTGTGGCGGATCCGGACGACGCCGCCCGCGGCGGCGTCGGTCAGCCAGCGGTGTGCGCCCTCGTCGAGGGCGACCAGATGCGGGTCTCCGGGCAGCACGTGCTGCCGATTGAATTCGGTCGCCTATCGTGTGGCCCGGGGCGGCCCTGACCGCGCCGTGCGGGCGGGCGTTGACCTTCTCGCACCACCGCTCACAGGCGTCGAGGATTTCGACGAAACTCGGGTATTCCTCGAGCAGGTTCGCCTCGGTCGGCACGAAACCCTCCGTCGCGATCTTGACCGTGTGCTCGGCGCCGCCCTTCGATCCCGGGTCGAAAGGTCCACAGGTATCATTACGTAGCGGTAATGTCTTCCTGCGGAGACGATCTCGGGGTGGCGGAAGGGGAGGCCTGCGATCCGATCTATCGTGACGGTTCGGGATTGTCGGTCAGCAGATACGTCGGTGCCCCACTGATGCGGGCGCAGTGTGCTGTCCAGGCGAGAACTTAGTCAACTCGGTACGCGCTCCCACCAGGGGCGTACTCACAACGGATGTTGAGAGATGCGAGTGTGACCCGCCGTGCGGCCCTTGTTCTCGGAGTTCTCGTGGGTGGGACTGGGGCCGCGGGCCTGAGAGCGGGCGCGGCTCGTGCGCGGCCGGTGTCCGCCGCTCGTTATCGCGGCTACTCGCCTGAGGATTGGGCGAGGCCGTATGCGATGGCGGATCGGACGTTGCCCGCTACACCTTCGGTTGCCGCGGCCTACGCCGGCCCGCCGACTCCCGCGCATGAAATCCCGGAAGTCTCGACACTGCAGACCGAACTCGCCGCGACCGGATCTTCACCGACCGAGACCGGCTATGGCAGGGCAAGTTCGGGCAAGGTGTGGGTGGCCGTGCACACCGAGATGCCGGGCGTCACGGCGGCGATGTGGGACTGGTGGTTCGGCTGGCACTCGGCGGAATCCGCCCGCTACAAGCTGTGGCATCCGGACGCGCACTTATACGCCGGCCTCGCAGTGGACAACACCGCCGAGCCGATCCCTGACCGAGCCAAGTACATCGGGAACGCTTCCTACGTCGACGAGTACATCGGCCCGAAACTACAGCAGTTGACGATCGCGGTCCAGAACCCACTCGCCCACGGCTTCGAGGTGCCCGATGACCACACGACGATCCTGGCTAGAGTCGGCAGTGCTGTCGCCCCCTTGGACGTCGGATGGCTTGCACACCAGGTCCGTCCGATTGCCGGAGGATGTGAAATGCGAAGCCGTTTCTATCTCGACATGTGGGGCCTACGACTTCCCGACATCCCACGATCGGGTCATCCGAATGAGCCGGACGAAGGGGAGTGACGTCATTTACAGCGACATCCGGAAAAGGGGAAGCGATTTGACCAGTTTGCGGCCCGCGGGATAGCGATCCTCGCGTTCTGGGCAGTGGCATCGATGGATTCCGTCGTCTGTCACGGGCCTGTAGCGACGTCGCCAAACAGGCGACCTAGGGTTGGCGATTTTGAGCGGGGCGCTTCGCCGCTGAGGCGCATCACAGCATCGATGAGCAGTGACTGTCACGTGCTCGTAATGCATATGCACTCGGGAGGAACCTGCTCGGATCTGCGTTCGTCACACGCCGCGCTCGAACTTCTTGCCGAAGCTCGGCTGGATCACCGATCAGGTGCACAGCGTTGGTCGATCCACATCGAGGGCGACCTACCCTCACCCGTGGCTGCCGTGTTCCACCACCCATGCCGCGATCTGCGCGCGGGAAGTGAATCCGAGCTTGGCGAGCACGTGCTCGACGTGGCCCTGAGCCGTTCGCTGGGCGATGACGAGTTCGGCGGCGATGGCCTTGTTGGTCATTCCCCGAGCCACCAGTCGGGCGACCTCCCATTCCCGCTTGGTCAGGGAGGTAGGTTCTCTGGTCGACGAATTTTTGTCGGGCGCCGTGTTGTCAAGTGCGTAGGCGACTGCTTCGGCGAAGGTCATTGTTCGTCCCGCACTGCGTGCTGCGTCGAACGCTTTTCGGCCGAGGGTCTCACGGGCGGATCGCTCGCAGTCTTCGTGGTACCTGTAAAGGCGGGGGAGCAGCATTGTGGTGCTCTGGACGGAGCGTCCGAATGCTTCCGCAGCACCGAGTAACACCGCGGCGCGGTGAGCCTGCCCGTCGACACCCGCAATCCACGCGAGCGATTCCAAACAGGTGGCGCCAGTCAGCGGGTCGTCGACGAGGCGGGTCAGATGAAGGCTCTCCTCGAACAGCTCCCGCGCCCGCTCCACGCGGCCCTGCCGCCATACGACGAGGCCCAAAGCCCAGAGTGAATGTGAACGGTAGGCTGATTCCCCATGCTCACTGGTGATCGCCAGAGCTTGCTCGTAGCGCTCGACTGCCTTGGTCATGTCGTCGAGCGAGGCGTAGGCCAACCCGAGTCCATTGAGAATTTCCAGTCGTCGCGACAGGTCACTGCTGGATGCGAATATCTCCAAAGCCTCGTTCAGGAGTGCGGATGCCCGGGCAATATTGCCGCTGAACAGTCCGAGAAGTCCGTCGGCGTGGGCGGCGAGTGCACGCGAGATCGGGTCGTTCATCTCCTGAGCCAGGGCGTAGCTCTCCTCGACCAAGGCCTTCGACGCAGGAAGATCGCCTTGAATTTCGGTGAACACGCTGGCGGCATACAGGGCCTTCATTCGATCCGTACTCGGCGTTCTCGCCGAGGTGGAAAGGATGCGGTCGAGCCACCGCCTGCCCTCGCTGAACAGAGCTCGCGAGAGCCAGAACCGATACAGGGCGACAGCGATCTGCAGTCCTGCACGACGCTGTGCATCGCCGGATTCGGATATGCAGAATTCCATTGCCTCACGCAGGTTCGGTTGTTCTCGCGCAAGCCGGGTGATCCAGTCGAGTTGCCGAGGGCTGATCCAGTGGGCCTCGGCTTCTACCACCAACTGGTGATACCAATCCCGGTGCCGTCGGAGTAGTTCACCCTCGCCCCCTGCCTGGCGCAGGTTCTCGCGGCCGTAGTCGCGCAGGGTCTCGAGCATCCGAAACCGAACAACAGCGCCCGACTGCTCTCGGATGAGGATCGATTTGTCCACCAGGGAGGCCACTGTGTCGAGTAGTTCGCTATGAGGGATGTCGGTGCCGCAGATTGCTTCTGCCGCGTCGAGCTCGAAGGTGCCGGCGAACACGGACAGCCGGCTCCACAACTGCTGTTCGAGTGGTGTGCACAGATCATGGCTCCAGTCGATGCACAGCCGCAGTGTCTGCTGCCGACTCGGTGCGGCCCGGTCACCGAGGGTCAGCAAGGCATAGCGGTCGGTCAACCGCTGCAGGATCTGCTCGACGGACATCGCCCGCAGGCGCGCCGCCGCCAGTTCGATGGGCAGGGGTAACCCATCGAGGTGGGCGCAGATCCGGGCTACCGCCCCCGTGTTGTCGTCGGTCAGCCTGAAATCCGGCACCGAGGAGATCGCTCGTTGGGTGAACAACGTCACCGCGTCGTATCCGGGAAGACCCTGCAATGAGGACGGACGGTCCGGATCCGGCGCTGCTAGGGGAGGAACCCGCAGCGCCGCCTCACCGCCGATACCGAGGGGTTCACGGCTCGTGGTGAGAATCTTCAGCTCGGGGCACGCCCTGAGCAGCGTCTTGGCCAGCGCGGCTACTGCATCGATCACTTGCTCGCAGTTGTCGATCACGAGGAGCAGACGCCTCAGGTCGAGGAAGTCCACCAGCACCTCCCGCACCGGCCGCGCCGACCTGTCTCGCACACCCAGGGCCGCGGCAACGACGTCGGCGAGCAACGACGTGTCTCGCAGTTCTCCCAGTTCGACCAGCCACACGCCGTCGGGGAACTGCCGGTGCACCGTCTGTGCCAAGCGCAACGCGAGCCGCGTCTTGCCCACCCCACCGATACCGGTCAGGGTGACCAGACGAGAAGCCGACAGCAGCCGTTTCGACTCGGCCAGCTCGTGGCGACGTCCGACGAAACTGGTCAGTTCGTGAGGAAGGTTGCCGACGGGGCCGCGAGTGGCCGATGGAGCTGTCAGGCTGGAATCCGCAGACCGTCCCCCCACGCGGGACTGACTGGAATACAGCGACATCTCGTCGACAGGAAAGCCGCCTTCGGCGGTCGGTATCATTCACACACCTCTCGATGACCTGCCCTCAGGATATCTCCGGCCGCCGGATCGGAGGCGCCCTCGACGAAACCGCTCACATGGGGTCGAAGAGTCCGGCGAGGGTAGCGTGTCGCTACCTGTGGCGACGAGATCCTGCAAGGGGTGGCGGCGCAGTGAATGACACCGGGACAACCCACCGGCGAAGATAATCGCGCAGGGCATCTCCCAATCGAGGTGGGTCGCCCGGGTCGAGGATGAACGATTGCAACGTCCGCAGCATGTGCTCGACGAGCTCGTTCTTATCTCGCTCACCCCACCCGCTCCAGTCGACCTCGAACTCGTCGACAATGGATCGTCCGAGTTCGACAGCCGACGCCGAGGTGACCTTCGGGATGACCTTCCCGCGAAAATCATCGCTGAAGAGAACCCTGAAACGCCGATTGGCGTGGAGGCGTTCAACAGTGGTGGCCAATGCCTGGATCACCGCTTCGGTCAGGTCGGTGATTCCCTCGACCGAACAGGCGAGCCCACGCAGGAAGTCGTCCGCAGCATGCGCAGCGGTGGCCTCGAGTAATTCGTCGGTGCTCGAGTAGTAGCGGTAGACAGTCGGGCGGGTGACGGCCAACCGTTTGGCGACTTGCAGGATGGTGACCTCGTCGGCACCCTCGTCGAGGATCTCGCCGGCTGCGCGCAGGATTCGGGCGACGGCCTCGTCGTCGGACGACGGCGCGGCTCCGCCCCACCCATGGGTTCGCACTGTTATCCCCAGACCGATTCGTGTGCCATTGAGTTTTATGGTAGTCGGCCACATGTCGCAATTGACTATACACAAGCCGGTATGTGTGTATGGTCAAGGTCGATTGGTGACATCGCCTCAGACCATTCACCGAATAGCGAGGACAGCCCGATGACTTCGACCGTTGGAACCGACACTCCTACACCGTTGAACCATGAGTTGACTCGGCGCGGTCTCGACCTCGCCTTGGCCAATACCACCGATATGGCGCCTTCGACACTGCGCGTTCCCCTCAACTACTACCGAGACGACAAGCTCGCCGAGGTCGAAGAGTCCGAGATCCTCCGCCGCACTCCGCTCGCGGTGATCGCGAGCGCCCAGATACCGCAGCCGCACGATTACGTGGTGCGCTCGGCGATTGGTGACTCTCTACTGATCACCCGTGACCGGGACGGTGTGGCGCACGTCTTTCTCAACTATTGCCGCCATCGTGGTGCCATGCCCGCCTGTGGATCGGGCAATGCACGCCGCTTCACCTGCCCCTACCATGCGTGGGTCTACGACTCGAATGGGCGACTCAGGTGAGTTCCCGGTAAAGAGGGTTTCGACGACATCGATCGAGACCGGTACGGACTCGTCGAATTGCCCTCCGAGGAACGACACGGGTTCGTCTGGGCAGTCTTGACCGCGGGCGCTGAGATCGACCTCGACGCTCATCTGGGCAGCATGGGACCTGAACTAGCCCAATGGAATTACCAGACCTTCGGCTATCACGACGAGAAAATCCTCACCTCAGAAGTCAGCTGGAAGGGAGCCCTCGAGGCATTCGCCGAGGGCTACCACTTCCCTTTCGTGCACGGCCAGAGCGTCATCGGGATGAACACGTTGGCGAACACACACGTCTATGACGAGTTCGGCGCTCACCACCGAGTCGGATTTCCCTTCAATTGGATCACCGACCTGGAAGGTGCCGAGCCAGCAGAGAATTGGGATCCAGCGCAGCAAATGGGTGTGATCTATTGGGTGTATCCCAACCTTGTTCTCGCCAACAGCCCAGTGGGCGTCGAAGTGATCGACATCCTTCCGGAGAACTCCGCGACACGATGTACTGTGCGGCACAGTTGGATGGCTCGATACCCCGCCACCACCGACGAACAACGAGAACTGTATGCCGACATCTTCTCCCAAGTTCACGCCGCGGTGCGCGATGAGGACTTCGCCATGCTGCCCCAGTGCGGCCAAGGCGTTCGCCACGGCCAGCATGACCATATGGTGATCGGCCGGAACGAGATCGGGGTGCAGCACATGATCCGGGTAATGGCAGACAAGCTTGGCGTCTCCCTTGGCTGATTTGGAAACATCCGCCACCGACGTTCAACGCGGCACCGGTGATGGGACGCTGCTGGGAGTAATTGTCCGAACGCGTCATCTCAGCGAGGGAGCGCCGCGCCTGGGTGTCACACACCCCGGCGGAACGGTTGCCGCGGCAGCGAGTGTGCCATGGCACCATGGCGGTATGTCCCAGACGGAAATCGGCATGTTCCTGCGCTCACGCCGCGCTCGGGTGCAACCGTCGGATATCGCGCTGCCACCCGCAACCGGTGCTCGCAGAACCGCCGGACTTCGGCGAAGAGGTCACCGCGATTGCGGGGGTCAGCGTCGACTACTGCACTCGCCTCGAGCAAGGGCGCGCGCAACCCGAGCGAGGTCGTCGTCGACGCACTCGCCGGGACACTGCTCCTAGGCGACGAGGAACGCGAGCACCTCTTCCGCCTCGCTGCCCACGCCGGAAGCCCTAGACGAGCGCGGACCGCCCCTACCCCCCGCCAGGTCCGACTCGCCGTATGCCAGTTGCTCGACACCATCGGCCCGTCTCGCGCCTACGTGCTCTCGAGGATCAACGATCTACTTGCGTCGAACGCGGCCGGCATCGCCCTCCTCGCGGGTATCGACCAATGGTCGCCGGAACGCCGCAACACCATCCGCTACATCTTCCTCCGCCCCGCAGCCAGAACGCTTTTCGCGGAATGGAACTCGATAGCGTGTGGCGCGGTCGCGCATCTGCGGGCGATGGCGGGGATCGCACCGAACGACCGAGAGTTGGCGGAGCTTATCGACGAATTGGAGACCAGGAGCGAGGAATTTCCCTGAATCTGGCGGCTGCACGATGTCCGCAGCCTCTCCACTGGGAACAAACTGTTCGACCACCCGAAAGTGGGACGGATGGAACTGAACTACGATCGACATCTCCGGCACGCAGCAACGGCTTGTCGTATACCAGGCCGTACCCGGCACACCCGACTGCGACGCGATGCAACTACTGAACATGCTCGATAGTCCTGCGGTGAAGCCGGCAACTTTCCCAAGAACGGGCTCGGTCGACGCTGACGCCATCCCCCCGCACGATCTGAATGATTATGCCTGAAACCGTTTTCGTCCACCGAACCCATGAGTTGGGACTGCCTCGACACCTCCGTCAACGCAGTCACATTGGATCTAGGTGACGACGCTTGGGTCTATGGCAATGTGGCACGGAGGCCTCGAGCGCGTCGGCAACATGCTCTGGTTTTCGATGGACGGATGGATGTCGCGCCTGTTCGCAATCACGACGATCAACGCTCGACTCTAGACAAGCGGACGCGATCTAGCCGAAACCCCCTCCTGCGGTGGTCAACTCGCGGATACGCCCCCAAGCGCTTCGTGCAGGGGGGAGGGATCCCCGTCTGACCGCCCGTCGTCTTTTTGGCTCGCTCACCACACAGACTTGCCGAGGAAGCGACGAGGCGCCGACGGGGTCGCTCCCCGGCGGCGCCTTCCCTGCCTTCTTGACAAACTTCGCTACATCTCAGGTGTGGCTGAGTCTGCGGTTGACCTCACGAGTGAGCCACGCGGGGGAGAAGCGGGATCCGAGCGACAGCGCTTTCGATTGCAGGCCGACCGGGAAATGCACCTTGTGGTACGGCCGCTTCGAGGGACGAGTCGCCTTGAAGATGCTCGCTGACACGTCGTCGGCGCTCAGTTTGATACCGAGCGAGTTGGTGGTGCCCGTGGAGACGCCTGCAGTCATGGCGGTGTTGACGAACAACGGCCACATCGCCTTCACCGAGATGTCGTACTCGGCCCATTCGAGGTCGAGTGCCTCGGTGATGCCGCGCACGGCGAACTTGGTGGCACCGTAGGTGGCGAGTTCCGGTTGACCGTAGATCGCCGAGGCGGAACACAGATTGATCACCTGTGCGCCCGGCGTTGCCTTCAGGTAGGGGAAGGCGGCGTGCGTTCCGTAGACGACACCGTTGACGTTGATGTCGATTTGCCGCTTGTGTAACTCCAGCGGCATTTCCTCGAACCGGCCCGCGACCAGAATGCCGGCATTGTTGACGAGGATATCGAGGCGACCACCCGCTTCGGCGTCGAACTCTTTGAGGCGCTTCTCCCACTGATCGGGGTCGGTGACGTCCAGAACTCCTGTGACGACGCGCCCACCGGCGGACGTGATCGCCTCCTGCAACGAGGCGAGGCCCGTCGCGTCGATGTCGTAGGCCCCGACGAGGTATCCGGCGCGGGAGAATTGGAGGGCAGTGGAACGTCCGATCCCGGCTGCAGCGCCGGTGATGAAGACTGTTGGAGTGGGCATCTCGACAGGATAGACGTTACCGCGATTATCGGTATGTTCTGGTCGGCGTTTCGAAAAACGGGCCCAGGCGGATCCGGGTGAATCGAACGAGACCTCTGCGCGTCAACGCCTTCCTCGTTGCCGGCCGCCTTCATCGTGCCTGCGTCGCAGGTGGGTTCGCTAGTTGATCTTGTGAAGCAGCTGTAGCCGACTAGATCGGCGTGTGACGTGGGTTGTCGAGGTCGGCCCCGGCCAGGCGGCAGAAACCTCACCGTCGCCTAAGTCGAAGTGAGAGATGAGTTCGGCTTTTTTGGCGTCGGGTTCGAGCACCGCGGGTTTGTGGACTGATGACGTTATCGATCGATGCGCGCCTCGTGGAAGTGACGGCCCACCCGCCATGGAAATTTCTTGACATATCGACCAGCAGTGTTTAGTTTTACCTCGCCTCGGCGGCGCATAGAGCGCTCCGCCGCCTGGGGCACGTCCGGTTTACATAGTCCACGCGCACTGTGATTGTGCCGACCTGACGCGTTCTTTTCGAGTAGATCGCCGTCTGTCATGTGGGGGTAAGCCGTGTCCGAGTTCAATCGTCGATCCTTTCTTGTTGGCGCTGCCACCGCGGGCGTCGCGCTGACGACGCCGCGGATCGCCGGAGCCGCCTCGGGCATGGCAGCCCGGGTAAATAGGGTGCCGGTCATCCGCGAGGATCACCGCGTGATCGTGATCGGGTCTGGATTCGGCGGGGGAGTCACCGCCTTGCGGCTGGCCGAGGCAGGTGTCCCGGTCCTCGTTCTCGAGCGTGGACTTCGTTGGCCCACCGGTCCGAATGCAGACACGTTTCCCGATCCCCTTGCGCCCGATAAGCGAATGCTCTGGCATCAGTCCGCTCCGGAGTTGTTCGGCAAGCCAGCGGTGTTCGACCCGTATGCCGGCTTGCTCGAGGCGGTTCCCGGCGAGAACATGACGACGTTGTGCGCGGCGGGGGTGGGCGGAGGTTCTCTGATTTATCAGGGGATGACCCTGCAGCCGTCGGAGGCCGTATTCAATACGCATTTCCCTGAGGACCTGGACTGGACGATGATGAACCGGGTGCACTACCCGCGGGTCGCGCGAATGCTGCAACTTGCCGTGGCCCCCGACGAACTTATCGCCAGCCCGAATTATCTGGCCCCGAGAGTGTTTGCGCAGAACGTGGAGCGTGCGGGACTCCCGCTGATGAAAATTCCGATGCCGGTCGATTGGAACTACGCGCTGGACGAGCTTCGCGGCGTAATGAATCCGTCGTATACCAACAGTGCCGGCACCTTCGGGGTCAACAACGGCGGCAAACATTCGGTGGATGTGACGTACATCGCCGCCGCGGAATCGACCGGCCTGGTAACGGTGGAGGTCCTTCACCAGGTGACCGACGTCGAGCGGGCCAAGGACGGTCGTTGGACGGTGTATGTGGACCGGACCGACACGGCCGGCAAGGTACTCGAGAACAAAGTCTTGACCACGAATGCGCTCGTGATGGCCGCGGGCAGCATGGGCACCACTAGGCTTTTGATGCGTGCCGCGGCGGCGGGCAGAATTTCGGACATGCCGGACGGGCTCGGCGGTGGGTGGGGCACCAATGCCGACCGCATCTACGTCTGGACCAACCTGGAAAGAGAATTTGGTCCCGTGCAGGGCGGACCCGTTGTGTATGGCAGCTTGAATTGGGACGATCCGGCGTCCGCCCACACCGTCATCCAGGCGTCGATTCCCACACTCGGTGTCGACGCTCGTAGCACCATGCTGGTCGGATATGGGGTCAGCGAGGGACGCGGCCACTTCGCGTACGACTCGGCCACGGACGACGCGGTCCTACACTGGCCGAGGGATGGCGATTCAGTAATCCAGGATCGTCACATCGGGCCGACCGTACACAAGATCGCCGGTCCGGCAGGTGTTCTCACCGATACCAATGCGCTGTTTCCGTCTACATGGCATCCGCTCGGTGGTGCGTCCATGGGTTCGGTCTGCGACCTCGAGGGCCGCGTCCACGGCCAGCGGGGGCTGTATGTGCTCGACGGTGCGCTGATGCCAGGGAACACTGCGGCGTGCAACCCGTCGATGACGATCGCTGCCGTGGCCGAGCGCGCGCTCGATCACATCGTCGCCCGAGACGTCGGTACGGTGATCTGAAAATCCCGAGGCCGGCAAGTATGGGTCTCGGGATATCGGTACATCGCCGGGTAGGCCCGTCCCCTTCGCTCAGCCCATTCTCCGCCGGGCGTCTACAACGTCATGACCCGCAACAGCTAGCCGCGCAGATGGAGTATTGGGCGCCGCTGCAATTTCTAGTTGTCGGCCAGGTCAAATGCGGGCAGTTGTCAGTGGTCGTCGATGCCGAATAGGCGTGTTACCCATTCGTCGATCGCCTCCCAAAGGGTTTTGTCGATGCGTTCGAGACCTCCGTGCCACATTTCCCAGACTCGACCGCTGTCATCGCGTGTATCCAGAGCGACTGCGTTGTCGGAAGCGTCGCGGCAGACGCCGACGAGTTGGTCGATTTCGGGTAGTTCGGATTCCGGGATCTCCACGAAACGGAGCTCGTTGCTCACCGGGTCCCGTGATTGCCCGACGTACTCGAAATCGGCTGCCTCCCCAAAGTTCGAAATCCGCGGCATGTCTTGAGCTGGCATCAAGCCAATCGGGTCCTCGTTGAAGAATCCGTTCTGCACGGTCGTATAGAACGTCCTGAGCCCGTGATCGATCCCGGCGGTGAACAACGGTATTTCGTTGTGCTGCAGTGGTGCCAGTCCGTATGCGACTTGAAAGTACGAGGGGTTGGCCTCCCCGAAGATGTAGGCCAGAACCACGGCGGTGCGGCCACTCTCGGAGAGGGTCGCGCGGCACAGTCTGAGGCTGGGTGCGGCGTCCCGGATGATCAGTGTGGTGCGCGGGAGTTGCCCGGGGATCGCGTTCTCCCATGCCCGGAGCGCGACGTCGACGGGATTGCTCGCGGTTTGTGCGTCGATCCACCATCGGGGGATGGTGCCGGCCTCGTCGTCGCTCAACTGGTCGGCGTTAATCGCTTCGAGATCGTGGAACGGATGCCGCGTCGCCAGAAGCTGTACAACTTTTTGGTCCGTGGTCACAAGCCACACCCTTTCTGATCCTTCGTCGTGCGACGGGTTCGCCCCCGGAGTATGCGCGTGACGTGGCCTCTCCCGCCCATGACTTTAGCAACTGTTCCTTGCCCCAACGCCGGGGCTGCATTCGCGGTGACTTGTCACAGCTGGAAGGTAGCTGGGGTTGTTTGTCTGTTACCGTTCGCGGAGCCGTGCGGGGGGTCGTGGGGCATCGATCCGGCGTGCCCGCCCCCTGTTTCACGTATCACGAGGGGGATAGTTGTGTCGGTTGCTGTCAGAATGCTGCGCCGGTTGAGTATCGGGTCGATGGTGGCCGTGGGGGCGGTGGTCCTTGCCGCGGGTGCAGGCTCGGCGGCGCCGAATCCGGTTCCCGACGCGTTCGAAACCACCACTACCGGCGACGGCTGGGTACTGAACATCCGCAAGACCGGCGAGGTGGTCAATCAGGTTCCGAACCTGGCTGCCTCCCAGTTCAGCAGGGAAGGCTTCGTCTCGTACCGCGCGGAGGCCGACATCACCGGTGACGGTGATGCGCCGGTGAACGGGGCATCGCTCGAGACCGGGTATCAAGTGGGCTGCGGCATCGACGTGTCCTCGGGACTTGCGGTGGGCCTGGGCCTCTCGGTGGGGCCCTCGATCGGGATCTCGGCCACCGGGCCGAAAGCCGACCTCGGTGCCCAGGTCCAGCCGAACGTGTCGACGACACTCAAGCCCGGCACGATCACGGATGTGCCGTTCAAGACGAAGGAACTGGCGAACGGCAAGGCCGGGGTGTCGGTGAAGAACGTGCACCTCGAGATCGATGGGTGCATGGGACCGGTCTCGATCCGCTCCTACGTCACCTTCTCCACCACCAGTGACTCTTTCGACGACACCGTCGCGGCCTACGGCCCCGTCATGTGGTTGTAGAGGAGCGCGGGGGAGAGGCGAGATCGTGAGACGTGCACTACGGGCGTTGGTGTGTGCGGTACTGGTGGCGGTTCCGGTGGTGGCGCTCGCGCAACCGGCGTATGGGGCCCCGGAGACACCGGCGCAGCGATGCGAACGGGAAACACAGATGTACAACGATGCGTGGGAGTCGTCATGGCTGGCCGCGCATCCCGGGGATCCGGGACCGGTTCCGCCGCCGCCAGCCCCGTATACCTGTTATGACCCGGGTCCGGAGCCGGACGATGAGCCGTTCGATCCGGCTGATCCGGTCGATCCCGGTGCCGACCCAGGCGAGGGGTTGGTCACCGAGACCAATCCCGATGCGAACTCGCCATTAACTGTTCAACCGAACCTCAATGGGCCCATTGTGGTTCCGCAGCGGCAGCGACAGCCACTGGCTGGTCCGGCCGAACCTGGGATCCTGTCGGATTCTGACGCCGAACCTGCGGTTCCCGCCGAGAGTGCGGCTGTTCCCGAGGCGCAGGAAGCGGAAACTCTCGAGGAGGAGGCTGCTCGCCGGTCACTCGAGGAGGTTCTGGCCGACTGCACACCCGATTTGATCCCTGGTGGAGTCAACCGGACCGCGCTGACTCCTGCGCAGGTCCAGGCCTACGATGCACTGAGGAGACGGGCGCCGTCCGATACCAATCGAGACCGGGTCACGGATGATGTGGCGGCGGGCAGATACGGCGACCACTATGTCAATACGCCTAGCAAGAACTGGCAGGCTGATCATGTCGTCTCGCTGAATCGTTTGGTGCAGATACCGGGGTTCATGCAGTTGCCCCTCGAGAAGCAGATCGAGATTGCCGATTCCCCGGAGAATCTGCGTCCGCTGCACTCCCAGTGGAACAGCTCCAAGCAGCAGAAGTCGATCGGTGACTGGGAGGGCCCGAAAACGACACCCAAGCCGGAGTTCAGCGACGAGGATCGGAAGTTGCTGTGCCTCTACGAGCGTGAAGCCCAGCTCGCGATCCTCCGAGCCCTTGCCGAGTACTTGTTCAACGAGGCGCTACAGACCGGGGTCCCGGGAGGCGGTCAGCCAGGTTCGCCCGCGCCCCCTTCTCCGGAGACGCGCGAGGTCGCACCGTCAGCCGAACCGTCTGTGGAACCGACGGCGTACCCGGAGATTCCGTACACCACACAGCCAGAGATCTATACGGAGCAGCAGGTCCCGGAGGTCACCAGCCAGATGGAGCCGGAGTTCCCGGATACCTCGGTGGTGGAGATCCCGGCGACGACCGTGCAGGAGATCCCGGTTTCCACGGCCGCACCGGTGCCGACGACCAGTGCGGTGCCGCTCTCCTCGGTCGCGCCGACTGCACCGCCCACGGAAATTACGACCTCGGCACCCGTGCAAACCTCCGTGCCGTCGCCTTCGGCGCCGCCGGCGGCGCCGAGAGCGTCGTCTCCGCCGTCGGTGTCTAAGCCGCCGTCAAAGCCGGCTGAACGCGCGGACGATGACGAACTCTCGACATGGGAGAAGGTTGGTGTCGGAGCGGCTGTGGTGGGTGTCGGTGTCCTCGTCGTTGTTCAGCCACAGATCGGGATTCCGCTCGCTGTCGGCGGTGCCGCGATGGCGGCAAGCTGATGAGAAGATTCAGCGCCGGAGTACGCCGCGCCGTGGGCCCCCGGCTGCTCGGCGAGAAGCACACCGATCCCGACGGAAGAAGGAGAACGCGGATGTCTACGAAAGATGAACATGTGAGCACTGGCCACCGGGTGGCGTCGGTTGCGGTGACGGTGCTGATGGTGGTTTCCGGGGGCAGCGTGCTCGCTGCGTGTGCTTCGGCATCGTTCGATGATCCGTCGGGGTCGTCGTCGACAGGTCTGAGCACCTTGCAGGATCAGGCACCAGAGGGTTACACCGCGAAGGCTTCTGGGGTGACCACGGTGACCGCGGAGCTGATCGCGAGGGCCACCCCCGCTACCGAGGGCATGGAAATCTGGCCTGCACAATGCGCCCAGTCCTTCCAGTCCTCGGCGGCCTACCAGGAAGGGTCGACGGTGGAAACGGTGACGTTCACCGGTCAAGGACAAGTGATCGTCATCGGATTGCAGTCGCGGAAGGAACCTCACCCCGCCAATGACGCTGACAGTGTCTGTGACATCGGCTCTTTCCGGGCGGCCGGCGGTGAAGGGCTCTTTCGTGTGCCCGAGCCGCTCGACCTCAACGGAGTCCCGGCGAAGGGCAAGCAGGTCATCGCCTTGTCGCCAGACGGCTCCCAGCAGTCGGTCACGGTCAGCTACACCGCGAACCTGTCCGATCTGGAGGTTCTGACCCTCTCGGTCATCCCGGACTTGTCCTCGAACGCCCCACGCCTGGTTGTGGACAGTGACACGGGGATCGACCTGTACAAACGTGCCGCCGAACTCGTGCAATAGCTGGACCGCGCCGGGGGTCTGCGCGAGTAGTCCAGAAATTGTCGATCAGCGTTCTCAGCGCATGCAGCATGAAGGATGATCCAGAATGGTCAACACTACGTACGGGGTTGGGGTCAGCCTGGTACTCGGGGGTTGGCTATTGCAGATGGTCAGTTCCTTGGGTGGCCGCCGGCCGCACCGTTCCTGTAGAGGGCAGTGGTTGGGAACTGTTCTTGTTCTTGCCGGCGGTGGGCTGTGCATCATCGGGGTTCTCACCGGTACAGGTCCGATCATGGTGAAGGTGGTCCTCACCGCTCTCTTCGCCGGCGCCGCTAGCATTCTCGTCATCATGGTGTTGCGGACCTTGGCAGCCTCGCGGACTCCGGGAGTAGCGGAATCGGTAAGCCAACCTCAGGCATGACGCTGCCCGCCTGTAAATGGGGTAGGAACTCGGTGTGCGTTGCATTGCGCCGGGTACTCGCGAACATGACATTAGGAGACGGGTCGTCAGCAGCGTTGCGGTGCTCGGCATGTTCGTCGGTGGCGTGGCGCTGCTCCTGATATTCGTGCTCATCGAGCGCCGCCGCGGTGACTCCGCAATGCTCGATCTGAGCTTGTTCCGCAACCGGACCTTCCTAGGGCTTTCGCTGGCAACGTTTCTCTCGAACGCCACCAGTCTGGCGGCGATCTTCCTCATGGTGTCCTATCGGCAGAACGTGCTGGGGCACTCAGCACTGGTCGCCGGTTTGCAGCTGTTGCCGCTCACCCTGGTACTTTTCGTATTCACGGCCGTTACGGGCGGCGTCGTCACCAGATTCGCACCCGGCCTGCTGATTGGCACTGCGATCTTGTTCATCGCCATCGGTATGGCATTGATCGCGCTCATCTCTCCGACCAGTTCCTGGCTGATGCTCCTGCCGAGCATGATCGTGATGGGCGTAGGCATGGGCATGTTCAATCCGCCGCGCTCGCTGGTCTCGGTCGGTGTGGTCGAGCCGGCGAAGGCAGGCATGGCGACCGGTATCGGGGAAACGTTCCAGCAGGTGGGAGTCGCCGTCGGTATCGCCGCGTTCGGCGCACTGTTCCAAGCCCAGGTATCGTCCGGCCGCCGACTCTACGGCGCTGAGCACCAACCCTGAGGCGCAACGAGAGCTCAGCCATGCCATCGCATCCGGCGCGGGAAACGACCTAAATGCTGCTGTTCCTGGCGTCACCGGCGGACAGTTCGAGGTCGCCGCGCAGAGCGTGTTCACCAATGCATTCAGCTCGGTGATGATCGTGTGCGCGTTGATTTGTGGCGTCGGGTCCCTGATCGCCTACGCTCTCGTCCGGGCGAAGGACCTGCACAGTCGGCAACCATCGACGTTGAGTAACGCTTAGTGCGCATTTAACTGCCGTCAATCTGGAAGGTGTGAACTATGTCGGACATCCTGCTGGTTTCCGGGAGCCTGCGCGGAAAATCGAGCAACTCGGCACTCCTGCGCACGGCCGAAACTCTGGTGCCTGTCGGCTTCCGCGGCGTGCCGTACCTCGAGATGGGAGACCTGCCACACTTCAACCCGGACGACGACCACGATCCGTTACCGGAGGCGGTAGTCCACCTACGGCAGCAAATCGACCGCGCAGCTGCGCTGCTGATCTGCACTCCAGAATATGCTGGGGCGCTGCCCGGGTCGTTCAAGAATCTGCTCGACTGGACTGTCGGTGGTATCGAGATCGGTGACAAGCCCACAGCGTGGATCATCGTTTCCGCCAACGCGACGAACGCGGCCAACGCCCACGCATTACTGCGACTGGTGTTGAACTACACCGGTGCCGCGATCGCTGAGGAAGCATGCGTCCACCTGCCGGTAACACCCACGATGATCGATGAAAATGGCATCATCACTGACCTCGCGGTTCGTGAGGGAATCGCCGGCGCTCTAGCGGCCTTGAGTCAACGGGTGCTTGTGACGGGCTGACCTGGGAATCCCCCCAACGGGACAGCCGACCTTAGGCGGTTCATGCAAGCGTCGATCGCCAGGAAGGTTCCTTCGATGCCCGCCCGGATCGGTTGCGGCAAACGATTTCTTCGCCACTACGCACCGGATCCGACCGCAACATCCGCGACCGGACTTGACGTCAGGCGACGAGAGTCGATCGCTGATCGGGGGCTGTGAGGCATGGCCCGGGATAAGCCAAAAACGGGGGTGTTGGTCTTCTGTTGGCTGGGGAGGTTCACACTGGGCGGCGGAAGGGGTGGGGCAGATGAGGGCTTGGATCAGGTGGGTCGCGGCGCACGGCGTCGTGCGCTATGGGGCGAAGAAGGCGGCGCAGCGTGGTGATCTGCAGGCGATGCTGGTCGCCGACCCTGCTACGCGGGCGGATCCGCGGCAGGTGTTCGAGCAGATCCGGGCGGCCGGGCCGTTGGTGACGACGCGGATGGCGAACATCTCCGTCACGCACCGCGTCGTGCATGATCTGCTCCGCTCGGACGATTTTCGGGTGATCGAGTTCGGTGCCGGTCTCCCGAGGCCGCTGCGGTGGATCGAGAACAAGACCCGCTCGAAAGCGCTGCACCCGCTGAAGCCGCCGTCGCTACTATCGGTCGAGCCGCCCGAGCACACCCGCTACCGCAAGCTCGTGGCGTCGGTATTCACTCCGCGCGCGGTCGCGAGGATGCGGGTAATGGTGCAGGAGAAGGCGGACCGCCTCCTCGAGGAGCTGACGGCAGCCGGTCGTGAGGTCGACATCGTCGACAAGTACTGCGCACAGCTTCCTGTCGCGGTGATCAGCACGATCCTGGGCGTCCCCGACGGGGACCGGCAGCGGGTGCTCGAGTTCGGGGAGATGGCCGCCCCTAGTCTCGACATCGGGTTGTCGTGGGAACAGTTCACGCGTGTCGAGGATGGGCTCGAGCGATTCGATACCTGGCTCGCCGGTCACCTCGCCGAGCTTCGCCGCAATCCTGGTGATGATCTGATGAGCGAGCTGATCCGGGCCACCGAGGACGGCGTCGGGCTCAACGACGAAGAGCTCCGTGCGACAGCGGGGTTGGTCCTGGCCGCCGGTTTCGAGACGACGGTCAACCTGCTGGGCAGCGGGATCCGGCTACTCCTGGACAACCCTGACCAGCTCGAGATCCTGCAGGCGGATCCGTCGCTGTGGCCGACGGCGGTAGAAGAGATGCTTCGCCTGGAATCACCGGTGCAGCTGACGGCGCGTCGGGCTAAACACGATGTGACGGTCGAGGGTGTGTCTCTGGCGGAGGGCGAGTTGGTAATTCTGGTTCTCGCAGGCGCCAATCGTGACCCGCAGCTGTTCGAGGATCCGTACCGCTTCGATGTCACCCGTGCGAACGCGGGCAAGCACCTGTCGTTCTCCGGTGGACGGCACTACTGCCTCGGTGCATCACTCGCGAAGGCGGAGACGGAAGTGGGACTGAAGACGCTGTTCGACCGGTTCCCCCACTTGCGGTCGACAGGTGAGGGAATCCGGCGTGACACCCGGGTTCTGCGCGGGTGGGCGTCGTTGCCGGTGGATCTCGGGCAGCCTGCCTCCACAGGGGCTTCCCGGTAAAGGTGTATCCGTCGATGTCTATGGTTGTTGGGCGTTCTCGGCAGAAGCGCGATGACGCCGGCGGCGACTACTGGTAACCGTCCCCCGGTCGACCACATCATCCATGCGCCTCACGATGGTGTGTACGGGGTATTTATTATGTCGCTTTGTCGACACCGAAACTTGTTGGTCGGATCGCTGGCTGCTTGTATGCCACGGTCCCGCACATATTCGCAGCGATTCGCTATAGAGAGGTAATTCTTTTGCCCACCAATGATGATGTTTCGGTGCCTGCGGTGCAGTACACGTGGACGGCCCAACCCGGTGACGTGAGCCGGTTCTCCCGTCTGGCCCTGTTGCGTGTTTTTCGGCGTCCGAAAGTGATGGTCTACTTCGCGTTCGTGGGGGTGGCACTGGTGGTGGCCGTGTGGAGTGGTGAAGAGGAACTGGCCGCCCTATTTGGGGTCATTGTGGTGGGGTTTCCACTTGCGTTATTCGTGGTGATCGTGCGCGTGAATCGGACGACGATGCGCCCGGGCGCCCAGTGGGCCACCGGCTTCAACTCCTTCGGGATGCTCCTGGAAGATCCTTTGGCCCAGATAGTCATTGGGCACGGCTCGATTGCCAGGATCGAGGTCGCACACGGATTGGTGTATCTCTACATCCATGGCGGCATGGGTCGCGCGGCGCGCATCCCGGAGTCGTTGTGCCCGCCCGAGGCCCGCGCCTATCTGCTGTCGATGGTTGATGCTCGTCCGCGCAGTACTAGCCCTGGCGGGAGTTCCACGTGAGTATGGAGACGCGGAAGTGTGGACTGTTGGCGCGTGGTGAATGCTTCCGCAGTCGGGATTGACCCTGAGCCGGAACGGAGGACGGTATGACGAAATAAGCTCTTGCGCAGTCGATGACGATCGTGACGGCGACAACAATGCTGATGTGTTCGAATCTTGTAGTTGGTGTGCCGTTGCCCGGAGGCTTCGGATTTCGATCTGAAGGTGAACGGGGGGCTGGGAAAATGCAGGGGAATACAATTCTTGCTCCTCCGGACCGTGCGGAGCGCGGAACGCCGGGCCGTATTCGAGGCTCGTGAACAGCGATTCCGAGTAGGGGTTGTTGTTCGATACCCGTGGCCGTGAGTGCAAGCGAATGACCTCGAGGTCGGCGAGCAGTGTCGAGACGGTTCTACAGTCGTCGACCTTCCCCGATCGCCGTGTACTACGTTCGAAATGCCGTGCACAGCGAGAACTTCAGCCATCATCTCAGCGGGAAGCAGCCCGGGTTCGGATCGGCCGACGCTGTAGCAGGAGAAGACATCGGCCATGAGGTACGCATCGAAGTAAGTACCTTTGGCCTGGCCTGGCCTCGCCTTGGCCCGCAAGCTTGGTGGGGGCGGCTCCCTGCACGAAGTGCTTGGGGAAGTCTCACGAATACACCTGACGAGGAGCGGTCGCCGCCCGCTTCTGACAAGCACCGTCGTCGAATTACTACTTGAACAAGCGGTGTTTGGGCCAGGCGCACACGCTTACAGGCCGTGGAGTGCGATTATGCGCCTGAGTCAGAAGGCTCCGGTGATTGCTCTTGACACTCCTCGGTGACGAGGTCGATCACGATCGACCGTGGCGTCTATGAGTAGACGTCTCGGAGCGTCGGTCGTCAGGGCGTCAGCCCTCGCAGCAGTTGCCGCTAGGTTCTCCGCAATCAGCAGCAGCCAACGGTGCCGAACGGCTCTCGGCCCGCACGGCGCTGCGTCGACGACAACACCAGCATGACTGAACTCGCTGCTACCAATATGATTCCCACGGCCGAGGGGTCGGACTCGCCGAATCCGAGCAGTGATCGGACGGCGCCGACAATGACATAAAGGCGAGGCCGAGGAATGAGATTGCGCTGACATCCAGCACGGTTTTCTCCCGTGACTGTGGGTCCGGACTCGCGAACTGCCAGACGACCGTTGCCGCGGAGGCCGCACCAGCGCAGGCACGCCAGGTGATGGACAGATTCTCCCGTGAGACTCCGATCTGCCGCGCCAGCTCGGACGGAATCCCGGTCCGAACCTCGGGGTCAGCAGATTCAAGTCCGCGTCGAGTCGGAAAGCGGCTTACCCGAAGCGGGCCAGGGCCTCGCGATGAACCAGCAGCTCCATTCCAAACGGTACACAATACTCTGTATTCAGAAACCAGTGAATCGATCGGCGCGGCATGTATCGGCTTCCGGCGACGGCGGCCTCGACGACGCAGTCTGTCGGAAAGCCGAATCGAGTGGTCAGCCGATTGTGTCGTCTTCGGCAACGCCGGCAGTGGGCAGGTCTATTCGCAAAGGTGTGCTGCCTTCTTCGCAGAGGACGGTGATAAACGCCGGAAAGACTAATCGCCAGGAACCGGCAACGAGCGTGAGAGCGCTCGCACCGAAGTCAGCCCATTGATTCGGCAGCAAGGTCACCGGCTCGTCCTGTAGCCAGTGTGGCGTCGGGATGCGGCGGTTCTGCTCCTCCGCGGGGTCTATGACGAATCGGACGTCCGTGACCGTGCCGCTCCCGACATTCCGAAGCCGGAACCGGTCGACCGCTCCCCGGATGCGTTGGACGTGGAAGTCGACGTTCTGCGGACGTGGGCATACCTGCTGCACGGCAGTCCGCCCAATTTCGGCAACTTGCTCCAATGCCGCGTCCCGCTCGGCTTCGGCGTCGAGCCTTGCCTGATCGGCAAGGTATGCCCTCCGCCACGCTGCGGCAACGGCGGCGCCGGACAGCGCCCCGGTCGCCACGCTCAACCACGATGCGGCTCTCATGTGCGGAAACATACCTGAACCCGCCAGCCCCCTTCCGGCAGCCTGACGTCCACCTGATGCCGGAACTCACTGCCCGTCTCTTGGACGAGTGACCGCATTGAACGACGTAGTGACGTCCTCGGTGGAACCGTGCCGGTGAACGGTGCCCGATGCTGGCAGGATCATGCATGAGATCGGGACTTCGCTGTGAGGTCCCGGCTCCAAGTTGCTGCAGGGAGACGAAGCATGGCACAGGGCGTTGTGAAGTGGTTCAACGGTGAAAAGGGTTTCGGATTCATCACGCCGGACGATGGCGGAGCTGATCTTTTCGTCCACTTCTCCGAGATTCAGGGCAGCGGCTACAAGTCGCTCGACGAGAACCAGCGTGTGGAGTTCGAGGTCGGCCAGGGACAGAAGGGTCCGCAAGCCCAGAGCGTGCGGGGAGTCTGACAAACCTCCACGGGGCCGCATCCACTCGGATGTGGCCCCGTCCTGGGCGTATATCTCCCAGGTCTTCACAAGATTCTCCAGTAGTGAGCTTGGTATGACCCATCGCGCCGCCCCGGAAGGACTGACGAGGGTGGCTGGTCGGTGACCGCCCCTGGGCCCGTCCGGGATGCCGAGTGCGTCCTCGGCCGTGTTCGATCGCCGCAGGTCCTTGTCGATGTCGAGCGGGCGCGGCCGTCGTGCACGTCGGCGAACTGCGGTCGGGCTGTCACTATCCCGGCGCCGACGAGCAGCAGAGTCCTCATGCGTATCCGGTGCGAGAGGGTGCGCACGAGCCGGTTCGCGCCGAAGCTTGCCACCGACAAGGGGAGCGCAGTACGAATCCGGCCCAAAACAGGGACAGCGCGATGCCGTGTCCGGTGGAGGCGGGCGCCTGGGCGATGAGGCTGCCGATCGAGAGCCCGATGTACATTGCGGCGCCGAGGCCGATCGCGGTGCTGTTCGCGACCAGAACGTCACCGTCGCGCAGGACCCGGAGGTTGATCAGCGGGTACGGGGTGCGCAGCTCGACGAGGGACCACGCCGCCAGCAGTGTGGCCGCACCGGCGAAGAATCCGATGGTCCACAAAGAGTCCCAGCCCCACCGGGAGCCTTCGCTGACGGCGACGAGTAGGGACGCGAGTCCGGTGCCGACCAGCAGTGCGCCCGGGACGTCGAGTGTGTTGCGTGGCGCCTGCTCGTCGGGCCTGCGGGAACGACATGCCAGACGACGAGGATGGTGGTGATAAGGAACAGCGGCGCGAACCAGAAGGCGAAACGGAACCCGAGAAGGTCGGCGAGGATGCCGGTCAGGGGGTATCCGAGTCCCAGGCCTGTCGTGACCGTTACCGACAGGCTGGAGATGCCGAGCCGGGCCTGGTTTTCGGGAAGATGGCGACGGGCCAAAGCGATCGTCACCGGACGATCCCGTAGGTGAGTCTCTGCAACGCGCGCCGATCAGGAAGACGGTGACGTTGGGAGCCGTGGCCGCGACGATCGAACCGACGAGGATACGTCGATCTCCTGGCACGAAGGGCCGAGCTCATCCGACACTACTGGTCCGCGGGCCGGCCTGGCCGGTGCGGGCGAACGCCTCCGAGCTATCGGAAATCCCGGGTTCGTCGACGAAGATGTCGATGGTCAGGGGAGCGTTTCCGCCGTACGTCGTGAAGTCGGTGACACCGGCTTCGGTGAGCACTTCGACGTCGAGGACTGTGCGACCGTTGTCGGTGCCGGCGGGACGGCCGAGTAGTTCGATTGCAGCGTCGGCCATGATTTCGGGGGAGCGTGAGTGTCGCAGGCTTTCGGATCCGCCGAGTAGGTTCCCGACCGCTGCTGTCGTGATCATGGTCTGCGGCCACAGGCAGTTGCTGGAGAAGGGCATATCCGCGTGTTCAGCCGCGATACCCAACGCGGCCAGCGTCATCCCATACTTGGCCAGCATGTAGCCCGGGTGGGCGCCCAGCCAGTTTTTCGACATATTGAGCGGCGGTGAGAGCGTCAATACGTGCGGGTTTTCAGATTTCCGTAGGTACGGAAGACACGCCTGGGTCAGCGCGAAAGTGCCGCGCACGTTGACTTGTTGCATCAAATCGAACCGCTTCAGGGGCAGTGCCTCGGTCCTCGAGATGTCCAGCACGCTCGCATTGTTGACGACGATGTCGATGCCGCCGAAGTTGTCACGGGCAGAATCGACGACTCGGGCGATATCGTCGGCGTTGCGGACGTCGCCCACCACCGGGACAGCGTGTCCGCCCAACTCGGCCAGTTCCGCGACGGCGGTGTGAATCGTTCCGGGTAGTCGGGGGTCAGGGGTATCGGTCTTGGCGAGCAGGACGATGTTTCCGCCGCGGCTCGCGATTGCCTGGGCGATGGCAAGTCCGATGCCGCGACTTCCTCCGGACATGACGGCGGTTCTCCCACGGAAGCTCTTGTCGTTCATCGTGATCCCTTCATCGTTGGCGCTGCGGCCGAGCCCCCTTCACGATAGGGAAGTCCTGTGATGGTGACCACGTCCGCGAAGAATCAAGAATGAGGCGTTGTTTGTTCTCATCGGACAAGCTCGTGTCGGACGGGTGAGGGCCGCAAATGCCGGTTGGACAGAAAGGTGCAGGTGTAAGCGCTGATTGTGACTTTCGAGGCGATTCGTCATGCGTGGGAGGTAACTGCTCTATTGTCTTCGCATGGCTTCACACGACGAGCGCACCGCGCTGTTGGTCGCAAGAATCGCAAGCTCGCTCAACCGGCGGTTGGTGTCGCTGACGGCAGACATCACCGACGTGTTGTACACCGAGATACCCGACTTGCGTGCCGATCGGCAGTTGCTCGAACTGCTCGGGGCGAGTGTCGAAGGAAACCTCGACACCATCTTTCACACGCTGCAGCACAACATTGCGCCGGAAAATCTGGAGGCGCCGGCCGCGGCGATGGAGTACGCGAGACGCCTTGCTCAACAGGGGGTTCCGGTCAATGCGCTCGTACGCGCATATCGACTCGGGCAGACCAATCTCCTCAAATTGGTCTTCGACGAGTTGGGTGGGGAAGCGGTTGAGCCGGAACTGGGCGTTCCAGTGCTCGAGCGCATCATCACCGTGATGTCGGTGTACATCGACAGGGTGTCGCAGCAGGTGGTCGCAGTCTACGAGCGTGAACGGGAACGGTGGTTGGCCCACCAGAGTAGCGTGCGTGCCGTCCGAGTTCAGGAAATATTGGCGGGCAACGAACACCCGGATGCAGGGGCCAGCGCTGCCCTCAACTACGTCCTCAATCAGAATCACCTGGCAGCGATCATTTGGGCCCCCGATGCCGGTGCAGGAGACATGCTGGCCAAGATCGAATCGGCTGCACACGACTTCTCCGGGTTCATGGGGGCAGTGACCGATCCACTGTTCGTGGCGGCGGACCGCGTCACCGGATGGGTATGGGTTCCCCTCGGTACCCGCTCGGCTCCCCGGCGAGATTACAGTGAGCTGCGCGAATTCCTTCACGACCGTCATTCGGAACTAGTTGTGGCTGTCGGTGGAATAACCTCCGGCCCCGAAGGATTCAGGCAGTCCCACGCGCGCGCCCAACGCGCACGAGCGCTTGCCATCGCTGCGGGAAAAAATGCCCCCGTCGCAATCGCATACGACGAACCAGGAGTGTCGACCGTCGCGATGCTCACCGAGGACCCCGCGGCTACCCGGACGTGGGTACAGAGCGTCTTGCGCGGCCTGGCGGCGGACAATGAGAACGCGGCCCGCCTGCGCGAGACCGTGCAGGTCTACCTCGCGAACAATCTCAGCAATGTTGCGGCCGCGAAAGTTCTCGACTTGCACTACAACTCAGTGAAGTATCGGGTGAAGCGCGCCGCGGAGGAGCGGGGGGAGGATTTCACCCGGGACCGCCTGTCTGTCGAACTTGCCTTGCTCGTGTGCCAATGGTTGGGACCGGCTGTCCTGACGCCGGATCAGGCGAAGGGTGGGCAGTGATGCCATGGGGGCGGGTCCCACTTCACGCCGAGGCCTTATCTACCTCCGGTTGCGGCTCGGTCGGCGAGTCCGTCCCTGCCCGCGATGGGTGGCCGGAATACTCACGGCCTCGTCGAGGGTGATGTAGCCGTCGCAGGACAGTCCGGCCGCCGTGAGAAGTGCTGCGTAGAGACGTTTCAGCATGGTGTGTCGGTTCCTCTTCGTGAGTGTCGTGGGCCGTGCGCATCGGCACCGCGGGATCTCCGCGGTGCCGATGCGCGCTCATGACGGCCGAATCGTCTCATTCCGCCGCGTGCGCCCGGAGTAGGCGGTGGGACTGCTACAGCACATCGGCGCCGTGTCTGCGCAGGTAACGCAGTGCGGATTGGGCGGCGTTGTATCCGCTCATTCCATGGGCGCCGGCGCCCGGCGGCGTTGACGCCGAGCACAAGTAGGTTCCCGCTACGCCGGTGCTGTAAGGGTCGAGGGCGATGCGCGGCCGGAGTACCACCTGGGTCTCGGTGTTGGCGCCGCCGATGATGTCGCCGCCGACATAGTTGGCGTTCGACTGGGCAAGTTGTGCGGGCCCACTGCTTACCGTCGCGACGACGCGGTCGCGGAAGCCGGGGGCGAACCGTTCGATCTGCGCGGTGATCGCCGACGTCGCATCGCCCGTGTACCCGTGCGGCACATGTGCGTACGCATACAGCGGGTGCAGATTCCCTTTCGATCGGCCGGCGTCGGCGAGATACTGCTGCCCCACGAGGACGAACGGCCGCTGTGGCATCCTGCCGGATGAGACATCCTTTTCGGCGGCCGCGATTTCCGCGAATGTGCCACCGAGATGCACGGTTCCGGCGCGGCCGCAGTCGGGGTCGCGCCAGGGCACCCCGCCCTCGACGGCGTAGTCGACCTTGAATGCCGCCGGTCCGTGCCGGAACCGGCGATACGCACGCGCGACTCTCTGTGGAATCTGCTCGCCGAAGATGCTCAGTGCGGCGGACGGTGACAGGTCGAGCAGGACGACGTCCGCGGGAGGAATGTCGGCGATACTGTCGACCCGGACACCTGCGGCAATCTTCCCGCCCCAGTCGGTGAGCACGGCGGCCAGAGCGCTGGTGATCGACTGCGATCCCCCTTCGGCCACCGGCCATCCGTAGCGGTGGCCTGCGGCGATGATCATCAGGCCGACTGCGGACGTCGCTGGACGGTCGAGCCGGTAGTACGCGTGCGCGGCCACACCCCCGAACAGTGCCCGGCCCTTCTCGGTGCGCCACCACCGGGCAGTAATGCCGGCCGGCAGCAGCGCCCGGGGCCCGAAGCTCGCCAGCTTCAGCGGATGACGTGGAATGTTCACGATCGGACGCATGAGGTCGGCGGCGAGATCGTCGAACCCGTCGGCAAGGTTTCCGAACATCCGCTGCCAGCGAGGCCCGTCGGCCCCGAGGCCGGCGGCTGTTTCGTCGACGGAGCGGTGCAGAAGGCCTGCTTCCCCGCTGTCGAGCGGATGCGCGCAGTCGACGTCGGCCCACTTCCAGCTCAGGCCGTAGCGTTCGAGGTCGAGCGTCTGCAAGTACGGCGACCCCGCTCCCATGGGGTGGAACGCGGAGCACTCGTCGTGCAGAAGCCCCGGAAGGGTGAGTTCGCTCGAACGGGTGCCGCCGCCGATGGTGTCGGCCGCCTCGAGGACCTGGACCTCGACGCCGTGCCGGGCGAGGTGGACCGCGGCAGCGAGCCCGTTGGGCCCGCTGCCGACCACGACCGCTGTGCTCACTGCCGCACTCCTGTGCCTGCGTCATCTCGATACGGCGAATCAGCTTGCCTGCTGCGCATTCTCGGATCCGGCACGGTTCCGGGATCAGGGAGTGCCCGGTCGGTGTCGATGTCCAACGTCCACTGTACGTCGAACGGGATGGGACCGTTCGGCAGCCACGGTTGCTCGGCGATGGCGTCGGACACCTTGTAGGTTCCGCGTTCGATGACGCCGAGGGCGGCGTCGATCACCTTGTACTCTTGGATGCCCTTGTGGATGGGCTGCGATTCGATCCACGCGATCAGGAACTCGCCGGGCGCGAAGTTGCAGCGCCGCTGAATGGCCGCGATGAGGTGCTCGTTGTGAAGGTGTCCGTCACCGAAGTTGAAGGCTACCAGCGAGTTACAGCTGAACTCGGCCTCGCGCAGCGAGTAGGTGTCGATGTCGTCGCCGAGATGGCGACTCATCAGCGACAGCAGGGCGCGGCCCTGGCTGTGCATCGACCGCCAGCCCAGCAGTTGGTGCATCACGACGTCGGCGACTTCGGGCGGGTACGTCGCGAGTAGCTGAGTCCGGGTGTTCTGGCTGGGGCGCTTGATGAACTGGTCGAGCTTGTCTTCCGCGCCCGGCGCGAACGCCCAGGTGGCCGAGGCCCAGTTGCCGGCGTACTGCCGCATCGAGGGCAGGAACGAGACGAGGTCGGGGCGCAGATTGCCGAGGATCGGGAAGAACACCAGCGCGGCGATGATCGCGGCGAGCAGTAGCGGTGAGGAGAAGTCGCCCAGCCCGTAACCGGCGGCGTTGGGGAATCCGAGGAACAGGAAGACTGCCGCGTAAGCGAACAACAGGTTCCATTCGAGGGGCACTGCGAGCGGGAACGTCGACAGGATGAACAGGTGGAACGCGACCATCAGTGCAACAGCGAGCAGGGTAACGGTTCCATTGGTGGTGAACAGCAACACCAGTGGCGTCACCACCTCGACGACGGTGCCCAGGACGTGGGCGACACCGCCGGCGACGATGGACGGCCGCAGGTCGTTCGGGAAGCTGCGGTAATGGGCGCGCTTGATCGTCTTCGACGGCAACCAGGGAGTGTTGGACAGCATCGGGGGCACCACCATCGAGAAGTGGTGGCCCAGCTTCGACATGCCGGCGCCGACCCACACCGACACTATGAGCAGCTTGAGCGCGACGATCATGTCGATGAACGGAAGAACACCGAAGAAGACGACGGCCGGGAAATACTGCTCGCCGCGGGCGGCGATGAAGATGACCTTGTCACGCAACCCGATCACGACGAGCAGTGCGATCAGAGGCAACAAGAGCGTGGGGTTCACCAGGCCGTGATTGCCGGGCAGTGCCGCGTCGATGGACGGTGTGTGGACACCGGCGAGCCCGAGTGCGAGGACGATGTCGACCAAAATCGCGACGTAGACGACAACGTCGAAGACGGTGCGAGAGTCGCCGGCTGTCAGTGGCACCTTCCCCGGCCAGGGTGGTAGGCGGATGGTGCCCGGCCGCAGCCAGAACAGAGCGCCACCCATCATCGGCTTGAAGTGGCCGGCGAGTGGCCCCCAGGAACCGCCCAGGCCGATGGTCTCGATCAGCAGCGTCCACAGTATGAGCTTCTGGTACACGATCGGTGCGTTCCACCACGCGCCGATGTCGAGCACGTTATAGCCGGAGGTGAATGTCGCGATGGACAGTCCGGCGCCGATGTAGAGGACCAGCAGTTTCAGAATGTAGATGGTGTGCACCATCTTCGGGGTGCCGAAGCCGTAGTCGACCCAGTGCGTCGACATGGCGCGCATGCGGTCGAAGAAGGGACGGTCGAGGAATGTTGCGGGGTCTACTTCGGGAAAGTTCCCGGTTGTGAATCCCATCGGAAGTCTCCTGGATAGGGCGGGCGGGGGTAGGGGTCATCGCCTCGGGTGTGGCCCGAGTTGCGACGGGTGCCGTGGTGGCGGTGAGAGCGGGTTGCTCAGCCGCGAGCAGTGGTGGACAGCCGGTGCCGGCTGCGCAGTCCGGGTTTGTCGATTTTGCCGACGGGGTTGCGGGGCAAGGCGTCGACGACATGTATAGCCACGGGCAGTTTGACTTTCGTGAGCCGCTCACGGAGGTGGTCGGTGAGCTGCCCGTCGGTCACGGGGCTGTCGGGATAGGGGACCACGTAGGCGACGGGTACCTCGCCATACACTTCGTGAGGTGCGCCGACCACGGCTGCCTCGAGGACGCCGTCGTGGGTGGCGAGTGCGTTCTCGATCTCCTTGGGGTAGATGTTCTCGCCGCCCCGGATGATCATGTCCTTGATCCGGTCGACGAGGGTGAGGTAGCCGTCCTCGTCGAGTCGACCGACATCGCCCGTGTGGAGCCAGCCGTCGACAACGGTCCGGTGTGTCTCCTCGGGACGCCTCAGGTAGCCGTGCATCACGTTGGCGCCGCGGATGACGATCTCGCCGACAGTTCCCGGTGGCAGCAGGACGCCGGACTCATCCATGATCGCAAGGGTCTGCCCGGGCAGTGCGGGCCCGACGGTGCCGAGTTTGCGGACGCCGCCGGGTGGGTTGCACGCCGACGCGCAGGTACCCTCGGTGAGCCCGTACCCCTCGACGATCACCAGGCCGAAGCGCTGTTCAGCGCGTTCGAGCAATTCCTTGGAGATCGGGGCGGCTCCGCAGACTCCGAACCGCAACGACGACGTGTCGGTGACAACCTCATCGGGTTGGGAGACGAGCAGTGCGTAGATTGTCGGGACTGCGGAGAAGTATGTCGGCCGCAGCCGGGCCACGTCGTCGAAGAACCGGGCCGGGGAGAACCGGCCGGTGACACTCAGTTGCCCTCCGGCCAGCATCGGAGCGAGGAAGCTGACACAGATCGCGTTGACGTGGAACAGCGGCAGGATGAGCAGGCAGTGGTCCTCGGCGGTGAGCGAAAGATGCTCGGCAAGTGATGAACTCATGAACTGCAGGTTGTCGTGCGTGAGCATGACGCCTTTGGGTCGCCCCGTCGACCCCGACGTGTAGATCAGTAGCGCGACGTCGCTGCCCGCCGGGCGGAAGTCCAGGGCGGGCCCCGAAGGCAGGGAGGTGTGCATCTCGTCGACCGCAATCGACGGACGACCGGCGCTCGGAGCGTCCGGTCCCTCGTTTACGACCAGCGCGGCGTCGGCGTCGGTGATCTGGTACTCCGCTTCGGCGGCGGTGAAGGTGGGGTTGACCGGTGTGGCGGCCGCACCCAGCCGCCACGCCGCCATGAGGACGATGAGCAGCTCCACCCGGTTCGGCAGCATCACCGCGACGACGTCACCCTCGCGGACCCCGCGTTCGCTCAGTTGCGCCGCGAACGCATCCACCCGATCGGCGAACTGCCGGTACGTGAGGTCGCTGTGGTCGTCGCGCAGGCACGGTGCGTCGCCGTGTGTGGGCGCGAGGTCCCAGGTGAAATAGCCGATGTCGGACACTGTTTCGATCCCTTCGTTGCCGTGTGATTCACGACACTATGCGCGGGGACGGTGCTCCGAAATATTCCGCGAGGCTCGAGTTCGCGCCCGGTTTTGTCCGCGGCGGACAAGACCGGATCTGGAGCGAGGCACGGCGCGTAGTGAGTGGTGCATGCGCGGATCATCGACAATGACGCATGAAGGCGCCCGTGACATGCATACCCTGGTGAAGGGACACGCGTCCCGTCAGACCGCCCCGCGGACGAGGACGACCTGCCTGTCAGGAGCCGGATACATGGCCGAACAGATCGATGACTACTTCACCACCTTCATCAACGAGATGGTCGGCGCGGTACCGATGGGGGAACGTGATCGCGACGGAGCCGTGGAGGCACAGTCGAGCCTTTCCGTGCAGGACATTCTGGACTTGTTCGATTCGCAATTGGGCAGCCGTCATCTCGATCTCGCGGCGCGCTGGTTACGCTCGAAAGGTAAGGGCTTCTACACGATCGGCTCATCCGGGCACGAGGGAAACGCCGTCGTGGCCCGCGCCCTCCGTCTGACCGATCCGGCGTTGCTGCACTACCGCTCCGGTGCGTTCTTCCTCGAACGCGCCCGGCAAGTGCAGGGCAGCGACCCGCTGCGCGATGTGCTCCTCGGCGTCGTCGCCGCCGCCGAGGAACCGATGTCGGGTGGCCGGCACAAGGTGTTCGGTCGCCACGACCTCAATATCATCCCCCAGACCTCGACGATCGCATCTCATCTGCCGCGTGCGGTCGGCGTTGCCTTTTCCCTCGCGCGCGCCGCCAAGCTACACGTCCCCTCACCCTGGCCCGACGATGCGATCGCAGTGTGCAGTTTCGGAGATGCCTCGGTCAACCACTCGACCGCGATCGGCGCCATCAACACCGCTGTCTACTCGGCGTTTCAAGGCCTTCCCATTCCGCTGCTGTTCGTCTGCGAAGACAACGGCATCGGGATCAGCACCAAGACCCCGGCAGGGTGGATCGGCGCCAACTTCGGGAATCGTCAAGGGCTCGAGTACTTCACCGTCGACGGATCGGATCTGCCGATGGCCTACGCCACCGCGCAGCGTGCCGCCGACTGGGTCCGCAGGAACAGGCGCCCGGCGTTCCTGCATCTGCGCACGGTGAGACTGATGGGCCACGCCGGATCCGACGTCGAAGCCGCCTACCGCACCACCGGCGAGATCACCGCAGACTTCGACCGAGATCCGGTGCTGTGCACTGCACAACTGCTGATCGAGCGCGGGCATCTCAGCCCGAACGAGGTGCTTGCGCTCTATGAGAAGAAGCGCGCAGAAGTCATCGGACTCGCACGGCACGTGAGCGAGCTACCCCAACTCGATAGTCCCGCCGCAGTGATGCGACCACTGAGGGAGGGCCTCGACGAAGCGATGGCGGCCGAACCGCGACGAACCCACCTCGCTCGCCGCGCACACATCTTCGGCGGCCCGCTACCCGAAGAAGAGGGCCCACTGACCCTGGCCTCGTCGATCAACCGTGCCCTGCTCGACGTGCTCATCGAGTACCCGGAGTCGCTGATCTTCGGCGAGGACGTCGCCCGGAAGGGCGGCGTCTACGGGGTCACACGCGGGCTGATGAAGAAAGTCGGGGTTGCCCGCGTCTTCGACACCCTCCTCGACGAACAGGCGATTCTCGGGCTTGCACTCGGCGCGGGAGTCTCCGGGCTGCTGCCGATCCCGGAGATCCAGTACCTCGCGTACCTGCACAACGCCGCCGACCAGATCCGCGGTGAAGGCGCGACCCTGCAATTCTTCTCCGATCGTCAATACCGCAACCCCATGGTGGTGCGTATCGCCGGTTACGGGTACCAGAAGGGATTCGGGGGGCACTTCCACAACGACAATGCCGTCGCAGCGTTACGTGACCTCCCCGGCATAATCATCGCCTCCCCGGCCAGGCCCGACGACGCCGCGGCCATGATGCGCACCTGTGTTGCGGCCGCCCACAGCGCTGGCGCGGTGTGCGTGTACTTGGAACCGATTGCCCTGTACCACACCAGGGATTTGCACGAGGACGGCGACGAGCAGTGGCTCGCCCCCTACCCGGATCCACTGAAGGGCGCCGAGAATTTCGTACAGATCGGGCGGGCGCGCACCTATGGCAAGGGAACGGACCTGACCATCGTCACCTTCGGTAACGGGGTGCACATGAGCCTGCGAGTGGCGCGTCGCCTCGAACGAGCCGATATCTCGACCCGGGTGGTGGACATGCGGTGGCTCGCGCCGCTGCCGGTGCCGGACATCGTCCGCGAGGCGAACGCCACCGGCCGAGTCCTCGTCGTCGACGAAACCCGGGCAGCGGGTGGGGTGGGGGAGGGCGTCGTCATGGCATTGGTCGACCAAGGCTTCACCGGCCGCCTCGCCCGGGTTGCGAGCGAGAACAGCTTCATTCCCCTCGGCGACGCCGCACTCGAGGTCCTGCTGTCCGAAGACACGATCGAGGCCGCGGCGCTCGAAGTGGTGCGGGGGCGCTGACTCCCCGCACCGGACGCGTCGGAGGGGTCATTCTTTCACAGGCCCGTCATCGGTGGTGGTGTGCCGCTGCGGCGTGTGCTGCCCTCGAAAGCGCGTCGACTCAGTCGGATTCCCAGGAGAAACCGTCCGGATCGGTGAAGGTGCCGGCGTCGCTGCGGATGACGATTCGATGGGCGCCGGTGCCGTCGGGGGAGATGCCCGCGTCCTTCGCGAGTGCGCGGCGCCCGTAGAGCGCGAGCTTGACCTTCGGGCCGGTGGCGAACTCGACGTACTTGCGTCCGAAGCTTCTCGTCACTTCCAGGCCGTGGTCGAGGTAGAACTGCTTGCCGGCTTTGACATCTCCGACTCCGAGGAGCAGCACGAGGTCCTCGAAGTGCCGGGTGGCCGGTCCCGTATTCTTCTTCGACGATGTCGCGATTTTCCACAGGGCGCCGTCGGGGCCCTGTACGACGCCGCCGTACCCCCAGAGACTCTTCTTGGCCGGTGTGATCGTGGCGCCGCCGTTGTCGAGGGCGGCCTCGATGTAGGCGTCGACGATGTTCGGCTGGGACACGACGAGTGAGAGAGTGAAACCGGGGAATCCGGTGGTCGGTGCATCCGCGTCCCGGGCAGTGATGTGGGCATCGACGCCGAGTGCGGTGTGGAAGGCCTTCGCGGCGGTGGGCTCGGGAGTGTCGAGGGTGAGATTATTGATGGTGGTCATGTCAGCGCTGCTCCTTGATCTCGTTGATGCGGATGAGGTTTCCTGCGGGATCGCGGACGGCGCAGTCACGGATGCCGTACGGCTGGTCGATCGGTTCCTGGACGATTTCGGTGTCGCTTGCCGCGAGCTGGGCGAAGGTTGCGTCCAGGTCGGGGGTGGCCAATGTGAGGATGGCGTAGGTCCCCTTGGCCATCATCTCGGTGATGGTGCGGCGTTCCTCGTCGGTGATCCCGGGATCGGCCGCCGGTGGGTGCAGAACGAGGGAGGTGCCGGGCTGCTCCGGGTGTCCCACGGTGATCCAGTGCATCCCGTTGTAACCCACGTCTTTGCGGACTTCGAACCCGAGGATGTCGCGGTAGAAGGCCAGTGAGGCGTCGTGGTCGGTGTGTGGAAGGAAGGCCGAGTGAATGGTGATGTTCATGTGAGTGACGTTAATGCGGCCCGCGATGAGACGCTTCTCGATTCCTGACGGGTCTGCGAACGCTCAGATTTCTGACGGAACCGCGCTCCTTGCTTCGCCGGGTGAGTCGAGCGTCGAGGTGGCCTGGCGGTTCGGCCACCACACCGCGTCCCCGGCGAGCGTGAACAGCGCCGGGATGACGAGTGTTCGCACCACGAACGTGTCCAGGAGGATGCCGAGGCCGACGACGATGCCCAGCTGGGTCAGTGTGATCAGGGGCAGCACACCGAGGACGGCGAACACTGCGGCGAGCACTATTCCGGCACTGGTGATGACGCCGCCGGTCGCGGCAACAGCCCGCACGATCGCGGCCCGCGTGCCGCGCCCCGGTGTTTCCTCCCGGGCCCGGGTGACGAGGAAGATGCTGTAGTCGACGCCGAGTGCAACGAGGAACAGGAACGCGAACAGCGGAACGGTGTCGTCGAGCGCAGGGAACCCGAAGATGCGCGTGCTCACCCAGCTGCCGAGCCCGAGCGCCGCGACCGCGCTGAGTACCGTCGTCCCGACGAGGACCAGCGGTGCGACCACGGCCCGCAGGAGCACTACGAGCACGGCCAGGACCACGAGAAGGATCGCCGGAATGACGATCACCTGGTCTCGGAGGGCGGCGTCCCGCTTGTCCAGCGCCTGGGCGTCGCTGCCACCGACGAGCGCATCCGCACCGTCGATGTCGGCCAAGGCTGCCCTGATGGTGTCGATTGTTGCGAAGGCCTCCTCCGTTGCAGGTGGTGTGTCGAGTACGACGGCCCATCGCGTCAGACCGGTGTTCGACCGGCCGGCCTCGCTCGCCGACACGACCCCTTCGGTATCGGCCAGAACCCGCTGTACGGCGTCGGTCGCCTCCGTGCGGGCGACCACGGTGGTGGGGTCGGAGAGCCCGGAAGGAAAATGAGCAGCGAGAGTGTCCAAGCCGTCGACCGATTCCGCTGCGACCCGGAACTGTTCGGTTTGGGACAGCCCGACGTGGGTGCCGATCAACCCCGCCGCACAGACCCCGAGCGCCATAATCGACACAATTGCGGTGCGTCGCGGGTGTCGTGCTATCGCGGAGGCGACCCGGAACCAGGCGCCGTGCGTGGTGTTGTCCGGGTCGCCCACACGGGGCACGAACGGCCAGAACAATCGCTTTCCGCTGAGTGCGAGAGCGGGCGGGAGGACCAGCAGCACGAAGATGAGCGCTACCAGCAGGCCGGCGGCCGCGAGCACACCCAGACTGCGGGTACTGGGAATGGTCGCCAACAGCAGGGTCAGTAGGGCAAGCACCACAGTGACATTGGACGCGACGATCGCCGGTCCGGCTCGGCGCACGGCGTGGCGCAAGGCGACTCGGTGGTCCGGCTCCGCGCGGAGTTCCTCCCGGTAGCGGGAGATGAGGAGTAGCGCGTAGTTCGTTCCCGCACCGAAGACCAGCACGCTCGTGATACCGGACGTCGACCCGTCGAAGGTCAGCCTGGTCAGTTCGGCCACGGCAGTACCCACGGTCGACGCAACCCGATCGGCGAAGCCGACCACGGCGAGTGGCACGAGCCAGAGGATCGGTGAGCGGTAGGTGACGATCAGCAGGACCGCGACGACAAGCGCAGTGACCGCGAGCAACGTGACATTCGCGCCCGAGAACGAGTCGGCGATATCAGCGCCGAATGCCGGACCTCCCGTCACCTGCGCCAGAAGCCCCGGCGGTAGCGAGTCGGTGGCCGCCGCCCGCAGCTCGGCGACGCGATCGTTCAACGCGAAACCTGAGAGTTCCGAATCGGCGGGAACCTGCCCGATCACCGCTCTGCCGTCCGGTGACGGGATGAGTGCCGGTCCTGGGCTGGGTTCGAGGGTGCGGTCGACACCGGTCATCCGGTTCCGAGCCGCGTCGAACGCGGCGAGGTCCGCATCGGTCAACACGCCGCCGTCGGCACGACTGCCGACGAGAATCGCCGGTGTCACCCCCGATTCGGGAAAGTCGGTGAGGAGGCCGTCCACCTCGGCCGATTCCGCAGACGCGGGCAGGGAGATCGGTGACTGTCCCGCGGAGTCGTTGCCACCGACGAGCGCCATGAAAGCGCCGGCCAAGACAAGGACGGTGAGGGCCACTGCCCACGACCGCTGTCCGGTCACGGCGGATGCGAGCCGGTCCCAGATAGCGAGAGAACGGTGTTCTGTCGGCGCATGCCCATCGGTGTTCACTGTTCGAATATTTCAGAAACTGAATAGTTAAGCAACTGAGAGAATGTGAGGGGATAGGCTGTCGGCCGACCGCTGAGAGGGCCTAGAGATGACAGACGACATGCCGGACAGTGCTCGTCCCGACGCGAGAGCGAGACTGGAAGCAGACATTTCGGCAGATGTCCGCGCGATGACCGTGGCGTCGGAACAGATCGGACGCACTTTCGGTGCGCTGCACGATCTCAGCCCCAACGACTTCCAGGCGCTGATGCACGTCATGGTCGCCGACACCAATGGCACGCCGCTGACCGCCGGGGAACTGGGGAGCCTGCTCGGGCTGTCGTCGGCGGCGGTGACCTATCTGGTGGAGCGAATGCTGTCGTCAGGGCATATTCGGCGGGAGGCAGACCCGTCGGACCGCCGGAAAGTCATCCTGCGTTACGACGACCACGGGCTGGAAGTAGCCCGCGAGTTCTTCGCCCCACTAGGACAGCGGACGGCGCGTGCCCTGCGGGACGTCCCCGATGCCGACCTGGCTGCTGCCCACCGCGTGTTCGCAGTGCTGATCGACTCGATGCAGAGCCACTATGAGGATCTCGGGGGAAAGAACATCCGACACCTGACCGCGCGCCGGACCACCTGAGAAGTCCGTGACGTGGATAGTCTCATGCAATGAAGACCCCGCCGCTGCTGCGTTCGCCGCTGCTGCGTTCGCCAGTGTTGCGTGTGTCGGTGTGGTTATCGATGGGGGTGGCTGTGGTCTTCGGTGCCACGGCATGCATCGGAGCTGTCGACCGTGCTGAATTCGACGCGGATATGCGATCCAGGGGCGGGGGTATGACCTCGGACCTCGTGGGCGATGCTTTAGCAGCGCTCGCAGTTCGCTACGGCGTCGCAGAAGTGCAGGTGACAAATCTGGACATCGCGCCGGTCGAGCAGTTGGCTGTCACCGTCCGCGATCCGGCGAACCCCGATCAGCTCGACCAGTACACCTTCGATGGTGAGAATGTGAGTGAGCCCAGTCCAGTGGTGGTCTCTGCACTGGAAGACCTGGATGCACGCGCCTTCACCCTCGACGACGTTCCGGCATTGGGTCGAGTCGAGCATCTGGTAGACGAAGCCCTGTCCCGCAGCGGTCTCGAGGGCGGTCAGGTAGTCGGCATCTCGGTGACCAGGGCTGGCGGAATTTCGCCGACAGCGATGGTCGAGTCGTCGCGGTCGCGGTCGGTGGTCGTGTTCGATGCCGACGGAGCTGTGGTCGGGGTGCATCCGCTATGACCGAGCCGGTGGAACTGGGTGTAGATCCACAACCTCGGAAGCGCCGTGTGGCCAAGCCGCTCCTGTTGTGGGGAATCGGCATTACGGTGAGCGTCGGCTTCCTCACCCTGATCTCTTCGCTGATCTGGCCGGGACAGGCCGTCTACCTTGCGCCTGTGTTCTGCGAACAGCCCGGGAACGACGCGGTCGTCGTGTCGGATACCTATTCCACCAGGGACGGTCGGTCCACCAATTTCACCCTGTACTGCGTGGGAGAACGGGGGCAGACGACCGACAAGGGATGGCTGCAACCCTTCCTCCTGATGTGGGCCGCCTACCTGGTGGTGGTTACGGTAGTCGTCTCGGTGGTACTCATCGCAGCGAAGGGGCGATCGCCGTCAGAGAAATTGTGACGCCGGCCGGTCCGAAAAGGTTGAATTCAGCTTCGAATAAAACTGTCGGACAGGGACTTCTCGTACGACGCCCGCTTTGCCGGTTCGCACCGGTACTGCCCCGTCGCGGTATGTCGGAAGCGGTTGCCGTCAGCGCTGACGGTTTGGCCGCAGTAACGGCATTCGTGACCGCGTACGCCCAATCGGATCGTCTCGGCGGTGGGGTAGGTGTTGACGGTCATGGTTCTCGTTCTTCGCTGTGGTCTGTTCAGTGGGCGATGTGGACTGTTCGGTGGGCAGGAAGTCGATCACGCATATTCGGCGGCGACCCCGGAAGTGCCGAACTGGGCGGTCCGGGTCAGGGCTTGCCAGACGACGTCGTAACGCTTGACGGTCATCTCGTCCGCGTCCGCCAAGAGGCTGTCGAGAAGCGATCGCGGATCGTCTTGCCACGCCTGCCGGGCGTGCGCGACCACCCGGTTGGTGAACAGCCCTGATTGGGCGAGTGCGAACGTCCATTCGTCGAGGTCGCCGGAATGGATTCGCTCGACGGTGTCATAGTCGAATCCCTCCGCGACGAAGTCGCGAGCGAACGTCGCGGTGACATAGTCACCGCAGGTAAGCGGTTCTGCCTTCATGGTGCGGGACCTCTCCTGCAATCGACGCGGTTCCGGAAGCCGCCGGGTTACGCGTGTGTGACAAGTCACAGACTGCCACCGGGTGCGGCTACGCCACATCGGCCGGATGGCCCGTGGGTATACCTATTTTTCGTCTCCCGGTACCTTCCCGGGGGCCGCAGGCAGCGGAGTCCGTGCCGTCCCCTCCGCCCCGTCTACCCCTTCGACCTGCGGAAAGCCGGTTCTAGGGCTGTGCAACCACGATGTTCCCGCCGGAATCCGTGCACGTGATGCTGTATCCAGTCGCCGCGGAGTGTGGGTCTCCCTTTGTTCGGCATTTCCATCCGTCGACGTCGTATACCTCGTCCGTCGCGTCGGGGGCGGTGAAGTACTTGTTGAGCATGGCGTGAGCAGCGTCGCAGCGGATCGTTCCCTTCACGATGACGACCGTTGCGGGTTCGCCTGTCGGCGGGTAGACGACGCGGCCACACTGATTCGATCCGCCTTCCAACTGGGGAAGAGGAGGTGCGGTCGGCTCGGTAGGCGTGATCTGCGGTGGGCCGGCGTCGGGGGTGCCCGGTATCGGGGTGAATTCGAACTTGTAGCCGCCGGTCGAGATGGTGAATCCCTGATTCGTTGCGTTCTCTCTGCACGAGACGCCCGAGAACTGCACATTGCAGGTGAAGCCGTCGGCAGACAAGGTCGACCCGTAGGGGAGGACGTTGGGGTTTCCGGGGAAGAGTGGCTGGTTCGCGGTCTGGAAGCTCGGTCCCTTCTTGGCTTCGATGGCGACGATGTTTGCTTCGGCGGAGCGCCCGGGGGCCTGGACGGGGATTTGTAGCGGGCCGGGAACTCCTGGAGGCGTCCCCGGCGTGTGAGACGCGCAGGCGACCATCTCGTTCGCCGGGGTGATCGCGCAGAGCCATTTTCCTGACGGGGTGACGAAGCCGTAGGCGCCACTCGGGTCCCCGCCGGCATACTGCTCCCGGTCGACACCGGTCGTGTCGCGCTCCTCGGCTGCCGGCGGTTCGCCCGAGGTGCCGACCGCCCCGCTCGCCACCACCGTCGACGCGCTCGGTGATGACGAGTCCGCGTCTCGACTCCCTGATCCCGCGAGCAACAGCGCGGAGGCGACGGCAATCGTTACCAGTGCCACCGCGCGTCCGGGCGGAATCAACTCCATACGACGCACCCCTCCTCTGATCGCCCTCGGTCTCGTCTCGACCAGTAGAGATGTTCCCACGGATGCACCTGTGCCGAGTGATATCGAGAGAAGGCAGCAGGGGTAACCCGCCGATGACCGTGGGTGCCGAACCGGGTGTTTCCGCGAAACGTCACCTGAAGGGCAATGCGGCATCGAGCGGAGGAGGTCACTTTCGAGTTGGTCGCTCGTCCAGACCTTCGGGGCCAGAGGCGCTTTCGTATCAGGAGTCAGTTCACGCTTTCGGCTTCTCCTCGTCCGGGATCTCGCACAGATTCGGAATCTCTTGAAGGAGAGGTAAACCTGACCCGTGATCGGTTCACGTATGGCAGTACGGCCAGGCGATGGGCCGAGGTGCTTGTCGCCGTGTATCTCGGATGAGTAACGGGATGTTCCGGGAGTGCGGATCGGTGTTCCGGGAGCGCGGATGAGAGTTAAATTGACTCTCACAGGCATATGGGAGTTCGACAGCGAGTAAGCCCAGCTCAAGGTCCGCCGCCGCCCGCCCGGTTCTGTTCCAACCCGTGCGGGAGGCATAGCGTTTCGGGGTGCGCGATGATCGAAGTGGTGTCAGGGCTCCTCGCGGGGAGAGGCGAGCCCGTAGTGGTCGGGTCCGTACCTCCTGAACGACAAGATGAGGACGCACGTGGCACCGGCGTCTCACTCCGAAGGCTGCTCGGGATTGCGGCGTTGACCCCGGCGCAGGCGTCGTGGCTCATCACCGATGCGCTCGACCAGCTCGAGCTGACGCGCAGCCGAGGCCGCCTACCGATCCTGTTCCGAGATGATGCCGTCACAGTGTTCGAAGAAGGAAAGCTCACGATCGAGTTCACCGGGCGTGCGGCGTCCTGGCGCGAGATCAGCGATGCGATCGCCGACCTGTCGAGAAGTATCGCGGCGAACTGCCGCGCGTCCGCACTGGTTGACCGGATACACGAATCAACTACAGAAGCAACGGATCTCGACGATGTGATGCAACGAGTTCGTCGGGCAATCGCACCTGACATCGACCCGGCCGACGAAGAGAGGACGCGGCGACAACTCGGCGCGCTGGTCTTCGCCACGCTGGGGCGCCAACTATCGGACGGCCGTGAGACGGGGGAGGAACGGACCCCTCAGGGGCGCCGGCCGGGGGGTGCCGGGGCATCACTTGCCACCGGCGACTGGTTTCCACCGGTTCGAAGTCCATGGCACCGCAGAAAGAGACGGCTCTCGCGTCGCCGTGGTGCGCTGGGTCTCATCGCGATCGTGGTGCTCGCCGGAGTGCTGTGGACCGCACCGCGGGTGTGGTCGGAATTGCGTCGCGGCTGGGATGCCGTTCTGAATCCGGTGAATCCGTCGGACCAGAATCAGATCGCCCCGGTATCGCCGCCGCCACCCGAACCCACCGGCGATCCGGGTTCACCGGCACCGGGGGGACAGCGTGCGGAACCGATATCGGTGGAGGTCGGGGCCCCCGCCAGTGCGGGGATCATCACCATGGTTACCGCCACACTCGCCAACGGCGAATGCACGTCGGGACGTGCGTGCGACATCAGGGTCGACGTTCATCTCGACTCGGCCCCGAATGAAGGCACCGTGGTTTGGAAGCTGAATGTGTACGACCGATGCTCGGGCGAGGTGCGGACGGGCAACGAGGTGTCGCTCCACGTCCCACCCGGCGCGCAACAGGTATACGGCATCGGCCGGACAGATCTGCCCCCCAGCACCGCCCTCGCTGTCGCTGCGGTCACGATTTTCCCCGCGACAGCCGCCTCGGAGCCGGTGCTGATGCCTGCCGAGAACGCATCCTGCTGAGCATCGGGGAGCGGTGAGACATGCAGGAAGACAAGCGGGAATCGGATCCCTGGATCGTCACGGCAGCGGTCGTCCTCGTGGTGCTCGGACTGCTCAACCTGACGTCGACGGGAATGACCTCGCACGCCGTGCGCCATGCCCTCTTCGCTGCCGCCGGACTCGGATTGATGCGCGTCGTCTCCCGCCTGCGGATGGGTGACCTGCGAGCATTCGGCTGGGCGATATTCACTGTCACCACCGCGATGCTGGCCGCCGTCCCACTTGCCGGGGTCGCGACCAAAGGCGCCCAGCGCTGGCTCGACTTCGGCATATTCACCATTCAACCGTCCGAACTGGCCAAGCTGGCTGTGGTTCTGGTGTCGGCGGGGTTGCTTGCTGCGGGGTTCACACTCGGCCGATTCGTTGCGACGCTGGCGGTCGTGGGAATCCCCGTGGCGCTGGTCGCACTGCAGCCCGACCTGTCGACTGCCGTCGTTCTCGTGGTGACCGCGGGATTCATGCTCGTCCTGGCGCGGGTCCCGTTGTTGCCGTTGTTGCCGTTGTTCATGCTGGGAATCGCCTCGTTGCCACTCGCCGTGCTCTTTCTCCGGCCGTATCAGCTCGAACGCGTCCATGTGTTCCTGTCGAGCAATGCCGACCCGAGCGGGGCGGGGTGGGCCGAAATGCAGGCGAACATCGCGATCGGTAGCGGCGGGTTGTGGGGCCTTTCGCGTGACCCGCTCTTCGAGGTACGTGCCGAATACCTTCCCGAATCGGAACACGACCTGGCGTTCGCGAGCCTGGTGTATGGATGGGGCTTGATCGCCGGAATCGCTGTCGTGGTGGCGAGTTCGGTCATCGTGTGGCGGGCTGCACTCGCAGCCAGAACCGCACGGACGAGGGAAGCAGCACTCGTCGCAGCGGGCGTCGGTGGACTGTTCGGGATCCACGCACTCGTCTCGATCGGTGCGAGTCTCTCCTTGCTGCCGCACAACGGCATGCCGATTCCGCTGTTCAGCTACGGAGGCACTGCGGCGATCGTCGGCTTCGTGGCCGTCGGACTGGTGCTCGCCGTGCGTAGGGACGGCGTAGCACGACCGCTCTGGGCGCCGGAGCCCCGACGGCGCCGCCGGCCGAGAGGGCTGTCCGTCGGCGCAGTGACCGTCACTGCGCTGCTCGTCGCGATGTCCTTGTTCACGTGGCAGCTGCAGCACGACCGGGGCGCGGACCTACGTGCGATGAGCGACCAGCAGATGATGCGCTGTATCCGCCTGCCGGCCGAGCGCGGTCTCGTCGTCGATCGCAATGGTGTTCCCCTCGCAGTGAACGTCGCGGAGTATGCCGTAGCGGTGGTCGCCCGGATGTTCGACGAGAACGACGCCGGTTCCCGCCGCCGCCTCGCCTCACTGCTCGGTATCTCGCCGGAGGAGGTGACGAGTGTCGTGCGGGAACGTGGCGAGGGCGAACAGGACGTCGTCGTGGGGACCGTCGCCCCCGAAGTCGCTCGGCGCGTCGTGGACGCTCGTCTGCCCGGGGTTCTCGTGGTGCCTTCCGGTCGCCGGCACTATCCGTACGGCGCGGTGCTCGCCTCCGTCCTCGGACACGTCGGGGTGGCCGACGAGCACGACATGGAACGCTGGCCGCACCTTGCCCTCGGATCGCGGGTCGGCAAGGCGGGACTCGAGAAGCAGTACGATGCCCTGCTGCGCGGCAGCGACGGCAAGCAGTGCGTCTACGTGGATCCCTCCGGGCATCCCGTCGCCACCGGGGAGCGAGTAGACCCTGTACGAGGGCATGACCTGCGGTTGCACCTCGACGTCGCCGTGCAGAACCTTGCTACGGATGCGCTCACCGAGGCGATGCGTAAGAGCAGGGGCGACCTCGGCGCTGCCATCGTGATGGATGCGCGCAACGGGGCAGTGCTGGCGATGGCCAGCGTTCCCGGATTCGACAACAACGTCTACGGCCCCCCGGCCGACCTCGTTGCCCTGGCGGCTCAGGCCCAGACCCCGGGCCCGAGCCCGTTGCTGAACAACGTGACCCAGACCGCGGTGCCGCCCGGTTCGACATTCAAGATCGTCGTCGCCGCAGCGAATACGCAGTACCCGGTCCTTGCGCCGGAGTCCGTGATCGAAACCGGTGCCGCCTATACGTACGGCGGCCATACCTTTCGGAACTGGCAACCGATGGGCCCCCATAATCTGCTGCAGGCCATCCAGTGGTCGGACAACGTCTACTTCTACAAGCTCGGCGAACTCCTCGGTCCCGAGAACATCGCCGCAGTGGCCGACCAACTCGGTGTCGGCCGGCGATCGGGGATCGACCTTCCCGGTGAGGCCGAGGGCTTCCTCGGCACTCCGGCCAATGTCGGAAGTATCGGCGCCACTTGGTATCCCGGTTCTACGCTTCTGATGGGAATCGGCCAAGGCACCGTCAATGCCACTCCGATACAGGTGGCGCGCTGGACGTCGGGGATTGCGACGGGTGCGATGGTCACCCCCCAGCTCGCAGCAGGGTACGGGCCGGACGTCGTCCCCATCCCGACAGCGGAACCTATGCGATTGCCCTTCGCGGACAGACTCGACCCGGTGCGGGCCGGGATGCGGGCATCCGCGGCGGCCGGCACGGCCGGACAGCTTGCGGAACTGCCGGTGCCGGCGGGTGCAAAGACGGGCACGGCCGAGGATCCGTCGGCGCCCGGCGAAGGTCTCAACGCCTGGTTTTCCGCGGTCGCACCCTTCGACGCTCCCCAGATCGTGGTGTCGGTGCTGGTTCGTGGCGGTGGTTTCGGGTCCGCGACCTCCGGGCCCGTCGTCAAGAAAATCCTCGACTACTACTTCCCACGGCCGCCCGGCGTGCTGCCGATTCGGTGATCAATTGCTGTACGCGGCCACGACCTCAGGGTGCTCCAAGCACGCCGTAGCGCCTTCGGCGACGCAGGTGAGCGGCCGCTCGGCCGTCTTCACCGGGAATCCGAAGGCCTGTTCGAGCATCTCCGACACACCACGCAGCATCGACCCACCGCCGATGGCGAGCACACCTTCCGCCATCACGTCGCCGATCGCCTGGGCGGGAAGGTCCTCCAGGCATTCGGTAAGCGTCTGAACGATCCCCGACATAGTCGGGCGTAAGGCATCGACTACTTCCTCGGTTTCGAGCGTGACCAGACGTGCACGGCCGGTCACGGCGTCCCGGCCTTCCACGACGAGTGACTGTCCGTCCTCGGTGTCGGGCGCGCCCACCTTCGCTCGTTCGGCCGTGAGTTCACCGACGATGATGTTGTGCTCGGCCCGGAGGTATTGGTAGAGCGCGTGCGTGAGTTCGTCCCCGGCGAGCCGGCAACTGCGATGCGAGAGAATGCCACCGAAACAAATCGCTGTGACTTCCGAAGTGCCACCGCCGATATCCACAACGAGGTGGGCGCGCGGCTCGAGCGGGTTGATACCGCAGCCGAGTGCTCCCGCGACAGGTTCCGGTATCAAACCGACCTTCCGTAGGCCCGCCTCGTGTCCGACCTCCAGCAGAGCACGGCGTTCGAGCGGTGTGGCGCCCGCGGGGACCGCGATGACACCCTTCGGTCGCACGCCGTACGGCCTGTGTGGGGAGGCCCGTTTGATGACGGCGCTGACGAAGGTGCGGGCGGTTTCCAGGTCGACGATCACTCCGTTGTGCATCGGACGCACCTGCGTGATGCCGATGGGAGTGCGGCCGACGAGGCTGCGAGCATCGTGACCGATGGCGAGGGCGCGGTGTGGTTCCTTGGTGCGAACGAGCATGAAGGACGGCTCGTTCAGGACGACCCCCTCTTCCGGTGTGCCGACGACAGTATTGGCAGTTCCGAGATCGATACCCAGTCCACGCACGTCGGCCTCCGAAAGGGATTCGAACGAGATGATCTAGATGCTACTCAGGGCCATCGACTCGCGGGCGGATATCGCGGTGACTCACGGTCGATTCCGGCTTCTGCACTCGAGCGACACTCACACGACGCCGACGGGTCTGTTGGACGAGCGGCCAAGTGCTCGGGAGTCGACGATCGACGCCTGACCGACGTGCCGTCCGGAAAGTGTTGGTAGAGCGGTCGAGACGGTATCAGGCACTGATCCGCTCGTCCCCTCGCTCATCGCCCTCGGCGTGGCGAGGATGTGGCGGCACCACTGCGTCGGTGTCGATGCTGGTCGGCCCTCTTCCGGGACGCCTCCGGCTTGTGCGCGTGGCCGACCGCCCGGAGGAGGTCGTGTTGGAGCCGGAGATAGGTGGCAAGCCACCGGTCGTCGACCGGTTCGTCGCGCAGATATGCCGTGAGGGCCGCGCTGTTGTGGTCGGCGTCCAACCACCTCCGCAGCTCGATGGTGCGATCCTGGACGGATTGCAGCAATTTGTGCTGTGGAACGGGCATTGGGTCTGCTCCTCTGGCTCAGAAGCTATTCCGTAGTGGGAAAAGGCGGTTCGCGGTTGCGGTAACGACCTCCGGCAACCCATCGTGCTTCGTCCGGTAGCCATTGTGCGCGATGCGGTTGCCCGTTGGTGAGCGTTTCCCATTTCCGAAAACGCGGCAAGCGCGAATCGCACGACCCTTGGTAGAAATACGTATCTGTTGAAGTCGGTTGTCCAACTCGCGCCGACGAAAGAAGGGAGGAGGTTATCAGCTCCTTCCAGGGCCGAGCGTCAATCGCGTTGTGTGCGGCGCGTGGGCGCCGCCGACCACACGCCGTGGGGATCCCCATCGTCGTCGTAACGGTCGATCCGGACGATGCTTGCCACGGATTCGGTCGGCCTATGGGTCTCGTTGATCGCCTGGAAGTCTGATTCGAAGGTTCTGTCGCTCGAGCTTCCGTCACGAAGAGTCACCTTGTACTTCGGCATGGTCAGGAATATGCCACCGCCGGCGTAGTGGCGCACCACGAACTGGTGAATTCACGCGACCCCAGATGACGACCCGAGTCCTCACTGAACACCAGCAAAGCGTGAGAGGAACGCGGCGTCCGGGCCCGAGGAGTAATTGAGGCGAATGCGGGTATCCGATGTCTGGGCTGCCGCGCGACCTCGGACGGCGAACCCGCGACAGCCAGTCCCTCCGGCCGCCTGACCCCTTCGGCCGGAGGGACGCCATCTCGACCCGATTCTCGTCGAGGGAAGCGGCGTACGCCGCTTCAGTGCACTCGGCGGCTTCAGTGCGCTCGGCGCATTCGGGGACTCGGCGTATTCGGAGGTTGCGGCTACAACTGCCGCCTGACGCGCTGGCGAGGAATACCCCAGACAGGGGTTCGGCCGGGAATGCTCTCACATTCTCGGCCGGATCTCTGCTTCACGAGTCTTTCACCGTTGCCGATTACTATCTCGATCCGCAGTACTCAATATACGCGCGTGTACCCATGCACCGCAATGCCCAATGTGCTCGAAAGGGGCCGGCGCTCGAACAGACCGGCGATCACGAGAGAGGCGGTCGTAGCGGGTCGAGCGGACCATGGCAGCGGCTCGGCTACCACTGGTGTGGTGAGTCGAGCTGCTGTCGTTCTTCGGATATGCCCGGCGCTGTCAGCCGATGCCGATGCCGCCGCCGAATGTGACGCTCAACCATTTCAAGAAAGCGTCGAAGGCGACACTGAAGTCGATACCTGCAGAACCCATCTGAAGTCACTCCTCACCTTTGTTGTATTCCACGGGATCAGTTGATCCACGCTTAACTCGAATATCGACCAGACTTTCCGCAACGTTTCACCGGGCGGGAAAGAATTTCAGGTTTCGTATTGAACAGATGCCCAGATACTCTTGGACAATTGCCCATTTTATTTACTGGACGCTCGATCGAATGCGTCGGCGCATGGTCTATTCGGTCGGATAGAAAAAGGGATTATTCATCGGCCCGCGGCAACCGATATGCATACTTGCCCGTTGCCGGCGCCCGAGGATCGCCGGTGCCATCCGGGTGGACCGGTCGCAGTGCTTCGTCTCTGCGGGAAACGCAGTCTTCGCGAGCGGAGTGTGCTGTGCTGGGACCACAGAGCCGGGAGGTGCGGTGTGCGAACTGCGTTCGGCGGACTGGCGCCGATGGGGATGACCGAGGCGATGTTCGTGTTGTTCGAGTCCCCTTCACACCCGATGCACGTGGCCACCCTGACGCTCTTCGAACCACCCAGCGGCACCGTGCCCGGCGCGCACGCCGCTGACATGGTCGGGAGGCTCCGCGCTCACGCCGAGATCTCGGAACTGTTCCGCAAACGCCCGGTCCGCTTGATGTACGGGTATCCGTGGTGGCGTGTCGACGAGGAGGTCGATCTCGACTATCACGTGCGGCACACCGCAGTTCCTGGTGGAGGAACCATGACCGACCTACTCTCGCTGGTGTCCCAGATGCACTCGATGCCGCTCGATCCGCAGCACCCGATGTGGGAGATGCACGTCATCGAAGGACTGACCGACGGGCGCACCGCGGTGTACACGAAGTTCCATCTGTCTTTGACCGACGGCGCCTCCGGGCTACGGCTACTGCACCGCACGCTCTCGATCGACCCGGGCATCCGGGACTGCCCGGCGCCGTGGAGTCCGTCGGTCGCGGCCCCAGCGCGGCATCTCTCCCTCGACCCGCGAGTGACACTGCGGTCCGGTGTGGAACTGACATGGCAGTGCGCGGCCATTCTCCCCACCTTGATGCGGACGGGCTACCGCGGGCTGACCGAAGAACATCTGACGTTGCCGCTGCAGTCACCGCCGACGATCTTCAACGCACCGACTGGTCGCGCCCGCAAGGTAGCGACCCGGTCCTGGCCACTGAAGCCGCTACGGCGGCTCGCCACTTGCACCGGCGCACCGCTGGAGGTGGTGGTGTTGGCGATGTGCGCGGGCGCCCTCCGCGGGTATCTGCTCGAGCAGTACGCCCTCCCCGAGGCGCCGTTGACCGCAATGCTGCCGGTCCCACTCGACTTCGGTGAGGGCCCTACCATCGGGGCCGCGGGCCGTGGAGTCGGGGCAATGGTGGTGTCGCTGGCCACCGACGAAGCCGATCCCCTCGCGCGATTGGCGCGGATTGCCGACTCCGTCGCCCATACCAGCAGGGTTGTCGCCGCCCTCGGTCGCTCACAGTTTCAGTTGGTGAGCGCGCTGACGTTGAGTCCGATCATGCTGGAACCGGTCCGGCGGGTGCTCGAGGAGATCCCGCCGCCTTTCAACGTGACCATCTCCTACACACCGGGTCCGACCCGCCCACGATTCTGGAACGGAGCTCGCCTCGACGCGGTCTACCCGGTACCGGCCCTCGCTCGCGGACAGGCGTTGAGCATCACCCTCACCAGCCGATCCGGGGAGTTACACGTCGGTGTCGTAGGCGATCGCACCGCGGTTCCCCACTTGCACCGGATCATCGGCTACCTCGACACCTCCCTGACCGAACTCGAAACCGCGAGCCACACTGCGCGCCGGTGATCGAGAACTTCGCAAAGGCGTGCGACCGCCGTCGAGGCCACTACAGGCCGACGGCCTGCTCGAGGGCGTCGAGTTCGGTGTCGAGATGATCGAGCATCGGGCGCAGATTCGGGACGGCGGACCGGCATCCGGTCAGTCCGAACACGAGATGGTCGTCGCTACTGGTGACAGTGATGTTCAGTGCCTGTCCGGTCACCGGGATCGACAGAGGGTACAGGGAATCGAGGCGGGCGCCGTTCCAATACAGGGGGCTGGCGGGGCCGGCGACGTTGGAAATGACGAGGTTGAACGGAGGTCGCAGTGGTCCCCGCCGGCCGGCCAGCATCTCGAGGCCGAGGGGGGCCGCTCCGAGGGCGCTCATCGCCAACGCCTGGGCCGGGCTCATCGCGCGCAGGGCCTGCTTCCCTTCGCTCATGCAGGTCCGAATCGTGGCGAGCCTCGCTCCGTGCTCGGGAAGGTGGGTGGCGAGGTTGCACATCAGGACTCCCACCCGATTGCCACCCTGCGATTCGCCGTCATCGGCGCGTAGGGAAACCGGGACCATCGCGATGAGCGGTTCATCCGGCAGGGCGCCCAGGTCGTCGAGGTAGCTGCGCAGGGCTCCGGCGGACATCGCCAGGACGATGTCGTTGACGGTGGCGTCGGCGTGCTTGGCCAGCAACCTGATCCGTTCGAGCGGCCACGATCGGGCGGAGAACTGGCGCGCCCCGCCGATCGGAACGTTGAACACGGTGTGCGGTGCGCGCATCGAGAGCGGCCCGCCCCGGGCGTGCAGGGCCCGGTCCATGGTGCCTGCCAGCGCCGGTGCCAGACCTGCGACTTCTCGGGCGCCGTGCAACGCCAGTCTTGGCAGGCCCAGCACGTCTGCAACTCCGGGCAGGTGTGACGCCGCCGTTCCCGGTGGCGGTGTGACACGACCGCTCGCGGTGGGCATCGGCTGCCAGGGGGCTGGCATTCCTCGTCGGTCGGGATCTTCACTCATACTGCGGCGCAGCAGGTTCATGGCGGAGGCGCCGTCGGCAAGCGCGTGGTGGATTTTCGTGTAGACCGCGTAGCGTCCGTCGGCGAGGCCCTCGATCAGGTGCATCTCCCACAGTGGGCGGTTGCGGTCGAGCAGACCCGCATGCAACCGAGACGACAACGCCAGCAGTTCGGGCATGCCGCCCGGGCGGGGGAGGGCGTGGCGGTGCACGTGATGGTTCAGGTCCAACTCCGTGTCGGTGACCCACCCCCACTGTCCCAGGGTGGTCATCGAACGTCGGGCGCGTTTGCGGAACAGCGGAGCGACTTCGGTGGAGGCCGTGGCCGTGTCGAACATCGCCCGCATGTCTGCGGCGTCGGCGCCGTCCGGGGGTGTGAACACCGCCAGGCCGCCCACATGCATCGGATGCTCCCGCGACTCGCCGAGCAGGAACAGTGAATCGGTCGGCGACATCGGCAGCAGCATGCGGGGTGTCCTTCCTTCCCGAACGGCGGATCCGCACTGCCACTGCGGTGTCTCCGGGCGGGGTGACTTCGGTTTCCGTTAGCCGGTTTGTTCGGTAACGTTCAGGTGTGGTTTACGTCACAAATCGGCATCCGGATCAGTTCTACAGGAAGGTGCTGTCCGCGCGCTACCCGGCAGACGTCGAGCGGGTCACCGCGAGAGGGCGCTCGTGGAGTCGCCGGAGATCTACCCATCACTTCAGGTCCACCAGGTGCATCACTTGATGACGGCGTCCACCGTCTTCTTCAACGCCGACGGTTGTGCAGGCGAATGGGGTGCCTTTTCCTTCAATTCCAGCAGTCGCGCACCCATTTCCTGAAGTTGCTTACGCCCCAGCTCTTCCCGCACCTTCGGGAACCACTCCTGCTCCTCTTCCTCGATGTGGTGCTCGACATTCTCGATGAGGACGGTGGCCTTCGCGTCGAATCGTTCGCTGTCGGGCTTCATGGCCGCCAGCTCCGTTACGAGAACGTCGGCGACGTGGTGCTCCTCGAACGACTCCAAGATGTCGTCCTCGAGGTCGGGGGCGAGTTTGCGTACCTCCGGGTACATGCACTCGTTCTCGAGGTAGGTGTGCACGGTCAGTGCCTCGATGATCTGGTCGACGATCCGGCCCTTCGCCGCTTCGGCGTCGGGGCCGGCGCTACGGAACTCGCGGAAGAGTTTTCGGATTGCCTTGTGGTCGTTGCGCAGGAGCACAATCGCGTCGGTGGACATGGGTACCTCGCAAGGGTGTGGTCGGCGGTCGACGCTCCCGCGAGTACCCCGAGTGGACCGTCTCTACGCGCGACCGGACGCCGGCTCTGCCCTTGGCTCCGGTTGGACTTGACACCCGTTAGAACACATGTTCGCATGTACTCATGAGGTGGGACGGGCAGGCGCTCGATGCGGACGACGGCGCGTTGCCCGGGCTCGAGCGGGCAGGTCTGGTGCGCAGCGTGCAGACGCCCGAGTTCGAGGGCATCACCTTTCACGAAGTGCTCTGCAAGAGTGCGCTCAACAAGACGCCCGAGGAGTCCCAGCTCCCGTTCCGCTACACGGTCAACGCTTTTCGAGGGTGTTCCCATTCGTGTCGTTACTGCTTTGCCCGGCCCACCCACGAGTACCTCGACCTCGATGCCGGCCGGGATTTCGACAGTCAGATCGTGGTGAAGACGAATGTCGCGGCGGTGCTCCGAAAAGAACTGAGCCGTAAGTCGTGGAAGCAGGAGCACGTAGCGTTGGGCACCAACACCGACCCGTATCAGCGGGCCGAGGGCCGGTACCGACTCATGCCGGGAATCATCCGGGCACTGACTGAGTCGGCCACACCATTCTCGATCCTGACGAAGGGAACGCTTCTGCGGCGCGACCTCCCGCTCCTGACACTGGCTGCACAGCAGGTCGCCGTCAGTATCGGCGTGTCGCTGGCCATCCATGACGCCGACCTTCAGAAGTCGATCGAACCCGGCACTCCGTCGCCCAGGGCGCGCCTCGATCTGATCCGGGCAATCACGGATGCGGGCATGACGTGCAATGTGATGGTCGCCCCGGTCATCCCGTTTTTGACGGACTCGGCACGGCACCTCGACGGTTTACTCGAGGCCATCGCGCAGGCAGGAGCGTCGAAAGTCACCGTGCTGCCGATGCACCTGCGGGGGAGTACCAAGGGCTGGTTCATGAACTGGCTCTCCACCGAACATCCCGCACTGATTCGGCAGTACCGGCAGTTGTACGGTCGATCCGCCTACGTGCCGGCCGAGTACAAGTCGTGGCTGAAGGCACGCGTCGACCCGCTCGTCGAACGTCACGGTCTGGCCGGTCGTGCGCAACATCGTGACGCCGGAGCGGCAGGGCGGGAAGAGGCCGAGCGCCGCGAACTCGTACGAGCCGGCAGTACCGGACCGACTCTCACTCTGTTCTGATCGCGGTTCCCTCGGGGTCCTCGTCGGGCGGCAAGTGAACCGTGCGTCTCGGTTCATACCATTCGGTCCCGACGGGTTCACCGCCCATGTTCCAGCTCCATGAGATCGTCGGCGTGATGCGGGCATACATGCCCGGGCCGACGATGCCCACCCGCTGGATCGGCTGCTCCGCGATACCGTAAACCCGAATGCATCGGGCGATGAACGGTTCGATCGACTCGAGGTCGTCGACCACCAAGGCGACCTTGACGTTGCCCGCTCGGAGGTTGCGGAACTTGCGTGTCTGGATCACGGCCGGCCCGGAACCGCCGATCCAGAAGTATGTCCCGTCGAACTCGAAGGCAAGCGGAACCACGTCGGGCTGCCCGTCGGGGCAGACAGTGGAGAACCGTGCGACGGGTTGTGAGCGGATGTAGGCGATCTCTTGGTCCGTGAATGACACGGCGTCTCCTTTCGCGTCGCGAGCCCAGGTTGCCCTGCGCGGGAACGCGAGCCGCCAGGCGGCTCAGCGCAGGGCGGGTGGGCTGTTCAGATCGCGGGCGGAGTAGGTGTTGCAGGCATCGACCCGGCCTGTCCGGTACCCGGTGACGAACCATTTCTGTCGTTGCTCGGAGGAGCCGTGCGTCCAACCTTCGGGATTGACCCGGCCGCCCGCGGACTGCTGGATCCGGTCGTCACCCACCGACGAGGCCGCGGACAGCGCGTCCTGGATGTCGGTGTCGGTGAGGGTGTTCAGAAACGGCGGTCCGCCGTCGGGCCCGGGAAGTGTGTCGGCGTAGTGGGCCCACACGCCGGCGTAGCAATCGGCCTGCAGTTCGGTGCGGACCGCGGCCGAGTCAGCTCCGCGCGGATCGGTCTGCGCCCGGCCGATGTCGCCCAGCTGATTCTGAATATGGTGTCCCACCTCGTGCGCCACGACGTATTCCTGAGCGAGGGGTCCGGCACTCGACCCGAAGCGGTCGACGAGGAGCTGGAAGAAGCTGGTGTCGAAGTACGCCGTCGAGTCTGCCGGGCAGTAGAACGGGCCGACCTCGCTGGTGGCGTTTCCGCACCCGGTGTTCACCGCGCCGGAGAACAGCACCACCTCGGGCGGGATGTAGTCGGTTCCGGTTTGTGCACCGAGTTCCTGCCCCCACACGGAGTCGAGACTGCCGACCGTGAACACCACCCGGCAATCCACGTCGCGGTTGGCGTCCGCACCCGTCTCACAACCTTCGAGGCTGGCACCGGGACTCTGGGCGGACGGGTCGGTGGCACCGCTCAGTCCACCGAGCAGGGATCCGGGGTCGCCGCCGAGCAGCAGAGCGAGAACAAGCACGATCAGGCCCCCGGCTCCGCCGCCCATCGCGAACTTGCCGCCGAGGCCACCTCCTCCGCCGCCACCCCCGACCGAGACCCGGCCGGAGTCCATGCGGGCGCCCTCGTTGAAGGTCATGTGTCGTCGCTTTCTCTCCGAGTGTCGCGGTACAGGTAGCTCGAGCATTGCACGTGAAGCGGGTATGAGTTTCCGCTCACGCACAGTGTCTCCGTAGGATCGCAGCCAACGAAGTAGCTTGCCCCACGTTTCGAAAGGAATCCCGTGCTGCGCACACATCTCGCCGGTTCATTGCGAGCCGAGCACGCCCAGCAGACCGTTACCCTCACCGGTTGGGTCGCCAGGCGTCGTGATCACGGCGGGGTGATCTTCATCGACCTGCGTGATGCCTCGGGCGTGTCGCAGGTGGTGTTCCGTGAGGGAGCTGCTGCCGACCAGGCGCATCGACTGCGCGCGGAATACTGCGTGAAGGTCACCGGCATCGTCGAGGTCCGGCCAGAGGGCAACCAGAACTTCGAGATTCCCACCGGGGCCATCGAGGTCAACGTGACCGACCTCGAGGTTCTCAACGAGAGCGCGCCGCTACCGTTCCAGCTCGACGACCAGGCCGGGGAAGAAGCGCGCCTGAAGTACCGCTACCTCGACCTGCGCCGGGAGGGCCCGGGCCATGCCATACGGCTGCGCTCGAAGGTCAATGCCGCTGCCCGCTCCGTTCTCGCGCACCACGAGTTCGTCGAGGTCGAGACGCCCACGCTGACGCGGTCGACGCCGGAAGGTGCGCGCGACTTCCTCGTCCCCGCCCGACTGCAGCCGGGTAGCTTCTACGCCCTGCCGCAGAGCCCGCAGCTGTTCAAGCAGCTGCTGATGGTCGGTGGCATCGAGCGGTACTACCAGATCGCGCGGTGCTACCGCGACGAGGACTTCCGCGCGGACCGCCAGCCGGAGTTCACCCAGCTCGACATCGAGATGAGCTTCGTCAACCAGGACGACGTGATCCTGCTCGCCGAGGAAGTTCTGACCGCACTGTGGAAGCTCGTCGGCCACGAGATCAAGACCCCGATCGCACGGATGACGTACGCCGAGGCGATGCGGCGGTTCGGTTCCGACAAGCCGGACCTGCGTTTCGGTATCGAACTCGTCGAATGCATGGAGTTCTTCAAGGACACCACCTTCCGGGTGTTCCAGGCGGAGTACGTGGGCGCCGTGGTCATGCCCGGTGGTGCCGCCCAGCCCCGGCGTCAGCTCGACGGATGGCAGGAGTGGGCGAAGCAGCGCGGCGCCAAAGGGCTCGCGTACGTGCTCGTCGGCGAGGACGGCGCCCTCACCGGTCCGGTCGCGAAGAACCTCACCGACACCGAACGCGCCGGGCTCTGCGACCACGTCGGCGCGAAGCCCGGAGACTGCATCTTCTTCGCAGCGGGACCCACCAAGCCGATGCGTGCGCTGCTCGGCGCGGCGCGGGGAGAGATCGCCCGCAAGCAGAACCTGATCGACCCCGACGCCTGGGCCTTCGTGTGGGTCGTGGACGCGCCGCTGTTCGAACCGACCGCCGACGCCACCGCCAGCGGCGACGTCGCCCTCGGCTACAGCGCGTGGACGGCGGTACACCACGCCTTCACCTCGCCGAAGCCCGAATCGATCGACACGTTCGACACCGACCCCGGTTCGGCACTCGCGTACGCATACGACATCGTCTGCAACGGAAACGAGATCGGCGGCGGCAGTATCCGTATTCACCGCAAGGACATTCAGGAACGAGTGTTCAAGGTGATGGGAATCTCGCACGAGGAGGCCGAGGAAAAGTTCGGCTTCCTCCTCGACGCATTCGCGTTCGGTGCACCGCCGCACGGCGGCATCGCGTTCGGCTGGGACCGCATCACGGCCCTGCTCGCCGGAGTCGACTCGATCCGTGAGGTGATCGCATTCCCGAAGTCGGGCGGCGGCGTCGATCCCCTGACGGAGGCTCCCGCCCCGATCACCGCGCAGCAACGCAAGGAGTCGGGTGTGGACGCCAAGCCGGAGCCTAAGGGCGGCGCCGGCGCAGCGTCGGTGGCGAAGGACGCGGTCGCCGGCACGTAGATCGATCGACGGGGACCGACGCGGACAGCAGGGGGGACGTCATGCTGCATCTACGGGTGATCTGCCCCGCCGAGCACACCGACGACGTTCTCGGTGTGCTCGCCGCGGAGCCCGGGGCCACCCACGTGGTGGTCCTGCGCAGTGCGGCGATCGACCCGGCCGGTGACGTGGTCCAAGCAGATGTGGCCCGCGAGGCGGCCAACGAGGTGATCGACGCGCTCGAAGCGCTGGACATCCAGCACATGGGCGCGATCACCTTGGGACCGGTCGAGACGGTCCTGTCCACGGCCGCACGGAAGGCAGAGAAGGCGGCTCCCGGCGATCCGGCCGACAGCGTCGTGTGGGAGGAACTTGTCAGCCGCACCCGTGAGGAGTCGACCCTCAACGGAACGTTCCTCGCCTTCTTGACGATCGCGTGTCTGCTCGCGTCGGTAGGAGTCGTGACCGACTCACCGATCACGATCGTCGGTGCCATGGTGGTGGGACCGGAGTTCGGTCCGTTGGCAGCACTCGCCGTGGCCCTGGCACGGCGCAAACTCGGTCTCGCACGACGCTCCTTGTTCGCGCTGCTCCTCGGCTTTCCCTTCGCCATGGCTGCCACCTGGGTTGCCACGCTGGTGATGGAACGGATCGGGTGGATGGCTCTCGACAGCCTCGAGGCCCAGGATCAGGTCGACTACATCTACAAGGTCGGACCCCTGTCGCTGGTGGTCGCCGTCCTCGCCGGGGCAGCCGGGATGCTCGCGCTCGTGTCCGCGAAGTCCGCGGCACTCGTCGGTGTCTTCATCTCGGTCACCACGGTGCCGGCGGCGGGTTTCGCCGTCGTCGCCGTCACGGTCGGCGAGTGGCGCATCGCCGCACTGTCCGCACTTCAACTGGGCATCAACATGGTCGGAATCGTGGTGGCCGGGGTGCTGGTCCTCGCGCTGCGGTTGCGAGCCGGTAACGGAGCCGATCGCCTGCTCGCCGAGGCACGGAAAGAACGCGTCCAGCAAGTCCGGAGACTCCGGTGACCGCGGCGCCGCACCGCGGCCCGGAATACGACGAACTGTTCGACGCCGACGGGAAGGTCCGTGCGCCGTGGTCCGAGCTGGGTGACGGCCTCCTCGGCGCGGACAGCGGCTCCGTGCGCCGGCTGCAGTCCCGCATCCGGCTCCTCGTCGACAACCACGGCATCACCTACAACCCCCTCGACGGATCGGACCTCGCCACCGGACCGTCTCGGTGGGAGATCGACCCGATACCGCTTCTCCTCACGGCCGACGAATGGGAGCACCTCGAAGCGGGATTCCTCCAGCGTTCGCGGCTTCTCGATGCCGTCCTCGCCGACCTGTACGGGCCGAGGACGCTCCTGCGGAGTGGTGCCGTGCCCGCCCGCCTCGTGTTCGGTCATCCCGGATATCTTCGGCCTGCGCACGGCATGTCGATCCCGGGTCGGCACCAGTTGTTCTTCCACGGTCTCGACGTCGGCCGCGGCGCGGACGGCAATTTCCACGCTGTTCGCGACCACACCCAGTCTCCGGGCGGGGCCGGCTACGCGATGGCGAACCGCCGAGTGATCGCCCGGGCGGTTCCGGGCATCTACGAGACCGTGGGCCCCCGGCCGTTGTCCTCGTTCGCCCAGTCGATGCGGCTCGCGGCAATCGACGCGGCGCCCGCCGGTTCGGAAGACCCGCTCGTGGTCGTGCTCAGTCCGCAGACCAGGTCGGGTGCCGCGTTCGACCAGGCCTACCTGGCGACTGTCCTCGGGTTCCCGCTCGTGGAGAGCGCCGACCTGGTGGTCCGTGACGGCCGCATCTGGATGCGGTCACTGGGCCGGTTGGAACAGGTCGACGTCATCATCCGGCGGGTCGACGCCGAACTCGCCGACCCCCTCGATCTGCGCCCCGGCTCCCGGGCCGGCGTAGTCGGCCTCGTCGAGGTGCTGCGTCGGGGAGCAGTGACCGTTGTGAACACCCTCGGCAGCGGAGTCCTGGAGAATCCGGCACTCACCCGCCTGCTGCCGGCACTCTCGCGGCGACTGCTCGACGAGGATCTGTTGTTGCCGTCCGTGCCGACGTTCTGGGGAGGTGACCGCTCCGAACTCGCGCACATCCTGGCCAATGTTTCATCGATGGTGCTCCGCGCCGTCCGCGGCGGGCCGCCCGTGGTCCCCTCCGCACTCGACGACGCCCGGCGCACGGAATTTCTCGAACAGGTACGCGCGGATCCCGCCAACTGGGTGGGGCAAATCATCCCCGACTCGTCGTATGCGCCGTCGGCCGGCGCCGGGGGCGGGGGCGAGGTCACTCTCGCGCCCGTCGGCGTCCGGCTGTTCTCCGTGGCTCAACGGGTGGGCTACGTACCCATGTCCGGCGGCCTGGGAACGACCCTGATTCCGGGTGCCGAGCGCGGGGATCGCCGGCATGCGGGAGCCAAGGACGTCTGGGTGCGCTTCGCGCCGCGGCTCGGCCCGGCAGATACCGGTGAGAGCGCCGCCCGTGACGTCGAGTCGCTGCCCACCTACGCAGCAACCTCGTCCGATCTGCTGGCCTCGCCCCGCGCGCTGTCCGAACTCTTCTCGATAGGGCGATGCGCGGAGCGGGCCGAGGGTTCGGCACGGCTGATGATCGCCGTGGGGGAGAAGTACCGCGACTATCGGCTCCGCCCGTGGCTGCCGGGTGCCGGGTGTCTTCCTATTCTCCTCGACGCCGTCCTCACCGTCGCGGAGCAGGGAAATGCACGGGGGGAAGGGGGCGCGCCGACACGGTCGGTGAACGCTTCCGACGGAACTGCGGGCCCCCATCCCACTGCGGATCTCCAGCAAGTTCGAGCGGAACTACGGTCTCTCACCGTCGATCCCGACCGCGACGGATCACTCGCTCGAGCCGTCCGGGACGTGGAGCAGGCCGCGCGGGCGGTACGCGGCCAATTGTCGAACGACATCTGGGCCGTGCTGAGCACGGTGGAACGCGCTCTCGGTGAGGTCTCCGACGAGTCGATCGACGATGGCTCCCGGCTTTTCGAGGCGCAATCCGCAGTGCTCGGCGGCATGCTGGCGCTGTCCGGTGTCTCAGCAGAATCGCTGGTCCGCGACACCGGCTGGCACATCATGGACATCGGCAAGCGGATCGAACGGGCCTTTACTCTCACCACCCTGGTGGCGTCCACCATGGGGCGGAAGCGGGATCCCGCGACCGAACGAGCGTTGATCGAATCACTTCTGCTCGCCACCGAGAGCTCGGTGGTGTACCGCCGGCGGAATCGAAGTATCCGCCCTGCCGCGGTGGCCGAGTTGCTGCTGTTCGACATCGGCAACCCCCGCTCGCTCGTCTTCCAGCTCGAGGCGCTGCGGACCGACCTGGCGGCCCTACCCGACGCCTCCGGATCCTCGCCGGCGGAGCGGCTCGCCGAGGACATGCTCAACACCGTTCGACGGGTCGACCCTGCCCGGCTCGAGCGCATCGACGACACCGGAGTACGAACAGAAGTGGGCGACCTGACCACCGAGATCGTCGGACTTCTCGGCCGGTTGTCCGAGGTCATGTCGAAGGGGCCGTTGTCGTTGCCCGGCGGTATGCAACCGCTGTGGGGCAGCGCGACCTCGTGGACGGTCGGGGGCGGAGTTCCCGCATGATCGACCCGTCGCCCCCGGCTGATTCGACCAGCAAGCGCCCCGTACTCCGGCGATACCGGATCACCCACCGCACTACCTACACCTATTCGGAGCCGGTGTCCTCGTCCTACGGCCGCTGCTACCTGCTGCCGCGTGACACCGAGGATCAGCGCTGTGTCCGATCGGCTGTCGACATCTCGCCCGCGCCCGCCGATCGGTCGGTGGGTGTAGACGTGTACGGCAATCGCGACCTCTACTTCCAGGTCAGCGCAGCGCACGAGGAGCTGATCGTCACCGCCGAGTCCGAAGTAGAGGTGTACGGGCCGGAACCACACCGGCTCGTCAGTGCGCCCGCGAACTCGCGGTGGGAGCTGTCCCGGCCGGTGGGGACGGACGGGGCGCTGGCCCAGGACTTCGTGCTGGACGTGCAGCCGGCCGAGATCAGTGACGGCGTGCGCGACTACGCGGCCGTGAGCTTTCCGCCGGAACGTCCGCTCGTCGACGCCGTCCTCGACCTCACCAGCCGCATCCACCGCGACTTCCAGTACAGATCGGGGTCGACGTCCGTGTCCACCCGGGTCACCGAGGTGCTCGAGAAGAGGTCCGGGGTGTGCCAGGATTTCGCTCGGCTCGCGATCGCCTGCCTGCGCTCACACGGGCTCGCCGCCCAGTACGTGTCGGGATATCTGGAAACGCAGCCGCCGCCCGGCCAGGAAAGACTGATCGGTGTCGACGCCACCCACGCGTGGGCCGCTGTGTGGATGCCCGGCGACCGCTGGCTCGCTTTCGACCCGACCAACGATCAACTCGTCGACGAGCGCTACACAGTCGTGGCGTGGGGCCGGGACTACGCGGATGTACCGCCGCTGCGCGGAGTCATATACACAGAGGCACGAAACAGCACCATTGCGGTGTCGGTTGACGTGGCACCGCTCCATCCGCTCGCGCCCGATCAGCCGAAATGCTGAAATTCACCGAGGCTTCCGGCGGAGGACTCGATGATCCGTGTCACTAGCAGGTAAGTTGGACCGCGATGACTGCAATACTGGCCGACCCCGTTTCCGAGGTAGTTGCCGCAGCCGAGAAGCTGCTCACGCGTCGTACCGGGGCACCCGTGACACTGGTAGACCCCGTCGACCTCGGCGGTAGTGGTCGTACCATCGTGCTCCGCGTACGCGTGGCCGAGAATCCGTTCTCCCTTCCGCGGACGTTGGTGATCAAGCAACTGCGTGAGGACGTCGGCGTGTCCGGCTCACGGACTATCGATCCCGACGACCTGTCGGGTGACAGCAGCAGCGCGTTCCTCCGTGAAGCCGTGTCGTATCAGTTCGCCACTGCACTGGCGACCGACAGCAGGCCGGGCGCCGAACTGCTCGCCTCCGACCTCGAGGCGCGACTCCTCGTTCTCAGCGACCTCGGTGATGCCTCGCCGATCAGTGCCCTGCTCGAGCATTCCGACGCCGATACGGTCACCAACACCCTGATGGCCATGGCACAGGCGCTGGGCCGTATGCACGCGGCCACGGTGGGACGCGAAGAAGACTTCACCGCCCTTCTTCGCCGCGCCGAGGTGGCGCATTGCGACGACACCGTCGCCGAGCAGGTTCACCGCGCGGTTCCCGAGGTGCCCCGCCTTCTCTCCCGGATCCTGGGTGTCGACGTGTCCGCGGACATGACGGCGCAGGTGGCGCGCGCCGCGAAGCTGTTCGACAGTGGCCGATTCAGGGCGTTCAGCCCCTCGGACCTGTGCCCGGACAACATCATGGTCAACGACGAGGGTGTTCGTTTCCTGGACTACGAGTGGGGTGGCTTCCGCGACGCGATGCTCGACATCGCGTATGCACTGGTCTCCTTCCCTGGTTGCCTCTGCACCGTGGAACTGTCCGACGAGCGGACGCAGGCCATGATCGAGGCTTGGCGCGCCGAGGTCGTGGGGATGTGGCCCGCGCTCGCCGACGACAACGTGCTGGCCACCCGCATGGTCGAAGCGCAGCTCATTTGGGTGTGGGTCAGCACGTATCTGTTCCTTCCGGAGAATCACAGCCGCATCGCCGCCGTGCGTGAGCATCACCTGTCGGTTCCGCGGTCCGAAGCCCTGACGCAGCGCTGGGACAGGCTGGCCCGGAGCGCCGACCACGCCGGGAACACGGTGGTCGCCCACCACGCCCGCCTGGTGGCCGACAAGCTTCGAGGTTTGTCTGTCGGGTGACGCCGACCGGCAGACCGGAGTGGGTTTCCGCCACGCCTTCCGAGTAGCGTCGAACTTGTGAGCGATCTTTTCGGTTCGGAGTTGGGCGAGGACGAGTCGGCCGGACTGTTCGAGACCGTGCGGCCCGAGGTGGAACTCGCGCCGAAATCCGGTCTCGGACACGTGGCTGTCAACCCTCACGCACCACTCGCGGTGCGGATGCGCCCGCGCACTCTCGGCGAGGTGGTCGGACAGCAGCACCTCCTGGGGCCCGGGGCGCCGCTACGGCGTCTGGTCGAGGGTTCCGGAGCAGCGTCGGTGCTGCTGTACGGCCCTCCCGGTACCGGCAAGACAACCTTGGCCTCACTCATCTCGGGGGCGACGGGCCGCCGATTCGAGGCGTTGTCCGCGCTGTCCGCGGGTGTGAAGGAGGTGCGCGGCGTCATCGAACTCGCGCGGCGGCGCCTCCTCGCGGGGGAACAGACGGTGTTGTTCATCGACGAGGTACACCGGTTCTCGAAAACCCAGCAGGACGCCCTGCTCGCTGCCGTGGAGAACCGGATCGTGCTCCTCGTTGCCGCGACCACCGAAAACCCGTCCTTCTCGGTCGTGTCACCGCTGCTGTCCCGGTCGTTGGTGCTGCAACTGCAGTCGTTGACGCCCGGCGACATCGAGGAACTCCTCAAGCGGGCGCGCACCGACGAGCGTGGGTACGGCGGTGAGATCGAAATCGCGGGCGATGCCTTGGATCATCTGGTCCGATTGGCGGCGGGCGATGCGCGTCGGGCACTGACGGCGCTCGAGGCGGCCGCGGGGGCTGCCCTCGACCAGGCGGGCGATGAGGATCGGCCGATTCTGCTCGACCTCGCCACGGTAGAGGCCAGCGTCGACAAGGCGGCGGTCCGCTACGACCGTGACGGTGACCAGCACTACGACGTCATCAGCGCCTTCATCAAATCGATCCGTGGCTCCGACGTCGATGCCGCACTGCATTACCTCGCGCGGATGCTGACCGCGGGTGAAGACCCGCGCTTCATCGCGCGTCGGCTGGTGGTCCACGCGAGTGAAGACATCGGGATGGCCGATCCGACCGCACTGCAGACTGCCACCGCGGCCGCCCAGGCCGTGCAGCTGATCGGCATGCCCGAGGCACGCCTTGCGCTCGCCCAGGCGACCATCCACCTCGCCACCGCACCGAAGTCGGGGGCGGTGATCGCTGCGCTCGGAGCGGCGATGGCCGACGTCGCCGCGGGCAACGCAGGCCTGGTGCCCCCGCATCTGCGCGACGGGCACTACGCGGGTGCGGCGAAGCTCGGCAACGCCGTCGGATATCGCTATCCCCACGACCACCCCGACGGCGTGCTGCCACAGCAATATCCGCCGGACGAACTGGTCGGCGTCGACTACTACCAGCCCACCACGCACGGTGGTGAGCGCGACATTGCGGCCCGGGTCGACAAGTTGCGTGCCATCGTCCGTGGCAAGACGCGTCCGGGTGGCCGGTTAAGCTGATTGTTGCCGAACTGCCGGGCTCCCGTGTGCCCGACAGGACAGCCACCCCGCAGTTGCCCTCGAGACAGACAATAAGGATCACTGACGTGCAGACCCACGAGATTCGCCGGCGCTTCCTCGACCATTTCGTCAAGGCAGGCCACACCGAGGTAGCCAGCGCCTCGCTGATTCTCGACGATCCGAACCTGCTGTTCGTCAACGCGGGAATGGTCCAGTTCGTGCCCTTCTTCCTGGGCCAGCAGACCCCGCCGTACTCGACGGCGACCAGTGTGCAGAAATGTGTGCGCACCCTCGACATCGAAAACGTGGGCATCACGACCCGGCACAACACGTTCTTCCAGATGGCCGGGAACTTCTCCTTCGGTGACTACTTCAAGCGGGAAGCAATCAAGCATGCCTGGGCGTTGCTGACCGGCAGCGTCGACGACGGCGGCTATGGATTCGATCCCGAGCGGATCTGGGTCACCGTCTACCTCGACGACGACGAGGCCCGCGACATCTGGCGCGACGAGGTCGGCGTTCCCGAGGTGCGGATCCAGCGCCGGGGCATGGCCGACAACTACTGGTCCATGGGCATCCCCGGGCCGTGCGGGCCATGCTCGGAGATCTACTACGACCGCGGCCCCGAGTTCGGCAAGGAAGGCGGCCCGGAGGCCGACGAAGACCGCTACATCGAGATCTGGAATCTCGTGTTCATGCAGAACGAGCGCGGACTCGGCATCAGCAAGGACAATTTCGAGATCCTCGGCCCGCTGCCGAAGCAGAACATCGACACCGGCATGGGAGTCGAGCGCGTCGCGTTCCTGCTGCAGGGCGTCGACAACGTGTATGAAACCGACCTCGTCCGCCCGGTGATCGCGAAGGCCGAGGAGTTGTCAGGCCGCAGGTACGGCGTCAATCATGACGACGACGTCCGGTTCCGGGTGATCGCCGATCACGCGCGTACGGCGGCCATGCTCATCGCCGACGGTGTGAATCCGGGCAACGACGGACGCGGGTACGTGCTGCGCCGACTGCTGCGGCGCATCGTGCGTTCGGCAAAGCTGCTCGGCGCCGACAAGCCGAGCATGCGTGACTTCATCACCGTCGTACGCGACACGATGGCCCCCTCGTACCCGGTCCTCGACAGCGACTTCGGCCGCATCGAGACGGTCGCGGTCGGCGAGGAGACCGCGTTCCTCAAGACCCTCACGTCCGGCTCGAAGCTGTTCGAAGGCGCCGCCGAGTCCGTGAAGGCTTCCGGGAAGTCGGTCATCGGCGGCGATCAAGCCTTTGCGCTGCACGACACCTACGGCTTCCCCATCGACCTCACCCTCGAGATGGCGGCCGAGGCCGGATTGTCGGTCGACGAAGAGGGATTCCGCACGCTGATGGCGGAGCAGCGTCAGCGTGCCAAGGACGACGCCCAGGCACGCAAGCACGCGCACGCCGACCTGACCGTCTACAAGGAACTTCTCGACCGCGGTCCCACCGAGTTCACCGGTTTCCACGAACTGGTGTCCGAGGCGCGTGTCCTCGCCCTGATCTCCAACGGGCAGCGCGTTCCCGTCGCCGCCACCGGCCAGGACGTCGAGGTCATTCTCGACCGCAGCCCGCTGTACGCGGAGGCGGGCGGCCAGATTGCAGACCTGGGCGCGCTGACCGGGCCGGGACTGCGTGTGAAGGTCAACGACGTCCAGAAAATCGCGAAAAAGCTGTGGGTCCACAAGGTCACCGTCCAGGAAGGCGAGATCACCGAAGGCGACGTCGTTCTGGCGCAGGTCGATGCCGGGTGGCGTAAGGGTGCCACCCAGGGTCACTCCGGTACGCACATGGTCCACGCCGCCCTCCGACAGGTTCTGGGGCCCAACGCCGTTCAGGCCGGTTCGTTGAACAAGCCCGGATATCTGCGGTTCGACTTCTCGTGGCAGGGTGCGCTCACCGAGTCGCAGAAGCAGGACATCGAGGTTGTGGCGAACGAGGCCGTGGCCGCCGACTACGCGGTCAACACGTTCGTCACCGACCTCGACAAGGCAAAGGCGATGGGCGCCATGGCCTTGTTCGGCGAGAACTACGGCGACGAGGTACGCGTCGTGGAGATCGGTGGACCGTTCTCCATGGAGCTATGTGGCGGAACACACGTGGGAACCTCGGCGCAGATCGGCAACGTGACCCTCCTCGGTGAGCAGTCCGTCGGCTCGGGTGTGCGGCGTGTGGAGGCCTACGTCGGGCTGGACTCGTACCGTTACCTGGCCAAGGAACGGGCGCTGCTCGCCGGACTGTCGTCCTCGCTGAAGGTGCCCTCCGAAGAGGTGCCTGCCCGTGTCGAGGCCTTGGTCGAACGGCTTCGCGTTGCAGAGAAGGAGCTCGAACAGGCTCGGGCACAAGCAGTTCTGGCCTCCGCAGGCACCTACCTCGACAAGGCTCAGCGCGTGGGACCGGTGCTGCTGGTGGCGGACTCGGCTCCCGCCGGTGTCGGTGGCAACGACCTCCGGAGTCTCGTCACCGACATTCGCGGACGGTTCGGCACGCAGCCGGCTGTCGTCGCCCTGTTCGGTGATGCCGACGGCAAGGTTCCATTCGTTGTCGCCGTCAACAAGGCGGCGCAGGAACTCGGGGTCGCGGCCGGTGACCTCGTGAAGGAGTTCGGCCCCCTGATCGGGGGTCGCGGCGGCGGCAAAGCGGACATGGCCCAGGGGTCCGGCTCGGACACCACCGGCATCGCGGCGGCCCTCGATGCGGTCCGAGGGGCCGTGGCGGACAAGGTAGGGAACCAGTAGCGGTGCATCGCGCGGAACAGGGCGGTCCCGATCGACCGGGCGTCGACGACCCTGGGCGCGGTCGACGCATCGGTATCGACGTGGGGAGCGTCCGGATCGGAGTCGCCTCGAGCGACCCCGACGGGGTTCTCGCCACCCCGGTCGAGACGGTTCCCCGGTCGAAGGAACGCGGCCCCGACGCGCCGGATATCCGGCGCATTGCCGACATAGTCGAGGAATACGAGGCCGTGGAGGTTATCGTCGGTCTGCCGCAGACCTTGCGGGGCGAACGAGGCAAGGCGGCCTCGATCGCTACTGTTTTCGCGAAACGATTGCGAAGGGCGGTGGATCCGATCCCGGTGCGGATGGCGGACGAGCGTCTGACCACCGTCACCGCCACGCGGGCGCTTCGCGAGAGCGGTGTCAGTGCGAGAAGCCAGCGTACGGTGATCGACCAGGCCGCGGCGGTGGCGATCTTGCAGGGGTGGTTGGACGAGCGGAGCAGGTCGGTGAATGCAGGGGATTCGGTCGGGGACAGGCAGCAACCGGAGGCGGGCCAGTGAGCAATCATCGGCGGCCGGCAGGGGAACAGCCTGGTTTCGACTATCCTCCCCGTGAACCGCGGCGACACCGCTATCTCGACGAAGACGAGCCGGTCGAGTACGAGTCTGGCCCCGAGCGCGATGATTTTCCGGACCGTGCCGAAGCGGCCGAACTCGGTCACCACCGCACCGGCTACGCCGATTCCGCGCTCGATGATCGTATGTACGGCTACCACCCGCCCGGTCCCGACTACCTCGGGCGCCACGACGGGGCCCACACGGAGCCAGCGCACCACGAGCCCGTGCATCGCTACCGTGAGGACCCTCTCGACGAGCACGCCCATGAGCACACGTACGACCGGTCAGCGTTCGACGAAGCTGCGTATGACCAGGCTGCGTATGGCGAGCCTGCGTATGACGAGCGCGACGTTCACGAACGCGAGTACGACGGCCTGCCGGTCGACGACCATGTCTCCGTCGAGGGGCGACGTGACGCACCGTACGAGAGAGCCGACGTCGCGTTCGACGAGGCCGAAACACAGATCATTGCCGCCGTTCCCGTCGAGCGTCCCGCCCCGCCGTCGCGCGTGCACGCGCGACGCGAGCAGAAGTCCCGCGGCCGGGCACGCAGGCGTAAGATCCTCGGAGCGCTGGCGGCCGCAGTCGTTCTGGTCGTCTTGGCGGGAATGGTCTTCGTCGGCGGCAAGCTCTTTTTCGGTGGCCCGGACGCCCCGGCCGACTACCCAGGTCCGGGCGGACCCGAAGTCGTGGTCCAGGTCCATGCGGGGGACACCGCGGAGGAGATCGCGACCACGCTGGCCGAGCGAGACGTGGTGGCCAGCGGATCGGCCTTCTTCAACGCCGCGGTCCAGAACACTGCGATGAATTCGGTGCAGCCCGGTTTCTACAGTCTCTCGACCCAGATCCCTGCCGTGGACGCCGTCCGAGAACTCGTCGATCCGGCGTCGCGTGTGGGCCAGATGATCATTTCGGAGGGCCGTCAGCTCCACGACACCACCGACGTGCAGACGGGTGCAGTGAAGAAGGGGATCTACACCCTCATCTCGGAGGCAAGCTGCCTGGGCGAGGCCGGGCAGGAACGGTGCATCAGCTACGACGAACTCAACAACGCCGGTGCGGGCGACATCGGCGCGCTCGGCGTACCGGACTGGGCCAGAGATGCCGTCGCCGGCGTACCCGACCGGGACCGGCAGCTCGAGGGTCTCATCGCCGCCGGCAGCTGGGATTTCGATCCGACGGCCGGTGCTGCCGAGATCCTACGGAAGCTCGTGACCGAGAGCGCGGCGAGCTACGAGGAGACGGGCATCCTCACCGCGGGAAACGTGGTGGGCCTTTCCCCCTACCGGATGCTCATCGCCGCGTCGCTGGTGGAGCGGGAGGCGATGCCCGAAGACTTCGCGAAGGTGGCGCGCGTCATCTTGAACCGGTTGGCGGTCAACCAGGCGCTGCAGTTCGACTCGACGGTCAACTATGCGCTCGACACGACGGAGTTGGCCACCACCGATGCGGATCGGGCGACGGTCACCCCGTGGAATACCTACGCCAGCCCCGGCTTGCCGGCCACCCCGATCTCGTCGCCGAGTATCGCGGCCCTGCAGGCCGTCGAATCCCCGGAGCAGGGGGACTGGATCTATTTCGTGACCGTGGACGCGAAGGGGACGACGCTGTTCACGAAGAGTTATGAGGAGCACTTGTCCAACATCGACCAGGCGCTGAACAACGGGATCCTCGACAGTGGACGGTGACGTGAAGTCGGCACGCAAGGCTGCTGTCCTGGGAAGCCCGATCGCCCACTCCCGGTCTCCGCAGCTGCATCTCGCGGCGTATCGGGCGCTGGGACTGACCGACTGGACCTACGAGCGCATCGAATGCGACGGGGAACGTCTTCCAGGTCTCGTGTCCGGTCTCGGCCCGGAATGGGTGGGCCTGTCGGTCACGATGCCGGGCAAGATTGCGGCGCTCGACTTCGCCACCGAGCGGACCGAGCGCGCGGTGACGATCGGCTCCGCCAACACGCTGGTTCGCATCGAGGGCGGATGGCGTGCGGACTGCACCGATGTGGACGGCGTCCGGGGTGCTTTGACCGCGGGCGGGATCGGCACTATTGCCGGAGCCGACGCCGTGGTCGTGGGCGCGGGCGGGACGGCGAGGCCGGCGCTGGTGGCACTCGCCGACATGGGTGTGAAGAGCGTCACCGTGGTGGCCCGGAACGAGGGTCGGGCCGCGGGCGCGTTGGCCTGTGCCGAGGCGATCGGTCTCGAGGTTCGACTCCTCGGCTTCGACAGCCGCGAACTTGCCGCGCGGTGCGCCGGAGCGGCCGCCCTCGTCAGCACCGTGCCGTCCGCCGCAATCATCGACTGTGCGGATGTCCTCGGACAGGCGCCGTTCGTGCTGGACGCGATCTACGACCCGTGGCCGACGCCGTTGGCCGCGGCAGTGGAGGCTGCCGGTGGAACGGTGGTCGGCGGGTTGTCGATGCTCCTCCACCAGGCCTTCGGGCAAGTGGAGCAGTTTACCGGCCGGCCTGCGCCGAGAGAGGCCATGGCGGCCGCATTGGGCTAGACAGTATGAGGGTATGGGCTGGGGCCCACTCCACATGTGAACGTGGGTTGCCGACAGGAAACGGGTCCTGGCCGGTAGAGCCACAAGATGTGGGAGGCCCCAGCAATGAATCAGCGTACGAGCGTCGGATTGGATGTGCACGCACGATCGGTCGTCGCGTGCGGCCTCGACGGGCGGACCGGTGAGCTGTTCGAGCGCCGATTGACGCCCGATCATCGCGACATACTCGAGTGGATCCGGTCGTTGCCGGATCCGGTGAAGGCGACGTACGAGGCCGGGCCCACCGGGTTCGGGCTGGCCCGTTTCCTGGACACTGTCGGCATCGAGTGTCTGGTGGCCGCACCCTCGAAGCTGCAGCGCCCGTCCGGTGATCGGGTCAAGACCGACGTGCGAGATGCACGGCATCTGGCGAGATTGCTGCACCTCGATCAGATCACCCCGGTCACGGTGCCGAGCGTGGCGCAGGAGGCCGCCCGGGATCTGGTGCGCGCCCGCGAGGACGTGCGCCGGGATCTGATGGCGGCTCGGCACAGGCTGTCGAAACTTCTTCTGCGGCAGGGAATCGTCTACTACGGCGGGCACGCGTGGACGCAGGTGCACGACACCTGGCTGCGCAGCCAGCATTTCGATGAGCCCGGTCTGCAGTTGGCCTACGAGACCGCGTACGACACCATGCTCGCCGCCCTCGGCCGGCGCGACCGTTTGGATGCCGCGATCACCCGGATGGCCGCCGACAGCGCCTACACCCCGGTGGTGACCCGGCTCGGGTGTCTGCGCGGGGTATCCACGTTGACCGCCTTCGGGCTGGCGGTCGAGATCGGGGACTGGCACCGGCTGACCGGCCGCTCGATCGGCGCCTACCTGGGACTGGTGCCCACCGAGTCGTCCTCGGGCGCCTCCCGCTCGCAGGGGCCGATCACCAAGACCGGCAACGGGCACGCGCGCCGGTTGCTGATCGAGGCCGCCTGGCATCACCGGCAGCCCTATCGTGCCGGGGTGGATCTGCGGCGCCGCTGGAACAAGGCCTCACCGGCGGCCCGAGCCCGCGGGCAACGGGGCAACCGGCGCCTGCACGAACGCTGGGCCGGGTTCGACGCCCGCCGCAAGCGTCCCGTGCTGGCGAACACCGCCATCGCCCGCGAGCTCGCCGGGTGGTGCTGGTCGTTGGCCGTGCTCGACGACTGACCACGGGGCCTTCCCCGTCGCGGCCATTCTGGTCGTTGCTCGTCGGGCGGCAAGGTCGGTTCTCCTCGCTTGCGCTGCGGGGACTCCACCTTGCCCCCGCTCCTCGGCGACGACCGATGAGGCACTGACCAGGGGCCGGCAGGGCCTACAAACGTCCCGGATGATCACACGGTTGGTGACAACAGCGCCTGGGAGTGACCCGCGAGACAACTATGAGCAATCCTCAACTGCACGTTGGGATCACGCTCGAGGTTAGACCAGCGATCCACTCCAGCCGAACAACTGTCTTTGCGGTAGCCAACCCGCGCATATCAGACTTCGACAACGCGTCGACAACCGACACGCTCGCCACCAACCACCAGATTCATCCGGGGCCACCCGAGGCGGACGTCCACGACGACGGTCCTGGACGTCCGCCTCCTGCTGCCCTCTTGACAAATCTGCGTCCATATCAGTTGTCCACAGGCCCCGGTTTCTCCACAGGCCAGGGAATTTCTGCACGTCGTCGACGACGAGGCTTGCCGAGCACCGGTCACGCTGTGTCCATGTGGTGGCTCATCTCGGTCGGCGTGCTCGCCGGCGCAGGCGCAGGATGGTGCGCGCGGCGTACGGCGACGAGGTTCGTCGGCGACGCGGCCGTGCGACGCGGTTGGTGTGAAAGTTCGTGCGCCGCAGGCGTGGCGGTCGCGGTGTGGTGCGGATCCTCGGGCCGGGAACCGGAACCCGCGTTGGTACCTGCCGCTGTCCTGCTGGGATGGTGGTGCGTCAGCCTCGCGGCCACGGACTGGTGTGCGCGCAGATTGCCGAACATCCTGACTCTGCCCGGATTCGCGGTAGTCGTCGTCCTTGCGGGGTTTACCGGTCAGGCGCCGGCCGCAGTGATCGGGGGTGTACTTCTCGCGGCGGCGTATCTCCTTCTGTATCTCTGCGCGCCCGGATCGCTGGGGGCGGGCGATGTCAAGCTCGCGCTGGGTGTGGGCGCGCTGGCCGCACTGGGTGGGGGAGGAGCGTGGGTGTGGGCCGCCCTCCTGGCACCGGCGTTCACGGCCGCTGCGGGGTACGTCGCACTGGTCAGGGCACGGTCGCGCCCTTCGCGCCCAGGGCCGGACGCGGCTTCTCCGACGAGCGTTCCCCACGGGCCCGCCATGTGCGCTGCGACCGTCCTCGCGCTGCTGGCCACGCACCTTCCGTGAGCGCCGCCTTCGATCCGCGCCGGGTTGGGAGGGCCACCGTCACTGCGGGTCGCGGCGACGTGGAAGGATATTGGTCGTGCTGCGCTGGATAACTGCCGGAGAATCCCATGGTCCCGCCCTCGTTGCGATGCTCGAGGGAATGGTTGCGGGCGTCGAAGTGACGTCCCAGGACATCTCGACTCAACTCGCGCGACGGCGTCTCGGTTACGGGCGCGGCGCACGCATGAAGTTCGAGGCCGACAAGGTCACCATCGTCGGAGGTGTGCGCCACGGTCGGACGCTCGGCGGGCCCATCGCGGTCGAGGTGGGCAACACCGAGTGGCCCAAGTGGGAAACCATCATGTCTGCCGATCCGGTGGATCCCGACCTGCTCGCCGATCAGGCGCGGAACGCACCCCTCACCCGACCGCGACCCGGGCACGCCGATTACTCCGGCATGCTCAAGTACGGTTTCGACGACGCCCGTCCCGTTCTCGAGCGGGCGAGCGCGCGTGAAACCGCGGCGCGCGTCGCGGCCGCGACCTTCGCCCGCAATTTCCTCCGTCAGGTATTCGGCGTCGAGGTGCTCTCACACGTCATTTCCATCGGTGCGTCCGATCCGTACGTCGGTGTCGAGCCGACGGCATTCGACATCGCGGCGATCGACGCCAGCCCGGTGCGCGCATTCGACAAGGCGGCCGAGGAATCGATGATCGCCGAGATCGAGGCGGCCAAGCGCGACGGCGATACCCTCGGCGGGGTCGTCGAGGTGGTCGTGCACGGGCTCCCTGTGGGTCTCGGCTCGTTCATCAGTGGCGCGGATCGCCTCGACGCCCGGCTCGCATCGGCGCTCATGGGCATTCAGGCGATCAAGGGTGTCGAGGTCGGCGACGGTTTCGAGACCGCCCGCCGCCGCGGCAGCCAGGCACACGACGAGATGCGCCCGGGCCCCGATGGCATCCTGCGATCCACCAATCGCGCCGGCGGGCTCGAGGGCGGCATGACCAACGGTGAGGCATTGCGCGTCCGCGCCGCGATGAAGCCGATCTCGACCGTTCCCCGCGCCCTTTCCACCGTCGACATGTCGACGGGTGAAGAAGCCGTCGCCATTCATCAGCGCTCCGACGTGTGCGCCGTACCCGCCGCAGGTGTCGTGGCGGAGGCCATGGTCGCGCTGGTTGTGGCCCAGGCTGCACTCGAGAAGTTCGGCGGCGACTCCATTGCCGAAACGGCCGCGAACTTCGAGCGTTACGCCTCCGGTGTCGCCGCGCGGCTCGCGCGATGACCGCCCCGTCCGCCGTCGAAACGAGGCGGTGACGGGCCGTGGCACCGAAAGCTGTGCTCGTCGGCCCCCCGGGAGCGGGTAAGTCGACCATCGGCCGACGTCTTGCGCAGGCCCTCGACCTGCCGCTCTTCGACACCGATGCGGCGGTCGAGGAGGAAGCGGGGCGCACCATCGCGGAGATCTTCGTCGAAGACGGCGAGCCCGCATTCCGCGCCCTCGAGGAGGAGATCGTCCGCAAGGCGATCGAGAGTTCCGAGGGTATCGTCTCGCTCGGAGGCGGCTCGATACTGTCCGAGCGCACTCGGGCACTCCTGAAGGGCCACACGGTGATCTACCTGGAGATCAGTGTGGGTGAGGGCCTGAAACGGACAGGAACGAGCACTGCACGTCCCCTGCTCGCCGGTGGCGACCCCCGCGAAAAGTATGCCGAGTTGATGCGCAAACGTCGGCCGTTGTACCGCGAGGTGGCGTCCATTCGGATACGGACGGACGGACGTAGCCCAGCGCGGGTGGTGCAGCAGTTGGTCGCGAAGCTTGCCGGATGAGGTGCGACCCCGGCGGAACAGGTGATCCGAGAACATCGGACGAGACGGAGCGGAGCAGACGGTGACCGAACCGGTACGTGTACAGGTGCAGACGGCACACCCCTACCCGGTGATCATCGGGCGTGGTTTGCTCGGTGAGCTGGTGGACGAGCTCGCCGGGACCAGGACAGTGGCGATCTTCCATCAGCCGCCGCTGGCCGAAACGGCGGAGGCAGTGCGAGCGGCACTCGCCGAGAAGGGCATCGACGCTCACCGGATCGAAATCCCGGACGCCGAGGACGGCAAAGATCTGGCCGTGGCCGGCTTTTGCTGGGAGGTGCTCGGCCGGATCGGACTCACCCGCAGTGACGCCGTGGTCTCCCTGGGCGGCGGCGCGGCCACCGACCTCGCCGGATTCGTCGCAGCCACCTGGATGCGTGGAGTGCGGGTGGTCCATGTGCCGACGACCTTGCTCGCCATGGTCGACGCCGCGGTCGGCGGAAAGACAGGAATCAACACCGAGGCGGGCAAGAACCTTGTCGGTTCGTTCCACGAGCCGTCGGCCGTGCTCATCGACCTCGTGACACTGGAGACCGTGCCCCGCAACGAGATCGTCGCCGGGATGGCGGAGGTCATCAAGACCGGATTCATCGCCGACCCCGTCATCCTCGACCTCATCGAGAGTGACCCCGAGGCGGCGCTCGACCCGACCGGGTCCGTGCTGCCGGAACTGATCAAGCGTTCGGTGGAGGTGAAGGCCAAAGTTGTGGCGGCCGATCTCCGCGAATCCGATCTGCGGGAAATCCTCAACTACGGGCACACGCTGGGTCATGCGATCGAGCGGCGCGAGCGCTACCGCTGGCGTCACGGCGCCGCGGTGTCGGTCGGACTGGTGTTTGCGGCCGAGCTGGGCCGTCTGGCCGGCCGGCTCGACGACGAGACCGCCGATCGGCACCGCCGGATCCTCGAACTGGTCGGGCTCCCCACGACGTACGACGCGGACGCGTTCGGTCAGCTGGTCGAGGGAATGCAGACCGACAAGAAGAACCGCGCCGGCGTGCTGCGGTTCGTGGTTCTCGACGGACTGGCAAAGCCCGGACGTCTGGAGGGCCCGGACCCGTCCTTGCTCGTCGCGGCATATTCGGCCGTCGCACGCGAGGAGACCGCCGGCGGCGCAGTACTTCTCTGACGCGGTGACACGGCACTTCTCTGACGCCGAGACACGCCGCGGCGGAGGCAAGCACCCTGCTCACCTCCGCCGCGGCGGCGTCTTCGGATTCGACCGACGAGTGCGGTCTACTCGCCGCGTTTCGGCTCTTCGGGGTTGCGCTTGCCGAGGTCGACGGGTTCCTGCCAGGTGGTGTCCTGCCCCTCGCCGGCATCGAGGTCCGAGGTGTCCTGGCGGTAGTTGTGTACCGGTTCGAAAACCGCGGTGTCGGCATCGGGATCGGCGTAACCGGTCTGGTCGTACGTTCCGTCCGGATAGTGCTGCCCATAGCCGTTGTCGTCGGCGACAGCAGCAGCTGCCGTACCTCCCGCTGCTGCGCCTGCCGCCGATCCGGCACCCCGCCGGGCATCTCGGTCGCCGCCACGCCCCTGCGATGCCTTCTTGGCTTCACGCCCGGCAAAGAAACGGCCCAGGAAGACGGCCAGCATGGCCGGAACGAAGATGAGCAGGACGGTGAACGCGGCACCGGAGGTGATTTCGAAGAAGAACGAGTTCTGTGTGACGTTGAGGGAGGGCAACAGATCGGCCAGCCAGCTGCCGACCCCCGCAACGATGCCGCCGAGCAACGCTGCCTTCAGCCACAGCATGGTGAGGTCGGCACCCTGGTCGGGGTCCGGGTTGCGATGCCGGTCCCGGATGCCGTCGATACCCGCCCAGATCAACGCCACCAACACCACGACCAGCAGAGCCACCCACCTCAGGATCGAACCTTGGAGGGGCCACTGTGTGATTGCCGCACCGAGCAACACACGAACCAAAATATGTATCAGGGCCATCCCGAGGCCGCGTACCACCCACGCATTCATGGGCACAGCGTAACGAGAAGGTTTTCCGGCGTGTGGTCTAACCCACAGACGCGCTGTCTGCAACCTGTTCTCCCCGCCGACGGTGGTCGATTTCGGCGCCGCCGCGCGGGTCGTGTCCCTCGGCAGCGGGGCGGGTGGCAATGCCGGTACGTTTGCTGTCATGCCTGCTGATCATGGTTCGCGGCGCGCGGCACTGCGCGCGGCGCTCGCCGCCCGCGATCTCGACGCACTTCTCGTGACGGACCTGGTGAACGTGCGGTACCTCACCGGCTTCACCGGGTCCAATGCCGCAGTGCTCGTCGACGCGGCGGACGCCGACGGCGCCGAGGAACGCACGGTGATCTGCACGGACGGGCGCTACCTCACCCAGGTGGCCGAACAGGTACCCGACCTCCGGGCCGAAATCGCCCGCGCCAGCGTCGCCCACCTCGTCGAGTCGGTCGCCCGCCGGACGGCGTCGTCGCTCGCCTTCGAAAGTCATGTCGTCACGGTGGACGAGTTCGCCGCGTGGTCGCTGCTCGCCCCGGATACGCGCCTGGAGCCGGTTCCCGGGCTGGTGGAGGAGCTACGCATGGTGAAGGACGATTACGAAGTGGCGTTGCTCCGGGCCGCGTGCACTGCCGCCGACGCCGCGCTCGCCGACCTTCTCGAGCGTGGCGGACTCCGGCCGGGACGCACCGAGAAAGAGGTGGGGCGCGAGCTCGAGGCTCTGATGCTCGATCACGGTGCCGACGGCATTTCGTTCGAGACGATCGTCGCGGCGGGTGCCCATTCGGCAATTCCCCACCACCGTCCCACCTCGGCAGTGCTGCAGCGCGGCGACTTCGTCAAACTGGATTTCGGGGCCGAGGTCGGCGGCTACCACTCGGATATGACGCGCACGTACATCCTCGAACAGGCAGCCGACTGGCAGCGCGAGGTGTACGCCCTGGTCGCCCGCTCGCAGGCGGCCGGATGTGCCGCCCTGCGGCCGGGCGCCGAGGTCACCGCCGTCGACGCGGCAGCCCGCAGCGTGATCGAGGAAGCAGGCTACGGAGAGCTGTTCCTGCACGGGCTCGGGCACGGCGTCGGCCTGCAAATCCACGAAGCACCCGGAATCGGCAAGCTGGGCACCGGTACACTTCTGGACGGTGCGGCGGTGACCGTCGAGCCGGGCGTGTATTTCTCCGGGCGCGGAGGCGTGCGGATCGAGGACACGCTCGTGGTCCGGGAGCAGGGTCCGGAGCTACTCACCCTCACCACCAAAGACCTGACTGTCGTGTAGACGGTTTCGACCTTATCGAGGAGACGCGAAGCAAGTGGCTTCCACTAGTGATTTCAAGAACGGCCTGGTCCTGCAGATCGAGGGCCAGCTGTGGACGATTATCGAGTTCCAGCACGTCAAGCCGGGCAAGGGCCCCGCATTCGTGCGAACCAAGCTGAAGAACGTGCTGTCGGGCAAGGTCGTCGACAAGACCTTCAACGCCGGCGTCAAGGTCGAGACTGCCACCGTCGACCGACGCGACATGACGTACCTCTACCACGACGGCAGCGACTACATCTTCATGGACGGTGACACCTACGACCAGATCTCGATCAACGAGGCGACGGTCGGCGACGGTGCACGCTTCATGCTCGAGAACATGGCGGTCCAGGTCGCCGTGCACGAGGACGTTCCGCTTTTCGTCGAGCTGCCCGTCACGGTGGAGCTCGAGGTCAAGCACACCGATCCGGGTCTGCAGGGCGACCGCTCGACCGGTGGCACCAAGCCCGCCACCCTCGAGACCGGTGCCGAAATCCAGGTGCCGCTGTTCATCAACACTGGCGACAAGTTGAAGGTCGACTCCCGCGACGGCAACTACCTCGGGCGTGTGAATTCCTGAGTGTCCGGTACCCATAAGAAGCTCGGCGCACGGCACAAGGCCCGTAAGCGCGCCGTCGACTTCCTCTTCGAAGCGGAAGCGCGCGACCTCGACCCGGTCGATCTCGCGACCGAGCGGGCGGACATGTCCGGCAAGGACGAGTCCGTTGCGCCCGTCGCTCCGTACACCGTCACCGTGGTCACCGGCGTGGCCGAAAACCTCGACCGGATCGATGCGGTGATCTCCTCGCACCTGCAGGACTGGACGCTCGAGCGGCTACCGGCGGTGGACCGGGCGATTCTGCGGATCGCAGTGTGGGAGCTGTTCCATGCCACCGATGTCCCGCCCGTCGTGGCGGTGGACGAAGCGGTCGAGCTGGCCAAACAGCTTTCCACCGACGACTCGCCGGGATTCGTCAACGGCGTCCTCGGCCAGGTCGTACTGGTTGCCCCGCAGGTGCGGTCGGCTGCCGCGGCCACCTCCCGGCGTGCCGAACCAGGAAGCGACGAGCCGGAAGATCCGCGTTCGTAGGTTCATCTGCCTCACTCCGGTCCCGCGGAGCCCCTCAGGCCGAGTGGCGCGCGGGAACCGGAGGCCGGGGCCCCGGCCTGGCGCAACTCGGCGCGCTGCTAAGCTGGCCGCGTCAGGCATCCTTTAACGATCCGTCCAGTGAGGCGGAGAAGGAGGTCGTTGTATGCGCGTGCCCGAAGGGTCCCGCCCTGCCGAGGAACCGGCAGAAGCAACACCGAAGTCGTCACCGGCAGTCGAGCCCGCGCGTGAGTTGTTGTCCGCAGCGGATGTAGGCCGCACCATTGCGCGTATCGCGCATCAGATCATCGAGAAGACCGCGATCGACGCCGCCGACGGTGAAGCGCCTCGCGTCGTCCTCATCGGGATACCCACCCGCGGCACGACCCTCGCGGCGCGTCTGGCCGCAAAAATCGAAGAATTCTCCGGCGTGCGTCCGCCGGTCGGTTCACTCGACATCACCCTCTACCGCGACGACCTGCGCACCAAGCCGCACCGCCCCCTCGAGCGGACCTCCGTCCCCGAGGGCGGTGTCGACAACGCGCTGGTGGTGCTGGTCGACGACGTGCTGTTTTCAGGTCGCACCGTCCGATCGGCCCTCGACGCTCTGCGGGACCTGGGACGGCCACGCGCAGTTCAGCTCGCGGTCCTCGTCGATCGCGGCCATCGGGAGCTGCCGTTGCGCGCCGACTACGTGGGGAAGAACGTGCCGACCGCCCGAACCGAGGACGTCAAGGTTCTCCTGGGCGAACACGACGGCCGTGACGCGGTCATGATCTCCGGGGGAAAGAGCTAAGTGAAGCACCTGTTGTCGATTGCGGACCTGACCCGAGGATCGGCGGTCGAGCTTCTCGACGAGGCGGAGCGCTTCGAACAGGCCCTCCTCGGGCGCGAGGTCCACAAGCTGCCGACCCTGCGCGGCCGCACCGTCATGACCGTGTTCTTCGAGAACTCGACACGGACCCGGGTGTCCTTCGAGGTCGCGGGCAAGTGGATGAGCGCGGATGTCATCAATGTCAGCGCCTCGAGCTCGTCGGTCTCGAAGGGCGAATCGCTGCGTGATACGGCCATGACGTTGCGTGCCGCGGGCGCCGACGCGCTGATCGTGCGCCATCCGGCTTCGGGCGCCGCTCACCAGATCGCCTCGTGGACGGCCGGCCACGACGGCGGACCGGCGATCATCAACGCGGGGGACGGCACCCATGAGCATCCCACCCAGGCGCTGCTCGATGCACTGACGCTGCGGCAGCGCCTCGGGGACATCGAGGGCAAGCGCATCGCCATCGTGGGTGACATCCTGCACAGCCGGGTGGCCAGGTCCAACGCGCTGCTGCTGTCGATGCTCGGTGCGGAGGTCGTTCTCGTGGCACCGCCCACGCTGCTTCCGGTCGGGGCCTCGTCCTGGCCGGTCACGGTGGCCCACTCGTTCGACGCCGAACTCCCCGGGCTCGATGCGGTCCTGATGCTGCGCGTGCAGGCGGAACGGATGAACGGGGGATTCTTCCCGTCCCAGCGTGAGTACTCGATCAATTACGGACTGTCCGAGAAGCGCCTCGCTCTGCTCCCAGAGCATGCCGTCGTGTTGCATCCGGGCCCGATGCTGCGCGGTATGGAAATCGCCTCCGCAGTCGCCGACTCTCCGAGAGCCGCTGTGCTGCAACAGGTCACCAACGGAGTGCACATGCGTATGGCCGTGCTGTTCCGACTGCTGGTCGGTGCCGAGGAAGTTGCCGGATGAGCAACTCGACAGAAACAGGAGAGACAGTGCTCATCAAGAACGCGTTGCTGTACGGCGAGGGCGAACCCACCGATGTGCTGCTCGACGACGGACTCGTCGCTGCGATCGGCGCGGACGCCGCGAAGTCCGCTGCTGCAGAAACCGACGTCATCGATGCGGCCGGCCAGATTCTGCTGCCCGGATTCGTCGATTTGCACACACATTTGCGTGAGCCGGGCCGCGAAGACACCGAAACCATCGATTCCGGTTCGGCTGCGGCTGCGCTCGGTGGGTACACGGCAGTGTTCGCCATGGCCAACACCAGCCCCGTCGCCGACTCGGTGGTTGTCACCGACCACGTGTGGCGCCGCGGGCAGGAAGTCGGGCTCGTCGACGTGCATCCGGTCGGGGCCGTCACCGTCGGGCTCGAGGGGAAGCAACTCGCCGAGATGGCGACGATGGCCGCAGGATCCGGCCGGGTCCGGATGTTCTCGGACGACGGTCATTGCGTCTACGACCCACTGCTCATGCGCCGCGCCCTCGAGTACTCGAGCTCGCTCGGTGTGCTCATCGCCCAGCACGCAGAAGAACCCCGGCTGACCGTCGGTGCCGTCGCCCACGAAGGCCCGACCGCGGCCCGGCTGGGCCTGGCCGGCTGGCCTCGTGCAGCCGAGGAATCGATCGTCGCCCGTGATGCGCTGCTCGCCCGGGATGCCGGCGCCCGTGTCCACATCTGCCATGCCTCCACCGCCGGAACGGTCGAGTTGGTGAAATGGGCGCGAGGGCAGGGCATTTCGATCACCGCCGAGGTGACGCCGCACCATTTGCTCCTCGACGACTCCCGTCTCGAAACGTACGACGCCGTCAACAAGGTGAACCCGCCGCTGCGCGAAGCCAGTGATGTCGCGGCGTTGCGCGCCGGTCTCGCCGAGGGGGTCATCGACTGCGTCGCCACCGATCACGCCCCGCACGCCGAGCAGGACAAGTGCTGCGAATTCGCCGCGGCCCGTCCCGGCATGCTGGGGCTGGAGACGGCGCTGTCGATCGTCGCGATGACCATGGTCCGGCCGGGCCTGCTCGACTGGCGTGGGGTGGCCCGCGTGATGAGCGAACGTCCCGCAGAGATCGTCGGACTCGACGACCAGGGGCGGCCCATCGCCGTCGGTGAACCGGCCAACCTGGTGCTGGTCGATCCGGATGCCGAATGGACTGTGCACGGGCCCGCACTCGCCAGCGTGGCGTCCAACACGCCGTACGAGTCGATGACGCTGCCGGCGCGGGTCACCACCACCATCCTCCGGGGCCGGGTCACCGCGCGGAACGGTGACGTCCGCACTCCCGTACGCAGCGGCGGAGGACAGTGATGGAGAGAATCCTCTGGATCGTCGGGCTGGCCGCCTTCTGGGCTCTGGCGATCTACCTCATGTACGTCGGATGGCGTGGCCGGGCCCGTCGGCAGGCCGACCGCATCGGTCAGCTGCCGTCCGTTCCCGCCCACCTGGGTGCGCAGACGATCGCGCCGGCGACCGGACTCTACGTCGGCAGCACGCTTGCACCCAGCTGGCAGGACCGAATTGCGGTCGGGGATCTCGGGTTCCGGGCCACCGGTGAAATCTCGCGGTACCACTCCGGCATCCTGCTCGAAAGGGACGGCGCCTCGGCGATCTGGATTCCGCAGGACGCGATTCGTGCGGTGCGCACGGAGCGGGGCCTCGCCGGCAAGGTCATGAGCAAAGACGGACTCCTGGTGATCCGATGGGCACTGCCGTCCGGCACCGAGATCGACACCGGATTCCGCAGCGACGACAAGTCCGTCTACCCCGTCTGGATCAACTCGGGCGAGTCGGGCGGCACCACAGACAGTGAAGATTCAGCGAATGCGGCGAGCTCTGGCGAGGTCGAGCAGAACGGAGAGAACGCATGAGCGGCTATGACACCGACTCGGCAGTACTGGTCCTCGAGGACGGCCGGATCTTTCGCGGCACCACGTTCGGTGCCGTCGGGCAGACACTGGGCGAGGCCGTCTTCAGCACCGGCATGACCGGCTACCAGGAGACACTGACCGACCCCAGCTATCACCGCCAGATCGTGGTGGCCACGGCGCCCCAGATCGGCAACACCGGCTGGAACGACGAAGACGACGAGTCCGTCGGTCCCACCGGGAGCAGTGCGGAAGCGAAGATCTGGGTAGCCGGTTACGTTGTCCGCGATCCTGCGCGCCGCACCTCGAGCTGGCGCGCGACCGGGTCTCTACAGGACGAACTGGTGAAGCAGGGTGTCGTGGGGATCGCCGGCATCGACACCCGCGCCCTCGTGCGCCACCTGCGCACCCGGGGGTCGATGCGGGCCGGAGTGTTCTCCGGAGATGCGCTCGCCGAACCGGAGGTGTTGCTGGAGCGCGTGAAGAGCCAGCCGTCGATGCTCGGTGCCGATCTCGCGGGTGAGGTCAGCACCACCAGCGGGTATGTCGTCGAGCCGACCGGGGGAGAGGCCCGCTTCACGGTCGCCGCGATCGACTTGGGTATCAAGACCAACACCCCGCGCATGTTTGCCGAGCGGGGTATCCGCGTACACGTTCTGCCGTCCGATGCGACGCTCGAGCAGATCCTCGACCTGAAGGCCGACGGCGTGTTCCTCTCGAACGGTCCGGGCGACCCGGCCACCGCGGACGGCGCCGTCCATCTCACGAAGGAAGTAATCGGGCAAGGCCTGCCCCTGTTCGGTATCTGCTTCGGCAATCAGATCCTGGGCCGCGCGCTGGGCCTCGGCACCTACAAGATGAAATTCGGTCACCGCGGAATCAACGTCCCGGTGATCGAACACGAAACCGGACGCATCGCGATCACCGCACAGAATCACGGGTTCGCGCTCGAGGGGGAGGCCGGGCAGGAATTCGACACGCCCTTCGGCAGGGCGGTGATCAGCCACACCTGCGCCAACGACGGCGCCGTCGAAGGAGTCCGTCTGCTCGACGGCTCGGCCTTCTCGGTGCAGTATCACCCTGAGGCCGCCGCCGGCCCGCACGATGCTGCTTACCTGTTCGACCGATTCACCAGCCTGCTCGAGGGAGTCAAGAAGTAATGCCACGCCGTTCAGATCTCTCCCACATCCTGGTGATCGGCTCCGGCCCGATCGTCATCGGCCAGGCCTGCGAGTTCGACTATTCCGGTACGCAGGCGTGCCGGGTGCTGCGCGAAGAGGGCCTGCGGGTCAGCCTCGTCAACTCGAACCCGGCCACCATCATGACGGACCCCGAGTTCGCCGACTCCACCTACGTGGAGCCGATCACGGCGGAGTTCGTCGAGAAGGTCATCGCCCTCGAGGCCGCGAACGGTCACCCCATCGACGCGGTTCTCGCGACCCTCGGTGGTCAGACCGCGCTCAACACCGCAGTGGCCCTGCACGAGCAGGGGATCCTCGAGAAGTACGACGTCGAACTGATCGGCGCCGACTTCGAAGCGATCCAACGCGGCGAGGACCGCCAGAAATTCAAGGACATCGTCGCCAAGGTCGGTGGCGAGTCGGCCCGGTCCCGGGTCTGCTACACGATGGACGAGGTCCGCGACACGGTGGCCGAACTCGGCTTCCCGGTGGTGGTCCGGCCGTCGTTCACCATGGGTGGCCTGGGGTCGGGCATGGCGTACGACGACGAGGACCTCGCCCGCATCGCCGGTGGCGGACTGGCCGCGTCGCCCACCGCCAACGTGCTCATCGAGGAATCGATTCTCGGGTGGAAGGAATACGAACTCGAGCTGATGCGCGACGGCCGCGACAACGTGGTCATCGTCTGCTCCATCGAGAACGTCGATCCCGTCGGCGTGCACACCGGTGACTCGGTGACCGTCGCTCCAGCGATGACTCTCACCGACCGCGAGTACCAGGCGATGCGCGACCTGTCGATCGACATCCTGCGCGAGGTCGGCGTCGACACCGGTGGTTGCAACATTCAGTTCGCGATGGACCCGGCCGACGGCCGCCTCGTCGTCATCGAGATGAATCCGCGGGTGTCGCGGTCGAGTGCGCTGGCGTCGAAGGCGACGGGCTTCCCGATCGCGAAGATCGCGGCGAAGCTCGCCATCGGCTACACCCTCGACGAGATCGTCAACGACATCACCAAGGAAACCCCTGCGTGTTTCGAACCCACGCTCGACTACGTGGTGGTGAAGGCTCCCCGCTTCGCGTTCGAGAAGTTCCCCGGTGCCGACGCGACTCTCACCACCACGATGAAGTCGGTCGGTGAGGCCATGTCGATCGGCCGTAACTTCACCGAGGCGCTCGGGAAGGTCATGCGCTCGCTGGAGACGAAGCAGACCGGATTCTGGACCGGGCCGCAGGTGGCCACCGAGAACCTGGACACGCTGCTCGCCGAGCTCGCCGTGCCGCACGAGGGCAGGCTGTACGGCATCGAGAAGGCCATGAGTCTCGGTGCCACCATCGAGCAGTTGTTCGATGCCACGGGAATCGATCCCTGGTTCCTCGACCAGATGTTGCAGATCCACGAGCTCGGTAGCGAGCTGCGCGAGGTCGACGAGGTGGACGAGCGCGTGCTGCGGCGCGCCAAGCACCACGGGTTCTCCGACCGGCAGGTTGCGGCGCTTCGCCCCGAGCTGGGTGACGAAGATTCCGTTCGGGCGCTGCGCGAGCAGTGGAACATCCACCCCGTCTACAAGACCGTGGATACCTGTGCAGCCGAGTTCGAGGCGAAGACGCCGTACCACTACTCCACCTACGAGCTCGATCCGGAGGCCGAGTCGGAGGTGGCTCCGCAGACGGAGCGTCCGAAGGTCCTCATCCTCGGTTCGGGCCCCAACCGCATCGGTCAGGGCATCGAGTTCGACTATTCCTGTGTCCACGCGGCCCTGACGTTGTCCGAGGCCGGTTACGAGACGGTGATGGTCAACTGCAACCCGGAGACCGTCTCCACCGACTACGACACCGCCGACCGGCTGTACTTCGAGCCGCTCACGTTCGAGGACGTGCTCGAGGTGTACCGGGCGGAGTCGCTGTCCGGCACCGTCGCCGGCGTGATCGTGCAGCTCGGCGGACAGACACCGTTGGGTCTGGCGAAACGGCTGAAAGCCGCAGGTGTGCCCATCGTCGGCACCAGCCCCGAGGCCATCGACCTCGCCGAGGACCGTGGCGAGTTCGGCAAGGTATTGGTAGAGGCGGGATTGCCGGCGCCCAAGTTCGGAACGGCAACCACGTTCGCCGGTGCCCGCGACATCGCCGCCGGCATCGGATACCCGGTGCTCGTGCGACCGTCGTACGTGCTCGGTGGCCGAGGCATGGAAATCGTCTACGACGAGGCCTCGCTCGAGAGCTACATCTCCCGCGCCACCGAGATCTCCGACGACCGGCCCGTACTGGTCGACCGGTTCCTGGAAGACGCCATCGAGATCGACGTCGACGCGCTCTGCGACGGGAACGAGGTGTACATCGGGGGAGTGATGGAACACATCGAGGAAGCCGGCATTCACTCCGGCGACTCGGCGTGCGCCTTGCCCCCGATCACCCTCGGGCGCGCCGACCTCGAGAACGTCCGCCGTTCGACGGAGGCGCTCGCGAAGGGTATCGGCGTCAAGGGGCTGCTCAATGTGCAGTACGCCCTCAAGGACGACATCCTGTACGTCCTCGAGGCCAACCCCCGTGCCAGCCGGACCGTACCGTTCGTGTCGAAAGCCACGGCCGTGCAACTGGCCAAGGCCTGCGCACGCGTCATGCTCGGCGAGACCATCGCGGAGTTGCGGAAAACCGGACTCCTCCCGGCCACCGGTGACGGTGGTTTCACCCCGGCGGACGCACCCGTCGCCGTCAAGGAGGCGGTTCTCCCGTTCAACCGGTTCCGGCGCGCCGACGGCACCGGGGTGGACACACTGCTGAGCCCCGAGATGAAGTCGACGGGCGAGGTAATGGGTATCGACGCCGACTTCGGCACCGCGTTCGCCAAGAGTCAGACAGCTGCATACGGTTCACTCCCCATCTCCGGGTCGGTGTTCGTGTCGGTCGCAAACAAGGACAAGCGGTCGCTGATCTTCCCGGTCAAGCGGCTGGCCGACCTGGGTTTCCGGATCCTCGCAACAGAGGGCACCGCGGCGGTCCTGCGCCGCAACGGCATCGTCTGCGAGGACGTGCACAAGCACTCCGGCGAGCCCCTCGAGGAGGGCGCCCGCACCATCGTCGACCAGATCCGTGACGGTGAGGTCGACATGGTGATCAACACCCCGTACGGCAACTCCGGTCCCCGGGTGGACGGGTACGAGATCCGTAGCGCGGCCGTCGGCGTGAACATCCCCTGCGTCACCACCGTGCAGGGCGCGTCCGCTGCAGTCCAGGGCATCGAGGCCGCAATCCGCGGCGACATCGGCGTTCAGTCGCTGCAGGCGTTGCACGCCCGGCTGCGCTCACCGGCCCCGTTCGAGGGGTCCGACACCGGTTCGCTCACCTCGTGACGGACCGGCACCACGACCAGGCGTGGGGTGCTCGGCTGAGGGCCGCGGTCGAGCACCGCGGCCGCCTGTGCGTCGGCATCGACCCGCACCCGGGGTTGCTCGAGGCGTGGAACCTTCCCGTCGATGCGGAGGGGCTCGAGGCCTTTGCCGAGATCTGCGTGGAGGCCTTCGTCGGTGAGGTGGCCGTCGTGAAGCCCCAGGTGGCGTTCTTCGAAGCGTACGGCTCGGCCGGGTACGCGGTGCTCGAACGCACCATCTGTGTGCTCCGGGAGGCCGGGACGCTCGTCGTCGCGGATGCCAAACGCGGTGACATCGGGTCGACGATGGCCGCCTACGCGCAGTCGTGGCTCGGCCCGGACTCGGCGCTGTCTTCCGATGCGGTGACGGTCTCGCCCTATCTGGGGTTCGGTGCGCTCGAACCGGCCCTCTCGCTGGCGGCGGAGCAGGGCCGCGGGCTGTTCGTGCTTGCTCGCACCTCGAATCCCGAAGGCGGGGAGTTGCAGGGTGCTGACGTTGCCGGGGGCGTGTCGGTGGCGCAGTCCGTGGTGAATGCGGCGGCCGAGCGCAATGCGGCAGAATCCGACCTGGTCGGGCTGGTCGTCGGTGCGACACGCGGACACGGTCTGAATTTGTCAGATTTTTCTGGACCAATTTTGGCGCCGGGACTGGGTGCCCAGGGTGCCACAGCACGTGACCTTGCGGACATTTTTCCCGATTCCCGGAAGTTGCTGCTGCCGAACAGTTCTCGCGGTATTCTCCGTGAGGGTCCGTCGGTGACGGCCCTGCGTGCGGCCGCTGTGAAGGTTCGTGACGAGGTCGAGTCCGCACTCTCATAGCCCACCGGAATCCGGCTTTGGCCTCGGGGGGTGGGTTCGCAATCGGCGCCGGGCGTGAGTACGGTCGCTATCGCTGCTGGTTATCCAGTGGTTTGGACTATTTGCCAACGACGAGACGGAGGAACCGTGGCCCTTCCCCAGTTGACTGATGAGCAGCGCGCTGCTGCTTTGGAGAAGGCAGCTGCTGCCCGTAAAGCCAGGGCTGAGCTCAAGGAGCGCCTGAAGCGTGGCGGCACCGACCTCAAGCAGGTTCTCAAGGACGCCGAGGACGACGAGATCTTGGGCAAGATGAAGGTGTCGGCGTTGCTCGAGGCACTGCCCAAGGTGGGCAAGGTCAAGGCGCAGGAGATCATGACCGAGCTGGAGATCGCTCCGACCCGTCGCCTCCGTGGCCTCGGCGATCGGCAGCGTAAGGCCCTGCTCGCCAGGTTCGACTTCGAGGCCTGAGCACGACAGTGGTAGCTGACGCTCGAGTGTCAGAAAGAAAGACCGCAGTGCGGAGGGGTCGGCTGGTTGTCCTGGCCGGCCCCTCGGCTGTCGGTAAGTCCAGCGTGGTGCGATTGTTGCGGGAACGGCTGCCGGAGCTCGTCTTCAGCGTGTCCGCGACGACACGGGACCCACGCCCGGGCGAGGTGGACGGCAAGGATTACCGCTTCACCTCTCGCGACGAATTCCAGCGGATGATCGAGTCGGGCGAGCTGCTCGAGTGGGCGGAGATCCACGGTGGTCTCCAGCTGTCGGGGACCCCAGCCGAACCGGTCCGCCGCGCCATCGAGCAGGGAAAACCGGTGCTGGTCGAGGTTGATCTCGCCGGCGCCCGGGCAGTGCGGGCTGCGATGCCGGAGGCGCTTCTGGTCTTCATGGCCCCGCCCAGTTGGGAAGCACTTGTCGAGCGCTTGACCGGCCGGGGCACCGAATCGCCGGAAGTGGTGGAGCGTCGTCTCGCCACCGCGAAGGTCGAGCTCGAGGCTCAGGACGAGTTCGACGAGGTCATCGTCAACGAGGATGTCAGCCGATCGTGCGACGAGTTGGTATCATTGTTGGTTGGACCCCGGGAACAGTCCGGGTAGACCACTAGTTCTCACATCCACTAGCCAGAACTATTTCAGGAGATACCGAGTGAGCAGCACCCCCGCAGTCGCGTCCGCAACCCCCAGCCACGGCGCCCTGCCTGCCTATGACACACCGCTCGGAATCACGAATCCTCCGATCGACGAGCTGCTCGCACGCACCTCGTCGAAGTACGCGCTGGTCATCTACTCGGCCAAGCGTGCCCGTCAGATCAACGATTACTACAACCAGCTCGGTGACGGCATCCTCGAGTACGTCGGCCCCCTGGTGGAGCCGGGCCTGCAGGAAAAGCCCTTGTCCATCGCGCTGCGTGAGATCCACTCCGATCTGCTCGAGCACACCGAAGGCGAGTGAGCGGAGGAACTGCCGTGCCCGACAAGGCGGCGAGCCCCGGGCTCGCGACGGGTCTCTCCGAATCTGCCCCTTCCGCAGTCGCACGTAAGCGAATCGTCGTCGGTGTCGGCGGCGGTATCGCGGCGTACAAGAGCTGCGCGATCATCCGCGCGTTCACCGAGGGCGGCCACCACGTGCGCGTCATCCCGACGGAGTCCGCCCTCGAGTTCGTGGGCCGGGCGACGTTCGAGGCGCTGTCCGGCAATCCGGTGCACACCGGAGTATTCGCCGACGTTCCGCAGGTGCCGCACGTCCGCCTGGGGCAGGAAGCGGACCTCGTAGTCATCGCGCCTGCCACCGCGGATCTGATGGCCCGTGCCGTCGCCGGGCGGGCCGACGACCTGCTTACCGCGACGTTGCTCACCGCACGATGTCCGGTGGTGTTCGCGCCGGCGATGCACACCGAGATGTGGGAGCATCCCGCTACGGTGTCCAATGTGGCAACCCTGCGCCTGCGTGGGGCCACGGTGATCGAGCCGGCATCCGGTCGCCTGACGGGCAAGGACACCGGCGCCGGCCGACTGCCCGAACCGGATGAGATCGTCGGACTCGCCTCGCTGCTCCTCGAGCGGCCCGACGCGTTGCCGCGTGATCTCGAGGGGCGTCGGATCCTCGTCTCGGCCGGTGGCACCCGGGAACCGCTCGATCCGGTCCGTTTCCTCGGTAATCGCAGCTCCGGCAAGCAGGGCTATGCCATCGCCCGTCTCGCGGTGCAGCGCGGCGCCGACGTCACGCTGGTGTCCGGATACACCGCAGGCCTCGCTGATCCGGCCGCCGTCGACGTCGTTCACGTGCGCACGGCCGAGGACATGCGTGCTGCCGTCGCCAAACACGCACCCGAGTTCGATGCGGTCGTGATGGCGGCCGCGGTCGCCGACTTCCGGCCGTCGACCACGGTGGCCAGCAAGATCAAGAAGGGCGCCGGAGAGCCTGACTCCATCGCGCTGACCAAGAACGAGGACATTCTGGCCGGTCTGGTGCAGTCCCGGGCCGAGGGCGAGATTCCGTCGGACACCGTGATCGTCGGTTTCGCCGCCGAGACCGGTGACGCGGACGGGGACGTCCTGACCTATGCGCGCGCGAAGCTCGCCCGGAAGGGATGCGACCTCCTGGTCGTCAACGCGGTCGGGGAGGGCAAAGCCTTCGAGGTCGACCACAACGACGGATGGCTACTCGGCGCGGACGGTTCGGAGTCCGCCCTCGAGCACGGCTCGAAGGCACTGATGGCGAGCCGGGTGCTCGATGCCGTCGAGCACCTGTTCCGGGCCGGCTGAGGACTAATCCTCGGTTGTTTCGGTGAGCGTAAAGGTGTCACTCACACCGGGGTGCCGCTAGGGTCGTTCGCGATGGTACATAGCTAAGCTGTTTCCAAGCGCTGTCCAGAAGACAACTGTCGAGAGGGAATTCTGTGAGCCAGTCCGGTAGTCGGCTATTCACCAGTGAGTCTGTGACCGAGGGGCACCCGGACAAGATTTGTGATGCGATCAGCGACTCCATCCTCGACGCCCTCCTCACGGACGATCCGCGCGCCCGGGTCGCAGTCGAGACCCTGGTTACCACGGGACAGGTCCACGTCGCCGGAGAGGTGACCACCACCGCCTACGCCGACATCCCCAAGATCGTGCGCGACACTGTGCTCGAGATCGGGTACGACTCGTCGGCGAAGGGTTTCGACGGCAATTCCTGCGGCGTCAACGTGGCGATCGGTGCGCAGTCCCCGGAGATCGCGCAGGGCGTCGACCATTCACACGAAGCCCGGACCGGTGGCCTGACCGACGACGACATCGACCGGCAAGGGGCCGGCGACCAGGGACTGATGTTCGGGTTCGCCACCACGGACACCCCTGAACTGATGCCGCTGCCGATCGCGCTGGCTCACCGGCTCTCCCGTCGCCTTACCGAGGTCCGTAAGTCCGGCGTCCTGCCGTACCTGCGGCCGGACGGTAAGACGCAGGTCACGATCGAGTACGACGGGGACAAGCCCGTCCGCCTCGACACCGTTGTCATCTCCACGCAGCACGCTGCCGACATCGATCTCGACAACCTCCTCACACCGGATCTGCGGGAGAAGGTTCTCGGATCGGTGCTCGCCGACCTCCGGATGCCGGAGCTCGACACGTCGAACATTCGACTTCTCGTCAATCCGACGGGCAAGTTCGTCCTCGGTGGCCCGATGGGTGATGCCGGGCTGACCGGGCGGAAGATCATCGTCGACACCTATGGCGGTATGGCCCGTCATGGTGGTGGCGCGTTCTCCGGCAAGGACCCGTCGAAGGTGGACCGGTCTGCCGCCTACGCCATGCGCTGGGTGGCCAAGAATGCGGTCGCGGCAGGTCTCGCGGATCGCATCGAGGTTCAGGTGGCGTACGCGATCGGAAAGGCTGCGCCGGTCGGGCTGTTCGTCGAGACGTTCGGAACCGAGAAGACCGATCCGGTGCGGATCCAACAGGCGATCACCGAAACCTTCGACCTGCGTCCGGGCGCCATCATCCGCGACCTCGACCTGCTGCGCCCTATTTACGCACAAACTGCCGCGTACGGTCACTTCGGCCGCACCGACATCGATCTTCCCTGGGAGAGCGTCGATCGGGCGGAGAAGCTGCGCGCAGCTGCAGGTCTCTGATCGGTAGCCGCCCTGCTGTGGGCGTCCTCCCGGTGGAGGGCAGGCTGTGACGTCAGCCAAGCTTGCGGCGGAGGTCGATCCGGTGGCGCGGGTGCTGCCGATGCTGCCGCTCCCGCACCTCGACCGTGAGTTCGACTATCTCGTTCCTCGCGAGCTCGAAGAGCAGGCTCAACCGGGTGTGCGGGTGCGCATCCGGTTTGCAGGGCGTCTCGTGGACGGTTTCGTGGTTTCCCGTACGGCGACCAGTGATCACCAGGGACGCTTCGGCTGGCTCGAACGGGTGATCTCTCCGGAGCGAGTACTCACTCCGGAGATCACCCGGCTCGTGGAACTCGTTGCCGCTCGGTACGCGGGTACCCGAGCGGATGTGCTGCGTCTGGCCGTTCCACCGCGGCACGCCCGGGCAGAAGCGGAGGCCGCGCCGGAATCGGCTCCGGCACCGGAACACGCCGTCGACCGAGAAGCGTGGGCCCAGTACGTTCACGGTCAGGCGTTCCTGACCGCCCTTGCGGAGCAGCGGAGTCCGCGGGCCGTCTGGCAGGCGCTGCCCGGCGAGGACTGGCCGGCACGGCTGGCCGAACTGTCGGCAATCGCCGCCGGTGCCGACACCGGCACGGTCATCGTGGTGCCCGATCAGCGCGATCTGGATCGGGTGGTTGCGGCCGTGGAGTCCCTGCTGGGCAGTAACCGGGTCGTCGGTCTCGCCGCGGGTCTCGGCCCCGCGCTGCGGTACCGGCGTTGGCTTGCCGCCCTTCGGGGGACCGCCAAAGTGGTCGTGGGCACCCGCAGTTCCGTGTTCGCGCCGACGCCTCGGACAGGTCTGATCGTCATCTGGGACGACGGCGACGACAGTCACTCCGAGCCTCGGGCTCCCTACCCTCACGCTCGCGAGGTGGCGCTCCTGCGGGCGTACGCCGGCGGGAGCGCAATGGTGGTGGCCGGGCATGCCCGCACCGCCGAGGGGCAGGCCCTCGTCGACTCCGGATGGGCACACGACCTGGTCGCGTCCCGCGACGTGGTCCGGGCCCGCGCCCCCAAGATCACCGCCCTCGCTGACAGCGATCACGCGCTCGCCAGAGATCCGGGAGCCCGCGCTGCCCGCCTGCCTGCCATTGCCTTCGCCGCGGCACGCGAGGCGCTCGGTGCAGGCAGGGGAGTGCTGGTCCAGGTGCCCCGCCGGGGGTATGTCCCGAGTCTCGCGTGCGGCAAATGCCGCGCTCCTGCCCGCTGCAGACGGTGCAACGGGCCCTTGGCGCTACCGTCGGCCGCCGGTCCGGACGGGGCGGGCACACCGGCGTGCCGATGGTGCGGAGTCGCGGACGCCGCGCACCGCTGTCACGCCTGCGGCGCCCGAGCTCTGCGGGCCGTGGTGGTAGGAGCGGGCCGGACGGCGGAGGAACTCGGGCGAGCGTTTCCCGGTGTACCGGTCCGGATGTCCGGGGGAAGCGATGTCATCGACGTCGTCGAGCAGGGGCCGGCGCTGGTGGTCTCCACTGTCGGCGCCGAACCGGTGATGACCGGCGGATACGGCGCCGCACTGCTCCTGGACGGCTGGGCGTTGCTCGGACGTCCGGATCTGCGAGCGGCTGAGGAGACCCTGCGGCGCTGGATGACGGCTTCGGCCCTCGTGAAGCCGTTCGGTGACGGTGGCCAGGTGGTCGTCGTAGCCGATTCGGGTATTCCGACAGTGCAAGCCCTGGTGCGCTGGGATCCGGTCGGTCACGCCCGCGCGCAGTACGAAGAACGGGCAGAAGTCGGGTTTCCGCCGGCGATTCATCTGGCGGCCGTCGACGGCAGCGCAAAGGCTATTTCGGAGCTCCTGGAACTGGCCGACCTCCCCGATAACGCGGAGTTGTTGGGCCCTGTGGAACTGCCGGCGGGGGCCCGCTTGCCTGTCGCCGGTGAGTCGCCGGAGCCGGCCGATATCGAGCGGATGCTGGTGCGCGTACCCCGTGGTGAGGGAAAACCATTGGCAGAGGCGCTGTCTGCCGCTCAAGCGGTCCGCAGTGCCCGGCGGGAATCGCATCCGGTGCGAGTCCAGATCGACCCCATCCACATCGGCTGATGCCCAATGAACTCATCCCTGATGGTTGCGCGAACGATTTTGACGATATATCGTTGATGCATCATCGATAAGCCTGAGGAGGCTGACATGCAGAACTTTCATATCGGACACCGCGGTTCCCGCAGGGACCGATTCGCACACCAGCGGACGGGCCGCCCGAACGGCCCGCACCGTCACGGGCACCGTCGCGGGCCGTTCGGTCCGGACGGAGATCCCGGATTCGGTCCGGGTATGGCGTTCGGCCGAGGCCGGGGCCGCGGTGGCAGGGGGCGACGCGGTGATGTCCGTTCGGCGATCCTCCTGCTGCTCGCGGAGGAACCGATGCACGGGTACGAGCTCATCCAGCAGATCGTCGACCGCAGTGGTGGGGTGTGGAAGCCCAGCCCCGGATCGATCTACCCCGCACTGTCCCAGCTCGAGGACGAGGGGCTCGTTCTCATCGAGAAGGTCGCGGGACGCAAGACCGCTCGTCTGACCGAGGAAGGGAAGACGTTCGTCGAGGCGAACACCGCTGAGCTCGGCACCCCCTGGGATGACGTCCGCGAGAGTGTCGGCCGGCCGGCGGAAGACCTGCGCGGCCTGATCGGGCAGCTCATGGGCGCGGCAGGGCAGGTCGCCGCTGTGGGGAATGAGGACCAGATCCGACGCGCCGGAGAAATTCTCACCGAAACCCGGCGTGCGTTGTACCGGCTTCTCGCGGAGGACGAACAGGACTCCGGCGACACGAAGAGCGCCGACTCCTAGCGACACACCGCGCGCAGGGTCCCACTCTCGTCGCGACACCACGGGCACACTCTGGGAAAGTTCACAGGGAATAGCCGCGGTGTCGGGGAGAGATCATGAACCTTCGAGGTGTTGTCACGGTCGCTGCTTGTGTTGCTTTGCTGTTTTCCGCCGGGCTGACCACAGCCCAGGCCGAAGACGTTCCGGCGTCGGGACTCGAAGTGCCCGCAGGTGTCGGAGTACCGCAGAGCGCGCGCAGCGCGGCCGCCGCGTACGCGGAAGCGCATCCGGGCAGCGCTCCCGCCGGATCGAACGATTTCTCCTGTACGCCCGCGCCCGAGCATCCCGAGCCCGTCGTTCTCGCGCATGGCACCGACGCCAGCGCCTACACCGACTGGGCCGCGTTGTCTCCCTTGCTCGCGGCGGACGGATACTGCGTGTTCGCCCTCAATTACGGCGGCAAACCCGGCGCCGACACGTACGGCACCGAAGACATCGTCGACAGTGCCGGAGAATTCGGCCGATTCGTCGCTCAGGTCCGCGAGTCGACGGGTGCGGAAAAAGTCGACGTGGTCGGATACTCGCAAGGAGCGAATGTCAGCCGCTACTACGTGAACAAGCTCGGTGGTGCACGCTTCGTCGACCAGTGGGTAGGGCTCGCTTCCCCCAGTTACGGCGGTGTGATGTTCGGGCTAGCCCCGATGTTCCAGGCGCTCCCCGGTGGGCCGGACGTGGTTACCGAGCTCACCTCTGTGGCGGTCGGTCAGCAGATGCAGGGGTCACCGTTCATGACCGAACTGAATGCCGGCGGCGACACGGTTCCCGGTGTCTCCTACACCACCGTCAGTTCGCGCTACGACGAAATGATCCAGCCGTTTTCCAACATGGCGCTGCACGGCGACGGGGCGGTGAACCTCGTCATCCAGGACCTGTGTCCGCAGGACGGGTCGGGGCATTTCCGGGCACCGTACGATCCGTTCGCGTTGGATCTCATCCGAACGGCTCTGGACCCCAACGCCATTCCGATTGCGCGATGCGAGTTCGTTCCGATCGGCGCGGACATTCCCCAGGTAGTCGTCGACAGTAACTTCTGAAATTTCAGACGCGAGTGTGGCCTGTTGCCCGGGGATCACCGGCACTTTTGCGCGTTGAGGCGTGCCGCCTGTCGCGTGAGGTGGTCGCGTTCGGCGAGGCTGGACGCCCATCGGGCAGCGTCGGCGTAGAGCCGTGCAGCGGTCACGGGGTCACCATCCCGCTCGTGGAGGTATGCCCCGACGGCGGCGTACCGGGGCAGGGCGGGGTCGATCTCCGCGAGGGCAGCCAGGCCGGCCCGCGGACCGTCGGCCTCGCCGACTGCGACAGCCCGATTGAGGCGCGCTACCGGGCTGTCGGTGAGGCGCACCAGTTCGTCGTACCACTCGACGATCTGCACCCAGTCGGTCTCCTCGGCGGTACGGGCATCGGCGTGGAGCGCGGCGATGGCGGCCTGGGCCTGAAACTCGCCCAATCGGTCGCGGGCGAGGGCTGCCTGCAGTACGTCGATGCCCTCGGCGATCAGGCGGGTGTCCCACAAACTGCGGTCCTGCTCGGCGAGAGACACGAGGCTACCGTCGGCGGCGGTCCGTGCCAGGCGTCGGGCGTGGTGGAGCAGCATCAGCGCGAGCAGGCCCGCCACCTCCTCGTGCCTGACCTCGGCTGCCAGTTGGCGGGTGAGCCTGATCGCCTCCGCGGCGAGGTCGACATCGCCGGAGTAACCCTCGTTGAAGACGAGGTAGAGCACACGCAACACCGTGGCGACGTCACCGGGCTGGTCGAACCGGACTTTGGAGATGGTCCGCTTGGCCCGCGTGATCCGCTGGGCCATGGTCGCCTCGGGTACGAGGTAGGCCTGCGCGATCTGACGCGTGGTCAGGCCGCCGACCGCGCGCAACGTGAGCGCGACGGCCGACGCCGGTGCCAGGGAAGGATGCGCGCACAGGAAGTACAGCTGGAGTGTGTCGTCGACCGACGGTGCCGGGCCCGGTGCGGGCTCCACCTCGACGAGCGCCTCGCGCCGGCGCCGGGAGGTATCGGTGCGGGTGGCGTCGAGGAACTTGCGCCAGGCGACGGTGATCAGCCAGCCCTGGGGATCTCGCGGCGGATCGGCCCGCCACACGCGCACCGCTTCCACCAGAGCGTCCTGCACGGCGTCCTCGGCCGCCGCGAAGTCGGCTCCGCGGCGGACGAGGATCCCGATCACCGTGGGGGTGAGGGTCCGCAGCACGACCTCGTCCACCTCGGTCACTCCGTGATGGTGGGCGGCTCGGTCAGGAACGGGCGCACCTCGAGCCACTCGTGGATCGGCTTCCCGCCCGCGCCTGGAGCTGCAGACAATTCACCGGCGAGTTCGAGCGCCCGCTCGCGGGTCTCGACGTCGATCACCATCCAGCCCGCGATCAGGTCCTTGGTCTCCGCGAACGGGCCGTCGGTCACCGGCGGACGCCCCTCGCCGTCGTACCGGACGAACGTGCCTTCCGGTGACAATGCCTGACTGTCGACGTATTCGCCGGTGCTTTCGATCCGAGCGGCAAAGTTCTCCATGTACTGCATGTGGGCCGAAACCTCCTCCGGCGTCCACTGATCCATCGGTACGTCGTTGACCGGTGCCGGTGCGCCTCGGTAGTGCTTGAGCAGCAGGTACTTGGCCATCGTCTTCTCCTCGGTGTGGTGTACGGCCCATTGTGGCCGTATTTCAACCCTGGGACGGAGCTGCGCTCGCAATTTCGACATCGTGCCGCGACATTTCCTGGAGCCCGCCGGTTTGTCGTGGTTGCGCATCGCAGTGTCATCGTGAGGCGCGCGACTCCCTAGACTGGTCGTCACACCGTCGACCCAAGGGGAGCTTTTTTCGTGAGTATCGTTTCGGCCCGCACCGCGGTCCGTCGTCAGCTGTGTGGGTCGCCGACGTGCGCCTAGTCTTCGCCGGTACACCCGAACCCGCTGTGCCGTCTCTCGAGCGACTCATCCGTTCCGCAAGTCACGAGGTGGTCGCCGTGATCACACGGCCGGACGCGGTGGCCGGGCGAGGACGGAAGGTAGTCCGATCGCCGATCGGTGCCCTTGCGGACGCGCACGGTATCGAGGTGCTCACGCCCGAGCGACCCTCGGATCCGGAGTTCCTCGCACGACTGACCGACCTGGCGCCCGAGTGTGCTCCCGTCGTCGCCTACGGTGCGTTGCTTCCGCAGAAGGTGCTGGACATTCCGGCCCTTGGCTGGGTCAACCTGCACTTCTCGTTGCTGCCCGCCTGGCGGGGTGCGGCGCCGGTGCAGGCGGCAATCGCTTCCGGCGACGACATGACGGGCGCGAGCGCCTTCCGGCTCGAGGCTGGAATGGACACGGGCCCGGTATACGGGGTCGTGACCGAGCGAATCCGCGCCACCGATACCGCGGGTGACCTTCTCGGCCGATTGGCCGACAGCGGGGCGGTTCTCCTCGAATCCGTTCTCGACGGACTGGCGGACGGCACGATCACCGCGGTTCCGCAGCCGGGAGACGGCGTCTCGTATGCACCCAAGGTCGCCGTGGAGGAAGCCCGAATCCGTTGGGACAGAACGGCTGTGGTGATCGATCGGCATGTCCGCTCGGTGACACCCGCACCGGGAGCATGGACGACGATCGGGGACGTTCGCGTCAAGGTCGGCCCGCTCACCCTCACCGACGACAGGCTCGAGCCCGGAGAAATCTCCGTGACCAAGAGCGACTTCCTCGTCGGAACCTCCACGGTGGCAGTCCGGCTGGACCGGATCCAACCTCAAGGAAAAAAACAGATGTCCGCTCTCGACTGGGCGCGGGGCGCACGACTCGACGCGAAGGTACGGGCACAGTGAGCGACTCGAGAAGACCCGCACGCGGCAAGAGGGCAGGAACAGGCGCGAGCAACAATCGGCCGCGCCAGGCGCGTCGGCCCGATGCCGCCCAGGCGGGTCTGGATCAACCTCGGCTCGCTGCACGTGACGTGTTGCGGGCAGTGCGTGAACGGGACGCCTACGCGAACCTGGTCCTCCCCGGACTGCTGCGGGAGCGGCGACTCGACGGCCGGGACGCCGCGCTTGCCACGGAATTGGCCTACGGCGCGGCGCGAGCGCGGGGACTGCTGGACGCGGTCATCGCGGACTGTGCGGGCCGCCCGATCGGGGAGGTCGACGGCCCGCTGCTGGATGTGCTCCAGCTGGGCGCCTACCAGCTTCTCCGTACGCGGGTGGCCCCGCACGCCGCCGTCGCCACCTCTGTCGACCTCGTCCGCGCAGAGGCGGGTCCGGGCAAGGCCGGGTTCGTCAACGCCGTGTTGCGCAGGGTGTCGGAGCGGTCGGAAGCGGAGTGGGTGGAGCGGTTGGCGCCGTCCGACCCGATCGGGCGGCTGGCCTTCCAGCATGCGCACCCGGCCTGGATCGCGCAGGTGTTCGCGGATGCGCTGGGGCCCGATGCCGGCGAACTCGAGGATGTCCTGATCGCCGACGATTCACGTCCGGCCGTTCACCTCGTCGCGCGGCCGGGTGAGATCTCGGCGGAAGAATTGGCTCTGGTCACCGGGGGAGAGGTCGGCCGGTACTCGCCGTATGCGGTGTATCTCGACGGTGGCGACCCGGGCCAGCTCGACGCTGTGCGCGAGGGTCTGGCCGGTGTGCAGGACGAGGGCAGTCAGCTGGTGGCCCGGGCACTCGCCCTGGCCCCACTCGAGGGAGCGGACGGCGGACGGTGGCTCGATCTCTGTGCCGGACCCGGTGGTAAAGCCGCGCTTCTCGGCGCACTCGCAGGTATCGAGGGCGGGCGACTCGATGCGGTGGAGCCGGTGGCGCACCGCGCCGACCTCATTCGTAAGACGACGCGGGAACTCCCGGTCGACGTGCATGTCGCGGACGGGCGCGATCCCGGGCTTGCCGGTGGGTACGACCGAATCCTGGTCGACGCGCCGTGCACCGGTCTCGGTGCCCTGCGGCGCCGCCCCGAGGCACGCTGGCGTCGGCAGCCGTCCGATGTGGCCGGTCTGGCGAAATTGCAGCGGGAACTGCTCGCCTCGGCGCTGGGGTTGGTGCGCCCGGGTGGGGTCGTCGTGTATTCCACGTGTTCTCCGCACCTGTCGGAGACAGTGGCGGTGGTGGCGGATGCGGTACGCCGCTATGGCGCGACAGCGCTCGACACGAGGGCGCTGGTTCCGGGCGTTCCGGGACTCGGTGACGGTACGAGTGTGCAGCTGTGGCCGCACCGCCACGGCACCGACGCGATGTTCCTCGCTGCGCTGCGGAAGCCGGCGGAGTGACCGTGATCTGACGCGCGTTCAGATAACTAGAACCTGTTCCCATTCGCGCTAAAACGTGTTCTACTTTTCTCGCGACGAAGGTCGCCGTCACAAGCGAGTGGAGGACTCACGATGAATCGGGTAGCGGGGAAAGTAGTTCTGATCACCGGCGCAGCACGGGGGCAGGGGCGCAGTCATGCCGTCCACCTGGCCGACGAGGGCGCCGACATCATCGCCTTCGACCTCTGCGAGGACATTGCATCGAACGGGTATCCCCTCGCGACGCCGGCCGATCTGGAAGAGACCGGGAAGCTCGTCGAGAAGGCGGGACGTCGCGTGGTCACGGCGAAGGTCGACGTGCGTGATCGCGCGGCGCTGAAACGGGAAGTCGACGCCGCCGTCGCCAGACTCGGGCGGCTCGACGTGGTGGTCGCCAACGCGGGTATCGCCCCACTCGGCAACGATGTGCCGGTCGAAGGGTTCGTGGACGCATTCGACGTCGACTTCGTGGGTGTGGTCAACACCATCCACGTCGCTCTGCCGCATCTCGGCGGTGGGGCGTCGATCATCGCCACCGGTTCGGTGGCCGGCCTCGTCCCCCAGACCGGCCTCAACGGTCAGCAGGCACTCCAGGGGCCGGGCGGAGACGGTTACGGTCTGGCCAAGAAGATGCTGCAGACCTACACGCATTCGCTGGCGCTCACCCTGGGCCCGAAGTCCATTCGCGTCAACGCCATCCATCCCACCAACTGCAACACGGACATGCTCCAGAGCCCGCCGATGTTCCGCACGTTCCGGCCCGACCTCGAGAACCCGACCGCCGAAGACGCGAAGGTGACGTTCCCCTTCATGCAGGCGATGCCGACGCCGTGGGTGGAGCCCGAGGATATTTCCCACGCGGTGGTATTCCTTTCGTCCGACGAGTCGCGGTTCGTCACCGGACAGCAGCTCCGGGTCGACGCGGGAGCGGGTCTCAAGCTGGGGGTCTGAGTCTGCGTACCGGATTTCGCGCCGGCGTCGCACCGCGGCCTACGATCGCCCCGGACTTGGCGATCAGGGACGGTCGACCTGCTTGCGGAGCTGAGCAGAGGCCTTGATCCGCCAGGCATCCTGCAGAAGCTCCGTGAGTTGGTCGAGGCCGACCTCGTCGAGACGGACCAGAATCGCGCCGTACCCGTCGTAGTGGGGGATGGTGTAGAAGGCGTTTCCCTCCTCGAGGAGAGCGGCCTTCTCGTCGAGACCGCACACCACCATGAGCCCGCCGTCGGACTCCGTGCGGTGTCTCGCGATCAGCTTGCCGGCCACCTTCAGCGCCGGGGTCCGGTAGGACGTGCTTTCCTGCACTGCGGGCAGTGACCTCCCGATGTCCACCACGTCCGCCCAGGTCGCCATGCCCCCAAGTATGGCGGAATCGTGACGGCGGGCGACGAAGTTTCTCGGGGTGCCGACCGCGTGGTCCGAGACGTTCCCGCGTGCGACTAAACTCCGGCGCGTGGCAACCCCGATGATCGCACCGTCCATCCTGTCTGCAGATTTTGCTCGTCTCGCCGAGGAGGCGACCGCGGTCGCCGGTGCCGACTGGCTTCACGTCGACGTGATGGACGCGCATTTCGTCCCGAACCTCACGCTCGGTCTTCCGGTGGTGAAGAGCCTGCTCGCGGCGACGGACATTCCGCTCGACTGCCACCTCATGATCGACGACCCGGGTCGCTGGGCACCGCCCTACGCCGAAGCCGGCGCCCACAACGTGACCTTCCACGCCGAAGCCACCGACGACCCGCGGTCGGTGGCCCGCGACATTCGGGCGGCCGGCGCGAAAGCAGGACTCAGTGTGAAGCCGGGAACGCCGATCGAGCCCTACCTGGAAATTCTGAAGGATTTCGACACGCTTCTCGTCATGAGCGTGGAGCCCGGATTCGGCGGACAGTCCTTCATCCCGGAGGTGTTGTCCAAGGCGAAGGCTGTACGGCGCCTGGTCGACTCGGGTGAGCTGACGCTGATCGTGGAGATCGACGGTGGCATCAACGCCGACACCGTCGAGGCCGCCGCCGAGGCGGGAGTCGACTGCTTCGTCGCCGGATCCGCTGTCTACGGCGCCTCCGATCCCGCCGAAGCGGTGCAGGCGCTCCGAGCCAGTGCTGCCAAAGCCTCTCCGCACCTGAGCATCTCGCGGTAACGGCCCAGCCGAGCCGTGAACGTGCCCCACGAGAATTCTGCCGCAGACCTCGACGCCGCGATGCTGATCGCCATCGGCGCCGCGGAGTCCGCCCGTGGTTTCACCAGCCCGAACCCCGCGGTCGGTGCTGTCGTGCTCGACGCCGGCGGGCGTATCGCCGGGGTGGGAATGACCCAGCCCCCGGGCGGTCCCCACGCCGAGATCGTGGCGTTGCGGGAGGCGGGTGACGCGGCGCGCGGAGGCACGGTCGTGGTCACTCTGGAACCGTGTAACCACCACGGCCGCACGGGGCCCTGCTCCACCGCGCTGATCGAGGCCGGGGTCGTGGCCGTCCACTATGCGGTGGCCGATCCCAACCCAGAGGCGGCCGGTGGCGCCGAAACTCTCGCGGCCGCCGGCGTCGCCGTCGCCTCCGGACTGCGCGCCCAGGAAGTCGAGCGCGGGCCGCTCCGGGCCTGGCTGCACCGGCAACGCACCGGCCGGCCGCACATCACCTGGAAATACGCGGCGACCCTCGATGGCCGTAGTGCCGCAGCGGATGGAACCAGCAAGTGGATCACCGGTCCCGACGCCCGAGCACGGGTCCACGCCGACCGCGCGAAGCTCGATGCGATCGTGGTCGGCACGGGGACCGTGCTCGCCGACGACCCACGGTTGACGGCTCGGCTGCCCGACGGGTCCCTCGCCGCCCACCAACCGCTGCGCGTGGTCGTCGGCCGGACCGAGCTTCCGCCGCGCGCTCGGGTTCTCGACGACTCGGCGCCCACGCTGCTGCTCCGCACCCACGATGTGAACGACGTCGTCGCCGCCCTCGCCGAGTACACCGACGTTCTGCTCGAAGGTGGGCCCCGGTTGGCGGGTGCCTTCCTTGCCGCAGGCCGGGTCGACCGGATCCAGGCCTACCTCGCTCCGCTGGTACTCGGTGCCGGCAGGCCCGCGGTGTCGGAGGCGGGGGTGTTCACGATCGACGGCGCACTGCGGTTCAACCACGAGTCCGTCGAAACAATCGGCCCCGATTTGTTGTTGAGTTTGATTCCGGCACTGCCGGAGCACCCCGCCCTGTCCAGCAAGCCCTGAATATCACTGTCAGCCTGAAAACGAGGAGTAGCCACCGTGTTCACCGGAATCGTCGAAGAATTGGGTGAGGTCGTCGCCAAGGAAGAGCTGGCTGACGCCGCACGGTTCACCGTGCGCGGTCCGGTGGTCACTTCTGATGCGTCGCACGGAGACTCGATTGCCGTGAACGGTGTGTGCCTCACCGTCGTCGAAGTGCTCGCCGACGGGTCGTTCACGGCCGACGTCATGCAGGAGACCTTGAACCGGTCGAGTCTGCAGAAGATCGATGTCGGGAGCCGGGTCAACCTCGAGCGGGCGGCAGCGCTGAACAGCAGGCTCGGCGGTCACCTCGTTCAGGGGCACGTCGACGGTACCGGTCACATCATCAGCCGGAGCCCGTCCGACAACTGGGAAGTGGTGCGGATCGCTCTGCCCGACGCTATCTCGAAGTATGTAGTGGAGAAGGGATCGATCACGGTCGACGGGGTATCGCTGACCGTGTCGGCGCTCGGTGGTGAGCGCGGCGACGAGTATTTCGAAATCTCGCTGATCCCCACCACGCTGAACCTGACCACACTGGGAGCGGCGCCGGTCGGCGCACCCGTCAATCTGGAGGTCGACGTGATCGCCAAGTATGTGGAGCGCCTGCAAGCCGCCGGCCGCTGAGTCGTACTGTTGAGAAGCATCCGACGGATGCGATTGCTGTATTCGAAGATGCGTAAGTCAAGACTTTGGAGACCGAGCACGTGACCAGGTTCGACAGTATCGAGCGCGCCGTTGCGGATATCGCCGCAGGTAAGGCTGTCGTCGTCGTCGACGACGAAGACCGGGAGAACGAGGGAGACCTCATCTTCGCGGCGGAGAAGGCCACCCCCGAGTTGGTTGCCTTCATGGTTCGATACACCTCCGGATACCTGTGTGTGCCCCTCGACGGTGCGGACTGCGATCGGCTGGGTCTGCCCCCGATGTACGCCACCAATCAGGACAAGCACGGCACGGCGTACACGGTGACCGTCGACGCCCGTGAGGGCATCGGAACCGGGATCTCCGCATCCGACCGCGCCGCCACCATGCGGTTGCTCGCCGACCCGTCCAGCGGAGCCCAGGACTTCACCCGTCCCGGCCACGTCGTGCCGCTGCGCGCCAAGGAGGGCGGGGTGCTGCGCCGCCCCGGCCACACCGAGGCCGCCGTCGACCTGGCCCGGATGGCCGACCTCCGGCCGGCGGGCGTGATCTGCGAGATCGTCAGCCAGAAGGACGAGGGCCATATGGCCCAGACCGACGAGTTGCGGGTCTTCGCCGACGACCACAATCTCGCGCTGATCTCCATCGCCGATCTCATCGCTTGGCGTCGCAAGCACGAAAAGCACGTCGAACGGGTCGCGGCCGCACGGATCCCCACCCGTCACGGCGAGTTCACCGCCGTCGGCTACCGGAGCATCTACGACGACGTCGAGCACGTCGCGCTCGTCCGCGGCGACCTGCCGGGTCCTGACGGTGACGGCAGCGACGTCTTGGTGCGAGTGCACTCGGAGTGCCTCACCGGTGACGTGTTCGGGTCACTGCGCTGCGACTGTGGTCCCCAGCTCGACGCCGCGCTGGACATGGTGGCGCAGGAAGGTCGCGGCGTGGTGCTCTACATGCGGGGGCACGAAGGTCGCGGCATCGGACTGATGCACAAGCTGCAGGCCTACCAGTTGCAGGACGCCGGGTCGGACACCGTCGATGCCAATCTCGAGCTGGGTCTGCCGGCAGATGCCCGCGACTATGGGATCGGTGCGCAGATCCTTGTCGATCTCGGCATCTCGTCGATGCGGTTGCTCACGAACAATCCGGCCAAGCGGGTCGGTCTCGACGGTTATGGCCTCCAGATCACCGAGCGTGTCTCGATGCCGCTGCGCGCGAACGCCGAGAACCTGACGTATCTGCGCACCAAGCGCGACCGGATGGGGCACGACCTGATCGGGCTCGACGACTTCGAAGCGGGAGAGCTGCTGTGAGTGGTGAAGGTCTGCCTGACCTGCAACTCGGTGAGGCTCAGGACCTCGAGCTGGCGATCGTGGCGGGAAGCTGGCACGCGGAGATCTCGGAGGCGCTGATTGCCGGTGCCCAGCGGGTCGCCGCGGACGCGAAGGTGAAGAAAGTCACCCTGGTGCGCGTGGCCGGTGCGATCGAACTGCCGGTAGTCGCGCAGCAACTGGCCCGCACTCATGATGCCGTGGTCGCCCTCGGTGTCGTGATCCGCGGCGGTACCCCGCACTTCGAATACGTCTGCGACGCGGTGACCGCCGGCCTGACGAGGGTGTCCCTCGACGAGAGCACTCCCGTCGGCAACGGTGTTCTCACCACCGATACCGAACAGCAGGCGATCGACCGCAGCGGCCTGCCCGGTGCGGTGGAGGACAAGGGCGGGCAGGCGTGCGCTGCGGCGCTCGACACTGCGGTCACCCTGGCGCGCCTGCGCCGGGAACGAACGGAAGATGCGCTCGCATGACCTCCTCGGAAACCGAGTGGCAGTTCGTCTCGCGACCACGCAAGTCGAGCCGGTACGCGATCGGCGTGGCGATTCTCATGGTCGTCCTTCACGTGACGTTCGCCATTCTCCTGCGCGGTGATTCGACGGGCGTCTACTTCCGGCTCGCGGATCAGGTGGCCTTCGTCGGCATCGGGTGTCTGCTCGCCGGGGCGGTGCTTCTGCTCACACGTCCGCGATTGCGCGTCGGCCCCCGCGGCATCGCTGTCCGCAACGTCCTGGGTGAACGGATCGTCGACTGGGACCTGTACGAGGGACTCTCGTTTCCCGACGGCGCGGCATGGGCGCGGATAGAACTCCCCGACGACGAGTACGTTCCCGTGATGGCGATCCAGTCGAACGACCGCGACTACGCGGTGGACGCCGTGCACCGCTTCCGCGACCTCGTGTCGGAGTACGCACCGTCCTGACTGGCCGGCCTGTTCCGGCCGTCGCGGATGCGGGGTTGGTCGGTGGCGCCGACTAACGTGGAGGGGTGCCCGATCCTTCGACATATCGCCCCGCGACCGGAACGATTCCGGTGGCGCCGGGGGTATACAAGTTCCGCGATCCGCACGGCCGGGTCATCTACGTGGGGAAGGCGAAGAGTCTTCGTTCGCGGTTGAACTCCTATTTCGCCGACGTCACGACGCTGCATCCGCGTACCCGTCAGATGGTCACCACCGCGGGCAGCGTCGAGTGGACCGTGGTGAGCACCGAGGTGGAGGCACTCCAGCTCGAATACAACTGGATCAAGGAATTCGATCCGCGGTTCAACGTCCGGTACCGCGACGACAAGACGTACCCGGTGCTCGCGGTCACGTTGAACGAGGAGTTTCCGCGGTTGTTCGTCTACCGCGGTCCGCGTCGTAAAGGGGTGCGGTATTTCGGTCCCTACTCCCACGCGTGGGCAATCCGCGAGACCCTGGATCTGCTGCTGCGCGTGTTCCCGGCCCGGACCTGTTCGGCCGGAGTGTTCAAGCGGCACAATCAGATCGGCAGGCCCTGTCTGCTCGGCTATATCGACAAGTGCTCGGCGCCCTGTGTGGGGCGCGTGTCGGCGGCGGAACACCGGCAGATCGTGGAGGACTTCTGCGACTTCCTGTCCGGCCGCACCGACAAGCTGGTCCGCGAGCTCGAGGCACGCATGCAGAAGGCGTCCGAAGAGCTGGACTTCGAGTTGGCGGCGCGGCTGCGTGACGACGTCGGCGCGCTACGGCGGGCACTCGAGAAGCAGGCGGTGGTGCTCGGCGACGGCACCGATGCCGACCTCGTCGCCTTCGCGACCGACGAACTCGAAGCGGCGGTCCAGGTGTTCCACGTGCGCGGTGGCCGGGTCCGCGGGCAGCGCGGCTGGGTGGTCGAAAAAGCCGGAGACGTCATCGACTGGGCAACGGTCGATTCCGAGGCGGGCTCGGACCTACCGCTTCTCGTCGAGCAGTTCCTCACTCAGTTCTACGGCGAGCAGGCGGCGCTGGCGGGCGGCGCCGACGGCGAGAGCGAAAGCAACGGCGTCCCGCGAGAGGTGCTCGTCCCGGTGCTGCCACACGACACCGAGCAGGTGCAGGAGTGGCTGAGCGGGTTGCGTGGATCAGGAGTCCGGGTGCGTGTGCCGCAGCGCGGCGACAAGAAGGCCCTCGCCGAGACGGTGCAGCGCAATGCGCAGGAGGCGCTGGCGCAACACAAGCTGCGACGCGCTGGTGACTTCACCTCCCGGTCGGCTGCACTACAGGGGATCCAGGAGGCTCTCGATCTGGATTCCGCGCCCCTGCGCATCGAGTGTGTCGACATCAGCCACGTGCAGGGCACGGACGTCGTGGCATCACTCGTCGTCTTCGAGGACGGCTTGCCCCGCAAGTCCGACTACCGCCACTACGCGATCAAGGAGGCCGCCGGCGACGGCCGCTCCGACGACGTCGCGAGTATCGCCGAGGTCACCCGCAGGCGTTTCCTGCGGCACAACCGCGACGTCGGTGTGCTGAGGGCGGAGGCAGAGGCGGCGGGTGAAGGCTCCGAAGGCGGCGATCTCGCACCCGAGGCGGCGATCGACCCTCAGACCGAGCGTCCGCGACGCTTTGCGTATCCGCCCAACCTTTTCGTGGTGGATGGGGGTGCGCCGCAGGTGGCGGCCGCATCCGCCGTTCTCGAGGAACTCGGCATCACCGATGTCGCGGTGATAGGGCTCGCCAAGCGACTCGAAGAGGTCTGGGTACCGGGGGAGGAGGATCCGGTGATCCTGCCCCGGACCAGTGAGTCCCTGTACCTCCTGCAGCGGGTGCGGGACGAAGCGCACCGTTTCGCCATCACCTTCCACCGCAGCAAGCGCTCGCGCCGGATGACGGCATCGGCGCTCGACTCCGTACGCGGTCTCGGCGATACCCGCCGCAAGGCGCTGGTCACCCATTTCGGCTCTGTCGCCCGCCTCAAGCAGGCCACTGTCGAGGAGATCACGGCGGTGCCCGGGATCGGCACGACCACGGCGAAGGCCGTCCTCAGCGCCCTCGGGGCCGGGGAACTGTCTGCGGCGGTGGCGGGAGTGGGGGATGATGAACCCGATCGCAATGGAACCGGCATCACAGAAGAGAACGGCGCAGACATCCGGCACGATACGGCAGCACAGCAGGACCCGGCCGCAGAGCAGGAGCCGCCGGCACACCGCGACACAGTAGGGCTACACGCTTCGCAACGGACAGGTGTCGAGTGAACGATCAGCACGCGCAGAGCGACCGTCCACCCACGGTTCGGCCGATGGACTTCCTTCTCGTCACCGGGCTTTCGGGGGCGGGATTGCAAACCGCCGCGAAGGTTCTCGAAGACCTCGGGTGGTACGTCGCCGACAATCTGCCACCGGAACTGATCTCCCGCATGGTGGATCTGAGTCTGGAATCCGATTCGCGACTCGAACGCCTCGCGGTGGTCATCGACGTGCGCAGCAGGCTGTTCACCGGAGACCTCGGCTGGGTTCTCACCGAGCTGGAGTACAAGCCGGTGCACACCCGGGTGCTGTACCTCGATGCGTCCGACGAGGTGTTGGTGCGCCGCTTCGAGCAGGTTCGGCGAAGTCATCCGCTGTCCGGGGGCGGCGCCCAGGGAACCCTGTCCGAGGGCATCGCCGCCGAGCGCGACCAACTCGCCAAGGTCAAGGCCGCCGCGGATCTGGTGATCGACACCTCGTCCCTCGCCGCGCACCAGCTGAGGCAGAAGATCGAAGACGCCTTCGGGGACGCCGAGCACCGCACGATGCAGGTGACGGTCCAGTCGTTCGGTTTCAAGTACGGTCTTCCGATGGACGCGGACCTGGTCTGCGACGTCCGGTTTCTTCCCAATCCGCACTGGATCCCCGAACTGCGCCCGCACACGGGGCAGAGCCCGGACGTGCGGGACTACGTGTTGTCGCAGGACGGCGCGGACGACTATCTGACCACCTATCACCATCTGCTGGATCTGACGATCGCGGGATATCGTCGGGAGGGGAAGCGTTACATGACCATCGCGGTGGGTTGCACCGGCGGTAAGCATCGCAGTGTCGCGATGTCCGAGGCCTTGGCAGGCCGGCTCGGAAACGACTCCGGGCTCGGCGTGCGTGTCGTCCACCGTGATCTGGGGCGCGAATGACGGCGGAGCACGCCTATCCCGCAGTGGTCGCGCTCGGCGGAGGTCATGGGCTTTTCGCCACGCTGAGTGCGGCGCGCCGACTCAGCCGGAACGTCACCGCCGTCGTCACCGTCGCCGACGACGGAGGTTCGTCGGGTCGCCTGCGCGCGGAACTGGGCGTCATCCCACCCGGAGATCTCCGGATGGCGCTGGCGGCGCTCGCTGCGGACGACCCGGACGTGCAGGACTGGACGGACACCATCCAGCACCGGTTCGGGGGTATCGGCGCTCTGGCCGGGCATTCGGTGGGAAATCTCATGCTGGCGGGCCTGACCGAAGTTCTCGGCGACCCCGTTGCCGCTTTGGACGAACTCGCCCGGCTGCTCCGCATCGACGGCCGGGTGCTGCCGATGTCGCCGATCGCACTCGATATCGAAGCCGATGTGCAAGGCCTCGAGGCCGACCCACGAGTCAGCCGCTGCATCCGCGGGCAGGTCGCGGTCGCGACCACCCCGGGCAAGGTGCGCCGCGTTCGGTTGCTGCCCGCGAACCCACCGGCATGTCCCGACGCGGTGCGAGCGATCGAGGCCGCCGACATGGTGGTCCTCGGTCCGGGATCGTGGTTTTCCAGTGTCATCCCGCACGTCCTGGTACCCGAACTTCTCGAAACGCTGATCGCGACCGTCGCCCGGAAGGTTCTGGTGCTCAACCTCGCGCCGGAGCCGGGTGAGACCGCAGGTTTCTCCACGGAACGGCACTTACACGTCCTGTCCCGGCACGCACCGGGGCTCACCGTCGACTTCGTGGTCGTCGATTCCGCGTCCGTCCCCCCGGGCCGGGAACGCGAGCATCTCGACCGCGCCGCGGAGCAGTTCCGGGCCCGCGTCGTCTACGCCGACGTGTCGGAACACGGCACCCACACGCACCATGCAGGCAAACTTGCGTCCGTTCTCGAACAGCTCTGGAGCGGCCCCGACCCGGGGTCTCGGGGGAGCGTTGTGGCCGAGACACCAGAGGAAAGGGAGAGCGCTTCGTGGCAATGACAGCAGAGGTCAAAGACGAACTCAGTCGTCTCGTCGTCACTCATGTGAGTTGCCGGAAGGCCGAGGTTTCGTCGCTGCTGCGGTTCGCCGGGGGATTGCACATCGTCGGTGGTCGTGTGGTGGTGGAGGCCGAAGTCGACCTCGGCTCCACGGCTCGGCGACTACGCCGGGAAATTTTCGACCTGTTCACCTACAGCGCCGACGTCCATGTCCTCAGCGCCGGGGGACTCCGGAAGTCGTCGCGGTACATCGTGCGTGTTGCGAAGGAGGGTGAGGCCCTCGCCCGTCAAACGGGGCTCCTCGACCTGCGGGGACGTCCAGTGCGCGGTCTGCCGGCCCAGGTCGTCGGCGGCAGTGTCGCCGACGCGGAGGCGGCGTGGCGAGGTGCGTTCCTCGCGCACGGCTCGCTCACCGAACCGGGACGGTCCTCGGCACTCGAAGTCAGCTGCCCCGGTCCGGAGGCCGCGCTCGCGCTCGTCGGCGCCGCTCGCCGGCTCGGGATCTCGGCGAAAGCGCGGGAGGTCCGCGGCACCGACCGTGTCGTCATTCGCGACGGCGAGGCTATCGGGGCTCTGCTCACGCGGATGGGGGCGCAGGACACCCGCCTCGTGTGGGAAGAACGCCGGATGCGCCGTGAGGTTCGGGCCACCGCCAACCGGCTGGCCAACTTCGACGACGCGAACCTGCGGCGCTCCGCCCGTGCGGCAGTGGCAGCCGCAGCCCGCGTCGAGCGGGCCCTCCAGATTTTGGGCGACGAGGTGCCGGACCACCTGGCGGCGGCCGGGCATCTGCGCGTCGAGCACCGGCAGGCGTCGCTGGAAGAGCTCGGCCAGCTCGCCGACCCGCCGATGACGAAGGACGCTGTCGCAGGGCGAATTCGGCGTCTTTTGTCCATGGCGGACCGCAAAGCCAAGGAAACCGGGATCCCCGACACCGAGTCGGCCGTCACCGCAGACCTTCTCGACGACGCGTAGCTGTCCGGCCCGCCCACGGTCCCGTTTGCCGGAGTGCGGGACTGTGGTGTGCGTGGGTGGAGTGCGCGCCGGGCGATCCTGAGCACTAGGGTAAGAATCACATCGACCGATGGACCCTCGCGCCCGGCCATGCACACGTGGATTCGAGTGGTGCGGGAGCAGCAGAGCTGTACACCAGAATCATGCGCAAAGGAGCAGATTGTGACTGTCCGGGTAGGCGTAAACGGTTTCGGCCGTATCGGGCGTAACTTCTTCAGGGCGGTGGATGCGCAGAAGGCGCTCGGAACCACCGACATCGAGATTGTGGCGGTCAACGACCTCACGGACAACGCAACGCTCGCGCATCTCCTGAAGTACGACTCCATCCTGGGTCGTCTTCCGCACGACGTCTCGCTCGAGGGTGAAGACACGATCGTGGTCGGAAGCCAGAAGATCAAGGCTCTCGCGATCAAGGAAGGTCCCGCGGCACTTCCGTGGGGTGACCTTGGCGTCGACGTCGTCGTCGAGTCCACCGGTATCTTCACCGACGCCGCGAAGGCGAAGGGTCACCTCGACGCCGGAGCCAAGAAGGTCATCATCTCCGCCCCGGCCAAGGGCGAGGACATCACCATCGTGATGGGCGTCAACGACGACAAGTACGACGGCAGCCAGAACATCATCTCTAACGCCTCGTGCACCACCAACTGCCTCGGGCCCATCGCCAAGGTGCTCGACGACGAGTTCGGCATCGTCAAGGGGCTCATGACCACGGTTCACGCCTACACCCAGGACCAGAACCTGCAGGACGGCCCGCACAGCGACCTGCGTCGGGCCCGCGCCGCCGCTCTCAACGTGGTTCCCACCGGTACCGGTGCGGCCAAGGCGATCGGCCTCGTGCTTCCGCAGCTCCTCGGCAAGCTGGACGGCTACGCGCTGCGCGTGCCGATCCCCACGGGTTCGGTCACCGACCTCACCGCAAACCTGAAGAAGTCGGCGAGCGTCGAGGACATCAACGCCGCGATGAAGGCTGCGGCCGAGGGACCGCTCAAGGGCATCCTGAAGTACACCGACGCGCCGATCGTGTCCTCCGACATCGTCACCGATCCGCACTCGTCCATCTTCGATTCGGGACTCACCAAGGTCATCGAGGATCAGGCGAAGGTCGTGTCCTGGTACGACAACGAGTGGGGCTACTCCAACCGCTTGGCCGACCTCATCGGTCTCGTCGCCAAGTCTCTCTGAGCAAAGGTCAGATAACAGTGGCAGTTCAGACTCTCCAGGATCTGCTGAACGCTGGGGTGGAGGGTCGCACCGTGCTGGTGCGCTCTGACCTCAACGTTCCGCTCGACGGTGACAAGATCACCGATCCCGGCCGCATCATCGCGTCCGCCCCCACCTTGAAGGCGTTGGCGGAAGCCGGGGCCAAGGTCATCGTCACCGCCCACCTGGGCCGTCCCGACGGCAAGCCCGATCCGAAGTTCTCGCTCGCACCCGTGGCAGTGAAGCTGGCGGAGGTACTCGGCCGCAACGTCCAGCTCGCCGGGGACGTCGTCGGCCAGGACGCTCTGGCCCGCTCCGAGGGTCTCACGGACGGCGACGTGCTCCTGCTCGAGAACATCCGCTTCGACGCGCGCGAGACGAGCAAGGACGAGGCGGAGCGCACCAAGCTCGCCGAGGCGCTCGTCGAGCTCGTCGGAGACGACGGTGCTTTCGTCTCCGACGGCTTCGGTGTCGTCCATCGCGCGCAGGCGTCCGTCTACGACGTGGCCAAGTTGCTTCCGCATTATGCGGGCACACTCGTCGCCGCGGAGGTCGAGGTTCTCGGCAAGCTGACCCAGGACGCCGAACGGCCGTACGCGGTGGTGCTCGGCGGGTCGAAGGTGTCGGACAAGCTCGCGGTGATCGAGGCATTGGCCCCCAAGGTCGACACCCTCGTCATCGGTGGCGGCATGTTCTACACGTTCCTGGCCGCGCAGGGCGTCTCGGTGGGCAACTCGCTGTGCGAGGAGTCGATGATCGAGACGTGCAAGGGGCTACTCGACCGGTACGCCGACGTCATTCACATCCCGCAGGACGTGGTGATCGCGGACTCCTTCTCGGCGGATGCCGAGTCCAAGACCGTGTCGGTACTCGAGATCCCGGACGGCTGGATGGGCCTCGACATCGGACCGCAGTCGGTGCGCCGATTCGCGGCGATCCTCACCAGCGCGAAGACGGTGTTCTGGAACGGCCCGATGGGTGTGTTCGAGTTCGAGAAGTTCTCGGCGGGCACCAAGGGTGTTGCCGAGGCCATCATCGAGGCCACCGGCAAGGGCGCCTTCAGCGTCGTCGGTGGCGGCGACTCCGCGGCCGCGGTGCGTCAGCTGGATCTCCCCGAGGACGGCTTCTCGCATATCTCGACTGGTGGTGGAGCCTCCCTCGAATATCTCGAGGGCAAGGAACTGCCCGGCATCTCGGTTCTGGAGGGCTGATGGCGCGCAAGCCGCTGATCGCCGGCAACTGGAAGATGAATCTGAACCATTTCGAGGCGATCGCGCTGGTTCAGAAGATTGCCTTCTCGCTGCCGGACAAGTATTTCGACAAGGTCGACGTGACGCTGCTCCCACCGTTCACCGACATCCGCAGTGTCCAAACCCTCGTCGAGGGTGACAAGCTCCTGCTCACCTACGGGGCGCAGGACGTGTCGGCGCACGACTCGGGTGCCTTCACCGGCGAGATCAGCGGTTCCATGCTGGCCAAGCTGGGGTGCACGTTCGTCGTCGTCGGACACTCCGAGCGTAGGACCCTGCACGGTGAGGACAACGACACTGTGCTGGCCAAGACCAAGGCAGCACTGAAGAACGGGCTCACCCCGATCGTCTGCATCGGTGAGGGCCTCAACATCCGTGAGGCCGGCGAGCACGTGGCGTACAACGTCGAACAGTTGCGGGGCTCGCTCGCCGGGCTGTCCGCCGAAGACGTCGCCAAGGTCGTCATTGCGTACGAGCCGGTGTGGGCCATCGGCACCGGCCGGGTCGCCAGTGCGTCGGACGCCCAGGAAGTCTGTGCTGCGGTCCGCGCCGCCCTCGGCGAACTGGCCACCCCTGCGGTGGCCTCCACGGTCCGTGTGCTCTACGGCGGAAGCGTCAACGCCAAGAACGTCGGCGAGATCGTCGGGCAGTCCGATGTGGACGGCGCCCTCGTGGGCGGCGCTTCACTCAAGGCCGACGAGTTCGCGACGCTGTCGGCGATCGCTGCCGGCGGGCCCCTGCCCTGAGGCGCCTCCGGCGCTCGTGCGCCTTTCTGGTAGCCACCGCTACCAGAAAGGCGCACGAGCGCGGAGCGCCTGTAGGGTGTACGAGGTCGTAGTTGTTGCTACTCGATGGGTGGACGTAGACAGACATGGAACTGTTCCTGGATATCTTGCTGGTTGCCACCAGCTTGCTGCTGATTCTGTTGGTGCTCCTGCACCGCGGTAAGGGCGGCGGGTTGTCCAGCCTCTTCGGCGGCGGCGTCCAGTCGAGCCTGTCCGGTTCCACCGTGGTTGAGAAGAACCTCGACCGCCTCACCGTCTTCACCGGCCTGATCTGGTTGATCTCGATCATCGGCATCGGCCTGGAGATCAAGTTCGGCTGATCAGCCGTCACCCTGCGGACCCCGCAGTTTCACCATGCGGACCCCGCAGTGGCAGTTGATACTGGGTGCATGACCGAAACCCCCCGTGAAGCCACCGAACCACTCCGCGAAGACATTCGGCTGCTCGGCGGCATCCTCGGTCAGATCGTGCGCGAACAGGCCGGCGACGACATCTTCGATCTCGTGGAGAAGGCCCGGGTCGAATCGTTCCGTGTTCGGCGTTCGGAAATCGACCGCGCCGAACTGGCCGACATGTTCACGCAGGTCGCCACCGGGGACACCATCCCCGTCATCCGCGCCTTCAGCCATTTCGCTCTTCTGGCAAATCTTGCCGAGGACATTCACCGGGAACGTCGGCGGGCTGTGCACGTGGCAGCAGGCGAACCGGCTCCCGACAGCACTCTCGCGGCCACGTTCGCGAAGCTCGATGCCGCCGACCTCGACCGAGAAGTGGTCGCGACAGCCCTACGTGGGGCGCTCGTCTCACCGGTGATCACCGCCCACCCCACCGAAACACGTCGACGGACGGTGTTCGACACCCAGACGCGGATCACTGAGTTGATGCGCTTCCGGGAGCGGACCGCGCTCACCGAGTCGGAAATCGCCGACGTCGACGTGCGGCTTCGGCGCCAAATCCTCACCCTGTGGCAGACCGCACTGATCCGGCTGTCCCGCTTGCGTATTCAGGACGAGATCGAAGTCGGGCTGCGCTACTACGACGCCGCGCTCTTCGAGGTCGTGCCCACGATCAATGCCGAACTCCGCAACGCTCTCCAAGCTCGGTGGCCCGACACCGATCTCGGGCGGGAACCGATTCTCCGGCCGGGGTCGTGGATCGGTGGCGACCGGGACGGCAATCCCAACGTCACCGCGGACGTCGTAAGGCAGGCGACGAGCCGCGCCGCCGCAACCGCCGTCGAGCATCATCTGTGCGAACTGGCGACGCTCGAACGGGAACTGTCGATGTCTGCCCGCCTGGTAACGGTCACTCCCGACCTCGACCTTCTGGCAGCGGCCTCGAAGGACGACTCGCCGTTCCGTGCCGACGAGCCGTACCGGCGTGCGGTCCGCGGGATCCGCGGCCGCCTGACCGCCACCGCGCTCCGTATCCTCGGGGAGGTGCCCGCGTACGCCCTCGACCTCGGGCTTGCGCCCTACGACTCACCGCGGGAAATGCTCCACGAGCTCGATGTGGTCGACGAGTCCCTGCGGCGCGGTGGCGACGGCACGATCGCCGACGACGGCCTCGCCCGCCTCCGCGAATCGGTGGACGTGTTCGGGTTCCATCTCTCGGGCCTCGACATGCGGCAGAACTCGGAGGTGCACGAAACGGTCGTCGCCGAGCTGCTCGCCTGGGCCGGGGTGCATCCCGACTACACGTCGTTGTCCGAGGACGAACGGGTCGAGTTGCTCACCGCGGAGCTCTCGACGAGGCGCCCACTGACGGCAGCAAAGGCGGAGTTCAGCGAACTGACCACCAAGGAGCTCGCCATACTCGAGGCCGGGGCCGAGGCGGTGCGGACGCTCGGGTCCGGAGCGGTGCCCAACTACATCATCAGTATGTGTACCTCGGTCAGCGACATGCTCGAGGCGGCGATCCTGCTCAAGGAAGTGGGGCTGTTCGATCCCGGCCCAGGGGAGAACCCGTCGTGTCCGGTGGGGATCGTGCCGCTCTTCGAGACGATCGAGGACCTCCAGCACGGCGCATCCACGCTCGAGGCGACCCTCGCGATTCCGCTCTACCGGGCCCTCGTGGCGTCCCGGGGCGACTCGCAGGAAGTGATGCTCGGATACTCCGACTCCAACAAGGACGGTGGGTATCTCGCTGCGAACTGGGCGCTGTACCGGGCCGAGCTCGATCTGGTGGAGGCGGCCCGGAAAACGGGAATACGATTGCGCCTCTTCCACGGTCGCGGTGGCACCGTCGGGCGTGGCGGTGGACCCAGCTACGAGGCGATCCTCGCGCAACCGCCGGGAGCCGTCGCAGGCTCGCTGCGGATCACCGAGCAGGGCGAGGTGATCGCCGCCAAGTACGCGGAACCCCGCCTCGCGCAACGCAACCTCGAAACCCTTCTCGCGGCAACCCTCGAGGCCACCCTGCTCGACGTGGAGGGACTCGGCGCCGCCGCCGAACCCGCCTATCGCGTCCTCGACGAACTCGCCGCACTCGCGCGCCGTGCGTACAGCGAACTCGTCCATGACACACCAGGATTCGTTCAGTACTTCGAGATGTCGACGCCCGTCGCGGAGATCGGGGCACTCAACATCGGCAGCCGGCCCGCGTCCCGGAAGCAGACGACGTCGATCGCCGACCTGCGCGCGATCCCCTGGGTGCTGTCCTGGAGCCAGTCGCGGGTGATGCTGCCAGGGTGGTACGGCACCGGCTCCGCGTTCGAGCAGTGGACTGCCGGCGACCCCGAGAAGGTCGCCACGCTGTCACGGCTCTATGACACGTGGCCCTTCTTCCGCACGGTCCTGTCGAACCTGGCGATGGTGATGTCCAAATCCGACATGGGTCTGGCGGCACGGTATTCGGAGTTGGTTCCCGACGAGGGGCTGCGGCAACGGGTGTTCGGGAAGATCACCGAGGAGCACGAACGCACCATCCGGATGTACAAGACGATCACCGGAAACGACACGTTGTTCGCCGACAACCCGGGGCTCGAACGGTCGGTGCACAATCGCTTCCCGTACCTCGAACCACTGAACCACCTTCAGGTGGAGTTGCTGCGCCGATACCGCGCCGGCGACGACAGCGACCAGACCCGCCGCGGTATCCAGCTCACGATGAACGGGCTGGCCACCGCGCTCCGGAACAGCGGTTAGCTGTCCTGCACCAACGCCGCCACGCGACTTTCGGTCCGGGGGAACCGATTGTCGGCCCACTGCGTCAAACGGGGAAAGGGGTCGAAACGGGACAGACCGTGACCCTCTCGAGGCGGAATGGGGTTACAGGATGGGGCGCTGCGCGGGGAAACCTCAGCACTGGCGAGCGGGCTACGGACAGAGGGGGACGGGCCGGTCGAGCGCGCACCGCGGCGGCCGGATCAGTACCGCATGCCACGTGACGCGGATCGAGGCGGAGAAGGGCCCTCGTCCCTCGGCGACGTTGCCGGCCGAGGACGACAAGGACCCCCACCTGTGAATGGATCAGCTCGGCAGTCGCGATGCGGCCGAAGAATCGAGCAGCCAACGTGTGGCGGTCAGTCCCCGCGCGCCGGAGGCCGGTATCTCCACCGGGGGTGCGCCCGCGACGGCGGCGGCCACCGCCTCGGCCTTGGCTTCACCGGAGACGACCAGCCAGACTTCGTCTGCGTGTCGCACAGCGGGAAGGGTAAGGGTGATGCGCACGGGCGGCGGCTTGGGGGAGTCCGTCACCGCGACGACGAATCGGTGTTCTTCACGTACCGCGTCGGTATCGGGGAACAGGGAGTTGACGTGACCCTCGCCGCCCATGCCGAGGAGATGGACATCGAACACCGGAACCTGCTTGCCATTGGCGTGCGCGCCCAATACTTGCGCGTAGGCGACCGCAGCGGCCTCTGGGTCGTCGGTGTAGATACCGTCGGACACGGGCATCGTGTGGACCCGGTCCGGGTCGACATCGACGTGGTCGAGGAGCGCGGCCCGCGCCTGCACGTCGTTGCGTTCCGGATCGCCGGTGGGCAGAAATCGTTCGTCGCCCCAATAGATGTCGAGTTCACGCCAGTCGATGTCACCGGGATTCTTCCGCACCTCCGCGAGCATCCCGATCCCAGTTCCGCCACCGGTGAGAACCACCGACGCCGACCCACGAGATTTCTGGGCGGCGACGACCGTGTCGACGAAACGTCGGGCGGCCGCAGCCACCAGCGTGTCCGTGTCGGGATGGACCTCTACGTGAATGTCACTCATACGTCACCTTCGTCAGGCCGGACAATGCGGCTTCGTAGACCTCGTCGGCATCGAGTCGGCGCAGTTCCTCCGCCAGGCAGTCGCGCGTTTCCCGGCGGCCCAGGGCCACCAGCGCGTCCGGTTTCCCAGTCCGCGACAGTGTTGCTGTCGTTCCCGTTTGAGGGCGACTGATAGTCAGCGATCCGCCGTCGGCAAAGGTCAATTCCACGAACAGCGGGCCGGTCCTGCGACTCACGGGCATGTCGACCCGGCTCGCCAGCCACCCGGCGATCAGATCGACAGCGGGTTCGTCCACCAGACCCGACACCACCGCTGAGGTGATCGCCGAGTGCGGCGGCTGATCGACCGCGGACGCGAGCAGCGCCCGCCAGTACGTGATGCGACTCCACGCGAGATCTGAGTCACCGGACGTGTACGACGTGAGCCGGCCCTTGATTTCCGCCGTCGGATCGTCGCGGCCTGTGGCGTCGGTGATGCGGCGGATCGCAAGCCTGCCCACGGGGTCCTGGGCAGGAACGGCCGGAGCGATCTCGGGCCACCAGACGACCACTGGTGTGTCCGGCAGGAGGAAGGGGACCACCACGCTGCTTTCGTGGTCGGCCAATTCGCCGAAGAGTCGGAGCACGACGACCTCGGATGCGCCGGCGTCGCCACCGACACGGATCTGAGCGTCCAACCGCGGCGCCGCTTCCCGCTCACCGTGGGCCACGACGATCACACGGCAGGGATGTTCCCGGCTCGCCTCGTTGGCGGCATCGATGATGTCCTCGGAGTTGTCGCTGTCGCGCGTGCACACCACGAGGGTGAGCACGCGGCCGAGCGTGACAGCGCCGCCGGTCTTACGTAGCTCGACCAGCTTCTTGTTGACCTGGCCGGTGGTAGTCGAGGGAATGTCGATGATCATCTACGGCCTTCTCCATTCGCGGCCGGTGCGGCGCATCATCTCGTCCGCCGAGTGTGGGCCCCACGTTCCGGCCTCGTAGGGTTCCGGTTTGCCCTCCGCGGCCCAGTGCGCGAGTACCGGATCGAGGATCTCCCACGACAGCTCGACTTCCGCATTGACGGGGAAGAGCGACGGCTCACCGAGCAACATGTCGAGAATGAGACGTTCGTAGGCTTCCGGAGACGACTCGGTGAAGGCCTGCCCGTAGCTGAAGTCCATGTTGACGTCCCGGACTTCCATGCTCGACCCGGGAACCTTGGACCCGAATCTCATGGTCACACCCTCGTCCGGCTGCACCCGGATGACGAGAGCATTCTGGCCGAGTTCCTCCGTCATCGTCTGGTCGAACGGAAGGTGCGGTGCACGCTTGAACACGACGGCGATCTCGGTGACCCGCCTGCCCAGTCGCTTTCCGGTTCGCAGATAGAAGGGCACTCCCGCCCACCGCCGGGTATCGACCTCGAGCGTGATCGCGGCGAAGGTCTCGGTAGTGGAGTCGGTAGCGAAACCCTCCTCCTCCAGCAGACCGACCACAGGAAGCCCGCCTTGCCAGCCGCCGGCGTACTGGCCGCGGGCGGTGGTTTCGTCGAGCGGCTCCGCGAGCCGGGTTGCTGAGAGAACCTTGATCTTCTCCGCCTGCAGTTCGGACGGTTCGAAACTGATCGGCTCCTCCATCGCGGTGAAGGCGAGGAGTTGGAGGAGATGGTTCTGGATGACGTCGCGCGCCGCCCCGATTCCGTCGTAGTAGCCGGCCCGTCCACCGAGACCGATGTCCTCGGCCATCGTGATCTGGACGTGGTCCACATAGTGGGCGTTCCAGATGGGATCGAACAATTGGTTGGCGAATCGCAGTGCCAGGATGTTCTGAACGGTTTCCTTGCCCAGGTAGTGATCGATCCGGAAGACGGTGTCCTCGGGGAAGACCTGGTTCACGACCGCATTGAGCTCGCGAGCGCTGTCGAGATCGTGGCCGAACGGCTTCTCGATCACTACTCGTTTCCACTGGCCGTCGTCGGACTGGGCGAGCCCGGCTTCCGACAACTGTTTGAGAACCACCGGGAACGCGGCCGGCGGAATCGCGAGGTAGAACCCGTGATTGCCGCCGGACCCACGTTCGCGGTCGAGCGTGTCGAGGGTGGACGCAAGCTCCGAGAACGATGCCGGGTCGTCGAAGGAGCCCTGCACGAACCGCAGGCCCTCCGACAGCCGATCCCACACATCTTCCCGGAACGGGGTGCGCGAATGCTCGCGCACCGCGTCGTGCACGACCTTGCCGAAATCCTGGTCGTCCCAGTCCCTCCGGGCGAACCCGACGAGGGCGAAGCCGGGGGGGAGGAGACCACGATTGGCCAAGTCGTAGACGGCCGGCATCAGCTTGCGCCGCGCGAGGTCGCCGGTGACACCGAAGATCACCAGCGCACACGGCCCGGCAATGCGCGGTAGGCGCTTGTCCCTACCGTCGCGGAGCGGATTGACCCAATCGTCTGACGCTGCGGGCACCCTCACGAATCAGCTCTTCTGCCCTGCTGTACGGAGCTGCTCCGCCGTGGCCTCGAGCAGCTCGTTCCACGACACCTCGAACTTGTCGACACCCTCGTTCTCGAGGACGAGGAAGACGTCGGTCAAGTCGACGCCGACGGCGGCGATCTTGTCGAAGACCTCCTGCGACTGGGCTGCGGTGCCGGACACCGTGTCACCGGTGATGTCACCGTGGTCGGCGACGGCGTCGAGCGTCTTCTCGGGCATGGTGTTCACCGTGTTCGGTGCCACCAGCTCGGTGACGTACAGGGTGTCGGAGTAGTCGGGGTTCTTGACACCCGTCGACGCCCACAGCGGACGCTGGGGCCGGGCGCCGTCGCCGAGAAGCCCCTGGAACCGCGGCTGGACCTCGAACACCTGCTGGTAGGCCGCGTACGCCAGTCGTGCGTTGGCGAGCGCCGCCTTGCCGCGGAGTTCGAGTGCCTCCGGCGTACCGATCGCCTCGAGTCGCTTGTCGATCTCGGTGTCGACGCGGGAGACGAAGAACGACGCGACCGAGTGGATGCGGGACAGGTCGTGTCCTGCTGCCTTGGCAGCCTCGAGCCCGTCGAGGTAGGCGCCCATGACGAGTTCGTATCGCTCGACCGAGAAGATCAGGGTGACGTTGACGCTGATGCCTTCGCCGATGACCTTCGCGATGGCGGGGATGCCGGCCTCGGTGGCCGGGATCTTGATGAACACGTTGGGCCGGTCGACGATCTTCCACAGCTCCACCGCCTGCGCGGCGGTCTTGTCGGCGTCGTGTGCCAGCCGCGGATCCACCTCGATGGAGACCCGGCCGTCGACTCCGTGGCTCGCTTCGTACTGCGGGGCGAGGATGTCGCAGGCAGCGCGCACGTCGTCGGTGGTGACCGTGCGGATGGTGGCTTCGACGTCGGCGCCCCGCTCGGCCAGCTCGTTGACCTGCGCGTCGTAGACGTGGCCCTTGCTCAGCGCGGCCTGGAAGATGGACGGGTTGGTGGTGACGCCGACGACACTCTTGGTGGCGACGAGTTCGGCCAGGTTGCCGGACTCGATGCGGTCACGCGAGAGGTCGTCCAGCCACACGGAGACCCCGGCCTCGGAGAGCTTCTGAAGATTCGGATTCTGAGTCATGACGTTTTTCTATCCCTTCACTCGGGAGAGCGAGCGCTGTGCGGCCGCGGTGACGGCTTCGTCGGTGAAGCCGAACTCGCGGAACAAGGTCTTGTAGTCGGCAGAGGCGCCGAAGTGTTCGATCGAGACGATTTCGCCGTCCGAGCCGACGAAGCGGTACCATGGCATCGCGATGCCGGCCTCGACGGCGACGCGGGCCTTGACGGTCGGAGGCAGCACACCGTCCCGATAGGCCTCGTCCTGGGCGTCGAACCACTCGACGCACGGCATCGACACCACCCGCGTGGGAATGCCCTCGGCCTCGAGGGTCTCGCGGGCGGCCACGGCGATCTGGAGTTCGGAACCGGTGCCGATCAGGATGACCTCGGGAACACCGGAGGAGGCATCGGCGAGGACGTACCCACCACGGGACACTCCCTCGTAGCTGGTTCCTTCGAGGACGGGCAGATCCTGGCGAGTCAAGGCCAGGCCGGAGGGCGCGCGGGTCGCCTCGTCGGCACCCTTCTCGAGGACGGCCCGCCAGGCGTGGGCGGTTTCGTTGGCATCACCGGGGCGCACCACATTCAGGCCCGGGATGGCGCGCAGCGCGGCGAGGTGCTCGATCGGCTGGTGGGTCGGGCCGTCTTCGCCGAGACCGATGGAGTCGTGAGTCCAGACGTAGGTGACCGGGGTCTTCATGATCGCCGCAAGCCGCACGGCGGGACGCATGTAGTCGCTGAACACCAGGAAGGTGCCGCCGTAGGGGCGGGTGGGCCCGTGTAGGGCGATGCCGTTGAGGATCGACCCCATCGCGTGCTCGCGGACACCGAAGTGCAGGGTCCGGCCGTAGGGGTCGGCGTTCCACATCGACGTGGAGATGGAGGCGGGGCCGAACGAGTCGGAGCCCTTGATGGTGGTGTTGTTGCTTTCGGCGAGGTCGGCGGAACCGCCCCAGAGTTCCGGGAGCACCGGGCCGACAGCGTTCAGGACCGCTGCGGACGCCTTGCGGGTGGCGACACCCTTGGGGTCCGGTTCCCAGGTCGGAAGTACGTCGGACCAGCCGGCGGGCAGGTCGCGACCGGTGAGGCGGTCGAGGAGTTTCTTGCCCTCGGGGGCGCGCACAGCCCACTCGTCGAAGCCGGCCTGCCACTCCTTGTGCGCCTGGGCACCGCGCTCGACGACCTTGCGGGTGTGCGCGATGACCTCGTCGGTGACCTCGAACGTCTTATCGGGGTCGAAGCCGAGTGCCGTCTTCACTGCGGCAACCTCGTCGGCGCCGAGCGCCGCACCGTGGGCGGCACCCGTGTTCATCTTGGTGGGCGCCGGGTAGCCGATGATGGTGCGCAACAGGATCAGTGACGGGCGGTCGAGGACGTCGCGAGCCTTCTGGAGCGCTTCCTCGATCGCGACGACGTTCTCGCCGCCCTCGACGATCTGGACGTGCCAGCCGTACGCCTCGTAGCGGGCGGCGGTGTCCTCGGACAAGGCGATCGCGGTGTCGTCCTCGATGGAGATCTTGTTGTCGTCGTAAATCAGGGTGAGGTTGCCCAGCTGCTGAACGCCGGCGATCGACGACGCCTCGGAGGTCACACCTTCTTCGATGTCACCGTCGGAGGCGATGACGTAAATGTGGTGATCGAACGGGCTCTCACCGGGTGCGGGCTCCGGGTCGAACAGGCCACGTTCGCGGCGAGCCGCCATCGCCATGCCGACGGCAGAGGCCAGACCCTGACCGAGTGGACCGGTGGTGATCTCCACGCCGCGGGTGTGACCGTGCTCGGGGTGTCCTGGGGTCTTCGAGCCCCACGTGCGCAGCTGCTTCAGGTCGTCGAGTTCGAGGCCGTAGCCGGCGAGGTAGAGCTGGATGTAGAGCGTCAGGCTCGAATGCCCACAGGAGAGGACGAAACGATCGCGGCCGATCCAGTCGGCGTCGGTGGGGTCGTGGCGCATGACGCGTTGGAAGAGCGTGTAAGCGAGGGGTGCGAGGCTCATGGCCGTGCCGGGGTGGCCGTTACCCACCTTCTGCACCGCGTCCGCGGCGAGTACGCGGATGGTGTCGACGGCCTTGGTGTCCAGTTCGGTCCAGTCTGCTGGGTGAACCGGTTGCGTGAGGACGTGGATGTCGTCTGTGATCGACACGGGCAGAAGTCTCCTGACATGGGTGAACGTGGAGCCTGAGGATGCGTGAGCCTCTTGTGCCACCCCAGCCTAGTGTGCAGTCCTATCCGGGTCGATTCGGTTCGTGCATTGGGGCGGTCTACCATCGGTTGTAGTAGACCCCGGCTGTCCTTGGGCGGCGTGCGGGCAGACACCGGCTATCAGATGTGGAATTACGCGTGGTGCGAGGAGAGAACGTGCGGACAGGGCATCAGCCGAGCGGACACGGCTTCGGTAGCCCCAGCGCCGCCCCCCGCGTGACCAACACTCGCACGGTGATCGGCCGCGCCACGGGCAAGGTTCTGGCCTATATCGCGCTCACCAAACCGCGGGTCATCGAGCTCCTCCTCGTGGCCACCATTCCTGCGATCCTCCTCGCGGATCGCGGCAACGTCGACATCCTGCTCATCCTGAGCACCCTGTTCGGCGGCTGGATGGGCGCGGCGAGCGCGAATGCACTCAATTGCGTCGTCGACGCCGACATCGACAAGGTCATGAAACGCACGGCCCGCCGCCCGCTGGCGCGCGAAGCTGTGCCCACGTCGCACGCCTTCGTGTTCGGCATGACCCTCGGTCTCGCGTCGTTCCTGTGGTTGTGGTGGCGGGCCAATCTCCTCTCCGGGTGCCTGGTCGTTCTCACCATCGCGTTCTACGTGCTGATCTACACGATGGTGCTCAAGCGTCGGACCTGGCAGAACGTCGTGTGGGGCGGCGCGGCCGGCTGCATGCCCGTAATGGTCGGATGGTCGGCCGTCACCGGCTCGCTCGACTGGGAACCACTCGTCCTGTTCCTCGTCATCTTCTTCTGGACGCCGCCGCACACCTGGGCGCTCGCGATGCGCTACAAGGAGGATTACAAGGCGGCGGGCGTGCCCATGCTCCCGGTCATAGCGACCGAGGAGCACGTCACCAAACAAATCCTGCTGTACAGCTGGGCAATGGTCGTCACGTCCCTTGCGCTGGTACCCGCAGCGGGGGTCGTTTACATGGCCGTCACATTCGTCGCCGGCGCCTGGTTCCTTCTGATGGCGCACCAGCTGTATCGCAGCGTGCGAGGCGGAGCGGCCGTGAAGCCGCTCCGGCTCTTCCTGCAGTCCAACAACTACCTGGCCGTCGTCTTCGTCGGTCTGGCTGTCGACTCCGTTCTCGGGCTGCCGACCGTCAGCAGCTTGTTCACCTGATCCGTCCCGGTCAGGGCCGAAGCACGATCGACCCCGTCGTCGCCCGTCCCTCCAGATCGCGGTGTGCATCTGCCGCTCGCTCGAGCGGGTATTCGGCGCCGACCCGCACTGTCAGCGCGCCGTCCGCCACACCCGCGAAGACGTCGCCCGCTCGCCACACCAATTCCTCGCGGTCGCGGATGTGGTGTGCCAGTGTCGGGCGGGTCAGGAACAGCGAGCCTGCCGGATTGAGCCGTTGCGGGTCGAACGGCGGCACCGGACCGCTCGCGGCACCGAACAGTGCGAGCGTGCCCCGGATGCGGACCGAAGCCAGGCTCGCCTCGAATGTCGAGGCGCCGACACCGTCGTAGGCGGCCGCGACGCCCTCCCCGCCGGTCAGCTCCCGCACCCGGGCGGCGATGTCCTCGTCGTATCGCAGTACTTCCTGCGCGCCCGCGCTCCGGGAAAGCTCTTCCTTCGTATCCGATGACACTGTCGTGATGACGCGCGCCCCGAGACGGGTCGCGAGCTGAGTCAGCAGCAGGCCGACACCACCCGCTCCGGCATGTACCAGCACGGTGTCCCCTTCGCGGATGGGGTAGGTGGAGTACGCCAGGTAGTGCGCCGTCATGCCCTGCAACAACGCGGACGCGGCCTGCGATGCGGGTACGACGTCGGGGACGGCGATCGCTGCTGCGGCCGGGACCCGCACTTTTTCGGCGTAACTACCGGGAGCGGTGCACCAGGCCACCCTGTCTCCGGGCTCGAAGTCCGTCACCTCGGTGCCCACAGACTCCACCACACCCGAGCCTTCGTCACCGGGAACGTAGGGGAGCGTGCGCGGGTAGAGGCCGGACCGGAAGTAGGTGTCGATGTAGTTGATGCCGATCGCCTCGGTGCGAACGAGGAGATCCGAGGGCCCGATCCGAGGTTCGGGGACGTCGGCCGGTTCGAGGACGTCGGGACCACCGAGACGTGAAACCTGTATTGCGCGCATGGTTTCTGTTCTACACGTGCGACCCGCCCGGAACCTGACGGGCAGGTGGCGGCTACCGCCCAGTATTCTCGGGGCATGAGTACCGATACCCACGCCGAAGAGGCGTCAGCCGGCGCGGCGCCTTCACTGCCGTCCCACACGGTCGATGCAATCAAGAAGTTCGTCAGCGAGCACGGTGGTTCCGCCAGCGCCGTGATCCAGCCGGTCGGTCTCGCCAGTGTCCGGATCACCCTCGTCGGAGCCGACGGCATCCTCGGCGATCAGTTGGTGAACGATCTGGCAACCGCCAACGCGGTGGTCGCCGCTGTCGACAACGTGACGATCGGCGAATGGGACCGGTCCCTCACCAGCATCGTGACTCCCCGGAAGGGGCACTTCCAGAAGATGGCCGGCTGGGTTGCGCGGCAGACACGATTCCCCAAGGCGCGTAACGAGCGTTAAACCCTGGCAGTCGCGGGCTGCGGAACGTGCTCCCTTGTGCGTCCCGCAGCCCACACCGCTGCCGTGGCTGCGGTGCACAGCCCAGCCCCGGCCACATGGAAGGCGACGAGGGCGGCGGGAACGTCTGTGAAGAACTGCACGACTCCGATCAGCGCCTGCGCCACCACGAGGGCGAGCAGGACCTGCAGTCGGACCTTCACCGTGCGGTCGGCCCCCACGGCATAGAGGCCGAAGCACAGGCCGACCAGCAGGGCCAGGTAGCCGACCAGCAACTGCGAGTGCAGGTGCACGAGGGTGACGATCTCCACTTCGAGGCGGGGAACGACGCGATCCAGGCTCTTGTCACCAGCGTGCGGGCCGGCTCCGGTGACGAGGGTTCCGGCGATCAGCACTCCGGCCAGCGCGACACCGGACAGTGCCGTGAGCCACCTCAGCGGCGCGGGAATCACGGCGATGACGTGGCCGTCGTCGGGTTCGGAGATTTTGGCATACATCACGGTGGCGACCCAGACCATCGCCATGGAGGCGAGGAGATGCACTGCGACTGTCCACCAGAGCAGGCCGGTCAACACGGTCACGCCGCCGATGACGGCTTGCATCACAGTGCCGAGCGGCATGAGCCAGGCGTAGACAAGCACTTCCTTGCGGCGGCGTGCGCGAGTCACGGCCAGGACGATCAGTGCGGCGGCGACCACGACGACGAAGGTGAGCAGCCGGTTGCCGAATTCGACGGCCTGATGGAGCACCGCGATCTCACCGTGCCCAACCGGGACGAAACTTCCCGGAAAACACTGCGGCCACGTGGGGCAACCGAGGCCTGAGGCCGTGACCCGTACTACGGCGCCGGTGACGGCGATTCCGCCCTGCGTGAGGATCACCGCGAAGGCGATGACACGCTGCACGGCGAGCGACGGAAGTGGGAGTCGGTCGACCAGGCTCAGAAACCCGCGAGATAGCACGATGTCGATGGTAGAGGGCGATCAACTACACGCTGTCGTTGGGCTGGGGGTCGAGAACTCGATTCGTCTCGCGTCCGCCTTTGCGGCGGATCTCCGGCGACGGCGAACTACTCCGCGCGTATCCGCAGTATGCCGGTCACGGTGCCCTGCCAGAAATCGCCGGTGTCGGTGACGAGACCGGACATCTGGAGGGTGTCGTTGACGGCTGTGCCCGGCAGTGGACTGGTGTGCTCGAGCGACCCGTCGGCGGGATCGATCACGACGAAGGAGAAGTCGTCCAGCGGTGTGGTGACCGCAGGGCCTTCACGGATCACCGTGTACAGGTGGCCGTCGCCGGTCGAGAGGCGGGGGACCGCAGCGCTGCGGACGTCGTTGTTCCATACCTCGTGACAACCGATGGGATCGATGTCGATCCGGGCCATACCCCCGGTGAAGGGTGCACTCGCGGGTTCGGCCGGCCCGGCACCGGGGGGAGTCACCGGATACGGGTAGCCGTAGGTTCCGGCCACGTACACCGAGTTGCCGACACCGACTGGAGAGTTCTCGCTTCCGCCGGGATCGGCCAGCACGGGCAGGGTGCACACCTCGTCGCCGGACTCGGTGTGGAACACGCGCAGCTGCGCGCGGGGCTGGGCGTTGTCCACGATCGCGACGAAATCGCTGCCGGTGGACGGCCCGAAGTAGGTGGGAGTGGAACCGGTACCCCAGCTCAGCTGACCCGGATTGCGGGAGCCGCCTCGGTCGTAGTCGCGCCGCCAGTCGAGGTGAAGGTCACCGTCCCGGAAGGACCATTGGTACAGCGCGTGTGTGCTGGCCACGGCGGTTCCGGCGGGTGAGCTGGAAATGCTGTTCTGTACCTCCTCTCCGGCGGGAAGGGCGCGAGCATGGGCGATGCCTGCGCGGTCTACCGCACCGACCACTCCGCCTCCGGTGGCGAACCACACGTTGCCGTTCCAGTCGGGCGTCAGTCCGGTCACGTTGTCGCCCGGGGGGACGCTGCCGGACAGGTCGACCCGGGAATCAACGGTCAGCCGCCAGGCGCCGCCGGCGTCCCTCGAGTGGCCGAGTCGTAGAAGTTGCCGGTTACCGTCGACCACGACCAGGCGATTGTCGTTGTCGAGATACGCGTAGACGCCGCCGAGGAGACTGCCTTTCGCGAGTTCGAATCGAGCGAGCGAGCGACCGAATGGTGCAGCCGGGGCTGCCGGGTCGATGAGGTGAACTGTGGGAACCTGCCCGGCCACTGCGGTGCAGAGTGCGACGACGAGCCGGTCGGACCCCTGGAGCAAGGTCGGGCAGGCCGATACCAGCGGATATGCGGAGAGCGAATGCCGACCGGTGCCGGGGCCTGGAAGCGGGGTGACGTCGGTGGAACCGGCGTCACCGTGCATGGTCGAGGTGCCTGCGGGGCCCAGATACGGATTCGGTGGTGCCGGCGGCCCCCAGTGAGGTGCGGCACCGGCGGGCGGAGCGACACAGGCCAGCAGCGCACCCAGCACCACGAGAACTGTCGCAGCGGACCGGGGCCGACCGGAAATTCGGCGCGCGAACATCCTCATGTGAACCGAAACGTCCTCGCCGCGAGAACCCCGGCGGCGACGCCCCATACCAGGAGAACAACGACGCTGACTACGTCTATCGCTCCCCTGAGCGCGGCGTCCAACGCCAGGGCCAGAGCGCCGGAGGGGATCAGCCTGGCGCCTGTGTGAAGTAACACGGAGAGCTCACCGGTGACGAAGACGACGCTTCCCACGCCGACCATGATGAACCACAGAATGTTCGCCAACGCCAGAACGATCTCGGCCCGCAGCGTTCCGCCCAGGAGTAGTCCCATGGCGGCGAAGGTCACCGTGCCCAGCGCGATGACCGCCGCCCCGAGTGCCAGACCCCACACGCTCGGCCGCCATCCGAGGGCGGCGCCGATCGCACCCAGCAGAACCGACTGCAGTGCCACGACCAGGACGACTGCGGCGCTTTTTCCCGCGATGATTCCCCAGGTCGGAAGGGGAGTGGCGCCCAACCGCTTGAGGGCGCCGTAGCGGCGGTCGAAGCCGACTGCGATTGCCTGGCCTGTGAAGGCCGTGGACATGACGGCCACCATCATCACAGCCGGGACCACCTTGTCGACCCGGGTCGCTCCGAGATCACCGATAGGAAGTAGACACAGACCGACCAGCAGGGTGATCGGGATGAACATCGTCAGCAGAAGCTGTTCGCCGTTGCGCAGCAGGAGCTTCAGTTCGAGAACGGTTTGTGCTCGAAGCATGACTGCGGCCGCGCTGGGACGCGGATCGGGGGAAAAAGTGCCCGGCGCGAATCGGTTGTCCGTCAGACGGTCGCTGGCGTTCATGGTCATCCCCTCAGTTCCCGGCCGGTCAGTTCGAGGAACACGTCTTCGAGACTGCGCTGGTCGACCCGGATGTCGTGAATCAGTGCGCCGAGATCAGCGCACCAGGAGGCGATCGCGGCCACCACCGCAGGATCGATCGGGCCCTCCACGAGGTAGGTCCCGGGCGTGGACTCGAAGACACGGAACGTGTCCGGAAGAGTGAGCCGGGCGAGGTCGAGGCCGGCCGGCGCGGTAAGTCGGAGCTGACCCTCGGCGCCGCGGCTCGTCACCTCGCTGGGCGTGCCGGCCGCCACGACCGACCCGTGGTCGATGATGACGAGTTGATCCGCGAGTTCTTCGGCTTCGTCCATGACGTGCGTCGTCAACAGCACACCGACTCCATCGCGGCGCAGGGCGTCGATGAGTTCCCACACCATCAGCCTCGCCTGGGCGTCGAGCCCGGCGGTCGGTTCGTCGAGGAACACCAGTTCGGGGCGACCGACCAGGGCGCACGCCAACGACAACCGTTGCTGCTGCCCACCCGACAACCGGCGGTACGGGGTACGACGGGAATCCTCGAGACCCAGGCTGCGCAACAGCCAGTCGGGGTCGAGCGGATCTGCGGAGTAAGCGGCGACGAGGTCGAGCATCTCCCCGGCCCGCGACCCCGGGTAGGCGCCGCCACCTTGCAGCATCACGCCGATCCGTGCGCGAACCTTCCCCGCGTCGGCGATCGGGTCGAGGCCGAGTACCTGCACGCGTCCACTGTCGGGCCGGACGAAGCCCTCACACATCTCGACCGTGGTGGTCTTGCCTGCCCCGTTCGGACCCAGCAGTGCAACGACCTGCGCCTGTTCGACGAGCAGATCGAGGTTGTTCACTGCCCGCACGCCGTCGAAGGTCTTCACCACGCCTTCCAGGCGTACAGCGGGTTGCGCCGATCCGGGCGTTCGCGAGGTCACGGGGAATCAGCGTAAGCCTTGGCCTGGTGTGACCCGGCCGGTGCCCCGGCTTTCGGCGTCCGCGCCTGCGGCGGGCTGTCGGAGTGTGTCGGCGACGGCGCGGACAGGTTCCGGCCCGACACGCCAGGGCAGCCGGTTGCGCGTGATGACGATCAAAGTTCCCGCCGTGAACACGGTCGCGATGGCGGCCTGGACGATGACGAACGGCTGGTACTCGCCGCCGTTGGGCATCAGGATGACGCTGACCACCGAGGAGAACGCAATGGCAGGCACCCGGAAGGCCGGTGCCGTCGCCCACGCCGCGAGCGGGAGGACTGCCCACAGGAGATACCAGGGCTGGACCACCGGGAACAGCAGTACCACCGCCCCGAGCGACACACCGAGTGCGCCGACCGGGTGAATGCGTCCCATGAGGACGGCCACCAGCATGCGGAGTGTGATGAACGCGGCCACTACCGACGCGATCGGCCGAGTGAGACTCAACACCGCCGTCGTGTGGTCGCCGAGGCCGAGGAGGACGCCGGCGAGTCCGGTGCCCAGGCCGAGAAGGGTGGGGATCGACATCCAGCTGCGAACCGCATTCGCCGTCCCGAGCGTGTGGACCCACCCGATCCCGAGCCCGCTGGATGTGCTGATGGCGAGTGTGACGACGAGTGCGACGCCACCGAGCAGGGCTGCGGCGGTGATTACCGCTCGCAGGTTCGCGCCCCAGCGCCGCGCCAACGCCATCCCGACGAAGCCCAGTGCCAGCAGGGACGGGATCTTGATCGTCGACGACAGGGCGATGAGCGCCGCTCCCGACAGCAGCAGCAGTAGTGATCGGCCACGAATCGGTCCGGCGTGTTCGATGGACCGCAGCGCGAGTTCGATGCCGGCGAGCATCAATCCGAGCATCAAGGCCTCGTTGTGGATGCCGGCGACGAGGTGGAACAGCAGGAGTGGGTTGGCCGCGCCCAGCCACAACGCGCTCACCTCGGCGACGCCGCAGCGCCGCGCCAGCCGCGGCAGTGCCCACACGATCATCGCTACGCCGGCCAGTGCGAGCAGCCGGTGCAGAAAGATGCCGGCGACGATGTTGTCATCGGTCAGAGCACTGATTCCCCGGCCCATCCAGAGGAAAAGGGGACCGTACGGTGCGGGGGTGTCGCGCCAGATGGTGGGAACGGTCCGGGTGAGGACGTGGTCGACGCCGAGTGCGCCCGCCGGACCGATGGCATACGGATCGAGCCCCCGTGACGCAATCTCACTCTGCGCGAGGTAGGAGTAGACGTCCTTGCTGAACATCGGGGGCGCCACGGACAGTGGGATCACCCACAAGAGCAGGGTGCGATCGAGTTGCGAGCGGTTCAACCGCCGGACCGGACCCGACTGCAGGTTGCCGATCGCGAATCGCCCCAGCAGCAGCCACGCGAGGACGATCATCACGGTTCCGGTCATGGTCAGTGTCAGTGCGACACTCGGGATTCTCGCCGGAAGGCCGATGAATCGCAGCCCTTGCACAGGGTTCTGCAACACCGGTTGGGCGCCGGCGCCGAGCGCACCCACCGCCATCAACACGGCCCCGGTGGCGCCGAATCTGCGGATTCCGCGCAGCTGCGCGGTCTCCTGCGCGTTGAGTCCGGCGGTTTCCACCTCGTCACCATGGAGAACGGCCGCGACGGACGGACGCGGCGACCGGCCGTCGATTCCCAGTGCCCGGCGTCCGAATGCGGTGGAGTGTCGGAGAGCGACGCGAGCCGCGCGGATCGGCTGGACGCGGGACGAGTCCGGGTTCTCGGGGATCTGCGGCACACAGGAAGCGTAGCGGTGGTTCGAACACAGTTCGTCCGGCCAGCATTCCCACCGGGAACGGGTGAATAATCACAGGTGTAAGGCAGGGCACCCTTAGTAGACCTGCGATCGGAATTCCGTCACACTGGTGTTGTGAAAACGGATGCGACCACCCGAGCGAGCAAGGAAAGCGCTGTTCAGGCGCGTTCCTCTGCGTTGCCGGCCGGCACCGCATCTCCCGTCGCCGCCGGCCACGAAGGCCACACCAGGGCGGCCGTGGTGAAGCTCCTGCTCGAGGACGGGCCCATCACCGCGTCGGAGATCGGCACTCGGCTCGGTCTCAGTGCCGCGGGTGTACGTCGTCACCTCGACGCGCTGCTGGAGTCGGGCGAGGCCCGGGAAGCGTCCGCAGGTGCGGCGCGCCATCGTGGTCGCGGACGCCCCGCCAAGTACTTTCAAATCACCGCCAAGGGTCGTGGGCGGCTCGGCCACGCCTATGACGATCTTGCCGGTGCAGCGATGCGTCAACTGCGCGAAGTTGGTGGAGACGCTGCGATCACCGACTTCGCCCGGCGCCGCGTCCAGGCAATCGTCGGTGAGGTCGAGCCCGCCTCCGCTCAGACCCCCGAGGATCTCGAACAGACCGCGGATGCCATTGCGGATGCGTTCACGAGCGCCGGATTCGCGGCGTCCACGCGCCCGGTCGGAAACGGTGTCCAGATCTGCCAGCACCACTGCCCGGTCTCGCATGTCGCCGAGGAGTTCCCCGAATTGTGCGACGCCGAGCAGGAAGCGTTCGCGCAGTTACTGGGCACGCACGTTCAGCGGCTCGCCACGATCGCGAACGGTGACTGCGCCTGCACCACGCACGTTCCACTCGTACCGCCGGCGGGGCCGAAATAGTGCCGCCGATACACCCCATTGCCACCGATCCCCGGCGACCAGCCCTCGCCGGTCACGTAACAAGACTCCGGAAGGAGCTCGCATGACCGTCACATCAGACCAGGTGACATCCGCTGCGTCGGCAAATGCCGAGCCGCTCACGCAGGAAGAGACCATCGCCTCGCTCGGGCATTACGGGTACGGCTGGTCCGATTCGGACGCGGCAGGTGCCAGCGCCAAGCGCGGTCTGTCCGAGGACGTCGTGCGCGACATCTCCGCGAAGAAGAGCGAGCCCGACTGGATGCTGGACATCCGCCTACGCGCGCTGAAGACCTTCGACAAGAAGCCGATGCCGAACTGGGGTTCCAACCTCGAGGGCATCCACTTCGACAACATCAAGTACTTCGTGCGCTCGAGCGAGAAGCAAGCCGAGAGCTGGGAAGATCTGCCCGAGGACATCAAGAACACGTACGACAAGCTGGGCATCCCCGAGGCGGAGAAGCAGCGCCTCGTGGCAGGTGTCGCAGCACAGTACGAGTCCGAGGTGGTGTACCACTCGATCCGTGAAGACCTCGAGTCGCAGGGTGTCATCTTCCTCGACACCGACACCGGATTGAAGCAGCACCCCGAGCTCTTCCGTGAGTACTTCGGCACGGTCATTCCCGCCGGTGACAACAAGTTCTCCGCCCTGAACACGGCCGTCTGGTCGGGTGGATCGTTCATCTATGTGCCGCCGGGCGTGCACGTGGACATCCCGCTTCAGGCGTATTTCCGTATCAACACGGAGAACATGGGCCAGTTCGAGCGAACACTGATCATCGTCGACGAAGGTGCGTCGGTGCACTATGTCGAGGGTTGCACTGCGCCGATCTACAAGTCGGATTCTCTGCACTCCGCCGTGGTCGAGATCATTGTGAAGAAGGGCGGCCACTGCCGCTACACGACCATCCAGAACTGGTCGAACAATGTCTACAACCTGGTGACCAAGCGCACCAAGGTGGAGGCCGGCGGATCCATGGAATGGGTCGACGGCAACATCGGCTCCAAGGTCACGATGAAGTACCCGGCCGTGTGGATGATGGGCGAGCACGCGCGTGGCGAGGTTCTCTCCGTGGCGTTCGCGGGCGAGGGACAGCACCAGGACACCGGTGCGAAGATGCTCCACCTCGCGCCCCACACGTCGTCCACCATCATCAGCAAATCGGTGGCTCGCGGCGGTGGACGGGCGTCCTACCGCGGACTCGTTCAGGTCAACAAGGGAGCGTACGGGTCGAAGTCGACCGTCAAGTGTGACGCTCTGCTGGTCGATCAGATCAGCCGTAGCGACACCTACCCCTACGTCGACATCCGCGAGGACGACGTGACGATGGGCCACGAGGCGACCGTCTCCAAGGTGAGCGACGACCAACTGTTCTACCTCATGAGCCGCGGGCTGACCGAGGACGAGGCCATGGCAACCGTGGTGCGCGGCTTCGTCGAGCCGATCGCCAAGGAGCTCCCGATGGAGTACGCCCTGGAACTGAACCGCCTGATCGAACTGCAGATGGAAGGGGCGGTGGGTTAGTGACCACGCCAGAAACCGGTGTTGAGAAGCTCGGCGTCGAAGGCGCTGTCGCGGGAGAGAATCCGCGGATAGAGCGAACCGCGACCGGCTCGCCGATCGTCAACAAGGGTGAGGTTTTCACCTCCTTCGACGTCAAAGCCTTCGAAGTTCCGGGGGGTCGCGACGAGGTCTGGCGATTCACTCCGCTGCGTCGCCTGCGCGGGTTGCACGACGGAACGGCCGTCGCGAACGGTGCCGTCACAGTTGATGTCGCAGGTCCGGACACGGTGCAGGTCGAGACCGTCGGCCGAGACGATTCCCGGCTCGGCAAGGCAGGCGTGCCCGCCGACCGTGTCGCCGCGCAGGCGTACTCGGGATTCGAGTCGGCCACCGTCGTGACCGTCGGCCGTGAGGTCGAGGTTCCCGAGACGATCAACATCACGGTCACGGGTCCGGGCGAGGGCAAGGTGGCGTTCGGCCACCTGCAGATCCGGCTCGAGGCGTTCGCCAAGGCCACTGTCGTGCTCGACCAACGGGGCAGCGGAACCTTCGCCGAGAATGTGGAGTTCGTTCTCGGCGACAGCGCCCGCCTCACCGTTGTCGCCGTGCAGGACTGGGCCGACGACGCCGTCCACGTGGCAGCTCACCACGCGCGCCTCGGGCGCGATGCGGTGCTGCGGCACAACGCGGTCAGCCTCGGTGGAGACTTGGTGCGTCTGTCTGCAACCGTCAAGTACGACGGTCCCGGTGGCGATGCCGAACTGCTCGGCCTGTACTTCGCCGATGCCGGACAGCACTTCGAGCAGCGCCTGCTGGTGGATCATTCACAGCCGCACTGCAAGTCGAATGTGGTCTACAAGGGTGCGCTGCAGGGCGACCCGAACTCGGGCAAGCCCGACGCGCACACCGTGTGGATCGGCGACGTGCTGATCCGGGCAGCTGCCGAGGGTACGGACACGTTCGAGCTGAACCGCAACCTCGTCCTCACCGACGGAGCGCGAGCCGACTCGGTCCCGAACCTCGAGATCGAGACCGGCGAGATCGTCGGCGCCGGGCACGCGAGTGCCACCGGTCGATTCGACGACGAGCAGCTGTTCTACCTCCGCGCCCGGGGTATCCCGGAAGACCAGGCGAGGCGACTCGTCGTGCGTGGGTTCTTCCACGAAATCATCAACAAGATCGCCGTCGCCGAGATCCGCGAGCGTCTCGAAGCCGCCGTCGAGGCCGAACTCGCCGCAGTCGGCGTCTGACGAGGCTCGACCACTACTGCCCATTTCTTCGAAGGATTCCCATGTCTACCCCTGACGCTTCCCCCGAAATCTCCGTCCTGGAAATCAAGGACCTCCACGTCGACGTTGCAAATACCGACGAGAACGCGGAACCCATCAACATCCTCAAGGGCGTCAACCTGACGGTGCGCTCCGGCGAGACCCACGCGATCATGGGGCCCAACGGCTCCGGCAAGTCGACGCTGTCCTACGCCATCGCCGGGCACCCCAAGTACCAGGTGACCTCCGGGTCGATCACCCTCAACGGTGAGAACGTCCTCGAGATGACCGTCGACGAGCGGGCCCGCGCCGGCCTGTTCCTCGCCATGCAGTACCCGGTCGAGGTTCCCGGTGTGTCGATGTCCAACTTCCTTCGCACCGCGGCCACCGCCGTGCGCGGCGAGGCGCCGAAGCTGCGCCACTGGGTGAAGGAAGTCAAGGAGGCTCTCACCGAGCTCGACATCGACCCGTCCTTCGGGGAGCGCAGCGTCAACGAAGGGTTCTCGGGTGGCGAGAAGAAGCGCCACGAGATTCTGCAGCTCGGTCTCCTGAAGCCGAAGATCGCGATTCTCGACGAGACCGACTCCGGCCTCGACGTGGACGCTCTGCGTGTCGTCTCCGAGGGAGTCAACCGCTACAAGGAGCGCGACCACGGCGGAATCCTGCTCATCACGCACTACACCCGCATTCTGCGGTACATCAAGCCCGAATACGTGCACGTGTTCGTCGGCGGACGTGTCGTCGAGTCGGGCGGGCCGGAACTGGCCGACGAGCTCGAGGCCAACGGCTACGAGCGCTTCACCCAGGCTGCCGCAACGCAAGGAGCATAAACGCAGATGACCACCTCGGTGAGCGTGTTCGACGTCACCAGGATCCGGGAGGATTTCCCGATCCTGGCTCGAACGGTGCGCGACGGAAAACCGCTGGTGTACCTCGATTCGGGCGCGACATCGCAGCGCCCGACTCAGGTGCTCGACGCCGAGAGGGAGTTTCTGACGACATGTAATGCGGCGGTGCACCGGGGCGCGCACCAACTCGCGGAGGAGGCCACCGATGCCTACGAGAACGCTCGTGCGGCCATCGCGGCGTTCGTCGGTGCGGACAGCGACGAATTGGTGTTCACCAAGAACGCGACGGAGTCGCTGAACCTCGTCACCCACGTGCTCGGTGACGACCGTTTCGATCGGCACCTCGGACCGGGCGACGAGATCGTGATCACCGAACTCGAACACCACGCGAACCTTGTGCCGTGGCAGGAACTTGCCCGGCGCACGGGCGCCACGCTGCGCTGGTACGGAGTCACTGACGACGGCCGGATCGATCTCGACTCCCTCGAGTTGACCGACGCAGTCAAGGTCATCGCGTTCACGCACCAGTCGAATGTCACGGGAGCAGTAGCGCCGGTCGAGGAGCTGGTCCGGCGTGCCCGCGCAGTCGGCGCTCTCGTCGTGCTGGACGCATGCCAATCTGTGCCGCACATGGCTGTCGACTTCCATGCGCTCGGTGTCGACTACGCGGCGTTCTCCGGTCACAAGATGCTCGGGCCTTCCGGGGTGGGCGTTCTCTACGGCAAGCGCGAGCTGCTCAACGCGATGCCGCCGTTCATCACCGGCGGATCGATGATCGAGACCGTCACCATGGAGCGCACGACATACGCGCCACCGCCGCAGCGGTTCGAGGCGGGCGTGCCCATGACGTCGCAGGTAGTCGGTCTCGGCGCAGCGGTGCGCTACCTCGAGGACATCGGGATGGACGCCGTCGCGGCGCACGAGCACACGCTCGTCGAAGCCACGCTCGAGGCTCTCGGAGCCATCGACGGAGTACGGATCATCGGTCCGACCTCGTCAGCGGACCGGGGTGGCGCCGTCTCATTCGTGGTCGACGGGATCCACGCACACGACCTCGGTCAGATTCTCGACGACGAGGGCGTGGCGATCCGCGTCGGACACCATTGCGCGTGGCCACTGCACCGGAGGTTCGGAGTCGCAGCCACCGCCCGGGCTTCGTTCGCCCTGTACAACACACTCGACGAGGTCGCGGCGTTGGCTGCTGCGATCCGTCGAGCGCAGGACTTCTTCGGGGAGGCGCCCGCGTGAGAATGGAACAGATGTACCAGGAGGTGATCCTGGACCATTACAAGCATCCACACGGTCGGGGCCTGCGGGAGCCGTTCGGTGCGGAGGTGCATCACGTAAATCCCACGTGCGGTGACGAAGTGACCTTGCGGGTGCACGTGACCGACGACGGCACGGTCGCCGACGTGTCCTACGACGGCCAGGGTTGTTCCATCAGCCAGGCATCCACCTCCGTTCTCACCGATCAGGTCGTGGGTATGCCGGTGGACAGGGCGTTGCAGACGGTCGCGGCGTTCAGCGAGATGGTCGGCAGTCGCGGTACCGTCGAGGGAGACGAGGACGTCCTCGGTGACGGCATCGCCTTCGTCGGCGTCTCGAAGTACCCGGCCCGCGTCAAATGCGCGCTGCTGGGATGGATGGCATTCAAGGACGCCGTTGTTCAGATCGTGGCCGACAAGGATCCGGTCGCGACAGAAGACGGCGAACCAGCTCGAATCGGAGGACAGGCATCATGAGCGAGACGCAGACCCCGGACACGGATGTCGCTGCCGGAACGGAGCAGCCGACTGCCGACCAGACCGAGAAGCCCTCCACCTCAGGAGCGGTTCCCGCCCCTGAGCGGCTCGAGGAACTCGAGGAAGCGATGCGCGACGTCGTCGATCCGGAGCTCGGCATCAATGTCGTCGATCTGGGACTCGTCTACGGCATCACCGAAGACGAGGACGTGGTCATTCTCGACATGACCCTCACCTCGGCGGCGTGCCCGCTGACCGACGTCATCGAGGATCAGGCGCGTGGCGCACTGGTGCGCAGCGGTTTGTGCAACGACTTGCGGATCAACTGGGTGTGGCTGCCGCCGTGGGGTCCGGACAAGATCACGGAGGACGGGCGCGAGCAACTACGCGCTCTCGGCTTCACCGTCTGACGGTACCGTCATTCACGCGCAGGGCCCGGCGAGATCTTCTCGCCGGGCCCTGCGCGTGAATGCCCGTTCAAGCGCGCTTGCGCTCCGAGGCAGTGGACTTCGACGCGGGTTTCTTCGCCGCGGTCTTCGCAGGGGCTTTTTTGGCAGGCTTCTTCTTCGCGGGAGCCGCCTTCTTGCCAGCGGCGTCGACACTGCGTTGTAGCGCTGCTACCAGGTCGACCACCTCGGCGTCTTCACCGGCCTTCTCGGTTTCCGCGACGGGAATGACTCTCTTGCCACCCGAGCTGATCATTTCGTCCAGCAGCTCCCGTAGCTGAACCTGGTAGTCGTCGGTGAACTCGGTGGGATCGAAATCCTCGGCCATGCTGTCGACCAGCGTTTCGGCCATCGCCAGTTCTTTCGCCTTCGGTTTGTCGACGTTGTCGAGCGACGGAAAGGACGCTTCACGTACTTCGTCAGGCCACAGCAGCGTCTGAATGACCAGGACGCCGTCGCGGGAGCGCATCGCCGCCAGACGAGTGCGTTGACGCAGCGTGAAGTGCACGAGCGCCGTACGGTCGCTTTCGGAGAGCGCGGTCGCCAGCAGCACGTACGCCTTCGGTGAGCTGGAATCCGGTTCGAGGTAATAGCTCTTTTCGAACAGAATGGGATCTATCTGATCGGTGGGCACGAATTGCAGAACCGGAATTTCGTGTTTCTCGGCGGCGGGAAGCTTCCCGAAGTCGTCGTCCGTCAGGACTACTCGGACACCGTCGTCGGAATCGTAGGCCTTGTCGATATCGGCGTACTGAACGACATTGCCGCATTCGGTGCACACCCGGTTGTATTTGATCCGCCCGCCGTCCTTGGCATGGACCTGGTGAAACTTGATGTCGTGATCCTCGGTTGCCGAATACACCTTGACCGGCACGTTGACGAGACCGAACGCTATCGAGCCCTTCCATATCGACCGCATGCGTTCCATAATGGTCCCCTTTCAGACTTCGCGCGACACTTCATCGAACTTCCCGGTGAAGCGCCGAGCGCAGCATTGCACCGCGAATATCCGCGGACGAAGCGAGGAACATCCGTCGCATTGCCGACAACGTCGCGGCCGGATGTGCACGGTCGGACAGGTAGGCCGCCTGCACATGCGGGGGAAGATCGAAAAAATGCTCGAAGAATTCCGGTACCGATTCCGCGTCGAGTCGGAGGAGTGTGCGTAACCCGATCGACCGCAGAGACGCCACTGTTCGTGCCCTCCAGGGCCAGAGCCGGCCCGAAGTGCCCTCCACGAGGTCGCGGGTCAGGGCGTCCGCGCAACTGAGCGATGCGGCAACGCTGTAACCGGTGCCCGGATGCATCAGGCCTGCACGGGCGCCGAAGCGGACCTGCCCCGATCCTGCCGTCCGGCCGGCGTCGTGGGGCGGTTCGACCGCAAACCGGACGCGTTCTACGTCGGAGCGTGACGGAACGGAAACTCCGCGGTGTCGCAGCCGCCGGTGGAGCCTTGTCGCGAGCTCCGACACCGGCAGAGCCGGACGACCGACGAGACACGTTTCCTCGAGGAGGAACCGATCGGCGGACAGCGGCACGGCGTAGAGAAAGGACGGCGGATCTGACGGCGAGGTGCCGTTGTCGGTGCGCCAGTCCATGAACAGGGCGTGCTCGCCGTCCAGAGCGCCGGCGGCCGTGCCGGTGTCGACTACAACGCCGTACGCGGTCTGCTGGGCCAGGTCGGGGCTGTCCCCGGTGCCGCGCGCGTCCACCACCACGCGCGCTGTCACAGTCGTCCCGTCACCGAGGAGCACGGCAGTGGGGGAGAGGTCGACGGCTCTACCTGCGATTAAGGTCGCTGTTCCGTCAGACAGCATTGACTGCAGCATAGGTGTATTCAAGACACAGTAGGTGCGGCATATCGACTGCCGGCGTGTAGTCCATGCCGTCGGCAGCTGGGTCCGGGTAGCGATCGCCGCTTCCGGCAACCAGTGGGGGAGCTCGTCCTCCCATGCGCCGTAGGTCGCGGTCCAACTACGCCGGGGGTGGGGGTCGATCGCCACCACGGTGAGGCCACGGAGTGCGGCCCGGTGGGCGAGTGCGCGGCCGGCAGGGCCGAGCCCGACGATCGCGACGTCCCAGTTCGGCGGATGTGATGCAGCTGCCACGATGACCAGCTTTTCACGAACACCGCGGTAGAGGTGCTTCCGAGTCCGACCAGGACGGAACCGCACTATTAACCGAATTCAGGCAGTTGTGCGGTATAGATGCGGGGCAGTAGTGGCACCCTTCCAGCATCACCGCACCCCACGTACATCGCCGGTCCGAAACGCCGCTGCCAGTGCCGAACCTGAATGGGGAGGCCGAAGGCCTCACGCGCTGCATTGCCGGCGGGGTAGGGGAGTCGGCAGTGTAGTAGTCGCGCCGCCGCGATAGCGGACCTCTTGCGCTTACCGGGCGTCGGCACGGCGAGCGCAAGACGGCATTCCTGCGGAGATAACTCGGCGGAATCCGCCATACGACTCGGAACGGGACGGAACACCCTAATATCCCGAATCGATACCACGGCCCGCTATTCCTGAAACATCGTCATCACCCTCAGAACCCCCGTTGCCGACTCGACGTACCACCGCCAGCATCAGCAAACAACAGCCGCCCAGGTCTGTCCGCTCGGCGGAGTCGATCTGCACTCGGAAAGTTGGGAGTACGTCGGCCTACGCCGTGCGGCCCGACGGAATGCTGCCGTCCTGGGGGAGATGCACCGGCACCGATCTGATGGGCTACATCGAGCCGGTAGCGAGGAGACCGCCGTCGACGCGGACGGTTTCGCCGGTGATCCAGGTGGCGGCAGGTGAGACGAGAAATGCTACGAGGGTCGCGACGTCTTCGGTGTGCCGAGCCGCTTCATCGGATAGCCGGCGGATACCTGCTCTTCGCCCGCGGCGACGAGTGCGGCGGCGAATTGCGTCTTGACGATTCCCGGCGCCACGGCGTTTACGCGGATATCGGGTCCGAGTTGCCACGCGAGTTCTTCGGTGAGCCGGATGAGCGCAGCCTTGGACGCGCCATACGCAGCGATTACGCCGGTGGATCGCATGCCCGCGACGCTGGCGAGATTGACGATGGCGCCGCCGTGCCGGCCCATCCAGGCGCGGTGAGCTTCCTGCACGTAGCCGAGCGCGGCTACCACGTTGATGTCGAAGATCTTGCGGACGGCGTCGAGGTCGGCGTCCATGAGCGAGCCGAACACGGGATTGATGCCGGTGTTGACGAGGATGTCGAGTGAGCCGAATTGTTCGACTGCAAGCGCAACGGCTTCGGTGCGCGCTGCGGCGTCGCCTGCGTTGCCCGGGTAGATAGCGACCCTGCCGGTGGGACCCAGTGTCCGCAGTTCCCGAGCTGCGTCCCTCCAGCGGTTCCGGTTTGCGGGCGGTGATCACGACGTCGGCGCCGCGGCCGAGCAGCTCCGCCGCGATCGCCTTGCCGATTCCCCGGCTCGCGCCCGTCACGAGGGCGGTGAGTCCGGGTAGATCCTTCGAGGAGTTCACTCCTGTGTCCGTTGTCATGGGCGAACGTTAGCGGAATCACTGGTAGGCGTGTTCTAGCTGGATCGAAGCTCGAGGTAAAATCGGGGGTTCGTGCGTTCTGTGCGCGTTTCTCTCATCGAAATTTGAGCTTTTCCTAGGAGTCTTGTTGATCACCGCTACCGACCTGGAAGTTCGAGCCGGAGTGCGGACGTTGCTGTCTGCGCCCGGGCCGGCCTTGCGGGTGCAGCCCGGCGACCGGATCGGTCTGGTCGGCCGTAACGGTGCCGGTAAGACGACGACGCTTCGCATCCTGGCCGGGGAGGGGGAACCCTACGCCGGTTCCGTCGTCCGGACCGGCGACCTCGGTTACCTCCCGCAGGATCCCAAGGAGGGCGATCTCGACGTTCTCGCGAAAGATCGCGTTCTGTCGGCGCGGGGCCTCGATGCGTTGCTGCGTGACATGGAGAAGCAGCAGATTCTGATGGCCGAAGTGGTCGACGACGCCGAACGGGACAAAGCTGTACGCAAGTACGGGAATCTCGAGGAACGGTTCTCCGCGCTGGGCGGATACGAAGCGGAGAGTGAAGCGGCGCGTATCTGCAACAGTCTCGGTCTCGCCGACCGCATCCTCGGCCAGCAGTTGCACACCTTGTCGGGCGGGCAGCGCCGCCGTGTCGAGTTGGCCCGGATTCTGTTCGCGGCCTCGGACGGCAGCGGCGGACGGTCGGACACGACGCTTCTGCTTGACGAGCCGACCAACCACCTGGACGCCGATTCCATCACGTGGCTGCGCGGGTTCCTGCAGAGCCACGAGGGTGGACTGATCGTGATCAGCCACGATGTCGAACTGCTCAACGACGTCGTCAACCGGGTGTGGTTTCTCGACGCCGTGCGCGGTGAGGCAGATGTCTACAACATGACCTGGAAGAAGTATCTCGACGCGCGGGCCACGGACGAGCAGCGCCGACGCCGCGAGCGGGCCAATGCCGAGAAGAAGGCCGGTGCCCTGCGCGCTCAGGCCGCGAAGCTGGGCGCGAAGGCCACGAAGGCCGTTGCTGCGCAGAACATGGCGAAGCGCGCCGACAAGATGATGTCCGAGCTCGATGCCGAACGGGTTTCCGACAAGGTTGCTCGCATTCGGTTCCCCGAACCCGCTGCCTGCGGGAAGACGCCGTTGATGGCGGAGAACCTGACCAAGGTCTACGGTTCCCTCGAGATTTTCACCGGAGTGGATCTCGCAATCGACCGGGGCTCCCGCGTGGTGGTCCTGGGCCTCAACGGTGCCGGTAAGACCACGTTGCTGCGCATTCTGGGTGGCGTCGAGACGCCGGACGCCGGCGGTCTCGTCCCCGGGCACGGATTGAAGATCGGGTATTTCGCGCAGGAGCACGACACACTCGACGACAACGCCTCGGTGTGGGAGAACATCCGCCACGCGGCGCCCGACACGGGGGAGCAGGAGCTGCGTTCGCTGCTCGGTGCGTTCATGTTCACCGGTCCGCAGCTCGAGCAGCCCGCCGGCACGTTGTCCGGTGGTGAGAAGACCCGTCTCGCGTTGGCGGGTCTGGTGTCGTCGTCGGCCAACGTGCTGCTGCTCGACGAACCCACCAACAACCTCGATCCGGTATCGCGCGAACAGGTTCTGGATGCCCTCCGCAGCTATACGGGCGCTGTGGTGCTGGTGACACACGACCCGGGTGCGGCGGAGGCGCTCGACCCGGAACGGGTCATCCTGCTACCGGACGGCACCGAAGATCACTGGTCTCAGGAGTATCTGGAACTGATCCAGCTCGCCTGACGTGCGTTGATCCCGTCGCGGCGACGTTCTACCGTGGAAGCCACCACCGTCGCTCGTCGACTGGAGGAATTCATGGCTGACATCGGTGTTTTCGCCAAGAGTGCTCGCATCACGGGGTCGCCCCGCGCCGATTTGCAGGCGGAGTTGAAGGATCGGTACCAGGCCGGTGCGAGTATTCGTTCGCTCGCCCGGGAGATGGGACGTTCCTACGGGTTTGTACGGAACATGCTCGCCGAGTCGCATGTAGAGCTTCGGGGGAGGGGTGGAGCGCACCGCCGCCCGACCTGAGGGTTCCCCGGGGTTCAGTCCCGGCGCCGGACCGATTCCTCGACGAGGTCGAGGACGGCGGAGAGATTGTCGCCTGCCTGTCCCGACGCGATTCGTGCGACCAGTCCGTCGAGAACGAGATCCAGATATCCGATCAAGACGTCGGTGGGCACGTCGTCACGCAGACGTCCGGCGGACTTCTGCCGTGCGAGGCGCGCCATCGTGGCCTCGGTCAGTTCAGCTGAGCGCTGTGACCAGCTTCGGCGGAAATCGGCGTCGTTGCGTAGGCGGCGGGCGATCTCGAGCCGGGTGCCGAGCCAGTCGAACTGGTCGGGTTGCGCGAGCATGTCGCGCATGACCTGAACGAGGCCCTCTTGCGCGACGACGTCGGCCATTCTCGTTGCGTCCTCGTGTGCGAGCGCGAGGAACAATCCGTCCTTGTCCTTGAAGTGGTGGAAGATCGCTCCGCGCGACAGGCCGGTCACTTCTTCGAGTCTGCGGACCGTGGCACCGTCGTATCCGTATTCCGCAAAGCATCGGCGGGCGCCGTCCAGAATCTGACTGCGCCGTGCCGCGAGATGGTCTTCACTGACCTTGGGCACAGGCACCCTTCCTTCGTTTGGGTGCCTGTGAGCACTTTCGGCCGTGAGCGCGGTAACTCACGTCGTGCGCAAAGCGCTCACGACCACTCCGTCGGCGAGACGGTCGACTATCGGTGGTCGTGAGCGCTTTGTGCCTGTCTGGGCCGAAAGTGCTCACAGGCGCGGAGCGCCTAGTGCGACTCAGCTCTTGATCATGTTGCGGAGCACGTACTGCAGGATGCCGCCGTTGCGGTAGTAGTCGGCCTCACCGGGGGTGTCGATACGAACGACAGCGTCGAAGACGACCTTTTCGCCGTTCTCACGGGTTGCCGTGACCTTGACGGTCTTCGGCGTGACACCCTCGTTGAGCTTCTCGACGCCTTCGATGTCGAAGACCTCGGTGCCGTTCAGCTTCAGCGACGCGGCGGACTCGCCGGCCGGGAACTGCAGCGGAACGACGCCCATGCCGATGAGGTTGGAGCGGTGGATGCGCTCGAACGACTCGGTGATGACGGCCTTGACGCCGAGGAGGCTGGTGCCCTTGGCCGCCCAGTCACGGGACGATCCGGAACCATACTCCTTGCCGCCCAGGACGACGAGTGGGATACCCGCGGCCTGGTAGTTCTGCGACGCGTCGTAGATGAAGGCCTGGGGTCCACCGTCCTGGGTGAAGTCGCGGGTGTAGCCACCAGAGACGTCGTCGAGGAGCTGGTTGCGCAGACGGATGTTCGCGAACGTTCCGCGGATCATGACCTCGTGGTTGCCGCGACGCGAGCCGTAGGAGTTGTAGTCCTTACGGTCGATGCCGTTCGCGTCGAGGTACTGCGACGCCGGCGTTCCCGCCTTGATGTTTCCGGCAGGGGAGATGTGGTCCGTGGTGACCGAGTCGCCCAGGAACGCTAGGACGCGGGCGCCCTTGATGTCGCTGACCGGGGTGGGCTCCTTCGGCATTCCGTCGAAGTACGGTGGCTTCCGCACGTAGGTGGAATCCTCAGCCCACTCGAAGGTCTTGCCCTCGGGGGTGGGCAGACCACGCCAGCGCTCGTCACCCTTGAAGACGTCGGCGTAACCCTTGACGTACATCTCCTGGCTGATCGAAGAGTTGATCGTCTCCTGGATCTCCTGAGGGGAGGGCCAGATGTCCTTCAGGAACACGTCGTTGCCGTCGGTGTCCTGACCGAGGGCGTCGTGCTCGAAGTCGAAGTCCATGGTGCCTGCCAGCGCGTAGGCGATGACCAGCGGGGGAGACGCGAGGTAGTTCATCTTCACGTCGGGGGAGATGCGTCCCTCGAAGTTGCGGTTACCGGACAGCACCGCGGTGGCGGTGAGGTCGTTGTCCTGGATCGCCTGCGAGATCTGCTCGTCGAGCGGTCCGGAGTTACCGATGCAGGTGGCGCAGCCGTAACCGACCAGGAAGAAGCCGAGCTTCTCGAGGTACGGCCACAGGCCCGACTTGTTGTAGTAGTCGGTGACGACCTGCGAACCGGGGGCCATGGACGTCTTGACCCATGGCTTGGCGGACAGCCCCTTCTCGACGGCGTTGCGGGCGAGCAGTGCCGCACCGAGCATGACCGACGGGTTGGAGGTGTTGGTGCACGAGGTGATCGAGGCGATCACGACGGCGCCGTGGTCGAGGACGAATTCGCCCTTCTCCTCGGAGACGACCTTGATCGGCTTGCTCGGGCGTCCCTCGGACCCGTTGGCTGCGGATTGCACGTCGACGGCACCGTCGTCGGCAAACGACAGGGCGGCGGGGTCGCTCGCGGGGAACGACTCCTCGACGGCCTCGTCGAGCTGCGAGTGGCCCGTGGGGTAGTTCTCTTCCACGTAGTTGTGGATGTCCTTGCGGAACGCAGTCTTCGACTCCGACAGCAGGATCCGGTCCTGCGGGCGCTTCGGGCCGGCGATGGACGGGACCACGTCACCGAGGTCGAGTTCGATGTACTCGGAGTACTCGGGCTCACGGTCGGCGTCGTGCCACAGGCCCTGTTCCTTGGCGTAGGCCTCGACGAGCGCGAGCTGCTCGTCGGTGCGGCCGGTGAGACGGAGGTAGCTGACGGTCTCGGCGTCGATCGGGAAGATCGCGGCGGTGGAACCGAACTCGGGGCTCATGTTGCCCAGAGTTGCGCGGTTGGCGAGGGGAACCTCGGCCACACCCTTGCCGTAGAACTCGACGAACTTGCCGACGACGCCGTGCTTGCGCAGCATGTCGGTGACAGTGAGGACCACGTCGGTGGCGGTGACGCCCGGCTTGATCTCACCGGTCAGCTTGAAGCCGACGACGCGCGGGATCAGCATCGACACGGGCTGGCCCAGCATGGCAGCCTCGGCCTCGATGCCGCCGACGCCCCAGCCCAGCACGCCCAGGCCGTTGACCATGGTGGTGTGCGAGTCGGTGCCGACGCAGGTGTCGGGGTACGCCTGGCCGTTCCGGACCATGACGGTGCGTGCCAGGTGCTCGATGTTGACCTGGTGGACGATGCCCGTTCCCGGGGGGACGACCTTGAAGTCGTCGAATGCGCCCTGACCCCAGCGCAGGAACTGGTAGCGCTCACCGTTGCGCTGGTATTCGATGTCGACGTTGCGCTCGAAGGCGTCGGCGCGGCCTGCGACGTCGATGATGACCGAGTGGTCGATGACCATCTCGGCGGGCGCGAGGGGGTTCACCTTGTCGGGGTCGCCGCCGAGTGCGGTGACCGCTTCGCGCATGGTGGCGAGGTCCACGATGCAGGGAACGCCGGTGAAGTCCTGCATGATCACGCGGGCAGGCGTGAACTGGATCTCGACGTTCGGCTCAGCCGACGGGTCCCAGCTCGCGATGGCGCGGATGTGGTCGGCGGTGATGTTCGCGCCGTCTTCGGTACGAAGCAGGTTCTCGGCGAGAACCTTCAGTGCATAGGGAAGTTTTTCGGTACCGGGCACGGCCGAGAGGCGGAAGATCTCGTAGGAGTTCTCACCGACCTCGAGGGTGCCTTTGGCGCCGAACGAATCAATACTCGTGCTCACGTCAGCTCCACTCGTCTATGAGGGTCGCCGCCGACGGGGCTGTGTCGACGGCTGGAGGCACTGCGGGCAGGCTGATCCGGGCGCGCTGTGGTGCTAGCGATGAACGGACTCGGCTGATACCGCGGTGCCTCCGATAGTCTAACAGTACGCTTGTCCTGTGAGAATTCGGGGCGGGAAACTCCCGTCACCTCCCGATCTCAGCAGACACCGCCGAGCCGTGCAGCCGGATGGAACGAAACATCGCCCTGTCCTCACGTAGTGTTCACGCGAGGCTCCACGTTCCTACAGCAAACCCGGATGAGAGATGTCTGCCCCAGTCGCCACCGTGCTTCCCTCCAGTGCCGCATTTCCCGCCCCGACGGCTCTGCCGTTGTCGACGGATCTTCCGGAAGACCTCGATGTGGCGGCCGTGGTCACCGATGTGTCCGATGACGGTGTCTCGGCGCCGGCCGACGAAGTGAGCGACCTCGTCGCTGTCGTCGATCGTGCCGCCGATCACGGCATCGAGCTGAGCATCGTGGTTCTGGACGAGGATCCGGAACGCGTCTCGCAACTACGCGACCTCGCGACCGAGGTCGGTCAGGAAGAAGGCGGCACCGTTCTCGTTCTGAGTCCTAGCTGGGTCGGAACGTACAGCGACTCGATCAGCCGGGTCTTGCTCGAATCAGGCCAGGACCGCACCTATACCAGCGATTCGGTGGTGGCGGCGGATCAGTTCGTGGACGAGATCGTCGCGCCCGGACCCCCGTGGGCGCTGATGACGGCATTGATCGTGGCCGTTGTCGCTGTCGCCGCGGCAGCGACGTTCTATGCGAAGTCACGCCGGCGCGCCTCCCCGGACGCCGCGCCGGGGGACGGAAGTGGCGCCGCCGCGTCGACGTCCGCACCTGTCGAGCATCCGAAACCGTGACCGACGCATAGATTCACCTGTTCCCGGCGGCGCATTCGATCCGCTGCGGCCTCGATCGTCTCTGCCTGCACCGATGGCCGACAGCGGTCCCCGATCGTGTTCTTCCCACATTTCCGCTGGTCAAATTACCCATGTGTTATTTGTGACTAAAGTTTCCATAGAGTCCGCAAGTGTCGTACGGTGCATTTGGCGCTCTTGGGGAAGAAGTGTCGCAGGCGGTGCATTGACGTCATTGGTGACGGCAATTTTTGTGTCGATCGGTGTCGTCCGAGTCACGGAAACGATGTGGCTTGCCGGATCTCCTTCCCCCCAACGAGCACGGCGCGGCGCGCCACTTCGCGTGAAGCGCGGTTGCGTGGTCGGTGCAGAACCGAGGGAGAGAGTTGTGAAGCGACAAGCACGAGGTGGACTGGGGCACCGTGGCTTCTCCCGCAGGCGACATCGAGCTGTACGCCTCATCATCGGGCTGGGCATCGTCGCGGCGCTGGTGGGAAGCACTCCGGGCTTGGCGGCCGCGGTTCCCCCTCCGCCGCCCAATCCGTCCGATTCCGACCTCGCTCAGGCCGGCGCCCGAGTAGCCGCGGGCGTCGGGCAGGTGAGCGATCTCATCAATCGGGTGGCTTCTGCCGACCAGCAACTCGCCCAGCTCGACAACGAGGTGGCGATCAAACGGGAAGACGTCAATCGCGCTCTGGTGGATCTACAGAACGCGCGCGGTGCCGCCGACCTTGCGGCGCGGGTCGTCGGGGCGTCACAGCAGGCACTGCGCGACGCGGGCGCGCAGATCGAACTCGCCCAGAAGGACTTCGACAAGTACGCCCGGTCGAGCTACACCCAGGGCACCAACGTCTCGTCGATCTCGACCTATCTCGGAGCGAAGGGACCCGGCGACGTACTGGACCGAGCACAGGTGTTGAAGCTTCTGGCAGCGAGCCAGAACGCCGTACTCGAAGGACTGCAGAGGGCGCGGACGGAGCAGGCGAACAGGGACTCCTCGGCCCGCGAGGCGAAGCAGCAGGCGGATGTCGCAGCCGAGCAGGCCGAGGCGAAGAAGTCACTTGCCGAGCAGGCCATCGCCATCGCCCGGGCGGCCTTGCAAGATCAGGCAGCCAAGAAGGCGCAGATCGAAAGCGAACGAGCATCCGCACAGGCCCAGTTGGAAGCGGCTCGCGGCAGCGTCGCAGGACTGCAAGGCCAGCGTGAGGCCTACGCGGCGTGGGACGAGCAGCGGCGGGCCGAGGAAGCTCAGAGGGCAGCTGTCGCCGCGGCGGCCCGTGAGGCGGCCGCGCAGGCCGCCGCCCGGGTGGCGGCCAACGAAGCGGCGCGCGAACGCGCAGCGGCCCTCGCCGCCGGTCAGCGGGCGCATACCGCCATCGAGGAGGACTCGACCGAGGAGGGCGAGGACTACTCCGCCGACGACGAGACGTCGACTGGCGAGTACGACGAAGAGACCACGACTGACGAGTCCGACAGCGAGTCCTCGAACAGTGGCTCCGGCCTTACCGGCAGCGCCGCGATCGAGACGGTGATCGACCGGGGGCTTTCCCAGATCGGTGTCGAGTACGCGTGGGGGGGCGGCGACGAGAACGGGCCCACCAAAGGCATTCGCGACGGGGGTGTCGCCGACAGTTACGGCGATTTCAACAAGGTGGGTTTCGACTGCTCGGGTCTGATGATCTATGCATTCGCGGGCATCGGGATTTCATTGCCGCACTACACGGGTTACCAGTACACGGCCGGTGAACAGGTGCCCTCGGAGGAGATGCAGCGCGGCGACATGATCTTCTACGGCCCCAACGCCAGTCAGCACGTCGCCCTGTACCTCGGTGACAACGAAATGCTCGAGGCTCCGCAGTCCGGATCCACCGTCCGGATTTCGCCCGTGCGGTGGGATGGCATGACCCCCTACGCTGTGCGTATGGTCTCGTAAGCCATGGTGTCGACGAAGTAGTTCGCAGTGCGGATCGTGCTTGGTTGCGGCGGGGGTTGCTTGCACCTGGAATAGTTGAGCAAGTACGTGAACGGGCGGAACGATCTAGGTGAAAGCGGTGGATTCTTGGTGACCTCACGTGATGATGCGGTATCGGAGGGCGCAGCCCGGAAGGAGACGCTCGCGAAAGCGTCGCCGGACGGAGTAAAGAATGGTGGCACGGCCAATGGGTCGGGCCCTCAGACCGCTCCCAGCGCGGCGAGTGCATCCGTGCAGAACGCCGCCCCGAAGACTGCGGCAAACGCCGTCGCGCCCAGCCTCGCCGCGGACGTTCAGACGTTGGAACGCGCGATCTACGAGGTCAAGCGGGTGATCGTGGGTCAGGACCGGTTGGTGGAGCGGATCCTCGTCGGTCTGCTCGCCAAGGGGCACGTGCTCCTCGAAGGTGTGCCGGGAGTCGCGAAGACGCTCGCCGTCGAGACGTTCGCGAAGGTGGTCGGCGGTTCCTTCTCGCGCGTCCAGTTCACGCCCGATCTCGTGCCCACCGACCTCATCGGTACGCGCATCTACCGGCAGGGCCGGGAGGAGTTCGACACCGAACTCGGTCCGGTCGTCGCCAATTTCGTACTCGCCGACGAGATCAACCGGGCGCCCGCGAAGGTGCAGTCGGCCCTTCTCGAGGTCATGGCGGAGCGGCACGTCTCGATCGGTGGCAAGCGGTACCACATGCCGGACCCATTCCTGGTGATGGCCACCCAGAACCCGATCGAGAACGAGGGTGTCTATCCGCTGCCGGAGGCGCAGCGCGACCGGTTCCTCTTCAAGATTCTCGTCGACTACCCCTCGGTGGAGGAGGAGCGCGAAATCGTCTACCGCATGGGTGTCGCGGCGCCGGAGCCGCAACAGGTCCTCGATCCCGAGGAATTGGTCCGTCTGCAGAAGGTGGCCAGTGGTGTGTTCGTGCATCATGCGCTCGTCGACTACGTCGTCCGGGTGATCGCGGCCACCCGTACCCCGGCACAGTTCGGCCTCGCCGATGTCGACGGCTGGATCGCGTATGGAGCGTCGCCGCGTGCCACTCTCGGCATCATCTCGTCGGCGCGCGCACTGGCACTTCTGCGGGGGCGTGACTACGTCGTGCCGCAGGACGTTTTGGAGGTCATTCCGGACGTGCTGCGTCACCGCCTCGTTCTGTCCTACGACGCCCTGGCGGACGAGGTGTCCCCGGACGACGTCATCTCACGGGTTCTGCAGACCGTAGGGCTCCCGCAGATCGCCGCTCAGCCCACTGCGCAGGTCGCTCCGGCCGGGCATCCCGGACCCGGTCCGGTTGCGTCGGTGCCCGGACCGACGGCAATGAGCCAGCCACGGTGAGTGCGCGTACTGCGGGTGCGCAGAGCGCCGGTCCACCGCCGTCCTTTCGTTCCGGCGAGCTGCGTGACCCGAAACTGTCCGCCGCGCTGCGAACCTTGGAGCTCACCGTTCGTCGACGCCTCGACGGGGTGCTGCACGGGGATCATCTCGGTCTGATTCCCGGCCCGGGCTCCGAACCGGGTGATGCCCGCGAATACCAGCCCGGCGACGACGTCCGCCAGATGGACTGGTCGGTCACCGCGCGGACCACGCATCCGCATGTTCGCCAGTCGGTGGCCGACCGGGAACTCGAGACGTGGATGGTGATCGACCTATCCTCGAGCCTCGACTTCGGCACGGCCGGGTGCGAGAAACGGGACCTCGTCGTGGCAGCTGCGGCGGCTGTCACCCACTTGACCAGTGGTGGGGGCAACCGGGTCGGTGCCATCGTGGCCACCGGTGCGCAGACCACCCGCATTCCTGCACGCGGTGGCCGCATTCACGCCCAGGCCATGCTGCGGCAGATCGCGACCACCCCGCACGCCCCGGATGGTGTCCGGGGCGACTTGCAGAGCGCGGTGGAGTCGCTGCGCCGGCCTCAGCGGCGCCGGGGCCTCGCCGTCGTCATCAGCGACTTTCTGGGGCCGATCGACTGGGAACGGTCACTGCGGGCAATCTCGGGCCGCCATGACGTCCTCGGCGTGGAGGTGCTCGATCCGAGAGATCTGGAACTACCCGACATAGGGGATGTAGTGCTGCACGATCCGGAGTCCGGACGGACCCGCGAATTCTCGATCACACCGCAGCTCCGCGCCGATTTCGCGCGGGCTGCGGAAGGACATCGCCTGCAGGTGCAGCAATCGTTGCGACGTTGCGGCGCACCGGTGCTCAGTCTGCGGACGGACCGGGACTGGATCGCGGACGTCGTCCGGTTCGTCTCGGCGCGTAAGCACAGTTTCGGAACCGCGACGACGCAGAGGGCTCGCCGGTGAGCCTTTCTCAATTCACCTCGCCGTGGTGGCTGCTCTTCCTCCTCGTCGTGGCTGCGTTGGTGGCCGGGTATGTGTGGGTGCAGCGGCAACGGCACAAGCACACCCTGCGGTTCACGAACTTTGCCTTGCTCGAGAAGGTGGCTCCGTCCAGACCCGGCCGCATTCGCCACATTCCGGCGTTGCTGATGGTGCTGGCGCTGGTGTTCTTCAGCGTCGCGCTCGCCGGACCCACCGAGGACAAGCGGGTTCCGCGTAACCGGGCCACCGTGATTCTCGTCATCGACGTCTCGCTCTCGATGAAGGCAACCGATGTGGAACCGACCCGGTTGGCCGCGGCCCAGGATGCGGCGAAGTCGTTCGCCGACGGCCTGACCCCGGGCATCAACCTGGGTCTCGTTGCCTTCGCGGGTACGGCGTCGGTGCTCGTCTCGCCGACGACCAATCGGGAAGCGACGAAGGTTGCCATCGACAATCTGCAGTTGAGTGAGCGCACCGCGACGGGGGAGGCGATCTTCACGTCGCTGCAGTCGATCGAGACGTTGGCAGCGGTGCTCGGCGGCAGCGATCAGGCCCCGCCGGCCCGCATCGTGCTGCTGTCGGACGGTAAGCAGACGGTGCCCGAGAATCCGGACGATCCCCGCGGCGGTTTCACTGCGGCACGCCAGGCCAAGGAGAAGGACGTGCCGATTTCGACCATCTCCTTCGGGACGAGCTACGGCAAGGTCGAGATCGAGGACGAGCGGATTCCGGTGCCGGTCGACGACCCCTCTTTGCGGGAGATCGCTTCCCTGTCCGGCGGAAGCTTCTTCACCGCGTCCAGCCTCGAGGAGTTGCGTGACGTCTACGACACCCTCGAGGAACAGATCGGATTCGAGACCACCCGTGGCGATGCCAGCCGGCCCTGGCTGGTGCTCGGGGTCCTGTCGGCGACCGCCGGGCTGATCCTTGCACTTGTTCTGCGTCAACGCCTGCCCTGACGTTCCATTCGGACCGGCGTTTTCTTCCAGCGATTTCGAACAGATAGGTTGTTCTCCATGTCTAACCCAGAATCTACTGACTCGTCGGTAAGGACGGTGTCCTCTCCTCGCTCGGTGCTGGTCACCGGCGGTAACCGCGGGATCGGTCTCGCCGTCGCGCAGCGTCTCGCGGCGGACGGCCACAAGGTCGCCGTCACGCACCGCGGTTCGGGTGCGCCCGACGGGCTCTTCGCCGTTCAGTGCGATGTCACCGACGCCGAGTCGATCGATCGCGCCTTCAAGGAAGTGGAGGAGCATCAGGGTCCGGTAGAGGTACTGGTCGCGAACGCGGGGATCACCGACGACACCCTCATCATGCGGATGTCGGAGGAGCAGTTCACGAGTGTCGTGGATGCCAACCTCACCGGTGCGTTCCGGGTTGCCAAGCGGGCTACCCGGTCGATGCTGCGGGCGCGGTGGGGCCGTTTCGTGTTCCTGGGTTCCGTCGTCGGTCTCGCGGGCGGACCCGGCCAGGTGAACTATGCGGCCTCGAAGGCCGGTGTGGTCGGCATCGCGCGGTCCCTCACCCGCGAGTTGGGTTCTCGATCGATCACCGCGAACGTGGTCGCCCCGGGGTTCATCGACACCGACATGACGGCAGCGATGGAGGACAAGTACCGGGACATGGCCGTGCAGGCCATCCCGCTGCAGCGCGTCGGCCAGCCGGAGGACGTGGCCGCGGTGGTCAGCTTCCTGGCATCCGACGATTCGGCCTACGTGTCCGGAGCGGTCATCCCCGTCGACGGCGGCCTGGGCATGGGTCACTGACCCACCCACTTCACTTCCCGGACTTTTCCTACAGGAGGACACCTCATGGGCGGATTGCTCGAAGGTAAGACCATTCTCGTCACCGGCATCATCACCGACGCGTCCATCGCCTTCCACGTGGCGAAGGTGGCGCAGGAGCAGGGCGCGAAGGTGATCATCACCGGGTTCGACCGTCTCCGGTTGATCGACCGCATCGCGCAGCGCCTGCCGCAGCCGGTGCCGCCGGCCGTCGAACTGAACGTGCAGGACCCCGCTCACCTCGAGTCGCTCGCCGACCGGGTTCGCGAACTCGCCCCGGAGGGCATCGACGGTGTGGTGCACTCCATCGCCTTTGCGCCGCGGTCCTGCCTGGGCAGCCCGTTCTTCGATGCACCGTGGTCGGACGTCGGGGTCGCTTTCGAGGTGTCCGCCTACTCGTACGCGTCGGTGGCCAAGGCGCTGCTTCCTGTGCTGAACGACGGCGCGTCGATCGTCGGCATGGATTTCGACCCGGCGCGGGCCGTGCCGTTCTACAACTGGATGGGTGTGGCGAAGGCGACGCTCGAGTCGGTCAACCGCTATGTGGCCAAGGAGGTGGGCGAGCGCGGAATTCGCTCCAACCTGGTCGCCGCAGGACCGATCAAGACGCTCGCCGCCAAGGCGATCGCCGGCACCGCCACCGGACCGGCCGAAGAGATGAACAAGCTGAACACCGCCTGGTCCGAGCGGGCGCCGATCGGCTGGAACGTCGACGATCCGGAGCCGGTCGCGAAGACCGTGTGCACTGTCCTGTCCGACTGGCTGCCCGGCACCACGGCGTCGATCATCTACGTCGACGGCGGCGCCCACGCGATGGCCGGATAGCAGGACCCGCAGTAAGGGTCACCGACGGCAGCGCGCAGGATTGGCACCATGGTCCAGAAACGGGAAACAGAGTTCGATGCCCTTCTCGTGTTGTCGTTCGGCGGTCCCGAAAAGCCTGAGGACGTGCGCCCCTTCCTCGAGAATGTGACCCGGGGAAGGGGAGTGCCGCCGGAGCGGCTCGACGCGGTGGCCGAGCACTACCTTCACTTCGGCGGTGTGTCGCCGATCAACGCGCTCAATCGCGACATCATCGCCCGGGTCGAGGCGGCGCTGCCCGAAGCCGGTGTCGATCTGACCGTCTATTTCGGGAACCGCAACTGGCATCCGATGGTCGAGGACACGGTGGCGCAGATGGCCGCGGACGGTGTCCGGTCGGCATTGGTGTTTCCCACGTCGGCGTGGGGCGGGTATTCGGGTTGCCGTCAGTATCACGAGGACATCGCACGGGCGCGCGCCGCCTTCGGGGACGCGGCACCTCACTTGGTGAAACTGCGCCAGTACTACGACCATCCCCTCCTGATCGACGCGTTCGCCGACGCGGTGCGGGAGGTGAGCACGCAGCTTCCGGCCGAAACCCGCGCCGCCGCCCGTCTGGTCTTCACGGCGCATTCGGTACCTGCCGCCGCGGATGCCAACGCCGGCCCTCCCGACGAGGGCGGCAATCTGTACAGCAGGCAGGTGGCCGAGGCGGCACGGCTGATCGCGCACGCCGCCGGCTTCGGTGACTTCGACCTGGTGTGGCAGTCCCGGTCCGGCCCACCCCAGGTGCCGTGGCTCGAGCCGGATATCTGTGATCACCTCGAGGCTCTGGCAGCCCGGGGAGTGCGTTCGGTCATCAATTGCCCCGTGGGTTTCGTGTCGGACCATCTCGAGGTCGTGTGGGACCTCGACACCGAGGCCCGCGAGAAGGCGGCCGACGTGGGTATCGACTTCGTGCGCGCGGCCACTCCGGGTACGGATCCTCGTTTCGCCGAACTCGTGCTGGAGCTGCTGGGCGAGCACCTCGACGGTAGACCGGCCCGGCGTCTCGGTACCGAACCGCTCCTCGGTTCCACTTCCGACGGCAGGTCCTGTGCTGTCGACTGCTGCAAGGCCGTGGTCAGGCCGGCCGGGCGTCCCGCGCACACGCATTGATTGCGGCGGTGCGGGCCGAACGCACGGCGGAACGCAGTGGACGAAGCAGGTCCTCGAGGGAGGCTGCGGCCGATGCGGTGACGGTTCGGGCCGGCGCCATCTGCTCGGCGACGGTGAGGATGGCCGCCACCTGATCCGCGGAGTCCAGGATTCGGAGGGCGCGCGCCGGGATGGTGGCCGGGTACCGGTGCAACGCCGACTCGGCCAACGCATCCGCGATGAGGGCGCGCGGGTCGGCGCCGAAGCCGGAATCGAGCATGTGCAGGGTTTCGAGCGCTGCCGCGGCGTCGCGCACCGTTTCCCGCATGGTGAACTCGGCCTCCCCGAGACCCGTGTGATGAGCGTCGACGGGGAGCTGTTCGAGGCAGGAGACAGTCCAGCGCAGCACGTCGGGTCCTTCCACCTGGGGTACCAGACCCGTTCCGAAACGGCCCTGAGGCCCGATGAGGATGCCTTCGCCGGCACTGACCGCTGCGGCCGCGAAGGTGGTTCCTGCGGGGATGCCGCGCACGTCGCCCGGGCCGGGTAGAACGAGCCGGATCTCGGTGTCCGGCTCGGAGACGGCGCGGCGGATCGTCTGCAACAACGCCGCGGCACCCCGGTCCTGCGGGTCGGGCCAGGGCAGGCCGGTGCGGCCGGCCGTCACATGGTCACCCGCGCAGACCAGATGCATCGGCGCCCACGCATGCAGTGCGTCGATGACGTCGTCGGGTGCACTGTTACCGGCGAGCCAGGAACTGGCCCACACGGTGAGAGTGGCGCTGGGTGAAGTCACGATAAACGAGCATATGTCGGCGTGGCGGGGTGTGTGTAACGGCACCTCTGGCATAGCGTCAGCGCCCGTGAGCGGAGGCGACAGATACGGCGACATCTTTTCCGGACACCCGCGGACCAGGAAGCCGGTGACGCCCACGGTGCCCGCCGAACGTGATCTGGTGGTCGAGGACGCGGGCACCGGGTTCTGCGGGGCGGTGGTGGGGTTCGAGCGAACCTACGACGGCGACTTCGTCCGGCTCGAGGATGGAGCGCGGCGTACCAGGTTGTTCGCGATGCGGGAAGCCGCGTTCCTGATCGACGGGAAACCGGTCACGTTGGTGCGCCCCGCGGCGAAGCCGGCCGGGCCCGCGCGAACGAGGTCGGCGTCGGGATCGACCAAAGTCGAAGGGCTGCGGGCCCGCACCGCGCTGGCCAGCCGGATCTGGGTGGAGGGTGTCCACGACGCGGCACTCGTCGAGCGGGTGTGGGGCCACGACCTGCGCGTCGAGGGTGTCGTCGTCGAGCATCTCGAGGGCTTGGACAATCTCGCGGAACGACTGGCAGAGTTCCGGCCCGGGCCCGGCCGGCGCGTCGGCGTTCTGGTCGACCATCTGGTGACCGGGTCGAAGGAGACACAGCTGACGACGGGACTCGGCCCGAATGTGCTGGTGACGGGGCATCCCTTCATCGACGTGTGGGAGGCGGTGCGTCCCAGCGCGGTCGGGATCGAGGCATGGCCGAAGATCCCGCGCGGTGAGGACTGGAAGACCGGGGTCTGCCGGGAGTTGGGCTGGGGCACGCCGCGCGACGGCTGGCGTCGGGTCTATTCGGCGGTCGACAGTTTCCGTGACCTCGAAGCCCCGCTGATCGGGGCGGTCGAACAGCTGGTCGACTTCGTCACCGCCTCACACCCGGGTTCTGGTTAGATGGTGTTGTGGCTGCATTGATTTGGCTGGTGGCGGGTGTCCTGCTCGCTGCAGCGGAAGCATTGACGGGGGACTTCTTCCTCCTCATGCTGGCCGGCGGTGCTCTCGCCACGGCCGGGGTCACCGCAGTCACCGACTTCCCCGTGTGGGTCGATGCGGTGTTGTTCGGCGTTCTGTCTCTCGTGCTGATCCTCGGAGTGCGGCCGGTGTTGTTGCGTAGGTTCGCGACCCCGCCGTCGACGCCGATGGGGATCGAGGCGCTCACCGGTAGACAGGCGCTGGTTCTCGAGGAAGTCGCGGAGCACGCGGGACAGATCAAGCTCGGCGGTGACGTGTGGACTGCGCGTCCGCTCGACAGCACCGAGGTATATCCACCGGGAACGACCGTGACGGTGATGCAAATAGACGGCGCTACCGCCGTCGTGTGGAGGGGACCGTAGATGGCAGCACTCATCGTGTTGGTCGTGCTCGTATTGTTCGTCGCCCTGGTGGTGGCGAAATCGGTGGCTCTGGTGCCGCAGGCCGAGGCCGCAGTGATCGAGCGGCTCGGCCGGTATTCGAGGACGGTGTCGGGACAGTTGACGTTCCTCATCCCGTTCGCGGACCGCGTCCGGGCAAAGGTGGATCTGCGCGAGCGCGTGGTGTCGTTTCCGCCGCAGCCGGTGATCACCCAGGACAACCTGACGCTGTCCATCGACACGGTGGTGTACTTCCAGGTCACCAATCCGCAGGCCGCGGTGTACGAGATCAGCAACTACATCGTCGGTGTCGAACAGCTGACCACCACCACGCTCCGCAACGTCGTCGGTGGCATGACTCTGGAAGAGACGCTGACGTCACGCGACTCGATCAACGGGCAGCTACGGGGTGTGCTCGACGAGGCCACCGGCCGGTGGGGGCTTCGGGTCGCCCGAGTCGAGCTCAAGAGTATCGATCCGCCACCCTCGATTCAGGAGTCGATGGAGAAGCAGATGAAGGCGGACCGCGAGAAGCGGGCCACCATTCTGACGGCCGAGGGACACCGCGAGTCGGCCATCAAGACCGCCGAGGGCGACAAGCAGTCCCGCATCCTCGCCGCGGAGGGCGCCAAGCAGGCGTCGATTCTCACCGCTGAGGGGGAGCGGCAGTCCCGGATCTTGCGCGCCCAGGGTGAACGGGCGGCCAAATACCTTCAGGCGCAGGGTCAGGCGAAGGCCATCGAGAAGGTGTTCGCCGCGATCAAGGCGGGGAAACCGACCCCCGAGCTGCTTGCGTACCAGTATCTGCAGACGCTGCCGCAGATGGCGCAGGGCGACGCGAACAAGGTGTGGTTGGTGCCCAGCGACTTCGGTGACGCGCTCAAGGGATTCGCGAAGACCCTCGGAGCTCAGGGCCAGGACGGCGTGTTCCGGTACGAGCCGTCCGCGGCGGACGAGGATCTACCGAAGCCGGAGGACGACTCCGACGAGGTCGCCGAGTGGTTCGAAACCAAGTCCGACCCGGCCATTGCCCAGGCGGTGCGCGCCGCAGAGGTGGAGGCGCGTCAGCCCGTCGACGGTCCGCTCACGAAGATTGGTGGGGCCGAGGAACATTCGCTCGGGTCGAGTGCGGCGCCGGGACAGCTTCCGCCGCCGGTGCCGCCGCAGGATCGGTGACCTCGGGCGGACCGGACCCCGGGGTGTCGCTCAGCCCGATGCGGGCATGCACCCACCGCAGCGGGCGCGGCGCCCACCAGTTCAGGTCGCCGGCGATCTGCATGAACGCCGGTACCAGGACACCGCGGATCAGTGTGGCATCCACGATGATGGCGAGCGCGGTGCCGATCCCGAACATCTGCATGAACGACAGACCGGTGGAGAACGACAGCAGCGTCACGGTGAGCAGTGCCGCCGCGCTGCTGACGATGCGCCCGACACGGCCGAGTCCCTCGACGGTCGCCTCGGTGGTATTCGCGCCGGCGTCGTGGGCTTCCTTGATGCGGCTGAGTAGGAAGATTTCGTAGTCCACGGACAGCGCGAAGGCGATGCAGCACAACAACACCACCATGCCGATGTTCAATGGGGCGGGTGTCGCGCCGGTGAGCCAGGCGAGGTGGCCGTCCTGGAACACCCATACCATCGCACCGACGACGGCCGACAGTGTGAATACGTTGAGCACCAACGCCTTCAGCGGCAGGATGACGCTGCCGGTGAACAAGAACAGCAGCACGAAAGTCGCGACCGCCATCAGACCGATGGCCAGGGGTAGCCGGTCCATGATGGCGGTGCGACTGTCGATGAGCGTGGCGGTGGGTCCGCCTACCGCAAGGTCGTCTCCGGTTACCGCGGGCAGCTCTCTGATCGCGCGGACCAAGTCCTGCGCGGCGTCCGACTGTGCGCCGACCGAGGGCTGCACGAGCAGGAAACCGGCCTCTCCCGCCGCGAACCGAGCGCTCGCAGGTCCCGGGCCGAGGACGAGATTCCCCTCCTCGTAGCGGCCGAATACGCCGTCGACCCGGGCGACGTCGGTCATGGTGGAGATCTCCCGGGCGAGTGGCTCGAGCGCCCTTCCGTCCTGTGGGGTTGTCACCGTCACGGCGTCGGCGCCGCCGGCGGAATAGTTCTCTCGGATGTCGACGGTGACCTGGCGGGCCGCCGACCCGCTGGGCAGGGCGCGCTCGTCCGGTGTCGCATACTGCGCGTGGAGGAACGGGATTCCCAGCACCAGCAGGAGTGCGACGACGGGAAGCGCTGTTCGCACCGGTCTACGGGTGACGGCAGCCGCGGTGCGCCGCCAGAACAGCGAGTCGGATGCCGGTGTCTTCTTTCGTCGGAGCACCGTCAGCCGGTCTACCCGGGTTCCGAGCACAGCGAGCAGCGCGGGTAACACCACGACGGCGCCCAGCGCCGCAACGGCGACCACCGCCATCGCGGCCAGACCGACCGATCGCAGGAAGTAGGTGGGGAACACCAGCATTCCGGTCATCGCGACCATGACTGTCGCGGCGCTGAAGACGATCGTGCGCCCGGCGGTCGTCACTGTGTCGACGACCGCTTCCTGCGGATCGCTGCCGGCGGCTCGTTCTTCACGAAACCGAGAGACCAGGAGCAATCCGAAGTCGATCGCCAGGCCCAGCCCGAACGCGGTGGCCACGGTGAGCGCGTACACCGAGACGTCGGTGATCTGGGCGAGGCCGAAGAGCACCACCATCGTCACGAGGATCGAGATGACCCCCAGCGTCAACGGCAGGAGCGCGGCCACCACGCTGCCGAACGCCACCACGAGGAGGACGAGTGTTGCCGGAACGGCGATCGATTCGGCCAGGAGGAGATCGTCGGCGACCTGCTGCTCGATGGCGTCGGCGAGGCCCAGCTTGCCGCCGGCCACCACCTCGATCGAGGGGTCGTCGGAGGGCAATGCCTCGACGAGCGTGTGGGTGCGCCGCGCCGCCTGCTCCGGGTTGCCCCCGACGTGCAGCAGCAACAGAGCCGAGCGTCCGTCGTTGCTGCGGAGCTCAGGGGAATTCGCCACCCAGTAGGAGGCCACTTCGGTGATGTCCGGTTCCGATGTGATCGACCGTCGCACTTGTTGTGCGGCTGCGGCGACGTCCGGGGTGTTCACGTCGCCGCTGCGCGCCGTGACCTGGAGCACCAGATTCGGACTCGCGGTGCCGAACTCCGCCTCGAGGAATTGCTCCGCTTGCGCGGACTCTGAGCCCGGGTCGTCGAAGCCGCCCACTTTCAGGTGCTCGGACACCCCCGCCCCGAAGATTGCGGACAGTACGAGCAGGGCCACCGCGACTGTCAGGACGCGGCGCGGGAAGGACACGATGAGGGTGGCGAGGCGCCTCAGCACGACGTTACCGCTTCGTCACGGCCGGTCACCGGGGCGTAGCGCCGCAGCAACGGCCGCAGCAGACGGAACAGCTGTTCGGGGGACTGCGTGAGGTAGAAGTGGTCGCCCGCGAGAATCTGTACCTCGCACGGTTGTGTGGTGTGACGGTTCCAGGCGTGCAGGTCGTGTTCGTTGACGAGCGGATCGGCGTCCGCCCCGAAGAGATGCATCGGGCATTCGAGCGGCGGGTCACCGGGGTCGACGTAGTTGCAACAGACGCGCAGATCGTCGCGCACCACCGGAAGCCAGTGCCGCACCCAATCGGGCCAGTCCAGGAACTCGGCCGGCACACCACCCACATCGCGGAGGAACTGGATCAAGATGGTGTCGTCCAGGCTGTCGACCGGCGGGAACGGTGCGGGAAGGTGCGGCGCCCCGTACCCCGACAGCAGCAGGGCCCTGGGCAGGAGACGATGCCGGGATCGACGCCGGCAGGCCAGCCGATAGGCCACGAGCGCGCCCAGGCTGTGTCCGAAGAAGAGATGCGGAACCGTCAGGGCGTCGTCGAGTTCGGACTCCAGGTCGGTGAGGAGTGACTCGAGGTCGACGAATCGAGTTTCTCCGGCGCGGCCCTCCCGGCCGGGCAGCTGCACGGGCCACACCGAGGCGTAGGGATGGAGTGCACGATGCCAGGGGCGGTACATCGACGACCCGCCACCGGCGTGATGGAAGCAGAACAGGCGTAGTGCCGCATCGGCCCCCGGCTGGTCGAGATAGCGGCTGCGCATGGCACTAGTCGCCGTCCCGGAGTGCAGCGAGTTCTTCGGCCAGAGTCTTCACCGTGTAGCGGATCTGGTCCTCGGAGTGGCACGAGGTGACGAAAAATCTCAGCCGCGCCAAATCCTCGGGTACGGCGGGATAGAGAATAGGGTTCACGTTGATTCCGCGCTCCAGCAGCCTGTTCGACAACTTCAGCGTTTTCAGCGAGTCACCGACGATGCAGGGAATGACAGGCGTGTCCCGCGTGTCACCGGTATCGATGCCAGCCTCGGTGGCCAGTGAGAGGAACAGCTGCGCATTGTGTCGCAGAAGGTCGAGTACCTCCGGCTGGGCGCGCATCTGACGAATCGCGGCCAGCGACGCCGCGGCATTCATGGGTGTCATGCCGACGCTGTAGACGAAGCCGGGGGTGGTGTACTTGAGGAACTGGATCAGCTCGGAACTCCCGGCGACGTATCCGCCGCAGCCGGCCAGGGCTTTCGACATGGTGCCGGACCACAACTCGACATCACCGCGGTCGACGCCGAAATGTTCGCCGATACCGCCGCCGGTTGCCCCGAGCACCCCGATGCTGTGCGCCTCGTCGATCATCATCAGCGCCTGATGCTTCTTCTTCACTGCGATCATGGCCGGAAGGTCGGGGATATCGCCGTCCTGGCTGTACACGCCCTCGATGAGGATGAGGACCCGCCGGTACTGCGGCCGGATCGCGGTGAGCAGGGTGTCGAGCGCGTCGTGATCGTTGTGGGGGAACGGGCGGCGGGTGGCGCCGGACAGTGTGCAGCCCTGCAGGATGCTGTCGTGCGCCAGGCTGTCGTGAATGACGAGGTCACCTTCACCGACGAGGTGCCCGATCACGGTCACGTTGGTGGCGTGCCCACTGACCAGGACGATGGCGTCCTCGGTGCCGAGTAGTGCGGCGAGTTCGGTCTCGAGCTCGCGGTGGACCGGCTTGTCGCCGGAGAGCAGCCGGCTGGCCGAGCACGAACTGCCGTAGCGGGCGACGGCGTCCTGTACGGCGGCGACCACGGCGGGATGGCCGGACATACCGAGGTAGTTGTAGCTCGAGAAGTTGAGAACTTCGTTCCCGCCGATGATCGAGGTGTCGCGGGTGACCCCGTCGTTGACCAGGAAGTAGGGGTTGGTGACGCCGAACCCTTCGGTCATGGTTAGGCGCTCGGAAAGTGTCTTGACCTCAGGGAAGTCGGAGATGCGGTACTCGGGCCGGACTATGCGGGGGGCGGTTGCGGGGCCCGCCGACGCCACCGCAGGTTCGGGGGTCGGGGCAGCGGCCGGCGACGTTGCGGGTTGCAGTTGCGTGCTCACGTGGTCGATCAGGTCGCCGAGGGTCGTCGACGACGAGAACCACTCGGGGTCGATGACGAGTTCCGGGAAGGTTCGTCTCAGCCCGCTGAAGAGGTCGGCGACCATGATCGAGTCGAATCCGAGGTCGCCGACGATGGTGTGTGCGGTCCGCAACGACCCGGCCGGGAACCCGCTGACACGCGCCGCCTCGCCGCGGATTCCCTCGGCAATCTCTCCGGAAACGCGTTCGCGGGTGGCGGTGTCGGCGTGGGGTGTCGTCGATGCGGGCGCGGAGATGTCGGCGCCGGTATGGGCGACGGCGGCGAGGACGGCGGCCTGCTCCCGGAACAGTGCAATCAGGTGCTCCATGGTGGAGTCCTCTGCTTTCGGTGCGTCGGTGGACGGCGTGGTGGGCGGTTGAGCGTCGGCCGCCTCGGTCGCTGTGGTCACCCCGACAGTGGTGGAAACCGACGTCCAGAAGCGGGCGGTGGTTGCGAAGGAGTAGCCGGGCAGTCGTCGGCGCACACGCGCGCCCGGTTCGTAGAGCGCATCCCAGTTCGGGTCGACACCGTCCCGGTACAGGGCAGCGACGGTGTCGGTGAGCTCGTGACCGGTGGCCGCCGGGCCGGGGCACGGTAGGAGGTACTTCGCGGCGAGGTCGGGATGAGCACGGGTGAGAATCGGAGCCAGGACCCGTGCGGGTCCCACCTCGATCAGATGCGTCGGTTCGGACGCCACCGCGGCGGCTGCCGCGTCCGCGAACTGCACGGTCGCCTCGATGTGGTCGGTCCAATACGTGGCATCCATCGGCTCGTCCACGTCGAGTAGCCGTCCGTGCACGGTGGAGAAGATCGGGATGGTCGGTGGCCGGTAGGTGCAGCCGACCGCGACCTCGGCGAAGGCGTCCGACACGGGCCTCATCAGCGGCGAGTGGAACGCGTGGGAGACGGCGAGAGGCCGGACCGCGAAACGCCTCCCGGCCAGAGACTTTCGGATCGCCTCGAGTGCGCCCGCCGACCCGGAAAGCACCACGTCCCGTGGCCCGTTCACCGCTGCCAGCGCGACCGACGATTCATCGGCGAGGAGATCGGCGACCTCCTCCCGGGCGGCGCGCACGGCCAGCATCGCACCACCCTCGGGCAACTGCTGCATGAGCCGCCCCCGGGCGGCGATGAGGCGGCACGCGTCGTCCAGGTCGAAAACGCCGGCCAGCGCCGCGGCCGCGTATTCGCCGACGCTGTGGCCTACCAGCCACGCGGGCTCGATGCCGATCTCGGTGAGCACTCGCGCCAGCGCGTACTCCACGGCGAAGAGGGCGGGCTGCGCGAACTCGGTTCGACGGATGTCGTCGTCACCGGCGTCGAGCAGCAGCGCGCGGACCGATCGGCCCAGATGTGGTGCCATCTGCTCGTCCACGTCCGCCAATGCCAGTCGGTACGCCGCGGACCGCTCGTGCAGCTGACGCGACATTCCCGGGTATTGTGCGCCCTGACCGGTGAAGAGCCAGCCGATGCTCACCGGCCGTGCGGTTCCGGACGACACCTCGAGCAGGCTGGGGTCGGTCGCAAACTTGCGCAGGGCGGACACGGCCTCGTCGCGGTCCTGTACGGGCACCGCAAGGCGGTGGCGTCCGGAGGCTTTCACCCGGTTGGAGGTCCAGCACACCCTGGGCAGTTCGGTAGCGGGGCGGGTGGCGAGATGGTCGGCGAGGACGGCGGCGTTGCGTCGCAGGCCCTCGCTGTTGTTCGACGCCAGGGTGAGTACGCCGCCGCCGACGCCCACCGGGACGGCCTCGTCGGCGGGCGCGGCGGCCAGGAGCAGGTGGGCGTTGGTGCCGCCGAGCCCGAAGCTGCTGACCGCACCGTAGACGTCGCCGTCGGGCAGGCTCATTGGCTCCTTTGCGAGACGGAGCCCGTTGTCGGCCAGTCGAAGTCGAGGGTTCTCGTCCTCCGCGCAGCGGGTGGGCGGTACCACACGGTGGTGCAGAGCCAGCGCTGCTTTGATCACCCCGGCCACCCCGGCCGCACCCTCCGTATGACCGAGGTTGCCCTTGATCGATCCGATCGCGCACGGCTGCGGGCGGGGAACGCCGTGGAGGTGACCGAGTGCCTTGATCTCGATCATGTCGCCCAGCACGGTTCCGGTGCCGTGCGCCTCGACGAACGCGACGCGGTCCGGCGTCACCCCGCCGCGCCGATAGGTTTCGCCGATGACCTGCTGCTGGGCCCACCGGTTGGGTGCGGTGATTCCGTTGCTGCGGCCGTCGTTGTTGACCGCGCTCGCCTTGATCACCGCGTAGATCGGCAACCCCTCGGCCTGCGCGTCCGCGAGGCGGCGCAGCACGAGCACGGCGGCACCTTCACCCCGGCCGATACCGTTCGCCTTGGCGCTGAACGGTTTGCATCGTCCGTCCGGTGCCGACAGCCCGGCCTGGGTGTAGAAGACGTTCAGGGCGGGGGTGAGGGCAATGTTGACGCCGCCGGCGAGCGCTTGGTCGCACTCGCCGGCTCGCAGCGCCGCGCAGGCCAGGTGGACGGCGACCAGGGACGACGAACACGCGGTGTCGACCGCGATACTCGGGCCCTCGAGGTCCAGTTGATACGAGATTCGATTGGCGGTCATGAAGTAGCCGTTGCCACTTCCGAGTTGCGGCGTGATCCGCGAGAGGTCGCTCATCTGCAGATTCCACTCGTTGGCCATCACGCCGACGAATACGCCGGTGTTCGAACCGGCTTGGCCCCGCGGATCCAAAGTGGCGTCCTCGAGGGCACGCCACGCCGTCTGCAGGAGCAGGCGTTGCTGCGGGTCCATCGCCTGGGCCTCGCGGGGGGCGATTCCGAAGAATTCGTGATCGAAAGCGTCTGCGTCGCTGAGGAATCCGCCGCTACAGTTGTTGATCGCACCCGGTCCACCGGCTTCGTTGTAGAAGTCGTTCGGGTGCCATCGGTCTTCGGGGACGTCGACGATTCCGTCGCCGCCGGCCATCAACAGCCTCCAGAGCGCGTCGGCGTCCGTTGCCTGCGGGAATCGGCAGTCGAGGCCGACGATGGCGATGTCGATCATGCGGCCCTCTCGTACCGGTCCTCGACTTCGGTGGCGATGAAGACAGCCATCTCCGCGATGGTGGGGTAGTCGAATACCACAGTGGGGTCCAGTTCGAGTTCCCACTGGTCTTCGATCTCGCCGCACAGGCTCACCGCAGACACCGATTCGATTCCCAGCTCGGCGAGCGGGATGTCGGGGTCGACATTGTGCACCGGCTGCTCTGTATAGAATGCCACCCTTCGGGTGAGCCAGTCGATAGCCGGGGTGAGGTCGCGGGTGGGGTTCACGAAAGCAGGCATGGGGATATTTCCTTGTCGGCGAGGGTGGGGGTGGACGTCAGGCGAGTGCAGGTGTGGCGGTTCGGCGGAGGCCCTGGACCGCCGGATCGATTTCTTCGTGCAGCACCGCATCCACCCGGTTCTCGAGGAACGACGCGCGCATCGATCGGCGTTGAACCTTTCCGCTGGTGGTGCGGTGCACCCCGTGCCGGTCGACCAGGACGACGCTCGGCGCCGGCACGTCGAAGGCCCGGGCGACGGAGAGTTTGATCCTTCGGGCGAGGTCCGTGATCGTCACGGTGTCGTTCTCTCCGTGACCCTGATCGAGCAATCCGGTCTTGACCTCGTGGATCACCAGTAGACGCTCGTGGCGTCCGGTGTCCATGGAGAACACCACTCCGGCCGATCCGGTGAGGGCTGGATGGAGTTCGCGCACCGCCTCCTCGATGTCCTGGGGGTACAGGTTGCGTCCGTTGACGATCAGCAGGTCCTTGAGCCGGCCGGTGACATAGATTTCACCGCCGACGGAAGCGCCGAGGTCACCGGTGCGCAGGAACGGCCCGTCCCCGCCCAGGGTGGTGGCGTGGAACTTCTCCTCGGTGTCCTCGGGCCGATTCCAATAGCCGGCGGTGACGCTGCCACCGCGGATCCACAGTTCCCCGACCCGGCCCTCGGGCAGCTCGTCGGTGGTGTCCGGATCGACGACGCGAATGTCCACACCGAATGCGCGGCCGCTGCTCACCAGTCGGGTGCCACCGGCCATCGGCGTGAGCTCGTTGCGCTCGAGCGCGGCCGGGTCGACGTCGAGGTACACCGGCGGGCTGCCCACGGCTCCGGCGGTGGCGAGCAACGTCACCTCGGCCATTCCGTAAGCCGGGAAGAACGCGTCCGCCCGAAACCCGTAGGGCTGGAGCCGGTCGAGGACGGCCTCGAGGGTACGGGGGCGAATAGGTTCTGCCCCATTGAGAGCGACCCGCACCGAGGAGAGGTCCAGGCCGGTCAACTGGTCGTCGGGAATCCGGCGGGCGAGGAGGTCGTACGCGAAGTTCGGGCCGACGGTGATGTCGGCGCGGTAGCGATCGATCAACTGCAACCAGCGCACCGGGCGCTTGAGGAAGGTCATCGGTGACATGAAGGCAAGGTTGCTGCCGGCGTAGAGGGGGAGCAGCAGCATGCCGATCAGCCCCATGTCGTGGAAGTGTGGAAGCCAGCCCACAACGCTGCCGGCGTCGCCTTCCCTGATGGCCGCAGACATGGCCTCGACCATGGCCGCGGCGTTGTGCAGGAGGTTCCCGTGGGTCACCATCACGCCCTTGGGCTCGCTGGTGGATCCCGAGGTGTACTGGAGCAAGGCGAGGGTGTCGCCGTCCAGTTCGGGCATCTGCCACTCGTCGGGGTCTCCGAGTTCGGCGGCGTCGGTCGACGCGACGGCGACCGTGCCGATGAGTCCGGAGTTGCCGATCCACGCCGTCAGCAGTTCTTCGATGGCGGACGTGGTGAGCACCAGACCGACGTCGGCGTCCTCGAACATCGTGGCCACCCGCGCCATGCTGCGGGCGTCGTGCGGCACGGGGGCCGGTACGGCGACGACACCGGCGTACAGGCAGCCGAGGAATGCGCGAAGGAAGTCGATGCCGTCGACGTACAGCAGCATCACCGGGCGGTGGGCCTCGGGCTGCGTCGACAACCACGACGCGATCGCCCGCGCATCCTGGTCCAACTGGCGGTAGGTGAGAACCTCTTCGACGAGTTCGCGGCCGACCTCGCGATGGTAGGTGTAGGAGCGTTCCTCACCGTAGGTGGCGGCCTGGGCTCGAACGTGTGACACGAAGTCGGAATGCACTTGATCTTCTCCCTCGAAGTGGACGATTCCTACTCTCGTCCGCATCACCGGGGGATTCCATCAACCCCAGGGGTGGAATCACCCCCACCTCCGGTTGGTCTCGCGTCACCGCGGGATGGGCAGTGTCACCGGGTATTGAAGTGCCTCGGAAGGTTGATCTTTCTGTGCCGCAGGGATTTTCGGTGAGGCCAAGGGCTAGGTGATGAGCGCCCGCCCGACGCCGCACACGGCGATGGCCCAGAGCACGCTGGTGAACGTGCCGATGATGAACTGCTCGGAGGCGTGTGGTTCGCGCAGTTCGGGGTAGCGGGCCAAGCTTTTGACAGCCAGGACCACGGCGATACCCTCCGGCCACCCGGCGAGGATCGCGGCGGCGACGGCGGCACGCTCGAGCAGTCCGATCACCCGGCCGCCTCGCAACGGGCCCGCCTCGGGCCGGGGGTCGTCACCGGAATCGGGCTGGCGCCGGGCGATCCTGAAGGCGGCGAGCACCATCGGCGCCCCGCCGGTGATGGCCGCTGCTGCACACAGCACGAGCGTCGCACCCAGTGCGAATCCCTTCACCGGTGTGGTGGCGGAGCCGGCGACCGCGGCCGCGGCGAGGGCGGCGAGCCCGACGAGCGGGGCCGCCCACTGGGACACCCAGCGGGGAACGCGCTGTGTGGCAAGCACCAACGGTGCCAGCGCCGCGACGCCGAGGGCGAGGAGCGCGACCACCGTCATGAATCCGCCTTCTGTAGGAGTCGTTCGGCCAGTCGGCGGCCTGCCGTCTCGACCTGCCACCCCGCGGTGGCGAGGCGTTGCGAGACGGCCTGCTTGCTGATGCCCAGGGTTTTGGCCGCCTCCGTCTGGGTGAGCCCGCGCCGCATCTGTGCGACGGCTTCGCGGCCTTCGTCGGTACGGCGGGTGAGGAGAACTGCGACGAGGGTGAGTGCGGTGTCGGCGTCCGCGGACAAGTCGGTGTCGGAACCCTCCACCGCGACCCGGCCCGGGGCACTTTTCGCCCGCTCGACGGCGACGCGGGCGAGTTCGAACGCCGGTCCTCGGCCGGCACGCGTCTCGTCGGGAAGCGGTTCTTCCACGGCTCCGGCACCGATGCCGATGCTCCAGTGTTCGCGACCGACGAGATCGAGGGCGAGAGCCACCACGGTCCCGGGATCTGCCACGACCGCCTGCATCTCGTCGCCGGCCGTGCGCTGAAACGGGCGGACGAGTCGGTGATCGCCGAGTTCGGCGATCAGGTCGCCGACACGGTCGACGTCGCGGCGACTTCCGCGCTGGTCGACGGTGAGGACGAACATTCGTCAAGGCTAGAACCTGGAAACTTGCCTGTCAAGACTCGTAACTTGACATCGTGCGTTCAAGGATGAGGGGTAGACACACCCTCGGTCAGCAGCAACTCCTCGGCGTCGGATCGATCGAGGGGACGCCGAGAATCGACGATCAACCCGAGAATGCCGACGACGACGCACACACCGGACAGCAGGAGGAGGGCTGGATTCGTCTCACCGCTCAGGGCGTCCCCGAGAACCACGATCCCCACCGTTCCGGGGAGGATGCCCACGACCGTGGCGAGCACGTAGGGGAGCAGGCGGATGGAGGAGACGCCGCTGCAGTAGTTGACCACGGAGAACGGGACGAATGTGATCAGCCGGAGAGAGCCGACGGCGAGCCACCCCCGTCGGGCGATCCGCTCGTCCACCCGCCGGATCGTCGGGCTGGAGATGCGTTGCCACACGACGTCCCGGCCGATGGCGCGCACCAGATACAGAGCAAGCACCGCGCTGACCGTTGCGGCCGCGACGGTGATCGCGATGCCGAGCCAGGCCCCGAACAGCAACCCGGCACTCAAGGTGAACACGGTGCGGGGGAACGGGAATATCGTCACCAGCGCATGCGCGACGAAGAAGACCAGCGGAAAAGCCGGGCCCACCGACTGCGCCCATTCCCGGATCTGCAGAACGGACGGATGGGGTGCCACCACCGCGACGACCACCAGCACGATTGCCAGTGCGGCGACGCCGATGACCCTGCGGTTCCCCAGGCGTCTCTTCACAGGGCACCAGGCTACCCGGCCGCACCGCGAAGGGTCGTGCGAGGAAACCGTCGAGAGCACGGTCGTAGCGGAGGCCGTCTCATCCCGACACCGCCGCCGCGCAGGTGCGACCCCCGCCCGCGGGACGAGAATTCGGGCCAGCGCGGCGGCGGCCATCCTCCTACGATGGAGTAGTTCGCCGCGGAAAATGATCTCCCCTGACGGGCAAGGTCAGCCCGAAGAATCGCGGAGTCACGGCGCCCTGGGCGCCGAACGGTTCCGGCGTCATGCTCATGACCTGAGGTTATCCATCATGTGGTGATCCTCACGATAGGAGAGCGGAGTCTGCGGCTAGCATCACACCAACACAACATATTGATCGATCGCTCATCAGGGCCATGCAGGGAGAGGAAGCGGACACCGTGTCATTAGCTTCAGAAACCGAGGAAGCTGCGCGGGCATATACCGACTGGCAGCGCTCCGTGGCGGGAGTCCTCGCGAAATCGCGGCGAGTCGACGCGGCAGACCTCGGTCCGGAACCCGAGAAGCTCCTCGAGACCACCACCTACGACGGTGTCACCGTCGCGCCGCTCTACAGTCCCCGGGACGAGCGCCCCGAGCAGCCGCTTCCCGGCGCATTCCCTTACGTTCGGGGCGTCGACGCCACTCGGGACGTCAACTCCGGCTGGCTCGTCAGCGCCCGATTCGGTGCCGGCGCCGATCCGGCGGACGTCAACCGGTCCATCCTCGACGCCTTGGAAAACGGGGTCAGCGCGGTCTGGCTCACCGTCGGTGAGAACACGCTGCCCGTCAGGTCGCTGGAGACGGCGCTCGACGGCGTGCTGCTCGACCTCGCCCCGCTCACCCTCGATGCCGGAACCGAGGTGACAGCCGCGGCCCACGCATTGTTCGCACTGCTCGACGCGCGTGCGTCCGCCGGTGACGGCGTCACCGATCGCACCACGGTGCGCGTCCACCTCGGTGCGGCGCCGCTGACGAGTGCCTTCGCCGGTGTGACGGACATCGAGCTCGGTGATGCGGTGGCACTGGCCACCGAGGCGTCCAGTCGACCGGAACAGGTGCGCGCGATCACCGTGGACGGCACCGTCTTCCACGACGCGGGCGCCTCCGACTCGGAGGAGCTCGGTGCGTCCGTCGCCGCCGGGCTCGAGTACCTGCGGGCGCTCACCGCGAGTGGGCTGCCCATCGGAAAAGCGTTCGGCCAGATCGATTTCCGATTCGCGGCGACCGACGACCAATTCCAGACCATCGCGAAGTTCCGCGCCGCCCGGTTGGTGTGGGCCCGGATCGCCCAGGTATGCGGTGCCTCCGACTTCGGCGGCGCGCCGCAGCATGCGGTCACGTCCGCCGCGATGATGTCGCAACGTGATCCATGGGTGAACATGCTCCGCACGACCCTCGCCGCGTTCGGCGCCGGGGTGGGCGGTGCCGACGCGGTGACGGTGTTGCCGTTCGATGCCGCGCTGCCCGCGGGGGCGCTGGGGGTCTCGCAGACCTTCGCCGATCGGATCGCCCGCAACACCCAGTTGTTGCTGCTCGAGGAATCGCACCTCGGCCGCGTGCTCGACCCCGCCGCCGGATCGTGGTACGTCGAGGATCTCACGCAGCGGATCGCGGGGAAGGCGTGGGAATTCTTCCAGCAGATCGAGTCGGCCGGCGGATATCTCGCGGGCCTGGGCGCCGGACAGATCACCGAACGGATCAACTCGACGCGGGCGCAACGCGAATCGGACATCGCACACCGCAAGACCGCGGTCACCGGGGTCAACGAGTATCCCAATCTGGAGGAGGCGCCACTGCCTCCCGGTGCCGCGGACACCGGACGGGTGGCGCGGTACGCCGCCGCCTTCGAAAGGCTCCGCGATCGCTCCGACACCTATCTGGCGCTCCACGGGGTCCGGCCCACCGCGTTCCTGGCTCCGCTCGGACCGGTCGCCGAGCACAACGTGCGCACCACCTTCAGCACGAACCTGCTGGCATCGGGTGGCATCGCCGCCGTCAATCCCGGACCCCTCGCCGTCGGTGACGGCAGCATCGCGGCCGCAGCGGCACAGTCCGGGGCCGGTATCGCGGTGATCTGCGGTACCGACAAGCGGTACACCGCCGACGCCGCGGCCGCAGTCGAGGAACTGCGCGCTGCCGGTGTGGGCACCGTTCTCCTGGCGGGTCCGGAGAAGGTTGTTGCCGACGTGGACGGGGCTGCCCGCCCCGACGGATTCGTCACAGCACGCATCGATGCAGTCTCGGTCCTGTCCGATCTGCTCGACATCATCGAGAGCGCGGGGAACACCTCGGGCGACACAGGGAGCAAGAAGTGACTACTCGCGAGGTCAAGCACACGATCGGCAGCTTCGCCGACGTGCCGCTGGAGGATCCTCAGTTTCCGCAGCCGGCCGCACCGACCGCGGAACAGACGGACGCATTGATCGCCGCTGCCGCGGCGGCGAACCACTACACCCCGGAACAGGTGGTGTGGTCCACACCCGAGGGAATCGACGTCAAACCGGTCTACACCAAGGCAGACCGCGACGCCGCCGAGTCCGAGGGTTACCCGGTGGGCAGCTTCCCCGGTGCCGCGCCGTTCGTGCGTGGGCCGTACCCCACCATGTACGTCAACCAGCCGTGGACCATCCGTCAGTACGCCGGATTCTCGACGGCCGCCGAGTCCAACGCCTTCTACCGCCGCAACCTCGCGGCGGGGCAGAAGGGTCTGTCGGTGGCGTTCGACCTGGCCACCCACCGCGGCTACGACTCCGACCACCCGCGCGTCGCCGGTGACGTGGGCATGGCCGGTGTGGCCATCGACTCGATCCTCGACATGCGGCAGCTGTTCGACCACATTCCCCTCGACAGCGTCAGTGTGTCGATGACCATGAACGGTGCCGTTCTGCCGATCCTGGCCCTGTATGTAGTGGCGGCGGAGGAGCAGGGTGTCGCTCCGGAACAGCTGGCCGGAACCATTCAGAACGACATTCTGAAAGAGTTCATGGTCCGCAACACCTACATCTATCCGCCGAAGCCGTCGATGCGCATCATCTCGGACATCTTCGCGTACACCAGCACGAAGATGCCGCGGTTCAACTCCATCTCCATTTCCGGGTACCACATCCAGGAGGCCGGTGCCACAGCCGATCTGGAGCTGGCGTACACGCTCGCCGACGGTGTCGAGTACCTCCGCGCCGGCCTCGACGCCGGCATGGAGATCGACAAGTTCGCGCCGCGGTTGTCGTTCTTCTGGGCCATCGGCATGAACTTCTTCATGGAGGTCGCCAAACTGCGGGCCGGTCGTCTCCTGTGGAGTGAACTGGTTGCCCAGTTCGAGCCGAAGTCGGCGAAATCGCTTTCGCTGCGCACACATTCGCAGACCTCGGGTTGGTCGCTCACCGCCCAGGACGTCTACAACAATGTGGCCCGCACCTGCGTCGAGGCCATGGCCGCCACGCAGGGGCACACCCAGTCTCTGCACACCAACGCACTCGACGAGGCGCTGGCGCTGCCGACGGACTTCTCCGCCCGCATCGCCCGCAACACCCAGTTGTTGCTCCAGCAGGAATCGGGGACGGTCCGCCCGATCGACCCGTGGGGCGGCTCCCATTACGTCGAGTGGCTCACTCACGAGCTGGCGAACCGCGCCAGGGCGCACATCGCCGAGGTCGAAGAGGCCGGCGGTATGGCGCAGGCCATCAGCGAGGGCATCCCGAAGCTGCGTATCGAAGAGGCCGCCGCCCGCACCCAGGCGCGCATCGATTCCGGTCGTCAGCCGGTCATCGGTGTCAACAAGTACCGGGCCGAAGAGGATCAGAAGATCGAGGTCCTCAAGGTCGAGAATTCGCGGGTCCGCAAGGAACAGCTCGAGAAGCTCGCACGCCTGCGTGAGGAACGCGACCCCGTCGCGGTGCAGGCGGCACTCGCCGAGCTCACCCGCGCCGCTGCCTCGTCGGAGGGCGGCATGGAGAACAACCTGCTCGCGCTCGCCATCGACGCTGCCCGTGCGCACGCCACCGTCGGCGAGATCTCCGACGCACTCGAGACGGTGTTCGGACGTCACCAGGCCGAGATCCGCACCATCAGCGGGGTGTACCGGGACGAGGCCGGGAAGGTGGACAACATCAGTAACGCAACGGAACTCGTCGAGAAGTTCGCCGAGGAGGAGGGCCGCCGCCCGCGTGTCCTCATCGCGAAGATGGGCCAGGACGGGCACGACCGCGGACAGAAGGTGATCGCCACCGCCTTCGCCGACATCGGCTTCGACGTGGACGTCGGACCGCTGTTCCAGACCCCGGAAGAGGTCGCGAACCAGGCGGCCGACAACGACGTCCACGTGGTCGGTGTGTCGTCGTTGGCTGCAGGTCACCTCACCTTGGTGCCTGCACTGCGGGATGCGCTCGCGGCGGTGGGGCGTCCCGACATCATGATCGTGGTCGGCGGTGTCATTCCGCCCGGCGACTTCGACGAGCTCTACCAGGCGGGCGCCGCCGCGATCTTCCCGCCCGGCACGGTGATCGCCGAGGCGGCCACCGGTCTGCTCGAGAAGCTGGCCGCCCAGCTCGGGCACGACCTGACGGGCACCCCGGAATAACATGGGGCGCCCTCCAGTCGACATCGATGCCCTCGCCCAGGCCGTGCGCGCCAACCAGCGCGCCGGCCTGGCGAAGGCCATCACCCTGGTCGAATCGACACGCACCGACCACCGGGAGGCGGCGCAGCGTCTGCTCCTCGAACTGCTTCCGGAGTCGGGCAACGCGCACCGGGTGGGTATCACCGGTGTGCCCGGCGTCGGCAAGTCGACGTTCATCGACGCACTGGGGATGTACCTGATCGGGAAAGGTCATCGGGTGGCGGTCCTCGCGGTGGATCCGTCGTCGACGCGCACCGGCGGGTCGATCCTCGGCGACAAGACCCGCATGGCGCGGCTGACCGTGGAGAAGGACGCCTACATCCGGCCGTCGCCGACCTCGGGCACCCTCGGCGGTGTCGCGAAGGCGACCCGGGAAACCATCGTGCTCCTCGAGGCAGCCGGTTTCGACGTCATTCTCGTCGAAACGGTCGGGGTCGGGCAGTCCGAGGTGACGGTCGCGAACATGGTCGACTGCTTCTGTTTCCTCACTCTCGCCCGGACCGGTGACCAGTTGCAGGGCATCAAGAAGGGTGTACTCGAGCTCGCCGACCTCGTCGCCGTCAACAAGGCCGACGGCAAGCACGAACGCGAAGCGAAGGGAGCTGCCCGCGAATTGGCGGGCGCACTGCGGCTGATCTACCCCCACGACGCCATCTGGAAGCCGCCCGTCATCACGATGAGCGGACTCGAAGGTATCGGGCTCGAGGAGTTCTGGAACACCGTCCAGCAACACCGTGAGGTGCTCACCAAGGCCGGACGGTTCGAAGAGAACCGTCGTCGCCAGCAGGTCGACTGGACGTGGACCATGGTCCACGATCAGCTGCTGCGTCGACTGGCATCCAACCCGCGGGTCAAGGACATTCGCGGGCAGGTCGAGCAACAGGTGCGGGACGGTTCCCTGACGGCGGCGCTGGCCGCGGCCCAGATCCTCGACACCTTCGACGGTTCCGACGCCTCCGTGGAATGACCGGGCAGGTCACTCAGCGCTCTTCGATCCTGCGATGACGTCTGCTTCGTATTCGTCGTGGCGGCGCAGCCAACTCATGGCGGGGTCGTCGCCGCGGCGGGGTTGTTGTTCCCAGTCCTCCTGCCGGCCGCGGGCGGTGAGGTCGAGCCACTGGTAGGTGCCGAGGAGCGTTTCGGTCGAACGCGCGTAGCCGGAATAGGTGTGGAAGATTCGATCACCGTGGCGGAGGAAGGCGGTGACACCGTGCTCTTCGCCGGACCAGCCCTTCCAGGCGGGGTTCATCCGCTCCAGCTCGACCTGGTCCTTGTAGTTGTATTCGACCGGTGCGACCGCCGAATCGAGGGTGACGTGGAAGTCGTAGTTGAAGTCGCTGCCGTGCGAGGAGTACCAGGGGAGTGCCCAACCCATCCGCTGCCGGTAGCGCTCGAGCGCGAGCAGCGGTGCGCGTGACACGGCCGCGAACGAGGTGTCCCGGGCGTACAGGTGGCGCAGATCGCCCACATTGTCCATCGTGAACGAACAGGACGGGCAACCTTCGTCGGCGTCGGGTTCGAACATGAAGTGGTAGATAAGGAGTTGACTGCGGCCGTCGAACAAGTCCTCGAGTTCGACCTTGCCGTGGGGACCGTCGAATACATACTTCTTGGTTATCTCGACCATGGGTAACGCGCGTCGGGCGGCGTTGACCCGGTCGCGGTGTCGGGTCAGCTCCTTCTCCTGTGCGAGTAGCTCGCGCCGCGCGATGAGCCATTGCTCGCGGGTGGTGACCTGTGGATCGGACGCTGTCATCGTTCGTCTCCTCTCGTAGGACACACGTAATGGTCTCAGCCGGCACTCGGTTGCGGCTACCTCCAGAACTTCCACGAGACAGTCGGCCCCGCAGCTAGCATGCTTTTTAGAGGGTGTCCGTTGGGGATGGAGTCCAGCCGAGACCGATTTGTCGTGACGCCCCCGCGCTCTCTCGACACCGCGTCTGGCTACCGATCATCACCTACCGGAGGTACACATGACATCGCCGATGGAGTCCGTCCCGCAACTGTCTACGCTCGCCGGGTCCTGGACTCTGGACCCGTCCCGGACCTCGATCACCTTCCACACGAAGGGTTTGTGGATCTTCGGGGTCACCGGCAGCTTCCACACCGTCGAGGGCACCGCAACGGTCGGTGATGACGGAGGTATCACCGGAAGGCTGGTCGTCGACGCCACCTCGCTGAATACCAAGAACGGTAAACGCGACGAGCACCTGCGTTCCGCTGACTTCTTCGATGTTCAGAAGTACCCCACCATTGTCTTCACCGCGGCAGGAGCGCGACCCGCCGATCCGGGACACGTACATCTCGACGGCGACCTGACCGTTCACGGGCAGACTCGACCGCTCACCGTGCCCGCAGAGGTTGTCGCCACCGACGACACCGCCACGGTCAGCGCCGAACTACTCCTCGACCGCAGCAACTGGGGCATGACCTACACGAAGAAGGGCTCGCGCCTCGCCACCCGTGTCGTGATCAACGCCGTCTTCGTCAAGTCCTGATCCACCGCGCCTTTCTCTCACTCGCGGGGCTACGCCCGTCACGTCGGCGGTCGACGAAACGTGCCGTCGGAACTGGTCGGCGGCGAATCCGGCTCCGGGCGCCTCGGCGCCTTTTCGGCGGATGCACCGATTGTGGACGCGAGTCGCCATAATCCGGCGGCGGCCAGAACGTGCCACAGCGCGTGGCCCTGAACGACACTGCTCGGCCGACAGATCGACGTCCGGTCACCGATGGCGCCGAGCAGAGCGCCGGACGCCAGAAGTACTGCCGCGGCGACCGTCGCGCGTCTCAACTGCGGATGGACGCGCGCGCGTTCCATGCTCAGTCCTACAGCCAGCGCGGCGAGCATTGCCTGCACGATCGTGGATACAGCCGATCCGGCAGCCACGGCGGGAACCATCACGAGCGGAACAACGAGCCACCACCCGGGCGACAGCCGACTGCCGAACCGGTCGGACGCGGCCTCGACGGCGACGTAGGCGAGCAGAGTCGCGATCGGCAAGTCGTGTGCGTAGGCCTGCCACGACGGGTTGGGTCCGTGCTGAACAAGTGACCCGGCACCGACGGCGACGACGAGCAGGCCGTAGATCACGGTCGGCGCACCGTTCCGACGGCGCGCGATCACCGCGACGCCGGCAACCACGAAGGCCAGGCTGGTGACAGCGGCCGCCGGCTGACCGATGAGGCCTGTGCCTCTATAGAGCTCACAGGCATTCGCCAGCGTCATGAATCGGAGGTCACCTTCCACGTTGTTCGGTCGACACCTGCTTCTTCGAGGTTTCCAAAGAGACTTTCCGACCGCAATCGCGAGGCACCGACTTTCAGGATTCGTCCAACGAAGCGCGACGATTGTCCGAGGACGGGGGAGCGGTGATACTTGGTGTCATGCTTATTCCCGGCGTGGCGCAACCAACGGAGAAATACCGGCCGCGCCGCATCGGCCGTCGCGCGGCTCTCGCCATTCTCTCGATCGTTGTGATCGGAGCGTTGACGGCGGGCGGGTGTGGACAACAGCGCACGGAGCCTGGTGGGGAATCGCAACAGGACGCGACGACATCCACCCCGAACCTCGTGCCTCAGGAAGTCCTGGTGGGGATGGAAGTCGTTCAGAAGTACTTCCCGGAGATAGATCGACAGGCCACAACAAGTGCGAACGCCAATGCTGCCGGTGTCCCCGAGGCGACGAGAATGGTGATCTACGAAGGGGCTGACGGCAGGCGGGTCACCGTGTCTGTCGATCAGTATTCCAGCCCCGACTCCGCATCGACCGCATTCGAGCAAGCGATCGACAAAAGCGAAGAGGTTCAGGGTTTCGTAGCGCTACCGACGCCATCCGGTGTGGGCGAGAAGGCGTTCGCCGGCGCCGTCACGCAGGGTGAAGAAACGCACATCGGATACGGCGCCCTCGCAGGCGAGTACGTCATCGGTGTGACCTCGGCCGGCTACCCGGCTAATGCCGAGAACATTGGAAAACTCACTGATCTCACTCGTGACGCGGTCGAGAAAGCCGACACGGCATAAGCACCCGACCTGATCACGGCACACCGGGCGCCGGCATCTACCACTCCGATCGGGACTTGGTGTCGTACTCGGCGCCCGGGTGCTCGGTAGATTCGAGGACGACCCGACCGCTTCATCACGTGGACAACATGGTCTGCGGCAATCGCCGACACAGGACGACAAGTGCATTGTGGGTTTGCGTCGTACTCACCACACCGTAACCTCGGACGCCGTCGCGGCCACGGTGCGACGCAATTGTTTTGCAATCGACGGTCGGCCGACCGTTATAGGCGACCGGGAGATGCCTAGACCTCAGGAGTGGGCCGCAAGCTCTGCCAGGTGATGCAGTGAGTTGGTGAGATGATCGGGACCGAACGGCGGGAACTGAAGGTACTTCCGGATGAACTGCGGCACCGCCGACCAATCGTAGGTGAGCGTGACCTCGGTCTCGGACGGACCGAGCGGCACCAGGTCGTAACGCCAGACCCAGCCGCCGAACTCCAGCTGACCGTCTTCCTTTTCCTGCCCGGTCCGCCAGGCAATGGCCCGCGGCGGGTCGAGCACCTGGACCTGGTTGGCCACTCTGTAGTCACCGTTCGGGTGGTGGGGGTGATACATGTCCATCCGAAAGATCTGCCCCACCTCGGTGAGCGGCGCCTGGTCGGCCGCGTCCTGCACCCACCCGGTGCCGTCGATCGCAGCATGGGTCCTCGGGTCGGCCAGCAGCGCGAACACCCTGGTGGCGGGGGCGGCAACGGCCACGGTGGCGCAGACGTCCTCTCGGTCCACGGTGTGCACGCTCCTTGTCACCAGTCTCGAGCCTCCCGCAGGCGCGGAAAGAACCTTCATCAATGCAGACTGCAAGACGAACCGGAATTCATCGGTCGGCTGGACGGAATAACGTCGAAGCTCGGACTTCCCGCGGGACAGAGCGTGATGAGTTTCGCCGAAAGTTCCAGTCTGTATCCACATACCCGATCGACCGCACCCGAGGAGAGCATCATGACCGCCACCTACACCTTCGACGTCTTTTCCAGCCTCGACGGCTTCGGCGCCGCCAGCGGCAACTGGACCGGTTACTGGGGCAAGCAAGGCCCCGAACTGCTCGACCACCGCCTCGCCTTGTACGGCACCGAACAGCGGATGGTGTTCGGCGCCAACACTTACCGCGCGTTCGCGCAGATGTTGGCCTCGAGCACGGAGGAGTCCGAGGTTCGTGATCCCTGGGTCACCCGGATGCGGAGTCTGCCGGCAACGGTGGTATCGACCACCCTGGAAGGACAGCTCGACTGGCCGGACGTGACCCTCGTGAGCGGTGACGCCGTCGACGTCGTCGCCCGGCTCAAGGAGGAGTCCGAGGTGCCGTTGCGCTCACACGGCAGTCTGTCGATGAACCGGGCGCTGATGGCCGCCGGTTTGGTCGACCGCGTCCAGGTGACGATCTTCCCCGTCATTACCGGTCAGACCGGGCTGGATCCGATCTTTCAGGGCGCGGCCGACTTCGACCTCGAGCTGATCGAGAGCCGGACGCTCGACGGAAACATCCAAGAGCTCATCTACCGGCCCACCCTGCATGCTTGAAAGGGTCAGCGGTCCATTCAGGAGTAGTACGGGCTTCCCTGTCGGGATCATCGACGACGACGTCGACCCGTGGGTCGGCCAGGAGCCGATCGACCGCATCCGAGCCGGCACCGATCGACGCGAAGTGAGGATCGATGTCGCAGACCAGTGTGACCGCTCCGGTGTCGTGGTGTGCACCGATGCTTCCGCACCATGATCGTCGTCCGAAATGTCCGCCCGAGCCCGGCAGTGCCGGTCAGGTGATCGCTTGGCATGTTGCGGACCAGGGGCACGCCGCGCGCAGCCCCCTCGACGAGAATGCGTTTCTGGCGCTCGTCGGGAGCGAACGGTTGCCGAAGCTGGGCAGATGCCACGGTGACCGTAGTTCGGACGCTACCTGCCGGAGACGTCGGGAAGTGGTCATCCGGGGAATCCTCGTCGCGAGGCGGGAAGACGATGGGACGGATGGGCGGTCAAGTTCGCCACACTGAAATGAATTCATACCACGGCCCCCCTAGGTGAGTCGCAGTGAAATCATCGAACCCGGCGGGCACACCGTGCGGGCTGTACGCCCAACCACTGCTCACCGTCAGTCCGAGTCCGCCGTCCTCGATGAAGTAGACCACGCCATCGTCGCCCGACATGGCGGTGCGGATATCGAACCGGCCAATCTCGAGGTGGCTGTGGAGCGGCTCCGGATCTGCCAGCAACTCGAGCGCCACCCGCTCGAACTCTGCGCGGGTGTCGTCGAATGACGGCCGTGGTGCCGGCATCACCGTGACGACAGCGACGAGTAGGACCGCCGGCGCAGCCGCGATCCACCATGACCACCGCCGGTCTTGGCCGATGACATACAAGGTCTTCACTGCCCACACCAGCCCTAGGACGGCGAGGATCAGCAGCGCCGCTGCACCGAACAACATCGGATCGGCCCAACTCGAGGTGCCGTAGCGAGAGGGCCACCAGTCGTAGTAGATACACACCAGAATCAGCAGTGAGGCAGCGGTCACCGCCAGATGGATCGGTCCGGGAGGCTTGTTCGGCTTGACGTCACTCTGCGCGCGAACGGGCGGTCCGGCGGCGCTGATCATTGGTTCACGTTAGCCGCTGTCCGGCGCATAGAAATGCGGCCGGAGCAATCGGGAGAGAAGTAGTGGCCTTCGCGACGATCAGTGGCCACCCCCTACCATTCTCCGGTGACCGATTACGACGATCTCGACATGTTCGGCGGCCTTGACGCCTCCACCCTGCCACCCCGCCAGCAGCGGATCCTGGCAACGATCCGGGACTGGGTGGCTGCACATGGATGCCCGCCGAGCACCCGGCAGATCGGGGATGCGGTGGGCCTGCGGTCGACGTCGTCGGTGTCCAAGCATCTGAAAAGTCTCGAGGAGAGGGGCTTTCTTCGCCGGGGTTCGGCCATGGCTCGGCAATTGGACGTGCGCCCGTTCCTCACCGAGGCGAAGCAGGGTCACTCGTCCGACAACAATGTGACGGTACCGGTGGTCGGCGACATCGCCGCCGGCACACCGATCCTCGCGGAAGAGCACGCCGATGAGACACTGACGCTCCCTCGCGAGCTCGTCGGCTCCGGCACCGTCTTCGGGTTGCGGGTACGCGGCGAATCGATGATCGACGCCGCAATCTGCGATGGCGATGTCGTCGTGGTGCGCCGCCAGGACGAAGCCCACTCCGGCGAGATCGTCGCCGCGATGATTGATGGCGAGGCCACGGTCAAGGTGCTCCGGCGCCGCGATGGCCACGTTCTCCTCGAGCCCCGCAATCCTGCCTATGCCGCGATTGACGGTGACGACGCAGTCGTCCTGGGCAAGGTTGTGTCGGTGATGCGCCGCATCTGAGGTTCGCACAACCTGAACGATGCAACTCGTCGTGCCGGCTCGTCGCCTCGCACGCGAAGGGCGAGGCGACGAGATCGGCCACTGTGGTGACCCGGCAGCCTCAACTCTTGATGAGGTCGTCGATCTGGCCGATCGCCTGCGAAGCACCCTCGACCACGCCCATGTCGAGCACCTGCTGGAGACCTTCGGCAGTTGCGTAGGTGCTCACGTAGGTGGCGATGGTGCTGCCGCCCTCCTCACGGAAGGAGAAATCGTTGGTGGACACTGGCATCGATTCGATCGGGCTGAAATCCGCATCGGCGAATCCGTCGGTGAAGCTGAAGCCGGTCGGCTCATCGATGGAGATGATGTTCCAGTAGCCCGCATGCTTGTCGCCCTCGGGGCCGGTCATGTAGTAGGTGACCCGACCGCCCGGGGTGAACTCATGGTCGACCACTGTTGCCGGGTACGTCGGCGGACCCCAAATCTTCTCGAGCTGGCGAGGATCGGCATAGATTTGCCAGATTCGCTCCCGAGGCGCCGCGAACTCGGCGGTGATGGTCAGGGTCAGTGCATCGATGTCGTGGCTGACATTGGTGACAGGCATCGTTCATTCCTTCCGTTGAGGTTGCGTTGCGATCAGTTCGTCGATGCGTGCGACCCGCCCACGCCAGACTTGTTCCAGCTCGGTGAGCATGGACGACACCGCGCGCACTGCTTCGACATCGCCCCTGGCGAGTTGTTCACGGCCACTGCGTCGTTTCACGAGTAAACCGGACTTCTCGAGGACGGCGACGTGCTTTTGTACCGCAGCGAAGCTCATGTCGTACTTCGCTGCGAGTGCCGAGACGGAATGCTCGCCGGCCAGTACGCGACGCATGATGTCGCGCCTCGTTCGGTCGGATAGCGCGTGGAACAGGGCATCCGCCTGATCCTCGTCTGATTCTGACACACCCAAAATATACAACCAATCGGTTGTATGTGCAAGGGTGGTCGATTCTCGGATGCGGGTGGGCGGGGGAGCGCCTTCCCTTTTGCCGATCGGGGGGTTTTCGCCGACGCGAGGCCGTGAAAGATCGAGTCGTCCTGATCGCCGACCTCATCGCGCTACCCGAACGATGTGGCACAGGGCTGGGAGCCAAACTACTCGAGCACCTTCAGGAACAAGCCGGCCCTCGTGGCTGCGCCCAACTGCACCCGGACACCGGGCACACCCGGCATGCGGCTCACAAGTCGTACTTGCGCAACGGCTTCGACATAATCTGTCGCCACATGGCATGGAACCCTCAGCGCTGACTCATGTTTTTACGGCATAGCGGAGGAAGACCATGCCGTTGCCGAACCGGCGTTCGTCGAGCAGTTCCAGCGAATGACGGATGTCGTCCGGGAACATCCGCTTACCGCCCCCGATCAGCGTGGGCGCAAGGTACAGGTGGCACTCGTCGATCAGCCGTGCCTTCCATGCGGAGGCAGCAAGGGTGGCGCCGGACACGTTGAGGTCCTTCGCCGTAGTGGCCTTGAGGTCCCGCACCAAGCCCGGGTCGAAGGTGCGTTCGATCCGCGTGCGTGTCGTGGAAACCGAGTCGAGACTACGCGAGAAGACTACTTTCTCGGTCGCCTGCCAAATCTGGGCGAACTCTGCGCTCATGGGTGACTGGGCGGCCACTGCCGGATCGTTCTCCCAGCCAGTCATCATCTCGTACATAGTGCGGCCGTAGAGGTATGTCCCAACCTCCCGTTCGGCGACATTGATGAAGTCGAGTACTTCCTCGTCGGGGACGGCCCAATCGAAGGCGCCGGCCCGGTCGGCGATGTAGCCGTCGAGCGACGCCAGGAACGAATAGATCAGCTTGCCCACGCGAGCAACGATAATGCCCACGACCACGCGTAGTCGTCGTTCAGCCGAAACGCTCTGACCGAGAGAGGAATTAATCCGGAACCACCAGTGGGACAGCCAGGCCGACTTTGCGCGCGGACGGGTCGCCCCGCAAGCGGAATGGTGCTGGGGACGCCACGGGCGTGATCACTCCAGCGCAGGTACTCCGGGTCCGTCCAAGTCACCCAGCGCCGACTTGCGCCCCGATATCGCCAAGAGCAGTGAGAGTGCCGGGCCACAGACTTCTGGGCCATCACCGATCGACACGTCTGCGTCGGTGGCCCGCAATCGGACGGGGGCAATGAGTTGTTTCGCACCGCCCAGGGATACCGGGGTCCGCGCCTGATACTGCAACGACCTGACGACCGCCTCCGACGGATACATGCGGTTGATGCCCTGCGGCCGTCGGATGTCTTCGCCATGGACGACCTCTTCCACCAGTCTGCTGTCGAGCGGTGCCGGCGGCGTCGACGTGTAGTTGGCTACCTGCTGAAGTCGGGCCAGCGTCTGCTGGGGTGTGGCGCCGCGTTCACGTTCGACGCCCTGGGCGTTCTGGCGATCGAAGTCGAAACGCGCTCGGACCATGTTGCGCACGATGCCGAGTCGGGTGGTCTTCGCGTTGTTGATGAGGTGTGCGGCGACGTCGTGCACGGTCCAGTCGCCGCACAGCGAGGGCAGGGCCCATTGGTCGTCGGTGAGGTGGGTGAGGTCATCGATCAGCGCCGCACGCTCGGCATGCACCATCGACCAGACAGCATTCATGGACACAGTCTGGCAAAGACTGTCCGTCACCGGCTGGCCTGGGCTATTTTGTACGGCCACGTTCAGCCAGATCACCTCGCTCACCGACGATGACGGCTCCGCAACCAACGGCGTCGTGAGACTCCAGCTCGGTCTGATGCCCCGGCGGGCGGCAGGTGCCGCCCGCCGGCGAGATCGACTGGTCAGAGAAGTTCAGTGCGGGAGACCAATGCTGGCCGTCCACGTGCTGCGTTCGAAGTCGATGACGGTTGTGACGAGAAGACATGAAGCCCTCAGTGGCGGCGTCTGCTATTTCGATAGCCGTGCACCGTCGGGGGTGGTGGCGAAGACGTGGGCGTGAGAGGCGTCGATGCGGGCGTGCACGACCTGGCCTTTTTCCGGGGGGTTGCGCCAGTCGACTCGGGCCACGATTGGTTCGTACCGTCGGCCCACCCGAGTGCGCCCGAAGATGAAGGCTTCCGAGCCGAGTTCTTCTACTACGTCGATCTCGATTTCGTGCCCGGAGTCGGCGAGTTCGATGTGCTCGGGTCGGATCCCGAGGACCACCTCGCGGCCTGCGGCCGCCAGCGTGTTCCTGGGCACCTGAATAAGCTGATCGCCGAAGCTGATTCCCCCATCGGTAACGGGTAGCGTGAACAGGTTCATCGAGGGAGAGCCCATAAATCCGGCGACGAACACGTTCATCGGGCGCCGGTACAACTCGCGGGGGCTCGCGCACTGCTGCAGGATGCCGCCCTTGAGCACGGCGACCCGGTCACCCATTGTCATCGCCTCGACCTGGTCGTGGGTGACGTAGACGGTGGTGGTGCCGAGACGTCGCTGCAACTGTGCGATCTGGGTGCGGGTTTGTACGCGCAGCTTGGCGTCGAGGTTGGACAGCGGCTCGTCCATGAGGAATACCTGTGGCTGGCGAACGATGGCTCGCCCCATGGCAACTCGCTGCCGCTGTCCTCCCGACAGCGCCTTGGGTTTGCGGTCCAGATAGTCGCGGAGGTCGAGCATGTCGGCGGCTTCCCCGACGCGCCTGCGGATTTCGGACTTGTCTGTGCCGGCGAGTTTGAGGGCGAAACCCATGTTCTCCGCGACGCTCATGTGCGGGTAGAGCGCGTAGTTCTGGAATACCATCGCGATGTCGCGGTCCTTGGGTTCGGAATTCGTGACGTCGCGGCCGCCGATCAGGATTCGGCCGCCGTCGACTTCCTCGAGGCCGGCGAGCATCCGCAGCGACGTGGACTTGCCGCAGCCGGACGGGCCGACGAGAACAAGGAACTCGCCGTCCTCGATATGCAGGTCGAGTTGGTCGACCGCGGGGACGTCGGACCCAGGGAAGAGTCTGGTCGCGCGGTCATACGTGATTGTTGCCATGAGTAATGAATCCCTCCACCGGCAGGAACGTGCCGGACGATCCGAGTGAGTGAGGTGGGTTGGTGCGCCTGTAGCGCGTGGGGTAGGGGTGGTGTCAGGTCGCCGGTGTCGGACTTTCTGTGTCGGTGTGCGGCGAGTAGCGCGAGGACGTGATGGTGCCGAATTGCGGCCCGTCGGTGTTGTCGAATCCCCAGGTCATCCAGTTGCCGTTTCGTGTCCGCCGCATCTGCACCGCGTACAGGTCCGCGGTATCGACATTCGTCGCGTCGGTGACTGTCCACGGTCCGAGCAGCGACTGTCCCTCGGCGATCCAGGTCCCCGCATCGTGCCCCGCGTGAAGGCTGGTGTTCTTGGGTGCGCAGGAAAACAACAGGATCGGCTTCGCGTTGACGGTATGCGCCTGCAGGACTTCCATCTCGCCGAACCCGGCTGGAGTCGAGAGTGGGGGTTCGATGCGCCAGTGGCTCAGGTCGGCGCTGGTCGCGTGGCCCACCACGGCGCGGCCCTCGGGATCGCCGACACAGGCCCGGGCGGTGATCAGCATGTGCCACTGACCGGCGTGTTCGAAGACATACGGATCGCGCCACGCTTCGTCCGGCCAGGTGCCGTCGCCGAGGAGTTCGTACCAGCGGCCGTCGGCCTCGAGGACGAGGTCGGGGTCCTTGGTCCAGCTCAGCAGGTCGGTGGAGGTCGCCCGGCCGATGCGTTGTTTGAGGCCGTTCTCGGCCCGGCTCACCCCGGTGTAGAACATGTTCCAGAGCCCATCCGCGCCGCGGACGACGGAGCCGGTCCAGGTGGCAAGGTCATCGAAGGCCGGGGCGTCGGAGGGCGCCAGCGCGTCGGCGGTGAGGGTCCATGCCTCGCCGTCCGGAGACGTCGCGTGACCGATGGTCGCGCGGTAGTGGCGGCGTTCGCGGTCCTGGAGGGCGCGCGAGGCGCGGAGAAAGAACAGGTGGTAATCGGTGCCGTCGTCGGTCATCCAACTGTCCCAGACCCAGTGATCCGGAAGGGCGAGTCGCATCATGTCTCCTTGGGGTGCGCGGGAACCGCGGGGCGGCGACCGGAACGTTCGGGGTGTGGGTCGTCGGAAGAAGCCGCGAGTGACCGAGCGTGATCCGGTGCGGGTCCGGTGCTGCCGCGGACGACGAGTGTGGTCGGTGCGGTGACGGCGGTGGGGGCGTCTCCGTCTGGGGTGGGAGCGAGTGTGTCGAGGACGAGTCGGGCGGCGATCTCGCCCTGTTCGCGGACGGATTGGTGCACGGTGGTGAGGTCGGTGAGTGCGGCGAGCGGATGGTCGTCGATTCCGACCACGGAGACGTCCTCGGGAATCCGCAGGCCCCGGCGGCGCAGCGTTCGGATCGCTCCGAGGGCGAGTTCGTCGCTGTGCGCGAACACGGCGGTCGGGGGATCTTCCGGGGTGGCCTCGAGGGTGTCGGCCATCGCCTCTGCGGCGTTGATGCCGCCCCAGTCGACGTCGCGCACGAGCGCGTGGTCCACAGCGATGCCCGCGGCGGTCAGTGCGTCGACATACGCCTCCGATCGACCGGACCGTGCCGGCCACCCAGGCTGATCGGGATCGTGGGCGGCGATCATGGCGATCCGCCGGTGGCCCAACTCCAGGAGGTGGTCGACTGCGAGCCGCCCGGCGTGGTAGTCGTCGATGCAGACGTAGGGGTAGTCGGCGTTCTGGCCGCCGGCGGCGACGATACCGACGCCCATCAGTGCGAGCCGTTCGCGTTCGCGTTGGTCCACTGGAAACGCGACCACCACGACTGCGTCGACCTTCCGCCGAGCGGGCAACCGGGTGAAGAAGTCCTGACGATCCTCGGGGCCGCCGACCTGGTACAGCAACAGGTCGAAGTTTGCTGATGCGAGCACCCTCTCGATTCCATTGACCATCTCGCCGAAAAACCAGCGCTCGATGTGGGGAACGACCAACGCCACCCGCCGGGTCGGGCCACCGGCCAGGCGCACTGCGTCCGGGGAGATGACGTAGTCGAGGCGGCGGGCGGTGGCGAGAACTTTCGCCTTCGTGGCCGCGGAGACGCCATACGAGTCGTTGAGGGCGCGTGAGGCTGTGGTCAGCGAGACCCCGGCTTCGCGGGCGACGTCACTGAGGCTCAAAGGTGCAGGTCGATCGGACACAAGGCTGATGGTAGCGCGAACGACCTTGATTTCGGAAGCGCTTCCGACATATGCTGCGGAAGCGCTTCCGAAATGTGATGCGCGTCTCAATGCGGAGGAGTTATGGACTCACACCACTCGACCCGGCCCGGGTGGGCGCGCAGGTTCGCCGCCCTCGCGGGCGCCGCGATGCTGCCGACTGTGGTGGCGTGCGCGCCGCCGGGCAGCGGCAACACCGTGACCGCACCGACCGACCCGATACCGGTGAATATCGATCTCGGCACCGACCCGATCGAGTTGACCTTGTACGACGGGGCAGGCTTGAAAAAGATCGATGAGGCGATGATCGCGGCGTTCACCGCACGCCATCCGAACGTGACCATCACGGCGCGCTACGACCCAGACGAGGTTCAGGCCGTCAACGCCCCGCGGGTGCTCGCGTCGGAGAATCCGCCGGACATCGCGCGGATCATCGCGCTCCCCGCCGCGGTGGCCAACCACCAGCTCACCGAACTCGATTCGTGGGCCGACGCCTACGGCTGGAACGAGCTTCCGGAGGAGCAGATGGCCATGTACCGCGTCGGTGCGAACGGTGTGCGCGGCACCGGCCCGCAGTACACGATGGCCAGCGGGTTCACCCTGACGGGGCTCTACTACAACAAGGACCTCGCGACCCGCATCGGAATGACCTCACCGCCGACCACCGTCGAGCAATTCGAGCAGGCTCTGGCGTCGGCGAAGACTGCCGGACTGATCCCTGTGATGGCCGGCAACAAGAGCGCGCAGGTCACATTCCTGGTGCAGATGATGTTGAACAGCGCCCTCGGCCAGGACACGATCATCGACTGGGTCTTCAACGCTCCCGGCGCTACCCTCGACACCCCCGCCGGGGTCGACGCGGCTGCGGTCGTGGCCGATTGGGCGGCGAAGGGCTACTTCCCCAGCGACACCAACGGCACCGACGCCACCACCGCCGCCGGACGGTTCGCCGCCGGTGAAGCACTGTTCTACGTCTCCGGGAACTGGGATGCCGCGACCCTGCAGACGAAGATGGGCGAGAACGTTGGCTTCACCCTCCCACCCGCGCCTGCCGGGGCACCAGTCCTTGCCATGTCCGACCCGGTGTCGAACTTCGCGATTCCCGCTGGGTCGGACGACAAGAATGCTGCAGCGGCCTTCCTGAACTTCCTGCGCTCCGACGCCGGCCGGCAGGTCGCGGTCGACGCCGGCTTCGCCCCGTCCGGCACCGGCGAGGTCCCGGCCACCGCACCCGGCTCGCTGGGTTCCCAGATCCAGGTGGCCTTCAGCAGGTTGGTCGCCTCCGGCGGGCAGGTGCAGTTCGTCCAGAACGCCACCAACGGCATGTCTGGCACCTGGTTACCGCAGGTCCAGATGCTCGTCGCCGGACGAACCACGCCCGACGAGATGATGGCCGCCGTCCAATCCGCCTACGAGCAGGACCTCCTGAGATGACCTCCACAGCACATACCCCCCAGGCAGCCCCTGCCGGGGCGTTCCCGCACCGGGCAGCGACCCGGGCAAGGCGGAGCTCCCACGCCAAACGGGCACTGACCGGATGGCTGTTCGTTCTGCCCGCCGCGGCGGTGTACACCGTCTTCGTGCTCCGTCCGCTGCTGACCACCATCTGGTACTCCCTCTACAACTGGGATGGGATATCTGTCGGCAGCTGGGTAGGGCTGGGCAACTACCGCCGCGTACTCACCGACCCGCAACTGCTGTCCTCGATCGGGCACGCGTTCTTCCTCATCGCATTCTTCACAGTCCTCCCGGTGATCGGCGGCCTTCTCGTCGCCGCTCTGCTCCAGGAAATCCGCATCCGCGGCCTCGGAACCCTCACCCGCACCATGCTTTTCCTGCCGCAGATCATCCCCGGCGCGGCCGCGGCCGTTGCCTGGGTGTGGATGTTCTCGAGCAACGGCACCGTGAACCAACTGCTCTCCGCCGTCGGTCTGGGCGGACTCACCCGCTCCTGGCTCGGCGACTTCGACTGGGCACTGCCCGCCGTCGGGATCATCGGCACCTGGCTGGGACTCGGCTTCTGCACCATCCTGCTCATGGCGGGCATCGGCAAAATCGACATCTCGATCTACGAAGCCGCCCGAATCGACGGCGCCGGCTTCTTCAGCACCTTCCGATACGTGACTGTTCCCGCCCTCCGCGCCGAAATCGGCGTCTGCGTCACCGTCACCATCATCGCCGCTCTCGCCAGCTTCGACATCGTGTTCATGTCCACCCAGGGCGGACCCGGCTACGCGACCACCGTTCCCGGTGTCCTCGTCTACCAACTCGGTTTCACCGAATCCCGGGTCGGCCTCGCCAGTGCACTCGCCGTCGTCCTTACCGGACTGATTCTGCTGGTGATCCTGCCGATCCAGCGATTCTTCAGAGAGAAATGATCATGAAAACCTCCGTTCGTGAACGCATACCCGGACTCGTCCTGCTGTTCGGCACCATGTTCTTCTCGATCCTGCCGTTGCTCAGCATGCTGACGGCGGCACTGCAGCCCCAGGGCACCGTCCCACTCGGGCTGTCGTGGCCGGCGAACCCGCAATGGCACAACTTCCTCGACGCCTGGCGCGTCGCCGAGGTGACCCCCCTTCTGGTCTCGAGCATCATCCTCGTCGCCGGCGTGGTCCCGGTCGCAGCTCTGTTCGCCGCCATGGCCGGTTACGCGCTCGGCCAGCTGAAGATCCCCGGCGGCACCGTCGTCTTTCTGCTCCTGCTGCTCGGGTTGACCCTCCCGAAGGAAGCAACGATCGTTCCCCTCTACTACCAGCTGCGCGAGATGAACCTGCTCAATACCCGACTCGGACTCATCCTGGTGCTGATCGGCACGTTCATGCCGTTCGCCGTCTTCTGGATGCGTGCCCATTTCCTGTCGATGCCGAAAGAGCTCACCGAGGCCGCAGACCTCGACGGGGCGGGCCCCTGGCAGGCCTTCCGGCACATCCAAATTCCGCTCGCCGTCCCGGCGCTGGCCTCACTGTGCCTACTGCTGTTCCTGTGGACCTGGAACACCTTCCTCCAGGCCATCGTCCTCATCGACGACCCCAGCAAACGCACCATGGCGGGCGCACTGCAGAATTTCGTCGGCCAATACTCCACCGACGTCGTCCTCCTCAACGCTGGATCGCTACTGATCATGGCGCCAACTGTCGTGGTGTTCCTGCTGTTTCAGCGCCACTTCGTCAAGGCGATGATCGCCGGCGCCGTGAAGGGCTGACCACCTCCGGATTTCGAACGCCCACTCCCACCAACACCTTCAGGGGAAACCATGCCCACAGCACGTCAGTGGTGGCACGACGCCGTCATCTACCAGGTGTACCTGCGCAGCTTCGCCGACGCCAACGGAGACGGGATCGGAGACATCAAAGGCCTCCAGGACCGCTTGCCCTATCTCGTCGACCTCGGCATCGACGCCGTATGGATCACCCCCTGGTACCGATCGCCGATGGCGGACGGCGGCTACGACATCGCCGACTTCCGCGACATCGACCCGCTCTTCGGCACCCTCGACGACGCCGACACCCTGGTAGCCGCCGCCCACGCCGCCGGACTCCGCGTCATCATCGACCTTCCCGCCAACCACACTTCCGACATGCACCCCTGGTTCCAGGACGCCCTGCACACCGCTCCCTATTCCCGAGAGCGCGCCCGGTACTTCTTCCGCGACGGGCGCGGCAACGAGGGCGAACTTCCTCCGAACGACTGGATCAGCGCCTTCGGCGGACCGGCATGGACCCGCACCACCAGACCCGACGGACAACCTGGCCAGTGGTACCTGCACCTGTTCGCACCCGAACAACCCGACCTCGACTGGACCAACCCTGAGGTCCGCTCCGAATTCACCGACATCCTGCGGTTCTGGTTCGACCGCGGAGTCGACGGCATGCGCATCGACGCCGTATCGGCGATGGCCAAGGTCCCCGGACTCCCGGACGCGGGCCACCCGCCCGGAGCCCGATTCGAATCCAGCACTTGGGTCGACAACCCACACTGGGACGTCGACGAACTTCACAGCATCCTGCGCGAATTCCGCATCATCGCCGACACCTACGGGCCCGACCGCATGTTTGTCGCCGAAGCGATCGTCCGCAGCCCCGAGCGCCTCGCCCGCTACGTGCGCCCGGACGAACTGCACACCGCCTTCAACTTCGACTTTCCCCGAGCAGGCTGGAACCCGGCAGCGCTGCGCGAGGCCATCGACCGCAGCCGCAACGCGCTCCGCGAGGTCGGCGCGCCCGCCACCTGGGTGCTGTCGAGCCACGACGAGACCCGCCACCTCACCCGATTCGGACGCGCCGACACCAGCACCTTGCCCATGACCCTGATCGCCGGCACCGACTCCGACCTCGTTCTCGGCACCCGACGCGCCCGCGCCGCAGCACTTCTCACGCTCTCCCTGCCCGGCGGCGCCTACCTCTACCAGGGCGAAGAACTCGGCCTCGAGGAAGTAACTGATCTCCCCGAAGAGCTGCTGCAGGACCCCACCTGGGAACGCTCCGGGCACACCATCCGCGGCCGCGACGGATGCCGGGTCCCGCTGCCGTGGGACGGTGACCTCCCACCCTTCGGATTCAGCAACAGCGGGACCCAACCGTGGCTTCCGCAGCCCGACATCTGGAAATCGAAGACCGTGGCCGCCGAATCCAACGACCCCGACTCGATGCTCACCCTCTACCGCACCGCACTTCACTTCCGACGCACCCTGCCCGCCCTACGCGGCGACTGCTTCGCCTGGCGACCGATGCCCACCGATGTCCTCGCCTTCGACCGCGGGCCGTCGTTTCGGTGCGTCGTGAACCTGTCTCGACAACCGCTTGCAATCGATCCGGACACCACCGTCCTGCTCGCCTCCGCCGACCTGACCGATGTCGGCTATCTGCCACCGGACACCGCCGTCTGGCTGCGCACACACCGATAGGGCGGTGACGCGACCACACCACCGAAGAACGGTGTCGGGCAGGGACAGCCCGGGACCGGACCAGGAAGGAACCGCAGTGAACCCATACCCCCGACCACACCCATCCCCCCACCAGCCCCACGACACGGTGGCCGACAATCGCCATCGTCGATGGCCGATCAGCTCAGCGCCACCACCACCGCTCGATCGGGAGGTTGAAGAGATCCTCCGCTTCGCCCGAATTTGGGCGCCATACGGTGGAGCCCCCGCCGACGAGACATTCCACCACTTCGGCATGTCGACATCACGCTTCGTCGACAAACTGTGGGAAATCCTTCGTGGTCGCCGACGCCGCCCGTACGACGCAGACCAACTCGCCGCAGCCTTTCCGCCGCCCGCCGCCCAGGCAGCAACATTCCAGGAAACATGCGTCGCCCATCCCGGGGCATATGCCAGTGGGGCGGTGCTCGGCGTTCACACTACTAAGAAGGTCGGCAACAACCGGGAAGAATCCTGCAAGGTGTACGACGCATCAAACAAGCTGCTCGGTACCACGTACCGGACCACTTACGGGTTCTACGGAACGCCGCCGCAGGTAAATCCACCGGCTCAGTCGGCTCGTTGATCAACTGAGCGCGACCGCGACAGCCTTTGGTCGATGTCCTCGACACCCGGGCCGGACACGGGCGCTTTCGGCTGTCATCGTTCACCACCGCTCAGCTGACGAGCCGAGCTGAGCAATCCGGCCGTACGCCCCTCTCTTCCTTAGTGATTCGATTTTGCCAAACGCATAGCGGGCATGTTCACCGAATCCAGGTCGCTGAGACTCGGAATCGGAAACGAATCCGTTTCCGGTGCTTCATTACGTCGCTGGGCCCACGACCCCATCATCAGCGGCGTCGCCTGGGTGCATACTCCTGCCATGACAGTCGACTCCTCCTGGTCGCAATTCCTCTGGGTCGCGGTCATCTTCGAGGGTGTGCCCAGCATGATCGGTGCGGGCATCATCCGGCTGTCGTGCGGGTCCGGGCATTCGCGCGCTAATCTGCTGTGGTTTCGAGAAGGACCCTGGGCTTCTGGAGGTTCGCGGCGAATTCTCGGCGGAGGCTGGCCGCGACCAGCGGGTCACCGAATTTGAAGAGGCCTTTCTGCTCCATCTGCATGTGACACGTCAATCGGGTCCCCTCGGCAGTTGCCTCGACCAGATACTCCGCCTCGAAACGACTCGGTCCCGAAGCCCCAGTGAAGGTGACCTTCGTGTTCGGTTCATAGTGGACGTACTCGTTCGTCAGCTCGAGCTTCCGCCCCATGAATTTGCGGACAACAACATGCTTGGTACCCACCCCCGGCGGTCCTTCTGTAACTCGGCGGACCTCCAACAGTCCCTCTTGCCATCGGGGAGCGTTGGTCTGGGTCCGCTACAAAGGTGAACACTTCGCCGATCGGACGCGCGATAACGATGCTGTCCTCAACCTCGATCATGACGGCCTCCTGTGCGACCTCGCACCGTCGTGACATCAACTGGGCGGGGTGATGATGACCAGTATCTGCACCCTACTCGAGGAACCTCGTGGTCACGACACCTCGACGAGAGGCACACGCAAGGGGGAGATATCGAGCAGACTGCCTCGTCGGTGCTGGCCCGGACCCATCTCGTTGATGGCCGGGATTACCAAGCCCCGGCCATCTACGTGCGGTGCAGTGCGATCTGGGTTACGTGACCATCACGCTCCCGGTGAAGAAGAACGGCGCCGCATTACCGAAGCAGAACACGGTGGCATTGCCTTTCGCGAAACCGCTGAGCGTCCCTTTTCCCACCCCGAACGCACCGGTCTTGAAATTGAAGGCAGAGTCGAACCCGAAACAGGTCCAACTCTCCCCGGCCGGCACTGACACCGTCACTTCACCGGCCGCGCCCACACCGAGGGTCGGTACCGCCGTAGCGGTACCCGCCCCGAATACCATCGCCGGAGCGATCACGGCCGACGCAACAGCCGTCCGCACTGCCATCTTCTTCATCGTGCCCACCTCGTCTCGCACATTCCCGACTCTGGGGCGAGCGAGCAACGACCCCAGGTTTCCAACTCGGGCCGTTCCCACGCGCTCATGACATTCTCGAATTTCCCTGTAAACACGAGATTAAACACATATTCACTGTCTTCCGATACCGCGTATTGCGCACCCTCAGCTAGTCGGACGTCCAGTAAATTTGGGTGAGTGTTCAAGAAATTACTTCGAATGTATTCGCCGAAAGGTGAAACGTCCGGGACTGCTGATGGCGATAGACGCAATAGGTTGGGGATCCACAGAAAAAAGTTCAACAGAAAGAGGTGACCCGATCCCGATATGGGTTCTGCAGGAATCGACTTCAGTGTGGCTATCGACGCGTTCCTCAAGTTCCTGAGCATCGCGCTCGGGATCGACATCGGCGTGGGCTGACCAGGGACATCGAGCGTACCCGAGCGTTTCGGCGCCCTGGAGTCCCTGGGCGCCGAAACTCGTGTGGACCAGACATTGCGCGCGTAGCCCGAGGATTGGAATAGCCGCGTACTGAACAAACGCCCAAATCAATGGGGTGCAAGAGCGGAATGGATTTGGGCAACTGACCATTTTATCGAAGCAACCCAAAGTCGTCGACCGTCGGCCTCAGGCCCCGCGTCGACGGTTACGGGTACTCCATTGCTCGAGCGATATCTCACGTAAACGGAACGACCCGCAAAAATGGTGCGCCGACCGATTGGCTGCGAAATCGCCGACTGTGACGGGCGCCCGAATACGAGGAAGGTCGAGTTCGGTATGAACATGTTTTGGGTGATCGCGGTCCTCGAGGCCACGCTGTTCGTGGTCGCTGTGTCTCTTGCTGCCGCGGTCACCGCGGATGCGATATCTCGACGCAGGCACGGGCCGGACGGGGTCGAGGCTGCGACCTCACGCTCGAAGCCCCCGCTGCTGACGATCGAGGCGGTCGACCGTGTTCGGGACTGGCACCGAGTCGCGGTACGGGCATTTGCGGTCTGCATCACTGGCTCTGTCCTCGTGGTCGCGGCCGTCGGGATGCTGCTGATCGTGGGATGAAACTTCTGGCGCATCACGCCGACAGCCGTCGGAATCCGACGGATTGACGCTATTCGGCACGTCGCACTGCACATCATGACTGGTGTGACTGGTGCCACAACTGATTGACTTCGGCGAGCCGAAGATTTCTACTTACCTCCCACAACAAGGGCAGCCTTAGCTACACCTGTGAACTGGTTGGAAGGAGTCGCGTGGCCACATCGGAATACCGTTTCTCCGAAGGCGGCGCTACTACACCTGCGACCGGGCCCTTTCGAACGCAGTCTGATCGTCTTTGCCACTGCAACGCCCGAGCTTTGCGAGGTCTGACAGGAATCTCCTGACAGACCTTCCCATCACGGATTGGCGTCCGGGGCAGCGAGCGCCAACAACCGCACCCAGCGATGTGCGGGCGTTGTTGCGTCACTTCTCACCAGAACCGGATCCCGATGTACCCCACCTCTTCCGACCCGGCCGACGAGGCCGGGTCACCCACCGTGATCTCACCGGTCACCCCGATCGCCCCCAGACGGCTCCGCACCGACACGGTCTCGTGGGGACCGATGCACGGAGTGCCCCCGCGCGCACGCAAGCGCCTGCTGCCGATTCCGCCGGGCGAGCCGGAGAAACCGCTCGTACTGCACGATTCGTGGGCGATCGTGGGCGCAGCCGCGGTAGTCGCGTCGGCGGTGGTAGCCGCGGCGGTGTGGGTCTCGACGCATATCGAGGTCGACCCCGTCCTACACACTGCGGCGTTGTTCGTGCACCTCGCATCGCTCGTGCTCGGGTTCGGCGGGGTCCTGATCGCCGACTATCTGGTGCTGGTGTGGATTTCAGGCCGGTCCACACTCGCCGAAGCCATCCGGGGCGCGGAACGACTGCACCTGCCGATCTGGGTCGGTCTCGCCGGTCTCATCGGCAGCGGAGCGTTCCTCGAACCGAACCTGAACTCTGCGCTCACCCAGACAAAAGTGGTCCTGGTGTTGGTGCTGACCGTCAACGGCCTGCAGGCGCTGATTCTGAGTCGCCGCATTGCGCACAGCACCGCCCCGCACCTACCTTCGCAGCTGACCGTGTGGGGCGCGGCAACCGCGACGATTTCGCAGGTCTGCTGGTGGGGCGCCGTCTGGATCGGTTTCTGGAATGCCCAGCACTGATTCCCTAGCTACCACTCAGTTCTTCTACTGCTCAGTCCCATGTGAAGGAAGGCACCACTCGATGACCACGTCCTCCTTCTGCAGAAACGGCCTGCGCCGCACCACCCGGCGCGGCGCCAGCCTCGGCGACCGCCTGCACTCCGGCGCGCTCAGCGGACGTGGCGACGCATTCCGGACACCAAAGTCGTTACCTCGCAGCGATGCTGCTTGCGACCTCTGGCAAACCGGACCGCAGGACGAGCATGACGGTATCTTCGGCCGCCTGCGCCCTGCGGACTGAATGGGCGGGACCATGACACGAGGCCTCGGACTGAGCATCGGGACTGCACGGGCCATCGCAGTGAGCATGAGCGAGGACGGCACGTCGACGGTGTCGCGTCGCTCCACCTTGACGTTCGGTACCCAGTCGACGGTGCGACTGGGTGACGATCCTGGCGGCGAGGGGGTGGTAGCGGAGTTCGCGCACCGCCCCGGTGAGGTGCGCGTTGCGGGAGACGGCTACCGCTACACGGGGCAGGATTTGATTGCCGCCGCCGCCTACTGCCTCGTGGCTGAGGCGAATCCGCCGGAGGACGTCCCCATTGTGCTCACCACCGCGGCGGCGCACCCCCGAGGCGCCGGGAACACGCTTCGAACAGCGTTGGACCGTGCCGGGCTGGGCCGAGTGGGACTGGTCGCCGAACCCGTCGCCGCCGTTGCGTGCCTCGAGTTCGAACGCGGCCCACTCGGTGACGGTCTCGCCCTTGTCTGCAACGTCGACGCCGGCAGCCTGGACCTCACCGTCGTGGCGATCGGCACGGCGTGGAGGTCCGACCCCATCGTCGGGCGTCCGCTGCGCTTCGATGAGCGTTGCGCGACATCACCCGTCACCAATGACCGCATTCCGACCCTGGAACTCGTCGCCGACTGTCTATCCATAGCCGAAGCGACCTGCGACGACCTCGACGTCATCGTCGTGTCCGGCGAGTCAGCCGCCGATTCCACAGTGATGCAGTCACTTTCGCAGTTAGGTAGGCCGATCCTCTCCTGCCCGGAGCCTGGCAGCATGGCCGCTCGGGGGGCGGCCGCTCTGGCAGCGGCGTCGTCCATGGACGATGTTCCCGCAGCGACGAGCCCCCGGAACCCGTGGCCCCGGCGGGTAGCGATCGCCTCGGTCGCAGCTGCCGTCGTGCTCGCTATGCCGTTGTTGCCCCGGGGATCGGAACCGCATCCGGTCATCACCTCCGCGACCAGTGGTGCACCCGGTCTCGGCGTACGGTTGGTCGAGCAGAGCGCACGACCGCACGTGCCGCCCCGGCGCATGACGCGCGACGCACCAACCCCTCCTGCCGCAGTGGAGGAATCCGTGCTGCCGGAGGATGCATTCGCGGCGGTCGTCCCGATCATCGTCCGCGCACCGGTCGCGGTAGTGCCCACCGCCCTTCCTGCCTCTGCAGATACCCACCACCCTGACTCCGACAGCACGACCAGCACCACGGCGACGGCACCGTCGAGATCGCCAGCGCCTGAATCATCGTTCGGCCCGAAGTCGGCGCCGCATCCAGAGCCGCCGGTCACCCCCGATCCGACCACGCAACAGCCCGAACCCGATCCGACCGCAGCACCGGAAACACCGGAACCCACTCCCACCGACGAGAGCGAACCGGATGCCGAGACTTCGGTACCGTCGACCCCCTGACACCCGCTCGGCGTAGGCGAGAGGGCTGATCCGGGCGGATGCGGTCGCTCGATATTGCGGTGAACCCGGATCGCCGCTCAGAATTGAAAGTGCCAGGAATCCGCTTTACCTGTGGTTCCCTGCGTTTGCCAGGGCGAAGGTCCGCCGCATCGCGGGTGCCGCCACAACGACGTGGGAGGACAATGATGTCCGGTCTCATCCGTAAGAGTCTCGATTCACCCGAGGAAACCCGCCCCTTCGAGGATGACAAGGGCAAACTCGAACTCGTCAACGTCCCTTCCGGCGCTGTGGGTAGGGCCACCTTCCAGCCCGGCTGGCAGTGGTCCAAGCACGTCAAACCGATAGCAAAGACAGACAGCTGTCAAGCGGCTCACATGGGTTATGTCATCTCGGGTCGCATGAAGATCGTCATGGACGACGGCGAGGACATGGAGTTCGGCCCCGGTGATCTCATGGTCTGCCCGCCAGGTCACGACGCGTGGATTCTCGGCGATGAGCCCTGCGTGTTCATCGACTGGACCGGCGTCGCCGATTACGCCAAGCGGTAGGCGGCAGCGCCGCATGTCTGTGATGACGGTCCTCTGGGAAGGCGGGCACACGTAGACGGCGACGTCACCGGTCAAGGGGTTCCGTCAGTGGACGACGCATGCGCCGGGCGTGCGCCGCATCGGGTCGGGGAGCCGGCCGCACCGTTGCCCGCGTCGACCTGCTACCTTGAACGTCGTTCAAGTTCAGCTGGAGGAGTCGTCATGACGGATGTCGGGAGTGCTCGGGTGTCGAGGCTCGGTATTTCAGCGCGCGACATGGCGCAGATCGCGGTGTTCGCCGCGTTGATCGCGGCGCTGGGACTCCCCGGCGCCATCACGGTCGGCTTCAGCGGAGTGCCGATCACACTGCAGACACTCGGTGTCATCCTCGCAGGCGCGGTGCTCGGCGCGCGCAAGGGCACAGCCGCCGTCGCGGTCTTCATCGCACTGACCCTGATCGGTCTGCCCCTGCTGTCCGGTGGGCGCACCGGACTGACCGCACTCGCGGGCCCCAGCGCCGGATACCTCGTCGGCTGGATTCCCGCGACGCTGGTCATCGGCCTGCTCACCGCCCGGATCCTCCCGAAGTATCCGATCGCGCTCGGCCTTCTGGTCAACGCCCTCGGTGGGATCGTCGTCATCTACGTCTTCGGCACCATCGGACTCCTGCTCCGCACCGATCTGGGTGTTGGTGCCGCGATCACCACCAACTTCGCGTTCATCCCCGGTGACCTGCTCAAGGTCGTCGTCGCGACCGTGGTCGCCAAGAGCGTGCATCGCGCGTACCCCGGCCTCATCCGTACGTGAGTTTCGAGCTCGGCGGCTCCGGCGATCAGCCAGCTCTCGACTTCGAAGACCGCACCTATACCTACGCCGAACTCGACCGGGCCATCGACCGATGGATCCTCGAGCACGGCCCGGGTACGCCTGCCTATGACGCGTCGACGCTCCCGGTCCCGGATGCGCTGATCTGCGTGTGCGCCGCGGCGCGGCAGGGGACGGCAGTCATCGTCGAGGACCCCACGGCGCGTCCGGACCGCTCGGTGATTCCACCGTCCGCTTTTCTGCTGGTCGCGACGTCCGGCTCCACCGGCAGGCCGCGTCCGCTCGCGCGCACCGCGGCATCCTGGGTCGACAGCTTCCCGGCATTCACCGCGATCACCGGCGTCAACGCGACCGACCATGTGCTGATCACCGGCCCGTTGCACGCCACGATGCACCTGTTCGGCGCAGTGCACGCACTCTGGCGAGGTGCGTGCGTCACCGACGACCCGTCCCGGGCGACGGTGGTGCACGCCGTCCCCGCCGTCCTGCGGGACGTGGTCCGGAAGGCGCCGAAACTCCGCACGGCGATCGTCGCCGGCACCGCCCTGGACGACGGCGCCCGCGCGGTGGCGGACGGCATCGACATCGTCGAGTACTACGGCGCCGCGGAACTGTCCCTTGTTGCGGCGCGTCGGGTGCCTGAACCGCTCCGGCTGCTGGACGGCGTCGACGCCGACATTCGCGACGGTCTGCTGTATGTCCGGTCGCCGTACAGCGTGATCGGAGTCCCGGAGTGGTTCGGCGTCGGTGACCTGGCCGAACTCGGCGACAACGGTGAGCTGACTGTGCGCGGCCGGGGCGAATCCGCGATGAACGTCGGCGGCACCACGGTGGTCGCCGAGGATGTCGAGCGCATCCTCGAGACGATCGACGGTGTCGCCGCGGCCGCCGTCGTCGGATCGCCGCATTCGGTGCTCGGCGAGACCGTCACCGCCGTGGTGGAACTCGACGGCACCGCGGAGATCGGGGAGATCCGTTCCCGCGCGCGCCGCACGCTGACGAAGGAAGCGCTGCCCCGCCGTTGGGTGCCGATCGAGTCGATGCCTCGGACCGCCAGCGGCAAGGTCGCCCGAGGTCGAGTGAGAGACTTGCTGGCATGAGCTCTGTCCCTGTTCTGGTCGCGCCGCGTCGGACGCCGATCGGCAATGCCGGGCACGGGTTCGCCGATCTGACCACCACTGATCTTGCCGCGCCCGTGCTGCGTGAGGTTCTGACGTCGCTACGGGAGTCGGGCATCGATGCCGAGGTCGACGACGTCGTCCTCGGCAACTGCCTCGGGCCGGGCGGTGATCCTGCGCGGGTCGCGGCGCTGCAGGCGGGGATGGGTGTGGAAGTTCCCGGTGTGACCGTCGACCGGCAGTGCGGTTCCGGCCTCGACGCGGTGATGCAGGCCGCGCTCCGTGTGCGCAGCGGCGCCGACGAGCTGGTCCTGGCGGGAGGCGTCGAATCGGCGAGCACGGCGCCGTGGCGGTTCTGGCCGCCGGTGTCGGGCGCCGATCCGGTGCGCTACACCCGTGCTCCCTTTGCGCCGCAAGACTTTCCCGACCCCGACATGGGCGTCGCTGCCGACGATCTCGCGCGGATTCGCGGCATCAGCCGTGAACGGCAGGACGCGTACGCGGCGCGGTCGCACACGCTCGCGGCCGCCGCCGACTTCTCGTCGGAAATCGTGCCGATCGGTGACATCGTGCGGGACCAGCGCATTCGCGCAGGCATGACCGAGGCCAGGCTCGCGCGGCTGCGCCCCAGTTTCGGTGCCGACGGGACGGCCACGGCGGGCAACTCCTGCGGCATCTCGGACGGCGCCGCCGTGCTGGCGGTGACGACCGAGTCTCTGGCCGCCGGATTGCCTGCCCTGCGAATCCTCGGATCCGCCGTCGCGGGATCGGACCCGGCGCTGCCCGGACTCGGACCGGTTCCCGCGATCCGCAAACTCCTGAAGAGAACCGGATACGACGTGGCGGATCTGGGCGTCGTCGAGATCACCGAGGCCTTCGCGTCGGTGGTGCTGGCGGTGTCGGACGAGCTCGGCCTGGACGAGTCGGTGATCTGCCCTCAAGGCGGCGCCATCGCCATGGGACATCCGTGGGGCGCGTCGGGTGCGATCTTGTTGGTGCGCTTGGCCAGTCAGATGCTGCGCGAGGGCGGACCCGCGCTCGGGCTCGCGGCCTGCGCCATCGGCGGCGGACAGGGCATCGCGATGCTCGTGGAGCGTGTGTCGTGAGTGAGATCGTCTTCGATTCGGTGACCCACGCCTTCGGGGACCGCCCGGTGCTACGCGGCGTCGACCTGCGGTTCTCCGAGCGCCGGGTCGGCATCATCGGTTCCAACGGTTCCGGCAAGTCGACGCTGGCGCGCATGATCAACGGGTTGCTGAAGCCCACCTCCGGCACCGTCACGGTCGACGGTGTCGACGCCGCCAGAAAGGGCGCGCAGGTGCGACGCAAGGTCGGGTTCGTGTTCACCGACCCCGACACTCAGATCGTCATGCCCACGGTGTCCGAGGATCTGGCGTTCTCGCTGCGCCGCTCCGGTCTGAGCAAACAGGAGATCGCCGGCCGCGTCGAGGAGATCCTGGTGCGGTTCCGGCTCGACCAGCACGCCGACCACCCCGCGCACCTGCTGTCCGGGGGTCAGAAGCAGCTGCTCGCCATCGGCGCCGTCCTCATCCGCAGGCCCGAGGTGGTCATCGCCGACGAGCCGACGACGCTGCTGGATCTGCGGAACGCGCGCGTCGTCTCCGAAGCACTCGATTCGATGGACCAGCAGGTGATCGTTGTGACCCACCAACTGGCGCTGCTGGAGAGTTTCGAACGGGTCATCGTCATCGACGACGGTCTCGTCGCGTTCGACGGCAGCCCGGACGACGCCGTTCCCGCGTACCGGCAGTTGGTCGAATGATCGGCCTGTACCGCCCGGGCGACTCGCTCCTGCACAGGATGCCCGCCGGGCTGAAACTGCTGCTGTTGATCGCGTCGATCGTCACGGCCACCGTGTTCGTGCGCACCCCGCTCGAGGTCGGCGTCGTCGTCCTGGTGGTGGGTTTGCTGTTCGCGGTGGCCTCCATTCCGTGGCGGGTCGCCGTGGCGCAGTTGCGTCCGGTGGTGTGGATGTTGGGGATCATCGCCATCTTTCAGGTGCTGATCACGTCGCCCGCGCGGGCGGTCGTCGTGTGCGGAGTGCTGCTGATCTCGGTGGCGCTCGCCGCGTTGGTCACGCTCACCACCCGGGTCACCGACATGCTCGACACGGTGTCGCGTGCACTCGGGCCGTTGCGGAGGTTCGGGGTCGACCCGGACCGGATCGGGCTCCTGCTCGCGTTGGCGATCCGGTGTATCCCGCTGCTGACGGGGATCGTGCAGGAAGTGGCGCAGGCACGGAAGGCACGCGGGTTGCAATGGTCGATGACGGCGCTGGCCACACCGGTTCTGGTGCGTGCACTCCGGACTGCGGATGCGATGGGCGACGCCCTCGTCGCACGGGGAGTTGACGATGACTGAGCTGCTCGCCGAGTGTGTCGCTCGACGGGCCGCCGAGAACCCGGAGACGACAGCGGTCGTGTCCGCACGCGAAACCGTCGAGTACGGCCGGTTCTGGTCGCGGGTCACGCGCACCGCCGCCGGGCTCGACGGCATGAACCGGGTTGCCGTGCTGCCGACGTCGGATGTGGGGTCGCTGGTCGCGGTGACGGCGGCGATGCACGCGGGAGTCAGCGTCGTGCTGCTGCACCGACACCTCCTGCCCGCGCAGCTGACGCGGGTGCTCGAGCTCGCGAAACCCGGTGCCGTGGTGGCCGCGTCGCACCAGCACGCCAGGTTGCGGAGACTGGGATTCGACGGGACCGTCGAGACGGCGGAGAGCCTCGAATCCGACGGCGCCGCGGACCTGGCGCGTCCCGACACCGAACTGCTGGTCGGCATCACGTCCGGCACCACCGGTGAGCCGAAGCTGTTCGTGCGCAACCAGCGATCGTGGGCCACCACCCTCGACCGCTCCGACGCGACCTTCGACATCGGTCGCCGGGATCGTGTGGCGGTGCCCGGAGTTCTCGACCACACCCATTTCCTGTACGGCGCGCTGCACGGCCTCACTCGCGGGGCGACGGTGGATCTGCGCCCGGTCACGCACTCGCTGCGCGACGCGGCGACACATCTGTATTCGGTACCCACCATCGCGTGGGATGTGGTGCGGGCGGGGGTCGGTCCGGTCGGCAGCGTCCGGGAGGTGCTGTCCTCGGCGGCCCGGTGGCCGCGCACCGGGCGTCAGGCATTGCAGGAGGTGCTGCCCAACGCGTCGCTCGTGCACTTCTACGGCGCCTCCGAACTGAGCTTCGTATCCTTCGACCGGGGTCTCGGCGCCGCCGACGAGCATGCGGCAGGCGAGCTGTTCGACGGCGTCGACGCCGAAATTCGCGAGGGCCTCGTTCACGTGCGCAGCGACATGCTGTTCGACGGTTACCTCACTGAGGACGGCGTGGTGAACGGCCCCGCCGACGGGTGGATGACGGTGGGGGACCGAGGCAGGGTGGCGGGCAACAGCCTGCAGTTGTTCGGCCGGGACAGCGACACGGTGATCCGGGCGGGGCTCAATGTGGAACCCGCGGCCATCGAGGCGGCGTTGACCGCGCTCCCCGGGATCACGGAGGCTGCGTGCATCGGAGTACCGGACAGCCGGATGGGTGAGGCACCGGCCGCCGCGATCGTGGTCGACGGCGACGGGCCGAGTTCCAGCGACATCTGGCGGCATCTGCGCGCCACGTTGCCGAGCCCGAGCATGCCGGTTCAGGTACTCGCGGTCGACAGCTTGCCGCGCACACCGCGCGGCAAGCTCGATCGGCGGGCGCTCGCCGCCGTCCTGGCGGCCTCTCGGAACCGAAATCCCGCGTAGCCGGTCAGATTTCGCGGCTCAGCAGGTGGTAGCCCAGCGTCTTGCCGTGTCCGTCGAGTGCGGGTGAGCCCGTGACCCCGCCGCCGAGGACGCCCGGCAACTCGAACACCATCGCCATGAGGTTCGGCTGGCAGGTGCGACGGCCCGGTCCCTGGCCAGCACGGCGAGGATGAGCATGTCGCCCTTGTCGCCGGACGTCTGCGAGGGTGTCGATCTTCTGAACAGTTGCGGGCCTGGTCATGTCGAAATTCCGTTTGCCGATCGGCCGGTACTCCGGTGGTCGGATCTCGCCGGCTGCACACATGAGAAGTGGCAAGGAGTAGTTCACTCCTTGCCACTTCCAACATATAACGCACAAGGGGTCTTGCTGCAAGACCCGGGTAGTGCTGCAGAATCTCCGATCGAAGCCGCAACCTGCGGAAATCGCGTGGTGCGCTCTCGTGTGCGCGAGCGGAGCGGCCGGGTTCGAAACCACTGTGGCGAAATGGGGGAGTGTCATGTTCGACGTCATCATTGCCGGGGGTGGACCGACCGGGTTGATGCTGGCCTGCGAGTTGCGTCTGCACGGCGTGCACGCGCTCGTGCTGGAGAAGGAGGGGGAGCCGACCAGGCATGTTCGGTCGCTCGGCCTGCACGTGCGCAGCATCGAGGTGATGGATCAGCGCGGTCTGCTGGAACGGTTTCTCGCGCACGGCAAGCAGTATCCGCTCGGCGGTTTCTTCGCCGGCATCACCAAGCCGCAGCCCGACCGGCTCGACACCGCACATCCGTATGTCCTGGGCATCCCGCAGCCCGTCACCGAACGCCTGCTGACCGAGCACGCCACGGAACTCGGCACGCCGATCCGCCGCGGCAGCGAACTGGTCGGGCTGAGCCAGGACAATCACGGGGTGACCATCGAGCTGGCCGACGGTACGCAGCTGCGCTCGCGCTACCTCGTCGGCTGCGACGGCGGCCGCAGCACGGTGCGCAAGCTGCTCGGGGTCGGCTTCCCCGGCGAGCCTACGAGGGTCGAGTCGCTGCTGGGCGAAATGGAGGTGACCGCTTCGCCGGAGACACTGGACGCCGTGGTCGCCGAGGTTCGCAAGACCCACAAGAATTTCGGCGCCGGTCCCACCGGGGACGGGGTGTACCGCGTCGTCGTGCCCGCCGAGGGGGTGGCCGAAGACCGGTCGGTCCCACCGACCCTCGCGGAATTCAAGCAACAGCTCCGCGTGTTCGCCGGCACCGACTTCGGTGTGCATTCACCGCGGTGGCTGTCCCGCTTCGGTGATGCCACCCGGCTGGCTGAACGCTATCGGGTCGGCCGGGTGCTGCTGGCCGGCGACGCGGCGCACGTCCACCCGCCGCTGGGAGGGCAGGGCCTCAACCTCGGCGTCCAGGACGCGTTCAATCTGGGTTGGAAACTGGCCGCCGAGGTGGGCGGCTGGGCCCCGCAGGGGCTGCTGGACAGCTACCACACCGAACGGCACCCGCTGGCCGCCGACGTGCTGAACAACACCCGCGTGCAGTCGGAACTGATGTCCACTGAGCCTGGTCCGCGGGCCGTGCGCCGGCTGCTGTCGGAACTGATGGACATCGATGACGTGAACCGGTACCTGACCGAGAAGATCACCGCGATCGGGGTTCGCTACGACTTCGGCGAGGGGCACCCACTGCTCGGGCGGCGGTTGCGGGACATTCAGCTGAAGCGGGGGCGCCTCTACGCGCTCATGCACGGCGGCCGCGGACTCCTGCTCGACCAGACGGGCCGGCTCTCGGTGGCCGGCTGGGCCGACCGGGTCGACCACGTCGTCGATGTCAGCGAAGAACTCGACGTGCCTGCCGTGCTGCTGCGGCCGGACGGCCACGTGGCGTGGGCAGGCGATGATCCGCAGGAGCTGCTCAGTCAGTTGCCCCAGTGGTTCGGGGCTGCCGCCGGCTGAGCGCCGAACTGCTCGCGTGCGTCGACACGCCGGTTCGAGTCGGGTTGTGAGCGCTCCGGCGGGCGGATGTCGCGCAGTCGTGCACAATGGCGACGTCCGGATAGTGGATGCGAGCAGGGGGTGTCGACGATGTGGGAGTTGCCGATCGAAGGTGGGATTCCGTGGTTGGTATGGATCCTCGACCTACTGGTCAAC
>NZ_CP058640.1:0-246431 GCF_017656075.1 Rhodococcus sp. ZPP
GGCTGCGCCCGGGGGCCTGAACCGACTGGGCGGCAAGCCGCCCAATAACGGAATTGACCCACGCGCTGCGCGCTGGGTCACGGGTTAGGTTGCCGCATAACGGAATCCGGAACAAGAAAAATGATCACTTCGGAAGTGCTCGTTACCAACGAGATTGGTTGAATCCAGCGGTGCGGAACCGTCCCGTTCGATCACCGCACCGCAGGATTCGTTACCTACTGGTCCTGATGGGCGCGTACCGCCGCAGCACGCACCTGCTCCCACAGTGCCGGGTTCATCCCGTGGTTGAGCACCTGTTCGAACAGCTTCCCGAAGGAGTGCGCGGGATTGAGCGCACGGCCCACGTTCACCGCCTCACGTGCCAGCGCGGCGTGACGGCTCATCCAATGAAACACTCCGGCAAGAATGATCACCGCACCGGCGAGATCGTGGGGCAATATCGCCCCGACCTGGCGCATTACCTAGGCGGCGGCATCGGCATTGTGTGCGTCGATCCGGGCGAACAGCAGATCGCGCACCGGCACATCGTGCATCGCGGCCGCGATCATCGCGGCGTGCTCGTCCGTGACGCTGATGCCCCGATCCCCCGCTCCCGCGGTTCCACCCACGTACGGTGCCAACGCGAAATCGTAGGCACGGTCGGCGGCGTTCTGCGGGTCCCTAGCGGCCAGAATCACGCGCTCGCGCCCGAAACCAGCGGCCACCATGGCGGCGCGGTCTGGGCCATGCTGGGCCGGTGCGAAACTCGCTCGCATCTCGGCGCGGGTCATGAGCGTGGTGGAGCCGACCACGAGTGCCTCGGTGATGATCGGGTGCGCCGCCAGATCGACCGGGATGCCCGGCTGCCCGACCAAGGACCCGGCCCCGTGCCACTGACGCACCAGCCCATCGGTAAACACGAACACCGGGGTCACCGCATCGGGGCGAAGCCGCTCGAGGATCGCGCCCACCACATCACCCCGCTCGGCAGGGCCGAACACCACCGCCAGCATCGACTGGCTCTCCTCCAACGGTGCGGCGCTCTTGAGTGCGTCCAAGATGCGCCCCGACTCCCGTCGGCATCGTCACCCAACTGGACCAGCATCACCGCCGCCGGGTGGCGGTCAAGGCTCATCACCGCCACCTCGTCGACCGGAAGATGACCGCCCAACGCGACCGCACCGGCAACAACATCGGACGGCGAAGACATACGAAAAACACTCACAGCAAACCCCTTTGGGTCGGGTGGGTGAGTTGGTCAGACTCACCCGTGGATTGGACTTCCGAACACCTCAGAACCTAGCCGAGGCATCCGACAAAAACCCGCATTGAACTGCGCCTATGTCCCCGGCACACCCGGTGCCGGGGACATAGGCGCACACAGCTGTGAGCGGTTGCCGGTCGGGCGCCGGCCACCGCCCACAACAACACTGGACTACTGGTCGGCGACACCCTTGGCCACACGTACGGCCGCGCACAACTGGTCCCACATCGACGGGTTCAATCCGGCGTCGAGTATCTGCTCCATCACCTGACCGAAGGGGTGATCCGGGAACGCCGCGAGTCCGGCAGAGATCGCCTCCCTGGCCGCTACTGCGTCCCGACCGACCCAGAAGCTGGCCCCGGCCAAGATCAGCGGGGCAGCCGCCGGATACCGCATTGTCACGGCCGCAACCTGCCGCCACATCTCGCCCAGTGCCCGGCCATGCTCGACAGTGATGCCCGACAGCAGCGCATCCCGCACCGGCGTATGCCAGGCCGCCGCCACCAACCGCGCCGCGTGCTCATCGCTGACGCACACCCCACGAGTCTCGTACTCCTCGAGATATCGGGCGATGACATCACGGGAGAGCTCCTCCGCCGCCCTGAACGCGTCCTCACGGCCCAGTCGGGTCACTTCCGCCGTGGCGGCCTCGGTGACCGCCTGTGCTCGCTCCTCGCCGAGCTGAGCCGGTGCAAATCCTGCATGGATCTCCCCACGCGTCTGCAGCCGTACCTTGCCCTCCGTCAAGGCCAGCGTCACGACCGGATGCGACGCCAGGTCGCCGGATTCCCACTTCCCCGGCAGCGGATGGAACTGCCGAGCCTGGCCCCGGAAGTAGGCGAAGACGTGAAACGCCCGATCGGGCGCAGCCTCGCGCAGCGCCTGCACCACCAGCTCGGCGTGGGCCGGTGAGCCGAACACCACCACCAGCAGCGACTCGATGTCACCGACACGCTCGCGTGCGACCTCGACCCACTCCTCACGATCGGCCTCCGAAACAACCTCGGGAAGCTGGGCAAGCAACACCGTCCCGAACGCCTTCTCATCGAGCGGAGCCGCCACAACCTCCGACGTAGGCAAGTGCCCCGCCAGACTCACCGCCAACGCGGCCGCATCCACTGCCGAACTGATACGAATCGGTTCCATCACACAAACCTCTTTGGGTCGGTGGGTGAGTTGGTCAGACTCACCCGCTGAAATTTGGACTTATTGCACCTCGAAAACTAGCCGAACCCTCCGGCAAAAACATCCCCGGAACAGCGAAAACGTCCCCGGCGCACCCGGTGCCGGGGACGCCGGCAGATACTGACTCGGCGGCGCCCAGCGGCCGGCCGCGGCTACAGGCTGGACACCATCGAGTCACGCTCAATCAGGCTGTGCAGCTGAGCTTTTTCCAGTGCGGCATGCGCGTGAGCCGAGAAGTGCTCGCGCGCGCCCGATTGATCCACTCCGATTGCGCGTCCGGCGCCAGCGCTGACCAGTCCCGCCCGGTCAGCGTCGAGCAGTCCAGCGCCGCGACCGTCTCGATCGGCACCAGAAGGCGCCATGCCGCCAGACGGAAGACATCGGCGAACTGAGTGTTCACCGGAGGCCACTCCGAACCAGGCAAGCACTCCATAAAGACCTGTGCCGAGGCATCTTCCACCCGCCGCGAAACCGGGTAGTGCCGTGAGCACCGAAACTCGCCACTGTGGATCTCGGATCGGAACTGATTCATGACCGGACTTCCTCCATGTCGACAGAGGTCTCCGCCGGCTCTTTCTGAGCCTCGGCGCGGATATGGCCGCTGAGCTCGTGATACGCGACCTTGTCCGTCCAGCCCCCACCCACGATCGAAGGGATGCTCACGGTCTTCCTGTTCACACGAACGACCCTGTACCACTGGCCGCGACGCTGAACCTGATCACCCTTCGCGATGTCTTCGGGCCCGTAGTTCGTCGCTTGCCCCGATGCGATCTGCTCCGCGCGAACTCCCTCCCAATACGAGATCTGATCTGCGCGTTCCTCCATCCCAATACGAGATCTGATCTGCGCGTTCCTCCATCCCAATACGAGATCTGATCTGCGCGTTCCTCCATCCGAGCAATAACCGATTCCCGGTAAGCACCCTCGACGGGCCCAATCTTCTCGACCTGCTTGACTCCCCGCACGACGAACAGTGTCCGTTCGTGCCCGTCCACAAGCCGCTGATCTGCACGCTGGCTCGCCTGCGGCGAGTCGATACGGTTCTTGACCGTCTCCGGGTTGTACCGAGCCGACGTCGTCACCGCCGCCGACTCAGCCCGCCGCCGAGCCTCCTTCGCATCCTCCTCGGCAGCCACAGCCTGCCCGAGCTTGCGATGCGCGGTCTCGATAGCCCTCCGGTGTCGCCTCTCCGAATGATGCCCCACGTGAATCGGCTCGCCACCCTCCGGAAGCGCATCGTGTGCGCGCCGGTCAGCCTCCCACGCTTGGTTGGCCTGATCGGCTCGTCGCTGCGCCTTGTCTTCGAGTGCCGCGACGCGGCCGGCCTGACGCTCAATCCGATCGGCCTCGACCTCGGCAGTTGGCCGCGCCGTGGCATCAATCTCAATCTGAACCTTGAACCCAGCACCGCGCAACGCCGCCGCAGTGCTCTCGATCAAGTGCAACTTCGGCGTCCGATCCCGGCTCCCGCGGATACCCCAGGTCCCAAGCGAACGAAACCACCGCCACCCCAGTGCTTTCAACGCCTCGTTCGTACCATCGCCGCGCGACGTCCCCTCTACCAAGGTCCCTTCGGCCGCACTATGTGAAATCGTCAGCATGTTAGAACAACTCCCAAAACAAGGGGGCAGATGGTCAGTCCGCCCTTCAACAGGACAACACCGAATCTACCCCCGCACACCGTCAAAAACAGCCCCTGAACAGTGAAAACGTCCCCGGCACACCCGGTGTCGGGACGTTTGTGTCTAACGGCTGACTGACGTTGCAACCGACTGACTATCCTCAGCGTTGAGATCGGCGTTTCCGCGGTCCGGATCCGCCCAGGGACTGCTTCCGGACGCTGTCGAGTGTCGCCCACAGCGCTTCGTTGTCCAGATCGCTTCGGTGCTTCTCGATGGCAGACACGAGCTGGTCGATCACTGCCCTAGCCGGCGGATTGAACGTCATTGCTGCCGCACCCGCCCAGGCGAGCGGTTCGTCCTCGCGCTTCAGGATCCGATCGAGCGCACCCTCACACCGGTCGAAGAACTTCTCGGTGCGCTTAGTCTGATTGTGATCCTGATCGTTGGTTTCGAGCGCTCCCTCAGCAAGATCGAGAAATCCATTGATGATCCCCGTCGCGCGATCACGCAGCACCGGGTCGAACCCGAGAGAGGACCAGAATCCGTTCCACCGCGTGCGGTAACTGGGGTCCGAACTGAGCGGCACAAGGTGATCGCGTATCAGCCGGCCGAGGGTGTCCTCGTCCAGCTCACGCAGCTGACGCGCCAAGAGTGCTGGCTTCGATGCCTCGGGCAACGGCTGCGGATCTTTCACGCGCAACCATGGGCGCGGCCCCACCGAATCGATCACGGCAGTGAGCGGCCCGACGATGACCACGAAAGGTCGACCTTACGACGGTGCGCCCCCTCGGCGTTGTCATCGAGCACGAACTCCGAAAGCAGCGCCTTGGCTCGTTTCTCGACAGAGCTAGCTTCGTCGTCCATGTTCATCCCCTTCTCGTTTGTCATCTCAACTCCTTCGACACAGCTAACACCGACAGATCGACTGCCGGCGCGTCGTTCGACCACACATGTGTACGACCAACTGGAAGCAACTCCGGTAGCGGGTGCAACCTCCACGGCTCGATCTCATCGAGCACTTCCTGAGCAAGCACGACACCATGGAAACGCGTCGGCACCGTCGTGACATCGACAATGGAGCCGCGGCGTCGGAACTCACTCATCGAGCGGGCCGAACCATTGCTGATCACAATCTGCTTCCAGGGCTTGCCAGTGATGTCAAGAATCGCCACGACGTGTGGCTCGAGCCAACCCCGCTCACGCCAAACAGGCAAAATTCCTTTGTCCTTCGGGAGAGCAATCTGGGCGATCGCCTCGCGGGCGTAGTCGGCCTGCTGCCGGCCCCGCAACTCAGACTCGGCGGCCGGCAGACGCAGCTGCTCGAGTCGACGATGTGGGACGGCCGCCAACTGTCGGTTGGAGCCGGCCAACCATCGTCTAACGGTGCGCGCCGAGACATGCATAGCGTCCGCGACAACCTGCACGTCAACACTTCCACGCGCAGTTTCGCCGTAACAGGTCCGGAGCATCGCCTCGAGACGTTTGCGCGTCCAGCGAGGCCCTCGATGGACGACCACAACTTACCGTTCCACGTCGAAGCTGTTAATTTGAAAGAACTCCCACCCACCGACGTAGTCCTGCGCTCGCGTGTTCATCCAGTCGGTCATTCCCTTGTCGCCACCGCGTTCATACGCACTCCACATCGCCTCGACCTGGTCAGGCGTCAACACCAAGGTGATCAACCGATCCCGGGCATACTCCCGCGGTCCCGGACCCTGAACAGCATCGATCCTGATCTTGCCGCCGTATTTGGCCAACGCCTTACCTTGCTTGCTGCTTCGCATAGTCGACATCGCCGCGCGACGTGCGCTCTGCGTAGATGCCGCTCGTTTGGCCTTGTGGGCTAGGGCTTTGAGGGTCTCAGCTCGTGGTTTGGCGATTCGCTGCCGACCTTCCGGGGCCAACCAGCGTTCCACGGTGCGTCGAGAGACCCCAAGATCGCGTGCTGCGGCGGCAGTGTTGATCTCGCTCCGTTTGCCGGGCCCGTAAGCGGCAAGCAGCTGAGCCTTGAGGTTGGCGGATCCAGGTCGACCGGAAGTGTCAGCGCCTCGGCGTCCAGTCAGCTTGCCGAAGAATTCCGATTGCATCTTTCCGCGCTCAGCGCGCAGCACTTCACGCACCACTGTCTGGGTAACACGAAGTTCCTTGGCGGCTCTTACGACATTGATCCGGTTGTCCACCACAGAGCCGTAGTCCGCCAGACTGTCGGCGATCCGCGAATAGGCAGTACGGCTGAGGGGCTTCCGCGCCATCACGAGTCACTTCCCCCGCTGATACCGGCGGACATCCACTCAGCCGGTGCGATCAGATCCGACTTGCCCCGGTAGCCCTTGCCGTCCAGGTACTGCTGATGTTCAGCGAGGAGTGCGGATCCTTCCGGCTTGTACTGGCCGAAACCACGTCCGAATTGCTTCGGTCCTCCAGGCCACGCCAGCTGGGGATCGGATTCATCCGACACGTAGAGCACGGTGTCCTTGGTAACTGCGACGGGCCATTGTCCGGTGTCTTCGCCGATCTGAGCAATCCGGTACATGATGTTGGCCCGCGACTTGGCGACGATGTGGTGGTGACGCTCCGGTGAATATCCTGGGCGTCCTGCCAAGTGCAAATCGGAATTGAGAATGCCGATCGTATGCGTATAGATGACCTTGTTCTGTTCGCGAGCCAACTGCGCGTCGAGATCGTCCTTGACATCCAAAGCGGTGCGCGCATCCCGGATCCGTTCGTACCACGGGACGAGGACCCGTCCGTGATCAGGCCAGACGTAGGCCTCCAGAATCTCTGGTTCGTACCCGAGGCTGCTGGCGCGTTCGAGGGTGGGTGTAGTCACCCACTTCGGCTCAGAAATTGACAAGCCCATCGGGTTGAGCGGATTCGGGAGCCGCCAGTCCGCGCACTCGGGGATCTCCACGAGCCAGTACCCGGGGAGCTTGCGATCGAACGGTAGTCCATTCGAATGATGCACAGGTTCGCCGATCGGAAGTTCGAGACCGGCAATGCCTGCCGCGTACGAACCGCCGCGATCGAAGGCATGGACGTAACGGCACTTCGCCTCGTCGTCAGACAAGGTCCGTGACCAGTTGATATCCGCTTCGAAGATCTGGAACTTCTTGGCGAACTCGGCATCGGAGGATGCGAATACGCGCTTCCACTCCTTCGGCCGGGCAGCAATCATCAGGTCGATGCCCGTCGATGCCGGGCTCACAGCCCAGGGGAAACGCAGAGCACCTGCAAGCAGTGACAGGCGCCGCGCCAGAGCGGCGGGTGCCGGCGAGTCACCAAGAATGGGCATCTCCTTGGGGTCCTGGCTCATGCCGGAGACCAGTGCCACCCAGACACCACGGGTCTCGCCCTTCCACACGCGGGTCCAAGTGCCGAGCCGGTCCCCCTCCTTGCCGCCGAGCTGCCAGCCCTCGGAGAGAGCCTTTGTGACGAACGGAGATTGTGCGGTCAGTTCCTTGAGCCGGTCGTTTCGATTGCGCTTGCCCAAACTGCTGGTGTCGATTCCCACGTGCTGCGCCATCGCATCGGTGATCCAGATCTGCCCAGGCACCGACCATTTGTCGGACGTCCACGTGCCGAGGTTCAACGTCGCTACGAGCTCCGCGACATCGCCGACATGGGTGATCTGCGAGGCAAGGTCGTGACGGGTGCCGTCGGGAAGCCATGCACCATCGACATCGAGTACTGCCGCGGGTGCGGCGAAGGTGGTCGGTGCTTCTCCTGCTGCAGGATTCGGCGCCGGGGTTCTCGTGGTCGGCTGCTGCGTGGTCTCCACCGTCGTGACGATGGACGGCGTTGCGGCAGCAGTCTCAGCAGACGTCATTTCGACGGGATCCGCCACTGGCTCGTCCACCACCATTGGCGAAACCTGTCCGACTGTGTCGCCGGTTGCTGCAGCTGCCGATCGGGTGGCGGCGGTGCTTTGCCACCAGCAGGGAAGGTGCATCACCAAGCCGTCGATCTGCCATCCGGCATCCTCGCCGCCACACAGTGCGCAGGAGGAAACCGGTGAAATCTGCACTCCATCAGCGGAAAGCCCCTCGGCATCGGTCTCTATAGCCATCTCAGGCTCCTGTTCGGAATGAGAGCTGGTCAGGCTCATGACTTCGATGGACGATTCACCCGAAGCTGCCCCGGACCCTGGACTGTTCGAATCGGCAAGCCAACCATCGAAGAGAGCCGGGCCATCGAGGACCTCAGGCGTGGAAGGGTTGCTCGAATCGCCGCCGGGTGTCGGGGCACTCGATCCTGCATCGCTGGTTACCTGCTCTTCCGGACCATCGCTACCGAGCAACTTGTGCAGCCGCAGTGCAACCATCCGCTGCCTGCGGTTTTCACACTTGACCATCCGCTGCACCGTGTACCGCGGCATTCTGCCTTTCCGTTCCTCCGCGATCAGCACGCCCTCGTCATAGAGAGCTCTCAAGGCGGTGCCGCGATCGATTTGCAAGGTATCGGTCATCGTCTGACCAGTGGCTTTCAACACCTGTTCGAGGGCCATCGGGTCCAACAAGACCTGTGGTTGACCATCGCACGGCCGCGGGTTGGCCACGACATATCCCAATCGAACGCCACGACCTTCCGCACGCCATCGAGGGGTGCCATCGGATGTTTCACCCACCACACTGCGCCGCCATCCAAGACATGCAGCCATCGACCAATCCGCTGGCGCTTGTCCGGTGTCGACGTCCTCCACGTAGGCGTGACCATTTCTCAGTGCGTGTACCAACAACTCCCGTACTCGCGCACCGGTCCGCATCGGCAGATCCGGGTCGGTGGCCGCAGCAGCGGCATCAGACAAGCCCATCGTGACCAGGTCTCCGACCTGCGCGACTTCGTTCTCCGTCAACGCCCCCACATCAACAAGGAAACGAGACATCGCATGCCAGCCCGCCCACAGAGACCCCAAAGCGTCTGCCTGCCGAACACTTTCACCACTCGTGCGCAGACGCTCGCTATACCGCTCACCTTCGGCAAACGCCCCAGCCCGGACATCTTCCAACCTAGGGCATAACCATTGCAGGTACGTGGCCATCAACAAGGCACGGCCATGACGGGAATGCGCAGTATCGAGTTCCTTCAGAACATCCAGTTCAATTTCCCGCGCCTGCAGCGGCACCACGAGCATCCGCTGAGCTGCAGATCCTGGCCGCGGCATGATCTCGGAGGTAACTAACGCCGACGCGCGTGGCGGGGTTCCGTCCAGAACTCCGAGACCATCACGTGTGCTTCTCGAGCGTTGCTCGCCGTTATGCACCAACCGAGCGAACTCTTCGAGCGCCTTCTGCGCAGTCCCGAAATCTCGAGTTGGTGCGACATCGTCCGCCCAGTACAGAGCATCTTTTGCGGCGTTAAGCTTGATGCGCAACGCATTCAATGTGTCGCCGTTGCCCGACATCGATGTCGCCGGTCGCCGGCGATCCCATTTCTCTCCCCAGTGGTGCATCGCCAGCGACGCGAGTGAGGTCTTGTAGCTGCCAGGCGATCCGACCAACGTAAGAACCCACGGGTTCGGACCCAATGCGGACCTGAATACATGCCCAAGCAGAGCGGCTGAAACCCGCGTCGGGGTGCGTTCGAGCATCGAGCCGGAATGACGAAGAAATGCTTCTCGGATCCTTACCGGGTCGGGCGTGGGTGCGGGAAGGTCATACATCTTCAGGGGGCCTGTCAGCAGAACAGGAGCGACCCGTCCGCCGTTCTCGTCGATGGCTCCCCCAGCATGAACGAAGAACCACTTGCCCTGCTCATCGCGGCGCCACCCTGTAGATCGGTACCGCACAACCCGTCGGATTTCCCGCCCACCTGCGCCCTTGAGTGCATCTCGCAGCTTCGCCACTCCACTGGGGCGAGAGTCGTAGGCAGGCGGACCCGGCAAAGTATCGACCCAGCCGCAATCCCGATACTCCTTCGCCGGGATCCGAATCCGCAGAAACTCCCGGCTCTCCGGATGGGTATAACCGACAACCACAGCGGTGAGTTCTTGAGGTGCGGCGGGGTTGATCTCACTCTGACCGGCCATCGCTGCTCGACCCATCAGGTCCGGCTCGTCGACGTCAATACCCGCGTCGGCAACTTCGAGATACTCCATCTCAACGATCCGCGCATCGAGGTCCAGTACGAGTTTCGCCTGTTGATCACCGCTCTTGGTCGTGACGATTTCGACCAAGTTCCCGTCAATGATCCGATACACCGGAGCAATAACATTGCGCCCACGGATCGTGTTCAGCGGCGTAGCCAGGCTTTCCGGGCCAGACCGGACGGCCTGTGAATCAACTGGGCTGAGCGAGTCCTGAACCGCACCCGGTACGGGCTCAAGCTCGGGATCTTGCAGAATCGGCGGAATAGGAACTCGCGCGACATCGTGTGCCGCTCGCGCTGCAACACGCGCAGCACGCCATGCGGTCATGGCATTCTCGACCGCTTCTCCCGCCCAATCGGTGCCTTCAACCGCGGCATGCTGTCGAACTTTGTCCAGAAGTTCAGTCAGATCTTCGAACCGGCGCTCCGATTCGAGCGCCCAACGTTGTGCGCGTCGGAACTCTTCGTCTCCGTCCCGCCCATCTGCACGATCAGCTCTGGCGGTCGCCTCTGCCAGCGCAAGTTCGATTAGTGCTTGCTTCTCGATTACGTCGGCAGCAAAGCCGTGGGCAGCGACCTCCCCAGGCCGAACAGGGATGAGACCACCCCACGTCGAGTCGGTCAACCAATGGCCGTCATCGACGTGGTCAGTGAAATCAGATTTAGGTTCCGCCGGTGCGGACAGCAAGAGCTGGACCTGGGCACCACTGCCACCCAACAGAGATGCGAGTTCGATACCCCGCTTCCATCCGACGGAGTCGCGATCAAGCACGACGCGAACCTCAGCGCCTTCGAAAAGGTCAGCACACGAGAGAGGGAAGTTCAGTCCGCCTTGAGCGTTGGTCGTGGCAACCAGTCCAAGCGACTCGGCTGTCTCGACATCCTTTTCCCCCTCGAGTAACCACACAGGCGAATGGCTCGAGATTGCCGACAGTAGTTCCGGTAGTCGATACAAGACCGGTTCAAAACCCTCAGGCTTACGTTTGAGCCGGGTCCCTGCGGCATCCACGAAAACCTGCCGGAACTGCTTGTGCCGGCCAGCTTCACAGCTCGTGCATTCCTCCCGGATCACTTCCTGCACCAAGTCACGGTCGGCTGATACGTACGGGTAGACCTTGACCTGATCCCACCGGTGTTGCGCGTCCGGTTTTACCTCTGGAAACGCGATTCGGGCGGGTAGCCGACCGCCTTTTGGCCTACGCCGCCCAGCACCACGTCGGTGCGGAGATCGGCCTACGCGTGTGAGCGCGTCACGACCGAACAGCGGTTCGTCGAAGAGATCGGTCATCGACAATCCCAGGCCGTCGGCGATCTCTGAGACGGGAGCTTCACAGCCATGGCAGTGGAGCAGCACCATTCCTCCCCGATGCCCATCGACCCAAGTCACGGACATCGACGCGTTACGGTCGCCATGTATCGGGCACCGCGCCATCAGTTGGGTAGAGCCGCGTTCGTTCACCCCGCCATTGCGTTCGGCAGCAGCACGAACCCGGTCGAATGACGACATCCGACCGTTCTCGTTGGCCCCAGCAGTGATAGCAGTCACGAAGCCGCCTCAGACACACGCACCAGGAGATCTGGCAAGCGCGGTGCGGCCCGGGTTAGTATGGGCACAGGTCCCCTCCAGGACTCGTATTTATGAACCAGGTCCCCTCCAGGACTTCAGTTCGTAATCAACGGATCGAAGGACCCCCGCAGGCCGCCAAGCAGTGGGGGTCTTTCGCTATCTACGGCCAGGTCATGCCGAGATTGAAAATTCGCTATCGGACGAATCGCAGACCGCATAGCGCTCGTCGTGGGCCCGTAATTTGTCCGGGTCCAACTTCTTGAGGATGTAGTCCGGGACATCCAGGTTGTACGCACGGGCCATGACGAGCAGGGCGTAGTCGCCGAGCTCAAGTCCGAGCTCTTCGGCGCGTGCTTCGTAGAAACTGTGCTGTTGAAGGGGTGCACGAACTGATATGCACTTGCGCGTTCCCTTATGTGGCCGTCCCATGCGATGAGCCTAAACAGAAACTGCTTCGGAAACGTTGAAGGACGTGTTGTCGGTGTGTCGCCGTTCATCGTGCATCCCCTCACCTTCACCAAAAATCCGCTTCTGGTTAGAGGAAGATCCTTCGACCCAACGCTGTGTGACAGATGGGAAACAAGATCTTCGTCGCCGCATCATGCCGCGGAGCATGGACTGTTTCACCAAACTCGCCCGACCGCGGTTTCAGATGAACAACTACCCCTACGTGTGACCTGCGGGGCCAATCGGTGGGGAGTGGGGGGAGTGGGAAGAAATGCCTGATCAAACGGTAAAAACCACTCCCCACTACGGTGGGGAGTGGGGTGGGGAGTGGGGTGGGGAGTGGGTTCAAAGACACCCGAAGTGCCTTCGCGTGTCAACGGACACGAGGAAGCCCGGGCCGGCGGACATGAGATTTCCGGATCTGTGGACATCAAAAGTCCGGATGTGGAGTCGTTGAAGGCCGGTGGCGGCTGGTGCCGTTGGTCCGGCGTCGTTAGTCGAGTGGGAGCACTCCTTTGCCGGCGAGGGCGTCGGCGAGGCGGTGTGAATCGCCCTTGGTCACGATGACGTGGGCGTGGTGCAGCAGACGATCGACGGTGGCGGTGGCCAGGGTCTTCGGCATGATTGTGTCGAATCCATCTGGGGCTCGCATATGTTCGTTTCAGCGGAAAGATGCTGCTAGCTGGTCTAATCAGTGCCCTGCGTGTCGCACCCCTTTTTAAAGTGTTACCGGTATATGTTAGGCATCGCCTGAATCATTCAAGTGTGAAGAAGGTGTGCTGTGGTGGACGGGCTGCAACTGATTCCCGGTGGTGCTGCGCCGGTCGATCCGGTGACCTCGGATCCGTTCGCCTTTCAGCGTGAGTGCGTGGACGCGTTCGTCGCGTCGTGGCGGGCGCGAGGCTTCAGCCCGGTGACGATCGACAACGACATCGGCCTGCTGGAGCGGGCGTTGGCGGCGCTGGGGCGCCCGGCGTGGGAGGTCACCGCGGAGGACATCGATCGGGTGGTCGGTGATCTCGCGGCGGCGGGTCGAGCCTCGGCGACCCGTCGGGAGTACGTTCAGATCTTCAAGGGATTCCACCGGTTCTTGCAGGTCCGAAAGGCAGCCGAGATCGAGGCCGGGTTCGGGGTGCGGCTGGTGTGCCCGGTCGACGAGTTCAACGCCTCCCGTCATGTGGGTGACGACTCCCCAGCTCTGCTGCCTCCACCGACCCCGCAACGGGTGGACGAGTTCTTCGACTTCATGAAGTCCCGGATCGCCAATGCCCGCAAGTACGCGCCGGCTGCCCGCGATTACGCATTGTTCCGGACGCTCTATCACGCCGGGTTGCGGTCGGAAGAGGCTGCACTGCTGGAGATTCCGGACCTGCATTTCGGGCGCGGCCCGTTCGGCAAGCTGCACGTGCGATTCGGCAAGGGCGCCCACACGTCCGGTCCCAGACCGCGGTGGGTACCGATGCTCGACGGACTGGACCTGGTGTTGCGGTGGTTCCTCGCGGATGTGCGGCCCAGGTTTCCGGACTCACAGGTGTTGTTCGCCGACGAGTCCGGCGGCGCGCTGCATCGCGGGACGATCCGAAACAGGTTGCGTTACCTGATGGACCTGGAGGGCAGACCCCTCACCGACCGGTTCAGCCCGCATGCGATGCGCCGAGCCTGCGCGACCCACAACTACGAGCGCGGCGTGGATCTGGTTGCGATCCAACAACTGCTCGGTCACTGGACGGTGGGTTCGACGATGCGGTACGTGCGGCCGTCGGCCACGTTCATCGAGGATGCCTATCGACGTGCGGTCACCTCGACGCTGGCCGAATTGAGCGGAGAGGACGGTCAAGAATGAAAATCCGATGGCGCCTGCGCATGGCCGCGGCCCAGCGCGAGATCTGGACGGGAGCCGACCTGCGCCGGCTACTTGCCGAGAAGGCCGGCCTGGAAATGTCGGCGGCATCGGTGTCGGCACTGTTGACCAAGGAACCCAGTCAGATCAAACTCTCCACCCTGATCGCTCTGTGCACGGCATTGCAATGCACGCCCGACGACCTGTTCGAGATCGATACCGCCCCGGTCGAGCAGTCCCCAGCCCCGCCCGTGCCGGCCCCGCAGGCGAAAACGCAGTCCGTCAATTCCCGCGGCCGGTCCATGCCGCCGATGTGACCTGAACCGTCCGGAATGGGTTGTGAAAGATGGGGAAACGGCAACGCGACTGCGTCGACTGCGGCGCCCCAGTGGGGATCATCGGACGAGACCGGTGCTGCTTGTGCATCCGGCGGATACGAGAACACTCGGCCCGGCAACCATGCCCGGACTGCGGCCGCGATCGTGTGCTGGTGCCGACCACAGGCCGATGCGTGCTGTGCAAGCGGCGTTGCACCGAGTGCGGCCACACGGTCCGCAGCGCCGATGCCCGGCTATGCAAGACCTGCCGCCGCAGAGCCGACCTACGCGCCCGGCAGAACCCGTGTCCGCGGTGCGGGAAGCCCGGCTATCTACGGGAATCAACCGGATGGTGTGGCTCATGTTCACGGGAGGGCCCACCGAAGGACCCGCCCAGAATCTGCATGAGCTGCGGGGAACTGCGTCGGCATCAGGCCCATGGTCTGTGCTCGCGGTGCTGGCAACGTCACCCCGACCGCCCCTTCGTGCAAGGCCAGACCCTCGCCGCTCGACTGAGCGAAACACCATCCTGGCTACCAGATTTCGTCGCCCATCTCGCAGGACGATACTACCCCGGCCGCGCCTGTAATGCGATCACCGCCCTCGGCCGACTACTCGAGGACAACGAGCCCAACCATCCTCAAACCGTGCTCGAACGCTCCCGTCAGCCGGGCAGGTCGATGGGCTCGCTGGCACGGGCATTGGAGAACTATTTCACCGAGCACGGCCTGGCAATGCCGACCGATCAGCCCGAACGACTCGCCGCAGGTCGCCGGCAACGCCGCATCGATGCGATCCCCGAGCCCCTCCGTCCCGCAGTCGCATCCTTCGCGGACCACTTGCTGCACGCACGTGAACGCGCCCGCAGAGCGGGAACCCGGCCGCGCAGCGACCAGACGATAGAGGCCGCGTTGGCAACAATGCGCGATCTCGCCAACTTTCTCTATTCCACACGTGACAAACAAGATTGGTCCACTATCGATGTCAACGACATCGAAGCATTCCTCAGCACGCTCGTCAGGGCCCGCAAAAGGCGACTGACCGTACTACGTCAGTTCTTCCGATTCGCCCGGTCTCGTCGAGTGCTCCTCATCGACCCCAGCAGCGACTTGTCCGCCAGAGAGTCCCAAGCATTTCGCGGCCGCACCCTGACTCGCGCCCAGCAACGCGCCTTGTTCCGCAGGTGGACCACCGACCCGACCGTCCACCCGCACGAAGCATTGGTCGGGATGCTCGCGCTCCTGCACGGCGCGTCCAGCCGCGAGACCCGGCTACTGCGCTGCAGCGCCATCGCCTCACAGCACCACACCCTGCGGCTGGGCGATCGGCCGCACCCGGTGCCGCTGGACCCGGCCACCTGGGCAGTCCTCGCCCGATGCCTCGCTCACCGCGACAGACTACGAACGACCAACCCCCACGTGATCGTCACCAAGGGCACCAAGGCCGGGCGGGCGGCCGCCTCGACCGCATACCTCAGCCACGTCCTCGACGACTGCGGATACGCACCTCGCACCATCCGCAGCACACGCCTGGTCGACCTGGTCAACACCCTCGATCCGAAACTCGTCGCCGCCGCTTTCGGGATGGACCCCCAAGCCGCGCTGATCTACCTCGCAGACCACGTCGACCCCGACCGGCTACCGAACCCGTGACACTTCGGCGCCACCTCGCACTTATTCGCGCGAACAAGTGCGCTTTCGAGGGATGAATATTCGACGTCACAGCGACCGAGCGTCGTTCGTATGCGGCATCGACGATGCGGTAGAACGCCTCGGCGGCGTCCTGCCCGGCGGGCAGCATGCCGATGTCGTCGACCACGACGAGATCGCAGGAGCAGACCTTTGCCACGGTTCGGGCGACCGACCCGTCGGCCTTCGCCTTGTTCACCGTCTGGGTGAGGGTTTCGAGGGTGAACCACTGCACCCGCAGGTCGGCCTCGATCGCGGCGTGCGCGAGCGCTTCGACGAAGTGACTCTTGCCCGTTCCGGAGGCTCCGGACACGGCCAGGTTCTCCCGGCGGTGCACCCACTCGAGGGTGGTGAGCGCGTTCTGGTGGCCTCGGGAATCGAAGATTCCTCCGGGCGCCACGACGAGAACGTCTTGCCGGTAGGGAATTTCGCGTTCTTGCGGCGCATCCGCCGGGTGGCGGCGTCCCGGCCGACGACTTCCTCCTGCAGCAGTACCCGCACCACCTCGGCCGGGTCCCAGCGTTGGGCCCTGGCGGTCGCGAGTACGTCGGGGGCGGCCTTGCGCAGATACGGCAGCCGCATGCGGGTGCAGATCTTGGCGAGCTCGTCCGGGAGGGGCGGCGCCGAGTTGCTGTTCATGCGCCCACCCGGCCCCATCCGGCGGTGCCGGGTTGCGTGGAGTGGGTTTCGTCGACCACCACCACAGGTCCGGGTTGTTCGGCGGCGAGGTGGTCGAGGATCGAGGCGAGGTCCCCGTCGCCGAACCGGCCCGCCGCCGCGGCCACGGCCAATGCCTGATCGACCCGTCCGGCGTCGAGGATGTGGGCGAATTCGACTGCCCTGGCCATCTTGTGGCGGATCCGGACGACACTGCCCGCGGCGGCGTCGGTCAGCCAGCGGTGTGCGCCCTCGCCGAGGGCGAGGAAGTCGATCTCGGCCGCGGTGCGCGGGCGGGGTTTGGGCAGGCGCAGCACCGATCCGTCGTCGGGGTGATGCGGATAATGCGCGGCGACGATCCTCGGGTTCCCCGGGGTGGACAGTCGGTGGCGGGCGATCTCCGCGACACCGGTTCCGGTGCGGGCGACGATCACCAATTCGTCGCCGGTGACCCGGCACCACGCCTTCGTCCCTTGGTGTCCGTCCGGGGTCGAGTACCGCACGTTGCCCCAGCTGACGGTCTGGTCGAACCCGACGAGGCGCTCCTCGCCGAGGGCGAGCAGATGCGGGTCCTCGGGCAGTACGTGCAGTCGGCCGAGTTCGGTGGCCAACCGCTCGGCCGGGGCCGCTCCGACCGCGCGGTGCGGGCGGGCGTTGACCTTCTCGCACCACCGCTCACATGCGTCGAGGAGCTCGGCGAAACTCGGGTATTCCTCGAGCAGGTTCGCCTTGGTCGGGACGAGATCGGCCTTCGCGATCTTGACCGTGTGCTCGGCGCCGCCCTTCGCTTCCGGGTCGAACGGTTCACAGGTGTGCACGACGCAGCCGTAATGTATTCCTGCGGAGACGATGTCGGGGTGGCGGACGGGGATGCCGGCGATCCGGTCCATCGTGACTGTTCGGGGATTGTCGGTCAGCAGATACGTCGGTGCCCCACCGATGCGGCGCAGTGTGGTGTCCAGGCAGGCGATCAACGTCGGGAGCTGCTGGTCCCACGCCGGCACCACCACCCGGAATCTCGACCACGACAACCATGCGCAGAACAGTTGGGTTCGCCGGCCACCGACCCGTGGGCCCTCACCCCAATCGAACTGCAGCCACATGCCCGGCTCCGGGATCCAGGGCCGATACTTTCGGCGGTGCCCGGCCCGGTAGGTCGCCTTGAGCTCGGCGACCGCGCGGCGGGTGGTGCGGTCGGTGCCGTCGAAGCCCATCGCGGTGAGCTTGTCGTGCACCACGTCCGCCCTGATCCGACCCTGTGAGGCATCCACCAGCTCCTCGATCTTCCCGAGGAAGGGGTCGATCGAACGTGCACGACGCGCGCGGTCGGCCGGGTCGTGGCCGGTGTCGCGGAGCTCGACATACCGGGCCACCGTCTTCTCATCACACCCGACCAGCTGCGCCGCCGAATGCGCACACTGGGTCAGGTCGTAGGCTTCCAAAATCTCCATCACTTCCCTGGCACACTTGGTCATGGGGTTCCTTCGGTCGGTTGGTTTGCGCGGCAAACCAAGCCAACTCGGGCGAAGGAACCCCGCCCGGTATTTACGCCAGCGTGTCAATCAGCGGTTTTCGTGGCCGCCGACCCGGAATTCTCGTGTCCACTGATCCGGAGAAACCGTGTCCGCCCAACCGGAGCGAACTGACCGCCTACAAGGATTCTGACGTGTCCGTTGGCATTCGCGTGCACCACCGATGCTGTCGGGAATCGACTGAGAGGTAGGGCGGCGAGGTTCTACTCCCCCGTCGCCCTACCCCATCGTCACTAGCGAGACGCCGTCCGAAGATGCAGCGACAAGACACCAGCGAGAAGCCGGCTCCGGGACTTCGACCCGACCACCTTCACCTGCGCGTCAAGCCAGTCCCGCTGAGCCGTCGTGAACCGGAACCACGTCTCAACGGGACCCTTGACCGCAAATGGCTCCTGATGCACCGGGATCCCGGCTGCGGATCGCCCGGCCACCGGCTGGAACAGGCTACGAAGTCCCGCGATCCCCACAGAATCGAAGGCCTCGATTGCGACATCAGCATGATCACATCTACGTTCGGCCGCGCGGCTCTGCAGTGCATCACGCGTAGCGCGATCCAGGTAAGCCGTCACGGTCACCTTCCCAATTTCCGTCGAAGGTTCGACATCGTCGGTGACCGGGGTCGGGTCCGGGGAAGGCCCATAAATGGGAGCCTGCTTCTCGGTGGGTGCGGGTGCGGGTGGTGGGGTTGGTTCTGGCTTACTGACCGGCTCGGAGTGAACGGGCACGGGCACCGCAGTAGTAGGCGCGGGTGATTCGGCTTGAGCTTGTGGCGGCTCCTGCGCTGCAGGCGCCTTCTCGGCAGGCCGAGACTCCTCCGCGGCTGGTTCTACCTCGGTGACCGGGGTAGAACGCCGCGGCTGGGTGGGGCTGCCAGCAGTCGGAAGGAGGCCGGCCAAACCCTCCGCTCGGTTACCTTTCGCAGCGAAAGCACTGGCAAGGCTCTTGCGACGGGGAGTGCTGGTTTCGGTCATGCCGAAGCCACCTCCTCGCTGATGGTCGACAAGCGCACGAGGATTTCGCGTGTCAGTTCTGCGTAGTCCTCGGCCAATCCGGACGCATTGCGCGAAAGTATCTGATCCGTCGGTTTGGCGCCCTTCTTCAAAGCGGCGAAACGTGCGACTTTGGCGACTTCGGTCTGCTGTTCCAGCTCATGGACCAACAAACCCTCCCGGCGGGCATCATAGGCAGTAGCTTCCATCGTTCGGATCCGGGATTCGAAGATCGGGGCGGCATCCCCGATCATCTCGTTGACGGATTGACGGATCTTCGCCGTGAGCTTGGTTGAACGCGAGCCCACACCGAACAAGCAAATACCTGCCAACTGCAACCTCGGGTTGACAGCCGGCAGATTACGGTCTGGATCACCATCCCGTGTCGCCGAGAACTGGCCGGCAATCGTTTCCAACCCGTCGAGGCTTGCGTCGTCGGCCCTGACCGGGATGACCACAGCCTGGACGACCTCCATCAGTGCCTCCATGATGGTCAAATCACCGGGCGGAGTGTCGAAGATGATCACGTCATAGTTGTGCGCAACCTGCAGCAGCATGGCGCGAACGAGCTGTCCGAGCCGCTTACCACCCTGACGCTGCTGCCGGGAAACCATGACGGCCGCCAGGTCGAACATCGCGGGGCCCCCCGGCACCACATCGAGATTCTCGCGGCCCCCGACATTGTGGACGATCGGAGGCGCGGATCCTTGCAGGAGCGCGGTGAACAGTTCAGATCCGTCTCGCTTGTCGTAGCCCAGATCGCGGCACAGGTTCCCCTGGGGGTCGAAGTCACCGATCAGAACTCGGTATCCGGCGGCGGCAAGGAGTCCACCGCAGTTGGCGGCACAGCTTGTCTTTCCCACCCCCCCCTTGCCGTTGAAGAATCCGAACGACACCGGTAGTTCCTGCTGCTCCGCAGTTGAGGTCTCGACGACATGCATGGACATGGCAGTTCTCCCATTGGACTTTGGTTGTGACGAGTGGTTCCCAGTGAAGCTAGCAGGATTCCTGGACAACTTGCTGTATGCCACGCGGGGTGAACCGTAGGTAGATCTGCGTGAGCAAACGCGTGAGATGCGACGGGGTCAACCGTATGAGGAAAGGCGGGTGGTCAAGCCTGGAGTTGAGCGTGATGACTGGCGTGCTCAGAGGCGTGTTAACAGGCATGGCCGCCAGTCTGAAAACACGTGTGTGAACAGGCATGGCAGACAGCGTGAGAACAAGCATGTGAACTGGCGTAGTCCCAAGCGTGGAGGCAGGCAGGAAGACACGCGGACCGAGCTGCAGATAGCAACACGGGTCCTCATGCGTGTGAACGCGCCTGAGGACATGCGTGAAAGGCAACGGGTCGTAATGTAGTGGGTAACGCGTGCGAATCTACATGAACAGCTACGGGACATCATGCGTGAAGAGCGGCGTGAAGCCGCGCATGGTGGCATGCGGGATGCGGAGCGGGACAACCTACGTGGAAGTAGGCGTGATCAACCGCGATGGACTGCACGTGACTGTATGCCGGTAACAACGCGTGTTGGAGTAGGTGATCAGACACGGGAGGCAATGCCGGTACGTACGCGTGAACTTGACCCTGTCGTCAATGCGGGCAACACCACTGGTTGTAAGACGTGAGCAGTTACGTGTGCCGCTGCTGGTTCGAGCGCGAGAGGGTGAACCGAATCAGATGCGTGACAGGGTGCCGTAATTCGGCGCTAGGCACAGTGTGTGAGAGCGCACTGGCGCCCGAGCGGAAAACTCTGCGGATCGAACGTCGAGTGCGGCGCAGGGCAAATGCCCCGCTGGGATGGGTCTACGCGCGTGAACGTATGGGGAAACCTTTGCGTGAACACATGCGTGAAGAGGTGCAGACTTGCGCTCTACCTGTACTGATGCGGTGTTCTGCGGGGATCGCCGACGACGCCGCGCTGGCATCGTTGGAGGTCTACCCGATGACTGAGGCCCGCCACAGTGAAGACGCCGATCGCATCGGCAATGTCCTCAGCTCGACGATGTCCGTCGAGCTCGACAACGAGGTCGATCAAGGTGTCCTCGAGAATGTTCTCGGCGGCCGTGTACAGGTCCCAGAGCTGCTTGAGCTCCCAGGCCCGGATCAAGGGGTTCGAGAAGTAGAGGCCGTCGACAATCCGTTGAACCCGATCCACCTGGGTGTTTGTTCTATCTGCAGGGCTCGACCAGGTCGCGAAGTGAGAGCTGGCCGAACAGTCGTCGACTGTCGAGTCCAGTTCGATGGCGACAGCGACCCAGGAAGTTGGGCAGATGGACCGACGTGCCTGCCTTACCGCCTCTCCGAACGCGCGTTGGCAGACTGCGGCGTACTCAGTGGCAGCACGCCGGCCCAGATTCAGCTCGCGCAGATCCATCAGTGAGGTGAAGTCCTGGCGCCCATTGGTGAATTCTGTAGCCGCGAGGAGCGCATCACTGCCATTCCATTGAAAGCGAGACTGTCTGTATTGATCGCGGTGCCAGCGCAGATCTTCGATCCACGGGCGGCCAAGCTCAAGGCCCTCACCGTTTGGCACCGTCATACGAACATGATGACATCGGACGATAGGTGTGTCACCCATAGTTATGCAATCGTCCCAAACGTTCTAAGGCGTGGCTCTAGCGCACAACACATAGATATGGAATATGGCAATCAAATCATCTACAGAGACGTGCAACCAGTACTAAATGGCTGTCCCATCGGCGTGAAGGCGCCGTCCCAAAAGCGTCCCATAGTCCGTTGGTAGTACATGTCGATGCGGAGGAAGCTCGTCCCATTACCCCATCAAAGGCATCAAAAGACGGAACCATGGGGACTATGGGAGGGTCTGGGATGAGATTGAGGTCGATTGCACCGCACCTGTCGATACCGCTCACGCGAGGTTGCGCTACCCTCTTCGGCGTATGTCCGTGTTGGTCTATGTTCTTCTTAAAACGTCACGTTTACCGTTGAAAGCGCGCCCTTGATGCACTGTTGGTCGTATGCACTGTTGGTCGAAGTGGTCCTGGGTGGCTGTATAAAGCACATCAAGATCATTTGGGTTCGAGCGAGCGCGTCTCGCTCCCTGTTCAGCATCGGAGTAAATCGTCGTGACGCAGGAACATGGTCAACCTCAAGCCACCGGGGGACACCGTCCGTTAGCTTCGACCTTTCGGTCACCGGCTGCTCGATCGGTCGAACACATCGCATCCCAATTCATTGAGGGTGGGGAGGATTCGGGAGTTGACGAGCCGTCTCGAGAAGCGCCACCCGAACGAGGGCCCGTGGTGACGGACCCGGACAGCGGAGGGAAGTCGTCCAGCGTTCGAGTGCCGGCAAAGTGCCACGCGAAACTCGAGCAGCTCCGCGAGCGGACAGGGATGACCAACGGTCAGATCTTCATTGTCGCGATCGAGGCGACGCACGACCGTCTGCCCGAGTTGTTGTATCCCGGCGGCCGAATCGGGGGAGGGCTCTTCGCACCCCGAGGTATTCGCGCCAAAACGTCACGTGACGATGCCGAGACGCAAGTGACATACCGCCTGTTCAAGGCGGACTTCGACGTCATCGATCAACTTGTTATCGATCTTGCCGCGAAGTCTCGGTCGCATCTGATCACAGCGGCCCTGACGGGGTACTTCTTCGGGGACGACGAACCCACACAGGCGGCAGAGTAGCGCCGACGAGCCCTACTTCTTGTTCGCGACTACCCAGAGCGCAAGGACAATCATCGGGCAACAGCGACGGGGACGGCCAGGAGTGAGTGGACGGTCGTCCCGGTCGCGGCGACACCATCGATCGCACTGACGAGAAGGGCCGCAAGAACCCACAACCCTGCAATATGACGGGCGCGAAGGCGCCGGAAGATTCCGAGGATTCGCGGTGGGATCTGGAGATCGCGTCGGAGCATCTGGCTCTCAGTTCGTCACCGGGTCGACACTGGTAGTCCGACCCCCACTGCGAAATGTTCGAGCGCGTCGAAGCAAGCGGCGGCCGCCTTTGCCATCTGAGCGGCGCTGTGGCGGGCGTTCCTGACCTAAACGCCCCAGAGGTTGCACGTCTGTTCGGCAGTGGGTGTGTGAGTCGGTGGTATCCCTAGAGCGCCAGCTGTCATTTTCCTGATATCGGCGCTCTGATACCAGGTGGGGGAGAGGTTGATCTCGGCGAACAGTTGGGTGAGCAATTGCGCGTGCTCGTCGGGGTGGAATCCGCCGGCGATGTGCCCCTCCATGCTCCTCGCGAGAGTCCGAAGACCGAGTGCAGCAGTTGCGCCCTCTGTGAGCTCGCTGTGACTCGGAGAGGTGATGTTCCAGTACCTTCCGGTGCTCGTGTCGATGGCAGCGATGTCCATTACCTGGGAATACCGTCACCGCCTACTGACGTCGTCACGTGTACGACGAACAGATCGCGACCACGGTATTCGAACTGTGGAGGGGGAGCCATGGCGTGCAGGGTAGGTGTGGTCCTGGCCTGCTTCGTTCTTGATTCCTGGAACAGCTCAAGCTGCTGCGTAAATTCCTTCTCCCGGAAGACAGCGAGCGCTAGCGGCGAGGGACCCCGAGACCCCGAGAACGGCGGACCCCGAGGCGGGACGGTATCGAGTGATCGTCTGTCTGTCTAGGAGTCGATTCGAATGAGAGACGACTCGAACTAGCGCATATCCCAATACTTCACGACTGATCCCATGCGTTTGACCGGACGAGGCGGGACACAGCGACGCAATGTCGGGGTGGCGGCCATTGTTCTGTCGACGTATATCGGACGACCGCCATTTCGATGATGAACGACCGACTTAGGCCAGGGCCTTGGCGATCGGATCACGGAAGTGGTTGGTCATGTCCTGCAGGGCCGTTGTGCCTGATGAATCGACGACGAGCTCCCCATAGTTCTGGTGAGTTCCGGACCCGATGAATGAGGCGAACTTGAGCGCTTCAGCACCGATCTGGGAGAGGGCGTCTGCATCGTCAGAGCCTGCCAAGGCGGCGAGGCTCGAGGCGAGCCCTCCAAGGTCTCCAGCCTGTGACTGCTGGGTGATCTGCTGCCCGGTCGTCGTGGCCGCAGAAACCGAACCGAGCTTGGACGCCTCGGTCTTCTGGCCACCGCTGAGTGTGCCCACCGCGATCTTCGCGAAGTCGAGGATGTGGGGGAGTGCGCCGAGGCCGGCTCCGATGATGTCGCCGGTCTCGATCGCATGCCAGAGCTGCTTTTGGAGTTCGCCGGCGGTGTTGGCCAGACCGATGATGTCGAGATTCCCGACGAGGCCGACGATCATCGAGATGATCTGTGCGGCGCCGGAAGGGTCGGGAATCATCGCGATCAGTGCCGCAGCCGTCTTGTAGTCGAGTCCGGCGGCGAGCTTGATGAGTGGCTCGAATAGGACGTTAATGCGGTCGAACTCGGCGTGGACAGCGTTGACCTTGGCCATCGGATCGAGACCCGGATCGAGAACAATGTGCGGGATCCGGTTGAACAAGATGTCGAGGATTGCAGGGATGTTGTTGGCGAGGTCGAATGCGTTCGTCCCGATGTGTGTGACCTGGTTGATGAGCACGCTCGGCTTGATGATCGAGAGTGCGTCCGCCGCGAGTGACAGACCATCAGCCGGAGTAGCGGCCAAGGGGGAGACCTGCGTGGACAGGGTGTCCACCGATGTCTGCAGCTGCTGCACCTGATCCGGCGTGGACGCATTCTGAACCGTCCGCGCGATGGTGTCCGCGGCCTGAAATACACTCGTCAAGTCGATGCCTTTGACCTTGTCGACGATCTGGCCGGCGGCGTATTCGGGAGTCGAAGCGTCTGCGGTCATGAGCATCTGTTCCACGGCCGGATTCTGGGTTACCCAGCTGGTCGTATCGGCCACCGGAACAAGAGTGTTGGCAACATCTGTCGCCGCCGATTCCATGCTGTCCAGGTCCGGAGCTCCGGACTGTAGCTGGTGCTGCAGGGTCTCGATGTTGCCGGCCAATCCCGGAAGATTGACCTTCGAGTAGTCGGACACCAAGGCGTTCTGCAGACCCGCGGTGGTGGGCTGAGATCCATCGCTCTGCTGCGGACCGGAAGCAGTCGGAGGCTGCGCAAGCACTCGCCCAAGTCCTGCGAGCAATCCATCCTTACCGGCGTTGGTCGAGCAGTAGAGATCGTCGGGCGCGCAGTACGAACGCGTGACTGCAGCTGTCTTTCCGAACCCGCCCGGCCTGGCCCCCGCGATCCCAACACCGTCGACGGGAGGACCGACGAGAGTGTTGTCGCCATTCGAACTCTGCCGTGGGTCGGCAACAAGACCGACAGCGATCAACTTCTCTGCCGGGATCGGACCCTTGTCGTGTCCGATCAACCATGCCAAGTCGCCGGCCACGTCCGCACCCTGGCTGTAGCCGCCGAGTGCGAACAGAGTGTTCAGGCATTGGGTGGCACGCTTCTGCATTACGCGCGCGCCGGCCGCGATGCCAGATGCCTTACTGGTGCCATAGGTCTTGCCCTTGTTGAAGGCGGACGCTTCGTACGCCGGATAGGTGATCTTGATGGAGCTGCCGAACTGCTGGGAAAGAGGATCGGTGACCTGCTTGAGCAGACCCTTCGCGACGTCAGGATTAGCGGTCGAGTCCGTTTCGAACGTTCCCGGCATCATCACCACTTCCACTGCCGGGCAGCCCGATGATGCCGGTGCCGCCCCGGCCTGACTTGGCGACACAACCGCGATGAGCGAGGCGAGGAGTGCAGCGAGCAGGGAGGCGACGAGCAGGGGAACCCGGGCGCTGAAGTTGGCGCGACCGTCCGCAGAAGTTGGCGTGTGAAGGTTCGTCATGAGTGTTCTCTTTTCGTCAGCGATACAGCGCCGGCACGAGGACCCGACCGCTGTCGATATGAGTGGTGATGCCGAGGGGGAGAAAGTCAGCGACAGTGAGAGCGACCCTGCTCATCGCATGCGATGACTCGGCGAGCAGTCCGGGACGAGCGATTGTGGGGTGGGTGAGTGCAGCATCGAATCCTTGCGTCGCTTCGAGGAGCAAGGATGTTTCGGTCAGAAGAAACGCCGCCGCGATGAAGACCATGACGGTGAACAGAGGCGCGAGACTGCGGGTCATCAGATCGCCGCAGTAGTCGTTGCCGTCCGACGACGACCACGTGCAAACCGGGGTCGAGGAGTCGGCTGGTTGGAGGCGACGACACTTTTGCGAATGCGTGTGACCGCGCGGTAGAGCCGCTGGCGAAGCGCTGCCGGAGTCATCCCAACCTCCGCGGCAATCACGGCCAGGTCGCAATCGGTCTGTTCGAGGTATGCCCGCTGAATGAGAGTGCGATCGAGGTCGTTGATGACCTTCTTTTCGACCGCCCAGGTGAGCAGCGCCGGAGCAGAGATAATCGCTTCCGGCTCGTTCTCAGCACTGTCGGACTCGTCCATGACATCGGAGGCGGGGATTTCCTGGGTGAAGGTTTTCTCGCGCGTGATCTTCTTCAGCGTGTGCAGGAAGAGCGCCGCGTAGACGTTCTCACCTGAGGGCCTGTAGGTGGCGATCAGTGACATGAACGTCGCCACAGTGGAGGCCGCTCTCTCATCGCACGCGTGATACCGATCGTGCCCACTGACCCGTGCGTGGCGGGTCAGGGAGATGAGCTTGCCGAGCATCAGCTGCAGTAGCGCTCGCCCGGCAAGGGAGCTTCCTTCCTGATGCAGTGTCAGCAGCGCCAGAAGCACACCATCACGATCTCGGCGGTGCGCTGCGGCGAGATCGTTGAGATCGGCGACTTCTCGGAGCGCGTCCTGGCTCACCGACCACGTCAAGACTTCGGCGGCGGCCGCGGGGCGAGCGCAGAGGTACATCCACTCGGTGTTCAAGCGGCTGTACAGATTGCTCTGCGCGGTGCTGCGAACCGGCGTTGCCGATGAAGCTGTGGTGGCGGTGGGTGCGTGGGTGGACGTTTCCACGATCGGTCTCCTCTGGGCGCGGGCGAGGTGGTCTCGCGCCCAGTACAGCAACCGGATATTGCCTCTGGCCTGCGTGTTTGTTGTTGCCGGAGGGGTTGTCGTTATTGCCAGGGCGTTGTTGCCGTGAAGGTTCCGGCCTGTGCGGCGGTGGGCAGGGAGTGCCCCTCGCGTGCGCCCTTTCGGCTGAGGCAATAACCCCTTGGCGACTGCAGAAAAAACTTCAAAAAAGTTTCGCGAGCGATGTCACTCAAGCCCCCGGACCCGGATCTTCCTCCCAGTAGAAGCCCACTTTTCTGTGTGGCGCTCTTCCGCACCCCAGTCGCCAGGAGGACCGGATGCACGAGCTCGACAACTCGCTGCAAGCCCAGCTGCACGATCTCGGCTACGTGCACGCCGTCACCGAGGAGATCCGCCGAGTCGCGGCAGCCCTGGCGGTGAACCCTCTCGATGAAGAGGCGAGCACTTCGCTGTGGCTGTTGGTGTTCGTCGAAGCGCCAGCCGCGCGCGCCGCGCTGTCGCGGGCGTCCGCATTCGACATCGCGGATTCCGTCCCCGATTGCAGAACGTCCGACCGGACGACAGAAGCCGGCATCCGATGAAGATCGACCTCGCGAAAATCAACAACTTCGGCCGCAGCCCCAAGAGCAAGACCGATCCCGCGACTGAAAATTGCGTCGACTCCGTTGTCGACGAAGCCGAGGAGTTGGCGCGCGCGGAGCGTGCACAGTGGGGCCTTCGGCAGGTGTGGACCACCAGACTTCTCAAAGCAGGAATCCTCGCCGCACTCGGCGCCGGAACAGTGGCCCTGATCCTCGTCGTCTTCGGATCCTCGCCCACCCCGAACCTCACCGACAACGCCACCGAAGACACCGCGGACGTCGACACAATCGGTCAAGCGAAAGCCGAAGATCTTGCTCGGCAGTTCGTCGTTGCCTGGCTCCAGGCAACGCGTGGTAATGAGCAAGAACTCGATCATTTCGTCTCGGGAAGCCCCAGCCTTCCGACCGCGCCGTTGTTTGCCGCGAGTGATCCGGCCGTCGCGTCAATCGACTACGAGGAGAAGTCACGGACATACGCGGTGACGGTCTCGGTGTCAGTTCGAGCCGCCTCGGACGCGAATGCGGCCACAGTTCGTCGCTACTTTCAGGTGGCGGTTGTGGTCACCGAAGCGGGCGTCAGGGCCGCCGCACTCCCCGCCGAAGTAGCTGCCCCTTCAACGTCGATCGACGTCAAGCTCGGCTACAAGTACCGGGTCGCCAACCATCCCATCGCCACGTCCGCGCACGAGTTCCTGTCCGCGATGTTGACCGGCAACGGGGAAGTAGCCCGCTATCTCACGCCGGGGGTTTCGATCGCCCCGATTGTCCCGGCGCCGTATCGCGGCGTGGCAATCACCGATGTCTATTCGTCGGAAGACCTGAGTGGTGCCAGTGCATCGGCACCACTGCCTGACGGTGATGTTGTGCGCCTCCTGGTGACGGCAGCGCAGAAAGTCACCGAGGTCGGTTCGGTTAGTGGGCAGTACGCGCTGACGATGACCTCCCGCGGCGGCCGGTGGGAGGTCAGCGCAATTGACGCAACGCCGTTGTACCCGCCGGCGGCACCCCGAACACCATCCTCGTCAACGACCGCATCGAGCTCGACCACCACACCAAGCTCGGGTGCCCCGGAGTCCGCTTCATCTGATTCAGGTCAGGTTCCCGCATCGTCTGAATCAGGGCAGACTCCCGCACTTTCAGTGCCGACTGCCGGCGACGTGCCGTTGTTTTCCCCGTCAGGAACCGATCGTCATTCATCCGGAAGGTAACCCATCATGTCCATTGCGCTCGCCGCCACCGATCCCAACAACGCGGTCCTCGCCGTAGGGCTTTTCGACAAGGCGCAGGAGTTCACCAACGACGGCAAGCTGCTCCTCCAGTCGGCCGCCGGCTGCCTCGTTTTGTTCTTCCTTCTCAAGAATCTGATGGCCTCATTCACAGTTGCCCGACTCATCACATCAGCGCTCATCGGCGGTGCAGCACTGTGGGTCGTCTTCAACATGGACGTCCTGAAGGACTCGACAGGTGAGGAGTTGGAGAGTGCTCCCGCCGCGGTGCACATCGTGGCCGAGCCGAGTTCCGGCTTAGACCTTCCGGTGTGATCTCCGCGCGTTCGCACCGACTGAAAGACGCCTTGTCGGCAATGACCTCATGGCGCGACCGACCTCTACAAGGAGGCTCCAAATGTTCGATGTAGCTAGCACTGCGGAAGCGGGTTCGCGGCTTCGCCGGCATGAAGTCACGAGTGGGCCGGTGCTGTGATGAGCGACGAGCGCACCACCGGAGAAGTCATCAAGAACTTCACCCGCGCTCGCAAGGTGCCGCAACTGATCGGGCGTACACCTGACGGAAAGAATCTGCCGTTCGGTCCCTATACCGTTCCGCAGGCCGTCAGCGGCGCAATCGTCGGTGGGCTCCTGTGGCTCCTGCATCCACTGTGGCTTCGGGACAGCATTTCCTGGAACGTCGGGTTCTTCGCCTTCTGGTCATTGGGCACCGTCTTTGTCGTCGGCAAACTCCGGTTTGCCGGCCGGAGCCCCGCCTCAGTGGCACAGGGAATCTGCGCCGCAGCCTTCGCGCCGGCCGGTGCCAAGATCCAAATCAACGGCCGCCGGGTGACTATGCGGCCACCCCACCTCGTGCGTCCGAGTGGCTACATCACTGCCGACCTCACGACCGCCGCACTCAGTGCCACGGTCGTCCCGCAGGCCGTGCACATCGCCACCGCCGAGGTCACTGGAACCGCATCGGCGGAACCTGTCGCACCACGACCGCAGACCTCCGCTCCGGTGCCCACACCGGCGAGCGGGCCCACCCATCGCGCCGGCCGATCGAGCGTCAAGGAACTCCTCGCTCTGGCTGCTGCAGGCACCGAGTAGAAAGCACCGCCACTATGGAACAGCCGACACTGTCAATGGCCGCGAACATCCGGTGGACGAAGTCCGGCGTTGTCTGGGCGGACTACGTGCTCACGGGCCTCGACTACGGTTACCGCCCCGACGTGGACAAGCGCACTGCTCGTACCCTGCACACGATGCTCGTCCGCGCCCTTCCGGGCGAGTCACTGTTGATGGGCATCGCAGCATCGTTGAGCGCCGAAGCCGTCGTTTCCCGAATGACCGAAGGCGTCGATCTCGATGCACACCCGGACTGGGCAACCGAATGCGAAGCAACTCTCGACTCGATCGAGCTATACCGCCCGGGGCAGAGGATCTACTGGCTGAGCATTCCGCTGACCACACCCAAGGTCGTCGATCAGGTCAAGGCCGCGGCTCATTCGGCCTGGACCACACTCTCCGACTACATCGGGCTGCCGCGGACCGCAATTGACGATGACGAGATCCGGGCCCGTGTCCGGCAGGCCAACCGGATCATGGCCGACATCCCCGGTGTCTTCGATGCGCAACCGGCCACTCCCGCTCAGATGGTGTGGCTGTGGCAGCACGCGATGACGCGCGGACTGCATGTCGACCCTGACCTGCCGGACGCAGCCGTGACGCCAGGAGCAAAGTCAGGTGCCGCCCTGTCCGCATGCCGGATCGACGAGGGCGCCCAATCGGATCGAGAGAAGGCTTCGGGTTGGCGAGGCAAAGTCCCGACGTTCAGTCGGGTCCTGAAAGTCGACCAGCCGTACGAAATGGTCGACCACCCTGCCTCCTACCAAGTGCTCCTCGCGCTCGCTGACACCCCCGCCGGTGGCGTCTATTTCCCCGGCTCGGAGTTCTTCACCCTCGCTGACGACTTCGGCGATATCGATGTCGATTTCGCCGTACGGCTCAAGGTCACCGCCGGTGCCGATGTCATGCGAGCGAACAAGCGCGCGCTCGAGAACCTGAAGGAGCAATACGAACAGCGGGAAGGAGAGTTGGCCGGCGGCCAAGGTGTTCTCGACCTCGCTGCCGCCGCGTTGACCGAATACACCTCGTTGCTCGAGACGAACCGCGATGAGGTCGAGGTTGCCTGGACGGCGTTGTTCGCGGTAGGAGCTGATTCCGAGGAGCGTGCACTCGCTGATGCGAAGGCATTGGTGAAAGCGTTCGAACAGCAGGAATACAAGGTGGTCGCGCCGGTCGGCTACCAGGAAGACCTGTGGTGGGCGATGTTGCCTGGCGTTCCCACATCGAAGATCGTCCGCGAGTTCGCGCAGATCACCACATCGACGCATTTCGCGGCGTACATGCCGTTCATTCGCAACGATCTCGGCGATGGCAGCGGTCCGCTGTTGGCACTGAACATCACCACTTCTCGGATCGGTGTGGTTCACCACGACGTCGCCGGAAAGTCCCTGCGCGACCAGTCCGGATCCTTCGCGGTCACCGGTGAGCTCGGATCGGGCAAGTCGGTCACCATGAAGGTGATCGCCGGCCAGGTCGTCGACTGCGGGGGGCAGGTCATCGGTATCGACCAAAGCGATCTCGGCGAGTACGCCAATTGGGCCAAGGCCGTCACCGAGGCAGTCGTGGTCGACCTCGTCGAACCCGAATACAGCATGGATCCACTGAGGATCTTCGAGGCCGGGGTCGCAGCAGAAATGGCCCAGTCCGTGTTGTTGACACTGCTCCGGATCCAGCCATCCTCAGACCTGGGCATCGCATTGGCGAAGGTGCTCGAGCCCGAATACCGCGCAATGCACCCCTACCAGGGTTTGGGCGAGCTGACCGAACACCTCCTGTCCGGTGCTTGCCCGATCGCCCACGCCCAAGATCTCGGCGAAGCGATGAACGTCTACGCCCGCCGCACCTACGCGGCGGCACTGTTCGGCAAAGATCTACCCCCGCTGCCCATCACTGCTCCCGCCATCATTTTCCGCACCCACAAGGTCGACTTGCCGACCCAGCTGCAGACCGAGAAGCAGCACCTCTATGAGAACCTGCCGCTGGAGAAGCGGTTCGGTCACGCGGTGTACACCCTCATCGCGAAAGTCGCCCGCGGACAGTGCTTCACCGACCCCGACCAGATGGCGTTGTTCCTCGTCGACGAGGCACACCACCTCCTCAACGCCGACGACGGAGTCGACATCGTCGAGGACTTCGTACTGCAGGGCCGCAAGTCCTCTGCCGTGGTGGGTCTCGGCGACCAGGACTGCGCGTTCGGCACCCCGAAGCTGCGCGGACTGATCAAGACCCGCATCGCGCACCGTCATACAGACGAAACCCTCGCCAAGCGCGCCATTGAATGGCTCGGCCTCGACCCGGACGACTACGGACTGGTCAAGCAATACATGGAGCAAACAGCTCCGGTAACCGGAAAAGGCAAGTACGTCGAACCGCACCGCCGCGGTGAAGGCTATATGCGCGATGGCAGCGGAAACATCGGTCGTATCAAAACGCTGCTGCCGGCAACCGAGTCTCGCCGAATTGCAGTGTCGACCACTCCGAAGGACAACAAGCTGGTGAAAGCATGACCGCGGCCGCGGCGTCCTCCCGTGAACGGGAGGTGGTCGGCGCCCCTAAACCCCGGGAGTATTGCAGTGTCCGCGCCGCGGCCAAACGCTCACTGCTGTGGCTTGTCACCGCATGGATTCCGCAATCCTGGCTGACCACGCTGATACACCTGACCCGTCCAGTAACCCGCTGGTTATGGGCACGCTGGTGGAGCCGGCTACTCATCCGCCTCATCGCCGGCTGGCACGCGGCCGGCGCCATCTTGATGATCGTGGCCACCCCGGCTCTCGCCGATCCCGCCGGCGGCGGCGGTGCGAGCCCGTTCTTCGCCTGGATGAATCTGGAAGATTCGCACGGCATCGACGCGTGGGGCTACTTCCTGTCCATCGACAAAGGCAACGCCTCGGTGGGCGGCGGCTGGCGCATGATCTGGGCGTACATCATCACCCTCGAATACGAGGTCTTCCGCTTCCTGATGGCAACGGCCATCTGGTTCATCACCTGGGTGCTCTCGTTCGAATGGCTCGACCTGATCCTCACGCCCGTGCGCACCATCGCCGACTCGGTCACCTCCATCACCAATCAGTTCGCGCTGACCCCGCTGATGCTCACAGTCGCCGGACTCAGCGTCGCCATCTGGATCATCCGCGGCCGATTCTCCACCGGAATCTACGAGCTCCTCATGTCCTGTGTCATCGCGGCCGCGGCCGTGGGCGTTCTCTCGAACCCCGTCGATCGCGTCCTCGGGGACGACGGGCTCGTGCTGTCGGCGCGAGATGCCGGCCTGGAGGTTGCCTCAGGGCTCGCGAACGGTGGTGATACCAGAGGAAACCCGCAGACCGAGATCGAAACGATCGAATCGAAACTCATCGATACGTTCATCCGCCAACCGACCCAGTTGATCAACTTCGGAGTCGTTCTCGATGCCCCGGAAAACAACGGGAAATGCGTCAAAGAGTTCGACGCCGCGTACCTCGCGAAGCCCAAGGAGCCGGGACTCGCGGACAAAGCGCAGGACGTCGTCTCCGAGATCGCCCCTGGGGCAGGCGTAGCCCTTGACCTGATCAACCCCGACGCGAAACCAGAAGACCGCGTCAAAGATGCCATCGCCACATGTGAGGGGGAGGACGGGCCGATGAAGGCCTATGCCGACAACCCCGGTCCCGGACAAGCAATGGGCCTGTTCTTCCTGATCTTCGCCGGCGCACTCCTCATGGCCTTCGCGATCTACCTCGCCGGCCGATTGATCATCGCCGCAGGTGTCTCGATCGGCAATGCCATCAAATCGATACCAGGAGTCGTCCTCGCCATCGCACCCTCGATGCGCGGACAGTTCTGGCGGACCATTGCCAACGTCGCAATGGCGTTGCTGCAGATGATCTTCGCCATCGTCTTTCTCGTCGGATACGTCATGGTCGTCGAGGATCTCTTCGCTGCAGACGAATCGAACCTGATCCGCACAGTGTTCTTCGTCGACATCTTCCTGGTCACCGCACTTCTCCTCTTCCGCCGAGCGGTCAAGGGAATGAAGCGAATGTCGGACAACCTGGCAACGATTCTGGCCAAACGGCCCAACGCCGCACCGACAGCCATTAGTCGCTCAACGCCCACCACAGCGCGCGACATCGCTGCGATGGCCGCCAACGGACGCCACATGTACCAGGGCGGAAAGGCCGTGGTGAAGAGGGCAGGAGCACTAGCGAAGAAGTCCGGCACTGCCGCGGCAACGACCGGAAAAGTCGCAGCCGGAGCCACGTCAACCGCAGCAACCGGCGGGGCAGCTGCAGTGCTGGTTGCCGGACGGGTCCTCTCCTCGACGGCGAAGCGAGCAAAGAACAAGGTCGACTCGATCACCGATCCCGACAGCTACCCGAAGCCCACCTCAGGAACGGCCGGTGCCCAGAGTCGTGGAACCGCCGCTACGAACTCTGCTGCCGACGCTGTCCGGAGTCGACTGTCGAAAACGGCGGTGTCGGACAAGGCCGGCATCAAACACCCCATCGGGGTCGCCCCGTCATTGCCGGTCCCCAACCCCGGCCAGGTCCGCGCCTCGGCCACGACGACCAGTAGCCCTGACGGTCGCCGATTCCGCGAATTCACCACCACATCTGGGGCGCCGGTGATGTTGCCGACTACACCGAGCCGCACCCCGCGACCAGCCAGACCCGCATCTCCTGAAACAGGGGTCCCCAACGGTTCAGGGTCGAAGACTGCTCAGCTGCTCGCTGCCGCCGCGCAGTCCGGATCCGCGCCGGTAGTCAAGCCGAGCGCACTGGCCCACCGAGCTCGCTGATGACTCTCCTCGACACACCACCGTCGACCCCGGACACACAGGAAGGCAGCTCGAAAAGGTGGTGGTGGCTGCTCGCCGGCATACCCGCCTTCGCCATGGTCATCATGATGGCTCCGATACTGGTCATCCTCGCGACGACCGGTAGTGACACGAACTGCGGTCAACCTGTGCCAGACGCCGGGGGCGGCAGCCTCACGGGAATCAAGCCCGGATCCCTCGCGGTCCCGATGGCCGAAGGCACCTACACAATCAGCTCACCCTTCGGTATGCGCGAGGCAGGCATGCACGACGGCCAGGACTACGCAGCACCACTGGACACCCCGTTCTACGCCGCCGGTGACGGCGAAGTTATCGCCGCCGAGCCCGCCGCCGGTTACGGACACTGGATTCGAATCCGGCACACCATCGATGGCCAGATCGTCGAATCTCTGTACGGGCACATGCAAGCATCCGGGGTCCTCGTCCACACCGGTGACAAGGTCAGAGCGGGCCAACTGATCGGCAAGGTGGGTAGCGAGGGACAGTCGAGCGGGCCGCATCTTCACTTCGGCATCTACCCCGGAGGCTGGTCACTGGGCGGCGGAGTAGATCCCATTCCGTGGCTCAAACAACAAGGAACCATCTCGGCCACTGGGCCGGCAGAGCTGGTCGCACATACCGACTCCACCGGTGGCGATCTACCACCGCTGCCCGCCGACAAAGGCAGCGAAGCGCACATGCAGGTCGACTCCATCCGCGTCATGCGCACAATCGCGGCGGCCTTCCCCGAGATCATCACCATCGGCGGATGGCGCCCCACGGACGCCGTCGCCCAGGACCACCCCAACGGCCGCGCGGTCGACATCATGATTCCCGACTCCGCGAGCGCCCAAGGGAAGGCGCTCGGCGACAAGATCGCCCTGTACCTCCAACAGAACAAAGTGGCCCTCAACGTCGAATACTTGATCTGGCAACAGCGTTACTGGGATGGCACCGGTGACTGGTCGCTGATGGAGGACCGGCACGGCTACACCGCAAACCACTTCGACCACGTACACGTGACACTCAAGGGCGGCGGGATGCCGACCGCCGCCACCAAGTACGGCAGCGCTCCTGGCGGTACGACCACCACGGAGCCGTGCCCGCCAGAGGGCGGTGATCAGACCAAGTTCGCCCCTGGCAGCATCCCGCCGCAATACACCAACGCAGTCTCGGCCGCTGGATCACTGTGCCCAGAGGTAAGCCCGGTTCTGATTGCCGGCATCGTTCAACAAGAGTCCGGATTCAACGAAAAGGCCGTCAGCAAGGGCGATGGCGTAAACCAGGGCGGCGCCGAAGGAATGAGTCAGTTCATGCCGGAGACCTGGAAGGTTTTCGGTACGGATTCCGGTCTAGATCGAAGCGGAAAAGCGGAACCACCGAACGCTGCCGACCCGTTCAATCCGTACGACGCGATCGCCTCGGAAGGGCGCTATCTCTGCCACATCGCCGACTACCTTCGACCACATCACGACAGTGGAGCCGTCAAGGGCGACTTCACCGATCTGATCATCGCCGCCTACAACAGCGGGGAAGGTGCCGTCGTCACCTACGGCGGGATTCCGCCATTCGGCCAGACCCAGGCATACGTGCCGGCCGTGCGTGAGCACATGAAGAAGTTGGCGGCCTGACACTCGCTCGGACGTTATTGCCACACCGAAGATCGGCGCCCGACCCAAGGCCGGCCACCCACCGCTCGGTAGTAGTGGAAAGTGCGCACTCGGGCAGGGTGAGGCGAATTCGTGCCCGTCCCGGTGAAATCCGACCCCTTGGCAATAAGGGATAAGCGGTCCCGCCTCGGGATCAGCGCAGACGTTCAGAGACACAAAAACCCCTGGCGGGGGTTTCGCGAGGAGGATTTGGCAGGTCCTCTGCTTATGGCCTTGGCCGGGCCGTCACTTTTTCTCTGAGGTGAGGTCGAAAGTTGGCGCTTTCGAAACTCGTACTGCATACCCCACGCTCAGGGCAACTGACTGCTGCCCGGCCGGCAGCGTTACTTGGACTGGAGGAGCAACCATTTCTTCCGCCCCTGCCGCGAGCGAGCGGAAGCGGCAGCGGGTCGTTGAGAGGCGCCCTGCCGGTTGAACCCGCACCGGATGCCGGCGCGGTGGCGGACGGCATTGGGTTGGAACGGGTTCGCGATCGTTGTGCGATGTCCTGACTCAGTGAAGGTGGCGACGACTCAGGTGAATCTGGCGAATGTGGCGGTCTATCTGGCGGACGGCTCAGCAAACCTGGCGAATCCGAGGTGGTCACCCGCGATCGGGAATGAATCGAGGCACCGAGTTCCATGCTCGCCACGTCCTTCGAGCCCGAAGGCGCCGCGGCGACTAAATGGACCTGGCGAACAGCAGGTGCGGCCGCTGCGATCTCGCCAGAACCACTGAGGCAGGACATGCGAGACCAGCGAGATCAGTGGCATGGCGCAAGGACAGGTGTCCTGTGACAGAAGACCTTCCTTTTTGCCAATGAATCTTGCTTATCCCGGCTGTCTCGCCACTGTAGTTTGCTCGGTTCGAGTTCATCCCACCCTGGCCGGCAGGCCAGTTCGCAGGGCCGATGCGAATCACCGCAGCCTGCCGACGGTGCATGAGCAGACGGCAACACACGCCGGTTCAAGCAAGATTCACTGGCACACAGCGCCCGGCGGCCATGTCACCAACCCCCGAAACGCTGACAGGCACACCCGAATCCCGCCAGTCAAAATTCCTCGGCCCAGGTCACAGCTCCGCACCGAGGACAATCCCGTGTCACCGGACAACAGGTACGCAAGCGAGGCTCAAGGAACGATCAACACGCGTGAGGTGGGTTGTTGCCTGAGCGGAAATATACCCCTACGCGGGGGATTCGCTCCGATCCATGCTCTCTGCGTTGCGCTGTTCGGAGCCTAACCCACGTGTCAAGGGGGAGGTGGTGTAAATCGGGGATGGGGATTGCCGTACCGGCATGGCGGTGTCGCAAGGTCGGGTCAATGGGATGAGGATAGGACGCCTCCCAGAGGACTCCACCATGAGTCGATCAGCACACCGCTTCCAGATGTGGAGCGAGCACGGACCAGAAAACTTGGGCACCGCGTGTCACACAAGCTCCCTTACCGGGGTCTTCCTCCGAGTAGGAGAGATCAATCAGCGGCGAGGTGGTGTGCTCGCTAGCGCAGGAGGGAGCAGCGTGGAAATGCGAACTGATCAGCGAACTGCGAACGCAAGGTGGTCGCAGCACGGATCGGCAGTTGGATACGCGGAGTCAGGAAGTACGAATCGGCGAGCGGAAGGCAATCCCAGTGCCGGCACGCTCGTGATCCCCTCTGGTGAAGGCGAGGCCTGGCGATGACAACCACACCTCCGCAGCAAAGTGGTGCACGGTTCGCACGCTCTCCCCGAATCAGTTCCTTGCCACCGCGGCCGCACACCTGGCTTCGCGACAGCTTCTGCTTGGGTACCACCGCGGTCGGTGCCAGCGCCGCCGCTCCGCTGTTCGGATACAGCGCCCTCGCGATGCCCGTCGCGGCGGGCTTGTCGATCGCTGCCGTCTACGCCGGAGTAGCCGGAAAACGTAAGCAGCTTCGCGATGTCGACGTCGATGAGGTGATCGAAAGGCTGTGCCCGATCGTGGGGCTGCCGGAGGCCACCCGGGCGGTGCTGTCGACGTCGAAATGGAGTCGTGGATGGCCGGGACTTCCGGGGAAACTCACCGTGCACTACGACTCGACACAGGCACTGAATGACGAGACGTGGCTCGCTGATATCTGCGGGGTCTTCGAAGATCAAGGGTGGGGTTTCTTCGAACTCGACAAGCACGACCCCGCCCGCCGGCGCCTGATCTTCACGCCCGCTGCCGAGCCGGAACGAGAAGTCTCCGACAGCGACCAGGTTGTGCGCGCGAAGCGGATCATCGCCCAGCTGTTGGGCCCGACCGCGACCGTAACCGCGATCGACGTCGCCGCCGAAACCGGCGAAGTGACCTCAATGGAAGTACGTCACGAACTTGGTCCGAAACTGGAATCGGATGGCTACCGGACCCGCGTCGAACGAGGAATGAGTGCGACGTTGCCCGGTCGCTGGCGAGCACGGTGGAACCTTGAAACGGATTGGGTTCGATTCGAGCAACGCACCGCATTCCCGGACAGCGTCTGGTTGCCGGCACCGGACCTCGACCCCAGGGCCGATCTCCTGGCCAGTTACGACTCGGTGGAAATTCCGTACGGAATCGACGAAGACGGCAACGAGGTTGTGTGGCGGCCGGCGATCGACCCGAACCTGATGCTGATCGGCCCACCCGGAAGCGGTAAGACCGTGACCGCACACAATCTGTTGGTCAACTTCTCGCGACGTGGATGGCCGATCTGGGTCCTCGACGGCAAGTACGTCGAATTCCTGGGATTCCAGGACTGGCCCAACGTACAAGTCGTCGCGACGACCATCGAGCAGCAAGTGGCGTTGGTCCACCGCGCCCGCAATCTCATGGAGTTCCGCTACCAGAAGATCGTTACCGGCGAGGCGACAGAAGCGGACTTCGAACCAGTACTGGTCTTTCTCGACGAATGGGCGGAGTTCCGCGGCAACGTCGAAGATTGGTACTCCAGGGTCAAACCGAAAGGCGGCGCCCGACAGCCACCGGTGCTCAACATGCTCGCGTCAATGGCACGCAAGGCCCGTACCTCGCGAGTGCATCTGGTCTTCGGAACTCAGCGTCCCGACGCGCAGTACTTCCTCGGCGACATGCGTGACAACTTCGCCATGCGTATCTCCATGGGCCGGCTTTCACCACAAGGGGCGCTCATGATGTGGCAATCACCGACGATCGGTACCAGCGTGCCCCGCAAGTGCCGCGGCCGCGGCACTACCGTCACCGACAACTATCAGCCCATCGAGATCCAGTGCTACCGCGTACCCGACCCGCGCAAGACGCGCGCTGGCACCTTCGAGTCCGATCTGCTCGACACCCTCCGACCCTCGATAACACGCCATCCGCGATTGCTGATCGTCCCGCCGGACGAACTTTCGGACATCGACGCCACCGACGACCCGTCAGAACCGGCGCCGCTGACGTACTTCGACTACATCGAGGCCGAATGGGTACTGGCCAGCGACCGACCCGACCTCGATCCGGTACTCAGAAGAGCGAAGATGACCCACGAAACCGATCGTCGTCTCGCGTCACCGACGGCGCTCCTCGGGCTACTCGGGGACCGCGCCGAGCCCACCAACGAAGCAGCGGTCGAACTCGACGACTACCGCACCCCGACAGCCGCCGGCGCCACCGATGCCGCCTCGTTCCTCGATCAGCTCTCCGCTCCACAACAACTCAGTGCATCCTCCGCCGCGCGAGGGGAGTTCTCACGCGCTCGACTAGCCCTGGTCAAAGAGCCAGCAGTACCGCCGGGCGTCGGAGCCGAGGTCTTCGACATACCGGAGGATTCACCTGACACCTACGAGGACCAGTACGGGCCGGTCCGCGATGTTCGCGCCGCCGATGTCGCACTCGGAGACCTGTTGCTGATGGAACACATCGACGAATGGGTCGTCGTAGACACCGATCCCGAACCGGACATCATCGAAGACTCATTGCTGTCACTGACCTGGCGCAGCGACACCGACGAGTTCGGCGACCTCGCCTTACCTGACAGCTCCTACGTATCGATTCGCAAACCCACCCATGTATCTGGCTGAGCTGGCAACGGACGACTGTCTGCGCCGGACTCGCCGGGCTGCGAAGCAGCCGGGGCGTAGAACTACGCCCAACCTCGCTCCTTTCGACTTCTGACCAGGTCCCCCCGAGCGCACGCGGCCGGCGTCCGAAGGATCAGGGCTGCTCTTGCGGACCGAACGGGGGAGCTGCGACGAAGGTCCATCCCGACTCGCGGTCCCAGTGCCAGCCTTGTCCGAACCTCCCGATGAGCCACAGGTCCGTGAACCCCTCGGGCAGCTTGGGTGAACGGGTGGGCATCAGGTCGAACTGGAGCGGCGCCGCGAAGTGACGGTACTCGCCGAACTGCGAGTCCGGCACGGGCTCTGGAGCACCGTCGAGGTGGAGGTACACGCCGTGATAGGGGAGTTCCGGTTCCGACATGACCTTTCTGCGGATACCGACTGGGTCCTTATCGTCACTGGCCAGGAACGCCTCGACGACCTGGAGCGTGCTGTCGGGAGTCGTGGTCCCTTTGGCATGCGACATGAAGTCTATGGCCACTCGCGTTGAGCGCTCGCCTTCGCGGGTCCGAACTATCTGGACAACTCCTGCGATGGCGTTGAGTTCGCGTTCGAGCTCCACCGTGCTGGTATCTCGTCTGCCTCGGACAAGGGTATCTACGCCCTTGTCCTCCAGCTTGCGGAGCAGTGGAGTCAATCGCTCCTGCAAGCCCTGAAAAGTCACGCCGAACTCACACATGACAGCCCAACTGCAAGACAGAGTGGAATCGTCGAACCCCTTGAACCGCCGCCGGTATTGGCCAACAGAGCTGCGGTAGTCCGAGTTGGTAATCGAACCCACCTCCAGGACTCCGATGCACCGCCGACACTCGTCGATCTCGGGTTTGTCGAAGACCCGGTAGTCGACCATTCCGTTCTCGCTACCGTCGTCATGCGGGTCCAGCCACACAGAAGAGTTGTGTTCGACTATGCGGTGGGCGAGCAGCTCGACGTCTGATTCGCCCTTCTGAGCACGACCTTTGCGAGCCACCATCACGTCCTTCCTGTCGTTGACAGCCGGCCACCGGAAAGCCAACGGCAGCGGCGCGATGACCCGAGGGGGAAGCCGTTCGATGGCCGAGGCGCCCAGTCAGCCGCTTCGCGTTGATCTTCCCATTCGACGTGAAATGCCGCGTTGCCGCACCGTATTGCGGTGATCTCATGCCAGGCTGCGTGGCGTCCACAGCGGAAAAGCATGGTGTGGTTGAGGAAGCATCCGGAACCTGGTCCGGAACCGTCGGGCTGTTTGGCGAGAGCGGCTAAAGCTCAGCTTTGATCCCTCCGAGGGTGACGTCGGTGAGCTTCCGGATGAACGCAATGCACTGTTTGGCGTCCTCCAATCGAATCGCTGGACCTTGCCCAGGCCGAACGGCATTTTGCTTGACCGCTTGAAGGACATCGACATCCGGCATCGCTTCGTCACCATGGGCGATGGCGTGACGAATCATCAACCATTTTCGAAGGCGATCCTCAACCTCATGAGGCCGGAGAGTCAGCATCTGCCGATTTTGACCCCTGGTCGTCCATGTCCAGTAGTTCCGCGGATCGAACCCGGCGGAGATAAGAAGGTTGCGCGTATTCTGCGCGTTGGGGGTCGAAAAGTTGCCGATCTCGCCAAATACCTGGCCCCGAATGAGCTTCGCGACGCCATATCCCGGATCTGTGGGTTGAGGCATATGGTGTTCGACGAGGAATCGCGCCATGTCTTGCACAACGGCCTGCCAGCTCGCGATGGCAATCACAACAACTGCTCGGTTAACCGACGTCTCGGCAGTTCTCCGGCCGCGTCCGCCCGATCCCGCCCGGTTATGTACCTCGATGAGGTTGTCGCAATGCGTCATCGCGTTGTCGAACTTGCTCGAAACAGCGAGGGTGAGTGCGATGCTCATTGCCGAAGCCTAGCGACTGCGATCCCACCGAAAGTCTGCGGCCATTTCGGTCCGTATAGGCTCGCAACCGGCTGCATTCGCATCAATCTAGGACGTTCAGTGGCACGAAAATGAGGCGAATGCTGGCGCACGGCCAGGGTTGGCGGCACTTGACGCAGTCCGATCCCACGGACTCGTCGGCGGTCGTGTGAGCGTCGAAGCCCTTCTTCAGAACACGCGCGTGCACTCCGAGCTGCTTCGGGTCGAACGGAGTCTTCGTTGCTTCGTGCGCAAAGTGAGCGATCCGATTGGCAGCGGCGTTTCTGATCGACTGGTAGTCGCCATGAGGGGTGTACTGGTCTGTAGTCACTGTGCGAAGGGTATCGGGGCGGGCGATCACCCAGGGATCCCGTGTCGGGAAACGGCCGGTGGGAAGGGCGTCTGACAGCCTGTTCCGGCGGCGAGCTGACGGTCCCTCCAGGGAGAGAGGTTCCTTTCGAATGGTGGTTATGGGCTGAGCAGGGACTACGCCAGTTGAGACATAGAGGCTGGCTTCCCAGGCCACCTCGATGGTCGTTCTGGTAGGGGGATTCGGCTCGAGATCGAACTCTCTATCAGATGGGGATTCCCGCTACGTCGAGTCGGGTTATTCCTCGACACCTGGACCGGGCAGCATATGCCTATGAACTTCAAGGCGGCGTTCAAGCACACGCCACTGTCCGTCCGATGGATTCTCGGCATCATGTTCGTTGCTGGATGGTGCGGAGTTACTGCGGGCGTAGTCGGTGATCTGCACGACGTGTGGACCGGTCTGGCCTTCACTCTCAACGTGTTGACTGCACTGATTGGGTTCTGTATCGGCGTTCCTGTCGCATTCTTCATTATCGCAACAGTCGTCGAACAACGTGCCGACCTGATCGAAGCAGAAGCAATTAACACCCTGACAGCCGAGGCTTGGACGGGGTTTCGAGATGCGGCGCTGAGCCTGTGCGATGACGATCTCGAAGAAGTACTGATCGTTAGAACGCCGCCGATGATCGAACTCTATCGAGCTACTTTGACCTCTGCCCGGCAGCACTTGGATGAAGGCGACGACGAGAGTCTAAGCAACTGTCTGCGTGTTGCTGGCGAGGATCTAAAAGAGATGCTCTTCGCTGCCAAGCCTATGATTCCAGATTCGGCTGACTATCGAGTTAAGTGGATTTCTATAACGAACAAATGGAAATTAATCGATGAGCAGGTGCGTATTCGGCGGATGGAGAAGAACCTATCGTGGCTACACGAAGATGTGGACTCAGTCCTTTCCTCCCTATGCGATCACAGGCGAACGCCGCTCGATGATTTCTATGCGACCTTTAGTATCGGTGCCGGCACAGACCATGTTGTAAGGGCTATGGATCAGGTGTCGAAGCTCTTCTTGAAACTTGCGAATTCTGAGACAGATACGATTAGGAACCTGCTCTTTTCGGATACTGCGTCTCCCCTTCGGTATGGCCCTGAAAAACAGCACGAGTTTAACGCTGATCAGTCTGCTAAGTGGGTCAGGACTCTACGGTTAGCCGTGGCTGGCACTGCAAGCACTCAATTCCCCAGTTAGTGCAACTATTGATCTATTACGATATCCTAGCTGTAAGTCTAGAGTGGATATGAAATATAGATCTGAGTTGTTCGTGGAAAGTGGAGCTACTTGTGCGCATTCTGTGTTATCCACGTCTGTACCCGCTTTCGCTCTTCTCGGTACTTTCGGGCGCCACGGTATTTCAGAACTTCAGTCAACGTATATTTGGGACGCCAGTGTTCACGGATGCGAATGGGTTCGTGCTGATCTAGCTGCATCCGCCATGGGCGTGCCATCGAGTCGCGAAACTCGATCCAGTACACAAGCCCAAGGGAGCGCGCTCCGGCGTAGTAAACTGAAATAAATTCCCCTGGCCGGATATGGGAGTCCTGAAACTCCTGACCTGTACATTTCCGCCCGGAAGCGCTTGCCAAGCTTCCAGCAACCCGGGCAGTTCGTCCATCTCGACAGGCCGACTATCCATTAATCGGTTGATGTAGTCGCGAAAGGGTCTCCGCCCACACAGCACGGTCACATCGAAAATAGATTCGTCTGAATGATTGTGTACTTCCGCCTTTACTGCAAATTTCGTCCAGTAGCATCTCACGAAACGAACATGGCGCGCTTGCGACTTCGCTGCCTGCCATTTATCGATAATGTAGTAAGCAGCGGCTGCGAAAATCGAGAGACTACTGATGATTGCGCTAAACCAAGACGCAACCGTACCCCAAATTGTGACATCGAACGGGAATATCCACAGGTCGCCCCACATTGGACAAGTATCCCTCCCTGGGCGCCGCGGACTCCGAGGTTTCTTATTCTTCGCGCCCATTGCGTTCTTCGCGCCCATTGCGTCGGCCTACCTGCCATCCTGCCGGTGGCCTTGCCCCGTAAGGGTGACATGTCACAAAGGCCCCGCGTGGATCAAATGTGAGATACCCGATTCCAACATACGATCACGCTGACGGATCAAACAGATCCCGTTCCCACACCAACGAGGGGGAGCCAATGAAGCTGGACGAGCTGCGGAAGATCATCCGCGAAACAACGACTGAAGATTGGAATCACATCCACTGCTGGGGTGGTGGCGCCGGGCCAAGCTACCGCGACCGGACGGTCACGGCGTTGGTCGGCAAGACCGACGCGATCGAGAACGAGGTCGAGAGCCATGGCAACGTCGCCATCTTGAGAGACGACATCGATATCTCGATTGCTTGGGGACTCGATCTCGACTTCAGGGGATTGCGCGACGCCGGCAGCAGGCCTCCTCGCAGCTTCGACTGGGCGAAGAACTTCCCCAACGAGGACGTCTGGATCTCAATAGGCGACATCTTCTACCGCGGCTCTCTCGTCGATCGGGTGCTTTTCGCGGTCGTTGACGGAGGTCGCGTCCTCCTGCCCTGGGCGCACGAGCAGTTCTCGGGCCCCGACGAGGGCGACGTTGTCACCAGCAGCTGGGAGTACGATTTCGCGCGGCTCGTCGACCACTTCGAGGGAGTCTCCGAGTTCGATGAAGCCTTCGCTGCAGCAGGGTTCAAGATCGTCGATTGACGTGCCTGCGTGAAGAATCGCCCCCGCCGTCAAGGAGAGCGGGGGCGATTCGATTAGTCTTCAGCGCTACCAAAGTTCGCTGGTCTCCGCTTGCACAGCAATACCGCCCCGACCTGGCGCATTACCTCGGCGGCGGCATCACTCTCGGCGCCGCCCGCGGCTCCGTCGAGATATGCAGCCTGCCTCGGGCGTGAGCTTTACGGCTTTCGCTGGGCTGTGAAAAAGAACGCCGCCATCTGTCACACAAGCCCGCTGCACCGGATCTTCCTCCAGATAGAAGCCAGTTTAGGAGGAGATCCCATGCACCCCAGTCAACCTCAGCGGCCCATCCAACCCGCGCAGAATGCAACAGGCCTGTCCGACGAGGACCAACTGTCTCTGTTGATGGCGGCCCCATTGATTCTGGGCCTACTTGTCGCGGCTCTTCCAGCGATGTCGACCAAGGCAACTGCGTGGCTGCTCGCTCACGATCTCATCGTTGCGGCCTCGGCATCACCGCTGGTGACTATCCCTGGCACGGAAGGTGCAGGCCTCGACCTCCGCCGGCTGATCATCGTCGTGGCAGTTCTGGTGCTCGCTGTGACTCTGGCTCTCAGCGGAGCACGGCGCTCAATCGATCGTCGCCGGCAGCAGCGGTTGCGCCGCGGGGACAGTGCATGAGCACGGGGGTGATTGTTGCCGAGCTATCGAGTAGGAAGCGGTCGATTCCGTGCGCGGATGAATGCGTCGCGGATTGTGCGTTCTTCCAGGTGCAGAGCCTCAGCGAGTGCTGTGGCGTGTCGATCGGACAGGCTTCCTTCGCCCCGTTCGATTCGGCCGATGGTGGTGGTGCTGAGTCCGGTTCGGTTTGCGACGTGCTTCTGCGTCAATCCCGCGAGATTCCGCAGGTCGGCGATGGTCCGACTGTCCTCCGGGACGACGACGAGACGGTCGAGGGGTATTCCCAGCTTTTCGGCGGCTCGGGCGAGGTGGTCGGGCTGAGGGTGCGTTCGCGAGGTTTCCCAGTTGTGGATGGTGGTCGGGTCGACGCCTATTGCGCGGGAAAGGTCGCCGCGCGTGATTCCGGCAGTAGTGCGCGCGTCTTCGAGGGCCTGGGGCTTGAAGCCGTTCAGGGGCGCTCTCACTGCGATTTTCCGTTCATCGCTGGACATCCTATTGAAGATGTAGATACCATCGGTGCATACCGGGTTTAAATTCCAGTGGTAAATGCGATGCGGTGCAGCGCTGATCACTCGCTGAACTCGAACCCGGTGCGCTCGAGTACGAACAGTTCCCACGTACATGCGGCCTGACCAGCCGCTAAACGGAAAAGAGCATCCGATGGCGACTACCGTTTCAGCTGCCCTACCCTTGTCCCAGACTTCTGCGCATCGACGCGACGCACGCTCGTCCGTATGCGCCACTCAGCTAGCTAGACTGAATGCAGCCGGACTCCCCGCCCGGTCTGCTTTGCCCAGTCGCGACGACGGGTGGTTCCAGACATCGCGACAGTCGGGTTTAGGGGGACGTGACGGGCAGGCTTGGACACCTGCCCGTCACGTCGATACATCTGTCGATACGGTTGATGTGCGCTACCACATCAACGCCCTGATGTGCGCCGGCATGACGACCGCTCTGATCGCTGAGCTGGCCTCTGTGCCGGTTGCGACAATCCGGTCGCTGAGGAGCACTTCGACTCGCACGACCACCTCCGCCATCGCGGCCGCGATCCTCTCGATCACTTTTCACCCGAGCCGTGGGCGTGATCTGACCCCAGCAGTGGGGGCTCGCCGCCGACTGCGCGCACTCAATGCCATGGGCTACGGCGATCCGAGCCTCGCTCACCGGTTGAACGTCGAGGTCGACGTCGTCACCTCGATGCCGGAAAAAGGTCTCATCCCGAGCGAGTTGTGGGAAGCGGTCGACGAGATCTACGACGAGCTTTCCATGCGCCCCGGACCCGACGCCGACCTCCGTGAACAAGCACGCGCAGAAGGACTGGTGCCGCCTCTCGGATGGGACGACGACGAGATCGACAATCCTAAGGCGCGTAGTCACGAGCGCGAGCGGGCCACGGGAGCGGTCGCGGCCGACGAGGTCGTCATCGTTCGTCGCCTGAGCGGCGAACAAGTCCCCATGCGCAACTGCGAACGACGAGAAATCATTCGGATGGCCTACGAGCAGCGCTGGTCACCGAGCCTCCTCGCGGACAAGCTCGCCATCAAGTACGACTCGGCCGTGACGGAGCTGAGCCGGTACCGCCGAGCTCTCGTCCAGACGGACGTCGCCGGTTCCGATTCCATGGCGGAGACGTCGACCCCGACCGACGCGCCTACGGGGGAGCGTGGAAAGGGCGAGACTGCTGCAGTCGCTGCCGCGGCCGATCTGACTGACGCACCCGATTCTGACTCTCCGCGAGAAGCAGGAGTTACGTCGGATGCCGCCGAGTCACAGTCGCCCGCCGGCTCTAGGGTGAACGCGTCGGCGCGGGCTTCCGCCAACCGAGTGAGTGCGATCAGGCGCCGCTGGACCGCCTTCACGGTAAGCGCACAGTTTGACGAGGCATCGATCGACTGTGCTCGTTCAGCGCCGGAGGGTGGGGCGCCAGGGATCTGGCAGCTATCCCGGCGCTCGAAGCTATGGCGGCCGGCCTGCCGGTCGAGTTCAACGAGAGTCATACGTGCTGAGCAGAATTGGCCTCACTCAGATGAGCGATGGCGGCTGTCGTCGGGGTTGTCCCTCTTCGCGTCAACGATGGCATCGCCTCGCCGAACAGGCATCGGCACCCCGACTAGGCAGGCCTTGTTCCAGTTCGCTGATACCTGTTGACGCCGGCGGCCGTGTGAGGCATTGCTGTGCACCCCCGATCTCGACCCTTTTGAAGGAGACCAGACCCGATGGCCCTCATAGAAATTCCCGAGGACTTCCACACGGCGTTCATTGCGGCCGCCCACGACGCGAACGATCACAACGACCTTGACCTCGCCGTTGACGAGGACTGCACATACATCGCCCTCAGCAACCTCCCCGGATTCGTCCCGGCTCTTCGGCTCATCACCCGCGGTGAGCATGAAGCCACGGTCGAGATCTGGTCCATCGTCGACCACCAACGAGGCGACGGCAGCTGGGAGCGCACCGAGGGGGTCGATGCCACCACTGTGGTCGACCTCGCCGATCCAACCGACGCTGCCAGGCGCGCCGTCGAGTGCTGGTTGACAACGCTCTGACCTCGGTCGTCCTCGGTCGTGCACGCTCCGCAGTGCGGCGTTTGGCAATTCCACAACAAGCTTCAACCCTGCGCTTGACCCTCACGTCCCACTCACGGGACACGCAGACGGGAAACCATCATGCATGAGTCATTTTCTTCCGCTCTCAATGAGATGTCGGTCGCCGATGCAGTGATGCAGCTGGCGTCCGGAACCGTTGAACTCGCGCTCGACGACGCGCCCGAGTTCGCTCGCTGGTGCTGGTTCGCCGACGTGCTCGACTCAGACTGGGGCTTGACCGGCAGGCTCCCGGCCGCCGGCGACGATGTACTCCACGAACTCGAGCGCGTCGCCGGTATGTGCCGAGCATCGGAAACGAAGGCGCTCAGCCCCGACGCGTGGCGCGCGGCGTACGAGGCCACGGAGAGATTGGCCCTTAGCTCGGCCGTAACCAGTTCAGAGGCCACCTATCTGGCACTTTCGGCGGCGAACGACATCGCACTCGAATGCATCGACGAAACGCACCCCGAGTTCACAGTCGCGATAGCGCTGGCATTCGAGTCCCTCGCCGCCTGTGCGGCGGACTCCGCGGTAGCGCGATGCTGGATCGCCCGCGCTCTGACCGAATGGACGAACCGAACGCACCCAGTCGCGGGCTGCCCTCGAACGGGAGAAGCCCCACCGATCAGGGACACTCGGCAGAACGCGTCGATAGTCTCCGCAGGTTGTGGCGAGAGGGTCTTGTTGAGAGTGAGCGGCAACCTCTGAAAGGGGACTGGCAACAGCGCTCCATGAGGCTCGCCTGGACCGGGGATAGTCACCTCACCCTAGGATCGGCTACGTGCCGACAGTGACAACGCCCGACGCCGACATTTTTTACACCGACAGTGGGGGAGGGGGGCCAGTACTTCTACTCGGGCACGGGTTCTTCATGGACTCATCCATGTTCTCGCCCCAGGTGCGCGATCTAGCCCCGGACCTCCGGGTTGTGACCTGGGACGCGCGCCGCCACGGACAAACCACCGATACGGGTACGCCGTTCACATACTGGGACCTCGCACGCGACGCCCTCGCCGTCCTCGACGACCTCGGCGTCGAGAAGGCAATCATCGGTGGCATGTCCCAGGGCGGCTACACCGCGCTGCGCACAGCACTCCTCGCACCGGAGCGCACGACGGCTCTGATCTTGCTCGACACGGAAGCCTCAGCCTGTACCCCCGAGCAGAAATCCGGATACCGCGTCCTGTTCGATCAGTGGTGCAGCACAGAGCCACTCGACCCCCTCACCAGCGCACTTGCCCCCCAACTGATCGGTGGAGAACCTGCGGATTGGACGTCGTGGATCAGCAAATGGAACAGCAGCGATCGCATGGCTGTCCGACCAGCCGCAGAGTGCCTTATCGAACGCGACGACATCGTGGACCGACTCTCCGACATTGACGTTCCGGCGTTGATCATCCGCGGGGAAAATGACCTGTCAGCGCCCGCAGAGAAGGCGGACGAGCTCAAAGCAGGTCTTCCCGGTGCTGCGCCAGTTGTCACGATCCCGGTGGCCGGCCATGCCGCAAACTGGACACACCCTGAGCCGGTCAACGCGGCGATAGCCGCGTTCGTCAAGACGCTCGGCTAATTCAGGAGGCGGGGAGGCGCACTCCGAGGTACATCTGCAGTGGATACTTGCCCCGCATCTCCGCGTGGACCTGCACGTGCACGCTGTATCGCTCACCGGTCTCGGCGTCGCGGAGGTGCATGAACGGCTGGTGCCGGCCGAACCGAACTTCTTCGCGTGACCACAGTTCGCGGAAGAGAGGGAACTCGCTCAACTCTTCGAGGGTTTCCACCGCCCAGTCGGGGTTGTAGTAGCGGCCCATCAACGCTCGGAACCAGCTGACGGTCAAGGCGGCTTCCGCCTCCCACTCCACCATGACCTTCATTGATGACGGAGTCGAGAAGAACCAGCGCAACACGTTTCCCTCGTCGACCAGTCCAGGGAACGCCTTGTCGTACGCCGAGTTACAGTCGATGACATTCCAGCGTTCGTCGAGGTACGCCACCAGGTGCGGGTTCAGCGCCGCGATGGCGGTCTTCATATCGGGTGTGATCAGTGTCCGATAGTCGCCGATCGTCCAGGGTGTCGTGGTGTCCTCACGCTCGGTCTGTGTTCGCCGTGCCAGATTGAAAAGGTGCCGACGTTCTGCATCATCGAGACAGAGTGCGTTGGCGGTGGCGTCGAGAACCTGTGGAGAAGGACTCGCGTCCTTAACGTTTCGTTCCAGCCGCGCGATGTAGCTGACACTCGAATAGTTCTCCGCGCCCAGTTGGGCCCGAGTCATTCCATCCGGGTGCTTCGGCGTTGCCCGGGTGCGCCGAGCACGGATGAAATCACCGAGACTCGGCGGACTGATCGACTCCATTGCTTGGCCTTTCCGATAGCGAATCCAGCGGCATTACCCTACTCCCGGGGAATGTCAAGCCTTGTAGGTAACACTCTTGAGTGTTACCCCCCTGCTGGACAACGCAGTTCCCGACCTGATGGAATGTTTTCCCAGAAGACTCACAGCTGCGTGGCAGGCAGACGAATGCGGGTCGACAGTCGCGCCGAGGGGGAGGGCCCAGGCGGGTTGCAGAGGGGAAAGCGTTTATGCCACGTGCAGCACAATGGGGTTCACGTGTGCGATCGACGGGGACGATGCTCGGCGTTCGGCTCCTCGTGCTCGACGTGGCACGGCACGGATCGCTAGTCGTGCTGAGGCGATGGTCGGCCCAAGCAGAGACTCCCAAAACGGGCCGTAGGAATGTTTACAAGGACCATTTCGAACCCGACTGTCCATACGGGGCAATAGAAGTAGTCGGTCAACGGCATGCCGCGCAGTTTTCCCAACGCCGGATAGTTGGAACCGTCGTTTCCGGCACCCGAGGTCGGGATATCGCTGGACGCACAGGTTTTCATGTACATACCGCCGGAAACGTAGCGGAATGCACTACTGCCATGGCGAGCAACACGGTCGCCGCCCCACCGAAATCCGCCACGCAACGCAGCTGGTTCACGCCGCCCAGCGGCGCCCTCACACGCGCCGGACCAGTCGCACCGGATGGCGTCACCAGTCCGTCGGAGCTTTGCAGGTGACGTGGTCGCAACAAACTTGTCCAGGTCGCTCTCTACTGTTCGCCGTACGAAAGTGTCCGATATGTCCACACGTCCACTGTGAAGGACCACCACATGGCATCCCTGCTGACCAAGCAAATCGACAAGCTCCGCTCGTCCGGGGATGACCTGCCCCCGGCGCACAACGGCGCAGATCAGGACGACCTACCCGATCTGAATACCCGCGCGCGCGTCCGTCGACGCCCCATTTACCTGGCGGTCGGTGTCGCACTCGTTGTGGTGGCAGTGATCGGCATGCTCACTGCGGTCAATGCCATGCGCGCAACCACCGATGTGCTCGTTCTGACGAACGAGGTGCAGCAAGGCGAGACGATCGAGTCCAAGGACTTGGCCGCCAAATCGGTAAACGTTGATGCCGATCTCGGGGCGCTGCCCGCCAGCGAACGCGGCCGGGTCGTAGGAATGAGTGCCAGCACTCGGCTGCCGGCCGGCACCGTCTTGCTCCCGTCCGCGATCACCGATCAGGTTGTTCCGGGTGAAGGCCTCACGATGGTCGGCATCACGGTGAGCTACAGCCACCTCCCCTCCGAGCCGATCGTCCCCGGTGACATGGTCCGTGTCGTGGACACACCACGCGACCAGGACGACCCGCCCGTACAGGGCCCGATCAACACGAAGGCGCAGGTGTACTCCACCAAGGAGATCCCCGAAGCCGGCGAGACAACGCTCAACCTGCTCGTGCCCGAGGCAGAGGCCAACTGGGTCGCCGCCCGCGGCGCCACCAAGCGTGTCGCGATCGTCCTCGACAACCGAGTGCGGTGATCGGAGATGTTTTTGGCATTGACATCCGCCTCACGCTCACCCGGTGTGAGCACCACGGCGCTCGCGCTGGCCCTGAACTCACCGACCGACCGGACTCTGCTCGTAGAAGCGGATGCAATCGGGTCCTCGCCGGTCCTGGCCGGATACATGCTCGGAAACCACTATCACGATCGTTCCTTGATCAATCTTGTCGACGCGAATCGTCACGGGCGCCTCAAGGCTGCTCTGACCGAGCAACTCATCCAGATACCGGAGTCGTCGGTGTCATTGCTTCCGGGGCTGGTCCACTCCGCCCAGGCAGATGCGATGCGGCCCGTGTGGGGACCGTTGGGTGTCCACTTGGCCGGATTGAGCGTCGACGACACCAACGTGATTGTCGATGCCGGCCGGATCGGGCAACGAGGCGCTCCGGTCGAACTGATCGTCAACGCGACAACGATCGCAATCGTCACCCGCACTGAGCGAACGGCAATCGCAGCGTTACGCGCCTCGCAGAACGCCCTGCGACAGCAGCTCTCCGCGGTGCAATCACGGGCAAGTCTGGGGTTGATCCTGATCGGTGAGTCCCCCTACAACGCAGAGGAAGTCACGAAAGTCACCGGTCTTGACGTGATCGCGGTCCTGCCCGACTCCGATGACGCCAAGGTCTTCTCGGACGGGTTGTCCATCAGCAAATGGCGCCGTCGCCGCTCGATCTACCTGCACACCCTCCACCGCAGTACCTGGCCGAAGATCACCAAATTCGCGGTGAGCCATCAGGCGGACTGGAAGTCCGGTCCCGCGCTCAATGCTGCGCTGCCGACACTGACAGGAGAACGTCGATGAACACCGACGACGCGACTCAGCCTCCGCAGAACAAGATCACGGAACTCCCCTTCTTCTCAGCCCCGATCCCGGACGCCGACCTCGCAGGTGGGGGCCGCAGTTCGGTATCGGAAATCACGCTCCCCGACACTGATCCGTTTCGATCGCTTCACCTACACGAACTGCCACCGGCCAGCACCAATGGGCACAGCGGCACTGCGCGACGGTCCGTGCCGCCGGCCGCGAAGGCCAAGGTCGATCGCGCCCTGGTCCGCGCTCTGCAGAAAGAAGCTGCGGAACTGTTGCGTGACTACCGGTCAGCGCGTGACCGCGAGCGCCACGACCCGAAGAACGCCGGCAAATACTTCGCCCCGTTCACTGAGGAGGAAGAACGCGAGTTCGGCCGTGAGACGATCACCGGCCTGGTCAAGAACCACGTCCAGAAGACCATCAACTCCGGCGGTGAAGCCTTCACCATCGTCGAAGAAGAAGCCCTGATCAAGGCCATCTTCGACGCGCAGTTCAACCTGGGCCCGCTGCAAGAACTCGTCGAAGAGCCGCACGTCACCGACATCTTCCTCAACGGTGCGGCCGTCTACGTCAAGTTCCCCGACGGGCACTATGAACACCGCGACCCAGTTGTCGACACCCCCGAGGAACTCCTCGAGTGGATGGGACTGCTGGCCTCACGCGCCGACAACGGCGGCCGGCCATTCTCCCGGCTCAATCCGTCACTGCGTCTGACAATGCGCGGAGGCCACCGACTGTCGGTCATGGGCTACTCGGTCAAACGGCCCTCGGTGGCAATTCGCATCCACCGCCTCAAGAACATCGCCCTCGATCAACTCGCCGTCGAACATCGGATGATGCCGATCGAGCTCGCGACCATCCTCTCGTGCGCGGTCCGAGGCGGTGCCTCGGTGGTCACCGGCGGCGGAATGGGCTTCGGAAAAACGACCTTCACGCGTGCACTGGCCAATGCGCTTCCTCTGCAGACGCGAATCGGAATCGCGGAAACCGAACGGGAACTCTTCATCGACGAACTGCCGGGCCGCGAGGATTTCGTGGTCGACGCCGAGACAATCCTGGGCGGCGGAGAACGCGGTGCAGACGGCGAGCTCGCCGGCAGCTACACCCTCTCGGACATCCTGTACGAGTTCGTGCGACAGCAGCTCGACTACATGATCGTCGGTGAGGTCGCCGGTCACGAGGTCCTCGCACTTCTCAAGGCACTGCAGACTGCCAGAGGCGGGCTATCCACGACCCACGCTTACACCGCTCGCGGTGTAGTCGACCGTCTAGTGAACCTGGCGACCGAACCCCCGATGAACGCGACGGTGGACTACGTCGAACGCCAGCTCGCAGAGCACATCGACCTGATCGTCCAACTCGGCACGAAGGTCCGCGTCGATGGCGAAGGATCACGCACCTCGGTCCGCTACGTCGACGAAGTCGTCTACGTCGAGCCCGGCGACGACAAGAAGCCGTCCTTCTCCACGATCTACCGGGGATACTCGGACGGCACAGGAGAATTCGGATCCATTCCACAACCTCTGCTCCGCAAGCTGCTCGCCGGCGGATTCAAGCGAATCAACCTCCCCAGCGACAGCCTTCGCCACTTCGACGAAGAACGCGACCTCTACGACGATGAAGAGGTGGCGTGATGTATCAGCAAATCGGCATCTTCCTGGTACTGCTGCTGTGCGCCGGGGTCGCCTGCATCGTCATGGGATGGAAAGACCGCCGCGATCCCACCGCGCCCACGCGTCAGCGCCGGCGCCGCAGCTCGTCGAAGATCCCGCGTAGCACCCAGATCCTGCTCGTCGTGGGCTTCGCCGCCGGCATCATCGTGTCGTCCCTCTCGGGTTGGCTCTTCACCCTCTTTCTGGTCCCCGCGCTGCTGGTCGGCTTGCCGTACCTGCTCGGGCGCCCCGAAGCAGAACAGCAGATCAGTCGGCTGGCGGCCATGGACGAGTGGGCCCGCAACCTCTCCAGCAGCATGAAGGCTGGTTCGGGAATCGAACACACCATCATCTCCACTCCGATCCCGGAAGCGCTACGGGAGGAGATCACGGCGTTCATCAGCCGCCTGCGCAACAACGTCCCTCCGGTAGATGCGATCACACGTTTCGCTTCGGACCTCAACGACAGCGTCGGCGACAAGATCTGCGGAGCCTTGCTACTGAGCATGCAACTGCGGGGCGTTGGACTTGCAGCCGTGCTCGAAGGCCTCGCCGAAGACGTCGGCGACATGGTCGCGCGCCGACGCCGCACCGAGGCCGACCGCAAATCCAGCCGCACACAGGCGAAATGGGTCACCATCATCGCGATCACAACACTCGCGGCAGCGTTCCTGTTCACCAACTTCATGGAACCGTACAAGTCGGGCGGAATGCAGATCGTGCTACTGATCCTGCTGACCCTGTTCGCGGCCGACCTGTACTGGATGAAGCAGGCCACCAAACCGCCGACCTACCCCCGCTTCATCGGCACCAATGATCGCGTCAACCGCACCGACCTCGTAGGAGCGCAGCGATGAGCATTCAGATGACGGTCATCCTCTACACGAGCGTCGGAACAATCGGCATCTACCTAGTCGCCCTCTACTTCATGCGCGCACAACCCGCACTCAGCGATGCCATGTCACGCCTGTCCGGACCGGCCCCGGAGCGCACGTCGACAGCCGGAACCTCCCTGATCGACGGGATGGCGAACAAACTCGGCATCCGGGTCCACCCCTACCTGCAGGACAGTAAATTCTTCACGCTCCCCAACGCCGATCTCGCCCTGCTGCACCGAGATCCTGCCCACGTACTCGGGGAAAAGCTCGTCGCAGCACTGCTCGGACTGCTCATCTTCCCCTTCCTCAACCTCGTCCTGACTGCATTCGGGGTCGGCCTGGGATGGTCCATCCCGGCCATCCTGTCGATTGCGACCGCCTTCCTGCTCTTCCTCATCCCCGACATCGAGATCCGACGCCGGGCAACCGCGGCACGAGCCGAATTCGCGCAGGCACTGAGCTCCTATATCGATCTCGTCGCGCTGTGCCGACGCGGTGGAATCGGCACCACCCAGAGCCTCGAGCGCGCTGCGCAGGTGGGAGATTCATGGGTGTTCCTGCGCCTCGACGAGGAACTGTACGAAGCCGGGCGCTCCGGCGAAGCCCCGTGGAATGCCCTGACACGTGTCTCCCATGAGCTCGGCCTGACCGAGCTGGGCGACCTGGCCGACATCATGAACATGACCGGAGACAAAGGCGCATCCGTCTACGCATCACTGCGGGCAAAGGCCGCGGGCCTGCGATCCGCTCAGGCCAGCGCAGAACAGGGTGCGGCAGCGGAGGCCACCGAAAAGCTGGCTATGCCACTGGCCGGACTCGCCGGCTTGTTCATCATGCTGCTGCTCATCCCGGCACTGACCATCATCACCGGCTAGTCCGATTCGATGGTGCGCCGCCGGCGCCGCGAAAGGAGCGAGACGCCCAGACCGCCGAGCCTGGCCGGTCACGATCACCCAGTCCAGCTCACCTGCTACACATCGACCAAACACAAGGAGCCCACCATGAGCATCACCACCGTCGCCACCGCCACCCGGCGCACCGCCCGCGAGGCCGTGACCTCCTACATCACCCTCACGATGATGTTCGTCGCCGCACTGGCCGGCACCCTCCTCCACCGCGCCGGCGGCAAAGACTCAGACCGCGGACCCTCCACCCTCGAGTACGTCTTCCTCGCCGTCCTGGTCGTCGGCGCCGCCGCCGCAGCCGGTGCGATCGTCGTCCGCAAAATCATGTCCCGCGCAAACGCGATCCCCGACTGAAATCAGACAGCGCTGAATCGATTGGAGAGACGGTGACTTCGTGACATACCTCGTGAGGGTCTTCCAGGCCGCTGCGATGGTGGCGGGCGTTGCGGTGCTTGGCAGCTCGGAATCGATTCCTGGCCGTGGCCGTATATCCCTATTCCGTCCTGAAAAGCCAGCCGTCCAACAACTATCGGAAAGCAGACCATGGTCACACTGGAACAGTTGATCGACCGATGGCGCCGCGATGACCGAGGCCCGGCGACGCTCATTACGGTCATCGCGATGGTCGCATTCCTTCTGATCTTTTCGGTCCTGCTGCAAACCGCTCTGTTCTTCCACGGCCGCGACGTCGCCAACAGCTGCGCCGAAAAGGCACTGAAGAACACAAGATCCCAGTACGGCAACCAAGCGCTCGGAACAGCTGCCGCTTATGCCTGCATCACCCAGGCAGGCACCGGTGACCTGCAGATCCCGGTTGTCCTCGTCAGCAAGAACATCCGTGAAACAACCGTCAACATCACCGGAAAGGCCCCTTCCCTCGTCCCGGGTCTCGAATTCCCCATCGTCGTCAACCACACCAAACCAACTGAACGCGTCACCAACCCGGGAGGAATCGGATGAGACTCACCCGATGGATATCCCGCGCCCGCCGAGATGACCGGGGCGACGTCACGATCGAGCTGTGCCTCGCAACCGTCATCCTGATCTTGCTCCTGGGCTGGATGTATGCGTACGGCGTCAACCGACAGGCGCACCAGAAGGTCGAACACGCCGCCACCGAGGGTGCCCGTGCAGCCTCACTCGCCCGCACCATCGCCACGGCCACTCCGCTGGCGTACCAAGCAGCGGCCGGCAGCATGGACGGACAAGGCCTCAAGTGCGCCACCATGAACGTCAACGCCGATACCAGCGGCTTCCGCACCAGACCTGGTGTCCCCGCCACGGTCGAGGTCACCGTGACCTGCCAGGTCTCCTTCGACGCTCTTGGATGGCCCGGAGTCAATGGTGCCCGCACCGTCACCGCTACCGCAATCTCGCCGATCGATACCTACCGGGAGCGCACACGATGACCAACGCCTTGCGTAAGCGACTCGCCTCCCGACTGCCGGAGGAGCACCGCGACAAGGGTGCCGTCACCCTGATGACGGTGGTCTTCGCCCCTGTCCTGATCTTCTTCGTCTGGGGACTGATCGTCGACGGTGGCGGCATGCTCACCGCCGACCAGCGAGCCGACAACGTCGCCGAGGATGCTGCCCGAGCAGCCGGTCAACAGATCATCGGATCGGTGAGCGCCCGCGGCATCGACACGGTCGTCGACCCAGTCCGCGCGACGGCAGCCGCCAAGAGATACCTGTACGAGGCCGGCATCGACGGCGACGTGATCCCCACCGGCCCGCGCACCCTCCTGATCACGACCCGCATCGTCTACAACTCGAAACTTCTGCCATACCCCAGAACGAAACTGCTCGTCGGTACCGCCGCTGTAAACCTCAACCGCACCAACGCCGGGGAGATGTACATACCGTGAGCGCAAACGCCGCGAGGTCCCGCCTTGCCGGACTCGGCTACCTCCTGATCCTGGTGATGCTTGTCGCCGGCATCCCGGCCGCCCTCTGGGCGCTGCGCGGCAATCCGCTCGACATACCGTGGTCGGATTTCGAAGGTCTGCTCGCGAGTCCAGATGACGGCAGTCTCCTCATCGCCCTTCTTCCCCTTGTCGGCTGGGCTGCCTGGGCCACCTTCACCGTCCCAATTCTGCTCGAACTCGCAGCGACACTACGTGGCGTCAAAGCGCCGAAGCTGCGCCTTCTTCGCTCACAACAGCGGACCGCGACGTTCCTCGTCAGCGGCGCCCTCTTGCTCCTGACCGCCGGCACCGCCACGGCCGCACCCGTCCTGACCCAGCCTGCGGACGTGGGAAGCACCACTCCGTACGCGCCGCAATCACAGCAGGAAGATCCGAGCGCGTCACCGCAGACACAGGTGGATCCGCGGGCTACCCGGGTGGCGGTACAACCGTCGGGGCCGACAGTGACGACCGTGCGCGGCGACACCCTGTGGGGATTAGCCCAGCAGCATCTCGGAGAGGGCCGCCGCTACACCGAGATCCTGGACCTCAACCGGACTGCTGTCCCCGAGCCAGGGTTTCTGGCCGAAGGGTTGACCCTGCAGCTGCCCGCATCCCAGCCCGAGGTGATACGCGGCGCCTATACGGTCAAGCAGGGCGACACCCTGTGGGATATCGCCGAGCGCGAGCTCGGCGATCCTTTGCGTTTCAAGGAGATCACGACTCCCGACGGCACCCCGGCTGGTGAGCTGATCACGGTCGGCCAGCAATTGATCATGCCCACCGCCGCCTCCGCGGCGGCTGACGCTACACCGGCGCCGGCCTTGGTGCCGCCGGCCGATGCTGTTCCGGCTCCGGAAGCTGTTCCGGCTCCCGCTCCTGCCCCGGAAGCTGCTCCGGCTCCCGCTCCGGCGCCCGCCGCTGCACCCGCGCTTGTGGATGTCGCCCCCAACTGGCAACTCGACCCCGTCGAGCCTCAAATGCCTGCCGACCTCCTCACCAAGGACGCGTCGGCAGAGACCGACACCGAGGACGGCTCATCCGACGTCGTGTTCATCGGTCTCGGAATCTCAGCGGTTGCTGCAGCTGGACTCACCGGGCATCTCGCTCTTCGTCGCCGCAAGCAACAACACCGCCGCCGCCGCGGCGAGCGCATCGCCCTTCCCGCCGAAACCGCGATCCAGGCGGAACAAGCACTCACGGCCGCCGCTGATCCGCTCACCACCACCCACGTCGACATCGCATTGCGGCACCTCGCGCACCACTGCAGGTCCACGAGCATCGCTCTGCCGGGCCTGCTGGCGGTCTTCGTCGGTGACAACGACATCGAGCTCGGACTCGTCGAACAGGTCTCATTCCCCGCGCCTTGGACACAGATCGACGACACCACCTGGTCAATAGATCCGAGAGCTTTCCCGCGGAGCGTTCCCGAGGCCGAGATCAGTCCGTACCCGGCGCTGACGGCAGTCGGAACCAGCGACGACGGTCGCGACCTCTTACTCAACCTCGAACAGATCGGCCACATCGCCATCAGCGGCACCCCGACCGCAACAGCCGGGGTGCTGCGTGCGCTCGCCGTCGAGCTCGCAGTCTCGCCCATCGCCGACAGCCTCCACCTCAACCTCGTCGGATACTGCGCCGACCTGCCCGAGGCAATCGACAACGGCCGCATCACCCACTCCGAGGACGCCGACACGGTACTGACGACACTCGCCAATCACCTCAAACTCGACTCCGAAATCCTCGCGGACAACGACTTCGAGTCAATCGCGCAGGCACGCACGTCGTACACCACCAGCGTGCTGACCGCACCCGAGATCGTTCTGATCGCCGATCCGGTGACCGAGACACAGGCCGGGCTACTCGCCGGCATCGCACGGCACGCACCCCGAATCGCGTTCGCCGCAGTGACCACCGAGAACGCACATACCAACGCCACATGGACCCTCGAGGTCGACGACAACGGCTCGGCCGTCCTTGCTCGTCCAGGAATCGCGTCGTCCGGCATCACAGTGACCACCCTCGATGAGGAGAGCTACGCGTCTGTCCTAGACCTACTGACCACCACCTCACGCGAACCTCGCGTTGCCTACACGGGCGATAACCCTGACATTCGATGGGAAGCAGCCCGTCTCGACAACGACATCTCGACCGACGAGTTCATCACCAGCTCCGATCCCGCCACCTTCAGCGTGGTCGGAAACGAGGACCTCGACCACGCCGTCGACCGACCAGATCCGTCCGATTCAGATGAGGTCACCGCAGAACATGAGTTGCCCGAGGCGGATCACATCTGGATCAGGCTGCTCGGCGAACCCGCCGTCACACCCCCGTCACCAGGGCCGGCCGAAGGCCGAGAGAAGAGCCTGACCGAAATCGCCGCGCTTCTCATCAGCACCGATGGCGGAGTCCTCGCCGCGGACATCGACAGCAAAATCTGGCCCCACGACGTCGAAGCCGCCAGAACCGGCACAGCGGAACAGGAGAAAGAAGCGAAGGCCCGGCTCCGCCGGCGCCGCAACGAAGCGCTCTCTCGCCTGCGTAAGTGGCTCGGTGACACCGAGACCGGTGAACCCGCCCTCATCAAGTCCGGAGATCGAACCGGCCGGACCCCGCAACGGCTCCACGAGGCCGTCACAACTGACTGGGACTACTGGCAGGAACTCGTTAACGCCCATCCTGCTGACGTCGATACCGCCCGGCTGGTCGCCGCGCTGGCCCTGGTCACCGGTCAACCGTTCACTAGCGATGACCCCACCGCTTACGGGTGGGCGGACCACACCAAGCAAGACATGATCTCTGCCGTCACCGACGTCGCCGAAGAGCTCGCCACCCGCTACATTCGCGGCCAACAAGTTCCCCAGGACCTCGCGGCTGCGCACGCCGCCGCGGAGACGGGCCTCAAGGTCGACATCGTCCACGAAGGGTGCTGGCGTGCGGCGATCATCGCCACCCACTTCGCCGGTGACACCGAGACCACCCAAAGGTTGATAGATCGCATGATCACCGAGCTCGACGCACTCGAAGAAGAACCCGAACACGAAACAAAGATGCTCTTGAGTCAGCTCGACTCCACCTACGGGAGCCACTACCGGATCGGAGCAGCATCATGACGCGCCACATCGCCGTACTGGCGACGACACTCACTGCTGCGATGTGCCTGACAGCCAGCTGCAGCATCCTGGCCCCAGAACCGGTCACCCTCGGAACCAACACCGGGCCCACGTTCACCGGACCGCCCGGCTCCGGAAAGTCCCCCGAGCAACAGGCCGGTGAAGCCGCACTGGTGAAGGTCAACGAGTACTACACGATGCTCGCGCGACTGAGTGTAGATCCCGCAGCCAACCCCGCAGATCTCGACAATGTCGCGGCTGGCAACTTCCTTCAATCGACAAAGCGGGACATCACCGCGCATCGCGTCGAGGCGAACGCAGGCGAGGTCAAGGTTCTCAAGAACACCATCACCCGCCACAGCATCCCGATCGACGAAAACGGCATCCCGACGCCCGGCACCGCGACCATCGAGATGGACGTCTGCCTCGCCCGCGCTATCGACGTTCTCGAGCTCGGGAAGCCGATCCTGACGAACGCCGCTTGGCCCGACCCAGCAGGATGGAGAGTCACAGCCGACTACACACTGCCCGGTACGCCCTGCAATGCCGGACTTTTCTAGGAGATACGACTATGGCACACACCACCATCCGCCGAACCGTCGTCGCAGCCTTGGCTGCGGCGACCCTATTGGTCGGCGTGACCGCCTGCTCCGACAACGACGCGGCGGATCCGGCGGTAGAGCTCACTGCCACCGGTGACCCGGCGTTCGAGGGTCCCGAGGGAGCGGACACGTCGAACAAGACTCCTGACGAGTTGGCACGGGAACAGGCGCTTGCGAAGGTCAACGACTTCTACGCTGTCGTGGGCAAGCTTGATGGGGATGCCGCTGCGCCGATCGAGCAGCTCGACACCGTGGCCGGTGGTCCCGTGCTGGATAGCTGGCGGGGAGATATCACCCTGCGCCGCTCGCAGAACGTGGTCGGAGCGGGCGACGTCAAGGTTGTCGATGCGAAGATCACCGACGCCGGCATACCGGTAGGTGACGACGGAAAGGCTATCTCCGGGCCCGCCTGGGTCCACGTGCGCGCCTGCACCGACATCTCCGGTTTGACCTGGACGAAGTCCGACGGTAGTCCCGCCTACGACGTCAACCGGCCGCAGTTCGTGCTCGCTCAGTTGACCGTCCGGAATGCGGATTGGCCCGATGCAAACGGCTGGCGAGTCACCAGCGATGCAGCAGCCCGATACGCACCATGCGATGCACCATAACCAAGGAGAACACATGCCAAATCGTCGTCGTTTTCATGCGGCCGTGATCGGCGCGCTCGTTCTGGGGAGCCTGGTTGCCTCGCCACACTCAGCGCTTGGACAACCCGGCTTCGGTTCTGGCGGAATCGACGTCGCTCCCGGTTCCGGAAATCTGGGTGCGAACATTGTCGTTCAAGGCAGCTACGTCCAGGTACCTTCGGCATCACCTGGCTCCGGAGGCTCCCCAGGGGCGAGTGCAGCGGGGACGGGCGGCGGCGGGTCTGGATACAGCGGTGGTGGCAGTGACGTCGTGGCCGCTCCCTCAGGACCTCCGGTCAGGCAACAGATGAAGGCGTGCGGCCGATTCGCGGACTGTGTTCCGCTGAGTCCGGATGTGGGTATGCCGGCAACCCCAGTGAGCATGGCGCAGGTCATGAATGTGGTTGGAACAGCCGTGACCGGCATGCAACTCGAGGAACCCCCGATGTGCTGGACCCCCGAACCCGCCAACTTCCCTGGCGGGAGAACCGGTTTGGTCGGAAAGAACGCATGGGCGTGGGTTTGCCCGGATCAGATCCGGGAGAGCACCGTTGGCCCAGTGACACGAGTCGTCCCTGGTCCGGGAGGCGTCGTTGTGACAGCCACAGCTGTCAACTCGAGTGTCACGATCAACTGGGGGGACGGGTCCCTCCCGACAATCTGCCCGGGCGCGCTTCTACCGTTCACCCCTTACAACGACCTTATCGACGCCAGCCCACTGACCCCACCGAGTGGATTGCCATCCCCGACATGCGGTCACCACATCGAGAAGACATCGATCATGCAGCCCGGCGGCGTGAACAACGTGTCGGCGACGTCGGCCTGGATAGTGAACTGGACAGCAGTATGGCCAGGTGGAGGCGCAGGTGGAGTCGTGCCTGTTCCCTTGACCTCCAACTATCAACAGCGAATCGGTGAGCTGCAGGTGCTGGTTACACCCAATTGATCGACGTTGGAGACGACTGATCCGATGTCTGGTGCCCCGCAGTCCAGTCTCGACGCGGTTGAAATCAAGTAGGCAGCCAAGTGCTGATGCGGCCAGAACTACGCGAGCGGATTCAGTTCATACGTTGGATGTTTCAATCAGTTCTAAGGGGCTGAACTGACGACAGACCCGCGGCATTTCACTCGGTGGAGAGAGTCACGTCGCGCTTGCGCTGATGAAAGACACAGAAGCCGGCCGCCAGTCCTTTGGTGGCGGACTTCTCGTCGAGGTCCGGTCAACCTCGCGAAACTAAGATCGGCGCATTACCGCGGGTAGGTTCGGAGTGAAGTCCTCCACACCAATCGCGCTTGCCCGTGTACGGGGTCGTGCCACGACCAGGAGGACTCACAGCACGGGGTACTAGGTGTTCGGTCCGCACGACGGTTTGGCTGGGCGAGGCCATAGGCCATAGGCCATAGGCCATACCAGATTCTTCGAGGCCGCATCTCAGGGTTCCCCGATGCCGGGGCACAATATGCGCACCGGCGGACGAGAAGAGCGAGGGATGACGGAGTCGAGGCCAGGTCGGATCCCGGTGGGTGATCCCATCGCGCTGCGCTTCGACCCGGAGACCAAATACCGACTCGAGGAGATGGCCGAGGGTATCGGTCCTCGCCGGTTCGGGGCGCTGATCCGCGTCGCGTGCCGGCGACTGGTCACCCAGCCGAAAGCGGTCAGCACCGGCCTTGAGGAAGCGCGGCGTCTCTCGGCAGTCCGGCGGGCGATCCCACTGGTCATGCTCACGCTCAAGCTGGAACCGGACACCGCGCAGAAGTTCACGGTGCTGGCCGTCGAGTACGACACCACGGTCAGCGCACTCATGCGGATTGCGCTGCACCGCGTCCTGGAAACCCCCGGCCGCTACAAGCATCCGATGCTCCGCGAGGCGGAGCGGACCGGACTGTCCGACAAGGTCGAGGTGATGGTCAACCCGTCCAGTAAGCAACAGATCTGGCGCCTCGCCGGCCGACATGGGGACAAGCTCAGCACCGCGCTTCTTCGGGTTGCTCTTCGGCGCCTACTCGAGAAGCCCGGTGACCTTGCGGGGGATCTGGAGGCCATCGCACCGTTGCGCGATCTTCGGCCCGAAATCTATTCCGCCAGGGTGAATGTGCACTTCGACGCCCCGCTGCGGGACAGGCTCGACGCCTTGGCCGCACAAGTGGGGTCCGACCGCGCCGAGTTGATGCGTCTGGCCGCGCAGCGTGTGCTCGAGGCCCCCGGAATGATCGAACAGGCAGTGAACCGCGAGATCTTCCGCAGCGAGAAGAACAGAGCGCATCTCATGGCTCGCCACGTCCGTCGCCAGGCGCGGCGCCGTACGCCGCCTGACTGATCACTCCAAGTCATCGGTTCTCGCCGGTAAGTCAACCCGCGGTGCCGGTACTCCCATGATTGGAACGAGTGGTCCTCGAAACATGAGTTCCTCAGTGACGACCCCGGAAATCAGCGTCAGACCAGCAATGTGGCCAGCCCAGCCCGATGTTAACCAGGTGGACCTATCAGCGTCCGCGGCACGTTGCGCGGGTGACTGGTCGTCCGTTCCCACTGCCTCGACCACGAGGAGATATTGTCAATACCTGTGGATGAGTGAGTTTCAGGCGACCTCCGATCCGGCGTTGGCGGGCTCGGCAGGTGAGGTGTCGGGGGTGATGTCGGTGGGACGCTCGAGCAGCTTGCCCTTGTGGAACACGGCGCCGGCTCGGACGAGCGCGACCAGATGCGGAGCGTTGACCGCACGCCAGCGAGCCTGTGCGGCGTCGATCAGCTTGTAGGCCATGGCAAGTCCCGCCGCACGGGATCCGGGGCCCTTGGTGACTTTCGTCCTCAAACGCACCGTGGCGAAGGTAGATTCGATGGGATTTGTGGTGCGTAGATGCACCCAGTGCTCGGCCGGGTACTTGTAGAATTCGAGCAGCACATCCGTGTCGTCGGTGATCTTCTTCACCGCCTTCGGATACTTCGCGCCGTAGTCGAGTTCGAAGGCTTTGATCGCCACTTGCGCCTTGTCGATGTCCTCGGCGTTGTAGATTTCCTTCATCGCCGCGAGCGCCCCGGGATGTGCCGTCTTCGGTAGCGCAGCAAGTACATTGGCCTGCTTGTGGAACCAGCACCGCTGCTCCCGGGTTTCGGGGAACACCACCCGCAGCGCCCTCCAGAACCCAAGGGCACCGTCACCGACCGCGAGGACCGGGGCGGTCATGCCGCGGCGGCGGCAGTCCCGCAGCAGGTCAGCCCACGACTCGGTGGACTCGCGGTACCCGTCGGTGAGGGCGACGAGCTCCTTGCGTCCGTCCGCACGGACGCCGATCATCACCAGCAGGCACAGTTTGTCCTGCTCGAGCCGCACCTTGAGGTGGATGCCGTCGACCCACACATAGACAAAGTCGGTGCCGGAGAGGTCCCGATCCTGGAAGGCCTTCGCCTCGTCCTGCCACTGCGTCGTCAACCGGGTAATCGAGGCCGCCGAGAGCCCGGCACCCGATCCGAGGAACTGCTCGAGTGCCGGGCCGAAGTCGCTGGTGGAGAGCCCGTGCAGATACAGCAGCGGCAGCACCTCGTTCATCTGCGGGGACTTGCGCACCCAGGCCGGCAGGATCGCGGACGAAAATCGCTGTCGCTCGCCGGTGTCCGGGTCGACGCGCTTGTCGTTGACCCGCGGGGCCTTCACGTTGACCGCACCAGCGGCGGTCAGGACGTCGCGTTCGTGGTGGTAGCCGTTGCGCACCACCAGGCGGCGACCGTTCTCGTCGACCTGGTCAGCGAACTGTTCGATATAGGCGGCGACCTCCGCCTGCAGCGCGGCCGCGAGCATCTGCCGGGCACCGTCACGGACGATCTCGTCGAGCAACGACCGCCCGTCGTCGTCGTCGGAGCGGTCGTTGTCGTGTACTACCGTAAGCACGGGCGTACCTTCCCAACCAGCGTTGCAGCGCTGGCCTTGATCGAATACCTGTTTTCTTGCAGATCATCATCCGGGAAGGTGCGCCCTCCCCGATCCACAGGTATTGATCATTTCTCCCACGAGGTCGAAAATGGGGCCTCGCAGCAGTGCCGTGACTGCCAGGTGACAATTGTGACAGCAAGGAGCATCACGGCAGTCCGATGCTGTGGAAGTGTGCAGCCGATGCTGCGGCCTGCCCAGCGTGCCCGGGCGGTCGTGGCGCGGACGCCATGGGAGCACCCCAACCGAGCAAGCATGCAGAGCAGGAAGACGCCCCAGAGGAGGGCAACAACAAGAAGCCCGAGTCCGACCATGTTCCCTTCTTGAGCAGATGTGGCCGGTACGCCTCTAAAAAATATGAGGAAGGACCCCAGTGAAAGCGCCAAGAACAATCTCTGCGTGCCGGTTTCGAGTGTGGTGAGCCGTCGTGGAGTTGCACTTGCTACGAGCAGGTCACCCATTGATGTTCGAGGCTTGTCGTTGGACACCTACCTTTCCAGTAAATGCGTTGTGCAGTAATAAGTCTGCTGCGTTCTGTGCAATGTGCGCAGTAGCCAGCTGATGGGGCAGTGGACGTGGATGAGCTGTCCAGCTCGACAGTTTGCCCCGCGACACATCCGGACAGCGGAGATCGTTTCGTTCAGAAATTCAGGTGGCGTGCGAGACGGCTGATCGGACGGGCTTCGACAATCGCGGGTCGACGGGGCCCGATGATGCGCACGCCACCGCTCACTCGGACGTGGGCCTCACCATCGATACGGACCGTGGTGGTGTCGGTGGCGGCCACAAGAGCTTGACCGTTGGCTTGGACGTGGCAATGACTGTGCGCGAAGACGATGGCGCTGTCTTCTGCGCGGATCCTGGCGTTGTCGGTGCCGACGATATGGCTCTTACCGCGGGCATCGACGGTGCTGTCGTCAAAGGCTTCGATGTGAGCATGTTCGTAGGCAGTGACCCTGGCGTGGTTGGACGCTTGGACGAAGCACCGGCCGGCGGCTGCGATGGAGCCGCCGGCGATTCCCGCGCAGGTTTGTCCGATAATTTTGACCTCGACTTGGCTGGGGATGTGACCAAGGTCCAGCCAGTTCTCCGGGTCGGCGTCGATCACGATGCTTTTCGCTCCAGTGGCCAGGCGCTTGGTGTATTCCGCGGAGCTGCGGACCGGCGATGTGGAGCGGCCACGATGCGGCCGACGTGAGTTGCGCGTGGATTTCTTCACTGGTGCCCCCATGGAATCAATAATGCCTTCGTCTGTGTCGCTCGTGCGAGCGCCGATGTCGGCGCGTCGCGCGTGGGCTACACGAGGTTCGGTGTGCCTCGGTGTTCCGCGTCAGTCGCCGATCTTGACGGCATTCCCGGTCGGGTCGACGCATTGCAGATAGGAGTCGGCGTGTGATCGGTCAGGAAGGTAGGGCCAGCTGCAGTTCCAACCGTCGATGACAGCGAAGCGCCCTTGTCCTTGGGCGGCGACCGTGCGGTCGTTGAGGTAGCGATCACTGATGCTCAGTGCTTCTGAGCAGCTCGGAGTTCCGGCGATGATGATCACAGGTGCAGTGGCACTGAGAAATGATCAATACCTGTGGATCGGGGAGGGCGCACCTTCCCGGATGATGATCTGCAAGAAAACAGGTATTCGATCAAGGCCAGCGCTGCAACGCTGGTTGGGAAGGTACGCCCGTGCTTACGGTAGTACACGACAACGACCGCTCCGACGACGACGACGGGCGGTCGTTGCTCGACGAGATCGTCCGTGACGGTGCCCGGCAGATGCTCGCGGCCGCGCTGCAGGCGGAGGTCGCCGCCTATATCGAACAGTTCGCTGACCAGGTCGACGAGAACGGTCGCCGCCTGGTGGTGCGCAACGGCTACCACCACGAACGCGACGTCCTGACCGCCGCTGGTGCGGTCAACGTGAAGGCCCCGCGGGTCAACGACAAGCGCGTCGACCCGGACACCGGCGAGCGACAGCGATTTTCGTCCGCGATCCTGCCGGCCTGGGTGCGCAAGTCCCCGCAGATGAACGAGGTGCTGCCGCTGCTGTATCTGCACGGGCTCTCCACCAGCGACTTCGGCCCGGCACTCGAGCAGTTCCTCGGATCGGGTGCCGGGCTCTCGGCGGCCTCGATTACCCGGTTGACGACGCAGTGGCAGGACGAGGCGAAGGCCTTCCAGGATCGGGACCTCTCCGGCACCGACTTTGTCTATGTGTGGGTCGACGGCATCCACCTCAAGGTGCGGCTCGAGCAGGACAAACTGTGCCTGCTGGTGATGATCGGCGTCCGTGCGGACGGACGCAAGGAGCTCGTCGCCCTCACCGACGGGTACCGCGAGTCCACCGAGTCGTGGGCTGACCTGCTGCGGGACTGCCGCCGCCGCGGCATGACCGCCCCGGTCCTCGCGGTCGGTGACGGTGCCCTTGGGTTCTGGAGGGCGCTGCGGGTGGTGTTCCCCGAAACCCGGGAGCAGCGGTGCTGGTTCCACAAGCAGGCCAATGTACTTGCTGCGCTACCGAAGACGGCACATCCCGGGGCGCTCGCGGCGATGAAGGAAATCTACAACGCCGAGGACATCGACAAGGCGCAAGTGGCGATCAAAGCCTTCGAACTCGACTACGGCGCGAAGTATCCGAAGGCGGTGAAGAAGATCACCGACGACACGGATGTGCTGCTCGAATTCTACAAGTACCCGGCCGAGCACTGGGTGCATCTACGCACCACAAATCCCATCGAATCTACCTTCGCCACGGTGCGTTTGAGGACGAAAGTCACCAAGGGCCCCGGATCCCGTGCGGCGGGACTTGCCATGGCCTACAAGCTGATCGACGCCGCACAGGCTCGCTGGCGTGCGGTCAACGCTCCGCATCTGGTCGCGCTCGTCCGAGCCGGCGCCGTGTTCCACAAGGGCAAGCTGCTCGAGCGTCCCACCGACATCACCCCCGACACCTCACCTGCCGAGCCCGCCAACGCCGGATCGGAGGTCGCCTGAAACTCACTCATCCACAGGTATTGACAATATCTCAGTGGCACTGTTCAGATTGTTCGTGACGATTCCGCACTGAGTGCTCGTGGGCGGCAATGCGGCGGCCAGCGGTGGCCTGCGTAGCAGTCGTCGCCGGCTGTGTCTCGGATAGCCGGGTCTGAGCGTCGGTCACTCGTGGCTGACCTTGATCAACGGTGGTGGGGTTTGTCGACCACTCGACGGGTGTGGCGGCAGCAGCTGGTTCGGCTGGCGGAGATACGGTCTCGGCCTCTGTGATGCTGCATCCGGTGAGAATGGCGGCTGTGATGAGGGACAGTGCAGCAATTTCGCTGGTGGTTCGTCGATTCACGAGTACTCGCTTCTATTCCAGTCATAGGGAGGATGCAATGTCGAGCCCAGTGATATGTGATGACCTGGACAGAACGAGGACCGGCGCGACCACCGCCGCACCAGCGGGTCAAGCTGCGGTTTCTCGAAGTGCCCTCTTGCGGGCCGGCTCCCGAATCGGCTCGGTGGTGCTGAGACTGTCCAGGTGCACGGCTAGTGTCGATCTATCCCTTATGTCTGTCGCATAGTTGCGGAGGAGTGCCCACGATGACCGAACCGACGTCCGAACTGGCGGGCAGTGGTCCCAGCGAGGAGCCACAGTCGCCGGCCGTCGGTGCTGAAGATGCGGCAGGGCAACGCAGTGACCATCTGTCGGCGACGGTGTACGCGCCCGCTGGGATTGTCGTCGTCGCGAGTGTGTTGATGTGGTTCGCGGTTCGGTGGGTTGATGCCGAATACGGCACAACAGGCGTGTGGTGGGTGGCCGTCACCAGTGCCGCGGCTGGTGCGGCGTTGAGCGTGGCGACGGCACCGATGATGGCCAGGCTGTGTGTCGCCGTCGAGATCCCGACAGAGGGCTGCTCCCGGCGACTCGGTCCCGCGGCTCTGACCGCAGGAATGTGGTTCGGCGCCGTGATGTTCGCCGGCGGCGACGCGATCTTGCCTGCCTGGCTCGCGCTGAGCCTGCTGTGCGTGTGGGCAGCGTGGATCGATCACTTCACGCTGCGGTTTCCGCTGACCTTGATCAGGCTGACCACCGCAGTGGGTCTGATGTTGGGGGCGTTCGCGGTGGCGGTGGATCAAGATCCAGCGGCAGGTGGGCGCGCACTTCTCGCCGGTGTGCTGGTATTCGCATTCAACCTGGTGTTCGCGATCGTCACCCGCGGCTATCCCGGGCTCGCCGACGTGCGACTGAGCTTCATCCTCGGGGCAGCGTTGGGATGGGTCGGCTGGACGAATGTGCTCTCGGGCATGTTGCTACCGAACGTCCTGGCGCTCTTGGTGATGTTGGGGGTGAAAGTGATTCGGCGTCAGAAGGATTTGGGGGAGTTTGGTTTCGCACCATTCCTCATTGCCGGAACCGCCGTGGCAATCGTCGTCCCCCCGCTGTGGGGGATCGTCTGGATCTGAACGCCTTTGTGACGGGAAGGTGTGGAGGATCGGTTGCATACTGGTCTTCAGTGAGTGGGAGGTGCATCGGTATGGACGAGGTGGCCCACTCCGCCCCGGTGCCATCGATCGTTCAAACGGAACTGCCGTGTGAGTTCTGCGTGGAGCATCCCCAGTACTTCAAGGGGGACCCCGTCGGCTTCGTGCGTGCGGCCCGCTGGGCAGCGGTCGTCAAGGACTGCTGTCACTTCGACGCTCGCGTGGACTACCTGATGTGTGACGAGCACTGGGCAATGATCCGACACCAACAGTTGCCCGGGCAGTGCCCTCGGTGCGGGGCGATCGCCTATTCGGTCGAGGACATCGTGTGTACTGAGACCCCTCTGGGAAGAACGGCGGGCGGAGCCTGGCCGTTAATCGGAGGGCGGGAGGATAGACCGCGACTCTGCTGATGTGTTCGGTCTGAGCGTCTCGCGGACGGTCTCTTGAACGACGGGTCAACTCTTCGACTTGTCGATCTCGACGTCGGAGAGTCACCTGTGATCGATACGCACGACCTCACACTATTCGAGCAGCGTCCGATCGGTGCCAGCTGGAGTGGGCGCGCTGCTCGCATAACTCACCATCGCGGTTGCCGACAAATGTTCGAGGGTGCCGAGCTTTTGTCCAAACGATGTCACACAACGCAGATGCGGTGGATCTTCCTCCAGGTGAAAGGGAGTGGCGGTCGCTTCCGGGACTTTTGGAGGTGTGCCTGATATGGCGGGGCGGGAACGGCGCGTGACTTTGGCGGAGCGGTCAAGGTCAGAACCTATGGTCCTCGCAATTGCTGTTGTGAGGCACAAAGGAGTGGTACCGATGAATGTTGAGGTTCGACGTATCCACCCGACAGAGGCGAAGAAGATTCGTGACCGCCAGCGTCTATGGGCGCCGTCGGGCCCTGTTCCGGCCGGCCGAGATGGCGGTCAACGTCCCTTCCACGGGCCCACAGAAGAACGCCGTGACCTGGTGGTGGTGCAGCTCCGGCGCCCTCCGGGTCTCGGCGGCGGCGAACTCGATGAGTCGACCGCCTGGGGGTGCTGCATCCCGCGGGACCAACGAGACCAGCCTGAATGCGAATGGTTGGCGGCCCGAGGTCTGGATGGCCAGCGATGAGGGCCCCCGGGGATCGCACACGCCTCGTCCTCACCGCCGACGGCACCTCTCTTGCGGTTCGTGAGATCGGATCCCGGATGGCGCCGGTCACTGTGATTTTCGCGCACGGATTCTGTCTTCACATGGACGCCTGGGCACCGCAACGGGCCTATCTGGCCGAGGTCTGGCGTGGGCGTGCCCGGTTGGTCTTCTTCGATCACCGCGGCCATGGTGGATCCGGCGCGGCTGACACCGACAGTTACACGATCAGCCAGCTTGGACGGGACCTGGATGTGGTGATTCGCACGGTGGCGCCACAGGGTCCGATTGTCCTCGTCGGGCACTCGATGGGTGGGATGTCCGTGATGTCCTACGTCGCCCATCACCAGGAGGCCGCGGCCGCGCAAGTCGTGGGAGTCGGGTTGATCTCGACCGCCGTCGACAATGTCGCCGGCGCCGGCATCGGGCGCGCTCTGAATACGCCGGCGGTGACGGTGCTGCGGACGGCATCAGCTCACGCCCCAGGGCTCGTCGGCCGCAGCTGGAATCTCTCACGTCGCATCTTGTCGCCAGTGGTCGGCGCAACTTGCCCGCTTGCTCCGAGTGCAAGTGTCCGTGCCGCCGCCACGTCCTACGGGATGGTTCACGCGACGCCGATCGCCACCGTGGCGGCCTTCCTGCGTGATCTGCGGATCTACGACGCTTCCCCGGCGCTCGACGTGCTCGCGAAGGTGCCGGCGTCAATCATCTGTGGAACCCGGGACAGGGTGACCCCAATCGGGCACTCACAGCGACTCGCCGCGGCTCTTCCGCTCGCCGAACTGATCCCGGTGAGCGGAGCGCGGCACATGGTCGGCCTCGAGCGTCCCGATGTGGTGAGCGAAAGTCTCGATCGACTGCTCGGCCGCGCGGTAGGGCGCCGCGAACAGGACACCACCCGCAGATCCAAATCCGACCTCGTCGGGGCATGAAATCTGCGCGTGCCTGACACCTGACGAGGCAACCACTGATGGGAGAAGTGTTGAGTATTCACCAGGACGTTGACCTGTCGTCCGGTCATGCGCACCACCGGCCGGACGCGCTCGTTCACCGCGGGAGGTCGTACACCCGCCATGTTCTGAAACGGGTGGCAGCGTGTGGTGTGCAGGTCGGGGAGCGGCACCGGTGCATCGATCTGCATCACGAACGGCAGACCTACAACCCGGGGCAAGACGCCACCTATTGCCGCTGCGGTCACATCCGGTGGGCCGGCGAGCATGCGCAGTTCGACACCGCCGTCGAACCATTCGAGGTTTTCCCTCATCACCCCTCGGGCCGGCCGGATCCACGGACCTATCCCGGAAAGATGGACACCGAACCGCGGCAGGTCAGCGATAAGCGGCCCATCGGGCGAAGCGAGCTACGCCGATGATCCCGGCAGAAGCGGGCGACCGCGCGGCCCGCGCTGTACTGGACATGATCGACCGCGTCGAGATCGACCCCGAGAGCGACCAGTTTCTGACGGCGCTCGACCGTATCCACTTGCAACTCCTCTCGCCGAGGGTGGCCACGATCGTCGCAAGGCGAGCGGAGCTGGGTTTTCCCGCCTACGACGTGAATACCTATCCCCGACGGAATATGTGGCGCACGCAGGTCCCGTTCGGGCGGACGAACGGCGGTGTCGTTGTCGAGATTCCCCTCGTCGTGATCGCACCTGTTCTGATCGGCTTGATTCCTGTCCTCCTCAACATGAATTCGCTGTTTCAGTCTCCGATCACGGATCTGACGGTATTCATCTTCGTGGCTGCAGGTGTGGAGATCTTCGCGATGTGGTGGTGGATCCGCCGTGATCCCCTCAGGCTGACCGCGGCGGACAAGCAGATGCTCCGCGGCGGCATTGCCAAGCTCGATGCCTACGTCTCGGCCGGCGGCGACTTCTTCGAACTTCGTCTGGCCATGACTGCGTCCGCGATCGTCGACGATATTCGTGACGTGCCGGCATGGAGTCACGAGGACTTCGACATCCACCGCATCCGGCTCGACATCGACGATCAACTCCGAGCGATTCTCGGCCACTGCGGTGAGCTGGCAACTTTCCGGGTCAGCGTCGGCGAACCCACGACAGGTGTCAGTGCCGAGGCTGACGCGGCTCGGGCGTCCCATCACGAGCAGCGACGGTGGTTCGAGCAGGTCAAAGAATCACTGATCGGGCGGGTCGCAGCGTTGTGGACGTATCACCAAGACCTACTGATGCTCCAGGACTCGATCGACGGTACTGCGGCTCTCGGTCGCATCGACGCTCACGCACCGGCGCGCGGAGAATTGCTGGTGAACTCGGCGGACGATGATCTCGCAACGTCGGCGATCGGTGACCTGGCCAATGACCTGGTCGATCTACATCAGGCGCGGGAAGCGGCGCTGGCCCAGCTGCGCGGCGACGTCACCGGATTCGATCGGCGCAGCTGATGGGCCGCAGCCATGACCGGATCAGCCCAGATCGCGGCGACGGTGTGTTCGATCCCGACCGCGGCGACAGCGACGTCGCCACCCGCAAGGAGGGCGAACTGATCTCGCAGCACGCCTATGACACCCGCGCCGATCTCCGCAGCGGAGCACGAGAACTCGACGACGCCACCGAGAACCTACCTGGATTGACTCGGGCGCAACGGGACCTCAACCGCGCCTATCCGCGGCCCACGCCGGCGGCAATCGGAAACTCTCGGTTACGCCCGCAGCTGCCACCGGCGATCGAACTCCGTCGCACCCTCTCGGCACGACAACGGAACACCCGATCCGCGGCGAAGCGCCGCGTCCTCGACGCGATGCCGAAAGCCCAGTACACGGCGCTGGCGGCGTTGACGTCGGAGCCGAAGGCCTGGCGGGAGACGAACAACGCCCTTTCCGCGGTGGCCGGCGACGCTGTCGAGCTCGACGATGCTCGCCGTAAGCAGGTCCAACGAGTGGACCGGGCCATCCAACGATACGAACGCGAATCCGGGCGAGGTCATCTCGTGTACACGTCGGTGAGCATTCCCAACGCGGTCGTGAACCCGTCAGATCTGCCCTCGACGCTATCGCCGGGGACGGTCCTGTCCTTCGACCGGTTCACTGCGGCAACTCATTCGCTGCACGAGCTGGACTCGACCGCCCTGCCCGCCGATGTCGTCTTCGAGATCCAGACCGACCGGGGCATGTACTACGGGCAATCTTCCCGCGTGGACAACTCGCACCACTTGCTGCCACGAGGAATGCAGCTTCAGGTGGTGGGGGCTCATTTTGTGCCGTACGAGCGGCCCGGACAGCCACCGGGGGAGCGCTTGGTCGTCCAACTTGTCGATCACGGGACGCCATGACGAGTCGAGGCAGGCGTTCGAGACAGATTCAACTCACGGAAGGAACACACAGTCATGACTGCGGACAAGCCGCGCCACCGGCGCCCCGACCTGACCTTTCATCTCGATATCTTCGCTGCGCCCGCGCAATTCAGAGTGGTGAAAGCCGCGCCACACGACGATGCGGACCAGGCCGCGGACTCAACGCAAGGGACTCAAAGCTCCAGCACCGCCGCTCAGATCGGACGACGAGATGGCAAGGGGCTGTGAGCAGAAAGAAAAGTCGGAGGCCACCTACAAGATGGTGTGCCTCCGACTCACCCGGTGCATTCTCAGTACCCATACCCTATTTGATCTTTCGCATCCGGTCCAATTCTCCACGCGCTGTCGGCCGATGTGGATGCCGGACTGGGTTGGCGCGGTTGTGAGTTCGGTCGAGTTGTACAGGTCCATCTCTACTGTCGGTGATCGCACGACACCCTCGCGGTCATCGAGACAGTACTTCCGCCCTTGGCCGCCACATCCTCGGCAAAGGAGACATCATGGATTTCGCATCGATCATCGTCGGCGTCGCAGTGGCCGGCGCATCAGCCGCCCAGGGCGGCGGAGTGGACCCCGCGATCACCGACAGCGTCACGTCGGTCGCACAGGACCAGGCGACAGCTCTCGTCCAGTATGTCCCGGACCCGCAGCCCTACCTCGACGACGCGGCCCGGGCAGTACAGCAGGCGCAGGAGCAGTTGCCCGCCGAGTGGCATGCCGAGATCGAGAACGCCATTCCACCGGAAGTCCAGGATGCCGCTGCAGGGGCCAGGGAGCAGCTCCCGCCCGAGGCGCATGGCCTGATTCCCGAGGTGGTCCTGCCCGCCCCAAGTCCAGGACCCGGGCCCGCCGGCGGTGCCGCCAACCCCGCAGGACCCGCAGCTCAGGCACCGTCATCGACTCCGCAGCAGGAGACGAAGCCGTTAGTCCTGCCTCCTGTCGTCAGCGGGGCACCCACCACTGCGGCCGGCATCCCCTCCCTGACAGGAATGCTCGCCCCGACCGCAGTCAGCGATCTGACCTTCGATCCACGCTTTCCCCGCAATCTCGAGTTCGCGCGTGCGGTCATCGAAGCGGCGATACGTGCGATCGGATTGCCCTACCAATGGGGCGGAGGCCTTCTCACCGGACCGTCGATGGGCGACGGCACCGGAGGAGCTACCGCCGGCTACGACTGCTCGGGGCTCACTCGCTTCGCCTACTACATCGGCACCGGCGGCACGAAGGTATTGCCCCGCACCTCACAGGAACAGTTCCGGGCAGGCCAGCAGATCAGCATGACCCAAGCCCAGCCCGGTGACCTGCTGTTCGGGAACTGGCAGGCAGACGGAGCCAACCACGTCGCGATCTACCTCGGCGGTGAAAAAATGCTCGAGGCACCGCAGACCGGGCAGCGCATCCAGATCAGCGCCGTCCGCCCGGACATGATCCCCGCCCGCTTCCTGTGACCATCGGGGACGGTGCCCCGCGCTGATCCCGAAGCGGAACAATACGATCGCCACCATAAACCCAGACCGGCAACAAGTCGTGTCGCGACGTGCGGCACGACCGCAGAGACGAAGGAGACAGTGACACATGACCATTACTCCAGCAGCCCACAAGAAGGCGATCGAGACCGCACGAAAGAATGCGGAAGCACTGGCGCAGAAGGCAATCGAAACCAGAGTCGCGCTTGTCGGAGCCATCGGTGAAGCAGTGGAAGAGCTTGCCGCACTCGATTCTGCACGCGAGGCAGCCGTAGAGGCAATCAGGACGGCCCACGAGAACGCGATCGACGGCGGATGGACGGCCAAAGAGCTCGCTGCCATGGGGTACACCGCCCCGAAGAAGCGGAAGAACACCTCCGGTAAGCCTGCGCGCGGTGGCGCCAGCAAGGACGCGACTGAGACGACCGACGTCGCAGATGCTGCTGCACCGCAGGAAGGAGATCAGCCGCCGAGCACCGACGGGCAGGTCTCCAGCGAGCGCGAACCTGAGCATTCCTACAGCTAGGAAGCAGTCCGGTGGTGTGGTTCCAGCCTCTCGGGTGCCTTCCCCCGATCCTGGTCGGGAGACGGCGCTCGAAGGCTACCAGGAACTTTCGCCGGAGCTGGCATGGGGGCCGGAGTCAGAGCCACATGTCAGAGGGTGTCGTCACGATGATCACGAGAAGGAGGTGGCATGACCAGTACACAGACGTCTCCGCAGCAGTGGGCACGGGGCATGCTCGTCCCCGGCCGGGCCGCGGTTCTGGACGTTGAATCGACTAATTTGGACGGCAGCATCATCGAAATCTGCGTTTTGGACGCCGCGACCGGGGATCCACTGCTCGATACCCTGGTCGATCCGGGCGAGGTTGCGATCCACCCGGACGCGTATGCCGTGCATGGAATTTCCTCGGCCGATCTGATTGGCGCACCTGGCTGGTCTACGGTCCACCAGGCTTTGATTGCGGTGACAGCTGGGCGAGTGACGCTCAGCTACCACAGTGAGTTCGACAAGGGTCGCGTTCTCCATGATTGTGCTCGGCACGGTCTCGACCCCGCGCACCTCGCCGACCCCGAGATGTGGGGATGCATCATGCGGATGCGATCGCAGGCCGAGGGCACCGAGAAGAGCATTCGGCTCGATGGCGGACACCGAGCCCGCAGCGACGCCGCAGCCGCCCGCACCGTCTTGCTCGGCATCGCGGAGGGCACCTCGGCGCCATCCACGACCGTGGACCCCGCCACTACCTCCCATCGGCCGGCGTAGTCCACCGTGCCGCACGTTCGAGGCGGGTCCGGTAGCAGTCCCCTTGTGGGTCTGCTCTCTCGGCTGGTGCCTTGCTGGGTTCCTGGTTGTGATTTACCCTGGGATCTGGAGGTGGTTCGTGATGACCGCAGCACATCCCCGGCCGGATCTGGAGGCGTATAACCAGGCCGCCCGTATGTCCCAGCCCGAGCTGGTCACCGCGTTGCGGGAGCTGCTGGGCGCGAAGCTGGTCGCCTATCTGGGGCGCGTCAAGGAGACCCGTGCAGTGCGCCAGTGGGCAGAGGGCACACGGACGATCGGTAGCGACTCGGATGTGGAACGGCTGCGGATCGCGTACCGGGCGGCACGGCTGATCACCGCCCGCGACACCCCGGCGGTGGCGCAGGCCTGGTTTCAGGGTTTGAATCCGATACTCGACGACCGCGCCCCCGCCTTGTTGCTGCGCGAGGGGGAACTCGCCGATGTCGGCCCGCAGGTCCTCGCCGCGGCCCGGCAGTTCGCCGCGGTCGGATGACCAAGGGCGATTATGCCCTCGTCGCCACGGCGCAAGGGTCGATGTGGTGCGCCCACCGATATGGGTGCGAGGTCTATCGGGTGGGGTTCGCGCCGTCGCCGTGGGAATGGACACCGTGGGTGTACGCCACCGACGGCCGGTTCACCGGCCGGTGGGACGACCCGGACGGTGTGTGGCGCACCCTCTATGTGGGTGCCAGTCGATTGGCCTGCTACCTGGAGGTCCTCGCCTACGCCCGGCCGAGCGCGCAGGTGATCGCCGATCTGGACGAGATCGTCGTCGACGACGAGGATGCAGCCGCGTTCCCCACTGTCGAACCCGGCCGGGTGCCGCGGTCGTGGTGCGTGCCTCGCCTGGCCGCCCACGGCGCGCTGACGGGGTGGTTCGCGGTCCCCGGGCATCCGGAGACGCTGGCCACGCTGCGTGTCGGGTTTCGGTCGGCTGCGATCCGGCACGGACTCGATGATCTCGACGGCGCCGCGATTCGGGACGGCCGCCCGCGGGCGTTGACACAGGCAATCTCCAAGTGGATCAACACTCTTGGCGGTCCGGACGGATATCCCATTACCGGTGTCGAGTTCGACTCGCGCCACGGTGACGGGCTGCGGCTGTGGGCAGTCTACGAGCGACCGGGTGACCCGGTGGTCAGCCCCCACGTCACCGCATTGGATCAGATGCCGGTGGCACCCGACGACAGTGACCTTATCCGGGCGATGCGTCTGCTCGGACTCGAATGGGACGACACGTGAGTCCAGCCCCCTACGTGATCACGAGATTCTCGCAAACTTCACGGCGGAACCACAGTCGCGGCACTGGTTGGGTGGGTGTGGTCACCTGAGTAGGCCCCAGTTCGGCCACTGATCGTCACGAATCCCGGCCCCGGCTGAGGTGGCGGTGGTCGTGGACGGGTGGTGGTGCTGGCTGGGCGGCCGAGGTCCACAAACGACGCGACACCGCGCTGACTCTCTTGGGCCGGTCCCGTGATACTCGCTCGCCCTCAGACGAATTCGCGGATCCGGGGGAGGACTTGGGCGAGTTCTTCGAAGAGTTCCGGCCATCCGCGGCGTAGGCGGGTGATGCGCCCGTGTTCGAGGAAGGCGCCGTCGAGCATGTGGGAGACCCGTAGGTGCCCCTCGGGGGTGCCGAGTTGGCGGAGTTTGTCGTAGACGGGGTTCACCGGTAGCTGGTGTGTGGCGATGTAGGCCCAGATCTCGTCGGTGTCCCAGTCCCAGACGGGCCCAAAGACACGGGTTCCGTCGGCTCGGTCGATGACGCCACCGTGGTGTCGGCGTTGCTCGGTGGTGTTGGTGCAGCAGCCGTCGCAGTCGCGTGTGACCTGGCTGCTGAGTGCGTTGTAGTAGAGCGACCAGCGGCCGGTGCCCTTCGCGGATTCGTCGGCGCGTACGCCCCAGATTTCTCCTGGCCCGTGTGCCGCGTGCGCTGCACGGGAGGGTGCACCGATGAGGATCTCGCGCAGCTTCTGGCTCGTGGCCCGGGTGGGCTGGTGGTGGTCCCATTCGCCGGACTGGGCGAGGACTGTCAGCAGTGGTGGGTCGGCTCGGTGGGGTTCGAGGTTCAGGTTCCAGGTGTCGGCGAGTGCGGTGATGTAGGTGTAGGTCTCGGGGTACTCGAGGCCGGAGTCGAAGAACACGACGGGGATGTTCGGTTCGACCTGCAGGGTGAGGTGGAGTGCGACGAGTGAGTCCTTGCCGCCGGAGAAGGCGAGGTACCCGTCGTGGTCGTCGAGGTGCCCGGCGATGCGCCCGGTGAGGGCCCTGAGGTCGCGGCGGGGCCGGCGCAGTGCCCGGAGAGTGTTCAGGTCCAGGCCGGGTTCGGGCTTGCCCGCCACACGTCCTCCTCACGTTGTCCGGTCGGTATCGAGATCTCGCAGCTTCTGTCACACAGTGTCCGCCCGGTGGATCTTCCTCCATGCGTAGGGCGTTTTGAAGTCGTCTGGGCATGTGAGGAGTGTGTTGTGGGGAAACTGTGCGAGGTGGCCGGCCGGCTGGACGTCGTCGCCGCGGCGTTCGCGTCGACGAAGACACGCGAGGTAATCGAGCTGGCGAGGATGGGTCGGTGTGCGAGATGCGCAGCGTCCCCGGTTCGGGTGGAGGCGGTGACCAAGGTGCTCTCCCGAACGTTCACGGGTTTCGATTCGTGGAAAGCGCCCGCGGAGCGTGGGCTGTGCACGTCGTGCGCCTGGGCCTACCAGTACCCGGATCTACGCAGGAGCATGCATGTGGTCACCACACGACCAGCAATGAGGGCAGTGACCGCGGCGGATCTCGAACGGATTTTGTCGCGGCCACTCGAGCCGGACACCGCCGTGGTGGTGCCCTTGCGGCCCGGTCGAAAGCACATCCTGCCGCACGCGCGGTGGGGCGGGATTGCTGTGGAGGACACGTGCCTGCCGTGGACTGCGCGTGATGTCGCGGCGGTGACAGCGATGCGCCGACTGCGGGCGCTGGGGTTCGGTGCCCGGATGCTCGCCGAGCCTGCGGCCCCGTATCCGGTGCTCGCGAGGATCGCTCCCAGGCGGTGGCCGGCGGTCTTCGCGGACTGGGATCGTCTCGCCCCGTACCGCCAGATCGGGCAGTGGTGGGAGCTCGCGCTGCGGGCCACCGTGTCGGCGAGCGCGAAGGGAACGAAATGACCAGCCCGACCGATCGATGGCTCGCGGCCGCACCGGCGGGGCTGCCGCCGCTCGAGGGTCCGGCGTCGACAGCAGAACGCCTGCTGTTGTTGTTGCACTACGGGATCGACTGGGATTCGGGATGGGTCGGCCGGCGACGGGAAACGTACTGGACCCAGCACCTGCCGAACCGTGTTCGGGTCGCCACCTATATCGGTGGCGGCGATCTCGACCGGTGGTGGTCGGTGGTCTCACGGTCCCTCGAATCGGAACCGACGAACACCGACCAACGGCTGGAACTGGCGACGTTGCTGCGTGAGGAGTCCGAGCCGGTGCTGACGTTGCTACGTGAGCGTCCCACGTCGTACGTGTTGCGCACGCGGATCGTCGCCGAAGCCGTGGCCGCCGCTCGCTCTTCGGGAAGGAAAAATCGATGAGGTCGACGGTGCGTTGGGATGTCGAGCTGACCGCGCTGTCCTCAATCTCCCAGAAGGGGGAGGACTCCGGAACGACGACGACACTGTTCCGGCGCGAGCCGGTGATCCAGCCGGACGGAAAGCCGGTGCTGGTGCCGATCGTGTCCGGGAACTCCCTGCGCGGCGGGTTACGCAGGATCGCCGAGGAGCTGTTCCGCGATGTCATCGGCTACGAACAGCAGATCCCGCTCTCGGCCGCGCACGCGCTACGCAACGGCGGCTCTTTGACGAAGGTCACCGGCGACGGTCTGACCGGCCGCCGGCGGCAGCGATTGCGGGAGCTGGTCCCCCCGATCGGGGTGTTCGGCGGCAACGGCGGAGGTCAGCCACCGATCGACGGTTGCCTGAAGGTGGGCAAGGTCATCCCGCGGGTGCGTGAGACGGAGACGATCATGACCCGGGCGTATGACGGCCGGCTGATGAGTCAGTTCGAGTTGGTCTCCCTGGAGAGCTACAGCCGATTCGACGACACCGACACCCGGGCGTTCCCCGAATCCTCCGCGGTGGTGGTCGGAGCCGGCAAAGATGCCGGCTCGTCGATGCTGATGCGATTCGAGGTCGAAACACTTCCCGCGGGAACCCGTTTCGAAACCTTCTTGCGGCTGGACCGGGCCACCCCACTCGAAATCTCGTTCTTCACCGATGTGTGGGGCAGATTCGCGCGTGACGGATTCCTCGGAGGGCGCAGCGCGATAGGTCACGGGCGGGTCCGCGCCGAATCGGATCGGGTGGTGTTGGCCGGCCCGGACCCGCAGTCAGTGGACTGGCGCGTCGAGCTCGCACCACTGCGCGATGAGGTCATCGAAGCACTGTGCTGGCTGACATGACGGGCACCGAGGAGATGGCACCGTTCGTTGTCCGGGCGCACCTGTCGTCGGGACTGGCGCACGCGACGCCGTGGGGAATCAGTCTCGACGGGATCCTCGCCGCCGAACTGTGGGCCGATCACAAGGCCGCGGCACTCGACCGAGGCGAGGATGTGCCGGCGCTGACACCCGAGTGCGCCCCGCCCGACCTCGAGCTACCACTGGCGCGATGCGAGCTCGCCGGCGAGGACTGGCATTGGTGTGCGACGTGCTCGTTCCCCGAGGACCCGGCCGGTGATCCGTTGGTGCGGCACTGGGCGTCGCGGGCCGATCACCGCGGGCTCGAGCAACTCAGTCACACGCTGCCGGCGGTGATCTCGGATCGACAGGGCCGCTACCGGGCCCGCTACATGCCTTTGATGATCACCAGCACTCGCACGGTCACCTGGCGCGGAGTCGGAGATCTCGACGCCGTCGCCACGATCCTGGGTGGCCTGGATGTCATCGGCAAGAAGCGGGCCCATGGCGAGGGCAGGGTCCTGCGGTGGGAATTCGAACACTGCCCCGCCGCCGACCGGTGGGCGTCGGCGCACCTGCATAGCGACGGCACTCTCGGGCGCACCACACCACCGGCCTGTGTACCCGATCGACTCGAACCGGAATCGGCCGGCTTCGGGTTGGCCGGTCTGCGGCCGCCGTACATGCACCCGACCCGAATGAGGCAACTCCACCTACCTCGATGAGCGTTGTGCGCGTACCGGTTCGGTGCATGTGTTCTCCGCGCGATGTCACTCAACTCATCGATCTCGGATCTTCCTCCTCATGACGGGATAAGGCCGCTTCGGAGGGGACACGAATGGTTGTGACGGAGGACATCGATCACGGCGTGACGCGATTTGTGCGTGACGGCCGTGATGCGAAGTCGAGTCGCGCTGTCCAGGTCAGGGGATACCGTCCGCCCCACCGAGACACCATCTGCGGGAAAAGGGAGATGAGCGAGATGACCGATACCGACACGCGGCCCAGGATGGCCTTGGACGCTCCGCAGTGGCGGGACTTCGCGCTGTGCCGAGTGACCGATCCGGAAGCGTTCTTCCCCGAGACGGGGGAGAACGGCCGCCCCGCGAAGCGGGTGTGCTCTGGATGCGAAGTCCGTGACGCCTGCCTCGCCGAGGCGCTCGCCCATGATGAGCGGTTCGGGATCTGGGGTGGGCTGACCGCGGCCGAGCGCCGCAAGCATTACCCGAAGCGACACCGGTGATCGCCATGGCCGTGGACTTCGCACACACCAGCCACGCCGACGCACTAAAGCGATCCACCTCGCCCGGTACCTATGGGATCGGGGCCTTACCCCGGCTGACCTGCTGTCACTTCGGGTTGAACAGCTTCGTCGACTTGCGCGGACGGTGGGCGTTCATCCGCCGCGCTCGGCGGAAACTGGTATGTCACAGGCAGGTTGCTGGAGCAGAAGACGCGGTGGGCGCAGGCGGATCCGGACCACCCCGCTGCTGCTCACGCCCGCTTGGACGAGCGGGAGTTATGGATGCCGTCACCGCAGCCGGATCCAGAGGCCGGTGGGGACCTGTTGTAATGGAGAACCGGCGAATGGGGGAAGCGATGAAGGTGTGCCCCTTTACACCAAGAAGCAGGAACAGGAGTGGATGAAATGTCGGAGCTGTCGTGGATCACTGCCCAAGAGTTGTACGACCAGGGATATACAGTCAATGGAGCGCGTCAGCTCTTCGGGGAGCCGGAGACAAGCCCTGATGGGGCCCTCGGCTGGGACGTGGATTGGATCGACCGCGTCGAGGAAAGAGCGCTCATTCCTGTGCTGCCCTTCCTTATCGAACGTCTGCGCGGACATTCTGAGGTGGGAGAGGCTGCTGGCGAGCTGGTCAGGCTCTACGAGGAACTCAATCGTCGAGCTGGAACTGTCGGTGCACCCGATCCGCTCCATCACCATGAAATCTCTGAAGATGAGCTGGTAGAGCTGGGAAATGACCGGGATGCCCTGAATGCGATCTACGGGTCGCCGCACCGTTGGACGCAAGAGCCTGTGGTCGAGGGCAATCCGGTTCCGTTCACGTCGCAGGCACCAAGCCGGTTCGGAGATGGGGCGCGGTTGGTAGGAAGCCGGACGCTTCGGTGGTGGCTCAAGAGTGCAGTAAGCGAAGTAACGAACAAGCAGACCGAGAACGCCTGAATCATGAAAGGTGCTGGAGGCAGAGGACATGTGATGATCGGCGGAGTTATCACGGAGTCGATGCTTGTGGACTGCGCGAGAATCCTGGCCGGCAGCAGCTGGCTCGTCCGCGACGGTGTCCGGTGCCGCCTCTGGGCCGGACGGTCGAACCCGTGGTGTGGGGTGTCGCCGCGGGTGGGGCGATGGTAGCCATCGTCGTCTGCGCCGCCCTTACCAGCAACGCTCGGGTTCACGTGCGATGAACACCGTTCCACCTGGTGCTGTGTGAGCAGGGTGGTCGGGGATTTCGACTCAGCTATCAACCGATTGTGCGCCATAACATGCTGGCGCCGGAGAATCCGGAATCTCGTAGGGTGTGGCGGTCGCATGACTGCTTAGAGCACGGTGACCTTGTCGGACGTCTTGATTGGTGCGCCTTCCGGTCCGGCGATATAGGTCGAGATCCAGATCGGATGGTGACGTTGTTCCCTGGGATACCACTGCCTCTTCCAGTGACCTCGGACTGTCCAACGATGCGAGTATGTGCGCGTTGCTGCCTCATTGGTGGGTCGCGCTGAGGATCGGGACCGGTAGGACAGATACGTGATCTGTGAGGGCTTCTTACGTCGGCGAGTAGTCGCGGACTTCCCGGCCGACACTGCCGTGGACTCGACCTGTGTTGTCTTCTGACGGAGCATGTGGGTGAAGGAGATGAAGACCTCGAGAATCTCGGCGGATGTCCATCCGCGGTAGATCGTGAGGATTTCTTGCGGGAAATCCGAATCCATAGCGGCAGGGACGAAGCCGCCGATCGAGTGCAGGCTCGGCGGAGTGTCGCTCTCGGGAGGGCTGAGTTCGGCTTCCGCGGTCGGGAGCGGCAGGTAGACGTGGTTGACGTATCGGTAGACCAAGCCCTCGCGTAGCTCGCCTTCGTCGCCGATGAACTCCTCCATTCCGGCTGCCGATACGAGCTGAACTGACAGAAGAGTGTCGTACAGGATTTGCCAGATTAAGAAGAGTCCGCCGTCGGGTTGGGCGAGGTAAGCAACTCCGGAGGGTGATGGCAGATCTGCGGGAGTCACGCTCACCTCGGCAGATGTCTCACTGCCCGCGAGGATGAGGGCTGTCATTTCCTCGGAGGCGTAGTACGCGTGCCGATCGACTGTAGCTCCGCTTGTGCACCTATACGCGCAGTACATCCCGAGCATCACGCGCTCTTCAATGGCGCCAATGGCGGACTCCTTCGGCCCGAAGCAGAAGTAGTGCGGTGTGTTGGCCAGCAACGATTCCGCGGATTTCCCGTGGAATTCACAGAACCACGCGAGTGTGGTGCCAATCGTTCGCGAGGCGCGGAACCGTTCGAGATCGGGCACCAACCAGGCATACGGCTCGAGGTGTTTGAGGACGGGTGTGGCAGCTTCGTCCAGTGCGTCCAGTAATAGCGGCATCTGTGCCGGTTTCAAGTCGGCCAACGCCATCTGTGCCCGCCGACGGGTCGGCAGGCCATGCCGGAACTGCTCACCCGTTACGAACGGTCGATTCCACTCCTGCTTGGTCTTGCGGCTGTCCTGCTTGGTCTTGCGGCTCTTCGCTTTACCCATCGTTCCCCCTCATGTGTGTCACTGTACGAACCGAATGCCGGTGTGATGTTCAGACACGCATTGTGTGTTGGATCACTGGGCGGTACCCATTGGTCTCGCTGCGGGGCTGAGTGTTGAATTCCCCGTCGCCGTGGAGATTCGGTGACTGGCCGTCCCACGAGCCGTGATCGGCGGCTCAGCAGTCTGGCGGTTGGTCGCCGTCGTCGCCAATTTCGAGAAGCGAGGTCGGCTGGGCCGGCGTTCTGCCGGAACACACTTGTAGGCATGAGGGTGGCGTTGGTGGGAGAGCTTCGTCAGATTGCTTTGTTCCCCAGTGAAGCCTCGTCCCGCGTCCCCGGCACAGGGTGCGCCGGGGACGCGGGACGAGCGCAGAACCCCCTATTTTGTGCAGGTCAAATCGTATAATCGAGGAGTCTAATTCGGTAGCGAGACTGACCAACTCGCTCGACTCTGGAGGATTTTCTGTGGCTGATTTGGCGACTGCTGTGACGGTGTTGGATGCGAATGGGCGGGCCGGTGTTCCGTCGTTGTTGATCTCGGGTCCGGGTATGGGTAAGTCGAGTCTGGTGCGGGGGTTGGCGGCGGCGGATGGGGTGTTGTGCGAGACGGTGCTGGGGTCGTTGCGTGAACCGGCCGACTTCGCTGGCCTGCCGGTGGTGCGTGAGCACGGGGTGACGTTGGAGGCTCCGGACTGGGCGAAGCGCATTTCCGCCGAGGGTGGTGGCTATCTGTTTTTGGATGAGTTGACGACGAGTGCGCCTGCGGTGCAGGCGGCGATGCTCGCGGTCGCGTTGGACCTGAAGGTCGGTGATCTGCAATTGCCGAAGGGAACGCGGGTGATTGCGGGTGCGAATCCGCCCGATTGTGCTGCCGGTGGGTACGAACTGGAAGCGCCGCTGGCGAATCGGTTCTGCCATGTGGAGTTCACTCCGTCTGTGGACGAGTGGTTGGACGGTATGGCGACGGGGTGGGCCACGCCGCCCGCCTCGCGTGCGGTGGCGACGGACGAACAGCGGGTGGCGCTGGTGCGTAGTTCGATCACCGGATATGTCCAGCGCAACCCGGAAGCGTTGGACGCGTTCCCGTCGTCGGCGGCGCAGACCGGGGGAGCGTGGCCGTCGCGGCGCACGTGGGCGATGTTGGCGGCGGTGTTGCCGCATCTGCGTGACGACGACAACGCGGCGATTAATGCGGCGGTGTTCGGCCTGATCGGCGAGGGAACGGGTGTCGAGTTCTTGGAATGGCGCAGGAACGCCGATCTGCCCGACCCGGTGGCGGTGATCGAGAATCCGGAAACGGCGTTCGACTGGCAGTCTCGTCCGGACCTGGTGTGGGCGGTGTTGTCGGGTGTGACGGCGTGGGCTGCGGGGCGGGGCACCGTCGAGGCGTGGCGCAGCGCGTGGGGTCCGCTGATTGCGGCGGCGGAAGCGGGTGCACCTGATGTGGCGGGCGCTGCGGCGCGGACGTTGGCGAAAGCGCGGCCCGCGAAGGTGGCTGTTCCGGCTGCGGCGCGGCGGTTTGCCCCGATGTTGGTGGCTGCGGGTTTGGTCGGTGAGGCGGCGTGAGCGCGGTGCGGGTACTCGAACCGGACGAGTTGAGGGCGTTTCGCCTGGCACGGTTGGTTTCTGCTGAACAGATGCCGTACTTCACGCGGGCGTTGTTCGCGGCTAGGCCGGTGGCTGCGCCGGGGCTGGGCACATTCGCGGTGGATGCGCAGTGGCGGTTGTATCTCGATCCGGCGTTGTTGGTCGGTGCGAACGCGTGGCCGGTCCCGGTGGCGGGTGCGGTTCTGTTGCACGAGGTTGGGCACTTGTTGCGGGCACATGCGGCGCGCGCGGAGTTCTTGCCGAAGCCGGTCGCGCACTTGGCGTGGAACTACGCCGCCGATGCGGAAATCAACGATGACTTGCTGGCGGCCGGTGTCGGGCTGCCGGAGGGGGTGATTACCCCGGAGTCGTTCGGGTGCGCATCGGGAGGCATCGCGGAGGACTACTACATGAGTCTGGTAGATCCGTCTGCCCCTTCATCTCCGAACGCATCCGCAGACGGCGATGGTGATCCGGGGTGTGGGTCCGGTGCGGGGTGCCCTGCTGTGCCCGGCGAGTTGGGTGCGGCCGGGAATGAGGTCACCGAAGGTCTCGACGGCGCGGAGGCCGACCTGGTGCGGCGGTATGTCGCGCAGGCCGTTCGTGAGTGTTCGGGAAAGGGGCGGGGGAGTGCCCCGGCCGGGTTGGTGCGGTGGGCCGGTGAGGTACTGGCACCGCCGACGGTGGCATGGGATCGGTTGTTGCGTGCGGTGATCCGGCGCGTCTTGGCGGATCAGGCGGGGCGGACGAACTACACGTATTCGCGACCCTCGCGGCGCGGGATCCCGGGGATAGTCGCTCCGGCGATGCGCGGGCCGTCGATCACGGTCTCGATTGTGGTCGACACGTCGGGATCGATGTCGGCAGATGATCTGGATGCGGCGATGAGTGAGGTTGCCGGGGTGCTGCGGGCTGGCGGTGTGGCACGTGATCGGGTGCGGATTCTGGCCTGTGACGCGTCGAGCACAACGGCGCAGCCGGTGCGGTCCATCGCGGACGTGAAACTGATCGGCGGCGGCGGCACCGACATGCGGGTGGGTATCGACGCGGCGAATGCTGCGCGTCCGCAGCCGCATGTGGTGATCGTCCTGACCGATGGGGATACGCCGTGGCCGGATCGCCCGTCGCGGTCGCATCTGGTGTGCGCGGTGATCGGCAGTGACACGGCTGCGGGACGTACACCGTCGTGGGCGTCGACGGTGTACGTGCCGGTCGGTGCGGGAGTTCGCGCATGAGCGCGGCAGGAAGCGGCGACCTGATCCGCTACGCCGACCGGGTGTTGGCCGGTACCGGGATCGCCGCCCACCAGGTCGCGGCGGTAGTGGCGGGTACGGCGACCGATGCGGCGGCGGAAGCATTGCGCGCCGGTTGGCACTGCGCCGCGAATCCGGTGCAGGGGAGCGGCGAGGGGCGGGGTGCGGCATGAGCGTGGAATGGTTCGACCTCGCTCAGCGGCTCTATGCCGCCGAAACCCGGTCGCCGGTCGCTCGGCTCACGCACACCACGTTCAACCCGTCCACGGCGGCGCTGGCGGTGCGTGCGGTGGCACGCGGCGGCAGCGTGTCGGTGTCGGTGTCCGGGGTGGGTGGTGGTGAGGAACGCGCCCGCGATGTCGATGGCCTGGGGCTGCTCGCGGTGCACGGCGGCACCATCGTGGGGCGCTGTGACCCGCCGCCGTTGCTCACCGACGACACCGGCACCCTGCCTGCGCTGCTGACGCTGGCGCGGGCGCACGCCCATCACCCGGACCCGCAGGTGGCCGGTGCGGCGGCCATGGTGGCGTGGTGGGCGGATCGGGCGGACCATCCCGGCACCTCGGCGGTGGTGAATCTGGTGGCCGCGTCGTCGGCGCGGTACGTCCTCGGCACCACCCCGGAGGCCGAACGGTCAGCGACCACGTGGCGGCAGTGGTTCGGCATCTCCGATGACAGCGTTAACGGCTTGCATGAGTGGGCCGCGAAGATCGGTGGCGGACCGCTGCTGCCACTCCTCGAGCCGATTCACGAGGACGACCGTTATTCGTGGGACCGCGCGCTATCGGCGGCGACAGCCGGGCATGACTGGTCGCGCCCGGACAACACCGCCAGCGCCGCCATGGGACTGCGCACCCGATGCGATGCCGCCGACTTGAAAGCTGCTGCTCTGCTCGATGATCCGCTCTGGCGGCAACGCGCAGTCCATACCGGGCACGTGGCGGTGGGGGTGGCATCGGTGGCCCCGCCACCGATCCGGTCGCGTCGGCGCAACGCATCGCTGTCGGTGACCTGTGAGCGGCTCGATTCACGGTTGCGCGTCGGCTCCGAGGTCACCGGCTGGATGGGCACCCCGGCGGACAAGCCGTTCGAGCGGTTCTGTGTCGAGGTCACCTCGGCGCACGTCGTGGACGGAAAGTTGGTCCTCGGTCTCGGTTCGGTCGGCGCACACGCCCCCGCACCGGAAGCAAGGGTGTGCTTGATGCCGCAGCCGCCGTCCCCGCAGACGATGCGCGCGGGTCGGGGCCGATACTGGCGGCTCTACCGTGCCCGCCGTTCCTGGCTCTCCACCGGCCAAACGCCTATCGCTGCGCGGCGTGAGGTCCCCCTCGACGTGCTGATCGCGGGAGCAGAGGACTAGCCCCGGCAGCCTGCACCGACACCCGAAATATTATGCCCTCACAACACCTTTCGCGAAAGGTTTCATCGTCATGCGCATCCTCGCCCCCCGTCCCGATATCCCCAACCCGGCACCCTCGAGCGCACCGCCATCCAGGCCGACCCCGCCGTCGCTCACGCAGTGGCCGGGATCGCAGATCATGTCCGATCCGATCACCGCACGTGTGCTGTTCTCGGTGTGGTCGGGTGATCCCGCCGTCGTCGTCCCGTCGCCACCCGGTGCGGGTAAGACCCGACTGGTCGCCCTCCTCGCGGCAGCATTGGCGCACCGTGCGGATCTGCGTGTCGGCATCGCGGCCCAGACCCGAGAACAGGCAGTGGAGATCGCGCGGCGCCTCGGCACCCTCACCGATCGCGCTGCTCTGATGTGGAAAGCGAAACCGCCGAAACCCGACAGCGGGCAGACGCCAGCGGTCTCGGGGCAGAAGGTGCGGTGGCCCGGTGACGTGGGGGCGATCCTGATCGGCACGACCGCCCGATGGCTGTTCTCGGACCCCGACCGGGTCGGCGCCGACGTGCTGATCGTCGACGAATCGTGGCAATGCACTTACGCCGATCTGGGCGCACTCGGTGCCATGGCCAGGCAGGTGGTCTGTGTGGGCGATCCCGGTCAGATCGATCCGGTGGTGACCGGCGACGTGTCTCGCTGGGACGGCAGCGATACCGCCCCGAACCTGCCGGGACCGATTGCGCTGCAAGCCGCACACGGCGACGCGGTGGGCGTGGTCCGGCTGCGCCACACCTGGCGGCTCGGAGCGGACACCACCGCCCTGATTCAACCGTTGTTCTACCCCGACCTGCCGTTCACCTCCCGCCGACCGCCGGAGCACCTGACCGACGCTGGCGGAGTCGTGCTGCCCGAGCTGACGCACCGTTCCGTCACGGTCTCTGGTGGCCCGTCCGATCCGGCGCTGGTGACCGCGTGCGCACAGCGGGCGCGGGAGCTGGCGGGCGCGGAGCTGGTCACCGCCGAGGACCCGCGACCTATGAGCGCCGCCGATATCGCGGTGGTGGTTCCCCACGTGACGCAGGCGGCGGCGATCCGCGCCCTCCTGTCCGATCACCCGGACGTGCTGGTCGGCACCGCGAACTCTCTGCAAGGGCTCGAGCGTGCCGCTGTGGTGGTGTTGCATCCGCTGGCCGGATACCGCACCGCCGAGCCATTCAGCCTCGATCCGGGCCGCGCCTGCGTGATGCTCTCCCGCCACCGCGCCCACATGAGCGTCGTCATCGATGACGCGAGCGCCGATGTACTCGCCTACACCGAACCCTCGACCGCGCACGCCGCCAATACCGCCCTGTTGGCCGCGCTGCACCGCACTCCCGCTGTGTAGCAACCCATCACAATGAAAGGGGTTTAGGCAATGTCCGATGAAATCATGACCGAGTTCCGCGCAGAACGGCTGCCGGACATCGACTCGCCAGCCCAACTGGCAGCCGCATTCGCGGGGCGGACCCGACCGAAGTTCACCGACGACTACGACGAGGGTTCTCAGGTCCACGACAACGGCGTCCGCGCGCTGCGGGCAGGCGATGGACTGATCACCTAATGCCCGCACATGCACTTTCGAGCAGGAGGAGACCATGACGGTCTCCGGGGACTTCCTCGGTGATCTGCACCATCTGGCCGACGCGATGGGCGTCGACTGGGACGAAGCGCAGCGAAGGGGAGCGGTCCACTACACCGCCGAACTGTACGGCGCGGACTAAAGGGAACTGGCGGCTGGAGGGGTCCGGACGGACCCGTTCGGCCGGCAGTCCCCGGCACCGGGTGCGCCGGGGACCGGCACTTCCCCATGCGGTCCACACGTATCCCTGACCACCCGGTATATGCGTGACGGCGTGCGTGAAATGATGCGGTTAGCCTTTCGTGACGCTCAGCGTGTTGATTTACGTGAAGCCGTGCGTGGTGAGGAGCGTGTCACAATGCGTGCACACACACGCGAGTACAGTTGCGTGTGATTCAACTACTTCTCCGGCTGGGTCGCCGAAGGCCTACGGGGCCGACGTAGGGTTGGTCAGTAGCCGTCCCGGAGTGCAGCAGATCAGTTCTGATTCATTCCGAGCACATCGAATCCGTCCACACCGACGGGAATCTGACAGTCCTTCACCTCGCCGAGCACCGGAGCATGTGCACGGGATGCTGCTCCGGGCGCTGTGCCCTTCACCTCGTCGTGGGTGTGGCCGTCTGGGATAGGCGCTACCGCCTGTCCGCCTCATGGCGCAAGTGTCGAAATGTCTTAAGGGACAGTTGGTGGTGGGAGGCTATCGCATCGGGTGTGCTGATAGGCGTGGTCCCCGTGGGCGCGGCCCGGGGGACACCCCGAGGACTGCGAGGGGGCGCCGCTCGTCGTCCGGCAGTGCGTTGGCTCGCCACCTTTTCACTGCCCGGTAGAGCCACTGGCCCACCTGCTCACCGTCTGCGGTGACGTAGTTTGCGGGGACGAGTGCGTCGCCGTGTTCTTCGCGGTAGGCGGCGATTTCGGTGAGCATCCGTCGCCGCTTACCATCGGCCGGTGGCACGGCAGGAAGCGGTGCGCTGTCCTCGGTCCACACGAAGCCGATCGCATCGAGTTGCGTAATGCGTTGCGGCCGAAGGGGTCCGAGCATGCGGGCCACTCGCTGGCGGTCCTGCCAGCGTCCCAGTCGGAAGCCGCATTCGGTGACGTAGTCGACGGGCATCAGGATTGCGGGGTGCCGGCGGCGAAAGTCGTCCGCATCGAAATCACATCCTTAGGAAAGCCGTCACGTAGTGCCCGGATAGTTATTAACTCAAGTATGTCAACCTCTTTGACGATCTGCCACGGAAGTCGACGCGTGTTGGAGTGCTCCTGGTGCACAGTTCGTGACAACAGGTGGACCCACAAGCTATCGACAGCGCGAAGGATTATTCCGACCTCGCGCACCGGTCGGCCGGGGATCTGTGGGTGCCCCGGTGCAGGGAAGCGCCCTCCCCGCGCTGGCGTTTGGTCTGATCACTCCAGCCTGTGCCCGCGGCGAGGTCGGTGCGCTGTCGATGCGGGGCATGTCGTAGTCATGGGGTCGAGCCTGAAACGTGCGGATCGGTCACAGGTTCCAGCCCGCAGGCTGGTGGAGACGATGCGGTGGTCGGTGCGCAGCCGGGGACCGGGGTGCCCGGCATCGGCGAGCAGTACTTCCGCGTCGGTCACCGCGATCGGTTCCAGGTCGACCCGCGTACGCAGGTGGTACGCCACCGCTGTGCGGGTGTGGGGGATCGCGATCGGGTCGGAGTCCACGACCGCCGGCGAGTAGAGACATTCGTTGTCGGCGGTGACCTGCAGCAGGACGTCGCCCCGCTGGAGCCGGCCACGGCCGCGGCTGCCGGGGGTGTCGATGCGGAACCATTCGAGCTGGTACTTCGCCGCCGGCCCCGCGGACGTACGGTGACGGCTGATGTGGGCTGCACGCTCGTGTTGTTCCGCCGCGCCGGGCTGGTAATGGGTGATGTGCCACAGGAACATCCGGGTAACCGGGATGTGGAGTAAGTCGGGTTCGGTACGGTTGCGGCCGCCGATCCCGGGCAGGGGTACGGCCCGGCCGATCTGCCAGATGGCGGTGGCGTTGTCGAGGAACACCTGGTCGACCTCGGTGATCTCGTCGATACCGTCGATGAAGGCCCGGACGGCGGCCACGACCTCGGGATCATCGGTGACGACGACGCCCTCATCCGAGATCGTGGAGCTGTGGGAGGCGTTGGCGGAGCCGATGACCGCCCACCTACCGGTGGCGATCACGTTGGCATGCAGGTTCGGCGACGACAGCACCCGCACCTCCCCGGCCACGTAGTGCGCGAGCGCGGCCGGGGAGGTGGCGTGGGCGCGCACCGCGGCCCTCGAGGCGTTCACGACGAGGACGTCTCCGGCGCGTAGCGGCAGCAGGTCGGGGGCGTCCTGGCCGAGGTACGCGATCGCGGCGTGCCGAGGTCCGCGCGTGCGGATGGCGCGGGTGATGTGCGGCCAGGGGCTCGGTCCGTGGAAGGTGGTCCCATACGCGGAAAGAGTAGCGGGATGATCACTGTTAGCTTCTTTGCAGCAGTGTCGGCGGCCGCCCTCCCCCGCAAGGTCCGAGGCTCCCGTAGTTCTTCGGCGGAGACGGAGCGCGGCGCGGGTCGGGATCTCGAAATTCGCTCGATCAGTGACATCCAGCGTGTGGGACTGAGCTGTAGATGATGCCGACGTTCGAGCTCCTACATGTTCGAAGTGGTCCACGTGGTCCTGCACGGGGCCACCGACAAACACTCAGTTCTCCCTGTGCCGAGCCGGGCCATACTCTCGAGCCACCGGTTCCCGTCCCGTTTCGTCGCCGAACTGCGGCACATATTTTCACGGCTCGTCGATTCTGGTGGGGAGTGGGGGAGTGGCAACATAATCGCAGTTCAAAGGCGATAAATAAGTTGTCGATGGGTGGGGAGCGGGGGCAAAAAGCGGCACTGAAGCGGGTTCAAAGACACTCGATCAGGCCCGTAGCGTCGGCGTCGGCGATGCCGGTCAGGCGCCGTGCACACCGCAACGCCGCGGTGCGGGCACTGCCTGACACATCGGCCGGAAATCCCGCATCCGCGGTGCTCGGCCGCCTGCCCGACGACCTGCGCTCGCCCGAACCCAGGCACGGGTCCTGTGCGTCATTCTGTTTCCGGACCGAAGAGCGTCGGGATGTCGATGCTCCGATCGATCGACGGCGTACTTCTCCGGGCCGCCACGAGAGTGCCGTCCGTTTCGGTCGGCGCGCCTCAGGCGGCTACCCGCCGGAGACTGACCGGCAGCGATTCAGCCGCCTCGGCGCCCGACCGGTGTTGCGCCGCGGTGAACCCAAGACCGCGCGCCGCCGTCACTGCCGGCCGAATAGTGCCTCGACGAGCGCGGTGGCGGATGCGGTCTTCGCCGAAGTTTTTGTCGTCGAGTCGGCGGTGGCGGTGTGGCCGGCGAGGTGCACGGTGGCGGTGAAGCGGGGTGCGTGCGCGGGTCCGTCGGTGCGGAACTCCCATTCGGGCGGGGGCTGATTGTTGTTCAGGGCGAGGCTCATCAGCCAGGCGGTGGGGTTGGACAGTGCCTTGGATTTCTTTGCCCCGTCCAGGTTCAGGGCAGCCGGCGTGGCCGTACGGTGTGGTTCCGCGGATATGGCGGAGCCGGGTTCCTGCGGCGCCGATGGGGGAGTCGTGGGCTGCGGGGATGGCGCGGTGGTCGGCCAGTCCGGTTCCGTGTCGGGGTGGTCGGTGCCGACTAGTTGCGCGCGCACTGCCGCCCAGAGGGCGGCTTGTTCGGCCGGTTTCTTCGCAGTTGCGGTGGCCCAGGGTCCGCGGACGCCTTGGTGGGTGGCGCGGGCGGCGAACAGTGGGTGGTGGTCGGCGCCGTTGCGCCGAATCTCCACGTCGGTGGGCGGTTGGTCGGGGTGGGTTTGCCGCCACACCGACGCCACGCTGGGCCCCATCTCCGGGTGGGTATCGGCCAGGGTGTCGAGGACGCGGAGTTGGAGGGGAAGCCAGGTGGGGTCGGCGGTGTCGATCAGGACCGCGACGTCCGGGGCAGTCACCAGGTCGGCGTCGACACGGCGGGCGAGTTCGGCGGCGAGTTCGGCCCGAAGCGGTCGGGTGGCTGCGGATTTGAGCACCTTGTGGAAGGTGCGGGAATCGAGGGTGGTGAGATCTGTGGTGGCCGCCTGCTCGGCGACGATGCGGTGGTCGGCGTGCTTGAAGTGATTCTTCTTCGCCTCCCGGGCGGCGCGGGTGCGCCGGTTCAGGTCCGCGCCCAGGGCAGCCAACTGATCCGGGGTGTACGGGGCGGGGGAGGAGTCGAGGTGGGCGAAGATGATCCGCTGATTGATCAGATCGGCCACCCGCCGTAGCGGGGAGGTGACATGGGTATAGGCGCTCAACCGCAGACCGTAATGACCGTGGACCGTCGGATCGTAGGTCGCGGCCCGCAACGTCGACAGCAGTCGTCCCCGCAGTTTCGCGAACAGGTCCGGGTCCCCGGCCGCGGCGGCGATCTCGGTCATCAGCTCGTCGGTGCTCCCGGCGACCGGGTTGGGCCGGTGGTTGCGGAAGAGGATCGGCAGGCCGCGCTCGACGCACCACAACGCCACCGCCTCGTTGGTGGCGATCATCAGCTCCTGCACGATGACGTAGGCGACGGTCCGCAGTTCGGCGGCGATCGCCACGATGGCCCCGTCCTCATTGCTCGCCCAACCTTGGGTGAGGTCGTAGAACGCCAGCGCCCCGCCGTCACGCCGGGCGGTCAGCAGGACCTGCGCGGCCGCATCCGCGGCAGCCAACTGAGCGTGGAGCGGATGTGCCGGGTCGGACAGGATGGTCGGCACCTCGGCGTGATCGACCGCCACACACCGGCCCGACGGAATGTGCCCGCGGCCGACGGCGGTGTCGACCAGCCGGCCGTCGGTGGTGAGGGTGCCGGTGACCCGCAGGCTGGTCCGCACGGCTTCGGCGGTCAGGGTGGCCGCCTGTTCGGCCGTGTCGCCGAGCATCGCAATGGTGCGGCTGCGCAGATACCGGGTCTCGGCCCGCAGAAACGCCTGCTCGTCAGCCACCGACCCGAGACCGACGACGTCGGCGACACCGGCGATATGAACCTCCACCGCCCACCCGCGGCCACCAGCGAGCGGGATGACCGAGAAGGCGTCGTCCCGGTCCCGGGCAGATGCGGAATCGATCATCAGCAGCGTCGACATGTCGGTCGTGGTCGGTGATGCCATGATCGATCCCCCTTGATTCTCTCTACAGGTATCCGACGATAACCGGCTGCTGTCCCTGCGGGTCGCCGGCACACGCCGGACCACCCCCCACAGACGTGGGGCGTTCTCGTGTGAGGTCCGATGGAATGGTGTGCGGTCAGCACTGCGGGGTGTCACTACTCGGCCGACGATGGTGACGGTCTTGGTGGTGGTTTTCGCGGGGCAGAACTAGCGGTCACGATGAGGACGCCGAGCCTTTCATATGCGGAAGAGGATGACGGCGAACGCCGGAACACCGATCAGCGGCGGTGACCACACCTACCGGCACCTCCTGCGCGAACACTCGCGCGAGTGCACCTTCTCGTCGGCGGTGGGTTCGGCCAGGGCGACTGCCAGCAGGAGTAGGCCGATCACCGATCAGTGCGATCGGGAGGGTGCCGTTTCGAAGCCGGGACGATTTGGTGCCAACCCTATCGAGGGGCGTGAGGTTCGTGAACCGCAGGATGTGCCGGCGCCGCACGCGCTGCATTCACAGGTAGCTACCCGAGTACGACCGCGGCGATCGCGCACAGCCACCACGGGGAACTGAACTCGGGCCCGCTCACCGGGCTACCTCCGCGCCCTGAGGGATCGCCCGGAAGCCGGGCGATCCCTGTCCCTGGTCGTCGAACTTAACTAGCTGCACGCCCAGCACGGGAAGCCGAGGTCGTCTCGGCCTAAGCACACCGCGACTGCCGCCGGTTACCCACCCGGACTGGCCTCACGCTGTTGGAAACCGCGGTCACACAGAGTGGCCGACGACTCGACTGCTCGACACCGTTCTTCCCGACTGCAACAAAGCAAGACTGGGTGCGTCGCGTTCACCCGGTTGCGGCGGAACGATGCCTGCGCTCGCTAGAGTTGTGGTGTGACCATCCCATCGCGGTGGGATCGGAAGTGGGCCGCAGGATTACTCGCCGGACGACGAGGCCTGTGGCTCGCGCCGTTTCTGTGCTAAATCTGTTGGAGCTCATGACTAAGCCTGAATTCACCGATCGAGTGATGTGTCCGTGCTGAGTTTCATTGTGCGGCAACGAGCAGGTTACGGGCGTGGGTGATCGTCCGACCTGTCGTGTCGGGTTGTTCCACTGGCTCTTTCGCGTCGAGGCTGGGCAGGTATCGCGGGTGTTAGACGATGATCGGGTCGGAGCGACCGAACGCGTTCTCGAACAGCGTTATCCATGCTCTTCCCCAGGGCCAGTGTGTTGGTAGGTGCAGCGTCAGGCGTCGGGCGGAGGAGGCGATGCGTGCGGGGACCGAGACGAGGGTGCGCCGGATGGTGCCGGTGGTCGCTTTCGTCAGCTGCCGATCGCCGGTGAGGGTGCCAGCGGCGCGGGTGAGATTGAACGCCATCACCGCGCAGACGAGCCAGGCGGCGTTCGCGGTGAACCGGCTCGAGGGTAGATGCGCGAGCGCGGAGTTCTTCAGGTCCGCATGTACTTGCTCAATGATGGCGTGCTGACGGTGGAGTTTGTCGGCGGCGACGGTATCGACCTCGTCGGGGTCGGTGGTGGTGAAGAAGGCGTGGAACCGCCAGATGTCGAACAACGCGCCCTGGGCTTGGTCTTTCGTCGGGCGAAGGTCAGGGATACGCCGCACGACCAGCCGCCCCGCAATGTGGTGGGCTTTGGTCTGGGAGGCGAACGCGGTGAACGGTATCTCGGCGACCTCCGCACGCGAGATCCAGGTGTCGGTGTCCGCGTCGTAGATCGCGTTCGTGTATTCGATCGGTGTCCACGTCTCGTCGATCGATTCGATCGCTCGTTTGATGGTTTTCGTCAGCCGCACGGTGACCGAGACATCCGCGCCGGCGCGGATCGCGGCACCGATGGTGGGATGCCCGTAGAACGCGGAATCGCCTCGGACCAGGATCTTAGGCGCGCCGTCGCGGCTCGCCCCGATCGCCTGTGTCCGAAGCCGGTCGACGGTGGCCAGGGTGTCGGTGACCATCCGTGTTGCCCCGCGCGGCGATCCGACCGCCCCGCGGCGCAGCCGCTGGCCGACGATCACCGGCGCGCAGGTGTCGGTGGTGACCGTGGTGATCAATGCGTTGAGCCCGCGCACGCCGGAGTAGCCGTATCCGGAGCCTTCCTTGCCGTGCCCGTGGACCTCGATGATCGTGTCGTCGATATCGACCAGCACCCGCCCGGTGTCGATGCCGGCCACCACCGGGGCCTTCTCGGCGAGAGCGCACAGGAATCGCGAGGCGACGGCGTCGAGTTGGCGGACGTGCCCGAAGGTGAACTGGCGGAGAAACGATCCCAGCGTCGACGGTGCACAGGGGCGGTCGAAGACCGTCCCCATCGCCCCGTGCCGCAGGATCGCCAGGTCGGCGATGCTGTCGGCGCCTCCGACCATCCCGGCGACCAGGGACCCGATCTTGCGGCCGGCGTGGGCTCCTTTGTCGGTCGGCACGCTCAGGTGCTGGTCGGCGAGGGTGAGCAGGCCGCTGGCCTGGGCCAATGCCATCACCGGGACCAGTCCCGCGGTCGACACGAGATTCGGGTCGTCGAACCTGGCCGCGGCGACGGGTCGGGTGTGAGATAGTTGCATCCGCGAGATGCCCTTCTGTGTGGCTGAATCTGACCCTAGAGAAGTCTTATTCTTCCACTACGACAGGGCATTTCGCCTTTATGACACTCTCAGGCGCTCATACCAATCGGTGCATCCAGGCTAAGGCCCGACGTGCCGAGGCACCCGGTTCCCGTTCCAGAGTGAACGACGGCTCCGCACACGATACCGGCGACCAGAGCGTCGATTATGGCGGTCGACGGCATAAGTGACCGCAGCGAGCGCGAACGCCGCAAGCCCGCGCTGTCACTCTCCGGCAACATCGGGCCCGCGGGCGCCGTCACAGGACCGTCCGGGCCACATCCACCGGCTCGATCGTCACCGGCGCAGGCTACCGGGGTGCACCGACACATTGCAGAGCAAAAAGGCGGTGACGTGCGGTTTCGGGCCCGTGCTGGTAACCGCGCATATTCGTTTCGGCACTATTGGTCGGCTTGCCCTGTGGTGTATCGGGCGTATGGAGTTGCGGCTGCGGTGGCGTGTCTGTGGGTGGCGGAGTGGCTGTAGCCGAGCAGTTCGGCGACGACTGGGGGTGGCGCGTCGCTGACGAGGTCGCGGAGCGCAGCATTGCGTGCTCCGATCAGGCTTATGCCGTGGGATCGCAGCCGGTCACTGAGAGTCGTGGGGTGGAGGTGTTGGCCGGTGCGGTAGCTAGGGAAGAGCCACGGGCTTTGGCCGTGGTTGCCGGTCCGCAGGTTCGGTCGGTTCGCGAGGTGTTCTTTCAGGAGCGCGGCAAATGGATTCGGCACCGGTGCGGGTTCTTTTCCCAGCGTGGGCATGAGTTCACCGGGGGAGCCGGTGACGTCGGTGGTGCGTAGCGCGGCGACTTTGACGAGGGGCTGAGCGTAGAGAAGGACCAGGATGCCCGCGATGCGGTAGGGGAGTGTTGTGCTGTTCCCGGTCAGGAGTTCGCGGAGCCAGTCGAGGCGTTGGTCCTGGGTGAGGAGCGGGACGGTTCTTGCCCGATAGTGTTCGACGACGATGTCCTGGCAGAGTCGGCTCTTGTCGGCCCAGACGATGAAGCCGCGGATGATGTGTCGGGTGGTGGGGCCGTTAGCGAGCCAGCTGTCGACGTCGGTCTGGTTGCAGGTGGTGATGGCGCGGTGGTGGGTGTCGTGCAGCCAGGTGAGAAACTTGATGGCTTCGGTGATCCCTTGTTTGGAGTGAAGAACGGAGCCTCGGGTCGGGCGCCCGGCGCGCGCTTTGTCGCGGATCCGGCTCAAATGGTGCCATCGGGCGAATTGTTCGATTGGGCGGCGGATGTCGTCTGTGGTGATCTGTTCGAGCTTGGTGTCGAGCCATCGTTCGAAGAGCGCGAGCGATGGGTCGCGATGCGGGAGAAGTCCGTGATGGACGAGCAGGCTCCGTAGATGTTCGGTGCGGTTGTTCGCCGGTTCGGTATCGAGGCCTGCGTGGGTGAGCGGGATATGGCCGGCAGCGAGTCTTCCGAGGAGTGTCCGTACTTGGGTCGAGCGCAACCAGGTGTGGATGCTCTCGGCTCGGTCTGCGGTGCAGAGTGCCTCGATGAGCTGGTGCATCGACTGTCGGTCGGACACGTTTTCGAGCAGGAGGCTGGTCAGGTCGTCTCTGAGGGCGCATCGGGCGCAGATGTCTTTGCGGTAGTGCTCGGCCTCGGTGCCGCAGCGTGCGCAGTGAAAGTCGGCGGGAATTCCGGCGCAGGTGACGCAAATCGGGTGGCTGCCGTGGGCGGATCGCCCGGGGAGGAGCCGGTCAATTCCGCAGTGGGGGCAGGTACCTCGGGTGCGCAGGGCGTGGTGGTAGCAGATGCCGCAGATCAAGCCCTCGGGCCAGCGGGTCTGGGCTCGCGTGGCCCGGCGCCCGCATCGATCACAAGTGACCTCGCCGATGGTGCGGGGCCGGCCGCGGGTGGCGGCACCTGGCCTGACGTCAATTGTCATCGGCGATCACGCGTGCCCTCTTGGGACGGATCGACTTGTTCAGATCCGTCACGTTTGTCGGGCCGGTGGCCGTCTTCTTGCGCCGCGCGTCGGCGGCGGTAGTGGTGATGAGAAGCTCAGGGCCGCAGGCGAAGATGTCACACAGGGCGGACACCATCTTCAAGGACACGCGCTCTGGCCGTTGGGTCACCAGCCGGTATACCTGGGAGGCGGACAGGTCGATGCCGCGCTCACGCAGGTGGGGGGTCAGATCGGTGCTGTTGTGCCAGCCGCGACTGGCCATGAGCTCCGCCAGCCGCCAGGTGTAGTCCACGTCGCGCGTCATGATCTCTCACTTTCCTTGCCCCCGAGAGCGTTGTTGAGTGTCGAATCGAGTGCGCGCCGCAGGGTGCGAGTACGGTAGTCGCTCTACGAGATATTGTCAATACCTGTGGATGAGTGAGTTTCAGGCGACCTCCGATCCGGCGTTGGCGGGCTCGGCAGGTGAGGTGTCGGGGGTGATGTCGGTGGGACGCTCGAGCAGCTTGCCCTTGTGGAACACGGCGCCGGCTCGGACGAGCGCGACCAGATGCGGAGCGTTGACCGCACGCCAGCGAGCCTGTGCGGCGTCGATCAGCTTGTAGGCCATGGCAAGTCCCGCCGCACGGGATCCGGGGCCCTTGGTGACTTTCGTCCTCAAACGCACCGTGGCGAAGGTAGATTCGATGGGATTTGTGGTGCGTAGATGCACCCAGTGCTCGGCCGGGTACTTGTAGAATTCGAGCAGCACATCCGTGTCGTCGGTGATCTTCTTCACCGCCTTCGGATACTTCGCGCCGTAGTCGAGTTCGAAGGCTTTGATCGCCACTTGCGCCTTGTCGATGTCCTCGGCGTTGTAGATTTCCTTCATCGCCGCGAGCGCCCCGGGATGTGCCGTCTTCGGTAGCGCAGCAAGTACATTGGCCTGCTTGTGGAACCAGCACCGCTGCTCCCGGGTTTCGGGGAACACCACCCGCAGCGCCCTCCAGAACCCAAGGGCACCGTCACCGACCGCGAGGACCGGGGCGGTCATGCCGCGGCGGCGGCAGTCCCGCAGCAGGTCAGCCCACGACTCGGTGGACTCGCGGTACCCGTCGGTGAGGGCGACGAGCTCCTTGCGTCCGTCCGCACGGACGCCGATCATCACCAGCAGGCACAGTTTGTCCTGCTCGAGCCGCACCTTGAGGTGGATGCCGTCGACCCACACATAGACAAAGTCGGTGCCGGAGAGGTCCCGATCCTGGAAGGCCTTCGCCTCGTCCTGCCACTGCGTCGTCAACCGGGTAATCGAGGCCGCCGAGAGCCCGGCACCCGATCCGAGGAACTGCTCGAGTGCCGGGCCGAAGTCGCTGGTGGAGAGCCCGTGCAGATACAGCAGCGGCAGCACCTCGTTCATCTGCGGGGACTTGCGCACCCAGGCCGGCAGGATCGCGGACGAAAATCGCTGTCGCTCGCCGGTGTCCGGGTCGACGCGCTTGTCGTTGACCCGCGGGGCCTTCACGTTGACCGCACCAGCGGCGGTCAGGACGTCGCGTTCGTGGTGGTAGCCGTTGCGCACCACCAGGCGGCGACCGTTCTCGTCGACCTGGTCAGCGAACTGTTCGATATAGGCGGCGACCTCCGCCTGCAGCGCGGCCGCGAGCATCTGCCGGGCACCGTCACGGACGATCTCGTCGAGCAACGACCGCCCGTCGTCGTCGTCGGAGCGGTCGTTGTCGTGTACTACCGTAAGCACGGGCGTACCTTCCCAACCAGCGTTGCAGCGCTGGCCTTGATCGAATACCTGTTTTCTTGCAGATCATCATCCGGGAAGGTGCGCCCTCCCCGATCCACAGGTATTGATCATTTCTCGTAGTCGCTCGATACGCAGGTGTAGAGGGCAGTGGTCGAGGCGTGTTCGTGGCCCACCTGTTGCTGCATTATCTTGAGCCGATCGGATCTCCGGGCTTGCGATCTGCGGTTTTTCGTTGTGGACGTTGTCCTGGACGTCGGGGGTGGCTGCATGGTGAAACCTTTCAGCAGGGGCCGATCGTTATGGAGCTGGGACGTTTCCGGGCGGTGCTGGTGGATGCCGCTTCGCTAGTGGACCCGGCTCGTTGCTGGCCGAGAGCACGGGCGAGTTGGTCGCGGAGCTTGCGATTCTCCTCGGTCAGCGTGCGGTTGCGCTCGTGGGCGGCTTCGAGCCTGCGGAGCAGCGAGGCGTCTGAGGACCGCTGCCGAACCGGGATCGACGCCGCCGGCGCTCGACGATGGGCATCGCGGAGCCGTTCGATCTCTTCCCGGATGTCGGGTTGTGCATATAGCCAGGACCTCGAGACCGCCGCAGTCTGAGCGACGGCCTCGAAGGTGACCGGGCGACCTTCGGTGTCGAAGGTCCGCAGAGCTTGGATCGCCTTGGATCTGGTGAGCTCGTGGCGTTGTCTGGCGGCGACGATGAGGTGCCGGGTGTTGTCAGCCCGCATCGGCGGCCTCCAGTTCCCCTGGTTCGGAATTGGTTTCCAGCGTGGTGATGATGTTGTCGAGGTTGCCCAGGACCTGTTGGTTCATCTCTGCCACGCGTTGTTGGCCGCGTGCGTCGGCGGCGGAGATGGGGGGTTCCCCCCGAGATGTGGACACCAATTCCTATGCGGCGGTGGCCAGCGTAGCCGATCGCTGCTCGTACTCGATCGGACAGATCTGACCGAGCGTGGAATGCCTCCTTCGCGTGTTGTAGCGCGTGATCCAGCGGAACACGGCGGCACGCGCCTCACCCGCCCCGTTCCAGCGCTTTCTGCCCTGCAGCGTCTCCCGTTTCAACGACGCGTTCAACGATTCGGCAGCAGCGTTGTCCGCCGACGTTCCGACCGCACCCCGGGACCGGGTCACCCCCAGTTCGCGGCACACATCCGCGAAGTCCTGCGAGACGTATTGGGCGCCGTTGTCGCTGTGAAAAATTGCCCCATCGAGCCCGGCGGCACCGCGTGCGGCGGCCGCCGCACGCAGCGCGTCGGTGACCAGCTCGGTGCGCATGTGTGGGGCGATCGACCACCCCGCCAGCCGTTTCGAGTTCAGGTCCAACACCGTTGCCAGATACAGGAAGTCACCGTCCCCGATGGGCAAATAGGTGATGTCGCCGACGTATTTGGTGTTCGGTGCGCTCGCGGTGAAATCCCGCCGGATCAGGTCCGGAACCGGGGTCGCGGACGGCTCGGGGACCGTGGTGCGGACCGTCTTGCGCAGGTGCACCCCGACGATCCCGTTCTCGCGCATCACCCGTTCCACCCGCTTGTGGTTCACCTCGATCCCGGCATCGCGCAGCTCGGCCGTGATGCGCGGGGCACCGTAGGTGCCATCGAAGTCGTCGTGAATTTCGCGGATCCGCTCGACCAGCTCCTGGTCGGCGCGGGCGCGTTCGGCGCGGGCCGGTGCGGCGGCACGCCACCGGTAATATCCGGACCGGGACACCTCGAGGATCTGGCACAGCCACTTCACCGGAGCGGTGTCGCGGTGGTCGTCAACGAACAGGAAGCGGCTCACCAGTTCGTCTCGCCCGCGAAATATTTCGCTGCCCTGCGCAGGATCTCCCGCTCGGTCTCCAGCTTGCGGACCTGGGCCCTGAGCTGCTTGATCTCGTCCTCCAACACGGACTCGGACGATACCTCGCCCGCCGATGCCGGCCTCCGGGGTCGGTCGGCCGCGGACGGAGTGCCGGTGCGTTTGCGCTCGGTCCGCACCCAGTTGCGTAGGGTCTCGCGACTGACCCCCAGGTCGTTGCCGATGCCCTCGAACGTGTGGCTCGGATCGGACAGGTACAGCGCGACAGCATCGGCCTTGAACTCCGCCGAGTACGCCTTCATCACCATTTGTGACATCACTTCCTCTGGACCCTTCACGGCCCAGTGTTCAGGATGTCCTCACTCAGGGGGCAACCCCCATCCTCCAACCGGACCTCACGCCACTCCAACCCCCGCATCTGAAGGAACACGAACCAGTCCTTCAGGTCGTGGGCGTATGCCTTGACCGTGTTGGGCGACCGCTCGATGTCGGTGAGGTAGGCCAGGTAGCGCTCGATCGGCGCCACAGGCCCGCTGTCGTCGAGGACCGTCCACGACTCGAACGACGAGTCTGGCATCAACACGCGCTGTACAAGCATCGGACCTCCGGGGAATCTGCGTAATGGACAGCCGCAGATAACCACCTCCACCACGCGAACATCCACTCACCGACAGTGCATGGTGCACGTCATGAACACCCTTCCGATGGCTCGAGATAAATTGGATGAATCGCCGGTCGACCCCATCCTCGGTCAGATGCGTGACGTACGAATGTCGGAGACTATGGGGAACAAGCGTTTTCGGAAGTTTCAGAGCATCTCGATAGGACTCGAACCGGGCGTTGATCTCGGCCGGTTTGATCCGCCCGCCCCGCTCGGTCACCCACAGCGCCGGATGATCGACGCCGAACCTCGGCCGGATGTTCTCGACGTAGTCGGCCACCGCGTCGACCGCCCAGCCCATGACCGAAGCGACGTTGCGTCGGCGGGGCGGCTGGCCGCGCTTGGCCTTGCCGTAGCGAACGTGCAGCATCCCGAACCGACCGAATTCCGGCGCGGCCGGATTGCAGCCCCAGTCCACGACGTCCAACCGCGCCGATTCGGTCCGGCGTAGGCCCCAGGCGTAGATGACCTTGAACAGCGTGGCATCGCGATAGGCGGCCAGCGCCCCCTTCCGTTTGGTCCGCACGGCACGCTCGACCTGATCGTCGGCATAGTCGAGGAACCGTTGCAGCTCAGCGCGCGTGAACGGCCGTGCCTCCGGCCTGCCCTCGTACTGCGACAAGTGCACATGGGTGTTCCACTCGTGGCAGATCGGGACGGGATGCGTACCGAAAGCCTCCTCGCAGGCCACGGCCCAGCCATAACGGCCATCGACAAGGAACTCGCTGAACAGGCGTAGCTCCATCTGATAGTTGCGAATCGTGGACGGGGCGAGATGCCTCTCACTGGTCAGCGACATCGACCACTCGTCCACATGGGACGGGGTCCACTTCCAGGGAAACTCGTTGGTGCACTTCAGAAAACTTCGAACCAACCGCTCCCGCCGCGCGATGGTGCCCTCCCTCAGGCCCCGCGCGGCCTGCTGTGCCCGCCATCCCCGAAGCATCGCCTCCACCATCGCGTCCTCCGGGCGCAACTGCACCACACCGGACACCATCTCCAGGTGCGCCGCACCCTCCAGGCCAGACCGCCGCAACCCGCCCTCCAAGCCGTTTCGGTTAGTGAGTGGATCATGCATCAAACGGGATAGCAAGATCAAATTGCCAGGTCAAAGCCTTGTCCGCGGCACCTCGGCATCACCCTCAACGGCACCCTGTCAACAGGCGACCTGCGATTTCTCGCCCGTTCGATGCAATTCCCGAGGGCTGGCGTAGTGCTGGGTCGATTCCGGGCTGCGGTGTCCGAGCCAAGCCTGCAGCTCGAACAGCGTCATCGGTTCCTTGGCGTTGTAGAGCTGTGTCGCGATGGTGGAGCGAGCGCGGTGGCTGGTGATCGGCCCGCGAACGTCGGCGGCAGGAATGTCGGCCTTGCGGCAGAGCGCAGGGATGATCGTGTCGTTGATGTAGTTCTTGCTGATCCGCCCGGCCCGGACTGCGAACAGGAAGTGCACCTTCTCACCGGTTTTCCGGTCCAGCATCGGTGGTTGCGCGGGGCGCAGGGCCTGCCATGCTTCGATCGCCCGGCCCAACAACGGGTCGACGGGCTTGGTGAACGCGGTGCCGGTCTTGTGGGTAGGGATATCGAGCAGACAGACCGATGAGTCGGTCTGCTGTGGGTCGTCGCCGACGGCGGGCTGATCGTGTTGTCAGCGGATGCAGCCGACCCGAAGCCGGGCGATTTCGTCGCTGCGCTGGCCAGCGAACAGCCAGGTCAGCGTGACGGCGCGGACCATGTCGACCGGGTGGGCCCCGGGTCCTGCGGGCAGGTCGCCGGGATCGAGGTTGAGGCCGGCCCAGAGAAGTTTGGCCCAGAGGTCATCGGCGATCACTCGCGGGTCGGGTCCTTGCAGTGCCCGGATGCTGCGCGGGGTTTCCAATGCTCGCGCGGGGTCGAATCGACGCGGGATCCAGTCCCAGTCCTGGATATCGCGGAAGAAGGTGCGGACGATGCGGATGTAGGTGCGTTTCGTTTTCGCCGACAATGGTTTTCCGAGCTGTTCGATGCGGCTCTCACGCCAGCTCTCCGATTGGATGTGGTCGCCGACACGCATGCGGTCGACGGCGGCGATCCAGGCCGAGCAGGTCTGCCGTGTCCAGTCAGCGGGCCCGGTGATATCGGGATGGTCGGCGGCGAGCCAACGGCCGATCTTGGCCAGCACGACGCGATGGGTGTCGCGGGTACTTGGTTGGACCGTCGCGGTGGCGTGCCAGCGTTCGACCGCCTGCGCCCAGCCCGGAGCGGTGCCGGTGATGGGGACGGGCCCGTCCCCGTATCGCGGTGCCGGTGGAGGGCCGGTGTGGCCGAGCGTGGCCAGAGCCCGGTGAACGCCGTGCAGGTGGCGGCCGTGGAAGTGCCGTTCGATCGCCGCGTCCGCCCGCAGGCGGTCCAGCGCCGGCGAGGTGAGCTCGGCTAGCATCGGACTGCGGTTGAGCAGCAGCAAGGTGCAGATCATCGACTCCAGATTCGCGGCACGATATCCCCATCCGTTCAGCACCGCGCGAACCGGCTCGACCGCCTGATCGACGCTGACGGAACCGAATATCCGCTGCGCCAACGTCTGCCGCGCGAACGGGCCGACCAGATCGAATGCGGTGAACCCGGTGAGCAGATAGGCATGAACGAGCAGATAGGGACGTGCCTGCATGCCGACCTGCCCCCGGAAACGCTCCCGCAGCTGCTGTGGGCGCAGCAGCTCGGCCCACTCCTGCGTCGACCAGGACCAGAAGTCGCGGCCCAGCTCACCGCAGCGGTGCAGGATGATCGCGGTCGCGTAGCGGGCAAACCGTCGCTGGAACACGGTGTCGGGATGCCAGTGCAGAGCCGCGATCGCCTCGTCCAGTGGTGCGGTCAACCGCGCAATCGCCTGCCACTGAGGCTGCACCCTCGGAGTGGACACCCCTGACAATGGTTCCAGTGGAGAGCCAGGAGGGATGTCGAGGTGGGACGCCAGTCTCTGTACACGGAGGAATTCCGGAAGGACGCGGTCGCGCTGTACCGCGCGGCCGATGGTCAACGCACGTACGCGGCGGTGGCCGCGGACCTGGGCATCAGTGGCGAGACGCTGCGGACGTGGGTTCGTAAGGACACCGCCCGCGAGGGACGCCCGGAGGCCCGCCGCACCGCCGGTGGGGAGACCGAGTCGGACGAACTCGCGCGCCTGCGGGCAGAAAATGCTCGGCTGCGGGGTGCTGAGAAGGAATGGCAACTCGAACGTGAGATTCTGCGCCGGGCAGCCGCGTATTTCGCAAAGGAGGTGAAGTGAAGACCCGCCGCTGGGACTTCATCTCCGACCTTCGCGCCGAGTTCGGCGTGCAGCGGCTGTGCCGTGTGCTCGGGACCTCACGCTCCGGCTACTACAAGCACCTGGCCACCGAAGATACTCGTGCCGAGCATGCGGCGGAAGAAGCCGCGACAGTCGCCGAGATCCGCGCCATCCATGCCGAGCATCGCAGCGCCTACGGCGCCCCGCGGGTGCATGCCGAACTGCGGTCCCGCGGGCACAGGATCAACCGCAAACGGGTGACCCGGCTGATGCGGATCCACCACGTCGTCGGCCGGCACCTGCGCCGCAGCAAACGCACGACGATCGCGGACAGGTCGGCTCCACTCGTTCCGGATCTGGTGATGCGGGACTTCACCGCTACAGCGATGAATACGAAGTGGTGTGGGGACGTCACCTACATCCCGGTGGGATCTTCGTGGTTGTTTTTGGCCACGGTGATCGACATCTGTTCACGCCGGGTGGTGGGCTGGTCGATCGCTGACCATATGCGCACCGAGCTCGTCGCGGACGCAATCGAGATGGCGGTACGCACCCGCGGTGGCGACGTCGGTGGGGTTATCTTCCACAGCGACCGCGGGTCGCAGTACACCGCAGCAGCTTTCGTCGATGTATGCCGCCGCCTTGGGATCCGGCCGAGTCGAGGTCGGGTCGGGTCAAGTTACGACAATGCTCTCGCCGAGTCGTTCTTCCAAGGCCTCAAGAGGGAATGGCTGCACGGACGGAGTTGGACGTCGAAGTCGCAGGCACGGCTGGAGCTGTTCGACTGGCTCTCGTACTACAATCGACGTCGCCGTCACTCCGCGCTCGGATATCTCACCCCAGTGGAGTTCGAACAACGACTGATCGCGTCGTCTACGCTGTCAATCGCCGCATGAAATCGGGTGTCTACTCCCAAGGGGCAACCTCACACTGCGGGTGTTCGCGCTCCCGGTCGAGCCGTAGCAGGTCGAAACCGAGGGTCTGCAGCGCATCGGACTCGTTCTTCGAGAGCCGTCCGTGGCGCTGGAAACGATCCAGCCGTAGCGGCCACTCCCAAACGGATGGTGCTGCCTGCGGATTTACCATCATTGTCATCGGCGACTGGTCTCCTGCTCGTCGGGGCGAGCCAGCATCTCCACCCGCCAGGAGTGGATGTGGTTCATGCCGCGAGCGAGCTTGTCGGCCAGCTCCCGCCCGGACAGGTGGATATAGGTGAGTGTGGTTTCGGTGCTGCGATGTCCGGCGAAGGTGGCGATCGCGTGTAGTTCCCAACCCGTCCGTGCCAGGTCCGTCAAGCACAGATGCCGGGTCGTGTGGGTGGAGAACTGCGGCACTCCCGCATCGACCGCGATGCGTCGCACCACTTTCGACCATGTCCACAAACTCAGCGGATCGGCATGGTTGCGGCGTGACTCGGACAGAAACAGCGGTCCTCGAGCCGGGCTTATGGTCGCTCGATGCGTCAAATACTTTTGCAGCAACACCCCGGTTGGCGCCGAATACGGCACTATTCGCTCGAGCCGGTTCTTCGTCGTCTCCGCCCGCACTCGTAACATCCGACGAGCTGGATCCAGGTCGTCGGTGCGCAGGGAGCACAACTCCTCGCGGCGCAGCGTCGCGTGCCCGCGCGGGTGGGTGCCGGCGCGGCGGGCGCGGTGGCGGCCGGCGACCAGGTGCGCAGCGAACCCGATTACCGCCGGTTGCAGGGGTGCGGGCACCGCGTCGATGCGGGACTGGCGGCGGGCGGAGGCGCGGCGTTCCTCCCGGTCCGGCGGCAGAGCCAGCTTGCTCGCGGTGAGGAAGTCCTCGAGGGCCCGCGCGAGCGGCACGTCGGCGGCGACAGCGTCCAGTAGTGCCTGCGGATGCACCGGGGCATCGTCGGTCAGGTCTTTGCCGAGGCGGGTGAGCATGGCGCACGCGCGACTGGGGTGATGGCGGCCGACCAGGTAGGCGGCGAAGGTGCCCAGCCAGCTTGGCGGATTACCCAGTGTTTCAGCGAGATTGGTGGCGCGGACGGTGATCCGGTGCGGCGAGCGTGCCCAACAGGGTCGGCACCGCCCGGCTCCGGTCAGTCGGGTGACCCGGCCGCAGTCGACGCAGGCCGCATCTGGATTCGGGGGCCGGCCCGGATGTGAACACGGGCCGCACCAGCCGGTGTCGGATCGTAAGATCCGGCGTTTGCTGCAGCGTGGGCAGTCGGCTCGATCGGCGTCTCGCCGTTGCCGTCGGAGACATTCCTTGCACAGGTTTCGGTCGACGAACAACACCGGGGCCTGGCATTGTCGGCAGGTGCGCGAGCAGCGCACGCAACGACCGGTGCCCGGCTGCAGGACCCGGTCGGCACCGCAGCCCGGGCAGCGGTGTGTGACCGGGGCGTGCGAGGCCGCCCAGTGGCAGCGGGCACACAGGTCACGGTCGGGTTTGCCGACCGCGCGACCGCAGCGGCGGCAGTCCCGGATCCGGCGGGTCATGCTCAGATCGGCGGCATCGACCGGCCTCGCCGCGATGCCTGTGTGTCGTTCGCCGCGACCTTGTCCGGGTTCGACGAGATCGGTTGTGCGACTGGGGTGGTATCGATGTCGAACAGGTCGTTCGGTGTGCAGTCCAAGGCGGTGCACAGCGCGAACAGGGTGGTCAGCTTGAGCTGGCTGGGTTGTTTGGTGAACAACGCCGACACCGATGCCGAGGACAGTTCCAATCCGGCTTTCTCGGCGAGCAGCCGTTGTAGCTGGGTGCCGGTCCAGACCTCGCGTTGAGCGGCGGCCATCCGGAGTTTCCACCTGATCTGCATGCTCACTCCTGTCCGGTCAACTCGGTCAGCGTCGACGAGATCGCCCGCTGGTAGGCGTCTTCGATGAACGTTTCCGACGGGCGCACGTACCGCATGGTCGACGCCACCGTCCAGTGGCCTAGGAGTTGTTGAATAGCAACCAGATCCACACCGCGCTCGTAGTTGTGGGTGGCGCAGGCACGGCGCATCGCGTGCGGGCTGAACCACTCCGCTTCGGGCCGTCCCTCCACGCTCATCAGGTGCCGCAGCCGGTTGCGGATCGTGGCCGCGGCCATCCGGCCACCGGACTCGTCGCACAGCAGTACCGAGCTGTCCGGGAACCGGCCACGCACGTCATCGAGATACCAACGCAGCACCAGATCCAGCCCGTCCAGCATCGGTACCCACCGCGGCCGCGGCCCGGATCCTCTGGCGCCCTTTCCGAACCGCACATGCAGTTTGCCGAACGTGCCACGCCCGAAGTGCACGTCGCCGCGGTCGAGCATCACCACCTCCTCGGCGCGCACTCCGGCGTGATACAGCGTGCGGAACAACGCGTAGTCCCGGGCGGCCGGGCCGTACTTGCGGGCGGTCGCAATCCGCACCTTGAGGAACTCGAAGAACCCCGCCACCCGCTCCGGCGCCGGCGGCGCATCCGCGCTCGGTGCGTCGTCACTGACGTGGCGCGCGGCGTTGAACTCGTCCAGCGGACAGGCCAGCCGCACCCCGAACGCCGCCTCGATCTCCGCCGCTTTGCGAACCTCGAGGAACCGGTGAAACCCCTTGAACACCTGCAGATAGTTCCGCCGCGTCGACACCGCTCGACCCGAGCTGGCCAGCTCACCCACCACCCGGTCGACATCGGCGGCGGTCACCTCCCACACCGGCCGACCCAGCCCCGCCAGCATCCGCTCCAGGACGCCGACGTCGTTGGCGATCGTCGATGCCGCGAATCCACGCGCGGTCCACGACGCGACGAACGCCTCCACGCATTCGGCCTGGAACCGCTGCGGATCCCGCGTCGCCACAATCGGTGCGGCCTCGCCCGGGATCACCCGCAGTCGCCCGTCACCCACCGCACACCTTCCTCACACCAAGGATTTCATGGCAGTACCTTAACTTGCGGGCTTACACCTCGAAGATCAACGACACGCCGATCAGTAGGAAAACCTCAGGCAGCAGCACGAAACTCCGGGAACGAACCTGTGCGCGTTCCATATCCCTCCCCGTCACCGTGCTCGCCGGCCCATAACCCGAGGATGTCTCGGGTGCCGTCCACGGTCACGCCCATCACAACGTATATCGGTCGGTTGGCCACGTTGCCGTCGCGGATCTTGACGTGGATACAGTCGATGAACAGCACCGGATACACCGGATCGAGCGGCCGGTTCTGCCACTCGAGCATGCCGTCCATCACCCGCTCGGTGATCGTCGAGATCGTCTGCTTAGACACCTCGGCGTTATAGACCTCGGCCAGGTGCGCAGAAATCTCACCGGTGGTCAATCCCTTGGCAGACAGCGAGATCACCATGTCTTCCACCCCAGTGAGCCGTCGCTGCCGTTTGGCCACGATCTTCGGCTCAAAGGAGGAATCCCGGTCACGGGGCACGTCGAGCTCAACCGGCCCGGCCTCGGTCAACACGGTCTTGGCGCGCCTGCCGTTGCGCGAATTGCCGCTGCCCCTGCCGGCCGGGTCATTCTTGCCGTAACCGAGGTGGTCGTCCATCTCGCCCTCGAGCGCGGACTCGACCACCAGCTTGGTCAACTTCGCTAGCAACCCACCGTCTCCGGTGAGCTGCAAACCCTCGGCCCGCGCCTGATCCACCAGCTCCTGCAGCCGCGCGTCGCTGACACCCACACGTGCCGAGTTCGACTCGGCCTCACGATCAATCACATCAGTCATAATGGTGCATCTCCTTTCAGAGTGGGACTGTCCGGTAATCGGTTGATCTGAGTCTGGCCGACACGCCGAGCTTTGCTTGGCGGGAAGGCGGAATCATGACCGAGACACTCGATCCTATGGATCAGACGAAGATCGATCACCAGAAGTTGGCGCAGCAACTGCTGGCGCAGGCCAAGGCTGACGGCGTGGAACTGGTCGGCCCGAACGGACTACTCAACCAACTCACAGCGAACGTGCTCGAAACCGCTCTCGAGGCAGAGATGGAAGAGCACCTAGGCTATGAGAAACACCAGGTCGAAGGAAGAAATGGAGGGAACTCCCGCAACGGCAGACGAGCGAAAACGGTGCTGACGGAGATCGGACCGGTCGAAATCCAAGTACCCCGTGATACCGATGCCTCGTTCGATCCCCAGATCGTGAAGAAACGACAGAGACGGCTCACCGGTGTCGACGAGATCATCTTGTCGCTCTCATCGAAAGGCCTCACCACAGGTGAGATCGTCGCCCATTTCGATGACGTCTACGGCGCCTCGGTGTCGAGGGAGACGATCAGCAAGATCACCGACAAAGTCCTCGCGGAGATGGCCGAATGGTCCGTCCGGCCCCTGGACCCGGTGTACCCGGTGATCTTCATCGACGCCATCCATGTCAAGGTCCGGGACGGTCAGGTCACCAACCGGCCGATCTATGTCGCGATCGGCGTCACTGTGAACGGGGAACGCGACATCCTGGGGCTATGGGCCGGTGACGGTGGTGAGGGATATGGAACGCGCACAGGTTCCTTTCCGGAGTTTCGTGCTGCTGCCTGAGGTTTTCCCACTGATCGGCGTGTCGTTGATCTTCGAGGTGTAAGCCCGCAAGTTAAGGTACTGCCATGAAACCCCAGGTGTGAGGAAGGTGTGCGGTGGGTGACGGGCGACTGCGGGTGATCCCGGGCGAGGTCGCGCCGGTCGTGGCGACGCGAGATCCGCTGCGGTTCCAGGCCGAATGCGTGGAGGCGTTCGTCGCGTCGTGGACCGTGCGTGGGTTCGCGGACTCGACGATCGCGAACGATGTCGGTGTGCTGGAGCGGATGCTCGCGGGGCTGGGTCGGCCGGTGTGGGAGGTGACCGCCGCCGATGTCGACCGGGTGGTGGGCGAGCTGGCCAGCTCGGGCCGGGCGGTGTCGACGCGGCGGAACTATCTGCAAGTGTTCAAGGGGTTTCACCGGTTCCTCGAGGTCCGCAAAGCGGCGGAGATCGAGGCAGCGTTCGGGGTGCGGCTGGCCTGTCCGCTGGACGAGTTCAACGCCGCGCGCCACGTCAGCGACGACGCACCGGCCGCGGAGGCGCCGCCGGCGCCGGAGCGGGTGGCGGCGTTCTTCGAGTTCCTCAAGGCGCGGATTGCGACCGCCCGCAAGTACGGCCCGGCCGCCCGGGACTATGCGTTGTTCCGCACGCTGTATCACGCCGGGCTGCGCGCCGAGGAGGTCGTGATGCTCGACCGCGGTGACGTGCACTTCGGGCGCGGCACGTTCGGCAAGCTGCATGTGCGGTTCGGGAAGGGCGCCAGGGGATCCGGGCCCCGGCCCCGGTGGGTGCCGATGTTGGACGGGCTGGATCTGGTTCTGCGTTGGTATCTCAATGACGTGCGTGGCCGGTTCCCGGACAGCTCGGTATTGCTGTGCGACGAGTCCGGCGGCCGGATGGCCGCGGCCACGATCCGCAACCGGCTGCGGCACCTGATGGGTGTGGAAGGACGGCCGGAAGCGGAGTGGTTCAGCCCGCACGCGATGCGCCGTGCCTGCGCCACCCACAACTACGAGCGAGGAGTGGATCTCGTTGCTATCCAACAACTCCTAGGCCACTGGACGGTCGCGTCGACCATGCGGTACGTGCGCCCGTCGGAAACGTTCATCGAAGACGCCTACCAGCGCGCGATCTCGTCGACGCTGACCGAGTTGACCGGACAGGAGTGAGCATGCAGATCAGGTGGAAACTCCGGATGGCCGCCGCTCAACGCGAGGTCTGGACCGGCACCCAGCTGCAACGGTTGCTCGCCGAGAAGGCCGGATTAGAACTGTCCTCGGCGTCGGTGTCGGCGTTGTTCACCAAACAACCCAGCCAACTCAAGCTGACCACCCTGATCGCGCTGTGCACCGCCTTGGACTGCACACCGAACGACCTGTTCGACATCGATACCACCCCAGTCGCACAACCGATCTCGTCGAACCCGGCCAAGATCGCGGCGAACGACACACAGGCGTCGCGGCGAGGCCGGTCGATGCCGCCGATCTGAGCATGACCCGCCGGATCCGGGACTGCCGCCGCTGCGGTCGCGCGGTCGGCAAACCCGATCGGGACCTGTGTGCACGCTGCCACTGGGCGGCCTCGCACGCTCCGGCCAAACATCGTTGCCCAGGCTGCGGTGCCGACCGGGTGCTGCAGCCGGGCACCGGTCGTTGCGTGCGCTGCTCGCGCACCTGCCGACAGTGCCAGGCCCCGGTGTTGTTCGTCGACCGTGACCTGTGCAAGGAATGTCTCCGACGTCAACGGCGAGACGCCGATCGAGCCGACTGCCCACGCTGCAGCAAACGCAGGATCTTGCGATCCGACACCGGCTGGTGCGGCCCGTGTTCACATCCGGGCCGGCCACCAAATCCGGATGCGGCCTGCGTCGACTGCGGCCGGGTCACCCGGCTCTACGGTGCCGGGCGGTGCCGATACTGTTGGGAACGCTCGCCACACAGGATTGCCGTCCGCGCGGCCAATCTTGCTGAAACACTGAATACTCCGCCAGGCTGGCTGTGTGCCTTCGCCGCCTACCTGATCGGCCGCCATCACCCCAGCCGCGCGTGCGCCATGCTCACCCGACTCGGCAAGCACCTGACCAACGATGCCCCGGTGCATCCGCAGGTACTACTGGACGCTGTCGCCACCGATGTGCCCCTCGCGCGGGCCCTCGAGGACTTCCTCACCACGAGCAAGCTGGCTCTGCCGCCGGACCGGGACGAACGCCGCGCCGCCGTCCGCCGACAGTCCCGCATCGACGCGGTCCCCGCACCCCTGCAACCAGCCGTGGCCGGATTCGCCGAGCACCTGGTCGCCGGCCGCGACCGCGCCCGCCGCACCGGCACCCAGCCCCGCGGGCACGCCACGCTCGAAGCGCGCTTGACCGCCCTGCGCGACTTCACCGAGTTTCTGACCACCCGCCGCGGCAAAACCGACTGGGCCGTCGTCGATGTCGGCGACGTCGAAGCGTTCCTGCACGCGCATCCCCGCCGGCGCTCCTTCTATCTGACCGGAGTGCGGCAGTTCTGCCGCTACGCGCTGCGCCGACGGTTGCTGCTCATCGACCCCACCGCAGGGGTGCAAGCGCCGCAGACCATGGCATTCCGCGGACCGACGCTTCCCGTCGACCGCCAGCGCGAATTGTTCCGGCGATGGAGCACCGACCCCGACGTGCACCCGCACGAGGCGTTCGTCGGGCTGGCCGCCCTCCTGCACGGCGCGACCACCCAGGACCTGCAGCACCTCACCGACGACGACATCGACCATGACCAGCGCCGCATCAGGCTGGGGCGTCGACCGCAGCCCACTCCGTTGGACCCGTGGACCTGGACCGCGCTGCACCGCTGCCTGCAGCACCGGCGGAACCTGAGCAGCAGTAACCCCCATGTGCTGATCACCATGCAGACCAAGGCCACCCGCACGGCCGCCTCCGACAGCTACGTCAAGCACACCCTGCGCGCGGTCGATATCCAACCCAGAATCCTGCGCTCCACCCGGCTGGTCGACCTCGTCGGCACGGTCGACGCCAAACTCGTCGCCGCCGCTTACGGCATGACCAACGAGGCCGTCATCGCCTACCTCTTCGACCACGTCGACACCGCCCGCCTGGCGAACCCGTGACAGTTCAGGCGCCACCTCGCACACGTTCGCGCGAACATGTGCGCTTTCGCGAAGTTCTGGCTCGCCGTCCTCACCGAGCTCAAGCATCGAGGTGTCGCCGATGTGTGCATTGTGGTGTGTGACGGGCTGAAGGGCCTGCCGGACGCGATCACCGCGGTGTGGGATCGAACGATTGTCCAGACATGTGTCATTCATCTGCTCCGCAACACGTTTCGGTACGCCTCCCGCAGATACTGGGACGAGATGGCACGAGATCTACGACCGATCTATACCGCTGCAAACGAGGCTGCGGCGCGGGAGCAGTTCGACGAGTTCACCGGCAAGTGGGGCTCGCGGTATCCGGCGATCATCCGGCTCTGGCAGAACGCCTGGACGGAATTCATTCCCTTCCTCGACTACGACGTCGAGATCAGGCGAGTCATCTGCTCGACGAATGCCATCGAGAGCCTCAATGCCCGGTACCGGCGGGCAATCCGGGCACGCGGGCACTTCCCAACGGACCAATCGGCTCTCAAGTGTCTGTATCTCGCGACCCGGGCCCTGGACCCGACCGGGAAGGGCAGAGCACGATGGGCAATGAGGTGGAAGCCAGCACTGAACGCATTCGCGATCACGTTCGAGGGCCGGCTCACCCCGAGTGAGAATTAAACGATGTGCCAGATCCAGATCCACCGAATATCTGATAGTCCCTTCAGAGTTACACCGTTGTTCTTACAGTCCCATGCCTGAGCCTGGGGAATTTCGTGACCGCTGACTCTCATCTGGTGGAGTCAAGGAGATCGGAAAGCGTGGTGCGGTCGGCTTCGTCTAGTGGGAGCAGAGGCGCGCGGGGATCGCCAACTTTTGTCCCGAGGATATCGAGACCTGCCTTGACAGTGGTCGGGAGACCTCCCGCGACAATGAACTCAAGGAGGGGGCGCAATGACTCGTAGATCTGTTGGGCGCGGTTGAACTCTCCGGCGTCCATAGCGGTGAACAGGTCGAGGCACGGCTGGGGTCGTAGACATGGCGCTGCAGTGCACCAGCCGGCAGCCCCTGCTTGAAGTGCCTTCAGAATTAGTGGGTTGCTGCCGTTGAAGAAGGGAAGCTCACCGTCGGTAAGTGCTTTGATGCGATTCATGCGGGTGATGTCGCCCGTTGACTCTTTGATCATTGTGACGTTGTCGACTGTCTCGAACAGCTCCGCCAACAATTCCGGGCGCATGTCTATACCGCTCGTCGCCGGGTTGTTGTACACCATGATCGGGATGTCGATCGCATCGCTGATGGCCTTGTAGTGTGCTTTGATCTCGCGGTCGGAGAGGGGCCAGTACGACACCGGCAGGACCATGACCGAGTTCGCGCCAGCTCGTTGCGCATATTCGGCGCGGCGGATTGTGTTCGCGGTAGTGAGATCTGAGGCGCCCACAACTACGGGTAGGCGTTTACCAACCGCCGCGACTGTGGTGTCTACTACTGCGTCCCATTCGTGCTCTTCGAGATAGGCAGATTCGCCGGTGCTGCCTAGAGGCGCGATCGCGTGTACCCCGTCATCGACAAGTTTGGTTACCAGGGCATGGAGTCGTGGGGTGTCGATCTTCCCGTCCTCAGAAAAAGGGGTGACAGGGTAGGCGACGATGCCTACGAGGGGCGTAGTCATTGATCATTCTCCGTCTGCTCGGAAGGGTGTGGGCGGAAGGGTGTGGGCGGAATCAGTTGTCGAGGGCGTCGGGGTGGCGAGTGAGTGCGCGACGTGCGTAGTAGGTGAAGTTCGCAAGGCTGCGGCGGGGGGTGAGTGTCCAGTCGTGTGCTTCTCGTGCAAGGCGTTCCGGCAGTGGCGCGATTTCGCCGGCGCTCATGGCGAGTAGCTGGAGCTGGGCGCCGCGTTCGATGAGCGTTGCTAGGGAGCAGGCTTCCTCGATACTCGCGCCGGCTACGACATGGCCGTGGTGAGCGAGGAGAATGGCCTTCTTGGCGCCCAGTGCTGCTGTGATAATCTCCCCCTCTTCGTTCCCGACCGGCACGCCAGGCCAGTCGGGAAGGAACGCGCAGTCGTCGTAGAGCGGAGCAATATCCATGTGAGACACGGCGAGCGGAATTTCGAGCATCGACAGTGCAGCGACATGTAACGGGTGCGTATGGACGATGCAGTTGACATCGGGACGTGCACGGTAAATCCAACTGTGAAAACGGTTGGCCGGGTTGGCCATTCCGCTTCCTTCGAGAACATTTAGCTCTTCGTCCACGACCAGGAGGTTTCCAGCCGTGATCTCGTCGAATCCGAGTCCTAGGCGTTGGGTGTAGTATGTACCGGGCTCTTCTGCGCGTGCGGTGATCTGCCCCGCGAGGCCGGAGTCATGGCCGGCATCGAACAGTGCCCGGCAGGTCAGGGCGATTTTCTCCCGTGGGCTCCACTCGGACGCGCCGAAGTTTTCCTTCATCTGGTTCTCGGCGCGCTGCATCAGTGTGGACTTCGACTCGTTCAGCGTCTTCGTCATCGCTATCACTCCGTTCATAGCCGATTGGGATGGTGGCGCTACACCTGAGGACACTAGATGTACGATAGGACACAATGTGTCGTCTAGCAATGGTTTGCCGGCCCGGAGTAGGAGGTGCAGGTATCTTGACGCGTCGTACAGTGGCCTGTCGGTCTCCGCGTGGAGAGAAGATGTTCGAGGTGGTTGGGTGACCGCGCTTCTACGTACAGTTCGTACACAACGGGGTCTGACATTGGATGCCGTTGCGGAGAAGACCGGACTCACCAAGAGTTACTTGTCGAAGATCGAGCGCGGCCGGAGCGTGCCGTCGATCGCGGTGGCGCTCAAGATATCGCAGGCGCTTGGAGTCGACGTCAGTCTGCTGTTCTCGGATCCAACCGCCGACAACCGTGTTGCGGTCTCCCGCGCAGGCGACGTCACCGAGAACAGCGGTCTGGGGTACCGGGCGATTGCTGCGGGATTGGTCGGTAAGGTCATGTCCCCGTTTCTTTTGCGGCCGGAATTCGACTTCAAAGGGGAATTTCATGATCATCCGGGACAGGAGTTGGTCTTTGTCCACGCGGGTGCGATCGACCTCGACCTAGATGGCCGAACGGAACGCCTCGGGGTCGGAGACGCAACCTACTTTGATGCCTCCATCCCGCATCGGATCAAGTCGGTTGGTAACGATCGAGCTGAGGTGGTCATAGTCGTCGAAAACGTTCCTGGTCGTGCACCAGATCACGAACCGCATCCCTGATGTGCGCGACCGTCTGGCGGCCGGTGCCATCGGAACAGGCTTGGCGGCCGGTGCCATTGGAACAGGCTTAGACCCAATACCGTTCAGTTAGCGTCCGCGGATGGTGCATAACGGTGACTGGGTAGGTTGCGGATGGTGTTGGTGGTGCGCGCGTTTGGCCGGCCCATTTGAGGACTTTGCGTTTGACGACGCGGGGGTTGGCTCGGAGTCGGCGTGCCGGGTTGACGCGGCGCAGTAGTTTGGCGATGCCCTGATCCCACAGTCGGATGACTGCAGTGTGGTTATGAGGGGGAAAAAGAACTGTGGGACAGCGATCGTCGGGTGATCCGCAGGGCGGCGATGAAGGACATCCGGTCGGGGTCGTGACGGCCGGCGGTTGCGGCGTCGCGCATCAGGGTGCGGATGGCGTAGTGGCAGCAAAGGTGCCCCCAGATTTCCTGGCGGACCAACGGTGGGGATTTCGACCGCAGGACGGCGCGGGGGCCGCGTTGGTGGGTTTTGAGTTCGTCGAAGGTGTTCTCGATTTCCCAGCGCTGGGCGTAGGCGAGGGCGAGTTCTTCCGCGGGTGCGTCGGAGGGGTCGAGGATCGTGGTCAGCAGTCGGTATTGCTCGGGGTTTTCCCGTCCGTCGCCCTGGGTGTAGTCGATTACGCGCACCGTGAGCGGTGTGCGTTGCTGCCGATCCGTGCCGGAGGTCGGGACGATTTGTGCCAGCCAGGATCCGTCGTCGAGGGTCTCGAGGTGTCGAGGTGTGAGGGTCGATGTGACCCTCCACAGCAGGTCGGCGCCGGTGGCGGCCGCTCGGGTCCACATGTCGAACCCGTAGAAGCCGCGGTCGGCGAGCAGCAGCATCCCGGGTTCGAGGGTGTCCATCAGGTCGTGTGCCAGCTCCCGCTCGGAGGTGCGGCACGGTCCGATCGCGGCGTCGAATACCGCGTGGGTGCCGCATTCGGCGACCGCCACCAACCGTGCCTGCGGGAACGCGGACTTCTCGCCGCGGCTCGATGCCGGCCGCCCGAAATGCTCGACGTTGGCCGGTGTATCGGGCAGGTCGAGGCAGGTCCCGTCGAGGGCCACCAACCAGCGCCCCGCGAGCCAGGATCCGGGTGTATCCGTGTCGGCGAGAGGTCGGGCGACCCGGCGGAACAGCTCCCGCACCGGTTCGTATCCCAGGCGTGAACGGGCCTGGAAGATAGCCGATTTCGTCGGCGGCGACCAGGACTGCGACCATCCTGACGACCACGACAAACCGTCGGTGAGCTGCTCGAAGACCTCCTCGTAGGAGCCTTCCGAATTCAATGCCATCCCGATCGCGAAATACGCCGTCACACGAGCGGTCAACGTCCGACTTCGCTGCTCCCGACGACCGCATTCCGCGATCACCTCATCGACCAAGGACGCGGGAAACACCCTGGTCAACAACCCTACCGACACCACATCCGATAACCGCCGATCCGATACCGGCTTCACCCATCCACTCCGAGGCACGCCTCATCATAACCCAAGCCTCACTAACTGAACGGTATTGGGCTTAGACCACTGGGGGTCGGTGGAGCGGCGGCGGCATTCCAGAGTCGGTGAGGGCCATGAGCCAGCGACCAAAGACCTCAGCCGCGACAGCTTCGAGGCGGTGCCCGAACTGGGTAGCGTCTCGTCGAGCGGCGTTCAGGTCGACTCCGGTTGTGGATAGCTCATGGGCTGCGTGTTCATACAGAACATCACGCGGCGTATGGGCTCTGGCTTCGGAGAAGTCCCTGACCCTGCGGCGCGCGGTCCACGTCACCGGTGTCGGCCGGTTGCGGAGGCACACGAGGATCGGGGACTGTTTCCCTGACTGTCGTCCCGCGTCGGGGTTAAGCCGTGAACACCCGATCGGAGGCTTCGGCACGAAGGTGATGTTCGTCGTCGCCCGGTGTGTCCGAATGGTTTGGTCAGCTCGTCGAGAAGGATGTATCCCCCGTAGCCGAGGCCGGCGACGGCGAGGACCGCGGCGTACAGTCGGTCGAGCATCAGTTCTCCGTATCGGTTTCGGAACCCGAGTCGGCCAAGTGTGCCGCGGCGCGTGCGCCACGGACCCCACCCGTTCGGCTAGGTTTCCGGGCAGTATTCGCTGACCATACGTTCGGAAACCTGGCGACTACTTGACGGCGATGACGTCGACGGGCCGAATGTCGGGATCCCGGGCGAGTAGTTCGGGGCCGACCTTCCCGAGTGCTTCGGGGATGGGGCCGGTCAGGTGCGCCTGTCGGCCGTCCTCGTTTTCAAAGGTGTCGAAGATGCCGTAGGTGGTGTCGCTGATCTTGAACGCGTACCAGGTGACGGTGCCGTTCTCTGCCGCCGCCAGTGCGCGTCCCTGTTCCAAAAATGCGGCCAGTTCTCCGCCCTTTCCCGGCTTGGCCTCGAGCAGCGCCAGTAGTCCCCTGTCGATTGCCATGATGTCTCCTCGTGGTCGGTTCCGGCTGCGTCCACCTCTGACGTTAGGGGCGCCGAAGGGCGAGCGGGGCGGCGGATGCGCCACTTTTGTTACCGTTTCCGTCATGAGGGTGGCGGTTCTCGCCGTGGACGGCATGTTCGATTCGGGCCTGAGCGTCATGCTCGATGTCCTGGCGACGGCCGACGCCCTGCGCGGCGACTCGGAGGCCGTCGAGCCCCCGTTCACGGTGACACCGGTCGCCGTCAGGTCGTCGGTGCACACCGGTCACGGACTGACACTGGCGACCACGCCGCTGGCGGAAGTCGCGGAGCCGCCCCACATCCTCGTCATGCCGGCGATCGGGGTGAAGACCCCAGCGCAGATCGTCGACGTGGTGCGCGGGCATCCGGCCCTCGACTGGGTGGTCGAGGGGCGCAGCGGGGGCGCCGCCCTGGCCGCGGCCTGCAGCGGCACCTTCTTCCTGGCCGAAGCGGGCGTGCTCGATGGGCTGGCCGCGACGACGAGCTGGTGGCTCGGGCCGGCGTTCCGCGCCCGCTATGCACGCGTCCACCTCGACGAGCGCCGCACCCTCACCCAGGACGATCGGGTGACGACGGCAGGGGCAGCGTTCGCCCACATCGATCTTGCACTGACGATCGTCCAGCAGCACAGTCCGGCGCTGGCCGACCTGGTGGCGCGGTACCTCCTGATCGGGGACCGACCGTCTCAGGCCATCTTCGCCGTGCCGTCCCTGCTCGCCACCGCAGATCCCACGATGACCGCGTTCGAACGATGGATCCGCGACCATCTCGCCGAACCGTTGCCGATCAACGGTGTCGCGCGTGTGATCGGGGTCAGCGAACGAACGCTGCAACGCACCACCGCCGCAGTCCTCGGCATGTCACCGGTGGAGTTCGTCCAGGAGATCCGACTCGATCAGGCGACGTTCCTCCTACGCACCACCCAGCAGAGCGTCGACACGATAGCTGGCGCGGTGGGGTACCGGAACGCGGCCACGCTGCGCGCGTTGATCCGCCGTCGACGACACACGAGCATCACCGAGATCCGTCGTGGCAAAGACGCATTCGGACCCGCACATCACCAGGGTCGGGCCGGAAGGTAGTCGGCGCTGGCGCGGAAGAGGCCATTCCGCGGGCGAATGGATATCGCGCAGGCACCCACCCAACTGGTGGCGAGATTCACCTACTCAACTTCCCGCCGCCGAACTTTTGCCCAGAACATGTGGTCCTATGCCGGTATCGCCCCGAAATCACCGTCACACAGTCGCTCCGATTGGCCTACTTCGTTCGGGCGGCATCAGGACCGTGCTCAGCACTACTGTTCCCGGGGTGATGTGGGGACGACACGAAGCGGTGAACGCCAACGTGATGTTGAGTCGCTACCCAGTACCGATGTTGCCTGAACACCCGCGAACTGCGGAGCTGAGCATTCAACCCGCCCATGGACAGGGCATCCGTCAAGGTGTGTACGGCGCATCCGTGCCACTCATGGGCGTTGTCAAGGGCGAAAATCTTCACCGCGGTCGGGTCTCAATATGAGACAGGATGGAGACTTCATGCCCTGTGCAGGCACCCTCCGGGCCCGCGTACTCGAGGCCTCGGCGGGACTCATCCACGACAGAGTGGAGTACTTGTGGGGTGCCTGCGGCCGGCAGGGATGCCCGGGTGCAGCCGTTCAGCCGTTGTGCCGCCCAGCCGTCCGCAGCACTGGTCAGTGGTGGTGAGGCGCCCGCTTGCGGTTGCCTGCGGTCGGGCGCCGGGAGGCTCGAGCCGGTGAGGCTGCCTGCCGCCCAGGATGAGCGTTTGTTGGGTCTGGCTGGGTGCCGGTGAGTGCGGTGAGGACGCAGGCGAGATCGGTGACGGTGAGGGTGCTCGGGGCCGGGGCCGGGGCCGGGGCAGGGGCAGGGGCCGGGGGCGGGGGCGGGGGCGGTCCGGGTTCAGTGCGGGGACGGCCGTGTGGCCGGTGGTTTCCTGTCATCGACGTGGCCTTTCGTCGCCGGAAGAGCGGGGATGAGGGGTTCGCTGTAACCCAGCGGCGCACGCAGCGAGAAGACGGTGCTGGAGGGAGTCGCCGAGGGCCGGGAAAGGGTGCCGGACGCTATTTTGCAGGCGCTGAAAGTACTGCGTCTCGGTCCACCTGAAGGTGGCGAATGTCTTCGGCGCTGCCGGCGCCGAACTGTGCCCACCGGGTGGCGCTGTGAATCGAGTGTCGCGCTGCCTCGGCGGTGGTGAAATCCGGGTCGAACGGACTGCCCGCGGTCGGTCCGTTGCCGCTGCGACATGGTCCCCGCGGCTGCGGCCATGAGGGACCTCCACGAGATCGAACGAGGCGTGCAATTTTGCCCAAGTAGCAGCGCGTCGGCCATCTGGGCTGCGGTATCTGTTGCCCCGGTCGGGTAACCAGGTGCGCATCAGATCGTCGCGCACGGCGGGTCGGTCGGCGGGTTTACGCTGCTACTCAAGGCGGCAACGAGCCAGACCCGCGCGGAGGGTGTAATCGGATACGCGCACATGGCGTTTGCCCTGTGCCCGTTCGTCGAGACAGTCATAGTGGTTGGCCTTTCCCCATTCCCGCTCGCTGTTCCGCGGTGGGAGTCGTGGCGAACTTCGAGGACCTGCGGCGCTTCGGGTGCTAGGGACTCTCGCGGCGGGCAGGCACGGGGCACGCCTCCACGGCTTCGGCGACCACCTGCGGCTCGGCGGACGGGGCGGGCCGCCAGCCCTGCTCCCACCGCTCACCGACGATGACGTCTTCGGCTGCGAGGCTGGTGTTCTCCTCGGTTGTGAAGGCGCGGGCCCGGCTGAGGAACCGCATCCCTTCGGGGCTTTCGACGCTGAAGCCCGACCCACGACCCGGCACGACGTCGAGTACGAGCTGCGTATGCTTCCACGCCTCGAACTGCGAACCGGAAATCCACACCGGAACCGCGTCGACGCCCTCGGGGCGCGTCGGCAACGTCTCGCCGACGCCGAGACGGAGGTCCAGGACGCCGAGCAGCACGTCCCGGTCCCCCACGATGAACTCGCCGTCCGGGTAACACATCGGCGCGGAGCCGTCACAACATCCACCCGACTGATGCATCATCAGCGCGCCGTGGATACCGCCGAGGCGGCGGAGAAGCTCCACCGCCCCGGCGGTTGCCTTCAGGCGCGCGGGCGCCCGAACCGCGTCCATCAGAAGAAGCCCTGAGCCTTCGCGGCGTAGCTGACCAGCAGGTTCTTGGTCTGCTGGTAGTGCTCGAGCATCATCAGGTGGTTCTCACGGCCGATGCCGGACTGCTTGTAGCCACCGAATGCGGCGTGCGCCGGGTACTGGTGGTACGTGTTGGTCCACACCCGGCCGGCCTGAATGTCACGGCCCGCGCGGTAGGCGACCCCGCCGTCACGCGACCACACACCGGCTCCCAGGCCGTACAGGGTGTCGTTGGCGATCTCGATGGCCTGCTCGTAATCCTTGAACGAGGTGACCGACACGACGGGCCCGAAGATCTCCTCCTGGAAGATCCGCATCTTGTTCTGGCCGGTGAAGATGGTCGGCTGAACGTAGTACCCGCCCGACAGATCGCCGCCGAGCTCCGCGCGCTCGCCACCGGTGATGACCTTGGCGCCCTCACCCTTGCCGATCTCGATGTAGGACAGGATTTTCTCGAGCTGATCATTGGACGCCTGCGCGCCGATCATCGTGTCGGTATCGAGCGGGTCACCCTGACGCACGGCCTTGGTGCGAATGGCGGCCATCGCCAGGAACTCGTCGAAGATGTCTTCCTGGATCAGCGAGCGCGACGGGCACGTGCACACCTCACCCTGGTTGAGGGCGAACATAGTGAATCCCTCGAGTGCCTTGTCCTGGTAGTCGTCGTTGGAGGACAACACATCCGAGAAGAAGATGTTGGGGCTCTTGCCACCCAGCTCGAGGGTGACCGGAATCAGGTTCTGCGAGGCGTACTGCATGATGAGCCGGCCCGTGGTGGTCTCGCCCGTGAACGCGATCTTCCTGATCCGGGGGCTCGACGCCAACGGCTTGCCCGCTTCGACACCGAAGCCGTTGACGATGTTCACCACACCGGCAGGCAGAAGGTCACCGATGACGGAGATCAGGTGCAGGATCGACGCCGGAGTCTGCTCGGCGGGCTTGAGCACTACCGCGTTTCCGGCGGCCAATGCCGGCGCCAGCTTCCACACGGCCATCAGGATGGGGAAGTTCCAGGGAATGATCTGGCCGACCACGCCGAGCGGCTCGTGGAAGTGGTACGCGACGGTGTCGTTGTCTATCTCCGACAGCGCCCCCTCCTGCGCTCGAATGGCCCCGGCGAAGTAGCGGAAGTGATCCACGGCCAACGGAATGTCCGCGTTCAGGGTCTCGCGGATCGGCTTGCCGTTGTCCCAGGACTCGGCGAGCGCGATGGATTCGAGGTTCTCCTCGATACGGTCGGCGATCTTGTTCAGGATGATCGCGCGCTCGGCCACGGACGTCTTGCCCCAAGCCGGTGCCGCGGCGTGAGCGGCGTCGAGCGCGAGCTCGATGTCCTCGGACGTAGACCGGGCGACCTCACAGAACGGCTGGCCGGTGACGGGTGTCGGATTCTCGAAGTACTGGCCCTTGACGGGCGCAACCCACTGGCCGCCGATCCAGTTGTCGTAACGCGATTGGAAGGACATGACGGCGTCGGGCGAACCCGGGCGGGCATACACACTCATCGAAAAGCTCCTGGTCGTGGACTTCAGTGGATTCTGTTGTGACCTACGACACTAAAAGTCGTACCGTTGCAACTACGTTGCAACTCTGCTGGGTGCACCTTTGTCAGGTCCCTGGTCGGTAGCGGCCACCGACAGGTCGAGAAGCAATGTGAACCACCACCTCGGTAGTCAGAAGCTGGTACGAGAACATGGTGACCACAAACTTGGTCACCCATATTCGCGTATCAGGTCCGGGTAGCACCGATGCCCGCATATTTCAGACTATGGGCGTTCAACCGCAGATGTGCGCGATACCCTTCCACCTCCTGCCGTGCGATCGACACCGAGTGGCTTGTCAAGCCGACCGCCGCCGTCCGCTGTGGAGAAGTCTGGTGATCGCTTGACGGCCGTGCCACCCGTTCGGACGTGGTGGCTGCAAACTCCCGCTGGGAACTCAAGACAGGGATCCGTGAGTCCTAGCGACCAAGTTTCGACTTGCGCACTGTGGCCTTCGCGGGGGTGGCGGTCTTGATGCACTTGGAGGCACCACAGTGGCGGACGGACGCTTTACGTTGCCGTTGACTCGAGTAGCAAAGGGGCTTGCAACCGTGTTGCAACGGTGTCCGTGACTACGCTCACGTGCTAGATGTGCCGTTTTCGAGACTGGAAAGAAGGCCGGGCCACAATGACCAGTGCAGCACAGGCGAACGGGTCGACGGAGAAATCCGCACAGCCGGATGCCGTCCCGCAGGTGTACCCGCCGAGCCCCGAGTTCACCGCGACCGCGAACGCCGGACCCGAACTCCAGGCCGAGGCAGATGCCGATCGCCTCGCATTCTGGGCGAAACAGGCGCAGCGACTGCACTGGCACGCACCATTCACCGAGGTCCTCGACTGGTCCGATGCCCCCGTGGCGAAGTGGTTCGTCGGCGGCCGGCTCAACGTCGCATTCAACTGCGTCGACCGCCACGTCCTCGAAGGCAACGGCGACCGCGTCGCCATCCACTTCGAGGGCGAACCCGGCGATACCCGCGACCTCACCTACCACGACCTCCTCACCGAAGTGAGCAAGGCGGCCAACACCTTCAGCGACCTCGGACTGGTCCCCGGCGACCGCGTCGCCATCTACATGCCGATGATCCCCGAGGCCATCGTCACCATGCTCGCCTGTGCACGCCTGGGCCTGACCCATTCCGTCGTCTTCGCCGGTTTCTCCGCCAGCGCCCTGCGCTCCCGCATCGACGACGCCGAAGCCAAACTCGTCGTCACCGTCGACGGCCAATGGCGCCGAGGCCAGGCCGCCCCCCTCAAACCCTCGGTCGACGACGCTCTGGCCGGCGCAGCCGATGATCCGACGGATGCTGGCGCCGAATCCGTCAGGAACGTGCTCGTCGTCAAACGCACCGGCATCGACGTCGACATGGCCGAGGGCCGGGACCTGTGGTGGCACGACACTGTCGAAAAAGCCTCCGACACCCACGAGCCGAAGCCGTTCGACTCCGAACATCCCCTGTTCATCCTTTACACCTCCGGCACCACCGGAAAGCCCAAGGGCATCATCCACACCTCCGGCGGCTACCTCACCCAGGCCTCCTACACCCACCACAACGTCTTCGACCACAAAGTCGGACAGGACGTGTACTGGTGCACCGCCGACATCGGCTGGGTCACCGGGCACACCTACATCGTCTACGGACCGCTGTCCAACGGCGTCACCCAGGTGGTCTACGAAGGCACCCCCAACTTTCCCGACGAGCACCGCCACTTCCAGATCATCGAAAAGTACGGTGTCAGCATCTACTACACCGCTCCCACCCTGGTGCGTACCTTCATGAAGTGGGGCCGGGAGATCCCCGACGCCCACGACCTGTCCTCGATCCGGCTCCTCGGCAGCGTCGGCGAACCCATCAACCCCGAGGCGTGGAAGTGGTTCCGTGAGGTGATCGGCGGAAACACGGCACCGATCGTCGACACCTGGTGGCAGACCGAGACCGGGGCGATCATGATCTCCCCGCTCCCCGGCATCACCGCCACCAAACCCGGATCCGCCATGGCACCGCTGCCCGGCATCTCCGCCAAGATCGTCGACGACGACGCCAAGGAACTCGGCAACGGCGAATCCGGCTACCTGGTGCTCGACAAGCCGTGGCCGGCGATGCTGCGCGGTATCTGGGGCGACATGGACCGCTACCGCGACACCTACTGGTCCCGCTACCCCGAGCAGGGCTGGTACTTCGCCGGTGACGGCGCCAAGTACGACGAAGACGGCGCCCTGTGGGTCCTCGGCCGCGTCGACGACGTCATGAACGTTTCCGGCCACCGCATCTCCACCTCCGAGGTCGAATCCGCCCTCGTCGGACACCACGGAGTCGCCGAAGCCGCCGTCGTCGGAGCCGCCGACGAGACCACCGGCCAGGGCATCGTCGCGTTCGTCATCCTCCGCGAAGGCGTCGAGAACACCGGCGACGACCTGATCGCCGAACTCAAAGCCGAGGTCGCGCGGGAAATCAGCCCCATCGCGAAGCCGCGGCAGATCACCGTCGTCCCGGAACTACCCAAGACCCGCTCCGGCAAAATCATGCGTCGACTACTCAAGGACATCGCCGAAGGCCGCGACCTCGGCGACACCTCCACCCTCGTCGACCCCAAAGTCTTCGACGCCATCCGCGGCAAGTAGGGCGCTCCGACGCGTACCCAATCACAACAGCGGGCGGGCTTGCCCGCGGCCGAGGTCGGGTGCGGGCTTGCCCGCGGCCGAGGTCGGGTGCAAGCCGCCGGAGGGTCCATTTCGAGCAATCGGCCGCCTCTGATTAGACGCGAGGTTGCCGACCGCTGGTAATGCCTAACTCCCAGGCACTGAACAGTGATCGGCCGTGGGGGTAATCTCAACGTTCGGCATAATGAGTGGTAGGACGATGTTAGCTGTATCGCAAAGCGCAGAGGTGAGTCGCTTGTGACCGACTCTGAACCGGGTGTGGATGCGCGCCAAAAGAACGCTCTTACTGTGGCCGACCTTGAATCGGAGGGCTTCGAAGACGCCCGAAAGATTGGGCAAGGGGGGTTCGGCGTCGTGTATAGGTGTCTTGAGCGTGCCCTTGACCGCGTCGTCGCGGTCAAGGTCCTGTCGGCAAACTTCGACAGCGACAGCCGTGCTCGGTTTCTCCGTGAGCAGCGAGCAATGGGCCGCCTTTCCGGCCATCCCAATATCGTCGATGTCCTTCACACCGGGGTGACCTCGACTGGGTACCCATATATTGTCATGCCGTATCACCGGCGGGATTCGCTGGATGCGTCGATTCGTCGATACGGTCCCCTGGGATGGCATGAGGCGCTTCGGGTTGGGGTCAAGCTGGTCGGTGCCCTCGAGACCGCGCACCGGGTGGGGATACTGCACCGCGATATCAAGCCCGCAAATATCCTACTCACAGAGTACGGAGAACCTCAGCTTAGTGATTTTGGCATCGCCCGCGTACCTTCCAGCTTCGAGACGGGCACCGGTGTGGTGACAGGGTCTCCCGCCTTCACCGCACCAGAAGTGCTTGCTGGTGAATCCTCGACCATCGCCTCCGAGATATACGGTCTCGGTGCCACACTGTTTTGCCTGATCACCGGGCACGTTGCCTTCGAGCGACGAGCGGGTGAGCGCCTCGTCTCCCAATTTCTGCGGATCTCGACTAAGCATGTTCCGGAGATACCGCGCGAAGGAATCCCCGATGATGTGTGCGCCACTGTTGAGCGAGCGATGGCACGTGATCCGTCCGACCGCCCCACGTCAGCAGCCGAATTCGGGGAGCAACTGCGCGAGCTGCAACGCCGCCATGGCCTCGACGTCGACCATATTCCGCTCCCGGCCGCACTGAGGCTCGAAGAACCGCCGTCCCCAAAATCGACCGCGAGCCCGTCAAAAGAATCCGGCGACAAGGCCACCCAGCTTGATGTGGGATCACGACGATCTCCGACACGCTCGCACCGGTATCAAAGGAGAACGCCACCGAGCGCCTCGGCGAAGTACCGGCCACCCACCCTGGTCCGCACTCTTGTCGAGCGCGACAGGCTCATAGAGCGGCTACACGGCGCACACCGGCGTCGGTTGATCTTGATTCACGGCCCCGCAGGCTTTGGAAAGAGCGCACTGGCCACCCAGTGGCGTGACGCCCTCGTCGACGAGGGGGTACATGTAGCCTGGCTGAGCATTGATTCTGACGACAACAATGTGGTCTGGTTCCTGGCGCACCTGGTCGAGTCAATCCGTCGCGTGCGTTCAGACCTGGCAGGCGCGTTGGGCGAGGCACTCGAGGAACAGGGCGACGAGGCCGAACGCTACGTACTCACTTCTTTGCTCAACGAGATTCATGACCGCGGGACGCGACTGGTCGTCGTCATCGACGACTGGTCCCGAGTAACTGACCCCGCGACGATTGGCGCAATGGGATTTCTGCTCGACAACGGCTGCCATCACCTTCAATTTGTCGTGACCAGCAGGACCCAGTCGGGTCTTCCGCTCGGCCGGATGCGCGTGCGAGACGAGCTGGTTGAGATTGACTCGGCCGCCTTACGCTTTGATGCCGACGAATCCAAACGGTTTCTGGTCGACATTTGCGGTCTGGTGCTCGAACCGGAGAACATCGCGGATTTGTGTGAGTCCACCGATGGGTGGATCGCCGCCCTGCAATTGGCGTCGCTATCCTTGCGCGATCGAGCGGACCCAACCGAATTCATCAGCCACTTGTCCGGTCGCGATCGCGCCATCGCCGACTACCTTGCCGAGAACGTTCTGGATTCCCTTGAGCCGGACATTCTCGATTTCATGCTGGTTACGTCTGTGAGTAAGCGAATATGTGGTGATCTCGCCTCGGCGCTCACCCACGTCGATCGGGGACAGGCCCTGCTCTACGAGATCGAGGAGCGCGATCTGTTCCTACATCCTTTGGATGAGGACAGGAAGTGGTTTCGCTATCACCATCTGTTCGCCGATTTCCTGCAGCGTCGGCTGGAGCGTGACCAACCAGGGCGGCTGACCGAACTTCACCGTTGCGCATCGCGCTGGTTCGCCGATGATGGACAACTGAGCGAAGCTGTTGACCACTCGCTGGCTGCGGGTGATGCGGGGCGGGCGGTCGATCTGGTCGAGGCGCAGGCCTCCGGGCTTATCGAGCATTCCCGGATGGCCACACTGCTCGGATTGATCGCCAAGGTGCCGTTACAGCTGGTGAACTGTCGTCCGCGTCTCAAACTCGCCGAGGGCTGGGCGCACGTCTTGCTCCACCACACCCCTGCGGTGGTACAGAGGACGATGGAGTCCGTTGATGCATCCCTCGCCAGGCTGCCCGCCACGGACGGCAACGTCCAAGACATGCTGGTCGAGGCCTCACTCATCCGAGGCGTCGCGGGCGGATTCGAGGACCGAATAGACAATGTGGATCAACGGGTCTCGGACTGCCTCGTGCGGCAGGACACACTACGCCCGTTTGTTCTTTCTGTCGCCGCCGACCTGGCTTCCTTCGACGCGATATATCACTTCAACTTCGACGCCGCACGCCGATGGCAGGGCTGGGCGGCGCCACTCCACGCGCGAACCATCGGCCCTCTGGTCCCTACCTATGGGTATTGTTTCGCCGGGATTGCGGCTAACGAGCAACTCGACATCGAGGCGGCCGAGTCCTACTTTCGCCAGGCCCTCGAGCTTGCACAACGATCGAGTGGACGTCATTCGTACGCCACAAGGCTGGCCGGCGCGGTCCTCGGCGATCTGCTGTACGAGCAGGGCCATGTCGACGAGGCAGAACGACTGCTCGACGAGAGTCATCAACTCGGCTCCGAGGGAGGGCTAGTCGATTTCATGCTCGTCACTTATGGCACTGGAGCTCGAATCAAGGCCCTCCGCGGCGATCGCGAAGCAGCATCCAGCCGGCTCGACGAAGGAGCCAGAATCGCCCACACCCTTGGACTCCCGCGGCTGGCGGCGCGGATCAAGAATGAGCGGATCCGGTTGGGACTTTCCCTTACTGATGTGCGAGACAGGAAGCTTCAACCATCTCATGCCGGCACGGACTCGTCGGGCGTGCTGCTAGCCGGTGCGGACGGAATCGCGACCATCACCGCTGAGCTGGAAGAGGACTCTGCGATCCGCTTGTCGCTCGCGTACGGCGCTTTCGCCGAGGCGTGCAGGCGGTCTGAGGCACTACTGCGGAATCTAATGTCACAGGATCGTCCGAGAGCGCTGCTGCGGGCACAGCTCGGTCACGTCGCCGCGTTGTTCGCTGCAGGTCGCATTGATCAGGCCAAGGACGAGGTTATTCCCCTTGTGGCCATGTGCGCCGAACTCGGATTGGTTCGGATCGTATGCGACGAGAACCCGCAGATCGGCCGACTCATCGCCTTGCTCAACGAGGACCACAGGCAACATCAGTTGCGGTCACCGTGGCCAACGGTGCCTACATCCTTCATCGACGCGGTGTTGGCTGACTTGAATAGGACAGCACATTACTCCGACGGGTGAAACGTGCGACCGAAAACTCTCTCCAGATCTCCGGCGAGAGGGCGGACGACCGGCGGGTTCGGTGAGGCCGAGGGCGGAAGGTCAGCCCCGTCAGCGCCCGCGCCGGCTCGCCGAGATGGACCCGATCGCCGGCCGCTGCTACAGCGTCGTCACGTTGGCATCCCCAGCTCCGCCGACGTCTCCAACCGCACTATCACGAACCCACCGTGCGACAAGAACCATCAACTGGCCGAACCCGCTGACCACCCTCAGATTGCAAGATCATTTATTAGTTCGGAGAAGAGCGGGCCACGCGGTCTGGCTGGCGGAAGTGGCGTGGCAGGTGTCGGCCGTAGCTGGTGCGGCCCCCCGAGTCCGCCGGCTACGCGACCTCACCCTACAGCCGCGCTCTGGTGCATCTCGCCTACCATGAACATGGGACCACATCCCGCTCCTCGTGGTTCCCGGCGAATGCTGGGGGTGTCATATCCACACGTGTCGGAGGAGTGAGTATGACGGAAAACAGTTCGTTGGATCGATCTGCACCGGCAACGCTCGGTGATCCTCCGGCAAACCGATTCCGGTGAGCAACTCGCGGTGGCGCGAATCGTCAACGCCCCCGCTTCACTGGCCCTGCAGCTTGAGAAGGCCGGAGAGCATCCGGAGGTGCGCTCGAGGCAACCTATGGCTGGTACTGGGCGGCCGACGCTGCAGGCGGCCGGTGCCACGGTGCACCTTGCGCATCAAGGGATCCGCTACAGGCGGGTGAAGAACGACGTTCGCGACGCCCGGGAATCTGGCGGATCTGTTGCAGATGCACCGGTTGCCCGAGGCATGGATCGCCCCGCCACCGACACGGGAGCTGCGGGAGTTGGTGCGCTACCGGGCCAAGCTCGTCGCACTGCGCACCGGCCTCAAGGCCCAGGTGCACTCGGTGCTCGCCAAGGCCGGGGTGCTGATCCCGGTGTCGGACCTGTTCGGCGTCGAGGGCGGGGACGTCTGAAGCAGGTGCCGCTCGGTGTCGCGTACGCGCAGCGGATGATGTCGCTGCTCAAGCTGATCGACGTCCTCGACGTGCAGAGGGACGATTCTCGACCAGATCGCCGCCGAGTTGCGGGGCCATCCCGGTTATCGGGCGATTCAGCAGCTGCCCGGGTAGCACCTCTGGTGTTGTTCGTTTTCGTTGGCGCCACCCCTGGCGGCGGTGTTCATCGCGGAGATCGGTGACGTCCACCGCTTCGCCGGCCCCAGCCAACTGTGTTCGTGGGCGGGTCTGACCCCAAGCACCTTGAGTCCGATACCCTCGTTCGCGGAGCACATCACGAAGCAGGGCTCCAAGCTGGTGCGCTGGGCGGCGGTGGAGGCCATCCAGCGGCAACCGGCCGGCACGAAGACCTCGGTCGACCGCAAACGCATCGAGGCCCGCCGTGGCCGCAACATCGCCAAGGTCGCCGCGGCCCGCAAACTGCTCATCCTCGTCTACTACGGGCTGCATGACGGACAGATCCGCGCGCTGGCGCACCACAAGGCGGCGGCGTGAGCATCCCGGACGCAACACGCGCGCGGCCGCAATCAGGTCTGCCCCCGTGTCAACGGCGTGGTCGTCGTTCTGAATGACCCCGCGTATTGCCAGCGCACCGCTCCATGCCCGCACCGCCGGGCGAAGAGATGACCGACAGCCGAGGGAAGCCTGTCCCAAACCACCAGCATCACATTGGACCATTCACTCCCACAACCGAATCATCGTTTGCGGGGCCGTGACCAGTCTGCGCCGGGCCGGGCCACGGTCAAGACCGTTCGTCCTCACTGCGCTGCGGGCGCTCCGTCCTGACCGAAGGGGCTCTCACCCAGCGTTGCTCACATAGAGGCCGAAAACGGGCAAAACATCAGGTCGGACAGGAATTGACAGAACCCCGCCCTTTCAGGGATGACCCGATTTTTGCCACCCTCATGGGACCACTCAGATCGCCAGTTATGGGACCACCGTCCCGTCCGATGGCTCGTTTGCTCGTCGTGTTGGGATTTCCGGTCACGGACGCTAACGGATTTTGGGAGGTCAACGTGAAAACGAAGTCAAGCAAGTGCTTCGGTATGCCCCGGGTCCCGGCCGCGGGATTGCGCGCCATCGCGCTGCACTGCGGGGGTGGACCGCAAAACGGCCCGGCGGTATGTCGATGCCGCCCAGGCCGCGAGGCTGCTGCGCACCGACGGGGTCGAGGCGCTCGACGACGGGCTGATCGGTGCGGTGATCGAGGCGGTGCGCCCGGCCGCCCGAACGGGCACGGGTCCGCCTGGGACCAACTGCTGAGGTTCGAGGACCAGATCACCGCGTGGGTAGCCGGCGAGGGGAACCATCCACCGTTGACGATCACCAAGATCGAAACGCTGCTGGCCCGCCAGGGCAGTGCGGCGGCGGCTGCTCGATGACCGGTTGCCCTGGACGCGGATGCGGGCGGTCTACGGCTGCTCGGGCTGGTCCGCCGCTACGGGCCACTCTGATCGCGGAGGCGATCAGCCCCTTCTCCCCACAAGCGACGCCTCGCTGACATCGTCGACCTGAACACCGTTGCCGCCACCGAGTTGATCGCCGAGACCGGGGTCGACATGACTCGATTCATATCCGCCCCGCATCTTGGTGCGCCTAGGTGAAGTTTTGCCCGCAGACACCAGTCCGCTGCCAGTCCATGAGCAACGGCTCGCGGCAAGGGCGACCCCTGGCTTGTCGGGCACTCTTGGCCGCAACGCGTTTGCCAACTCCCGCGCCGACACCTTCCTCGTCACCCGCTATCGGCGTCTCGCGCGACGCCGCGCCAAGCAGAAGGCTATCGTCGCCACCGGCAACTCAGTACTCACCGTCGTCTACTACGTGCTCCGGACCCAGACGCCGAACTCTCTGACCTCGGGCCCGGATACTACAAATCCAGGATCAACAAACACCGCCGCTCCTGCGACCTCGCCACCCAGCTCAGGCACGCACCGCCAGCACATCGCTGTCCACGCCCGGCAAAGCTGTCATCACCGACACTGCCGCCTGATCCCAAACTCCACGCGGAAGAACAACACAACCTGGCTTGCGCGGGCGCCTTCGGCCTGCCCAACTCACCATCCCATTTTCGGGTCCGGGTCAGATGTCGACCGTAGTCCGTGTCGCCAACGGCAATGTCGAACCCGAGAGGTGAAACGATGGCAGGCGTCGCGGGCGACCGCAGTCAGTCCATCGAGGAGATCGGCGTAGCAGCCCCCTGGAAAGAACGGGACTCTGCCGGAGGCTCGATGGGAGGCGGTCCTGCCGAGCAGCGCCAGCGCACGGGGGAGTTGACATGCACTGGGGGCGCGCCATACCGCAGGAGCCTGCGATCTTGTGTCGATGGGGATTTTTCCGGCGGAAGCAATACTCCACCCTCAGCGGGGCTCTCGACAGCAAATGGTGTCGAGAGGGCACCGGCGACCATGCTGTGGTCCTGCAAACGTTGTGTGAAGACACGTGGGATCTCGACCTCTCCCCACGATTGAACGGCGAGTAACCGCTGCTCGATCTCATATGCCGCGGATCGGGCCAACATGGTGAGAAGCGGTTCCCCACCGTTGTCAAGTAAGCCAGTCAGGTCCAGCGCACCGAGAAGGGCGCCGGAGATTGGGTGGATGATCGGGGAGCCGGCGCACGTCAACCGGTCGAGACGCTCGGAGTAGTGTTCCGCACCCCTCACTAGTGCAGGTTGGCGGGTTGCGAGCGCCGTACCGATCCCATTGGTCCCGGCAAACTGTTCGGAGTAACTGTATCCGGGGACGAGTAGAACGCCATCGAGGGTCTTGTACAGGAACCGGCTGAGGACGGTTCTACTGAGCACCACTCCGTCAGCAGAGGTCAAGATCACGCTGACTGGTTCGTCCGCTAATCCGTCTGCTAGATGCCGCAGGACCGGCGCCGCGGCCAGCCCCAGCGGGTCGTCCAGATTCGGTCTACGTATGAAAGGTGGGTCGAGGTGATCGGCTTGTACACTCAGCGCCTGCGATCGACGCCAAGACGTGAGAATGCCCTCTCGCACCGAACTTTCGTCCTGCTGATCAGCGCACAGGAAATGTTCGCGCGCACTCTGCGTATCCTTGAGCGCCAGCACGGGTCGACACTCTGTCATCGTGTTCACCACCTCGCACTCCGCTGAGCAAATCCCCAGCGAATCGGGTCGAGGCTCTCTCTACTTCTTCAGTATAGATGGTGGCCCCTCGCGTCGATGTCTCGCACGTGGAAGTTGCACGCACCTCAGGCCAGCAGCACGACCTCGCCCGACGGCCGTGTAGGCAGGGAGTCCTTATCGCAGGGGCTTCGTTTTCCAGGCGCCGGCATCGATGCGCATGTTCGCTCCCGCGACGACGCTCCCCGCCCTTGAGATCAATCACACTCATTCCGGAAGTCGGCCGACGGCGGGCTGGCCCGCCAAGCGTGTCCACCTGACGCCCTTTCACCCCGCGGGTGGGCTCCTCATATAGCGATTGGTGTTGGTGTATGCCTGCAGACAGATTCCTTGGTCGCAAAACGCTCCTTTGCGTCGCACCATCCGGTAGCCATGATCCTGATTACGAGGAGATCCGATTCGACAGATAAATTCACCGACGAAAGAGCGAACATCACGGGACTCGATCGCCGTCGTTGCCTACGAACACAGAGAGAAAGGATGGTGATGTGCCATTTAGGCGGGACGATACTGTCCAGTGAACACACATGGCAGGAGCATCGAACGATGACGAGTTGGACGAGCGAAACGACAGGGAATGTGACGGACGCAAGATTGGCCTCCAGTATCGCTGTGGAGGCGGGGAACCTGCTGTTGAGACTGCGCCAGGAGCGAGCCGGTGCGATCAGCAGTCGAGCGCTCGGGCGGATGGGGGACGAGTTGTCAAACGTGCTATTACTCGACAGGCTCGCTGTCGCCCGCCCCGACGATGCGGTGCTGTCCGAAGAATCGATCGACGACAAGTCCCGGTTGAACTCCGACCGGGTGTGGATTATTGATCCACTCGACGGCACACGTCAATATGGAATGCTCGGGCGCGAGGATTGGGCAGTGCATGTCGCACTGTGGGATGCGCGCCGCGGTATCATCGCCGCTGCTGTCGCGCAGCCTGCTCTCGGTGCGGTGTATGCCAGTGATGACACCGCCAAATACTCCCAGATGGTGACCTCGGATCCGCTTCGAATTATGGTTAGCGACAGCAGAATACCCGCGTTCGTCGACACAATCGAGAAGGTGCTCGGCGCGCAAATCATCCAAATGGGGTCCGCTGGGGCTAAGGCGATGGCGGTACTCCGTGGCGAGGCGGATGCGTACGCGCATGCCGGTGGTCTATGGGAATGGGATTACGCAGCGCCGGTTGGAGTTGCGCAGGCGGCTGGGTTGCATTGCTCACGTTTGGACGGAAGTGCGCTGCGTTATAACGAATCAGATCCCTATCTCCCCGACCTGCTAATTTGCCGAACGGAAGTCGTGGACCGGATCTTGTCGGCGATCGCGGGATGATCGTCAGGCCAGATCAGCGCCGCCCCCTCTCCATTGGGGCGCTACTGGGACCTCCGAGACAACCAAGTGACCGCGTTCGGACTGTCGCGTAGCGGCGACCCTCTGTAGTCCAAATGGAACGGAATGCAACGTTTTTCTCGACTCCACGATCAACTCATCTAGTGTGTCGGTCCGGAAATTATCACTGTAATTACCTATGGTGTTGTAGTGGCGGATTTCGGGCGTGATGTCGAGTTTGTGTTGACCGGTGACGAGCGTGATCAGCTTCTGGCCTGGTCCCAGGGACCGTCGAGGTCGGCGATGCGGGCGCGGATCGTGCTGGCGTGCGCCGAGCCGGGGGTGGTGTACGAGCGGCTGGCCGCTGATCTGGGTGTGACGACGATGACGGTCACCAAGTGGCGCAGGCGGTTTGCGCAATCTCGAGTCGACGGGTTGCGCGATGAGCAGCGTCCGGGTCGACCGAAGTCCGATCTGGTGCTGACCGAGGGTGAGCGGGAGCAGTTGACGCGCTGGGCGCGACGAGCGAAGACCTCGCAGGCGTTGGCACTGCGGTCGAAGATCGTGCTCGGGTGCGCGGCGGGCGCGTCGAACAAGCAGGTCGCCGAGGATCTGCGGATCACGCAGAGCACCGTGGCGCGGTGGCGGCGCCGGTTCGTCGCCGACCGACTCGAAGGCCTGGTCGACGAGCCCCGCCCCGGCCGGCCGCCGTCGATCCTTCTTGACCAGGTCGAGGACGTGGTGATCGCAACGCTGGAACAGACACCGCCGAACGCGACGCACTGGTCGCGAACCTCGATGGCGAAACGCAGCGGCCTGTCGCGCACCACGATCGGCCGGATCTGGGGCAAGTTCGACCTGAAGCCGCATCTCGTGGACGGGTTCAAGTTGTCCAGCGATCCGCAGTTCGTGGACAAGGTCGTTGATGTTGTTGGTCTGTACCATAATCCGCCGGAGAAGGCCGTGGTGATGTGTGTGGACGAAAAATCCGGCATGCAGGCGCTCGATCGATCCCAGCCGGTGCTGCCGATGATGCCCGGCATGCCCGAACGGCGCAGTCACGACTACACCAGGCACGGCATCACCAGCCTGTTTGCAGCCTTCAACATCGCCGATGGCACGGTGATCTCGGAGATCCACCGGCGGCACCGAGCGGTGGAGTTCAAGAAGTTCTTGATCGCCATCGACTAGGCCGTCCCCGCTGACCTCGACGTCCATCTGGTCTGCGACAACCTCGCCACCCACAAGACCCCCGCCATCCGCGCCTGGCTGCAGCGTCACCCTCGATTCCACCTGCATTTCACCCCGACCGGATCGTCCTGGATCAACCAGGTGGAACGATGGTTCGGGTTTCTCACCGACCAGATGATCCGCCGCAGCGTTCACAAAAGCGTTGTCGCACTGGAAAACGACGTCCGGACTTGGATCGACAACTGGAACCAAGACCCCAAACCCTTCGTCAAGGCGCAAGACCGCGGAGGAGATCCTCGACTCCCTCACCAAATATATGGCGAAGATTCCCGGACCGACACACTAGTGCGGCGTGGGGTAAGTGATTTGACGGTCTTTGTTTGAGACAATGAGGCATGCGAGCTGCTCCTTTGGTGTTGCGTGACGGAGATCGGGATGTGCTGACCGCGTTGGCGCGGTCGAAGTCGGTGCGTGCAGATTTGGCGCAGCGGGCGCGGATGATGGTGTTGGCGGCAGACGGGGAGTCGAATGCGCAGATCGCGCGGACGGTCGGGGTGTCTCGGCCGACGGTGATCCTGTGGCGTTCGCGTTATGAGCAGTTCGGGACCGCGGGGCTCGAGGACGAGTTGCGGTCGGGGCGGCCTCGGAAGGTTGACCACGCCGCGATTGTGACCGCGACGTTGGCTCCGCCGCCGAAGAATCTCGGGGTGACGCACTGGAGCAGCCGGTTGCTCGCCGACCGATTGAAGATCAGTAACACCACGGTCGCGGCGGCATGGCGCGAGTACGGTGTCAAGCCCTGGCGCAGTGAGACGTTCAAGTTCTCTACCGATCCGGAACTGGTCGCCAAGGTCACCGACATCGTCGGGCTGTACTTGAATCCGCCCGACAACGCGATCGTGCTGTGCGTGGACGAGAAGTCGCAGATCCAGGCCCTGGACCGGACGGCACCGATGCTGCCGATGCGGATCGGTTCGGTCGAGAAACGCACCCACGACTATGTCCGACACGGGACCTCGACCCTGTTCGCAGCCCTGGACATCGCTACCGGGAAGGTCACCGGACTGTGCAAACCGAGGCATCGTCATCAGGAGTTCCTCGTCTTCCTCAAACACCTCGCCCGCGCCTACCCGGACCGGGAGCTGCATCTGGTGATGGACAACTACGCCACTCACAAGAAGGCCGAAGTCCGGGCGTGGCTGGCCGAACATCCGCGTATCCATGTGCATTTCACGCCCACCTCGGCATCGTGGATGAACTTGGTGGAGGTGTGGTTCGGGATCATCGAGCGTCAGGCCATCCACCGCGGAACCTTCGGTTCCGTCAAGGATCTGACCACCAAGATCCGCGCCTTCATCAACGGATGGAACACCCGCTGCGCACCGTTCGTCTGGACCAAGACTGCCGACCAAGTCCTTACCAAGGCAAACCGTCAAGATACTTCAACAACAAGCCACTAGTGTCACGCGTCGGAAATTCGTGAGATATATTGGCGAGGGAATCGAGGATCTCCTCGGCGGTCATGTGTCAGACGAACGGATTCGGGTCGTCGTTCCAAGTCTTGATCTATTTGCGAACGTCTTTCTCCAGTGCTGCAACATTTTTGTGTACACCACGGCGGAGCAGCTGATCGGTCAGGAATACGAACCCCTCACCACTCAGTTCACCCGCCAAACCCGAAGGGCCTGGGTGCGACAACGATCCCATCAGGACTGATCAATCCGAGGAGCGGGTACGGTAGTCGGCGGGACACCCTCCGGCCGCTGGATCCGCCGCTACCGGGCCGGCGGATCGGAAATGTTGCAGCAGAGTTGATTCCGACGGCGCCCAGCCCGCCGAGGCCCGCAAGGTCCGGCCCACCTGAGCGGCGGTGCGGGCCGGGTTCTCCCGTTTCAGCGACGCCGCAAACTCGGGTGTCGCCGGTGTCGGTCGGCGGCGACTCGCCCGCAGGAAGGGAATCATCGGGACCGGCCGGTGCGCAATTGGCACGCTCGTCGAGCGCAGCAGCCGATCCACGATCCTCCGTGCGCCTGCCTCGGCTGGAGGGCTGGGGCGAGAAGCCGCCGTGAAGAACGGTCCTCCCTTCGGCGGCTACGGCGCCGCCGCGATGAACGCCGCACTGACGACATTGATGAACACCCTCCCCGAACAGCTCAACAAGACCCTCTCACCTGGGACCGGGGGAAGGAACTCTCCGGTCATGCCCAGTTCGCACTCGATACCGGCACGAGAGTGTTCTTCGCCGACCCGCAGTCGCCCTGGCAACGACCGACGAACGTGAACACGAACGGCCTGTTGCGCCAGTACTTCCCGAAGGGCACCGATGTGTCCAGGTGGTCCGCCGGGACCTTGAAGTCGTCGCCCTGGCGATCAACAACGGGCCCCGCAAGCTCCACGACTGGCGAACCGCGGCCGAGGTCTTCGCCGAACAGCTGCGCTCACTGCAACAGCCAGGTGTTGCATCGACCGGTTGAAGCCGCCCAATATCGAGCTGTTCGCTACACCCAGCACCTCGCCGACGCCGGCGCGGTAGCCTCGATCGGCAGCTGTGGAGAAACGATAATGCTCCCGCCGAGGCGTTCAACTCACTGTTCAAGGTCGAACTGGTCCGCAACAAGGGCCCGTGGCGGTCGATCGGCGACCTCGAGATCGCGGTCGTCGAGTACATCGACTGGTTCAACCACCGGAGGATGCATGGCGAGATCGGGATGATCCCACCTGTCGAATCCGAACAGTCCTACTACCATTCACACAAACCCCGCCGGAACGACCGAGCGGGTCGTCGAGAGCCTCTACCGGAACCCGGGCGCAACACCCTTGCATCGCCCGCAAGATGCAGGCCTGGTTCACCCCTCGCTGCACGAAGGCGGTCTCCTTGGACGTCGACACCTCCCACTAACGATCGTGCCACGTAGTACGAGGCCAGCACGGCGGTAATGGTGACGTCCCACAACGCACGCCTCGACAACGGCCGGCTCAGCCAGGCGTAGTAAGGTCCTCGCTGCGATCGTGCATCCGTGCATGGTGAGCACTCGTCAGATCGGTACGACCCCGAACCGATCGCGGTGTTCGGCGATGACTCGGCAGATCATCTTGCATGGCGGGTCGCACTCCCGCTCGAAGAAAGACGTTGGAGCTTCCAATATTTCGATGATCTTCTCGAGCTCGGTGTTCTTCGGCCGCAGTGCCCGCAGTTCGGCTTCGGCCTCGGATGCCGACGTACCTGGGCATGCCGCCACCCGCCGCATCGGCCTTATGGACCCACACCCGCACCGTTTCCGTCTTCAGTGACATCCGCTCGGCAATCGTACGGATCGGCCCCGGTCTCCGAGGCGTACTCGTCACGGTTCCTCGAGGACCGGACCCACGGCCTTCTCCCGCACCCCGGCTGGATAGACATTCGGCAAAGGGTTGACCCTCCAAGAAAAACGGTGTGCATCACACTCTGGACGATTCACGCGATCGTCTCAATACTGACCCGGGTTCAGCCGATTCAGGCTCAAATTCTTCGTCCGGTGGGATGGGTTTGTTGTGGGCCGCGCGGAGGGGGCGCTACCTGTCCAACTGGACGGGTTTCCTGTTCCAACTGGATGGACTGTCCGCGGAATACTTGACCCTTCCGTTCTGGGCGGACGAGACTGTGATCACAGGCCGCAAGACTCTACGGTATGCGAAGTCCTCGTTCCGTGAAGGACCCATCGTCCAGTGCGCGCTTCCAGCACCGTAACGCTCTAACGACATCGAAGAAATATGAGGAGAGGGCCCATGACGACCATGCTGCCTAGGACAACTGCCACTAATGGAGATCTCAAGCTCGACGGCCAGGATGTGCACAAGTGGCTGATGGATCTGGGTTGGGACTCCGACACACTCCGTGGCAAGTATCCCACGAAGTACACATACGATCCCAATGCGCAGGAACAGTTCAAGCTGATCGTTCGAGACTACGCCCGGATGGAAGCTGAGAAGGATCAGCGTCAGTACGGCTCGTTGCAGGACGCACTCTCACGGTTGGAAGCGGGCCGACGGGTGGAGCCCCGATGGGGCGAGATGATGAAACTGCTGTCGGGCGCCTTGGAACTCGGCGAGTACACCGCGATGTGCGGTTCTGCAGCCTTGTACGACACTACGCGATCGCCGGAACTTCGTAACGGCTATCTGAATCAGGTCGAGGACGAAGTTCGCCACACGACCCAGGTGCAGTCGCTATCCAAGTACTTCGCCTCCCAGTACAACGACCCGGCCGGTTTCACCGATATGCGCCGTCAGCGCTACATCAACCCGTTGTATCCCCCCACCGCACAGGCCTTCGGCGAGAACTTCGTGAACGGAGACCCTGTTTGGATCTCGCTCAACCTCCAGCTCGTTGCGGAGGCATGTTTTACCAACCCGCTTATTGTGGCTATGACCGAATGGGCCGCGGCAAACGGTGACGAGGTGACCCCCACGGTCTTTTTGTCGATCCAGTCGGACGAAATGCGGCACATGGCGAATGGGTATCAGACAATCGTCTCACTCGCCCACGATGCCGAGAACTTCAAGTACCTGCAGACCGACCTCGAGAATGCATTCTGGTTGCAACACCGCTTCGCGACACCGGTGATCGGCGCCGGGTTCGAATATGGTGCCGTAAACCGGGTCGAGCCGTGGGCGCAAGTGTGGAATCGCTGGGTCTACGAGGACTGGGGTGGAATCTGGCTCGGGCGCCTGGAGAAGCTGGGACTCAAGTCTCCCCGGAATCTGTCTGACGCAAAGAAGGAAGCCTACTGGAGCCACCACTTCACGTTTGCGGCTGCGTACGCGCTGTGGCCCCTGCTCGGCATTCGTATGGAAATGCCAAACAGCCGAGACAAGGATTGGTTCGAGAATAACTACCCGGGTTGGCACGACCAGGTAGGCAAGCTCTACGACCTTTGGCAGGAGCAGGGCGTTACCGATCCGGCCAACCGGATGCTACCCGCCGAAACTCTGATGCAGATGGGCGCAAACGTCTACTTCTGCCGTGTATGCCAGTTCCCGATCATCACCCCCATGCCTTCTGCCGGCGAGAACCTGCGAATCATCGAACATGGAGGACGCCGACACGCGCTGTGCTCGCAATGGTGTGAACGAATGTTCCTCACCGAGCCGGAGCGCTTCGACGGTCAGAATCTCTTCGAAGTATTCGACGGCTGGGAACTTTCTGAGGTCGTCAAGGCAGGCCGGGCGGTGCGCAGTGACGAAAGCACTCTCCTTGCCCAACCACATCTCAGCGACGAGCGGATGTGGACCCTAGAGGACCTCAAGGCATGCAACCTCGTAATCCGAGATCCCCTGACTGCGGGAGTGTTCCTGGAGAAGCGCTGAATCAGCGGCCTTGCACCAACCGAGATGTTCGTGAAGCCACGAGCATCTCGGCAAGGTCGATGTTCACTAGGGCGACCATCGGACATCATGAGAAAGAGAACATCGCAATGACCACACAGCTCGACAACACCGCCACCGAATCCGAGGTGGATGACGTTGCTCCACACTCCTCTCTGGTCCGGCGGCATTTCCTCAATCCGGCATTCGACCAGGAATTGCCAGTTCTGGACACGCAGCGTACGTCCCAGTACTACGCAAAGCCCGCCGGACGTCGAATCTCGGAATATGAACAAGTGCTCCTGTACGCACAGCCGAGTCCGGATTGGATTCCTGGAGGACTTGGATTTGGAGGCTGGAAGAACCGCTCGGTTGGCGGGCGCGGCGCCTGGGAGAACTACTTCACCGAGGCGAAGTCGTCGGACTGGTTTGCCTTTCGCGATCCGGGCGCAAGATGGCAACGCCCGTACACGCAGCAGAAGGCCGAGGAATGGGAAGAGTTCCAGCGACTCCTGAGCGTGTTCGGTCGGCAGGGACTGCACCGAGACATTGACGACGAGTGGCTGCATCAGGTGATCCCCACGTACTTCGGGGCCTATGCGCACCATGAGTACGGTCTGCAAATTGCACATGCCAGTACCTCCCGCGACGCCCTCACAGATGTCATGCGAGTCGCGTTCATCACTGGAGCTCTCGATCACCTCGACAACGCGGAAATGATCCAGGCCGTGAAGGTGGCGCTGTCCCAGGTGCTCGAAGGCTTCTCTGCGGAGGTCAAACCTGGCAAAGACGTGTGGATGGCAGATCCAATCTACAAGGGCGCCCGCGCCGCGGTGGAAGAGATTTGGGGCGGGACCTACGACTTCCTGGAAGCAATCTTTGCCATCTACATGATCTACGAGCCCCTGTTCGGTTCGTTCGCACGGCAGCAATTCTTCAGCCGGGCGGCCGCCGCACACGGAGACGTACTGACGTCCGCCGTGATTTCTTCGACGCTCAGCAACGCCGAAATCGATGCACAGTGGGCCTTCGAGCTCTTCGAGCGTGTATTGGCCGGCGACCCAAAATTCGGTGCCTACAACAAACAGGTTATGCAGATGTGGGCCGAGAAATGGCTGCCGATCACGATCAACGCGATGGCCGACTTCGCTCCCATGTTTACCAAGACGAAGCGTTTGAGAGACGGCGCGCTGGCGGGCGGGGCACCGGTCGCAGCCGACCGTGTGATCGGCGACTGGGTCGCTCGATACGCCAAGGTCTTTGACTATTCCGTCGACCAGAACGCGCTCGTCGGACAGATCGCCGGTACGCCGACGCCGACTACGCAGACGACTTAAACAAGTTCTCGCGGCGGATTGAAATCAGGCGATCAGCGGCGGCAGAAAGCAAGCAAGACGCCTGAAAGCAACCGATCCGAACCAGGAAGTGCAGGAGGCCCGCACATGACAGCAACAGAACCGGTCAAAGGCGTTGTACGAAAGAGAGCCGCATCGACAAATGAGCGGATCGCCGCCTTTGATCCGCAGGCACTCGCGGCGGCAATGCAAAGTGACGCGGGGGTAGTAGAAACATCGCGTGTCGTTCTATGTTTGATGAAGAGCGAAGAAATAGAGCAAGTCATCGAGTACCTTGAGGAAGAGTACGCCGACGAACCATCCTTTCAGATCGAAGACTCGGGTACATTCTACCGCCTTGACTGCGATACCGATATCGTCATCGACTGCACGGAAATCGAGCCTTTGGTCGGACATCGATACAACGTCTTCGACTTCATGGTAAACGTCACGACGACGATCGGCCGAGCCTACAACGACGGCCAGACCTTCATCATCACCACCGATCTCATGGGTATCGAGAAGGCTTTACCCCGTGAATAGATTCAGCGGCCAGTGGGACCGTCTTCCCCCGGCATATTCGCTCCAGAATTAGAGGTCGACGGCATGTCCACAAGCGATGAGGACGGACCAGAGTATTCGGACGATGTTAGACCGGACGGTCCTCTGGAAATTGTCGTGGACGAAATCGGCCCGGTGTGGCGGTGGGTCATAAAAGAAAATGGGGTTGAAATCCATGAAGGAGCTGCCCTGTCCCGGCGCACCGCGCAACGCACAGCGGAAATGGTCCAGCGCCTGATGCGACCGACGTGAGTTTGTCGATGGAATGGATCGGCGCAGTCCGGAGATCAATAAACCAGCAATTTCCTGCAGCTCGTTACGAATGGTAAGGCAAGAAAATGACACACCAGGTGAAGATGTTCTTCGAGGACGACGGCGAGGCCGAGATCTCGTGCGGAGAAGACGAAGATGTCGTAACTGCGGCACTGCGGCAGGGTGTTCTCCTGATGACGGAATGCCGCGAAGGCGTCTGTTCGACCTGCAAATGTTACCTTGCCGAGGGTGACTACAGCGATCTGCTTTCCCATTCGGTGCATGCCTTGTCACCGGCAGAAGAGGAAGAAGGGTTTGTTCTTGCCTGCCGACTCAAGCCGGCGAGCGATCTCGAACTTGAGTTCGACTATCCATACTCGCTGGTCCAACATTTCGAGGCGAGCACATGGAAGGCGAGCATAGAAGACATCCGATGGATGTCTGAAACAACTGTATCTCTAACGGTGCGCACCCTAGCGGCCCAGGAGCCGGTCAATTTCACCCCTGGACAATTCGTGCGTCTCACGCTATCGAATGGCATCAGCCGCGATTTCTCTATGTGCCATTTACCCAGAGGTGATCGGCTTCTGAGCTTTCAGATCAAGGTGTATCCCGATGGTCAGTTTTCCTCGTATATTGGTTCGAAAGCGCAGGTCGGGGATCCGATCACCGTCGAAGGCCCGATGGGGAAGTTTGTGTATCGGGATACCGGTCGGATCCCTGTATTCATCGCTGGCGGTACAGGACTCGCACCAATAATCGCCATGTTGCGAGCGCTGGAGGAGACCTCGCCGTCACAAGAAGCGATTCTCTTTTTCGGAAACACGAATCCAGGCGATGTCTACTACACCGACGAATTGAAGGAGCTCTGCACTTCATTACCGAATTTGAAGGTCTCCTTCAGCCTGCTCCGCCCAGATTCGACATGGGGCGGCGAAGTGGGTTTGGTAACCGAATCACTCGCGAGGTATATCTCGCCCCGAGCACCGTCATACGAATACTACTTCTGTGGTGCTCCCGTCATGATCGATGCCGTGACAAGGATTTTGGAAGAGCTGGGAGTTCCCCGCAACCAGCGTCACAACGAGGATTTCGTCCCTAGTAAGAAAGAAGCGGAATGATGGCTGATTCTACGACACGTCGCGTGCGTCGCAAGCGCGGCGGTAGCGAGACAAAAGGCGCCGACTTCATGGTCGAGGAGTCCAAGTACGGCAATCGTGAGGTGCGCCGTGATTGGCAGAAGAAGGTCGACGACATCAAACTGCTCCATGATGCCGTGCACGCGCTCCAGGATTTGCGCGACGCGCACAGGGGCGACGGACTAACTGACGTCGACGACCTGTGGATGGAGGCCCTTCTCGAAGAGAAGGTTGCGGTGCTCCGGTTTGTCGCAATGTCGAACAGTCAGGTACGGACGCGGACACTAGGCGGCATCGGGAAGGACGCCCAGAAGGTCTGTGACGACTTCCTTGCCCGTGCCGACTCCGCATCGGACTATTTTGAACTAGAGCGGATCAACGAAGAGTTCCGTCATACGTACAAACCGCCGATGATGCCGACCAACTTCTTCATGCGGACAGAAGTGCTGCTCGCAGAGAAGATTATGAAAGTTCGCTCCTTGAACTGGTTCGACAAGTCGATCGAGACGTTGCGTTCCGAACGTGGCGTCGTGGTCCATAAAGCGGAAGCATCATCGGCGGCGTCCTGAAGACTGAATGTGCGCCTTTTATTCGGCGCATCGCCTGCACAATCGATATGCCCCGTGAAGAGGAAGGTTAACGGTCCATGGCCAAGGGAATCACCTTTGATGACGCCGCCAGACGCGCGTTGGAAAATGGGATGAACAAGCTTGCCGACGCTGTGAAGGTCACCCTTGGCCCGAAGGGCCGCAACGTCGTTCTGGGTAGCGATTTCGCCGAGCCAACCGTGACGAACGACGGCGTCACCGTGGCGCGGAGCATCGAGCTAGCCGACCCCCATGAGAAGATGGGCGCTGAACTGGTCAAACATGTCGCTCAGAAGACCGACGATGCGGCCGGCGACGGCACAACGACTGCAACTGTGCTCGCGCAGGCCATGGTATCTGAGGGCCTACGCAACATTGCTGCCGGAGCGAATCCGATGGCGATGCGACGCGGAATCGAAAGTGCAGTAGCCGCCGTGGTTGAGGTGATCAACCGAGCTGCGAGGAAAGTCGACACGACCGAACAGATCGCGTCGACCGCGACCAATTCGTCCGGGGACGCAGCAATCGGCGAAATCGTGGCATCCGCCCTCGAACATGTCGGACCCGAGGGCGTCATCACCGTCGAGGCGTCGAACACGTTGGGTCTGGCTCTCGAGCTCGCGGAAGGTCTGCGTTTCGACAGGGGCTATCTCAGCCCATATTTCGTTACCGATCTCGAGCGCATGCAGGTGGTGCTCGAGAACCCGTACATTCTGGTCACGTCCTCCCTCATCAACAGGGTAGACCAGCTAATTCCCGTTATGGAAAAGGTGACGGCCGAGGGAAATGGTAGGCCGTTGCTGGTCGTTGCCGAAGATATCGAGGGTGTCGCCCTGTCGACATTGGTTGTCAACACCGTTCGCGGCAACTTCAAGTCTGCCGCGGTGAAAGCACCAGGGTTCGGCGACAGGCGCGAAGCTATGTTAGAGGACATCGCTGTTGTAACAGGGGCGCAGGTGATTTCTGATGCGATTGGTGCATCGCTCGCGACGATCGATCTTGATTTCCTTGGGACTGCGACCAAAGTATTCATTACGACCGAGGAAACGACGATCGTGGGCGGGGGAGGCGATCCTCAGGCGATCTCAGGTCGCGTGAGCGAGATCAACGCCGCGATTGAGAGTTCCAGTTCCGACTACGACATGGATAAGCAGCGCGAGCGTTTGGCGAAACTGGGGGGCGGTGTCGCGGTAATCAACATAGGCGCGGCAACCGAGATCGAACTCAATGAACGTAAACATCGCGCTGAGGACGCCGTGCGCAATGCACGGGCGGCGGCGCTGGAGGGGATTGTCGCTGGAGGAGGGGTCAGTCTGCTGCAGGCCGCCGTACCTGCATTTGCAAACCTCGACCTGCACGGCGATGAGGCGGTCGGCGCCAATGTCTTGAGAGTGGCGCTCGAGGCCCCCCTACGGCAGATTGCGCTGAACGCGGGTTTGGAGGGCGGGGTTGTTGTCGAGAAGGTGCGCCACTTACCGATCGGTCACGGTTTGAACGTGTTGACCGGTGAATACGGCGACATGCTCGAGTTCGGAATCATCGACCCTGTCAAGGTGACTCGTTGCGCGCTCCAAAATGCTGCATCCATTGCGGCGATGTTTTTGACCACAGAAGTGGTCGTTTCTGAGAAGAAAACGAAGGGATAGCGCCGACGGGGCGCGCGCGACGGTGTTGCTGAAGGAGGAAATAGCACACCGCCGCCCTTGGGTCCGTGCAAGCGACGACAAGTTGCAACCCCAAGCTCCCAAGTGTTCTCAATCAAATAATTTTATTGTGCTCGAACCAAAGGAGCTTTTCGATGAGTGTGTATGCCCGCCCGGGTTCGCCCGACGCCGTCATGTCCTTCCAATCGCGTTACGACAACTGGATCGGCGGCCAGTGGGTTGCGCCCGTCAAGGGCCAGTACTTCGAGAATCCGACACCCGTCACCGGCCAGCCGTTCTGTGAGGTCGCCCGGTCTACGTCCGAGGACATCGAGCTCGCGCTCGACGCCGCTCACGCCGCGGCACCGGCTTGGGGCAAGACGTCCGTGGCCGAGCGCGCGATCATCCTGAACAAGATCGCCGACCGTATCGAGGAGAACCTCGAATCCATCGCGCTCGCCGAGTCCTGGGACAACGGCAAGCCGATCCGCGAGACCCTGAACGCGGACATTCCGTTGGCCGTGGATCACTTCCGCTACTTCGCCGGGGCCATTCGAGCGCAGGAGGGGGCGCTGTCGGAGATCGACAACGACACCGTCGCGTACCACTTCCACGAGCCGCTCGGCGTGGTCGGCCAGATCATTCCCTGGAACTTCCCCATCCTGATGGCCGTGTGGAAGCTGGCGCCGGCATTGGCCGCCGGAAACGCGGTAGTGCTCAAGCCCGCCGAGCAGACTCCGGCGTCGATCCTGCACCTGATCTCCGTCATCGGTGACCTTCTGCCTGCCGGTGTGGTGAACATCGTCAACGGCTTCGGTGTCGAAGCGGGCAAGCCGTTGGCGTCGAGCCCCCGGATCAGGAAGATCGCGTTCACGGGCGAGACCACCACGGGCCGGCTCATCATGCAGTACGCCTCGCAGAACCTGATTCCGGTCACCCTCGAGCTGGGTGGCAAGAGCCCCAACATCTTCTTCTCCGACGTCATGTCCGCCAACGACGACTACCAGGACAAGGCACTCGAGGGATTCACGATGTTCGCCCTCAACCAGGGTGAGGTGTGCACGTGCCCGTCGCGCTCGCTGATCCAGGAAGACATCTTCGACGAGTTCCTGGCGATGGCCGCCATTCGCACCAAGGCCGTGCGTCAGGGTGACCCGCTCGATACCGACACGATGATCGGCGCGCAGGCGTCCAATGATCAGCTCGAGAAAATCCTGTCCTACATCGAGATCGGCAAGGGTGAGGGTGCCAAGGTCATCACCGGTGGCGAGCGCGCGGAGCTCGGCGGCGATCTGTCGGGCGGGTACTACGTTCAGCCGACCATCTTCACCGGCCAGAACAAGATGCGGATCTTCCAGGAGGAGATCTTCGGGCCCGTCGTGTCGGTCACCTCGTTCAAGGATTACGAGCAGGCCATCGAGATCGCCAACGACACCCTGTACGGCCTGGGAGCCGGTGTGTGGTCGCGTGACGGCGGGGTCGCCTACCGCACGGGCCGTGACATTCAGGCCGGCCGGGTGTGGACCAACACGTACCACCAGTACCCGGCGCACGCCGCATTCGGTGGCTACAAGCAGTCCGGCATCGGCCGTGAGAACCACCTGATGATGCTCGAGCACTACCAGCAGACCAAGAACCTGCTGGTCAGCTACGCCGCGAAGGCTCAGGGCTTCTTCTGATGGACACAGCCTTGTCGCTACCGCGGTGGCAACCTCTCGGTGCCGCCGCCGTAGCGGCAAGGCCCGGTGCTGAGTGCCGAAGAAATTGGAAATAAACAAATATGCCGATTCGACGACATGTTTTGCAGGGACCTTTAGCTGCATACCTGTTCATATGTTCAATGGCAAATATTTATGATGCAGGTGTCGACAGGAGGAAACCGTGTTTCCCACCCTTGTGCCAGTCGGAACACACACTGATGTTGTATCGATGCATATGTCGGACGGATTGGTGAACGCTCGAATCTCGCTGCTGTTCGGCGTCGTTGCTGGCTTAGGTATAATTTTCGCAGGTTGGAAGGCAAGAGAAGAACTCACTGAGCGCTCAGCGCCGATGGCAGGATTGGTCGCGGCCTTCATTTTTGCAGTTCAGATGATCAACTTTCCCATTCTTCCCGGAGTCAGCGGCCATGTCTTGGGGGGAGCTCTAGCCGCAATCCTGGTCGGTCCCTATACCGGAGCACTCTGTGTTGCTATCGTGCTGCTCATACAGGCGCTGCTTTTTGCCGACGGAGGGCTCACCGCTCTCGGAACAAACATCACCAACATGGCATTGATCGGCGTGACAGTCGGATACATCGCGGCCGCCACTCTCTGGGCTGCACTGCGCCGATCCAGGGCCGGTGGTGGCGTGCACGAGCGACCGACCCCTTCGGTGCAGAAGAAGTTAGATCTACAGTTGGGCGCGCTCGCCTTTGCCTCCGCGTTGATCGGGACGATTGCAGCCTCGCTCGGCTTCCTCATGGAATACCGTATGGGAGGCGACGGGACGGGCTCGATCCCGGCGGTTGCGGTCTACATGATCAGCACTCATGCGCTGATCGGGATCGGCGAGGGTGTGATAACCGCTCTCACGATCGTTTCGGTTGCGAAAACTAGACCCGATCTCGTATATCTGTGCCGAGCGACAGAACCGCCGGTGCAGGCAGTCCACCTATGACTACCAAAGTTCAGCGTCCCACTCGGGCCTTCCTTCTCGTATTCGCTGTAGTCGCCATGAGCATCGCGGGCGTCCTCTCCCATTTTGCCGATTCTGATCCAGACGGACTGGATTCGGCAACTCTGAGAGGTTGTGACGTTGTTCAAACCGCGGAGGGTCAAGAACTCAACGGGAGCTGCATGGCGCAGGGTGCTCGGGAGCACCATCTTGCCGCGACGCCGTTGGCCGACTACAGCGTTGCAGGTAGTGCTGGCACGACAGGTGTAGCCGGGGTCGTAGGCGCCTCGACGGTGTTCGTTATATCAGGAAGCTTGTTCTGGTTTCTGACGCGTGTTCAGCGGACCCGCCGACGCTCGAACGATGCGAGGGAGTAGACGATGGGAGCGGGACATGCGTACGCCCTGTATCTGGAGGGCGATTCACCGGTGCATCAGCTACCGGTCGAGGTCAAGATTGTGAGCGCGTTCGCATTCACCGTTGCGGTTGTTGCCACACCCAGAGACACCTTCTGGACCTTCGCCGTGTATGCCGTCGTCCTGCTGCTGGTGTGGCGGGTCGCACAGATCCAATTACGGTGGATTCTCCCGCGGATGGGTTTCGAATTGCCCTTCGTCATTCTGGCGGTGCTGCTTCCGTTCACCGAGGGAGGTGAGCGTACGACTGTTCTCGGCGTGTCTGTCTCGCTGTTCGGGCTGCAGGCGGCATGGGGCATCCTTGTCAAGGGAACATTGGGACTGATGACGGCGTTGACCCTGGCCGCGACGACTCATCGTCACGATATGCCCCTCGGATTGTCCCGGCTAAGGATCTCAGGAATGGCCACCACGATAGTGGTGCTGATGCTCCGATATGCCGATCTTCTTGCAGGTGAGGCACTCCGTATGCGACGAGCGAGGCTTTCGCGTGGTGACGATCCGCGCACTATCCAACAAATCGGTGCGACTGCGCGCGGAGTTGGCGGTCTGTTCGTGCGATCCTATGAGCGCGGTGAGCGGGTGCACCTGGCGATGCTCTCCCGTGGATTCACCGGCAAAATACCTGATCTAGGATTCCCACCAGCTAGCCGCCGGTCGTGGATGTTCGGTCTCACTCCGGCGATCGCCGCCACAGCAGTTTCGTGTGTTGCTCATCTGGGAGTCCTCCGTTGAAGCCTGCCGTGCGACTCAGAGATGTCAGTTACAACTACCCTGACGGAACCCACGCGCTGGAGTCCGTGGACCTCGATTTCGCAATGGGTGAGCGGGTGGCGATTCTCGGCCCCAATGGAGCAGGCAAGACCACGTTGATACTGACGTTGAATGGTGTACTGACGCCAGCCGCTGGATCGGTCGAGATCAGCGGAATCCTTGTTGATCGATCCACACTCCACGATGTCAGGCGGCGGGTCGGCATCGTTTTCCAGGATCCCGACGATCAGCTGTTCATGCCCACCGTTTCACAAGACGTCGCGTTCGGTCCCGCGAACTTCGGTGTGCCACCGGAGGCTCTTCCCTCGCGGGTCAACGCAGCTCTCTCTGCAGTCGGAATGTCAGATCACGCCGACCGATCGCCCGGGCACCTTTCGGGAGGCCAACGACGGCGGGTGGCCCTGGCAACCGTTCTCGCGTGCGCCCCCGAGGTCCTCGTATTCGACGAACCGTCGGCAAATCTGGATCCGGTCGCACGGCGTGAACTGGCCGAGGTGTTGGCGCAACTGGAGACCACAATGCTGCTAGTCACCCATGATCTGCCTTACGCAGCGCAGCTTTGCGACAGGGCGGTAATCCTCGATGCTGGACGAATCGTTGCTGACGGCGCTATCCAAGAAATTCTTGGCGATGAAGAGCTCCTCGCGTCCCACCGCCTGGAAATGCCGTGGGGGTTCTCCGCCCAAGCGATGGATCACTTCGGTCGAAACCAAATTGCCGAAGATGACGAAGGCCGTAGAGTGGATGTCAGGTGACCAATTGATTGCACGAGGCTTGATGACCTGGTGGTCGCGGATCCTGACGTGGATCGCATCGACAAACACGACCGGACTACATCGCGTGGCCGGGTTCTTGGTCTCGGTGAGCACCGACAGTAAAAACCTCGGTTCGCAAGGCGCACGGGTACGCGAAAGTGTGCGGGGGTGACGCCTGACTGTCGCGGATTCCACTTGCCGGCCGTGTCGACGTGGTCGGAGAGATAGGCGACGACGGCCTCGTTGGTGTGTTTTTGCGACGATTTGGCGTCGACTGTACCGACGAGTTCGACGGCCGGGTGGAGCGAGCGGAGCATTCAGGGTTACTGCCGGCCCCGTGCAGGTCGTTCCTGACGTAGCTGTTGGAGGTGGCCGCGCGGGTGGCCCTGGTGCACGGTGATGGGTACGTGGGAGTTGTTGCTGACCGCACATCTACGGTGCCGAAGGTGACGTTGGAGGGCGGTCCGGGTCCAGCGGGAGTGCGGTCGGCTTCCCAGCCGGATACGCCCGCGGACTGCCATGCTCTGCGGCGCTCGCAACCGGCGGGTGCGATCGATCAGCAGCAACCGGCGCCGCAACCCATAACAGCGGAACTGACGTAGCCCGTCTTAGGGGATTGGTCAATGCCACAATGAGATGGGAGCGTGGGCGGTGGTTCTGTGCGGAGACCGTCTCTCCAGAGCATCTGCACCGTCCGGCGGCGATCAGTCTGGGGACCCGCCGCAGTCGCCGCACGCTGTATCCGGATTCGGTGGACAGGACGCCAACACGACCGCATCAGCCGTTGTCGGATCACAGGACCCGGCGTTTTGTCGGAGCGCGAGCATTCGGCTCGATTGGCGTCTCGGCGTTTCGTCGGAGACATTCCTTGCACGTGCCATTCGTCACAGCGACCTGCGGCACTTGATGAGCGTGGAAGGCCGGCCCGGAAAGCGGAGTGGTTCAGCCCGCACGGGTTGCGTCGCGCCTGCTCCACCGACAAATACGAGCGCGGCGGGGACCTCGGAGCTATCCAACTCTTAGGCCACTGGACGGCCGTCGGACACGGTTCTCGAACACACACCTACCAACGCGCGATCGTCGACACTGACCTCCTGCCGGCGGCTGCGGTCGCCAATCCGCCGTGGAACTGATCGGGATCTACACACAGGGACGTCTGTCGTCAGTCATCGCGCCGAGTATTGCGATCGCACGAGCGTCAGTACCGTACATCGTGCGGACGAGCCGTCAATGATGCCGACGATCGACTACATTCGCGTCTGCAAACTCGATGACGCCGTCGTCCGCAGATACAGTGACTGGCAACAGTCTGAGGCGGCGGCAAAGGAACGATTCGTCGACCTCTCGACCCAGTGGGGATGGTTGTAGTCGGCGATCACGCGTCCGTGAGAACTCGCGTGGAAGTGAGTTCGTGCCGTTTCTCGACACGACGACGAGTTGACGGGTGGGATTCGGGGTATCGCAGATTTCTTCAGCTGGGAGCTAGTGTCCTGAGTCGTTGTTCAGTTGATTAATTCGCGTGCAGTAGTTGGCGAGGTTGTCCAGGATTTCGTCTGCGGTTTTGGTCCACACGAAGGGTTTTGGGTCGTCGTTCCATGCGTCGATCCAGGCTTGGACGTCGGTCTCAAGTTCTTTCACGCTGCGGTGGGTGGATCGGCGGAGCTTGCGGTTGGTCAGCTCGCCGAACCAGCGTTCGACGAGGTTCAACCAGGAACCGCTGGTCGGGGTGAAATGCAGATGGAACCGCGGGTGGGCGGCCAGCCAGGTCTTGATCGCCGGGGTCTTGTGGGTGGCGTAGTTGTCACAGATCAGGTGCAAGTCCAGCTCGGCGGGGGTGTTCTTGTCGATGGTCTTGAGGAACCGGAGGAACTCCTGGTGGCGGTATCGTCGCTGGTGCTGGCCGATGACCTTGCCGGTGGCGATGTCGAGGGCGGCGAAAAGGCTTGTGGTGCCGTGGCGGATGTAGTCGTGGGTCTTGCGGCCCGGCGCGCCGGGCATCATCGGCAGCATCGGGGCGGTGCGGTCCAACGCCTGCATCTGCGATTTCTCGTCCACGCACAGCACCAGTGCCTTGTCGGGCGGGGCGAGGTAGAGGCCGACGATGTCGCGGACCTTCTCGATGAACTGTGGATCGGTGGACAACTTCCAGGTGTCCACCAGATGCGGCTTGAGGCCGAAAGCGCGCCAGATACGGGAAATCGCGGTCTGGGACATGCCGGTTGTCCGGGCCATCGACCGGGTCGACCAGTGGGTGTCCCCGTTCGCCGGCGTCTCCTCCAGGGTCTTGACGATCACCGTCTCGACCTGCTCGTCGGTGATCGTGCGAGCCGCACCCGGCCGCGGCTCGTCCGCCAGGCCCGCCAGTCGATCCTTGACGAACCGGGCCCGCCACTTGGACACCGTCTGCGGCCAGATCCCCAGTCTCGCAGCGACATCCTTGTTCGTCACGCCCTCCGCACACGCCAGCACGATCTTCGCCCGCAGCGCCAACGCCTGCGACGTCTTCGCGCGACGAGCCCAACCCAGCAGCGTGTCACGCTCGACATCGGACAGAACCAACTCCGCCTTCGGGCGACCAGCACGTGTCATCACCCGATGATACCAAAATATTCAACGAATCAATAACTCAGGACACTAGCAGTCCTTCTTCGCCTAATGGGAGTCGATCAGCGTGCCTACGACAGGTAACTGCCCATCCACCCTGCGTGCCAGGGTGAGTTGAGTCCAACGGTTCACAGCAACCCCGCCTGCAGGGCGAGATACGGATCAACCCCACCATGACAATCTCCAGCATCATGCCGGTCGAGGACAATGACCACATGGTCTCCACACACCCCCGAGCCGACGGCCCCCGCAGGCGGCGCGCGTTCACCCCGACCGACAAGCTCGCGCACTTGGCCGCGTACGAGCAGGCCTGCGAGGACGGCGGCGGCGGCGCCTACCTGCGCCGCGAAGGCCTGTACTCGTCGCTGATCAGCGAGTGGCGCAAGCAACGCGACGCCGGGGTCCTCGACGGCACCCAGCCGAGCGCGAAAGCTGGCAAGCTCACCGACGAGCAGGCCGAGATCGCCCGCCTCAAGCGGGAGCTCGCGCGCGCGAACAAGCGGCTGACGACCACCGAAGCCGCCCTGGACATCATGGGAAAAGCACACGCTCTCTTGGAATCACTTTCCGAGAGAGCGGATTTAGACGACAATCCGACCAAGCGCTGACCGCGGCATGGGCCGAACTGACCGAAGCTGGGGTATCGACGAGAACAGCCAGCACGTTGACCGGTGTGGTGCGTTCGACCGCGGTCCGGCGTCGCGCCGCCGCGACCGCGCCGACACCTGCGGTGACGCGCACTCTCGCGGCAGAACCAGCGAACAAGCTCACCGCCCTCGAACGCCGGCGGATCCTCGAGGTCCTCAACAGTGACCGGTTCGTCGACCAGGCGCCGCTCGAGGTGTATGCGCAGCTGCTCGACGAGGGTGTCTACCTGTGCTCGGTGTCGACGATGTACCGCGTGCTACGTGAAAATGCGCAGGTCAGTGAACGTCGAAGGCTTGCCCGACACCCGGCGAGGACCTGCCCGGAGTTGGTCGCGTCCGCACCTCGACAGGTGTACTCGTGGGACATCACCAAGCTCGCCGGACCGGTGAAGGGACGGTACTTCGATGCCTACGTGATGATCGACATCTACTCGCGCTACATCGTCGGTGTCCATGTCCACGCACACGAATCTGGTGTGCGGCACGGGAATTGATGGAACAGATCTTCGCGGTACACGGAATTCCCCAGGTTGTGCACGCAGACCGGGGCACGTCGATGACCAGTAAATCCGTCGCGACGTTGCTCGCCGACCTCGAAGTCACCCGCTCGCATTCACGGCCGCGGGTCTCGAACGATAACCCGTACTCGGAGTCGGTATTCAAGACTCTCAAGTACGGGCCGGGGTTCCCTGATAGGTTTGGATCACTCAGTGAAGCAAGAGAATTCATGATCCAATTCACCGAGTGGTACAACCACGACCACCGCCACACCGGCATCGGTCTGCACACGCCCGCAGACGTCCATTTCGGTTTGGCGGCCGGCAAGGCCGCCGAACGTCGGCAAGTGCTCGATGCCGCTCGCGCACGGCATCCGCACCGCTTCGGCACTACCACCGCTCCGAAGATCCTGGACCTGCCCGACGCCGTCTGGATCAACCAGCCAGCCGACGATTCCGAAAACACCATGGAGGCCGAACCGTCAGCAGCTTAACACCCGCTGGACTCAACTCCCTTGACAAGTTCCGCCACGGCAGGCTGATCACTGAGCCGCCGGCCCGGTGGGCACTGTTCACGCCTGGAGTGATGGTTGACTCCTACGGTTAGATCGTGCCCCGGCCGGTCGGTGAGGTCGCCTGTAGCGCTGATGGGGTGTCGTGCCGCGAGCACTGATCCATTAGACGGTATGGAGGTAATGGCTGGGGCCTCGCGCGACATGTGATCGTGGGTTGCCGACAGGAAGCGGTCCTGGCCGGTAGAGCCACAGATGTGGGAGGCCCAGCAATGAATCAGCGTACGAGTGTTGGGTTGGATGTGCACGCGCGGTCGGTGGTCGCGTGTGGACTCGACGGGGATTCCGGCGAGCTGTTAGAGCGGCGGTTGACGCCGGATCGCCACGAAATTCTCGGATGGATAGGTACCTTGCCGGAGCCGGTGGCGGTGACCTACGAGGCCGGGCCGACCGGGTTCGGGTTGGCGCGGTTCCTGCTGGCCGCGGGGATCGAGTGTCTGGTCGCGGCACCATCGAAACTGCAACGTCCCGCAGGTGACCGAGTCAAGACCGATAAGCGAGACGCACGGCATTTGGCACGACTGCTGCATCTGGGTCAGATCGTGGCGGTATCGATCCCCGATGTCGAGCAGGAGGCCGCGAGAGATCTGGTGCGGGGCCGGGAGGACGTGCGCCGCGATCTGATGTCGGCACGGCATCGTGTATCGAAACTGCTTCTGCGGCAAGGAATCGTCTACTACGAGGGTAAGGCGTGGACGAAGGTACATGACACCTGGTTGCGTCGGCAGAGGTTCGAGGTGCCGGGGTTGCAGCTCGCCTACGACACCGCCTACGACACCATGACTGCGGCTGTGGATCGCCGCGACCGCCTCGATGCCGCGATCGCCGAGATGGCCGCGACAAGTGTCTACACCCCGGTGGTGACCCGGCTCGGGCGCCTGCGCGGGGTGTCCACGCTGACCGCGTTCGGATTGGCCGTCGAGATCGGCGACTTGCAGCGGCTGACCGGCCGCTCGATCGGCGCCTACCTGGGCCTGGTGCCCACCGAATCGTCGTCGGGCGCGACGCGGTCACAGGGAGCGATCACCAAGACCGGCAACGGGCACGCGCGCCGACTGCTGATCGAGGCCGCCTGGCAACACCGTCGGCCGTATCGTCCCGGGGTGGCTCTGCGGCGGCGATGGAACAACGCCTCACTAACCCGAAGTTGCGGTAGCTCTCAGCGGAGATTGCATGATCGACCTGAGAAGACGACGGAAATCGATTCGGAAATGTAGCCACTAATACTGCGTATCGTTGCGGTGTTTCAACCGATAATCGATCTAACATGAAGACATGGCCCCATACAGCGGCGCAATGCACGTAGCCCGAAACAGGCGCAGCTATGTGACGAAGTCGGGTGAGGAGCGGGTCTACGAGTCGGTGCTGCTGCGGCGCACCTTCCGTGAGGGCGGCAAGGTCCGTCACGAGACGCTGGCGAACCTGAAGGCGCTTCCGGAGGCGTCGATCGCGGCGATCGAGGCGACCTTGAGGGGGCAGACGCTGGTCCCCGCCGCGGAGGCGGCCACTGTGCTCCGCTCGCTCCCACACGGGCACGTCGCCGCGGTCTGGGCCCAGGCCAAGGTGTTGGGCCTGCCCGAGATGCTCGGCCCGGCCGGCCGGATGCGGGATCTGGCGATGGCGTTGATCCTCGCCCGGGCGGTGGCCCCGGCCTCGAAACTGGCGACCGCCTGCTGGTGGGCCGACACCACCCTCGGTGTGGACCTGGAGGTGACCGGGGCGGGCACCGACGAGATCTACGCGGCGATGGACTGGCTGACCGGCCGCCAGGACCACATCGAAAAACAGCTCGCCGGAAAGCATCTGGACCCGGTGGCGAATCCGTCGCGGATCGCGATGTTCGACTTGTCCTCCTCGTGGGTGACCGGCCGGCACTGCGACCTGGCCGCCCGCGGCTACTCCCGGGACGGGAAGAAGGGCTGCGAACAGATCGAATACGGGCTGCTCACCGACCCCTCCGGTCGCCCGGTCGCGGTCCGGGTGTTTCCCGGCAACACCGCCGACCCGGCCGCCTTCACCCACGCCGTGACCGCGGTCAAGGACACCTTCGCGCTGGAGAACATGCTGATGGTCGGCGACCGCGGCATGATCACCAGCGCCCGGATCACCGCCCTGGCCGAGCTCGGCGGACTCGGCTGGTTGACCGCGCTGCGGGCCCCGCAGATCGCGGCGCTGGCCGCCGATGACGGACCGCTGCAGATGAGCCTTTTCGACGATCAGAACTTCGCCGAGATCACCCACCCCGACTACCCCGGGGAACGGTTGATCGTGTGCCGCAACCCGGCGCTGGCCGACGAACGCGCCCGCAAACGCACCGAGCTGCTCGACGCCACCGAGACGGAATTGGGCAAGATCGTCGCCGCGGTGACCGCGGGCCGGCTGTCCGGGGCCGGGAAGATCGGCCTACGGGTCGGGAAGGTGCTGGGGAAGTACAAGGTGGGCAAACACTTTCGCCTCGACATCACCGACACCTCGCTGACGGTGACCCGCAACCGGGAGCGGATCGACGCCGAGGCCGCCCTCGACGGCATCTACACCCTGCGCACCACCGCCAGCGCCGACGAACTCGGCACCGCCGCCGTGATCGACGCCTACAAGAACCTCTCCCGCGTCGAACGCGACTTCCGCTCCCTCAAGGCCATCGACCTCGACCTGCGCCCGATCCATCACCGACTCACCGACCGGGTGAAGGGTCACGTGCTGATCTGCATGCTCGCCGCCTACCTCACCTGGCACCTGCGCCAGGCGTGGGCGCCGTTGACCTACACCGACGAGAACCCGCCGCACCGCGAGGATCCCGTCGCCCCCGCGGCCCGCTCGGTCGCCGCCCGGGCCAAGGCGGCCCGCAAGACCACCACCGACGGTGACCTGCCGGCCCGCTCCTACCAAGCCCTGCTGGCCCACCTGGCCACCCTGACCCGCAACGACCTCCAATACGGCGACGACGGACCGATCGTGACGACCCTGGCCGTCCCCACGCCCACCCAACGACGGGCCTTCGAACTCCTCGACACCACCATCCCCCACACGGTCAGGTAGCCAGAACAACCACAACCGAAAACAACGAACCCCCAGCTCAACCGGGGGTTCGCTCGTTCTCATAGCAGTAACTTCGGACTAACGGCCCGGGACCGAGGTCAGCAAGGTAACCGGCGCCTGCACGCCCGGTGGAACGACTTCGAGCAGCGACGCAAGCGGCCGGCGGTGGCCAACACCGCGATCGCCCGGGAACTCGCCGGTTGGTGCTGGTCACTGGCCGTCCTCGACGACTGAGGCGGGCGGACGCCACGAGCATTCCTCGAGGCCCTGATCCTGATCGTCACTTGCCCGGGCGACAAGGTCGGTTCTCCTCGCTGCGCTGCGGGGACTCCACCTTGCCTCTCTGCCGCGTGACGATCCGACAGGCCCGGGACCGAGGTATGCCCACGGCGCCCGACAGATGTCCGAACGACCTTCCGCGGTGGTGACGGCAGCGCCTGGGAGTGACCCGCGAGCGACCTATGAGCAATCCGCAACTCCGCGTTGGGACCACGCTCGCCATTAGACCCGCGAACCCACTCCAGCCGAACAGTCCGTCCTGCGGTAACCAACCCGCGCATATCAGAGTGACCGCGCGTCGATACAGACACGCTCGCCACCACCTCCCGGTCATTCGGTCAAAAGGAAGCGGCGTCCGCGACGACGGTCGTGGGCGCCGCTTCTCCCTGCCCTCTTGACAAAGTCGGTTCCATATCAGGTTGCCGCCGGGTGCCTCTGGGCTCAAACAGGTTCCACCCAGAATAGGAGACCAAAGGAGGCGATCGATGATCTTCGTCGGAGACGACTGGGCCGAAGACCATCACGATGTCCATTTGATGGACGAGTCCGGGCGACGGCTGGCATCTCGGCGGCTCCCCGAGGGGCTGGCCGGCTTCCGGCAGCTGCACGAACTGATAGCCAGCCACGCCGAAGAGGCAGGTGAAGTAGTTGTCGGCATCGAAACCGACCGCGGCCTGTGGGTGCAGGCGCTGACCGCCGCCTGCTATCAGGTCTACGCGATCAACCCCCTCGCGGTCGCCCCGCTACCGCGACCGCCACCACGTCTCCGGCGCGAAATCCGACCCCGGTGACGCCAAGCTGCTCGCGGACCTGGTGCGCACGGACCGGCATAATCACCGGCCGATCGCCGGAGACAGCCCGGACGTGGAGGCGATCAAGGTCCTCGCCCGCGGACACCAGAACCTGATCTGGTCCCGCACCCGGCAGACCAACGCGCTGCGCTCGGCGCTGCGCGAGTACTACCCGGCCGCGCTGGAGGTGTTCGACGACCTACACGACCGCGACACCCTGGCCGTACTCGGTCGCGCCCCGACACCCGCCGAGGCCGCGCACCTGAACCTGCCGGCGATCCGATCCGCGCTCAAAAAGGCAGGTCGGCAACGAAATATCGACGGTCGGGCCCGCGAAATCCAGGCCGGACTGCGGGCCGAGCACCTGACCGCGCCGGCGCCGGTCGCTGCCGCGTTCGCCGCCACCACCAGAGCGGCGGTCGGTCTCATCGTCGAGTTGAACCGGCAGATCACCGAACTCGAGACCACCCTCGCCGACCATTTTGAGGCACACCCGGACGCCGACATCTACCGCTCCCTGCCAGGACTTGGTGTTGTGCTCGGCGCCCGGGTGCTCGGTGAGTTCGGGGATGACCCCGATCGCTACACCACCGCCAAGTCTCGCAGAAACTACGCCGGCACCTCGCCGCTGACGATCGCGTCCGGCAAGAAACGCGCGGTGCTGGCCCGCCATGTCCGCAACCGGCGCCTCTACGACGCCGTCGACCAGTGGGCGTTCTGCGCACTCTCGTCCAGCCCCGGCGCCCGCGAGTTCTACGACCAGCGCCGCGACGCCGGCGACCTGCACCACCAAGCCCTCCGCGCCCTCGGCAACCGCCTCGTCGGCATCCTCCCCGGCTGCCTCCGCCACCACACCCACTACGACGAACACATCGCCTGGGACCACCGCCGCACCGCCCAAGCGGCTTGACTACTTACGGCCCTGGGATGTCTAACTGTCTGAAAGGATAGGTAAGGACTATCCGTCCGTCCGTTTGTCTGCGGTTCTGCTCCCGGTAGCGTCTATCTCGGCAACCATCCTGCATCCGCATGCCCAGCACGGGCGAACGCACATGATCGGTTTGAGGTGATTACTTTGCTTCATCAAGCGATGGACGATGCTGCCCTCTCCGATGCTGAATCGTCCGCACCCGACCCGGATGATCCGAGTAGTGGGGGGATGAGGGGTAATGCACTCAGCCGCACCATTTCCACGCATCGGCTACTGAAGTTTCATGCACCGGAGATCGTGTTCGGCGAAGACGCGCTGGTAGAAGCGGCGAATGCCGCCCAACGGTCAGGTGGTCAGCGGCCAATGCTTGTCTCCGACGCGGGTCTGATTGACGCCGGATGGTTCTCCGAGTTGCTCGTCTATCTGTCCCGAGCAGGTTTGTCGGCGCAAACCTGGTGTGGGGTGACGCCAAATCCGAAGGATCATGAGATCCAGGAGGGCTATCTGGCCTACGCTCATCACGGGTGCGACGTCCTGATCGCGCTCGGGGGAGGCTCGGTCATCGATGCTGCGAAAGGTATCGCAATCCTCGCAGCCAACGGTGGCAACATCCTGGATTACGAGGGAATCAACAAGGCACAGAACGCCATTCCTCCACTGGTGGCGGTTCCCACTACGTCAGGTTCGGGCGCCGATGTCTCGCAGTTCTGTATCGTGACCGATACGGCACGTAAGACAAAGATCACGATTCTCGGTCGTACCCTAGTACCGGATACCACGATCATCGATCCCCGTCTGCTTGTCACCATGCCTGATTGGCTCAATGCCGCAACTGGATTGGAGGCAATGTCGAACGGTATCGAGGCCTATGTATCCCTAGGGCACAATCCGCTCACAGACCATCATGCTTTGCGTGCTGTGTCGTTGGTGGCCCGTAATCTGGTCCAAACGCTCGAGGAACCCAAGTTCTTGCCCGGTCGGACATTGATGGCTCAGGCGAGCCTGGAGGCCGGACTTTCATTCACGAACGCGATCCTCGGTGCTACGCAGGCAATGATTCACCCAGTGGGGGGCCTGCTCGATCTTCCCTACGGCGTCATCGCCGGTGTTGTGCTTCCACATGTTATTCGTTTCAACGCGGAGACCGACCCGCGGCCGTATGTCGCAATCGCGAGTTGTTTGGGACTGCCCGAGTGTATGGGGCGTCCCAGCGAAGCCGCGGCGGCTGTTGCCGCGTTCGTTGAGAGACTGGCGAGACGAGTTGGATTGCCGAGTCGCCTTCAGGAACTGGGCGTGCGCGAGGAGGACATCGCGGGGTTGGCGTCGTTCGCAGTGAAGGCACCGTGCATGATGACAAACCCGCGGTCGGCAGATGAGCGAGAAATGCAGACCCTGTTTAGGACGGCGTTATGACGGCGAGTCACCCCGGGACAGTATTCGGGCCAACCTCTGGATTGCGATCAGTCTGCTATGGAGTGGGCTGGGGAAGAATTGTGAAAGAATCCGGGCCCCCAGGGGCGGCGAAGCGATTGGATCGGGTCGCGCACACTCGCGACGTACTCTCGTCGGCGTCGATTCGGGCGACGATGGTGGCCCCCGGAACGATGAGTCCACACGGTCGGCGACGCGCCTTGTCTCCGCATCGATGCCCATTCGAACCTCGCCGACCACCGGCACGCCGATGCCTACGCACGAGGCGCTTGTGTTGGACAATTTTGTCAGTCTGCACAGGTGACGTATTCACCAGCCGAGAAACAACCATTGCGAAGGCCGTGACGATCTCGAGGGTGCCGACAATTCGTCACGATACCTCATTCACGAATGCCGCCGTCTCCTCGCAAATCGACCGTCGTATCAAGCTACGGGGAAGAGCCTGACATGTCCGATTTCGCGGATACGCGTGCTGATGAGGAGAGCGGCCCTGTCCGCTCTATGGACCGCGTTGTCCGTCTCGTGCTCGTAGATAATCATGCGATTTTGCGCCAGGGTCTGCGTTCGATCCTGGAAATGGAACCGGGCCTGAAGGTAGTCGGCGAGGCCTCGTCCGAGTCTGAAGCATTAACTGTTGTAAGAGAGGTAGAACCCGATTTGGTGGTGTTCGATCTTAATCTCTCCGCTGGTTCGGAATACGACGGGCTTACGCTGTGCGCCAAATTGTCGACTGAACATGAGGAGATTGGATTGCTCGTGTTAACCACATACCTCGACGACGATTTGGTCGTGCGCGCTATTCACGCGGGAGCTCGGGGATACGTGGTCAAAGACGTCGACACCACTGAACTGATACGAGCAATCCGGGCGGTCTACGCCGGGGAGAGCGCATTCGATCCGCGAAGCGCGGCCGCGGCGGTTCGGTCGATGACCGGCCACTCTGCGGCGCTTGACCTGCTCACCCAACGAGAGTACGAGGTGTTGTGCCTCATGGCGGCCGGATCAACAAATGCCAGAATTGGTGAGCAGCTATATATTTCGACGACCACGGCTAAGTATCACGTCAGCAACATCATGCGTAAGCTCCGTGCGACCGGCCGGGCCGAAGCGGTCTACAACGCTAGTAAGAACGGCCTGATCTAATTTATCCCGATCTACCTCCCGTTCAAAGGGTGCGGTTTGGTTGGCGGTGAGCTCATCCGCCTGCGGTCAGGTCATGAATGGCCCCACAGAATCGAGATACGTCCGTGTCCATTCCAGAATTCGACAGCGGCATCGCCGTCGCTGAGACCATGTCCCCTGCGGACGCGAAGGATTCCCCGCTGCCGCGCGGTTTCCGGCCGCTGATCATGCGGCTGCATTTCTACGCCGGGATCCTGGTCGCCCCGTTCCTGCTGATCGCCACCATTAGCGGCGGCCTCTACGCCATAGCCCCGACGATCGAGCAGTTCGTCTATTCCGACTACCTACATGTCGATTCTGCCGGCCCGGCGTTGCCGGTCGCAGAGCAGATCCGCGCCGCCCGAAAGGAACGCCCCGATCTAACCGTGGCTGCAGTCCGTCCCGCCACCGACCCGGGCGAGACCAGCTGGGTGCTCTTCACCGACCCCAGCCTCGGCGAATCCGAGCGCCTCGCCGTGTTCGTCGACCCCGCCACTGCCCACCCGGTCGGTGAGTTGGTTGTCTACGGCAGTAGCGGAGCGCTGCCAATGCGCACCTGGATCGGCGACCTGCACCGCAACCTGCACTTGGGCGAACCCGGCCGCATGTACAGTGAGCTCGCCGCCTCTTGGCTGTGGGTGATCGCGATCGGTGGCGTCTATCTGTGGGCGGCGAGGTATCGCACCATGCGCGCCCGGGGTACCGCAACAGCCAGGTTGTGGACCCTCGACCGGGTGTCCCAAGACCGTAACCGCACCGTGAGCTGGCACGGCGTGGCCGGGCTCTGGATCGCCGCCGGACTGGTGTTCCTCTCCGCCACCGGTCTCACCTGGTCGACCTACGCCGGCCAGCATGTGAGCGACTTGCGGTCCTCGCTCAGTTGGACGACACCTACGATCATCAAAGCCCTCGGCAACACACCCGCCAGTGCGCCGGCAGGAGACCACGGCGGGCACGAAATGACGCTTGCGGCCGAACGCGCCGTGAATATCATCGCCGCGAATGTCGGGCACATGGACTCCGTCCTCGCCCTGGCGCGGGAGAACGGGATCACCGGCAAGGTCGAAGCGAGCATTCCATCGACCACAGATACCGCATTCACGGTCGCACAGATCCGCCAACCCTGGGTGATGGCCAACAACTCCATAGCCATCGACGGCACCACGGGCACGGTCACCGACACCCTGTGGTTCGCCGATTGGCCGCTGGCGGCGAAATTGTCCGCTTGGGGGATCCAGGCGCACATGGGCATTCTGTTCGGCCTCGCCAATCAGCTCGCTCTGGCCGTGCTGGCGGTTGCGCTGGTATCGGTGATCGTCCGCGGTTACATCCTGTGGTGGCGGCGCCGACCAACGCGAAATCCCTTGCGACCGGTGGGCCGGCCTCCGGCGCGGGGCGCGTGGCGGCACATCCACCCGGGCGCGCCCGTCGCCGTGGTTTCTGGGGCGGTCGTGGTCGGTTGGTTCGTTCCGCTGCTCGGTCTGAGCCTGCTCGCGTTCCTACTCGTCGACGGCGTACTCGGTACTCGTCAGACGCCTATTTTCTCGAGGGTCGTGAGCAGCTTGCGCCGCTTGAAGTAGATGTGATCACACGAGGCGACGACCTCCGGGACTGTCAGGAAGACATTCACACCTCGGCGGTGGAATTACCGTTATCCATGTCGGAGGTGTCGACGGAGAGCGCTGTCGACGGAACGTGAAACACGGTATGGTCTTGCGTTCGAGTATTCGTCGCGAAGCCCACTTGGCAAGAAAACCGGTGGAGATGGGACGACCGGGACGCAAGCGCCGCCTGGGTCTGGAGGACGCGTACTGGGAGATGATGGCCTCGAGTATCGGGACCGACCGTCGGGGCCTGTCCGCGGCTGGGTATCGCGCGCGATATTGTCATCCCTAAAGGGGCGGGGCCTTGTCAAGGACTATTTTGGCTGTTTCGGTCTCCATGCGGGCAACCCTGAGTAAGGGCCAGGGTCAAGACACAGCGCCCGCAGCGTCAGCGTGGACGAATGGTCTTGACGATGGCCCTTACCAGTGCAGACTGGTGAGAACCGAAGGCCCCCAATTCGGCTTCGGTTTCACTCTGTTTGGTTGTGGTGCGGCGTCTCCAGTGTGATGCGTATGGGGTTGGGCAGGGCCGAGCTCCCTCGGCTGCCGGTCATCCCTTCGCCCGGCCGGTGCGGGCATGGAGCGGTGCGCTGGCAACACGCGGGGTCAATCAAAACCGCGACCACGCCGTAGTTTCGGGGGTCAGACAATATAGCGGCCGCGCGCGTGTTGCGTCCGGGGTGCTCACGCCGCCGCCCGCTGCCGAGCCAATGCGCGGATGTGTCCGTCACGCAGCCCGTAGTAGACGAGGGTGAGCAGTTTGCGGGCCGCGGCGACCTTGGCGATGTTTCTGCCGCGGCGGGCCTCGATGCGTTTGCGGTCGACCGAGATCTTCGAGCCGGCCGGCTGCCGCTGGATGGCCTCCACCGCCGCCCAGCGCACCAGTTTGGAACCCTGCTTCGTGATATGCCCGCGGCGAACGACGGTATCGGACTCGCGGTGCTTGGGAGTCAGACCGGCCCACGAACACAGGTGACTGGGGTCGGCGAACCGGTGCACGTCACCGATCTCCGCGACGAACACGGCACCGAGGGTGGGACCGACCCCGGGCAGCGCCTGTCGGCGGACATGAAAAACGGATCTGGCGCACTTTTCGTGAAGGTGTTGGCGGCCTTAGTTATACGTTGTGGATGACACGCTTGCGGAGCAGGTCCAGGTTTGCGCGTCCGTACATCTGACGTTTGAGCATCTTGATGCGGTTGATGTGTCCTTCAACAGGGCCGGAGCTGTAGGGCAACGTCAGCCCTGCGGTGACGGCATCGAGATCGCGACGCAAACCTGCGACGAAGGACCGCAGCGCCCGATCTCCGTTGGCGTCAACGGCGGTCATCCAGGCGCCGAGGTCGCTCCCGCGCCGCTCGATCATGATCTCGGCGAAGCCTTGGACGAGGTCTCGGGTGGCGGCCAGGGCGGGACTGCGTTCCAGCAGCGACTCGAGCCCAGTGCGTTCGTCGTCGCTGAGCCGATCCGGGTGGCGGGTCAGCCAGCCGGTTGCCTGCCGGACCGATGGCGAAGCGGGTCCTGATGGAAGCGGATTCAGAGGGGGGTTCCCCCCGAGATGTGGACACCAATTCCTATGCGGCGGTGGCCAGCGTAGCCGATCGCTGCTCGTACTCGATCGGACAGATCTGACCGAGCGTGGAATGCCTCCTTCGCGTGTTGTAGCGCGTGATCCAGCGGAACACGGCGGCACGCGCCTCACCCGCCCCGTTCCAGCGCTTTCTGCCCTGCAGCGTCTCCCGTTTCAACGACGCGTTCAACGATTCGGCAGCAGCGTTGTCCGCCGACGTTCCGACCGCACCCCGGGACCGGGTCACCCCCAGTTCGCGGCACACATCCGCGAAGTCCTGCGAGACGTATTGGGCGCCGTTGTCGCTGTGAAAAATTGCCCCATCGAGCCCGGCGGCACCGCGTGCGGCGGCCGCCGCACGCAGCGCGTCGGTGACCAGCTCGGTGCGCATGTGTGGGGCGATCGACCACCCCGCCAGCCGTTTCGAGTTCAGGTCCAACACCGTTGCCAGATACAGGAAGTCACCGTCCCCGATGGGCAAATAGGTGATGTCGCCGACGTATTTGGTGTTCGGTGCGCTCGCGGTGAAATCCCGCCGGATCAGGTCCGGAACCGGGGTCGCGGACGGCTCGGGGACCGTGGTGCGGACCGTCTTGCGCAGGTGCACCCCGACGATCCCGTTCTCGCGCATCACCCGTTCCACCCGCTTGTGGTTCACCTCGATCCCGGCATCGCGCAGCTCGGCCGTGATGCGCGGGGCACCGTAGGTGCCATCGAAGTCGTCGTGAATTTCGCGGATCCGCTCGACCAGCTCCTGGTCGGCGCGGGCGCGTTCGGCGCGGGCCGGTGCGGCGGCACGCCACCGGTAATATCCGGACCGGGACACCTCGAGGATCTGGCACAGCCACTTCACCGGAGCGGTGTCGCGGTGGTCGTCAACGAACAGGAAGCGGCTCACCAGTTCGTCTCGCCCGCGAAATATTTCGCTGCCCTGCGCAGGATCTCCCGCTCGGTCTCCAGCTTGCGGACCTGGGCCCTGAGCTGCTTGATCTCGTCCTCCAACACGGACTCGGACGATACCTCGCCCGCCGATGCCGGCCTCCGGGGTCGGTCGGCCGCGGACGGAGTGCCGGTGCGTTTGCGCTCGGTCCGCACCCAGTTGCGTAGGGTCTCGCGACTGACCCCCAGGTCGTTGCCGATGCCCTCGAACGTGTGGCTCGGATCGGACAGGTACAGCGCGACAGCATCGGCCTTGAACTCCGCCGAGTACGCCTTCATCACCATTTGTGACATCACTTCCTCTGGACCCTTCACGGCCCAGTGTTCAGGATGTCCTCACTCAGGGGGCAACCCCCGAGTGCTCCGCATCGGCTGCAGGTAACGGCGGACGGTCTTGTCGCTGCCGCGGTATCCCAACAGGGCGATCTCACGAGTAAGTCGGGCGGCATCGGTGCACCCGGCGTTGAAGCGTTCGTGGAGGTGAGGCTTGAATTCGTCGAGCAGGCTAGCGCGGGATTCCGTCTTGGTCAGCAGCTCCTCGACCTCGGTGGCGCGGGCGAACCGCCGCACTGTCCTGCGGTCGAGTGCGAGCTTCCGCCCGATTGCGGAGATCGACATGCCCTGGGATGCCAGTTGCCGGACAGCGGCGTGCCGTTCGCGGGTTCGGGTGACGAGCCGACCGTCGATCGGCTCGACTTCGGCGTGCACGATCTCATCGATGCCACCCGTGACGACGCCGACCTGATCGGCGTCCTCATCGGGCAGACGCAGGTCGGCGCGGTGACGGGTGACGGTCTTCTCCACCGCCTCGGCCAGGTTGTGCCACAGGTGCCAGCGGTCGGCCACCTGGACGGCGTCGGGAGCACCGATCCGGATGCCTTCGGCATAGGCACCGGCGCGGTCACGGCACACCACCTCGGTGCCGGGATGCTCCTTCAACCAGGCGGCAACGGTGTCCGCAGTGCGGTCGGCGAGCAGGTCGATCGGCTTGCTCGTGACCATGTCCAGCACGAGGGTGCCGTACACGTGACCGCGACGGATCGCGAAGTCATCGATGCCCAGGACGCTGACCTCGCCCACCTTCGGATCGCTCATGGCCCGGACCGCCCGCAACAGGGTGTCCCGCCCGACGGCGACCCCGAGGTGAGTGGCCAACCGGGCCCCGGCCCGCCCGGCCACGGCCAATCCGATCGCTGTGACCATCGCGCCGAGCACGGGCGTGCGTCGTGACCGTGATGTGGTCAGACCCGGTACCTGCTCGGCGAAAGTCTTTGCCGTGCAATCAATGGTGTCGCAGAAGAACCTGCGCACCCGAAGGTCGATCATGACCGGATGCCCACCGATCGCGGTGTCGGCCAGCTGTCGGCGGTACCGGGAATGCACGCGAGCGGACTCGCCATCACAGCGCGGACACCGTCCCCGGTCGCCCTTTGGCTCTGCGGCGATGCGGATCGTAGAACCGACCCGACGAACCCCCGCGACAACGACACCAACCAGATGGGGCAGCAACGCCCGCACGCCCTCGAAATCACACGCCGACGATCCTCACCGACGCAGGTCAGCGCACCGTGGCGACACGCCCAACACCTTCACGAAAAGTGCGCCAGATCCAGGTTTCGTGTCCGCCAGTGGGCGGGAACGAATGTCCGTTGACAAGCGCCTGAATCGCCCGATACCCGGGATGGCCACGCAACTCGGCGGCGATCCGGTCGAAGAATCGTCCCTCGTGCGCGTCGAGGACGTCGATCAGCTCGAGCAACGAAATCACCCGCTGCGCGTACGCGACGCCGAGCGGCACCTGCGTCAGACGCTCACGCCCCTCGACGCCGAACAGGTCCGACACCGGGATCAACACCCCGGCCTTGGCGAGCACCGAGTGCACCTGGGCCTTGAGACCCGACCGCAACGCGACGAGCTTAGCTCGGTAGCGCACCAGTTCCCGCAGTTCCCGCGTCGGTGGCGGGGCGATCCACGCCTCGGGCAACCGGTTCATCCGCAACAGATCCGCCAGGTCCTGGGCGTCGCGAACGTCGTTCTTCACCCGCCTATACCGGAATCCCTTGACACCCAACGGGTGTGCGAGGTGCACCGTGGCACCGGCCGCGTGCAGGGCATCGACCGCCCAGTACCAGCCGTAGGCTGCCTCGAGCACCACCTCCGGATGCTCACCGGCCTGCTCGAGCTGCAAGGCCAGCGAGGTGGGGTCGTTGACGATCCGCGCCACCGCGAGTTGCTCACCGGAATCGGTTTGCCGGACGATCACCGAGCGCTGCCGGTGCAGATCGATCCCGACGAACTGTTTTCCGTCATACTCACTCATAGGGGCCTCCTCCGAACGTGTGTGGATGTGACACCCCCCAGCATTCGCCGGGATCACGAGGAGCGGGGAGGCCCCGCCCCTTCATCGCATCAAAACCTATGGATGAGTGAGTTTCAGGCGACCTCCAATCCGGTGCTTGCGGGCTCGAGCGCCCCGGCGTTCGGGCTGATCTCGGTGGGGCGTTCGAGCAGTCTGCCCTTGTGGAACACCGCGCCGGCACGCACGAGCGCGACCAGATGTGGTGCGTTGACCGCACGCAAGCGAGCCTGGCGGCGTCGAACACTGCACTGCTGAGCATGCATGACGACGAGCGCTCGAGCAATGACCAGGTAGCGTCCGGATAGAATCCTCGGGCAGCACCGTCCGAAGCAATCCAATTCGCTGGGGCGCCAGCAATAGCTGGTGAGCAATGATCAGAACTTGTGGGTGCGACACATGTCGCGCATGTGAGTGAGCTCGTGGATTGGAGGTCGGCAATGCCGGTCACGTAGTTCTCGGTTGGCGTTCGCGACCGATCCCCGCCCTGACGTGCGTCGACGGGTCCTGCCCGTGGGGGTGCGAAGCTCAGGGAAGAAGCCCAAGGGCCCCCGTTCCGTCCGGGGGAGCGACCGGGCGAGGGGAAGGCCGGACGGGCGAATGCGAATGAACCCTTGATTACGCCTCGTTATTTGAAGCCTGGGAAGACGGGTCGAGAACCCGGGTGATAGCACCTGGCCGCTGGCAGTGGCGGCAAGCGGCGATCGGAGGCCACAGGCCGATCGTGCGAACACCGCTGGTCTCGGGGTATAGAGGGGCGCCCTCCCCGGTCGTATCTCGTGTGCGTGGAACGTGGAAACCCCGTCGGGTCCGGCCTTCGGGCCGGTAGGCCGATCGTGAGAGGGGCGGAATCCCTCGGCGGGAACAGGATGCTCAAGAAGCGAATGCCGATGGCCGAAAGGCGACGGGACTTGTGGTCGTGATGCCGCCGCTCCTCCTGGGCGGCGATCATGGGGAACCGGTCGGATACCAGCGGTGGTGGCTGGGCTCGAAAGGGCGCTGACGTGGGCAGGTGAGCCTTTGAAATACCGAGGCCGAGAGCCTCGCGAACCGGAAGGGCAAGTTGGACACCGTTGAGGTGAACGGACCGGAGGGCGTTTTCGATTGGAGCGTCGTGGATTGGCGCGTCCATGAGGAAAACGTAGCGAGGTTGCGGCGCAGGATCTTCAAGGCGACGCGGGAGCAGGACTGGGCCTCGGTCCGGTCGCTGCAGAAACTGATGCTGGGTTCCTGGTCGAACACGTTGGTCAGTGTGCGACAGGTGACTCAGCGCAATACTGGGCGTCGAACGGCCGGGATCGATGGGGAGGTTGCCCTGTCGCCCGAGGCGAGAGCGAACATAGCGGTGCGTGTCCATGACTCGCGGTCGTCGTGGGAGCCCTTGCCGGTTCGGCGCGTGTACGTACCGAAGGCCAACGGAAATCAGCGTCCACTCGGTATCCCCGTGATGATGGATCGCTGTCATCAAGGGCGGGTCCGCAACGCGTTGGAGCCCGAGTGGGAGGCCCGGTTCGAGGCCCGTTCCTACGGGTTTCGCCCGGGCCGCGGCTGTGCCGATGCGATCCAGTCACTCTTCCTCACGCTCAAAGGGCCACGATCCCGACGGGTGTGGATTCTGGACGCCGATTTGTCGGCCGCGTTCGACAAAATCGGCTCTCTTGTCATGAATGTGGATGGGTTGCCGTGTGATACGGGAGGGTGAGGGTGACGGGTCCGCAGGCGAGCAGGATCAACGCGAGAGCATTCTCGGCGGTGTGGAATCCGTACATGTGACATGTTCAGTAGTACGATTATGTCATGTCTGATGGTCGTGCGCGTGCTGGCGCTGCGGTGTACGCCCAACGGGTCAACGCGGCGGCGGAGCTGCTGGAGTCGGGGGTGCCGGTGGCCGAGGCCGCGCCCATCCTGGCGGAGCGGTTCGGCTGCTCGGTGCGGCAGGCGCGGCGGTACGCCGACCGCGCCGCTGAGGGCGGACGGGCCATCGTTCCGGAGGAGACGACGGTGTTCACCGTCAAATTACCTGCGGCGCTGGCGGTTCGGGTGCGCGAGCAGGCTAGGGAGTCGGGGAGCACGATCTCCGCCCTGGTCGCGCAGGCGTTGACCGAGTTCTTGGCGCGGGGCCGCAGAAAGCCTCGGCGCAGGTGAACGACCGGGTGGTCGAGACCACGCGGCCACGGATGTGTCGGTGGCCTACGCCATTCTGGTACCACAGCGACGGGCCCGTATCGAACGGGCCGGTCAGGAAGGACGACCGCCCCATGACGAGCGCGGTGATCTACGCCCGGGTGTCCTCGGCCCGGCAGAAGAAGGACGAGACGATTCGCTCACAGACGGCGGCGCTGCGCGCGCACGCCGAGCAGCTGGGACTTGAGGTCCCCGACGAATGGGTCTTCGAGGACGAGGGGCACTCCGGGGCCACCCTGATCCGCCCGGCCCTGGAACGGCTGCGGGATGTGGTTGCCGGGGTCGGGGTGGATGTGGTGCTGTGCTACTCCCCGGACCGGCTGGCCCGCAAGTTCGCCTACCAGGCCCTGCTGATCGAGGAGTTCACCCGCGCCGGAACCCGGGTGCAGTTCGTCCAGGGCCCGCGCGGCGACTCCCCGGAGGATCAGCTGCTAGTGCAGTTCCAGGGCATGTTCGCCGAATACGAGAAGGCACAGATCCTCGAGCGATACCGCCGCGGCAAGACCCACCGCGCCAAGACCGGGTCGATCAACGTGCTCTCCGGCGCCCCGTTCGGCTACCGCTACGTCCGCAAGAGCGACCACGCCGGCGCCGCCTACGAGATCGTTGAGCACGAAGCGGTGCTGGTCACCGAGCTGTTCCGCCGCTACGCCGACGACGGCGCCTCCATCGCCGAGCTGGCCCGCTGGCTCACCGACCAGGGTGTGCCCACCCGCACCGGCAAGCAACGCTGGGACCGCTCGGTGCTCTGGGGCATGCTGCGCAACCCCGCCTACGCCGGACGCGCGGTGTTCGGCAAGACCATGGTCGTGCACGAATCCCCCGGGCTGAACCGGGTCGCCCGACTGCAGGGACGATCCACACCCCGCGCGTCCAAGACCGTCGACCGGCCCCGCGACGAATGGACCGAGATCGCCGTCCCGGCGATCGTGACCGACGAGACCTTCGACCGGGTCGCCCGGCGCCTCGCCGACTATATGTGGCAGCTCACCTTCGGGTGGGCACGCCGAACGCATCCGAAGAAGCCGAAGAAGTGGATCGCGCGCCGCTACTGGGGCCGGTTCAACAAGTTCAGGAACGATCAGTGGGTGTTCGGCGACCCCGACCGCCCGCTGGAGACCGTCGCGAAAACATCGCGTGTCTGGTCAAATTCGCCTGGACTCCTATCGTCCGACACAGGCTGGTCATGGGCCGGGCGTCTCCCGACGACCCGGAACTGGCCGGCTACTGGGCCGAACGGCGACGCAAGGTCAAACCCGCACTGGACAGCTACAACCTGCGCCTGCTCGCCAAGCAGGACGGCCGGTGCCCGCTGTGCGGCGACCATTTGCTGACCGCCGATCAACCCCACAGTCGCCCTCCGAGTGGGAACGGTGGTGGCTGGGAGTTGTCAAGCGAGCCATCGCCGCCGACTATCTCACCCACCACGGGCGGGCGACCCGGTCGGACGAGACCCACCTTGTACACGCCTCCTGCCATCGCAGCCTCCGGGCTCGGCTGCGCAGGAGCCCAACGGATTCCGCAGTTCCCGCAACGTCCCCGGGGCTTGCTTGAGCCGTATGCCGGGACGACTGGCACGTACGGTTCTGAGGGGGGGACCGCCGCAGCAATGCGGCGGTCCTACCCGACATCCCGGGAGGGCGTACCTTCCCGGAAGATGACCGATGGTGAGGCCAATGCCGCGATCGGACGGGCGTTGTCCGTGTTGCCTGGGTCGGTATCGAACTGGCGGGCATGGTTCGCAGAGGATGGGGTGACCCGGTTGGGTGAAGTCCGTAAGGGCCGTGGCCGCAAGGCGTCGATTCCGCAGGAGAGATCGAGAAATTCTCGATCAGAGGCAGAATTATCGCCCCGAGGGCGAAACGCATTGGAGTTGCCGGACAATGGCCGACGCAGTCGGGGGCTCGGAAGATACCGTGCAGCGCGTATGGTCGTCAGGGGCCTCAAGCCGCATAGCGCGCCGGGTGTTTCACTCGGTGCCCGAGCTGATCTATAGATCAGCTAATTCAGAGATACCCCACTAGCATGATGGATGGGGGGTGACGTGACCCGGTCGTACACCGACGCCTCTATGGGGGACTGTTCTTAGATGGATCTGTCCGTCACCTCGTGGCTGCGCGCACCGACCGGGCAGGCTGATTCAATAGGTGATTGACTCCGGCAGTCTCGTCTATGTGCTGTCTGCCCGCCCGGTTGGCGCGTGTCCACGCCGATTGAGGGAGGGGCATCATCTGTAGGCACCGACCACGAGAGCAAGATCAGCGTCTATGGGGGAATCGACACCCACAAGGGACACCCATCACGTCGCGGTCATCGACGAACACGGACTAGCGCGCATACTGCACCGTGCCGGGATGACCCTTCTCGAGGTCGCCCGGCCCGACCGCCGTGTACGCCGCCTGCACGGCAAGTCCGACCCCCTCGGCGCGTTCCGGGCGGCCGTCACTGCACTGTCCGGGCGCGGGTCGCCTCCCCGAAAGACGGGCTTGTCGAATCGATACGGATCCTTCTCACCAGCGGTTCCTCGGCGCGCAAGGCGCGAGGGTGGCGATGAACCAGATCCATGCTCTGCTGGTGACCGCACCAGAACAGATACGCGCCACCTACCGCAATCTGGGCAGCGCGAACTCGCTGCCGCACTCGCTCAATCACGGCAGCTCGCGAATCCGCCATTAACCCAGGGTCGATGCAAGTGTGGTCTCGGCAAGCGCGGGAACGACAGTCGTGGCGTGCCGCCTCGTCCAAACTGCACGATAGTCAGGAACCTCGCCCGGCGGACGCAGAGGGTGGCGACCCGGGATATTTTTGGCTCTTCTGCCATGAATGTGGATGGCCCTGCATGTGATAAGGGCAGGTGGTGTGGGGGTGGGCGCACGGGCCGCCCGTAGGGTCGAAAGCTCCTACACATCCGTCACCATCGGAGATGACCCGTGCGCGCTTCAACCCTACTCAACAGGCTGCTGTGCCTACCGCAGGCCACCGTCCGCGACGTCGAGATCGCCGACGATCGGGTGCGGGTGGCGGTGCGCCCCCACCGCCGCCGGATGCGGTGCCCGCACTGCGACTATTCAACCCTTCATCGCTACGACACCCGGGAGGTGGACTCGTCGTGGCGGCACCTCGACCTGGGTGGACGCGTCTGTGTGCTCACGATGCGCCGCCGGCGGCTGCGATGCCCCGAGCACGGGGTACTGGTCGAGGCGGTGGACTTCGCCCGACCCGGATCCGGGTTCACTCGCGACTTCGAGGACCTGGCGGTGTGGTTGGCCACCAAGACCGACAAGTCCACCGTGTCGGTGTTCTGCCGGGTCACCTGGCGCACCGTCGGCGCGATCTGCGGCCGGGTCGTCGCCGACAAACTCGACCCCGACCGATTCACGAATCTGGTCGAGATCGGGGTGGACGAGATTTCGTGGCGCCGCCACCACAAGTATCTGACGCTGGTGTCCGACCACGAGACCGGCAAGATCGTTTGGGGCACCGAGGGCAAGCACGCCGCCGCGTTCGGCACCTTCTTCACCGACACCCTGCCCGCGGGGGCCGCGGAGCGGATCGAGGCGGTGTCGATGGACCTCGGACCGGCCTACGTCAAAGCGGTACGCGAGCATGCCCCGCAGGCGACGATCTGTTTCGACCCGTTCCATGTCGTCAAACTCGCCACCGACGCCCTCGACGACGTGCGTCGCCAGGTGTGGCAGCACGCCCGCAGTCTCTCGGACAAGCAGATCGCCAAGACCTATCGAGGCGCGCGGTGGGCGCTCTTGAAGAACCCCGAAAGCCTGTCCGCCAAGCAGGCTTCGACACTGAAAGCGCTCAAACGGCAGGGCGGCGCACTGGTCCGGGCCTACGACCTCAAGGAGGCGTTGCGCGCGGTCTTCGCCGGCGATCTCGACGACGAGGAGGTGATCGCGATGCTCGCCCGATGGTGCGGGTGGGCGCAGCGCTGCCGGATCCCGCAGTTCGTCAAACTCGGACGCACCATCCGAAAGCACCTCGACGGCATCACCGCCGCGGTCGAACGAGGCCTCGCGAACGGACGCCATGAGGGACTGAATAACAAGGTGAGGCTGATTATCCGCCGGGCCTACGGATTCCACACCGCCGAGAATGCTCTCGCGTTGATCCTGCTCGCCTGCGGACCCGTCACCCTCACCCTCCCGTATCACACGGCAACCCATCCACATTCATGACAAGAGAGCCATATTTTTCGAACCGATCAACAAATCACCTTCGAGCTATCCTAGTGCGCTGCCGGACTGCGCGGTGTAGGGACGGTCCTCGATCGGCCGAGCATCGATGATCTGTGAACCGGCATTTCCCGAGAAGCTGTGCCGCTCGCTCTTCCGAATCGGTTCAATGGCGGTGTCGGCCATTGTGTCCATCGAAGCCTTGGGCTCGACCGAGGAATCAACGCACGGTGTGTTCCGCAGTTCCCGGCGACGATGGCAATATCGTCCTCTTCACCGGACAGCTGTTAATACGGGAGGGGTCAGACTGCAACAACGTCAAGTGTGCGGCCGGCCTCGACGGCCTGGGCGACGCCCGCGACGATCGAACCGGCGCGGATCGCTTCGAAGATCACCTCACGGTCGACGCCTTCCTGCCGGAGGGTGTTCTCGTGGGCTTCGAGGCAGTGGTTGCAGCCGTTGATCGCGGAGACCGCGAGCGACCACAGCTCGAAATCGGCCTTGTCGACACCCGGGTTGCCGATGATGTTCATCCGCAGGCCCGCACGGAGATCGTCGTACTTACCGTCAAGGTAGCCCTTGGTGCGGTAGAAGACGTTGTTCATGCCCATGATCGACGCGGCACCCAGAGCTGCGTTGTAGGCCTCGGCCGACAGCGAGTCGGCCGCCTCTTCGGCGATCTCCTTCAAGGTGGTCGCCGACTTGGTGGCAGCTGCGGTGGCGAGGAGGGTGCCCCACAGCTGCTGCTCGTTCAGCACGGTACTGCGCGCGATGGAACTCAGATTGAGCTTGAGGTCCTTGGCGTATTCGGGGAGTGAGTTCTTCAGATTCTCGACAGTCATGACTCAGACGCTCGCAGTCAGCAGTTCGCCGGCGTCGATCGTCGGATCGCCCTTCTTCCAGTCGCAGGCGCACAGCTCGTCGGACTGCAGGGCGTCGAGGACACGAAGGACCTCGTCTACGTTGCGGCCCACGGAACCGGCGGTGACGGAGACGAACTGGACCTCGTTGTTGGGGTCGACGATGAAGGTGGCGCGGTCGGCGACACCGTCGGCGTTGAGAACGCCGGTGGCTTCGACCAGTTCACGCTTGAGGTCCGAAAGGATCGGGAAGGGAAGGGTCTTCAGGTCCTCGTGCTGGGCACGCCACTGGAAGTGGACGAACTCGTTGTCGACGGACGCACCGAGCACCTGCGCGTCGCGGTCGGCGAACTCGTCGTTCAGCTTGCCGAATGCGGCGATCTCGGTGGGGCACACGAACGTGAAGTCCTTGGGCCAGAAGAAGACGATCCGCCACTTGCCGGCGTGGTCGTCGCTGGTGATCGTGGTGAAGTAGTCGTCGGGCTGCTGGGCGTCGACCTTGGAGAGGTCACCGCCGATGACGGCTTTCAGGTTGTACGCGGGGAACTGATCGCCGATGGTGAGCAGAGCCATATTCGTCCTCCTCCTGTGTTGGGTTTGTTCGCACGCGCCACGGCCACGCGGACTGGAGTGAGCGATAACGATGATCCCATGTAACGCGAAACCGATCGGCAATGAGCAATCGCCGCATCGCGAACTTGCCAGACGCCAGTGCCGTCGCGAACTTCGTAGACCTGCGCCTTGATCGGTGTTGAGAGGTAACGCTCAGCGCGACCGAAAACGCTGGGTACGCGCTGACATGTCCAGAGTCGGCATCTCCCCGCTGCCCATAGGCGAACTTACACTAAATATAAGATCTCGCGGAAATGCGGACAATGTCAGATATCAGGTACCGGGATGATTGATGAATGCTCGTCGAGCATGTTCCGAATACGGCAAGCCGTTTCAGTGATTTCTCCCGCAAGCAGTCTGCCTAGATCCGCACGGTTCGCTGCGAATGATTGACTCCATGCGCCCCACCAGGTCCCGAGGCCAGGGGTGGGTTCTCGCACGCTTACTTCCCATTTCGTGTCCCAAAGTGGTTGGGACGGGCGCTTCCGGAGTTTGATGACAAGGTCTGCATGGGAGTAGCAGACATGGATAGTATCGTCAACTGATCGGATTTCAGGTGCCCCGGGAAGGCTCTGCGACTTGACGAGCGAGGCGAGATCAACTGATGTAGCGGCTTTCGCTGACTGTGACATTGTCTATGCTTCTCCACATGCGACCGACAGATGATTTGTGCTTCCTCCGGGGGCGCTCAGGAGTGCCTCCGCCGCGCTGAGTTACTGCACCTCAGCTGTTGTCACCACGATACGTAGAATGCTGGCAGAGCGGACTGGCGTTCCGGGTAGTTCTCAACCTGCCCAATCGGACAATCTGGTCCACGAATGGGCTGATTTCGGGCTACACCAGGTTTCAGACTCCAGACGCGCCAGCGTCCCACTTTCCAGGTGCTTCTCAGAGCCGGTAGAGCGCGCACATAGTCAACCCAACTCCCGATCGTTGGTTTGCCCGTTGGGCGAAGAGTCCAATCTGCACGCTTCAGCGGGTGGGCGGCACTGACGACCCCCCGCGGCCTCGCATTCCCGCAAAAACGATTCGAAAAGTCAGTTCCGCCACATACGATAACTCCATCCTCGCGACGCTCAAGTCCCGCGAGGTCGTGTGCAAACCGTCATCGTGCGACTCCTCATATGGTTGATGCGGTCAGTGCCGCTTGAGTTCACCTTTGCGTAGATTCGGTAGCCAGTGTCGTCGGCGGGCGCCGCGGGACCTGGCGAGCACTTCGAGGCCGAGGTAGCGGCGGGCTTAATCCACTCGTCGCGCTATCGGCGACGACCGCGCCGACCAGCTGAGGCGCTCCCAGTCCTGGCTGTTAGTCCGCGTTGCCTCGGAACGTTCACGGAAGCCGGCCCCCGCAGCGGTGTTGGCTTCGACGCCCATCATCAGCGCATCGAGTGAGCTCGGTCAAAACTGGTGTGCAGTGCGACATCGTGGCAGTGCGCATCGCGTGCTCTGACGCTCGAGTGGAGTTGGTAGCTCTATCGAGGGACGCTTCTACGTTTGTCAATGAGCACAGTGCGTCAGAGTGCAGAAAGCTCGCGCGCGTTGCAACGCTTGAATGAGCGTCGGATTTCGGTCGGACTTGCCCCGTGCGCGTCCCGCGGCGATGTAAGCGTGGGTGTGCGTATCCGCCAACGCGTGACCACGACGTCCCGGCCGGTCCCTGACGGTCACCGCCACCGCCCCGACGGTGCCGGGGGGGGGGCGTTCGCTGCTAACCGGCAGGGGCTTAGGCCGGCGGGGATCGCAGTCGGCTGCAGAGCAGAATGAGGCTCAATTCACTTGTCGATCGCCGGTCCAGAATTGTTCGCGGAGCTTGAATTTCTGTATCTTCCCGGTGGCGGTATGAGGAATTTCCGAGCGGAAGAACACCTGTTTAGGAATTTTGTACCCGGCGAGCTTCGTGCGAGCGTAAGCGATCAGTTCGGATTCGGTCACCGTTTCGCCGTCACGCAGGACCACCACGGCCGCGACGGATTCACCCCACCTGTTGTCGGGTACGGCGAAGACCGCGGCATCTGTCACTGCGGGATGCGCGAAAAGTACGTCCTCGACCTCGATGGAGCTGACGTTTTCTCCGCCGGTGATAATGACGTCCTTTTTTCGATCGGTGATAGTCAGGTATCCGTCCGTCCCAATGGTTCCGCCGTCACCGGTGTGGAACCATCCCTCCCTCAGCGCACTGGCCGTCGCTTCTGGCTGATTCCAGTAGCTGGCCATTACCGTGTTCGACGCCGCCAGCACCTCGCCGGTGTCGTCGAGCGTGAGCGAGGTTCCCAACGAAGGTGCGCCGGCTCGGGCGAGCTTCCTCGCGCGCTCGAACGCGGGCAAGTCGTCGTATTCGGCGCGTGAACGGTTCACCGCAAGTAGCGGTGAAGTTTCAGTGAGACCGTAGATCTGGTTAAATTGCCACCCCAGTTCTTGCTCGATCCGCGCGATGGTCTGCGAGGGCGGTGGCGCTCCAGCGCAGACCAGACGCACCCGGCCATGTCCCGGTATCGGTCCTTCCCACTCCTGGGCGGCGTCGAGCACCATGCTCCACACCGTCGGAGCGCCGCACATGAGGGTGACTCCATGTTCCTCGACACGGCGCAGTATCTCGGCACCGTCGACCTTACGCAGAACGATCTGCTTTACCCCCATGGCAGTGGCGGTGTACGGCATTCCCCACCCGTTGCAATGAAACATTGGCAACACGTGCATCAGTACATCGCGATCGCTGACCTGCATGTGCATTCCGAAGGTGACCGAATTGATCCAAATGTTGCGGTGGGTGATACACACGCCCTTGGGTTTGGCAGTCGTGCCGCTGGTGTAGTTCAGCGTCGCGGTGGCGTTCTCGTTGGGTGCCTGCCATTGACGTGGCGCGATGCCGAACCGTAGCAGTGCGTCGTCGGACTCGTTCCCGAGGACGAATTTATGGCGGGCCTGGACCTTCGAGAGTACGTGGTCCAGTTCGGGGTCGATCAGCAGGACATCGGCAGCGCAGTCGTCGACGATGTACGACACTTCGTCGGGCTGCAACCGAAAGTTGATCGGAACTAGGATTCGCCCTGAAGAGGGAACCGCCTGCAGCATCTCGAGCAGCCGTGCGGAATTGTGGCTGACGACGGCGACCCGTGCCCCTTCGGGGACATCCATACCGTCAAGGCCAGCCTGAATCGCCCTGACTCGGCTCGCCAAGGACTTATAGGTCAGTTCCTTGAGGGAGGCAGCCGGTTGCACTGGCTCGTCCACCACCCCGACCCGGTCGCCGTACACGGCTTCAGCCCGGTCGATGAAGTCATTGGTAGTCAACGGAACACGCATCGTTGATACGTTCCCTTCCTCAGTACTGTCTGCGCCGACCCGTGGGGTCGGCGCAGACAGTGTGTCGAGCACCCGAAGGTGCGGATCCTAGGTTCCTGACCTTGTTGCGTTGGGATGTCGAGGCTTCTGTTCGCGGTGCAGGAATATCGCGAAAGTGGGCCCAACGTCAGCCGGGCGAATCATCATGAGGGTAGTTCTTCTTGCTGCCAGCTCGTCCGTTTCGCGACCGCGCAGGGTGCATCCCTGTCGGCCTCCAGAGACGATAACGTGATGGTGCCTTGTTCGACGTTGGCGATAAACTGCCACATTTCGTCGTGCAAGCTGACAGTTCCCAGACCGATTTCCGAGTCTGACCCCGATGGGGACGGGGTCCGTAGGACAGAAACAGCAATGGTCGACATGGGTATCAGCACCGCGAGTATTAGGGCAGCGAGGCTGATCAGGACGCCGAAGGAGGATGTATTTTCGGCAGCTGGTGCCATGACTGTGGCGAGGTGGTCCGCAGGATTCACAATTCCTCCGTTGGTGTGTGTCTACCGGTGTTGCCGTGCGCCGCCCCTATACGTAGTTGCTGGTCTTCGTCGCGTGGCTCGTGAAGATCCTCCTCTGGTGGGGCAGGGTTCGCCTCCGCTGGTTTGCGTGTTCGCCGTGTCGCGATGAACAGCACTGCAACCGGGAAGAGCAAGGCGAAAAGTAATCCGCCCCCCATCAGGGCCATTTCATCGCCGGTCATCTGTCCGCCGTGGGCGAGGTAGGTCACATCCATCAGCGCGACTCCCTTTTGACGCTTGTTGCAGCTTCGCCTGCTATCCGGTGCGGTGCGATCCGAGGCGACCGAACCGCACCGGACTCCTTTATCCGAACTGGGGCAGGATGCCTGAGGTCAGTTCGTTGATCTCCGCCGCGGACGTCTGTCCAGCCGCGTCGCGGAAGAACATCAATCCGGTGAGCCGAACCTGTGCCTCGTTCAGCGGCAGCAAGTTTCGCGACGCCAGCTCGGTAGCATCGAGTTCGACCGTCAGGTCGCGGGATGCCCCGGGCTCGATTGCCTCGCTCGGCGAGACAATAGCTGCGTTCGTTCCTTCGGCCACTGCCTGCGGTGCGACGTCCTTGTTGACTACCTCGTAGTCGGCGAACTGCAGGTGGTCCAGTTTGACTGCCGAATCGGCATTGTTTTGCACCTGGATTTTCATCACCAGTTTTCCGGTCGCTTCTTGGAATACTGCGCTGTCGACCTTGGTGTCGAGATGCGAGGCTAACGAGCTCGGTGCTTCGGGTTGTGGTGCATATCGGGCGACTTGGAGCGGGACGTGCGGCCCGTCCGATGCGGTCGCGTACGCAAACCCTGCGGCCCCGATTAGCATTGCGACCCCGGCGAACGCGATACCGACCTTGAGGTCGCGCCGTGAAACCAGAGTTGATGCGCGACCTTCGCTGACGACCAAAGCGCGTTGCAAGATGGACTTTCGTAGCCAGTAGGCGAGATATAGAACTCCGAGCACAAGCCCGATTACGTGCCATGTTGCGACGCGGGGAAGACCGAACGTCGCCAGATCGACCGTTCTTCCATCGGCTAGCGTTTGGGGTTGGGTGAAGGTACCGACATCGTTGATGGTGACGTGCTGGCCGGCGCCGACCAGGGTGCCGGTGCCCTCCATCGCCATCGCTGGATGGATATGCCAAGTCCCTGGCAGTCGCGCCTTCAGAACCATCTTGTACGGGTAAACGCCGCCCTTGACAACCTTCACCGATTGGGGGGTGAACATCCCTGAAAGTTCACGGTTCTCGATGAAGAACTGCGGTCCTGGCTGGTTCACTGTCAGGAAGCCCAGCTCCGGCGGCTTAATTGTATGCTCCGGCCACGCGTTCATGACCCGCATGGTGCCGGTGATAGTAAGATCCTCACCGATATTTAGTTGATCAGTCGAAAAATGTGTGTCGTAGAACAAGATTGTCGAGGTTCGCTCGAACGCCTGCTGGCTCTGCTCGCCGTGAGCGGCAGCGATCGGCGGTGGCGTCAGCAGGAACAGGAATCCGACGACACCCAGAAGCGAGGTGAGTCGCCTGCGTCGGAGTCCGAGCCGGGGAATGTTGCGGGGGGAGGCCCCATTCATACGAAACATCTGCGTTGCCATCGATTCAGTCGGTTGTCAGCTTGAAGAACTTGCCCGTCGGCTTGACGGCAAGATACTTCCCGATTGCCAAGCCGATCCAATAGGTTGCCGCGCACAACATCCCGGAGAAGAAGGAGACGACAATCGTGATATTGCCCACGAGTGCCTTCAGATGCCCTTCCTCGATCATCCGAAGATATTCCGGGGTTTGGGTTCGCCCGATGTGGAAGGACATTGTGTCCGCCACCGTCAGCAGGGTGCCGTGGAAATCGACCGGAGACAGGAACGGCGAGAGCGCGGGGAAGTTGAAGAACCAGAAGAGCCCACCCCAGATCAAACCTCCGATCACCGATGTCAGTAGGTAACTTTTCGTAACCAACAAGGTGACGTCGAGAAGAATCGCGGCGAGAATGAAGGTTTCGGGCCAGGTGAAATTCAGGGGAATGCCCGCCCACAGGTCGAAGCTTCCCCAACGGGAGAGCCACTGGGCCAACAGCAACACGACTGCACATAGGGTTGCGCCGAGCGGCAGTCGAAGCCGGTCCCACGTGATGTATTGGACCGCCGCGGGAATGATGATGCCGACGGCCGGGGTGACCAGGGGCCAGAACTCGCGATCCTTCCAGTCAACCCAAAACGACCAGTCGCCCGAGAACAACATCTGATTTATGTGAAAGGCGCCGCCGATCAGTAGAGCGGCACCCACCACTAGCAGTACGTCCCACCGCCGGCTCAACAGTGGTCTGGCACTGCCTGTTTGCGGGGGTGAATCGACGGGCGGAGTAGTGATAGTCATGGAAATCGGCTCCAGCTTTCGGGCAATTTATTGTTCGGTGCGACAGGCGGTAATCGAAGTTGACACAGCACTCGCTGTGCAAGAGCAACAACGCTAAAGGGGTGTTCCGGTGGAACAGAAGCCTCCAACGGGATAGCGCAGCGGGGATGAGCAGAGCCTCGATCGATCGGCTCTCCTCCACCCCCACTGCGCTCCCCTCAAACCCGCTAGGGGAAACTTATCGATGACCGACGGTGGTGCCACCGGGCTCAGTCATCGTCGCCACCGCCGGTTCATTCGGAGATTCCGCGGCTTGAATGGACGACAGTTCCCGCTCCTGGCGGGCGAGCTCAAAAATGCGCGGCAACGTCTCGAACCAGATAGCGAAAGTTGCAGCGAGCAGGTAGGCGAAGAATACGAACGGCCAATGCAACGGTGCTGCGAACACTTCCTCAGCCTGGAAGAAAGAATGACCGAACTCGTTCATGGCCACCTGGAACACAAGCAACAAGCTACCGCCAACAATCATCGCGAAGGACACCGGCAGTCGCTTACCACCATAAATGTGCGGCAAACGGGTACGTCCGTAAAGGTAGACCCCAGCAGATAAGTAGATCATCAGCGGGAAAGCACCGTAGAACAGCACATCGTGGCTGGGAGTGAAAGCTGTGTCGCGGGTGACGATCTGATGCCACGATGCATCTTGTTCAGCGGCGTAGCTTCCTCCGAAGAAAACTGCAGCTGTGAATACCGCGACAAGAAGCCACAGATTCCACAACCGCCGACCCTCTTCCTTTCTGGTCATCTCCTTAGGAATCCGCCGTGCCGAAGTCCACATCCACGCGTACCAGACAGCCGCCGCTGACGGAAGCAGGATAATATTGGCTGCAGCGAGACTTAGCCAGTACTTGTTGAAGTTGGGGTCGTGCGAGTCCAGGCCGTTTTCCAACGCCCAGATCTGCTGATACGTACGCCACACCAGCGCGAGCGCGGTAACCGACATGACCGCAAGGACGATCGAAAAGATCGAACCGCCCCGCGACACCGGAGCTGGATGATCGACCGGTGAAGAGCTACCGGGTTGCGCTGATCTTAAGCGCCGAGTGGCTGCTGTCGTCATTTACGTGCCCCTTCATTTGCGGACGTTCCCTTGGCGACGCGGAAGCCGATTTGGCGGATGAAGCTGAAACCGATTGGCCGGCGCGGCTGAGAACGATGCTCGGCAATACCTCGAGTAGATCCGAGGGTAATGTGCGGTGGCCGTCATGCCTATAGTCCGATCTCAGAACCCACCGAATGGATAGGTGGATACTGCCCAGCTGGTCGATGAGATGGGATTGGGTTGCGTCCATGAAGATGGTGTACGGACCGGATTCGGATCTGACCGGCGTGTCGTAGCCCAAGAAGGCGGCCATCGCGTGACTCTTCGAGAGACCGACCAAAGTCACTCGATGAAGGACCACGCGATGACCACTGCCCACGATATCGACCTGCACCAGTTCCTGACCGACCGCCTCACCGACGCCAGCCCCGACCTGCTGCGCAGCCTGCTGTCTACGTTCATCGACGCTCTCATGGGCGCCGAGGCCGACAGCCTGTGCGGCGCCGGTTTCGGTGAACGCTCCGAGGACCGCGTCAACAGCCGGAACGGTTACCGCCACCGCGACTTCGATACCCGTGCCGGCACTCTTGACGTGGCGATCCCGAAGCTGCGTCAGGGCTCGTATTTTCCGGACTGGTTGCTGCAGCGCCGCAAGCGTGCCGAGAAGGCCCTGACGTCGGTGGTGGCCACCTGCTACCTGCTCGGCGTCTCGACCCGCCGGATGGAGAAGCTCGTCGATTCCCTCGGTATCACCTCGCTGTCGAAATCGCAGGTGTCGGTGATGGCGAAGGATCTCGATGCCCAGGTCGAGGCGTTCCGCAGCCGCCCGTTAGATGCCGGCCCGTATACGTTCGTCGCCGCCGACGCCCTCGTGCTCAAGGTCCGCGAGAACGGGAGGGTGGTCAACGTGCACACCCTGGTCGCTGTCGGGGTCAACGCGGAGGGCTACCGGGAAATCTTGGGAATCGAGGTGACCTCCGCCGAGGACGGTGCCGGTTGGTTGGCGTTCTTCCGGTCGTTGGTCGCCCGCGGTCTGTCCGGGGTGCGGTTGGTGACCTCCGACGCGCACGCCGGCCTCGTGTCGGCGATCGGCGCCACCCTGCCCGGGGCCGCTTGGCAGCGCTGCCGGACGCATTATTCGACGAATCTGATGTCGCAGACGCCGAAGAATTCGTGGCCCTGGGTGCGTGCGCTCCTGCACTCCGTCTACGACCAACCGGACGCCGATTCTGTTCATGCTCAATACGATCGGGTGATCGACGCCTTGTCGGAGAAGCTGCCGAGGGTCGCCGACCATCTCGACGCGGCTCGCCCGGATCTGCTCGCGTTCACCGGCTTCCCGAAGCAGATCTGGCGTCAGATCTGGTCCAACAATCCCCAGGAACGGCTCAACAAAGAGATCCGCCGCAGAACCGACGTGGTCGGAATCTTCCCCGATCGCACCGCCCTGATCCGGCTCGTCGGCGCGGTACTCGCAGAGCAGCATGACGAGTGGATCGAAGGCCGCCGCTATCTCGGGCTAGACGTCCTGGCCCGCTCCCGCGGTGTCCACCCCGACGGAACCGCCACCGAACCCGCTCAGGAGGTGACCCAAGCGGCGCTGACCGCATAACCATCCCGACGAAGACTCACGCGACAATGTCGTACACCACCCCCCAGGACTTGACCTGGGATTGCCGGAGTTCAGTTGACTGAGGCTGCACCCTTTGAGTGGACACCCTTGACAATGGTTCTAGGAGAGCCAGGAGGGATGTCGAGGCGGGATGCCGGTCTCTGTACACGGAGGAATTCCGGAAGGACGCGGCTGCGCGGTGCAGAGAAGGAATGGCAGCTCGAGCGCGAGATTCTGCGCCGGGCAGCCGCGTATTTCGCATCAATGTCATCCTGGAGAGGTCCGGTGGGATTCGTTCGCTATTTCGCTGCCCCGGCTCACGGGCTGGTGACTTGTCCTGATGTGCGGTCCGACCGGGCCCGGAGGGTCGTTCGTGTGGCCTGAAGCCTGCCGCTGGTGCCCGATTGAGGCCTGCCCGCGAAGCACCGATCCGGCGCCAACAGCCCGTCAACCGGGTTTGGAGTCGCAAGTTGATCGTGATCGGAGTCGACGCCCACAAACCAACACTTGTCGCTGTCGACGAACTCGGCCGTCAGGTCGGGCAGCGGACCGTCAAGGCCACCACCGAGGCCATCTGACTCGGCGGATCGAATCGGACCTGCTGCCGGGGCCACGCGGTCGTGCGGGTCAAGACCCAGTTGATGGCCCTGTATCGGCGCAGCGCCCGTCAGCCGGGAAAATCCGACCCTATCGACGCGCACGCCGTGGCGATGGCCGCGCTGCGTGAGGAGAATCTGCCGATCGCCCGACTGGACGAACCCACCCGGGAGGTCAAGCTCCTGTCCGATCGCCGACGCAATTTAATCTGTGAGAGAACGAAACTCATCAACAGGCTCGCTGGCACCTGCGCGAGCTAGACCCTGAACTGGTGATTCCCGTGTGGGGGATCCGGCGGTACTGCGTCATGGACGACCCCGCCGAACGGCTGACTGCATTCACCGGTGTGGTCGCCCAGATCGCGCGGACTCCTCGACCGGTGCCGGCAGCTGACCGAGCAGGTCATCGATCTTGAGCGCCGGATCCGCGACCGCGTTCGGCGGATCGCGCCGTCGCTACTCGCGATACCCGGGTGCGGGGTTCTCTCCGCCGTACCGCAGCGCCTGCGGCGCCCCGCGGGTGCATGCGCGACCTGCGACGGAAGTAATTCGGTGGGCGTCCCGAACGCGGCGTGTCAGGGAGTCCTTCGATTCCCCGCTCGTAGAACTGGGCCCGCCACAACACCACCTGGTACGGGCTGACCATCACCACGATCCATCCGCCGAAGTACAACTTGATCACTTACGACACATACACCACACCGGCCGCAGCACTTCCCGAAGCAGCGACACGGGCCACACCACGAAAGCCACGCCAATCAGGCGCCATCACACACATGCCGCACCACCGGAATCGATGAAGAGCTCGCTGCGCTGGAACTGCTGGATCGGGCCCGGACCAGGTGGCCGCAACTGCCAAGATCAACACCCGCTTCCGCAGCAACTTCGCGGCGTGCTGACCGACGGCGCGGTCATCCCGTTGGGGGGTTCCCCCCGAGATGTGGACACCAATTCCTATGCGGCGGTGGCCAGCGTAGCCGATCGCTGCTCGTACTCGATCGGACAGATCTGACCGAGCGTGGAATGCCTCCTTCGCGTGTTGTAGCGCGTGATCCAGCGGAACACGGCGGCACGCGCCTCACCCGCCCCGTTCCAGCGCTTTCTGCCCTGCAGCGTCTCCCGTTTCAACGACGCGTTCAACGATTCGGCAGCAGCGTTGTCCGCCGACGTTCCGACCGCACCCCGGGACCGGGTCACCCCCAGTTCGCGGCACACATCCGCGAAGTCCTGCGAGACGTATTGGGCGCCGTTGTCGCTGTGAAAAATTGCCCCATCGAGCCCGGCGGCACCGCGTGCGGCGGCCGCCGCACGCAGCGCGTCGGTGACCAGCTCGGTGCGCATGTGTGGGGCGATCGACCACCCCGCCAGCCGTTTCGAGTTCAGGTCCAACACCGTTGCCAGATACAGGAAGTCACCGTCCCCGATGGGCAAATAGGTGATGTCGCCGACGTATTTGGTGTTCGGTGCGCTCGCGGTGAAATCCCGCCGGATCAGGTCCGGAACCGGGGTCGCGGACGGCTCGGGGACCGTGGTGCGGACCGTCTTGCGCAGGTGCACCCCGACGATCCCGTTCTCGCGCATCACCCGTTCCACCCGCTTGTGGTTCACCTCGATCCCGGCATCGCGCAGCTCGGCCGTGATGCGCGGGGCACCGTAGGTGCCATCGAAGTCGTCGTGAATTTCGCGGATCCGCTCGACCAGCTCCTGGTCGGCGCGGGCGCGTTCGGCGCGGAGCCGGTGCGGCGGCACGCCACCGGTAATATCCGGACCGGGACACCTCGAGGATCTGGCACAGCCACTTCACCGGAGCGGTGTCGCGGTGGTCGTCAACGAACAGGAAGCGGCTCACCAGTTCGTCTCGCCCGCGAAATATTTCGCTGCCCTGCGCAGGATCTCCCGCTCGGTCTCCAGCTTGCGGACCTGGGCCCTGAGCTGCTTGATCTCGTCCTCCAACACGGACTCGGACGATACCTCGCCCGCCGATGCCGGCCTCCGGGGTCGGTCGGCCGCGGACGGAGTGCCGGTGCGTTTGCGCTCGGTCCGCACCCAGTTGCGTAGGGTCTCGCGACTGACCCCCAGGTCGTTGCCGATGCCCTCGAACGTGTGGCTCGGATCGGACAGGTACAGCGCGACAGCATCGGCCTTGAACTCCGCCGAGTACGCCTTCATCACCATTTGTGACATCACTTCCTCTGGACCCTTCACGGCCCAGTGTTCAGGATGTCCTCACTCAGGGGGCAACCCCCTTGATGCGACTGCGGTACGGCGGATTCGCCAGTGTGTGGGGATTCGCGGCAGCATCGGCGAGTACCAGGACTCGGTCCCGCTCAACGGAAACGTCGCAGGCAGTGTCGAGGACGCACTCGACTGCGCCTGCGGCCTGCCCGGGGGGCGAACACCTACATCGGCGACCCGACCGCTTGGCAACAACCCCCGACGAATTACGGATCAGACCACTAAGCCTAAATCCATGGAGGGGCACAATGGGCAGGAAGACGCAGCCTGATGCTCACCGATCCGCCACCGGGGTTCCACGGAACCTCGGGGTGTTTCATACCTAGTGATACTACCCGAATGGGTAGGGAACGCCCCCGTCTATCGGGTGGTTTCCGTCGTATAAGCGAAGGGTTTCCTGCATATGTTCTTCCCTCCCTCATCCTTCCCGTCATAGCGTCGATCTTGCAGCGCGGCATAGGGCCGCGCTGCGCGAATAACATTCCATCGCCCGCGGAGAGGATCCACGCCATGCAGGTCGACGAACTGCTGAAGCCATTTCCCATCAAAGAGTTCCACCCATTCCCCCGCGCCATGATGGGCCCCGGCGCACACGAGATGATCGGCCCAGAGGCCCTGAAGCTCGGCTTTAAGAAGACCCTCGTGATGACGTCCGGATTGCGTGGCACCGATACCGTACACAAGATCGTCGAATCGATGCGCTACCACGGGCTCGAAGTGGTTGTGTACGACCAGGTCGAGTCGAATCCCAAAGACTACAACGTGATGGATGCCGTCGCGATGTACACCGAGGCCAAATGCGACAGCTTCGTCTCGATCGGCGGTGGATCAAGCCACGACGCTTGCAAAGGCGCGCGAATCGCGGTCGCCCACGATGGGCGTAATGTCAACGAATTCGAAGGCTTCAACAAGAGTGAGAATCCCAAGAATCCGCCGCATATCGCCGTTTCCACCACCGCAGGTACTGGCTCGGAGACATCGTGGGCCTACGTCATTACCGACACCACGACCGATCCCGAGAAACCGCACAAGTATGTCGCGTTCGACGATGCGAGTGTCACAACGCTCGCCATCGATGACCCGGTCCTGTACTACACCTGTCCCACCGATTACACGGCTCAGTGCGGATTCGACGTCCTCGCTCACGCAAGCGAGCCGTACGTCTCAAGGCTGAATTTCGAACCCTCGCTGGGTAACGCGCTGCACGCAATCAAGCTGACGTCGGAGAACTTGCGCGCAGCCACATGGAATGGTTCGGACCTGGCCGGCCGCGAAGGCATGATGTACGCCCAGTACATCGCAGCGCAGGCTTTCAACTCGGGCGGACTGGGAATCATCCACTCGATCAGCCACGCCATCAGCGCGTTCTATGACACACACCACGGACTCAACAATGCAATCGCTTTGCCGCGGGTGTGGGCGTTTAACATGACGGCGAGCTACCGGAAGTTCGCAGACATTGCGGTCGCGATGGGAATCGATACCCACGGCATGACAGACGAGCGGGCGTCACACGCGGCGTTGGAAGCTGCGATTCAGCTTCTGCGCGACGTCGGTATCCCGGAGAAGTTCACGGACGTCACAAAGGACTCCTACAGCAAGAATCGACTTGGCACCGGTCCGACAAAGTTCTACGAGAACTCACCGACCATTACTGGTAACGGTGCGGACATCGATCGCATCACCCACCACGTCCTTGGCGATGCCTGTACGCCGGGCAACCTCAAGGAATGCACCTTCGAGACGGTGCGTCCGGTAGTAGAGCACTGCATGACCGGCGATCTTGACGATCTGATCGGCTAAATCCGCGAGGCGGTCCCGCCCCGAGCTGGGCGGGACCATCGCCACCTGAAAGGAGCGCACGTGACAATCTCGCAACCCGACTTCAGCTCGGTCGCCGATGTGATTACTCGATTCGCTGCACACGGCTACATTGCTGACGATCGCCTGGCGACCACGGTGTTTGTCCAGACGAAACTTGACAAACCAGTACTGCTGGAGGGGCCTGCTGGGGTCGGGAAGACCGAGTTGGCGAAGACGCTCGCACTGGCGACCGGCCGGCGGCTGCTGCGTCTCCAGTGTTACGAAGGTCAGGATGAGTCGAAGGCACTGTACGAGTGGGATTACGGCAAGCAACTGCTCTATACACAGGTGCTGAAGGATAAGATCGGTGAGCTCGTCGCCGATGCGGAGACGCTGGGTGAAGCTGTCGACCGGATTGCGGCTCAGGAAAGTGTGTTCTACTCCGAACGTTTCCTTGCTCCTCGTCCGCTGCTCGAGTCCGTTCGATCAGAGTTGCCGGTAGTGCTACTCATCGATGAGGTTGATCGCGCAGACGAGGCCTTGGAAGCCGTCCTGCTGGAGTTACTGGGAGAAAATCAGGTTTCAGTGCCTGAGATCGGCACCTTCACTTCGTCGACGCCGGCGTACGTCGTGCTCACGTCCAATAACACGCGCGATCTCTCTGCCGCCCTCAAGCGGCGTTGCCTACACGCCTTCCTGGACTACCCCTCCGCGGAGCGTGAACTGGAGATCGTCCGAACCAAGGACACGGGGCTGGCCGATGCTCTCGCTGAGCAGTTGGTTCAAATCGTTCGAGGGTTGCGTGATCTCGATCTGCGTAAGTCACCGAGTGTCTCGGAGACCATTGACTGGGCCCGGACTCTTGCGGTCCTCGGCGCTACGGAGCTGACAGCAAAGCTGCTGAGCGACACAGTCTCTGTCGTAGTCAAGTACGACAAGGACGTGCGGAAGGCAGTCGCGGCGCTGCCGAAGCTTGTGGATCCAAATGCCGTGATCGACGAACATCAGCATGTCCATGGCCATGGACACGGCCACGGTCCTGAATCTGCCGCAACGGATGTAGACGAAGACCACGGGCCGGACGGAAGGGCGGTTCGAGCCGCGAAGGATGCGCCTGGTCGGCACAACGACAATTACTACGGTGGTTCCGGTGCGACAACGCCGGCGCAGGTAAGCACAGTGCCGTCCAGCCAGGGAAGCCGATCCTTCGCCAAGGGATTCGGAAACAGTGGGCGGCGTATGGGAAAGCGCAACTGAACCATGGAACAGAGCTTGCATCGCTTCATCAGGCTGCTGCGACTGCGTGGAATGCGTATTTCGGTTCCCGAAATGCTCGACGCTATGAGGGCTGCGGCGTTGCCCCACGTGCTCGCCGACCGCCAGCTTCTCCGCGAGGTTCTCCGGGTTTCGTTGGTCAAAGACTGTGCCGACGATCAGGTATTCGACGAAGTGTTCGACTTGTATTTCTCATTGGTTCGTGTGAATCCGAACGACGGCGGTCACGGGCACGGTCACGGGCACGACGATCTGTCAGACACCGGGCACCTCGACTCTTTCACCCTGTCGGAAGAACCTGGGCAGCTACCTCAACAAGGCCATGAACACGGTGCTCCGTCGGATATCCGTGAATACTTCGACCCGGATGACCTAGCTACTCAGTACAATTTGCATCAGGAAGCCAACAAGATCGATCTCGCTTCATTGACCGACGAGATCGTATTCAGCCAGGACGCCACGTCCGTCCTGGGTGAGGGCAACCGGGTCCAGATTGAAACTGATCACCTCCGCGGCGCAGTCGCTCCGGGTTCCCTTTCGACGACCACAGGCACTCGAGTAGACGCTGATTTGTCGATCGCGGAACAAGACGCACTATTCGGGTGGCTGGACGATGTTCCTGACACCCCACAAGGAGATGTGCAAGACGAGGCCAACGAGTTGCGTCAGCGCCTCGCTGGGGTTCTTGCCAACCTGCCCGCAGCGCTGAAGAAGCATCTTGAATCCCTTCTTGCGCTGGAGGATCGGGTGATCGAAGGTAGAGAAGACGCTGTCGCCAAGGTGGATCACGTCGGCGAGCGAGAACGCGCGGAACTCGAAGAGACGTTACGCCGACTCGCTCACAGTCTGCACGGCGCGCTCACACATCGCCGTAAGGTTGGGGCACGCGGACGCGTCGATTCCTCACGGACGATGCGGCGGAATATGCGCTACGACGGTGTTCCTTTTCGCCCCGTGACCGTTCAGCGCAGCGAGGACAAGCCGCGCCTGGTGCTCCTCACCGATGTCAGTCTTTCTGTGCGCGCGACAGCGCGATTCACGCTGCACCTGGTGCATGGCCTGCAGGACCTTGTGAGCCAGGTCCGCACGTTTGTCTTCGTTTCGGAGTTGGCCGAAGTCACGGAGTTGTTCTCAGACTATTCAGTCGAGCATGCGCTTGGTCTCGTCTTCGGTGGCACCGTGCTAGATGTGGATGCCAACTCCGACCATGGCGCAGCATTTGGCCAGTTCCTCGAGGAGTTCGGCAATGCAGTCGGCAGGCGGACGACAGTGCTTGTCCTTGCTGACGGTAGGAGCAATGGACTCGACCCGAACATCGAGGCGTTCGCCGAGATCACACGGCGTGCAAGGGAAACGATCTGGCTGACTCCGGAGCCGCGCTACTCGTGGGGACTCGGAGCATGCGATCTGCCTCTATACGCGGAATACTGTCAGCGCGTTCGTGTAGTTCGGGACCTCTCAGGTTTGACGAGTGCAGCGGAAGATCTGGCGAACGAACAGGTCGGTAGGTGACAAGCCTCGAGTCGGCCGGACCCGACCAAAACGCAACAGGCATGATCGATGAACGCGCCTGAACCCGCGGCGCTGCCAGAAAAGGCGACCCTAGTCGCGCGTGGAATCCTTGGCGTGCACGAAACCTGGAGTACAGATGATTAAAAGATCGTGGAGTGTCCGAAGTCTCGCCGTGGTGGGCTTGTTGGCCCTGCCCCTGACAGGGTGTGCGTCAGGTTCGGATTCTGGATCAGGTGACGCAACTTCTGCTGTTTCTGCCGGGCCGGCTTCGGTTTCTTCTACTACACCGGCACCACCGGAGGATGGCGGATTGGTGATTCCGGTTAGGATCGAAGGCAGCGAGGTGACACCATCCAATGAGCGCATCGACGCCACCGTGGGGGAGAAGATCACTCTTCGGGTCGATAGTGACACCGATGAGGAAATTCACGTCCACTCCGTTCCCAATTACAGTTTCACTGTGCAACCGACCGCTGATCAGCTCTTCACGTTCAGCGTCGACGTTCCCGGTCAGGTGGCGGTCGAGGTGCACCACCATGACAAGACGTTGGCTACCTTGATCGTGCGGTGAGAACCCTGGGCGATCCGCTTCTGGCGCACGGACTCGGCGGCAGCACGGACCTGCCCATCCCATTTGCATACGCGTTCGTCGGCGCCGCGTGGGCCTTGAGCGTTTCCTTCGCGATCCTCGTCTTCGCTTGGCGCACTCCCCGTCTGCGAGCAGACACACCAGGGTGGGATTTGCCGGGCTGGGTCAATGCCGTGGCAACGTCGGGGGTGACGCGGGCCGTCATTGCGGGAGCGGGATTGATCCTCACGTCGTGGGTGGGTGTGGCGGCGTTCTTCGGCCCCGCCGAGCCCGCGGCCAATCCGCTTCCGGGAACCTTCTATGTTCTGCTCTGGGTGGGTTTGGTTGCTTTGTCGCTGCTGTTCGGTCCCGTGTGGAGGGCCGTTTCGCCGGTGCGCTCACTTCACTGGCTGCTTTGTGCAGTCCTGCGCCGATCCCCGGAGGACGCGTTCGTTCAGTATCGGGAGCGGTGGGGCTATTGGCCTGCAGTCGCCGGCTTGTTTGCCTTCGTCTGGCTGGAACTGGTCTCGCCTGATCCGGGTTCGGTTGCAGCGATACGGACTTGGTGCGTAGCCTACCTCGGGGTTACCTTGACCGGGACGATCGTGTGTGGAACCCGATGGTGCGAACGCGCAGACCCGTTCGAGGTATACAGCACGCTGGTCTCGAGATTGTCCGCGGTGGGCCGGGGAACCACCGCGGGGACGTTCGTTCTGCGCATGCCTCTCAACAATCTGACGGCGACCGAGGTTCGGTCCGGATCGGTGGCATTGACCGCAACACTGCTTGGGTCCACCGCGTTCGATAGCTTCTCGGCACGATCGTGGTGGCGCAATGCCGTGGACCACTTGTCCAGCAGTACCGCGATCGTGAATCACGAGTTCACTTCGACTGTAGTGCGCACCGCGGGCCTCTTGTTGTTCGTAACCGTGGTCGGCGTTTCTTTCTGGACGGCGGCACGCGCGGTACCGGGGTTACAAGCCGGCGAACGGGCAAAGCTGCCCGGATTGCTTTCCTATTCACTGACTCCCATCATCGTCGGATACGTGTTCGCACATTATCTGACCTACCTCGTGGAAAAGGGTCAGGCGACGGCGGTACTCCTCGTTGATCCACTCGGGCGCGGGTGGGATCCCTGGGGATTGTCCGAGCAGGATGTCTCCTATGTGTTGTCGACGCACCCAACGTTGCTGGCGTCGCTCAAGGTCTTCTTTGTTCTGATCGGTCACGTTCTCGGGGTGATCGCTGCCCACGATCGCTCTTTACGCCTTCTACCCAAGCGCCACCAACTCAGTGGACAGCTTGCCCTCTTACTCACAATGGTCTTCTACACAGTCGGCGGGCTCTACCTACTCTTTGGCGGATGAGTCATCTGTTGAATGATCAGGCACTCGCACCTCCTCCGAATGAGGACCCACACATCCAGGGCGGGTGCTCAGAACGGTTGTGAGCGGGCCTGACGACCTGGGCGATTGGCTTTGCTCGCATCGGAACTTGTCAAGGGAGTTGAGTCCAGCGGGTGTTAAGCTGCTGACGGTTCGGCCTCCATGGTGTTTTCGGAATCGTCGGCTGGCTGGTTGATCCAGACGGCGTCGGGCAGGTCCAGGATCTTCGGAGCGGTGGTAGTGCCGAAGCGGTGCGGATGCCGTGCGCGAGCGGCATCGAGCACTTGCCGACGTTCGGCGGCCTTGCCGGCCGCCAAACCGAAATGGACGTCTGCGGGCGTGTGCAGACCGATGCCGGTGTGGCGGTGGTCGTGGTTGTACCACTCGGTGAATTGGATCATGAATTCTCTTGCTTCACTGAGTGATCCAAACCTATCAGGGAACCCCGGCCCGTACTTGAGAGTCTTGAATACCGACTCCGAGTACGGGTTATCGTTCGAGACCCGCGGCCGTGAATGCGAGCGGGTGACTTCGAGGTCGGCGAGCAACGTCGCGACGGATTTACTGGTCATCGACGTGCCCCGGTCTGCGTGCACAACCTGGGGAATTCCGTGTACCGCGAAGATCTGTTCCATCAATTCCCGTGCCAGCACACCAGATTCGTGTGCGTGGACATGGACACCGACGATGTAGCGCGAGTAGATGTCGATCATCACGTAGGCATCGAAGTACCGTCCCTTCACCGGTCCGGCGAGCTTGGTGATGTCCCACGAGTACACCTGTCGAGGTGCGGACGCGACCAACTCCGGGCAGGTCCTCGCCGGGTGTCGGGCAAGCCTTCGACGTTCACTGACCTGCGCATTTTCACGTAGCACGCGGTACATCGTCGACACCGAGCACAGGTAGACACCCTCGTCGAGCAGCTGCGCATACACCTCGAGCGGCGCCTGGTCGACGAACCGGTCACTGTTGAGGACCTCGAGGATCCGCCGGCGTTCGAGGGCGGTGAGCTTGTTCGCTGGTTCTGCCGCGAGAGTGCGCGTCACCGCAGGTGTCGGCGCGGTCGTGAGGTTCCCCCCGGAAAGTGGACACCGAATTGGCGGGACGCCGGTCCCGCTGAAAGGATGTCCGTATGCCTCCTCGCAAGCGTCGGTCGTTCACGGCCGAGTACAAGGTCGAGGCTGCCGATCGTGTGACTGATTCCGGTCGCACCATCGCCGACGTCGCCCGGGAACTGGGCCTCAACGAGAGCCTGTTGGGTGAATGGGTCAAAGCCGAGCGACGCAGGACCGCCGCCGCCGAGTCCCATGGAGAGAAACCTCTGGATGCGGCCGAACGCGCCGAGTTGCTGCGATTGCGACGGCAGGTCGGCGAGCTTGAGAAGGACAACGCCTTCCTGGTATAAGCCTCGGCTTATGCCGGTGATCGTGGGTGGGGTGCGTACTTTGCCTCGATGCAGAAGTACCGACCCGGGTCGATCTGATGGTGATGTACGCCGGCCCCGACGACATCGCGGAGACCGCCGGCGCCGCCGCACCGGAAGGTGAGCGCTTCTCGATCACGCGGAGCGACTATTGAAAGTGTCCACATCCGGCTACTACCAGTACGTCAAACGCAGGGCGACCACGGTGTTGACGCCGAAGCAGCAGCGTCGCGCCGACCTCGAAGTCAAGATCATCGATCCACAAGGATTCGAAGGGTACCTACGGGTCACCTCGGGTCACAGCCGAGTTGCGCGCACGCGGTGAGGTGGTGAACGAGAAGACGGTGGCCAAGATCATGGCCGCGATCGGTGTGGAGGGCATCTCTCCGCGCACGTTCAAGGCCAAGACGACGGTGGTCGATCCGCAGGCGTCGTTCCCGCCGGATCTGATCGACCGGCACTTCGACAGGGCCGGCTCGATGCGGTCTGGCTCACCGGCATCACCTATCTGACATCCGGTGAAGGTGACATGTTCTTGTGTGCGATCCGGGATGGAATCTCGCGGAAAGGGTTGGGATACAGCATTTCTAATCACATCGGTGCCGAGCTGGTCACCACGGCCATCGATCGGGCCGTGGCCGGGCGCGGTGGGCGGTGTCGTGAGACGATCCTGCACTCCGACCGGGGCGGGGAATATACCGCCCACCTGACCGCTGCCTCGTGTCCGTCACGGATTGCGTCGGTCGATGGGTGCGACCGGGATCTGCTGGGACAACAGTCCATCCGAATCGTTCTGGTCGACGTTCAAGCACGAGGAATACTATCGGCACGTCTACGCGAGGAGATCCGATCTGGTGGGTTGACAGCTGGATCATCTTCTGCAACACCGTTCGACGACACTCGGCAGTGGGGATGCGAAGCCCTGACAGCTATGAGAAGTCACTTCAGGCTGCAGTTGCGTGAAGTATGTAACCCTCTTGTCCACCGTTCGGGGGGAACCTCACTAGAACCATTGTCAGGGGTGTCCACTCCAAGGGGGCAGCCCCAGGTCGAACCGACGCTGAGGCGGCCGCTTTCCCGCAACAGGAATGCCACAACGTCTGCCCGGTGAGGTTTCCGACCCAGTAACTGTCCTCGGTTACCCGCTGCGACAAGAACACGCGCCAACTTCGCGTAACGCGCAACCGTCGCATCCGCCAATCCCCGATCGGTGACGAGCCAACTACGATAGTGCTCCACCAGCTCCTCGACCGGTGTGGCCGGCGCGGTGGCCGCGACCAGCACACCACGTGTTCCAGATAATTCAGTAGGGGATCCAACCCGCGCGGGGCGCGCAATGCACTCCGGCGTCGCGGCACGCACTGCGGAACTCTGCCACCACGACCCAGTCGAGGCCCTCGGGAGCGAGGCCTCGTACATCCACCCACCTGCCGAGATCGCCCGCGATGGCCAGCATATTCACAACCGAGCCCAGCGTGTATCCCACCCCAACGGTCACGTCCGATCGCCCTCGATAAGTGGCCCCGTCCGACAAGACTTCCTTCTCGTGCTCATGCGCGGGTCATGACCCGCCTCCATTCCCGGAGCACCGTGCTCGACAAAGAAGCGTCAACCCGCCGACGAGACTATGCCGACCCGTTCGAGCGTTCATCATCCAGACCGCCACTCCCGGCACGGCAGATCACATCACCCCAGCCGCACCTCGACATAGTTACCGACTCAGCATAGGTCGACGATAAACACACCCCTTGTCGGCGTCACCGATCGTCTCGACCACGACCTCACACACGTCGTCGCGGAGCCGTCGCAGTCCCAAGAGGTAAGGTTCAGCAGCCGCTGCATGCCCTCCGGGCCCGCATCACCGGCCGACTCGGCCAGTGTGCATCCGTTCTTGCGTTCGACCTCACCGACAGTCCGTGCATATACGGACCCATCCGCCGCCGCGACTCCACCCGCGAAAACCGGTGGGCGAACCGTGCACAGATCGCAGTGAACCACGCTGACCACTCCAGCAACTCTGACTGCGCACTGGATCAATTACCACATCGGTAGTCACACTGTCGTTGCCGTACTTAGCGCGGGTTCTTGAAGCTAGCCGTCGAGCGCTCCGCCACGTCTCGACGAGACATTGCCCTACCCAATTGGCCAGGTTGGGTCCTACCCGACAGCAGGTTGGCCGTTACGTTGCAGCCCAGTACCGTTGAAGTACGACAACGTGAGCCCAGTTGCGGCCGGTGGGAGCTCCGTAGGACAGGGGGTGAGCTGACAATGACGGATCTCGCGGTAGATGGTGGACTCAGGTTCAATACCTTGCCGGAGCCGACCGCGTGTGAACTCTGGGATTCCCGCACGATGCCGCCCTCCCAGACGCCCGGGACAGATCAGGTCAAGAGGTCAGCCCGCGGAGTCGATGACCCGCGCAGGCTATATGACCGTCTGTCAGCAGACCGCGGGACGACCATGCACACCTCTCCTCGCCATGCAACACACGTGTACGTTCACCAACCCGTGTGTTTTGGGATACAGGCCTTTTTGCGGAGCGTGTCATGAATTTTCCTTCGAATAGGCCAAGCGTGCCCGAGTCGCGCGTGATCGAACTCCTCACAGGCGTCCGATCAAGTAAGGGCACCTTTTACACCGCATTTCGAGGCGCGACCGAGCGGCTCGAACGCGCAGTTCACGCCCTCGATACGATCTCTCGGGCGCTTGTGCAGACGGTAGAAGGCCCCGAGCAGTTGGTCCGCGCCGTAGCAGAAGCAGCCCGCACGCATCTCTCCGCCGATTGGGTGCTGATAGCTCTGGCAGACGGGGCGCTACCGGAAGCTCAGCCCCGACACCTTATCCTCGACGCCGCTGGTCGCGTCTATGCCTTTGAGGGTGTGCAGAACGCGTTGGACCCCGGTGCCAATCTCCCGTCTGCCGTACTGAACCGGTTGAACGACCTCCTGCGCGGGCAATTGCAATGCGTATGCCCCGTGATCGAGGATCACCAAGCGTATGTTCCGATGAAACTGGACGGCGGCGTGATCGGTGCGTTCGCCGCGTGGACGCCCCCACACCGGACCTTGGACAGCACCGATGAATCGGTGATGCGGATATTGGCCAGTCAGACAGCCGTCGCATTGCAGAACTCGTCATTGTTTCAGAGGTCGCAGAACCTGCTGGAGCAGGCTGAACGTGGGTTCGCCGAGGCCAGTCGGCATGCTCTGGAACTCGCTCAACGCAACGCCGAACTACTTGCGGCCCAACGCCAACTCGGCACGGCCCAACAACATCAGGTACTCAACTCGGAGCGTCATCGGATCGCCAGGGAACTACACGACAGCGTCACCCAATGCGTGTTGTCGGCCGGAATGCAGATCGAAGTGTGTCGCACGGAGATTGCCGAGAAGGAACGCGGCCAACGGCTGGAACTCGCCAAACATCTGACCCGCGACGCTGTGGAGCAACTTCGATCCGCAATCTATGCCTTGAATCGTCCGGCAGATTCGACTCGTTCAACCCTGCCCGAACTGCTCGAGCAACTCTGCACTTTACACATGCCGGAAGACTTGCGTGTCACGTTGCGAGTCGATGGCTCGGCGGTCGAGTTACCGAACGATACCGAGCACGCGGTGTTGCGAATCGCAGGGGAGGCCCTGTTCAACACCGCGATGCACGGCAACGCGACTCGAGCAATTGTGCGACTTTTCTATCGACCGGACAGTGTGTCGCTATCGGTCGCAGACAATGGCGACGGCGATCCGGCGAAGCTGCGGTTGATGGTGCGCATGGCATGTGCCGGGGACGTGGACGGGCATCATCGCGGTCTGGCGAATATGACGGCGCGCGCTCGCGACCACGGTGGAGTGCTCGAAATACGACGGTCACGGATAGGCGGTGTTCAGATCGTGGCTACGATTCCACGGTCGGATGCATCGGCCAGTGTGCAGCTGTCGAACCCGAACGAAAAGGAATCGGAAGATGATGAGTTCGACGGCTGTTGATGCGGGTACGGGGATTCGGCGGGGTCATCGCTCGCCCGACGTGGTGCGACTGGTTTTGGTTGATGATCACGCAATGCTCCGGGAAGGATTACGCTCTGTCCTCGAACGTGAGGATGATCTGGCAGTAGTCGGTGAAGCGGGGTCGCAGGCGGAAGCCGAAGCAGTGATTCGTGCGGTCTCACCGGATGTCGTCGTTTTGGATCTAAAGCTGTCGGCCGGCTCGGATTACGACGGCCTTTCGCTCTGCGCCGAGATATTGTCAATACCTGTGGATGAGTGAGTTTCAGGCGACCTCCGATCCGGCGTTGGCGGGCTCGGCAGGTGAGGTGTCGGGGGTGATGTCGGTGGGACGCTCGAGCAGCTTGCCCTTGTGGAACACGGCGCCGGCTCGGACGAGCGCGACCAGATGCGGAGCGTTGACCGCACGCCAGCGAGCCTGTGCGGCGTCGATCAGCTTGTAGGCCATGGCAAGTCCCGCCGCACGGGATCCGGGGCCCTTGGTGACTTTCGTCCTCAAACGCACCGTGGCGAAGGTAGATTCGATGGGATTTGTGGTGCGTAGATGCACCCAGTGCTCGGCCGGGTACTTGTAGAATTCGAGCAGCACATCCGTGTCGTCGGTGATCTTCTTCACCGCCTTCGGATACTTCGCGCCGTAGTCGAGTTCGAAGGCTTTGATCGCCACTTGCGCCTTGTCGATGTCCTCGGCGTTGTAGATTTCCTTCATCGCCGCGAGCGCCCCGGGATGTGCCGTCTTCGGTAGCGCAGCAAGTACATTGGCCTGCTTGTGGAACCAGCACCGCTGCTCCCGGGTTTCGGGGAACACCACCCGCAGCGCCCTCCAGAACCCAAGGGCACCGTCACCGACCGCGAGGACCGGGGCGGTCATGCCGCGGCGGCGGCAGTCCCGCAGCAGGTCAGCCCACGACTCGGTGGACTCGCGGTACCCGTCGGTGAGGGCGACGAGCTCCTTGCGTCCGTCCGCACGGACGCCGATCATCACCAGCAGGCACAGTTTGTCCTGCTCGAGCCGCACCTTGAGGTGGATGCCGTCGACCCACACATAGACAAAGTCGGTGCCGGAGAGGTCCCGATCCTGGAAGGCCTTCGCCTCGTCCTGCCACTGCGTCGTCAACCGGGTAATCGAGGCCGCCGAGAGCCCGGCACCCGATCCGAGGAACTGCTCGAGTGCCGGGCCGAAGTCGCTGGTGGAGAGCCCGTGCAGATACAGCAGCGGCAGCACCTCGTTCATCTGCGGGGACTTGCGCACCCAGGCCGGCAGGATCGCGGACGAAAATCGCTGTCGCTCGCCGGTGTCCGGGTCGACGCGCTTGTCGTTGACCCGCGGGGCCTTCACGTTGACCGCACCAGCGGCGGTCAGGACGTCGCGTTCGTGGTGGTAGCCGTTGCGCACCACCAGGCGGCGACCGTTCTCGTCGACCTGGTCAGCGAACTGTTCGATATAGGCGGCGACCTCCGCCTGCAGCGCGGCCGCGAGCATCTGCCGGGCACCGTCACGGACGATCTCGTCGAGCAACGACCGCCCGTCGTCGTCGTCGGAGCGGTCGTTGTCGTGTACTACCGTAAGCACGGGCGTACCTTCCCAACCAGCGTTGCAGCGCTGGCCTTGATCGAATACCTGTTTTCTTGCAGATCATCATCCGGGAAGGTGCGCCCTCCCCGATCCACAGGTATTGATCATTTCTCCTCTGCGCCAAGTTGTCCGCTGTGCACGACGGAATTGGCCTGCTCGTGCTGACTACATTTCTCAATGACGAACTAGTGGTGCGTGCCGTCCACGCCGGTGCGCGGGGATACGTGGTCAAGGATGTTGATACCACTGAATTGGTGCGGGCTATCCGGGCGGTTTCGGCTGGCGAGAGTGCGTTCGACGCGCATAGTGCTGCAGCTTTGGTGCGCTCGATGAATAGCCATGCAGCGCCCCGTGAGCGCTTAACCCACCGCGAACAGGAGGTCCTTCGATTGCTCGCGATCGGGCTGCCAAACGCAAAGATCGCGGAGCGGTTATTCATCTCCTCCACAACCGTCAAGTTTCATGTCAAGAACATTCTGCGCAAGCTGGGCGTCGCCGGGCGTGCGGAGGCAGTTTACGAGGCCAACAAGCAAGGCTTGATATGACATCACGTCGGACCTTCCTGCCGAAGAGTGCCCAGATCAAACCCTTATGCGGTATGTCATTCACGACATGTGTTGAATTGCGAAGGGTAACCGACCGGCCCATCTACCTGCTCCTTTCACGCCGCGGCTCGACCGGAGCGAAGAGCACGCCCGGCGCCACACTGCGCCCGCCCGGCTGCGGTGTCAAGCCCTCCGCTCGGGCAGGGTTCCGTCGTTGTGCCTCACTCGAGGTGCCGGATCGTTAGGGTCGAAAAAGAGACCGTTCCGCCGAGAGAGAGTAGTCGCCGATGTCCAGGTTCCCGGGCCTCACCCACGTCGCGATCACCGTATCCAACCTATCGGCCAGCACCGCCTGGTACGCTGCACTCTTTGGATCGGCCCCCGTACTCGACGAGGACGAGGAATCGGGGAGCTTCCACCACACGGTGTTCGCGCTCGACGGCGGTATGCTCTTCGGCCTCCACACGCACCCCGACAGCGGCGCTCCCGCACGATTCGACGAACGACAGGTTGGACTCGACCACCTCGCGTTCCAGTGTTCGCCCGAGGCGCTACCCCGGTGGGTGGAGCGGCTCGATGCTCTAGGCATCGAGCACGGGGGCATCAAGACAGCGCACTACGGTTCGGGCATCTCGTTCCGTGACCCCGACAACATCGCACTCGAATTCTTTGCCCTACCCGTGAGTACTTCTTAACGTCGGGGACGGTAATAAGTGCTCAGTGATACTGGAGCGGTCCGGTCGGTACGAGATCTGACTCACAAGTACTCCGGACGTCCACCGCGGCCTGTCTTTCCCGTGATGTGTCGGCCTCGTGCGGCCCGGACCGCCCTGATACGGGCCGCCGGGCAGGGTGTTGACAGGAGGGTGACGCGACCAAGTCCCATCGCTGTGCTGTCCACCCAACCTCGACCGGCACGTGGCCAAGGGATGACCTGTGTCCAGCTGTCAGGCTCGAGATTTTCGTCGGAGTCGACACTCACAAAGACATCCACCACGCCGCGATCATCGATCACCTCGGACGTCCGGTCGCGGATCACCAGTTCGACGCCACATCGACCGGGTACGAAAATTGGTCCTCCACCACCAATCCCTCGCGGCGCGACGGGTAGCCAGGGCTCGCGCTGAGCTGTTGTCCGCCCCTTTTCCCGGATTTGGGGTTGAAGGTTGCTTATAGGGGAGTGCGATGCCCGCCCGCTCGGGTAGGCCGACCTGGACCGCGCCCAGGGTCTCCGCTGCGTCCAGGCCGGACAGCCACCCACCCCGCTTGCCGATCGGGGTACACGAACTGCCTCGACGATTACGGGTGTGCCCATTGCGGACTACCTCTCAGAGAAAAACGGTCACAGCTAGAACACGTTCTTCATATCAGCAGAGGCCAGTAAATTGCTAAGATTCGCAAGTGGCATTCGGGTGTGGGATGATCCCGACACGGCACGCTGTCGTGGGCGATCGGTTCCGACAGAACGACAGGAGGGCGCCATGGCCGCGAACTCGCGCCAACCGCTATATCAGATGAAGGCGGACTTCTTCAAGACGCTGGGGCATCCGGCACGGATCCGGGTCCTCGAACTGCTCAGCGAACGCGAACACGCCGTCTCCGAAATGTTGCCCGAGGTGGGGATCGAGCCGGCGAACCTGTCCCAGCAGCTTTCGATCCTGCGCCGGGCCGGGCTGGTCACGGCGCGGCGTGAGGGCCTGTCGGTGTCCTACGCGCTGACCTCTCCCCGCATCGCCGAGCTCCTGCGGGTGGCGCGGGGGATCTTGACCGGGGTGGTCGCCGGTCAGGCCGAGGTGCTCGAGGACATGTCCGAACCTCCTGCCTTGGTGGGCGAGACCGGGGGCTGACGGGGGCTCACCAAGGAGGACTCCCCCAATTACAGATGTTGGTTGCTAATCTTCTTAAGTGCGTACTCATGTGAACGAATGGCACGGAGATTCAGCCCGATCGGGAAAGTGAAGTCAAGGGTGACGAACAATCACGATGGTGATGCCAGCGGGCCGCCCGACGACCCCGGGATGGCGTTGACCGGAATCAGCGTGGCCGTCGTCGCGGTGTCCACCTCCCGCTCGCGCACGTCCGGGTCGGCGCGGACCCGGACGCCGTGGGTCGCGATGGAGGATTATGCGGCCCTGATCCGGGAGCGGACCCCGATGCGCGCGCTGCACCTTCCCCTGACCACGGGCGACCCGCACGTGGTCGCGGACCGGGTCATCGGGCTGGGGACCGGGGTGTCCGCGGTGTTCGTGGTGGGATTGGGGCCGGTGGATTCCGCGGCGGTGGCACGTGAGGTGATCGACCGCGGCGGCCCCCTGGTCACCTCGGAACTCGATGTGCTGACCGTGGCGGTGGCGGCGGCGACGATCACCCTGTTGCGTCGCCGCGGCGTGCCGCCGCGCGCCGGCCGGGTCGTGATCACCAACTCCCCGTGGGCGCCGTTGCTGGCGCCGGTGTTGATGGCCTCGGGGGTGGGTGATCTGAGCAGTTGGCACGAGGGCGATGCCGAGGCTTTTCCGCTGCGCCGGTTGATGGAACACAACGACGTGCTGGTCGATCTCGCCGGCTGCGCGCCGGAGGGGGCCGCGCCCGGTCGCACGGTGGCGATCCCCGCCGACGCCTTCACCTATGGCGCCCTGGTGCTGCCCGGGCTGCTCAGCGCCGTGTGTGGACACGGCGTGCCCGCGCTGACCGTCGATGTGGTGGCCGCCTGTGTGCGGGCGTTGGCGCTGATCACCCCGGTCGATCGGGAACTGCCCGCCCTCGACGATCGATTGCTGGTCTCGGCCGTCGCCCGGCACGCGGGCAGGACGATCGGGCACATACCGCCGTTCAGCAACCAGCACCAGTAGGCCAACGCGAGCGGTTGAACCCAGCCCGCTCGAATGACGAAAGCATCTCGAGGAGAACATCGTGTCAACCTCCGCCGCATCCGGTCTGGGCGCCGCCCCACCGCGCATCCCGGCATCGCGTCCTGGGTAGAAGAGATCGCCGACCTCACCGCACCGGATGAGGTGGTGTGGTGCGACGGCTCCGACGACGAATGGCGCCGCAGCAGAAGGTGCACTACATCGCCGCCGCGTTCCCGTCGTCCTGCGGCAAGACCAACCTCGCGATGCTCGACCCCACCCTCGAGGGGTGGACGGCCGAAACCATCGGCGACATCGCCTGGCTGCGATTCGGTGACGACGGCCGACTCTACGCGATCAACCCCGAGGCCGGGTTTTTCGGCGTCGGTGCCCACACCAACCCGCACGCGATGGCCCACCATCGAGCGAGGCAACTCGATCTTCACCAACGTCGCCCTGACCGACGACGGCGACATCTGGTCGGAAGGCATGACCGATCCGCCGCCGCCGCATCTGACGGACTGGAAACGGCGGGACTGGACCCCGGGCTCCGGAGAGCCGGCCGCGCACTCGAATTCGCGGTACTGCACCCCGATCGCCCAGTGCCCGACCGTCGCCCCCGAATGGGACGACCCTGCCGGGGTGCCGATCTTGGCGATCCTCTTCGACGGCCGCGCCACCACCATCCCGCTGGTCACCGAATCATTGAGTTGGCGGCACGGGTGTTCCTGGCCGCCACCCTGTCCTCGGAACCACCGCCGCCACCACTGGGAAGGTCGGTGTCGTGCGCCGCGGCCCGATGGCGATGCTGCCGCTCCTCGGCTACCACGTCGGCGACTACTTCCAGCACTGGCCCGACATCGGCGAGAAAACCAGCGCGGAGCTGTTGCGGAAGATCTTCTACGTCAACTGGTTCCGCCGCGGCGACACCGACGAGTTCCTCTGGCCGGGCTTCGGGGAGAACTCCCGGGTCCTCGAGTGGGCGTTGCGGCGGATCGAGGGCACCGCCGAAGCTGAGGAGACTCCGATCGGTTTCGTGTCCACCCTTGATGCACTCGGCCTGACGGGCTTGAAGTTCGATCACACCAAGATCGCCTCCACCCTGACGGTCGACCGGGCCGAATGGGTGGCCGAGCCCAGGTTGATCGACGAGTGGTACGCGAGGACCTGCGGCGACAGACTGCCCGACGTCCTGTGCGAGGAACTCGGGACCCTCAAGCTCCGACTGGCACCGCTCGACCTAGGCGACATCCCGCCCCGCACGGGCTCCCAGGCAACGCCCCACGACGAGGATACCCGTTGGGTGCGACCGCGGTTCTGACGCCGTCTGGGGATCGATGGCGGAGCACGTCACCGGCCGGGGTCGGGGTCGTCGGGTCGGGCTCGGACGGCGCCGGGGGCAAAAGGGACGACCGGTGCCGGCGACGACCAACGCCGGGCGCGCACACCACGGACAGCCGTCGTCGCCGGCTCCGATGATCGAGGGCTTCACCGCCGGGATCGCCGTCGTCATCGCCCTCCAACAGGTTCCCGCCGCGCTGGGCATCACCGAGGCGGAGGGGGCGAAGGTGTGGCAGAGCGCCGCCGACGCCGTCCACCGGTTCGCCCAGGCCCCCTCCCTGCTGACTCCGGCGGCCGCGCTGGTGGTGGCCGTCGCGATCCTGCTCGGCGGCCGCTACCTCCCCCGCGTCCCGTTTTCCCTGATCGCCGTCGCCGTCGCCACCCTGATCGCGCAACTCTTTCACCTCGACATCGCCCGCATCGGCGCCATTCCGACCGGGTTCGCCGCGCCCACCCTGAGTTTCCTGCACCTCGGCGAGCTGACCTCGCTGATCGCACCCGCCCTCGCCGTCGCCGCGCTGGCCGCGCTCGAATCGCTGCTGCCGCCGCCGACTCGATGGCCGTGGGAGCCCGCCACAACCCGGACCGGGAACTGTTCGGGCAGGGGCTGGCGAACATCGCCACCTCCCTGTTCGGCGGCGTGCCCGCCACCGGGGCGATCGCCCGCACCGCCGTCAACGTGCGCTCCGGCGCCCGCACCCGGCTCGCGGCGCTGACCCACGCGGTGATCCTGGCGGCGATCGTGTATCTGGCGGCCGGGTTCGTCGCGCAGATTCCGCTCGCCGCCCTGGCCGGGGTGCTGCTCGCCACCACGGTGCGGATGGTCGAGACCGCCTCGATCCTGGCCATCACCCGCGCCGCCCGCGCCGACACCGTGGTCATGGTGGCCACCTTCCTGGTCACCGTCGTCTTCGACCTGGTCACCGCGGTGGCCGTCGGGGTCGGGTTCGCCGCGATCCTCGCGCTGCGAGCGGTCGCCCGATCCGCCCGCATCGAACAGGTCCCCCTCGAACCGACGACCACCTGGCCGAGGAACACGACCTGCTCCGTGAGCACATCATCGCGTACCGGATCGGCGGCGCCCTGTTCTTCGCCGCTGCGCACCGGTTCCTGCTCGAACTCGCCGACGTCGCCGACGTGAAGGTGGTGATCCTGCGGATGTCGCGGATCACCGTGATCGACGCGACCGGTGCGATCGTCCTCAAGGACGTCATCACCAGACTCGAGCACCGGCACATCACCGTTCTGATCTCCGGGGCCAAACCTGAACATCTCCGGCCGCTCACCGCGCTCGGGGTGTTTACCACCACCGACAGCGAAGACCGGCACCTCTTTGACACCACCCCGCGCGCCATCGCCTACGCCCGCATGCTCGTCCTACCCGCACACCACTACACCTCCACCACGAACGAGGACCGATCATGACCGGAACCCCCGCAACCACTACCGTCCCCACCGCGGGACAACGCCTCGGCTACGTCCTGGGCCGCACCTTGCCCGCCGAGTTCCACCGCTGGGTCATTGCCGACACCACCGGCCCCGGCGCCACCCGCCGCTACGCCACCCGCTGCCTGATCCCGCTGATCCCTATCCTCACGGCCCTGCTGCTCATTCCGGGCCCTGGATCATCCGCACCGGCGTGGTCCTGCTGCTGTTCCTGCCCTTCGTGTACTTCCTCCTCGCCCTGAAGAACATCTACCTCCGCCACCGCCTCGTCAGCCACGGCCTCGACCCCGCGCTCCTCAACCTTCACAAACAACGCTGACTCGACCAGGAACAGGCCTCCTACGAATCCCGCTACCGCTCTGCCCCCTGATCCCGCAAGACCCCCGGATGCCACCCCAGACCCTGGGCTGGCACCCGTTCACTACCGACCGATCAATTGCTAATCTTCGTAAATAGAAAAACTGGAAGTGACGGTGAACTGGGATCGATCGGGGTCGTGCGCGCCTCCCGAATCGAGCGAACCGGGAACCGGATCTCGGTGAAACCGCTCAAGCTGGGCCGGCGCGAAGGGCGCGTACCCGTATCCATCCGGCAGTGCGCCCGGTCGCCGCCCACGCCCGCAAGGAAGGATCGTCATGCCACATTTCCGATACGTCGGCACCCACGAGAGAATCCATCTCGGCGCTGCGACCCGCATGGTCAGCTACGGCGACATCGTCGCGGCGCGAACCAATCCCGATCCGCGCTACTTCGAACTGGTGGAACCGGACCAGATCACCGAACGGTTGAGTCGCCGATCAGTGCGAGCGCCGGACCGCGAGTAGATCCGCATCCGTGCAGCCCGGACCGAGCGCGTCCACCACCCCCGCGCAGTCCCGTGCCCGACCCCCTGTCCTGCCGGCGCGCCGCCCGCGCGACGAGGCCGGTCACCACCCAATTCCCGCCGAGACCGCCGACCACCAGCCACCCACCAAACAGAAAGGACCCGATGAAGACCCGCACCATCGACGCCACCGACCTGCAGTGGCACTCACTCTCACTCTGGATTCTCGATTGGGAAGACGTCGACAATCCCGAACCGACCCTGAGCGAGTGGAGCACCGCGCTCGCCGCCGCGGCCACCGGGATCGACCGCCGAATCATCTGGAACCCCACCCAGGACACCGTGACCGCCCGCGAGGACGTCGACCTGCCCCAGATCGAACACGCCCTCCGCGGCGCGGTCCGCCGACTCGCCCGCGGCTGACCCTCCCACCTCCGGCACTACGAGATCCCCCTGCCGATCTCCGGACTAGGGACTATCAGTTATTCGGTGGATCTGGATCTGGCACATCGATTTAGTTCTCACTTGGGATGAGCCGGCCTTCGAACGTGATCGCGAATGCGTTCAGTGCCGGCTTCCACCTCGTTGCCCATCGTGCTCTGCCCTTCCCGGTCGGGTCCAGGGCCCGCGTTTGCGAGATACAGACACTTGAGAGCCGATTGGTCCGTTGTTCTGTGGAATCAAGATTGTCAAGTTCGTGCTGGTCGGCCATGGTTGACAGCGACGATCGGCAACGGGGTGGGGGTCAGTTGGCGTGGTGCTGTTCCGGCCGGGGTCGGGACGTCGGCGAGGCGTAGCTGCTCGAGGGCGGCTTGACCGTCATCGACGGCTGCTTGTTCATCGTCGGTGAGCGGGATGCTGACGAGCATGCGCTGAAGTTCGCTGTGCAGAAGTTGGCTTTTGCTGGACTCTTTGGGTATGTAGAAGTCGCAGCGGGCGCAGGCCATGCGGTGCGGGCATTGCTCGAAGAAGGTGTAGCTGCAGAATCCGTGGCCGAGGTCGTAGTGCTGCCAAGGCTCACCAGCGGCGGCGGCACCGGAGGTCGCCGCGTCGCGGTCAACGAGGACTTCGATGGTGCGGACGTTGCGGGCGAAGTAGCCGGCGTCGTTGTATGCCTTGGCCAGGGTATTCGGGGTAATTCGTAATGGCGGAGTCGGTTATCAGAACTGTCTGAATGCCCCCGAGCCTGCTGTGGCTTTGCTGCGGTGGATGAGGATCGCCCGTTGCTTATGCGGGATCTGGGTGTGTGAGTTGTGGGGTCGTGTGGTCATCGCTGGGTCGGGTTGCTCGGCGACCACGTCGATGACGTGGTGGTGGTGTCGCCGTGTGGGTCCGCGTTTGGTGGAGCTGATCAAGTCGATTCGTTGCGGCGGCTGACGTTGGCGGCGTAGTTGGTCCAGTCGCCGCTGGAAGCGCGTTGCCACTGGACGGCGACGTCGATGTGGATGCCGAGCGTGCGGGCGAGGACCGCGGCCGGCAGTTCGGTGGCCAGTTGGAACAAGGCGGTGGAGCGGGCTTCGGCGAGGCGGATCCCGAGCCCACGCAGGCGCTCTCCGAGTCCGTCGCCGCTGATCGGCCGGCCGGGCTGGCCGCCGGGGAAGAGTCAGGGTGAGGTGCCCTGCTCGCCGAGGACGGCGTGTCCTCGCCTGGTCGCGATGAGGGTGCGTGTGAGCGATGCCAGCGGTTCGGGCAGCGTGATGGGCGTTTGACCGAGGCGGAGCCGGACCTGGTGGTCGGTGGCGTCGACGTCATCGACGGTCAGCCTGCTGATCGCCGACGGCCACTGTGCGTAGAGCAGGAGCAGCAGGCCGGCGACCCTGTCCTCGGGTCTGAGGGAGTCGTCGTGGAGCAGCCGTTTGGCGTGTTTCCAGCGTTCGTCGTGGTCCAGCGTCCGGGACGGGCCGTGCCACCTGACGGCGGGGTACTCGATCGCGCAGACGCGTTGTGCTGTGGCCCACCGGACGAACTGTCCAGCTTCGGCCAGGTGCGTGGCGTCCGGACTGGTCAGCCTGGTGTCAATGTCGGCTTGTCGGCAGGAAGCGAGAGTCACCTCCCGGGCGTGGAGCCAGTCGAGCAGCGCGATCGCGGCCCGCACTCGCTGTCGGACTCCGGCGAACTGGCTGTGGGTCGTTGGTGTTCCGTTGTTGCGCTGCCGGAGTCGGCGCAACAGATGCCAGAGCGCGTAGCGACGCAGCAGCTCCCTGTCGTCGCGCCCGCCGCGTTCGTCGAGGGTCGCGTGGATCCAGCGTTCGAGTCGGGAAAGGTGCTCATCGCGGGCAGGCAGCGCGCCGGTGGCGACCAGGACGCTGCGCAGGTGCTCGAGCGGCTTGCTGTGGGGCATCTCGTCGAGGGCTTGGTGGGTCAGCGGCCTTGTGCCCGTGGCCAGGTCGGCCAGGACCGCGGACGCGGTGTTCTTCGACAACCAGTCCATCACCGTCTGAGGCCGGTCGGCCGAGGCCAGGGTTTCGTGCAGCCCGCGCAGCTCGGTGCGGATACGCCCGCTGCCATCGTCGAGCAACTGCCGCAGGCGGTGGTCGAGGGCGCAGCGGGTGCAGCGGCCGGAGACCCGGAGCCGTTCAATGCCCCCGCAGTTCACGCAGGGAGGCCACGGGACCGCGTCTGAGGACAGACATTCCGCGCAGAGCGGAGTATCCACGGTGCCGCCGCGGACGGCGCGGACCTGGCCGCAACCAGAGCAGCTGGCCCAGCGCTTCTGACATGCCGTGCACCAGGGCTGGCCGGTCGCGGTGGAGACCACGCAGGGCACCGTCCGGCCGCAGATCGCGCAGTCCATTCGCTTCCAGGGCCGACAGCTGCCGCAGAGCGGCCCGTCCGCGCTGTGGGTGGCGACACGGCTGCGCCTGCCGCAGGCAACGCATTCCTCCAGGTTGACGGGATCGTTGACCAAGCAGTTGGGGCACAAAGGTTTTCCGTCGTTGTCCCGGGCGGCGGGCTCACGGATGCCGCCGCAACGTGAGCAGGGCACCGCTCTAGCCTTGGCGACACAGCTGCGACACACCCACTGGCCGTCGAGTCGTTGGCTAACTGGACCACCCGCCGGCAGCGTGGACAGGCGGGCCGAGTGATCTTCTCCGCGCCGAGCTCGCAGAGCTGGTCGATCAACCGGAGCACTCCAGGGATCGGGGCCTGTGCCCCCTCGCCGGTGAGCAGGCCGGGCTGGTCCTTGACGACCCAGGCCAGCCGCCGTAACTGATTGGCCCTGGCGAACACGCGGCCGGTGGCCGCGGAGATGGCCTGCGCGGGCAGGGACGGGTCCAGCCGTCCGATCACGTCAGTCAGGATCGATAGTGGGTCACGCTTGTCCGAGTCGGGGCACTGGTCGCAGCGTGGCCGGCCCTGCCGGTCCCGGGTGGAGATCACCCTGGTTCTCCCGCACGAGAAGCACGGTTCGGGCCGGACGGCGCAGCCGGCGCAGTACCAGTGCTCGCCTCGTCGGGACAGGGTGCGCAGCTGCTTGCCGCATTCTGCGCAGTGCGGCGGCGACACAGCTTGGGAACCGGCGCGGCGCAGGGCGATGAGCAGGTCCCCGACGGCCCGCGGGGCCGGTGACCGTCCGTCGCGAAGTAGTGCCGGCCGAGCGGCCAGGGTTTGCGCAAGTCGGCGGCTCTTGGCCCGTCCGCCGGCGACGCCGATCACGATGTCCTCGATGAGATCGGCGGTCAACACCGGTTCGACCGCGACGACCAGACGGGTGATCGTGCCGATCGGGTCGAGCAGCGTTTGCTCCGCAATATCACCGGTCATGAATCGACGCCGGTGATCCTGGCGCGCTTCGGACGCAGACCGCAGACCCCCGTTTCGGCGCCGACCGCCTTGGCCTTGGGCTTTCGCTCGGAGCGGGCGTCGGCAACGGGCTCGATCAGCTCCTCCATCGTGGTGTCAAGGATGTCGAGCAATGCCATGAGGATCTTCAGGCTCAGCCGCTCGGGACGTTCCATGACCAACCGGTAGACCTGACTGGACGACAGTGCGATGCCACGCTGCGCCAACGGCTCGATCAAGTCGGTCGTTTGGAACATTCCCCGGCCGGCCATGACTTGGCGCAAGTGCCAGCGGTAATCGAGTTTGGCGGACATCAGTGGTCCTTCCCGTCGGGAGCATGTTGGGGGTCGAGTGCCGGTGCGAGTGCCTTGCGCAGCGCGGTGTTCATGAAATCGTCCGACGCCGTCACCAGGATGCACGGCTACCGACCGGGTGCGGTGACACCGACCACCGAGCTGGTGCTCTCCCACAAGCACCCCGACGACCAGCCGCGCGTCGCCCGGGTCCTGGACCGGATGATCAACGATGCCGAACCGTTCAGCAGCAAACACCGCATCCTCGACACCGCCGGCACAGTCCACCACGTCGTGGTCGTCGGCGACCGCCTACACGATGACACCGGCACGGTGATCGGCACGAGCGGCTTCTACATCGACATCACCGACTCGCATCGCGACGACGTGAACGTGTCGGTCGACGAGGCGGTCGCCGAGCTCACCGAGTGGCGTGCGGTGATCGAACAGGCCAAGGGCGCCCTGATGCTGGTGTACGGCATTCCCGCCGACCGCGCCTTCGGCGTCCTCGCCTGGCGCTCTCAGCACACCAACACCCGGCTCCGCGTCCTCGCCGAACAGCTCATTACCGGCCTTTCCGGGTGCGAACCCGGCCACCGACCTACGGACCCGGTTCGACCATTTGCTGCTCACCGCCCACGAGGGAGCCCGGCGACCGGAGTAGGTGGGACCGGTCCCGCGGGCTGGGTAGCGCCGGGCGCGGTTACGGCCGAGCGACCAGTTTTCGATAAACGGAAAGGCGCAGCACCTGCGCCGCCTCACTCTCGAGATCGATGAACTCGCGTGTGAGATCACTTCCCGGACCCCCGCGCTGGTGCCCTCCTTGTTGGCGATTCCTGGGTGCGGACCGCTCATCGCGGCGAAGTTCGGCAAGACCGCCCCGGTCGATCGACTCCACTCCAAGGACGCTTTGCTCGGCGCAACGGGACCGCGCCGCTTCCGGTATGGTCACCGAGCACGCTCGACATGTCGCTCGCGCACTGGAAACCGTCAGCTCAATGCCGCCATTCACCGCATCGCGCTCACCCAGGCCCGCTGCCCCCGACGCGCGAGCATTGTTGCGCCCAAGGCCAGCGGTGACGGTGGAATGGAGCACTTCGTCAAACGCAGACTCTCGGACGTCGTCCTCAAAGCGATGGCCGCGGATCTATCACTGATGGTCACCCCCACCCGTCCTCACCCGCGGTGATCACCTATTTTTCGTAAGAGTGTGTCAGCACTAGAACTAGACTTGGCACCCCGTCAAGCAGACGTGCGGCGGCAGGCCAGTCGATTTCACTGGGCGGGAAACCGCGAGCGCGTAGGTGGCCGTGATCGCTCATCCGACCCTCCCTGATGGTCGACGTCGAAGGTGGTCGCCCGGTCAGGGGCGTCACCGAGAAGGTGGTCGCCCGGTCAGGGGCGTCACCGAAATGAGCGGTCCGGATCGGCATCTTCGCTCCGCCCCGATATTTGGGGACCGACTTGGTGCGATTGCCACCCCAGTGACCCCAACTGCTCACACCGCCATCGTGCCGCCAGGCGCAGACAAAGGTCCCGGAAATCTCCTGCACACCGTGCACTCGACTGCTGAAATCGACAGCCTGGCAACCGAAAGCGTGTGTCGATCGCGCCCCATCACCGGCGCCGGCGGCAGCTACGTCCGGCTTGTGAACTTCCCTGGTCGTGTGTGTAAACACTGGCGTGAAACGGTGCTTCGGCATAGGTGCTCGTCGCAGCCCCGCTTAGGCTTGATCTGTCACAATTCCCGAGTAGATCGGCGGCGGTCATGCAGAAAACCACCCCACAGGTGTTACCTGGGCCGGCCCACACGCGTGCCGGGCAACTCACCACGGACGATGTCGCCGGTGTTGTCGAAGCACTGACTGGCGAACGCGTAACCCCGCGCCCCGACCGGCACACCGGCCCGGCGGCCGGAACCCACCGGAAAACCGAGCCGCGGCACCGTCCGAGCGGCGGGAGCCTAGGAGAGCCCGGTGAGCAGAAGAACGCGTCATGTCGCGATCCGGATCTATAGCGAGTCGGGCAGTGTGACACAGCAGGATGTTCAGCCTATTTCCCCTGTACGCAGGATGTCTCAGACCGCCTGCCGTGAACTCGCGGCACTCGAGTCGACGACGACCCGAGATTCACCCCAGCGCACACCACGATGAGCCTCCGCGCGTGCTGACGACGAAGCGCTGAGGAGACTCCTGGAGCGTTCGGCTCACCGAGCTGATCGCACAGTAGGTCCCGCATCGCTGATTGATTGTTTGATTTGCGGCACTGAAACGTGACACTGTCGAGAGGAGGACCGTACGTCGTTCGCGATCGCAGAACTGATTCGCTCCGTGGTATCGGTGACCTATAGGCGGCCCCGCACGTGCAGCTGGCACCACCACCTGAGCGAGCAGGGAAATCAATTGAGGTGCGTGGACCGAGTACCGAAGTCGATGACGCCGACGTTCATGTGGAGTGACGTGAAAATCCCCCGTCCATAGGGGCTTTGATGAATCCGTTGTCACCGATCTCACTATGGTGTCGATCGCGCGTTCGAGGTCGTCGTCGCCGAAACCATGCGCCGCACCGTCGTCAAGCCCCTCCGGCATTTGTCGGCGAATCCGATCTGAAACCCACTCCGGCGGTCGATTTCACCGAGGCAGAACTGGTGCGCATCGACTTGCTCCTCGTCGGCAGCCGGGACAACGCTCTCTTGTGCGCCAGCGCGCTCCGGCCGGTCCTGGACACCTTCACCCGGTGGCAGATCATCGGTCCGCGCGAAGCGCCCGCGCAGCAGACCGCCGACTACCGGAAACAGAATCGAGATCTCGACGTGGGAGAGCGGACCGTCCACCGAATCCAGGTCGGGCTGAGAGGAGTGGGCGAACTCGAGGCGGTCGTCGATCTGCTCGAGGACGCGCTACGGTCCACGGTGTTCAGACCCGCCGGCGAAGTCAGGTACGCAGTGCTCCACGACCGAAGAGACCAGGCCGAGGCGCTCGAGGAGTTCCCCGACTGTCAACGGACACGAGGAAGCCCGGGCCGGCGGACATGAGATTTCCGGATCTGTGGACATCAAAAGTCCGGATGTGGAGTCGTTGAAGGCCGGTGGCGGCTGGTGCCGTTGGTCCGGCGTCGTTAGTCGAGTGGGAGCACTCCTTTGCCGGCGAGGGCGTCGGCGAGGCGGTGTGAATCGCCCTTGGTCACGATGACGTGGGCGTGGTGCAGCAGACGATCGACGGTGGCGGTGGCCAGGGTCTTCGGCATGATTGTGTCGAATCCCGAGGGATGAATATTCGACGTCACAGCGACCGAGCGTCGTTCGTATGCGGCATCGACGATGCGGTAGAACGCCTCGGCGGCGTCCTGCCCGGCGGGCAGCATGCCGATGTCGTCGACCACGACGAGATCGCAGGAGCAGACCTTTGCCACGGTTCGGGCGACCGACCCGTCGGCCTTCGCCTTGTTCACCGTCTGGGTGAGGGTTTCGAGGGTGAACCACTGCACCCGCAGGTCCGCCTCGATCGCGGCGTGCGCGAGCGCTTCGACGAAGTGACTCTTGCCCGTTCCGGAGGCTCCGGACACGGCCAGGTTCTCCCGGCGGTGCACCCACTCGAGGGTGGTGAGCGCGTTCTGGGTGGCCTCGGGAATCGAAGATTCCTCCGGGCGCCACGACGAGAACGTCTTGCCGGTAGGGAATTTCGCGTTCTTGCGGCGCATCCGCCGGGTGGCGGCGTCCCGGCCGACGACTTCCTCCTGCAGCAGTACCCGCACCACCTCGGCCGGGTCCCAGCGTTGGGCCCTGGCGGTCGCGAGTACGTCGGGGGCAGCCTTGCGCAGATACGGCAGCCGCATGCGGGTGCAGATCTTGGCGAGCTCGTCCGGGAGGGGCGGCGCCGAGTTGCTGTTCATGCGCCCACCCGGCCCCATCCGGCGGTGCCGGGCCCAAGTGGAGTGGGTTTCGTCGACCACCACCACAGGTCCGGGTTGTTCGGCGGCGAGGTGGTCGAGGATCGAGGCGAGGTCCCCGTCGCCGAACCGGCCCGCCGCCGCGGCCACGGCCAATGCCTGATCGACCCGTCCGGCGTCGAGGATGTGGGCGAATTCGACTGCCCTGGCCATCTTGTGGCGGATCCGGACGACACCGCCCGCGGCGGCGTCGGTCAGCCAGCGGTGTGCGCCCTCGCCGAGGGCGAGGAAGTCGATCTCGGCCGCGGTGCGCGGGCAGGGTTTGGGCAGGCGCAGCACCGATCCGTCGTCGGGGTGATGCGGATAATGCGCGGCGACGATCCTCGGGTTCCCCGGGGTGGACAGTCGGTGGCGAGCGATCTCCGCGACACCGGTTCCGGTGCGGGCGACGATCACTAATTCGTCGCCGGTGACCCGGCACCACGCCTTCGTCCCTTGGTGTCCGTCCGGGGTCGAGTACCGCACGTTGCCCCAGCTGACGGTCTGGTCGAACCCGACGAGGCGCTCCTCGCCGAGGGCGAGCAGATGCGGGTCCTCGGGCAGCACGTGCAGTCGGCCGAGTTCGGTGGCCAACCGCTCGGCCGGGGCCGCCCCGACCGCGCGGTGCGGGCGGGCGTTGACCTTCTCGCACCACCGCTCACATGCGTCGAGGAGCTCGGCGAAACTCGGGTATTCCTCGAGCAGGTTCGCCTTGGTCGGGACGAGATCGGCCTTCGCGATCTTGACCGTGTGCTCGGCGCCGCCCTTCGCTTCCGGGTCGAACGGTTCACAGGTGTGCACGACGCAGCCGTAATGTATTCCTGCGGAAACGATATCGGGGTGGCGGACGGGGATACCGGCGATCCGGTCCATCGTGACTGTTCGGGGATTGTCGGTCAGCAGATACGTCGGTGCCCCACCGATGCGGCGCAGTGTGGTGTCCAGGCAGGCGATCAACGTCGGGAGCTGCTGGTCCCACGCCGGCACCACCACCCGGAATCTCGACCACGACAACCATGCGCAGAACAGTTGGGTTCGCCGGCCACCCACCCGTGGGCCCTCACCCCAATCGAACTGCAGCCACATGCCCGGCTCCGGGATCCAGGGCCGATACTTTCGGCGGTGCCCGGCCCGGTAGGTCGCCTTGAGCTCGGCGACCGCGCGGCGGGTGGTGCGGTCGGTGCCGTCGAAGCCCATCGCGGTGAGCTTGTCGTGCACCACGTCCGCCCTGATCCGACCCTGTGAGGCATCCACCAGCTCCTCGATCTTCCCGAGGAAGGGGTCGATCGAACGTGCACGACGCGCGCGGTCGGCCGGGTCGTGGCCGGTGTCGCGGAGCTCGACATACCGGGCCACCGTCTTCTCATCACACCCGACCAGCTGCGCCGCCGAATGCGCACACTGGGTCAGGTCGTAGGCTTCCAAAATCTCCATCACTTCCCTGGCACACTTGGGTCTCGGGGTTCCTTCGGTCGGTTGGTTTGCGCGGCAAACCAAGCCAACTCGGGCGAAGGAACCCCGCCCGGTATTTACGCCAGCGTGTCAATCAGCGGTTTTCGTGGCCGCCGACCCGGAATTCTCGTGTCCACTGATCCGGAGAAACCGTGTCCGCCCAACCGGAGCGAACTGACCGCCTACAAGGATTCTGACGTGTCCGTTGGCACCGACCTTGCTTGACAACGCGTCCTGGCCACAACGACGTTGTGCGCTGATCCCTGAGGTTGCCCCTTGAAGGTGGACACCGGATTTCATGCGGCGACTGACAGCGTAGACGACACGATCAGTCGTTGTTCGAACTCCACCGGGGTGAGGTATCCGAGGGCGGAGTGACGGCGACGCCGATTGAAGTACGAGAGCCACTCGAACAGCTCCAGCCGTGCCTGCGATTTCGACGTCCAACTCCGTCCGTGCAGCCACTCCCTCTTGAGTCCCTGGAAGAACGACTCGGCGAGAGCATTATCGTAACTTGACCCGACCCGTCCTCGACTCGGGCGGATCCCATGACGGCGGCATACATCGACAAAAGCTGCTGCGGTGTACTGCGTTCCGCGGTCACTGTGGAAGATGACGCCACCGACGTCACCACCGCGGGTGCGCACCGCCATCTCGATCGCGTCCGTGACGAGATCGGTGCGCATGTGGTCGGCGATGGACCAGCCCACCACCCGGCGTGAGCAGATGTCGATCACCGTGGCCAAGAACAACCACGAGGATCCCACCGGAATGTAAGTGATGTCCCCACACCACTTGGTATCTACAGCCGTAGCGGTGAAGTCCCGCATCACCAGATCCGGCACCGACGGAGCCGACTTGTCGGCGATAGTTGTGCGCTTGCTGCGGCGCAGGTGCCGGCCCACCACGTGGTGGATTCGCATCAGCCGGGTCACCCGTTTGCGGTTGATCTTGCGTCCGCGGGAGCGGAGTTCGGCGTGAACGCGCGGGGCACCGTAGGCGCTGCGGTGCTCGCCATGGATGGCGCGGATCTCGGCGACTGTCGCAGCCTCCTCCGCCGTGTGCTCGGCGCGAGCATCCTCGGTGGCCAGGTGCCGGTAGTAACCGGAGCGGGAGGTTCCCAGCACCCGGCACAGCCGCTGCACGCCGAACTCGGCGCGATGGTCGGAGATGAAGTCCCAGCGGCGGGTCTTCACTTCACCTCTTTCGCGAAATACGCGGCTGCCCGGCGCAGGATCTCGCGTTCGAGCTGCCATTCCTTCTCGGCACCGCGTAACCGGGCGTTCTCTGCCCGCAGCCGCGCGAGCTCGTCCGCTTGGGTTTCCCCACCGGCGGTGCTGCGGGCCTCCGGGCGTCCATTGCGGGCGGTGTCCTTGCGGACCCACGTCCGTAGCGTTTCGCCACTGATGCCCAGGTCCGCGGCGACCGCCGCGTATGTGCGCTGGCCGTCGGCCGCGCGGTACAGCGCAATCGCGTCTTTCCGGAATTCCTCCGTATACAGAGACTGGCGTCCCACTTCGACATCCCTCCTGGCTCTACTAGAACCATTGTCAGGGGTGTCCACTCCAAGGGGGCAGGCTCACCCCTCGACCTGCCGTTCGTCGAGCGCGAACCGCTCGGAGATGTGCCGGGCCCGCCGCAGAGGACGAGACCCCGACATCAGTCACATATCGGCGTCACCGAGCGCGACCCCGAGCACAAGGAGCGAATGGGGGTCCCGGTAGTAATGGCGCCAAAAACAACGAAGTTCGCGTAGCGCCTGGTCAGCGGGTAACGGGCGAGTCGTTGTTGGTGGCCGCTATCGGTGGCTGCGGTCGGGACCGAGGAGGCTGGTGATGCCGCGCATGGCTGCCGGTGAGGGTTTGAAGTAGCGGCGCAGGTTGTCGGGTTTGCGGTGGCGGGACTTGGCCATCAGCTCGACCAGGCTGGCTCCGGCCTCGCCGAGATGCGTCAGGCCAGAATGCCGGAGTTCGTGCAGATCCCAGCCGGTGCCGGGTCCGTTGGTGGCGGTGGCGGCGTCGAGCAGGGCGCGGGCCTGACCGTAGGACAACCTGGCCAGGCCGGTGTCGGGGCAGATGTCGCGGTCGGCGACGGATTTGCGGGGTCCGGGTCGGCGGTGGGTGACGAACAGCGGTCCACGGGTGCGGCCGTTGGTGAGGCGTGGCAGGAGCCGGGCGGTGCCCGCGTCCCAGTACACGAGCTCGTGCGCGTACTCGTGATGGGCGGCGCCGCGGCGGCGGGTGCGAGGCTTGGCGCCCTTGGACTTCACCGGGCAACACCGCCCGGCCAGATCGAGGTCTTCGATGTTGACCTGGAGCAGTTCCTCGGTGCGGGCGCATGTTTCGTAAAGCATCCGCCACAGCGTCTTCTCCCGCAGGTCGATGTCGCGGCGGGCGATGAGCCGGTCGATCGCGGCGCGTGAGCGCACCGGGGCGGCCGAGTCCGGTGGGGTGGAGCGCTTCACCCCACCGGGACCGCCGGGGTGGTGTGCCCTTGCTCGCGGCACCACGCCAGCCAAGACGCGACGGCGGCGCGGCGGGCGTTCCAGGTGTTGACCGCCGCCTCGCCCCACAGGGTTTCCAGGGTGTCGCCGATCTCGTCGTCGACGACGTTGGCCAGCGGCCGGGCCTCGCCGAGCGTGGCGGTGGTCTTGTCGACGGCGATGGCGTAGGAGCGGCGGGTGTTCGGGGAGCCGATCGAGTCGAGGAAGCCGTCGCCGGCGGCGCGGACGGTGATCCGGGACGACACGGTGGTGTACCTCCCTCGCCCGGCTTGCCACATAACGGTGCCGCTTGGCGCACCGCCGGAGCGGAGTCGTCGCAGGCCGGATTTCATGGTGCCACAGATAACAGGGTGTTATTTGTGGCACGCCCGGGTGCGGTCAGCTGTGCAGCAGGTGCCCGAAAATGGTGGTGCCGAGGTGGTGGGCGTCGGGGAGTTCGACGACGACGCCGCCGATGCCGGGGTGGGTGTCTGCCCAGGCCTGGGCGCTGGCGCGGTCTGTGAAGAAGTTGAGGTAGTGGCAGCAGGTGTCGGCGGACGGGCCTGGGCCGGCTTGTGCGCCGACGAAGACGACCGTGGTGGCCGGGTCGGCGGTGACGTGCCCGCCGTCGGCGGTGACCGTGATCGGGTCGGCGGTCACCGGGTCGGCGGAGGTGATTGTCACCGGCCTGTCGAGCATCGCGGCCATACCGAGTGCGTCGACCGCGCACATGGCCGAAACCGTGGCTCCACCAGCGATCCGGACTCGATGCGGCGTCGGTGTGGCCGAGAATGGATACGCCGCCGCGATGCCCCCGGTCGCGTCGAGGCGGACGATGTCGGCGTCGTGCAGGCGGCGCAGGAGCTGCTCGACCGGCACGTCGGGCTCGGCGGCCATCTCGGTCAGCTCGTCACCGGTCGGCACCTGCCCATCGGTGGCGAAGGCACGCAGGATCGCCTGGTGCACAGCTTTTTCGGTGGGGTCTGCCGGTTGCGCGGCGGCACGCCAGGCGTGGAGCACTGTTGCCGGAGATTCGGCGGCGGGTGGCGTGCAGCATGAGGATGCGGTGTCGTCCCCGAGTGCCGCGGTGCCGTCCGGGACGAGCCGCAACGCGGCGCGCAACGCGGCGACCGAGGGTGCGCCGTCGAGCCGCCCGGCGTCGGAGGGGTAGAGGCGGCACGACAGGCTCGGGACCTGGCCCGGCGTTGCGAACGGGTCGCAGCCGTCGACCAGCAGGGTGGGTGATCCGGTCATACCCGCGGTGGCGGCCCGGCCGGGATCGTCAATCACGCGGCGGGTGATCTCGAGCGGCACCGGCTGGCCGGCGGTCGCCTGCCGGATGCGCTGCTCGAGTACCGCCACGTTGGGGCAGTCGGGGACCTGGAGGATTTCCAGTTTCACGGGTGGTCTTCTTCGTGCAGCGAGGTCAGGATCGGACAGGACCGGCGGTTGCGGGGCAGCTCGCACGTCGCGATCAACTCGGCCAGCGAGCCGCGCATGCGCTGCAGGTCCGCGATACGCCGTTCCAGCTCGGCAACCCTCGACTCGGCCAGTGCGCGGGCGGTGTCGCAGTCGTCGGGGCCGCCGTCGGCCCGCCGCAGCAGTTCGGCGACCTCGTCGAGGGTGAACCCCAGCTCCTGGGATCGTTTGACGAACCTGACCACCGCGACCGCCTCGCCGGGGTAGCTGCGGTAGCCCGCCGGGGACCGCGCCGGTCGCGCGAGCAGACCACGGCGCTCGTAATAGCGCAGGGTCTGCGCGTTGACCCCCGCCCTGGCTGCCAGCTCACCGGTCCGCATGCACACATTCTCAACCCTGTACCCGAGTACAGGGTCAAGGCCGCACACAGCCGCCGGATCCTCTCGACTGGGTGTCTCTCGGTTTCCCCGGGTCAGAACAGGGTGTCGCGCACGCGCAGCGGCCGGTACCCGGTGGGGCCGAGCTGGGCGAGTTCGGCGTCGATGTCGACCTCGATGGCACCGAAGAAGTTGATGTTCTCGCTGTGGGCCGGGGAGATGTGCCCCAGCGCCTCGTCGTCGATGCGCCGCCCGGCCCGCCGCATCTGTTCGGTCGCCAGCCCATAATACTCTGTGGTCCAGGCGATTACGGCGTTGGTCGCCAACGTGAGGCACCATGCCTGTTCGGTCTGTCCCTCCAGGTGCCTCGCGCGCACGGTTCCTTCATGCGCGTAGAGCAGGTCGCGGCGGAGTGCGTGCAGGGATTCGCCCTTGTTGAGCTGGCGGGAGATCTTGCGTCGATAGCCCGGGTCGGACAGATACCGGGCGGCGTAGATCGTGCGGCGCAGCGCCCCGTACTCCTTGAGTGCCGCCGCGAGGGCGTTCTGTCGGCCCGACGCCGACAGCTTGCCGACCAGCAGGGACGCGGTGGCGTGCCCGAACTTCAGCGACCCCGTCAATCGCAGCAGGTCGTCGTAGTGCGCCGGCGATGAGATCCAGATTGCACCGCCGCGTCAGCAGCGGCCCCGCGTGCGGAAACCTGGCCTGGACCTCGGCCCGGGGGGCCTGGCCGATACAGGGTGATCCGGCCCAGGTGCCGGATCCGGGGCGAGAGCTGCAGCCCGAGCAGATCGAACAGCGCGAAATTCACGAGCGTGACGCCGTGGGTGTCGGTCGCGTGCTCGGTGATCGGCAGATCCGTGGCATTGCCGAGGATCTCGTCCAGCACGTAGTGCGCCTCACGTTTCGTGGCGACGATGACCTTCGTGCCGTAGGTGGCATGCTGATCGGTGGCATGGGTATATGTGCTCAGTCCTTCGTTCGCAAAATGGCGGCTCAACGCTGCGGTGACCGATTTGCCGCGGGTCGGGAACCGCTGCCCATCACTGGAGGACAGGGTGCCGGCGCCGAAGACCGGGGTCAGCGGCAGCCCTTGGTGGTAGTCGATGATCGTCAGGTTCGCTGCCCGCAGCGTCTCTTCCCGCACGTACCATTCGCTGGTCCAGGCCAGAATGTCGTAGGAGATCCCGGACGCCTCGGCCATTCGGGTCAGCCCCAGGTTGGTGGAGTAGGCCAGCAGGACGGCGATGAGGTTGCGTTTCAACTCCGGGCTGCGGGCCTGCTTGCCGCCGGCGTGAGTGAAGCAGTCCAGGTAGCCGGTGCGTTTGTCCAGCTCGATCAGCAGCGACACGATCGGCGCGAACGGGAGCATCTCCGTCAGCTCCTGCTTAAACGCCACCGCTTCGGCCGGAACGTCTTCTGCCGACAGTGGCGAGACCACCAGGTCACCGGCCTCATCGAGACGGACCGGGCCGTCGCCGTCGGCGAGCACCTTCTCCAACTCGCTCATAGCGTCGTGCAGCTCGTCGGTGGCGGTCGCCAGCGCGCGGGCCGGATCAGCGGGTTTGCCGACCAGGCGGCAGAACTCGTCACGCTGCGGCTCCCACGCCTGCGGGGTCAGTAGGTAAGCGGCCGGGTCGGCGTAGCGGCGCGATCCCGGCACGAACACGTCGCCGCTGCGCAACCCGTCCCGCAGCCCCAGCAGCACGCACAGCTCCCAGTAGTGCCGATAGGCGGTGGTGTTGCCGGCTTTGCGGGCCTCGTCGAGGTAGCCGCGCCACTTCGTCGGCACGAACCCTGTCGGCGCGTCGTCGGGCACCTTGCGGGTACCGGTCGCGTTCAGCTCCCGCAGCATGTGCACCCCGATCAGCAGCTCAGTCGCCCCGGTGCCGCCGGCGAACCGGACTGTCGACGGGGCTTCCCCCTTGAGTGAGGACATCCTGGACACTGGGTCGTGAAGGTCCCAAAGGAAGAATGTCACTGATGGCGATGAAGGCGTACTCGGCGGAATTCAAAGCCGATGCCGTCGCGCTGTACCTGTCCGACCCGAGCCACACCTTCGACGGCATCGGCAACGACCTGGGCGTCAGCCGTGAGACCCTGCGCAACTGGGTACGGGCCGAACGCAAACGCACCGGTACCTCCACGGCCGAGCTCCGGGCCAGTGGGGCGGCACGGCCGGCATCGTCGACGGGCGAGGTATCGTCCGAGTCCGTGTTGGAGGAAGAAAACAGGCAGCTCAAGGCCCAGATCCGGAAGCTCGAAACCGAGCGGGAGATCCCGCGCAAGGCGGCGAAGTACTTCGCCGGGGAGACCAATTGGTGAGCCGCTTCCGTGTGTCCTGAATTCGAAGGGAGTTGGTTGTAGGGAAACTCCGGTAGAAGTGCTGTGCGGGAGATGAAGGTTGTTTGGCCCTTCGGAGTCGCCCTGCGGGGGGAGGCTCCAAACCGCCTCATGCTGCATTGGTTGAAGACCGTTGTGGTGAGCGATGGGGAAAAGGCGCCGTGAGAGGTGTCAGGTGGGGACCGGAAAGACGAACGCAAGTGAATCGCTGCTGACGTGTCGAAACTTACAAGGTGGCATCGAAACCGGGGCGTGGAAGTAGTCCCGGGATGAGCCTGGCGGGTGCCCGTCTATTGGCCAGGTGGTGTCCGGCATGTAGGCGACGTGAGTCCGGTCTGCGGCTTCCGCATGGAACAGGAGAAGGCATGCCCCGATACCGATTCGCCGGGATGGCGGGCGAGAGGGAGTGCCCCAAGCGGCGGATACCGCAAGGGGTCGAGTACCGATGCGGGGTGTGCTGGCGGACCGGCTCGTAGTAGTGATGAAGCCCCTGTAATGGGGGTGGAGCGAAGGAGCCGGGTCGTTCGTGGCTGTGTTGATCGCATCAACCGAACAGTGATTCGGGAGGAGTTCGGTGGGCCAGTTGAAGTCACAGATCAAGCCGTTTGAGATTTCGAAGTGGGAGGTCAAGGAAGCCTGGGAGGAAGTCAGAGCGAATAGGGGAGCACCGGGTGTGGACGGGCAGAGTATCGACGACTTCGAGACGGACCTGAGGAACAACCTCTATCGTGTCTGGAATCGGATGTCGTCGGGCTCGTACTTTCCGCCTCCGGTTCGTGCGGTGGCCATTCCCAAGCCTCACGGAGGCGGAGAGAGAATGCTCGGCATTCCCGCTGTCGCCGATCGCGTGGCTCAGACCGTGGTGGCCCGGCATCTGATGCGGCGGGTCGACCCTGTATTCCATCCGGACAGCTTCGGATACCGGCCCGGGCGGTCCGCCTTGGATGCGGTGGAGAAGTGCCGCGAGCGCTGCTGGAAGCGGGACTGGGTGGTCGAGTTCGACATCTCTCAGTTCTTCGACAGCGTGCCGTGGGACCTGCTGGTCAAGGAGGTGGAAGCGCACACCGATGCCGTTTGGGTGAAGTTGTATGTGCGGCGGTGGCTTGCCGCCCCGCTCGAGATGCCCGACGGCACCCTGCTGGAACGGGAGCGTGGAACTCCGCAGGGAGCTCCGGATACGCCCCCAACGCAATGGGCAACTTCTGCTTTGATGTCACGCTGAGCTATCGGCGGCTGGAACGTCCACGGCGTGTCGCGAAGGGCATGTGACATGTTCAGTAGTACTGATTATGTCATGTCTGATGGTCGTGCGCGTGCTGGCGCTGCGGTGTACGCCCAACGGGTCAACGCGGCGGCGGAGCTGCTGGAGTCGGGGGTGCCGGTGGCCGAGGCCGCGCCCATCCTGGCGGAGCGGTTCGGCTGCTCGGTGCGGCAGGCGCGGCGGTACGCCGACCGCGCCGCTGAGGGCGGACGGGCCATCGTTCCGGAGGAGACGACGGTGTTCACCGTCAAATTACCTGCGGCGCTGGCGGTTCGGGTGCGCGAGCAGGCTAGGGAGTCGGGGAGCACGATCTCCGCCCTGGTCGCGCAGGCGTTGACCGAGTTCTTGGCGCGGGGCCGCAGAAAGCCTCGGCGCAGGTGAACGACCGGGTGGTCGAGACACAGTTCGTCTTCGACCGCCACGCGGCCACGGATGTGTCGGTGGCCTACGCCATTCTGGTACCACAGCGACGGGCCCGTATCGAACGGGCCGGTCAGGAAGGACGACCGCCCCATGACGAGCGCGGTGATCTACGCCCGGGTGTCCTCGGCCCGGCAGAAGAAGGACGAGACGATTCGCTCACAGACGGCGGCGCTGCGCGCGCACGCCGAGCAGCTGGGACTTGAGGTCCCCGACGAATGGGTCTTCGAGGACGAGGGGCACTCCGGGGCCACCCTGATCCGCCCGGCCCTGGAACGGCTGCGGGATGTGGTTGCCGGGGTCGGGGTGGATGTGGTGCTGTGCTACTCCCCGGACCGGCTGGCCCGCAAGTTCGCCTACCAGGCCCTGCTGATCGAGGAGTTCACCCGCGCCGGAACCCGGGTGCAGTTCGTCCAGGGCCCGCGCGGCGACTCCCCGGAGGATCAGCTGCTAGTGCAGTTCCAGGGCATGTTCGCCGAATACGAGAAGGCACAGATCCTCGAGCGATACCGCCGCGGCAAGACCCACCGCGCCAAGACCGGGTCGATCAACGTGCTCTCCGGCGCCCCGTTCGGCTACCGCTACGTCCGCAAGAGCGACCACGCCGGCGCCGCCTACGAGATCGTTGAGCACGAAGCGGTGCTGGTCACCGAGCTGTTCCGCCGCTACGCCGACGACGGCGCCTCCATCGCCGAGCTGGCCCGCTGGCTCACCGACCAGGGTGTGCCCACCCGCACCGGCAAGCAACGCTGGGACCGCTCGGTGCTCTGGGGCATGCTGCGCAACCCCGCCTACGCCGGACGCGCGGTGTTCGGCAAGACCATGGTCGTGCACGAATCCCCCGGGCTGAACCGGGTCGCCCGACTGCAGGGACGATCCACACCCCGCGCGTCCAAGACCGTCGACCGGCCCCGCGACGAATGGACCGAGATCGCCGTCCCGGCGATCGTGACCGACGAGACCTTCGACCGGGTCGCCCGGCGCCTCGCCGACAACAAGCGATTCGCCTCCCGCAACAGCAAAACCCCCTCGCTGCTGCAAGGCCTGGCCGCCTGCTCGGGCTGCGGATACGGCTACTACCGCACCTCGACCCGCACCACGAACAAGAAGATCTACTACTACCGGTGCCTGGGCTCCGACGACTACCGATACGAGGGCGGCCGGGTCTGCACCAACAAACCGGTCCGCGCCGACTACCTCGACACCGTCGTCTGGGACCACATCACCGGAATGCTCGCCGACCCCCGGCTGATCCGCACCGAGATCGACAAACGGCTCGACAGCGCGCGCACCTCCGACCCGGCCGCAAAGGAGCGAAAACGTCTGGAGACGGCACTGGCCAAAGCCAGCACCGGGATCACGCGCATGATCGAGGCGTTCGGAGAGCAACTGATCACCATCGACGAACTGCGCGCCCGCATGCCCGACCTACGTGCCCGGGAAACCAACCTGCACAACCAAATTGAGGCACTCGACACCCAGCTCGCTGACCGCGAGGCCTACCTCAAACTCGCCTCCGACCTCGAAGGCTTCCTCACCCAACTCCACACCAAGGCCGAGATCTCCACCGTCGAAGAACGCCAACGCGTCCTCCGGCTGCTCGTCAAAGACGTCCTCATCGGACCCGACAAGATCACCATCCGCCACCGCATCCCAATCCGAGAACGCACCACCGACGACGCTCAACACGCCGACAACGCCGACACGGAGGGCGACCATCCGTCGCATTGCCCATTGCGTTGGGGGCGTAGTTTCTCCCGTGTTGGCGAATCTGTTCCTGCACTACGCGTTCGATGTCTGGATGGTCCGGGAGTTTCCGGGCGTCTGGTTTGAACGCTACGCGGACGACGCTGTGCTGCACTGCGTCACCGAGCGTCAGGCCCGGCAGGTGCTGGCTGCGCTCGGGGACAGGATGGCCGAGGTCGGGCTGCGTCTGCACCCGGCCAAGACCCGGATTGTGTACTGCAAGGACGGGAAGCGGCATCTCTCTTACGAGCATGTGGCGTTCACGTTCCTCGGGTTCACCTTCCGCGCCCGAAGCAGCCGGAGTCGACACGGCAGACTGTTTCTGTCGTTTGAGCCGGCCGTGAGCAAGGATGCCCTCAAGAAGATGGGGCGCAGGGTGCGTTCCTGGCACCTGCATACCCGCTCCGATCTGTCCTTTCGGGAGCTCGCCCGCTGGATCAATCCGGTGCTGGCGGGTTGGATCAACTACTACGGCCGTTTCCGGCCACGGGAGTTGCATCCCTTGCTTGCGCGCATCAACGCCTACTTGGTGCGCTGGATCCGGCAGAAGTACAAGCGGCTCGCACCGCATCGGAAGGCCCTCGCGAAGTTGCAGGAGATCGCGCGTCGATATCCCCGCATGTTCGCGCACTGGCCTTATGTCACGGTGGCGCTGCGGATCTGATGATCAGAGCGACAAGAGCCGTGTAACGGGAGACTGTTACGCACGGTTCTGTGAGAGCCGAGGGGTGAAATTCCCCTCGGCTACTCGACAGTTCGTTGACGACCACCGCGACACCGTTCCGGTGAAGTGGCTGTGCCAGATTCTCGAAGTCTCCCGCTCGGGTTTCTACCGGTGGCGGACCTCTGCGCCGTCCCGGGCCGCCCGTGCCCGCGCCGACGAGGAGCTGGCCGCGCGGATCCGCGCCATCCATGCCGACTTCGATGGCACCTACGGTGCCCCGCGCATCACGGCGAGCTGCGCGAGGCGGGGATCGAGGTGAACCACAAGCGGGTCGAGCGGGTGATGCGCGAGCACGGGATCGTCGGCGTGCACCTGCGCAAACCGGTGCGCACCACCGTCCCCGATCCGGATGCGTCCGCGGTGCCGGACCTGATCCGGCGGGATTTCACCGCGAGCGCACCGAACACCCGATACGTCGGCGACATCACCTACCTCCCAGTCGGTGACGGTGAATTTCTGTATCTGGCGACGGTGCTGGATCTGAGTTCGCGACGGTTGGCGGGGTGGTCGATCGCCGACCACATGCGTACCGAGTTGGTCACCGACGCGCTGCGGGCGGCCGCTGCCTGTCGCGGCGCCGTAGGTCTCGATGGATCAATTTTTCCACAGCGACAACGGAGCCCGGTATCCGCTGTTCCAGTTCGACCGCGAGCGCAAACAGATCCGCCCCGTCGCCGAACATGCGAACCGGCTCATGGAGTGCGATCTCGACCCGTGGGGGACCCTGGACTGGTGGTTCACCGAGAACCCGCTGATCGGTGACCAGCGGCCGGTGGACCGCTTCACCGCCCAGACGTTGACGGAGGCCGAGGTTGAGGTTGAGGTGATGGTGGCGGCCGAGCAGATGGGCATGGACTGACCCCGGTGAGCAGCGAACGCTACAACGGCCGGCGCCCGCAAACCAGGCTGATTCCGGCGGGCACCGTACTGCACCGAATCTCGGGTACCGGATCGCCGTATCCACCGAACTCATTCAACAGCAGCAGTATTCGACCGCTCGGTGACCCGCTGCAGGGCCGGTTCGAGCCGATTGACGCTTCTCACGGCGGCTACCCTGTATGTGGCGTTGTCCCTCGCCGGCGCGGTCGTGGAAGGCATCCTCCGCGACATCCCATCCCACGGTCGGGGATCGTGCGCCGCACGCGGCTCGCCGGCAAAACCCACACCCGGATGATCCTGAACCGGGAAAGCACCGTGGCCTCCCTTCTCGATGGTGATCTGCGATCGCTGAATCTGTCGGGAACGTTGGTCGGCTGTGACCGCGGCGCCTACACCTGGTCCCGCACCACCTGCCATCAGATCCTGGGCGCCGACCCGGACACCGATGGGGTGATCTACCGTTGCCGCAACAACTCCGCCGAACTCGCCCTGATGCTGCTCGACCACGGGGCCTTAGACTCCGCCGCTCTCGAGATCGCCGAATCCCATGATGTGTTGACCGACCCGAGCACCTTTTCGATGAGGTGGTCAAGGTCCTCGATGAGGTCCATCACCTGAAATACGTGGGTGCGGGCACCGCCCGGCTTCTGTAGCCCGAGGCATTTCCGCACGCCAGTTCGCGGGTGCTTCTGTTGGACGTTTGGTCGGATCGCCAACCCCTCCCCGTGTCGGTGTCAGGGTGTCCTGATCCCCGTCGCGGCCAGGGCATCGGTACGGCACGCTGTGTAGTGGCTGAAAAAAAATGCCGGGGTTCTGAGACAGATTGCTGTGCCATGCCGCGAGACAGGCTGTAAGTCCGCAGTTCGCGTCGTCTCAATGTCACTGGTAACGAGACTCTGCAGAACCGGTGGTCGTCGGTGGCGCTGGCATCGAGACCCATCAGGTCGTGGTCGAAGGTCGGTGTATCGGTTTGAACACGCCCGCGGCCGTGGCCCGGTGCGCTCACCGACGGACAGATCACCCCTCATGAACAGAAGATCCGGCGTGCGTCGTACGAGGTGTGGCGTCGCTACCAGCAGTTCGCCGGTTCTGGTGGGAGCGACGAAGTGGACGTCGAGCTGGACGGTCGCCATCGAGGTGATGCCTACGATGGACATCGCGTTTGTGCCGAGCGCGCGATCAGCCAAAGTCATCAGGTGGCCTCCCTTCACAACGCCCCCGAGGTTGCGATGTTTGGAGTGACAGTGCACGCAGAATTGTTCGTTCCTATCGTCGAGGGTTCTGGACCAGAGCGGCCCGACCAAGGCGAGGAACCCGTCGTCCTTGAGCAAGGTCCAGCCCTGGTTCGGGTGGAAGATGGCGGCATCGTTCGCGGTCGGTTCAGGGGCAGCGGCAGGGGGGCAAGGCCGTCATGAGCGCTGTCCGAGTCGAGCTTCACGTCGTGCGGCGGCGACGATGAGCGCGGCGGCGAGAGCATCGAAGGCATCGCCGGCATCGCCACACCGATTGTCGACTCCCACGGAACGACGATCGCAGCGGTGCACGTCTCCGCTCCCAGGGACGACTCGCCAGCGACCGCCTCCCCATCGTCCTCGGACAAATGCAGCGAGTGAACGTGACCATCTCACGGCTCCTCGGCGCCACAGAATCCGCACTCGCCAAGCACCGCTTGTCTGCCGCGCAGTAGTCGCGGCCGGCAACCGGCGTTCAGCGAACGCCGGACGGGCACTCGATTCACATTTGTCCGAGTTTTCCTCGAGTGTCTTCTCCGGAATTCTGATCGAACCAGAGGCTGTGCTGGTCTAGCCGGCCTGGGTTGCGTACGGGGTCAGGTCGGGAATCGGCCAGACCCCGTCAACGCGTTCCACAGCGAGTTCGGCGACCACAGTGTCCTCGTCCATCGGTAGAGGTCGGAGGATCCGGGGCTTTCCGGCCTCCCATTCGACGTCGATGCCTGCGGAGGTCAGAGCGCCCTCGTCGATGACGGCGACGATCAGTGGCAGTGTCAGGTCGCCGAACGCCAGATCGAGCACCGAAGCGAGTGCGCCCGGTTTGGTTGCGCGGATGAATCCCGCTTCGTCGTAACTGATTCCGCGCGTGGAAATCTCGTACTCACCGAAACGCTTGCACGCTTCCCAGTCATCGGCGATGGCGACGTGGACGAGTCGTTGTCCGGTCATGCGGTACTCCTGTAGTGTTCGAAGTAATGAAACGTCAACGTAGCATTAATTTACTAGGTGGCGTAATGGTGGACATGAGGAATTGGTGGACGTGACAGAACAACCTCGCAGACGTGGGCGAACCAGCGACGCCGAGCGCGCCGATCGACGCAACGAGATTCTCGACGTCGCGGTCGACTCGTTTCGAGAAGTCGGGTTCGCTCGAACGACCATCGACGCGATTGCCACGGCGGCCGGCGTCGCCAAGCGCACCGTGTACAGCTATTTCGGCGATAAATCCGCGGTCTTCGCTGCTGCTGTTGCGCGTCAGCACTCGTATGTCGAGAACGCCGGTGACGGTCAGTCCGACCTGCTCGCCGCCGCCGTGGACATCGTCGTCGCCCTGCATAGCGACAACTCGATTGCGCTGCACCGCATGATGATCGGTGAGGCGCTGCAGTTTCCTGAACTGGCTGCCGCGTTCTACGAATCCGGCCCGGCCAAGTCGATTGCCTTCCTGGAGAAAATACTGCTCGATCAGCACGGCCAAAAGGCTGCGCTGTGTGCTGATCAGTTGTACACATTGCTGCTCGGTGAGGAACACCGGCGGCGACTGCTCGGGCTCGCCTCCGAACCAGCACCCCAAAAAGCTGCGCAACTTGCGGCTCGTGCGATGGAGTGCGTTCTGGGATCTGATCGGTAGGCTCGACGGGGTGAACAACCCTGTGATCTGGTTTCGACGCGATTTGCCGGTAGGTGACCTTCCCACCCTGAGTGCAGCGTCGTATGCCGGAGGACAGACGTTGGGGCTGTTCGTTCTCGACGAGAAACTGCTCGGACCGCCAGGCTCACCCCGTCAGGATCAACTGTTCGCCAACTTGACGGCGCTCGATCACCAACTCGACGGAAAACTGACGGTTGTTCGAGGTGATCCGGCGGACGTGATGCCCCCGGTGGCGGAATCAGGTGGCGCCACGATGACCCTACGATCACGCGGCGCCGCCGTCGCCGCGGGTGTTCGCACATCAGCGTGCCCGAAGCCTGTCGCGTACCTGTTGTTGCGCTTGGGCACGTAGACCCGCACGCACCTCTTCGTGGATGGTGGTGGACACGGCGGCGGCCGTCTCGATTGAGACCACGAGTGCGTAGCGAATTTTGTCCCCTCTAGGGAGGTTGTGCGCATCATTCTGGCATTCAACGTGGATCGGAATCGCGTCACCCTGCGTAAAGGCCAGCGTGCGGTTGCTCTCGAAGATCTCATGTTGGCAGGTTCCGCGGCGGACCGCATGATGATCGGCTTCTGCCCGTTTGCCGAGTGCCGGCAGGTCGTCGTACAGGGACTGGAAGAAGACTTTGGCCGTGCGATACCGCGCGAGTCGCCCCACCGTCGGTGTCATGGATGCGAGGGTCACGGTGACCCGGTGCCACTCGGCTTTGGCCTGGAGCGAAATCGGCAACGGAAGGTTGTAGGTGTGCCGCTCATCTCGGCCGATTGCACCGCCGGCGACGACGACGGCGCGGTTTCCTGCGGCAGTCGCAGCACGAGAGGCATCTAGGCGTCCGTATCCGAGGAGGGCTGTAAGGCGGCTCTTTCTGCTGTACTGGTCAAAGGCGAGTAGATCCTGGAGTCGATCCCCCAGATTCGCCCATGAGCTGGCATGAACGAGTAGAGCCTTCGCTAGAGCAGGATGGTATTGGGGGTCCAGAAGCGTGCTGCCGGTCTCGGAGAATGTGGTCTCGAGGGTGTCAAAGATGCGGTTTGCTTCACGGGTGACGAGCGCGGTGGCATTGCTGGTTCCATGCGTGTACTCGAGAGCGTTCGTGCTACCTCCGATCCCTGGAGCAGCAACAAGCGTTCCGGGGCCAGCGCTGGAGGTGCGGGCGAGCGCAAGGGATACGGTCGGAGACCCGTCGTCCACTGGCTTGACGTAGTGAGAGCGCCCTCCGGAGTGGTGGAGTTCGGGCTTGACGGATCTGTTGAGCCCGGGCCCAACCGCACCATAGAGCGAAGGTGCCCCTTCTTCGGTGATGTCCCACACCGTGTCTGGGACGGCCGATCCTGCTGCACCATCGGCATGCGTGGCACCGACAGTAAGGACGTTGAGAGCATCACCTGGGGGCATGATTCCGCGGAGCCGGCTGGTCTTCCATGCCGCTTTGACGACCTCGGCCTTGGCGCTGTCAAGATCGTCGATGCTGCTCGCGGGAATGACCAGGGGGATGTCGGTGTGGTTGCCGGCACTGACGACAAAGAGCAAGTTGTACTCGACCGCGAGCCAGTCGAGCAGTCTCGCGGTAGGGCTGACTCGCCGGATAAGCGCTCGCGAAGCGGATCCGATGGACAGGTTGACGATGCGGACACTTCGAGCGGTCGGTTCGTGTCCCGCCTCGCCCTCGAACATTCGTCGGAGCGCGCGGTGGAGTAGGTCGGGGAGCAACGCGTTCTTGATGAATCGCTCGCCGTAGGTGACGTCCTCGGCCTGCATGATCGGTCGGCAGTAGAGCGGACGGTCGATCGGCGTGTCACTCTTAGAAAGGTCTCCGTGAATGATCAACGATGCCATTGCCGTGCCGTGCCGACGAGAACTGACTGGGTAGTCGTCGCTGCCAAGGCTGTCGGGATCATCGATAATAAGGCGATCGCGAAGGTGATCGTGGTTGGCCAGAGGAAGACCATCCAGCAGCGCGATACGAGGGCGTGACTCCGTGGGCAGCTGCTCGGGCACGGCCGTGTACTCAGCAGCGATTTCAGGATTGTCGTGCCGGATGCTCATCGGGGTATACGGGCTGACGAACATGATCTGGTCGGCGTTGAGCAACTTGATCGACTCAGCGCCCTGCTCGATCACGCTCTGAACCTGCTGCACAGGCAGTTCGACGAGCAATGCATGGTAGGCGATCGCTCCAATCTGCGCGTCGGCGAGGATCCTTCCATTGGCCTGTGTGACGAGCTGACGCAGCGTAGTCTCGGCCGAATTACGGTCGGCGGCAGTTCCTCGGTACCACAGTTCGATCTCGATGATCTCCGGACTGTATGAGCCACCGATCAATTCGAGGTGCTGACGCCACTGCTCGAGCAGCCCGGTGTCCTTGATCCGGTCGACTGCCCCCCAGCGGCGGAGCGTTCGGAGCTGAGCGAACACATCCTTGAACTTGCCGAGGCCACGCTCAAAAGTCACTGAGGGGTCCTGCTGCCAGATGCCGAACAGGCGGATGAGCTCGTCGATCGCGGTCGCGTTCGACATGACGACGTACAGCGAGTTCGCGACCACATCCTCGGATGCGCCCCCGGTAGTCCTGTCTACGTAGTGGAAGTCTTCGTCGGGCTCGGTTCTGTCCTCGAGTTGCTCGGTCAGGAATTGCAGGCCGGCCTTCTCCGCGGCGTTTCGAAATCCTTCGACGGTGCCGGCCAGGTCGAAGACGACGACTAGCGCGGGATCGACCTCGTCGGGCGAACCTTGCGTCACCGTGGCGCGCTGACTGGCAAAGGCGTCCTGTAAATGGCGGAATTGAGGACCGATTCGCTCGCCTTGACGACTCGGGGATGGTTTGTGAAGCTGCGGAGGGCGAGGAGGATTCGACTGTTTTACGCGGCCACCGGTGACGGGCGGTTCGAACACGAGGAGCGGGTGACCGCTGCTGTTCATTCCGTTGCCTGGATTCGCCAATGCTCGAGCCTTTCTTGGACGATGCGCCGCAAATCGGCGTCCGGCTGCTCGAGGATTGCTCGGCGCCTGACGTCCTGAGCGAACTCTTCGATCTCCGCGTAACTCGCCCCGGCGAGTTTGTCGGCGATCGTTCTGGGGGTGTAGCCGAGGTCGCCGCCGAATCGGCGGGCGAGTATTTCGAGATACTTAGTGGCTTGGACGCGGCTAGGTGCACGGAGTTCTGCACGGACCTGGAAGCGGCGCCAGGCTGCTCGGTCGAGGAGTTCGCCGTGGTTTGTGGCACCGACGAGGATGACGTGTGCCGGAAGCCGATCGATCTGGAGCAGCAGGGTCGAGACCACGCGCTTGATCTCGCCGGTTTCGTGCTGGTCGGCGCGCTCCTTGGCAATGGTGTCGAGTTCGTCGAAGAACAGCACGCAACGGCGGGTCCGGGCGAATTCGAAGGCGTGGTCCAGCCGTGCCGCGGTTTCTCCGAGAAAGCTCGAGACCACGCCCTCGTAGCGCACAACGTAAAAGGGCAACATCAACTCACTGGCGATGGCTTCAGCGACACTGGTCTTACCGTTGCCTGGGGGACCGGACAGCAAAAGTCGGTTCCGAGGCTCGAGACCATAGCTGCGCAACAGTTCTGAACGCTTTTGCTCTTCGGCAAGTTCCGTGATGACGCGCTGCACGACAGGATCTAGTTGGAGGTCGCTCAGGCGCCTCCGCGGCACGATCTCGTGAACCAGGTCCTGCACCGAGGAAGAGTGATCGTCGCGAACCGCGGCCTTAGCACTCGTGCCACTCGTGGTCAAGATCTCTGACAGTCGGTCCGCTAGCAGGTGATGCTGGTTCGCGCGCTCTTCGGCTATGACGGATTCGACGAGAACTCTGAAGCGATCACGGTCACCGCGGCGCTCCGCATCGACGAGGTCGAGTAGGAGATCGGCCCGCGCCATCAAATCACCCCTTTTTGCAGCTAGTTGGCCATATCGAACCGAATCATACCGGGGTGGCCGCCCAGCACCTCCCATCGCAGCCGGACTTTTATGCTCCGCACGATCAACTCGATCACACGCCCCGTGCGGGGCTGAGCGCCAGCAGAGGCCATGCCCGTACATAAGGACATATCCGCGAAGAAGTTGTGGGTCATGACCAAGGTTGACCTGCCCGTATGACAGCGTCGCTGCAAGGACCGTCTCACTAGTTGCCCACTCGTCGCGGGAACTGTTCACCAGTGAGCGGCTCTTGAATCAACTGGATCCGTCGATGACAGGGCCGCATCGGGCGTGGCGTGCGACCACCCCAAGTAGGAGCGCTTGAGAGCGGAGGTTAGAAGGACATGGTCAAGCGCCGGCTCGCCTACACGAGGCATGAAGATGCGGAGCGCCGCGAGGAACGCATATACGAGAAGTGTGGGCATTTCGGGGCCTCGGGAGTTCGTTGAAATTTCAGCGAGATCCCGAATTGCGGGGTCTCGTCGTATCGATGGTGGTCGGGCGCGGATTCGTGGCTATTGCCGTGCGCTTTCCTGTTTGCGGAGCAGGAAACGTTGTACCTTCCCGCTGGGTGTCTTGGGAAGGCTCGGCACGAAGTGCACCCGGCGGGGGTAGGAGTGCGCGGCGAACTTTCGTTAACGACGTCTGCAGCTCGATCTTGAGTTCGTCGCCACCGACCACTCTCCATTGCGCAGGACCACGAATGCTTCGAGGACCTCACCACGAAGCTCGTCGGGCAGTCCGACCACGGCTGCTTCGATGACGTCGTCGTGAAGTACCAGTACGCTTTCGACGTCGAACGGGCGGTGAGACGTCGAGTCGGCGCTGGACGCACCACTCGTCCAGCGCCTGACGGAAACACGGTCTTTGGGGGAGAGCACGGGGGCGGAGATCCGGTCCGCGATCGGGTGCCGCTGGTTCGATGTGGTGCGTCTGAGCGCTGATTTGGATATGTGGATCGGCGACGAGGGTGCGGTGTTGGCGGACGCACAGGTCAACGTTGTTGCTACGACGGTTGCGCGGGTTTATGGGGCGATCTGGCAGCCGTTTTGTGGTGTTGCGGTGTTCGCTGCCCACGACGGCGACGGCGAGACTGTGGGGCTGCCTGAGCCGGTGAAAGATGCCTTGCTGTCGGGTGCGATCCTCACCGGCGCGGCGGTGGTGAGCCGATGACCCCGCCCGCAGCCCCACCACGGCAACAGCGACGACGATCCCCATACCGGAGGCGTACATGTCACAGGCTGAGCGTGCCCTTGAGCGCGGCACCCACTACATCGAAGAATCGATCTGGGTCTACCTGATGCGGGACTGGGACGGCACCGACAGGTGGGTCCTCGATCCGGTGACGGTGGACGGGTGCGGCCTGGATTCGGGTCTCGAGGATGGTGCCCGCAATTCCGAGTGCATGTGCGACAACCAGGCCGAGTGCAGCGCGATCCGGGACCGGATGGACAAGGTGTACCTGCCCACCGCGGAGGAGTTGCTGCACCTGCTGGCGGAGTCGCTGGGCTACACGGTGTCGAATGCGGTGCAGCCGTGACGGTGGAAGCAGTGATCGTCCGGGATCCTGATGGGCCGACCAGCGTGTGGGTATTGATCGCTCCGCGCGGAATTGCACAGAAGCGAGAGTGTGTCCACTGCGGACGGATGCGGTCGATCAAAGGACGCACCTCAGCGCTCGAGCCCCTCTGCGCTACCTGCTATCGCGCGGATCCCGCATCGTTCCGAGAATGCGGGGAGTGCGGGACCGTCGAACGTCTCCACCACTTCGGCCTCTGCGAGCGCTGCGCATGCCCCGGCGCGGTCCGCTCGCTTCTTGCCGGTGCCTCTCCGGCGGCGCGTGAGTTGCTGCTGGGCGTACTCGACGGTCAGCCCGGCGGGCGAGGTAGTCCGACGTGTGCCGCGGGGTCAATGTGGGGAGGGGCGGAGGATCGGCCCTGGGTGGACCCGGCCCTGTCGGCAGCCGGGCGTGGGTAGTCCCCCTTACCCGAACACAGCCAGTACGGCCTGTACCCGAACGCGTCGGGTGCGGGCCGTGCCTGTGGGTGGGTGGTGTGGGGTGTGAGCTGGGGTGATGGCAGGTCCCCGGTCGGTACCGTCCGGGGTTGCTCAGGTGTGTGGGGTGCCGGCGAGGTGCGGGGGTGGTTGTCGGGGGAGGGTGCGTCGGGGTGCCGGTTTTGCCCGTTTTCTTTCGTTTTTGAATCATGTTGGTAATCAATAGCTTTCGGGAATCGGTTGGTATGACTGCTTGTATCTAGGTTATGCACGTTGTGTCTTGACTAGGTCTCGAAATGTGTTCATATACAACGTAATTAATTTTTGATAGGTTCGTCGGTGGATTGTGTCGCATCTTCGGTGGGTGCATGATTGAGGTATGACGATGCGCGACGCGGTGAGGCGAGAGGGCGGAAGCATGGAAGTACCTCCGCGCTTCCCCAGCCCCGTTGGGCAGTCAGGAACCGGATCGAACGTGTCGACGAAAGGCGCAGGAAAGAGCCTAATCTGCGAAACTCAGAGGAGCGAAGCGACTCGATCGACGGCAACGGGAATCGACCCACTGCGAGCCGCGCAGCACTCTCCTGCGGGAGCGGAGCGACGGTCCGTCTCCCGGAGCG
>NZ_CP058639.1:0-926330 GCF_017656075.1 Rhodococcus sp. ZPP
GCCGGGAGACGGGGGCGAGTCGTTTGCTCCCCACCAGGAGGCTGCGCGGCTCGCAGTGGGTCGATTCCCGTTGCTGTCGATCGAGTCGCTTCGCTCCTCTGAGTTTCCGAGATTAGGTTCTCAACTGCACTTTTACGCGTCCCGCTCGATCCGGTCCCCCACACCTCGGTCGAGGCTGGGGGGCGGGAGGATGCGCCCGACCCGCCGCACACTCGCCTTCCCGCACCCCTCCATGCCATACCCACAGCATACCACCCACCCCCATACAACCCAAAACCAGTAGAAAATCCCAAAACATCCAAAATCGTTGATCGACAACAGATTTCGAACATTACAATCTGACCTTTGTGCACAACACACGTAAATACTTATTTACCAATCGATTACCCAAATAAATTGTAAATCAACAACTTTCAAAAACAGCTTAAAACCGGACGAAACAGACACCCGCGCGCCTGCCGACACCCCCGGCGCCGGCACTCCCCCGAACACGTCACCGGCGCCCCCACATCACAAACCGGGGACATGTCATCACACCAGGTCACAGCACAATTACGGCCGCGAGTGCCGAGGTCGCGTCGATCCCACCCAACCCGCTGCACACCACCCAGAATGGGCAGCAGGGAATTCAGCAGTGAATCGCGTCGCCCGCGGCGACGCAGGGGGAGGGAGCGCGTCATGGTGTTCGAGAAATTCTCCGAACAAGCCCGCCAAGTGGTCGTCCCGCCGCCGGCGCCGCCCGCACCCACCACCAGAACTCCGTCGGCACCGAACACCTGCCCGCCCAAGATCTTCGACGCCGGCGGCCCCGGAACGGCAGCACTGACCTCATGGGGCGTCACCGCCCCGGCACTCGAGAGCAAGCTCGGGGGCGTCAGCGCACCGGCGGGCTCCGCCCCGGCCGCGGGGCACATCCCGTTCACCCCGAAGACGAAGAAGGTCCTCGAAGCCAGCCTGCGCCAGACCGCCCTGCTCGGGCACGAGGAAATCGGCACCGACCACCTCCTCCTGGCCCTGCTCGACGACCCCGCCTCCACTGGCGCTCAAATCCTCACCGACCTCGCATCCCTGCCCATCAGCAAGATGCGTGAGCACCTCAGACGCGAACTCGCCCACAGGCCCACCCCAGGCCCCGCACACCGCATCCCCATCCGACTCAGCGACGACGAATACACCCGCGCCCACGCCGCCGCCCGCACCGCCGGCCAGAACCTCGAAACCTGGATCCACCACCGCATCACCGACGCCCTCGACACCGAACAACCTGAATAGCAGGTTCAACCGGGGTGAAGAACAGCTCCATCCCGATCATGAACCACGCCACCAACGCCGGCAGATAACAGAACAACCCCAACAGCAGAACCGTGATGACGCCCAACGAGATCCGCAAACCCAGCCGATGTCACCTCATCCACACCACTCAACGCGGTGCAATCCCGCGGACGTGACCACCTCCCCCAGGTCAGAGCGCTCACCCAGGCCGCGGTTCTACCCCGTCCATCCACTCGATCGCATTGAACACCGCAGCGCCGAGATCCCCGGGGGGCCCGGGCTCCGCGAGACGGGTAGGGCAGCACCTCGCCCGTGATGGCCTTAACTTAAGCACGCCCTGACGGGTCATACAGAGACCATCGGCAGCCTCCAGCGGCCGGGAGGTGGAGTCGGTGAGGCCCCTCGAAATCGGTGGTTCTCAGCACCCCCAGCGGGTACAACGAGAAATGATCAATACCTGTGGATCGGGGAGGGCGCACCTTCCCGGATGATGATCTGCAAGAAAACAGGTATTCGATCAAGGCCAGCGCTGCAACGCTGGTTGGGAAGGTACGCCCGTGCTTACGGTAGTACACGACAACGACCGCTCCGACGACGACGACGGGCGGTCGTTGCTCGACGAGATCGTCCGTGACGGTGCCCGGCAGATGCTCGCGGCCGCGCTGCAGGCGGAGGTCGCCGCCTATATCGAACAGTTCGCTGACCAGGTCGACGAGAACGGTCGCCGCCTGGTGGTGCGCAACGGCTACCACCACGAACGCGACGTCCTGACCGCCGCTGGTGCGGTCAACGTGAAGGCCCCGCGGGTCAACGACAAGCGCGTCGACCCGGACACCGGCGAGCGACAGCGATTTTCGTCCGCGATCCTGCCGGCCTGGGTGCGCAAGTCCCCGCAGATGAACGAGGTGCTGCTGCTGCTGTATCTGCACGGGCTCTCCACCAGCGACTTCGGCCCGGCACTGAGCAGTTCCTCGGATCGGGTGCCGGGCTCTCGGCGGCCTCGATTACCCGGTTGACGACGCAGTGGCAGGACGAGGCGAAGGCCTTCCAGGATCGGGACCTCTCCGGCACCGACTTTGTCTATGTGTGGGTCGACGGCATCCACCTCAAGGTGCGGCCTCGAGCAGGACAAACTGTGCCTGCTGGTGATGATCGGCGTCCGTGCGGACGGACGCAAGGAGCTCGTCGCCCTCACCGACGGGTACCGCGAGTCCACCGAGTCGTGGGCTGACCTGCTGCGGGACTGCCGCCGCCGCGGCATGACCGCCCCGGTCCTCGCGGTCGGTGACGGTGCCCTTGGGTTCTGGAGGGCGCTGCGGGTGGTGTTCCCCGAAACCCGGGAGCAGCGGTGCTGGTTCCACAAGCAGGCCAATGTACTTGCTGCGCTACCGAAGACGGCACATCCCGGGGCGCTCGCGGCGATGAAGGAAATCTACAACGCCGAGGACATCGACAAGGCGCAAGTGGCGATCAAAGCCTTCGAACTCGACTACGGCGCGAAGTATCCGAAGGCGGTGAAGAAGATCACCGACGACACGGATGTGCTGCTCGAATTCTACAAGTACCCGGCCGAGCACTGGGTGCATCTACGCACCACAAATCCCATCGAATCTACCTTCGCCACGGTGCGTTTGAGGACGAAAGTCACCAAGGGCCCCGGATCCCGTGCGGCGGGACTTGCCATGGCCTACAAGCTGATCGACGCCGCACAGGCTCGCTGGCGTGCGGTCAACGCTCCGCATCTGGTCGCGCTCGTCCGAGCCGGCGCCGTGTTCCACAAGGGCAAGCTGCTCGAGCGTCCCACCGACATCACCCCCGACACCTCACCTGCCGAGCCCGCCAACGCCGGATCGGAGGTCGCCTGAAACTCACTCATCCACAGGTATTGACAATATCTCGGTACAACGCCCGCGGGTACGTCCCAGGAACCGAGCCGCCCTCTTCGCGAGGATATGGATTCGCAGTGGTACAAGATGCGTTCGACTATCCTGGCAAGCTCGTCTTGTCTCGTCTCCAGAAGGTGGTTCTCGATGCTCTCCGACGCTGAGCTTCTGTTGGGCTTGGGCCGCCACCTATCTGTATATGGGGTCTCGTCTGCTCACGCGGCCTTGGATTCGTTGCAGTTCGCCGGGCAGGTCTACGAGCTGGCCTGGCGACTGCGAAACTCGCAGGTCTCCACTTCCGGGCGCATCGAAGCAATCGCCATCGAGGCTCATATCGGGACACGCCAGCTTCACCGCGAAGTCCTTCCCACGATGGAGCAAATGGGCTGGGTCGAGTGTCGCCGCAACGCCGACCACCAGCTAGTCGGCGTCGAGGCTCTGATCCCGCCGAACGAGGTCCTCATCGCCGACGCTCCCAAGCTCCTAGACATTCTGATCGTCTCACCTGTCCAGCGTGCGGCCCTTGAGCTCATTCGAGTTACAAGTCGCCAGCCACTCCCGGTGGAGTCCGCCATCGAGGCCGTCAATCAGGATGAGGAGAGCGCCACCAAAGCCCTGGGTTATCTGGAGGCTGTCAACCTCGTCCGCCGCAGCGAGCGTGAGGTCGACCGACCCGTCGTCTTTAACCCGAATATCTGGACCAACGACCAGCAGGCGACCACGGCCGCGCTTCGCGCACAGGATGCCCGTGCGAGCACCGAGGTTGGGGCACTGTTGGAAGAGGTCGCCGTCAGCCCAGGTATTCCTCAGAAGCATGTGACCTCCACCGAGCAGAAGTGGATCGACTTCGCCGTTTCCCAGGGTCTAGTCGAGAGGTCGATTGTGCAGACCTCGGACGGGTCCGAGGAGGCTTTCCTTTTCAGCCCACATCTCAAGCGGGACGCGTTCGGCACTACACCCGCAGATCCGTCGGGGCACGTGCGACAGTTGGTCGGCAGCATGATCTACGCCTCCACGTTCGCCTCTTGGAAACTGCGTAACCCAGGAGGTTTCTTGTACTCGCTCATTCGCGACGGCGAAGCCGGAAACGTACCGAACATCGGGACCGACTATCCGATGCTCGAGACCGCAGGCACAATCCAAGTCGTGCCCGGCGGCCGCGGCAACTACAGGATGGTCCTGCTCCAATCCGACATCGCCGAGTCCGCACTGTCGATCATCGACGACCGTGGGTCCCAGCACCGCGGCGAAGCCGGCAGTCTCCAGAGCTTAGGCAACCAGAGGACCTACAGTCACGTCGAGCGAGAACGGGCCAAGGTGGCTTCCGCGGCAGAAACTGACGACCGCGAGTCAGCGCGACTCATTGCTGCGCTGCGCGACGTAACTTCAGGCGGTGCCTTCGGTGTCTGAGGACGAGCTGCCTTTCAACGACAGCAACCAGGCCGCCGCCGAAAGTACGATCACCCCTACCCAGTCGGCCCAGACAGGCCAAGTGCCCGAACAGAAATCCAACCAGACCGGCGAGCAGGACCTGGACTCAACGGCACAGACCACCCCCGAATCCGAGGGCGCCGAAGCTGCCAATGTCGGTACGCGCGACGCAAACGCGGCGCGTACGGACGGTCCGCCCGATTCAGCTAGGCCCCCCCCCAGCCAGCTGAACGCCTTGCCGCCCCGGCGTCGACGGCTCACGAAACCGGACGCAGCCGCGGCCACAACCAGTCCAGCAAACAGGCTAGAATGCAAAAGGTCGGTCGAAGTACGGACTCGGGCGCGGACCTCGAGCGGCGAGTCGGCCGTACCGAGTTCAACGACGGTGCTCTGGTCAGGTTACGCACGCCAATCCGCGTTGAGGCGGACTCCGGACGTGAAGTTCTCACCGACATCGACGTCCTCGCGGTCGACGTCGACGGGCGTCTGCGGATCTCCCGCTCGATACTCGAGTGCAAGAGCGGCAAGGGTCAATCTGGCGAGCCTGACCGGCTCCTTTGGCTCGCAGGACTCCAACGGTTTCTCGGTTTCGAGCGAGCTGTTCTCGTCCGTCAAACAGTCTCTCGCCGCGGCCGCGGCCTCGCCCGGACACTCGGTCTGCGAACCCTAGACGTCCCCACCCTTGCCGGTCGCGAGGCAGCTCACGCCTGGCTGCCCGAGCGATTCGGTCACATCGATGGCGCAGAGTGCGCCGCCGCTGAGCTACGCACCGACACACAATTGAAAGGCTTGGGCTACATCCCGTCTCACCTGGTCGCATTCCTCCGGTTCGATGCGTTGCGCTCTACACCCCACCTGATCCTGCAAGCCATCGCGTCTCTGGGTCGCGCAGTCGACAAAGGAGGCGCGCTGCCGAACCCAACGCGCGTGATTCTGGCCGGTCACGCACTCATCGCGCTGACCGCGGCGGCACTTGCAGATGCCGGCAAGCTCGACGAGATGTCGGCAGCAGAACTGCTTGAACGGACAAGACGTGCGCTGGTCACCGGAAACCCTGACGACGATCAAGTCTTGTCCATTCTTGCCAGTGCCGATGAACTGGTCCGCTACAACCTTGAGAAGATTCACGCCGCGTACCAGGAGGTCGGAGCAAAGCGTCTGAGTATCGACTTCCCCTCGCTCACGGACAGTGTCACCACTCCGCCGGACTGGGCGCCTCGATACATCGACCTGGTTGAGAAGTTCCGCGCGAACCCCGCCGTTGCCCGGCACATGCTGCAGACCACCGAGTTGGCGGTATTTGAGGCACTGGTTGGCGGGACGGCCCATCAAGCCCAGGCATTCGATCACCTATTCACCGAGGAACATCGGTACATGCTTAACGTCGCCCGACGTTGCATCCAGGACATCGCCGGTGTGGCAATTGCAGATGCACTAACGCCAGCACTTGATCTCGACTTTTCCCGTGGGTCTCCTTCCCGCGGTGACCGCGATGTGGAGACCGAGCAACGCTGACGCCGCCTGGGCCACGCACGGTTCAGGAACTCGATCCATCACCGTGTCCGGCTCCTCGTGCTTCAGAATCGACGAAACTTACGTCTCGAGCGTAAGTTTCTATTTCGACGAGTGCATGATCCCCACCCGCACAGCGCGTGCCCGAGGGTTCCGTCAACATTCTCATCCGCCGGCCTGCCCAGGCTCGCGTGGAGAGTATGCGCGACAGCCCTACTTTCGAAAGCCAGAAGTCCCCCAGCTTCAGTCGAGTGCTGACGGTTCTTCACTTCGAACTGCCATCCACTCTCTACGAGTACCTGAGGAGCACCCGAACGCGGCTTCCGGATCGGATCATCAAATAGGCTGGCGCCGAATGAAGTCCGCCATGCCCGGCACCGTAAAAGCAACTCGACCGTATTCGGGAGACCAGATGAGCCCCTTCTTGATGGCGGTGTCGCGCACCCCGCTCAGAGCATTGACCTGGACTCCGAGTCGGCCGGCAAGTTCTCCGGTGCGAGGATTGTCTTCTCCGGTCGCGGCGATCGCTCGGAGATAGTCGCGCTCACCCGGACTCGCTCGTTCCCACCGCGATGGAAAGAACCCGCTATCTAACGCGAGCCTGCCAAGCTCGACAGCCTCATGGGCGTCTGTCTCGGTAAACTTTGTCTCCTCGGCGAGATTCCAGATCTCTTTGCCGAATACCTGGATGAAATAGGGATATCCAGCGCTAGCCGCAACGAGGATGTCCAACGCGTCCACTTCGAACGCACATCCGTGCCTCGTGACCGGGACGTCCAGCGCTTCCCGTGCAGCGTCTTCCGCAAGCGGGCCGATCACACGGTAGTCGAATAACCTTTCGGAATATGAGCGCGTACCCGCAAGTTTGGCGGACAGGTTCGGCAGTCCTGCTCCGATCACGAAGAAGGGCCATCCGTGCTGACCCGCGCGATGCTGAACCGCGAGAAGGGCGGCCAAGAGTTCCGCGTCAAGGTCTTGCATCTCATCGATGAACAGACCGAATGCGGAATTCTTTTTGCGCACTGCCTCACAAACGTCCTCTACAAGTTCTTCAAGGTCGACCTCGATGTCGCCGCTCGCTGCCCGGTCGTCATCCATACTGAGGTCGACTTTCGCACCGGCAATTCCTACCGACAGGGTAAATCGACTGGCAAGTGTGACGAGCGTGTCGATTGCATGCTGGGTATGGTGTCGACGGCTGAATCGACGTAATCCCTGCGCCAGCTCCCTTCCCAGTTTCTTTCGGACTGTGGCAACCCCGGAGTTGTCCGGTCTACCCTCGATTCGGATAACGAGCCAGCCATGCCGTTCGGCGTTCTCCGCGAGGTGGTTGAGCAGCGCCGTCTTCCCGACACCTCGTAGACCTGACAACACCATGCCGCGGTCATACTTTCGGGTCTTGCTTCGCGCGACGATGCGATCGAAGATCTCGATCTCCGCTTCGCGTCCCTTGAGGGCTGGAGGTTTCAGACCTGACCCGGGGGTGAACGGGTTGAGTTCGGGCAGCATGCGGCGACTATAGAGATTTATTGACACTTATCGGGTTGCGACACATAACTCTCCATAACTTGTGTTAGGGATCACCACCCTAGACGGGCTACTGAACGAGCCGGGGCATCGATGCGCTGCACGGTCCCAGCAATGGGCGAGTTATCTGTAACTTGCCGTCTATCTGGTATTGATTCGTTTGACAACTAGACCGTACACCCGGTTTTTGGCAGCTGCTCGGATCGGTCGAGCGCTCGTGGCCATCAACATGGATGACCACACCCAGGAGGAAAATGTGTCGCCGTTGCCCGCTGATGTCATCTATTTCCCAGCCCTGAAGGCCAAGAGGGGGGAGCTCGACGCGCTCGAGAACACTCGGACCGCCGAGCGAAGACGCATGGTCCCCATCCTTGAACTCGCGATTCAGGAGGGTGCGACGCCTTCCACAGTCGGCGCAGAATTCAACAAACTCGTACCTCGGCTGTGCAAGGACTACGACGCGACGAACTTCGTCATTGTCGACGCGACGATGACAGACGGCATCGAGCTGAGTGGAACTCAAGCAGTCGAGAATCTGCACGACCGCCTGCGCGCCGATGCGGCCGCCGTTCCGACCCTTCGGACCGGTTCTTCAGCAGACTTCATCGCATCGGTCCGCAAAATTGCAGCTCTTGACGGGAACGGGGTCTGCATTCGCCTCCACGGGGACGACTTCGGCAACACTGGCTTCCTGGCGTCCGACCTGACGAACGCTCTGGAAGCACTCGACTTGTCGCCCGGCCAGGTCGATCTCATCCTGGATCTCGGGTTCGTCGATGGAAATTCTCTCATCGCGTTCGCGGGCTTCGTCCCCGCCGTGATCGGCGCATTGCCACACGTGCACGATTGGCGCTCTCTGGTGATGCTTGCTGGTGCATTCCCCCAATCGTTGGCGAGTGCGAAGCCAAACGAACCCGCCTCGTTCCCCCGGTACGACGCCGAGCTCTGGAGTCGGGTTATCGCTTCCGAACCACCGCGGCTTCCAACCTACGGCGACTACGTCACGTCATACCCGGTGCCGGGCCCCCCGGTGAAGCATCAGTCCGCCCCGAACATCCGGTACACAAGCGATGACCAGTGGTTCGTCATCAAGTCGAAGGTCGACCCCAAGTTGGGAAATCGGACTATCTTCCCGATCGCAACGATGTTGCGCAATCAAAAACCAGGAATTCTGTCAAAGGAGACCTTCAGCTGGGGTGACCGCGAATATCACCGGCTTGCTAGTGAGCGAGGTGGACCTGGCGGCGGGACCGAGTGGAAGGCTTGGTCGACGTCGCACCACATTTCGGTTGTTATCGATCGTCTCGCCAGGACGGGCGCGCCTTAAGTCGACTCCGCACCACCGCTCTCAGTTCATCAACGTCGGTTACCTCGGTGAGTCGCGTCCATACGGCCCACCGAGGCTTCGACCTGACACCGCGGTCACAGCCACGAATAGTCAACTCTTCGAGCGCCTCCTCGCGCCAAAGTAGCTGAGCAAGCGACATCGGGTCCACGCCCCGATTCATTCGCGGCTCGACAATCTCGTCTAACTCAACTTCGCCCTTCCGTGATGTGGCCACGGTCAGGCCCCACCAACGCGGAACGATGCCTTTCGCTGCATTCAAGTGGTTGTCCGCGACAACCAGGACTGCGTAATCCAATACCTGCGAATAGATTTCAACCTGATGATGCAGTCGGCGCAGATTATCCCGAGCGCTTTTCAGCTCGAAACCAGAGAGGGCACCGTTGACAACCGCCACATCGACACGAACTTCACCGCAAAGCCCGAGTTCGTCCAGGATTAGCGTGTCATTGAGTTCCTCACCATGCACAGAAGCGAGTCGATTGTGCAATGCAACTCGAACGTCCATATCACGCATGCAGCAACCCTACCGCTGCGCAATGCCAGATCACGAAAACGAAGACCCGAAAAGTATTTGGGTGAAAGCTGATATCACGCCATCCAGACACGACCAATGCCAAGATCATGCGGGCGACTACCGGCCGACGCGCCCCCAGTCGGCTGGTTGCGTCCGCCTAGACACTCGGCGCCACAACGAATGTCAACGACGCGTAGCCGCGGGAGACCGCCGGTGTGGCGAACACCGCACCCTGTGAGCGGACCGCGGTGACGAACTTGATCGTGACACTGATTCCGGCGACTGTGCAGTCCCCAGCAGTGCCGGAGACATCGTCGAAGATCCCGACCATGCTCCCGGCCGACCAGGTCCAGTAACTGATGCTCGGGGGTCGACAAGCGTCACAACTGCGCGTACTACTAGGGACTCGACGACCATCGGGACTGACGTTGGAGTGGCGGTAAGGGGCAATGGCTTAGTCGTCGACGCCGACGATCCGCGACCTGCTAAGGCGTTGATCGCGTGGTGCACACGTGCCGGAACCGCACACGAAGGAGGGAACGAAGTCAGTGTTACCGGACGAGTGGCGAAGGTCACGGTGTCCCCATCGGCACTGTCTGCGGTTTCCACCCGATCATAGGCGTGCCGGGCGCCACCGGCTTCAAGCTGTCGTTGCGCAACCACGCCACCCCTCAGGATGTGGTTCCGACACACCACGGTGGTCGCAGCGCTGGCCTGCGACGACAATCTGCGTCGTTATCGACACCGTTCTAGACCCGTCAGACGAAGTCGTAGGGCCCTGCATGGCGGGCAGCATGGCCGGTGTGGCGCCGTTTACACAGTTTGTCGACCGGTTCCGGTACAGTTGATGCCAACACGGCCAGCCTTCCGCTCATTCGAGGGGGAGGCTGGTTTTCTTTATCCTCATGAGCCAGCCCGCCTACGGCAAACCGTTCAAGACCATTCCCCAGCAGCGGCAGCTGCTGGAATCGCGGGGAATGACGATCGTCGACCCCGCGGCCGCGGAGCAGTGGTTGGACACGGTCGGGTACTACCGGCTCAGCGGCTACTGGTACCCATTTCGTGTTCGTAGTCGATCGACCGCCGGTGCCCCGGTGATCGAGGACCGATTCCAGGCCGGGACGTCGTTTCAGCAGGTTCTCGATCTGTACGAGTTCGATCGAGTACTGAAGCTGTTGGTTCTCGACGCGATCGAGCGTATAGAGGTCGTGATGAGGGTGCGGGTCGGTCACACCCTCGGTCGGCATGGTGCGTTCGCGCACACCGACCCCACCGTCCTGGGCCCCGAGTTTGTCGGTGTTGCGGATCCGTCGCGCCCGCCAGCCCATGCCGAGTGGCTCGACGGTCCGCACGCGAAGTGGCTGCGCAAGGTCGGGCAGGACCAGGGGCGATCGAAGGAAGAGTTCGTCACGCACTTCAAACGCAAGTACGGCGGCCCGCTCCCGGTGTGGGTGGTCACCGAGATCCTCGACTTCGGCGGTCTCTCGCGCCTCTACGAAGGACTCATGCAAAAGGATCGCGACGACATCGCCGCGAGCTTCGACCTGAGAGACAACTCCGGCGCCGGCCACGGTGCAGCCCTGGTGAGCTGGATGAAGAACCTCAACTACATCCGCAATACCTGTGCACACCATTCACGGCTATGGAACCGGAACATCGACGTCCAGGTCTCCGGCCGGCACCTGTCCGCGATCCCTGATCTGCAGCATGCGGCGTCACCAGCGACCACGAAGCGTGTGTACGCCTCGCTGGCAGTGCTCGCCTATCTGCTCGACCACGTCGATCCCCGCTCAAACTGGACGACGGCGATCACTCAGCACATCCAGACCGGGCTCGCCGCGATGAACCGGTCCGAATCCGAGATGGGTTGCCCACCAGCATGGGTGACAGAAGCCGTTTGGACCTAGTCACCACGCTGACAACCTGGTGAACCCCCCCACCTCGTCGCGATCAGCAAGTAAGAAAGTCCGTGAGTCCGTCGAGTTCCGCCGCCCGTCTGTGTCCTAGCTCCGCTGACTGCCCTCATCGGCAGTCGTCGACGGCAGGCGCATCGGTGAATCGTGCTGCGAGGAAGTCGATCGCGCCCTGCGCGCCGGAGATCAACGTAGTGTTGTGACTTCCGCCGGGAGGTCGCACCACCTGTAACGTATTGCCCGCGGCACAGGACTGACGGACGAACTCGTCGTGGACCGCGACGGGCACCAGTTCGTCTGCTTCCGCGTGATAGCTGTAGACCGGTGCGCTGGTTCCTGTTGCGGTCGGGCTGTTCTCGGCGAGAGCCTCGCGCAGCGGGGGAAGATCGAACGGCCGAGGGTCGATCGTGTAGTCGTGTAACGACCGAAACGCGTAGGTCGCGATCAGATCGACGGTGCACGCGGCGCTGCTCGCGTGCATGGCCGCTCGGCCCTCAGTGGTGAAGAGCTCGCTCAGCCCCTTCTCGGGGTACGCGCGATCGATCCCGGTGACTCCGCCGAAGGTGAGTCCGAAACCGTACCCGCCGTCGACGTTCCGCATGGTCGCCTCGAGGTCGGCAGGTAACCCGCCCAGTGCAATTCCGCTCAGGCCCAGCTCGGGAGCGTGGGACTGCTGAAGTCCGGCGGCCCACGCCGTGGCGAAGGCGCCACCGGAGTATCCCCACACACCCGTAGGCGCGTTCACGTCGAGTCCGGCCGGCTCGAAATGCCGAGCGGCGCGGACCCCGTCGAGAACCGCGTAGCCCGACTGCGGTCCGGCCAGGAACTCGGACTCCGGGCCCTCGTAGTCCGCGGTGACGACCGCCCACCCCCGGGACAGTAGGGTGGCGATCATCAGCGTCTCGGACGCCGCGTTCGACGTCACGGCCCCCAGGCCCGCCGTGAGCGCATACGACGGGGCGCACCGAGATCCGAGACTGTCCTCCGCCGTCTGATAGGAAACGAGGGGTCTGGGGCCCTCGCCCGTCCACGGTGTTCTCGGGACCAGCACCGTGGCGACGTCGGACGCAGGTTCTCGGTGGGAGTCGAGCGACTTGTACAGCAGCTGCCACGAATCGACCGGGAGCGGCACACTCAGCGCCGCCGCGGTCACCGGGCGCGACCGCAGAATCGTCCCGTCAGGCTGCGACTCGTAGCCGGCCGGAGCTTGGTAGAACGGATCCTCGGATGGTGCCGGGATGTCGGCCACCGCAGGAGCGACCGCAACCCAGCCAGCGCTCAAGAACGTCACCATGGCAAGACAGACGAGCCACGCCGCTATACGCATGGAAATCATATTACTGCTCAAATGGTACGACCGAAAGGATTAGCCATTCAACCGCCCCGGATCCGTCCCGGCTCGCAACACTGACGAACAGATGACCTCAGCAACCCCGGATTAGTAGCCGCGCAACGCCTCCCACTGTTCATGGACGCCGACGTGGCCCAGTACCGCCCTATCGAAGTCGACGTACGGCGGATCTGGAAGGTATTTCGCCACACGCACGTGAGGTGAACTTCGCGGACGATCGTGATCCGGCAAGGCAGCCGAGGAAGTAAGAGCATCTCTCCTTGCCGACTCCGAGCTAGAGCTAATACCGGCGGAAACCAACGTCGTGCGCCGTGGTCGCAACCGTCTCGATGGTCCGCGTTTCACTAACCAGGACGTTCGTGGCACTCGGCCGATCCGAGCGCAAGCGCACGCCGCATACTCCCGGATCAGATTTGCTCGCCCCGGCGCGTCGACGCTGCATACGGCCTCGAGCTGGGCCTGCGCGGCCGCGCGGGACCCCGTGGCGCCACAAGAGAGTGTTCGACGCGATCGCCCGGTTGACGCCTGGCCGCTGAGAATCCTCCACTCGCCCAGGTCGTGTGCGGCACCGCTGTCGAACAGTGCGAATGCCGTCTAGGTCACTCGATGGCGGCTCGAAGAATCGCACAGCGCAACGATTGTGATTGACATCACCCCCGTCGGCGCCTATCGTCCATTCTAATATGGGTATGCAGCATTCGTATATAGGAACGTGATGCTGATGGCTCGGATTCCCCGAATAACCGCACTCCTTGTCGCTGCCGGAATGGCGACCGTCGGATGCGCCGAGATGCCGAAGTCCACCGCTGGCTACTACCCGTCCGGGACAGTGCGGATCATCACGCCGTTCGCCGCCGGCGGAATCTCTGACACCACCGCCCGTGTCGCGGCGAAATGCATGGAGAACGAGCTGGGTGGAACTTTCATCGTCGAGAACCAGGACGGTGGTGGCGGAGCGATCGGGATGACGAGGGTCGCCCGAGCGGAGCCGGACGGATACACACTCTCGGTGGTGTCGTTGTCGACCGCAGCACTGGTACCGCTGGTTACCGATGGCGCTCAGTACGACGGATCCAGCTTCGACCCGATTTCCGGTATCACTCTTGCACCCTCGGTTCTTGTGGTGAAGGGCGACAGCCCGTATCGCAACGGGCAGGAGGTGCTGGAAGCAGCCCAGCGGAAGGACGGTAAATTCTCGGTCGCCATGCCAGGCTCGATGGGCATCTTTGCGCTCGCTATCAACGGTGTCACCGAGGCCGGGGGGCCTCGTTTTACCAACGTCCCCTTCGTCAGCAACGACCAGTCCGCGGCCGCGGTGCTGGGCGGAAACGTCGACAGCGCCTACCTGAGTACGTCGCCGACACTGCTCAAGCAGATCGAATCGGGAAATCTGCGAGCCCTGGTCACGGGGGCCGAAGAGCGACTCGAATTCCTGCCCGAAGTCCCGACATTCACCGAGTTGGGATACGGCGACCTACCCGACTCGACAGTCAACGTCACCCTGCTCGCTCCAGCCGGAATCGACGGTGAGGTGAAAACGACCTTGGCGCAGGCCATGGGATCGTGCCTGAAAGACCCGAAGACCGCCGACGTGCTGGGAGAGGAATTCGTGCGTGACGACGACCCAGGACCCGAAAAGGTTCGCGCAGAGATCAACTCGGCCGAAATCCAATGGCGAGAGGCGATCCAGAAATGAGCGACATGCTAGTTGTCGAGGAGTCCGCCGAGAAGAACGTGAGGGCTGTGGAGAATAGACGCCTCACCCCCGCGGTCCTGACCGTTCTCGGCATATTGGCGACAATCGAATCGGTGCGTCTCGGGCTCGGTGACCTGACCGAGCCGGGCCCCGGAGCTTGGCCCCTGCTCACCTCGGTGGGCGTGCTCGTGACGAGCGCCTGGTTGTGCATTACCGGGGTCGAGCGCTGCGAGAAAGCCATGCTCAGCGACCTCGCTCGGGTGGCTACCGCCATCGCCTCCGTCGCATTCTTCGTAGTGATGCTCCCGCTGGTGGGCATGCCCGTGCCGGCTTTCGTGCTACTCGTGGTGTGGCTCCGTCTCTTCGGTGAGTCCTGGCGCCTCACGCTGGTCACCGCGGCACTGGGGGTAGTCGCACTGCAGATCGTCTTCGTCGAATTGCTCGGCGTACCGTTCCCAATCGGGCCGCTGGCCCCCGGAAGGTAAGACTCGTGGATTTCTCCGGCATTATCACCGGCGTCGAGACGACGCTGACACCAACGAATCTACTTTTTGTGCTGCTGGGCGTACTGGCGGGCATGGTCATCGGCGTGATCCCGGGCCTCGGTCCCACGGCAACGATCGCGCTCCTGCTGCCACTCACCTACAGCCTCGAACCCGCGACGGCCGTAATCCTGCTAGCGGGTATCTATTACGGTTCGATGTACGGCGGCACGATCACCTCCGTGCTGCTCCGCCTCCCCGGTGAGGCGGCGTCCGTGGTGACGACATTCGACGGCTACCAGATGGCCCGCCAAGGGCGGGCCGGGCCAGCCCTCGGCATCGCCGCAATCGGGTCCTTCGTCGGCGGCCTGGTCGCCGTCGTCGGCCTGGTCCTGCTGGCGCCGGTCCTGGCCTCCTTCGCGCTGAAGTTCGGGCCGCCCGAGTTCGCCGTCGTGGCGCTTTTGGGCATTGTGTTGGCGGCGTATCTCGCGTCACGGCGATTCGCGGCGGCCCTGTTGATGGCCTTCTGCGGGCTGCTGCTGGCCACCGTAGGGCAGGATTCGATCGAGGGCAGTGCGCGCTTCACGTTCGGCAGCCTCGAGTTGCTCAACGGACTGGACTTCGTCGCGGTCGCCATGGGACTCTTCGGGCTCGGCGAGCTGTTGTACACCCTCGAGCACTCGCGTCAGCCAGCCGGCACCGTCGCCCGTGTCGGACATGTGCTCCCGTCGCGAGCCGAGCTCCGTCAGTCCCGCGGACCGATCGCCCGCGGCAGCCTGATCGGGTTCGTTCTCGGGCTGGTGCCCGGTGGCGGTGGCATGGTGGCCTCGCTCGCCTCGTACGCGACGGAGAAGCGGCGGTCGAAGAATCCGGAACGCTTCGGCCGCGGCGCCATCGAGGGCGTCGCCGGCCCGGAGACCGCCAACAACGCGGGTTCGCAGTCGTCCTTCATCCCGCTGCTCACCCTGGGCCTGCCACCGAACCCGGTGCTCGCACTGATCCTGGGCGCGTTGCTCATTCAGGGCGTCACCCCCCGGGCCTCAGCTGATGAACGAGCACCCCGACATCTTCTGGGGAGTCATCGCCTCGATGGTCGTCGGCAACGTGATTCTGCTGGTGCTGAATCTGCCACTGGTGCGGGTATTCATCCGCATTCTCGACGTGCGCGTCGCGATCCTCGTCGCCCTCGCCGTCGTGGTCACCATGCTCGGGGTCTTCAGCATCAACAACAGCATCTTCGACCTGTGGGTGGTGCTCGTCTTCGGTGTCCTCGGGTACGCCATGCGCAAGCTCGGCTTCGAGCCCGGCCCGCTGGTGCTCGCCTTCGTTCTCGGAGTGCTGCTCGAGCCCGCCATTCGCCAGACGCTGCTCATCAGCGGCGGCGACGTCACCGTCTTCGTCACCCGACCGATCTCCGGCACCATGCTGGCCCTCGCCGTCGCGTTCATGGCGATCATGGCCGTGCGTTCCGTGCGCGGTCGCCGTACCCGACACGAAACCGACCGCCAACCCGAGAAGGCAACCCAATGACACAGACTGATTCCACTGCAACCATGCCCACCACACAGGCGACGCACGAGAATCTACCGCTGGCGGGCGTCACCGTCGTCGCACTCGAGCATGCCGTCGCCGTGCCCATCGCCACCCGGCAGCTCGCCGATCTCGGGGCGCGGGTGATCAAGGTCGAGCGAATCGACGGTGGCGACTTCGCCCGCGGATATGACGCCGCCGTGGCCGGCGAGATGTCCAGTGTGTTCCTGTGGACGGGCCGCGGCAAGGAATCACTGGCCCTCGACCTCAAATCGCCCGAGGGCCGCCAGATCATGCTGGAGTTGCTCGAGTCCGCCGACCTGTTCATGCAAAACATGAGTCCCGGGGCCGTCGAGCGGCTCGGGCTGGGCGCCGACGAGCTGACCCGCCGCAACCCACGCCTGATCGTCGTGTCCAACTCCGGGTACGGCACACCAGGACCCTACGCAGGCAAGCGTGCCTACGACGCACTGGTGCAGGCGGAGTCCGGAGCCGTAGCCGTCACCGGCACCAAGGACCTGATGGTCAAACCCGGCTTCTCGGCCGCCGACGTCGCCAGCGGTATGTACATGACCTCGGCGGCGATGATGGGCCTGTTCCAACGCGAGCGGACCGGGCAAGGAACCGTGGTCGACGTCGCGATGATCGACGCGATGACCGACTTCATCGCCAACCACATCTACTACGCCCAGCACCACGGCAGGCCGGCCGAGCGGATCAGCCTCGGCCATCCCTCCCTCGTGCCCTACGGCGAGTACGCCACACAAGACACCCCGGTGGTCATCGGCATCCAGAACGACCGCGAGTGGGCGCGCTTCGCCGAACACGTGATCGGTCGCCTGGAGCTGGTCTCCGACCCGCGGTACGCCACCAACGTGGCCCGGGCAGGGCGCCGCGACGAGGTCGACGCACTCGTCGCCGACACGTGCCGCGGATTCACCGCCGCCGGACTCACCGAGCTGCTCGACCGGATCGGGATCGCCTGCGCCCGCGTCAACGATCTCGCGGTGGTGGCCAAACACCCGCAGTTGATGGAGCGGGGCCGATGGATCGAAACACCCACGCCCGTCGGGCCTGTGCCGACCCTGCGCCAGGTGATCACCGAGCGCGGCAAGGAGTACCCGGCGCGCCCGGTACCCGCCCTCGGGGAACATTCGCGACAGTTGCTCGCCGAGCTCGGCCACGACGACGATAGGATCGACGATCTCCTCCGCCGCGGAATCGTGGCGACCTCCGACGCCAGCCGCGGTGCCGGGGAGATCGCGGCCGCCGGGGGACGATAAACTCGCCGTCACCACTGGCGGAAAAGGATGGCGCGGAAGGGTCGGACATGGCTGACAGCGAGGGACACCGAGCAGTCTCCCGAGCGCTGCATGCGCTGGAACTCGCGGCCGGGTCCAAGGACGGAATTACTCTGGGCGAGCTGGCACACCAAATGGGGGCCGCCAAGTCATCGCTCCACCCACTGCTCAAGGCACTGGTCTTCCGCGGCTATCTCACATACGACGGGTCGCGCTACCGCACCGGCCCGTCCATCGGCGCCCTCGCCGCTGTCGACAGGCCGTCGATCGTGCCGATCGCGCAGCCCTTCATGGAGGACCTTCTGCGACAGTTCGACGAAACGGTCATGTTGGGCCGCGTGGTCGGAGGTACCCTCATCTACCTGCACAATGTGGAGTCCAATCAAGTTGTGAGATATTCACCGCCACGGGTTCGCCCTCCCAGCGACCACCCGTCGTCCACCGAGAAGCTCTACCTCGCCGAGCTCGACGACGAGCAAATCGACCGCTACATCGACGAGCACATTCACCCTGCGAAGCGAGAGGTTCTGCGCGCCGAAATCCTCGAAGCCCGGGCCACCGGCGTGGCCTTCAACCACGGCGACACCTTCCCCGACCTCAGCGCCGTCGCCGCACGCATCGTAGTAGGTGACAGTCTCGCGGCATGCCTGGCCATCGGCGGGCCCAGCCGACGCATCGAAAGCCGAGTGAATGAAATAGCCTCCGCCACAACGTACGCCGCTAACAGTATCGCCAAACTGCTACTCCGGTGAGCCGCGAACTGGCGACAATCTGAGCGGTCGCCGGCCAGTCCGGCGCCGGATAACGGCGCACCCAAGCAGGTAACGTGACCGAGGCGGGCGGCGGCATCGCGCACAATCCTCCGCGCCACCGAGTGGACCCGCACCCATCGCCCCGCAGGAGAGGATGGGCCCGTTGAACCCGGCCAATCCAACCCGGTGTGCGGACCGAGCGCCGCGATCCCGCAAGTACGGCGCGAGGCCAGCAGCAGGACGAGTCCCAGCGCCGCGGGCCCGCGTTCTTCGAGGAGATCAGGCACGGGGGCACCGCTCGGAAGAAGATCGAGGTCGACGAGCACTCCCAGTCCGGCACTATCTTGGAGACCCTGGCGACGCTACGGCCGACGTTCGAGGAGGACGGCTTCGCAGACGCTGTCCTGGGTCGATGTGGTTCCCCTTCCCCGCATTCAGGCGGCCGCGACCGCGTCTGCCTTCGGAGCCGGCGCGCCGTCCGGCTCGGGCGTAGCAAACGGCCGAGGAAGAAACTTGCTCGCGCCGTTCACCGCCAAAGTGCACAGCGTCATAGTAAGTAAGGTTGCTGCCCAGACTATTCCGCTAGAGAATTCGGACTCGTCGAGATGTAGCGCGATGATGATTGGTGCACCGAGGCCGAAGTTCGCACCGAACATTGTGACGGGGAAGACCGCTAAGAGACCGATGAGGCCCCACGCGGTGGACACCCGCCGCCAGAGCTGCACCGCCAGTACAGTAAACAGCACCACCTGGGTTCCCTCGAGTACGCCGATGACCAACGGATAGTTCCAGATCCGCAATTCGTACGGCCCGTAGTAGGTATAGACATTCGTACCAGTGCCGATGACCTCGAATACGCATGAGGTGATGATCTCGGCAATCCAGATCAGGAACAGATGCTTACGCCGCAGGCTCCCCTCGTACATGCGGCGGCCCGCATAGAGGCAGGCGCTCGCGTACAGGATGATGTAGCCGCTATGCGACCAGTTCGGCTGAACGACCCCGAATGCAGTGAAGTGGGAGTACATCGCTCCCGGCTCGCCGTTGTGGACATCGTAAAACCAGAGGTCAAAAGCTACATCGTAGAGCGGTTCGGCGAAGGCCGCGATACCGGCCGCCAGACAGGCCAGCAGATAGAAGGGAGTCCGCTGCCGGACGCACATTCGGAAGGCAATGGCCAGCATAATGGCGACTATGGCCCAACTCAGCCAGGTGAAGATACTCTGCCAGATCATGTCGAGTTCATGCTGCATGACCTCGGGTGGCATGCGCCCCATAGCTGCTCCTAGTCCAACATCTTTGTACGAACCGTCACCGCCTGGCCGGTGTTGGCCAACGGTCCTTTGAGGCTAGGTCCGCCAGGCGATGTCGCACATCTCCCCAGGGGGGTACGGGAATCACACTTTGGGGGTAGGCGTCGGTCACCGGGGGAAGGCCCAATGCCGGCGATCGGGAGGGACGAGAATTGAGGATCGAGGAATGCGTCACTCGCCGGCGGCTTTCGGGTAGAGCAGTCCTGGAGTTAGAGTCAACCACCATGAGTGATAAACGAATTCGTCTCAGTGTGAGCGACAGCGGTGTAGCGATTGTCACGATGGTCCGTGCCGACAAGCACAATGCGTTGGACAAGGCTATGTTCGAGGGGTTGCTCGAGGCCGCGGATCGCCTCGCGACGGAGCGCACGGTGAGAGCGGTTGTGCTTCACGGCGAGGGGCGCAGTTTTTGTTCGGGTTTGGATATTTCGAGTTTTCTTGCTGATTCAGCGGGAGGTATCGATGCCTTGTTCGTCCGGGAGGATGGGCGACTTGCTAATTTCGCCCAGCGCGCGGCGTATGACTGGTCGGGAGTTCCTGTGCCCGTGATTGCCGCGATCACGGGAAGCTGCTTCGGTGGCGGTATGCAGATCGCGCTCGGCGCCGACATTCGCATCGCTGCGCCCGACGCCCGGTTGTCCCTCATGGAGGTCAAGTGGGGACTGGTGCCGGACATGGCTATCACTCAGTCCCTACCACGTGTCATGCGCATCGACGTGGCGAAGGAACTCACTTTCACCGGACGTATCGTCTCGGGCTTGGAGGCGAGTTCGTTGGGGTTGGTCACTCGCACGGCGGAGGACCCGCTCAGCGCAGCACTCGAATTGGCTGATGAGATCGCCGCGAAGTCGCCGGACGCGATCCGGGCGGCCAAGCGGCTTTACGATGAGACCTGGAGTGGCGGGGACACAGCGGATGCGCTGGCCCTGGAGTCCAGGCTTCAATTGGGACTGTTGGGTACACCAAACCAGGTCGCCGCTGTCGCTGCGGGCGTCTCAGGGCGCGCCCCCACGTTCACCGACCCGGCATGAATCACGTTCTATTGAAGTGTGATCGGCGCTTCGGACGTACTGGAGGAGCCCCGATCTAGGTGTCCGCCCGATAGCCCACCGCGTTCAATGCAATGGCACCATATTTCTGCGCGACGGCATGGGGTTTGGGCGGACACTCGACATACCAGCCGGGAATGGCATCACACATGTCGAGCAATGCCCTTGTGGTGAGCACGGGATCCGCGACGGTGAATAGCCCGCGCCTGCGCCCTCTCGCACGATCCCGAGGAGCAGATGTTCGATCCCCGTTCGCACACGCTCGAAGCGGTCGCGATTCGGTGCGCTGAGGAACCGAATATCCGGCTCCAACGCCATCATCCGGGGGTCGACGAGGGTTCCGAGGAGTATCGATTCGACCACATAGGGCAGTCGGACCTCCGGCTTGTCCCCGCCCTCGTCCCGCGCGGCGTACGCGCGGGAGAGGACGTCCTTGGTCGCACACTCGAGCAGAGCTGTGAAGATGCCTTCCTTGTTCCCGTGATAGTAGTACAGCGTGGGCATCGTCACGCCTGCGCGTTGAGATATCTCTCGCACCGTCGTTCCGCGAAACCCGTTTTCGTGGAAGGCGTCCAGGGCTCCGCGGAGAATGGGTGACAATGCTGGTTGCGCCACATATCGCCAATCCGGTTCGTCGAGTACCGCTGTTGCCTCGTCGACTATTGCTGACGGTACTCGTCGCCGTGAAGCCATCGGTCCTGCCTGTGTCGCTCGTCCGTCGATCTGGGCTGTCGCCGTTTTTACAATGGAGGGAGGTGACCTCGAACGAGTAACCATGCAATCGCGGTGACGAGGTTCTGGATCGGGTCAACCAGGTCGATGATCATCTGATCTCTCTTCTTTCGTGGGTTGGTCGGGGTCGGCCGCGCTAGTCGACCGCGTACATCTCGTCCGTGATGACGGCCGGAAATTCTTCGGTCAGTGCCGTTGATTCGAAGCTCTCCTGGATCGCGAGCTGGGCACTGAAGGGCAAGGTGTCCATGATCTCGCGCACCCTTTCTTGCCTGCGGGCGACGGCTTGGCGGAATGGCATGCCGGGGGTGGCCTTCATCTGCGGGACGATGCCCTCGACGTCGTCGACACCACCGGCGTGGTGACCGGCGTCGACCATGGCCTGCTCTGCGGCCATCTGCGCGTCGTCCTTCTCCTCGGACATGCCGATCGGGCCGATCATGGTGCCGTTGAGGAACTGCTTGACCACCGGCTCCTCGCTGGTGAGCAGCACCTCACGGGGCCCGAACATCACCAGTTGGCGGCGGAAGAGCATACCGATGTTGTCCGGCACTGTGCGGGCGAGGTTGATGTTGTGCGAGACGATCAGGATCGTCGCATCGATCTCGGCGTTGATGTCGATCAAGGTCTGCGAGATGTAGGTGGTGCGGACCGGGTCCAGGCCGGAGTCCGGCTCGTCGACCAGGATGATCTGCGGGTCCAGTACGAGGGCCCGTGCCAGGCCGGCGCGCTTGCGCATGCCTCCGGAGATTTCGCCGGGCAGTTTCGTTTCGGCGCCGATCAGTCCGGTCAGTTCGAGCTTTTCCATGACGATCTTGCGGATCTCGGACTCGCTCTTCTTGGTGTGCTCGCGCAGCGGGAACGCCACGTTGTCGTAGAGGTTCATCGACCCGAACAGGGCACCGTCCTGGAACAGCACGCCGAACAGCTTGCGGATCTCGTAGAGCTCCTTGGTCGAACACTCCAGGATGTCGGTACCGTCGATCACGATCGATCCTTGCTCCGGGCGGAGCAGACCGATCAGCGACTTCAGGAACACCGACTTACCGGTACCCGACGGGCCCAGCAGCGCGCTGACCTCGCCGGGCGGAAGCGTCAGCGACACGTCCTGCCAAATCTTCTGCGATCCGAAAGACTTCGTCAGATTGGTGACCGCTACCTCGACACCCATTGTTTTCCTCACTCTCACGGCCTAGGGAGTTGGTGCTACGCAGCGGTGGCCACTATCCGCTGCAGTATTGGTCAGAACAACGGCTCGAATCGGCTGATCAACCAGGTCTCGTCGACGCGGGTGAGTCCGACCCGAATTGCATTCTGTGACTGCGTCGTTTCGGGACTGCTTGCCGTCGTGGTGCTCTGATTGATGTAGACGAGAACCGATGCTTGGTCTGCGGACACCGATTCGACCGCAGAGCCTGCTGCGGACGCCTGCATCGTTACCTGCTTGTCTTTTGCCGTCGGCGCGACCACATCTTTCGCCAGCTTTGTGTATGTTTCGAGGAAATCGCCGGTCAGCACGCCGCGTGCGGCATCCAGATCCTGATCGACGGTGTCGGGCTTGTACGACAACAGCGCTACGGCGCCGTCGGAAGCGACCTGCGTCACGGACCCGTGCGCTGCCACGACGTCCTGGTCGCCGGCGCGTTGGACGAAGAATTGGACGAGGACGAGGACGAGGATTGCACCGAGCGGGATCATCGCTGCGGCGGTCATGCCGAGTCGGCGCCGACCATGGGTCGGCCCCTCCGTATCGGAGGTCCTGACCACTGATCCGGCGATGTTGTCGGCGTATGTGCGTCGCTGTCCCCGATGGAGGGGCCAGAACCGCCCGATGAGGAACAAGATCCCGTCGACGGGCAGGCACCCTACCCGGATCGTTGCACGGACGATGCCGATCGGAGCTCCCGCGGTGGTGGATACAGTGCGGAGGCCCTCGAGGTACTTGCCGGCGGTTCGCCCGGTGCGGCCCTGGCAGTTGATGCTGTTGGCGACGATGAAGAGCCCGGACACGGCCACGATGCCCCAACACAGGACGGCCCATACCTGCCCCGCCAGAATTTGGGACAGCACCCCTGCAGATGCCGCCGCGGCGAGGGGTGGGCACATGTCGACTGCCAGTGCCCGGGCGCGGCGCACAAGAGATGCTCCCTGCTCCCCCGCGCTGTCGCGCTCGGGTTCTGCGTTCTCTTCTTTCACCTGGGTATCGATGTTCAGTGTCGTCATTGGACGAATCCCACCTTCGACAATTTGAGTTGCCCGTCGACGTCGACAACGTCCACGCGCAGCTGGTACTCCTGTGGCTCGATCGTCGCCGTCATACCGGGATCACCGCCCGACGGCTGGGCCTGATCTCCCGCCGCTCCAGTGGCGGGGTCAGCGGAACCGGGTCCGGCGAGCGGTACGTTGCCGTCCGCCGACGCGGCCACCAGAACAGTGGTGCTGCCGTCGTCATTTCGTCGCTCGATGCCGGATTCGACGGCATGGCCGACGGTGACGTTGCCCGCTGCTTTCATGGTGTCGAGGACGGTCTGTTTGCGGGCGTCGAAGTCGTCGTGCCACTGGCCGGCTGCGTTGTCGAGGATGCGTTGGACGTAGGCGTCGGGATCGTCTTTGCTCGTCGAGATAAGCTGCACAACTGCGTCTTCGGCGAAATGCATCAGGGCCTGGTCCGCCGAATCGCGTTGTTCGACCTCGCGGTGATCCCACCATGCCTTGATACCGGAGGCGGATCCGGCGAGGGAGGTCACAATGAGGAACGCGACCGCGGCGCGGTAGATCGTTGTACCCCGGCGCCCGCGCAATGCACCACGCCGTCTTGCCGGACGCTGCGGCTGCTCGTCGGCAGCCGGGTCTGGGGAATCGTCCGGCGGACGTGGTTCTGCCGCTTTCGCGGCGCGCTCGGCGGCAGCGAGTGCGGCCTCCGCGGCCGCGCGGGCTTCGATTGCGCGGGCGCGCAGGGTCGTGGTGTCGTCGTCGATCCGCGATCGTGACGTGTTGGTGGATGTTTTCGTCATCCCAGCCTCCTTGGACGTTTCAGCACGGGTATCTCACAGGGGCTCGAGTCGGGAGATGAGCCACTGATCGCCGGATGCCTCCAGCCGGACTCGTACACTGCTGAAGAGGTACGTCGGATCCGGTTTCGCGGCGCTGGCCGTGGTGCCGCGGAGGAAGACGAGTACCACCGCGGAGTCGGAGTCTGCTGAAACCACCGACGTTCCGCTCGCTTCCCAATGCGTCTCGACCTGACCTTGCTTCGCCTGCGGGATTATGGTCTCGGTGGTCAGCTTTGTGTACGACTCCAAGAATTCGCCGGTCAGATGACTTTTGGCCTGGGCGACGTCGTCCTCGACGGTGGGCGCCTTGTAGGTCAGCACCCCTGCGGTCAGTTCACCGGCCTTCTCGGCAACAGCGGCCCGTGTCCGTTCGGTGTGTTCGTCGGAGACGGTGAGGTGCAGGTGTGCCACGGCGGCGAAGGTTGCCGTCGAAGAGGCCAGGAGCGCCACCGCAACCAGTGTGCGCGTGCGCCGCCCTCGGATGGTCAGGGAGTGGGCGAACGCGGCCTCACTGCGGTAGGTCAGAGCGCCGGTGACGAGGACAACGAGTGTGCCCGCAACGATGAACCAGAGGGGGAACTCGAGAACTGCGCCGGTGGCCACGACGGCGCCGAGTGCGACCGCGGTGAGTCCGCATCTGAGGAATACGGCTTGCCTGGCGGTGGCCGGATTCGGTGCGGCCGCGGCGCGCGGTTCCTGTGTCGGTTCCGCTGCGGCATGTTTGTTCTCGAGTTCACAGGTCATGGCACGACCTCCACTTTTGACAGTTTGTAGGACCCGTCGACATCGACGATGCCGACGCGTAGACGCCAGGTTCGTGGCTCGTCCTTGGCGCCGGCGGCGTTGCTTACCTTCGACACCGCCGATACCAGGACGGTCGTGCTGCCGTCGTCGTTTCGGCCCTCGATGCCGGCACCGAGAATTTCGCCGCTCGACTCGGTCTTCGACTCGGCGATGGCGGAGACGAACTGATCTTTTGTGCCTTCGAATTCGGTGAGCCACGATCCGGTCGCGTCGTTGATGATGCGGTCCGCGCCGGCCGCGGGATCCTGCGAGCTCGGGGAGATCAGGTTGAGGACTGACTGCCGGGCAGCGCCGAGCATGGCCAGATCCTGATCGCTCGCGTCCTGGCTGTCCTGGTGCGCGTGTGCGAGGGCCCCCGCGGCCACCAACAAGCCCACCAGGGCGACCGCGAACAGCGCCGTCGCGAGGGTGTTCCATCGGCGTGAGCCTGGTCTGCGGCGCCGCGGATCGTGGCGGACGGCTGGTACGTCGCCGGTGTCGCCTTCTTCCTGTGCGGCGGCCGCGGCTTCTGCTGCCTCGGCTGCCTCGACGGCCGCCTCGGCAGCCTGCCGTGCGTCGAGTGCGGCGCGGACGGCGGCGACATCCGATACGGTGTCGGATTTACGTCGGAGCATCAGTGGCCTCCTGTCAGAATCGCCTGGACGGGCGATGTGTCACCGTGCGCAGATCCGGTGCGGCTGAGCTCTGTTTGCGTGTATGTTCTGCCGTCGCTGCCCTGATACTGGCCGGACCGTGGGTTGTAGCTTGCCGTCCCGATTTGGGGGGCGGCCGGTTCTTGTGTGTGGGACGCGGGGGCGGCGGAGTTGCCGGTGGTCGGTGTCGGGTCCCCTACCCAGGGGTTGGTTCCCGACGAGGTGTACGGCTCGTCGCTCTTGCAGATCTCGACGGTGGGGGCGCGTTTGCCGGGGTTGTCCATGCACGGCAGGTTCCGTGCGCCGCGCACGGCGACCGACGAGTCCTGCGGCACCGCGCAGAAGATCGGGTCGGATGTGCGCGTCGGTGCGTCGACGGCAGAGCCGTCGCGCCGTTCCGAGGCGGGAAGGAACCCGGTTGTGCAGGGCGGGGGTGCGTTCAGATTCAGGTTGAAGTCGAGGAATGCGCCGTTGGACGTTCCCTGGTCGGGGACGTTGATCGTCTTGAGGGCGCTGACGCTGGCGGGCAGCAGGACCAGCAGCTGTTCCAGCGATTGATTGTAGGTGACCGCGACCTGACCGAGACTGGTCAGGTTGGCCGCCAGCAGTGGGGCGGTGGGGTGCAGTTGCTGGAAGAGTGCACTGGCCTCACTGGCCGCTGCGGGGCTGGTTTCCAGGATGTGTCGGACGTGCTGGTCGTTCGCGTCGGCCTGTTGGACGGTGCCCGCCAGGTTCGCCGCCCACTCGCGGATGGCGGGGCTGCTGACTTTTTGGGAGTCCAGAAATGGTGCCGCGTCGTTGATCAACGTGGTGGTGGCGTCGGCGTCGGTGTAGGCCTGGTCCAGTACCCGGTCGGATCCGTTGAGGATCCGTTGCAGTGAGGGGCCGGACCCCTCGAAGGCGGTGTGTGTCTCGTCGATCAGTGCGCTCAGCTGTTGCTGCGGGATCGAGGTGAGGCTGGCGTTGAGGGTGTCGATCATCGGTCCGATGTCTTGCGGCACACTCGCTTGGCTCGCTGGTACGACCGCCCCATCCTCGAGGAACGGTCCCTCGAGCGAGCTGGGAACGAAGTCGAGGTACTGTTCGCCGATCGCGGACCTGCTGTGCACCTGGGCTTCGGCTGAGACCGGAATGCGGACCGAGCTATCGAGATTCAGCGTTGCACGTGCCCCGCCGGCGGTGGGGGTGACATCGGTGACGGTACCGATGGTCGACCCGCGATAGGTGACGTTCGCGCTGCTGTACAGCCCACCACTCGTCGGAAGTTCGACAGCGACCGAGTAGCGCCCGATGCCCGCCAGCGCGGGCAACCGCATGTACACGACACTCATCGTGGTCAGGGCAATCACGGTGAGGACGGCGAAGATGATCAGCTGAATCTTGACGAATTTCGACAGAATCATCGGGTACCCCTCATCGCAACGTTGTCGAGTCCCGCCGTCAGCGGGTTCTTCGTCGAGACCGCCGGAATTCGACCCTCCGTACGACCAAGGGCGGTTTCGGCATTGGTGAGCGACCCCTCGAGGGGTGTCCCCTGCAGTAGTCCTCGGTCGAGGCGACCCATGGTGAGATCGACGGTGGCGGAGAGGTTACCGGCGTCGCCCTTGAAGAACTTCGGAATATTCTCCAGCGGCCACGGATACGTGGGAAGCAGACCCAGTGCCTGGGTGAGGTCGGAACCGGAGTTGCCGAGTTCGCGCAATACCGGCTCGAGCTCACGGACGTTGCCCTGTACGTCTTCCGAGCTCGCCGTGACAACCCGGTTCGCCGAGTCGGCGAAGTTTCCGACGGAGGTCACCGTGTCGGTGAGCTTCCTCTGCTGTTCGTCAAGGATGGCCAGCGCGGGCGGGATGCGTTCGAGCGCGCCGGCCAGTACGGCGTTCTGCTGGTCGACGGTCGAGGCAAGGCGATCGAGGCCTTCGGCGGCGGTGATGATGTCATCGCGCTGTTCGTTGAGACTGCCGCTGAACGTATCGGCTTGATTGAGAAGGTCACGGACTTCTCCCTCGTGCCCGGACAGCCCAGCGTTGAGTTCACCACTGATTTCCTGGATCTGTGCGAGGCCTCCGCCGTTCAGCACGGTCGACACCGACGCGAGTGTCTGTTCCGTGGTCGGATAGGTGCTGGCGTTGTCGATCGGGATCGTGTCGCCGTCGCGGAGTTCGCCCGCGGGTGGTTCCGTCAATGGTGGTGCCAGTTCGATGTGCAGCGAACCGAGCAAACTGGTCTGCCCCACCTTCGCTGTCGCGTTGCCAGGGAGGTGGACGTCGGACTCGAGTGAGACCGTAACGACGGCGTGCCATCCGGCGAGCTGCACGTCGTCGACGTTGCCTACCGTGACATCGCCGACGCGTACCCGACTGTTGCGCTGGATCGACGTCACGTTCGGCATCTCGATCTTGACGGTGTACGAGCCGTCTTCGGAACCGGCGGTTCCTGGCAGTGGCAGGGAATTGGCGCCTTGCCAGTCACAACCCGACACCGTGAGGGTGAATCCGCCGACGAGTGCCACGATGGCACCTCGGGTGAATTTGTTGTTGGCCATTATCGCCCACCTCCAGCGTTCGCGGGTGCCGGGATTCCGAGCAGCCCTGCCAGTCCGGCGGGTGCGCCGACGGGCTCGACAGCTGCGGGAGCAGGCACCGTACCGCGCAGCCATTCTTCGCTGTAGTCGATCTGCTCGGGTCTGACCTGTTTGCCGGCCACCGGGTTGATTCCGACCGGTGGGTAGTTCATCTGCACGAGCTGCAATACCGGTGCGAGCTGTTGGACACACAGTTTCGCCGCCTCGGCCGCACCCAGCTGGCTTGCCGCCTGGATTGCGCCACAGATGAACTGCACCGGGTTCTGAAGCTGGGTGACAGCCAGCGCGCCGGTGAAGGACCCGTGTGCGGGTTCGTAGATGTTGTAGAAGTTCTGGATTGCCGTCGGACCGACGTGCAGAAGTTGCTCGATGTCGGGCCGAATCTCGTTCAACGACGTTGTCACGGTGGCGAGGTCGCTCACCGATTTGCTGAGCCCGTCGCGGTTGTCTTTCACAAACTGCCCCAGCCGGCTGGTCATCGCATCGATGTTCTGCAATGCGGTCGCCAGTTCCTGATCGGAGTTGTCGAGCACCGACGACACCGAGGCGACGTTCTGATTCAGCTCGACGATTTGATCGTCGCTGGCGGCGAGTGCGGTCATGAATGCCTGCAGGTTGCGCACGGTGGCGAAGAGATCGTCGCGGCCGTCCGACATCGTCGACATGGCATCGGAGAGCTTGGTCAAGGTCGAATTGATGTCGTCACCCTTGCCGGCCAACGACTCGGCTGCCGTGTCGACGAAGTCGCCGAGAGAGCCGGCCTTGTTGGCCTCGGTCGGGCCGATCGATTCGGCGAGATGCTGCAGCTGTTCCCGAAGGTCGTCCCATTCCACTGGCACAGCGGTGCGTTCGATCGGGATCTGTCCGCCGTCACTCAGTTCGGGGCCGCCGGTGTACGCGGGTGTCAGTTGGATCGCACGTGAGGAGATCAGACTCTGTGACAGTACCGCCGCTTTGGCCTGCTGAGGGACCTTGTAGTCGGCGTCGTAGTGGAACCCCACCCGCATCCGCTCGCCGTCGGGATCTATGGAATCGATCACCCCGACGTCGACGCCGAGGATCTTGACCTTGTCCCCGACGTACAGGCCGTTGGTGTTCTCGAAGTACGCGACCGCGGACCTCGTGGTGACTCGGTCATACGCGCGCCATGCGAGGCCGAGTGTTCCGGCCACGAGTAGGACGACGACGGTCAGGATTATGGTTCGCCGTCGGGTCGATCCGCGTGTCATCAAAGACGCGAACATGGTCATCCTCCCAATCCGGGTAGCGGCGGAAGTCCAGGTAGCTGCGGTAGTGGCGGCAGCTGAGGCAGGCCGGGCAGTGCGGGTGGTCCGGGCTGGGCCGGAGCGGCTGCGGGAGCGGGAGCGGCGGGGTCGCCGGGTTGGACGGGGCAGGTGCTCGGATCGGGAAGCGGCGAGGTGTGGCCGGGCGGGGTCAGCCCCGGGGCCGCGTTGTGTCCACATGTCACCGGGAACTGGTTTTGCCCGTTGAGCGTGCCGGGGTTGACGCCTTGCTCCCGGAATGCGGCGTCGATGAAGGGCTGCAGGAACTGGCCGGGAAGCAGATTCATGATGTACGCCTTGAAGAACGGGCCGGAGGCCACCGATTCACCGAGCGAGGTGATGTATTGGCTTGCCGGCAGGATCGCCTTCTTCACATCGTCCTTACGTTCGTTCAAAAGTGCTGTCACACCGTTGAGTTGATCGAGTACCGGCCGGAGTTGGGCTTCGTTGTCATCGACCAGCGACGCCACCTGAGCGGTGACGGCGGACAGGTTCACCAGGAGCGTGTCGATCGCCTGTCGGCGCTGATCGAGCGCGGTGAAGAGTGTGTTGCTGTCGAGGAGCAGCTTGTTGATCTGTTCGCTGCGGCCGCCGAGGACCTTGGTCAGTGATTCCGCGTTGTGGAACAGGTCCTTGACCATCTGATCGCGGGTGCCCACGGTGTCCGAGAGCCGGGAGACCCCGTCGAGCGCGGCACTGAGGTTCGGTGCGGTCTGATCAAGGGTTTGGCTGAGGGTGTCCAGTGCGTTGGTGACCTGGTCGGTGTCCAAGTTGCTCACGGTGGTGGACAGGTCGCCGAGCGCATCGGTCAGGAGATAGGGGGTGGAGGTGTGCTCGAGCGGGATCGGCTGATCGGGTGAGAGCGCCTTGTCCCCCTTCGGCGTGACCTGCAGGAACTTTCGTCCCAGCACGGTCAGTGTCTTGATCGATACCTCGGAGTCCACGCCCAGACGTGGGGCGTCCACACTGAATGCGATCCGAACCTTGTCGCCGTCGAGGTCGATGTCCTCTACATCGCCGACGTGGACGCCGGAGAGGAACACCTTGTCGCCGGTCTCGAGCCCGCCTGTGTCACCGACGTATGCGGTGTAGGTCACCGACGAGCTCAGCGTGGAGGCGATGCGGTCGAAGTTGACCGAGATCAGCACCAGGGCCGCGACCACCAGGACGCCGATCAGACCGGTGCGTACCGTGTTCGTTTTCTGTGTTCGGCTCACTGTGCTGTACACCTTCCTGCCCGCTGTCCGATGATCGGGATGAGGGCGGGATTACCGTCAGGGCCATTGACTTTCAATGTGACATCGCAGAGGTAGAACGTGAAGAAGTCGCCGTAGAGTCCGAGTCGGGCGAGGCGACCGTACGCATCGGGGAGCGTACTGAGCGCCCAGTTGACGTAGTCCTTGTCTGCATTGATGTTGCTGGCGACTCGTCCGATCTCGGTGACGTCGTTCCTGATCGCCGGGCGGGCGTTCACCAGGAGGTCGGCGACGGAGGCGGACGCGTCGTTGACGCGGACGAGGGCGTCGCCGATCGGGTCGGACTGCTCGGAGAGTCCACTGATGACTTGCTGCAGTTTGTCGATACCTTCGTCGAACTGTTTGTTGTGTTCGTCGACCGTGCCGAGGACCCGGTTGAGGTTGTCGATCACCGAGCCGATCAGCTGATCACGGTCGGCCAGTGCGGAGGTCAGTTCGCCGGATTGTTTCAGGAAGTCCGATACCGTTCCGCCCTGTCCTTGCAGAACATTCACCAGTGAGGTCGAGAGCTTGTTGACCTGATCGGGGTCCAGTGCTTTGAACAGTGGCCGGAAGCCGTTGATCAGGGCATCGAGATCCAGCGCGGCCATCGTGCGATCTGCCGGGATGGTCGAGTCCTCGGGCTGTGTGGTGTTGGACCCGGGGCTGTCGAGCAGTTCGAGGTAGTGGGCTCCGATGAGGTTCTCGTACCGCACGGCGAGCTTGGTGGATTCGGTGAACGGCACGGCCTTGGTGAGCGAGAACTCGACCAGGGCGGTGGCCTCGTCGACGATCTCGACGGACTTCACCTTCCCGACTTCGACGCCGGCGACCCGCACGAACTCGTCCGACTTCAAACCGGATGCGTCAGCGAAGGCGGCCTTGTAGGTGCGTTCGCTGCCGAACCGCACCTGGGAGAAGACCACGACGACCGCGGCGGTGAAGAGCACCATGATCACCGCGAAGAGGGCCAAACGTGCAATGGTTCCAGTGATTTTCATTAGCGTGCAGGCCCTCCCACGATATTCCCGAACAGATAGTCGACGAAGAATGGAGAACCCAGACGGGGGCTGGTCGCATCGGCGATCGATGCGCCGGTGTCGGTGACCAGCACGGGCGACGGGTACATGTCTTTGGTGATCATCGGATAGCACCCCGGTTGCCCGCCCGGACCGCCGGATGCCTCGACCTTCGGCAGGTTCTCTGGGTAGCGATACGGGTCGTCGCCGGGAAGGAACCCGACATCGAGGTCGAGAGAGTAGCCGGTATTGTCACCGAACGAGTTCGACAAGACGTCGCGGGTGTCGACCGATTGCTGGAGTAGACAGGTGATTTCGGGGCTGTACTTGGACAGAAGGCCTGATGTCGGCAGCAGTAGCCGCATGGAATCGACCAGCCCGCGCTCGAGGTCATTGGTCAGCGCCGCGCCGTCGTTGCCGAAGTTCACCGCTGCGGTCAGCGTCGAATCGAGCTGTTCCTCGCGCTCGACGACCGAATCCGACGTCGTGGAAGCGAATTTCAGTAAGTCCATCAGGGTGGGCGCGACATCGGCGTAGGTGTTGACGACGGTGGACGTGTCACGGAGATCGCTCTGCAGTTGCGGCAGGACCGGGTTGAGTCGGACGAGGACGGAATCGGCCTTGACCATGGTGTCGCCCAGCTGCTCCCCCCGGCCGCGCAGACCCTCGGCGACCGCGCCGAGTGCCGAGTTCAGCTTCGCCGGGTCGACGTGGTGCATCACCGACGTCAAGTTCTCGAATACGGTGTTGATCTCCGTCGTGACGTTGCCCGACCGGACTTCACTTCCCGCGGCGAGCTGACCCTGCCGTGAGGCGCTGGTCAGCGCGACATACTTGGCGCCGAACGCCGTCGTCGCTTTGATCTCGGCGGTGGTGTCGGCCGAGAGCAGGTCGAAGCGTGCCGAATCGATATCGAGGCTCAGCCGCGAGGTACCGGCCACCTGCTGGACTTCCTTGACCCTGCCGATCTCGACACCATTGAGTTGGACCTTGGCCCCGGGTTCCATCACCAGGCCGGACCTTTCGGCGACGACGGTCAACGGAACGGTTTCCCCGAAGGCCCCGCGGAATGTCTGCATGCACAGCACCAGGGCCGTGACGACGCCGACCAGCATCGCGGCGCCGGCGACCCGGAGCGGTGGCTGTTTGTAGTGTGATTTGTTGCGTGTTCCCATCAGCGCGTTCCCCCGTCTAACCGGCCAGGTTGAAATTGCCGGATGTTCCGTAAATGGCAAGTGAGGCAAACAGAACCACCATCACCACCGCGATCAGTGACGTGCGTACGGCCCGTCCGACCGCCTCGCCTACACCGGCGGGGCCACCGGCGGCGTTGTAGCCGTAGTAGCAGTGGATCAGCATGACCACGGTGGCCATCAGTAGGGCCTCCAGGAAGGACCAGAACAGGTCGCTCGTCCGCAAGAAGGTGAAGAAGTAGTGGTTGTAGACGCCGGCGGACTGGCCGTAGATCCCGGTGGTCGTCACCTGGGCCGCGAGGAACGACATGATGACGGCCATGGAATACAGCGGGATGATGGCGACGATGCCGGCGATGGCCCTGGTCGACACCAGGTAGGACATCGACCGGATGCCGGTCACTTCGAGTGCGTCGATTTCCTCGCTGATCCGCATCGCCCCCAGCTGGGCGGTGGCACCCGCACCGATGGTCGCTGCCAGCGCGATACCGGCGACCACGGGTGCCATGATCCGGACGTTGCAGAACGCTGCGAAGAACCCGGTCAGCGCCTCCACGCCGATGTTGCCCAGCGAGTTGAACCCTTGGATAGCGGCGAGGGTTCCGCCGGCGAAGGTCATGAATCCCACGATCGCCACGGTGCCGCCGATCACCGCCAAGGCCCCGGATCCCATGCCGATTTCGGCGATCAGCCGGAGGGTTTCGCGCGAGTATGTCTTCAGGGCGTGCGGAGTGAACCGGATGGTTCGCCAGAAGAAGACTGCCTGTTCACCGAGGGATTCGAGAAACCGCAGCGGTGCCGCTGCGACCTTCGATGCTCGTCGTTTTCCGGTCAGACTGTTGGTCACGGTCATCGCCCCGTTCCGTATTTCACGCCGATGGCGGTGACAATCACATTCACTGCGAACAAGGCCATGAAGGCGTATACGACCGTCTCGTTGACGGCGTCACCGACGCTCTTGGGGCCGCCCTTCACCGTGAGCCCACGGTGGCACGCCACCAGACCCGCGATGAGGCCGAACAAGCATGCCTTGACCTCGGAGATGATGACCTCCGGCAACCCGGTGACGAAGGTCAGCGACGACACGTATGCGCCCGGGGTGACGTTCTGGAACACGACGGAGAAGAAGAAGCCTCCGACGATGCCGATCGTGATCACCAGCCCGTTGAGCAGCAGCGCCACCAGGGTGGAGCCGAGCACGCGCGGGACCACCAGACGCTGGATCGGGTCGATGCCCAGTACTTTCATGGCGTCGATCTCCTCGCGGATCGTCCGGGCTCCGAGGTCGGCGCAGATCGCGGTGGCTCCGGCGCCGGCCACGACCAGAACGGTGACGAGCGGGCCGATCTGGGTGACCGCGCCGAGCGCCGCCCCGGCACCGGACAGGTCGGCAGCGCCGAACTCGACCAGGAGGATGTTGAGTGTGAAGACCACCAGAACGGTGAACGGCACCGCGACAAGCAGGGTGGGCAGCAACGCGACGCGAACGATGAACCAGGACTGCAGAACGAACTCTCGCCATTGGAACGGGGGGCGGAACAGCGCCCGGAATGTCGCCGCGCACATCTCGAAGAATGCGCCCAGGGGCCGCAGCGCCGATTCGGCCCAGCTCCGAGCCTTCCCGGGCTTGCGGACAGGCGCGTCGCGGCCCGGTGCACGCGGATCTACAGCGAGCGGTGGGGAACCGGTCACCGGTTTCCTCCTCGTCAAATGGAAAATGAAGTGTGTCGAGCGACTGATCGGGCTACTCGGGCCCATCCACAACCAGATATGTTGTGCGCCGCATCACATTTGAATGGTAGGGCTACGCTAGATCACAACACAAGTAAATTGCGATTCACTTCCTCCGTTTGGGGGAGCAATCTCACCCCGAAGTGGCAGGAAACCGCGTCGGAGTTCCCCCCCGAGGGGGATGAGGGGAGGAGAAAGTGATCCGCAATGTACTTTTGCCCCCATTTGGGGACCTCCCGTAGCGGCGTATGGAACGGCCGACCCGCCCACACAGCAAGGAGGCAACCGCCGGCAACGCCTCTACAGGCCCCTGTCGCCCCCCTGTCGCCGCGCGCGGATGGAGGTTCGCGGCGCCTACGCGAAAGCCCTCCGGCGTCCCGCTCGGGGCGGGAACCGGAGGGCTTTCGTGGAAGCCGATCAGTCGTTGAGCTGCTCGGGCTGCAGAAGATACTCGCCGATGTACGTGCGAGACTGGTCGGAGTTGAGCGGCTGGAACATCGAAGCCGCCGAATCTCGGTACAGACGCTCGAAGATCGCGCCCTTACGGAACGACGACCCGCCGGCCATGCTCATGGCGTGCCTGGTCATGTGCATGACGTTCTCGGCGACGAAGGTCTTGGCTAGGCCGATGTACGGGAAGCGGAGCTCCAAGGGCCATTCGTCGTCCTTGCCGTCGAGGAGTTCTTGGCAGGTCTGGTAGAGGACCCGGCGCGAGATCTCCACGCGCGAGGCCATGTCGCCGATACCGTCGATGATGTGGCCGACGCCGGAGACCTTGGTGTCCTCTGCGACGATGGCACCGAAGGTGGCGCCGAGGGTCTTCTTCGACAGGGTGGCGCGAGATTCCTCGAGAACGCGGTACTGCATACCCAGGTAGATGCTCGCGAACATCAGTGATGCCCACTCGAGGACACCGAATGCGCCGGAGCGCCACTCACAGATGAACCCGTCTTCTGGAACGTAGTAGCCCTCGAAGTGGATGGTCTGCGTACCGGTGGCATGCATACCGAGAGCGTTCCAGGTCTTTTCGATGCGGATGCCGTCACCCTGGCCGTTCTCGTCGACGTTGAAGTCGCCGATGAAGAAGCTCTCCGCGTTGACGCGCTCCTGGAAGTCCTCCGGGAGATTCCCCTCGGCGTCGGTGATCGTCGCGTTGGTGGTGATGATATCCGCGGCCTCACACAGTGTTCCCCAGGTCTTCTTGCCGTAGAGCTTCCATCCGCCGTTGGGCTGGGGAATGGCCTTCATGTCGGCGAGGCCGCTGAATCCGGCTCGCTGCTCGGAGAACGGACCGAACATGATCTCGCCGTCGGCGACGCGTCCGAGCCAGTACTTGTTCTGCTCTTCACTCATCAGGTTGCCGGCGATGCCGACCATGATGTAGTGCATGTTGTAGGCCAACGTGATTGCGGAGTCGCCTTTGGACAACTCGCTGATGACCTTCGATGCCTGCAGCAGGTTGCCGCCGGGTCCGCCGAACGCCTTCGGCACCGGAAGGGATCCGAGTCCGGATTCCTTGAACGCCTTGATGGACGGGTATGCGAACGTGTTTTCCGCGTCGTACTTGGGGCCGATCTCGCGGAAGAACTTGGAAAGCTCTTCCGCCTTCTCGAAGTAGGGCTGGAACTCTTCGTCGGTCATGTCCTGCTCTAGCATGTGCACTCCAATTGCTGTGTCGTTTATGAGTTGTTCAAGCGTGGTGTCAGCCGATCAAGAGGTCTTCGCGGCCGTTTTCCTTCAGAAGCTGCTTGTAGACGTCGAACAGGCCGCCGGTGAGTGGGAGAAGCTTGAGCGCCACCGAGCGTTTGCCGTCGAGTTTGACCTTCCGCTGTGCCATCGCCAGGGTGAAGTTGAGCTTGCCCTGCCAGAACTTGTTGCTGTTGTCCGACGACATCCGCAACTGCACCGTGGATGCCATTCCCTCGGTCGCATCGCCCGTGGTGACCTTCTGCCCCGGGAAGTCGATGATCATCACCGCGTCCGGATCTGTCTGGATCAGCTTGATCACCAGACCGGTCCCCGCGGTTGCGTCGATGAAAGTCTTTTCCTTCGTGGCTCTGTCGAAAATTCCACCGATATAGGTGTAGACCTCGTCGGCGTTGGCGAATGTACTCATGTCGACCCTTCGGTTCCGGTGCTGGATGAACCAAGTGTGGCAGCGGTCACTCCGTGTCCACACCCCTCTGAAGAGGGATTTCACCCCCCACGTTGGGGAGATAAGTCGGCGGCGCAATTCCAGATGCCCGCACGGGTCCCGGAGGTGCGTGTGCGCGCCGGCCACGAGCTCGCCGTCGGTAGAAAGTTCTCGAGAGAGGTTATTTCGCAACAGTTTCGAGCGGAACGGCAGAGATCGTCGGCGGCGTCGAACGAGCAGGACGGGATCGAACGGTGCGCCGAATGCGTTTTTGAGGGGCGGCAGGCGGGGGGGGAAGGGCGGGGTTGGGGGCGCGCACCTCCCCCGCTTCCGTTCTTCGGGTCGGGCGGATGGCAGCGCCCGCCTGGTGGAAACACGGAAGGCCGCGTCGTCATCGACGCGGCCTTCGTGAGCGAGGTACAGCACGATCTACCGGAGAGGGCGTGCCAGGACCGCCCCTTCGGGGGGCGGGTAGACGCCCCGGAGCGTTAACCACGGCAGCGACTCGTTCACAACGTGGTCGAGCACTGCAGGTTCCGACATTGGCAGAAGGGTGACACCGTCGACGACACCGACGACGTACAGATCCGCGATCAGGCTGGCGAGTCCGATGGGTGTGCCGATGTATTCCAAGGACTCGCTCGGTCGTGGGCCCGGCAGCATGCTGTCGAGCGTCATCAGCTCCTTGCGCGCGGACCCTGGCCTCCGGCGCGATGAGCACCGCAATGTCGACGAGCACCGCGATATCGTCGGGATGACCTCCCTTGGCCTGAATCTCCGATCGCAGCGTCGCGCGCTCTCGATGAGCTTGGGCCATGTCCGCGGCCTGTATCCGCACGATCGTCGCGTGATCGTGCGGGAGACCGCCGTCGTCGTCGGCTCCGCGCAGGTCCACCCAGCGAGACTCTGGACGCCCGGACCGAGGGCCGATGCTGAGCGCGGGGTGGTGGCCGTAGCCGTTGAGTTCCGCGGCGACCCTCAGGGCGGGTCGGGACGTTGCGTTCAGGCTTGTCATGGCACATTTCTCCAGTTGGGGTGCGGGGGAGGCAGTGGCCGTGGCGGTCTACGACCCGAACGGTACGGCCCGGTGGTAGCGGCCCTCGTGATACAGCAGAGGGGCCGCGTCCGAGGTTTGGTCGGCGTCATCGATGTGGATCTCCTCGACCGCCCCGATGACCAAGGTGTGATCACCGGCCTCGATCAGCTGATGCACGCCGGTCCGCAACCAGCAGTGCGTGTCGCGCAGGAGGGGCTCTCCGGTGGACAATGTCACCCAGGCCGATTCGTCAGCGAAACGCTGATCGGCACTCGCGGAAAAGCGTTGCGCGAGTGGGAGTTGGTGATCTCCGACCAGATGGACGATCAACGATTGCGCCTGGTGTAGGGCACTGATGCTCGACGAGGTGTGTGCGATATTGAACGACACCAGTGGCGGGTCCAGTGACAGAGACGAGAACGAGGTCGCGGTGAACCCGACCGGTCCGTTCGCGGAGTCGAGGGTGATGATCGTGACGCCGGCGGGATGACGACGAAGTGCCGTCCGGTAGAGATCGGCATCGATAGCGGTGGACGCTCCCGCCCGTTGGGCGGAGTTGTCGAGGGACTGGGACAACGGATTCTCCATTCAAGCGGAAAGGTTCTCTGCAGCCGACGGCGATCTTCCTCGGCATTTAGTGAAGCCTGATGTACATGAGCTGAGATTGCCGCTGCGTTACCTCCTACGATAGCGCCGAGTCGGAGCGATCTCAAGATGTAAGTGTACGGCGATTCACTTTTGGGTTACTCTGGTCACAGCTTCGATGCTCGCCCTCGTCGGTGAGAGTCCCCAGATCTGAAAGAAAGGCGTACGGATGCCCGTACTCGACTCGGTGATCGACACGTCATCGGATACCTATCAGGAGAACCGCAGTGTTCAGCTCGCCGCGGTCGCCGCGCTGAATGAGCAACTCGACCTCGTCATCGCGGGTGGTGGCCAGCGGTACACCCAACGCCACCACGATCGCGGACGCCTACTGGTCCGCGAACGGATCGAACTCCTCATCGACCGCGATGCTCCGTTCATGGAGTTGTCACCCTTGGCGGCGTGGGGAACTCAGTTCAACGTCGGGGCGGCCATCGTCACTGGCGTCGGCGTGGTTTCCGGTGTCGAAACCATGATCATCGCCCACGACCCCACGGTGCGGGGCGGAACGATGAACCCCTTCACGTTGAAGAAGAATCTGCGTGCGTTGGAGATCGCTCGCGTGAACCGGCTGCCGGTGGTCTACCTGGTGGAGTCCGGCGGCGCCGACCTGCCGACGCAGTCGGAACTCTTCGTGTTCGCCGGCAAGATCTTCCACGATCTGAGCGAACTGTCGTCGATGGGGATTCCGACCATCGCGCTGGTCTTCGGCAACGCCACCGCCGGTGGCGCATACGTCCCTGGCATGTGTGACTACGCGGTGTTGGTCGACAAACAGGCCAAGGTGTTCCTGGGTGGCCCCCCGCTGGTGAAGATGGCCACCGGAGAGGACGCCAATGACGAGGACCTCGGGGGTGCGGACATGCACTCGCGTGTTTCCGGTGTGGCCGACCAGTTCGCCGTCGACGAGAACGACTGCATCAGAATCGGCCGCGACATCGTCAGCCACCTCAATTGGCGCAAGTTCGGGCCGGCCCCGTCGGCGGCCGCCGACGACCCGCTGTACGACGCCGAGGAACTTCTCGGCATCGCCTCCGGGGACCCTCGGGTCCCGTTCGATCCCCGGGATGTCATCGCGCGTGTCGCCGACGGCTCGAGGTTCTCCGAGTACAAACCACGCTACGGGTCGAGTCTGGTGACCGGTTGGGCATCGATCCACGGATTCCCGGTCGGAATCCTCGCCAACCACCGCGGGGTCCTCTTCAGCGAAGAGGCCAAGAAGGCCACCGAGTTCATTCTGTTGGCGAACCAGACCGACACCCCGCTGATTTTCCTGCACAACACCACCGGCTACATGGTCGGCACCGAATACGAGCAGGGTGGCATCATCAAGGACGGTTCCAAGATGATCAATGCGGTCACCAACAGCAAGGTTCCGCACATCACGATCAACGTCGGCGGTTCCTTCGGTGCCGGAAACTACGGAATGTCCGGTCGCGCATACGATCCCCGCTTCATGTTCACGTGGGCAAATGCCAAGCTCGCGGTGATGGGTGCGCAGCAACTCGCCGGTGTGATGTCGATTGTCGGCAAGACCGCCGCAGAGGCCGCGGGTCGTGAATTCGACGCGGAGGCCGATGCCGCGCGCACCGCCGCGATCGAGCAACAGATCGAGTCCGAGTCACATCCCTTCTTCATCTCGGGACGCCTCTACGACGACGGCGTCATCGATCCACGTGACACCCGCGCGATCCTCGCGATCGCGTTGTCCGCCGCCCATTCCAACCACATTGCCGGCCAGCGTGGCTACGGCGTCTTCAGAATGTGAGTACCGCAGTGTCAACGATCACCAAGCTGCTGATCGCCAACCGAGGCGAAATCGCGTCGCGCATCATCAGGACGGCGCGCGAAATGGACATCTCGACGGTGGCGCTCTATTCCGACGCCGATCGCGATTCTCCGTACGTGCTTGAGGCCGACGAGTCCATCCACCTTCCCGGCACCACCCCCACCGACACCTACCTTCGGGTCGATCTGGTTGTCGCGGCCGCACACCGTACCGGCGCGGACGCCATCCACCCCGGCTACGGGTTCCTCTCGGAGAACGAGGACTTCGCACGACGATGCAAGGACGAGGGCATCATCTTTGTCGGTCCCTCGCCCGAGGCGATCGCGGCGATGGGATCGAAGATCGAGGCCAAGCGCATCATGGCGGATGCGGGGGTCCCGGTGCTGCCGGGGATGGTGATCGAGAGCGAATCCGACGAAGATCCGGAGCGGCTGCGGTCGGCTACAGACGACATCGGGTTGCCGGTCCTGGTCAAGGCAGCGTTCGGCGGCGGCGGCCGCGGGATGCGGATCGTCAACGACCGCGACGAGATCGTCGAAGCAGTCCGCAGCGCCCGCCGCGAGGCACAGTCGGCGTTCGGCAACGGCACCGTCTTCCTGGAGAAGTTCGTTCAGTCGCCACGGCACATCGAGGTGCAGATCTTCGGTGACAGCTTCGGCAACGTCGTTCATCTGGGCGAACGAGAGTGCTCCATCCAGCGTCGCTACCAGAAGATTGTCGAGGAATCCCCTTCGACGGCAGTCGACCGGGAGTTGCGCGAAGAACTCGGCGCCGCCGCGGTCTCGGCGGGTAAGGCGCTCAATTACGAGGGTGCCGGCACCGTCGAATTCGTGATGGCACCCGACGGCGCCTTCTATTTCCTCGAGGTCAACACCCGACTTCAGGTGGAGCACCCGGTCACCGAGCTCGTCACCGGAACAGACCTGGTGCGAGGACAGCTCCTCGTTGCCGCCGGCCAGAAGCTGCCCCCCGAGATCGAATCACCGGAGTTCAACGGACACGCTGTCGAGGTTCGTCTCTACGCCGAGGACGTGCCGGCCGGATTCGTGCCGGTATCCGGGAAGCTGACCACCTTCGAGATCGCCGACCTCCCCGGCATCCGCGTCGACGCGGGATTTGCATCGGGGTCCACCGTCAGTACCTTCTACGATCCGATGCTGGCGAAGGTGATCGGATTCGGCCGTACCCGGGAAGAGGCCTGTGACCGGGTGGCTCGGGCACTGGACGAATCACTCATCCACGGCGTGACCACCAACCGCGATCTGCTGATCGGAATTCTCCGAGAACCCGAGTTCCGCAACGGGCAGACCGACACCGGCTACCTCGACCGGCACTCGGTCGCCGATCTGACCGCCGGCCGCGTCAACGACGACGCCACCACCGCGACTCACGCGCTCGTCGCCGCGGTCGCCGTTCAGTCCGAGCGCCGAGCAACGACGGCGACGCTGCCGGGACTTCCCTCCGGCTTCCGCACTGTCCGCAGTGCACCCCAGGCAGTGCTGTTCCGCCACGGCGACAACGAGATCGAGGCCACATACGAGTTTCTCCGCGACCGGGTCAACGCGGCCGTCGACGGCCGCGACATCGACGGCATCGAGCTCATCGAGACCTCCCCTACCCTGGTCGATGCGGTCATCGAGGGTGTGCGCCGCCGCTATTCGATCGTCCGTGACGGTGCCGCGCATTTCGTCAACAGCGCCCTGGGTGCCACCGAATTGCACGAGGTGGAACGATTCCCCGACCCGAGCGATGTGCAGGAATCCGGTTCCCTGCTCGCGCCGATGCCCGGCTCGGTCGTGCGGATCGAGGTCTCCGAGGGAGACGAAATCACAGCCGGCGCCGCCGTCGTCGTGCTCGAGGCCATGAAGATGGAGCACACGGTCAAGGCCCCCATCGATGGAGTGGTGACGAAGATTCCCGTCACCGTCGGCCAGCAGGTCGACTCCGGAACTGTGCTCGCCGTGGTGCACGACGGGCAGGAGGACGCATAGATGACACACGACACCTCCACCGCGGCGGTCACCTACGAGGTGCGCAATTCCGTCGCATGGCTCACGATCAACCGGCCCGATGCCCGCAACAGCCTCAACCGCGCGGTGCGGGAGGGCCTGTTCGCCGGCGTCCGGCGCTTCAACGACGACGAGTCCGCGAAGGTGCTCGTTCTCACCGGCAGTGGCGACAAGGCGTTCTGCGCAGGCGGTGATCTCAAGGAAATGAGTCAGGAACAACTCACCGTCCCGCCCGTGGACTTCGTTCCCCAGTTCGGCCGCAACATCGAAGTCGACAAGCCGACCATCGCGGCCGTCAACGGTGCCGCCTTCGCCGGTGGCTTCCTGCTGGCACAAACCTGCGACCTCTGTATCGCCTCGAGTACGGCGACCTTCGCCATTTCCGAGGTGAAGATCGGCCGCGGCTCACCCTGGGCGGCTCCGCTGCCATTGATGGTCCCGCCGCGGATTGCCATGGAAATCGTGCTCACCGGCGCGGCCCTGACCGCCCAGCGTGCCTACGAGATCGGCTTCGTCAACCAGGTCGTCGAGCCCGACGAATTGACCGAAGCCACACAAAGGTTCGCCGAGTTGATCGCTGCCAATGCGCCGCTGTCGGTGAGTGCCGGCAAGAAGACCGCCAGACTGACCGCCGAGCATCCCCTGTCCGGGGCGTTCGAGATGGCCGAAAAGATCTGGGAACCCGTGTACCTCAGCGACGATGCCCAAGAGGGAATGCTCGCCTTCAGCGAGAAGCGGCGCCCGCACTGGAAGGGGCACTGATGGCACTGGACTATGCGGGGCTCCTCGACGACGTCGACGTCGAAACCGTGCGCCTGATCCTCGTTCTTCGCGATCTCACCCCGGATCAATGGGAGATCGACACCCCAGCCGACGGCTGGGGTGTGCGCGATCAGGTCTCACATCTGGCCTTCTTCGACGACGCTGCGAGAACCGCGATCGAGGATCCGGACCGGTTCCGGGAAGAATCCGCTGCCCTGATCGCCGGTGGCATGGATTTTCCGGACCGGATCGCTCGTGACCTACGGACGATGTCCCACCGAGACCTGGAAGAGTGGTTCGTCCACTCTCGAAGCGAGTTGCTCAAGACGCTGCGACGGACCGACCCCAAGGCACGGATGCCCTGGTACGGACCCGACATGAGTGTCGCCTCGTCGGCCACCGCACGGTTGATGGAAACGTGGGCGCACGGCCGGGATATCTACGATGCCCTCGGCCTACGACACCAGGCCAGTCCGGGTCTGCGCAGCATCGCGCACCTGGGGGTGAGTACCTTCGCCTTCGCCCATCAGCTCAATGGGCTGCCCGTGCCCGACCACCCTGTCCGAGTGGTCTTGCAGGCCCCGCACCCCGACGCCAATGCGTGGACGTGGGGATCCGCTGACGCCGAGAACTCCGTCGTAGGTCCGGCCGAGGACTTCGTCCTCGTCGTCACTCAACGGCGCAACGTGGCCGACACCCGCCTCGTCGTCACCGGCCCCGTCGCCCGAACCTGGATGGGCATAGCCCAGGCCTTCGCCGGTGCCCCCGGCAGCGGCCGGCCCAGCCTCGCCGCCCCGTCAACCACTGGAGGAACCCGATGAGCGAGTCCGACACCCCGCGCCGGCCGATCCGTATCGGCAACGCATCGGGGTTCTACGGCGACCGGCTCTCCGCCTTCCGCGACATGGTCGACGGCAGCCCGGTCGACGTGATCACCGGCGACTACCTGGCCGAACTGACCATGCTCATCCTCTGGAAGGCCCGCAAGAAGGACCCCACCACCGGCTACGCGAAAACCTTCCTCACCCAGGCCCGTCAATCACTCGCCGACTGCGCCGCCAAGGGAATCAAGATCGTCGTGAACGCCGGAGGTCTCAATCCCGCCGGTCTCGCCGACGAGGTCCGCACACTCATCGCCGACCAGGGGCTCGACCTGACCGTCGCGCATCTCGAGGGCGACGACATCCGGCCCCGGCTCAAATCACTCCAAGCCGAAGGACACGAGTTCCGCCACCTCGACAAAGGCAGCACGTTGGCGGAGGCCGGTGTGAGCCCCGTGTCGGCGAACGCCTACCTCGGTGGCTGGGGTATCGCCGCAGCATTGAGGAAGGGTGCCGACGTGGTGATCTGCCCACGCGTCACCGACGCAGCGCTCGTCGTCGGCACCAGCGCCTGGTGGCACGCCTGGGCGCGCACCGACTTCGACGCCCTTGCCGGGGCGGTGGCCGCCGGACACATCATCGAGTGCGGCCCGCAAGCGACCGGCGGCAACTATTCCCAAATTCGGGAAGTGCACGATCGCCGTTACCCCGGCTCCCCGATCGCCGAAATCGCGCACGACGGCAGCTTTGTCATCACCAAGGACCCCGGAACCGGAGGCCTGGTGTCCGTGGGAACCGTCACGGCCCAGTTGTTGTACGAGATCGACGGCCCGCTCTACCTGAACCCGGACGTGGCCGCGCATTTCGAGACGATCGAGATCACCCAAGAGGGTCCCGACCGGGTCCGGGTGGCCGGAACCACGGGCAGCCCCCCGCCGCCCGACCTGAAGGTCGCGATGAACTACATCGGCGGCTTCCGCAACACGATGACCCTGGTTCTCACCGGACTCGACATCGAAGAAAAGGCCGCCTGGGCGGTCGACGAGCTGTTCGAGATACTCGGTGGGAAAGAAAAGTTCGACGACGTCGACGTCCAACTGCTCCGCTACGACATTCCCGACCCGCCCACCGCCGCCCAATCGACAGCGCACCTGCGGGTGACCGTCAAGGACGCCGATCGCGCCAAGGTCGACCGCGCCTTCTCCAACGCGGTCACCGAGATCGCCGTCGCCGGCTATGCGGGTTTCCACACCACCACCCCGCCGTCTTCGGCATCGGAATTCGGTGTCTACTGGCCCACGCTCATCCCGGCACGCGAAATCGAACATGTGGTCTTCCACGCCGACGGCACCACGGAACTCATCGACCACTGCCCGCGAACCCAGACACCGGCACCGGCACTGACGCCGGCACCGCACGACGAAGCAGCCGACACGGTACCGACCGCGCGTCTGGCGTTGGGGTCCGTAGTGGCCGCCCGCTCCGGCGACAAGGGCGGCAAGGCGAACGTCGGTGTGTGGACCGACACCCCGGAACGGTGGGACTGGCTGCGCCGGCACCTGACCGTCGACAAGTTCATCGAGCTGGTTCCCGAGGCGGTGTCCCTGCCCGTGCACCGCTACGAGCTCCCGAACCTCCGGGCACTGAACTTCGTCATCGTCGGATTCCTGGGCGACGGAGTGGCGTCCTCGACCCGCACGGACGCGCAAGCCAAGGGTCTCGGTGAGTACCTTCGCGCCCGGCACACCGACATCCCGACGACATTGCTCCCCGAGACCAACTGACGCCACCGGCGGCGACGCCCGCCCCCCACTGGAGGAACCACCATGGACTTCACCGAATCCGACGAGCACGTCGCGATCCGCGAGGCGGTCGCCGCCATCACCACCAAGTTCGGTCCCGACTACTACACCCGCAACGCGTTGGCACATGAACCGACCACGGAACTGTGGAAGGCGCTGGGTCACAGCGGTTTCATCGGGATCAACCTCCCGGAGGAGTACGGCGGGGGCGGCGCCGGGATGACGGAGCTCGCCCTGGTCTGCGAGGAAACCGCCGCGCACGGCTGTCCACTGCTGCTCCTGCTCGTCTCCAGCGCCATCTCCGGGGAATTGATTGCCAAGTACGGCAGCGACGACCAGCGTCAACGATGGCTCCCGGGCATGGCGTCGGGCGAGACCAAGGTGGTCTTCGCGATCACCGAGCCCGACGCGGGTTCGAACACGCACCAACTGTCCACGCACGCCGTTCGCGACGGCGACGACTACCTTCTGAATGGCACGAAATACTACATCTCGGGTGTCGATGAGGCGGAGGCGCTCGTGGTCGTCGCCCGTACCGGACACGACGAGTTGACCGGCCGGGCACAACTGTCATTGTTCCTGATCCCCACCGATGCCCCGGGGTTGGTCAAACACGCGCTCCCGGTCGGGGTCGCCCTCCCCGAAAAGCAGTTCACCCTGCACTTCGACAACGTACGGGTTCCGGCCGACAGCCTGCTGGGAGTCGAGCACCAGGGCTTCTCCCAGGTCTTCGACGGACTCAACCCCGAGCGAATCACCGGCGCCGCAATCTGTGTCGGAGTCGGCCGGTTCACCCTGGCCCGCGCGGCCGAGTACGCGCGAACACGCACGGTCTGGGGCCAGCCGATCGGCATGCATCAGGGACTGTCCCACCCGCTGGCAAAGGCGCAGATCGAGGTGCAGCTGGCCGCCCTGGCCACTGCGAAGGCCGCATGGTTGTACGAGCACGGTAAACCCGCGGCCGAGGCATCGAACGTGGCGAAGTACGCCGCCGCCGAGGCCGCGGTCGCGGCGGCAGATGCCGCCATCCAGACGCACGGCGGCAACGGACTGAGCAACGACTACGGACTCCTCCCGCAGTGGGGGCTTGCCCGGCTTCTGCGGATCGCCCCGGTGAGCCGCGAGATGATCCTCAACTACGTAGCCCAACACAGCCTGCAACTGCCCCGGTCCTACTGAAAGCGCCTCCCCCGAACTGAGGAACACGATGTCCACCACCGAAATCGGTCGCAACCTGATCCACCGGATCAACGTCGGTGACAGCCTCACCCGGGCGGCCTGGCGCAGACCCGAGGCACTGGCCCTGATCGACGGGGACCGTCGATTCACCTACCGCGAGTTCAACAGCTGGGTCAACCGCGTCTCCCACGGCCTGCACCGCCACGGCCTCCGCAGCGGCGACGCGCTCGCGCTCGCGTCCGGCAATTGCGCGGAGTTCCTCGTCACCTACTACGCCTGCGCGAAACTGGGGCTGGTATGCGTGCCGATCAATCTCGGTTGGGGCACAAGCGAAATCTCCTATGTCCTCGACCATTCGGCGGCCACAGCGGTCGTCGTCGAGACCGAATCCCTGTCGCGAGTCCAAGACGCTCTCGCCGCTCCATTCGGCCTCGTTGACATCTTTCTGATCGACGGCGACGGCACCACAGGGGATCCCACCGTGACCGCCTTCGCGGACCTGTCCAGCGGTTCGCCGGATTCCGAACCTGAGCATGTCATCGCCGACCGCGCCCCGCTGTCATACCTGTACACCAGTGGCACCACCTCCTTCCCGAAAGGAGTGGTGGGAAACCACGCCGCGATCTACCTCGAGTCGATGACCATGGCGCTCGAGGCCCAGTTCCGTGAGGACGACCGGTTCGTCGCAATGATGCCGATGTTTCACACCGCGCAACTCAACACCCACTGCACCGCGGCGATCATGGTCGGGGCCACGATATTCATCGAACGCCGCTTCGACGCTGGCCGCCTGTTGGCCCTGATCGAATCCGAACGAATCACCCAGATCTTCGCCCTCCCGATGATGTACAGCGAAATGCTCGAGCATGCGGACATCGGTGCCCGCGATCTCTCCTCGCTTCGCCGCGCTCTATACGCCATGGCCCCCATGCCGCGGCACCTGATCGAACGCTGCATCGACGTCTTTGCCTGCGACTTCTACCTATTGTTCGGCCAGACGGAGATGAGTCCGACGACCACGCTGTTCCGTCCCGAACACCAGCTGACCCACACCGGCGCTGTCGGAACGCCGGTGATCGGGGTGCAAGCGGCCATCATGGGACAGGACGGCGGACTCCTGCCGGCGGGGGGCGAGGGCGAGATCGTCTACCGAAGCCCGCACACCATGACCGAATACCTGGACAACCCCGAGGCCACCGCCGAGGCCTTCGCCCACGGATGGTTCCATTCCGGCGACATCGGACGATTCGACGACGACGGCATCCTCTGGTTCACCGACCGGTTCAAGGACGTCATCAAGACCGGCGGCGAGAACGTCTCCTCCCTCGAAGTGGAGCGAGCGATCTATCAGGCCGATCCGCTCATCGCGGAGGCCACTGTCGTCGGGCTCCCCCACCACCGATGGAGCGAGGCGATCACCGCGGTCGTGGTGCCGGCCTCGGGGGCAACAGTCGATCCCGCGACACTGATCAGCAAGATCAAACAGTTGATCGATCCGTACAAGACCCCCAAGTCGATCATCGTGGTCGATGCGCTCCCCCGAACCACGACTGGCAAGATCCAGAAGAACGTGGTTCGGGACACGTTTGCCGAGCACTATGAAAGAAGGTGAGACGACGATGGTGGAGAGTAGTGGGATGATCGACGACAGAATCGAGCCGGTACGAACACGGGACCCGGCGCGCCGCTACCGGATCTTGGCCGCCGCGGCTGACCTGGTGGCGCGCAATGGCTTCAATTCCGTGTCGATGGCCGACATCGGTGCCGCGTCCGGGATCACCGGCTCCGCGATCTACCGGCACTTCGACAGCAAGTCCGCCGTCCTCGTCGAACTCTTCGACAGCGCGATAGACCGCCTCCTCGAAGACGCGGAGCGCACCCTCGACAGCGGCATCGAACTCGAGCAGGCACTGCGTGAGCTGGTCGAAGGACAAATCGAATTCGTCGTCGGAAAACGCGAGGTCGCGCAGGTCTACCACAACGAAATCCACAACCTCCCCGAAGACGACCGCCGGCGCCTGCGCCGAAAGCAGCGGCTCTACATCGAGGAGTGGGTACACCTGGTCGACGAGCTACGCTCGGACCTCGACGACGGAGAAGCCCGAGCGGTCGTGCACGCCGCGATCGGGGCAATTCAATCGAGCTTGTTCCACAGTGTCGGGCTACCGATCGACCGCCTCCGGCAGATCCTTGCCGATTCGGCACTCGCCGTCCTCGGAGTGAATTCGACGACGACCTAACACCGCAGCGAGCCCTGCGGCGGGCATGGGGATGACCATGCAGGATTCCTTGCGATCAGACCGCCGCCGCTGCCTCCGACTCGACATCGTCTACCGCCTGCGCTTCGGAACGAAGCGCGCCGCACCGCGGGGACGCAAAAGACCACGATAGCGGCAATCGAACCCGTCGCCACGAGCCAGGTCGACGGGTTCGTCTTGTAGCGCACCAATCACCGGCCCACCCGCCCGACTTTCACTCCGAAGAACGTGGACGGGAAGAGGACGAAGTTGCCGGGCAGTCCGGCCGGGTGACATGCGCTGACGCAGAGCACGGTGGCGCCGACCGCGGACACCACTACCTGTGCTGCCTCGAGAACTCCGATCGAGGGCGGGTTGGCGGAGGCCCGGAACACGTGCGTAGCGCTTCCGCAGTTCACTATCCGGCACAGCAGCAATGCCGCATCCGCTCGGCAGCAGTAATGAGGCGGAACAGATATCGGCCCCTGCACGATTCCGATGGATGAATCGTGCAGGGGCCGTATCTATCAGATCGGGTCGATCACGACATTTATCAGGCCGGGTCGATGACGATCGCGAAGGCACGCGCCTCCGGACCCGGAGAGCGATTCAACGAGATGAACTTCGCCTCGGTGTACTCGTCGAGAGCGTGGGGACCGCCTTCACGGCCCAGACCACTCTGCTTGAATCCACCGAACGGGTAGGCGGGATGAATGACGTGCCAGTCATTGATCCACACCATGCCTGCATCGAGTTCGCGGGCGATCTCGATCGCCTGGTCCTCGTCGCCCCATACCCCGGCGGACAGTCCGTAATCGGTGTCGTTGGCGATCTTGATCGCCTCCTCGACCGAGTCGTAGGTGAGCACGACCAGGACCGGTCCGAACACCTCTTCGCGTGCGATCCTGGCGTCGTTGGTCACACCGACGAAGATTGTCGGTTCGATCCAGTAGCCCTTGTCGAACCCGGGACCGGTGGGAACACCGCCGCCGATCACGGCCTTGGCGCCCTCGGTTTCGGCGATAGCGAAGTAGTCGAGGATCCGCTGGTGCTGGACCTTGGAGATGATCGGCCCGACTCCGGTCGCGGGGTCGAGCGGATCACCGACCTTCAGCGTGCGGGCACGCTCGACCAGACGCGAGATGATCTCGTCGCGGTTGCTCGACGGAATCAGCAGTCGGGTACCGGCTTCACAGGCCTGGCCGTTGTTGGCCAGGGCCGCGAACAGCGCACCGTCGATCGCGGTGTCGAGGTCGGCGCTGTCGAGAATGATGTTCGGTCCCTTGCCACCGAGTTCGAGGGTCACTCGCTTCACGGTGTCGGCCGACTGACGCAGGATGCTCTTGCCGACCGCGGTGGAACCGGTGAAGGCCACCTTGCGGACATCGGGGTGACCGCTGAGGTGCGCGCCGGTGGGTTCGCCGTCGCCGGTCACCACGTTGAGCACGCCGGGCGGCAGGCCAACCGCCTCGAACTCCTTCGCCAGCTCGAGCGCGACCAGGGGGGCGTGCTCGTCAGGCTTGAGGACGACCGTGTTACCCGCTGCGAGGGCCGGGGCAATCTTCCACACGATGACCAGCAGCGGAATGTTCCACGGCACGATCGCCGCAACCACACCCAGCGGCTCGCGCCGGACGAGACCTTCGGCCGGCACCGGCCCGATCTCGGGACCCGCCGTCTCGAACTCGTAGGTGGCGGCCTGGTCAGCCAGATACTGCATCTGAGCGATCGACAACCCGATATGCAGGGCCCCGGTGATCCGGATGGTGGCGCCGTTCTCCCGTGTCTGGAGCGCGGCGAGCTCGTCGATACGGCCGCCGAGGCGCGTGGCGACATCGTTGAGCAGGGCTGCGCGTTGCGCGGGCGGGGTACGCCGCCAGGTGCCCTCTTCATGCGCCGCCTTGGCCGCGGCGACGGCCTGGTCGACCTGCGCCACGCCACCCTTGGCGACGGTAGCGACAAGCTCTTCGGTTGCAGGGCTACGGATTTCGTAGTTCTCGCCGGTATCAACCCATTCGCCGTTGATATAGAGCGAGTAGTGCGGGACGCTCATCGGCGTGCTCCTCTTTCTCTGATGTGACTAGCGACAGCAGTGCTGTGTCGAAGGTTCGATGGTCAGCTGATCTGGCGGTCCCGCCCTTCCCAGAACGGGGCACGGATCGATTTCTTGTCGATCTTTCCGGCCGGATTGACCGGAAGGGTATCGACGAATGCCACCGTTTTGGGAGCATGGACGCTGCCCATCTCCCTTTTGACGTGATCGATCAGTTCCTGCTCGGTTGCCGTGACACCGCTCTTGAGAGCGATGACCGCGTGTACCGCTTCGCCCCACTTCTCGTGGGGGACTCCGATCACTGCTGCCTGCGCAACTGCGGCATGGCCGGCCAGGGCATCCTCAACCTGTCGCGGAAACACGTTGAATCCGCCGGTGACCACCAGGTCCTTCTTGCGGTCGACGATGTAGAGGAACCCGTCCTCGTCGAGGCGACCGATATCGCCGGTGTGCACCCAGCCGTCCCGCAGCGCCTCGGCGTTGCGGGAGACGTCGACGTAGCTGAGCATCTGCCCGAGCTGCCGGGACACGATCTCACCGGGTTCGCCCAGCGGCAACACCTGATCTGTTTCGTCCTGGATCGTCACGTCGACGTGGAACAGGGGCCGACCGGCCGAAGCGAGCCGCTTAATCCACACCTCGCTGTCCACCCGGTGCTCGTTCTTGCGCAGACAGGAGACGTACCCGGGTTCGGTCCCGGCGTAGGCCTGGATGAAGATCGGGCCGAACACATCCAACGCCTGACGCAGCCGGTCGGGTGCGATGGGAGATCCCGCGTAGACCATCGTCCGCAGCGAAGACAGGTCATGCGCTTCGCGGCGCGGATGGTCGAGCAGCAGGTAGATGATGGTGGGAACGACGGCGGTCGCGGTCACCTTCTCCTGCTCGATGGTGCTGAGCAGTTTGTCCACGTCCAACCCGGGCAGCATCACGTTGGTGCCGCCCCGCAGGAATGTCGGCATGACGAAGATCTGCGTGTAGTGCGTCAGTGGCGCACCGTGCGCGAAGACCTCACCCCAGGCGATGTCGCCGATCTCGAGACCCGCGGTGATGCTGTAGTGGCCCCAGGTGAAGTGCGAGTTGACCACACCCTTGGGGTCCCCGGTGCTCCCGGAGGTGAACAGGACGTACGCCTCGTCGTGGACGTCGATCTCCACCTCGGGGCGAACCGTCGGCTGCGAGCGGAAGAGTCCGTCGTAGCCGAACACTTCGCCGATCTCAGGGGGCGCCGAAGCCGGACTGCTCCCGATCCGGATCACCGTCTGCAGCTTCGGCAGGTCACCTCTGATCTCGGCGACGACTGCGTCGAACTGGGCGTGATAGATCAGCGTGGTGGCATCGGTCTGGGAGAGACTCGACCGGAATGCGTTGGCAGCGTTACGCGTAGGCATCTGCACCAGCACTCCGCCGGCAGCCCAGATTCCGTGCTGCGTGGGGATGAATTCCAAGCAGTTCGGCATCAGCAGGCCGACGCGCTCGCCCTTCTGCAGCCCCAGAGAGACGAGTCCGTTCGCTACCTGGTTGCGCCAGTCGAGAAGCTCGCGATAGGTCACCCGACGATCACCATCGACGATCGCGACGTTGTCCTTGTAGTAGGTACATGCCCGATCGAGCACGTCCGGCAACGGCCCCCACATGGTCAGGATCCAACGAGAACGGACGGGTCGAATCCTTCGACCCAGTACTCCGGCGTCACGATCGGGATTCCGAGTTCCTGCAGCACCGGGGTGTCGTTCCAGTACGTGGTTTCGCGGACGATCTGTCCGTCGCTGTCGAGCTGGTGCCAGGTGATTCCGCGGGTGGACAGCGTCTTGCCCTGGGTCGGAACTCCCTTGTAGGTCTCGAGACCGGTGCCCGTCCAGTTCCACAGGATCACCACGGCCGGGTTTCCGGCCACGCCGGCCACCGGGAACGAGTCGGTGATCTCGAAGGAGTGCAGGCCGACACCGTTGGCCGTGTCGGTGTTCGCGTACGGGGCGAGCTTCGGCGCCAGCTCATCTTTGGTGATGGCGGTGTCGGTGACGTGGTCGGAATCGGCGTGGTCGTCGTAGACCAGGTCGTCGGCGTACAGGGCGACCGTCGCCGCGGTGTCGGTGGTCAACGCGGTGATCCAGCGCCGGGCGTGCTCTTCGTGCTTACTCATGGTGCTCGTAGTTTCCTTTCGCAGGGTTCGGTGTCAGACGAGAACAGCGGACTTGGTCACGCTGGACGGGTCGATGGGCTGTCCCAGGTCCGCCGCTGCCGTCGCGATGTCCCACAGGCTCGCTTCCCGGGTGATGAGGCCGGCTTCGTTGTAGATGTGGAACGTCAGTCCCCGCGCTCCGGGCACCTTCCCGTTGGCCGGGACGCCGACGAAAGCGGTCGCCGTGGGCGCCTTCCAGGTCCACCGGTAGATCGCCGACTTCTCGTCTCCGACAACCTCATCGATCCGAAAGTTGTTGATGCCGATGCCGTTTTCGGTGTCCTTGTTGGCGTACGGCCCGAAGACACGGAGGAGCTCGTCCCTGTCGGTGATCTTCTGGCCGAGGATGGGATCCTCGAAGAGGAAGTCGTCGGCGTACAACGCGACGACCGCTTCGGGGCTCTCACGGAAGGCCTTCAGCCACTTGACAGCAAAGGAATGACTCATGAATATCGCTCTCCTCGGTGGTTGTCATGGTCCCCGCGGATACTCGAATATCGATGTGCTCCGCTCACTTCAGGAACACCTTCAAGGTATTGCGTGGGTCACACCGGCGGCGACTTACTTGGGGAGGAAACCCACCCCTCAACAGGGGGATACTCGGAGGACGCGGCGCCGGGCGATTGGGGGCGTCGATCACCGAGCCGGCAGGTCCGGTCCGGAATGCCGACGCGGCGGCGAGGGTCGTCAGTTCCGAACCGGCGTACCCGGGGAACTAAGTTTGGCATCGGAATACGACCGCCGCCCGGCAGAGGGCCGGGCGGCGGGATGCTGATCAGAGGGTGCCGAATCGGTTACGCGATGCGGTTGCCGATCGACCAGGCGATGGCCTGTGAACGGTTGGTCGCACCGAGTTTCCGCAGGATGTGCTTGACATGCGATTTCACCGTCCCCTCGGTGATGACGAGGGACTCGGCGATGTCGTTGTTGGTTGCCCCCGCCGCCATCAATGTGAACACCTCTTGTTCCCGGGAGGTGAATTCGGCGAGAGGGACCAAGCTGGGACGTGAGGCGAATTCCGCCGACGAGTCGACTCCAGCAGGATCGGAGTCGGCCCGGCCGGCCGAGGCCATCCCTGATTCGCATAGCTCGTCCATCGTGGCCACCGTCGAGGAGAGGATTTCCCTGATCTGGTCGCGTTGGCTTCGCAACCGCTCCATCAGTGACGTCCGCTCGTAGATGTAGCCGACCCCCTCGGTGAAGGCCCACAAAACGTCGCGGTCGATCTCGTCGATCCGACTGGGAACCGGGAAGTGGTCGGCATGCAGCAGACCGACAACGTTGTTGTCGAGGACCAGGGCCGACACAACGTACGACCGTGAGCGACCCGACTCGACGATGATCGGCCGGTATACCGGCGCGTTTTCGGTGTCGTAGACGATCGCCGGCCGATGATCGGTCAGCAGCCGCGCCTCAGGTGCCCGCTCATCGAACGGTATCCCGCGATCGATCCAGTCGGTGAACCATGAGTCCGATTCATCGCCCTCGCCCAGGTACGCCTTCCACGGCTTCCACGTTCCCGCCTCGACTCGTGACAACACCACCCGCCGGAATCCGCAACGAACGGCCACGTCCTCACAGAGGCGGTCGAGAAGGTCCGAGGTACTCGGGACCGTCCGCAAGCGGTGGAGTCCCGCCGAACACTCGGCCAGACGCTCGGTCCTGCGGCCCATTTCGTTCAGGTACAGATCCATCGCCAACTGCTGCAGGTCGAGCACTGTCGTGGTCAGTCGCTCCACCTTGGCCGTGTCGGCTCCCGCCGCTCGTCGCAGCTCGTCGATACAGTGGTGCGTCAGGACCGAAATCGCCTCTGCGGAATGGGCGGGACGCTCGTGCCGGATCCAGGGAAGAGTGGTCGAACCGACATCAGCGAAGATCTCGTCCCGGATGGCCTCCAGCCGAGTGATCAGCTCGAAGTCTTTGCGCCGCCATCCCTGCAAGGATCCCCGCGCCGTCTGGTGCTGCGTCGTTGCGATCAATGCCTGTGTCATAGCGTCCGTCCCATCGAGCGTTTCATCTTCCCGTAGCGCGCGATGGCGCTGGCCCTGTTGGTGGCTCCCAGCTTGCGGAAGATGTGTTTCACGTGGGATTTCACCGTGCTCTCGGACACGGTGAGCTGGGCAGCGATCTCCGCGTTCGACGCGCCTTTCGACAACAGTTCCACCACATCGACTTCCCGTGCGGTCAGTTGCCGTTCGGGCCGCCCTGCGACTGGCACCTCCGACGCTCCGCGCTCTGGCCGAGAAGGATCGACAGCTGCCGGAGGCAACATCCCGATGGGGGCGTCGAGGGTCAGCGGGCCACCGTGAACGTCGTCGATCATCGCTTCCGTGGCGCTGAAGACCATACCGAGACGATCACGCTGTTCACGCAGTCGCGCGGTGAGCACCATCCGTTCGTAGATCGGTCCCAGTCCGTCGGCGAAGAGCCGAACGATGTCACGGTCGGCGGACGTCAGCACTCGACCTGAGATATTCGTGTCGGCATGAAGCAGGGCGACGACTGTTCCGTCGACCACTACTGGCGCAACGACATAGCTTGCGGTTCTCGACAACCTGATGAGCGGACGATACGTCCGGGTTTCTGTACCGGCATCGCTTACCAGCATCGGGATCCGGCGCCGTACAACATCGGCTTCGAGCTGCGACGCACTCAAGGGGATCTCGAGGTCGCTCAGATAGTTGCGCAGCGCGGCGGAGATGGCCTCGGAGACCAGGTGCAGGGTGTGCGGAATCCACATCGAACCCTGGATACGAGAGACCAGAACCCGGTCGAATCCTCCTGCGGTACAGAGTTCTTCGGCCGAGCTGCTGAAGAACTGGCCGGGCTCGGCGGCCGCCGAGCGTAGGCGGGCCAGCGAACCGAGCACTCGTTCCAGACCTTGCTGGGGAGTCAGGCAGGCCTGCTCGTAGAGGACGTCCTGCGCTTGGTGTAGCTCTTCGAGAATGGAGGCCAGTGCGCTGGCCTCATCGATCGTGTCACCCATGTTCCGGATCTGGGTTTCCACCCCCGCCATTTCTCGCATCGCGACCGCCATCTCGCTCAGCCGGTGGGCGGGGGAAGGCTGGGCGGCGGAAGTATTCACTGTTCCTCCATATCGAGGTGCGAGGCATCCATTGCCGCCATATCGGCGACGTCCATCCTCGGGATGCTGCGGCACTGCACCTGCCTTCAATTCACCATGTCGTGGCTCGCGATTTACTTACGTCTGCCATTGTGGTGACCCGCATCACTATTGTCAACGCGGCGAGTTTGAATACTCCCTTGTCAGTGGGTAAGTACCGGAATCGCGCGGGATTGACTCGCGGGCGGTAGTGAATTGCCCTTAACTATGGAGCCGGGAGGGTCAGCCATACAATGCGCGGCGGGCGGCCAGGCGCACACCTTCCTGCACGTTGGGCATGCAGCGCAACCGTACCGTCCTGGATACGTCGTTGACGATTGTCAGAGCAGCGTGAACACGAAATCGCACCTCGGTGTCGTCGAGTTCGGGCCGGGATTCTTCCAGCAGTTGGAACCACTGCCCGACGTAGTCGTGCTGCGCGCTGCGCACAGCGTGTCTTCGGGCGGGTGGAAGGCTGAGTACTTCGGAGGTCAGCACGGCCAGCAGGTCGTAGTGGATCATTGCGAACGCAATGTACGCATCGACCGCGGCGTCCAGAGCCTCCTGGGAGGTGTCCGCGGAGAACAGTGCCTGCGACAGCCCCAACTGGAGCGGTTCCGCGCCCCGGTCGATCACCGCGGCCAGGAGATCGGCCTTCGTATCGAAGTGTCGGTAGACGCTGGCGCTGTGGACCTGCACCGAGGCTGCGATCTCGTCCATCGTGACTGCCTGGTATCCCTTCGCGCCGAACAGTCTGGTGGCCGTGCCCAGGAGTGCCTCGCGGCGGGATGCCGGCGCCATGCCGGCCCGTCCGGGAAGATCGGCGGCCGGTTCAGCTGCACTGTCCAATGGAGCGGCGCCTACGGCCATGGCCATGGTGGCGAGCAGTTCGATCAAACGGCCCGGCAGGATCTCGGTGCGGTGATAGCCCGGGCTGGTCAGAACCGCAAGAATGCACCACGCCAGCAGTTCCGCATCAGCGCCGCTCACCCCCGGCACGGAATGGCCGAGCACTGCGGATAGACGCGACACCACATCATGCAATCGGTCGCGCAGGCCCGCCTGTTGCTCCGGTGGCAGGTGTCGAATCTCGCGATTCCACAGAACTCCGAGGTCACGTCGAGTGCCGGCCGTTTCCGCCAGCCCGTGCAGCAGTGCCGTGAGGTCATCGATTCCGTGCGAGATCAGCAGCTCACCCGCCTGATCGAAGCTCTCGGCCACCGTGCAGGCGAGCAAATCCTGTTTACTCCGAAAGTGCCGGTACAGGGCCCCGGCGGTGATCCCGACGGACGAGGCGATGTCCTCGGTGCCCACATTGTGGTAGCCGCGTTCGGAGAACAGGACGCTCGCGGCGGCCAGGATCTGAGCCCTGCGGTTACGGGGACGCGGAGTGCTCGTGAGCCGAGCCCGCCTCGGGCGCATTAGTTCGTCGATGCTCCCCGCTCCCTTCGACGCATTTAATGTGGCTTGAGATTTACTTACGGGGGTTGTAGCTTGATTTTCAACCTAGCATGCGCGATCGACGCTCTCTCCGCATTTACTTAGGCGCCCATCCTGCCTCTCGTGCTTCTCGCAAGGAGACTGACGTGTCCATTTCCGAAGCGTTGGCGAATCGATTGACCGTTCCGTTGATCGCCGCCCCGATGACGGAGGTCTCCGGCCCCGACCTGGTCATCGCGGCGTGCCGCGAAGGCGTCGTGGGATCCGTGCCCGCCCACAATGCGGCCACCACCGGCGAACTCGACCACTGGCTCACCCGCATCGAGACGGCCCTGAGCGAGGTTCCGAGGGCTGCGCCCTTTGCGCCGAACCTCGTGGTGCACCGATCGAATCGGCGACTGCGGGAAGACCTAGCGTGCCTGGTGGACCACGGCGTAGAACTCGTCATCACCAGTGTCGGGTCCCCCGAGCCCGTTATTGCCCCGCTGCGCGCGATCGGGTGCCAGGTCTACGCCGACGTCGCGACGTTGCAGCATGCGGAGCGGGCCATCGCCTTGGGCGTGGACGGGTTGGTGCTCCTGACCGCGGGTGCCGGAGGCCAGACGGGCTGGGCGAACCCGTTCTCCTTCGTCCGCGCCGTCCGCGCGCGATTCGACGGCACCATCGTTCTGGCCGGCGGTATCAGTGACGGCGTGGCCTTGCATGCAGCCCAGGTACTCGGCGCCGACCTCGGATACATGGGAACGAAGTTCATCGCCACCGAAGAAAGTCAGGCCGACAACGACTACCGGCGTGCGCTGGTCGAGGCGAGCCTCGATGACATCGTGCTCTCGACGCAGGTAGGTGGCATTCCGGCGAGCTTGCTCAAGTGCTGGGTCGATCTGCAGGCCGGGGGCACCACGGCCGGGCCTCCCGAACCGGACGGCTTCCGCCAAGACCGGCTCCTCAGTAACCGCACGGCGTGGAGCGGTGGGCACAGCGTCTCGGGCGTGGACGCAGTCCTTCCGGTCGCCAGGCTCATCGAGAAGACCGCCCGGGAATACCACGAGTCCCGCGCCAGGTCGATGGCGCGGGATGACTCCGGAGTGCGGGCCGTCACGTAAGCAGTTCTCGCGCCACCAGTTTCCACTCCTGCAGGTGCGGGTCGGTGGCAGGATCGCGTGGATCGAGCGCGTAGGTCAGCGCGGTACCCCGCATCGAGGTGTTGAGTTGTTCGCGCACCAACTCGTAGCGGGGGCGTGCGCACAACTCGCGTCCGAAGAACGCGTCGGTCGTCTCTCTCACAAGATGACCCAGACGGCGTTCCTGCGGCAGCAGCGCTTCACGCAACTTATCGTTGGCGCGGGAGGCCAGCCACAACTCGGTCGCTGCCCAGAAGTACGGCTGGTGGAAGGTGGGCCACATGATCTCGACTGCCCAGTCGATGCGCTCCGCGGGATCTTGCGGCCAATCCTCGCGGTGCCGCATGTCCTCCATCCGCGCCGTCGCGAGATGTTGGACGGCGGCCACGAGCAGTGCTTCGCGTGAGGGAAATTGGTGTAGGAGTCGGCCACGGGAGACTCCGGCCTCCTGTTGGATCCGCAACGTGGTGGCGGCGGAGTAGCCGTCCCGGAACAACACCGCCACGGCGGCGTCGAGTATCTGCCTGCGCGTGATCGCCGTCCGTTCTTGCTGGGTGCGCTTGACCGAGGCGTCACTGATCGACACCGACATCAGCTCCATCCGTTCGGAGAAAAGGGCCCTCAACGGGCCTCAACGGGGTTGGCACCACTGCCCACAGTGGTGCCAACCCCGATCGTAAATGACGCCGTTACTCGTAGGTCTCTCCACGTTCGGCCTTGGCCACCAGTGAGGCGGGCGGCTCGAAACGAGTGCCGTACCGGGACGCGAGTACGCGTGCTCGCTCGACGAACGCCGCGATCCCACCCGGGTAGCCGTTGATGTACTGGAGGACGCCTCCGGTCCACGCCGGGAACCCGATACCGAGCAGGGATCCGACGTTGGCGTCGGCAACCGAGGTCAGTACCCCTTCGTCGAGGCAGCGAACCGATTCGAGGGACTCGACGAAAAGCATCCGTTCCTTGAGATCGTCGAACGGGATCTCGGTGTTCCCCGACTGGAATGCGTCGCGCAGCCCCGGCCAGAGGCCGACGCGGCTGCCCGACTCGTCGTACTCGTAGAAGCCGCCACCGGTCGACCGACCGCGACGATCGAGTTCCTCGACCAGCCGGTCGAGGACGGCCTCCGATCCGTGCTCGACCCAGACGCCGCCGTCCGCCTCGACCGCCGCACGGGCTTCCTGCCGAATCTTGCGTGGCAGGGTCAATGTCAGCTCGTCGAGCAGTTGCAGCGGGGGTGCGGGATAGCCGGCCTGTGCCCCCGCTTGCTCGATGATCACCGGTTCGATTCCCTCCCCGACCGCGGCGGCCGCCTCGTCGAGGAACTTGGTGATCACGCGGCTGGTGAAGAAGCCGCGGCTGTCGTTGACCACGATCGGGGTCTTCTTGATCTGCTGCGCGAAATCGAAAGCCTTCGCCAACGTTGCCGGTGCTGTGTGTGCGCCAACGATGATCTCGACCAACGGCATCCGTTCGACCGGGGAGAAGAAGTGCACACCGATGAAGTCTTCCGTACGGTCGACGCCTTCGGCCAGCGTGGTGATCGGCAGCGTCGACGTATTCGAGCCCAGCACCGCGTCGGGGGCGACGACGTCCTGGATCGACTTGAAGACCGCCTGTTTGACTTCCACGCTCTCGAAGACCGCTTCGACGACGAAGTCGACATTCGCGAAGTCGGCCGGATTGTCGGTCGGGGTGATGCGGGTGAGCAGCGCGGTGGACTTCTGCTCGGTCGTTGTTCCACGAGCGAGGGCCTTGGACTCCAGCTTTTCGGCGTAGGCCTTTCCTTTTCGAGCCGACTCGATCGAGACGTCCTGGAGCACGACGTCGATTCCTGCCTTCGCCGAGACGTAGGCCACCGCAGCGCCCATCATCCCGGCGCCGATCACGCCGACCTTCCGCGCCGCGAACTTGGGATGCCCCTCCGGCCGGCTTCCGCCGGCTTTGATCCTCTGCAGGTCGAAGAACTGGGCCTTGATCATGTTCGTCGACACCTGACCGGTGACGAGGCCGACGAAGTAGCGTGTCTCGATCTGTGCCGCCGTGTCGAGGTCGACCAGTGCGCCCTCGGCGGCGGCGGCGACGATCGCCCGTGGCGCCTCGAGGGGTGCTCCGGCCACGGTACGGCGCAGATTCGCCGTCACCGCCGGGTTGAGTGCGGTACCGCCGGGGATCCGGAACCCCTTCCGGTCCCACGGCTGTACACCGCCATCCGGGTTGTCCTGGATCCACTTCTTGGCGGCGGGAATGAGTGCGTCGGCGCTGGCCACCAGGTCGTCGACGAGGCCGAGCGTCTTTGCTGCCGCGGGACTGAACGTCTTCCCGGTCAATAGCAGGCTCGTCAGTGCCTTCTCGAGTCCCAGCATGCGAACGGTCCGGGTGATTCCGCCGACACCGGGTAGCAGACCGAGCGTGACTTCGGGCAGTCCGAAGATCACCGATTTCGAATCGACCGCGATGCGGTGGTGGGTGGCCAGCGTGATCTCGAGGCCACCGCCGAGGGCTGCGCCGTTGACTGCTGCCACGACCGGACGGCCCAGGGTCTCGAGTCGGCGGAACTGGGCCTTGATCCCGTTGGCGAAGTCCGTGAACCTGACCGCGTCCTGTGCGGTGGCCCGGACCAGGTCGTTGAGGTCGCCGCCGGCGAAGAAGGTCTTCTTCGCCGACGTGATCACGACGCCGGTGACGGATTCCCGCTCCGTCTCGAGGCGGTCGAGGATCGTGCCCATGGACTCGACGTACTGGGAGTTCATGGTGTTCGCGGACTGGCTCGGGTCATCGAGGGTCAGCAGCACGATTCCGTCCGAATCCTGCGACCAGGTAATGGTTGATGTTGCGCTCATGTTGTTGCCGTTGCCTTTCAGACTCGCTCGATGATGGCTGCGATACCCATTCCGCCACCGACACACAGGTTGATCAGCGCGCGCCGGTCGCCGCGCCGCTCCAACTCGTCGACAACAGTTCCGACGAGCATCGCGCCGGTCGCCCCCAACGGGTGTCCCATGGCGATCGCACCGCCGTTCACGTTGAGCTTCTCGTCCGGAATCGCCAGATCCTTCTGGAATTTCAGGACCACCGACGCAAACGCCTCGTTCAATTCGAACAGGTCGATGTCGTCGACGGTGAGTCCGGCGACATCGAGGGCCTTCAGCGCCGCCGGGGTGGGGGCGGTGAGCATGATCGTGGGGTCGGCCCCGGTGACAGCCGTCGCGACGATCCGGGCTCGGGGTGTGAGGCCGAACCGTTTGCCGGCCTTCTCGTTGCCGATCAGCACCAGGGCGGCGCCGTCCACGATGCCGGAGCTGTTGCCGCCGTGATGGACGTGGTTGATCCGCTCCACCGACGTATACTTCTGCAGTGCAACAGCATCGAATCCGCCCTGCTGGCCGAGTGCGGCGAAGGAGGGCTTCAGTGAGGCCAGTGACTCGGCGGTGGTACCGGGGCGGCGGTGTTCGTCGTGATCGAGCAGGGGGACACCGTTGAAGTCTTTCACCGGAACGACCGACTTGGCGAAGTAGCCACCGGTCCAGGCGGTCTCGGCGCGGGCCTGCGAGCGGGCCGCGTAGGTGTCGACGTCCTCGCGACTGAATCCCTCGATCGTGGCGATCAGATCCGCGCCGATGCCCTGCGGAGCGAAGTGGAGATCGTATGCGGTCGTCGGGTCGTTGAAGAGGGCACCGCCGTCACTGCCCAGCGGTACCCGCGACATGGACTCGACACCGCCGGCGATGACGAGATTTTCGAATCCCGACCGCACCTTCTGTGCAGCGATATTCGTTGCCTCGAGGCCTGATGCGCAGAATCGGTTGATCTGCAGGCCGGCCACGGTCAGAGGCAGGCCGGCTACCAGGGCGGCGGCCCGGGCGATATCGCCGCCCTGCTCGCCGACCGGGGAGACCACACCGAGCACAATGTCGTCGATGTACCCCAAATCCAGGTCCGGAAACCGTGCGCGCAGTTCGTCGATCAGGCCCACCACGAGGTCGATCGGTTTCACCGAGTGCAGACTCCCGTTCTTGCCCTTACCGCGAGGCGTGCGAATCGCCTCGTATACATATGCCTCTTCAGACAAGGCAACTCTCCTCGAATCGTGAACGAATCCCCTGGGGAGGCAATTTTTGAGATGCGCGGAGCCACAGAGGACGGAAGTGAAGAACCTGCGATCGGCTACTGTCGCCGACCGTTCGCTCACGGTATCGTCCAACCAACATCCGGTCAACCCTGACTGGATATTGGAGCGTAGGAGTTCGAATGCTGATCGACGGCAATATCGGCGGGTCCATCGACGGGACGGGAGGTGCGAACCTCGACGACATACGCGAGCAGGTGGAACTGGCCGAGCAGGCCGGCTTCGACGGGGTGTGGTCGACGGAGGTCAGCCGCGACCCCTTCCTGCCGCTCCTCCTCGCCGCAGAGAACGCGCCCCGACTCCACGTGGGCACCGCGATCGCAGTAGCATTCGCACGCAGCCCCATGACGCTGGCCACGGTCGCCAACGACATGCAATCCTTCAGCTCGGGGAGATTCACACTCGGACTGGGCTCACAGATCAAGCCGCACATCGAGCGTCGGTTCAGCATGCCCTGGTCCGCGCCGGCGCCGCGGATGCGGGAATTCGTCAATGCGCTCCGCGCCATCTGGGACAGCTGGCAGAACGACACACCCCTCGACTTCCGAGGCGATTTCTACAGCCACACCCTGATGACACCGATGTTCCGACCTCCGCGTAACGAATTCGGCCCTCCCCAGGTGATAGTCGCCGCGGTGGGCCCGCAGATGACGTCCGTCGCCGCCGAGGCCGCGGACGGGATGCTCGTGCACGGCTTCACCACGGAACGATATTTGCGGGAAGTGACCGTGCCGCAGATCGAATCGGCGCTCGCCAAGGCCGGAAAGACCTTCGAGGATTTCACATTGTCCTATCCCGGACTCGTCGTCACCGGATCTGATGAACGGCAGTTCGAGGAAGCGGCAACCGCGGTGCGCAAACAGATCGCGTTCTACGGGTCCACGCCGGCGTACCGGGCGGTCCTCGACCTCCACGGTTGGGGTGACCTGCAGACCGAGCTCCACCGGCTGTCCAAGCTCGACGACTGGGAGTCGATGACACGGCTGATCGACGACACCGTCCTGCGCACCTTCGCGGTCGTCGGCGAGCCCGAGGCGGCCGCGGCCGAGATATCACGCCGCTTCGGCGACATCATCGACCGATTCACCCTGTACACCCCCTACGGCCTCGACGCGGCGACACGGGGCGCTGTGGTCTCCGGAGTGCACAATCGGCATACCACTCCCTGATCCGCGACGGTGGAGCTCGTCCGTGGCGATCGCGCCGGTGAGGTCGGCGAGGCCATCGCGACTTCTTCGGCGTCCTGGCCGTTGAGCGGTCGAGGTCGATTCGACAAGCGCGGCTCGGCTGCAGGCGAAGTACCGGTACGACACCGTGGGAATCTCCCTAAAGGTGGACCCTTATCCCCAAATGGTGTGAGGAACATGATCGCCCGGTCGGCGAGACTTGAATCACATCAGAGGTCTTCACACGGTTGGGTCACAGTACGGGAGGAAGTAGATGTCGGTTGATCCTTCGGCGATCATCGTCGCAGTCGCCACAGCATTCGGCGGCGCGATACACGGATCGGAGGCCCCTCCCGCCTTGAAAGACTATGGCACCCAACAAGTACAACAGATCACCGATGCCGCACCCGCGATCGGGCAACAGGTCAACGACGCCGTCGAGCAGCTACCGCCCGAGGCGCAAGGCGCAGCACAACAAGTAATTACCGATACCGCGGATGCAGTCCAGGAAGCGATAGAAACCTACACGCCACCACCCGAGAGCGCCTCTCCCCCACCGGAGACCACCGGCAACACCACCGGCGAGATTCCTGTCACCGAACCCGAACCCGATGGGACAATCCCCGAATACGGGGACACCGTTGAACGATTCGACTCGACGCCGCTTGCCGTCTCGGAGATCTCCCACCTCCCCACCGTGTCCGACGCCTCCACCCGGACGGCCTCACAGCTGGGGGCGATTGCAGTATTCGTCCCCTGGTTTCAGAAGGCAGGAAGTATCTGCGACGGCATCAAGGCTCCTGTCCTGGCGGCCTTGTACTCGGCGGAAAACAACTTCCGATACGGCGCCTCGGCGCCCGTGTCTCCGGATGGCGCCCGTGGTCCCGGCCAGTTCATGCCCGGCACCTGGGCAAAGTACGGGCGGGACGCCGACGGCGACGGAAAGGCGGACGTGCTTGCTGTCGGCGACTCGGTCATGGCGTCCGGGCATCTGCTCTGCGACATGTACGAGGAGATCGATTCTTGGAAGCAGGCCGGCATCGTCTCAGGTGACGTGCTGGACCTGACGCTCGCCGGATACAACGCCGGCGTGGGAGCGGTCCGCCGATCGGGCGGAATGCCCTCGGGGCTTCCTGATTACGAGAATCAGACAAAGCCCTACGTGGCGAAGATCCGGGCAGCCGAATCCAGGTTCGCGTCGATCCTCGCTCCCGGGTCCGGAGACTGGGGAGGGGTCGGCGGCAGGATCGTCGAGGCCGCACTGCGTTATCTCGGTCTCCCCTACGTCTGGGGCGGCGGCAACGTGAACGGGCCCTCCGGTGGCGGTTTCGACTGTTCCGGACTCACCTCCTACGCCGTACACGCCGCAACCTCAGAAGGTGTATCGCTACCTCGCACCTCCGAAACCCAATGGAACATCGGCACCGAGATTCCCGTTGCCGACGCCAGACCAGGCGACCTGCTGTTCGGCAACTGGGGCCCGGCCGGCCCCGGGCACGTGGCAATCTACCTCGGCAACGGCAAAATGGTGCACGCTCCCACCACAGGCGACGTCGTTCGTATCGCGCCCGTGTTCGACGAGATGAAGGCTCGGCGAGTGGTGTGAGTCTGCGTCGACCAGCGCTGCTGTTCGGAGTCGCCACTTCATCCGGTACAGCAAAACCGACATTGCCGCACCCGGGATCTGCATCCGCCGCGGATTCGACCACACCGCGGAGCACGCATCTGCCGCACCGCGGAGACAGCGCGATCATCGACTCGGGGAATGCGGGTGTGGCAGACGAGTTCGACGATCCCTGCGGCCTCGCACGGTCGCACCGGGAAGGAGCGGATTCATGACGACCGTACGTCCCGCTCAGGGCCCCGGCCGACCCGGTTACGACCTCGATTCCCTCCTCGCCGTCACCGTGAAGGTCTTCAACGACAGGGGTTACGAGGGCACCAGCATGGAGGCCTTGGCCGAGCGGCTGGGAATCACGAAGTCGTCGATCTACCATCACGTGTCAGGCAAGACCGAACTGCTCGAGAGAGCGTTGGCGCGAGCACTCAACGCGCTCTTCGCCCTCACCACCGAACAGCAGGCCACCAGCGGCCGACACATCGACCGCCTCGAGTACCTCGTCCGGCGCACCGCCGAGATCCTGGTCGCAGAACTGCCCTACGTCACCCTCCTGCTGCGCGTTCGTGGGAACACTCCCGTGGAACGCCGCGCCATCGCCCGTCGACGGGAATTCGATCTCTTTGTACGCGACCTCGTCGTCGGGGCCGCGGAGGAGGGAGACCTCCGGCCAGGCATGGATCCCGCGCTCACCGGCCGCCTTGTGTTCGGCATGATCAACTCGCTCATCGAGTGGCACCGGCCGCGAGCTGGAGGATCAGCCGAGGATCTCGCCGAGGCAGTCCTACGCCTGACCTTCGAGGGAATGCGCCGTCGGTAGCGGCTGACAAGATGGGATCTGCCGCCACCCCCCTGCTGTCCACTCGGATTTGGGAACAGCACCGAATCGCACTGGGTTAGCATGTGAGTTAAATCACACTGGTTGGAGGTGCGCATGAACCGCTCGCGGGCGGACTTCGCCCCGAATGCCGAGGCCCACAGTCGCGGAACATCCTCTGACCTGCTGCAATAGGGTAGAAGTACATAGAGGATCGAGCCACCGATGGACGAGTTCGACGAAGTCGACCTGCCGAATACTCAGCGCGATGTGAGCCGCGATATCGCCACCGAATTGGAGATGGCCGGACTCGAGAATGCGGAGGAGGTCGGACGCGGAGGATTCGGGGTGGTCTATCGCTGCACCGAGCGTTCCCTCGATCGAACGGTCGCCGTCAAAGTGCTGACCTCCGATGTCGGACCCGACGACCGCACCCGCTTCGTACGAGAACAACGCGCCATGGGCAAACTCTCCAGCCATCCCCACATCGTCCAAATTCTCCACGTCGGCGTCACCACGAACGGCTCCCTCTTTCTCGTGATGCCCTACCACGAACACGGTTCTCTCCAAACCCTGCTTCGGCAGAAAGGCCCCTTCCCGTTGCCCACAGTGCTCGGGATCGGAGTGAAACTGGCCGGGGCTCTGGCGGCCGCTCACCGCGAGGGCATCCTCCACCGTGACATCAAACCCGCCAACATCCTGATCACGGGATACGGCGAGCCGCAACTGACCGACTTCGGCATCGCCCGGATCGGGGGCGATTTCGAAACATCCGCGGGCAGCATCGTCGGTACCCCCGCCTTCACCGCCCCTGAGGTGCTCAAGGGCCAACCTCCGAGTCCCGCGTCCGATGTATACGGTCTCGGTGCGACGCTGTTCTGCCTGATGACTGGACACGCCGCCTTCGAGCGGCGCACCCGGGAAGGGGTGGTTGCCCAGTTCGTGCGGGTCACCAACCAACCGGTCCCCGACCTGCGTGAGCACGGTACTCCCGACGACGTATGCACCGCCATCGAACACGCCATGGCGGGCGACCCCGCCGATCGACCGGCATCGGCCGACGCATTCGGAAACGAGCTTCGAACGGTCCAACTCTTGCACGGGCTGAAGATGGATGCGATGGCGATGCCCGCCGATCCGTTCCGAGCCACCTCGCCCCCGCCCGGAACCGGCGGGGCACACTCGGAGACGACCCCGGCAGCAATCCCGAACACCCCGCCCACCGCCGCCACAAAATTTCGTCCCCCGACCTCGGCTCGGCCGTTGGTCGAGCGCCGACGACTCCTCGAGACCCTCCGCGCCGGCGCTGGGCGGCGCCTGACAGTGATCCACGCGCCCGCAGGTTTCGGTAAGAGCACCCTGGCCTCCCAATGGCGGCACGCTCTCATAGCCGAAGGAATGCCCGTCGCCTGGCTCACCATCGACCGCGATGACAACAACGTCGCCTGGTTTCTGTCGCACCTGGTGAAGGCGATCCACACCGCGCTGCCCACGATCGCGCCCGACCTGGAGCGCATCCTCGAAGATCACTACGAAGATGCCGCGCGCTATGTGCTGCCCACGTTGATCAACGACATCCACGACGGCGGCACCGCGATCTCCATTGTGATCGACGACTGGCACCGAGTGACCTCTTCCGACACTGTGGCGGCAATGGACTTCCTGCTCGAGAACGGATGCCATCACGTCCAGGTGATCGTCGCAACACGATCCCAATCCGGGCTCCCGCTGAGCCTCATGCGAGTACGCGATGAACTCGTCGAGATCGGGCCGACAGCAATGCGATTCGACACCGCCGAATCCAGGGCATTCCTCGTCGACGTCAACGGACTCTCACTCGACGACCAGGAAGTGAGCAGCCTTCGAAGCTCGACCGACGGGTGGGTCGCGGCGCTGCAACTGGCGTCCCTGTCACTACGCGGGCGCAGCGATCGCATGGACTTCATCGCGCATCTTTCCGGAGGCCACCATGCCATCCACGAATATTTGGTGGAGAACGTCCTGAGCACGCTCGAACCGACGATCCTCGAGTTCCTCCTGTCCACCGCCGTCACGGAGAAGACGTGCGGTGACCTCGCCGGCATGCTGACACACGTTCCATCCGGCCAAGAGATGCTCGAGGAAGTCGAACGTCGAGACCTGTTTCTGCAAAGCATCGATGACGACAGGGAGTGGTTCAGGTATCACCACCTCTTTGCCGATCTCCTTCATCGCCGCCTCGAACGCCTCCATCCGGGCCGTCGCGAAGAACTCCACCGGATCGCCGCGCACTGGTTTGCCGACCACAACATGCTCAGCGAGGCTGTCGACAACGCGCTTGCCGCCGGCGACACCGCCCACGCCCTTCGACTGGTCGAGGACGGCGGCATGACACTCATCGAGGACTCGCGGATGACAACCCTCCTCGGCCTGGTCGCCAAACTTCCCCCGAACCTCGCTGTGACAAGTGCCCGACTCCAACTGAACATCGCCTGGGCGAACATACTGATGCAGCGACCACGACAGACGAGAGCTGCACTCGATCTCTTCGATGCCGCACTCACGAACACCGACGTAGACGATGCCGCAATCCACGCCCTTCGCGTCGAAGCTGCCGTCGTCCAAGCATCCGGCAAACTCTTCGCCGATGAGATTGCAGGGGTACAGGAACTCGTCACCGATTGCTTGCACCACCCTGAGACGGTGCGGCCCTTCCTCGCGTCGGGCGCCGGCAGCATCGCTTCCTTCGTGGCCCTCTACACATTCGACTTCGATGCAGCGCGCCGTTGGCAGGACTGGGCCGCCGCATATCATGCGCAAACCAGCGGGCCGTTCAGTGTGATGTACGGATACTGTCTGGCCGGCGCAGCGGCATACGAACAACTCGACATTCCTGCGGCAGAAAACTACTTCCGCTCCGCCGTAGCGATGACCGGGAAATCTGGGGTTCACGCCCATGCGGCTCGACTCGCCGGGGCCCTGCTCGGAGCGCTCCTCTACGAGATGGGCAAGATCGCAGAGGCCGAACAACTGCTGGACGAAAGCTACAAACTCGGTTCCGAGGGCGGCGGCCTGGTGGAGTTCATGCTCGCCACCTACGGCACCGGATCACGGGTCAAAGCCTCACTCCGTCATCATGCGGAGGCAGAAAATCGGCTCGACGAGGGCGCCAGAATTGCCGAATCGCTGCGGCTGCCACGTCTGGCCGCACGGATGGTCAACGAGCGGATCCGCGCAGGGCTTCCCGTCGGCGACGAGATCCGCACGCGGTTGATGGCGTTGAAGGCGTATCGCCCGCAAGCAGACGGGATCGCCACCATCACATCCGAACTCGACGAAGATTCGTCGATAAGACTGCTACTCCGCGGGGGTTCCCCCGAGGAGATCGAGCATGCCTGCGGGCGGGCGAAGGAACTCGTACTCAGCATCGAAAGTCAGGCCAGGCCCCGGGCGCTCATCCGCGCGAAACTGCTGTTGGCGATGTGCTTGTCGGTCGCCGAGCGGTTCGCGGAAGCGCGCACCGCGCTGGCTCCGGTCGCGGCGAAATGCACGGAGCTCGGACTTACCCAAATACTGTTGGACGAGGACGCACGCATCGCCAACCTACTGGCCTCGACCTGACAGCACACACGTAATCGTCCAACCGGAACAATCGGCGAGAAGACCGCCCACGATCGGCTTCCCTCCGCGCGGGATCGCTCGCGCACCATCACAAGGCCCACGCCGTGCGAGATTGAATTCAGTCGCACTCCACCGATTGCGGGGCGACCGCGGACACGGTAGGCCTGGAACCACGATCCGCCTCCATGTTCAAAATGACCACACCGGCCATGATGCATATCAATCCAGCCACTCGTGCGACCGACACAGCATCACCGAACAGCAGCACTCCCACCACCGCAATAGAGGCGGTGCCAATTGCCGACCACAACGCGTACGAGACACCGAGAGAGAGCGATCTGAGCGCCTTCGACAAGCAGAAAAATGAAAGGAGGTATCCAGCGAGAACCCCGACCGTCGGAAGCGGCCGCGTGAACCCGTCAGTTAAGTGAAGACCGGTTGTGGCAAAGATTTCCACGACAACCGCACCCATGAGGTAGAACCAACCCATGGCAACTACCCTCCAAAATTCATCGCGACGATACCGACGATAGTAAGAGCCAGACCGGCAACCTTGCCCCGTGAGAGGCGTTCTCCATGGAAAAGGACGCCGAGTGCAACCACCGCCGCCGTCCCCAGCGCCGACCACAGCGCGTACACAACGCCGATGTCGATCTGCCTGACCGCATTCGCCAACAGAAAGAACGCTCCCCCATAGAGCACCAGCACCGCCGCAGATACCCGAAATCGGGTGAACTCATGCGTGAGCGGCAACATACTCGTAGCCGCAACCTCGAGAACAATCGCTATAACAAGCAACAGCCACGCCATTGAAATCGATTCCCATCCGTCGTGAGGATTTGGCGACCCTTCCACGCAAATCGCCCTGTGCGACTCGTGCCGAAAATGTTGCTCACACAGATCTGCTGTTCACATCGCGCTAGCGATCTGCCCTACAGGACTCAATCCCAGAGCACGCCCGTACCGACTTGTGTCAAGCGATCTCGCGGTCCGAATCGAGAGGGTCAGGTGCGGAATCGCCGCTTCGAACGGTGGTCACCGCGCGAATGAACTCCGCTACGTGCTCAATTGCCCTGCGCGCCTCGGGCAGAAGATCCGCAGCCACATGAAAGACGTGGAACTGGCCGTCCCAGATCTCAAGGGCGACGGGAACCCCGGCATCGGTGAGGCACTCGAACATCAACCGCGCATCGGGATACAGCATGTCTCTGGATCCGACCTGAAGTAGTACCGGCGGGAGCCCGCGCAGGTCTGCATTGACGGGAGACAACGGCAGTCCCGAAACGCCACGAGTACGGCGCTCCACGCGCTCGGTGAGGGCGGTCAGCGCCATCAGCGCAGAACTGGGAAGGATCGGACATCGTGCAGACGCGGGATGCTGCAACTTGACGGTCGGGTCCAAGTCGGTGAGCGGTGATAATGCGACCAGACCGGCCGGCCTCGGCAGATCCAGGTCGGAGAGTGCCAGTGCCACCATGAACGCGAGATATCCGCCAGCGGAATCGCCGGCGATGACGATCTGGCTCGGGGAGAATCCACGTGCAAGCAACCAGCGATAGCCGGCGAGCCCGTCGGCGACGGCGTCCCCTATTGCATGCGTGGGCATCAGTCGGTAATTGACACTGAGCACGCTGGCATCGGCTGACTGCGATATCCGAGAAGCGAGACGACGATGCGTATTGAGGCCACCGGTCAGGAACCCCCCGCCGTGAAGGTAGAGGACCACACTGTGCAGGTCGGCGTTGTGCGCCTGGATCCAATCCGCGTCACAATCCGTCAAACGCACACGACGATGCCCGACCCCATCGAGCGCGGGTAGCACACGTGCGGCCTGGTCAACCACCCGCGCGGCCCAACGTGCGCTCGGAATATGCGCCCACACACCGAGCGCCGGCTTGACGGTCACACGCAACGCGTGTGTCAGGAGCTTTGACTGAATGCTGTTGCCAGGAAAGAAGCTCGAACGTGTCAAGAAATCCGATTCGGTCCCCACCCTCCGTGAGTGGTTCCCTCCCACAACGCCAACCCCCTCCCCGGGCTGTTCCACCGAGCTGACGGCTGACATCGGAACTCCAAACTTCCAGGGATGAACATGCCGGGATTCGAGGCACATAGACCCAAACGCCGTACCAAGACATCTCTCAAGATATGGCTCACGTCACCCGACCGGACTCCCCCTGAGGGGGAAAAACACTCCCCAACAGGGGGATCCTTCCTGCAAGGAGTTGCAGTCCATTCCGCGCGCTGGTGCACTAGACAGATCGAATGGTCTCGCGCACTCGGTAGGAATTTCACACAGCACTCCCTTTCTGGCGACAGTCTGACCGGTTCCGGGCACCCTCCCGAAACACCTCGGTCGGGAAGAATCTCTCCACGTTTGTCCAGGTATGACGGTTGGAGGTAGCACCGTGATCGACGACTCTGCCATCGAAGACATGAGGATCATCGAGTTCGCGCGCCGATGGCTTCCCTACGGCGGTGGCACAACCGGCGACCTTCTGGTCGAGTTCGGCATGACTCCAGCCTGCTACATTGCGAGACTGAACAGCATCCTGGCAGGACCGACATCCAACCAACTCGATCCCATCTTCCGCGACGACCTCCGTCGTTTCGTGTCCTTACGCGCCTCACGGCCCGCCCCGACGGCGTAGAACGGAGCCCGGCAACGGGACATGCCGCGGCGGGGCCGACGGCCGGACCGTGCTGCCCCACATGCACCTCGCTGTCCCGAGCCTGATTCGGCGGTGAGCCGACCGCCGACATCGTCAGCGAGTCCCGCGACTTGTCCCTGACACATCCCGGCGGCTTCGAAACGACATACTCACTGCATCAATGGTTCGCGTCGTGGACAGGGTGTATCAACACCGACCGCTGAGGTCGTTCTCAACGCCAGGAAACGACGAACCGATCGACCGCAGAGAATTGTGCCGGAGAGCCGCCTAAGCGCTCTGTGTTATCTCTCGCCGTCCGGCACTCGATGCCGATGAACTCGACCCCGAAATCTTGACCGCGCACAGTTCGAGCAGACCACGCCTTGTTGCGAATTCGACTCCGTCGAGCGCGCGCGCCATCAGTATGGTCTGGAGACGCCGGTAGAACACTGCAGGGAGGAGTCCGAACTCGGGAAGGATGTGCTCGTCTCCGCCTCCGTAGGGCGCCCAGCGCAGGGCAAAGGTAAGCATGGCGACTTCATCTTGAGTCATGGTCACTCACATTTCGAGAATCAGGTGGACTGCGGAGAACTTGAAGCAAACCACTGCTGAACGCGTGTGACAGTCCCCCTCAGGGTTATCTCTGTACCCCGTTCGAGATATGTTCTGAGTCACAGCAATGACGTGACTCTCAACATCGCCGCAACTGGCGCGTGAAACCTGCTGCCACACAGAATCTGTGCAGCATCGGTCGACAGGAGGGGTGGCGGCCGCGACACGTAGAGGCTGGATGCGCCCGCAACTGTCGGCCGTCGCGTCTGTCGTGGCGAGCGAATAGTTGGCGCAGGTCGTCGCCGTCTGGTCAGTACCGCAGGACCCGAGCCCGGACGTGCGAGTACCGCTCGAGCAGGGCGAGCAACTCCGCGTCGGAAAACCTCATCTCCGGTAGCGGGCGAGCCGCAACCAACGCAGCGTCGGCGGCGATGATTACCGCCCGGTCGAGGCGGCATGGAAAGGGGAAAACGGCCGGGGACGTCATCGCGCACCGACTCGATCACCGCGTCCCCGCCGTCGATGCTCACGATGACGAACTCCGAGGTGACGTCGGTATGCACCTTGACGCGGTCACCCACATTCACCGGCCCAGTCCTTCCGTTAGAGGGGACCTGTCATCACTGCAGTTCAAACCCCGTTCTGCAGGATCGGGCGCCGGTCGGACTAATCGCCGTCACCCCGCAGGGCGGTGTATCGGCGGCCCGTACCCTTGCCCCATGTCCGCTGATCCCGGCAGCATCCGCGCCGACAGCCACCAGGCGCTGCCGAACCTCGCCGTACAGGATGCTTCGGCGGATCCCCACATCATCACAGCCGCGGCGCGCACCGGAACGGACATCGAGCTGCAGATTCACACGTCCATCGCACCGTTCGACGTCGCGGCCGAGGAGTGGTTCCCCGCGGCGACCGGGTTCGCCGTCACGGTCATCGTGCACACCGTCGACGCGCAGACGGGCGCGCCACGGTATCTGCCGCCGGCGGAGCCCGCCGAGTGGGCGCGGGCGATCTTCTCGACCGTCGACTCCGCGCACGGGTACTTCCTCGGCGCCGTCGACCCAGGCACCGGCGGCCATCGACGCGGACAGCTCGCATACCGCCTCTACGTCGACACCGACCGTCAGGCGATTCCCGTTCCTCGTCAGGTGGGCACCTGTCCGCATTACCTGCTATCGGCCATCGACGGCAGAGCCGAGATCACCATTCCCACGACGGCCTGACCCGGCAGGCCGGCCGGTTGCCGGACCACGGTCTGCCAGCGCCGCTTCCTCGGGTGTCCGATCTGCACGCCCTCCGAAGGGTGCGACCTTGAAGTCACGTCGCTGTTGCCTGCTCATTCGGTTCCTCCGTCCGTCTCGATCCGATCCCCTGCCAGTGGCAGCTGGTCGCCGATGCCCTACACATCGAGGACGGCGCCCTGGGGCGGAATCGAGACGGTTGATCCACCCGGGGAGGGCTTGGCACGTGGATACACTTGTGCCACAAGCTCATTGCCACTTCTGAGGCCGACCACGACAGACCTCAGGAATCTCCCGGGTGGGAGCGCGGCGACAAGACTACCAGCGCACCGAAGCCCGGGTCAGGGGACGTGTCATTTCTGCTGGTCAAAGAACAATCCAGCGGCGGATACGACACCACCAGCACTGATGTCGAGCCGGTGCCGGCGGTGCGAGTTCTCCCCCGGCCGGCAAGCTCGGTCGCGGCCGGCCGGCATCACAATCGCCGTCCTACCGGTCCCGTTAAGCGTCGCGGCATGGCGCTTGGACTCATGCGACGCACGCGCGCCCACCCCGTCGAACCCCTCAAACCTCGCTTACGCTGCGTACGAGTTCCGGGAAGCGCTGATTCCGCTGCAGGGCATCACCCCCGACCGCTGCGATGCCGCAGCCACCGCGGCAAGGGACAGAGCACTCGTAGCTGAGGAACGATTCTTAGCAGCTGTCGCTAGTCTCCCCCGCCGCGAGCGCACACTCGCCGGTCACTGGGAGAACGCGGCGGTCATGCGCTACCGGTACGGGCTGGAGGTCTTCGCGCGCGCCGAAGACCTCGGCGCCGACATGCTCGCCCAACTCGCCACCCACCGGCGGCCGTCGTTGCCCGCACTCACCGAACTGTGTGACGCCTGTACCCATGCCCGCACCCTCGACCAGCACCAACGGCCCGAGATGTTCGGGGCGATACCGCGCAGTGCCACCCGACGGCTTCGCACCGCCCCCGCCGACTCGGCCGACGCCGACCACGATCGGGCCATCGAACGGTCCTGCATGGTCGATCAAGCTGAACTCCGGTGGCGGATCCGCCGCGATCTGACAAGTCTTCTCGTCGAGAACGCCATAGCGGGCAACGGAATCACCCGGGAAGCCGAACGCCACCTCGTCCCGTGGCTGAAACTGGCGTCCGAGACCCTCGACAGTCCCATGAGCATCGACGGTCTCGAGGATGTCGCCGCGCAATGGCGCGAGCGCCGCCGGCCCTACATGCTCGCCGCCGCCGATCGGGCCGACGTGATCATCGTCGACCCGATCCCTCGTCAGCGCGCGACCCTGTGGTGGAAGCTCGTCCACGGCGACGAACCGCCGCCGCCGCTGTAAGGCGACACGGTGTGGTCGCCCCGGCCGGAGAGGGAAGCTCCGCGCTGGGGGCGCCTACTCCTCGGCAACAACCGAATCTCAGGAACACCCCCTACGAGATCGCGCCCCTGACGACATCGTCCACTCCAAGGACGAAAAAGTTCGACCCCTCGTTGTGGCGGACGTGACGTAGTTCGCCGAGTCGTCCCTGGTTGCCGCCTTGATCGCCTGGACCGTCACCTGGTCGGGGTCGCGCGCACCGATGCCGATCACGAAGAATTCACGCATGTGGGCTGGCTATCGCTCGTGCACCCTTCCGGTTGTTCCAGCTACCGAAAAGGCGCACGGGCGCGAAGCACCTAAACTAAACACCGTGACTGTGCCGACCCCGTACGAAGACCTGCTCCGCCGAGATCGGTCCTGACACAAGAAAAGCCCCGCCTTGCAGGGCGGGGCACCTTCTCGAAAACCATCCATCCGCGGCTTAGACATCCGGAGGTCCTCCATTCCGACAATACGCGCTACCCGACAGTCCAGCACCGCGCGCCCTCAGGTGCACGTCAACTCTGCCGCACTGTGGCACCGCTGCCTGATGCTTCTGTGCATCGCAGTTGTGTTGTGCGCCATCACCGCTGTGGTTCTCTACTCTCCCGCCCCAGAGGTAGGAGTGAACGTCCTGATCGTTCTCGTCAGCGGAGGAGGGTTGGCCGCTCTCGTGCAGAAGATGATGACCTAACCGTCCCGTAGAACGACGAAAGCCCCCACCCTCGAATGAGAGTGGGGGAGTTCGTTGTGTGTGCCCTTACGGCGTGGCCTTGAACCAGTACGCGGTCGGGAGGTCGACGATGCGCCGGTTCGATGTCTCAGATGGGGACGTGTCATATCCGCAGTTCATCACCACTTTTCGCGAGCACGGCGATGCAATTGGCCTCATGGGCTGCACCATAGGCTCCGGGCCCGAGCCAATAGCGGTACAGCGCATCACGCCCGCGCTACCGTTCTACCTATGGGGACGACATTTCACGGGCCGAGTCCCTGGCCGCACATCACCCGCGCCATTCGCGTGAGGGGGCCGCGCCACGCCGCGATCGCCTACCTGGGCGAGGACGCGCCCACTCTGCTGCCGCTGCGGGCCGGTGATCTCCTCGTCGTGAACGCCTCCCGGGCGGCGGTACGCGCGCATGTGACCTCTCCGATTGCGCTTGCGTACTACGTCGAGGCCGGTGTGAGGGTCCTGTCGTCGCCGAACCTGCACGCCAACGTGATCGCCACCAGTCGGCGGGCGGTCATCGGCTCCGCGAATGCCTCCCACAGCTCGACGATCGCCGATGAGGCCGTAGTCATCACCGACGACCCGGAGGTCGTCGCCGCCGCCCGCACGTTCATCGACGGTATCGACGAGATCACCGAGGTCGATCAGGTGTTTCTCGACAACGCCACCACCGAATGGCAGATCGGTCGGTCGGTGCCGATCCCCGGAGTCGGTGGCCGGGTGCGCGCCGAACTGGATTTCCTTCCTGCGCGGGTGACCCGGATGTTCCTGCGGCACATCGTCGAGTACGAACCCAGCGCCACCGAGCAACAAACATGGGCCACCCAGGCGGGCCGATCCTCAGCCTCCACCGGCGGGCCGGCAGCGACATATCAACTCGAATGGTTCCGCCTCGACGACCGACGTGCCCGCCTCGAGCGTGGCGATGTCCTCATCTTCACCGACGACAACGAATGGATCTACCCCCCGGCGGTCGTGAACTCAGACGCCATCGCGATCCCGCACACCCACAGAGCCTTCGGCCATCTCCTGCTCGTCCGAGCGGACCTGCAGCCGGTCTCGGTTGCGGACGCCGAACAGCAGCTCGCTAATCTCGGGCACCCCAATCCCCGGCTGACCACAGATCACCGGATCATCTCCGCCAGCCTGCGTGCCGCGCTACTCCGACTCTGGAACCTCTGACCTGGATCCGCTGACCCAGCGGCGGATCGGACCATTGAGGACCGGATTTCCAGCTGGCGCGACTACTGTCCGGCTGAGCGACACGCCCGAGCGCGTGCGGGGGTCCTTGGAGAAACCGTCACCTAGCGGATTCACTGGCTTCGCGCCAAACACCGCGCAACTGTCCGACTGAGAAGCTCGTAACAAGAGTGAACAGGAGTGAAATGCCCGAGCAGTCGTGGATCGCTGCCCAAGATCTGTACGACCAGGGATATACGGTCGATGGAGCACGTCAGCTCTTCGGGGAGCCAAAGACAAGCCCCGACGGAACCCTCGGTTGGGAAGATGACTGGATCGACCGCGCAGAAGGAAGGGCCCTCATCCCTGTACTGCCCTTCCTCATCGAACGTCTGCGCGGACATTCCGAGGTGGGAGAGGCTGCTGGCGAGCTGGTCAGGCTCTACGAGGGATAGTGCCCCGTGGAGTGGTGGACTTCGGATCGGCACGCGGTACGCATAGCGATCAACGAGTCGCGGTGAATACTATGCTGTTCCGCTCGAGCCGGTCAACGACAACGCCGGCTCGGTAGCGTGTCCCTTCGCGGCGATCACCGCACGGAGCTCGTCCATGCTCACGTCGGAGACGTAGCGGCGGGTGACCTGCCATTCGTCGTGCTGCTCGATCACCACCGCGGTCGCCAACCGCAAGAACGCGGCCGGGTTCGGGAAGATCTCCACGACATCGGCTCGACGCTTGATTTCCTTGTTCAACCGCTCAATTGGATTGTTGGACCAGATTTTTTGCCAATGCGCCTTCTTCAAACGCGGTGAAGGCGAGCACATCGTGTTTGGCGGCTTCCATCAACGCCGCAACCTTCGGGAACGAACCGGTGAAGGTATCGGTGACCTGGTCCCACTGCGCGGCCACGTCGACCGGATCGGTGTGCGCGAAGATCGTCTTGACCGCCGCCATCACCGGCGGCACATGCTTGGCCGCCACTGCCGATCGGATGTTACGCATGAAATGAACCCGACACCTCTGCCACGATGATCCCGCGAACTGCTGCATCACAGCAGCTTTGAGACCGCTGTGCGCATCGGAGATCACCAGATGCACCCCCGACAGACCACGGTCTTTGAGGCTGGTGAGGAACTCACGCCAGAACTCGTAGGATTCACTGTCGCCGACCGCGGTACCGAGGACCTCGCGGGTGCCGTCGATCGACACCCCGGTCGCGACCACCAACGCCTGGGACACCACGTGCGCACCGACCCGGACCTTACAAAAAGTGGCATCGAGGAACACGTACGGAAAGCTCGTGTGCGTCAGGGTGCGCTCCCGGAACCGGGCGATCTCGGTATCGAGACCGGCGCAGATCCGCGAGACCTCCGACTTCGAGATTCCGGATTCGACCCCCAATGCACCGACCAGGTCATCGACGCTGCGAGTCGAGACCCCGTGCACATACGCCTCCATCACGACCGCGTACAGGGCTTTGTCGATCCGCCGGCGCCGTTCCAGCAAGGATGGGAAGAACGACCCGGACCGTAGCTTGGGGATCTTGACCTCGACATCGCCGCTGGTCGTGGAGACGGTCTTGGTGCGGTGGCCGTTGCGGTGGGTGGTGCGGGTAGCGGTGCGTTCGTAGCGGCCGGCGCCGAGCTTGTCGGTGGCTTCGGCTTCGATCAAGGCCTGCAGGCCGGCGCGGATCAGTTCGGCGAACACGCTGGCGCTGTCGGCGCCGGTGAGTGCGTCGAGTTGGGCGAGCAGTGCAGAATGGTCGTGGGTCATCGCGTAGCTCCTGGTAACGAGTCACTGTGAGAGGTAACTCGTTGATCACTACGCGATGGCCCACCCTTTTCGAGGGAGCGACACGCCCGGACCTGGCCGGACGCCCTCAGCCGATTCCCACCACTCCCTGGGACTTACCCCTACGAGGAGCTCAATCGTCGAGTAGGAACTGCGGGTGCTCCCGATCCGCTACATCACCATGAAATCTCCGAAGATGAGCTGGTAGAGCTGGGAAATGACCGCGACGCCCTCAATGCGATCTATGGGTCGCCGCACCGTTGGACACAAAAGCCTGTGGTCGAGGGCGATCCGGTTCCGTTCATTTCGCAGGAACGAAGCCGGTTCGGAGATGGCGCGCGATTGGTCGGAAGTCGGGAGCTCCGGTGGTGGCTCAAGAGTGCAGTGAGCGAAGTGACGAACAAAATGAAGTGAGACACTCGCACTCACCTTGGATGTGGCCCATGCCCGTATACGGGCCTACTTCGAGGACAGCCACAGCCGGAACGCTTCGGCCGTCGCTGCCTGCATAGTCGTTCCACGGGTGGCTACTTCGATTTTCACCTGCCGCAGCAGTTCGGGGTCCACCCGCGCGGAGAACTGCAGGTGTTTCGCAGCGCCCGCGGCCGGCGTAGCGGACTCGGCCGGAGTCTGCGGTATGCGGGAATCTGAATCACCATCGGGGACCGCATGCGACACCGTGCTGTCGAACGCTCCCGCGGGTTGGTCCTTGGACATCGTCATCTCCCGTTCGGCAACAGGCGGCGGTGTTTCAGCCGGATGCGGGGCCGGGCTGATCCGGCCCATGTTCGTCTCGCTCATCACCGGCCATTGTTCCGGTACGTCCGGGGACCTCGATTCGCACCCCACGGCACCCACCGCCACCACAATCGGTCACTGCGCCCCGGCGAGCCGGTTGCTGCGAAATGCAGTGCCCCCAGCACCCGGGTGGGTGCTGGGGCGCTGGCGTGTGACCGATTCAGGAGAGGTTGAGCGGTGTGTACGGGGGCGGGGGCGGCGGGGTGTACTGGCTGATCGGGACGCCGCCGATGATGCCGAACTGGTCGAGGTCCATGCGGAACACGACCAGTGCTCAGGGTCCCATTCGTAGATGCCGAAGCCGTTCTCGGTGTGCTGCGGCACCACGGTGTCTGTGGGCTCGGCCTGGTTGTCGATGCTGCTCTGCGCCCCTCCGCCACGCTCCATCCTTTACAACGTGGCATTGTTATGTTGCAACCCGGGGCGTGGTCCCGGCGGGTCGGGGTAACGCGAGCCTGCCGTGGAGTCAGGCCACGGGTTCGAGCAGGTGGGGCCGTTGTTGCGCGGGGAATTCACCGCGGTACTGACCTCGTAGGTCTGCAGGACCGGATCGGGTACCGACGCGAGTAGCGCCTGGACGTCGTCCTTGTCGGTGAGGGCCGGGTCGAGCCAGTGCTCCTGGAACGTGGCCGGCAACACCACCGGGCAGCGGTCACGGATGCGTCCGAGCGCATCCGTGGCCGGCCGGGTCAAGATGGTCGCCGTCCACAACCAGGCGTTCGGGTCGTCCTCGGGCAGCGCACGGTCGCGCCACAGCTCGTACAGGCCGGCCATCGCGAGCACCCCGTCGCCGTGCAAATAATGTGGGACTTCATCCCGTCGCGTTTCTCCCACTCGAAGTACCCATCGGCGGGCAATAGGCACCGCCGTTTCGAGGCCGCGGCCCGAAACGAGGGGCGTTCGGTCACCGACTCCGAGCGTGCGTTGATCAGGCGGCTGAGCTTGGCTTGTTTCGACCACGAGGGCACCAATCCCCAGGTCAGCGTCTTGAGCTGTGTGACCGGTGTCGCGTCCGGCTCGTCCCGGGGTGCCCGTTCTAGGACCGCCCGGATCTGCTGGGTCGGGGCGATGTTGTAGGACGGGTGCAGCTCTTCACCGACGACCTCGTCGGCGTGGAAGGTCGAGCGCAGTTCCTTGTCCGTGGTGGTAGTGGCGTAGCGGCCGCACACGTTCATCCCTTCTTCTGCCCCGATCTAGATGATTGATTCCTTGAACGGATCAGTGGTCGTAGGCGATGAATGATCGCTTCGCGGCGGTGCCGATGTTCCAGTTGTGCCAGATGCCGGCGGCCATCGCCAGCACGCGCTGGGCGACGCGGGCGAACACCCCGTGCGTGGTACGGCCACCGTGTTCCTCCAGGCAAAGCTGCCCTTTCAACGTGTGGTTGACCGATTCGATCCACTGCCGTACCCCGCCGAGATTGCCGTTCTTGTAGGTTTCGTCCTTGCGGTCCGGTCGCAGCAGCCGCAGGCCCATCGCGGCGGTGGTGGCCGCGAACTGTGCGCCGGAGAAGCCTTTGTCGGCGAGCAGGATCTGCCCCGACCGAATCAGGTGATGATCGTGTTCGAGCAGTGCGGTCACCACCTCACGTTCACCGAGTTTCGGATTCGCCAGGCACCACATGATCGGCATCCCGTCGCCCGCACAGACCAGGTACAGCTTCAGCCCCCCAGTAGAAGCGCGAATGGGAGGCGCAGTAGCCGTAGCCGGCGTGCCCGGCCAGGTCTGACCGCTTCACCGTTTCCCGAGACATCCCGCACGGCACCGGGGTGGCGTCGGTGATCCACAGGTCGTCGCACCATGATGGGGACACCTCCGCGAGGAGTCGAATTGTCTTGCACAGCAATCCTCGTGCCGCCCTGACGCGTTTATTGTAGTCCGACTGTCCGGGAATGTAGGGGAACAGAGCCCGCAACTCGGCGCTGTGGTGGGCGTGCCGGATCCACCGGCGTTCACAATCGAATCCGAGCAGCATCTGCGCCACGGTCAGGGTGAGCAGTTCGGCATCGGAGAGCAGCGGGCGCCGGCCCCGCCCGGTGCGGGGTTCGACGACATGATCGTCGATGAGCACATAGAGTTCGGTCAGGAGGGTTTCCAGTTCTTTGGTCACGCTTTGATCTTGGAAACCCTCCGCCTACCAGCCTCGCAGCGACACACCTTCAAGGAATCAATCATCTAGCACGCCATGACCGACGCGAGCGCGGCGACGGACGCATTAGCCTCGATGGTGGGTCGGGGCCAACCTGCCGAAGGAACGTGCCATGGTCTGCGATCCGGGATGCTTCTCCCCCTTCCATATGCCCTGGCTGTGGCCGTTCTGGGGTGTCCTGTTCCCTACTTTGGCCGGTTGGTGACGGCATGATCGAGAACGACTGGATCCCCACTGCCGGCGCGACGGGGTACCTCTACATCCCTGCAGACGCAGCGATGATCGAACTCAAGGACCTTCGCCTTGAGCCGACGGAAGGCTAGTCATGAAGATCTCAGAGTGGATGTTGATGTATGGAGGCGAATTCGGATGGTGGTATTGGGGCATCCCAGCGCTGTTCGGATCATGAGCACCGTTGCGGCCGCCAACACGAGGTCGACAGAGGGTGTCTTGGACCGGAACGGTGGGGTGTAGTCGCGGCCGGCCAGGGTCGCGGCGAGAGTTCACGCAGCACCTTCGCGGGCAGGTGATAGACGAGGGTCGTCTCGCTCGCGCGTAAGTCCGAGGGCTCGCGGAAGAAGAAGGAGATCGGGGTTGCGGTGAGCCGGCCCAGCGCCAGGAACTGCTCCCACGTCGGATACTTGATGCCCGACTCCCAGTGATCGACATCGGGTTCTGTTGTTCCGCAGTCGATGTCGACCTGCGGTCATTCGAGCCCGTTCATGTCGAGGGCGGCGGTGATGCGGTCCGGGACGAGTCGACCGGCCTGCCACATCCGCAAGCCCTCCTCGGCGGACAGCCACGCGGTAAGCGCGTCCTGAATTCCGGTGGGCGAGGATGCTCCGGCGTCGGCGCTCGCGTTCGGTGGGATCGGCGCGCACACTCCGGTGCTGCCCACGTCCTCACGGGGCCACCCGCTGCGCCAGCTCGACAGCACCCTCAGGACGGTCGGAGGGCGTGGGCTGGGGTTCGACTGGGCCGGGGCTGATTCGGCCGTCCGCGATGCCCTGCAAAACACGACGGGCGGCTTCGGCGTCGCCGCGGGCCCGGTGGGCGGCGCCGAGCCGGATGCTCTTCTCGATCCCTTCCGCTTGGGAGCGGGTCAGCATGATGCATCCCCACACCTGCGGGTTCGCGAGATGTGCCGGGTCGAGCCCGTACCTGTGGCAGTCGTGCAGGATTCGGCCCATATCGAACTCGGCGTTTTCTCTAGGCTCATCGGAGTTGTCGGTCGAGGTTGGAGCCTGGAGGGTGTGTGGCGAGTGGTGCAGGGCGCTGGGAGGTCGAGTTCTACGACTTCGTATCGGGTTCACCTGGCGTTGGAGTCGAGGAGTTGGCTGGATTCGGCGACCTGCACGAACGGGCGTCGCGGAACGGTGCCCGTCATGGGACCCCGGTCATCGTAACGGTGTCAGGTGAGGTTGATCCGCGGATCAATCTGTTCTTCCGCACGGGCAGGATGGCCGATGCAACTCCCTCCACGTGGCGTCGGTACGCCTTCGCGTTGGTGGTGTGGCTGAACTTCCTGCACCTGTGCGATCAGCGGTGGGATCGCGCAACCTTCCGCGATGTCGAGGCCTTCAAGCACTGGAGGCTCACCGATGTCACCAATGACGGCCGGGTCGCGCCGACCAGCTTCGATACCGACCGGGCCGCGCTGAAGTCCTTCTATGCGTGGGCTTCGGCGCGCTACGGCGTCGCCAATCCGATGCCGGCCACCACGGTGGCCGCTCGACGGCGCAATTTCGGTGTCGAATCGTTGCCTGATAGCGGTCGGGGGCGGCGCGATCCGCTGCGCCCTACTGGCGCCAATCGGCGGCAGGTGAAGTGGATGCTGCGGCCGGCGTTCGAGCAATGGCGCGACGTGGGACTGCGCGGTTACGGTTTCGACGGGTTGCGGCGGCCGGGATGGTGTGGGGCAAGCGAAGACCGGGACGGGGCGTTCGTCGACGGGCTCTACGGCACGGGGCTGCGGGTCACCGAGTGGGCCAGCGTGCTGGACATCGAATTACCCGCCGCGGACATGACACGGTTTCCGAAAGCGTGGCTGTCTGCGGCCTGCATCAAGGGCAAGAAGGAGGGACGGGAGTATCGGATTCCGCGCAGCGCATTGCGTTCGATCGCCTCCTACACCGACCCGGCAGCGGGCTCACGCGCCGAGATTGTCGAACGGGCGCAGCGAGCAGGGCGCTACGACCGGATCCCCGGCGCGCGGATCATGACCGGCTACAACCCGCGCAGCCGACTGCTGTCGATCGAGGGCGAGCATGGCACATACCAACTGTCGATCGACTTACTCGGGCCGGACGAACGCCGACGGCTGTTCCGCCGCTCACCCGGCGGTTTGGAACCGGTGGCGTTGTGGTTGCGGGTCGATGGGCTACCGAAGAAGTCGCACGGGTGGGAGGACACCTTCCAGGACGCGAACGCCCGTGTCGCTGAGGTGTGGGTCGCAGTGACCTGGCCAGGATTAAGTGGTGAGCAGCGCACCTCACGAAAGACCGAGTGTCCGTTGTGGTGTCGCCCGCACATGCTGCGGCACTCGTTTGCGCTGAAATGGTTCTCGATCCTGTCGGCGGTGTGGCAGCACCGCATCGACGGGTTCACCGACGCGGAGGTCGCCGACCTCCGGGACCAATTCGGCGACATCTGGTATCAGATGGCAGCCTTACTTGGTCACCGGGATCCAGCAACGACGAAAGACACGTACCTCGAACCGTTCAACGCTCTGCAGGTCGACTACATGATGTCGCTTCTGAACGAGGAGGAGACCAGCGCGGTCGACACACTCATCCGAGCAGTCGCCGCCGACAGCGGACGGGTCCTGTCCCCCACGGTCGCGATCGAGTCGACGCGATGAGGGGGCATAGCGGCCGGCCGGCGTCACTTCCCGAGAAGGGCTGGAGAGCACCGGAACTCGTATTGGAGGGTGGTACCGCGGTCAGGTTCATCGAGGAGCAGAGCGGAGCGGAGAAGATCTACGACTTCGCCAAACTGGCTGTAGAGCCCGCGGTTCAGCAGTGGCTGGCGCGTGCGTTCGCTCGACGAATCCGGCCGCCTGCCGCGGTCAAGCGGATCCGATCCGCCACCCAGACCTACCAAATGGTGTGTAGATTCGCCGCCGTGCTGGCCACCAGCGACATCCCGGTTCGAGACGCCTCCGCGGTGACCGCGCAACATCTCATCGCATTTCACAACAGATATTCCGGCCTGCGGTCGCAGTTGTACTACGTCGATGCGTTGCGCGGAATTTTGCGCGACGATCCGGAATTGCCGGCGGACGTTCGAGCCTACTTGGTGTCCACGCGGCCCACACAGAACCGCGACCGATCGGTACCGTCAGGGCCCACCGAGTACACCGATGCGCAGTGGCAACAGATCACGAGCATGCTGCGCAGGGACATCCGGTTGGCGCGGGACCGCATCCGCGCCGGCCGGAGCTTGCTGAGCCGATACCGGGACGCGATGATCGCCGAGAATCACGACGGCTATCCCGTGGCCCTGCAACTGGATCTGTTCGACCGGACCGGCGAGGTCCTCCGCACGCGCCGGGGCACGCCGAGCGAGGCTCTGTCGAGGCTGGGCGGGATAAGGCACATCGCAGCACTTCTGTGCTTGACTCCGCACGAAATGACCGCGTTTGCGTTGCTGATGACGGCGATCACCGGCGAGAACTTCGGAACGGTCAGCGGGTGGCCCGCCACCTCGTATCGGCCCGATGGACGAGCACTGGACGCCGCGGGAGTCGTGCTGTTGGAGGCAACGAAACCCCGCCGCGGTCCCGACCGAGAACACATGGTGACCGCACTGGAAGATCTACCGCCAAGCCTCGCTGTGGTGCTCGACGCCGATACCGGCGATCGCCGGCTGTTCCGGTCACCGCTACGGGTCTACGAGTTGCTGCTCGAGCTGACGGAACTGTCCCGCCGCCACGGTCGTCACCAGGGAGTGTTCGGTGCATACACCGTCTCCCCGAGCAGAAAAGGCGAGCACTGGACTTCTCGCCCGCAATCGTTCCACGTCGGTGCCTGGGCGAAGACGAATGGCTTCCCGGTCACTTCTTCTGCGACCTCGGAAGGTCCCCCGCCGATCAACACCCGCTGGCTGCGCAACACGGCGATCGCCCGCACCCGCCGACCGGTCGCACACACTCGGACGACGATGAACGACCAGTATCTGATGCGCAGCGACCACGTGATCGGCGACGCTCGCACCGTTGTCGCGTCGGCCCTGCGGCGGGAGGTGGACAAGGCCCGCCGCCATCACGCGGTCCCGGTGTTCACCACCGAGTTCGTTTCCCTGGCCCGCGCCGACCCGCAGGCGGCGGCCCGGCAAGCCGCCCTCCCCATCCCAGCCGTGTCCGCGCTCGTGTCCGGGCACCACGACACACTGCTTGCCGGCTGCACCGACCACACCAATAGCCCGCATACCGAGGTGGGGATACCCTGCCCGGCTTCATTTCTGGAATGCCTTGACTGCGTCAATGCTCGCGCACTCCCCCACCATCTGCCGGTACAGATCGCCGCCGCCGACCAGATCGCGGCGCTGCGGCCACATCTGGATCCGCAAATGTGGGCGGCGAAGTACGCTCCCGTGCTGGACCGACTCAACGACATCCTCGGTCACTACACATCGGCCGAGCAGGATCGGGCACGGACCGAAGTGACCGGTGAGCAGCGCCGCCTCGTCGAGCAGATGCTCGACGGACAATGGGATTTACGGTGACCGCGGCGACCCATTCCGCCCGGCCCACCGGGGATCCGTCCTCGCCGTGGCCGGCGCCGGAGGTGCCGATCCTGCGGGGTCGGGTGATCCGGCCTGATACCCCTGCTAAACAGCTATCTCGCTTCGGTGACCCAACCTGGGCTCTACAGCCGGCCCAGCCGGACAGCCATCAGGGGGTGTGGGCTGTGCACTGGACGAAGTTCCCTGACACACTGGTTCTGCCGCTCAAGACGGTGTGCCTGGCGCTGCTGGACCATCCTGTGCCGGCGCAGCACGGAGTGCGCACGGGCGCGAAGCTGCTCGCGGTGCAGACCATCTCACACACCACTCACCATCTACGGGTGTTGGCCGAGTGGATGGCCGGCCGAGGCCTGACTCAGCTCAGCGAGCTGACCGATCGACACCTGAACGCCTACCGCACCCACGTACTCGACCTGGACTGCCCGGTGATCCGAAAGCGCCAGCTGCTCAACACCGTCGTCCTCGTCCACGCCTACCGCGATCTGCTGCCCCAGCCGTGTCAGTTCGCCACCTCGACCCCCTGGGGTGGGGTCTCGGGCGACAACCTGGTCAAAGTACCGCGGGCACCGAGAGTGAACAGGACGCCGCGAATCGCAGCAGAGACCATGGAGGCGCTGCTGGCCTGGTCCCTGCGAATGCTCGAGGATATCGGCCCGGACATCGCCGACGCGTGGCGGACCTACCAGCAGCTCCACCAGGGCAGCCACCCCTCCCAAGCCCGGTTCGTCGGACTGCCGATCCGACGGCGACTCGCGAAGTTCCTTGCCGACGCCGCACGTGAGGGCACCGCGCTGCCGGGTAAACGCCGGCCAGACGGTGTGCTGGCACTCGATGAGCACACCCTGCTCAGGCTGCTGGGCTTGGGTCTCTCCTACCACCGGTTAAGTTCCGCCCGTCAGCGCCGGATGGTGGCCGAGTCCGGGTTACCGCTGACCGAGAGCTACGCGCACGGCACTGCCATCAAGGGCACCATCGATCGTCGACCGTGGCGGGACCCTCCGATCACGCCGCAGGAACTGCCCGAGCTGGTGGGGTTTCTGACTGCGGCCTGCTTCGTCATTGTCTGCTACCTCAGCGGTTTGCGTCCGGGCGAAGCCCTGAACCTGCGCCGCGGCTGCCGCGACACCGACCCGGACACCGGCGAACTCCTGTTGGTCGGCCGACGGGGCAAGGGCCAAGGCCGCACCCCGCTCGTGAACGCCCACCTCGAGGACGACCCGTGGGCGCGCCCCTGGGTGGTCGTCCAACCAGTGCACGATGCGATCGCGCTCCTCGAACAACTCACCCCACACCCACTGATCTTTCCTCCCACCTACGGACGCACTCCGCGGCGCACCGCCCAGACGCACACCCGGACCACCCACTACATCGCGAAAGACATCGGCGGGTTCATCGACTGGATCAATTACAACTTCGTCACCGCCGACGGCAGCGTTCCGATTCCCGCCGATCCGACGAAGCGCCTGCACGTCGCGCGTTTCCGACGAACGTTGGCCCACTTCATCGTCCGCCGCCCACGCGGCATGATCGCCGCTGCGCTGCAGTACGGCCATCTCGCAACCAAGGTCACTCTCTCGTATGCCGGAGACCCGGACACCGGCTGGATGGACGACCTAGCGATCGAACGACTGCAACTCGTGCTCGAACAGATCGGCCAGGACCGGACGCTGCTGGCCGCGGGCGAGCACGTCAGCGGCCCCGCAGCAGAGGAATACAAGACACGGATCGCGCAGTCGGCGGTATTCGCCGGCCGGGTGGTCACCGGCGTCCGCAACTCCGAGCGCCTACTCGCCCACGCCAATCCGAACGTCCACCACAGCGACGGCATGACCTGCGTGTGGACCAAGGAAACCGCGGCCTGCCGAAAGGCAAAGCTGGCGATGGGGCTTCCCGACAACGACGCACCCGACGAGACCGAATGCCGAACGACCTGCGTCAACCTCGTCTACACCGACCGCGATATCCAGCACCTCCGTGAGCGGCTCCACATACTGACCCTGCATGCCGACGACCCGCTCGCGCCGCAGCCGCTACGTGACCGCGCAGCAGCCCAAGCCGCCACACTCAGCGCGACCATCGAAAGACATGAACAAACAAGTCAGTAGTCCTGGAAGGAAACCGAATGATGAACCGCAAGTTCCGCGATCGTGACGAAGAAAGGTCAGCGATTCGCGCTGCGGCACTTCGGTTACTGGAAGGAATCCCGCTGCACTCATCCTCCGGCAAGCTCACCGCCACAGAACTAATCACCGAATCCGGGTTGCGGCGCGACGTCGTCTACGACCACCGTGATCTCGTCGACGACTTCCAGGTCCGGGTCAAAGCCCAAAACTCCACACCCACAGCGTTCCAACAACTCTCAGACCAACACGCCGCCCTGAAAAACAGCCTCACCAACACGAAACAGCAACTGGCGAACGAAAGAGCCACCACCAAGATCCTCCGACAGGCCATCGCCGAACTTTCCCTGGAACTGCAACAAACACGCGAGGAACTCAACGACCTCAGCAACGTCGCCAGACTGCGGTCCACGAGCACGGTCGATCCCGAGACCTGAAGCGACTATCGGCCGAGAAGCAACCACACCGAACTCAGCGCCTCCGCCGAGTCGCGCCCATCAGCCCAAAGACCGCCTTCGCAATCCGACAAACAGTCGTCCGACAACTGACTTGCCTAATGAAGGCGTTGTACGCCAGCGCCACCTTTCCCGCCGTCACCGCCACCAACTCGGGAAGGACCGCCGCCCAGCGGGGGGCGCCGATCAGCGTCGGCGCTGATCCCGTGTACCGCGGCGACGGCCGGGTGGATCGGCACGGCGCCCGGATCGACGAGGGTGTCGAGGAGCACCGCCCCGGTGGCGGCATCGATCACGGCGATCTCGACGATCGCACCGTCGAAGTCGGTCGATTCGACATCGCAGACCATCGCCCGGCCGGGCCGCAGCATCTCCTGCGTCCACTGGCGCGGACTGAGCGCATGCGGCACCTGCCCCACTCGCGGGCTCGTCGCTGGTGACTCGGGTGCGGTCATGGTGGCCATCGTGACCACACCCTCCGACACACTCATCCGCGCACGGCGCCAGCAGCATCACCCGCTGGCATCGGCATCACCGGCCTCACTGGCGCGCTTCGCGTCGAGTCACCCGTCGACAAAGTCGGACATGATCTTCCGGCCGCTCTCGTCTGCGGACTGTAGCAAAATAGGACACTGCCATCGATGTGAGCCAAGTTACATTTGCCGTGAGGAAATCAGCTCCGGAAATCCCCTGACCAGTTGTGTAAGGTGGTTATGAGTATCGACAAGGCGCGCCGCGGGCCATGGAACGAACGTGGACGATTCTGGACATCAGCGCCATCGCGAGAGAACCCAGAGTTGAGCAATCTTCGACCCGAGATCGAAGCGTCGTGGCGGCGGTGTGAAGTTATCGGCGTCTCGTCCGGCGATGACGACCTTCCCTACACGCCGGACGTGGATCGCGACAGCCGGTTGAGAAGAGCCGCCGATCCCGTGATCGACAACCTCGTACTCCATCTGCTGGACGCCCCCGCGACCATCCTGCTGGCAGATTCCGCCGCGCAGATCGTCGACCGCAGGGCTGGCAACGCTGGGTTGCGAGCGCGTTTGGACCGCGCCTACGTGGCACCCGGATTCCGGTATGCCGAGGAGGACACCGGCACCAACGGGATCGGCACCGCGTTGGAGGAGCGACGACCGTTCCAGGTCAGCGGTGGCGAGCACTACCGTGAGGCGCTGCAGAGCCTGGCGTGCGTCGGTGTTCCCATCATCCATCCGATCACCCGCACCGTGGAGGGGATACTCGACATCACCTCCAACCTGTCGGATTCCAACGCGCTGATGGGCGCCCTGGCGAAATCAGCCGTTCGCGAAATTCAGTCGCGCCTCTATGCCGAGTCCTCCGATCGCGAGCAACGGCTTCTCCAGTCCTTCCTGCAGGCCTCTCGTCGCGGCTCCTCCGCAGTGGTGTCCTTGAACCAGGATGTCATCATGACCACTCCGATGGCCGCGCAGATCATCGACACGTCCGACCAGGCGCTCCTCTGGGATTGGGCATGCCGAATGCTCGCCGGCCGCGACGAATTCATCGGGGAAGTCAGGCTCGCCGACAACGTCACGGTATCCGCGACTGCACGTAGAGTCGGAGACTCTCGATCGCCGGCGGGCATCGTCATCGAGATGCGGCAGCATCTCCGCGATACGAAGAAGTCGTCCGCCCGTCATTTGGCGTCAGCCTCCGCCGTCGAAAAACGCGCGGAGACTGTCAGGATTCCCGGCCGCAGTTTGTCGACGAAACGACTGCAGACCGAACTCGAGCGGCTCGCCTCGATCGACGCGCCTGTCCTCGTCACCGGAGAGCCCGGCGTCGGCAAGTTCTTCGCCGCTAGCGCCCTCCACCGGATGCAGGATGCCGATGGCCGTTTCACCGTGTTCGACGCTGCTACCGCCTCTGTCGATCCCGACGCGTGGATTGCCGGACTGGTCAATTGGAGCAAGGTCGACGGCGCCCTTATCATCCGGCATCTCGATCTCCTGCCGGAGAAACTGGTCCCCAACGTCTGCGCGGTCCTCAGTGAGGCAGTGGACCATCGCGCGCAGATCATTGCCACCGCGGGCGAAGCGATCCGTCAAGGTCCCGCCGGACGACTGTGCGATCACTTCATGCGCCGCATCGAGATCGATCCACTGCGACTTCGGTCCGAAGATATCGCCGACATCAGTGTGGCCCTACTACGTAAGCACTCCCCCGACCGAAACGGCCTGCGACTGCAACCCGCTGCTCTGCAACTGCTGGTCGCGCGGGACTGGCCGGGGAATGTCCGAGAACTCGAATCGGTTCTGGCGTCCTCGCTCCTGCGGTCGATGGGCTCCGACATCGGGGTGCAGCATCTGCCCGACGGTTACCGCGACGGTGATCTACGCCGCCGAAATGCGTCGACGTCGCTCGAATTGGCGGAGCGTGACGCGTTGCTCAAAGCACTCGTCGAGACCGACGGCAACAAACTACTGGCTGCGCAACGCCTGGGGGTAGCTCGCTCCACCCTTTACCGCAAAATGCGCGCACTGGGTATCGACGGGAGCCGGTTCCTTCCGCAGTAGCGGCAGTCGATGACGGAACGTGCCGATTGAGACAGAGCGTCAGTCACCGGCTCGCGCCCAGGCCTCGAGCATGCGCCGCGCAATCGAGGCTGCACCGGGCAACAACATGTGCACCTCCGTCGTCTAATCCCGGCACAGCCGGTGACTTGCAGTGACATGTCCCGCACAGCACGATCAACGCGCCATCACCACGGCAAGATCAGCGCATCAAACACACGGACCATCGGATCTACCTTGATGCACCAGCTGATTGTCAACGACACCGTGTTGGCCATCGCGGGCGGAGTACGGCAGTCAGAGCCGACGGGAACTACGAGGTAACGGACAAGTACCAACGCAAGCAGAATCAAGCCAGAAACTAGAAACCATTCTCGTCAGCTCGCACTGGCTTCGCTCGGATCCATTCCAGCAACGAAGGGGTCGGGTAGATCGAACACTGCTGCACCGCAACAGTACTCGACACCTGCTGCGATGTCGACGACGATTCCGATGCGACATCCTTCGAAGCACCACTAACGGCAGGAGGAAAATAGAAACGTTACTACTGTTGCTGTCTTGAGGGTCTCCGGCTATCGTTATCCCACAACATGGGTGAGGAGCATCACGTGTTCGAACCCACCACACGCTTTACACGACGGACTTCAATAGTCCCCGAGATCTGAGGTGGGATGGGCGTGCAGATGCAGCAGCAGAGCATTCCGGCAGTCAAAGGTGGGAGCAGACTCCACGTGTTCGATATGGACGGGACGCTGCTGATGGGGGCTGCAACGGTAGAGCTTTCCCGATTCTTAGGCTGCTTTGATACCGCATTCGCCCTTGAAGAGGCCTGGCTGCGTGGGGAAATCAGCGAGGTTGCCTTCTGGAACAAGGCCTTAGAGTTATGGGCAGGAGCCAGCGAAGACCAGATTGATGGGGCCTTTGAGGCGGCCGTTTGGCTCGAAGGCATACCTGAGGTCTTCGCTGACATTGCTGCCCGTGATGAGCGGTGCATAGTGATTTCGCAATCGCCCTATTTTTTCGTTCGAAGGTTGGAACGGTGGGGGGCACATGCAACATTTGGGTCGCGAATAGAACTAGGAGGGGAAGTCACTGAAAACTCAACCTTGACCCTCGAAGATAAAGTGCTCATCACAAAGCGCATGCTTAACGACTGGGGACTGACTGCAGCCGAGTGCGTTGCGTACGGTGATTCGACTTCAGATATCTCTCTTTTTGAATGGCTCCCGAACACGGTTGGCGTCAACGCGAAGGACCCCATTCGCAGCCTCGCAGCCAAACTCTATGACGGCAACGACCTCCGACACGCCTACAGCATCGGACGTCGTCTCATCGCTGGACCACAAGCACTCTGACCGGAAGCAGTGGCGGATAGCTCCGCCCCTCCATTTACCTGCACGTTCGTTGATCCACATTGATTATCAACGTACTGCCAGCAATCGTCCAGCGGCCTGGTATGACCACGTGCCTCAAGCGGAGCCACGCTGTTTCGCGAATTAAGGTAGCAACCCAGAGAGGAATACTCATGCCCAATACGCATACGTCCACCCCAACATCAGTGGGCGCGGAAATTCGAGCGTCATTTCCGTCCCGCCCTCAACGCTTCCCGAAAGTGATCAAATTCAAGGAAATCGAAAGTATGCCGCGCCTGCCCTTTTCTAGGGGTTGTGCGAGTGGAGTTTTCATCTCTCGCGAACGCGAGGATTCTCGTTACTACACACAAGGATACTGCTTCCACGATTCGGATATGGAAGACTTTGTCTGGGACGAGACCGCATGGGATGAGGCCTTCTACTGCGTGAAGGGTCAGCTCCGATTGCACGCTGTGGACGCTGAAGGGGCCGAGGCCGACTACGTCGTCGACGAAGGTGACCACTTCTGGGCACCAGCTGGCTTTAAATACACCTTCAAAGCCTCAGGTGTGGACTCGATCAACTTCTGGACAATGGCGCCGGTGCAACAGTCCGGGTGGAAATTCACAGGCGACGATCCGTCCTACAGTGACGCACTGATCGCGATGCGCGACAACCCAGAACTTTGAGGAGACTAGATCATGGCAGTTTCACTAAACGAATTTGTTCCACTCGACGGGATCGGACGATGGGCATACCTCCAGCGAGCTCGCAAGGTTCGGCTAGCTACCTCCGATGATGCCGGTGCTATTCACGTAAGCGCCGAGTGGTTCGTGACCGACGAGGAAACGCTTTACATTCCTCTTGACGGTGCGATTGGCGACCCAGGAGCCACTACTACACCGGCGAATATTCACATCAGCAATATAAGCCGAAACAAGGTAGTTTCCGGCGTCGTCGATGAAGGTGACGAGATTACCGAATTCAGGTCAGTGCACTTCCGCGGAACCGCACATATCATAGAGGGCGAAATTGTGGAAACACTGCTTGACCTCTCCGCCGCGAAATATTTTTATCACACTCATCCCCACCTTGAGTTCTATTTTAGCGACGGCGCTGTGAAGAACCGACGTTGGTACCGAATCGACATCGACGAAATGAGCGGCTGGGATGCACGCCTGCTCGCACAACCGCCTATCAATGAACGCAGGCTGCTTCCCAAGTAGGAAATATCGACGTCACGTCCCATTTTAAGTGCATGGAAAGGCATATTGATGTCAGATCTTGATCCTCAGGCTCAGAATGCTCGACGTTATCCTCGAGCGATAGCCGAAGACGAAATCGAGTCCCTTCCCCAGATGAACTGGAACAACGGAATTGGGACCAAAATCTTTCTCACGCAAGAACGCGATGATGCGAGGTACTTCCGGCATGGAATGATGTACGTAGAGCCCCAGCATGGCGAAGTGCATTGGTTCCAAGCGAACTTCGACGAAACCCAGTATTGCATCTCGGGAATGATGCGGGTTCGGGCACAGGACCGCGGCGGTCGCGAGGTCATTTTGGAGATTGGACCCGGCGAAGTCCTATACCTGCCAGCAGGATTCACCTACACCATGGAGCCGACGGGACAGGAGAGTCGCCTTTTGTTCACCAGCGGGCCATCGCCACGGCCTGGAATTGTCGAGCAAAAATCATACAGCAAGCAGTTGCGGAGCCTGCGGGGACAGGGGATGGAAAAATGAGTGAAGATGTGCCAGCCGTTACCGCCAGTGTGGCGGCGCCACTGCGAGGACAGAAGAGGTGGGCCTATCTAGCTCGTCAGCCAATGATCCGGCTGGCTACCTCTAACGACGACGGGACGATCTACTTGTCGTCGTTGTGGTACGTAGTCGAGGACGAAAAGATCTACCTTCCCATTGACGCCGCCGGGCGCCACGCAGCGAATGTGAGAGCCGGCCGCGCCCTTTCCGCGCTGGTAGATAGTGGTGACGAGTACGCCACCGTCGCCGGCGTACGCATCCTCGGCGCTGCAGTTCCCATAGAAGATGATCCCGAGCGTGTGGCCCACCTCGAGCAACTGGTGTACGACAAGTACTTCTACACGGGCCATCCCTTTGCAGAGCCGTATTTTCTGTTCGGCAAAGTTGCTGGGAGAACCTACTTCGAACTGAGGCCGGAAAAGATGATCGGCTGGGACACACGGGAGACGACAACCCCGCAGGTTACAGAGGTGCATGAACTTCCGGATTTTCTCAAAGATCGCAGGATCTCAACAACGGACTAGTTCTACGTGACCTCCGAGGACGTTTGGTCCACCTCATCGGGCGTCCGAGTCCGCTATCAGCATCCGACCGAGTTCCAATCTCCCCATCCCCGTAGGAGCATTGCATGACCACCAGAACTGGCTTCACTAATCTGTTGACCAATACTGACAACTATAAGCACACCCAGTTTTTCCAGTATCCGCCCGGCACCGAGTATGTCTCGAGCTACATCGAGTCCCGAGGCGGCGCCTTCCCAGCTACACTTTTTTTCGGGCTACAGGCATTCCTCCGGGAGTATCTCAGCAAGCCGTTCACTGTTGAAGACATTGATGAGGCCGAAGCAATTATTCGCGGTACAAATGTCGAGTTCAATCGGCAAATCTGGCTGGACCTGCTAGAGGACCACGGAGGCTATTTGCCGATCGAGATCGAAGCCGTTCCCGAAGGGACAGTAGTTCCGACAAGGAACGTGATGCTGCAGGTTATCAACACCGATCCCAAGTACTTCTGGGTGCCCAGCTTCTTTGAAACCGCGCTTCTGCGCGCAGTATGGTATCCGACTTCAGTCGCCTCCTTGAGTTGGATGTTGAAAAAAATTATCTGGAACGCCCTGGAACGTACCTCGGATAATCCCGATCTAGCGGGCCACTATCTGGCTGACTTCGGCGCGCGCGGTGTGAGTTCCCTGGAGTCGGCAGCATTGGGAGGGATGGCGCATCTGGTGAACTTCGACCAGAGCGAGACGGTGCCCGCAACAGTTGCCGCAAAGAAGTACTACGACGCAGCGACTCCCGCATTCTCGGGTGTACACATGGAGCATGCAAGTATTTCTTCCTGGGGTCCCGACGGGGAGGCGGAGCAGATGCGACGTATGCTCGACAGGAAATCTCCCATTGTCAGTTTACTGACTGATACTTTCAACCACGAGAACACGGTCCGGAATATCGTTGGCGTCAAACTAAAGGAGCAGGTAGAGGAATATCCTGGACTCGTCGGGATACGTATCGATTCGGGCGATGTAGTGCAGGTCACCTCCGACACGGTCGAGTGGCTGATGGAGGCGTTCGGGTATGAAGTCAATAGCAAGGGGTTCAGGGTTCTCCCGCCCTATATTCGGGCGCTCCAGGGCGACGGCTTGACAATTGAGAGTCTGCGACAGGTCTACGATGAGCTCGAGCGCCGAGGCCTTTCGGCGGAAAATGCACTGTGCGGTATGGGTGGCGGGCTGCTGCAGCAAATAAATCGCGATACGTTCAATTTCGGCCAAAAGGCAAATGCCATTTGCATCGATGGTAAGTGGAAGGACATCGCCAAGAGGCCGACCGGGAACCTGATGAAGCATTCCAAGGCTGGGCGGTTGGCGCTGTGCAAGGTCGACGGTGACTTCAAGACTGTTCCAAGAGGGCAGGTCTCGCCCGAAGAGAATTTGTTGGCACCCGTTTTCCGAGATGGAAGAATCCTGCGGACGTTGGCCTGGGGCGAAGTTCTCGAGAACAGCAACCGTGAAGTTCCCGCCTACTACTACGACGAGGTGCTCTCGAAGGACAGGTCGACCCTGGAAATCGGCTAGTTCACCCGGTTGGCACAGGGGGACATCGAAGTCTTCTTCGAGATCCAGGCGACCGCCACGGTTCACCCATCGGCGCCCATCCTGCGAGGTTTGGTTCTTGGTGTGGCGCTTGCCCGTTAACCGAGAATTTTCGCCTCGCTCACTTCACGGTAGCCAAGGGTACCGTGTGGCAACTGTTCCGGCCAGGGTCAGGTTAAGACAGTTCTGGATCAGTTCGAGCGCTGCGGACACAGGCTACTCGAAAGGCGGTAGCGCGATTAGTTTTCTATGCCGCGGCGTCGGAAGCTTGACTACCAGCGATGGAGAAGGTCGCCAATGCGAGCAGCCTGCTCGTGAGCGATGGGTGAGACAGGAGAGCTGATCGGGATGTGTAGCAAGCGCTATGGTGCGCTACTTGACGACCAGGAAGCACCGAATGGGACCGAACGATTCGTCATAAGCTCGGTAGGCTCCAGCCGCACGCGAACACGCCCGTTTCATTGAGCCCTCTCCGCGCCAGCACTCGTAGTGGCGAAGGTGAACGAGCAGGCTTCTGCTTCTCGCATGTTACTCCCGGAGACCGACCTCGGACGGTAAGTGCTCCGTTCGGCGCGACACCGTATCCCCTCACATGAGTTTGCATGTGCAGCGTGATATCGAGGCGTTCGGCGGGTCCTGCCGTGACTCGCATTCGCCGCGGTCCGCCCTTCGGATCGTCAATCGCCACAAGCGAAGAACCGAAGGGTGGCCCGCGCTATCGATCCAGCTAGAGCGGAGATATCCGCGCGAACATCTCGCCGTATCAAGCTCTGCACGCGACCCTCCCGTAACGACCTCAGTTCGGGCGGGTCGGTTGCGTCCAGCAATGTGGTGTACGGATCGGAATCGGATCTGAGCGGCGTGAGGCGATCACCACCGCCTCCGATAGATTGACTTGCATCAGGTCCTGACCGATCGCGTCACCGACGCCAGCCCTGATCTGCTGCGTAGCCCGCTGTCCACGTTCATCGATGCGCTAATGGGCGTCGACCCTGATAGTTCGCGCGGTGACAGCTGAGGCGAGCGCCTCGGGGAGCGTACCAACAACCGAAACGGGTACCGCCACTCCACTGGGGGCGTATGCGATAGAAGTCGGGCGCATCGCTGATTCGGTACGTTCACCGGCATACTTTTCGGGGGAACAACGGTGTGATGGTGATATCAGGGCTGAACCTCCTTCGATGGGTGCTGCGAATCTCGACTGTTTTCGCGGGATACGTGTCCTGGACGGAGGGCGCCGCGTGGGGAAGAGGAGATCTCAGAATTCGATTAGTGCATCTGCGGGATCAACTGCTGGGCGGGGCTCCGGCGGCTGAGCCGCGTAGCCGACAGCCACGGCACCCAAGGGGCGCCACTCTGTCGGAAGGTTGAGCTGGCCGCGCACTACGTCTGGAGCGAAAATTGTTGAGCCGATCCAGCAGCTGCCGATTCCCTGGGCAGCTAAGGAGACCAGCAGCCCCTGAACGGCAGCGCCTACTGACACGCTGAACATCGTCGCCTCTGCCTGCCGCCGGCGCAGGTCAGGATACTTGTGAGCGCCGTCAGGTACGCAGAACGGAACGATCACTTCGGGCGCGTTGAATAGGATGTTGCCACGTTCAACGCGTCGGTCCACCAACTCCCGCGGTAGTCCATCGCCGGCCAGATCTGTGCGCCACTGCTCACGCATGGCGGTAAGTAGGCGTGCGCGAATAGTATTGGAACGCAGCCAGACAAATCGAACGGGGCGAGTGTGGTGCGGCGCAGGAGCCGTAAGGGCATCGGCAACTGCCGTTCGGATCGCTCGGGGGTCTACAGCTTTGTCGGTGAAAGAACGAATTGACCGGCGGAGCAGAAGTGCCTCTCGGCGCCCCTGGATCAGCGCCTCGGAGGTGCCGAGCCAGAACATGTCTTCCGGGCCGCGTCGGAGCAGATCAACCGCGCTGGTGCCGTCATCCTGCAGTGTGAGTCCGCGCACGACAGCGATCGGATTCCCCGACAGCTTTCCTTTCACGAGGTCTGCCGCGGCGGCAACTTCATCGGCGACTGCTACCTCGGTGACTTGCAACTCGTTGCCCTGAGAGTCTTTGGTGCCGGCATATCCGTGCAGCACCGCAATTCCGGCGCTGCCGATCGCCGCATCGATTTGCCCCTTTCTCCAAGCCCGGCCCATCGTATCGGTGATCACTACTGCCACTGTGACTCCGAGCCGTTCCTTCAGCCCTTCTCGAATTGAGTGTGCGCTGGCATCGGGGTCACTCGGAAGTAGGGCCAGTTCGTTGGAGAAGACATTGGATCCGTCTATTCCAGAAGCGGCTTGGACGATGCCGATCCGATTCTCTGTGATGAGGGTATGACCCCTTTGGGCGACTACGCGTACCGTCTCCTGCTCGACGAGTTGATGCCGGATGGCCTCTCGCTCGTCGGTGTCACCCGGCACATCGACTATCCGACCCTCCGCCTTCGATACGATCTTGCTGGTGATCACAACGATGTCGTCGTCGACCAGGAAAGACGCGCGTTGAGCGATATGTGCCACAAGGTTGTCCCCCGGCCGGAACTCAGGTAGGCCGGTCACGGGTATTACTTGCAGTCCATTCATCGCCCCGTGGTCATTCGTCTGTACACCGGTCATTGTGAGCGCTTCCTATGTCGATGGCGTTGTTCGGCGAATTCGTCCGTACGAGTTCGCTTCGGGTGGGCAGAGGAACCGATACCTCAGGTTGTGGCCGGCTGACTCCACCAAGAGGGCGCCACAGGGCTGCGGCATCGCATGGGATGGTTGGTCTCCCAACAGGTAGGCTCACGATCGAAGCTCAGCACGTATGAATCATGAGTATGTCGGAACGAAGTGGTCACGCATTGTCGCGTCAAAGCTCACGCTCAGTGCTTGTGCCAACCTTCGTCTTCCTCGGTAGTACGCCCATAAGCGAGTTGGAGCATCGACTCGCGCTGGATGGAACTCAGTTTGGGGGTGACATCCGGTGAGAGCAACTTGATGAGCCGCTCGAAATATGTACGCGGGGTGATACCGAACTGGATAAAGATCTCGTCGTTGCTTCCACCACCGAACGGAGTCCAGTGCTGCGCGAAGCGCAGCATTGCGACTTCGTGTTTATCCAGCATCATCAACTCGTAGTTTGATCGGAACGCCGCGATCCGGGCGGCCGTGCAGTGACCGACTCCCAAATCTCGCGCCGTCCGGAGATCTGCCGCCGTATCCACATCCGATTCAAGCGAAGGCCAGTGGCCGGCCAACTGAATCGCTCCGGAGGAAAGGTGTGCACGTGCCGACCCACTGCCGAACTGAGGCTGCAGGCGCTTACCCCGAGCGGAGAGCAGCAACGTCGTGCCAGTTCCCGCCCGATCGGCACAAATCGCGCGTCGCCCCCCGGCGGCTGAAATGAAGGAGGACAGTTCGCGGGGACGCAACGCTGGGAGATCGGCAAGCAGTGCGCCTACTATATGGCCTGACTCGCCGGCGTGGAGTGCACTCGCCCCGTGATCGAGGGCAGCGTTGAGGCCCCCTCCAGGCTCGCTCTGCAAGACGGTTGCGCCTCGGCGCCCAACGCTCTCGGCTATCTCAGGATCACGAGTAACAACCAAGACTTGGCGAACTGCGCGGGTTTGGAGAACTGCGGTCACTGTGTCGGTCACCATGGCAAGAACAAGGCTTTTGTGCCAGGTGGCGTCGCCCATTCCTCCGTCGGCTGCGCCCAGAAGACGGGTCTTGGCTTCACTCAACGCTTTTACCGGGATCACCATGTCGACCCGCAAACCCTCTGGAGGGTGAACCTGCACAGATTCAACTGTCGGCATCCGTCAACCGCCTCATCAAGTTGCTACTTCATCGGCACTTGTCAGCAAGCTGGCCGCGGCCGCGTCCAGGAACAGCCGGGTTGCGCTCAATCCCTGCGCGCCGGCTGCTGGGAGTTGCTGAGCGGGCAACTCCTTCTTCATCAGTACCGAGACGGCAGCCGCCTTGGCTTCGCCGGTGGTCATCAGCCACACTTCGCGGGAGCGCGTGATCGCGGACAGGGTCAGTGAGATCCGGGTGCTCGGTGGTTTCGGGCAGTTGTATACCGCCACCACCTCACGTTGCATGTCTAGCACGGCCGGTGAATCCGGGAAGATCGAGGCGACGTGACCTTCCTCGCCCATCCCGAGGAGGCAGATGTCGAACAGAGGCGCCCTGTCCGGGCGACCGTACGCGCACAGCAGCGCCTGGTAGGCGCTCGCCACTGCGGTGGCGTCATTGCCGAAGCCGCCGTCGGAGGGCGCCATGACGTGCACACGGCCCGGGTCCACGGGCAGGTGGTCCAGAAGGGCCTCACGCGCCTGCTTTTCGTTACGGTCGGGGTCATGTCGGGGCACGAAACGCTCGTCGCCCCAGAAAAGGTTCACTCGCTGCCAGTTGACGATGTCGCGATTCGGGTCGGTGGGTAGTCGCTCGAGCACCGCGGTCCCGGTTCGCCCTCCCGTGAGCACCAACGACGCGTAGGCGCGCTCCTTCTGTGCCTGGGCAAGTGCCGAAAGCAACCTTGACGCAACGTGGCGGGCGAGCTGTTCAGCGTCGTCATAGATGTAGGGGATCGGCTTCGAGCGACCGGAAGCGGTTCTTGTTGTTGTCATCTGAGGATCACCTCTGGTGAGTGTGTCGGCGCACCGTGCAGATCGAGTTGGTGTGTGGGGGGCGTGAGGTAGTTGGTCGTTCGCCGTCGCAAGCGGCGGCCGATTCCCTGCACCACCTCGTCCAGGTCTGTCTCGTCGAGTTGCTGGCCGTGGGCTGCGCCGGCGGCACGGCTGATGTTCTCGTCCATCAACGTCCCGCCGACGTCGTTCACTCCGGCTTGGAGCAGTTGACGAACGCCTTTTAGTCCGAGCTTGACCCACGACGCCTGCACGTTGTCGATCAGCCCGTCGTAGACGATTCGCGCAATCGCGTGGATCAACACTACTTCTCGCCAAGTCGGACCACGGCGCGCACCACGCTTGAGGTAGATCGGCGCCGCCATGTGCACGAACGGAAGACCAACGAACTCGGTGAACCCGCCCGTCTCACGCTGGAGTTCTCGGGTGCGGAGCAAGTGCCGCGCCCAGTGCACGGGTTCCTCGACGGTTCCGAACATCATCGTCACGTTCGACGTCAGGCCCATTGAGTGGGCGACGCGGTGACATTCGAGCCACTCCTCGGTGTCGATCTTGTCTGGGCAGAGGATTGCCCGGACGTCGTCGTCGAGGATCTCGGCAGCGGTGCCCGGTAGTGACTTCAGTCCTGCGTCGACCAATCGCTGTAGGTACTTCTCGAGCGGCTCCCCGAGTCGCTTGGCTCCTTCCGTGACCTCGAGGGCTGTGAATCCGTGCACGTGGATGTCGGGCGCTGCTTCCTTCGCCGCGCGGCAGACGTCGATGTAGTAGTCGCCGTTAAAGGACGGATGGATGCCGCCTTGCAGGCAGACCTCGGTACACCCGAGGTCCCACGCCTCCCGGACACGGCCGGCGACTTCCTGAAGCGTCAGAAGGTACGGCTTACCCCTCAGATTCAGCGACAACGGCCCCTTGGAGAACCCACAGAAGGTGCACTTGAAGGTACAGACGTTGGTGTAGTTGATATTTCGGTTCCGCACGAATGTCACGTCGTCACCGACCGCTCTGGCGCGGAGCTGATCGGCGAAGTCTGCGACCTCAGCGACCTCTCCCCCGCGAGCTCCGAACAACGTGACGATCTCGTCCACTCCAGGTTGCTGCCCCGAGGCGATTCCGTCGAGGACGTCCGTGACGGGCCCCCCGAACCCTCGTCGGCGGCTCGGTACAAGTTCGGTGGGCGCAAACTCCGACCCGGCACTCCAGACGGTCGAGCGTCGACCGATCTGGACGACTTCCGCCCCGGTGCCGACGTTCTTCGCGTCGGCGTGGCTCTCAGGGAACATCGCGCCCGGGTCGTCGCGGCCGAGCGACTCGGCGTCCGACCGATCCATGATCGCGAAATGCAGTCCGGGGTCGATCCATTGGTGGGGGCGGCGCGCGAACTCGGGGTAGACGGTGAGTCGGGGTGTGAGGAACTTGCCGTTCCGTTCGGTCACCTCACGGAGCCGGTCGAGCGAGGGCCACGGTCGTTCCGGGTTGACGTGGTCAACCGTCACAGGGGACACACCACCGAAGTCGTCGATCCCCGCATCGAGCAGCGGACCGAGGTCTTCCGACAGGTTGGGGGGCGCCTGCAGGTGCACATCCGGCGGCAGGATCAACCGCGCCATTGCGATCGTGCGCAGCAAGTCGTCCTTCGGGCAGGCGGGTTCGTTGCGCATCACAGTGTCCGGTTTCGGCACAAAGTTCTGCACAATCACTTCTTGGATATGCCCGTAACGCCTGTGTACGCCAGCGATGGCTCGCAGCGCCGTCACACGGTCCTGCGGAGACTCTCCGATGCCGACGAGGATCCCGGTCGTGAAGGGAATCGCGAGGTCGCCCGCGGCTTCCAGCGTGGCCAGCCGGCGTTCCGGTGTCTTGTCGGGCGCACCGCGGTGGGCCATCAGCGTCGGGTTCAACGACTCGATCATCATGCCCTGGCCGGGGCTGACGGTCCGCAGCAGCGACAGAGCATCCGGTGCGAGAGCGCCGGCGTTGGAGTGCGCCAGCAATCCCGTCTCCGCGGTCACGAGGCGGCACATCGCGGCCAGGTACTCGACGGTCGAGCCGTAGCCGTGATCGGCCAGCCATTCCGACGCGACGTCGTATCGGTCTTCGGGCTGTTCCCCCAGTGTGAACAGCGCCTCGTGACACCCGGCCTGCGCCCCCTGCACCGCGATCGCGAGCACCTGGTCGGGCGTAAGGAAAGGCGCTTCGACGCGTGCGGGTGAACGGGAGAACGTGCAGTAGCCACACCCGTCGCGGCACAGTGAGGTCAACGGGATGAAAACTTTGGGCGAATACGTCACCCTTGTGCCGAAGAGCGCGTTACGCAGTTCCGCTGCCCGTTCCATCAGCTCCGAGAGCGGAAGGGTAAGGAGGACGTTCGCGTCATCGACGGAGAATGCGTTGAGGGCGCTCCTTGTGGTGCCGATCTGGTGGATTGTTGATTTCGTACCTGTATCGAAGCTCATGGTGGGATGCTCTCTACGCCTCTACCGGTAATGAGAACCCTCGAGCGCGGCTCGACGGCTCCACTTCTATCGATCAGAACAACTGGTACTCACTGCCGAACACTTCGCTGACGGATCCGCCGCGGAAGACCTGGCTGATCGAGTCGGCGAGAACGCCGGCGCAGGACAGCACGCGCACGTTGGCCGGTGCCTGGGGCGACAGCGCGATCGTGTCGGTCACGACGATCTCTTCGAACGGTGCCGCGGCGAGGTTGTCGTAGGCCTGGCCGCTGAACACCGGGTGGGTGGCTGCGGCGAAGACCCTCGACGCTCCTCCCCTCATCACCATCTCTCCCGCAGCACGGAGCGTGCCGGCGGTGTCGATCATGTCGTCGACGATGATTGCAGTCTTGCCCCGAACATCCCCGATCACGTGACCTATCTCGGCCACCTGATGTCTCGGGCGTTCCTTGTCGAGAATCGCGAGATCGGCGCCGACACACTTGGCAAAGCTCTTGTTCAGTTTTACCCGGCCGGCGTCGGGTGCCACCACCACGAGATTCTCCATCTCGAGATCGATGAAGTACTGAGCGAGCAACCTCATTGCGGTCATGTGGTCCACCGGTATCTTGAACATTCCCTGGAGCTGTCCGGCGTGCAGATCCATCGCCAGCAGACGGTCCGCTCCAGCCGATTCGAGCATCCGGGCAACCATGCGCGCCGATATTGGTTCCCGCGGCGCACTCTGCTTGTCCTGCCTCGAGTACCCATACCACGGCGTCACTGCGACGACACGGTGTGCGCTGGCGCCCACCGCGGCGTCAATCATCACCATCAGCTCCATCAGAGCGTCATTGGTGGTGACCCCGGTAGCGGAGTTGGTACAGGTCGGCTGGACGATGAAGACGTCGGCGTCGCGGATCGACTCTTCGAACCGGCAGTACACCTCACCGTTCGAGAACGTCTTCAGTACCACCGGACTCAGCCCCACGTTCAGCTCGGCACCGATCGCCTTCGCGATCTCCGGGTTCGCTCGACCGGTGAACAGTTTCAAACGCTTGCCATAGTTCATGGGCATGCTTGTTGCAGCACCCACGGGTGTAGCGCTGTCTGCGCCCCCCGCCGGACTCGAAGTCAGAACGTCCACAGCTCGATGCCTCACTGTCATGTACTCGTCTAGGGGTTTTCCGTATGTGTAAATCTTGAGTCCGCTGGCTGGGCCACAAATCAGCCTTTACCTGGATGGCGTCATTTCGACCTCGAGCTTGCACAGTATTCCGCTGGCCGACCGTCAGCCGAGTCAGCGCGGTGGTTCGACAAACATCGAAACCGTGCCGCAGCCCCTTCCACGCTAACCCGAACCAGTTCGGCCACTAAGCGCCGTCTCTCCCAATAAGTCAGTCAGGATCCGCCCGTACTACACCCCCCACCCAGTACCGGAGACACGACTTCGACAACCCCAATCCACGATCTTGCACTCGCAAGAGCAAAGTGGAACCGTTTCTATATTTCCGGAACTCGTTTCAGCCTTCTCCTACAGACATCGGTAGTTGGTCTTAGTCTTGAGACCGTCTGATCCCCATCCTCGGCCCGAGTAAAGAATTCCCACCACCCGCCTTGACCTGCGCCCTTGTCGATCTCGACCTTTCAGCTGTCCCGCACTGACATCGACCAGCCAAGGCGCGGAGAGGCAACTGCGCTCGGTTACCGCAGCAGACAATCTCCCAGCAACCGAATGGTATCGTTTCTACTCTGCGTCGCGCAAGACTGCGGGCGCTGCCGTGGCCAGCTCTACAAGCTCCGCGAAAGAAGGCAATCGATGCCCAGCCCGAGACCGATCATCATCGATACAGACCCGGGAATAGACGATGCATTGGCAATAGCATTGGCGATCGCCAGCAGTGAAGTCAGAGTGGTCGCGCTGACCAGCGTGGCGGGCAACTCCCCCCTGGACATCGCGACCACGAACGCCGCGGCGTTGCTTACCGCATTTGACCGCGGCGACATCCCCATCGCAGCGGGAGCAGCACACCCTCTTGTCGGCGGCTACGAGCGGGTCAAAGATTCGCCACACGGCGACAATGGGCTAGGTGGAGTGATGCTCGAAGGCATGGGGCCACAACGGCGATCGCAAAGCGCGACCGACCTTATCGCCAACGTATTGCGGGATGCCGAACCTCGATCCGTGGACATCGCCGCCATCGGGCCTCTGACCAACATTGCGATCTTCCTCGCTCAGTATCCGGATCTCACGGACCGAATCGCGCGGATTACAGTGATGGGTGGCGGGACGGGGCCAGGAAACATCACCGACTATGCCGAGTTCAACATCTGGCATGATCCCGAAGCGGCCGCCCAAGTGTTCAGCAATGCGGCAGTCGCAGAAATTGTGGTGGTCGGATTGGATGTAACCCGCCGGGCGACTCTCGATCCTGACGATCTCGCACGTTTGCGGCGAAAGTCACGAAGAGGAGCCCTACTCGCCCGAATGATCGAGGCATACGGCGACATTCACGAAGGTGGATGGCCAATGCACGACGCGCTGGCCCTGGCGAGCATCGTCCACCCGCCGGTGATCAGCAAAACACCTGCGACGATCGAAGTCGTCACCGCCCCAGGAGAACGCCGAGGTCAGACCCTAGTCCAGTTCATAGACGCAGGCCATCCCCCGGCCTCGGGCCCACGGATTCAGTTCGCAACAAATGTCGACGTTGCGCTCTTTCGTGACCTAGTACTAACGCGCGCAGCTTGGTAACGGCTCCGTTTCTCGCACTCCGCCTGCGGAACTTGCGTATGCGTGGCACTTACCAGTGGATTGCGAATACTTGACGGCATTCGGACATCGGACCTAGGATGATGTAAACGTTTCTACACGACTCACCGCGCGACTCGGATTTTACCAGTACCAAGATCGAACGACTGGGGGGCGTTGACGGACACCAAGTTCGCAGGCGCCCCGAACGATGCCTAAAACCAAGCCGGATTCTGCCGTTGCCGGGCCCGGGATGGACAGTGGTGAGTCTGTCACGCAGTACGAACTCTTTCCAAGGCACAACCTACGTACCGGCCGGCACCTTCATCGCGACTCGAACAAACATCCACTTTCCATAAGTTAGGACTTTCTATGGCGAACTTGGCGGGCGACTACCCCACGCCATGCGGTGCCACGCTCCTCGTGAACGGCATGTGGACTAGCTCCAGTTCCATATTCAAACGATTCGATCCTGCCCACCTCAGCGAGGAGACGGGAACCTTCGCCGAGGCAGATGCACATCATGTTCAGGAGGCTTACGCTGCTGCTGCAGCAGCAGCTTGTGGTTGGGCGGCGATGCCGGCGGGTCAACGCGGAGCAATACTCTCTCGCGCTGCTGATTTGCTCGAAGGCCGAACCGAAGAGGCCGCACGACGTCTTACTGCCGATATGGGCAAAGCCATTCGCGACGCCCGCGGTGAAGTCCGGCGAAGCGTCGCAGTCTTTCGCTATTTTGCCAATGAGGTTTCCCAACCCATAGGAGACACCTACCCCGGTTCCAGCGCCGATACCTTCCTGATGACCGTCGAGGAACCGGCGGGAGTCGTGTGCGTAATCACTCCCTGGAATTTCCCTTTAGCAATTCCCGCATTCAAGCTCTCTCCCGCACTGGCATTCGGCAACACCGTAGTATGGAAGCCTGCCGAGGCCGCGTCCGGCAGTGCAGTACTGCTGACCGAAGTATTGCTGGAGGCCGGTGTCCCTCCCGGTGTATTGAATATGATTACCGGAAACGGACGAACCCTGTCTCCCGCTCTCACCGGCGACCCGAGGCTGTGTGCCCTGACCTTCACTGGCTCCAATGCGGTCGGAGTCCGCTTACGGCAAGCGGTTGCCGACCGCAACGTGAAGGTCCAGCTCGAACTAGGCGGTAAGAACCCTGCAATTGTTCTTTCCGATGCGGACGTCGACGACGCTGCGACCCAAATATCCCGTGGCGCGATGCTTTCTGCTGGTCAGCGGTGTACCGCAACAAGCCGGGTTTATGTTCAACGGGACGTGGCTCGGAGTTTCTGTCATCGTCTGGTCGAAGAGGTTGAACGTCTCACTGTGGGCGACCCCTATCAGGAAACTACCGATGTAGGTCCGCTCGCATCTGTCGACCAATGTGGCACGGTCGGCGGATACCTCAGGCTCGCTTACGACGAAGGGGCCACGTTCCTCACTGGTCGTGAGCAAGACGAAGTTGGGCACGGCGACGGGAACTGCTTCGTCACTCCCACCGTGCTCACCGGTGTCTCTTCAAACAGCCGGTTGATGCGAGAAGAGATTTTCGGTCCAGTGGTGGTCGTTACCGCAGTCGATGACTACGAAGATGCCCTCACAGCCGCCAACGACACCGTCTTCGGGCTTTCGGCTGCGATATTCACGTCCCGTATCGGTACGGTAATGGATTTTATCCGGCGCAGCAGATCCGGTCTGGTTCATGTCAACCGGGAAACGGCCGGTATTGAGCCGCATGTTCCCTTTGGTGGTTTGAAGGCCTCCAGCAGCATGAGCCGCGAATTGGGAAAGTCCGCGCGCCATTTCTTCACTAATAGCAAGACCGTTTACCTGAGATCTCGAGTTGAATAGGGATTCGGATCCTCTTCACTTTTCGAACAGCGCCAGCCAAGTTAAAGAAGCATCAACCAACGCACCGAACGAAGGAAGCACCATGGAGAATTCCAAGAAATTCTATATCAATGGGGCATGGATGAACCCTGCCAGCTCTGAAACACTCGACGTCATTAATCCCGCGACGGAGAAGCCTTTTGCCACCATCGCACTGGGTACAGCGGAGGATGTTGATCGTGCCGTAGCTGCGGCCAAAGCTGCGTTTGACTCCTACTCGATTACAACCCGTGACGAGCGGATTGAATTGCTGGAGAATATCATCGCCGAGTACAAGAAGCGCGCCGACGATCTTGCCGGGGTGCTCAGCGATGAGATGGGCGCACCGAGTGGTCTTGCTCAGGCCGCGCAGGTTCCTTTCGGCCTCGGCCACTTCATCACCACACTTGAAGTCCTCAAGAACTTTGAGTTCGAGGAGAAGGTCGGCACAACCACCGTCGTCCGCGAGCCCGTGGGCGTGTGCGGATTGATCACCCCGTGGAACTGGCCTTTGAACCAAATTGCGGCCAAGACCGCACCAGCCCTGGCTGCTGGGTGCACGATGGTGCTCAAACCATCTGAGATTGCTCCGCTCAACGCGCTAATCTTGACCGAGGTCTTCCATGCGGCGGGGGTGCCAGCAGGCGTCTTCAACCTCGTCAACGGCGCGGGTCCGGCGGTCGGTTCAGCGCTATCGTCGCACCCCGACGTCGATATGGTCTCCTTCACAGGGTCTACCCGCGCGGGGATCGACGTGGCTCGCAACGCGGCTCCCACGGTAAAGCGCGTCGCTCAAGAGTTGGGCGGCAAGTCTGCGAACATCGTGCTCGACGATGCGGACCTCGAGGAGGTCATCACGCGCGATGTGAATGGCATGGTTCTCAACTCGGGCCAGTCCTGCAATGCCAGTTCTCGCATCCTTGTTTCAGAGTCACAGATCGACGATGCGATTGCCATTGCCAAGGCGGCGGCGGACGGTATCGTCGTCGGCCCGCCCACGGCGGACGGAACCACGATCGGCCCGGTGGTATCTCAGGCCCAATTTGACAAAATCCAGGGACTGATCCAGAAGGCAATCGATGAGGGCGCAACCCTGGTGACCGGTGGACTTGGACGCCCAGAGCACCTGACTACGGGTTACTACGTGAAACCAACGGTCTTCGCCGACGTAACCAACGACATGACCATCGCCCAGGAAGAGATCTTCGGGCCCGTGATGACGCTCATTACGTACCAGAATGAAGATGACGCAGTTCAAATCGCGAACGATAGCTGCTATGGGCTTGCCGGCATGGTTTCCTCCGGCTCCCACGAACGAGCGCGACGAGTCGCCCGCCGCATGCGTACGGGAATGGTCCACATCAATGGCGCGCCCCTTCTTGCAGATGTTCCTTTTGGCGGCTACAAGCAGTCAGGCAACGGCCGAGAGTTCGCTAAGTTTGGACTCCACGACTTCCTTGAGCTGAAGTCGGTCTATGGCGACAATGACGCCTGACCGGTAGCTCACAAGATCAGGAATTGCCAGGTTCCCCTCGAACCTGGCAATTCCTGCCTTTGCCTATGTCTGAGCCGCGCAAGGAATATTGATCGCAATTGGTCCTCGGAAGCAAGATACCGACAGAAAGCCAGGAGATTTGCCGCTATCCCGGGGACCGGCAACAGTGCGCTGCTAGTAAGGGACTCTCCGGTTATCCGCACACCTCATACCCGGTGAAGGTTCGCGAGCAGGTATCGCAAAGCTGATAGATCACCCGGCGCCCTTGCGTCACCAGCAGTAACCGCCCGTCACGGTCGACGGGCTGATGAATCTTCCATCGACAGGCCACCGCGAGAGCGGCCTACCACGTGGCCCGTCGACCCGAGGTGCGGATTCGTGCTATTCGATCCAGCCCCCTGTAGCGGAGGATGCTCGTTGCATACTGTTGGGCGCGAGCGATCATCGATTTGCCGACACCACCCAGTGGACCATCCCAGACGCGTCGGCCGTGGTCAGAATCCGTTCGAGTACACAATCACAGGTACCGTGACCGGCGATCCGCCGCCGGGTCCAGATCGTCTGCCCACGGCGGCGTCCGACAAGGGTGTAAAGCGTTCTACAGGACGATGTTCGGGTGACCCAGTTCAGGTATTGGCGGATAAGCAATGGGAGTGATCCCGGAGTTGTTGCCGTGCCCGTACTGGTCGGCGTGGTCGTCCGTTCGCCGATGTACCCTAGCCGACATATCACCTCTGCCTGAGCGCGCCGTAAGTCGGACTACTCTCCGACCGAGGCGCCCGTAATTTTAGAACTCCGCAGCCGTGACTCTGTCAAGGCCCAAGCGATAATGCGGGCGATTGCGGCAATACTCATATAAATAGAATACTATCGAGTAACGATGAGTGCTGGTGTTTTCAATCATGACAGCCCGAGATTTGGGTCTGGCCGGTAAAGCAGGAACCACGATATTTCGGTATCAATAAACTATCGATTCACCATCTCAGGGCTCTCCAATCTGCGCGGGCCACCAGGGACTCGAGGGTGTTCGGCGCGGTCGTCCGGCAGACCCTCGGTCTTCAGAAATCGGGATGCTGCAAAACATCAGGCAACGGAGGGACGAAGAGCGCGGTCGAGAGCACGACAGTGCTGTTTTGGGCTGTCAGGAGTACCAGTAAGCAGCGTTTCCTTAATCGGCGGCGCCCGGTTGGTCGCGTTGATCATCGACGAGAACACCGCGCCGGCGTGCCCGTCGTGCGGGGTGTTCTGACCTTCGGCAAGGAACGGGTTCCCAGACCGAAAGACATCCCCTACGATCGAGATCGAAATCTGGTGCGAACTCGGGGAATTGCGCTTCTAGCGACAAGGACGATACCAGTCGGCTGGAGATAGTCGTCGGACCCAGGTCTATCCGGCAACCTGCTCAGTGATGCACCTACAGAGTGACGAGGCGCCGGAAGTTGTCATTCCACGCAGCATCAGTCAAATCTCAGAACCGAGGGGCCCAGCCGCCCTGTTTCGGGTCACCTGGCGTCAGGTTTTGAGTTCGGCTTCGATCTCCGTCACACGAGGCATCCCTGCCCGAGCACCGACGTGCGCAACAGACAGGGCGCCTGCGGCATTCGCGTACTGTACGGCATCCTCGAGTGGGTCGCCGGCCGCAAGCCGGTTGATCAGAACGCCGTTGAACGTATCGCCCGCGCCGGTTGTATCTCGTGCCACCGTGCGCCGTGGTGGCACACGGTTGATGTTCCCATCTGGCGTTACTACCAGGGCACCGTCGCCTCCAAGTGTTACGACGACCGAGGCGCCGGTTCTAGCCATGATCGCTTTCGCAGCTGTTTCGTAGTCCGGCGAATCATCGCCCAGGAGCGTCTGGGCGAGGTCGATGCACTCGCCGGAGTTAGGTGTCAGGATCGGCCCAAGGCCGAGCAGCCTGACGATTCCGGGTACGGGCGGGGCCGGATTGAGGACACAACGTACCCCGGCTAAGGCTGCAGTCTCGACAGCGGCAGCCACCGCGGCCTCAGGTATTTCCGTGCTCACCAAGACGTAATCCGTCCGTCTGAGTTCGGACTCGAGGGCCAGCGTGACGTGTTCGGCGCTTAACGCTGCATTGGCTCCCGCACCGACGGCGATCTGGTTTTCACCGGCCGGATCTACCACGATCAACGCGACCCCGGTGGCTTCCTGCTCCAGGACGGTGACGCCGCTTACACTGATCCCCTCGGCGACGAGCTCACTCAACGCCTCCGTGCCGTTCGCGTCCGCACCCACCGCCCCGACGAGATGCACTTCGGCTCCTGCCCGCGCGGCTGCAACCGCGGCGTTGGCACCCTTTCCGCCGCCGTACCGTTCGACGCGAGCCCCCACGACGGTTTCCCCCGGACCCGGCAACCTCTCGGCGGCGACGACAAGGTCGACGTTGATTGCGCCGACAACGAAAACCCGCCTCCTGGCGGTACCCGCGTCCGGCGGCGTACTCATGAACTACCTCGCGGTGTGGCCACGGAGTCTCTTATCTGTAGCAGCGCTGGGAAGGGTTGTGGAGTTTCTAGGTCGTCTTTGCCATCGATCAGGTCGAATAGGACACGTGCGGCGCGCTCCCCCATGTCCCGGGCCGGTTGGCGGACTGTCGTCAATCTCGGCGTTAGGAGCGAAACCAGTGGTAGATCGTCGAAGCCGACCACACTGAGTTCTTCAGGAACCTGAATGCCCTCGGTTCGGCAGTATTCGAGCACGCCGATCGCCATCAAGTCGTTCGCGCACAACAACGCTGTAGGGCGCTTCTCCGACGGCCCGGACAGCGCTTTCGCCGCAAGTTCGGTGCCTGAGTTCTGCCGATAGTTTCCGCAGAAGACCGGAACGCTGTCGGGATCTATTCCGGCCGCTGCCAACGCTTCCCGGTAGCCGGCGAGTCTCTGCTGCGCCGTCCACAGCCCCTCGGGACCTCCTATGACGGCAATATTCCGATGACCGGCTTCGAGCACGTGCTGGGCAACTTCACGAGCACCCCGACGGTTGTTCGACACAACTGCCGGTACGTCAAATCCGGGCACCTGTTCGTCCACCAGCACGATCGGCCCGAGGCGGGTGAGCTCGAGAAGCGACGTCGGCGACGTCGAGGCTCCCGACAGATAGATGATGCCATTCAGTCTCTGGCTGCGGAGCAATCGGCCGTTGAGCGACTCTGCCCCATCGGTGGCTTCGGGAGCACACAACACGACAAGCACTCCATATGCAGCGGCAACCTGCTCCACCCCTTCCGCCAGGAGCGCGAAGAACTGGTTCGAGAGTTCGGGAACGACGAGCCCGATCGTGGGCGCCGAGCGCCTCTTCAGCCCCCGTGCAGCCTCGTTGGGTGCGTAGTTAAGTACCCGCACAGCGTCGAGCACACGTGCGCGACGTGCGGGCGCAACTGGTCCGCTGTCGTTCAGGACGTAGCTGACCGTGCTGACTGAAACGTTCGCATGCCGAGCCACATCTTTCATCGTCGGAGGCTGACTACTGTTCATAAACTTCTCAATCTACCGCAGCAGTTGCACGAGCCGGTGACGCGACGGATGTACTCGCGCCGGCCGCCCAGTTCACAATCGAGGTCCAGAGCGCACGGTAGTGCTGCCACTGCACAAACTCCGTTGGCGCCCAGTGCGGTGCCAGATCTGAGGCAAAGGCAACCGTGCGTCCGACACCGGCGGTGCCGACCACCAGCAGCGGATCGTCACCGAAGCGCGTTACCACCGTGGCATCCGGCTTGGCGATGACTCGGTTGTAGCCGAGAAGCATCGGCCATTCCGCCGGGGTTCCGCCGAGAATCTCGTGGCCAGGCTCGTCGAACGTGGCATCGAGTCCCTCGGGCACCTCGACCCGGTCGTCGTAGTCGAGCATAGTGACAGGAAGAACCGAAGCCAGCGGGCTCATCCCATAGCGTGCCTTACCATCGATGCCGGTGAAGGACATGTAGCCACCCACCATGATCAGGCCGCCGCCAGCTTCGGTGAAATCCACTAGTAGCGCCAAGCGGTTGACGCTGCGCTCGGATCGCAGAAAAGTCTCATCGGCCAACAGGAAAGAGTTTGCTCCGATGTCGCTGAGCACCACGACATCGAACTGCTGTAGCTCTTCAAGCGTCTTCGGGAACAGACCCGAGATCTCATGTGCGCGCATGTACGTCACCTCGAGACCGGAAGCCTTCAGCGAGTTCAAGAAGACGCCGCCGCCTTCCTCGTACTCGACCGTCCGGAACTCGTCGAAGCCCTTGATGTGCACCGTGTGTTTTATCCACGATTCGCCAATCACGAGCACTCGAACGGCTGCGTCCTTAGTCGAACTCATACCTACTCCAGTTCCAAAGATGTTCATAACTCAACTCTTGAGCCATTGCGGGGGACTGCTCCGCGCGATATTGGGAGGGCGAGCTTGGTTGAGCGCGTTTCGCACCTCCGAGAGCACTAGGCCGATTCTGCGCCCTCGGCTTCCCTTCGAAACCGCACTCCCCTTAGCCGATTGGTGGCCGAGTCGTCGGCCCAGAGCAAGAATCGATTCAATATTCGTCTATCTTCTCCCCCAAAACTGGGGCTTCAACGCCTGTTGATTCGTTTCTAATTTACAAGAGCGGCTTCGGGCCGTCAAGCGGAAAACCTGCCCGCCACCCTCGACGAGCCAGACTCGGCGCCGAGCCAGAAGAGTACTTAGAACTCTACCGAGAACCGCCCGGGTTCCTTTGCCTATGCTCCAGCCAATTGCTCCCAAAAGGGCTTAATGCAGAGCACTTTGCGACGAAGCAGGGATGATCCAAAGACGCAATCAGGTGGTGGCCGGCGGTATAGCTGGGCGGCTCAATCGATCTGCCACCCGTGATCCATGTCAATCCGACGGCGGTACGTGCGTTTGTCAATGCCGCAGAATTGTAAAGGGCGTTGAAACAATCACCACAACTGTAAAGATCTTGGAAACGACGACGTCGAGGGTTCCACTCTGGTCGAGTCCATCCAAACGCACGTTGCGCCTGCGAGGAACCTGAACCTACCCGACCAAGGACTTGGTGAACTCCGCCGACGACGTGCGCAACTGCGCGAACGTCTGTCCTATTTACTCGTGTACAGGTGCGTATAGCCGTGATTTCCATCGAGACCCGCGGCGTCGGCAAGCCCGGTCAGCACCCGAAGCGCAATCCGCGTCGATCAAATTCGTCGAGAAGCATGGAAGGCAGTCCGTCAACACTGAGCGAGAAGAGTCCGACTCACCCCGGATCGCCGAGACAACTCCCGAAGTGGTGTTCCCTGGATGCGGTCTGGGTGCTCTTCTGAAGGGCTCACTGGGGCTAATGGTGTACCGGGATTGGACCAGCTCCCATCCTCGCTCAACCTTGCTACCAGCGGTAGATGCGCGAAAGGCTGCTGAGGATCGGCCACGATCTCGTATCTGGACGGGACCGGCACCCGGACCGCTCAGCTGCCCTGGGACGGTGGACGCGAGGTTCCACAACGCCGTGCAACGAACTACCTCCACCGAGTTCTCGTGTGGCGCGTCTTCGCCACCGACGAAGTCGCCTAGACGAAACGCCTGCACAAATTGGTTTCCCATCAAGGCCTCCTTGACCGTTGCAGCATCGACATTTACTCTATGTAAACGATTCTACTTTGGAGGGTATCCCACCACATGCCTCACAGCTTTGACTACTTGCTGCTCCCCGACGGTGCAACTCTCTTCACATGGCGGGGGGTGAGCAGCGTGAAGACCATTTTAATCGATTCGACCCGTTCTGTTTCCGCATCCTTGTGGGCGCTTTCGACTGAGTAACCTCCCGCTCACATGAACCGGGTGGTCGCGTCAGCTGTCGGCGCACAGTTCGGTTGGTGGCAATTGCCGGCCATCAAGCGCGCGAATGTTCTTCCGGCGTGCCGGAGAGCCGCTCGAAATGCGGATTGAGAAGGGAGCTCGCCGGCTCACCGCCGACACGGGGAAGTTGATCCGTGAGTCCCCGGGCAACTCTGCACAGCGCACCGCTTCTGCTCCGAGCCCGGTCGCGCCCATCGGCGCTTCGAATCCTCAGGCAGCATGTGGCGGCGGGCAGGTGCAGCTCGGGAGTTCTTACTGCAGCGGAAACACTGGTGGGAGCACCAAACCGGCGTCTCGAACGCACGCGGAGACGGCAACTGGGGTCCGCCTTGCATGGACTTCGAGAAGACGGAGGAATCGACGAACGTTGCATACTCTCGCGACAGGGAGATGGGCGGGGAGCCCGTCACTGCATCTCCTTTTCGAGACCACACCTCTGCAACGGAAAGCTGATCACTGAGAACTGAACCGGATGTCCCACACGTGCTCGCCACTGCGCACCAAACGAACGAAATCTGTACCGCCGCAACTGGTGGCCCGGGTACTAAGACGTGTGCGTCACCGTCTCCTAGACACACACGAGCAGGTTACCGGAGTGAGCGACTGACTCCTGTTGCAGATGAATACCTGCTGGAAACCAGAGGCGATTTCAACAAAATCACAAATTCGAGATACCCCGCGTGGCCCGAGAGTTGTGTGCTCTTCGATCTCGGCCGAGCGGGCATGCTCTATCGATTTCGAAAGGCTCCACGCTATGCAGATCGGGCTTATCGGACTGGGAAAAATGGGCCTCAACATGCGCGAACGGCTCCGACGTTCGGGGATCGAAGCCATCGGGTACGATCCGTACGTCGATACCTCCGATGTGTCATCGATCGACGCGCTCGTCGAAACACTCCCGTCCCCGCGAATCGTGTGGGTGATGGTTCCGGCCGGCGGGCCGACGCAGGAGACGATCACTCATCTATACCAAACGCTTTCCGCCGGTGACCTCGTCATCGAAGGCGGCAATTCACACTTCAGCGATGACGTCCACCACGCCAAGTCTCTCGACACACGCGCAATCGGCTACCTCGACTGCGGTGTGTCAGGCGGAATCTGGGGCCTCGAGAACGGCTACGCGTTGATGGTCGGCGGAGCCGAGGAACACATCGCCCGGGCAATGCCGCTCTTCGACGCCCTCCGACCCGAAGGTCCTCGCAGTGAAGGCTTCGTTCACGCTGGACCTGTCGGTGCCGGCCATTATTCCAAGATGGTGCACAACGGAATCGAGTACGGGCTGATGCAGGCGTGCGCGGAAGGTTTCGAACTTCTTGGGGCCGCAGAACTCATCGAGAACGTCCCCGCGGTCATCGAGGCCTGGAGTCGCGGCACCGTGGTGCGATCGTGGCTACTGGATCTCCTGGTGCGGGCAGTAAAGGACAACCCTGATCTGGCGGGAGTCTCTGGATGGACCCAGGACTCGGGAGAGGGCCGATGGACCCTCGAAGAGGCGATTCAGAATGCTGTGCCGGTCCCCGTTATCTCAGCCGCACTGTTCGCCCGATTCGGGAGCCGTCAGAATTCGTCACCAGCCATGAAGGCGGTCTCAGCCCTACGGAACCAATTCGGGGGACACTCCACGAGCAGCGGAGAAGCCGCCGCCGTTCAACTAGAGGCGGCCACCCGATGACTGTGTCGAGAACGAACCACGGAGAGAAACCGGACCGCAATCTCGCGCTGGAACTGGTCCGAGTGACGGAAGCGGCCGCGATGGCAGCGGGACGCTGGGTGGGGCGGGGAGACAAAATTGGCGGCGACGGTGCCGCGGTCGATGCGATCCGACAACTCATCAATTCGGTCTCCATGCGCGGAGTCGTTGTGATTGGTGAGGGCGAAAAGGATCACGCACCCATGCTCTACAACGGCGAGTCCGTCGGAACTGGAGACGGTCCCGATTGCGACGTCGCAGTCGATCCGGTGGATGGCACGACCATGCTGTCTAAGGGAATGTCCAACGCCATCGCCGTGCTCGCGGTATCTGAACGTGGAACAATGTTCGATCCATCCGCGGTGTTCTACATGGAGAAAATCGTGGTCGGTCCCGAAGCCGCCGACGTCATCGATATCACGGCGCCTGTCCGCGAGAACATCCGACGCGTGGCACGCGCGAAGAAGTCGTCGCTTTCCGACGTGACGGTGGCCGTACTCGACCGCCTCCGCCACGGTGACCTTATTGCTAGCGTGCGCGATGCCGGGGCCAGGGTCCAACTACTTGCCGACGGCGACGTTGCCGGGGCCATCGCGGCCGCGGACCCTCGTTCTGCCCCGGATATGTTGCTGGGGATCGGCGGTACACCCGAGGGCGTCATCGCGGCAGCAGCGCTCCGGTGCATGGGCGGCGCGATCCAGGGCGTGCTGGCGCCCACGAATGATGCCGAGCGCCAACGCGCGATCGAAGCTGGGCACGACCTGGATCGGGTTCTATTCGCTGAGGACCTCGTGTCCGGAGACAACGTTTTCTTCTGCGCGACTGGGGTCACCGACGGTGACCTGTTGCGCGGTGTGCGTTATGCCGCAGGTGGAGCCGCCACGCAGTCGATCGTCATGCGGTCAAAGTCGGGCACGGTCCGCATGATCGACGGACAACACAGCCTGAATAAACTCCGAGAATACTCGACAGTGAATTTCCACGGCTGACGCTTCGTTCGCACAGACAGATCCGGCCGCCCCGCGCAGGGCGGTCTTCAGAAATTCGAAACGATTGGTAGGAAGCTGAAATGACTTCAGAACTCCGGCTCGGATACAAGGCTTCGGCGGAACAATTCGGACCACGTGAACTGGTCGAACTCGCCGTCCTCGCAGAACACCACGGCCTTGACAGTGCCATGGTCAGCGACCACTTCCAGCCCTGGCGGCACAAGGGTGGACACGCCCCCTTCTCCCTGGCATGGATGACGGCCGTCGGCGAGCGGACCACGAGGATCCAGCTCGGCACCTCGGTGCTGACACCGACCTTTCGGTACAACCCCGCAGTTATTGCGCAGGCATTCGCCACGATGGGGCTGCTCTATCCCGGGCGGGTGATGCTCGGCGTCGGTACCGGCGAGGCGCTTAACGAGATCGCGACCGGGTTCGAAGGCGACTGGCCGGACTTCAAAGAGCGATTCGCCCGGTTGCGCGAGTCCGTGCAACTCATGCGCGAACTGTGGAAGGGTGGCCGAGTCGACTTCGAGGGCGAATATTACCGCGCTACGGGAGCATCGATATATGACGTTCCTAGAGAGGGAATTCCGGTGTATGTTGCGGCTGGCGGTCCGGTCGTCGCCCGCTACGCCGGTCGCGCAGGTGACGGATTCATCTGCACCTCCGGTAAAGGCATGGAGCTGTACAACGACAAGCTGATGCCGGCTCTCGCGGAAGGCGCCCGAAAGGCCGAACGTCAGATCGATGACATCGATCGACTGATCGAGATCAAGATTTCATACGACACCGATTCCGCACAGGCACTAGAGAACACCCGATTCTGGGCACCGCTGTCCCTGACCGCCGAGCAGAAACATGACATCACTGATCCGATCGAGATGGAGGCCGCCGCGGATGCGCTTCCCATCGAACAGGTAGCCAAGCGGTGGATCGTCGGTTCCGATCCGGACAAAGTGGTCGAGCAGATCAAGCCCTACATCGACGCTGGCCTGAACCATCTGGTGTTCCATGCTCCCGGGCATGATCAGAAGCGTTTCCTGGAACTGTTCGAGCGCGACCTCGCGCCACGGCTGCGCAAGCTCGGCTAACTCCCCGAATCCCGTCACCGCACCGCCTAGCCATAGACGGTGCGGTGACCGTCGCAGTGCAGGGCGCACTGCGCTGCCACCAGCCTGGTGCGCCGTTGCACTCCGAACTCGTTCACCCATGTCAGGAGACTTCTGCCCGTGTCGATCACAGACGACATCCACGTCCTCACGCAACCGGTTCACCCAGCAGACTGGACCGAACTGGACACCAAGGCCGTCGACACCATCCGCGTACTCGCCGCGGACGCGGTGCAGAAGGTGGGTAACGGCCACCCAGGCACGGCCATGAGCCTCGCACCCCTCGCTTACACGCTCTTCCAGCGCGTCATGCGCCACGACCCCACCGACGCCGACTGGATCGGCCGCGATCGTTTCGTCCTCTCCTGTGGGCATTCGAGCCTGACGCTCTACATCCAGCTCTACCTCGCCGGCTACGGCCTCGAACTCGACGACCTGAAGCAGCTGCGCACGTGGGGCTCGAAGACCCCGGGACACCCCGAGCACGGTCACACCCGCGGCGTGGAGATCACCACCGGTCCACTCGGTCAGGGTCTGGCCTCTGCCGTCGGCATGGCGATGGCGGCTCGCCGCGAACGTGGCCTGTTCGACCCGGAGCCCGCACCCGGTGAGAGCCCGTTCGATCACCACATCTACGTCATCGCCTCCGACGGTGACATCGAAGAAGGTGTGACCTCCGAGGCGTCGTCGATCGCCGGCGTGCAGCAGCTGGGCAACCTCACCCTGATCTACGACGACAACAAGATCTCCATCGAGGACGATACCGCGATCGCCTTGTCCGAGGACACCGCCGCCCGCTACGAGGCGTACGGCTGGCACGTCCAGGTCGTCGAGGGCGGCGAGAACGTCGTCGCGATCGAGGAAGCGCTCCAGAAGGCTCGCGACGTCCTCGACCGCCCGTCACTGATCCTGCTGCGCACCATCATCGGCTACCCGGCGCCCACCAAGATGAACACGGGTGCCGCCCACGGTGCGGCGCTCGGCGCCGACGAGGTTGCCGCAGTGAAGACGGCACTCGGCTTCGACCCCGACAAGACGTTCGAGGTCACCGACGAGGTCATCGCGCACACCCGCAAGGTCGTCGAGCGCGGCGCCCAGGCGCACAAGGAATGGCAGGCCGGCTTCGACGAGTGGGCTGTGCGCGCCCCCGAGGGCAAGAAGCTCCTCGACCGCCTCACCGGTCGCGACCTGCCCGCCGGCTGGGCCGACGTACTTCCGACCTGGGAGCCGGACCCCAAGGGTGTCGCCACCCGCAAGGCGTCCGCAGCGGTCCTGAACGCTGTCGGACCGGTGCTCCCGGAACTCTGGGGCGGTTCCGCCGACCTCGCCGAAAGCAACAACACCACCATCAAGGGCTCCGACTCGTTCGGCCCCGCCTCCATCTCCACGTCGATGTGGAACGCCGACCCCTACGGCCGGACCCTGCACTTCGGTGTCCGCGAGCACGCCATGGGGTCGATTCTCAACGGCATCGCCCTGCACGGGCCCACCCGCCCCTATGGCGGCACCTTCCTGGTGTTCAGCGACTACATGCGTCCCGCCGTGCGGCTTGCGGCGATCATGAAGACCCCGGTCACCTACGTCTGGACCCACGACTCCATCGGCCTCGGCGAAGACGGCCCGACCCACCAGCCGATCGAACACCTCGCCGCGCTGCGCGCCATCCCGGGCCTGAATGTGGTGCGCCCCGGTGATGCCAACGAAACCGCCCACGCCTGGCGGGCCGTCCTCGAGAAGGGTGCCGACGAGGCGACCCGCGCGCCCTCCGGCCTGGCCTTGACTCGCCAGGATCTGCCCGTCCTCGAAGGAACCAGCTACGAGGGAGTGTCCCGTGGTGGCTACGTCCTCGCCGATGCCTCCTCCGGTGTTCCCGAGGTCATCCTGATCGGCACCGGTTCCGAACTCCAGATCGCCGTGGCCGCCCGCGAGACCCTCGAGGCCGAGGGCATTCCCACGCGGGTGGTGTCGATGCCGTGCGTCGAGTGGTTCGACGCCCAGGACGAGGCCTACCGGGACGGTGTGCTGCCTCCGACCGTCAGGGCCCGCGTCGCCGTCGAGGCCGGCATCGCGATGCCGTGGTACCGCTTCGTCGGCTCGGATGGCGAAATCGTCTCGATCGAGCACTTCGGCGCCTCTGCCGACTACAAGACCTTGTTCCGCGAGTTCGGTTTCACCGACGAAGCCGTCACCGCGGCCGCACAGCGCTCGCTCTCCCGAGTGAAGGGATAGAAAAACGTCATGACTCAGAATCCGAATCTTCAGAAGCTCTCCGAGGCCGGGGTCTCCGTGTGGCTGGACGACCTCTCACGTGACCGCATCGAGTCCGGCAACCTGGCCGAACTCGTCGCCACCAAGAGTGTCGTCGGCGTCACCACCAACCCGTCCATCTTCCAGGCCGCGCTGAGCAAGGGCCACATCTACGACGCGCAGGTCAACGAGCTGGCCGAGCGCGGCGCCGACGTCGAAGCCACCATCCGCACGGTCACCACCGACGACGTGCGCGCCGCCTGCGACATCCTCGCCCCGCAGTACGAGGCGAGCCACGGAGTCGACGGCCGGGTCTCCATCGAGGTGGATCCCCGGCTGGCACACGACGCCGACAAGACCGTCGCGCAGGCGGTGGAGCTGTGGAAGATCGTCGACCGGCCCAACGTGTTCATCAAGATCCCGGCCACCGAGGCCGGCATCCCCGCCATCGCGAAGGTCATCGGCGAAGGCATCAGCGTCAACGTCACCCTGATCTTCTCGGTCGAGCGGTACGAACTCGTCATGGGCGCCTACCTCGACGGGCTCGAGGCGGCCAAGGCAGCAGGACACGACCTTTCCCGCATCCACTCGGTCGCGTCGTTCTTCGTCTCCCGCGTCGACACCGAGATCGACAAGCGACTCGAGGCGATCGGTACGCCGGAGGCACTCGAACTCCGCGGCAAGGCGGCGCTCGCCAACGCACGACTGGCGTACGCGGCCTACCAGCAGGTGTTCGAGGTCCAGCCGCGGTTCCAGGGGCTCCTGGGCGACGGCGCGCGGCCCCAGCGTCCGCTGTGGGCGTCGACGGGTGTCAAGAACCCCGACTACTCCGACACCCTGTACGTCACCGAGCTGGTGGCACCGAACACGGTGAACACCATGCCCGAGAAGACGCTCGACGCCGTCGCCGACCACGGTGACATCACCGGTGACACGGTGTCCGGCACCGCAGCCAGTCGCAGGAGGTCTTCGACAAGATCGCCGCCGTCGGCGTCGACCTGACCGACGTCTTCCTCGTCCTCGAGAACGAGGGAGTCGACAAGTTCGAGGTGTCGTGGAACGAACTTCTCGAGGCCACCGCGGAGCAATTAAGGACCGCATCCAGAACTCGTTCTGCCGGCGGCTATCTGGTCAACTCGTTGTAGTCCTACGAAGTTGCGAACGGCATTGCTCACAATAGGAGGAAGAGCCGCGGTTACGCCTTCCACCATCATGTGGTCGACGACCATTCCCGATTAGCGTGCCCAGACGACCACTCTACGAACGCAAGTCGACGGTCACCGCATTGAGGGAAAAGCCCGCCGGTTCTTCGCCGAGAACGGTATTGAGTGCGGGCGATGTTGGCTGACAACGTTCTTGATATCACCCCACTGCTTCCAGCCGCGCTCGGTCCGACCTCAAGCACCGCTACACGGCCCCGGAACGTCCGCAGACCCACGGGAAGGCAGAGCGAATCAGCCGGACACCGGCCGCCGAGTGGGCATACGTCCAGACGTGTCTGCCCGCCGAGGCCCGCTCGGTCATCTACCAGTCCGGGCTCCATCACTACAAGTACCACCGAACCTACAACCGGAATTTGTTGCACCCCGGCTTCAGCAGCGACTCTCGACGACCCGCTCTCTATTGTGTGAATCTGGTGGCATTGTTGAATGATATTAGGACTGTGCGGCTTTCGACGGGCGGGACCATCCTGATCTGGCCGTAGACTCGGCGATAGTTGAACCAGGCGATGTCTTCGGTGACAGCATTCCGAGGTCATCGATCGATCCCTACGGCTCTCGATCAGGACGAGGTCAGCGTGCCTTTTCCTGCCCACTCCGCGAACACACCCCATTCGTGCTGCACACCAACGCGGCTGCAACCGTATCCGAGAAACTACCTATATACGTAATCCTTCACTCTATTGCGTAGCCAATAGCTATACGGGCATAATCGTTTGCACTGCGCCACCCGTAGTCACAGCGAGAAGAGGACTCAATGCAGCTCACACCAGGCGCTCTCGACGGTCTGCGCATCATTGACCTGACGACGGTGATCATGGGCCCGTTCGCCACCGCCACATTGGCAGATCTGGGGGCGGACGTCATCAAGGTGGAGAACCTCGAGGGGGACATGAGTCGAAGCGTCGGGGCTCAGCGCCACGCGGGGATGAGTGCGTTGACAATGAATTTGCAGCGAAATAAGCGCAGCATCGCGCTAGACCTCGCCTCAGAGGACGGCCAGCAGATCCTCGACGACCTGGTCCGTGACGCGGATGTGCTGGTCACCAACCTGCGGCCGCGCTCCCGCGTCAAGCTCGGCTTAACCTACGAGCGCCTGGCACAGATCAATTCTGGTCTGGTTCTGTGCACCGCCCAGGCGTACGGCTCCGGAACCGATTACCGGGATTACCCCGCCTACGACGATATTGTTCAGGCCGCCTCCGGTGCCGCTAAGCTCTCCGAACTCATTGACGGCGAACCGCGTTATGCCCCCTACGTCATCGCGGACAAGGTCGTCGGTCTCTACATCGTCATCGCCATTCTCACCGCCGCGATGGAGAAGACCCGTACCGGCCTCGGCCAGGAGGTCGACGTACCGATGGTCGACGCGATGATCGGCTTCAACCTCGTCGAGCACTTCGGTGGGCACACCTTCGCCCCCGCCGAAGGGAACTTCGGATGGGCGCGCGTGCTCACGCCGGAACGAGCCCCTCACCGGACGGCCGACGGCTGGATCTGCATCATGCCGTACTCGGCGAAGAACTGGAACGACTTCTTCACCCTAGCCAGCCGCAACGACATGGTTCATAACCCCCGCTACGCGACCGTAAACGACCGCCACCGACATATGGGCGAATTACTCTCGGCAATAGGAGAAATAACACCTCGGCGCACCACCATGGAGTGGCTGGCGCAGTGCGAATCGCTCGGCATCCCGGCCTCGGGTCTGCTCGACCTTTCGAACGCGCACGAGGATCCCTATGTCCTCAGCCAAGAGCTGATCACCAGGCGCGAGCACCCCTCCGAAGGCGAGTACTACGCCACCCGCACACCATTTGCGATGTCGCGGACCCCGGTGGTATTCAACCGACATGCCCCACAGCTCGGCGAAGATACCTTCCCGATCCTCGAGGAACTCGGCTATTCCGCCGACCGCATCCAAGCGCTGACCGATGCGTCCGTTGTCACCGCGATATCACCTACGGCCGCCTCCTCCTGAATGGAAGACCCCTACTGGGACGACCTGTGGCTACCACCGACCGAAGCGGGGTGGGAGAACCTTTGGGGTCCTCAGCAGTGCTGTGCAGGGTCCCGCTACCCGCTGTTCAAGTGCGCTCCGTTTGCAGTGTCGCCACAGCAGTGAACGACTTTGTCCGCCTACCTTTCGAATGGTGGAACCACCGAATGGCTTCCGAAACACGTACTCGGATACTCGATGGCGCCCTGCACCGATTACGGCGCGGAAGCAGCGTTGCGCTCGAATCGACGGCGCGTGAAGTCGGGATATCGAAGCCCGGGTTGATGTACTACTTTCCCACCAAGGAAGCACTAATGTTGGGGCTTGTCGATTACGTTGCCCTGCAGTGGGAGAAACAATTGATGTCCCATCTGCACGGACGGATCGAAGAAGCCTCGCCTCCCCAGCGCATCCACGCGTACGTCGATTTCGCCTTGACAAGGAATTTCGATCGCACAGACATCGTAATGCTCAGTGACCCGCGGCTATGTGAGCCGCTATCGGCACGGTGGTCCGAGCAGATCGCGCCTTGGGTTCATCTGCCGGACGAATTGTCTGCCGACCAACGTGCGAGGCTGACGGCAGCACGCTTATTGGCCGATGGGGCATGGTTTGTCGGGGCAACAAATGTCTTCACCCCCGACCATAGCGCCCGCGAGCGGTTGCGGGCGATAGCCCACGCACTCATTGAGGAAGCTTCATGAAACATGACCCTCCCACTGGGTGATCGCCTCACAAACACGCCATTGTCTTGTCGACCGTCTTCGGTGGCGGTGACGATGGTCAGATCGTTCAGGCTCAGGCCGGAGAGTTGCCGCGGAGCGGCCAACGCACGGCTGAGGAGGGTCATGGCAAGCCCAGAGGACGAAGCGACGGTGCCGCGCGGGTTCAGGAGCAGTTTCGCGTTATTGACAGTGGGCGATGCCCCAACTGGCCGTCGGGAAAGTGCCAGAAATCGAGTCCACCCGTAGCGGGGCCTCCCTTCAGAATCGATGCGCCCTTCCTTCGAAATGGTCGCTAAACTAAAGCAGGCTCCAGGTACAACCACAGCAACCGTGCTGTTCGTAGGGTTAATTTTGAGTAGCGACGGACTAGTGCAGTTCAGTGGCGGCCTTCGTGAGGTTCAGTTGTCACTTGCGATGAGTTCAGCCACCCGGGTCCCAATTTCGATGGTTATCGGCGCTTTCCACGACAGCCCCTCGACCTGCAACTGTGGCGTCCGAATAATGATGTCCTGCATCTCAGAGACCTCATGCTTTCCAACAGGGTCTGGATCGACCATCATGGCTCCCACGGCGTTCGCCGCCCGCAGGCGGTCCGTGTCGACGATCTTGTACCTGGGGTAGTCGCCCGTGTAGACCTTGCCCGCTCGGATGCGTTCCATCTCTGCCGGAGACGTGGCCCTGCTTCTTACGACAACGTTGACCACTTTGATGTGGTGCTCATCGGTCCACAGGCAGTCGAGTACCGAACCCTCGTCATCAGCGGAGTTCGCATTATGCGCCGGCGACAGCCCTTCTAGAAATTCCGAAATTGCCGCCCCGATGGTCGAGCAGTTGAGCGCAAAGCCCGCCGAAGGCCGATCATTCCCGAGGAGGTACTTCGGGAAACGGCGGGTGGTGATCCCCCGCAAGGCATGCCGCTGCTTCGCGCTGAGGCCGCCTATCCGCTGCGCGTCGGCTATCGACAGCTGCTCGAGGATCCGAGTGGCCCACATCGCATGGGCGCCCGGAAGTGCCTTCATCACCACGCTCACCCTGGTCTTACTCACGATCGCACTGGTTTCCGCCTGCTCAAGTACGTCGGAAACCGTGAGCTCACCGGCCTGAACTGCTGCGAGAAGATTACTGCGTGCCTTCCGGATCGCGGCGGCCTTCGCCCACGCCTCCGCGCGTTCCTCGGAGGACAAGGCTGGTACGTCCATCGAAGTATGCCTCCTCATCGCTTCGATCAACAGAAACCACTCGCAGATCGACCGCTCTCACGTGTTCAGTCATTTTCGGGCTAGATTCCGGTACGCACGGGTGCACCACGCTCGACGGTGAAGTTCTCGGGTGTCGGCAGAGCCACACGCTCGTCATCTCGTGGGACCGCCGACCGAGGCACTGGAGCCCAACGGTGCACGCCTTCCTTGGTGGCCGCCACTTCGCCGTAGTCCGCGACGATCGCACTGGGCGCCGCCTCACGGAACTGGCGCAGGACCACACTGGGACAGCCCGCGTCAACGCAGTACACACCGCCTTCTCGCTTTTGGCGCATCCATCTCAACTTCCTACGGGTCGGTGTTACCAGGCGGCCGACGGCGTGACGCCTCCGCACCACTTCACCTGTGTGTCAAGATCGTTCCAAGATCGTCAGTCACTGGACCGGTGGGATAGTGGCCGCCGCGCACCGTCCGCCGCATTGCGCTTCCCTCGCCTATGGCGAATGCGACGGGGACCGCCACCGCTATCGCTATCAAGGCGATGCCTGCATCAATACCAAGCCGCATCACACCAGCAGCACAGGACACGCTTTCTCGGAAACTCATCAGTAATTGCCCTCCGTGATAGTTCGCCGCACCCGGCGCGTCCGACTGCGAACCACTTCGCCAAAGAATATACATAAACGATTCTATTTACAAGAGATATTTTCCTGTCTAGAAGATTTTACTTACATGCAGCGCAACGATTGGTATATGTTGATTCTGCCACCTCCCCCGAAGCTGGTGGCATGGCAGGGGCCTCGCCGAAGTTGTACCGCCAGTGACGCGGTGGGGCCCCTACCTTTCCATGCCGAAGCCGCGCATTGTGCGAACAGTGCTAGCACCCGGTCCGATAGCGGCGGGGTCGAGAATAACTGCCCGGCATGGTCGTGCCAGGCAGTGTTTCCAGGAACCTGAATCTAAGAACTATCGCAGGATCTAGAGAATCGATTCCACACTGCACGCGGGTTCGACGGACCCGGGTTCGACACCGCCATCGACGCCAACGTCTGGGTCACCAACTACGGCAGCCAGTCGATCTCGCTGTTCGACAAGCCCGGTAAAGCGCTTTCTCCTCTAACGGCTGCACCTTCGACCAGCCGGTTCCAATGGCGTCGAGCAATGTCCTCCCCCGTCCCTACCGACTACGCCGCCACGCTCGAGAGCATCAAACGGCTCGTGCATGAGGCGCGCTACATCGCCCAACGCCGAGGGAACACCGAACTGCTCCGGCTCTATTGGCAGATCGGGGCGACGATCATCGAGCGACAGAAGACAGCCCCATGGGGCAGCAAGGTCCTCTCCCGGCTCTCCGCGGATCTGCGCACAGAGATTCCCGGAGCGAAGGGGTTCTCACCGGCCAACCTCAAGTACATGCGCAGGTTCGCCGAGGCGTGGCCCGACCACGAGGCAATCGGTCAACGACCCGTTGGCCAATTGCCCTGGGGTCATGTCATCGAGTTGCTCGAGAAGCTCGATGACGCCGAGTTACGCGCCTGGTACAGCGCCAAGGACATCGCCCATGGTTGGAGTCGCCCCGTGCTGGCGCACCAGATCCAGACCCAACTGCACCAGCGGGAAGGTGCCGCCCCGTCCAACTTCCCGCACGCTCTCGAGCGCACCGATTCCGAGCTCGCTCAGCAGATCACCAAGGATCCGTTCACGCTCGAGTTCCTCGCCATCGACGGGGACGCCGCCGAGCGACAGCTCGAGGATCGGCTCGTCGAACGCATCATCGATACCCTTCGCGAGCTCGGCCCCGGGTTCGCGTTCGTGGGCCGTCAGGTCCACTTCGATGTCGAGGGCGATGATTATTTTCTCGACCTACTTTTCTTTCACGTCGAGCAACTCCGGTACGTGGTCATCGAACTCAGACCACGAGATTCGATCCACGCGACGTCGGCCAGCTCGGCTTCTACGTCGCCCTCGTCGAGGACCGGCTACGGCGGCCACAGCACCAGCCCACGGTCGGGATGCTGCTGGTCGCGGACAAGAACGAGTCCGTCGTCCGGTACGCACTGGCCGGCACCACCCAGCCGATCGCCGTCTCCCGCTACGATCTCTCGCCCGCCGAGCAGGCCGCGCTCCCCGCCGAGGACGCCCTCGCCCGCGCGGTCGCACTCGAGCTCGACGACCACACCCCGCAGTCGACGAAACCCCAGCGGAAACACTCGTCACGCGATGGATCCGGTGTGTGATGTCGGACGTTCCTGTCCGACAGGGGATCCCGCTCACGGGATCGCACACCACATCTGACCTGGGGTGTTAGGGCGTCCGGATCGCCCGTCGCGGCAGGGGCATCGGCAGGTACGGCGAGGGCGTTTCGCTGATGGTGTCGGCGGTGACGATCATGTCGGGTTCGAGCTGTCAATGCCCGCGCGTCGGTGCCCTCCACGGTGATCGCCGCCAACCACGGGTCGTCGGGTCTGCGGAGGAACTCGGCCAGCTGCGCCGGAAGATCGCGGCGATTCCCGCCCGGGTCCGAGGGCAGCATCACCGCGGGCATGGCCGGTTCGGTGGCACGTGGTCGCTCGGCGACTGTTCTGCTGTGGTACCCGGGGTATGCGCCCCCGTCGGGCTCATCCCACAGCGGACCCTCCGCTGGTATTCCAACGGCGGGGATGCGGCCGCGGGAGGAGAGCTTGTGCCCCCGCTCGGTATTTACGGCCCCACCCGGGTGGAGTAGGCGATGTAGTGACTCGAAGGTCTCGCGGAGCTCTTTCGCGTGCTCCTTCTTCCGATCGATCACAGACTCGACCCCGTCGACCCCGTCGACCCCGTCGACCGCGTCGCTGATGCTCGCGTGCCGTCGATGTCGTCGAACAGCTCCACCACGACCGGTGCCTGCCACAGAAGATCCACTTCTCGCGTTCTTCGTCGGTACGAACCAGACGACAGTACTGGAAGTACCAGGCACAGCCCCGCCAGCTCGACAGGGCGGAAACCCGCGATTCGAAATCCCCGGTCACGGGTACTGCGACCCTATGCATCCGCTGCACAGCACCACAGTCCTCGCAGGCGTGTCCCTGACCGCCCTGATCGTCGCCGGATGCGGGAGTAACGATTCGACGGAGGAACCCGCCGTACAAACACCGCCCGCATCCTCGGAAACGAGCACCGACATGCTGCCGGTCCCCGACACGTCCGGAGGCGCCTTCCAGCCACCCGGAACCGCCCTCGCCGAAGACAACGCCTTCACCTACAACGAAGCCGCCGTCCCGGTGGGATCGACCGTGAATATCGACTCCGACGAGGACAACAGCCGCACCACCATCACACTCGACGCCACCGGCCTCGCCCCCAATCGCGACTTCGGGGTCCACGTCCACACCCAGCCGTGCGGGCCCTCCCCGGCCGATTCGGGACCGCACTACCAGAACACCGTCGACCCCGCCGCCACCCCGCAAGCATCATCGTCCGATCCCGCGTATGCCAACCCGCAGAACGAGATCTGGCTCGACATCACCACCGACCCGAGCGGCAACGCCCAGGCCTCGACGACGGTGAACTGGGAGTTCCGTCCCGGCGAAGCCAAGTCCGTGGTGGTCCACGACCAGCACACCCAGACCGGCCCCGGGCAAGCCGGCATGGCCGGTGACCGACTGGCCTGCATCGACGAGGACTTCTAACCGCACCCCCGACAGCGGCATCCACTGAGACTGTCGGCACCCGACACGGGGGGTGCGCCGGTTCACACTCTCCGACGCAGCGACCCGAGCGCACACCACCCCGCAGCACCACGCACGGGACAAGGGTTCGGGAGGTGGGTTACGGGCTCAGACTGACCATATGGACGGTCGGCGGTCGCTCCACGAAAAAGGTGAGACGACACGCACCCGGATCGTCCGGGCAGCGGAAACACAGGCGATGCGTCGAACCGGGCGAACCATTCCTCCCACAAAATGTGTTCGAAATAGTGACCCGAGCGGGCACCGAGGACGCCGACGAGCATAACCTCCGCCGCCCCGGCCGCCGCCATGTCCGAGACCCGGCGCCCTGGTGCAGTGGGATCCCCCGGCGGATCTGGTCGTGATCGACGGTGTCACACACCCGCACACTCATCCGCGCCTCTAGCTTTGGTCCCGGACGTGGGAGGTGGCCATCGTCCGCCCCGATTACGGCGGCGTCGCGCAGGTCGTGCCAGCAGAACGGACGCACCTTCCGGTCGCCGCTATCGCCCGGACGCCGTTGGGGCACAGTGCCATGGCGGCCGTGGCCGCCGAGCCAGGTGGTGTCGGAGAAGGGCACCTGCTGCCTGCGGCACCGGCTGCGGTTGCGGTTGCGGAGCCGATGTCCCGGTTGCGGACTCAGTGAAGGTGGCGTGTGCTCAGTGGATTCGGCGAGGGACAGTACGTGGACGCGATGCGGAAGGCGGCCAGGCAATGGCTGAACCGACGTGGCCTGAACGCGACCGGCACTCCGGAATGCCGGGCCCATCTGAAGAACGTAATCCCCATCTCGGCCGCGCCCGACACGGTCCGGGTGGGCTGCTACGCCTCGCGGGCCTACTCGGTCTCGTCGGACTCGAACGTCGAAACGAGTCGACCGTGCGCACCAGCGTCGGGACCGACCCGACGAGTCGCCTCTGACCTTCTACCATGCTGATGGCCCGGCCTCGGGGCCGGGGCATCGTGTGAGCCACATGAATACTTCGCGACCCGGAGTTGCGAACGCTCACCTCGAGTAACCGCATCTCGAAGGCTGACAGCATGTTCCGCCGGAAAGTCCGCGCGAGCGGACCACACCCATGAGCCTCGGCCGCAGCGGCCACTTCCACCACCGTGTGGTCACCGGCACGGCCGCGGGGAGAGGTCAGCGGCCGCGGCTGTGCACGGTCAGCAGCAGGTGATCGACCCGGCGGCGGAGCCCGCCCTCGTCAGGGTCGAGGTCGGCAAGACCGGCGACGAACGATTCGGCGATCGTGCGCAGCCGGATGTTGGTGTCCTGAGAGCGCCAGGCGAGGATATCGAACGCCCGATCCGCGGAAATGCCGTAAACCAGCATCAGCGCCCCCTTGGCCTGCTCGATCACCGCCCGTGACTGCGCGAGTTCGGCGACCACTTCATCGACGGAGTCCTTCACATCGCTGGTGTGCGAATCGGTGATATCGATGTAGAACCCGCTCGTGCCGATCACCCGGCCGGTGTCATCGTGCACACGGTCACCGACGACGACGACGTGCCGGACCTTGCCGGCGGTATCGACAATGCGGTGTTTGCTGCTGAACGGTTCGGCGTCGGTGACCATCCGATCGAGAACCCGGGCGACCTGCGGATGGTCCTCGGGATGCTTGTGCGAGAGCAACAACTCGGTGGTCGGCTCGACCTCACCCGGCCGGTACCCGTGCATGCGGGCGACGGTGTCGGACCACTCCCACCGCTGGCCGGCGAGAAGGAACCGGAAACTACCCACCCGCTGCGGCTCACCACCACCGACCACCTGCTCGGAATTCACGCTTATTTCTAGCGCATCAGTAGCGGAAGGATTGCGAGGTGTCCCCGCCGGGTGTCGCCGGCCGAGGCAGCGGGTGTACCTCTACGGAGGTTCGTGGCGTGAGCCGCGTGCTGTTTGCGGTCGCTGTTTGCGGTCGCGCTGCCGGGGAAAGTGTGGGAAATGAGCGCCGAACAGAACCCCGCTCGTCTCGACGACGATCACACGGTGTCCGTGCTCACCCGCACTCGTACCCTGTGCGGGCAATGCTCGGACGACATCGGTGTCGACGGCGCGGCCGTCGCGGTAGTAGCCAGCGACACCAGTCGGGACCTGGTGTACGCCACCGACATCACCGCCGAACGGATCGATGAACTCGAGTTCACCCTGGGTGAGGGCCCCGGCCTTACCGCGTATCGCTCCTCGGTGCCCGAATCACACTCCGATCTGACGGATCCCGCCGCAGTGACACGGTGGCCGATGTTCGTCCCCGAGATACTCGACCTCGGCGTTCGCGCCGTCTTCGCCTTTCCACTCCGTTTGTTCAACGGTGCCCGCATCGGTGTCCTCGAGCTCTATCGCACCCAGCCCGGCCGGCTCGACGCCCAGCACTATCGGGCCGCGGCCGGCTACGCCGCTGCCCTCGGCCCGATGGTGGTCGATGAACTCGATCCCACGCGCAACCCGACGCTGGTCGATCCCGCCCTGTTTCCGCGCGGCACAGTGCACGTGGCCGCCGGAATGATGGCCGTCCAGCTTCGGGTCTCTCCTGCCGCTGCCCTCGCCCGACTGCGGGCGATGGCGTTCGCGCAACACCGCAGGATCACGGTCATCGCCCAGGACATCCTCGCCGCCCGACTCAGGTTCCGCCCCGAGGATCCCGGCGGCAACTGAACTTCACCGACGGCATCGCAGTTTCACGCACCCTTGCTGGGACTGATCGGACGGAACCACTTCATGCGGATCCACGGCAGCGACCGCTGTCGCGACAGGACCCCCCTTCGTCCTACACGTAGCTGACCTCGACCTCTCTGGCCTGGCGCGCATCCAATGCTGTCCCGAGTGACACGAAACCTGCAAAATGACACGCGCGTGACACGATATTTGGACAGTGAAACGGATTCTCTTCATGGTTGAAATTTGTCTCATCGGCCACTTCAGCTGCGTCACCACGGGGCTCCACCGGATCAGTCCTGGGCCACCCTGCGACACAGAGAGCGACGAACTCGCCACCTTACTCGCCGCCAAGTCTCGCGAATGCCAACTGTCTCATCGACTCGACGACACTGCGATCGCCGTCTTGCACTAGGGCGACACACTGCTGCACCGAGACCTCGGCCACCGCGATCAACTCGTCGCTCACCGCGGCCACGCCCTGATGGCAAGCCCGTCCAGCCGAGTGAGGCGACGTCTCACGGTGCAGTCCCTCGCTGACCAGCCTCGGCGCCAGAGTCTGGATGTCTACCCGTTGACTGAACTACCGGGACAGTTCGCGCAGATCAGCGCACGGGATACCACTGGGTGACTATGGTCCGGCTCTATGATCGATAGAGACGAGGACGGCCGGGATCTGGCGACGTTGGCCGTGCCGAGGGTCGGGTCGATGACCGGAACCGACGACCTGTGGGAGCCATGGCGGCTGCTGGACCCGACTGGCGAGGTGGTCGGCCCGGTCGCGGTGTGGTTGGGAGACTTGCAGGCGGCCGGACGGTCCGCGACGACGCAGCGGTCATACGGGATGGACCTGCTGCGCTGGTTCCGGTTCCTGTGGGCGATCGAAGTGCCGTGGAACCACGCCACCCGCGCCGAGGCGCGGGATTTCACTCGCTGGGTCCAGGTCACCGACAAGCCGAGGAAGCCTGGTCCTGACGCGGGCGTCCCGAACCCGGTGACAGGAAAACCCAAGCCTGGCAACAAGTACGCGGCGAGCACGCGTGGCCACTGCGAGAGCGTGCTGCGGGGCTTCTACGAGTTCCATCGCGAGGCCGGGTCGGGTCCGATGGTCAATCCGTTCCCTCTGGCTCGGCGCAACGAAAGGGCACACGCACACCACAATCCGATGGAGCCGTACCGCAACGAGAGGTCCGGGTTGTATCGGCCCCGGCATGTGCAGCGAGTGCCGCGCAGCATCCCGGATGAGAAGTTCAACGAACTGTTCGCCCAACTCGGCTCGCATCGTGACCGAGCGCTTGTGGCGTTGTGGGTGTCCTCGGGGGCGCGGGCCTCGGAACTGCTGGGCGCCAAGCAGCGCGATGCCGACCCCGGGCAGCAGCTGATCGCGCTGGTGCGCAAAGGCACTCGGGCTATCCAGCAGGTGCCGGCCTCGCCGGACGCGTTCGTGTGGCTGAGGTTGTATCAGGCGCAGATGCATGGCCTGGTCCCGACCAAGGCCGATGACGCGCTGTGGTGGACGCTGCGGCGACCGTTTCGGCCGCTGACTTATCACGCCGCCTACCGGATGTTCTTCCGGGCCAACGCGGTGCTGGGGTCGAACTGGTCGCTGCACGATCTTCGGCACACTGCCGCCTACAGGATGGCCCGCGACCCCGAGATGCCGCTGACCGACGTGCAGTGGGTTCTTGGTCATGCGCTACTCAGCACCACCCAGATTTACACGACACCCTTGGCCGAGGACGTGATCGCGAGTGTGCTCGCACACCACGCGCGTCGAGAAGGGCAGGCGTCCTCGGCCGCAGCGAGCCCGCCGGAGGTGTCGTATCGGCCAGAGACTCTCAACGTCTTGTTCGGGGAGGGCACGGCATGACCGCGCAGATCTTGACCAGCGCCCGGCCCGGGCGCAAGCTCGGCCCCGTGGGGGCGGCACTGCTCCGGCAGTTCCCGCCCCGCCAGCCGGTATCGACGTGGCCTGCCACAGAGCAGTCCCGCGACGAGGTGCTGGCGCGGTTGCTTGCACCGCCGTTCGCCCCAGACGTCCTCGGCACGCAGGCCCGGCGCAGGGTCGGCCTGCGCAAGATTCTGCACTGGCTGGAGCAGCATCCTGGCCAGAACTGGCAGGATCGGTGGCTGGTCAGCGGCGCTGACGCGGCCGGCAACATCGCGTGGCGACGGCACGCGATCGAATGGCTTCAGCGGAACGGCCACGCCTACGCGAGCCCGAAGAATGACTTCGGCGCCCTGGGCGGCGGGGCACTGTTGTTGATCAGTGGCGAGGTGATCCGGCCGAGTCTGTCGTGGCTGCTCACGCCCGGAACTGTGCAGATCCTGACCGCCGAGATGGCCCGCAGTCGCGACCCGGAAGGGTTTGCCGCGCTGGTCGCTGTCTGTCGCCAAGACCCCGCCAACGCCCACACCAAGGACGGCGCGCTGCGGCGGATCGCAACCATCATGGCCGCCAAGGGCGGCAAGGTCGGCGACATCACCGCCGGCGACTGTGTGGAATTGGCCGAACTGCTGCTGGGAATGAAGGGGCCAGTCGACACCAGCGCGTACTTCTACCAGCTACTGCACGCGATGGGCGTGTTCCCCGACGCCGCCCCGCCGACCGTCCGTGCCATCGGCGGCCGCGCCCAGGGCCAGATCAGCGTCGAGCAGATGGTCGACCGCTACCAGATCGCCTGTCGCCCAATGCGGGATCTGCTAGTCGAATACCTGCAAGAACGCCAACCCTCCGTCGATTACACCTCCTTGCGGGCATTGGCATTCGGTCTGGGCAAATTGTTCTGGAAGGACCTGGAGGACCACCACCCGGGCATCGGCTCGCTGCGCCTGGCTCCTGATGTCGCGGCAGCGTGGCAACGGCGGATCGCGATGAAGAGGACCCGGACCAAAACCGCTGATGGTGAGGTCGTCGAGACAGAGGTTCCGCGCGACACCCTGGGCACCAACTACCTGGCCATGGTGCGTGCCTTCTACCTCGACCTCGCCCAGTGGGCTGTCGACGACCCCGGCCGCTGGGGCGTGTGGGCGGCTCCCTGTCCCATCCGGGAGGAGAAGTTGTCCCGTAAGAAGGACAACGCCGTCCGCAAGTCACGCATGGACCAGAGGACCCGCGAGCGCCTGCCGGTACTGCCCGCATTGAGGCGAACGGTCGACACCGAGCGCAAGTTGGCCGCCGAGCGACTGGCGGCCGCGCAAGCCGTAGGACCAGGGTGCGAGTTCACTGCAACCGGACAGCGCTGGCGCAGGTCGATCACCAAGAAACCGACCGCCAAGGCCTGGGCGGACGACCCCCAGACCGGGAAACGGCGTGACCTGACACTGGAGGAGCACCGAGCGTTCTGGTCGTGGGCGACGGTGGAAGTCTTGCACCGCACAGGAATGCGCAGTGAGGAGTTGACGGAGCTGTCTCACCACAGCCTCGTGCAATACCGGATGCCCAGCACCGGCGAGCTCATTCCGTTGCTGCACATCGCCCCATCCAAGACCGACGCCGAACGGCTGCTGGTCATCGACCCCGATCTGGCAGACGTGCTCAGCGCGATCATCTGCCGAATCCGCGGCCTCAGCGACTCCGTCCCGTTGGTGGTGTCCTACGACACCCACGAACGGGTCTGGAACTCCCCGATGCCCCTGCTGTTCCAGCGGAGGATCGGCGGCGAGAACCGCCCGATCCCCGCTGCCGGCGTCCGGGACTTACTCAACTACACCCTCGCGCGCACCGGCCTGACCGACGCCGCCGGCGCACCGTTATTGTTCTCCCCCCACGATTTTCGAAGACTATTCATCACGGACGCCATCCTGAATGGGATGCCGCCGCATATCGCCCAACTTGTGGTCGGCCACCGTGATATCAATACCACTATGGGGTACAAGGCGGTCTATCCCGAGGAGGTCATCAACGGCCATCGCGCCTTCATCGCGCGACGCCGAGCCTCCCGCCCCAGCGAGGAATACCGGACCCCCACCGACGCAGAATGGGAGGAGTTCCTCGGCCACTTCGAGCGCCGCCGGGTAGCCATGGGCGACTGCGGTCGGGCATACGCGACCGGTTGCGTCCATGAGCACAGTTGCCTGCGCTGCAGCCTGCTGCGGCCGGACCCATCCCAGCGACACCGAATCACCGAGGTCCGCGACAACCTGCGAGCCCGCATCGCAGAGGCCGCACGCGAGGGCTGGCTCGGCGAGGTCGAAGGCCTCGAGGTCAGTCTCGCCGGTGCCGAACAGAAACTCGCCCAACTCACCCACCGGGCCGACACCGTCGGTCTTGGACTGCCCAGCTTCCGAGACATCGCCGGACGGTCGGTGACCGTCGCCAAGGACTGACGACTACGCACACAACAACGGTGGATTACAAGTTCAGAGAATCATGAGACATGCAAATTCTGGAGAACACCGCTTTGCCGAACCTACAAAACTGGTGTAGGTTCCACGTCTCGGTGTCAGTCCTCTGCGCACCTGACCTGCAGGTTCATAAGGTCGTGCCAGTGCTTGATTCTCGCTAAACTTGTCGAAATCCTCAGCCCGGTCGCTGTCCCGTAAAACGATCGATCACCCGCCGATTGATGGTCGGTTTGCCCGGATGGGTCGATTGGCAGGTGTATACCGACCACGCCAGATCCCGACGACTGCGCCCGGTCGTGTCGAAGGTGCATTCTCGGACGCTAGTGGAGGTGTCTCCCGGACCGAGCCAGCGGAGATCCGCAGCGCTGATCGACTCGAACTCACTGCCTGGAGTTTGGGGGCAGTCGGGTAAGTCCCAGGGAGTGGTGGGAATCGGCTGACGGCATCCGGCCAGGTCCGGGCGTGTCGCTCCCTCGAAAAGGGTGGGCCATCGCGTAGTGATCAACGAGTTACCTCTCACAGTGACTCGTTACCAGGAGCTACGCGATGACCCACGACCATTCTGCACTGCTCGCCCAACTCGACGCACTCACCGGCGCCGACAGCGCCAGCGTGTTCGCCGAACTGATCCGCGCCGGCCTGCAGGCCTTGATCGAAGCCGAAGCCACCGACAAGCTCGGCGCCGGCCGCTACGAACGCACCGCTACCCGCACCACCCACCGCAACGGCCACCGCACCAAGACCGTCTCCACGACCAGCGGCGATGTCGAGGTCAAGATCCCCAAGCTACGGTCCGGGTCGTTCTTCCCATCCTTGCTGGAACGGCGCCGGCGGATCGACAAAGCCCTGTACGCGGTCGTGATGGAGGCGTATGTGCACGGGGTCTCGACTCGCAGCGTCGATGACCTGGTCGGTGCATTGGGGGTCGAATCCGGAATCTCGAAGTCGGAGGTCTCGCGGATCTGCGCCGGTCTCGATACCGAGATCGCCCGGTTCCGGGAGCGCACCCTGACGCACACGAGCTTTCCGTACGTGTTCCTCGATGCCACTTTTTGTAAGGTCCGGGTCGGTGCGCACGTGGTGTCCCAGGCGTTGGTGGTCGCCACCGGGGTGTCGATCGACGGCACCCGCGAGGTCCTCGGTACCGCGGTCGGCGACAGTGAATCCTACGAGTTCTGGCGTGAGTTCCTCACCAGCCTCAAAGACCGTGGTCTGTCGGGGGTGCATCTGGTGATCTCCGATGCGCACAGCGGTCTCAAAGCTGCTGTGATGCAGCAGTTCGCGGGATCATCGTGGCAGAGGTGTCGGGTTCATTTCATGCGTAACATCCGATCGGCAGTGGCGGCCAAGCATGTGCCGCCGGTGATGGCGGCGGTCAAGACGATCTTTTCGCACACCGATCCGGTCGACGTGGCCGCGCAGTGGGACCAGGTCACCGATACCTTCACCGGTTCGTTCCCGAAGGTTGCGGCGTTGATGGAAGCCGCCAAGCACGATGTGCTCGCCTTCACCGCGTTTCCGAAGGCGCATTGGCAAAAAATCTGGTCCAACAATCCAATTGAGCGGTTGAACAAGGAAATCAAGCGTCGAGCCGATGTGGTGGAGATCTTCCCGAACCCGGCCGCGTTCCTGCGGTTGGCGACCGCGGTGGTGATCGAGCAGCACGACGAATGGCAGGTCACCCGCCGCTACGTCTCGGATGTGAGCATGGACGAGCTCCGTGCGGTGATCGCCGCGAAGGGACACGCTACCGAGCCGGCGTTGTCGTTGACCGGCTCGAGCGGAACAGCATAGTATTCACCGCGACTCGTTGATCGCTATGCGTACCGCGTGCCGATCCGAAGTCCACCACTCCACGGGGCACTATCGGGCAGTCCGGACGGGTACGCGTAGGCGGTGAAGGCGAACGAGCACCTGCAACCCGATGCAGCGAGTGAGCAGGTCTCGGTGCTGTTGATCGCGGATCCGGGTGAACCAGCTGCTCTCGCGGAACGCATCGCGGAGTACCTACCGGAACGCCTGCGTAGCCCTGACCGGCTCGAGCGCCGGTGGACGACGTGCGTGCGCCAGAAGCCCTACCTCGCAGACGAGCAAGCGAACTTCGCAGATGTCATCGACGCGGTCGATCCGTCCTCCGAGGAGGAGGACATCGTCGTGTACCTCACCGATCTACCGCGCCGCGAGGACACCCTGCCGGTGGTGGCCGACGTCAGCGCCGACCACCTGTTTGCGCTCATTTCCGTCGCCGGAGTAGGCGGCGTCCACATCGCGCACCGCGTCCGCTCCGTCACCGAACTCGCGATCGCCCGTATCCTTGATGAACCGGAACTTACGCCGCCTGGCGCGGCGCGACGGTTCCCGTGTGTGCAGATCGAGGACGGCATCCGGTACTTTGCGCCCTCGGGATTGCGGCGACTGCGACTGCTGTCGGGGATGGTGCGGGCCAACCGGCCGTGGCGACTGGTCACCGGACTGTCGAAGGTGCTCGTCGGCGCCTTCGCCACGGGCGCTATCGCACTGGCCACGAACACGATCTGGTTGTTCGCCGACACGATGGGTCCGTGGCGTATGAGTGCGGCGACGGTCCTGTCGATCGTGGCGATGATTCTCTGGTTGATCCTTGATCATGAACTATGGGAGCGGCCGAAGTCGCCGGCCGAGCGGGATCGTTCGGTGCTGTATAACACCGCGACCGTGGTCACCCTGGTCATCGGCGTCGTCGTCCTGCACGTGGCCCTGTTCTGCCTGCTGCTGTTCACCGCGTGTCTCACTCTTCCCCCGGAACTGCTGTCCCGCATCCTCGGACACGGGGTGAACTTCTCCGATTACCTCACGCTCGCCTGGTTACTGGCGTCCATCGCGACCATTGGTGGGGCGCTCGGGTCGGGTCTCGAAGACGACGCCGCCGTCAAGGAGGCGGCGTACGGGATCCGGCAGCGGCAGCGCCTCGAGGAGACGCGACAGCCGTCGAATGAGGCGGGATGACCTTCTCTGGCGAAGCTGCGCGCCCCAGCCCTGGTGATTCATCGGGATGTTCATCGATACCCGTCGAACCGGCAAACTATGTACGACTTGATGCGTATCCACACAGCAGCGACCGTTGTCGCGACAGGACCGCCGTCGTCCTGCACGTACCTGACCTCGACCACGCTGGTCCTGGGCACGCATCCAGTGTTGTCCCGAGTGACACCAAACCTGGAAAGTGACACGCGAGTGACATGAAATTTGGAAAGTGACACGGATTCTCTTCATGGTTGAGATCTGTCTCATCGGCCGCTTCAGCGGCACCACCACGGGGACCCACCGGATCAGTCCCGAGACACCCGCGTCGCTGCCTGCGCGCAAGAGCGATGAACTCGCCACCTTCCGCGCCGCCAAGACTCGCGAATGCCAACTGCCCCATCGACTCGACGCCGCTGCGATCGCAGCCTGCACCAGGGCGGCACACTGCTGTACCGAGGCCTCGGCCACCGCGGTCAACTCGTCGCCCTCGGCGCTCACCGCGCCGTTCCTCTGCATGGACACGCCGGTGGAGCCACGCCGCGATCGTTGGTACCTGGATGGCCGCCAAGACCTCCTTCATCGAGCGACTGGCATCCCTCACGGCGGGGCACTCCTGGCCCGCCCACACGGAACGCCGACCGAATGGTGGCCAACCCTGTGCGGAACCTGTTGCGGCACTGCGCGACCCGGTCCAGGACGCGCCCGCATCAGACACAGTGGATCGGCGTGCCGAAACTCGTTCGGTAGATCCGTAGGACACGGAGGTATACAGCTCAAGCGGCGGTGTCGATCGGCGCCGTGTCGACCGAGCCATGGTCCGAATCCGCATCGACCATTCGCCACTCGGCCCGCTGTTCATACTCGTCAGCTGTGATGGTTCCAGCCACATAGTCGGCCAGGTCCGCGATCTCGCCGCGGCTCGCATCGCTTGGCGGATCATCAGCCAGTGCCTGCGACAGCTCCCACCGCTGCGACTGAGTCAGTGGTTCCCACAACTCCGGCCAACGCCTCGCGTACACGCACGGCTTCCACACCATCGGGACCTCTCCGCCCCCCGGTTCGGCACTCGCCGCACTCTCTGAACATGTAATTACCCTGGCTGGGCGGCGCGCGTCTACACCACAACCCGAACATTAAGGAAACGCTCAGCTATGCGGCGCCAGCGCGCCGGGATCTCGGCCACACCACCGGCCGAAACGTGCATGCCACCAAGCGCGCCCAGCGCGAGCGCGGCGGCGCCGGCGGCCCCCGGTCCGGACACGCCGTCCGCATGCCCCCCGGGGGAGTGTAGCCAAGCGGTTGCCTCGGTTCGCCTGTCGTTTACGGTTCGATCAGTCCGGCGCGGATCGCGTAACGAGTCAACGCGAGTCGGTCCCGCAGTCCGAGCTTCTGCAGAATGTTCGCGCGGTGCCGGTCGACTGTCTTGGCACTGATGCTCAAGGTGTTCGCGATCTCCCGGGTGGTGTCGCCCTCCGCGATCAGTTTCAGAATTTCCTCCTCACGGGGCGTCAGAATGGTGGCCGGCAAGGATTCTCCGGTCCGGTCCCGGTGCAGGTAGTCGCGGATGAGGGCGGTCACCGCACCGGGGTAGAGGAATGGCTCCCCTCGCAGGGTGGCCCTGCAGGCCTCGAGGAGGTCGCGGTCGGCCACAGATTTGAGCACGTAACCGGACGCGCCGGCCTTGAGTGCTTCGAAGAAGTACTGCTCGTTGTCGTACATCGACAAAATGAGGATCCGAACCTGTGGGTGGGACCGGTTGATCTCTCGCGCTGCTTGCAGCCCCGTCATCCGGGGCATCGCGATGTCCAGAATCGCAAGGTCGACCAGGGTGTCGTCGAGCGCACCGATTGCCTCATATCCATTCGCGGCCTCGACCACCACCTGGAGGTCCGGCTCGGCATCGAGGATCATCCGCAGACCGCTCCGCACCATCGCATGATCGTCGGCGAGCAGTATGCGAGCACCTCGACCATTCATCGCACGCTCGATTCCACGCGCAAGGGGACGACCAATCGAACCTTCGTGCCCTCACCGGACGGCGAGTCGATGCCGAGCGTGGCGCCGACCAGCAGGGCACGTTCGCGCATCCCCTTGATCCCGGCCCCGTCGGCGACGACGCCGCCCTTGCCGTCGTCCACGATGCACAACGTCAGCTGATCGTCGGCGACGTGCAGGTCCAGGTGCACTTCCTGGGCCCCGGCGTGGCGGGCGATATTGGTCAAGGCCTCTTGGGCGACGCGGTAGCAGACCAGCTCGATGTTCGGATCCAGCCGGGCGAGCCTGGGGTAGATGTGTTTGACGACATCAATCCGCGTCGCCTGCGTGAACTCACTGCACAGGGCGTTGAGTGCGCTGTGTAGTCCGAGGTCCTCGAGCACGTCGGGGCGCAACCGGCTGGCGATGCCCCGGACCTCGTCGAGGCTGGCGCGCACCGCCTCCTGGGCGTGGTGAAGGTCGCCGCGCAGCTCGATCGGCGCCTTGTCGACCGCGCGTTTGAGGGCGAGTAGAGCCACGGTGAGGCTTTGGCCGATCTCATCGTGCAGCTCCCGCGCAATCCGCGCTCGCTCACCTTCCTGCGCTGCGAGTGCCGACCCGGTCGCCGAGCTCCGTTCGGTTTCGAGCCGGTCCAGCATGGCGTTGAACGAGGCGATGAGATCGTGCAGATCGCCGTTCCCGCGATCGTCGAGGCGGTCGCTACGGTGTGGCGGATCCACCCGGCTCATCGAGCGGGCGAGGTTGTCCAACGGGGCGAGGCTCGAGCGCAACAGAAACGCGTTGGCAGCGAGGATCACAGCCAGCCCCACCACGAGCACCGGTATCTCGGTCAACCTGATGCGGGCCGACACCGTCGCCGGTGACAGCGCGAGCGCGAGGGTTCCGAGGGTGAAGACCAGTCCGTTGATCACGAAGAGTCGCCGGAACAGCGCCCCGGCGGGTGTCCGTGTCCGCCCCCGACACCTGCTCACGACCGATACGCGACGGTTCACCCCACCAGAGTGACCGCACAACGACGGCATTGTCCATACATGTCGTTCACCCACAGAAATGGGTGTTGCGGCCGATTGTGGCGGGATCGGTGGTCGGAGAACACTCGAGACCATCTCCAGCAGGGAGGCGTTATGCACATCAATCGGACGACGATCGCGCATCGACTCGCCGCGGTGGAACGACAGGTCCGCGAACTGATTCGAGAACGAGGACGATGATGATGACGACCACTCCAGCCTGCACGCAACGGAACGAAGCCATGCAAGCACACGAGATCGCGGTGAGCCCACCCACCGTTCGGACGAATGATCCGGTGTCGACTGCGGTCCGGCTCATGGTCGTCAACCGGCTGCCCGGGCTGATCGTCGTCGACGACGCGGGCCGTCCAATCGCCGTTCTACCCGGTACACAGGTGCTGCGGCTCGCCATTCCCGAGTCGTATCAGGACGACCCCGCCCTGGTCCGCACCATCGACGAAATGCACGCCGACCTGTTCTGGCGTGAGGCCGGCCGGCTGACCGTCGGTGACTGCCTGCCCAATCCCATTGCCAAGCCGACCAGTGTGCCTCCGGCGGCGACGCTGCTCGAGATCGCCACCGTCATGGCGAAGAAACACAGCCCCCTGATTGCCGTGGTGGACCAGACCGGCAAGCTGGTCGGCGCGGTAACGCTGGAGCGGCTTCTGACCAGCCTGGCGGTCGCCGGGCCCGGTGACTGATCCCGAACCAGCAGACCCGGTCGCGACGACAGGTTGAGCGATGGCCCCCGTACTCGCATTGTCGATCTTCGTCGGGTCTCTCTGGTTCATCGCCACCGAGCGTGCACACAAGGTCAAAACGGTCCTCGTCGCCGCGGCCCTGATGGCCGTGCTCGGGCTGATCCCCGGCGAGCAGGTGTTCTACTCCGAGCACGAAGGGATCGCCTGGAACGTCATCTTCCTGCTACTCGGAATGATGATCATCGTCGGCGTCATCAAACAAACCGGCGTGTTCGACTACCTCGGAATCTGGGCGGCGAAACGTTCCCGCGGCAAACCCTTCCGCCTCATGGTCATGCTGATGTTGATCACGGCCATCGCATCGCCGGTCCTCGACAACGTCACCATCATCATGCTCATTGCACCGGTGACCATCGTCGTGTGCGCGCGCCTGCGCATCGCCCCGCAGCCCTATCTGATCGCCGAAGTGCTCGCCTCGAACATCGGCGGCGCCGCCACCTTGATCGGAGACCCGCCGAACATCATCATCGGAAGCCGGGCAGGCCTCACGTTCAACGACTTTCTCATTCACATGGCTCCTGCCGTGATCGTGATCTTTGCCCTGTTCGTGGTTTCCACCAGGGTGCTGTTCCGCTCCGCGCTACACACCGACGAGGTGCAGGTGGGTCAGGTGATGGCGTTGAAGGAACGACGCGCGATCAAAGACACTCGGCTGCTGATGCGGTCGCTGGCGGTGCTCGGTCTCGTCATCATCGGATTCGGGCTGCACTCGGTGCTGCATGTCGAGCCGTCGATCGTTGCTCTCGTCGGGGCCGGCGCAATGCTGGTGGTGACCGATATCGACGTGGCCGAAGTACTGCCCGAAGTGGACTGGGCGACCCTGGTCTTCTTCATCGGATTGTTCGTGATGGTCGCCGGCCTGGTGCACACCGGCATTGTCGAAGCCGTCGGCACTGCCGCCGTCTCAGCGTTCGGCGACAACTATTTTTCGGCTGCCACCTCGCTGATCTTCGGATCCGCGATCCTCGGCGCGTTCATCGACAACATCCCCTACACCGCGACAATGGCTCCGGTCGTCGAGGGCATGGCCGGTCAGGCGCCGGACGCCGAAACCGGCCGTGCGCTGTGGTGGGCCTTCGCTCTCGGCGCATGCTTCGGCGGCAACGGCACGGCAGTCGCCGCCAGTGCCAACGTCGTCGCGATCGGTATTGCACACCGCGCAGGGCATCCCATCACCTTCTGGCATTTCACCAAGTACGGAATCATCGTCACCCTGCTGAGTACCACCCTGGCATGGGGGTACGTGTGGCTCCGCTACTTCTGAACCCTAGCCCGGCGTACCGCCGACCCCGACATCGACGGCCTCGCCTACCGGCCCCGGCACAACGAAGACACCCTCGCCGCGGTCCTCACCACCGACCCCGCGATCACACCCCACCCCGACCTGACCGTCGTCCCCACCACCACGCCCCTGCCACTCGACCACGGGCCCGGCCGCGACCTCGTCGCCCGCATCATCGCCGACCACAGCGCCATCCTCTCCCCCACCTGAACCACACCCGCACCAACGTCGACACCCGCCGACACACCGAGGGTGATGCGCACCGGTCGCGACGAGGGGCCGCCGCTGTCGTCGCTGTGCACGGTCCTTCAGTTCAGGTCACCACCCCCGGAAGCGCACGGACCAGTGCGGGGTTCGCCCACCCGACCTGGAGATGTCGCGCAAACTGCTTACCTGACTTCCGAAAACGGGCGGGGTCCTCGCTCGGATACTCATTGACTGGACAAGGCCGGATGTTGAATATCTGTACCACACACCGCATTTTAAGAAACAAGAACTGAGGTTCACCGAGGCGCCGCCGGATCACCGGGCCACCCTCAGCGCTCCCGCCCATCGCGTCGCCGCTCCGGCGAGACCGGCGCGGCGGCGCGCACTTGCGTCGGCGGGATGGCATCGGCGGTGGGGCAACCACAGCACCCGATAACCCCGGATGCGTGTCGCGGCGGCGGACCCTCTCATCTGGCGGATCCGAACACCGAAGAGCATGAGGAAAGATCAGGCATGGCCACCGACTACGACGCCCCGCGAGTCACCGAATCCGACGACGCGGACACGTCCATCGAACTGCTGACCGCCGGCCGCAAAGACACCCAGTCCCCGTCGTGGACGTCGAAGACTCCGACACCGCCGAATCCTTCGAACTGCCCGGCGCCGACCTGTCCGGTGAAGAACTCACCGTCCGCGTCATCCCGAAGCAGGCCGATGAATTCACCTGCACCAGTTGCTTTCTGGTCCACCATCGCAGCCGCCTCGCCGACCCCGCGCAGCTGATCTGCCGCGACTGCGCCTGAGAACCTCGGAACATCCAAGGACCCGCACGTCTCCACACCACAAACGGTGCAATCCTCCGGGGCGGCTGATCTGCGTAGAGTCTGCCACCGCCGTATGTCACCGCATCGCACACACTCGACCCGCGCGATGTCTTCGTCTCACGTACCTCCCGGCGACCCGCAATCGGGGCGGTGGGGCGGGCGGGGCGCGAAACCCGCGACCACCGATTCCGAGTCCACGGCTCTCACCGACTGAGCTGTAGCCCCCAACACGGCATTACCCCACCATCACGGGTCATGGCGATGCTCATGGCCACCCTGCTGGCCAGTCTCCGCCCGTGCCGGGCGGCAGTCGTCATGCGCGGCCGAAGAGCTGCCGCACACCACCGTCCTCATCGACCGCATACAGCGCCATCCCCAACAGATCCAGAATCCGCTGAGGCGCCCGCCCCGCCGCTTCCACCGATCCAGGCTCGTCCCGCACGACCAACGCAAACGACACCGACTGATCCGCCTCGCTCGGCATCCGCCGCACCAACTGCCCGATCGCGGTATCTACATCCAACCCCGGCACGGTGGACGCACCCTCGACCTCGGCGTAGAGCCGGTGGCCGTCCTTCTCGGCAACGATATCCACGACATCCGTATCGGTCACCACCATCCACCCGTGAGATGACAACCACCTCGCGAAGTCCCGGGCGGGAGTTCCCCCTGAGTGAGGACATCGTGAACACTGGGTCGTGAAGGTCCCAGAGGAAGAGATGTCACTGATGGCGATGAAGGCGTACTCGGCGGAGTTCAAGGCCGATGCCGTCGCGCTGTATCTGTCCGATCCGAGCCACACCTTCGACGGCATCGGCAACGACCTGGGCGTCAGCCGCGAGACCCTGCGCAACTGGGTAAGGGCCGAACGCAAACGCACCGGTACCTCCACGGCCGAGCTCCGGGCCAGTGGGGCGGCGCGGCCGGCGTCGTCGGCGGGCGAGGTATCGTCCGAGTCCGTGTTGGAGGAAGAAAACAAGCAGCTCAAGGCCCAGATCCGAAAGCTCGAAACCGAGCGGGAGATCCTGCGCAAGGCGGCGAAGTATTTCGCGGGCGAGACGAATTGGTGAGCCGCTTCCAGTTCGTTGACGACCACTGCGACACCGTTCCGGTGAAGTGGCTGTGCCAGATCCTCGAAGTCTCCCGCTCGGGTTTCTACCGGTGGCGGAGCTCTGCGCCGTCCCGGGCCGCCCGCGACCGCGCCGACGAGGAGCTGGCCGCGCGGATCCGCGCCATCCATGCCGACTCCGACGGCACCTACGGTGCCCCGCGCATCACGGCCGAGCTGCGCGAGGCAGGGATCGAGGTGAACCACAAGCGGGTCGAACGGGTGATGCGCGAGCACGGGATCGTCGGCGTGCACCTACGCAAACCGGTACGTACGACCGTCCCCGATCCGGATGCAGCTGTGGTGCCGGACCTGATCCGGCGGGATTTCACCGCGAGCGCACCGAACACCCGATACGTCGGCGACATCACCTACCTCCCAGTCGGTGACGGTGCATTTCTGTATTTGGCGACGGTGTTGGACCTGAGTTCGCGACGGTTGGCGGGGTGGTCGATCGCCGACCACATGCGTACCGAGTTGGTCGCCGACGCGCTGCGGGCGGCCGCTGCCTGTCGCGGCGCCGCAGGTCTCGATGGGTCAATTTTCCACAGCGACAATGGAGCCCAGTATGCATCGGCCGAGTTCGCCGCCCTCTGCCGCGAGCTCGGGGTAACCCGGTCGCGGGGTGCGGTAGGAACGTCGGCGGACAACGCGGCTGCCGAATCAATGAACGCGACGTTGAAACGGGAAACGCTGAAGGGGCGCAAGCGCTGGAACAGCGCGGGTGAGGCCCGCGCCGAAGTCTTCCGCTGGATCACTCGATACAACACCAGAAGGAGGCATTCCACTCTCGGCCAGATCTGTCCGATCGAGTTCGAGCAGCGATCGGCTACCCTGGCTACTGCTGCATAGGAATTGGTGTCCACATCTCGGGGGGAACGCCCGGCCACGCGAGCCTCATCACCTCTCATACCGGACACGGTAAGCCCGCAACGTCAGTTTCGAACAACACCACAGCGCAAATCACGTCCGGTGCGGCTATGTTACGACTGACGCATACCCCGACAGCTCATGCGGCGGGGATCGACGTACCCCCTCCGGGACCTCACCCACACCATTCATGTAATCGACTGACTGCTAGCACAATTCGTGTGCACGCTGTTCGGCGACGCCCACCGGCCACGAAGCGGCCGCCGCCGATCACTGCCCCCGGTGTCGGCCGGGTGCCCGCACAGCCGACTCCCGGTTCGGGTTCAGGTCCGGGGCCGAGCGGTGGAGCCCGGATCGATGGTCAGGTCTTCGGTATCGGCAAAAACCAGCCGCCCGTCGTCGAGCGCGACCGCCCACCGATGCACCGGCGCCCACTCGTGCCCACCACCGCCAGGATCGGTCACCGCCGCATAATCCTCGACCACCTCACCGGTGAGATCGACCCCGACGCTCCTGCGGACCAGCACCCGGACACCGACCGTCAACCCCGGGCCACCGACCGGCCGGCTGCCGCTGTTTCGGGCCATGCTGATGCACCTCTTCGCTCGGCGAAACCCCCGAGATCGAGCATAAGCACCATCCGGCCCGGTACGCGAGGCGACCTGCACGAACACCATCCGAGACCGAACCGCCCGGAGCAGTCAACTGCCAACGCGCGGACCACGCGAACATTCCTGGGTGCGGTGCCGATGCGCATCGCGTGAGCGCCCGAACGTGGGCACTGGCCGCCTGCGAGACGCTGTCGAGCTCGTCGACCGTGACCGCGAGGGCCTCAGCGGCCATGAGGGCGCGGGCCGCTGTGCGGGGCGCGTGAGGCCGATGCGATGCGCTGTCCGCCATCGGCGGCCGGGCGCGCGGGGGTGGAACACGGACACTCGCATAGACACCGCCGGTGCCCGGTGCGGGGCGCACACCCCCGCACCGGGGCGGTGCAGCCCGGGCGGCCGTGGCCTCGGAGAACTACCGCAGCGGGGTGTTCCCCTGCCCCGGCCGGGCACGATGCTGAAAGGGAAGATCGACACGAAGACCCGGGCGAAGGAGCCAGTCATGAGCGTGGTCGTCATCGCACGTTTCCCTGTCGTCGACACCGCCGCGGCCACGCAATCACTCACCGACAACGCCGAACTGCTCGACGAGCTCACCGACGGTGCAAAGACACTCGGCGCCGAACATCACCGATCGCCGCCGGCGGCGGTTCGGTTGCCATGGCTGCATGTCTACCGCATCCAGTACATGCGTACGCCTCTCGTCGACGCCAGCGCACAGTCGGACTTGCCTCCGCGAACAGCGTTCGACACGGCGACCACCGACGCGACAGCAACATGCAGTGCGCATCCGGGGCGAGATCGCCGGAGGCACGGAACAGGCGGTGACAAATTGACGAGATCTCGCCGGTTGGTCGCCGATCCCGCTCTGTGACCGGAAACTTCCTCCGGCACAGAAGTATACGAATGCACTGGCAATGCAGTGCCTGCGACACACGGTACGCTCCTGATGGGCGCGCCGCCCGCCGCCCGCCGATCGCCGCCGGGTGCGGTCTCGGGGCGCGGTGATCGGCGCTCTTTACTCTGTCAGGTCGGGCCACAGGGTGCGTAGGAGTCGATCGGCCCAGTCGTCGGCGATGGTTCCGTGACGCAGCGCCGCGGCGAGGTAGGAGCCGATGATGATGTTGATGGTCTGGTCGGTGTCGAGGTCCGCCGGTAGGGCGCCGGCGGCGATGCCGGCGTCGAGGACGTCGATCATGGTGCGGCGGCGGGCGGCGGTGACGGCGCGGAACAGGTCGGTGAACTCGGGGTCCTGATCGGTCAGGATCGCCGCGATCGTCCCCATACCGGCTTGTTCCTCGAGGACCCGGCGGGTGTCGTCGAACATCCACAGCAGTTGCTGCCGAATCGGCAGCTCTTCCGGGATGCGGGGGGCGTCCTCGTCCACCGCCGCCGCCAGCGCCGCCCGCAACATCTGCGCCCGGTCCTGGTAGTGCCGGTAGATGGTGGTCTTCGCGACACCCGAGCGTGCGGACACCGCGTCGATGGTGACCCGTTGCGGGCCCTGGGTGCGCAGCAGGTCGAGGGTGGCGTCGATGATCCGCGCCATGCTGCGTTGTCCGCGCAGCGCATAGGGCGGAGCCTGCGGCGGTGGACCGTCTGTCGTGGGCATTGTTTGTCGCGTCCTCTCGGTCATGGGTCCTGCTTCACTCGGCCCGGCCGGGGCGCTTCCCGCCGCCCGGGTGAGGGCGGTGAAAGACGCTCAGCGAACCCTCAGAATCATTCGCTACGCTGATCGTATCGTAGCGAACTCTCGGGCATGGCCGGCAACCCACCACCCGATGCCGTCGCCGCCCGCCGGAGGGGAACAAGGACCCGCCCGGCCCCCGGGCCGGAGTGACGTCACCACCGACATTCGCTTTCACAGGAGGGAGCAGGAGATGACACATCCATCCGCACTCGAACGAGCAGATCGGCTGCCTGCGACGAACGCGCACAATCCCACCCGCACCTTCCCCCGCGAGGCGTTGCGGGCCGTCGTCGCGTTCCTCCGCGGTGACCTCGACACCCCCCACACCATCGGCCGCGACGCGCGGTCACCGGTGGTGCCGCTGATCGCGGTCGCGGCGGCGGCGCCGACCTCCGCGTTCGCGGCAGTCGTCGCCCGGTCGGTGGCCACCGGAGCCCTGATCGCCCTGCTGATGTTCGCGGCCGTCATCCTGGCGGCCCGGATGATCTGACGAACCCGCACTGGCACCGCCACAACCCGGATCTTGCCCACCCACAACAGGAACCCCCCAATGAACCTGTCGAGAACACCCACCCACACCCTCTACGGATCCGTCGCCTACGGCGGATCGATGAACACCGTCGACATCAAGTCCCACATCGAGGCCATGTTCGAGTCCTCCCGACCCGCGCCCGAAGCGAAACAACTCGATCGATGGGAAAACGAGGGCGGAACCCTCCCCACCCAGCCGTCCGCAGAAGTCAGGTCGTCGAGTTCGAACCAGGTGAGACTTTCGCAGTAACGTCCTGCGTGCTCGAACGTCGACGCGCAGGAATGCAGTCATGCAGACGAGCCGATCCTCCATAGTCCGATTTCGTCGAGTTCCCCCACCGGATGGCGAGCATTGCCGCGGCGTCACGTCGGACATCATAGGGCCGACACGATGTTTCGGCTCGGCAGGCCGGACCGGCCGGCACGGGCAACGGTGCGCACCGACTCGCAGCTCCGGTGGAGTCCTCGCGAGAAGGTGCCCTCAGCGAATTCTTACCGACGTTCGCTACACTATCCGTAGCGTATCGGACCGTTGATGCGCCCGAGATGAGCCCCTGAATATGTAAGGCCACTCGAGCCCGCACGGTCTAGCAAACCGGGGTGGCGCAGCATCCGGGTCCTCGCCGTGACGATGCGCCGCACCCACGGCGACCCGACGCCGGTAGCGACCCGAAGTAGAGGAGACCGACGAATGTATCGACCGTGGGGTGCCGGAAACACCGGCGGCACACGTGGGTACCGATCTCACCGACGGGCGCGATCCCCTACCACGCCGCCCAGACAATCGGGACGACCACGGCCGGTGCGACCACAACAAGGACCCCGAAACTGACCTACGAAACGTCAGGAGCAATCATGACTACCACCCCCATCACCACCACCCTCGACGCCGGGCGGCAGCGGATCGCCGGCACAGCCCTGCAAGACACCGTCGTCGACCTGATCGACCTGAGCCTGATCGCCAAACAGGCGCACTGGAACGTCATCGGACCCCACTTCCTGTCTGCACACCCCTCCCTCGACGAGCTGAATACCGTCACACGAAATTTCACGGACGACGCGGCCGAACGCGCCACCGCGATCGGCGTCAGCCCGGACGGCCGCGCGGCCACCGTCGCCGCGGACGCGGGTACCACGGGATTCGGCGAAGGCTGGATACCCGACGGCGAGGTGGTCGAGACGATCGCCGCGAACCTGGCCGCCGTCATCGCACGGTTGCGGGCCCGCATCGAGTCCACCGAGAAGGCGGACCCGGTCACCCAGGACCTACTGATCGGCATCACCGCCCGACTCGAGCAACTGCATTGGATGTGGCAGGCCCAGAGCGCGCAACCATGCGACCAGCGCCGTCGGCTCGGACAGTTGCTCGTCAAATAGCTCGCCAGGCGGTGCGCGAACGAGGAGGAGCCGCAACGAACGATCGGCACCGGTGGCCTCCGGCAACAATTCCTCAACGATCGCAAAGGATCCCGACCCCGATCACCGACTCCTGGCCGCGCTGCGCGACAGGTTCTCCATCCGACCGGCCTGGGCCGACTGCGGGTAGCTTGAACGGTTGCCCTCTGGGCGAAAGACGTTCTCGCCCTTTACGTGCAAATCATCAAGCACGTTCCCGGCGGCATCGCTTCCCACTGCCGATCCGGCTATACCTAAAGGACGAATTGCCCAAATATTGTCAGGCACAGCGTCTTACACATTTGACTAGACGCGCTTACCCTACGCCCAGTCGCGACGAATCGTGATCAATTCGGGGCCTCGATCTGTCAACAGGATCGGCTCAGCCGAATCCCCGTCCGGCCCACTCGTCGACGCAACGGGGCGCTCGACGCGCGGCAGATGAGCATGTCAGCCCTGAGTGGCACGGAGCCGGTAGGGCACCGTTCCCAGTAAGAGTCCGAGTGGCCTTCGCAGGGCCAGGTTCACACGGAAATAGGCCAGCATGATTGACATTTCAACTAAATATCGGTGTCGCATCCTTCCGATCTGGAAGGGCCGCGACCGAAACTCACAGTACGGAGGATCATGGTTAGCAGTTCGACTCAGCACAGTGGCTCCATCGGGACCGTGTCCCAGAAGGGCATCCCCGACGAGGTGGACGTGGCGATCGTCGGGTCCGGCGGCGCCGGCCTGATGGCGGCACTGACCGCCGCCAAGGAAGGGGCCCGAGTCCTCGTGGTCGAGTCCCGCGAGATCGTCGGGGGCGCAACCGGGATCTCGGCGGGTGCCGCCTGGATCCCGAACCACGGCTTCTCGACCAAGGCGTTGAAGGTGCACGACGACCTGGACCAGGCCCGGCGGTACATCTAGGCCAGGGCCGCGACCAGATCCTCGACCACGATTTGGCGGAGAAGTTTCTTCACACCGGATCCCACGTCGCCCGGTTCATCGAAGAGCACACCCCTTTCGGGTGGATCCCGACGATCTGGCCGGACTACCGATCCGACATCGACGGTGCGTCCGTAGGTCGGGCGCTGTTCCCCGGTCCGTACTCCCCGAAGGGACTGGGGGCGGACGCGAAGTTCGTGCGACCGGCCTTGACGACGGGCATGGCCAAGAACCCGCTCCCGTTCTGGCTCCTGGGTGGGATCGGCATCGACGACGTCTGGCTCGCCGGACCGGCATTGATCGGAGCCCTGCTCGAGGCGGGCCTGCGCAACGGCATCGACGTACGCGTCGAGACATCCGCGACCCGGCTGATCGCGGATGAGTCGGGCGTGCGTGGGATCGTCGTCCGGTCGGACGGCGTCGAGCACACGGTGCGTGCCACCAGGGGCGTCCTGCTGGCCAGCGGCGGATTCGAGAGCTCGCCCGACATCACCACGACCTACCTCGACGCCCCCTTCGGCGTGCAGGTCTCCCCCAAGGGCCATGACGGCATCGCGGTGCAGCTGGCCCAGGAAGTGGGCGCCGATCTGACCGGCATGGAGGACGCCTGGTGGATGCCCGGGGTGCAGCTGCCCGGGGAGGAGCTCGAGGGCCGCCCGCTCGCTCGGGTGTTTTTGGGCGAACGCGCGCTGCCACACAGCATCATGGTGAACAGCAAGGGCGAGCGCTTCGCGAACGAGGCCCTGGCCTACGACCAGTTCGGACAGATCATGCGCGAGGTCGACCCGGAGACCGGCACCATGCCGAATGCCACGGCGTGGCTGATCTTCGACCAGAACTACTGGACGAGGTTCGGAATCTTCGGCGTCACGCCGGGCGGCGAGGTGCCCGACTACCTCCACCGTGCCGGCACCCTGTCGGAGCTGGCGAGCACGATCGGGGTCGACGAGGCGGGGCTGCTCCGCACGGTCGACCGGTTCAATCCCGAGGCCGCACGCGCGCGTGACCCGCAGTTCCACCGCGGTGACACGCTGTTCGACCGCTACTTCGGCGCCTACTATCCCCGGCTGGGCAAGAACTCGCCCGACGCGCGGTTCCCCGCCGCCGCCGCCAAGGCCCGGATGCGCATCGCCGCGGCGATCGGTCCGCTCGTGAGCAAACTCGCAGGGCGGGTAGCGAGGAACAACGACCCCGAACTTGTCCGTTCCCTCGTGGTCGGGCCCCTGGCGAAGATCATCCGACCCGTGCTGAACAGCCCGAAGTCGAGCGTGCTGGGACCGGTCGACACCGCCCCGTACTACGCGCTCGAGGTGAAGGCCAGCGCGCTCGGCACCGTGGGCGGTCCGAAGACCGACGCACTCGGGCGCGCGCTCGACACCGAAGGCAACATCATCCCGGGCCTCTACGCCGCAGGCAATTCCGGTGGCGCACCCACGAAGGGTTTCTACGGAGGCGCCGGCGGAACGATCTCCCTCGGGCTCGTCTTCGGCTACCTGGCAGGACGGGAAGCAGCCAACCGTCGCAAGGACGCCTGAGCATCTCCTAGGTGGCCTCGACCGCCCACACGGCGGTCGAGGCCACCCTCCCGGGCAACAGCATTCGCTGCGAGTGATCGCATGACCCATCGTGTGCCCTCGTCCCCGCAAAGCAGCGGCCCGTCCTCGGCCACCACACATCGCAATGCCCATCTCATATGGGCAATCCCCTCTTGCCGACTCAGCACAACTGCAACGGAAGCTTTTCCAACATAATCAGTTCACCCGATGAGCACGGTCACCCAATCCTCAGCTCCGAATCGGGCGACCGGATCGGCATTCGGATGCACCGGGAATCACCAGGTGGCGGCAGTCCACCCCGGGGCACACTCCCCGAAATACCGCACCAGGGGGCACGTTCATCGAGTCCGCCGACCAAGCCGATACTCCGCGAGCCATCGACCTCGTCGGCCAAGAGGTTTGACGGAGCGCTCGACCGGGGGCACCACTCCCGGCTTGCCGACTGCGTTGCGCCGGCCCCTGGTCGACGGCGGGCCGACTCTTACAGCGGGGCGATGACGCGTTCGCTCGAAATGTCCCGCCATGGCGGGAGAGCTCTCCCGACACAATGTTGAGCTTCAACATGGAATTCGTCGAAATAAACTGGGGGACCGGTAAAGACGTCTGCTCGCCGATAGGTTCGCGATTCGCCGGAACGATGGCTGCAATTAACGTCGCGGTTTCGCGTACCTCGACCGCCGAATGATTCCCCATGAACCGTTCGCGTTCCTCCTACGCGGTCAACAAACAGTTCATAGGTGCGGGCCTAATGCAGTCGACCGTTGTCTTCGGCGTCCCTCAGGCACACAGCAGGAAGGACATCGACCGATGTCCCTCCTGCTGGGGTACAGCGTTCGCGTTCATCGGATCGACGCCTCGTAGCTCGCACGGTTGTGCAATTGCACCTGTTCGGTCACGTTGGCCGACTCGTCGCTCAGATACGCACCGCCGCCGACCAGCATGATCAACGCGCCGCAGATCCACGCGGTCCAGGCCGCACCGTCACCGGCGAACAACCCCACCCACGGCGCGATGAACAGCGCCAACCCCACCACCGACAGCGCCCAGTGATCCTTCGTGGGATCCCGCGCGATCAGCGACCACGCCGCATAGACAGTCACCAACGCACCGAACCCAAGGGTGAGCCCCGCACCAACGGGCGTGGTGTCCGCCCACCACGACGCCGACATCGTGACAACACCGAGGAACATCGCCGACCATCCCGACCACGAATTCCGGATCGTCATTGTTTGGGCCGTCATTATTCAGGCACCTCCCAAATTAAGATACGCTACGGGTATCGTAGCTATGTCAAGTGTAGCGCTCCACCGCCAGGTGCTATTCCGGTGATGAGATTTCGGCACCGGAAGGCAGACGGTTGCAACCATAAGACCGGCCCCGGGGACGTCGATCAGTGTGGCGGTCGGAATCAGCTCGGCAACTCCTTGGCGCCGTCTTCGCTGACCACATTTGGCGGCAGGACGTGGCCACATCACGCCACAGCCGGACCACGGCGCTACTCCACCGCCATCCGCGCCGCCCGCTCCTCGAGCTCCGCGCTGCACTTCCGTAGTGCTGTCGTGGTTGTCCCCTCGACAGCCTCCACACAACCCGAGGCGATATATCGGCTCCCGAACCACATACGACCCCGCCGGCGCACGCGCCCGACGGGGTCGTCGATGCCGCACCCACGCGGGACGATTGGAAGTGACTGGATACCGGTAGTAGCCGGAGGAACAGCGAGGCAACACTGACACCCCCCGACCAACGACAACAGCCTCAACCATTCCACGCGCAGTCGGTAAGACCATAGGTGGGAGCGAGGCTACAAGCGTTCGATGATCCCCTTGATCGCTTTCAAGGTTGTGGGTATTCCGGACAGTGCAGCTTCGCGCCGCACTTCGAGCTGAGCTTCCGCATCGTTCCCGAAGATCTCGGCGAACATCTCGAAACCTGCAGGTTGCACCGCCCACGATTCGGTCAGCGAAGTACCGTTCCCCTCGGGCGCGAGGGTGTAGGACCAGCGGACCGCGTTACCGGCGACCATCCAGGTGAACTCAACCGGTTCCTCTGCCACTACTACCTGAGACTCGGTTTCCCAGACCTGGTCGCCAGCTTGATTTCGGCCGTGAAACCAGGCACCGACTTCCGGGCCGGTCGCGGGCTCTTTCCACCAGCATGCGCGACAAATGGGACTCCACTCCCCCGTACGCTCGATATCGGTCACCACGTCCCACACCGTTTGCGGGGAGGCGTCGACATAGATCGACTCGGAGTAGGTAAAACGAGGATCGGGGTCGGAATGCTTTGTCGTCATGGTTCCTTCCTGGGGCTTCGGCTGTAGAGTCGCGCTTGATGTCAGCGCAGCTTCACGAGATCGATTGACTCGCACCGTACCCACGGTCGGAAGTCCACCGCGGCCCAACCCCACAGAGATCCGGATGCTGCGCGGCCGGGCATCGCGTTGTGCGGGTGTGGTGGCGGTGCCCGATCTAGTGGCGCTCGGCCGCAGCCGCCGTGCGGGCGTCGAGTTCGGCCCGGTCAGTTGCCGGAAACCGGGTTCGGCGTGTCGACATCCGCGGACGACAGTCTCGTCCCCTGCCGATTCCCCCGCCCGGCGACTACGGAGTCCAGCGCACCTGCCGACGGGCATCGGCCACGCGAGACCCGCGTTATCCGGCGATCATCCGGTTGTGGGCGCCGGCACCACCGCCAGCAGATCCCACTCAGACCACCGATGCGACCAAATCAGACTTCAGGGCACACCACCGTTCTCGCACACAGGTGCAGGGCAAGCCCGCCGGCGATGCGACGTGGGGAAACTCGGCCCAGTCATCATCGGAAATGTTCGCGTCAGTCATCGAACTGTCTCGTGATCGATGGCTTCAGAGAAGAGTCGAGTCCGGCTCAACAGGATAGTCCGCCCCTGCGTCGCGCTCCCACGAACAAGCGCTGTCGCGAATACAGTGCAAGGCCATGACGCCTCGCCCCGCTCCGCTGCCGCGACTGCGGCTCGCCTCGGCCGTGTACCGGTTCCGGGAAAGCTTGTTCGCGCTGCCCGCGCTCATCGTCGTCGTCGGCGTTGTGGTCGCCGAGATCACCGCCCTACTCGATCGAACGGTCGAAGGCGCAGCTTCGGCCCCATGGACGGTGCAGATGCAGGCCAATGCGGCAACGTGGCTGCTCAGTACCGTCGCCGGTGCGACCATCACCACGGCCGGCGTGGTCTTTTCGCTGACGGTGGTGAGTCTGCAACTTGCGAGCAGCCAGTTCTCGCCGCGCGTGATGCGATCGTTCATCCGAGACCGTTTCAGTCAGACCGTCATCGGCATGCTCGTGGCGACGTTCGTCTTCTGCGTGTTGACCCTTCGCCACGTCACCGGAGACACGACCGCCCCCGCACCGAGCATCGCGATGACAGTGGCCCTCGCGCTCACGGTCGCGACGGTGATGCTGATCGTCGCTTTCCTCGACCGACTCGCCCATCGGCTGCAGGTCGGCGAGGTGATCCGCTCCATCAGCAACGAAGCGGACGCGGTGATCGGTGCGATGGTGCGCGCAACCGACCAGGAAGTTCCGGCCGGACCGGTGCCATTCGACGAACTCGGCGACGAGATCTCCGTTTTCGCCGTCCGCGACGGCTGGGTCTCACAGGCACCTGCCAAGTACATCCTGGGCGCGGTTCCCCCCTCAACGGTCGTCCGGCTCGAGACGCGCCCCGGCGCGTACATCCACAGCGGCGAGGTCCTCATGCGAGTCCGCCCCGCCCCGCCCGACCCCGACCGAGTCCAGGCCCGACTGCTCGCGACGGTCACCATCTCCGACGCCCGCACCATGCAACAGGACTTCGACTTCGGGCTGCGCCAACTCCTCGACATCGCGCTGCGCGCACTGAGCCCAGCGATCAACGACCCCACCACGGCCATCGAGGTCATCCTGCGCCTGGGCAGTCTCCTACGGAAAGCGCTCGTCGCTCCGGTGCAGCAGGTCTCGGTGCGCGGCCCCGGCGGACGGGTGCTGGTGCGGCCATGGCAACTGTCCTCCGACGAGTACATCGAGCACGCCTTCGACGAAATCCGCCGGACATCCGCCGACCAGGTGCACGTGGCGATCGCACTGATCAGAGTGCTGCGCATGCTCGTCGCCCACGTCCGCGCCGCAGGAAGACCCGAGCACGCACCCGCCCTCGAACGGCAGATCCGGATGATCCTCGATGGTGCCGCCGCCCAACCCGGCATCCATCCAGAGGATCTGTCGCTCCTGCAGACCATCGCCCGGTCCGCGATCGACCCCGCCGAGCACCGCCCCAACTGACTGCCCGGGGTGCCGTCGGCGGTCGACCTCCGCCGCCGCGAAGTACGCACTCTCGGTATGCAGGATGTCATTGGACTTTCCGCAGCTGGAGTTCGGCGATCGGCATGCATCCTCGCTGGTAGTACCGGACCACACAGCGCCGGCTTCACGTGCGCTGACGTCGATCGTCGCGCGCTCTGCGCCTCTCTAGCGGCCGCGTCGCGGAGTGTCCCGGTTGCTGTGCGGTGTGGGCGTTGGCAATTGCGGCTTGCAACTCTTGTCGCCACGGAGACCCGGGACCTGATCGACGAGTTGCGTCGCATGGTCCGTGACCACCGCCCCGACTACCCTCGTTTCGAGGTCTGCCCATCGCAGAGGGTGGCGAACGGTCGTGTCGGGCGTAACCGCTGAGTGTCGACGTGATCGTAGAAAACGGGCGGGGCAGTAATGGATCGATGTTCTCCAGAGGGACGGTAGTGCCCCATTCATGCTCGGCATGACCGGGTTTCGCCGGCACGCGCAGCGAAAGTTATTGGCAGACCAGTGGAATGTGTGTTGGGTGCTGGAATATGTTGCGGGTCGGCGATGGACTGCCGTCGAGGCGGGTGTGCTGTCGTGGGGTCGGCGCGCGAGGCGGGTGTGCTGTCGTGGGGTCGGCGCGCGAGGCGGGTGTGCTGTCGTGGGGTCGGCGCGCGAGGCGGGTGCGTCGTCGTGTGTAGCGGGCGCGGTCGGTCTCGGACATGCCGCCCCAGATGCCGTAGGCTTCGGCGGCGGTGAGGGCGTGGATGCGGCATTCGGTGAGCACGGGGCAGTCTTGGCAGATCTGTTTGGCGGCGTGTTCGCGCTGGGCGCGGACGTGGCCGCGTTCACCGTCGGGGGAGAAGAACATGTCGGTGTCGGTGCCGCGGCACGATGCGCGGCGCTGCCAGTCCCCGTCGAAGTGGACGTGGTGGTGCGAATGATCAGGCACGGGCGGGATGAGGCGCTTTCGGAGTCGGACATTGGACGATCTGGTCGGGCTGGCCGGCGCGGAATGGGTGCGGGCAGGGCAGGTGGTAGCCCGCCGGTCCACGCGGGGCCGTCGATATGGGGCACGTGGGTGGGCTTGGCTCCTCGCGGCGAAGGGAGTCGGACGGGGTGCGCACCCGCAGCGGCTTCCGAGTCATGGTGTGCGACACCACCCCTCTACCCATCGCGGATTCACTCTGGTGCCTGGGAAGACGCAGTCGGGCAAAACGATGGGACCAGGTCAGGGACTCACGGCCGCACCTCGTTCACAGTCGAAATGGCGGTGTGCGCTGATGCCTGGGCTCGACATCGGCGAATGGGAAGACGCCGTGTCCGGGATGGCTCCCCACCCTCGTCGCCGCGAAAACAGCTGGCGAAAGGGTGTGATGTTGTTGATAGCGACACACAGGTTGAGGGTTCAATGGAAATAAGCGGCATCACATCCAACGCCGTTGCCCCACGAGCGAGGTCAACCACCGCGGGGACGGCCCCCATCGGAAGCGTGGGCCATCCTCACCGGCGAGGACCTGGTCGGAGCAACGCGTCAGCCGGGGCCGAACACCGCCAGCTCGACGACTAGCACCGTGACGACCGTCATTTGCGGCGACCACCACACCTGTGGGCGGCATGTCGATGATGACTGCAACGAGCAGTATTGTCGCCCAAACGATCTCGATGCGATTTGACGACGCGGAACACGAGCCGGTCGATACCCAGTCCGACCCGCACCGGACCTCCGGGCGCCCGGAACTTCAGTGGCGTCTCCAGGAACGAGATCGCCAACACCATTCCGAACCACACGAAGGTCACGGCGGCCGCGACGGCCTGCGCGGTGGTCATCTGGTGTCCTTTGACTGTGCACTCGGCCGGCACACGCGTCGCCGCCGAGTCGAGCAACTCGGAACGCTGCACACTTCGAGCCGGGCTTGTTGGCGGCGCGCCTATGCCGGTGCGACTGCCCAGCTGTCCGGGCCGAAGACCTCGTAGTGGATGTTCTCGGCCGGCACCTGCTTCGCGAGTAGCGCCTCACGGATGCCGAGCATGAACGGCAGCGGACCGCACAGGTAGGCCCGGGTACCCGGTGCGATGGTGACCTCACCGAGGTCAGCGCGGCCTTCCCGAAGGTGGCCTTCGGGGCGGCGGGCGCCGAGGTCTTCGTACCAACGGTGCATGACCGCGAACGGCAGACGCTCCACCAGTTCGGTCAACTCGGCACGGTGCGCGTGGTTGCTGGGCGAGCGGTCGGCATGCAGCACCGAGATCGGACGGGAGTCCTCGGTGTCGGCGAGGTGACTGAGCATCCCCATCATCGGCGTGCAGCCGATGCCGGCGGAGACAAGGAGCAGCGGAGCGTCGTCGTCCTGAAGTACCAGGTCACCGAACGGCGTGGTCACGTTCAGCATGTCACCTTCGAACACGTTGCGGAACAGGAAGTTCGACACCTCCCCGGCCGGTATGACTCCGTCCGGCAGGCTCTGGGCGTCGACGCGCTTGACGGTGATGCGCCAATCATCGCTCGACGGTGCAGAGGAGAGGCTGTACTGGCGGATCTGCCGCGCACCGTCCGGGAGATGAACACCCACCGACAGATACTGCCCCGGAGCGAAGGACGGCAGCGCCGCGCCGTCCGCCGAGGTGAGCACGAAGGAGACCGTGTCGGCCGACTCGTGGCGCCGCTCGCGAACGCGCACCTGGCGCCACACATCGCCCACCGCGACACCCGCAGCCTGATAGAGACCGGCTTCCATCGAGATCAGCGTCTCCGCCATCAGCCAATACACCTCGTCCCAGGCCGCAGCGACCTCGGCGGTGACGGCGTCACCGAGCACCTCGACGATGGCAGCGAACAGGTGCGTGTGCACGATCGCGTACTGAGCGGGCTCGATCCCCAGTGAGGCGTGCTTGTTCGCGATCCTCGACAGGATGAGATCGACACGGGCCTGATCGGGCTCCAATTGGAGCGCCGCGAACGCGGCGATGGCGCCGGCCAGCGCCTTCTGCTGTTCGCCCTGCTGCTGGTTTCCGCGGTTGAACAGGTCACGTTCGAGTTCGGGGTGCGCAGCGAACATCTTGCGGTAGAACAGCGCCGTGATGTCCGAGATCGCGGCACCGACCACGGGCAGGGTGGCGCGGATCATCTCGGTCGAGGAGGGCGAGAGCATGTCATTCTCCGATCGTTGAAGAAATTTGGGGGTCGGTGCCGACCGGCCCGGGCAGGGCGAGCAGGACCGTTCGGGTGGGAGCCTGGGTGAGGTCTTCGATGGTGAGAGTGTCCAGTGACTCGAAGAAGGCTTCCTGGGCGCGGCGCAGCGCCGACCGCAGCAGGCAACCCGACCGCAGCGGACACGGATTGACGCCGTCGCATTCGACAACCTCCGCCTCTCCCTCGAGGCGGCGCGCGAGCCATCCCACCGAGGCGGTGCGGCCGAGTTCGGTGATGGCCAGGCCACCTCCGCGGCCGCGTCGTGCATCGACGATGCCGAGCTCGGAGAGTCGGGTGATCACCTTCGCCGCGTGCGCGTACGACACCGACAATTCATCGGCGATATACCGGCTGCCCGGGCGGTCACCGTCCGCGGCAACGGCGAGTCGCATGACGACCCGCAGTCCGAGGTCGGTGAACCTGGTGAGTTGCATGACCCGACCGTACGTTAATGCGCATCTCATATACCAATTATGTGACCGATGTTACGCGGCCGGGTGTGAGCGGAGGTCGGTACGGTCTTCTTCTCACGTGGCCGAGTGGCACGCTTCGCGGGAACCGGCGTCAGGCCGGTCACTGATTCGATCGCTGGACAGAGCAACCTGCCGGGCCTTTTCCGCCGGTGCCCGTGCCGTACCGCTCGGCGACGGCCGCAGTACCGGACGCCGCCTTGATCGCAGTCCTGCTCACTATCCTTGTCGTCGCCTCCGCCCCTCACGGTGGGGTTCGATTGGCGCCAATGCGGTATTGGACTCGATCGAGGAGTGCTTCTACCACCGCTACCGGGCGAGATCCCAGACATTGGACGCGGGCACCGGTATGAGTGCCGACCGGCCAATACCCCACTCCCCAGCCCCGTGTGGCGGAAAGAGACCGAGAGCCGGACTCGGTAGCGTGGACGGCAGAACCGCGAAGGAAGGAGCTGCATGGGGGCTTCTGAGGTGAGTCGGTTCATCCGGTGACTGGTGTGATCTGAAGACCCACGAGGAAGGCACGCAACATGGAGAAAATGTCACTGCCAGCCCTGGCGCGGCGGCAACTCGAGCTCGCAAGCACCGCGTCGAGCGGTCGCAGCGCTCGCACGATCTACGGGGGTCATGAGCACGTTCTGCGCCAAACCTTGATCGCACTCGCTGCGAGGCAAAGGCTCGACGAGCACGAAAACCCAGGCGAGGCGACTGTTCAGGTCCTGCACGGGCGGGTCCGGCTCAGTGCCGGTGAGAACAGTTGGGAGGGCTCGCCCGGAGACCTGTTGATCGTGCCCAACGCACGGCACTCGCTGGAGGCCCTCGACGCTGCCACAGTGTTGCTTACCGTCGCGAAGCTGGGTTAGGACCGACACCCATCCAGAAGATCTGCAAACGCGACCGTTAGCGGCAAAGTCGTCATGGGGGGATTGTCACGGCGAAGGACTCGAGCTGGCTCATGAGATGGGTGGTCAACCGGCAGCGCACCTCAAATTCGCCGAGAACCGCGCTGCGGATACCGGCAATCACATCATGACGCTGGAAGTGATTCAGCCGCGCGATTTTTCGCTCCCGTCGAAGGAATTTCTGACCGGGTGGTACACCCGAATGGGCTATCGAGGTGTGCGAATCGACGCACCCAACGACGTGTATCCGGCTCTGACGCCGCTGTTGAAGGTCCCCTGCGAGGTGGTCACTTATCGTAAGAACCTTCGTGCGTGACCGGTCGGTCACTGTCAACTAGAGGTCGCGTGGACAATCTGATAATCACATAAGCCTCATGCGTCACAAGCGACCTGGTGAACCGCGGAGGTCGAACCGGCGAAATCGCCGTCGGATTGCTCGAGTTGACAGTGCCCTCGAGCGAACCTCATTTGCGTGGTGGACCCAGGTGCTCGAACTCGCTCGGGCGATGGCCCGCCATGGCCATCGCCCGCCGCGACACCATCGAGGACCGCGGCCATCTGGCATTGCCCCGTTCGGCCACACCACCGCACTCCACATCCGACCCGGCGGCGATAACGCCGCGATCAACGGCGACATCCCTCATCACCGAACCCGAGCATCATGGTCGAATGGGCTTTCAACAAGGCTGAAACAGTGGCGCGCGGGTCCCCACCTGCTACGACAAAATCGCCCTCACTTACCCAGCCGGATTCCTCCTTGCGGGCATCGTCGAGTGGCTCAAACCATTAGGAAACATGGCCCAACTGGATTACCGAGAGTGCCCAATGGTTCGGTCTCCCGGGCCGTCTCAGAAGTGCCTGCAAGGCCGCGGTGCCCCCAATCCCTCCGGAGAGCAACCCCAGCAGCAGTGCCACATTGGTGTTCATGTAGACGTCCCTTCGGGTGTGGTGATGGTCGGAAATGTTTCGACGGGCTTGACCCCGTGGCGTAGCCGAATTGGGCGGAGCCTCTACTTCGCTGTGCCCGCTGTCGTCACGGATGCCTCTGCGAAAGTCCGCGGGCGCCGGCGCGACTTAGCGTCGCGAGCGTCGGCCTTGGACCGCAGAGGGTTGCCTGTCTTGGCCACACGGCGTCCGACAAGAGTCAACATCGGTCGTGGAATGCCGACACCCTTCACCGGCATGCCTGTCACATAACCTTCCTTGAAGAGATAGTTCGAGGCGTCGTACACCTCGTCGTCGCTGAGCGCCGACGCTGCCCACCCGACTGCTCCTCCGATGGCATCCGCGTCCAGAATCGGGCTGCGATAACCCTCCGTCGTCTTTGCAAGAAGCCAACGCAGGACAGCGTCACGAACCGCCCATTGACGATCGGTAGCTGCATTCACATTTCAGTCCTCCGGTAGATGTCGTTGATGCCTAATTGCACCATAGCCGTCGGCAAGGAATAGGCAAGTATCGAACTATTTTGCGCGTCTTGGGTTTTCGGAGCAGCACCCAGCTGTTGGCGCAAGACGGTTGACGCCGGCGCGGATGGGGCGCAGGGCATCTCGCGCGGGAACAGGCCGGTGACGACGTTCTGGCCGATCCCGTCGTCACCGTCGACGCTCTCCGAACGGCCCCTTTTGGGCGTGACTCGGTAGACGTGCCGTTCCCCTAATATGCCGCTGAACTGGACTTATTTCTTTTTTTGGGTATGGTCGAGGCCAGTTCGCGGTTGCCGATTCGGAAAGGACCGACAATGGCTGACAAGTCCGCCGTCAAGAGTTCAAAACAGTCTGCACGTGCTCTCAAGGAGCGCCGGGCGGAGAAGAGAGCGAAGGACCTCGAATCGACGCAGTTCATTCGAAAGCGTAAGAGCTGACGTCATCCTGGAGCATCGCCACCGCCCCGCCATCCTCGTCCCTGCCTGAGGGTTGGAATGTCGCATTCGAAGCTCGGCCAAGAGAAATGCCGACTCGCCCCATCACGGGACTAGCAATTTCGGGTTCCAGCTACTTGGGGTGAGGACCTCGCCGGGCTTCCCTCTCTTCCGCTCATATACAGAATCGAAAAAGGGCTCACGGAGCGCTGAAGAGTGTTCTGGAACACGGCGAATGTCATTGGTCCGCATCCGCGTGAGACCTAACGGGGGGCCAACTTCCGGCGCTCCTTAATCTGGGTGTCGGATCGACTGAAACGAGTGGTGACGATGCGAGTGTTGAACGTGATGCAGCGACCGGTTCGAGTGGTGCGCCAATCCGACAGTATGCGCACGGCCGCAGTGCTACTGGCCGAGTACGGGTTCGCGGCAGTGCCGGTGGTCGACGACCACGACCGCCTGGTTGGGATGTTGAACAGCGGAGACGTGTTGCGGGCTGGTACCGCGTCCTCGGAGACGGTGGGCGAGGTGATGACTGCACCCGCCGTTGCTGCGCCGCTGTATCAGTACTTGGCCGATGTGAGCCAGACGCTGCATCAGCAGGGACTACGCAGTCTGCCGGTCGTGGATATCGACGGGCGGGTAGTGGGCATCCTCAGCCGCAGTGACGTGGTGCGGTTGATGCTCAAACCGGACGAGACGATCGCCGTGGGCGCCCAACGCCGCCTCGACGACTACACCGGGGACGGGCGCTGGCGCGTCACGGTAGAGGAGGGCTGCGTCACCATCGCAGGCCAGTTCGAAGACGAATCCGAACGCCGCATCGCGATCGCGTTGAGCAAGACCGTACCGGGCACCCGCACAGTGTCCATTGCCGCCGGAAAATAGGCGTTGGGTCGCCGAGGCTCGAGCTATCAGGCGACGGCACACCGCGGTGATCACTGCACCGCCGCAACTCAGTGCGCGATGACGGTGTTTCGGCATCACCCTGACGGCCTGAGTGAACAGTCCGCGACCACGCCGACCGGTTGTGGCCGAAGGCACTCTGACCGCGGCTCCTGTCGAGACGCTGCACCGCACGCACGGCCCCTGCGCTGATAGCGGCCCGGAGGCCGAGAAAGAGAGAGAACGAGGAATGTATCGATCCCGCACGCCCGCCGCGGCAATCCACAGATCCTTCGCCCACGGCGGATCGATGAGCACCCGCCAGATCAAGGCCCACCTCGAGGTGATGTTCGCCGCCGAGACCGATCACAACGCCCGGCCCGGAAGCACCGGTTCAGTGCTCGCACACCGGCTCAGCGAGGCTGAGTAGAACACAGTTGTGCCTCTCGCAGACAGTGCCTGAGATCGCAGAGCGCCGGACACCCCGCAGCACGCGTGGGTACCGATCACACCGACGGGCACGGTCCCCCACCATGCCGACAGCACAATCCCGACGTCTCGGTCGGTACGACCGAAACAACGATCCCGAAACCGACCTACGACAACGACAGGAGCGACCATGACCCCCTCCCCCATCACCACCACCCTCGACGCCGAGCAGCAACGGATCGCCGGCAAGGCACTGCAGGGCACCGTCGTCGACCTGATCGACCTGAGCCTGATCGCCAAACAGGCCCACTGGAACGTCATCGGACCCCACTTCCTGGCGATACACCCTGCCCTCGACGAGCTAGTCACCATCGCACGCAATTTCACGGACGAGGCAGCCGAGCGGGCCACCTCGATCGGTGTCAGCCCGGACGGCCGCGCGGCCACCGTGGCCGCGGACGCGGTTACCGCGGGATTCGCCGAAGGGTGGACACCCGACGCCGATGTGGTCGAGACGATGGTCGCGAACCTGGCCGCCGTCATCGAGCGGTTGCGGGCCCGCATCGAGTCCACCGAGAAGGCGGACCCGGTCACCCAGGACCTGCTGATCGGCATCACCGCACGACTCGAGCAACTGCACTGGATGTGGCAGGCCCAGAGCGCGCAACCATCTGCCCAGCGCCGTCGGCTCGGACAGGTGCTCGTCGGATAGCTCCGTCAACCGCGCGAAACGAGGAGGCGGCCGCGATAAACGATCGGCACCGGTCGCCTCGGGCTCAGTGCCGTAACGCTCACGTTGCATGCCCAGCAGCTCCAGCACGCGAAGCCCGAGTTCGACGACAGTCATGCCGATCGGTTTCGGGCCATTCCATCGGCTGCGCCAGAAGGTGTTTGAGAACCCGAAATGGCACGCCTGCGCCTCCGAGAATCGGCTCCGATTCGGGCGGTGATCACCAGATCACCGACCCACGGGAGCCCACAATGTCATCATCGCCGATTTCGTTGTGCCCGGGAATATTGCGCGGTGTACTCGTCGTCGGTCACCGACGACGAGTGCGCCCCTCGAATCACGATTTTCCTGCACCAGCGGCGCGGCAGGTCTCGGGACGTGACCCGAGAAGTAGCGCTGCCGTTGAAAGTGAATGACATCCAGTACATCAGCGCGGTGGTACCGCGTGGTGGAGACTGCCGGGTGGAGTTCTGGTCAACCGGGACGGTGTGTCGCGGTCTTCGCTCGCAAAAAATCTGTGCACGAACCTCGCCCAGAAACTCATCCCAAGGGCCTGCGGATCTGGGTTCGACGAACACGTCTGCACTCGACGGGACACCGGAATCCGCACGATCAGGTGCAACCTACGGTACCCGTTCGCCTCTGTCGACGGTACGTGAAGCGCATGCCCCGGTGCTTCCTTGCCTCGCCGAACTCGTCCGACGGCGCAAATCCGCCCCGGTCCAGGTCGGCGTGGGTGTCACCCGGCGGTGGGGCGACCCCTCGACGCCCCACCGGTGTACGCACGGTCGGACGACACGGTGAATGCGGGCCGGCGTACTCCCGATGCAGCGCCAGCAGGTCGCTCATGGAAAGACGTGAGCGGTCGACGCTCACCGCGGCGGGCACGGTTAATGTGATTTCGTCGGTCCGACTCGGTCATGCCACCCCACACGCCGTAGGATTCACCCGCGGTCAGCGCGTGATCGCGACACCGCACCAGCACGGGGCACACCCGACAGATCTGCCGGGCCCGCGCTTCACGCCGATCGCGAGCGCCGCGCCGTTCGCCGTCCGGCGAGAAGAACACCGACAGAGCGGCGCCGCGGCACGCGGCACGCACCCGCCACTCACCAGAATCAACGGAGACCGCCACCAAGGGCGGATCCGTCGGGATCGAACCCGGCGGATTCCTATCCATTGACACCACCGCCGCCGGCGCGGCGCGGCAGATGCGCTGTTGCACGGGGATGTTGCTCACGGCACTTGCGATCCGCAGACGGCCGCGACAGGACCCGTACAGCTGCGGTGGTGACGCTGACGTGGCTACGGCGGGCCACATCGAGAAGAGCATCGAAGCCGGCGTCATGGCTACAGGCGCGCTGCTCGGCCAGGACTGCCGCCGCGGCGGACAGCAACTGCGCGTCCGCACGCTGCGGCGAAGGCCCTCGTCCGGGTACTGCGGAGGTGTCGGTCGGCATGAGAGTCCTTTCGCTGCATCGGATGGTACTGCGGGACAGGTGACGTCGGCGCGTGTGAGGCGATGTCTCGCGTCTCACTGTCGACGCCGCCTGGTATGGTCCGTCACTCCAGCTTCCAGGAACGGACACCCAGAGACCACCGGCCTTCACCTAGTCCTTACCTAGGTAAAGGCCGGTGTCGTGGATATGACCGTTGATGGGGTGCTCGGTCTTGTGTCGCGGACCCCGCAGGTCGGTGTAGCCGAGTGGCACGACACCGATACGCCCGCGTGTACGAGCGGTTCACTCGGGCAAAGGTGCGGATGACTCTGGTTGTGCAGGAGTGAATCGATGAAACCTCAGGTCGCGGCACTAGTTGACGCCGCTACCGATTGATCGGTCGCATTCTTTGGCCGAGCGGTGCCGATCGATGTGACAGTGTCCGTCGCAGTGTGTGGCCGACTCTGGCGCGCGGCACCCACTCCGAACAGTGCGCTGCACCCTCGCCGGGTCGATCGGGACGTTCTCGACCCGAGCGAGGAACCGGAATGGGAGCGCCCGATCGGCTGAATGAGCCTCCGGTCAACAAATCCAGCCGCGATGGCATGCACCACGGTCATCGGCAAAGGATAGGTATTTCGCCGAGTCATTCAGTGTCTCTTATTCTCTCAAGAAGAGCGTGCGGTGATGCACGAGGGTCGAGGTTGATGTGGTCGAGGTTGACGTGGTCGAGGTTGCGGTGCGCATCGACATCGGGTGTGCGCCAGATTTGGTGCCCACCGTCGCGGCGAACCTCCAGCGGGGCGTAGACCAGGTGTACCGCGCACACCAGGGTGCATCAGCTTCGACGGTGCGGGCAGCTCTCAAACGCAAGTTCGGCAGGGCGATCGGGACAACAGAAATCGAGGTCCTCGCCAGGTGCATCTCGGGAACACCCCGGTGATTACGTCCTCGTCCCCGTAGCGATCGGGCAGGCAGACCAGAGGAGAACCCGAGTGATCTGAGAGTCCGGATCTCCTCACCGCCACTCACGGTTGCAGCCTGTCCCTGGGTCGGACGCCCCTATGCGGCTGCATCCGGAAGACCAAAACCAAGAGCGGATTGGCGCCGATGGTAGTGATCAAACCTCGTCAGCGGCTGGCCACCGCCGAACACTTCGGCCGCCGGCACCTCGATATCGTCGCCATAGACGAAGTCCCCGGGGATCGCCTCATGGTGCACCTCGACGTCGTGCAGGGCCCTTCGACACCACGAGCCACTCTCCGCGCAGGCGGTGTTCGCCATCCTGGTGGGACCCTCAGTGCCGTGGGTCGACGAGATCGGCAAGGTCTGTGTCCGGGCCCGTACGCACCCGGCTGCAGGGATCTGCAAATGAAAGTGGCCGGCGACAGTAGCACCCGTACCAGGCCCAGCCCATCGCGTGATTGCTCACACGTATGTCCTTCTCGGCCCTTGATGGGCCTGGCTCCGAGAATGTTTGATCAGCCGCCGACGTGGAACACCGCGCGCCGGCCGCCATCGGCGCCGCGGCGCAACGCGGCCTGGACGGCGGCGGTGCCACCGATTCCGCCGGCGAGGACAAGTAACAGCAGGACGACATTGAGGTTCACGGGACAGGTCCTCCTCGGGGTGGGTCAAATGCGGCGGCCGGTGCGGATCGTGATGTGGTGGGGCTCAGTTCGCTCGCAGCCCGCGGGGCCGGCAACGAGGGCGAAGGGGTGTCGGCGTTGTCGTCAGCGAACATCGCGGCGAGTCGGGCCATGATCTCCGCGGTACTGATCGACCCGGCACCGGCGAGGGTCGACGGAATCCTGTGGTCGGGTGTCACACTCATGATGGACGATTCCCGCCTTCGTCTAGAAGTAATGGGTTGACACCTGAGTGCAATCGGTCAGATCACCAGCGGGCATGCAGTCACCCTACGAGAAGGCCGCGAAACCGTCACCGACCGTCACACCCTCACCAACGAACTACAACGTGCCCATCGCCGAACCACGCGAACGGCGACGGACAGGCGAAACTGTAAGTCGCTCTGCGCACCTCGGCCGATCCGTCCAGCACCCAGGCGACAATCTCCGGAGCACCCTTGTCATCCATCAGGTTCCAAAGTGAAACCTGCTATCGTTCCTGATTTTTCGGTGATCCGCCCTGGCGGCCGGCGCCGGTATACGGGCCAGGCCGTATACCGATCGCCGGCATCTGAAAAAGTCACTGATTCAGGTCGGGACCATCGCCGCAGAGTGCGCGTAGGCGGATACCCAAATCACGGACGCGACCGGGCTTGGCGTCCTGGTCGGTGTCGGCTTGGTGTGCCCCGACAACGGCGCATACCGCAACGGTTCCAAGCTCAACCCGTGCTCACGTACACATCGGCGAGTGACCGGCTAAACCATTCGCTCATTCACTCGACTACCACCGTCGTCGCGGATGTCTCTGCAAGCGGAGCCGGCAGACGCTGGCGCAACTTCGCTCGGTGAGCGTCGTCCTTGTGCTTGAGGGGTCTGCCTGACTTGGCAACCCGACGTCCCGCGACAGTCAGCATCGGTCGCGGAATCCCGATACCCATCACCGGCACGCCTGTCACATAGTTCTCCTTGAAGAGAAACATCGAGGCGTCGACCACTTCGTCGTGAGTGAGGGCCGAGGCCACCCACCCAACTTCCGCTCCGATGGCATCCGCGTCCAGAATCGGGCTGCGATAACCCTCCGTTGTCTTCGCGAGAAGCCAACGCAGAACAGCGTCACGAACCGCCCACTGACGATCGGTAGCTGCACTCACATTTCAGTCCTCCAACTAGATGCCATTATCGCTGCCCTGCACCATAGCCATCGGCAAGAAATAAGCAAGTCCGTAAAATCTTGCGCGCCTTGCACGCCGGAAACTACCGACGGACATCGCACGCGACCGCACCGGACGCCACTGGAGGTGAGAGCGTGCCTGATCGGGGAACAACCCGCCGACGCACCAACTGACCCCCTCGTCACGACCCGCGCATCACCGAACCGCCCCTGATCGGTCGCTGAGGTGGACTTATTTCATTTGCTGGGTATGGTCGAAGGTCAGTTCGCGGTTGCCGATTCGGAAAGGACCGACAATGGCTGACAAGTCCGCCGTCAAAAGTTCGAAACAGTCCGCGCGGGCCCTCAAGGAGCGCCGGGCGGAGAAGCGAGAGAAGACGCTAGAGTCCACTCAACTCATCCGAAAGCGGAAGAACTGACGCGACACTGGCGTCATCACCGCACCCCGCCACCGTCTTCGCTGCCTGAGGATCGATGATGGTGCCCCGGGAACTCGGCCCACAACCCTGACCCGCGCCCACATCAGGCGTAGCAGCTTCGGAGGAGAACGGCTCGGAGCGTGGAAATATCAGCGACTGCACTCTCTTCCATTTTTCTACAGCGGTGAAAGCGGCTCACAAAACCCTGCCGAGTTCGATGGAACACACCGCAGTCTTATCGGTCCGCCCCGCATGTGATCACCCGATCGGGGGGCCAACTTCCGGCCTCAGACACGCCCCTCCCGGCCCCTCCGCGGCCGGGGCGGGCGTGTTCCAACGAGTTCAGGGTGCGCGAGACAGGGGCACTCACACCACATCCGGTGAGACGACGTCTCCCCTGCCGACCTATTGGTCGGTGCAGGAGTGCCGGATGTGTCGAGAATTGATGGAACAGAAATGAATCGTCCTGGACTCGTTACCCGTCGGCCGGCCCCGACCTCGCTGTCGTCGAGGAGACGCGGGGCAATGTTGCGGGTCATCCTGCTGCCGTTGAATATCGTCGAAAGCGCCGACCCGGTCCCGGTACCCGCGGTCGACGAGGTCGAGCCGTTCCTGCCGGCCCGCATCAGCTCCCCCACCGCCACCGGAGACGATGGACCGCACGCACAGTTGCTGGCGTTCCGGCACATCGTCGATCGGAGCAGTCCCCCGATAGCGTTCGGCCTCGCACTCGATGGACAGCGCGTACCTGACGGCCCACAACGCCGCTACGTCGGTCCCCCAGCCACGTGCCTGTCACTGTGGGAGGTTCCCGGCAACGGACTGGTCCTGGCCTGCGAGGAACTCACCCCCGACCGCACCGGCAGCCTGATCGACCGACACAATGACCCGCTCCGCGGCGGCGGTAGCGGAGAATTCTGGGCCGCCATCGAAGCATTTCTTCGTCCCTTCGGGCTGACGCCCGAGGCGAGCCCGAACGACATATTCCCGCGGCTGGACACCCGACTGCCCAAATCCGAGGTCTACCGGCCGCTGCGCAGCCTGACAATGCGCGGCCCAAATTGGACCGAGCGGGACACCCTCGAGGGCCTGATCATCGAGGTCCACACCGAGGGGATCGATACGGTTCGACGACTGGTCGACGAACCGGGCACCACACCCTGCGCGGGGGCCGCGTCCCACTCCTACCCTGGGCTCTTGCGCTGGCACCGGGTCCCGCTGATCGACGGGGCGTCACGTCTCGGATCGGGGATCGCGATTCGCGAGGACGCCCGAGCCCTCGCCGTCGACGTCGGTGCCGCCGCCACCGGTCCCGGCCACCTCGATCGGGGCACCCGTGCGATGCTCTACTGCCTGATCGGCTGGGTCGCCCTCCGCGCACAGCACTCGGCGGACCACCGACGCGTACTCTCGCTCCTGCGCAACCGCCGCCAACTGTGCGAACGCGGCGCCCTCGCCTGCCTCGGCGACATCGCGGCGGCCCGCACACGGATGATCGAGACACGGCTTCTGCAAACACACCCCGCCGATGCTCATCCGGCCCCGCCACGGCTCGAATCGACACACCTTCGATCAACGCTGGTCCACCGCACCGCCGACGAGATCGCCTTCCTGCATACCGAACTCGGCAAGCTCTGTGACAGTGCGGAAAGCTGTCTGCTGCCTCACGCGCTCGCCCCCGCCCGAGACCGGAGGTCCACGCTCGTATCGGCCGCGGCCGCCGGTGCGCTGTTCGCGACCGCGCTCCACGCGGCCGTCGCGGCATCGCCGGCGGACCTGCAGCGCTGGGGGTTCACCGTGGCGGTCACCGCGGCGATCGGCGCTCTCGCCCTATTCGAGGTTGTCGCACGTCGTCGCCCCGGCAGGACACCGACACCGACACCGACACCGGTCGCGCCGCCGCTGGCCTCGCCCGCCATGACACCTGTCAGGGACCTCGAACGTCGACGGCGGGAGTCGATCTTCCCCTTCGAGACGCAGGTATGGGGCACCGCTCCGAGTCGCCGCGGCATGACGCCCACGTTGCGAGAGTGCCTTGAGGCCAACAACTTTTCCGGCAGCGAACCTTCCAACCCACCGTTGGTGGCGACAAGTTCGTCGTCCCGTCCAGCACCAAAATATACCCGACCTTCAGGACAGGCACCCACGCGTGCAGCGTCGAAGTCGAACTGCATGGAACCACGAACATGAGCGAACTGGTGACGCAACTATCGGTCCTCGACCGCGTTGCCGGAATCGATTGCGAAGACCCACCGGAATAGGGCACTCCGCCATCGACTCGGGCCGGGTAGCGGTGTGGGACAGGAAATACGATGACCGGAAACACGGCAAATGTGAATCGGATGATGACCGTCGCGCTTCGCGGGTTCCCACATGGCGGTTGCCCGTCGGAGGAGATTATCGCTGTTATCGGTGTGGATACCGGCGAGTTTTTCCGCTGTTGCACGCGCAGCTGCACCCGAACCCCCGACTCCGCTTCGGCCGAAGATCGTGGAGAGGATGAAGGCGGTGGCACGGCGTCTGTGGCTCGCGGGTTGAGATCCACGGCTCGCGGAACGCTTGGACGCGCTCCGGTTGCATACCGGCAGCTGGCGCTAGTGGGAACGCTGTGCGTGGGGCAGGCGCGGCTCGGGGAGTTTTCCACAGGACTGCCGCAGATCATCTGTGGGAATGCAGGCGCGCCGTTTGGCGGTCGACAATAGAGCGTGCAGTGTCCTCGAACCCGTCGGTGATGATCTGCGGGGCCTGCTGCGAAGAAGGCCGCCGGGCGGCGTCGGCCCGCACACCGTGGGTGACGACGACACTGACTCCGGGAGCGCGTGTGGTCACCGAATACGGCTGAATGGGCCGGACTGCTCCCCCATCTGGAAACGACTCGGCTTCGGACCTCGTCGGCTACGGCCACACCACCTGCACCGAAACTCCGGCCCGGTGGTCGGGCGACGCGAGTGTGATCAGTTTTCCACCGGACGAGCCGGCTATCGGCTTCCGGCGCCTCGTGCTGGTCGAGGACGCCACGCAGCAGCTTGCGGGGCGATCATGGTGACGAGGTAAGCCGGATCACTCACTCCGTCGTGGTCATTGATCTGTGGCCGCTGACGGCGGGGTGATGAGGAACGCGAGCCGGAATTTCCCGATTTTGATCTCGTCACCGTCGGCGAGCAGTGCGGTGTCGACCGGCACCCGGTTGCGGTAGGTGCCATTGAGGCTGCCGACATCGGTCACCCGAAATGTGTTGTTGTCGCGCCGGATCTGGGCGTGGCGACGGCCGACGGTCGTGTCGTCGAGGTAGATGTCGCTGTCGATGTGGCGACCGATCGTGGTGACCGTCTGATCGAGCAGGAACCAGTCACCGCGGTTGGGTCCCCGGGTGACCACGAGCAGTGCCGAACCGGATGGCAGTGCCTCGACCTCGTCATGGTCCCACGGCGGGTCGCTGGTGGCCGGATGCCGTCGACGGCCGGCGGTGGAGGGGTTCGCCCCGGCGTACGTCTTCGTTGACAGTGGGCCAGTGAGTGACAACTCGGTCACCAGTGCGGCTTTCGCTCGATACTCGCGGAGCAGACGGTGAGCGTCGTCTCGGATGGCCGAGCCGGCCCGAACACCGGGGTCGATTGTGGTGTCGGTGATGTCGAATGGTGCGGTCACGACGAGGTCCTCTCTCTGCGCGAGGAGAGCAAGCAAGCACTACCTCATACCAGAACTAGTATTTACTATGATATTAGTGCAAACTAACTAATCGACGGAAGCTGCAATGCATGTGACGAGCATCACTGACCGCTCTTGACCTTGAATGATCCGGCGATTATCCCCGCGCTCAGTCGTCCACTGATGCGGATGGTTTCTACTACTAGTCTCGGCTAAAGTAGGCACTATGAGCGAGCAGGCGTTGACCGACCCCACGCTGCCGACCGCGCTCGGCGAGACCCGGAACCGGGTGCTGGAGCTGCTGTGCGCCGCGGCGGAACCGATGGGCGTACAGGACATCGCCGAACGGGTCGATCTGCATCCGAATACGGCCCGGTTCCATCTGGACGGATTGGTCGACGCGGGCCTGGCCGAGCGGCGCGCCGAGGACCGCCGCCGGCCGGGTCGGCCCCGGATGGTCTATGCCGCTACCACCTCGGATGCGTCCACCGGCCAGCGCAGCTACCGGTTGCTGGCGGAGATGCTGACCGGCCTGATCGCCGACACTCTGCCGGAGCCCGGCCGGGCTGCCGAGACGGCCGGGGAGGCGTGGGGTCGTTACCTGGCGGAGCGGCCGGCTCCGTCGCAGCGGGTGGACGCCGCCGACGGTGTCCGCCGGTTGTCGACGGTGCTGGCCGAGTCCGGCTTCGCTCCGGGTGTGGTGGAGAACCTCGATCGACCAGTGATTCCGTTGCGGCACTGCCCGTTCCGGGAGGTTGCCGTGCGGCACCGGGACGTGGTGTGTTCGCTGCACCTGGGCTTGATCCGCGGGGTGCTGGCCGAGGGGCGGGCACCGCTCGCGGCCGATCGGCTCGAACCGTTCGTCGAGCCGTCGCTCTGCCTGGCGCACCTGACCCCCACCCCCGAATGAGAGTAACCTCCATCAGTCGAGTGATAAGCGAGTGGTTGTTTCCAGGATAACCTCCCGGACAACAGATCACGCCGGAACCAGATGTCGGCAACCACCGAGAACATCGCTTGACGGATTCAAGAAGACGTGATGCCCTGAGGTGTATGCGGCACAACACATCACACGATGTGGAATGGCGGTTGCGGGAAGTCGGCCTTCGGGTCACCAGCCCGCGACGGGCTGTGCTCGAGGTTTCCGATGATCACACACCTCAGTGCTGGAGACATCGCCCATCTGGTCCGCGAGCAGATCGAAACAGGTGTCTCGAGCAAGCGTTACCGAGGTCGTCGTCTGGGGACTGTGTCCGCAACGTCGAAAGAAGGAAGGGCATGATGGCTGAGAACAACTACACCACCGATGATGCGGGAATTCCGGTACCGAGCGACGAGCGTTCGCTCACCGTCGGCGCGGACGGTCCGATCTTGCTGCACGACGCCTACCTCATCGAAAAGATGGCTGCTTTCAATCGCGAGCGTGTACCCGAGCGGCAGCCTCATGCCAAAGGAGGAGGGGCGTTCGGCACATTCGAGGTGACCAACGATGTCAGTGCGTTTACCTTGGCGGACCTGTTCCAGCCTGGCAAGAAGACGGAGATGCTCGCACGGTTCTCCACAGTCGCCGGCGAACGTGGCAGTCCGGATACCTGGCGCGACCCGCGCGGATTTGCCCTCAAATTCTATACCGAACAAGGCAATTTCGACATGGTCGGCAACAACACTCCGGTCTTCTTCATGCGGGACCCGATGAAATTCCAGGATTTCATCCGTTCGCAGAAGCGTCGCGCCGACAACAATCTGCGCGATCATGATATGCAGTGGGATTTTTGGACGCTGTCTCCGGAGTCCGCGCATCAGGTGACGTGGTTGATGGGTGACCGCGGGATTCCGCGCAGCTGGCGTCACATGAACGGCTACTCCAGCCATACATACATGTGGATGAACGCCGCGGGCGAAAAGTTCTGGGTGAAGTACCACTTCATCACCGATCAGGGAATCGAGTTCTTCACCCAGGACGAGGGCGATCAGATGGCCTCGATGGACACCGACTACCACCTTCGTGACTTGTGGGAGCACATCGAACAAGGTGATTATCCCAGCTGGACACTCAAGATGCAGATCATGCCGTTCGAGGATGCCAAGACGTACCGGTTCAACCCGTTCGACCTCACCAAGGTCTGGCCGCATGCGGACTATCCACTCGTCGAAGTCGGCAAGATGACGCTGAACCGCAATCCGAGCAACTACCACACCGAGATCGAGCAGGGGGCATTCGAGCCCAGCAACGCCGTGCCCGGAACCGGGCCGAGTCCGGACAAGATGCTGCTCGGCCGGTGGTTCTCGTATCCCGATGCGCATCGGCACCGCATCGGTGCCAACTACAAGGAGCTGCCGGTCAACAGGCCCCACGCGACCACCGTGCGGTCGTATTCGAAGGATGGCCCCATGCGCCACACGAATCCCGGAGACCCGGTGTATGTACCCAACTCCAAGGGCGGCCCGCACGCGGATCCAGCGGTGGCGGGCGAACCCATCGGCTGGTACAGCGACGGGGACATGGTGCGACAGGCCTACACACTTCGCCAGGACGACGACGATTGGGGACAGGCAGGCACGATGGTACGCGACGTTCTCGACGATGCGGCCCGCGGACGCCTGGTCGACAACATCGTCGGGCACCTACTCAACGGCGTGAGCGAACCCGTCCTGGCGAGAGCGTTCGAGTATTGGCGCAATGTGGACAAAGACCTCGGCGACAAAGTCGCGCAGGGGGTGCGCGCCACAAAGGATCAAGTCGATCCCAAGGCCGCGGGACAAGACAACCCGTCGCGTCGATCCGCTCAAAACAAAGCCTGAGGACTTCGTCAGATCGTGATCACCTACACCGCGACCACTCACTTCGTCTGCACCGGTCGGTGTGCTTCTCGGGTGGTTCCACGGGTAGCTGATCCGCCCACCACACGGAAATACGCCTGTCGTTCAGTAGGGAGTAAACGACAGGCCTATTCGGATCTCTCGCCACCCTCGGCTGACTGCTTGCGGCGAGGGGGCACAGGACGCGGACAGGATCGCCCGTCGGCGCTGACGCAATTGCCGATCGTCAGCTCACGCCGGACGTCGAGGCCGACCGGGAAGGAGAACACGGTCGTCAGGCCCTCGCCGACCCAGTGCGCGAGGGCCATGGGGATGCCGAGGCGACCGATGACAATCAAGGCTTCGCTCCACCAGAGGGTCGAGGACACCGATGAACACAACGTTGGGCCCGAGTCTTGCCGGACTTATGCGCCGCCAGGACCGGATCCCGGTTCGATCCTGGCGGCGCAACCTTTCCCGCGGTGGTGATTTCCGTGGGACACGGTCGACCCGACAGCGAGGAGTTTGATGTTGCTCCACTGCGCCGATATCGAGGCGGTGGTCGACGCCGGGCCCCGAAGGCATCTCCGTGAAAGGCCGCGCCGTACCTCGCCGAGCTCACCTACTCTTGTGGCCTGCTCGGCGTGCGCGAGGCACCGCTCGAAGAGGACGCGGCGGCCGAGAACATCCCCGACGAAGTCTTCGGCTCGGACAGTTAGGCGGGGCGCCCCGTCATGAAAAATCGCGCGAGAAGGACTGGTATCGAATCGAGCGTGGTTGCACACTGAATAGATCGGCCTACGAGAGAACGAGAAGAGCATGCCCGTGTTCGTCGTCGAATACACCTACAGCCCCGAAACATCCTCCGGTCGTGATGATCACCGAACCGATCACCATGCGTGGCTCGCCGAACTGGTCCGCCGCAAAGTGGTGCTGTCATCGGGTCCCCTCGCCGACCATACCGGCGCCCAGTTCATCGTCGACGCTGCCGACGAAGACACCGTCACACGGCTGTTCACGCACGATCCATTTGCTCAGGCAAACCTCGTATCAAAGGTTCTCATCAACAGATGGAAACCCGTGGGTGAAATCCGCGACTAGATACTGATCCACGCCAGTGTCAGGATCGGGCATCGTCGGCGGAATTGACCGAACCGTGCACGGTACCTCAGAGGCTCGATGACCTCTGGTCCCCGACGATTCTTGTCGAACGATCGTATCCTCGGCGCCTGAGATCCGTTGTGCGTAAGTCGTCGTCTGAAATAGCCAGACGGCGGCACGGTCGCATTCGATCACAAGACGCCCTCCTTGCCAGCGTGGCGCATGCACCACCGCCAGTGGTCACCCGCGGAATCGTTGCGCGATCAGCTCCCGCGGTAGCTGCTCGGGGCCCGGGTAGGCGACGATGACCCGGATGCCGTCCGGGTCGCAACCATCGACGAAGGTCACCCCACCGACCGTCTGCGTGTAGGTGGCTGCGTCATATGCGTGTAGTCGCTCGGTGATCCGCGCCAACTCGTCCTCGGTGTCGGCGGCCCACATGACGTAGTGGATGCCGATCACGCTTACCCCGCGACGGGTCGATGCCCCCTTCTTCGCGTACATGTAGATCTGAAAGTTGTCCGGCGTCACAAGAAGTGCTGCATCGGGCTCGCGCACCGCGACGCGGCAGGTGAAGACGTCGCAGTAGTACTTCACCGACCGATTTAGCTCGGCCACTTGCATCACCGACGAGGCAACCTTGGCAGCGCACATCTCATCTCCTACGCCCGGGCGGTCCGTGATCTTCACCGTACCGCTCACGGGGTGGGTTGGTCTCGTCGCTCAGATCGGAACGCACGCATCCACTATTGTCCTCCGCCACCATGGTGCCGCGCAATGCGGCAAGCGAATCGGGCCGATGATCACTCGTCCCACGCTGTCGTGCCGATCGCCCACTGCGTCGGCACCGTTGAGCCACCGGATCGGTCGTGGAGGTGGGGACGTTCGGCCCTGGCAATTTGATGCGGACGGGTTATGGTGGCAGGCAAGGTCCGCGCTGCTGCTGCGGTGTCTGTGCTACGGCTGGCAACGCTGAAACAGGAGGACAGCTGTATGCCCGAGTCGCTGTATCAGCCCACCACGCCGGAGATTTCGGAACGTCGCAAGGCGCTCGCACCCGGGATTCACGACGCCTTCGACAATTTCAGTCGCGCCGTCTTCGCCGACGGTGCGCTGCCGGAGAAGACGAAACAGCTGATCGCGGTCGCGGTCGCCCATGTGACGCAGTGCCCCTACTGCATCACCGGGCACACCACACTGGCCCGCCGCACGGGCGCCGAGCCGGAGGAAATCATGGAAGCGATCTGGGTCGCGGCGGAAATGCGGGCCGGTGGTGCATTCGCGCATTCCACGCTGGCCCTGAACGCGATGAACCATGTGGTCGCCCATAGCCACACCACTGCCGGGGAGCCCGAACCGTGAGCGGCAACAGTTTCGGTGCGCGCTCCACACTGACGGTCGCAGACCAGACGTACGGTATCTATCGGCTCGATGCGATCGAGACCGACGTGCAGCTTCCCTACAGTATGAAGGTGCTGTTGGAGAATCTGCTCCGCAACGAGGACAGCCGTCTGGTCACCGCCGGACAGGTCTCGGCCCTGGCCTCCTGGTCCCCGCGCAATCCCGGCCACACCGAGATCCAATACACCCCCGCCCGGGTGCTGATGCAGGACTTCACCGGCGTGCCGTGTGTGGTCGACCTGGTGGCGATGCGGGACGCGATGACGGCGCTGGGCGGCGACCCGCGAAAGATCAACCCGCTCATTCCCACCGAATTGGTCATCGATCACTCGGTGATCGCGGACGTCTTCGGCCGGCCCGACGCCTACCGGGTCAACGCCGACCTCGAGTTCTCCCGCAACAAGGAGCGCTACCAACTGTTGCGGTGGGCACAGCATGCCTTCGACGATTTTCTGGTCGTGCCACCCGATACCGGCATCTGTCATCAGGTCAACCTCGAATACCTGGCCCGCGTGGTGTTCACACGGGACACACCGGACGGCCCCCTCGCCTACCCGGACACTCTCGTGGGCACCGACTCGCACACCCCGATGATCAACGGTCTCGGCGTGCTCGGTTGGGGAGTCGGCGGAATCGAGGCGGAGGCGGCCATGCTCGGCCAGCCGATGAGCATGCTTCTGCCGCAGGTCCTCGGGCTCAAACTCACCGGTGCCCTACCCGAGGGCACCACCGCCACCGACCTCGTCCTCACGATCGCCGAGTTGCTCCGCAAGACCGGGGTCGTCGGCAAATTCGTGGAGTTCTACGGCCCTGGCGTCGCCAACGTCCCGTTGGCCAACCGGGCCACCCTGGGAAACATGAGCCCCGAATACGGTTCGACCTGCGCCATCTTCCCCATCGACGACGAAACCCTCCACTATCTGCGGTTGACCGGGCGACCCGAGCAGCAGATCCGACTCGTCGAGGCCTACGCCAAAGAACAAGGAATGTGGCACGACCCCGATCAGGAACCGGCCTACAGCCACACCGTCGAGCTCGACCTCGCCACCGTCGAGCCCTCCATCGCGGGCCCGAAACGACCCCAGGACCGCATCCCGCTGGCCAGCGCGCCGCACGCCGTCGGGTCCTTGCTGGCGGACCAACCACTGCCGACTGCGCTGGAAGCCGGGCTCGACGAGGCATCCGGCGAGTCATTTCCCGCCAGTGATCCGATCGCGGTCGACCACGACCGCGCCTCGGACGGGCCGGCGGCACCGTGCCGGTGCGGGAAGAGTCATGACTGGCCCTCCGACCCGGTGGAGGTGGTCCTCGACGGCGAGGTGCACAGTGTCGATCACGGACACGTGGTCATCGCCGCGATCACCTCCTGCACCAACACCTCGAACCCGTCGGTGATGATCGGCGCGGGCCTGCTGGCGAAGAAGGCCGTACAGGCGGGCCTGACCCGCAAACCGTGGGTGAAGACGTCGCTGGCCCCGGGATCGCGTGTGGTCACCGACTACTACGAACGGGCCGGTCTGACCCCCTATCTGGAACGGCTCGGCTTCGGACTCGTCGGCTACGGCTGTACCACCTGCATCGGTAACTCCGGTCCGCTGATCCCCCAGGTCAGCGACGCGGTCACCGAACACGATCTGACCGCCTGCGCGGTGCTGTCCGGGAACCGCAACTTCGAGGGCCGCATCCACGCCGAGTGCAAGATGAACTTCCTCACCTCCCCGCCGCTGGTCATCACCTACGCACTCGCCGGGACCATGCTCGCCGATGTGCGCCGTGACCCGATCGGGACCGGGTCGGACGGGCAGCCGGTGTACTTGCGTGACATCTGGCCGAGCACCGAGGAGGTCCAGGCAGTCATCGACGAATGCCTGCAGTCGCAGATGTTCACCGACGGCTACTCAAATGTTTTTGCCGGTGACGACAACTGGCGCGGCCTCGATGTCGCCTCCGGCGAGATCTTCGAATGGCACGAGGACTCCACCTATGTGCGGCGGCCACCGTACTTCGACGGCATACAGCCCGAACCGCAACCGATCTCCGACATCACCGGCGCCCGGGTACTGGTCATGTTGGGGGATTCGGTGACCACCGACCACATCTCACCCGCGGGCACGATCCGCCGCGACAGCCCGGCCGGTATTTACCTGCGCGAGCACGGCGTCGAACCGCCCGACTTCAACTCCTACGGATCCCGTCGCGGCAACCACGAGGTGATGATCCGCGGCACCTTTGCCAACATCCGCCTGCGGAATCTGCTGGCCCCGGGCACGGAAGGCGGCGTCACCCGCCACCTCCCCGGCGGAGAGGAGATGAGCATCTTCGACGCCGCGGACGCCTACGCCGCCGAGGGCACTGCGCTGATCATCCTCGCCGGCGCCGAATACGGATCCGGGTCCTCGCGCGACTGGGCGGCCAAGGGAACACTGCTCCTCGGGGTCAGAGCGGTCCTCGCGACGTCGTTCGAACGCATCCACCGCTCCAACCTGATCGGCATGGGGGTGCTGCCCCTGCAGTTCCCGCCCGGTCGCACCCGCGAAAGCCTCGGGCTGACCGGTGAAGAGGAATACTCGATCACCGGACTCGAAGGCGGCGACCCGGGCGCGGACATCCCTACCGAGGTCACCGTCCGAGCCGACCACCATGGTCAAGTACAGGAATTCCCGGCCACCGTGCGGATCGACACCCCCGCGGAGGCGGCATACTTCCGGCACGGCGGGATACTGCAATACGTGCTGCGACAGCTCCTCGTCACCTGAGCGGCTCGCCATGCCCACCGGGGCAGCGAGCGCCGGCCAGAACGGGAGTGGTGGCCCCGGTCCACGTCCTGCCCGGAGCACCATGCGGAAACAGCGTCTCTCGAACAGCCCCGCTGCACCTCCGCCGCCGTCACCCCCCGGTGGAGTGAACAGTGCCAGGCCGCCCCACGTGCATCGGATGCTCGCCGGACTCACCCCACAGCAACAGAGTCGGTCGGGGAAGCAACAGGGTGACACCTCTTCATTTCCCGACCAGGGCCTCAAGAGCCCCATTAAGGACCTGGCAGTGCCGCAGAATTCGTGCGGCTACCGCACTACTGCCTTGCGGTGGAACAGCAACGCGCGTTTGACCTCGGTGATCGCTTGCGTCACCTTGATTCCGCGCGGACAAGCGTCGGTGCAATTGAACGTGGTGCGGCAACGCCAGACGCCGTCGATGCCGTTGAGAATATCCATCCGCTCCCCGGCGCCTTCGTCGCGGCTGTCGAAAATGAAGCGATGGGCGTTGACGATGGCGGCCGGCCCGAAATAGCTACCATCCGCCCAATACACCGGGCACGACTCGGTACAGCACGCGCACAGGATGCACTTGGTGGTGTCGTCGTACCGGGCACGATCGGCCTGGGACTGGATCCGCTCGCGGGTGGGCCCCTGACCCGATGTCATCAGGAACGGTTTGATCTGGCGGTACGCCGAGAAGAACGGCTCCATGTCGACGACGAGATCCTTCTCGACCGGGAGTCCCTTGAGGGGTGCGATCGTGACGGTGGTGTTCTTACCGTCCTTGTGCAGCATGTCGCGCATGAGCACCTTGCACGCGAGCCGGTTGACTCCGTTGATGACCATTGCATCCGATCCGCACACGCCGTGCGCGCACGAGCGACGGAAGGTCAGGGTCCCGTCGAGATACCCCTTGACGTAGGTGAGCAGGTTGAGCAACCGATCGGTGGGTAGGCAGGGAACCTCGAAGCTCGCCCATCCGGCCTTGCCCGGGTCCTCGGGGTTGAAACGACGAATCTTCAACGTGACCATCGCGGCGCCTTCGGGGACCGGCGGTAGCGCGACGGAACCCGGGCCCGCGTTGTTCATGGTGACAGACATGGTTATCGACTCCAACCTCGTCAATTACGTTTTTGGGGAGCTTGTTTCGGATTGTCCACAGGCTAGCTCAGTGGTTCGATCGTCGGATCGGAAAACCCGGTCCGGACCCTCTCTCGCGCCGGGGCGCCGCGTGAAGTGCGGACGCGACACCCCTCCTACATCACAGGCGCATCGCGTGGACGATGGCCACGAGCACCGACAGGTCGTGCACGAGCATCCCGATGGACATAGCGGCGTGGCCGGCGAAGACGCCCGCCGGCAACACGACACACTTGCGGGCGCGACAGCGATGTTCTGCCGCATCACGGCCACAGCGCGCTTCGCCGGATGGATCGACTCGGGCAGCTTCAGCAGCTTTGCCCATCAGTGGTGTCCGCGATCTTCCGCCACCGCCACCGTGCAGCCCGAGCTTGTCATTCGTTGTGGGCACCGTCATTTCGTGTCATGATCGATCTATGGGCCCGATCGAGTTGGTGCGAGCCTATGACGCTCGCGGCACCAAGAAGACATCGCCAACCTTCTTGGTAGATCGACTGTGGCCACGGGGCATCGCGAAAGCGGACCTCGACTGCGACGCCTGGCTCAGAGAGGTGGCGCCCAGCACGGAACTGCGGACCTGGTTCGGCCACCAGCCGGATCGCTTTCCGGAGTTCCGCACCCGCTACCTTCAGGAACTCGACGCCAATCGCACTGCCGCCCAACCGATCGTCGAGGCGGCGCGTAACGGGACTGTGGTGCTGCTGTATTCGGCGAAGGACCTCGAGCACAACCAAGCCGTGGTCTTGCGCGAGTGGATCTCGAATCAGCTCTGACATCACCGTAGGACGGGCTGAACTCTCATCGCAGCCATGAACCCTCGGCCTGCACCTCGAGCCGTACCGTCCGGCCGCGGTCAGAACGGGGCAGTGGTAGGTCGGGCGCAGGTCAGTGCGGTCAGTCAGACCCCGAGGCGCCCAGGGCGACATCTTGGAAACCGGAGGGCGAGGGGTGACGGTCCTGCCCCTACCAGTGAGTCCCGCCGCAACAGAGGTCACCGGGGTGTCGGGGTGAACCACAGCTCCCGATACACCGCCTGCCGCCCAGGACCACCGCGAACGGAACCGGCGGTCACCGTCTGGAGCCTGAGGGGACTATTGGTCCTATCCGAATCGTGATTGCTCGAGGGCGAATCCGCGGGCGTCGACGGGCGTGTGTTGTGTGTGCCGGGCCGACGATTCGTCGTTTATGTTGGCCGGAGTGGTTGTGGTTGTAGGCTCGGCTGTTCGCGTCGGAGCATGGGCGGTGTGCGGTGTCGCTCGTTCCAGAAAGCGGAGCAACTCGACCGGGAACGGCAGCACGAGGGTCGAGTTCTTCTCGGCCGCGACTTCCACGACGGTTTGCAGGAGCCGCAGTTGCAGGGCGGCGGGATGTTCCGTCATGGTCTCGGCGGCCTGGGCCAGCTTCGCCGAGGCTTGCAGTTCGCCGTCGGCGGTGATGACGCGGGCCCTCCGTTCACGTTCGGCCTCGGCCTGGCGCGACATCGACCGCTTCATCGAATCAGGGAGGACCACATCCTTGATTTCCACCCGGTCGATCTGCACACCCCACCCTAGCGCGGGGCTGTCGATCATCAGCTCCAAGCCCTGGTTGAGGCCCTCCCGGTTGGACAGCAGGTCGTCGAGTTCGCTCTTGCCGATGATCGACCGCAGCGACGTCTGTGCGACCTGGCCGATCGCGGACACGTAGTCCTGCACGTCCACTGCCACTCGCACCGGATCGGCGACGTTGAAATACACGACCGCATCCACCCGGACGGTCACGTTGTCGCGGGTGATGCCGTCCTGGGCGGGCACCGGCATCGTGATGATCTGCATGTTCACCTTCTCGAGTCGGTCCGCGATCGGGATCAGCAACATCAGGCCCGGTGCGCGGACGGCGGGCTGGACGCGCCCGAACCGAAACACGACGCCGCGTTCGAACTGTTTGACGACGCGAATGCTCGAGCTCAGGCCGAGCAGGCCGAGTCCGACCAAGACGGCCACCGCATAGAGAATCATGGTGTTCTCCCATCCGCCCGTGGCCTCTACCGATACACGGTCACCACGGGCTTGCTGCCAATCGATGAATTTACGTCACGTCCCCGCGTTGGCGGCTCCTCGGAGCAGCGCCTCGACTCGTGGAGTCGCCCCAAACCTGCGCGAGGCGTTGGATTCCGATTTCGCGGATCATTGCGGTCCCGGCACCCCGCGGGGCGGCCACGGTATGAGCACAGCACCGGATGCGGTCGATGGATCGAGGATCCGGACGGTGTCGGTATTGACCGGAATCACGCTCGCGGAAGTGGAACCGCCGACGGCCAGACGGTTGCGTACAGGCACCGCCCGTGTGGTTCGTGGCGTCGGTGAACTCTTCCGGACAGTAATCTCGGCTTCGTTGAAAACGCGGGGACCCAACAGTGCAAACACACCGAACGTCACCGCGAGCACCAGCACTCTCAGCCGGACCCGCACACTGCGATCGAATGGTGGGCGCGGTGTGACGCCGTGAAACGCTCGGACCAGCGTCGGGCTGCTTGCGAGAAGCCGTTGTTCGATCTCGCACAGAGCATTTCGTTCATCGTCGCTGAGCACAGCGCACCTCCCGGACTCCCCCGGCGAGGTCTTGGTGCCGGGACGACCACTTCTGTATCGTATCACGATATAAAGATTCTTGGCCTGGACGCAGCACGGGATGCCCGACCGCTGCCGGACACGAAGGTGATTGCGCGCCAGTAAAGGTGGGAGTACCACCGCTACCCTTCTTCCAGCGACGGTCACCGATTGGTGCGGTCGGTGATGTCGCCGCATGGGTGCCGGTCCCGCACCGCGCGAATAGGGGTTGCTAGTACTCGCCGGGAATCGGGCGGATTTGCCTGGGTAGGCTTTTCGAGCTGAACTTCTCGTTCAGTACCGGGAGTAGTGCTGTCCAGTCGCCGGTTCGCCAGCGCAGATGCACTTTCGGCCGAGGTTTCGGTCCGAGGTCGCGGCGCAAAACCGAGTACCGAGCGCATCGTGGGAATCCGGGCCGTGCGGACATGCCATGCAGTACGGCGTTGATTCCAGTGCCCGTTCAGGGTTCGACACATCGGTCGCATTCGACGCCATGGCGGCGCTCCAGTTCTCGGCCCTGTGACATCGGGCCGTTTCGGGCGCCGAGGACGACATGGCTTGACCGCGCATGTTCGGGCCCTCGGCACCCACAAGGCTACACGTGCCCGCCCGCTCCTTTGACTCCGCGGGTGAGCGGCCTTCTGCCGGAGCCTTTTGCGGGGACGCGTCGACGGTTCACAACGTCCCGACGACCCTTTTCGGGCCTCGGCGATCCTGTCGCAATTGCACCCGAACGAGTGCGCGATGCTTTCGTTGCGGAATCTTCCGCCCGTGCTCATCGCTGCGCTGCACGTGGCGGTGCCGGTGCTGATACATGATGAGTCCATGGAGCGTCCTTCTGGGGCAATCGGAAATCGTCTGGCCACAATCGCGATTGCCACTCGGCGATACTTTGTCGACATTGCCGATTCGGTGGCCGATCGCACGGCGGGGCGTGACGCACTCGTCGCCGTGGCATCGACGTCGGGCTGTCTCCAAGGGCTCGTCGCACGATGTCGGGCAACGCCCCGTTCAGGCGTGATGACCATCAGAGCATACCCGGTGTATCGTATGACGATATATAGTGCGGCGGTTCTGACGACTGAAGGGACGAGGTGCCGTGACTGCAGAGGAGCACGTGGAGTCGGAGCCGTTGACGAAGCGGGATTTCGAGGCACTGGCACGTTTCCGGTTCGGCATCCGCCGCTATCTGCGCTTCAGTGAGGACACGGTCCGTGACCATGGTCTCACCCCGCAGCACTACCAGTTGCTGCTCGCACTCAAGGGATTTCCCGGCCGCGAATGGGCCACCATGCGAGAACTGGCCGACCGACTGCAGCTGCGTCATCACAGCGTGGTGGAGCTTGTCGACCGGGCTCAGAAGCAGGGTCTCGTGGAGCGCGCGCCGCACCCGTCCGACGCGCGCGCGGTACGGGTGACGTTGACCGACCGCGGGCAGCTGATCCTGGCACGCCTGAGCGCGATGCACCGCGACGAACTGCTGCGCCTCGGACCCACCCTCGAGTTACCCATCTGGGACGACCCTTCCCAGGATCGGTGACGTCGCGACCTTCGTCGACCCGCCCGGGGCGGTGATCGGTCGCCCGCACATCGATCCCGGTTCCCATCAGTCGGTGAAGACGTTGCGGTGAGGGTCGGTAGGCGCCGGGCGAGAGCTGGCGCAGTCGGATCCCGGATATCGGGGACGTCGTGCTCGTGGGCGCAGGTTCTGCGGTAGGTGGTGCGAGGTAGCCGGTTTCGGCGGGGCTTGGACGAGCACCACGGACCCGGGCGGTGCGGTCAAAACCTTGACGAGTCGGCGTTCGTCCAGTCGCGGAGCCAACTCGTCGGAGGGTCCTCTGTGAGCAGGTCACCTGGCTGCAGCCACTCGTGTAGGTCCGCGTAGGTCATCGTGCGGTGTCCCTGGATGCGCCGGTGGAGCATCGACGGATCGAGGTCGCAGAAGTCGTCCAGCCCCATCGATGCCAGGATTTGTTGGGCGCTCGCGACGGTGGATCTCTGGAGGTTGTACACCCGGGTGGTCTTGTCCGGAACATTCAGTGCGCGGGCCCGGCGGGTGTCCTGGGTGGTGACACCGACGGGGCACCGGTTGGTGTGGCAGCGTTGGGCCTGGATGCAGCCGACCGCGAACATCATCGCGCGGGCGGCGAGGGTGAAGTCCGCTCCCTGGATCAGGCGTTTGATGATGTCGATTCCGTTGGCGACCTTGCCGGAGGCGCCGATCTTGATCCGGTCCCGCAGCCCGGTGCCCACCAGCGCGTTGTGCACCAGCATCAGGCCCTCGGTGAGCGGCATTCCGACGTGGTCCTCGAATTCGAGTGGGGCAGCCCCGGTTCCGCCCTCGGAGCCGTCGACGATGATGAAGTCCGGGGTGATGCCGGTCTCGATCATGGCCTTGCAGATGGCGAGGAATTCGGTGCGGGAACCGACGCAGAGTTTGAAGCCGGTGGGCTTTCCGCCGGACAATGCGCGAAGGGTGGTGATGAAGTCGATGAGCTCGAGCGGGGTGCGGAACGCGCTGTGGGAGGGCGGCGAGATCACGCTCTGCCCGACCGGCACCCCCCGGGTTCGGGCGATCTCGGGGCTGACTTTCGCGGCGGGCAGTACGCCGCCGAGCCCTGGTTTCGCCCCCTGGGAGAGCTTGATGGAGATGCATTTCACCTGCGCGAGGGTGGCCTTGGCGGCGAACTCGCCGGGATCGAAGTGCCCATCGGGGTCGCGGCAGCCGAAGTAGCCGGATCCGATTTCCCAGATCAGGTCGCCGCCCTGCGTGAGGTGGTAGGGACTGATACCGCCCTCGCCGGTGTCGTGGGCGAACCCGCCGCGTGCCGCGCCCCCGTTGAGCGCCTCGATGGCGTTGCCCGACAGGGATCCGAAGCTCATCGCCGAGACGTTGTACAAGGCGATGTCGTACCCCATGGTGCACTGTGGACCGCCGATCCGAACATGTGGTGTGTCCTCGGAGGCGGTATGCGCGCGCAATGAGTGGGTGACGAACTCGTATCCGGTGGCGGTGACGTCCCGTTCGGTTCCGAACGGTTCCACGTCCTTGGTGCCCTTGGCGCGTTCGTACACCGTGGTGCGGGTGTCGCGGTCGAACGGTGTTCCGTCCGTGGATCGTTCGATGAAGTATTGCTGGATTTCGGGGCGTATCCGCTCGAGCAGGAACCGGGCGTGGCCGATCACTGGATAGTTCCGCAGCACACTGTGCCTGCGCTGCAGCAGGTCCCAGGCGCCGATCATGGCGATCGACGCCGCGATCACCGTGCCGAGCAGCCACCACGCCGAGACGAAGAAGACCGGCAGCAGCGATGCCGACCCCAGCACCCAGGCGCCCGCGATGACCAGCCACCGGATCACGGGAGTCCCTCCCGGCGCGTGCGCACGGACGAGGCGCCCACCCTCCGTGTTCGCCCCAGCGCACTCGATCGAGCAGGTGCGGCCGAACCGGAAGCGCCGTCGGTGAATCCAGGAAACCCGGACGAGTTCGAGCAAGGCCGTCGACACCACCACCACCACCACCACCACTGAGCCGGGGGCGGTGTCTCGGGGGTTCGCGTCCGTGCCTGCTGCGGGGGCGTGAGTGTCACCGTGCACCTCCGGGCACCCGATCGGCCAGGTATCTCAAGAGCTCGTCTGGGTCGGCCAGTTTCGCCGGGTCGACCCGCTCGCCGGAGCGCACCAGCGCCTCGATGGCGTCGGTGACACCCCAGGTATTGACGTTCATGCCGGCCAGCACCCGCCCGTCCCGCATCCAGAAGGCGATGAACTCGCCGGCGGCGACGTCGCCGCGGAACACGACCGAGTCGTAACTACCGTGCGGGGCGTAGCCGGAATACTCCATCCCGCGCTCGTACTGATCGGAGAAGAAGTAGGGCACCTGGTCGTAGGCGGTGGCACGGCCGATCATGTTCTCCGCCGCCACCGGTCCCTGGTTGAGGGCGGCCGACCAGTGCTCGAGGCGCAGATGAGTTCCCAGTAGCGGGTAATAGGTGTTGGCGACGTCCCCGGCGGCGTACACGTCGGGGTCGGTCGTGGCCAGGTGTTCGTCGACGACGATCCCGTTGTCGACCGCCAGCCCGGCCGTCTCGGCCAGTGCGGTGTTGGGCACGATCCCCACCCCCACGACGATCGCGTCCGCCTCGACCACGGTGCCATCGGTGAGGCGGATCCCGGTGGCCCGGTTGTCCTCACCGGCGATCTCGTGCACCCCGGAGTTCAGTCGCAACTTCACACCGTGGTCGCGGTGCAGGGCGGCGTAGGTTTCGGCGACCTCGGCGCCGAGCACCGCCAGCAACGGCAATTTCGATCTTCCCACCACCGTGACGTCGCAGCCCGCCGCTCGGGCGGCGGCCGCGGTCTCCAAACCGATCCACCCGGCTCCGACGATCGCGACCCGGTCCGCCGCGGCGAACGCGGCCTTCAGTGTTTCGCAGTCGGTGACCCGGCGCAGGTAGTGCACCCCGTCCAGATCGGCGCCGGGCACCTGCAGCCGGCGGGGCGACGAACCGGTGGTCAACAGCACCTTGTCGTATCCGAGCCGCTCGACGCCATCGATGACCACCTCGTGTTCGGCTAGGTCGAGGGCGGTGACCCGGGTCCCCACCCGCAACTCGATGTCGTGTTCGGTGTACCACCCGGCCGGGTGAAGGTAGATCTTCTCCCGCGAGGTTTTGCCTTGGAGGTAGGCCTTCGACAGTGGGGGTCGGTCGTAAGGGCGGTCGGTCTCGTCGCCGATGAGAACGATCCTTCCGCCGAACCCGCCGGTGCGCAGCGCCTCAGCGGCCTTGGCGCCGGCCAGTCCGGCGCCCACGATGACGAATGTCTGCTCTGCAGTGGCCATGTCATGTCCTTTCCTGATGCGAGGTGCTTTAAGGGGTGAAGACCGATCTCATGCGCTGCGGTTCAGGTCGCCGTGTCCTGTTCACCGCACACCGCCCATATCTCGCAGTGCCGGGTCGGGTCGGGTCGGCCGCCCGGGGGGTCATCGTTGTGCCAGCTGGTGGGCTTTGGCACGGAGTTCGGTGAGCAGCTCGGCGAACGACCGGTGAAAGGCGGCGACACCCTGGTCTTCGAGGGTGCGGCCGACGTCGTCCATGTCGATGCCTACCGCGGCGAGCTCGCCGAGGACGGCGGCCGCGGCGGGGGGGTCGGTGTCGATGGAGCGTGTGAGGGTGCCGTGATCCTCGAATGCCGTGATGGTGGCCTCGGGCAGCGTGTTGACGGTGTCCGGGCCGATGAGACTGTCGACGTAGCGGGTGTCCGGGTAGTCGGGGTTCTTCGTCGAGGTCGATGCCCACAGTGGCCGTTGCACCCGGGCGCCGCGGGCGGCGAGTGTCTCCCACCGCGTGCCGGTGAAGCGGTCCCGGAAGATCCGGTAGGCGAGGCGGGCCTGGGCGATCGCCGCCCGGCCCCGCAGCGCCGGGGCCTCGGGGTCGCTGCTGTGCTCGAGTCGTCGATCGACCTCCGTATCGACGCGGCTGACGAAGAACGATGCGACACTGCGCACCGCGGCCAGATCCCCGCCCCGTGCCGCCAGCGTCTCCAGGCCCTGCAGGTATGCCTCGATCACCTGTTCGTAGCGGGCGAGGGAGAAGATCAGGGTGATGTTGATGCTGACGCCCTTGCCGATCATGTCCGCGATCGCCGGTATTCCCTCCGCGGTCGCGGGGATCTTCACGAACACGTTCGGGCGGGCGATCCGTTCGTGCAGTCGACCGGCCGCGGCGATGGTGGCGGCGGTGTCCCGGGCCAGTTCCGGGGCGACCTCGATCGAGACGAACCCATCGGTGCCGCCCGAGGTGTCGTAGACGGGTCGCAGTACCGCGGCGGCGTCGACGACATCGACCGCGGCGAGCTCCCAATACGCGTCCTCGACCGCGAGTCCCTGGGCGATGAGTGCCGCGAACTGTGCGTCGTAGGCATCGGATCCGGCGATGGCCCGCGCGAAGATGGTGGGGTTGGCCGTCACCCCCCGGATCCCGGCGGCCACGAACCCGGTGAGGGTGCCATCGCGCAGATACGCTCGGGTGAGGTTGTCCAACCAGGGGCTTTGCCCCTGCTCGCGGTACAGGCGATGCAACCGGCTCACCGTTACCTCTACCGATGGGGGTGGGAATCTGTTCATCGTCGTGCCTTTCGTCGTGCGGGCGTCTCATCCACGCCCACGTGGCTCACCGCTCTGCCGGCGTGCGGACCGTGTCACTGCCGGTCGGTAGGTGGTTGATCTCGTGTGGTGAGAAACTTCGATGGATCGCTGCCTGCCCGGGCGCCGGTGGTAAACCACGCCGCGAATCCCTGGGGATCGCGGCGCTCGATCTCGTCGAGGTACTGCTGGCGGATCCGGGCAAGTCGCAGCCGGTCGGTGACCGACCTGGCGTTCTGCAGCTCCGCGAAACTGGTGCGCCAGCCGCGGCACAACGCATCATCCGACAATTCCGCACAGCGCGGCGGCGGTGCCGGCAGGGAACCCGGAGCGCTCGGCTCGTCCGGATCACACGAAGCCAAGGGCTGCGGGGAGAGTAACTGCGCCAACGGCGGCCAGCGTCGGAGCCGCCGCGCCACCGGCTCGGCGGTGACCGTCAGCACGAGCACCAGCGGCACGGCCGCAGCGCCGGACAGTGCGATCAGGCCCACGACAACGACCAGGGCCGCGCCCGCGGTGGCGGCGTTGAGTGCGGCGGTCGGCAGCGATGAACGCGGCGTGGCGGTGGCGGACCTGTCGGCCACCATCGCGGTCAGGCCGCCGCCGGTCACTGCCGCCGCGAATGCCGCGGACACGAGGACGTCGGGGTGGACGGTGAAGATCGCGACCGCGAAGCCGACCAACCCCAGCGGCACGGTCACCACCCACCAGAGGATTCGGTAGACACCCATGGGATGTGATCCCTTACAGAGGTATGGTTTTGAGCGATGCGGACCGCGCTGGACCCACTGTGTCACCGAAAAAAAGATGGCGAACGGTGAGCGTCATGGTCCCCGATTTCGGGGGTTTCCAGACGTGGTCCCGGTGGTTCGCGGTGTGATGCGCGACGAGCGCTTCCTGGCACGCGGCGCTCGCATGGAGCGTCGCGGTCAGCGGTGCGCCGGTATGCCGGTGGTCGGTTACGCGGGTCTTACGGCGCGCGAGCCGATCCGGCGCCTCGCCTCACCCGATTCGTGTCCGTCAGGGGCGGGCGGGACCCGGGGGCGGGGGCGAGTGCGCATGTGCGGACGCTGCGTGGTGGACCACCACACAGCACCGGTCCGGTCGCGGGTCCAGTTCTGCGTGCGCGTCGTGTTGGGTGCTCCCGGCGATCGCACCCTCGACGAGGCGTAAGTTCAACCCGCACACCACGTCCAGGTGGTCTCGGGCGACATGGTGGAAGGGGCAGTTGCGTAGGTCGATGCGGCCGTCGTCGTCGATGTGGGGCAGGTATCCGCAGCCGCGGAGCGCCGCGAGGAGATCTCCCCCGGTGTCGGCGACGGCCCGCTTGCCGGCGTCGAGCGCGGCCTCGTTCACCGCCGCCCGCACCGCTCCGCTGGTGTCCTGTTCGACCGAGGAGACGAGCAGCCGGGCGAGCAGTTCGTAGTCCCGGGGCGGCACGCTGACGGTCATTTCCGTCGTGGCCCGGGTGTAGAGCTTCGCCGGACGGCCCGCACCGGGTCCGCCGCGGCCGGCCGGCCGCTGGTAACTGACCGTCACCAGGTCGGCATCGGCCAGCTTGTCGAGGTGATAGGCCGCGAGGGTCCGGCCGACGTCGACGGCGGCGGCCGCCTGCTCCCGCGAGACCGGTGCATCGCTTTCGATCACGTAGTCATACAGCCTGCGCCGCAACGGATCATCGAGGTTGCTCAACGCCGCCAGAACCGCCGGCGCAGCGGATCGCGGAGTGGACATACCCCGACTGTAACACCAAAAAGTATTGACAAATAGGTGCGGAGGGAAGATTCTAAAAATAGTTCCTTTTACTTTTACAAAGGGGTTTCTGATGACTACTCCCACGCCCGACTCCGCGGCGACCGCACCCACACCCGGGACGGCCCTGCAACGCGCTCGCAGTGATCCCGCCTACGGCGCGTTCCTGTTGCTGCGAATCGGATTCACCGTGCTCCCGATCGTCATGGGCATCGACAAGTTCACGAACGTGCTCACCACCTGGGAGGACTACCTGGCGCCGTGGATCGTCGACCTCAGCCCGTTCAGCGCGCACCAGACCATGCTGATCGTCGGAGTGATCGAAATCGTCGCCGGTATCGCCGTCGCGATCAAACCACGCTATGCGGCCTACATCGTCGCCGCCTGGCTCGCCGGAATCGTGATCAACCTGCTGAGCTACCCCGGCTTCTACGACGTCGCACTGCGTGACTTCGGACTGATGCTCGCCGCCCTCACCCTTGGCCGGTTGGCCTACGTGTACGACCCGGCCTGGCACCGGCGCACCGCGCTCGCCCCGAAACTGAGTGCCGCCTAGCCGACACCGGCGCTCGTAACGCGCGCCGGTGGCGCCCTCGTAATTTCGTCCACCCGCCCGAGGCCACTGGGCTTCGCCGGGTGGACGCCACACCACAATCACTGCGGAAGGAACCCGGCATGCCGTCGACCGCGACACTCCACGTTCTCCATCAGGCACCAGGACGAAACCTGGCTGCGGCCGAAGAGGCGGCAGCGGCGTTCCTGGAAGCTCTCGGGATCGACCTGGACTCGGAAAGCCTGCGCGAGACGCCCCGGCGCATGGCCCACGGCTACGCCGAACTGTTCACCCCCCGCGCCTTCGATCTGACCACCTTCCCCAACGACGAGGACTACGACGAGCTCGTCCTGGTTCGCAACGTCCCGCTGCGATCGGTGTGCGAGCATCATCTGCTGCCGTTCGCCGGCACCGTGCACATCGGGTATCTGCCCGGCGAACGCATCATCGGATTGTCCAAGCTCGCCCGCGTGGCAGAGCATTTCGCCTGTCGACCGCAAGTTCAAGAACGGCTCACCAAGCAGATCGCGGGCTGGCTCGACGAACACCTGCAACCTCGCGGTGTCGGGGTGGTCATCGAGGCCGAGCACAGTTGCATGACCCTGCGCGGGGTGCAATCGGTGGGATCGGCCACCGTCACCTCCGCACTGTTGGGAGCGTTGCGCGATGATCCTCGTTCGCGCCAGGAATTCTTCGCCCTCGCCGGCGTCCACGCCTGACCGGGCGGGTGGACGACCCGCGGCCCGTCATTCCTTCCGCGGCGGCACGCCGAGCGCTGCGTCGCTCCGCGTTGCGGTCTCGGCCGGCGACGACCCGGAGCGGGCGTCGGGCGTCGGGCACGAGGGCGGGCCACTTTGCCTGCCGATCAGGACCTCGCCCGGGAAAGGTCCCAGACCACCTGGCCGTCGGACCGCACCCGGGCGCCCTCCGCCGGGAGGTGCGGGGTGCGCCGGCCGTCGTGCATGAGGTGCTCGACGCGCACCCCGCAGCGCAGGACTGCGACGTCGGCGACGAGCCGGCGGTGGCACCGCCACCACACGCTCTCACTGCACATCATCGCCGTTCTCTGCCGCGCCGCCCGATCCAACAGCTCGGTCAGTGCCGCGGCGAACTCGGTGCTGCGGGTGTGTACGGCATAGGCGGCGAACTGATCGACCTGCCACCACGGGTCCTCACGCGGCTGCCCGGGCGGCAGGCGGCGGCGACCGCCGAGTCGCGGCTCCCAGCGATAGCCGATCCCGGCGTCCGGCAACCAGTGCGTCATCATCTCGCTGCCGACATCGGGATTGCGGCGACTGCCCGGATACCGGCGAATGTCGACCACCGCGTCGACGCCGGCCTGGTTCAGCAGGGTTGTCAGTTCTTCCCGACCGAGCCGGCCGTGCCCCACGGACAGCAACATCGCCTCACCACCTCCCCCTGCCGCAGACCACACCACCTTGGTGCGCAATCGAGGTCGGCGCCGGGCATACCGGACCGGCTAGCGTCGCGTCAGGTGGGCGACACAGGTCTGGGGTGTTTCCCACGGGATCAGCCGATTGTCGGTTTCCGGTGCGCCGAGCCGGTCGAGGACGCCGCGCATCAGTCCGCGATGCAGCGCGCACACGACGTTCGGGCTCTGCCGGGCGACCGATTCGAACGGGCAGGCATGCAACCGGATTCGTATCTCCTCGGGTGTGGACTCGAGTTCGGGGTCGAATCCCATCTCCGCGAACAGGGCGGTGAGGGTGCTCGCGGCGTCGTCGATCGATCGGGCGGACCCGGACCCGGGAGTGTCGGTGAGGTCGTCGAGTGCCCACGCGCGTCCGGCCGCCTCCGCCCGGTCCATGGGGTCGTCCGCGGGGCTCGCCCAGTGCGCCGCCAGCACGCGAGCGAGCTGTTGGTATCCGGAGTCGGCGTGGCCCGGCTCGAGGGGGGCCAGCGCCCGGTAGAGCTGGCGGGGACGGCCGCGCGCCGGATTCCGTTCGGGTTCGGCCGAGACCAATCCGGCGCTGGTCAACACGTCGAGGTGGAAGCGAACCGTGGTCACGTGCAGCTCGCACAGCGCCGCCAGTTCACCGACGGTCATCGGTGTCTGACTGGCCCGCAAGGCGTCCAGCAGCTGGACCCGCCTGCGCGAGGCCAACACTGCGTGCGTCCCGGCGCGTCCGGCACCGGTTCCTTTTCGTATCGCCATACTGTATGACTTTAGAGGAAGGGATTCCTCTAAAAAAGGGTGAGCTTCCCGGAGGTGGCCATGACCTATGTGATCGCAGAGCCGTGCATCGATGTGATGGACCGGGCCTGCGTCGAGGAATGCCCGGTGGACTGCATCTACGAGGGCGGCCGGTCGCTGTACATCCATCCCGACGAATGCATCGACTGCGGCGCATGCGAGCCGGTCTGCCCGGTGGAGGCCATCTTCTACGAGGACGATCTGCCCGCCCGGTGGGGCGCGTTCACCGACGACAACGCCCGGTTCTTCCACAGTCCGCTCCCCGGCGCGAGTGCTGCGCTGGGGATGCCGGGCGGGGCGGGCAAGCTCGGTCCGCTCGCCGCCGACACCGAATTGGTCAGTGGCTATCCACCTTCGGATCCCGCCGCTACCGACAAGGCATTCCCTTGCGACGGCGGTGCATCGTGACTCCGCTCACCGTGGACGTCGTTCCGGTCCGCCCGTTCCCCGCACGGCGCGGGGTCAAGGGGTCGTTGCTCTATAGGGCCGCCACCACCACCGACCCGAAGATGCTGGGTCTGATGTACATGGTCACCTCGTTCGTGTTCTTCATGGTCGGCGGGTTGATGGCCCTGCTGATCCGCACCGAACTCGCGGTCCCCGGACTGCAGTTCCTGTCCAACGAGCAGTACAACCAGCTGTTCACGATGCACGGCACCATCATGCTGCTGCTGTACGCGACGCCGATCGTCTTCGGATTCGCGAACTACATTCTGCCGCTGCAGATCGGCGCCCCGGACGTGGCGTTCCCCCGGCTGAACGCGTTCAGTTACTGGTTGTACCTGTTCGGCGCGATCATCACCGTGTCCGGGTTCCTCACCCCGGGCGGGGCGGCGGACTTCGGCTGGACCGGGTATTCCCCCCTGACCAGCGCGGTGCATTCGCCGGGGGTGGGCGGCGACCTGTGGATCACCGGACTGGCGGTGGCGGGTGTGGGCACCATCCTCGGTGGCGTCAACATGATCACCACCGTGATCTGCTTGCGGGCGCCGGGGATGACGATGTTCCGGATGCCGATCTTCACCTGGAACATCTTCATCACCATGATCCTGGTACTGATCGCCTTCCCCATTCTGGCGGCGGCACTGTTGGGCCTGCTCGTGGATCGGCATCTCGGGGCGCACCTGTTCGATCCGGCCACCGGCGGCGCCCTGCTCTGGCAGCACCTGTTCTGGTTCTTCGGTCACCCTGAGGTGTACATCGTCGCGATCCCGTTCTTCGGCATCGTCTCGGAGATCTTCCCGGTCTTCAGCCGCAAGCCGCTCTTCGGCTACACCGGCCTGGTCTACGCGACCATCGCCATCGCCGCGCTGTCCACCGCGGTGTGGGCGCACCACATGTTCGCCACCGGTGCCGTTCTGCTGCCGTTCTTTTCGCTGATGAGTTTTTTCATCGCGGTGCCCACCGGGGTGAAGTTCTTCAACTGGATCGGCACGATGTGGAAAGGGCAACTCACCTTCGAGACGCCCATGCTGTTCTCGCTCGGTTTCGTGGTGACCTTTCTGTTCGGTGGCCTGTCCGGTGTGTTGCTCGCGAGCCCGCCGCTGGACTTCCACGTCACCGACTCCTATTTCCTCGTTGCGCATTTCCACTACGTGCTGTTCGGCACCATCGTGTTCGCCACCTACGCCGGCATCTACTTCTGGTTCCCGAAGATGACCGGAAGGTTGATGGATGAACGCCTCGGCAGATGGCACTTCTGGACCACGTTCATCGGTTTCCACACCACCTTCCTGGTCCAACACTGGCTCGGCGCCGAGGGCATGCCCCGCCGCTACGCCGACTACCTCCCCTCGGACGGGTTCACTACCCTCAACACGGTCTCGACGATCGGGTCGTTCGTCCTGGGCGGGTCCGTGTTGCCGTTCGTCTGGAACGTGTTCAAGTCCTACCGGTACGGGCAGGTGGTCACGGTCGATGACCCGTGGGGTTACGGGAATTCGCTCGAGTGGGCCACCAGTTGTCCCCCGCCCCGGCACAACTTCACCGAGCTGCCCCGAATCCGTTCCGAGCGCCCCGCGTTCGAACTGCACTACCCCCACATGGTGCAACGGATGCGCGCCGAAGCGTACGTCGGCCGAGGGCCCAAGTCGGTGACGGTCACCGCGGGCACAGTCTCCGAACCCGAGCAAGAAAAGGCCGGCGATGAGTGACACCGCCGATCGCTCCCGCAGTTTCGTGCGGTATCCCGAAGCCGATGCGGCCGCGGCGCATGCACGGTCGTGGTCCGTGAGCGGCGGCGACCGTCCGACCCTGCGCGAAGACTACTGCTGCACCCGCCGACCGGGCACCGTCCGTCGAACCCGAACCCGAACCCGAGCCCGCGTCGCAAGGTGGGTGGCCCATGACTGAGGTGGCGCGCTACACGCAGTTGCTCCTGCCGGTCTTCTGGCTCGGGATGGTGGTGGCGATTTCGTTTCTCGAGGCGCCGATCAAATTTCGGGCCCCGGGCGTGACCCTGGCCATCGGGCTCGGGATCGGCCGGAAGGTCTTCTTCGCGCTCAATGCGGTGGAATTGGTGCTGGCACTGGCGCTGTTGGCGTCGTGCGTCGCCGCGCCACCGGACGCGACCGCGTTGACGGTGCTCGCGCTTGTCACGGTGGTGCTGGTGGTGCAGATCGCGGTGGTCCGCCCGCCCCTCAGTACACGATCGGACCGGATCCTCGCCGGCGAGGACCTGCCACGATCGAGGGTCCACCTGGTCTACATCGGACTGGAAGTAGCGAAGGTCGCACTGCTGATCGCGTTGATATTCCAGCTGTTCCGGGCGGTGGCCTCATGCCTTCCCTGACACCAGACGAACACCCACGCACGGATCTGGCCACTCGCGCCGACATCGAGGACCTGCTCCGCCGCTTCTACGGGCGCGTGCTCGTCGACGACCTCCTCGCCGATCCGTTCGCCGAGATCCGCGAGAGCGGGCTCGAATCACACCTGCCGATCATGTGCGACTTCTGGGAGACCGTCCTGTTCGGGGCCCGCCTCTACCAGGGCAGCGCCCTGCGGGTGCACCGGAGCGTCCACACCCGGCATCGACTCGAGGCACGGCACTTCCTACGATGGCTCACCCTCTGGTCCACCACGGTCGGGCAGATGTTTCATGGTCCGATCGCCGCACACGCCACCGTCCAAGCCACCAGGATCGCCCGGGCGATGCACCGCAACCTGACCGGCACCGACTCCGCCGAACTCGATGCCCTCACCTCCCGACTCCACCATCCGGTCCGCGATGACCACCCCTCTGATCACTCCCCCAGCGGCGACCCCAACGACGGAACGGCATCTCATCGCCGGGCGCACCGTGAGGCCACGGACCTCCCGGAAACCCACCACAATCCGCGCCGAACAGAACACTCAGTGGCCGCAGACAAGCCCACCCGGGGTGCCAGCGACGAGAACGGATGCGTCCGCGACGGCAGAACACGAAAGGAAGTGCATCAACCATGAACCAGAAGACATGGTCGGTGACCATCGTCATCGACGACTACAAATCGGCGGAGACCGGCGCCCAGACACGAGCGAGGGCCCGTCTGCGTACCAGTGGCCCGGCCACCTTCGTGGGAACGGGACTCGCACGGCGCAATCCGCACCATACCGACGTCCCGGAGGTCAGCGATGACATGGCCGCTGCCCGCGCCCTGGCAGACCTGTCGCATCAACTGTACGAAGCGGCCGCGCAGCGGGAAGCGGTCACGCGCAGCGCGCTCACCTCCGCCCGCGCCGCAGACGTTCCTCGGCCTGAACCGGCCGCGCACGAAATGCCCGTCGACCCGATGGCGCGGGCCGGCGCCCGACACCTGTATTCCCCCGGACACTCCTCCACAAGGACATCACGATGAGCGAACACATCTTTCACATAGCCCTCGCCGACGACTGGGAAGGCGCCGCACGATTCGGAGAATACGAAGCGTCCACCCGCGCCCACACACTCGATCAGATCGGATTCATCCACGCCGCGACCGCGGAGCAACTCGCGCACGTCCTCGCCACCGTATACGGTGACGTCACTCTTCCCCTGGCGGTGATTGTGATCGACCAGGACGCACTCCGCGATGCCGGCGTCGACGTTCGCTGGGACGAGATGGCGGGACCGTCGAGTACTCCCGGTCGGTGGGTTCCGCGGATCATGGGAGCGGTGCCACTGGATCCGGACATCGTCGTGGCGACCATCCCGCTCGAGAAACACGGTGAGAATTGGGCCGTCCCCGACCTCTCCGGGTACAGCGTCGACAAGGCGGCGTCGTAGCAATCCCCCACCCGTCAACCCAGATCACCGCTGTCGGCACACGGGGGCCGAAGTGGAGGACAACTGTGCAGATTCGCGCGCGGCCGCACCGGCAACGGTGGCGCGCGGCGTGGCTCGGGCGCGTACGAGTGCCTCACATCACCAGATGTCCGCGAAAGAAGGCCGGAGCCTCGAGATTTCGCCAGTATCGAACATCATCCACTGAGTCACTCACTGAGACAACATGTCACAGAGCGTTCCGGAGAACGATCGCCACCATCACCCCCGACATCGCCACCATCACCCGGGCCATACCCTGGCACCGGCGGCGCGGGTTTCGGGCAATCTGACTCACCGCGCCATCAGCCTGGCGACACACAGTTCGGGTTCGACGAACGGCTCGAGGTGAGCCGAGAGGGCCGGTCGCTGCGGCTTTCGGTTTCCCTCGTTCGCTGACGTGTCCAGCAGACCCTGCAGCAACCCCCGATGCACTCCGCACACCACCTCGGGATGTGCCCGGGCCAGATCCCGTACCGGACACGCGTGCAGGCGAATGATCCGTTCACGTTCGCCCGCGGGGCCGCCGCTGTCCGCCGACGGCCGTGTCGACGGGCCCGGCGCCGAGACCAGCTCGGGGCCGAACCCCATCCGCGCAAAAGCATGTGTCGTACGCGCCGCCGCGTGGTCGAGCGCATCATCGGCATCCGGCTCCGGGGTGTGCCCGCCGTCACCGGTGCCTGCGCTGCGGGAAGCCGCCATCCGCGTCGCCCATTCGTGCCCGGCGTGCTCCGCGCGGCGAGCCCGCGTCTGCACCGTCTGGCCCAGCTCCCTCGCGAGGACGTCGGCGAGAGTCCGGTAATCCACGCGTTCCTCGATCGCCAGGTAGCCGGTACGGGGCCGGCCGGCGCCCGGCCGGTTCATCCGGGTGCGCGTGATCGCACCGTCGTCACACAGCGCGTCCAGATGGAACCGCACCGTCGTCACGTGCACACCGATCTGTGATGCCAGCTCGACGGCGTCCACCGCACCCTCGTGCTCACGCACCATCCGAAGAACACGTTCCCGTTGCCGGTTGCGCGGCACGACATTTCGCCGTGGACCCCGGGTATCGCTGTCCTCGTTCACCTCGTCACCTTACATTCGACCTATTTAACGGATATACTTCCGTTAAATATTAGCCGCTTCAGAACAGCAGAGGTAGGGCATGACGGTCGAGAGCATGTGCGGTCCCGACTTACCGACGACGCAGTTCGAGCTCTTCGGTCCCGAATTCACCGAGTTCGTGTTGCCCTACCAATGCGCAATCGCGACGTTGACCACCAAAGTGCACATCCTGCGACAGGGTTTCACGCACCTGGATCGCCACTGCCCGATCGAGCATGTGTCGGCACGGGTGAAATCCCCCGACAGCATCATGGCCAAAGCGCAGCGTCTGCGCTGCCCGCTCACGGCCGCCGACATTCGCCAGAACATCCGCGATATCGCCGGAGTCCGCATCACCTGCGGTCTCATCTCGGACACCTACCGCGTTGCGGACCTGATCGGCGGTCAGCCCGATGTCACCGTGTTCGAGGTTGAAGACTACATTTCGAAGCCGAAATCCAATGGCTACAAGAGTTTGCATGTGGCAGTGGAGATCCCGGTATTCTTGAGCGACCGAGTTGTCCAGGTACCCGTCGAGCTGCAAATCCGGACAATCGCCATGGACTTCTGGGCCAGCCTCGAGCACAAGATCTACTACAAGTACCAGCGCTCAGTACCCCGCCGACTGTTGCAGGAGCTGACCGAGGCCGCCGACGTCGCACACCGACTCGACAGGAAGATGGAGCGGCTGCACAACGAAGTTGCCGGTCTGAAGTCGGCGGTGGACTCCGACGACGGTCCACTGCGCCTGGGGGCCATCGACCACGAGCATGGCGATCGCTCACAGAACCGTTGCGGGAAACCCCACAACTCGACCGCCGGGCCGTTCGTGCGATACCCACCGGCAGGTGGTGTGGATGTCTGCCGAAACACCACACATCTCACTGACCCGGTGGTGCTGGGCAACACCGCGAGAATGACCCAGCATGCACCCACAACATGCCGACGAAACCCCAATCCGTAAATCCCACGGCACCAGTTTCACTAATCATCAACAGACAGGAGGCCACTCATGTCCACACCAACCTTGCATGTGGATGCCTCGAAGGCGACACCCTCAACCGGTCGAGGACTGCGATTGCGGCTCACGCCCGCCCAGTCCCGCGGATTCGTACAGGGCGCCTGGTGGCCACGATCGACTCGCCTCACCCATGAGCTTCCGGCCCTACTCACGGCCCTCTCCCGACGGTTGGGCCCCATCGACCGGATCATCTACGACGAGAAGGGCTGGGCGCCAGCACCATCGTCTATCCACCACGCAGGCAACACGGTCGCTCTGCGACACTCCAGCGACCAGTCGAGCAACACACTGGCGGTCACCGGCGAGAAGTTCGGGCGGCTGGTCCTGCTGGTGGTTCCTCCCTACACCGACCCGATCCTCGCCTATGCGACCATGATGACGGCGGCGAGTCCGCGCGACGTCTCCACCGCCGACGAACTGCTCGCGATCGGTGCCCGCGAGGCCGAGGATCGCCGGCTGGCACTGCTCGCCCAGCACCGCTGGGAGTCCGAAGGCGGAGCACTACGCCACCGTGGAGACACGCCTGCGCCGCCCCGCCGCACCGGCGACCGCGCCGGGGTGCGACGCAGCTGAGTGACACCCAGGAGGAGACACGTTTCTTCCGGCTACTCTGCCTCCGCCACAGCGATTTTCGCTAACGCCGGTCAGGGCGCCAGCACCGAGTGACTGTTGGACAACCCGCGCGAGAGCCGCCCGTCGAGCCACGCGCGAAACGTTGTCCGCCGGACGCGAGGTTCCGCATACCCCACGTCGTGCGAGGGGCGGGGAGGTGGTCATCGTGTTCCAGAATTCGCCTGTTGATGAGCGCCCCCACGGCACTGAAGCGTCCACAACCGCTGAGAGTATTCGTCACGTGCTTGCAGGAATGCAAGACAATGGGGTCAATGACTTTCCATGCCGGCGGGTAGCTCGGCGCATGACCGACGGCCTCACCGAGGAGGCAGGACCCCCAAGTTCGACTTCCCCAGGATGGCCCACCGTCTGGTGCTCGTGCTGGCCCTTTTCAGCGCCGCTCCCCCTGCCAGCACCAGTCGCATAGCCGTGAGGCACTGTCGTTCCGGCCCACTCACATTACCGCGCGCACAGGGAAGTCCGCCGGTACAGGTGTTGCTTGATACAATCGTCGTGCACACCACGGCACGGGACTTGATCCACGGGACCAATGTCGTTTGCGTGCCGTGGGACGCGAAAAGTGCTCCTCCGATGGGATTCTCACGTCGAGGCTCTGTCTCAGTGGAAGTATGATGCGTATGCGAAGACGCTGGCCGGCCGCACCCCCACCCGCGTGGCGCGGGGTGGGTATTGTTCACGGGCGTTCCGTTCTCGCTGCCGACCTCGGGATCACCGTCGAACTCGTCGACCTTCTTCGCTACCCGGCCGGGGTGGAACTGCGTCTTGCCCTCACCGCCTTCGGGCACGCGGCCCAGCAGGCACGCTATGAAACACGACCGCTGACCGACCCCGGGGACCCGTCGCCGCGGTGGTCGTTCCTCCGAACGCACGTGCGCGCCATGGATCTCACGGGCGAGGCCGACCCGTACCAGGCCCCGATCCTGTCGACCGGAACGAGGCGGTCAATCGACTTCCGCACCGCGCCGCGGTATTGGATAGACGGTATCCCCGCGCCGGCGTCGCTCACGGTGACCGTGGAATGGGTCCGGATCGGTCTGGCGGCGATGTCGTCGACCATCGAGATCGGACCCGTACCCCACGCCCTCCCCTGGTAGGACTGCGCCAGGTGGTGCGGTGGCACGGTCGGCAGGTACCGATCCCATGAATGGGTGCGCGTGGACGTTCGCGGGCGGTGGCGTAGCGGGCCAGGCCTGCCAGCCGGATGTGGGTGAGCAATCGCTGGGTGGCGAGGAAGAGGTGGGCGACGGTGACATGGCGGCGTCGCGGTGCCCGCCGAGCCAGGAGGGCTCGACATAATGGTCGCAAATGGCCAGTCCGGGCCCGGTTTCGACGTTTCCGGTAGTCGTGCTCGATGCGACATCGGATCGGACGTCGTGGCGTAGCGCACCAGCCGGTTACCACGGGAGCGGGCAGTTCACCGCAACAGCAAACTGAGCGCGGGTGGTGTCGCCGTTCCGTCGAGGCACTCGTGTATGCGACGGAGGGTGGCCGCACAATCGGACCGCTCGGTGGGGTCGAGTTGGTCGAGGATGCGACGCAGCTCGTCCTGTCGTCGAGCATTCACCTGCTCGACGACGGCGCGCCCCCGCGCCGTCGGTTCCAGGGTGACGACGCTGCGATTCGATCGATCCGCGCCTCGACTGAGGTGTCCGGAGGCGAGGAGACGATCCGCGAGGCGGGTGACCGTCGATGCGGCAACACCCAGTGCTCGCGCCGCCTGACCCGAACTCACTGTGCCCTCCTCGCTGAGCACCATCAGCAGCCTCAGCTGCGGCAACGTGACGTCGACGTCGCCGCCCTCGATGCTGCGCAGCGCCACACCCACGAGATCTCGGGTGGCGACTTCGAATGCTCGCAGATCCTCGGGACTCGTGCTCACCGACTCGTCGTCACCGCCGTGTTTGTGCATAGCTCAAGTATTGCAGAAACTAAGGCTTGCATGATGCAAGAACTTGGGTAGCGTGGTGGGCACTGGACCGCCGCGCCGCGCTGAGGTGACCTCGTCAGTAATGTTCGAGCTTCGCCCCGATCCGGGCCCGCGCAGCGACACGAGTACCCAGCCCGCTCGAGAGGAAATGAGGCCTCAGTGCACAGAGATTCTTCGCACCCTATGAACCCCGCGTCCGCATGGAAGATTTTGCGGCAGGGAAACGAGCGATTCGTCAACGGAACCCCACTGCATCCCAACCAGGGGATCGCGGACCGCGCGACGCTCGTCGACCGGCAGCACCCCACCGCCGTGTTGTTCGGATGCGGAGACTCGCGAGTCGCCGCCGAGATCATCTTCGATCAGGGTCTCGGTGACGTGTTCGTCGTGCGCACCGCAGGCCACGTCCTCGACGACGCCGTTCTCGGCTCGATCGAGTACGCCGTCGAAATCGTGAACGTTCCGCTCATCGTCGTGCTCGGCCACGACGGCTGTGGTGCCGTGAAGGCGACGCTCGACGCGCTCGACAACGGCGCGGTGCCGGACGGATTCATTCGCACCGTCGTCGAACGCGTGGCACCGTCGGTCATGACGGGACGCCGCGAAGGGCTCTGCACCGCAGACGAACTCGAAGCCCATCACGTCGTGGAGACCGGCGCACTTCTTGCGCAGCGCTCACGCATCATCGCCGGACGCATCGAGGCCGGTACCTGCGCCATCGCGGGCGTCACCTACAAGCTGTCCGACGGCCGAATACACCTTCAGGGGACGGTGGGAGACATCGGCGAGCCCGGCGACCGACTCCCCAGAGCACCACGACTTCCGTCGGATCCGAGACCACATCACTTACCACCGGCGGATAGCGCGGGCGGGGCACCGGCGCGGCAGGGCGGCGCAGCCTGACCAGTCGATGCCCGAGAAGAGGGCAGCGTCGCACCGATCGGAGGATCCCCAGTGAGCACCGCGCTGTACTTCGCCGGACTCAGCCTCATCGGTATCGGAGGACTGGGCGACGGCTTGATCCGGGGATTGAGACCGGTCCGCTCACCATGGCGCACACAAGATCTCGATGGGCCTGGCCCTGGCCGGCGTCCTCTGCTGGACTGTCCGGGCCGTCGTGCCCGATTAACCGCTATGGTGGAAGATCGTCGCCTCCGTCTTCGTGTTGACGATAGGTGTTCTCCTGACCATGCGATCACGGTTCCTGCCCAGTCATCAGTGCTGCGAATCCGACGAGTGACGGAATCCTTCCCGTGCACCAGTAGTCACCACCGACCGGTCGCGGGCATCGGACAGCGGAGGGGATCGTTGACCAGCGCGGTCGGCCCGGTTCCCCCTCGGTGGCGAGGCACCTGCCGCGACGCGCGGTTCGCGGGAGCCCGCTTCGGGATGCGTGGCCGGAACTGGCCCTGCAACACGAATCCAAGCAACTTGCTAAGATTCGCAAGTAACACACCCTGCGGGAGCTGTAGGTTGCAGGCGAGGCAGCAGGCCCCGCGCCGCATCGAGAGGCCCAACACATCTCGCCGGCACCGGATCGACCCGGACGACAGGAGGCATCATGGCCGCGAACTCGCGCCAACCGCTGTATCAAATGAAGGCGGACTTCTTCAAAACGTTGGGGCACCCGGCACGCATCCGGGTTCTCGAGCTGCTCAGCGAACGCGAACACGCCGTCTCCGAGATGTTGCCCGAGGTGGGCATAGAGCCGGCGAACCTGTCCCAGCAGCTGTCGATCCTCCGACGCGCAGGCCTGGTCACCGCCCGCCGCGAGGGCCTGTCGGTGTCCTACGCGCTGACCTCCCCCCGCATCGCCGAGCTGCTACGCGTCGCACGCGGGATTTTGACGGGGGTGGTCGCCGGGCAGGCCGAGATGCTCGAGGACCAACCCGCACCTCCCGCCTTGGTGGGCGAGACCGGGGGCTGACGGGGCCCACCCAGGCAGAACCCCACAGCACAAGTATTAGTTGCGAATTTTCTAAAGTACATATATTGGAATCATGAGCGGCGGAGATGCGTCTCTCGGATCCGGAAAGAGAAGTGGACGGTGACGACCAATCACGACGGTCACGCCAGCGGGCCGCCCGACAGGCCCGCGATGGCGTTGACGGGAATCGCTGTCGCGGTGCTCGCCGTGTCCGCCACCCGTTCGCCCAACGCGGCCGGGTCGGGGCGGACGCGGACCCCGTGGGCCGCGATGGAGGATTACGCGGCCCTCATCCGGGACCGGACTCCGATGCGCGCGCTCAGCGTTCCGGTGACCACGGACGACCCGCACGTGCTGACCGAGCGCATCCTGGGTCTCCCGACGGCGGTGTCCGCGGTGTTCGTGGTCGGGTTGAGGCTCCGGGAGTCCGCTGCGGTGGTGCGTGAGGTGACCGAGCGCGGCGGGCCCGTGGTCCTCACCGAACTGGACGTGCTGACGGCGGCGGTGGCGGCCGCGACGATCACCACCCTGCGCCGCCGCGGCGTCCCGCCACGCGCGGGCCGGGTCGTCATCACCGGCGCCTCGTGGGCACCATTGCTGGCGCCGGTGTTGATCGCCTCCGGGGTCGGGGATCTGAGCAGCTGGCACGAGCGTGATGCCGAGGTGTTCCCGCTGCGCCGGTTGATGGACCGCAACGACGTCCTGATCGATCTGGCCGGCTGCGCCCCGGAGGGTGCGGCAGTCGGCCGCACGGTGGCGGTTCCCGCCGACGGCTTCCCGTACGGCGCGCTGGTGCTGCCCGGGCTGCTCGCCGCGCTGTGTGGGCACGAGGTGCGGGCCCTGACGGTCGAGGCGGTGGCCGCCTGTGTGCGGGCGCTGGCGCTGATCACCCCCGCCGACCAGCTGCTGCCGTCCGTCGATGACCGGCGGCTGGTCTCCGCCATCGCCCGCCACGTGAGCCGGGCCCTCGGCCATCCCGTCCCCTATCGCGATCCACATCGGTGATCCACCGCACCGCGCCGCAAGCAGCACATTCTGTCGAATATCTTTTGAAGGAGAACACCCGTGAACACCCCCACCGCCGCATACCCCACCGCAGATACCGCCGTCGTGTCCTGGGTCGACGAGATCGCCGACCTCACCGCCCCCGACCGTGTCGTGTGGTGCGACGGCAGCGCCGACGAATGGGACCGGCTGACCACACAATTGGTGGACAAGGGCACCTTCGTGCGACTGGAGCGCAAACCGAACTCTTTCTGGTGCGCCTCCGATCCCGAGGACGTCGCCCGAGTCGAGGACCGCACGTTCATCTGCTCCCAGTTCCGGGCCGACGCCGGTCCGACGAACAACTGGATGGACCCGGTCGACATGAAGACGATGATGACCGAGCACTACCGCGGGGCGATGGCCGGCCGCACGATGTACGTCATCGCGTTCTGCATGGGCCCCCTCGACGCGGCCGAGCCGAAGTTCGGGGTTCAGATCACCGACTCGGAATACGTCGCGGTCTCGATGCAGATCATGACCCGCTCCGGCACCGCGGTGTGGGACACACTCACCGCGGGCACCGAATTCGTCAAATGCCTGCACTCGGTCGGCGTCCCGCTCCACGAGGGGCAGACCGACACACCGTGGCCGTGCGACCACACCAAATACATCTCCCACTTCCCCGAGGAACGCACCATCTGGAGCTACGGCTCCGGCTACGGCGGCAACGCCCTGCTCGGCAAGAAGTGCTACGCACTGCGGATCGCGTCGAAGATGGCCAAGGACGAGGGCTGGCTCGCCGAGCACATGCTCATCCTCAAACTCACCTCACCCGAGCAGAAGGTGCACTACATCGCGGCGGCGTTCCCCTCGTCCTGCGGCAAGACCAACCTCGCGATGCTCGACCCCACCCTCGACGGGTGGACCGCCGAAACCATCGGCGACGACATCGCCTGGCTGCGGTTCGGTGACGACGGCCGGCTCTATGCGGTCAACCCGGAGGCCGGGTTCTTCGGCGTCGCCCCCGGCACCGGCCTCCTCACCAACCCGCACGCCATGGACACCATCGAGCGGGGAAACTCGATCTTCACCAACGTCGCCCTCACCGACGACGGCGACATCTGGTGGGAAGGGTTGACCGGCACGCCGCCGGCGCATCTGACGGACTGGAAACGACGGGACTGGACCCCGACCTCCGGGGAGCCGGCGGCGCACCCGAATTCCCGGTACTGCACCCCGATCGCCCAGTGCCCGACCGTCGCCCCCGAATGGGATGATCCCGCGGGGGTGCCGCTCACGGCGATCTTCTTCGGCGGCCGCCGCGCCACCACCATCCCGCTGGTCACCGAATCATTGAGTTGGCGGCACGGGGTGTTCCTGGCCGCCACCCTGTCCTCGGAAACCACCGCCGCCGCCACCGGAAAGGTCGGTGTGGTGCGCCGCGACCCGATGGCGATGCTGCCGTTCCTCGGCTACCACGTCGGCGACTACTTCCAACACTGGCTCGACATCGGCGAGAAAACCAGCCCGGAGCTGCTGCCGAAGATCTTCTACGTCAACTGGTTCCGCCGCGGCGATGACGACGAATTCCTCTGGCCCGGCTTCGGCGAAAACTCCCGGATCCTCGAGTGGGCGTTGCGGCGGATCGAGGGCACCGCCGAGGCCGCGGCGACCCCGCTCGGCAACGTGCCCACCCCGGGCGCCCTCGACCTGACCGGCCTGAAATTCGACCCCACCACGATCGCCGACGCGCTGCGGGTGGACCCCACGGAATGGGCCACCGAACTTCGGCTGATCGACGAATGGTTCGCCACCATCGGCGGCAACAGGCTGCCCGACGTCCTGCGCGAGGAACTCGCCGCCCTCCGCCAACGCCTCGCCGCCGCGTCCGATTACGCCGCCACCATCGATATCCTACGCGACCCCGCACCCGGGGACGGAGAATCCCGGTGGGCGCAGCCCCGCTTCTGACAACGCCCGCGCAATCGGGGCGCTCGTCACGCTGCCGCACCGGTTCCTCCTCGAACTCGCCGACCCGGCCGAGGTGACGGTGGCGATCCTGCGCATGTCGCGGATCATCGCAATGGACGCCACCGGCGCGATCATCCCTCGCGCACCGGCACATCACCGTCCTGACCTCCGGAGCCACACCCGAACACCTACGCCCCCTCAAGCTTCCGGGTCTTTCACCACCACAGACAGCGAAGCCACCGCCTCGTCGACACCACCCCGCGCGCCATCGCCTACGCCCGCATGCTCGTCCTACCCGAATCCCACCACACCTCCACCACGAACGAGATCGATCATGACCGAGACCACAGACAACACGACCCCCACCTCCGACCCCACCACCACACCCGAACCCACTGCGCGGCAACACCTCGGCTACGTCCTGGGCAGAACACTGCCCACCGAGTTGCACCCATGGGTCGTGGCCGACACCACCGGCCCCGGCGCCACCCGCCGCTACGCCACCCGCTGCCTCACCCCGCTGATTCCCATCCTTGCCGGACTCCTGCTGATCCCCGGACCCTGGATCATCCGCACCGGGATGGTGCTGCTGCTGTTCCTGCCGTTCGTGTACTTCCTTCTCGCCCTGAAGAGCATCTACCTCCGCCACCGGCTGGTCAGCCACGGCCTCGACCCCCGCCTCCTCAACGTTCACCAACAACGCCGACTCGACCAGCAGCAGGCCTCCTACGAATCCCGTTACCGGTCGGCACCCTGATCCAGCAAAAACCACGGGTGCAACCCACATCCCGGGGTGCACCCCGTTCACGACCAACCGCTAATTGCCGTCCCTGGCAAGGGTCGCCGTAATGGAAGTGCCGGTGGGCTGAGGTGGGCCATGCGCCTCCCGGATCGAGCGACGGGGAATCGGGGCCACACAACTCAGGCTGGGCCGACGCGCATGTGGTGGGGGCGCCTCAAATTCGTCCGGCAGTGCGCCTGGTCACCGGCCACGTCCATGGGGGGAGGATCGTCATGCCACATTCCGATACGTCGGCACCCACTCGAGAATCCATCTCGGCGCTGCGACCCGGATGAGCAACTACGGCGGCAGCGTCGCGGCGCGAACCAATCGTCGATCCGCGCTACTCCGAGCTGGTGGAACCGGACCGGATCACGGAACGGTTGAGCCGGCGAACCGTGGGAGCGCCGGAACGCGAGTAGTCCCGCTCGCGTGAGGTCGGGCCGATAGCCTTCTCCCGCGCATTCCCGTGCCCGACCCCCGTCATCCCGGCGCGTCGCCGACACGGCGACGCCGGAACCACCACCACCCGTGCTCGCCGAGATCGCCGACCGAAACCAGCCAACCCAACAGAAGCCAGGACCCGATGACGACCCGAACCATCCACTCCACCGACCTGCAGTGGAACTCACTCGCCGGATCCTCGAGTGGGAAGATGTCGACAACCCCGAACCGCCCCTGAGCGAGTGGAGCACCGACCTCGCCGCCGCTGCCACCGGGATCGACCGCCGAATCAGCTGGATTCCCACCCAGAACACCGCCACCACCCCCGAAGAGTGACCACGACAGCCCCGGATTCGACGCTCTCTGCGACCGAGTGCTGCGGTCGGTTCCGGTCGGTCGAATGGCCTTCACCGAGAACGCTGCGTCCTTCGCCGCCATCGGGGGCGAAGTCGTCATCCCCACCGACGACGAGACGTTCGAACGCTTCGACGGGAAGTTTCTTGCATTCGAAGCGGGGAACATCGACCTGACCACCCGAATCGGATGGAGCGCAGTTACCATGGGCGACGGCACCTAACGTGTCCTTCGCGGAAACCATGGCCAGATTCCACGATCGGAGCACGGCCCCGTGGTCGAACCATCCCGGCGACAACCACCTCATCATCGACATGGAATACGTGAGCGGCCAACGCGTCACGCGGGATACGCCGTCACGGTGACAACCGATGAAGACCTCTGGTCTCAGACACCGAACTTACCGATGAGGTCGAGCGTGGCAAGTTTTCGTCCTCAAATCGGCGAGCAGCCGATCGGCTAGGCTCAGCCAGGACTTACTGATGATATGGATTCAGCGGGAGCGGTGCGCCGCCAGCCATCGCTCGGCCGCCGGCTCGTTGTTGGTGGACGCATTGTCCATCCACAGGTTAATCCCTAGGTCAGTGGACGTTGCAGTCCACACCTACTCCCGAAGGCGAACGTCGCACGTTCGAGAAGGAAGCTCGCCACACGGCCGGGTCGACAACAGGAAACCGGCCGACCGGTCACCAGAGCGGGAACGAGTCTGATGAAGAGACTCTTCGTCCCGGCATGCCACGGAAAGAGCGGCACATCCACCGTGTCCAGCAACTTCATGGATCTCACGGATCCCCCGTCGGCCCGCCCCTTTGATCACCACGCTCCACGCTTCGCGCGACCGAGCCTCCTAATCGTCGACTTCCAACGCAACCGGCGCATCCGACAGCGCCGCGGGCACCTGGGTACCTCTTCCGAACCGAAACACGACGGTCCCATGATCGGCCGCATAATCTGGGAGAAGAGATCCGGGTGGTCGTCCACCCACACGGCAAGTCGGCCAACGCCTCTCGGTACGGAACAACCTTCGACGTTCGTGACACACGTGAATTCAGGCTGAGGTTCCTCCAACGTGCTCGGCCGGAGGATCGGCGGTCAGATGGACACAGCATTGACCGTCGGTGGGTGCGAGCACCGCGTGGACTGTGTGAGCCTGCAGGCCGGTGACGAATCCGGTGAGGAACGAGTGATTGATTCCGCAAACGAGGTCTGGTGCGTGGGCGGCGAGTGGGTGGAAGGGGCAATTGCGCAGGTGCACACACGTGGGAGTCGACCGTGCCGGCTCGAAACCGTACGGAGTGAGCGCTTCCTCGGCGAGGGTGAGCGCGCGTTCGGCCCCCAAACGCCCCGGCCGGTACCGAGCGCGTTCTCGGGAACCGAGGTCTTCTCCTCGCGCCGCCGCCACTCGCATCGCAGCCGCGCGGGCGCTCTCGCCCGCGCCTTCGGTCATCACAGCGTCGATCAGGATTTCGGCCAGCACCTCATGGTGGCGGGCAGGAATGGCGACGTGGATACCGTCGCCGGTCGGTTCATAAACCTTCGGCGTCCGGCCAACCCTGCGGATGCCGCCCACCGGTTCGTAGTGCGCCCGCAGCAAACCCGCTGCCACCAATTTGTCGAGATGGAATGCCGCCAGCTTCCGCGAAATTCCCACCGCGGCGGCGGCTTCGTCACGGGTGACCGGACGCCCCGCGCGACGACCGAATTCGTACAACCCGCGGCGTAGATCATCGTCGAGTGCGGCGATCGCCTTGATTTGCAGCGCCGAGGGGAAAGCGGCGCCTGTTTCCCTCGCCATGGTCTCAGAGTAACGCGTACGGCGGTGGGAGATACTCCACGGGCGGACCCGTTGACCACGTAGGGGTTGACCCGCATCAGGAATAGGACCAAACTTTATTTACCAAATACTGTGCCTGCACAAGTGGGTGATCGCGTTGTCGAGTGATACGGACAGAGGAAAGCATCCGGTCAGCGCGGGACTGGCCGGTCCGTACGGGCATCCCTTCCATCCGATTCTGGTCACGGTCCCGATCGGTGCCTGGGTGTCGTCCTTGGTGTTCGACATTGGGTCCCGAGTCGTCGACACACCGGGATTCCTCACCCAGGGATCGGTGTGGCTGATCGGGATCGGCGTGCTCGGCGCGGTGGCCGCGGCGATGATCGGGTTCCTCGATCTATTCGCGATTCCCACCGGGACGCCGGCGTTTCGTACCGGTCTGATCCACATGAGTCTGAACCTGGCAGTCACTGCCGCCTACATCGTGAACTTCTTGTGGCGCCACAGCACATACGAGGAGCAGCAGCAGGTGAGTGCCGGTCCACTCGCCCTCTCGGTAGTGAGCCTGGCCGCGCTCGCCGTGTCCGGATATCTCGGCGGGAAGCTCGCATACCACTTCGGCATTCGCGTAGCGGACGAGTCGACTCAGGCTGAAGGCTTCACCCGCACCACAGGGCTCCTCGACGACGCGTTGAAGATCACCCCGGAGTCGACATGGGTATTGCAGCACTGGTCGCCTGGCTTCTGACCGCTGTCGGCGGCTTCTACATGCTCGCCACCTGGATCACAAAGGGCGGTCCCCGTCAGCCCCGCACCACCCGCTTTCCGCCGGCGGTGATATTCGGGCACTTCGCACTGGCCGTCATCGGCCTCGTCATATGGATCATCTACCTCGTCAGCGACGCCGATGCCCTCGCCTGGGTCGCCTTCGCCCTGCTCATACCGGTCGCAGCACTGGGCTTCGTCATGTTGGTGCGCTGGATTCCCACCTACCGCGCGCACACCCCCCAGGCCGCGGTCGGGGCACGCACCGCCGTGGGCACGCACACGTCAGAAGACGCGTCGACGGTGCCCGAGAAACACTTCTCCGTCGTCGTCGTCGCCGGCCACGGTCTGTTCGCTGCGATCACCGAGGTGCTGGTGCTCCTCACCGCGCTGGGGGTCGGTGGCAGTTGAGACCGATACCGATCGATTGCCGATCGGCTGGAGTCGGGGTGGACGGTAGCCGTTCAGCTCGCGAGGGTGCGATCGGGTTCTACACGTCCGGGCAACCGTTCCTCGCGGAGTACTACACGTTGGGGGCGATCGCGCACGGGACGTCGCGGGCGTCTTGACCTGAGGCAACAGGCGCTCGTTCTGGAGGACATGTGAGGTCAGACGGACTGTGCTCTGCAAACCTCGACCGCAATCCCGCAGTCGAAAAAATGGATAGCACTTGTTGGCCGGGAGTCAATGGGATCGCGGCGGTTACACCGCCAGTGAGAACTATCTGGCCTTTCCGTAAGCGAGCATTCGGCCCGGTTCAACGAACCAGTAGCCGAGTTCCTCTCCGAGTAAGGGTCTGCAGATGAAACCATCCAGCACAGCGGAGTGGCGAATGCTCGCGCCGCTGGCGCACCGCCAAAACGAAAGACTTTGCGGCCCTATCGGTTCGAATGCGCGGGGAAGATCAACTGGCCTGCGGATTGGACAATACGGCAACTGGTGGGTCGGGCAGATGCTCGGGAGCAGGCCGGATGAGCATTGACCAACCTCGAATTCCAGATCAGCATCGACTGAACCGTGAAGTCAAGGCTATGAGTAGTAGAGATCGGATCGCCGACTACGGCCTCCTGGGAGACACCCGTACCGCCGCGCTCGTCGACGAATGCGGCTCCATCGACTGGCTGTGCCTGCCCCACTTCGATGGTGACCCCGTCTTCGCTCGTCTGGTGGCCGGTATTGACGGCGGCCACTTCGCCGTCGGGCCAGCCGGACCCGCCGAGGTCATCAGTCGGCGCTATCAGCCCGGAACCGCAGTCCTGGAAACCGAGTGGCAGGCCGGTGCCGGCCGGCTGCTGTTGACCGACGGGATGGTCAGCGAACTTCCTTCCACGCTCTTCCCGACCCTGTGTTTGGTTCGCCGGCTCGAGAGCCGCGGCGCCCCAGTGCGGGTCACTGTGTCTTTCGACCCACGAGCTGGCGCCGCCCGTCGGCCCATGCGGAGCCGAGCCGGGCCGTTGGGGGTGATCTGCAGCAGTCGAGCAACCGCCGTCGCGTTGTCAACGGATCCATTGATCCACATCACGCCTGGCTCGGCCATCGATGTCGGCGTCCGTCCCGGACATCCGCTCACCCTGATCCTGAGCGCCGAGCACCATGGTCCCCTTACGCTGATCCAGCCCGAGCACGCCTGGGCGACCCTGGCCCAGGACGCGGCTGGTTGGCGAAACTGGTCCGGCGCCATCGACTACGAGGGCCCGGGCAAGGAGACGGTCATCCGCAGCCTCATCACGCTGCGGCTCCTGACCTACTCGCCCTCAGGGGCTCCGGTCGCCGCCCCTACTACGTCATTGCCGGAAAGTTCTGGCGGCAGCAGGAACTGGGACTACCGCTATGCCTGGCCGCGCGACGCCAGCATCGGGGTCGGGACGTTCCTGGGCGTCGGTCTCGTCGACGAGGCACGTGCGTTCCTCTACTGGCTCTTGCACGCCAGCCGCCTCGATCGTCCCCGGCTGCCGGTCCTGCTCACCATCCACGGCCAACCCGCACCCCGCGAGCGCGAGCTGGACTGGCCCGGCTTCGCCGATAGCCGACCTGTCCGGGTCGGCAATGGTGCCCGCGACCAGCACCAGCTCGACAACTACGGGTGGGTTCTCGATGCCATGTGGCTCCTCGAACGCGCCGGCCACCGCCTCTACGGTGAGACCTGGAGGGTTGGTGCGGCGCTCGCCGACGAGGTCGTGCGACGCTGGCGCGAACCCGACGCCGGGATTTGGGAGGTTCGGGGGGAACCCGCCCACTACGTGCACTCCAAACTCATGGCGTGGCTCACTCTGGACCGGGCGCTGCGCATCGCTGATCACCACCGAACCTCCGTCCGCAGGCGGCACCGTTGGGAGAGCGAGCGCGACGCCATCGCAGTCCACGTAATGGCCCACGGCTTCGACATCAGCCGGGGTAGCTACATGCGCACCTACCAGCGCTCCGATGTCGACGCCGCCCTCCTGCTGTTGCCCGTCATCGGGATCGAGCCCGCGGGTTCACCTCGGCTGCGCGGCACCATCGACACCATCCGTCGGGAACTGTCCGCCGGTGGTCCGCTCCTTTACCGGTATCGGGGCGGTGACGACGGGCTCGTCGGTGACGAAGGTGCGTTCTTGCCCTGCTCGTTCTGGCTCGTCCAAGCCCTCGCCGCCACTGGTGCGGTCGAGGACGCGACCGCCATGTTCACCGAGCTCATCGAAATGGGCAAGCCGTTGGGCCTATTCGGCGAGGAAGTCGATCCCGCAAGCGGCCACCTATTGGGCAACTATCCCCAAGCCCTCACCCATGCAACGCTCGTCCAGGCCGCCCTGGCGATTCGAGACGCTCAGGAAGGATCCAGCAGCATTCCCAAGGCGACCCCGTAGGCGACATGCGCAGCAAGGGTGATCACTGGAGTCTGCCGCCCGTAGTTCAGACCCAACACTCCCGGCGGCTCCAGCGCTGGCCCAGCCCGCAGCCCCGCGCGCTCGGACGCCATACGGGGGTGGATCCCCGGCAGCAAGGGCACGATGACCAACAACGCCACTGCCCCGTGCAGCGCTCCCAACAACCCACCGCTCCACCACGTTGCGCGACCAGAGGCGGCGAACGCGGCAGCGTAACCCACCGCGAAAATTTGTCCGTTGACCAGGTGGATGAAGAAGCCCGCCACACGGGCTCGATCGGGATCGGGAACCACGATCGTCCCGAGCATCAGCGGCAGATCCAAACGGGTCAGACCGGCAAGTTGAGCGCCGATCATCACGGCGGTCAACACTGCGGTCGCGATCAGTCCGAAGATCGCCCAGCCGGCCCAGTCCATCATTTTGTCCTAGCGGATTCGTCGGACCGTCGAGAGTATGCAAGGACAATATCCCCGCTCCGTACCGTCTGGAGTCGGCCCACAATCGTCAGGTAGTTGGGCATCCTGTGACTCATTTGCCCGGTGCGCTTCTATGTGGTCGGCTCAGGACGATATCGGGCGACTGTCATGTCGACGCGTCGTCCATGCATGGGGGTCCTCTCGGCATGGAGCAATCGTGGTGCGGCACCTCCGTGGCAGGAGGGCGGGGTACCGTCGGCGTGGACGACGCGCCACCAAGGGACGCTGCTGTCGAGCAGAGTCATCATTCGACCTACTTGCCGTGCGCCGACCCCGATGCTCACGCCAATGTCGCCGTAGGTGGCTACGCGTCCAACAGGGATGGACGCAACAGCGTTGTGCATGTTCTCGACCAGATTCAATGGCTTTGCTCCCAGGATGATGAGTGGCCCGCCAGGCTCATGCTTCATGCTCGCGGCGGCCCGGTGTGTCGTGGACGTGGTGTGACGTTGTGCGCGCTTAGCCTGGATCCGTGGAGACTACGCCGGCCGTAACGGCGTGTGAATGACGAAAGCACCTCCCGTAGTGAGGCAATCAAGATTCTCAGGTCACGATCGTCCACCTAAGGAAGGGCACTTTCAGTGCAATCATCGCACACGTTCACGGCTGCGTCCGCGGTGTTCGACGAATACAATCTCGTGTCCGCGGCCGGGCTGGTCCCGGTCCTCGAACTGGGCGAGCAGGCCGGACTGTCGGAGCTGATCGACGCTCATGTCGACCTCGCCTCCACGCGGGTGGCCTCGGGTGCGGCGAACCCGGCAGGGAAACTGACCTCGATCATCGGCGGGATGCTCACCGGAGCGGACAGCGTCGACGATGTGGACACGATCCGCGCCGGCGGCACCCCGCTGCTGCCCGGCATCGAGGACCGGGCGTTCCTCGACATCGACTCGTTGCTGCGCCCGGTGTACGGGCACCAGAAACAGGGAGCGTCCTACGGGCACGCGAAGATCAAGACGGGATCCGGCCGCGGCGCCGCCTCCCAGCTGCGCTCAGCGATCAGCACCGCCGGTCTGAATCGAGTGCCGCGTAGCGCGCCAGGTCCGCCGTGGCCACCCACACGCTTTGACGCATGACGGAATCCTCTCGGAGATACTCTGACCGTACCCTCAACCCACCCGACAAACCCGGGCGAATCCGCGGTCGGCCGTAGGGCAAGCAAGGCGCGCAGGCATGATCGAACGGCATCTGCAATGACAGACGACGACCGCACGTCATGCAGACACTCCCGAACGCCGTCCGGTCGGTCCGCGCGGCTCCCCTCGAACCGATTGCCGCCGCGGGTGGACAAGCGGCGGAGGTCGAGGCCGCGCGACTCGAACCCGTGCTTCGTTACGACATCCTTAACACGCCGCCGGACGGGGCATTTGACCGAATCACTGAACTCGGACTCGCCCCCAGCGTGGTCACCGACGTCCAACTCGCCCACGCCACCATCGCATGCCGACACACTCCAAAAACTGATGCCAGAGGAACCCGCGGCTTGGATACCGAACGCGAACCGGCACACCGCCGCCTGGCGGAGGTTCCCCCCGCCGATTGTGACACCGATGCACAACTTATTGCGCCATCGGTTCTCCGGTCACCAGGAAGATCACCCGGCGGCCGACCACCACGGTGTGGTCACCGAAACGTTCGTAGAACCGGCCCAGCAAGGTCACGTCGACGGCGACAGTGACGCTGTCGGTCCAGGCGGGATCCTGAATCAGCTCCAACAGCTGATGGTGCAGACTGTCGAGCTCGTCATCACGTCGATCCAGTTCCGCGGCCAGCTCCGGATCTCGGGTCCGCAGCACCTGCTCGGCCAGGCCCGCCAACCCACCCGCCACCCGCCCCATCCGGCCGAGGAGTTGTTCGGCCTCACCAGAGGTGACGTGGTTCGGATACCGGCGGCGCACACTTTCGGCCACATGCTGCGCCAACCCACCCATCCGGCTCAGGTCCGCCACCAGGTGTACCCCGGTGATGACCTGCCGTAGATCCCGCGCGACGGGAGCCTGCAACGCCAGCAACGTCATCGCCTGTTCCTCGCACGGCCCCCGCAACGCCTCGATCTGCTCGTTGAGGTCGAAGACCCGCTCGGCCGCGGGCAGATCCGCCCGCACCAGGGCATCGGTCGCCACCTCGATGGCCTGGCCTGCCAGGTGACACATCGACGCCAACCGGTCGGTCAGCGCATCGAGCTGGTCCTGAAACTTCGTTCGCATGGGACTCATCCTGGTGCACATCGGTCTGTTCGGATAACTGGAGGACGCCATCGCGACCACACTTGATGTCGCGACAACTGTTTGCCGTCGCGGTGTTGTCGGTGGGGCGGGTTATGGCGGCTTCCGCGACGAGCAACAGGTCGCTGCACACTGACAAAGACCATGGATCGTTCATGGTCCTGATCTGCGGAGTCGCCTCAGATCGGTTGGGGTGTGGCGACCTGTTTTCCAGATTCGCTGGGCAGGTTCATGCCCGGCTGCGGTGCGGTGTTTGGCAAGTAGCAGGTCCCAGACCTCGCGCGGCAGGTTGGCCGGCGGGGTGTCCCAGTCCGCCTGATGGATGTCCGCGTAGAGACCGCCGAGGTTGTGCGTGGCCGCCGCCGCGCCGCGGTGGAGCACTTCGGAAGCGATCGCGTCAAGGCAATCCGGGCGATAGGGCCGGAGACTTCCTCGATGTTCAGGTGAGACGCCGCGGTAGGCCCTTGCGGTGGGCGTGGCTGTGCGGCAGTGGTCAGGTCCCGGGGACGGGACGTGCGGGTCAGATCAGCGGTGTGCCGGTATTTCCTGGCCCTCAAATCTTAGGATCGCCGGGCGGAAGGGCCTCTTCCCCAGAGCATTTCACGCGCCAGTAACAGAGATTATGTCACCTTGGCGCCCGGTATTGATGATTGAAATTCTGCCGAGGTAGGCGATGCTGTCCGTTGACGGGACAGTTGGCATCATTGACAGGTTTTGCAACACACTACGTTTTGGCGCTTGATTGTCAGGCATTGTGGCAGCCCGATCCGCGACACCCACTACAACATCCTGCGGCTGATCTGAGTTGCGGCGGCATCATCGTCTGTGCACGTCAACGCCACTCGAATCGGACCCGCCTAATCGCTACGGAAATGCCAACTACGCTGCGTTACGGTTCGACACGAGAACCTCCGAGAGGATGTTGGTCTTCGACAAATCACACCACACTCGGAGGTTCTCTTCACATCAAGCTGACACGCCTGCTACCAACGTCCTGGCGGGTACATCTAGCCGGTTCCTCTCAGCTCCCGCTCGTGGGTAGGCGCTGCCGTCACTTCTCGGTGAAACCCAGGTCGACCTTGAGTTGTGTGCCGGTGATGTACTGCCCCTCCTCCGACGCCAGGAAAACCACGGCGTTGGAGATGTCGCGCGGCTCCACCCACTGCTCGGGCAGTAGGTGCAGCGTCTGGAAGAGCTCGCCGAAGTCGCTGGCGCCGGGGTTCTCCAGGTCGGGGCGGAACAGCTTGTACATGACGTCGTTCTGGACCAGTGGAGTGTTCACCGAGGATGGGTGGATGGTGTTGACGCGAATTCGGTGCGGGCCGAGTTCCTGAGCCAGCGACTTCATCAGGCCGACGACGCCGTGTTTGGCCGCCGTGTAGTGGCCCAGCATCGGTAAGCCCTTGATGCCCGCGGTCGAGCTGATGAGGATCATGGACCCTCCCGCGCCGCGTTCGACCATGCCCGGCGCAGCAGCGCGCACGATGTTCCATACGCCGGTGAGGTTCGTGTCGATGACGTCGTGCCAGGCCTGCTCCTCCATGTCGATTGTCAGGGCAGGGCTGAAGATGCCCGCGTTGGCGACGACGATGTCGATGGGTCCGAGTTCGGCGACACCGCGCTCCACGAGCCCACGCATCGCCGCAAGGTCACGCACGTCGCCCTGCTCCGCAACGATGCGGCGGTCCAGCGCTTCAACCTGCTTCACCGTCTGGTCGAGGTCGTCCCGACTCGCGAGCGGGTAACCCACCGTCGCGATCTGGTCGCAGAGGTCGACGGCGATCACGTCTGCGCCCTCCTCCGCCATCCTGACGGCGTGCGAGCGACCCTGGCCACGAGCGGCCCCGGTCACCAGGGCAACCTTGCCCGTTAGTCGTCCCATGTTGAGTCTCCTTAAGGTGATGGGCCTGGCCCTTACGTTGCCCTCCGGCGGATGGGCAGGCCAGGATGTATTCGGAGTTCGGAGGTCACTTTCAACGCCCCGTACATCGATAATATAACTATAATATGATCGAAATCACAAGGCTTTGGAACAACCAGATTGTGTGCCTCCCCGACGCCGTTGAGTCATCTGCCTCGAGCCGAGCGGAAATCCTGATGCCTCAGTGTCGTAAACGATTCGACAAGCATGCTCACGTAGGAACGGCGCTGCGAGTTAAAGTCCAGTCCTGGATCGGTGGGTCCAGCCTGGTCACATAGGGAAGCGAAGCTAATAGATGGCCCCGGCACTGATCCGATCGGACCATTCGGTGGGAAACAACGCTGCACTCTCGCGCCCGAAGGCAGGGCGGGCGTGCTCGATCCACTGTTCGAGACAGTCGATCACCCAGCAGTTTCCGACAGCGGTGAGGACCCCGCGCCGGTTGGGCGGCAACCTTGCTGGGTTTGCCGTGTAACTGACGTAACAGACACCGAACCGACCGAACTGTTGCGCGCGTGGATTCGGTCGAAGTCGAACAGATCCGCAAGCGAATATCGTTGCAGTGTATTCGTATACGTAGGGCGCCGTGGTGATGGCCGCGGTCCGGAAAGCGGCACCGGCGCCGGCCATTTCTCGCAGCAGTTGGACGGCGAACTGGCCGGGCCCACCGATTCCGATCACTGCCGCGGCCGAGCCCGGACCGAGCAGGTCTTTGGTGACATCGATGGAGCGGTAGGGAACGATGGCGGCGTCGGCCAGAACCGCAGCAAGGCCGGATCTATTCCGTCCGAGGCAATCAGGGCGGTTGCGGGAGCGGATACGAAAATCTGCCATTCGTCCATCTACCGACACGCCTGGAGTGCTCGCCGGGTTGAGTCGAGCTCCAGTGTGCTGGCAGGTATCTTCGTTGCCGGTGAGGCACATTCGGAAAATCTGGCACGACCAGACCGGATGGATGACCACTTGTTGTCCGATGTCGACCGATGTCGACCGATGTCGACCGATGTCGACCGATGTCGACCGATGTTACGTCACTGGCGAGCGAAACCACTTCGCCAACGCATTCGTGACCCAAGGTTGTCCCGAACGGGATCATGGCAGTGGGCGAACGACGAATGTGAACGTCTGTCTGACAAATTCCGGCAGCAGTTACCCTTACCAGGGCGTGGCCGGGTTTCACTACTGGATTCGGCACTTCGAGGATGTGGACCTCGCGGACCGACGTATCGAACAGCGTGCATCGGATCAACATTTCAGATTGGTTCGAGAACTCAGCCACACGAGTGTGTGGCTCAGGCGTGCAACGTCATATCGGTTTCATGGCTGTCCACTTTCATGAACGTGATGGTCGATCGTTCGAAGAGATGCTCTTCGTCGGAGGTGATGGCGTTGCGGACTTCCGGGGTGCCGAGTATCTCCATCGCCTTGTCGAACCCGGCTTTGTCGCCGAAGACCATCTCCGTGATCACGTCATAGGGCAACTCGATCGGGGCGCCACCGACGTGGTCCCCCAGCGGGGTGAGGTAGTGCCGGAGGTAGCTCTGAGTGTGGTGCAGATGTTTCGCCGCCAGAACAGAATGGTGGGACTCGTAATAGTCGATAAAGTCGGCCATCGACATGCCTTCTCGGCGTTTGATGAGTACCATGATTTTGAACATCGTTGTCTCCTCGTGGTTCTGAATGTACTACTCGTCGAAGCCACCCGTTGAAAGCTGTGGCCGGCGGCCAATGGTCGACCATGTGCAGTCCGCGGCCAGAGCGTCGCCGTCGATCTGTAGACGCTGATCGGTGATCACGCGGGTCGCAGGTGACGCCAGAAACCCGACGAATTCGGCGACATCTGCGATAGGGGTGTCCCGTCCGGCGGGTACGGACTCGGAACAGTTCTTTCCCGCGGTCCGTCCTCTCGTGCGCGAGTGGCCCGGACCGCGTGCTGTCGCACGGACGATGCCGACCAGACAAATGTAACGGCACCGGGCGGTCGCGGACTCCAGGTCCGCAACCGCGCCCGTGCCGATCGAGATGAAGATCAGTCGGAGTAGGCGCCACTGAGCAGGATCTGCTTGAGTTCGGTGAATTCAAGGATGCCCTCCGCGCCGCACTCGCGACCCCATCCGGACTGCTTGACACCACCGAACGGTTCGGTGAGCGAGACGCCAGCCATGTTGATCGCTACAGCGCCGCTGCGGATACGCCGCGCAATGGCCAACGCAGATTCGCGGTCGCCTGCGTACACCGAGCCGGCCAATCCGAACTTGGTGTCGTTGGCGATTCGGACTGCATCGTCGACGTCGTCGTAAGCAATGACGACGATGATCGGGCCGAAGACCTCTTCCTGTGCAATTTCCATGTCCGTAGTCACGTCTCGCAGTAGCGTCGGGGCGAAGTAGAAGCCGCGGTCGAGATCAGACGGTCGGGCGCCGCCAGTCACAACCTTCGCCCCTTGGGCGATCGCACGGTCCAGAAAACCCTGGGTGCGTTCGACGGATCGCTTGTTCGCCATGGGGCCGAGATCGGTTGCTGGGTCGAAAGGATCTCCGACCTTGAGGGCTTCGAAGCCGTCGGCAAGGCGCTGCACCACTTCTTCGTAGCGTTTGCGCGAGACGAGGATTCGAGACAGTGCGACGCATACCTGTCCACTGCTCCCCACCGATCCTGGAATCAGCGTAGGCAGAACGTCGTCGAGGACCGCGTCGTCGGTGATGAGTGCTGGAGACTTGCCGCCGAGTTCGAGCGCAGTACGCCCCAGGCGCTGAGACGTCTGCTTGACGACCTCCATGGCCACCGCGGTACCGCCGGTCATATGCACCATGTCGATGCCTTCGGACCGTACGAGGTGCTGGCTGGTGTCGGTTCCGGCCGCGAGGACGCTGATGACTCCGGAAGGGAAGCCGGCAGCATGCGCTGCATCCGCGATGAACCGAGATGTCAGCTGGGACTCGGGGGCGAACTTGACGACGACCGTACAGCCGGCGAGGAGCGCTGGAATGACCTTCATTCCCATCAAAGTGACGGGTCCGTTGTAGGTAAGAATGGCGAGCACCGTACCGATGGGCTGACGCTGGACGAGTACTTCACTCGCGCCGTTGCTGCGACGTTCCTCCCACGGCAACGATGCTGCGACACTGATGGCATGTCCCCAGATCGCCGTGCCTGCGCCCGAGTTGATCATTTCGCCGAACGCCTGGGTATATCCCGATTCGTATGTCCACGCGCGGTTCATACCGTCGAGACGGCTTTCCAATTCATCGGCGAAACGACGGCACACGGCCGCACGTTCCTCGACGGTCGATCGCGGCCACACACCGACGTCGAACGCTGCCCGCGCCGCCCGAACCGCTGCGTCGGCGTCGGCAATGCTCGGTGAGGGAACCTGTGCGATGACCTCCTCCGTCGAGGGCATCACGACATCGATGGTCTCCGAGTGCGCTGAGTCGACCCATTCACCAGCGATGAACAGCTGGTCGAGATGGGGAATGTCGATGTCGATCTTGTCTGTACTGGGCGCTGACATTGTGCCTCTCGGGGTTGGCGTGACCGTGCGTGGGTGTGACCGACCTTACATTTTCACGGACATAACATAGTCATAATTTACAACTCAATGGGTCTACGCAATGTGGCCACCATGGGCTACAGATAGCGCCGGGTTTCCAACACCGACCGGAACAGGGTGTTGGTGATCAACTCGTCAATCTTGAGGACACCCGAACGATACATCTCCAAGTACTTCGGGATATCTTCCTGCGGGCGAGCACTTCCATAGAAAGCGCCGGTCAGAATCTTTTGGCTGAGGGCGATCCCCTGCACGCTCAAGCTGGCTCTTACAGACGGGTCAGGAACGCCGAGCACTACGATCGTGCCGTCAACCCCCGCCATCTCCCAGGCTTGCTGCACCACATCGGTAGATCCCACCGACTCGATCACGTAGTCGGCGCCGAATCCGTCTGTGAGTGCCAGAACCTGCCCGACTACATCGCCGGCGGAGGGGTCGACGAGATCCGTTGCGCCGAACTTCCCTGCAAACTCTCGCTTCGAGGGAACCGGATCGACAGCGATAATCTTGGCGCTCCCGCGATACGCGCACCTTGGACGATATTGAATCCGACCCCTCCGCAACCGACCACAGCGACTGTCGATCCGGGCTGCACCTTTACTCGACGAAAGACTGCCCCGAGTCCTGTGGTGACGGCACACCCGACCACTGCAGCGACCTGAAAAGGTACGTCATTAGGTATTTGACTGCAGCGTTCCCTGGAATCACGACGGATTCGGCGATAGTGCCGACGCAACACATCTGACGCAGACCCGCGCCCTGCGGGTCGGTAGCACGCTCGGGCCCATCAGGTGCCAATGACTCGAACATGTATAGCCGACCCCAGGCGCAGAGCGTGGGTGTGCCGTTCATGCAGTACCTACCGACCGCAGTTCAAGACCGCAGATGTCGCAACGTGATCGCAGGGAACGACGTGAGTGTCGCGGGCTCCAACATGTTCGACCGTCCCCGCCCCCTCATGTCCCAGGACCATCGGGATTGGCCAGGGAAGAGCGCGGTCTGGACCGAGACGTCGCTATGACACAGTCCGGCCGCCCCCATCCGCACGAGAACGTCGTTGTCACCCAGAGCAGTTGTCTTGATGTCGCCAACCCTGTACTGGATTGCCCACTTCGTATACGACTGCCGCCTTCACGACACGACCTCTGTCGAATCGACGGACCCAACCACGTTGGACGGCTCGAAGATGATCGGCAGCGAGACCATGTGGCGAACGTTGGCGGTCTCGTATTCGGGCTTGAAGCCCTCGGGAACCGTGAATTCCGGGATTCGGGCCAGGAACTGCTCGTAGGCGACCCGCAAAATCAACTTTGCGAGATGTTGCCCGATGCAGAGATGATTTCCGCCACCGAATGCGAAGTGGCGGGTCGGCTTACGTTGGAGATCGACCTCGTCCGGTCGCTCGTAGATTTCCGGATCTCGACTCGCGGCGCCGAACGACATCAGGACACGATCGCCCGCCGCAATCTTGGTTCCGCCGACTTCGACATCTCGCATGGCTCGGCGTGCCATATTGGGCGCTCCCATGAACATGCGGAGAAATTCGTCGATTGCACGCGGAAGTTGCGACGGGTCTTCGACAAGTCGCTGTCGATCAACTGGATGCGTGGCGAGGTGGTGGAGCCCACCGGTGATGGCGAATCCGGTGGTGCCGATGCCGCCGATGGTTAGCTGGCACATTGTGCCTACCTTGTCCATCCACTCGTATCCTTCGTGCTCGAAGGCGAGCAGCGCATCGATCAGGTCGCCGCGGGACGGCTCCTTCGACCGTTGACGGAGGTACTCGTCGATCTTGGCGATGCCGCGGCCGAAGTTTTCTGCCCGTTCTTCGGCTGGCCCCGACAGGCTGAAGACTTCGAGGAGATAGGGCATGTCGGCAGGATCCATTCCTGCTACCTCTACCGAGAAGACCGCTTGTGGAAGAGCATTCGCGAAATCAACGACATCAGTCTCACCCTGCGTGATGAACGTATCGATCAGCCTGTCGGCATGTCCCCGAATCTTGTCCTCGAGCCCCTTTACAGCCCTGGGGCGAAGGAAGGGTTCGAGAGCGGCGCGAAGTTCGGTGTGCAGGGGTGGATCGGACTCGCCCGGCGCGAAGTACGGCATCTCGGCGGGCCGGTTGACCATGAAGCCGTCAGAAGCGGAGAACGTCTCCCAATCCTTTACGGCGTTGGCGACATCATCATGCCGATAGAGGACCCAGTAACCCTCGCCCACCTCGCTGCGGGCAACGGGGCATCCCCCCTGGTGCATCGCGGAAATCACGTCGTCCCAGCGTTCGTTGATTTCCGGATCATTGAGGTCGAAGTCGGTGTCAATCCTTCGGCGTAGCGGTTCAGTGCTCATTTTTCCTCTTCGATTGGGCTTCAGGAGCAGAGTGGTGTGCGAGGCCCGACTGAGGTCCGGGCCAGATCCCGCTGGTCGTCTTGCGGGTCTGTGATGAACGACACTGCCAAGAAGTAGCGTAACCATAAGCATATTATTTAGGCAAGTGCGACTCGAGATCAGTGCTCGACCGGCAGCTATCAGCACCTACCAGATGGAGAAGTCGGTGCGGGCAGAGGTGGCAGGACCAACCCGTACGACATCTGCGCGAACGTCCACGCTCGTGGCTCCCGTCGAATCGGGAAATACCGCGGCAGCGTGAGTTTCTCCGATATGGCCAGCACGATCGTCGGAGTCAGGGTGGGCGCGATCGTCGGTGAAGTTGCGTGCGCCGAACAGGTCCCGAGGTCGAGGATTACGCCCTCGTGGGTCCTGGAGCCGAACCTGCCGGCCCAGAGGCCGTCGGTAATAGGACCGCGGGAACTCTGACTGTTGACAGCTCGACAAACCAGAGTAATTATATGCACATTAGATGGGTTGCCTGGATCACAGGAGGATCTTTCGTTCGTCGACGGACTCGCGCCGGGTATGGCGCGCCTGACCAGCCGCGAGGCCGGCGATCGTTTGCCGTCCGATTTTTCCTACAACAGCCCACGGAACCGAGGAACTCATGCCAGACATCCAAGAGGCGGAGCGGTGGCACCGTCGTGAAGAGACGTCCGAAGCGACGGCCCCATCCCCGACGGAGCATTCGAGCAGTCCTCTGCCACCCACCATGTTCAGCGGCGACTCGGAGATGATCACCGGTCGAGTTTCCCCGTCTCCCGCTGAGCTGGATCCGGAATCTGCGTGCCCGATGTTCTCCGATTGCGATGGCGTACCGGGCACGGAGTGGGCGGCCCGGCCAAATCTCCTACCGCGAAGTAAGAAAGGCGAGTCTGTGCTTCACGATTCAGGTATCAAATATTCTTCTCCGGCGTCGCTGCGTAAGATTGCGATCGCGTCGACGATAGGGAATCTCATTGAGATCTTTGATTTCATTGTCTATTCCTTCATTGCTGCCCTCGTTTTCGGCCATCTTTTCTTTCCCGGCGAAGAGCCCTGGATCGGTACGTTGGTTGCGATCTCTACGCAGGGAGTCGCGTTCGTCGCCAGACCCGTCGGGGCGGTGTTGTTCGGGTGGGTAGGTGACAGATTCGGTAGACGAGTCGGGCTGATTTCCACACTGGGCTTGATGGGCTTTTCCACTCTCGCCCTCGGGTTGATGCCTACCTACAGCACCATCGGTGCTCTAGCACCCATCCTGCTCATCAGTGTCCGCCTGATTCAGGGTCTCGCCTACGGCGGGGAGTGGGGCGGGGCAATACTTATCGCTGTCGAGCATGCCCCGCCCGAGAAGAAGACGATCCTCGGCGCACTCCCCCAGGTGGGCGCGACGCTGGGCGTCGGTCTCGCGGCCGCATCGTTGCTCATCATCAGCAATGCCGTCGGCCCGGAACTGTTCGCATCCTGGGGATGGCGCGTCCCATTCCTTCTGGGTGCCGTCCTGATCATCATCGGGTTGTTCATCCGTACTCGTATCGAAGAGACTCCCGAGTTCCAGCATGCGTTGGACAACCCCTCCGAGGAGAACCTACGCGCAGGACTGGGGGTGACTCTCCGTGAGGGTTGGCGTCCCATTCTTGCGATGATCTTGGTCTGGCAGGCAGCGGCAATTGCAGTGCTGTTCTTCTGCACGGGACTCCTCGCATACGTACCCCGCTACGTCGATGGCGTCACGGCCACCGACGTCCAGATCGGTATGGTGATCGCGACCATCGCCGTTGTTCCGGTGACGGTGGGATCCGCGTATCTCGGCAAGAGAATAGGGAAGGAAAAGGTCCTGCTGCTTGCGGGAGCACTCTCGGTGGGGTGGGCATTTCCTGGGTACGCGCTCATCACATCTGGAGACCCAGTCCTTCTTTGGGTGGCCATGACCATCGGACTGATCAATTACGGTCTGACCAATGGGGTCATCGGGGCCACGATGACTGAAAACTTTCCGGTGCGAGTCCGATACCTGGGCGTGTCCTTGTCCTTCGCGGTTGCCAGCATCATCGGCGGTGCGGTCCTTCCCATTCCCACACTCGCGTGGGTGGCGGAGCTCGATGGTTCGTCGATGCCCCTCGCGCTGACCTTCCTTGGTGGTGGGATTCTGACCGTCGCCGGAGCGCTGTGGATAACGCGGCTCCCCAAGTATCTGAGCTCCACCTCAGATGGCGCGTTCGATAATGACGTGCCGGAATCTTCTGCTGTACGCGGTTGAGTGAGGCGGGTTCGGCTCCACTCCATGAGCCGAACCCGCGACGTGTCCGACGGCTTCCTACGAAGCCCCCAACGCTTGGTCGCGGCCGCATGACCGCGCACCTTGATCATAGAAAGTGGTGCAACAACAATGGATAATCTTGCAATCGTGGGCGATCGCGCAACGTCGTGGCTTCCGCCGGCGGACTGGGTGCCTGCACTATCGGCACGACACCCCGAATTCGCCGAGGGAATCGCACGAATCGGAGACGTGATCGCCGAAGACGGGGCGGTGCCGAAGCCGTACAAGATGCTGTTCATTGCGACCATCGCAGCGGTGAAGCGCGACCGGGAGCTTGTGGCTCATTTCTTGCGGATTGCCCTCGAGAGTGGACTTCCCCGAGACCAGGCCGAAAGCGCCGCCGTGGGCGTCCTGATCTCGCGAGGCGTAGTCCCCCATCAGCTCCTTACGGAGAGCATCGCAGCTCACTACGGCGAAGCTGTCGAGGCGAGTCCGGGCGGCGACAGCACCGAGGTAGACGACCTGGACGTCGACGCGTCCAAGGCGTATTTCGAACAGTACTTCGGGTTCATCCCGGACTACATTGAGCTTCTTGCGAACGCCGCCCCGAAGGCCCTGGAAGGGTACACACTCATGCGCAAGGTTGCGCTCGACGGAACGGCGATGCCAAGCAAATACATGGAATTACTGTTGTGTGCCGTCAACGCAGCCGAGTATCAGACCCGATTCGTCATGATCCACGCCCGTGGTGCGCGACGGTCCGGAGCGACGGAATCCGAGTTGGTCGAATCCTGTTTGACTGCACTTCCATTCGCAGGCGTGGCTTCCTGGTTGCCCGCTGCGGACGGAATAATTCAATCGCGTACAGACAGCTGACGTCGGAGGCTACACAAGTCGACTCAGCCGACCAACGTCTTCCGAAAAGTACGTGGTGCGCAACGCTCGGCAGTTCGTAGACAAGGCATACGCTGGACGGGCGAGCCCGCAACCTCCCGACAGAGGTTGCGGGCCGCTTTCGGCCAGTGCACAGATGAACACATCCCAGGAAGAATGGTGGCCAGGTCGACTCCGGTCGTAGCCGTCCACCCGTGCAGCGGTTGACACTCCTACATGACCTGTTCGACTGGGACAGCCAGCCGCCTACACCCAGAATAGCTGGACTACTTCTGGCGTCACCGAGGATTTTTCGTTTGGAGCTCTCGCCATTAGGGTACATTTGCCGACCGAGCCTTCCGGCCGGCGGTGCCTTCGCGGACACGGGCGCCGTTACGGCCTGAACCGCGGCTCGTCGTCGGACGGCCGATCGCACCGGCGCCTTCGCCTCGGTTCGGCGGCTGGTCTTCACTGGGCCTGGAAACGGTCCATGGTCTCGGTAAGGTGGTGGGCACTCATCGGCGGTCTCGGTAAGGTGGTGGGCACTCATCGGCGCCGCGAGATCATCCGCGCCGGGGCGAAGTCCCGCGATCATGATGGCCATGATCCGGCGCCACCCGGTGTCGGTGACGCCGGGTGTTGTCGTGACGACGCCCCGCACGGACCAGAAGATGAGATCGAGGTCGGCGTCGGTGGCATCTTCGCGGATGCGGCCGTGCTGTTTGGCTCGGGCCAGGAGTTCGAACAGAATCCGTCGATACTCGTCCCGCAAACTCGTGGTCTCTCGTCGTTCCACATGCGAGACAGGCATCCGCGGTTCGACGCGTAGTAAACTCGCCCACCGCTGATGCAGGCGACGATTGCCCTCGTCCCCACGCGCCCGGGCAGCGGCCGGGGCAGATCCCACCGTGACCGCATGCCCGCACCGACGTGATACGTCGGGTGATCGCGCCCTGCACTCGCGACGAACCGGATGAGTATTCCGAGGGCACCAGACCGACGAATGATTCGATGGTGTTGCCGGTGAAGGGGTTCCAGTCACCGATCTCCACGGCCAATGCGAACGGTCAAGGTGCTCACCCCGCGCAGGCAGCACATCCTGCGGACGATCGGGGTGAACTCGCTCGATGTGGCCATTTCCTCGATCGCTGTGTCGAGACGTCGACGGCGGGCAAGCATCGTCAGTATATGGTCGTAGTCGGCGTCGAACACCATCCGCGTCGCGGGCGAGGTCAACTGTGTTGCTACGGGAGCAGAACAGCCGGCTCAAACGGCTGCTTGCCGGGCATCCGGGTCGTTCGGGCGTCTGCGCCAAGAGCAGCCGTCGGTGGGCGGATCGGGATAGCCCAACCACTCTGCGCGCGAATCGCTCCTACATCTGCATGGTACCGGTGAGCAGGGTGATCGGCGGCGCGTTTGGCGGTCGGGCTCAGAATTTCCCTTTGCGGTCTCCTGCAACGCGTCCTTCTCCAACTCGGCGTCCCCTGCAGTCCTTCTTCTTTCCACAGGCGGTGCACCTTCTTCTTGTTCACCTCGATGCCCTTGTCGTAGCGCAGCCACGCCCACGCTCGACGGAAACCGTGCCGCGGATGCTGACGGGGTACTGCGCAGTTCAGAGCGCAGATCCGCGGCGGTCTCCGCGCCGCAAACGGGCCGGGCAGGTCCTCGGTGCCGATCGTCGATGCGGATGCTCCGAATGTGGTGTGGGCATAGGATTTCCAGTTCGACTCGACCATCGAGGGCAAGACGGTGAAGATCGCGTGGATGGTCGAGGAACACACCCGGATGTCGTTGCTGAACATCGTGGACCCTCGATCACCGCTGACCGGTTGATCGAGTGGTTAAAGAAGGCGTTCGCGATGTGGGGTGGGCGCCGTTCGTGCTGCGCATGGACAACGGGTCCGAGTTCATCTCCGAAGCCCTGCGATCCTTCTGTGCAGGATCGGTGGGGGTTTCCTACATCCCACCAGGTACGCCATGCAACAACGGTTCATCGAGTCGTTCAACAACCGGTTGCGCGATGAGTGCCTGAACCGCAACTACTGGCCTACCCTGCTAAAGCCCGCGTGGTGATCGCGGACTTCAAGGACGACCACAACCATCGACACCGGCATTCGGCGCTGGGCTACAAGTCCCCTGCTCAGTACGCTGCCGGGTGCACCCACAAGCACCAGCCTGTGGCGTGCGAGATCGACTGATCGACCTGCAAGTAGGAACCGGCTCTAGACCGACTATCGGGGACCTGCCAAAGTCATCCGTTGGGCGTTACCTGCCTCGTAGCGTGGGATGAATCCATCAGGAATGGTGAATTCGCCGACCTGATCAAGAATTACTCGAAGCCGATACGAGCATTGCCTGGCCAGGGTAGCCCCGATACGGGCGCACGCCCGCGCCACACCTCAGGTGCTTGAAATTCGCAATCGACCTCGAGAATATTCGGGCGCAAGAATCGCGGTTACCCTTGGAGCGCTTCTACGACCGCGTCCGTGTCAAGCACTTGAGCATAGTAGATCGCGAGATTCAGTAGGGTCGCATTATGCTCCTCGTCCGACATCGCAGACGTGGCGTCGGAGACGAACACGACGTTGAAACCGTACTGGAAGGCATCTCGAGCCAGGCAGTCGCAACACCCGTTACTCGCCACCCCCGTGATGATCACGGTCTTTATACCCCGCTGCTCAAGAGTTTGCTGCAGCTGTGTGTCGGCGAGCGGGTGTAGCGGGCTCGAAACACGCTTTACCATCCGCACATCGCCCGGTCCAACGACAAGATCGGGGTGAAGCTCGTACGAGGGGCTGCCTAACATCAGTGCCTGTTCGGTGAGCGGTTGATTCGGCATGACCTCGTCGGGCGGGCCATACGAATGCTGCATAATCACCACCACCCCGCCGCTATCGCGAACTGCCGCATTCACCCGATTTGCGTTCACCAGAGCGTCTCGGGCGTGTTCAGTTGCCATCGGTTCGCCGTCTGCAACAAAAAAGTTCTGGAAGTCGACCGTAATCACAGCGGTCGTCGCCGGTTCGATCGGCTTATTGAGACCCATTGCACGGCCTCGTGCAATCGCAGAATTGGGAAGATTTATGGTATGCATTTCTTAACTCCTTGCCGAGGTGGACTGACTACAGCGTGGCATCGATGACTGCTTTGACAGTCTCCCCGCTCCCGACGGCCCGAAGTGCTGCTTCGGTGTCGGCGATCTTGAATCGGTGCGAAACTAGATCGGCGAGAGGAAAGCGATCTTGCAGCTTGCGCGCTAATTGGACTGCGTAATAGTAATGCTTGATCTTGGGGAACGTTGCGCCGCCAATCGACTTGTTCCGCCAAGAAATGTCGCCGGGATGCACATCGGTGCGACCGACATCGCCCAACAGACCGAGCACGACATAAGTACCGTTCACACCCGTCAGATCCGAACCCTCCACGAAGGCTGGAAGTGCGCCCGTTGCCTCAACCACAACGGTTGGGCCAGTGGGGCCAGCGAGTTCGTAGATTGCCGCGCGACGCTCCTCGGCAGTGGTCATCGACAGATCGAGCGTTGCCGTCGCGCCCATGGTGCGCGCTACCTCGAGCTTCGCGGCAACAGAGTCGAGCACTACCACGTTGCTCGCCCCTGACACCGATGCCATCATCGCGGTCGCCAAACCGACAGGTCCAGCACCCTGGATCACTACCGTTTCCCCGGGCCGTACGGGTCGAACCTGATCAAAGGCCTTCAGCGCTGTCGGCAGCGCACACCCCATCGCCGCGAGTGCGACCGGGTCGGTACCGTCCAGCAACTTGTAGAAAGGCTGACGCGCCGGCAACCAGATTCGCTCCTGGAAGGTGCCCCAATTCGGCTTCTCGGCATCCTCGAAGAACGAGGACTTTTCACACGGAGTCTGCTCCAGCACGGTGCATGTGTAGCACGCACCGCACAATGCAATGGGAGCCCAATACACAAGGTCGCCGACTGAAACAGTCTGCCCCGCATAGTCCGTTGAGACCCCGGCGCCGAGAGTGGCGATCCGGCCGACACCCTCGTGCCCAAGAATTACCGAAATAGGAAGGGCACCGGCCTGGCCCTCGTATAGGTGCACGTCGCTCCCACACACGCCAGACAGCATCATCTCAATGGAGATTCCGCCTGGGACGGCATCAGGAGTTCCGACATCACGAATCTCCAACTTGCCCGGCCCATGCAGGACAGCAGCCAGATTTGTCACAACGTCTCCTTTTTCATGATGTGCATCACAACGACGTTAAACATACTTAATATTGCGATATTTATCAAGGGTTCCGTCCGACTCGTTTCGCAAGAGTTGACCTAGCGCGCATTGATGACCATGGGCTCTATGCCGCTGAGGTGTCTTGTAAGGCTTACGCTTCTGGCAGACCTGGGATCGTGAGTCGCCGGTGTTCCACCACGGCGGCAATGAGGAGCGCACCCAGTCATATACGTAAAGGACGCGTCGATCACCACCTTGCCCACTCCGACCACCGAACCTTGTCGGCCTCGAGTGGCCAGGTGCACAGAAAGTCGGGATGACCACGCAACCAACTGTCAACTTTCATCAGCGCATCCGCGGTTCGGCGGGATTCGCATCTACGATGGTGGCTGTGGCTACCCTGCGGCGGGTGCCCAGGGTCAGACGCTGCACTCCCCTGCCCATCGGCTGCGGACTCATCCAGTTCCGCAGTTGCGGAGTCGAAGGTCGGCAATCGGCGCATGCCGACTGTGCCTGCAATGGCAGCACACCTCCGATCGCAAGGTCCACGGGGAGGGAGAACGTGGAACCTCCAGCGGCCTTCGTCCACGCCAGCGCCGGTATGGAAAAAGAGGGCACTGCCAAGCACATTCGCGACTGCAAACGAAAACCACACCCCTGTGTAGCGCTGCTCGACCGGAAATGCTGTCTCATCGTTGCCCCGATGACGCCATTTGTCAGTCCATACGTCAGTAGTCCGACGGTCATCGACACCACCAACAGCACGGTGTCCGAGACCGATCAACCAATCTCCGGGAAAGACCCAGACAACAGCGAATATGCCGGTCCCCAGCAGTACTTTCCGATAGCTTCACACTCGATCCGATGCGCACCGAGAGCAAGGTCGCTGGAACTACGAACACTGCCGCGACCCGAGCGGGCGGTCGGTCAGCTTCCGATGAAGTGCGCCGGCCGCTTCTCGGTCAGAGCACGCCGGGCCTCGCGGGAATCCTCGGTCGACATGACGACTGCGTGGTGGGAGGAGATGAGGTCGAGCGCCGTTCGCAGGTCGTGCTTCTCGCCCAGTTTCGCGCTGCGCTTGATCATCTGCACCGCGACGGGGGGCTGACGAGCTATGTCGGTGGCCAACGCACGTATCGCCTCGTCCAATTGGTCGTCGGGGTGGACGGCACTGACCAGCCCCAGGGAGAACGCTTCTTGCGCGGCGACGACTTTCCCGGTCCACATCAGCTGCAGGGCGGTCGCGGTGCCGACGATGCGAGGAAGCAGATAGCATCCTCCGTCACCGGGAACAAGGCCCACCCGGATGTAGGCCTGGGAGAACCGGGCGGACTCGGAGGCCAACCGGATATCGGTGAGCAGTGCCATGTCCATCCCTGCACCGAACGCGTCCCCGGAGACTGCGGCCAGGTAGGGCTTGCTGAGCGCCTCAGCAGCGTGAGCGACCCGGTGCACGTGTTGGGTCAGGAGGTTCTTGGCGCCGAGGGGTGTTGGTTCGATGCTGTCGAGCACCGTGAGATCGACACCCGAGCAGAACGATCCCCCGGCTCCGGTCAGGACGACGACGCGGACATTGGGATCATGTTCGGCCTCGATCAGTGCGTTCGCCCAGGTGTCGATCATTTCCAAGGTGAAGGCGTTCTTGCGCTGCGGCCGGTTGAGTGTGATGGTGGCGATGTGGTCGGCCACTGCATAGTCGATGTCTGCCATGGTGGTTCCTTCGGTGGGTGCGGCGATTGGTCCGATGTCTACGGTCAGTCTGCGGCGCCGAGAACGAGAACGTTGTAGTACTGGGCACCGGATCCGGCACCGGCAACCAGACCGGTCCGGACTCCGGGCACCTGCCTGCTGCCACCGTTCCCACGGATTTGGCGGACGGCTTCGATGATCTTCAAGGTCGGTGCACCCCAACCGATGTGGCTGAAGGACATGACACCACCATCGGTGCAGGTGGGTAGTCCTCCGTCGATTCCGATTCCGGTGTCGAGCGCGAAGGGTCCGCCGTCACCTTGTTTGCAGAAACCGAGGGCTTCGTATTGCCGGAGGACTTCGGCGGAGTTGACGTCGTACAACTGGACGAAGTCGAGGTCCTGTGGTTCGAGGCCGGCGGCGTGGTAGGCGCGGCGGGAGGCATCGGCTCCGATCATCCAGACGTCGTCGTACCGGGGTGGGTCGACATACTGCTGGCGCATCCATTCGGCGCCGCCGCCGAGGATGCGGACCGGTGTGGACGGGAGGTCACGGGCCCGATCCATCGATGTCACGACCAGTGCTGCGGCGCCTTCGTTGGCCAGGCATACTTCCAGCCGGGTGAAGGGATCGACGAGCTTCGGTGCAGCGAGGACGTCCTCGGCGGTGTACGGGCCGCGCCCGGCCATCACGGCATCGGGATTCGACGATCCGGTGTTGCGGATGGTGGCGGCGACTTCGGCCATCGCCTCGCGTGCATGCGGGTACTCGTGCAGGTAGCGCTGGGCGACGAGCGCGAATTGGGCCGTGGTGAACGATCCGAAGGGTTCGACGAATTCGTTCGCGGGTCGGGTGTAGGACGCAACCCGGCCGGCTTCGGCGCTCATCACCCCGGCTTGGCCGCCGGTGATCAGCACCGTGTGGCACTGCCCTGTCGCGATCGCGGCGGCGGCGTCGAGGACCGCGGGCACTCCCTGTGGGTAGGTGTCCCCGATCCAGCGCACCGGAATTCCCAGTAGACCGGCCCAGTCGGCCGATCCGGGCTGGAAGACGGTGCCACCAGGGCCTGGCCAGCGGGCGCAGATGCCGTCGACCTCGGTCCGATCGATGCCGGCGTCGGCGAGGGCCGCCTTGGCTGCGTGCACGCTGGCGGTCAGCGAGTTCATCTCGAGACGCCGGGCCTGCTGGGTCATGCCGACGCCGACGACGGCGATGTCGTGAAAGGGGTGGTGGGCCATCATGACACGCCGGCCGGGGACGCCAACTTCTCCCGCACTTGGGCTTTCGTGATCTTGCCGACCGCATTACGGGGGAGCTCGTCCCACACCTCGATACGTTCGGGGACCTTGATACTCGGCAGGCCGTGTTCTCGGCACCATTGCCTGAGTTCCTCGGCCGAGGGGGATTGTGGGCCCCTCGCGACGACGACAGCGGCGATCGCCTCACCCCATTCGGGGTCGTCGAGGCCGACGACGGCGGCCTCACGGACCTGCTCGTGCAGGGTCAGCACATTCTCGATCTCGGTGGGCGCGATGTTGAATCCGCCGCGAATGATGAGGTCCTTCTTCCGGCCCACGATCTTCAGATAGCCGTCGGAGGCCCATTGTCCGATGTCACCGGAATGCATCCAACCGTCGAGGAGCACCTCCGCGGTCCGCTCGGGTTCGCGGTAGTAGCCGACCATTGTGTACGGGGTGCCGAACACGATCTCGCCGCGCTCCCCCGGTGGTACGTCGGCTCCGGTGTCGTCGATCAGGCGCACCATCACGGCCATCGACTCTTTGCCGCAGGTGGAGAACAATTCCGGGTGTCCGGCCGCCGCGAGGGCGTGGTCGCTCTTGCGGAGCATGGTGCCGATCGAGGCGATCTCCGCCATGCCGTACAACTGCACGAAGATCGGTCCGAACCGCTCGACGAGGGCTGCCACCCGGTCCGGGGCGATCGGCGCAGATCCGTAGCCGATCGTCTGCAGGGTCGGGATGGTGTCGGGGCCGTACTCGGATTCGAGGAGTCTGATCAGCATGGTGGGTACCAGGAAGGTGTGGGTGACCGCGTTCGACTGCACGTCCTCGACGAACCGTTCGGGCTTGAATCCACGGGAGTCCGAGAATCCGATCGCCCCGCCGAGCAGCGTCAGCGGTGCAAGGGTGATCTGCATGCTGGAGTTGTGAGGGATGGTGATCATCCACCGCGTCTGCGGGGTGAGTTCGTATTCGATCGCGGCCACCGCGGCGTGCTGCAGGGTGGCGCCGACGCTGAAGAGGATGCCCTTCGGTCGTCCGGTCGTGCCGCTCGAGTACACGATGCAGAAGTCGTCGTCCGGGCCCACCTGCCGCTCGATCGCCGGTGTGATCTCTGACGCGGCGCTCAATTGGGTCTCGTACTGGGTCGGATCGTCGATATCGACTACGACGATGTCGGTGCCGTCGGTGAGCTGCCGGGCCATCGGTGCCAGTTCAGAGTCGGCGAGAATGACTTTGGGATCGCTGTTGGTGAAGATGTCGGCGTATTCGGGCTCACCCAGCCGGAAGTTCAGGCCGACGTAGACGGCGCCCGCCTTGGCGCAGCCGCCGACGAGTTCGAGCACCTCCATGCGGTTGGCGACCAGCACGGCGACGCGATCGCCGCGGGCCACTCCGTAGCGGTCGATCAGGAGGTTGGCCAGGCGGTTGGCGCGGTCGTTGACCTGCGCCCAGGTGCGCGACCGCGTGCCGGCGAAGCAGGCGAGGGCGTCGGGTTCCCGGCGGGCGTTTCTGCTAAAGGCGAGTCCGATGTTCATCGCGGGTCCTCTGTGTCGATGGTATGGAAGGCGGGGAAGGTCCAGTTCTCGTCGATGTCGACGAAGGTCACTTCCACGCGTGCGCCGATCGGCGTCGGCTCGTCCCCCGTGGTGACGATGTTGGTGAGCAGTTGCCATCCCTCGTCCATCTCGACGATCGCCAACTCGTACGGGGCCGGCAGCGCCGGGGACGGCGACCGATGAACGACCGTGCTGCTGTACACGATTCCGCGGCCGGTGCTGGTCTGGTAACTCCACTCCTCGCCGAGACAATGCGGGCAGATCAGCTGGGGGGTGAAGAAGCTGCGCGAGCAGTCGTCGCAGACGGGACGGACCAGGCGGCGCTCACGAGCGGCCGCCCAGAACGGTGCTGTCAATTCGCCAGGCGTGGGAAGCGGCCGCGCATGGTGCACCTCGATCATCGGCCACCGACGAGGAGCAGATGAGCGGCTTGGGCGACCGGCATGCCGATGGTGACACCGCGGTCGCGGGCCGGTCCGTTGCAGGCGCTGATCGACCCTTCGCGGTAGCCGCGGAACGCGTCCCCGATCGGCGCCGTCCGTCCGTCGATACACGCACCGGCCAGTCCGGCGTCCTCGGCGGTGCGCAGGCCGACGATGCCGGACTCGTTCTTCGACATGCCTCCGTCGTGGCAGATGAAGGCCCACGGATCGGCTTCGAGCAGGAACTTCGCGCCACTGCGCCCTGTGTGGCCCGCAGTCACCATGACGCTGCGGCCGGCGTCCTCCGGCAACGCCCAGACGATGGAATCGGTGACGACGATTCTTCGGCCGTCCTCGAGCTCCTCGACGACTTCCCGCCGAATTTTGTTCCCCACGGCGGTGTCGGTCAATTCCTTGTCCCGCAACAGTTCGGCGGCCTCGCGAACGGGCATCCCGACCGACACGCCCAAGCTCTCGGCGTGGTAGTTCACATGAGAAATCAGGCCGTTGTCGTAGAGATCGCGTCCGTTGCCCATCTCCACGGTCATCCCGTCCGCGGTCGCAGCAGGAATACCCAGCGCCTCCAGGTACCAGAGCCCGGCGATCCCGGCCCCGTCCTTGCCGACACAGGCGTCGTGCCCGATGACCCCGCGGGGTCGGTGGATGGCACACATGCGGGCCGGAAGGACACCGATGTACGACGCCGGTAGGACGACATCCCGATCCGTGTTCCGCTCATCTACCCAGCGGGCCGAGTCCATGATGATGATCCGTCGCCCGTCACGCTCGGCAACCACTTCCTGGGGATGGTCCTTTTCCCGCTCCAGCAGGGTCTCGCCCACGTCAGTTCTCCTCGCCAGTTCGCTACTCGTCACACACGTAGATCAATATGTGGTGATATCATAGGCATATTTAGGCGCCCTTGAGAAGAGCTTCCGCAAACAGATTCCCCGCCCGCACCCTGCAAGGGACGCGGGCAGGCCGCCGATCAGCAAGAGTCTCGACTCGAGTCTCGACCGGCAACACTAATCATGCTTATATTAATTACGTTAATCCGGAGCTTCTGCCAAACAGGGGCGACTTGGGCTTCGAGACGGAGGAAATCGTATGAATCTGGATGGAACATCCGCGCTGGTCACGGGAGGTGCGTCGGGCCTGGGGTTGGCCAGCGCGCGCGCACTGGCCAAACGGGGCGCGCACGTGACGCTCCTGGACTTACCCACGTCCGCCGGAGAGGCGGTGGCCGCAAGCTTCGGTGGCAGCGCCAGCTTCGCAGCCGGCGACGTCACCGACGAGGAAACGGTGTCGGCCGCCCTTGACGCCGCGCAATCCCACGGCCCCCTGCGTGCGGTGGTGCACTGCGCCGGACGGAGTCATACGATGCGCATCCTGAACAAGGAAGGGCAACCCAACCCGCTCGAGAACTACGCAGGAGTGATCCAAACCAATCTCATCGGCTCCTATAATGTGCTGCGGCTCAGTGCCGCCCGGATGGTGAGCAACGAACCCCTCGACGGGGATCGCGGCGCGATTGTGATGACGGCATCGGTTGCGGCCTGGGAGGGCCAGGTGGGGCAGATTCCCTACGCTTCGTCGAAGGCAGGCGTGGTCGGTATGACGATCGTCGCCGCACGAGACCTCGCCACTCATCAGATCCGGGTCGCGACGATCGCACCCGGCATCTTCGACACCCCTCTACTCGCACGGCTGCCCGAGAACGTGCGCGAGAAGCTCGGACAGTCGGTACCGCACCCCAGCCGTCTCGGTGATCCGGCGGAATTCGGCGCACTCGCCGTCCACATCATGGAGAACTCCATGATCAACGGTGAAACCATCCGCCTCGATGGCGCGATTCGGATGGCGCCGCGATGAGCACCACCGAGGCCCCGGCATCACTGGCGATCGATAGTCCGACGGACGGGGTCGTCGTCCTCACGATTAACCGGCCGGCGGCCCGTAACGCGGTCGACCTGGCCACCGCTCGGGCCATCAGCGGCGCCCTCGACGCACTCGACGACGACCCGAACTGCCGCGTCATCGTGCTGACCGGCGCGGGCGGACATTTCTCGGCGGGAATGGACCTCAAGGCGTTCCGCGCGACGGGGGAACGTCCCGTCGACGACAAGCGGGGACCATTCGGCCTGGTCCGCATGCCGCCGATAACCCCGCTCATCGCCGCTGTCGAGGGAGCTGCCGTGGGAGGGGGGTTCGAGATCGCGTTGTCGTGCGATCTCATCGTGGCCGCCGAGGACGCGGTGTTCGGGCTCCCCGAGGTGCAGCGCGGACTTACCGCCGCCGGCGGCGGCCTGTTGCGGCTGCCGTCGCGCATCCCATACCACCTTGCCATGGAGGCCGCCCTGACCGGACGGCGTCTGACCGCTCGGTGGTGCGCCGAACATGGCCTTGTCAACAAAATCGCTGCGCCCGGCGGCGCCCTCGATACGGCCATTGATCTCGCCGAGGAAATTGGTCGCAACGGCCCCTTAGCCGTACAGGCCTCGAAGAAGGTGATCATCGAGTCCGGCAGCTGGGCCACCGATGAGGCGTTCGAGCGTCAAGAAGCCATCGTCGACCCGATTCGCCACTCCGCCGACGCACGCGAAGGTGCGACTGCTTTCGCCGAGAAGCGGAAGCCGATCTGGTCCGGTCGATGACAGTCGCGGCAGGCTACAGACCAGCGCATCCCCGGACGGAGCTTGACGAACTGGGCGGCGGCGTAACCGAACTCGCGTTGCATCTGCGGGAACAACGGTCCCGTGCCCTGCAGCTACACCAGTGATATCAGGCCCAAGGAGCATCGGATGCTGGAAGCGAACGGCACTAGCATAGGCGTCACCCTGAACGACGTGACACCACAGACCTATGAGCCGCGGATGCCGCCGAAACGCGCCGAGGTGATCGCCCAGCGGATCGTCAAGGACATCCGGGCTCGCGGACTTCGTCCCGGTGAACCCCTGGCCACGGAAACCGACATGTGCGCCTCCCATATGGTCGGCCGGAGCACCCTGCGGGAGGGGCTGCGCATCCTCGAGCTTCTCGGGGTGGTCGAGATCCGTCCCGGGCGGGGCGGCGGGCCGATCGTGGCCACACCGAATTCCCGCCATCTCGCAAGCACTATGGCGTTATTGATGCAGTTCTCGGAGACCACATTCCGCTCCGTCATCGAGCTCCGGGGATACATCGAGCCCATCGCCGCATCGCTGTGCGCGGTACACCGGAGCGAGCAGACGGTCCGCGCCCTGCAGGAGTCGGTGGCCAACATGCGGGCCGACATCGACGACGAGGCCACCTTCCTGCACGAGAATCACCAGTTTCACACCCTCGTGGCCACCGGCGCCAACAATCCGTTGATCACCTACATTTCCAACTCCCTCGATTGGGTTCTCGACGGCGCGCCGCTGGGCGTGCAATACACCAGAAAAGCTCGCCGTTCGGTGCTCGCGGTGCACGAACTGATCTGCCGAACGGTTGAGGCAGGTCAACCCGCCGAGGCGGCGGAGGCGATGCGACGCCACGTGGCCGAGTCGGCTGCGTACTTCGAGACGAAGTACCCGAATGTCATGCAGCAAGTCGTTACGTGGGAAATGTACGGCCTCTGATGTTCTCCCGGACGAATAGCCCGCATCTCCCCACCTATGTGGGATACGGGCTATCCGTTTGCGGTGTGGATTCGGATGTCGGAGCCACGGCACACCAGAAACAGTGGTGTCCGGGCCGAAGGGGTCGTTGACCTCGACGGTATCGATCGTGTCGACAGGCGAGCTCGACGACGCCCACCGCAGCGCCCGCGGAGAACAGGGCCTGTGGCAGTGCGACCCCTACCTGCCCGCAGCCGCCAGGTACGAAGGTCGCGAGCATCTTTCGGTGCCGAGGACGTCAGCAATGGCTACCGGCCGCTTCCCGCCGGAGTTCGCGGACAGTCCGTGCGCCAGGGCGCTGCGACAGCTGCTGGACAACTCCCTTTGCCGCTGCGATGCCGCCGGTCATGCAACACCAGGTACTTGCTGTTCTCGAGCTCCGCGCCAGAGCACTGATATCGATCTGCGATTCAGGGATTGACCAGAGCTTTTCGGGCGTGTGACCCAGATCTCGACAACCCGGCCGACGATCTGTATGGTACATAACATAGCAATATTTAAGGTCCCCTTCGATGAATCGAGGAAAGTGCCCATGACCACCGCGTATGCAGCCGCTCAGGCCACCGAGAAGAAGCAGTCGTTGACGATCATCGACTCCGACGTCCACCCCTACATGGAGAACGGTCTCGCGACTCTGGTGCCTTACATGAGCAAGGCGTGGCAGAACCGCATCGGCAGCGGATTGGGCGGCGGCCACACGGTGGCATCGCAGTTCCACCTGCCCTTGGATTACCTGTACATCAACTCCTCCGGCGGCATGCGTGGCGATACCTCCCGCCCCGGCATGTCCCCGGCCACCGACCCCGCCTTCACCGCCAGCCAGCTTCTCGACGGAGCCGGCATCGATCGGGCGATTCTGCTGTCCGGACACCTGTTGGGTATCGGGGCAATGCCCGATCCGCAGGTCGCCGCCACCATCGCCTCGGCATACAACGACTGGATGTGTGAACGCTGGCTCCAGTTCGACAAGCGGTACCGCGGCGGCCTCGTCATCGCCCCCCAGGATCCCGAACTCGCCGTCAAGGAGATCGACCGGATGGCCGATCGCCCCGGAATCGTCGAGATCTTCATGCCGCTGCACGACATCCTGATGGGCGAGAAGCACTACTACCCGATCTACGAGGCCGCCCAGCGCCACGGGCTCCCCATCTGCGTACACCCCAGTGGTACCGAGAACGTCTACGCTCGCGCCCCCAGGATGGCCGGCACCCCGACGTACTACATCGAATGGCACGCCCTGCTCGGTCAGATCCATCAGGCGAACACCGCGAGCCTGCTGTGCCACGGTGTGTTCGAGCGCTTCCCGCAGCTGAAGATTGTCATCGCCGAAGGCGGCATCGCCTGGATCGCGGAACTGTCCTGGAAGCTCGACGCCGATTGGTACGGACTGCGCGACGAGATCCCCTGGGTCAAGCGGCACCCGAGCGACTATCTCAACGAGAACATGCGGTTCACCACGCAGCCGTTCGTCGAGCCGCCGAAGAAGCAGCATCTGCTTGCGCTGATGGACATGATCAACGCGGAGAAGGTTCTGATGTTCAGTTCCGACTACCCGCACTGGAACTACAACGACCCCACCAACGCCCTCGCCGGCCTGCCGGAGGACCTCCAGCGCCGGATCATGTTCGACAATCCACGGGAGTTCTACGGTGACCGCATCAACTGAGTGGGATACCACAGCCATGAATGTCATGCTGACGACAAACGACACCGAAGTCGACCTCGACCTCGTCGTGCACTCCCGACGGATGCTGACACCGGACATCGTCGCGTTGGATCTTCGGGCGAATGACGGTGCACTTCTTCCGTCCTGGTCCCCCGGCGCACACGTCGAAATGAACCTCGCCAACGGACTTTCACGACAGTATTCCTTGTGCGGCGATCCGGCCGATCGGCAGACGTGGACCGTCGCGGTGCTTCGCGAGCCGAGCAGCCGGGGCGGATCCGACTACATCCACGACAACCTGCCCGCAGGAACGAGCGTCAAGAGCCGGGGGCCGAGGAACAACTTCCCCCTCGAGCCCGCGGGTACCTACAAGTTCGTGGCCGGCGGGATCGGCATCACCCCGATGCTGCCCATGATCGCCGCGGCGGAAGCATCCGGCACTCCCTGGACGCTCCTGTACGGCGGCCGCTCGCTCGAATCGATGGCCTTCCGAGAGGAACTCGCACGCTACGGCGACAAGGTGCGTATTCACCCGCAGGACACCCATGGGCTACTCGATCTGGCGACCGAGCTGGCCAATCCCGCGCTCGGGACCGCGGTCTACTGCTGCGGCCCCGAACCGCTGCTCGCGGCGATCGAGAATCACTGCGAAGCGACTTGGCCTGCAGGAGCATTGCATGTGGAAAGGTTCCGCGCCGATCTGCCGGACCTGACGCACGCCCGTCCGATCGAGGTCGAACTGGCCCAGTCCGGCATGACGCTGACGGTGCCACCCGACAAGACCATCCTCGAAGTGCTGACCGAGGCCGATATCTATGTCGATTCGTCCTGCTCGGAGGGCACCTGTGGGACCTGTGAGGTGGTCGTGCTGGAGGGCACTCCGGAGCATCACGACGTGGTGCTCACCGAGAGCGAACGCGAGAGCGGCGAATGCATGATGGTCTGCGTCTCACGTGCCAAGAGCAAATGCCTCAAGTTGGACCTGTGAAACGCATGGCGCAGCAATGGGCGCAGCCCGAACGGCCCGGATTCGGAGCCGACAATGCCCGGGTAGACAAGGAAAACTAATGGCTTTCGAACTGGATCAGAAGTACCTCGATATTCGCGACGAAGCGGTTGTTGCCGCGGCCGCTGCCGAACCGTTCGCCGTCGAGGCCGATGCGATGAGCACCGCGCACGAGGGCATGCGGAAGGTGCTGGCCGACAGCCGCTTGTGGACACTGACCGTGCCGGCCCGCTGGGGCGGGCGGTTCGAGACTGTCGACCCGCTCGCGGTGTGCATCGTGCGGGAGGTTCTCATGGGGACCTCGGCGCACCTGGACTCGCTCTTCGCCCTGCAGGGCATCGGCAGCTTCGGACTGGCGCGGGCCGGGGGCGACAAGCTCCGGGACGAGTGGCTGCCCAAGGTCGCTTCCGGCGAGGTCCTCGCCGGACTCGGGCTGACCGAGCAGGACGCCGGCTCGGACCTGAAGAACATCGTCACCGAGGTGCACCGGGACGGTGAACGCCTGGTGCTGAACGGCAACAAATCCTTCATCTCCAACGGCGGCGCGGCCGGCTTCTACTGCGTGCTTGCCCGGGAGGACGACGGCCTGAGCTTGTTCCTCATCCCGGCGGACGCACCCGGCCTGACGATTACCCCCACCCCGGAGATCATCGCTCCCCACATCCTGGCCGAACTCGCCTTCGACAACGTCGAGGTCTACGAGGGCAACCGCATCGGCGAAATCGGCAAGGGACTCGAGCATGTCCTCGCCACCCTGGCAGTGTTCCGCGTCTCGGTTGCGGGAGCATCGGTCGGGCTCGCCCAGGCGGCCCTGGACGAGGCTGCACGGCATGCAGGTACGCGCGTACAGTTCGGGCGCCCGCTGGCCAAGCTCGGCGCGGTCGCCGACATGCTCGGTGCATCGTGGGCCGAAGTCGAAGCTGCCCGCCTGCTGTCCTACAAGGCCGCCGACATGGCCCGGGTCGACCCGGCGGCATCCCTGCACTTCAGCTCCATGGCGAAACTCGTCGCCAGCGAGACCGCCGGCCGCGTCACCGACCGCGCGGTGCAAATCTCCGGCCGCTTCGGACTGGTGCGCGACTCCAAGCTCGAGCGGCTCTACCGCCAGGCCCGCCCCATGCGGATCTACGAGGGTTCCTCGGAAATCCTCCGACTCGGTATCTCCAAGACACTCGTGAGCACCGTCCTCACAGCCGATGCGGCCCGCGACGCGACGACCCAGGAAGGGACTCGACGATGAACAACGACGCGGCACGTCAAGCCGTCATCATCGACGCGGTCCGGTCTCCAGTCGGCCGTGGTCACGCCGAAAAGGGAGTTCTCCGGGACGTTCACCCCGCCGACCTGCTGGGGCAGTGCTACGAGGGTGTCCTACAACGGGCGGGCATCGACCCGGCTGCCGTCGACAACGTGATCGCTGGGTGCGCCAACCAGATCGCGCAACAGTCCTCCGGCATTGCCCGTACCGCATGGTTGCAGAAAGGTCTCCCGGCGACCACAGGCGCGACGACGGTGGACATCCGGTGCGGCTCGAGCCAGCAGGCGGCACACTACGCAGCATCGTCCATCACCGCCGGTATCGATAGTGCGGTGATCGCCGCTGGCATCGAGCACATGGGACGCAACGGTTTCCGCGTACACCAGGGTTCGCAGGAGCAGTGGGGTCAGGCGTTCACCGACGAACTACGCTCCCGGTACCCCCTGGTTTCCCAGGGCGTGGCGGCCGAGCGGCTGGCCGACCGCTATGGGATCAGCCGCGCTGAAATGGACGAGTTCGCCGTGCTCTCCCACCACCGTGCCGCAGCCGCCGCCCGGGACGGGCACCTGGCTCGGGAAATCCACCCCATCGATGTCAACGGCACGAAAGTGGACACCGATCAGGGCATCCGCGCCGATTCGACAGCCGAGTCGCTGGCAGCGCTGAAACCGGTCTTCGCCGACTATGGAAAAGTGACAGCCGGGAATTCTTCCCAAATTTCCGACGGCGCAGCCGCTATCCTGCTCGCCAGCGCCCATTTCGCGCAGGAACACGGACTCCGGCCGCGTGCCCGGGTGGTCGACCAGGTGGTCCTCGGGGTCGACCCCGTTGACATGCTGACCGGCCCGATCCCGGCGACCACACGAATCCTCGAACGCAACAACCTGAGCATCCGCGACATCGACGCCATCGAGATCAACGAAGCATTCGCCTCGGTCGTGCTCGCCTGGCAGCGCGAATTCCAGCCCGACATGGACCGCGTCAACTCCTGGGGCGGCGCCATCGCGATCGGGCACCCGCTCGGGACCACCGGCGCCCGACTCCTCACCACGATCGTCAACCGGTTGGAAAACACCGACACCCGCCTCGGCCTCGTCACGATGTGCTGCGGCGGAGGCCTCGGCACCGCCACGTTGATCGAACGAATCTGACCCACCCCAGCCGCCATTCCCCACCACAGGAACGGTCCCACAGCACAACTGGAGCACCACAATGACACGCCACGTAATCGGCAAGTTGGACGAATTTCCCGACGACACCCGCCACGTCGTCGACATCGACGGCGAAGAGATCGCAGTTTTCAACGTCGGCGGCACCTTCCACGCGATGCGCAACGCCTGCCCCCACAAGGGCGCCCCACTGTGCACACTCCCCCCCACCGGCATGATGCTCGAAAGTGCGCCACACGTGTACGAATGGGGCCGCGAGGGCGAAATCGTGCGGTGCCCCTGGCACGGCTTCGAATTCAACCTGTCGGACGGTAAATCAGTCGTCGCGCCCAAACTCAAGCTTCGTGCCCGTGTCTACAAAGTGGACGTCGAGGGCGAGGAAGTCGCGCTCTACACCTAAACGACGTCAAGCTCGCCTTCGCACAATCGCCTGCTTCCGAATGCTCAGCGCTTAGGGAACCGCTCGAGTATCAGATGCTCGTCGAACGCTGAGTTCGGAAACGGCGACCGGTATAACAGGTCTGCCCACAACCTCGGTTCGGCCGAGCCCAAGATCTGCGTTTGTGAAGGAGCGATCCGGTGTCCAGGTCACTTCCCGTGAACCTGGACACCGGCGGATGGTTGGCCTTCGACTGACGGGCGGAATGCAACGACGCCAGGTTCAGATCAATACAAGATGATCTGAACCGACACCATTCCCCGCCGAAACAAGCCGTCCCCCTTCCGCGCGGGCGGTGGGCGGACGAGGAAAACTGCTCAGTGAAGTTGGTTTCGGCTAGGTCCCACAACGCCTGGTTGTGCGGGGCGAGAGATTGAGTAGCGCGAGGTGTAATGCCCGACCCGTGCTGAGCAGGTAAACGGGACACAAGACCGCCGACGAAAGCAGGCCTGCACACGAGCGTGTCCGGCCCGGTTCGCGCGGTCCGAGCCGCGGTCCGGGTGCGTGAGAATGTCGCTGGTGGTCTCGTTGCGGGTCTTGAGCGCAAGATCGGCTGGACGTAAGCCGACCGTGCCGGTGAGGAGAGCCCGGACGGGATGCAGCGGCTGCTGCGAGGGCGGACAGCGACGTTCGACCGGGTCCGTCGCGTTGTGCGTGCCAACGTGGTTGGTTCCTCGGCCACCGCAGCGGGGTGTTGATCGTCGATGACACCGGATTCGGAGAAGAAGGGTACCCGCTCGGCCGGGTTCAACGCCACCGCTCGGGCCCTTCCTGTCGGGTGGAGAACTGTCAAGTCGAGGTGTTCCTTTCCTGGCCTACGCGAGCGCAGCTGGGCACGGTCTGATCGGCCGGGAGCTCCACCTCCCCGAATCGTGGACCTCCGACCGCGACCGGTGCCCGCGCCGCCATCGGTGACGACATCGACTTGCGACGAAACCCGAGCTGGCGCAGCATAGTCGAACGCATCTGGGGCGCCGGTGTCCCGTTCACCTGGGTGACTGCCGGCCAGGCGTACGTCCAGAGGAAGTGCCTACGGGTCTGGCTCGAACAACGCGATGTGTCGTATGTGCCGGCCGGCCGCGGCAAAGACGACGTTCACTCGGACGGTCGCAGCGACCGGGCCGGCGAGCTGATCGATCGCTGCGGTCCCGCCGAAGCAATGGCGCCGGATGATCTCCGCCTGGCGACGGCGCGCACGGCCCGCGGGAGCACTCGGGAGTACTCCTGGGTCGGGTGCCGATCTGCGGTCGTCTGGGTTACCTGGCCGTGGGCACTGGTCACTCGCCCATCAATCCCTCTGCGGGCGGGTCGAGGAGTGCTTCCAGCAGGCCGAGAACGAGGCCGGACTGGACCAACACCACATGCGGACCTACCGAGCCCGGTACGCCCACACACCTTGTTGAGGCTTGTCCTCGCCTGGCTCGCCGGATCGATAGCCGAAGTAAAACGTGGGGAATCTGGATCGTAGATCAGGGCAAGATCGCGTGTATACGCGTTCCCGAGATCCGCCGGCTACACGTCACCCGATCCTGCGACATGCCCACCCCGACGAGCACAACTGATCCTGCTCACGCTGGCGTAGACGCCCAGAGCCGGTCGAACCCGAGTGCGATCACACGAAAAATCAACTCGCCCGTGAGCCGCCATCGGGAATGGCCGACCGAGCGGTTGACGTCCACGCGCACCATTTCCGGCGTAACTCTCACACCCGGAGCGGAGTCGATCCACCGCCCACCGGAACGGCGTCGATCCGAGCCCCCTGGCACGAGGAGAGCTCGGACCGACGACCGCAATTCGTCCTAGGGGCGATCGGTCCGGATATTCAACAACCGCGCCAAGTTGAGACCGAGGATGTTGTCGACGTCGGTGTCGGGCAGACCCAATTCACGGATCGCCTGAATCTCCCGGCTCTGATCCGCCATCGGCCAGTCCGAGGCGAAGATGATCCGCTCGGGACCGTGCGACTCGATCAACTTCCGCACGTCGGAGGGGTTGAGCTCTGCAAGACTCGGCGGCCACGAGGTGTCGAGATAGACCGGCAACCCGACCACCGTGTCGATCGCCGCCTGAAACTGCCGGTAACCACCGAAGTGGCAGGCGATGACGTCGAGCTTGGGAAATTTTCGGACCAGTTCCGCCAACATCGCCGGACTACAGACACCCTCCGAGCTCGCGGTAGAGATGGAACCGATGTGAATAATGACCGCGAACTCCCCCTGCATCGCATCGAACAATTTATCCATGCGCGGGTCGTCGAGAGCGTACTTCTGGAAGAAGGGATGAATTTTCACTCCCTTCAGACCGTGCCGGCGAAGACTGTCGACGTTCTCTTCCACCGACAATTCGGGGTGAACGGACCCAAATCCGATGAAGTAGTCGGGATCGAGCGAACCCGAAAACTTGTTGGCTTTGTCGACGGCTGCACCGTCATTCGCGACGGCAAGGCAGACCGATCGGTCGATACCCGCTGCTGCCATCGATCTCTTGAGACCGTTCGCCGTGCCGTCTCCGCGGCGTTCGAGATCCGGTACCGAACCGGCCAGAGCGCGTTTGGCGACGGCGTCCGGCCACATGTGGGTGTGGGCGTCGATGATCATTGCAGCACCTTTCAGAGTCGGCTGACTTCGCCGCCGTCGATGACGGCGACGGAACCGGTTACGAAGTCGGACAGCGGGGAGGCCAGATACGCCACGAGCGGCCCGAACTCTGCAGGATCGCCCATTCGTCCCGCCGGAATTTTCCTCAGCCGTCGAGCAAGGATGTCCGGTGATTCGGTGACCGCGCTCTGGGCGTCGGTGGTGAATGCGCCGGGCGCGATGGCGTTGACCTGGATACCCTTGTTCGCCCACTCACCCGCGAGCGCTTTGGTGAATTGCACGAGCGCACCCTTGGACGACGAGTACGCCACCAACGTCGGCTTGCCCTTGAGCCCGGATGTGCTTGCAATGTTGATGATCTTGCCGGACCTCTGAGGAAGAAGGTGTTGTGCCGCCGCCCGTGTCAGAACCGCGGGAGCGCGGACGTTGACATCGAAGACTTCGTCCCAGAGCTTCTGAGGTTGCTCGTCGAATCGTCCTGCCGGCGCGATGCCGGCGTTGTTGACCACGATGTCCAAACGTCCGAATGCTTCGACCGCGGCGTCGGCGAGCGCGGCGACCGCGTCCATGTCTCGCATGTCGCATGTCCGCACGGCCGTGCGGTCGGGGTACCGCGCGTGCAGTTCCTCCAAAGCCTCACGCGAGCGTGCCACCAGCAGTACGGACGCACCTTCCTCGACCAGCGCTTCCGCCGCTGCTCTCCCTAGTCCACGGCTTGCACCCGTGACGATCGCGACCTTTCCGCGAAGCTGGAGGTCCATTGATCCCATTCCTTTCGGTGCTGAACACTCGGCGTGATCCCCGTCAGTGAAACCGAACCGGGGTCGCCTCTTGCCAGGCCACATTAACCTGATTATATTTGCCATATTAAACGTCATACGGTGCTGACGCCAGACCCAATTCGCCTGCCCCGAGCAAGCGGTCCCGGCTTCGGCAGCCGGTGGCCGCGCCCCCAGTGAAGGAGAACGCCATGAGTGTCCACGAGACCATGGCCGAAATCGCCCACTCCCCTAGCTCTGCCGAAGAGATGTGGATACCGTGCGGCCCCGCGCCGTCGATCGCCGATTTGTCTGCGGCAATGAAGAAGTCGTGGATGGATGGTGACATATCTTATGTCGAACTCGCCAGAGCAGATCTGGCGGGCGAGCGAATCAGCCAGCACGATGATGCGCAGCACCTCTACCCCTATGACTATCTAGACGGGCCGCTTGTGCTCGACGCGTTGAACTCGCGTTTCCACGTGACCGCTCCTGCCGACGGCGACGCGGAGATTTTCTGGTCTGCACAGTTAACCGCCGTCTCGGTCAGGAACCACTCGTGAGCGTACCGACATCACCGAGCTGGCACTGCTGGCCTCCGGCATGCCTTCAAAGGAGCTTCCCGTGAGCAGAATCCGACTGGTCCCACCCGCGGTGGACGATCCGCAGGACCACGCTGCGCTTCGCGGCGAGGTGCGCGCCTTCCTCCGCGACTGCCTCGACAATGCAGTGTTCACACCCGGCGTCGACACATGGTTGACAGGTTGGAATCCTGAATTCTCCACATCCCTGGCTGCGCGTGGGTGGATCGGTATGACCATTCCCACCAAATACGGTGGCCATGGGCGGTCGCACCTGGAGCGGTTCGCTGTCACGGAGGAACTCTTGGCCGCGGGCGCACCGGTCGCAGCGCATTGGATCGCGGACCGGCAGATCGCCCCGTCATTGTTGAAATTCGGAACCGAACAGCAGAAGCAGCGTTTCCTCCCGGCGATCACCCGCGGTGAGTGCTTCTTCGGCATCGGTATGAGTGAACCCGATTCCGGGTCGGACTTGGCGAGCGTGCGCACGAAAGCTGTTCAGGTGGACGGCGGATGGGCGATCACCGGAACCAAAGTGTGGACCTCCGGGGCCCACCGCGCGGATGCGTTCATCGCCCTCGCCCGGACCTCGCCCAAGGACCCGGACGTCCGCCATGCCGGACTCAGCCAATTCATCGTCGATTTGCGGTCACCTGGAGTCGAGATCAGACCCATCATCTCGATGACGGGAAGCCATCACTTCAACGAGGTCGTCCTCGACGAGGTGATGGTGCCCGACGACATGGTCCTCGGCCGAATCGGCGACGGTTGGCGACAGGTGACCTCCGAACTCGCCTACGAACGCAGCGGTCCCGAGCGATTTCTCTCCACTTTCGCGTTGCTCGCCGAGACGCTGAGCCAGGTCGGTGCCGAACGACTGAGCAGCGACGGTGGCCTCGGGCGTCTGACTGCCCGAATCGCCGGGCTGCACCACATGTCGTCCGCCGTCGCCGGCGCCTTGCACCGCGGTGAGCGAGCGGACAGTGCCGCCGCCGCAGTCAAACTTCTCGGCACCGCAACCGAGGGCGACATTGCGGACTACGTCGATGTGCTCATGGACCGCGACACTCACGCCTGCGACGCCGAGCACTTCGCCGACCTCGTCGACCAGGCCGTGCTGCAACGACCCGGATTCACCCTGCGCGGCGGCACCAACGAAATCCTCGAAGGCGTTGTCGCACGAGAGCTAGGACTGCGCTGATGAACCCACCCACGATGGTCGATCCGGATCTCGTCGAGATGATGGAATCGGTCTTCACCACACATCGCACTGCCCTTCCGAATCCCGTCGAGGAGGCATTCGATCCCAAACTGTGGGAAATACTGGACGACCTCGGCCTCGCACGGTTGACCGGCAGCGAATCCCACGGCGGGAGTGGCGCGAACTGGCCCGCCGCCGCCGCGCTGCTCGGCGCCGCGGCCGCCTCAGCCGTTCCTCTCCCCCTCGTCGAGCACGATCTGCTGGCCGGTTGGCTTCTCGAGACCGCCGGACTTCCCATGGACGGCCGCCTACGAACAGCTTTCCTGCTCACCGAGTCGGATGGCGCGAACGCGGTGCCGTGGGCGCGTGCCGCCGACTTCCTCGTGGCCCTCCGCCGTTCCCCCTCATCGTGGGTGGTGGCGGACATCGCGGCAGAGCGGGCATCGATCACCCCACTGCAGAATATTGCCGGCGAACCGCGCGACACGGTCACCGTCGACATCGACGACGTGCACTGGTCCCCGGTCCCAGATCACGTCGGCGAAACGTTCATCCTGCGAGGCGCTCTCGCTCGCGTCTTACAGGTTTGTGGAGCTATGGAACGGATCGTCGAACTGTCAATCGATCACGTATCCAGCCGCGTCCAGTTCGGCCGACCACTGTCGAAATTCCAGGCAGTGCAGCGCCTGGTCACCGGTATAGCTACCGAGACCGCGCTGGCCCGCGCCGCGGCCGACGCGGCGATTGCCCAGATCGAAAGAGATGGGTGGGCCGCACCGGGCGCTGCCTTCGCTGTGGCGGTAGCCAAGTCCTGTGCCGGTCATGCCGCTTCCACGGTGGTCCGCAATGCCCATCAAGTGCATGGCGCCATCGGCACAACCTACGAGCATCAACTGCACCGATACACCAAACCGGTACTCGCGTGGCGGTCCGAATTCGGATCCGTCGGCCAGTGGGATCGGCTGCTCACCCAGACAGCGGTCGACGCCGGACGAGACGGTGCATGGCCACTGATCGTCGAGGGAGGCTCAGCACGGGGAGTGCTCGACATCATGATGTGAGGATCGCGAACAACCGGCTGTGCGACCCTCGCCGTCGCACAGCCGGTTGGCGGGCGCCGAGCCCGAAAGCTCGACACGCCTTCTGTTCACCGGTTTCACCAACTCGGCCCCGGATGTTCCGTCATGGTGCTGCATGTACGGCGCCGCGCGGAGATGAGTACGACGAACCCCACGTGCGCCGTTGGCGCGGCACTGCATCACAACGCCGATGTGCTCTGCTATCCCGCGGACGGAGAGGTGCGCTCCGATCGGCGGGCCCGACAGATTCTCCGCAGGTCTCCGCGAACATCGACCGCCAACTCTCGGGCCTGCACGCTATCGAGCACCCGGGCGAGACGTGTGAAGTACTCGTTCGGCGATAGTCCGAATTCGACGAAGATCTCGGAGGAACTTCCACCGCCCCAATGCCGCCACTTGACGGCGAAGGCAAGGATATCTGCGTCTCTGTTCATTTCTTACTTCTCTTCGCCGGGCGGCCAGTTCTCGATCATGTGCAAACCGCGTCCGAGGTGTGCGGCGCCGTCGATCTGTAGCAGTTGACCGGTGATCATTCGCCCCGCCGGTGTCGCGAGGAAGGCAACGAGCTCGGCGACATCCTCGGTGGGCGTGGGCCTTCCGGCCGGCACGGATTCGGGGACGACTCGATCACGCAGCGTCGTAGCAATTGCGGTGGGTAACGACTCCGAAATCACCACGCCCGGGGCAAGGCAGTTGGCGCGGATGCCCAGGTGCGCCCACTCGAGTGCCAGGGTTTTCGTCATCGCCAGCACACCGGCGCGGGCCGACAGCGAATGCGCAAGACCAACACTTCCCCGTTCGACTCCGGACAACGAGATGTTGACGATGCTGCCGCCTCGCTGCGCGAGGAACTGCTTGGCCTCCGAAATGACGGTGAAGACCGCATTGAGATTCAGATCAACTACCGACCTGAAGGCGTTGTCGGAAATTTGCTCCGCCGCGGCATAGAACTGCCCACCGGCGTTGTTGACGAGAAGATCCAAGCCGAGTTCGGCCGACGATTCGGAGATCACGGACCGGATCCGAGTGCAGTCGCGGACATCGGCCGCGAACCACCGGAAGCTGCCCTGCGCATTGGCCACCAGTTCTGCCGTGCGCTGCAGCGCGGAGTCGGTGCGACCGATCCCGGTCACCGTCGCACCCAACTCCGCTAACCGCACGCATATGACCCGGCCGATGCCGCTTCCGGCACCCGTGACCACGGCGTGAGTCCCGAGGAGAAGGCTCGGCTGTAACACCTTGACGTCGACGGCCTTCCAGGCCGCCCCTGATTGTCGCGGGTGCGGACGATAGCTCTGCATGCCATTCCTCCCGAACGCGATAGCGGCGACTCCGGGTTGTCTCCCAGCAGGCTCCGAGCCTTTTCGCCCGCCAAGTACCCGCATCCTGCGATAAAAGCCGCAGCAGACTTCAGTACATAACTTATTCATATTTACAGCCCCCGGGTCGTTCGTCAACCCTGGGAGATGTGATGCTTCGGAAGAGGTTCACCGGGTGGCCGGAGTGCCTCCCGGAGGGGCTCGAAGCGCTCCGCCGTCACCTCACTGCGAAATAGGCCGGCCGCCAGCCAGCAGGCGGCTCACCTTCCGGCCACGGTAGATGACCACGACACCTCGATCCAACGGCCACCTACAGTGGTCCTCATCGCAGATCCGACCCGCCGCCCAGGCGCACGGTCTCGAAGGATTGAAGAGTGCATTCTCGCCCGATGCCACAGCAGATGGGCCGGGCGGGGAGGATGGACCACGAGTCAGAGTGTGGAAATGTATGATGAACATATGCCAGAAAAGAAGGCGGCGGCCAGGTCCACTACGACGAGTAGTCGCATACGCACCGGTCGTCCCTCCGCCTCCGGCGACACGCTCACCCAGATTCTGCCACTCTTCCGTGACGTCACGCCACTCACCCGCCCTCCAGAGATGCCGCAGAAGCGGGGCGAGATGATCGCTCAGCGCATCGTGCGGATGATTCAGGAACAAGGCTTGAAGCCCGGCGACCCGTTGCCGGTCGAATCGGAAATGTACGAGTTCTTCGGTGTCGGAAGAAGCACGCTTCGGGAGGCTCTGCGAGTACTCGAACAGCAAGGCGTGATCGTTATCCGACCGGGCCGAGGTGGCGGACCTACCGTGGGACTGCCCGACTCCCGCCACCTGGCGAGCACGCTAGCCCTGTTGATGCAGTTCTCCGACACACCGTTTCGATCCGTACTGGAAACTCGTGAACACCTCGAACCAATCGCCGCTGCCCTCTGCGCACAGAACGGTGACGACCGGGTCATCGGCGGACTCCGCCAATCCGTCGACGCCATGCGAACGAATCTCGCCGACGAGAGTGCATTTCTCTACGAGAACCACAGATTTCACGAACTGATCGCCGAAGGTGCGCAGAATCACCTGATCTCCTATTTTCTCAACTCGCTCGACTGGATCATCGACGGAGCCCGCTTGGGAGTCGTCTACAGCCAGACCTCCCGAAAACATGTCGCGGTGATCCACGACCAGATTTGCGAAGCAATCGAAGATGGGGATGCTGATCGCGCTCGGGTGGCCATGGCCGAGCACATGGCCGAGACCCGTGCCTACTTCGAACGAAAGCATCCCAAAGTGATGAATCAGGCGCTGACGTGGGAGATGTACGGCCAATAAGGTAGCAACTATTTCGCCACCAACCCCATCTGGCCTGCGAGCAGGGCAACGACCGGCTCAACCCACCCTCCGCACCTGGACTCGTCTCCGCGGCCGCGCCGCAGACCCGTTCTCCATCCTGATCATGGCCGGTCAGGGCTGGGACAGTCTGTAGTCCACCGCCGTTCTCGACGGAATCCGCGTGCCGGCTGCGGCCAGCCCCGGTGGAAAGAGTCGCTGGGCGACAGCAGGTATTTCGAACGGACGGCGGCGGGGTCAGTCGATTCTGGAGGACCCTGCTGTGAGTGCGGGGTCACGGCAGGGCTGACGAAACGCCGCCCCTAACTCGCACGACCGAATCCCGTCCACAAAACACTGAGACGCGACCTTTAGACGAGTCAGGTGAATTCGGATCCATCACGGAGTGACAGGCTGCGATCGACCACTCGGCATTCGCGAGCAACCGCTCGAGCCGGCTGTACCGCTCACGCACCCCTCGACTTCCTTCGCGGCATCGGCATCCATGCCCGAGTACTGGCGACGCCAGTTGTACGACGCTGCCGCCGACACCCGAGCTCGGCCGCGGTCTCCTCGCCCTTCCCGCCCTCCGCCGCCCACTCGTCGTCCCGTCTCCGATTCGCTGGGCAATCAGGACTCTAAAACAACCGAACCTACTCAGAGGGGACACGCCAGCTCCACAATCACCCCTGATCAAGAGCGAACGTGATGGCCTGATCCGGCCCCAACCGTGATCCTTTACGATGCCGGGATTGGAATGTGCTGTCGCCGAGACGATCACGAGTCGATAGTTCACATTGATTGTGATAAATCTGCAGTTCGTGAAATACCACAGGTGAACTTCCCGCCGCGGATCCGAGTGACTCTGCCGCGCCTAACAGAATAGCGGCCCGGTCTGCGTCCCCATCGTGATCGGCGACCCACGCGAGAATTTCTAGGCCCAGGGCGGATACAAGCGGCCCGTCGATGAGACGACACAGCTGCAGGCTCTCCTGCGCATACCGTGCTGCTTCAGCGAAATCACCCCGCCGGAACAGCGAGACAGCGGTACCCCACAGAGAAAACGATCGATTGACCGATTCACCGCGCGCCCCGGTAATGTCGAGTACCTCTTGATGGCAGGCGATTGCACGCTCGCTGCGGCCCCCCAGTTCGTATGCCAATCCGAGTATCACAAGGATCCATATCCGCACTGCCAGTTCATCCTGCTCATCGAAGGCCTGGAGAACCTGTTCAAGTCTGTCGGACGCCTGAAGCGGATCGCCGTTGTACAAGTCGAAGATGCCTTTGGCGTGGGCCATACGTACTTGGTTGACAGGATCCGGATCTTCTGCAAGTAGTGCCTCCCCAACCGAGATGAGCCTTGCTCCGGCGGAAAGATCGCCCTGTATCTCCGCGAGCACGCTATCAGCGTAGAGAGCTTTGATTCGATCCGCCGAAGCCCGTATCGGCCGGGTCTGTAGGGCCCGGTCCAGCCAAAACCTGCCAGCGCTGAGGAGGTTTCGGGAAAGCCAGAAAGGAAATAGCGCCGCAGTGATTTCGAGTGCGGAGTTGGATTCGTGGTCATCGGACTCGAGTACAGCGAAGTCAATAGCTTCACGCAGGTTCGATTGTTCGCGGCCGAGCCGCCCGAGCCATTCGAGTTGACGGACACTGATCCAATCATTCTCCGCGTTGAGCACTAACCGGCGATACCAATCAAGATGACGGCGGCGCAGTTGCGAGTAAGTTCCCGAGGCATCTGCCTTCATTCGCCCGAACTCACGGATCGTATCCAGCATCCGAAATCCAACGACAGCCCCTTGCTCCTCGCGGATCAGAATCGACTTGTCGACCAAGGAAAATACGCCGTCGAGCAGGTCGTCTCGGTCGATGTCCGAGCAAATTCCTTCTGCTGCATCAAGCTCGAAATTGCCGGCGAATACCGATAGGTTCGTCCATATCTGCCGCTCGAGCGGGGTACACAGGTCGTAGCTCCACTCGACACAGAGGAGAAGGGTGCGCTGACGCGCGGGCGCCGCACGACGTCCATGGGTCAGGAGTTTGTAGCGATCAGTCAATCGCTGCTCGATCTGATCGAGGGACATCGCGCGTAACTGGGCTGCCGCCAGTTCAATTGGAAGAGCTAAGCCATCGACTTGTCGACAGATTTTTACGACGGTATCGATGTTGTCATCGGAGAGCTCGAATCCCGGCACTGCGGCTGCCGCACGTTCCTCGAACAACGCGATGGCATCATAATTGGGCGATGCCAGCAACGCGGGCTCATGATCGGCGTCGGGTGTCCTCAAGGGCGGCACACGCAAGACAGACTCGCCGGCGATGTTCAACGGCTCGCGGGAGGTAGTCAGGATCGAGATATCTGGACAAGTTCGAAGAACCGTTTCGGCGAATCGTGCTACCGGTGCGATCACATGCTCGCAGTTGTCCAACACAATCAAGAGCTTCCGGTCCATCAGGAAATCGACAACCTCGTTCATCGGATCCGAGTGACCCGTTCGAAGACCCAGAATTCTCGCAATCACCTCGATAAGGACGCTTTCGTCTAACAGTTCACCGAACTCCGCCAACCACACGCCGTGCGGAAACTCGCTGCGCATGTCGGCGGCAAGCCGCAGCGCAAGACGCGTCTTCCCCACCCCGCCAATACCCGTCAACGTAACGAGCCGTGCCGTGTCGAACATGTGTTTCGCGTCGGCGAGTTCGTCCTGGCGACCGACGAAGCTGGTTACCTCCAGAGGGAGGTTCCCTCTTCCACTCTGAAACGGAGTACGGCGACGTGCGTGCCCCTCCGTGGATGCTCCCCCATTTTCATCTCGACGGCCTATCGGCGCCGACGGCTCATCAACCTGGAGGGCCATCTCGTCGACGTCGAGGCCTTTCCGGGCTTGGATGGCCCGGAGTTCGTCGCCGAACTCGACGGCGCTACGGGGGCGGTCACCGGGATTGCGAGTCATCGCGTGCTCGATTGCTGCGGCGATGTCTTCTGGAATGTCGTATTCGCGCAGGTCAGGTACAGGCTGCCGCGTGATGCGGACGAATTGTGCCATCATTTGCTCTCCGGAGCGGCGTTCGAACGCCGCGTGGCCAGTCAACGCACAAAAGAGAGTTGCGCCGATGCTGTAGACGTCCGAGGCCGGAGTCGGCGGAGCACCTTTGAGGATTTCAGGAGCCGTGAATGCCGGTGAAGCGGTGATCGTGTCCTTCGAAGTTTCGAACGCGTCCCTAATGTGCGCGATGCCGAAGTCAGTGAGGGCTGGCTCTCCGTAGCTGGAGAGAAGAATATTCCCCGGCTTGATGTCCCGGTGCAAGATCCCGAGTCGATGCGCAGTTTCTACGGCACCCGCGATTTTTACTCCCATCCGCAAGACTTGCTCCTGGGAAAGAGGACCTTTCTCTCGAATCCATGTATCCAGCGAGTCCAAGGGGTGGTAGGGCATCACGATGTATGGGTGGCCGCTTGCCGTGGTGCCGACGTGAAGCACGTTGACGATGTTGGGGTGTCCGGTCAGACGACCCATCGCGCGTTGCTCCCGGAAGAATCGCGCCAAGTTCTCGTCGTCGATGGTTCCGGTAAGGACCTTGACTGCGACCGTGCGGTCCAAGGAGGGTTGCAGACACCGGTAAACCACTCCGAACCCGCCACGGCCGACCTCGTAGGCCTCGGTCAAACCTGCCGAACTCAACTCACGCTCCATCGCGGCGACGTCCCGCCGTGTCACCACCCCATCGCCCTCACCCATCACACCACTCACAGTTCAGCTGGCGATTTCAGCTGCGACGGCCAACGGTGTACTTTTCTACGGCGCTGCCACGGCGTAACGAAATCACCAAATATCAACTTTTTATCGAATCTACCCGCCGCCCGACGCGGATCCACAGAGGCCAACGTTGGGCGGTGCTCTTACGGGTCGAGATCGGCGTCGTCGAGGATCACGGGCAGGTCGGCGAGGCAGCTTGTCCGCCTCGTCCATCGAGGCCGTCGAGGATGTCGGTGACATCTCTCAGAACGGCTGTGGGCGTCGCGGCTCCCGCGATCCCGCGGTCGTAATACCCCTGATCCAGCTCGACTTCCGCGTTGTCGACGGCGGCCACGACAACGGGTGTCACCGTGCTTCGGAGTGGCCGCGCGGGGGGCTGCCGGTGCACCGGGGCCTTACCGGTCTGATGGGCGCGAACGATCGCCGCGACGGACTGGCTGGTCAACGCCGCAGCCGCGAACGGTGTGTATGCCCCCAACCGGTCGATCGCCATCAACAACGGCCGATCGTCGAAGCGCTCGACGAGGGCGTGCTGCCTGTCATCTTCGACGACGGCGCCCCTGCCCGGTTGGCCTGCGAGCAGCTCCTGGTCGGCTGGCCTGCGAGCAGCTCCTGGTCGGCTGTCACCGGGCCGCAGCCCGCTGGCTCGCCGCTCACCCGGTCGACATGCCCGGAGCACTGTCGGCACCATGGGCGTGAACTCCGATAACGGATCGTCGACGGCCAGTGAGAGGAGTTCACATGGTTCATCCACGCCCGGTACGCGGGCACCACTACTGGGAGCAGCAGGTCTCGGCCGAGCAGCACACCCACCGACGCACCCGACGCCCCTTCTCCCCCGCCGGGAAATAGTCCGGCATCGCTGGTCGAGCACTACCACCCCACCAGCGGCGCAAAGGAGCGCACCCACGCGTCCGAGCAGGACGATCCCCCGGACTGACCGCCCCAGCTCACAGTCAGGTGCCCCAAATGACGCACCAACCAAAATGATGACAAGACAGAGACATATAGGTTCTCGTCGACGGATTCTCGCGATCTTTTCGGAATCCTCGGGTTTTCATGCTCCATGCTGATTTTGAGCTGCGGAGATGCCTAGGCAAGGGCCTTCTACCGAGACATCCCACGCGAGTCAGACGTCAAGCAGCTACCGGTTGAGCCGGGACTGGATAATCGGGCCATGCGGCGTGATCGTCCCAGGGTTCGTCGTGCTGCAGGCACCACCACAAGCGTCCGAGGAGCTTGTTGGCGAGGTTGCGCAGCGCGGCGTTGTGGTGGTCACCGGCGGCGCGGCGTTTGTCGTAGTGGGCGCGGGCTCCGGTCGATCTGGTGAGCGTGGCGAATGCCCACCAGTGGCATGCGTCGCCGAGTCGTTTGTTGCGGACCTTGCGGGCCTTGACGTAGCACGAACGCCCGGAGGCGCGGGTGATCGGCGCGGTGCCCGCGAACGCACGCAACCCCGCCGGGCTGGTGAATCGTGTCGGATCGTCGCCGATTTCGGCGAGGACTCGAGCAGCCAGGATTGGACCCAAGCCGGGGACGGACCGCAGGATCGACGCCTGTGGGTGGGTGTCGAATGTTCGGCCCAGTTCCTTTTCCAGCCCGTCGACGGCCTGGTGCATCGAGGCGATGATGCCCAACAGTCCGGTGACCGCCTGCCCGAGCGAGGCCTCGACCTGCGGTGGCTGTCGTAGTGTCGGTGCCTTCAGGTCGGTGAGGATCTGTTCGATGAGGCCCGGATCGTTGCGCCGGCCGCAACGTCCGAGAAGAGTTTCGAGACGTCGGCGGGTGAGCCTGCGACCCGCCGACGGGGTGGGCGCAGCGGTGAGCACGGTCAGTGCGGCGCGGTGCTTCAAGTTCGGAAAAGCCTGCAGGGACTGGGGATAGAATTCGAGCAGTACCGACCGGAGCCGACTGATGGTTTGGTGCAGGGCCCAGATGGCCTCCTGATGTTGGCGGGCCAGTGCCTTGACCGCTCGTCCGTGCTCGCTGACGGCCGGCAGCGTTCGGTGCGTGTCCGGGTCGGTGCGCAGAATGTTCGCCAGAACCGCGGCGTCACCGGGATCCGATTTGCCGCCGGCCTGGCCGTGGCGTTCGCGGTAGCGGGCCACCGCCCGTGGGTTGATCGGATAGACGGTGAAGCCGACCTCGGCGAGGGCCACGACGAAGAGGTTCTTGTCGGTTTCGATCGCTATCGGAGTGTCCTTCGGGCTGCCTCCGTTCGCGGCAATCAACCGAAGTAGTGCATTGAATCCGTCTGCGCCGGTGCCGATTCGCGCTCGTGCGACGATGTGTCCGGTGTCGTCGGCGAGGGCGATGTCGTTGTGTGCCTCGGCCCAATCGATTCCGCAGGTGATACCCATGTGGTGTCCTCCCTGTGTCGGCGTCGTCCCTGTCGGTGAGATCGGGGTGGTGCGGCGACCTAATGGACAGCGCTCGCGGGCGCGGCATCTCACAAGCCGATCACCTCTCCCCGGGGCGACTGGCAGGGCCACCGTCTACGTTGCGAGACCTCTCGCGCAGTCCGTGTCGTCAACAGCAGTGGTCACCTGTCAGCAGCTCACCGCTTCAGACTGCGCCCGGATCGGTGAAATCTCAGTGACCTCCTGCCGGTCGCTTTTCGTGTCGGACCGGGGTCCGACTCTTCCATTACGTGAAATCCGGAAACCGACACGGAAACGTGGAACCTAAGAAAACAGGGTGTAGGCGAACTGCGGTTGCGCGAAACTTGTCGTCGAGGAATATCGTTGCGCGCTCAGAACGCTCAGGTTCCCAACATATTTCGGGGCGCACTCCCCGGCAGGTGGTGCTGGAGATTTGCTCAGGCGAGGGCGCGCTGGTCGTCTCTGCCGTCGAGTTGCTCGGCGTAGCGGACGAGGGCGGCGGTGGTGCGTTCGATGTGCTCGCGCAGCGCCTGGGTGGCGCCGGCTTCGTCGCGGGCGACGGTGAGCTCGGCGATGGTCTTGTGCTCGGCCGCGATGTCGCGGGTGGCGTCGCGGGCGAATTCCTGGGACCAGTGCTGGTAAAGCTCGGCGCAGTCGCGCAGGCCGGTGGCGATGGCCTCGAGCCGTGAGCTGCCGCAGCCGGCGAGCAGGGTGTGGTGGAAGTCGCGGTGGACGATGGTGAAGGCCGGGTCGACGTGCCCTTCGCGGGTCATCATGGGGGTGTGGGCCAGCGCATGGTGCGTGGCGAGAACCGAAGCCTCCCAGGCCAGGTCGCCGTGCTTGATCGACTCCGCGAGTGCCAGGGTCTCGATCAGCACACGGGTCCGTGTCAGGTCCTGCAGGTCGTCGATCGTGAGTGTCGCGACGGCGAATCCGCGCTGAGGTGTCGCCTCGACGAGGCCCTCGCCGGCCAGTCGGATCACGGCCTCCCGGACGACGGAGAGGCTCACGCCGTATTGCTCGGTGAAGTCGTTCATCTTGAGCTTGCTCCCGGGCGCCAGTTCACCGCTGAGGAGGTCGCCGCGGATGCGGTCGTAGACCTCCTGGACGCGCGTGGGCTTGGCGGGAGTGTTGGTCATGCGGTCAGTCTACGGAATCCATCCGAATATCGGTATAGGAAGAAATAATCGATTTTCTGTTGACACATCGATGAGACCTGGAGCACACTGTGATCCAGGCAATACACCTGCCAGGGCCGCAGCGCCGGGCCGTCGCACCCCTCTCGACCACTGATCCGGCGGTCCCGATAAAGGAGACATTCCATGACTGACATCCAGGTTCCCGTTCTCATCGTGGGCGGCGGTGGCGCCGGTCTCACCGCGTCGATGACGCTGTCCAACCTCGGCGTCGACTCGCTGCTGGTGAGCTCGCTGCCGGGCACCTCGACGCTGCCGAAGGCGCACGTGCTCAACCAGCGGGCGATGGAAATCTTCACCGAGGTGGGTGTGGCTCCGGAGATCTACAAGCGCAGCACCCCGGCGGCGAACATGCGGGCGAACGGCTGGTACGCCGGCCTGGCCGGCGCCCACGACGGCTACGGCCGGAAGCTGGGCGAGCTCGAGGCGTGGGGCGGTGGTTACACCGACCCGGACTACGTGGCGGCGAGTCCCTGCCGGACCTGCAACCTGCCGCAGATCCGCCTCGAGCCGGTCCTGAAGGAGCACGCCGAGAAGCTGAACCCGGGTGGGATCCGGTTCAACCATGAGCTCATCGATCTGGTCCAGGACGCCGACGGGGTGACCGCGACCGTGCGGGACAAGGACGCCGACGCGACCTACCAGGTGCGCTCGCAGTACCTGATCGCTGCCGACGGCGGCCGGACGGTCGGCAAGCTCGTGGGGGTGGAGATGAACGGTCCGCGGGACATCATGAAGATGGTCTCGATCCACATGACCGCGGACCTCTCGCGGTGGGCCACCGACGATGACGTGCTGATCCGCTGGCTGGTCAACCCCGACTTCGGCGGCTCGTGGAGCGGGGTGCTCGTCCCGATGGGCCCCGACCACTGGGGCCCGGCATCGGAGGAGTGGGTCTTCCACATGCAGTACGCCACCGACGACCCGGACGCGATGCAGGAGGAGAAGGTCCTCGCTCGGATGCGGGCCTCGCTCGGTCTTCCGCCCGAGCTGGTGCCGACGGTGCACCGAATCAGCCAGTGGGTGATGGAGGGCGTCATCGCGGACAAGTTCCGCCAGGGCCGGGTGTTCTTCGCCGGCGACGCCGCGCACCGCCACCCCCCGACCGGCGGCCTGGGCCTGACCTCGGCGATCCACGACGTCTACAACCTGAGCTGGAAGCTGGCCGCCGTCCTGGCCGGCCGCGCCGGCGACGGCCTGCTGGACACCTACGAGGCCGAGCGTAAACCGGTCGACCAGAACAACATCGACAACGCGATCGCCAACGCGATGAACCACTTCACGATCGACCAGGCCCTGGGCCTCTCAGCCGAGAAGACCCCGGAGGAGAACTGGGCCGAGCTCGCCCCGCTGTGGCACGACCTCCCGGAGTCGGCGGCCAAGCGGCACGCCCTCAACCGGGCGATCGGCTCACAGACCATGGAGTTCCGCCACCACAACGTCGAATTCGGCTACCGCTACGACTCCACCGCCATCGTGCCCGACGGGAGCCCGGAGTACGTGCCGCTCGACCCGGTCCGCCTCTACGAGCCCAGCACCAAGCCGGGCCACCCGATGCCGCACGCGTTCGTCGAGCGCCGCGGCGAGCGGATCCCGCTCGGCACCCTCGTCCACGGCGGCAAGTTCCTGCTCCTCGCCGGTGAGGAGGGCCACGCGTGGGTCGAGGCCGCCGACAAACTCGCCGCCGAGAACGACCTCCCGCTGGTCGCCGGGACCGTCGGCGTCCTCGACTCCGACTTCATCGACGTGCGCTGCGCCTGGTTGAAGAACCGCGGCATCTCCTCCACCGGCGCCGTCCTGGTGCGCCCCGACCGATACGTCGCGTTCCGCGCGAGCGAGGGCGTGGCGGACCCGCGCGCCGCGCTCGAAGACGCCCTGTCCCAGGTGCTCTCGACCGAGCTCCGCTGACCCCGAATCTCACAAGGAGAATCCCCCCATGCGTATCGCCAACCTCGCCGGACGGCTCGTCCTGGTCACCGACACCGGTGCCGTCGACGTCGAAGAGGCCAGCCGGGGCCAGTTCGGGCCCGACCCGACCGCCATCTACCGCCGGTGGCCCGACTTCACCGCCTGGGCCGCATCGACCGAGCTTCCGTCCGGCCGGTCCTACGACGAGACCGAACTCGGCGCACCGGTGCCGGAGCCGGGACAGGTGTTCGCGATCGGCCTGAACTACCGCGCGCACGCCACCGAGAGCGGGTTCGACTTCCCGGTCGAGCCGCCGGTCTTCACCAAGTTCCGCACCTCGATCACCGGTCCAGTCGGTGATCTCGCCCTACCGGGGAAGACCGTCGACTGGGAGGCCGAGTTGGTCGTCGTCATCGGCCGCGAGGCCCGCCATGTCGCCGCGGCCGACGCGTGGGACTACGTCGCCGGCCTGACCGTCGGGCAGGACTACTCCGAGCGCACGCGGCAACTCGTCGCGCCCGCACCGCAGTTCAGCCTCGGCAAGTCGTTCCCCGGCTTCGCGCCGATCGGCCCGGTCGTCGTCACCCTCGACGAGCTGCCGGACCCCGCAGACCTCGAGATCGGCTGCAGCATCAACGGCGAGCAGGTCCAGAAGGCCCGCACCAGCGACCTGATCTTTTCGGTCCCGGTTCTCATCGAGCGGCTCTCGGCGGTCCTGCCGCTGCAGCCGGGTGACCTGATCTTCACCGGCACACCCAGCGGCGTGGGCGGCGGACGGAACCCGAAGCGGTTCCTCGTCCCCGGCGAGGAAGTCGTCACCTGGATCGAGGGCATCGGCACACTCCGTCAACGATGTGTGCCCGGCCCCCCGTACACCACCGCATCCGCCTCGTAAGAGCTGACAGGGAAGGACACCCGCCATGGCTCTGCACCGCCTCACCTCGATCACCGTCGGCGTCCCCAACGTCGAGGAGACCGCCGCCTACTACACCGACTTCGGTCTCACACCGCTCGGTAAAAACGCGTTCGCCACCACCGACGGCGGCGAACAGTTCAAACTCACCCACGCACCCCGCAGGCGCCTCGTCGAGATCGGCATCGGCGCGGAGACTCCCGATGACCTCGACCGCATCGCCGGTAAGCTCCGCACCTTGGACCTGCCGGTCGAGCGGACCGCCGACACGCTGGTCACCGAGGAGCCGATCGCCGGCTTCCGCGCCGTGATCTCGGTGGCGCCGCGCATCGAGCAGCAGCGCACCGCACCCACCCCGTACAACGGGCCCGGCCGGATCGACCGCCCCAACGTGCGGGCGCCGGGCATCGTCCGCGAGGACCCGGTGACCCCGCGCAAGCTCGGTCACGTGGTCATCGGGTCGACCGACCAGGCCGCGACCCAGCGGTTCTTCACCGAGGGCATCGGATTCAAGGTCAGCGACGTCGTCCCGTCCATCGCCGCGTTCATGCGCTGCTCGACCGACCACCACAACGTGCTGGTCCAGCAGGCCCCGGTGAACTTCCTGCACCACACCTCCTGGCAGGTCGAGGACATCGACGAAATCGGCCGCGGCGCAATGGCGATGCTCGAGGACAACCCCGAGCGGCACGTCTGGGGCCTGGGTCGCCACCACGTCGGATCCAACTTCTTCTGGTACCTGAAAGACCCGGCCGGCAACTTCTCCGAGTACTACTCCGACATCGACTGCATCGTCGACGACGCGCTCTGGACGCCCGGCACCTGGGAAGGTGTGAAAGGCCTGTTCAACTGGGGACCGCCCCCACCCCCGTCCTTCCTCATGCCCGAGGACGTCGCCGCGATGATGACCGGGGCCCACAATGCCGGCTGACGACCCCGCCCCCGTGCCGGCGTGGACCCCGACACCCGGCGCCGCCGCCCGAACACAGATCAACGCGTTCGGGCGGTGGCTGGCCGCCGAGGGACGCGGTGAATTCGGCGGCTACGAGGAACTCTGGCGCTGGTCGACCACCGAACTCGACGAGTTCTGGCAGGCGATCGCCGACTTCTACGACGTGCGCTTCCGCCGGCCGGCAATACGAGTGCTGGCCGACGACGCGATGCCGGGGGCGCAGTGGTTCCCCGGCGCCACACTCAACTACACCGACCAGGCGCTGCGCCACACCGGCGAGAAGACCGCGATCGTCGCCGTCTCCGAAGGCGGGCACCGCCGCGAGGTGACCCGCGACGAGCTCCGCAACCAGGTCGCCTCCCTCGCACACTGGCTCCGCACCCAGAACATCGGCCCGGGCGACCGTGTGGTCGGCTACCTCCCGAACATCACCGCCACCGTCATCGCGTTCCTCGCCACCGCCGCCGTCGGCGCCACCTGGTCTGCCTGCTCCCAGGAGTACTCACCCGACGGCGCCGCCGACCGCCTCGGCCAACTCGAACCCACCGTGCTGTTCCTCGCCGACGGCTACCGCTACGCCGGCAAGGAACACGACCGCTCCACCCATAACACCGAACTCCGGCGCCTGCTGCCCACGGTGCGCACCACCGTGTGGGTGCCGCACCTCGGCGAGGCCCAGCCACCCGGCACCGAACACTTCGACACCCTCACCCAGGGCCACCACCCGCTCGCGACGACCCCGGTGCCGTTCGACCAGCCGCTGTGGGTGCTGTACTCGAGCGGCACCACCGGCCGACCCAAGGGCATCGTGCACGGCCACGGCGGCGTCACCCTCGAGCACCTCAAGTTCCTCGGCCTCCACCTCGACCTCGACGACTCCTCCCGCTTCGCCTGGTACACCAGCACCAGCTGGATGATGTGGAACATCCAGGTCTCCGGCCTGCTCCACGGCGCCACCATCGTGCTCTACGACGGCAGCCCCGGCTGGCCCCACCCCGGCGCCCTGTGGCAACTGGCCGCCCACGAGCAGCTGACCTTCCTGGGCACCAGCGCCGCCTACCTGACCGCCGCCCACAAGGACGGCACCCACCTCGGCGCGGCCTACGACCTCGCGCTGACCGGCCTCGGCAGCACCGGCTCACCACTGCCCGCCAGCACCTCCCAGTGGATCCACGACACCCTGCCCACCACCTGGCTCGCCGCCGCCAGCGGCGGCACCGACATCGTCTCCGGATTCGCCGGCGGCGTACCCACCCTCCCGTCGTACCCCGGCGAGATGCAGGCCCGGTTACTCGGCGTGGCCCTCGAATCCTGGGACGGGCACGGACAACCCGTGACCGACGAGGTCGGCGAACTCGTCGTCACCCGCCCGATGCCGTCCATGCCACTGCACTTCTGGAACGACCCCGACGGAGCCCGCTACCGCGACGCCTACTTCTCCACCTACCCCAACGTGTGGCGCCACGGCGACTGGGTCACCGTCAACACCCGCGGCGGCGTCATCGTCCACGGCCGCTCCGACGCCACCATGAACCGGTACGGCGTCCGCATGGGCAGCGCCGAAATCTACGAAGTCGTCGACCAACTCGACGAAATCGCCGACGCAGTCATCGTCGGCGTCGAGGAACCCGACGGCGGCTACTGGATGCCGCTCTTCGTGGTCCTCGCGGACGGACACGACCTCACCCCCGACCTCATCGCCCGAATCCGCGGCCGGATCCGCTCCGAAGTCTCCCCCCGCCACGTCCCCGACGACGTCATCGCCCTACCCGCCCTGCCCCACACCATGACCGGCAAACGCCTCGAAGTCCCCATCAAGCGAGTCCTCCAGGGCGCTGCACCATCGAGCGTCGCCAACCCGGCCGCACTCGACGACGCAGACGCGCTCGCACAGTTCGTCCAGATCGCAACCCACCGGAAGAGGGCCCTGCACAACGACATTCCTCGCACCTCGTGAACCGGCAGCGTGGGCACCGCCAACCATCCGACCGGCCCGGACAGCCGGCCGACGCTGCACGTGACCATCGCGCGAGCATCCGCCCGGACGGTCCCTGTGGGACGCCCGAAGCTACTTGATCAGGGTGCCGTGAGCGGGCGGTAGCCGTCGGTGTCGAGTGGGCGAGTTCGCCGTCGATGGCGACGATGCGGGTGCTGTACAAGGGCACGTTGCCGTGATGGGTGGATCACATATTGAGCGAGGTTTTCGTCGTCTCCCTGCCGTCCCCGCTCGGCATGGTCTCGACCGCACGACCATTATCGCGTCGACCAGCACACGAACGACCGCGTCGGCGACCACAGTCAGGCGCCACTCCACACCCCCAGACGTCCCACCACGGCCCCGAAACACGAGGTTCCTATGCCGCCCGATACCGCTGTGCGCGGTGGTTATCGTCCTTCGACCAGATTGCCGTCGACACGCCGCGAGACCAACGGCTCGGCGCCGAGTCTGCGGTCGATGTGGATGAGGGTGACCTGTGTGATCGCCGCTGCGAGCGAGCTTTCGAACGCCGCGCGGGCGTGGGCTGCGCACCGGCTCACCGCACCCTGCTCATAAAGCCGTGCGATCGCCGCGGGCGGTGTGAACCTGACGCCCATCCGGTCCCGTCCGCTGATCCCACGGAGCCGGCCCTCCCACCACCAACGCACCGCCTGCTCATGGGCGATCGACGCCGGTACTTCGACGTCGACGATGCGCACGTCGGTGTAGTCGTGCTCACTGAGCTGGGCCATGAGGATGTCCCCGAGCGGACCCCATTGCAGGGTGCCTTCGATGACGACGTTCTCGCGTCGTTGCAGGCACACCTCGCGGACGTCGTCGATGACTTCGGTGGATTCGGCGTGGACCAGGGCCGCGAGTTCCCGGGGGCTATGGGGTGCGCATCGGCGAGCGTCGTCGACAGCAGGTCCGCGTAGTGACCGTCCGCGATGGCGCGGCGCAGAAGTTCGTCCTTGACGATGTCCGCGTCCAGATAGCGGTAGCTGGTATCGACCAGGTGACGCTCACGCAGCGCCGTCGACTTGCCTGCCCCCGGCGGCCCCGCAGAAATAATCGCGGCGCAGTGCCCGCCCTTGATCGGGCTCCGCGAGGTCGAGATACCACTCGATGACCTCCTGCAGCGTCCGGTCTCGCCGGCGATCATTCGCGTACAGGTCGAGGGTGCTCCGGCCACTGTCAGGGTGCAGCGGCTGCCCGTGTCGCCCCAGGGGCACCAATTGCCGAGAAACCGCCTCGCACAGTGGTTCTGAGGCCACGCTCACCGCCGGGCCGCAGCGCGCTGCGCCTGCCGTGCGGTGCGGGTGCCCTCGAACAGGAGGTCCCACTCGTCGTCGGAGAGCAAACCCCGCCGATACGCCCGCCGCACCTCATCCCAACTGCCCTTGGCGTACGCGTCCATCGACTGGTCGCCTTCGGTAGGTACATAGCCGTAGGCGTTCTCGATACAGCAGGCAGAACCCTACTGGCGGCCGCAGCCGATCAGGGGCACCGACCCCGGGGACGTGCCATCTCCGCAGGTCAATTACCGGTTGTACGGCGCAGGAGCAGCCGGGGGCTGGTCCTATCGGGTGTGCACCCGGGTGTCCCCCAGGGGGCCGAGCGCGAAGTAGATGGGCGGCGGACACAGTGCGATGGAGGGCAAGAAGGTGGGCACCTCCGGCCCCCACACGGTGATGGTGTTGACGGGATAAATCAAATTGGTAAACGGGACGCACACCAGTTCCAATTGGTGGGAATTCACCGATCCTGGTGCACAGGTCGACATGGCACCGACCGCGAAGAACTGTATGTCGCACCCACTCGGAGCTGGGGCGGCGTGTGCGTGCGCCGCGGTCAGGGACAGGGCAGCGGCTGCCGTGGACGCGACGACAGCGAGGCGCAGAAACCGAGACATGGGTCCTCCGGTGGTGCGGGGCCCGACCCACCGCCCATTCTCTCAGGTCAGGTGCCGTTGCCGCGGTCCATCCAACGAATCCGCTCACGGCGGACATGTTTGGCGAGCAGGTGTTTCCGGTTGTTCTGGGCGCGGAACATAGCGTCGAGCATCCGGTTCTCGATGTTGTGATGGAAGCGGAGGATGCGTTTGGCGGCCAGATGCACCAACTCGGAGTCAGGCCCCGGGCTCGAGCAGGTGGGGCCGTTGTTGCGCGGGGAATTCACGGCGGTACTGACCTCGTAGGTCTGCAGGACCGGATCGGGCACCGACGCAAGTAGCGCCTTGACGTCGTCCTTGTCGGTAAGATCCGGGTCGAGCCAGTGCTCCTGGAACGTCGCCGGCAACACCACCGGGCAGCGGTCATGGATGCGTCCGAGCGCATCCGTAGCGGGCCGGGTCAAGATCGTCGCCGTCCACAACCAGGCGTTCGGGTCGTCCTCGGGCAGCTCACGATCGCGCCACAGCTCGTACCGGCCGGCCATCGCGAGCACCCCGTCGCCGTGTTAATAATGCGGGATCTTCTTGCCGTCGCGTTTCTCCCACTCGAAGTACCCATCGGCGGGCAATAGGCACCGACGTTTCGAGGCCGCGGCCCGAAACGAGGGGCGTTCGGTCACCGACTCCGAGCGTGCGTTGATCAGGCGGCCGAGCTTGGCTTGTTTCGACCATGAGGGCACCAATCCCCAGGTCAGCGTCCTGAGCTGTGTGACCGGTGCCGCGTCCGGCTCGTCCCGATCCCTGGAACATCGCGCCAGCCCCGGACGGCACCTTGCTCACAGCGAGCGCGCCCTTCACAGTGGGCCCTGTTCGGTGCCGGATTCCTCCAACTCGTCGCCGCGCTTACCTGCTTCACAGAACTCCCCACCTGAGACACCTCGTAGTCGTGGCCCGCGCAACCCCCACGGCCACGCAGGCCGATCTCGGCGCGCAATCGAGGAGGCGGTGCCACGGCGCGGCACGGCCACATCGAGCAATCAGGTCAGTCTTGTTCGCGGATGAACTGGTGGAAACCCGGAACCGTGAAGGCGAGGACTCCTCGTTCGGGCGCGTAGACAAGGCCCTTCTTGATCAGTTCGTCACGCGGCACCGACAGCGCCGACGCGCTGGGCTTGCCCATGGCCCTGGCCAAGTCTCGGACGACGACACCATCGCCAACGCCTTCCTCCGCCAGGGCACGCAGCAAGTCCTTCTGCGCCGGTGTCGCACGGTCCCACCGCGACTGGTAGAGACCAGCATTGACTTCCGCTCGCGCGATTTCGGTGCCGACCTGCGCGTCCTCGACGGTGAAGACCGGGCCTAAGGCGTTGTTCCACACCGCCTTCCCCACCTCCTGCAGGAAATAGGGGTAACCGTTCGCTGCGTCCAGAGCCAGTCGCAGTGCCGGTTCGTCCCATTCGGCGTCCCGTTCGATGACCGGTTGCACGAGTGCCGCACGCGAGTCCAGCTCGCTCAGGGTCGACAATGCCCGGAACTGGTACAGCCGCTCGGCGTAACTGTTGGCCGTGGCCAACTGCGACGGCAGCGACGGCAGGCCCGCGCCGACCAGGAACAGGGGCAACACCGGCGAGGTCTGACTGATCTGATGGATGGCGGTGCTGACCGCCGCCATCTCGTCGGCCGTGGCCTCCTGCAGCTCGTCGATCAGGATGAGCGCACCGACACCCAGCTCACGCACGGTCTCACCGAGAACGACGAACAGGTCGGTCAGGTCGGTGGACAACCGGCCGGTGTCCGCGAACCCGGCAGCCGGGTCGATATCGACGCCGAGGGTAACGACACCCACGTTCAGCGACACCGTGAACGACTTGAACACGCCCAACAGTTGGGTGAGTTTGCGCGGGTCGAATCGTCGCGTCGCGCCCCGCAGGCTGGTGGCGAGCGTGGTGGCGAGTTCCTCGGCCATGGGATGACCCTTGCGGACCTCCAGCTTGGCGACGATCCAGCCACCGTTGATCGCAGTGCGGGCGAGTTCCCCGATCAACACGGTCTTGCCGACCCCGCGCAGTCCCGTGAGAATCCAGCTGCGGTCACCTTCGCCCAGTTCGGTGATACGCCGGCGAACGATGTCGAAGTCCCCGAACAGAGTGTCGCGACCAGCGAGAATGGGCGGGCGCAGACCGGCTCCGGGCTTGAACGGGTTGAGGACAGGATCCATTCATCAGACATTATCAGTCTCTATAAGAAGTCCCTTTATAAAGACCGATACGACCGCACCTCACGCTCACGCAACGCACCGTGCGCTCGGTCGCACGGGGTAACGGCAGAGGCGTGCACCCGACCCGGTGTGGCCGGAGCCCGAAGCGCCCGACCCGTTCCAGCCGCTGATGCACGGGCCGCCGGTGCCACCCGAGCCGTCGACCGACGTGCGTGATGTGATTCGGTTCCAGGTGCCGGCAATATGCGGCCGGCACGAAATGGAGGACCGAGATGACCGAAGTCGACTACATCGACGTGCTCGGGGCGCAGTCCGTGCTCGAGGTGGCCGAAGCAGTCGCCGCGGTACTCGGGGCCCGGATGGAGATGGGCGGCGAACCCGGACGCATCGTGGTCACCGGAACGCCCGATCCCGATCTTCGGGTTGTCATCGGGCTGGCGATCAACGACCGCGGGATACCCGAAAGGTGGACCAGACGAATCACGATCACCCACGATCGCAGTGGCGACGAACGCCGCCGCTGGGCACAGCACCTACACCGCGTCGTCACCGAACGCCGCGACTGGACACTCACCGTCACCTCCGGCGGCCCGCCGAACCCACACGCCCCACCCTCATCGAACGCCCAGGGAACATGACCCGCTCCGCGGGAAGACACGCGCCGGAACCCTCGTCCACCGCGGCGGCGCGGGCGCGGTGGCCGTTCTACGCCGCGCAGCATCCACCCTGGAGCACCGATGCCGCGGAAACGGGCGTGGTGACCGCGGACGCCGCTGTCCCTGTGCGTGGCTGCGGTCTATCTGCACCACACACAGGCTCATTCCGGTCATGAACTCGGCGCCGACACCGGTCGGACGGCACGTACGCTGACCCCACAGCGAAGGACCGTGCGCGAAAGTGGGGCGAGTCGACATGGACGAACTCGACAGCAAGAACCTGGGCAGGCTCCGCCGCATCGCGGACGCCAGAACGGTGTGGACCTCCGAGTCCGGCGACTTCACCCCCTGGCTCGCCGAAAACATCGACGTCCTCGCCGACGCCCTCGAAATGACTCTGACCGTCGTCGCCACCGAAGTGCGGATCGGCGACTTCCGCCTCGACATCCACGCCAAAGACGGCAACGACCGCTCCGTCGTCATCGAGAACCAACTCGAACGCACCGATCACGGCCACCTCGGACAATGCTTGGTCTACGCCTCCGGCCTCGACGCCTCCACCGTCATCTGGGTCGCCCCCAACTTCCGCGAAGAGTTCCGCAGCGCCCTCGACTGGCTCAACGAACACACCGACAGCGACCTCGGCTTCTTCGGAGTCGAAATCGGCATCGTCCAGATCGGCCACGGACCCCCGGCGCCGGTCTTCGACATCGTCTCCCGCCCCAACGACTGGCAGAAAACCGTCAAGACCGCCGGCACCGCCGCCGAAGCCCGCACCGCAACCGCAACCCCGGCGAACACTGCCCGCCAAGCGTTGTTCCACGAGGTCCTCACCGCCGCGAACACCCGCCAGCCCGCCATCTCGGTACCGAAACCCCAGAAAGGGAACTGGATCTCCTTTGCTGGTAGTCCTTTCGGAACCTGGGGCATGAGCATCAGCGACGACCGCATGCGAGTCGAGGCCTACATCGACACCTACAACGCCGACATCAACAACGCCCTGTTCGACGAATTCGTCGCCGACGCCGCCTCGTGGCAGGCCCACGCCGGACAAGAGCTGTCGTGGGAACGGCTCGACGACCGCAGAGCCTCCCGCATTGCTGCGTACAGATCCGTCGACCTCGACGATCCTGCCGACCGCGACGCAGCCCGCCAATGGGCCATCGACACGCTGGTCACCATGTACAACACCCTGAACACGCCCCTGCGCGCGGCAGCGAAAGTCCGGCGCGCCGAGTACGCCGACCCGGCACCACCGCGGGAGTCGCAGATCTGACCACCGAGCCAGCCCGGCATTTTCGGCCCCTCGACCGGTTCGCGTGCACCTTTCACACAGGCATGAGCGATGGATCGAACTCAGTTGAGACCTCCGCCCGTGCCCGGGTGGTCAGCGTTGTACGACCTCACGAGGACGCCGGCCCGTACAGCGCGGTCACCGCGTTGAGCCAGGACCGATCACCACGGCTCAGGACCGGGCGACCGGACTCCTCCCACAACGCAGGGTAGAGGTCGGCGAGACCCCGCCACGTCGACTCTTCGACCTCACGCACGACGAAGCCCACATCGTCGAGGAGAAGGCCGGACTTACGCGAATTGCACGGCCAGCACGCGGTCACGATGTTCCCGGCACCGAGCGGGTCGCCCCCGTGTGAGAGCGGTACGACATGGTCGTGGGTGGCCGACAGTGACCAGTACGCGGGATGCGTGTCGGTCGTCTTCCAGTTGGGATGGAACGGAAATTGGTCAGGAAAATTCGCGGAAAGCAGGCGCATCACCGGCGTTAAAATGGTCTTGATCCCGCAGTAACGGCACAGGTATCGATCCTGGTCATAAATCGCGGCCAGGTCCCTCTCCCGCGGAGCCCGGCGTCGCGTCGCCTCCCGTCTCTCGAACGCAATACTGTCCATCGCCCGCCACGCGTCGGCGGCCCGCGCCTCGATGAGCGCCTCGACGATGTCGTGCAGCAGATCCGGCAGCGCGGTGCCGGGTCCGACACCCGGCGGCGCGTGGCTACCGGTGTGGCCGGGTGAGTCTTGCCCGGGCCCTGTCGGCGTTGTCGACGGCGTCACGGGCAATCCTTCGCGCTGCCACGCCCCGGCGAACGACCGCCGGCGCTGCGACAACCCCGTGGTCGGCCTCTCACCGCTGAGCGCGCACCCTTCCTGGTGGCGGTCACTGCAACGACCGGAGCCATCGCACGAGCGGAATCATCAAGGGGAACCACACTTCCCAGGCCAACATGGGACACCTCGTTTCGCAGCCCCCTACCCGTCAAATCGCAGCGAGGGTGATGGCCGTTTCACCCGCCGCGCCGCAGACGTCGACGATGCCGGTCGAACACATCGCGATGGCAGGAAGGACAAGACCCACCACCCCCGACGACCGTGCGCCCGGCTGATGGGGTCCGGTCCCGACCCGAGTGCCGTCGGGTCGAACGGTCACGGTACGCGCAGTCACGGCATCCGGGGGTCGTTGCTACACGCCATGTTCCGGGCGCGGTCGGCAGATCGAAAGGCCGGGGCGCCAGGCAGCCCGTCGCTCGTAGAGGAAATGCGGGACCGGCCGGACGAGTTGACTAGGGCCCATAGTGCGTATTCCGTTCGATCCGCGACACAGCAAGCGGAGGACCAATCCCGACGGCACCATGTCGTTGGTCGATCACCTTTACGAGTTGCGCACGCGACTGCTCCTGTCCGTGCTGGCGATCCTCGTCACTACCGCGGTCGGTTACGTGACCTTGACGCTCCCGGTAAAGAAGAACGGGGCCACACTTCCGAAGCAGAAGACGGTCACATTAGATCCAGACGCGAAACCGCCGATCTTTCCGACGCCGGCTTTCAGTCCGAAATTCGAGTCGAGTGCGAAGCAATTCCAGCCCTCCCCCGCCGGTATCGCAATGCTGATCTCGCCTTTGCCGCCCGCGGTGACCGTGGGTGCGGCTGTTGCGGTGCCGGCTCCCACGAGCATCACGGGGGCGATGACGGCTGAGGCAACAGCGGTGCGCAATCGAATTGACTCTGCATCCTGTAACCGGTCGGATCAGCCACGTCCTCGGGCGAGCTCGGCGGGGTTTTTCTTGGCCGTCCCCGTCGTCGCCTACTAATTTCCACCTCGATCAGCAGTTCTTCCACCTCGTCGTCCGCCGGGGCGTCGTCTTCGAGCGCAAGATCGGCCACGGTGAGCCGGAAACACATCGGCACGCTCGACTTCACCGTCAATGCCGTCCATGACCCTGCTCCGTAAACCTGGGCACGGAGACACACCGGGTTCAACCGGTGGACGCAACACCCCAAGGGATGGAGGGGCTTTCGATGGGACGACCACCGGGACGATATCGTCGCCGAGTACCACGCTTCGAAGTCTGGACTTCCAACTCACCGTCAGCACCGACACCGCACATCTATGGGCGTCGACGCAGCGACAGGGCTTTACGATTCCCGCAGCCATGGATTTCCTCAAGAACATGGTGTGGGCGACAGCACACAAATTTCGTCGCACAATCGAAGGCAGAAAAGCGGAAACCTGATGAGTGTGAACGAATGCGCCCGGAGGAATCGCCTGCACCGATCCGGTGCTGGCAGTTGTGTCCGTGGAGCCGCAACCACCTGATGCGCCGAAGCGACCGCCTCGAGGCCAATCCCTGACGCTCTGCCCCACAACTGGGGGACTCCCGTCAGTCCCAGCCACTGGGCAGGCAAACCGACGGTTCTTCGTCAGGTTGACCCGACTACGCGCAGGGTTCTGACTGTAGGTTGGTAAGTCAACGGGCGCAAGGCCGGCCACATCTTCTCGGAGTCCGGAATCTAGAGCGAGACACCGGTAGGTCCAGCGGCTCTGCACGCTGCGGACGCCATATTCGACCGTTTGGTTGGCAGCACTTGATCGCGCTCTATTTCGCCGTGTTTATCACCGTGTGTGCGATATCGAGCATCTCCTTGATATCGGTGAGCTTGACTCGAGGTCGGCCGCGCTCACGTCCCCGCGACCGTTCCTCCGCATCGATTGCCAACCAGCCTTTGCGGTCGACAACCTCGGGGCGGCGTTTATGGACCAACGTGGCCAGAGCCTCTCCGTCACCAAACTTCGGCTGCGGTAGCCGGCCCCCGACCATGTCGTCGATCAACGCTGCCACCGTGTCGTGGGCGCATTGCTTGTTAGTGCCGATCACACCCGAGGGCCCGCGTTTGACCCATCCTGTGGTGTACAAGCCCGGAATCGTCGCCGCGGAGTCCGGATCGACGATCCTGCCATCAACGTTGGGGATCCTCCCTGCGACGTCGTCGAAGGGCACATCCGGTACGGCGGTGCCGCGCAGACCGATCGACCTCAGTATCAGCCCGGCCTCGAGGACTTCCCGATGTTCGGTGGCCAGGGCCGCGAGTGCACCGTCCTCGGTCCGGACCAGCTCGTTACGGACGATCTCGACGCCCTCGACACGATCCTTACCGAGAATCCGGGTCGGCGACGCCAGGTACCGCAGGACAATGCGCTTGTGCCCCGGATTGGGGACGACCTCGGCGTACTCTCGGGCGATCCGGGTCTTGAGGTCCGCCGAAAAGGACCGGTCAGCGTCGGTCGTGTCTGTGAGGTCGAACTCGCCTGTATCGGCCACGATGTCGACACCCGGGATGGAGCCGAGTGCCAGGAGCTCGGGCGTGGTGTATGCAGCCTGCGTGACCCCCCGCCTCCCCAGTACGACGACCTCTCGAATCTTGCTCTTGCGCAAAGCTTCCATTGCGTGCTCGGCCATATCGGTTCGAACCAGCTCATCAGGATCGGTGACGAGTAGCCGGGCGACATCCAGGGCGACGTTCCCGTTCCCGATGATCACCGCACGCTCGCACCCGAGATCGAATGTCCGGTGCGCGAAATCGGGGTGCCCGTTGTACCAGGCAACGAACTCGGTGGCTCCTCCACTGCCCGGCAGCTCCGTTCCAGGGATGTCGAGTTCGCGGTCCTCGAGTGCGCCGACGGCATAGATCACGGCATGGTGGTGGGCGAGCAGTTCGTGATTGGTGAGATGCCGGCCGATCTCGACATTGAGGTGGAATCGGAACCCGGGCTTCGCAGCGATCTTGCGGAACACTTCGGTGATTGCCTTCGTGCCGAGATGATCGGGGGCGACCCCAGCGCGCACGAGTCCCCACGGGGTGGGCAGACGATCGAACATCTCGATCTCGACGCTGCGGCTCGGTATTCTGCCGAGCAGCTCGGCCGCGGCGTACACACCGGCCGGTCCCGAGCCGACGATGGCCACTCGCAGAGGCGCGTTCGGCTTCGGTGCTTTTACCGGTGTCGGCTTGTCGAACGGTGGTACGGAGGAGTCGAGCGGATGGTGACGGAAGTACTCGGCGTTGATCTCGCGGTACCGCGACTGGTGTTCCGGGAGTTCGTCCTCGTGGTGGATCGCCTCGACGGGGCACGCTTCCATGCACGCGCCGCAGTCGATGCAGGTTTGCGGATCGATGTAGAGCATTTCTGTCGTGCGAAACTCCGGATCATCTGGGGTAGGGCGGATGCAGTTGACAGGGCACACCGGGACACAGCTGGCGTCGTTGCAGCAGGGCTGTGTCACAACAAAAGACATGGAAACTCCTCAGAGGAAAGCAACCGGATCGGTGACTGGGAATCCGGCACTCAGTGCACGCGCATCGCTATATCGGATACCGAGAGGTAGGTCAACGCGTGATCTCGCGCGAAGTCGCTGGCCTCTCCTTCGCTCGCCATCCTCGTCGCATCGATTGGGGAAACGAGTTCGCACATGGTGGCCATCGGTCGCATGTTGGCCGCTTGCACCAAGCGCACTATCGTTTCGGCCGTGCCCGACCCTGCGTTTCGGGCAATGATCGGGGCCACGTGTCCCGGCCGGGAAAGCCCGGACGGAACGGTACGTGGGTCTGCGATGGTCCTGATGGTGTGCGCTCGGTCGGCTGCTGAGATTCCGGTACCGATACCTTCCGCGGCGTCCACGGTCACCGCCGGGATCGAACTCACCACCGGGGCGACAAGTTGCCACATCTGGGGTAGTTGGAGACGGATGCAGTCTTCTTCAGGTACCGCGACTTTCACTAACCCTGAGGTGTGCCGAATCATGAACGCCAGGGAGTCGGTGGTCGCGAACTCGGCAGCAACGACGAGACTCGCTTCTCCGCAAGCGGGATCGAACAGAACGATCGATTTTCCGGCGGTGATATCGGCCACCGCCCGTTCGACGCGAGCCTGGACAGTGCACCGCGGATCGAGCCGGGGCATATAGCTGATCTCAGCGATCGACATTGCCGCTCCTTGCGTTGGTTGCGGATTGCGGCCGAGAGCGCTTGGCTGTGAAGGCCAGGATTGCGGAACGGAAGTCGTCCCTGGTCGTCAATCGCATTTGGCCATCGCGCTCACGGGCAAATGCGTCCTCGAGTTCGCGCAGACTCGCATCGTTGATGGCGCGTTTGGTTTCGATGATCGAGTCGAGGGAGATTCCGCTCAGGCGTGTCGTGAGTTTTTCGAGTTCCGACTCGAACACGTCCTGCTCGTACACTGCCGCCACCAGTCCGGCCCGCTCGGCCTCCTGTGCGCTCAGGCGTTCTCCGAGCAGCGACATCCGCATCGAGATCGCGCGGCCAGCCGATGCGGCGACCAGTGCCGTCGCACCGCCGTCGGGCATCAACCCGATCGAGGTGAACGGCATCGAGAAGAAGGCGTCGGATCGGACGACAGTGAGATCGGCGGCGAGGGCAAGCGAGACCCCCACTCCTACAGCTGGTCCGCGGACAGCGGCGACGACCGGACGTGAGACCCGCGTGATCGCGATGATGCACCGGGAAGCCGCGTCGGAGGTGCTGGCAGTGTTCTCGACCGACAGCGGGTCCTCGACATCGAGATCTCCTCCGGCGCAGAAGGCCCGGCCGGACCCCGAGAGCACGATCACTCGCACGGCGGGATCCTCGCCGGCACTCTGGACGGCATCGGAGACCTTGTGCAAGGTATCCTTGTCGACGGCGTTCATGCGTTCGGGACGATCGATCAGGATGTGCCGCACCGATTTGTCGTCGACGATACTCACAGTCATGGAAGAACCTTCCGGAAGAAGTCAGCGATCTCGGCGACGCCGTCGCGTGCTCGAGGGAGAAAGTCGGTGAAGAGCGTCCACGCATGGCAGGTGTCCGGGTAGACGGACAGCGTGCTCGCGCCGCCCCCGGACTGCACCGCATGGTGGATCCGGACCGCATCGTCGAGCAGGATTTCGCTGTCGCTGGCCAGCAGCAGGATCGGAGGCAGGCCGGTGAGGTCGGCGAAGACCGGAGAGGCAAGGGGGTGGCCATGGTCGTGCCCGCGGAGGTATGTGGCGGCGAGCATGCCGAGCGAGCGTTCCGTGATGACCGGGTCGGTGTCCCGGTTGGTGGCGACGCTTTCTCCGGATGCCGTGAAATCGGCGAGGGGAGACACCGCGACGGCGACCGCAGGCAGCGTGGCGCCGCGGTTGCGGGCGTCGACCAGGACGGACACCGTCAGGCCACCGCCGGCGGAATCACCGCCGACGGCCGTGTGCTCGGGTCCGTATTCGGCGATCAAGGCGTCTACCACGGCCGCCGCGTCCTCGAGTGCGGCGGGAAACGGATGTTCCGGAGCGAGCCGGTAGTCGGGCAGGATGACGGCGGACCCGAGCGCCCGGGACAGGGCTGCGGCGGCGTGGCGGTATCCGTGTGCGGAGCCCATGACGTAACCGCCACCATGGAACCAGACAAGGACGTTGTCGTCGATCGCGGATCCGGCCAGGACGCGCAAGGCCTCGACGCCGCCGACGACGAGTTCGTCGACCGAAACATCTTCGGCAAGGCTGGATTCGAGCATCATGGCATCGAGGTTGTGCCGGAGTTGTTCGAGCGTGAGGCGGCCGTTGCCGAATACCGCGGCGAAGGAGTTTCGGGCACGTTCGAGCGCACCGTCGTGATCGACTGCGGAGTCGGCGATTTCCGAGTGAGTCATGCTTGCGCCCTGCCCGTGGTCGCGAGCGCCGCGTGGGTGCCGAAAGCCCTGCCGTGGTAGGTCAGGGGCGGAATCGTTTCGCTGGCGATGTCCACGACGCGCCCGAACACGACCGTGTGGTCGGCCACCTCCAGGGTTTCCATCACCTCGGCAGCGATCCAGTGCGGGACATCGGCGATACGCGGCACTCCCCCGTCGACCCGCCACGCCACGTCCTGGAATTTGTCCTGCCCCTTGCGCGCGAACTGTCCGGCGAGCGCCGACTGCCCACTGCCGAGGACGTTCATCCCGAAGCGCCCCGATTCGAGGACCAGTGCCAGCAGATCCGATCCCCGATCGAGGGAGACCAGCACCGACGGCGGCGACATCGACAGCGACGCGAAGGCACTGACGGTCGTGCCATGGGGACGGTCCCCGTCCATCGCGGTCACGACCGCGACCGGTGTGCACACCGCGGCCATGGCGTCGCGGAAGCGCGTTGCCAGTTCGTCGAGTTGCTGTGCGGGCATGTCGGATGCCTTTCGTACGTGGTGATGCTGGATGGAGGATTGGAACGCGGGTGCCGCACCGCCGGTGCGGCACCCGCATGTCTGGTGGGACCCGACGAGGTGTCAGAGTCCGAGGTGCTTGCGGATGAAGGCTCCAGCTTCATCCGCGGCCTGAATGCCCTCCGGCAGGATCGACGAAAACAGCGGCCACACATGGACCATGTCGTCGTACGTCGAGACGCTCGCCGCTCCGCCGTTCTCCACGATCGCGGCGGCCGCTCGGCGGGAGTCGTCGAGGAGCACCTCACCGGAACCGACCAGGAAGAGTGTCGGCGGCACGTCGTGCAGGTCGGCGAAGAGCGGAGATGCCAGCGGATCCTTCGGATCGTGGCCCTGCAGGTAGGCGTCGCCGACGTTACCGATCGACCCGCGTGAGACCGCGACGTCTTTGCCGTCGAATTCGTCGATGCTGTCGCCGCTTGCCGTGAGGTCGAGGAGGGCTGAGATGAATACCGCTGCTGCGGGAAGCGATTCACCCTTGTCACGCACCGCGAGGAGAGCGGCGAGTCCGAGTCCGCCGCCGGCCGAGTCGCCACCGGCCGCGACATTGCCCGCACCATACTGCGAGACGAGTGCGGAGATCACGGCGATGCCGTCGTTGACGGCAGCGGGGAACGGATTCTCGGGTGCACGCCGGTAGTCGGGCAGCACGACGGTCACGCCGCTGGCGCGTGAGAGGTTGTGTCCGAGTTCCTGGAAGCCCCGCGCGCTGCCCATGATGTACCCGCCACCATGGAACCAGACGAGGACCTTGTCCTGCGCCGCTCCCTCAGCCGTAACGGACAGGACGGGGACGCCGCCGACCTCACCCTCTACCGGCTCGATGCCCTCGGGGAGGGGGAACTGCAGAAACAGCCGGTCGTATGCGTCGCGCAGATCGTCCACCGTCGCCGTCGCCGGGTCAGGGAAACCTTCCACCCACATCTTCTCGGCGCGCACGAGAGCTTCGGTCCTGGCCATGGGTCCTCCGAAAATCGAGTTCGAATCCCGACATCGCCTCGCGATGGGGTTGTGAGCAATGTTACATAGTTATCACTAACTTTGGAAGGTATTTCCCAGGACTTTTTTCCGAATGCACAACGATCTGGCCATAACAGGGGTTCACAGGATAGATTTCAGCAGATAGCGGCACGGCTCGGTCACACCAGCCTGTGCCGCAAAGACACCGCCGGTACCCGCACCCGCGGTCCCGGTCCTTTCCCCGGCCTGAGTTCTGCTCCGTCCCGACACATCCCCGGACGCGGACACAACGGCCGGGCACTCGTCCAGACGTCCCCACTCTCGCCCGGAGGTCCACAACCATGACCCTCATCTCGGCCGACGGTTCCTCCCGCACACAGGAGTCCGACGTTCGCCCCTCACCCTCTCTCGAACGCGTGCTGAACCCGTCGACCATCGCGGTTGTCGGACTGAGCGACAAATCCCCCGTTGCGCCCTTCATCCAGCCGACGCTCGACAGCGACGCCGAGGTGTTCTTCGTCCACCCCACGGCACCCACCGTTCTGGGAAGACCGACCTATCGCACCATCGCGGACATAGCGGAACCCATCGATGCCGTCCTGTCCGTGATGTCGGCAGAACGGACGGTGACCCTGGCCGAGGAGTGCGCGACACTCGACTGCGGAGGGCTCGTCATCTACGCCGCCGGTTTCTCCGAAGTAGGCGCGGACGGGGAGGATCTCCAGCGTCGACTCGCCGCCGCAGCGCAGCGCGGCGGAATGGCCGTGATCGGGCCGAACAGCCTGGGCTACATCAGTGTTCCCCGCAGTCTCAACCTGACCGCCTCGGCGGACTACCAGCCACCGGCGGGTGGGGTGTCGATCGTCTCCCACAGCGGCGCGATGATCGGCGGCATCGCGATCGCCGCCCGCGCCCGCACCGGCACGGGTATCTCACGATTGATCTCGGCCGGAAACGAAGTCACCACCGACATGGCCGACTACGTGGACTTCCTGGCCTCGGACCCGGAGACCGCCGCCGTGGGACTGATTGTGGAGGGCATCCGCCGGCCCGAGGAGTTCCTGCGCGCGGCCCGCCGATGCATCGCGGCGGGAAAGCCGATCGTGGCGCTCAAACTCGCACGCAACAGCCGGACCCAGCAGATGGCGGCCTCGCACACGGGAGCGCTTGCCGGGAACGCCTGGGCCTACGACGTGGCGTTCCGTCACGCAGGCATCCAACTCGCCCACGATCTCGAGGAACTGGTGGACCGGCTGTCGCTCGTCGGCCAACTCGACCCCGCCAAGTGGAACAAGGTCGACCGCCTGGGTGTCGTTGCCGGGACCGGAGGCTTCGCGTCCCTGGCCTACGACCTCGCCGAAGCGGAAGGTCTGGTCCTCCCGCCCCTGGACGACCTTGCTGACTGGGTGCGCTCGACCATCCCGGGCATCACCGTCCCGAACCCGCTCGACACCACCGGCTTCGGCGCGGCGTTCTGGACGGACATCGTCGACCGTTACGTCGGATCACCCGAACTCGACGCCGTCGTCTTCGTCAACATGTGGGGCGAGGGCGACGACTCCCCGATGTACCGCCGCCTCATCGACGACGTTGCCGTCGCTGCGCGCCGATTCGGAAAGCCGGTCGCGATCGCGGCTGGCGCCGGCCCCGTCGGTGCCTATGCGCAGGAAGTCATCGGTTCCGATGGGAGCGTCGCACTCGGGTACGGGCTCCGCGGCACGCTGCGCGGACTGCACACGATGGGCACGTTCGTCCGCGACCGTGAGACGCCACGTCCGCCGGCCGACGTGATTACGCCCGTCCCGCGCCCGACCGGACCGCTCCCCGACGCCGGTGACGGCCGGAGTTTTCTGCCGTTCACCCAGGCCATGGCGCTGCTCGACCGGTTCGGCATACCCACGGCGCCGCATTGCACGGTCGACACCGGTGAGCAGGTCGAGCCCGGTTTCGCGGGACCGTACGCGGTGAAACTCGCCGATGTGCCCCACCGGACGGAGCTCGGAGCCGTCGTGCTGGACGTCGGTCGGGACGATCTCGAACGCGCCGTGGCCGACATGCGCGCGATCGCGCAGCAGCACGGGCTGCCAGAGACCGTGGCCATCCAGCCGATGACGGCCGCGCGAGGTGAACTGCTGGTCGGCATCGAGGGGCGCAGCGAGCTCGGGCCGATGGTGGTCCTGGGTATCGGTGGCATCCTCGTCGAGGTACTCGAGCGAGTCGGTGGTCGTCCGGCACCGTTCACCCGCACCGACGCCGTGGCTCTCATCGACGAGTTCCGCGACCTGCGCCTGATGCACGGTTATCGCGGATCCGAGCCCTGGCACCTCGCGCAGCTCGCCGATCTTCTCGTCGGCTTCGGGCAGCTGGCCGCCGCGTGCCACGGCTGGGTCGAATCACTCGATGTCAATCCGCTCCTCGTCACCGAGGACGGTCTCGTCGCGGTCGACGCCCTCTGCATCGTGCGCGACACGGAAGGGATTCGATGACGACGACCGAAGCAGTCATACGTTGCGGCACCGACGTCCGTACCCACTCGGAGATACGGGTGCGCGCCACTCGCCTGGCCTCGGCGTTGTCCGCCCTCGGTGTGGGGCACGGTGACCGATACGCGCTGGTGATGCGCAACGAGATCGGCTTCGTCGAGGCCACCCTTGCCGGTGCCGCGATCGGTGCGGTTCCGGTCCCTGCGAACTGGCACGGGAACTCCGACGATCTCGGTCACGTGCTCAGCGACAGCGCGGCCAAGGTGGTGCTGGTGCACACCGACCTGCTCCCGAAGGTCGAAGCGGTTCTCCCGCCGGGTACCACGATCGTCGAAGTGCGGACGCCGCAGGTAGTGGCGGCCGCCTACGGATTCGCCCGTCCCGCGGCCTCGGGACGATACCCGGACCTCGACGAACTGCTCGACGTCCACGAGCCGCACATCGCCGGGATCACCGAACCGCCCATGAGCGTCATCTACACCTCCGGCACCACCGGATTGCCGAAGGGGATCCTGCGCAGTCCGACTGCTCCCCAGGACGTCACCGCGCTGCACGAGGTGGTGATCGCGGCGTTCGGGTTCGGCACTGCACGTTCCACGCTCGTCGCCGCCCCGATGTACCACACCGCCCCGAACACGCAGTTCCAGTTCGCGTTCGCACTGGGCATGGACGTCGAGATCATGCCGCGCTTCGACCCGGAGGAACTCCTCCGGGTGATCGAGCAACGCCGGATCGAACACGTCCAAGCCGTTCCCACGATGTTCGTACGCCTGCTGAAGCTGCCGGCCCCGGTGCGGGAGCGGTACGACCTGTCGTCGTTGACCGCCGTCGTCCACGCGGCCGCCCCGTGCCCACCCGACATCAAGCGCGCGATCATCGACTGGTTCGGCCCGATCGTCCACGAGTACTACGGCGGTTCCGAATCCGGTGCTGCCGTGATCTGTTCGAGCGAGGAATGGCTCGCGCACCCCGGCACGGTAGGCAGACCGGTCTCCGATGCCGCCGTGCGGATCATCACCGCAGACGGCAGCGAGGCCGCCGTCGGCGAACCCGGCGACATCTACCTCCGGCCGTTCTCCGCATGGCCCGACTTCACGTACCTGGGGGACGACGCCAAACGCCGCGCCATGGAAAATGACGGGTTCGTCACCGTCGGTGACATCGGCTATGTCGACGCGGACGGCTTCCTGTACCTGAGCGACCGCCGGAACGACATGATCATCTCCGGCGGGGTCAACATCTATCCGGCCGAGATCGAATCGGTGATACTCGGCCTCGACGGAGTGGCCGACGTCGCAGTGTTCGGCATTCCCGATCCGGATTTCGACGAAGCCGTGGCGGCGCACGTTCAACCGGATCCCGGGGCGACCCTCGCCGACGACGACGTCCGCGCGCACGTCGCCCGTCGCCTCGCACGGTACAAGGTGCCCAAGGTTGTGGTGTTCGAAAACACCCTGCCGCGTGAGGACACCGGCAAGTTGTTCAAGCGACGGTTGAAGGCCCCGTACTGGGAGCAGCACACGGCCGAGGTGCCCACCGGACACGCATAACGCGGGTACCACACACGAGATGCGCGCCCGATCGATTCGATCGGGCGCGCATCTCGTTCTCGGACGCTGTTGTCGTCAGAACGCTGCCTCGTCCAGGCCCATCACGGAATCGTCGACGGCACCGGCGATCCTGCCCTCGGCCACCACGACAGGAAGGACGTTGCGAGCGAAGAACCGCGCTGCCGCAACCTTGCCCTCGTAGAAGGACCTCTCGGCCGCGGGAAGCTCCGTGTCGAGCGCGCGGAGAGCGATTGCGGCACTGCGCAACAGCAGCCAGGCGACGAGGATGTCACCGAGCACGTAGAGCAGTCGGGTCGCGTTGAGTCCGACCTTGTAGACGTTCTTCTCGTCGCCGCCTTCGACAGTCGGACTCGACTTCTGCAAGTCGGCTGTCATCTTCGCGACGATCGACTTCACGCTGTCGGTCGCCTCGACGAGAAGGTCTCGTTCGAAGACAAGGTCTGTGACCGCGGCCGGATCGTCGGCGAATCCCGAGATCTCTCGCACGAGGTGCCCGAAAGCCACCCCCCGGTTCCGGGCGATCTTGCGGAAGAACAGGTCCTGCGCCTGGATGGCGGTCGTTCCCTCGTAGACGGTGTCGATCTTGGCGTCGCGCACGTACTGCTCGAGGGGATAGTCCTGAAGGTATCCCGATCCACCGAAGGTCTGCAGGGCTTCCGTTCCCAGGATCGTCCACGAGCGTTCGGAGCCGTATCCCTTGACCACAGGCAGGAGCAGGTCGTTGACCGCCTCCGCGAGGGTCGTATCGGTGCCGGCAGCCTTCCCGATCGCAATCTCGTCCTGCCACGACGCGGTGTACAGCACCAGGGACCGGAGCCCCTCCGCAAACGACTTCTGTGTGAGCAGCGACCGGCGGATGTCGGGGTGGCGGGTGATGGGCACGCGGGGTGCCGCCTTGTCGGACGAACGCGTCAGGTCGGCACCCTGCAACCGGATCTTCGCGTACTCGAGCGCATTGAGATACCCGCTCGACAGGGTCGCGATCGCTTTGGAACCCACCATCATCCGGGCGTCTTCGATCACGTCGAACATCTGACCGATGCCGTCGTGGACCTCCCCGAGAAGCCAGCCGCGTGCCGGTTCGTTCTCACCCAACGTCATTTCACAGGTTGCGGAGACCTTCACGCCCATCTTCTTCTCGACGCCCGTGACGTAGACACCGTTGCGCTCGCCGGTGAGCTCACCGGTCTCGAGGTCGAAGTGGAACTTGGGGACGAGGAACAGACTGAGTCCCTTGGTGCCGGGCCCTCCGGCGCCCTCGACACCCGCGGGCCGGGCCAGAACCATGTGGATGATGTTGTCCGTCAGATCGTGTTCGCCCGCAGTGATGAACCGCTTGACACCCGTAAGGTTCCAGGTGCCGTCGTCGTTGGGGGTGGCCTTGGTGCGACCGGCCCCGACGTCGGAACCGGCGTCCGGTTCGGTGAGCATCATCGTCGCGCCCCACTGCTTGTCCGCAGCGATTTCCGCGATCTTCTTGTCCCGATCGGTGCCGTGACGCCACACCACCCGCGTGGCCGTCGGAAACCCCACATATGTCCACAGGGTCGGGTTCGAGCCCAGGACGAACTCGCCGAGGGCCCAGTTCAGGGAACTGGGCGCGTGAGTTCCGCCCAATTCGGGAAGCACACGCAGGCGCCACCATTCGGCGTCCATCCAAGTCTTGTACGTCGCCGCATAGGACGGCGGGACGGTAACCGTGTGCGAAGCGGCATCGAAGACCGTAGGACTGCGATCGGAATCCTCGAACGATCCCGCGAGCTCCTCGCGCGCGAGACGATCGACCTCGCGCAGTGCGACCTTCGCGGTATCGAGGTCTACCTCCTCGAACGGCCCGGCCCCGAGTACACGGTCGCGCTCGAGAAGTTCGAACAGGTTGAACTCCACGTCGCGGAGATTGCTCTTGTAATGCCCCATGGTCGGGTACCTCTCACACTCGTCGGCCTGCCCCGGGCAGGCCGGAACACCCGGCCGCGCCCGAAGGCGCGGCCGGACCGGAATCTCATGATCGGGCCGGAATCTCGGATCAGGCTTCGGCTTCTGCGTAGATCGGGAGCAGAACCCCCCGCGGCATTGACGAGCATGATCGGATCGACGAGCAGGTGCTGGGTTGCCACATTCATGTCGCGAACGAAACGGCCCAGCGTGCTCTTGCGGCCGATGCTCTGGCTGCCACCCCAACGATGGGCGAAAGTCACGACATCGGCCGCGACTTCGTGCACCCAGGACAGCATCTGGCTCACCCGGGCGATGTGTTCGGGGGTCACCGCCTGTCCGGAGTTCACGGCAGCTTCGGCAGCCTTGGTGACCTCGTAGCAGTACAAACGCGCGGCCTGGAGGTTGGCTTCCCTGCGCGCGAAGTCGATCCGGAAGATCTCGGCGTCCCCCACTGGGACAGTGTAGGTGGGACGGGTCTTGCCAGCCGTGATGCTCGCGACGATTTCCAATGCACGGGTAGCGATTCCGAGCGCGATCGGCGCATGCGGCAGGCCACCGGCCAGTTCGTTCGTCAGCTTGTACATGGTTTCCGAGCGCGTCGGAGTACCACCGAAGGTGGGGGTGGTGTACTCGGCGGGAACGAACTGCTTTGTGATCGTGTAGTCATTGCTGCCGGTGCCCGCGAGACCCCATACGTCCCAGTTCTTCTCGAACTCGACTTGGTTCTTGGGCAACAATGCGATACGCGCCTGCGGCTGCCCGTTCTCACCCAGGATCGGGTTTCCCTGCTCATCGGCGACGAAGAACCCGGCGCCCACCCAGGTGGCGTGGTCGGAGCCGCTGGCGAAGGAGTACTTGCCGTCGATGATGTAACCGCCCTCGACCTGCACGCCCGGGTACCGCGGCAGGAGCTGACCGGCGACGATGAAGGGCTCGTCCTTGCTCATCAGTTCTTTCGTCACCGCGGGATCGAGGTAACCCACCACGCCGGCGGTGCCCCATTCGCTGGCCATCCATGCCCAGCCGGTCGAAGCATCGGACTTGGTGATCTCCTCGAACACCCGCATCCCCTCGCTGGGGAGCAGGCCGCCACCGCCGAGTTCTTCGGGGATCAGCATTCCGTGCAGACCCAATTCGACGAGCGCGTCCGCGACCGGTTTCGTGATCGTCCGGCCCTCTTCGATGGCGGCCGCTTCCTGCCTGATCAGCGGGGCGATGGAACGAGCGCGCTGCAGATAGTCGGCCTCCCTGTCGCTGCCGGCAACTGTGTCTCGGGTCAGCGTCTCGGTCATGTTCATGCCTTTCGTGGGGATGTCCGGAGGCGTGCCCAACATTCGTGTGTTCCCACGCAACCGGTTGTCATTGCCTTACGGTGCCCCCGAAGTTGACTCCGAAAGCACTCTAGTGTGAGTAAGCTAACATAGTTACCACTAATGTCAATAGGCGATAGCGCAGGTCAAAAGGTAATACGAACCAGACTAGTCCACAATCTCCGTTCACAGATCGATTTTCGAGCCGCGTGGCGGTCGCGCGCATCGCACACGATCGCGGGCAGAGGAGTAACGCCCCGGCCGCACGCCGAGGTTGCACGCCTCCCGGGCAGGATTGCCGTTCGATCCATGCGCGCGAGTGCATAGTCGCCACTAACTTGTCCAATATTATGAGCAGTTCAACAGCCATTGACCGTTACCATGGACCATAGTTATCATTAACCACCGTTCCGTTCATACGCCACGTCGTCGATCCGCAGCCCGACAAGAGCCGAGCGGTCGAACACCCGAGGACATCTGTCGCAGCATGAGCGCTGCACGTCGCGAAAGGCAGGAACCACATGCGCATCGGCACCATCCTGGGCCACGGCCGTCCCTTCCACGAATTAGCTTCGGAGGCAGCGGATTACGAATCCGCTGGACTGGACTCCGCAACCCTGGGCGAAGCTTACTCGTTCGACGCGGTCAGCCAACTCGGTTACCTCGCCGCACGTACGTCGCGAATCGAACTCGCGACCGGCATTCTCGCCCTCGACGCCAGAACCCCCGCCACGCTCGCCATGACCGCCGCCGGCCTCGACTACGTATCCGAGGGGCGATTCCGTCTCGGAATCGGAGCCTCCGGGCCACAGGTGGTGGAAGGATTCCACGGTGCACCTTTCGGCGGCGCCGTGGGCAAGACACGGGAAATGATCGAGATATGCCGCACCGTCTGGCGACGCGAACCACTCCGCCACAGGGGACGCCACTACAACGTTCCACTTCCGGCAGACCGGGGAACCGGCCTCGGCAAGCCTCTGAAGTTGATTAATCATCCTGTGCGTCCGGATATTCCGGTTTCGATCGCTGCACTCGGTGACCAGATGGTCGAGCTGACCGCCGAACTCGCGCAAGGTTGGGAACCCATCTTCTTCCACCCGGAGAAGATGCACGAGGTGTGGGGTGAGGCGCTGCAGCGCGGGAGTGCCAAACGCGACCCCGCTCTCGACGAACTGAACATCATCGTTCGCCTTCCCTTCGCGATCGTCGAGGACACCGCGCCCTGGCTCGATCGCGCCCGCCCGCAACTGGCGCTCTACATCGGCGGGATGGGGTCGCGGGATCGCAACTTCTACAACACGCTGGCGTGCCGTTACGGATTCGCCGACGAGGCGGCGAAGATACAGGATCTGTTCCTGGCCGGACGTCATGCCGAAGCCACGGCCGCGGTTCCCGACGAACTCGTCCGCGCCACCTCGCTCATCGGCCCGGCGACCTACGTCTCGGAACGCATCGCGATGCTGGACGAACTCGGTGTCGGGCTGCTCAACGTCGTACCGGTGGCATCCGAGCACGCCGAGCGGCTCGCTGCGATCGAAACCCTTCGCTCCCTGATCGCGTGACCCCCTACCCCCCACTCCGGAAGGACAACCGTGAGCCCTGTCTTCACGCCGAACCCGAATCTCGACCGTGCCACCGTGCACGCCGCAGTCACCGCAGGCAATATTCCCTGCCTGCTTCCCGTCCTCTATCAGTTGACCGGCGAAGAAAAGTGGCTGTCCTCACCGTATCTTCCAGCCTCTACCAAGGGATTCGAGGAGCTGAACGACGGCGGCCTCGCACCGGCGATCCAGGCGGAGATCCACAACGCGGTCACCGACGCGGTGCTCGACTGGTGCAACGGCAAGCCGATCACACACCCCGCGCCCACCGGCAGCGAGCTGACCCGGTTGATGAGCACGGTCATGGGCGAACCGATCTCCGAGGTCTACGCACCGATGATCGCCGAACAACTCGGGTTCGCACCCTTCACCCCCGAGAACGTCGGTGACCTCGTCCGGACGTCGCGCCCCGACTTCGGTGTCGCGATTGTCGGCGCCGGAATCTCCGGAATAACCTGCGCCATCAACCTGGAGAAGGCCGGCATTCCCTACACCGTCCTCGAGCGCAACGACCACATCGGCGGTACCTGGTGGGAGAACCGGTACCCCGGCGCACGGGTCGATATCCCCAGCGACCTGTACTCGTTCTCGTTCCGTCCCAAGAATTGGTCCGAGTACTTCGCCCGTCGCAATGAGATCTTCGACTACCTCGCCGATGTCGCCCGCGAGGCCGGAATCACCGACCGGATCCGGCTCGGTCACTCGGTCGACACCGCAGTATGGAACGCGGACGAGCAACTGTGGATCCTGTCGGTCACCGGACCCGATGGCACGCAACAGGAGTTGCGCGCTACCTCGTTGGTGACCGCCGCCGGCCTGCACAGCACTCCCAACGTCCCCGACTTCCCCGGCACATCGGAGTTTCGCGGCGAGATCGTCCATTCCGCACAGTGGCCCGAGGATCTGGACCTGACCGGCAAGCGGGTCGCGGTGGTCGGCAGCGGCGCGAGCGCCATGCAGCTCGTCGTGGCGATCGCCGATCAGGTCGAGAGCATGGCATTGCTGCAGCGTCAGCCGCAGTGGATCGCCCCCAACGAGCACTATTTCCAGCAGTCGGATGCCAGCAAGCACTGGCTTTACGACAACATCCCGTTCTATCGGGGCTGGTACCGGTTCCGTCTGTACTGGCTCTACACCGAACGCACCTTCGCCGCGCTGCCGGTCGACCCGCGCCGCGAGGAGAAGGGCAAGCTCGTCAGCTCCCTCAACGACGCGTACCGGGCGCACTTCACCGCGTACCTGAAGAGCCAACTGGCCGGTGAGGAAGAACTGCAGCGCAAGACGCTGCCCGACTACCCCCCGTTCGGTAAGCGGCTCCTCATCGACAACGGCTGGTTCGCCACACTCCGCAAGCCCCACGTCGAGCTCCTCACCGACAGCATCGAACGACTCACACCCGACGGAATCGTCACTGCCGACGGTGAACACCGCGACATCGACGTCCTCATCCTCTGCACCGGTTTTCAGCAGCAGCGCTTCCTGTACCCGATGGACATTCGCGGGACCGACGGAACGTCGCTACGCGACATCTGGAACGATGACAACGGGCGCGCGTACCTCGGCATCACCACGCCGGGGTTCCCGAATCTGTTCTTCCTCTACGGTCCGAATACGAATCCGCCCGGCGGTAGTTACATCACCATCGCTGAAGCCCAGGTGCGGTACGTCGTCGAGTCGATCAGCCGGCTCGTCACCGAGGATCTCGCAGCCCTCGAATGCAAGCAGGAGCCGTATGAGCGCTACAACTCCGAGCTCGACGAGGCCAACGCCGCCATGGTGTACGCGATGGACGGCGTGAGCAGCTACTACCGTAACTCCAGCGGACGAGTGGTCACCAACTCGCCTTGGCCGGTACCCGAGTACTGGGCGCGCACCGCCAACCCCGAACCTGGGGACTTCACGGCGACGAAACGTCGCGGGGCCTAAAAAGCCGACACGAGGCAAGCGGAATTCGCCGGGTTTCCGAAGAAACCCGGCGAATTTCTTTGCTACCCGGTCAACCGTCGCTACTCAGTGGATCGTCGCGAAGACCTCCGACTCGAGGTCGGACTCGTCGAGGCAGGTCGAATTTCCGCCGTCACGAGCTTCCAGCTGCCCGTCTCGGACCTCACCGACGTAATAGCAGGTCGGGTAGGAACGGTCGGTATCGGAGTACGTCAGCGGCGGAGCCAGCCCGCCAAGTGTGTCACCATCGATTTCGCCCAGTCCCCGAGCGACATCGGCGGGTGTGGAGTCCGACGTCAGCCCTGCGCGATCGGCGGCGGCCTCGAAAAGCTTGCCGGCGATCCAGGAATCGAACGCGACGGCCGAGAACTGCGCCGAGTCCGTCAATCCCTCGTAGTACGAGTCGATCGTCTCCCGTGCCTCACCAACGACCGGCACGGACGGGTCGTAGTACGGAGCATTGGACTGCGTGAACAGCAATCCTTCGGCGGCCGGTGACTCCATGAATTCGTTACCGACCGCTCCGGCCGAACTGTAGAACTGGGGCTCGTAACCGATCTTGTGGCAGTCCTCCGCGATCCGGACGTCCACACTGGTGATGTGAGCCAGGAAGAGGCCGTCGACGCCCTCGTTCTTCATCGTCTGGCACACCGCGGTGTAGTTGGGAGCGGCCGCCGCGGCCTTGACCGAGAAGTACCCGATTCCGACATCGGCCGCCGACTTACCCGCCAGCGCATCCGAATCCGCGCACACAGGTGATTCCGAGCAGTACACGACACCCAGCTTGGTCGTGCCCTCTTCACGGGCGAGCTTCGCCAGACCGTAGGTGATGACCGGATTGGGCGAGCCCGCGATATAGAAGTTGTCGCTCGCGAGGAACGTTGCGTCGGAGGGCACGCCCCCAAGTACGGGGATTCCCTTCTCCTCGACGTACTGCCGCCACGACCCGGTGGTACCGGTGATGGGACCGACGATCGCAACGACCCCCTCCTCCTCGACGAGGCTCTTGACCGCGGCCAGCGCCTTCGACGGCTCCTGGCCGATGTCCTTGACGATGACCTCCACCGGATGGCCGTTGATTCCACCGGAATCGTTGACGCTCGCGGCCCAGGCCTGCGCGACGTCGCCGACCCGGCCGTGGGTGGGTGCGGACACGCCCGAGCACCCACAGACGGTACCGACCACGATCGCAGGTTTGGTCAGAGGCGTCGACGGTGTCGGCGACTGCTCCTGTTCGGCGGAACAGCCGGACAGCACAAGTGCTCCCACCGCGGCCGCGAGCGCAGCCCGCCTCCACATCGTTCTCATCACACGTTCTCCTCAGCTGTAGATTCTTTCAACTCGGTAGCGATTTCGATTCCCAGGTATCGGCCCATGAGTTCGTCCTCGTTCAACGACGACGGATCGATCGGTCCTGATACCCGACCCCGGTCGATCAGGTGCACCACATCCGCACTGCCCAGTGCGCGACCGACATATTGTTCGACGAGCAGGATCGACTTCCCGGACTTCCGGAGAACGTCGAGGGCATCGAAGATCTGGTCGATCACCAACGGCGCCAACCCCATCGACACCTCATCGAGGATGATCACGGAACTGCGGGGCAGGAAGGCGCGGGCCAGAGCCACCATCTGCTGCTGGCCACCGGACAGGCTTCCCGCCTTCGCGTCCATGCGCCGGCCGATCTCGGGAAAGGTGTCCAATGCCAGCTCGTACTGGTCGCTCAGAGAGCCGTCCACAGCAAGGAGGAGGTTCTCCCGCACGGACAGTCCTGGAAAAATCCCCCGCCCTTCGGGTATGAGGCAGATCCCTGCAGCGGCGCGTGTGGCCGGCCGGTGCGAGGTGATGTCCGTTTCCCCGAGCCGAACGGAACCCGAAGTCGGTGTGAGCACACCTCCGATCGCCGCGAGCAGGGTGCTCTTTCCGGCACCGTTCGGACCGAGCAGCGCGACGACCGAACCGGGCTCCACGGTCACGTTCGCGTCCCGCAGCACGGTCAGTTTCCCGTAGCCGGCGGACAGTCCGGTCACCTGCAGGGTCGGCGTGGTCATTTGATCTCCTCCAGTTCCCGATCGGACTGCACGTCGTCGACCGGCTCGGTTGTTCCGAGATATGCCGCCTGCACGACACTCGAGCGACGCGCGTCGGCGGAAGAGCCGGAGAAGATGACGCGTCCGAATTCGAGAACGTACACCTCGTCGGAGACGCCGAGTACCAGCGAGACATCGTGTTCGACGAGGATCACGCCGATTCCACGTTCGTCGACAACCCGCCGGACCAGCTCGCCGAGCCGCGCCGACTCGTTGTGGTCCAGACCCGCCGAGGGTTCGTCCAGCAGCAGGATCGTGTGGCCGCCGGCCAGGCAGCGGGCAACCTCCACCAATCGTCGAGTACCGGTCGGAAGATTCATCGCATGCTGGTCGGCGACGTCCTCGAGGCCGCACGCCGTGAGCGCGGATTCGGTCGCCGACCGGATATGGTCCCGTTCGGCTTTCGAGGACCGCAGGTGGGTGGTCGGGTCGAGCCGGACGGTTCGTCCCTCGGCACCGACCGACACGTTGTCCCGCACCGTCATCGACTCGAACAGCTCGACGGTCTGGAAGGTGCGGCCGATGCCCGCACGCGCCCGGGCGGACGGACTCTTCCCTCGAAGGTCAACTCCCCCGAAGGACACCGATCCGCCGGAGATGGCGACCAATCCGGTCACCGCGTTGAACAACGTCGATTTGCCCGCACCGTTGGGACCGATCAGCCCTGTCACTCGTCCCGGAGTGCACACGATGTCGGCACCATCGAGCGCCTTGACGCCTCCGAACGCGACACCGACCTTCGAAACCTCGAGTACTGCAGGGTCGATCGGTTCGGTGTGCAGTGGCGGTGCGGTGTGCAGTGGGGGTTCGGTGTGCAGTGGCGGTGCGGTGTGCAGTGGCGGTTCGGTCCGATCGTCGCGACGGAACCACCGGTCGGCGAGAGACGTCGCCCGCACCGGGAGCTGTGCCGGCGGCAGCACGATGAGCGCGATCGCGCTGAGCCCGAACAGCAGTTGCAGGTAGGTCCCCACCTCGGCGCTCGGAAAATAGCTGGGAATGAGCGTGTATGCCGCCGCGGCGAGGACCGCGTTCCACGGCACCGCCGGACCGTTCAGGACGATGATGACGAACACGGTGAGCGAGATGAGCGGGGCGTAACTATCGGCCGAGATGCTCTGCTGGGCGGACGCTGCCAGTGCTCCCCCGATCGCAGCGAGGAACGCCGCGATGCAGAAGATTAACACTCGCGTCATGGCCGCGGGAACTCCGTTGGCCTCCGCCGCTCGTGGCGACTGCTTGATATAGGTCAGCAGTCGGCCCAGCCGGCCACGTTCGAGTGTGAACACCACGGCCACCGATACGACCGCGATCGCCAGAACGAGGTAGTAGTACCCGGCGTCCGAGGCGAAATCGACGATCATGGTGTCGGGCCGTCGTACCTCGAGACCCGACGACGCGGCACCGAACATGAAGTCCTGCGTGTAGAACATCTGCTGCAAAAAGATTCCGAACCCGAACGTCGCGATCGCCAGGTACAACCCACCGAGACGGATCGCCGGTACCGCCAGCACCGCACCGATCGGCACGGCGACCACACCGGCGAGCAGCAGCGCCACGGGCCACGACATCCCCGTGCCCTGCAACAGGTGCGAGAACGTCGCGGCACCGACCGCCATGAACCCGATCTGGGCGAGCGACACCTGTCCGGAGGTGTGCACCAGCAACGACAGCGATCCGAAGACCAGGATCATCGCCACCGCGACCGTCCAGTCGACCAGATGGATACCGGCAAAGAGGGGGACGGTCACCAGGAAGGCGACGACCAGGGCGCCGCCCATGGCCTGGAGCCGGACCGGAGCCTTCCACGTCGGCCGGGGATGTATCCGGACGGCGGTCTTGTCGACGAGGTACTTCTTCGGGAAGAAGAGCAGTACGACGAACAGGATCGCGAACGGCAGTGCCGCCGGGAGCGAGGCGAGGATGCCGTTCGTCAGCCATCGGGTCGACAGGGCGGCCAGCACACCGACGACGAGTCCGCCGGCGAACGTTCCCGGCAGGTTGCTGAAGGTGCCGATCGCGGCAGCGGCATAAGCTGCGACGACCAGCAACGTCAACTGGACCGGGTCCAGGGGCATGATCGGTGCGAGCAGGACACCCGACAGGGAGGCCATCACGGTGCCGAGAATCCAGGCCCACCGGCGCACCCGTGTTGCGCTGTGCCCGACCAGCTCGAGCAGTTCGGGGTTCTGCACCACAGCCTTCATCGCGATCCCGGTCCGGGTCCACCGGAGGAACGCCCACAGGCCCGCCGTCGCCGCGACAGCGATCACGAAGGTCAGGACATCGTCGTACTGGATGAGGGTGCCACCGACCTCGATGCGGCCCTTCGGCAGGAACGACGGTACCCGGCGCACCTCCTGGGCACCGAAGATCAGCAGCGTCCCGGCCTGGACGACCAGCAGAATTCCGACGACACCGGCGATCTGGAGCGGCAACGCGGCGCCCTGCAGTCTTCGGGCGAGCAATTCGAGGAGCAGCCCGACCGCGGGTCCGACTACGCACACGGTGACGAACGCCGCGATCGGCCACGACAGCTCGAGTTGAACGTTGAGCACGTAGAACGAGTAGGCGGCGAGAGCCGCCAGTGCGCCGTGCCCGAGGTTGAATACTCCGGAAGTCTTGTAGGTGAGAACGAGGCCGACGGCCGCCAGTCCGTAGATCGAACCGGCCACCAACCCGATGATGACGAACGAAACTATGTCCACTCTTGCTCCTTGGGCCAGGCCGCACTGACGCACGCCGCCGGAAGTTCAGTTGATCCCGCGAGCCATGCCCTCCCAGTAGGGAGCCCGCAGCTCACGCTTGAGCACCTTGCCGACCGCGCTGCGCGGCAGCGAGTCGACGAACACCACCTCGGCCGGGCACTTGAACCGGGCGAGATCGGCCCGGCAGTGCTCCAGTACGTCGTGTTCGGTGAGGTCTGCCCCCGGCCGGGGCACCACGAACGCGATCGGGCTCTCACCCCACCGCTGGCTCGGCACACCGATGACGGCGACGTCGGCGACACCCCCCATCGTGAAGAGCACTTCTTCGATCTCCCGCGGGTAAATGTTCTCCCCACCCGAGATGATCATGTCCTTCACTCGATCCGAAATGTACAGGAATCCTTCGGAATCCAGGTATCCGGCGTCGCCTGTCCGGAGCCAGCCGTCGCCGAGGGCCGTGCGGGTGGCGTCCTCGAGAGCCCAGTACCCACTCATCAGCTGCGGCCCTCGCACGAGGACCTCGCCGACGGATCCGGCCGGGACGTCACTGCCGTCCTGTGCCGCCACGCGCAGCGCGGTTCCGAGGAGGGGCCGCCCCGCGGACATGAGGATTCCCGGGTTCGATTCGAGCGCCCGATGGTGGTCCTCCGGGGCAAGAATGGTTGCCACCGCGCAGGATTCGGTCATGCCGTATGCCTGCGCGAAGTCGCATCCGAACATGCCCATCGCCTTTTTCAGCACTTCCACCGCCATCGGCGCCGAGCCGTAGACCATCAGGTCCAGAGCGCTGAAGTCCAGTTCCGCGGTCAGCGGGTCGGCGACCATGTCCTGGATCATGGCCGGTGCCAGGGTGAGAAGCTGGATTTGCAGTTCCGACATCGACCGGAGCACGCTCGCCCGGTCGAAGTCGCGGACCACGCGGATCGAGCAGCCACCGGTCGTGTACGCGAGAATCTGCAGTGCCGCGCCGGCGTGGAACAGCGGCATCACGCACAGCGTTCGTTTTCGGTTCGCATCCAGGGCGAGCTGGATCTGAAACGCGTTGGCACAGGCGGCCCGGTGGGTCACCATGGCGCCCTTCGGTTTCCCTGTGGTTCCGCTGGTGTACATCTGGTGATAGATCGCCTCGGCCGGCACGTTCCTGTCGATGCGATCGGCCGGGTATGCGACCACGTCGTCGGCGAACTTCAGCCGGGAGTCACTGTCGTCCCGCATGACCGAGGCCATGACGCCCGGTACGGCGGCGGTCAGTGTGTCGGCGTAATCTTCGTGGACGACGGCCAGTGTGCACCGCGCGTCCTCGACGATGTACTTCCACTCCTGGGGAGCCAGCCGGAAGTTGAGAGGCACCGGAACCACCCCGGCGCGTGAGGCGCCGAAGTACAGCGCGATCATCTCCAGCGAGTTGCGGTCGAGCATGCAGAATCGATCACCGGGCTGCAGTGTGTCGGCCAGCCAGTTGCCGACGCGGTGCGTCCACTCCCGCATCTCGTTCCAGGTCAGACTTCGATCACCGTCGCTGACGTAGATCTCGTCCGGGAATCGGTCGGCCCAGTGGTCCAGCAGTTCGTGGACACGCATGTCCACCACCCTTTCCGATCAGCCGGGCAGGCCGGCACGCAGTGTGGTCGAAATCTGTTCCTGTACGTCTTGTTCGGAGAACTCGAGCACGGCGTCGACGAGGCTCCTGTCGGGGGCACCGTCGCGGTAGGCAGCGCGGAGGGTTTCGGAGATGTCTTGTCGACGCCTGCGCAGCGTGTCGACGTCGACGGCCGGCTCGGGGTCGGATGCGAGTCCGAGCCGCACCGCGAGCTTCTCGGTGCGTTTGCATGTCTGTCCCAGCCGCACCTGGTCCCACGCGAGATGTTCCGCGAGGTTGTCGAGCTGTTCGAGCACGGCCGCGAGCTCGAGGCGGGCGGGTCCGTCCTCGAGCGCCGGAGCGACGCGCCGGCCGAGCGTGTCGGTGATCGTGCTCAGCAACCTGGTCAGGTTTGTCGAATAGACGGTCATGTCAGTTTCCCCATTCTCCGTCGCGGAGCATCTTCGTCAGCCAGCCGATGCTGTAGTAGACGCTGTGCGCCATGTTCGAATACCGCAGCTCGTCGCGGTCCCCGCGCTTGTACACATCTACCGCCTGCAGGCAGCCCACGGCGGTCTTGACCAGGGACTGGACCGACCACCAGGTGAGGGTCTCGGGGCTCGGCCGCCACCCGCCCGCCCGCTCGTACTCGTCGAGGAACGGCTCGAGTTCGATCAGCTTGCACAACAGCGGGGATCGGCCCCGCGAGGTGCGCTGCGCGAACCATGCGATGTCGGCGGTGGGGTCGGAGAAGTGGGCGGTCTCCCAATCGAGGACGCCGGAAATCGTCCCGTCCTGCACGACGAGGTTTCCTACCCGGAAGTCGTTGTGGACCAAGCTCACCCGGCCGGATACCGCATCGCTGCGGTGGTCGAGCCACGAACATGCCAGATCGAGAATGGGGATCGGGATGTCGGCGACCTCGCGGTATGCCCCGGCCCACTTGTCGTTCTCGATCCGGCCGGTGTCGGCGCCGTCGGGCACCTCCCCGAGCCTGCTCAGCCCCATGGTGCGTGGATCCGCGCTGTGCAGACGCGCCATCTCGCGGGCGACCTCCCGCCCGAGCTCCGCGCGCTGGGCGGTGTCCGGGATCAGCCGCGACACGGTGTACGGCATCGGGATGATGCCCGGCACCTTCTCCATCGCGAAAAAACCACGCACACCGTGTGTCTCGCCGCGGTGGGCGATAACCGCAGGCACCTTCATTCCGGTGCGCGCCGCGGCCTCGAGCAACGCGACTTCACGATCCACGTCGTAGTCGCCGGTGATGCCGCTGACCGGTTGCCGCTTGACGGCGAAGGTGTCGGTGCGGCGGTCGGCACCGCTCGTCCACTGCGCGGTGACCAGATAGGTCTCCCACGAATTGCCCTCGCCACGTTGGTCGATGTCGGTCAACTGCAGGGATCCACCGGCGGACAGCGCAGCGTCCAGTGCGGCGGTCAGCTCGGCGAAGAAATCGTCGTGCTCGGTCATAGGAGTGTCTGCCTCGGCCACGGTCGTCACGGAAATGCCCTCACTCGTGTATCGGTCGTCAGAAGATGGTCGGATTCGGGCCACCGCCGTCGACGATGAGCTGCTGCCCGGTCACATACCCGGAGTCCGGGGAGACCAGGAACGCCACCGTGCCGGCGACATCCTCGGGCCTGCACACGCGCCCGAACGGTGAGTCGGCGTCGAGATCACCGATGTCGGTTCCACGCGAGGCGGACACCAGGCGCTTGCCCATATCGGTGGCGATGAGCCCGGGCGCGACGATGTTGGCGTGGATGCCGTAGCGGCGTTCTTCCCGCGCGAGGGTGCGCACGCACATCTCCATCGCTGCCTTGGCCATCGTGTACGGCGCGGAGTTCGGCGGTGCCGACAGTGTGGTGTTGGACGAGATCATCACGATATCGCCGCGTCCCACCTCCCCCGCGGCCGCCTTGCGCATATCCGGCAGCACCTGCTGGATGAGCCCGATCGGGCCGAACGCGTGCACCCGCATGAGCTGCAGATAGTCGGCATACGGCGTCGACGCCACATCCTGACCGCGGCTGGCCGACCCGGCGTTGCTCACGATCAGATCGACTGGACCGAGATCGGACCGGATCGCCACCACAATGTCCGCGACGGCAGTCTCGTCGTCGATGGATGCGCAGTACGCTGCGGCGCGGCCTCCGGCTGCGATGATCTGCTCGACCACCTCGTCGGCGGCTGCGGCGTCGCGCCGGTAGTTCACCGCGACCGCGGCGCCGTCACGGGCCAGGCGCAGTGCGACGGCTCGGCCGACTCCACGAGAGCCTCCGGTGACGAGCGCGGTGCGGCCCGAGAGTGCACCCGGTTCCGCGGTCATCGTGCCACCACCGCCCGGCCGACGAGGTCCTTCATCACTTCGTTCGCTCCTCCGTAGATGCGCTGGATGCGCGCATCACGCCAGATCCGCGCGATCGGATATTCCTCCATGTAGCCGTAGCCGCCGAACAGCTGCAGGCAGCGGTCGACCACATCCCATTGCAGGTCGGTGGCCTTGTACTTGGCGCCCGCGGCGTCGTCCGCGGTGAGGTCGCCGCGGACGAGTGCTTGCACGCATCCGTCGACGTAGTGCTGGAGGACCTGGATGTCGGTGTGCATCTCCGCGATCTTCATGCGCACCGACTGCAGATCCGCCAGGGGTGCACCGAAAGCCACCCGGGACCGGACATGGTCGAGTGCGAGACTCAGCGCGTGTGCGGCGGACGCGACCCCGGAGACCGCGATCGACAGTCGCTCACGCGGAAGGTTGGCGATGGCCGAGCCGAACCCGCGGCCGGGTTCACCGATGATGTTCGCGGCCGGGACCCGGCAGTTGGTGAACACCAGCTCCGCGGTGTCCTGGGCCTTACGACCGATCTTGTGCATGGGCCGACCACGTTCGAATCCGGGTGTTCCGGCTTCCACGGCGACGAACGACGTCCCGCGTCCGTCCCGCTCTCCGGTCCGCACCAGTACGATCGCCAGGTCGCAGGTGGCGCCGCTGGTGATGAACGTCTTGGTGCCGTTGACGATCAGATCGTCGCCGTCGCGGACCGCGCTCGTCCGGATCGACGCCAGATCCGAGCCGGCGCCGGGCTCGGTCATCCCGAGGGCCGTAACGCATTCTCCCCGAGTGAACTTCGGGAGCCAGCGCTGCTTCTGTTCATCGGTGGTGAGGTCGCGCAGATACGGGACGATGATGTCGTTCTGCATGCTGAAGGTGTCGCCGGCCATGCCGGAGCGCACCACCTCCTCGGTCATCACCGCGTTGTAGCGGAAGTCCGAGATTCCGAGGCCACCGAATTCCGGATCGAATTCGAAACCGAGGTAACCGGATTTGGCCGCCGCGGTGATGAAATCCCGGTCGACGGTCCCGGCCTGCTCCCACTTGTCGACGTTCGGCACGGCTTCCCGGTCGAGCAACGCCCGGAACGCCGACCGGAACGTTTCGTGTTCCGCGGTGTAGAGGGATCTGCGCACGCGTCAGCCCTCCAGCAGCGATGCGGGTGGGGTGAACCGCGGCCCGTGCTTGTCGGCGAGTTCCTGTGCACGGCGAACGAATGCCTCGGTGCCACCGGGGTATCCGGCGACGAACTGGCTGGTGCCGCCGGTCCAGGTCGGGAATCCGATGCCCAGCAGCGACCCGACGTTCGCGTCGGCGGTCGAGCGGAGGATTCCGTCCTCGTGGCAGCGGACCGTCTCGAGCACCTCGGCGAACAGCAGACGATCGCGCAGGTCGATCAGGTCGGCACGTTCGCCGGTGACCGGGAAGCGTGCGGCCAGGCCCGGCCACAGGGCACCGCGCCGCCCCTCCGGGTACTCGTAGAAGCCGCCGCCAGCCACCCGGCTGGGCCGGCCCAGTTCCTCGACCATCGCGGTGAGCACTGCGTCGCCCGGATGGTCGGCGAGTTCGGCGCCCTGCTGCTCCGCGACCTCGCGGAACTGGCCGCGGATCTTCAGCGGCAACGACAGGGTGAGTTCGTCGAGCAGCGCAAGGGTGCCGACGGGGTAGCCGGCCTGCAGAGACGCCTGTTCGATCGACTGCGGGTCGACGCCCTCGCCGATCATCGCGGCCGCTTCCACGAGACGTTGCAGGATGACCCGGCTGGTGAAGAAGCCGCGTCCGTCTCCCACGACGATCGGGGTCTTGCGCATCTGCAGCGCGATGTCGAAGGCCTTGGCGAGGGTCGCGTCGCTGGTCTTGTCGCCGACGATGATCTCGATCAGTTCCATGCGGTCGACCGGCGAGAAGAAGTGCAGGCCGATGAAGTCGTCGGGCCGCGGTAGCTCGCTCGCCAGGTCGGTGATGGGGAGGGTGGAGGTGTTCGAGGCGAGCACGGCATCCGGGGCCACCACCTCGAGGACCTCCGCGAAGACCTTTCGCTTGAGGCCCGGATCCTCGAATACCGCTTCGATCACCAGGTCGGCGCCGGCGAGGTCGGCGACCGATGCGGTCGGGGTGATGAGGTCCAGGATCGCGTCGGCGTCCTCTCGGGTGCGCTTGCCGGCCTCGACCTGCTTGCCCAGTACCTTGCGGGCATAGTCCTTGCCACGTTCCGCGGCTGCGGTATCGATGTCCTTGAGTGCCACCCGCATTCCCACGAGTGCACATGACAGGGCCACGCCGGCGCCCATCATGCCGGCACCGAGAACGGCGGCGAACCTCGCGCGGTGGACGGGGAAGCCCTTTGGGCGGCTCGCGCCGGACTTGATGGTCTGCTTGTCGAAGAAGGTGCCCTGGATGATGTTCTTGGAGATCGGTCCGGTGGCCAGTTCGACGAAGTACCGGGTCTCGACCGCGGCCGCGGTGTCGAAGTCGACCTGCGTGCTCTCGACGGCCGCGGCCAGGATGTTGGCGGGGGCGGGCATCGGCGCGCCCTTGTGCCGGGTGCGCAGCACGGCACTGCGCACCGGCAGAACCGCCTCGATCTCGGGGGTGTATGCGGTGCCGCCGGGAATGGGCTCACCTCGGTCCCACGGCTGGGTGGCACCGGGGTTGGCCGAGATCCATTGCGTTGCAGCCGCAATGAGGGAGCCGGCGTCGGGGACGATGCGGTCGATCAGTCCGAGGTCGAGCGCGTCTTGGACGCGGTAGGCGGTACCGGGCAGCAGGACCTTGTCGAGCGCGACCTCCAGCCCGAGCAGGCGCACGGTGCGCACGACCCCACCGCCGCCGGGCAGCAGACCGAGGGTGACCTCGGGAAGTCCGATCCGCAGCGCCGGAGAATCCACGGCGATGCGATGGTGGCACGCGAGCGCGATCTCGTAACCGCCGCCGAGTGCGCTGCCGCCGAGTGCGGCAACCACGGGGACACCGAGTGTCTCCAGCCGGCGCAGCATGGCCTTGGCACCGTCCGCGAATACGGTGAGCTCGCCGGCCTGTTCGGGCGTCGTCGCGAGCAGGTCACCGAGATCGCCGCCGGCGAAGAACGTCTTCTTGGCGGAGGTGAGGATCACCCCGGTCAGGTCGGATCCGAGGGCGGCGAGCCGGTCGAGGGCCGCGGACAGGGACGCGGACCACGCCGCGGTCATCGTGTTGACCGACTGTGTGGGGTCGTCGAAGGTCAGGACGACGACCCCGGATTCGGTCTGTTCCCAGGTGATGGTCTCGGTGGTGGTGTCTGTGGTGGTCACGGCGCTGGCCTCGCTCATGGTGCGGTCACGATTCTCTCGGTGCGATGTCTGTCGGGGGGAAATGTCGGTCACGTGCACTCACACCCGCTCGACTATCGTCGCGATGCCCATGCCGCCGCCGACGCACAGCGTCACCAGTCCGCGGCGCAGATCACGGCGCTCGAGTTCGTCGACCATCGTCGAGATCAGCATCGCGCCGGTCGCGCCGAGCGGATGCCCCATGGCGATCGCGCCCCCGTTGACGTTGACCTTCTCGTGCGGAAGATCGAGGTCTCGCATGAAGCGCAGGGCGACCGAGGAGAAGGCCTCGTTGATCTCGAACAGGTCGATGTCGTCGACGCTCAGTCCGGCGACCTCGAGGGCCTTGCGGCTCGCCGGGGCCGGGCCGGTCAGCATGATCGTCGGGTCGGAGCCGCTCACCGCGCCCGCGACGATGCGGGCGCGCGGTGTCAGGCCGAGTTCGGTGCCGACCTGTTCGTTTCCGAGTGCGACGAGCGACGCGCCGTCGACGATGCCCGACGAGTTACCGCCGGTGTGCACGTGCTCGATCCGCTCGACCCAGTGGTACTTCTGCAGCGCGACCGCGTCAAAGCCGGCTGCGCCGAGCCCCGCGAACGCGGGCTTGATCCGGCCGAGCGACTCGACGGTCGTGCCCCGGCGGATGTGCTCGTCGTGGTCGAGGACGGTCTGTCCGTTCCGGTCGAGCACCGGCACGATCGAGCGAGCGAATCGGCCCTCGTCCCAGGCGGTTGCGGCGCGGCGCTGCGATTCGACGGCGAACGCGTCGACGTCCTCACGAGTGAAGCCTTCGAGGGTCGCGATGAGGTCGGCGCCGATGCCCTGTGGAACGAACCCGGTGGTCAGGTTGGTCTCCGGATCGTTGGCCCATGCACCGCCGTCCGATCCCATTGGAACACGGGACATGCTTTCGACACCGCCGGCGAGGACCAGCGACTCCCACCCCGATGCCACCTTCTGCGATGCGGTGTTGACGGCCTCGAGACCGGACGCGCAGAAGCGGTTCATCTGCACACCGGCCACGGTCTCGGGCAAGCCGGCGGCCATCGCCGCGGTACGCGCGATGTCGGCTCCCTGATCGCGCAACGGTCCGACCACGCCGAGGATCAGATCGTCCACGCGCTTGGGGTCGAGGCTCGGGTTGCGGTCCTGAAGCGCCTGCAGCAGACCGACGACCAGAGAGATGGGCTTGACGCCGTGCAGGGCTCCGCCTCGTCCACGACCTCGCGGGGTGCGGAAGGCGTCGTACACGTACACGTCATGGGGCATTTCGAATCCTGTTCTCGAGGTGGTGCGCGGTCGCGCCGGAAGGGGTCCGGACGTCAGGCGCGCGATGCTGCGGCGTCCGCGGTCGTCCAGTACGCGTCGCGGAGCGGTTTTTTGTAGAGCTTGCCGGTGGGCAGCCGGGGCATTTCGTCGGTGAAGTCGAAGGATTTGGGGCACTTGAACTTCGCGAGATTCGCCCGGCAGAACTCACTCAGCTCGGCCGCCAGGTCGGAATCGGCCTGCGCCGGGTCGACGGCCTGGATTACGGCCTTGACGGCCTCGCCGAAGTCCTCGTCCGGGACGCCGAAGACGGCGGCGTCCATGACTTTCGGGTGGGTGACGAGCAGATTTTCGATCTCCTGGGGATAGATGTTCACTCCACCGGAGATGATGACGAACGCCTGGCGGTCGGTGAGGTAGAGGAATCCGTCCTCGTCGAGGTAGCCGATGTCGCCGATCCTGGACATCGTGCCGGTGGGGTCCTTGGCCTCGGCCGTCTTGCCGGGGTCGTTGAAATATTCGAAACCGCTGCCCTCGCCGCGGAACCAGATGTTGCCGGCGACGCCGGGGGGGCACTCGTTGCCCTCGTCGTCGAGGATCACCGGTTCGCCCATGAACGGTCTGCCGACGGTTCCCTTGTGCGCCAGCCATTCTTCGGGGGTGCATCCGCACATGCCGTTGGCCTCGGTGCCGCCGTAGTACTCGTAGATCACCGGGCCCCACCAGTCGAGCATGGCCTCTTTCACCGCGACCGGGCAGGGGGCCGCTCCGTGCACCACGACTTCGAGCGACGAGATGTCGTGGTTGCGCTTGTCCTCGGGCAGCTTGAGCATCCGGGAGAACATCGTCGGTACGACCATCGAGTGTGTGATGCGGTGCTGCTCGACGAGTTCGAGGTACTGCTCGGCGTCGAACTTCTCCATCACCACGATCGTCGCTCCCAGGCGCAGGCCGATCGCGACCGTCGACTGCGGACCCGAGTGGTACAGCGGGGCCGGCGAGAGGAACCGCATCCCCTCACGCAGATGGAACAGCTTGCGGCCGAAATCCTCGATCGCCAGGATTTCGCCAGGATGCGCGTCGGGCAGAGCGCGTTTGATCGCCTTGGGGCGACCTGTCGTTCCGGAGGAGTAGAACATCGGCGTGCCGAGCCGCTCGTGCTCGCCGGGTTCCGTCCCGAAACCGGCGACGGCGGCACTGTAGGACTCGTACGGTCCCGTCAGAGCAATCGAGTCCGGATCGGCGTCGGCCATGAGCCAGCGAGTCACCTTCGGGCACAGCTCGGGAAAGTCGCGGGCAACAGTCGCTTTCGCCGCCGTAGTGAGAACGAGCCGGGACTGCGAGTCGTCGATGATGTACGCGGCCTCGGACGCCGACAGGAACGAATTGACCGGGGTGTAGAACAGCCCCGAGCGCTCTGCTGCGGACATCGCCACGATCATCTCCATGTTGTTCTCCATGAACAACGCGATGTGATCGCCCGGACCGAGCCCCTCGGAGCGAAACAGCGCGGCAAGACGATTGGCGCGTGCGTCGAGGTCTGCGTAGGTCAGAACCTCACCGCGGGGGGCCATGATGATCGCCGGTCGGTCGGGATGTTCGGTGGCATAGCGCCCGGGGTACATAACGGGACTCCTATCGGACGATCGGATAAGGGACGAGGTGGCGCAGTGTGTTCAGGGGCGGATGGGTCGCAGGAACTCCGCGACCGCCCAGCCGCCGTGCCCACCGGCCAGGTCGACGGTCATCTGAGCCATCCGGACGGCGCGGTCCTCGGTTCGCTGGGTGACCGGTACGAAATGCCGGATCGCCCCGTCGACGACGATCGTCGGTAGTCCTTCGGCGGTGATGATGCCGACATGGCGTCCGTTGTAGGTGGATTCGCCCGCGTAGTCGGTGTGCACTGTGTAGTCGGTGATCGGGTGCGCCACACCGTTGGTGGTGAGTACCGCGCCGGCGGACACCCGGATCCCGGACTTCTCGTATTCACCGTACGCACTGAACGCGGTGCCGTCGGCCAGCCAGCCGGCCAGCCACTCACCGGTGTACGACGCCCACTCCCGCGGACCCCACGAGTGGTCGCGGAACGAGGTGACCTTGTCGAGCACCCAGGTGCGGTTGCCGACGCGGATGGTGCCTGAAAGGTGTCCGAACTGTTCGTAGTGGTCGCTGGCGATGACGGAACTTCCCGGTGTGCAGTCGCCGTCACCGTCGCTGTTGATGACGAACATCGGGCTCGACGCCTCGTAGGACAGCGAGATCTCGCATTCCTCCGACGGCGCATTCTTGAGCGCGATGCGGCCGTTCTCCGCCATCAACGACGGATGTACTACGCGTGCAACGGTATCGCGGTAGGTAATCTCCGCGGTCCGTGTGGGTTCCTTGATCGTGATCTCCAGGCCCTGACCGGAGAAGCCGTCGTTCGTCTCGCACGGGGTCCGCCCCGCCCGGAACGCGATGGCTCCGCCGGGCAGGGTCAGCTGCACCGATGTCTCGCTGTACCCGAGATTCGGCCGGTTACCGATCCGGACGAGCCCGCCGAGCTGCGAGATGGGGTCGACGAAGTTGAAGTAGACGCTCTCGTTGAAATTGGGGATGCCGGCGAAATCGTGGGTTCCCTCCGCATCGGCGCCGTACTTGCACACGGTGAACGGTTCGGTCGTCATAGCACTCCTCAGGTCGATCAGCTTGAGTTCAGAATTTTTCGGCCGGTGACGGATCCAGCGGCGGGAAGACCGCCGGTCGACGTTCGAGGAACGACAGGATCCCTTCCCGCGCGTCTTCCGAGTCGACTCGGCCGGCGTAGGTACGGGATTCATCCGCCGCCGCCGCACCTGGATGTGCGTGCTGCCAACCCGAGGCCAGGAGCCGCTTGGACAGGGCCACCGAGGTCGGAGACGTCTCGTGGACGAACTGCTCCGCGTACGCCCGGGCCGCCGACATCACCTGATCCGCGGGCACCACCCGGGTGAGATACCCGGCCTCGTACCCCTCGGCGGCGTCGAAGACCCGGCCGGTCAGAATCCAGTCGGTCGCGCGCCCGACCCCGACGAGTCGAGGCAGGAACCACGACGACGCGCCCTCGGGGACCACTCCCCGACGAGTGAACACGAATCCGAATCGAGCGTCCTCACTGGCGATACGAATGTCCATCGCCGCGGCGATCGTCGCGCCACCCCCGATCGCATGCCCGTTGAGAGCCGCGATCACAGGCTTCTGCATCGCGAAGAGCCGTTCACTGATCCGGCCCGCGGGTTCTCGGTAACCGGTGGGAGTGTGCCCGTCGGTGTCCTCGACCAGCGCCCGGGAAAGAGTTTCCGGACCGTCCAGGGCCGCACCGACGGAGAACGCGTCGCCGGCGCCGGTGACGATCACGGCCCGCACCTGGGGGTCGCGGTCGGCGCGATCGAGGATGCGCAGCAGGTCGACCAGCATCCCCACGCGCATCCCGTTGCGGCGCTCGGGGGCATCGAGGGTGAGGACGGCCACGCCGTCGGACACCTCGTAGCGCACGTCCTCGTAGTCGACCCCGGCTTCGTCCTCGTGCACGGACATGTCCGTCACAGCCCTCCGCCGCAGACCAGGACCTGGCCGGTGATGTAACTCGATTCGGGGCTGCACAGCAGGTAGACCGCACCCGCGGCCTCTTCGACCGTGCCTGCGCGCCCGAGTGCGATCTGCTTGGTGGCCGCGTCCATCACGGCGGGATCGACCCCGACCTTGATGTCGCGGTCCTCGACCTTGATGGTCTTCGCTTCGGTGGTCACCGACGTCAGCCGGGTGTTGATCACGCCGTACGCGACGGCGTTGGAGGTGACGTTGTAGCGCCCCCACTCCTTGGCGATCGTCTTCGTCAGACCGACCATGCCGGCCTTCGCCGACGAGTAGTTCGCCTGGCCCGGATTCCCCAGCAGCCCGGAAGTGGAGGAAATGTTCACGACCTTGCGGCACGGCACGAAGCCGGCCTCGCGCTCGCGCTTGACTGCGGCGCTGATGACCGGCTGGGCGGCGCGCAGGATCCGGAACGGGGCGGTGAGATGCACGTCGACGATGTCCGCCCACTGCTGGTCGGTCATCTTCTGGATCACGTTGTCCCAGGTGTAGCCGGCGTTGTTGACGATGATGTCGATCCCGCCGAAATTGTCCACTGCAGCAGAGACGAAGCGATCGGCGAAGGCAGGGTCGGTGACGCTACCGACGCACGCGACGGCCTGGCCACCGAGAGCCTCGATCTCGGCAACCACTTCCTTGGCAGGTTCGGCATCGAGATCGTTGACCACGACCCGGGCACCCTCGGATGCCAGCTTCACGGCGACGGCACGCCCGATACCGCGACCCGATCCGGAGACCAGTGCCACTTTGCCCTGCAGTTTGTGGACGCTCACGTGCTTCCTCCTGAGATGTTTGCGTCGAGCGCTCGGCCGCCGGTCGCGGCGGCGTCGTTACGCCGAAAATCGTGTTGTGACCCCAGTCACTGGGGTGAATACTAACTTCACCTCACCTGCGCGTCAATGGGGACTTTCAACTGGTATTTTAGGATGATTGTTAGTCGTGAATATGTATAGTCGTTGTGAGCTGGACCCATGGAAACCAACTTCGAACGAAAGGCAGGCCCCATGAGGAACGTCTGCATCAGCGGCGTCGGAATGATGCCGTTCACCAAACCCGGCAGAAGCGAGACGTACGACCGGATGGGTGCCGCGGCAGCAGCAGCGGCGCTGAAGGACGCGGGCCTCGAATACACCGACGTACAGCAAGCTTTCGTCGGTTACGTGTACGGCGACTCGACGTCGGGTCAGAATGCTCTCTACGAGATCGGAATGACCGGCATCCCGGTCGTCAACGTCAACAACAACTGTTCGACGGGATCGAGCGCCCTGTGGCTCGCACGCCAGGCGGTAGCCTCGGGGTCGGCGGAATGTGTTCTTGCTCTGGGCTTCGAGCAGATGCAGCCCGGCGCTCTCGTCAACGCCTACGGTGATCGTCCGAGCCCCACCGCACGCGGGGAGAACGTCGCCGCGTCGATGCCCGGCGGCGACGAGAACGCCCCGATGGCCGCGAAGCTCTTCGGCGGCGCTGGACTCGAGTACATGGTGCGCTACGGCGTATCCGCCGAGGTGTTCGGACGTGTGTCGGTGAAGGCGCGGTCGCACGCGGCCCAGAACCCGCTCGCTGTGTTCCGCGATCCGATCGACCTCGACGCCGTGATGTCCTCGAAGCAGATCTGGGGACCGCTCACGCTCCTGATGTGCTGCCCGCCGACCAACGGTGCGGCCGCCGCCATCGTGTGCAGCGAAGAGTTCGCCCGCGCCCACGGGCTGGACGCGAGCATTCGCGTTCGTGCCCAGTCGATGGTCACCGACGTGGCCGGCACCTTCGATACCACCGACATGATGAAGGTGGCCGGCTACGACATGACAGCCAAAGCCGCGGCCGAAGTCTATGAAAAGTCCGGCGTCGATCCGCTGGACATCCCGGTCGTCGAACTGCACGACTGCTTCAGCACCAATGAAGTGATCACGTACGAGGGTCTCGGCCTGACCCCCGAGGGAACCGCGGAGAAGTTCGTGCTCGACGGTGACAACACCTACGGTGGGCGGGTCGTGACGAACCCCTCCGGCGGTCTTCTCTCCAAGGGCCATCCCCTCGGCGCCACCGGGCTGGCACAATGCGCCGAACTGGTGTGGCACCTGCGCGGGCAGGCCGGTGAGCGGCAGGTCGAAGGGGCACGAATCGCGTTGCAGCACAACCTCGGTCTCGGCGGCGCCTGCGTCGTCACCATGTACGAGAAGGTGGACTGATGTCACTCGACCACGCAATCCTCGATGTCACGGTTCCTCCGATCGTCACCGACGTCGAACGGGGCCGGATCCGGCAGTTCGCCATCGCAATCGGCGAGGAGAACCCGATCTACCGCGATCGTGATGCCGCCGTCGCCGCCGGCCACCCGGACGTACTCGCACCCCCCACCTTCCTGTTCGGCCTCGAACTGGAGAACTCGAACGTCTTCGCCGATCTCGCGGCCCACGGAGTGGATCTCGGCAACGTCCTGCACGGCGAGCAGCGGTTCCGCTACTTCGCCGACGTCCACGCCGGCGACCGGGTCACCTTCGAATCCGCATATGTCGACGCCTACTCCAAGGCGAGCGGCGCCCTCGACTTCCTCGTGCGTCGCAGCACCGTGACCCGCGACGGCACCGTCGTGGCAGAACTCGAGAGCGTCAGCGTCATCAAGAATCCCGGGGGTAAGAAATGACCTCATCCACACCCACACCCACCGCCACCGACGTCGTAGCCGAGTTGCGACCTGATGCAATCTCGCGAACGACCCTGGCGTTGTTCGCCGGCGCCTCCGGCGACCACAACCCGATCCACATCGACATCGACTCGGCGAAAGCCTCCGGCATGGAGGACGTCTTCGCACACGGCATGTTGTCGATGGCTTATCTGGGACGCTTGCTCACCGACTGGATACCGCAGAGCCGAATCCAGGAACTGTCTGCACGGTTCACCGCCATCACCCCGGTCCACGCCGAGCCCGTGCTGACCGCAGCCATCAGAGAAATTGTCAAGGTCGACGGCGAGCAGCGTGCCCACCTCGACCTGAACGTGGTGCTCGCCGACGGAACCCGAACCCTGACGGGCACCGCGGTGGTGGCGTGGTCGGATCCTGGTGAGCTCGGAAATGCGACACTGGTTCCATGATCGAGCCGACCGGGAAGAACTGAGATGTCACGATCGACAGCGGCACATACCTACGTCGAAGAGAAGGCAACGCCGTCATCTGCACGTGGGAGCGCTCGCACCGAGCAGATTGCGCGGGCCGCAGCGAACCTCTTTCAGGAATTGGGATACCAGAACGTCAGCATCGATCAGATCGGCGCCGCCGTCGGCCTGACAGGCCCCGCCGTCTACCGGCACTTCAAAGGCAAGCACGGCATCCTCGTGCATGCTCTGATGAGCCAAGTTCGGCTCGTGGACGAGCTCAACACCCGCGCAGACCAGAAAGGCTCGACCGCGCAGGAACAGCTCGACCTGTTCCTCGAAGGACTCGCAGATCTCACCGCAAACGGTGACGAGGCGACGTTGTGGCGGCGCGAGCAACGGCATCTCGAACCCGCCGAACGCGAGCAGTTCCGTGGCCACTTCGCTGCTAATCAACACCGAATTGCCGCCAAGATCAGGGCGGCGAACCCCGCGATCGACGCACACAAGGCCGAATTGCTCGGCTTCGCGGTCCTGGCGGTGTACTCGAACACTCCCGACATCCGTGGCAATCTGTCGGCGGAACGGTTGATGGAGATCCAATCGGCGCTGGCCAAGTCGATCCTCGGCTGCAACCTGCCCGCCCCCGGTCCCGACGCCGGTTCGGCGCCGCGTCCCGTTCCCCGGCAGCCCGCGGGGCGCCGCGAACGGATCATCGATGCCTCGGCGAAGTTGTTCGACGAGCGCGGGTTCTACGACGTGCGGATCGACGACATCGCCAAGGCGTCGGAGATGTCGGTAGCGACGTTGTATCAGCACGTGACCGGTAAGGCTCAGGTGCTCCGCGCAGTGCTGGAGCGGGGCGCGGAAGGTCTTCTCTACGTGACCGCCGACGCGCTCGCGCTCGCTACCACCCCGGACGAGGTACTCGACGCCTTGATTCGCACCTACGTCCGTCAGGCGCTCGGTATCCACGGACGGATCATGCACATCCTCTCTACCGACCTGCTGTACCTGTCCGACGAGGAACAATCCGCGCTCCGCGAGACCCAACGCGAATACGTCGCCGAATGGATCGCTGCCATCTGCGCACTCTCCGACGAGCTGGCCACCTCCGACGCACGCGCACTCGCGCAGGCCGTGATCGGTGTCGTGACCGACGTGGCGCAAACACCCCAGCTCCGGGAACGCCCGGGACTCGCCGAGGAACTGACAGTCCTCGCGCGGGCAATGGCGCTGCCGCCGAGTCTCGTTCCGAAATAGCCACCCCCGAACCCTGAGAAGGGCACAAATCACATGTCCGAAACTGAACCGCGCAGCGCGGTCGTGGTAGGCGGTGCCTCCGGCATCGGTGCTGCCATCGCACGAGCGCTCGCCGCCGACGGAGCAACCGTCACGGTGGCCGACCGAAACGTCGGCCAGGCCAAAGAACTCGCCGCCGAACTCGGTCCCACCCACCACGCGGCGCAGGTCGACGTCACCGACGAAAACTCGATCCTCAGATTGTTCGACTCGGTACGCGCAGCACGCGGCCGAGTAGACATCGCCGTGAACAGTGCAGGCATCAGCGTCGCCGGTTCCATCACTGATCTTCCCGTCGACAAGTTCCGTCTCGTCGTCGACGTCTGTCTCACAGGGGCATTCCTGGTAATCAAGCACGCAGCCCGAGCGATGGACGAGGGCGGGGTGATCATCTCCCTGTCCTCACTCAACGCACGGCAACCCGGCACCGGGATGAGCGCGTACTGCTCGGCCAAGGCGGGGCTCGCGATGCTGACCGAGGTCGCCGCGCTCGAGCTGGCCCCCCGGGGGATCCGCGTCAACGCGATCGCGCCGGGCATCGTCATGACTCCGCTGACCACGCCGTCGATGTCCGTTCCCGGCCTCGAGGACGACTACCTCGCCAACACGCCGCTCGGCAGATCAGGCACCCCCGAGGAGATCGCCGACGCGGCCATCTACATGACCCACGCGTCATGGCTCACCGGTGAGAGCCTCGATCTGAACGGCGGGGCACACCTGGTGAAATACCCCGACCTGTTGACGCATTTCCGCCGAGCCACCGCCTGACACCACACGGTGGCACGCGATCTCACCCGTGCACGACGTTCCGCCCTCCGCTCCGATCGCGTCCGGCGCCGATTGCAGCGGAGCGCGGATTCGTCGTGCGCACCGCGGACGGCCTACTACTCACCGACACTGACATACATTCAGAATTATCACTAACTTTCGCAGTCAGAATGACTCCGGCCGACACTGCCTCCCGGCACGACCGCTCCTCCTCGTGGGAGATGAAACGACGGGACAATGGGCCGGATTTGGTTCTTTTGCAGGCACATTCGTGCACACTCAAGGCGAAGACACCGTCGACTTCCATCTCACACCGGAGATCGACCAAAGATTTCCATTGACGTCCGGTCGACGTCATGTCACGATATGATCGTTCACAGACTATGTGCCGCCCGTCACACTCTCACGGGTCGCCTTTCCGGTTCGGTCGATCACAGCAGTCACCCGTTCATCGGCTGCACGAATCCCGGACCGAAGGTCACGGCACTTCCGCCGCTACCGAAGGAGCACACATGACAACCACACCGGCCGACGACGTACTCGGCACCGACACAGCCTCCGACACCGGGGGCCACCCCGCCTTTCCGTTCGGCCGTACGTGCCCGTTCGCGCCGAACGACAAGTATCAGTCCTTCAGCGACGACAATCTGCAGAAGGTGGACTTCAAGGGCACCCCCGGATGGCTCGTCACCGGGTACAACAACGTGCGCACGGTTCTCGCCGATCCCCGCATGAGCGTGCGCGGGATCGACGATTCCTCCCGCGGCGACGACGGCGAGCAGGCAGTTCCCGGCTTCTTCGTCGCGATGGACCCACCGCAGCACGACGACCTGCGCAGGATCCTGGCGAAGGAGTTCACTCCGCGTCGCATGGCAGCGATGCGCCCGACGATCGAGCGGATCGCCAACGATTTGATCGACGAGATCCTCAAGTCCGACGAACCCGTCGACATCATCGACGCGCTCGCTCTGCCGCTCCCGTCGCTGGTCATCTGCGAGCTGCTCGGCGTCCCCTACGACAGGCACGACTTCTTCCAGGAACGCACCCGCGCCGTTCTCGCAGCCGGCAGCACCCCCGAACAGGTCGGCGCGGCCATCGGCGACGTCATGACCTACCTCGCCGAGCTGGTGACCATCAAGCAGGCGAATCCCGGCGACGACCTGGTCAGCCTACTGGTCAAGCACATCGAGTCGGGCGACCTCGGCGTAATCGACGTCGCGGGCATGTCCACCTTCCTACTCATGGCCGGCCACGAGACGACCGGCAACATGATCGGCCTCGGCCTTTTCGCGTTGCTCGAACACCCCGACCAACTCGCCGAGCTGCGCGAGGACCCCGAACTCATGCCGCAGGCCGTCGAAGAACTGCTCCGTCACCTCGACATCATCGGAAGCCTCCCCCGGACCGCGACCGAGGACCTCGACATCGAGGGCCAGCGGATCGCCAAGGGCGAACTGCTGATGTTCTCCACCGAGGCGGGCAACCGCGACCCGTCGGTGTTCGACGAGCCGGACCGCCTCGACTTCCATCGGGATGCCAGCCGGCACCTGACGTTCGGACACGGAATTCACACCTGCCTGGGCGCTCCACTGGCCCGCCTCGAGCTGCAGGTCGTGTACTCGCTTCTCCTCGAGCGCATCCCGTCCCTGCGCCTGGCCGTTCCCGCATCGGACATCAAACTCAAAAACGATGCCCGAATCTTCGGCGTCCACGAACTCCCCATCATGTGGGACCGACCGTAACAACACAACCACGCATCAGGCGGAAAGGAGGAACCCCGTGACGACCGACAACGACAGCGACTTCGACACCGTCGTCGAGGATGATGAGTTCGATGTCGTCGTCGAGCGCATCGAGTCCGCCGCCACCGACGTCAAAGCGCTCGTCCTGCGACCGGTCACCGGCACGACGCTTCCCACCTGGACGCCCGGATCACACATCGATGTCCTCCTTCCGTCGGGAACGGTCCGCCAGTACTCCCTGTGCGGCGATACCTCGGATCGCCACGCGTGGCGGATCGCCGTCCTTCGGGAACCACCGGAGAGAGGCCGTGGCGGGTCCGAGTACATCCACAACGCCATACACCCGGGATCGAAGTTGCGAGTGGGACTACCACGCAACAACTTTCCGCTCGTCGAGTCGACTCGATACGTGTTCATCGCCGGTGGCATCGGGATCACCCCTATCCTCCCGATGATCGCGCACGCCGATAAGCAGCACGTCGACTGGCGGCTCATCTACGGTGGTCGGAACGCCGAGTCGATGGCCTTCCGCGACGAACTCGCACGGTACGGCGACCGGGTCGAGATCGTTCCCGAGGACCGCACCGGCCCCCTCGACCTGGGCCATGCACTCGGTATTCCGCGGTCCGACACCGCGGTGTACTGCTGCGGTCCCTCCGGACTGCTCCAGGCGGTCGAGGCAGCGTGCAGTTCCTGGCCGGACGGCTCGTTGCACCTGGAACGATTCGTCCCGGCCCCATCACAACCGGAATCGGGCGACACGGCCTTCGAGGTCGTCCTCGCCAAACAGGGCCGCACGTTCGTCGTACCACCGGGCGAGACGATCCTGCGCACACTGGAATCGAACGGCGTCGATGTCCTCTCGTCCTGCCAGCAAGGAATGTGCGGACGCTGCGAGCAAACTGTACTCGAGGGCACTCCCGATCATCGAGACGAAATCCTCACCCCCGAGGAACGAGCAGCGGGCGAATACATCCTGATTTGCGTATCCCGGTGCCACGACGACCGGCTGGTACTGGATTTGTAATCCACAACATCATTCGACAAGGAGCAAGCAAATGGGCCGTGTAGAGAGAAAAATCGCCATCGTCACCGGTGCAACCAGTGTCGAGCCCGGAGGCCTCAACATCGGTGGCGCAACCGCGACCGAATTGGCCGCAGAGGGCGCCCGGGTAGTCGTGGCCGATATCAATGTCGAGGGCGCCGAGCGACTCGCAGCAATCCTCAACAAGCGCCACGGAGACAAGACCGCACTGGCGGTCGGCATCGATCTGCGACACGAAGACCAGATCCAAGATCTCGTACAGCGCACCGTCGATTATTTCGGCGCACCCGACATCGTCGTCAACAACGCGGGCATCTTCCCTGGCGACGACGGTGACGTCGCCACCATGGCCATTGAGGTGTGGGACAACGTGATGGCCGTCAACGTCCGCGCGGCGATGCTGCTCACCAAGCACGCGCTACCCCATCTGCGCAAAAACGGCGGCACAATCGTCAACACCTCATCCACCCACGCCTTCGCAGGTGACAGCAGCCTTACCGGATACGGCGCAACCAAAGCCGCGCTCATCGCGCTGACGAAGTACACCGCGACCCAGTACGGGAAGGAAGGGGTGCGCTGCAACGCCATCTGCCCGGGTACCACCACCACTCCCCCTGCGCTGGCACTACCCGAGGAGATCAAGGACATCTACGTCGGACACACGATGCGACCGTCGCTCAACGGCCCGACCGAACTGGGCAAGGTCTTCCTGTTCCTCGCCTCCGACGACTCGCGCGGCATCAACGGCGAGGTGATCCGCGTCGACGGAGGTCTTCTCGCCCACCAACCATTCGTCCCCGACATGCACAAGCTGGGCATGGTCACAGCACCGAACCCGTAACCGCCACCACAACGCTCCCTCCGAACCCGCCGCTCACCACGTCACACGGGTGCCGGCCGAGCGTCGATTGCACGCACTGAAGTTGGACGACCTCGCGACCGCAGTGGCAGACTCCCCCGTCGACCATCTCACGCACAGATCAGAAGGCGTCTTCAGGGCGAGCCAGCCCATGCAGCATGGGTAGAGTGCGCGAAGCCTCCCACTGGGCAGCTCACCGATGAGCGGGGCTAGATACCAACGCGTACAACAGGATCGAGACAAGTCGTCGCCGGTACCCGAATTCAGCGGGCCCGCTTCCGGCCAGTCGCGATCGTTCCTCGACCGACGGAGCACCGAAACCACCACGGAAGCGAAAGACTACACCTGCCAAAGCGGTTCACGAGTCCCGGATGCTCACGCGGCAGCGACCGAAGGATGCGGCTAGCACCCGGCGGGTGCTCACTACGTTGACCCAGCACTTTCCTATCAGCCAAATCGGCGTCACATCCGGATACTCACATCGTCACCGCGCAGAGCGAGTGCATTTCGGGAGGACATCTGCCTGACCCAGGGTTCGCGGCCGGCACTATAGACCCTCCACCGATCTCGAGTCGGAAGGTACTACCACACCGCCGTCACACCAGCCCTCGACCGTCCGCGGAATTCCTACTATCGGTGCCGACCGATATGGCGGCGCATCACACGGTTCAGTGACTCGCGTGGCCCGTTCCGGGCGTGTTGACCAACCCATCCGCTGCCGAAGCTCCCATGACTCAACCCAAGTCCGCAGCCGCAACCCTGCCACGACCTCGCCGTGAATCTCCCCATGCGGCGTTCGAGGCCCACCTGCCCGAGACACGAAGGAAAACACATGACGAGAATCCGAACGTCGTCGATCGCCTGGCTGGCGATCGGCGTACTATTGATCGGCTCCGCCGTGATCATCAAATGGATGATCGTGCCCGCACTGACCAAGCTGCCCGCCGACTTGAATCAAAGCCAGAGGTATGAGGGCAGCATTAGCGCGTTGAATCCTCAGGCATTCGCGGCCAACGATCTCGCCAATCTCATCACACCGACTCTGCCGATCACCGCAAACCGGTCCTTGACCGTCGAGGCCACGGACGGCGACACCGCGATCGTCACAAGCAACTCCACGCTCACACTGCCAGACGGGTCGACACAACAGGACGTTCACAGCTACGCCGTCAATCGTGTGGACTATCGTCCGATCCACCTATCTGCCGAGAAGCGGCAAGCGCTGGTTCCCCCGAGCGTGCTCAACACCTTCGAGGACCACGAGGGCATCGCCTTCAGTTTCCCGATGAACCCTGAAAAGGACGGTAACCTCCTGTACGACTCCGTTACTCGCAGCGGTCAGCAGGCGAAGTTCATCAATGAGGGCACTCTCGAAGGTCGCGACGTGTACAACTACGAGGTAAGCGCTGCAGGACCTATCGAAAGTCCCACCGTGCTGGCGCAGTTCGAGAACTTCCCGCCGCAGCTTCCGAAGGCGGTGATCGCGGGACTGCTTGGAGCCGACATCATCCCTGTGAATGCACGAGCGATCCTGCATGACAACCTGGCGAGTCTGCCCGATACCATCGACATCGGCTTCGGCAGTTCCAACCAAGCGAGACTGGCAGTTGACGCACAGTTCGGTGCGCCGATGGACGTCGAGCAGATACAGAGCATGTACGTAACGGTCCCGGTCAATGGTACGGACGTTCCTGTGCTGCCGTTGTCGACGGTTCGAATGCACACAGCCGACGGTGAAGTCGCAAATCTTGCCGGCGACCTCTCCAAGAACGCCACGCTGCTGGCGATCCTGAAAGTATGGTTGCCCGCCATCATGGCGATCACCGGTCTACTGCTGGTCGTCCTTGCATGCAAGCGGTGGCGTCGCCCAGCGGACAAGGACAGCGAACGATACCTGGCACACGTTTAAGTAGCGCGGCAGCCGCGTTCTTCCAATTCAACGATCGGTGCTTCACCCGAAAAGCGAATACTCACAAATCGCTCGAATTCATTCAGGACCGATCGAATTGAAGACAGCCCTCAGTCCACCACAGAAAGTGAGTCTGCTCGGGGCAACAGCATCTTCGCACCACCGAACGAGCGCGGTCCGTCGACGCAGGGCTGCCCCGCGTCGACGGATCCGCAGGCCTGCCCTGGACGCTCGCGCAACCAGCCGGTGCGACTGGTCAACCGCCAGACCGAATCCAATCGAGTACGACAACTTCTGCGTCGTCAGGTAGTCGATCAGGGCATGGGTGCCGCCGGCCCCGTCGGTGCGGATCAGCGCCTTGCGGCCGACCCGACCACCCTTGGCGGTGAACGGCAACTGCCGCAATGCTTGCCGTATCAGTTCGATGTGATCGGCGGCGGTGTTGGAGCCGGCGTTGCCCGGTCGCAGCATCATCGCCAATGGCTCTCCAGTGCCGTCCGGTCCGTGGTCCACGAACGCGCACAGCGGGTGGAAACCGAACCCTCTCTTGTAGGTGGCGGCAGCCTTTTCCGTCTCCGAGTGCGCGGTGATCAGGGTGGCGTCGAGGTCGATGATCAGCGGATGTCCGGCGTCGATCTCATGATCGGGAGCCTTTTCACCGGCGGCGCTCCAGGCGATCCGTCGGACTGCCGAACGGGCGGAGTTGATTGCCGCCAACGCTTTCGGGCGTCAGCGGCCAATTCGGCAATCAGTGTCGAGACGGTGGGATCGGACGCCACCCGGCCGAAGACCGCGGGTTCTTCCCGCAGCAGCGCGATATCGGCCAGGCAATCGCCGCCCAGGGCGAGTGCCATCGTCAGATCGGCGATGATCTTGCCCGGATCGTGGGAGGTCGTCGGTTTACGCCACGGCTCGAGCGCGCTCGACAACGCGGCGGTCAGGCCAGATTTCTCGGCCGTGCGTAGCAACAACACCGCCCCGGCGTGCGACACGAAACCAGTTCCGGCGGAGTCAACGGACAGCGACGGGTACCACGAAGTAGACTTGCCCACCAGAAAGGTGCTCCTCGAACGCAGTGAATATCGGCCCTCAGCAAGCCGCATTCTCCCAGTTCAGAGCACCTTTCTTCATGATCAACACGCGGCCCGGGCATGACCAACGTGAAAGCCCGAGCTTAACCGCGGCGTCGAAACTAAGAGGGTGTTTGAGAACTCGCGATCGCGGGCGTGTGCCTCGCTGAGAATCGAAGAAAGAGGGCTCTTGGTTGGGTCGGTGAGTACCAGGTCCCCGACCACACCAGGAGCCCACAATGACATCATCGCCGAACTCGCCATGCCCGTCGTGCCCGCCCCACGCGGCGGGCGGGCACGGTTGCGCGGTGTACCCGTCGTCGGTCACCGACGCAGAGTCGACGATCTTCGAACCGCTGTTGCCCGCGCCGGGCAGCACGGCAGGCCACGGCGGCAGACCCGAGAAGCATTGCCGCCCTCTGATAGTGGACGCCATCTTGTACATCGTCCGCGGTGGTATCGCGTGGCGGCAACTGCCGATGGAGTTCCCGCCAGCCGGGACGGTGTACGCGGTCTTCGCCCGCTGGGCCCACAGCGGCGCGTGGCAGCACATCCTCGACGCGCTGCGCGACCGACTGCGGGTGCGGGCCGGGCGGGACCAGTGCCCGACCGCGGCGATCATCGACTCGTAGACGGTGCCGGCCGCCGACACCGTGCCCCGATCGAGCCGCGGCTGGGATGGCGGCAAGAGAACGAACGGCGTCAAACGACACATTGCCGTGGATGTGAACGGACTGCTGCTCGCCGTCGTCGTCACCGCTGCCTCGATCCAGGACCGCGACGCCGCGCACCGACTCCTGACCGCACTGCGCGGCAGGTTCTCCACCATCCGGCTGGTCTGGGCCGACGGCGGCTATCCCGGACGGCTACCCGTCTGGGCGAAAGACGTTCTCGCCCTGCCTATGCAGATCATCAAACGCATCCCCGGAGCCACCGGTTTCCACCTCCGACCCCGCGTGTGGGTGGTCGAGAGACGTTTCGCGTGGATCAACAAGCACCGCCGCTGCGTGCGAGCAGCGAAACCAGACCCGACCACCACGAGGCCATGGTTCACATCGCGACGATCGCGACCATGACCAGGCGGCTCGCCCGAACCTGACGGTTTTCAAACGCACTCTCACAATCCTGACACCCGCGCTTGCGAGGAGTCAGGCCGTGGCCGCCCCACCGGACGGGACACCGCCGATCCGACCCGTTGATCGGTAGTCGATGTGTGCAATTTAGTCGCATCTGCGATTATTTGACACTAGGCTATTTCGTCAATAGCCTGATTCACGTCACTTCAACGCCTCGCTGAGTGAATGCGCTTTTGCATCCGCCGGCCTGAAGTTCGGCGCGACAGACGACCTGCAAGGGAGTGCCCGATGACCACCACCCACACGATTCCCCCGGAGACCGGTTTCGATGAACTGGTCGCCCTGGAACCCGAGGCCCGCAAGTGCCCGTTCCCGACGTACTCCACCCTGCAAGCGGACCACCCGATCGCCTACAGCGACACCCTGAATGCGTGGGTGATCACCCGCCACGACGACATCCTCACGATCCTGCGCCAGCCCGAGGTCTTCTCCAGCCGACAGCAGAGCGGGCCGAGCTCGGTGACCGCACTCGCCGAACGGGTGGTGGCCGACGACAGCTACCCCGATGCCACCCGGGACCACGCGGCACGGCGACTGCGGCTGAGCAAGTCGCCCGTCCTGGTGAACTCCGATCCGCCGGAGCATCGCCGGCAACGTCGACTGGTCACCTCCGCCTTCTCCCCCCGCAGCGTCGACTCGATGGTGCCGGCCATCACCGAGATCGCCGAGACCATCGTCGACGCCGCGGTCGCCGCGGGCAAGGTCGACCTGGTGCAGAACTTCACCTTTCCGTTCCCGATGACGGTGATCGCCCGGATCCTCGGCGTCCCGGAGGCGAAGATGGAGGTCTTCAAACTGTGGACCATCGCCTTCACGCGGGGGGTCGGGGCGAATGATCTCGACCGCGGACAGATCATCGAGCTGTTCGCGGCGGTCGACGACTTCTACGACTACTTCACCGAGCAGATCGCCGACCGCGAACGTGAGCCGAAGGACGACCTGCTGACCGCCGTCGTGCAGTCCCGGGTCGACGGTGAACGCCCGCTCACCGAAGACGAACTCCTGCAGATGCTGGTTCAGTTCCTGGTTGCGGGCAACGAGACGACCACCAACCTCATCGGCAGCTGCCTGCTGCGATTGTCCGGCGACCCCGAGCTGCTCGCCGGACTCCAGGCGGACATGTCCCGGATTCCCGACTTCGTCGAGGAGGTCCTGCGACTCGAGTCGCCCACCCAGGGTATGTATCGCACCCTCACCCGGGACTACGACCTCGCCGGGATCCACCTGCCCGCCGGGAGCATGGTCTTCATGATCTATGCGGCGGCCAACCGCGATCCCGAGGTCTTCAAGTGCCCGCACGACGTCTCCGAGGAGAACGACCCGAAGCGTCACCTCTCTTTCGGACGCGGCGAACACCTCTGCCTCGGCATGCACCTCGCCCGCCGCGAAGCGGTCATCGCGCTCGAGGCGCTGCTGTCTCGCATCGAGAAGATCATCCCGGAGCGCGCCACCACGGAGATTGACTACCACCGCAGCTTCATTCTGCGGGGGATCACCGAACTGCCGGTGGAACTCGTCGCGAAGAGGTAGCGACGGCAGCACAAGTGGTCGGCCCGGGCCCCTGCGGCTCGGCCGGTTCGGCGAGGCGAAGTGGGATACTTGCTCGATGACCACCCGTCCGGCCGGCAATCTACCGGTGGAACTGACAAGTTTCGTCGGCCGGCGCGAAGATCTGACACGGGCGAGAACCCTGCTGGGCACCAGCCGATTGCTCACCCTGACCGGAGTCGGCGGGGTCGGCAAGACCCGGCTGGCGTTCGCGGTCGCCGGCAGCGTCCGTCGCGAGTTCCCTGACGGGGTGTGGATCGTCGAACTCGCCGATCTGCGCCAGGGTGGCCTGCTGGTGCAGACGATCTGCCGCCAGTTGGGTCTTCCCAACGATTCTGCCGACGCCTTCGGCCAGCTCGCCGAGCATGCGGCGACCAGACGGCTCCTCTTGGTTCTCGACAACTGTGAGCACCTCATCGACGCCTGCTCAGAGCTGGGGCGCCGGTTGCTCTCCGTGTCGCCGTCGGTCAGGATTCTGGCGACCAGCCGGCATCGGCTCGGTGTCGAGGGTGAGCAATTGCTGCCGGTCAGTCCGCTGACCGTCGACTCGCCGGGCGGCCTGGGCGAAGCGATGGTGTTGTTCGAAGAGCGCGCGTCGGCCGCCAAACCCGATTTCCGGATCGCCGACGACAACCGTGCGGCCGTGGAGGAGATCTGCCGCAGCCTCGAGGGCCTGCCCCTGGCCATCGAGTTGGCAGCGGCGAACATCCGGATCTTCAACCCGGCCGAGATCGCCTCTCGCCTCGGCGACACCGCGTTGCTGTCCTCGACCGAGCGGACCCGCACCGCCCGGCACCGGACCCTCCAGTCGGTCGTCGACTGGAGCTACCGATTGTGTTCACCTCGCGAACGTCAGGTGTGGGAACAACTCTCGGTCTTCTCGGGAGGTTTCACCGCTGAGACGGCCGACGGCGTCTGCCTGCCGGCCGAGCCGGGGAACGGCGTCCTGCGCGAACTGATCGCGTTGCTCGACAAGTCGATGATCGTTCGGATCGATGACGAGAAGGCCCAGCGAGGCCGCTACCGACTGCTCGAGCCGATGCGCCAGTTCGCACTCGAGAAGCGGGAATCGTCCGCCGACGCCGCCGCAGTCCGTATCCGTCACCGCGACTACTTCCTGCGCCTCGCGCAGCGTTCCGACACCGACTACTGCAGCCCGGACGACATCGAATGGTTCGCCCGTACCCGAGCCGAGCACGCGAACATCCGAGAGGCGATGGCGTTCAGCGTGGCCGAGCCGGGACAAGCTGGGGTAACCCTCGAGATGGTGCGCGCGATGCGGCCCTACTGGTCACAGTCGGGAACCATGGTGGAGGGATTCCAGTGGTCGGTCCGCGCGCTCGAGCAACTCACCGAGCCGACGCCGGAGCGCGCGATGGGCCTGGCCACCGGCAGCCTCCTCGGCTTCCTCATCGGCGAGATCGACCGGGCACACGCGATGCTCCGCGAACACAACGAGCTGGCGGAGCAGCTGGGGACCGATGAGTTCACGTTCCGGGCACACTTCGCAGCCGCCCTCGAGGCATCGTTGCGTCGGGACGGGAGCCTGGCCTTCGAGATCGCCGAGCAGGCGCTCGAACTGGACACCGCTCGAGCCGATCCTGGACTGGTCGCCGACTGCATGGCACTGTCCGCGCTCTACGCGTTCATCACCGAACACCCGGATGCCGACAAGTTCACGCAGCGTCACCTGGACTACGCCGACCGCCATCAGGGGCATCTGGTGCGGGCCACCGCCCTGGGACCCATGGGGATCGTGCGTTGGCACCAGGGCGCCACCGCCGCCGCCGAGGCCCTGATGGCCGAGGCGATAGACCTGTACGAGGCGTTCGACTTTCCGGGGATGACCGTGGTCGCCATCGACGTGATCGGGTGGTGTGCCGCCGACAGCGATCCCCCGCGATCTGCGGCACTCCTGGGAGCGGCCGCGACGCTGTGGCACCAGCACAGTCACATGAAGCTGGCGCAGGCAGCGCTCGATCCGGTCACCCGGATCGTCGAGAAGCGGCTGCGCCAGATGATGGGCGATGCCGCGTTCGTGTCGGCCTTCGACCAGGGGCGGGCCCTGACGCTCGACGAAACGGTGCGACTCGCGCGCGGCGCCGACGGCCCGACCGAGCCCCGACCGGCTGCACCGGCTCGCCGGTCCGGCGTCACCCGTCGCGAACAGCAAGTGGCCGAGCTGGTGGCCGACGGTCTGACCAACAAGGAGATCGCGGCCAAGCTCGTGATCTCCGCGAGAACCGTCGACGCTCACGTCGATCACATCCTGACCAAGCTGGGCTTCCGCTCGCGGACCCAGATCGCACGGTGGATCAGCGCGACCGACGGCGACGCCTGACAGCCGTCAGGGCACGGCAGCGAGGTAGGCCAGTGCCTCCACGCCGGCCGGCGTGATCCGGACGTGACCGCGTTCGGTCGGACCGCTCGCACCGGTGATCAACCCGAGTTCGACGAGACGCTCCAGGACCGAGGCGCTGGTTGTCGCGACCCCGTTCCGCACCACCGGAGAATCCGCGCTCGCCGTGCCGACCATCGCCGTCGCCAACTCGTCGACCGCGACCCGTTCCAGTACGTCCAGCTGCATTGCGTTCATTTCCGGCCTCCTTTTGCCACTTCCCAGCTTGGCGTGCGCGGAGGCCGGCGACCATTCGGAAAAGCACCTAAGTCGCTACCTATGTTCTGCATCACATCTACGTATGTAGGTGATTCAAGTCACGTGCCTTAGGTGGGACGACCTCAGCAGGAACGGAAGTCCGGCGAGCGCTTCTCGAAGAAGGCGCGGGCGCCTTCCCGGGACTCCTTGGAATGGAAGGACAAGGCCTGCCCCACCGCCTCGGCCTCGATCGCATCGGCGAACGAGCGCTCGAAGGAGGCGTTGAGCTGCTGCTTGATCACCGACAGGGCGCGCCGGGGGCCGTCGGCGAGCCGGTCGGCCCACTTGTCGACCAGCGCGTCGAGCTCGGCGGCCGGAACAGCACGGTTGACCAGCCACATCTCCCCCGCCTCGGCGCCGCTGACCCGGGCGGCGAGGAACATGATCTCCTTGGCGCGGCCCAGACCGACCAGCCTCGGCACCAGCCAGGAACCCCCGCCGTCGATGGACAGACCGCGTTCGGCGAAGATCTCGCCGAACACCGCGTCGTCGGCGGCGGCCACGAGGTCGGCGCACAGCGCGAGGTTCGCGCCATACCCGACCGCCCCACCGCGGACCTTCGCGATCACCGGCAGCGGTAGATCGTGGATCAGCGAGCACAGATGCCCGACGCGGCGCATGAAGGTCATCTCGTCGGGCAGGATCTTCTCCGACAGGTCCATGCCGGAGCAGAACGAGGTTCCGGCACCGGTCATCACCAGGACCCGGCAGCGGTCGTCGGCCCACACCGACTCGAGTGCGACGATCGTCTCGTCCACCATCTGCTTGTTCAGCCCGTTCTTGCGGTCGGGCCGGTTCAAGGTCAGGGTCGCGACGCCGGATTCGCTGACGTCCAGCAGCACCGTCGGCTCGCTCATCGGACCGCAGCCTGCAGCAAGAGCCCGGCGAAGCGCGACCGGTGTTCGGCCGGGGTGCCGAACAGGACCTCGAGCACCTTGGCCCGCCGGAGATAGAGGTGGGCGTCGTGCTCCCAGGTGAAGCCGATGCCGCCCAGGATGTGGAGTGACGCATCGGCGACGAACATCGCTGCGTCGCCGCACCTCGCCTGAGCCATGCTCGCGGCCACCGACAGGTCCCGGGCGGTCACCTCCGACCGCTCGTCGAGGTAGGCGTCCGCGGCGACGACGGCGACGTCGAGCGACGACCGTCCGAGCTCCACGGCCATGAGCAGGTCGACGAGCTGGTGCTTGATGGCCTGGAACTGACCGATCGGGCGATCGAACTGCACCCGGTCCTTGGCCCACGCGACCGCCGCCTCGTGGCAGTGCTGCGCGATGCCCACCTGTTCCGCGGCGATGAGCACCAGGGCGAGATCGGCCGCGGCCCCGAGTGGAACCCCTACACCGAGCAGGGACGCCGGTGCGCCATCGAACTCGACGGTCGCCATGCCCCGCGTCAGGTCGAGACCGACCGCCGCTGTCCGCGTGAGACCGGGCGCGTCCGCGTCGACCGCCACCACCGCGACGTCGCCGCCGAGCACGACCGGAACCAGCAGTACGTCGGCGTGCATTCCGTCCAGCACGAACTCGAAAGTCCCACTGACGCTGATTTTTTCGTTGCCTTGCTCGCGGCGCGCCCCGGCCGACGGACCGGGTGTCGTCGATGCCGGATCGGACCAGCACACCGTCGCGGTCCGCCCGTCCTCGCCGAGTTGGCTCAGCAGTTCCATCGCCGGGCCGGTACCGACCAGCCGCAGCAACGATCCGGCGATGCCGATCGAGGACAGCCCCGGCACTACCGCCAGGGTCCGGGCCAGGTTCTCGACGACGACCGCGAGCTCGGTGACACCCGCGCCCGCACCGCCCTGGGCTTCCGGGACCAGCAGGGCGCCGAGTCCCATCTGCTCGGTCAGGACCTTCCACAACCGCCCGTCGCGTTCCGGGCGGCCGTGATCGTCGAGGAATTCCCGGGGCCCGGCCGAGGCGGCATCGCGCACCGCCTCGGCCAGCGCCGCTCGTTCCTGTGCGTCGACAGCCATCTCGATCTCCTACTTGGTCCGGGCCCGCCGGGCGACCGGCGACTGCTCGTGGCGGGACGGCAACGCGATGGTCGCCGCGCCGGGCATGACATCGGCGCCGCGCTGATTGCGGGCGAACGTTCGCAGTTCCACCACATGCTCGCCGTCGGAGGTGACCGACTTGCCGGTCACCTCACCGCCGAGGGTGACCACGTCGGAGAGGTAGACGAAGCCCCGGTACTCGGAACTGCAGTCGCGGACCCAGCCCTGGTCGCCGCACCAGTTGGTGAGGAGCTGCGTCTGCCAGCACTGTCGCTGGAAGCCGACGTCGTACTGGAAGGCCACACCCATCGCGTTCGCGGCCGCCTTGTTGTAGTGCACCGCGTAGATCGGTTCGCTGGAACCCATCACCGGGTCGCGGAACGACCATGCCGGATGGGTCTGGTAGTCGACGAGTGCGGCGGCATGCGCCTTGAGTCGCGGGATCGGGGTGCCGCCCCCGGCGATGAAGGCGACCTCGTCGGTCAGCCCGATCGGCCCCTTGGTCAGCGTCTGGATCGGGTCACCGACCTCGACGTCTTCCCAGTAGCGCGCCTGCGCGCCGCGTGGCTTCTCGCTCAGCACCCGCGCCTCGACCTCGCGGATCTCCTCCTCCTGCCACGGATGCGGCAGAACCAGCTCCGGCTTGCCGGAGTCCGATGCCGCGGCCTTGGACCGGGACTTGGCCGAGCCGCGCTCGAAGTTCACCACCTGCCAGTCGATCTCGGCGACGAGTTCGTCGTGCTGGTTGCGGTAGGAGTTGACGAAGTGGTCGGTCACCATCTGGCCGGCGAACTTGCTCGGCCGCGGTCCGGTGAAGCCGTCGTAGCGGCAGGTCGCGGTGATCGTGTCACCCCAGTAGACCGGCTGATGGAAATGCGCCTGGGTGGCGTTGTGGAACGCCCCGAGTCCCGGCCAACCGAACTGGATGCCGGAGAAGCAGCCGATCACGAAGGACGGCGGGGCCACCGGGGCACCGAAGTCGGACTTCGCCGCGTGTTCCGCGTCGGTCCACAGCGGGTTGACGTCGCCGATGCCGCCGGCGAACTTGATCACCGCGATACGGGTGGCCTCTTCGTTGTTGATCGAATGATCGATGCGCAGATCCACCCCGGCCCGGGCCTTCATGGACGCGATCATCTCGTTGGTAATGACCGCCTCGGGCATCTTCGCCTCGGTGGTCTTGTTCACCGGCGCTGCGGCCTTCTCGGTGGTGGTCATCGCGCGGCAGCCTTCTCCGGATTCGCGGTCCAGGTGCTCGCGCCACTGGGGACACCGGCCTCGGCCACTGCCCGGCTCAGCCCGTCGAGGGTCCATCGGCCGTCGCCCATGAGCTTCCACTCCGGGTCCTTGGTCCACGGCTGGATACGCTGCACCCGCGAGCCGCCGACCAGGAAGACCTCGCCGGTGAGGGGGCACTCCGGTGACAGCAAATATCCGACGAAGGGCGACACGTTGGCCGGATCGAAGCGGTCGAACTCGCCGTCCTTGCCGGCCAGTGCGTCACCGAAGGCACTCTCGGTGAGGCGGGTACGCGCCTGCGGCAGGATCGCGTTGACCCGGACGCCGTAACGCTTGAGTTCCTTGCTTGCGACCTGCGTCAGGCTGGCGACCGCGGCCTTGGCGGCCGAGTAGTTGGTCTGGCCGGGATTGCCGAACACACCCGATTCGCTGCTGGTGTTGACGACCGAGCCGGTCACCTGCTCACCTGCCTTCCTCTGTTCGCGCCAGAAGCGCGAGACCTCTCGGGTCATGAGGAAGGTGCCGCGAAGGTTGACGCGGAGCACGAGGTCCCAGTCGGCGTCGTCGATGTTCACCAGCACGCGGTCACGCAGGATGCCGGCGTTGTTGACCAGTCCGTCCACGCCGCCGAAGGTGTCGATCGCGGTGGCCACGATCCGGCTCGCGCCGGCCGAGTCGGCGACGTCGTCACCGTTGGCGACGGCTCGGCCGCCGGCGGCGATGATCTCGTCGACCACGTCCTGGGCCGGGCCGGCCGCGGCGCCGCTGCCGTCCTGTGCGCCGCCGAGGTCGTTGACCACCACATTGGCGCCCTCGGCCGCGAACAGCAGAGCGTGTTCACGTCCGATACCCCGGCCCGCGCCGGTGACGATGACTGTTCTTCCGTCGAGGTGTCCCATCGAGTTTCCTTACCTGTGAGTCGTCTCCCCTGCGGGAGAACGCAATTCGAGATGCCAGCCGCTAGTGGCGGACCGGCGTGTCCTTGGGGAGTCGCAGAACGCGCTCGGCGACGGTGTTGCGGTGGATCTCGTCGGTCCCGCCACCGATGCGCATACCGGGCACGCTGAGCACGAATTCCGACCACGCATACGTGCGCGGCGCACCTGTGTCGGCGACGAGTCGCGGACCCAGTACGACGGTGACCAGCTCGCCCAGTGCCTGCAGATTCGCTGTCAGTGCCAGCTTCCCGAGCGACATCTCCGGCCCCGGCACCCCGTTGGCCTTGAGATTGGCGTCGGCGCGGCGACGCATCGCCTTGGCCGAGGTCACCCCGGAGTACACTTTCGCGAAGGCCTCGATCACCGCCGGATTCTCGTGTCGTCCGAGATCGGCGATCCAGGCGGCGAGGTCGTCCATCCGGAACAGTCCACTACCGCCGCTCGACGAGCCGCCGATGGCGTTGCGCTCGTGCATGAGCATCGCGATGGCGACCGACCAGCCCTCGCCGACCTCGCCGAGCCTGCACCAGTCCGGCAGCGTGACGTCGGTGAGGAAGACCTCGTTGAAGTCGGCGGCTCCGGTGATCTGGCGCAGCGGCCGCACCTCGACGCCGGGAGCCCGCATGTCGACGACGAAGGCGGTCAGGTTCTTGTGCCGCGGCCCGTCGCTGGTACGGGTCAGGGCGATCCCGATGTCGGAGTAGTGAGCGCCCGAGGTCCACACCTTCTGACCGTTGAGCGTCCACTCGCCGCCCGCCGCATCCGGTACCGCCTTGGTGCGGACGGCGGCGAGATCGGAACCCGCAGCGGGCTCACTGAAGAGCTGGCAACCGATCACGTCGGCCCGGCGCAGGCCGGTGAGCCACTTCCGCTCGGCCTCCGGGGACCCGAACTGCGCCAATGTCGGCGCCACCATGCCCAGACTCACCGACAGCGGCCCCTTCGACGGGATCGGGAACTCCCGCTCGGCCGCGGAGAAGGCGCGCTCGTAGGCGGCCGGCAGGCCGGCTCCGCCGCGGTCTGCCGCCCCGGTGATCCAGCCGAAGCCGGCGTCGAACGCCGCACGCTGGTATTCGACTGCGGCACTGAGTTCTTCGTCGGTCGACCCGGAGAACAGCGCATACCGGGACTTCACCGGGCCCGCCCCCGCCGACCCGTTTCGGCCGTCAGCAACGGTCCCGAGGAACCGCCGGGCCCCGTCCACGAACTCGTCGATAGTCGGAGTCATCACTTCACCACCTTTCAGAGGTCATCCCAGCTCTTACTCTGGTTTAAGACTGTCTACGTGTAGATCATTTACCTGGAGGGCACCGGTCCTCGACGCCCGCACACGGCCGGGCTCAGTGAACGGTGACGGTGCCGTTGGTGCCGTCGACGGTGATGCGGGTGCCGTTGGCGATGCGCTTGGTCGCCTCACGGACGCCGAGCACGCAGGGCATGCCGAGTTCCCGGCTGACGATGGCGGCATGACTGAGCGGCGACCCGACGTTCACCACGACCGCCTCGGCGGAGGTGAAGATCGGTGTCCAGCCCGGATCGGTAACCGGGGCGACGAGGATCTCCCCCGGCTCGAGATCGGGAGCGTCCACGGGATCGAAGATCACCCGCGCAATCCCCTCTGCCACTCCGGGACATGCGCCGATGCCCTCGAGGACATCTCCGGGAGCAGCCATCGAGATCGCCGGGGCCTTCTTCTCGGGCCACTCGGTGACCGGCGGGATCTCGCCGTCGATGATGAAGGGCGGCTCCAGCTCGTCGAGGCGATCAATCCATTCGCGACGTTCGGCGATGCGGTCGGTGTAGCGGCCCGGGGCGGCGAGGAGGTCCTCGAGTTCGGTGACCGTGAGCATGTTCAAGTCGTCGGCCCGCGCGAGGAGACCCCGCTCAACGAAGCGCCGCGCCAACTCGAAGAGCGGCATCCGCGCCTCGTGGAGCACCCGCACCGTATTGGTCTTCGATTGCTCGCGGGCGCGCATGTACAGGTCAGTCGTCGCGAGAACCGACTCGATCCGCGCCAACAGAGCCGCATCGTCGGCGTGACGCGTGCGCAGAGTCCCGATCAGCGCCTCGCGGTCCTGCCGCAGCCGATGCGACTGGAGCTGCGGATTCTTGCTTTCGTCCTGCAGCCGCAGCCGGTCGATCATGCCGAGGGGTACACCGTGATGCGATTCCCAGGTCTTGGGCATGGGCGCCCACTCGTCGGTCGAGCGTGAGCCGAATTCGTAGCAGAACCGATCGAACCACTCGACGAACCGCCGCATCGCCGAATCGGTGGATGCCCGGAGTCGGTCGTCGAGCCCGTCGACGCCCCGTTCGAACTCGGCGGTCAGCGCCGGACTCTGCACGATGAGGCGGGAGAGGTCCCACAGCACCTGACTCGGCGCCGCCGAGGCGATGTCGCCCAGACCGCCGGTGAGCCGGACCGCCAGTGTCGGGTCGCCCAGGTCGGCCGCCAGGTCGTCGAGTGCGCCGGTGACAATGGAGGATTCATACACCATCCGTAGATGCTTCTGCAGCACCGACCCGTAGCGCTCCTTGACGACGGCCTGGGCGTGTTCCAGGAGTTCTCGATCCCCGAGCGCGGTGAGGTCGGGCCGGGCGGCACGCAGCCGGGCGGCCTCCTCGCGGTCCTCGGAGGTGATGTCAGGGCGATCTCGTTCGGACATCACCCGGCCCACACTGGCGAGAATCCGGTCGGTGTACTCCGGGCGGTCGTCGTCGGGCTGCGCCGCATAGGCCGGTGCCGTCACGTCCCCGAGATAGGTCCGGTCCATGAGATCGGCTGATGCGCCGGGCATCCGGACACCGAAGACCCGCTGCACCGAGAGGTTGATGTAGATATAGCCGTGGAAGACGCCCTGGATGTCGAGGACGTCCGGACGGAACTCGGTCTCGTCGAAGGCGCCGAATTCCTCGAGCGCCCGACGCCATGCCGACTCGACGACCATGCCGCCGTTGAGCGTCCACCGCAACGGGGTGATCACCCCGCCGGCCACCTCACCGGTATTCGCCCGGGTGTAGACCGGGAACCGTTCGCTCGGCGCGTTGTCGATGACGAACGGCTGAGAGATGTCGACCATGGCGCGCCTTCCGATTGCCGATCTCGGTGGGAGACCGTCTACGCGAGACTTTACTCTAGTACTCGACTATTGGCTAGTAGATTATCTACTGATGGGCAACAGGTATCGGTGCGGTCAGAGCGCGCGCAGCAGCGCGCGATGGCTGGCCGCGGCAGCATCGTCATCGGGCTCCAGCCGCCGAGCGGTGCGCAGACGACTCAGGGTTGCGACCGCGACCGCCGCCAGCCGTTCGTAGTACTCCTCGAGCGCCGCGTACTCCCTTGTGGCGGGCTGCGGCGGCAACTCGCCGGCCAGCCACGGTTGGGCGTCGCGCAGCGCGTCACCCAACCGGTCGGCACGTTCGGCGAGCTGGAATCCGGCGTTGTCCCAGTCGATCTGGGCAAGGACCGCGCGAACCTCGTGCAACCGGGCACGCGCGTGGTCGCCCTCGACGGCCGGCGCGATCGTGTCGCCCAGGACAGTGCGGACGCCCGCGATGATCTCCGATGGTCGTGGTCTCATCGCTGTCCTCCCGGTCGCTCACGAGTGTGGTCGTCGGAATCCTCGAGAAGCCCGGTCTCTCGCAAGGCCAGGCGCTCGATGCGGTCGGCGGGACCGGCCGGACGATCGGTGATGCCCTCGCAGAACGCCCTGACCCCGGTCAGTGCGATCACCGCGAGACGCAACGCCGTCATCACCTGCCAGAAGTGCAGACGGTCGTGGTCGACCTCGATGCCCGAGGCCTGCGACCACCGCCGCAGGAAGTCCTCGACGCCCCATCGACCGTCGATGAAGTGTTCGGCCCGGTAGACCGAGCACGTGTACCAGCCGAGATCGTCGTGGGCGTCACCGAGGTGTGCGAGTTCCCAGTCGAGCAGCGCACTGATCCGTTGCCCGTCGACCAGGACGTTGGCCGGCCGAAAGTCGCCGTGCACCAGCCTGATCGGTGACGGAGGGGGTACGTGGTCGCGCAGCCAGGCGATCGTCTCCCGCAGCGCGGGGTGCGGTTCGAGTTCGACGCGATCGAGCTCGGCCGTCCAGCGTTCGAGCTCGGCGCGCCCGGGATCGGTCGGCACCCTCAGCACGTCGACGAGCCCGGTCGCCGGCGGATCCACCCGGTGCACCGCGCCCAGCAGGTCCGCGAGTTCCTGCGCCAGCGACATCCGGCCCTCGCGTCCGAGTTGCAGCGGATCGCGGTCCCGCAGTGCCGCGCGGTCCGCACGCCCGGCCACTCGGTCGACGATCATCGCCGGGCGGCCCATGAGCGAGCCGTCGGCGTCGAGTGCATGCACCGCGGCGATGGGCAGGCCGGAGCCGGCGAGACAGCGCAGCAGGCCGAACTCGACGTCGCGCTCGGTGTCGACGACACCGCCGGCAGGCGCCCGGCGCAGCAGCAGGGCCCGCCGGTTTCCGTCGGTCTCGGCGATCGCATCGAAGGCCCAGTTCTCCTGCGAGCTGCCGCCACCGAGTCGGACGGGGTCACCGGCGTCGCGGAATCCGGTGCCGTGCAGGAGTTCTGGCAACCGCTCGCGGAGCGTGTTCATCGTGGCTCCGGCTGCGGTGATCGGCGCGGCGGCAGGGCCTCTTCGTAACGGCCGTAGCCGGGCAGCACCATGTACTCGATGACGCCGTATCCGACAGTGTCCCCGCGTCGCACCTCGACGAGGTGATCAGAGCCCGCCTTGGCGTAGCGGTAGAAGTTGTCCCGGTCCGTCAGGTCCCACTCGTCGTGCTCGGCGGTGAGGTCACCGCGCCACTGGCCCTGACGCCAGCCGTTCCAGCCCTCGTAGCCGCCACCCCGCAGATGCGCCCGTCCCCGCAGGGCACGGATCTCGAGTTCGATCTTCTCGCCGTCGAGCTGCGTGAGGGTGACGCGGCCACCCACGAGCGTCGGCGCGGCCGCCCCGTCGTCCCACCTCAGGTCGTGGTCGACCGCCGTGATCGGTGACAGCTCCCGGTCGTCGCCGGGTGGTGCAATCAGGCCGGCGGACAGATGCACCGGCTGGCCGGGGCGGGACTCCTGGACGTACAGGTGGACGGCCAGGTCGGGCAGCTGCAGCGGTGCGAACAGCAGCAGCTTCCATTCCGGACGCTCGCCGGGCGGCTGCCCCTCCGCGCGCGGCAGCGGCCGGGTGCCCCAGGAATGGTCCCGCTCGGCCCACCACCGGTCCGGCGTCACCTCGATGCGGCGCCCGTCCGGGGTCACGATCCACCCCCGCGCACGGCCGTGCTGCACGTAGCGGATCGCGTCGTACGTCGTCCGGGCCCGGCTGATCTGGAAGAACTTCCCCTCGAGCATCGGCTCGAACCTCGCCTCGAAGGTCACGTCGAACCTAAGGCCGGAGTCGTTGTCGACCAGCGTGAATCGCAGTTCCTTCAGCGGCTCGACGATCCCGCACGACAACGGGCCCACGGCCAGCGCGTGACTGTCGGGCAACAGCGACCGGGAGAGCCGGAGGTTGGTCTGGCGACCGTTGTCGGAGAAGCAGGCGAACGCCTCCATCACGTCCTGGTTCGGATACCGGCCCAATCCCAGCGTAAGCACCGTGTCACCGGTCTCGGTGTCCTGGAAGGAGACCCAGTACCGCTCCCGCCAGGACGGGTCACTGGTCGCGACCATGGCGTGGGTGAGCGCGGTCTGATGGGTGAAGTACTCGTCAGCGGGACTGAGGAACATCGGTCATCCTTCCAGGACGGATTCGACGAAGGCCGCCTTGATGGCCTTCTTGTTCAGCTTCTCGCCGGCCAGCGTGGGCAGTGGCCGGTCGTCGATCTGCCAGTGCGTGGGAATCTCGAAGTAGCCGAGCGTTTTTCGGCAGTGGGCGACGAGCTCGTCGGCGGTGATCGCCTCACCGACCCGGTGGGTCACCGCCGCGGCGAGTTCTTCGCCGAGATCCTCGTGCGGCACACCGAAGACCGCCGCCTCGATGACCGACGGGTGGCCGAGGATCGTCTTCTCGATGTGCGCGCAGGCGATGTTCTCACCACCGCGGATCACGATGTCCTTGCTCCGGCCGTCAAGGAACAGGTAGCCGTCGTCGAGGTGTCCGAGGTCGCCGGTGTGCAGCCAGCCGGCGTCGTCCACGGTGCCGTCCTCGATGCCGAGGTAGCCCAGCATCACCGTGGGCGCGCGGACGATGACCTCACCGACTCCGCGTTCGTCGGGGTCGGTGATGCGGATCTCGACGACGGGATACGGTCGCCCGACGGTGCCGGGCCGCTCGACGAGGTCCGCGTTGCCCGCGACGGTCATGAACCCGCCGGTCTCGGTCATGCCCCAGGTGTTGGCCAGTCCGCGCCGCTCGAGTTGCGGGAGCTTGGCGATCATCCGACCGAGCAGGGCCGGCGGCAACGGGGCACCGCCGAGCGGGAACGACCGCAGACTCGACAGATCGTGGGCGTCGAAGTCGGGGTGTTCGAGCAGGCGAATCGCCATCGTCGGAACGCCACCCCAGGCCTGCACCCGTTCGGCCTCGATCAGTGCGAGGATCTCGCCGGCGTCGAACCTGCCGACGGTCATCACCATCCGTCCGCCGATCAGCAGGTTGGTGAGGATGTTCGACACGCCCCCGATGTGGAACAGCGGGGTGCACACCAGCGCGACCGGCTGCGGTCCGGCCGGATCGAGCCGGTGCGGCAGCCGCCGTGAGCGCACCAGCAGGTTCTGCTGATTGGTGATCACCGAACGCGACGACAGCACAACGGCTTTCGGTGATCCGGAACTGCCGGAGGTGAACAGGATGAGTGCCGGGTCGTCGAGGGCGACACCCTCGACCGGCGAAAAGGTCGAGTTGCTCGTCCATGCCGCGGCAAGCTGCTCGATCGACTCGACCCGAACGCCGTCGTCGAAGAAGTCCGTCGCATCGGACAGGACCAGTGCAGGTTCGGCCACCGCAATCGCATGGCGGGCCTCATCGGTGCTCCACCAGCGGTTGGCGTAGACCGGGACCGCTCCCAACCACCATGCCGCGCAGGTGGCCAGCGCGAACTCGGGACGGTTGTAGCAGTGCAGCAGAACGCGATCCCCACGGGAGACCCCCCGCGCCGCAAGCATTTCCGCAGCGGCAGGGATTGCACGCAGGAAGTCGCGGTGGCCGATGCGGACGTCGCCCTGGACGAGGAAGTCACGCCCGTCCCACGGTCCGACGGTTGCCAGCAGCTCCACGAGTGAACCGGGCGACCGGGCGTAGGTCCGGCCGGGGTGTCCGGCGTAGTCGGCCTCGACGACCTCCTCACCCCACACCACACCCGCCGCGGTCTCGGTGTTCACGCTCATGCTTCCTCGCTCTCCGGCTCGGGATATTCTGTCACGCAATAGTAGAGTACTAGAGTATTGATTCCTAGATGAACGACGATCGAAATCCCGCCCGTGACTGCAGTCTCACAACTCCATTGACTCAAGATAGTCGTAGATGCGACTATTTAGTACAGGACCAATTCTCCCGGCTCGGTCAGAGTCGGCGCCCACCGGGCACGAGTACCGATAGGACCGCCCATGTTCACCACAGTCGCACTCCTCAAGATGCGGGTCACCGCAGCTCGCGTTATAGCCGACCGGATCATCGAGATCACCCTCGAGGACGCGACCGGCCGCGACCTGCCGGCCTGGCAGCCGGGAGCCCATGTCGAGCTCCGGCTTCCCTCCGGTCTGCTGCGCCAGTACTCTCTGTGTGGCGATCCGGCAGATCTGCGCAGCTACACCATCGCCGTGCTCAACGAGCCGGAAGGCCGCGGCGGGTCCCGCGAGATCCACGAGATCGCCACCGCCGACGTGATTTTCGAGGTACGCCCGCCCAAGAACAATTTCGAACTCGTCGACGCAGACAACTACGTGTTCATCGGCGGCGGAATCGGCATCACGCCGATGATCCCGATGGTCTCCGAGGCCCGACGCCGCGGCGCCGGCTGGCGGCTGATCTACGGTGGACGCACAGAGTCCTCGATGGCCTACCGGGAGACGATCGCCGCACACGGCGACGCCGTCGACCTGTGGGTCGAGGCCGAGCGCGGACATCCGGACCTTCGCCGCATCCTCGCCGAGGCACCCGCGGGCGCCGAGATCTACACGTGCGGGCCCGGCGCGATGATCGACGCGGTCGCCCAGGAGTTCGCCGAGCACGACCACCTCGGCGCGCTGCACTTCGAGCGTTTCGCGGCGAGCGGGCCAATCGACCACAGCGGTGAGTCCTTCGAGGTGGAGCTCGCCCAGTCCGGGATCACGCTCACGATCCCGGATGGCGCCACGATCCTCGGCGAGGTTCGAAAAGTGTTGCCCGAACAGCCGTTCTCCTGCGAGGAAGGTTATTGCGGCGAATGTGAGACCCCGGTGCTCGACGGCACCCCCGATCACCGTGACGACTACCTGACCGAGGACGAGCAGGCGGCGAACGACGTCATGATGATCTGCACCAGCCGTTGCAAGGGTGAGCGCCTCGTGCTCGATCTCTGACCGTTCACAACCATCACCGACGCCGGTGAGTGATGCTCCGTCACTCACCGGCGTCGTGCTGTGCCACCGCGAAGAGAGCACCGCCCCGGCGAGGTGTGACCTCACCGGGGCGGTGCGACAGCGACTATGCGACGGCTTCCTAGCTCACCGGTGAGACGGCGCGGACCTGCGGGAGGACCTTGTCGGCGAGTAATTCCAGACTCCGCCAGGATAATTCGGGCGGCAGACCGCCGAGCAGCGGATGCAGCCGCAACTCGTAGTCGTCGTCGAGCTCCGAGAGTCGTCGGACCGCGTCGTCGGGACTGAGGATCCACATCGACGGGTCGTCGCGGATCGAGTCGAGGTCGCTCTTCTCACGCCAGTACCCGTTGACGGTGGCATTGGAACGCTCCCCCGCCCAGGACGCGTACATGTTGCTGGCGTGCATCACATGGGGAGCGACCTCCGCCAGCGCGGCTTCGGGATCCTCTGCCACGTAGACGAACGCCGGGCCGTGCCGCGGGAAGGGTTCCGGTTCCGGGTGTCCCTGCTTGACGCATTCCTCGGCGTAGAAGCGGTACAGCTCCTCGGTCGCCGGCCGGTACCCCAGACCCATCCGGGCAGCTCGGCGCGCCGACGGTTTCGCGTTTCCGCCGATGTAGATCGTCGGCCCACCGGGGGTGCCGGGACGGGGCGTCACGCTGACCCGGGAGCCGCGGTGATCGAATTCCGCTTCGCGCCAGGCGGTTCGGATAATTTCGAGCTTCTCCTCGAAGACCTTGCCCCGGTTCGGAAAGTCGACGCCGAACATGTCGAACTCCTGGGGTCGATAGCCGATGCCGGCGGTGATCAGCACACGGCCAGGACCGGCGATGAGGTCGAGGACCGCGAGGTCTTCGGCCAGCCGCAGCGGGTCGTGCATTGTGATGCACAGTGCCGAGAAGTGCAGTTCGATCTGTTCGGTGGCGCCGGCGATGGCGGCCGCCAGAATCAGCGGCGACGGGCAGTAGTTGTCCTCCGCACCGTGGTGTTCGGCCAGATAGACGGTGTCGAAACCTTTTCGGTCGGCCCAGATGCACTGTTCGACGGCCGCCTTGTACAGGTCGCCGGGGCTCGGCGACCCCGGGCCGAGGTCCGGTGCGCGCATGTCGTAGCGCAGTCCGATCTTCATGAGTTCTCCTTGATCCTCGGATCGAGCACGATCTTGATGTCGTCGGTGTCGGCCGCCGTCAGGCCGGCCAGGCCGTCCGCCAGGGAACCGATGCCGACGGTGCGGGTGTGCAACTTCTCGGGTTCGATACCTCGGTCGGCGATCAGTTGCAGGGTCTCCACGATCTCCGCGCGCGTATAACCGGCAGCCGCGATCAGCGTCGCTTCCTTGGCCAGCCACATCCGCGGCGAGATCGTCGCCTGCCCGGCGTCTCCGACCAGCACCACACGTCCGCCCTGGCGCAGGGCCGCGAGGGCCTGCTCGACCATGTCGGGGGCGCCGGTGCATTCGACGACGACGTCGTGGTCGTCGGAGACCTCGGTGACGGTGGCCGCCACCCGATGTGCACCGGAGGCCTCCGCGGCGAGACAGCGAGACGCGGAGAGTTCGACGACGTTCACCTCGGCCGCACCGACCGCACGCGCACACTGCACCACGAGGAGTCCGATGGGACCGGCCCCGAGGACGAGCACGCGCTCGCCGGTGGCGACCACGCCGCGACGAATCGCGTGCCAGGCGACAGCTGCGGGCTCGACGAGGGCCGCCGCGACTTCCGAGACCTTGTCGGGGACCGGGACGACGCGATACGCGGGCACCGTCAGCAGTCGGGCAAAGCCACCATGCGGCTGCTCGGGCGCGACGTCTCGACCCCGCGCCACCGACATGACGAGGGCGCAGAACTCTGGGCGTCCGGCACGGCAGGAGTCGCAGTCGCCACACGGATCGGGCACCCCGACGACGACCCGCTGCCCGAGCGCGAGACGGTCGACCGACTCGCCGACCTCGACGAGCCGGCCCGTCCACTCGTGGCCACACAGCGTCGGCCCGTGGCCGGCCCCGGTGGAGTACGCGCGGACCTCGGTCACGCAGACACCGCAGAGATCGATGGAGACCGTGACCTCACCGGCTGCGGGCTTCGGCTCGTCGACGTCGATCACGTCGACGACGCCCGGCCGGGAGACCAGTGCGACCTGCTGATGATTCTCGGACAGTCCGGCCGTCGCGACGGCGCTGTCAGTGGTGATGGGAATGCCGACTCCGATCCTCGACCGCCACGAACGGCGGGGGCCTCCCGGAGCGCTGCCACCCAGGAAGGTCGGTAACCTGGAACACCCCTAGATTGTCGTGTTATCGAGTATTTGTCAATAGAGCTTTAGCCTGTCGGCCGGTACGCTGGAATCATCGATGGTCTAGTGATCAACAACTTGGGAGTCAGTCATGCAGCCGCCCACACCCACGCCAGAGCGCACCCTCGAATACGACACCAACATCCTCCATGCGGCACGTTCACAGCTGCGCGAGGAGTTGCTGATCGACAAGCCCTGGACCGAGGTGATCCTGGTTCGCCACGCGCAGCAGTCCTTCCTCGACGCGGACCTCGCCGCCGGTGGAGCGGCCGGGCCCCCACTGTCGGCCCTCGGCGAGCGCCAGGCCCACCTGGCGGCCAGACGCCTCGCCGCCCAGTCGGTTTCGGCCGTCTATGCCAGCCATCTGACGCGCGCCGCCGCCACGGCCCAGGCGATCGTCCGGGAGGCCCAGGCGCCCTTGACCGTCGCCACCCGCGCCGATCTTCGTGAAGTCGAGATGCACGGAGACGTCACCGAGGACAGCGCCGCTGTCCGCACCCGCCTCACCGAGGCACTCACCACGATCGCCGCCGATCACCCGGATCAGACCGTCGTCGCAGTCAGTCACGGTGGCGCGATCAGCGCCTTCATCGCGTCGCTGCTCGGCGTCGAACCGAGCATGTTCTTCTTCGCCGCCCACGCCTCGATCACCCGGGTGCGGCATCACGGGGGCCGTTGGGTGGTGCAGTCACTCAACGAGACCGGCCACCTCCCGGCCGGCGACCTCGTCAGCCACTGACCGTGGGTACCGAACACAAACACGAAGCTGGCCAGGCGTTCCTCTCGTGGAGGCCACGCCTGGCTGGCTTCGAGGTGAGACCTCAGTGCACCGTCACCGTCCCGGTCGTGCCGTCGACGGTCAGCAACGTGCCCGACTTGATCCGCTTGGTGGCCTGCTCCACCGCGAGAACCGCCGGAATGCCCAGTTCACGACTGACGATGGCCGCGTGACTCAGCGGCGAGCCGACGTTGACCACGACGCCCGCGCAGGTGGTGAACAGCGGCGTCCACCCCGGGTCGGTCTCGGGAGCCACGAGGATCTCGCCGGGTTCGAGCTCCTCGGCCTCCGAGGGGTCCATGATCACGCGGGCCACGCCGGTCGCCGAGCCCGGGCAGGCTCCCAGACCCGAGAGGGTCTCGCCCGGACCGGCCACCGGTAGCGCCGACGGTCCGGTCCGCCGCTCCCACGTCGTCGGACTCGGCACGTCACCGGCGACCACGACGAAGGGCGGCTCCCGGCGTTCGAGCTCGGCGATCCACTCCTTGCGCTCAGCGATCACCGACACCACCGACGGATCGTCGATCAGTGCGCTCACCTCGTCGAGCCGCAGCAGCGCCAGGTCGTCGAAGGACTCGAGGACACCTCGGTCGGCGAAGCGCTTGCCCAGCTCCCGCAGCGGGAGGCGGGTCTCGTGCAGCGCCTTGATGAAGTTGGTCTTGCTCAGCTCGCGGGCGGGCATCCACACCGACAGCGCCGCGACCGCGGCCTGCAGCTGGCCCCATCCTTCGGCGTCGTCGGCGAGCCGAACCCTCAGCTCCTCGAGCAGTGCTTCGCGGCCCTGCGACACCTTCTTGCCGGTGGCTTCCGGCGAGCTGTCTTCCGGCAGCTTGCGGAACTGGTTGACGAGGGTCGCCACCATCTCCGGATGCGACTCCCAATCCGGCGGGAAGATGTCCCACTCCTGCGACGAGCGCGAGCCGTACTCGAAGATGAACCCGTCGAACTGCTCGACGAAGGACCTCGCCTCGACCTCACCGCGGCTGCGCAGCCGGTCGAGGACACCGTCGACGCCGACCTCGAACTCCTTGGTGACGAGGTCCGAGGCCGCGGCCAGCCTGCCGATCCGCCACAGCTCGATGGCCGGCGCCGCGGAGGCCACCCCACCCCAGCCACCCATCAACCGGACACCGAGTGTCGAATCATCGAACCGGCCCAGTGCCTCGTCGAGGAATCCGGTGACGATCGACGACTCGTACATCATCAGCATGTGCTTGCGCAGGAAGTCGGCGGTGTACTCGTCGTTGACCCGGTTCGAGTACGCGACCAGTTCATGGTCGGACATCGCGGAGTAATCGGGCCGGGCTCGACGCAACTCCAGCGCGCGCTGCGAATCCGCCTCGAGGTCGGGACGCGAGGTGGTGCCCATGACCCGGCCGATGCTCGCACCGATCCGCTCGGCATACTGCGGAGCACTGTCACCCGGTTGCTCCACATACTCCGGTGCACCGGTGCTGGACCCCAGATAGGTGCGGTCCATGAGTTCCGCACTGGCACCAGGCATCCGGACGCCGAACACTCGCTGGATGGACAGGTTGATGTAGATGTAGCCGTGCGCCACACCGATGATGTCGAGCGAGTCCGGACTGAACTCGCACTCGTCGAAGGCGCCGAAGTCGATGAGCGCCCGGCGCCAGGCGGTCTCCGAGCGCCACCCGCTGATCACGGTCTGCTGCAGCGGCGAGGCGACCATACCGGCCACCTCACCCGCATTGCCGCGGGTGTAGACCGGGAAGCGCTCGCTCAGGCGACTGTCGACCACCCAGGGCTTGTTCATGTCAACCATTGGTTTTCCGTCTCTCTCGTCAGGTGGCGACTCACCACGACCGCCCGGTCGCGCCCACCGATGCGGTGTTATCTACGCCACACCAGTTTGTCTAGCACTAGATTAGTTGTCAATAGACTATTGAGTCGTGGAACACTTTGAGCGCCGGCCCTCGCCCGCAGCTACCGGCCGGCGCTCTTGTGCTTTCATGTCGTTTGCGATCACACCGCGGCGAGGCAATGCCGGGCAGCCACCCTGCCGAAGAACGAACCGCCGCCGAGCATCATGCCGCTGCCATAGCCCTTGGCCGTCTGGATCACACTCGCGGCACAACTTCCGGCCGCATAGAGTCCCGGCACCGGCGCGCCGTTCGCGGCGACGACCCGGGCCTCCTCGTCCACCCGGAGCCCGCCGAGCGAGTGGTAGTGGTACTTCACGACGTCGGCCGAGAGATTGATGGCTGCATACGGGCCGTTCTTCAGCGGGACCAGCCAATCCGGATGCTTGCCGAACCGAGGGTCGCGGCCGACCGCCGCGAACTCGTTGTAATCGTCGAGCGTGCGCTGCAGCGCCCCCTCCGGAACCCCCAGTCCCGCTTCCATTTCCGGCACCGTCTCCCAACCGTCCACGAGCGCATAGCCGAACTGCTCGGAGAACTGCGGGTAGTCGAAGGTCTCGGAGTCGACGATGAGATACGCCTTGCGATCCGGCTGATCGAAGACGAAGGCGGCGGTCCGGCCGTGATAGCTGTCCTCGGCGACGAACCGCTGGCCGAACTTGTTGACGATGATGCCGCGTACCAGATCTCCGGGCGGGTAGATGCTCGCCGTCGCGTGGATCGCGCCCGGCGACTCGACGTCGGCACCGATCGCCTGGGCCATCTCGATCCCGGACCCGTCACTGGAGTCCTCGCCGATCGGCACACCGTTCTCGAGCAGGAACGGGTAGTCGCGGGCGACCATCTTCTCGTTCATCTGGAATCCGCCGGTGGCCAGCAGAACACCCTTACGAGCACTGGCTGTGTGGTCTTCGCCGTAGCGGCGGAACGTGGCTCCGTCGACCCGGCCCGCAGCGTCGGTCGTGAGATCGAGGACTCGTGCGTCGCCGATCACGCGCACACCCTCGTCTTCGCAGCGCTTCAGCAGCACTTCCATCATCTTCGACCCGGCATTGCCCGACGGACCGTTCACCAGGTGCCCGCGATAAGCCGGTGTCGCGAATTCGCGGTACGGCCAGACCTTTTCGTTACCACTGCTGTAGAGACCCGGGCCCTGGGGCGGGCAGATGTGCTTGTCCTTGTACAGCTCCCGGGTGAACGGAACGCCCTGCGCCTCCAGCCAATCGAAGTGCTCTGGGCTGCCGTCGCAGTAGCGGCGCAACACAGCCTTGTTCGACACGTTGCAGATCGCGTCCATGAAGCGGTACATCGCGTCCGGGTCGTCGTCGACGCCGAGGTCACGCTGCAGACGGGTGCCACCACCGAGGTAGATCACCCCCTCGGTCATCGCGCTGGTGCCACCACCCGAGGTGGCACGCTCCAGGATCAGCACATCAGCCCCTCGAGCACGGGCTTCCAGCGCCGCGCAGGCACCGGTCATGCCGAGGCCGACGATCAACAGGTCGCAATCCAGCGACTGGGTATCGGAGTGGGACATTTCTCTCCTCTGAGACGACGGACAAAGCCGCGCGACGGACGCCGACTGCCCGCCGAGGACTCGCCTGGTAGTCCACCGGGCCAGCGCCCGGTGCCGCCGCAAGGAACCGCGGCGGAGGCTGTGGCCGGAATCACATCGACCATTCGTAGACAATAGATCATGCGATTATCCATGTCACGACCTTTTGTGCAATCGATGCTACCAGGCATGATCCCAGGAAATTCCACGATCGCCGTGACGCCAACGTCCGCAGGAAGTCGTCGAAGTCCTGGACATGTGATCGCAATCACCCTAGTGTGCTCTACAACTCACTAGTTGATCCGTAGACCTATACCAGGCACTCGCAGTCCCAAGGAGGGCAGCACCATGTCCACAACCGAAACCTCCCTCGATCACCAACTCGCAGACTTCGACCTCTTCGACGACACCTGCTTCGCTCGGATGAACGAGGTGATGGAGCACGCCCGCAGCACCTGCCCGGTGGCCCACACCCGCGCACACGGAGGGATGTACCTGGTCACCACCTTCCCGCTGCTCAAGGAGGTCCTCTCGAATCCGGAGGTCTACTCCTCGACCGAGTCCACACCGCTGCCGAGCCCGGTGCGTCTGCCACCCCTGGATGTGGATCCCCCTCTGCACGAAGACTTCCGGAAGTTCCTCAACCCGTTCTTCACCCGGCCTCACCTGATGAAGTACGAGCCGGTCCTCCGCGATCTCGCCCGCACCGTCATCGAGAAGTTCCTCGACAAGGGGCAGGTTGACTTCATCGACGACTTCGCCATCCCGTTCACCTCGTCGGCCGCCGCGAAGATCGTCTTCGACGAGGACGACCCGTCGCGTCTGCAGCGTGCCGTGAAGGCCGTCGAGCGTATCGTCCGGGAGAACAGTCCGGAGTCCTATCAGGGACTCGCGGTCCTCGCCGCGGAGTATCTCGCCGAACGGGCCGAGACGGTCGACGACGGCAGCATCATCTCCGCCATCGCGAGCGCCACCGTCGACGGTCGCGCTCTCACCATGGAAGAACAAATCGGTGTGGTCACCGTCTTGTTCATCGGCGGACTCGACACCACCCGCGGCGCGATCTCCAACATCGCGGCCACCCTCGCGCATGAACCCGATCTGGAACATCGCCTGCGGCAGAAGAACTGGGTGAAGAACGACCTCGACGAACTGCTGCGGCAGCAGTCACCGGTCCTGGCCCTGCGACGCATCGTGATGCGCGACGTCGTCCTCGGCGACCAGCAACTCACCAAGGGCGACATCCTGATGCTGATGTACTCCTCAGCCAATCGGGACGCCGAACACTTCCCGGGCGCCGACATCCTCGACTTCGACCGGAAAGACAAGAACCACCTGGCGTTCGGTCACGGGACGCATCGCTGCCTGGGCGCCACCTTCGCCCGGATGCAGATCGACATCGCCTTCGACGAACTACTCGGCCGCATCACCAACGTGCGCCCGTCCGGACCGGACGCCGGACCGATCTATCAGGCCGGCGCCGTGTACGCCCCCACCCGGCTCGTCCTCGCCTTCGATCGCGTCGACAACCTCTGACCCACCCCGAACACCGCTTCAACCAAACAGGAGAACTGAAGTCATGGCATCACGTGCAGCCCAAATCGTCCGCGGCACACTCGGACTCGCCGACGAAGGCATCAACGGCGACCTCACCGACGCCAGCGTGGAGGGTCAGGCCGACCCGTTCCACGAGAACATCGTGGTCCGCGAGGCGGCCGAACTGCCCTACGGCGGCGAATGGAAGGGCAAGGAGGGCCTGCGCGCCCTCATGACCAAGATCCAGTCCCTGGCCAACCTGACCGTCAGCGACATCGACATCTTCGACGTCGACGAGCAGAACGTGATCACCCGCCAGACCGCCACCTTCAAGCGTGACGGCGCCGACGGAACGCTCTCCATCCCGATGGTCGAGGTGTACCGCTTCGAGAACGATCAGATCGTCGAGATCGACGTCTACTACAAGGACACCAAGGCGATGGTCGATTACCTGACCCCGTAAACCACAGCCTCCGTTTACCAGCTCGATCAGTCGAAATCGCACACCACGGCTGATCGAGCTGGTGCAGTCGACGACTTAAGCGATCGGAAATGAGCACCACAAGCGTGAACATGCTCAAGCAGATCGAAGCTTTTCAGCCCAGCCGGGCAAGATCACTTACGCAATGCGAACGCCACGTCGAAGTACACACGCGCTGGGCCTTGGAAGAATTGGCCGCCAGCAAGGCTCTTGTGCATTACCACACCGAACTTTCGACGCCCAATGGGACATCTGCGCCGTTTCGAACAGACCTCGGATGTGTGGCCCGCAGCATCGTTGCAGTTCAATCCGCCCGGAGCGGAGTTTCCGCCGGCGCTGGATCACCAGGTAATTGCTCGAAACCAACCGTCCGCTGGTGAGATCGAAGGCGATCGAGTCTTGCACATCGAAGGAGAGCAGGTCCTGCAGGAACTTCGTGTGCTCTTCGGAGAGCATCTCGAGGTGGACCGCCCTTCGGGTTTGGAGAGACCGGCGGCGCTCGCAGAGGCCGACAACCTCACCGACTCGTTGTCCTCGTTGATGAAAGACGCCTATGCGGCACGGCGACTGGTCGTGAATCGTGTGCAGAGCGAGAATGGGACCGCCCCGATCGACGAACCCGGCCAGACACTTACTGGCGAGGTGTTCGATTCCGAACGCCTACTGATGCTTGAGGCCTACTTCGACGACTCACACTGGGGTGACCGAATTTTCGCCCAGCCGGAGGGTTTTGCCTTGGTGCGAAGTTTGCTTCGCATCCGCGATCTCGATTCACCGCGGCATCGGGCAGACCAGGCATGATCGCCGGAGGTAGCCGGACGGTCTAGTTGGTCGCGGCACGCCCTCGTCGATCGAATGTCATCGATGTCCTCAGCGGAGAGGCGGCTCGCCCGGCGTACGACTCACTTCAATAGATCCCGATCAACGACGGGTCGGGGCCCGCGTCCTCGATGCTCCGCCGGCGCCGTCGGGCCGCGCGAAGACCACCACCGACGCTGCACTCATGGAACTGGATGCGTCCAACAGTCTTTCGCGCGCTCTGGCCGGGCGCCAGCAGCCGGCTGGTTGGGCCGACCGTCGCGATGTACCGGACTCTCGGTGAGGGGATCGAGGCCGGCCCCACCGGCACCAGACTGGCGTCCTTCGACGACGGCGTCGCCGACACCACGGTACACATGGCGATGCTCCGCTCGATCGTGAGCGGACGGCCAGAGGAAGTGCCCGGCGAAGGTCAACCCCGGATCACAAGCGCCCGATCACCGCGTCGGCGGTCCGGTGCGCTCAGCCGATCCCCGGCGCCGGCCCGGCGGGGTCAGCTCCCCGACCAATTCCCCTGACGCTTCTCCTTGAAGGCAGTCACGGCCTCGACCGCGTCGTTGCTGCGGTTGGAAAGCGCTTCGAGATAGAAGCCGGTGTCGAGCACCTGGTCGGTGGCCTGCGACAGCACCCGGTTGAGTGCCCGCTTGGTCAGCTGGGTCGCGATCGGGGGCAGGCCCGCCACGTGCGCGGCCAACTCCAGCGCGCGATCGCGGAGCCCGTCGTCCGACTCGACCAGATCGGTGGCCAGCCCAAGCTCGAAGGCCTCGCGACCGGTGAGCGGCTCGCCCCAGAGCAGCTTGCGTTTGGCGCGCGCCAGACCGGCGCTCAGCGGCCAGGTGACCGCGCCGCCGTCACCGGCCACCAGACCCATGTGGACGTGCGGATCCGCGAGTTTCGTCGTGGGCGTCACGACCACCGCATCCGAGGTGAACACAAGGCTCGTCGCGACCCCGAAACTGCTTCCCTGCACCGCCGTCACCAGAGGTTTGGGGAAGTCGGCGAAGGCTCGGAACAGCCGACGACCGTCGTCGACGCCGCGGAGCAGCACGGTGAGATCGTCGTGTCCTGCCAGGATCGTCTCCATGTCGCCGCCCGCCGAGAAGTGCCGGCCGCTGGAGGTCCACGCGACTGCCCGGACATCGTTGTCACGGGCGAGGTCGATCAGCACCCCCGGCAGTTCGTTGACCAGGGCGTCGTCGAACGCGTTGAGGACCTCGGGACGGTCGAGCCGTAGTTCGGCGACGTGATCGTGCAGCTCGACCGTGACTGTCTGATGATTCATGACTCTCCTCGATCGGTACCGGTCAGATTCGTTCCACGATTGTGGCCGTGGCCATCCCGCCGCCGGTGCACATCGTCACCAACCCGGTCGACAGGTCGCGGCGTTCCAGTTCGTCGATGACGGTCTGGAGGAGCATCGCGCCGGTGGCACCGATCGGGTGCCCGAGCGCGATGGCTCCTCCGTTGACGTTGACCCGGTCGGGGTCGATCGCCAAGTCCTTCATGACCTTCAGCGGGACAGCAGCGAAGGCCTCGTTGATCTCCCAGAGGTCGATGTCGGCGACGCTCATCCCGGCCTGACGCAGGCACTGCTCCGACGCCGGTCCGGGTGCGGTGAGCATGATGACCGGCTCGGCACCGAGCACCGCGCCGGTGACGATGCGGGCCCGGGGGGTCAGTCCGTGCGCCCTGGCGTACCGGTCAGAGGCGACGACCACGGCTGCGGCGCCGTCGACGACGCCCGACGAGTTGCCTGCATGATGGACGTGCTGGATCTCGCCGGCGGCCGGGTAGACCGCGCGGGCCATGTCGTCATAGGAGCGGCCCTGATCGTCGCGGGGCTTGGCTCCGGAGCGTTCGAACGACGGCGGCAGCGTGGTAAGCGACTCCGCGGTGGTGCCCGGGCGCGCGTGCTCGTCGCGGTCGAGCAGGACGGTGCCGTCGGCCCCGGTCACCGGAATCAGACTGCGCGCGAAGCGATCCTCCTTGATCGCCGTTGCCGCAAGCTCCTGGCTGCGGGCCGCGAAGGCATCCACGTCCGATCGGCCGAACCCTTCCAGGGTGGCGATGAGATCCGCCGAGATCCCCTGCGGCACCATCGGATACCGCTCACGCAGTACCGGGTTCCCCGCGTCGAGGGGCTGACCGTAGCTGTGCCGGGACATGGATTCGACGCCGCCGGCCACCACGACGTCCTGCCAGCCGGCGAGGACGCCGGTGGCCGCGGCCATGACCGCCTGCTGCCCACCGCCGCAGAAGCGGTTGAGGGTCAGTCCCGGCACACTGACCGGCCAACCCGCCGTGAGCACCGCGGATCGGGCGACGTCATTGGCGTGATCGCCGGCGTGCTCGCCGTTGCCCATGATGACGTCGGCGACGTCCTCGGGGGCCAGGCCGCGTTCGGTGAGCGCGCTCAGCAGACCGCCGAGCAGTTCCTGCGGGTGCACGCCGTGCAGCGCGCCGGACGGTTTGCCTTTGCCGCGCGGGGTGCGCACGCCGTCTATGATCCACGCTTCGGACATGGCGTCTCCTCAAAGTTCCTACGGTGCAACGATTGTCGTCGTCCGGATGGTTGGTGTCGGTGCGCTCACAGCGCGATCAGGTCGTGACTCACCGCGCCGGAGCGCAGTGCGGCACCGAGTTCGCGGTGCAGGCCGGGGCCACCGCCGAGCATCGGCTCGAGGGTCAGAGCCCGGCGTAGATAGCGGTGGAAGTCGTGTTCCCAGGTGAAGCCCATGCCGCCGAGAAGCTGCTGACAGCTCCGACGGGCCGCTGCCGAGGCACGTACGGCCGCCGCCTTGGCCAGTGCCGCCGACACCTCGCCACCGTCCTCCCAGGCGGCATCGGCCGCGAGTCGGGCCACCTCGGTCCAGAGCTTCACGTCGGCCAGCTGGTGCTTGACCGCCTGAAAAGACCCGAGGGCCCGGCCGAACTGGTGCCGGGACGCGACATGCTCGACGGTCATCTCCAGCATCTTCTCGCTCACGCCGATCAGTTCGTAGGCCAGCGCCCGACGGCCTGCCGCCAGCATCGCCGACCACGCGACATCGGGATCGATGCCTCTTGGCGTGCGCTTCTCGAGAACCGCCGGTGATCCGGTGAGCCGCGCCCACCCGGCCGACGGGTCCAACGGATCACCCGCGACGACACCAGGGTCGTCGCACAGCGCGAGGGTGAGTCCGCCGTCGGTCGCCATCACGACCAGGATCGGGCCATCGCCGGTGGCGAGCACCCCGTCGATCTCGACGCGATCTCCGACGAGTCGACCCGGGGCGCGAGTGCTGCCGAGCGCCGGGAGCACCACTCGCAATCCCGCCGGGTCGGCGACACCACCGGCGCGCACCAGAATCGGATCGAGCAGACTGCCCTGCGCCAGCGATCGACCCCAGATCGGCAGCAGCGTGCTCACCGCGATCTGCGCCTGATCGTCGAGGAGTTCCAGCCAGCCGAACTCGGTGATCGCCTTCCGCGCCGCCGCCGGGTCGGCCTCGACCGTCTGACGCAACGCTTCGGTGATCTGGGTGATGTCGTCGTCGTCCATGAAATGTCTCCAACCTCAGCGGGGCAGGCCCAGCAGGCGTTCGGCGATGATGTTGCGCTGAATCTCGACGGCGCCGCCGTAGATCGACGAGGCGCGGCTGTAGAGGTAGTCGTTGCGCCACTTCTCGTCGGGGTGTCCGAACACGGTGTCGGCGGACTTGCCGGCCAGGGCCACGTCGAACAGGAACTTCTCGGCCGTCGACATGGCCAGCTTGTCCAGCGAGGTGGTCGAACCCACCGGCTCGTCTGCGGACAACCTGGCCACAGTGCGCCGCGACAGCAGCCGCAGCGCGGTCAGCAGTTCCAGGGACTCGCCGATCGCGTCGTCCCCGACGTCGGCGGCCGGATCGGCGGCGAGCTCGTCGAGCCGCGACCGCAACCAGATCTGCCGCTGCCACGCCGCGGCGCCCCGCTCACCGGCAAGCACATGCGTGGCCACCGCCCAGCCGCCGTCGACCTCGCCGAGGAGTCGGCCCTCGGGAATGACGACGTTGTCGAAGAACAGTGAGCAGAACTCGTCGTCGCCGTTCATGCTGCGCAAACGGCTGACCGTGATGCCGGGGGTGTTCATGTCGAGCAGGAATGCCGAGATGCCCCGGTGGCCGGAGTCCGACGGCCCGGTGCGGGCCAGGAGCAGGCACCGGTCGGCGAGCTGTGCCCAGCTGGTCCAGACCTTTTCGCCAGAGACCTGCCAGCCGCCGTCGACGCGGACCGCCTTGAGCCGCAGTGAAGCGAGGTCGCTGCCCGCTCCCGGCTCGGAGAAGCCCTGGCACCACGTCTCCTCACCCTGGAGCAGTCGCGGCAGCGCCACCGCGGCCAGCTCGGCCGGGGCGAACTCGGCGACCGCCGGACCAAGCACCTCCTGGGTCGCGAAGGAGAACGGTGGCGGATAGCCGGCGTGGGCGAGTTCCTCGCTGATGATGCTGCGCAGGATCCGCCGGCCGCCGAGCCCGCCGGCGGATTCCGGCCAGCCCAACCGGATCCAGCCGGCGTCGTACAGCATCCGCTGCAGTCGGCGGAGCCGGTCGAAGATTTCGGTCAGTTCGCCGCCGGTCTCCCGGAACTGTTCCAGCGGTGCCCGGTTCTCGGCCAGCCACGTCCGGAATCCCGTGCGTGCCTCGGCGACGGTCTCCGGGACCATCAGCGTCTCTGCGGTCGTCACGACGCAGCCACCTCGTTGTCTGTGCGGATGCCGGCCAAGGCGGGCATGCAGTCCCAATCGGTCAGTACCTGCTCGGTGTCCTCGCCGGGTAGCCGGGGCGGAGTCGGCTCGGTCGCAGGCGTCCGGGAGAACCGCGGCGCGGGTGCAGGCTGGCGTACCCCTGCGACGTCGACGAAACCTGCACGGGCAGTCGCATGTTCACCATCCGGCGCCTCGTGCGGTGCCAGCACCGGCGACACACAGGCGTCGAGATCGGCGAACACCGCCGACCACTCGTCCCGGGTACGGGAGGCGAAGGCCTCCGCGAACCTGGTGTGCAGATGCGCCCAGCCGTCCCGGTCCATCTGCCCCGGCAGGGACGGGTCGTCGTCGAGCCCGAGACCGACCAGCAACTGCTCATAGAAGCGGCGTTCCAGCGCTCCCACCGCCATGTGCCCGCCGTCGGCGGTGCGATAGGTGTCGTAGAACGGTGCGCCGCCGTCGAGCAGGTTGGTGCCGCGTTCGTCGGACCAATGGCCTTCTGCCCGCACGCCGTGGACGAAGGCGGTCAGCAGTGCCGCGCCGTCGACCATGGCGGCGTCGACCACCTGCCCCCGACCCGACTGCGAGCGCTCGTGCAGTGCGGCGAGGATGCCCACCGCCAACAGCATCCCGCCACCGCCGAAGTCGCCCACCAGGTTCAGCGGCGGCAGCGGCCGTTGCCCGGCCCGACCGATCGGCTCGAGTGCACCGGCGACGGCGATGTAGTTGATGTCGTGGCCTGCGCGCGGCGCCAGCGGACCGTCCTGCCCGTAGCCGGTCATCCGGGCGAAGATCAGGCCCGGGTTGAGCTCGGCCAGGACCTCGGGACCCAGACCCAGACGTTCCATGACGCCCGGGCGGAAGCCCTCGACGAGGATGTCGGCCCGGGTCGCGAGGCGTCGTACCGTGGCCACCCCCTCGGGGGTCTTGAGATCGGCGACCACCGACCGGCGCGAGCGGACGAGCGGGTCCTTGGGACGACGCGGCGTACGGCCGGGTTTGGCCGGCCGGTCCACCGTGACCACGTCGGCGCCGAAGTCGGCGAGCATCATGCAGGCGAAGGGAGCCGGTGCGGCGCTGGCGATCTCCAGTACCCGCAGTCCGTCGAGTGGGCCGGACATCAGCGACTCCCGTCGATGCCGGCGATCATGCCGCGGGCGCTTCCAGGACGTGCACCGCGCAGGCCGATGCGAGGCCGATGACGTGGGTCAGACCCACCTTGGCGCCCTCGATCTGCCGGTCACCCGCCTCGCCCCGCAGGTGCGTGGCGACCTCGTACAGGTTGGCGATGCCGGTGGCGCCGATGGGATGGCCCTTGGACAGCAGGCCGCCCGACACGTTCACCGGAATCCGGCCGTCGCGCATCGGCGCGCCGGAGTCGATGAAGTCGCCGGCACCGCCGGGCTCGCAGAGCCGCAGGTTGTCGTAGTGGATGAGCTCGGCGGTGGCGAAACAGTCGTGCAGTTCCACCAGGTCGAGATCCTCGGGGCCGATTCCGGCGGCCTCGTAGGCCTGGTCGGCGGCCAGTCGGGTCAGGGTGTTGACATCGGGCTGGACCTGGCCACCGTCCGCCCACGGGTCCGAGGTCATCACCGAGGCGCTGATCTTGATCGCCCGACGTCGCACGTCGGGGTCGAGGGTCTTGAGCTTCGCATCCGAGACCAGCACCACCGCGGCGGCGCCGTCGCCGGTCGGGCAGCACATCGGCAGCGTGTTGGGGTAGCCGATCACCTCGGCGCCGAGTACCTCGTCGAGGGAGAACTCCTTGCGGTACTGGGCGAGCGGGTTGAGTGTCGAGTGGAGATGGTTCTTCACCGCGACCTTGGCGAACTGCTCGGTGGTGACACCGTGCGTGAGGGCGTATTCGGTGCCCGCCTGGGCGAAGACACCCGGCATCAGGCCGGTACCGAGCAGACCCTCGGGTTTCACCACGGCGCCGTAACGACCCTTGGGCGTGAAGATCTTCTTGTCGCCGGCCTTGCGGGCAGCTCCGCCGAGCATGCCCATCTTGCCCATCTTCTCGACGCCCACGGCGAGGGCCATGTCGCATTCACCGGCCTTGATGCCCATCATCGCCACACGCACCGCGGTCGCGCCGGTGGCACAGGCGTTGACCACGTTGTAGACGGGGATACCGGTCTGGCCGATCTGCTTCTGCAACCGCTGACCGTTGTGCGAGTTGGCCTCGTAGACGTTGCCCATCGTGAGCATCCCCATGTCGGCCATGCCCTGCCCCGAGTCGGCGAGGGCGTCGAGGGAGGCCGTCGACGCCAGATCCAGCAGATCCTGGTCGGCGAAGCGGCCGAACTTCGTCATCGATGCGCCGATGATCCACACGTTGTCACTCATGGTCATGCTCCGATCGGTTCGAATCCGAAGGCGACGGCGACGGTGCCGTCGTCGTCGGCGGAGGCCTCGAAGGTCGCCAAACGGACCTTCATCTCGGGTTGGATCACTTCGGGATCGGTGACACCCAGCAGGTTCGCCTTGACGATCCCGCCACCCTCGAGCTCCACGACGGCCGAGGTGAACGGGCCGTTCTTCGCACCGCGCTCGACGATCGTGTAGGCGCGCAGCACGCCTTCGGTGGCCAGCGGGCGGGTGCCGAACTCCGTGGCAAAGCACCTGGCGCAGGCGTTGCGCCGGTCAAAGTAGAGGGCGCCGCACTGTGCACAGGCCTGCGCGACCAGGTGTGGCTCATCGCCGAGCACCAGGTAATCCACCGCTGGAATGGTCTGCGTCATCTCACGCCTTCCGGGGTCGGGCCGGGCCCGGCAGGACCTAGCCAACTAAATAATAGAGTACTAGAGTATTTACTACACGACCATCTGGATGACAACCGCCCCGAGGAGACGCCATGTCCGACCCACAGCCCTTCGACCCCGCAGCGATCGGCGCCAGATCCGCCCCCAAGACGGTCCGCTGGACCTCGCGCGACTGCATGCTCTATGCACTGGGTGTGGGCGCGGGCACCGCCGATCTACAGTTCACGACCGACAACACCAAGGGCGTCGAGCAGCGCATGGTCCCGACGATGCCGGTGACGCTCGGCGTCGACTTCAGCGTCCTCAAGCAGGTCGGCCGATTCGACTGGGCAAAGCTGCTCCACGCCGATCAGCGAGTCGAGATCCTCGGCGACATCCCCGTCGAGGGCGAGGCGCAGGCGGTCACCGAGATCACCGAAATGTGGGACAAGGACAAGGCCGCGCTGATCGTCGCGCAGACCACCGGCACCGATGCCGACGGCCGCGTGCTGTGGCGCAGTTCGGCCGGCCTGTTCATCCGTGGGGTCGGCGGCTGGGGCGGCGCGCGCGGACCGGCAGAGTCGGCCGGAAAGTCGACCGAGGCACCCACCGACGACAGCAGGATCACCACGCTGACCTACGAGACCCACCCGGATCAGGCGCTGATCTACCGCCTGTCCGGCGACCGCAACCCGCTGCACTCCGACCCGGCGTTCGCCGCACGGGCCGGACTGGACCACCCCATCCTGCACGGGCTCTGCACCTTCGGCTTCGCCGGGCGTGCCGCGCTCGCCGTGGCGGGCAAGGATGCGACCCTGCGGTCGATGTCGGCACGATTCGCCGGCCCCGTCTGGCCCGGCGACACCCTGACCGTCGACCTGTGGCATCGCGACGACACGACGGTCGGCTTCCGGATGCGCGGCCGCGACGACAAAGAGGTCCTCACCGGCGGCCTGGCGAGTGTGGGTTGATCGGCATGAACACACCTGGCTGGCAGCCCCTGCTCGACCGGATCTCCGCCGAGTCCGACCCGGTCCGCCTGCGCAACCTCGAGGTGGTCGCGCGGCATGTCGTGGAAGAGGTGGCCGGGAACATGCCCGCCCTCATGGCGACTCTCGTCCCGCATCCCGAATACCGGGTGTGGGGAGCCTCCGACAGCGTCGGCCCGTCCGGCCGCGACGAGGTGGTGCAGTGGTACACCGCACTTCAGGCAGCCGACCGCAACCGGCTCGACTACGTGATCCACCGGGTGGTGGTCGACGAATCGTGCGTCGTCACCGAGGGTGACTTCCAGTACGCCATCCTCGGCCGGGATCTGGGCGGCGCCACCGCGACCGAAGCCGGTGAGACCATCCGCCCGGACGACTACCACCTAGTCACCCACCGCACCACCGTCCTGTGGCCGATCTCGTCGGACGGACTGATCGAAGGCGAGCACATCTACGCCGGTGAGCGCCATCGAATCCGGCGTCGGTTGGAGTCGGGCGAGTTGCCGCACCTGGGCCCGGCCACCCGCGCCGGGTGATCAGACGCCCGGTGATCACACGCACCGTGTCATCAGACGCACCGTGTCATCAGACGCACCGTGTCATCAGACGCACCGTGTCATCAGACGCACCGTGTCATCAGACGCACCGTGTCATCAGACGCACCGTGTCATCAGACGCACCGTGTCATCAGACGCACCGTGTCATCAGACGCACCGTGTCATCAGATCAGGACGACCGCCGCCGGAAGATCCCGGCGGCGGTCGTCCTCGGTCGTGCTCCGCGATCAGGCGAGCAGCTTGGGCATCCGCTCCCCGATGAGCGCCTCCGCCTCGGCGACGATGGAGCCGACCACCTCGCGACAGCTGCGCACCTCGTCGATGAGACCCTGCGCCTGGCCTGCCCACCACATGCCGCCGTCCATGTTTCCCTCGGCCAGCACCTCGCGTCGGCCGCGCTCACCCGACGCCAGGTGGGCCACGTCGGCGAACGTCGCGCCGGGACGCGCCGAGATGGCCGCGATCTCTTCGGAGACCGCGTTGCGGGCGACCCGTGCGGTGTTGCGGAACTCCCGGAACACGAGAATCGTCGACCGCTCGTCATTCGCCACGATCTGCTGTTTGACGTTCTCGTGCACCGGCGCCTCGGTGGTGGCCACGAATCGGGTGCCCATGTTGATCGCGTCCGCGCCCAACGCGAGCGCGGCGACGAGGCCTGCGCCGTTGGCGAAACCCCCGGAGGCGACGATCGGGATCGACAACGAGCGCGCCGCCGCGTTGATGAGGACCAGACCGGGCACGTCGTCGTCGCCGGGATGTCCGGCGCATTCGAAGCCGTCGATGCTGATGGCGTCGACCCCGACCCGCTCGGCCTTGAGGGCATGCCGAATGGCCACGGCCTTGTGGACGACCTTCACCCCGGCCGCCTTGAAGGCGGGCATGTGCGGTTCCGGGTTGGCGCCTGCGGTTTCGACGATCGAGACCCCGCCCTCGATAATCGCGTCGCGGTACTCGTCGTAGGGCACCGGATCCACCGTCGGCAGGATGGTGAGGTTGACGCCGAACGGCTTGTCGGTGAGGTCGCGCACCCGGCCGATCTCCGCGGCCAGCGCCTCGGGGGTCGGCTGCGTCAGGGCGGTGAGGAAGCCGAGCGCTCCGGCCTCGGCCACGGCCGCGATGAGTTCGGCCTTGCCCACGGCCGTCATGCCGCCGCAGACGATCGGGTGGTCGACTCCGAAGATGTCGGTGAAGCGTGTCTTGATCACAGCAAAACTCCTACAGAACGATTTCGGGCCGTTGGCGCGGTCCGGAAAGGGCGATAAGAACGTCGGCGGTCAGAAGCTGCCGGTGTCGAACCAGCGCTCGAGTTGCTCGCGTCGGTCGTCGTTGACGTACTCGATCCGGGTGTGGGTCACGGGGCTTGTGGCGTAGACGGCCGAGATCTCCCCCGTCGACCGCCACAGCACTGCCTCGACGGTGATCAGCGGGTCGGCGTCGAGGGAATCGAGCCGCCGCACGATGTCGGACTCCCAGACCCCGACATGATGCAACCCGATCCGTTCTGCCGCATAGATACCCGTGCCGTGGGCGGCGATCAGCTCGAGCCGGTGCGGGCCGGTCCGGCTGTAGGTCACCGTCAGCTCCATCGGCCCTTCGGTGCCGGCGATCCGGTCGTCGAACCGGGGCACGGTGAGCGTCGTCGGGGTGTTGAACTCGTAAGAGATCTCACCGCTCAGACCGGCCGTGGCCTTGCCGAGGTCGTCGACGAGAATGCCGGAGTGATAGGGGATCTGGGCAGCCATCAGGGGCTCGTTTCGTCGGTTGGTGCGGGTCTCAGGTCACGCCGGGCGGTCGGCAACCCAGTGCAGTGCGTTGTGCAGCAGTCGCTGGAACGATGGATTGCCGTACGCCGACGGTCCGTCGCCGAACTGGAGGTAGACGATGCGGCTGCGGTCGTGCGGGCGTTCCCACGCCACGACGCCTGCGCCGGGCTCGTGGTGCCAACCGTCGTTGGTGTCGCGTCGGCCCAGAACCGCGTTCCAGGTGGACCAGTGGTTGTCGACGGTCAGTGCCGAACGCGTCGTCAGGAGCGGCCGGATGTCCGGCGAGACCTCGCACAGATAGGTCTCGTCGGTGATCTCGAAGCCGTCGACGAGTCCGGCGGTGACCGGATGAACAGGGTCGGTGACCGAGATCGTCTGGTTCACCTCGTGGCGGTACCCCGAATCCGGGGCGTCCTCGTCCCGCAGGAAGCGGAATCGTCCGCCCATGACGCCGGCGTACTCCGGCCAGGTCGGCCAGGAGGCCAGGGCATGGTGCATGAACACGAAGCCGTGCCCCCGCTCGACGGCAGCCAGGAAGTTCCGCCGGAACTCCGCCGACGGCTCGTGCAGGTCTGGTGGGCTGTGGTCGGGATGGAAGGTGTAGCCGGGCATGTCGTACATGAGGTACGCATCCCATTCGGCGGCGATTTCGGGGCGGAAGAAGGCCTCCGCGGCAGGTTGCTCCGCCTGACTGACCGCGAGGCCGTCCAGACCGTCGAGCATCGCCGCGAACCCGTTGCGCTCGAACTTGTGCCCCCGGGTGACCGCGAGTACCCGCTTGTCGTTCTCAGCCATAGGACTTGGCGCCCATCACTTCTCGGCCATCCGGTGGACGCCGCGGTCGGCGGCCACCCATCCGGTCAGCTGCGGGTCGGCACCGATCTTGTCGCCGGAGACCCAGCGGCCGTCCGCGGTGAAGACGGCAACCTTGCCGTCACGCTGCGTGACCTGGACCCGCCGCTCACCGAGTGGCTCGTAGAGTGCACCGCTGTACGGATGTCGCAGTCCGTGCATGTCAGTCCTCCTCCATGTAGGCGTCCATCAGCTGATGCATCCAGCGGATGTTGTCCTCCTGGTACTGCGCGAAGGTGACCGTCTTCTTGGAGGCGGCCTCCATGCCGTACTGGACCTTCTCCATGTTGTAGACATCCTGGTCGAGGATGTTCCCGACCAGCCCCAGCTCCGACCGGCTACCGAACGAGGTGTCGGCGTCGAGCTTGATCTCCTCGGCCGGCGGCGGCCGCTCACCGGTGTACGGCCCGATCAGGAAGACGTCCATGATCGACTCGCGATGGTTGTCGCCGTATGGCCGGAACCGGTAACAGAGCCGGTGCACGCCGCCCCACGGCATCATGTTCGGGAAAACGGTGTAGGTGAAGTTGTCCACCAGTTCGCAATCGGCCCAGTCCTCGATCTCGTCGCCGATCAGACCCCGCCACTTCTCGCGCGAGTTGCGGACCACGAAGTCACGCGCGGTCTCGCCCTCGAGGGGCTGGACCGGCAGGTCTTCGTCGACGCGGACGTCCATGGTCGCCTTGAGCATCTCCTCGGTCGTGGGATCGCCGAGGGTCATCGGGCCGACGACCTCCGACGGGGTGACGAACCGGGCGAAGTTGTCGTAGCAGTCGACCTGGCACACCCCGAAGGCCGCGTAGGGCACGGTCTGCGGATGGGTCGCCGCGGCGTGCCAGCACTCCATGTACGCCTCCTGCGCGACCTTCCAGTTGCAGCGCAGGACCTTTGACACATGGGCCTGGATGTAGCGGTCCTCGAGCTTCCACTTGGCGAAGTGCTCGGTCAGCTCACCCAGGTAGTCGTCGAGCGGCTCGGCGTCGGGATCGGGGTTGATGAACACGAAACCCGCCCAGGTGCCGACGCTCACCGCAGGCAGCGAGAAATCGTCTTTCTCGACGTGCGGGAATTCCCAGGGCGCCGGGATCTGCTTCAGTGCCCCGTCGAGGTCCCAGCTCATGCCGTGGAAGGAACAGCGGATCTCCGAGCACCAGCCGTCGAAGTCCTTCAGCTGGCGCCCCCGGTGCAGACAGGCGTTGGGATAGGCCCGGATGGTGTCCGGCGCCGATCGGATCACCAGGTACTGCAGGTCGGCCACGGTGTAGACGATGTGGTCGCCGACGTCCGGGATGTTCTCCTCCCGGCAGACGAACTGCCACGTCCGCTTCCACACCCGATCCTTCTCACGGAGATGCCACTCGCGGCTGGTGTACCGCTCGATCGACGCCTCGGTCCACGAGAACTCACCCCGGTTCTCCTGCCGAATGTGTTTGGGCACTTCATGTGTGTCCAAATCGAGCACGTCCTGGTAGGACAACAGCCGATCCCCGACATCCAACCGCTCGCCCATGACTCCTCCACTTCCCGACTTGTCTGTGTTTCCAGTTCCGAAAGGCCCGGATTCAGTGCTGCACCCGGGACAACAGGCCTCCGTCGACCACGAGGTTCACGCCGGTACAGAACGCCGCGCGACGACTGACCAGGAAGGCCACGCCGTGTGCAACGTCGTCGACGGTGCCCAGCCGACCGAGCGGCACCCGGTCGACGACGGTCTGATAGGTCTCCGGCCGAGCCTGCCGGACCGTGTCCCAGGCACCGCCCGCGAACTCGATCGGTCCCGGTGAGACCGTGTTGACCCGGATGCCCTCGGCGGCCCAGCTGCGGGCGAGTGCCGATGCGTGGTGCAGGACGGCCGCTTTGATGGCACCGAACGAGTTGGGTCCGGACGGGAGATCGACGTCGAGGGCACTGGTCGAGCTGATCGCGACCACCGAACCCGCATCGGACTGCGCAAGATGCGGACGGGCGGCGTCGGCGAGGATCGCAAACGCCTGCAGATCGCCGCGTGCACTGGTCACCCAGGCGTCATCGCCCTTGACGCTTCCCGGCGATGCGTTGGAGATCAGGATGTCCACTCCGCCGAGCGCGTCGGCCGCGGCGCCGATGAAGCTGCGCGCCGCGTCGGGATCTGCGACATCCACCGACAGCGGGTGGGCTTCGGCCCCTGACTTCCGCAGCCCCTCGGCCGCTTCTGTCAGCGGCCCCTCGCTGCGGGCACCGATCACGAGCCGGCACCCCTCGGCGGCGAGAACCTCCGCGATGCGCAGGCCGATTCCGCGACTCGCGCCGGTGATCACCGCGCGCATTCCGTTCAGACCGAGATCCATGGTCGCCCTTTCATCTGGTGTCCTAAGTATTCCATATTTCGATTATTTATGTCTAGAGTAAAGCGTCCGACACCCCTCATCGAAAGCGGAGAATCCCGTGACCATCGTTCTCTCCAAGCCCGTCGTCGACTTCGGCATCGTGACCACGAACCCCGATCGAATGACCGAGTTCTACGGCACGACGATGGGCCGCCCCCAGCTCGATCCGATTCAAATGGACGGCTTCTCGATCAGCCGGTTCCAGCTCGGCGACACCGTATTGAAGGTCCTCGTCTACGACGCCGAACCCACGGCGACCGCCGCCATCGGCGGTATCGGCGACGGCACCGGCATCCGGTATCTCACCATCTCGGTGGCGAATCTGTCCGAACTCCTCGAGGCCTGCCGCGCATCGGACACGGGATCGGTGGTCGACGAACCGGTCGAGGTCCGCCCCGGCGCCTGGATCGCCTTCGTCGCGGACCCCGACGGCAACATCATCGAGCTGGTGCAGCGCGGCGGCACTCTCTGAGGCCGCCGCACACAATCCCCGCACCGCCGTCGCTGCCCTCTCACGGCGGCGGTGCGGACCCCGCTTGGCTCAGCACAGCTCCCGAACTTTAGCGACGACACGCTCGACGGTCGGAAAACCGTTGAGCGCCTTGGAGAACGGGACGGGTGTGAACTTCGCCCCGACGCGGCCGACCGGCGCGAGCAACTCGTTGAACAAGGACTCGTGGATGCGGGCGCTGATCTCGGCCCCCGGCCCACAGAACTCGGTGGCCTCGTGCACCACGACGCACCGCCGCGTACGCTCCACCGACTCCAGCACGGTCGGGATGTCCAGCGGGACCAGACTGCGCAGGTCGATGATCTCGGCCTCGATCCCATTCTCCGCCAGTGCTTCCGCCGCCTGGGTGCAGACTCCGACGCCGGTTCCGTAGGTGACCAGGGTGACGTCCTCGCCGGTGCGCAGCGTCGCCGCCTTACCCAGCGGAATCGAGTACCGACCCTCGTCGACCGGTTCCTTGGTCGAATAGAGCAGTCCCGAATGCTGGATGAACAGGCACGGGTCCGGCGACTCCAGGCACGACTGCAACAGTCCCTTGGCATCGACCGGATTGGACGGCATGACCACATTGATCCCCGGCACGTGCATGAACCACGCCTCCAGCGACTGTGCGTGCTGCGCGCCGAAGTGGCTGCTGCCGATGACGGTGGTCACCAGGATCGGTGTGGGCGTCGCCCCGCCGGTCATGTACCGCAGTTTCGCGGCATGGTTCACCACCTGATCGAGTGCCAGGGTGATGAAGTCGAAGAACATGATCTCGGCGACCGGCCGGTAGCCGCCGAGGGCGAGGCCGACCGCGGTGCCCGCGATGGTGCCCTCGGCGATCGGGGTGGAGCGCACGCGATCTCGGCCGTACTCGCTCGACAATCCCTTACTGGTCTTGAACGGGCCGCCGATCGGGTCCTCGACGTCCTCGCCGAGGACGACGATCTTCGGGTCGGCCGCCATCGCTCTGTGGAAACCGGAGTTGATGGCCGCAGCCATCGTCATGGTCTTCTTCTCAGTCATGGTTCAGGCTCCGAACGAACTCGGGGTCGGCGAACACATCGGAGTCGATGGTCGCTGGGTCGGGAAATGGACTCGCTTCGGCATAGGTGAAGGCGTCGTCGACGTCGGCCTGTGCCCGTCGCTCGATCTCGGTGAGCGCGTCGTCGTCGAAGATCCCGTGCTCGGCCAGCCAGCGGCGGAAGTTGGGGGCCGGGTCACGCTCCATCGCCGCGGCGAGTTCGTCTTTGGGGACGTAACTGAAATCCGCGGTGCCGGTGTGGCCGGTCAGCCGGTAGTGCATGAACTCCAGGAACGTCGGCCCCCCGCCGGCGCGGGCACGTTCCACCGCCTCGCGGATCGCCCGCGTCGAGGCGAATGGATCGAACCCGTCGACGCGCTGCGTCGGCATCGCATACGACGCGGCCCGTTTGGCGAGTTCGACGTCGGGCGCGTAGTCAGCGATCGCGGTGTGCTCACCCCACTGGTTGTTCTGGCAGATGAACACGATCGGCAACTTCCACAGTGCGGCGAAGTTCATCGACTCGTGATAGGTCCCGATGGACGTCGCGCCGTCACCGAAAGTGGTGACTATCGCCCGGGATTCGCCGTCGAGCTGGGTCGCCATGGCCAGGCCGACCGCCAGCGGCAGCCCCTGCCCGACGATGCCGGTGGTCGCGGTGAACCCGACGGCCTGATCCTGCAGATGCATCGGGCCGCCCTTGCCCCCGGACATCCCGGGTGCCCGACCGTAGAGCTCGGCCATGATCGAGCGCAGCGTGGCTCCTTTGGCGAGGGCATCGCCGAGGTTCCGGTAGGTCGACACCATCTTGTCGTCCGCGTCGAGCACCGCGCCCATCGCCGCGCACACTGCCTCCATACCCCGCACCGGGTAGAAGGCCGCCTGGAGCCTGCCCGCCTTGGCCTCGCGAGCCGAACGCTCGTCGGCCAGGGTCGTGACGAGCATGAGGTGATACATCTCGGCGAGCTCGTCGTCGCTGAGGCCGGCGGTTACGCCATCATCTGAGGACATCTGCCCCTCCTGTCGGGTCGAAGACGGTGATTTACGGTTCACACCGAGACCGGCGTCTGGCTGAGTCGTTCGGTGACGGTCTGGCCGCAGATGCGGCCGAATCCGGTGGCGCTGGCCAGGGAACTTCCCGAGCCCACGTAGACCCGGCCCGAGATTCCGCCGGTACATTCACCTGCCGCGTACAGCCCGGGGATCACCTGACCGGTGCGGGCCAGCACCCGCCCGGCCTCATCGATCTTGAGGCCGAAGCCGGTGTGCGCGATCGCGGTCGGGCGGACCTCGACGGCGTAGAACGGACCGGTGGTCAGCGGGTTGAGGAACTTGGCCGGTTTGGCGTAGTCGGCGTCCTCGCCGAGTGCGACGAGGTCGTTGTAGCGGTCGATCTCACCGCGGAGGTCGACGTCCGGGATTCCGATCGACGCTGCCAGCGCTTCGACCGTGTCGGCGATGTGCACGCGCTCGTGTTCGGCGAACAACTCCATGACCTCGGCGGTGTAATGCTTCGGACGGAACGCGGCATGGTTGGGCCAGACCTGCTTGTAGGCGTCGCGGTAGCGGTCGGCGAGCGCGGCAGGCGGGTTCAGGCAGGCCTCGTCGAAGATCACGTAGCCGACGTTGCCCCGGTTTCGCATCAGCGCGTCGAGGATTCCGTAAGGCGCGGTCTCGTCGGCGAATCGCCGGCCGTGCCGGTCGACCAGGATGGTCCAGCCGGGCAGGAAGGCCTCGTGGACCTTGTCGACACCGGGGTTCAGCATCCGCAGACCCCGGTCGAATCCGGTGAGCTGGACGCCGAGCTGCTCGGCGAAGTCCAGGTGATCACCCTGCGCGCCGTCGGCCCCGATGTAGAAGCTCTCACCGGGCACCCACGCCGACGGGTAGCACTCGGCGAGACGGTCCGGGTTGGCACCGAATCCGCCGCTTGCCAGCACCACGGCCGCAGCGGTCAGCGTCTCTCCGCCCGACACGACTCCGACGACGTCACCGCCCTCGACGGCCAGCGAGCCGACCCGACGCCCGAAGGCGATCTCACCGCCGCGCGCGGTGTAGGCCGCCGCCAGCGCCTTGACCAGCGCCTGTCCGCCGCCCTCGACACAGTGCCCGCGAGGGCGGCTCTCGTCACCGCCGAAGATGAGCTGCTCGTAGAAGGGCACTCCGTGGCCCTGCAACCAGTCGATCGTCTCGCCGAGGGAGTCGGCCCAGCGTCGCACCGGCCCGGCCGAGAGATCCCAAGCGTTGAGAGACATGTATTCCCGGAACAGGTTGCCCTCTGCATCGTCGATGCCGGCGGCCTGCTGCAACGTGCTCCGGCTCGCCATGACGACGCCGCCGGACAGCCGGGACGACCCGCCGACCTCGCCTTGCGATTCGACGATGAGGACCGAGGCGCCGTGCTCGAGCGCGGACAATCCGGCGGACAATCCGGCCGCACCGGAGCCGATGACGATGACGTCGAAGTCGGGGGTTGTCATGGTTGAGCCTTCCCAGTTTCGTTGTGGTTCAGGGAGTTGTCGTGGTTCGCGACGTTTCGGAACGGTTCTCCGACGCGAAGGTGTGCGGTGTCGTTGAGGGACACGATTTCCCGGTGCCCGGCGCGGGACGCCATGATCCGGGTGATGCCGGTCGGGTCGGGCGAACGGACCACCTGCGCGGCCACGCCGAAAGCCCGGCGCACGATCTCGTCGATCACCTGGGGGCAGGCGCAGACGAGCACCCGCTGCCCGGGGTGATCGGCGATCACGGCGTCGACGGCGTCCGCGGTCGCGGGACTCGACCTGGGCGTCAACCCGGTCGCCGCGCCGATCGCGGCCGCGGTGTCGGCAACCGGTGGGCCCGCGGCGTAGAGCGCATCCCATCCACCTTCCGCGCCGAGCCGCCGCGCGACGGCCGGCGCCTGGTGTCCACCTGTCGCGCCGGGCACGAATGCGCCACCACCGTCGACGTCCCGGGTCGCAGGGTCGGCATGTTGGACGAAGATCAGTTCCACGAGGCACCCGCCCTCGCCACCGGAACACTCCTGACCGGAGCTCCGGGGGCGCGTGTCGGCGGCCGGGCGTTCAGTTCGCGGACCGACCACCCCGCGTCCGCGCGGTACTCGAAACGGCTGACCGAGCCGTAGTCGGGCGCGAACAGGCGTAGCGCCGACTCGCCGAGTATCCAGGCCAAGAAGATGTTGATGACTCCGCCGTGGCACACCGCGACCACCCGCTCGCCGACGTGCTCGATCCGGATCGCCTCGAGCGCGGTCACCACCCGCTGCCGGAACTCCTCGGCGGTCGTCCCCCAGGGGCTCAGGTCTCCTTCGCGGTATCGCTGCCACACGTCGGCACCGTCTTCGTAGTGCAGATAGTCGCTGTCTCGGTCGAACTCCGCGAGGTCGGCGACCTCGCTGACCGGGACGTCGGGGCCGAGCGCACACCGGGCGCTCTCGGTCGCCCGGCGCAGATTCGAGGCGAACACCGCGTCATAGCCGTCGGCCCGCAGCAGCCCTCCGGTTTCCTGCATCTGCGCGACGCCGAGAGGACTCAGCGGCGGATCGTTCTGGAGCTCTCCGGACGCGGCTCGGGCCGGCTCTCCGTGACGGACCATCGAGAGGATCACTGTCGACCCACCTTCCTCGGTGTGGGCACTGCCTCATGCCCCAATTACTCTAACACTAGATTTTCCATGCGTAGAGTAAACCTTCGTGCCGGCCCGGTCGGTACGCGCGGACGTGGCCGCGGCCGCGGCCCAGCGGCTCCTGTGATTGACGTCTCAGCCACTTTCGGTTAATACTCTATCCGTAGATTATCTTGCGATAGATGATTGCGCTATAGAGAACCTCATCCAGTCACGCGCAACGAAAGAGGAGAATCGTGGCCCACGAGCTCACCATCCTGCAGGCGGCCCGCATGAAGGGCCGCCTGTCGCCCGAACTCGCCGCGGCATCGACCGGTCTCGACGTCGACGCGGCGAGCGCCGTCCTGGCCGAGCTGCGCGATACCGGCCTCGTCAAGGGCGAGCCGTCCGTGCGCCTCACCCCGGAGGGCCGCGAACGTCTCGCCACCCTGGTGGCCGCGGAACGCGAGGGCATCGATCAGACCGCACTGAGCGTGCTCTACGGCGAATTCGACGACCACAACAGCGATCTCAAGCACATCATTACCGACTGGCAACTCCGTGACGGTGCACCTAACGACCACACGGACGCCACTTACGACGGTCAGATCATCGCGCGACTGGTCGCGCTCGACGACAGCTTCACCCCGCTGGTCGACCGCATGTCGGCGATCGCGCCCCGGCTGGCCACCTACCGGGCCCGCTTCGCCAACGCGATCGAGCAGATCACCGCGGGCGACAAGGGCTTCGTCGCGCGGCCCATCGCCGACAGCTACCACACCGTGTGGTTCGAACTTCACGAAGAACTGATCGGAATGCTCGGCCTCAGCCGGGCCGAAGAAGCGGCCGCCGGCCGCGCCGTCTAGGAGGGAACATACCGATGACGTTCATCTGGCTGGGAGATGCTCCCGATTTGGATCCCGCCCTCGTCGGCGGCAAGGCCCGCAGCATCAACCGGATGCGTGCCCTGGGGATGCCGGTGCCGCCGGCATTCGTCCTGTCCACCGCGTTCTGCGCGGAGGTCAGTGCCAACAGCGGTCGGCTCACCGACCGCATCATGCAGCACATGAGTGATGGCATCGACCGGTTGCAGGTCGAGACCGGCCGCCGCCTCAGCTGCGACACCGCGCCGCTGCTCGTCTCGGTTCGCTCCGGCGGCGCGCAGAGCATGCCCGGCATGATGGACACCGTCCTCAACCTCGGGATGAATACCGACGTGGAGCGCCGCGTGGCGGAATACAGCGGCAGTCCCGACTTCGCTGCCGACACCCACCGACGGTTCGTCGAGCAGTTCTCCCGGGTGGTCGGGACCGAGGCCACCGGCGTGCCCTGGGACGACCTGATCCTCGCGGCGGAGGCGGTGTTCGCCTCCTGGAACTCACCACGAGCTCGCTCCTACCGCGCGCACCACGACATCAGTCACGAGGGCGGCACCGCGGTGACCGTTCAGGCGATGGTCTTCGGCAACTACGACGAGAACTCCGGCACCGGCGTCCTGTTCAGCCGCAACCCGCTGACCGGCGATCCCGCCCCGTACGGCGAGTGGCTGCCCGGCGGCCAGGGCGAGGACGTGGTGTCCGGCCGGTTCGACGCCTTGCACCTCGAAGAACTCGAGAAGCAGTTGCCCGAGGTCCACGCCCAGCTGATGGCGGCCTCGGAAGCCTTGGAGCGACACAGTCGCGATGCCCAGGACATCGAGTTCACCGTCGAGAACGGGCGACTCTGGCTCCTGCAGACGCGCGCGGCCAAGCGCTCGCCGCAGGCGGCGGTCCGGATCGCGGTGACCCTCGCCCAGGAGGGCATCATCACGCGGCAGGAGGCGGTGGCCCTGGCCACCGATGCCCAGATCGCGGCGGCAACCGCACCCCACGTTGATCCGGTGGCGCGCCGCGACGCCACCCTGGTCGCCTCCGGACTGCCCGCGTGTCCGGGCGTGGCCAGCGGCCGTGTGGTCTCCGATTGCGAAGCGGCAGAGAAACTTTCCGATGACGGTATCCCGGTGATCCTGGCCCGTCCCACCACCGACCCCGACGATGTGGCCGGCATGGTGGTCTCCGAGGCCATCATCACCGAGATCGGCGGAGCCACAAGCCACGCCGCGGTGGTCAGTCGAGAACTCGGCACGCCGTGCATCGTCGGGTGTGGGCAGGGCGTCCTGGACTCCCTCATCGGGAAGACCGTGACGGTCGACGGCACCAACGGCGAGATCTTCGAGGGCATCCTGCCGCTGGCCGACGTCCACGGCAAGGAACACGACGCCGTCGTGCAACTGCGTGACTGGGCGACGGAAACGCCTGTGGCGGTAACGCGATGACCTTCGCCGCCCGGCTCGCCGGGGAGCGTCCCGACGAAGTGGCGCTCCGCGACGACGAGTGCGCGCTGAGCTGGCGCGACGTCGACGAACGGCTGCGTCCCGCCGTCAACGCCCTGATCGCCGCCGATCTCGGCACCCGGCGACGGGTGGCGATCCTCGCAGGCAACTCCGCCGAGACCCTGCTCGGATATGTCGCCTGCACTCTGGCGGGCTCGTCGGCCGTCGCGGTCAACTCGCATCTGACGGCGGCCGAGACCGCGTACATCCTGGAGGATTCCGGGGCACGGGCGGTGCTGTGTGACCGCGGGACCGCGCCAGTCGCCGCCGAGGCCGCACGACTCGCCGGCATCACCACGGTCGCCGCCTGGGGCCGATCCGCCGAACCGCTGCCCGCCGGCGTCGCCGCATGGCGGGACTGGGCCCGTGATCCCGCCGAGCCGCCGACCGATCTGACACCCCGCCGGACGCTGGTGTACACCTCCGGCACCACCGGACGGCCGAAGGGCGTCGAGTTGCCGTTCACCTCATGGGTGGGTGGCGCCGACATCACCCGGCATCTGGCCGGCCTGGCGCAGAACCGGATGGTGGATTTCGGCAGGCACCTGGTGGTCGGCCCGATGTATCACTCGGGTCCGCTCACCGGGACCCGACTTCTGGCCGGGGGTGCGCCGGTCACAGTGATCGGCAAGTTCGGGGCGGAGGCAGTGCTCGCGGCCATCGAACGGGACCGGATCGGCTCCACGATCATGGTTCCGACACATTTCCAGCGACTGCTGGCGCTACCCGAGGAGCGCCTCCGCACCGCCGATCTGAGCTCGCTGTGCTACGTCCTGCAGGTCGGCGCGAAGTGCCCGGTACCGGTGAAACATGCCATGATCGACTGGCTCGGCGATCGCGTCTGGGAGAGTTACGGCGCCAGTGAGGTCGGTACGACCTGCATGATCAGCTCGTCGGAGTGGCTGGAGCGTCCCGGATCGGTCGGTCGCGCGGTACCTCCTTTCGAGGCCTACATCCTCGGCGACGACGGGCAGCCGGCGCCACCGGACACCGAAGGCCCACTGTGGTTCCGCGACACCAGCGGCCACGGGATCAACTACATCATCGGCGCCGGCAGTGGCCAGGAGTTCACCCTCGGCGAGATCGGGAGGATGGACAGCGACGGCTACGTCTGGATCACCGACCGTCTGTCGGACATGGTCGTCTCGGGCGGCGTCAACATCTATCCCGCCGAAGTCGAACAGGCTCTGGCCCAACATCCGTCGGTCGCCGACGTCGCATGCTTCGGGTTGCCACACGACGAGATGGGCGAGAGCCTTGCCGCGCTCATCGTTCCTGCCGATCCGTCATCTCCGCCGGATCGCTCCGAGCTCGAGCAGTTCGCGCGGAGCCGACTGGCCGGCTACAAGATCCCCCGGCAGGTCTACCTGACCGAATCGCTGCCGCGCACCGCGGTGGGGAAGCTGGACAAGAAGGCGATGCGTCGCCTGCCCGGGAGTGGTTCCGGCGAGATCCGCTCGCTCGGCGACCATCTCGGCGCCGCTCGGTGAGTCGGCCCTCCGGCCGAAAACTCGATGAGTAGACTAATGAGAATGGTGGGTAAACGAGTGACAAGCACAGAGGTCACACCGGACACGATGACCGACCCGGTGGATTGGGCTCGGCACTACTGGGAGCAGCAGAAGCTCGACGGTGACGAACAGCGGTTCCTCACCCTCACCTCGCTGCTCCGGTATCAGCGCCTGGTGGCCGACGAGGTGGACTCGGAGCTCAAGAAGCACGGGCTCAACATGACCGACTACCTGTTGCTCATGACGCTGCAGCTCTCCGAGCACGGGACCCGGCTGATATCCAGCCTCGCCCGCAACCTGATGGTGCATGCGACGACCGCGACGCTGGCCACCGATCGGCTCGAGCAGCGCGAGCTCCTCGCGCGCAGTCCGCACCCCACCGATCGCCGGGCCACCTGCGTGACGATCACCCAGAAGGGTCGCGAGGCCATCGACACCGCGACCCGCGCTCTGACGGCCATCGACTTCGGAATGCGTGGTAGCAGCCCGACTGATGTGACCCAGCTGCACGACGCGCTGACCGCCATGCGGCAGAGCGCCGGGGACGCCTGATTCTCACCCTGCGTGTATCACGGTCATCTCCCGAAAGGACGCCACACTGAAGGCTTGGGTATTCAACGGCGCAGGAAGGCCTCTGGAACTGCAGGATGTCCCCGACCCAGTGGCCCAGCCCGGCTAAGTGGTCGCGCTCGTAAGTTCGTCGGGGGTCAGGCAGCGCGGGGCTGGGCGGAGATGTGCTCGGTCATGGGTGGGCAGGTTTGTGGTCGTCGAGTCTGGTCAGGACGTCGGACAGGTCGGTCGTTGTGAACTTCCATTTGAACGGCTAAGCGGCCTGGTTGTAGTGGGTCTCGAAAGCGGACAGGCGGGCAGCGACCTCGTCGGTGTCGGAGAAGTTGTTGGATGTGACCACTTTTCGTTGGACACCGGAGAAGAAGATCTCGATCTGGTTCAACCAGGACGCGTGGACGGGTGTGTGCACCATGATGGCGTTGGGGAATTGTTCGGCGAGGCGATCGACCGCGGCTTGTCCACCGTGAGACGAGCCGTTGTCAACAATCCAGAACACCGGTCAGCTGAGGCGTAAGGCTCCTGGGTCATGACCTGCTCGACGAGACGGGCGAACGGAATGATGCCGGTGGTGCCCTCGCAACGACCGAATACTTGGGCGCGGTCAACATCGTAGGCGGCCAGGTAGGCGACCGCGCCGTAACCGTGAGCGACTGGACCGCGCCGGCTCCGAGGCGTTGCTGCACGAGGTGACGCCCTGGTGATGCGCCTGGTCGAGCTGCCGCGTCCCGTAGTTGCCGCCGTGGACGTCTGGTAGTCGGCGTGGGTGTCTCCCTGGCTCTGGCCTGTGACCTGTTGCTGGTCTCCGCACGGACCCGGTTTCGGTTGGGTTTCTCAGGGGTCGGTCTGATGCCGGATGGTGGAGCGTCCGCGTTTGCTGGCCGCCAGCCTCGGCCGTGCTCTCGCTCAGCGCATGGTGCTGCTGGAAGAGGAGCTCGATGCCGAGACATTGGTCGCCGTTGGGCTGACCGATCGGGTGCATGCGGTGTCGTCCTTCCTCGACGAGGTCACCGCTGCTGCGCGACGACGGGCGGCCGGTCCGGCAGTTGCACTCGCTTACGGGCTCTCCGCTGTCAATCAGGCAGCGTTGGCGGAAATGAAAGCGTCATTTGCACGCGAGGTCGCAGGGCAGGTGGACCTGATGGACCGATCCGACTTCGACGAGGGCGTCCGCGCGGTGCTCGAGGGTCGAACTCCTCAGTGGAGTGACGAGCCACCCAAAACCCCAATACCGACCTGAATCACGGGGCGCCCATCGTTCATCCGACCTACAGGTAGCCGCCGAGGTGTGATCCGCCGGGTAGATGTGGTTGTCGTGGACGGGTCGAACCGGGCCTTGCCGCGGCACCCGCATCGTGCGGGGGTCGATGGTCGATGGCAGTCGAGTCGAACACCGTTCGGCGAGAACGGACTGTCGGTGCGGTGGATCCGCCATAACTCGGTTCCGGCCGCGATGATCTCGGTGTGCACGGGTGCGCCGTGAGAGGTTCGCACTCGCTCGCATGCCCCGGCGGGCCGTGTCGGGGACATTGTCGCCCGCGATCTCGGTCAGCTCACCGGCCTCGAGATCCTCGAGCGGGCTGCGACCGTCGAGAATGTCCGTACCCGTCGGCCACCACGACGCCGCACCGTACAGGCCCTGTGCCACCGCGAGCCGCCGGTTCGCGTACTTCACCTGGTCATGGATTTGTGCCGCGTCCGGTCTAACTGGAACGCAGGGTACCGGTAGTTCGGGCGGGTCCCGATTGGTAACCCGATCAGCTTCCCCACTTTCCGCCGCTTCGGTGCGACGCTGCGGATCGGCTCACTCGTCCGTGATGTCCGCACTCGTCCGGGCTCGTCGTCGGCGCGGTCGTCGTCTTGCTCGCGCACCTGATTCCGAAACGGAAGAAGCGCGCCGCTTGGCCGCGGTGGCCGACACCGCCCGCCGCGTCGGGTGCACTTCGCGTCGTTCACGCGCGAGGCAGCGATTCCGGCACCCGTCACATTAGGATGCGCTGCAGGGCTTTCGCCGAGTCGAGGATCGCCGGATGCTCCAGGTCCAGGGGTTCGACCCGCACCAGTTCGGGCCGCAGCCAGGAGGCCAGCACCGACCACTGCGGGCGGTGATACGACCACCACGACACCGCCTGCCACGCCCGATCCGCCGTGTGGGGTTCGGTCTCCGACCAGATCCGATGCCCCCACCCCTGGGTGACCGTCAGATTCCGGGTCACCACCTGGGTCGGGCGCAACCCCAACCGCACCAACTGGGCCGGGTCGTCCAAATCGAGGACCCGCAGATCATAAGGCAACTCGAACACCCCGAGCGCCCGCCGCGAACCAGGGAGTAGCGGGAACTCCAGCATCGACGCCTCCCAGCGGGCGAGGTTCCCGAAACTTTCCCCGCAGGCCGCCTCCGCCAGTCGGGAGAGGTACCAGACGTGATAATCCGGGTGATCGATCCGGCCGCCGCGCTGCGGCCGATGCTCATACATGGGGTGCCCCGGCTGCCCCGGTGCCGCCGCGGACAGGTACGGGAAGATGCGGTAGACCAGCACTCAGGCGGCCCCGCCCCACGCCTGCGCATCCAACGCTTCGAGCACCGGAGCAGGACCGGACAGTTGCAGCACATCGAGCGGACGCGCCCCGTCGAGATATGCGTTGGCGCTCTCGAGCCAGGTGTGGGCGGCCGTCTCCCCCCAGACCAGGCGGGCGCGGGCCAGGACGTGCTCGAGGTCGATCAACAACGGCGCCGCGGCCGGGCCCGGCCGCTCCACACCCTTGATCCACCGCGAGGGCTGCGACCGGTTCACCCCGACGATCGCCGCCAGCTGCGTGCCACCGAACGCGCCGGTCAGGTACCGCACCCGCTCCGCCGACAACGGATCATCGGCGGCCACCCGCGGCGACCTCCCCGCGTGACCACTTGCCCGCGCCGCACGCCCCGCGGCCTTCTTCGCCGCAGCCGCCGCCGTTGCCTCGTCTCGCGCCTTTACCGTCGCCATACACCCATCCTACCCAACATTTGTGTTGGGTAACACCCGGTCCCCGCGGCCGTGACCCTGAGCCGGGCCGGAGCACACCGAAGAATCATTGAATGGCTAGCGAACCGCCTGACCTGCTCCTGATTACGCCAGAATCTTCGATTCCCGATCAGTCACCCGAAGCGGCCGCTCGACGTGGGACAACGGCTAACGTGAGGACACGCTTTCCGCACATTCGCAGACCGAGGAGTCCGACATGGCCTCGCCGATCTCCTCCGGACGGCGTACCGGCGCCACTCTCGCTCTGGCCGCTGCGACGGTTCTGATCGGCTCGGCCCCCGCCGGTGCCGGCCCCGCCGCCCCGCCGATTCCGCGGGGCTCCCTCGTGTTCGTCAACGACGTGCTCGGTCCGCAGGACCCCGGCTTCTGGAACCCCGACGTGCCGGGAACCCGCGTTCTGACTCCCGTCGAGCCCGGGGTGAGCGTGCTGTGCACCAGCGGCTTCGAACCGACCCCCGGCTGCTCGACACTCGACATGCGCGACTGGACCTCGCCGCAGCGCTCCCTCGTATTCGTCGACGTACCCGTGATCGGACGGGCACCACTGCGTGTGTGGATGGACATCCTCCCCGCCTGTGACGAGGGCGCCCCGGGCCAACTGATGGAACACCTCTTCCCTCGCTGACAGCGGGCATTCTCCGGTGCGTGCGAGCCGCCACCCTCGGTGGGCTACGAGATGCCCTGCGAGGCAACCGATCCTCGCTCCAAGAGGAAACGCGATGACCAGATAGAACCACGGGTAGACGACACCGATCCCGTCCGCTGTTAGCCGGTGCCTCACCCGATGCTCACCTCACGGGCGAAACCACCCGCCCCCGACAATCGGCCACCGCGGCCCACCAACCCACCGCGAAGATCACAGGGCTCCTTGCGATGTCGAGCAGTCCATCACCAACTCCCCCTCGCGGCGTGTCACCGCCCCGGCACCCACGAGCAGGCTCGGGGGTGTCAGCGCACCGGCGGCTCCGCCCCGGTCGCCGGGCACATCCCAATCACCGGCGTGAACGACGAAGGCCCTCGAGGACAGCCGGCGCCAAACGGCCTTGCTCAGGCACTACCAGTACCGAAGATCCTCACCGAGCTTGCATCTCTGCGCATCGACGAGATGTGTGTGCACCTCCAGCACGACCTGAACCAGCAACCCACCCCAGGCCCCGCCACCGCATCCCCATCCGGCCCAGCCGACGAATACACCCGCGCCCATGCTGCCGCCCGCACCGCCGGCCAGAACCTCGAAACCTCCGGTCCACGAACGCATCACCGACGCCCTCGAACAACCCGAATAGCAGGTTCAGTCGGGGTGAAGAGCAGCTCCATCGTCATGAAGGACCATGCCACCAGCGCCGCCATCGGCACGAACGCGCACACTAACGGCAGGGCGAAGTCCACCCCCGGAACTGCCGCGGCGACGCGGCCCGTGGCGGCGACGACCTACGAGGCCATCTGTTCCCCGGTGACGAGGAAAATCACCCGGCGCCCGACCACGACGGCATGGTCGCCGAAGCGCTCGTAGAAACGCCCCAACAAGGTCACATCGACCGCGGCCGGGATGCTGCCGGTCCAGGCCGGATCCTCGATCAGGGTGAGCAACCGCCGGTGCAGGTCGTCGAGCTCGTCGTCGCGTCTACCGATCTCGGCTGCCAGTTCGGGATCGTGTGTGCGCAGGACCCGTTCGGCGAGGCCGGCCAACTCGGCCGCCACCCGCCCCATCTCGGAGAGCAACTCCTCCGCCGCACCGGAAGCGACGTGCTCGGGATGACGCCGGCGGACACTTTCGGCCACATGCTGCACCAGCCCGCCCATCCGGCTCAGATCCGCCACCAGGTGCACACCGGTGACAACCTGACGGAGATCACGCGCCACCGGGCCCTGCAACGCCAACAGCGCCATCGCCAGGTCCTCACACGGACCGCGCAGTTCCTCGATCTGTTCGTTCAGGTCGAACACCCGCTCCGCCAGCGGCAGGTCAGCGAGCACCAGAGCCTCGGTCGCCGCCTGGACCGCCTCCCCGGCCAGCCGGCACATCGACGCCAGACGGTCTGTCAGCTCGTCGAGCTGCTCGTGAAACTTCATCCGCATACCCATCATCCTCGTGCACCTGCCGAAGACAGCACCGGGACCTGTCATCTTCCCAGTTCAGAGCGCTCTCCGAGGCCGCGGTTCTTGCCTTCCATCCACGCGATCACGTCGAACACGCGCAAGGCCGAGATCTGTTCGGGGGGGCCGGCCTCCTCCCGGATCGACCAGCAACCGGCGATGCCACGCTCCGCCGTCGGCGCGAAGGGCCTTCCGAACCGGGTACAGACGTGTCCGCTCGGTGCCCAGGACCTGACTGACCACCGAAACCGCAGATCGGAAACAGCCGGGGGGTGTGGGCCGGCGATCAGGTTCGTCGCCTTCATCCCGGCGATCCCCGGCAACGCCCACAGGGCCGTTTCCAGGTCCCAGGCGCGCCATCTCGGGGTCAGCGGGTCCGGTACGTCAAACCAGGTCCCGATCCGGGCCCACCGCCCTCAGAAGGGCGTTCAGTGCCTCTGCTTTCCCGTCGAGGATCGCCCGGGTCGCCCCCGCTGGGATCCCCGCCGACAGGAGGTGCCAGCGAGGGCGATCACGGTCGCCCCGCGGTCTGCGCTCAGGCTTGGTCCGGCGCGGCTTCGTCCCGATCAGCCGCGGCCGTCGTCGAATTTCTCGAGGCCGGCAAGCCAGTTCCGGGCCCGACCGAGTGCTACATCCTTGTCAGCGTCGTAGGTGTCGGGCCACTCGATCCCGTAATCGTCGATGCGGCCCAGAATCTGGGTGGCAGTGACGATCCCGTCCTCCACGAGAGCCGCCACGAACACGCGGTCCTTCTCACGACCAGCAATGGCCTTGGACGCACACAGGTCGACCGGATCGAGACAAAAGCCCGTCCGCCCGTATTCCGACCCGTCCTCGACGTACACGCCGAAAGACTCATGAAACGGTGAGCCTTCACCGAGGCGTCCGTTGAGCGTGAGGATCTTCTCCACCACTGCCGGCGACGCCGGAGCGTCGATGCCGCTCCGCGGAAACACATCGACCTCACGCGACAACGTCGCGTACTCCGGCAACTCCGTTTCGTCGTAGGTCCCGAGGATCGACTGGGAGCCGAAGACAATCACCTGACCCTCGTCGAGGTTCGCGCAGGCCGCCTTGATGACCTGCTCGAGCTCCTCGCGGTTCACTTCAGGACGAGCTCACGCAGATCATCGAGGACCTTCATGCGTTCATCCTCGGTCAGCAGCACGTGCAGCGGGGAAAGGTTGCGCATCTCGTTCCCGGTCTCGTCGTCCGACTCCACGATCCGACGAAGGGTCTCGACGTCGTTGTCCTCGACGATGCGTTCCCACCGATCCAGGAAGTCGGTGAAGTACGGGCTGCGACTCACATGCTCGCGGACACTCTGCAGACTGCGGCGTACGCGGACGGTGTCGAGGGGCAGATGCTCGCGCTCGACCTTGTTCAGGATCGCGGTCTGCATGAGCTTCTGCCGGGTGACCTTCATGTTGACGACGGTCATCTCTCGCTCCCTCATTACTTCAGGCCGACTACCGCTGCGGTCGGTGCCCACAGTGTACGGGTCCAGCCACCGTTTACGCAGGTCACCCCCCACTCACACAGCGACAACCCGACCCCCACCCGCCTATACGAATGGGCCTCGGGATAGATCGAGACCCTGCGAATCACCGGGCGCCACGCCTTCCCGAAACTTCTCAGGTCGAACGCATCCGCGGGCGGCATGCTCTGCCGCCGATCACTCTGCCCGATGCCGGCCGGGTGGCCGAATCCGAATCCGAATCCGGGTGTGGGTTCGGTTCCGGGGCGGAGCGAGAAAAGCCCGGATCGATGGTCAGGTCTTCGGTGTGGGCAAAAACCAGCCGCCGGTCGTCGAGCGCGACCGCCCACCGATGCACCGGCGCCCACTCGTGCCCACCACCGCCCGGGTCGGTCACTGCCGCGTAATCCTCGACCACCTCACCGGTGAGGTCGGCCTCGGCGCGCCCGTGGACCAATACCCGGACACCGATCGTCAACTCCGGGCCATCGACCGGCCGCTTGCCGCTGTTTCCGGCCATGGTGGTGCACCTCTTCGCTCGCCGAACACCCGAGATCGAGCACATGCACCGACCGGCCCTGTACGCGAGCGGACGTCGCGGGCCTTACCCGATACAGATCAGCACACCCACGACCAGCACCGCGAGCAGCGAGGCGCCGCCGCAGATCAGCCATGCCCGCGTCGCCCGCTGCCGCCACCGATCACACCGACCACCTCCTCCGCCACCGCGAGCAATCCACCCCGGTTCTCCTCGGGCGCCCGCGATCCGATAAGGCGTCGGGTCGTCGCATCCGCACGTACCGCCACAGCGAACGAGAGCGGAACCACCACCAGCGCCACCACCAGTAGACCGATCAACGCGCCCAGACCCGTCCCGAACTTCGCTCGTCCTTTCCCACCGGCCAGGGTGCCCGGCGTGGGCACCGCACCTCGATGAAGCGATTACCCGAACCCGCGGGCACCACCCCCCTCGCGTGTGACCGAACTGCGCCCGGTGATACCCGAACGAGGTAGCGGGATTCCACCACCGGCCGCCGGCCGGCCACACCCGCCTGCGGGCCTACACGCCCGGCATCGGGAACTTCCACACCGCCACCACAACCACCCCGATGACCAACCCGGCGTAGAGAACGATGCCCACCACACTCACACGCAACACATGCAGCGCATGCAGCACATGAGCGCCCAAATTTGCCGTAGTCCGTGCCATCACAACACTTCTCTTCCCTCAACGTGCAAGATTTCTCCATGGCACCGTCGGTGACAATGCACCACACAGTGAACCGATGTCGGCACCTGCACATCGGCCGAAGTACCGACACCCATACCCGAATCGCGGCCTGGACGGTTCAGGTTCGACGTCAACGTCGCAACCACCCATTCCCGACGCCCGACTCCCCCCACAGAAACTACCGTGCCTCACCTCACACAGGGGTGTTCGAACCTTCCCGGAACCGTCGACCGCGTGAACAGCTCCGAAGATACGGCAAGAGATTGCGGCACAGCAGAATTACCCCCAAGTCTTTTATTCGCCAACGGATGCCGGATTCCCCAGACCCGGCTCCGGCGACGCAGAAACGACGGTTCCGCCATCGCCGACTCCGCCGCAGGCGCACCCCGACCCCGGACTCGGCAGTGTCACCGAATCATCATGTATCCAGCAGTCAACTCGCGGAATCGCACTTACCGGTCGGTAATTCGGGTGGGTGAAAAAATGTGCCATGGCCTGGATCACACTCGCTGGACATGAACACTCCCCGCTCACCACGATCACTGATGCGCCGCTCGCCATTACGAGCGAGTTGACCGTGTAACGCCCCCCAGCTGATACCTAGGTGGGGGCTGCGGCTGGCTGTCCCACCCGCCAACCCGGCCATCGCCGCCGCTTCCGGATTGTCCTCGACCCCACCGTCGCAAGTCCCTGCGACCACGAAGCGCGTCGCCCGTGGCCCGTCGCTCCGATCGTGTCCGTCCAGTCTCGCGCTGGCATCCGCTGCGCGCACGATCAAGGAAGCGGATTGGACTGCCTGCCAACAATGATCGAGAGCGCTCGGGACACCATTGAGGACCACCAACACCGATATCCGGTCCGCACGGCCCGATCTCCTCCTTCGTCACACTCGCCGAGGCCGCCCCGCCCCCGGGGACGGGGGGAAGAATACGGGCCGTGCTGCTGGCTTACTGTGTTCCGGTGGGAATCGAACGCCTGTCACTGGAGTTGCCGGCCGGCTCCGCCGCAGAGGACGCGCAGGCGCAGGCCGTCGCTCAGTTGCGGGCCCAAGGCGTCCACACCTGGTCCGATCTGTCCCTACAGACCATCCTGATCACCGATTCACCCGGCATCAGCAGATACACCTTCAGCTACTGGGTCGACGACGGCGACCGTCACTGACCACCCGCAAACACTTACCCCACAATCACACACGGTGACCCAGTCGAGCAACGCCCACCGCAACCGCCGGGACTACACGGTCTGGATGTTGAGGCAGGTGGGCCGCCTCGGTCGCCTCCGCTAACGAGGAATTTCTCCTGGTATCACGACACCACGCACGGGTCCGGTCACGATCGGCATAACCCGCACCTCCCCTGTAAGCAACCTTCAACCCCAGATCCAGGCAGTACAGGGCGGACAACAGCTCAGCGCGGCCCCGGCGACCCGCCGGACCGCGAAAGCCGGCGATACGGGCGGACAGCGTCAGCACCGCCCTCGATCGTTCCGGCGACGGCCCATCCCAGTCCGGGGAACCGGCTCAGTCCGCTCCCTACGTCACCGCGCCGCGCCTGCGGTGCGGCGCATCGCGGTGTCCCTGACCGCGTGGCCGACGCATCGTGTGGCCGGTCGACCTCCCGCCGGTCCCGGCGGTCAGCATGGCCCGCAACTCCCGCACCCGCAGCCCGGACAACTCGCCGAACGAGTGCGCCCGCACCCCGCGGAACCGCAGCGCGTCCACGGTTTCCGGTTCGTCGTCGACGAACGCCGACAACCACCGCCCCACGGCCCGGCAATGGCCGGCCTTGACCTCGACCGCGGAACGGTAATCCTCACGAGACCGGCACAACAACGCCCGACCAGAGGGAAATCCGTTCCTGCTCAGCCATATCCGGGTCTGCGCCGCGGACGAAACCGGCCTGGTCGTGGAATACACCACCACGAACCCCAGCGCGGCCACCGCCTCCACCAGATCTCGGCCCGGCTCGATAACCGCGGCCTGCCCGACGTGCTCGAAGAACCGCTGCCACGCCTGCCGACGGTTCCCACCCGCATCACCGACGGTCAAATATTCAGCAAATTCTGACAGGTCCGCCAGCCCGCCGTCGAGGTCGAACATCACCACCCGCTCGTTCCCGGTCACCTCCCCGACCCTAATCACACGGCCGGCAGACATGCTGGTGCCACGCCCACACGGGCGAAGGCACTAGGGATAGCTTCGGACCGCGCCCACCGGAGAACCGTGCATGTACCCGCAGCTTCCTCGGGCCTTCGGCGAGCTTCTGACGGTAGGCGGACCGGCCACACAATCGGATACCAAGGTGTCGAATCAGCCGCGCAGCCCGTTCGCCGACGTCAGCCGGGCGCTGACGTCAGCTCGCGACGCCCGAGACTGCCAATGTGATGCCAGTTACTTCCGAGCGATTCTTCTCAACCGTCCACCAGAGGGCCGATAGCATCGCAATCACACCGGTTGACTCGCTCACGAGACGAGGAACGGTGTGTGGAAACCTCCGGACACCCGGACGTCTTCCAGACCACCGATGTCGAGACAAGGCATCAACGCAACACTCACCCCGCTTCGGCTGCGGATGAGGCGCCGCAGCGACTACAGCAGTCACTGCCTGACGGACTCCTCAGCGCCGAAGTGAACCGTGATGCGTTCGTGAAGTATTGCCGTACCACGGTTTTCGCGAACGCTGTTTCAAGGAGGCCACACCAACCACACACCCGCATCGATCGACTGTGCAGACCGTCAGCGTTCGGCGCGATCCCACCATTCGCACCAGTGCGTGCCCGCTCTTGCCGGCGAATCGTTTCACCGCTCGACTCCGAAAGCGACTTATCCCGTAGTGCCTGATCATTCGCACCACCGCATCAACCCGGACTGGCAGCACCACGCCTCCTGCCGCGGCGCCGACACCGAAATCTTCTTCTCCCCCGACGGCGAACGCCGCTCGATCCGGAGCCAACGTGAGCGCGCCGCCAAACAAATCTGCCAAGCCTGCCCCGTGCTCGCCGACTGCCGCGCCCACGCCCTCACCGCCGCCGAGACTTACGGCATCTGGGGCGGCATGTCCGAAAATGAGCGCGCCCACCACACACGGCGTACCCGCCGAACAGCTCGTCACCGCCCCAACACACCCGCAGCGACGAACACAGCAGATCCGAAGGAACGCCACCGTGACCACTCCTCCGCGGTCCATCGGTACGGCGCCTGCCCCGCTCCGCGACCGGAACTGGTGAACGTGCCTCCGTCAACGAGCGGACAGCGCTCCTCAGTTCCCATCCGATAATCGCGCTCCTCCGGCGAAGCAATCCTCCTGAGCGGATCGATCGAACCATCCCCGCACGATGACACCCTGTGCGCTCGTCCTGATCCTCGCCGCCACGGTGGCGATCGTGGGTTCCTCATCGGATCGGGGCGCGCTGGGTGCACTCCGATCTCCCAGCTCCCCGGCAGTGCCCTCTCACCTCCGAACACCCAGCAGTCGGCCCCCCGAGCCAGCGCCGGGCGTGCGAGAGCATCGTGAAATGGCCGGGTGATATCGACGCAGGCACGGCGAACGCTCCGGCAAAGGGACAGTACGTCAGCCGGACAGCCATCGCCGCCGGCGGCATCCATCTCTGCCTCGCCATCCACGAAATCGACACCGGGATCAACCGACCAAGGGACAGTAACTCCCGAACTCGAGAAGGGACCGCACATATCCCGCCTCGGCCACCGCCGTCACCTCGTCGAGGTAAGCCAGGACGGCCGGATCGGCGGTCTCGAGGTCCAGGCACATCTGCTGCGCGACCCACCGTCGAATCGCGTCGTGGGAAGTCATCCCACATCACCCGTCTACCGCGTACCACCGGGGACGGTCCCCACCCATCGGGCCTGCCGAGTGATGTCCGAACGCTGAGCCTTCCGCGGATGCAGTCCCCACCCGCGCCGAGACCAAAATCAGATTCCCCGGCGATCCCCAACCGTGGTCACCTCCCCGCCGAGAGCACCCACATCCGAGTTGCACTCCCCTGTCCAGCTTCGCTGCGGAACCACCTCGACGCCCAGGCCTTCAGCACGAAGGACACCTTCCTCGACAACAGACTCCGACACCGACCTCACCAGCGCCGAGAAGCTCGTCGCACTCCTCGAGAGGGTCGACGACCGGCGCGGAACCACGACGACCTCACGGAGGTGGGCGATGGGGAACTCGACCTATGGGTGTCGACGCAGCGACAGGCCTGCGATCCCCGCAGTTCTCAATCCCCCAGAACACGGTGTAGGCGACAGCACCCCACTTTCGTCGCACAATCAAAGCAAGAGAAACGACCCTTGCTGGGGGTGAACGAAATGCGCCCCGAGGAATCGGCGCCGGCGCCGGCCACACCGATCCGGTGGTGGCGGCTGGGTCCGTGGAGCCGGAACCACCTGATGCGCCGAAGTGACCGCCTCGAGGCCACCGTGGTGTTACTCGCCGCAATACTGATTCTGTTGGCGATCCCCGTCGCCGCCGCGTTCGGAACCGCGACACATACCCGGCTCGAACACCAGACCCAGGCACTGCGCGCCGGCGTGCATCAGGTGTCGGCCGTTCTACTCGAGGACACCCACCCCGCACCCGACACCCTGGAAGTCCCGGTTCGCTCCGCCGCCGGCACCCAGGACACCGCCCGAGCCCGCTGGTCCACGGCGGACGGGCAGCGCACCGAACCAGTGCCCACCGAGGGGCCCGCCAAGTCGGGTCAGACGATCACCATCAGTGTCGACGCCGACGGTAACCTCACCGGCCCCATCCCCAGCAGCCGCGACAACACCGTGCTCGCCGTGAGCGCCGCAGTCGGAGTATGGGCATCAGCCGCCGGCGCCGTCCTGCTTCCCACCGTCCTCGCACACACACTGCTGGCCCGTAACCGGTTGCGCCAGTGGGAACAAGAGTGGACACAATTCGACATGCCGCCGAGATAACCCAGCAACACCGAACCGACTACTCCCGTAATCGTGCCGGTCGGGTCACTGACCACCCCACCCCGGACTGGTCGCGCGCGTGTCAGGGCCCAGTCGCTACCGCTGCGTGCCGGAGGCGGTCTCGTCGCCCACGTCACCAACCCACGCATCTACTGCCCGACCGGCGGGCTCCGCTCGCCCGCCCATGCAACCGGTGACCCGAATCCCAAGCCAGAGTCGAGAACCGGGCATATGACACCGCCCCACGCCGGCGAACCGACAATCACAGGCGACGACCCATCGAACAGTGGCACCGACGCCGACGAACCGTTTCATCCAAGACGCAGCTGAGGGGTACAACCGATCAGATTGCTTCTCGTCCCCGAGTCGCGGTAACCCGCGATCATCAACCTGGAAAAGGATTGTGCGCCGTCAAAGGGGCGCTCCGCGACGGCACCCTCGACGCGGACAAAAAGATCGATAACCCCGCCGCCCAGCCGAAGTTCGGCCGATCCCTGACGGCACATCCTGTAACAACCAGCGTGGCAGGAACGACATTCGTGACGACTCCACCGACCGGACCCCCGACTTCGGTCGGTGGAGTCGTCGAAGGGACAACAACAGGCTCCTGCAACACCCGTCAGGATCCATCCTCCCTCCCGCGTCCCCACCATGTGGACGGGCAACCGACCAAATCGCCTTTCCGATAAGCTCCGCGATCTCGGTAGGTCGCACGGACACAACTAGCGAGCACAATCCCATTCATCCCATCGAATCGTGTTCCCACCGCCCCCGGGCGGGTGTCGCGGGAACCGAATCCTCTAACCTGACGGGTCCGTTACACCCAGAGCATGAGGTAGAACAACTATGGCCACCGACTACGACGCCCCCAGAGTCACCGAATCCGACGAGACGGACACCTCCCTCGAACAACTGACCGCCAGCCGGAAAGACACCCAGTCCCCCGTCGTGGACATCGACACCGCCGAGTCCTTCGAACTGCCCGGCGCCGACCTGTCCGGCGAAGAACTCACCGTCTGCGTCATCCCGAACAGGCCGACGAATTCACCTGCAGCAGTTGCTTCCCCGTCCACCACCGCACCCGACTCGCCGATGCTGCGCAGCTGATCTGCCGGGACTGCGCCTAAGGACATACCGATGACCCGGGGGGCCATGGGTCGATCAGGGAGGCCGCGCAACACCGGGCGCGCCTCCCGGAACTCCTCAGGCCGGACGCCTCCGCGGGCGGCGTGCTCGGCCGCCGATCACTCTTCCCGATGTCGGCCGGAATTGCGCACGGCCGATCGCGCTCCTGGTCCGGGGTGGAACGGTGGGAACTCGGATCGATGGTCAGGTCTTCGGTGTCGGCGAAGACCAGTCGCCCATCGTCGAGCACGATCGCCCACCGATGCACCGGTGCCCACTCGTGCCACGACCGCCGCAGTCGGTCAGTGCCGCGTAGTCCTCGATGATCGCACCGGTAACGTCGGCCTCGGTGCTCCGGCGGACAGCACCCCGGACACCGACCGTCAACTCTGGCCCAATAACCTGCCGGTTTCCGCTATTTCGGGCCATAGTGATGCACCTCTTCGCTCGGCGAAACTCCGGGATCGAGCATAAGCACCGACAGGTCCAGTAGCGACCCGAACTGTACGAACACCTCCGCGATCGGAACGCCGCCGGAGCAGTCGGCCGGCACGGTGCCGTCGGCGGGGACCAGGTGCAGCAAATCCACACTCAGTGGCGCGACAGTCCCCGACTGTGCGATGTCGATGTCGAGTAATTGTGGTGGCGTCGACGTCGGTTCGGGTGAAGTTGTGATCGACGGTTCTCGACGGCGGGTATCGGAGAGCCCGCGGCGGTCCTGAATCTTCCATCCGTGCGAGCGGTAAAGTCGACTGCGGGTGCGTCGACCTGGATCGGGGCAGGGCGTGGTTTTCGGTGTTCCAGTGATCTTCTCCCGAACCGGTGCTCCTCACCACCCTGCACTGGCACCACAGAACCCCGACGACCACTCCACCACGTTCGATGTTTTTCCGCTGGCCACCGGAGAACACACGCTGGATTCGCGTCGCCCACAACGCCCGCACATCCCACCGATACCGCGCCCTTTTGGACATACATCCCACTAGAGCTCACCCAGCCCTGACACCCAAATCAACGACAGCACATCACCGGCTGGGACCCTTCGAGTCCAGTAATCTTGTGTACCCGGGGAACTCGTCACTACCCCAACCGGAGGTGGCGTCGTGGATATTCAGCCAACCCCAGTGTTTCCGGATTCACGCGGGCACCCCCGTCCTTCATGACGCGATCGGCGAACCAGTCACCCTCGCGCGTGTGGAGGATATGGCGGAGCCGGCTCTGGTACCTGTCGACGGACATACCGAAAGTCACGAAGATCTCCCCCGGAGGCGCACCGCCGAATGGCGCCCAGTTCGCGGCGAACTGGATGAGTTGCCTGTCTTCAGCGTTCATTTCGCAGCTCCCGAGAGGTCCGGTGTGGGCCGTCGCCCGAGTAAATTGCCGTCCGGGTCGATCGCCCTGAGGTAGTCGAGTTCCTCGGGGGTCGGTGCAGCCAACGGACGAACGTCTTCGGCGAGCTGGACGTCCCACCCGGTTGCCTCCCGGATGCGCGCGAGCGCGTCGTCGGGTCCCGCCGCCATGTCGGTAAACCAGGCAGCGAGAACGTAAACATCGTCCTGTTTCCTGAGGTGACCGATGTCCGTCGCGATGACGGCGAGCTTCGCGCCGTGGTAGCTCACGAACTCCGCAGCGTCTACGAACTTTCGCCGGTCGGCGGCCACGACGGCGATCGTCGGGACGCGTGATGCGATATCGGTGCTGCCCCCGCCACCGACCAGAAAGTCGCCGGACGGGGTCCGGTTGCTGTTCGCGTTGCCTCTGCTGTCGAGGACGCCCGCCGAGAGCACGGCGATCGTCGTGTCGACCGTCGACGGCAGCAGCATGCCGAGCACCTCGAGAGTGCTGCTGAGGTGGCGGGCGGTGGGCAGGTTCCGGGTGTTGGAGAGCGTGGCGTCATGGGGTCTGGGCACGTAACCGAGAACCCCACTCTCGAAGACGAGGTCCACGACGCGCTCGCTGTCGAGCAGGGTGGCCCTTCCGAGTGCCGCGGCGAGGTGTGAGAGTCCCGCTCCGGCGACCACCGTCCGAACACCCGACGCCTGGCTCATCTGCCCCATCGCGCGGGCTCCCGAGACCGCCAGGCGCTCGCCCAGGGTCACCGACCCGGCCCGGGGTGACTCCGGTTCGGCGTCGAGTTCGTCGATCTTCCAGGACTCGTCCAGGTCCATCGCGAGGAGGTGCTCGATCCGCTCACGGCCCAGCCCGCTCAGGTACGCCCCGCGTGCGGGTTCGTCGATCCAGCGGCGACTGAACACCTCCGCGTCCTCCCTCGTCCGCAGACGCCCCAGTTCGGTGAGGAACTGATAGTCCTCCCCGTAGCCCGCGACCCCCTCCACCCGGACCGGGACCGGTGACGCCGCCGGGTGTGCGCCGAACGGTATGTGGGCGACACCGAGCACGCGGGCCGCGGGTACCCGCACGTGCCCGGCCCAGCGGCGCAGGTCCGGCGGGGACACGATGTGGTCGGCGGTGAGGATCACGCCCCTGCGAGAGGCGTAGACGGTGTGGACGTCCTCCGCGAACGGCGGGAACAGGATGCCGTTGCCCTCCCAGTCGGCGACCGGGCAGTGGATCAGCGACACGTCCGGGCGCAACGCCGGCATGACCGAGCATTCCGTGCCGTCGAACGGATCCACGATTCGGGTCGTACCGCCGTCCCACGCGCCGGCCGGCAGGTCCGTTCCGTCCATCGTCCCTGCCGGCACGAATGGCCACCCGAGCGCGCCGGCGAGGACCCGCTGGATCAGTGCCAGGATGGACCATTCCTCGACGGCAAGCGATCCGTCCTTCATCGCCTGGGCAAGAATAGGGTTGGGGCGCACCGCCGGATAGGTGGTCGCGGCGAACGAGGTGATGAGCTTGTCCACGCCGCCCGAGGCGACTAGCAGCCCGACCTCCGCGCGCAGCGACGCGGAGATGACCGTCAGCCCGCGGAGGCGGCCGGAGCGGGCTTGCCGGATCACCTCGAACAGTGCGGCATAGGCGCGCGTGGAGAGCCACGGGAAGTGGATCGAGGCACCCGAGACGACCTCGTCTGCGATCAACTGATCGAGCGGGCGTACCCGCGAGTGGGCAGGGGCGGTGGCGGTGGCGTCGTAGCGGAAGGCGTCGGCCGCCCGCAGGGGGACTGCGACGTCGGGGAAGGTGATGGGTTCCACCCTGAGAGTCCAATCTGTTTGGTGATGCCGGCTGGTGCCTCGTCCTCGAAGTCCGTTGATCGCGAGAAGACTTCGGGCGCGGGTACTAGAGGTCGAGAACCAGTCGCGGAGACTTCGAACGCCCCACGCAGACGATCATCCGGTCACCGCACGCGCGCTCCTGGTCGGTGAGTAGCTGATCGTGATGCTCCGGCTCGCCTTCGAGGACGCGCACTTCACAGGCCCCGCAGTAACCCTCTTCGCAGTCCGAGAGGAAGTCCGGGATCGCATCGCGCACAACATCGATCAGCGTGCGATCAGTTGGCACGGTCAGCACCGTGCCGGTGCGGCGCAGCTCGACCTCGAAGCTGTTGTCGCCCGTTTCCGTCTGGCTTGCGTCGTCGCTGCGGGGGGTGCTCGATGACGCACCGAAACGCTCCACGTGCAGAGCATCCGGCGCGAACCGCGTGGCTGCATGCTCCTCGACCGCTCGAATCAGGCCCTCGGGCCCACAGCAGTAGATCGCGGAATCGCTTGGCGCACGGCCGAGCACGGTATCGAGGTCGAGCATCCCGTGCAGGTCCTGGGGGACGACCTCGATGTTCCCCGTGCCGAGTTTGTCCAGGTCGTCGAGGAAGGCCATCGACGTCTCGTTGCGTCCGCCGTAGATCAGGGTCCAGGGAACGCCGCGGCGACTGACCTCGCGCGCCATGGCGAGGATCGGAGTGATTCCGATTCCCCCGGCCAGGAACAGGTAGGAGGGGGCGTCGACGAGGCCGAAGTGGTTGCGCGGTCCCCGCACGGACAGCGACCGCCCCACCAATGCGGTGTCGTGGATCTCGCGCGATCCGCCGCGGCCGTGCTGGTCCCGCAGCACCGCGACGGTGTACGCCGCGCGGTCAGCGGGGTCCCCGCACAGCGAATATTGGCGCATCTTCCCCGAGGGGAGGATCAGGTCCAGATGCGCACCCGGGGTCCAGGCCGGGAGCTGCGCGCCACTCGGATCGACCAGCCGGATCGAGACGACATCCTCCGCCTCCCACGTCACCTGTTGCACAAGCAGCTCATACACGCGCTGCAGATCAGCGTCGAGGCCAGCGTTTGTCATGCGAATTCATCCCGTTCACAATTGTTCGTCGTTGCTCTTTTTAAATTGGCGTCGTGGTCTGGTGCGTCCACATCGTGGCGCCACGATGTGGACGCCCTCGCCCGCGGCGCGGTCGGACCGGTCTGGCGTGACTACCCGAGGATCTGGCGATCGTTGATTTGGTGTGTCCAGGTGTACTCGAGCAGACCTTCGGTCCCCATCTCACGGCCGTAGCCGCTGTCCTTCACCCCGCCGAAGGGGGCACCGGGGTCGAATGCGGCCATGCCGTGTTTGTTGATGAACGTGACGCCCGCGTCGATGTGTCCGGCCATTGCCCAGGCTCGGCTCGGGTCGGTGGTCCAGATGCTGGAGGTCAACCCGTACGGTGTCGCGTTCACAAGAGAGATGGCCTCACTGTCAGAGTGGAAGCCTACGATCGGCAGGGCGGGTCCGAACTGCTCGTCGGCGACGATTCGCTCCTCGGCGCGCACCTGCGTGACCAAGGAGGGCAGGTGGAAGTACCCGCCGCTCCACGAACCCTGGTCCCTCGCGCGGCCGAACGACTGCACCTTCGCACCGGAGGCTTCGGCCTCCGCGAGCATCGCGGTGAACCGCTTGAACTGGCGCTCGTTGGCCAAGGGACCCATCGTCACTCCGGGATCGAGTCCGTCGCCGACGACCACGTCCTGTAGGGCATCACCGAGCTTGGCGGTGACCTCCTCGAGCAGGCTGTCATGTACATACAGCCGCTTCACCGCGAAGCAGACCTGACCGGAGGTCACGGTGAACGCGGCCACCAATGTGCGGATCAGGTTGTCATCGACCTTCACGTCGTCGAGCAGTACGGCGGGATCGTTGCCGCCCAGCTCGAACACGCCTCTGCGCAAACGTGATCCGAGGGCCTGGGCGACCGCTCGACCGGCCTCGAGTCCGCCGGTGAAGGCGATCATTGCGACGTCGGGATGCGCGCTCAGCGCGGCACCGACGCGCTCGCCGGTGCCGGTGACGACGTTGACGACGCCGGGGGGCAGCACTGCGCCGATCGCCTCGATGGCCTTGAGCACGCCCAGTGACGCGAACGGGGAGGGTACGGCGACGATCGTGTTGCCCGCGAGCAATGCCGGGCCGAGCTTGACGCCCAGCAGTGCGATCGGCCAGTTCCAGGGGACGATCGCCCCGACGACGCCGACCGGACGGCGGCGGACCTCGAGTCGGCCGGTGTCATCGCACCGGCGGTCGGTGAGGACACGGTCCAGCGCGTCGAGATCGTTGAGGTAGTGCGACCACGCCCAGGGTGGGGACTGGAAGTCCATCACCGACTCCGCGAGAATCTTGCCCATCTCCCGGGTCAGCGTCTCCGGAGCCGAAGGGTCGATCGCCGCCAGCTGTGCGCCGGCCTCGGCGACCATCGCCGCCCGCTCGGCGAGGGGAAGGCGCGCCCACTCGAGTTGGGCCCGCTTCGCGGCGGTTACTGCGACATCGATGTCGATTGCGGTTCCGTCCGGTATCGACCCGACGATCTCACTTGTCCGTGCCGGATTGATGACCGGGATCCGCTCGCCGTCACTTCCCGCATGCCACCGGCCGTCGACATACATCTGCATATCCAGTGCGCTCACAGCAGCACCACTCCCTTGGTGATTTCGTTCGCGGCCAACTGGTCGAGGGCCTTGGGGACCTCGTCCAGTGCGAAGGTGGCGTCGATGACCGAATCCAGCGGCAGCCGCCCGTCCATGTAGAGGTCGACGAAGGCGGGTATGTCCCGCTGCGGGAGGATCGACCCGGCGTAGGTGCCGGTCAGCCGCTTTTGCATCAGGAACCCGAACAGGTCGAAGGTGGCGGTCACCGATGCGTCCATCACGCCGATCGCAACCGCCAGTCCGCCGGGACGGACGGACTGCAGCGCGGTCTCCAGGGTGCCCTGTGCCCCCACCGCGTCGAACCCGTAGTCGGCGCCCCTGCCGCCGGTGAGGTCACGGATCGCGTCCACCGCGTCCGATCCGGATGCCGTAATCGTGTGCGATGCCAGGCCCAGATCCTTGGCACGGTCGAGCTTGCGGGCGGCGATGTCGACCGCAATCACCGACGTGGCCCCCATCGCCCGAGCACCCATCATTGCCGCGAGTCCGACACCACCGGCGCCGATCACGACAACACTGCTTCCCGGTCTGACCTCCGCGCGGACGATGGCTGCCCCCAAACCTGTCGACCAGGCACATCCGAGCCCAGCAAGCTTGTCGAGCGGCGCGTCTTGTCGAACCTTTACCGTCGCCGATGCCGGCACGACCGCGTATTCGGCGAAGGAACCCTGACAAAAGAGGGTGTGCACGTCGTCATCGCCGGACCGGAGTCTGGTGGTGCCATCAAGCATTGTTCCTGAAAAGCCGACCGCGCGTTCGCAGAGTGCGTACTCTCCGCGCAGGCACTGGAAGCACGCGTGGCAGGAGGTGATGATCGAGCAGATCACGTGATCGCCGACGGTGAGGCCGTCTACCCCCGGACCGAGCTCGTCGATAACACCTGCGCCTTCGTGTCCGAGGACGATCGGTCGCGGCGAGGGCAGGTGTCCGGCCAGCACCGAGACATCGGTGTGACATATTCCGGAACTCACCAGGCGGACCCTCACCTCGCCCGCCTGTGGGCTGGGCTCCGGCAGCTCCTCGATCTCGATCTGACCGACTCCGCGGCTGACTGCAGCTCTCATGTGTATCTCCTGCACGTGGTGTGATGTGTGGGAAGCGTCCGAATAACGCTGTGTTCGTTTACTGTTGAGGGGTGAAGACAATCGGAAGTGAGCCGATGACTCGCGTCTGCCCCTCCGAGATCCGCACCGCGGCCGGGTCGACCACTCGGTAGTCCGGGATCCTGCGGAGGACCTCGTCGACCATGATGGAGAGCTCGAGCCGGGCCAGCGGCGCTCCCGGGCAGCGGTGCACACCCGCACCGAACGCGAGGTGCCGGTTCGGCCTTCGGTCCAGGACGATCGTGGCCGGTTCCTCGAAGGCGGCGTCGTCATGGTTTGCCGAGAGCCAGGACATCCACACCCGCTCGCCCTCCGGGATCACTGTCCCTGCTACCTCGACCTCACAGGTGGTCGTGCGGGCGAAGCCCGGGACCGGTGTGACGTAGCGCAGGAACTCTTCGATCGCGGTGGGCAGCAACTCGGGCCGCGCCTGCAGCTGCGACCGCAGATCGGGGTGACGGTCGATCAGGGTGAAGATGTGGTTGGCCGCAGCGGCGGTTGTTTCGCCGCCCGCCCCGGTCAGGGACAGGTAGATGTCGAGCGCCTCCTCCTCGGTGACCGGACGGTCGTCGATGGTCGACGCGAGCAGGTGGCTGGCGAGGTCTTTGGTCGGGTTCTCCCGGCGGTCCGCAATCAGCCGAACGTAGTAGTCGCGGATTTCCATCTGCAACGCCATCCCTTCCTCCGGTGAGGTGACCGAGACCAATCCCAGCGACCAAGCACTGAAACGGGATACGTCCTCGTCGGGAATTCCGAGCAGCCAGGTGATCACCCGTGAGGTCAGCGGGAAGGCCAGGTCCCGCGCCAGATTCGCCTCGCCCGCCGCGGCGAACCGTTCGATCAGTTCCACGGCGTGCTTGCGGATCTCACCCTCGAGTTCGGCGATCCTGCGCGCGCTGAACACGACATTGAGCAGCGACCGATACTTCGAGTGCTCCGGCGGGTCCGACTCCATGGGAATGAACGGCCGCGGCGCACCGACCGATGGCAATGTGATGGTGGGGAGGGACGAGAACCGTGCCGTGTCCCGAGTCGCCGCCTCGACCTCCTCATAACGAGTCAGCGCCCAGAAGCCGCCGTGGTTTTCGCTGTGCTGGACGGGACACTTGGCCCGCATGTCGCTGTGAAACTCCTCAGGATCATCAAGAGTGGCGACGTAACGGTTGTCGTAGTTGCTGTTGCTGATGTCCATTGCTCCCCCAGAATTGGGATGGGCGGCCAGAAGCCGGTGATTGTGTCGTGTGCCACATTGGGCGTTACGTAGACAGTAAAGCCTTCCGATCGGAAGGTCAATGGCTGATTCCGTGAAATCCCACAGAGCTCAACGCATCATCGATCTGAAAGCAGAACCCCGCCGACTGGCCGCCACACCACTCGCGCGCCCGGCAACAGAACCGGATACCCGGTATCTCGGCTCTTTTGGCCGGCGACGATCCCGCGAGCCCCCTTTCGGCGCTAGTCTGATGACTCAGTCACCATGTGCGCGATTGAGAGCCGTCGATAATCGGATCCGATCCATCTGCGACACAACATGATCTGACGCCGAGCATCCGCGGCGGAGTTGGCCGCCGCCGGGTTCGAGGGGGCGGAGGAGATCGGCCGCGGCGGCTTCGGCGTCGTCTACCGCTGCCGGCAGATGCCCCTCGATCGCACCGTCGCGATCAAGGTCCTCACCTCCGATCCGGACCCGGAGAACCTCGAACGGTTCCTTCGCGAACAGTGCGCGATGGACCGCGGGTCCGGGCACCCGAACATCGTCCACATCCTCCAGGTCGGCGCCGCCCCGACCGGGCGGCCGTACATCCTGATGGAGTATCACGAACACGACTCCCTGGAGGTGCGAATCCGCTGGTCGGGCCCGTTCGCGTGGGGCGAAGCCCTCCGCCTCGGGGTGAAGGTGGCCGGCGCGCTCGAGACGGCGCACCAACTCGGCACCCCTCCACCGCGACATGAAGCCGGCGAGCATCCTGCTCACGGACTAGGGCGACCCGCAACTGACGGACTTCGGCATCGCCCGGGCGGGCGGCTTCGAGACCTCCACCGGCGCGGTTATCGGATCACCGGCGTACACCGCCCCGGAGGTCTTCAGGGGGCGATCCCCCACGCCGGCGTCGGACGTCTACCGCCTCGGCGCGACGCTCTTCTGCACGATCACCGGTCATGCGGCGTTCGAACCGACCGCGCGCGCTGCTCCAGGGACGGCTCCTGCTGGCTGCCTGCCTGTCGTCAGCGGACCGCACCCCGGAGCCCGAGGACGTCCTGGTGCCGGCTGCCGCGACCTGCACTCGACCTGGGCTCATCCGACTCCTGTTGGGTGGCGGGCCGTTCAGGGCAAGCTGGACGGCGGTCGATGGCGTCCGGAGTGGCCGCCGATCCCGAGTAGTTTCCTGGCGGACGCGTTCGGCGCCGCGCGCCCGCCGTAGCTCCGTGGTCAGGCCTAGTGGCGGCGTCGTCAGGCCGAGTGGCGGCTCGCGTCCGTGAGTGCGCGCGCGATGGCGAGCGCGGTGACCCGCACATGGTCGGCGAGCCTGGGGTCGGCGCAGATCTGGGAGATGGGCCCGCAGACCGAGATCGCGGAGGCGCACGCCCCGGGAACTCGGACGGGTGCGGCGATGCAGCCGTACCCGATGACCATCTCCTGGCGGTCGTACGCGACTCCGGACCTTCGAATCTCGGCGATCTCTCGGCGCAGTCGCCCGCGCGAGGGGATCGAGTTCTCGGTACTGCCCGTCAGCACCGGATCGCCGACACGGTCCAGTTCGGACGGGTGCGCATTGCTCAGGAGTGCCTTTCCGAGTCCCGTGCAGTGCGCGGGCAGCCGCCCGCCGACGCGGGTCGGTATCACGGCGGCCGCGCGCCCCCCCGATCTTCTCCAGGCACACAATGTCCGGCCCGTCGAGCACGGCGAGGTGTACGACATGCCCGGTCATCCGGTGCAGTTCGTGCAGGCTCGGGAGGGCGACGCGGTGCAGGCCGGCCTGGTGCACGGCGAGCGAACCCAGCTCGACCAGGCGCATGCCGAGCTCGTATCTGTGCCCGTCGCGACGCACCCACCGCAGCTTGACCAGGCTGACCAGCATCCGATGTGCTGACGAGCGCGGAAGGCCGGTGTACTCGGCGACCTCGTTCAGCGTGAGCTGACCGCGGCCGTCGAAGGCGTCGAGGAGCGTCGAGATCCGGTTCAGCACCGTTGTCGGAGGCCTGTGTTCGGCGTGTGTTGTCATGTCATCTCCTTGTTGTGGCCACGCTCAGCACCCGCGCCCGGCCGTCCCGGCTCACCTCTCGGTCGTGACGTGTTCCCGCTTCTCGGCGCGGAAGCCCTCCTCGGTACGACCGCGCCGCCAGTACCCCGAGATGGACAGCCACCTCGGGTCGACGGCGCGCTCCGTGCGCAGGTACGGCCGCAGGTTCGCCATCACGGTCCTGGCCTCGCCGTGCACGAAGGCCTGGACCTGCCCAGGCAGCCACCGCGCGCCGCGGACGGCGGCGATCAGCGGCGCGCGGTCGCCCACCAGGTGGTCGGGGGCACGATCGGGCGGGGTCCCCCGGTGGACCCAGTGCACGTCCACGCGGGCCGAGGTCTCGAAGTCCACCTCGTCGTGCGGCCCCGCGACCTCGACGAACACCTGCGCGGTCGCGTCGTCGGGGAGCGCCTCGACGGCGGCGGCAATCGCCGGTAGAGCGGACTCGTCCCCGACGAGCAGGTGCCAGTCGGCCTCGGGATTCGGCGAGTATCCGCCGCCGGGGCCGATGAACCGCAGGGCCTCCCCGGCGGCGACGGTGTCCGCCCATGGTCCGGCGACACCCTCCGCACCATGAACGACGAAGTCGATCGCGACCTCCCGCCTGTCGTCGTCCACCGACCGGATCGTGTAGGTACGCAGGACCGGGTGATCCTCGGGCGCACAGCAGGCCCGAATGACGTCGAGATCGACCGTATCCGGATACGCGACACCGGGTTTGAAGAAGACCAGCTTCACGTAGGCGTCGGTGGAACCATGAGGGGTGAAGTCGTCGAAGCCGGATCCTCCCGCGAATATCCGGACCATGTGTGGGCCGATTCGCTCGGTTCGGGTCACCGTCATCGTGATGATTTTGCGCACCACACACTCCTCTCGTCAGCGGGGAGTTCGGTCTCGCCAGCGTCGGCGACGATGTCCTCGAGGGACGTGTCAACAGTCATGGCAGGTCAATCCGCGAGTGAGATCGACGGCTGTGACAGAGAACGGCGCACGTCTCAGCGCCACTTCGAGTAGTCGGCCGGACGCTTCTCCATGAACGCGTCGCGTCCCTCGTCGACCGATTCGGCCGGCACCCCCATGGCGATCATGTCGAGGCCGTTGACCATGGTGTCGTAGGAGTAGTTCCACCAGACGTTGCTGCCGGCCTTGGCGATCTGAAGCGCCTGGGGATGCAGCGCGAGCAGCCGCTCGGCCCATTCGCGTGTGGTCGACTTCAGGTCGGCATCGTCGACGACCGCGTTGACCCACCCCCACTCGAACGCCTGCTGCGCCGGGACCTTCTCGCTGAAGAAGACGATCTGCTTCGCCCTCTTCTCGCCGATCTGCAGCGGCAGAACGTTCGTCCCGCCGAGGACGGGGCACGCCCCGATCATCGTGCCGGCCTGACCCAGGCGCGCACTGCGCGCGGCGATCGCCAGGTCGGCGGCGATGACCAGCTCGTTGCCGCCGCCGACTGCGATCCCGTTGACCATCGCGATCACGGGCTTGCGGCAGGATCGAATCGACGTCATAGCTCGCAGGGCGTACACCCCCGTGTCAACCAGGCCCTTCTTCGTGAACTCCCGCACGTCCCCGCCGGCCGAGAAGGCGCGGCCGCTGCCGGTCAATACCACCACGCCGACCTCGGGGTTGACCGAGAGGCCGTCGAGCAGGTCGGCGAGACGGTGGAACTGGGCGGGGCCGAACGCGTTCAACGTCTCCGGCCGGTTGAACGTGATCCAGGCGATCCGGTCCTCGATCGAGAGGAGGATGTCCTCGTCCGATCCATGATATCCGTTCAGTGACATGGTGATTCCCTTCTAGTTCGGTGTGTGGCTAGTCCCACCACAGGGTTCGGTCGAAGACCGCCTGGGCGAGGAAATTCTTTTGGATCTGGCTTGCTCCCTCGACGATGATCAGCTGCTTGGCATCGCGGTAATACATCTCCACCGGGTGGTCCTTGATGTATCCGGCGGGCGCCGAGCAGTTGGACCGCGATGCCGGAGACTTTGACGGCGGTCTCGGCCGCCATCAGCTTCGCCATCGACAGCAGGGGCACCGCGGCCTTGCTGTCCTCGGACCCGCCGATGAGAATGGGCAGGGCAGGCAGTCGGGTGAGCAGCAGCATCAGGGCAACGGTGTTGGAGTACTTCGCGACTCCTCGATGGCAATCGTCAGGCCCCCGGTTCCGGCGCCGGACCCGCCGAATTCTTCCGGTGTCGCCAGTCCGAGCAGGTCCGCCCCGAGCAGGGCCTTGAAGACGTCATCCGGGTACTTGTTTTGGTGGTCTATTTCGATCGTGCGCGGCTTCACCACCGTCTGCGTGAATCGTCTGACGGTCCGCGCTAGCTCGACGTCCTCGTCGGGAGATGCGGCATACATGATTTCTCCGGGTGCCCTGAAGGGGATGTGGATCAGGCTGGGAGGCCCCATCGAGCAAAGCACATGCCGACGCCGTAGCCGGATTCGGTGCGATAGGCCGGTACGTAGTCGATGATCTCCGCGGGGGTGTCGGCGCAGGCGTCGGCGATGATCCAGTCGGTGATCTCCGCCGTTCCGTTGAGGCGCAGCGGCAGGCCGTGTTTCTCGTGGGCCAGGCGGAGTTCGTCGTCCTCGATCTTGCGCCAGGTCTCGAGGTCACTCGATTGCATGGCAGCCAGCACTCGCGAGTCCAATTCCTCGTCCAGCACCAGGTGGCTCAGGCCACCCGAGGCCAGTACCGCGACCCTCGCCGGCGACGGGTCGGCGTTGATCGCCGCGCGCAGCGCCTGGCCGAATGCCACACACCGGCGCACGCTCGGCACATTGGGCGGGTTCCACACGTTGGTCACGATGGGCAACAGCGCGAGCCCGGATTCGGCGAGGTCGAGGAACCGCATCGGCCAAGTGACCGCGTGTCCGATACCGTAGTCGTCCGAGGTCTCCGATGTGTGTGCCACATCGAACCCGTTGTCACACAGGTTCTTCAGAATACCCAGGCCGAGGTCGCGGGCGATCGGCATGGACACCCGGAACTGGTCGGGGCCCTCGTCTCGCCGGTTGGCGGCGCTGGCGTCGAGATGGTCGGCGAGGAACATCTCGAACACCGGCGCGGATCGCGGACCGAAGTTCTCGCCCTGATCGCTGCCCACAATGAGCAGCACATCGGCCTCCGCCGCCAGGATCGAGGCGCGTAGTTGCTGTGTCGCGCTGTCGAAGCGCGCCTGGTGCTCGTCCCAATGGTCGCGCACGTTGCCGACCAGATGATCCAGAGACGGACGCGGGATGTTCGGCTCGAGCGCGGGCCAGTCGGAGACCGGTGCGATCAGCGCGGGGCTGTGGGAAGTACCGTAAACTCCTACAAGGTTTGCCATGTGTCCTCATGCTCCAGTGTCGATGATGCGGTTGTGCTGGCGGCCGAGCCCCGTGATCTCGCTTTCCAGAAGGGATCCGGGGCGTAGCCACTGCTGGGGTGTGCTGGCCAGGCCGACCCCGGCCGGGGTGCCGGTGCTGATGACGTCCCCGGGTTCGAGTGTCAACGTCCTGCTCAGGTCCGAGATGAGCGTGGCGACGTCGTGAATCATCAGGTTGGTCCGTGAGCGCTGCTTCTCGACGCCGTCCACCCAGCACCTCAGCTCGAGATCCTGAGGATCGGGGATCTCGTCGCGGGTGACGATGAACGGTCCGAACGGTGACGACCCTTCGATGCTCTTGCCCTTCCACCACTGATTCCGCGACAGCTGCACATCCCGGGCGCTGACGTCGTTGAGCACCGCGTACCCGAAGACGTGATTCAACGCATCCGGCACTGCAATGTTGCGGCCGGCTCGTCCGATGATCACCGCCAACTCGACCTCCCAGTCCAGCTGTGTGCTCACCCGCTCGTCCCAGGCGATGGCGTCGAAGGGGCCGCAGACGCTGCGCACGTCCTTGGTGAAATACACCGGCGCGTCGGGCACGTCGATCGCGCCGACGGCGCGCTCGGACTCCTCGATGTGCTCGCGGTAGTTGACTCCGACGCAGATGACGTTTCGTGGAAGGCGGCCCATCGGGGCGACCAGTGTGAGCGCGCCGACATCGCCGGCGACATGGTCGGATCCGTCCCGGGCGCAGATCTGTCCGAGCATGTCGATCCCGTCGATGCCGAGTTCGACCCATCCGGCCATCGTGCGCGGCAGGTCATCGCTGCGCAGTTCCGCCAACCTGGTCACGTCGATGACCGAATCATCGCCGCGGACCACACCGACGTGGGGCACACCTTCGGACAGGAACGAACACAGACGCATGGGAAACCTCTCGATTGGACGAACGAACAGAAGCGATCTACTGCGGCCCGGGCACCCGGTGGACACCGAGTATGCGCAGCTGATCCCGTAACTCGGGCGAGAGACCCGGCCATCGGCCGGCCGCAATGTCCTCGAGCAGCAGCGCCTCTCGTTCGACCCTGGCGCGGCCACGCTCGAGGACCTCCTCGGCCGATTCGAGAGGAACGACCACGACACCGTCGTCGTCGGCGACGACCACATCGCCCGGCCGCACCGTGGTGCCGCCGGCCACGACGGGGGTGTTCACCCAGCCCGGGCCGCCCTTGGTGGTGCCGGTGGCAGAGATCGTTTTCGCCCACACCGGCAGCGGCAGCCGGCGCAGCTCGCGGACATCGCGAATCCCGGCGTCCACGACGAGCCCGGCCGCCCCGCGAGCAATCAGGATGCTCGCGATGATCTCGCCGACCATCCCGGCCGTCGACGGCGCCAGATTGGCGACGACCAGCACGTCCCCCTCCTGGCACAGGTCCAAAGCGGCCAACAGCATCAGGTTGTCACCGGGCTGGTTCAGGCACGTGACGGCGGGGCCGGCTACCCGGGACCCCTCCACCAGCGGCTTGATCGCCGGATCCATGAGCCCACTGCGCCCCTGCGACTCGTGGACGGTCGCGACCCCGAGATCGGCGAACTCCGCCGAGAGCGGGCCCGCGCGCCGGTCCACGTGGTCGAGAATGGACGGGCTGATCAGATGGTTGGTCATCGGAACAGGTCCCCGGCCGCGGGCAGGAAGCTTTCGAATGCCTCCGCGTGGGTGACCTGCCTGCCCAGTAGCAGCCCGGCCATGATCGCCCGGTACCGGGCCCGCTGCTCGTAGACGTCGATCATGAACTCCTGCACCTGCGAGCAGCGCATCATCTCGAGCTTCTGCTCGGCGACGTCGCTGATGTCGATGTAGGTGTCCGGCTTGAAATCGCAGAACTCGGGGAATTCCGGTTCATAGCCGTGGATTTGGCCGACAACGAAACGGGGGAGCTCCGGCAGGCGTCCGTGTGCACGTGACCAGATCGCGGCGGCCTCGACGAGGTCGGCCGTCGCGACGTGATCGGGGTTGTTGGGGTCTCGTCGGCCGTGGGTGAGTACGATATCGGGTCGAAGTTCGCGGAGCAGCCGAACCATTTCGAGGCGGCGATCGTCGTCGATGGCCATCGGGTAGTCGCCCCAGTCATAGGTGCGTAGTTCCACACCGGCCACGGCCGCGGCCTTCTCCGCCTCTCCCAGGCGGAGCGCTCGGACCTTCTCGGCCGTCTGGCCGGGCTCAGCCCACGCCGACGCGGACTCACCTCGCTCCCCCATCGACAGGCACACGACGGTTACGTCCGCCCCGGCTTGGACGTACTTGAGAATTGTTCCGCCCGTGCGCCATACCCAGTCCATGCCGTGCGCGCTGACGACTGTCACTTTGGTCATGTCTCGTGTCTCCTTGTTTCGTGTTCGCTCGAGGTCGGTGTTGCGGTCAGTGGTCGGAGCCGGCTCGCGGTATCGCGCGGACGTAGCTGCTGTCCGCCGCAACGGGTCCAAGGCTCCGGGCCCCGCCGGGAGAGCCGATGGGTTCGTCGCGGCCTGGTAGCACGGTCTGGAAGAACTCGATTGCGTCGGCGACGAAGGGTTCGAAGTCCTCGTCGTCGTCCCGGTCGGAGGCGATCGCCTCCACCGGGCAGGCCGGCTCGCAGGCACCGCAGTCGATGCATTCGGCGGGGTTGATGTACAGCTTGCGTTCGCCCTCGTAGATGCAGTCGACCGGACATTCCTGCAGGCAGGATCGGTCCATGACGTCCACGCACGGGGCCCCGATGATGAAGGTCATGAGGTAACTCCCTGCGCTGGCACGTAGTTGTCGGTAGCGCGCCGGGCGGCGAGGTGCCGGCCGGCGCCGTAGCCGAACGCCAGGGCCGGGCCGATGGTCGCGCCGGCCGCCCAGTAGCCGTCGTTGGACGGCGACGCGGCGCAGTTTCCCACCGCGTACAGGCCGGGAACCGGGTCACTGTTTTCGTCGAGCACCTGGCCGGTGGTCGTGGTGCGCGGCCCGCCCTTGGTGTCAAGGGTCCCGAGCCCGATCAGCACCGCGTGGTATGGCCCCGCCTCGTGCAGGGGCGCCATCACCGGGTTGGGTCCGCCCCCGGCACGCCGTTCACCGGTGAAGAACCTTTCGATCGGCTCGACACCACGACCGTGGTCTGCATCGACGCCCGCGGCCGCCAAGTCGTTGAACCGCGCGATGGTCGCTGCGAGGTTTGACCGGAAGTCACTTCTCAATCGCGCGCCACCGGTCACGGATCGTAGTGAGTGCAATCGGCTCTCGAGCCCCGCGCACAACTGTTCCCAGCTATCGCCCGAGACGAGGTGCGAGGTGGATTCCCCCGGCAGCGCGAGCGGGTAGGCGAACTGTTCGGTGGAGAACAGTTGCTCGGTTCGGCTGTCGAAGAGCAGCACCAACAGCTCCGGTGCACCGTCACCGAGGTGGATTTTGGCCCGATCACTGTAGAACAGCTTCTCGTTACCGACGCGGCGCCCGGCGAGATCCACGATCAGCGACGAATCGCCTGGGGCCACCCACATTCCGGCTCGCGTCTCGGTGGAGCCCTGGTGAGTGTGCTCGATCGCGACCTGGTCCCACCATGCACACTCCATGTTGTGCAGCGGGATCCCGAGGGAGTCGAGGGCGCCGAGCGCGTCACCGGTATTCGCCGGGGCGGCGCACCCGCCCCAGACCCGCGCGGGCAGGTGCTGTTCCCTGCGTCCCGGGTCGTGGGTGAAGCCCCCGACCGCGAGCACCACACCGAGTCGTGCCCGGACCTCGCGGTCGCGGGCGTTCTCGAGATCGCGGACGACCGCACCGACCACCCGACCGCCGTCGACGAGCAGGTCGGTGAACGCCTGACGCGTCGCGACCCGGACGCCCAGCCGCCGCGCGGCCGCGGTCAACTGCGCGACAAGATCGGCACCACCGGTCGGCCGGCCCTCGTCGTCGGCGGGGCACAGGGCCCGGCCATACACCCCGCCCTGTTCCGGCAGGCCCATGTGGTAGTCCGGGAACCGCAGTGCCATCTCGATCGTGGAGCGCAACGCGCCGATGCCGCCGAGGAACTCGACCGCTTCGGATGCGAGCCCGTAGTAGCCGCTGATGAGGTCGTGTTCCCATTTGGTCAGCCCGAGCAGGGCATCGTCGGGGCGGTAGCGGTCGGGGGCACTGACTCGGGCCATGTATCGAACGGCACGGTCCTCGGGATCGTCGATGCCGCGTTCGTCCATCAGGTGGTTACCGGGAATCCAGTAGACGCCACCCGATTTCGCGGTCGTCCCACCCACGGTGCCGGCCTTCTCGAATAGCTGCACGGTGCATCCTGCCGCGGCGGCGGTTACCGCAGCCGCGAGACCCGCTGCGCCGGAGCCGAACACCACGACGTCGGCCACTGAGTCGGCTTCGCCCGCTCTCACGTCAATGCCACGAGTGTCAGATCTCATCGCGACTGCTCCTTACTCGCCCCGAGGCGCGTGTCCAACTGAACGACCCTGAGGCCGAAGCGCCATCCGTCGGGGGTGCGGACCAGGTTGTCCGTGTAGCGACCGGTCGCCATGAGTGTGGGCTGTTCCTGGGTCGGGTAGCGGCGAAACATCAGCAGGTTGCAGCGTTGCTCGGCGCGATCGCCGTCGACGGTCACCTCGGGATCGAGGGTCATGTGCAGGATGCCCCATCCACGGGACCGGCAGAACTGAGCGAGCTCGGTGTGCCCGGTGTACGTGACGCCTTCGCCCGCGACTTCCAGGCGCCCCGATTGCAGGAAGGTTCCGGCCCACTCGGTCGCATCTGCGTTGTCGAAGCACCGGTTGTAGGTTGCGGTCAGCTCGCGGATCGCCTGCCAGTCCGCGAAGTCGACACCGGTGGCGCTAGACATAGCGCGCCTCACCGGTCGCCGCGGTGCGCCAGTCGTCACCGGTGTCAAGAGTCATCGCGACACCGGCGGTGCCCGGGCGGGCGAGCGGATCTGCCTGCCCGAACACCTCCGCGTTCTTCTCATGTGTGCGAACGGAGTTCAGCAGCATTCGGCGGGTCTTGACTACCGCGATGTCGCTGGTGCCCAGCTTCTCCCGGCTGCGGTCGACAATCGGGCCCTGGCTCTCCTGGATCGCGACGTCCTCGAGGACCAGGTTGGTGAAGCCGGAGAAGTGCCCCGCGGCCATGAGGGCCCGGTCTTGACCCCAGCTCTGCTTGCCGCGGACCAGCTCGGCGAAGTCGTCCGGCGCTCCCGTCAGGTCGCGGTACCAGAAGTGGGTGTCGGTGTCCTCGGTGAGCGGATGGTCATCATTCCACCGGATGAACCATTGCCGCGAGTGTTCGTCGTCGATCGGTGTCCCGATGATCGCGATCCGGTCCTCGTCTCCGGTCGGGATGTACGCCGTCCACGGCATGACGAATTCGGTGACCCGCACGTGCATCCGGTCCGCGCCCGCGTGTCGGATGGCGGCGAAGCGGATGCCGTAGCCGGTGTCATCGGATTCGTAGCGCGGCGCCGAGTCTTCCGCCGTCTCGCCCAGGCTGCCGCTGCTCTGACCCAACCACGACTGGTGAAGGATCGACACGTGCGAGGAGTCCAGCGTGCCCTCCACCGCCTGCAGCCAGTTGCAATTCGTCTCCGCTGCCAGGGCGCGGACGTGATCCGCGGGGACATCGACGAACGGGAACCGGGGAAACGGCGGCGGATCGTCGTGGGCTCCGAGATACACCCAGACCACCCCGCCGGCCTCGCGTGCGGGGTACTTGCCGACCGCGATCTTGTCGGCCATGTCCGCCAGGCGCTCCGCGGGCTCGGACGGCACCTCCACGACCGTGCCCGTGACGTCGATCTTCCAGCCGTGATAGATGCACCGTAGGGCGCAGTCCTCGTTGCGGGCCAGTGCCAGCGAGGCCCCTCGGTGCGGGCACGCCTCGTCCAGAAAGCCCACTTGTCCATTCGTGGCTCGGAAGGCCACGAAATTCTCACCGAACAGCCGGACCTGCACGGGCGCGCCGTCGGCGACCAACCGCTCCGAGCGGACCGCGGGCGTCCAGTACTCGCGGAGGTACGCGCCCATCGGCGCTGCACCCTCTACTCGGGTCAGGAGTTCGTTGTCTTCATGCGACAGCATGCGGATCCTCCACTCGTCCACGCCTCACAGTTGGGCGGGCTGAATCAGCCTCGGGGCCAAGCCCTTCGGGCGAAGAGCTGGCTGCATCCAGGGGGCTGAACTGTTATCCTGTCACTCGGAAGGGTAACGCGGTCTCGTGGCGGAAAGCAAGACCCGGATCACATCGACATTTATTCGTGGCCCGCACCACACCGTGAAGGCGGGTCCGATCACACACAGGAGGTAACAATGCAGATTCCCGGAGCAGTAGCCGTGGTCACCGGCGCCGGCGCGGGGTTGGGCCTCGCCACCGCGCAGATGCTGTCACAGCGCGGCGCCCGAGTCGCGGCTCTCGACCTGACGGCCCCGCGGGGTGAGGCCACCGACACCTGGCTTCCGCTCGCCGCGGACGTCGGCTCGGCCGCCGAGGTCGACGCGGCCTTCGACGCGGCGGTATCGGCGCTCGGCCGGGTGGACATCGTCGTGCACTGCGCGGGAATCGCCGGCGGATTCCGCCTGATCGGCAAGGACGGACCGGTCGATCCCGCTCGGTTCGCAGCTGTGATCGAGGTGAACCTACTCGGCACGTTCCACGTCCTGCGCGCGGCGGCATGGCGAATGAGCATGAACGAACGTCCCGATGGCGGTGAGAGTGGCGTAATCGTCACCACCGCGAGCATCGCCGCATACGAGGGGCAACAGGGTCAGCTGGCCTACGCCGCGTCCAAATCAGGTGTCATCGGCATGACACTGCCGGCGGCGAGGGAACTGGCACAGTACGGGATCCGGTGCGCCACAATCGCACCTGGAGCGTTCGAGACCACGCTGACCACGGACCTGCCCGCGGCGTTGCAGGATCAACTGACCGCGTCGGTCGCCTACCCGCCGCGCCTGGGCAAGCCGGCAGAATTCGCCGAGCTCGCGTGCGCGATCGTCGCCAACGAAATGCTCAACGGAGAGGTCATCCGCCTCGACGCCGGGGCCCGGCTGTCCAAGCGGTGACAGGCAGTGCGCGGGAAGGAGCGGGCGTCAGTTCGCCGCCCGCTCCTTCGCTCCGCCGGAAGCCCGCGGTCGAGTGCGTAGTCCGTCGAAGGCCATGTCGATGATCTTGTCGACCAGCGGCCGCAGCGGTCCGTGCTGGTCCTCGTGGTACCAGAATGCACACCAGCTCATGCTGCCCATGAGCCCGTTCACCGTGAGCTCGGGATCGACCTTACGGAAGATGCGCTTGCGTGAGCACTCCGCGACGACCTCCTCGAAGGTCCGCTGATACTCACGCACCACCGCGGGCTGATGACGACCGTCCGGCGAGGATGGCGAGGTCCACAGCTGCATGAAGCCGACCAGCACGGGGGACGATATACGCAGGGTGCAGTGCTCGGCGTGGAAGTAGAGCAGCTCGCGAAGCCGCTGATCCGGCGCCAGGTCGCTGCGCTCGGCAATCTTGACGAGCTCGTGATCCGCGACCTCGGTGAAGCGCGCCTGGATCAGCTCGACCAGCTCTTCCTTGGAAGCGAAATAGGTGTTCAGGCTGCCTTTCTTGATGCCGACGGCGTCGGCGATGTCCTGCAGGCTGGTGCCGTCGATGCCTTTCTGGCGGATCAGCTCGATGGCGGCGTCCAGAACTTCGGCGTGCCGCTCGGCGGAGCGCTTGGGTGGCATCGTCTTTCCCCTCCGGCAGGTAGGCGTGGCCCACGCTTACCGCGGCGGCGGTTGGCCTTCCGCCGTGGCACGCAGGCCGGGCACCGTTAGCCTACCGAACGTCTGGATGGCGTCGAGCACCGCGTCGTGCGGCATGTAGGGGTGATAGAGGCGGAAGCACAGGTGCGAGTCGGTTCGGCCGGCGAAGCGCTGTTCGTAGGGCCGCAGGGCGTCGGTGACCTCATCCGCGGTGCCGATGAGATTGTACTGACGCACGGCCCCTTCCGGTGTGAGGTTGGCATCCGGCGCGACCGGATCACCGGCCTCCTCGGCGGCCCAGCGGGCGTGCACATCCTGGGTGTAGGTCATCCCTTTCCCGGCGATCTTCCAGCCGAGTTCCGGATCGTCGGCGATGAATCCCGATCGCAGTTGACCGAACGAAAATGAGTTCCGTCGCTCGTCGGGTGCCGATTCGAGCACGCGGGAATAGGTCGACATGATGGCGTCGAAGGGAGCGCACACCCCGAAGTAGCCGTCGCCCAGTCGCCCGGCGCGGGCGAGTGCCCGCGGGCCGGTGCCTCCCAACCAGATGGGCGGGCCGCCCGGGGTGAACGGCTGTGGTCGGACGATCGCGCTGTCGATCTGGTGCACCCGCCCGTCGAAGGTGAATCGCTCACCCTGCCACGCGCGCCGCAGGACCTCGACGGTCTCCTCGAGCGCCCGGCCCCGAGTGGCCGGGTTGGCGCCGAAGGCCCGGAATTCGCTGCGCCGCCATCCCGTTCCCATGCCAAGGATGAAACGCCCGCCGGACATCTGGTCGAGGACCGCGACGTCCTCGGCCAGCCGGAGCGGGTCGTGGAAGGGCGCGAGGAGGACCGCGGTCCCCACGACCAGCCGGGTGGTGCAGGCGAGGATCGCCGACGCGAGAGGCAGCACCGAGGGCAGGTAGCCGTCGGCCGCCCCGTGATGTTCGCTCAGCCAGATCGAATCGAGACCGACCGCTTCGGCCAGCTTCGCCTGCTCGATGATCCGGGCGTACTCGTCCCGAAAGGTGATGTCCTCACCCGGCGGTACCTGCCCGGTATACAGGCCAAGTCCATACTGCATTGCGCTTACCTCCGCTGTTCGAATACCACTGTCAGACAGCTCATTTTGATGGGGGCAGGGTGACCCAGCCGCCGCCGTGAACCGCAATCTCGGCACCGCTCACGTAGGAGGCGTCCTCCGAACAGAGGAACGCGACCACGGCAGCAACCTCCTTGGGTTCTCCCCCACGGCGCGCCGCAATCGCCGCGATGTTGGCCTCGAGCACCGCCGGATCGACGTCACCGACGATGTCGGTGAGGATCGTCCCCGGCAGCACCGCGTTCGAGGTGATACCCCGACGTGACACCTCGAACGCCAAGCTCTTCGACATCGCCAGCAAGGCACCCTTCGAGGCGCCGTACCCACTGTCGCCGGGGCCGCCGGTCGCGCCGAGCACCGAGCTGATGAACACCACGCGCCCCCAACCGGCGTCGTACATGTGGGGCAGCGCCGCCCGGGTCACCGACCAGGCCCCGCGGACATTGGTGTCGAGCATTTGATCGAACTCGTCTGGGGTCTGTTTGATCATCGCCCGGGAACGCTGCACCCCGGCGTTGTTGACCACCACCAGCGGCGGGCCCAGCCGACTATCGGTTTCGCGGACGAGGTCCTCCCCCGCACCCTCCTCCGAGACATCCGCCTGGATAGCGACGGCCCTGCCGCCGTTCGCAATGATCTGCTTCACGATCGCCTCGGCGTCGGGCTTGGACCTGGCGAAGTTCACCGCGATGCTGTATCCCTGTGCGGCCAGGCGCAGCGCGGACGCGGCTCCGATTCCGCGGGAGGCACCCGTGACGAGCGCGACTCGTTCCTGCCTCTTGTTCGAACTGGTCATGACACATCCCTTTCGTGCGCTACCCAGTGCGGACGACGCAGCGCCAATTTGTCGATCTTGCCGGGCCCAGTGCGAGGCAGCTGGGTGTGAAATTCGTAGGAGCGGGGGATCTTGTAGCCGGCGATCAGCTCGCGACAGTGCCGGTCCAGGTCGGCCTCGGTCGTCGCCGAACCCGGGCGGATCACCACCGCGGCGTGCACCTGTTCGCCCCATTGCGGTGACGGAACGGCGATCACCGCGGCCTCGACGACGTCGCCGTGCTGGGCGAGCGCGGCCTCGACCTCGGCGGCGTAGACGTTCTCGCCGCCGCTGATGATGGCGTCCCCGGCCCGGCCGACGATGTAGAGGTACAAGTTCTCGTCGCGGTACGCCAGGTCCCCCGACCAATACCAGCCGTCCCGGAACCGTTCCCGGGTGACCTCGGGTTGCCGCCAGTAGCCGACGGCGAAGTTCGGTCCGCGGCCGACGATCTCGCCGATCTCGCCGACCTCACAGTCGGTGCCGTCCGGCCGGACCACCCGCACCTCGACGCCCACGACGGGGCGGCCGGCGGAGCGAAGGACCTCGCTGCCGAGCAGACGGTCTTCATTCGGCAGGAAGCTCAGAATCGGTCCCGCCTCGGTCATGCCATACGACTGGGTGAAGGAGCAGCCCAGCCGCGCGATGGCCCGGTCGAGCAGGGCGGGCGAAATGGGCGCGCCCCCATGCACCACGAGTCGCAGCGATGAGAGGTCGGGGACTCGGTCAATCCTGTCGAGATACTCGAGCAACAGGGTGAGCATGGTCGGTACCAGGAAGGTGCAGGTGACCCGTTCGGTCTCGATGGCGCCCACCACGGACTCCGGATCGAAACGGGGAATCACCACATGTCGTCCCCCGGCCCAGGTCATCGGGTAGGTCGACATCCCGTCGCCGAGGTGGAACATCGGCGAGCAGTGCAGATAGACGTCGTCGACCGCGTAACCGAGCCCGGCGATCATGTGCAGCGCGTTCGCAGCGAGGTTGCCGTGGGTGAGCATGGCACCCTTGGCGCGTCCGGTCGTGCCGCCGGTATAGAAGATCGCTGCCAGATCGGTCGAGCTCGGCTCCGGATCGCGGTCCGCGACGCCCTCGTCGGCCGGATGCGCGAGCAGTTCCTCGAAACCGATCGCACCGGTTCCGGCGGACCTGGCAAGCGCTTCCGCGCGGGCCTGATGCGCCGGGTCCGCGACCAGGATCGCCGGCTCGCAGTCCTGCACCACCTTCAGCAGTTCCGCATCCGCGAGCCGCGCATTGAGCGGGACCAGGACGTAGCCTGCTGCCGGCACCCCGAAATAGGCGGCCAGATACGCCGCGCTGTTGGCCCCGAGGATCGCGATCCGGTCGCCCCGCCCCGCCCCGCGCCGCGCCAATCCCGACGCCAGGCGATCGCACCAGGACAACAGCTCGGGGTAACTGAGCCGGACGTCGCCGTCGACCACCGAGACCGAGGCGCCGTGCAGCCCCGCCGCTCGGCGCAACGACCACATCAGGTTGGGGGCCACCGTGACCGCGGTACCGGCGTCGGTCGCATCGGGCAGCGACCACCGCACGTCCGGTGCCACACTCAGGGGTGGGGTGTTCTCGGGCATGGGCGCTCCTTCGGGTCCGGTCATTGCGCGTAGGTGAAGAAGCCGCGTCCGGTCTTTTCGCCCAGGAGCCCGGACTCGACCATGCGCAGCAGCAGCGGCGGCGGCGCGAACTGCGGGTCCCGGAACTCCTCATACATCGAGGTTGACGCCGCCAGCAGAATGTCGAGGCCGACGAAGTCGGCGAGCGACAGCGGCCCGATCGGGTGAGCGCAGCCCTCCACCATGCCCTGGTCGATATCGGCGGCGGAGGCGAAGCCTGCCTCGAGCATCCGGACGGCGGAGAGTAGATACGGCGTCAGCAGCGCGTTCACGACGAACCCTGCCCGGTCCTGGGAGCGGATCACCAACTTCTGCAGGTCATCGGTGGCGAAGCGCTCGACACGGTCGATCGTCGCCGCCTCCGTGTGCAGCGTCGGGATGAGCTCGACGAGGCGCAGCGCGGGCACCGGATTGAAGAAGTGCAACCCGACGACACGTTCGGGGCGCGTGGTCGCCGCCGCCAACTTGGTGATCGAGATGGAGGAGGTATTGGAGGCGAGGACGGCGGTGGGGCTGGTCACCACCTTGTCGAGCGCGGCGAACAATTCGCGCTTCACGGTCTCGTCCTCGACGATGGCCTCGATGACCAGCTCGCGGTCCTCGAGTTCCTCGAGCGTGCCCGTGTAACGGAGCCGGGACAGCGCCCCGGTGCAGTCGGCGTCGGTGATCTTGCCACCCGCCACCGCACGGCGGAGCGAGCTCTCGGTCCTCGCCCGTGCCGCGTCTGCCTTGTCCGAATCTGCCTCGCAGATCACAACGTCGGCACCAGCGAGCGCGCAGACGCGCGCGATGCCGGTTCCCATGAGGCCGCCACCGACGACGCCTACCTGATCGATAATCAATTCTTGCTCCCTAGCTAGTGTTTGCAGATATCTGATTCACCCGACGGTCGATCACAATGACCCTCAGGCCGCGACCTAGTCCTGCTGCGGACCCACCAACCACGTGTCGTTTCCCGCGATCACCGTGGACAGATCGGGTGCGCGGCCCTGGGCCCCTGCCTCGACAATCTGTTCGTTGACCAGATCGTCGTAGGCGGGACGGGCCACATCCCGGAAGATACCGAGCGGAGTGACGCCGTCGGGCCGGTCCGCCAGGCGCGAAAGCATGAAGGCAAGCGACGAATCGTGCTCGTGGACATCGTGAACCAACACTGAGCCGGAATCCACGTCATCGAGCGCCACGACTTCCAACCCGCCGCGCGTGCCGGCTCGCAGGCCCCTTCTGGTCGTGGTCCCGAACACCATCGGTTCGCCGTGCTGCAGCCGGATAGTGGTCTCACCCCGGGTGTCGGGATTCTTCAGCGGGTCGAAGGCGCCGTCGTTGAAGATGTTGCAGTTCTGCAGGATCTCCACCAGCGCCGTTCCACGGTGCTGCGCGGCCGCCCGTAGGACACCGGTGAGATGGGTGCGGTCGGAGTCGAGTGTGCGCGCGACGAAGGTCGCCTCAGCACCCAATGCCAGAGATATCGGATTGAGGGGCCGGTCCACCGATCCGGCCGGCGTCGATTTGGTGACCTTGCCGGCCTCGCTGGTCGGCGAGTACTGACCTTTGGTCAGGCCGTAGATCTGGTTGTTGAACAGCAGAATCTTCAGATTCACGTTCCGCCGAAGTGCGTGAATCAAATGGTTTCCGCCGATGGACAGGGCATCGCCGTCACCGGTGACGACCCACACGGACAGATCCGGGCGCGATACCGCCAGACCCGTCGCGATGGCCGGGGCGCGACCGTGAATGGAGTGCATCCCGTAGGTGTTGAGGTAGTAAGGGAACCTCGACGAGCAACCGATCCCCGAGATGAAGACCATGTTCTCGCGGGCAAGCCCGAGGTCGGGCAGTAATCCCTGAACGGCCGCCAGAATCGCGTAGTCCCCGCACCCGGGACACCACCGCGCCTCCTGATCAGTCTTGAAGTCCTCGGACGTCAGTGTTCTGGTGGTGGCGGGAACCAAACCCAGGCCCGACATCGGAGTCGGCGACCGGATAGGGTTGTCGAACAGGACAGGGTTTTCGAGCATGTCAGATCAGCTCCTCGATCTGCGCGGCGAGTTCCGCCGAGCTGAACGGCAGGCCGCGGACGCGGTTGTATCCGACGGCGTGGACGTCAAAAGCGGCTTTGATCAGAATGCGGAGCTGACCGAGATTGAGTTCCGGGACGAGCACCGTGCGGTAGCGGGCCAGGGCGTCGCCGGTATTGGCCGGAAAAGGATTCAGGTGGCGCAGATGGGCCTGCGCGACGTGGCCACCGCGTTCGCGAACATCACGCACGGCGGAGGAAATCGCACCGAAGGTCGATCCCCAACCGAGCACGAGGACCTCCGCCCGATCACCCGGGTCATCAACCTCGAGAGATGGCATATCCGCCGCGACGCCCGCGATCTTGGCCGCGCGGACCCGCACCATCGCCTCGTGATTGTCCGGATCCGAGGAGATGGTTCCCCGGCCGTCAAGCTTCTCCAGCCCGCCGATGCGGTGCTCGAGACCGGGCGTGCCCGGCACCGTCCACGGCCTTGCCAGGGTCTCCGGGTCCCTCAGATACGGCCAGAACTCGCCGCCGCGGTTCGGCTCCGTAGCAAATCCAACTCGGATGTCGGGGAGATGGTTCAGGTCGGGCAACCGCCACGGCTCCGATCCGTTCGCCAGATGTGCATCCGAGAGGATCACGACCGGCGTTCGGTACTTCGTCGCGATCCGGACGGCCTCGTACGCGATCGCGAAGCAGTCCGACGGCGAGCGCGGAGCCAGAATCGGGACGGGCGATTCGCCGTTGCGACCGAACATCGCCTGCAGCAGATCCGCCTGCTCGGTCTTCGTCGGCATCCCAGTCGACGGGCCCGCCCTCTGAACATTGCACACCACCAGCGGCAACTCCAGAGCAATCGCCAGACCGAGAGCCTCGGCCTTGAGGGACATGCCGGGACCGCTCGTGGAGGTCACCCCCAGATGTCCACCGAACGAGGCGCCGATCGCTGCCGCGATCCCCGAGATCTCGTCCTCGGCCTGAAATGTCCGCACCCCCTGCGCCTGGTGGCGAGCAAGTTCATGCAGCAGGTCGGACGCCGGCGTGATGGGATAGGCGCCGAGGAACAACGGGATACCTGCCGTCTGAGTTCCCGCGAGAAGCCCATAACAGAGGGCAAGGTTTCCAGACACGTTGCGGTAGCGACCATCCGGCATATAGGCCGGACGAACCTCGTACCGGGTTGCGAAGGTTTCAGTCGTATCGCCGAACGCATATCCCGCCTGGAACGCGGCCACGTTGGCGTCGGCGATCTCCGCACGCTTGCCGAACCTGCGGCGCAAGTACTCGACGGTCGAGTCGGTAGGACGGTCGTACATCCAGCAGAGCAGGCCGAGCGCGAACATGTTCTTTGCTCGTTCGGCATCCTTGTTGCTGATGGGGAACCCGCGTAGCGCCTCCACCGTGATCGAGGAAAGCGGAATGGCATGCACGCGATAGCTCTCCAATGAGCCGTCCTCGAGCGGGTTGGTGCCGTATCCGACCTTTTTCAGAGTGCGTCGCTTGAACTGGTCGCTGTCGACGATGATCTCGGCCCCGGCCTCGAGGTCTCCGATATTCGCTTTCAGTGCCGCGGGATTCATCGCCACCAGGACATCCGGCGCATCCCCGGCCGTATGGATGCCGTGGTCCGCGAAGTGCAACTGGAATGACGACACGCCTGCGAGCGTTCCCGACGGTGCCCGAATCTCGGCAGGGAAGTCCCGCAGGGTAGCCAGATCGTTTCCGAAGAAGGCCGTCTCCCCCGTGAATCTGTCACCGGTCAGCTGGATGCCGTCGCCGGAGTCTCCGGCAAACCGGATGATCACATTCGATAGTTGCTTGGTGCCGACGGAACTGCAGTCCATAGGGGTCACCACTCCTCGCTGACGCGTTCAAACCATGCACCGTACGGCGCGACTATCTCGGTCATCGGTGGCGATCACCGAACCGAGCTCAGATGTGTGAAATCTATCTCCTTCCGAACGGAAGGTCAATGGCCTTGTATCGCGACTCGCGCACACGCCCCTCCTGTTGCAGCGGCCGCATCTCGCACCCGTTCAACAAACCAACACCTACACGCGACGCCCCGCCATGCACGGGACGCCGCGCCTTGGCTCCAGGACACGGTCGGTGACACCATCGGTTTCCACTGCTTGATCGCGCAGATTTCAGTGACAAGACGGCCGGATGCCCCAACGCCGATCCCGAGGCCCCACGTCATCGGTGCACCATCACGAACAAGCGCCTACGACGACTGTGTACATTTTGAACGCATCACATGCCGTCGCATTGCTGCATGCACCACCGCCGAATCGGACCGGTGTCAGTTCGGAATGAGATCTCCCCAGACCGACATGACCCCGCGCCGGATGGTTCCGGCCGACCTTGGCGGCGCCCGGGCGAGTCGCCCAGGCCCAGCGTTCTCGTCGGACACCCCGAGACAGAAGAAGACCCGCAGCCACTCATCCCGCGACCCACCCGGGTCACCGCGATGCCGGGCGGCCCGTCACCGGTCGCGCTGCAGAAAAATTCAGGTAGTCAGGTCGCACGCGCGCCCTGCGCTCCCTGCGCCTCGAAGTTTGCCGCCGACCCGAATGCCCTCGTGAACAACAGAATCCGTTGACAGCCTTACGACGGTCGTATACCTTCCAATCGTTAGGGCAACGTGATGGGGTTCACACTCCGCACTGCCCAAACGAATGAGAAAACTGGTCCAAAGCATCTCCGAGCGATATGTCGACCGAATGGAGTCAGTAATGGCGCTTGATATCCACAACCCGGATGTCGAAAGTCAGGGAAGAGGGCTCGTTCGGTCAGAGCCGACATTTCTACCAGACCCCGGCCCTCGGGAATTATGGTGCCCTCTCATCTCAGTGGACGATCATGTTCTCGAGCCCGCCGATATCTTCACCAGTCGTACAAGTTCGCGGTATCGCGACCTTGTACCAGCAGTTGTCCCCGACCAGGAGGGCATCCCGTATTGGCACATTGAGGACGACCGAATCCCCATGCGCCTCACAATGTGCGGAGCAGTCGGAAGGCCCATCGAAGAATGGAGCCTGGCGCCTCAAAAGTACGAAGACTTCCGGACCGGTGTGTGGGACGTTCATTCACGAGTCAAAGATATGGACCTCAACGGGGTATACGCATCTCTCAACTTTCCATCCTTCGTCTGGGGATTCGCCGGCAAACGGTTGAGCGGAATGCGTGATCGCGAGGTCGGTCTCGCCTCCGTTCGGGCCTACAACGACTGGATGCTCGAGGAATGGTGCGGCGCGTATCCCGACAGATTCATCTCATGCCAATTGCCGTGGCTCCTTGACCCTGAGGTAGCCGCACTGGAGATCAGGAACAACAAGGAACGCGGATTCCAGTCGGTAACATTCTCGGAGAACCCCGAGGGATTGGGGCTCCCCTCCCTCTACTCCGAGTACTGGGACCCCTTCTTTCGCGCATGCGAAGAGACCGAGACCGTAGTCAACTTGCACGTGGGGTCCTCGGGATCGATCTGCCAACCGAGTGCGGCATCCCCTGCAGATGTCACAGTCGCACTCTTCCCGTTGAACTCCATACAGGCAGTGGTTGATTGGATCTTCTCCCGGATCCCACTGCGTTTTCCGAAGCTGAAGATCGTACTGTCCGAATCCGGCGTCTCATGGGTGCCGATGATCATCGAGCGACTCACGCGTTCGTACCGGCAGGCTGCCAGCTCGGAGACATGGAGCACGTCAGACCCGGACCCAGTCGACATCCTGCGACGAAACTTTTGGTTTACGTCGATAGAAGATCCAGCGGCATTCCGGATGCTCGACATCATCGGCGCCGAGAAAGTTATGGTCGAGACCGACTACCCGCATGCCGACTCCTCGTGGCCTGATTCGCAAGAACTTTTCAGTCGAGACATGAAATCACTACCCCGCGACACGATCGAGAAGCTCTGTTTCCGGAATGCGAGTGCTCTCTACCAACACCCGCTCCCCCCCTCGGCACTAATCGATTCATCGCTCATTTCCCGGCATTAACCGTCATCAAGGCCATCTACGACGCCGATTACCTTCCCCTGGAGTAGCCGATAATGCATACTCTTGATCTGCCAACTCCGCCCACATTTCTTTCGCTTGACGAGGAGAGAAATCATAGGAAGATTCGCCTGGCCGCAGCCTTCAGGATTTTCAGTAGGTTCGGCCTCGACGACGGGGTCACCGGGCATATCACCGCCCGCGACCCCGAATACCTCGACCACCTTTGGGTCAATCCCTGGGGTATGTCCTTCAGCCAGATCCGCGCATCTGATCTATGTCTAATCGATGCGGAGGGAAACTTGGTCGAGGGCACAGGTCCCGTCAATCCAGCAGCAATCACGATACATTCCAGTGTGCACGACGCCAGACCTGATGTCGTAGGCGTCGCGCACAGCCACTCTCTGCATGGAAAGACGTGGTCCGCGTTCGGTCGAAAGTTGGATCCGATCACCCAGGATGCATGCGCCTTCTACGAGAGGCACTCCGTCTTTGAGCAGTACAACGGCGTCGTGCTGGACGACAGCGATGGTCGCTCCCTCGCAGCGAATTTGGGTGCGAATCGCGCCGCGATCCTCAAGAATCATGGCATCCTGACGGTCGGCGCGACGGTCGACGAGGCCGCGTGGTGGTTCATCGCTCTCGAACGCTCGTGCCAGGCACAGCTTCTCGCCCTAGCCGCCGGGCAGCCGGACTCCATTCCCGCGGAGACTGCTCGAGAGGTAGCCGCACTCTACGATCAGAGCGCTGGATGGTTCAATTTTCAGCCCATATTCGCGCGGATCATACAAGAACAGCCTGATCTCGCAGAATGAATTGCCCGATTCCCTGATCGGCAACTACGTACCCTCATCCAGGGGCGCTGATCACCCTGATCGGGGATCGTCGACCCCTCGAGCTATCCACCCCCGGTCTGCATACGGCGCGGGGGTCCTTCGACAACGACAGCTTTGCCATTCCGTCGGGAATGCGAACACGGAAGGTTGTGTCATGCTCACGTCCTCTCACATCAGCAGACTTGCTTGCGGGCTTACCACCGCTGCTCTAGCACTGACACTCGCCGGCTGCGGGGCAGCAAGTAACGCCGGATCACGAGGCGATGTCATCAAACTCGGTGAGACGAGTGGAATCAGTGGACCGGCCGGGGGCTATGGCAAGGCCCTGAGCGAAGGGCAGCAGGCGATCTTTCGGGCAGTCAACGATGCCGGCGGCGTGGACGGGAAGAAGATCGAACTGACACTGCTCGATGACGGCCTCGATGTGGCCCGCGCGGTGCAGAACGTGCGGAAGCTGGTCACAGACGGAAACATAGCGATTGTCGGCGGCTCTGGTTCGGGCTCGATCGATGCGATCGTCCCGGTCCTGGACAAGGCAGGCGTTCCCCTTCTCTTCCCTGCGAAGTCGAGTCCGGCCTTCGTCAACGCAGTAGTCCCACAGGCCTTCGCGATGGTTCCCACTTTCCCTGACCAGGCACACGCTCTGGTGTCCGCAGCGTACGAGAAGACCGGACCAGGAAGCGTTTTCCTTGTCCGCACGGTGTCCGACCAGAATGATCCGATACTGGCGAAGGTCGAGGCTGCAGTCCAAAATGGCGGTGGCTCATTCCTCGGCACGGCAATCGTGCCGTTCGGGGCCGACGTGACCCCCGTCGCACTCCAAGTCGCCGAGGCGAAGCCGGATTATGTTGTCTTCACCTCCGCTCCCGCTGAGACCACCAAGATCGTAAATTACCTCGCCGGCAAGGACCAGCTCCCGAGAAGGGCGATCCTCGGTACGACCTCGCTTCCCGGTGAGACCTTCCTGCAGGGAACACCGCGGAGCGCACACGAACTTCTCTTCAGCCTCGCTATCACCAAGCCACCCACGGACCCGAGCGCAGTCGATTGCCTGCAAGCGGTACGAAAGTACTACCCGGACTCACAGATCGACACAGTGACGACGTTCGGTTGCGCGATCGCGCAGGCAGTGGTCGCGGGACTCGAACTCGCTGGACCTGACCCAACCAGCGAGAGCCTGGTCACGGCACTTGCCTCCATGCAGGACCGTCAGGTGAGTCCCCTCATCCCCCCCGTGACCTTCTCTCGAGAATCGCACATGGGTCTGACTTCACTGCCAACAGTCACTGTCAAGGACGGTCAATACCAGGCAGCCGAGACCGTCAACGTACCGGTTCTGCCGTGAGGCTCACCCACCAAATATAGGAGAGTGTCATGGGTCTGTTCCTGGAAACGGTCCTGAGCGGCGTCACCGTCGGAATGCTCTACGGACTCCTATCCTTTGCGATGGTTGTGTTGTACAAGGCGACTGCCACCGTGAACTTCGCCCAGGGAATGATGGGAACCGCCGCCGCCTTCGTGGCCTTGACTGTCATGGTCGAGTACGGCGTCCCAGTTGGCGTGGCCATCATCGTCGGATTGTTGTTCAGCACCTTGTTGGGTGTTCTTACATTCTACGGCGTCATTCGCCCCAAGCCGAGTGCGGGTAAAACTAATGTGATCATCAGGACGCTCGCCCTCTCGCTGGTATTAGCAGCTTTCGTAGACCGATTCAGGGGCGCCGGTCAGCCATTCCAATTTCCTCAACTTCTCAGCTCTGGCGGCTTCAGCCTCTTTGGGATCCAAATCAACTATTCACTGATACAGACGTTCGCCGTTGCAGGGGTTCTCCTTGGCTGCTTCAGTCTCTTTTTTCGATATACCCGAGCCGGTTTGCTCACACGCGCCATGGCCGAGTCCCGCGAAACGGTCCGGCTACTCGGTGTTCGTAGCGATCGATTATTTGCGATCGCCTGGGGAATCAGTAGTTTCTTGGCCGCGATCGTGAGCCTTTTATCCGCCAACCGTGTCTACGTCTCGACCTTTATGCTCGAAGGCTACTTACTCTACGCTTTTACAGCGGCGATCGCTTTTGGGCTCACCAGCCTGACTGGGGCGGTTGTCGGCGGGATCTGCGCTGGTCTTCTGAGCAATGTAGTCGCAACCTACTTCGGACCCGACGCGGCCAACCTCGTCATCTTCGCGGCGCTGATTGCCGTCCTCGTCATTCGCCCACAGGGAATTTTTGGAGAGCGGAGAGTACATCGTGTTTGAGCACTCGGTGCAGCGACAGTTACCGACAGCCGTATTACGACGGTATTCGGGCGTGGCTACGGCGCTTGTAACGCTTGCAGCCCTCGGGATGATCGTCCGCGACGCCTCGTGGCAGTACGTCCTGATACTCAGCATGGCCTGGGGCGCAGTAGCTGTCGGAATGAACCTCTGGCAGGGATATCTTGGCGAACTTTCGTTCGGACATGGGGCTCTAGTTGCAATCGCCGCGTATGCCTGGACCGTGGCGAGAACCGCCGGGCTGTCTCCCATAATTGCGCTTACCATTTGCGTAGGACTTACCTTGATTGCATGCGGAATTATCGGACTCGCGGTGGTCCAACTTTCGCATTTTGGTTCCGCCGTTGTCACCTTCTTTCTGGCATTTGTGGTGTCGGCAGGTCTGCAGTCAAGTGCGTTCGTCAGTCTCACCGGTAGCCAATCTGGTCTGCTCGTGCCCGATCTGTACGTTCTTGGTGTCGATTTCGGCAACGGCGTCGGCTTGTATTACCTCGCGTTCGGCTTTCTCGCTGTCGTTCTGTTTTCCTCCTCAAATTTCGGCGGCGGAAGACGCGGTCACGAACTTCGGCTAGTGCGGTCGAGCGAGCAGGTCGCGTCCCTACTCGGGGTCAGGATCAAGCAAGCCAAGTGGACCGCCTTTGTCTTCACAGGCCTGGGTGCAGCGTTGGCCGGGGTCGTCATTGCCCAGGCACTTACCGTCATCACACCAGATTCATTTTCCGCCGGGGTATCTATCACCCTGGTGGCGATGGTTGTCGTGGGAGGACAGGGAACATTATTGGGACCATTGCTCGGTGCACTCTTTTTTGCGGCACTACCCTCCATCTTTCAAGGCGCTCCGGAGAACCAGGCTCTGTACGCGAGTATCACTTTTCTTGTCTTTGTTGTGCTGGCTCCGGCGGGAATCTTGGGAGCCCTGTCCAGGTGGGGCGGTGCGACCACGAAGCGGCTACCAAGTCGTCCGCGAACTTTGACTGGCACGGGAGGCGAGTCCGGAAGCATGGAAGCCTGCGAGACCTCACCGGAGGCCGATCTCGCAGAGCTGGACTCTGGCCGGACGTTTGCCGACGAATGCGACGTGGCAGCGACTGCGGCCGCAATGGAGATTGCCGACGTGAGTGTGGCATTCGATGGAGTACATGCACTGAGTGGAGTCGACATCACCGTGACCCAAGGACAGATTCATGCCTTGATCGGACCAAACGGTGCTGGTAAGACGACGCTGATCAACGCGATCACCGGTCTACTCCGACCGACGAGTGGAGAGATCCGAGTCAATGGCCTTGCAACTACCAAGCTGTCACCACCGGAAATTCGTGCTGCTGGAGTAGGGCGGACCTTCCAGAATCCGTCGCTCGTCGACGATTTGTCCGCAGTCGAGAACGTCGCACTTGGACTCTTGAGCCAGCAACGGCGCTGGTTGCTCGTGGATCTGCTACGCCCTACTCTCGGGCGGAAAGCAGACGCCGACACTCGAGCAAGGTGCGAAGGGGCTCTGCGCCTGGTCGGGGTTGCAGAATCCACCTGGAACAAGCGAGCCGATGAAATCTCGCTAGCTGACCGGAAACTGGTCGACCTGGCTAGATCATTCGTGGCAGAGCCGACGATCCTGCTCCTCGACGAGCCCACTGCCGGACTGGGAGAACACGAGATCCACATCGTCGAAGACGCGATACTCAAACTTCGTGCCAATGGACGCGTAACGGTCTTACTTGTCGCGCACCATGTCGCCTTTGTTCGGCGGGTGGCCGATACGGTCACCGTACTGGACGGGGGAAAGGTACTGGCCTCCGGTCAGCCAGACCAGGTCACATCCGACGAGCGGGTACTGGAAGCGTTCGTCGGCAAGCCTGTCGAAGTGCTGCACCGGGAGGGTGCAGGTGGTTCCACGGCGGGGGAACCACCTCGCTACTCGTCGGTCGAACCGGCTGATAGCGCTCTGCCATACTCAAAGGCATTGCAGCTGACAATATCTCGCACAGATACGTCGTCGCAGGGGTTGGCAGTGACCGACCTGACCGTAGGATACGGGCCGGCGTGCGTCCTCGACAAGATCTCCCTGCGTGTCTCCCGAGGGGAACTCGTGGGGCTTACGGGCCGAAATGGTGCGGGGAAGACGACGTTGCTTCGAGCCCTGTCCGGAATGATCGGTCGCGGTGATGGCCTGGTCAACCTTGACGCGGTCACCGTTCCCCCGTCACCGGTGGACGCAGCCAGGGCTGGATTGATCCACGTGCCCGAGGGTAGGGGCGTCGTCGGATCACTGTCTGTGCTAGAGAACCTGCAGGTCGGCGCCTTGGCGATCGGGCACAAATTGACCAACGAAAACCTAGATCAAATCCTGAGCCGATTCCCTGCACTCAGGCCACTATTGCAGCGCCCCGCCGGGTTCTTGAGTGGCGGCCAGCAACAGATGCTCGCGATAGCCCGGGGACTTGCCGCCAAGCCTTCCATCTTGATGGTAGACGAACTCAGCCTGGGGCTATCCCCCAAGGCCACCAGCGAAGCTCTGCAAGCGTTGGTGGGGCTTACCCGCGAGAGCGGCGAGGGTGTGCTTGTCGTTGACCAAAACATCCAGACCCTCGCAAGCGTCTGTGATCGGATGTACGTCTTACGGGACGGGTCTCTCGTCGAACTCGAGGGAAACAGCGGATCGCTTCATGAATTGCAAGAAGTATATTTCTGACGAGGCGACTACCCCCTACGACAGGGCACCCCGGCAAAGTCTCACTATATCCACCTCATAGGCTCAGGAGTAGGTCGACAGGGCCACCCAGGATTCCACCAATATCATCAGCGCTGATGCCGCAGTGTTCGTCGTGGCCGCCCCACGCGGCGCGCGGGCATCGCCGCACGGTGTATCCGTCCTCGTCGCTGACGCGCAGTGGGCGATGCTGGAACCGCTGCTGCCGCCAGGTAATACGGCAGGCCAGCGGGCGGCCCGAAAAGCATTACCGCCGAATGATCCTGGACACCATCTTGCACCTGGTGCGGGGCCGGATCGCGTGGCGCCAGCTGCCCGCCGACTTCCCGCCGCCGACCACCGTCTACGACGTGTTCACCCACTGGGTCCGAGCCGGGGTGGCGGCGCATCCACGACGCGCTGCGAGACCGGCTACGGGTGCGAGCCAGACGAGACCGATGCCCGACCGCGGCGGTCATCGACTCGCAGACCTGCCCGCCGCCGACACGGTGCCCCGGTCCAGTCGCGATGGGACGGCGGGAAACGGACGAATGGGCGCACGCGACACATCGCGGCGGATGTGACCGGGTTGCTGCTGGCCGGGATGGTCACCGCCGCGTCGATCGAGGACCGCGATGCCGCGTTCCGACTACTCGCGCGTCTGCGTGACACCTTCTCCACGATCCGGCTGGTCTGGGCCGACGGAGGCTACCCCCGGCGGCTGATAGGCCGGGCGAACCAGGTCGTCGCCCTTCGGATTTGGATCATCAAACGCATCCCGGGCAGCACCGGATTCCACGGGCGGCCCCAGGTCTGGTGTGGGAGCGGACCTTCGCCTGGATCAACAAGCACCGCCGCTGCGTCCGCGACTACGAAACCAGACCCGACCACCACGAAACCATGGTGTACATCGCCGTGATCGGCCTCATGACTCGACGACTTGCACGAACCTCATGAGTATCCGGACGCTCTCTTACGAACATGAGATGTCAGGGTGCCACAACGAACCGGGGCGGACAGGCGTAGACGACGACCAGCAGCTGGTCGCGTCCGACCGCTGACAGGTGGGCCAGCGACCGGTCATCGTCCATATCACCGACTCCGGCGATCGCATCCGTGCCGTGAGCGTGTCGCCTCGCCGCGCATGACGGACATCAACTGCGGTTGGCCCGGCCCGTGGCCGCATGCGACCACACGTCGGTCAAGCCCCCATCTTCCTCGTAGCGAGTGATCTGGATGATGCCCGCTTGGGATGCAGTAGGCCTGTACGTCTCGTTGATCGCCTGAAAGTCCGAGTCGAAGGTTCTGTCACTCGAGGTTCCGTTGCGAAGAGTCACCTGGTACTTCGGCATGGCCAGCAATATGCCACGGCCAGCGAAGTTCCACACCACTAAACGGGTTAAATCCACGAAACCGCTCGATCGCTGCCGGAAAGTCCACGGGCGGAACAACTTGACCATTCGGCGAGTTACCGGGAGCCCCGAGGCGCCGCGGACTCATTCGAGGCCGCGCACTCGGGCCGTGGCCACCCTGCCCCCTTTCACAGTGGACGGTTCGACGTCGTGTGCCGAGTCCAGCTCGCCGATGCCATCGGGTCGGAGCGGCCACGGAGCTGCGGCGCCGCACGACTGCCGCGCTCCGATCGTGAGCTCTACCGGTACGACCGCCTCGGCCACGCGCGTGATGCTCGTTGGCGGCGGTCGTCCCCGGACGACGAATCAGAGGCGTCCCGCGCGGCGGCGATGTGCTCGAAATCGATGACCAGAAAACACGTCGCCGAAACTCGTGGACCAGATCGGTGTCGGTCCCGACACCCTGCACACGGTCCCTCCGTGAGCGATCCACGCTCGGCCGATGTTCACCACCGTCCAGCACTCGCGGCCCACGCGCTCCGGCGCCCGGCGTCGTGACGTGAATCCGGCGGGCCGACCGTCCCGAGTCCGGAGTCGGGTAGCCGGAACCGGCTCACCGGCCCGAGGACCGTCGATTCACGCCCTGACACTCGCCGGCGTCGTCGCCGTTGGGTGGTACGTAGTTCCCTGGGCCCACTTGCCGTGCAGCCTGCCAGGTCGGGCGCGGGCGTGGCCGGCGCCGAGACGCACGCTAGCGGTGATGTTGCTGCACGGCCGCGACGGCGACACCGGCCGCGACCAGCAGCGACAGGAGCAGCACGATATTGATCACATTCACAGCGTTCTCCCGCCGGTCCTCGCGGCGGCCAACCCGGGCGCAAATTTCCCTCTCGGACATCCGATTCCGGAGGCGAGACGATGCGTGATCGCGGTGGGGGCGTCGTGCACGCTCACACACGGGATCTGCGCGGCGTGCGCCCGGGCGAGCGGCGCCACCTGCTCCGCGGTGCACCGCCCGGCGCGGATGTCGTCGGTGACCACCGCGGCCGCGATCGCACCCGGAGTATCCGACAGGGCGCGGGTGAGGGTGAGACCGTTCTCGGCCGCCCACTGCCGAAACCCGGCCCACCCGGCCACCTCGCCGAGGGCGGACGGGGTGCCGATGAACAGCACCCGTCCCGCCGCCCCACGAGCTCCGCGGATGGTCATCGGTGCGCCGCCGCGCCGGTGACCGGCCGTGCGGGCGACCGACCGGGGCCCGGATCCTCGCCGGCACGGTGGTCGGCGAACATCGCCTCGACACGGCGCTTGATCTCGGCGGTGCTCATCGACCGCGCGGCGGCGCGGTGGGCGGGGGCGACAGTGGAGGCGGTAGCCAATTGGGCTTCCTTTCATCGACGGGCAGGAGGGGAACGGAAGGGAGCGGCGCTGCGCCAGGGAGGATTCCGCGGGTGCCGGGTCGTCCCCGCGGCCGGGGGGACGGCCCCGGTAAGGTTCCGCGACCCGGGCCGGGCGGAGGGCGCACGCCGAGGGGAATCGTGGAGCACGCATGCGCTTTCTGTTCCCTCCCGTCACACCAAAACGGGACCCGCATCACACATCAGACGCTGTGGTGAACAGTTGTACACCGGCGTCGCCCCGCCCGCCACTCGAACGCGTGTCCAGTTCGTCGTGGGAGCGTGTTGTCCTGAGCGGCAACGGAAATAGGGACCTTCGTCCTCTGGTGCGATCGGACGTGCGTGCGGTACAAGTAGATCAGGGAGACCCGTTTGTGACCCGAAACGCGTCTTTCCGTTACCTGACCGGATCGTTGCCGCGACCTGGATGGCGGTTGGTCGAGGAGCATCGTTCCGCGGGACGTGCGGTCGACACGACGAGGGGGTTTGTGCGTGTTGTTGCCGATGGCGCCGACCGATTCACTGTTCCTGCTGGGCGAATCCCCCGGCCATCCGATGCATGTCGGCGGCCTGACCCTGTTCACCCGCCGGAGGGGGCGGCCGCGGCGGACGTGCGGGCGCTGTTCGAGGCCGCCCTCACCGACGACCGGGTGGCACCGCTGCTGCGCACACGCGCCCGCCGCTCCCTGATCTCGTTGGGTCAGTGGGGTTGGGACGCTCTGCCCGAGCAGGAGGTGGATCTCGGCCATCACCTCCGCCGGGACGCCCTGCCCGCCCCGGGCGGAATGGACCAATTGATGACCCTGGTCTCCCGCCTGCACGCCACCCTGCTCGACCGCAGCCGTCCGCTGTGGGAGATGCACCTGATCGAGGGCCTCGCCGACGGCCGCTACGCCGTCTACACCAAGATCCACCACGCCCTCGCCGACGGAACGTCGGCGATGCGAATGCTCCGCGGGGTGATGAGCGAGGACCCGCACCGGCGCACATGCCCGCCCCCTGGCAACCCCAACCCCGGATCTTCGCGGTCCCGGACCCGCAGGCACCCGGCGGCGACCGAACCACGGCCGGCCTCCCGGGATCCGGACTGCCGGCGAGGGCGTGGGACGCCGCCCGCGCCGCGGCCGGGGAGGTCGCCGGACTGGTCCCGGCACTGGCCGGCACCGTTGACCGGGCCGCCCGCGGCCGCGGCGGTGCACTGTCGCTGACCGCCCCGCACACCCTGCTGAACGTCCCGACCGGCGGCGTCCGCCACGCCGCCGCCCGCACCCTCCCACTCGAACGCGTCCGGCTACTGGCCAAACACGCCGATGCCACCATCAACGACATCATCCTGGCCATGTCCGCCGGCACCCTACGCGCCTACCTGTCCGCCCGCGGCGCCCTCCCCGACCAACCGCTGATCGCGATGGTCCCGGTCTCCCTGCACCCCATCGACGCTCACTCCATATCGGATTCCGGGCCCGGGGGCAACCGGGTGGGGGTTCTGCTGTGCAACCTGGCCACCCACCTCCCCGACCCCGCCTCCCGACTCGACACCATCCGCACCTGCATGCGCGAGGGCAAGGCCGCCCTCCGGGCGATGAGCCCCGCACAGGCACTGGCGATGTCCGCGTTCGCCGCCGCACCACTCGGAGTCGAGATGCTGATCGGCCGCCGCGGCCCGTGGCGGCCCCCGTTCAACCTGGTCATCTCCAACCTTGCCGGACCGAACACACCGCTGTTCTGGAACGGCGCCCGCCTCGACGCCCTGTACCCGGTCTCCGCCCCCACCACCGGGCAGGCACTGAACATCACCTGCACCAGCAACGACACCCAGATCGTCTTCGCGCTCACCGGCTGCCGCCGCACCCTGCCCGACCTGACCCCGATGCTCGACCACCTCGACACCGAACTCGACCTCCTCGACACCACCGTCGGCCTCTAGATCACCCCGTCGGCATCCTCGCCGGGCGACCATGACGACATCGTCGTCGAACAGCGCGCCGGAACCTCGAATCTCCCCCGGGCAGCAACCACCACCACCCACCGGTCGCGAAGACATCCATCCGGCCTCGCCCACCGCGGCGTCACCGCCTCGCGCACACCATGCCTGCCATCGCATCGCATCGCATCGCATCGCATCGACGAGTCCCCCGTGCCGAGTGTCCCGGAGGCGCCGCAGCCGACCTGCGCGGGAACACGATCCGCAGCGCCGAAGACGGTACCGGCTCCGATTCAGCCCAACGGAACGCTTCACCCGTACCGGATACCATGCCCTGCAGTCGATGACATACTCCTTCAGCCGCTCACCTTGCGAGGACGATCTCGCCCCGGCCCTCCCGCAAGGTGGACTGGTCGCCCCAAAGCACCCCCGTCGTCGCGGCCCGAGGTGAGCGCCCGGTGCGCCGCGCGGCGGGGGGTGTCGTTACCGGGCGGAGACCAGCATCGGCTCGCGCAGGCCGAAGTAGTCGACCTGCGCCCATCAGCGGGCCCTCCTCCTCGAACAGCGAACCCAGGTCGTCGGGGACGGTGATCTTCTCGTGTGAGCGGGCCTCGGACTCGGTGGTGAAGTACACGGCCTCGACGTATCCGCCGTCGCCGGCGGAGCCGAACGTGCCGCCGATAATCTCGGGCCGCACCCCGGGCAGCTTGTCGCCGGCCTCGATCATAAGCTCCCGCAGCCGCTGTGCGTCGGTGGTGTGGCCCTCCATGATCTGCACGAACCCGGCATCGTCGGAGCCGCCGCCGAGTCACGTGGTCGCGTCCGGGCAGTCCATGAACGAGACCGGGCCGTCGAAGCACCGCTCCGTCTCGGCCCATCAGGCGCCCCTGCTCGGGACGCTCGCTGTTGCGGCGGGCCGCCTCCTCCGAGAGGAACCGAACGAGCGCGAGGTACGCGCAGTCCTCACGGGTGCCGGAGGTGGACCCGAGGTAGCCGGTGGCCCCCGGTTGCAGTTCGTCGGTCCAGCGGTCCATGCATTCGCGCAGCCGCGGCAGATCCGAAACCTTTCCCTGGATGACTTGGATGAGCATTGGATGCCTCCTCCGCGGGGACGCATATCCCCTCGGTGAAGTGCATCGCGGTGGCCGACCCGTCGCGGTCCACCGCCGGCGGGCGTCGACGGCCCGCGGCCGCAGCCACTGCGTACCCAATTGTTCTCCGCCCACCCCGCGGGGCGGGGCACACACCGGTAGCGCCCGGCCCGGGTGGAAGTCGAACGGGCCGTATGCGTCCCGCGGCGCGAACAGGCGCATGGGGAGCGCGCGACGAGCGGACCGCGGGTCACCGGTGTTGATCACGAACAGGCGGGTCACGATCCGTCAACGCGATGGTGCGGGGCGGGAGTCCTCGGCGACCCGAACTGCACGAATACAGTTCGGGCGCGGCAGGGTACTCACGCGTATAGCTGTCTTGACGTGTATGTCCCCGTTTGCCGCGGGTCTGGTGGTGGCTGGAGGATCACTGCCGTGCACTGTCCACGCCAAGCGAACCAGTCCCCCGAGGTGAAGTTCGGACGGTCGGGTTTGGACAGCTGCGCCGACATGTAGCCGTCGGGCGTGTAGAAGATCAGGCCGCGCGGCTCATTTCCCAGCGACTCGGACGAATCGGACCCATCCACCGGAATCGCCTTACGACAACCGTTTCCACGCACCGATCAGCCCGTCACTGTCAGTCATCACTGCCTCCAGCGATCGATAGGGTATTTGTGGGCGGCCCCGGTTGGCTCCACTCGGAACTTCCCGGGACGAACTCCACTGGCAGTGGCGACGACCAGTGGCCGAAGACCCGACAAACACCTGTTAAGCACCGCGGCACCGCCGGTGTCCTCATCGGGTGCGCGGGAGGACGGTGAGCACCCGCTCGATGTGGTCGCGGAACTCCCGCATGTACCCCCGCAGGAACTGCGCGGTCGACTCGTCGGAGATCGTGCCGTCGTCGCCGTAGATCTCAGGCTTGAACGTGATGTACGCCTCCGGGGCGGTCATCTGCCGCGCGTTGGTGAAGCTCAACACCGCGCGCAGACTCTGCTGCCCCACCGCCGTGCCGATCGCGCCCGGGGAGGCGCCGATGACGGCCGCGGGCAGGTGGTCGAACGAATTCTGGCCCCACGGCCGGGAGGCCCAGTCGATCGCGTTCTTCAACGCCCCCGGGATCGACCGATTGAACTCCGGGGTGACGAACAAGATCGCGTCCACCGCGGCGATCGCCTCCTTCAACGCCCGCCCCTCGGGCGGGTAATCGGCGTCGTAGTCCTGGCTGTAGAGCGGCAGATTCCCGATGGGGATCTCGACGAACTCCAGATCGTCCGGGGCGAGGTTAATCAGCGCGGTGGCCAGGATCCGGTTGATCGAGGTGGAGGACAGACTTCCGACGATGTAACCGACCATGTAGGTGCTCACCGGTGTTCCCTTCGCGCGGAGACGGATTCCCTCCATCATCCCTGTTCGGTAGGCCGCGTCGCCGGCGATCGACCAATCCGCGCGCCCGAACTTCGTCATGCCATCGAGAACGCGACGCGATCCGGTTCGCGGGCCGACTCGACCCAGGGCGACGGGTTGGTCATCGCCGGCGAGGATCCGAACCGGTTCGCTGGATCGTGGGCGCGATCGAGATGGCGGTCACGAACCGTGAAGGTGAGCGGCGTGATCCGCGGGACACTGCACCGGAGGACGCGAAGAACCCGGCCGTCACGCATCACGGTCCCCTGTCACCGCCGGCCGACACGAATGCGGTCAGGTGAGCACGAGAGCCGCCGTCCGAATCAGACAGGGAAGTCGCGGCAATCGCCACCCGCGGCACGCGGCACGGAAACAGCGGGTCGCCTCCGAGGGCCGCACTGGTGATCAGGCTGCGGACGTCACCGTTCCCGAACTACCCACACGCGAGGCGGGCGACCAGCGACCCGGGGACACGCCCCCGTTCGAGTGGCTCGACCCGCACCGTCGTTATAGGCCACACCATCGCGGACGGTCGCGGACAATGATATTGCCTCGGACGGAAGAAGGTCGACAACTCGTGGACGCAGCGACAGGCAGCACATCGAACCTCACCATGCCTGCGGCGTTCGTCGGACACGGCAACCCGATGAACGCAGTGCAGGTCAACCGCTACACCGCCGCATGGAAGGCGTTCGGGGAGGCGGTGCCCCGCCCCCGCGCGATCCTGGTCGTCAGCGCGCACTGGTACATCAACGCGACCGCGGTCACCGCCATGCCGCGCCCGCGCACCATCCACGACTTCTACGGATTCCCCCCGGAGCTGTTCGACGTGCACTACCCCGCACCCGGACTGCCCGAACTCGCCACCGAGATCAGCGACGCCGTCCACCCCACCTGGATCGGTGCCGATCTCGACAGCTGGGGAATCGACCACGGCACCTGGTCCGTACTCGTCCACGCCTTCCCCGACGCCACCATCCCCGTCGTCCAACTGAGCATCAACGCGGACAAACCGCTGGACTACCACCTCGAGCTCGGTGCGAAGCTGGCCCCGCTGCGCGAGCGCGGCATACTCGTCATGGCAAGCGGCAACATCGTCCACAACCTCCGCGGCATGAACTGGGCACTCGCCGACGACGGTTACCACTGGGCCAGACGATTCAACGAAGACGCCAAGACCCGCATGCTCACCAACCCCACCGAGTTCGCGGCACTCGACGCCCACCGCGACTTCGCCCAGGCAGTACCGACTCCGGACCATTTCATCCCCGCCCTGTATCTGGCCGGGCTCGCAGCCGCCTCACCGAAACCCGACATCGATGTCCTCGTCGACGGCTACGCATACGGCTCACTGTCGATGACCGCCTACACGATCGATCTCCCCTGCCCGAACACCCCCGAACTGGGCGGATCCCCCCTGCCGCCGGCAGAACTCCCACCAGATGCCTCCAACATCTGAGAGCGGCGACCGATACCACCACAGCAGGTGCAGCGCGGAACGGCTGGCCTCGCCGGATCCGCACATCCATCTGCTTGTGAACGTGGCCCATCGGCGGACCCCATGAAGTAGGTCGGGCGGTGGTGAAGGGAGGCTACCGCGTCGATCCCGACGTCGGCCCGTGACTCCACCCCGCCCTCGAATGCCCGCGGGACACCTACCCGAGGCGAAGTACCCGGACGACGAACACCAGGGATCGGGCTTCCCCTACGCCACCACACCCGATAGCACGGGAAGCGCGGTCTACGTTCCTCGTCGGTTTCGGCGAGTGTGCGCAGGCAGTCGATCAGGCCGGTGATAGCCGACACCGACAGCACCGAAGGCCGTTTCGTCGCGGTCGAATACGCGCTCGACGTGCCGGCATTCACCGACCGTGAAGTCGATGCCAGGACTCCCGGTTGAAGTTGTGCAGGTCGGCACCGAAACCCGTGTCGCGGCAGCGCACGCCGCCGGGGTCACAGCCACGCGAGTGCGGCGACGACCAACGCCTCGGTGCCGGTGTCGAGGGTGGGTTGGATCACCGGGGCGAAGGACGCGGAATGATTGACCGGAATGTCCTCCGATACCCGCCCGGCCTGCTCTGCCTCGCGGTAGGTGTCGGGGTCGATGCCGCCGAAACCCCAATACGTGCACGGCACACCGAGCGCGGTCGGGATGTCGCTGAAATCCTCACTCGCAGTCTGCATCGGCATCACCCGGCTGCGATCACCGAAATGCTCGCCGAACGGGGACGCGACCCGGGTGGCGTTCTCCGGGTCGTTGTCGACAGCATTCGGATCACCGTCCACGACCGGGGTAGACACGGCTCCATGCCGCAGGCCACGGTCGACCCGGTGGTGCTGGCCGCGAGGCCTGGAACAGGTGGCGACGCTCGCCGGCCCGCGCGGTGATCGGAAATGTCCTCCGGCACAGTGGCGTACGAAGTACGCAGGGAACGTAATGCCCGCGACACACAGAGTTCGCTCTCGGTGCGTGCCGATCACCGCCTGCCGTCGCCGCTCTAGTGCGGTCGCGGGACGCGGTGATCGGCGCTCTTTACTCGGCCAGGTCAGGCCACAGGGTGCGCAGGAGTCGGTCGGCCCAGTCGCCGGCGACGGTGCCGTGACGCAGCGCCGCGGCGAGGTAGGAGCCGATGATGATGTTGATGGTCTGATCGGTGTCGAGGTCCGACGGAAGGGCGCCGGCGGCGATACCGGCGTCGAGAACATCGATCATGGTGCGGCGGCGGGCGGCGGTGACGGCGCGGAACAGGTCGGTGAACTCGGGGTCCTGATCGGTCAGGATCGCCGCGATCGTCCCCATACCGGCTTGTTCCTCGAGGACCCGGCGGGTGTCGTCGAACATCCACAGCAGTTGCTGCCGAATCGGCAGGTCCCCCGGGATGCGGGGGGCGTCCTCGTCGACGGCGGCCGCCAGCGCCGCCCGCAACATCTGCGCCCGGTCCTGGTAGTGCCGGTAGATGGTGGTCTTCGCGACACCCGAGCGTGCGGACACTGCGTCGATGGTGACCCGTTGCGGGCCCTGGGCGCGCAACAAGTCGAGGGTGGCCTCGATGATCCGGGCAACGCTGCGTTGTCCGCGCAGCGCGTACGGCAGGGCCTGCGGCGGTGGACCGTCTGTCGTGGGCATCGTTTGTCGCGTCCTCTCGGGTCGTGGACATTCTTTTCTCGGGTCGGCGGGGCGTTCTCACCGCGCGGGTGGCCGGTGGGAGACGCTCAGCGAACCCTCAGAATCATTCGCTACGCTGATCGTATCGTAGCGAACTCTCGGGCGTGGCCCGCAGTTCGCCACCCGATGCCGTCGCCGCCCGCCGGAGGGGAACAACGACCCCACCCGGTCGCCGGGGCCGGAGTGACGTCACCACCGACATGCGCTTTCAGAGAAGGGAGCAGGAGATGACACCCACATCCGCACTCGAACGAGCAGATCGGCTGCCGGCGACGAACGCACACAACCCCACCACCGGCCGCGAGGCGCGGTCACCGGTGGTGCCGCTGATCGCGGTCGCGGCGGCGGCGCCGACCTCTGCGTTCGCGGCAGTCGTCGCCCGGTCGGTGACCACCGGAGCCCTGATCGCCCTGCTGATGTTCGCGGCCGTCATCCTGGCGGCCCGGATGATCTGACAAACCCGCACTGGCACCACCACAACCCGGATCTTGCCCACCCACAACAGGAACCCCGCAATGAACCTGTCGAGAACACCCACCCACACCCTCTACGGATCCGTCGCCTACGGCGGATCGATGAGCACCGTCGACATCAAGTCCCACATCGAGGCCATGTTCGAGTCCTCCCGACCCGCGCCCGAAGCGAAACAACTCGATCGATGGGAAAACGAGGGCGGAACCCTCCCCACCCCGCCGTCCGCAGAAGTCAGTTCGTCGAGTTCGAACCAGGTGAGACTGTCGCAGTAACGTCCTGCGTGCACGAATGTCGACGCGCAGGAATGCAGTCATGCAGACGAGCTGGACCTGCTGATCGGCATCACCGCTCGACTCGAGCAACTGCACTGGATGTGGCAGGCCCAGAGCGCGCAACCATCTGCCCAGCGCCGTCGGCTCGGACAGTTGCTCAGCGGATAGCTCCGCCAGCCGGTACGCGAACGAAGTGGAGCCGCGACGAACGATCGGCACCGGTTGCCTCGGTCAGCAATTCCTCAACGATCGCAAAGGATCCCGACCCCGCTCACCGGCTCCTGGCCGCGCTGCGCGGCAGGTTCTCCACCATCCGACCGGCCTGGGCCGACTGCGGCTAGCTTGGACGGTTGCCCTCTGGGCGAAAGACGTTCTCGCCCTTTCCGTGCAGATCATCAAGCACGTCCCGGCGGCATCGCTTCCCACTGCCGATCGGACAACACCCGAAACCGAGTTACCCAAATATTGTCGGGCACAGCGTCTTACACATTGCCCAGACGCGCTTACCCTACGCTCCCGTCGCGACGAATCGTGATCAATTCGGGGTCTCGATCTGTCAACAGGATCGGCTCAGCCGAATCCTCGCCCCGCCCAGTTGTCGACGCAACGGGGGCGCTCGACGCGCGGCAGATGAGCATGTCAGCCCTGAGCGGCACGGAGCCGGTAGGGCACCGTTCCCAGTAAGAGTCCGAGTGGCCTTCGCAGGGCCAGGTTCACACGGAAATAGGCCAGCATGATTGATCTTTCAACTAAATATAGGTGTCGCATCCTTCCGATCCGGAAGGGTGCGACCGAAACTCACAGTACGGAGGATCATGGTTAGCAGTTCGACTCAGCACAGTGGTTCCATCGGGACCGTGTCCCAGAAGGGCATCCCCCAGGAGGTGGACGTGGCGATCGTCGGGTCCGGCGGCGCCGGCCTGATGGCGGCACTGACCGCCGCCAAGGAGGGCGCACGAGTCCTCGTGGTCGAGTCCCGCGAGATCGTCGGAGGCGCAACCGGGATCTCGGCGGGTGCCGCCTGGATCCCCAACCACGGCTTCTCGACCAAGGCCTTGAAGGTGCACGACGACCTGGACCAGGCCCGACGGTACATCTACGGCCAAGGCCGCGACCAGCTCCTCGACCACGATCTGGTGGAGGAGTTTCTTCACACCGGACCGCACGTCGCCCGGTTCATCGAAGAGCACACCCCTTTCGGGTGGATCCCGACGATCTGGCCGGACTACCGATCCGACATCGACGGCGCGTCCGTCGGCCGGGCACTGTTCCCCGGCCCCTACTCCCCGAAGGGACTGGGAGAGAACGCGAAGTTCGTGCGACCAGCCTTGGCGACGGGCATGGCCAAGAACCCGCTCCCGTTCTGGCTACTGGGTGGGATCGGCATCGACGACGTCTGGCTCGCCGGACCGGCCTTGATCGGAGCCCTGCTCGAGGCGGGCCTGCGCAACGGCATCGACGTACGCGTCGAGACGCCCGCCATCCGGCTAATCACGGACGGGTCCGGGGTGCACGGGATCGTCGTCCGGCCGGACGGCGTCGAGCACACGGTGCGCGCCACCAGGGGCGTCCTGCTGGCCAGCGGCGGATTCGAGAGCTCAACCGACATCACCACCACCTACCTCGACGCACCCTTCGGCGTGCAGGTCTCCCCCAAGGGCCATGACGGCATCGCGGTGCAGCTGGCCCAGGAAGTGGGCGCCGATCTGACCGGCATGGACGACGCCTGGTGGATGCCCGGGGTGCAGCTGCCCGGCGAGGAGCTCGAAGGCCGCCCACTCGCTCGAGTGTTTTTGGGCGAACGCGCGCTGCCGCACAGCATCATGGTCAACACCAAGGGCGAACGCTTCGCGAACGAGGCCCTGCCCTACGACCAGTTCGGACAGATCATGCGCGAGGTCGACCCGGAGACCGGCACCATGCCGAACGCCACGGCGTGGCTGATCTTCGACCACAACTACTGGACGAAATACGGAATCTTCAGCGTCACGCCGGGCGGTGAGGTGCCCGACTACCTCCACCGTGCCGGCACCCTGTCGGAGCTGGCATGCACGATCGGGGTCGACGAGGCGGGGCTGCTCCGCACGGTCGACCGGTTCAATCCCGAGGCCGCACGAGCGCGTGACCCGCAGTTCCACCGCGGTGACACGCTGTTCGACCGCTACTTCGGCGCCTACAATCCCCGGCTGGGCAACAACTCACCCGACGCCCGGTTCCCCGCCGCCGCCGCCAAGGCCCGCAAGGGCATCGCCGCGGCGATCGGTCCGATCGTGAGCAAACTCGCCCGGCGGGTAGCGAAGAACAACGACCCCGAACGCGTCCGTTCCCTCGTGGTCGGGCCCCTGGCGAAGATCATCCGACCCGTGCTGAACAGCCCGAAGTCGAGCGTGCTGGGACCGGTCGACACCGCCCCGTACTACGCGCTCGAGGTGAAGGCCAGCGCGCTCGGCACCGTGGGCGGCCCGAAGACCGACGCAGCCGGGCGCGCGCTCGACACCGAAGGCAACATCATCCCAGGCCTGTACGCCGCAGGCAATTCCGGTGGCGCACCCACGAAGGGCTTCTACGGAGGCGCCGGCGGAACGATCTCCCTCGGGCTCGTCTTCGGCTACCTGGCAGGACGCGAAGCAGCCAACCGTCACAAGGACGCCTGAGCATCTCATGGATGGCCTCGACCGCCCAGACGGCGGTCGAGGTAACCCCTTCCCCGGCAACAGCATTCGCTGCCGGTATTCGCATGACCCATCGTGTGCCCTCGTCCTGGTAAGTCCCCGGCCCACGACACAGCCAACCGAGAAGAACCTACCCCTGCGAAACCGCATTGCCCATCTCATAGGGGCACACCCCTCTGCTCGACTCAGCGCAACTGCAACGAAAGCTCGTCTGAGAACACCAGTTCACCCGATGAGCACTGTCACCCAATCCTCAGCTCCGAATCGGGGTGATCAGATCGGTCTTCGGATGCACCACGGCGAGGGTCGACTTCCGCTGTATGGATCGTTTCGGACACGGCCACGGTCCCGCCTCAGATAGCCGACGCGCCGCCCGCACCCCTCCCCGAACCGAACCGAAATCACCGGTGGCGGCAGTCCACCCCAGGAAACACTCACCGAAATACCGCACCCAAAGGGCCACGTTCATCGAGTCCGCCGACCAAGCCGGCACTCCGCGAGCGGACCACCCTCGTCGATCACGATGATCGACGGAGCGCTCGGCCGGGGTGCACCACTCCCGGCTTGCCGACTGCGTTGCGCCGGCCCCTGGTCGACGGCTGGCCGGCTCCTGCAGCGGGGCGATGACGCGTTCGATCGAAGTTACCCTGCCCGCAAGGACACTCTTCCGACACAATGTTGATGGAATTCGTCGAACTACCCTGCGGGACCAGCAAAGACGTCTGCTCGACGATAGGTTCGTAATTCACCTGGACGCGGCTGAAATTAACGTCGCTGTTTCGCGAATCTCGACGCACCATCACTCCCCATGGACCGTTCTTGTTCCTCGTAACGCAGTCAACCAATCGGTCAAAGGCAGCGGTCCTGGCGCAGTCGACCGTCGTCGTCGGCGTCCCTGAGGCACACAGCAGGAGGGACATCGACCGATGTCCCTCCTGCCGTGTACAGCGTTCGCGTTCCCGCGACGACCGGCCGCCGCGAGACCGGGCTTCATCGGATCGACGCCTCATAGCTCGCACGATTGTGCACCTGCACCTGTTCGGTCACGTTGGCCGACTCGTCACTCAGATACGCGCCGCCGCCAACCAGCATGATCAACGCGCCGCAGATCCACGCGGTCCAGGCCGCACCGTCACTGGCGAACAACCCGACCCACGGCGCAATGAAGAGCGCCAACCCCACCACCGACAGCGCCCAGTGATCCTTCGTGGGATCCCGCGCGATCAGCGACCACGCCGCATAGATAGTCACCAACGCACCGAATCCCAGGGTGAGCCCCGCACCAACGGGCGTGGTGTCCGCCCACCACGACGCCGACATCGTGACAACACCGAGGAACATCGCCGACCATCCCGACCACGAATTCCGGATCGTCATTGTTTGGGCCGTCATTGTTCAGGCACCTCCCACATTAAGATACGCTACGGGTATCGTAGCTATGTCAAGTGTAGCGCTCCACGGCCAGGCGATATTCCGGTGATGAGATTTCGGCACCGAAAGGCAGACGGTCGACACGACGCCACCACGGCGAGGACATGTCGCCGACACCTTAGCCGTCGCCCGCGGGGATCACGACACCGTGCTGACAATGTGAGCCGGTATGCGGAAGGCTTCGGGGTCGGTAGGTTGGCCGTAGGAGACCATCAGGGCGTGCATGGTGTTCCGTTCTCAGGGCAGTTCTCAGGGTTGGACGGGATCGAGGGCGAAGTCGTAGTGCGTCTCGCGCCCATCCGGGTTGGTTCGAAATCTAGGTCAGGCGGTATTCGGTCCGGGATGACCGTGTCGCCCACCCACGGCTCACGGCTCACGGCTCCGGATTACGGACCATCGATACGGTGCGTGACCAGAATAGGTTTCGCCAGCCGATCACATCGTCCACGCGGGTCTGCACGCTGCGGAAGCCGCCCGCTCCGGTGGCGTCGAGGGCCTTCATCGGCAGGCCGGCAGTGACGTAGAGCTTCGCAGCGCGACGGGTGCATCTTTGCCGGTGTAGTCCAGCAGGAATCCGGACTACAGGAAGAAGGGCGTCTTGTCGACGTCGCCGTACACGAAGACGTTCTCCCACGGCACGACAGCTTTACCGAAGACGAGATGGTGTCGTTCTCGTCCATCCGGCTCGTCAGCGGGTAGTCGAACGACGGGCTGCCGATCACGGCGGCCTGCTGGGTGTAGGACTTGCGGCAGACCAGCCTCACGCTTCTGCTGTCTCCCGTGCCTGGCGGAATTCGGATTGTAATTTGTTCCAAATGCTGTACAGAAAGATGTGCCCTAGAACACGCCTGCTTCGTATCGTGGCGCTTTAGGCATTGCCGGTCACGTGCACCTGAACGAGGGCTACCCCGCCAGGCGGGGTTCACAGTGCCTAGTCACCCACTGGGCCTTCCCTTTGCGGTGCACCGCGTGTGACTCACATTTTCACGGCGAGACTCGACCAGCTCGCGCAAGTTTGCTCACCACATGAGAGGGAGTCAGAGATGTCACTGAACGGGAAGATTGCGATCGTCACCGGTGCTGCACAAGGCATCGGGGAGGCCACCGCGAAACGATTGGCTGCCGAGGGCGCGACGGTGATCGCAGCAGACATCCAGGACACGGCGCGCACGGTGGATGCCATCGTCACCGCCGGCGGCAAGGCCGAGGCGCACGTGCTCGACGTGCGGATCAAGAGCAACTGGGCCGTGACCGGACGCGAAGTGCTCGAGCGACACGGCCGCGTCGATTTGCTTGCCAACGTGGCGGGTGTGGTCAACATGCTCAGCGAGGACAGTGTCGTCGGGCTCACCGAAGATGCGTGGGATCACGTCATCGGCACCGACCTCAAGGGCGTGTGGCTGGGCATGCAGGCGGTGATTCCGAACATGATCGAGCGCGGCGGTGGACGGATCGTCAACGTCTCGTCGATGGCGGCGCTGCGTGGCTTGCCGAATCTCGCGTCCTATTCGGCCGCGAAGGGCGGGGTCATCTCCCTCACGAAGCAGGCCGCGGTTGAGTACGGAGACAAGAACATTCTCATCAACGCCATCTGTCCGGGCACGATCGACACCCCGATTCTCGCGGACATCACCGACGAGATGCGCGAAGCGAACGCCAATGCCCACATCGTCCGGCGCCTGGGTCAGCCGTCCGAGATCGCCTCGATGGTCGCGTACCTCATGCGCGAGGGCAGCTTCCTCACCGGCGAGATCTACCCGGTGGACGGTGGCTGGGCGGCCAAGGGCAACTTCTGACGGAGTTTGTGCCCACCGACAATCGCACTCGCTCCGACCTCTTCTCCGGCCGGGGCGAGCACGACATTCTGTGATCCACGACATAACCGATGACCAATGTGAGCAAATCCGAGGAGATGCGCCGTGGACGATCAGCACTGCACTTTCGGCCTGTGGTACGACTTCCGAAACCCGGCGCGATGGCCGCGCACCTTCACCGACTTCTACGCACAGAGTCTCGAGCAGATTGCGTGGGCCGAGAGCCGCGGAATCGAGTCGGTCTGGCTGACCGAACACCACTTCATGACGGATGGGTACACCCCGTCGCCGTTCGTGCTCGCTGCCGCAATCGGAGCCCGGACCGAATCGATGCGAATCGGCACGAACCTGATCGTCTCCCCACTGCACAACCCGATTCGGCTCGCCGAAGACGCCGCGACACTGTCGCTGCTCACGGGTGGTCGCTTCGACCTCGGTGTGGGGCAGGGCTATTGGCAACCGGAGTTCGCCGCCTTCGGACGCGCCCTGCGCAACCGGCCCAGCCTGCTCGAGGAAGGCATCGATCTGATCCGACGCGCGTGGTCGGGTGAACCCGCCGAGTTCCACGGCAAACGATTCGACTTCCCAGCGCTCCCGGTCACTCCGCAACCGGAATCCATCCCACGCCTTCTGGTGGGCGCGATGGCCGAACCGGCCATCGAGCGGGCCGCGCGGATCGCAGACGGGTATCTGAGCACGCAGAATGCGCACCACGAGATGTATCTCGATGCCCTCGAGCGCGTCGGCCGGTCGCGGGACGACGGTCGCATCTACGCCGGCCAGTGGGCGGTGGTGGCCGACGACCCCGAGCGCGAATGGGCCCGCATCGGTGAGCACGCTCTGTACCAGATCAACGGATATATCGAGATGGGGGCCTTCGGGCCGCCCGAGTCCACTCCCACCTTCGCGACACCGCAGGACCTCCTCGACGCCGGCGCCTTCACGTTGTGGGATGTCGACACCGCCGTTATCGAACTCACGGCGTTGCTGGCATCCCGCCCGCAGATCAAGGACGTGCACTTCTGGGCGCAACTGCCCGGCGAGCCGGTCGACAGCGGCTCCGCGCGCATCGAACTGCTCACCTCCAAAGTGATTCCACAGGTACGCGCCGCGGTCGCCACCGCCCGGCAGGAGGTTTCCGCATGACCCCAATACCGTCGCCCGGTTCCAGCAGTCCGCTGGTGATCACCGACTTCCTCTTCCGGGCGCAAGAGCTGTTCTCGGCGAAAACGATCACGCAATATCAGGACGGCCAGAGGACCTTCGAGTACACCTACGGCGACTACGCGGACCGAGTCTTCCGGCTGGCTGCGGCGCTGGTCGACCTCGGGGTCCGGCCCGGCGACCGCGTCGCAACCCTCGCATGGAACCACTACCGCCATCTCGAGCTGTATCTGGCGGTCCCGCTGGCCGGTGCCGTGCTCCACACTGTCAACCTGCGGCTCGAACCCGACGAGATCGCCTACATCGTCGACCACGCCGACGACCGCATCGTCTTCGCCGACACCTCGCTACTTCCCCTGCTCGACATCGCGCGGGCGCGACGACCCGACATGCCGGTGATCACCACCGACGGCGACGGTGCCGCGCTGCCGAGCCAGGACGGATTGATCGCCGCGGCCGACCCGCTCACCGACCCGGTGCCTCGGGACGAGAACGACCTCGCGGCACTGTGCTACACGTCCGGGACAACAGGGTCACCGAAGGGCGTGGGATATTCGCACCGGGCGTTGTACCTGCACACGTTCACGGCATGCCTGGTCGACGGGCACGCGATCGGCGAGCGCGACACCGTCTGCCATGTCGTGCCGATGTTCCACGCCAATGCTTGGGGTATTCCGTTCGCCGCGTTGATGACCGGAGCCAACCAGGTGCTCCCCGGAGCTCACCCCGCAGTGCCGGAGATCGTGGCGATCCTCGAAAGCGAACAGGTCACCTACACCGGCATGGTGCCGACGGTCGCGGTCGATCTGGTCCGTCACGCGCTCGCCTCGGGTACCGACCTGACGTGTCTGCGCGCGCTCGTGCTCGGCGGTTCGACTCCGACTGCGGAGTTGATCCGCAGCATCGAAGAGGATCTCGGGGTGCCGGCCTACCAGGGCTGGGGCATGACGGAGTTGTCTCCGATGGGCACCTTCGCGCGCCCGCCCCGCTCGGCCGACGGCAATCCGCGGCGACGCTACGACTACATCCGACGGCAAGGCCGTCTACTGCCCGGCCTGCGGTGGAAGCTCATCGACGACGACGGTGCTGTAGTTCCCCACAACGGAGTGGACAGCGGTGAGCTGCTCATGCGCGGTCCATGGGTGGCCGAACGCTACTTCCGCGACGAGCACCCCGAGGCGTTCGTCGACGGCTGGCTGCGCACCGGCGACATCGCAACCATCGACGCCGAGGGCTACCTGACCATCGTCGATCGGGCGAAAGACCTGATCAAGAGCGGCGGTGAATGGATCAGCTCGCTCGCGCTCGAGCAGGCCCTGACGACGATTCCGCACGTCGCGGAGGCAGCGGTGATCGCGGTTGTGCACGAGCGGTGGCAGGAACGCCCCTTGGCGTTCGTTGTTCCCGAGACCGGCCACTCCCTCGATTCCGCCGGGGTACTGGATGCCCTCGCTGCCCTCGTCCCGCGGTGGTGGCTGCCCGAACGCATCGAGATCGTCGAGTCCCTGCCCCGCACCAGCGTGGGCAAACTCGACAAGAAGCGCCTGCGCGGTGCGGTCGAGGACCAGCTTTTTGTGGATACCCACAACGGTTCGGTCGCGGGTTCTCTCGGGTAAGGCCGCCTCGCTCTAGCGTCGGTTGCACCGGCCCGCCGCAGAGGGGCATCCGCCGTCACGAGGAGGAACACCGTGAGGTTCGGAATCTTTTATGTCCTGGAGTGCCCGGACCACGATTTTGCGCGGGCCTACCGGGAGATGCTCGAACAGATCTCCTACGCCGAGCGGCTCGGCTTCGACGAGGTATGGCTGGCCGAGCACCACGGCACCGACTACGGGTCGATGCCCTCGCCGCAGGTCGCCGCCGCGGCGATCGCCGAACGCACCCAACGGATGCGCATCGGCATCGCGGTGAGCAACCTGACCTTCGACTGGCCGGTGCGCATCGCGGAGGACTACGCGATGGTCGACGTCCTCTCCGGTGGGCGCCTCGACTTCGGCGTGGGACGTGGTTACCAGCCGCAGGAATTCCACAACATGGGCGTCGGCGACAGACAGGGTGAGAGCCGGGAGGTGTTCGTCGAAGCTCTCGAAATCGTGCGAGGACTGTGGAGCAAGCCGGTCGGCGAGCCATTCTCCTTTCACGGCAAGCACTTCCACCTCGACAACGTCGACTGCCGGCCCACCCCGGTGCAGCGCCCGACCCCGCCGATCTACATCGCCTCGATCAGCCCCGAAACCCTCGACCTGGCCGCGGACCAGGGCTACAACATGTTGGTCACCCCCACCTTGATGACGATGCCCGAACTGAACGCGTTCGTCGTCGACGCGAAACGCCGGTTGCGCGATCACGGCCGCGACATCCTCGATCTCGATTTCCCGATGAACTGGCAGATCCACCTCGCCGACAGCGAGGAGACCGCGGTAGAGAACGCCCGCGACGCGTTGACCTGGTACTTCGACGCCGCTCTCGCTGCGGTTCCACAGGGCCCGGAGGTGCCGCCGACGTACGAGCGGTACGCCGAGTTGGTCACCGCAACCGACGAGGCCGGCGGCATGACCGTCGAGGGCCTGCGCGATGGCGGCGTCGTCTACGTGGGCGACCCCGACGGGCTGATCCGGCAGATCGACGCCCTACACGACGAAACCGGCCTGCAGCACCTGATCTGCTGGATGCGTTTCGGCGGACTCGAGCACGAAAAGGTCATGCGCTCGCTCGAACTGTTCGCCGAACACATCATCCCCCGCTTCCGGGACCGCGAACCCGTCGTGCCCCGGGCCCTGCGTGACCACCCGGTGCCCCACACCTCTTCTCATCTGCTCAACCCCACTTCCCTACTCGCACAGGAGGACACCATGGGATTTCTGCCCGTCGAGAACGACCGCAGCATCTACTTCGAACACCACCGCGGTGAAGGTCGGCCGATCGTCCTGGTCCACGGCTGGGGCGCGACCACCCGCGCCTGGGACACCACGCTCCCGGCGCTGCTTGCCAACGGAAACGAAGTCGTCACCGTCGATCTGCGGTGCTGCGGCCGCTCCGACAAGGACTTCGACGACGTCACGATCGCCGCGTTGGCCTCCGACATCGTCCGGCTCGTCGACCATCTCGGCCTCGATCGACCGGTGGTCAACGGCTGGTCGCTCGGCGGCGCCGTCGCCACCGCGGCGGTCGCGCAGCTCGGCGACCGGGCCTCGGCGCTGGTCCTCACCGGTGGTGCCTCCCCGCGGTACACCGCGACCGACGACTGGCCACACGGTGGTGCCGTCGCCGACGTCGAAGCCGTGCTGGCGTCGGCTGCCGCCAACCGCGCCGAAACCTTCCGCGGGGTCGCCGCCGCGGTGTGCGCCGAGAATCCCGGCGAGGCCGTGCTCGATTCGATCTGGGACATGTTCATGGCGATGGGCCCACGTGGCGACGATTCACTGCGCGATCTGGCCACGGTGGATCTACGCAAGGAAATCGCCTCGCTCGAGGTACCGATCCTGCTGCTGCACGGCCGCGCCGACGCGTTCGTCCCCTTCTCCGCCGCCGAAGCCGTGCCCACGCTAAACCACCGCGCCGAGGTCGTCGAGTTCACCTCCAGTGGCCACGCACCGTTCCTCGAGGAGCGCGATCGCTACCTCGCCGAGCTGACAGGATTCCTGAACCGATGAGCACACCCAAGACCTGGCTGGTCACCGGCGGATCCCGCGGCATCGGTCGCGCCGTCGTCGAGAACGCCACCGCGCGCGGCGACCGGGTCGCAGTGTTCGCCCGCAAGCCTGCCACCGAGCAGTGGACGCACCCCGAGCGGGTCGTGGAGATCCCCACCGATATCAGTGACGCTGCCGCCCTGGGGCTCGCTGTGGACACGGTGTTCGAGACGTTCGGTTCGCTCGGCGTGGTGGTCAACGCCGCCGGCGTGCATCGCGGCGGCCGGATCGGGGACCTTTCGCGTGCGCACTGGGACGAGGTGCTCGCCACCAACCTCACCGGGGCGTTCGAACTCGCCCGCACGGTGGTCCCTCGCCTGCAGGACGGCGCGTCGATCATCAATGTCGGTGCCGTCGTGGGTTTCCGGGGTTTTCCCGGAGATGTCGCCTACGGCGCGGCGAAGGCCGGGCTCAGCGGATTGACGCAGGTGCTGGCCGTCGAGCTGGCCCCACGGGGCATCCGGGTGAATCTGGTGATCCCCGGGGTCGTGGATACCGACATGACCTCGGCGTTGACCGGACGTGCGCGCGAGCGGCTTGTCGGGGCGATCCCGATGGGCCGTACCGGCCGTGCCGAAGAGATTGCGCAGGTCATCGTAGGTGTCGCGGATTCGACCTACATGACTGGCAGCATCGTGGCCACCGACGGCGGGTTGATGAGCTCGTTCAGCTCCCGCTCTTGACCTCCGAGCCGTTGTAGCGGCCTACAACGACCCGAAAGACGGCGTGACCCACACCACAGCGGCCCGGCTACTCTCGACATCAGCAGCTCGGAAGTCCTTCCCATACTGCAGGATTCGTCAGTCCTTCCCATACTGCAGGATTCGTCCGAATTTCCTCTCTCCAAGGAGCTCACATGGACAACGTCGCGAATACTGGAAGCCTCGAAGCAGCCAACAAGAAGCTCGTCACCGAATTCATGGAGGTCTTCTCCACCGGCAACGTCGAGGCGATCCTCGGCTACCTCGCCCCCACCGCCACCTGGTGGGTGGCCGGCACCATCGAGGGAATCTCCGGAACCAAGACCAAGCAGGAATTCCGCGAGATGCTCTCGGGCCTGTCCGCCAACACCAAGTCCGGCGCGATCGCGCTGACCCCACTTGCGTGGACCGCCGAAGGCGACCGTGTCGCCGTGGAAACCGAGTCGTACTCGGAGATGAACAACGGCCGCGTCTACAACAACCTCTACCACTTCGTCTTCGAGGTCCGAGACGGACTCATTCAGTCCGTCAAGGAGTTCCTCGATACCGAACACACGCGGGCCGTATTCCTCTGATCCCGAACCACTCCCCCATTCACCCTCTTACGCAAGGAGATACATCCATGGATGTCGGAATGCTGCTCGTCTTCCAGAACTACCACGAAAACGTCAGTGATCAGGAGGTGTTCGTCCGCGAGCTCGAAATGGGCGTCGCCGCGGAAAAGTACGGTTTCAACGCCGTCTGGTCCGCTGAGCACCACTTCGACGACTACTCGATGTGTCCGGACAACATGCAGATCATGTCGTATCTCGCGGCACGCACCTCGACGGTCAAGCTCGGTACCGGTGCCGTGATCCTGCCGTGGAACAACCCCGTCCGCGTTGTCGAGAAGATGACGATGCTCGACATGATGTCGGGTGGTCGCGCCCTGTACGGCATGGGCCGCGGCCTGGCCAAGATGGAATACGACGCGTTCGCAATCCCGATGGACGAGGCGCGTGGACGCTTCATCGAAGGCGCCAAGATGACCATCGAGGGCCTGCGCACCGGCGTCGTCGACAACCCCGACGGGGAGTTCTACCCGCAGTCGCGGGTCGAGATCCGCCCCGCCCCGAACCCGGCGTACGAGTGGGGACGCGACCGTCTGTTCGGCGCCGCGATGTCGCCCGACTCGGTACCGGTCATCGCCGATCTCGGCGTGCGCATGATGACCTTCATGCAGTTCGAGTTCGACAAGCACGTCGAGACGATCACCCGGTGGCGCGACCTCTACCGCGAGCGCTGGGGCACCGAGCCGCTGCCGCCGGTCATCCAGGACTTCGTGGTCTGCCACGAGGACGAGGAGGAAGCACGCCGACTCGCCTACGCGCACACCACCCGCTACTTCCTGTCGGTCATCAAGCACTACGACTTCGCCGGCGAGCACTGGCGGAACACGAAGGGCTACGAGACCTACCAGGTGGGCGCGGACATGATCCGCGAAGCCGGCATGGAAGCCGCCGCCGACGCCTACGTCGAGGCCAACGTGTACGGCACGCCAGAACAGATCGTCGAGAAGTACGCGGCCCGGCACGAGAAGATCGGTGACTTCTTCGCCAACGCCGCCTTCGCGTTCGGTGGCATGCCGATCGACCAGGCCGAGAAGGCACTGAAACTCTACGGCGAGAAGGTAGTCCCCGAGCTCCAGAAGATGAAGGCACCGGTTACGGCCAGCGCCTGACCCCAGCTGGGCGGTGCCCGGGCACACCGGGCACCGCCTTTCCCATCCCGTCGGAGGACAATATGAATTCCACTGCCACTCGAGACTTCACCATCGAATTCCGCGATGTGATGGCCAGCGTGTGCACCCCGGTTACGGTGGTGACCGCACTGGACGATGCCCGCCCGCACGGCACCACCGTGAGCGCCTTCGCGTCGCTGTCGGTGAACCCTCCGATGGTCCTGGTCGCCCTCGACCGCGGCTCCGACCTGCTCACGGTGATACGTGAGCACGGCAGGTTCGGAATCAACGTCCTCGGCCGTGGTCAGGACGACCTAGCCCTGACCTTCGCCCGTAAGGGCATCGACAAGTTCGACGGCATCGGATGGACGCTGTCCGCAGGTGTGCCCCGCATCGACGGCGTCCCCGGGTGGGTGGCATGCAGTGCCGCCGGGCTGGTCGATGGCGGTGACCACGTCGTCGTTCTCGGGCGCGTCGAGCACGCCGATCGGGTGGATCACCCGCCGCTGACATATCACCTGCGCACCTTCGGCACCCACATCGCAGAACAGGAGTAGCCGCCATGCCACGGACCCCCGCCCAGGATGTCGAACTCGCGGTCGAGACCCTCGCCGCCGGCGGCATGGTCGTCGTCGTGGACGACGACGACCGTGAGAACGAAGGCGATCTCGTCGCAGCCGCGGCGTCGATCACTACCCAGCAGATGGCGTTCATCGTCCGGCATACGACCGGCATCGTCTGCGCGCCGATGACGACGCACCGCGCCGACGCACTCGACCTCCCGCTCATGGTCGAACGCAACACCGATGCACACGGCACCGCCTTCACCGTCACCGTCGACCACGTCTCCACCGGCACCGGCGTCAGCGCCGCAGACCGAGCCGCCACGGTGCGCGCTCTCGCCGCCGATACGACGGTGCCCGCGGACCTGCGCCGACCCGGCCACATCTTCCCGCTGCGCGCCCGTGAGGGCGGGGTCCTGGCACGCGCCGGCCATACCGAGGCGACCGTCGACCTGCTTCGGCTCGCCGGTGTCGGTGACGTGGGAGTGATCGGCGAGATCGTCGCCGAGGACGGCTCCATGCGCCGCGGCGCCGACCTGATCGAGTTCGCCCGCGAGCACGACCTACCGATATTGCGCATCGCCGATCTGGTCCGTTACCGCACCGCAACCGAACCATTCGTCGAACTCGTCGCCGAATCGGCCATGCCCACCGAATTCGGTCAGTTCCGGGCGGTGGCGTTCCGGTCGGTCCTCGACGGGACCGAACACCTCGCGCTGGTGATGGGCGACGTCGCGGCCGCAGGACGCACACCGGACGGAGTGCTGGTGCGGGTGCACAGCGAATGTCTCACCGGTGACATCCTCGGCTCCCTGCGCTGCGACTGCGGAGCCCAACTCGAACGAGCCCTCGCCGAGATCGCCCGCGAGGGATGCGGAGTGCTGGTATACCTGCGGGGCCACGAAGGGCGTGGGATCGGACTCGCTCACAAAATCCGCGCCTACTCACTGCAGGAACAGGGACTCGACACCGTCGATGCCAACCGCGCACTGGGGCTGCCCGACGACTCACGAAGCTACGGTGTCGGCGCACGCATCCTCGCCGACCTCGGCGTCCGCCGGATGCGGCTGATCACCAACAACCCGAGCAAACTTGGCGGTTTGGAGGGTTATTCGATCGACATCGTCGGCCGCGTGACGCTCCCCACCGTGATCACCGCCCACAACGTGCGGTACCTGCGCGCGAAGCGGGACCGAATGGGACACGACCTCGATACCGCCCTCCCGACAGTAATCGCTACCTGAGAAGGCGGTACGTTGTGATATTCCACAAAGGCGGCAGGGTAGGGATACAGCGACTGCATCCGCGGAAATGAGGGACAAAGCATGGCAGTGCTGCGGAGCATGGGTACCGAGACGATGACTCCGCATCCCGACGCTACCGGCGACGCGACGCTGTCCCCGACCGGACGACCACGCGAACGCGATGTCATCACCGCCTTCGCCGAGATCACCGGCGAGGCCATCGGCGATGCCGACCTCGAACAGCTGCTGCGCTCGGTGTGTGTGAAACTCTGCAGCGTGATCGGGGTGTCACGCTCGTCGCTCTACCTCAAGAAGCCTGACGGCCGCTTCCGCGGCGCCGCAGGTCACTGCTCCGACGAAGGAGACATCACCGAGGCCGTCAAACGACAGGAGTCGGGCGTCGCCGGCGACCGGTTCAGCCGGGAGGTCATCGACACCGCGCGACCGGTGCTCATCGACGATGTCACCAACGATCCGCGGCCACACCGGCGCACTATGGAGCACTGGCGGGTGCACGCAATGCTGGGCGTCCCGCTGGTGTTCGACGGTGAGGTCATCGGACTGCTCTTCGTCGACAACAAGGACCGCGAGCACCTCTACACCCAGGAAGACATCGAGATCGCTGAGATGTTCGCGCAGCTCAGCGCGCTGTTCATCAGCCAAGCGATGCTCAACGTCCGCTTGCGCAACCAGGCGTCGGAAATTGCCCGCAGCCGCAACACACTCGCGTACCTCGCCGACGTGCACCGCAAGCTCACCAATGCCGTCCTCGAAGGCGCCGACATCCACAGCGTGGTGGCACTGCTCAGTGAACTGTCGGCCAAACCCGTCGTGCTCTACGACGAGGATTTCCGGGTGCTCGCCTGGGCTGCTCCCGCCACACTCGGTCTCGACCGTCCCCCGGTGATCTCCGATCAGATCCGCGGCATGCCGTCGGTCGAGGCCGAACTCGCGGCGCTGAGCCCGGAGCGGCCGTCCGCGGTGGTGCCGCCCACCCTGTCCGTCGGGCTCGGTCGTCGGCACCTGATGTGCCGTCTCGTGATCGAAGGCCAACCCAACGGATACCTCGGTATCGTCGAAGTCGGCCGGTCGCTCGAAACCGTGGATGCGAACCTCGCCGAGCACGGAGCGACGGTTCTCTCGCTGCAGATCCTCTCCGAACGCCGGCAGATCGAGACCCAGGGGCAGGCCCGCGATGACTACCTGTCCGACCTGCTGCGCAACACCCGCGACAAGGAACACCTGCTGCGCCGCGGCCCGCAGTTCGGCATCGATCTGACCCATCCCCACATGCTGGTTCGGTTCACTCTTTCGGCGAATCCGCGGATGACCGCCTCCGCGGCGCAACGGCTGGTCACTCGCCGCTTCCGAGAGATCCTGGGCATCGAGGAACCGGCGGCGGTGAAGCTGCCCGGCAGCATCATCGTGCTCATACCGTTGCCCGCCGGCGGCTCCGCCGAGGAACTCCGGACCGTCCGCGAACGAGTCGGACACGTGCGAACCTCGCTGCAGCCACACCTCGCGACCGGCACGACCGTCATCTCCGGAGTGTGCCGCGACGTCACCGACTTCCCGCCTGCCGCGCGCGAGATGCGCGAGGTCGCCGACATTGCGCGATCGTTCGAGTGGTCCGACGGCGTCCTCGACGTCACCGAACTCGGACTGTTCCGCGTGGTCGTCAGCTCGGGCCGCGTCAAGGAAGCAGTCCGCTTCGCCCACGACTACGTCCACGTGGTCCAGGGCGCCGACGACGGACTGCTCCTCGAGACGTGGCGCGCCTTCGTCGCGGCCGAGGGACGCGTGCAAGGCGCCGCTGTCGCACTGGACGTGCACGAGAATACGGTGCGGTACCGAATGGGGAAGGTCAAGGAACTGACCGGCCTGGACCCGACGAGCCTCGACGTGTTGCTCTCCGCGCGCCTGGCCTTCCAAATTCTCGACTTCGCAGCCCACTGACCAGCGCGGACACTACCCAGAGAGCGTTGTAGGAATCCACAACGCCATGCGGAAACTGCAGTGCCGCCGCAGGACACGGCCGATACGTTCTAATCATGCCCACCGACACCACCGACAGCGACCTCCTCGGAGTCGATCTCGCCGCGTTGCGGGACTGGATGGACGCGCAGGGACTCGGCTCCGGCGATCTGACCGCAGTCTCTCCTATCGGAGGCGGAACCCAGAACATCATGCTCGGGTTCGAACGCGCCGGGACCCGCTATGTCCTGCGTCGCGGACCGCAGCACCTGCGCCCCCATTCGAACCGCATGATGGTCCGAGAGATGACGCTGCTTCGTGCCCTGTCCGGCACCGCCGTGCCTCACCCGACGTTCGTCGCCGGCAGCGAGGACACCGCCGTACTGGGTGCGGTGTTCTACCTGATGCACTCTGTGGACGGCTACAACGCCGCCGAACGCCTCTCCCCCGCCCACGCAGCGGACCCCAAGGTCCGCCACCGCATGGGTCTGGCCATGGTCGATGCCCTCACCGAGCTCGGCCGGGTCGACCACACCGCCATCGGACTGACCGACTTCGGGCGGCCGGACGGCTTCCTCGAACGCCAGGTCGGGCGGTGGAGCAGCGAACTCGAGTCGTACACACTCCTTCCCGGATACCGCACGGTGCTGCTTCCCGGCGTCGATCGGATCGCGTCGTGGCTCGACGACAATCGCCCCCGCGATTGGACACCGGGCATCCTGCACGGCGACTACCACGTCTCCAACGTCATGTTCGACCGCACCGAACCGACGGTCACGGCGATCGTCGACTGGGAGATGGCCACCATCGGCGACCCCTTACTCGATCTCGGATGGATCTTCGCGATGTGGCCCGACCTCGACGGCGGCACCGACCTACTGGAGAGCCGCCTCGCCGCAGCCGGCGGCCTGCCCACCCGGTCGGAACTGCTCGACCGGTACTCCGCGAACACCGAGCGTGATCTGCGCGCCATCGACTGGTACACCGCTCTCGCCGGCTTCAAGCTCGCCATCATCCTCGAAGGCACCTACGCCCGCGCCTGCTCCGGGCAGGCATCCACCGAGGTAGGCGACCGGCTCCATCGGTACGCCCTCCAACTGTTCGAGCGCACCCTGCGTTTCCTCGACTGACCCCTGACCGACTGATCCACACCGGAGGTACGAAACATGGCATGGGACTTCTCCACCGAACCCGACTTCCAGCAGAAGCTGGATTGGATGACCGCATTCGTGCGCGACGAGATCCGTCCGCTCGAAACCCTCGAACTGACCTGGCCGCAGCTGCTCGAAGCCATCGCGCCACTACAGCACAAGGTCAAGGCCCAGCAACTGTGGGCTGCGCACCTCGACCCCGAACTCGGCGGTCAAGGCTACGGCCAGGTCAAGCTCGGCCTGATGCACGAAATCCTCGGGTCCTCCCCCCTCGGACCACTCGTGTTCGGTTGCCAAGCACCGGATTCCGGCAACGCAGAAATCCTCGCCGCGGTAGGCACCGACGAGCAGAAGCGCCGCTGGCTCGACCCACTCCTGGCGGGCGAGAAGTACTCGGCCTTCGCACTGACCGAACCCGACAACGCCGGCGCAGACCCGACGAACCTGCAGACTACCGCCGTGCGAGACGGCGACAACTGGGTCCTCAACGGGCACAAGTGGTTCATCAGTAACGCGTCGACCGCCGACTTCCTCATCGTCGTCGCCGTCACCGATCCCGACGCCGAACGGCACCGCCGCGCATCGCAGTTCATCATCCCGATCGACGCACCGGGCCTCGACGTGGTGCGCGACATCGCGTCGATGGAGAACCCCTCACCTCGGGAGAACACCTACGGCTCGCACTGCGAGGTTGTGCTGCGCGACGTGCGAGTCGGTGCCGATGCCCTGCTCGGCAATCCCGGCGACGGATTTCTGATCTCGCAGAAGCGCCTCGGGCCCGGCCGTATCCACCACTGCATGCGGTGGATCGGCCAGTCCAACCGGGCCTTCGACATGATGTGCGAACGGGCCACATACCGCTTCGCGCACGGCAGCGTCCTCGGGGACAAGCAGACCGTCCGCAACTGGATCGCCGATTCCGCCGCCGAAATGCAGGCCCTGCGCCTGATGACATTGCAGGCCGCGTGGGTGATCGACACCCAGGGGACCAAGGCCGCCCGCAAGGAAATCGCGATGATCAAGTACTTCGGCGCGAAGATTCTGCACGACATCATCGACCGGTCCATCCAGACCCATGGTTCCCTCGGGTTCAGCTCGGATCTGCCCCTGGACTTCATGTACCGGGCGGCCCGCGCGGCCCGTCTCTACGACGGCCCGGACGAGGTGCACCGCGACACCGTGGCCAAGCTCATCCTGCGCCGATACGAAGCCCCGGCCGACCGGATCCCAACCGAACACGTGCCCACCCGTCGGCGCGCGGCGCAGGAGCGCTACGCCGACCTGCTCGACGAGGTACTCGCCTCGGTCTGACACGAATCAAAAGGGCGGTTGTGGGCGCTTCTCCACGAGACCTCGTCCGCAACCGGCCTCCCGGCGGTGAGCCACTGCGGGCTTGGTTACTGCGCCAGATAACCACCGTCCACAGCCAGATGAGTCCCCTTCGTATCAAATCCAGTCGATGTGGACGGAGTCGATGTGGTCGAAGTGGAATCCGAACTGGTCGCTGTATCGGTCGAAGCCCTTGTTCTCCGGATAGTCGAGGGTGGCGTGCCGCTCGAGGAGTGCCACGACCCGGGCATGATCATCATTGGCCAACGCGGCGGCGAGTTCGCGGGACTCCTCAGGGGTGAATGGGGTGTCGGAGTTCGCGAAGTCCAGGGTCCGGACCCGGTAGTCGTAGCCCTCGTCGGCGCCGTTGCGGACCATCACCCCGCCCCTGACCCGGATGACCGCGGTCTTCGGTGTTCCATCGGGGCGCAGCACCCCGGCACGGGCCATGATGTCCTGCGCCTTGACGTTTTTCAGTTTTTTGCTGGCGTCGGCGCGTAACTCGTTCGTCTCCCCGGACCGGTACCGGGACACCGCCGAGCGGGACCGTCCGATCTTCGCCGCCACCGCATCGATACCACCCAATCGCTCGATCGCCGCCCGCCGTTGCGCCCGCTCGAGCACATCCGCGTGCGGGATCCGGCCCTGTTGCGCCCACCGGCGCAACGTGCGATCCGAGGGCGGGGTGCGGCCGGCGTCGATCGCCGCCTGACGTAAACCCTCGTTGCCGAGCTCCTTCCGCAATTGTTTGACCGTCACCTTGCTGGTCAGTCCGGCCAGTCCCCCGGTTGTGACCTGTTTTGACTTCTCCACCCCGCTGGTCGCGGCGTTGGCCACCGAGACTTTGAGGCCGTCGAGCCCGACCGCCTGCTGTGCCGGTTTCTTGGTCCGCGGCTTCGGCAGATGCAAAGCCATCAGACCTCACCCGCCCCTTCGTCTTCGTCGTCGGCGGCGTCGTCGTGGTCGGTGAAGGCGGCCTTGATCGCGAGGTTCACCTCGTGCACGTCTCCGGCCGACGCCACCGCATTAAGGAGGGTGTCGGTGAGGGTCACGTCCTTTCCACCGTCATCTTTCCCAGGGCGCCGCTCGGGTCGGCGATGTCTTGACCGTTGGGGAGGAGGTATACCCAGGAGTCGGTGACGGTGCGGACCGGCCACCGCTGGTGTTCGCGGGCGATGCGCATCGCGACGCGGCGGCCCCGCCACCGGCAGTGCGCGATGATCGACGCCCGCCACAACGGCTGGTGGTGGTGCTGCATCCGGGTCGCGGTCCACATGTCCGGGTTGACCATCCGCCCGATGTACCCCTTGTAGCAGGAACCGAGAAATCCCTTCATCGCCGCATCCCGGGTGTCCACCGCGGTTTTGCGGGCCTCGCGCAGGATCTTCGCCCATTTGTCCAGCACCCGCCCCTGCTGCGGATACACCCACGCCTCGGTGATGTCGAGGTCGTCGAGATCGGCGCCGATCCCGCCATCGGTGACTGGTTCCCGCAGGGCATCGAGGGTGACGGTGGTGACCCAGGTTTGCACCGGCTGATCGGCGAGCATGTGCGGATGCGGCAGAGGCAGTTTCTCGGGCAGTGCCAAGGTTTGTCCCGCGGGCAGGGTGATCCGCCACAACCCGAACGGGGTGCCCTTCTCCCCGGCTGCTGCGGCGGCCGCCGCCGCACCGGTCAGATGTGTGGGTTGTCCGTAGCCGAGTTCGAGCATCCCGGCCGAGGCCAAATAGGCGGCGCGTTGGTCGATCGACACCAACCGGCACACCTCCTCGAGATCAGCCGCCTCCGGGACCCGGGTCCAGCCGACCGCGGGCTCGAGGTCCCCGCGCGGCGCCCCATCGAGCGGCGGCACCGGACCCGCGGTCGTCACCACGATGCCCTTACCGCTGCGGGTGCGTTCCCGTGCGATCTTGTCGATGATCGCCGCGCCGGTGCGGGCCGGGGTCGGCCCGGGAAGCACCCCCAGATGCTGTGCGCACCATGCCAGCCGGCGGCCCAGTTCCCGGGGGGCTATTCGAGACGGTGTTTCCGCTTGCGCTGCTCCGGCTTTCTCTACGTCACCGATGCTCTGGGGTACGTGGCGTGCCGAGATCGGTTCTCCTTACCGGCGCGGCTAGCGCGACATCGCTGAGCCACACGGATATCGTCCAATGTGGTCCGAACCGATTGCAATCAACTCCGTCCCGCGATGGCAGACGGTGGCGGTGCCACGGTCTTCGCGCCGACGTGCAGCGCTTCGACCCGGCGGTTCGGGTTCGGCAGTGCCAGGAAACTCGCGGCGACGAGCAGGGTCAGGACCGCCACTACGACAAGGGCAGGGCGGTAGCTGTCGGCTTGGTCCGCTATGGCGCCGATCCACAACGGTGCGATGGCACCTCCGATCACGAAGGCGGTGTAGGGGCCGGCGTAGGCGCGGCCGAAGGCGGCGAGACCGAAGTAGCGGGAGGTGAAGAACCCGAGCATGTCCAGTTCGGCGCCGAGCATGCATCCCACTGCGATTGCCGCGACAGGTGCAAGTGCTACGCCGCCGAACGCGAAAGCGAGGACGCCGACGGTACAGATGCAGCACAGGGATGCGGCAACCACGGTCGGGCGGAAGATATCGAACATGAAGCCGACCACCAATCGGCTGACGATGACGGAAATTCCCAGGAGCGAGGCGATCGACGCCGCGGTACCAGCACTCAATCCGGACTGCCGCAACATCGGGACGAGATGGGGAACGAGGCCGGTGAAGGCGACCGACATCAAGCCGAAGGTGGCGATCAGCTGCCAGAACAGCCGACTGCGGCGGATCACCGCGAAGCTCGGACCCACCGGCTCCGCCGAAGAAGCACGCTGGTTATCGTCCGCAGCTGATGCCAATGTGGCGGCGGGGTCTTTGCCTGGGGCACCGCGAAGGAGCAACAGGGTGGGCAGCGCTCCGGCGGCCGCTGCGCAAGCGAGGGCGATGTAGGCGGACTGCCAACCACGGGCCTCGATTACCGAGCTGATCACGAGTGGGACCATCGCTCCGGCCAGGCCCATGCCCATCATGGTGATTCCCAAAGCGAATCCGCGGGCGCGGTCGAACCAACTGCTCACCGCCCGCGTGAAGGCTATCGGGCCCGATCCGGCGCCGAGGAATCCCATCAACGCCATCGTGGCCAGATACGCGGGCAGTGAATGGACGATCGTTCCGAGTACGGCGAAACATGCGGCCAGACACAACGCGCTGATGATCGTCGGGATTTTGACGCCGTACCGATCGACGGCGTAACCGACCACCGGCACTGCTGCCGCCATACCAAGTGTCAACAACGAGAAGGCGAGCCCGAATGTGGTGGCCGTGAGCCCGAGCTCACGACTGAGATCGCTGACGAAGAGGCCTGCCGAGTAGATGGCAAGTCCGGAGACACCCAACCCGACGGCTAACGTGGCAGCGGCCAAGGTGGGCCAACCGCGCCGAAACTCGGCAGCTCGCGACATAGACAAAGTTTCTGCTCCTTCGAAACATCGACCGGGGCGCCGAAGCCTGCTTCTGACACCGCCTGATCATCACTGTGAGGACTATCACTTTGTCCCGCCAGGGTGTATTCGGGAAGACGGGATACGCGATAGCGGCTATTCGTGTGGTGGATCCCCTCACCCGCGGGTCCATTGGCCGAGCACGCGCTTTTGGGACGCCCGCGCTCGCTGTATCAGGGCGCTGTGGTCGAGCCGAGCGGGCCGGCCGTTGGCCTTCACGAAGGTGCCAGCGACAAGAACCGAATCGACGTTGCCTTCGTGGGCTGCCAGGACCACCGCCGCGACCGGGTCGAGGACTGGGGCAAGGTTGACGTCCGTGGCACGAATAAGAACGATATCGGCCTGCTTGCCGGGAGTGAGGGTACCGATGCGGTGGTCGAGTCCGACTGCTCGCGCGCCCTCGATGGTGGCGAATTCGAGTACGTCCCGCAGTGTCAGGTCCTGCGGGGTGGGTACGGTGGAATGTCCCCCACCACGCCACGAACGGTAGTAGGCGTAGAGCAGCCGCATCTGAGTGAACATGTCCGCCGTACATTTCGTTTCGGTGTCTCCGCTCAAGCTGGGGCGTAGCCCCATGGACAGCATCCGGTCGAGCGGGATGTCACCGATTCCTTGCGAGTTCATCTCGCAGTGCACGCCCAGCGACACGGAGGCGCCTGCGGCTGCGATCATCTTCAGTTCGTCGTTCGTGCACCGGCAGCAATGGACGAACGTCATGTCGTCACCGAGCAGACCCACGTCGTCGTACTGGGCGACTGCGTGGTGCGCCGCGTTGTGCGGGTATGCGCCGACATGTACCGATGTGCGCAGCCCGAGGTCGCGGGCGAGTTGCAGATCATCGCGCCAGATCGAGGGCAACGTCATCTCGGGGCCTCGGGCGGCCATGGCCAGAGTCAGCAGGGCGTTGTCGCCGGCGAAATACTGCTTCTGCAGCCGCTCGATGTCTGCCGGATGCCGTAGTGCGCTGCGATTTGTCCAGCGGTCGTCGTCCGTCAGTGGCCAACCGTGCCCGAAGACGGCTCTGATCCCCGATTCGGCCAGCGCATAAATCGCCGCATCGGAATGCTCGGGCGAGTTCTGAATATGCGACCAGTCCACCAGGGTGGTCGTTCCGGCGTTGAGAGCGGACGCTGCACCCAGCAGGGTGCCGATCTGCACGTCGTCCGGCGTGTAGGCGGCCCCGATTCCTTGCAGCACCTCGGCGAAGTACTGCAGTGGGTTCAGTTCTGCATAACCGTGGCGGATGGCGCTCTGCCAGGTATGGCGGTGGGTGTCGACGAAACCGGGGATCGCGATCATCCCGGTTGCATCGACGGTCGTCGCCGCATCGGCTACCTCGATGTGCGGGGCGAGCATCGAGATGGTGTCTCCGTCGATAAGGACGTCTGCCTGCTCGAAGTCACCGAGTTCGTGGTCGAGGGTGATCACTGTCGCCCCACGCAGCACGGTCCGGCGGTTGCTCGGTTCCTCCACCTTGCCGGGACCTCTCACCCGGGCACTTTCCATGGTCAAAATTCTTCGATCCTCCTCGGAAATGGAACTGACGACAGCGCACGGACCGGGGGTTGGTGCCGCGCCGCCGTATCGATACCGGCGGTGGGCTACCGCGGTCGGGTACGCACGTTCGTCCAGTGTGGTTTCCACTGGGTTATTTGCGAAGGAGGGGAACCGTATAGTCCGTATCCATGGAGCAGATATCAACGGAGAGGGGGCGCCGCGCCAAACTTGACCTCAACCTCATCGTGGCGCTCGAAGCATTACTTCGCGAGCGCAGTGTCAGTCGCGCCGCCACCGAGGTGGGGCTGAGTCAGCCGGCGATGAGTGCGGCACTGGCCCGGCTCCGCCGGTATTTCGGTGACCCCCTTTTGGCCCGGGTCGGCAATACCTACCAGCTGACACCGCTGGCCCAACGCCTGGCCGGGCGCACCACGGTGGCGATGTCGGCGGTCGAACGTGTACTCGAGACCGAACCGGGGCTCGATGTCGAGAAAACGACCCGCGTCTTCACCATGATTGTGTCCGGATACGTGCTGGCCACGATCGGGCAAGCGATATCCGAACACCTCCTGGCACGAGCCCCGCTCGCCCGTATCAGTTTCGTCGAGTTGAGACCCGAACTCGTCGATCGCATCTCCGACCGTCTGCGGACCGCGGACCTCGCGATCGTTCCCCGAGGATTCGTCACGGATCTACCTTCCATGGATCTGTACACCGATCACTGGGTGTGTCTGGTGGCGGCGGACAACCCCGACATCGGCGAGACCATCACGCTCGAACAGCTCCGTGACAGTCCGTGGGCGGTCTTCCAGACCGACCCGCATTCTCCCAACACCCCGTTGCACCAGGTCAAAGCGCAGGGCATCGAACCACGCGTTCAGGTCGTCGGTGAGAACTACCTCGCGTTGCCCTACTTCCTGGCGGGAACCGGCCGGATAGCGCTCGCACCACACCGTTTGGCGCAGAAGTTCGCTCACAGCGACGGATTGCGCATCGTCAGCACGCCGTTGACCTTGGCACCGCTACGACAAGCCCTGTGGTGGCACCCGATGTACAACTCCGACCCGGAATTTCTTTGGCTCCGCACGGTCGTGGTCGAGGCGGCTCGGTCAACAGCGCAAGCCGATACATCCGGTGAGCTCGGTAGGGTCGCCGAGTAGCTGCCACGAACGAGGTGTGCGGCACAACGGGCGCTCTCGCAGCGAGCGCGCTATTGGGTTTCACTGCTCGCGCATGGGCCGGACAGATCAGCTTCGTACGGGACGCGCAACACTGTATCCATCGCGTGAATAACTGACATACGGAACATCGACTTCCCGTATACCTGGGGACCAGGCAAGGTCGACGTCATCGATCACTGGTTTACACACCCGCACCGGCGCGGATGGTCTCGGGACCGCCCTGCGAACCGTGCGGTCGGAAAGGCGATACGTATGTCTCCCCAAGTTGTTGTCGTTGGTGGTGGTCCGTCGGGACTGACTGTTGCCACAGAACTGGCCCGTGCAGGCGTCGAGGTAGTCGTCTTGGAACGTCGGACTGAACCGGTGAAGTCTCGTGCGGGCACAGTGTTGCCGCGGGTCCTCGAACTTCTCGATGCGCGCGGCCTGGCCGAGAAGTTCATCGAGCGCGCCGAGAGCATCCGCGCCAACCCGCTGATCCCCGTCCATATCTGGGGCGGAATGCAGCCGATCGAGTGGCATCATCTCCGCTCGCGCTTCGGTTTTCGACTCATCCTGCCGCAAAACGACACCGAGGAACTCTTACTCGACGAGGCTCGTCGGCTCGGTGTCGACGTACGGCACGGCATGCACGTCGACGTCATCGTGCAGCAGGAAGGTGCCGTGACCGTGACTGCGACCTCGGTGGCTACCGGCAGGATCGAGGCGTTCTCGGCAAACTACCTCGTCGGCGCAGACGGCGCGCGCAGTGTGGTGCGGTCGGCACTCGGCATCGACTTCGTCGGCCACGGACCGACGTTCACCGGGATCGTCGCCGATCTGCGGATGGACCGCCCGTGGCCCGAGGCCCGTCGCATGGTCGACAACGCGAACGGGTGGATCACCTCGTTCCCGTTCGGAGAGAACCAGACCCTCACTCGATTCAACATTGTCCACGCCGAGCGGCGGCATGCGGACCAATCCGAACCGGTCACCGCCGAAGAGGTCAGTCAGTGCATCGCCGACATTCTCGGTGTGAAGGTGCCCTTCGACGAGTTGGTGTGGGGCTCGCGCTACACCGACACGATGAAGCTCGCGGCGTCCTTCCACCAGGGCAATACCTTCCTGGTCGGGGAATCTGCGCGGATCCACTACCCCGCCAGCGGGGTCGGCATGAACTTCTGCATGCAAGATGCGTTCAACTTGGGCTGGAAGCTCGCAGCCGCGATCCACGGACATGCCGGCGGTGACCTGTTGAGCACCTACGAGACCGAACGGCGCCCTGTGACCGAAGCCCTGCTCCGTAGTGTGCAGGCGCAGTGCGCAATCCAATTCGACTTCACCGACGAGGGCGTCGCCCTCAAACGATGGTTCCAGCACACCCTCCTCCCGATTCCCGAGGTCAATCGCCAACTTGCCCTCGACCTCAACGGGCTGACCTTTCCGTATCCCTGTGCACCGAACAGCCACCCGATGACCGGGCACCGATCCCCGGACCTGGATTTACACACCGAGGCCGGCTTGTATCGCGTGGGAGAGCTGCTGCGGGGACCGGGATTCATTCTCCTCGACTGCACCGGCGCGCAGACCTACGCTCCCCTGGACGCCACCGTCCCGCTGCTACGGACCTATTCGGGGCATCTGGTGCTCACCCCACCCGAACTGCGGGGGGTGCGGAGCCTGTTGATTCGCCCCGACGGGTATATCGCTTGGGCGAGTATGCAGCCGCCGGCAATCGAAGACGCCCAGCTCGCACTCAAACACACCCTGCGCATCGCATGATGAACGGGATGACGTCAGACTCCTCCCCCAAAGCTGGTGGCACTGACCGAATGCCCATGCCTCCGGCCGACGAACTCTCCGCCGAGCAACAGGCCGCAGCGCGCCGCATCACCGCCGGACCGCGCGGTGCGGTGTTCGGGCCATTTGTTCCGTTGCTGCGCAGCCCGCAAGCGATGGAGCACCTTCAGCGGCTCGGCGCCTACCTCCGGTTCGCGAGCCCGCTGCCGAAGAAGATCTTCGAAATGCTTGTCCTGCTGGTGGCTCGGAAGTGGGACCAGGACTTCGAATGGACCTATCACCTCCCGTTGGCCCGCGCAGCGGGACTGTCGGACGAGTCGATCGCCGCCCTGTCGCGGCGATCGACTCCCCCCGATCTCGCTCCTTCCGAGCAGTCGGCGTACGACATCGTCGTCGAATTGCTCGCCCACAAGGCCGTCTCCGACGCCACCTTCGATGCAGGCATCGAGTTACTCGGACCGCAATCCGTCGTCGACGTCGTAGTCACCGCCGGGTACTACTCGACACTGGCCATGGTGATGAACACGGCACAAACACCGCCTCCCGCACCGACCTCGCTACCCGGCTGACGCCCGTTCGGCGAACACTGGCCACGCTCCCCGACCGCCATCGAGTCGCCGTTCAGAATCTCGCGTAATCGACATTCATATCTGTTTTTAGGAGACCGTTTCATGCGTATTGCCAACCTCGACGATCGTGCCGTTCTCGTCTTCGGAGACGAGGGTTCCGAGCGGGCCGTCGACCTCTCCACCACCTCCCGCGGCCGGTTCGGCCCGGAATTGCCTGCCGTGTACCAGGCTTGGGGTAACGTCACCGAATGGGTCGCCGAACAGGGCCCGTCGATCTTCTCCGACGACGGCTTCCCGATCGACCGGACCCTGCTGCGGGCGCCGTCACCGGCACCGCGCCAGGTGTTCGCGGTCGGCCTGAACTACCACGCCCACGCCACCGAATCCGGCTTCGAGTCCCCGACCCACCTTCCCCCGATCTTCACCAAGTACGTCTCATCCTTTTCCGGCCCCGACACCGACGTCCCGATCCCGGCCGGCGGCAACGTCGACTGGGAAGTCGAACTCGTCGCCGTCATCGGCCGCGAAACCACCAACATCGACGAGGCCGACGCCTGGTCCCACGTCGCCGGCCTCACCGTCGGACAAGACATCTCCGAACGCATCTCCCAACTACGCGGTCCGGCGCCGCAATTCGGGCTCGGCAAGTCCTTCGCCGGGTTCTCCCCGCAAGGCCCGTGGTTGGTGACCCCGGACGAGTTCACCGACCCCGACGACCTCGAACTCGGCTGCACCATCGACGGCGAGGAAGTGCAGAAGGGCCGCACCCGGGACCTGATCTTCCCCGTCTCCACGCTGATCGCCACCCTCTCCCGCAATGTGACCCTCTACCCGGGCGATGTCATCTTCACCGGCACCCCGGCCGGCGTCGGTGTCGGCCGCGACCCGCAGCGATTCCTGCAGGCCGATGAGAAGCTCGACAGCTGGATCGAAGGCATCGGCGCACTGCACCAACGCTTCGTCACCGACCATCCCGAAGCGAAATAGGAACGAACCATGGCATTACACGGACTGGGCAAAGTCACCATCGGCGTCCCCAACGTCGACGACACCATCGCCTTCTACACCGATTTCGGACTCACACACCGCGGCAACGGAGTCTTCGCCACCCGCAACGGCGGCGAACAACTCGCGATCGTGTACGCCCCGACCCGACGACTGATCGAGCTGACCGTCGCCGCGGATGACCTCGACGACATCGCTGCCACCGCACACCGGCTGTCCGCGCTCGGGCAGGCGATCGACCACGATGGAACCACCGTCCGCACCGTCGAACCCGTCACCGGCACCGCGGTGCGGGTCACGATCCGCCCCCGCATCACCATCGACCCGCCCGTCCCGCCCACCCCGTACAACGGTCCCGGCCGGATCGACCGGTCGGGACGAGCCCCGTTCCTCGCCCGCACCGAACCGGTGCGCCCCCGCAAACTCGGCCACGCCGTGCTCGGCTCCACCGACCTCGAGACCACCATGACGTTCTTCACCGACGGGCTGGGTTTCAAGGTCAGCGACTACATGGGCGACAAAGCAGCATTCCTGCGCTGCTCCGTCGAGCACCACAACATTCTCGTGATGGCCGCCCCGGTGAACTTCCTGCACCACACCAGCTGGCAGGTCGACGACATCGACGACGTCGGCCGCGGCGCCCACACGATGCTCGAGCACAACCCCCAGCGGCACATCTGGGGTCTCGGCCGGCACTACGCCGGCGCGAACTTCTTCTGGTACCTCAAAGACCCCGCCGGGAACTTCTCCGAGTACTACTCCGACATGGACACCGTCCCCGAAAACGAACTCTGGTCACCCGAAGTACTCCACGGCGTGCAAGGCCTCTACGCCTGGGGGCCACCACCGCCCCCATCATTCCTCGAACCCGACGACCTCGCCGCCCTGATGACCGGAGCACACTCCACTCAACGCTGAGCACACAACGGCGCTGCCCGAAACCTCACAGGAGCGCTCCTGTCATACCGAAACGTCCTGCGAAAGGGATGTTGTACGAATGCAATCCATCAATGTCATTAGAGATATCGAGTACGCTGCTGTCTCCGGCGGGTCATTGACCCTGGACATCTACCGCCCAGAATCGTGCGGTACCGCCCCGACCGTTCTCTACCTCCACGGCGGCGGGTGGGAAGGCGGAGACAAGAACGACGACGCCGGCAAACGGTTGAAGCCTCTCGCCGAAATGGGTGTCGCCGTGACCTCAGCGAACTATCGGCTCGCACCCCACATCCATTACCCAACCCAGGTGCACGACGTCAAAGCTGCAGTGCGGTGGTTGCGTGCACGAGGAAGCAACTACGGTCTGCAAACCGAACGACTAGGCATTTGGGGGGCTTCCGCCGGCGGATACCTGGCCACAATCGTCGGACTCACAGCCGACAACCACGCCCTCGAAGGAACCGTCGGCCCTCACGGCAACCACTCCAGTGCAGTACAAGCCGTAGTCAATTGGTTCTCCCCCACCGACCTACTCGACAGCACCCGCCGCACGCCCCTCGAAACTCGCATCCTCAACCGACCACCGGCGGTCTCCGCCCTATTCTGCCGCAGCGACTTCGCTGACCACGACGCCGAAGTACGCTCAGCCAGCCCCCTCGAGAACATCCACGCCGCGGCCCCTCCATTCCTCATCGCCCATGGAAACCTCGACCGCATCGTCCCGGAATCCGACAGCCACGATCTGTTCAAAGCTCTAGCCCGGCACCGAATTGACGCTACTTACTGCATGATCGGAGGAGCGGGCCATGAAGACCCCCGATTCGACGCCGGACCAAACTTGGCAATCACAGCGGCATGGCTGAAGGCACAATTGTCGCCAGAAGGCTAACCCGCCTCATGAAACCATCCAGACAGGTCAGGCCAAGGTCTGCCGGGACTGCGCATGAGAAGTCGTCGAGGAGGGACTCGACACGATCCTGCGACTATCCCCGGTCGGCGAGAGGGCCTGTGGCATCGATGGTGATGTCCGGTGGTGTGGCCCGTTCGACCGGGATGACGGCGTGTTCGTCTTTCCCGTGTCGGCACCGATATCGCACCCCGCCGAGTCGGGGTGCCGGCCAGATGTTCGTGCAAGTGATGCCGGAGTCTCGGTAGTCACGCCAGGCGCATCCGGCCAGTAAGCCGTTCTGGTTGATCGCCGCCAACCCGGCCGGGGGGTCGAGGACCGCGACCGTGATGTCCTCACCCTCTTCCTGCCCGTTTGCGCAGCAGCTTGCTGCGTAGATCTCCGTTTCGGCGCTACCAGTCGGCCGAGGTCGCCGCGATCTCGCGGGCGCGTGGTGGCCATGTCGGGTCAGTGGCCAGTGTGTGGATGACTTCGGCCATGTGGGGATGGTGGCCGGCGATGTCCAGGCGGACCAGGAGCCGGGTAATGCGTCGCGGACGGTCGGGCCAGCGCCCGCCCGTGGTTTCCACCAGGGCGGCCAGCACGGTCGCGGCCTCGGTGTCGTCGAGTTCGACTGGTTCCCCGGTCATCCCGCGCAGACCCCGGCTACCGGTGGTCAGCCAGTGAGCACTCGCGGCCGCCCTGATCGACGCCCGGTACCAGGGATCACGCAGCGACCGCCTCATCTTCCCCAGGCCTTCTAGTGGGCGTCGCGGAACGCCTGCTCGACCTCGGCGGGGATCCGGCCGCGGGACGAGATGTCGTAACCCTGCTCGGCCGCCCACGCCCGGATCTCCTTGACTTCCCCGCGCCGCCGCACCGGAACATCGGCAACGACGGGTCGATCGGAGCGCCGTTTGCGGCCACCGGTGCGCGTGGCGTAGCCGATGAAGTACCCGATCTGCTTGTGGAACTTCCTGGCGTGCTTGTCCTTCAGGTCGATTTCGTAGTCCACCCCGTTGACGGAAAAGGTGATGTTCTCCCCTTCCCCGTCACCGAAGACGGTGCCGTCGATGTCGTCGACAAGTTCGACTACTACCTTGCGCGCCACAGTTCCCCGATCTCATGTTTTCTTTCACAGCAGCACCGAACCCTACTGGCGGTCGGACCATCACCGGCGGACCAGGTCTTGGGACGTGCCATTTCCGCAGGTCAGCGCATGACTATCGGGTGTGCACGGTCGCCGTGAACCCGTAGCTCAGCGGCGGGCACAGGGCGAGGGAGGGCAGGAACGTGGCACCTCCGGCCCCCACGCGTAGTACAGGTTGGCGGGAAATCCGCCGATCCAGCACACCATCTCCACCTGATGGGTATTCGCCGAACCCGGGGCACACGTCGACATCGCACCGAGGACGAACCTGTGCACTGTGCACCCGGGTGCGTCGGGTGGTTGTGCTGCGTGTGCGGGTGCCGCGGTCAGGGACAGGACGGCCGCCGTGGTCGCGATAAGGGCCAGGCGCCGAAACCGAGACATGGGATCCTCCGATGGTGCGGGCCCGACCCACACCATTCTCGCAGGTCACGCACCATCCCCGCGGCCGGTTCGGCGCCTTCGCTCGCGCCGGGCATGTCTGGTGATCAGTTTCTGCCGGTTGCCCGGGGCCCGGTACATCTCATCCAACATCAGGGTTTCGATGCCGGTGTGCTGGCGGAGAATCCGTGTGGCGGCCAGGTACACCAATTCCTGACGGGTCGAGCCGAGTCGGCCGGCGAGGGCGTCGAGATGCACGAGGAGTTCGTCGTCGAGGGCGACGGCGATCCTGGCCTTCGGCGGCTCCGGGCGCAGATCATGCACGGGGACAACGGTGGTGAGTTCGACGGTCAGGTTGCCGGATTTGTCGAGGAGTCGGCGGACCGCGACGCGCACCAAAGTGGAGGTCATCCGGTTCCCGTACTGGTTGGCGAGCTGCTCGACCTCGCGGCGGATCGAGGGGCGGATCGACACGGTGAACTTCTCGTCGAGCTGGACCGAGGTGCTCTCGGCCAGTAGCACATCGCGGTAGTCACCGGGTGCAGCAAGGAAGCGGTGCAGCGCGACGGCGACGAGGTCACTCGGTGTCGCCGCATAGGCGCCGGCGAGGGCCTCGAAGCGGGCGGCGGCCGGCGGCTCGAGCCTCAGGGTGACCCGCTCGTGCGGCACCGTCCGGGCCTGCGCGGACACCCGGCGGGCCTGCGCAAGAGCGGCACCGGCGTCCGGGTCGGCGATCAGTCGGCGGATCCCAACCCGTACCAGAGCCGAGACCCGGCGGGGCCCGTACTCGTCGGCGAGCTCGTGCAGTTCGCGTTTGGTGTCCTCGTCCACCAGGAACGAGTGCGGCTTCCCGAACGGTCGCCCCGCCGGGGACGGCGCCTTCACCGCGCCGGCGGGCACAATGCCGACGGTAGTGGTGGTTTTGCGGCGTTCGTTGCGGGCGAGGAGCTGGCCGCGGTTCGCGTCCCCGCGGTAGATCTCGTCGGTCACCGCCTGCTCGAGGTCCCGCTGATGGGCCAGGAGCTGGTGGGCGGCCAGACGCATCAGCTCGGCACGATCGGACCCCAGTTGGCGCACGAGGGCGTCGAGCTGGTCGCGGAGTTCGTCGTCGAAGTGCACATTCGTGCGCGGGCCGAAGACCTCCGGTGCCAGGTCGCGGACCGCCCCGATCGTGGTCAGGTCGGTGGTGAGGTCGCCGGGGTGGTCGAGGAGGCGGCGCAGTGCGACCCGCAGCGCGGCGGCGGTGAGGACGTCACCGTTGCGGCCGGTGAGCCGGTCCAGCCGGTCGAGTGTGGAGCGGTTGACGTGCAGGCGGGTTCGGCAGGTGAGGTCGCCGCGGGCGTCCTCGCGAAGCAGGTGGGGGCGGAATCGGCCCGCCGTGGTGAGGAAGCGGTGGGCGGCGACGCGGACGATCGCGCTGCGTTTGGTGTGATGGGCCCGGGCCAGCTCCGCGAGGCGCCGGTCGGTGGCCGGGTCCAGGTCGAAGACTATTTCCACCCGGGGGAGGCTGCGGGCGGCGGCGGAGGCGCGGCGGTACTCATCGAGTGCAGTAGGTACGCGGTCGGGGTCGGCGAGGAGGCGGTGGGCGGCCACCCGGATCAGGGCGCCGAAGCGGCGGGGACCGATCCCGGCGGCCACCTCGTCGAGTTGCTTCTTGGTCTGTGGATCGAAGCGGAGCGGGATCGGATCGCCGACAGGGACGCGGCCCATGCCGGTGGCGGTCTCGGTCATCGCTGTCACTCCGCGAGGGATTTTCCGAAGCTGGTTCGGGATGGGAAGACAAAGCGTCGGAGGTTGCTGATCGGTGGAATGCAATGCGCCCCAGCACCGGGGGGGTGGCACTGGGGCGCGGGTGTCCAGGTCGGGGGGACGCTGGACACGGGGGGCGTTCAACAGTGCAAATTTTGGGGGGATGCTCTGCGAACGTCGTTGAGTGTACTTCCCACGAAACGGTTGCGCACACACGCCTCGGCAACGGCCGGTCATCCACACACGATGAGTATCGGGCCTGCGCCGTCTGAAGGAAGGGTCACACCAGGGTCCGGTGTCCGGGGTTATGAGTCCGGGGGCAATGCCGAGCCTCGGCCTGGGCAGCACCGTCTGGAGATCCGATCACAGTGGCGGCGAGAGCGAGAGACCCGAGGACGGCGGCCGCCGTCCCCGGGGAATCATCTACTCGCGCAATATCAGTTGTGCTTGTACCCCATCTCTAAACCGTCGAGGTTGAGGTGCTCGAAGACGCCGTGCTCCTGCGACCAGCAGGTGCTGCCGTCGTGGAGGCCGCTGCACTGGTTGTACAGGCCCTCGGTCTCGATGGCCGAGGCGGTCGGCGCCAGCGCGAGAGCGGCCGAGGTGATGCCGGCCAGCAGTGCGGCACTGGCGATGAGCTTCTTCATGGGTTCTCCCTGCCTAGGTTGATTTCTGCGTATGGTGCGGGTTTTGTGGCCGGTCAGCTGCGTTGGCAGCTCGGTGATCGAGGCGGTTCAGCGCGGAATCGGGTTCGCCTAGGACCGCCCCCGGTGTCGACGGCGGCCTGGGTGCGTCACTCCGATGACGTGAACCGTCGGGGCGGTGCCGGCGAACAGTGCTTGTCCGGAGGGGGTTATTCGGCGTCCTGGTCGGCGTGCTCGAGGATCAAATATTGGGCGGAGATCTGCTGATCGACGTCCTTTTTGTTGTCGGTGCCGCTGGCTTCACCGACGTAGCGGCCGTTGGCGACCATGCAGTAGTCCTGTGTGCCGTTGACGGTGTCCTTGGTGACGCACTTGGCGGCGGGCATCCCGGGCGGGGTGGGGGCGGTGGTGAAGCCCTCGGCGAGGAGATCGTTGTGGAATTCGGTGAGGATGGTGTGGGCGCCGGCGTCGTCCTTGGCCCGGTAGACGCTGGTTTTGTAGACGGCGTTGTGTTCGGATCCCGCAGCGGTGAGGACCTTGTACGTCAGGGGCGGGTTGGTGGAGCGGTGCGCCATGCCGCGGGGGCCGTAAGCGGCCATGTCGTCGCCGAGTTGGGCTTGGGCGTCGTCTTCGGGGATGGCGTAGATGAGGACCTTGTCCTGGTCGATCATGGGCAGTTCCGGGGACTGGCCCCCGTTCTGGGCGCGGGTCGGGGTGGCCGGGAACTGGTCGATCAGCGGTTCTTGCAGGGACAGGGCCTTCGCGACGGCGCGTGCGGTCCAGTCCTTCTCGGCGGCGGGGGCTTTCGCCCAGGTGTAGAGCAGGTAATTCCCGTGGGGGGTGAACGCGTTGACCGAGACCTCGGGGCCGGCGGAGAAGTTCGTCTGACCGGTCGAGACGAGGGTGTGGGGCGCGATTTCGATGTTCTCGGCGGTCTCGAGGCCGGTGCCGTCGTCGACGGTGAGCAGGTTCTGGTGGATCTCGCGGGCGGTGGCGGCGGCGGCGTCGGGGTTGTTGAACCGCATCACCGCTTGCACGACGGACCGGGACGGGTCGGTGGTTTTCGTGGTGGGGGTGGTGGCGGTGGAGACGTAGCCGTAGAGCATCTGGTGGTTGTGGGCGATGTCGCCGGCGGCGTCGCTGAGGACGACACCGAGGTTCTTGCCGCTGCGCATCACCATTGTGGGCATCTTCACCGAGGTGAGTTCGGGGTCGATCTCGAAGGGGACGACGGTGAACTCGGCGAGCCGCTGCCCGTCGACGTCGAGGATGGTCTCCTGGGTGGCCCGCCCGAACTCCGGGGCCGGGGTGGTCGGGTAGTCGCCGGTGTCGAGGGCGGCCGGATCGACCTCCGCGGTTTGGGCGGCGTCGCCGCCGGATTTGCCGGTGGGTTCGGCGGGAGCGTCGTCGGTACTGGCGCAGCCGGCCAACAGCACGGCGGCAGTAAGCACAGCCGCGGCGAGCCTCCACATGGTGGTCCTCATCGTCTTTTTCGGTCCCTTCCCTGTTTTTCGCCCCGCGCTGGTGTTGTGCGTGTGTCCGGTTTTCGGTGTCGCCGGGCGGGGCGTGTGGTTCTGGTAGTTGGAGGCTCCAGCCGCCTGGAAGGTTCCCACACCGGGCGAGTGTCCTGCGTCACACCCGATTCGGTGGTGGGAGGTGGGCTGGGTTGACGGTGCCGGTCCGGGCCCGCTCACGCTAGGGTTTCGACCGGCGCCCACCTCACCGGTGCGCGCAGGTCGACGACGGGAAAAAGGGGGGTAGGCGTGGAGGATGCCGCACGCACCGGGCAGCCGGCCGATGACCTCTCCCCCGCTACCCCGGCGCCGCCGCGGGAGCGCGCCGAGGTGTTGCTCTCCTCGATTACCGGGAAGATTCTGCGGCCGTTCGGGTATGACGCGATCAGCGATCTCGCCGAGCAGCGGGCTGCCGCCGTGGGGCAGACCCGGTCGGTGGTGGTGGTCGGTGAGGTCAAGCGGGGCAAGAGTTCGTTGGTCAATGCGCTGGTCGGGTGGCGGGATGCGTCCCCGGTGGGGGTGGACGTGACGACGTCGACGACGATCAGCTTCGGTGAGGCCACGCCCGGGCAGCCGGGTGGGAGCGCGCAGATCCTGTTCCCGGACCGGACCGAGCAGATTCCGCACGCGGACCTGGCGGACTGGGTCTCATGCGAGGGCGCCCATGTCACCGACGCTAGGGCCCAGGAGTTACCCACCCGGGCGATCGTCCCGGTGGCGGGCAGCCGGCTCGGTGATGTGACCGTGATCGACACCCCGGGGGTGGGCGGGTTGGATCCGTCGTACGCGGCCTTGGCGGAAGCGTCGGCATCGCAGGCGTGTGTGTTGGTGATCGTGTGCGATGGGAGTACCCCGCTGACGGCACCGGAGATGGCGTTCATCGACAAGGCCGGGTCCGCGGTTGAGTCGCTGATCGTGGTGGTCACCAAGACGGACAAGAACATTCGCCGTTGGCGGCTGATCGTCGAAGAGAATCGGGAGCTGTTGGCCCGGCATCTGGGCCGGCAGGTTCCGGTGGTGGGGGTGTCGAGCCTGCGGGCGGTGATCGCGGCGGAGATGCCGCCCGGCCCGGACCGGGACGCAGCGGAGGTGCGGTCGGGGATCACCGAGCTGCGGGAGCTGATCGGGTCGAAACTCGGGATTGCCGACCATCTTCCGGCGATCACCGGGTTGCGGACCGCGGCCGAGGGATTGGCGGGGTTGGCGGCGGATATGCGCACCCAGATTGGGGCGATCACCCGCAGCGGTGAGGTCATCCCGGATCTGACCGCGCAGTTGGCGCAGTTGCAGGGCCTGAAAGACCACTCGGCGCAGTGGGAGCAGTATTTGCAGCGGGATCTGACGTTGATTCGTCAGCACGCCACCGATGATCTCGACCGCAGCCTCGACGGTATCCGGGAGAAGTGGACGACCCGGATCAACAAGAACGGGATGGCGGTGTTGCGGCGGAACCCGCAGCATTTCACCGCGGAGATGGAACGCGATTTTCAGGCGGCGATGGCCGGGGCGGTGAATCTGTTCCTCGAGCAGCTCTACACCCAGATCGTGCAACCGAGGTTCGCCTCGGAGGTCATCTGGCACGAGATCTCCGAGAAGGTCCTCGCGACGTTGTCGAACCGCATCCTCGACACCCATCAGGTGGCCGGGAAACGGCAGGGGCTGCTCGATCCGTCGATGATCACCATGGGGGTGATGGGTTCGTCGATGCTCGGTGGTCTGATCGGGGTCTCGGCGATGATGGGGGTCGGGGCAGTCGTCGGCGTCGCGTGGGTGGGGTTCAATCTCGGGTTCAAGGCGATGCGGGCCGGGAAGACGAATCTGCTGGCCTGGCTGCGGGAGACGATCGCGACCACGAAGACGACCACCGCGCGGATGCTCGAATCCACCCTCGCCCTGGCCCGCCCGGAGATCGTGATCCGCTACCGCGAACACGTGAAGACCTCGATCGAGACCTTGCAGAAGCAGATCAAGGACGCCGAGGACACCATGCGGACGGACAAGGCCACCCGGGAGAAGAAAGTGACCCGGCTGGAGAACAATCTGCGGGTGGTCGAGAACAACATCACCCGCGCCGAAGCCTTGATCGCCGAACTGTCCACCCCCGCTCCCCCGGCTGGTATTGGGGGTGTGCGGTGACGGCCACCCCGACCGCCCCGGCGTGGGATCCGGTGCGCGCCGGTCTGGATCGGGCGTTGCATGCGCTCGCCGGGCTGGCCCCCGATCTCGCCGTCCACGCCAACCGGATCGGCCAGATCCTCTGGTCACCGCCGCGGATCGTGATCGTCGGCCGCCTCAAGGCCGGCAAATCCACCCTGGTGAACGCGTTGATCGGGGCGCCGGTCGCCGAAACCGCCGCCCTCGAGGCCACCAGCATCGTCGCCGTCTACCAGGACGGTGCCCCCTCCCGCGCCGAGGTGGTGCTACTGGACGGTGGGCGGGCGCCGGTGCACCTGGCCCGCGGGCACACCGCCGAGCTGGGGGTGCCGCCGGAGCAGGTGGCCTATGTGCACCGGTGGTTGCCGTCCGCGGCGATCCGCGATTTCACCCTGGTCGACACCCCCGGCCTGGCCACGCTGACCGCCGAGAACGAGGCCCGCACCCGCCGGGTCCTCATCGACGGCTACGAGCAGACCCGCACCGCGTCCGTCGACGCCGACGCCGCGGTGTTCCTGTTCGACTCCGCGCCGCGCGCCGACGAGATTTCCTTCCTCAAACAGCTCGGGTTCACCCCGCTCAACACCCTCGGGGTGCTCTCCCGCGCCGATGGGTTCGGCGAAGGAGCTTTGGGGCAACGCAACCCACTCGAGCACGCCATCGCCCACGCCCGAGTCCTGGCCGGCCGGCTCGCCGACACCGTGATGACGGTGATGCCGATCGCCGGGTTGCTCGCCGAAACCGCCCACACCGGGGCGCTCACCGAGGCCGACGCCCGCCTGTTGGCCTCGCTGACCGGGCACGGACCGTTGGACGTCCTCGACCTCCTCGACACCGACACCCCCACAGCCCTGCCCCCAGCAATACGGGATCGGCTCCTCGATCTGCTCGGCGAGTACGGAATCATTCATGGCCGCGACGTCGCCGCCCGCGGCGCCGCCGCCCTGAACGAGTGGTTGACCGCGCATTCGGGGATCCCGCAGCTGCGGGGAGTGCTCTCGCAGCATCTGGGCCGGTTCGCCGCCGTGCACCGGGCCAGCCGGATCATCCGCGAACTCGACCAGCTCGCGTTCACCCACCCCGCCCGCGACCAGATCCGGGCCGTCGTGGACACCCTGCGCCGCGACCCCGCCCTGCACACCGTGGTGCTGTTCGAACACCTGCGGTCCATGCTCGAGGCCGACCCCCGCTCCCCCGTCACCACCGAACTACGCCGCCTCCTCAAACGCCGCACTCCAGCCGGACAACTCGGCCTGCCCGACAGCGCCACCCCCGAGCAGGTGCGGATCACCGCGCAGCAGAAGCTGAACTGGGCGCACACCCAGGCCCTGTCGACCATGACTGCCGCCGAGGACGCCGCCCTGATCGTGCTGGCACACACCTACAGCACGATCGCCGCCACCTGACCCACCATGAGTGCGGATCTGATTTTTGGTGTGGGCGGGGTGGGAACCTTATCCCCGCGGCGTGCATCGAACTGGTACCCGCTCGATCGAGAAGACCCGTTTTTGTGTGGAAGGACCCCTTGTGATGTTCTACCGACCGTCCGAGCCGCCGCCGGTGGACCGGCGTGACATGATGCCCGGGCGCGGCCACGCCGTCGCCGGATGTGGTTCGAGAGGTTTGAGGTCGGGGGGTTGCAATGTCTAGGCCGGACTGGTTGCTGGGGATCGACTTCGGTACCTCCAACACCGCCGCCGCGCATACCGGTGCGGTCAGCGGTGCGGTGGAAGCGTTGCAGCTCAGCCACAACCGCACCACGATGTCCTCGGCGGTGTTCGTCGAATCACCACACCAGATCGCGGTCGGGGACGTGGCCACCAACCGCGCCGAGACCAACCCGGCCGCCTACCTGCCCTCCCCGAAACGGGTGATCGGTCAGGACGTGGTGCACGTCAACGGATACGCGATCCCCTCGTCGGTGCCCGTTGCCGCGGTCCTCGATTCGGTGATGGCGCGGGCGCGGGCCGCGCACGCCGGGCAAGCACCCGCCCAGCTGGTCCTCACCCACCCGGAGGCGTGGTCGCCCCGCGAGATTCAGGTCCTCCTCGACGCGGCCGCCCAGCTCGGTCTCGACGCCTCGCAGGTGACGACGGTGTCCGAACCGCGGGCGGCGGCGCACTACTACTCGCGGTCCCACACCCTGTCCCCGGGTGCGAAGATCGCGGTGTTCGACTTCGGTGGCGGCACCCTCGATATCGCGGTGCTGGCCGCGAACGAGCACGGCACCTTCGACGTGGTCGCCGCCCGCGGTGACAACGGGCTCGGGGGGAAGAACTTCGACGCCTACATCCGCCGGTGGGTCAACGAGCAACTCGAGGCCCGCAACCCCGAACTCGGTGACTATCTGCGGTCCGCGCCGATCGATATCCGGCACGCCCTCGACGATTCGATCCGCCGCGCCAAGGAACTGCTCTCGGAAGCGCCGTCGGCGACCATCACCGTCACCGGCGGCGGGCACACCGAAAAGTTCCAGATCACCCGGGAGGAGTTCGAGGAACTCATCACCCCCGCTGTGGAGAAGGCGGTCACCCTGACCCGGGCAACCCTCGCCGACGCCCACGTCACCGACCCCACCGGGCTGCACGCACTGTACTTGACCGGCGGATCCTCCCGAATCCCGATCGTGCAGGACCACCTCCAGGCGCTGGGGCCGATCGCCACCCTCGACGACCCGAAAACCGTCGTCGCGCAGGGCGCGATCGCCGCGGCCGCCCCAATCGTCCGCGGCCTCGACAACACCACCGTTGCCGGCGGAGCCCCGCGGTACACGCACCCAGGCCCACCCCCGGCCGCCCCACCCCGCAGCCCCGGCGGTCCGGCAGCGACCGCCCCCATCCCGAACCCCGAACCCCGGCCGGCGACCACCTGGCAACCCACCGACGCCCCGGCACCCAACGGCACCAACACCAATGCCGGTGCCGGTGCCGGTGCCGGTTCCAGTGCCAGTGCCGGGAGGAAGAAAGCGTTGGTGTTCGGCGCCGCAGCCACCGCCATCGTGGTGATCGCCGGAGTGATCGGGGCCATCACCCTCACCGGCGGCGACGAGAATGCCGCCGATCCCCCGGCCGCCGCGACCGGTGATCCCGCAGCAGCGGAGCCGGCGGGCGCCTCCGGGAACGGGGCCACCGAGGTTCCGGCCACGAAAGAGGCTGTCCTGGCGGCGCTTCCGGCAGCATTGCGGTCCGACCTGACCGATTGCAAGAGCACTGGGGAGACCGAGAACGGTGGCGTGGAGATGCAGTGCACCCTGAAGGAGGGCAGCGCGTTGACCGCCGGGATCTCCGATCAGGACTTCCAGTCGATCATCGTCAGCGTCGACGCCGCGGAAGCGAAGAAGCGGGTCCTCGGGATCCGGCAGGGCTTTCACAACGACACCACCTCCACCGACAACGAGATCGTGGAGAACATTCCGCGGACCGCGGCCGCCCACATCGACGGTCCGGGCTACGCGGGCACCTACTCGATCTGGTACGCCAACGGATCGACCGGGGTGATGGCCAGCTTCGGCGACGCCCAGGGCCTGGCCGGGGCGAAAACGTTCCTCTCCCGCGCCGGCCTGATCAACTAAACCCCCACCGACCACACACGTTTTTTGCGCCCGCCCCAGCCTTGTTCCGGGGCGGGCGCCCCGATGTGCGCACCGGTCTTCGGATGCGGGGAAAAGTTTTTCGGCTCGGCCGGGAACCTTTCGGGGCGTTCACCGCATCCAACTCTCGACAACACAAAGCGAACACCACTTCCCCGCCGTAACTCCCCGACCGAGAAGGACTTTTGATCATGAGCAACCCCCGCAGCGCCCAGGACACCCCGACCGCCGACGCGACCTCGGCCAGCCCCAACCTGACCGGGGACCCGCAGGACGCCACCTACACCACCGCCCCCACCGCCAGTAGTGGGCAGCCGTCGCCGGCGGCGGGTGACCCGATCCCCGCCGCGGCCCCCACCGGCCCGGACACCGGCGGTGATACCGATCTGGGCGCGGGAACCGCAGCCGACAGCGATACGGGCGCTGGCGCTGGTGGGGAGTACTCCTCGCCGCGCGATGTCGACGGCGACGGAAACGTGGACCTGATCCACAGCCGCGTCGAGGGAGTCGAGACCATCACCCATATCGACGAGGACGGGGCCATCACTCTCGTCGAGCAGGACACCGACGGTAACGGCACCTACGAGACCGGGATCGCCCCGACCGCGGGCGGGGTGCGGCTCGCCGAGGACCTCGACGACGACGGCACCGTCGACCTCGCTACCCACCTCGACTCCGCCACCGGCGCTCCGGTCCGCCAGGACGTCATCGAGGGCGGGCTGATCACCGACACCCAGTTCGACACCAACGCCGACGGCAACCCGGATGTGCACCTGATCGACAGCAACGGTGACGGCCGCTTCGACACCGCGGCCCTCGACACCGACGCCGACGGCATCACTAACGACACCCTGGTCGACACCAACGGTGACGGCACCTTCGACCTGGGCACCACCGACACCGACAACGACGGCTCCCAGGAGACGTTCGACACCGCCACCGACGGGCACCTCGGGTCGATCGAGCAGTTCGAAGCCCTCATCCCCGCCGAAGACCACTACCACGAGCAGGCCGGCACCTACCCCGGCGAGACACTGGCCGAGCCCACGCCCACCGACCTGGCCTGACCCCACCCCCAGCCCGACCCACCGACCAGGACGCCCTCGCACCCCCGGCCAGGATTCGGCCGGTGGGTGCAACACACCCCTGCCCCCTGCCCGACGTCGGGTGCGGGCCGAACCATCACTCCGGGAGAGCACCGAATGGATGACATGCACGCGGACCTCACGGCCGCAGCCTGGTCCGCCGGCCCACTCGACGACGACACCTACCTGAGCGAACCGGCCTCGGTCGAGGAGGACTTCGAGGCGATTGACGGCCCGGTCGATGAGGATCCATTCACGGGAATCACCGACCCGCCGGCAGCGGTGGATCTGTCCGGGATCGACCTGAGCGCACTCGACCCGGATCTAGGCCAGCCTCCGGTACTCGCGCCGCCGCGGGACGAGGCTGCCGACCCGCCGGTCGCGGAGCCGGGCACCGCACCCGTTCCGGCCCCGGAGGCGGGCGGGGACGGGGTGTACGGGGACCCGGTGGAATGGTCGGTGAACTGGTTCTACCAGCAGGTCGACGGGTACTGCGGGCCGGCGAGCGCCGCGCAGGTGATCGCCCAGTACACCGGGGTGGTCATCGACGACCCCCAGGAATTGGTCGACCGGGCCCTCGAACTCGGGCTCATGCAGGACGGGGACCCCGCCCGCGGCATGACGTTGCCGAACCTCGAGATCCTCCTCGAGGATCAAGGGGTGCCCTGCACGGTGCAGGACAGCTCGATCGACGACCTGAAAACCAAACTGCAGGACGCCTACGGGGTGATCGCGATGGTCGACTCCGGTGAGATTTGGCATCCGGACCGCGAAGTCGGGGAAGACGACACGGCCGATCACTTCCTCATCGTCGCCGGCATCGACGAAGCCCGCGGGGTGGTGATCCTCTCCGACCCCGGCGCCCCGAACGGCAACCAGCTCGAGGTGCCGATCGACCAGTTCGAGGATGCCTGGGCCGACTCGGGCCAGCGGATACTCGTCGCCGACACCTCGGACCCTGATCTGGCCGACCATCCGGACCCGGCCAGGGCACCGGTCGCGGCGCCGATGACGGCATCCGATCGGCGGTGGGCGATGATCGACCTCTAGTCGCCGGGTCACTACCAGCCGGCCACAGGCCGGGCGTGCACACTGGACTACGCCACCATCACCGGCATCGGTGACGGTGACAGGAAAAAGAAACTTGGTGATCGGCGGGAACCTTCCGGCGATCCGGTGCATCCAACAGGTGGGCGTGCGCTGTGCCGGTGCACCAACAGACTCCAAGGAAACGAGGTGAGAGCAGCAGTGGACGACGATTCCGTCCTTGCCGCACTGGGGGTATCGGGTAATGCGCTGCCGCCCGTGCCCGACGAGGTGTGGGCGCGGGCCCTCGAGATCGCTCTCGACCCGACCACCGCCCCCGTCGATCCCGGCCTCGTCCCCGACGTCGACGACGTTCCCGTCGTACCCGAGGACGACGAGATCATCCTGCTCGACGACGACACCGACCTCGACACCGACGGTGACGGCGCCAGCCACGTCACCGACCTCGATACCGATACCGCCGCCGGCGCCGACGACCCGGATGTCGACCACCCGGCAGGCGAGGATCTTCTTCTCGGTGACGACAGCGTCGACCCGACCCTTCTCGGTGCCGACGACCCGGCCGATCCCGGCATCGACCTCGGCGGGCACCACGACATCGACCCGCTCTAACCCACACCGATCCCGCCCTCCCCATTTCTGGTGTGGTTCGCAGCGGAGTTCCTGGCCGGGCGGGCTGTATGTGACGGCGGGTACGATTCCCTCGGCGCCCGGGGGCGGCGAAAAACCAGTGAGACGGCACGGGGGGACCAAACATGGATGACGCGGACCTGATCGCGGCGTGCCGCGCAGGGGATCATCACGCCTTCGCGCACCTCGTCGGCCGCTACCGCACCAACGCCTGGCACGTATGCCTGCAGATCACCGGAAACACCCACGACGCCGAAGACGCCCTGCAGGACACGCTCACCGCCGCCTGGCAGAACCTGCCGAAGTTCCGGGGCGACGCCCGCTTCAACACCTGGCTGCACCGCATCGCCGCCAACGCCGCCCTCGCCGTCGTGCGCCGCCGCAAGAACACCGACAGCCTCGATGACGGCGACGGCGAGTACGGCATTCTCCTGGAAGATCCCGCACCCCGATTCGACGAACAGGTCACCACCGTCGACGCGGTCCGCCGCGCACTGGCCCAGCTCCCGGAAGACTTCCGGGTCGCGATCGTCCTCGCCGAGTTCGCCGCCCTGCCCTACGCCGACATCGCCGAACACCAAGGTGTCACCGTCGCCACCGTGAAAACCCGAATCCACCGTGCCCGCAAGCAACTGGCCACCCTGCTCACCCCCGCGCTCGATCTTTAGAAGGCTCCGGCCGGGTGGCGCGGCGGCCACACCCCGGGGTCAACTATCACCGGCGCTGAGCGGGAAATGATGCTGACCTTCCTGCGGTTCCACCCCTCCGCGTGGCCTATCCGTGAAACGCGCCGACCGTCCCGGTCGGCCCGCCCTGGCGGTTCGGGTCCTCGGTCGTGCGGGAAGATGACCGGGTGAGTGATCCTGGACTGCTGCCCGACGACTACCGCGACTTCCTCGAACACCTCAAGACGCAGGTCCAGCAGGCCCGAATCCGGGCCACGCGGGTGGTCAACACCGAGTTGCTGCTGCTGTACTGGGACATCGGCCGCGCGATCCTGGACCGCCAGCATGCCGAGGGGTGGGGCAGCAAGGTCATCGACCGGCTCGCCGTTGACCTGCGGTCGGCGTTTCCCGAGATGCGCGGATTCTCCCGCAGCAACCTGCACTACATGCGGAAGATCGCCTCGGCGTGGCCGCGGAGCGCATTCGTCCAGCAGCCTGTTGGACAAATCCCGTGGGGACACGTGACGGTGCTGATCGACCGTCTCGACGATCAGGCGACCCGTGATTGGTACGCGGCCGCGGCGTTCGAACACGGCTGGTCCCGCAACGTCCTGTCCCATCAGATACGGAACCGGCTCGACCAGCGGATCGGGGCGGCGCCGTCCAACTTCGCCGACCACCTCCCCACCGGTGACTCCGACCTGGCGCAGCAGTTGGTCCGTGACCCCTATGTTTTCGACTTCCTGGATCTGAGCGATCGGGTCGCCGAGCGGGAGCTCGAGGCAGCGTTGATGGCCCGGTTGGAGCGGTTCCTGCTCGAGCTCGGGCACGGTTTCGCGTTCGTCGGCCGGCAGTATCACTTCGAGGTCGACGGTGACGATTTCTACATCGATCTGCTGTTCTTCAACTGGATCCAGGCCCGGTTCGTGGTGGTCGAACTGAAGGTCGGCCGGTTCGAACCCGAGTACGTCGGCAAACTCGGCTTCTACGTGTCCTGGATCGACGAGAACCTGCGCGATCATACTCAGCACGCCCCCACCATCGGGATCCTGCTCTGCGCCGGCCGCAACGACAACGTCGTCCGCTACTCCCTGGCCGGGACCACCGCACCGTTGGCCGTCGCCGACTACACCTACGCCACCCTGCCCGCCCCAGTCCGGGAACTCGTCCCCACCGACGATGAACTCGCGTCCGCAGTCGGCGAGACACTCACCCACCTCGAGGCGAGCCGACGACCGGACGGTGATGCACAGCCATGAGCGATCGGTGAGAGGATGGTCGGCAACGCGATACCCGCGGCCTACGTGACACAGCACCCGCCTTGATCCCGTTGGCTGTGAGCACGAAAAGCCCACCTGCAGCTGCAATCCAGCAATGCACCATTGCGGATTCGTGTGACCACGATAGAGAGAGCGCCCGATGGATAGCGATCACCAGGCAGAGACCATCCGCAGAGCCGGGCCGCAGCACACCGAGCACGGGTACGGCACCTACCAATGGGACCCGCAGCACGGGGTGATCTTCCGCATGGACCTCGACCAGTTCGGCACCGTCGGCGGCGTCCAGCTCAGCCAACACGCCCCGCCCGCGGGATCGGCATCACCGTCAGCCCATCCCCCACTCGAAAGTGAAGCATCCGCCCCGATGGTTGCGAAACACACTCAGGGAGGATGACGCTGTGACCGACCGGACCCCCGAAGACCTCGAGCGTGACCTCGCCCTGCTCGCGAACGTGCGCGCCTACCTCCGTGACGCGGAAGGGCCGGAGTTCCGTATCCCGACCACCGCCCTCGACCAGGTCCTCGACGAACTCAACAGCCACGACCGAAAACACTGACCCACGCCACCTTCCCCGTGAACACAAGTTCGCTCTCGGTCGATCAGCTGGCCGCAGGTCTGGCTCGACCCGAACGGTTCCTCGGCCTGCACTTCTTCAACCCGGTCCCGGCCAGCGAACTGGTGGAAATCAGTCGTCGCCACCAAGACTGATACGCAACTGTACGGCGATCTTCGGATAGCCCCTGGACCACATGCCAATCTGGTCCGGCGGGGCCGTCCGCGTCATCGCGCACGAGTCATCGAGGTGCAGCGTGGCCGACGCGGACGGCCTCGGCATCCGTTCCCGGATACCGAGGCCCTTTGGGTGCCGATCAATCCACCCTGAGGTGGGTTCCGGCGGTTTCCCGCATCCGGATGGAACCCAGCAGCACCAGTGCGGCGCAGACCGCGAAGAATCCTGCCGGTGCCAGCGAAACCTGTGTCAGATCGACGAGCCACGCACAGAGGAAGGGGTCAAGTCCCGTGAGGTGGTGTACGACATCGTCGCGTGAGTCTTCGTCGGGTGGTTATGCGGTCAGCGCCGCTTGGGTCACCTCCTGCGTAGTTTCGGTGGCGGTTCCGTCGGGGTGGGTACCGCGGGAGCGGGCCAGCACATCGAGCCCGAGGTAGCGGCGGCCTTCGATCCACTCGTCATGCTGCTCGGCGAGTACCGCGCCGACGAGCCGAATGAGGGCGGTGCGATCGGGGAAGATCCCGACCACGTCGGTTCTGCGCCGGATCTCCTTGTTGAGCCGTTCCTTTAACCGGCCTTCCCGTCTGCGTCAATCGCGGATTGGCGATCTGGAGTCAGCGGTTGAGCCGGTAGAGGTGATCGGTCAGGGCGTCTGCGACGCGGTGGTGGCGAGCAGCTTCGTCGGACCAGCCGCGGTCGCAGGCGTCGGCTTCGAGTGCTTGGATGTCGGTGCGTTTCGCCTCGCGGGATCAACGACGAGATGCGTCCGTGGATGACGATGAGCATTCTGCGGGGCGCGGAGTCGAACACCATCGACTCCGTCCGGTCGGGCAGCCGCTCGGCCGCGTGGCTGCGGCTGTTCGGGGTCGTCCCGTTCGACGACGACCTGACCATCGCCGATCTCGGACTGATCCAGCGGTTTCACGAGAAGTCGACGATGCTCAGGATGCGCGGGGGGGAGCACGAACGCACCGTCACCCCTTTCGACGACGGGAGCACCGGCGTCCACGACCGGATCACGTTCGAGCCAAGGCTCCCGCTGGTGCCGCTGACGCCGGGCCTCCCACGTGTGCTGGGTGCGTGCTTCCGGCACCGTAATCAGCGGCTGGCGCGGCACTTCGGCCGACGGCTTCGCCCAATGGCACACCGGTGCAGTCCAGCTGAGCCAGTGCGACGTTGGGCGAGCAGAAAACTCAGTGTGCCGTGTAGCCGCCGTCGACGACGAGTTCGGTGCCGGTGGTGAAGCCGGACTCGTCCGAGGCGAGGTAGAGCACCCCGTACGCGATCTCGTCGGGTTCACCCTGCCGCGGGAGGGGGTTACCCGACACGAGTTGGCGGTAGTACTCCTCGGCGCCAAGCGCGCTACCCTCGGCCGATCGCCGGCTCATCTCCGTGCGCATCGACCCGGGGTGGATCGAGTTGACGCGGATTCCGTCGGGCCCGTAGGTGACGGCGTCCGACTTGCTCAGCAGTCGCACAGCACCTTTCGACGCGTGGTACAGCGGGACGTTGGAGCCTCCGGTCAACCCGTGGATCGACGAGAAGTTCACGATGCTGCCCTTCCTCCGGGCGGTCATGTGCGGCACCACGTGTTTGGTCATCAACCACACGCCCTTGACGTTGACGTCGAAGATCTGGTCGAACTCGGCGACCGACGCCTCGTGGGACGGTGCGGGCCGGCCGATGATGCCCGCGCAATTGACCAGGACGTCGGGAACACCCACGGTATTTACCACCGCTGCGACGGCCTCGGCGACGCTGGCCTCGTCGGTGACGTCGACGGCGAACGACGTGATCGCGGTCGAATCCCATGGCGCATCGGGAACTTTGAGGTCGAGCGCAGCAACCTTCGCGCCCTCTCGTGCGAGCATCCGCGCGGTCGCACCGCCCAGATCGCCGTTCGCACCCGTGACGACGGCGACCTTCCCTGCCACTCGACCCGTCATGACCTACCTCCCACTGCGGCGACTGCCCACGGGCCGATCATCGGAATCCACTCGGTGATGTCGTACGACGCGACGTGCCCGTGCAGGCGGAACGGGTCGCCCTCGACGACGTCGACGACGTCCTGCCTGTCCGCGGCCTCGTAGATCATGGCCGCACCGGGATCTTCGCCCGCCGCGAACGGTCCGGACCCGAGGATCAGTCCGCGATCGGCGGCGGCAACCAGGTAGTCCTTGTGTTCGGCCCGGTGCTGGTCCCGGCCGGCAGTGTCGTCGGGATAGGTGTAGCGGACGAGGAAGAACGGCATCTCAGACCTCTTCCAGCACGGTCGGTGTGGCGGGTTCGCCGCGCAGCGAGGCGAGGATCTCGGCGTCCCGGCCGATGGTGTACCCGAAGACGAGGGCGGGCCCGATGTTGGCGCCGTAGCCCGGATAACCGCCCCCGAAGATGCTGACGGCCGCGGAACCGGCCGCGAAGAGACCGGGGATCGGCTGGTTATCGTCGTCGAGCACCTGGCTGTGCCGGTCGACGGCCAGGCCGGAGTAGGCGCCGAGGTCACCCATCTCGATCTTCGCGGCGTAGTACGGCCCCTTGTCGAGCGGCTCGAGGTTCGGGTTGGGCTGGTGCTCCATGTCGCCCTTGAAATGGTGGAACCAGTTGGACCCGCGGTTGAACTTCGGATCCTCGCCCTTGGCCGCTCCCGCGTTGAACTCGGCCAGGGTCTTCTTCAGCCCCGCGGCGTCGACCCCGATCGTGCGCGCGAGTTCCTCGACCGTGTCGGCCTTGTGGAGGAACCCGGTCTTCCTGAAATAGCCCTGCGGAATCGGCCACGGCTTCGCGTACCCGATGCCGTACTTCTTCATGGCCTTCGAATCTGCGATGATGAAGCCGAACGTCTCGTCCTCGCCAGCATTCTCCTCGATCATCGCCATGCCGAAGTCGTGGTACGAGCTCGACTCGTTGGCGAACCGCTCACCCTTGCGGTTCACGGCGATCAGCCCCGGAAGCCCGAACGCCCGCAGGTGCGGGAAGATCCGCTGCTGCCCGCGCAGACCGGTGAACACCGTCACCGGCGCCCACGCGGCGGGCTCGTGGACGTCCGTGTCGACGTGCCCGCCGAGCGGCGCGGCCAGACGCACGTTGTCACCGTCGTGCCCGACCGTGGGAGTGAAGTGGTTGTCGCCGTGCGGATCATGACCCCAGTACTTCGCGCGCAGGGCCGCGTCGGAGGAGTACCCTCCGGCCGCGATGACGACGCCGAGCCGCGCCTCCACCGTTCCCGCGTGCACGCCCCCGAGCACCGCCCCGGTAACGACGCCGTTCTCCGACTGCAGAATCTTCGTGACGGGAGTCTCCGTCCACATGCGAATGCCGAGCTTCGCGGCGGACGAGACCATCCGCACCATCAGCGAGTTGCCGTTGGTCCGGTCGAACGACCGGCGACAGAGCACCGTCTCCATCCACGTCTTGAGGAGCTTCTTCGACACGTACGCAAACGATTTCCACGACTGGTTGGCGTGGAGGAACTGCGCGATGTCGGGCCCGACCTCCGGCATGTACCCGAACACGGTGTAGGTGTCGAGGTAGGGGCGCAACCGCAGCCGGTTCTCGCCGAGGGTGCGCGCGTCGACCACCTTGCCCGAGATCGCACGACCTGACGGCTTCGCGCCCGGCGCGTCCATCTGGTAGTCCGGAGCCATTTCCGGATAGACGAATTCGACGTCGGTATCGCGCTCGAGCCAGTCGATCGCCTCCGGGACCTCGTCGAGGAAAGTGTCGACCATCTCGGCCTTGTAGCAGTCCTTGGCGAGGGCGCGGATGTAGGTTTCAATCTCCTCACGGGTGTCGCCCTGCGCGACGCCCTGCTTGTTGCCCGGCACCCACGCCCAGCCGCCGGAAATGGCGGTGGTGCCGCCGAGCCACTTCGACTTCTCGGCGATGATGACGCTGTGGCCCTCACTCGCCGCCTTGAGTGCTGCCGCATGCCGGCGGCCCCGGATCCGATGACCAACAGGTCGCATTTGACCGTTTTCGAGCTCATTCGTGGACCTTCCCTGGAGAGTCGACACGCGATCAGAATGTGCGAATGCTCTGGTGTGCAGTCGCTTTTCGACTCAGACTTCGTGACCGGTGACGTCGTGTTCGTGGCACCTACTCTGACCGAACCGAGATCCGAGTCACAGCATGCCTCCAATGGATGGAAAGGTTCTTCAGTGCCGCGATCCGCGCGACATCGCACGGGTGATGCCGCGCGACGCCGTCGTCAGCGCCGCGACCACCGACTGCGGGTTCGCTTGATCGTGCGGTATGACGACGGACAGGGCCGCGATCACCCTCCCGCCGTCGGTGTGCCGCACGGGCACCGCGACTCCCGTCGCTCCGGGTGTGATGAGACCGGCGGCTACCGCGAAGTGCTGGTGCCGCACCTCGGCGAGGAGACGACGCATCTGGTCGGGGTCGGTGACCGTGGCGTCGGTGTAGCGTTCGAGCGGCTGCGACAGCATTTCGTCCTGCACGTCGCGGGAGGCGTTCGCCATCAGGACCAGACCGGACGAGCAGGCGTGCACCGGCAGACGTCCGGCGACCTTGGTGACGTTGACGACGGACCCGCGCGTGGAGAGCCGTTCGACGAACAGCACCTCGTTGCCGTCGAGGACGCCCAGCTGGGTGTGTTGTTTGATCGCGGCGTTCACGTCTTCCATAAACGGCATCGCGGCCTCGCGCAGACTCAGGGTGTGCGAGCCGCGGGACCCCAGTTCCCACATCCGCACGCCGATGCTAATGCGGGTGTCGTTGCGTTCGAGGAGTCGGTACTTCACGAGTTCCCCGACGATGCGGTGCGCCGTCGCTACGGGGAGGTCGGACCGACGCGCGATGTCGGACACCGACAGCGACGATGCGTCCGCGTCGAAAGAGGACAAGACCCTCACGACGCGGGCAGTGACCGATTCTCCCGTCGGTGTCCGCGACATCGCCCTATTGTCCTCCGGCTACTCCTGCGAGGTCGACGGACGCCCGAGTTCGGCCAGCGGCACCCGGTACGTCTCACGTGCGGTGAAGGCGGCGACGGACGAGACCAGCATGCAGAGGGCAGTGAACACCGCGACGGGGACCCACGCGTTCACCCCGGCACCGAGCAGGGACCAGCCGATCGCCGGGGCGAATCCGGCGACGAGGAAGCCGATCTGCGTACCGACCGCGAAACCGGAATAGCGCACGGGCGCCGCGAACATCTCGGTGAAGAAGCTCGGCCACAGGCCGTTCACCATCGAGTAGAACAGCGTCATCGTGAGCAGCGCGGCGACGAAGATCAGCGGAATGGAGCCGACCGAGATCGCCCAGAAGTACCCGAAAATTGTCACGGCGCACCCGAGGGCACCGGTGATCCAAACGGGGCGGCGTCCGACGCGGTCCGACAGCTTGGCGAGCAGCGGGATCGCGACGATGGAGCCCGCGATCGACACGGACGACACCCACAGCATCGTGGTGCGGTCGATCCCGACGTCGGGTCCGGTGGCGTAGGCGAGCCCGAAGACCGTGAACACCGTCTGGCCGACCGCGAACAGCGAGCACAGCGCGATCCGCAGCACGTCCCGCCACTGGGTGGTCACGACGGTGACGACGGGCAGCTTCTGCACTTCCGCCTGCTCACGCGACTCCTCGAACACCGGAGTCTCGTCGAGCTTGGTGCGCACGAAGTAGGCGACCACGAGCATCACCGCGCTGCACCAGAACGGGATTCGCCAACCCCAGCTGTCGAGTTGGTCTTTCGGCAGCGCGGCCACGGGGATGAAGACGAGGGTCGCGAGGACCATCCCGGCGGCATATCCCGTCATGGTGAAGCTGGTGAAGAATGCGCGCCGCCCCTCCGGTGAGTGCTCGAGCGTGAGGGTGCTGGCGCCGGCGGCCTCGCCACCTGCAGAAAATCCCTGCGCGAGGCGGCACAACACGAGGAGGATCGGGGCGGCGATGCCGATCTGGTCGTACGTGGGCAGGAATCCGATCGCCAGACTAGACATACCCATGATGAGCAGGGTCAGCAGCAGAATTTTCTTGCGACCCAACTTGTCTCCGAAGTGGCCCAGCACGATTCCGCCGACGGGCCGGGCCACGTAGCCCACACCGAACGTCGCGAGCGCGGCCACGGTGCCGATCGCGTCGTTGCCGACCGGGAAGAACATGTGTCCGAAGACGAGGGCGGCAGCGGATCCGTAGATGAAGAAGTCGTAGTACTCGAGCGCGCTGCCGAGGAACGACGCGAGCGCCGCCTTCTTCGGCGTCTTCGCCGCCTCGGCGGGTTTCGCAGTGGTCGGGCTGTCGTGCGTGACGGCGGATACGTTCATCGACTCTCCTGCGATCGGGCCTGGCGTGGTGTGGTGTGGTGTGACACAACGTGCCAACCGCGCATACCCGTGCGCAACGTCACATCCATCCATTGGAAAGGCGGCGCCTGCCCCGTCGGACGCGCACGTGCCCCCTCGGGCGAACGGGACGCTCGTCGCGTCAGACCGAACGAGCGCCCGTTCGTCAGGCACAGGCACCGGCTACGACGGGGGGTGACCAGGGAGAACGTGCGCCGGGGGAATTCGGATAGACGCCGGACGCCATCACATATATTTCGTTAACCGACCCTCCGAGCGCGCACTCCCCCGTGTCTCTTCCCCGCGCTATGACCTGCGCAAACGGCACGTCCCCAGATCAGATCCAATCGATGTGGACGGAGTCGATGTGATCGAAGTGAAATCCGAATTGGTCGCTGTATCTGTCGAAGCCCTTGTTCTCCGGGTAATCGAGGGTGGCATGCCGCTCGAGCAATGCCACAACCCGGGCATGATCATCATTGGCGAGGGCGGCGGCGAGTTCACGGGACTCCTCAGGGCTGAACGGGGTATCCGAGTTCGCGAAATCCAGGGTCCGGACCCGGTAGTCGTAGCCCTCGTCGGCACCGTTGCGGACCATCACACCACCCCGAACCCGGATCACCGCGGTCTTCGGTGTCCCATCGGGGCGCAACACCCCCGCACGTTTCATGATGTCCTCGGCCCGCACAGTTTTGAGTTTCTTGCTGGCGTCCGCGCGCAACTCGTTCGTCTCCCCCGACCGGTACCGGGACACCGCGGAACGAGACCGCCCAATTTTCGCGGCCACCGCATCGATACCACCCAATCGCTCGATCGCCGCCCGCCGTTGCGCCCGCTCGAGCACATCCGGGTGCGGGATGCGGCCTTGTTGCGCCCACCGGCGCAACGTGCGATCCGATGGCGGGGTGCGGCCGGCATCGATCGCCGCCTGACGCAAACCCTCGTTGCCGAGCTCCTTCCGCAATTGTTTTATCGAGACCTTGCTGGTCAGCCCGGCCAGTCCCCCGGTTGTGACCTGTTTTGACTTCTCCACCCCGCTGGTCGCGGCGTTGGCCACCGAGACTTTGAGGCCGTCGAGCCCGACCGCCTGCTGTGCCGGTTTCTTGGTCCGCGGCTTCGGCAGATGCAAAGCCATCAGACCTCACCCGCCCCTTCGTCTTCGTCGTCGGCGGCGTCGTCGTGGTCGGTGAAGGCGGCCTTGATCGCGAGGTTCACCTCGTGCACGTCTCCGGCCGACGCCACCGCATTAAGGAGGGTGTCGGTGAGGGTCACGTCCTTTTCCACCGTCATCTTTCCCAGGGCGCCGCTCGGGTCGGCGATGTCTTGACCGTTGGGGAGGAGGTATACCCAGGAGTCGGTGACGGTGCGGACCGGCCACCGCTGGTGTTCGCGGGCGATGCGCATCGCGACGCGGCGGCCCCGCCACCGGCAGTGCGCGATGATCGACGCCCGCCACAACGGCTGGTGGTGGTGCTGCATCCGGGTCGCGGTCCACATGTCCGGGTTGACCATCCGCCCGATGTACCCCTTGTAGCAGGAACCGAGAAATCCCTTCATCGCCGCATCCCGGGTGTCCACCGCGGTTTTGCGGGCCTCGCGCAGGATCTTCGCCCATTTGTCCAGCACCCGCCCCTGCTGCGGATACACCCACGCCTCGGTGATGTCGAGGTCGTCGAGATCGGCGCCGATCCCGCCATCGGTGACTGGTTCCCGCAGGGCATCGAGGGTGACGGTGGTGACCCAGGTTTGCACCGGCTGATCGGCGAGCATGTGCGGATGCGGCAGAGGCAGTTTCTCGGGCAGCGACAGCGTTTGGCCGGCGGGCAGGGTGATCCGCCACAACCCGAACGGGGTGCCCTTCTCCCCCACCGCCGCGGCCGCGGCCGCCCCGCCGGTCAGATGCTTCGGTTGCCCGTAACCGAGCTCGAGCATCCCGGCCGAGGCCAAATAGGCGGCGCGTTGGTCGATCGACACCAACCGGCACACCTCCTCGAGATCAGCCGCCTCCGGGACCCGGGTCCAGCCGACCGCGGGCTCGAGGTCCCCGCGCGGCGCCCCATCGAGCGGCGGCACCGGACCCGCGGTCGTCACCACGATGCCCTTACCGCTGCGGGTGCGTTCCCGTGCGATCTTGTCGATGATCGCCGCGCCGGTGCGGGCCGGGGTCGGCCCGGGAAGCACCCCCAGATGCTGTGCGCACCATGCCAGCCGGCGGCCCAACTCCCGCGCGGCCGGGAGGTCGTCGTCCGGGAGATAGGTGCCGGCGGCCGGTGATCCGAGGACACCCATATCGCCGACCCGGTTGTGCCAGCCGAAGTCCTTGTTCCAGTACGTCCACACATACGGTTCGATCACCACATCGACCATCGACGTGAAGTTCCCGATCGTGCGGGACAAATGCACCACATGACCCGGTTCGCCGCGCAGCTCCCACCCGGCATCGAGCAACGGTGGCAGGGTGGCATGCAGCACTGCGGTCAGGTCGGTGGCGGCGCGGGTCCGCAACGCTTCCATGTCGTCGACGTCGTCCTCACTGCCCGGATCGATGACCCACCCGAGTAGCTCACACGCCACCAACCCGACGACCCAGATCTGTGCGGGTGCACCCAACGGGGTCAGCGAGGCCCAGCGAATCAGCTTGTCCAGCTTCTCGAGTGAATCGACCGGACCGGTCAACTCCCGCCCGGACGGGGTGTACGTCCCGGCGGCGGTCACGATCAACGCATGCCCGTCCGCGGCCTCACCCGCCGGCAGCGCTTCCCACACCGGTGGATCGGCCGCGACGCCGTCGGCCACGTCGCCGTCGGCCTCGGCGCTGACCAGCTCGGAAGACTCCATGCTCGTGGGAGTTTCAGCGATCGTAGGAGTTTCGGCGGTCGTGGGATTTTCGGCGACGTCCCCCTGCTCATGCGAGTCAGCGTTCCCCTCCTCGTGCGAGTCCGCGTCCCCCTGCTCGTGTGAGTCAGGGTGTGTAGCGGCCGCTGGCTCCCAGTCCACGTGTTCGGCTGCGTTGGGCAGACCGTCTTTTTCGGCGGATTCGGGGGACGTCGCCGGAGTGGTGCCGGGCAGTGTGAAGAGGGGAATTTGCTCCCACGGCGAGCTCATGACTCCGGCTCGGCGATCCGGCCGTCGAGATCGGCCGGTGGGACACGGTAGCGGTCGAAGAATTCCTGCAGGGCAACGTCCACGACATTGGTCACCGTGGATTGGCGGTGGTTCACCAGCCAGTTCAACCGGGCCTCCGTCGAGGCCAGTACCCGGGTGTTGAGCGGAACTTTCGTCGGTCCCTTCCGCGGTTCCAGCTTCGCCGTCAACTCCGGACTCGGCGTTCCCGACGCGGCGACGCCTTCCGCGCCGGCACCGCGTTTTCCCGACCGAGCGGCGCCGCCGCGCCCGCCCCCGGCCGGGCGGCGGGCACCGCCTCCGGCATTTCCCACCTTCGCCATACCGACCCCCTCGTCTTCGCCCGTGTACCTCCAGCGGGGATCATCCTACCCACTACGGGCCTTCTTGCACGCATCTACGCGCTGAAATCTGCTTGCATATATGCCCGCAGAGTTCGGTGCGGGGCGTGTGCAAAAGTTCCGAAGCGCAATCGTCACGCACGGTTTCCATGACCACCGCGCCTTCCTCGCGAAACCCACGGCAGTGATTCCGCCGGATCCGGGACTCGTCACTCCACCAGCGTGATGGGTACCCCAGGTGTGATGTAGAGGTGGTGTCGAGCGCCGCCGTGGGTGAGGGACATGGTCACTCCAATGGTGTGTCCCTCGGCGAAGCGGGAGAGCAGTTCGCGGGTGGCCTCGAATCTGGTGGGGCTGATGCCGTAGGTGACGCCGTTGAAGATGAGGCTGGGCACCCTATCCTCCTTCTGCTGACCGGTGGACCGTTACGGAAAGTGTTGTGACACTTCGATCGGTGAGGACGGGGGTACCGTCGCGGTGCGTGGGGGTATCGGCTCTGAATGGGGTTACCAGCGGTAGACGATGCTCGGGTTCGGCTCGTCGCTGCCGCGAATCGCAATCGGAGTCGCCGGTGTAATCAGCAAACGTTCCGTCGAGTTTTGGCTGACAAAACCGACGAATCCGCCGTTGCCGTTGTTCTCGAAGATGCCCCTGACAGCGTCCTCGAGGCCGTGCGCGGCGGCCGCGTCGGCGAGCGGATAGCGGACCCCATCGTAGATCGCTTCGTAACTCATGATCCTTCTCTCACTGATGTCGTGGTGCTCACAGCGTAAGAGCGCTGGACCGAGTTGTGGCCGGTGCCGACACATTTTCCCTCAACTGAAATTAGGCCGGATTTCTACACTTCGGGTGACCGTAGTCGGCCCGTCAGGCGCGCCACCGTTGACCGGTGTAGGGAGAGCGTCACACCCGGCAAGACGGGCGGTTACCGTCTGTCGGTATGGGGACCACCTTTCACGGGCCGAGCCCGTGGCCGCATATCACCCGCGCCATCCGCACCCGGGGCGCCCGATACGCCGCGATCGGCTACCTCGGGCAGGACGCACCCGAGCTGCTCCCGCTGCGCGCGGGGGACCTGTTGGTCGTCAATGCGTCCAAGGCCGCTATCCGGGCGCACGCCACCTCCCCCGTCGCCCTCACCTATTACGTCGATCGGGGGGTGCGGGTGCTGTCGTCGCCGACCCTGCACGCGAAGGTGATCGCCACCGATACCCGGGCGGTGATCGGGTCGGCCAACGCTTCCGAGAATTCCACCCTCGCCGATGACGCTGTGGTCATTACCGATGATCCCGAGATCGTCGCCGGTGTCCGCACGTTCATCGACGGCCTCGACGAGATCACCGAGGTCGATCAGGTGTTCCTCGACGACGCGATCCTCGAGTGGGAGATCGGCCGCGCCGTCCCCCTGCCCGGGGTCACCGGCCGCGTTCGCACCGACACAGATTTCCTGCCCACCCCGGTGCGCCGGATGTTCGTCAAACACGCCGTCGATTACGAACCCACCGACACCGAACAACAGGTCCTCGACACCCAGCGGGGCCGGCATTCGACGGCGGGCGGGCCGGCGGTGAAGTACCAGCTCGAGTCGCTCCGCCTCGACACACGCGGCACCCTTCGGCGCGGTGACGTGATCGTCTTCGTCTCCGCCGGTGACGAGTGGATCCACCCGCCGGCCGTGGTGATCTCCGATCCGATGCGGATCGCGCGGTCGGGCGGTGCGGTGTTGTTCTTCCTGCGCACCCGCACCGACCTGCCACCCGTGCCTCTCACTGACGCCGAGAAGGCGCTCACCGACCTCGGGCACCCGGGGTCACGGCTGCGGACCGATCACTACGTCCGCTCCCCCAGCCTCCGGACCGCGCTACTCGGACTATGGGACCTCTGAGCGGACACGGCCACGAAATGAGCTGCGCACCATTACCGAGCCGCCCCGCCCCTCGAACGCCCCGAGGTCTGCACGGAACTCGACAACGTTTTCGTCCGCGAACTCTCTCGTACTCGACAATGCCCGGCGTGTAACTGCTGCTTTCTCCCTCAACGGCGAACACAGTCTCTGTCGTTGCCGTCGACCGATTCCACCCCTACCCACTCCCCACGAGACGTGACTGCCGGGGGTGGTCAATCAATACCGGTGAGCCACAGGACGGGCGCCGTGCGACGCCCACCACGTAACCAATGCGTTGCTTGCTAGCGTAGCGTGGTTAGCTATCCTCGCCTTGCCGTCACGGTGCGGAGCGTCCGCGCTCGCTTGATGACGATGCCACTCTGCGGCACGCCATCCGGTTCAGGCGGAGAAGTTTGGGAACCCGGGGCCGCTTGGGCACCCACGTCACTGTGATGAAAATTTGTCCTCCCCCCACGAGGGCGGCACGACATTCAATCACCAACCGCTCAGCAACTGAACGCCGTCACCACCCACTTCGGGATCGTGGGCGGCGTGTGGCGAGCGTAAGGTCATTAGACACCTCCGAGGAGACCGCGCTACAGCTCGACGGATGTACGTTGCTGCATCGTGCGGGTTGTGGGTGTTCGCTTGCGGCGATGGCGGATTGGATACGGCAGCGCAGGTTTTCGTCGTCCAGATGTGGAATTGCCAAACCCGGTTACCACCAGCAGCGCGGTTCCAAAGGTGGATGTGGGCAGTCTTGTTGACGACCGCAATAGTTGACACGGCGCCGCCTGTCGCTGATCGAGCGCCTGATCTTCGGTCTCGTGCGTGGCCTCGACTTCTGCGTGCGCGGGGCCGCCTCGGCCAGCACTGGCCGTGGCCGCCGCTCCCGGTGCGGTCGCGGGTCGGTGCGCCACGGCCGCACAGTGAGCCGCTGGTGCCCGCGTGCGGCGCGACCAAACGGTAACTCGCTCACGTGTGGGTGAGTTGCCGGTCCTTCACTTTCCGGCCCACTGCCACGCACAGCAGCATCAGCAGTGCCGCCCCCACGAAGCAGGTTGCGTAGCCGAGGTGCGGGGCGAGGAGTGAGATGACGAACGGGACGGCGAAGCCGATGTAGATCAGGCAGTAGAACACCGCGACGGTCTGCGCGAGTTCGTCTGCCGGTGCCAGCTTTTCGACAGACGCGAGACCGGAACCGAGCAGGATGCCGTAGCAAGATCCGAGGAGGAACGCCGCGACGACGATCGCGGCGACGGACAGCGCACCGCCGGTGTATGCGACGACGGTCGCGGCGGCGAAGCCCAGCACTCCGAGGGCGATACCGACCCGGATCCCGGCGGCGGCGTCGTCCTGCTGCGACCACCGTTTGGCCCACGGCTGGATCACCGCCCCGGTGATCAGAGTCAGCGCCGCGACGAGCCCGGTGAACGCCACCGACGTGGAGCGCAGCGACTCGGAGACGAGCGGTGGAAGGGTCGCGAACGACACGGTCGCTACACCGAACACCCACGGCGCCCAGGGGGCGATGCCCCACCGGAACTGGGGTGTCGCCAGCACCGACAGGGGTTTGGCGGTGAGGTCGGTCGCCCGGACCCGCACGTCGGGCACCGCCCACACCAGCGCGAGGGCGCCGACCATCAACGCGATGTGCACTAGGTACGGGAGCAGTTCGGGTGCGGGGAGCCACTGCGCGATCACGCCGGCGAAGAGGGCCCCGCAGCCGAATCCCGCGGACAACGACACGGCGGCGCGGCGTGCACCCGCCCCGGCGGGCGCGGTGGAGCTGAGTTCCTTCATCCAGGCGGTGCCGGCGCCGAACGCCATGCCGGAAGCGAGTCCGGCCAGAACCCGGCCCAGATAGAGCAGGTCGGGGACGGCGGCGCCGGCGATGAGCACGAGCGAGGAGACGATGCCCACGGGGATCATCGGGCGGATCACCGCGCGCCGGCCGAACCGGTCGGACACGCGACCGAAGTACAGGAGGGCTGGTACGAGCCCGACGACGTACGACGCGAGCATCGCGGTGAAGGCGCCGTTTCCGAGACCGAGATGTTCGCGGTAGACGAGCTGCATCGGGGCGAACTGGTTGGCACCCCAGCTGACCGCGAACAGCGCGGCGGCGAGGCGGACCCAGGGCGAGAGCATCACCTGATCCTCCCAGAGCCCGTAGCGCGGCGAAGTATCAACTCTTCACAGCTCGGGCCACGGATTCCTGTGCACACTGGCCGTGTGCGGCGGGTTCGGGGATGTCTAGCGTCGACCCCTGAGCACGAGCCGAGGAGGACATGTGTGGGGTAACGACGGCAGCTGGGTCGGCTCGGACGCGCAGACGATCGCCCGCGCGGTGACGAACCGGGAGGTGTCCGCGAGTCAGGTGCTCGAGGTCCATCTGGCGCACATCAAGGCCCGGAATCCGGAACTGAACGCCGTCGTCACCGTCACCGAGGAGCAGGCGATCCGGGCCGCCGACGACCTCGATATCCGAATCGGCCGAGGGGAGGTCGTCGGTCCGCTGGCCGGGGTCCCGTTCACCGTGAAGGATCTGATCGCGACCGCGGGTGTCCGGACGACGGCGGGATCGCGCGCGCTCGAGCACAACGTGCCTTCTGTCGACGCGCCCGCGGTGGCCGCGATGAGGGCGGCCGGCGCGATTCTCGTCGGGAAGACGAACACCCCGGAGTTCGGGGCGAGCGGCCTGACGCACAACGATCTCTTCGGGTATACGGTGAATCCCCTCCGACCCGACGGTGTTCCCCGCTCACCCGGTGGGTCGAGCGGCGGCGAAGCGGCGGCGATCGCGTCCGGGATGAGCGTGGTCGGTCTCGGCACCGACTTCGGCGGCTCGGTGCGCTGGCCCGCCCACTGCACGGGGCTGCGCTCGGTGCGCCCGACGATCGGCCGGGTGGACGCCGACGGACAGTATCCCGGCGTCCCGTCGGGTGATCACCTGTTGACCAATCCTGCGACCATGCACGGCACGTTGCAGACGATCGGCCCGATGGCGCGGACGCTGGACGACGCGGCCCTGGTGCTGCGGGTGCTCTCGTCCCCCCGGTTCCCGTGGACGGATCCGGAGTCGGTGGACCTCTCACGTCTCGACATCACCTGGGCGCCCGGTGACGGGACCGTCCCGGTGGACACGGAGATTGTCGCGGCCGTCGCCGGCGCCGCCGGCAGGCTCGGTGCCCGCCCGTACGAGGGCGGGGCGCTGTCGGAGGGCAACGATCTGTTCGGCAGTTTGCGTGCGGTCGAAACCCACACCGACATTACCGAACTCGGTACCGACTTCGGAACGAACATCGCCACGATGCTCGCCGACGCGCGGGACGTGGACCGGCGCCTGGTCGAGCGACTGTGGGCGCAGCGAGCGGAACTCGTGCACCGATTGCTCGGCGAGATGGGCGACGTCCTCGTCCTTCCCGTCGCCTCGATCCCGGCGCCGCCGCTCGGCGACGAAGTGTTCGACGTCGGTGGACAGCCGCTCACGTGGTCTCAGGCCCTGGCGAGTTGCCGCGCGATCAGCGTGACGGGGCTGCCGTCCGTCGTCGTTCCGGTGGGAAGCACCCGGTCCGGTTTGCCGATCGGCGTGCAGGTCGTCGCGCGGCCGTGGTGCGAGCACGTGGCGTTGGCCGTGGCCGCCCGGTTGTGAGGCGACCACGGCCGACGCGCGCGTCAGATCACCCGGTCTCGCCGGAGGCCCTCGATGTCTTCGTCACTCAGCCCGAATTCACCGAGTACCTCGGCCGTGTCCTGCCCCAGCACCATCGGCGGCGCAGTCCGGATCGGCAGGGTCTCGTCGTCCACCCAGAACGGACCCCGGACCAGCGGCATTTCCCCGCCGTCCGGTGTGGCCACCGGCTGCACCATCTTCAGCTCCTGTACCTGCGGGTCGGCGAAGGCCTGATCGATCGTGTGGACGGGACCGCACGGGATGCCCGCCGCGCGAATCGATGTGACCCATTCGGTGGCCGGCCGCACCGACAGCAGTTCGAGAAGTTCCTTGGTGAGCCGATCGCGGTGCGCGAGTCGTGACTGGCCGGTGCGGTATTCGGGCCGGTCGGCGAGGTCGGGGTTTCCGAGAACCTGGCACAGCGACACCCAGTGCCGGTCCGAGCCGGTCGCGATGATGATGGGGAAATCGGCCGTGTCGAACGTGCCGTACGGCGTGATGGTCGGGTGCGTGTTTCCGTTCGGCTCCGCGACGCGTCCGGTGCTCAGGTAGTTCTGCGCCTGGAACGACATGATGGACAGGGCCGATTCGAGCAGTGACGTCTGCACGTGATGACCGGCGCCGTCATTGCCCCGGGACACGAGCGCCGCCGCGATGCCCAGCGCCGCATAGATGCCGGACACCGTGTCGATGATCGGGACGCCGACGCGCATCGGCGTGTGGTCGCCGGCCCCGGTCACCGACATCAGACCCGACATGCCCTGCGCCACCTGATCGAGTCCGGGTGAGAACTGCTCGGGTCCGGTCGGGCCGAAACCGCTGACACTCATGACGATCACCCCGGGGTTGTCCTCGGCGAGCGACTCCTGGTCGAGTCCCATGTCGGCGAGGACGCCGGGACGGAAATTCTCCACGATGACGTCCACGTCGACGGCCATGCGGCGCAGCAGTTTCCGGCCCTGCTCGCTGCGCATGTCGAGCGCGACGGAGCGTTTGCCGCGGTTGACGGAGGCGAAGTACAGGCTGTCGCTGCCGTCGAACGGCGGCCACTGCCGGGAACTGTCGCCACCGGAACGGGTCTCGACCTTGATGATGTCGGCGCCGAAATCCGACAGCAGTGCCGTGCACAGCGGACCGGCGAGGGCCCGCGTGAGGTCGAGGACCCGGATCCCGCTGAGCAACTGATTCATGGTGGATCCTCGGTTCTCTGTGAAGGAAGGGGGACCGTCCGAGAATTGCGGAGACGCCGATCGATAGCGATGGCGAGAATGCACAAGCGGCTGCTGGGGATTTCGGCGCATTGTGTGCCGCGTCGGCCGGTCGCCGCCGGTTAGCGTGAGGTTCCCGACGAAGCACCCGAGGAGTACGAGACGATGCGCGACATCCTGACGGGCCTGGAATCGTGGTTCGACCGCGGCGAGAATTTCGCCCTCGCCACGGTGGTGCGCACCTGGAAATCGTCTCCGCGGGCGCCGGGCGCGGCGATGGCCGTGTCGGAATCCGGTGAGGTGCTCGGAAGTGTGTCCGGTGGGTGTGTCGAGAGCGCGCTGTACGAGACGGCGGGGGATGTGCTGGCCGACGGGCGCAGCCGGACGGAAGTGTTCTGCGTGGCGGACGACGACGCGATCGGTGTCGGACTCACGTGCGGCGGCACCATCGAGGTGTTCGTTCAGCGCATCGGGCGCAACGACTTCCCGGACTTCGCGAACGTGGCGCACAGGATCCGCAGCGGTGAGTCGATCGCCGTGGTGACGGAGACCGGCGACGGATCACGGACCCGGCGCTGCGTGATCACCGGGGACGGGGTCGCGGGCGACCTCGACCTGCCCGAGACCGATGTCGAGAATGTCCGCCGCCGTCTCGACGCCGGTGAGTCGGTGGTGTATCAGCTGCAGTCCGAGACGGCGTGCATGGTCGAGATCTTCGCGCCCCCACCGCGGATGTACATCTTCGGGGCCATCGACTTCGCCGCGGCCATGTGCACGCTGGGCGCATTCGCCGGCTACCACGTCACGGTGATCGACGCCCGCGCCGTGTTCGCGACGCGCGCCCGGTTCCCGGACGCCGACGACGTCGTCGTGATGTGGCCGCACCGGTTCCTCGAGACCGCGCCGGTCGACCACCGGACGGTCCTCGCGGTGCTCACCCACGACGAGAAATTCGACATCCCACTGCTGGAGCTGGCCCTGCGGTCGGACGCCGCGTACATCGGCGCGATGGGCAGCCGGGCCACGCACGAACGCCGGGTCACGCTGCTGCGGGAACAGGGAACCACCGCGGCGGAGCTCGCGCGGCTGCATTCACCGATCGGCCTCGACCTGGGTGCCCGCACCCCGGAGGAGACCGCGGTGTCGATCCTCGCCGAGATGATGAAGACGACCCGGGGCACGTCGGGGCGGGAGCTCCAGCAGCTGAGCGGTCCGATTCACCGTGATGCGCCGGCCGGGACCGGCCGTCCGCTCGAGTGCACCAGGTGACCGTCGTTTGACGGGTATTCGGGTCGCGACTTAAGGTCACACTTTCGCGCCATCCGGGGCGAGTGTCGGATCAGGTGGGCAGGGTGTTGCAGTGACGACGAGGGACGTCGGTAGTTCCGCTCCCGGGTTCCGCGCAGCCGCCGACACCGGCGACGGGCCTGGTCCGGGCGTTGCGCCGCAACCGTTCGCCGACGTGCTGATGTCGGATCTCCTCGTCTCCCCGACCCTGGTCGCCGGCGCGACCGGCACCTCGCGTGAGGTGTCGAACGTCGCCGTGATGGCGGTGCCGGACATCGGACCGTGGCTCCGGACCGGACAGTTGCTGCTCACCACGTCCGCGGTTCTCGGCCGGCTGGTCGAGCCGATCGACGCGTTTCTCGCCCGGCTCGACAGGCGGGGCGTCTCCGGACTGGCCGTCCGGCTCGACGACCCCACTGCGACGCTGCCGGCCGAGATGTCCCATGCGGCTGACGAACTCGGGCTTCCCGTCGTCGTGGTCGCGGACCTGTACTCGCAGGCACACCCGCTGGCGGGTGCGCTCGCGGAGTCGTCGGCCCGGCAGGTCGACGCCGTGTTCGAGGCCGACCGGTTGCGGAGAGTGCTCGTCGACGTCGTAATGGCAGGCGGTGGATTCGCCGAACTCGCCGTCGCCGTCCACGGTGAACTGGGCGGGGCCGTCTTGATCACGACACCCGACGGACGTCAGTTGTGCCGTGCCGGCGACGAGTCCGAGCTGAACCGGCTGGCGTCGAGTGCCGCGCTCGACTCCACCGGCCGGGTCCGCACCGATTCGACCGAGGGCGGGCTCGGCCTGCACCGGCTGGGCGACGAGTTCCTCGCCGTCTCAGCGATTTCGGCCAACGGCATCGACCACGGGCGGCTGGTGCACTTCAGCACCGGGCACCCGCTGCGCAGCGAAGACCTGAATCTCGTCGAGCAGGCGGCGGCGGTGTGCGCCCTGGTCGTCGCCCGCGAACTGGTCGTGTCCTCGGTGGAGGAGAAGCACCGCGCGAACTTCGTGCGGGACCTGCTGCTCGGCCGCGGCGGCGAACACGAGCACGTCGCCGCGCATGCCAAGACGTTCGGCTGGGACCTGGACCGTCCCGTGGTCGTCGTGGTGATCGAACCCGATCCGGTCGATGAGGACGAGCCGTCGATCCCCACCCGGATGCCGCTCGTCGAGCGGCAGGCGCGGGCATTCACGAGTGCCGTCGCGGGCCGGGACACGGGCGCCGCCGTCACCGCACTGGCGACGGAGACGGTGATCCTGATGGGTGTCGGCACCGACACGCTGAACCTGGTCCACGAACTGGTCGCGTACGTGCGCGGCGACGGCGGCGGTGGGCGCATGCCCTTCGGGGTGGGGGTGTCCCGGCCGACGGACTCGGTGGACGGCATCCCGGCCCTCTACGGCCAGGCCCGGACCGCACTGAAGGTGGGACGGCAGATCACCGGAGCCTGGGCCGTGACGCATTTCGACGACCTCGGCGTCTACCGGCTGCTGAGCCTCGTCGAGGACGACCGGGAGCTCGAGTCGTTCGCCTCCGAGACCCTCCGCGAACTGACCGCCGACACACCCGAGGCGCAGGACATGCGCCGCACCCTCGAGGTGCTGCTCGCCACCAACATCAACATCGCCGAAACCGCACGTCAACTCCACTTTCACTACAACACCCTGCGGTACCGGGTGGTGAAGCTGGAGAAGATGCTCGGGTCGTTCACCGATCACCCCGAATTGCGCCTCGACCTGTCGCTCGCCCTCAAGATCATGGCGATGCGCGGCATCAATTTCCTAAAGTTGCCAATTTCGCCGGGCACGCACTGGCAGATTCTTCTCACGCCGGGTGGCTGACGCTGTAATAACGTTTCCCTCCTATCGAGGTGCAACTGTGACATGCGGCACATCATCGAAGCTGGCCGCCCGGCACCCCTGCACCGTCACCTGTCTGAAAGGTCCCCCTATGCCTATCTGGACACTGCACGGAGATGGCAAGACCATCGCGCCTGGGGAGGTCGTCGCCCCGAGCGAACGGCTCAGCTGGGGTCGCACGATCGGGCTCGGCGGGCAGCACGTGGTCTCGATGTTCGGGGCCACGTTCGTCTTCCCGATCATCATGGGTCTCAATCCTCAACTGGCCGTGATGTTGTCGGGTTTCTGCACCCTCTTCTTCCTGCTGGTCGTCAAGGGCCGGATTCCCAGCTACCTGGGGACGTCGGCCGCGTTCGTCGGCGGCATCGCCGCCATCCGCGCCCAGGGCGGCACCTCCGCGCAGGTGACCGGGGCGATCCTGGTGTCGGGTCTCGTGCTCGCCGGGATCGGCGTGCTGATCCACTTCCTCGGCGGCGGGGTGGTGTTCAAGATCCTGCCGCCCGTGGTCACCGGCGCCGTCGTCATGCTGATCGGGTTCAACCTGGCCCCGGTCGTGGCCGGAACGTACTGGCCGCAGGACCAGTGGGTCGCGTTGACGGTGATGGTGGTGCTGGTGGTGGCGAGCGTCGCGCTCCGAGGGTTCCTCGGGCGGGTCGCGATCTTCCTGACGCTACTCTTCGGATACGTGCTGTCGTGGGTGCTCGACCTGACGACCGGCATGATCACGTCGTACGACCCGGTCGCCGGCGGGGTTACCGAGCACTTCCGCGTCAACTGGGACGGTGTCTCCTCGGCGTCGTGGATCGGGCTGCCGCCGTTCTCCGACGAGGCCAACGGCATCGTGGGTATCCACGCGCCGTCGTTCAGTCTCACGTTCATCGTCCTCGTGCTGCCCGGTGTGATCGCCCTGATCGCCGAGAACGCCGGACACGTCAAGGCGGTCGCCGAGATCACCAAGACCGACCTCGACCCGATGATGGGACGCGCCCTGATCGGCGACGGCCTGGCCACCACGATCGCGACCAGCGTCGGCGGATCGCCCACGACGACGTACGCCGAGAACATCGGCGTCATGGCCGCGACGAAGGTGTATTCGACCGCCGCGTACGCCGCGGCAGGCGTCATCGCGATGCTGCTGGGCTTCTCCCCCAAGTTCGGTGCCGTCATCTCCGCGACCCCCGGCGGGGTGCTCGGCGGAATCACGGTGGTGCTCTACGGGATCATCGGCCTGCTCGGTGCGAAGATCTGGAAGGAGAACGGCGTCGACTTCGGCAACCCGCTCAACCTGATGCCCATCGCCGCCGGCCTGATCATCGCGATCGGTGACACCGAGCTGACGTTCACGGACAGTTTCTCCCTCAGCGGCATCGCGCTCGGCACGATCGTGGTGATCGGCATGTACCACCTGTGCCGCGCCATCGCCCCGAAGGACGCCGGCGACGCGGGGGCCGGCGACCGCACCCCGAAGCCGACCGCGGACGACGGAACCGTGCCTGGCCGGGTAGGCCAACTCACGTGATCTGCCAGCGACAGCACGTGAGTTTTGTCACTAGTTCACGAAACGTCGAGCGCACGATACGGGCAGGATCTGAGGAATGAAACCGTCGCCACTGACTTATCACCGACCTCGGTCGATCGACGAGGCCTGTCGGATTCTCGCGGACGTGGCTCACGAGGGAAAGGTGCTCGCGGGCGGGCAGTCGCTGATCCCGCTGCTGTCGATGCGACTCGCCGCACCGGCTCACCTTGTCGACATCGGCTCGATCCCCCGGCTCGACGCGGTGTCGTCGTCCCGCGAGCTCGGTGTCACGTTCGACGCTCTGACCACCCATTCTGTGCTCGAAGCCGACCGCGGCGCCGCACAGGTGCAGCCGCTGCTCGGCCGCGGACTGCGTCTCGTCGCGCACCCGACCATCCGCAACCGGGGCACGACGGTCGGATCGATCGTGCACGCAGACCCGTCCGCGGAGATGCCGGCCGTTCTTGCGCTGCTCGGCGGCTCGGTCACCGTGCGTTCGGTGCGCGGGGTCCGGGAGATCCGGTCGACCGACCTGTTCGCCGGGCCGCTCGAAAGCACGCTCGAGGCGGACGAGATCGCGACCAGTGTCACGGTCCCGGCTGCCGAGTCCGGGGTCGGGACGGCGATCGACGAGATCGCCCGCAGGCACGGCGACTACGCCCTCGTCGGGGTCGTGGCGCAGGTCCGCGTCGAGGGCGGCGCGGTGGCGGAGGCCCGGATGACGTACGTGTCGGCCGGCGAGCTCGGTGAGGTCGTCGACTACACGGATGTCCTCCAGGGTGCGTCCGCGACGGACGACCGGGACCCGTTGTGGCGGAATTTGTCCGAGTTCGCGAGGGAGCGGATCGACACCGAACCCGACATCCACGCCACGGCGCGGTACCGGTCGCAGCTGGTCGCTGCCCTGACCGCCCGGGTCGGGTTCGCGGCCGCGCAGGATGCAGTACTCGACGCTGCCGCCGTGCACGCGTCGGCGGGAGGAAGGTGAAAATGGCAAAGGCAACACGCAGCATCGACGAGCAACTCGCCGAACTGCAGGAGGAGACGGGCGAACAGCACGTCGCGGTGACGTTCACGCTCAACGCGGTGACGCACACGGTGGTGCTGCCGTCCCGGACCCTGGCGTCCGACGCGATCCGGCACCATCTGCGCCAGACCGGAACACACGTCGGCTGCGAGCACGGGGTCTGCGGCGCGTGCACCGTGCTGCTCGACGGCAAACCCGTGCGGTCGTGCCTGGTGCTCGCGGCGAGCCTCGAGGGCCGGAAGGTCACCACCGTCGAGGGTCTCGTCGAACCCGACGGCACCCTGCATCCGGTGCAGCAGGCGTTCATCGACTGTCACGGCCTGCAGTGCGGATTCTGCACACCCGGTTTCGTCACCACCATCGCCGCGTTCCTCGAGGAGAACGATTCGCCCACCCGCGAGGAGGCCACCGACGCGATCGCCGGCAACCTCTGCCGGTGCACCGGGTACCAGAACATCCGGGCGGCCGTGCTACGCGCCGCGGAGATCAAGCGCGAGCGTTCGGGCGAATTCCCGCTCGGCAAGGACGACGAGACGGCACGCGCCTCACTCGATCCGAAGGTCCGCGGCACCACCAACCCCGTCGGCGGAAGGGCAGGGCGAGCATGAGCGTCACGACACCCCGCACGGATCCGGCGCGCACGAAGGAAAGCGGTTCGGAGACCGTCGAATCCGAGAAGCTGTTCGGTAAGCCGATTCCCCGCACGGAGGATGCGCGGCTCCTTTCCGGTAACGGCCGCTACCTCGACGACCTCGGGCACAACGCGCTCATCGCCGCGTTCGTCCGGTCGCCGCACGCGCACGCCCGCATCACCGGGATCGACGTCGACGCGGCGCTGGATCTGCCCGGTGTGCACGCGATCTACACGTACGACGACCTCGCGGACGACTCCCCGGAGATGGCCGAGAATCTGCCCCTGCTCATCCCGCACCCGGCGATCACCGCCCCGCGCAACGGGTATCCGCTCGCCAAGGACGAAGTGAATCACGTCGGCGAGGCGATCGCGATGGTGGTTGCCGACAACCGGTACATCGCCGAGGACGCGTGTGCCAAGATCGACGTCACGTACGAGATGCTCCCGCCGGTCGTGGGAATCGACGTGGCGCGGCAGGCAGACAACGCCGTGCACCCCGACGTCCCCGACAACGTGGCGGCGCACCTGCAGCACGGCTTCGGCGACGTGGACGCCGAACTGGCGAACGCACCGCACCGGCTCACCCTGAACCTCGAGATCGAGCGGTCGGCGTCGATGCCGATGGAAGGCAAGGGCGTCTACGCGCGCTGGGACACCGACGAGCAGGCGCTCACGTTCTGGACCTCCACGCAGACGTCGACGTCGGCGCGTGCGGCCATCGCCGCGCGACTGAAAATGGCGCACAACAAGGTCCACTGCATCGCCCCCCGACGTCGGTGGCGGTTTCGGTGTCAAGATCGTCCACCCCTGGCCGGAAGAGGTCATGGTCACCTGGGCGGCGCGGCAACTCGGGACGGCGGGCATCTCGAGCGAGGTCAAGTGGGTCGAGGACCGGCGCGAGCACTTCGTGTCCAGCGCGCACGAGCGCGGCCAGATCCAGGAAGTGACGGTCGGATTCGACGACGACGGCACACTCCTCGCCTTCGACTTCACGTTCTGGCACGACAACGGCGCCTACCTGCCGTACGGCATCATCGTCATGCTCAACACGTCGACGCAGGTGCTCGGGCCGTACAAGCCGAAATCGTTCCGGGTGGACGCGTACTCGCTGTACACGAACACCGTCATCGTGACGCCCTACCGCGGCGCCGGCCGACCGCAAGCCGTGTTCGCAATGGAACGCGCGATGGACGCGATCGCGAAGTACCTAGGCAAGGACGTCATCGAGGTCCGCGAACACAACTTCATCCGACCCGAGGAAATGCCGTACGACTTCCACCTCACGTTCCAGGACGGCCGCCCGCTGATCTACGACACCGGCAACTACCAGGCCGGGATCGACAAACTGAAAAAGCTCATCGACTGGGACGGATTCGCCGGAGTACAAGAAGCAGGCGAAGGCCGAGGGCCGGGCCGTGGGCATCGGGATCGGCGCCTACGTGGAGGGCACCGGACCCGGACCGTACGAGGGCGCCCACGTTCTCGTCGAGACGTCCGGGAAGGTCAAGGCCGCAACGGGTCTGACCACCCAGGGCAGGGCCACCAGACGGCGTTCGCGCAGATCGTCGCCGATGACCTCGGCGTGCCGGTCACCGACGTCGAGATCGTCACCGGCGACACCCGCCGATTCGGTTACGCGGTGGGCACGTTCGCGTCCCGCGGCGCCGTGATGTCCGGTTCGGCGTTCCACGTGGCCGCGCAGATGGTGGCGGAGAAGGCCCGGACGATCGCCGGTGAGGCGCTGAACCTCGATCCCACCGAACTGGAACTGCGCGGTGGGCACGTGTGCAAGATCGGCACGCTGCCCGGCGCCGAGGGCACGTCCATCTCGCTGGGTGTGGTCGCCGTGCTGTCGAATCCGCTGCGCTACGCGTTCGACGACGCGTCGCGGCAGGCCACCGGGTTCGCGAAGGCCGACACGGACATGACGATTCCGCCGGTCCGGGAGGGCGAACAGCCCGGGCTCGAGGCCACCGGCTACTACTCGCCACCGACGTCGACGTTCGCGTCCGGTGTGCACGCGGCGATCGTCGAAACCGATCCGGTGACGGCGGAGATCCATGTGCGGCGGTACGCCGTGATCCACGACTGCGGCAACGTCATCAACCCGCGGATCGTCGAGGGCCAGGTCATGGGTGCCGTCGCGCAGGGTGTCGGTGGCGCGCTGTACGAGAGGATCGTTTACGACGAGCACGGCCAGATGCTCAACGCGTCGTACATGGATTTCCTGATGCCGTTCGTCACCGAGATGCCCGACTCGCTCGAGATGGACCACACCGTCACCCCGTCCGGTCTCAATCCCCTCGGGATGAAGGGCGCGGGCGAGGCGGGCGTCATTCCGACGTCCGCCGTCATCGCGGCAGCGATCGAGGACGCGGAAGGCATCCCTATCACCTCCATGCCGATATCCCCTTCCGAGTTGTTCGAGCTTCGCCTCGCGCACGCGTCGTCACAGAGCAAGGAGAACGAATGAGAATCGCCGGCACCGCCCTACTGACGGCCCCACCGGAGGCCGTGTACGACAACCTGCAGGACGGACGGGTCCTCGCCGCGACCATCCCGGGGGTGCAATCCCTCGAGCAGCTCAGCGACAACCATTACAAGCTGTCCATCACCGCGGGCGTCGCGTCCATCAAGGGCACCTATGACGGCGAAGTGATTCTGTCGCAGCAGAATCGGCCCGAGTCGTTCGTGATGACGGCATCGGGTGCCGGTGCTCCCGGCACCGTCAAGGCCGACGTGACGGTGCGGCTCGAGGAACGCGACGGCGGCACCCTGCTCAGTTACGACGCGGACGCCGTCGTCGGCGGCATGGTCGGCGGTGTCGGGCAGCGGATGATCACCGGTGTCGCGAAGAAGATGGCCGGAGTGTTCTTCAAAGGCATCGACGGTGTGATCGCCAACGGCATCCCGGCTGCCGAGGTCGCCGCGGTGGCGGCCGAGGTTCCGGCGGTCGCCGGCGTCGCGGAGGGGGTCCCGGTTCCCGCGGCAGCCGCCGCAGGGGTGCGGGTGTCCGAGGGCACCTCCACGACAACCGTTCTCGCGTCGGCCGCACTCGGTGCGGGCATCGCCCTCGCCGGTGTTCTCGTCGGCGGCATCCTCGTGCGGGGCGCCTGCTCGAAGTAACGCCGCCACAACTCGTCGCACAGCACCCCGAACCGTCCGGTTCGGGGTGCTGTCGTCTGTCCGGGGGTCTCCGGTCGCGGCAACGCCGAACGAGGACCGGTGAGTTCGGCGATATGTGACAAAGAAACCGGGCGTCCGAAGCGGTGCAATTGCCTTACAGAGACGAGCCCAGGAGGAATCGTGGAATCCAGAAAGATTCGGGTCGGTATCGACACCGGCGGAACATTCACCGACGTCGTGGCTGTGGACGAGGAGTCCGGAGCCGTCGTCACCACCAAGACACCCTCGACGCCTGCCGACCCGGCGCAGGGATTCCTCACCGGAATCGAGAAGGTGCTCGCCAAGCTCGGTGAGACCGGCGACGCGATCGGCGCCGTCAGCCACGGCACCACCGTCGCCACCAACAAGCTCCTCGAGGGGAAGGTCGAGAACCTCGGGTTCATCACCACCGAGGGGTACGAGCACGTTCTCGAGATCGCCCGCCAGTCCGTTCCCGACGGCTACGGCAACTCCTACTTCTGGGTCAAGCCCGACCGCATCGTCCCCGCCGACCGCGTCCGCACCATCGGCGGCCGGCTCGCGTTCGACGGCAGCGAAATCCGCCCCCTCGTCGAGGACGACGTCCGCGAAGCGGCTCCGCTTCTTCGCCGAGCGCGGCATCCGCACCATCGGTGTGTGCCTCATGCATTCCTACGCCGACCCGAGCCACGAGAACCGTGTGCGCGACATCCTCCTCGAGGAATATCCCGAGGCGACGGTGAGCATCTCCAGCCAGGTGCTGCGCGAGTACCGCGAATACGAGCGGTCTATCACCACGCTCGTCGACGCGGCCGTGAAGCCGAACATCCGCAATTACGTGAACAACATCGCGCACCGGCTGCGCGAGTTCTCCTCCGACGAGGGTGAGGCTCGTGACATCCCGTTCTACGTGATGAAGTCGAACGGCGGTGTGCTCTCCGCCAAGGAGGTCGTGCACCAGCCGATCACGACGGTGCTGTCCGGCCCGGCGGCGGGCGCACTCGGTGCGGCGCTCATCGCGAGTGTCGCGGGTGTCGAACAGGTCCTCACGTGCGACGGCGGCGGAACGTCGACCGACGTCACCGTCGTGGTCCGCGGTGAGCCCGCGCTCACCACCGAGGGTCGGGTAGGGGCGTACCCGTCGAAGATCCCGATGATCGACGTCGTCACCGTCGGCGCCGGAGGCGGCTCCATCGCCTGGCAGACCCCCGAGGGCACGCTCCGTGTCGGACCGCAGTCGGCGGGCGCCGACCCCGGCCCGCTCTGCTACGGCAAGGGCGGCAGCGAGCCGACGATCACCGACGCACACGTGCTGCTCGGCCGTATCCCACCCCACCTGCTCGGCGGCGAGATCCCCCTCGACACCGAACTGGCCCGCAAGGGCGTCGAGCAGCTCGCCCACCAGTTGAAGCTCGACTTCGAGGCGTGCGCCACCGGCATCCTCGAGGTGTCGGCGTGGAACCAGGCCAACGCGCTGCGGCAGATCACCGTCAAGCGGGGCCTCGACGTCCGCGACTTCACCCTCGTGACGTTCGGCGGATCCGGTTCGCTGCTCGCCTGCCGGCTGGTCGACATCCTCGGTCTCAAGGACGTCCTCGTCCCGCTGAACCCGGGCAACGTGTCGGCATTCGGGCTGCTCACCGTCGACGTTCGCAACGACTACGTGCAGACCCACGTCTGCAGGCACGACCGGTTGAAGATCGAGGAACTGCAGTCGGGGCTGGACGCGCTCGCCGCCGAGGCGGAACGCGCACTCGCCGACGAGGGCTTCGGCGAGGCGGAACGCAAGTACGCGCGCTCGGCGGACCTGCGCTACCTCGGCCAGGCATTCGAGGTGCGGGTGCCCGTCAGTGAAGGTCCCGTCACGCAGGAGTTGATGGACGACGCCGCGGACCGGTTCCACCAGGCACACAAGGAACTGTACGGCTACGACTTCCGCGGCGACCCGCACCAGCACGTCGAGTGGGTCAACCTGCGCGTCAGCGGCATCGGCCCGATCAAGCGCCCGACGCTGAACGAGATCGCGGCGGGGACCGGAGCGGAGTCCGCCGTGACCGGGACCCGTCCGGCGTACTTCGACGAGTGGGTCACCACCCAGGTCTACGACCGGGCCCGGCTCGGCGCGGGTGACGTCCTCGAAGGTCCGGCGGTGATCGAGGAATTCAGCTCCACCATCCCCGTGCACCCCGGTTTCCGGGCGCGGATCGACACCTTCGGAAACATCCGCATTACCAAGATCGCCGACTCGAACGGAGCGAACCGATGACCGTCACCACCGAACCCGTTGCAGTGCAGGCGGTCAAGCCCTACCGGCTGACCCCGGTCGACGGCGCGACGCCCGACCCGGTGCTGGTGGAGATTGTCGCCGGCTACCTCGCCAGCGTCGAGATGGAGGTCGAGACGTCGATCTCGCGGACCTCCCGCTCCCCCATGATCCGCGACGCCCACGACTTCCGCGCAGGCATCCACGACCGCAACCTCCGGAAGCTCACGGGCCGTTCGTATTCGGCGCTGGTGCACCCGGTGGCCCGGGACTTCCCGCTCGACACGATGAAGCCCGGCGACGTCTACTTCCACAACGACGTCTACCTGTCCGAAGGCGGCATCGGCCACCTCCCCGATCTCTGCGTCACCGTCCCGGTGTTCGCCACCCGGCCGGGCGAGGAGGAACCGTCCGTCGTCGCGTTCGTGCAGGCATTCGGCCACCACGACGACATCGGCGGCTGCTGCCCCGGATCGATGCCCTCCGGCGCGACCACGGTGTACGAGGAGGGCCTGATGGTCCCGCCGATCAAGCTGTGGGATCAGGGTGTGCCCAACGAGGCCGCACTGCGCATCATGACCCGCAACTCGCGGATGCCCGACGCGCTGGCCGCCGACCTCGACGCCGAGTGCTCGGCCTGCCTCATGGGGGCCCGTCGCCTCACTGAACTGTTCGAGCGGTACGGCTGCGACACCGTCGAGGCCTGCTTCGACGCCATGATGGACGCGACCACCGAGACGTACCGCCGGGAAATCCTCAGCAAGATCCCCAAGGGCGAGTACACGTGGGAGGACTACGCCGAACACGACGGCGTCGACGAACCCATGCTGCACCGCCAGCGGATCACACTCACCAAGACCGGCCCCGAGGACGAGGGCGGCGAACGCCTCATCCTCGATTTCAATGGCACCGGACCGCAGGCCAAGGGGCCCATCAACCACTGCGGTGACTACGCCGACGGCAACTTCCTCATCAAATGGCTCGCCCCGATCCTGCGCAACCTCGCCGACAGTCCCGAGCGGATGGCGGAACTCGACGTCAACGAGGGTGTCGTGCCGTTGATCGAGATGAAGTTCCCGGAGAAGGGCACACTGATCACCCCGATCTTCCCGGCGCCCACCAACGCCCGGACGTTCGTGATCCTGCGGCTGCTCGGCGTGCTCGCCGGCGTCGTCGCGAAGGCCGTCGACGGGAACATGCCCGCCGACCAGGAGACCATCCGCTACACGGGGGTGTACGGCGAGGACTTCGACGGGCACTCTTACCTGATGCGGGAGGTGCTCGGCGGCGGGTCCGGCGGCAGGCACTACGCGGACGGTGAGGACACCATCCACGTCGTGCCCGACTCACGGAACCTGCCGACCGAGTTCACCGAGAGCCGGTTCCCGTTCATCGTCGAGAAGCTCGGCCTGGCGAAGGACTCCGGCGGCGCCGGACGCTACCGCGGCGGCCTCGGGTACGAAAAGCACATCCGGATGCTCAAGGACGCGAACTTCATGTCCATCGCCGACCGCTCGATCCTTTCCTGCTGGGGAGTCAAGGGCGGCAAGGCCGGACGTCCGTTCTCGGTGGTCCTCGACCCCGGCGGCCCGAACGAGCGCGAGTTCGACGCGCTGACCGACGCCGAACCGATCAAGGCCGGCGAAGTGGTGCGCATCCGCACCACCGGTGGCGGCGGCTGGGGTGACCCGCTCGACCGTCCGATCGAAGAAGTCGTCCGGGACGTGCTGTGGGGCAAGGTGTCCGTGGAGGGCGCACGCGCCGACTACGGCGTGGTGCTGGCGTCGTCGACCGGGGAACCGGTCGCGGACGTCGACGCCACCGACGCGCTGCGCGAGCAGATGCGCGCCGACCGCGGCCTCGACGAGCCCTTCTTCGACCGCGGACCCGGCTACGAACGTCTCTCCGGCGGCGCGAAGTTCGCCGAGTTCGACTTCATCGACCGGTGATGCGATGACCGAGTCACTCTCCCGCACCGCCGAGATCGCTGTCATCGGCGCCGCGGGGAAGACCGGAGCCGCCGTCGTGACGGCGCTCGAGGGACTCGCCGACGTACGCCGGGTGGTGCACACCGCCCGGCGTCCCGCCGACTTCGCCGTCGACCTCGAAACGGGTGCGGGACTGGCCGAGGCGCTGTCGGGGTGCCGGGGCGTGTACTTCATCGCCCCTAACGTCCATCCCGACGAGCCCGCGCTGCTGCGGAACGCGATGCGCGCCGCAGCGTCGGTGGGCGTCGAGCACCTCGTCTACCACTCCGTGGCCTGGCCGTACACCCCGCTCATGCCCCACCACGTCGACAAGGCGCGGTGTGAGGACGAACTCCGGACATTCGGTGGGCTTCGGTGGACCGTCCTGCAGCCCTGCGCCTACGCCGAGAATTTCGGGGCGGTGCTGGCGGGCACGGCGACGACCGTCGAACTGCCCTACAGTCCCGACGCGGCGTTCTCGTTCGTCGCACTCGCGGACGTCGCCGAGGTGGCCGCCCGAGTGCTGATGGAGGGCCCCGACATCCACCACGGCGCCACCTACGAACTCGGCGGCCCGGAGGCCCTCAGCGTGCGGGACCTGTGCGCCCGGGCGGGTGGCCCGGTGTCGGTGAAGCAGGTGTCCGTCAACGAGTGGATCTCGCGGCACGGGCGGGACCTGACGGACGATGGTCGCGCGCGACTGTCGGCGATGTTCGAGTTCTACGACCGGTACGGATTCCTCGCGGGCAGCGCAATGTTCGAGTCGCTGCTCGGGCGTCCGCCCACCACCCTCCCTAGGGGGAACTGCCCAGCCGGGGCGCGCACGCCGGGGACGTCGCGGTCAAAACCCTGACCGCGAGCCGCGACGCCGCACTCGAGACCGCCGAAAGGGTCACCCGCCAGCAAGGCGCGGAAGGTGTCGCCGACGCCCTGCGTTCGGTCCGCACCGGCACCGCCACCCGTGTCCCCGAATCGGACGACTTGCCGATCGAGGACTTCGACGAGCTCAACTTCTCCCAAGCTGTCGCCGCGGTGAAGGAACTCACCGATCCCGCCGACATCCGCGCGATCGTCGCCTACGAGGAAGCGAACAACAACCGGCACGGAGTCGTCTCCGCCGCGCAGACCCGGCTGGCCGCGATCGCCAGGGAAGTCGCCGGGATCAGCTGACCCGGACGCAGCGGGTGCCGGGGCCGTCAGCATCCGCGGTCCCACACCCGTTCCATGCGAATACCCCCGCAGCCTTGAGGGGTCTGCGGGGGTATTCCTCTGCAACCAGGCCCGAGCGGGACGGTTGCCGGCCCGACCTGGCACATGCCTATTCGGCGAGTTTCGCGACTGCCTGCGCCCAGAGGAAGAACTTGTTGGTACCCAGGTCCGCGACGGTCTTGATGTTGAACGCCGCCTTCCGGTGTTCGGCGTCGGACTCACTCCCCCCTCGAGCGGCGACCGGGGCCGGGGCGAGTTCCTCGATCGGACGGGTTTCGTAGGCCTTGTCGAACTTCGAGGCGATACCTGCCATGTGCTGACCTCCACTACTCGTTGTGGTTCCATGGTCGAGCCGCCGCACCTGCTGCGGCGATCAGTTCGTGTGGAGCGTAAAGGGTGTGCGGTTGATCAGTCGGGCTGCGTGCGGCGTCGCGCCTGGCGACGGGCGTGGCGGGCCATGAGATACGCCCGGTTCTTTTCGCTGCGGAAGATCTCGCGGTTCACCGCCTGTTCGATCATTCCGGGGGCCTCGAGCAAACGCTCCGCGGCCAGACGCATCAACTCGGCACGATCGGACCCAACTTGTGCGGCCAGCGCGTCGAGCTTGTCCCGCAGCGGGGCGTCGAAGTGCACATTTACCCTGGCGGAGAAGATTTCGGGCCGAAGATCGCGCAACGGTGCGATGTTCTCCAGGTCTGCGGTGAGATCACCCGGCGTGTCGAGTAGGCGCCGAAGAGCAACCCGAAGAAGAGCGGTGCTGAGCTTGTCCCCGTGCCGGCCGGCGAGGCGCCAGATTTGTTGCTTGGCCGATGGGTTGACCATCACTTCGACCTTGTCGGACAGTCCGGTCCGCTCCGCCTCGCGGAGCATCGGATGTTTGTAGCGGCCGGGGGTTTCCAGGAATCGGTGCAGGGCAATCCGCATGAGTGCGCTGACCGTGATGTCGTGCTCGGCGGCCAGCGCCGTGAACTTCTGTGCGGTGTCCGGTTCCAGTTTGAGCGTGAGCATGACCAGCGGGATCGCCCGCCGGACTGCCGAGAGTCGCCGCGCTTCCTCGAGACGGTTGCGGACGGCTTTGGGCTGGGTGATCAGTCGTTGGCAGGCGACGCGGATCAGCGCCCCGAACCGGCGGGGGCCGATGCCCTCGGCCATCTCGTCGAGTCGGTGTTTGGTCTCTGGGTCGAAGCGCAGCGCGATGGGATCGCCCACCGGGATCCGCCCGGGCCTCGACTCCGTCATCCCTCCATCTTCCCGTCCTTCTCGTCCTTCTCCTCCTTGTCGTCCTTGTCGTCCTTCTCGTCCTTCTCGTCCTTCCCGTCCGCCGGTGCGCATGAGTGTGCCCCGGCATCGGCCAGCCGTTCCATCACTCGCACTCGGCTGTGATCGCCGATGCGGGACACCACTGGGTGATTTCGAGACTCCCCCGCTTGTTACCGGTGGGAATGGCGAACGTACATGCCGCCAGCCATTCGCCCCGGGAGGTACGCCCCCAAGCCTGGAGCTGTCCGCGGACTCGAACATCCAGGTCGAGCCCCTCGGCTCGCACTCGAAGGGGCAGGTCGTTCGCGGATCGTCCGCCGTCGTGAGCGATGGCGGCCGAGACGTCGACGATGACCCGCTGGGGTGGGTCGACGACCCGCCACGGCTTCGGGTCGTAGACCGACTCCCATCGTTCGAACACACTTTCGATCCTAGCTGCTATCGTGATGGTCGCCGCCGCCAGCGGTCGGCGAGGGAAGCGCAGGCCGCTGGCGTCGCCGTTCGTTTCCACGCCGCGCTGGCGTTCTACCTGGAACGATAAATAAACCCCCAACCCGCCCCTGTCCTGGGCGGTGAGAGCAACGAGGAGACCCGTATATGGCATTGCCCGTCATGACCCCCGAGCAGCGTGCAGAGGCACTGGAGAAGGCCGCAGTAGCGCGGAAAGCACGGACCGAACTGCTGTCCGCGGTGAAGGCCGGTGACCTCACGGTCGCGGGCGTCCTCGCGAAGGCGGAGACGGACGAAATCGTCAAGAAGACCAAGGTATCGGCCCTGGTCAAGGCCCTGCCTGGCGTCGGGAAGGTGCGGGCAACGCAAATCCTCGAAGAGCTGGCGATCGCTGACACCCGTCGAATCGGTGGGCTGGGCACCAACCAGCGTCAAGCACTCCTCGACATCACCGCCTGACCCGGCAAAGGCTGGAATATCGGCGCCATCGGTGCCGTTGAAGGACGCGACGGTGTTCGATCCAATGCCCCGGGTACCACATCAGAATCGTCGCTTCGAGCGACCACTTGCCGAGAGGCGCACTGGTGGGCACCGTCACCCTGACCGGGTCAGACCTACAGTGCGTAGCGTGCCCGAGCAGGTAACGAAGCCGCTGACACCACGAGGTGCCGGCGGCTTCCCACGTCAGAGGCACTCGAAGCGCCAGGTCGGGACCTGGCTTTGCCGCCCTGCGTCAGCTCCGTCGATTCACATTGCCCGAGCCCTCACGTCGATGCGGCGCGTCGACCGGGACCGACTGGGGTAAGGCGTGGATCAGGCGTGCCCGGTATTCCGGAGTATCGGGCGTGTTCAGGCCGCGCCCGGTTCTCCAGTGAGCCGGCGCGGCCGCCTCGTGTCGAGATGGGGTCAGTGTGCTGCGTCGAACGCTTCCTGGATCTCGGCGGGGATCCGGCCTCGTGCGGACACTTCGTAGCCGTTCGCGGCCGCCCACTCCCGCACCTCCCGGGCCCGCGACCGGGACCGCGCCGAGCCGGCCTTGGCGGTCGGGCGACGCTTCTGGCCGCCGACCTTGGTGGCATGTTCGATGTAGAAGTCCATCGTCTTGAGGAATTCGCGGGCGTTCTTCGTCTTGAGGTCGATCTCGTAGTCGACACCGTTCACTGAGAAGGTGATGTGCTCGCCCTTGCCGGCCTCGATGACAGTGCCGTCGAGGTCGTCGACCAGCTCCACGACCATTTTCCGCGCCACCTGTGGACTCCTTCTGCTTTCGGAACAGCCAGGCAGGACACTACTGCCCCGGCGACGAAAGCTACCGGCTTCATTGTCGCGCAGGAAGACAATCACCATGGATAACGGCTCGTCGGGGCGGACAATCAGCGGATGAGCGGTGCCGACCGGGGGCTGATTGCTCCGATGTTGGCGCCCCTGGGCGCACCGCCCGAGGGTGAATCGAGTGGGTCGTGGGCTGCGGAAAACAAGTACGACGGCTGCCGACTGCTGGCCTCTGCCGGCGGCGACCAGCGTGGAGTCGTGGGGTTTTCCGGCGCGCACGAGTCGGGCGATAACGGTGAACAGTTCGCGATGGATGGGTCGTTCGAAATCTCCGGCCTCGAGGGCGGCGACAGCCCGGGCCGCAGCCTCGCTTGGCGCCCACAAGAGAGCGCACAGGCAGAGGGCCTCGACATCGGTATGCGTGTTGGTGTCGATGTCGCCGACCTGAATCTGGTCGGTGTCGACGGCGGTGTCATCCGGGACGAGCGCGAGGGCGGCGGTCATTGAGCGGTCCTTTCGTGATGCCATGTTCGGCGGGCCGGGTCGGTGGGTGGGACTCAGACAGCCGCGAGTGCTTTGATGCGGTCCGGACGGAAACCGCCCCAATGCTGGTCACCGGCAATGACGACCGGGGCCTGGCTGTAGCCGAGCGCCCGAAGAGCGTTCACAGCGCGAGGGTCGCCCTCCAGATCGATCACGGAGTACTCGATCCCCTCTTTATCGAGACCGTGCGCGGATGACCTACGGATTCGATCCGCTGGATCCGTCGATGGCGAACGATATTCCTGTCGACGCCGCGGTGCTGTTGCGAAGTGTCGCTCCGGATCTGACCGACGACGAGCGCCTCGACATACTGCGACGCACCGCGATGTCCGCGGGTTCCCCCTCGATCGTGTCGGCAGCGACGGCGGGTGGGTCCGGATCGATCTTGTTGCCGCATCCGCAGCGGCGTAGGGCGATGTACGTACCCGAAGCTGTTGCAGCGCTTGACCGTCGTATGAACGTTCCCGGCCTGTGAGCTCACTCCGGCCACGTCTTCTCAGGGTTCGAGTTCCGGGTCTTCCCCGATGTTGCTTACGGCATGCGGGTGATTGACTGGGAAAAGCGGCTCGGACATCTTGCTGAATTCCGCTTATGCGTACTCGAATTCGACCGGAAGGTTTGTCATGAACCTGATCGTGCACCCTTCGGGCCCTGATGATGTATCCGTGCTTCGGGGCGGGATATGCATCGCAACCGTGGTGGCATGCCTGCCGTATCTTCTGCTGAAAGTCGCATGGATCATGGGTTGGACGATCGGCGTCGAGGATGCCGGTTTCGCCGACACCACCCGGGTCGCCAATCTCGCTACCTCCGGTATGGAACTGGTCGCGATCGTGATCGCGATCGGACTGGTCGCCTCGTGGGGAAGAAAGATCCCTGCCTTCGCAATCGCTTTCCCCGTCTGGGTTGCGACCGGTCTGCTCGTCCCCGTTGCAGTCGGTTCGGTGCTGGGCGGTGTGATCCAAGCGGTGACCGGTGGCGGAAACGCATACAGCGGCAACGACGAAATGGCCGGATGGGTATTCGGTTTGGTGTACGGAGGCTTCGCGCTGCAGTCCGTCCTACTGTTGGCCGGTTTCGTTCTCTACGCGCGCGACCGCTGGGCGGTCGTAGCCGACGGTGGCCGCATGCGCGACGGCGCCGGAAAGACCCGTCCCCTGCAGAATCTCCTGGGGGCTGTCTTCGTCGTCGCCGCGACGATCTTCGCCCTTCAACAGCTGAGTTGGGCGGTATGGGGTGGTGGGATGTTCTCCGATCTGACGACCGCTCAAAGGGTGTTCCTCGTAGCGGGGGCCCTGTCCGCTGTCGCAGGTGCCGCAGCCGTGGTCGGTCTACTCAGGGGGAAGCGACTCACGATCTCCGGGCTGACGCTCATCTGGTTGGGCACCTCCGTGACGTTCACCAGTGCGCTCAAAGACACGTTGACGACCCTCGCTGTGGACGCCGAGGCGTGGGGCGCGTCCCGCCAAGATCCGGGCAATGCGGCGCTGACCCTGCTTGTCCTACTCGGCGCATTCGCTGGCGCCATCGGAGGTGCGCTGCGTCTCGTCGAGGAAGTGTCTCCGGCGAGCGAGGTCTCGAAGGTCGCGGCGTGAGTATGTCAGACCACGAATCGTCGGCGTTGCCGCGCTTCGCGCAGAGAAAGTTGTCCAACTCCAGACCCGCTCGGGATTCGTCTTGTACACCGATTGGTGCGTATCCCGACGCCGCACTACGAACTTTCCGGTGTCGCGGACCTACCCCAATAAATAAACAGAGCGTTCAGCCCCCCAGGGTTCTTCGGCATGGGCCCAGTCAGTCAGCTCAGAGGTAGTGGTCAACGGTCAAACCCTATCCATAACCCAGGCACCTACCCGTTCAGCGTCCAAGTGAAGTACCTCGTCCCGGCCGATTCCTAGCGCAGCCAGCACACTCGCTGGGCCCCACATCAGGCCTGTCTGTCGCGCGCCTGGGCCATCCGATCAACCAAGCGGTACACCGCCCGCTCGTCAGGGATACCGACCATCCTGGCGCGCTCGTGGGCCGCAAGGAACGCCGTGACCTCTGCATTCCCCCGTTGGCGGTCTCGGTGCTGGAACGCCCGGCGTGCCTCGGCCAGTTCCTCGAGGACCAACCACTGGAAGCGATCTAGCGTCGCCGCGATTTCGGCCATCCGCGCCCGCTGCGATCGAGCCTCGCGCCCGCCCGGCCAGGGATGACCCAGACAGCAGCGCATCGACTACGGCGCCCCGGAACTCGCTGATCACGGAGCGGCCGTTCCCTCATCACCGGCCACGCTGGACACAGTCCGTCCACTTCGCCTTTGGTCATCCCGCAGGGTCGCGCGGGCGAGCATCTGGGGCCACCCGAACCGGAGATCGGCGGCGATCATCCCCGCGCGGGTATCCAGGTCCGGCTCGAACGCAGTGAAGACGACCCTCGCCGCCGGTGCGAGAACAGGTTGCTGCAGCCAGGTAGTCCACACGCGAGTTCCCCGGGGCAGGCACAAGGACTCGAACCGGTCCAGGAGAATATCAACATAGACACGAATCCCGAAGCCCCGTCGGCGGGCGCGGGCGCGGGCGCGGGCGCGGGACGGCAGTACGACGTCGGCGGGTGCGCTGGTGTTGTGGGGACTTCCCTCAGACAGGGGTTCGGCCGGGAATGCGTACACATTCTCGGCCGGATCTCTGCTTCTCGAGTCTTTCATCGTTACCGATTACTCTCTCGATCCGCGAGTTCCAATATACGCGCGGACCGCGGCCAATCGCAACGGCCGAATTTACGCTCACGCGCCGCCGGGATGCGATTTCTGACCGAGGGTTTCGGCGCCGATCGTCCTGACAGGAATACGTCCCGGGAGGACACTGTGAGGTATGCGGAGCGTGTTCGCGCACCAAGCTGTTCTGTTCATGACTTCGGAGGCTGATATCGGTGCCCCCGGGGCCGCGGTGACGTCCGCATTATGCACTCATGAGGGCCGTCAGCGGCCCTGCTCGCCGGCACCGCACCGCACACGCGTGAAGGCGTGGAGGTCCGGATCCGGGTCGTGTTCGCCGTCGACCCGGCCCATGAAAGCGCTGTCCGGTGCCGCATCGAGAGGGCGCTGGCCACCGGCCACCTGTGTGGGCCAGGCGTTGCCAACACCGAATGGCAACTAGGCAGCTGTGCCCCCGCCGCCCCGACCGCGGAAGAAACCGAGCAGGTCACCCACCAGTTTCCTGACGCCGGATGAGTCACCCGGCGCCCCCTGTGCTGGCGAGTCGAGCTGCTGCCGTCCTGGAACTAGGCCCCGAGCGGTCAGCCGATGCCGATGCCACCGCCGAAGGTGACGCTCAACCACTTCAGGAAAGCGTCGAATGCGACACTGAAGTCAATACCTGCAGAGCCCATCAGAAGTCACTACTTACCCTTGTTACATTTCCACGGGATCCGTTGATCCGCGCTTACTTGCATATCGCCGAAAATCCCGAATCGTTTCACGGCGCGGATATCTTTCGGGTTTATCGATTCGAACGATCGACCAATTCCCATTTGGACACTCGATCATTTGGTCAGCCGTCCTGGACGACAGATAATTAAAAAATGTCTAGACCGTTGTGGCCTACACAGAGCAGTTCGCCTCGGCACCGTTGCGGCCGGCGGTCGTTGGAGCAGATGAAGGCCGTCGCATGTCATCGACCATGACGCGACAGGGCGGGTAGTGGCGAGATTCCCACACTCGGCTGTGCACGGACCCGGACGGACCCGAAACCCACTGGACAGACTGCTCTGTCCCGGCAGGCCGTTTCCCACTCAGGCGTTGGCGACTATTCGGCGAGCTCTCCGACCTCGGCGGTGGTAGTGACGGGTTCGAGCCCGATCTGTGGCCATCCGGCGATCAGCGTGATGGTTCCGGAGGTGGGGAGGGTGTTAATCCAGTACCGGGGCACGGTGCGGTATTCCATGCCTTTCCCCACCCCGGTGTTCGTGGTCAGCGGGTAGTACGGGTCTGCCTCACCGGAGAGGTCGTCGACTCCGATGGTCACGGTCAGATATGACCACTGGGCGGAGAAGTCGTCGCGGTTGGTCAGGGCGCGGGTTTCGTGGCGGGCGATCTCGGCGCAGATCTCGGTGGCGGTCAGCGCCAAGCGTATCTGCATCCCGGAGGGGTAGGCGATGATTTCCGAGAGCTGAAGACGCACACAGTGCAGGTCGGCGAGAACCTTGGGGCCGTGCACCCGTCTGCCGCCGGTGGTCGGTGGTGGCTGCGCCGGCCACCGGTGTCTGCCCATGACCCCGATAGTCCTCCGACAGCTCGTGGGGTGCCACCACGTCGTGCAAGCGCCGCATCGCGGAGCGACGCGAGGAGGATGGAGGAATAACCGACCACGTTGACCGATCCGTTGCTGTTGCCAAATAGCGTCGGGCACACGTGCCAGATAGGCCAACAGCCTGTGTGCCGAACTCGCGCACCACGAAACCCGCCCGCTGACCAACCCCGACGACTTCTCCGGAAGCTTTTCTTACCTGTGCGTGCGGGTGCGTGCCGGGTATCTCGAGTGTGAGGCGGACCCGTACCTCCCCGTCACCAGGTCGCCCCGTACCTGCTCGGCAATCCAGTACCGCACATGTCCGCGCTACTGGATCACAAACTCGACTCGAGCACTCTCACGGTGACGGCCGGGTGGCTCCAGATCGGACTCGACCCGGTCCAGGAGAACATCGACCTAGACACCACACACCTGACCGGACACCCCGACCGGGATACGGGGTCAGCACCAGGCGGGTTGGGTGCAGGAAGGACCGAGATGGAGTCCGTATGACGGCAGGCCCGGAGCTCGGCCCGTCGGGCGGGCGCGCGAGTACGGCAGGAACGTCTACGGCTGCGCTGGTGTTGTCGCGACTTTCCTCAGACAGGGGTTCGCCCTGGAATGCGTTCACATTCTCGGCCGGATCTCTGCTTCTCGAGTCTTTCTCCCCGCCCACTGTCATGGGCCGCTTTCCGGGAGGAGGACCTCTCGTAAACCGAAGCCACGTACACCCTTCACAGGGGTGAGCGTGACAACCATCGAGTTTCTGGTTCGACCATCGAAACTACTCGACGATCGCTATGTCGCAGCCCGCTTTGTTGGCGTCTTTGACGGCTGCGGCTGCCCCTTCGTCGGAGGGTGTCGAAGAAATCGCAGTTCCCCAACTATCACACACCTCGTCCAGGCTGGCACTGCCGGTTTCCATCACGACGACCATCCTTCCGCGGGGTGCATCGGGAGCCTTGGACACGAACGCCAGGACGGCGACGTCCGGGTCTACCCTGCTGTTCGTGACTTCTCGCACCGGCGCGTCGCCGAACACCCCGCTGCGGCGGGCAGCGGCACGAGCGACCCTGACCCCGGTCCGGGTGGTTGCCCTGGGCTTCGCGGCCGCGATCGCGCTCGGAACCGGGCTGCTCCTGCTTCCGGCGGCGAGCCAACCGGGAGCGGAGACCGGGTTCGTGGATGCCCTGTTCACGGCGACGTCGGCGATGTGCCTGACCGGGCTGGTCGTGGTCGACACCCCCACCCACTGGTCGGGGTTCGGGCAGGGGGTCATCCTCGGGCTGATCCAGGTCGGTGGCTTCGGGATCATGACGATGGCCTCGGTGGTCGGGCTCATGCTCGCCAACCGGATCGGGCTGCGGGCCCGGCTCAACGCAGCCGCCGAGGTTCGCGCGTCCGGTCTCGGGGACGTACGGAGCGTGGTCGTCGGGGTGATCCGGATCAGCATCCTCATCGAAACGGTCACCGCCGTGTGCCTGGCGGCCCGGTTCGCCCTCGGCTACGACGAACCACCCGGTCGGGCTGTGTGGTTGGGGATATTCCATGCGATCTCGGCGTTCAACAACGCAGGCTTCGCGCTCTACAGCGACAACATCATCGGCTTCGCCGACGACCCCTTCATCTGTGTGCCGCTGCTGGCTGCGGTGATCCTCGGCGGCATCGGATTCCCGGTGCTGTTCGAGGTCGGCCGGCGCGTGCGCGGCACCTCCCGCCGGTGGAGCCTGCACACAAAGCTGACCGTCACGGTGACCGCCATCCTGTTGGTGCTCGGCCCGGCACTGGTGCTGCTGTTCGAGTGGGGCCACACGCTCCGCGGGCACGATCTCGGGGCGAAACTGCTCGTCGCCGCGTTCCAGGGCATCATGCCGCGCACCGCAGGCTTCAACAGCGTCGACTACGCCCAGATGGATCCGGCGACCCTGCTGGTGACGGACGTGCTGATGTTCATCGGCGGTGGCAGCGGCGGCACCGCCGGCGGCATCAAGGTCACCACCTTCGCGCTGCTGCTCTTCGCGATCGTCGCCGAAGTCCGCGGCGATCGATCGGTGACCATCTTCGACCGACGGATCGCACCGCGGGCGCAGCGCCAGGCCCTGTCGGTCGCGCTGATCGGCGTCGCGCTGGTCATGCTTCCGACCATTGTGCTGCTCGCCGGTACCGCCTTCGACCTCAACGTGCTGCTGTTCGAGGTGGTCTCCGCGTTCGCGACCGTAGGGCTGTCCACCGGCATCACAGCGCAACTGCCCGTCTGGGGCCAACTCATTCTGATCGGATTGATGTACCTCGGCCGGATCGGCTCCATCACCCTCGTCAGCGCGCTCGCCGCCCGCCAACGCGACCGCCGCTACGAACTCCCCGAAGAAAGGCCCTTCATTGGCTAGGAAACCGTCCTCCGACGTCGTCGTGGTGCTCGGATTGGGCCGATTCGGCAAGTCCCTCGCCCTCGAACTGATGGAGCAGGGCACCGAAGTGCTCGGCATCGACTCCAGCGAGGCGGTGGTGCAGAAGATCTCGCACCGCCTCACCCACGCCGCAGTCGCCGACACCACCGACGAGGAATCGCTCCGCCAACTGTCAGTACACGACTACGACCGGGCCGTGGTCGGGATCGGCTCCGACCTCGAGGCCAGCCTGCTCACCGCGTCGGCGCTAATCAACCTGGCGGTGCCGAACGTGTGGGCAAAGGCGATCAGCAACGCCCACGCCAAGATCCTCCACCAGATCGGTGTGCAGCACGTCGTCCGCCCCGAACACGACATGGGCAAGCGGGTAGCGCACCTGGTGCGGGGCCGGATGATGGACTACATCGAATTCGACGACGGCTTCGCCATGGTCAAAACCACCCCACCCGCCACCGTCATCGGGAAGCGCCTCGGCGAAACCACCGTCCGCTCCACCTACGGGGTCACGGTGGTGGCGATCAAACGTCCCGGCGAGGGTTTCACCTATGCCACCGCGGAGACGGTCATCGAACCCGGTGACACCATCATCGTCTCCGGTCAGGTGCGGGACACCGAACGCTTCAGCGAACTGACGTGACCTCGTGCCGCTTCTCGCCCGATCCGCGGTCTGACCCAGGAACCGGGGCGGAGGATGTTGCGGTGGCGCCCCCGATAGTCCGGTGAGCGAGTCCCGGCAGCTGTCGGCGCGTAGGCTCCGCCCGGAGACCAGCGACGAGAACGGGGTGATCGAGCGATGCCCGGCAGTTTGCACGCACGGCTGCGTCGATCCGACGTGCTCACCGAACGCCCCGATTTCGCGCTGGTGGGGATCCTGCGGGTACCGCAGCTACACGGCAGTCCCGGGCGTGCCATCACCCGGCGGATCGGCTACGCACTCGCCGCCCTGGCTGCGGTGGTCCTGATCGTGTACCTCGACCGCGACGGCTACCGCGACGTGCAGGAGAACCCGCTCTCGTTATTGGATTGCGTGTACTACGCGACAGTGTCGTTGTCGACCACCGGCTACGGCGACATCACCCCGATCACCGCGCAGGCGCGGCTGGTCAACGTCCTGATCGTCACCCCGCTGCGAATCTTCTTCCTCATCGTGCTGGTCGGCACCACCCTCGCGGCGCTGACCGAGAACTCCCGGCAGAGCTTCAAGATTCAGCGGTGGCGGCGCAGCACCCGCCATCACACCGTCGTCGTCGGCTACGGCACCAAGGGCCGCGCCGCCGTCGACGCGATGCTCGGAGACGGCGCCGACCCCTCGAACATCGTGATCGTCGATACCGATCCGACGATCCTCGAAACCGCCACCGAGCGGGGATTCGTCACGGTGCACGGGTCCGCGACGCAGTCGGACGTCCTCCGGCTGGCAGGCACGCAGCACGCGTCGTCGATCATCGTGGCCACCAGCCGCGACGACACCGCGGTGTTGGTGACGCTCACCGCGCGCGAGATCGCACCCACCGTGAAGATCGTTGCCTCGGTACGCGAAGCCGACAACGTTCACCTGTTGCGCCGGTCCGGCGCCGACACCGTGGTCGTCTCTTCTGAGACCGCGGGCCGGCTGCTCGGCGCGTCCACCATCACCCCGACCGTGGTGGACATCATCGAGGATCTGCTCACCCGGAGACCGGTTTCGCGATCGCCGAACGCCCCGTCGACCCCGGCGAGGTCGGCGAATCACCGCGGCAGCTGCCGGACATCGTCCTCGGTGTGGTGCGCGGCGGACAGTTGCTGCGCAGCGGAACCCCCGAGGTGGAGGCAATCGAGGCCGGCGACAATCTGCTCTACATCCGGCATGTGAACGACTGAGCGACCACGAATGCCTCATAAGCAGATACCTCTGCATGCAGTGTCCGACGACTGACCGATCGGTAGTCCAAGCACCGGCGTGCCGCATCCGCCAATGTCACGAATTTCCCTCCCGTGGAGCGGTATACGAAAGGAATACTTCGCAAACCCCCGGTATGTGTCAACGATCGGGACGGCGTGTCGGTTAATTGGATAATTGTCGCCGAAAGTTCGCGTGTGCGCTCCACGGGAATTCGCTGAGATGGGCCGACGCCCTTGCCCTGCAAAGGATCGCTTTCTGCAAGGACAGAGAGCGATGAATCCGAGAGGGGAAAAGGCTGGCTTCATCATGCCCTGGTAATGCACTTCTGCGAATTGGTCGGACGTACAGTAAGTTTCGTGTTCTGTTCGCCCGTTCAACCTGGTTTCACTTACTGGTTGGACGTCCAGTGAGTAGATTGATAGTTTGTTACCTAACCGCCTTGGACGGCATTTCATACCAGCGGTATGATAACTGGGTCCAAACCCTTATCGGGGCCGCAATATCCCTTTGATGGACGGGACGCTACACATCCCGAATCCCGTTGTTTTCTTGGTAACAACTTATATTGCCTTCACGTCTGCTATCTTTCTGCCCGTAGGGCTTCGGTTCCGGTCGGTCGTCGCTGTCGGCAACAGAATTTCCGATACTCCGCGTAACCCGCACCTGCGCCTCTAAAGCCCCTTCCTGGAACGGACGGCGCCGAGGCCGCCCGATCTCGCCGACAGTTACCTCATCGGTTCGTCAAGGAGATGAAGATGTCCAACGAGCACTTCATGAGAGCATCCGAGACCGCGGTGCAGACCGCGGCGCCCAATGGTGATAACAGTTCGCTCATACCGAGGACTACAGCCGAGTTCGCCGCACCGTCCGTGGGCGCGACGAAATTCCCGCAGTTCTCTGCCCGCGTGGACCCGGAGTTGCTGCGGCAGGTGAAGATCGAAGTAGCTACCCGGGGGACGACTCTGCAGGCGGCAACGACCGAAGCTTTCAGACTGTGGCTGTCCTCGAAGTAACCGACCGGGGACAGCCGATTCTGCATCGGTCCGAGCCGTAGAACGTCCCCGCGGATCACGCGTCGGCGTCCTCGAGCTCTACCGCACGCAGCCCGGTCCGCTCGAGGCCGCGGCCGGCTACGCCGCTGTCCTCGGTCCAACGGTGTCCCGGAGATCTTGGTGACTGCGTCCTCGATCGCGACCGCGCGTCCTGGGCTCGATTTCAGCTACTCCACCCGTAGGCGGAGGCGGCCGGCCGCGTGGGAGAGCACCCGCTCGTCATCCGGCGTCTCGGCGTCGGTCAGCGGGCGGGCGCCTGTCACGATCGGGCATCCGGAGGTGCCGGTCAGTGGGTGTGACCATGTCCGGGTTCCGTGGGCAGTGAGGCCTCTTCGCCGATGTGTTCTTTGGCTTCGGCCACGACGTCCGAGACCGCGAGGCGAGCGGATTTGGCGCCCTCTTCGGCCTTGCGGACTCCACGTAAGCCCCAGGCCGTCACCGTCACCGCGGCCTGTCGGACCGGGGTACGTCGGGCGATTTTCTTTACTCCCTCATAGGCGGCCACCCCGACCGCGCCGGTCACCACAGTCGACGCGGCTTTCACCACCAGCGCTTGCAACATCAGCTCACACCTTTCGCGACTTGGCCGCGGGCTCATGCCAGGTAGTCCAGTTGGTAGGACGCACGGGAGTGTCCTCCTGCTCACCCTACGAGGATCGGCGCAACGATGGGGGCGCCTGCGCCGGACCGTGTGACCAATCACCGGCGGCCACCCACTCCACCAGGGCGGAGTAGGTCTGCGGGGTGTCGGCGCAGCCGACCCAGAACGCGGCGACCGGTCCGGCACAGTCCGCGGCCCGGTACCCGACCGCGACGACGGGTCCGGCGCTGCACGATCCCACGCACGGTAGCCGCACCAGCACTGCACCCCGCGTGGTCCTGACCACCTCCCGGATTCGCGAGGGCCCGTCCGCGTCGAACACGTCGCCGGGAGTGTCCGTCTCGTGCCGACACCACAAAGCGGCACAGCGCATTCCGGCACACAACCCCACCGTCGGTCCGCCCGCGTCCGGCGAGTGATCATTGGCACCCATCGCAGCTCTCCTTAATGGCAATGATTATCGAATACGGTATCGGGGTTCCCAGCGCTCGACGACCCGGAGGCGTCCGGAGTCGTGGTGCCGCTGTGCAGGTCGACGACCCGGTCGGCGATCGAATCCACCACGTCCGCGTCGTGACTGATCACCAGCAGAGCCAGGTGTCGGCTGCGGGTGAGATCCGCCAGAACGTCGAGCACCCGGCGCTGGGAGATCGGGTCGAGGCCGGTGGTGATTTCGTCGCAGATCAGGACCGTCGGTGCCGCTGCCAGGGCACGGGCGAGGGCGGCGCGTTGCGCCTCCCCGCCGGAGAGGGCTCCGGGGCGCTGGTGTGCGATCTGCTCGTGCAGGCCGACCTGCTCGAGCGCGCGGCGGGCTGCCGCGGCCGCTTGCCGTTCGGTGGCGCCGCGCAGGCGTGTCGGCCCGCGCACGATCTGTTCCCACACGCTGCGGTACGGGTCGAACGCGGCCTTGGCGTCCTGGAAGACGTACGCGATGTCGGCCACCTGATCGCGGGCACGCCGCCGCACCGATCCCGCCACCGGCACCCCGCCGAGGAGCACACCCCCGGCGGTGGGTGGGTGCAGGCCCGCGGCCACCCGCGCGGCGGTGGACTTGCCGCATCCCGACCGGCCGACCAACGCCACGCATTCTCCCGCATCTATCGACAGCGAAAAGCCGTGCAACACGGGGGTGGTGCGATACCCGGCGGTGACAGCGTTCAGTTCGAGTCGGGGGGCGGCCGGGGTGGTGTGGTTCCTCGCCGCGGCGCCCGCCCGGGGGCTCTGTGACTTGGCCGGTGCGGGCACGATGGTGGTGTCGCCGGTGTCGATTACCCGCCCCTCGGCCATGACGATCACGTGCTCGGCCACCTGGTGCACGGCGTCCAGGTCGTGGGTGACGAGCACGATCGTGAGCCCCTGGCCGCGCAGTCGCAGGATTTCGTCGAGGATGGCGGCCCGGTTGATCGGATCCTGCCCGGTGGTGGGCTCGTCGAGGATCAGGCACGTCGGGTCGGTCAGCAGGGCTTGCGCGATGACGAGTCGTTGTTGCTGTCCGCCCGAGAGCTGGTGGGGGTAGCGGCGCAGCATGCCGGGATTCTCTGGGAATCCGGCGCGCTGCAGGGCGTCGGGGACGCTCACCCGGTGTCCGTGCCGGTGGGCGGCGCGGGCGATGTCACCGAGTACGGTGCCGATCCGCAGTGCCGGGTTGAGCACCGAGGAGGGTTGTTGGGGCACGTACCCGAACCGCACCCCGTCCGCGTGCACCTCTGTGGTGGTCACCTCGACGCCGGGCCGGTGCTCACCGAGCAGGGCCAGTGCGGTGGTGGTCTTTCCGCTGCCGGAGGCGCCGATGAGGGCGGTGACGACACCTTGGGGGATGTCGAGGTCGATACCGTCGACGAGGATCCGGCCGAGGGTGCGGGCGGTGAGCCCGCGCACCCGGATCGCGGTGGTGGCAGGAGCGGACGCGGCCGCCGGGAGAGTGTCGGTCATCGCTGCTTCCTTGTCGGCAGTTCGCGGGCGGCCGCGCGGGCCCCGGAGTCGAACAGCAGGTTCACGCCCATCGCGAGGGCGATGATCAGTACTGCGGGCACGATCACCCCCCAGGGGACGAGGGCGAGGCCGGCGCGGTTGCGGTCGATCATCACGGCCCAGTCGGTGCCGGCGGAGTCCGCGCTCACCCCGAGGAAGCTGGCGGAGGCGACGAGATAGATTGCGCCGACGAACCGCAGGCCGGCGTCCGCGGCGAGGACCGGCAACAGTGAGCGCCCCAGGTAGCCGAGGTGGCGGCGCCACCAGGTTTCGCGTTGCAGGATCAACGCTTCCATGGCCGGGGTGTGCGCACCGTGCAGCGCGCTGGCCCGCACCAGACGCGCCGCATCCGGGAACAGCAGCACCGCCACCACCGACGCCAGCACAACCTGATCGGCGTCGGTGATCGCGACGATCAGCAGGAGCAGCATCATCGACGGCAGCGACAGCAGCAGATCCAATGGCCGCATCAGCATCTCGTCGACGATCCGGCGGCGGGCGGTCGCGGCCGCCACTGCCCAGGGCACGGCGAGCAGATAGGTCAGCACTACCGCGGCTGCGGCCACCATCACCAGCGAGCGGCCGCCGAGCAGTACCTGTGTCAGGACGTCGCGGCCCTCGGAATCGGTGCCGAGCAGCCACTTCTCGCCTTGGGTGAACGCCGGGCCCCGGCCGGCGTCCCCGGCGATCAGGGGGCCGAGCACCGCGACCGCGAGTGGCACCGCGGTCAGGACTGCACCGACGAGCACCCGCGCCGGAATTTTTGGCCCGCGGGCTCGCTGCGGCCGGGCGGGGGCGCTCACGCGGCGACTCCTGCCACCGGATTGAGCTGGTACGCCACAATATCCGCGACCGTGTTCACCGTCACCGTGACCACGGCGAACAGCGCCACCAGCCCCATCAACAACGGGAGGTCGCGGCTGCTGACCGCAGCGACCAGTACCTGGCCGAGTCCGCCGAGCGCGAACACTGCTTCGACGACCACGACGCCGCCGAGTAGCCAGTCGGTGACCCGTGCAAGGTGCTGGGTGGCCGGGGTCAGGGAGCCGGGCAGGGCGTGCCGCCAGATCACCCGGCGCATCGGTATCCCGAGCCGGAGGGTGTGCCGGATGTACTCCGAATCCAACGTGCTGATCATCGACGCGCGCACCAGCCGCGACAGCGAGCACACCGGCCGGATCACCAACAACAGCACCGGCAGCACCCATAGCTGGGGTTGCAGCAGCAGCGACCCGCCGGCGCCGACGGCGGTGGGGGCGAACCATCCCAGCCAGACCGCGAACACCGCGACCAGCACGATCGCCATCGCGAATTCCGGTGCCGCATACAGGGCTACGGCCAGGGCGGTGATGGTCCGGTCGACCGGTCGGTCGCGGCGCACCGCGGCCGCGACCCCGAGGAGAAGCGCCAACGGCACGAGCACCACGAACGCCAGCGCGGCGAGCGTCAGTGTCGGCGCCAGCGCCACCCCCAGCATGTCGGCGACGGGCCGCCCGGAGACCGCCGAGTTCCCCAGGTCGCCGTGAAGTAGCCCGGTCAGCCAGTGACCGAATTGCACCGGCAGCGGCCGGTCCAGGCCGAGGAGCTCGCGCAGCTGCGCGATCCGCTTGGGGTCGGCGTCGTCACCGGCGATGACCACCGCCGCATCGCCGGGCAGCGCGGCGGCGATGGTGAAGACGACGACGAGGACCCCCAGCACCTGGGCCAGCCCCACCGCGAGCCGGGTGCCGGCGTAGCGGGCGAGGATCACTCCAGCCAGGCCTTGTCGAATCGGGCGTACCCGCGGGTGTTGGTGGGAGCATTCTGGGCCATCCCGGCCAGATTCGGTGCCAGACCGTGCAGACCGTCGGAGAACCCCCACACCAGCAGGCCACCCTCGCTGTGGAGTTGCGATTGCATCTGCCGGTACGCGTCGACCCTAATGTTCTCGTCGGTGGTTTCACTCCCGGTGGCGAACAGCGCGTCGAAGCCGGGACGGCGCCACTGGGTGTAGTTCTTCGGTGACGTCGACAGCATCCGCTGCGCCAGATGGGTTTCGATGGGCATGGCCCCGGACCGGAAACTCGACAACACACCCTCGTCGAGGGTCCGCGTCCAATACGTGGAACCCTCACCGACTTTCACGTCGATCGTCAGTCCGGCACGTCCGGCCTGTTCGGCGAGGATGTTGGCGGCCTCGACGAACCCGTTGGTGGCACCGGTGGTCTGCAGTTCGATGGTGGTGTTCAGGGCGCCGGCCTTGCGGATCAGCGCCTTCGCCTCATCGAGGTCCAGGCTGCGCTGGGGCAGATCGGTGGCGTAGTACTTGGCGTCCCGCCCGAACAGGTCGTTGCCCACCACCCCCGTGCTGCCGAGCACGGTGGACACCAACTCGTCCCGGTCGACCAGGGCGAACATCGCCCGCCGCAGATCCAGGTTGTCGAAGGGCGGCCGGTCCACCTTCATCGCGAACCCGGACATCGCACTGCGCGGGGACCGCAGAATCTGCAGCCGGGTATCGGTGGCGTAGGTGCGGGCCGAGGTCACCCCGAGGTCGTCGGCGTACTCCACCTGCCCGCCGAGCAGGGCGTTGATCCGCGCGGTCTCGTCCGGGGCGGTGAGGATTTCCAGTTCCTGCACATGAGGGGCACCGTCCCAATAGTCACCGAACCGGGCGGCGACGAAGGATCGGCCCGGCTCGAACGAGGTGAAGGTGAAAGGCCCGGAGCCGACCGGGCGGGTGAAGTCGGTGGTGCCCTCGGGGATGATGTAGGCGCCGAACGCGGCGAGGACGTTGGCCAGGTCCCCGCACGGGCGGGCGCACACGAATTCGATGGTGCGCTCGTCGACGGCCCGGGAGCGACCGATGTCGATCACCTCGAGTGAGGCCCGCGGGCGCAGCGCGTTCTTCGGGTCCAGCATCCGCTGGTAGGAGTACAGCACGTCCGCGGCCCGCACGGGGCGCCCGTCGTGGAACACCGCCGGGCGCAACTCCACCGTCCACACGGTGGCGTCGCCGTTCGGTCGCCAGGTGGTGGCCAGCCTGGGGACCGGGCTGAGGTCGTCGCCGTATTCGACGAGCTTGTCGTAGAGTGCGTTCGCGCGGGCGACGTCGGCATACAGGTTGGTTTTGTGCGGATCCAGCACCTCCTGTGCGCCGCCGCCGGCGAACACCGCCCGCAACCGGCCACCGTCGCGGGGCGCCGCTGTCACCGCGGGCGCGGTGTCACCGCCCGTGCCGCACGCCCCGAGCAGCACGGCGCCGGTGGCGGCGGCGCCGAGGCCGAGGAACGAGCGCCGACTCAGGCGAGGGCGCGGGGATAGGGGCGATCGGGGGACCGGATTCATCGGGGTTTCTCCTTGAACAGTGAATTCGACAGCTAGGTAAGCGAATTAGATGGCCTCGGCGATCACATGCATCCGGTCGCCGGACAACGTGCTCGCACCGGCATCGGCCAGGGCGGCTGGGCCCGGCCAGCCGGTGTCGGTGCGGGGCCCGGGTGTGTCGAACACCGCGCGCACCGCGAATCCGGCGCGGCGCAGATGGCCGGTCAGCTCCAACGGAAACAGCAACCGCCACGCCGAGGTCTGCACGAGCGGGTCAACGGAATCGGGGATCTGCCACTGTCGGCGGCGGCGCAGCAGCTGGGCGGCGTGGTCGATCCACAGGGTGGTTTCCGCCCGCCAGAGGCGGCCATTCCACGCGAAGGACGAGGAGGTGGGGGCGTCGAGGAGCTCGGTATTGCCGAGGAAGAAGGCGCCGTTACGCATCTCCGCGATCAGCAGCCCACCGGTGCGCAGGTGGGTACGGGCGCAGCGCAGGCACGATTCCAGTTCGTCGTCGGTGTGGCAGTACAGCAGGGAACTGTCCAGGCAGGTGATGGCGTCGAACCGTGCACCGACCTCGAAGCTCCGCAGGTCGCCGACCGCGGCTTCCACACCCTCGTACTTGTGCTGCGCGTAGTGCACCATCGCCTCGGACTGGTCGATGCCGACGCAGTGATATCCCTTCTTGGCCAGGTATCCCAGGTCGCGGCCGGTGCCGCAGCCCAGGTCCAGCACCGACTTCGGCCGGGTCTCTGAAGCGTCCACTTCGGAGCCAAAGTATGTCCGCAGGATGTCGTCGACGAATCTGGCGGCGGTGTGGTCGGGGTCGGGAAACCGCGCCTCGTACAGTGCCGGGTTGTCGGTCAGCAGGTTCCGTGCCTCGGCGTCGGTGGTCATGTTCGGGCTCCGGCCGGGTCGGCGAGTAGATTGCGACGATGCAGCAGCCAGATCCCGGCTGCCGACCCCCAGGCAAGGACGATGCACACCACCGCGCCGGGCCAGCCGTTGCCGAGGTCGATGCCGTAGCCGATCAGGGCGTTGCCGCCGGCAGCCGCGATCCCGGAGACGAGGTAGAACATCCCGAACAGGGTTCCCGAGATATTCGAATTACCGTAGGCGGGAATCAGTTCCATCACGAAGGGTTGGGCGATCATGATCCCGGCCTCGAGGATCAGCGCGGAGAGCACCAGCGGCGCCAACCCGAACGCCACCTGGGCAGCGGTGTGTGCCGGGGCGGCCCACAGAACGGGCAGTACCGCAACGAACGCGGCCCCCATCAACGCCAGTCCCGCGGTGATGGCGGGGCCCCGGCTGGTCCGGCGATCGAACCACCGGGTCAGGCGGACCTGAGCAAACAGGCTGAAGATAGTGGTGGACAGGAACAGCGCCGCGATCGCACCGCCCCAGTCGGTGATCCGCCCGGCCAGCACCGGATACACCAGATACATCTGGGTCTGCAGGGCGAACATGCCGAGCATGGCAACGGTGAACAAGACGAACCGGCGGTTGGCCAGGACCGCACCCCAACCGCGGAGCACCGTCGTGTCGGCGCGTTCGACCGGGTGGGCGGGCAGGAACCGCAGCTGCGCCAGGGTGAGGGCGGCGAAGGTCACCGCCGCCGCGATCGCGACGGTGCGAAAGTCCACCGCCAGCAGGGCGCTGCCGATCAGCGGCCCGGACAGGGCCCCGGCTTGGGCGAAAACGTTGAACACCGCGAACGCCTCCGCCCGCCGGGTCGGTTCGGCGACCGCGATGTACGAGCGCACGGCCGGGTTGAACAGTGCCCCCGCCAGTCCCGACAGGATCGAGGCGAGCAATAGCAGTGGCACGCTGGTGCCGAAGGCGAACACCGCGAAACCCACCGACCGCAGGGCGCAGCCGGCGATGATGACCCGATGCGGTCCGAGCCGGTCGGCGGCGGTGCCCCCGATCAGGAACAATCCTTGCTGGCTCAGGGTGCGGACACCCAGGACGAGGCCGGTGATCGCCAGGGACAGGCCCAGATTCCCGGTCAGGTGCATCGACAGGTAGGGCACCAGCATGTAGAAGCCGGTGTTGACGCCGTACTGGTTGAGTACCAGCAGCTGCACCGAGCGGGGAAAGCTACGCAGCAGGGCGAACGTCCCGGCCCGGGACTGTGTTTCGGTCATCACGTCATCTCGTTCTCTCGGCGGTGCACGCCCAGGCCGGGCCGCCCGCTCGGGCGTAGCATGCCGTCCTCGCCGCCCAGTCCGGTCCACGGGTCCCGGGCGAGCAGCAGGTGCCCGTCCAGATCGCACCACCGCGCCAGCGAGGCCAGGTGCACCGCCGGCGCAATGCTCAGGGAGCTGCTCACCAGGCAGCCGAGCATCACGTCCATGCCGCGGTCGCGGGCCGCGGTCGCGAGCTCGTGAGCCCGGTAGATGCCGCCACACTTGGGTAGTTTGATGTTCACCGCATCCGCCAGGCCGCAGAGCCCGTCGAGATCGGCCAGCGTGTGGACGGCCTCGTCCGCGAGGATCGGAATCCCGCTGCGGCTGCGCAGCTCTCGTATCCCGTCACGGTCTTGGGCGGGTAGCGGTTGTTCGAGCGCGACGACCGGCAGCCCACGTATGTCAGCGAGCACCGAGAGGGCGGTTTCCGCGGTCCAGGCTTCGTTCGGGTCGACGATCATTTCAGTTCCGGGCGCTGCCGCGGTCACCGCGGTGAGCCGCCGCACAGATGCGGCCGCGTCGCCGTCCGCCTTGACCTTCAGCAGGCCGAATCCGTGCCCGACCAGGTCGGCCGCCTCGGCCGCCATTTCCTCCGGTGTCCCGATTCCGACGGTGCGGGCGATCGGCACCTGAGCGGGCAACGGCAACCCGAGGTGGGTGGCCACCGCCACGCCGGCCGAGCAAGACGTCAGGTCGGCGATCGCGGACCACACCGCGGCCGCGATCGCGGGATGCACCAGGGCTAGAGCGTCGTCCAGGCTGATGGAGTCGTCGTCCCGCGCCCGGACTGCACGGAGTTCGGTGTCGATGCGCGCGACATCGAGTCTCGCGTATACCGAGGTGACGACCTCACCGCAGCCGCACAGCCCCGTCGCGGGGTCGGTCGCGGTGACCGTGACGGCGTCGCGGGTGGACATCACCCCGCGGCTGATCCGGAACGGGGTGGCCAGGTCGAGGGTTCCGACGGTCCAGGTCAGCCTCATACCGCCGATACCTCCGCCTTCTTCGTGATCGGGTGCGGTGCCCGCACCGTTTGGCATCGGGTCCAGCACCCGGTGGGGTCGTGGCAGTCGTCGATTTCGTGTGGTGATGTGCGTGGGGGGTCGAGCAGGAGATGGTGCCGGTGGCACCAGTCGTCATCGAAGATGCTGCGCAGGTAGCGGTCCGGGCCGTCCGGGAAGATGGTGACCACCGTGCCCGGCCAGCGGGCGGCGGCCCACCCGGCGACGGTCGCGGCCGCGCCGGTGGACCAGCCGCCGGTGTGGAAGCCGCCGCGGGCCAGGGCGCGGCAGGCGTGCACGGCTTCGCGCGGGCCCACCCAATGGACCTCGTCGAACATTTCGTACTGCACGTTGCCGGGGTGCACGTTGCTGCCGAGACCGCGCATGACCCGGCTCGTGGCAGGCTGACCGAAGATCGCCGACCCCACCGCATCGACCCCGATAATCCGCAGATCCGGCCATATCTGCCGCAACCGCAGTCCGACACCGCTGCTGTGACCACCGGTCCCGACACTGCACACCAACGCATCGGCCCGATCGATACCGTGCGTGGCCAGGTCCGCGACGATTTCGTCGGCCAAGCCGTGGTAGCCGGCGGCGTTGTCGGGGTTGTCGTACTGATTGGGCCAGTACGCGCCCGGATCGGCGGCCAGGACGCGGTGCAGCGCGTCGAGGCGGGCTTGCTGCCACCCGCCGGTGGGATGGGGTGTCTCGACGATCTCGAGGGTCGCGCCCAGTGCCGTGAGAAGATTGCGCATGGCGGGTTCGAGTTCGCGATCCACCACCAGGGTGACCGGGTGACCGAGTGGTTGTGCCACGTACGCCAATCCCACTCCCAGGGTTCCGCTGGTGGATTCGACGATCCGCGCGCCGTCCCGTAACTCCCCGCGCCGGCGGGCACCGACCAGCATCGACAGCGCCGAGCGCGCCTTGAGGCCGCCGAAGCCGAGCGACTCGATCTTCGCGAAATATCCCGGATGGGGCCCGGGCACCGGAGTGTGGATACGCACGAGCGGGCTGTGCCCGACCCGTGCCAGCGGTTCGATCACGGTCATCGCGGACACGACCCGCGATACAGGTGGATCGGGCTGACATCTCCGGTGAGCCAAAAGAACGGATACGGCTCCGCCGAGAGGGCATCGACCCCGCACCCGAGCAGCTCGCGGGCTACCGCGGCCCCGCTCTGCGCGAACACCGTGACCGGAATCGGCCGGCCGGACGCCGCCACCCGGGTGAGCAGGTGGTCGAAGGTGCCGTTGCCGAGCATCATTCCGCTGGCTAACACCGCATCACAGTCGCCGAGTGCCTCGGTGAAGTCGGTGACGATCGCCTCGCCCCATTCGGTGACCCCGCCCTTCAGGTCACACGGCACATAGCGCAGGCCGCGATCACGTAAGCAAGCGAGCAGCGAGTTGACCACCCCGATCACCAACACCTGCCCGTTCTGCGGTGCATCGACCAACCCGGTGACAGCCCATGCGCGGGCCAGTGAGCGCTGCACGGAATCGCCCGCAGGTACCTGCACCGTTTCCGCACGAGCATCGCTGGGGTGGGGGCGCAGATGCGCCAGATACGCGTCGAGAGCAGCGACCCGCACGGCCGAATCCTCGTGCTGGAGCAGAGCGGTGACCGGCACCCCGGCGCAGGCGTGCACCACCTCCGGATCCAACGCACCCGGTTCGACCGCGCACGAGCCGGTCGCCGCACCCACCCGCAAGCTGAGCACCTGATTGCGGTAACCCCCGCTGCGCCCGCCGTGCCGCACCCCCTGATAGGTGGTGAACGCGACGGACACCGCAAGATCACCGGCCGGGACAAGGGCCGGATCGGTGCGGTAACGATCCAGCAGCGCCGCGATGGTGCCGGTATTCGCCTCGGCGCTCTTGGTCATCGCGCGGAGACCTCACTGTAGGTGACCGAAATCGACGACAACAGTTCCTCGGCAAGTGGCCGGGCCCCGGCCAGATCCGGAGAAACGACGATCGCACTGCCCAAATAGCTGTTGTTGTCCACCCCGGCGCCCGTGTGATGTCCGGGCGCCTTGAACGCCGACGACGCCACCGCCGGGTGCGCCGCGACCGCGTCCACCCCGTGCAGTTCGGCGACGATTCCCGCCTCGTCGGGTACCAGCATGCGCACCGCGGCACTGCGCGGTCGCGCGACACCGTCCTCGGGCTCCGAAGCCGACGTGGCGGGCTCACGGCCGAGCGCGAGCTCGACGGCCACTCGTGGCAGGTCGATCCCGGTGACCAGCCTGATCAATTCGGTGATCTGGTTGCCCGCCGGACGAGGATTGATTTCGATGATCCGCGGACCGGCGGCGGTCAACCGCAGCTCGGTGTGCACCACCCCGTGATCGAGCCCGATCGCACCGATCGCGGCCTCGGCGGTGGCGACCAGCACGGCGCGGTCCCCGGCGGCCAGGTCGGCCGGGAACATGTGTCCGGTTTCCACGAAACCGGACACTCCCCCGAGACTCTTGTCGGTTACCCCCACTGTGTGGATATCGCCCTGCCGAATCCAGCTCTCCACGCTGAATTCGCGGCCGTCGAGGAATTCCTCGAGCAACACCACCGGACTGCGCTGCTGCCCACGCGCATTCACCGCGAAACCCCGCAACTCGTCGACCGCATCCTCCACCGTCGGCCAGTCGTCGGCGCGGCGCACGAACATCCCGGCACACAGATCCGTCGGCTTGACCACCAGCGGGTATCCCACCGCCTCGGCCGCAGCGCGAAGCTGAGCCGGGTCGGCGACGGGCGCGGTCGCGTGGCGCGGCCCCGGGATCCCCATCCGATCCAACGTCGCCCGGGTACGCGACTTGTCACAGGCGATCTCGACCGCCTCCGGCTCGGGACCGGGAAGCTCCACCTCCCGCGCGATTCTCGCGGTTGTGGGCAGGTAGTAGTCGCAGCTGGTCAAAACCCCCGTGATCGGCTCATCGGCATGAATCCGGCGCGCCGCATCCACGGCGGCGATCGGGTCGTTGGTTTCGGCCGTGACCACGGCCCGGCCCCGTCGCAGCGGATGCGGCGACCCATCGGGCAAGGATTCCGGGTAGTGCTCAGGTCGTCTTGTCAGGAACGTGAACTCGACCCCCGCGTCCGCGACCGCCCTGGGCAGCAATGTGCCCATCGCGCCAACCCAGCTCTCTACCAGCAACAGGTGTGTCACCCATGTCCTCCGCTCCCCGACCCATCCAAACAAGGAACAGTAATGACAACCGTTACCAATAGCAATAATGAGGCCCTCTGACGCGTAACACATGTGCCGACAGACCATCTCGCGCACGTCGAGAACGGCGTTATTAGACACCTGCCCTGAACAGGACATTTGCGAGGCTTTAGAGCGTCGATAACGCGTGTCGGAAAACTATGTCGAAAAACCCCTGTTCGAGTATTGTCGACACATGCTGATCGGTTACGCCCGCGTCTCCAGCGCGGACCAGAGCCCCGACCATCAGGTCGATGCGCTGGTCCGCGCCGGGGTGGCCGCCGAGAACATTCACGTCGATCATGTGCGCGGAGCGAAGGCGTCACGGCCCCAGCTCGATCTGGCGCTGGCGCGGCTACGCGAGGGCGATGTCCTGGTGATCACCCGGCTGGATCGGCTCGGACGGTCGGTGCTGCACCTGGTCACGCTCGGCGCCGAGCTACGTGAGCGCGGCATCGGCCTGAAGGTGGTCGAGCAGGGCATCGACACTGCCACCGCCGAGGGCCGCGCCATGTTCGGCATGTTGTCGGTACTGGCCGAGCTCCAGCGCGAGCTGATCGTGGCCAACACCCGAGATGGGTTGGCCGCGGCCCGCGCCCGCGGCCGTAAGGGCGGCCGGCCGTCGAAGCTCAGCCCGGACCAGATCGAACTCGCTCAACGCCTCTACGACGCAGGCGAGCACACCGTCGCCCAGATCGCGGGCATGCTGAAGGTGCCGCGCACCACGCTTTATGGGCATCTGAACACACGGCAGATGGACAGTGCACCGGCCGCGCAGGAGAGCGCCGTGGTCGCCGATCCACCTGTCCGCACGCCTCGGACATGCCCATCCTGCGGATACGAGCCGACCACTCGCGCCGAAGCGGCACGCCAACGTGCCGACCTCGCGGTGACCTGGCTCCACGCCGACCCCCACCACCGGGGGACGGTCATCAGCCGACACCACTGTCAGCATTGCGAACCCGGACAACCGACTTTCGCCATCGCCTGCAGCGTCTGCGGCGACGGACCCATCCTCGCCGGTGTACTCGCCGAGCAAGCGAAGAACGGCACCCTCACTGAGCCTGTTCGACGATGGCTCACAGCCCTGAGCCCGAACTGGCCGCCCACCGCGACCCACATGTCGCGATGACTGTTGCCGCCACGGTGGTGTCGGTGGGGCGGGTTATGGTCGCTTCCGCGACGAGCAACAGGTCGCTGCACACTGACAAAAGACCATGGATCGTTCATGGTCCTGATCTGCGGAGTCTCCTCAGATCGGTTGGTGGTGTGGCGACCTGTTTTTCAGTGTCGCTGGGCAGGTTCGTGTGGTTGCCTGCCGCGGTGCGGTGCGCGGCGGTCGTTGCCCCATCGGACGAGATGGATCGATCCCCCGGTCGCCGCGATGAAGTCCCCGGTTTACGGCATGCCGTGGACATTTCATTAGCACTCCAACACTGCGAGTGCTAAATTCTGTACGACGGATGACCTGGACCCGCGAGAACGGCTGGGCCCAAACACAGTCCTCAGGTGCTGCCCAATCGCACCGTTCCGGCTGGGGCAGTGGCTGGACGGCTGCCGTTGAATCGATGGGCACCTCCGTCTCGTCGCATCGACGACCGGGCTACCCGAGGCACTAGAGGAGGGATCATGACCGCCGCCACCCCGCGCAACTCAGGTGCCACCGGCAACGAAAGTTCCTCCAACCCTGCACGACCACGGGTACCGCGCGGGCGATCACGGTTACCCTCCGTGTCGGTTCTACTGGGCGCGTTGTCCATCGCCTCGTTCTGGGTGTCCGGACTCGGGTTCATCCTGGGTGTGAGCGCCGTGGTCTGCGGCGCTCTCGCTACCTCTCGGTCCGGTGTAGCGGATGATGAGCCTGCATCGCTGCGAGCGTTGCTCGGAGTCGTCGCCGGAGTCGCGGGGATCACGGTGTCTGCGACCGCTCTCTTTCCGGTGTTGGCCTATCTGTGATCGGCACACCAGTCCACCTATCTCTTGTCCTCGACCTTTGGAAGGATCCGCACCGCCCGTGACCGTCGCCGCCGGCCCGCATCTCCCCACCACTCAAACTCCGCCGGACGCTGACTTGGACGACGGTGTGCCTCACTGCGCGGCGCTCCTCGAGTCTTGGGAAGCCGGCATCGCCGTGACCATCGGTCTGGCGCTGCTGACTACCCTCGTGTGCGCCGTCTTCGGGTCGCTCGCGCTGGCTCTTCTCGTGCTCGTCGCGGTCGCAGGCATTGCCGGTCTGATTGCCGCTGTCCTCTAACGCCGCTACCTGGCGGCATCCCGCCCGGCGTCAGGGCGATACGCACGGGCACAGTCCCGCCACCGCTACGGCCATCGACGCCGCCAGAAACCTCTGGCGCTACTGCCGTCGGAAGCCGATCCGCGGGATGCCCATCAGCACCTGCGAGCGTAGGTGCGGCGGTCGCCGCCGAACCTACCGACCAGGTCATGCTCATCAATGCACACCGCCAAGTTGCATCCAGTGCCCCTGACCGCCAACAACATTCGATCCCGGTCAATCATCCGCGCCAATAACGACGCAACCACGAATTTGACATGCTACGGGAGCGGGTCAGCAGCTTCAGCATTTTCGGAAGCATCTCATGCGACCCGTTTTTCGCTCTCAATCCGCTCGCTTGGCACAGCCCGAGCAGATCGTAGTGGTCGACAGCAGCACCCAACCGAGATCGACCACTACCCGAAACGGGCGTGGCGTACGACACACTCTTGGGATGGACGTTGTTAGCGTCATACGATCTGTTCGCACCGGCTGATCCGATGCGCAGGACGGCGGTGCCGCAACCCGTGAGTTGAATTTTGTTCAGCTGTCACGCTTCGCGCTGCATCACCGATTCTCGAACTGCCGGTGTCGCGGCCCCGCCGTCCGCCAGCTCCGGCGGGGTTCCGCGTGCTCAGCGTCGGCGGCAAAGCCTCATTCGGCCGCCTTCGCGAAGCAGTGAAAACCTCCCGTTTCGAGTTCGTGGTGTTGTAACCCTCTCCAGCCCTTGAGGATTCATTCAGCCCTGTTCCTCACCGCGATTGACGAGCGCTCCAAGGTCAAACGGCGGTCGGATTTCATTGCAAGGAAACAAATTTCACTCTTACGGCACCGTCGCCACCGGGAGTGTCGTCGAACATGGCTTCCCGTAGAAATAGAACCATATCCGGAGGCATGCACCGCTCCCCCTCCCCATCCCGAGACGTCGTTGCACTACCTTCTTGACTGGATGTCGGCGGAGGCCACATCACACCGCAGGTTTGTTATGAAGTTTTAGCGATTGCCACAGTTCGCCAGGGCGCCATATGAAATCTCACTATGGCCAACCCTGTTCCGGAATCTTGTCCCTCAGATTTCGCAGACGCTCAAACTTTCCCGCAGCATCAGGGTGATGCACGGTGCATCACCCGTCTACCGCGTGATGCACCGTGCATCACTGCGTGGCAGTCACTCGGGTAGGGGGTGAAGGCGTCGCGAAGCATGGGGAGGTAGACATCTCGAGTCTGTCTGGCGCAGGTCACCCCCGTCGCTTCGAAATATCGGGAACCGCTTCTAGTCGCGCCCGGTGGACAGCCGTACCACTCACGGTCGGATTCGTCACGTGACGAAGACCGGCTAAAGTCCATGTCCTCGTTGCAGACCGCCGCCGTTTTCTTACGGCGGGCCTCCTGTGTCGCAGTGGTGACGCCCTGGCCATCGCTCGCCCGAGCCATAGACCATTGGCATGGTGCATTCTGTTGGGTCAACCTGCGTGTGGTCTCACTCATCCCCAAGCAAGCCGACACCGCTATTGAATACGGCGATTCCTCAGGTCGCTCAGCGGCGAACTTCCCCCGCCAACCCCCTAGCCACCGGTGGCGTGGCCAGAAGGACGGGATGATCCTGGACAACCGTCAACGGTTTCCCCTCAGCCTTACCAAGATTCCCTCCGCGTTGCGTCGACCTACCATCTCCGGGCGGGGTGCGGGGAAGAGTCCAAAGCTGCGCACGCACTCGTCGCCGGCACCGCCCACGGAGGGCGGGTCAGGCCGCTCGGAGGAGCACCGCGCATCTCGCAAGGACACGGTGCACCTCGCCATGAGTACGGGCGGCGTCTCGTGCGACATCAGATTCGCCGGTCCGCAGCTGGAGCGGCCCCTTGTCTCTAGTCCTATTCGTACTGCTACTTGCCAAATCTGAATCCTTTACGCGCACCCGATCCGCCGTGGCCGTTTACCCGGAATCGACAACAGCTCATTCTTTTCCATTCCAGAGTCCATAACTCGACAACGTGCAGGATCGACCATCATGCGGTGATGCACCATGCATCACCGACCCACCGGGTGATGCACCGTGCATCACGGCGCGCCCAGGTGATGCACCGTGCATCACGGTGAACTATCGCCCGGTATGGGATCGACCCCGTTCCGTCGGTCTCACCGATCGAGGGAGATGGCGCTTTTCTCCCGGATTCGAACCGCCATGATGGGGACATCGACCGGTCCACCTCATCGCGAAGCTCATGTTCAGCCGGCTTTGGGAGTCGCGCCGACGCATATTATTTTTCGACTACCCATCCGACTTTGAATGCCGCGAACAGTTTTGGCGGGCGTTTCCACATTCTCCCCCAACTCGATCCCCTCCCGTTAGCTAAGGAACGGGCGTCTCCCTGGGTCGATATTTCGGTTGCGATGACGCATCACTCTTCGCCGTGGGATTCAAAAGTGTGCATCCCACACCGGTCGCCGCGAACTGCGGTGTGGTCGGCGTGGTTCCCAGTCGTTTCTTGATCGTTCTGCAGGACGAAGCATCAACTCGTGCGTCCTGTATGAAAGGTCGCCAGTCGCCAGCTATGCCCTTCTTCGCAGCACCCGACCTGTTAGCGCAATTACAGAGTCGTCTTGGCTTGTTCGCGAGGACCGCTTCGATCTCGGTCGGGATGGTGAGTAAAGGTCAGCGACCGCCGGGCATCGCGGAATCTTCTGTCTAGTACTTTCGGATATGTCATGCCGACAGGGATTACAGTGCAACGCGACCTCGAGGCTCTACCGGGGCACGAAGGTGGAGAGTCAGCCCGGCCTCGACGACGACGTGTAAGCCGTCAAAAAGTCATAGCCGACACGATCGCGAAGCTGGAAGAGTTTCTCCTCCAAATTGCAGCGGTCGTTGCGCGCGCTTCCAGTTGTTTTCAGTATCAATGGTCCTTTCGCATGCCAGCAGCCAGCCACTCGGGTGTCATCGGCACCGTGCTAAATGGAGGTTTGGCGGATCGACCGTTTCGTTGGCACCCCGAAATGGGCTTCTCCTTGGATGCAGCTGTCCGTGGTTCTTGCCCGAATGTTCCGTCGATTCGTCGCCGGCCCGATTTACATCGAGCAATGCGCTCCGGCCTCTACGCCGAGAAAGACCGCTCGATTTCTTCAACGTGGCTGAGCTGCAGGTTGCGTGTGATGGTTGGTCGACTGGGGATTTGCCGGTGATTTCGCGGTGGACTTTACTTACGTCGTTCCTCATCTTTTGTTGTTGGCGGCCAGCGTAAAGTCATGTGTAACTCGATGTATCACCTACTTTCTTTCATCACGTGACGTTTCAAGGGTGCTGTGATTACCTACCTGTTCGCAAAACTGTTTGATCAAATATTTCTGTGTTGGGTAGGTGTGCCGATCGCATACGATTCGGAGCCAGATTCACGCCCGGAGCGGCTTCCGCGCGTCATTTTCGGGTTTTATTTAACTCGGCGTGTCGCTGCGCGGTTTAGTTAAACCGAAAGAGCAGGATTTAAGGCATGACAACTCGGAAAAGTCGGGGCGGGCGCCCAGCCCGCGACGTCGCCGTTCGCCATATCGGGGTTGAGTTTCCCGCGGAGATCGCCGACCGGATTCTCGCACCGGTTGACGATGGTCGGGTTAAGACAATCACCGATCGAATGATCGCGCTCGTTCAGCTGGCACTTGAGAACGAGCCAGCGATTCCGGCGCAGGCCAGACAGGAAGAGTTGCCGATGACGGGCTGAACAGAACCCAGAAAAGGCGAAACCCCCCTTCGCTCGCCAGCTCCGGGGGTTCCGCTCGTCGTACAAACCGCCACGCAATGGAGGAGGTCTGCCTTCTATGAGTATAGAACGCGCGATTCGTCGTGCGCACGCGACACGACGTGATATTGGTGTTCGTGACGTCTCGTCCCAGCGTCGACGTGGGAATTCCGTGGACGCAGACACTTTGCCGCCGGCTCTTCCGGCGATCACGCACGCCGTGAGGGGGTGCCTCTTCCACTAGCGAAAACGTCGGTGGGTCCCACCCTTTCCGGATGAGACCCACCGCTCATATTTGGCCGTTCCAACACGACCGCTCCTGTGATTGGCAGTCCCGCGAGCAGTCGTGTCGATACCGTGCGCTCTTGCCAGGGTAAGCCATGTCCCGCTGCTGATGCCAGCGACTCACGGCAACAACCTGGTTAAGGGTGCGTGAAAGGCGCGTCATGCACCCCAATTCTGCGACCTCTGCGGTCGCAATTTCCGTTAACTCTGTTCGGATTGCCCCTGTCAGTGAGGCACCCTCGCCCATTGACGTCGAATGGGACGCTCTCGTCTCCGCCGCTGTCGAACGGGTTAATCAAGTCGAGCGGCTTAACGCGGAAAGCCAGCAGCGGGGCCGCTCCTGGTCACTGCCCGTTGACCCTGGCCGACAGGCATCGACGCCGGCGTGGACCGGGCGGGCGGCCTGGCAGCACCAGGTCCGCGAGATGCTGAACTCCTCGACCGGGCGTGAGGTTTGCCGCCGATTCAGGGTCAGCACAGAGTTCGTATTTGCCGTGGCTGTGACGATGGCCTCGTTCGCAGAGCGGTCGACGGGCCGTCGGGTATGCGCCTCGAGGGACACGATCGCCCACCGCAGCGGAGTCAGCGTGTCGGTAGTGAAGCGCGCCCGAAGGGCCCTCCAAACATTTTCCGTCGCCCGCGAGATGGTGCGAGGAAGGTATTTGACGGCTGACGAATCGCACGCTGCTGAATCACACCATGGGCGAATTCAACGTCGCGCGGCCTCTGTTTGGGCACTAACGTCGCCGAAGTCGCTGGTCATCGCTGCTAGGCGCGCGGCGAAGTCGCTGTCCAAGACGGTCCGGCGGTCGAAGGATGCGGCTCGCTCGAGTTATCCACAGGTGGGCGTTCGTGGCCCCCTATCCCCTTCCAGGGGATTTAAGTTCTTATCTCTTGTTAGAGAGTTATCACCAAAACGCGCGCAGACGCGCGCGGGCAAGTATTCAAGAAATCCGAAGACCCTGGCACAGCAGCCGCGACCGATCGACCTGCAGCGCACAGCCGCTGAGCTGGTCTCTTATGCGCCAGCGTTCGAATCGGCTGGGCACATCGGTGCAATCTGCGATGTTCTTACGAGTGTTGGCGTCGATGTGAATCGGTGGCGTGGGCGGGACATCGCCGCCGAACTCACACGTGACACTCAGCAACGAGGCTGGATTTGGCCCGAACGCATCGAGCGGCCCGTTGGCTACCTCCGTTGGCGATTGACTCAGATCGATTGGAACCGGCCCTCACCATCTGAGATGGCCCAAAAAGCCGCCCAGGAGGCCCGTCAGCGCATTGCTGACCGCGATGCACGCCACAGCCTCAGCCGCGGCGACCGCCCGATTGCAGCCCCAGATCATCGTCAGCGGTGTCGGGAGGCGTTCGCGTCGGGGCTTCTCAAGCGACGGAAGGCCGATACGGGAATCTGAATGTTGCCGATATGCCTGCTGAAGGCTTATCCCCACCCATTACTCGCATGGTGATGGAGAGGGAGAGTGACGACGCGGTGCGAGTCCTCAGGGAGTGGCGAGCCGCGGCATCGCTGTCACCCGAACCCCCTCTTCAGATGATGCGTCGAGGTCGATTCCGGGCGCGGACAGGCGAGGCGTGAGAGCACATTGACCCGCGGCCTATGGCGCGCCTCTCAGTGTGGCGAGTGTTAGACCGGCCCTGGAAGTCTTGAGCGGGTGCCCGAGCGGGCGAACCGATCGCATTGCGCGTGGCGGGGCCCCGTCAGTTGGCAGGATCGAACTGGAAAACGCGCACCTCCTGCGGGACCGGCAGGGGACGCAAATCTTCGCAGCCCGTTCCCGTGCGGCCTCGAAGGACGGCGATGCTAGTCCGTGTGGCCACCTTCGAGCGGTTTCCTGTGCGAGTGAGTGCCTTCTTTGGCACCGTCTCATCCTCATCGACCAGGACAGGCCTAACACTCTCGTCTATTCCACCGCCGAACACCCAGACGCCGGCGGCCTTCGCCTCCCCCACCACCGCATCCGATGCATCCGAGACTGCGAGAGACTTTCTTCGGGAACGCGATTAAGAACTTCGACGGCGCCCCGACCCCTCCCCTGTTTGAGAGATCGGACGGTGCTCGCCGATACGGGCGCGGTCCACACAAGGCTCGCTCGCCCAACGAGCGGAACTGGCCGTCTCAAGGCGTCCACCGCGTACACGGCACCGTGGCGGCCTTGCACGTGATCCACGCACCCTTGCTGTGTCTTGTCCGCCGTCCCTATTCGTTTCCCCGCTCTAGATTGTGCCCACTCCCCCAGCGGAACATTCAGTTGTTGCCTGTTGCGACGGACGCCTTCGTGTCGTTCCATGCGTGTGGACATACGACCTCTCGCGGAGGATTGCGCACTGAGAAGAGTGCCTGACAACGGAGAGCCACGGCGATTGAACGGTTCCAGTGGTTTAGTGGAACGCGCGTCCCCGACGCTCTCGCCGAGTCGTAGGTGCGACTTTCGAATCCCACCGTGGTCGTCCGAGGTGCTCGCACTGCCCCCTACCCGCCACCAAAATGTAGCTCCTGCTCCTGATCCGGCGGCATCATCGAATTGGAACGGGGCACTCTTGAGCGAGTCTTCCGACCGGTGGGTGAACGATGAGCTTGTCGGGAGTGGCGGATGACCTCAATGGAAGCGGATTCGTCACGCTCGAGTCCACCGGAAACTCTGATGGCGGTCGCCAATTCCCGGACGGTGTTGTCTTTGTACCGCGTCGGACCGACCGCGATCTTGAGCCTTCGTCTCAGTCGGCGGGGCCGACGCACTCGGTGACGCACCGTGCATCACCCAGGATCCGGTCGGGCAGTGCCTCGACGAGGCGAGCAACCACGGCCAGATGCAGGGGCTCTGCTTTGCCGATCGGTACGGACGTCGAATCCGACGCTCGTTTCGAGGCGAAAGGCTACGCATGCCGCATGCAGGGTGGCCGTACCGGATCCCGTCGGCAGGAGGTGCGTCGCCTTCCGGCGACAGCCCAGGTGATGCACGGTGCATCACCTGGAGGTGCACTCGAGTGGATCGCAGAAACCGGACCGCTCAGAGAAGCAGAGCTTCGGTCCGGCGGATACGACGACCTTCAGACCGGGTAGTGCTAGCCCATCGGTGATGCAGCGTGCATCACCGATGCGCTCACAGAGCGTGCAGGGATGCAATCCCTGACGCGTTCGCCGGGGTGCCGGGAATCGGATCGAACTCGCTTGCGTGTCGAGTATTCGAGCGAGACAGCCCGGGTGATGCACGGTGCATCACCAAAGCTGCCGTACGGCGGAGGACCTAACCGGAAAGCGTCAGCAACGGTGCCTTTAGCCCATGTGGTGAAATCGGCAATCTCCTTGGTCTGTCCGCGAACAGACGGATCCGGTGCGCCAGTCCGTCCGACCCGGTGGACTGGGAAGTGTCTCGGTAGCCGATGCCGGGCGGGCAGCCGGTGAGTCGATCGCGGGAATGGCCCACTCGGAGAAGCAGCATTTCGGCCCGGCGGCACGCGACCTTCAGGCCGTAGCTGCAATCTCATCGGTGATGCACGGTGCATCACCTCCGATCCCAATTCGGCCTTTTACTCTCGGTGTGACTACATTCCCGAGGAATCGCGTCCGGTGATGCATCGCGCATCACCGAAGTACGACCGGTTGGGGCATCGACGAGTGAACTCCAACGGCCAGATCGAGGAGCTCAACTTTTACCGATCGGGATGGATGTCGAATTCGAAGAGGACGGACATAGCGCCTACCGGCCCCGATCGCCGCGCCGCAAGACCACACATGCCGCATTCAGGGTGGCCGTACCGGATCCCGCCGGCAGAAGGTGCCTCGCCTTCCGGGGACAGGCCGGGTGATGCACGCTGCATCACCCTGGGGCTGTCGGCTCGGACTTGCTAGACGTGGGTGGTGGACCATGTCGAGTGCATTGCGGAGACCGGGTCGCTCGGAGAGGCAGAGCTTCGGTCCGGCGGACACGACCGCCTTCAGACCGGGCGGTGCAAATTCATCGGTGATGCAGCGTGCATCACCGATGCGCTCACGGAAGGTGCGAGTCCCGCTCGATAGGGCGCGTGGCTTGACCTGACCGCCCGCACCGCGGTGATGCACGCTGCATCACCCAGAGTGCGACACGCCGCCGGAGGTCTCAGGCGAAGGCGCCCCCGCCCACTACGCTCCTTCTAAATACATGCAAAGCATGCGTACAGAATGGAGGGCGATGAACGCCGGAGTGACATCCGAAATGGTGGCCACCACTCAGTCGACAGGTGCGGCCTCGACCAAGCCGAAGCCGACCGCGCGTAAACCGGCAGGCAGGAAGACCGCGAGTCGATTCCGCAAGTTCGCTGGCGGCGAAGATAGCGAGGAACTGGCGGCCGCAGCGTCCTCTGATGTAACTACGCCAGTGAATGGTGATGCAAATTCTGGCGGCATTACCGCCGCGCTCGCCGGATTGGCGGCGGCTGATGGCCAAACCGTGGTGCAAGTTCCGGTGCACCAGACCGTTCCTCATCCGTTCAATGACCCAGGCAGGTCCGAGCCTCAGGTCGGCGATCCGAAGTGGGACGAGCTGGTCAATGGGGCTAGGGCCAACGGCATTAAGGTCCCCGGACTCCTAGTGACTCGCAAGGGGTTCCTTGCGAAACGGCCTGACCTCGCTAACGCTATCGGTGACGACGCCGAGTATGTCGTCATCTACGGGCACCGCCGCCGTGCGGCCGCTATTGCGGCCGGCTTGGCAACGATTCCTGCGGTGATCGATGACGCCGTGATGGATGATCATGGCGACCTTGATGCCATGACGCTCGAGAATCTTGGACGCCAGGATCTTTCCGAGATCGCGGAAGCCCAGATGTTCGCTCGGTATTCCGAGTTGGGGTTGTCGCAGCGCGCCATCGCCGAGAAGCTCGGTGTCGACCAGGCAACGGTATCGCGGCGGCTTTCGCTGCTGCTGCTCGTTCCCGAGGTTCAAGCAGCGATTGCAGAGGACGTCATTCCTAGCGCCGAAGGTGCCGCTCTGGCGGGGGCGCTGCCCTACGGGCCGGTGCGGAGTTGGCAGAAGAAGGCCGATCCGGCCCAGGGCACGGATGCTCGTCGGGCCGAGCAACTTGCGGCGTTCGCGCTGATGTCTGATCGGGAAATGAGTCCGACTCGTGCCGCTGAACGTGTGTTGACCGAGCGGAAGTCTCGGGAGCAGGCGTTGGCCGCGGGACTCGAGATCGTGGATCCACGCGAGCGATTTGGCGACAGCTTTCATGAGCATCGATTGTTTGAAGTCTCCGATATTGATCTCGCGAGCGCGAACGTTGTCGGCGCGATCGATTCCAGCCAGGGAACGCTGGTCTTCTATGCAGTTGACAAGCCGATTGGCGAGACTGAGGATGCCAGCGAATCGGCTGCGACGTTAGCGGCGGAAGCTCGGGCGGCAGCACAGAAGGCGCGTCGAGAAGCGGGCAAGAAGCTCGTGGCTTCCATTCCTTCGCGGGAGAAGTTGGTGACCCATTTCATCGACCAGTACGCCTACGGTGTCTCAGCCCTGGCTACGAGTGTGGAGGGGTGGCGACTGGCACAGGAGTATCTGAGACTCGAGGGTCTCGACGCGACCGAGTTCAGAATGAGCGCCCAGAACGGTGACGAGAAACGTCGCATTGAAATCGCGTGGGCCTGTGCGGTCGCGGGATACGAACTTGCGGCGTCCAACGGCTCGGACGAGTGGGGACCGTCGGACCTGACGTACTTGGATCTGCTGGCCGAGCGCGCCGGGTACAGACCGACTGCGTGGGAGGAAGCCCGCCTCGATGCTGCGCGCCGGGCATTGCGTGTCGCCGATTGATCAGTGATGCACGGTGCATCACCGATCCGTATTGCCTCCGCCGGGTGATGCACGGTGCATCACCCAAGAGTGGACATCAGCTAATCGAGATACTTAACCTCAAGGAGTTCCCGTGGCTACCTATGCAGTAGCAACCCTGTCAGGCAGTGCTGGCAAAACGACAACAGTCACCTCGACCGCCACTTTGCTTGCTCAGGACGGATACCGCGTCCGAGTCATCGACATGGACAGTCAGGCAAACGCGAGTACGTGGCTCGGATATCCAGAGGCCTCCGGAAAGACAGCCGCCGACGTCCTGCGGCGCCAAGCCTCCATCAAGGAAGTTGAGCGCCCAGCACGGGTGCTACGGGGGTACGACGAAAGCGACCGGCCCGTCTACGAGGAGATCCCGAACCTCACGATCGTGCCCGCCGCACGCGACACACTCGACAAGCTGATCGTGGAGTTGCCTGCCGTGACGGGTGGTGTACTTCATCTGCGTGACGCTCTGGAGGAAGCGGATCCAGTCGACGTCACCTTGATCGACTCCCCCGGCTCCCTGAACGTTCTGGTGATCGCTGGAATTCTCGCGACGATGGTCGATGAGGAAAGTCCGTACGGTTCGTGGGGTCTGATCACGTGCACGAAGCCTTCCGGTAAGGAGAACGAGGGCATCCCCGCGTTGGAGCAGGAACTGCGGAAGATCAAGCGGACGTACCGAGTCGACGTGCCGCTGCTGTCTATCGTCCCCTGCGCAGTCCCGCCGATCGGCGATGTCTACCGTGAGCAGATGGAGGATCTGCTCAGCGAATATGGGGACAGGGTGACGCCCCCGATCCGTCGTGCGAGCATCGTGGACGAGGCCTACACGAATTATGTTCCTGTGCCGATCTACGGTTACCGGGCGAAGACGGTTACCGCCGACTATCGAGCCGCGCTCACTCATATGCAGAAGCTGGGGCTGTTCGGACAACGGGCGGCAGTCGCGTAGGGGCTGGAGACCACCCGTGGTGAACGATGTTGGGCGGCATATGCGGCCTTCGCGTGGGACCAGCACAGTCAATGTGCCCCATGATCTGCACGCGCTCGTTCGGGCTGCTGTGCGGCTCGTGCGGCGTAAGACTGGGCGGTCGTACTCGCTGATGCAGTTTACGCAGGAGGCGTTCGCGGCGCAGCTGAGAGTGATTGCGGAGACCTACAACGATGGTCGCGCGATCGAGCCGGACGCCGAGCCTCTGGAGCCTGGCAAGGCTGTGTGAGGCAGCGTGGGCTGTGATGCGGTCCAGGAGTGGTGACGAACTTTTTGAAGACTGTGCGTCGTCGTACTGAGGTAGATCCGCTCCTGGCTGGGTTTCCTGCATAAGGATTTTCGCCGCGCTGAAGCAAGTTTCGGTGTCTGTCCTGGGCATGCCGGTCGCTGGAGGTCAGTGGGAGCGCTACGCGACACACGGTGGGGTGAGGCGTTGAATTCGCCGAGTCTGTGCCGAGAGCGCGGACCTGGCGCACAGCGGGACTGGGCCCATGTAGCGCCCTGGTCCATCCCGGTATCGGCAGGGGTCGCCGTCGGTATTGCGATGGCGGGGACAGCAGCGACCGTTCTGGCCTTTCGAGGGCGCAGTTGGTGTTCTTAGTCCGCTCGGACGTCGAGATACAGCCGCAACGCTTGCTCGACCAGTGCGCTGCGGCTCCCTGCAGACCATTCCTCAGCGAGCGCATCGAGCGTGGCTGTATCTGATGCGATAATCCCGGCGAGCGGTACGCGTGCCTGTATCTCGCTGTGCCGGCGCCGCCGAGGCTGGGTGCCGACGTCGCGCCTCTTGAAGAGGCCTCCGCTGGTCTGTACAGGCTCGGCTGTCCAATGCCGTTGAAGTTCGTGGGCGTGCTTTTCGACCGCGTCCAGAACGACCTGGCCGTAGGCGCGCGCGGTCGCCCGGTCGCGGTGGCGCTCGTTCAGGGTCAGTTCGCGTAGTGCCGTGTACACGGCTGGGGGTAGATACACCTCGGGTGGAGCGATCCGGGTCGGTGCGGTGTCGCTGCGGGGTTTGGCTTTTCGGCGGGGCGGAGCGACCAGTGTTGCCGCCTCCGATTGAGGCAGGGCGGGTTCTGGCTCGAGTTCTTCTGCGTCAGGCGACTCTTCGTCGGGGACTGGTGCCGGTTGCGGCGCCTCAGCGGTGGGTTCCGCGTCGACCTGGATCGGGCCGTCTTCTCTGCTGTTTTCCGGGGCCGCTGGTTGCGGATCTGGTGAGTCCGCTGGTGTTTCGGTGACGATGCTCAGCGAGGGAAGTAAGTCATCGAGATCGCCGAGAGCACCGGGATCGAATGCAGCCTTTCTGCGTCGTGCACTCATGCCACTCCCCCGGAGACTTCGTCCTTCTCCGCAGCAGAGAGCCGACTGAGGACCTCTCGGGTGAGAGATTGGTAGTCCTTGGCGAGTCCGGAAGGGTCGCGGGACCACAAACGTTCCGCGATGTTCTTCTTTTCGCGTAGCCGTTGAATCCGGTTCTTCAGTGGATCCTCTGCGACTGCAACCAGCTCCGAGGGCGTGATGTGCCGGATTCGGAGATCGACCGCGGCTGCGCGATCAGACCGAATGAATGTTTCGAACGGGGCGGCGCCGCTCCCTTCGAGTAGCTCCTCTACCTGTTCGAATACGTCGCGGTTGCGGGCGGTCGCGCGGGGATTCGCGTCGAACAGCACAACACCGAGAAGTTTGATGAGTGAACCGCTCTTGCGGGCCCGGAGGTAGCGGGCTGCGAGGAGTTCCACACCGGACAAGCTGGCGTCGTCATCTTTGGTCGGCACGAGCAGGTATCGAGCGGTCCCCAGCAGGGCATCGAGGAGTGGCGCGTCTCCTGGCCCGGAGTCGATGAGGATCAGGTCGTACTGCTCGGCTGCCTGCAAGTCGATGAGGGTAGAGACGAGATTGCCCCTCAGGTCCATCCCTGATTGAGCGGCTGTGGCGGCGATGGCACCGATGACTGCGAGCGCCGGACCACCGGGAATGAGGTCGAGGTTCGGGCGGACGTCTCGCGTCGGTTCGAGCGGGTGCGCGTATTGAAGGGCCATGCTGAGCCCCTTCCCTCGATCCCCCTCGACACCGAGATCCGAGGACGTGACGTTCGCTTGCTGGTCGGCGTCGACGACGAGCACCCGCCGGCCCGCAGCAGACACCATGCCTGCGACGGCTGAGACGATGGAACTCTTACCGACACCGCCTTTTTGATTGGCGACAAGCACACTGCGCGGGGGCTGCGTTGGCGACATGCCTAGCAGGCTACGGCAATGCGGCCGGGTGGACGGCCACCGACACACCCCATTGGTAAGGCGTTCTCACAACCCATGACAAGGACCTGGATCATGGCCATGAAACAGCAGCTGTCAAAAGGTCCTCGAGAAGGTTCGACACCCGATCAGTATTCAGGTCAAATCCATGGCCTCTGAAAACACCGTGTACAAGATCGTGCAATAGCTCTTAGACATGGTCGTAGATAGCGGGATGTCAAAGGGCTTGAGGAAGGCCTAGTGTGCGGTCACTGATATGCCGTTGCTGCAGGTCATCAGTAAGGGGATTGGTACGACCGGTTACACGGTGTGATTTGCGGGCATTGCGCAGGTGTTATACACGGACGTAGTTAAGGCCATACGTAAGGCCGCAAAGATAACTGCATGTCAGAGTCATTTTCTGCAGTGCTGGAACAAGAGACTGGACCGCTTTTGCGGGAAGATTATGACGCTGACTCCGCCTCGCGCGCTAGATGAATGCACGAGCAGCGCAGTCGAAAACGGGTAGATCGTCATACATGACGAAGAGGGCCTAGACTCCCGGTTCCCCAGAGCCCTCAGTGGAGAAGGGGTGTCCAAGGAGTGCTGAATCCCCCACGCAGAGGCGGGAAACCACGAAATCCGGCATTCCCCACGGAATGGAGGGGTCACATCGGCGCGTATGGGCAGATGGTGCGAGCACTTACGACGACGGGGGATCGGCGTGCGAGCGCGCAGCCTCTTTCGCTAGCCGAATTCCCGACGCAAGGTCAGATGAACGGTTGCGTGTAAGGCCATACCTAAGGCCGTACATGAGGCCATATGTTACTGAGTAGGCGTGGCGTTGATTTGCTCCGATACCCCTTCGGGGCGCGCCAAGCCCGAACCTCTTTAACTCGTTGGTCATTATCATCACGCGCCGATCAGTGGTTACAGCCAATCAAAGCACCCGCAGGCGGTTTCGTCACTTGACGAAATGTTGAAAGGGTTGTTCTTCTCGCCAGTGGTGCCAGAGTGGGTGTCCGCGCGGCAGGCTCGAGCGCATCGTCAATCGATCGCGTGATGCGTTTCCATTGCTGCGCGGTGATGCGGGTGATGCACGGTGCATCACCCGGGCATCCAGCTTGGACGTTTGCGTTCGGTGCAAATACATTGCGGGTGGACGCCCCGCGGTGATGCACGCTGCATCACCGCGGCCAAGCCGCTATTGCAATACCGCCATATAGCGCCGCCGCTTCGGCGGACACCCTTCGGGTCTGAAATGCACCCGCTGATGATGTCCGTTTGAGCGATCGGGATGTGCCGACGCCTCGGGCCGAATGTCCTTTGGCGCCAGCGCCTCCCAAATTTCTCGAGTGGGTGCCCTCGCCGCGCCGCCCGAACTTGATATACGAACCACCGCGAACTTGAGCAACTGAGGTTCTGAGAGCGCCAGCCGGATCGGCCGCAGGGATGGGTGAGAGGCGCAATGGCTGCGCCAGAGCGGAATGTCCATGCACGTACTGTCGCGGATTCCGAGAGCGAGGTTGCGAAGGGAGGGCCGAAGTTGGCAGTCGAGACTTCGTCCACCCGGCCTCCGGGTCGATGGGTAGCCTCGATCGACTATTGACACTGTCTATCCGGAGTGTGACTGCCCGGCTATGCGGCAGGTGCTGGTGAACGCGTGTAATGACGTAGGGGGACAGGGACATCAGCGAACGGGCGCATCCATATTGTGTTGGCGACCTCCGAGGTGAGTCGTCGGGATGCCACTACGTGGGTCAAGCGAGTGGAAATCGTCGCGTTGTCGCGTGTTCATGCTGTTGTGTGGCGTTATCTCGGCGATCGGAGTTGGTTGCGGCTCCAGTTGCAGCGTGGCTCAGTGCCGAGACGGCCATCTGCGTGTTCGTGGCGGCGTGGTGTGAGTTCAGATTGGTGACGCCATGGTCAAGCATGTTCACGTATCGGGGGACCACTCGATTTGCGCGCCCGTATGCGGGCCTTGGCGTTGACTCGACGTCGTCTACTGTCGGCGAGTTCGGTCGTCCAGGTGTGGGCCCGGCCGCAGCCGCCGCCAGTTCATTGCGGGGCGAATTCATCTGCTGGGTCTTCCTTCTCAGCAGTGCAGTTCTTGCGGAACCCGTACGCTCCCGGCGTACCGCGTCACTCGAAGGGACGGCAACGTCGGTCCTCTGGTTCTGCGCTATACGCCGCAGTATGGGGGCGTGCCGGCGCTAGCATGGGCCTTGAAGTCTCTTCTCGTTTGATACGACTGGGTGCGTCTGTGAGGTCGTGGAATGACTCGATGGAGTTCGAGTTTTAGATGCGGTCGGACGTCCCAGAGTGTTCCATGAGGGCGCCGCTGCTGCGCAATACGGTTGTATGTTTCGAGTGCTCGTGAGTGTCGCCTCCCCGGTGCCGATGGCGCTATCTCGTCTGACCCGGACTCTCAAAGTCAGCGTGTCTGGTCCTCGTGTGAAGGTTGCCCGGAGACAGTGAGATAGTTCCGTTCGGAAGATGAGCCAACATTGAGTGGCTGGGATTATCGTCGTTGATGTCTCCACGTTCTCTGTGGATCGTCGGTCTCCATGGTGAATCGGGTGGGTATTACGCCGCGGTCCTTGGTCCACGGGGGCGCGGGCCGGGGGAGACTCCAAGTGCTGCGAGTGGGCCGCGCTCCTCGTCGGGCAGTTGGTCCGCTCGCCACTTCTTCACCGCCCGGTACAGCCACTGACCTACCTGTTCCCCGTCGTCGTTCACATAGTTCGCGGGAACGAGTGCATCGCCGTGTTGCTCACGGTAGGCAGCAATCTCCGCGAGCATGCGACGCCGCTTGCTGTCGGTACGAGTCACGGCGGGTACAGGGGCGTCGTCTTCGCTCCACACGAATCCGATCGCATCGAGCTCGCGGATCCGCTCGGCAGGCAGTGTCCCGAGCATCCGAGCGACGCGCTGACGGTACTGCCAACGACCGAGCCTGAACCCACACTCCGTGACGTAGTCCTCGGGCATCGCGGTTCCGGGGTGTTGTTGCCGGAAGGCCGAGTACAGCTCCACTGCTGAGGTTGCGGACCGCTGAGTTCGCATCGAGATCAGTCCTTCTGTGAAAACCCGACATGGCAAGTAGTTAGTCACTGCTTCGATTATGTCAATCGCTGAGAGCGCGTGCCACGCATGACCCGGGCAATCTGGTCGAGGGATTCGGCGCAGCGAGCGGCATTCGGCTCGTCGGCAGTTGCAAGATCGCCACAAATCGTAGTGAGAAAGATGCCTGTAGACATGGACGGCTTCAGCACTTAGCGGATGCGTAGTCGCGATGAGGGGCATACCTGGCTTCGGCCGGCCGCCGGCAGTGTTGATAGATGACCTGGGGTGAGCGTCGGAATGGGTCCTTTTTGGGGCTGCTCGGTGCATTGTGAGCCCGAAGGGGCACTGACGTGACCGCGTGTGTCGGTTGGATGCGCGCAAATACCGCAGCGAAAACGTACTCGATGCAACGGCGACCCCGATAGCCTTGTCGGATTCGCAGGTACGCCTTACTTCGCAGTAGTGTTCGCCGGGAATCGACGATGAAGGAGTGGAACTGTGGCGCGCAAAATTGTTGTCGAACGCCTCGACGACATCGACGGGACACCGATCAAAAATGGCAAGGGTGAAACCATTGCGTTTTCCGTTAACGGTGTCGACTACGAAAACTGACCTGAAGGCCAAGAACGCCAAGGAGTTCCACAGCACTCTCAACTACTACATCGAGCATGCAACTCGCGTTGGCGGGCGGAAGCGTCGGTCGACTGCGGCAGTGGCTCCATCGAATGGGCGAAAGCGGGCAAAGGACATTCGGGAATGGGCAACGGCCCAGGGATATGAAGTGTCCTCGCGTGGACGCATCCCTGCCCAGCTCGAGGAGGCGTACAACGCAGCGCACTGATACTTGTGCGTGTACTCGGCCACTGCCTCCAGCCAGGGTATTCGGATTTGGCTGGAGGCCGCGCGGCTGTCCGATCAGTAAGCTGTGGAAGCTTCGATGAGTGCTTGGCGCTGGTTCGCTCCGAGTCCGCCGATCCGGCGGGTCTCGGCGATCGACAGTTCCTCGAGGAGTTTCGCGGCTTTCACTGATCCGACACCGGGAAGTGCCTTCAGCAAGGCCGACACCTTCGTCTTCTTCACGATTTCGTCCGTTTCAGCCTTGGCGAGTACCGCGGCCACCGTGAGCTCTCCAGCCTTCACGGCTGAGAGGAGTTCGCTACGCGCTTTGCGGGCTTCGGTTGCCTTCGCCAGCGCGTCAGCGCGTTGTTCTGCAGTTAATACAGGTAATGCCATGTGGTGCTCCTTGCTGCATCGCTCAGCCAGTTCGTCTGGCTGCTGTTCGCCATAGTGCCAGGTGGCCCGGACAAGCGTGGGTAGTGATCGGCTTGAGTCCTACAGTTTGGTGGTCGATTCGGGGGTCGGAGGGTGTTGCCGGATCGGGGGAGAGTCAATGGCCCTGAAGCAATTTCGCTTCCGAGTGGGAGTGAGATGCGCAGGAAGTCATCACGCACTGTGGTCGGGATCAAGTTGGTTGAAAAGCGTTGCGCCGTTGACTGTGTACTTGTTCGCGCGGACGTGAACCGGGCGGGCGCCGAATAGCTTGGTGTTGACTGACTGTAGGGCTTTACGGCCGAGACACCGCAAAACGGCGGGCACCTCCTATCTGGGTGCTATCGAGACGCTGACGCCAGGTGTCTTTGCTCGTTGGTCAGCTGGCGAGTCGATGCTGCACTCACTCATCTCCTGCCGGAAGATCTCGGAGGGATACTTCGTGGGTACGTTGGCGCGGCCGTGTGGTTTTCGTTGAGGCGATTCGTGGTGGCCGCGGTCGAGCGGCTTCCTGTGCGATGCGGCGGTCGGATGCGCCCGACGTGGATACCCGACGGTGCGGGGTGGTGTGTACATGGTGGGTACGGCATGATTCGCGATGTCAGGTGTCGGTGCGGGTGATCAGGTGGCGTCGGTGGAGGTGAGTGATGGACCCATTCGAGTTCGTTGTTCACATTCCGTGCCCGCATTGTCGTGTGGGCGTTGGGGAGCGCTGTGTCACGAAAGACGGCTATGAACGGAAGATTCCGTGTTTGTATCGTGTGAAGCTCGCGAAATGGCCTGACGCAGAGCAACGACCGGATGCTCCGCCGGATTCGTAGTCAGACCGCTTCACTTAATGTCGGCGACTGCGTGCTTGATTTGTGGGGTGTGCCGGCCGCTGTCGGTGGCGAGGCGCGCGTTGGACTGTCCGGCTGGTTGAGCACTTTTCATGCGGGCGTTGGGTGGATGCGTCTTTTCGCTGCATCGCGTCCCCGGCGCCGACCAACTCATCCGGTCATATCGCTGCTGAGTGGTGGCGGAGCGACTGTGTGATCTGGTGCGGAGTGCTGGATTCATCTGTGCCGGTCCGGCTCCCGGGGTGTGATTGCCGTTGCGGGGCACCATTGCGTGACCTTCAAAGAGCCGAGTTTGTTGCCGGTAGGAATCGTAAATGTGCAGGCTCCTAGCCAGGCTCCGCGGGATGTGCGCGCCCAGGCGTGCAGCACGCCGGGAACGTGGACGTCAAGATTGAGCCCGTCGGCGCGGACTCGCAACGGGAGGTCGTGAGCGAGGCGTCCGCCGCCGTGCGCGATCGCGGTAGCTAGGTCGACAGTGACCGGCCGGGGTGGGTCTACGCTGCGCCATGGCTTTGGGTCGTGCACTGCCTGCCAGTTCTCGAACATATGTTCTATTATCCACCACCGTGACGCTTCTCCACCAGCCGGGAGCCGATTTCTGTGTCCGAGGTCAGAAGCATGTTGAAGAAGCGGGCGGACCGGCGATGCTGGTGTGAGTCGATGGGGAAGGCTGGGTGTGGCGGGTGGCGAACTGCGTTGTTCGGTTGGGCAAGGTGGGCGGATATCTGGTTCGGCGATTGTGGTGGGAGCTTGCTGGCCAATTGGTCTCAGCGGTGACGTTTCGGGTGACGTGGGCATTCCGTCGGACAGGCGACAAGGGCTGTCGGTGGACCACGCCATACTTGTGTGCCACTTCAGTCCCACAGGTAACAGGAGAACTGCCACATGCGTCGTCGTCCCCGGTCCGCTCTGCTCGCCCTCGGTGCGGTCACCGCGCTCGGCTTGACCGGGTGCTCGGCCCTTGCTGATGCGGACCCTGGAACCGGCTCCCTCGGGGACGCGCCGGCCGTCCCGTTGGTGGGGTTTGATGCGGCACCGGCGTTGGCGAAGCTCGACACCCTGGCGGTGAAAGGTCGCGCCCCGAAGACCGGGTACACCCGTGAGCAGTTCGGTCCGTCGTGGTCCGACGACAACGGTGTCGAGGGCGGCCACAACGGTTGCGATACCCGCAACGACATCCTGCGCCGCGACCTGGTGGACCTCACCTATAAAGCCAGTACCCGGGACTGCGTGGTGGCGACCGGCACCCTGCACGACCCTTACACCGGCACCATCATCGCCTTCGTCCGCGGCCAGGACACCTCCACCGCGGTGCAGATCGATCACGTCGTCGCCCTGTCCGATGCGTGGCAGAAAGGCGCCCAGCAGCTCAGCCCGGAGCAGCGCCGCGACCTGGCCAACGACCCGCGGAACCTGCAAGCTGTGGACGGCCCCACCAATTCGAAGAAGTCCGATTCCGACGCCGCATCCTGGTTGCCGCCGAACAAGAGCTACCGATGCACCTACGTCTCGCGGCAGATCGACGTCAAGGCCCTGTACCGGTTGTGGGTGACGCAGGCAGAGAAGGACGCGATGAGCCAGGTCCTGCACTCCTGCTGAGAACGAAGTTCCTTGCGCCGAGGGGGATGCATTTACGGCAACTCCGCTATGGTCACCCTTTCGGGTCGACCCGGCACGGAGGCTTTTCCGCGCCGCCGGATGTCGACGAAGCCGCCACTCGGAGGAGGATTCGCGTTACTCGGCGGTGCTCACACAGCGGATTCACGTCCTGCGCAATTTCTGCAACTAGCCTCACACCGGGTTGACCGCCTGATCGACAATCCGCGGTGCATCGGCAGATCGAAGGGGTCGAAGGCGACTGGAACGGTGCGCCTCGCCTGGTCCAGGCGCATCTTGTGGCATCTGCCCACGAACAGTCATGGCCGAATCCTCCTCACAGAAGACGTTTCCCACCCCTCGCGGCTATGGGGTTGCTCAGTGGAGGAGTTCGATGCGGAGTGCGCTGTGGCTTTCCGGGCCGTGCAGGTCGATTGGACCAATGTTGGCCACGTGAATGCTCACCGAATGCACGGCGCGCCTTACCTCACGGTATCGCGCCGGGTGTTAGATCGAATCTACTGTTGTGAGCGAGGTGGTTGTCTTGTTCGTGCTGTTCGGGCACGTCGATACACGCGGGAGGATGCTCCGGTACGTAGGGGGTCGCGGGCCGGTGCCCGTCAGACCGGGCAACACCGGGTACTTAATCGGCCAGGAGACCAGGCACGGCACTGGAGACGTCCCGTCAACCAGAACTGCCGGGACGGAAGTGCCTCGACGAAATTTGACCTGGCACGCCCCAATGCCAGCCGGATCGGCGGGCGTGTCGAAGGAAAGAGGTGATCGACACTGATGTCCATCGCTGGTACTGATGGTTCCTGGTGCAGTGTCGCTGCCGATTACTTCTCGAGGAGGCGCAGTGTCCGATAGCGGTGTGCCGTTGTTGATGGTTGATCGGTCCGAGGCCCTCGACCGCGATGACGCGTTCGCGGTAACCGAACTCGCCGACGGTTCGGGGTGGAAGCTGGAGGTGCACATCGCCGGCGTCGCGGACGTCGTGCCCCTAGGCTCCGCGGCTGATGCGACGGCTTTCCTGCGCCGTGAATCGAAGTACCTTTCCCGACGGACGGTACCGATGCTTGGCCGCGACACCGAGCAAGCGGCAACCTTGACCGAGATTGCGGCGAGATCCACACTGCGCGTCCAGGCTGCTCTGTCCGCGGACGGGATTGTGTCCGGGGTGAGTGTCGATCGCGGGCGGGTGCCTGCCGGCCGGTGCGTCGCGGTCGATCACGCGCAGATCACCGAAATTCTGGGTTCAGTCGACGACCCGCTACACAAGTGCGTGAAAGCTGCGAATGACGCCGCGCAGGTGCTGCTTCAGGGGCGTCGCCGGTCCGGTGCCTTCGCGCTCTACGACCTCACGCATGGCTGGCGTTCCACCGAGGAAGGGGGAATCGCACCGATTCCATCCGACGTGCGGACGGTCGGGTATGTGATCGTGCAGGAGATGATGATCGCAGCCAACGAGGCGATCGCCATGTGGTGTGTGCGGGAGGATCTCCCGGTCCTGTTTCGCAATCACCGCAGCGCGGTGACCGCGGGCAGCACCGAGGACCTTGCAGCGGAGGTGGCGGTGGCGATGACTGATCCGGTGCTGTTCGAGAAGCTGCGTTCGCGTCTGCAGTCGTCGTTTCGTGCTGCCACGTATGCCCCGACGGTGCACGGCCATCACGGGCTTCGGTTGGCGGCCTACACGCACGCGACGTCGCCGCTGCGCAGAGTGTCGGACCTGATCACTCAGCGGGTAATTTTCGCCCACCTCGACTCCGCGCCTGCCCCGTACACAACCGAACAACTCGGCAACCTCGCCGTCGACATCAACCGGCGCATCGCCGCGGACCGGGAAGAAAAGGCAGCACACTTCAAGGCACTCGATCGGAAGGTGACCGCGCAGGTCGTCGCCGCCGGTGAACTCGAGGGTCTCGACTCGAAGCGGTGGGCGAAGGTGCTGGCGGCCGCGACCACACGCGACCCGATCGGTGAAGTAGTCACCGAGCTCCGCCGCCGAATGAAGGCTGACGAGGTAACGGTCACCACCATCGTGACGTTGCTCGACGCTCCGGAGAGTTGGGCACCGATCCGATCCGAGGTCTTCGACTGGGCATCGCAGTCGCACCCGGAATTCGGGCCGAGTGTCGTGTCGATGTGGCTACAAGCCCATCCCGATTTGCCCAAACCCGAAATCGACAGCGATCACCGTGGGCCCTCGCACACCCCGGTATACGCTGCCCGCCTCCGAGTGGGCGACGTCCGCGGACCGTGGGCAACCGCGGGCAGTAAGAAGCGAGCCGAGCAGGACGCGGCATGGGGCCTAACCCAGGCGATCGCAGCCGGAGAGAGCCATCCGGAGGCGGACTCCCCGCTGCGGGACGAGCCGCAAGCAGTTCCCCTGAGCACCACGCACGCAGGGATTCGGGCGCGACCAGCATCAGCGCGCAACGGAGATTCGGATTCGGTCCAGGCGGCGAAACAGCGGGAACGAGCGCATAAGAATCCGATCGCGTGGGTGCTCAGCCATGCGCAACACCACGGGCATCCCTCCCCACAGTGGGCTGTAACGGTGGAGGGCGCCGCCCACGCGCCGGTGTTCACATGCGAAGTCCGTTACCGGGACCACACGGCGACTGGCCGCGGAACAACAAAGACGCAAGCGAAAACCGCTGCGGCAGAGTATCTTATCGATTCGCTTCTCGACGAGGCGTCGCCTGCTCAATCACACCCGTAGATCGATCTTATCCGCGGATTCGTTCGAACATACGCAGTGCCGTCCGTAGCAAGGTCTCGTTCTGGGGCTCCGGGCAGCGATACAGCCGCTGGATGGCGCCAGCGATCCGCGCCGCCACCTCCTCCGGTAGCGCGGGCCCCGCGGGGTGCTGCTACAGGCCGTTCGTGGCCTCGTTCACCGGTTCGATCGTCACCGACGCCAGGGTACCGAGGTGCACCGACACGCTGCAGAGCAAAAACGCGCTGACGTGCGGTTTCGGGCCCGACGGTGCGATAATTGAAATTATCGCGGCCTAGTGCGCACAAACCATGAGTGACACGGAGCGACGCCATGGAGAGGGCCCCGAGTGCATTTTGTTGTAGGTTCCACATTTCGGTGTCGGTTTTCCAGATTTCGCGTCGGTGACGTGTCGGTTTCCACATTTCGTGTCGGTAGGGAGTCCTAACCAGGCGCGTTTTCGCAGCTCAGAGAACTGGATGGCAGAGCGACGCCTGTACAGGCGATTGAGGGATCCGACAAGATGGTAAGAATCCCGCACCGACACAGCGATGGAAATACGCAGGTCAACGGACTGCGCTGCCGACATGAAGCGCCGGAACCTACATTTGTCCTCTGCCAATGTGTGTGAAGTGACAGGCGAGTTGTCCAATTGACAACCTTTTTGTCCAATCGTGCCTACGGGCTTGTCCAGCCACCGAACGACCGCCCTCATGAAAGCCCCGACCGCGCTCGCTGCCCTGTCATCGCCGCAGGCCCAGACCCTTCATTCCCACACGAGGACGGCTCCCGCTGGGTCTTTCGCGACGCGCACGGAGACCGACGATTTTCGATCATTGACAGGTTATTTGGCACACTGGCCCGGCATTCCAGCAGCAAAGCGGTGGACAACTACCTGGTCCGATTGGACATCTCCGGTGTCACTTCACAATGTGAAGTGACAGGTGAGACTTCCGTCGGGATGTCAGTGCGGTGAACTGGGCTTTTCCCATCTGCGTCAGCGGATTTTCCCACTCGATGTCAGTTTTGTCCGGGCGTTGAGGTTGACTTTGGGGAATGGGATGGAGGAAGAAATTGATGCATCCGTCCTGGTCGAGGAGAGTGCAGCGCCGGATGCTGTCATCCCCGGGTGGGACTCGGCCACTGACATCGAAACGGGAATTGCTACTGACACTCCGACGGGAATTCTCACATGGCTTGACCCGCGCGTTTGTTGGGCTGCGCGCCGCCCCGTCCGGCGGACGGCTACCTCCAGAATGTGGCAGGAAATCAGCGAGCCGCTCTGCCACATTGTTGAGGCATCCCAGGTCAACGGGCCGCTCTGCCACATTGTTGAGGCATCCCAGGTCAACGGGCCGCTCCCACCTCGCCTTAAATGGCATCGGACACATTTTTTGTAGGTTCCGCGGAGCGGTGTCACTTTCCAAATTTCATGTCACTCGCATGTCACTTTCCAGGTTTCGTGTCACTCGGGACAACACTGGATGCGTGCCCAGGACCGGAGAGGTCGAGGTCAGGTACGTGCAGGACGACGGCGGTCCTGTCGCGACAACGGTCGCTGCCGTGGATCCGCATCAAGTCGTTCATGGTTTGCCGGTTCGACGAGTCCGGAGCCATCATCGGCGCGGGCACTATGCGGGGTTCCCTCCGGGTCTGGACGGTGTTGCTGACTGTTGCTGTAGGTGACCCAGTCCTTCGGTGGGCAACGGGTTCTCACCCCGTGTCGGTCAGGTGGCTGTCGTGTTCCGGCGGTCATGATCGACGCAGGAGGTGGAGAGTTGCGACCATTTCCCGTGAAGCTTCCCTCAGGTACCCGGTACTGGACAGTGATCGACGACAATTTGCGGACGGTGGCGGTCGCAGATGCGTATCTGCGATACGTGCGTTCGGACGCGACGACGCCGAGTCGACGACCAAGAGTTACGCCGGAGCGGTGTCGCTCTACTTGACGTGGTGCGGACTGGCACACCTGGACTGGCGGACAGCCGCCGACCGACTGGGGACATTCATCTTGTGGCTGCGGCACACTCCCTCTGATCGAGGCAGACCGGGCGCGTCGGTGGTGTTGGCCGGTCCAGGCGCCGATGTGGTGCGTGGACCGCGGCGGATCAACGCCGTGCTGGCCGCGGTGCGGGGGTTCTTGGGGTTCGCGGTCGACCAGGGCGAGGCCCCGCAGGATGCGCTGCGGCAACTCTAGAAATGGGCGACAGCCGGAGCTTGCCGGCGGAGGCTCGCGGTGAGGACGGCGCGTGGCGGCTGCGGATGCGTGCCCGGCACCGGGTGCAGGTCCCCAAGAGCCGGCCGCTAGTCAACAACTACGGAATCTGGACTAGGTGGCCCGTGAATCATTCGAAATTCGCGCCAATCTAGGTCTTACGAGCCGATAATCAGGTTCGGCGACTGGTTGGGGCTCCACCTGTCTGTCCGTGAAACGCGCAGGACCAGGATCAAGAAGCGGATAACCGAGCCTTCACGAACTCGGGATCAAAGGCAGTCGGGCCAACCTTCGCGGCGCCGCCTGGGCTACCGAGTTCGGTGAAGTATTCAACGTTAGCAGTGGTGTAACGGGTCCACTCCTCGGGTACGTCATCTTCGAAGAAGATTGCCGAGACGGGACATACCGGTTCGCAAGCGCCGCAATCGACGCATTCGTCGGGGTGGATGTACATCATGCGTGCGCCCTCGTAGATGCAGTCAACTGGGCATTCTGCAACGCAGGCCTTGTCGAGTACATCTACACAGGGCTCGGCGACTACGTATGGCACAACTGGCTCACTCTCGGTGAATCGGGATGGGCGATATCGCGTGCGGAGGATCTAGTCCGATTTTTCGGTTACGTAACGTCAGTGAACTGATTCGATTGCTGACGATGTTGGTGTGACCGCGACAGGTGACTGTCAGCGTGGGTCCCCGATGATGGCTTCGATACTGGAGGTGCAAGCCGGGTCGCGCGATCCACCATCCGACGCCGAACAGCCGATGACGGAAAGATTTCCAGTGGTCAAACCCCAGACGCTGTCCTGATCGACACCGCTGATGGCGATCATCGCTGCGCGATCCACCATCTTCACGCGCTCTCGGTGGCACTGTGCTCCGAGTTCACGCTCGTGTGCGTCGAGGCGAAGCCATCCACTCCAGGTCGTGTACTGCACGTGACGCGATAGTAGGAGCGCGTCAATCGAATTCGGCTCACGATCGACTGCCCTCGGTAGCACCGCAAGGTCCTCGAGTAGGCTCTTCACGGTTTCGGCGGCGTCGCTGCGAGTCCGCCCGATCAAGCCAACGGGACCTCGCTTGATCCAGCCATTCACATAGATACCGGGAAGCGCGCCACCATGATGGTCAATCACCCGACCTGCGATATGGGGTACGACGGCTCCGTTGTTATCCCATGGCAAACCGGGCAGGGTGGTGCTGCGATATCCTATGCACCGATACACCGCCTGTACCGGCCACTGAGTGTGAACGCCGCTTCCCGCCGTCTCACCGTCGCCGACGTATTGCGTGCGCTCGGTGCGAAGCGCCACGACGCGCTCGGTGCCGATTACCTCGACGGGGTTCTCGAAGAAGTGCAGGTATAGTTTGCGTGGGCGTCGATCATCACGGGGCTTGGTTGCATACTTCTCCAATTCTCTGGTTACCATGCGTATCTGGCTATTCTGTTCTTTCGCTGCGAGACTAGCTTCGTCATATTTGATGTCGGCTGGGTCTACTATCACCTCGACGTTCGGTGACTCGCCGAGTTCACGTAGTTCGAGCGGAGTGAACTTGGCTTGTGCAGGTCCACGCCGAGCGAAGAGGTGGACTTCACGAACCGGCGACAATCTCAGAGCGCGATAGACATTGTCGGCGATCTCCGTGCTGAGGAACTCGTCTGCTGTCTTGCTGAGCATCCGGGCGACGTCGAGAGCGACATTGCCGGCGCCGATGACCGCGATACTTTCGGCGGCGAGCGTCCAATCCAGGGGGGCGTCGGGACTACTGTCGTACCACGACGCGAACTCCGCTCCGCCGAAGCTTCCGGTCAAACCGATACCGGGTATATCGAGGTCACGGTCTTTGTTTGCGCCGGTCGCGAAGACCACAGCGTCGTATCGGTGTTGAAGGTCCGCGAGATCGATGGCGACTCCGTATTGGACATTTCCTAGGAATCGAACCTGCGGTAGTTCAAGTACCTCGTGCAGAGCCTTCACGATATTCTTGATGCGCGGATGATCCGGCGCCACACCATACCGGATCAGTCCGTACGGTGCTGGATGCCGGTCGAAGATGTCGATAGAGACGGGGACATCGCTCTTGGCAAGGGCATCCGCCACGTAGATACCGGCGGGACCAGCTCCGATGATTGAAATACGTGCAATCGGTCTCATGTCTGCTTGGCTGGCCTTTCGTTGGTGTTGTGGGCGGTTAGTCACTTTGGTCCCGCAAACGGCGGATTGGGCCTTGCTTCCGGATTGTCGGTAGGCGGAGCTGCGTCTTGAGGCACGCGGGGCGGCACTGCATAGTTTTCTACGGCCTTGGAACTGGGCAACCGTCGTCGTCCGCGACGACAACCTGGTCGGCGATGCCCCTCCGATCAGCAACCACCTTCATGGTCTACCTACTGGCATTCAGGATGTTCGGCACAGTCCGGCCGCTCTCGCGGTCAAATACGCGCCCCGAGGGGGTGCCGCTTGACCGAGGACACCGAGGGAGGAGATGCCGTAACTTTCGGCGACCGATGTGACTGTGTCAGGGAAGGTTGGCGAACACCCTGATCGCCTGCTCCGGGCAGACTCCGACCCCATCCTCTACTGCTTGCTCGAGGCCGGGAGGCACCTCGACGGCCCGACCGATATCCTTGTTGTAGCCGTCGTCGTCCTCGCCGAATACTTCGGGAGCGACCGCATAGCAGCGGCCCTGGCCGGAGCACAACGCCTCATCAACGACGTATTTCATTGCTTAACCTCTCTTGGTCCGGGAGTGAATACCAATGGGAGCTTGTCCATGTTCCGAGTGATCGTGCTGTTGCTGTACACCGGCTCTTCCCCGCTGGCCATGGCGATATCCGGAAGGCGGCGAAGAATTTCTTCCAACGCGACAGCGGCTTCCAGCCTGGCGATGTGAGATCCAATGCAGCGGTGCGGTCCCGATGACCCGAATGCCGGGTTGACCGCAATGTGGCGATCGATGTCCACCTCGTGCGGATGGTCGAACACCTCTGGATCGCGGCAAGCTGCAGCGAACGAGAGCATCAGGAATTCGCCCTTGGTGATCTTCTGACCCGCCACCTCGGTATCGCGGGTTGCCGTCCGTCCCAAGGCAACGATGGACGCGTAATAGCGGATGAACTCCTCGATGGCACCGCGATGCAGCGAGGGATCTGCCGCAAGACGCGCCTTATCCTCGGGGTGAGTCGCCAGATGATGCGCCATTCCAGCGAGCAGGTAGGTGGTCGTTCCGATTCCGCCGGCAAGCAAATCGATCAGAATGAACAGCTTGTGCTCCCATGAGCACGGTTGACCGTCCTTGTCGAGTACTCCGGCCAGGATCACGTCGACAAAATCGTTGCGTGGCGGCTCCTTCTCTCGCATTTTGAGGTACTTGTCGAGAAACTCCGCGATCTGTCCCCACGCTTGCGGACGTTGGTCCATCGGCCCACGCATCGCTACGTCCGTGGCCTCCTGGATGTAGGGCAGCTCACTGAGAGGAACGCCGAGGAACGTTGCAAAGAATACGCGTCCGGGCAGCTGGGCCGCGAACTCGTCGACAAAATCACAGCTTCCCTTTTCGATGAACCCGTCGATGAGGTCCGTGATCTGCTCCCGAATGCTCTCGGTGCGCGATTTGATCGCTCGGGGATTGAAATAGGGGCCGAGCGCCCCGCGCCAACGCGTCTGATACGGGGGATCGAGCTCGACGGGATAGAGTTTTGCGCCACCATCCTCACCACCTCGCCCGGGCTCGAATCCGCCCTCGCTGGAGAATGTTTCCCAGTCCTGCGCGCACCTGCGGACGTCCTCGTATCGGCTCACTACCCAGTAGCCGCCGGCGACGTTGCTTCGCGCTACCGGGCACTTGGCCACGAGCTCGCCCAGGACTTCCTCGTAGTTCTCCGCAAAATCGGGTGCGTCGAGGTCGAAATCGTTGAAGTAGTCGCGACGGTCGATTTTGTCGTCTACGGTCATTGTTACTCCTTCGCTTTAGGATCTTTCGTATGCCGACGTAGCTGCGTCGGTGAAGACCACGCCAAAAATGAAAGATTCGGCTACAGGACCTGAGTTCGCCTGGCGTGTTAGCCGCTTCTGCCTATTGCGAGTTGTCCCAGGGAGTTCCGTCGGGGGCGTCTTCCTCGCCTCGCATCTGGCGAAGCAGTCCATCGTTGTCCCAGTAGGCGCGTTCGGCAATGAGCTTGGTCGGGTCGTCACCGAAAATGTATAGACCGCAGAAGGGGAAGGAGATGAATCGGCCCGAGGCCGGTACCCCCGCGAACTCGGCCGAATGCGTTCCTGTCACAACACCTTCGCGAACACAACATCCAGGAACGTCGTAGGTGTGGGTGACCTTGATGTGCATATCTGGGAGCACGCTGAAGAGCATGTCGTAGAAGTCGGCGACGCCCTGAAGCCCCTCGAAATGGGTGACGCCGGGGACTACGTCGTAAAAGACCCCTTCGGTAGCGAAAGTCTCCGTCAGAACTCGACTCTGTTCGCCGGCATTCTCCAGAGCGACATGATGTTCGACGCACTGACGCTGAGCCTCGATCCTCTCGGCATCAGTCCACTTTTTAGCAACGCTGGCAGTCATCGATATTCGACCTTTCGAATCTGAAGTCTGGATCGCGAAGATCCCTTGCCGATGACCGTACGTCTATGTGCTCTGCGTCACTATCCCGACTGCGAAGCTGGACTATCCTGATTCCGAACCTGGGTCCCGTCGATGTTGTTCGCGGGGTTCGGCCGGGTTTCCGGTTTCGCGGTGTCTCCGTCTCGGGTACGGGGCTCGGCATACGACGAGGGATTGATCATCGGTGTGTCTTCCTCATCCGATACCCATCCGCGAGGTCACCCGCGCCGCCGGTTCCCAATATCGACCCGCATCGTTACTAGCCGACCCGCGTACCGGATCCGTTGCCGTCTCGAAGCGCGAACAAATCGGACTGGTCTCACGGCGCGGTGCTCATCGTGCTCGTCCAGTGCCCAGCCGCCCTTCGGGCCAGATCGACTGGGCGGCAGGCGACATTCGACGGCAACGCTGACACTCGGCAGCGGGCCACCAGGTGGTGGCGGCACTGCAGGATACCTGTGATTCGCCTGCACCGGCGAGCCGGGAAGTCCACCATCACCGCTGCCAACGACTGGCCGCCGCCACTACTCACGGAAACCTGGAGTTTTCAGACGACCCAGCGTACAAACCCAGAGATCTCAACAACTCCGGGAACTCGGTTTCGAACCCGCGCTTCACTGCATGTCGGTGGACGGCCGGCGCAGTCGGTAAGAGAGGAATCGACCTCGGAGGAGGACGACCGCGGCCTCAAGATTCAGCGGCATCGGGTCATCGTCTCAGACGGCAGCACACCGAAGCGGTGCTTGTACTGACCGGCAAACCGGCTCAAATGATAGAAACCCCAACGGGACGCGATCTCGGTTACGGTGCCATATGCAGGACCCATCAAGAGTTCAGCATGGACGCGCTCGAGGCGCACATCCCGGACGTAGATACTCGGGGAAACCCCAACTAGCTTCCGGAAACCTGCCTGCAACGCCCGCTCGGTGACCCCCGCGATCTCCGCAAGGTATGCCGTGGTCAGGTCGTGCTCAGGGTGGGCGTCGATATAGTCGAGCACCTTCCTGATCCTGCTAGGGCGGGGCTGGCGCACGTCCGCGCGTAGGAGCTCCGAATACTGGTGGTCGACTGCAAAGAGCAGCTGAGTCAATATGCTCTGTTCCAAATGCTCACGGGCCAAGGAAATGGTGGAGAGGCCGTCAACACGCGAGAGCTCACTCCACAAGAAAGCGACCGACGACTGAAGGGCTTGAGCTGCGCCGGTTTTCAAATCGACATCGAGGGCAAACTTAGGCGAACTGTCGATCGGCTGATTGACCAACCGTGCTAACTGCATCTCGAGTGCCGCCCGCGGCACTTTGAGGACGTGTTGTACCGAGGTGGGGGTCCACTGGACGCTCAGCGAGCGCATAGGGGGAAGGATCGCGGCATGACCATCACCGATCTGCGCGCGTTCGGCTCCGTCCTCGACGAAACATCGCCCCTGTAGCGGCAGGCAAACATGATACGACTGCTCGGTGGGCACGATATCGAGGGAAACATCGGCACCATAGGTGAGATGACCGATCGTCAATCGCCCCGATCTCGAGTATCGATGCCGAAAATCGAGTTGTCTGTCCGTGTGCGCCTCGAGGCGATGTGAGGCATAAACCTGGTCGATGTAGGTGCGCGCTTCCTCGAGATCGTGAGTGGTCAGAGGATCGGAGATTCCGGTGAATGGATCAGTATCGCTAGAAATCACCTCTGCTCGGCTCCTTTCCCACCGCACGCCGTCGCTGAGGGGAGCGTGCACCGCTGTCGAACCTGATCGCTGAGGACTGCATCATCTTCATGATGTATCACAGTGGTGTGCTCATACCCTCATCATTTCGCTCATTCAGGTCACCTCAGCCAGGTCATTCGGAGGATGATCCTACTGCTGTCGAAGATTTCGCTCTACTGGCTTCTCAGGACCTCGCTTCTCGGAACAGCGAGCGGCCGATGATGTGCTTCATTACCTCGATCGAGCCGCCGCCGATGCGAGTCATCCGAGCATCGACGTAGGCGCGCGCGATGGGGTATTCGGTCATGTATCCCCAGCCGCCGAACAGCTGGAGGCATTCGTCCATCACCCGACCCTGTAGCTGTGTGGTGGTCATCTTGACCCTGGCAGCGTCGACGGCGTCGAGGCCTCCCTCGACGTGCAGCTCGATGCAGCGATCGACGAGCACCCGTTGAGCCAGCACATCGGAGTGCAGCTGGGCCAGCACGAACTGGGTGTTCTGGAAGTCCGCAAGTGTCCGATCGAACATCGACCGGTCCCGGCAGTATTCGATCGTCCACCCGAGCGCGGCCTCGGCTGACGAGACCGCGCGGACGGCCTGAACCAGGCGTTCCTGGGCAAGCTCGGTCATTAGGTGGTAGAAGCCGCGGCCCTCCTCGCCGAGTAGGTTGGCGGCTGGGACACGCAGGTCGGAGAAGAACAGCTCGGCGGTGTCCTGTGCCTTGCATCCGATCTTGCCGAGCTTGCGGCCGCGGTGGAACCCCCCGGTATCGGTCTCCACCAGTAGGAGGCTGACGCCCTTCGCGCCGGGTGCGTCATTGGTGCGGCAGGCCAGGACAAGCAGATCCGCGGAGTGGCCGTTGGTGATGAACACTTTTTGTCCGTTGACTACGAAGTCGTCGCCGTCCCGCCGGGCGGTGGTCCGCAAGTTCTGTAAGTCGCTCCCGCCAGAGGGTTCGGTCATCCCCACCGCTGTGACGACATCGCCGCTGAGCATTGGCGGCAGCCAGCGCTGCTTTTGCTCCTCGGTACCGAAGTGCACGAGGTAGGGCGCGATGATGTCCGACTGGAGGTAGAAGGTTGGGGCAGTGGCCCCGACCCGGGCCATCTCCTCGATAACCACGGTGTTGTGCAGGAAGTTTCCGCCGGCGCCGTCATATTCCTCAGGAACGGAGGGGCACAGGAGCCCGATCTTGCCCGCGGCGTGCCAGACATGCCGCGGGACGATCCCCTCCTCCTCCCACTGCTCGTAGTGAGGGAGGATTTCATCGGCGATGAAGCGTCGGGCGGTCTGGCGGTAGAGATCATGCTCGGTCGAGAAAATGGTGCGAGGGATCACGGTTTCCTGGTTCCTTGAGTCGGAGTCGGTCAGCTGGCGGGGTCCTCGGAATTTGTCGAGGTGCTTACAGGGGTGCCTCCGCATTCGTAGCCATGTCGACCGCTCTGCCGACGGCTATGTTGATCCATTGCGTCAATCTTGTACAAGGCCGCCGCCACCGCGGCGCAATGACCCGAGGCGCGCAGGACTTCGTCTACGGGGATCGCGGGGGCGTACCGGTTCAGCCCCCAGCATGTGGACTAGGGGTCCTCCGTGTGCCGCGCTGCTGCTCGATCGGGGGTCGTCGTCCCGGTAAGTGTGTTCGACGACCAGGCGTGCGGCTGTCCGGAGTAGATACACCCCTCGACGAACTAGATGAAATGCCCGAAGCGAGGGCGCTGACGAACTCCGCCGAGAGCGTGCCGGTCACCTCGCGGTTCGACCAACCGGCACGTCGCAGACTCACGACAAACCTTGATGTGCGGTCCGACTGCTGGAGGAGTGGATCGAGAGATGTGCCTCTTCGTAGTCCGCTGGCGGTCGGTCAACGTCCTGGTGGTCACTGAGAGGCAGGCCCCCTTTCTCGAAGAATCATTCCACATTTCGAATCTAAGGAGGCTGTGTGCCGTGTGTCAAGGCCCACTGGCGGTCTCCTTGTCTACTGAACTTGAACTCGCCGGCTCCTCGGCTCGAGGCAGCCCATAATCCGAAATCATTTCCCGATTACGGAATAGTGGCGCTACCATCGGTCTGTGCGGCAAAAGGAATCAGTGCGGCAGAAGGAAACAGCCGACTCGGTGGTGCTCATGGGCAGCAATGACAGATATTCGCGGACGTTCGACGTCCTCGAACTCCTGGTAAGCCGTCCCGATGGGATGACGGTCACCGAGATCAGTAAGCGACTCGACCTACCGATGAGCAGCAGCCACAACCTGCTGAAGCGGATGGTGGCGACCGAGGTCGCCGCGGTTCGAGAAGACCTGCGGTACGCGTTGGGGCCGCGGGCCATCCGGCTCGGTATCCGGATCGTCGACGGGTTGGAAGTGCGGGCAATCAGTCGCCGACATCTGGGCGAGCTGGCCCGGCACACCGGCTACGACGTCTACCTCGCTGTTCCATTCGGCCGCCGGGTCGCCTATGTCGATCGGTTCCAGGGCTCGCGGCCGGTCACGGTAGACATCAGGCTCGGCCAGTCGCTGTACCTGCACGCGACGTCCGTGGGCAAGCTCTTCGCTGCCAACGACCGGCAGCTGCGCCGCCGGCTCTTCACCGGTGACCGACCGCAGTTGACCGAGCACACCCTCATCGAGGATCTGGAACTCGAGCGTGAGTTGGACCGCATCACCGAGCAGGACTTCGCCGTGAGTCGCGAGGAGGCCATCATCGGCGTCGTCGGTATCGCCGTTCCCATCCGAGCTGATCACAGCGCGGTTGTCGCGGCGATCCACATATCCGCCCTCAGCAACAGTATGGATTCGGAAACAGAGCGCACTCTCCTCGAGGCGGCGGCCGCCACCGCCATGCAGATAGAACGGGACCTTGGACGGGCCCACCATGTCGGCCCGCTGAGCGGACCCCAGACTGAAGAAGCTGGACGGTGACATCGGATGCGGCTCCGGCCGGACCCCTGCGCGGGGTGAAGGTGCTGGAGTTCGCGGGTGTTGGACCCGCACCCTTCAGTGCGATGATGCTGAGCGACCTCGGTGCGGACGTCGTGCGTATCGACCGGCCAGCGATACCCGGACCAACCGAAGGCAGCGGGATGTCCTCGATAACCGTCGGCATCCTCGGTCGCGGTCGCCGATCGATCGCGCTGAACCTTAAACATCCCGCCGGACTTGCCACCGCGCTCGACCTTGTCGAGAGCGCCGATGCTCTGATCGAGGGCTTCCGGCCGGGAGCCATGGAGCGACTCGGGCTCGGCCCCGACGAGTGCCTGGGGCGAAACCCGCGACTGGTCTATGGCCGATTGACCGGATGGGGCCAGGAGGGGCCCTACGCGACCACCGCCGGGCACGACCTCAACTACATCGCGCTGGCAGGCGCATTGGCTCCGATGGGTCGCCGTGCCTTGCCTCCGGCACCCCCACTGAACCTCGTGGGAGATTTCGGTGGCGGCGGCATGCTCATGGTGTCCGGGCTCTTGGCTGGACTTGTGGAGGCGATGCGCTCCGGTCGCGGACAGGTGGTCGACGCCGCAATGATCGACGGTGCCGCCTATCAGATGACAATGATGTATGAGCTACTTGGCCGCGGTGCGTGGGTCGAAGAACGCGAGTCCAATCCCAACGACGGCGGTTCGCACTTCTACGACGTCTACGAGACCGCCGACGGCGAGCACGTCGCGATCGCGGCAATGGAACCCCGGTTCTATCTGGAACTGCTCAATCGGGTCGGCCTGACCGACTCCGGCCTGCCGCAGCAGTGGGACCCGGAAGGATGGCCGGAGGCCTCCCGTCGGTTCACCGAGATCTTTCGTACTCGGACGCGTGCCGAATGGTGCCGTTTGCTGGAAGGCACGGATGCTTGCTTCGCCCCAGTGCTGCGGATGAGCGAGGCACCGAGCCATCCGCACAACGTTCACAGGAAGGCGTTCGTGAATGTGGACGGCGTGGTGCAGCCTGCGCCGGCGCCACGGTTTTCCCGGACACCCGGCTCCGTCGCCCGTCCCGCAGCGGGCGTCGGCGAGCACTCCGCCGAGATTCTTACCGAACTCGGCCTTCCGACCAAGCGGATAGAGGAACTCCGGGAGGCGGGCGCCGTCGGCTGAGCGCAGTCGAGCGCTCGGCCGACGCCGTCCGGCTATGCGCCCAAAGCGCCGGAACTCGCCAGGTCGGCGATCTCATCCGGGGTCAATCCGACATCGCTGAGCACCTCGCGGGTGTGAGCTCCGAGATGCGGTGGTGGTGTCGGTCCCGGAGTCTCGCTGCGTGAGAAGGCAGTTCCGTCACCGGGGACACGCAGTTGCCCGCCGTCCGGGTCGCTGATCATCCGCCAGAAGCCGGTGGCTTCCAAGTGGGGATCGTCGAGCAGATCCTCGAGCGAATTGACTTGCGCGAACGGGATGTCCTCCTTCTCGAGGACTTCGCGCCACTCGGCGGTGGTCCGCTTCGCTAGCTCAATTCCGAGCTCGTTCCATACCAGTGCGACGTTCTTCTGCCGGCCAGCGAGAGTGGTGTAACGCGAGTCGGCCAGCACGTCGTATCGTTCGACGATCTCGAAGAAGCGGACCCACTGCGCATCGGAGTAGGGCATGAGAGCGAGATAGCCGTCCGCGGTCTTGAAGGGTCGGCGGGCAGCCGTGGCAACCGGCTCATAGCCCATCGGCCCGAGCGGCGGATCGAATGCGTGGCCCCACAGATGCTCGGCACTGACGAACGCGGTCATCGTCTCGAGCATCGTGACGTCGATGGCCTGCCCGAACCCGGTGCGTGAGCGTTCGAGAAGGGCGCTGCTGATGGCGAAAGCCGCATGGACCGCCGTAACTTTGTCCGCCAAGATCGACGGGACGTATCGTGGCTCGCGGGTGACTACTCGCTGGAGCATCGCCAGACCGCTGAGCGCCTGGACGATGTCGTCGTAAGCAGGGTTGGGGCCGTAGGGGCCGTCGTCCGAAAATCCGGCAACGTGGCAGAACACCAGGCCCGGATTGCGCGCCGAAAGATCCTCATAAACAAGGCCGATTCGGCGGGCGGCGGCCGTCCGGATCGAGTGCACGAAGACATCGGCGGTATCCACGATCCGGCGCAGAGCCTCACGCGCGACGGGGGTCTTCAGGTCGAGAACAACGCTGCGCTTGTTTCTGTTGTTGGTCATGAACAGTGCCCCCATGCCCTCAGCGCGGCATGGGCCTATGCGACGGGTCATGTCCCCGGCTGGAGGCTCGATCTTGATCACGTCCGCGCCCATCGCTGCCAGATATTGACAGGTGAGCGGTCCGAGGACGATCGAAGCGTTCTCAACGACACGGATACCGCTCAACGGCCCTAACCGTGAGTCGGGACGGTGCGGGTGCGGATCTGGCGACGTCATTCGCCTACCTCGTCATCTAGTCGAAAATCGGAAGTCATATTCGAGAATGTGTAACCCCGGTTGGGTCATTACGTCAAGGGCAGTGCCCGGACGGCACCGTTGTTTCCGCGTCAGCGCACCGACATCCGCGGCGGTCCCCGGCCGCAGGCGTTGTTCCGGCCATTCGCTCGTCGAACCGGGATTCCTCGCATAGCAAGACATTTGGTGTGGTCACCGGGAGCGAGGGTTGTTCGGCGCCTATTCCCGCCTGACGGATGCCGGTCGCGTCGTACACCTTGACCTTAGGGTGCCGCATCCGCTTAACTTATCGAAGTTAGGAATTGTGATTCGAGATTTGGGATCCGACTGTCCATAGAGGAGATCGGTTGATGACTAGCATTCCCTTGCCGCTCGGCGGTGCCGACCATTCGGATGTGCGAAGTGTCTGAGGCGAGGCGCTGTGCGGTGATTGGGGCCGGGGCGGCAGGCCTGAGCGCGGCCCGCCACCTGTTGGCAGACGGACATGACGTCGTAGTGTTCGAGGCGGGATCGTATGTCGGTGGACTCTGGGTCTATGACAACGACAATGGTCTCAGCGTCGCCTACTCCTCGTTGCACATCAATTCGGAGCCTCGGAGCACGTCGTACGAGGGCTTTCCGTTTCCGGACGACACGCCTTTGTTCCCTGATCACCAGCACGTACGGTCATATTTGGAGTCGGTCGCCGATCATTTCGGCATAGGCGAGCGCATCCGCTTTCGCACCCGGGTGAGTGCGGTTGAACCGGTCGAAGGAGAGCCCGGCACCGGCTGGACCGTGCGGACCGAGGATGGCAGCGAGGAGACATTCGACGTCGTCGTGGTTGCCAGTGGGCATCAGGGCCTACCCGCGCACCCGCCATGGGCTACCGAGTTCACCGGCCGATACCTGCATTCCAACTCCTACCGCGAACCTGCACCCTTTGCAGGGCAGCGGGTGCTGGTAGTCGGGGCGGGAAATAGTGGGCTCGACATCGCATCGGACCTGGTGCCGTTCGCGGCGCACACTCTCAGCTCCGCGCGCTCGCCTATTCTGATCATGCCGCGGATGATCCTGGGGGTTCCCGCGGCCCGGGTGCTGGCGAAGATCAACAAACGCTGGCTGCCGTGGGTGGTGCAACGGCAAGCTATGCGTTGGATCAGCCGGGTCTACCACGGGCGCCCGGAACAATGGGGGTTCCGGACCCCGACAACTCGCACGCACCCTGCCAGTAGCGCCACCTATATGGCGCATGTGTCTTACGGTCGCATCGACGTTCGCCCCGGCGTCGCACGAATCGACGGGCAGATGGTGACGTTCGTCGACGGCACCAGCGCCGAGGTCGACACGATTATTGCGGCCACCGGATACGAGATCGACCTGCCCTTTCTGTCGAAGAAGGTCTCCCCGATCGTCGAACACCAGATCAAGGCCTACAAGCGGGTGGTGCACCCAGACTGGCCGGGAATGTACTTCATCGGGTTCTTCAATGTTTCCGGTGGCGCGAACATCGCGATGATGGACGTTCAGTCGCGGCTTGTGACCGCCGCACTGCGTGGCGACGCCGCCCTCCCAGACGCCGCGGGAATGCACCGAGACATCGCCCGCGAGCATCATTTCTTGGCTAAACACTTCCCCGGCAGCGCCCGCTACGGCTTGGAACTGGATCCGGTGCGCTACCGCCGCCAAATCCGGAAGCTCCTCGGCGGGGCGACGACGCGGACCGTTGACAACCACCCCAAATAGGAGACTCCCCCCATGACACTCAACGGCGCCGCGGCCATCGCCGGCATCGGCGAGACCCCATACTCTCGGTCGGCCACGGAGAGCGCTCTAGAGCTGCAGCTGAGGGCCTCACTCGTCGCAATCGAAGACGCCGGGCTGCGGCCGCGAGACGTCGACGGGGTGATTCCCATCGGAATCACTGGGGCCCCGGCAGAGGAGTACATCCACAACCTCGGCCTCACCGACCTTCGATTCTCCGGACTGGTACCGCACGGCGGAGCCAGCGCTGTCGGTGCCATCCAGATGGCTACGGCCGCCGTCGCCGCCGGAATCTGCACCACTGTTCTCGTTCCGTCCGGGCGCAACGTCAGCAGCGGCGCCCGAGCCGGGGTGCGTATCCACCAGATGCCCCAGTTCCACTACATTACCGAGTTCGAGCGCCCCGTCGGTGCTATCGCCCCCGCCCAGCTCTACGCCCCGATGGCCCGCCGGCACATGGAGCTCTACGGCACCACCAGCCGTCAGCTGGCCGAGATCGCCGTCGCGGTGCGTTCACACGCGGTACTCAACGAACACGCCGTGATGCGCACCCCCATCACGGTCGAGGACCACCAGAACTCACGGATGATCACCGATCCATTCCGACTGCTCGATTGCAGCCTCGAAAGCGACGGCGGCGCCGCCTACGTCGTTACCACCCCCGAACGTGCCCGGGACCTACGGCACCGCCCCGTCGTCTTGCGTGGGGTGGCGATGGGTCATCCTGACTCGCCTAGTGCCATCACTCAGCGTTCCGACCTGACCACCGTCGGCGTCGCCAAGGCCGCGCCGATCGCCTTCTCGATGGCTGGCATCTCGCACGCGAGCATCGATGTCGCGGAGATCTATGACTGCTTCACCTGGGTGGTGCTCTGCCAGCTCGAGGACCTCGGATTCTGCGCCAAGGGCGACGGCGGCAAATTCGTCGAGGACGGCCGACTCCGTCTCGGCGGGGCACTGCCCACCAATACCCACGGCGGACTGCTGTCCCAGGGGCACATGCTGGGGATGAATCACGTCGTCGAGCTCGTCCGGCAACTGCGCGGGGACGGCGGCGCCGCGCAGGTCGACGGAGCCCGGGTCGGTCTGGTCACCGGCTATGGCGACATGGGCGATGGCGCCGTAGCGATCATGGAAGGGGCTTGACATGGCTGATCTGTCCGACGCCTACTGGGCCGGCGCTGCTGAGGGCCGGCTGGTCCTGCAGAAGTGCGGGGACTGCGGGCGCATTCGCCACTACCCGCAGATGCTCTGCTCCACCTGTCACTCTTTTGCCGTGGAACACGTAACGGCGAGCGGGCACGGCGCGGTCCATTCGTGGACGGTCAGCCACCACGCCTTCACTTCCGACGTTCGCGACCAGGTCCCCTACACCCTGGTCACGGTGGACATGGAGGAGGGCGTCCGAGTGCTCGGTCGTCTCGCCGACAACGCGCCGCTCCGTATCGGCCTCCCCGTTCACCTCGGCTTCGAGACGCGGGCAGACGAGCGGCCAATCCCCGTCTTCACTGCCGCCACTCGAGTACGACAGGAAGAGCAACCACAATGACCGACCCTGTACTCGTTCAGGTCGATGACGGATTGATGGTCATCACCATCAATCGGCCGGAGGTCCGTAACGCCATCGACGGCGCCGTGTCCTACGGAGTGTGCGCGGCCGTCGATGAGCTCGACGCCCGCTCGGATCTCCGGGTCGGTATCCTCACCGGTGCCGGCGGCACCTTTTGTTCCGGAATGGATCTCAAGGCGTTCCTGCGCGGCGAGAGCACTCGGGTCAAGCACCGCGGGCTGATGGGTATCGCCCGCACGCCGACGGAAAAGCCGTTGATCGCAGCCGTCGAGGGGTACGCGCTCGCCGGTGGGTTCGAGGCTGCCTTGGCCTGTGACCTCGTCGTCGCCGCGCGGGACGCGGTCTTCGGCCTGCCGGAGGCAAAGCGCGGCCTCGCGGCCGCGGCCGGCGGCCTTATTCGCCTGCCGCGCGTGATTCCGCAGCGCGTCGCGATGGAAATAGCCCTGACCGGGGACCCCGTCGATGCACAACGCCTGCATGCTTATGGCCTGGTCAACCGGCTCACCGAGCCCGGTGGGGCGCTTGCTGAGGCCACCCGACTTGCCCGCCGGATCATCGATAACGCGCCACTGTCTGTCGCCGCGAGTAAGCAAGTCATCCTCGAGCAGCGTGACTGGTCCACGGAGGAGAGCTTCGCCCGACAGGACGAGATCACCTCGACCGTTCTCACCTCCGACGACGCGGAGGAAGGCGCGCGTGCCTTCGCCGAAAAGCGCAAGCCGAAGTGGACCGGCCACTGACGCCCGCTCGCAACAAGTTTCACCGGCTACCTGGTGCCGCGGTCCTTTTGGCGGTGTAACAGTAAATAATTAGATTCGATATATAGAAATTACATTCATTAATCTGAATCCCGGACTGCAGCTAACCCCAGGGGCATGCATGAGGAGAGGCAATACCGTGTCAGGAACCACCGTGCCGGAGCAGGGCACCAGAGCCGAGGGATTCCTCGCGCCGCCGCCGACTGCCCAGACTTTGCCCGAACTACTCGACGCCTGCGCTGCGGAAACACCCTCGAGTGATGCGCTCGTCTCCAAGACGACGCGGCTGACATACGCAGAACTCGCCGCGAAAAGCCAGGTCGCTGCGCGGGTGCTCCACCATCTCGGAGTGCGGGAGGATGACGCCGTCGCTTTGATGGCGCCCAATATCGCCGAATGGATTCCCGTGGCATTCGGTGCCATGCGTTGCGGCGCCCGGGTAGACGCGTTCAACACCTGGGCCAAGGCCTACGACCTCGACTTCCTACTGCGCTCCTCCGGAGCGTCGGTCCTCGTCATGGCCGACCGAGTGCGGGGCACGGACCTGGTGGCCCAGCTTCGCGCCCTGATTCCGGAGATCGATGACCCAGGACCGTTGCGCAGCACCCGATTCCCCAACCTCCGACACGTCTTGGTCATCGGCGACGATCATCCGGCCGCCGTGAGTTCGTGGGCCGATCTCATCGATCGGCACACCACCGGAACCCCGATCGAGGAGCCGACCGGTCTGGGCGAACGCGTGGCGTACGTCCTCTACACCTCAGGCTCGACGAGTACGCCCAAGGCAGTGCCACTCTGCCACCGCGACCTCTTAGTGAATGCGTTCCACATCGGCGAGCGGATGGGTTTGAGCGAGCAGGATCGCGTATGGCTCGGATCACCACTGTTCTGGAGCTACGGCTGCGCCAACGCGGCACTGGCCACGATGACCCACCGGGCTTGTCTCGTTGTGCAGGAACAGTTCATCGCGACTGAGGCCGTGGACCTGATGCAACGCGAGCGTGTCACCGCGGCATATCTTCTCCCCGCGATGATCGACGCTCTCACCACTCAGTGTGCAGAGCAGATGCGGGCGATTGATTCACTGCGTACCGGGCTCACCATCGGTCGTCCCGACACCGTGCAGCGCGCAGTAGTCGAGTTGGGTGTGCCGGAGATCTGCAACATCTACGGCTCCACGGAGACCTACGGCAACTGTTGCGTCACCGATCACCGGATGTCGCTGGCCGATCGGATGGCCACCCAGGGCCACCCGCTGCCCGGCGTCGAGATCCGCTTGGTGGACGAAGAGACGGGAGCCGTGCTTCCCGTGGGCCAGGCCGGCGAGGCGCAGGTACGTGGCCGCATCACCCCCGGTTACCTCGGCGACGAGACCGCTAATGCCGCCGCTTTCACGAGCCACGGATGGTTCCGGACCGGTGACCGGCTCATGCTCAATCCGGATGGCACCGTGTCCTTTGTTGACCGGGCAACCGACATGATCAAGGTCTCCGGGATCAATGTCTCGCCCGCGGAGGTGGAGAGCTTCCTCGCCGAGCATCCCGACGTGCGTGAGGTGTTGGTCGTGGGAGCCCCGCATCCGTCGAAGGATGAGGTGGCGATCGCCTTCGTGATCCCACGCTCGGACCGGATCACACCAGAGGAGCTGACCCGTTACTGCAAGGAGCGGATCGCCGGCTACAAGGTTCCTTGGCTGATCTCCTTCGTGACTGAGTTGCCGCGCACGGACACCGGCAAGATTGCCCGACGGCTGCTGAAACCGGATGCAGTCGTGCTCGTCGACGCCGCGCTGGCGGCGGAGGGGGCCGGCACCTCATGATCGGGAACTGGGGCCGTTGGGGCGAGCAGGATCAGGCTGGGGCATTGAACCTCGTCACCCCGGAAGTCACACGGCGGGCGGCGGGACTGGTCCGGTCCGGTCGGACGTTGTCACTGGCCCAGCCGCTCGGGCCACACACCCCGTCCCCGGGGCACCGGTCCGGACCCCTCCGGTTCATGAACCGCGATGCTGGGGACTACGCCCTCGGCGCCCGCGCCCCCGGCGGGTTCAAATTCGCCGAGGACACCGTGCAATTTTCCACGCACAGTGGCACGCATGTGGATGCGCTGTCTCACGCCTGGTCCGGTGAACATCTCTACAACGGCCATCCCGACAGCTCGACCCGGACCACCCGCGGTGCCCAGCGTTGCGGGGCGGAACACCTGACCCCCGTCGTCACACGCGGAGTGCTCGTCGACATGGTCGCGGTCACCGGCGGCCCGCTGCCGCCGCGAACACCGGTGGACGCCGCCGATCTTGAGCGCGGGATCGCGGAGGCGGGAGTCGCCCCCGAGCCCGGGGACGCCGTGCTGGTCCGGACAGGCTGGTGGGAGTCGCATGGGACAGCTGCGGACTACTTCGCCGACGAGCCCGGAATCACCGCCGAGGCGGCGAACTGGCTCGCCGCACGCGACGTCGCGCTGGTCGGAGCGGACAACTACGCGGTAGAGCGGCAGACTTCCGAGCCCGGGTTCCCCGCCCATCTTGTCCTGCTACATCAGCATGGGGTGCCGCTGATAGAGAACCTGAACCTCGCCGTCCTGGCGCGCACGCTGGCCGAAGACGCGCGATCGACCTTTCTGCTGTTGTTCGCCCCTCTCCCGCTGGTGGGGTCGACAGGGAGCCCGGTCACCCCGGTGGCCGTGCTGTGATGCCGGCGGGAAAGGACTGGACATCACTGCTGCGGCACGGGGACCTCGTCGTCGTAGCCGGGGGTGTCGGCGAGCCCACCCCCCTTCTGGAGCAGCTGCTGGCCGCGGCCCCGTCCGGGGTCGAGGTGTTCGTCGGGCTGTCACACAGCACGGCACTGACACGGTCATCGTCGTTGCCGTTGCTATCGTTCGGGGCGCTGGGTCCACTGGCCCGCCCACCGAACAATGCCCAGCTCGAGGTGATCCCCACACATTTCGACGACTTGCCCCGGGTTCTAACGCACCGCGGTCAGAAGCTGGTGCTCCTGATACAAGTCGCGGCACCCGACCCGCAGGGATGTCACAGCCTCGGAATGGCCGTAGATCACACCTACGAGCTGATTGGACATGCCCGAGCAGTCATCGCCGAGGTCAACGAGCAGCTTCCCACTACCTGCGCTCCACGACTACACCACTCGACATTCACGGCCACCATCGCGACCTCCCGGCCACTGCCGGCCCTCCCCCCTCCCACCATCGGTGAGGTGCACCGGCGCATCGCCGCTCACGTCCTTGATCTGATACCCGACGGCGCCACCCTCCAGCTCGGGATCGGGGCGGTGCCGTCGGCAATCGGGCAAGGGTTGACCGAACGCCGAGGTCTCGCGATCCGCTCCACCCTGGCGGGAGACTGGCTGCTCGACCTCGCCACCGCCGGGGCGCTGCGCTCCGCGCCAGGGGCAGTGGTGATCAGCGAAGCGGCGGGATCGCCAGAGCTGTACAAGTACGTGTCCGTCTCGCCCGTGCAGGTCCGACCGGTCCGCGAAGTCGTGGGCCCAGCCGCGGCAGGCACCATCGACCGGTTCGTCGCGGTAAACTCCGCGCTCCAGGTTGACCTCTCCGGTCAGGTCAACGCCGAGGAAATCCCCGCCGGATACATCGGCGGGATCGGTGGCCAAGCCGAATACTTGCGCGCTGCTCAGCGCTGCCCGGACGGTCGGTCGATCGTGGCATTGCCGGCTACCGCAGGTCGGCACTCCCGCATCGTGACCCGATTGAATCCGTCGACGGTGACCACCGCTCGATCGAACGTCGATTTCGTTGCTACCGAGCACGGTGTGGCCGACCTGCGCGGCCGAGGCCTCCAGGAACGGGCCGAACTGATGATTTCGATCGCTGCGCCGGAGCATCGCGGCTCACTCTGGGAAGGACTGAACCAATGACAGAAGAGACCGAGGTCGGTACGCGGCTGGCACGATTCCTTGCCGCGCATCCCGACGCCCACCACGGGCGAATCGCTCACCTGACTCGGGCAGGCAGTGGTCGCTCCCGCGACAACTGGCTCTTCGACCTCGTATTTGAGGGTTCCAACGGGGCCGAGCAGCGGGAGTCGCTGATCCTGCGCACGGACCCAGAGGGCGGACTGATCGACACCGATCGCGCGACGGAGTTCGCGGTTCTGCAGGCACTGGAAAAGAGCGGGCTGCCCACGCCCGTCGTCCGCTGGCTCGACGCCGATGGCCACGCACTGGGCCGACCCTCGCTGATCATGCAGCGACTGCCTGGCATCTGCGACTACCGCGTGCTGCACAACTCCGCGTTCCCTCTTACCGAGCGAGTTGACCTGGCTCGACGATTCTGTGCCCTGCTCGCTAAGGTTCACGCAGTTGATTGGTACACACTCGGCCTCGGCGAAGTGCTCTCCGATCCGGGGCCGCATGCTGCCCGCGCCGAACTCGATCAGTGGACGGCAATCCTCCGCCAGAACCAACTCGAACCCTGGCCGGAGCTGGAGTACGCGGTGGCGATCCTCAGCGAACGCGCCCCTAAGTCGAGCCGGACTGTACTTGTCCACGCCGACTTCAAACCGGGCAACCTCTTACTCGCGGACAGCCAAGTCTCCGCGCTGCTGGACTGGGAACTGGCGCACCTGGGTGATCCCCTCGAAGATCTCGGCTGGGTCACCCAGCCGCTGCGTTCCTCCGAGCACACCATCGACGGGTCATGGGAAGCCGAGGATCTCCTCAGCTATTACGAGCAGGAAACCGGCGGCGCCGTCGACCGGATCGCATTGCACTGGTGGGTCGCGTTCTCGGCCTTCAAAACAGCTGTCATGCAAGTCAGCGGATTGCGCGCGTTTCTCGACGGACGCGCGGAGGAGCCCTACCGCCCCACCCGCCGCGTCCTCACCACCCTGCTCGACGCCGTACTGGAGGAACCCGCATGAGACCAACGATCGACGAACAACTCACCGGCGCCGCCAGGCTGCTCCACCTCGTCGAGCGCGACCCGCAGACCCCACTGGGCATCGGGGAACTGGTTCGTAACGCCCGACGCCTGATTGAACGGGTAAGCGAATCATGGTCCCACGCCCTGCCTTTCCTCCGAGACGACAATGCCCGGCTTGCGGCACTCCTCGACGTCGAGGAGCCCGAGCCGGGTGACTTAGCGGAGACCATCGCCCGCAACGAAGAGCTACGCGGTGCACTAACCCGTCGCATTCACGAACTCCCCGCTGGTTCCGCACGCGCCCAGATCGGCGCACACCTGCGCAACCGAGTCGTAAACAACCCGACCTGACATGGAAGACGAGCAAATGAGTGATCACCCTGGCCTAATTGTGGACGACAAATACTTCGCCGAGCAGTTCCCACTCTCCCCGCTCGATGACTTCCTCATCCACCAAACCCCCGACCCGGTCCGCGTCATGTGGACCGGCGACCCCCGCGCGTACGAGCGCTACTGGATGGTCTCGCACGACGCCACCGGCGATGTCGTGATCGCGACCGGCGGCAGCTTTTATCCCAATCTCGACCGCGCCGAGGCTTACGCGATCGTCAATGTCCGTGGGCGACACACCACAGTCCGCAGTTTTCGCCCAATTGGTGCCGATCGTGCGGATTTGCGGGTTGGGCCAATCGCTCCGGTGATCGTGCGCGGTCTGCGCGAGTGGCGTTACGTTCTCGAGCCCAATGAGTGGGGCATCAGTTACGATCTCACCTTTCGCGACACTACCCGGCAGATATTTCGTGAACCGCTGTCCAACTCAGCGGCGGGCACGCCGCCCGGCCGTCGCAACGACGTGACCACCGGGTTCGAAGGTTTCGGCGAGGTTTCCGGCTGGGTGGAGGTCGACGGTGAACGGTTCGACCTCGGACCCGGTTCTGCCGGGACGAGAGACAGGCACTGGGGGACTGGCCGCGGCGTCGGTGGTCCCGCCATGTCGCTTGGCGCGGGCCTGCACGTCGGCACCAACGGCAATGCCTTCGTCCCCTTCCCCGATTGGACGATCTGGGGCGACCGCCTCTATTACCCCCTAGGCGACGCCCGCAAAGGCTGCGCCAAGGTCCTCAAGCCCACCCGCCGGTTGCGCTTCGAGCCGGACAGCCAGATCTTCGCCGAGGGCGTAGTGGACTACCAGTTCGATACCGGCGAGAAGGCCCAACTGCACTACGAGAAGATCGGCCAGCAAAGCGCCTTTCTGAGGTGTGGCATGTACGGCGGGACTCCCGGCGGCGATATCCATCAAGGCGGCTATGACGGCCCGGATAGGACTGAGGGTGAAACCTTCGACGTCACCCGGCCAGAGACCCGCATCGGCATTCGCGGGCTCGATGAGCACCTCTGCCGTGTCACCCGCGACGACGGTACCAGTGTGCTCGGCTTTTATCAGACCATCGATCCGGTCGCCTACGAGGCGTGCGTGTCCGAGCGGAATGGCTGGGACTTCCTTTGAGACACAGCTGATCCCGTAGCAAAAGGGCCGGGTCGGAAGGAATTCCGGCCCGGCCCTTTTTGCATGGGATCAGGTTGCCGCTGCGGCAATCGCCTCGGCGATCTCGACCGGCTTGGTGAACATCGGTCCGTGCCCCGCGTCCACCTTCACGACAGTGTCGACATGGCTTGCGAACTCCTGCTGCAAGGCGACAGAAAATTGCCTGTCCTGCAGCGTGATCACGTACGTGGCGGGGTGTTGCTGCCAGCCCAGTCCAGTGGCAGCCTCACCGAGCGTGCCGAGAGCGTGTGGGCCCATTTTGTCCAGTATGGGGCCGACTTGCTCGTCTGTGGCGTCGTTGAACATGGACTCCCGTGCTGCCTCCCGCTTGAGCGTGGCGGTCCCGTCCTCCCGCGGCTCGAGCGCTGCCCCGAGGTCACCCTGAGGCTCCGGGTCGCGGCCTATGAGGTCTCCTACCGCTTCGCCCGCCTGCGGCAGTGCCGCACAGACGTAGACGAGGTGTGCCACGCCGTCGTTGTCCGCAGAAGCAAGAGTAATCACAGCACCACCGTACGAATGACCGACCAAGACGGCCGGCTCATCGAGAACCTTCAGCGCGTCACGAACTACCTCGGCATCTCGCTCTAGCGTTCCATCCGCACGCTGGCTCGGTAGTTCCACCGTACTTGTCCTTATGCCGCGCCGTTTCAGTTCGGCGATCACTTTGTCCCACACCCATGATCCGGTGAAGGCACCGTGCACGAGAAGCACGGGCTTGGCCATACGATTCACCTCAGTCCGCTTACGCCGGGGAGTCGCATCGACGCCCGGCAGGTGGCTACTTCGTGAGCGAGGCATTCGTTCGCCCCGACACGTCAAACCCCGCAGGACGATCTCGTGCGCCTAGTGAGAGGCACCCGAGCACGTCGACGCGGTCGAGAATTATTCGAGAATTCGAATTTCAACTCGATGTCTCGAATACGATTTAAGCTGCGCAGGACGTATTCGTCAACCCCACGAGTTGACCCGCTCCCAATGCCCCGAGAGGAAAAACAGACTGCGCTTGGACTCGAGGTGGGCGAATCCGGCGGCGAAGAAGGCCGTGGGTCATGGCAGCGCTGATTCCCTACGAGCCCAAGCCCGGATTTCGCGTGACCGCACACCGGTCTCGTTGTCGCCACTACGGGCCTGTGCCAGTTGTGGATAGATAGAAGCCACGCGCCCACGAACGCCGCGATTCCACCTTGTCGTTGATGGGATTCGCCGGCGCATTCCGGCGCAGCGACCTCGTCGGCCTCACCTGTGGCAACGTCTCTCTGCACCGGTTGGACGGGGTCCATGTGCGGTGGTCGAAGACTGACCAGGAAGGTACCGATGCTGCGCGGGCGTTGCCGTTCACGCACCTCCCACGCCAGTTGTCCACCGTGCGCCCTATTTCCGGTGGGAACAGGTGATCGCCGCGTTCGACACCGTCGGCCGACCGGGTAGGTTCCGTTGCTGCGTACCGCACTGGTTTTCGAGTTGCATGTGCCGGGGCGCTCTGCCGCGGATTCGGGTGCGGGCACCGCTGTTCCGGTCGAGTGGGGTCGGAAGCGGCGGTGCATGCGGCGATCCGCCGCCGCGCCCACACAGCCGCGTACGACGCGAATGTCGTCGCCCAACTCGGCGGGCACTCATCGCGGGCGGATTCGTCACCAAGGCCTTCCGCAACAGCTCTGTCCCCGCGGTGGGGGAGGCAACGGTGCCGACGCGCACGACATCACAGCGCCAGGCCGGCACGGGCAATCCCACCCGGCGACCGTGGAGATATACGGGAGAACGCCCGCTGATCGGAACGCTGTCACCGAGATCGGGCCTCTGGGCGTGTACGTCGACCTTGTGATCACCGTGACTGGAGTGGGTGGGTAACAGTCCACAACCGGTGGTGCTTTCGTGATCGTCGGGTGGACGTTGGCCGACGCGTTCCAACCCTGGTCCTCGTTGCTGTGGCTGTTTGGCATCACGGCTGCTGTGACCGGTAGGTAGTTACTTCTCTTGTGGAACTCGATCTGGGTTTGCACATGGCGATCGGCTGGGCGAATCGGCGGATACTACCGCTCACGGACCTGACATTCCGTTGATGATCTCGGTGAGCCGATGTCTCTCAGTATCGGAAATAGGGGCCGAAGGAAGGGCTCCAGCATCGATTGAACACGATGGTAAACCGAGACCCGAGTGATGCCGAACTCGACGAAAATGTCCTCCTGCGACGGGCCGCCGTACGGCGCCCGGACTTAGGCGAATGCAAGCACCGCGTCATCCGTGTACTTCATCTGACTGCCTTTCTCTGTGAACCAGGTATCGCCGGGATGGTTAGGCGCGTGAATCTTTGATCGATGTCCGCCGTATCGGCTGCGGCAGGTGCACGGCCCGCTCTGCAGCTATCTCGAACGCTTTACAGGGCTTTGAGTTCCTCGGTGACGTCGGCGACGGATTTCTTCGCGTCGCCGAAGAGCATGGAGGTGGTGTCGGCGAAGAACAGCGGGTTGTCGATACCGGCGAACCCGGAGTTCATCGACCGCTTGAGCACGATCACCGACTTCGACTGATCCACATTCAGGATGGGCATCCCGTGGATCGGGCTGGACGGGTCGTTGCGGGCGGCCGGGTTGGTGACATCGTTCGCCCCGATCACCAGGGTGACATCGGTGCGAGCGAACTCGTCGTTGATGTCGTCCATTTCCTTCATCGCGTCGTACTCGACATCGGCCTCGGCGAGCAGCACGTTCATGTGCCCGGGCATCCGGCCGGCGACCGGGTGGATGGCGTACTTGACCTCGACGCCCTTCGACTCGAGGAGCTTGGCCATGTCCTTGACCGCGTGCTGGGCCTGCGCGACGGCCAACCCGTAGCCGGGGACCACGATCACCTGATTGGCGTAGGCCATCTGAATCGCCGCGTCCGCCGCCGAGGTCGACTTCGCCGTCTTCACCGTGCCGTCGTCGGCCACTGCGGCAGCCCCGCCGCCACCGAACCCGCCGGCCACGATCGCCGGGATGGACCGGTTCATCGCCTTCGCCATCAGGTTCGTCAGGATCGAACCCGACGCGCCGACGATCATGCCGGCCACGATCATCGCCTGATTGTTCAGGGCCAGACCCGCGGCGGCGGCGGACAGGCCGGTGAGCGCGTTGAGCAGCGAGATGACCACGGGCATGTCGGCGCCGCCGATCGGCAGCACCACCATCAACCCCAAGATCGCGGCGAGGACGAGGACTCCGACGATCCACCACCCGCTGGTGGGTCCGGTCGGGTCGATCGCCTTGATCCCGATGATCACCGCGAGCGCGACCGCGCCGATCAGCAACAGAGCGTTCAGCGGCTGCTGCAACCGGCCGATGCCGATCGGGCGGCCGGGCAGGGTTTCCTGGAGCTTGAGGAACGCGATCACCGATCCCCAGAAGGAGATCGATCCGATGATCGCCGCGAACAGCGAGGCGATCACGATGTGCACGGTCGGCGACTCACCGTGCTGAAAGGCGGTGAACCCGTCCGAGTCGAGGAATTCGGCGTAGGCGATCAGGGCGACGGTGCCGCCGCCGACCCCGTTGAACAACGCCACCAGCTGCGGCATCGCCGTCATCTTCGTCCGCAACGCCGGCGGCACACCGAGGACCACACCGATCACCAGACCGGCGACGATGAGCACCCAGTTGGAGGTGTCCCGGATCGCGATCAGGGTGGCGACCACGGCGACACCCATGCCGACCGCGGCGATCTGGTTACCGCGGACCGCGGTCTTCGGCCCGGTCAAACCCATCAGACCGTAGATGAACATCGAGAACGCCACGATGTACAACACGTTGACCACATATCCCATTACTTGTCCCCACCCTTCTCAGCGACAGCAGCGGCGGGAGAAGCGGGCTTGGACTTGAACATGCCCAGCATCCGGTCGGTGACCACGAAACCACCGACCACGTTGATCGTTCCGAACACCAACGCCACGAACAAGATCACCTGCAGACCCCACGGCGGATTGTCGACCTTGCCCAACACCACCAACGCACCCAACACCACGATGCCGTGGATCGCGTTCGTCCCCGACATCAGCGGGGTATGCAACGTGTTCGGGACCTTCGAGATCACCGCGAACCCCACGAACCCGGACAACACCAGGATCGCGATGTTCGCCAACAATTCGGTATACATCTAGGACACACCCTCCTCACGGGTGACGCAGGACGCGGCAAGGACTTCGTCCGAGAAATCGGGGGCCAACCGGCCTTCGACCAACATCAACTCGAGCAGCGCGGAGATGTTCTTCGAGTACAGCTCCGAGGCGTGCTCGGGCATCGACGCGGGCAGGTTCAGCGGCGAGCAGATCGTCACCCCGTGCTTGACCACGGTCTGACCGGGTTCGGTGAGCTCGCAGTTACCGCCGGTCTCTCCGGCCAGGTCGACCACCACGGAGCCGGGTTTCATGCCCTCCACCGCGGCGGCGGTCACCAACCGGGGGGCCGGACGTCCCGGCACCAGGGCGGTGGTGATGACGACGTCGAAGCCCTTGATCGCGTCCTCGAGCGCCTGCTGCTGCTGCGCGCGCTCAGCTTCGGTGAGTTCACGGGCGTACCCGCCTTCACCGGCGGCGTCGATCCCGAGATCGAGCCACTGCGCACCGACCGAGCGAACCTGATCGGCCACCTCCGGGCGCACGTCGTAGCCGGTGGCCCGGCCACCGAGCCGCTTCGCCGTCGCCAATGCCTGCAGGCCGGCGACACCGACACCGAGCACCAGCACGGTCGCGGGTTTGACGGTACCGGCCGCGGTGGTGAGCATCGGGAAGAACCGAGTCGACTCCGACGCCGCGAGCAGCACCGCCTTGTATCCGGCCACGTTCGCCTGCGAGGAGAGCGCGTCCATCACCTGGGCGCGGGAAATCCGCGGGATCGCCTCGACCGCGAACGCCTGCACCCCCGCCGACTTCAGCGCGGCGACCTGGTTGTCCTGATTGCGGGGGGCGAGGAACCCTATCAACGTCTGCCCGGCATGCAGCCGGCCCACTTCCTCGTCCGACGGCGGCGCGACCTTCACGATCACGTCCGCCGACCACGGATCGCCGATCTTCGCGCCCGCCCCGACGTACAATTCGTCCGGGATCAAGGCGCCCAATCCGGCACCCGACTCGACCACCACATCGACACCCTTACCCGTCAATGCGGCCACGATCTTCGGCACCAACGCTACCCGACGTTCGCCCTCGTTCGACTCACGAGGAACGCCAACCGTCGGGTGGGTTCTGGCCGTACCCTGCGTGTTTTCTGGCTCGGCAATCACGATCTCTCGGCTTCCTGCGCTGGTGGGTAGGCATCGCCTAAGTGGTGACGATGTCGCGTTGACGCGTCGGCTTCACGGATTCACCGTTGACCTTCCGGACGCTGTGGCATAGCTTACCAATAAATCAATCACCCGATCGATTAATCTGGGATGGAAGCGGCGTACCTGCGTGACAGGCCGTCCACCTGGCTGTTTGATGTGGAAGAGAGGAAGGACCCGAAATGCAAGGCACGCCTGATCGGCTCTTCGACCAGTGGACCCTTCGTGGCGTCACCTTCCGGAACCGGACCGTCGTTTCGCCGATGTGTCAGTACTCGGCCGACCAGGGTATCGCAAGTGATTACCATCTTGTCCATCTCGGCCGCTTCGCTCTCGGCGGCTTCGGTCTGGTGATGGTCGAGGCGACGGCGATCAGTCCTGAGGGGCGACTTACCTATGGTGACCTCGGTATATGGGATGACTCTCAGATTCCGTCGTTGCGCCGTGTCGTCGACTTCGCACACGCGTACGGCGCTCGGATCGGACTGCAGTTGGGCCATGCCGGGGCGAAGGCGGCAACCCTTCCCCCATGGGTTTCCGAGGACGAGCGCCCGGACGACAGCCGGTGGGACATCTATTCGGCAACGGAGAAACCGCACTCCGCGGGATGGCAACGACCCTCTGCGCTCACCGTTGCCGAACTCGACAAGCAGCTCGACGCCTGGACGTCGGCAGCCAAGCGCGCCGCCGAGTCCGGGTTCGACGTCCTCGAGATCCATGCGGCGCACGGTTACCTGCTGCACAGTTTTCTCTCGCCCCTGAGCAACACCCGAACGGACGAATACGGTGGGGATCTCGAAGGGCGCATGCGCTTTCCGCTACGCGTCGCTAAAGCTGTTCGTGAGGTGTGGCCGGACGAGCGCCCACTATTTGTGCGAATTTCTGTGATCGACGGCGATCACGGCGGCATCACCATCGAGGACTCGATCGAGCTTGCGCGGCAGTTGAAGGAGGTCGGAGTAGACCTGATCGACTGCTCCTCCGGAGGAATCGGCCCCTACTACAACGAGATCCGGCCCGGCTACCAGGTGCAACTCGCCGCGGAACTACGGCGGCGAGCGGAAGTTCCGACCCTTGCGGTCGGTCTCATCACCGATGCACTACAAGCCGACGACGTCATTCGAACCGCTGCCGCCGACCTGGTGGCATTCGGTCGCGAAGCCCTCATCAACCCATCCTGGCCGGTGACCGCACGAGAAGAACTGGCACAGTTCGGCGAAGGCGACCGATTCGATCTCCTGCCGGTGCAGAGCAAATCCTGGATCGGTAAACGCCGACGCCAGCTGGACCGCGTCACTGCCACCGACGCCGGCGCTCCGTCACGTGAACACGCGAACTCCACGGCCCCGAGGAGCAATTTATGACGGACTCGACGGAACTCTCACGCCGGATCGACGAGCTGCACAGTCGTGCCGCCATCATGGAACTCGGTGCCAAATATTGTCTGGGTATCGATCGCCGTGACCCCTCCGTTTTCCTGTCCATCTGGCACGAGGAAGCGGAGTATGTCGTGGGACGCAAGAACGGTCGGTTCAAGGGCCTGACAGAGTTGGCGAGCGCACTCGACTTCGTCGCGAAAAGCTATGTGAGCACCCATCACTGGACGACGAACCACATCATCGAGTTCGACTCGCCGGACCGTGCCCGAACGGTGAGCGACTCCTTCGCGATCTGCGTCACCGCAGAGGGTGACCCATGCCTGGTGGCCGCAACGTACGACGACGAGTGCGAACGCCGAGACGGGCAGTGGAAACTCCACGAGCGAGTGGTCAGCCGATGGTTCGTCTCCGAGCCGATGGATCTTGCTCTCATCACGCCTCCCCCCGTGCGGGTGGGGGGCAATTAGGAACTCACCCACATCACTGTCATCGAATCGAGGCTCAAAGGCACCGGCTGTTGCGTTGACCTTCGGCAATGGTGATCGGACGCCGTCGAAGCTGTCGCTAGACTGAGGAAATTCGGCGACCACATCGGGGATGCGCGTGAGGGTCGCTCACTTGCGGCGCAGCTGCCGGTCGGGCGCGGCCTGGACGTGAGAGGACGCGGACATGAGAAGAGGTTTGATTTGAGGACGGCGGGCTCTAGTCGTGACGAGACATGGAGACGAGTTCGATCGGCAGGTGTCGAGCTCCTCTTCGAGCATGGCTATGAGGCAATGAACACCCGTCAGCTCGCCGAGGCGGCCGAGTTGAAATCAGGGTCGCTCTACTACTACTTCCGAAGTAAGGAAGAGTTTCTCTACCGGCTACTTGTCGACCTTCTCGAGGAGATCGTCGCAGACCTCGAGCTGGGCCTGGGGGAGATCGACCCCGATGACGTCGAGTCCCGGCTCGAGACCTTCGTTCGGATTCTCGTCAAATGGCACATCGCGCGCCACAAGGAGACGTTCATCGCCTCCATCGAGACCCGGGCGCTGTCCCGGGCCCGTCACGAGTCCTACATCGAACTCCGGGACCGATTCGATTCGACACTGCACGAAATTCTCCGGGACGGCACCTTGCTGAACCGATTCGACATCGTCGACCTGGCCATCACCCGGAATTCGTTGCTCTCGATGATCACCGCTCTGTCGAGTTGGTACGACCCCCAGGGACCGTTGGGGCTCGAGGAAATCACCGCCGACTTCGTGCGACTGGCGCGCCGCATGGTGGGACTCCCTACTCCCACCTGACGGCACTTTCTCGGAAATGCGATGAACAGGCCGAACGCCGGGTTTCAGGTACGAAACCCGGCGTTCGGCGCGCGTGAAGCCGAGAAGGCGCCGGGCTGGCGTGCACATTTTCCCCGTCATCGTGGGAGACAGTTCAGCGTGTCACCGATGCGAGCGGTTCATGCGTCGGCGAGGTCTCGAGTTCCGGCAAGAGACGGAGCCAGCAGACCTTGACCGCAGCAGCACGGCGTCCTACAGTTATTAAATCAAGCGCCCGCTCGAATATTGGCGGAGTGCGCTGAAGATGCTTCGAGGAGGCAAAAAATGCGGATGCGGCAGCACAAGGGTGCGGTCTTCGAGTCATCACTGCGGCCGTTCAACGCGGACGACGTGGCTCGATTCGAGGCGGAGAACCTTTGGCGTGAGGAAACCTTCCTGGATGACTTCCTGGTCGCGGCCGGTAGGCATCCCGACAAGGCGGCCGTGGTCTCGTACAGCAAGGGGACCGTGCTTCCGAGCACCGTGACGTATGGACAGCTCGGCGCACTCGTCGATCGCTTCGCGGCGCAGCTTCTCGAACTCGGAGTGCAGCCGGCCGATGTCGTCACCATTCAGGTCCCTAACGGATGGGAGGGTGCGGCTCTGGCCTTGGCGACCATGCGCGTGGGCGCCGTGCCGAACCCGATCCCCATCATCTACCGCGAGCGTGAACTCCGGTTCATGCTCGCCCATGCCGGCACCAAGGTGCTGTTCGTGCCCGAGGAATTCCGCGGGTACGACTATGCGACCATGGCGCAGGGACTGAAAGCTGAAACTCCTACCCTGAAACATGTTTTCGTGCTCAACGCGTCACGGGAGACGCCCGGGTGTTCGTCCTTCGAGGAGACGTTCCTGGGATCGTCGGGTCAGATCGACGCCGACGTGTGCGAGGCACTGGATCGGCGACGTCCCGGTTCCGACGATATCGCGATGCTCGTATTCACCTCTGGTACCACGGGCACGCCCAAGGCCGCCATGCACACCTACAACACGGCGTGGTCGGGCTATCACCGCGTGGTCACCAGTGCTCTCGAACTCACCGGGGACGATGTCGCCTTCATGGCCTCCACGCTCGGCCATCTGACCGGCTTCATCCACGGCATGTTGGTTCCACTGTCGACCGGGCAGAAGATCGTCTACCAAGACGTGTGGGACGTCGAAGGATTGCTCGACGCGATCGCCGTGGAGGGCATCACCTGGACGCTGTCGGCGACCACCTTCGCGCTCGACATGATCGAGGCCCAGAAGCAGAGGCCTCGGACTCAGGAGACCTTCCGGGCGTTCGCCTGTGGAGGGGCCGCGATCCCCGCCTCGTTGGCGGAGTCCATGCACAAGCTGTTCGGGACCAGCCTGGTCTCGCTCTGGGGGTGCTCGGAGACCGGAATCGCCTCGATTCATCAACTCGGCGCCGATGTGCACACCCTCGGGGCGAGTGACGGCTTCCGGGTTCCCTGGCAGGACGTACGGATCGTCGACGAGCACGGGCAATCGGTGCTCACCGGTGCCACGGGAAGCCTGCAGGTCCGCGGCCCCAGCGTTTTCGCCGGTTACTTCAAGCAGCCTGAGCTGACTGCGGCGGCGTTCACCGCCGACGGGTGGTTCGACACCGGCGATCTCGGCCGGGTCACCCCCGACGGAGGCATCCGCATCGAAGGGCGAACGAAGGACATCATCATCCGGGGCGGCCAGAACATTTCCGCAGTGGAGATCGAGAACGCGCTGTTCACCCACGAGCACGTTCAGGAAGCCGCCGTCGTTGCTTACCCCGATGAACGACTCGGTGAGCGTGTGTGCGCCGTCGTCGTGCCCGCCGGTCCCGCGCCGACCCTCGACGATCTGGTCAAGCACCTGGAGAAGGTCGGAATGTCGAAGCAGTTCTGGCCGCAGAAACTGGTTGTCACCCAGTCCCTTCCACGCACCCCATCGGGCAAGATCAAGAAGTTCGTTCTGACCGATCAGCTCGCACAGGGCGGCACGGTAGGAGTCGGCGGATGAGCGAACCGCCCACTCGCGAGGAGAACGACCGGCAGCGCCGGCGGTTCGCGGGTGGGCTCGTCGGGATCTGGACCGCGACGCTGGACCCACTGCCGGTGCCGCGCGCACTCGAGGTTGCCCGCCAGATCGAAGAACAGGGCTTCACATCGCTGTGGCTACCGGGAGACGCCGGCCGCGACGCGCTCGTCGCTGCCTCGTCCTATCTGGCGGCCACCGAACGACTGACCATCGGAACCGGGGTCGCGAGCATCTACGCACGCGACGCCCGGTCGGTGGCAAGCGGACGCCGGGCGCTGTGGGAGTTGTACGGGGACCGCTACGTGCTCGGGCTGGGCGTGAGCCACCAATCGTTCGTGGCGCGCCGAGGCCAGAGTTTCGGCCCCCCGATCCCCGCGATGACGGCGTACTTGACCGAGATCGCGCACCAGCCCGAACGACAGCAAGTGCCCGACTCGGCGCTGACAATCCTCGGCGCCCTGGGCCCGAAGATGCTGCACCTCGCACGATCTGCGGCCGGCGGCGCACTCACCTACAACGCCACCGTCGATCACACCCGGCGCGCCCGGACCGCGCTCGGAGCGCATTCCTTCCTCGCCGTCACCCAGCCGGCCATCATGGCCGACAGCGAGAGTGAAGCGCGGAAGATCGCGCGCACCTACCTGCGGTTCTACCACGAGCTGCCCAATTATGTGCGGCACTTCAGACGCCTCGGTTTCACCGAAAGCGATCTCGAGGGAAATGGCAGTGACCGCCTGATCGACGAACTGTTTGCATGGGGGGCCGACGGAATCCGTTCCCGCGTCGCCGCGCAACTCGACGCCGGCGCCGACCACGTGGCGATCAATCTCCTCGCGGAAAATCGTGACAGCCCCCCACTCGAGGAGTGGCGGGAACTCCGCACCGCCGTCGACGAGTTCATCTCCCAAGAAGTATCCCGATGACCGCGGCAGCCACCACCAATCGCCCGGCATCGACTGAGCGCGAAGCCAACCCGTGCCGCCGTCACCGAACGCCAGCACCACCTACCACCTCTGTGAGGAACACATGCCAACTGCAGTGATCGTCGACATCGTCCGTACCGCATCGGGAAAGGGAAAGCCCGGAGGAGCGCTGTCGACAGTGCACCCCGTCAACCTCCTGGCCAGCACCATGCGGCAACTCCTCGCCCGCACCGGTGTGGATTCGAGTGTGATCGAGGACGTCATCATCGGATGCGTGGGGCAGGTGGGGGACCAGGGCGTCAATGTCGCCCGCTCGGCAGTACTCGCCGCCGACTTCGCCGAGTCGGTCCCGGCGACGACGATCGATCGGCAGTGCGGTTCCAGCCAGCAAGCGGTGCACTTCGCCGCCCAGGGTGTGCTCGCCGGCGCCTATGACGTCGTCATCGCCGGTGGCGTCGAGTCGATGAGCCGTGTCCCGATGTTCTCCGGAATGCACGGCGGCGACCCGCTCGCACCCTTGAGTGTCCGCTATCCCGACGGACTGGTGAACCAGGGCGTGAGCGCGGAACTCATCGCCGCGCGATGGAAGATGTCGCGCACCGAACTGGACGACTACGCGGCGCGGTCGCACGAACGGGCCGCCGCCCACGCGTCCTCCGGCGCCTTCGACACCGAAATCGTTCCCATCGACCTTGCGACGGACGACGGCACCACCGAGCACCTGCGCGATGAAACCGTGCGCGCATCCACCACCGCCGAAGGCCTCGCCGGGCTACGCCCGTCCTTCTTCGATGCCGCCCTCGAACAGCGGTTCCCGGAGATCAGCTGGTCGGTCACACCCGGCAATTCCTCGCCACTGACCGATGGTGCCTCCGCGGCACTGATCATGAGCGAGGAGCGGGCGCAGGCACTCGGTCTGACACCACGCGCCCGCTTCCACACCTTCGCCGTCACAGGATCGGATCCGCTGCTGATGCTGACCGGTGTGATCCCGGCGACCGAACTGGCACTCAAGCGCTCCGGTCTGAGCATCGACGACATCGATGCCTTCGAGGTCAACGAGGCTTTCGCACCCGTGCCCCTGGCCTGGCAGCGCGAGTTCGATGTGGATTCGGCCAAGCTCAACCCGCGAGGCGGAGCGATCGCGTTGGGCCACCCGCTGGGGGCATCCGGCACACGGCTGTTGGCCACCCTCGTCAACCACCTCGAGGCCACGGGAGGCCGCTACGGCCTGCAGACCATGTGCGAAGGCGGCGGAATGGCGAACGCCACCATCGTCGAGGTGCTGTGAACGGCGGGTCACCGCAGACTCGAGGAGAATGCATGAACACGAGAGTGCTGATCACCGGTGCCAGCTCCGGGCTGGGCGCCGGCATGGCGAAAGCGTTCGCTGCGCGCGGCTGTGATCTGGTTCTGACCGCTCGTCGCCTGGAACTGCTCGAGAAGGTCAAGGCCGAGATCGAGCAGCAGTCACCGGGCAGGCGCGTGCTGATGCACCAACTCGACGTCACCGACCACGACGCCGTTTTCGAGGTGTTCGCGAAGTCGGCCGCCGAGATGGGAGGACTCGACCGCATCGTCGTCAACGCCGGAATCGGCAAAGGCGGTCGCGTCGGTAGCGGGCGGTTCGCCGCCAACCGGGACACCGCCCTGACGAATTTCATTGCCGGCATCGCCCAGTGCGAAGCGGCGATGGAGCTGTTCTACCGTCAAGGCACCGGCCATCTGGTGGTGATGTCGTCGGTGACCGCTGGACGTGGCCTGCCCGGACCGATGAACGTGTACGCGGCCACGAAAGCCGCGCTCGCGCATTTGGCTGAGGGTATCCGCTCGGACGTCAAAGCCAAGCAGGTGCCCATCAAGGTGAGCACCATCCGGCCCGGGTACATCGAGTCGGAAATGCAGGACCGGACAGGAAAGCGGCACCCCCTGCTGGTCGAGGCCTCCGCCGGTGCGGCGTCCCTCGTCCGGGCCATCGAGCGCGAAGTAGAAGACGCCTGCGTGCCGTGGTGGCCCTGGACCTTCTTCGAGCTCGTGCTGCGGTTCGCCCCCGATTCGCTCGTCAAGCGCATTCTCTGAAAATCCCAGACAGACGGCCCTCACGAGCCCCATTCGAAGCAGGTGAAAACGTGATCGACCAATACGTGTCAGTGAAGAGATGCGGGGAGACCGCGGTCGTAACGATCGACAATCCCCCGGTCAATGCCTTGCACCCGGATGTCGCCGACGCGATCGCCCGCGCCGCCGGCGAGGTGGAGAAGGATCGTAGCTACCGGTCAATGATCCTCACCGGACTCGGCAAGTGTTTCGTCGCCGGCGGCGACATCCGGTACTTCACCAGCATCGACCGCGCCGGCGCGGCCCGGATGGCGCTGCGGGTACAGGCCATGCAGGAAAAACTGTTCTCCCTCCGAGTACCGGTGATCGCCGCGTTGAACGGTCACGCCCTCGGCGGGGGATTAGAGCTCATGCTCGCCTGTGACTTCGCGATCGCCGAGGAACACATCAAGATCGGCGTCACCGAGGTGCAGCTGGGGTTGATCCCAGGAGCAGGGGGCACTCAGATGCTTTTCAGCGCCCTCCCCTCCGGTACCGCGAAGCGGATGCTGTTCACCGGCGACAGAATCACCGCCGAGGAAGCACAGCGGACGGGTCTCGTGGATTCGGTCTGCCCCTCCGGAAGCGTCGTCGAGGCGGCCCTCGAGGTCGCCGAGCGGATCAACAAGGCCGGCCCGCTCGCCGTCGAGGCCGCGAAGCGCTCGGCCAATCACCGACTTCGTCACTCGCTCGACGAGGGACACCGACGTGAGGTGGACATCTTTTCCGCACTGTTCGACACCGACGATCACCGCGAGGGCATCACCGCGTTCCTCGAAGGACGAGCCCCCGAATATCAGGGCCGATGAAGGAGACCGTGATGAGTTCGTCCGATCGAGTCGCGCTGGTGTCCGGCGGCGGCGGCGGCATCGGGGCGGCCGTGTGCCACACCTTGGCCAGCGCCGGCGCGCACGTATGCGTGGTCGACATCGACCCCTCCGGCGCCGAGCGGGTGGCCAAGGAACTGGCGGCCGCAGGACTGAGCGCGTCCGCACACGCCGGTGACGTCTCCCGTCGCGATTACGTTGATGGTCTCGCTGCCGACGTCACCAAGCAGTTCGCCGCCCCCACGGTCCTGGTGAATCTGGCCGGGGCGGTGCGCAACGCCGTACTGTCGAAGATCACCGACGAGGACTTCGCTCTCGTTCTCGACACGCACCTGAAATCGACCCTGAACACCCTGCGCGCCTTCGCACCCGGGATGAAGGAGCGTGGATTCGGCCGCATCGTCAACACCAGTTCGATCGCCTCCCGCGGAACAGTGGCGGGCATCAGCTACAGCGCGGCGAAGGCCGGGATCGAAGGGCTCACGCGGTCGGCCGCCATCGAACTCGCCCGCCACGGAATCACGGTCAACTGTGTCTCACCCGGGGTCATCGCGACAGGGATGTTCCTGTCCACCCCAGCAGAGTTCCGTGAGGAACAAACCTCCAAGATTCCGATGGGCCGGGCCGGGACGACCGAAGAAATCGCCGCGTGCGTCGAGTTTCTGACCTCCCCCGGGGCGGGGTACATCACCGGGCAGACGCTGGTCGCCTGCGGCGGACTGTCGGTCGGAGCCCTGAAGTGAACGAAAACAACCGCATCCCAACCTAGTTTCGGCACAGCGCCCCCTCGACCCTTGTTTCCACGGCGTTTCCGTGTTTACACTAATCGAACGGTCGCTCGATAGAATGGTGAATCCATGAAGCTCTCAGTCGTACACATCAACTCCCAGCAGGGATCCGAGCCGTACACCAAGCTCGTCAACGAAGTTTTCGACAGGTACAAGCGGCCGGACACCGAAATCGTTCATAGATGGGCCAAGCTCAAGCGCGCCACCGACACCGTGTTCGGCTACCCGTATGCGCTCAACGCCGTCGACGTCGTCCACAACATCTCCGAGGCCGGCCGTGACGGTGTCGACGGCTGCATGGTGGCCTGCACCGGTGACCCGGGCGTCATCGAAGCGCGAGCCCTTGTCGACGTCCCCGTGGTGGGACCGTGGGAAGCCTCGCTGCACTTGGCCTCGATGTATGCCTACCGTTTCGGAGTCATCACGGTCGAAGACCGTGCCTGGGCCGAGGTGTGCCACAGTCTGGTCGCCAAGAGCGGACTGCTCGGCCGCTGCGCCGGCGTACAGCGCATCGACATCCCCTCCGCAGAAGCCTTCACGGACGGCTTCGTCAACCCGGAAAAGGTTGTGGCCGAGCTGGACAAGCAGGCCCGCAAACTCGTGGACCAGGGTGCCACGGCCATCGTCCTCGGCAGCGCGGGGTTGAGCACCATTGCCTCCGCGGCCGGTTACAACAAGGTGGAAGGCCTGGACGTGCCGGTGTTTGACTCACTGGTCGTCGGCCTCAAGACCCTCGAGATGCGCGTGGATCTCAGCAAGAGCGGACTTCTGCCCACGAGCCGCGCCGGCTACACCAAGCGATTTGCCGACAAGGACGCCGATCGTGTCCGCTCCCTCTTCGGTCTCTGACCTCTAACCCTTGTTTTGAAAGGACTTTCACTATGTCGACCAAGTCAGTGGCGCACTCGTTACTTACCGATGAAGAGCGCGCCTTCCAGGATGTCGTCCAGAAGTTCATGGACAAGCATGTGCGGCCGATCGTTGCGGACATGGAACGCGACGGGCGCCCGCCGGCGGAACTGTTGAAGAAGATGGGCGAGCAGGGGCTCCTCGGCTCGTTCGCGCCCGAGGAATACGGCGGTGGTGGCGGAAGCCTGATGACCCGCGCGATCGTGGCGGAGGAAACCGCCCGAGCCGACGCCGGCCTGGACGCCACACTCTTCGTCAACATGAGCCTGGTCGCCCGGCATCTGATCAAGCGGGGAACCGAGGCGCAGAAGCAGCGGTACCTGGTTCCCCTGATCGAGGGCACGGCGTCCGCATCGATCTGCCTGACCGAACCGCACGGTGGATCCGACGCTCTGAGCCCGAAGACCACCGCCCGCCGCGACGGCTCCGACTGGATCATCGACGGCTCGAAGACCTTCATCACCAACGCCCCGATCGCCGACCACTTCCTGGTCTTCGCCCGCACCAGCGGCGAGAACCGGCGCGCGCACGGCGGCACCTGCTTCATCGTCGACGCCGGAACTCCGGGACTGACGGTGGGAAGCCCGCTCAAGAAGATGTCGCTGCGCAGTTCCCCCACCGCGGAGGTCTTCTTCGACTCCGTGCGCGTATCCGACGACCAGATTCTCGGCGAGGCCGAGAAGGGCTTCTACTACATGCTCGAGGGCCTCGACCTCGAACGGGTCTTCGAGGGTGCATCCAACACCGGAATCGCGCAGGCCTGCCTCGACCTCGCCGTCTCGTACTCGAGCGAGCGGAAGGTGTTCGGCCAGGCCCTGTCGGAGTACCAGCTGACGCAGGACAAGATCGCCCGGATGGCCACCGGTGTCGAGATGAGCCGGGTCATGTTCTACCACCTGATCAGGGCCCTCGAACGCGGTGAAGAGGTCACCCGTGCCGCCTCGATCCTCAAGCTGTACAGCTCGGAGGCCGCTGTCGAGGCCTCCCGAGAGGTGGTGCAGGTTCTCGGTGGCTACGGCCTGATGGAGGAGTACCCGGCGGCGCGACTCTACCGGGATGCCAAGCACCACGAGATCGGTGCCGGCACCAGTGAGATCCAAAAAATCATCATCGCCCGCGAAACCTACAAAGACGCGGCCAAGTCCCGCTGACCGGAGGAACCATCATGTCTTACACCGAATACCAGTACCTCATCGTCGATGTCGTCGATCGTGTGGCGACGGTAACGATGAACCGGCCCGACAAGCTCAACGTCGCCAACGCTCGACTGCACACCGAGCTGTCCACCATCTTCGACGATCTCCAACGCGATGCCGACGTCGACGTGGTCGTGCTCACCGGCGCCGGCCGGGCATTCTCGGCGGGCGGAGACATCGACTGGATGCAGGAAGCCGTCGACGACCCGGAGTCGTTCGAACAGACAGTCAGCGAGGCGAAACGCATCATCTTCTCCCTGCTCGATCTGGAGAAGCCGATCATCGCGAAGGTGAACGGTCACGCCGTCGGCCTCGGTGCCACCCTCGCTTTGTTCTGCGACGTCATCTTCGCCGCCGAGTCCGCCAAGATCGGCGATCCGCACGTCTCGGTCGGCTTCGTCGCCGGCGACGGTGGCGCCGTGATCTGGCCGCAGCTGATCGGCTACGCCCGGGCCAAGGAGTACCTGCTGACCGGAGACTTGATCCCTGCCAGCGTCGCCGCGGACATCGGCCTGATCAACCATGCCGTGCCCAGCGAAGCCTTGGACGAACGAGTCAACGAATTCGCCGGACGTCTACGCAACGGCGCCACCAAGGCCATTCGCTGGAGCAAGATTTCGACCAACATCGGTCTCAAGCAGCTGGCCCATTCGATCATGGACACGTCGATGGCCTACGAAAGCCTGTCCAACCGCACGGCAGACCACGCCGAAGCCGTGGCCGCGTTCCGTGAGGGACGGACACCGAAGTTCCAGGGCAAGTGATGGCCGGCAACACGCAGCGCGCCCTGTCGGAGGACGCTGTCGAACTCCGGAGCGTCGTGCGTCGATTCGTCGCCGAACAGATGCCCCGGTCCGTCGTCGCCGAGTGGGACAAGAACAACACCTTCCCGCGTGAGGTGTTCGATCGCCTGGCCACGCTGGGTGTGATGGGCCTGGCGATTCCCGAGGAGTACGGCGGATCGGGTGCCGACATACCGGCGACGCTGATGACGATCGAAGAGCTCTCCAAGCGGAGCCTGGCGGTCGCAGTCCCGTACATCATGGCGAGCTGCTACGCGGGGATGACCGTCGTCGAGTGCGGTACCGAGGAACAGAAGAAGCGCTGGCTCCCCGAAATCGCCGAGGGACGAATGATCTTCGCGTACGGATGGACCGAACCCGATGTCGGCGCCGACCTCGCGAGCGTGAAGACCACCGTCCGTCGCGACGGTGATGAACTCGTGGTCAACGGTTCCAAGCGGTTCTGTACGGGCGCCGGGCTGAGCGACTACATCTACACGCTCGCAAAATCCGACCCCGACGGTGCGAAGTACCACAACCTCTCGACGCTCGTCATCCCGTCGAACGCCGAGGGCGTGACGATCACTCCGATCGACACGATGGGGTTGAAGGGAACTTACACGACCGACGTCTCCTTCACGGACGTGCGGATCCCCGTCGACAACCTCATGGGTGGTGAGCAGGCGTGGAACCGCGGCTGGGAACTCATCACCGGCAGCGGCCTCGATATCGAGAAACTCGAGGTGGCCGCCATGTCGCTGGGTATCGCCACCGCCGCCTACGAGGATGCCCTCGCCTACAGCGAGGAGCGGGAACAATTCGGCGTGCCGATCAGCAAGCACCAGTCGATAGCCCACACGCTTGCCGACATGCAGGTTCAGCTGCACGCGTCCCGGCTCGTTCTGGACGACGCGGCTGTGCTGGCCGGACGCGGCGTCCAATGTGGGGTCGAGACCTCGATGGCCAAATTGTTCGTCACCGAGGCCTCGAAAACGGTGGTTCTGAACGCCCAGACCATCATGGGCGCATACGGATACGTCAAGGACTTCGACTGCGAACGTTACGTTCGCGACGTCCTCGTCATGCCGATCATCGGCGGCTCGTCCGCCATCCAACGCAACAACATTCACAAGTGGTCCCGGACCCGCAAGTGAATCCCGCGGTACCGGGCCGGCCGAATCGCGCGGGCAGCCACCGGTATCGGGCGCGGTCGAAGCCGAGCGCGCGGGTGACGGTCGCTGTCGCCTGCGCCGCCCAGCTGATGAACGCGATCAATATCGGTGCCTGCCCCCTGTTGGTGCCGGACATTGCCGGCACCCTGGGTGGCGGCGCATCGAGCCTGTCATGGGTGGTGTCGGCCTACGCCATCGTCTTCGGTGCACTGGTGCTGTGGGGAGGACGTCTGACGGATGCGGTGGGAAGCCGCCCGATCCTCATCACGGGCTTCGCCATCTCCGCCGCCGGTGCCGCGTTGGCCGCGGTGGCACCGACCGCGTGGGTGCTGATCGCCGGCCGGATTATCCAAGGCATCGGTGCGGCACTGGCTGTTCCCGGCGGGCTGGCGTGGCTGGCCGTCTCGACCACCGATCCACGCCGGCGGTCGCGCAATCTGGCGGCTTTCGCCGCCTCGGGCGCGATCGGGTTCGGTGCCGGAGCGCTCGCCGGTGGCATCTTGTCCGATGCGTTGGGTTGGCGGTCGGTGTTCGTCTTCGAGTTCGTTGTCGTTCTGATCCTCACCCTGCTGGCGTGGCGGCTACCGTCGGTAGCAGCGCCGAACAAACCCGCCCCGAGCTATTGGGGGGCCATACTCATCTCGACGGCGCTGTTGCTTTTCGCCTTGTGGTTGGCGCTGGGGTCGAAAACCGGGTGGGGAGAGGTAACCGCGTTGACGACGATGGCCCTCGCAGGAGCGTTGTGGGTAGGTGCTGCTGTCCACGAACGGCGCAGTACGCGTCCGATGATTCCGCATCACCTGTGGCGTGTCCCGGGCCTTGTCGGCGTGTTGATCGCGACGGGGCTGCTCTACGCGGCCTGGGCGGGCAGTTACTACTTCGGTGCGCTCGCCCTCCAAGACCTTGTCGGGTTGAGCATGACCTCCGCAGCGCTGTGGCTGGCTCCGTTGGCAGTTGGAGCGCTTCTGGGATCCCGAGTCGCGGCCAGAGCCCTCTCGCGCGGACAGTCGCGAGACAGCTTGATCATCGCCGGGGGAGCGGTATGCGCTCTCGGACCCCTCGCGGCCTCCTTCCTCTCCGGGAGATCACATGCGGTCCTGTATCTGCTTGTCCTGCTCTTGGCGATCGTCGGCCAGGTCATCGCCTTCGTCGCGCAGAGCGACCTGGTCGTCACTCTCGTCGGTCTCGACTCCGCCGGAATCGGGGGTGCGATGTTCAACTCGGCCGGACAGATCGGCGGCGGTCTGGGGCTTGCGGGGCTTGCCCTGGTCTTCGATGCTTCCACCGAGGGCGCCTTCGGCCGGTTCGGGCTCGTGAGTTATCCGGGCGCCTTCCGGGTCTCCGCCCTGCTCGCGCTCCTCGCGACGGCCGCGATCGTCGTCGTCCGCTTCCAGCTCCGACGTCACACGCCTTTGTCACACGCATCAAAATCCAAACGGAATCCGATCCCGGTGACGGACTCGGAGGCCTGACGCCGGAAGTTTCTTCCAGCAAGGAGGTGGGAAACATGAAAACCAACGAAACACACGCGGCCCCGACCTACATCTCGGGTGTGTCACAGCAGATCGTCGGCCGAGGCCGCCCAGCGCCGTCGTACATGAAACTTCTCGTCGACGCGGCACTGGGCGCACTGGCCGACGCCCAGGTCGATCTGAAGGAAGTCGACGGTGTGGTGCTGTCCTCGTCGATCCCGCAGCCGTTCGAGTGCAACCCAGCCGAACTCGCGGAATATCTGGGAATCTTACCGACGTACACCACGATGGCCCCGTACGGTGGCAGACCCGCAATCGACGTCATCCACATCGCCGAAGCAGCCATCGACTCCGGGCTCGCCTCCAACGTCCTGGTACTGTCCGCCGACAACTTCGCGACCACTCTGGGGATCGACGGCGCGATCAACCTCTATATGAAGAGCTTCGACAAAACCTTCGAACGCCCCTTCGGCCCTATCATCCCGACCGCCTTCGCCCTGATGGCCACCCGCCACATGCACGACTACGGGACCACCCTCGAACAGATGGCGCACCTGGCGGTGACCATCCGTGAGCACGGACTGCTCAATCCGCACACCGAAGTCAAGGGTGAGCTCACCGTTGAGTCCGTGCTGAACGATACCGTCACCAGCAGCCCACTGACCCGCTCGATGCTGGCCTTGATCTCCACCGGCGGAGGACAAGGGTTCCTGGTCACCAAACGACCCCGCAACGACCGAGCCGTACAGATACGGGGATACGGCGAAGCGGCCGCGTTCATGAGCTTGAGCCAGGCACCGAACGTCGCCAAGTTCGACCACATCGGTCTCGCTACCCGGCAGGCTCTCGCCCGGGCGGACGTGACCCTAGCGGACATCGACTTCCTCGAGGTCTACGACCCCGCAGCGATCGTGCCGTTGATCCTTCTCGAAGACATGGGCTTCTGCGACAAGGGTGAAGCCGGAGCCTTCGTAGAAAACGGCGGAATCAAACTGGGCGGACCGCTCCCGATGAACACCCACGGCGGGACCCTGGCCTTCCGACACCCCGGCATGGGTGCTGCTCTCGACTCGGTCGTCGAAGCAGTGACCCAGCTTCGAGGCGAGGCCGGCGAGCGCCAGGTCGCCGACGCCGAACTCGGACTGGTACACGGCCAGGGAAGCTGGCTGGCCAACAACGGATTCCTGATCCTGGGGAGGGCATGATGGCACCGAAAGAAACATTCGAGGCAGTCGATTCTCACGAGGATCCGGCGGCGACGTTCTGGAACGCCTGTGAACGCGACGAACTGCTCATCCAGTACTGCCGCACCTGCGAACAATGGCAGTTCTATCCTCGATTCCTGTGCAGCCACTGCGCCTCCCTGGATGTGGTGTGGCGCCAGGCGAGCGGTGCAGCCACATTGGAGACCTTCAGTGTGGTCCGCCGCGCCGCCGGTGAATTCGAAGCACTGACTCCCTACACGGTCGCGTTGGTGCGCCTCGCGGAAGGCCCCACCATGATGTCGAACGTGGTCGACTGCGCCGAGACCGACCTCGCGATCGGCATGGCCCTGAAGGTGCGCTTCGAAAACCGAAACCACACCCGCATACCCGTCTTTGAGCCTGCTCTCAACGATCCCCGGCAGCAATGAGGAACGACACGATGCAGCAGATCGACGAGGACCTCACCCGGGAGCGAACCCACATTTCCGATCTCCCGGAACCGTGGCTGCAGACCCACCGTGACCTGGTGACATCCGTGCGGCGGCTGATGCATGCGGCAGCCACGACAAGCGCAGACATCGAAGACCTGCGACGGTCGGCCGACCTGATCGCGCAGTCCTCGCAACTCATGGAACAGCAGCTCAGACCGGGCGTGCTTCTCGGCGAGTTCGACAACCCAGGGAAGACCGCAGCCGCCCACACACGGCGGATCGGTGCTCACAATCCATCCTGTATCCCGCTGGAGATTTCCGTCGATGGAGCGACGGCGACTGCAACTGTGACAGCGGACGCCCTCGCCGAAGGCCCCCAAGATTGTCTGCACGGTGGTCTGGGGGCATGGCTGATGGACTGCATGCTCGGCCTGCTGATCGAGTCGACGGGCCGAACATGTGTCACCGCCCAGCTCGAACTCAAGTACCTGGCACCCACCCCCTTGAACCGTCCGCTCAACCTGTACGCGACCGCCGACTCGAGCTCGGGCCGCAAAGTATGGGTGAACTCGTGGATCGAGTGTGAGGGCACTCGCACAGTGGAAGCCAGAGGACTGTTCATCGAACCGCGTCGATGATGTGAAGATGAAAATACGTGCGCCACTTACCTGCGGCACCCAGCAGGTGTACGCACCACCCGCTTACCGCATTTACCGCCGTCCAGCGCGGTCAGGCGAATTTTGATTCCGCAATTTCTCTCGAATTAGTCTGACGGAAGCGAGTCTTGTCGTTGCGTTCCAGGTCGCATCTGTTGGCGCCGATATCGTCCCAATGTGCAGTGATGCCGGAGGTGCACGTGACAAGGTCTTCGCGACGTCGGCGAGGAGCAGTTAGCTACGGTTCGACACCATTTAATCGAATTGCGGAGATCCGGCGCGCACGCCGCAGGGAAAAACCAGCGAGACCATCGATTGGATCGCAGTATGCCCGAGGCGAAGTACCGACCCAGGCGTGACTGCAGGGAGAAGGAGTTGGTTGTAATGCCTTATAACACAGAATCGTTGGATATCGAGATGTTCCCGCCGAGCCCCGAGTTCACCGCGACCGCGAACGCCGGACCCGAACTCCAGGCCGAGGCAGATGCCGATCGACTCGCATTCTGGGCGAAACAGGCGCAACGACTGCACTGGCACGCACCATTCACCGAAGTCCTCGACTGGTCCGATGCCCCCGTGGCGAAGTGGTTCGTCGGCGGCCGGCTCAACGTCGCATTCAACTGCGTCGACCGCCACGTCCTCGAAGGCAACGGCGACCGCGTCGCCATCCACTTCGAGGGCGAACCCGGCGACACCCGCGACCTCACCTACCACGACCTCCTCACCGAAGTGAGCAAGGCGGCCAACACCTTCAGCGACCTCGGACTGGTCCCCGGCGACCGCGTCGCCGTCTACATGCCGATGATCCCCGAGGCCATCGTCACCATGCTCGCCTGTGCACGCCTGGGCCTGACCCATTCCGTCGTCTTCGCCGGTTTCTCCGCCAGCGCCCTGCGCTCCCGCATCGACGACGCCGAAGCCAAACTCGTCGTCACCGTCGACGGCCAATGGCGCCGAGGCCAGGCGGCCCCCCTCAAACCCTCGGTCGACGACGCTCTGGCCGGCGCAGCCGATGATCCGACGGATGCTGGCGCCGAATCCGTCAGGAACGTGCTCGTCGTCAAACGCACCGGCATCGACGTCGACATGGCCGAGGGCCGGGACCTGTGGTGGCACGACACCGTCGAAAAAGCCTCCGACACCCACGAGCCGAAGCCGTTCGACTCCGAACATCCCCTGTTCATCCTCTACACCTCCGGCACCACCGGAAAGCCCAAGGGCATCATCCACACCTCCGGCGGCTACCTCACCCAGGCCTCCTACACCCACCACAACGTGTTCGACCACAAAGTCGGGCAGGACGTGTACTGGTGCACCGCCGACATCGGCTGGGTCACCGGGCACAGCTACATCGTCTACGGACCGCTGTCCAACGGCGTCACCCAGGTGGTCTACGAAGGCACCCCGAACTCCCCCGACGAGCACCGCCACTTCCAGATCATCGAAAAGTACGGTGTCAGCATCTACTACACCGCTCCCACCCTGGTGCGTACCTTCATGAAGTGGGGCCGGGAGATCCCCGACGCCCACGACCTGTCCTCGATCCGGCTCCTCGGCAGCGTCGGCGAACCCATCAACCCCGAGGCGTGGAAGTGGTTCCGTGAGGTGATCGGCGGAAACACGGCACCGATCGTCGACACCTGGTGGCAGACCGAGACCGGGGCGATCATGATCTCCCCGCTCCCCGGCATCACCGCCACCAAACCCGGATCCGCCATGGCACCGCTGCCCGGCATCTCCGCCAAGATCGTCGACGACGACGCCAAGGAACTCGGCAACGGCGAATCCGGCTACCTGGTGCTCGACAAGCCGTGGCCGGCGATGCTGCGCGGTATCTGGGGCGACATGGACCGCTACCGCGACACCTACTGGTCCCGCTACCCCGAGCAGGGCTGGTACTTCGCCGGTGACGGCGCCAAGTACGACGAAGACGGCGCCCTGTGGGTCCTCGGCCGCGTCGACGACGTCATGAACGTTTCCGGCCACCGCATCTCCACCTCCGAAGTCGAATCCGCCCTCGTCGGACACCACGGAGTCGCCGAAGCCGCCGTCGTCGGAGCCGCCGACGAGACCACCGGCCAGGGCATCGTCGCGTTCGTCATCCTCCGCGAAGGCGTCGAGAACACCGGCGACGACCTGATCGCCGAACTCAAAGCCGAGGTCGCGCGGGAAATCAGCCCCATCGCGAAGCCGCGGCAGATCACCGTCGTCCCGGAACTACCCAAAACCCGCTCCGGCAAAATCATGCGTCGACTACTCAAGGACATCGCCGAAGGCCGCGACCTCGGCGACACCTCCACCCTCGTCGACCCCAAAGTCTTCGACGCCATCCGCGGCAAGTAGGGCGCTGACTCGCAGCAACGGGCGAACGACACCTGTACACCCGGGGATGGCTGCTGCATCGATAGTGTCTAACCCGCGGTCCTGCCGGTGGGTGAGCACGCCGGCATGGTGGAAGCAGCGCTACCGGCCGGAAACGAAGAGCGGCCGTCGACAACAGTCGGGCTCTTCTCAAAGCCGTGCCGGCCACGCACTCGTGCTGTATTCCAGTCAATCCGGTGTCGCTACCGTGGTCTCCAGTCTCCTCACGAAAACCACATCCACGCCAGGTCCTTCAGTTTCAGGGTGGGTCACACCCATGCGCTCCGAATCGCTGGTCGAGGCCGCCGCATATGAGAGCAACCGTGCGGCCGGGCGGGGCGGAAAACCCGTGAGTGACGCCGATCTTTGGCTGAGGCTGCCGCGGTCGGCTTCACTTCTCGGAATGTGCTGCGTCAAGGTAGTCGATCCGAAGCACTCGTTCCGGGCGGTCAGAACGCGTGGCCACCGGCCGTGCGGGCGGCGGGTAGGGAAGCAAGTGGTAGGCACCTGATTCGTTTTCGTTGCCGACGGCGGGTGCTCCTGCGGTCGGCCTCGGTCATGCCGCCCCACAGTCCGTGCCGTTCGCCCGTTGTCAGGGCATGGTTGCCGCACGTCACGAGGACCGGGCAGACCTGACATATCCTGCGTGCCCGGTCTTCCCGACGGGCACGGTCACGGCTGCGTTCACCGTCGGGGCCGAAGAACACCGACGGGTCACTTCGCCGGCACGCAGCGCGCAACCTCCAATCGCCGGGTACAGCGGTGACGACGGTGCCTGTCGAAAGCGATTGCTGGCGGTTCATTTTCGGCACCTTCCTCGGATGCGCCGGGTCATAGGTGTAGGCATTCGACGTCAGAGCGGGACGCGTCCCTCGAAATCGCCAGTGGATGCGGGTGGATGACATTTGTCGGGGCGTGCATCGGAAGCCTGGTCGCGTCAGGTGCAACGCCGGTGCAAGAGCTGATGGCCAGTACCTGTCCTCACAGGTCGAGCTTCAACCGAGCGCCGGCTTTCGACCGGGACACACAGATGAACATCGACGAGGCGGATGCCTTCTCGTCATCGGTCATGACCGCGTCGCGGTGGTCCGGGTCGCCCTCCAACACGGCGGTCTGGCATGTACCGCAGACCCCTTCCTCACACGATGACAACGTCGGCAAACCGAGATCATTCGCCACATCCAGGATCGACCGATCCGCTGGAATCATCGCCGTGACACCGCTCGCCGCGAACTCGACTTCGAATTCGACGTCACCGGCAGAATCGACATCCTGTGCGACGAATCGTTCCACGTGCAGGCTGCCGGTCGGCCAATGATCGGATGCTTGCGCGAGGGCATCGAGCAACGGGCCCGGACCGCAGGCGTAGATCAGGGTGTCATCGCGCACCTGCTGGAGATACTCAGCGAAGTCGACCCGCCCCTTCGTGTCCTCCGGCACGATCGTGACGCGGTCACCGTATCGTGTGAGGTCAGCGACGAAAGCCATCGTGTCCAGGGAGCGGCCGCCGTAGACCAAGGACCACTCGGCGCCTCGCCTCTCTGCTTCGCCGATCATGGGCAGGATCGGCGTGATGCCGATTCCGCCGGCAACGAAGATGTATTTCTGCGCGGGTAACAGCGGAAAGCGGTTCCTGGGGGCGCTGACGACCAGCTCCGTCCCTGCGTGCACCGCGTCATGGATCGCTCGGGAACCCCCGCGGCTCGCGGGTTCCCGCAGCACCGCGATGCGCCAGGAGTTCGGGTCGGGTTCGGCGTCGCTCAGCGAATACTGGCGGGTCACCCCGGCGACCCCGATGTCGATGTGCGCACCCGGCTCCCATGTCGGCAACTGTCCGCCATCTGGGTGCACCAGCCGCAGCGAGACCACGCCTGATGCTTCGGTGATTCGTTCCGAAACCCGCAGTTGCACAAAGTCGGCGGGTGCGGTCGAGGGAGCGGGGGTGAAGTTTTGTACTGGTGGGGGGTTCATTGCTGGCCTTCTGCGAGATTTGTGATGTGTTCATGTGGGAGGCTCGGCGAGGTGTACGCGCTGGGCAGGGTTGCCGGGCGAGCGAGTGCGGTGGGGGTCAGACGACGAGCGTGATGCGGCGCCCCAGATGGCGCTCGTACTCGCGGTGAGCAGCCTCGATCTCCGAAAACTTGAACGTTGTCGACTCGGGAAGGTCGAGCTCACCGGCAGTGAGGAGTTCGGCGAGTGCGTGCAACATCGCGCCGGACTCGCGAGCGATTACCAGCGTCGCGCTGTCCTTTGACACGCTGTGGGGTGGGCTTCCCGGGACCACGGTGACGTAGTGTCCCCCGGGCCGTAACGCGGCGGACAGGTCGATTCCGGCGGCATCGATCACTGCGTCGACGCGGGAGGTCGGCGGGGAGCCGATATACACTTCCTCGGCTACACCGGCCGGCACCAATTCTGCCTGCTCGGCCCGCCGAACCAACGCGTGCGCGCGGTATCCGCGGAGTTGGAGAAGCTGCAGTGCAATACGTCCGACCGCGCCGACGGCGCCGGAGACAAGCACTTCAGATCCCTGGGGCAACTGCAGAGCGTCGACGGCCTGCATCGCGGTCAAACCGGGGAGGGGTAACTGGGCCAAGATGGCCGGATCGACATCCTCGGGGGCACGAGCTAGGGACGTTTCCGGCAGGCAAACGAACTCCGACCATGTCCCGGTACCGGTGACGGCCAACGTCGAGACACCAATTACCCGAGCACCGGGCAGAAACCTGCCGACCTGCGGGCCCGTCTCCTTGACGATGCCCACCAGGTCGTACCCGAGAGTGAATGGCGCATTTCCCTGACGAGGTGTGATCATCCCGCTACGAATTTTTACGTCCGCGGGATTGATCGCCGATGCCTCGAGGGCGATGAGTACTTCGCCCTCGCCCGGACTGGGGACTGGAATATCTCGCAACTGGAGCACATCGATGTCCCCAGGAGAGTCGAACTGAACAGCGAACATGGTTCATACCTTTTCGTGTGTGAGAACGACGACGATCTCGGGAGGGGACGGAGCGATCCACATGCGATCGAACCTCGACGCCAGGCCGCATTCATCCCGGCGGTGTCCCATACCAGAACCGGCTGACCGTCGCGTCTGTCTACGCGGAAGTTGTGACTTCGGGCTCGCCACGCAGTAATTCGAGACAGGCCGCGATGTTCCGTCACCGCGGGTCATTCGCACAGGAGTTCTTTCACCAGGCCGGGATCGCCGCGCCACTTCGCGACCGGGACCAGGACCACGAGCTGGCAGACCCGCTGCACGGCTTCTTCGACGACGTCGCGTTCCTCATTGGTCAAGGCCAACCGGCGATACAACCGGGTGAGTTCGCAGCGTACGACTTGGTCGACTTGTGATTCGAGTACTGGGAGGCCGTGCGCATGCGCTCGTGGCGGCAGCTCGATTTCGGGAGCCAGCTCTTCTTCGACAGTGACAGACACGGTCGTCCTCCTTCACATGCGCGAACACGGTTGCTTCACGTCAGATAGGGCAGTGACTTTCATATGCCGCGACACCTATGTACGTACACCGACTGAGGGTTCTGTCCGTTGAGCGATCGAGTGGGCGACGATCTCGCTCACCCTGAGGTGAGCACTTCGTGCCCGAGCCGTCGCAGAGTGTCCCAATCGGGGATCTTTGTTCGATCCTTACCTGCAACCCGGCCCCGCTCGATCTCGTCACCGTTGATTCGTAGCCAGCCGTCGTATCCGACGACCTTGACTCCGCGCGTCCGCAGTGCCGCGTCTACGGCATCAGCGGACACACTGGTACCGGGTTCGGGACCGGAGGCGAGGTCCTCCATCACACTGGCGACGGTTTCGACCGAGTCGACGCGGTTGGTTCCGATCACCCCCGAGGGTCCACGCTTGAGCCATCCGGTGACGTACTGCGCCGGGACAACATGCCCGTCACCATCGACAACCCTGCCGAGCTGGTTGGGAATGGTGCCTCGGACAGAGTCGAACGGCAGGCCGTCGAGGGGAACACTGCGGTAGCCGACCGATCTGAGGATGAGCTGGGCGGGAAGGGTGTCGAACTCGCCGGTGCCGTGCACGGTGCCGTCCGGTGAGAGTTCGGTGCGCTCGATGCGAAGGCCGTCGACGTGCTCGTAGCCGAGGATCTCGACCGGATTTCGCCAGAAGTGAAAGTGAATTCGGTGAGTTCGGTCGGTGCGCGGCCGGGACGCGAACTCCTCGAAGACTGCGAGGTTGGCGAGGGTGGCTTTGTCGAGGCCTTCGCGTGGTGCGCGGGTGAGCTCGGCGGGATCGATGATGATGTCTGCGTCGGTGAGATTGCGGAGTTCGCGGAGCTCTTTCGTGGTGAATTTGGCGAATTCCGGTCCGCGGCGGCAGATCACGTGGATGTCGCGGACGCGGCTGTCGCGCAGCGTGTCCAGGACATGCGGTGGCATGTCGGTACTGTCGAGCTCTGCGGCAGTTTTCGCGAGGATTCTTGCTACGTCGAGGGCGACATTTCCGGCGCCGATCACAGCGACGGTGTCCTCGCGCAGGTGAAAATCATTCGGGCTGTCGGGGTGGCCGCCGTACCAGGACACGAAGGCGGTCGCGGAGCGGCTGCCGAGCAGGTCTTCTCCTGCGATTCCGATCGCTCGGTCGCGCGAGGCGCCGGTTGCGTAGATCGTCGCGTTGTAATGCGCGTCGAGGAACGGGCGGTCGACATCGGTGCCGAATTCCACATTTCCGAGGAATCGGACCTTGGGATTTTCCAGGATGCGTTGCAGGCTTCCGATGACGGCCTTGATCCGGGGGTGATCTGGTGCAACACCGTAGCGGACGAGCCCGTATGGGGCGGGAACGCGGTCGATGATGTCGACCTCGACGTAGACGTCGTGTTGCCGGACCAGCTCGTCGGCGGCGAACAGGCCGGCGGGGCCGGAGCCGATTACGGCTATGCGGGCATTTCTCATGGGAAGGTCCTCGGAGCGAGTCACAGCTGGTTCGACGGGCAAGGCGGCTGGCTGGCCACGAGCGGGGTGTCGACACCGACCGGACCGTAATCTCGGGCACCGCCGATCAGACCGAGTTCGGCATCACGTCCGGGCAGGACGGAGTAGAAGAAGTCCCGATTGTCGGCGACGTGCTGCTCCTGATCCGGGGGTACCTCGGTTTCGTACGTGATTGCCTCGACCGGGCAGTTCGGTTCACATGCCCCGCAGTCGATGCATTCGTCGGGATGGATGTACAGCTTGCGGGCACCTTCGTAGATGCAATGAACCGGGCACACTTCCATGCAGCTCTTGTCCATGATGTCGGTGCAGGGGCCCGAGATGACGTAGGCCATTTTCTTTCTCCTTGATGTCGCGCGGTTCTCCACGTGGATCGGTGCCCGGCTGAGGGGGATCGGCGCCCAGGGTCGACATTGGTGACTTCGAGCCCTGGGCGTCGTCGGCCTTATGCAGGTCGGTCCGTCGATGACACGTCCGGCCCTAGCGGGGAGTCGGTTCAGTGTTCGTGAACGATGACGCCGCGGATGTTCTTGTGGTGTTCGAGATCTTCGTAGCCCTGGTTGACCTGTTCGAGTGAGTAGGTCTGAGTGATGAGCTCATCGAGCTTTACGTGGCCGCTCTGGTACAAGCTCAGCAGCTTCGGGATGTCGTAGACGGGGTTGCAACCACCGTAGAGTGAGCCCTGAATACGTTTGCCCCACAGAGCGAGCTGGACCCCTGACAGTTGGATCGTGTCATCCTCGTACTGGCCCATCGAGGTGATGACGATGGTGCCGCCCTTCGATGTGGCCTCGGCGGCGTCCGAGACCGATTGGGCGGTCAGCTGATCGATGGTGATGATGGTGCTGTCGGCACCGACACCCCACGTCAGTTCCTGTACCAGGGCGAGAGCTTCCTCGGCGGACTCCGCGGTGTGGGTGGCCCCGAAACGTTTGGCGTTCTCCCGCTTGAACGGAACCGGATCGACCGCGATCAGGTGCTGGGCGCCGGCATACGCAGCTCCCTGAACAGCGTTGATGCCGATGCCGCCGATGCCGTAGACGACGACGGTATCTCCCGCCCGCACATTCGCCGAGTTGACCGCCGATCCCCAACCGGTGGGGACGCCGCAGCCGACCAGGGCGGCTTTGTCCAGAGGAATCCAATCGTGGATCGGGATCACCGAATTTTCGTGGACGGTCGCATACTGGCTGAACGTGCCGACGGTCATCATGGACCCGTAGTCACCGTTCTTGCCTTTGAACGGGAACCGGCCACCGGGCAGGAAGCCTTCGAGTCCGTTGGCACCCATGTCGCACAGCCGGGAGTTGCCGGTCGCGCACCACCTGCACCGACCGCAGACCGGGAAGAATGATGCGACGAAGTGATCGCCGGGCTTGACGTTCGTGACCTTGGATCCGACTTCGAGAACTTCTCCGGCTGCTTCGTGACCGAACACCATAGGTGCCCGGAAGGGCAGGTGTCCCTTGACCATGTGCAGGTCGGAGTGACAGAGCCCTGAGTAGTCGTACCGGACGAGGACTTCGTTCTCGTCGGGGGCGACGACCTCGAGTTCTTCGATCTCGAAGGGCTTGCCCGCTTCGTAGAGCACTGCGGCTTTGGTTTTCATGCTTACTCCGTTTCGTTGAAGAGCGTCAGGCGCACAGCGCCGAGGAACTACAGATCAGTCGGACGGCGGAACCGACAGGACCAGGCCGTATGCCCGATTTTCGAGCTTCGGCTCCAGGCAGATCTGGATCGATTTCTGTTCGGTGTACTCATCGAGGGCGTGCGCGCTGAGTTCCCGGCCGACACCGCTCTGCTTGTATCCGCCGAACGGATATTCCTGATTGCCCATGTGCCAGTCGTTGATCCACACCGAGCCGGCCTCGAGCTGGCGGGCCACGGCGAGCGCCTGGTTGAGGTCCTGGCTCCACACCCCGGCCGACAACCCGTACTCGGTGTCGTTGGCGATCTTGACTGCTTCCTCGATGGAGTCGTAGCGGATCACCGCAAGGACGGGGCCGAACACCTCCTCGCGTGCCACCGTCATGTCGTTGGTGACATTGGTGAGGATGGTCGGTTCGACCCAGAAGCCTCGCCGGTATCGTTCGCCCGCAGGGACGCCGCCGCCGTACGCGACCGTGGCACCCTCGTTCTTCGCCGATTCGATGTAGCCGAGCACCCTGTCACGCTGTGCTGCATTGATGAGTGGTCCGACGTCGGTATCGGGCTCGAGCGGGTTGCCGATCTTCTGGGTTCGCAGTCGGGCGATCATCCGGTTCACGAACTCGTCGTGAAGGGACGAGGGGACCAGCAGTCGAGTTCCCGATTCACAGGCCTGACCGGCGTGCATCATGAAGGCCCAGATCGATCCGTCGACAGCCGTTCTCAGGTCGGCGTCGTCGAGGATGATGTTGGCGCCCTTGCCGCCGAGTTCGAGCGTCACCTTCTTGAGGTTCCCGGCGCCGGCGTGGACGATCTCCTTGCCGATGGCGGTGGATCCGGTGAACGACACCTTGCGGACGTCCGGGTGGGCGGCGAGGTGAGCTCCCACTACCTCACCGTCACCGGTGACCACGTTGAATACCCCGTCGGGAACACCAGCATTCTTCAGCTCTTTCGCAAGCTCGAGTGCTCCGATGGGTGTCTTCTCGTCCGTCTTGAGCACCACCGAGTTACCCGCGGCCAGGGCCGGCATCACCTTCCACACGGCCAGAGCCGTAGGAAAGTTCCACGGCACGATCGCCACGCAGACTCCGATCGGCTCGCGCCGGATCAGCCCACCGGAAAGAACCGGTCCGACCAGCGGCCCCGGTCGCTCGAAATCCTGCTTGCGGAGGACGTCGGCGAAGTACCGGGTGTTGCTCACCGGCATGCCCACACTGAAGGCGTTGGACAGGTTGAGGGGGGCGCCGCCCTCGCGGCTGCCGAGGATGGTCAGCTCCTCGGCTCGGGCCTCCAATGCGTCGGCAACGCGGTCGAGGATCTCGGCCCGCCCACCGGGAGAGATGTTTCGCCAGATCCCCGACTCGAATGTGCGTTTCGCGGCCTGCACCGCGGCGTCGGCATGCTGTGTTCCGCCCTTGGCCGCGGTGGCGAATACCTCCTCGGTGGCCGGGTCGGTCAGGTTGTACTTGTCCTCGCTGTCGACCCATTCGCCGTCGATGAACATCTGGTAGTGAGTCACCGCGGTGGTGGAGTTGTCGTGGGTGCTGGGTTGCGTCGTGGTTGTCATCGGACTGTCCGCCTCCGTGTGTTGTTCGCGTGATCCATCGACTCGCTCAACGCTCCGGAGCGAGCTCGAGGAGGAGCTTTTCCGGTCCGCGAGTGAACAAGCCGACGTCCACCGGTTCGAAGCCGTCCGCGAAGCGCAGGTTGGGGTATTTCTCGAACAGCTGGGTCAGTGCCGTTTCCGCTTCGCGCTTCGCGAGCAGGGAACCCACACAGAAATGCCGGCCGAGTGCGAATGCGATGTGATCGGCTGCGCCGGCGAAGGCCCGATCCATGGCGATGTCTTCGCGGAAGATGTCGAACTTGTCCGGATCTTCGTACCTGCGCTCGTCCCGGTTGGCGGCGCCGTTGACGCACGCGACGACGCTGTTGGCCGGGATGATTCCGCCCGCGACCTCGACGTCCGCAGTTGCTGTGCGGAGAATGATCTGGACGGGAGGGTGGTAGCGCAGGTTTTCCACGAGCGCATTGGTAGCCAGTGCCGGGTTCGCGCGCACCGCTTCGAGCTGGTCGGGGTGCTGCAGCAAGTGCTTGATCGTGCTGGCGATCGCCTTGTCGGTCGTCTCGCCGCCAGCGATGAGAAGAAGACCGATCAAGGCCTTGATCTGCTCGTCGGAGAGCTGTTCACCTTCCAACTCGGCCTGGCAGAGCCGGGAGATCAGATCGTTTCCGGGGTTTCGGCGCCGCTCGGCGATGATCGGCAAGATGTATGCCGGATACTCCTGCTGGGTCCGCATGCCCCACGCGTGAATCTCCGGGTCCTGGGTGAGGTTGGCCAGGAACGCCATCAGCGAGGAATACCACTCGTGGAACTTGGACAGGTCCTCCTTGGGCAGGTCCAGCATCTTGACGATGACATTGATCGGGAACCACTTCGTGAAATTCTCGATGACATCGACCGCCCCGGACTCGGGCAGGGCCGCGATCATGTCGGTTGCGAGCTGATCGACCTGCGGAAGCAGGTCATCGAGATAGGTGCCGCGCAGAGCCGGAGTGATCAACTGCCGGTTGATGGTGTGCTCACGGCCAGACATCTGGATGACGGTCCGCCCGATGACCGGCTCCATCTGGAAGGCGTAGTTCTCATTGCTGAAGGCGTCCGAATCGCGGTACACCCGCGCCACGTCGTCGTACCGGCTGACGAAGTAGTAGCCACTGGCTTCGTGGTGGAGCAGGGGGTAGTGGTCGCGCATGATCTTGTAGTACTTGTGCGGGTCCCGGGCGAAATCATCCGATAGGACGTCCGGCATCGCGGGGATACTTGTCGTCACCACATTCTCGCTTCTCTTCGTAGGGGGTAAGAGGCGGTCGAGGACCGAGCGGTGCGAACTTCGCTACCGACGAGTCGTCGTGCTCGACAGCTGACGTAAGTCCGAGCCACCGCCAACATCCAGTGATGAGGATCTCAATTGCGGGACGGGTGTGATGGGCGAGATATACCTGCTTCACTACCTGTATTCCCTATGCAGGTATGCCCGCGGAACCCGGAGTCACCCCCTGCGCGCGCCAACCGGCCGAACCTGGGGGGTCGCACACAGGAGTAGTGATTGGCAACCGTGGACCCACCGCAGGACCAAACCGATCTGTGCAGGCAGGCGCATGCAGCGCTATGGTCGCCGGAATAAGGCACCGCAGCACGGGGACTCTCGTCACCAGCAGGTGTTACGGCAGGAGGGTCGACCGAATCGGGAACACGAACGACTGATTCCCGGGTCTACTCGACGCTCTCGTCGCGGGCGATCCAGGCGGCCAGCTGCGAGCGGGACCTATGGCCGGTCTTGGCGAGGATGCGGTCCACGTGACCCTCTACGGTGCGGCGCGAGATCACCAATCTCTCCGCGATCTCCTTGTTCGTCAGTCCCTCCGCCACCAGCTTCGCGACGTCCTTCTCGCGCGGTGTGAGTTTCACCTCCGCCGAAGGAGGGGTGGGCGTAGCCGGCTCCGATGTGCGCTTCTGCAAGGCGAATTCGATCGACTCGTGGTGTTCGAGCCCTTCCCCGGCCCGGGATTCCCTCTCGAACGCAGGACCACCAAGTAACTGACGGGTGCGCTTCTCGTAACGAGTCCGTGTCCGGACCAACGCGTCACTTCCGAATAGCGGAGAGCTCCCCATTTCGCCGCACAGCGTCCGCCCGATCCCCAACAGGCGTGCGCTTCGAACAGGGTTTCCTTCCTCGATCGCGATCCACGCGAGAATCTCAGTGCATACGGATACGCCCAACCAGTCGCTCAATGACTGCTTCAGTTCGATCGCTTCTTTCAACGAGTCCGATGCGTCCGGGAACTCGCGCCGGGTCCACAGGGCAAGTCCGCGCGCCCACAACGCCCACGACGTCGCGAAACGCTCCCCCAGCGACTTGCCCTGGGCGATGGTGTCCTCCGCCGAAGCGATTGCTTGGTCCAGGTTTCCGGACAGGCAGTGCACGAAAGCCAGCTGAGCGCCGCCCAGCAGTGTCAGGGAGTTGACTTCACCTGACTCGACGTGATGTTTCATGGCGGCGTTGAGAAGCTCCAGTGCTCCGTCGAGATTTCCGTCGATCTGCTCCACGGTGCCCCGGAACTGGAGCGCAAACGCCTGAGCGGTTCGATCACCGATCGATTCCGCAAGGGCGCTGCTTTCGAGCAAATATCGCATGGCCGTGGCGTTGTCGCCTTGAATCATTGCGTACCAACCGATTACCCAGAGCGCTTTCGCTCTCTCCTGGCTCGGTTGCCGGTCGGTCTCCAGGGCGCGGGTCAGCCAGTACCGTCCGTCCTGCAGCAGGCCACTCGCATTCCAGAAGAACCACAGCGAACTCGCCATCCGGAGACCGGTGCGGGCCTCGCCGGGGGTGGACAGGCTGTACTCCAGCGCTGACCGCAAATTCGCCCGCTCGGGCTGGAGTCGACGATTCCACTCCAGCTGTCCTGATCCCAGTGACCGGCTCTCGCTGAGTTCCGACAAACGCAGGAAATAATCCCGGTGATTCCGATGCCAGGTTTCCCCGTCGCCCTGCTCGGCAAGTTTCTCGGCCGCGTAATCCTTGATGCTTTCCAGTAATTTATATCGAACTGTAGGTCCGGAGTGAGCGGTGACAATGATCGATTTTTCGGCAAGGCTGGAGATGACTTCGAAGGCGTCCGGAACAATTTCCGGATCAGTGCACACGCTTTCGACTGCATCGAAATCGAAACCACCCGCAAATACCGACAGCCGCGCCCACAGGGTCTGTTCGTCCGGCGAGCACAGATTGAAGCTCCAATCGATGGCGCTCCGCAGCGTTTGATGCCGGACCGGGCCGCCACGGTTCCCTTGAGTCAGAAGATCGAAAAGTGGACCCTCCCGTGACAGGACGCGATCGAGGGGAAGGGACCTGATCCGGACGGCGGCGAGTTCGATAGCCAGAGGGATGCCGTCCAGCCGCTGGCAGAGACGGGCAACCGCCACGCGGCTCTCGTCATCGATGGTGTATCCCGGGATGACGGATGCAGCGCGTTGCTCGAAAAGATCGACCGCCTCGCTATGGAAGCTCTTACCTTCTCGTCCCTCGGCCAACTGCGCGTCGTCCAGAATCGACATGGGCGGGACCTCGAACACGGTTTCACCCAGCACACCGAGAGGCTCCCGACTGGTTGCCAAAATCTGCACGCCGGGTGACCGTCGAACAATCTCGGCGGCGACCGTTCCGCAGGCCTCGATCAAGTGCTCGCAGTTGTCCAAAACGATGAGCGCATGTCTTCCACTGAGGAATTCGGAGAGAGTGTGAATATGGCCTGGACTCGGCCCTTCCCGAATGTCGAGTGCTTCGGCGATTGTGGGGGTGACAAGTTCAGGATTGGAGATCGAGGCGAGGTCCACAAACCAGATGCCGTCGGTGTAACTTCGGCGTACTTCCGAGGCGACGCGGCAAGCTAGCCGGGTTTTTCCTACCCCACCGAATCCGGTGAGCGTCAGTAACCGAGAGCCCGACAGACGCGTCTTGACCGCGGCTACTTCATTTCGGCGTCCGACGAAACTCGTCACTTCGCACGAAAACCCGCGGACGGATGGAACAAGTTGCTTATCCGCCGCCATCACATTCTCCTGGGAGTATGGTCGTCGGTATCTTCGGCGCAGCGCTCCGCGATATCGAACAATTCATGCGTGGTGATCGTTCTGGTCAAGTTGCTGTGGGGCGCGCAATATGAAGAAGGTAAGAGACCTGATGTGGCGCCCTGCTGTTCCGGCGTCACGACAGTCAGTGAAGCCTGGCCGGTGGCGGTAACGAACTTCGAGTCCAGAAGTATTTGTGCAATCGGGGCGGGGCCACCCAGGGTGGCCGTCATACTCGGTCCGAATTTGCTCCGCACATTTTCCTCTCGACCCTCGGCGATACAACAATCGCTCCGTGTGCAACCTGTATCACATCATCTGTAATCTGCAGTCACCGGGTCTGGAGGATCCCGCCTTACGCCATGGAGGTTGTTGGTGCGGTTTGTGCATCGCCGCTACTCGCCTCGAATCCACTCTTGGTAGAACGGGGGCATCTCCGACGCCCGCCCCTGGAAGAGTGGGTCGCGCTTCTCGAGGAAGGCGTGTACGCCGTCGTTGCCATCGCCAATGCTCGTGTAGAACATGGCGAGCGAATCGACCCGGTGCGCCTCGACGGGGTGCGGCGCAGCAGAGTTCCGGTAGAGCATCTGACGCATGAGTGCGACGGACACCGGGGATCGGTCCCTCGTCCATGAATTCGCCAGCGCCCGCGCCTCGGTAAGGAGTGCGTCCGGTTCGTACACGGCCTGTGCGAGACCGGTCTCACATGTGGCGTTCGGATCGAGGATGTCGGCGCGATACACCAGGTCCAACGCGGTGGGCAGACCGACGATCCGGGGAAGGAACCACGTCGAACACGCCTCCGGGACGATACCCAGCCTCCCGAACACCAGACCGAATCGAGCCTGGGTCGACATGAGGCGCGCGTCCATGGCCAGCGTCATCGTCGCGCCTATTCCGACGGCTGCGCCGTTGATCGCGGCGATCACTGGCTTGCGGCATGCGTAGATCGCGAGTGTCACCCGGCCTCCTGTGTCACGGACGCGAGCCAGCTCGGGGTCGTCGAGGTCGGTCATGTCGTCCAGTGACGGCGTCTTCGACCCGTCGAGCCCGAACACGTTGCCTTCGCTCGACAGGTCCATGCCGGCGCAGAATGCGCGCCCCTCACCGGTGACGATCACTGCCCGCACGGAGTCGTCGTCGTTGACGGCCACGAAGGTGCGTTCGAGCTCGTCGGCCATTTCGACGGTGAAGGCATTGAGTTTCTCCGGCCGATTGAGGATGACAGTGAGGATTCCGTCCTCGATTTCATGTCGGATCGTGGTGAATTGCATGTCCGCTCCCAGTGCTCGTGGTCAGCCGCCGAGGTTCCCGCTCCGCCTGCGGATGGCCGACTCGACGCCACAAAGGCGTCCGAAGTAATTGTCGTGCAGGCAAACCCTGCTTCGCTGAGGTGTTTGCCTGGCCGCCAAGGATAGGTCGACACCTATCCGGCGCCGTTTCACAGCGTCGATAACCGATGTCGCCCGGTCCTCGCTGGAATGCGAGGGCCGGGCGGCTCGGCTCATACTGTGGCTCGGCCGATCAGTCCGGATGGTGGCATTGGCGGGGCCCCCGCACCACACATCGTGTGCAATACGTACCTTCATCCCGCACGGGGTAGTCGAATCACTTTGTGGAGCAGTTCATCGACTGGTCTGCAGACTTTGTACTTCGCTGGACTGTTTGGTCTTCCGGGAAAGGCTGAGCAGAGAAGCGGCAGCGAGAAGGGCGAAGACCAGAAGCACGACGACCGAGAAGTACAGGCTACGGATTGATACGAACGACAAAGCATAGCCGGCGAGGATCGGCGCGAGGATCGCACCGACTCGTGCCACGCCGATCATCGTGCCCATGCCGCGTGTTCGCGCAAGCACCGGATAGACCAGAGTGCTCGTCACCGTTGCCGCCATCGCTCCATACACGGTGATCCCCATGACTGCAGCCATCATGAGCGCGAACCCCCCATTGAGGGTGGACGCGAATCCGATCAACGCCACCACTGCGGCGACTGACCCGGCGACGACGTACCGAGGTGGTGAGACTTTATGTCCGACGGTCGCGTACAACGCGGCTCCGGCCAACGTGCCGAACGAGATCATGAGACCGGCAAGTGCGCCTTCGGCCTTGTCGGATGTTGCATCCGTAATCAGCTTGGGTGTCCATGAACTGATGAAGTAGAAGGACGCGGACAACGCGGTGTATGTGGTCCAGAGCAGCAATGTCAGCGTGCGGAGTTCGCGTCCGAGCAACCGGACGGTCGCGGGACTCTTGCGGACCTCGTCTTCGTCGGCTTGACGTACAGGCGCGTTGTCTTCCAATCCGAGGCGACTTTGTGTGACGGCCGCCTTCTGCAACGATTCTGGATCGCCCTTACTGATGAGGAAAGCGGTCGATTCCGGCATGAACGCGACCGTGGCGATCAGTGCGAAGACGCACAGGACTAGCCCCACCCAGAACATGCCCTGCCAGGACCCTCCGACCGCAGCGAGGAGCGCTGCACCGGCGAAGCCGGCGATGGTGCTGCCTAGCGGATATCCGCACATAACGGTGCCGACCGCGAAGCTTCGCCAGGCCCGGGGGACCACTTCGGGTGCGAGGACCACGACGACGGTCGCGATCGTTCCGACCGCGATCCCGGTAATGACGCGTGAGCCGAGGAGAACCCAGTAGTTCGGCGCCAGAGCAGAGATGGTCAGGCCCACGGCGTTGAGGGTGAGTCCCGCCACCAGGACGAGGCGACGACCGTACCGGTCGGCCAGCGGCGCAAACGCGACGGATCCGATGCCCATTCCTGCCAACGCGGCACTGATCAGGTAGCCCTGCATGGAGCTGGAGGCGAAGTCGTCCGGGAAGTATGGGATCGCGAATCCCATGATGAAGATGTCGTAACCGTCCAGCGCGTTGAGGAGCGCGCACAGCACGACAATCATCAACTGGAACCTGTGTAGTGGCGGTCGTTTGATGTGTGGTTCGGCAGCCATGGCGACCCTTTCGTAGGTGCTGACGGACGGCGATCGAGGCATCGGCGGGCACGTGACGCAATGAGTCCACGGCCGAGCCGGCGCTAGCACTGGCCCACGCGAGCCTCGACAGTGCTGAGACTCGCGTCGGCCGACGCAAATGGGGCGCAGTTCACTTCTCTTATCGACGACGATCGTCGAGTCGAGAAGCCATCGTGGATCGGTATTGAATCGAGCAACCGATTCAATAATCCAGAGTGTAGGTTCATAGGGAACGTGAGTCAAGACACATTTGGCGATTGTCGTCGGCGGCGGTAGCGGTGAGGAGATGAGTCCAAATCACCGCTCTCACCTGCGAAGTTGTCCTAATAGTCTTGTCGTCGTATCGGAGCTCGTAGTGGAGGTTCAGCGCTAACCGGGCGGAGCCGTGACCATCGCGCCCGACCTACGTGTCGCAAGTCCACAGGCCATAGATAGGTACCCGCGACCGATGACGACCACCGCAGACGTGGTGCGCTTCAGATGCGCTGGCATCCACACGTTTGAGTATCCGGGGGCGTTCGGTTGCAATCCCCCGACGGCTTGATGTGTCTCTTAGACCCGACCCGCGTCGATCGATCGGCCCTGACGCTGCGGTATCGGATTCGACTGCGGTGGGACCGCCTGGCGACGGCTCGCCAGGTTTCGCCCTGCCGTGGCCGGGACCATCTTCGCGACCTCATTGGTGACGAGGACGCGTCGGTGAACGCCGTCGACGTCGGGATCGGTGACAGCGTGCAGAAACCATCGTCGGGTGATCATCCGCGCGATTCTTACCTGCTCCGGATAGATCAATGCGGTCGAGTGGTGGATGCCGGTTTCCGTGCGGCGCCCGGATCTCGTAGACGCCGATGATCGCCGGGCTAGCGCATTCGCGGCCGATCGCATCGGCAGCGGACCGTATGCCACAATGCCTGACAGTCGAGCGCCAAACCGTAATGTGTCGCAAAACTTGTCAAAAATGCCAACTCTCCCGTCAACGGACAACTTGAAATCCTCGATAAGGAGCGCGATTCCGCGCCTAGATGACGTAATAACCGTTATCGGCTAATGAAAATCGTTGGGGGAGCAGGCCGTTCAGTTCCTCGGCCGTCCACGATCTGAGCGTTCGTCGAGCATGTTGCGCAGCATGTCGGTGACCTGTTGCTCGTCGCGGAAGCCGCCATAGCTGCCTTACCGCAGCCCCGCGGCGGCACAGCTATCGCAACATCTCAACGGTATGGTCCCAGTGGCGGCCAGTTCGGCTTGGCGGCACCAGGTAGGCCAGCGTGGCCACCCAGGATCAGTCAGCGGCATATGCGTGGCCCGGACATAAGAGATCCGGGGTGACTGCCCATTCCGCTGCCGTGAGCCATCGTCGAACAGGCTCGGTCAGGTTGCCTTTCTTCGCCTGCTCGGCGAGCGCGCCGGCGAGGATGGGTCCGTCGCCGCAGACACTGCAGGCAATGTCGAATGCCGGTTGCCCGGGTTCGCAATGCCGGCAGTGGTGCAGGCTGATAACTCTCCCTCGGTGGTGGGGGTCGGCGTGGAGCCAGGTCACCGCCAGGTCGGCACGTTGGTGCGTTGCCTCGGCGCGAGTGGTCGGCTCATATCCGCAGGATGGGCACGTCCGAGACGGACGGCCAGCAGGATCGGCGACCACCGCGCTCTCCTGCGCGGCCGGTGCGCTGTCCATCTGCCGTTTGTTCAAATGCCCATACACCGTGGTGCGCGGCACCTTCAGCATGCCCGCGATCTGGGCGACGGTGTGCTCGCCCGCGTCGTAAAGGCGTTGAGCGAGTTCGATCTGATCCGGACTGAGCTTCGACGGACGGCCGCCCTTACGGCCGCGGGCGCGGGCGGCGGCCAACCCCTCTCGGGTGTTCGCCACGATCAGCTCGCGCTGGAGCTCGGCCAGGACCGACAGCATGCCGCACATGGCGCGGCCCTCGGCGGTGGCAGTGTCGATGCCCTGCTCGAGCACCTTCAGGCCGATGCCGCGCTCACGGAATTCGGCGCCGAGGGTGACCAGGTGCAGCACCGACCGTCCGAGCCGGTCGAGCCGGGTGATCACCAGGACATCGCCCTCGCGTAGCCGCGCCAGTACCAGATCCAGCTCGGGACGTGACGCCTTCGCCCCGCCCGCATGGTCGACGTGAATGTTCTCGGCGGCCACCCCGGCGCGGACCAAAGCATCGATTTGATGGTCGGGGTTCTGGTCTGCACTGGAGCGGGCGTAACCAATCAGCATGTGTCGACAATACCCAGACGCAGGGTTTATCGACACAGTTTTCGACATTGGTTCTCGACGCGCGTGAGTTCGTGAAGGTGGTGTTCGGGGCGGGTGTCGGAGACGAATCGATTATCGTCAGCCCGGCCTTTTGGCTAGCTTGTAGTCGCCTCGCCTCGCCTCGCCTCGCCTCGCCTCGCCTTTGCTTAAGGTCGCTGGTAGTTCAGCTCGTAGACCTTGTCTTCCTCCAGTCGGATGCCGATGGTGCCGACCGGCTCAGTTGAGCATGATGTCCGCACTTCACTGGAAGTCCGTGTTCGGCAGCGGATCCACGAGGTATTTGCCGACTGGCCAGTTGCGGCCGCGCGGCTCCCTTGTCGGTGGCGATCCGTAGACTCGGATTCGTTCTGGTGCGTCCCCCCATTCATGTTCCCGGAACACCCCTGTGCCCCGGCGTCACCGATGCCGGGGCACAACTATGCGCATCGGCGGACGAGAAGAGCGATAAATGACTGAGTCGAGGCCAGGGCGGATCCCGGTGGGTGATCCCATCGCGCTGCGCTTCGACCCGGAGACCAAACACCGACTCGACGAGATGGCCGAGGGCATCGGACCGCGCCGGTTCGGGGCGCTGATCCGCGTCGCCTGCCGACGACTGGTCACCCAGCCCAAAGCCGTCGGCAATCGTCTCGAGGAGGCGCGGCGACTCTCGGCAGTCCGGCGGGCGATCCCGCTGGTCATGCTCACGATCAAGCTGGAACCGGATACCGCGCAGAAGTTCACGGCGTTGGCCGTCGAGTACGACACCACGGTCAGCGCACTCATGCGGATTGCTCTGCATCGATTCCTGGAAACCCCCGGCCGCTACAAACATCCCCTGCTCCGCGAGGCGGAGCGGACCGGACTGTCCGACAAGGTCGAGGTGATGGTCAACCCGTCCAGCAGGCAACAGATCTGGCGGCTCCCCGGTCGGCACGGGGACAAGCTCAGCACCGCGCTACTTAGGGTTGCCCTCCGGCGCCTGCTCGACAAGCCTGGTGACCTCATGCGGGACCTGGAGAGCATCGCACCGTTGCGCGATCTTCGGCCCGAAATCTTTCCCGCCAGGGTCAATGTGCACTTCGACGCCCCGCTGCGGGACAGCCTCGACGGGTTGGCAGCACGGGTTGGGTCCGATCGTGCGGAGTTGATGCGTCTGGCGGCGCAGCGTGTGCTCGAGGCCCCGGGAATGATTGAACAGGCAGTGAACCAGGAGATCTTTCGCAGCGAGAAAAACAGAGCGCATCTCATGGCACGCCACGTCCGCCGCCAGGCGCGTCGCCGCACACAGCCCGACTGATCAACCGCACATCCTCCGCGCCATCTGCACGTTTCCGGTATTGCCTAGGCTAAAACGGACCTGTGACCGCAGAATGGCGCTCAGCCTGCGTCAGCTCCAGAAGCCGACAGCAGTGCGTCAGCACTCGACTGCACGCGCAAGGGTGTCGTTCCTGGGTTTGAATGACCGCTGGGCGCGATGTTAGTCGAGCTTGTAGCGACGGATGCGCTGGTAGAGGGTGCCTCGGGAGATGCCAAGTTGCTGGGCAGCGGCACTCTTGTTTCCGCGGCAGTCGATGAGAGCGCGGCGGATTACGTCGGCTTCCGCGCGTCCGAGCGGGTCGTCGTCAGGCGTGGGCGGGGCCGTGCTGCTGAAGACGAGTACGCATCCGTCTTCGAAGCGGCCGGGTGTCACCGGCCGGCTGTATGCGACCCTGCCGTTGGGAAGTGCAAGCTCGGTCGTCGCGGGACCCGATTCGGTTAGGGCAGCCCAGAGAGTGGCGCGATCGGGAAGATGGTCGGTGAACCCGTCGTCGGTGATCATGATTTCACTGTCGAGTGTCACGACCGCGAGTCCTTCTCCGCGGAACCGCAGGTGAGCGTCCATGAGGCGGCGTTGCCGGGGTGTTGCGACGTCGCGAAGCGCCGTGCGTATGCGTTCGGTGAACGCCATGACCGCCGCGATGACATAGCGGTTGGTGTCTTCTGCGAGGCAGCACACGTTGAGCGCGCCGAGTCGTCTGCGGGTGATCGGGTCGACGACGGGTGCGGTGGCACAGGTGAATCGGTGCCAGGCATGTTTGTAATGCTCGGTGCCGACCACGACTGTGGGTTGGTGGACGGCCATCGACAAACCGACGCCACACGTTCCGACGCCGTCTTCGACGAACTGATGTCCCTGTACGACGGACACTCGTTCGAGTTCGCGGCGTAGTTCGGGCTGGGTTTCCCAGCGCCACACGAGGGTGCCGGTGTCGTCGAAGAGCGCTACCGATGCGGTGTCCCCGACGAGCAGGTCTGCGCAGCTGCTGATTACTTGGCTGCCGACCGTGACCAGGCTGGCGTCGTCGTTATATTCCCGGGGCAGGAGGTCGAGGTGTTCGGGATCTACTCCGGATTCGCGTGAGCGGATCCACGATTGACGAATCTCCGGACGCGCCATTGCATCGCCGCCACCGGAGTGGAACGTCTCCCATGCGTTCATCGAACCCGAACTCGACATTTCACCTCCCACATTTTGTCAGCTGTCGCCTCACCACAGTCGACGCGATTGTGATCTGAGGCACACCTCATATGGTACGGGCCGGGAAATGATCCGCGGCGCCCTGGACAGGGGAGTTGTTCAAAGAATGAACACATCCTGGCTAGAAGAGGATCCTCCCGGCGCAGGAGCCGGGGAAGCGACCGCACGTTCCGCCCTGTAGTGATCATTCCCGGCCGCCTCCCGAGGCGGGATGGGCATCGGTCGGGTGAGAGCGAATGTGCACTGTTCCGGCCGGTCCACGCCCCACCCTGCTGTGTTATTGCTGGGAGAGGCGCTCACCGGGATCGGAGGTCTGGGCTGCTACCGGGTCGGATCGACGAGTACCTTCATCTTCTTGCCGTCATGGGCTTCGAATCCCTCGTCAATCAGATCGTTGAGGCCGATGCTGCTGACCCAACCCGAGGTGGCGGTAGTTGCCTGCTGCGCCATCTGGTTGATGACCGCGTCGTAATCGGCGGCGGTGTGCGAAACGAGCCCCGAATTCCGGATGCGTTCACCACCAAGTTCATGAAGGGCATCGTGAGGGCTTTTCGTAGATAGCCGCGCTCACCATGGGTGAGCGGGCGTCCACGCACCCCAATTGCGTCTCGACTGCCGCGCCGACGCCGGCTGCGTCGAAGACTGTGTCGGCGCGCCGTTGAAGGCGACCTTCACCGTGACCTACCCCAGCCCCGGGATGGGTTGGGGATGTCCGCAACCTCCATTTGTTCGGTCGGTAGTACACCGCTGCACGCATTCGTCACTCCTCCGCTCGTCTGTGGGTGCCGGCCGTGTTCGCCCAAGGTATGTGACGGGCGCGACACGCGGCGAATGCCGCGACGGGTGGTTGTCCAATGTTTGAACAAACCCCGCCGCTGGGCTTGTGATTCAGCTCTCAATCATTAGATTCTGTTGGCACGCAACAACACCTATTCCGTGACTCGGCCCAGCGCGTGCGGACTTTCGAAATCGAGTGCAGCCGAGTCAACGAAATCACCACCTCGAGGAGATTCTCATGCGTTTCGGCGTATTCATGGCCCCGTTCCACGCTTCACCGATCAAGAGTCCGGTCAGTGCGCTCACGCGAGATATCGAGACGGTGAAACTTCTCGACCGACTCGGGTACGAGGAAGCGTGGATCGGTGAGCACCATTCCTGTGGAACCGAACTCATTGCCAGCCCCGAGGTTTTTATTGCCAACGTCGCAGCGCAGACCACGTCGATCAAGCTGGGCACCGGGGTGCTGTCGCTGCCGTACCACAACCCCCTCTGGGTCGCCGACCGTGCGATCCTGCTCGATTACCTGACTCGGGGTCGCTTCATCCTCGGTCTCGGGCCGGGATCCCTGCCGACCGATGCGTCGATGGTTGGCCTGGATCCGGTCAGCCAGCGTGGCGCGCTGGAGGAGGACACCGAGGTGCTGATGCAGTTGCTCAACGGCGACAGCCCGGTGTCGGTGAAGACGGCCCGTTACGAGCTGGTGGATGCGATGTGTCAGCTCCGTCCCTACACCCAGGGCGGGTTCGAAGTCGGTGTCGCCGCCATCGCGTCGCCGTCGGGTCCCCGAATCGCCGGTCGGCACGGGATGAGCCTGCTGTCCATCGGTGCGACCTTGACCGGGGACCTCGACCTCCTCGGCCAGCACTGGGGCATCGCGGAAGAACGTGCCGCCCAGTTCGGGACCTCGATGAATCGTGACGGGTGGCGCCTGGTGGGCCCCATGCACATCGCGGAGACCAAGGAACAGGCCTACGCGGAGGTCGAGCACGGTCTCGACGACTGGTGCAACTACCTCCAGCACGTCGCCGCCGTTCCCCATTTCGAACCCGGTGGAACCACCTTCACCGAGCGGGTGGATTGGATCAACAACAGCGGAATCGGTGTCATCGGCACCCCCGACGACGCCATCCGGCAGATCCGACTGCTCGACGAGCAGTCGAACGGTGGATTCGGCGCCTACCTGATGATGGGCCACGAGTGGGCGAACCCCGCCGCGACAGCTCGCCACTACGAACTCTTCGCCGAGGCGGTCGCCCCGCACTTCCAGAACCGGCTCGACCGCCTCGCCGCCTCCGAGGCCAAGGCGCGCGAATCGCGTGCCCGGCTGTACGCCCGACAGGGCGATGCCCTGCAGGAGGCGAACGATCGGCACGCGGCGGAGAAGGCCGGCGCATTGGCCTGACCGGTTCACCCGGGACCACCAGGAACTAGCCGAACCGGCGCGCGGGTCCGCACAGCTAGCAGCAACGCTGGCGGGCCCGTCGTACCGGGACTGTCCGTATCGAGAAGAAAGCAACGAGCGATTCCGATGTCAACGACGACCGAGCGTTACCGTGCAGCGCGTGACCTGCTGCGCGAGCTGTCCGACGACTACGCGGGCGCGGTGAACACCTTCACCTGGCCCGAGATGGGCGACCAGTTCAACTGGGCGATCGACTGGTTCGACGCGATCGCTCGCGGCAACGACACGGTCGCATTGTGGATCGCCGAACAGGACGGCTCAGAACGCAAGTACACCTACGACGAGATGGCGCGTCGCTCCGATCGGGTTGCCGCGCACCTGGCCGCCCATGGCGTCAAGCGTGGGCACCGGGTGCTGGTCATGCTCAACAACCAGGTCGAGTTGTGGGATGCCATGCTCGCGGTGATGAAGCTCGGGGCCGTTCTACTGCCGACGACCACCGCATTGGGGGCCTCCGACCTCGCTGCCCGGATCAGCCGGGCCGACATCGGATACGCCGTCGTCAACTCCACCGACGTGCCGAAGTTCGGCCAAGCAGACCGCGACATCACCTTGTTCGTGGCAACCGGGCACGTCGACAGTGCCGCGAACATCCTCTCGCTCCGCGATGCCTACACCGGCCAGGATGTGCCGGCCACCCCGCATCCCGGGACGGCCCCGTCCGACCCGCAGCTGCTGTACTTCACCTCCGGCACCACGAGCAGCCCCAAACTCGTCGAACACAACCAGGTCTCGTACTCGGTGGGCCACCTCGCCACCTCCTACTGGATCGGCGCCCAGCCCGGGGACGTGCACCTCAACGTCGCCTCACCCGGGTGGGCGAAACACGCCTGGAGTTGCTTCTTCGCACCGTGGATCGCCGAGGCGACCATCTTCATCTACAACTACCCGCGATTCGACGCCGCCGAGCTGTTGGCCCAAATCCGCCGGGTGGGGGTCAACACCTTCTGCGCTCCCCCCACCGTATGGCGGATGCTGATCGGCGCCGAGCTGTCGAACGACAAAGGCCAGCTCCGCGAGTTGCTTTCGGCGGGAGAACCGTTGAACCCCGAAGTCATCGAGCATGTTCGGTCCAAATGGGGGCTGTCGATCCGCGACGGCTTCGGTCAAACCGAACTGCCCCTGGCGGTCGGTAACCTGCCCGGAAAGCCGATCAAACCCGGATCGATGGGGCTGCCGCTGCCCGGATTGCCGATCGTCCTCGTCGATCCGATCACCGGCCGGCCCGCCGACGAAGGCGAGATCTGCGTCGATCTGGCACTGCGACCGATGAGCTTGATGACCGGCTACCGTGACGACGCCGAGCGCAACGCCGCAGCACTCAGCGGTGGTTACTACCACACGGGCGACATCGCGCGACGCGACAGCGACGGCTACCTGTTCTACATCGGCCGCAGTGACGACGTCTTCAAAGCCAGCGACTACAAGATCTCGCCGTTCGAACTCGAGAGCGTGCTCATCGAGCACCCCGCGGTGGCCGAATCTGCCGTCGTTCCCGCGCCCGACGAGGTACGCCTGGCCGTACCCAAGGCGTACATCACCCTCACCCCGGGACACGAACCGAGCCGGGAACTCGCGCTGGAGATCCTGAAGTTCGCGCGGGAGAACCTGGCCCCGTACCAGCGAATTCGCCGGCTCGAGTTCGCGAACCTCCCCAAGACCATCTCCGGGAAGATTCGCCGGGTCGAACTGCGCGAGCGGGAAACCGCGCTCGCCCAGAGACCGACGACGGAGGCCACCGAGTGGCGCGATGACCAGTTCCCGGAACTGCGGTCATAAGAAACCAAACCCACGCGACAAGGACAAAGTCATGAGTACCGAAACCGTCCGACTCGACGAGTCGACGACACACCAGTTCAAAACCGCGATGGCGCACGTGTGCACTCCGGTCGCCGTGGTCACCGCGTTCGATGGAGACCGGCCCCACCGACAGTCAGTGCCTTCATGTCGCTGTCGATGTCACCACTACTCGTGGCTGTCGCGCTCGACAACACCTCGGAACTGCTGGCGATCGCCACCCGCACAGGCCGTTTCAGTGTGAACATTCTCAGTGCCGACCAGAACGACCTCGCCCTCACCTTCGCCAAGAAGGGCCAGGACAAGTTCAGTGGCGTGAGCTGGCGAACTGCGAGCACCGGACCAGTGCTCGAGGGAACCTCGGTCTCGCTGCGATGCGAGATCGCAGCCGAACTGCCCGGTGGCGATCACACCATCCTCACCGGCACCGTTCTCGAAGTCGAACACTTCCCCGCCCCGCCGCTGACCTACCACGCCCGCAACTTCGGAACCCACAGCCCACTCCACGAGACGGCGAGGTAGACACCGATGATCGTGACCGTCACCTCCGACGCCGTCGAACTCAGCGACGCCGACAACCTGAAACAGCTCCATCTCTCCTGCGCGTCCACCCTGCCGCTGACCACGATCGACGCCGTTCTACGCCGCACCGACATGGGCCATATCGACCACGATCACGTCTACCTCAACATCGACGGGCTACGACGCCGACGCGAATGCCACGGATTCGTCGACGAAGCCGCGTTCAACCGCATGGTCGAGTACGCGACGAGCAAGCAGTGGATCTCCGCCGACGGCTCGGCGGTACGCGCCCACATCGTACGAACCGAAACCCTCTAGCCGGAGCCCCGGCGACTGTGTAGAACAGGACGACCAACATGAACGGCACACCCCACGACGGATTCGACGACGTCCACGAGGCGATCGCCGCGATAGCCCGCGGCGAGATGGTCGTGGTCCTCGACGACGCCAGCCGCGAAAACGAAGCCGACCTCGTGATGGCCGCACAGCACGCCGACACCAACTCCATCGCCTTCTTCGTTGACCACACCTCGGGCTACATCTGCGCACCCATGTCCGGCGAACGAGCCGACGCACTCGATCTGCCACTCATGGTGTACGACAACCAGGAACCGATGTCCACAGCGTTCACCATCACCACCGACGCCGCCCACGGCATCACCACGGGGATCAGCGCAGCCGACCGCGCCACCACCCTACGAACACTGGCATCCAACACCTCCCGACCCGACGACCTCGTCCGCCCCGGACACGTGTTACCACTACGCGCTCATACCGCCGGAGTCCTCGGCCGCCCCGGCCACACCGAAGCCGGTATCGACCTGTGCATCGCGGCAGGACTCTCCCCGGTGGCAGTCATTTGCGAGTTGGTCACCCCCGACTGCCGCGAGATGCTGCGCGGCGCCGACGCAATCACGTTCGCCCGCACCCATCAGATGCCGGTGGTGAGCATCGCCGACATCGCCCGCTACCGGTCCGCCCTCGTCTCCGCCACCGGATCCACCGACATCCACACCACCCGGGGATCTGTCACCGCCACCGCCTTCCAGGACAGCCAGGGCCACGAACACCTCGCCATTGTCGTCGGCGACATCACAGAAGCCGACGAAGTGCTCGTCCGCATCCACAGTGAATGCATGACCGGAGACCTCTTCGGATCCCTGCACTGCGACTGCGGCCCCCAACTCGAATACGCACTCGAAGCGATCGAGCGCGAAGGTGCCGGGGTCGTCGTCTACCTCACCGGCCACGAGGGCCGCGGCATCGGCCTCGGCCGCAAACTTCGCGCCTACCAGCTGCAACGAACAGCAGGATTGGACACCGTCGATGCGAACCTCGCCCTGGGCTGCGCCGTCGACGACCGCGACTACTCCGCGGCAGCCTCCATCCTCAAACAACTCGGCGCAGGCAGCATCCGACTTCTCACCAACAACCCAGACAAGCAAACCTCACTCACACGAAACGGTATCGAGGTCACCGGCCTCGTGCCCATCCAGATCGCGCCGACCGCACACAACGTCTCCTACCTCGCCACCAAACGCGACCGTCTGCACCACCTCATCGGATAAGTCCTCGGCAAAGCGGTTTACGCGCTTGCAGATAGCGATGTAGCCGATCACGAGATCCCGCCATCGTTCGACACCAAGGATCGGGTCTTCAGTCGACGTGCCGTAGTGCAGGCATCTACTCACCAGCTGTCTCCGACGAGCGTTGCACACACCGAGTACCACCTGCTCGTAGTGCACTCGACTCCTGAAACTGACAGGTTCGCCGTGGAGCGCCGTTCTCCGGTGTATCGGTATAACGAAGGCCAAAACGGACCACATCAGCGCAGAACGGCGCTCAGCCTGTTTTGCCGCCGCCGCCGAGCTGGGTAACAGCTGAGGGTGTCAGTGACCGCGACATCAGCTACGTGGTCACCCCTTAGACGGGGTAGGCAGGTTATGCCGGACGGGCGCGGTACTCAGTCCCTGGCCAAGCTGACATTACGAAGGCCAGAGACGACACTCGCGGGGCACGTTCAGCCTGGCGCACGCCTGGCAATATTCTCTTACTTTCAGTGGTCCCAGAGGCTGGTAATGAGCACGAATGGCGGGTTCCTCAGTTCGAGGAATGCGCAGACGGGCCCACGGGCTTAGAAGTGCCCGCGGCCCATTTCGGCTTTAGGTTGGACGTGATCCGTTGTCGGTGTTGGTACCTCCGTAAACAACACCGACAACAATCTCGCCCTCCCGCCCCGGGTGACTGGATCGGTCGTGCTGATGTGGCCGTATCCGGTGCTCCTCGACCCTGATCTGGCGATCGATCCCCGCCACGATGAACCTCAGTCGCAATGACCGCGGAGGCCTTCGCCTACGTGTGGGGCTTGGAACAGGGATATGCGCTCGCCAAAATACGCTTTTCTTCGTGGTCGCAGTTCGATTCGGGAATGAAGGCCGGTCGGTGCTGTATGTCGCCGGCAACGTGGCCACCGCCGTCGGGGAGGTGTTCGGCGACTACCCGGCTGCCGCGGTGTGCCCGCGCTTCCGGGTGGCGTTGCTGCGACCGACGGCGCCGCTGGCCGTGCTCGATCTGCGGGGTCAGGGAGCGGCGATGCGGATCGGTGCGTTGCCGTCGTTGGCCACCGGCGACTATCCGCGTCCGCGTACCCAGGCCTGGGCGCGGGCGATCTATGAGGATCAGCCGGTGGCCCGGCAGCGGATCCACGGAGTTTACTACGATGCTGCGCATTCGAACGGTCCCGCTTTAGCGTTGTGGAACACCGAGTCTCGGATCGAGGTGGTCCGCAGTGCGCGCGGGGAGGTCCAGGACTTCGCGCTGGCGGATCCGAGGATGTGGCCGCGCATCGTCGATGCCGCGGTCAGTATGGGTATGCGCGCGGATCTGGTGCCCGACTGCCACATCTGCCCGTAGCCCGGAGCGTAGGGGGGCCTGTTGTTCGGGCGTCGGGCCGCCGGGGTGGGTTTGATCGTTCGCCGGTGGGCTGGACGTGGCAGGGTGAGGTTTCCAGGTGTACCGACACTCGAGATGTAGGGGCGGATCCGCTCATCTCGTGGTCGGGTGGCAACTGGGCTCGGGGCCGGGAACTCCGGTTGGCGGCGTGGCGAGGGTGAACCCCGATCGAAGACGCCGTGCGGGCGCTGCGTGAGGCAGCCGGCCCTGGGGCCGACCCGGTCCGCCGAACTCGCTGCCGCCGAGGACGACCGTGGCCGGCCCGAGGTGTCCTCAGTTCGCATCGATCCTCTGGCCCACGCCCACATCGTCGCGGCGACCATCGCGACCACGATCACCGACCTCACCGAATCAATCGGTACCCGCCCTGACCGGGTCGCGGTCGCCGGACGCTGTGACGACCACGTCCAGGATGTTGTGGCCGCGCGTATTGGTCACTGGGGGACATGTCGACATCGCAGTCAAGATCAGATTTGGTTGCGCCGCAACGCCGGTGATCGTCAGGCCGTCGTGGGAATGGTGATCTGCTCGTTGCCGGCGATGGGCAGAGAGCAGATAGTGCGGGCAGGTCAGCACCCGAGGAGGCACCGGAATCGTCTGCCGGTCGGTGTCGAGGTAGAGCGGTATGCGAGCTGTTCGTTTCGGTGGCCGCCGGTGGCCGGGTCGGACGGCGCCGAGGAAGTATTCGTGCGAGGCGCCGGCGGTTGAGAAGATCGCGCGCACCCACTCGGCGGGCTCCGCGGGAACCATGTTCGCAGCGACGTCGAACGGTTCAATCGACGTGTGAATCCGCAGCTCGATGTCCGTTCCGGTGCGGGCCGCCGCCGTGATGGTGTGCGGGTTCGTTGGATCGTGAACACCGGGTCGGCGAGGGGGCCTGGGCTAGGGCGCCCGTCGCGGGAGCCCGGACCTGCTGCGAGCCGCGATCATTCCGGCAGGGCACCTGCCCGCCCGACCCGCGGTTACCGGCCGCACCCATGGTGCGGTGGGGCCAGGACGTCGTCGTATTCGGTCTATGCTCCGAGACCGAACGCTACGAGGAATCCCAGCGCGGTGGACAGGCCCACCCACCAACCGCCTTCCTTGTAGGCCTCGGGCATCAGCGAATCCGCCAGTACCGCGATCGTCGCGCCGCCGGCGAAGGCCTGGATGGTGGCGATCGCGCCCTGGGAGATATGGTCGGACACCAGGTTCGCTCCGATCACCACGAGGACGAGTAGTACTGCGGTCGCTGCCCACACGGCGAAGGCTCGCCGACGGTTGAAACCGGGTTGGGCGCGCATCGACGCCGCCCCGGCGACGGCTTCGGGGACGTTGCCGACCGCGACCGCGACGAGCAGCACGATTCCGCCGCTGCCGCCGAGGGTGACCCCGAGTGCCGTGTTCTCCGGCACGCCGTCGAGCAGGGCACCGAGCATCAGAGCCCATCCGAGGGCACCGGCGCCGAGTTTGTTCTCGATCAGGTGGTCGGCGACGACGTAGACCAGTGCGCCCGCGAACAGGGCCGCGCCTGCCCCCCAGATTCCTTCGGTCTCGAACGCCGGCTGGAACAGTTCGGTGGAGACCGCGGCGACCATGGTGCCGGCACCGAACGCCATCAGCGCAGCGAGTAGTGGTCTGGGCAGGTTGTAGCGCAGGCCGACACCGGCCCCGATCAGCAACGGTAATGCAGTTCCCAGTCCATACAACGCGGCAGTGAGCATGCGGGGATGGTACGGGGCCGACCCTTTGGCGTTACCGGCCGATCGCGCGGGTGCCCGGTGAGGCACTGCGACGGGTGACGGTCGTGGTGAGCGGACAGTGAATGCCGGCGAGGCGTGAAAGGTTAGTCGTCCGTCGCGGTGTGGTGGAAGACGTCGATCACGAACGCCGCGTAGACCCAGCCGGAGAACGTTCGTCAGTAGGTTATGTCAGTGACCCACAACTGGTTCGGAGCGTCGGCAACGAACTTGCGCTCGCCCAGATCGGCGGGACGCTCGATCTCCGCAGCCGGGCGTGTGGTGCGCGGACTCTTGCTCCGCGCAATACCTTCAAACCTGCCTCCTTCATCAGGAGTGCCACCGTGCACCGGGCCACCGGTGTGCCTTGGCGGTGCATTTCGGCATAGACCTTCCGGACGCCGTAGACGCTGTAGTTGTCGTCGTGGATGGTGGTGATCTGTTCGGTCAACTCCCGATCACGGTTCGAACGGGCCGATTCCGGCCGTGTCTTGGCGGCGTAGTAGGTACTCGACGCGATCGCGGCATCGGTATCTTTCAACGTGTCGCAGATCGGCTGGACGCCGTGTTCACCTTTGAACTGGTCGATGAACTCGACCTTCACCTGTGTGGGCGGTCCAGCTCCGCCGCGAAGAAAGTCGAAGCCTGCTTGAGGATCGTGTTCGCTCGGCGGAGCTCTTTGACTTCGCGTTCGAGTTCGGCGAGGCGGGATGCATCCTCACTCGTGGTCCCCGGACGCTGGCCCTCGTCGATCTCGGTGCGTTTGACCCACGTGCGTAGCGCCTCAGGGTGGACGCCGAGTTGGTCAGCGACGCGCTTGTAGGCGCCGGCCCTGGTCTCGGGATCCTTGCGGGCGTCCATGGCCATTCGGGTGGCGCGTTCGCGCAGCTCGTCTGGGTACTTCCGTGGTGCGACCATATGGATCATCCTCCCGGGTCTTGGATGCCTCCATCAAACCCGGGGCGGAGCACGGCCTTACCCGATTCCCCGAGTTTTAACGGCCGATAGCGGTGTACCGGGCAGGGTGCGGTGGTGGTCGGTCGGTAGGGAACGAGTAGAACGGTGGTGGTGAGAGTTCAGGAGTTGTGCCGGTGCACGTATTGACCGATCTGTCGTTGCTATCGGGTCCGGTGCCGCTCGTGGTCACCGCAGTCGGGGCCGGGGGAGGGCTCTGGTTGTTGTCCGGGCGGGCGAGGTGGTTCCGGCGCCGGGCGATAGCGTTGGCCGCCGCCGCGGCCGGAGTGCTTACCGGATGCCTGTGGTTGTGGGTGGAGCGGGTGTGGCGTCCACTTCCCGACCCGATCCCCGTCACCGTCTACCTGTGGGTGGCCCTGGCGCTGTGGGCGATGGCGTTGCTGGTGCCCCGCATCCGGGCCGGCACGCGCCGGGTCCGGGCGGTTGCGGTGTCGGTGGTGGCCGCGGTTGCCGTGGTCGCGGCCGCCGCCGTTCAGATCAACCTGTTCTTCGCCGCGTATCCGACGGTCGAGGCGGCGGTCGGGTTCGAGCAGGGCACCCGCATCGGTTTCCAGACGGTTCCCCCGCCCACACCGGCACCGATCTCGGGGCGCCCCCTCGAATCGGTGTGGACACCACCGGCGGGCATGCCGCGGTCGGGCAGGGTGACCGCGGCCATCATCCCCGGCGACCGTTCCGGATTCACCGCTCGCCGTGCCGAAATTTATCTTCCCCCCGCCTATTTCGCCGACCCGCGACCACTGCTACCGGTCCTGGTGCTGTTGGCCGGTCAGCCCGGTCAGCCGAGGGACTGGCTCACCGGGGGTCGGCTCGCCGGCACCATGGACGATTTCGCCGACCACCACGGCGGGCTGGCCCCGGTGGTGGTGGTCGCCGACGCGACCGGGTCGACCTGGGGCAACCCGCTCTGCGTTGATTCCCGACTCGGCCATGCCGCCACTTACCTCGCTGAGGACGTGCCCGCGTGGATTACAGCGCATCTTCAGGTCGATCCCGACCCGGGTGCGTGGGCGATCGGCGGGCTCTCGTTGGGGGGAACGTGCGCGCTGCAGATGGCCACCAATTACCCCCAGAGATATCCGACGTTCCTGGACCTCTCCGGCGACCCGGAGCCCACCCTCGGTGATCATCAGCGCACCCTGAACGCCGCGTTCGGCGGCGATCAGAGCGCGTTCACCAGGATCAATCCGCTCGATCTGCTCGCCGAACATCGCTATCCCGGCTCGGCCGGTGTTTTTGTGGTCGGCAGCGGTGACGACGAACTCAAACCGCAGATCCGCAAGGCCTATGACGCCGCCCGGCAGGCGGGGATGGAGGTGTCCTACATGGAGCTTCGCGGCGGCCACAACTTCGCCGTATGGTCCACCGGGCTGCATGCCGAGATGGACTGGCTGGCGACACGGCTGGGGCTGACCTGATGACCCGATGCCTCCTGGAACGGCAGCCCGGCGATGAAACCGGGTCGGGGGCAGGCGGATGCTGCGGTTCCTTTCCGGCGAGGAGGGGGATTCCACGATCGGCATTCGCCCTCGTCGCCGACCGCGCGCCGGGCTCGGTGTTGCTGCCAGTTCGGTGACCCGGGCACCGGCCGGTTGCTGCGAGGAGGGCGGGGCCGGTGCACACTTGTCGTGATGGACGTCCCCCTTTCGTCACGTCTTCGAGCGTTTCCGCGGGCCGCGTGGACCTATGTGCGGCGGGCGCCCGGCACCTTCATCTGGTTGGCGATACTGCTGGTGACATCGGTGGTGATGAGGCACCTGCCTGCGGACGCCCTGAACGAAGTGCTGGGCAATCGTTCCACCAACCTGCATCATCTTGCCGAGGATCCGGTTCGGGTCCTGATCTCGAGTGCTTTCTGGCTGGCCGGCGGCGGATGGTTCAGCTATTTCATGTTGTTCAACGTTTTCCACGTCCCGGCGGAGCGTTGGCTGGGGACACTTCGGTGGCTGTGCGTAGTGGTGATCGCGCACGTCGGCGCCACCTACCTCAGCGAGGGGGCACTGTACTGGGCCATTCGTCATGGCCATGCTCCCGGGTCGGCGGTCGGCACACTCGATTACGGGGTCAGTTACGGGCTCGCCGGAGTGATCGCGGTGCTGACTTACCGTATTGCCGCGCCGTGGCGTTATATCTACGTCGGAGCAGTGCTGGTGTTTTTCGCTGTCCCGCTTGTTGTGGATTTGAATTTCACCGCGATCGGCCACTTCACCGCCGCACTTCTCGGGCTGGGGTGCTATCCGCTGGTTAGTGCACGTACGGGCACGTACTCTCCGGTCGACGCGGTCCGCCGAATACGCGGAGTCCGTGATGCGTAGACGGCCGATCACGGTAGATCCGATGACCGCATGGGTGTGCTCCCCTGAGTAGGCCCCGGTTCGGACCCTGATCGTCACGAATTCCGCCCCTGCTTGGTGGTCGTGGACGGGTGGTGCGGGTGCACTGCCAAACGGGTGAGCGCTCGATCCGCTCTCACGCCAGGCGTCCACCGATTGTTCGCCCGACCGGCGAGTTCGCGTCGGCGGACAATGGATCTCGACATACCGCGAGGCTTCACCACTTCCCATGGAGCACCGATGACTGAGACCACCGTCAACGCTGGAGCGGCCGTCCAGGTGACCGAGTACTGGGTGGTCGAAGTGGACCGCCATGATGGGACGTGTCGCACATTCGGACCGTTCACCGCCGATGCTGCCTGGGCCCGGATGGAACACCGGACCGCGCCCACCCGGTTCGCCGCAGTAGTCAGGAAACGATGAGCAAACCGACCCGCGCCTGAGCCTCGCCGGCCCTCCCCGTCTGCCAGAATTCAGGACCGCCCCGATAGCCGCCGCTCAGCGCACCGGCACCTCGACCGATGTCCGGAAATCCGGTGAGTTGCCGATCGAGGACTTCGACGAATTCACCGCTTCCCAGTCCGTCACCGCGGACAAGGACCACCGCTCCCGCCGATGTGCGGGGAGATCGTCGCCTACGAGGAAGCCAGCAACTGGCACCGGGTCATCTCGGCCGCACGAAGCTGGGTGGCCGGGATCGCCAGGGAAGTCGCCGGGCTGGGCTTGACCCGGACGCACCCGGCGCCGCCGCCTGCGGGAGTGCTGGTCGGAAGACGAAGGCGAATTGGTCGGGGCCTCCGCCGAATTCCCGTCGTTGTCGTGGTTGGCGGAAACCCAGGCCCACAGCATTCGGCGGTGTCATCGGGGTCGTCCACGTAGTTCTCGACGAACACGGCGCTATCCGGCGAGCAACCATCAGTTCCGATCGCGGAACGTCCTTCAGCGGGACGTTCATAGCTCTTCACTCGATCCGGGATGGACTGGTATTTAACGTAACGAATGGGCGCAGGGGGAAGTCACCCTTCGCGTCCTTCATTTCGGGCACAACAGCGGGCATGTCGGCGGAAATCCGAGCGCTCGCGTCGCGCTCACCGTGCGGGTACGTCCCGTCACTGTGCAACGGTGATCACGCTGCGGGTGCCGGGCACTGGTCTTATCGTGGGCGGATGGGAATGGGTCTGCTGATACTCGACCTGCCACGCGCCTGGCCGCGGCCCACGGCACTGGCCACCGCGGCCGAGGAGCTCCGCGACCGCGGCATCGAGCACTGGTCCGGTCTCGAGCTACGCGCCACCGCATCGACCGGCACGGATTTGATCCGCCGGTTCACCTTCACCTACTGGGCCGAGACGATCGCCGCGCGCACCCATCACGGCGGCTACCTGGACCTGTGGGAGCGCCTCGATCCCGCCGAACGCGCGGCGCTCATGCACGTCGCCTCGGGTACCGCCGTCAGTGCGGACGTCACAACCCTGCTGCTCCGCGCGGCGGGCGAGAGTTTCCTGCCTCGCGATCGTGACGGACGTCCCCGACTTCCGCGCAGCCTGCGCCACTTCCTGCGCGCGATGGACGACCGCCGCCGCTGACACCGCCCGCCGAAAAGTCGAGCGGTGCGGACGCCGTAGTGATCGAGCCGACATACGACGCCCGGTCACGAGACGTCGGCTATCGGCTGAAGGACCCCCGACAGCATGGCTGCGGTGAGGTCGACAGCGACGAGCTGACCGCGGTGGTCGAGGTCTTGGCGCAGGAGGGTGTTGCCGTGATGCAGGGCCGCGACGTGTAGCCCTATTCGGGCAGCGATCCGACGGCCGGCACGATCCCTCACTGGGCAGCCTCGGCGCCAGAATTCGGGTAGCCGCGGGTGTAGGCGGCCTGCCAGGGCTGCCGGATGCGCAGAGCCGAATCCTATTCCGCCATCACGACGAGGCGGCGCAGGATGAAATCGAGCTGGATCGGCATCTGGCACCGTTCCGTCGTTGTCGAAGACCGCGACCCGGTCCTCGGGAGGGACGGGTCCGATCCGTCGGACCGGTCGCCCGCCGGACGAAATCCAGGAATCCTTGATTGCTCGGGCCGTCGCGCCAATTTACGCCAAGGTGTCAATCAACGGTTTCCTGGCCGCCGACCCGGAATTCTCGTGTCCACTGATCCGGAAAAGCACCGTATCCCTCCGATCGGAGCGAACCGACCCGTCTACAAGGCTTCTGACGTGTCCGTTGGCATTTGTGTTTCCGGGCAGCCTCGGCCATCCGGAAATCCTCGCCTCATGCCGCCAGGCGGCATAGTCGCCAATGGTCGAATGCTGAGAGGGTGCGCCCGCCCCAAGTCCAGAAGACGATCTCCGCGGCGGCGGCGACGCGCGGGCAAATCCCCGCTTCCGTCAGCGAGGTAGCAGCGTCGAGTCCGGCGAGTTCGGCCGGCCCGCAGTACAAGGTTCGGGTGATCTCCCGGCGCGATCCGAAGGTGCCCGCGCCGGGCCTGTCTCATGTGGGCCGCGCAGTCTCCGGGGTCGTGGCACGACCAGGGGCTCGCCGGTTGAATCCAAGTGTCCAGGTCCTGCCCGCGACACGGCGGCTGGGCGCTGTCGGGGTGATGGTCAGCAGGTGGAGGGTGCCGGGTCGCCGCGGAAGCGGGCGTCCATCCAGTCCAACCCTGTGGCAGACCGAGCGCGGCCGCGGAGAGGTGATCGGGGGTTGGGGTCGTTAGGGTCGTGACCGGGGTTCCGGTGGCGCAGTAGGGGCGCAGAGTGTTGTCGATCGAGTCCACCGGGATCAACGCGTCGGTGGGGCTGTGCCACTCGAAGATCGGCGTGGTGGGCACGCCCGGATACAGTTCCACACTGTTCTCGTCGAGCACCTTCCAGGCCGCGGGATCGTCCATGAAATAGGTGTTGTCGGTCATCTCGGCGGCGCTGTGCCCGAGTCCGAGGATCATGATGTCGTTGGTGCACCCGTTGCCGATTTGCTGTTTCAATTTCATGATCAAATCCGACTACCTACAAATCTGTCGCACACCCATAAGAGGGGGATCGGCCGCCACCCCTTGGTGTGACGTCTGCATTCAAGGGGTGCCTGAGCCGCACCCTTGGATAGGTATCGGACCGGTGCCGGCCAGCCTACCTTTGGTCGTAGCAAGCAGGCACGGAATGAAGCCAGCCCCAATGATTGTGGAAGAAGGTACCATGGCCCGAAGCGGTCGGCGGCTCATTTTCTACCTAGGCGCGGCGATCGTAGCGGCCATGTCTCTGGCTTCCGCGACGCTGCCCGCCCAAGCCGCCCCCAACGTCGGAGTGAACGGCGAGGTGCTCAGCAAGTCGTTGGTGACAGAGAGCGTTCACATCGCCCCCAGCGGGCCGGTTGACGTTCAGTTCTCCGTCCTGATCGTCGATCCCGGCGGAAGCGTTGGCTGGCACTCACATCCCGGTGATGTGCTCGTCAATATCGCCGATGGAGCCGCGTCCCGATACGAGGCTGACGACAAGTTATGCAGGCCAGCGACATTTACCGTTGGTCAGGGCTGGGTCGAGCATCCGCACCACGTGCACACCGTCCGCAACGAGACCGACAAGCCGCTGACACTCAATGTCGTCCTGATCACGCCAACGGGCATGTCGCCCGGCGTCAGCGAACCCGACCCCGGCAACTGCCGGTTCTGAACCCCGCACTCGATCGACCGAAATGGAGGTGTCGTCATGGTTGAAACCGCCGTTGGTGGCCAGACCTGCTGATTTACGTCCCGACCTGAAACCCGCACTCACCGAACCGAAATGGAGGTGTCGAGATGGTTGAAACCGCCGTTGGAGGCCAGACCTGCTGATTTCCCTAAGTTGAGGGACCGCCCGGCAACCCGCTGGGCGGTCCCTTGACTGCAAACATGCCCGCCCATCCCGAGAATTGAGTCGTCATGCGCCATGGTGCGCTCGTCGTTATCGCCGCAGGGTCCAGCGCTTCGGTGGTCCTGCCGCTCTACCTGAGCGAGCTCCGCAAAACACAGAGCGAGATCGTCGTCCTGCTGACCAAGAGCGCGGAACGGTTCGTGCCACGGGAAGTGATCGGCTGGTTGGCCGACGAGGTGATCACCTCCGACAGCCCAACCCTCAACCCGGTGGAACTCGCCATGACCGCCACGTCCATTGTGGTACTCCCAGCGACCGCGCACCTGGTGGCCGCGACCGCGCTTGGACTGGCCTCGACGCCGGCGAGCACCGCGCTGCTCGCCGCGCCGGCGCCGTGCCTCTGGTTTCCCCACATGAACAAGGCCATGTGGGACAGGCCGGTGATCCAGCGGCACGTGGCAAGCCTGCGGGAATCGGGCGAAACTGTCATCGACCCGGAATCCCGGGTGGTCTACGAGATGTGGCGTGGGAGCCATAGTGACGGCGTCTCCATGCTCGGCCCAGAGAAAGCGGTCCCCATCGTCAACGACTGGCTCGATGCGCGCGCGTGAGGTGCTGCGGCAGCGCGATTTTCGGCTGCTGTTCGTCGCCCAGACCGCATCGATGGCCGGCGACGCCCCCGCGATGCTGGCGATCACTTTCGTCGTGCTCGAGATCGGCGGCTCGCCTGCGGCGCTCGGCGCCGTGCTTGCCGCCCGCTTCGTGCCACTCACCGGGTTGCTCCTGCTAGGTGGAGTACTCGCGGACCGCTTTCCGCGCAGGGGGCTGATGATCGCGTCGGACCTGGCGCGCGCAGGCTCGCAAGCCGTGCTGGCCGTCCTGCTCGTCGCGGGGACCGCGCAGCTGTGGCAGATCATCGCGTTGCAGGTGGTCTACGGCAGCGCTGAAGCGCTGTTCACGCCCGCTTTGGGGGGGATCCTTCCGCAACTCGTGCCGTCGGCGTCGCTCCGCGAGGCGAATGCGCTCATCTCGATGTCGACCAGCCTGACCCGCGTGCTCGGCCCCGCGGTAGGCGCCATCATCATCGCGACAGTGGGACCGGGAGCGGCCGTGGCAATGGACGCCGCGACCTTCGCGGTCAGTGCGCTTGCGCTGATGGGCGTCCGCGCGACGCCAGCCGCCCAACGAACGACACCGGAGCGCCTGTTCCCTGCACTGAAAACCGGGTGGCGTGAGGTACGTTCGCGCACCTGGCTGTGGACGTCGATCGTGAACTTCACCGTGTTCACCGCCCTGGCATGGCCGGCCGTGCTGGTCCTGGGCCCGCAGGTCGCGCTACTGGACTTCGGTGGCCCCGACGGCTGGGCAGTGATCATGGCGACTTTCGCAGGAGGGGCGTTGCTCGGAGGCGCATTCGCGTTGCGAGTGCCCGCGGCATACCCGGTCGCCGCGTGCGCCGCACTGCTGGCAGTCGCGGCAGCGAGACCCGCGGTTCTGGTCAGCGGTGCGGGGCTGCCGATCATCGGCGTGTACAGCGCGCTGTCCGGCGCTGCGTTCTCGATTGCACTGGTGTACTGGCAAACCGTGTTGCAGGAACGGATACCGCTGGCGGTGCTCTCACGGGTGAGGTCCATCGACGACTTCAGTTGCGCGTTGTTCACGCCGATCAGCTACCTCGCCATCGGCCCGCTGGCGGCGTTCATCGGACTCCGCGAAGGGATGCTGCTGCTGGCCGCGGTGGCGGTCGTCGCGTGTGTCGGGACGGTCGCTGTTCCCGCAGTCCGACAGCTGTCCAGCAGCAAAGAACCCGTGGCTGCGCCGGTCGGCTGAACGCACACACGGCGGCTCAGGTGGGGTCCGATTACCGTCGCAGGCCACAGGCCCACAGCCGGGAGAACTATCCGATGCGAGGGTGGTGCGAGCGCGGAGGGCCGTGGGGCCGCTGTGGACGGTGATGAGCTCGTTGTCTCGAATGCACCTCCACAGGGCGAGAGTTTCCGGTTCTACCTCGACGGCGAACGCTGGGAATGGTCCGACCCGTCGCCCGGATGCACGGCTACCAACCGGCGAGATCACGCCCACCACCGAACTTCTGCTCTCCCACAAGCATCCAGCAGACAAAGCGCAGAGCGCTGTTCTTTTCGACAAGATGATCCATGCCGGTGATCCGTTGAGCAGCAAGCACCGCATCGACACCGATCTCCGCATACACCACGTGATCGCGGGCGGTGATCGAGCGGGCCAAGGGTGCGCTCATGCTCGTGTACGGCATCTCCTCCGAACGCGCGTTCGGCATCCTTACCTGGCGCTCACGGCAGACGAACCCCAAACTCCGCGTCCTTGCCGAACGCTTCGTCGCCGCCCTCACCGAGACGACTTTCCCGGAGTCGTTTCGCGCCCGGTTCGACCACCTACTGCTGACCGCCCACGAGCACCCCGACACCTTGCCGGGGGAGCGGGACTGACACCCTGTTGCGAGTGACCAGCCCGAATGTCCTCCACCGCAATGGTTCCCGACCGGATCACCTCCCTCTGCGGAGGGTTCCGCTGCCAGGTTGCGAGGGATGCGGTTACGGGGAGTGTGGACGTGAGGAATTCATGTGGTCAACGGCGATGCCCCGACCTCGCGGCCGGGGCATCGTCACGGTTTGAGGTTCAGGGGCGGCGCGTCGGGTCGGCTCCGACGCCTGTGCGCACGGTCGGCTCGTTGCGACGCCTGAGTCCGGCGAGACCCAGCAGACCTGCGAGGCCCAGCAGACCCCACAGTCCGGTGTTGTCGCTGCCTTCGCTGTCACTGTGCTCGTCCTGCGCTTGCTGCGCCACGACGGCGGTAGTGCTTGCGGCTTCGGGAGCGGTGGCGTGGGCGACGCCGACGCCACCGAACGTGATCGCGGTAGCGGCAACGGTGGCGGCAATGGTCTTGCGCATCGTGTCTCCTGTTTCTTCGGATGTAGCGAAAGCCTCGGTCCGGCTTCGCGGACCATCGCTGGAGTGCCCTGTACCCGAAGCATGTTCCGCGAAAACACCAGTTGTGCATATTGATGCGTACGGCTACCCGGTGACGTTGCCGATCGGCCGTCCGTGCCGATCGACACTGCATACCGTGACGAGGTGCCGCCCGTCTGGTGCACTGCACCTGAGGGGGTTTTTCCTGACGGCGCTCCACGAATCGGCGGATTTGGCCCCACCGGGTGCCGGCGACTTCTTACGTCGTGGACCTCGAAGTTCCGGTTTACCTCGGGATCGAGCCCGTGATTGATCCGACCCCCATCATGGGCTGGTCCCTCCGCGGGCAGTGTCGGACGCCGCCCGCTGGGGTACCACGTTCTCAGATGTGCCCGGTATTCCGGAGTACCGGTCGTGTCCAGGCCGCGTCGGTTCAGCCAGGAGCCGGCCTGGCCGCCCCCGACGCCTTGCGCCGCGTGCTGCGCCGCACGGGTTCTGCACCTGACATACGAAGGCGACCGGGTGGGGAACCTCGACTGGCGTTCGGCAACGGTCGGTGGGGGTTTCAGCCGGGTGCGGGGGAGGGCCCGTCCGTCGACGGGCGGTGGGTGCGCTCGAGTTCGGCGTTGATGCGGTGGGCCTCGGCGAGTTGGTCTTCGAGGATGATGATGCGGCACGCGGACTCGAGCGCGGTGCCCTGATCGATCAGTTCGCGGGCCCGGGCGGCGAGGCGGAGCTGGTATCGGGAATAGCGGCGGTGCCCGCCCTCCGAGCGTCCGGGAGCGAGCAGCTTCGCGGCATCGAGGCTGCGGAGGAAGGCCTGTGTTACGCCGAGGATCTCGGCGGCACGGCCCATGCTGTAGGCCGGGTAGTCCTCGTCGTCGAGCTTGTCCCCGGCCGGGCTGCGGTCGGGTGAATCTTCCGGAATGGGATAACACCTTTCACACGGACAGGGCCCCCGGCGCCGTGAGGCACCGGGGGCCGGAGCGGTTTTCACTTTCCTATTTCCTGCACTTTTCCGGCGGTCGGGCTCATCGTGCTGCTCGACTGCCGGCCGGAGGTGCCGGGGCCTCACACACTCATATCAACGCTTGCCCCGTCACGCCCGTCTCTTGCGGTACAGCTCTGCGGGCAGTTCATTCTCTCCCGCACCTCGTGAACTCTTTCCTTGCAACGACAGGAACTCTACAACGGCGAATCCTCAATGTCTACAGTCGCCACTACAGATATTCTGGAGTGGGTTGTCCAGGCTTTTTTTATGCATCGAGAGGCGCGTTGGCTCCGACATGGACGGGCAGTCCCCGCGGCGGATCGGTTCACATCGATGGTGAGGTGGCAGTGTCAACAGTCGCAGTAGGTGTCGAGCAGTCTGTCCGCTTTCCTCGGTTCGGGTACGGTTGTCCGGAACCGTTCTTCGGGTGGCAGGATTCAGCGGTATCGAGATCGGGGATCCGATGTGGGTTCCCGGATCGTGGTTGCAGGGAGTATCGGCATGGCGCAGGGAATTGTGAAGTGGTTCAACGGGGAGAAGGGCTTCGGTTTCATCGCACCCGACGACGGAAGTGCGGACGTCTTCGTGCACTACTCAGAAATCTCGGGCAGCGGCTACAAGTCGCTCGAGGAGAACCAGCGGGTGGAGTTCGAGGTGGGCCAGGGGCAGAAGGGCCCGCAGGCCACGAATGTGCGGGCTGTCTAACATTTCTGGAGGACCGCACCCGTTGGGTGCGGTCCCCTTCAGCAGCCGGATGAGGATCGTTGATGCAGATGCATCCAAGGGGGCTGATGTGGCACGGGCTTTGTCACGCTGCGGCGGCTGGGGGGAAATCTAGACCACGAGGGTGAGGAAGGCCGCGAGAGGTGCCAGCGCTCTTGTCTGCGACGAGGCGCAAGTTATCTCCGGTGCCTCTCTCGTCACTCCGTCACGTCACGCTCATCCACCACGTGGCGACGGCTGCCACGAAATCGACCCACCATTGCGGATACCACGGGTTGGTCATGCGCTCGTCCCTCCGTCGCGGGGCTCCGGCCTACTTGGTGTAGCGGGCGGAGGGAAGGCGGCGTTACACACGAGAGAAGACTCTCGATCGGGTCGATTCCTTGGAGATCAGCTCGCTTGCTGCTTCAGGTCCCGTAGTGGGTGGGGCCTTCGCTGGCATGCGGGTGGGTCACAGGCCCGACAGGCCGGAAGGCAGCGGGTTGATCGTGTCGCTGTCCCACGTGATCTCGCGGATCGGGTGTCACGGGCTCGCTAGGCGTCGACCGGCAGAAACGTCAGCTTCGCGCGATGCGTGATGTTGCAGCTACGGCAATAATCCCATTTGGCTTCCTCCGGCGGGATATCCGATCGGCGGCCTTTGTACGAGGGATGTCTCAGGCCGCCTGCCTTGCTGAACTCGCGGAACTCGACGTCGACGACGACGTGTGGCTCGACCCAGTGCGCACCACGAGGGGCGTCAGCATGCGAGGCGGGAAGGGGGCTGGTCGGGCGTTCGAGCTGCTCGAGTTGGTCGCGCAGCTGCCGGCGCATCGATGCAGTAAACCCAGTGCCGACCTGACCGATATGCACCAGAACGCCCTTGCGGTCATAGGCCCCCAGGAGGAGGGAGCCGACTACGTTCCGCTGCGCCCCACCTCCAGCGATCCAACCGATGACGACGGCCGACATTCTCTGTCTCACGAGTGTTTTTATCCACGACCGAGTTCGTCTGCCCGGCAGGTAGATCGAGGAGACCTTCTTGAAAACGCACCCCTCCATCCCGGTCTCGCGGGCCACACCGAGCATGGTGTCCGCGTCCAGTCCGAGCCAATGCGGAGGTGCCTGGACCGGCAGACCCGCACCGTGGGACGGGACGAGCTCGGTGAGCGCCGCCCGCCGATCGAGATACGGCGCCGACATCAGTGATGACCCCTCGACGAGCAGGTCGAAGGCGAAGAAGTTGACGGTGACCTGGCGGCGCAGCACCGCAGATGGGTGCACCACGTTCATGCGGCGTTGCAAACGGCCGAACGAGGGCCGCCCATCGTCTCCCAATGCGACGACCTCCCCGTCCAGCACCACCCTTAGGCGGCCGCCGAAAGCGTCGGCCAGGGCCTCGACCAGTTCCGGATACGACGATGTCACTACGTTCAAGTTTCGGGACCACAGGACCGGATCGCCGTGGCGACCGGCCGATGCCAGCAGTCGGCAGCCGTCGTACTTGATCTCCGCCGCCGACGACCCACTCGATTCACCCTCGGGCGGAGCGCCCAGGGTCGCCAACATCGGCGCAATCAGCCCCCGGTCGGCATCGCTCATCCGCTGATTGTCCGCCCGACGAGCGGTTATTCCGTGGTGATTGACTTCCTGCGCGACAAATGAATCCGGTGGCTTTCCGTCGCCTGGGCAGTGGTCGTGGAGCTGGTCGACTCGCCCACCCTCTGGGCAGGCGCGTGCTGCGTTCAGGCCGCGAGGAAGACGTACGCCGTCATCGGGGCGGTGACCGGCCCCGGGCCCAGCCTGGCCGTCATCTCCGCGATGACGGTGGCCCAGATGGCTGGTCCGTCGCCGCGCTCTTCAACGGCCGCGCGCACCGGTGTCCCGCTGAGGTACCCGGTGGCAAGGTCGGCGGTCGACGCGGCCCGCCCCTGAAGCGTCAGTTCCTGCTCGTCCTCGACGGCGAACCCGGCGGCCGCCAGATCAGCGGCCACGACAGTGGGGTCGGCGTAGCCGTGCGGAACCGTCTGGAAGAACCGTGGCGGATCGACCGGACAGGCCCGCTCCAGCCCGGCCTGCAGCGCGACTTCGAAGGCATGCGTCCCGAGCGGGCCCCAGGTGTTGAACAGGAACCGGCCGCCTGGGGCCAGCACCCGGCGGACCCCTTTGAAGGCCGCGATGCGGTCGGGAAAAAACATCACGCCGAACTGGCAAACCACCAGGTCGAAGCCTCCATCCCGGAAGGGCAGCCGCTGCGCGTCGGCCTGCCGCCACACCGCGCCCGGGGCGCGGGTCGACCCGAAAGCGACCATGGCCTCGTTCAGGTCGGTGGCCGTCACCTCGGCCGAGGGTGCCGCTGCGAGCAGGTTCGCTGTCAACACGCCAGTCCCCGCCGCGAGTTCGAGGATTCGTCGAGGGTGGAGTGCCGCCGCCCGGGCGGTCAGGTCCTCGGCGAAGGGCCGGAAGACCACCGGCACGAGGTACTGCTCATAGGCCGCCGGCATGGATTCTGACCATCGCCGGTCGGCATTGATTCCTGTCATCTCATGACGGTAGCGCCGCGTCAGGAAACCTCTTCCCTTTCCGTCAGGGTCGCCAACATTGGGGCAATCAGCCCCCGGTTGGCATCGCTCATCCGCTGATTGTCCGCCCGACGAGCGGTTATTCCGTGGTGATTGTCTTCCTGCGCGACAATGAATCCGGTGGCTGTGGTCGCCTGGGCAGTAGTGTCTGCCTGGCTGTTTCCTGAAGCGAAGGAGTGCACAGGTGGCGCGGAAGATTGTCGTGGACCTGGTTGACGACCTCGACGGCAGTGTCATCGAGGCCGGCGAGGGCGAGCACATCACGTTCTCGGTGAACGGTGTCGACTACGAGATCGACCTCAAGACGAAGAACGCCCGCGAGTTCCTCAAGACGATGGAGTTCTACATCGACCATGCCACCAAGGTCGGGAGCCGCAAGCGCCCGACCGCCAAGGCCGGCGCGGCGCGGTCCCGGTCGCAGGCCCGGGAGGTGCGGGAGTGGGCGACCGCGAACGGCTACGAAGTGTCCGCACGCGGCCGGATCCCCGCCGACGTCCAGGAAGCGTTCGACGCAGCGCACTGAACCCATCACGACACGAGGCGGCAGCGCCGGCTCACTGCAGAACCGTGCGCGGCCTAAACGCGACCGATACTCCGAAATACCGGGCACGCCTGAACTCCGTAGTACTCCCAGACGGTCCCGCTCGCCGCGTCGTGTCGACATGAGGGTTTGGGCAGTGTGACTCGACGATCTGATGCAGGGCGCGAAAGTCTCGACTTCGTGTCCCTAGCTCGCGAACCTAGGGTCTACCCCCAGGTCAGAGACCTGTACGTCGGCGAAAGATTCTGACATTAGTGAGAATCCCCTGCTACAAGACTTTGCAGAAGCCAACACGCGTGCGACTGTGCTCGGAGCTGCTCGAACAGAGACTCTTCTTTTACTCTAAGTGCCGACCTGTTGATTGGCAGTCGGGTTGGCTTCACCAGATCGAGGCCGTACGCAGACTCCTCGACCACAGGGGAGCTGAGCTGAAGTCCGAGTGTCGCGAGAGTAGCGTGCGTGGGTTCTGCAGGAAAGTCTCGATATTGCCGGAGATGCGGGATCCGCACGCAGTCGTCGATAAACGTCTTGGCCGTCTTGACCAGTGTTGCTGCGCGTGCCTCGGACAGGTCGCGGCGGCGATTGACAACCAGCGCGGCCACTCAGCAGAGCAGTCGGCCTGGACGCGGTCGATGCGCTCGCTGACGGTGGCGGGCAGGTAGAGCCGCTCGGTGAGGGAGACGGCCAACAGATCGGTCTCCTCGAGTGCTATGCGGACGTATCCCCGGACAAGATGGGCGAATACTTCTTCGTCGGGGCACTGGGTACGCATGGCTCGCGTCATCTCGAGGGCCAGTCACTCCTGGAGCCGGTTTACGCTTGCGGGATGAGTCGCCTCCTGACCACGAAGATCATTCACGCAGCCAGCAGGCGGCCAGCCCAGAATCTCGTGGGGAGGCGCAGTAAACATGTCCCGTGGTGCGCACGTGCCATAAGTGGTTGGTGATCGGAGGGTCTGTCAACGGCGGCCGAGGTTTGATTTGGAGCCGACATCGCGGAGCGTGCAGGTTGCAACTGTTTAGTGCTGTTCGGAACAGTTGGCCCTACCTCAGCAGGTTCGCCATCACCCGAAGGGTCGCCGGGCTCCCCGAGATCAGCATTGTGTTAGCAGGGTGCCTTTCCATATCGACAGTTCCTCAGCGACTTTCTCCTTGGGGCCGACCAGGGCCACTTTCTCGACTAGCGAGGCTTGGATGCGCGCGGCCGCTTCAGCCTTGCGCCCGTCGAGAAACAGTTCGGCTACGTCTGCACACACGCCTTCGTATCCCATTCGAAACGAAGACATTGCTGTGAAAATTTTCCTCTCTCGCGCCCATTCCTCCGATGTACATCGCAAGCCCCTGCCGCACCCGGGTCATTGCTCCGTCCAAGTCTTCATCGAGGCCCACCGTTACTTGACAAGCGATCTCGAAATCGTCGAGACCATGACGGGCCCCTGGACGTGCGAAGCCCTCAGCCAGGGCTGCACGATATCCGGAGTCGGCGAACGGCGAGTAGAACAACGGCAACCAACCGTCTGCGACCTCGGCCGCCAACGCGACGTTCTTCGAACCCTCGGCGGCAAGGAAAATTGGTATCTCGGGACGCAGCGGATGCAGCGTCGACTTCAACGGCTTCCCAAGACCGCTCGCTCGCGCCGGAATCTCGAAATGGTTGCCCGTGAACTCGACAAGTTGGCGCGTCGTGACCTGTCGAATAATCTGGATGTACTCGCGTGTTCGCGCCAACGGCCTCGCGAATTCCTGCCCATACCAGCCCTCCACAACCTGGGGGCCCGATGCTCCGAGGCCGGGGATGAAGCGTCCGCCGCTCAGATGGTCCATCGTCATAGCAACCATCGCGGTTGCGGTCGGAGTTCGAGCGGACATCTGCATGATCGCGGTTCCGAGCCTGGGCCGCGCCGTCCTGCTACCCAACCAGGCCAGCGGAGAAATTGCGTCTGAGCCATATGCCTCCGACGTCCAAACGGAATCGAGCCCCAGTTCTTCCACAGTCGTTATGAGATCCTCTTGTCCCGGTGGCGGCCTTCCGGTCCAATAATCAAGTGGCAGGCCGAGTTTCATAACGATTTGTTCTCACATTCCGGGAGGACTGCAGATGTGCGTTGGTTGGAATTGCGGATCTCGTCATGCCTTGGCCGAGGTCAGCGAAGAATGGAGTGTCTTTGTGGCCAGCTCAGTCAGGGCTTTCCTGTCGACCTTCCCTGTCACCATCGAGGGCCACGTTCCGGGTGCCACGCTGAGTACATGCTTGGGGATTTTGAACGCTGACAGCTTCCCCGAGCATCGTTTTCGAATCTCGGAGTCGGACAACGAAGACCCGTGAGCGAACTCGACACAGGCGACCACAGCTTGACCCCACCGCGGATCTGGAACGCCCAAGACGACGGCTGATCGCACCGAGGGGATGTTGGCTACAAGGAAGTCTTCGACCTCGTGCAGGCAACGTTCTCGCCGCCCGTCTTGACCATCTCCTTCAGCCGACCTTCGAAGGTGAAGGCGCCGTCCTGGCCTAATCTCACTCGATCGCCAGTGCGGAGGAAGCCGTTCTCCTCACGTCCGTCTGTGCCATCGATCTACCCTGCGAACAGGCTCCATCCCTTGATCGCAAGTTCACCGCTCTCGCCTTCGTTCACGCGATGACCGGTGTCTGGGTCGATGACCTTAACTAAGTCGCCGATGCGCGACTGGTCGTCCCGGGGTAGGTGGCACATACGCCGGGGTTGGGGTGATGCACCGTGCATCATGGTGCATGGCGACCTGGCGGACGATTCTTCTGGTTCGGGCGCTGTTCTGCTGACTGATCAGACGGGCAGGTCGGTCCGTCTGATCGCCGGTTCCGGTGGAGCGAGACGGGGAGGCTTGCGGTGGGAGTGAGGGTGCGAGTAGTCGGGGGTTTGGGTGCGCCGTCATGGATCTCGGTCGGCGGTTTTACTAGGGAGTGCGTGCGGTCAGGATGCGTGAGTTGATTTCCGGGGTGGTGGTGCAGGCCATGCTGAAGGCGGCTTCCCGGACCATTCTGTCGGTGGGTTGGCCGCGATGGATGGATAGGCTTCCTGCGGCGGTGGCGCAGTAGGCAGCGGCGATGACGGCGAATTGGCTGGCGTGGGCGCGGGCGTCGTAGATGTCTCCGTTGCCGGTGGCTGCGTTGTTGAGTGCGGTGCGGATCGTGGTGTCTGTCCCACATTTGTGGGAGTGTTAGGGGTGAGTGCGGTTACGCCCACGGCGGTGATGGCTCCCGTCGGGCAACTGACCTCAGGATTTCAAGAGTCCCGGAGATGTCCGAGACACGCGGATGTATCGATGTTCTCAGGCGCAGTCCCGGCAGATCAGCTGCTGACCGTAGGCGAGGCGACTTTGGTTACCCGTCCTGCATCACAAGCGTCGGTGTGGGACACGGTCGAACCCGCAGCACCGCACGGTGTTACGGATAGCCGTGAAGCACGTACATCTTCACCGCCTGCCACCTCGGTGTCAGAAAGTATGAAATTTACGTAGACGCTAGAGGGCGGTAAAGAGTGGTAGAGAGCAGACGGTTCCTGTGGAAGGGACGAAGAGCAACTGCGATCACCCGCGCATGTGGAAGCGCCAGAAACCACAAGGTCACCGAAGCGCGCCCCGCGCCGAGACCGTCAAGTGCGTCGTACCGGGACTTGCGCAACGCCGGCCATTTCGGCGCACCTGCCGTGCCCGGTGACTCGGTGGCCGCCCGGCGTTCCCGCGACGACACCGGTTCTGGCCGCAAGCCCGGGCGTTTTCGGAGCCGGCGTCCTAGGATTCGGGCATGCTCACCCGCCGTATCTTCCTCAGGACCCTCGCGTTCAGCGTGGCGGTAGTCGCCGGCTGCAGCACCGACACCAATCCGGGAGGGAGTGAGAACCTGCCGGACGCGGCCGGGCTGCTCGCCGAGTCGGCGTCCGCCCTCCGCGATATCAAGAGCGCACACTTCACGATGACCGTCAACGGCTCGATTCCGGGCATCAGCGTGCAGACCGCCGAGGGCGATTTGACCAGGGAGGGCGGTCCGGCCGGTGGCGCGAAGGGCACGGTGAAGCTGACCCTGGCCGGCCAGCTGATCGAAGGTGAATTCGTGCTGGTCGACGACTCGTTGTACCTGAGGGGCCCGACCGGCACCTTTCAGCGGTATCCGTCCTCGCTCACCTCCGAGTACTACGACCCGACCGCCATTCTCGACCCGGACCGGGGCTTCGCGAAGGTGCTGACCAGCATCACGGATGCGAAGACCGAGACGAGGGAAAAGGTTGACGGGACACCGGCGTACAAGATCACCGGACGGGCGGACAAGGATGCGGTGGGCAACATCGTTCCCGGGGTCGAGTCCGAGGTGGACATCACGGTGTGGCTTGACGAGGACGGCATGCACCTCCCGATGAGAGCGTTGGTCACGTTCCCGAAGCCGGCCGGCGCAGACGCCCCGACCGTCGACGTGGTGGTGTCCGATCTGGACAAGCCCGTGACGGTGACACCCCCGCCGTGAGTGTCGAGCTGATCCCGGGGCGGAGCAGGACCGTCGCCATCGGCGCCGCGGCGCTCGCCGTGCTGCTCGGCGCGCTGGACACCTACGTCGTGGTGAGCATGATCCGGCAGATCATGGACGACCTGCTGATCCCGGTGAACCGACTGGAGCGGGTGACCCCGATCGTCACCGGGTACCTGCTCGGCTACATTGCCGCGATGCCGCTGCTCGGCCAGGCATCGGACCGGTTCGGCCGCAAGCTAGTGCTGCAGAGCTGCCTCGCCGGGTTCCTGGTCGGCTCGGTGGTCACCGCGCTCGCCGACGACCTGCCCATGCTCGTTGCCGGGCGGGTCGTCCAGGGTGTCGCAAGTGGAGCGTTGCTGCCAGTGACCATGGCGCTTGCCGCCGACCTGTGGGCAACCCACAAGCGGTCGAACGTGCTCGGCGCGGTGGGTGCCGTGCAGGAGCTGGGCAGCGTGCTGGGCCCGCTATACGGAGTGGCGATCGCAGGCCTTGCCGTGTGGTCAAACGCGTTCGGCATCGCCGGCTGGCGCGGCGTGTTCTGGATGAACGTACCGCTCGGCGTGCTCGCCATGATCGCGGTGCAGGTTTCGGTGTCGCGCCGCGATCCGGCGCACGAACCCGTCCGGGTGGACGTGGCCGGGGGGGTGCTGCTCGCGGTCGCCCTTGGGCTGGCCGTCGTCGGCCTGTACAACCCGGACCCGCGCACCGCCGTGCTGCCACCGTGGGGCGGGCCGATGCTGATCGGGGTCGGTGTCGCGACCGTCGCCTTCGTCGGCTGGGAGTTGCGCGCCAAGACCCGGCTGATCGACCCGGTCGACGTGCAGATGGGCGCGTTCCTCGCCGCGCTCGGCGTATCCGGTGCGGCAGGCGTCGCGCTGATGGTGACCCTGGTAGACGTCGACCTGTTCGCCCAGTCGCTGCTCGATCGGGACGACCGGGGAGCGGTCATACTGCTGCTGCGGTTCCTGGCCGCGCTCCCGGTCGGCGCGTTGCTCGGTGGGCTGCTGGCGGCAAGGCTGGGCGACAGGGTGGTCGCGGCGGCCGGCATGCTGCTGGCCGCGGCGGGTTACTTCCGGATGGCCCGGTGGCCGATGGACGTGCTGTCCGTGCCGTACCAGGTCGGGCCGATTGCGGTGCCCCGGCTGGACACCGACCTGGCCATCGCTGGACTAGGTCTCGGCCTGGTGATCGCGCCGCTCTCCGTTGCGGTGCTCCGCGCCGTGCCGCCCAGCCAGCACGGGATCGCCTCTGCCGGTGTGGTGGTCGCCCGGATGACCGGGATGCTCGTCGGGGTTGCCGCGTTATCCGCGTGGGGGCTGCACCGCTTCCACAGCCTGACTGCGAACCTGCAGGTGCCGTTCCCCGTCGGCAAACCTCCCGAGCAGGCGGCGAGGGAGCTGGCCGAGTACACCGGGGCAGTCGACCGTGCTCTGCTTACCCAGTACACCGAGATATTTCTGATCACGTCGGTGGTGTGCGCGGCGGGAGCGCTGCTGGCATTGTTCCTCGGCCGCCGCCCAGCCAAGGCTTCGGACTCCGCCGAGAACAGCATCACCAAGCGGACATGACCCCGTCGAATGGCGACCTGACCGAGTACAAAGCATCCTCACTACAGCCTGGCGCTCACGGTCGCCGCGTCCGCGTCCGCGTCCGGACCGAGTCCGGGACCGGAAGACCGACGATGCGGGCGAGTTCCGCATTCGTCGGATTGCGCAGCACCTTCTCGCCGTGCCAGATCACCAGGGGAGTGTCCTCGGGGGCGACGTCCAGGCTGCGCAGCAGCTGCTCCGCCCATTTGTCCCGCTGCGGGTCCTCACTTTCGGATTTTCGATCCGGATGGGCGTCGGCCAGGGATCGCTGCGCAGCCCCGCACCGGTTGGTGGACGCGCTCGGTCCCGGGTCCGGACGAGTCGCTCGCCGGAGCGGCGGGGGTCGGCGGGCGGTGAGGGGATGCGGACCACGGGGTGAATTTCGGTTCTGGAGCTCGCCCCACGGTGGGTCGTCCCCCTTGGATTGTGGAAGCATGTCAGGTAACGTACAGTTTCTTGTACGCAATAACGGAGGTGTGCTCATGCGAACTATGACCTACTCGGAGTCTCGCGCGCGGTACGCCGAGGTCCTCAACGCCGTCGTCGATGACCGGGAAGAAATCGTCATCACGCGGGCGGGTCACGAGCCGGTGGTGATGGTTTCGCTCGACGACTATGAGTCGTTGAAGGAAACGGCATACTTGCTCAGGAGTCCGGAGAACGCCCGCCGGCTGTTGGCGTCGATCGATCGGTTGGAGTCCGGCGGGGGAACTGTCCGGGATCTGGCTGAATGAAACTTGTCTGGGACGAGTCCGCGTGGGAGGACTACGTCTGGTGGCAGGCGCAGGATCGGAAGATCGTCAAGCGGATCAACACACTACTCAAGGATGTCGAACGCAACGGGAACGACGGAATCGGCAAGCCCGAGCCCCTCAAGCACGGTTTTCAAGGCTACTGGTCCCGGCGTATCACCGATGAGCACCGGCTGGTCTATAAAATTGTCGATGATCAGATCCGCATTGCTGCCTGCCGTTACCACTACGGACACTGATCGCGCTCACCGCGGCGGCTGGGCTTGTCGACAACGACTGCGGAATGGTTCTAGTCCACTGGGCATGACGCTCCGACTGTCCGCGTTTTGGGAGGGCTCGCAGTAGGCAGGATTGGTGGTTGAGGTGTGGCCGACCCGCCGAGTTGGGGACGTCTTGGAGGCTGGGCTGGACGCCCTGACCGACCGCGGCCTGCTGACCCGTAGAACCGATCGGCAGCGTCTGCTGACGATCGGCTTCGACGACCTTCGGGGAAATCGTGCACCACGCGAATCGCTGCACAGGCCATCACCTCAGCCGGCGAACGGACTCCCCGCACCGACGCTCTCGCTGCAGCCAGCTGATGCGTATGGACGGCGTGTTTCGGCCGGCGAGTGGCAGGGTGCCCTTGACGGTCGTTTCCACGGTTCTGCCGATCACGATCACCGCGATGACTCGGAGGAGCAATGTGTCACCGGCCGAGGAGGAACCGGCGACGAGCCGCGCCCTCGAACCCAGCGGCGCTCCACTCGCGAGTCCCCTTCGCCCAATCCGATGCCGAGTGCGCGCCGGCCAGTATGAGCCCAGGACCACCCGCCGGCCGCGCACGCGTTCACCATCGCCGTCTCTCCGCCCCCTCGAACCGACCAAGATCGACGGCGGCGAACTCTCTGCCGATCCTCGGTCTGGTTGCGCTCCCGCTCATCGGGTAGCGACCCATCCTTGTGTCGTTACTCGGCGGCCCACACCAAGGTGGACACCCAACTGTGAGCACACTTGCGGGGATTATGTACATCCGCTCGCTCTCGATTGTAGGAGTCCCTGGTCCAGGCATCATGCCTACTCGAAGATGCTTTCGGGAAGCCAGTCTGCGTCGAACAGTCGGGCGAGCTTTCCGAACGCCCCGAGATCGCCATCGACACTGGCTGATGTCACCATGAGCCGATTGATCATGATCCGAGCCGCCTGCTCCTCCACCGTTCCGGCGGCGAACAGGAGTGACCATGAGCAAACCTGCCCGTCGCGATGCGCACGACCCATCGTTTGGCGTGCGGCAATTCCGGAGTAGCGAGGCTGGTGGAAGAACCCGATGCGACGTGCCGATGAGGCGCGGGAACCGTCGACCATCAACTCGGAGGCCTGCAGATTGATCGCAGATGCGGTGTTGAACACCACGACCGGGTTGTGGCCGCGCTGAAATCGAATGCGCTCCGTCTCGAGATCGCCGCCGCCGAAGATACGCGAGACGCCAATGCCCTGCTCCTCCAGGAGGTTGGCTACCGGGTCGGCGGCCGTGGTGACCAATTCGACGGCGACGAGTACCTGGTAGCCGCGTTCGACGTGTGCGGCTACCAACTCGGCGGTCTGCGGGGCTCGCAGCATGCCTGCCTTCTGCCGGAACCGCATCAGAGCGGCCCGGCCGCGGGCGGTGTCGTTCCCCTGCCGGGCGATTCTCATCGCGCTCCGGAACTCACTCCAGTCCTGTTGGTACGCAGCCCATTGTGTGGCGGTGAAGTCGAGTGGCAGGCCGTCGATAGGTGGCGCCCCCCAGGGCGCGTCGCGATGCACCATGACGGGCGGGTCGCAGTCGGTCATCCATTTTCGGACGCGGGTGACGGCCTGATGCTGCAGCCGCTGAGAGCCTTTGGCTTGGTCGTTCCAGTCCCATTTGCCCTTGTCCCACCCGGGAGCCAGGGGTAGGCCACGCTCGACCAGTTTCTTACCGAGATCGGCCCACTCGCCCGGCGGGTCATCGTGTAGTTGCGCGAAAAGCGAAGACAAGTAGGTGTATTCGCCTGGGTGATGACCCGGCGTCGCCGTCACGGTGATGACGAACGGCGCCTTCTCAGGCGTCGCGGAGAGACGGTTGATGCGCCGCTGGTATTGGGTGCGCTGGGCCGTGAGGTGCCTGAATTGCTGTGCCTCGTCATTGATGATGAGGGAGAAGGAGTACTTCGGTTGGCCGTTGCGTCCGAGTAACTTCTTGAGCTGGTCCGGGGAGATGATCAGCCACCGATACCCACCGTCGCCGAACGCAGCGAGGGCGTCGCGCCACGCGGCGATGGTGATCTGGGCCGGCCGGTCCACGGTGATGAGTACGGTTTCGCCGCCCCCTAATTTCAGCGCAGCCTTCGCGCCGATGATTGCGCTGCCGGTCTTGCCTACACCGGGCTCGTCGGCCAACAGGAATCCGCGCTTGCCGTGGTGAAAGGCCGTCGCGATCGCCTTCGCGGCGTCCACCTGTTCGGGCCGCGGTATCTTGTGGAAACCAGTAGCGCCCGGTTGCCGCACGCCGTTGAGGTCCTCTTCGACCCAGCGGCTGTACGAGTACGGTTTCGACGCGTAGACGGTGAGTTCGTCGGGCAATTGAGCGCCGATGTAGGCATACGCTTTGAGCGCTTTGTAGTACTTGGCACCGGGCGCGGATGCCCGATAAGGGACATCGAGGATCCAGATCTGCTCCCCGTGCCCCGGGGTGGGTATCAGCGGCGCGGCGCTGGCTCGTCTGGGCTTGGAGCGTCGCTGGGTGGTCTTCCGTGCGGCCATGAGTGCAGGCTATTCCAAAGACGAATCGTCGAGGTCAACGACCATCCTCGGCCGGGCCAGTCCGTCCATCGCCCGCCGCGACAGCACGCGATTTCTCGGCGTCAGCCACCGGGGAGGGAGGGATGGAGTGGAGGGAGGGAATGGAATGGAGGGAGCCGATGACCGGAATCGAACCCGCGTGTTTCAGCTTGGGAAGCTGATGTTCTGCCATTGAACTACATCGGCGCGCACGACATTGGGTGCGCGTAGGCTTCCCAACACCCTGCGACGGAAGCATATGTCGCCCACTGACGCGCAGGGATCGCGAAGAGGATCCAGCGGATCAACGCCCGCACCGGGGGACGCCCGACTCGCCCGCAGCGGTGTTAACGGGTGGCCTGATCCTGCTGTCACGCCGCCGCTGCGCCGCCGCGAGGAGAGCGCGGGAAGCGGGAGAGCCGAGGCGCAACCGTTACAGGGAGGATCAGTGGCTCCATGGCGCAGGCAACCACACCCAGCTCATCGGCATTATCGACGGCCGCCCTAGTCAACCAGGCCATTCCGGGCGCGTAGCGGACGCAACACCATTGCAACGTCGTCGAGTGCAACGTCGGGGTAAGTCCCAGGGAGTGGTGGGAATCGGCTGACGGCATCCGGCCAGGTCCGGGCGTGTCGCTCCCTCGAAAAGGGTGGGCCATCGCGTAGTGATCAACGAGTTACCTCTCACAGTGACTCGTTACCAGGAGCTACGCGATGACCCACGACCATTCTGCACTGCTCGCCCAACTCGACGCACTCACCGGCGCCGACAGCGCCAGCGTGTTCGCCGAACTGATCCGCGCCGGCCTGCAGGCCTTGATCGAAGCCGAAGCCACCGACAAGCTCGGCGCCGGCCGCTACGAACGCACCGCTACCCGCACCACCCACCGCAACGGCCACCGCACCAAGACCGTCTCCACGACCAGCGGCGATGTCGAGGTCAAGATCCCCAAGCTACGGTCCGGGTCGTTCTTCCCATCCTTGCTGGAACGGCGCCGGCGGATCGACAAAGCCCTGTACGCGGTCGTGATGGAGGCGTATGTGCACGGGGTCTCGACTCGCAGCGTCGATGACCTGGTCGGTGCATTGGGGGTCGAATCCGGAATCTCGAAGTCGGAGGTCTCGCGGATCTGCGCCGGTCTCGATACCGAGATCGCCCGGTTCCGGGAGCGCACCCTGACGCACACGAGCTTTCCGTACGTGTTCCTCGATGCCACTTTTTGTAAGGTCCGGGTCGGTGCGCACGTGGTGTCCCAGGCGTTGGTGGTCGCCACCGGGGTGTCGATCGACGGCACCCGCGAGGTCCTCGGTACCGCGGTCGGCGACAGTGAATCCTACGAGTTCTGGCGTGAGTTCCTCACCAGCCTCAAAGACCGTGGTCTGTCGGGGGTGCATCTGGTGATCTCCGATGCGCACAGCGGTCTCAAAGCTGCTGTGATGCAGCAGTTCGCGGGATCATCGTGGCAGAGGTGTCGGGTTCATTTCATGCGTAACATCCGATCGGCAGTGGCGGCCAAGCATGTGCCGCCGGTGATGGCGGCGGTCAAGACGATCTTTTCGCACACCGATCCGGTCGACGTGGCCGCGCAGTGGGACCAGGTCACCGATACCTTCACCGGTTCGTTCCCGAAGGTTGCGGCGTTGATGGAAGCCGCCAAGCACGATGTGCTCGCCTTCACCGCGTTTCCGAAGGCGCATTGGCAAAAAATCTGGTCCAACAATCCAATTGAGCGGTTGAACAAGGAAATCAAGCGTCGAGCCGATGTGGTGGAGATCTTCCCGAACCCGGCCGCGTTCCTGCGGTTGGCGACCGCGGTGGTGATCGAGCAGCACGACGAATGGCAGGTCACCCGCCGCTACGTCTCGGATGTGAGCATGGACGAGCTCCGTGCGGTGATCGCCGCGAAGGGACACGCTACCGAGCCGGCGTTGTCGTTGACCGGCTCGAGCGGAACAGCATAGTATTCACCGCGACTCGTTGATCGCTATGCGTACCGCGTGCCGATCCGAAGTCCACCACTCCACGGGGCACTATCCAACGTCGTCGAGCATCCGCATTGCAGCTGGGCGGACGCCGCGTTGCATGCCATGCGGATGACTCATTCAGTTCACTCGAGAAAAGGTGGAGGGGCACATCCCGTCACTCGATCCGAAAGTGGGCAAGTAGATCCGGTGGCGAGATACACGCCGGTCAGGGTTGGGATAATGGCACAAGGCGTCGCCAGAGGCAGTGTGGAGGGCTCGCGTAGTAGCCTGCGCGATGCATGACTCTTTCACGTCATCCCCAGCTCAGTCGCGCCGCGACCTCGTCATGTCACTGGGGCTGGTCTCGTCGTTTTCGGCGCGGAGGCCCGGAGCCTCACCGCTGACGGAAACCTCACGGGCGACCAAGTTCGCCGACTCCTACCTGCTGGATTAGTTGGAGCAATTGGTGGTGAACTCGTTGCGAGTGTCACGTATCTCGCAGCGGGGCGTTGGGCGTACGCCGGTGCTGCCCTTGTTCGCCAGCTGGTCGAGATTGAGTACCTCGCTTGGGCGGTGACCAATGATCCAGACGATGCGTGGAGTGGTTCAAGTCGGACAAAGAACCCGCCTACAGCGATGGCAGCCGGGCAAGATCTGCCAGCGTTCGGAGGACGATTTCCGAATAAGGACTTTCACGATCACTGTGAAATTGGCGGCCACCCCGTTCCGGAACCTGCGATGAGTGTCCTAGACCATCGGGACAAGTGGGTTGAGGTCACCCTCTACGAAACCGCGCTGCACGGGGCAGTTACTTGGCACTATTTGCTGCGTGCACTTGAGGGTATCGATCCGATCTCAGAAGTGGAGCGCCACTACCAACTCGTCGACCGAGCGTACGAGGTATGGCAAAGAACGGAAACCATGGACAAGGGACTCCGAAGCGAAAACGACGAGTAGTGATCTAGTACGGAGAGCGGTTATCGAGCACCTCTTACATGGATTCCGCCGGCCGCCCGGTGACCGATCCGCAAGTGGACGCAGCAACGATGCCAGGCCGGGGCGCCGGCAGCGTGTTCGACGGCGTCGGAGCGGCCGATGTCTGGGGCGAAGCTGTTTGTTGCGGACCAACTTGTGTGCGAGCTTGTGACACGGCTTCAGCTGGGCACAGTGATGCTCTCGAGTTCGGGGGTCCGTGCAGCCGATCGTGCGGCTTGGGCGCGCATCTGTGTGGCGGTGGTGCCGAACCATTGGCGGACTTTCCTGCTCATGGCGGACTGATCGGAAAATCCGAGCGCATAGCTGACTTGGCTGAACGGCAGGTTCGACTCGGTGAGCAGTCGCAGGGTCGCTGTGCGGTGGACCTCGTCGCGGATCTGTTCGAAGGTGGTGCCTTCGTCGTGAAGTCGCCGCTGCAGGGTTCTGGGGTGAATGCTGAGCAGATCGGCGATTTCCGACTTGGTGCCTCGGGTGGCGCCGATCGTGCTGCCGAGAGTGTTTCGGACGCGGGTGGCGGCGCTCGTGTCCTGGTGTGGAAGTCGGGCTGCGATGTATGCGAGTGCGGCCCGCCTGATGGCCGGGCGCGCGTGATGCAGCTTGACAGCGAAGACGTTCGGGTCGAGGTGGAGGGCGCCTTTTGGCTGTCCGAACGCGACGGGGGCACCGAAGACGGACCGGTATGCCCGTGGCGAGGCCGCCGGGGTGTGCGGCAACGACACGCTGAGCGGTGTGATCGGAAGGCCGGTCACACCGCGCGCCAGGGTGAGGAGCGAGGCGAGGCATCCATCGATGATCTGCCGGTAGGGCACACCGGGATCGACCTCTACGTCGAACCGCAGCGTGACCCAGTTGTGCGGGTTCGGCGCGGTGGAGGGTTCGAGGACGAGCTGGTAGCTGGGGCTGTGAACGAACAGGTACCGCGACGAGTCCAGCAGTGCGGCCCCAGCTGTATTGGAACCCTGTATGACGACGGCGAGAAGTCCCAGCATCTGTGGGTTTTGCGTTGCCCCGAGGCGGAGCCCGAAGTCCGGCCTGTCGCAGACGCGGGCGGCATCGTCTAGCAGGTGGGCTACGGCGTTGAGCGAGACCATGGATTCGGGGTCCTCGATCTCCTTGCCGGCGAGTCCGTGCTGGCGGCGAAGCCGAGCGGGGTCGGCTCCCCAGCGGCGAACGAGGTCGTCGAAGCCTTGAAGGGCTCCGGCTCGGACGATGGGGGTCACCCGTTCAGGCTCGGGATGGTGTCTCGATATGTCAAGTATTTGGGTCGGGGTCGGTCGCACTCTGGAGCGCGACACATGCCAACTTGCGCAGGAGGATCCATGGCACAGCAGGACGTTCTTCTCATTCACGGCACTTGGGGGCATGGCGCGGAGTGGGACGACTTCGCTGCCGAGCTCGAGACACGTGGGTACCGGGTACATGCCCCGAGCTGGCTCGGGCACGGTCATCCCAAGGAAATCGATATCTGGGGCACGGCCGAGGAGGTGACCAAGCTCGGTTTGCTCGACTATGTGAACGCCCTGTGTGAACTGGCGGGGACCATGGACACGCCGCCGGTGATCTTCGGGCACTCCGTCGGCGGACTGCTGGCGCAGCTGGTTGCGGCTCGGGTACCGCATCGGGGCATCGTCCTCCTGGCGCCCGCCCCGGCAGCCGGCATCTTTGCCCTGTATCCCTCCCAGGTTCTACTGTGGGGAGGGTTCCTTCCCCGTTGGGTCCTGGGGCGGCCGATGTATCCGGTCAAGAAGGCGACCTGGGACAAATACGTGGGCAACGCCATGCCGCAGCAGTTGTCCGACGAGTTCTACGGCAACCTGTGCGCCGAGTCCGGCCGAGCCTACCGGGAGATGGTGTTCTGGATGTTCGACCGAAAGCGGGCCTCCAGGGTCGACTTCGACAAGATCACCGGCGACGTGCTCGTGGTCGCGGGCAGCGAAGACAAGTGTTGCGTCCCGACCATGGTAAAGGCCACCGCGAAGCGATACCGCGGGCGCGCGGACTACGTTGAACTGCCCGGCTCGGATCACCTGATGATTGGTGGTCCCTTCATGCCGGCAGTCCTGGCGGAGTTCGACAGGTGGGCCCACACGAAGGGCATCAGCAGCCAGTCGGTTGGTGCCTGAGCCGATGAGCGAGACTGTGGACGCTGCAGGAGTGGGTCCGGACTCTCGGGAACATGTCCGGTGCACTTATCTACAGTCATACAAACTTGGACGCCGCAACTCCGACGCCGAACCATCTACCGACTTTTTGGCTGAGACCGCACCGCCTCCTATCGCGTGAGATTGCCGCCACATATCTCCGCGAATCGTAGGTCGGCAGAACAGAATTTTCGGTTCGGGTGTCGCGTTTGACGATCGTCATCCGGCGCCGATAGGCGTTCGGCTTTCGGGTTCTACTCGCTGGCCACCAGCGGTCTTGGACATACTGAGGTCATGACGAGCCGAGGAGTGGTCCGCAGTTGGGACGTGCGGGGTATGCAGGGCGTGATCGACTCCGCACACACCCCCGGCGGTAGCTGGACTCCATGGATATCCGTAGCGGTTCCTGGATTCCCCGGTTTGGCTGAAGGTCAGGAAGTCGAGTTCGAGTGGCATCAACTCGACGAGTCCGCAGACGGTTACGACTTTCATACGGTGCGCGCATGGCCAGTCGGCGCCGAGCCCTACACGCGGCCGGGGCCGTTCAGCTCGAGGGCTTGGCATATCGATCCCGACGGCAGTGCCCACGAGATTACCGACCTCGACGACACGATCCCGCCCCGGATCGGCACCCCAGCGAGCGGCGTCGTCACCACGTGGAATGACGACGAAGGCTGGGGAGTCATCGACTCTGCGGACACACCGGGCGGTTGTTGGACCTTCTACAGCGCCCTACACCCCGACGAAGTCATCAATGCCCAGCCGGGCGACAGTTTCAGCATCGGCGGAGGAATCCGTGGTCTCGACGTCGGCGAGCAGGTCGACTTCGAATGGGAGTCGGTCATCGATCAGGATGGATACAAATTCCGTGCGATCAAGGTCAGGCCGCGGCGGGAGATCCCACCTTGGCGCGTCGAACGAATCGGTAGGTAGCGCTCGGAGTTGCCAAGGATCGGTGTTCGGTCGGCGATGCTCGACCGGTCATCGCTTCGCCGACCCTTCGGACGCGGAGGCACAGGCGGATTAGATCGGCACAATCGCTTCGTCGAGAGCATGAGCCGGTGGGATCTCCAAGACGACGCGTGTGCGGTCGAGGCCGATTGCTGGCCAGCGGTACTCGATCTCGAGGAAGGTGCCTGTCGGGCGCCCGTTGACGACATAGGAGAACTCGCGGACGTAGTGCCCTTCCATCGTGTGTGGATTCTGGCTCGATCGCTCTGTATGGATGTTCAGCTCGGGCGAGACCACCCATGTACTGAACCCGTCCTCGGGTTTTGCAGCCGAAAGCCGGCCGGTCCCGTAAGTGGCTCGGAACTGGCGGGCGAGTTCGGCAGACTTCGATCCGTAGCGGAGACGGCCAGCGTCATATCCATGACGTTTCGATACGCGATGAGGTATCGGATTCCCACGCGGTAGCCGTTCGAGTCGGATAGCAGGAGGGGCCCGTGCGCGATTGCACCCAGTTCCGGGGAGACGGGGTCGTCGATCCAGCTGAACTGCGACATCGTTCGAGTATGAACGGGCAGAACTTCACAGCGGGTAACTGCGTGCGACGGACAGCGCGGGTTCGGTAGCGTTCATTGATGGACCTGGTCACTCTCGTTCTCGCGTCACCACGCGGGCGATTTTTCTGCGCGAACGTCGCGTACATGTGCGGTGCGGACGAGCGAGCCGCCCGTCCACGAACGCTTGCGGACGTCCTCGAGGTGATCGAGGCAGTCGATGTTCGAGCCATGTCGGGGCTGTCCGAACTGAACTTACTCAATGCTCTCGCGTTCGCGACAGACTGTGCACGGTACTGGCAGCCGCCGGACGAGGAGGATGTCATGTTCGCCACGCCGGACACGGTGGCGGCTTTACGTCCGGTCGCTGCCGCCGTTCTGGAAACCCCGCTCACCCGGTGGTGGGCGGAGCCGGTCGACCTCGACAACCAGCGGATGATCGTCCGACTGCCTTCGAACGAGGAGTGGCCGGAATCGACGCTGCCGTACCGCAGTACTGCTGTCGGTCTCGATCAATGGCGTGACCACGTACTCGCGGACGAAGCGCAATTTCGTACTTGGCGCGCGGAACGTCCGGACAACGACATCGGTGGTGAATGGTGGTCGACACCGTTACCCAGTGCCGTGTTGGAAACCAGCCGGGCGCGGCATGATGTGGGCGCACTGGAATTGCTCCTGGAGGAGGACTCGTTCGGCGGGGACGAAGCGAGGGTCTGGCCGGTCACTGTCCGCCGCACACCCCGGGTCTACGAGATCACGAATCCGACGGACTGGGCGCGTTTGGTCGACGCGTATCCATTGGCCGTCCGCGAGTCCAAGCGCTCCGATTGGTTCCACACCACCGGTGAGTATCACGACTGGTTCATTCCTGACTGGGCTGCGGTGGCCGACGACTACGACGCCGTGCACCTCACTTTGCACGGCTACCTGACCACACCCGGTCTCGCAATCCCATTGGCAGGCAACAAGGGTGCACTGTGCTGGCCGGGTGGAACCCGGACGCGACGTGGTGGCTGAACAACCACGTCGCTCACCTCGACGACGAGCCAGCCTTGTGGCGATGGTGCGACGACGACGAACACTGGGTACGAGTCTGAGCCCCGGAGAAGGATCCTTGACCGGGTGACTACTGACCGAACGTGAAGCGCAGGTTCGCGTTGATGAGTTCGTTCATTCGCTTTCGCATGCGGACGATCGTTTCCCCGTCCGGCACCGGTTCGTCGACGATCAACGTCCAGGACAGAGTAGTGGCGCCGTGTGGTGGGCCAACGATGTCGAATCGGATCCGTGCATCCGGTCGCCACGGCCAGATCGATGTCCATACGACGAGGTTCGGATCGGTAGCTTCTGCGATCGTCGGACGTTGTTCATCGTTGTGCAGGATCAGCCACGGACGAATCGGGTCACGGTCAGGGTCGGTGAGGGCTTCGTAGACGATGCGAGGCGGCGGCGGTTGGGTCCGGCGCCGACTGCCGATTTCGGGCACACCGAACCATATCGTTGCCTCTCGCTTTCCGCTTGCCGATGCCTTTCCAACCAGCAGGCTGGTATCGCAGAGCTGGATGGTGCGCACGATACCCCGCTTCGTCACCGAGGTAACAGCGTCGAGACCGGCCTGGCGTGCAATCAGGCTAATGACACGGGCGGGCAGCTCGGACGCGCGAAGATGACGTTATGCCGACCCGGGACTTGTGGAATCAGGACAGTTTGGTGTGGCACTTCGGCTTGTTCGACGGAGGCCCGGCGATCGGATCCGATCACGACGTCGAGGCGCCGCAGGTATGGGTGCGTGCACTCGAAGCCGTCGCCCGCGATCTGCGGTGCCTGCGGTACGGGCGCGACGTGCGGTTGGGAGGATTGGTGTGGGAGCTTGCCGTTAACGGCAACTACGCCGTCACCATCGGCTGGCAGGGCGTACATGGCATCAGTGGGTTCAGCCGCTGCGACGGCTTGTCGATGGATGCTCCGTTCACTGAGGCCGCGGTCTGGGTGGCAGACACCGTTCAGTCAGACCTCGCTGGCTACGACTTCGTGCAGTGGCCCTCACAGGGGCAACGCATGCTGCAGCCGCGCAAGCGCGACGATGGTCCGGTGTGGATCGATACCCATACCGATGCCACGGTTGCCGCCATTGGCGAGCTATGTCAGTACATCGAGCGGTAGGGCAAGACCCTGGTCCGTGAGTCTCTGACGGATCCATAATCGGAGCTGCACTATGCTTCTGCCAAACCATGTGTGTTGCGACGACCGCTGGAATCCGCCCCCCGGATGCCGGGGCCGACTATTGCGCACCTGCGGACGAGAAAAGATCGAGGGATGACGGAGTCGAGGCCAGGGCGGATCCCGGTGGGTGATCCTATCGCGCTGCGCTTCGACCCAGAGACCAAACACCTACTCGACGAGATGGCCGAGGGCATCGGCCCTCGCCGGTTCGGGGCGCTGATCCGCGTCGCCTGCCGACGACTGGTCACCCAGCCCAAAGCCGTCCGCAACCGTCTCGAGGAAGCGCGGCGACTCTCGGCAGTCCGGCGGGCGATCCCGCTGGTCATGCTCACGCTCAAACTGGAACCGGACACCGCGCAGAAGTTCACGGCGCTGGCCGCCGAGCACGACACCACGGTCAGCGCACTCATGCGGATTGCCCTGCACCGATTCCTCGGAACCCCCGGCCGCTACAAACATCCGATGCTCCGCGAGGCGGAGCGGACCGGACTGTCCGACAAGCTCGAGGTCATGGTCAACCCCTCAGCGAAGCAACAGATCTGGCGCCTCGCCGGCCGGCACGGGGACAAGCTCAGCACCGCGCTTCTTCGGGTTGCCCTTCGGCGCCTACTCGACAAGCCGGGTGATCTCACCGCAGACCTGGAGGCCATCGCACCGTTGCGCGATCTCCGGCCCGAGATCTTTTCCGCCAGGGTAAATGTGCACTTCGACGCCCCACTGCGGGACAGGCTAGACGCCTTGGCCGCACGAGTCGGGTCCGATCGTGCCGAGTTGATGCGTCTGGCCGCGCAGCGTCTGCTCGAGGCCCCAGGCATGATCGAACAGGCTGTGAACAGCGAGATCTTCCGCAGCGAAAAGAACAGAGCGCATCTCATGGCCCGCCACGCCCGTCGCCAGGCGCGGCGCCGCCCGCAGCCGGACTGATCAGCCGGACGCCATTCGCTCTACACGAACTGATCGACCGCAGCCGCTGGTCAGTGTGCCGGGGCTGGGTTGTGTTTCGGTATATCCGCCTCCGGCGGTCTCCAGGCCACCTGCGGTTCCCTCGAGTCGAGCTGTGCTCCGCCCTGGAAGAACAACGGCGCTGGTCTGCGCGACCTGCTCGGGGCCGCCAATTCGAGGTTCGGTCGCGGGCGGGTCTCCAATCTGGCGAGGATGACTGCCGGCACGAGATGGGTGGAAGCTTTCGGTGCATAGTGCGACGAGGCGTCTGCGGCGGCAATCGAGCTCGGCGCGGTCCTGCGCACAGGCCGGGAGGTGCGGGAGCGGATGGCGACAGCGGCTACGAGATCTCCTCGCGCGGCCGGATGCACGCTCGACGTCCAAGAACCTTTCGGCCCAGCGTACGGAGCCCCTTTCGGCACGGGGCGGCCCGGGCCGGACACGGTGTGCACCGGGCACGCCTGTCCACGCGTTACGCAGTCGATTGCGTTCAACGTGTTGCGTCGACGCGAGGGTTCGATCCGGTTGCGGATCGGCGGAGCTGATGCAGGGGGCGGGCGGGGTCCCGACCTGACGGTTCGAGGGCTCCGAGGTGGGAAGCTGCCGGCACCTGGTGGTGTCAGCGGCTTCGTTTCCTTCCCGGGCACGTTACGCGATGTAGGTCTGACCCGGTAAGGGTGACGGTGCCCGCCAGTGCGCCTCTTGGCAAGTGGTCGCTCGACGCGACGATTCTGATGTGGCACCCGGGCATCGGGTCGAACATCGTCGCGCCTTTCATTCCAGCCTTTGGCCGGTCTGGCGGTGATGTCGAGGAGTTCGGTGAAGGATTCGGCGCACCTCAGCGAGTGCAGCGTTCCTCTGCTCGGGGGTTGCTTGGCTGGCGTTGCGGTGTGCGATTGCGGTGCGGCGAGCAGTCTGTTCGCGGCGTCGTGTTGCGTCGGCGGTGGTGCGGAGTTGGCTGGGGGAGGGTCCGGTCCAGTTGATGTGGGTGAGTCGCCAGCGGAAGAGGGCGATCGGTGAGTTGATGTGGTCTCTGGTGGGCCAGGTCCATCCGCGTTGGCGGGTGTCGCGGTCGAGGGTGTGTGCGATGTCGTGGCCGGTCCAGTGTGTGGTGTCGATGCCTGCGGCTTGGATGGCGTCGCAGATGTGTCCGATGTGCCGGTGCTTGGTGAGTGCGGGTGAGGAGGCGATGAGTGTGGCGGCTGCTCGTTGGAGGTGGAGCGGTCGGGGTTGTGGGGTGGGTTCGTTGTGCCGCGCGTGTGCGCGTTGGTGAGTACTTCGTGACGAAAGATTATGGGAAGGAACGTAAGTACTGGGGGATAGGGTGTCAGCGTTGTCGGCTTGGGGATTTGTTGTGGTGGCTGCGGGGGTGCGTTGTTGGGGTGGGGTGCGGTGGCGTGTGAGGGGCCGTTTGGTGCGGGCGCGCTGTGGACGCGATATTTGTTGTGGGCGTGGGGGAGTGGATTCGACAACGTCTTTGGGGGAGCTGAGTGCCCAGACGGAGGCTGCTTGGTGTTGTTGGCCGCCGTGGTGGAGTTCAGCGGCCATGTATTCGTGGGTGCGGAGTGTTCGGCCGCGTTCGAGTTCGACGCCCATGTGAAGTTGCTTGAGGACGCGGCGGGCGCGGTTGACGACGGAGAGTGAGACGCCGGCGTGGTGCGCGATGAGTTGCCGGGATGCGGTGACACCGCGTCCGGTGGTCGAATCCGCGAATCGGGCGTGGGCTGTGGCGACGGCAATGAGGCGTTCGATGCTGATGCTGTGTGTGGTGAGTGCGGTCTGGCCGGTGGTGGTGTGGGTGATGTGGTGGCGGAGTTGGCGGAGCCATTCGGTGCGGCTGGTCCATACGGGGATGGTGGCTTCGCGTCCTGGTGTGGTGGGGAGGGTGAAGGATTGGCCGCGTTGCCCGGTGTCGTGGTTGTACTGGTGGAGCTGGTTGATGGCTTGGGTGGCGGCGTGGACGGAGGCTTCCCAGGTGTCGACTTCTACCGACTGCGGAATGCGCGTATCGGCGTGTGTCGATGACGTGGTGTGGGTGGTGGCAACGTGTTGTGTTGATGCTGATTCAGCGCATGCGTTAGCATCAGACGTACCTGGCATAGGTAAGTCCCTTCGGGGAATGCAGAACGAGCGCCGAAAGCTGTGAACTTTCGCCACTCACCTCTGAGAATGTGACGGCCCGGCAAGGCCTTCACCCTCTTGGTTGAGGAGGACCGGCAAGTCCTCCTCAACGAAATGCCGCGGAGCGGTTCGTGAATCCGAAACCACCCCCACCAAGGGGGTTTTCGTGTTTCTGAGGTCTGCGCAATTTTGTTTGTGTTTCGGGGTCGCGCGGGTATCTACTCGGTCAAGGGCATCGCCTTACTGTTGGGCATGTGTGAGTGCCGATCCACGACGGCCGCCACCGCGAACGGCTGAGGTTCCGCTCGGGTCCGCTGAAAAGGGATCAGAGAAACGCGGTTGTGGCTGTGGCCCTATCAGTTACGCCGACCGAGGTACCGATTTCACCCCAAGCAACAGGCGCGCCGCGGCGGCGACCTCACGTATCTGCTCGACGGTCGCTGTTTCAGGATCGGATGCGACAAGATCGACAACGTCGACAAGCGCATCGCATGATCCCGGACTGAGACGAGACCCGGCAGGCGAGAGCTGGACTGGACCATGCGTGCCGATAAGATCCGCGGCGGACATCACGGTCGGCGTGCCCGCGTCGGCGACGAGTAGCGCACAGATGACGCTGTCCATCGCGATGAGCTCCCACGTTCGCCCGTGGCGGTCGGTGGCAGTAACACTTGTCATGCGACCGCCCCTCTCGTCGCGGGGTAATGCAGGCGTGAGTTCCACGCCTCGATGGCCGCGGCGATGCACATCTCGGCGACAGCCCCTGGTTTCGCGGCCAGATGCGCCCAGAAGGCGGCGGCGACCGCTTCCGCACCACTGAACTGATGGCCGCCCAGGTAGTCGTGGGCGTCGACGACGGAATCGGCGACCGCAGACCAGGCGTACATAGCCGCTGACTGAGCGCGGCCGGCGCCGATCGCAGCCAGCCGCTCCATCGCCTCCCATCGGACAGTGAGAGAGTCGACCGTTCCGGTCGGAGTGGCGCGGCACAACTCGGCCATGGTGTATCCCACGGGCGTGGAGAAGCCTGGAACAGTGGCAAGACCCCACACCGGGTGAGTGTAAAGATCAGCGAACCACCCCCAACGCAGTGAAGCGGGCCCTTCGGTTCCAGGGCACTCGACCTCGCCGGTCGCCATGAGAAGGACGCGGTCAGAAAGCCCGATCATCCCGCCGACCCCCGATCGACTACTCGTTGCCCCTCGCCACGGTTGTAGTACATCCGAAGCTCACGATTGGCGGCGATCAATGTTCCGACGTGGCGATCTCCAACACCCGCCCGGATCACGGAAGGCGTCGGACCCCCACCGGCCTCCATCATCACCACCGTATCCGCGCAGCAGGTCTCGAATCCCGGGAGCTGCACGCACTCACACTGGGTATCGAACATCGCCCCAGAGAGCCCCTCATCTACCTCCCGCGGCGCAATCACGACGCCCACCGCACTGGCGTCGACCTTCTCTGCGCTACAGAGAGAGTAGGGACCGGGAACGGCTGCTTCTGGTCGCGAAGACGTATGCCGTCCCGCGTTCGCACCCACGCTGACAGCGCTGAGATTTTGATCGGCTCGCCGTCGCGGTCATAAGCCACCGCGGCCCACACCATCGATCGTGCTGGGCCGACCTGCGCCTGCTCCTCGCAACTCGCAAAGAACGGGCAGCTTTTGCAGGCGTCGATCGCGGCCAAGAGTTGACCTGTGCTGGCGACGTCGGTGTCCCATCCGCGTGGATTGCGCGCGCACGGGAGACCGTCAGTGGCCTGAAGCCCGTCGACGCGATCGGGAAGGTTTGTGCTGAGCCGCCGGAAGAAGGCCTCTTCGTGCGCTGCGCGGTAGACCGCGCAGCGCTTCGAACTTCCTGAGCATGCGCATAGCGAGTCGTGATGTTTGATGAACCGTCGGAGTTGAGCAGTTGTCCAACTCAGCACGTCAGTCTCGTCGACACTTCCGCCGACGTCGCCTATCGTTTGCATTGGCAGATCTCCATTCTGCTAGCTGAAGAAATACGCTGATCAGGGCGGCAACCCTGTTCGGTTCAGGCCCCCGCCCGGCGGTAACCGGGCGGGGGTCCTTTTGTTAGATCACAGACCCTTCTTGGTTGGCGGAGTCATATTTGATCTATTTCCGTGAGGCAAAACTGTGTACTGAAGTGATCGTAAGGGGGATAGTGCAAGGTGTCCAGGAGTGATGGACGGAGTGTTTCGGTGAGCCGACGGGTGATGCGCGGATTCGATCCTTCTCGGCTCAAGGCACGTCGTGAGCGCTCCGGCCTGAGTCGGCCCGAACTCGCTCGCGTAGCGGGTATCGGGCACGCGACCCTCTACCAGTGGGAAACGGGAGCAACGTCGCCACAGGTAGACCTCCTTAAGCGGGTCGCCGACGCCCTTGGCGCGAAGATCAGCGATATCGTCATTGTTCCGGAGGCTGAGCGACTCCCAGGCGATTGGCGAGTTCTTGCAGGTTTGCTGCAGCCGCAACTCGGAAAACTGGCGGAGGTCAGCACCACGACGGTGGCTCAGGTCGAGCGTGGGCAGGCGGCGTTGACGGAAGACAATGCCCGGAAACTCTCGGCGGCTCTGGGCGTGTCCGAAAGTGTCTACCGCGCCGCATACGAGCGCGCACGGAATCGGCCTGCTGGCACCCCGGCGTGACCCTACGCAACCGATCGCTGCGGCGGCGGTATCCAACCGGTTGACTGTCGGGCGTGCTCGCTCTGTGTGAATCATGTGCAGGTCGGCGTCAATCCGCTCTCTACCACTGCTTATTCCAGAATCTGGCCACATCACATTCTTTCCGATGGTGACGTCCGTCTTAGACCAGGGATCAGGCTACGTTTCGCAACTTACAATTGCAAGTTGCGAAAGATCTATGCTGTTGCGAGAATGCGGGTAGTCAAGAGTGTTGCCTGTACCTACGGGTCAATCCGGGCTAAAAGGTTGAAGGGTTGGGCAGGAACGATGAGCAGCTTCGCTGAAAGGCTTCGCTATCTCTTTGACACCGTCCACCCGAAGGACCGGGGCCCATACACACAGACCGAGGTCGTCGATATGCTCCGGTTCAGCGGCAGCAAGATGACTACTGGTTACATGTCGCAGTTGCTCAGTGGGAAGCGATCGTCGCCCGGCTTGGAGACAGTCCGAGACATCTGTCGGGTATTCCGTGTGCCGATGGACTACTTCGGGGACGAAGAGGCCTATCAAGAAATCAAGCAACAGATTGAATGGATTCAGAACCTACGAGATTCACAGGATCAGCGTGTCGCGGCCAGGACCTACGACCCATTTCGGAAGCTGACCAGCGACGAGGACTAGTCCTAAGCAATCAATGCGTAGGTCATACCAGCAGCGACGGCACCCGCGATCGAACCGACAACTACCTGGCCTTTCGTGTGGTCCCCGAGATGGACCCGGGACCATCCCACCAACGGTGTGAAGACCAACGCCAGCAGCCACCACGGTGACACCGCCAGAGCCAACACAACGGTCACACCGGCTGAAACGCCGGTATGGACGCTTACCTTCCAGTGGAAAATGCTCGTGATGACCGCGGCGACTCCCAGCGCCACCAGGCCCGCCGACATGAATGCGATCATCTCGATCGGTGCGTGCCCGAGGATCTGAATGATCAAACCACCCACCGCAACAACCAGAAGCACGACGATCAAGAGATGTCGCTCGTTGATCTGGGTGACATGGTGGTCGCCTATCCGCGACCTCCGCATCCCGAACAGAATGACGGCCATCGGGACGACTCCCGTACACAGCGCAACGAACGCGCCCCAGCCCGCCGTGCCCACGGAAATACCGATCACCATCGACGTCACGATATTGATGACCCAAGGGGCACCGACTTCAGTCAGTACGCGTGCGGCCATATCGGTTACAGTACGGCGGTCCCGAAAATCGATCTCCGTCATTGCTCCAAGGCCATCTCTCGTTTGTCTGCGTGGGCGATTCGATAAGCGTTGCCCAACATGCACGCCCACATGGTGTCAGTGGTTCCGGGATCTAAGAAAAAGCTGTTGTATCCCAATCGGTCGGGAAGTCGACCGGTGACGAGCCATTCGGTGATTGCGTCGACGGCCAACGGCTGGGGAAGAGGTTCGCCCGGCGGCATCCCACTGTGATCGACTTCCAGGCTAAGAGCATCAAGTAGCTCAGCTGCTCGGTCGTCGACTTGCTCGGCGGCGCTACTGCCGCGATTCGATTCTCGTTCGGCGTTCGGCCACCGCGTCAGCAGCTCGGCTCGAAGGTCGGAGAACTGCTTGAGCGCAGCCCGGGCTCCAATCCAGTTCATCGCCAGGGCAGTAAGTACTCCTGCGGCGATGAGTAGCACGCCGGTCAGGGCGAGCGTACGGGAGATGGCGAACGGTGTGGGTGTCGGCTCCATCAGTCCGTAGCGCGCGGCGACCAGGTATCCGATTCGAAGGGCGGCGTATGCAGTCAGGATTGCGGCCCCCGGACAGATCAAGAGCAATCCACGGCCGGTGACGGTATGTCGGTCTGCCTGGACGATCGTTACCACCGTCACCATCAGGCATAGTAGAAACGGGTATGCCATCGCGAGAATCAAGCCTTCGGCATATCCAGGTAGGAACGCATACTCGTTGTCGAACGTGCGATTGTCCACGTTCGCCGGCCATGGCGTTTTGAAGAAGAACACGAAGGAAACGGCGGCTGTGAACAACGAGAGTGCGACGTGAAGCCGGATCAACTTGGTGCGCTGGCCGGCCTTACTCGTCACATCCGTGAACACGGTGGCAGTACCGATGCAGATTCCATAAACCAACAGCATTTTGAGGGCACCAGGCATGCCCGCGCCCAAGGAAGATCGAACGAATTCCTCAATGGGCTGGATGTTGAGCATCATGTGAAGTGACATGCATGCCAGGATGAGCGCGGCACCAGCGAGAGTCCATGAACGACTGAACCACCACCGATGCAGCCGGGTTGCCGCCGCCACGCCCAACAGTGCGGCAGCCAGCGCGGTAATCAACCGAGGGCCTCGTCAAGCCGTGACCGAACCGCAGGGTTGTGGCTAGTCCGACTGCTACCTTTCAAGCGTCGCAGCAGCAGGCTCGCGAACGCTTCAGCGTCGGCCTCCTCGGTGGACCGTGTATCCGTGCAGTCGCGCTGGAGCATCAGTTTCGCTAGGTCGTGAGATTCAGGCGGAAGGTAGTCGGTCGCCAGTTCGATGGCAGGCCTGCCGACATGTCCCAGTGCCATGTGGCCGAGTTCGTGGGCGATGGTTCGTTCCCGAGCATGCACCCACAACGCATATTTTATTTCGTCATGGTCGGGGTTGCGTACCCATTGGCCGAACACTCGGGACGGCAGGTCGGGGCCCTCCTGAATCAACAGTGGCCGTCCGCGATCGCGTGCGAGAGCATTCGCCATGCCGGTCAATGATCGTGCTTCGTCGCCCACCGCAATGCGGAACAGGTGATCGACGGCACGTGTAACTGCCGCTCTATGTGCCACTCCCGGAACCTCCTGCCGTCAGCATCCCCCGCGATGCCGACAGACAACGGTAGTCGTCCGGCGCGGGTACGCCCAGTCGGGGGGCGGGCGGCGCCCATGAGAAGTTCCACGCAGTCTCGACTAGGATCGCCCGAATGCCGATCAGCCTCCGTCTGTCTCGTCACGGCACCGCTTGTGCGGCCATCATGGCAGGTACCTTGCTGCTAACGATGAGCGCGCTCGCTCCGACATACGCCGCAAGTCAGCTCGTTAAGATTCCCCTGGACGTTGAGGCGGACACGGTCTCCACCGGTACTGCGCAACTGCTCGATGCGGCCGCTCTGACGAAGGGCAAGCTGGAGATCGATCCCACGGTACCGATCACTGTCAACCAACGGGTCACTGTCCAAGATCCGTCCGATTCAAATACCGTGACTCTGCAGTCTGCCGTGCAGATGACGCGGGATGACCGGAACGGACCACGCTCAGTGATCAATGCAAGCGTCGACCGAACTACCGTCGATAGGCGAACCGGTTACGCTGTTTCGGAGCCCTCTGGATCCATCCAGTCTTCGCTCGATAAGCCGGCGGAGCCAGTTGCTCACGAAGGACTCCAGTTTAAGTTCCCCTTCGACACAAAGAAGCTCTCCTACCCCTACTTTGATACGACCCTGCGCTCAAGTCGCGCCATCGACTTTGTGAAAGAGACCGAGATTAAGGGCCTCCCGGTCTTCCAGTTTCACCAAAGGATCGAGCCGACCTCGATCGGGGGTGCTATCACACTTCCGGCGGTGAACTGGGGGAGAACCGGAACGGACTCGGTGTCCCTGAAGCGCTTCTACGGCGTCACTCGGGATCTCTGGGTCGAACCGGTTTCCGGTGCAATCGTCCAGGTACGACAGCATTACAACCAGCACTTTGGATCCGACATCGACGATCCGAACCCAGTCACCATCATTGATGTCACAACGATGCTCGACGAGCAAACCGTCGATGAACAGGTGGAACGAGCCGTCGCGTACAAGCGGCTAATTCAATGGGGCACTGTCTATGGTCCCGGGATCGGTGCGGCAGCTGGGTTTTTGTTAGTCGCCGGCGGTGTCTACCTCGGTGCTATGTCATCCCAACGAACGCCAGCTAAACAAAAACAATTGGAAGAGGTTACGGTCACTGAAGAGCCTGTCGGCGTGCGCGATCGGGTGAGCAGCGCCAATACGTGAGCTCTCGAAATCCAGGACGGCTGGCAGGTCCGCCGCCAGACTCGGTTCGGCCCCTCAAGGCATTGCGATGCGCCACCGATCGAGTAAGTCGATGTTGTAATCACGCTGGACACAACAGTCCACTCGGGTGACGAAACGATCAACGGCTGTCTCCACAAGCGAAGGACGCCAGTCCCGCGGTCCTGCGAGGATTTCGCTATGTGCCCGCCCTGCGCTGTGGTCGCGATCGTGCTGATGGGCCCGATCAACCTCGAGCGCCGCTGATCTCGCAGCTAGTTCAACTCGTAGAAAGCCGCACGTGCGTAGGGCAGTGCCTCGGCGTACGCGCTGCGGACCTTCTCTTCGGTGCCGAGATAGGACATGTTGTCGTCGTAGGCTTCGCGGTCTTCGAAGTACGTACGGCCGCCGAAGTGGTCGGACAGCTGGATCGCCACGGCGTAGTCGACCGGGTTGCCGTTTGCGGCGTCCCCCTGGCTTTCCGCACCTGCATAGAAGGTCTGGATTGCGTCCGTGACGGCTCCGGCGTCGAGGGCAGGTCGGTTGTCCCACTTCTGGCTCCATCCGAAGAGGTTCCGTCCTCCGGAGCCGGAGTGGTGGACCCGCCAAAATCCTTCAGCTCGTGAGGCGACGAGAGCCGCGATGATTGCGTTGTCAGGCGCCTTCCGCTTGTTGCCGAGAGCGATGATGCGGGTGACGGTTTCCTTCTGCTGTCCGTCGGCGGTGTCGTCGACGAAGGGATCGACGACCGGGGTAGTGGCGTCGATCGTGGGTTCCGGTGGTGATGCGGTGTCGTCGTTGGAGTTGCTGCCGCACCCCGCGATGACCGCGGTGGCGAGCACCATGGTCGTCAAAGCTGTAGTGACGCGGTACTTCAAGGTTCCCCCTCGCTCGTTCGGTTGCGTTCAGTAGGTGAGGTTATCGATCAACCATCGGCCGTCTGCTTCGGTAAGGGTGAGCCAAACTGTAATCTCGGGCTCGACGGGGTGGGGAGTGTCGCCGATGACCGCGGTTTGGGTTATTGTGGCCACCCGGTGAGCGGTGGTGTCGGTGTCGGGTGGGCAGCCGGAGCAACCGATGGCGACGTCGGCGATGACTCGGACGTTGTCGTTGATCCATTGCTGCCATTGCAGGCTGGGTCCGTGCTCGTACGGGACATCGGAGGTAAGGCGTGCAGCCAGGGCCGGTGTGAACCATTGTGTCGCGCGACGGAATCCGCTGGTGGGGCTCTCGTCGGTGGCAGGGGCCCAGGTGAATGTGACGGTCATCGCCCGGCGGGCGACTTCCTCCGGCGATGTCGGTTCCGGTCGCTGAAATGCGCTGGTGCCCGTTTCCGGTGCAGGCGCAGGTGCCGGTGCGGTCGTGGTGCTTTGCGGTGTCGCGTTACCTGAGGGGTTGCCGTTGTCCTGGCAGGAGTAGAGAAGTACCGCAACTGCGGCGATAATCACTATGAGCACGATCGAGGTTTTGCGCATGGTTCCTCTCCTCCTGGGTCACATACGGCGGGCGCGCATGTCGGCCATTACGGGTGCTTGTTTGACGACGTCACCGGTGGTGGGTGCGTGAACCATCTGCCCGTTCCCGGCGTAGATACCGACGTGGCCCGGACCGCCGGCCGCCCAGGATCCGAAAACGAGGTCTCCGGGCTTGGCCTGGGAGATCGGGATTTCAGTGCCCACCTTCCATTGTTCCTCGGAGGTACGGGGAAGGATGGTCTTGCCCCCGGTGGCCCGGGCATAGGCGTACTGGGTCAGGCCAGAGCAGTCGAACCCGCCATCGGAGGGACCACCCGCGCCGCCGCCGCCCCACACATACGGGGTGCCGAAGTACTGGCTGGCGGCCTCGATGACATTGCTGCCGCCGGCGGTGGGGGAGGGGACGAACTCGCCGCGGCCGCCAGGTTGCTCGAACTGGGGAATGTAGGCGAGGACTTTCTGCACGTATGGGCGGGTTTCGCTGGAATAGTCGCCACCGGAGGGCATCCCACCGGCTCGCTTGATGGCACCTTCGCCGGCGTTGTAGCTGGCGATGTAGAGCGAGAGTGGATCGCCCTTCACGGAGCCGTCGGCGATCCAGCTGTCGATCGATCGCGCGATCTCACAGAAGTAGCGGCCCTGAGCCATCACCGCATCGCCGACGTCCGCTTGAGACACTCTGCCGTTGCCGTCGTCGTCGCGGCCGTACACGGCCCAGGTGCCATCCATGAACTGGGTGTAGCCTTTTGCGCCTGCGGGGCTGGTGACAGCGCGGAACCCGCTCTCGGCTTTGGTGTCCGCAGCGAGCAGTGCCGGGTTGATCTGGGGGCACAGCGATCCGCCCTTGCGGAACCATTCTTCGAATGCTGGTGGGACACTGCCGGGTTTGAGGTCGCCGCCGCCCGCGGTGCCGAAGCCCTTGCCGCAGTCGAGAGGAGTGGATGCGGCCACGAGAGAGATGGTCGATCCCGGTGTGCTCGTGTCGCGTTCGGATGGTGCAGGGGCGCCGCCGAGCTTGGTCATAGGGTCGATCGCGGTGCCGCCCTGCAGGCGGCCGCCTCCCCAGTATTCGAAGTGCAGGTGCGGCCCGGTCGACCCGCCGGCGTTACCGATGTCGGCGATGTGGTCACCGGCCGTAACGCTCTGCCCGGGTTTGACGTGGATACCGTTGGCGTACATGTGCCCGTAGACCGTGGAGACCGGCCGGCCGTCGACCACGGAGTCGATGATGACCCAGTTCTCGAAACCGACACCGGGACCTTCACCGCTCGAACCGGCGGCGACGACGAGGCCGTCGAGGGCGGCGTAGATCGGGGTACCGACCGGGCCGGCGAAGTCGACACCGTTGTGCATCGCCCCCCATCGGGGTCCGAAACCGGAGGTGAACGTGGTGGTCCCCGGTGCGATGGGTTGCTGGATCGGCCCGGACGGGATCAGCGCGGCCGTCGGCGGATCGTCGGGTGTGCTGTCTGCGCGCGTGCCCCCGGAATGGGAGTGGGCGGGCCGGCAAGGTTTGGGCAGATCGATGATCGCCCCGCCGGTGCAGGCACTAGCCATCCCGATGGTGAATGACGCGGCGAGCGCAGCCGCGGTCAGACGCCGAGCGGTCATGCGATCGGGCCTGGCAGAGGTGTGTCGAGTTCGGGGATTGGGATGGGGCCGGGGACCGGCACGGGGGCGGGGATGGTGGCCCGCTGTGCGGGCGGAGCAGGCTCCGAGGGCAATAGGGGCTCGGGGGTGCGCTCCGGGCTCAGTGAGGTGGCGGGTGACGGCGTGGTGGTGGGCGTTGTGGTGCGCGGGGTGGTGGGAACCGGGTCCACGTCGTCGAGGTCGAGCGTCGGGAGGGGCGTGTCGACTTGCCAGCCGCCGTCGGTGTCGGTGACCGCGACGGTCAGGGTCCCGGCACTGGTGTCGATCTCCACGGTCGTTCCGGTGGTGCCGGTGCCTGACAGGGTGCGTGTCGGCCCGAGAATCGACACCTGAGCGGTGGGCCGGGCCGCGGCGAGGGTGTCATTGACGCGCTCGGGGCGGGTGACACGGCTGAGCGCGATCGCCCACTGAGTTGGTGATGCGGTGGTGTCGACGAACTCGTGTGCGTAATACATCGCCGCTGTTGCGGGACTACGACCGATCGAGCTGGCCGGCATCGACGCGACTTCAGCCTCGGTGATCTCCTTGGTTGCGGCGGTCTTGGTGGCCGCCGACGTGGTGTGGGTGTTCGCCGCGTTCGCGAGTGGCTCGGCCGTGTCGCCAGCTGTCCCGGTGACTGTGGTGACCATCAGGCGGGCTAGGTAGAGGATCGCGACCATAATCGCGATCCCGCTGGCGAGCCGGCCGGGACTGCGCAGGACCCAGCTGCGAATCGCGGTGGTGATCGGGTTGGCGGTTTTCACTAGTACACTCCCAGTTCCCGATTCGGCCGGTCGAGCACTCCCGTCGACTGCTCCGCCGCGGTGTTCTCACGCAATCGAGCGCGGGGCAGGTCGTTGCGCGCGGGCCCCTCCACCGCCGTGGCCGAGGCCGGTGCTCTCTGGGTGATCGACACCCACGGACGCTTATCCTTTTCAGTCGCTTCCGTTTCCTCACTCGGCCGGTAGATGGTGGTCGGTGCGATGATCGCGTCGGGTCCGCCGTCCCACCGGGTCGTGTCCTGATGGGTAACGAAGATTTCGCTGTCTTCGGTGTGGAGGGCCTCGAATCCGTCGGTGAAACCCGTTGCGGGGGTGTGTTTGCGCAGGTCTGCGAGCCTGGTGTTTTCGTTGCCGCCGGCTGGGTCGGCGGTGAGGTCGATACCGGGGAGCCGGGTGCCGGGGTCGGGCCTGTCTTGGGACGATTTGCGCAGATCTACCATCGCTCGACGGTCGCCGCTGCGTAGGGCGGCCAGCTGTGCTTGGCGGGCGCGGTCGCGGTAGTCGTCGGTGCGTGCGGCCGACAGTGCACGTCCTTCTTGCCGGACGATCGGGGGCTTGTTGCCGCCGATCATGTCGGACCACTGCCGACCGGTCCCGTCGGCGCCGCGGTTGGTGCCGGCGCGGGCGAGTTCGAGGCTCTTCTCGGCCAGTCCCATGGCGGGGTTGGTGACCATCGAGCTGGCGGTGAGCAGTTTCTGCTTCCAGGAGCCGTGCCTGTGTCGGTCCATCGCGCCGCCGATCATGCCGCGATGCGACTGGGTAATGGTCTGTGAGAGCCGTTTAATCGGGCGCAACAACATCCAGAAGACGATGGTGAGGATGACCAAAAACCACAGCCGCCAGGTTCCGTCGACCGCATCATTGCGGTACAGCTTGATCAAGATCAGCAGGTAGACCGACATCAGCACCGCAGCGGCTACCGCCCACAGGTATATCCCGCCGAGGATGCGTCCGACACGGATCAGGATCGATCCGGAGACGATGGCGAGCGGAACCCAGACGGGGGCGGTGATGATCGCCAGCCGGATCGCTAGCAGCGCCGCGAGTTTCAGCACCGAGGAACCGATCCACAAGAAGGAGGGCATCGAGGTCTTGACCATTGACAGGAACCCGGTCGAGACACGGCTGCTGTCTTTGCCTTGGAAGGTGTAGAACGAGAGCCCCTTGCTCTCCAACGGTTCGACGACCTCCCGCCGGAACTTCTCGGCCTTGGCCTCGTCGATCTCCTTCTGTGCCGCGTTGTCGGCCTTAATCCGTTCCTGCTCGTCGTAGGTGTAGGCGATCGACTCCCGCAGCTTCGGCCACAGATCGTCGAGCGTCCGGCCAGATGCGTTTGACCCGAAGTATCCTCGCTGCACGTCCGGGATGATGATTCGGTCGGTGATCACCAACCGCGGGTCATCGGTCATGCCCGCAGAGTTAAAAATTTCGCCCTGAGTCTTCGTGATCAGCGCGCTGAACGTCTCGTCGGAGATCTGGATCGCCTTCGCTGGTGCACCGACCATCAACCCACCGATCGCCAGCGCGCCGGCACCAATCGCAAGCTGCCGAAACACCGCCGGGGCATCTGATCGCAGACCGCGGTAGAGGATGATCAGCCCGGCCGCGGCCACCCCCAGCCCGAGCCACGGCCCGTAGACGGTCGGCCGCAATGAGTCGGAGACCGCGAGCACGATCTCGTCGAACTGCGCGATCGCTCCCTGTCGCCCGGTCTCGCGGCCCTCGGTGGGGGTGTTGGCCTGCTCGTCGAGCCAGAACGCCGCGGCAGCGAACGATTGCCCGATCGTGAGGAAGGTATTTCCGATGTCGGTCTTGTTGCGCACCAGCGATACCCCGGTGATGTCTTCACCGCAACCGAGGTCGTAGATGTGCCACGTCAGACCTGCCCAGCCGTGGCCGCCGTACCCGGTGCCCGACAGCTGTGATTCTGTGGGCTTGTCCACCGATCCGGAGTCGAAGAACGCTGGCGCCGCCGAGTTCGGGGACTGCGGTGCCGGCACGTCCTTGCAGTTGAAGCCCGCGGCGTGGGCGGTGGCCTGCCCGCACAGGGCGCTGAGCCCGACCAGCATCATGACCGCGCACAGTTGGATGATCCGCTGCCGCAGGTGTGCGGGTGATCTGGTGGTGCGGGCGGTGACGGGCATCGAGAAGGTCCTTCCCAAGGAGGGGGTCAGGCGGCGGTGGCCCGGGAGTTCAGTGCTTGCGCGACGTGGGCGATGTGAGTGAAGTTCGTCCAGTTCGCGCGCACCAACTCGATGTCGCCGCCGAGGCGGACGACGTAGGTGCGGGCCTCGTCGGCGCCGGTCTTCGCGGCGCGCTGTTTACGAGCCTTGTTCGCGCGCGGGTCGTAGGTGTCGTTGCGGCCTCCGCCGAGCTGGTTCGCCAGGATCGTCTCGTACCCCTCGCCTTCGTCGAGGCCGAGGAGTTTGAGTGCGTCGGAGATCGCCCGTTCGGACGAGCCAAGTCGGCCGATGATGATCTCGTCGGTCAGCTGTGACTGGTCCTGGTCGTCCGCGCCGTCCGCCAATCCGAGGAAATCGCCGGCAAGCTGGCTGCATACCAGTGCGCGGGTGCGGAACTTGCGGGTATCGCGACCGAGCCGGACGTAGAGAGTGCGGCCGGCCCCGGACTGCTTGAGGTACTTGTTCTCGTCCAGGAACAGCAGTTTCGGTAGTGAGCGCGGCTTGTCGTAGACCAGCCGGGTCGCCAACCACGCCGCGAGGTGGATCAACGGCCCGGCCAGGCGTTGACTGTCGGTGGCCGCACTTCCCTCGGCCTTGTCGTCGATCTGCAGGCCCGGCATGGTCAGGATCGTCAGGCGCTCGTCGAGGACCGAGTCGAACAGTTCGGCGGCGGCATCGTCACCGGCGGTGGCCGACGGGAACAGCACCCGCGCATCGCGCAGCTGCGACATCGTGCGCAGCATCGGCCCGATCCGGCCCGCGGCGGTGCGCAGTCCTTCACCGATGACGGGGGTGTTCTTCGAGCCAGCGGTCTCGCCGCTAATCGTGCCGTGGGCGACCCCGTGGCCGTTGGTGTAGACCACACCGGCAGCGATGTGATCGATCGCGTCGAGGACCTTGCCCAGATGGTTGGTCGGCTGACCCCCCACCATCGCTGCTGCCATCCGGACCACACTCTTGGCATCCCGGTCGCTGCGGTCATCGGCGTCGAGCATCGAAATCAGCACCCAGGACGCGAGCTGGACTCGCTCGGCATGGGCGGCACCGCGATCGTCCTCGTAGGCCGCTGCCGCGGCGGCTGCCGGGTCGGATTCGTGTGCGTACTCGGCATGGCCGGGGCGATAGATCTCGTCGGCCGGGTCCGGTTCGGACACGACCCGGTAGACGTTGAGGACGCCGGGCTTCGCACCGCGGCCGGTCAGCTCGTAAACGCGGGTGAACGGCCTGAGTTCAGGAAGCTCGGCGAGGGCGCGCAGCGGACCGGACGGGTCGAGGATCACTCCGTGCGCGCCCAGGCGCAGCGCCTGGTAAGTGATCATCCCAGCCAGATGGGTTTTGCCGGCTCCCTGGACGCCGACCAGGGGGGTCAGGCCGCCCTTGTCGAAGAAGTCGTGAGCGGCGAAGAGATTCCAGGCAACCGGGCGCACCGAGATCGACGCGGTTTCGCCGAGGATGATGCCCTCCTCGTCACCGATCCGGTCGGCCGCCGCGCCCATCCCCGCCGACATGGCCAGAACGCTCATCCTGCGCTTGTGGGCGGTGTTGGCGAGCTTCTCACCGGGCATGAACTCTTTGAGCAAGTGGTACTGGCCGTTCTCGACTTCGAGTTCGATATCTGGTGCGTACTGTTGCTGCAGCTTCGAGACACGGTCCCGCACCTGTTGGGGGGAGGAACCGGACACCGCGATCCGCCACCACCCCGATCCTCGGGTGGCCAGTGCCCCACCGTTCGACATCTCCGTCCGCAGGCGCCGGGACAACCCGTGCTGTGCTGCTAACTCATCGGGTGGGGTTTCGTCGTGCTCGACGGTGTAGTGCCGGTACTGCGCCTCGATCGCGTTGCGCTGCTTCTGTATCTCGCCGAGTGTCTCTTCTGGGGTGTGCAGGGTGATCCGCTCGGACCACTCCAAGGGCAACCCGAGCTGGTCGCCGAGCAGCTGCCACGGCATCTTCTGTTCCGGGATGGCCAGTGGTGCCATCCTCCCCACCGTCAGTACGGTCACGTAGGACCTATAGGTGCGGCCGGCGATCGTGCCTTCGACGACAGTGTGTCCGGCGCCGGGCGTGTAGTGCATGTCCGTCAGGTTGCTCAGCGACAACAGATCGGGCAGATCCCAACCTGACGGTGCGCGTGCGGCGGCCGGTTCGGTCAACGGCATTCCCACTGCGGCGGAGCGGCGCAGCAGATAGTCGATCTGTCCGCTGTCGGCCGGCAGGGCTTCGACACCGGGGGAGAGCATTACGCGTTCGATCTCGGCAATGTGTTCGGCCGCGGCGTCCTGTTCGGCGCGCAGGACCTGCTCCGACCACTTCGATAGCCGCGGTCCCAATCCCTTCACCGCGGTGCACATGTCGGCCACCGCGACGATTGCCTGGGCGGTCATCGATCGGCGGGGCAATTCGATGCCCCAGTATCGGCGCTTGCGGGTGGGGGCGGAATCAAGCAGCGCCACTTGCTGACCGATGAGGTACTCGTCCCACGCGAGAGCGCCTGGGACGTCGGGGAGTCGGTTCTCGGCGAGTCGTGCGTGGGCGCGTCCCCATTCTTTGACCGGCCAGGGTTCGCGCACGGTGCGCCGGTGGATGCCGGCCACTCCTTTGCTGCGCAGTTCGGCCAGCACCAACGCTTCGTCCCGGATGAACCGCGACTGATCGGCAATTGCCCGCATGCTCCATGTGCCGGGCGATTGCACGAACCACAACGTGGCGGTGGCGTCGGTGATCGTGACGTTGCCGAGCACCGCCCGCAGCCGCCACTTGGACTGCTTCCGCAGCCGCGCCTTGCTCCAGCGATCGGCGGCGGCACTGGTCGAGTGCCCCTGGGGACCCGGTCGGGACTTCTTTCCGCGCTGTTTGCTGACCCTGCGGCGGGCAGGTTGTGCGGCCACGTCCTCGTCGGAGCTGGCGACCGGGGAAAGGTCGGTGGGCAGTGCATCACCCAAGCTCGCTTGTGGTGCAGCGGTGGTGTGCGGGTCGGCGGTCTGCAGCCCGGCTTGGCGCGCCGCGCGTAACCATGACTCGGGCAGCACCGGGGGCAGCGCCCCGGGCGGTGGGACGAGGTCGGCCGGGGCGAACCGGTTACCGGGATAGCTCATGACCTACCTGCTCGTAGTCGTAGGAAGTCGTGTGATCAGCGGCAGCGGGGACGAGGCGAACCCGCGCGATCTGGTCGGGGATCGACACCCTCGGCGGCGCGTTCCGAAATTTCTTGTCGAGCTTGACCGCAGGGCGTGGGGAGGTGAGGTCGTTGATCGCGGACCGGGCCAGTGACCGGATGGTGCGTTCGTGGCCGAGCCCGTCGACGATCCGTTTCGTCCCGAGATAGGTCAACCCCAGCACAACGGTGACGCTCCAGCCGCTCCACGGCACCGACAGCACCCCCATGACGAGGATGTACGACAGCAGCAGTAACAGCACACCGATACCCATCGCCTGCCATCTGATCGGCCTCGGGAACGCCCGCCCCGGAGGACCTAGCCAGTGCTGATCCACCCGGTACAGGTCGTCATCGGTTTCAATCACCGCTGTCCCCTCACCGGCGCTCGTTGATGGCGCGACCGATTGCGAACACGATGGCGGCAGCGATGATCACGCCGAAGATGATCGTCATGACGGACATGGGTTTGGGTTCCTCTCGAAAGTGTTGAGTCCGTGCGGTTATTCCGCTACCGGTCACGCACCGGGGACTATCAGGCGGATGATCCCGGTGCCCACGTTCATCGCCGCGTCGGGGTTCGCCGACAACCCGAACCACCCCAACGCGATCAGAGAAAGGCCGACGATCGTGATGACGGCAGACCAGGACGAGCGAATGGCCTTCGCGAGAAGCACAATCGCTCCCACGCCGAGGATAGGCGGGACCACCTGCTCGCGGAGGAATCCGCCCACCCCGGTGGTGTCGATCCCGTCCTGCGCCAGGTACGTCAGCTGTGACGCAGCCTCGAAAGTCTCGTGAAGCATGTTCTCTCCCAGAAGATTCACGACAACACCGAATGGTGACGGAACGAACAATGGCACAGGGTGGCTTCGGTGCACGAAGACCCCCGCACGCACTCGGGCGTGTCGCTGCGGGTCCGCTGAGGGTGGGAACGGTCGCTGCGAGGACTCGGGCTCCACCATCCGGGCACCCTCTCGGGGACAACTCTGGTGAGGAACGTGATTCACCCCATGTGGGGTAAGCGTCGACCGATTACGGCATCGGGATGCCTGCGCCCCACTCCCTTCGGGAGACGCCTCCCCCCTACGGGGGGAGGCGAAGTTGCAAATAGCGCCACAGCCCGGTATTGGCGAGAGTGGGCCAAACACCACTTGGCAGAGGTCTTTTGAACTCCTCGTCCGGGTTGGTGTCACCGCGGTCGAGGACACATCCGCGGGAGATGCGAGCGGGGCGACACGCCCGAGTGCGTGCGGGGGTCCTTGGTGAAACCTTTTGCAAGCGGATTCACTTGTGCGCATCAGCACGACGCCGATGTCCGACCGAGAAGGGTTTCTGCGATGCCGTCGAATGACCCTGTGGGCGAGTTTTTCCGGGATGTGTTCGGCTCGTCCGGTACCTCGTCTGGCTCCGGCGGACGAAGGCGTTCCGAACAGTCGGGGGAGGAGGGTGCGCGTTTCACCCCGTGGGTGGCCGTCGTCCTGGTCCTCGCTGTCGTCGTGTGGTGGATGCCGACCCTGCTGGTCTCCGCTCAGGTAGCCGAGCTGTGGCCGCGCGCGCCGCTCTGGTCGCAGTGGCTCATCGACTTTCGGCCCCAACTCGTCGTCGCGGTCGCTCTCGTCGGTGCCGGGGACCTGATTCGGTTCCTGCGGCACCGGCAGCGGCGAATCCTGTCCGCGGTGGTACGGCAGACCACCGGTCACAACCCCGCACGGATCAGGCTCAGCGTGCGTACCGGGTGGCATAGCACCGCGTGGGCGGTGATCCGTCTGCCACAGGGATCGGTCGTCGATGCGACCCGGCAGGAGCGTCTCAATGCGGCGGTCAATGCGTTGATCGTCGGGTCACCGCTGTGGCACCGCGTGCGCGCTGCGCTGCCGGCCCTCGCACCCATTCGACCCCTGCGATTCCTGCCCCGCATGGCGGTGGCACAGATCGACCGTGTCCCGGCGGGAGAACTTGCACCCGACAGTAATTCCCCCTCGACGTCGAAGGCGGATCGATGAACCGATTCCTCGGACCCACAGTCACCGACTGGAAGTACGTCACCGACTTCCGGGCCGACAAGAGCACCATCACGATCACCCGCCGACCGGTGCTCCCGGACACCCGCAGCCCACGGCACCGCATGCTCGCCGAACTGTTCTCCGACGGCAAGGCCCTGCGGGACGTGACGGTCTCAGTCGGCGCCTATGCCAACGACGGAACCGAAGCCTCGTACCGCATCCACTACAAGCACACGCTGGCCACTGGCATGGAAGCCAACCGCGACAAGCTTTCCGAGGCTCTGCTCGCCGCCCTCGGTACGCACGAGTCAGGGCAGCTGTGGCGAGTCGATTGGAACCTGGAGCAGCCCATCATCACCCTCTCGCTCCGCAAACCACTCGAGAAGATGATCCTGCACTCGCTGCCGACACCGGCCATCGAGCTACCTGGGCCGAGGCTCGACGAGCACGGCATCGGACGTCAACAGATCGACTGGCCGAGTCGGGTTCCGAACAAGCCGGGGCAGCGCCTGCACGTCCCGTACGCCTCGTGCGAGATCGGTTCCGACGTAGTCGACGCGTTCTGGAACGTCTCACACCGCTCGTCGGCACCACACATGCTGGTCGTCGGACCGACCGGCGGCGGCAAAACAGTCCTGCTGACCACGGTCATCACCGAACTGGTTCTCCGCGGTATCCCGGTCATCGGTGTCGACCCCAAACGCATCGAGCTGCATCAGTTCCTCGGCTACCCCGGTGTACCGGCAATCGTGTTCGAACCGCTGCGCGCGGCGAAACTGATCTACGCACTGTGGTGCGAGATGCACGCACGCACCAAGTACATGCAGATCCAACGCATTGCGCCCGCGAATATGCCACTGCTGGTGGCCGTGCTCGACGAGTTCTTCATCCTGTCCGCCTCGTGGACTCAGATGGCCAAGAGCGGAACCGACGTGGAGAAGGACGTTCTGAAGTTCTGCAATCCACTGGGGCGGATCGGTGAACTGGTCGCGCTGGCCCGCTCGACAGGTATCCGCCTCGCCGTGGGTGTTCAGCGTCCCGATGCGCACCTGTTCGGACGCGATTCCGGTGGTGTGCGCGATAACTTCAAGACCCGCGCCTCGCTGGCCCGCCTCAGCAGCGACGGCGCCTACATGATGTGGGGAGACACCACCGTCGGACGCGACATCGATGCCGCCATCGCCGGCCGCGCCACCGTCACCGATCCCTCCGGTGACCCGGCACTCGCCCAAGTGTGGTTCACCCCCAGCGTGGACGCTCACCCCGCAGTGCGCGCCGATATGTCCAACGAAGAACGCTGTGCCGTCGACAGTCTCCGCCCAGAGGTGGACACCCCGGTGTTCTGCTTCTCCGCCGAGTTGCCCGAGTTCGTCGCCGAAGAACAAGCTCTGATCGCCGCAATGGCCAACGACGTGCGCGACCCCATCGCGATCTCGAGCAGCATCAGCGCACCGAGTGCGGCCGACACCATCGCGGATGCGATCCCGGCCCGCTCCATCGAAGAGGGCATGCACATCGTCGTCGGACTCGACGACGACCCGGACCTGTCCGGACTGGTCGCCTCGGTCGAAATCGCCCGGGAAGTCGACCGCACCAACGACGGCACCGTCACCGACGAAGGCAAGGTCATCGTCGGCATTGCCGTCGAGAGCGCCGGCCGCCGCCCTGAGGTGCTGTTCGTCGAGTACAGCGGCCTCGACACGGTCGTGCTCGTCGCACCGGAACTCCCCACCGCCACCTGACTTTCGCATCACCCACCACCGTTACCAGCGCAACAAGAAAGGTCCCACGATGGCAGTCCGGCAGATCGAACGAGCAGTCATCCTCGAGCCCGAGGACATCGAGGCCATGCACCGCCCGTTCATCAACAAAGGCAACTCCGACCCCGTCGTTCGAGCGTTCCGCGAAGCGTTGCGAGCCTCCACACCCGGGTGGCTCTCGGCCCTGGACTCGGAAAGCAAGACCGTCTCCCGCAGCCGACTCGACGAGCTCCTCACCGCGATCGGTCATCGACGGGACCTGGTGGGCGCACTTCCCAACGGCGAGGTCAAGACCGAGGCACTCGAGCAGCTCACCAGCCTCGATGAGCTGATCACCGAGATGCTCGCCCAGCTCGACGGCACCACCTCCGGCACCGGGAGTCTGTGATGTCGGCCCCGCAGATGACCGTCGCCATCGACGACGGAGGACGCCACGCCACGGCGCATGTGCCGTCGCAGGCCGCGACGCTCGACCTGCGAGGCGACACCGAGCAAGACCTGATGACCGCCGTGTTCGCCCAGGCCCACGCCGAAGCACGAAGCAGCGGCCAAACGATCACCGTCGCGGTCAGCGGCGGCATCGACACCGCGCCGATGCGGCTCGAGGTCGACCCCGACCAGACCATCCGCCCGGCCCCAGAACAGACCCCGGGCCAGGGACCCGTGACACCCAACCGGGAACGGCCTCAGGGCCGCCCGGGCGGCGGCACTCCCGTGGTACGGATCCAGGCGGAGGGCATTGAGCCTTCCGATCCCGTGCGGTCGCCAGCGAGCGATCCGACACCCGAATCGGCAGCTGTGGGCGCCGAGGAGGAGGACGGACACGCTCGCATACCCGTCCGGCCGCCGCACCCGATGTCGGGGCTCACGGCCCCCGAAATCGCCCCCGGAGCGGGCGAACCCGCGCGTCTGGGAGTGCGAGGCCGGCTCAACGCCCTGCTCGGGTTACGCCTCGCGCCCCAACCGCAGTCACCGGAGATGCGGCTGCGGGCCGCCGAGTCGGTGATCACCCGGACACTGCCGGATTTCTCCGTGATGACCGTCGCCAACCCGAAAGGAGGGGTCGGCAAGACGCCGATCGCCGTGGCTCTCACTCAGACCTTGGCCAACCTCCGCGGCGCCGGCACCGTGGTGTGCGCAGATCTCGGCGAGGTCGGAGGCAGTCTCGCAAAGCGGGTCGCCGTCCGTCCGCCGCACGACAACGACATCCCCGCATTGCTGGCCGCCCATCCCGACCCGCGCGCCCCCATCCGGCCCTCGGAACTTTCGCAGCACCTGACCCGTCAACCGTCGGGTGAAGACATCATCGCGGGACGCCGCGGCGGTGCCACGTCGGTTCTGGGCCGCAATGACGCGGCGCATCTGGCCGCGATCGTGGCCCAGCACCGCGACATCCTCGTCGCCGATACCGGCAACAACCCCCTCGCCGGGAGCTGGCAGTGGGCAGTCACGGCAGCCGACGCCGTCGTGATGCCGGTTCCGTTGCGCTGGGACGCCGCAGATGCCGCGGAAGAAATGATCACGGAGCTGGCGTCGACGGGCAACGGTGTCCTGCAACGCACGATCGTCGTCATCACTACCGGCCCCGGAGACGCCCCGATGGTCGAACACGACACTGTCGAGGCCCTCCGCGAACTGGGAGTGCCACTTGTGGCGCGCATGCCATTCGAGCCGCTGTTCGCTTCCGGGGAACGCCTGGCGCTGTCCCGGCTCCAACCCCACACCCGGGCCGCGCTGACCCGACTGGCCGAAGAGGTCGTCAAGACGATCACCGGCCCCTGATTTCAGCCATCACCCACTCACCCTCGATTCGCACCTGGCCACTTCACGAAAGGCACACAATGAGCAACGTCACCGGCGGCAACCGCACCGCCCACCACGCCCGAGGTCGACACCGCCATCACAGCGCCACCCAGTCCGCCACCGCGCTAGCAGTCCTCACCGCAGCCCTGGCTTCCGGAATCGCCCTGTCCCCGTCCGCAATCGCCGCCCCGATCCAAGGCGGCGTCACTGGAGATCGCAACCAGGAAGGCGTCACCGGCGGCGACACCCCCAGCGCCACTGCCCCCACACCAGCACCCGAGCCCACCTACGTGCCCGAGACTCCGACGGAACCGGTGTACTGGGTCGAGCCGCCCGCCGAGTACCAGAACATCGAATACCAGCCGCTCCCGAACTATGACTACGAGACCAATGCGTACGTCGAGCCAACGGACTACTACGTCGCACCGGTGCAGTTGGAGCAGTTGCATCTTCCGACGCCGGTGGAGCCGACGAAGCCGTTCATCGCGCCCCGGGACACCCTTCGTCTGGGTGAGCTGCACATCAAGCAGCCGAACTGGGTGTCCGACATGGACCGGGACCGCACGAACAACACGATGGCCGTTGTGCAGGCAGGGGTCTCGACGGGTTGGCGGTCGATCGGTGTGGAAACCTCGCGGGCCGACCGGATCGCCGCCGCGCAGGTCGGTGCCGGAGCAGCCGGAGCAGCGCTCGGCGCAGTCACCGCAGGCAGTGCGGCGGCCACCGCAGGCGCTCTGGTCGGTGGCACGATCGGCGGCCTCGCCGGAATGACCGCGGGCACCGTCTTCCTTCCCGGACTCGGGTGGGTGCCCGCCGGGATCGTCGGCACCGCCGCCGGGGCGGGAATCGGTGCCGCGGCAGCGGGCATCCCCGCCGCCGCAGCCGGCGCCCTGGTCGGCGGCGGAATCGGAGTGGCCGCGGTGACCCCGATCGCTGCCGGCGACAAGGGCGAACCGAAGGAGATCGACGTCCCGGACATCGACTCCGAAGCCGTGACCGCACAGACCGAGACGGTCCTCACCGACTGGGAGAACTCCGGACCGATCGGACAGGCAGCCGCCTCCGCCGTGCAGGACACCGTCGAGTCCGCGCCCGCGATCGACCACCAGGCCCGCGACTTCGTCGCTGCACAGCCCGGCGGACAACAGATCATCGAGCAGGTCGACACCACCATGAACTCGTTCTTCAACGACGCCACACCCGGCCTGGCCGCAAACCTGCTATCGGGAGCCATTAGTGGCGGCATTGCGACCGCCAACTGACCCGGAAGGTGGGTGCACAACCATGACGAAGCCGACCATCGGCCGCAACCCTGCACGGCATCCTGCCGTACTCGACCTCCTCGGCAACACACCCACCGCCCACCACCCGCCGGGTGTCCGCACCAAGGCGCTCGACCGCCCGGCCACACCGCCGCCCACACGGCCGCGTCTTCAGTCCACGAGCGCCCGCCGCCCGGGAAAGAAAGCGGTGGCCGGCATTGCGGCGGCCGCCGTCGCCGTTGCCGGTGCGGTGGCACTCAGCCACCTGCGCAACGAAGACAACGAAAACGCGCACACCCTTAGCCCCACCGTTGCAGTGGACGAGAACGGGCTGCCCATTCTCAACCTGCCCGAACCCGAACAGGCCGACCAGGCTTCCGCGTCGGACGGGGACTGCCGGGCCGACCGCGGTGACCAGAAGAGCGGCGCCGGCGCGATCGCAGCATTCAATTTCGCCTACTACAGCCAACGCAGCGGCGAAGCCGCCCGAGCCCTCGCAACACCGAACACGTCGGTGCTACCAGGCCCCGAGTTGCAGCGCGTCATCGACACGGTCCCGCTCGGTACCAGCTACTGTATCCGCACCATCGAACTCTCACACGGGGTCTACCTGGTCGATCTCTCCCTGATGCGGCCGGACCAACCTCTCTCCCGCGGCACCCAGACCGTCACCACCCAAGAGATCGACGGGCGCTGGTATGTCGATGTCTTCACCTGAGTGTCCAGCTGGGAGGTGCGGTGCGGACTGCGCCGCCGACCCGGAAACGAAGACTTATTGCGTGCAGAGTGCTCGAACTATCGGGATGACCGCAACACCAGCGCCGCAACACTAGCGTTGCCCGCACGATGGTTCGAGCGGGCAGAGCGACGGCGCAATAGTGCGCCAGTACGTCATCGTTTCACCGCACCTGACCGCGGAACAGAGCCGTTGCGGAGAGAGCGGCTTGCTAGCCAGGCCATGGGATCGCAAGCGTTGCGGCGCGGGAAGTGGTGCCCCGGCCGCTGCTGCAACACCGCGCAACACCCTTATGAAGTGCCCCAACGCACATCGGCAACACCACAGGAAATACCACCGGCGGCAACATGCTCCATCGTCTAGCCGGGACCCCGTGAAAGGAGACCCCGAGCATGAACGACCTCAGTATCCGAGCCGCGCAAGTCCAGCTCCGCGCCTCATGGCGGCCCTTATCGTTGCGATCGCTATTGCAGTCGGCATCACCACAGGCGCCTTCGTGCAGCGCAACAGCGGCCAGCTCCGAGAGTCCCGGCCACATGCAGTTGATGCAGACACGCCACCAGCTGCTCCAACAGTCGGGGCTACCCGCTATTCGCGGACGCGAACGGTGGAGGCACCCTGTGTCCGGTGCAGTGGGCGAGAGCACCCGGCATGACCCGGATCGGTTGACGAGAGCGCCGGGTCGGACAGGTAGCATCCTGCGCGCAGTCAATGGGTCCATTGCCCCGGAACACGATCGGAATCGTTCGTCCATCAGGTGGTCGAGATCCCCTCGACCACAGGGGACGGCAATGGTCCGGGTCCGCCAAAGACCGACACCGCAAGAGACAAGGGGAGGGGACCGTCGATGGCAATGGTCAGGAGCTCTAGGAGGAATGCAAACGCCTGGCAGAGAGCCGGATTAGTCGCCGCGCTATGGATGAGCGGGACGCTCTCCTCCGCGGCATCAGCCCAAGCCGAACCTGTCGACCTACTCGCGGCGGGGACTGTGCTCTCCGAGCAACCCCTCACCACCGTGGTGCTTCCTGCCGGCGCTGCCGACACCAGCACCCGAATTCGCTACTCCACATTGCGCACCGCCACCGACCCGGGCGAGTCCACCGGATCGGTCTTCTTGCCGCAGGGCCCACCGCCGGCCGGGGGGTGGCCGGTCGTGTCCTACGCCCACGGCAACGTTGGCATCGACGATGCCTGCGCCCCCTCGGTCACCGGGTCGACCGAGGTCGAACGCGCGTCCATCGAGCAATGGCTGGCTGCCGGCTACGCGGTCGCGGCCACCGACTACGCCGGGATCGGCACCGACGGAGTCAATGCGTACACCGACGGCCCCGCAGCGGGCGCCAACGCCGTCGATATCGTCCGCGCGGCCCACCACATCTACGGCGACCGACTCAGCGACCGCTGGATCGTTTCAGGCCTGTCCCAGGGCGGCCACGCCAGCTACTTCGCCGCCCACCAGGCCACCGCTCGAAGCCCCGAACTCGACTTCCGTGGTGCAATCGCGGTCGGCGCCCCCACCCACCTCGACCAGCTCCTTCCACTAGCTGGACCCAACTTTCCACCGGTGCCGAACGCGGGGATCGCCCACTACGTTCTCTACACCCTCGCCGGCCTCGACGACCAGCGACCGCAACTCGACATCCGCCGCAGTCTGACCCCAACCGGCGTCGAGCTCATAGAGAAGGCGAAGGTGAGCTGCAACAGCGAGTTTGACGAGTATCTGCACACAAACCCGGTCACCATCGCGGAGCTTTTCACCGCCCCACTGGACAGCCCCGACCTGCGCGCAGTGCTCCAACACATGCAGCAGGCACCGACCAGCGGGTTCGACCGTCCGATCCGAGTCGTGCACAGTCTTACCGACACCAAGGTGCCGATCCCACTGACCTGGGCGCAACTGAGTGAAATGCGTTCGAACGGCGTCGATACCGAGTACCAGCAGCTTTCCGGTGTGGATCATGCCGCCAGCTTGACCGCCGCCATGCCGGAATCGCTGGCCTTCGCTGCGCGCGTACTGAGGTGAACACACCCGAACACATTGTGTAGTTCAGCGGGGGTTGAACCGCAGGCTTCTCTGGTTGCGCCCCGTTTAGCCCTGATGTCCACGGTCGCTCGCGACACTTTGTGTGCCGACTCCGGTGATGACAAGAAGACGCGCATAGTTTCCGCACTCCTGGCTCGAGCACCGTCCTACCGTGCACGCCGGGGCCATACGATTGCAGTCCTGATCACGCCACTGCCGACACGCCCGACCGCGTGCGGGGGTCGTCGCTGGTAGAAGGACCACTACCTGACACTGACAGCCGGAAAACCCTCGGTTGCAGCGCGATAGGAGTCCGGAAGATGGCACGGTTCGCCAGAGGCGGGGTCGCGGTGATCACCACCACCGCAGTCTTATGCGGGACCGCGCTCATCTCAGGGCCCGCGATCGCGCATGCCGACCCGGCCAGTTGCTCGTCCACGTTCAACCTGTTCATCCCCGGCACATGGGAAACCAACGAGCACGCCGACCCAAACCGGCCGGTGGGCATGCTGGCACCCATCGCCGAGGCGATCAAGGCGAAGAACGGTGCCCGAGCGCAGATATACACGCTGCCGTACATGGCGCGCGCGTTCGACAACGGCCACACCTACGCCGACAGCAAAGCCGACGCGGTCAGCAAGGCCACCGCCGTGCTGAAGAACTACACCGACAAATGCCCGGACGCGAAGATCACCATCACCGGCTACTCCCAAGGTTCCGATGCCGCAGGAGATCTCGCGTCGGCCATCGGAAACGATCGAGGACCCGTCGACGCGGACCGGGTCCTCGGTGTGGCCCTGCTCGCCGATCCCGGTGCCGGTACGAAGGGCGCCGCGACCGTTGGACCGAAGACCTCCGGGCAGGGGATCGCCGGTCCCCGGGAACAGGGCATGGGCAAGCTGTCCGGGCGGGTGGCCTCGATCTGTGACCCGAAAGACCTGTACTGCTCGATCCAAAAGGGCGCCAACCCGTTCCTCGGATCGCTCGGATCGATCCTGTCGAAGACCACAGGCGCCACCGATGCCGGAGAAGGTAACGCGGCAGTCGCCAACGCGCTGACCTCCGACTTCACCGACGCCGACCTGCCCGGTCTCGGCTCGAATCTGGACGCGCTCGGAAAGCAACTACGCGGCATAGATTCCGGCGGCTCCGTCGATGTCGCGGAGGTCGCCGACACCGCGACCTCGCTGTCGAAGACCCTCAGTCCCCTGGCCGAACTGCTCCAGTCCGGGGCCGCCAACAGTGCCGCCACCACGGGCCTTGCCGCAGCCCCGGCCGGCACGCCGGAAAACGCGGCCGCGCAGGTCCTCACCACAGCCGGCCACGCGGACCTGACCGGTGCGCTGGACTCGGTGGCCACAATCGCGAACACCGCGGCCAAGCTCTCGAATAGTGGCACCACCACACTGCCCGCCACCGACCCGCAGATCTCGCAGCTCTCCACCACCGCCGCGGCACTCGGTACCCAGATCGCCCCCGTGGCAACCACACCCGCAGATGCCCTGGCAACCGCATCGAGCGTGTTATCGGTCCTCAAACCGACAGTCGTCGTCGAGCAGGCCCTCAACGTGGTCACCGGCATCACCACCCTCGACATCCCGAAAATACTGCACAACCTGATCGTGCTCCCACAGAAAATCGCCGCCGGCGATGTCCGCGGCGCCCGGGACGCCGCCCGAGAGCTGAACGTGCACTTCGCGCCGTTGGTGAAGATGGCCGCTGCTGCCGATTTGAAGTGGGTCTCCCAAATACTCTCGATCATCCCAGACCCGACCGGGTACACCCAGATCGCAGCGCTGGTCACCAGCATTCTCGGCAACGTCGACGTGATCAAGCTGGCCAACATCGCTGGCCAAGCCCAGGAAATCGCCTGGGCCGCCGCGGAGAAACTCTTCCCCCCGCCCGGAGTGCTACCCGACCCGCTTGGTGCCGCGGCGCAGACTGCGGCGTTGATTCCCCTCGGTCTCGAGCTCGCCTCGGTGGCCGCGAACATGCTCACCGGCAAAGCCAGCAAGACCGACCCCGCGCTACTCGGGAAGCAAGCCAACCCGGTGGGAAACGACATCACCACGCAAGCTCATACCCTTGACCTGCAAGGACTCGCCGGATCGGTGTCGACGATGGCGCAGTCGCAGGGCGCCGAGGATCTCGCCGCGGTCGTCGGCGAGGGCCTGAACGCAGCCAGCTTCTTCGCCTCCGGTGCCCACCAGAGCTACCAAACCCTGGTCGTCGACAACGCCGGCCGCAATGCCATCCAGTGGGTCTCGGACTGGCTGAACCTGCAAATCAATCGCGCCGTCTGACCATCCCGACAGCGTCCGAAGTCGAATAGGAGCATCAAAAATTGGCGCCTCGTGCACACCGCCCCACCGCGCGCTGGGTGACCTGCCCGCACTGCAACAAACGCACCTACTTCAGCCGGAAGGATGCACGCGCAGCCCGCACACACCACGAAAAGCGGCGCGGCCTATCGGTTTACAGCTGCCCCCACCAGGAAGACGGCGGCGACGGCTTTCACGTTGGGCACCGACCTAGAAGTCTTACTCGGGGTTGCATTGGCCGCGACGCACTTGTCGATAGCCAACGAGTCTCTCTGCACCAACGACATCTCGACACCGGGCGTGCATGGTGACGTTGATGAATGCGACCGGTACGCCGACGACACCCATCAACCCGTATTGGTTTGGCCTGACCGCACTGCAGGCTGGGATCACCCATAAGGACCCGCGTGCCGTGGTGCCGGAACTGCTCTCGCCGACGCCACTCGCCGCGCGCGCCGGCGCGCCGCGACCGGTTCCTCGAGCACGCCCGGACAGCGGCCTGTGCAGATCTACAACGGCACCAGCGGCTGGATCGAGGATCCCTACCTGCGGGACGTCCTTGCCCCGATCACCGGGGATGTGTCGTCATACCTGCTAGAAGCGGCGTCTCGGTTTCGGGGGTGTCACCCCACGTGAATTCCGCTTGATCCAGCCCGCCGCGCGCCGCGGCCTCCCATTGGGCCTCGGTGGGGAGGACCGTCCTGCCCACTGTGCGTACGCTGCCGCGTCCTCGTGGGCGACGTGGACGACGGGATGCTGTTCGCGGCCTGTGATCGTCGAACCCGGTCCGGTGGGGAGTTGCCAGGACGCGCCAATGGTCCACGTCCACCATTGGCTGAGGTGACGAAGATCGACCGGGCCCCGAGTGGGTGTGAAGACCATCGATCCGGGCTGCAGGTTCTCCATGGGAGCCCCCGGGAAATCGGCGGGGTCGAGGGGGCGCTCCGCGACCGTGATGTATCCGGTGTCGCGGACGAACCGGGCGAACTTTTCATTGGTGACCTGATGGATCTCGATGGCGAAGGCATCGACCGCCACACGATGAGCGCGGTCGCGCATCTGAAAGTCTCCTGGCCTCGACGGAACGGAAACCACGTCATGACACGCAAATGCGCGATCTGCAATCAGAAAGGGGGAGTGGGCAAGACCGCCACAACCCTCGGACTCGCGAGTGCAATAAGCAACGCCGGCGGGCACGTCCTCATTGTCGACGTCGACCCGCAGGGCAACGCCACCAACGGCGTAGGCGTCACCATCACCGACGACATGCTGACAACCTACGACCTGATGAGTCGAACCGCGTCGGGCACGGCGATCGACGCTGTCGTTGCCACCCCATGGGACGGTGTCGACCTCATCCCGGCCGACCAGGCACTCGCCAACATCGAATCCGATGGGGCGAACGACCTCATCTTCCGCCTCGACATCGCCTTCGAGGGCCTCGACCTCTCCGCCTATGACGCCGTCCTCTTCGACTGCCCACCATCACTCGGCAAACTCCTCTTCGCCGTCTTCTGTGCAGTCGATGGGGTCATCGCAGTCACAGAACCCACCATCGACAGCGTTCAAGGCGTCACCAAACTCTTCGAAACCGTCGAGAACGTCCAAAGGCGCCCCAACCCGAACCTGAAGATCGACAAGATCGTCCTCAGCCGACAGCGGGGGACAGGCGAGCACCGATTCCGGGAGAGCGAGCTGCGCGAGGTCTACGGCGACCTCGTCGCGCGCACCACCATCCCGGAATACGCCACGCGGCAGGACGCGCACAGCGCCCGCACCCCAATCCACAAATTCACGGGCGGGAAGTCGCTGTCACTGCAGCTCGCCTACACCGACCTTCTCAAAGAACTACCCATCAAGACCGCAGGAGCGACCGTATGAGCGTCCAACGTGAACCCGCTATCCGCAGGCCGGCACACCCAGCCGCAGATCTGCCGGAGCGCCCTCGGGTCGTCAAAACCCCCGCACCGGCCGCCGACGAGCAGCCAACACAACTCCCGACCGAATCAACCATCAGACCCGTCGCCGACGCACCCGTCGCACCGGTCAGGTCTCCTTTACCCGAGGCGGCACCGACTGTCGAGAAGCTCAGCGAACAACACAACGTACGGCTACGGCCCTCGACTAAGGCCCGACTGACGCGCGGTGTGGACAAGCTGCGCTACGAGACCGGCGATCGAAGCATCACCATCTCGTCGGTCACCGACGCGGCGCTGGTTGAGTATCTCACCAAGAATGGCTGCTAGCACCGCGAGCTAATCAAGCTAGCGGTGCTATTTGCGTTGATAGCTTGACTACGCCCACCTGCTTCAAATACGCCGCGCATCCACGCGAGAATCCGCGAACGCTGAAGAAGGTCCCGTCGGCGCGCACCGACGGGACCTTCGACCCAGACAGCGCAGCCGCCTACGCGGGAACGGTCGACCGCAACACGCAGCGGGGCCCGCCAGGAGTTGCACCTCCGAGTGGCGGACCCCTCACCAGGAATCAGGAGTTCCCAGCTATGGCCAACGATACAACTGAGGATGCAACACCGTTGCGGGCGAGCAAGCTCGCCTTGCTGGGTGTTGCAGCGATGACGCTGGTGATCGCAGCGCTGATGTTCACGTTGTCGTTCGATGCACTACGACAACTCGCGATCGAGATCGGCATACGGCCCAGCCGCGCATGGATGGCACCTGTTGCGATCGACGTTGCGCAGGCCGCCGCAACGATCGGACTCGTTGAGCTGGGTATTACAGGGCAGCACCGGTCGGCCCGCAGATATTGCCAGACGCTCGCCTACGTCACTGTGTTCCTGAGCGTGGCCGGCAACGGATACCACGCCTACCAACTGGCAGTCCGCAACGCGGCCCGCGTTGCAGCGGGGGAGGACCTGGGCTTCATCCCCCAACCAGCTCCGATCGCCGCCGGTATCGCGATGATCTTCCCGCTGCTGTGGCTGGCACTGTTGCACATGTTCACCCTCATGTTGCGCGCCATCCGGGAAGAGCGCGCACACGCATTGCAGGCGCCTGCTGCGAATAGTGTCCCGGAGATCGAGCGCGCAGCACCCGTCGCACCGGAAACCTCTGCGGTTGCACCCGAAGGCCCGCGTGCTCCGCAACACAGTGAAGCAACCTCTGAACTCGGCGCGACACGATCCGAAACCGTCAACATCGTTGAGCCGCCCACGAAACAGGTCGAGCCAGTTGTGCCGCGGACCCGCAACGGGTGGCCACAAACCCACGAAGGGCTCACCCAGTTCCTCGAGGAATGCACCCTGCCCGATCCGGTGAAGGACGTTGCAGCAATGCTCGTTCGCGAACCTCACCTCAAGCAGGTTCAGGTTGCGCAACAGATCAACGTGGACCGATCCACGGTGTGCAGGCGCTGGAAGTCGTTCGTCGCCGCCGCAGAAGACGAGGGCTTCTCCGTGCCGCCCCTTCCGCAGCCGTTCGACACCGAGGCCGACTACCAGCCTGCCCGTGAGCTGCTCCCCGCATAAAGAGTGGCCGTTGCACCCTCGGAGCGAGCGACGTCAACATTGGCGACCCCTCGCTCCGACCAGCAACGCAGTTGTCAGGTGAAGAACGGGTGGCAACTCCGGTGGAAGCCCCTGGTCATCCGCGGGGAGGTTTGGCCCGCGCGAGGATGACGCAACATCCCGGCCACTTCCGAGTCAAAAGACAGTGATCGCGGTGACCGTTGCGAGGCACGTCACCCGGGACTGGATCGTCGAACACCTCCGTTTCCCTCCACATGCACCTCGCACAACTGCCGTCATCGCCTGATCCAAGTCTCCGCAACAACACAGCCGGCCGTAACCGGCCTCTCAAATGTGATCCTCGATCCAACGAGCTCGTTGCACAGCCCAACAAGCTCATTGCACAGCCGCGTTGGTGGCGCAGCATTACCGGACAACCCCACGAATCCCCACAACTGACAACCGAGCAGAGCGCAGAGCTTCAACAGCCCGCACATCGTTGCAATGACCGTTGCGCGAGGAGGCGCCCGAATCCGCCTGGTTGCAGTGACGGAGGACGTTGTTGCACGCGTTGTTTCCCCACCCTGCATGGGGGCCTTGTTGCTCCGGGCGTTGTGCAGCACCTCAGTGTTGTAGCGGCCCCGGTGTTGCATCGGTCCCACGCCGTTGCACAGAACCACAACGTTGCGCCGCGCATCACTAAATCCGTTGCGCAATTCGCCGACGCTGCAACGCCAGACCCGTCCTCAGCACTCCACGGCAGCCATGAGGCCGCAGCGGTCGAACCCGAGGATCGCGCTGACGTTGCGGATGCCGCGCAACCACCGAACCGAACCCGAATGACCTCACCAACGATGCAGCCCACACCGAGGAGCACGTTGCACGCAACGCGCTGGACGGACGCAACGCCCGATGCGCTAAAGGTCAGCGATGCGCCAGAGGACTCGCAAGAACCCTTCGTGTTGCAGGACGAGGCCCAGACCATCGAGAACCACCTCGACTTCATCGACACGCGCGCCGACTTCGAGCCCGTAGTGGAAGAAACGGCTCGACTGCGAATCCTCGAACAGCACAGCTACGCGGAGATCGCCACGCTCACGCGGGCCAAAGCAGCAAGCACCGCAATGCGCCGGTCCGACAAGGTCGCGCAACGCGCGGTCGACGCCGGGTTCAGGACGCCCCCGTTGCCGGAGCTCGAGGAGATAGCGGACGGACGCAATGCGGCAACGCTCGATCCGCAGTACACATTGGTCGGGGGCACCCTGAACTTCGCACCCCCCGCAGGCGGCGACGGCCAGTTCGTATCCTCCGCGGCTTGAGTGGGAAGACCGGAATCTCACCCCCAAAAATCCCCCGAATCTTCGCAACACCCATCGAGCGACTCCGACCGCAACGCCGGCAGACGTTGCAGACCAACCAGAAGAGTGGCAATGCACCGCTGGGTGCGGCAAACGCAACACCGACGGCCACGAGATGTGCAACGCAACGCGGCGCGCGTCCGGATGCAACGCACAATCGGTCGTGTGAACCGGGTAGCAGACGCAACACCATTGCACCGTCGTCGAGCACCTGCGCAGTGCAGCCGGGCGGACGCCGCGTTGCATGCCATGCGGATGACTCATTCAGCTCACACGAGAACGGTGGCGGGGGCACATCCCAACACTCGACCCGAAGTGGGCACGTAGATCCGGTGGCGAGATCCAGTGCGAAACCGTTGCTGCGGCTGCGCCGGGTGTCGGCGCCGGCCCCGTTGCCCCGGACTCCCCGCGACGGCCGGACCCTGTCGCGCTTCACCTCGACGGTGCTCGCCGATGCGTCCTCGTCCGTCAGCACTGTCGGCGCGGCACACTCCGGTCACCAGTTCAAGAGCCCGGACGGCATGCGGAGTGCAGACAGCCCGTACGGCCTTCGCGGTCGCCGGTCACCCCTTCGTCCTTGCTGCCGTCGCCAGGCTTGACGACGGGGGTGGCTGCGGTTGATCGCGCCATCAGCCGAGTACGGTGTCGGCAGATGCCATCGCGGCCGCGCAGGGGATCAGGCCGTGCGCCGGGCGTATCAGTGCGCGTGTCGACACGCGTTGAGTTGCTGACCGGTTGACGAACCCGAACCCATATCGGCCCTGTTGGCGGGAGAGAGCACGACGCCATTTCACTGACGGAAGTGCCCGAGCGTGAGCAGGTTGTCCATTCGTGTTCCCCCGAGCGGATGGGCGCGGAAATGGCATCGTCAGCAACTGTGCGCCGAGAACTCCGCGACCGCGCCCAAGATTGCACGGAGAGTATAGCTAGCGCGGCGAGGCTAGCTAGCGTCGCTATGATTCGCGTGCGCAATGTGCCGCCCCCGTCGTGTGGTCCGTGTCTATCGTCCACGGCAGTCACGTCTCGTGGCGAGTGGGCAGTGGTGGAACCGGTCGACAGCACCGACGGAAGACTGCGTTCGGCGATGAGGGCCAAAGGATCAGCTACCCGCCAGGCATTGTCGAGTACGAGTCTCGCGGACGCGAACGTTGGGTTCCGTGCAGACCCCGAGTAGTTCGAGGGGCCGAGCGGCTCGGTGGTGGTACGCAACTCATTTCGTGGGCGTGTCCGCTCAGAGGCCCCATAGTGCGAGGAGCGCGGTCCTGAGGCTGGGGGAACGGACGTCCGCAGCCGCGAGCCGGGGTGCCCGAGGTCGCCGAGCGCCTTCTCGGCGTCAGTGAGAGGCACGGTGCGGGTGCGCAGGAAGAACAACACCGCTCCGCCCGACCGCGCGGGGTCCGCATCCGATCGGAGTTCACCACAGCCGGCGGGTGAATCCACTCGTCGTCCGTGAAGACGAAGACGATCACGTCGCGGCGCCCGATGGTGCCGGCGATCCGGGTCGGCAACCTCGCCGGGCAGCACGGGCCCCGCGCATGCTGTTACAGGCCGTGCAGGGCCTCGTTCACCGGTTCGATCGTCACCGGCGCACGGTGTACCGGCGTACCGACACGTTGCAGAGCAAAAACGCGGTGACGTGCGGTTTCGGGCCCGACGCTGCGATAACTGAAATTAGCGCAGCCCAGTGCTCACAAATCATGAGTGACACGGAGCAGTAGCGGTGTGCACGCCGGTACGGGCCGCCTTGTAGTGCGATTCGTCATCGGAGTGTCAGTAGCGCGTGTCCTGTGCCATCGGATCTGAGGCACTGCCACAGCACCCGAGGCAAGTGCAAGGTTTCTGCCACAAAGTTGAGGCAGGCAATCGCTACCTGCACGTTCTCGCCGACAACTCCCCGCAATGCTCGACGCCCACTTGCCTCAACAATGTGGCAGACGCGCCACGGCGCCGCTTTGCCACATTGTTGAGGCACCGATGGTCAGGGGCCCTGTTCTGCCTCAGATCGAACGGCAAAGGACAGCGCGACCTGCGATTTCGTCACTCGAGGTCAGTAGGTTTCGTCGCTAGATGTCAGTCGTTCGATGCTGAGCTGCGCGAACTCCCGGACCTGCCAGGGTGGTGAATAGCCTGCATCACTGCCCTCCCGGCCCCCTCCACTCGCGAACTGGACCACTGACATCGCCGTGACGAACCACCACTGACATTTCGGCGGCGACTCATACTCAGCAAATGTGATGCGCCCGACGGTCTATCTGATGCCTGGCTCAGCGAATCTGATGCGAGGTCACCCTGGTCGCGGGCGACGTCCTCTGCGTCGGACCTGCCGACCGAGTGCAATCGGTCGGACGGCACGCATACGGATTCCGCGCGAATCAGATTCAATGAGTCGAAGTCGAACAGTGCGACTCAGGCAATCTGACGCACCGCAGGTCGGCGGCTTTCGGTGTTACCCCAGTTCATGTGGGGACGTGGAGAACCTGACCGCTCCGCCAGCGGTGCGATCGACCGCGCGGAGTATCGGCGGCGTGATCGTCTACTGGGAGTCCGCGGTGCGTGACACGGGCAGGCGGGTGTCGACCAGCAATCCCGCTACCCCGGCCGTCACGCAGACCGCGGTCACCGCCATCAGTGCCGGATTCGTTTGTCCGGTCAATGCGTCCCCGAGTAACACCACCGCGACCGTGCCCGGCAGAATCCCGACCACGGTGGCGGCGGTGTAGGGCAGCAGGCGCACTGCGGAGAGCCCGGAGCAGTAGTTGACCAGGGCGAACGGTGCCGGGGCGATGAGCCGCAGGGATCCGACCGCGAGCCATCCCCGCCGGGCCAACCGGGCATCGATGGCCTTGACCGCGGGGTGCGTGAGCCGCGCCTGTACGGCGGTGCGGCCGAGCGTGCGCACCAGCAGTAGCGCCAGCACGGCGCTGACCGTGGTGGCGGCGATCGTGACGGCGACCCCGGCGGCGGGGCCGAACAACAGCCCGGCGCTGAGAGTGAACACCGTGCGCGGCACCGGGGCTATCGTCAGCACCGCCTGGGTCAGGAAGAACACCACCACGAACGCCGGGCCCATCGACTCCGCCCAGTCCCGCACCACGGAGATCGGGGGGCGGGGTACGAGGGCGGCGGCCACTGCCAGCGCGGCCAGCACCGCCACGGTGGCGAGGACTCGGCGATCGTGCAGGATCGTTGGCACCCACCGGTTCCCGCGGCGCGGGGTTCTGGCGGAGGTGTCGCTGGCGGAGGGGCTCAGGCCGGCACCGTCGCCTTGGGCTGGCCCACCGCCCGAGCCGTCCACTACGGCGGTGTAGGCGGTGTAGGTGCGCGGCACCCAGGACGGTGGGGTCACGCCAGCGCGCTTCCGGCCACCCATTGATCCCAGGGCACACTCCAGTCGCCGTTCTGCCACAGCTCGAGCGGTGCCCCACCGGTGTTGCGGACTTCGACGATGTCGCCGGGGACGGAGAAGTCGTAGAACCATTGGGCGTGGGCTCGGCTGAGGTTCAGGCAGCCGTGGGAGACGTTGGTGTTGCCCTGCGCCCAGATGGTGTCCTCGAGTTCGTGGAGGTAGATGCCGTCGTTGCTGATGCGGGTGGCGTAGTTGATCGTTTCCTTGTAGCCGAGCCTCGAATTGACCGGTAGCCCATAGGTCGAGGAATCCATGATGACCGGGTTGGCCTTGTCGATGACGGTGTAAATGCCGGGCTGGGTCCAGAACGTCAGGGTTTGCCCGTTGATGGTTTCGCTGCCGCCCATGCCCATCGAGGTGGGCATGGTGCGCACGACTTCCCCGTTGTTGGTGACGGTGATCTGTTTGGTGATGTCGTCGGCGATGGAGATGTGGGCGTCGCCGATGGTGAACGAGGTGGCGGCATCCTCCTGACCGAACAGTCCGCCGCCGAGGTCGACGCCGTAGACGTTGGCGCGGGCGGTGACCGTGGTGCCGGGGGTGTAGTAGTTCTGGGGCCGCCAGTGCACGTTCTGATCGTCGGCCCAGTGCCAGGATCCCTGCACCGGCGGGGTGGTTTCCACGGTCAGCGTTTTCTCGGCGGCGGCGCGGTCGGTGATCGGCTCGTCGAAGTGGGTGACGATGACGATTCCGATGCCGAAGGTGCCGCCGTCGGTGAGGAGATTTCCGCCCGAGGTCACGAAGGTCGGTTTGGTGAGGTTGCCCGGTCGCACGGTGGAGAAGGTGCTGGTCCGCTCGGTGCGGGTGCCGTCGTCGTGGAGTGCGGCGGCGGTGATGGTGTAGGTCTTGCCGTATCCCAGGGGGATTCCGGGTTTCCAGGCGATGCGGTCGGGGGTGAAGATGCCCTCGATGACTCTGCCTTCGTTGTTGGTCATCGTGACCGATTCGAGGGTCCCACCGGTCGTGTCGACCGACACCGGGTCCGCGGGGTTGACGGTGTCGGCTCCATCGGCGGGATCGATGGTGATCGTGGGGGCTGGCGGGGCGGCCGGATTCGCGTCGCCGCTCGGCGAGGATGATCCGGTTCCGGACGGGGCGCAGGCGGCCAGAACTGCGATCAGGATCGCCAGGGCGAGCAGGACCGGGGTCCGACGTGGCGGGCGAGTGTTCATGGGGTTCCTCCATACCGGCGAGGCGGCGGCGAAGCGGGGGCCGAAAAAAAGGGTGGGGTGCACGCTGTGCGTGCGTAGGGGAGGAGGGTGGGACCGGGAAGGGCCGCGGTCCCACCCTCATCGGGCTAGTTCTGCAGCAGTGCCTGCATGGTGGTGATCTCCGCCTGCTGGGCGGCGATGATGTCGGTAGCCATCTTCTTGGCCTCGGCGTTTTCGCCGTCGGCCAGCTCGGTCTGGGCCATCTCGATCGCCCCGGTGTGGTGTTCGATCATCATGTTCAGCCAGGCGGTGTCGAAGTCGGCGCCGCTCTTCCCGGCCAGATCGGTCATCTGCTCCGGTGTCATCATCCCGCTCATGCCGCCCTCGGCCGCGCCGCTCGGGCCGCCGTGGTTCATCCCACTCATGCCGCCGCTGGCGTCGGTGGAGGGAACCGTCAGGCCCCGCTGCGCGAGCAGGGCGGTCATCTGCTCCATTTCCGGTCCCTGGGCTGCGGCAATGTTTTTGGCGAGGTCGAGTACCTGCGGATTGGTGGTGCGGCCCAGGGCCATGTTCGCCATCTCGACGGCCTGCGCGTGGTGGGGATACATCATCTGCAGGAACATCACGTCGGCGTCATTGAAGGCGACCGCACCCGTGGTGGTGGACGAGCTCGACGTGGTACTCGCGGCGTTGTTCGACATTTGACTCATGTCGTGGCCGCCGCCGCTGTTGTCGCTACAGCCGGCGAGGAACAGGACTCCGGACACGGCGGCGGCGGACAGGGCGACACGGGCACGGGGGGAACGCAAAGACCACATGAATAGGACTCCTCGAAAAGTCGGTGTGTGAAAGGTGAAGCAGGCGTGCGTGAGAGACGTCTGCATGGGTGACCCACCTGACGTGGGTCACCTGTCACACCCGCAACACCGACAGTTGCGCGAGGGTGGGAGTCGTCCACGGCGGCGCCCGGCCGGCGCGGTGACGCAGCAGGGCCCGCAGACCGGGGACCGCGGTCTGCCCGGTGGTGGCGGTGGCGTACCAGCGGGCGAGGACCAGCGCCGCGGCGATCGTCATCACGGACATGCACAGATGCAGGCCCGTGTGGTCGCTGCAGTCGGTGCCCTCACACCCGGTCCCGGCCAGTGCGACGGGAATATCCCCGAGGGCCACCGGCACCGCGGCGCCGTCGTGCGCATGTGCCGGCGCACCGGAATGATGCCCCGACGCGGTGGGGTGCATGCCCGAGTGGTCGAGCAGCGGGGAGGAATGCATGAGGAGGACACCGAAGAGCACCGCGACGACAGCGGCCAGCCGCAGCAGGTGCTGCGGCGTCGGCGTCGTACCCAGCGCTTTCACAGCCATGATGTTACTGACCCGGGGTCGAGGTCGACGCGGTGAAGGGCACGACCGGGTCACGGTGCCGCCGGAGCCAGCGCCACCGGCCGGTTGCGGGCCGGGTGGTGTCCCGACCTGATGCGATCGCCCGCCGCTCATGGCCCGCCGGGTTCCGGGTAGAGGAATCTGCGGGTGACGAGATGTTTGGTGTCGGTGAGCGTTTCCTCGCTGATCCGGCCGGCGCCATCGAGGGTCAGCAGCACAGTCATCCCGGCGGCCGGATAGCCGAGCGCCAACCGCACGGTCCCATCCTGGTGCGGCAACCGGACGGCCAGCGGGGCGGTGCCATCGGCGTACGGCTCCTGGGCCAGGAAGAAGTCGGCGGGCAGGTCGAGTCGCTGCGGCTCGGGCGCAGTGGTGGTGGTGTCGCTGGTCACCGACTCGTACACGGTCAGCTCGCCCTCGGCGCGGGTCGCGGCCACGGCGCGGGCCAGGTCGGCGCCGCCGGGTGAGGTCGGCCAGGGCACGAGCAGACTGACCGTGTCGCCCCGCCAGCCCGCCGCGGCCACGCCGAGGGTGAGCACGTTGTCCCCGCCCTGCCAGGTGGCCGGCGCAACGAAACATCCCGGCCCGCACCCCCGCAGGGCGAGGGCGCTGTCGTCGCCTCCCGCGGCGGCGATCCGCCCGGTCAGGGTGAAGTCCTGGCCCGGTTCGGGGGCGTAGTAGTCGCCGCGCCGCGGAGTGGACAACCGCACCACCAGTTGCCCGTCGCTGGCGGCGACCGACACCCCGACCTGCCCGGCGAGGGTTCCCAGCGGCAGGTGAGGTTGCCCCTTGAAGGTGGACACCGGATTTCATGCGGCGACTGACAGCGTAGACGACACGATCAGTCGTTGTTCGAACTCCACCGGGGTGAGGTATCCGAGGGCGGAGTGACGGCGACGCCGATTGAAGTACGAGAGCCACTCGAACAGCTCCAGCCGTGCCTGCGATTTCGACGTCCAACTCCGTCCGTGCAGCCACTCCCTCTTGAGTCCCTGGAAGAACGACTCGGCGAGAGCATTATCGTAACTTGACCCGACCCGTCCTCGACTCGGGCGGATCCCATGACGGCGGCATACATCGACAAAAGCTGCTGCGGTGTACTGCGTTCCGCGGTCACTGTGGAAGATGACGCCACCGACGTCACCACCGCGGGTGCGCACCGCCATCTCGATCGCGTCCGTGACGAGATCGGTGCGCATGTGGTCGGCGATGGACCAGCCCACCACCCGGCGTGAGCAGATGTCGATCACCGTGGCCAAGAACAACCACGAGGATCCCACCGGAATGTAAGTGATGTCCCCACACCACTTGGTATCTACAGCCGTAGCGGTGAAGTCCCGCATCACCAGATCCGGCACCGACGGAGCCGACTTGTCGGCGATAGTTGTGCGCTTGCTGCGGCGCAGGTGCCGGCCCACCACGTGGTGGATTCGCATCAGCCGGGTCACCCGTTTGCGGTTGATCTTGCGTCCGCGGGAGCGGAGTTCGGCGTGAACGCGCGGGGCACCGTAGGCGCTGCGGTGCTCGCCATGGATGGCGCGGATCTCGGCGACTGTCGCAGCCTCCTCCGCCGTGTGCTCGGCGCGAGCATCCTCGGTGGCCAGGTGCCGGTAGTAACCGGAGCGGGAGGTTCCCAGCACCCGGCACAGCCGCTGCACGCCGAACTCGGCGCGATGGTCGGAGATGAAGTCCCAGCGGCGGGTCTTCACTTCACCTCTTTCGCGAAATACGCGGCTGCCCGGCGCAGGATCTCGCGTTCGAGCTGCCATTCCTTCTCGGCACCGCGTAACCGGGCGTTCTCTGCCCGCAGCCGCGCGAGCTCGTCCGCTTGGGTTTCCCCACCGGCGGTGCTGCGGGCCTCCGGGCGTCCATTGCGGGCGGTGTCCTTGCGGACCCACGTCCGTAGCGTTTCGCCACTGATGCCCAGGTCCGCGGCGACCGCCGCGTATGTGCGCTGGCCGTCGGCCGCGCGGTACAGCGCAATCGCGTCTTTCCGGAATTCCTCCGTATACAGAGACTGGCGTCCCACTTCGACATCCCTCCTGGCTCTACTAGAACCATTGTCAGGGGTGTCCACTCCAAGGGGGCAGGCTCAGGCAGGACCGGTCCTACCGGCGGCGGGGGACCGGGTTGCTGGGAGTTGTCGGCCGGGGTGGTGGAGACCAGGGCGGCGCTGGCCGCCAGGACCGCGATCAACAGCACGCTTTCGGCACGAATCCGATTCCGCACGGCGGGGAGCCGCTCCGGGGCGCGTAGCGACCACCGGGCGGTCAGCGCGGCCGCGGAGGCGGCGGCGACCAGCACCAGTTTGATCACCAGCACCTGACCGTAGGCGGTGGACAGCAGGGCGGAGACCGGGATCAGTTGCAGGGCGGTGACGGTGCCGGTAGCGACGACGACCAGGAAGGACCACACCGCCACCCGGATGTATCCCGCCACCACCCACCGCACCGCGGCCCGCTCACTCCACCAGGCCAGCACCGCGCGGGCGGTGTGCAGCAGGGCGCCCACCCAGATCGCGGCGGCCGCCAGATGAATCGCGGTCAGCGCGCCACCCCACCCGGGTGAGGCGAGATTGGCGTGCGAGCGCACCCCTTCCGCGGCGATCACCAGGACCAGCGGCACCGCCGCCCACCCCCGCCGCCCGGTAGAGGCCAGCGCGGCGGCCACCACCAATCCGGCGGCCTCGGTGAGCAAAACCAGGCCCGCACGTTCCTGCCACATCACACTCACCGTGCCCGCGGATGCGGCCAGTGCCGCGCCGAGTCCGAGGACGCCGGCCAACCCGAGGAGGGCGCCGGCCGGCACCGGGGACCGCAGCGCCGGCAGCGCCGGATCCTCTCGCCGGGCGGTGATGGTGACGCGTTCGGCGATCAGGCCACCGAACGCGAGGGCGAGCCCGAGGAACAGCAACCACCGCAACGCAGCATCACGCCAGGACGTCGACCCGCCGTCGCCCGCGCTTGCGGCGCCGGTCAGAGCGAGACCGACCGCGAACCGGAAATCCTGCTCGACCAGATCACCGTCGGCGCCGGTCACCTGCCAGCGCACGGTGTAGGTGCCCGGTGCCAGCGCCTCGGCCGGGCGGGCGGTCAGCACACGCCCGTCCCGGGCGGTCTCGGCGACTCCCATCGGCACCGTTCGGTCGCCGCTGTCGGTGACGACGATCGCCGGCGACCCGGGAGTGACCGGCTCGTTGAACATCAACGTGATCGACTGCGGGGGAGCGGCGACCGCGGTGTCCGGCCCGGGGTCGGTGAACAGCAGGGTGGGATGGGCGCTGGCCACCCCCGCCCCGGCGACCGTCAGCGCGAGCGTGGCCAGCACCAGGGCGAGGCCGCGAAGCAGAAGTCGGGCGGCGGTGGGCATGCCGGGTCAGTTCAGGGTGTAGAGCGCCTGCGAGGTGGCGGCGTAGGCGGTGTCGTAGTTGGCGGCGGTCAACGCATCGACGGTGCCGACCTGAGAGCGTTTTTCCCAGTCCTGTCCTTCGCGGCTGCGCCAGGCGTATCCGTCCTCGTCGATCCCCCACAGCGCATCCCCGGCGCCGGCGAGCATCACCAGGCGTGGGGCGTTCGGTACGGGCGAGAACGTGCGGGCGGCGGTGGTGCTGTGTTCGAGACCCGCCGGGGTCACCGCCCACACCCCGCTGTCGTTGATCGCCAGCGCGCCGGCGACCAGTGTCGCGCCCGGGGTCCAGGTGGTGCCGCCGTCGGTCGAGACGAGCAGCCCCTCGGTGCCGTCGTGGCCGACCAGGACCCGGCCGTCCGTGGTCAGGACGTGGAAATCGACCTCCCCGGCCAGGGAGCGGTCCATCCAACTCACCCCCCGGTCCGTGCTGCTGCGCAGCCCCAGCGGGTTGGCAGCGAAACTGGCGGGCCCGGGGTGACCGGAGGCGTAGAGGTTGTCGGTGTTCGGGACGCCGGTCAACCCCATGAAGTCGTCATCGGAGGCGCCGACTCGGGAGGTGGAACCGGAGGCGTCGATGGCGAAGATACCCGTGTGCGTGCCGGCCAGCACGGTGCCGTCCTTACCCACGTGCAGCCCGTGCACATGGGACAGTTCGGGGTTGAAATCGACTGTGGGCACGGAGGTGTCGGGTTTCGTGGCCTCGTCGGCCCCGGAGGTGCAGCCGGTGAGCAGGAGCAGGGCAGCGGCGGCGGTGGGCAGCAGGGTGCGGGTGATCCGGTGGGCAGGCATCTTCAGGTCTCATTCTGTACGCGAGGAGAGGAACGGGGAAATCAGGGGCGCACCGACAGTGCATCTCGGATGTCGGTGTGACAGGGGGTTATTCGGTGTAGGACAGGGTGGTCATCATCCCGGCCTCACCGTGATAGAGGTTGTGGCAGTGCACCAGCCACTGACCGGGGTTGTCCGCATCGAGGTCGACCTCGACGCTCTGGTTCGGCAGCACCAGGGTGGTGTCCTTGCGGGGACCGGCGCCCTGGCCGTCGACGACCTGGAAGGTGTGCCCGTGCAGGTGCATGGGATGAAACATCATGGTCTGGTTGACGAACCGCAGCCGCACCCGCTGACCTTGGCTGATCTCGAGCGGGGTGTGCTCGCCGTAGGCGGCGCCGTTGATCGTCCACCGATACCCGGACATGTCCATCCCCAGCATCAGCTCGTGCACCCGGTCCGGGGCCCGGCGGTCGAGCCGAACATCCTCGCGGGCGCGCAGCACCAGGCCGGTGATCGGGGGTGCGTCGAGCTCGGCAGGCCGCACACCCGGGTCGAGTCGCCCGCCGGCCCCGGTGCGGATCACCGCGAACCCCTGCCCCTGCTTGCCCTCGGCGGAGGCGACGAGGGGGAAAACCCCGTCACCGAGGGTGACGATCGCATCGAACCGCTCACCCATACCGATCAGCAGCGATGACCCGGTGACCGGCTGCACCGGATATCCGTCGCTGTGGGTGACGGTCAGCTGATGGCCACCGACGGCGAGGCGGAACGCGGTGTCCGCGCCGGCGTTGATGATCCGCAGCCGCACCCGCTGACCGGGGCGGGCCCGCACCGTGAACGGGTCGGCGCCGAGGGTGCCGTTGATCAGGTAGTAGGGGTACTGCACGTCGCCGGTGTCGGCGCCGAGCGGGTTCCCCGGATCGACCGGTGCCCCCATCCCCATCCCGCTCATGCCGCCGTGGCCCATGCCGCTCATCGGCATCCCGCCCCGGCGCAGGGCGTCGAGTTGCTGGTCCGGGCTGCCGCCGGCCACCCCGTCGAGCCAGTCATCGAGCACCAGAACGGCCTCGAGGTCGTAATCGGCGCCTTCGGCGGGGTCTTCCACGATGACCGGGGCGTAGAGGCCCCGGTCGAACTGCATCCCGACGTGGGGGTGAAGCCAGTGGGTGCCGGCGTCCGGGGCGAGGAACTCGTAGGTGAACGGGCTGTGCGGGGCGATGGCGGACTGGGTCAACCCGGGCACCCCGTCCATGTCGTTGCGCAACGCGAGGCCGTGCCAGTGGATGGTCGACTCGGCCGGTAGGTCGTTGCTCAGCTCGGCGCGGAGCAGATCCCCGCGTCGCAGCCGGATTTCCCGGCCGGGGATCCGGTCGCCGTAGGCCCAGGTATCGACCTGCACACCACCCAGGTCGATCCGGGTCGGCCGGGCCTGCAGCGAGGCGCGGACCGTGTTCCCGGTCCCGATATTGGCTCGGCGGACCTGCTCGGCCGCCCGCACCGCCGCCGAGTCGGGGCCGACAGGGGTGGACACCGCTGCGGCGCCGCCGCCCCTGCTGCACGCGGCCGCCGTCGCCGCTACCCCCAGGCCGGCCAGCGTCAGAAAGTTCCGGCGCGACAGGCGGGCGGCGCCGGGAAACGGTTCGATCATGCACAACTCCTGTTCGGACGCAGCGGAGGGCACGGGACACCTCGGCCGAGCACCCCACCCAATCTACGTAGTTGCATAGTAGATGGGTTGGCGTGGGGGCCTGACCAGGTCGTAAACCCGGCTGCTAGCTCGCGGCCGGTACCTCGTCGGTCTCGGTCACAGCCGGTTCGGTCGGTGGCGGGTCGAGCCGGGCGGAGCGGTCGAGCAGGTACAGGGCGACCACACACACCGCCCCGACACCGGTCAACGCCACCCAGATCAGCGCACCCAGTTCCGCATCGCGCAGGATCCCGAAGACGGCACCGGTGCCCAGGTTGCCGAGCAGGATCCCCACGCCGACGACGGTGTTGTAGAAGCCGTAATGGGTGGCCACGAGCCGGCCGCCGGAGAGGGCGACGACGGTGTCCATCTCGAACGGAAACACCGCGGCGGTGCCGACCGCCAACAGGGCGGCGGTCAGTACCAGGGCGCCGGCGGCGGCCCACCCACCGAGGGTGGCCGGGCCCGGTAGCGCGATCAGCGGCAGGAACGCCAGCGCCATGATCGCCATGCCGACCACCAGGGACCGTCCCGAACCCCACCGGCGGGAGAACCAGGACGTGATCCGCAGCTGCCCGGCGATCGCCACCACCCCCGAGACCACGAACAGCGAGGTCACCAGGGCGGTGTCGGACCGGCCGTCGCCGACCACCACCGCCGCCTGCAGGGGCAGCGCCAGATAGATCTGGAACGAGAGCACGTAGGACCCGATCATCGCCAGCGCGAACAGCACGAAGGGCCGGTTGGCGACCACCACCCGCCAGTCCTCGAGGACCGACGTCTTGGCCGTGGGCGTTGCGGCCTTGTGCGCGGGCAGCGCCCAGATCTGCACGATCGTCAGCACGGCGAAGACCGCGGCCGCGGCCAGCGCGGTGACCCGGAAATCGAGGGTGGTCAGGGCGAGGCCGATCAACGGGCCCAGCAGAATCCCGGCCTGATAGAACACGTTGAACACCGCGAACGCCTCGACCCGCCGTGGCCCCGCGTCGGCGGCCAGATACGCCCGCACCGCCGGATTGAACAGCGCCCCGGCGAACCCGGTGGCCACCGAGGCGAGCAGGATCGCCGGCAGCGATTCCACGGCCGCGAGCAGCACGAACCCGGCGACCCGCAGCAGGCAGCCGGCGACGATCAGCGGTTTGTAGCCGAGGCGGTCGGCGAGGGTGCCGCCGAGCAGGAACATTCCCTGCTGGGAGAAGTTCCGCATACCCAGCACCAGGCCGACCGCCCACGCCGCCAGACCCAGGGGTCCGGCCAGGTACCCGGCCAGATACGGCATCAGCATGTAAAAGCCCACGTTGATGGAGAACTGGTTGACCATCAGCACCTGGGCGGGCCGGTCGAAGCTGCGGAACTGGGTCAGAAGGTTGTTCATGAAACGCTCTCTGTGGGATCGACCACGGTGGCGCACCGGGTCCAGGACTGCACGATCTGGTCGGTCGGGTGGTCGATGGTCGCCGGCTCGGTCGGCGGGTTCGCGTTCAGCAGGCCGTGCTCGGCGCAGTAGTCGTCGTTGTAGATGGTGTCGAAGTAGCGTTGCGGACCGTCGGGGAAGACCGCCGCGACCCGGGTGTCCGGTGGGCTGGTGCGGGCGATCCACCCGGCGGTCAACGCGACGGCGCCGACGCTCCAGCCGCCGCTGGCGTGGTGGGTGGCGGCCAGGGTGCGGCACGACCACACCGCCTCGTGCGGGGCCACCCAGTGCACCTCGTCGAACGCGGGATAGTCGATGTTGTCGGGATAGATGCTCGAGCCGAGCCCGCGCATCAGCCGGGTACTGGCGGGTTGCCCGAAGATGGTCGATCCGACGGTGTCGACGCCGACCAGTTTCAGGTCGGGGTTGAACTGGCGCAGCACCCGGGCCACACCGGCGGAGTGCCCGCCGGTGCCCACCGAGCACACCAGCGTGTCGACGCGGCCGAGCTGGGCGATGAGTTCGTGCGCGAGCGACTCGTACGCCTCGACATTGTCAGGGTTGGTGTATTGATCCGGGCACCACGACCCGGGATGGGCAGCGAGGAGTTCGGCGACCTTCTCGCGCCGGGCCTGCTGCCAGCCGCCGGTGGGATGGGGGGTGGTGACCAATTCGACGTGGGCGCCGTAGGCGGCGAGCATCCGGTGCACGATCGGTTCCAGACCGGGGTCGGTGACCAGGGTGACGGGATGGTGATGGGTGATCCCGGCCAACGCCAGGCCCAGGCCGAGGGTTCCGCTGGTGGATTCGATGATCGTTGCCCCGGGGGCGAGGTCACCGCGCGCCTTCGCCTTCTCGACCATGTGTAGGGCGGGGCGGTCTTTCATCCCGCCGGGATTGCTGCCTTCGAGTTTCGCCCAGAAGCCGCGGCCGGAATCGGCGAACGGTTCACCGATCCACAGCACGGGAGTGTTGCCGACCATGGTGCTCGGTTGCGGGCACCGGTGAGCGTCGGCCGGCAGCGGGGCGGCGGAGGAGGAGGGTGGAACGAGGGTGGCAGGAACAGCACTGTTCATGATGAAAAGAAATCCCTGTATGTGACTGCGACAAGAGCAGTGGGTGAGTGATGGGCAGCGCGAGCTGGGCCACGAGGGAAAGTCCTCAGATGGCCTGCGGGCTGCTGATCAGCACCTGTTGATACAGAGTTCGTTCAAGACGGTCCGGCCGGGCCGGATGGGGATGGGCACGTCCGGCGGGGCCCGCGGAGTGCGCGGCGCCGACAGCACCACCAGCACCACCGCCAGTGCCATCGCGACGACCGCGGCGATGGTCAGCGGGCGGAGCGGATTGTCGGCCCGGGGCATCGCGACGACGGTGTGCGCCTCGTGGGACACGTGGGTCGATCCGTCGTCGACGTGCGCGTGCCCGGGCGTGAGTTCATCGGCCGGAAGGGCTGACGAGGAGGAGACGTGGACGTCCTCGCCCTCGTGACCGTGCGCGAGGAAGATGCCGCACTGGGCGATCGTGTGCGCGAGCAGATATAGGACAGCGGCGACCGCAACTACCGTCCGCATACGCGGGGGGCGTATCGCAAGAGCCGTCACAATTTCCCGACTGTAGCAGCCATGACCTGGGCGTTGGTCCAGATAACTCGGGGATGTGGGTGCGCGGTGTTGATCCCCGCTGGTCACCAAGCCGCCGGGAGGCACCACATGTTTCCGGTCACCTCGAGTACGGCCAGAACGATCGGGGCGGCGCTCAGTGCGGCGGCCACGGCCGCCGACAACACCTGCACCCGCATCTTCGCCGACCGCGGCGGTGGGGAGGCCAGTCGTCCGGCCCGGTCCAGGAGGGCGATGTTGCCGGCGCCGAGGGCACCATCGGGGACCTGCGCCGGAGCGGACAACGCGATCAGACCGGTGAGCAGGGTCCGCGAGCCGTGCCCGCGGGCGGCGGAGTCGTCGGCGCACATCTCCAGCAGGCGAGCCACCTCGATCGCGCCGGCGGTGAACACGGTGATGCCGGGCAGGGCGGCGGCCAGTACCCGCAGGACGGCGAGTATCTGCGCGTGATGTCCGGCCAGATGGGCCCGTTCGTGCGCGAGGACGGCCTGGACCTGCCGGTCGTCGAGGGCCGCGAGGGCGGCGGTGGTGATCACCACGGCGTGTGGGCGTCCTGCGGCGCAGTAGGCGACGCGCTCGGCGTTGTCGATGACCATCGCATCGACGCCGGGCACCCGGCGGCCGATCAGGCGGGCGCGGCGGGCGTGTCCGTGGGTGTGCATCCGCAGACGCACCAGACCCACAACGAGTCGGCCACCGATCCACGCGGTGGCCGACACTACCGCCGCGGCGACCGCGACTCCCACCATCTCGAAGACGGTGTCGGCGCCACCGACCGTCTCCTGCAGGCGGGCCAGGCACGCCCCGATCATCGAGCCGCCGGGAAGAGTCCGGTACCGGAGCAGATCGGACACAACCAGCAGTGCGGCCATCGCCCATGAGAGCACCACGGCGGCGATCGCCGCAGTCCAGGCGAGCACGCCCAGTCGCGGGGCGAGGCCGCCATGGGTCAGGCGCCGCAGCACCGGGGGACCGACAACGGCCACGATCCCACTGAACAGCAGGAAACACGCCGCTGCGCTCATCATCGGGCGGCGTCCTCGTCGGCGGCCATCCGCTGCAACGCCACCCGAAGACCGGCGGCCTCCTCCTCGCTCATCTGCTCGAAGAAGTGGGTCAAGACCACATCCGACCTGCCGCCGGAGTGGAAGGCCTCCCGCATCAACCGGGCGCTGTGCTCCTCCCGGGTCAGGGTGGGCCAGTACCGGAACGCCTTGCCGCTGCGCTCGCGCTCGAGCCAGCCCTTGCGGTGCAGGTTGTCCATCGTCGACATCACCGTGGTGTACGCAATCTCCCGGTCCCGGCTCATGTCGTCGAACACCTCACGCACCGTGGTCGCTTCCTCTCGATCCCACAGCCGTTCCATCACCACCGCTTCGAGTTCCCCGAACCCGCGCACCCGCATTGCCGTCTCCCGCCGTCTTCGTCGTCCCAGAGTACGACGCCGACCCCGTGCCGGTGCGTCGGCTCGGCGTCCGCCCACCTGCGGCAACGGACGAAACCACGCTTGATCTACTATCTACGTACGTACTACGTATTTTGGTGTCGGAAACGGTCATCGATCGACGAATGGGAGTGGAAGCGATGCTGGAGATGTTGGGCAACCTGCAAGCATGGTGGGACTGCCAGATGATGATGATGAACGGGCAGATGTGCCAGATGTGCGAGATGTGCTCGAGGATGATGTCCTCGTAGCAGCCTACGGATTTTCGAGAACCACGACATGAGCCGTCCCATGCCGGTCGGTGTTCGCTGGCTGGTGCCGGTCTTGGCCGTGATCGTCGTGCTGATAGTCGCCCTCTGGCCACGACAAGCGGACCAGGACCTCTCGACCGGGTTGTCCTCTCCCGAGACCGGCCGCGGAAGTAATCAGGCCGAACTGGACCGGCTCGCCGCGACGGCGGCGCTCCAGCCGTGCCCGACCGCCAAGGCGGTGCCGGACACCGAGGCGTCCAGCGGACCGCTCGGCGGTATCCGCGCCCGTTGCCTCGGCTCGGCCGCCGAGGTCGATCTCGGTGCTGTCCTGAACGGGGAGCCGACCCTGATCAACCTGTGGGCCTCCTGGTGTGGACCGTGCCGGGAGGAGATTCCCGTCCTCGAGGCATACGCCCACACCCCGGGTGCGGTCCGCGTCGTCGGCGTCGATGTCGAAGACAGCGCCACCGCCGCACTCGCGCTGCTGACCGAACTGGGGGCGCACTACCCGTCCTTCGGCGACACCGACACCGCCGCGCTGCGCGGCGCGCTCGCCGCACCGCCGGTACTACCGATGAGTTTCCTGCTCCGCCCGGACGGCTCGATTCACCGCATCACCACGCCTGCGGTCTTCGACGATCCCACCCAAATCCACCGAGCCGTCAGCGAGTTGTCCTCATGAGCACCCCGAGGCCGCGGCGGCGGCCGGTCCACCGCAGAGCCGTCCTCGCCGCAGCCTGCACGGCCCTGCTCACCGCGACGGCATGCGCCACCGGCGCGGACGCCGTCGCCCAGGGCGGCACCTTCGACTTCGTCGCCCCCGGCGGCCAGACGGACATCTTCTACGACCCACCCGACGTCCGCGGGTCCATCGGCCCGCTGACTGGCCCCGAGTTGATGACCGACGAATCTGTCTCGCTCGCCGATTACGCCGGGAAGGTCGTGGTGATCAACCTGTGGGGGCAATGGTGCGCCCCCTGCCGCAGCGAGGCCGACGACCTCGAGCGTGCGTTCACCGCGACCAAGGACCTCGGCGTGCAGTTCCTCGGCATCAACGTGCGCGACCCGCACCGCGACAAGGCGCAGGACTTCGTTACCGCCAACGCCGTGTCCTATCCCTCCATCTACGACCCACCTATGCGCACCCTGCTCGCCCTCGGCGGAAGCTACCCCACCAGCGTCATCCCCTCCACCCTGATCCTGGACCGCGATCACAAGGTCGCCGCCGTCTACCTGCGGGCCCTGCTCACCGAGGACCTGCAGCCGGTGATCGAACGAATAGCGGCCGAATCATGAACCTGCTCGCTCAAGAAGTCGGCACCAGCTTTCAGACCGCCGCCGCCACCGGACCCATGCTCCTGGCGCTCGGGGCTGCTGCCCTGGCCGGGCTGGTCTCCTTCGCCTCGCCGTGCTGCATTCCCCTCGTTCCGGGATACCTGTCCTACCTGGCCGGAATCGCCGGAGCCGAAACCTCCACCGACCCGGCCGGCGACACCCGGGTGAGAACCGCGGCCAGGATCCGGGTCACCGGCGCCGCCCTTCTGTTCGTCACCGGCTTCACGGTCGTCTTCGTCCTCGCCACCGCCTCGGTCTTCGGACTGATCAGCGTCCTGCAACTGAACCGGGAACTGCTCCAACGCCTCGGCGGCGTCATCACCATCGTCATGGGGTTGGCGTTCATCGGACTGATCCCGGCACTACAGAAGGACACCCGGCCCCGTTTGGCCCCGTCCCCGACGGGTAGGGCACCTCGCCGGCGCACCACTGCTCGGGGCGGTCTTCGCGCTGGGCTGGACACCCTGCCTCGGGCCGACTCTCGCCGGCGTCCTGTCCGTCAGTGCCGGAACCGAAGGCGCCACGGCCGCGAGGGGTGTGGTGTTGATCATCGCCTACTGCGCCGGCCTGGGATTGCCCTTCATCCTGCTCGCCTTCGGCTCGACCAGGGCCATCGCCGGGGCGGCCTGGTTGCGCCAGCACTCGCGGACCATCCAAATCGTCGGTGGGATCGCCCTCATCGTGGTCGGGCTCGCTCTGCTGACCGGAGCGTGGGATCTGTTCATCGCCTGGCTCCGGGACGAGTTCGTCAGCAACGTCGTGCTACCGATCTGACTGATGTGTCTGATGTAAGCCGTGGGAAAGAAGAACATTATCGGCACTGAAGGGAAGGAAATGCACTAACGTTACGGCGTGTCGTCTTGACTTACTCGCGCCGCCTCGTTCGTTCGGTTGACCCGTTCATCGTCGGAGCGTGAATTTCAGAAGGGACCGCGATGCGAGGCACAACAGGCGCTTTCGCCGCACGTAAGAGACTTACCGCGCTGGTCGTCGGTGGATCGACCGCCACCGCCGCGCTCTTTCTCGCCGGTGCGCCGACCGCATCCGCCACCCACGTGTCCGCGCCGTCGTCGTTCGCGGCCGCGGTCGCCAATGCGCTGACCATGACCGCGGATACCGCCGACCCGGACGTGGTCATCGTCGACCCCAGCCTCTGGCAGAAGGTGGCGAACATAGCCTCCACCAGCCTGCAGAACGCGCAGGCCAACGGATCCCTCGAGGACGCTCTGGCCACCCAGCAGATGCTCACGAGTTGCCTGGGAGCGTGGGCGGCGCACGGCGAACCCGGCATCGGCGGTGCCCTGAGCGCCTGCACCGATGAACTCGACAGCATCGACGCGAGCATCGGCCCGAGATTGCTCGCTGCCCTCGAATACGACCCTCCCACCGGTGCGTCGCCACCGATCTCGGCGCCGCCGGACCTCTCCGGAACCTCCACCGAACCGTCGGGTGAGACCGCCGCCGCGGTCGATGAATCCACGGCCGCGGAGGATCCCGAGGCGCCCGGAGCAGCCAGCGCGCCTCCCGCGGCAACCGATTCCACCGCACCGCAGTACGAGACCTCCCCGGAGGGGCCCAGCACACCGGCCGGCGCGACCACTGCACCACAAGAGACCACGGTCGAGCCGATGACGCCGTCGACGGAAGCACTGGCCGAGGGGGCGGCGGAGGTGTCCCCCGAAACCGGCGCGGGCATCGGGACCGAGACCGAGGGCCACGACGAGACCGGTGTCCACGATGGCACCGAAACGCTCGATGGCACCGAGTCTCTCGATGGCACCGAAACGCTCGATGGCACCGAAACGCTCGATGGCACCGAATCTCTCGACGGCACCGAATCTCTCGAAGGAACTGAAACTCCTGACGGCACCGAAACCCTTGATGAGACTCACCCCAGTGACGGGACGGATCCGCACGACGAGGAAGCTGGCGCGGCGCAGGAAGACCCGGCGCCGGCACCGCAACCGAAGACCTGGAATCGGCCCGGGAGCCGCGCGTTCGTGGCACCGTCGTCCGGCACGATCACCTCACCCTTCGGGGACGGGCGCGATCACGGCGGCATCGATATCGCCAACACGTTGGGCGCGCCGATCGTCGCGGTCGCCGACGGGGAGGTCATCAACGCCGGACCCGCCCAGGGGTACGGGCTGTGGGTGCGAATTCGGCACGACGACGGCACCATCACCACCTACGGCCACAACAACGACAACCTCGTCGAGGTCGGCCAGCGCGTGAAAGCCGGCCAGAAGATCGCCACCATCGGGAACCGGGGCAATTCGACCGGGCCGCACCTGCACTTCGAAGTCGAAACACCCGACGGGGACAAGACCGACCCCCTCGCATGGCTCACCAAACGAGGGGCATCGATCATCGGCCTGGACTGACGGCTCTATAGCCGGCTGCCCCAAGGTCGGTGTGAGCTACCGGGTCGCCGCCGCACGTCGGCTCCGATACCCGTACGGGGTGATTCCCCGTGGCTTGTACACCGCCAGCACGGTCGCGGCGAGCAACACCAGGACCGCACCACCGGCGTGGACCACGTGGGTCGGATTCCTCAGCACGAGTACATCGGCATCGGTCAGGGTCGTTTGCGCGGCGATGGCGGCGGAGTAATCGATGGTCTGCGTGTACAGCCACAACACGGCCGAGGCGCCGACATTGAGCGCCAGTTTGAACAGCACCCAATAGTGCCGGAGCAGGCCCCACGGGGTGCCCAGCGACGAGATGAGCCCGGTGACCAGCGATGCCAGACTGAGCGGGAGGATCACCGTCCAGACGAGAAGTTCCATCGCGGGATACAGGGCCCGCCCGGTCGGCGTTCCGAAATTCATCAGCGCGGCGATGGCCAACGCCAGATACGTGAGTACCGCACCGAGCCAGCCGACCGAGGCGCAGATGTGCACGGTCCGCGCGAGCTTACGCAGCCCCGGCGACATGCTCACGCAGCGACCGTCCGCACTCCGAGACGATCACCGACAGAACCGCCACCGGCCTGCATGACGTCGACGTCCCCGCTGATCGCGGCAGAGCCGACGGTGGTCCCGGCGGACAGGTGGCGACCGGGGCCATGGTTGCCGCCGCCGAACACCATCATCAGGATCGCCAGCACGAGCAGGATTCCGACGACGATGCCGACGACTTTCACCCAGCGCGACGTCGGTTCACGCCGAGGACCGGCACCACCGTCACCGTCGGGTCGGGAGGAATCGGCGCCGGGAGCGGGGTCGGTCATCGAGGGGTCCTCCATCCGAGCAGCAGGAATTGCCGCCCTATGATTTTTACGATACACAACGTCACGTCTAAATCACACTGTTCTGTGTGCGTCGGTGCGTACACTTGCGGGGTGCCGAAGCTGTGGAACGAGACGATCGAGGAGCATCGCAAAGCCGTCCGCGAGGCGGTCCTGGACGCCACCGCGGCGCTCGTCGCCCACCATGGGCTCGCGGCGGTGACGATGTCGCGGATCGCCGAGGACACCGGTATCGGGCGGGCCACGCTGTACAAATACTTCCCCGACGTACAAGCGATCGTCCTCGCTTGGCACGAACGTCAAATACTCCGTCACCTCGAGCAGCTCGCCGAGGTACGGGACCGCACCGTCGGCGGCGCCGCCGACCGGCTGGGGGCAGTGCTCGCGGCCTACGCCCTGATCCTCCACGAGCACGAGCACACGGTGGACACCGCCGCGCTGCAACGCGGTGAGTACGTCGGCCGGGCGCAGCACCAACTCGCCGACTTCGTCACGGACCTGATCGCCGAGGGTGCCCGCGCCGGCGAACTCAGAGACGACATCGCCGCCGGCGAACTGGCGCGGTATTGCCTGCACGCCCTGACCGCCGCCACCGGGTTTCCCACCCGGGAAGCGGTCCACCGGCTGGTGCAGGTCACCTTGGACGGGGTGCGCCGGGCGCGCTGACCGAGCCCGGCCCGACCTGCCGGGGTGAACCGGTCTGCAGCAGGGCGCTTCACTTCAGAGCTCAGTGCTGCACGAGCCGGGCCGGGTCGAGGTCGAGTCGCCGCAGAAGCTGCGCGTTGAGCGCGACGACGATGGTGGAGACCGACATCAGCACCGCCGCCACTGCCGGGGAGATGGCGACGCCGGCGAAGGCCAGAACCCCGGCGGCCAGCGGGACGGCGATGATGTTGTAACCGGTGGCCCACACCAGGTTCTGCCACATCTTGCGGTAACTGGCCCGCGAGAGGTCGATGATGGAGAGCACCGCGCGGGGGTCGTCGGCGGCAAGGACCACCCCGGCCGATTCGATCGCGACGTCGGTGCCCGCGCCGATCGCGACACCGACCTCGGCCCGCGACAAGGCGGGAGCGTCGTTGACACCGTCGCCGACCATCGCCACTTTGTGGCCGCGGGCCTGCAATTCGGCGACCTTCGCGTCCTTGTTCTCCGGGAGCACGTCCGCGAACACCTCGTCGATACCCAGATCGGCGGCGACGGCGTCGGCGACCTGTCGGGCGTCCCCGGTGATCATGGCGACCTTGATTCCCCGCTGGTGCAGGGCGTCGATTGCCTGGCGGGACTCGTCCCGCACCTTGTCCTCGAGTGCCAGGGCGCCGACCACCTCGCCGCCGCGGACCACGTGCAGCACCGACGCGCCGCGGCCCACCCACGGCTGGGTTGCCGCGGCGACCTCGGGCGGGACGGTGACACCCAGGTCGGCGAGCATGGCCGGCCCACCGACCGACACGTCGGTGCCGTCGATGGTGGCGCGCACGCCGCGGCCCGGCAGGGACCGGAAGTCGGTGGCAGAGCTGCCCGCTGAAGCGGGGACCGTGGCCGCAGCGGCGGCGACGATGGCCCTGGCGACCGGGTGTTCGCTGTCGGCTTCGACGGCGGCGGCGAGGGCGAGGAGATCCTGTTCGGTGAGGGCCGCACTCGCGGCGAGGCCGGTGACGGCATGCTTGCCCTGGGTGAGGGTGCCGGTCTTGTCGAACAGGACCACATCGACGGTCCGCATCCGTTCGAGGGAGAGCCGGTCCTTGACCAAAACTCCTGCCTTGGCGGCGCGTTCGGTGGAGATGGCGATCACCAACGGGATGGCCAGGCCGAGGGCGTGCGGGCACGCGATGACCAGGACCGTGACGGTGCGGACCACCGCCTCGTCGAGGTTGCCGATCAGCGTCCAGACCGCGAAGGTGATGATGCCGGCGAGGGTGGCGAAGTAGAACAGGAAGGCGGCGGCTCGGTCGGCGAGAGCCTGGGCGCGGGAGGAGGATTCCTGCGCGTCGGCCACCATCCGCTGGATGCCGGCCAGGGCGGTGTCCTCGCCGACTGCGGACACCTGCACCCGCAGGGCGCTGTCGGTGGCCACGGTGCCGGCGACCACGGTGTCGCCCACCGCCCGGGGGACGGGCTTGGATTCGCCGGTGATCATCGATTCGTCGACCTCGGCGACGCCGTCGGTGACGGTGCCGTCCGCCGGAATCCGGGCCCCGGCCCGGACCAGGACCAGATCACCGGTGCTCAGTTCGGAGATCGGGACCTCGGTGACCCCGTCGTCGGTGATCTTGTCGGCGGTGTCCGGCAGCAGCGCGGCGAGGGCCTCGAGTGCCCCGGAGGCCGATCCGAGGGCGCGCATCTCGAGCCAGTGCCCGAGCAGCATGATCACGATGAGAAGGGCCAGCTCCCACCAGAAGTCGAGATTGAACCCGCCGAGCTCGAGGGTGGTGACCCAGGAGGCGATGAAGGCCACCGAGATGGCCATGCCGATCAGCAGCATCATCCCGGGCTGACGGGATTGCAGCTCGCTCCAGGCGCCGGTGAGGAAGGGCATGCCGCCGTAGAAGAAGATCACCGTGCCCAGGACCGGGGCAATCCACATCACGCCGGGAAACTCGGGCATGGAGTAGCCGAGGAGGTCGGCGACCATGTGGCTGAAGATCACCACCGGGATCGACAAGGCCAGGCTCACCCAGAACTTGCGGCGGAACACCTCACCGTGGGCGCCGTGGCCTTTGTGTTTGTCCCGGCCACTACCGTGATCGTGTCCGCCGTGATCATGCCCGGCACCGTGGTGTTCGGCCGCCTGCTCAGCGTGATGCCGGTGATCACCGGCGTGGACGCCGGTCTCGGAATGCCCGCTCGGATGCGCCATCGTCAACCCTTCGTGGTCTGGGGGTCAGCTCGCCGGGGTGGCGAGGTGGTAACCGGCTTCCTCGACGGCGCCGCGGATCTGATCGAGCGGCAGCGGCGTGTCGGCGGTGACGGCGACCCGGGACTCGCCGCCGACCGTGAGGTCGATGTCGACGGCGCTCACCCCGTCGAGTTGTTCGATTTCCTCACGCACCGCTTTGACGCAGTGCTCGCAGGTCATCCCGGTGACCGCGTAGGTGTTGGTGGTGCTCACGAAAAGTCCTTTCCGCCCCACGACCGCGGGACGGGAACGGGTCGTGGGGGCAGCCGCATATCGGTTCAGAGGGTCGACAGGATCTGTTCCATGGTGATGATTTCCTGCTGCTGGGTGGTGATGATGTTCTGCGCCATCGCCTTCGCCTGCGCGTTCTGGCCGTCCTCCACCTCGGTCTCGGCCATGGTGATCGCACCCTTGTGGTGCTCGATCATCTGGGTGAGAAAGAGTTTGGCGGCATCGACGCCCTGGGCGTCGCGCAGGGCAGCCATGTCTTCGGCCGACATCATCCCCTCCATGCCCTCGCCGCCCTCCATGCCGGGCATGTCCATTTCACTGGTGCCCGCCGGCGGGATCACCACCGGTGCCTCGGGCATCTGCATTCCGGTGCCCATGGGCATGGACTCGGTCATGTTCATGCCGGTCGTGGTGGTCGCCGCGGTGCCTTCGCCCCACGCGGTCAGCCAGGCGTTGAGTTGCTCGATTTCCGGGCCCTGAGCGGCCTTGATCTGCTGCGCGAGGTCGACCACCCGGGGGTCGATCCCCTGCTTGGCGAGCAGCATGTCACTCATCTCGATCGCCTGGCTGTGGTGGGGAACCATCCCCTCCGCGAAGGCAATATCGGCGTCGTTGTGCTCGGCGGCACCGTTCTCCGCGCTCACCGAGGTGATGCTGGCGGCCGAGGTGGTGGTCGCGGTGCTCTCCTCGGTGCCGGAATCACCGCACGCGGTCAGGGCCAGCAGCAGCGCCGCCGATGCGGCGCAGGCGGCGAGGGACTTGTTCATCGACAACAACCTTCTCTCTTCTTTTCGTCTTTTCGGCGGATGCGGTGACGCAGACGGGGTCAGTCGAGTGCGGCGAACAACTCGCGGCCGGCGCTCTCACACCGCCGGCACGCATCGGCGCAGACCGAGCAGTGCTCGTGCAGCGAGGCGTGCTCGGCGCACCGATCTCCGCACGACTTGCACGCGGTGACACACGTTTCGAGGACCGCCGCCGTGAGATCGGGATCGAAGCCGGTGTGACGGGAGAGCACCCGCCCGGTGGCCTCGCAGATGTCGGCGCAGTCGAGGTTGGTGCGAATGCAGGCGGTCAGGTCGGCCACCGACGGCTCACTCAGACACGCATCCGCGCAGGCCGTGCACGTCTGCGCGCAGGCGACACACGCCTCGATACAGGACAGAAGTTTCGCCTTGTCGATATGCCGCAGATCCTTCGGATAGCTCTCGAGCATTCTCTCGGCTGTGCTCACGATGACTCCCTTTTCGTGAAGGGGCATGTCGGCGGCGGACGCCGCTGACACAACGTCGGCCACGTCACCCTATACCCGTAAACCCGTACGGGTAAACAGTCGGTCGGGCCGCGGGGCGGGTGTCTCGTGGGTCAGAATGGGTGCATGAGTCACCCGTCCACCACCGAGGGGCACCCGGTCGACCCGGAGCGGGTGGCGCATGCCCGTGAGCGGTTGCTCAGCCGCGACGACGCCGCCCGGTTGAGCAGCATCCTGAGCCTGCTCGCCGACCCCACCCGGACCCGGGTGATCTACGCCCTCGACCTCGCCGAGGAACTATGTGTCGGGGACATCGCCCTGACCCTCGACCTCGGCGAGGACGCCGTCGGGTACGCCCTGCGGATCCTGCGCACCGCCGGAATGGTCACCCGCCGCAAGGCGGGCCGCACCGTCTATTACCGTCTCGCGGACGGGTTTCCGGAACCGTTGCGGATGCATTGCCTGCGCCGCCTCGTCGAGATCTCCGACGAGAACGCCGGGATGGACGACGACGACTGACCCTCGGACGGTGCCGGTGGCGGTGCCTCAGGAGCGGACGAGCCGGGCGATCGCGTCGGTGGCCTCTTTGATCTTCGCCTCCGCTTCGGGACCGCCGGCGACGGCGGCGTCGACGACGCAGTGACTGATGTGGTCTTCGAGCAGTCCCATGGCCACGGCCTGCAGGGCCTTGGTCATCGCGGAGACCTGGGTGAGGATGTCGATGCAGTACTTGTCTTCCTCGACCATCCGCTGCAGTCCGCGGGCCTGGCCTTCGATGCGCTTGAGGCGCTTGAGGTAGGCGTCTTTTTCGGTGATGTAGCCGTGCGCGGCATGGTCATGGCCGTCGGTCTCGGCAGGTGCGTGGGTGGCCGCGGGAGTGGTGGCCATGGTGTCCTCCTGGAATCCGAGTGTCATGCCGAGCACCCCCGATTATGCCCGCCCGGGGTATCCGGGGCGGGGTGTGGGCCCTCGACACGGCGGCCGATCGCCGATGCGGCGCACATCACCGCGCACCGGGCCGCCGCCCGGGTCCCGGGGTGCCGGGCGAGGCGCACCAACGTCGTTGCCACCGTTGCCATGATCTTGTCCTTTCGGAACTGCACATCGATGAAAGGTGTGGGTGGGGCGGGCGCTGCATGCCCCACCCGGTGCCGACCTGGGCGCGTTTGACCCCTCCTGGCGGTGTTTCCTGCGGTTATCCGGTGAGGGACCGGAATCGGCGCAGCCGCAGGCTGTTGCTGACCACGAACACCGACGAGAACGCCATCGCCGCACCGGCGAGCATCGGGTTGAGCAGCCCGGCCGCGGCCAGGGGGAGGGCGGCGACGTTGTAGGCGAAGGCCCAGAACAGGTTGCCCTTGATGGTGCCCAACGTCTTGCGGGCCAACCGGATCGCGTCGGCGGCGGCGCGGAGGTCCCCGCGCACCAGCGTCAGGTCACTGGCCTCGATCGCGACGTCGGTGCCGGTGCCCATCGCCAGACCGAGGTCGGCCTGCGCCAGGGCGGCTGCGTCGTTGACACCGTCGCCGACCATCGCGACGACCTTGCCCTGATCCTGCAGCCGTTTGACGACGTCCACCTTGTCGGCGGGCAGCACTTCGGCGATCACCTCGTCGATACCGACCTGGTCGGCGATCGCGCGGGCGGCGGCGGTGTTGTCGCCGGTGAGCATGATCGGCGTCATGCCCAGCCTGCGCAGCTGTCCGATCGCCTCGGCGGAGGTGGCCTTGACGGCGTCGGCGACGACGAGCACGGCGCGGGCCTTACCGTCCCAGCCGACTGCGACGGCGGTCTTGCCCTCGGATTCGGCTGCGGTCATGGCCGCTTCGAGATCGGCGGGTAGGTGCTGTGCCCAGTCCGCGAGGAGCCGGGCCCGGCCGACGACCACCGCGTGCTCGTCGATCATGCCCTGCACTCCGAGGCCTTCGATGTTGGTGAACTGCTCCACCTTCGGCAGGGCGCCGACCTTGTCGCGGGCGCCCTTGGCGATGGCCGCGGCGATGGGGTGCTCGGAGGAATCCTCGAGGGCGCCGGCCAGGCGCAGCACCTGCATGGTGTCTTCGCCGTCGGCGGTGATCACATCGAGCAGGGTCATCTTGCCGGTGGTGACGGTGCCGGTCTTGTCGAGCACCACGGTGTCGACGCGGCGGGTCGATTCGAGGACCTCGGGCCCCTTGATCAGGATGCCGAGCTGGGCGCCGCGGCCGGTGCCGACCATCAGCGCGGTCGGGGTGGCCAGGCCGAGGGCGCAGGGGCAGGCGATGATCAGTACGGCGACGGCGGCGGTGAACGCGGCCGCGAGGCCGCCGCCGGTGCCGATCCAGAAACCCAGCGTGGCGACGGACAGGGCGATGACGATCGGGACGAAGATTCCAGAGATCTTGTCGGCCAACCGTTGCGCCTGCGCCTTACCGGTCTGCGCGTCTTCGACGAGTTTCGCCATCTGCGCGAGCTGGGTGTCGGACCCGATGCGGTTGGCGCGCACGGTGATCCGGCCGCCGACGTTGACGGTGGCGCCCACGACCTGGTCGTCGGGTCCGACCTCGACGGGCACGGATTCGCCGGTGAGCATCGACGCGTCCACCGCGGAAGAGCCGTCGGTGACGACACCGTCGGTGGCGATCTTCTCCCCGGGGCGAACGACGAACTCGTCACCGACGGCCAGTTGATCGACAGGGATGCGCTGCTCGACACCGCCGCGTAGCACCGACACCTCTTTGGCGCCGAGTTCGAGCAGCGCCCGCAGGGCGGCACCGGCGCGCCGCTTGGAGCGGGCCTCGAAGTAGCGGCCGGCGAGGATGAAGGTGGTCACCCCGGCGGCGGCCTCGAGGTAGATGTTGCCGGACCCGTCGGAGCGGGAGATGGTCAGCTCGAACGGGTGGGTCATGCCCGGCATTCCGGCGGTGCCCCAGAACAGCGCATACAGCGACCAGCCCAGGGCGGCGAGGGTGCCCATCGAGATGAGGGTGTCCATCGTGGAGGTGCCGTGCCGCAGGTTGGTGAAGGCGGCCTTGTGGAACGGCCACGCCCCCCACACCACCACCGGGGCGGCGAGGGTGAGCGAAAGCCACTGCCAGTGGGTGAACTGCAGCGCCGGAACCATGGCCATCGCGATCACCGGCACACTGAGCACCAGCGAGACGAGCAGGCGTTGACGCAGTGCCGCCGTGGGATCCGGCTCCGCGGCGGGGCCGGCCGCGGTATCGGCGGCGGGCGGCGCCGGGACCTTGGCGGTGTAGCCGGCCTCCTCGACGGTGGCCACGAGATCCTCGGTCGACACAGCACCGACGTAGTTGACGCGGGCCTTCTCGGTGGCGTAGTTCACCGTGGCGGTGACGCCGTCGAGTTTGTTGAGCTTCTTCTCGATCCGGTTCGCGCACGAGGCGCAGGTCATGCCACCAATTTCGAGCTCGACCCGGCCGTCGGCGGTCGGGTGCTGCGTGACGGAATTCATCGTTCCTCCTCTCCGGTGGTGGTTTTCGTCAGTGTCCGTGCCCGGCGGGCATCGGCTCCGGGGCGGAGGGCACTGCGGCGCCGGAGCTCTGCCCGGCGGTCAGGGTGAATTCGGCGGTCCGCACCACTCCATCGTGCTGGAAGTCCAGGAACAGGCGGTAGTCGCCCGCGCTCGGGGTGGTGACATAGAAGTCGATGCCCGGACCTGGTGCGGTGACACCATCACCGGGATGGCCGTCCGGGTGCACGTGCAGGTAGCCGAGGTCGGCGGCCCGCAGGGCCACCAGGTGACCGTACGCGCCGAGGTAGGGCTGCAGATCCGTCACCGGCTGCCCGCCGCGGGCCACCGACAGGGTGACCTTCGACGCCTGACCCGGGGTGAGGGTGCCGTCGAGGGTGACGGTGTACCCGTCGACCACGGTGGCTGCGGCAACCGGGGGCAGGGGCTGCGGATCGTAGGCACCGGCGACCTGCAGGTCGGCGCCCAGGGTCACGCCGTCACCGCCGGCGGGGGTGAAGTCGGCGAACACCCGGTACGCCCCGGCGCGGGTCAGATCGAGCGGAACGGACCAGGTTCCGGCGGCGTCGAGTTCCGGGTGCACGTGCTGGTATCCGGTCAGGTCGCGGCGCACCGCGATCAGATGTAGTTGCTTGTCGTGGCTCTCCACGTAGCGGGTGACGGGTGCTCCGTCGGCGCCCAGGATGCGGAACCGCAGTGGCACGTCAGCGCCGGCGGGAACCTGCGCCGTGTCCAATGCCAGGGTGTATCCGCTGTCGGTGACCATCAGTCCTCCAGGTGTTTGTTCGGCGACCGGTGCGCCCGTAATCGAACCGGGTTCGGCGTCGTGGGTTGAGGTGTCGTGTGTGTCGGCCGGTGCGGGCACCTCGGGGCCGAAGGCGGCCCCGGCCCCGAGGGCGAGTGCGAAGACCGCGGCCAGGCCGACGGTGAATCCGGCGAACTTCGACGATGCGTTCATCGTGGGAATCTCCTGTCCGGGTCTTAGGTGTCGTCCGGTCAGCCGGCGAGCTGGTAGCCGGCCTCGTCGACTGCCCGGGCGAGCGATGCCTTCTCGATCGGGGAGTCGGAGTCGATTACGACCCGGCCGCTGGCGAGGTCGACGTCTACGGCGGTCACGCCGGGGATGTTGCCGATCTCTTCGCGGACCGAGGAAACGCAGTGCCCGCAGGTCATTCCGGTGACGGTGACGGTGGTGGTGCTCATCTATGTCCTTCTTTCGTCGGCTCGGGAGTGGATTGGGGTCGTCGCAACCCATGTATAGATTTACCATACCCCCCTACCGTATGCAACAGCGACGGGATCGGGGCCTGTGTTCATCGGAGCCATACCCCCGGGGAGTGCCTGCGGGCTCCCGGTGGTGGGGCAGCTAGAAAACCGGGAGTGGGGTCTTTCGCGTGAGGAAATGGGGGGGGTAGCGCTGGTACCGCTTCGCGGGGGCCGCAGGATTCGATCGCGGGGCGAGACAGCCCCGTCGATCGTTCGCCGGCGGTGTTGTCACGGCCCAGTCTGTTCGGGAACGGAACTCTCTCGGCGACTTCGGGACGACCGCCTCTTGCGCTTCGTACTATACCCCCCTATGGTACCGAATACGCTGAGGTTGCCGAGCGGCATCTAGGAGGATTGCGATGTGCACAGAAGAAGATAATCCGCCCGAAAGATCCGATCTAACCGCGATTTCCGCGACCGTTTGGGGCCAGTGGCTTCGATGTTGCGGGTAAGCGCGCCACCGCACTCGTCATCGTTCATCTCACAAATACCGCGTACCGGTAAGGAATGATTGTCATGTCTACTCAGGTTTCACCCACACGCAAGTGGTGGGCGCTGGCGTTGATCGCCGCAGCCCAATTCATGGTCATCATGGACACTTCCATCATCGGCATCGCGCTACCGGAAATGCAGACCGACCTCGGTTTCTCCCAGGAGAACCTGACCTGGGTGTTCAACGCCTACGTCATCGCCTTCGGTGGACTGCTCCTGCTCGGCGGACGCCTGTCCGACCTGTGGGGCGCCAGACGCATCTTCGCCTCCGGCTGGGTGGTTCTGCTCGCCGGATCGATCACCGCCGGCGCCGCCGGGAACGTCGGCACCGAACTGGCCGGACGCGCCATCCAGGGCGCCGGGGCCGCACTGATCGCACCCTCGGCACTGACGCTGCTGATGATGCTGTTCGGTTCCAACCAACAGGAATTGACCAAGGCCCTCGCCGTCTACGGTGCCGCCGCACCCGCCGGCGGTACCGCCGGTGTGTTCCTCGGCGGGGTGATCACCGAATATCTCAGCTGGCCGTGGGTTTTCTACATCAACATTCCCATCGCCCTGATCGCCCTCGCCGCGACACCGCTGCTGATGCCCAACGCCCCCGCCCGATCCGGTTCGATCGACATTCTCGGCGCACTGACCGTCACCGCCGGACTGGCGCTCGCCGTCTACTCCATCGTCCGGGCTCCCGAGGTCGGCTGGGGCTCCGGTCAAACATGGGGATACCTCACCGCGTCCGCGGTGCTGCTGGCCGCGTTCGTGCTGATCCAGTCTCGGCGCCGTGACCCCCTCATGCGCTTGGGAATCTTCGCCGCCCCCAACCTCGCCGCCGCGAACATCGCCCAGTTGCTGCTCGGTGCGGCGTGGATCCCGATGTGGTTCTTCCTGAACCTGTACCTGCAGCAGGTGTTGGGGTACAGCGCCTTTCCCGCCGGCGCAGCGCTCCTTCCGATGACGACACTGATCATGCTCGGCATGATCGTCGTCGCGCCGCGGGCGATGCAGCGGTTCGGGGCGAAACCGATGATCGTGACCGGTTTGATCGTTCTTGCGATCGGGCTGGGGTGGATGGCACTGGTCCGGCCCACCGGCAACTTCTGGGTCGACGTGCTACCGGCTTCCCTCGTTGCCGCAGCGGGTATGTCGCTCGCCTTCATTCCCTCCCTCGGCACGGCGATCTCCGCCGCACGGCCCGAAGAGGGCGGATTGGCGTCGGGCATTGTCAACGTCAGCTACCAGGTCGGCTCGGCACTCGGCCTGGCAACCATGACCGCGGTCGCCGCCTCGTTCGGTGCCAACCAGATCGGTAACCTCCCGGAGCTGACGAACGGATTCTCCGCCGCGTTCCTCGGCGCCGCCGTCATCGCCCTGGCCGGGGCGGGCGTCACCGCCGTATCGATGCGCACGGCCCAACCGGACACGGCCCCGGAACCGGTCCTCGAGCAGCACTGACCACACGACCAAGGGGTGGGAGTCGGCAAGGCCCGCTCCCACCCAATGCTGCTTCCACCCCTGCCGGCACCGTCTCAGGTCACGGTGATCGAGCGGGTGTGCCAGCCGGAGGCACCGTCGGGGATCGGTGGGGTGCGTTGTTCGGTTTGGGTGTTGCCGTCGAGGTCGGTGGCCCGGACCTGCAGGGTGTGCAGTCCCGGGGTGGCCTGCCACTGCCAGGTCCATTGCCGCCAGGTGTCGAGGGAGTACTGCGGGGCGAGGGTGGCGCTCTGCCAGGGACCGTTGTCGACCCGGAGTTCGACGGTGGCGATACCGCGGTGCTGGGCCCAGGCGGTCCCCGCGACGAGGACCGGTCCGGGGCTGGTGGGGGCGAACGCGGCGGGTACCTCGATCCGGGACGCGGTCTTGATCGGTGCCCGTACCGCCCACCCGCGTTGGGTCCAGTAGGCCTGGGCCCGGTCGAAGCGGGTGATCTCCCAGTCCACCACCCATTTGGTGGCCGAGACGAAGCCGTACAGCCCCGGGACGACCTGCCGGACCGGGTATCCGTGCTCGAAGGGTAGCGGCTGGCCGTTCATCGCCACCGCGAGGATCGCGTCGCGCCCGTCCCGCAGCACCTCGAGTGGGGTTCCGGCGGTGTAGCCGTCGGAGCTGCGGGAGAGCAGCATGTCGGCGTCGGCGGCCACGCCGACCTCGTCGAGTATCTCGGCGATCGGGTATCCGATCCAGGTGGCGTTCCCGGCGAGGTTGCCGCCGACCTCGTTGGACACGCACGTCAGGGTGATCACCCGTTCGATGGGTTGCCGGGCGATCAGATCGCCCCAGTCCAGGGTGATTTCGCGGTTCACCATGCCGTGGATACGCAGCTGCCATTGCTCGGTGGTCAGCTGCGGGACCTGCAGCGCGGTGTCGATGCGGTAGAAGTCCTGATTCGCGGTGACGAACGGGGTGGCGCCGCGAATACCGATGTCGGTGCCGGCGACAATCATCGGTGCCCGCTGCGCGGCCGGGACCACCGGAACCGTGAAGTTGCGCCGGTCCGCGGCCGCCCCGACGATCCGCGCACCCAGATACCGTCCGGCCGCGGCGGCGGAGACGGCCGCCGCCGCGGCTGCCGCGGCCCACAACAGGAAACTGCGGCGCGGCAGCGGGGAGTCCGCGGCGTCGGAATTCTCGGGGACGCGGGCGCGGGTGGTCAGTACCCGCAGGACGAGGATCCCGGCGATCAGGCCGATCAGGCTCGGTACGGCGAAAATCCAGGTGGCACCGGGCCGGTGGGTGGCGGCATAGATTCCGACACCGCCCAGGGCCACGAGGATGGCGCTGCCGTAGGGGGCGCGGGGTTGCTCGACCATCCCGGCGACCGCCGCGATCAGCGCGATCAGCATGCTCATGCCGATGAACAGTGCGGGTTTGTCGTTGGTGCCGAAGGTGGTGATCGCGAATTCCCGCGCCCAGGCGGGGCTGCGGTCGACCGTGGTCGCTCCCACCGCGAAGAACGGTGACGAGGCGGCGCCGACGAGGACCGCGAACAGCTCCCCGGCCCCGAGCACCACGGCGGCGGCGATCACACCGGCCAGGGCCCGGGAGAACAGATGCCGTCGCCGGCTCGGCCGCTCGCCCACGGAGGGCCGTTCCCCGGTGCTGATACTCATGACAGTCGTCCTTCTGTCGTCGTGTTACCCCGGTATTCGGTGCCACCCCGTGGTGCGGATGGGTGGGTGAGGTCGACCGGCACCTGCGGCCGTCGCCACAGCTCCGGCTCGTCCGATTTCGGCCGCGGACCTGCCCGATGCGCGGGGCGGCCGAGATTTATTCGTGGCCAACCCATCCGGGCGGGGGTGCCGCACCGAATCCTCGATGACGGTGGAAACAACGTGACGGCCCTGTCCGGGCCGTACGCCTGGGAAGTGGTGACTGCAACAATGATTACCTCACGTATGACAGCGGCGGCGAGCATGGCCGCGATCGCGGTGCTCGGCCTGTCGGCCTGCTCGTCCGACGATTCCGGCACGGCCTCCGAATCCGGTGGCACCACGGCGCAGACCTCGGCGCAGACCTCGCCGGAGATGACGTCCTCGGCGCCGATGTCGGCGGATCCGGCCGCGAACCTCGTCGGCCCGGGATGCGCGGGATACGCCGAGCAGGTGCCCACCGGGGCGGGATCGGTGGCCGGGATGGCGCAGGATCCGGTCGCCGTGGCCGCCTCCAACAACCCGATGCTCACCACCCTGACGCAGGCGGTCTCGGGACAGCTGAACCCGCAGGTCAACCTGGTCGACACCCTCAACGGTGGACAGTTCACGGTCTTCGCGCCGGTCGACTCGGCGTTCGCGAAGATCGACCCCGCCACGATCGAGACCCTCAAAACCGACTCGGACACCCTGACGAAAATCCTCACCTACCACGTGGTCCCGGGCCAGCTCGCCCCCGACGAGGTCGACGGCCAGCATCCCACCGCCCAGGGCGCCTCACTCACCGTCACCGGGTCCGGTGACGACCTGAAGGTCAACGACGCAGCGGTGATCTGCGGCGGGGTGAAGACGGCCAACGCGACCGTGTACCTGATCGACACGGTAATGATGCCGCCGGCGCAATAATCCCGCCCGCACAACCTATTCGGCGCCTGTCCCTGACTATCGGGTCTCTTCGTCAGGAGCGCCAGCCATCAGCCTCAGTGGGGCGGTGCCGAATACCGAACGGGTGCTGCCTCGACCCCCCGACGGGGGCAGCACCACGATTCTGCCCGCTGCCCTTCGCGGTAGCGGGCAGAATCACCCCGGCGTCCTCGCAGCCCTCACAGACCCAGGAAATAGCTGGCCTGGAGCAGGTTTCGTTGTCACAGGGGCGGCAGGTGCGGTGCTCCGGGGTATCGACCAGTCGGTCTCCGGCGGCCCCGCCGAGGACCTGCCCGGGGCCTCTGAAGGTGTGGTAGCCGATGAACGCCGAACTCGTGTCCATGGCGTACCCCTTCGCCCTCGACGCTCTCGACGACACCGACCGCCGCAACCTGCTCTGCGATCTCGGTGCCGCCGACGAGGACACCCGCACCGCCTTCGCCGACGAGGTCCGGCACATTCGGGAAACCCTCGCCGCCCTCAGCTGTGTCGGTGACATCGAGCCCCCATCATGGATCCGCGCCGAACTACTGGTACGGATTGAAACCCGTCCGCACCCGGTGGCACTGGATCAGCGGTATCGGCGTCGCTGGCGGATCACGGTCGCCGCAGCGGCCGCGGTCGGGTTGCTCGCCGGTGGGGCGGTCATCACCGGCACTCTCACCGACACGGCGCCCGGTGCCACAGAGCAGCAGATCCTGCGGGCGGCCGACCTGCAGGTGTCGACCGTCGTCACCGACCAGGGCGGTTCCGCGACCATCGGTTACTCACCGTCCGCGGACGCGGTCGTGGTGACCCTGCAGAATGTGCCTCCACCCGCCGCGGACTCGGTCTATCAGATGTGGCTGATCTCCGAGGCCGGGACACCGCACTCGGCCGGGTTGTTCACCGGTGAGCAGATCAACCCGGTCACCACCATGACCGTCGACGACGTCGGAGCAATGTCGGCGCTGGCGTGGACCGTCGAGCCACCCGGTGGCTCCGCGGGGCCCACCACCCGGCCCTTCGTGACCCTGCACGTGAACTGATCTTCACCTCACCCGTCCTCGATTGCATGCTGCACGTCAACCCCCTGTGCGCCAGTCCAATCCGATCACGGTGTGCAAGAGCATTCCTCCGCAGTCGGGCAGTGCGATGACACAGATCGACGAAAAGGTCGTCGCGTTCGCGCCGGGAATTTCCGAAAGAAACACACTGACGGTCCCGGCCACCTCGGCGCCTGCGGCGGAGCCTTACCGTCGGTGGTCGTATTCGCAGGCCATGCGAACAACCGACCTACTACTGGTAAACCTGCATATCCGGTCGGTGCGTATGTGGACTCCGACTGATGACCGTAGTCGTCCGGTGCACCGATCCTGCCGGGGATCGGTGCATCGGTCACATGCCCGACATCGGCGAGGACATATCCGGCATGGGGGACAGCGACTGCAGCAGCGCCGGGTGGACGAGGACGGCGACCCCGAGCAGGACGACCGCGGTCCCGACCACCCGGGTGAGCGCGACCGAATGGCGGGAGTTCTTTTCGGCCAGGAAGATTACGGCGATCGCCGCCATCCAGGTCAGGTTCATCAACCCGACGACGAGAAGGACCGCCATGCTCTTCTTTCAGAGCCAGCGTTGGTGTTTGAACACCGTGTACAGGGCGATGGAGGTGATCAGCATCAGGGACAATGCTAGCGGGTATCCGCTCGCCCAGTGCAGTTCCGGCATGTGGTCGAAGTTCATCCCGTAGATCGTGCCGACCAGGGTGGGGGCGAACAAGATCGCGGCCCAGGCGGAGATTTTCTTGACCTCCTCGCTTTGGGCGAGGCTGGCCTCGGTGAGCCGGTGCATCTCCTCGTTCTGCTGCTGCCCGACCAGGGTGGCGTGCACGGTCAGCGCGGTCTGCAGGTGCGCCCGGAACGAATCGGCCCGCTCACAGATGCGGATGGTGTGGTCGTGCACATCGCGCAGGTGCCGCTGCAATTCCAGGTCGACGTGATACTTCTCCGACCCGCGTTGAAGCGCCTCGAGCATGCCCACCAACGGGTGGGTGGCGCGTTGGAAGGCGATCACCTCGCTGGAGAGGTCGTAGATCCGGCGGGCCACGGATTCCTGGCCGGTGAACAGCTGATCCTCGATCTCGTCGATGTCGTTCTCGAGGCCGGCGATGACCGGTTCGTACTCGTCGACCACCTGGTCCAAGATGGCGTACAGCACCGCCTCCGGGCCCAGGCGCAGCAGGTCCGGGGCCTGCTCCATCCGCCGGCGCACCTTCGCCAGATCTGGTGATTCCGCGTGCCGGATGGTGACGACGAAGTCGGGTCCGACGAAGACGTGCAGTTCCCCGAATTCGACCTTCTCGATGTCGTCGAGGTAGCGGGTCGGCCGCAGCACCACGAACAGGATGTTGTCGTAGCGTTCGAGTTTGGCGCGTTGGTGAGCTTTGATGGCGTCCTCGACCGCCAGGTGGTGCAACGCGAACTCGTCGGCCACCGAGTCGATTTCGGTCCGGTCCGGGCGGTACAGCCCGATCCAGGCCAACCCTTCCTTCTCCCGGAGGATCTCGTAGGTGCTGTCGAGGGTGTCCGGGGTCGCGGCCCGGACCCCGTCCACATACACCGCGTTGTCCACGATCGTCATGTCCACTCCCTGCCTCCCACCGAGTCCGCGCCCTCCGGCGATGCCCGCGTGCGCCGAGATCGAGCCTAATTGGCGGCTACTGGCCCCTATCCGGCGTAGCGGGAAGGGGCACGGAACCGTGCAGGGTGTCGCCGCCGATTCTTCGCCGCTGGCACCGGCGCGCCGTCCCCCCGCCGAGGAGTCATTCGTCGGTCAGTCGGTAGCCTGCCGGATGTAGAGCAGCGTGTCACCTGCCGCTACGGTGTCCACCTCGGGTGTTCCGCTGCGCAGCAACTGTCCGCCGCGCACCACCCCGAGGACGATGTCCGGTAGCTGCCGCGGTGATTCGCCGACCTCGCCGGGTTCGACGGGGCGTTCGGCGATCGCGAAACCGGTCTCCGGGGTGAGCAGATCCTCGATGATGTCCACCACGGTCGGGGTGATGGTGGCCGCGCCGAGCAGCCGGCCCGCGGTCTCCGAGGAGACGACCACGGTGTCGGCGCCGGACCGGCGCAACAGGTGAGCGTTGTCGGCTTCGCGTACCGAGGCAACGATCTTCACGGTGGGTGCGATCTCGCGCGCGGTGAGCGTGACCAGCACCGCGGTGTCGTCGCGGCTGGTGGCCACGATGATCGACGACGCGTGCTGCACACCGGCCAGCCGCAGCACGTCCGACTGCGTCGCGGACCCGTGCACCGTGACGAATCCCCGCTCGGTGGCGGTTTCGATGATCGTCGGATCGGTATCGACGATCACGATGTTCGAGGGGTCGGCGCCGTCTCCGAGCATCGCGTCGACGGCGGCGCGGCCCTTGGTGCCGTAGCCGACGACGACGGTGTGATGGCGGGTACGGCGCCGCCACCGCTGAATCTTGAAGCTCTGCCGGGAGTTCTCGGTCAACGCAGCGAGGGTGGTACCGACCAGCACGATGAGGAAGAAGATCCGCAGCGGGGTGACGATCAGGACGTTGACCAGCCGCGCCTGCGCGGTGATCGGGGTGATGTCGCCGTAGCCGGTGGTCGACAACGACACCGTCGCGTAGTACACGCAATCCAATAACGAGAGCGGGTTCTCCTGCACGTCGCGGTAGCCGTCGCGGTCGAGGTACACGATCAGGACCACCGCAGCCAGGGCGGCGAGTGCGTAGCCGATCCGCCGGGTGATGGCACGCCCGGGACTGCCGTGTAGCTGCGGTACCCGCAGAATCCCCACCAGCGCGAAATCGGGGCGTTCGGTGAGCACGTCGGATCGACGCAGCCGTGCGTGCAACCTGCCGGGCATCGCTCGATCACCCCGTTCTCGTCGCTGGTCTCCGGGCGGAGCCTACGCGCCGACAGCCGCCGGGACTCGCTCACCGGACTATCGGGGGCGCCACCGCAACATCCTCCGCCCCGGTTCCTGGGCCAGACCGCGGATCGGGCGAGAAGCGGCACGAGGTCACGTCAGTTCGCTGAATCGTTCGGTGTCACGCACCTGACCGGAGACGATGATGGTGTCACCGGGTTCGATGACCGTATCCGCGGTGGCATAGGTGAAACCCTCGCCGGGACGTTTTATCGCCACCACCGTGACCCCGTAGGTGGAGCGGACGGTGGTTTCGCCGAGGCGCTTCCCGATGACTGTGGCAGGTGGGGTGGTTTTGACCATGGCGAAGCCGTCGTCGAATTCGATGTAGTCCATCATCCGGCCCCGCACCAGGTGCGCTACCCGCTTGCCCATGTCGTGTTCGGGGCGGACGACGTGCTGCACACCGATCTGGTGGAGGATCTTGGCGTGGGCGTTGCTGATCGCCTTCGCCCACACATTCGGCACCGCCAGGTTGATTAGCGCCGACGCGGTGAGCAGGCTGGCCTCGAGGTCGGAGCCGATCCCGACCACGGCCCGGTCGTAGTCGTGTACTGACAGTTGGCGGAGCGATTCCTCGTCGGTGGTGTCGGCGACGGCGGCGTGGGTGAGGCGGTGCGAGATCTTCTGCACCACCGCCTCGCTGGAGTCGATGCCGAGCACCTCGGTGCCCTGCTCCATCAGTTCGAGGGCGAGGGACTTGCCGAACCGGCCCAATCCCAGCACCACGACGACGTCGGAGGACGGTTTCCTAGCCAATGAAGGGCCTTTCTTCGGGGAGTTCGTAGCGGCGGTCGCGTTGTCGGGCGGCGAGCGCGCTGACCAGGGTGATCGAGCCGATCCGGCCGAGGTACATCAATCCGATCAGAATGAGTTGGCCCCAGACGGGCAGTTGCGCGGTGATGCCGGTGGACAGCCCTACGGTCGCGAACGCGGAGACCACCTCGAACAGCAGCACGTTGAGGTCGAAGGCGGTACCGGCGAGCAGCACAATGGTCGGAAGCATGACCAGCGCGACGCCGATCAGCGCGACCGACAGGGCCTGGCGCTGCGCCCGCGGTGCGATCCGCCGGTCGAAGATGGTCACCGATCGATCGCCGCGGACTTCGGCGACGATCGCGAACAGCAGCAACGCGAAGGTGGTGACCTTGATGCCGCCGGCGGTGCCGCCGCTGCCACCGCCGATGAACATCAGCACGTCCGTCACCAGCAGGGTCGCGGGATCCATCTGGGCGTAGTCGACGCTGTTGAAGCCTGCGGTGCGGGGCATGATGCCCTGGAACGCGGCGACGAGCAGTTTCGCCCCGAGATCGTGCTCGCGGAGGGTGTGGCCCCACTCGAACAGCAGCACCAGTGCCGGGCCGATCACCAACAGGATGGCGGTCACCGTGACGGTCAGCTTTGTGTGCAGGCTCCACCGGCGGGAGGTGCCGCGCACCCGCCGGCCGACCTCGAACAGCACCGGAAATCCGATGCCGCCGAGGATCACCGCGGCCAGCAGCGGCACACAGATGAAGGGGTCGTCGGCGAAGCCGATGATGTTGTCGCTGTAGAGCGCGAAGCCTGCGTTGTTGAACGCCGAGATCGCATGGAATATCCCCAACCACACAGCCCGACCGGGTGGTTCGTCGTAGCCGAGGGCGAACCGGGCCGCCAGGCACACGGCGGTGACCGTTTCGATGAGGATGCTGATCCGGATCACCCCGACGACCACGCTCCGTACGTCCCCGAGACCGGACGCGCGGACCTCGGCGGCGGCGTTGAGCCGGGCCCGCAGCCCGATCCGGTTGGCGAGCATGAGCCCGACCACAGAGGCCATCGTCATGATCCCGAAGCCACCGACCTGGATCAGCCCGAGGATGACCCCCTGCCCGAACCCCGACCAGTGGGTGGGGGTGTCGACCACGACCAGCCCGGTCAGGCACATCGCCGACGTCGCCGTGAACAGGGCATCCACGAACCCGGTCTCCGCTCCCGGTTGGCTCGCCGCCGGAAGCAGGAGCAGCCCGGTTCCGAGCGCGATCGCGGCCGCGAAGCCCAGGGCAACCACCCGGACCGGGGTGAGGGTCGCTCGTGCCGCTGCCCGCCGCAGCGGTGTGTTCGGCGACGCGCCGGTGCGAGAAGTCACGAACAGCAGGGTAGACCCGGACGGCGCCGTCCTGGCGTTCGTGTCCAAGGCTCTTGAGACCCAGCAGTGCCTGTAGGGTCTCTCGCGGCCGATGCCATGTTAAGGCACATCGACCTTCGTGTTTATCGTTGTCTCAGGGTATGGCCTCCACGTTCTGTCTCGATTTACCTGGCATTTCTTCAGCCCGGCGCTGCGATGCCCGGCGGCAATCGGGTGCTGGGAACGGCGAAACTCTTGTTGATCGAGGACGGGCGGTCATGGTGGGAGTCGAAGTAGGTATCGAGCAGTATGTCTGTCTTCCTCGGATCAGGTGCGGTCGTTCGGAGCCGTTCTTCGGGTGACAGGATCAGTGGTATCGAGATCGGGAATTCGATGTGAGTGCCCGGATCGACATTTAGGGAGTATCGGCATGGCGCAAGGCATTGTGAAGTGGTTCAACGGCGAGAAGGGCTTCGGTTTCATCGCACCCGACGACGGAACACCGGACGTCTTCGTGCACTACTCGGAAATCTCGGGCAGCGGCTTCAAGTCGCTCGATGAGAACCAGCGTGTGGAGTTCGAGGTGGGTCAGGGACAGAAGGGTCCGCAGGCCACGAATGTGCGGGCTGTCTAACTAACTAGACTGCGGGACCGCGCCCGGTGGGTGCGGTCCTCATTCGATCGCCGGATGAGGACCGAGACCGGTGGCCGATAGACAACGGCAGGGCCCCGTAATGCCGGTTCAGCTGGAGTGCCACGCAGCTACCATTTCCTGAAGGAATCGATCAACGAGAAGGCCCCGAACCGGTCAGGTTCGGGGCCCCTTCTCCGTACTCAGCTCCGGGTGTCAGCCGCGAGCAGGACATCCAGGACTCGTCCGGATGGTCCATGTCGGATACGGCGACCGGAAGCCGACTCGTACTCGGCGCTCAGCCGGTGTCGGTGCCCCGGTGCTGGCTGTAGTAGCCGGCCATGAGCCGCCAGTAGACCAGAAGCAGCGCCATCATGACCACGGTGGCACCGGCCGCCGGTGCGGCGCGGCGTCGCCGGGCGGTGATCAGTGCGGTGATGCCGGCCAGCGTGGCTGCCGCGTTCACCGCCATCGCGGTGTCGCGGGGCCGCTCGGTGATCCAGAGCTCTTCGCCGAGCACCGCCCGGGTGGACCAGGCCTGCTCGTCTGCCGGTTTTGGGAAGATCACGGGGTTGGCGGCCATCCAGGCACCGACGATCGCGGCGTGGCTCCACCGGCGTGTCCATAGAGGAACGAGCACAAGCGGTGTACTCAGCCAGCGAGTCCAGGCACTCCACGGGTTGGAGTGGCGGGCGAAGACAGTGTGTTTGAGGTCGGCGAAGGGGTGGGTCATGTCAGGATCCTTGATCGGGGGCGACTACCGGCCGAACGTGGAACGCAGGTTCGCGTTGATGAGTTCGTTCACTCGCTTCCGCATGCGGACGGTCGTTTCCCCGTCCGGGACCGGTTCGTCGACGTTCTAGCTCTACATGAAACCAGGGTTGGTCCAGGTCGTTTCCCCGTCGTGGGGCCGCCCAGGTGATGGTCCCTCACCGGGCGTCACGTAAGTGGTGGCATACGCCATCAGCGTTCGCGCCCGCGGTCGGAGCACGGTTGCAGCGGCGTCTGCTCCTCAACCCCGATATGCGCCACCCGGTGCTTTCAGTAGCCGGTCCAGTTCGCTGCTTGCCTCGTCGTAGCCGGCGTCGGAGATCCGTTGCAGTTCGCGCAGGTCGCCGGCCGACACTGCGCGCCGAGTGAGCAGAAACCCGGCGCGCATGGATCCCTCGTCCAGCAACTCGCTCAACTCCATAAGGTCGCCGGCCGCGTCGGCGAGGTCGGCCAACCGGTCCAGAGCGGTCTCGTTGCCCTCATCGGCCAGCGCGCGCAGGGTCTCCCGATCGATGTTCGCCATGTGGCCATTCTGCAACCCTTCCCCCTGGGGAAAGGTCAAGTGGAAACGATTGGCCGGGTGATCACCATCGGGCAGCTGGCCAGATATGTGGGAGTGTCGATCAAAACCATCCGCCGTCTATCACGACAAGGGGCTGCTATCTGAACCCGACCGCGATGCGTCCGGCTACCGGCGGTACGGCGCGAAGGACGCCATCGACCTGATCAAGATCCGAACGCTCGCCGAAGCCGGTGTTCCCCTGGCCCGTATCCGGGATCTGAGGTCGGCGACCGAGGAAAAGTTCCAGCAGGCGCTGCGCGAGATCGACGACAACAACTGGACCCGTGACTCGACCCGACGGACAACGGTGCATCCGTCAGCGCACGCCGCGAAAGGTGCGTCATCGTGGCACTTGGCTTGGGGTGGCAGTGGAGGACCGTGTCCGGCCGGGAGGCGTAAGGAAAGCGTCAAGACGGCGGACGGGGCCGTAAAGGGTCCGTCAGCGACACCCATTTCGGCGGGTCGGCGGGTGATGCTGACGTGACGCCCCGGCGGACGGGGGTTGTCGTCTGCGTTGGATCGCAGGCCCGATTCGAAGAGGAACCTTTTCATGGCCGATCTGGCCTTCGTGTTGCTTATCCTCGGCGGGTTCGCCGCGTGTGCCCTGGTTGTGCGGGGTCTGCAGGCGGGAGGAGCGCGATGACCGGCGCGGGCATCGTCAGCGTCGTCCTCCTCGCCGTCGCGACGACGCTGGTGGTGTATCTGCTGGTGGCGCTGCTCGACCCGGAGCGGTTCTGATGAGCCCCGCGTTCGCGGCCGGGTTACAGGTCGCCGTCGTTTTCGGCGTGCTCGCGGTGGCGTACGTTCCGGTGGGCGACTATCTGGCCCGCACGTACCAGTCGCACCGTGACCTGCGGATCGAGGCGACGCTGTACCGCATCTGCCGCATCGATCCGCGCACCGACCAGACCTGGTCGGGATATGCGGGCAGCGTGCTCGGCTTCTCGCTTGCGAGCGTGCTGTTCCTGTACCTACTCCAACGGGTGCAGGGAGTGCTGCCGCTCGGCGGCGACCTCGGCGGGGTGAGCCCGTCCGTCGCGTTCAACACGGCGGTGTCTTTCGTGACCAACACCAACTGGCAGTCGTACACCCCCGAGACCACCATGAGTAACGTCGTCCAGCCGGTCGGGCTCGCGGTGCAGAACTTCGTGTCCGCGGCGGTGGGCATGGCGGTGGCGGTCGCGTTGATCCGCGGGTTCGTGCGGGTCTCGCGTGGCGGGGCGATCGGGAACTTCTGGGTCGACCTCACCCGGGGCAGCCTGCGGGTGTTGCTGCCGTTCTCGTTCGTCATCGCACTGATTCTGTTGAGTCAGGGCGTGATCCAGTCCTTCTCCGGCGGGTTCACCTCCACCGGCCTCGACGGGACGGTCGTGACCAACGCGCTCGCCCCGGTCGCCTCGCAGGAGGCGATCAAGGAACTCGGCACCAACGGCGGCGGCATCCTCGCCGCGAACTCGGCGCACCCGTTCGAGAACCCGACACCCGCAAGCAACATCGTCGAGATCATCGCCATCCTGCTCATCCCGGTGGCGCTGACCCGGACGTTCGGCACGATGGTCGGCGACCGCAGGCAGGGCCTGACGCTGCTGGCGGTGATGGGACTGCTGTGGAGCGCCCTGCTCGCCGTCACGCTCGCCGCGGAATCGAATGTCCGTGGTGTCGCCGCGACCGCGGCGGGCGCAATGATGGAGGGCAAAGAGGTCCGATTCGGTATCCCCGGCAGTGCGTTGTTCGCGGTGAGTACCACGGGCACCTCGACGGGCGCGGTGAACGCCGCCCACGACAGCCTGTCGCCGCTCGGCGGCGGGGCGGTGCTGCTGAACATGCTGCTCGGCGAGATCGCGCCGGGCGGCGTCGGAACAGGCCTCTACAGCATCCTGGTTCTCGCCCTGATCGCGGTATTCGTCGGAGGCCTACTCGTCGGCCGCACCCCCGAGTATCTCGGAAAGAAGCTGCGGCGCCGGGAGATCACCCTGGCCGCGCTGTCCGTATTGGCCATGCCCACACTGGTGTTGATCGGCACCGGAATCACCGTCGCTCTCTCCTCCACGACGGGTTTCCAGGGCAACAGCGGCGACCCCGGAACCCCGCAGTCGATCCACGGCTTCTCCGAGGTCCTCTACGCGTTCGCGTCGGCCGCGAACAACAACGGCAGCGCGTTCGGCGGCCTCACCGTCACCAGCGACTGGTTCCAGTCCGCGCTGGGCCTGTGCATGCTCTTCGGGCGGTTCCTGCCGATCATCTTCGTCCTCGCCCTCGCCGGCTCGCTCGCCACTCAACGCACGACGCCGCCGGGCGCGGGCACTCTCCCCACCGCCGGCCCCATGTTCACCGGGCTCCTCACCGGCACCGCCGTGTTGGTGGCGGCCCTGACCTTCTTCCCGGCCCTCGCGCTGGGACCGATCGCGGAGGCTCTGCAGTGAGTATCGACGTGACCAGTCGTCCGAATGTCGATCCGGCTCCGGACACAACCGACACACGTCACCGGGTGCAGGCCGGGGTCTTCGACCCGGCCCAGATGTTCGCGGCGCTGCCCGGCGCCGTCCGCAAACTCGATCCGCGCCACCTGGCGCGGAATCCGGTGATGTTCGTGGTGTTCACCGGGTCCGTCGCCACCACCGCGATGGCCTTCGCCGACCCATCGGTGTTCTCGTGGTTGATCACGGCGTGGCTGTGGTTCACCGTGCTGTTCGCGAACCTCGCCGAGTCGGTCGCCGAGGGCCGGGGCAAGGCGCAGGCCGCCAGCTTGCGGAAGGTCAAGCAGGACACCATCGCCCACCGGATCACCGTCGACGGATCCGTCGCGACGGTGCCCGGCACCGCGCTGGCGGTCGGGGACCGCGTGGTCGTCGAGGCCGGTCAGGTGATCCCCGGGGACGGCGACGTCGTCGAGGGCATCGCGACGGTCGACGAATCCGCCATCACCGGCGAATCCGCGCCGGTCGTCCGCGAATCGGGCGGTGACCGCTGCGCCGTCACCGGCGGCACCACAGTGTTGTCCGACCGCATCGTTGTGCAGATCAGCGCCGCCCCCGGGCAGTCATTCGTCGACCGGATGATCGCCCTCGTCGAGGGGGCGGCCCGGCAGAAGACGCCGAACGAGATCGCCCTGAACATTCTGCTGGCGTCGCTGACCATCGTGTTCCTGCTCGCGGTCGTCGCCCTGGCGCCGATGGGCGGCTACGGCGGGCAGGCCCCGGACCCTGTGCAGCTGATCGCGCTGCTGGTGTGCCTGATCCCCACCACGATCGGGGCGCTGCTGTCGGCCATCGGGATCGCCGGCATGGACCGGTTGGTGCAACGCAACGTGCTGGCGATGTCCGGGCGTGCCGTCGAGGCGGCGGGCGACATCGACACGCTGCTGATGGACAAGACGGGCACCATCACGTTCGGTAACCGGCAGGCCACCGAGCTGTATCCCGCGCCAGGGGTATCGGCCCACGAACTCGGGCAGGCCGCGCGGCTGTCGAGCCTGGCCGACGGCACGCCCGAGGGCCGCAGCATCGTCGACTTGTGCGTGCAGCGGTTCGATCTTCCGCCCACACCTACTGCGGGCGAGATGGATTCCGAATTCGTCGCGTTCACGGCGCAGACCCGGATGAGCGGTCTGGACGTCGCCGGCACCCGGATTCGCAAGGGCGCCGGCGACGCGGTCCGCACCTGGGTGCACACCCACGGCGGGACCGTGCCCGCCGAGGTCGGTGTTTCCGTCGACCAGATCGCGCAGGGCGGCGGAACCCCTCTGGTCGTCGCAGCCGTGGACGCCGGCGGGGCGCGGGTACTCGGCGCGATCGCCCTGTCCGACGTCGTCAAACCCGGCATCGCCGCACGCTTCGCGGAACTACGCGCGATGGGCATCCGCACGGTGATGATCACCGGCGACAACCCACTCACCGCCAAGGCGATCGCGGCCGAGGCCGGGGTCGACGACTTCCTGGCCGAGGCCACACCCGAGGACAAGCTCGACCTGATCCGCCGCGAACAACAGGGCGGGCGCCTGGTGGCGATGACCGGGGACGGCACCAACGACGCTCCCGCCCTCGCGCAGGCCGACGTCGGGGTCGCGATGAACACCGGAACCTCCGCGGCGAAAGAAGCCGGGAACATGGTCGACCTCGACTCGGACCCCACCAAGCTGATCGAGGTCGTCGAGATCGGCAAGCAGCTCCTCATCACGCGCGGGGCACTGACCACGTTCTCCCTCGCCAACGATCTCGCCAAGTACTTCGCGATCCTGCCCGCATTGTTCTCCGGGATCTATCCGCAGCTCAGCACGCTGAACATCATGCGGCTCGCCACCCCGGAGTCCGCGATCCTCTCCGCGGTGATTTTCAACGCCCTGGTGATTGTCGCGCTGATCCCGTTGTCGCTCAAAGGTGTCCGGTATCGGCCGTCGTCGGCGGCCCGGCTGCTGGGCCGCAATCTCGCGATCTACGGCATCGGCGGCGTGCTCACCCCGTTCGCCGGGATCTGGCTGATCGATCTTCTTGTCCGCCTCGTTCCCGGAATCGGGTGAATGTCATGCGATTCGTTCTCGGTCTCCTCCGTCAGACCTGGGCGGGCCTGCTGGTCCTGCTCGCCCTGACCGCCGTGCTCGGCGTTCTCTACCCGGCGGTCGTGTGGGGGGTCAGCCGGCTCAGCGCCGGATCCGCCGAGGGCTCGCCCGTTCACGACAGCGCCGGATGCGTCGTCGGCAGCCGGTGGGTGGGCGTCGACCCACAAGTGCCGGCCGGTCGGCCGGACCCCTTCTTCCACAATCGGGTCACCGGTTCCGTAGCCGAGAACGCCCCGTTCGCACCCGGGGATCCGGCCGCCGCGTTGCCCACCAACCAGGGCCCGAGTAGTCCCACGCTGGCGACGTTCGTCGCGCAGCGGCGAACCGCGATCGCCGCCCGGGAAGGCGTGAGCCCGGATGCCGTGCCCGTCGACGCGGTCACCGGTTCCGGGTCGGGCATCGACCCGCACATCAGCCCGGCGTACGCGGAGCTACAGGTGCGGCGGGTGGCCGCGGTGACCAGTCTCGGGGAGGAGCGTGTCCGTCACCTGGTCGCCGACCACACCGAGGGACGCCAACTCGGGGTGCTGGGTGAGGAGCGGGTGAACGTCCTGACCCTCAACCTTGCGCTCGGGTTGACGGCACCTTCCTGCACCACCCCCGCCGCTGGTGGATGATGACGACGTGACGGGCAGTGAGCGGGTCGTCGGGCCGCGGGTGAGCGACCGCGGACTCGCGCAGCAGAGCAACGCCAGTGGACGCGGTCAGCTGCGCATCTACCTCGGCGCGGCGCCCGGTGTCGGTAAGACCTACGCGATGCTCGGTGAGGCGCACCGCCGACGTGAGCGGGGTTGCGACGTGGTGGCGGCGGTGGTGGAGACCCACGGCCGCACCCGCACCGCCGCCCAGCTAGCCGACCTCGAAGTGACCCCGCCGAAGCTCCTCGAGTACCGGGGAACCATCGGCCGCGAACTCGACGTCGACGCAGTGCTCCGGAGGCGGCCGGCCCTCGTGCTCGTCGACGAGCTCGCCCACACCAACACCCCGGGCAGCGTCAACGCCAAACGCTGGCAGGACGTGGAACAACTCCTCGCCGCCGGCATCGACGTGCTCTCGACACTCAACATCGCGCACCTGGAAAGCCTCAACGACGTGGTGCAGCAGATCACCGGGGTGGCGCAGCAGGAAACCGTGCCCGACGAGATCGTCCGCGCGGCGGCCCAGGTCGAGCTGGTCGACATTACACCGGAAGCACTGCGGCGCAGGCTGTCCCACGGAAACGTCTACGCCCCCGAGAAGGTCGACGTCGCCCTGGGTAACTACTTCCGGACCGGCAACCTCACCGCGTTGCGCGAGTTGGCGTTGCTGTGGGTGGCCGACCAGGTCGACGCCGCCCTGGCGAAATACCGGGCGGAGAATCAGATCACCGACACCTGGGAGGCCCGGGAACGAGTAATCGTGGCCGTCACCGGCGGCCCCGAATCGGAGACCCTGGTGCGCCGCGCGAGCCGGATCGCATCGCGGTCGAGCGCCGAACTCGTCGTCGTGCACGTCGTCCGCGGCGACGGACTCGCCGGGGTGTCGGCGTCGGAGATGGGCAAGGTACGCACCCTCGCCGCGAGCATCGGTGCGAGCCTGCACAGCGTGGTCGGCGACGACGTACCCACCACCCTCCTCGACTTCGCGCGTGCCGCGAACGCCACCCAATTGGTGCTGGGCACTTCACGGCGGTCGCGGTGGGCACGGATCCTCGACGAGGGCATCGGGGCCACCGTGGTGCAGCAGTCGGGGTCGATCGACGTGCACCTGGTCACCCACGAAGAGGCGCACCGTCGGTGGCGGCTCGCGCCGGTGGGCTCCCGCCCGCGGCGGTTGACGGCGTGGCTTGCCGCCGTTCTCGTCCCCGCAGTCGCGTCGCTGGTCATGAGCTTCGTCGACCATTGGTTCCACATCGGCGGGGAAGGCGCCCTGCTCTTCATCGTCGTCCTGCTCGTCTCGCTGCTCGGTGGTGTCGCGCCCGCCGCGCTGTCCGCACTGATCTCCGGCCTGCTCCTGAACTATTTCTTCACCCCACCGCTGCACAGTTTCACGATCGCCGAGCCGGACAACTTCATCATCACGGTGGTCCTGCTCGTCGTCGCCGTGGCCGTCGCGGCACTCGTCGACGCCGCCGCCACACGGGCACGCGAGGCCCGCCGCGCCTCGCGGGAAGCCGAACTGCTCGCCCTGTTCGCCGGTTCCGTGCTGCGCGGCGCCGATCTCGACACGCTGCTCGGGAAGGTCCGGGAAACGTACGGACAGGAGTCGGCCGGCTTGCTGTCCCGGTCGGGGACCCTGGTCAGCGCGGTGGGGCCGAACCCGCCCTCGAGCATCGACGACGCCGACACCGTGTGCGAGGTGCACGACGGCGAATACGCACTCCTCCTGCGCGGCCCCGAAGTCCGCGCCCGTGATCGCCGGGTCCTCCTCGCCGTCGCCAACCAGGCCGTCGGGCTCCTCCGGCAGGACGAACTCGCACGCGAGGCCAGCGCGGCGCGAGCACTGGCCGAGGCGGACCGGCTGCGACGGTCACTGCTGTCGGCCGTCAGCCACGACCTGCGCACCCCACTCGCCGCCGTCAAGGCCGCGGTGTCGAGCCTGCGCAGCGAGGACGTCGCCTTCTCCCCCGAGGACACCGCCGAACTCCTCGCCACCATCGAGGAATCGGCCGACGCGCTCACTGCCCTGGTGGGCAACCTGCTCGACTCCTCGAGACTCGCCGCCGGCGTGGTCACACCGACACTGCGTCCGGTATACCTCGACGAGGTGGTGCACCGCGCCCTCGTCGGCCTCGGCATCGGCGGGCGGACCGGAACTCGGGTGCGTGAACGCGTGCAGGTCGACGTCGGAGCGGTGACGGCCCTCGCCGACCCCGGCCTGCTCGAGCGTGTGGTGGCGAATTTGGTGGACAACGCCGTGCGCTACGGCGGGGACTCGGTGATCCGGGTCGGTGCCGCCACCGTCGGGGATCGCACCCTCCTCACCGTCGCCGACACCGGCCCGGGTGTGCCACGCGGACAAGCGGACCAGTTGTTCGAGCCGTTCCAGCGGTCGGGGGACCGCGACACGACCAGCGGTGTCGGACTCGGCCTGTCGGTGGTGCGGGGATTCGTCGAGGCGATGGGTGGCAGCATCTCCGCCACGGACACACCGGGAGGTGGACTCACCATGGTCGTCGACCTGGCCGGCGCGGAAGGAAAGGCATGACACGCATCCTCGTCGTCGACGACGAGCCACAGATCCTGCGTGCGCTGCGCATCAACCTCACCGTGCGCGGGTACGACGTGGTGACCGCCGCCACCGGGGCGGATGCGCTGCGCGCCGCAGCCGAGAAGCCGCCGGACGTGATCGTCCTCGACCTCGGCCTTCCGGACCTGGACGGCACCGAAGTGCTCGCCGGATTGCGGGGATGGTGTCCGGCGCCCGTCATTGTCCTGTCCGCACGCACCGACTCCGCCGACAAGGTCGACGCCCTCGATGCCGGCGCCGACGACTACGTCACCAAACCCTTCGGCATGGACGAATTCCTTGCCAGGGTCCGGGCAGCCGCCCGCCGTGCCACGGCGGTGGACACGAGTGAGCCTGTGGTGCAGACGGACTCGTTCAACGTCGACCTCACCGCCAAAACCGTCCGGCGCGGCGACGCCGAGGTGCACCTGACCCCCACCGAATGGGGGATGCTCGAAATGCTGGTCCGCAACAAGGGCAAACTGGTCGGACAGAAGGAACTGCTCCGCGAGGTTTGGGGTCCGGCGTACGCCACCGAAACCCATTACCTACGTGTCTACCTCGCCCAGCTTCGCCGCAAACTCGAGGACGACCCCTCCAAACCCCGGCACCTCATCACCGAGGCAGGGATGGGATACAGGTTCCAAGCATGAGCGCCGCTCACGAGCACTCGACAAACTCCCAGCACCCGCTCGTCGACGTCGCCGGAACGGCCGGCCGGATCCAGATCGGGCGCAAACCCATCCATGATCGGGCGACGCCGTCGCCCCTACTCGTCGCTTTCACCTCGACATCTGGCACGCGTCTTTCTCCGAGAGCAGCGGCGGCAGAGCTTAAGCGCTCACCGAACCAAAGAGGCCGAGCCAGTTGGCGGCTCGCTTCCGCCCCTGGTGGCAAGGGAAAAACTTCATCACAGTGATAAGTGCTCGAGCGACCCGGGTTCCCCAACTTCTCCGACTGAACCGGATGGCGTGCAGCAGAATTGGTATCGCACGTGTGCTCAGACGCCCCGCGGCCGTAATGGCAAGGCGAGGCTAGCTAACCCAGCTACGCTAGCTAGCAACGCCTTTGAGGGTTGCATGGTGGGCAACGCACGGCGCCCGTCGCTTATGGGTTTTGACCACCCCGGCAGTCACTTCTCGTGGGGGGTGGGTAGGGGTGGAACCGGTCGACGGCATCGACAGAGACTGTGTTCGCCGTTGAGGGAGAAAGCAGCAGTTACCCGCCAGGCATTGTCGAGTACGAGAGTTCGCGGACGAGAACGTTGTCGACTTCCGTGCAGACCTCGGCGCGTTCGCGGGGCCGGGCGGTCAGTGGTGGTGCGCAGCTCATTTCGTGTGCGTGTCCGCTCAGAGGTCCCATAGTCCGAGTAGCGCCGTCCGCAAGCTGGGGGAGCGGACGTAGTGATCGGTCCGTAGCCGTGACCCGGGGTGCCCGAGGTCGGTGAGCGCCTTCTCGGCGTCGGTGAGAGGAACGGGTGGCAGGTCGGTGCGGGTGCGCAGGAAGAACAACACCGCACCGCCCGACCGCGGGATCCGCATCGGATCGGAGATCACCACGGCCGGCGGGTGAATCCACTCGTCGCCGGTGGAGACGAAGACAATCACGTCACCGCGCCGAAGGGTGCCGGGTGTGTCGAGGCGGAGCGACTCGAGTTGGTACTTCACCGCCGGCCCGCCCGCCGTGGAGTGCCGGCCCCGCTGGTTGTCGAGGACGTGTTGTTCGGTGTCGGTGGGTTCGTAATCGACGGCGTGTGTGACGAACATCCGGGTCACCGGTGTGGGCAGGAAATCTGTGTCGGTGCGGACGCGGCCGGTGACCCCGGGCAGTGGGACGGCGCGGCCGATCTCCCACTCGAGGATCGCGTCGTCGAGGAACACCTGATCGACCTCGGTGATCTCGTCGAGGCTGTTAATGAACTTGCGGACACCGGCGACGATGTCGGGGTCGTCGGTGATGACCACGGCGTCGTCGGCGAGGATGGAGTTCTCGGACGCGTTCGCCGACCCGATCACCGCCCGGGTATCGGTGGCGATCACCTTGGCGTGCAGGGTCGGTGACGACAGCACCCGCACCCCCTTGTTCAGGTAGTAGGTGAGGGCGGCGGGGGAGGTGGCGTGCGCCCGGATAGCGGCCTTGGAGGCGTTGACGACCAACAGGTCCCCGGCGCGCAGCGGGAGCAGCTCGGGTGCGTCCTGGCCGAGGTAGCCGATCGCGGCGTATCGGGCGCCGCGGGTGCGGACGGCGCGGGTGATGTGCGGCCACGGGCTCGGCCCGTGGAAGGTGGTCCCCATACCGACAGACGGTAACCGGCCCGCCTTGCGTGTGGTGCCGGTCCCGGGCAACGCTAAAAGAAGCCTAAAAGGGGGCGCCGTCGGTCGGCGCTCCTCGGCGAGGTCGACGGCGGCGCGGGTGAGGGGCTGACGGCGGTCGCCCGGGGTGCAGCGATCCGGTCGAATCTCGGTTGCGGACAACGCGTCGGCGTCGGCGTCGGCTCCGACCGGCGGACCGGCGCTCGTACGCTATGGGCACCACGAGATGCGACCGGCGGGAGAAGGATCATGAGTTACGAAGCGATCTACGACGGGGTCCGCTATCCGCTCGCCGATGCGGCCGCCGCTCACGGCCTCGAGGACGACATCCGGGGCATCTTCGCAGACAACGGTAACGGGGGATTCGTCGGTTTCGTCAGCCAGAACTCGACGGTTCGCCTGCTGATCACGCCGGCGACTCCGATCGCGATTCGGGGCAGCGACGAGCCGAACCCGACCGTCGTCCACCGCTGGTAACCCCGCCCCAGCAGATACCTCCGTCGGCCGCGCCGGTGTGTCCGCCCTATGGACGAGGGGTTGTCAGCGAGACTTTCGGCATCGACTGCCAAGTAGAAGGAGGGTACGGTGCCCAGCCTCATCTTCAACGGCGTTACGTACGGCATCAGCCAGACCCGATTCGAGGCCACCCGGGAGCTGCTCGCACGGTTCGCCGAGGGACACACCCTGGGAGTGACGATGTCGCTCACCCATGACGGCGCCCGGCACCACCTGTTCATTACCCCCGGGGTACCGATCACGCTGGTGGAATGACGACTCCGCGGTGGTCGAGTCACGACGGTTTCCTGCGCTGATGTGCCCGGGCAGTGTCTCCGGCGTCGTCGCCACCAGCGCCCGTCGATGCCCCCGGCGCGGTGGTAGCACCCCGGTCAGATCCTGGGCGCAACTCTGCGCGCAAACATGCCAGCGAAAATACCGGCAACAAGGCACGTAGTGGGTAGGGTGATGTTCGCGCACGTATACGGGGCACACCGAACACGAGTGGGTGGGGATGGCGAAGGTAGGAAATTCTCAAGGCGGCTCCCGCCGCCGCCCGACCGGGGCCGGACGAGGCGCCGCGGGGTCGGGGAAACGCGCTTCCGGTGCGGGAGACTTCGGTGGTGCGGGAACACCGAGTCCGGAATTGACGGCGAAGCTGGAACCGCGGAAGGGGCCGGCAAAGGTTCCGCTGAACACCCGGGTACTGGCCTCGACGGAGGCCCGGTTGAACTGGCTGGTGAACCACCGTCAATCCACGGTGACCAACGTCGTGGACGTGGCCCTGCAGGAATTCTTCGACCGCTACCGCGTCCCACCGGCCGATCTCGACGGCCGGATCGCTGAGCCGGAGTCATGAGCTCCCCGTGGGAGCAAATCCCCCTCTTCACCCTGCCCGGCACCACCCCGGCGACGTCCCCCGAATCCGCCGAAAAAGCCGGTTCCCCCAACGCAACCGATCAGGCGGAGGTCACCGACGGGGCGGGTCTGGAACCCACCGTTGCCACACGCCCTGACTTCCACGAGCAGGGGGACGCTGAGTCGGACGAGCAGGGGGACGCTGAGACGGACGAGCAGGGGGATGTTGCCGAAGCTCCCACGGATATGGGGTCTCCCGAGCTGGTCAGCGCCGAGGCCGAGGCCGATGGCGACGCGGCCGATCCGCCGGTGTGGGAGGCGCTGCCGGCGGGGGAGGCCGCGGATGGGCATGCGGTGATCGTGACCGCCGCCGGGACGTACACCCCTTCGGGAAAGGAGCTGACCGGTCCGGTCGATTCACTCGAGAAGCTGGACAAGCTGATTCGGTGGGCGTCGTTGACCCCGTTGGGTGCACCCGCACAAATCTGGGTCGTCGGGTTGGCGGCGTGTGAGCAACTGGGGTGGGTCATCGATCCGGGCAGTGAGGACGACGTCGACGACATGGAAGCGTTGCGGACCCGCGCCGGCGCCGAGTTGACCGCCACCCTGCATGCCACCCTGCCCCCGTTGCTCGGTGCCGGGTGGGAACTGCGCGGCGAACCCGGTCATGTGGTGCATTTGTCCCGCACGATCGGGAACTTCACCTCGATGGTCGATGTGGTGATCGAACCCTATGTGTGGACGTACTGGAACAAGGACTTCGGCTGGCACAACCGGGTCGGCGATATGGGTGTCCTCGGCTCACCCACAGCGGGAACCTATCTCCCGGACGACGACCTGCCGGCCGCGCGGGAGCTGGGCCGCCGGCTGGCCTGGTGCGCCCAGCATCTCGGGGTGCTCCCCGGGCCGACACCGGCCCGCACCGGCGCCGCGGTCATCGACAAAATCAAACGCGAACGCACCCGCAGCGGTAAAGGCATCGTCGTCACCACCGCCGGACCGGTGCCGCCGCTCGACGGGGCGCCACGCGGGGACCTCGAGCCCGCGGTCGGCTGGACCCGGGTACCGGAGGCAAGTGACCTCGAGGATGCGTGCCGGTTGGTGTCGATCGACCAACGCGCCGCCTATCTGGCCTCCGCGGGCATGCTCGAACTCGGCTACGGGCAACCCACACATGTGACCGGTGGGGCGGCGGCCGCCGCGGCGGTGGGGGGCAAGGGCACCCCGTTCGGGTTGTGGCGGATCACCCTGCCTGCCGGGCAGACCTTGTCGCTGCCCGAGAAACTGCCGTTGCCGCATCCGCACATGCTGGCCGATCAGCCGGTGCAGACCTGGGTCACCTCGGTCAGTATCGACGGGTTGTGTGCACCGGTGGCCGATGGCGGGATCGGTGCCGATCTCGACGACCTCGACATCACCGAGGCGTGGGTGTACCCGCAGCAGGGCCGTGTGCTGGACAAGTGGGCGAAAATCCTGCGCGAGGCCCGCAAAACCGCCGTCGACACCCAGGATGCGGCGATGAAGGGATTCATCGGTTCCTGCTACAAGGGGTACATCGGGCGGATGGTCAACCCGGACATGTGGACCGCGACCCGCATGGTGCATCACCACCAACCGTTGTGGCGGGCGTCGATCATCGCGCATTGCCGGTGGCGGGGCCGCCGCGTCGCGATGCGCATCGCCCGCGAACACCATCGTTGGCCGGTCCGCACCGTCACCGACTCCTGGGTGTATCTCCTGTCCGGTGGTGAGGACATTGCCGACCCGAGCGGCGCGCTTGGGAAGATGACGGTGGAAAAAGACGTGGCCCTCACCGACACCCTCCTAGCCTCCATGGCGTCGGCTGCGGATGTGCACGAGGTGAATCTGGCGATCAAGGCCGCCTTCACCGACCACGAGGACACCGCCGACCACGAGGACGCCGACGATGACGGGGAGGGGGTGGACTGATGGCTTTGCATCTGCCGAAGCCGCGCACCAAGAAACCGGCGCAGCAGGCGGTCGGTCTCGACGGTCTCAAGGTCTCGGTGGCGAATGCCGCGACCAGTGGGGTGGAGAAGTCGAAGCAGGTCAAAACCGGGGGACTGGCCGGGCTGACCAGCAAGGTGACGGGTCACACAGTTACGGAAGGAGCTCGGCAACGAGGGTTTGCGTCAGGCGGCGCTCGATGCCGGCCGCATCCCGCCGTCGGACCGCACGTTGCGCCGGTGGGCGCAGCAGGGCCGCATCCCGCACTCGGATGTGCTCGAGCGGGCGCAACGGCGTGCGGCGATCGAGCGCCTCGGCGGTATCGATGCCGTGGCTGCGAAGATCGGACGGTCCCGTTCGGCGGTGTCCCGGTACCGGTCAGGGGAGACTAACGAACTGCGTGCCGACGCGAGCAAGAAACTCAGAACTGTGCGGGCCGAGGACATCATGGCCCGTGCCGGGGTGTTGCGGCCGGATGGGACTCCGAAGACCGCGGTCATCCGGGTCAGGGGCGGGGTGATGGTCCGCAACGGCGCCGACGAGGGCTACGACTACCGGGTCCGGACCCTGGATTTCGCGAACTCCGACACCCCGTTCAGTCCTGAGGAGTCCCGTGAGCTCGCCGCCGCCCTCGCGAACGATGATCATGCCCGGGTCGTCGCCTTACTCTAACGGCACGCCACCCTCGACTACCCGGAGAACAAGGGCTTCGACAGGTACAGCGACCAATTCGGATTCCACTTCGACCACATCGACTCCGTCCACATCGACTGGATCTAACAGTTCTCTACTTGCCGCGGCTGGGCGCCGGAATAGTGCAGGGCTGCTAAATATTTCAGGACGCTGTGTCCCTCACCTCGATGTGGGCGTGGCGGGACAGCGGTCTGCCCACCCAGCGGGACCTTGACTCTGCGGGGTGCTGATAAGAGTGCTCAGCGAGTGCGATATCCGAGTCGGCGCGTGAGTACAGGGGGTTTCAGGCGGTGGGCTGGCGACGAATGAAGTCGGCCATTCCCGGGACGGTGAACGCGATGCGGCCGTGTTCGGGGGACCAGATGAGGCCCTTTTTGATGGCGGAATCCCGGACGTCGCTGACCGCGGTCGTCGCCACACCCATGGCCGCGGCGACCTTCCCGGACCGGGGCGTGGGTTCCCCGGTTCCGGCGATGGCGCGCAGGTACCGGCGCTCCCGGTCGGTGGCCCGGGTCCACCGGGACGGGAAGAACCCGTCGTCCAACGCTCGACGGCCCTCCTCGACCGCGAGGTGGGCATCCTCGGCATCGAAGGGGGAAGCGGGGGCGGTGTGCCAGATCGCCTTGCCGAACTCTTGCAGGAAGTACGGGTAACCGCCGCTGGCTTCGACAAGGATCTCGAGCGCGTCCGGGGTGAACGCACCACCGTGCGCCTCGACCGGAACCCGGAGCGCGTCGGCGGCATCGGCCGGGGACAGCGGTCCGATGGTCCGGTAGGAGAATTGCCGTTCGGCGTAGGAGCGGCTGTCGGCGAGCACCGCGGGCAGGCTGGGCAGCCCCGCACCGATGACGAAAAACGGCCATTCGCGTTGGCTGGCACGGTGCTGCACCGCGAGCAGGGCGCCGAGCAGATCGGGGTCGAGGTCCTGCATTTCGTCGATGAACAGTCCGAACGCCGCACCCTTTTTGCGCATGACGTCGCTGATCGCTTCGACCAACTCCTCGAGGTCGAGGTCGATGTCTCCGCTGGCGGCGCGTCCGCCGAGGGCGAGTTCGATCTTGGCCGGGCCCAGGCCGACACCGAGGGTGAACCCGCGGGCGAGGGAGACGAGATCGTCGATGACCTTGTGGAGCTGATGTTTGCGGCTGAAGCGGCGCAGACCGACGGCGAGTTCGTAGCCCAGTCGGGCGCGGACCGCGGCGATCCCGGCCTCGTTCGGCCGGGCCTCGATGTTGATCGCCAACCATCCCTGCCGCTCGGCGTGCTCGGCCAGGGTATTGAGCAGGGTGGTCTTGCCGACCCCACGCAGGCCGGAGAGCATCATCCCACGGTCATAGTTGCCTCGCTTGCTGCGGGCGACGAGCAGATCGAACTCCTCGCGCTCCCGATCTCGGCCCTCCAGAGCAGGGGGCCGCAGACCCGAGCCGGGTTTGAACGGGTTCAACGCGGGATCCATATCGACAACTATAGGTGTTTATGGCAAAAGGTCCATAAAATCCGATAAGTTGCGATAGGTGCCGAGAGGTCTGGTTTCGCGCCCTCGCGGTGTGGGTGGTGGCCTCTCTCACGGGTGGTGTCGAGGGTCCCTCATTCTTCGGCGGAGAGGGGCGCGCACCTGGATTCCGAAATTCGTTCGAGGAATGCTCTCAAGCCTGGTGGTACAGCGGTGGGTGATGGCCGCTCGATGTCGAGGTTCGATCTCGTAAAAGGAAACCACCGGTCACGCCCGCTCACCTGTGTCGAGCCGGGCCATTTCTTCACACACCGGCTCCCGTTCCGTATCCGTCGCCGAACCGGGACACTCGTCTTCACTACTCGTCGATCATTGGTGGGGAGGGGGGAAGGGCAGCAGCGACGGGCCGAGGCCGTGTGCGCGACCGTTTCGTGGGAAGTACACTCAACGACGTTCGCAGAGCATCCCCCCAAATTTTGCACTGTTGAACGCCCCCCGTGTCCAGCGTCCCCCCGACCTGGACACCCGCGCCCCAGATCCGCCCCCCCGGTGCTGGGGCGCATTGCGTTCCCTCGACCAGCAACCTCCGACGCTTGGTCTCCCATCCCCGAACCAGCTTTCGAACAATCCCTCACGGAGAAGGGCAGCGATGACCGAGACCGCCAGCAGCATGGGCCGCGTCCCTGTCGGCGATCCCGATCCCGCTCCGCTTCGATCCGCAGGTCAAGCAGCAACTCGATGAGGTGGCCGCCGGGGGGTCGCCGACCGGTCAACGATCCCTCAGCGGGCGACCGGACCCGGCCGGGTCAGGATCACGGACACCGTCGAGGCACTCCAAGATGTCGAATGATCAGTTGGTGTGGGCGATCTGGTCCCAGCCCTCGACGGACTCGGGGGTGCGGGGTGCGGGGCCGGTGTAGATGGCGGCGGGGCGGACGAGCTTGCCCAGACGTTTCTGCTCGAGGATGTGGGCGCACCAGCCGGCGGTGCGGCCGCAGGTGAACATCGCGGGCATCATGTGCGCGGGAACCTCGGCGAAGTCGAGGATGACCGCGGCCCAGAACTCGACGTTGGTTTCGATGGCCCGGTCGGGGCGGCGCTCGCGCAGTTCGGCGAGGGCGGCCTGCTCGAGGGCGGCGGCCGCTTCGTAGCGGGGGGCGTTCAGCCGTTTCGCGGTGGCGCGCAGCACGCGGGCGCGGGGGTCTTCGGCGCGGTAGACGCGGTGACCGAAGCCCATCAGTTTGTCTTTGCGGTCGAGGATGCCCTTGACCAGGGCGCGGGCGTCGCCGGACTTCTCGGTGTCCTCGATCATCGGCAGGACGCGGGCGGGGGCGCCGCCGTGCAGGGGGCCGGACATGGCGCCGATTGCGCCGGAGAGGGAGGCGGCGACGTCGGCGCCGGTGGAGGCGATGACGCGGGCGGTGAAGGTGGAGGCGTTCATGCCGTGTTCGGCGGCGGAGACCCAGTAGGCGTCGATCGCTTCGACGTGGGCGGGGTCGGGTTCGCCCTTCCAGCGGACCATGAATCGTTCGGTGACGGTCTTGGCCTCGTCGATCCGTTTCTGCGGGACGGCGGGCTGGTAGATGCCGCGGGCGGACTGGGCGACGTAGGACAGGGCCATCACGGAGGCGCGGGCGAGTTGTTCGCGGGCGGTGTCGTCGTCGATGTCGAGGAGGGGCTGGTATCCCCAGATCGGGGCGAGCATCGCGAGGCCGGCCTGGACGTCGACGCGGACGTCGCCGGTGTGCACGGGCAGGGGGAAGGGTTCGGCCGGGGGCAGGCCGGGGCCGTAGCGGCCGTCGACGAGCAGTGCCCACACGTTGCCGAAGGTGACGTGCTTGCCGACGAGGTCTTCGATGTCGACGCCGCGGTAGCGCAGGGCGCCGCCGTCCTTGTCGGGTTCAGCGATATCGCTGGTGAACGCGACCACGCCCTCCAGACCGCTGACGAAATCGTCCGGTATTGCCGCGCTGTGGGTGATCTCTGCGGTAGTCATCGCTGTTCCTCGAATGTGTGTGGTGTCGGAAGTTTTCGGCGGACGGTCTGGAGCCGTTCATGTGAGAATCAGGGTCGGCGGTCCTCCCACGTCGTCTTCCAGGCGGGGTGCAAGATGCCCTACGGTTCGCCCCGTGTCCCGTTCGTGTGGGGGCCGAAAGCCCTCGGGGGTCCCTCCTGCTCTCCTCCACGGCACGGTTGTGGCTGCCGCGAAGGCTCGTCCATACAGTGAACGGAACTCTCGGACGGTCTTTGCTCCACTAAAAAGGATGTGTTCGCGCAATTCAAGAGACTAAGTCACAGTGCTCGCGGTTCGGGACACCGCACATCCAAGCGTTCACTCAGCGAACGTATTTTAGGTGTAGAGAACTGGGCGTTCATTGTGGCGCTCCGAAGCACGAGCTCGGGAAATCGGGGGCGGTTCCCTCGACCTCTAGCAAGTTGGAAGAACAGGTTGCGGTGGCCGGCCGGTGGTAACTACCGCCATTGACCGAGCCGGCGGCACAGGGATGTCGCGCATACGCGTGTCGTTGCACCTGGAGGAACTTGCAAGGGACGGACCGGGTGTGGCGGCGCTCGGTCGATGTAGCACTCGGTCCCGGTGCTTCTCAATGCACCGGGACCGAGTCGCACTGGCAGAACGGAAGCTTGCCGGCGGAACGTCCGGTTAGCAGGGTGTTCGGTGAGCTTCCTGCAACGCCCAAGCGCCGTGCTCGTCCTCAGCGAGGGGTTGCCGCCGACGTCCCCGGATCGCGGGGGCTTCGGTGAGGTGACCAGATCGCGAATGATGCGGGATTCCCCTCGATTTCGACTGGCGCGGCTCCTTACCGCCGGATCGGCGCGGTACGCAAGGCCGCGTACGCAGCTACCTTCTTCGAGGAAAATCGGCCCAACTGCCCACGGGCCTTTGCGTTCGGGCCGCCGACCCGTGGAGTGGACACCAGGTGGAGTAATCGGCGGTAGAACTGTTCGGGAGTGAGCCCGAACTCCGCCAGGATCTCATCATCGCCGCCGCCGTAGCTCATCCACTGGCTTGCGTACTCGATCATGCGTTGTTCTTGGTCGTTCATCTCGTCCTCATGCGCGAAGTGACATCCGTACAGACATCACGCCGATCCGTCCGCTCTCCGCTGCTGCGTCGTCGAGCTCACGTACGAGCGGCTACTTCCTCCTCGGCGGGTTCCACATCTGCCACCGGTGTCGGCCGTCGGCGAACAACGCCCAACACAATGCACGCTGTGCCGATGACGAGCAGACCGAGGGGAATGTACATTTCGAAAAGCGACAGCATCGTGCTCGCGGAGGCCGCTGCAGCGGCCGCATCTGCAACCGAGCCCTGGGTGAGCGTGGCGTCGATCGACATCACCGGCATCAGCGGGACGGAGCGACCGTTGAGATCGATGTTGGCAATGATCTTCTGTTCGAGAGAGCCGTCGACCGGTGCACCGGTGACCGTGTCCGCAGCGAGGGTTGCCTGAGTGTCGGCGTCGTATGTCAGCGGTACCGGATCTGAAAGCTGCTCGAGTGCGCTGGTCACGCTGGCACGAGTCTGCTCAGGCAACAGGGGCGTCAGGGAGCTGAGCAGCGATTTCGGAAGGGATTTCGGGAGTGTTTCGGCTACGGCGGGGTCTTGCAGCGCCCCCCGGGCCGAGACGGTGTAGTTGTAGGTGGTCCGTCCGGCGACCTCTCCGTTGTCGACGAACACCATCGGTACCGTCGTTCGGGTGGCGGAGTCGTAGTACCGATAGTCGGACGAGGGGGAGGGGTGCAGTGGAAGCGAGATCGTCAGACCCGAATGCGATTCCACGGACGGGTCGGTAGACGGCGCACTGTCCAATGTCGACCTGTTCAGGGCGTACGTGTGGTTGTTGGGAATGGACCCGGCGGGGGTGTGCACCGTCGTGTCGTCGTGCGTGATCGCGGTATCGCCGGATGTGCTCGACACATACACATGCCGATCGATGGTGATGGGCACTCCGGTTGCGATCGCGTTGGCGAGGTCACCGACCTGAAGTGCTTCAGGGTTGAGCAGATCGGCGGTGCCTTCGTAGTGGGCCGTGCTGTCGAGATCGCCGGGAAGCTTCGTCGCGATGGGAACAACGACGAACCGAATTGCGGCCGCCGCTAGAAGTAACAGCACCCCTATCGCGATGAGTGTTTTCGAGGAGCGTCGAATTACCACTGTGTCTCCTTGCAGGGGCTCGGTGGATGTTGGGAAGACTGGGTTATGTCTGTAGGTGCTCAGTCCAGCCCGAATTGATTTCGTGGCTGAATGCCCGGCGTGACCGCAGGTATGAGGCGCACTGAGCTGGTTCAGTGAGAAACCTCCCCGTACTCGGCCGCAATGGGCGCGGCCGAGCTTACGAAGGGTAAATGCGCCGTCTGCGCGTTGGCCGGGAAGCGTTCGATGTGGTGGGCTCTTGCCTCTGCGGTCGCGAAAAGCGGAGTGCCGCTCAGCGCCAACCGTTGCTCCAGCCGCTGGCAGTGCATTGGTTTGTGACGCCGATCACGATCGCATGCATTCCTTTTCGAAGTCAACGCGGGATGGGTCTTCTGGTGAGACAGAATTCGTCTCACTGGGCGCGAGACGCCGGGTGTTACGGGCGAGGGTCCGTACCCCGTCCGCGGCGCGCCCGTTGTGTGGAGCGATAACGGTCTCGATCGCGGCGCTGTCACGTTCGGCGAGGTGTGTTCGACCAGTCCCGCTGCCGGCACCCCGTGCATGCCTCCGGGCGCGGCGACGGATTCCATGGATTCGGGTTCCGCCGCAGGTCAAATGCTCCCGATCTGCGCGATCCCCCAGTTGGGTTCGGCGCCACCCGAGGCGGAGCGGCACTCGGCGCGGGCTGCGAACGCAGGGCCCTCCGGGCCACTCCGAGGCCGGAGCCAGGTATCGATATTTGTGTCAACTTGTGTCAAGGGATATGGGAAACTGCGGCCTATATATACACTCTCTTGCCTGCCCAGGGCCCCAATCGAGAACTTGACAAGTCAATCACCTGAGCGTTACATGGTGAAGGTCACATGCGGCAGGGTCGGGTTCTTCACAGCCTTGTCTCACACCGACGGCTCGACCCGATGCACGATGTCACGCCAAGGCGTGCCCTGGATGCGTTCACCCGCGCCCTGGCCACCGGCAGCGGTACGGGTGGCGGAGTGTCGCCTTCGTTGCCGCGCATGTGTCGCCGTGACTGCCTCACCGCACGAATTCCACAAAGCTGATCGAGGTGTACCTATGACTGTCCTGTCCACACGATTCGATACCGGGTCCGAGCAGTTCGGGCTCGATCGCCGGGCGATGCTCGACGCTCTCGAACCACTCGAGTCCCTCGCGGACCGGGTGCTCGATGCGGGTGGAGACAAGGCCGTCGAGCGCCACCGCTCACGCGGCAAGCTGCTGGCGCGCGAGCGCGTCGATCTGCTCCTCGACGAGGACGCCCCGTTCCTCGAATTGTCCTGCTACGCGGGCGCGCACGACCCGGCCGAGCAGCCGGGTGGCCGACTGATTACCGGTATCGGCCCGGTCAGCGGTGTGGAGTGCATGATCATCGCCAACCAGTCGACGGTGAAGGGCGGTTCGCTCAACCCCGACGCCGTGGCGAAACAGTTGCGGGCCCTCGACATCGCCGAGCGCAACCGGTTGCCCGTGGTCACCCTCGTCGAATCCGGCGGGGCGGACCTTCCCCGGCAGGCCGATATCTTCGTGCCCGGCGGGCGGACCTTCCGTGAACTCACCCGCCTCACTGCCGCGGGGATCCCGACGATCTCCCTGGTATTCGGTAGTTCCACCGCCGGTGGCGCGTATCTGCCGGGAATGAGCCAGTACACGGTGTTGGTCAAGCAGGCCGCGTCGGTGTATCTCGGCGGCCCGCCGCTGGTGAAGATGGCGATCAACGAGGACATCGACGACGAATCGCTCGGCGGTGCGGAGATGCACGCTCGGGTGTCGGGCTTGGCGGACTACCTGGCCGAAGATGAACGGGACGCGCTGCGTCTGGGCCGGCAGATCGTCTCGGACCTGCAGTGGACCAAGGCCGGACCGGGGCCGTCGCTTCCGGCCGACCCCCCAGTCCACGATCCGGACGATTTGCTCGCGTGCGCGGCCGCCGACGCCAAGCGGCCCGTCGAGGTGCGGGAGATTCTCGCCCGCGTGCTCGACGGCTCGCGCTTCGACGAGTTCAAACCGCTGTACGGCACCCAGCTGGTGACCGGATGGGGTTCGATCGCCGGATATCCGATCGGCATTCTCGCCAACAACGGCATCCTGTTCTCCGACGAGGCGAACAAGGGGGCGCACTTCATCCAACTCGCCAACGCCCGGAACATTCCGCTGGTGTTCGTCCAGAACATCACCGGCTTCATGGTGGGCTCCGCGGCCGAGCGCGGCGGAATCATCAAGGACGGTGCGAAGCTGATCAATGCGGTCTCCAATTCCACTGTCCCGCATCTGACTTTGATGATCGGCGCGTCGTACGGTGCGGGCAATTATGCGATGTCCGGGCGCGCCTACGATCCACGGTTCGTCTTCACCTGGCCCAATCACCGCATCGCCGTCATGGGGGGCGCCCAGCTCGGCGGGGTCATGTCGATCATCCGCAAGTCCGCGGCGCAGCGGTCCGGCACGGCGTTCAGTGATACCGACGATGCCCGGGTCCGCCGCGAGATCGAGGACATGATCGACAGCCAGTCCGGGGCGATCTACGCCACCGGGCGGGTATGGGACGACGGTGTGATCGATCCTCGTGACACCCGGGCCGTGCTCAGCCTCGCCCTCTCCGCCACCCATTCCGCACCGGTGACCGGCACCTCCCGGTTCGCTACCTTCCGATTGTGAGAACCTGGTGAACAACACTTCGATCAGCACCCTGCTCATCGCCAACCGCGGCGAGATCGCGCGACGGGTGATCCGCACCGCCCGCGCCCTGGGAATCCGCACGGTGGCGGTGTATTCCGTCCCCGACGCCCGGTCCCCGCACGTCACCGACGCCGACTTCGCCGTCCCGATCGGCGGTGCGAGCAGCGCCGAGTCGTATCTGGTGTGGGAGAAGATCCTCGATGCCGCCCGCCGCACCGGCGCCGACGCCATCCATCCCGGCTACGGATTCCTTTCCGAGAACGCCGAATTCGCTGAGGCCTGCGAGGCCGCCGGGATCGTCTTCGTCGGACCGAGCCCGGACTCGATCCGGGAGATGGGTCTGAAGGACCGGGCCAAGGAGTGGGCCCGTAAGGCCGACGTGCCGGTCCTGCCGGACGCGGTCATCACCGGCGACGACACCGATACCTGGAAAACCGCCGCGGCCGAGGTCGGGTTCCCGTTGCTGGTCAAGGCCGTCGCCGGCGGCGGCGGCAAGGGCATGCGCCTGGTCGAGCACCCCGACGAGCTGGTGGACGCGGTCGCAGCCGCTCGCCGTGAGGGGGCGAATCTCTTCGGCAACTCCACGGTGTTCCTCGAGCGTTACCTGACCTCCTCCCGGCACATCGAGATCCAGGTGTTCGGCGACAAGCACGGCAACGCGGTGCATCTCGGCGAGCGTGAGTGTTCGGTCCAGCGCCGGCACCAGAAGGTCCTCGAAGAGGCACCCTCGCCGGTGATCACACCTGAGGTGCGCGAGAGAATGGGCGCGACCGCGGTGTCCCTGGTCCGCGAGCTCGGCTACCTCGGCGCCGGCACCGTGGAATACCTCTTCGACGACACCACCGGCGGCTTCTACTTCCTGGAAATGAACACCCGCTTGCAGGTCGAACATCCCGTCACCGAAGAGGTCACAGGGTTGGACCTGGTCGCTTTGCAGCTGCGGGTGGCACGCGGTGAGCGCCTCGGGTTCGATCAGAACGACGTGACCATCAGCGGCCACGCGATCGAGGTCCGGCTCTACGCCGAGGATCCCGCGGCCGACTATCTACCCACCCCCGGCGACCTGCATCACTACACGCACCCAGAGCGGACCGGGATCCGCTACGAGGACGGCATCGCCACCCCGGCGACCATCTCACCGTTCTACGACCCGATGATCGCCAAAATCATCTCCCACGCCGACACCCGCTCGGAGGCGGCGTTCGCCCTGGCCGCCGCACTCGACGGTACGCAGGTGCACGGCGTGCGAACCAACCGCGCGTTCCTCGCGGCCCTGCTGCGGGACCCGGACTACCTCGCCGGCGCCACCCGCACCGACTTCCTCGACCACCACCCGGACCTGCTCGATCCACCGATGGCCACGGCCTGGCCGGTGCACCTGGCCGCCGCCATCGCGGTCTCGACCGCCCGGCGCAGAGACACCGACCCGATGCGCGGACACGCCCGGCCCGGGTTCCGGCCGCTGGCCACCCGCCTGATGACCCACGCCACCTGGCACCGGGCCGGCGACGAGATGGCGTTGCAGGTCGACTACCGGCTCGGCGGCTGGTCGGGAGAGACCGACCTCGCCCTGACCATCGACGGCGCGGTCCACGACTTCACCCTCCGCGACCTCGGCACCGACAGCGTGCGGGTGCACTACGACGGCGTCGACTACCCCTGCACGGTCCGGACGTATTCCGACGGGTCCGTCTGGGTCAACGACGCCAGCAGCCAGTCCGGCTGGCAACCGCAGCCGCGGCTGCCCGACCCCGGCGATCTCACCGCCGCCGCCCTCGGCCCGGTCAACGAGATCCCCGGCACCGTGGTCAACATCGCCGTCGAGGTCGGTGACACGGTCACCGCAGGCCAAAAGCTCGCCGTGATCGAGGCGATGAAGATGGAACACCCGGCCACCGCCGCGGTCGACGGAACGGTCGAGGAGATCCACGTCTCGGTCGGTCAATACGTCGACGCGCACACCGTCCTGATCACCCTCGCGGCAGGAGACCCCTCATGAGCACCGCACCGCTTCGGATAGCGAACTGTTCGGGATTTTTCGGCGACCGCCTGTCGGCGGCACGAGAGATGGTCCACGGAGGCTCCATCGACGTCCTCACCGGGGACTGGCTCGCGGAGCTGACCATGGGAGTGCTGGTCAAACAGCGCAAACGCAACGCCGACACCGGTTTCGCCCGCACCTTCGTCCAACAGCTCGACGAGGTGCTCGAAACCTGCCTCGACCGGAAAATCAAAATCGTCTCGAACGCCGGTGGCCTCAACCCGCACGGCTGCGCCGCGCAGATCGTCGACATCGCCGAACGCCTCGGCCGGACGGTACGGGTGGCCGTCGTCGACGGTGACGACGCCACCCAAGCCTTCGCCGCCGCCCGCCGCACCGGATGGGACGCGCCCCACCTCGACACCGGCCAGCCGTTCTCGGAAGCCGGACAGGACCCCGACGTCGTCAGCGCCTACCTCGGTGGGTGGGGAATCAAGGAAGCCCTCGATGGCGGTGCCGATGTCGTCATCACCGGTCGCGTCACCGACGCCGCGATCATCCTCGGCCCGGCGGCCTGGCACTTCGGCTGGCCCCGAACCGACTGGGACGCACTGGCCGGGGCCGTCGTCGCCGGACACGTGATCGAATGCGGAGCCCAGGCGACCGGAGGGAACTTCTCGTTCTTCTCCGAAATACCGGGCATGGACCGTCTCGGATTCCCCATCGCGGAGATCGACGCCGACGGCTCGTCGGTCATCACCAAGCACCCGGGCACCGGTGGGGCGGTCACCGTGGAAACGGTCACCGCCCAGTTGCTCTACGAGATCGACGGACCCCGGTATGCGAATCCGGACGTGATCGCCCGCCTCGACACCGTCCGCCTCGACCAGCTCGACACCGACCGCGTCCGGATCTCGGCGGTGCGCGGTGAGCCGGCACCGCCGAACGTCAAGGTCGGTGCCCTCGTCTCCGGTGGCTGGCGCAACGAGATGACCTTCGTCCTGACCGGAACGAACATTCAGGCGAAGGCCGACCTCGCCCAGCAGGCCCTGTGGACGGCGATTCCCGGCGGAAAGGACTCCTTCCAGCACGTCACCGTCCGCCTGCTCCGCGCCGACCGATCCGATCCCGCGACGATGAACGAGGCGGTCGCCTTGCTGACCATCGCGGTCACCGATCCCTCCCGGGAAAAGACCGCGGCGTTTCCCCGCGTGGCCATCGAAACCGGGCTGGCGAGCTACCCCGGGCTGTACTTCACCTCCCCGCCCACGCCCGGCAGCGAGATCAGCGTGTTCTGGCCGACACTGATGCCCGCCCACTCCTTCCCCCAGCGCATCACCCTCGACGGAACCTCGGTCAGCGTTCCTCCCGCACCCCAGGCCGCCGCCGCACCGGCCATTGCCGAACCGACACCCCCCGCCCCGGAGCCGGCGCAGGGCCCGACAGTCCGGCAACCGTTGGGCACGGTGTTCGGAACACGCTCGGGCGACAAGGCCGGCAACGCCACCTTGGGCGTCTGGGCGCGCACCGACGCCGAGCACCGCTGGCTGCGCTCGTGGTGGACCGAAGACGCTGTGCGCGCACTGATCCCCGAGGCCACGCACTGCCCAGTGCGGATGTGGGAGCTTCCCCATCTGCGCGCATGCGGAGTGACCATCGTCGGACTGCTCGGGCGCGGGGTGGCAGCAAACCTCGACCTCGACTCCCAGGGGAAAGGGTTGGGGGAGTATGTGCGAGCGAAACACCTCGACATCCCCACCGCCCTCCTGCACACAGACGGGCATGCACCCGCCGAACTCGTCACAGCCGAAGAACCCCGCAGATGATCGAGACCACGATCACCGGCACCGAGAACCTGCCCGCGGCAGACCAAACGAATCAAGACAGTGCTGGTCGGCCCGCTCCGCGGCGGGCAAACGACCACCGAGAGAGGTAGTTGTGGCGATCGATCTAACGTATACGCCCGAGGTGACCGCCCTGGTCGAGAAGACCCGCGCATTCACCCGTGAGGTGGTGCTGCCCATCGAGGATGAGCACGGCGGGGACATCATGTCGGCGGGCGGTGACGGTCTTCGGGTGGAACTGCAGCGAGCGGCGAAAGAAGCAGGAATCTTCGCCCCGCACGCGCCGGTCGAGTTCGGCGGCCTGGGGCTGAACATGACCGACCGGGCACCGGTGTTCGAGGAGACCGGTTACTCACTGTTCGGTCCGGTCGCGACCAACATCGCCGCCCCGGACGAGGGCAACGTCCACATGCTCGCGCACATCGCCAACGACGAGCAGAAGGAACAGTTCCTCGCCCCGCTCGCCCACGGAGACATGCGGTCGGCATTCGCGATGACCGAACCGTCGCCCGGTGCCGGCTCGGACCCGACGGCGCTGACCACCCGCGCCGAGAAGGTTCCGGGCGGCTGGAAGATCAACGGCCACAAATACTTCATCACCGGAGCCGACGGAGCGGGCATCTTCATCATCTTCGCGCGCACGTCCGGGCAGCCGGGCGACCGCGGCGGCGCCACGATGTTCATCACCCCGGCCGATGTGCCCGGGCTGAAGGTCGGTCGACACATCGACACCCTCGACCGGGCCCTGATCGGCGGCCACTGCGAGATGTTCTTCGAGGACCTGTTCCTCCCCGACAGCGCCGTACTCGGCGAGGCCGACCAGGGCTTCGCCTACGCCCAGGTCCGACTCGGCCCCGCCCGCATGACCCACGTGATGCGCTGGCTGGGCGCCGCCCGCCGGGCCCATGATGTCGCCGTGGCGCACGTCGCGCAACGGGACGGTTTCGGTGGCAAACTCGGCGACCTCGGCATGATCCAGCAGATGGTCGCCGACAACGAAATCGACATCGCCGCCACCCGGGCGCTGCTGACCCAGGCGTGCTGGGAACTCGACCAGGGCGGGCACGCGAGCAACGCGACGTCGATCGCCAAAACGTTTGCCGCGGAGGCTGTCTTCCGCATCGTCGACAGGTCCGTGCAGATGTGCGGGGGACTGGGCGTGTCCGGGGACCTTCCCCTCGCCCGGCTCTCCCGCGAGGTACGCGGCTTCCGCATCTACGACGGAGCCTCCGAGGTGCACCGGTGGTCCCTCGCCAAACGGGTCATCGGTGCGGCGAAGAAGGCAGCACGGGAGGCCCGCCCATGACCGTGACCGAGCATCGAGGCCTGGATCTGATTGCGCTTGAAAGGTTTCTGGCCGATTCCGGCGTGGAACTGGACGGCCCGCTGCGGGCCGAGCTGATCTCCGGCGGAAAATCCAACCTCACCTACGCCATCTCCGACCACACCTCCCGATGGGTGCTGCGCCGACCGCCCACCGCGGGACTGACCCCCACCGCCCACGATGTGGCCCGGGAGTACCGGATCACCTCCGCCCTGCAAGACACCGCAGTCCCCGTCGCGCGCACCGTCGCCCTCTGTGAAGACGACTCCGTGATGGGCGCGTCGTTCACCGTCGTCGAACACGTCAGCGGACGCGTCATCCGGACCAAAACCGACCTGGCCGACCTCACCGACCAGGACATTCACGACTGCACCCGGGAACTGGTCCGCGTCCTCGGCGCCCTGCACAACGTGGACTACCAGGCCGCCGGACTCGCCTCGTTCGGCCGGCCGGACGGGTACGTGACCCGTCAAGTCGCCCTGTGGGCCAAGCAATGGGCCCGAGTCAAGACCGCAGACTCCGCCGATCTCGACCGACTGCACGCCGCACTCGCCGAGTCGATTCCCGCGCACTCGGAGGCGTCGATCGTGCACGGCGACTACCGGATCGACAACACCATCCTGGCGCCCGGCCAGACGAGCCGGGTGGCCGCCGTCGTCGACTGGGAAATGTCCGCACTCGGTGATCCGCTCACCGACGTCGCCTTGATGTGCGTCTACCGCAATCCGGCGTTCGACCTGGTCATCGGCGAACCCGCGGCATGGACCAGCGAACGCCTGCCCTCGGTCGACGACCTCGCACACTGGTACACGACCACCTCGGGCCGGGAACTGAAGAACTGGAACTTCTACCTGGCCCTGGCGAACTTCAAACTCGCCGTCATCGCCGAAGGTATCAATCACCGCTACCTCGTCGGCGCGACCGTCGGAGACGGCTTCGACAGAGCCGGCGAGTCGGTCCCGGACTTCATCACGGCAGGGCTGCGAGCGTTGAAAGGATGAAACCGATGAGCAAAACCGCCCTGGTCACCGGCGCCACCCGCGGCATCGGATTGGGCATCGCCACCCGGCTCGCCGAGCAGGGATACGCACTCACGATCAGCGCGCGGGATTCCCACCGACTCGCCGCCGTCGCCGAAGATCTCCTGCGACTGGGCGCCGAGGACGTGGTCGTCGTTGCCGGCGACATGGCAGACCAACACACCGTGCACAAAATGATCGACCTGCACGCCGACCAATTCGGCACCCTCAACGCATTGGTACTCAATGCAGGATTCGGGGCCAGCGGAACAATCGCCGAGTACTCGATGCGACGGTTCGACAAGACCATCGACATCAACCTGCGGGCACCGTTGACCCTGGTGCAGCGGGCGCTGCCACTGCTGCGCGCCGCGGCAACCGCCGATCCCGAGCGCGGCGCCAAGGTAGTTGCGCTGGCGTCGATCACCGGGGTCTACGCCGAGGCGGGCCTGGCGATGTACGGGGCAACGAAAGCCGCCCTGATCTCCATGATCGAAACCCTCAACGCCGAAGAGGCGGGCAACGGAATCACCGCCACGGCCATCGCACCGGCGTTTGTCGACACCGACATGACCACCTGGATTCACGACAAGATACCGCCCGAATCGATGATCCAGGTCGACGACCTCGTCGAACTCGTCGACGCGCTGTTGCGGCTGTCCTCGCGTGCGATGGTCTCCAAGCTCGTCGTCGGCCGCGCCGCGACGACCGGCTACTGCGCCTGACACGGCCGCGGCAACACGGGCACGGCCGGTGCGAGCCGGCCCGGCGATACGAAGTGCGAAAGAAATGTGCCGCTACAGAGCACACCATACGGGCCATCCCCGGATCCCAGAGCCGTCTCGGCTCTACCGACGCAGGAGTAAACCATGGTTGAAGCCGTCATCGTTTCCATCGCCCGTTCCCCGATCGGTCGCGCCATGAAGGGATCGCTCAAGAGCATGCGCCCGGACGACCTGGCCGCGCAGATGGTGCAGGCGGCACTGGACAAGGTGCCCGCCCTCGATCCCACCGACATCAACGACCTGATTTTGGGTTGCGGGCTGCCCGGCGGTGAGCAGGGCTTCAACATGGGCCGCAACGTCGCCGTGCAGTTGGGCTACGACTTCATTCCCGGCACCACCATCACCCGCTACTGTTCCTCGTCTTTGCAGACCACCCGGATGGCGCTGCACGCGATCAAGGCCGGTGAGGGTGAGGTGTTCATTTCCGCCGGTGTCGAGACGGTGTCCCGGTTCACCGCGGGCAGCTCCGACTCGCTGCCCGATACCCAGAATCCGCTCTACGCCGACGCCCAGGCCCGCACCGAGAAGCTCGCCCAGGGCGGGCAGCAGTGGGTCGACCCCCGCGAGGAGGGCCTGGTTCCGGACACCTACATCGCGATGGGCCAGACCGCCGAGAACGTCGCCCAGATCACCGGCATCACCCGCGAGGAGCAGGACCGGTGGGCGGTGCGCTCGCAGAACCGGGCCGAGGAAGCCATCAACAGTGGTTTCTTCGAGCGGGAGATCACCCCGGTGACGCTGCCCGATGGCACCGTGGTGTCGAAGGACGACGGCCCCCGCGCCGGCACCACCTACGAGGCCGTGTCGCAGCTGAAGCCGGTGTTCCGGCCGGACGGCACCGTGACCGCCGGTAACGCGTGCCCGCTCAACGACGGCGCCGCCGCCCTGGTGATCATGTCCGACACCAAGGCCAAGGAGCTGGGGCTGACCCCGCTGGCCCGGATCGTGTCCACCGGGGTGTCCGGGCTTTCGCCGGAGATCATGGGGCTGGGCCCGATCGAGGCCACCAAGCGGGCCCTGGCCATCGCCGGGATGGGTATCTCCGACATCGACCTGTTCGAGATCAACGAGGCGTTCGCGGTGCAGGTCCTCGGGTCGGCGCGCGAACTCGGCATCGACGAGGACAAGCTGAACGTCTCCGGCGGTGCGATCGCTCTCGGTCACCCGTTCGGCATGACCGGTGCCCGGATCACCGCGACCCTGCTCAACAACCTGCAGTCCAGCGACAAGCAGTTCGGCGTCGAAACCATGTGCGTCGGCGGCGGTATGGGCATGGCCATGGTCCTCGAACGGCTGAGCTGACGCGCACAGTCGGCGCCGGCGCCGACCGATAGCGCCGATATCCGCGCCGCAAACCCGTGTCTTACAGATCGGTATGTCAACTATCGGTCGCTGCCGAGGCTCATATTGTGGGCAAAATGCCGATCGATCTGCTGAAATAGCGCCCATATTTACTTGACAAATATGTCAAGCACGAGCTGTAATGGAAGAGATTCCACTAGTGCGGAGCCGACTTCCCCGACGACGCGCACCGGAACGGCGCAGCTTTACTACCGCCGATGGCTCACCGCGCGGTGCAGCGTGGCCAGCCCCCGGTAATGGATGGATCCGGGCCGGTACCGGCGCCGCGCATCTTGAAATCCTGACAGTCCTACCGACCCCCTGGAGACCCCGATGACCTCCGCGAACGACCTTTGGAACACCGACGAGCGTCGAGCCCTCCGTGAGGCCGTGCGCGGCTTCACCCTTCGCGAAGTAGTGCCGAACCTGCCGGCGTGGGAAGACGCGGGCGAGATGCCCCGATCGCTGCACGAGAAGGCCGGTGCACTCGGGCTTCTCGGCCTCGACTTCCCCGAGAAGGCCGGCGGTGAAGGTGACTTCATCGATTTGATGGTCGCCAACGAGGAGATCATCCTCGCCGGTGGCAGCACCGGAGTCACCTCCGCGCTGTTTTCCCACACCATCGGCGCATCTCACATCGCCGCCGCCGGAGATCCGTGGCAACTCGACGAGTTCGTCCGTCCCGCCGTCACCGGCACCAAGATCGCGTCCCTGGGTGTGACCGAGCCCGGGACCGGCTCGGATGTCGGGTCCATCACCACCCGCGCGGTGCGCGATGGTGACGAGTACGTGATCACGGGTGGAAAGACGTTCATCACCTCGGGGACCCGCGCCGACTTCGTCACCGTCGCTGCGCGGACCGGCGGAGCCGGCCATCGCGGGGTCTCCCTGTTGGTCGTCGAGTCCAACCGTCCCGGATTCACCGTCGCGTCGAGGCTGAAGAAGATGGGCTGGTTGTGCTCGGACACCGCCGAGTTGCATTTCGACGAGGTGCGGGTGCCCGTCCGCAACCTCATCGGCGAGGAGAACACCGGATTCCGGCAAATCATGCAACGTTTCGAGTCCGAGCGGCTCACCCTCGCGGTGCAGGCCGTCGCGACCGCCGAACGCTCTCTCGCCCTGGGTAAGGAGTACGCGACGGTCCGCACGACCTTCGGTGTGCCTCTCGCGCAGCGGCAGGTGATCCGTCACAAGCTCGCGGAGATGCAGCGGCAGACGCTGGTGGCACGCACCTACGTGCGTGATGTAACCGCTCGTTGGGCGGCCGGGGAGAAGGTTGACGCCGAGGTCGCGATGGCCAAGAACACCGCCGTCGCAGCCTGCGACTTCGTGGTCAATGAAGCGGTGCAGATCCACGGCGGTATGGGTTACATGCGCGAGAGCGAGGTAGAACGCCACTACCGCGATTCCCGCATCCTCGGTATCGGTGGTGGAACGAACGAGATCATGAACGAGATCATCGCCAAGCGGTTGCTCGACGTACCCCGGGCAAGTCGATGACGGCGGCGGAGACGGTCGGCCAGCGGCCACTGGTGATCAGCGACGTGGCCGGTGGGGTGGCCACCGTGACCCTCGATTCCCCGGGCAACCGCAACGCGTTGTCCGCGAACCTGTGCGCCCACCTGCTCGCCGAGCTGACCACCGCGGTGCGCGACGACAACGTCCGGGCGGTGGTGTTGACCCACACCGGACCGGTCTTCTGCGCCGGTGCGGATCTGAAGGAAGCACCCGAGCGCCGCGATGCGGCTGCACGCGACTTCTCCGCGGTGCTGGAGTTGTTGTGGACCTCACCGAAACCGGTGGTCGCCCGTCTTGCCGGCCCGGCCCGCGCCGGCGGCACCGGACTGGTCGCTGCCTGCGATTTCGCGGTGGCGGTGGACACCGTCAGCTTCGCCTTCACCGAGGTGCGGATCGGCGTCGTTCCCGCGGTCATCTCGGTCCCGCTCCGACATCGAGTTGTGCCCCATGCGCTCTACCGTCTGTTCCTGTCCGCCGAGACATTCGATGCACATCACGCGGCAAGCATCGGCTTGCTCAGCGCAGTGGTCCCGGTCGACGATCTCGACGACGAGATCGGTCACCTCGTCGAGACCCTGGTACTGAGCGGACCGAAGGCGTGGGCCGGAACCAAGCGACTGCTTCGCTCCGAGGCCCCCTCGATCGCCGTGGAACTCTCTGCAATGCAAGATCTTTCGGCGCAATACTTCAACTCCGAGGAAGGCAGAGAAGGTATTCGGTCATTCGCCGAACGACGTCGACCGGCATGGGTACCCCACTGCTGAGTCGGCACCTCGCCGCGATCGGGCAACGAAACCAAGACGCTAGGAGAGAACACATGCAAGGCGGAATCGGGGATTGGATCGTTCGACGCGCGCATCGCCGACCGAACGCGACGGCATTGATCGACGGCGACAGCGGCCGGGCGGTGTCCTATACGGATCTCGAGCGTGACGTGTCGGCCACGGCGGCCGCACTGCACGAACTCGGTGTCCGCCGCGGGGACCGTGTCGCGATCCTGATGGAGAACTCCATCGAGTTCGTTCGCGTGCTCTTCGGCGCGGCGAATCTCGGCGCGATCGTGGTCCCGGTCAATTTCCGGCTCGGCGCAGAGGAGGTTCGCTACATCCTCGCCGACTCGGGCGCCACCGTGCTCGCGGTGTCGAACAGATTCCGTGACCTCGCCACCGGCGCGGTGGAGCGGGGCGGGCACGGCGTCCGACGGATCGTGGTCGAAACCGCCGGCGCCCCGGTCGGCGGCCTGCCCGTCTCGACGTTCGACGACTTGCTCACCGCGGCGGGACGGCGAGGCCCCGACCCGCTCGTCCGCGAGGACGACACCTGCGTGATCATGTACACCTCCGGTACCACCGGCACCCCCAAGGGGGCGATGCTCACCCACGCGAACATGCAGTGGAATGCGTTCAACATGGCGACCGTCGGGAGCGGGCTGACGAACGGGACCGTCACCATCGCGGTGGCGCCGATGTTCCACATCGGTGCGCTCGGATTGTCCGTGCTGCCCATCCTCTACGCCGGTGGCACCGTGATCACGGTGCGCGCGTTCGATCCCGACCGGACCCTGGCACTGATCCAGCGGTACCGCACCACCACCCAGTTCATGGTTCCGGCGATGTGGGCGGCGCTGTCGAAGGTGCCGGACTTCGACTCCTATGACGTCTCGTCGATGCAGTATGTGCTGTGCGGCGGCGCCCCCTGCCCGCTTCCGGTGATCGAGTTCTATCAGCAGCGCGGCTGGATGTTCCTGGAAGGCTTCGGGATGACCGAGGCATCACCGAACACCTTGTTGCTCGACGAGGAATCAGTGGTCTCGCACGCCGGCTCGGTGGGCAGACCGTTCATGCACGTCGACGTCCGAATCGTCGATTACGACGATCACGATGTCGAGGTCGGTGAGGTCGGCGAACTGGTGCTGCGCGGACCGAACATCTTCGCCGGGTACTGGGGCAGACCCGCGGAGACGGCCGAAGCCACCCGGGGCGGCTGGTTCCACACCGGTGACCTCGGACGAGCCGATGCCGAGGGTTTCATCACCTTGGTGGACCGGAAGAAGGACATGATCATCTCCGGGGGAGAGAATGTCTACCCGATCGAGGTGGAACAGGTCCTCTACCGTCACCCCGCGGTGTCGGAGGTCGCCGTGATCGGTGTCCCGGATGAGAAGTGGGGGGAGACGGTCGTCGCGGTGGTGGTGTCCGAGGGTGACAGCATCGACGAAACCGAACTGATCGACTACGCGCGTGCCCGGATCGCACATTTCAAGTGCCCGCGGCGGGTGGTGTTCGTCGAGGAGCTGCCCTACACCGCGACCGGAAAGATCCTCAAGCGCAAGCTGAGGGAACGCATCACGGGAGTGGCCGCCAGCGTGCACCGCTGATCGATCAGAACATCGGCGACCGGGTCCGGACACCGAAGTCATAGTTGACTGAGATGTCATATCATCGAGGAACGTCAGTACGGTCTCGAAAGGAGGCAGGCAATGGCACAACCCACACGAGCGACACCTTCGGGTGCCGAGGGTGCCGCGCCGGCCGGCACCAAGAGCAACGGCGCCGCCCCCAAGGCGGTGGGGTCGGTGCAGTCCCTGTCTGCTCGCGGCAAGAGGACCAGGTCCGCGCTCGTCCAAGCAGGTCGGGACGTCTTCGAGGAGGTCGGTCTCAACGAGGCCCGGGTCGCCGACATCACCCGCAAGGCCGAGGTCGCCTACGGCAGCTTCTACACGTACTTCGAATCCAAAGAGGAACTCTTCCGGGAGGTACTCAAGCAGGTCACCGGGGAGATGTTCGAAGCCTCCGCAGTGGGGGGCGACGCCGGATCCAGCCCGAGGGCTCGCCTGGAGGCCGCCAACCGCCGCTACCTGCAGGCCTATTCGCGCAACGCCCGGATCATGGGAGTGATCGAGGAGGTCGCCCCCTACGACTCCTACACGCAGGAGTTGCTGAGGGGGATCCGCGCCCTGTTCCGCGGTCGGATCGAACACGGCGTCCGCCACCAGCAGAAGGAGGGTCGCCTCGACCCCGATCTCGATCCGCACGTCGTCGCGCAAATTCTCGGCGGAATGATCGAGCAGGTCGCCCGAGGGTCGTTCCTGCAGGGCGAGTCCTACGACGAGGACGTCGCCGTTCACACCCTGACCACCCTGTGGTCCAACGCGGTAGGAACCCTCGCCGACGAGTGACCTGGCTCGAGGCCAACCGCGGAATTGCCCAAGTAGTGCTCTACCCCGCATGACCGAGGTGCAGACGGAGGCGCGATGGACCTGCGACAGCTGCAGTATCTGGTCGCCGTCGCGGAAGAAGGCAGCGTGCGCGGCGCCGCCCGCCGGCTCTACATGGCGCAGCCACCTCTCTCACAAGCATTGCTTCGGCTCGAACGCGAGCTGGGAGTCGCGCTCTTCACCCGGTCCAGCCGGGGAGTGGTCCTCACCGACGCGGGCCGGGAACTGGTCGGCCGTTCCCGCGAGATCATCTCCCAGGTCGAGGACGCGAAAACCGCCATGCAGGTCAGGGATCGAGACACCGGCCCGGACCTGCGGATCGGGGCCGTGGCAGGCCCGTTGTCGGCCGGCGAGCTCACCCGCCCCATCCTCGATGCATTCCGCACCCAGCACCCCGAGATCACCGTAAAACTGCGCGACACCAGCTTCGCCGACCAAGTCGACCTGGTCACGAGCGGAGTCATCGACCTGGCACTCGTGCGTTGCCCGATCGAGCACGACGACGTCGATGTCGTGCCCATCGCGGCGGAGCCGCGTGCACTCTTCGTGCCGAGTACGCACGAACTCGCGGCCGAGCAGCACCTGTCCGTCGACGACATCACCGACTATCCGATGCTGGCCCTCGACGCGCCCGATTCGTTCGCGAGCTTCTGGCAGCTCGACCCCGAGCGCGGGCGCTCCCTGGTCGACCAGGCAATCCCGCCGGTGTCGACCGTGCAGGGCATCCAACTGGCATTGGAAACCGCCCAGGTCGTCGTCACCGGCTGTGCCGCGATGGCCCGGTTGGCGCCCTCACCGTTGATTCGTGCCATCGAGCTACCCGACGCCAGCCCGTCGATCATCGGGGTCGCGTACCGGCGCGGGAACACCCGACCTGAGATCCGGGCCTTCCTCGACACCGCACTCGCAGCGGCCGCAGAGAACATCGCCCTGCTGCCGAACGCCAGCAGCGTCTGACATCCCGGTCCCACCGGACCACGTGACCCACGTGCAGCCCTCCCCTTGACGATCTACTTGACAAACCTGTCAAATTGAAAGGTCGGCTCCCGTCCGACCATAGCCCGCGCGCCCCTCTGCGCGCGTGACTTCACCAATCGAGAGGTTCCGAAACCGATGAATCCGAGCAACGACCCGTCCTGGCTTCACGGAGCGGGGGTCGTCGTCACCGGCGCCGGCAACGGCATCGGCCGCGCCCTGGCACACCGACTGGCCCGCGCGGGCGCGCGGGTCGCCGTCAACGACCGCGATGCCACCGCGTGTACGGCCGTCGCCGACGAGATCGGCGGATATGCCCTTCCGGGCGACGCGGCAGCCGAGGACGCCGTGCACGAACTGATCTCGCAGGCACGGCAGGCGATCGGTTCGATCGACATCTACTTCGCCAACGCGGGCATCGAGACCGGTGCGCACGACGCAGAAGCGGACTGGGAACGCTCGTGGAACGTCAACGTGATGGCCCACGTGCGCGCCATGCGAGAACTGCTGCCCGACTGGTTGGAACGGGGACAAGGGCGACTCGTCGTCACCGCCTCGGCAGCGGGTCTGCTCACCATGCTCGGTTCCGGACCGTACTCGGTGACCAAACACGCAGCCGTCGCTCACGCGGAATGGGTCTCGGCCACCTACGGCGACCGCGGAATCACGGTCCAATGCCTGTGCCCGCAAGGTGTTCGAACCCGCATGCTCCCCACCAACGAGGTCGGGGACGTCGTGTTCAGCCAGGGCGTACTCGAAGCCGAACAGGTTGCCGACGAAGTGATCGACGCCCTCGGCGACGACCGCTTCTACATCCTCCCGCACCCGCAAGTGGCGCAGTACTTCGCCACACGGGCCACCGAACCCGATCGATGGCTGAAGGGCATGCGCCGCCTGCAGCACAAGATCGACAACGCGGCGCTCTCCGGCGCCGCCCGACCAATCGCACCGAAGATCAACGAAACGACAGGACCCCGATCGTGAACCAACTCGCGAGCCTCATCACCGACCTCCACGACGAGCAGACCGCTCTCGACCACATCGTGACAGTCTTCGACAACGACGACTGGAACCGGCCCACCCCCGCGGAGGGATGGACCAGCCGCCATCAGATCGCCCACCTCGCCTTCTTCGACGCCGCCGCGCAGATGTCACTGACCGACCCGGAGGCATTCGCCCAACAGCGCCGCCGCGCCGATCGGGATCCGGACGCGTACAGCATCGCGGTCCTCGAACCCCTGCTGGCGCTGACCTCGGCACAACTCCTCGACACGTGGCGGCAAGGTCGCCGCTCGCTCCTGAACGCGTTCCGCTCCACTCCGGCCGGCACCCGCCACCCCTGGTATGGGCCTTCGATGAGCGTGGCGTCCATGGTCACCGCCCGGCTGATGGAGACCTGGGCGCACGGTCAGGACGTCGCCGACACCGTCGGGGCCATCCGCCCGGTGACGTCCCGGATGGAGCACATCGCACGGATCGCGTGCCTGGCGTTCCCGTTCAGTTTCGTCAATCGTGCAATGCCGGTGCCCGACACCGGTGTACGGGTACGCCTGTCCCTGCCCTCAGGAGGGACATGGGAGTTCGGCGACGACGGCCTCGAGGACTCGGTCAGTGGGCCGATCGAGGACTTCTGCCTGGTGCTCACCCGCCGCCGTCACGTAGCCGACACCACCCTGGTCACCTCCGGCCCGATCGCGGGGGAGTGGATGACGGTCGGGCAGGCCTACGCCGGTCCGCCCGGACCTGGCCGGGCGTCCGGTCAGTTCACCCGGCGGACACCACTGGTCTCGAGCGCAGCGCAGAACCCGCAGAACCCGCAGGACTGACCTGCTCCCCGGGTGCAGCCACGGGCACCCTCCTGGTGTAGTGCCGTCGGAGGAAGAGCCCCGGACGGCGTATCTGTCGTGCGTCCACGACGATTCCGCGAGTTTGATGGCCATGTCATGTTTCTATTCCTGCTAATGAGCTGCTGTGATATCGGATAAGTATCACGAGACCGCACCTATTTCGTTGACATAGATGTCATAAAACTGCGACGGTGATGGCAATCACATTCGAGGCCATTTGGAGGAATGATGTCCACATCAGCAGCGAGCGGGACCACCGCACCGCAGTCCGTTCGGGAAGTCGACGCGGTGGTGGTCGGCGCCGGATTCGGCGGCCTGTACATGGTGCACCGGCTGCAGGAGATGGGATTGACGGTGCAGGCGTACGAGGCCGCCCCGGATGTGGGAGGAACCTGGTACTGGAACCATTACCCCGGGGCGCGCACCGACTGCGAGGGCTACTACTACTGCTACTCGTTCGACCCCCAGATGCTGCAGGAGTGGACCTGGAAGGAGCGTTACCCCACCCAACCGGAAATGCAGTCCTACTTCGGGTACGTGGCCGACAAGTTCGATCTGCGCCGCCACTACCGGTTCGCAACTCGGGTCGAGACGGCGGAATTCGACGAAGCCTCCGGTCGCTGGCAGGTGCGCACCGACACTGGTGAGCGCGCCTCGGCGACGTACCTGGTCACTGCCGTGGGGATCCTGTCGGCCCCGAATCTGCCGGACTTCCGCGGTATCGAATCGTTCGAGGGCCAGTGGTTGCACACCGCGTACTGGCCCGCGGAGGGCGTGGACCTGGCCGGCAAGCGGGTCGGGATCATCGGTACCGGTTCGACCGGCGTGCAGGCCATTCCCCTGCTCGCAGAACAGTCCGAGCACCTGACCGTGTTCCAGCGCACCCCGAACTACGTTATCCCGGCCCGCAACCGGGAGGTCTCCCAGCAGGAGATGGACGAGATCAAGGCGCGCTACGACGAGGTGTGGGCCAAGGTGCGCCGGCACTGGTTCTCGTTCCCGTTCGAGAATGCAAACCTGCTCGCCGGCTCAATGGACGAGCAGGAGCGCACCCGAATCTACGAAAAGGCGTGGGAGTACGGCGGATTCCCGTTCCTGTTCAGCTTCGACGATCTGCTGTTCGACACCGCCGCCAACGATTCGGCCGCCGAGTTCGTGCGCGACAAGATCCGCGCCGCCGTGACCGATCCGGCCGTCGCCGAAAAGCTGACTCCGCGCTACCCCTTCGGCGCCAAGCGACCACCGTCAGGCTCGGGCTACTACGAGACGTTCAACCGTGAGGATGTCGACCTGATCGACGCGTCCGGCAACGAGATCGCCGAGATCACCGCACACGGTGTCCGGTTGGCCGACGGCACCGAATACGAGGTCGACGTACTCGTCTTCGCCACCGGCTTCGACGCCTCCACCGGCGCGCTGACCCGGATGAACATCGTCGGCCGCAACGGGGAAACCCTCGCCGACAAGTGGGCCCCTGGCCCGCGGACACATCTGGGTATCGGAACCCACGGCTTCCCGAACATGTTCATGATCACCGGCCCCCAGAGCCCGTTCACCAACATCCCCCCGTGCGCACAGAACACCGCCGACTGGATCGCCGAGGCCATCACCCACATCAACGCCACAGGCGGTGCACTGATGGAAGCGACCGAACAGGCCGAGGACGCCTGGACCGAACAGATCACGGCGATCGCCGAACAGACCCTGCTCGTCGCCGGCAAGGACGTGCACTCCTGGTTCACCGGCACCAACGTCGAAGGCAAGGCCCCCGTCATCAACGTCTTTTTCGGTGGCGCCGACAAGTACATGGACATGTGCGAACAGGCCGCCGCGGACGGCTACTCCGGATTCGAAATCCACACCCCCGCCGTCGCCACTCGATAACCCACAGTGGCCGGGAATGGCTGCACCAGAAATCGTCCATCCCGAGTACTCGACCGCACGCCTCAACACATGAAGGAAGACCGCCATGAAAGCATGGATGTTCCACGGTCCCGGCACTCAGCTCGAACTCGTCGACGTGCCGGACCCCACCCCTGCACCCGGTGAAGTCGTCGTCGATCTCAAAGCCGCCGGCCTGTGCCACAGCGATGTCGGCATCACCGACGGCACCCTGACCGAAGTCCTCGGATTCACCCCGATCATCCTGGGGCACGAGGCGTCCGGTGTCGTGTCCGCGATCGGCGAGGGGGTGACAACGGCTGCGATCGGCGACCGCGTAGCGATCAGCGCGATGGGAGACGGCACGAGCGGCGTCATCGGCCAGAAGACCATCGGCATCGGCCGCCACGGCGCGTACGCACAGAAGCACCTCGCTCCGGCGAGCGAGCTCATCCCGATCCCCGACGAAGTCCCCTTCGTCCAGGCTGCCGCAGCGACCGATGCGGGCATGACCTCCTACCACGGCGTCTTCGTCCGCGGCGGTCTGCAACCGGGCATGAAGGTCGGCATCATCGGCCTCGGTGGACTCGGCCTGACCGGGGCGCGCATGGCCGTTCTCGCCGGCGCCGAGGTCTACGCTGCCGAGATCAACACCGACGTGCACGCCGCGGGCCTCGAACGCGGAGTCAAGCACGTCGTCAACGACGTCACCGAACTCGCCCCGTTCGAACTCGATCTGATCGTGGACTTCGCCGGATTCGGAACGACCACGGCCGGTGCCATCGAGGCAGTCCGGCACGGTGGCCGCATCGTCCAGGTCGGTGTCGGACAGCAGGAGTCGACGATCAACACCTATCTGCTGGCAATGAAAGACCTGCAACTCGTCGGCTCGGTGGGTGGCACGCCCGCGGACACCGTCGAGGTGATCAAGTACATCGCATCCGGTGGTCTCACGATCGCCACCAGGACGATCGGATTCGACGACATCCCCGCCGGTTTGGACGAAGTCGCCCGCGGCGTGAAGGGCCACCGTCTGGTAGCCACCATCGGCGATTGAATCTCGGCAGATCGGGGGACCCCTGATCTGTAGCGGTTCCGGAGGCCGCAGTGCTCCCGGGATCGACGATCCGCCCCACGCGGAGGAGGGCTCACGCGCACAATGCCTGCCCCTCCACCGCGGGCAACCCCCATAAACGGGGTGCGTGCAGTGAGAACACCGCCGCACGGATCGACGCGTCGCCCGCACCCGCCGCGCGGGTGGCGGCGGATCGAGGCCACCGAGACGAGCAAGCCCGGACCGAGCAGATCACGGCCCGCCGAACACACCCTGCTCACCGCTGGCAAGAAGCTGCACCGGAGGTTCGCCGACACCGAATTTCGCAGCATGACACCGTGCTCGCCCTCGTCCGGGCACCGCCATATAGGGATCCGGTGTCCACCTCACAACGACGACGGCCGCACCCTCACCACCTTCGCTCTACGCCACACCGGCGCACCGATCAACCCGTCAATACATCAGGAGAAACACGATGACGAACGACGCGCGCACCGACGCACTGCGTGAACTCTACGAAAGCTGGGGCAATCGGGCCGCCGCCAATCCCGCCATGGACCTGGCCACCATGCGGGATATGTACGAACAGGCACACCTCCTGGCGACCGAACCCGAAGGTGTCACGTATCGCGATGTCGACGCCAACGGTGTCGAGGCGATGTGGATCATTCCCGAGGGCGCACCCGACGATGCTGCGATCATCTACACCCACGGCGGCGGATGTTCCGTCATGTCGATGCACAGCCATCGCAAACTCGCCGGTCACCTCGCCAAGGCCGCCGGCGTGAAGGTGCTGAACCTGAACTATCGCCTCGCCCCCGAGCACCCGTACCCCGCGCAACTCGACGACGCGCAGGCAGCCCACCGCTGGCTGCGCGACCAGGGCATCGACCCGAAACGCATCGCCACAGCGGGAGACTCTGCGGGCGGCAATCTCGCCACCACCCTTGCGCTGGTGCTGCGCGATACCGGCGAACAAGTTCCGGCGGCGATCGTCGGCTTCTCGCCCTGGTACGACATGGAACACAACGGAAAGACCCTCGAGACGAACGCGGAAACCGACGCGCTCGTCCAGCGGCCGGTCGTAGAAATGATGTCTCAGATGTTCCTCGGCGAAACCGGCTCACCGACTGATCCGCTGACCAACCCCCTCTACGCCGACCCCACCGGGCTGCCGCCTATGTACCTGACCGCGAGCACCTATGAAACTCTCCAGGACAACGCCGAGCGCTTCGCGGAGCTGGCACGCACAGCAGGCGTCGACGTGACCCTCGAGACCACGCCGGGAATGCAGCACGTCTTCCCGTTCATGGCCGGACGATCGCCGGAAGCCGACGCCGCAATCTCTGCCGCCGGCGCCTTCCTGCGCAAGCACCTCGGTCTGTGACCGCCTCACTTCCCGGGTGAACAACTGGCCACGTCGGCGAGGGTCCGGAAACATTCCGGACCCTCGTCCCGCGCAGTCCACCTCATGGGTCAACAGTTGAAACAGGAGCTCGTCCGATGAGTAATTGCGATCTGAAGGGGCGCACTGCGCTCGTTGTCGGCGCCTCCCGCGGCATCGGCTTGGCCACCGCGCAGGCTTTCGCTGCCGCCGGTGCCGACGTCATCCTCACCTCCCGCTCGGCGCAATCCGCTGAGGCGGCTGCCACACAGGTCGGGGGGACGGCAATCGGAGTAGGCGTGCATGCCCTCGACGAAGACGGTGCCCGGCGGTGCATCGACAACGTCGTCGATCAATTCGGTGGTCTCGACATTCTGGTGAACAACGCCGGCACGAATCCTGCCCATGGCAGGCTGGCAGAACAGGACCACGGGCGATTCTCGAAGACATTCGATGTCAACCTCTGGGCACCAATGCTGTGGAGTGATCTCGCCTCCAAGGCATGGATGATGGACAACGGTGGGGCGATCGTAAACACCGCCTCGCTCGGAGGCATGGTCGCCGAGAAGGGGATCGGCGTGTACAACGCCTCGAAGGCAGCGTTGATCCATCTCACGAAGCAACTCGCGATGGAACTCGCACCGGCAGTCCGCGTCAATGCCGTCGCACCCGGGGTGGTAAGGACAAAGCTCGCCGAAGCACTGTGGGTTGACCAGGAGCACGAGGTGGCCGCGGCCACCCCACTCGGACGTATCGGTGAGCCGGACGACGTCGCCTCGGCGATCCTGTTCCTCGCCTCCGACGCCGCCCGCTGGATCACAGGCGAAACATTGGTCGTCGACGGTGGTCAACTTCTCGGTGACATACGGAACTTTGCGGAGTAGCCCGGCACCGAACCTGCGGATTCTCGGCATGTTGACCGAGCTGTTGTCATGCAGCGGCCGCCTACACCGTGGACGTCGGCTACGGCGACTGGCCCTGCTCCACTGGGGGATTTACAGAACGAGAGCCTGCCCGGCGCTGGTCGACGGGCAGGCAGAAATGCAATGTCGTCTAGGGGCTCGGCTCGGTAGGGGCCGGCAACACAACAGGAGGCCAGCAAGTGTCAGCCACACTCACGTGCAGGGAGATCGACAGCGTACTGGTGATCACTCTCGATCGACCGCAGGTGAAGAATGCGATCAATCGCGAGATGGCCGACTCCCTGGCCGACGCCTTCGACCGGCTGGATGCGGACGACAACCTCAAAGCCGGGGTTCTCACAGGGGAAGGGCCCGACTTCTGCGCCGGCATGGATCTCAAAGCCTTCACCGATGGATCGCTGCCGGAAACACGAGGCCGTGGCCTGGCAGGTCTTACGCGCATGCCTCCGAGCAAACCATTGATCGCTGCCGTCGAAGGTCATGCAGTAGCGGGCGGCTTCGAACTCGTCCTGGCATGCGACCTCGTCATCGCCTCGGAAACTGCAAAGTTCGGACTACCCGAAGTGAAGAGAGGACTCATCGCCGCGGGCGGGGGAATCGTCCGTCTCACCCAGATGATCCCACGCAACCGAGCAGCCCACCTGCTTCTCACGGGCGACACGATCCCGGTCGGCGAAGCAAAAGAGATCGGAATCGTGAACTCAATCTCATCAACTGGAATGGCGGCAAAGGATGCCATCGACCTGGCACACAGAATCAGCGGGAATGCGCCCCTTGCCGTCGCTCGAACAAAAGAACTATTCACCGCAAGCATGAGCCTGACAACCGAGCAAGCCTTCGACATGGTTGACTTCGCCGCCCCGCAAATCCTCTCCTCAAACGACGCCCGGGAGGGTGCCACAGCATTCCGTGAGAGACGTGTGCCGATTTGGTCGGGATCGTAACGGCGACCAGACCCCACGGTTGTCTGCGCCGGTTGCTCACCGTGACACGGAATATTCTCGGCATTTCGGCAGTGCGCCGCCCACCGACGAAGGGCGTCAGGGTGCGGGCGGCGATAGCGGCGGCGCTTAACGTGTGCAGTCCGCGCGGAGGTGCCCGATACGCGGCTGAGCTTCATGGGTGGTCGTTCGTCCCAATCTTGACGGCAACGAGACGACGCAGCGGCCCGATCAGGGTTCGCCTGAGAAGCCAGCCGAATCGATTACCTCGGCTCGTCCACTGATACGCGAAAACCGTACTAATGACTCACTTGTCATATTCGTGCTACCGGCATTTAAATGCACTTAAAACCGGCGATACCGGATAAGTTTCACCGTTCCACGCCAATTTAGTGACGTAGGTGTCATCTTTGATGGATAGTGATGTTGCTAACACCCGGCCCGCCCCTTGGGGGCAATAACTCCCGGCCACGCCTCGCCAAGCCATATTCCGCTTCGGCGTCAGGTCCTCGATCAGCATCCATCCACACACATCAGGAGAAGACATGCCGTCCTTCGGAGTCCAGACGCCCGATTTCCCTTCCACCGGGTGCGCTATAGTGTTCGGCGCAACTGGTGGAATCGGCGCCGCCACAGCGGGTCTGCTCGCAGAACGCGGCTGCGACGTCATCATGACCTACCGGTCCCGCCGAGCAGAAGCGGACGAACTCGCCGATACGATCCGGGCGCTGGGACACAAGGCGACAACCCAGGCCTGCGATGTAACCGATCGTGAGTCCGTGGCCGCGGTAGTGGAAGCCGCGCTGGCCGAACATGGTCGGATCCATACCGTAGTCTCGGCGGCCGGCCTCGTCTTTCGCACCCGGCCGCTGATCGAGTTCACCGACGACGAGTTCGCCGACGTCATCCACACCGATGTCCTCGGGTTCTTCAACATCGCCAAAGCAACCGTGCCTGCACTTCGAGCCGGAGGTGGGGGATCGATCACCGCGCTCATCACCACGGCAGTGGACCGCACGGTGCCCACAGACGCACTGTCCGCGACTCCCAAAGCGGCCGTAGCCATGATGATGCGGATGCTGGCTACAGAGGAGGCAGCCAACGGTATCCGGGCGAATGCGGTAGGGCCCGGCGTCGTCGAGGGCGGAATGGTTCCCCCGATGCGCGACGCCGACGAGGCCACACGCGACCTTCTCGCCCTAGCCGTAGAGCAGACCCCGTTGGCACGCCTCGCGCTTCCAGAAGAGGTCGCGGAAGGGATCGTCTTCCTGGCGTCCACCAAGGCTTCCTACATCACTGGACAGCGACTCATGGTTGACGGCGGACTCGCCACCTGAACGACACATTTGTGCGTGCCAGGGCGTTCCTGATATCGCCGCCCGGCGACTTTGCCGAACGGTGGCTCAGGGACGCCCTGTGCGCTAGAAGGCGGACGTTGTCGGTTATTGATCTTGGGCCGTCGAAATGGATGGCTTCCACTTGTTCTGTGTTGCGCGGCAAGTGCTGAGGGACAACGTTGGCGGCTCGCGGAACGCGAGCGCCTACAACGTGCATCACGTCGAGTGGCTGATGCTGCCGTCCTCGCGCTTCGAGTCAAATTCTTTTGCTGTGAGCGACATTCGGCGATCCGGGTCTGGAGGCACCGACGACATCGGTCGTCGCAGTGATTCGGAAGTTACTTCGTGCGAATCCTATGGTGCCCGAGTGTAATCGCACTGTAGGCACACCGTTCAGGCCACGCAGTGAGCCCGACCGCCGCAGCTGTGTCCGGTTATGTGGAGGACGCGTACAGCGAAGCTGCAGCGAGAGCCAGGTACTTACGTCGTTGCGTGTGTCGCCCGCGACCGTGGTCGTCTTCCGTGCGGTGTCGCATTCCTTCTTGAGGCATCGGGCGAGAGGAAGGAACCGACTGACAAGGGCGCGGAACTGTGCGACTCTATAGTCGCGATGCGCTCGGCGGAATCATCGAACTCTTGACTACCGCCAGTGCGCTGGGATGTCACGGTCTCCGCACGGCGACGGTCAGGAAACGCTCGTTTCTAGTGCTCATATTCCTGGCCGTCGCCGATTTGGTTCAAGCCACGACGAATCCGTCGTAGTTGTTATCGGCAGATGCCAGGCACTCTCTTCTGTATTCGCCTGCGCCACCGAAGTAGAAGAGGGATGCATGTGCCTTGCCTGGCACGTTGTCGCCGAAGAACCACGAACGCTTGCCCTTGGACAGTACTGTCGCATTGACGATCTGCGCTATATGGTCATTCCACGCTTCCGTCGCGTCGGGTGTCGCCTCAATCCGGTCGAGACCGTTGTCTCGGAGCGACTTGATCGCCTGGCCGATCCACTCAACGGCACCTTCGATGACTACAGGAATGTTGGCGAATGGCGTTTGCGGGCCGGAAATCATAAACATGTTCGGAAAGGCATCGACCCCAATGCCGAGGTGAGTCCTCGGTCCGTGCTCCCACTTTTCCTTCAGAGTCACGCCACCCCTTCCTTGCACGTTCATATGGGTCAGGGCGCCCGTTCCTGCATCGAACCCGGTTGCGAAGATGATCACGTCAGCTTCGTACTCGTCGTTCCCGACACGGACCCCGTTTTTTGAGATTTCGGTGATTGGGTTGTTGCTGACGTCCACGAGCGATACATTGTCGCGGTTGAAGGTTTCATAATAGAAGTGGCCGAGCGGAGGCCGCTTTCCCGCCAGTGGATAATCCTTCGGGCAGAGCATCTCTGCGGTTGCAGGGTCGTTGACGATCGCGCGAATCTTGTTCCGCACGAATTCGGAAGCGACTGCATTCGATTCGTCGTTAACCAGGAGGTCATCGAACGTCTCGAAGATGAACCGGAACCCACCCGCTTCCCAGCCTCCTTCGAGGATCTTCTGCTGTTCCTCCGGTGTGTAATCGGCCATTACGCGTCCTGCTGGAGCCATGGCGAACCCGAAGAAATGCTGGCGGGCCATTGCCCAAATGGTGTCCGAGTTCGCGCGAATGGACTGGCGCTCGTCCTCTGTCAAGACGTAATTCCGACCCGGCATTACGTAGTTAGGTGTTCGCTGAAAAACCGTCAGCTGCTTGGCCGTGAGGGCCACAATTGGAATAACCTGCACGGCAGTCGCGCCGGTTCCGATAACCGCGACCCGCTTTCCGGTGAAATCGACCTTTTCCTCGGGCCAATTTCCGGTTACATACCATTCTCCCTGGAAATTGTTGAGACCTTTAAAGTCCGGCTTGTATGGTAGTGACAGCAGTCCTGAGGCCGGGATGAAGTACTTGCAGGTGTATGTTCCGCCTTGCTCGGTGGTAATCGTCCATTCATTGGACTGTTCATCATAGATTGCGGAGTTGACGCGTGTGTTGAAAAGGATGTCTTTTCGCATGTCGAATCTATCGGCAACGTACTTCAGATAGGCAAGAGCCTCAGGCTGAGTTGCGAACCGCTCAGACCAATCCCACTCATCTTGCAGTTCCTTCGAGAACGAGTACGCGTATACCCAGCTCTCGCTATCTGTGCGCGCCCCGGGGTAGCGGTTCCAGAACCAGGTCCCGCCTACCTCCGGTGCCGCTTCGATAACCTTGACCGAGAGACCTAGTTGCCGAAGCTCGTGGAGCATTCGCATTCCTCCAATGCCCGCCCCGACGACGACTGCATCGAACTCTTCGTTTCGGCTATCTTTCTTTCCCTGGACAGCCTGGGTGTGAACCGACACTTCCGCCTCCTTGTGATTGTTTGCGTATTACTAATTCCTGCGGAAAGTGTTCCCCGCATCGATATTTCAGTTGGGTCCAAACCGCGCCCGGAGCCACATCCCAAACTCGGCGATGTCCGTGTCCTCTTTTGCGGCCCCGCCCGCCATGAATGAGAAAATGTGCTGTTGTTCCGAATACGTGCTGAGTTCGACTTCGACTCCTGCCGCAACGGCTCGGTCAGAGCGCTGTTCGGAGTCGTTGAGCAGCGTCTCGGAGCCGCCCGCGATCACCAGTAGCGGCGACAACCCAACGAGGTCGGCGTGGAGTGGATTGACCAACCGGCCTAGGGGAGATGTCCCAGGAACATCGTCGACATGATGTCGGCTACGTCTCGACGAGTGGCGGGGGATCAGTGTCGGTGTCGTTTTGAGCGCGCTGCGGTGATGTTCCGTCCAATTATGGCGAGAAGCCCACGATTATTGCGGCCGGCAGGGCTGTCCGGCTTCACGAAGCTTCAGCACTGTACTGCTTGCATGGTTGCTGTCGGCGAGTGGTGAGTTCTTAGGGCTTGGATCGCAGGGTAACAACACTCACCCGTGATTCGGGGACATGCGCTGGCCATGACTTGTCCTTCCTTCGAGTCCTCACACTGAGTCGTTCTTGGGATGTCAATACGGGCCGGAGGCTCTGCACGAAAGGCTATGTTGTGGGTCACAGTGTGGGTAGGTCGGTGATTGCTCTCGCGTGCCATACTTTTCGTATCGGTCCATTTCCATAACTCGGCCTGGGCGTGCAAATAGAAATCTGCCACCGCTCTCGCGGATCGATCCCTTGCGCGCCGGGCCGCAGGCATCGCCGCGTGGAAACGTCCGAGCGAGGGTGCGCGACGAGACTTCGGTCCGATCGTGGTGGGTAAGCGTTGATCAAGATGCACGGCTGCTGAACTCTCGCCCTGCGAGCGCAACGGCACTCGCTGCGCGGCGGTGAGGCTCGGGTCGTCCAGTGACGCTGGGGATTCGTCACGGCGAGCAGGAACGCCGACTAGGAAGTCGATGTCTGCACCGGGGGAGTTCCGGGTGTGTTTGGCGCGAGAACCGCGACAGGCGGTGGACGCCCCGGCCGTGAACGCGGCGCCCAGGCCGAGCGCGAGAAACTGACCGGCGGAAACGGGGTCTGCCGCCACCGGAAGCTCGGCGGGAAGTCGCCTGCCTGATGCGCGGCACACCTCACGTTTGACCCCAGCGGCTGTCTGTAATATAGGTCACATCGATGGGATGATTGTCGTTAGCGCCGCACTCGTCCAGGCAGTCAGGAGTACACGTAGATGGACATGGATGTACGGCACCTGAGGATGTTCGTTGCCGTAGCTGAAGAAGGCAGCATTCGCCGCGCGGCTCAGAAGTGCTTCACCGCCCAACCTCAAGTTTCGCAGGTCATTCGAAGGCTGGAACGAGAGATCGGTGTGGACCTCTTCGAACGTTCGCACCGCGGAGTTGAGCTGACCCCCGCCGGCCTCGTTCTGCTCGATCAAGCGCGGCACCTTATTCGCAGATTCGATCACGCGGTCGAGAAGGTGCGGGACACTGCGGTAGCGCGTCCGCTAGTCGTTGGTCTGATGGCAGGACAGATTGCAGCAGCGGAACTGACCGTGCCCATCGTGAGGGCATTCAAGGACGCACATCCTGGCGTACCGATCAAGATTCATGAGTGCACTTTCGACGAACAGTTCAGCGGGCTGGCGGATGGCAATGTTGACATCGCGCTTGTGCGCCCACCGTGCTCCGACGATCGTCTTACTGTTCTGCCGCTTTTCAGTGAACCCCGAATGGTGTGCATGAGTAAAACTCACCCCCTAGCGGACGCCAGTAGCTTGTCTGTCGAAGACATCCTCTACGAACCCATGATTGATCTTGTCAATGTTCCTCGTAGCTGGATCGATTTCTGGCTTCTGAACGACATTCGTCAGGAGCCCGGTCAAACCTGCAGCACGCCCGCGGTGACGGTCGCTGAACTGAAATTCACGCTGATGTTCGAGCATGTTCTCATGCCGATTGCGGGGAGCACTTGGCGTATGGGCCTTGAGGACTCGTCGCTCAGGGCGATTCCGCTCAACGATGCCACGCCATCCGAGATCGCTGTGGCATTCAACCAGGAGGAGACGAGGCCCGAAGTTCGTGCCTTCGCAGCCTGCGCACAGGAAATCAGCCGCCTCATGATCGATCGTATTCCCGGCGGCAATCTCTGCGAGCTTTCTCGGTAAGTATGTTTTCAACGGAGCCGGCACACGACTGCTGAGCGTGCGAAGGCACTTCTGAGTCAGCAGAGGTTCACCAGCACGGTATACCGACTCATCCTCGGCACGTACGCATCGCCGGTGAAACTGCCGAGGACGAGAGAAACGGTCGGGATTCCGGCGGCCGTGACTCGGGTGAGTTCAAGGAAGGTCCGTGAGCCAGGCACGAAGATGTCGGTCTGACGGGGAAGACCTGCGCCATCGGATTCGACGAGCGTGATCATAGGCAGCCGCTTGCGCTCGGCGATGTCGAGGGCACGCACCTGCTTGGCGGTGGTATCGGGGGGTTGAGCGAGCCACCTTCGACCGTCGACTGATTGCGATGATCATGCACTTCACGCCGCTGACCGGACCGATCCCGGTGATGAGCCGGACGCGGGGCTGTTCGTCAGGATCGTGCGCCCCGGCGGAGTATGACAACTCGGGGAACGGCGTGTCCTCGTCCAGGAGCGGATCGACCTGTTCGTGGGCGAGCAACTTCCGCGAGGGGGTCGCGTTCGACGATTGTTGGTCCATTCGCGTCGAGCACGCGGTCCGCGGGGGACTCGAGCCGTGCGGGGGCGCCGAGGATCGCCCGGCGATCGAGCAGGGATTGCTCGGACATGGACTCGAAGCGAGTGAACAGACAGTTACTGGTACATCTCGCTCAAATCGTGAATTCGTGGGCCAGCCACTGATAACCGGTGTGGGCTCGTCGGTAGCGATGAGCCCACACCGGACGACCGGTTCCGCCCAGGCGTCAGCTCTGCTCGGCGGTCGCTGCAGCGATATTGGTCATGTTCAGTCCTGGCAGAAGCATGTGTCCACCGTCGATCACCAGCTCCTGACCTGAGACATAGCGCGACTCGTCGGAGGCCAGCCAGAGCACACCCTCGCTGGTCGCCTCCGGAGGGAGCATTCCGACGTCCTTCAGTAGGGCATACGCCTTGCCACCGGATTCCATGCTTTCCCTGGTTCCCAATCCAGGACCGCCCGCCATCAGGTCCCACCCGCCCTGCCAGTCGAGAATCGGCGTTCTGACGACACCGGGCAGCACCGCGTTACAGCGGATGCCGTGCGGTCCGAGTTCAAGCGCCACAGCCTTCGTCAGGCCGAGGACACCGTGCTTGGCGCTGACGTAGTGCGCATAGTTCGCCCCCGCCTCCCGGCCGTTCACCGACGCGATGACGATCATGGAACCGGTCCCGCGCTCGATCATGTGCGGCGTCACCGCCTTCAAGGTACGCATCACACCGAGCAGATCGATGTCGACAACATCCTTCCACTGCTCTTCGGGAATCTCCCAGAACGGGCCGGTGCTCCATGCTCCGGCGTTGGCCACCACGACGTCGATCCGACCGAACTCGGCTAAGCCGGATTCGACTGCTGAGTCGAGATCGGCCTGATTTCGAACGTCTCCCACGACACCCAGGATGCGCCGATCGAGCTTTTCGACCAATTTCACGGTCTCGTTCAGGTCGTCTTCGGTCGCCAGTGGGTGAGGGATTGAGCCCTGGCTCGGGCAGTCGAGGGCGATGATGTGGGCCCCCTCCTCGGCGAGTCTCAGCGCGTGTGCTCGACCCTGCCCGCGGCCGGCACCAGTAATAAATGCGACTTTTCCATCCATTCGACTCATCAGTGACCTCATTGTCGTCGTTCCGATTGATACAACGATGCTATGTCGCCTGCCGAGTCATGCCAGTACTCGAATTCATCTCGGGCTATTAGGATTTCGTCTCATTCAATCGGGTCAGGAATGAGCACCTCAAGCCTATTCCTCAGGCGCGGTCCGCTCTATATGCTCTGGTTCACCGCGGTATCGGCTTGACTTGTCTGCGGTCACAGCGAATCTTTGTTGCCGCTGTCGAAGAAGGCGTCTCTGTTACGCAGCGCCTAAGCTCTACATCGTGCAGCCGCAGCTGTCGCAGATCATCCCGGTTGGACGTGACGTCCGGTGCGACCCTGCTGAACCGTTCGCCGGGTGGATTCGAATTCACCCGGTGGAACGCATTCGTATGAAGTAGGCCTTGAACATCATTCGCGATTTGGCGCAGGCGGTCCAGCTGGTTCACGTGGCCGCTGAGGCCGGCCGCGCAATTACGGTTGGGCTCCCCTGGGGTGACATGCCACCGGGAAGCTGTTCGAGCCGCCGCTAAGCCCCTTCCGCGACACACATGCGGCATCGTCGATCGAGTTTCTCTGAAAGCCGATGCAATCGGCGCGACGAGCCGATTGTCGAACACTCGTCCCGTCGCCGCGTCCCCGAAGGCTCCTCCATAGCCGGGCGAATCCCCTGCGGTTTCGCGCGAGAGCCGAGGCCTGACAAGGGTGGTCAGCGGCCGTGATGAAGTCTGGTTCAGCAGAAGAGAGCGGAATCGTTTAGCGGCGAACCGGATCGTTCGCCGCTGAGCCGCGTCCGAGCGAGACGTGCCGCACCTTCTGGCGATCTCCGGTTATCTCGATGGAGTCAGCAGGCTCTGCCTTTACGCCTGAGACCGCGACTCGAGCTGTGCGCGCACTCGGTGCTTCTGGATCTTGCCGGTGCTGGTCTTGGGCAGTCCGTCGACCACGATCACGCGTTTCGGTACCTTGTATCCGGCCAGGTGCTCTTTCGCGAAGTTGCGGATCGCGTCGTCGGAGATGGTTCGGCCGGGGACCGGGACCACTACTGCTGTCACACTCTCGCCCCACCGCTCGTCCGGCATCCCGACGACCGCACAATCGGCCACGTCCGGATGGTCCAGCAGGGCTCGCTCGACCTCAACAGAGGAGACGTTCTCCCCTCCGGACTTGACGATGTCTTTGATCCGGTCGGTGAACCACAAGACGCCTTCGTCGTCGAGGTAGCCGACGTCGCCGCTGTGAAACCACCCGTGGGTGAAGGCAGCCGTATTGGCCGCCTCATTGTTGCCGTAGCCTTGCATCGCCTGCGGGCCGCGGTAGACAATCTCGCCTTCCTGCCCGCGTGGCAGCAGCTTGCCGTTCGGCCCCATGATGCGCACGTCGGTGGTAATGACGGCGGTGCCCCATGAGGCGTTCTTGTCCCACTGGTGCGACGGCCACTGCAGCACCGACGGCGGGGTGAACTCGGTCTGGCCGGATCCGAGCACGACATCGGCGTTCGGGAACACCTCGCGTATCTCGTCCAGACGCTGCTGACTCATCGGAGCCATGGCGTAGATCGCCATTCGTACGTTTTCGCTAACAGGGGCTCCCTTGCCCGCCGCGTCCACCAGCTGACCCCACATGACCGGCAGCAGCATCAAATGAGTGACTTGTCTGGCGGCGAGATCATGCAGAAGTGCATTCGGATCGAAGCTCCGGTGAAGCACCACGGTCCCACCCGTCAGCAGCACCGGCAACGTCAGACAGTTCAGGGCAGTGACGTGAAACAGAGGCAGCACGATGGGAAAAACCGAGCAACTATCTCCCCGTTCGTGCCGAAATTGCACGCAAGTACTCAGCGCGGCCATCATCACCGCGACATGGCTGGTCAGGACGGCCTTGGGCCGCGAGGTGGTCCCCGATGTGTACAGACACTGGGCGATGTCACGGTCCTCGACTATCACCTCGACCGCGGGGACCGTTGCGCTGATGAGCTCCGCGAACGGCATCACCGGGAGGCCGGCGAGCTCGGCGCGCGGGGCGCCCGTACGGGCCACCACGACGCGCTCTACCGACGACGCCGTGGTCGCGGCAAGGGCCGTCTCGAGCAGCGCCGCGACCGTCTCCTCGACGACAACCAGCTTCGGTCGGGCGTCGTCGAACTGGAACGCTACGCCCTCGGCCGTGATGCCGAGATTGATCGGCATGCATACCGCACCAATCTTCGCGCAGCCGAAAAACGTCACCAGAAACTCCCAGGAGTTAGGTATCAGCATCGCCACCACATCGCCCCTCTGCAGGCCGAGGTCGAGCAGTCCAGCGGCGGCGGCGTTCGACCGCGCCTCGAGTTCGCTGTAGGTCAGCACCACATCCCCGTCGACAACTGCGGGCCGGTGTGGGAATTGTTGAGCTGCACGGGTGGGAAGGTCACCGAGGCAGACGCGCTGCACGAGATTGACGGTCAAGGGCGCGACACCACCGAGTTCCGGACGCAGGGACATCGTTCTCACTCCTATTCGTCAGGGAGGCTCGACTGACCGGGCCCTCATCCGAAGTCTCGTGCCCGAGAATTACCGAGGCTAGCCATCATTTGAGTAGCACCCGATCTGGGTTTCCTATCACCCAACGACCTCTGCGTTATTGACGCGCACAGTGCTCAAAGGGCAGCGTCAACAGCACAGCACACCTAGCCGCAGCGGACACCCCAGAAAATTGCTGGGGTCGATTTGATCCCCGGCACACAGTCATCCTCAGGCGCCTGCGCCGCGAGCACGGACAGAAACGGAGCCAGACATGTCGATACAGACCGACCCGCACCGAGACGCCACCCAGCTGAGGTCTACAGACTTCGATGCGGTGGTCGTCGGCGCAGGTTTCAGCGGGTTGCGGATGTTGCAGGAACTACGCGGGCTGGACATGTCGGCACGAGTGATCGAAGCCGGCTCCGACGTCGGCGGCACCTGGTACTGGAACCGCTACCCCGGAGCCCGCGTGGACAGCCAGAGCTGGGTGTACGCCTATTCCTTCTCCGAGGATTTGCAGCAGAACTGGCGGTGGAGTGAGCGATACCCGGCCCAACCCGAGACTCTGTCGTATCTCGAGCACGTGGCTAACCAGTTCGATCTGCGGCGCGATGTCGAGTTCGACACGAAGGTGCAGTCAGCGGAGTTCGACGATGCCAGCACCACTTGGACCGTCACTACCGACCAGGGGCAGAGTTACACCTGCAGGTACTTCATCACAGCCACGGGACCGCTGTCGCAGCCGTATCTTCCCGACTTCGACGGGCTCGCCGACTTCGAGGGCCAGTGGTTCCAGACCGCGCGGTGGCCGGAAGAGGGCGTCGACTTCGCCGGCAAGCGGGTCGCCGTCGTCGGTACCGGGGCCACGGCGGTGCAGGTCATCCCGCAGGTGGCGCGCGAGGCCGCTGAACTCACGGTCCTCCAGCGCACCCCCAACTGGGTCCTGCCCGCGCGAAACGACGTCCTCACCGACTTCGAGGACCGCGAGATCAAGGCTAACTATGAGGCGATCTGGAAGCAGGCCCGCCAGCACTTCTACGGCTTTCCGATGGACCCCGCCGGCCGCACCAGGTCCGATGTCACTCCCGAAGAGCACCAACGGATCCTCGAGCGCGGCTGGGAGATCGGTGGGTTCGGGTTCATCTTCGAAACCTTCGACGACATCCTCGTCGACGACGAAGCGAACAAGATCGTCGCGGACTTCGTCCGCAACAAGATCCGCATGATCGTCGAGGACCCTGCGACCGCCGAATTGCTCTGTCCCAAGGACCATCCGATCGGCGGCAAGCGGCCCCCGCTCGGACACTACTACTACGAGACCTACAACCGCGACAATGTGCGTCTGGTGGATGTGAGCACGACCCCGATCACCCGCATCACCCCGAACGGGATTCAGGTCGGTAACGACAGGTACGAGGCTGACATCATCATCTTCGCTACCGGATTCGACGCGGTGACCGGGACGCTGAACCAGATCGACATTCGGGGTCGAGACGGCGTGGAGCTACGCTCCAAGTGGGAGCACGGGCCACGCACGCAGCTCGGGATCGGTGTGGACGGTTTCCCCAACATGTTCATGGTGGGCGGACCACAGACACCCTTCGCCAACATCCCCGTCGTCGCTGAGGGGATCATCGAGTGGATCGGTGCCGCCCTGCAGCACATGCACGACAACGGGATCGAGCGGATGGAGGCCGATCCCGACGCGGTCGAGCGGTGGCGCAAGCATCTCGATGACATCGTCAACGCGACAGTTCTGGTCAAGGGCAAGGGCGCCTGGTGGCTCGGCGACAACATTCCCGGAAAGCCGCACGCCTGCCTGTTCTACTTCGCCGGCGCCGGAGCCTATCGGCAGGAAGCACAAGCCTGCATCGACGAGGGCTTCGAAGGCTTCACTCTTACCAAGACATCGTGACCAAGCGACAGGAGAACAACATGGGTACCGCTCTTCCTAATGCGTTGCAAGACAGCTATACCGACATGTCCGCTCGCATGGCAGCCAATCCGGACATGGACATCGTCACGCTTCGCAACATGCTCGACAGCCTGGAGTCGCTTGCGGCCGAGCCGACCGACGTCACCTACCAGGACGTCGACGCCGGTGGCGTGTCCGCCATCCTCGTCACCCCGGCCGGCGCCAGCACGGAGCACATCCTGGTGTACGCCCATGGTGGAGGCTGCGTGACCGGGTCCGCAGCCAGTCACCGCAAGCTCGCCGCGCATGTTGCCAAGGCTGCGGGAGTTCAAGCGATCATTCCGAACTTTCGCCTGGCGCCGGAGTTTCCTTTTCCCGCGCAGATCGAGGACCTCGTCACCGTGCACAAGTGGCTGCGCGCAAAGGGCTACCGGCCGGAGAATACGGCTACCGCGGGTGACTCGGCGGGTGGAAATCTTTCCATTGCAACCATCCTGAAGTTGCGTGAGCTCGGCGAGCCGCTGCCGGCCGCCATTCTCGGTTTCTCCCCGTGGTTGGACATGGAAAACCTCGGCAAGACGATGGAGAGCAACGCCGACAGTGAGGCTCTGGTATCCCGTGATGTCAGCGAGTTGATGGTCACGCTCTACCTTGGTGAGACGTCGCGGACCGAACCGCTCGCCAACCCGTTGTATGCCGACCTGGCCGGGCTACCGCCTGTCTTCGTCAGCGCAGGCGATGCGGAGACCCTGCAGGACAACGCCGAACGGTTCCACGACAAGGCCCGCGACGCGGGAGTCGACGTGACGCTGGAGATCCAGCCAGGCCAACAGCACGTCTACCTATTCATGGCTGGCAAGTCCACAGAAGCCGACACCACCATCGCCAACGCCGGACGGTGGCTCCGCGACCGCCTCGGCCTGGCGAGCTAGACGAATCGCAGCAGGTGGGCGGGGAACAGCATCAGCTTCCACCGCCCACCTCGTTCGGCGACAGCCCTCGGGCAGAGGCAAGCAGCGGCGCAGCAAGCGACTTCGGCCGAAAAGCACAGACACAACAGAGAGGAATCACCGACATGGTGATGTTCACCGAAGAGCACATCGCGTTCCGCGAGATGGTTCGCCAGTTCGTGGACAAGGAAATCCAGCCGAACGTCGACAAGTGGGAAGCAGACGGCGGGTTCCCGGCACACGAACTGTTCCCCAAACTCGGTGCACTCGGTCTGCTGGGCCTCGAATACGACAGCGCCTACGGCGGACAGGACGCCGATCACCTGTACACGGTCATCCTGCGGGAAGAACTCGGCCGGATCGACGCCGGCGGTGTCCCCATGTCGATCGGAGTTCAGACGGACATGGCCACCCCCTCGCTGCACCGCTTCGGCAGCGAAGAACTCAAACAAAGCTATCTCGCGCCGGCGATCGCCGGCACGGCGGTGTGTTCGATCGCGGTGACCGAAGCGGACGCCGGATCCGACGTCGCACGGCTACGCACCCGCGCAGTGCGTGACGGCGACGAATGGGTCATCAACGGATCGAAGCTCTACATCACCAACGGAACCCAGGCGGACTGGATCTGCTTGCTCGCCCGCACCTCCGACGAGCCCGGCGCGAAGGGTTTCTCCCAGATCGTGGTGCCGACCGACCTGCCGGGCTTCGCGGTCTCCCGCAAGCTCGACAAACTGGGGATGCGGTCCTCCGACACCGCCGAGCTGACGTTCACGGACCTGCGGGTCCCCGTCACCAATACCATCGGGGAGATCGGCCGGGGCTTCCAGCAGCAGATGACCCAGTTCCAGAACGAGCGGATGAGCGCTGCCTACGACCGGGTCGGGGGACTGCAGCAGGCCCTCGACCGGACCCGCGACTACCTCAAGCAGCGGACCGCGTTCGGCAAGGCCCTCATCGACAACCAGCACGTCGCGTTCCGGCTCGCAGAACTCTACGCCCGCCTCGACATGCTGCGGCAGTACAACTACGCCTGCGCCGAGGCCTACATGCGCGGCGAGGACACCAGCCGCTACGCGACGGTGGCCAAGCTCGAGATCGGCCGGCTCTCCCGCGAGGTGGCAGCGACCTGCCTGCAGTACCACGGCGGCATCGGCTACATGGAGGAAACCTGGACCGCCCGATTTCTCCGGGACATGGCGCTGACGTCCATCGGTGGCGGTGCCGACGAAGTAATGCTGCAAGTCCTCACCAAACTCGACGGACTCCACACTTGAGACATCCTAAAAAGGAACCGCCGCAGCGATCTCGACGCGAGTGGCGAATCAAGTACTCGCTGCGTTACGTCATGCCATAGAGCGTGTCTTATGGGGACTGTCCGGTAATCGGTTGATCTGAGTCTGGCCGACACGCCGAGCTTTGCTTGGCGGGAAGGCGGAATCATGACCGAGACACTCGATCCTATGGATCAGACGAAGATCGATCACCAGAAGTTGGCGCAGCAACTGCTGGCGCAGGCCAAGGCTGACGGCGTGGAACTGGTCGGCCCGAACGGACTACTCAACCAACTCACAGCGAACGTGCTCGAAACCGCTCTCGAGGCAGAGATGGAAGAGCACCTAGGCTATGAGAAACACCAGGTCGAAGGAAGAAATGGAGGGAACTCCCGCAACGGCAGACGAGCGAAAACGGTGCTGACGGAGATCGGACCGGTCGAAATCCAAGTACCCCGTGATACCGATGCCTCGTTCGATCCCCAGATCGTGAAGAAACGACAGAGACGGCTCACCGGTGTCGACGAGATCATCTTGTCGCTCTCATCGAAAGGCCTCACCACAGGTGAGATCGTCGCCCATTTCGATGACGTCTACGGCGCCTCGGTGTCGAGGGAGACGATCAGCAAGATTCCCCCAAGCACTTCGTGCAGGGAGGTACCCCCACCGACAAAGTCCTCGCGGAGATGGCCGAATGGTCCGTCCGGCCCCTGGACCCGGTGTACCCGGTGATCTTCATCGACGCCATCCATGTCAAGGTCCGGGACGGTCAGGTCACCAACCGGCCGATCTATGTCGCGATCGGCGTCACTGTGAACGGGGAACGCGACATCCTGGGGCTATGGGCCGGTGACGGTGGTGAGGGATATGGAACGCGCACAGGTTCCTTTCCGGAGTTTCGTGCTGCTGCCTGAGGTTTTCCCACTGATCGGCGTGTCGTTGATCTTCGAGGTGTAAGCCCGCAAGTTAAGGTACTGCCATGAAACCCCAGGTGTGAGGAAGGTGTGCGGTGGGTGACGGGCGACTGCGGGTGATCCCGGGCGAGGTCGCGCCGGTCGTGGCGACGCGAGATCCGCTGCGGTTCCAGGCCGAATGCGTGGAGGCGTTCGTCGCGTCGTGGACCGTGCGTGGGTTCGCGGACTCGACGATCGCGAACGATGTCGGTGTGCTGGAGCGGATGCTCGCGGGGCTGGGTCGGCCGGTGTGGGAGGTGACCGCCGCCGATGTCGACCGGGTGGTGGGCGAGCTGGCCAGCTCGGGCCGGGCGGTGTCGACGCGGCGGAACTATCTGCAAGTGTTCAAGGGGTTTCACCGGTTCCTCGAGGTCCGCAAAGCGGCGGAGATCGAGGCAGCGTTCGGGGTGCGGCTGGCCTGTCCGCTGGACGAGTTCAACGCCGCGCGCCACGTCAGCGACGACGCACCGGCCGCGGAGGCGCCGCCGGCGCCGGAGCGGGTGGCGGCGTTCTTCGAGTTCCTCAAGGCGCGGATTGCGACCGCCCGCAAGTACGGCCCGGCCGCCCGGGACTATGCGTTGTTCCGCACGCTGTATCACGCCGGGCTGCGCGCCGAGGAGGTCGTGATGCTCGACCGCGGTGACGTGCACTTCGGGCGCGGCACGTTCGGCAAGCTGCATGTGCGGTTCGGGAAGGGCGCCAGGGGATCCGGGCCCCGGCCCCGGTGGGTGCCGATGTTGGACGGGCTGGATCTGGTTCTGCGTTGGTATCTCAATGACGTGCGTGGCCGGTTCCCGGACAGCTCGGTATTGCTGTGCGACGAGTCCGGCGGCCGGATGGCCGCGGCCACGATCCGCAACCGGCTGCGGCACCTGATGGGTGTGGAAGGACGGCCGGAAGCGGAGTGGTTCAGCCCGCACGCGATGCGCCGTGCCTGCGCCACCCACAACTACGAGCGAGGAGTGGATCTCGTTGCTATCCAACAACTCCTAGGCCACTGGACGGTCGCGTCGACCATGCGGTACGTGCGCCCGTCGGAAACGTTCATCGAAGACGCCTACCAGCGCGCGATCTCGTCGACGCTGACCGAGTTGACCGGACAGGAGTGAGCATGCAGATCAGGTGGAAACTCCGGATGGCCGCCGCTCAACGCGAGGTCTGGACCGGCACCCAGCTGCAACGGTTGCTCGCCGAGAAGGCCGGATTAGAACTGTCCTCGGCGTCGGTGTCGGCGTTGTTCACCAAACAACCCAGCCAACTCAAGCTGACCACCCTGATCGCGCTGTGCACCGCCTTGGACTGCACACCGAACGACCTGTTCGACATCGATACCACCCCAGTCGCACAACCGATCTCGTCGAACCCGGCCAAGATCGCGGCGAACGACACACAGGCGTCGCGGCGAGGCCGGTCGATGCCGCCGATCTGAGCATGACCCGCCGGATCCGGGACTGCCGCCGCTGCGGTCGCGCGGTCGGCAAACCCGATCGGGACCTGTGTGCACGCTGCCACTGGGCGGCCTCGCACGCTCCGGCCAAACATCGTTGCCCAGGCTGCGGTGCCGACCGGGTGCTGCAGCCGGGCACCGGTCGTTGCGTGCGCTGCTCGCGCACCTGCCGACAGTGCCAGGCCCCGGTGTTGTTCGTCGACCGTGACCTGTGCAAGGAATGTCTCCGACGTCAACGGCGAGACGCCGATCGAGCCGACTGCCCACGCTGCAGCAAACGCAGGATCTTGCGATCCGACACCGGCTGGTGCGGCCCGTGTTCACATCCGGGCCGGCCACCAAATCCGGATGCGGCCTGCGTCGACTGCGGCCGGGTCACCCGGCTCTACGGTGCCGGGCGGTGCCGATACTGTTGGGAACGCTCGCCACACAGGATTGCCGTCCGCGCGGCCAATCTTGCTGAAACACTGAATACTCCGCCAGGCTGGCTGTGTGCCTTCGCCGCCTACCTGATCGGCCGCCATCACCCCAGCCGCGCGTGCGCCATGCTCACCCGACTCGGCAAGCACCTGACCAACGATGCCCCGGTGCATCCGCAGGTACTACTGGACGCTGTCGCCACCGATGTGCCCCTCGCGCGGGCCCTCGAGGACTTCCTCACCACGAGCAAGCTGGCTCTGCCGCCGGACCGGGACGAACGCCGCGCCGCCGTCCGCCGACAGTCCCGCATCGACGCGGTCCCCGCACCCCTGCAACCAGCCGTGGCCGGATTCGCCGAGCACCTGGTCGCCGGCCGCGACCGCGCCCGCCGCACCGGCACCCAGCCCCGCGGGCACGCCACGCTCGAAGCGCGCTTGACCGCCCTGCGCGACTTCACCGAGTTTCTGACCACCCGCCGCGGCAAAACCGACTGGGCCGTCGTCGATGTCGGCGACGTCGAAGCGTTCCTGCACGCGCATCCCCGCCGGCGCTCCTTCTATCTGACCGGAGTGCGGCAGTTCTGCCGCTACGCGCTGCGCCGACGGTTGCTGCTCATCGACCCCACCGCAGGGGTGCAAGCGCCGCAGACCATGGCATTCCGCGGACCGACGCTTCCCGTCGACCGCCAGCGCGAATTGTTCCGGCGATGGAGCACCGACCCCGACGTGCACCCGCACGAGGCGTTCGTCGGGCTGGCCGCCCTCCTGCACGGCGCGACCACCCAGGACCTGCAGCACCTCACCGACGACGACATCGACCATGACCAGCGCCGCATCAGGCTGGGGCGTCGACCGCAGCCCACTCCGTTGGACCCGTGGACCTGGACCGCGCTGCACCGCTGCCTGCAGCACCGGCGGAACCTGAGCAGCAGTAACCCCCATGTGCTGATCACCATGCAGACCAAGGCCACCCGCACGGCCGCCTCCGACAGCTACGTCAAGCACACCCTGCGCGCGGTCGATATCCAACCCAGAATCCTGCGCTCCACCCGGCTGGTCGACCTCGTCGGCACGGTCGACGCCAAACTCGTCGCCGCCGCTTACGGCATGACCAACGAGGCCGTCATCGCCTACCTCTTCGACCACGTCGACACCGCCCGCCTGGCGAACCCGTGACAGTTCAGGCGCCACCTCGCACACGTTCGCGCGAACATGTGCGCTTTCGCGAAGTTCTGGCTCGCCGTCCTCACCGAGCTCAAGCATCGAGGTGTCGCCGATGTGTGCATTGTGGTGTGTGACGGGCTGAAGGGCCTCCCGGACGCGATCACCGCGGTGTGGGATCGAACGATTGTCCAGACATGTGTCATTCATCTGCTCCGCAACACGTTTCGGTACGCCTCCCGCAGATACTGGGACGAGATGTCACGAGATCTACGACCGATCTATACCGCTGCAAACGAGGCTGCCGCGCGGGAGCAGTTCGACGAGTTCACCGGCAAGTGGGGCTCGCGGTATCCAGCGATCATCCGGCTCTGGCAGAACGCCTGGACGGAATTCATTCCCTTCCTCGACTACGACGTCGAGATCAGGCGAGTCATCTGCTCGACGAATGCCATCGAGAGCCTCAATGCCCGGTACCGGCGGGCAATCCGGGCACGCGGGCACTTCCTATTAGTTACGTGGAATCAGAACGAGGCTGGAACGATCTCGGCCAAGGAAACCACGGAACTGGGAGGCAGGCTTGGGAACGGTGATGCTGGAGGAGAAGTGGCCGGTGCTCGGCAGGCACGAACGCGCGGCAGGCTGGTTGCGAGTGTGGGTCGATCTGGGTCGAGCACCGCGGACGATCGACGCGTATGCGCGCGGGCTGGCGGAGTTCCTGCAGGTCTGTGAGGACCATGGCATCGACCCGGTCGCCGCGAACCGGGCTGATGTCGCGGTGTTCGTTCGCGAGCTGACCGGGCGGGCCAGCCGGCGCGGCACGAACGTGGTGTCGATCGATTCCGGGTGCGGATTGGCAAATGCCACCATCCAGCAGCGGCTGGTGCCGGTGCGGTTATTCTTCGACTTCTTGGTGGAAGAAGGTGTTCGGGAATCTAATCCTGTTGGCCGAGGCCGATATACGCCAGGGCGGAAGTGGGGTGGGCAGCAGCGTGGCCTGGTGCCACGGCTCGTGAAACTTCCGTGGATCCCAACCGAGCAGCAGTGGCTCGACATCCTCGCCGTCGCGGCGGCCGAGCCGCCGCGCAACCGGCTGATGCTCGCACTGGCCTACGACGCCGCGCTGCGCCGCGAGGAGTTGTGCTCCCTGCGCACCGACGACCTGGATCCAGCTCGTCGGATGTTACGAGTGCGGGCGGAGACGACGAAGAACCGGCTCGAGCGAATAGTGCCGTATTCGGCGCCAACCGGGGTGTTGCTGCAAAAGTATTTGACGCATCGAGCGACCATAAGCCAGGCTCGAGGACCGCTGTTTCTGTCCGAGTCACGCCGCAACCATGCCGATCCGCTGAGTTTGTGGACATGGTCGAAAGTGGTGCGACGCATCGCGGTCGATGCGGGAGTGCCGCAGTTCTCCACCCACACGACCCGGCATCTGTGCTTGACGGACCTGGCACGGACGGGTTGGGAACTACACGCGATCGCCACCTTCGCCGGACATCGCAGCACCGAAACCACACTCACCTATATCCACCTGTCCGGGCGGGAGCTGGCCGACAAGCTCGCTCGCGGCATGAACCACATCCACTCCTGGCGGGTGGAGATGCTGGCTCGCCTCGACGAGCAGGAGACCAGTCGCCGATGACAATGATGGTGAATCCGCAGGCAGCACCATCCGTTTGGGAGTGGCCGCTACGGCTGGATCGTTTCCAGCGCCACGGACGGCTCTCGAAGAACGAGTCCGATGCGCTGCAGACCCTCGGTTTCGACCTGCTACGGCTCGACCGGGAGCGCGAACACCCGCAGTGGCAGGCGATTGCGCGGTTGACCGCACCACTGGACGAGGCGATCGCGGCTCTGCACTGGCATCCCGACACCGTGTTCCAGCGACGGTTCGCCCGCTACGCGACCGCGATCATCCTGCACCGCTGCGGTGAGCTGGGCCGCGACTTCTGGTCCTGGTCGACGCAGGAGTGGGCCGAGCTGCTGCGCCCACAGCAGCTGCGGGAGCGTTTCCGGGGGCAGGTCGGCATGCAGGCACGTCCCTATCTGCTCGTTCATGCCTATCTGCTCACCGGGTTCACCGCATTCGATCTGGTCGGCCCGTTCGCGCGGCAGACGTTGGCGCAGCGGATATTCGGTTCCGTCAGCGTCGATCAGGCGGTCGAGCCGGTTCGCGCGGTGCTGAACGGATGGGGATATCGTGCCGCGAATCTGGAGTCGATGATCTGCACCTTGCTGCTGCTCAACCGCAGTCCGATGCTAGCCGAGCTCACCTCGCCGGCGCTGGACCGCCTGCGGGCGGACGCGGCGATCGAACGGCACTTCCACGGCCGCCACCTGCACGGCGTTCACCGGGCTCTGGCCACGCTCGGCCACACCGGCCCTCCACCGGCACCGCGATACGGGGACGGGCCCGGCCCCATCACCGGCACCGCTCCGGGCTGGGCGCAGGCGGTCGAACGCTGGCACGCCACCGCGACGGTCCAACCAAGTACCCGCGACACCCATCGCGTCGTGCTGGCCAAGATCGGCCGTTGGCTCGCCGCCGACCATCCCGATATCACCGGGCCCGCTGACTGGACACGGCAGACCTGCTCGGCCTGGATCGCCGCCGTCGACCGCATGCGTGTCGGCGACCACATCCAATCGGAGAGCTGGCGTGAGAGCCGCATCGAACAGCTCGGAAAACCATTGTCGGCGAAAACGAAACGCACCTACATCCGCATCGTCCGCACCTTCTTCCGCGATATCCAGGACTGGGACTGGATCCCGCGTCGATTCGACCCCGCGCGAGCATTGGAAACCCCGCGCAGCATCCGGGCACTGCAAGGACCCGACCCGCGAGTGATCGCCGATGACCTCTGGGCCAAACTTCTCTGGGCCGGCCTCAACCTCGATCCCGGCGACCTGCCCGCAGGACCCGGGGCCCACCCGGTCGACATGGTCCGCGCCGTCACGCTGACCTGGCTGTTCGCCGGCCAGCGCAGCGACGAAATCGCCCGGCTTCGGGTCGGCTGCATCCGCTGGCAACACGATCAGCCCGCCGTCGGCGACGACCCACAGCAGACCGACTCATCGGTCTGTCTGCTCGATATCCCTACCCACAAGACCGGCACCGCGTTCACCAAGCCCGTCGACCCGTTGTTGGGCCGGGCGATCGAAGCATGGCAGGCCCTGCGCCCCGCGCAACCACCGATGCTGGACCGGAAAACCGGTGAGAAGGTGCACTTCCTGTTCGCAGTCCGGGCCGGGCGGATCAGCAAGAACTACATCAACGACACGATCATCCCTGCGCTCTGCCGCAAGGCCGACATTCCTGCCGCCGACGTTCGCGGGCCGATCACCAGCCACCGCGCTCGCTCCACCATCGCGACACAGCTCTACAACGCCAAGGAACCGATGACGCTGTTCGAGCTGCAGGCTTGGCTCGGACACCGCAGCCCGGAATCGACCCAGCACTACGCCCGAATTACCCCGAATACCCTGGCCAAGGCATACAACGACGCCGGCTACTTCGCCCGCAACGTCCGCACCATCGAAGTCCTCGTTGACCGCGACGCGGCGACCTCCGGCGCTGCCGCCGCTGGTGAGCCTTGGCAGCACTACGACCTCGGCCACGGGTTCTGCAGCTACACCTTCTTCGAGCAATGCCCGCACCGCATGGCCTGCGCCCGCTGTGACTTCTACATACCCAAAGAGTCCAGCAAAAGCGAACTCTTGCAGGCGAAATCGAACCTTCAGCGCATGCTCGTCAGCATCCCGCTCACCGACGATGAACAAGCAGCCGTCGAAGACGGTCAAGCCGCCCTCGAGCAGCTACTGCAACGCCTCGCCGACGTCCCGACCCCGGCCGGAACAACACCACGCCGACTGACCGCCACCCCGTTGCCGATCGTCGCTGTCAACCACGGCCGACCAGCACGAATTTGACAATCTTGATTCCACAGAACAACGGACCAATCGGCTCTCAAGTGTCTGTATCTCGCGACCCGGGCCCTGGACCCGACCGGGAAGGGCAGAGCACGATGGGCAATGAGGTGGAAGCCAGCACTGAACGCATTCGCGATCACGTTCGAGGGCCGGCTCACCCCGAGTGAGAATTAAACGATGTGCCAGATCCAGATCCACCGAATATCTGATAGTCCCGTCTTATGTGGCGAGTTTCCTGGAGCTGAAGAGGGTGGTGGCCAGGCGGAGGAATTCGGCGATGTGTTCGTAGCGGATGGTTGGCGCCGGTGACCGGTGACCGGTGACGGTTCGTGGTCGATTATGCGAGGCATCACTCGCGATCCGGATTCCACCGAGTAGGAGACAGTGCCAGGCGATCTCGACACTTCTCGAGCGATAGAAGGCCTTCAGTAGGCGAACTATGTCACTACACCAGGCAGGACTGGGGTGGGAATTGCCGGGTCGTTCTACCATTGCTTCGGCATAGTGATGGGCACGGCAGCGGACGGATGTCCGCTCTCAATCGAGTTGGCATACGCGACCTGCGGGAATGCCAACTATGTTGACGAGAATCGAGACGTTGACGGACAGCGTAGTTGGCATTTCCGTAGCGATTCGGCGGGTCCGCTACGAGCACCGAGTGGCGTTGACGTGCACAGACGACGAAGCCGCCACCCAGTTTCACGAGACGAACCTGTGCCACAATGCCTGACAATAAAGCGCCAAACCGTAGTGTGTCGCACTCCTTGTCAAAAATGCCAACTCTCCTGTCAACGGACACGTAAGTTGACATTATCTCGGATATCGGCCTTTGAGGCATTGTGGCACAGCCTAATTCGGACATGCGATCAAACATCTGATTCGCGGTGCCACCGCTTCGGTCAGCTCCGGGAACTCCGGGCCGCCGCCGGTGACAGCGCCGGCAGGGTCAGGTGCGCGGCCTCGGCGGGTGTCGGGGCGCGCCCAAGCACGGCCGGGGTGTCGCGGTCGTGCAGGTCGTCGAACACCTCCAGAGCGGCTGGGTAGTACTCTCGCAGCGCCGAGTGCAGTACCGACGGCTACCGCCCGCTCACGGCACCGTGATCGAGTAACCTCGGGCGCCCGATCGGGACCGTCCGGGTGGGTCCTCGCGCGATGGTCTCGTGCAGCGTCGGCCGGCTGTCCGGGACCGGATGGTTGGCGGGGCCCGGGCTGCTGGTCAGGAGGTGCGTGGAATGTGGTTGTGCAGGGCCGTCTTCCGGTGGGTTGCGATCTGGACGAACTGTGTGAGCGCGTTGGCGTCGTCGAGGGCGGCGGGGTTGGCGACGCTCGATGGTGTGGCGCCCTGGAGGACTCGCTTGATGGGGACTTCGAGGCGTTTGCCGGTCATGGTGTGGGGCAGGGTGGGGAGGGCGATGACGTCGTCGGGGACGTGGCGGGGGGAGACTTGGGACCGGATCTTGCCGCGGATTCGGGCGATGAGGTCGGGGTCGAGGTTGTGTCCGTCGGCGAGGACCACGAAGAGTGGCATCCAGTAGCCGCCGTCGGGTTCCTCGACGCCGACGATGACTGTGTCGGCGATTTCGTCGAGTTGGTCGACGACTTCGTAGATTTCGGCGCTGCCCATGCGGACGCCGTACCGGTTCATGGTGGCGTCGGAGCGGCCGTGGACGATGACGCCGCCGCGGGTGTTGACGGTGACCCAGTCGCCGTGGCGCCACACGTTGGGGTAGGTGGAGAAGTAGGCGTCGCGGTAGCGGGCTCCGTCGGGGTCGTTCCAGAAGTGCAGTGGCATGGACGGCATCGGGCGGGTGACGACGAGTTCGCCGACCTCGTCGGTCACGGGTTGTCCGTGCCCGTCCCAGGATTCGAGGGCCACGCCGAGTAACCGGGCCTGCATCTCGCCGGGGTACGACGGGAGGGTGGGTACGCCGCCGGCGAACCCGGAGACGATGTCGGTGCCGCCGCTGGCGGCGGCGAGCCAGGTGGTGGGCAGGGTGTCGTGGATCCACTGGGAGGTGCTGGCGGGCAGTGGTGAGCCGGTGCTGCCGAGGCCGGTCAGCGCGAGGTCGTAGGCCGCGCCGAGGTGGGTGCCGTCCTTGTGGGCGGCGGTCAGGTAGGCGGCGCTGGTGCCCAGGAAGGTCAGCTGCTCGTGGGCGGCCAGTTGCCACAGGGCGCCGGGGTGGGGCCAGCCGGGGCTGCCGTCGTAGAGCACGATGGTGGCGCCGTGGAGCAGGCCGGAGACCTGGATGTTCCACATCATCCAGCTGGTGCTGGTGTACCAGGCGAAGCGGGAGGAGTCGTCGAGGTCGAGGTGGAGGCCGAGGAACTTGAGGTGCTCGAGGGTGACGCCGCCGTGGCCGTGCACGATGCCCTTGGGTCGGCCGGTGGTGCCGCTCGAGTACAGCACCCACAGCGGCTGGTCGAACGGCACCGGGGTCGTCGCGAGCGGGTGGTGGCCCTGGGTGAGGGTGTCGAAGTGTTCGGTGCCGGGTGGCTGGGCCTCGCCGAGGTGCGGCACCCACACGGTGGTGCGCACCGTGGGCAGCAGGCGCCGGAGTTCGGTGTTATGGGTGGAGCGGTCGTGTTCCTTGCCGGCGTAGCGGTAGCCGTCGGCGAGGAACAGCACGGTGGGTTCGAGTTGGCCGAGGCGGTCGGCGGCGCCGTCGGGTGAGTACTCCTGGGAGCAGGCAGACCAGGTGGCGCCGACGGCGGCGGTGGCGAGAACGCGATGACGGTGGCGGTGATGTTCGGGAGGTAGCCGACCACACGGTCGCCCGGGCCGATGTTCTGGGTGCGGAGCCAGTGTGCGAGGGAGGCGACCTGGTTGCGGAGCTCGTCGCGGGTCACCTCGCGGCGGTGCCCGCCTTCGGAGACGGCGACGATCGCGGTCTTCTCGCCGGTGTGGCGCAGCGCCTGGTCGGTGTAGTTGAGTGTGGCGCCGGGGAACCACTGCGCCCCCGGCATCGCGTCGTCGGCCAGCACTCGTATTGCCGGCCGGCGGAAGCGCACGTCGTAGAAGTCGGCGATCGCCTGCCAGAACTCGTCGAGTTCGGTGGTCGACCAGCGCCAGAGTTCCTCGTAGCCGCCGAATTCACCGCGTCCCTCGGCGGCCAGCCACCGCCCGAACGCGTTGATCTGTGTTCGGGCGGCGGCGCCGGGTGTCGGGGTCCACGCCGGCACGGGGGCGGGGTCGTCAGCCGGCATTGTGGGCCCCGGTCATCATCGCGGCGACGTCCTCGGGCATGAGGAAGGACGGGGGTGGGGGCGGTCCCCAGTTGAACAGGCCTTTCACACCTTCCCAGGTGCCGGGCGTCCAGAGCGCGTCGTCGACGATGCAGTCGATGTCGGAGTAGTACTCGGAGAAGTTGCCGGCCGGGTCTTTCAGGTACCAGAAGAAGTTGGATCCGACGTGGTGGCGACCCAGGCCCCAGACGTGCCGCTCGGGGTTGTCCTCGAGCATCGCCATTGCGCCGCGGCCGATTTCGTCGATGTCCTCGACCTGCCAGGAGGTGTGGTGCAGGAAGTTCACCGGGGCCTGCTGGACCAGCACGTTGTGGTGGTCGGTCGAGCAGCGCATGAACGCGGCGATGGACGGGACGACGTCGCTGACCTTGAATCCGATGCCCTCGGTGAAGAACCGCTGGGTCGCGGCCTGGTCGGTCGACCCGATGACCACGTGACCGAGCTTGCGCGGGGTCACCGGGTCCTCGCGGACGATGCCCGGCGCCCGCACGTTGGGGCGGTCGATCCGGCCGGGCCCGTTGTACGGGGTGGGTGCGGTGCGCTGCTGCTCGATGCGCGGCGCCACCGAGATCACGGCGCGGAAGCCGGCGATCGGCTCCTCGGTGACCAGCGTGTCGGCGGTCCGCTCGACCGGCAGGTCCAAGGTGCGGAGCTTACCGGCGATGCGGTCGAGGTCATCGGGAGTCTCCGCGCCGATGCCGATCTCGACGAGGCGCCTGCGGGGTGCGTGGGTGAGTTTGAACTGTTCGCCGCCGTCGGTGGTGGCGAACGCGTTTTACCGAGCGGTGTGAGACCGAAGTCGGTGTAGTAGGCGGCGGTCTCCTCGACGTTGGGGACGCCGACGGTGATCGAGGTGAGGCGGTGCAGAGCCATGGCGGGTGTCCTTCCCTGTCAGCTCTTACGAGGCGGATGCGGTGGTGTACGGGGGGCCGGGCACACATCGTTGACGGAGTGTGCCGATGCCCTCGATCCAGGTGACGACCTCCTCGCCGGGGACGAGGAACCGCTTCGGGTTCCGTCCGCCGCCCACGCCGCTGGGTGTGCCGGTGAAGATCAGGTCACCCGGCTGCAGCGGCAGGACCGCCGAGAGCCGCTCGATGAGAACCGGGACCGAAAAGATCAGGTCGCTGGTGCGGGCCTTCTGGACCTGCTCGCCGTTGATGCTGCAGCCGATCTCGAGGTCTGCGGGGTCCGGCAGCTCGTCGAGGGTGACGACGACCGGGCCGATCGGCGCGAAGCCGGGGAACGACTTGCCGAGGCTGAACTGCGGTGCGGGCGCGACGAGTTGCCGCGTGCGCTCGGAGTAGTCCTGCCCGACGGTCAGGCCGGCGACGTAGTCCCACGCGTCGGCCGCGGCGACATGGCGGGCCTCGCGGCCGATGACGACGACCAACTCGGCCTCCCAGTCGACGGTCTTCCCCGGTAGGGCGAGATCACCGACTGGACCGGTGATCGAGGTGCGGAACTTGGTGAAGACCGGCGGCTCGACCGGGAAGTCGAACCCGCTCTCGGTGGCGTGCGCGCGGTAGTTCAGGCCGATCGCGAACACCTGTCCCGGCTCCGGCACCGGTGCGCCGAGTTCGGTCTCGTCGTAGGACCGGCCGGACGGAAGCTCGGTCGATGCGGCCCAGGCGGTGAAGTCGGGCCACCGGCGGTAGATGGCGGTCGGGTCGGGCCCGAACTGGCCCCGGCTGGCCTCTTCGACGTCGACGGCACCGGTGTCGGTGACCAGGACGAGCCGTCCGGCGAGGTTGGCGATACGCATGGGGGGATTCTCCTTGTGAGATTCGGGGTCAGCGGAGCTCGGTCGAGAGCACCTGGGACAGGGCGTCTTCGAGCGCGGCGCGCGGGTCCGCCACGCCCTCGCTCGCGCGGAACGCGACGTATCGGTCGGGGCGCACCAGGACGGCGCCGGTGGAGGAGATGCCGCGGTTCTTCAACCAGGCGCAGCGCACGTCGATGAAGTCGGAGTCGAGGACGCCGACGGTCCCGGCGACCAGCGGGAGGTCGTTCTCGGCGGCGAGTTTGTCGGCGGCCTCGACCCACGCGTGGCCCTCCTCACCGGCGAGGAGCAGGAACTTGCCGCCGTGGACGAGGGTGCCGAGCGGGATCCGCTCGCCGCGGCGCTCGACGAACGCGTGCGGCATCGGGTGGCCCGGCTTGGTGCTGGGCTCGTAGAGGCGGACCGGGTCGAGCGGCACGTACTCCGGGCTCCCGTCGGGCACGATGGCGGTGGAGTCGTAGCGGTAGCCGAATTCGACGTTGTGGTGGCGGAACTCCATGGTCTGTGAGCCGATCGCCCGGTTGAGGGCGTGCCGCTTGGCCGCCGACTCCGGGAGGTCGTGCCACAGCGGGGCGAGCTCGGCCCAGTTCTCCTCCGGGGTCTTCTCGGCTGAGAGGCCCAGGGCCTGGTCGATCGTGAAGTGGTTCATCGCGTTGGCGATCGCGTTGTCGATGTTGTTCTGGTCGACCGGTTTACGCTCGGCCTCGTAGGTGTCCAGCAGGCCGTCGCCGGCGCGGCCGGCCAGGACGGCGGCCAGCTTCCAGCTCAGGTTGTAGACGTCGTGGATCGCCGAGGTCAGGCCCAGGCCGCCGGTCGGGGGGTGGCGGTGCGCGGCGTCGCCGGCGAAGAACACCCGGCCCTGGCGGAACTTGTCCGCGATGACGCCCTCCATCACCCACTGGCTGATTCGGTGCACCGTCGGCACCAGCTCGGGCGGAAGACCGAGCGAGGCCCGCATCCGAGCGAGGACCTTCTCCTCCTGCATCGCGTCCGGGTCGTCGGTGGCGTACTGCATGTGGAAGACCCACTCCTCCGATGCCGGGCCCCAGTGGTCGGGGCCCATCGGGACGAGCACCCCGCTCCACGAGCCGCCGAAGTCGGGGTTGACCAGCCAGCGGATCAGCACGTCATCGTCGGTGGCCCACCGCGAGAGGTCCGCGGTCATGTGGATCGAGACCATCTTCATGATGTCCCGCGGACCGTTCATCTCCACCCCCACGAGCTTGCCGACCGTCCGGCCGCCGTCGGCAGCGATCAGGTACTGCGAGCGCACCTGGTAGGTCGCGTCGGCGTCCTTGTCCCGCACGGTCGCGGTCACCCCGTCGGCGTCCTGGACCAGATCGATGAGCTCATGGTTGAACCGGATCCCACCCGGGTTCAGCTTCTCGGCGTGCTCCTTCAGGACCGGCTCGAGGCGGATCTGCGGCAGGTTGCAGGTCCGGCAGGGACTCGCCGCCACGTAGTCCGGGTCGGTGTAACCACCGCCCCACGCCTCGAGCTCGCCCAGCTTCCGGCCGTAGCCGTCGTGGGCGCCGGCCAGGCCGGCGTACCAGCCGTTCGCCCGCATGTTCGCCGCCGGGGTGCTGCGCTTGTAGATCTCCGGAGCCACACCCACCTCGGTGAAGATTTCCATCGCCCGCTGGTTGAGCACGTGCGCCTTCGGCAGCGTCGAGGTGCCCGGCAGCGAGCTCACCAGCAGCGAGTCGACGCCGAGGTTGGACAGCGTCATCGACGCGGTGAGACCGGCGCCACCGCCGCCCACGATGAGAACGGGAACCTGGATGTCAGTCATGGAATGTCTCCTTTATCGGGACCGCCGGATCAGTGGTCGAGAGGGGTGCGACGGCCCGGCGCTGCGGCCCTGGCAGGTGTATTGCCTGGATCACAGTGTGCTCCAGGTCTCATCGATGTGTCAACAGAAAATCGATTATTTCTTCCTATACCGATATTCGGATGGATTCCGTAGACTGACCGCATGACCAACACTCCCGCCAAGCCCACGCGCGTCCAGGAGGTCTACGACCGCATCCGCGGCGACCTCCTCAGCGGTGAACTGGCGCCCGGGAGCAAGCTCAAGATGAACGACTTCACCGAGCAATACGGCGTGAGCCTCTCCGTCGTCCGGGAGGCCGTGATCCGACTGGCCGGCGAGGGCCTCGTCGAGGCGACACCTCAGCGCGGATTCGCCGTCGCGACACTCACGATCGACGACCTGCAGGACCTGACGCGGACCCGTGTGCTGATTGAGACCCTGGCACTCGCGGAGTCGATCAAGCACGGCGACCTGGCCTGGGAGGCTTCGGTTCTCGCCACGCACCATGCGCTGGCCCACACCCCCATGATGACCCGCGAAGGGCACGTCGACCCGGCCTTCACCATCGTCCACCGCGACTTCCACCACACCCTGCTCGCCGGCTGCGGCAGCTCACGGCTCGAGGCCATCGCCACCGGCCTGCGCGACTGCGCGGAGCTTTACCAGCACTGGTCCCAGGAATTCGCCCGCGACGCCACCCGCGACATCGCGGCCGAGCACAAGACCATCGCCGAGCTCACCGTCGCCCGCGACGAAGCCGGCGCCACCCAGGCGCTGCGCGAGCACATCGAACGCACCACCGCCGCCCTCGTCCGCTACGCCGAGCAACTCGACGGCAGGGACGATCAGCGCGCCCTCGCCTGAGCAAAGCTCCAGCACCACCTGCCGGGGAGTGCGCCCCGAAATATGTTGGGAACCTGAGCGTTCTGAGCGCGCAACGAAATCCGCCGACGACGAGTGTGCAACCGCAGTTCGGATTAGCGACCGATCATCTCGGCGAGAGCCCCCGCTTGCGCGACCGTAAACATCCTGCGCTTCAACCTGAGTTGCTTGCGATCCGGGCCGCGGTGCGCCTCGAACTCCGTGCTCCTCGGAGGGCAACCGACACAAGACTCCGGTGGCGTTGACACGCCCTGCCCGATGTCCGAGCCCCTGGTGTTCCATTCTTCACCGCACCCGAATCGATTTACGGGATAGCGACGGGGGCCGAGGATTCCGACAAGTTCGTGAGAATCAGGCACTGACATGACGTGAAGAACCTGCAGGTCGGATGTGCAGAAGACTGACACCGAGGATTGGACCCTACAGCAGCCGAATGTAGTGCAGGTTCCACGTTTACGTGTCGGTTGTCCGGTGACAGCCGATCTTCCTTTTCGCCAATGAATCGTGCATATCCGGGCCCGTCTCGCCAGTGCAATTTGCTCGATTCGAGATCATCTCATCTGCTATGAGGGACCCTGGCGACCAGGGCGCTCTCGTCGGTGCAGGCATGGCCAGGTCGGGCCGGGATAGTCCTCCTCGGCAGCCGCAATCAGCACCGGATCCACATCGACACCGACCACGACGTGCCCAGCCTCGTGCAGATAGCCACCCAGGCGACCCGGCCCGCACCCGGCATCGAGAACCCGGCCCCCACGGCCGAGCATCACGTCGACCAGCCGAGCCTCCCCGACGATGTCTTTTCCCTCGGCCGCCATCGTCCGGAACCGCTCCACGTACCACGTGGAATGCGCTGGGTCGGCGGCTGTGAGTTCCTCCCATTGGCTGGGCGACTGCGCGGGCGTCGGCGGGGTTGGCGGCGACGAACTCGAACAGTCCGGCAACGGCCCGCAGGTCGTCGTTGCTGCCGCGAATCGGCACCGTTTTGCCGAGGTGTCGGGTATCGGATTGTCGGGTGACGCGGTTGCGGGGATCGGCGGTCCACCGGGCGAAGGCCGCTGCCTGCTCGACGGCCGTGGCCGGGTCACCGAGCACGTCCGTCGGATCGGGAAAACACGTGGTCAGCCACGTGTCGAAGCGGCGCAGACTCCGCAGTCGTTCCTGGCTGATCGTGGTCCACCGCAGCACACCGGATTCGAGCATGGTGCCCAGGTGCCATTTGACGGCTGCTCGTAGCCATGGCTGGGTGATCTGTCGAGGCGCGCAGTCGTAGTTGGCGACCGGTTCCCGGGTGGTCAGCGGGATCGTCGGGTTGCAGCGTGGGTGCCACTCGTCGAGCTGCCATCACGGTCCGTTGTGGTAGGCGGCGATCAGCGCCTGCCGGGCGAACCCGAACAACACGCGTAGCCGAGCCCGGGGCGCCGCGGGACGGCAGACGTTTGCCTCGGTGGACGTAGAACCAGCCCTGCAGTGCGGCGGCAGCGTCGTAGTCCAGCGCCCGAATCGACGGGGCGAACCGATGGCCGTGCTCGCTTGCCCGGCGCAGCATGTTCGCCAGCTGCGCCATCGCCAGCACCGAGACTCGCAGACCGTCGCCGGCCTGCCAATGCGCCATCCATGCCAGCTCGGCCGCGAACGTGCTCGTCACCTCGGCGCATGGGGAATCTCGTCGGTCGGTGAACTCGTTGCCACCGATGCGCACAGGATCCGTGAATCCCTGAATCTGGTCGCATACGGGATGTTCCTCGCCGACCCTGGGATCGATTGGGAGAAAGCAGATTACTACGACAACGTCGATGACAAGGACGCTGACTGGGACGAATCATCCGCGCCTGTGTTGCGCGGCAAGAAGCGCGGGGTCCTGACCTCACACCGTGCTTCCGGTTCTACTCAGGGAGGAGCGTGGTGACCGAATCGGGTCATGTCGGCGCACACCCGCGTCTGCATTCGCAGAGCGCCCCTCGGAGGATTTGCTTGGGAGGCTTGCTCGCGACTTCGTTGCGGATGCCTTCATGGGCCGCTGAGGCCTGCTACCGGACGATGTTGACCGCCGATATGGTCGCTGACCTCGCGAATGTTCCGCAACCGGTGCTTCAGATCGTGGGTAACAAGGATCCGGTCCATTCGGTCAAGGGCGCCCGCTGGCTCACCGAAACCCTTTCGAACGCCAAGTTGGTCTCACTGGACGGTTGCGGCCATTACCCTATGTTCGGAGCTCTGGACGCCTTCGAGGCAGCGCTTTTGGAATTCTCGGCCGCGGAGGAGCGTAGCCTCTCAGTTTTGCGCTATCGTCTCAGGTTAGAGGACGCGACCTCAAGCCACTGGGCGTCACGACGAGCACCAGAGAACGCTGGGCGATTTCGCAGGGCTCTCGTCGACGGCGGTGTGGGCGCCGACTTACTCTTCGATGATGCGACGCCATTCGAGGGGGCGCAGCAGTAAGTGGACCTGCAGCGTCGAGAAGTGCAGAATCAGCCGTATCCGCGCGCGGCGCGGGCCCCGCCTCCGCAGAAAGGCTCTGGCCCGTCGGCGACGTGCACGAAAGATCAGTCGGCGCCCGACCGGTGGAGGACGCCGTGCAGGATCAGATTGGTCATCTCGACTTTGAGTCGATCCCGACCCGGTCGACGTCGACCGGGCGGGGTGAGCATGTCGTCGAGCAGAGCGACGCCGAAGACCATGCCTCCTGTCGCGAGGATCGCGGCGTCCAAGTCGACACCCTCCATCGGAGCCCAGTCGACCATCGGAGCCCAGTCGACCCGTCTGAGACTGTCAATCGCACGGGCGACGTGAACGATGATCTCCGGCGCCGAGTCTCCGTCGGCGATCTGGTGAGCGAGCACCGAGCGAAGGACAATGCGGTTGCGATGCGCCAAGTCGAAAAGGCTCGAGACGAAACGGGTGACACGCTCTTCTAGCGACATCGCAAGATCGCTCTGCCATTCGGCAACATACTCGTCCGTGAGTTGGGCGAACGGCTCGGTGAAGGCCGCGTTGAAGATCCCTGCCTTGCTGGAAAAGTTCCCGTAGAGCACCTTCTCCGCCACTCCGGCCTCAAGCGCGATCTCCTTGGTGGAGGTGCCGTCATACCCTTGCGCCAGGAAGAGATCGCGGGCAGCAGCCAGTAAACGGGCACGCACCTCGTTGCTGGTGCGGCGTGGACGTTTGGCGCGCTGTGCGGAAGCGGGGGAAGGGGTGCTCGTCACGAGGGTTATTATTCCCCCAATCCGTCGCTCATAGTTAGTCAAGCTGGCTAGGGTAGTCAGTGTTACCGACCTAGGTAGCTAGTGCAAATCCGCTCGGCGTCGTGAATCGCGAGGCTTCGGATGATCGAATCCCAGCCGCCGGCCACGGGCGGTGCGGCGACGATGTTGGTGCCGCAGGGCGTGGCCGGCGCTCATGTTCGATCACCTCGAACACCGCTGCCGGGTGTCTGTCGTGAGGCCGCGATGGCGGTGAGGGTCGTAGACGTCGGTGCACCACGCCAACGCGGCGTCTTGCAGAGGCGAACTCGCGGCCACGGAAGAACGAGCCCCGAATATTCGAGCACACGTTTGACACGTGTGGTGCACCTCACTAGTATTTTGAGACGCCGCGCCTGATAATTTCTATCGCGGCCATGCACGTGACCGTGCATCACCCCACATATGGTCGATCGTTCTGCCCTGATCCGCATTCGCTGCGATCGATGTAGTGGAAAGCGGCACGGGACAGCTGAAGCAAAAGGAGTGAGCGGTGTCGACCACTAGTCGTGACGTCGTTGAGACACTGACGGTTCTGCCCCTAAGGAAGTGCACCCCGGACACGTTCGGTGTGGTGGGTGGCAAAGCGAAAGGCCTCTATCGGCTGATGGAACTTGGCCTTCCGGTCCCGGAAGGTTTCGCCATCTCGGCCGACGCCTACCGTGCGTGTGTGTCGGCGACCGGTATCGCTTCGGACATCGAGTCGGTACTCGCGGACCCGGCCCTCACGGACACGGACAAGTCGAGCAAGGTAATCGAGCTCTTCACGCGAGTCGAAATGCCGGTGGACTTATCGGAGTCCATCGAAAAAGCCTACTTTGCTATGGGATCGGGACCCGTAGCTGTGCGCTCTAGTGGAATTGCCGAAGACACAGCAGCGGCGTCGTTCGCGGGGCAGCACGACACCTACCTGTGGATCGAAGGCGCTGACAACGTCAAGTCGCACGTACTGAAATGCTGGGCTAGCCTGTTCAACTCGAGTGCGATCGGTTATCGGGCGAAGTTCGACATCCCCGCGGAAGATGTGGCGATGGGAGTCGTCGTCCAGAAGATGGTGCCGGCGGTCGCCGGAGGCGTGATGATGACCCTTGAACCGGTCACCGGCGACAACACGGTCCTGCACATCGATGCTGCCCACGGCTTAGGGGAAGGCGTCGTGGTCGGCGACGTCCAGTCGGACCAATTCCAGTTCGGCAAGGAGAACCTCGACCTTCTGTGCAAACGGATTGGCCGGCAGGAGTCTCAATACATCTACGACGAGAGTGTGGGTACGGTCGTCCTCCGGTCGATGGACCCCCACCTGGGTGCGCAGCCCGCCCTGAGCGACGAAATCGCACTAGACCTTGCTCGTCTCGGACTGACCGTCGAGCAAGCATTCGGCATGGCGATGGACATCGAATGGGCGGTTTCGGACGGTCAGATCCACCTGCTCCAGGCCCGTCCCGAAACCGTCTGGAGCGAGCGAAACGCCGCACTGGTGGCGGCGGCACGAGGCAGCGCCACACATGGCGATCTCAACCCCGACCACTACTACTCCACCGCAAACCTGGGTGAGGCCGCCCCCGGTGTGCTCTCGCCGCTCACCTGGTCCGTGTGGGGCGTCGGCGCGGAAGTCGCTGCCCGATACGGCTTCGTCCAAATGGGCGTCCTGGAAAAATCCGAAGCCAACGTGCCCAAGAACCCACACGATCGCATCATCCAAGTGGCCTACGGGCGTGCGGTCGCCTCGGTCTCGGCCTTCTACGACCTGGGCGAGCGCATCCCGGGCGCCAGTGGAGCGATGCTGGCCGAGCAACTCCTCGGGTCGGTGCCGGATGGGATGCTCGCCAATCCGACAAAACGTCGGTATCCCCACGTCATGGTCAAGATGCCGAAATCTTTCATCGGCGCAAAGTCCGTTATCGACGGTCAGCATGCGAAGATCGCGAGGTGGTGGCAGCGCGAACTGGCGCGCACACCACATCTGGACATCAACGGCGCGCGGGCACAATTCGCTGATGCCGTCGAACAGTTCCTGCGATCCACAGCCGTTCAGGCAGTAGGAAACATGATCGCAGTACCTCCTGTGTTCTCAGCACTGGAAAAGCTCGTCACCGACGTCGGGATGGACGAATACTACGGTGTGCTGAGCTCGGGTGGTGACCATACGGAAGTCGAGGGCATCGCGGATCTCTGGGACCTCGGACGCGGACGACTGAGCGAAGAGGAGTTCTTGAACCGACACGGATTCCACGGAACTCTAGAAGGCGATATCGCTGGGACCGTCTGGAGGGAAGACCCCACCCCGATACGGCGTATGGCACAGATGTACGCCGCACAAGATGACGGCAAGGACCCTCGGACGGTGGCGCTCCGAAGAGTTGAGGAAAAAAAGATCGCCAAGGCTGAGTTGATGTCTCGACTGGGCGTTCTCGGTCGATTCAAGGCCCGGCTAATACTCAAACTGGTTCAGCGTCACATGCCCCTTCGAGGAATTGGAAAGGCGAGTTTCCTGCGTTCGCTGGATATCGCGCGCGCTTCCGCGCGGCGGATCGGTTCACTTCTCGTGGCAGACGGTGTTCTCGACGCTGTCGACGACATCATGTACTTGACGGCCGACGAGCTGACTGCTCCAAGCTTGCCGGAAAACGTGCGAGCACTTGTCGCCGAGCGCAAGGCGGAGCAGGCGCTGTTCCGGTCGATAGAGATTCCCGCGGCGTTCTGGGGACAGCCGGCACCGCGCACCGCCAAGGGCGAAGGCGATGAACTGAGGGCCGATGAGAATAGTGACGAATGTCTGACGGGGATCGGCGCCAGCGCGGGAATCGTGGAGGGCCGGGTACGTGTGGTGACAGACCCTGCGTTCACCGAGGTCGAGCCCGGCGAGATTTTGGTTGCCACCACAACGGATCCGTCCTGGGCATCGATCATGTTCGTCTCGGCCGGTCTGATCGTGGATATCGGTGGGGTCCTCAGCCACGCGGCAGTCGTTGCCAGAGAGTTGCACCTTCCTTGCGTGGTCAACACGGGAACGGGAACATCGGTCCTTCGGACCGGCGATCGCGTTCGAGTCAACGGGCGCACGGGGGTCGTGGAGATTCTCGAACGAGTACGAACGAACACCGAAAATCCGCGTCAACGAGAGGCTGGAAAATGACAATTGTAGAACGCGACGACTACTTCCATGATCGAGCAGACAGTCCGTACTGGAACGAAGCCAGTTGGTTCTCGTTCATGGTCCCCGAACGCGATATCGCCGGATTCGTATATTTCTATCATCGTCCGAACATCGGGTATACGGTTGCCGGCGTTGCGGCGTGGGACCTCCACGGCGCGGAGACATACGATTGTCTCCTCTACGACTGGGGAGAAGCTCACCGACTCGAGGCCGGATCCGAGATGTTCGATTTTCGTCTCGACAACGGGTTGACTGTGGAACTCGTCGAACCCTTGAGAGAGTACAAATTCACCTACAAGGGAACGAACTCGTTCAACAGTGACGTTGAACTGGATCTGACCTTCACTGCTCTCACTCCGCCTCATGACGCGGGAATGCCGAGTGGACTTGAGGAGTGGGGTAAGGGCCACTACGATCAGCCCGGCCGTATGGTGGGGCACTTGGCCATCGATGGTGAGGTCATTGACGTGGATTGTGTCGCGCAACGTGACCGATCCTGGGGTATTCGGAATATCGTAAACAACCCTCGCGGCCAGATGATCTGGGGCGTGGGAAGCAAATGCGCTTTCCACGCTCTCGCCATCAGCGACATACCGCCGGCAGATGATCCGGTCATCGGGACGTCCGAGCGAGTGATCATCGGCTACTACCTCAAAGACGGCGAATACGGAAATCTGGTCGGAACATCGAGCACGATATCGGTCACCGAGCGTGATATCACAGGCCGCCCGGTGACCTATCAGCTCGATGCTGTCGATGACCGCGGACGGAAACTGTCCGCAACCGGACGAGTACGCAATATGCTCAACTGGCAGGGGTATTCGTGGTTGATGACCTTCTGGTCCCTCGTGGAATGGGAAGTCGATGGCCAGAAAATTCTGGGGGAGGGACAGGACTACTGGCCCCTTCACCAGTCGCGCACCTTCATGCGCTCGCAACGAGTGGTCCACACCCGCTAACCTCAATCTTTCGCACGGGCAGGGTGTCGACCTAAGCATCTTCGGATTGGGTGGGGCGACCGTGGATCGGGTGTGCGGGCACGGTGTGTCCTGAATTGGCTCACGCTTCGGCGGTGAACGGTCACTCACCGCTGGGACCGGTCTCGGTCGACGACCCACCGCCGCCGACGAGACGAATCGTCTCGGCCGGTGGTGTCGACGCCCCGGACACGCGATTCATCGAGGACCAGGTCGTTCTCCTGCCCGAATGGGACGAGCGCGCCGAGCGAGTGCGGCACGACCACTGTGCCGTGCACGTCGCACCTCGTCGAGCAACTGGCCCGGCGCTGCCCTTACGCTCCGTCGACGTCCGCCGCATGCAGCGGGCCCTGCGGCCGTTGACCCGCGGAGTCGGCCCACCGCACCGCGACCTCGCCGGCGCCGAACTGGACGTCCACGCCGTCGTGCGGCATCGGGTCGATGTTCGCGCGGGCCGGGACGACGGTCGCCAGGAAGCGTTGTGGCGGGCTCGCGGTCGCACCGCCCGCAGGTGGTCCTACTGACCCTGGTGGATCACTTCGGCTCCGGCGGAGACGATGAGGACGCGTTGCGCGCCGTGGCGCAGGCAACGACCACGTGGCTCGCTGCCGCAGCAGATCTCGGTATCTCGTCGTCCGCCTTCGCCTTCCGATCCCACGGGCGTTCGAGCGTGCAACTGACGCCGGTCCAGCGTGACGGCCACCGGCTGGGTTCGGCAGGGCGGGCCCTGCCAGGCCGATCCGGAACGAAGCGGCTTCACCGTGCGCAAGACCGCGGATGACAGGCACCTTCGCCGACCAGATCACCCAGCTGCATGCGATCCGCCGGGGCACGTCGATGGAGAACCAGCCCGTCTACATGGCGGTGCTGACGGCCAACGGCGCGAGCCTCGCCCCGGAGGGGCAGGAGGTGGTCTACCTCGCCTCGAACGTCCCGGCCTTCCCCCACGACGGATCTGCCCGGAGGAAGCCCTGGTACTCGGAGGCAATCATGCGGTCCGTCTCGGCTCACCTCGATGGGCTCGACACCGAGATCGGCGGCATCGAGACCAGTCCCGGCGACCTGATGACTGACTTCACCGCACCTAACGCGTCGTACTTCCATGTCGACATGACACCCCTGCGGCTGGCGATGAACCGGCCCGCACCGGCCGGGGCGGCTACCGGTCGCCGGTCGTCGGATACTTTCACGCCGGTGCCGGCTCTCACCCCGGCGGTGAAGTCAGCGGCTGGCCCGGCCGCCTCGCGGCCGAGACCGCCCTCGGGCAGCACTAGTAGAGTGATGCCGGCGCCCGGCACGGTGGAACCCGCGCGTGGGGCCTCCACCCGCTACTGAGCGCACTGGCCCGCGGCCACCGCAGCCTCATAGCCTCGTAACCGGGTCCTGGTTTGTTGTTCGTGCTGTGCGCGCGCACCACACACATCCGCGGAATCGAGTGTCTCGGAGATGATCCTGCCTTTCCGCCGACTAAAGCTCGGCGTGTCGGCCCGATCAAATCAACCGACTACCGGGAGGCCCCACAGGGCTGGCGCTGTCTGTGCTGTTGGAGCTTCCTGTCTGGGGTTCGCGGCAGTGATCAGCGGGTTTCGTTGACAAAGATTAGTTGCCGCTTGTAACTTATGAGACGCATCGGCTCAATATCGAGGATTTGCATGGATCGATCGCCGGTGTCTGCCGCCTCGGAAAGATGCCGTTGTTTGGGTGCGGCGAACGAGAAAGGCCCGTAGATGGACCAGTTTGATGCAAATATCCTCGAGTTTGCGCGGCGTTGGTTGCCCTACGGCGGCCCGACTGCCGACGACATCTGGACGGAGTTCGGGATGACGACCGTCAGATATGAACAGCAATTGCTGACGCTGCTCGACAGCGTCGATTCTCGCCGGATGCCGAGCGACATACGCGCACATTTGCGCGCTCAAGTGGTGGAACGATCGATCCGGCGTACCGCACGAGCGAAGGCTGCATCGCGTCGCTAGGGACGCCCACGTCCAGTATCCGTTTCCTCGAGGTAGGACTGTTGATGGAGTACCACGTGTCGGAGGCCGACGAGCCTCAGCTGACCGTCTCCGCCCCCATGTCCTATGCGGCGGGTGTTCCTGCGGTGTTGGTGTCGTTGCGCCGCGGGTTGGAGCAGATGGGTCCGGTGCGCACGGCCCGCACGTTGTTCAAGCTGAATCAGCGGGACGGGTTCGACTGCCCGGGGTGTGCGTGGCCGGAAACACCGGGGCACCGCAAACACGCCGAGTTCTGTGAGAACGGGGCGAAGGCGGTGGCGGAGGAGGCGACCACCCGGAAGATAGGGCCGCCCTTCTTCGCCGAGCATTCGGTGGCGGAGCTGCTCGGTAAGACCGAGTTCTGGTTGGGGCAGCAGGGCCGGCTGACGCATCCGATGGTGCTGCTGCCCGGGGGAACGCATTACGAGCCGATCGGCTGGGACGCCGCGTTCGCGATGATCGCCGGGGAACTACGCGCGCTGGGATCGCCGGACGAGGCGGTGTTCTACACGTCCGGGCGCACCAGTAATGAGGCGGCGTTCGTGTACCAGTTGATGATTCGAGCGTTCGGCACGAACAACCTGCCGGACTGCTCGAACATGTGCCACGAATCGTCCGGGTCGGCGCTGGTGGAGACGATCGGGATCGGGAAGGGCTCGGTGACCGTCCCGGATATCGAGAACGCCGACCTGATCCTGATCGCCGGCCAGAACCCGGGCACCAACCACCCCCGCATGCTCTCCACCCTGGAAAAAGCCAAAGGTAACGGGGCGAAAGTAATCGCGATCAACCCGTTGCCGGAGGCGGGACTGCTGCGGTTCAAGGACCCCCAGAAGGTGCACGGGGTGGTCGGGAACGGGGTGCAGATCGCGGACGAGTTCCTACAGATCCGGATCGGCGGCGACCAGGCCCTGTTCCAAGGATTGGGCCGGCTCCTGCTCGAGGAAGAGGACCGCAACCCGGGCACGGTGATCGACCGCGACTTCATCGACCGGCACACCGCCGGATTCGACGACTATGCCGCCGCCATCCGGCGGGTCGATCTGGACCTTGTCGTCGAGGCTACTGGGCTGACCCTCGAACAGATCCAGCAGACGGCGCAGGCACTGATCGTCTCGAAGAAGACGATCATCTGCTGGGCGATGGGGTTGACCCAGCACACGCACGGGGTCGCGACCATTCAGGACGCGGTGAACCTGCTGCTGTTGCAGGGGATGATCGGCAAACCCGGGGCCGGGGTGTGCCCGGTCCGCGGGCACTCCAACGTCCAGGGCGATCGGACGATGGGGATCTGGGAGAAGATGCCCGAACCCTTCCTGACCGCGTTGGACACCGAGTTCGGGATCCGGTCCCCCCGCACACATGGGTGGGATGCGGTCGACTCGATTCGGGCGATGCGGGACGGGAAGGCGTCGGTGTTTGTCGGGATGGGCGGGAACTTCGTCTCCGCGACCCCGGACACCGACACCACCGAGGCCGCCCTGCGTAACTGTGCGTTGACGGTGCAGGTGTCGACGAAACTGAACCGCTCCCACCTGGTGACCGGGCGAACCGGGCTGATCCTGCCCTCGTTGGGCCGCACCGACAAGGATGTGCAGTCCGGGCGCAAGCAGCAGGTGTCGGTGGAGGACTCGATGTCGGTGGTGCATCTGTCCCGCGGCAGCCTGCCCCCGGCCAGTGAGCATCTACGCAGTGAGGTCGCGATCGTGTGCGGGATCGCCCAGGCGTTGTTCGGGCCCGATCACCCGGTGCCCTGGCAGGAGTTCGCCGCCGACTACGACCGGATCCGCGACTGTATTGCCCGGGTGGTTCCCGGGTTCGCGGACTTCAACCGGAAGGTGCGTGCGCCCGACGGGTTCGCCCTGCCGCATCCACCGCGGGATGAGCGCCGGTTCGACACCAGCACGGGGAAGGCGAACTTCACCGTCAACGCACTGTCCTGGCTGCCGGTGCCGGCGGGGAAGCTGATCCTGCAGACCATGCGGTCGCACGATCAGTACAACACCACCATCTACGGTCTCGACGACCGTTACCGCGGCGTCAAGGGCGGCCGGCGGGTGCTGTTCATCAACACCGACGACCTTGCCGCACTGGGCTTCACCGACGGGGATCGGGTGGATCTGGTGTCGGAGTGGACCACCCCGGACGGCACCGTGCAGGAGCGGCGGGCCGGCGATTTCCGGCTGGTGCCGTATCCGACGCCGGTGGGGAATGTGGCCGCCTACTATCCGGAGACGAATCCGCTGATTCCGCTCGATCACGTGGCGGCGGTGTCGAATACTCCGGTGTCGAAGGCCGTGCTGATCCGGCTCGAGCGGCGGCCCTGATGGGGCGGGTGACGCTGCGGACCCCGGTCACCCGGATCACCGACACCCGGCAGTCGACCCGCCCGGACACGGTGGTGGTCGAGGAGCCGCTCGAGATCCGGGTGAACGGGACCCCGCTGGCGGTGACGATGCGGACCCCGGGTTCGGATGTGGAACTGGCGCAGGGGTTCCTGCTGACCGAGGGGATCATCGCGGACCGGGCGGATATTGCGTCGATCCGGTACTGCAACAGTGTCGACGAGCACGGGGTGAACACCTACAACGTTCTCGACGTCGACCTCGCCCCGGGGATCTTTCTGCCCGACACCGGCATCGAACGCAACTTCTACACCACCTCCTCCTGCGGGGTGTGTGGGAAGGCGTCCCTCGACGCGATCCGGCAACGCACGAAGCATTCCCCGGCCACCGACCCGGTGCGGGTGCCGTCCGCGACGATCGCGGAGCTGCCGGACCGGCTGCGGGCGGCGCAGAAGGTGTTCGCCAGCACCGGCGGGTTGCACGCGGCCGGGTTGTTCACCGCCACCGGGGACCTGCTGACGGTCAAGGAGGACGTCGGCCGGCACAACGCGGTCGACAAGCTGATCGGCTGGGCCACCGAACAGGGCCGCATCCCGCTGCGGGGAAGCATCCTGCTGGTGTCGGGGCGGGCGTCGTTCGAACTGGCCCAGAAAGCGGTGATGGCCGGGATCCCGGTCCTTGCCGCCGTGTCCGCGCCCTCCTCGTTGGCGATCGACCTCGCCCACGACACCGGACTGACCCTCATCGGATTCCTCCGCGGCACCACCATGAACATCTACACCCACCCCCACCGCATCAGCGGCACTTGAGGACAGATCGGTCGGAGCCATTCTGATCGTCTCGTCCGAGAAACTTATTACATCGAACGCAGCCGCGGCAGGGGAAGTCTTCATCGAGTTGAACGCCGTATCGCGGCCCCACGCAGATGGATGTTCGCAGCGCAGCGGAACCGGACCTTGCACGAGTGGTCGGGCGAGCGCGTCACCGGGAACAGCCTGGAGCCGACGCCAATCGCTGGTTCACGTTCACAACCTCCAGCTTCCTGGTGGGCCCGCCACACGGAGCTGCAGCTCACAACGGATGCACGTTTATTTCCGGGGGAGGGGACTGACGGCCTGGCGGTTGGTGAGGTCGACTCGGGAAAGGCATCTGGCCGCGCTGGGACAGGGTCAGGAATCGCAGGGCCGCATCGCCCCGATTGCACAGGACTTCCCGCGCCTGTCGGCAGCCATATTGGTGTGATTTCCACCGGATTCGCATGCCTGCGCGGTGACCCGCCGGGGAGCGCGAGTAGCGATGGGGAGAAGTAGCTGGGAGGTCAAGATTGACAATCGTCACGCCGGATTGCCGGACTTCGCTCGGGTGCTGTTGCGATTCTCCTGCGCTCGGCGGTGTGGAGGTAGCAGGATGCCGACGTGGGCGGTGGCCTCAGAGTGTATGCCGGACAGGTCCGTGGTCAGCAACCTCAACTCATACGTTTCTATCCTGGATGCCACCCTCAATCCTGACACGTCTAATCGATAGTTGCTGCATTCCCGTTTATTTGGATACCAGTCAGTCTTGAATGAAGTCCAATAGCGCATGTTCGAACTCGGCGGGTGCCTCGAGCATCGGGTAATGACCGCACCTGTCCAATTCGACGAGGCGGGAATTGTTCAGTTGTTGGCGAAGCCACCGAGCCCCTTTGGCTGAGTGCACCGGATCGTGCGCACCAATCACCTGCAGCACAGGCTGGCGCACTTCGGGCAGCAAATTTGTCTGATCGGTCGTGAGCATCGAGTGGTAGCAGGCCACAGCTGCCCAGGACGGCATCTGCAACGAGATTGCGTGCAGCCATGAGATCACCTCGGGGGTAGGGGCTGCCGCGAATGCACGGACAAGGGTCGCGCGGCGTGAGGCGGCGCGATCCTGCTCCTCGTCCCGAACGAGCTCGGGGAGAACAGCATCTGCCGGCGCACCGAACGGGAATTGGGGAGTCCGAGCGGCGCTGACTGCATTGGAACCCGCAAGGACGAGCCGGCTGACCACATGCGGCGAGATCGCGGCCGCGGCGAACGCGACCTGACCGCCGAAAGAATGGCCCACGAGCGTGACGTCCGCAAGACCTAGGTGATCCAGGACCGCCGCCAAGTCGCCGGCCAATTCACCTATGCCATAACCGGCGAGCGGCTTGTCTGATCTGCCGTGTCCGCGCTGATCGACGCATAGGACGCGATGACCGGCGGCGCACAACACCCGAACTTGGCGATCCCACAATGCTCCGTCGAGCCCGAACCCGGCCACCAGTACGATGGCAGGGCCCTCACCCAGATCCTGAAGGTAGAGCTCGGTGCCGTCGTCGACTGTGATGCGCGTCATCTTCTGTCACCGTGGTTCAGGTGCACTGTCTGGGCGGCGTGATCGGGCACGGTGACTACACCTGCAGCCACTAATGCATCCACGTCGATGATTCCGAGATCGCGCAAAACCTCTACGGTGTGGGCACCGGGAACCGGTGGGGCGGTCGGTAGGGGTGGCACGGTCCGGCTGAAGCGTGGTGCCGGGGCGGGTTGGCGAATCGATCCGACCTCGATGAAGGTGCTACGCGCCCTCAGATGGGGGTGCTCGGGTGCCTCGGTCAGGGACAGGACCGGAGCGACACATGCGTCGGTGCCTTCGAATATTTCTGACCACTCCGTCTGTGTGCGCGACGCGAAGGCGTCGCGGATGGCAGCGCGCAGTCGCGGCCACTGACGCGGATCACTCCTGTCGGCTACATGCTCCGGAAGTCCCAGGATGTCGGTGAACAATGCGTAGAACTGAGGCTCGAGCGCTCCAACGGCCATCCACCCGCCGTCGGATGTGGCGTAGGTGTCGTACCAGGGCACACCGGTGTCGAGGAAGTTTGTTCCGCGCTCGTCGTGCCATCGCCCCGATGCCATCAATCCGTGCAGGATTCCGGTCAGCGACGCCGCACCGTCGACGATGGCAGCATCGACGACTTGGCCTCGGCCTGACCGCGTGGCTTCCCACACGGCGGCGAGGATTCCGACTACCAGGAACAATGACCCGCCGCCGAAGTCGCCAACGAAGTTGACCGGGGGTACGGGTCCTTCGTCGCGTCGTCCGATCGAGGCGAGGGCGCCGGTGATGGCGATGTACCCGATGTCGTGCCCAGCGGCGTGAGCAAGTGGCCCTTCTTGCCCCCACCCGGTCATCCTCCCGTAGACCAGTCGAGGGTTGATCGAGCTGAGATCCTCAGGGCCCAGTCCGAGCCGTTCGGTCACGCCGGGCCGGAACCCCTCGATCAGCACGTCCGCATCAGCGGCGAGCTGCTTGACCACATCGACGCCCGCGGGCGACCGCAAATCGACCACGATGGACGTCCGGTTCCGACGAAGAACGTCGGACTGGGGGTCGATGCCGCTCACTGGGGGGCCGGGCTTTTCGACGCGAATGACCTCGGCGCCGAGGTCGGCCAGAAGCATCGCAGCATAGGGTCCAGGCCCGATGCCCGCGAGCTCAACAATTTTCAGCCCCGTCAGCGGCCCGGAGCTCGGGGCGGGCATGGTGTCGGTCATGGTCTTATCTCCTCGCTGGCGCGGTGGCCCGATTTCAGGACCACCGGCGTACTGTCTGGGTGTCTAATTCGCCGTACTGCGCGGGCGTTACTCACCAGTGAATTGTGCGGTACTCCGGTTATCGATGCGCTGAAAGGTGATGTCTCCGAGCGGCATTATCCTGCCGCGTTCGGGTTGGGGTCGTTGCTGCTGACTCGTCTGCGGAGTTCGCGCCGTAGAACTTTGCCTCCTGCGTTCACCGGCATTTCGTCGATGGTGATCACCTCGAGCGGCACTTTGTACGCGGCGAGGTATTGCCGACAATGCGCGCGGATACTGTGAGCATCCACGTCGCGGTCGCGGCGGGGAACGATGAACGCCACGACGACTTCCCCCCAGAGCTCGTCCGGAGCGCCGATCACAGCGGCCTGGTCGACGTCTCCATGGCGGCAGAGGACGTCCTCGATCTCGATCGGATAGATGTTCTCCGCACCGCGGATAATCATGTCGTTGCGCCGTCCCGCGAGATACAGGTAGCCCTCGTCATCCATGTAAGCGAGGTCGCCGGCTCGAAACCATCCGTCCTGCACTGCTTGTGCCGTCTCATCTGGTTGGTCGAGGTAGCCGGACATGGTCTGTGCGTTGCGGGTGACGATTTCCCCGATACTTCCCCGGGGAACTTCGTCACCATCCGCGTCGAGTAACCGGAGGTCGACACCGTATGCGGGCTTGCCGATCGAGCCGAGAAGGTGCTCGGCGCCGGCCGCGGCCCGCCGGTGATCCGCCGATCCGAGGACTGTCTGAAGTCCTGTTTCGGTTCCTGCACCGAAGGCATTGACGAAGTCGCACTGAAAGACCTCGAGTGCACGGCGGAGGACCGTCGGGGGCATCGGCGCGGCGCCGTAGATGATCGACCGCAGTTGCGCATAGTCGGATTGTTCGACGGCTGGGTGCGCGAGCAGGCTGGAGATCATCGTGGGGACCAGAAAACAACCGGTGAGGCCACCGTGCTGCATCCACCTGAGCACCTCGTCGACGTCGAACTGCGGCAGAATCAGGGTCGGAAAGCCGCGCCAGGCGTGCATGAGGACGGGACTCTGGCCCCCGATGTGAAACATCGGTGACGAGGAGTAGCGAAACTCGTCCGGCTGAATCTCGTAGTCGAGTGTGATCGCAGTGACCAGATTCTTGATCATACGCTGAGACTGGAGGACGCCCTTCGGTTTACCGGTCGTTCCGCTGGTAAAGGCCAGCCCGACAATCTCGTCGTCCCCCACGCCGACTGCCGGTTCCACGTCCCGACCTTCGGCAACGAGTCTTTCGTAGGACATGAATCCCGCTGCCTGTCCGTCGAAGAGCGCCGCGAGTCGTAGATCGGCAACCTCGGACAGCAACGGAGCCACATGCTCGATGTACCGCGAATCCGTGAATAATGCTGCAGGAGCGGCGATTGTGAGAAGGTCTGCGGTTTCCTCGGCGGCCAGGCGATTGTTGAGCGGGACATAGATGCAACCCAGTTTCAGGCACGCGAAGATCACTTCGGCGTAGCCGATACCGTTGACCGCGAAGATGGCCACCCGGTCTCCGCGGCCGATGTCGTGTGCGGCGAGTGCGTCCGCGAGTCGATTGACCCGGCTGTTGACTTCCGCGAAGGTCCATTGGCTTCCATCCCCAACGATAAAACATGCCCGGTCGGGGTGCCGTTGGGCTGACAGCCGGAGGAAGTCACCGGCAGCGGGTCCGACCGTTGTGGGCATGACGTCTCCTCATGAGAAGGATGTGAGGCGGCGCCGGCGAGCGGCCGGGCTGATCTCCCCGGGCGCGAGTTGGGGAGATCAGCGTCGCCGGAACGAATGTGATCGGATCAGGCGAGGTAGAGAGCTTCGATCTGATCCGCATACTTGCGATGGATCACGCGCCGCTTGAGCTTGGCGGTGGGGGTGAGTTCCTCGGAATCCGGCAACCACGCCGTCGGCAGGATTGCGAACTTCTTGACCTGTTCGTTGCTGTTGAGTCGACGATTGCCGCGTTCGACGGCGGCGGCAATCTCCACTCGGATCTCGGGTGCCTCGACGATTTCGGATTCGGGCTTGTCGTCGAGCCCGAGTCGCTTGGCGTAGACGGCGAGCGCCTCGGGGTCCAGAGTGACGAGGGCGGTCACGTATTTGCGGCGGTCACCGACGGCGACGAGCTGGCCGATCAGCGAACTTTCTCCTTTGATGGTGGACTCGATGGTGGCGGGCGACATGTTCTTGCCCGCCGAGTTGATGATGATTTCTTTTTTGCGGTCGACGATGCGGACGAAACCGTCGTCGTCGATGACGGCGATGTCCCCGGTGCACAGCCACCCGTGCTCGTCGAATGCTGCGGCGGTCTCGTCGGGCTGTTTGCGGTAGCCGACGAAATTGAGGTCGGCCTTGGCGAGCAACTCGCCGTCGTCACCGATCTTCAACTCGACACCGGGCAGCGGTTTGCCCGCGGTGCCTGCCTTGAAATCCTCGACGCGGTTGAAGACGTTGAGTGATCCCTCGGTCAGGCCGTACGCCTCGAGCATCGGCACTCCGACAGCGCGGAAGAACACCGAAAGCTCGGGGGCCGAGGGGGCCCCTCCGACGAATGCGGCCTTGATGCGGTCCAGTCCGAGTCGACCGAGGAGCGGCCGCAGAAGCGTCAATGCCTGCTGGTGCTCGGTGAGGAGTCGGGTGACCTCGGCGGGGTCCGCATCGGAGCCGGTCTGCGCCGCGAGCACAGCCTGCTTGCCGGTCTCGAGGGCGGCTTGCAGGGCACCACGATGAGTATCGTCAGCTTCGTTGGCGATCATCAGTTCGATCGCTACCTGCAGTTTCTCCCACAAGCGGGGCACGGAGAAGAAGGCGTCGGGGCGGTGCTTGGCCAGCGCAACGGGCACCTGTGCCATGTCCGGGCAGGCCGTGATCGAAGCACCGTGGGCGAGGGCCATGTACTGCGAGGTGATCCGGCCGCCAGCGTGGGCCATGGGAAGGAAGGAAATGATCCCGATGGACGGCAGAGGAAGCGCTGCGGCCAGTGCGCGCTGCTGCGCCATCACCGTCCGGTGGGACCACTGCGCGCCCTTGGGGGCGCCGGTGGTCCCGGAGGTGAAGATGAGGGTGGACAGGTCTTCGGCGCGCACGGCGCGCCACGCCGCATCCAGGTCGAACGCTGGATCCGCTGCCCCTTCCACGTCACCGAGGGTGAGTGTGTCCGGCACATCACCGTCCACTACCACGATGTGGCGGACCTGGTCGCCGAGCGCGGCAACCGCAGCCTGCACCTTGTCGAGGAAGGCGAGTTGCGTGACGACGAGCGTGCAGTCCGCAATTCGGAGCTGATGCTCGATCTGCTCGGCCGGGGAACTGTTGAAGACCGCGAACGGCACCGCGCCGATGTGGTAGGCCGCGTAGTCGACAAGATGGCACTCGACGGTGTTCGGGAGGATGATCGCCACGGTGTCACCGCGGCCTACACCCAGTCCGGCCAACCCGGCGGCGAGGGAGCGGACGCGCTCGTCGAGTTCTCGCCAGGTGTAACTGACGTCCTCGTCGATTGTCCGCAGTGCCGTCTGGTCACCATACATCGCGACGACCTGCTGGAAGGCTTCTGGAATCGTGGCCGCAGCGAGTGGGGTGTTCTCGACTCGGGCGATGGTGTCGGGGTAGCTGGTCACATGAGCTCCTGGGTTCAGCGGGCAGATCGAGACGAGCTGTGAGCGTCGTTGGGACGCAGTCCCAGTCGACGTCGCCAGTCGTGCAATCCGGTGAGGCGAAGGGCGCGCTCGACCAGCGCTCCCTTGGCGGGGGAGTAGGGGTACCAGTGCATCTCGTTCTTGAGCGGAAGCCGCTCGCTGACGAACGCCTGTTGCCTGGTGAACTTGCGGACTCCGTTCGGTCCGCCGAAGCGGTGCCCGAGTCCGGACTGCTTCCAGCCGCCCATCGGTAGTGGGAACTGGAAGACATTGGTCATGGCATTGTTGATGTTCATGCCGCCGGACTCGATTCGGCTGCCGACGCGACGACCGCGAGACGGCGAGGACGTCCACACACTGCCGGCGAGGCCGTAGACCGAGTCGTTGGCCAGGGCGATCGCCTGATCCTCGGAGTCCACCTTCATCACCGGTAGAAGCGGCCCGAACGTCTCTTCCCGCATGCATGCCATCGAGTGGTCGACGTCGACGAGAACGGTCGCGGGGTAGAACAGGCCTTCGTCGGAGCGTCGGCCACCGGTGAGGACGCGGGCTCCCTTGGAGACTGCATCCGCAACGTGCCGCTCAACGAGCTCGAGTTGTGCTTCGGTGGCCATCGCACCGTACTCGGCCGCGAACGCACCTTGTGCGTCGTGCCCTTGGCGCAGAGTGCGGACCTCGGCGACGAGCCGGTCGACGAACTCGTCGTACACCGGGCTTTCGGCGTAGATACGCTCGATCGCCACGCAGGATTGGCCGGCGTTGAAAAGGCCGCCCCAGACCGCGCCGCGGACGGCACGGTCGAGGTCGGCGTCGGAGAGCACGATCATCGGGTCCTTGCCGCCGAGCTCGAGGCTGGCGGGAATCAGCCGTTCCGCAGCCCGTATGCCGATGGCACGCCCGGTCCGTGTCGAACCGGTGAACTGGATCATGTCGACCGCGTCGACGACCGCTCGCCCGGTCGGGCCCCGCCCGGTGGCGCACCCGAGCACCGGGGGAGCGCCGATTTCCTCGTTCCAGGCGCGCACCACCTCCGCCCATGCAAGGGGGACGATCTCCGAAGGCTTGGTCAACACGGCAGCCCCCGACATGAGTGCACCGGGAACATCCATCATGGCCATGGCGAGGGGATAGTTCCACGGCGTGATGATCCCGACGAGCTGGTAGGGGCGACGCAGAATTCGCAGCTTCTTGTTGAACGAGGCCGGTCCGTGGATTCGGCGCCGTTCGTCGGCGAGGAACTTCTCACCGTGCTTGGCGTAGTAGTTGATGACCTCGACACAGACCATCAACTCGATCGACGCGTCCCCCCACGACTTTCCGCCCTCGCGGTGCACCAGGCCGAGGAGGTGATCTTTGTTGTCCACGATCCAGTTCAGCCACGCCAGCAAATGCTTCGCCCGCTTCTTCGGGCCCAACGCCTCCCACTCGGGCTGGGCCGCGCGCAGCCGCGTGGCCAACCTGTCGACCTGTGCGGGTGTCATCGCTTCGACGGTGGCGACCAGCTGGCCGGTGGCGGGGTTGACGACCTCGAGGTCGGCGGTGTCGGGTGTCGGGCCGCCGGTAGCGTCGGTACCGACCTCGGTCTGTGTCATGGGTTCCTCCGGCAACGGGCTCGAGTGGCGAGCTATCTGATCAAAGATGGTGACGTGGGCCACAGTAAAAGCCATATTATGAGTTTACTGATCTCAAATTAACGGCGAGTGGGACGCGATGCCGCACCCGCGCGACCTCAGGCAGGGATGGATCGCAACGCGCGCTGGTAGCCGAGTACGGCCTTGGTGGCGTTGAAGCCGATGGCGCCGACGACCTCGCTTCCGCGCCGGGCTTCGATGACCAGGGAATTGCGGTCCGCATCCTCTGCCACAACGGCGAGTTCGTCGGCCCCGCGCAGATAACCCACCGATTTGATTTTCACGTCGTACTGATCGGACCAGAATGCGGGTACCGATGTCAGTGGTTTTCTGTCGGATCCGTCGAGGACCAGATTGGCGGCGACCCTATCGGCCATATCGCGGGCGTTGGACCAATGTTCCACGCAGACGTGCCCCTCCGAGTGGGGGTGTATCCAGGCCGCGACGTCCCCGGCCGCCCACACCCCGGCAACGGGCGTCCCGGAGCGATCCAGTGCCTGGCACAGGGGGTCCACGCGCACGACACCGGAGTCGACGTCGAGGGGTGAGTCGGCCAGCCACTCGGTGTTCGGAACCGAACCGATGGACACGAGCACGAGGTCCGCGTCGAGCACCTCGCCGTCGCCGAGGCGGACGCCGGTGACGTGTTCTTCACCCTCGATGGCATCGACCGACGCCCCCAGTCGCCAGCGGACACCGTGACGCTCATGCAACTGTCGTGCGCGGGCGCCGGCCTCGGGGCCGATCACCGGCATCGGAGCATCGCTGACATCGACTACGGTCACCTCGACGTCACGTGCCCGCAGAGTGGCCGCGACCTCACAGCCGATGAAACCGGCGCCGATGATGACCACCCGACTGCGCGGCACTGCCGCGGCCGCAAAGGATGCCACGTCGCCGAGTGAGCGGAGGGTGAAGACGCCCGTGGCGGGTGTCCGTCCCGGCCATGACCGAGCGCGGCGTCCGGTGGCGATGACGAGGTCGTCGAACGACTGTTGCGTGCCGTCCCCGAGGATGACGGCACGCCGATCGAAGTCGACCCCGTGCACCGGCACCCCCAGACGCCACGTCAGATCATCCGTGCGACCGGGTAACCGGCACTGATCGTCGGTGACGTTGCCCGCCAACAACGCCTTGGACAGCGGCGGACGGTCGTAGGGCAAGTGCTCCTCGTCCCCGATCAGGGTGATCGCGTCCGTGAAGCCCGCATCCCGTAGCGACCGACCGACCCGGAAACCGGCCAAACTGGCTCCCACCACAACAACATGTCGCATACGTCAGTCCTTGACCAGGATGGCCGCGACCGGGCACAGGCGTGCCGCGGCCTCCACCTTCGGGCGGAGTTCGTCCGCCGGTTGGTCGTCCAGCAGGATGACCGCGTCGGAGTCGTCGTGGAGGTCGAAGACCTCCGGGGCCTCGATGACGCAGTCGCCGTGCATCTCGCAGGCGGCGAAGTCGACAGTGATCTTCATGGTGCTCAGTCCTCGGGTACGTCGGTACTGGCCCGCCTCAGGCGGGGGTGATGGTGACGGGAAGCTCGTACACTCCCCGCGAGTAGTTGTCCTTGACGTAGGAAATGTCGCCTACTTGTTCGATGTCCTTGGTGCGCCGCAGCAGTTCCTCGAGCAGGATTTTCATCTCGAGCGTGGCCACGTGCTTGCCGAGGCACTGGTGCGGGCCGCGCCCGAAACTGACGTGGGGATTCTTCTCCCGCGAGAGATCGAATGTGCGCGGATCGTCGAATGCTCGGGGATCGAAGTTGCCGGCCGTGAACAACATGAGGACGATATCGCCCTCTTCGATCGTCTGCCCGTGCAACTCGTGTGTCGCGGTCGCGGTGCGCACGAGGTGCGTGAACGGCGACGCGATCCGCACGAACTCCTGGATAGCGGTGTTCGGAATGTCACTCGCCCGCTCGCGGAGCCATGCCATCTGCTCGGGGTTGCGCAGCAGCGAGTGCATCCCGTGGGACAGTGCGGTGCGGGTGCTCTCGGCGGCGCCGCTGGCCAGCAGTGCCACGTTGCCCAACACCTCGTCCTCGCTGATGACATCGGCGGCGGCCACGATGCGGCTCATGACGTCGTCCCCGGGATGCTGGCGTTTGAGTTCCGCGAGGTCGCCGGCGTAGACCATCAGATTGCCGATGGCCTCCATGACATGATCGAAGGACGGGGTGATGCGCTCGTCGAACGGCGCTGCGAAGGTGTCGACCCAGCCGAAGAACTTCGGTCGGTCCTCCGCCGGAACGCCGAGCACATCCCCGAGGGCCTCCATCGGCATCGCATGACCGATGTCGTGGACGAAATTGAACGTGCCCATCTCCAGGGCGCGGTCGACGATCGTCACCGCGTACTCGCGGAACTTCTCCTCGAGCTTGCGGACGAAGGCCGGGGTGAAGCCCTTGGCCAGGACCCCACGCTGTTCCTTGTGCTTGGCCCCGTCCATCGTGAGCATCGCCGGCATGCCGCCCATGGTCGGGTCGATCGGGGTGACCTTCCACGCGTTCACGTAGCCCCGGTCGGCTGCGTACAACTCGCTGTTGCGGTCGACCGCCCAGATGTCCTCGTTGCGGCTGACCACCCATGCCCGGTCGATGAGCATGGGATCGTTGAATTCGTGCCGGTAGCACGGAGTTTCGTCTCGGAGCTTGTCGTAGGCGTCAAGCGGAAGACCGAACGTCGACGGGTCACCGGAGGCATACACCTCTGGATCGAAGACGTTGATGGTGGTGGCGGGCATAGGTATCTCCAGGTGTGCTGAGACGAATCAGGATCAGCGGGCGGTGAAGCCGGCGTCGACGACCACGGTCTGACCCGTGACGAACTGCCCGGCGTCGGAGACCAGGTGCATGATCGTGTTCGTCACGTCCTCCGGCAACAGCATGCCGTTGTCGTGCACGGGGAGCGGGTTCTGCAGGTTCTCGGCGATGGTCGGGAACTCCTGCACGAACCGGCCGAAGGCCTCGTTGAGGATCATCGGCGACGCAACTCCGGTGGGGTGGACGGTGTTGACGCGGATCCGCTCCGGTGCCAGCTGCAGTGTCCAGGCGCGCATGAGGCCGACGACGCCGTGCTTGGAGGCGATGTACCCGAGCACTCCCGGCGATCCGTCGGACATCCCACCGACGAGGCCGGCGGTGGAGCTGGTGATGATGATCGAGCCGCCACGGCCGCCCGCGCGGAGGTGCGGGATCGCCGGGTTGACGGTGTTGTACACACCCTTGAGCATGATGTCGATGCCGGCGTGCCAGGCTTCGGGCATCAGCCGCTGTTCGCCGGTGATGGCCATGATGCCGGCATTGGCGAGGACGATGTCCAGGCGGCCGAACTCCGCCACGCCGTCGTCGACAACCTTCTTCACCGCCTCGGCGTCCCGCGCGTCGGCCTGCGCCGCGTGGATGCGCTGTCCGGTCTTCTCGACGAGCGCAATCGTCTCGTCGAGGTCCTCCGGCGTCGCCAGCGGATACTCCACGGACGGCTCGTCGTGGCAGATATCGAAGCCGATGATGTCCGCGCCCTCCTCGGCCAGGCGGACCGCGTGGGACCGGCCCTGACCGCGTGCGAGTCCGGAGATGAAGGCAACTTTGCCGTCAGCGAGTCCCATGTCGATTCCTCCTTGAGGCCGCAGATTTTACGAAAATGCGGCGGTTGTTCCGATTGATTGCGAGTAGCGCAAGATTGATTTGAGAGCGTGTCTCTAGATGTAGATGTAGATGTAGATGTAGTAAGTGACGCCCACCATACTAGTTAGTGCCACTCACTTTGCGCAATAGGCGTCGTAACCTGCAATGTGACGAGGGTGAACTGGCCGACAAACAGAGCGGCCCGCAAGAACTTCAACAGCCGTGACGCCTGCGACATGGTGCCGTGGGATTCCGGTCACTTGTCGATGGATTGAAGCTGGAGCCATCAGGAGTCGGTGGGGCGGCCGAGGCTCTCCAGATGTGCTCGGTACTGCGTGTAGGCGGGCTGCAGCGCCGGTACCAGTCCCATGAGCTTCGTGACCCCGCCCTGGACCTTGATCTTCTTGCGGGCGAGGGAAACTGGAAGATTCAGCTTGCCCAGCCAGAACTTGTGCCCGTCGTCTCCGCTCATGAGCAGTTCGACCTCCGGCTCCCGGGTCTCCGCCTCCGTGCCGTAGCTGAGGACCGCCGGATCCTGGGTGGCATCGAGAAGGAACACCGCTTCGGGATCGTGGTGACGGATACGGAAGGACGTGTTCGCCTTGACGAACTTCGGCCCGACCTCGGGGTCGGCGGTGAGCCGTTCGTAGAACGGCACGAAGACCTCGTAGATCTCCTCGGTGGACTGGTAAGTAGCCATGAGTCTCCTCGCTCGGTGGGATGTGGAGAAAAGTTTTTGAGATGTACTGTTGCATTAAAAGGTGACGGGCGTCACTTGTCAAGTGCCGGCAGTGCCGGCAGTGTCGGCTCACGTGCGAGGGCCCGCCCGCAGCCCGAACGTTCCGGCAATGATGTCGCGCTGGATCTCGTTGGTGCCGGCGTAAATGGTCGGGGCGATGCTCAACCGAAGATGTCGCTCCATGCCGTATTCGACGGAGTAGCCGTAACCACCCATCATCTGCACCCCTTCGAGGGCGATTTTCTTCGCCGTCTCGGTGACCTTGACCTTGGCCATCGATGCCGCTCGCATCCGTTCAGCTGCCGATCCGGCTCCCGATTCGATGCGGCGTGTGGTCGCATAGGTCAAGGCGCGGGCGGACTCCAATTCGATGGCGAGGTCCGCGATGCGGTGTCGGAGCGCTTGAAAGGAACCGATTTTGCTGCCGAACTGTTCCCGTTCGGTGACGTACGCGAGGAGATCGTCAAAGGTTCGCTGCGCCATGCCGAGTCCCTGTGCGGCGCAGACCAGCCGTTCACCGTTCAGCCCGGACATGAGCTGCTTCCACGCGTGGCCTTCCTCGCCGATCACCGCCGAGGCCGGCACTTCCACGTTGGTGAAGAACAGATCATTGACTTCGCTACCGCCCATCGTGGCGATGGGCCGGATCTCCAGTCCCGGTGCATCTGCCGGGATCTCGAGCATGGTGAGGCCGTCGTGAGGACGCTCGCCTCGCGACGTCCGCGTCACGAGAAGGATCCGTGTTGCGAACTGTGCATCCGAGCACCAAGTCTTTTGACCGTTGATGCGGAACCCGGTCTCCGTGCGTTCTGCTTTGCATGCGATTGCCGCGGCGTCCGATCCGGCGCCCGGCTCGGAGATACTGATCGACATGACCTCGCCGGCGCAGATGGCGCCGAGGACATCCTTCTTCTGCTGTTCCGAGGCGTAATGCCTGTAGATGCCGGCCGCGGTGTGTGATGTGCCCGCGCCGTGCACCGGCGCCAGGGCGCGCCAGAGCTCTTCGAAGAGCAGGACCTGCTCGGTCAATCCGCCACCGCTGCCGCCGTATTCCTCGGGGATGGACACCCCGAGGTAACTGGTGCGCGCAAGTTTTTCGTGCAGCCCCTGGTGGTGTTGCTCGGTGCCGCCATCGGTGAGTGCGGCTAGTTGCTCTCGGCTCCCGCATTCCTTGGTGCAAAAATCCCGCACTGCGGCCGCGAAGTCCCTCTGCTCCTGGGTGAATCCGTACACGTCCATGATGTTCGTCGTCCCTTTCAGCCACCCGCCCAGAGCGGGGCTCGTTTCTCCAGAAAGGCTGTCATTCCTTCCACACGGTCCTCACTGGCGAAGGCCAGTTCCATCAGTCGACGCTCGACCTGCATGCCCGCGGTGAGTGACGTTTCCTCGGCCGCCAGCACTGCCTTCTTCGCCAATCGAGTGGCAAGCGGAGGGCCTGCCGCCACTTGCTGCGCGAAGGCGACGGCTTCCTGGCGCCAGGTCTGCTCCGGAACGACCCGGTTCACGAAGCCCAACCGTTCGGCTTCCTCGGCGGTCACGGCACGACCGGTCAACACCAACTCCATGGCTTTGTGTTTTCCCAGGGTCCTGGCAAGACGTTGGGTGCCGCCTCCGCCGGGCATGATGCCTACCTTGATCTCGGCCTGGGAGAAGCGGGCAGTCGCCGAGGCGACCACGATGTCACACGCCAACGCCAGTTCACATCCGCCCCCGAAGGCCGGCCCGGAGACCGCAGCCACCAGGGGAACCTCGATTTCGGTGAGACGGAACCAGAATCGACTTGCCTGGGCCGCGAGAACGTCACTCAGGGGGCGATGTTGCATCGACGCGATGTCGGCGCCGGCGACGAAGGCGCGGTCGTGTCCGGCGATGACCACCGCTCCCACACCCGGATCGGTGTCGAGTGCGCGCAGTTCGGTCAGGAGGGCATCCATCATCTCCGGGGAGAGCGCATTGAGTACGCGGGGCCTGTTCAGCTGCACAACAGCCACCCGGCCGTCACGTTCGACCGAGACCAGTGCTTCACCGACCTCGTCGGGTGTCGTAATGGTCATCGTTCCTGCACTTCGGTCGCGGTCCCGACCTGGTAGTCGTCCGGGCGGAACTCCAACGTTCTCTTCCAGTAGTCGAGGTACTTCCAGGGGCTACTGATGACGACACGGCCGGCGTCGTTGCGGTACCAGTTCGTCATTCCGGGATGGGCCCAGACCGAACGCGCCAGAGCGTCGTCCAACTCGTGGTTGTATGTCCAGAACACATCGTCGCGCACTTCGAGGCTCGACACCTCGTCCTCCATCAGTGTCCGCAACGCCTGCATGAAATAGCGAACCTGGAGTTCGGTCGCGATGACGGCACTGCCACCGTGCCCGGCGTTCGTGTTGGGTCCGTTGAGAATGAACATGTTGGGAAAGTCCGGCACGGTCACTCCGAGGTAGGCGCGCGCGTCGTCCTTGCCCCAGGTCTCGGCCAACGTCTGACCCGAGCTACCCCGGATCTCCATCGGCCACAGGAACTGCAGGGCCTTGAATCCGGTGGCCAGAACCAGCACGTCGACCTCGTACTCCCGCCCGTCGCGGGTGACCACCGAGTGGGGCCGAACCTCCGCGACCGCATCGGTCACCAGCTCGACGTCATCACGTTTGATGGTGGTGAACCATCCGTTGTCGATGAGTGGCCGCTTGCCGTACGGCGGATAGTCCGGCAGGCATGCGTCGATGAGATCGGGGCGGTCGGCGAGCTGGCTTTCGATGTACTTGGTGAGAAACTGGCGGTGGTTTTCGTTGCTGGCGTTGACCGAGCGCTCCTTGTGCGGCCATGCGGGGTCCACCTGGACCTGCGGATGGAGCCGGTCACTGAAATTCCAGAACGCGCGCAGGCGGTACCAGGCCGCATAGAACGGCACCTCTCTCATCACCAGGCGGACCTTCTCGCTGACCGAGCGGTGGTAATTCGGGTGCGGAACCGCCCACTGCTTGGACCGCTGGAAGACCACGATGCTTTCGGTATCGTCGGCGATGGACGGGACCAACTGCATCGCGCTGGCACCGGTGCCGATCACGGCGACACGCTTGCCCTTCAGGTCCACAGACGCGTCCCACTCGGCGGTGTGCATCGTCGGGCCCGCGAAGGACTCGAGGCCGGGAATGCTCGGAGTTGACGGCCTGTTCACCATGCCGACAGCGGGCACCAGGATGTTGCCGGCGACCCGCTCCTGCGCGCCCGAGCTGTCGCGGGTGACTACGTGCCAGGTCGCCGTGTCCGTGTCGTAGTCGGCACGCATGACTTCGACGCCGAATTTGATGTGCTGACGGATGTCGTACTGGTCCGTCAACCGGTCCAGATAGGCCCAGACCTCGTCACGTTTGGCGAAGTACCGGGTCCACTCGGTGTTGGCGTCGAACGAGAAGCAGTACAGATGTCCCGGGGTGTCGACTCCGCACCCGGGGTACGTGTTTTCCAGCCAGGTTCCACCGACCGTGTCGTTCTTCTCCAAAATGGTGAAGGGGATACCCGCCAACTTCAACTTGAATGCGGCGCAGAGACCAGAAATGCCGGCACCGATGATGAGGACGTGGAAACCCTCCGGTGCGGCGGGGAGCTCGATGTCGCGACTGTGCAGTCCCAATTCTTCCGCGAGTAAGGGGCCGTACTCGCCTGGCACCTGCTCGTCCAGCGCGACCGCCAACATCTCCGACACCTCGTCGACCGAGAGTGCGGATGGCTGCAGCGCGCCGGTGCGGAAGGCCTCGGCAGCTTCCAGGGCGGCCTCCCGGATCTCGTCCTGCACGGATTCGGGGAGACCTCCGGAGTCGTTGTCGTCGAGCCCCTTTGGGCGGGCGGGCCGATACGGCGGCTCCAGCCACCGCCGGTCACCCGTCAGGTGCACCAGCGCCATCAGGAGGCTCGGGATGTTGGCCTCTTGTAGGGCGTCCCGCAGGGCGAGGTCGGTCCCCTGGGCGGGAGCTGCAGCTTGGGTCATGGAGCACGCCTTCCGTTCGCTCGATCGGCCGCTATGCCGTGAAAGATTCAGAACGACCGTTCAGATGCGCCGGCCGTTCAACGATGGTTTGGGCAAACCATCGGCAACCTCATTTATGAGGCGAGACGTCTCAATAGTAAGCAGGCTGGGCGGGTGCGGTCAATCGCCCCGTGATTGCGCAGGTGACGCGGCGTCGGTGCGGGAGAATGACGGAAAGCGGCCCCCGATCCTGCGGCGTACGGGGTGCCGCCTTGTGCGACCCGCCGTCCCCGGCCAAGTCTCGGATTGCGGCGATTTCAGAACGATCGTTTGCCAATGGGCGTAAGAGTGCTATCTTGCAACTATTCTGAAATTAGTCGCCTCAAAAATAGGCACCGCCGGGGCTTTGACGTACACGAGCCTCGGTCTCTCGGGCCGCGGAAAAGCGGCAGGATCTGGAGGAGTGAAAAATGGGTTATCCACTGCCCGACGAGACAGCCCTGAAGGGGGCATTCACGCCGATGCGTTTCGAGGCCACGGTGGAGGAGTGCATCGTCAGCCAGGGCGAGATTCCCCGGGAGCTGTCGGGAGGCTTTTATCGGACCGGGCCGACGTGGAAACGACCCACCGAGCAGGGCACCAACCCGCTGCTGTCGATGGATGGCATGGTCCAGGGCCTTGTCCTCGACAATGGTCGCGCCGACTTCCGGAACCGGTGGATCCGCACCCCCAAGTACCTGTTGGAGGAGACGCACCAGCGCGGCATGTTCTCCTGGACTGACGGTGGCTTCCATGACTGGCGGGATTTCGCGTACGGTGACGTCGAACGCAACCGTTTCAACCGGTGCACACCTCAGGGCACGAACAACATCAACATCTTCCCATTCGCCGGTGAGATGGTCGCCGCCGGTGAGCAGGGCGGCGCTCCCATCGCGATCGACCCGCTCACGCTCGAGACCAAGGGCATTGTTCCCTGGTCGACACAGCTTTCCACCGGCTTGCACGAGAAAGTCACTTACGGCGACGCATGTTTCGCCGCGCACCCCAAGTGGGATCACGAGACCGGTGTGCTCTACGGCTGGAACTACCGCGACACCGCACCCTTCGTCACCATGCATACCGTCCACCCGGACGGGACCATCGACAGCCGCGATCTGTGGGATGCGCCATATAACACTGTGGCCCACGATATTTGGCTGACTCCCGAATGGGTGGTGATGCCGTTCCAGCCCTTCACCATCGACAAGGCAAAGATCACCGACCGCAAGCTCGGCATCTGGGGCTGGGACGAATCCCTGCCCATCGTGATCGCGCTGATCCCTCGCGACGACGTCAACGCGAAGGTTCGCTGGATCAAGACCGACCTCCCGGCCCAGTACGTCATGCACACGATGTCGGCGAACGTCGAAAACGGGAAGTTGACGCTCGACGCACCGATCTTCAACCGGCCCCCGTTCCCCTTCGAACAGGACTTCGCCGAGGGTGACGACATCGCCCTGTTCTTCTCGATCGCCAAGAGCTACCTGGGCCGTTGGACGATCGACCTCGACACCGGAGCTGCGAAGATGGAGCAGCTCTCGGATCGCCCCTCCGAGTTGCCCAAGGTGGACGAGCGTTTCTACGGCAAGGGCTACACCTGGGGTTTCCAGGTCGGCGGTGTCGTCAAGCGCAAGGGAATGTCGATGAACAGCCTGGTCGTCACCAACATGAAGACGATGAGCGATCAGGTCTACCAGATCCGTTCCGGTGAGCCGGCCGCAGTGCTCGAGTCGACGTTCGCGCCCCGGTCCCCAGATTCGCCCGAAGGCGACGGATTCATCATCGTCCCCGTTTCCTGGTGGGCGGACAAGCGTGGCGAGTACCAGATCTTCGACACCCATGACATCACGCAGGGCCCCGTCGCCACCATCGAGCTGCCGTTCGCCATGGGGTGGACTCCGCACGGTCACTGGATGGACTTCCGCTGATGGCGGTGGTTACCGTCCCTCCTGACCGTGCGGTCTATACCGAGGAACATCACGCCTTCCGGGACCGGGTGCGCCGGTTCCTCACCGAGGAGGTCGTCCCCGAGTATCCGTCCTGGATCGAAAACGGTAGGCCCTCCAGGCGGTTCTGGGTCCGTGCCGGTGAGCTGGGAATCCTCGGTGTCGGTATCCCCGCAGAACTCGGGGGGCTACCGGACTCGGATTTCCGCCATAGTGCGGTGGTGACCGAGGAGATTCAGCGTCTCGGTCTGGCAATCGGTGGGCTTCGTGTGCAAACCGACATCTGCGTGCCCTATCTGTTGCATAACGGTTCGGAAGCGCAGTGCAAGCACTGGTTGCCGAGGCTGGCGTCGGGGGAGACGGTCGTCGCCCTGGCGCTGTCGGAGCCGGGTGCCGGGTCCGACGTCAAGTCGATGAGAACGCGTGCGGTCCGTGATGATGACCATTTCGTGGTCAACGGCGCGAAGACGTTCATTTCCAATGGCAGCATCGCTGATCTGGTCATTCTGGCGGTTAAGACAGATCCGGCGGCGGGCAGGGACGGGATCACCCTGTTGCTTGTAGAAACGTCGACCCCTGGCTACGAGGTTGGCCGCAAGCTCGACAAGATGGGCTTGAGAGCCCAGGATCTCGCGGAGTTGTCGTTCACCGACATGCGGGTTCCGGTGGGCAACGTCCTCGGTGAGGTGAACGCCGGGTTTTCCTACTTGACGTCGAATCTCGCGGCCGAGCGGTTGTCGATTGCGGTCAATTCGCAAGCGGCCGCGGTCAGCGCACTTTCGTGGACGGTGGACGCGCTCGCGGGCACTCGACCCACTCAGGATGCAAAGTTCACTGTCGCGGACTGCGCCGTCCAGGTGGCCGCCGGGCAGGCTCTCATCGACCAAGCGATGGTCCGTCTTTCTGCCGGCTCGCTCTCGGGCGCCGACGCTGCGGCCGCCAAGTTGTTCTGCACGGAACTGCAGAGCCGTGTTGTGCGGGCGTGCCTGGATTTGCATCCGCCGGACACCGCCTATCGGTCATCGAGCCGTATCGGCCAAGCGCACCTCGATGGCCGGGTGAGTCGGATCTACGGGGGTTCGTCGGAAATCATGAAGGTCATCGTCAGTCAGCATCTGGGGCTGTGACGAGATGGTGAGGTCGTCTATGCCCGGAACGGAACGCGCCGCGGGGCGCGACCAGCAAATACTCGATGCCGCCGAGCGGCTGTTCTTCGAGCGAAGCTTTGACGGTGTCAGTGTCGATGAGATCGGGCGTGAGGCGGGGGTCACCGGCTCGGCGATATACACACACTTCCGGGCCAAAGACGAGATCCTTGCCTCACTGTTCACCCGAGCCGTCGAAGCCTTGCTTCGACGGCTCGGCGACCCGGATCCCGATCCGGCGGTGGAACTCGAGAAGTTACTGAAGGCCTTCGTGGACCTGACGACTCGCCACGAGAGGTTGGCTGGAATCTGGGTGCGCGAGCAGCGCTCCCTTGCCGAGGCCTATCGCCGGGACCACGATCGCCGGCAGCGCTATATCACGCAGCGCTGGGTCGACTGCCTCACCCGCCTTTATCCGAGGGCGAGCGGTGACGAGATCGTCACTGCTACGCGAGGATTACAGCTTCTTCTGCTGTCCGAAGCGCTCAGGCCCCCAACCGGTCGTCGTGCTCGCGACGCCGAGGAGCTGCTGCTGCGAATGGCGCGGGCAAGCCTGGGCGCCCTGGGCGCCAGGGAAATGCCCCTTCCCCTGTTGATCGATTAGTGCCCGGAAGTCGCTCGCGTGGACTCTCGTGCGGGCGCTGCTGTAAGGAGGGATGCCGTCGAACAGGTGGCCCTCGGGAAGATCCGGGTCGTCATATGGACGGGCATCGCAGAAGAGCCGCGGGTCATTTTGGCGCACCCCTGGCCTTGATGGTTACCTGCATTCATTCGGGCCTTGCCGGTGACTGCGCGTTCGAGATGGTTGCTCCTCAGGGGCGCAGGGCCGTCAAGGTCGATGTCATCGCTCACTACCCTAGATGCTGCTGTGCCGTGCAGTGGGGCCCGAACTGCTGGTCCTTGGCGGGACCTGGCACGGCGATCGGGGTGGTGGCCAGGTGACACGCGCCCGTTCGCGCGCAGGGGTCCTTTCGTCGTGTGCAGGAGAGTCGGCTCAGGCGGTTTACGGAACGGATGGTTGCGACCCAACTTATGAGACGATATGGTTCAAAAAGTAACGAGAGGAATGCGCGATGCCGGAAACCCACGCAATCAACGCGATCCAGCCTGTGAACATCGTTCAGGCCTTCTACGAAGCGATCAATCAGCGCAATGTCGAAGCCCTCGGAGCTCTGATCGACGAGAGCTTCGCCGACTACGCCGCCGTTGAGTTCCCGTCTTCACTTCCCTATGGAGGACGCCTCGAGGGCGCACAGACGCTGCGGAAGGTCTTCACCGGCATGGCAGCCGGCAAGGCCGCGGTAGGCCCCCGTACTGTGACCGTCGAGGACATCGTGTGCAACGGCGCCCGGGCAGTCGCCCTCCTCCGTTTCGACTGGTACCCGCCGCGTTCGGACCAGCCGGTGCCATCCGGCGCCTGTGAGATCTGGCGATTCGAGGACATGAAGGTCGTCGAGATTCGCGCGTATTACTGGGACACCGCGGCGTTGGTCGCGGCCATGTCTTGATTCGTTAGCACACCACAGACCGAGGAGTTTCATTGTCCCGCACCGCCGTCATCGTTGATGCTGTCCGTTCGCCCATGGCCAAGGGCAGGGCGCCCAAGAATGGCAAGCCGGGGGGCGCGCTGAGTTCGCTCCACCCGGTCGAGCTGCTGGGCCAGGTCATGCAAGAGCTGGTCCAGCGCAACGGAATCGATCCTGCGATCGTCGACGACGTCATCACCGGCTGCGTGAGCCAGGTGGGTGAGCAGTCCGGGCCGGTCGGCCGATGGGCGTGGCTGGCAGCAGGCCTGCCCGAGAGTGTGCCGTCGGTGACCGTGCACCGGGCCTGTGGCTCGAGTCAGCAGGCCGCCGACTTCGCCGCGCAGGGCGTCCTTACGGGGGTCTACGACGTCGCCATCGCCTCGGGCGTCGAGTCGATGAGCCGCATTCCCATGCTCACCGCCCGGATCGGCCAGGATCCATTCGGTCCGTCGGTCGCCGAGCGCTACGCCCCCGGCCTGATCCCGCAGGGGGTTTCGGCGGAGTTAATCGCATCACGGTGGAAGTTCGACCGGGAGGCGATCGACGAATTCGCGGCCCGCTCACACCAGAACGCAGCGCGCACCGACCTCTCAACCGAAATAGTGCCCATCACCCTGGCCGACGGGAGCGTCGTCAACGCGGACGAGACGGTGCGGCCGCAGACGACGGTCGAGACGCTGTCGCAGCTCACGCCGTCGTTCCGGACGGACGACATGGTGGCACGCTTTCCGGAAATCGAGGACTGGCACATCACGCCCGGTAACTCGTCGCAGCTGACGGACGGCGCGTCCGCCTTGTTGATCATGTCGGAGGAGAAGGCCGAGCAACTCGGCCTCCGCCCCCGGGCCCGCTTCCACGCGTTCGCCGTAGCCGGCGATGACCCGATCACGATGCTCACCGGTCCGATCCCGGCCACCGAAAAGGTGCTCAAGCGCGCCGGCCTCACCATCGACGATCTCGACCAGTACGAGGTGAACGAGGCTTTTGCACCCGTGCCGATGGCGTGGGCGCAGCACTTCGGGGCTGATCCGGCCAAGTTGAATCCCCGCGGCGGCGCCATTGCACTCGGGCACCCACTCGGCGCGTCCGGTGGTCGTCTGCTCACCACCTTGCTGCACGGGCTCGAGGCCACCGGGGGAAGGTACGGCCTCATCACGATGTGTGAAGCCGGCGGCATGGCCAACGCCACCATCATCGAGCGACTCTGAGAACGAGGAAACCATGGAAATCAACGGAATTTCGGCAGTCGTCACCGGCGGCGCCTCGGGCCTCGGCCTCGCCACCGTGCGCCGCTTCCTTCAGGAGGGCGCCGCCTCCGTGACGATCGCAGACCTCGAGTCCTCGGACGGCAAGGCTGTCGCAGAGGATCTGGGCGAGCGAGTGCACTTCGTCCCCGCCGACGTAAGGGACGCCGACGCCATCAACACGGTGCTCGACACCGCCGAAGAGGCGGGCCCGATCCGGGCTGTGGTGCACTGTGCCGGTCGGGGCGGGCCGGTACGGCTGGTCGGAAAGGACGGTTCTCCCGGTTCACTGGAGACCTACGCCGAGATCGTGCAGATCAATCTGGTCGGATCCTTCAACGTCCTACGTTTGGCCGCCGCGCGCATGGCGGCCAACGAACCCAGGGACGGCGACCGCGGTGTCTGCGTCCTGACCGCATCCGTCGCAGCGTTCGAGGGTCAGATCGGGCAGATCCCCTACGCCTCGTCCAAAGCTGGCATCGTCGGCATGACCATCGTCGCCGCCCGCGATCTCGCGTCGAAGCAGATCCGTGTCTGCACCATCGCCCCCGGGACATTCGACACGCCGCTACTTGCTCGCCTGTCGGACGACGTGCGCGGCTCGCTCGCGGCCACGGTGCCGCATCCCAGCCGCCTCGGTGATGCCGACGAGTACGCCCGCCTGGCCATGGCCATCGTTGACAACGGCATGTTGAACGGGGAAACCATCCGCCTCGACGGCGCCATCCGAATGGCACCCCGGTGACCGACACCGTCGACTTCACGGTGGAGGACGGAATCGCCGTCATCACCATTGACCGACCCGAGGTCCGCAACGCAATCGACCTCCAGACCGCTCAGCAACTCGCCCACGCCCTCGACAAGGTCGACGAGCGCAGTGACGTCCGTGCTGCTGTACTCACCGGTACCGGGAAAATCTTCAGCGCCGGGATGGACCTCAAGGCGTTCAACGCTACCGGTGAGCGGCCGATCGTGGCGGGTCGGGGTGCCTTCGGAATCTGCGAAAGCGCAACGGCGAAACCGCTTATCGCGGCAGTGGAGGGCAAAGCGCTCGGCGGCGGATTCGAGATCGCCCTGGCCTGTGACCTCGTCGTCGCAGCAGAGGACGCTCAGTTCGGCCTGCCGGAGGTCAAGCGCGGACTCGTCGCGGCGGCGGGCGGCGTGCTGCGGCTACCGCGCGCCATCCCGCAGAAGATCGCGCTCGAGTTGGTCATGACGGGCGGATCCATCTCCGCGGCACAGGCCCAACGGCTGGGTGTCGTCAATCGCGTGGTTGCCCCGGGGGAGGCGTGTGCTGAGGCGGTGCGGCTGGCGACCGCGATCGCGGCCAACGCCCCGCTGGCGGTGCGGACTGCGAAATTCCTGGTCAAGGCGTCCGTGGATTGGCAGCAGGACGAACTCTTCGACCGGCAGCGCCCCTATACCGACACAGTCCGTCAGTCCGCCGACGCAGCAGAAGGGGCGCGGGCATTCGTCGAGAAGCGCGACCCGGCCTGGACCGACCGTTGACGCACTCGGAACCCGACCGAAGGAGATCGACATGATCGAGCTGACCGAGGAACAGCAAGAGATCCAAAACCTGGCGCGCAAGGTTCGCCCAGGACTGGTACGCGTCCAAGGCGAGAGAGCGGGATGCCGATCGCACCCACTTTCCTGCCGCGGAGCGACGCCGGATTGCCGAGTTGGGGCTACTCGCTCTCGGTCTACCCGAGGAGTACTGGGCCATCGCCGGTGGAACGCCGGCAGTCCAGCGCACCCGCATCGCGTCGGAGTTCCTCGGTCGCCGCTTCGATCAGCGAGCCTGAGATGAGTCTGTTTACGCGCGCTGTGTTCGACGACGACCACGAGGCCTTCCGAGACTCCGTCCGACACTTCTTACAAACCGAAGCCGAACCCCATCTCGACGAATGGCGTACCGCAAGTCGCATTCCCGACGATTTCTTTATGAAGGCAGGAAAGCAGGGCCTTCTCGGTACCGCGGCGCCCGAGGAATTCGGTGGGGGAGGGGTGGACGATCTGCGATTCGTCGTCGTCCTTGTCGAGGAAGCGGCGGCCCTCGGCGCCGTCGGGCTCGCGCATCTACTTGCCCTGCACAGTGGGGTTGTCCTGCCTGTCCTTCTTCGCTACGGAAGCGAGGAGGCGCGCACGACGTGGGTGCCAGCACTGGTTTCCGGAGAACGGATGGGCGCCCCGATCGGGGCCGGGACCCCGATCGGCCTCACTGTAGAGAACCACCGTGCGGTGCTCAACGGAGAGGTGGGCGGCGTAGCCGGTGGCCGCGGCGCGGGCATCTTCCTGACCAGCGTGTCACATGATGGAGAGCGGCGTCTCGAGCTCCTGCCGGGCGAGGCCGCAGGTCTGTCCCGGTCGCTGGTGACGGACTCTCTGGGCGGCCGGGAGTGTGGACAGGCCGACCTGACGATGACCGCGCTCGATCTCGCCGCTGTCGGAAGTCACAGCCTCGACGGTGAGGCGTGGCGAGATATGGTCCTTGCGCTCCACCTGTGGTCGGCCGTCATAGCGGCTGCGTCCGCGCGGTCGGTGATCGCGATGACACTGCGGTATGTCGCCGAACGGCAAGTATTCGGCCGTCCCCTTTCGACGTTCGAAAACACCCGCCACCGGCTCGCCGAGGTCGCCGCCCGACTGTCGGCAACGCAGTTGCTCGTCGACTCGTCCCTGGTCGCACGATCCCAGGACCGCCTCGGCACCGCCACCGCGGCGGCCGCTTCCCTGGAGGCGATCGCCCTGCACGACGAGGTGGTGGACCGGGGCTTGCAACTGCACGGCGGATATGGCTATATGCGCGAATATCCCATTTCCCACGCGTTCGCCGATGCGCAGTACCTTCGTCAACAACAGCACCTGGTCGCCGACACGCGTGACCTGATCGCCGCCGACCTCGGTCTCTGAGGCCTGGTCAGCGACCACGGAACTCGGGATCGCGGCGTTCCTGGAACGCCGCGATCCCCTCGAGGAGATCGTCGCTCGCCAGCGTGTGCTCCTCATAGGCGAAGGAGAGATCGACTACCTCACCGGCCCGTTGCTGGGTCACTCGGTTCAGAGCACGCTTGGTCCCTTGCACCGCGAGTGGGGCGAGCCGCGCAATCCGCGTGGCAATAGCGTGTGCCGTCGGAAGTGCATCGTCGGCGCGATCGACCAGATCGGTCACCATTCCGAAACCGAAGGCGGTCTCGGCGTCGAGGGGGTCACCGGTGAGGAGATGACGACGAGCGCGCACCATCCCGACCGCTTGCGGCCAGACCAGGCAGCCACCATCCCCGGCCACGAGGCCTAGTGCCACGTGCGAGTCCGCTAGCGATGCCGTTCGGGCCGCGACGACGACGTCACAGAGCAGCACGATCGTTGCGCCCAATCCGATTGCGGGTCCCTGCACGGCCACGACGACAGGTTGCGGCACAGACACGAATGCATTCAACAGTCGACGACCGTCATCGACGATTGCGCGGCGCGCACCCAGGTCTTTGTGTGCGGCGTGCATGAGATCGAAATCTCCACCCGCGGAGAATGCCTTTCCGGTCGAGCCGAGCACGATGGCCCGCACCGATTGGTCGGCGCCGACGCGTTCGACGGCATCGGCAAGCTCGCGATGCAGGACCGCGTCCACCCGGTTGAACAACTCCGGGCGGCTCAGGCGTATTTCGGTTACACCGTCCACCCGCTGATCGACCGTGAGGGCGGTATAGCTGTGTTCCATCGGTGGGCTCCTTGGATGATCTTCGGTGCACGCGGGTCTGTTGGCCTGACTGATGCCCCTCCGCTATTATTAAGACAGTATAGCTCAAAAATAGCGTACCTTTGAGAAGGGCAGGAAAAAAGTTGAACAACAACGCAATCGGGAATTTTCCGGACATTCCGCAGTCCCACGCTTCCGACGCGGAGTGGGTGTCCTGGGCGAACGCATGGCCGACCCTGGCGCCGTTGGGACTAAAGTGCACCGCCCTGCGAGTCGGCGAGGCTGTCTTCGAGGTCGCAGGCGACCCCTTCGTTCCAAATCCGAATGGAGCGGTGAACGGTGGCGCCGTCGCTGCGATGGCTGATCAAGCAATGGGAGTCGTCGGGGCGCGGTCCTGCGAACCGGGAACGCTGCCGCGAACAGGCTCGCTTCACCTGCAATTTCATCGGCCGGTGCGCGCACCGTTCACTATGGTGGTCTCACAGTTGCCGGGAGGCCGGAGGGTGCAGTTCATCGAGGTGCTTTTTCGGGACGCCGAGGGGATTCGCTGCGCGAGTGCACAGGGAACCATGGTGGTGGCCGGATCCGCCGGCGTGGCGTCGACATGAACCGGGCATCGGGTGCCTCATCCCTGCGGGCGCATCGATTGCCACCGAGCCCGCACGCTTCCACGGCGAGCTGGCTCAGGTGGGTGAACGAAACGCCCACCTTCGAGGCGATCGGTCTAGAGTGCCTCGATATCGCTTCGGATGGTGCGGAGTTCGTTCTCGACGCCACCGGTGGAGTCTCGCTGCCGCTCGAAACCGATGGTTCGGTCATGCACGCTCTTCTCATGGCTGCCGCCGACATCGTCGCTGGCGCAAGTGCCGTACGGGCGGCCCCCGAAGGCTTTATCTCCGTTACCGGCAGTCTCTTCACGCAGCTCCATGGTCGGGCCTACCTGCCAGTCCGACTCGAGACCTCGGTGTGCCCCGGATCCCGGGGAATCCAGACCGTGGGTGTCGTCGCGCATGGCGGCACGGGGACGGCGCTAACCATGTCGTTGACCATGGTCCTCATACCCGCCGATCAACGAGCGGGCCGAGGACGACTTGTCGGGTCAGCTATGCACGATGTCGGGACAGTCGTGCGGTCCGAGTCCAGGGACACAGTCGACTCGATCTGCCCAGGAGAGTAGCCAAGGCAGTTCGTCCCCGGTGAAGTCAGCGATCGGTATTCGGCTTCGTCGCCGAAGCTTTGCGCGAACGAGCGGCACGGCGCTTGGGCGGCAGGTTGCCGGGAACGGGCGGCAACAGCTTGAGCACAGCATCCGTGATGATTTCGACGTCGTAGGATTCGGCAGGTCGATACCACCGCGAGACCCAGATACACTCACCGAGGAGCAATCGAGCGGTGACAAGCGGATCCGCATCGGTGAGGTAGCCCTCCCGCATTGCAGCAGCCACCACCCCTACCCACAGTGACTCGAAGTCGCGACTCCATTTGTGCCACCAGAAAAACACCTCCCCCGGAAGGTCGCCACCGCCAAAGAACACCGGCATGTACCGGCGCATGCGAATAGCGGCGTCCACTAGAATTCGGACCAGCCCATGCAGTTGTTCCCAGGCGTGTTCGTGGGTGTCGACGACCGCCTGTGCACGCTCGGTAAGCTCTCGCGTACTCCTTTCGAAGAGAACACCCAGCAAATGCTCCTTGGTCGGCACGGTGCGGTACAGAGTGGCCCGCGACACCTGGAGCTTCTCTGCTGCGTCCACCATGGACACTGCGTCCACCCCGCCCTCGGCGAAAAGTTCCGCGACAGCGTCGGCAACGGCGTCGGGATCGATGTCCAGTTTGGGCCGTCCGCGCTTCTGCGTGCTGCTTCGTGACTCGGTCTGTGTCATCGAACTCCTTTCGGCTGCGCGCACGCGAGGTGTTCGCACGGCATACTCCATTCGTCTTTTGGAACCTAACTGTCTCACAAGTCGAGCTGGGAGGCGACACCATCCGGCACAAAGGGAACCAATGTCATATCCGTCTCGCTCAACTCCAGCAGTTCATTCACGATCCCGCGCCCCTGTTCGTTGGAGCAAAGCTTCGCTCCTGCTAGCTGGGGCGCGAGCGGATACGAATGAGGCGAACGAGACGTTCGGCCGCCGCCGAATCGGTTCGCCCAGGCGCGACGCTGCAGCGACCGTGCTGAGCCCGCCCAGCGGTAGGTCCCTCACTTCATCTCTGTTCATTGTGCCGGCGCCTAACCCTCGTGATTGCCCGACGATCCGGGGCCAGCGCTTCCGGTGACCTCGATTTGACTACCGACTGTGTACCAGCCTGTCGGAACACACGCGGATAATTTAAGTGGTATCGCAATATTGACTCTCCGCGGCGTGCGCAATTTCTCAGACGATGCGTCGGACCTTCATCTCGGGGAAAATATCCGCGATTCGTACAACATCACCCGTGGTGGGAGCATGGATCATCTGCCCGTTTCCGACATAGATGGCGACGTGGCCCGGCCCATTCGGTCCCCAGTTCCCGAACAGCAGGTCACCGGGCATAGCCTCCGACAGGGGCCGTTCGACCCCTATGTTCCATTGGGTTTCGGAGGTGCGGGGCAAGGTGACCTTGCCGGCCGTCGCGGTGTATACCGCGTACGAGGTGAGGCCGGAGCAGTCGAATCCTCCGTGGGAGGGGCCGTGAATGTTGCCACCGCCCCACACATAGGGAAGACCGAGGAAGTTCATGGCGCTCTCGACGGCCCGCGCGCCCACCTCCGACAGGACAGATCCGCCGAAGGGGGAGAGCAGCCGGGCGAAATAGTCCTCGGCCGCACGGATCTTCGCCACGTACGGTTTCGTCTGGTTCTCGTAGTCGGGGCTGCCGGAGGGCATGCCCCCGGAGGCGAGCACGGCACCGGCCCCCGCGTTGTATCCGGCGATCGCCAGGTCGAGTGTGTCCCCGCGCACTCGACCTCGTTGCTTCCACGCGTCGATCTGGGTGTACAGATCGCACAGGAAGTGTCCCGAGGCCATCACCGAGTCCGCGACGCCGAGAATGTCGGCGGTTCCGTCGCCGTCAGCGTCCTTGCCGTAGGTGCGCCAGGTGCCGTCCATGAACTGTCCGGGCCCCTTGGCACCTACGGGTGAGACCGGAGCGGAGGGACCGTAGCGGAACCCGTTCTCCACTGAATAGAGCGCTGCCAGTGTCGGCGCGGTGATTCCGTCGCAGAGTTTTCCGGCTTTGGTCAACCACGGCACAAAGGTGGCGAAGGTGTTACCGGGTGCGAAGGTGAGGCGGGGCAGCACACTACTGGTCGGTGCGGCAAACACGGTGTCGGTGGAGTTTGTGCTCGCCCAGTTCGAGCCGACGGAACCGTCGGCGTCGACCGGACCGGGTGCGACGTCGCCGATGGCCGACGGCTCGGGACCCGCCGGTGAAGAATCCGCGCGTGGTGACGTGTCGGCGGCAGGCAGCGGGGGCGTGAGAGGTCCAGGGGGTATCACCCCGGACAACTTCTGCGCGGCATCGTCGATACCCTGCTGCGCGAACTGCTGTACGGGGGCGGGAAGTGTGGCCAACACATCCCCGACCTGCCGATCCAGGGCCGGTGCTGCCTCCTCGATCGCGGCCACGGTATCGGTGACCGGGGCCTTCACCTCGGGAGGCAGGTCGGTGTTGCTTACAGCGCCACCGGCGGCGATCACAATCGCCGCGATAATGGCGGAGGGGTCGGACATCTTTCGCTCGTTTCTCTACATCGGACAGTCGTCGTCGGGTTCCGGTGCCGGGCTCCCTCGTGCCATGAGTTCGGTCACGGCGTACTCCAGTCATGGACGTCGACGGCGTCGAGTTCCTCGGTAGCGGAATCGAAGTCGGTGTAGAGCTGGTGTTCGTCGAGACTTTCCTGGATCGCAATCTGGGCGCTCTCGGGCAGCGTGTGCAGTATGCGGCGGACGCGTTCCTGCCGGCGGGCCACGGCCTGCCGAAACGGCATCCCCGGGGTGGCCTTCATCTGCGGGACGATGCCCTCCACGTCGTCGACACCACCGGCATGGTGGCCGGCATCGACCATCGCCTGTTCAGCGGCCATGGTCGCCTCGTCCTTCTCTTCGGACATCCCGATCGGACCGATCATGGTGCCGTTGAGGAACTGTTTGACCACCGGCTGGTCCGAGGTAAGCAGCACCTCGCGGGGACCGAACATCACCAATTTCCGGCGGAAGAGCATGCCGATGTTGTCCGGCACTGTGCGGGCGAGGTTGATGTTGTGCGAGACGATCAGAATCGTGGCATCGATCTCGGCGTTGATGTCGATCAACGTCTGCGAGATGTAGGTGGTGCGCACCGGGTCCAGACCCGAGTCCGGCTCGTCGACCAGGATGATCTGCGGGTCGAGCACCAGGGCGCGGGCCAGGCCGGCGCGTTTGCGCATACCCCCGGAGATCTCGCCCGGGAGCTTGTCCTCGGCCCCGAGCAGGCCGACGAGTTCCATCTTGTCCATGACGATCTTGCGGACTTCGGATTCGGATTTCTTGGTGTGCTCGCGCAGCGGGAACGCCACGTTGTCGTATAGGTTCATCGAGCCGAACAGGGCGCCGTCCTGGAACAGCACACCGAACAGTTTGCGGATCTCGTAGAGCTCCTTGCTCGAGCACTCGAGAATGTTGGTGCCGTCGACCACGATCGAGCCTTGTTCCGGGCGGAGCAGACCGATCAGCGATTTCAGGAACACCGATTTACCCGTACCCGACGGGCCCAGCAGCGCACTGACCTCACCGGCGGGAAGGGTCAACGTGACGTCCTGCCAGATCCTCTGTGGTCCGAACGACTTGGTCAGTCCCTCGACGGATACCTCGACACCCACCACTACCTCCAGTGTTGTTTGTTTCGTGAGAACAATGTTTTTGGGGACCTAGGAGTTCAACAGAAGGACAGTTGGGATCCCTTCCTCGCTGGGATCAAAGGCCGTGAACCAGCCCGTCGGCCGAACACATATCACATCGAGGGTTTCGTCCGGGGTAATCACGCTGGCGCTGTGGGTTCTGTTGTCTTTTGACTGTTATTGACCGGTCTGCGCGGCCACGTTGAGCGGTTTCATCGAACTGGACTGCGGACGCGATTGCTACTTTGTCACCGCAGTGCGAGAGTTAATAGGCTCCGTAGCTGCATAATTGGTCGGAACCGATGCCTGGGCCGCTGCCGATGCCTCTTTTAAGACCGAACGTCGCAATAATATGTGACCAGGCTCATATCCGTCAAACGGCCTCTGAGGTTGAGTCTGATCCAGACTGCCGTGTGCGTCCGGTCGTGGGGCGAGTCATTGTGTGGCGGGAGAACTCGAAGGGATCGAAATAGTTTGCGGAATTCAGTCTTTCGCCCGAGGATCGTGTGCGACGACCGACCCTCGGTCCACCGTCGGTAATGTAGGTCGCGACGGCAGGCGCCTGTAATTGACATCACACGTTGCCCAGCCCGATCATTTGAGATCGTTGATATCAAAATAGTTCCTCAGAGGGTGCCAGCGCCGACCTTCGTTGGTATACCCGAGAAGGGAGTTGAAGCAGGAGAATCACTTGATCCAGTTCGTCTGCAGTACTAGATCTCTGAAGACGAGTAAGCAACTCTTGCTCGATTTGCGAGTGCGATGAGAGTCGGCTCCCGTGTCGCGGTACAAGTGCGATCACCACGCGCGATCTGCGGCAGGCTGCTCGAATGGACGGACAGCTAAGGAATCGTGAAGCAGCAACGGGTCATTTCTCACACGCGCCCCTTTCTGTCTGTGGCTCAAACCATTCGCGGCGGTGACAGACAGTCAGTTCCGGCAGTGTCCGGTGAGATCGTCGACGTGCTGATCGACAGCAGACGCCCGAATCGACACTTATCTCGGTTTTTGGGACCACTTGCTTTCATCGTGCGTGCGTCCGCTTTGCGTTCCACGGATCGGCCGGCAGCCCTACTTCGAGCATGCCGAATGCCGCATCGCTCAGAGTTCCTATGTCGTCGTCTGATTCAATCGCGGCGTGCAACACCGCTCGCAGCGCCGACACCATGGCGGAAGCCAGAACTTGCGTGTGCAGGCGGGTGACCGTGTTGTCGGGCAATCCGGCGGCGAAGAACCGCTTCAAGATCTCTTCCCACTCATGCGTTATCTCGAGGTATCGGCGCTGCAGTGCAGGTTCGCTGAACCACAGACCCACGAGGAGCACGCGCAGATCTGGCTCGACGTTGTTGAAGAACTGCGCGAGTTGAGCGGTGAGGGCGCGGCGGGCCGCAAGCCACCGATCATCGCCCGCAGCGCCGTCGAGGACGTGTCGTAACCCGGCAGTGACTTCGGGAACCGTTGAGAACAAGACGTCCTCTTTTGTCCCGAAGTGCCGATTCAGCGTGCTGCGCGAGCACATCGACGCGTGGGCGATCTCCTCCATCCCGACCGAGTCGTAGCCACGTTCCATAAAAAGCTGAACGGCCGCACGCACGATGGTTGCGCGCAGCGCCGCCTTCTTCCGTTCCCGTAGCGCGCTCATGTTGCTAGTCATAATAGGGCACGCGGCCACAACTGACGCAACGCCGCTATTGACACACGGCATCTCAAAACGATATTGTCGCCAAGATCACATCGTCTGGGGCAGTGGTGAGAAGGCCCCAGGCGCCCAGCGACCTATAGGGGCCTGACCGAGTTGCGCGCGTCAAAAACTTCGCACGACTGATTTGCTGGCCAACTTCATCCCGCCGTCTTTGCCGAGACGAATGTCGCCGAGATTGCCCACTTTCACCTGAAGGAGGACACGACTGTGGAACAACGTATGAGCATGACCGCACAGCGCCTGTGCCTTGCCGCCGGTCCAGCTATGACCATCCTTTTCCTAGTTGGATGGTTCGCCGGCACGAAGTGGCTGCCCGCCCCGAGTCCAATGATGAGTGCCGAAGCGGTCTCGGAGATGTACCAGGAGAACCGCTTCGGTTTTCAAATCGGATTCTTCTTGATGATTATCGCAGCGGCACTGATGGCCCCGTGGGCCGTCGCCATGACAATGTGGACAAAGAAGACCGAATCCCGACTTCCGGTTTTGACCTATACGCAACTGGTCTCGCTCGGGTGTTCTGTCGCGATCTTCGTAATTCTGTACATCCCGTGGGCACTCGCGGCGTTCCGTGCAGGAGAGATAGATCCAGAGATCACCCAGATGCTCCACGAGTTCGGGTGGTTCATGTTCCTCTTCGACGTCGCCCCGTTCTCGGTGTGGCTCATCGCGCTCGGCCTCGGAATCCTTTGGACTCCGCGCGACTATCAGATGCTGCCGCGGTGGTCCGGCTACTACTGCCTGGTCGAAGCATTCGTGATCCTTCCGGCAATCATGATCATCTTCTTCAAGAACGGCCCATACTCCTACAACGGCTTTCTGGCACTGTGGTGGCCATTCGGCAGCTTCTTCGTTTGGGTGATCGTGATGACCCTCCTCTGTTGGAAGGCACTCAACCGCCAGGCGGCACTCGATAAGGCGACCGGCATCGGCGTTCACTACCACTACACCGACCTCGATGATCCTGAGGCCTCCTCGGAAATGGGCCCGGTCGATGCACCCAATAGGTCCGCGAAGGACCTCGTTGAACGTCGCGCCCGGCCGTCGCTGACGCAAACCGTCTAGCAAAGGAGTCTTGACATGTCCGCTATAACTGCGTCAACTCGCCGCGGAGGTGCCGTTGCGTCTCGAGTCCCGGGAGAAGCTGGCCTGTGGGTCTTCCTCCTGTTGGACCTATTGTTCTTTGCGTCGATCTTCGGGACGTTCATGGTCGAGCGCTCGAACGAGCCCGAAGTGTTCGACGCATCGCGCGCGAACCTCGAGATCGCTTGGGGCGCAGCCAATACGGTCATCCTGCTGACGTCGTCACTTGCAATGGCGTTCGCGGTGCGCTGCGTCCATAATGGAGCGCTCGTGCAAGGCCGACGCTTCGTGGCCGCAGCGGCGGGCCTCGGAGTGTGGTTCTTGCTCAACAAGGGACTGGAATGGGGCGCAGAGATTCGCGCTGGCCACGTGCCAACCGAGAACAAGTTCTTTCTCATGTATTTTACGTCGGCTGGCATTCACCTGTTGCACGTGTTCATCGGGCTCAGCGTCCTTGCATACCTCTATGCCGCCATCACCCGAGATCTACGTCGCGGGAAGGGTGCGTCTCCAGTCCTCCAGCGGAACACCGAGGCGGGCGGCGTCTATTGGCACCTCGTGGACATGCTCTGGGTTGTCCTGTTCGCGCTTCTCTATCTCACCGTCTAGGAGCAGGGAATGATGAAGGAACAACAGATGGGCACGGTAAAGTTCTCGGTCAAAGATCCGCTGGTGATTGTCTGGGCGGTCCTCATCGCACTCACATTCGCGTCGCTGTGGATGGGTGCCGGGCACAACGTCGGCGGTATGAGCGGGCGACTTGCGACCGTTCTCGTATTACTGATGGCCTTTGCCAAAGCTGGGGCGGTTGCACGGTACTTCATGGAGGTACGAGAGTCCGTACTGCCGCTCCGCATTGTCGTCGCAGCATGGTTCGGGCTTGCTGCATCAGCAACAGTGGGGCTTTACCTATGGACATGATCAGCGCGCAAAACTGAGGTCCAGGCTACCAACGAGACCTGACTTCTCGAACAGGCAGCTTTGCGCGAGATGGCGCTGTCGCCCGCCGTTGCCGATCGTTGACTTTGACGAGTTGCAACGTATTGCTGCACCGCGGATCACGTGACAAAGAATGTCGCTGTGGAGAGGCGCGATCCTCGGACGGTATCGCCATGTCGCAGTCGACACCAAAGCTACGCGGAACAGGGGTAACTTCATGAAATATGATATTGCGAGAGCGAATTCGTCGATGTTCTCACCCATCCAGCGGAACGTCTTCCTGGACGTGACACCGCGGTGTACCGAGATGGCCGATCGCGACGCGGAGATGGACGGGAACCGGTGACGCAGACGTTACGGCCTCCGCGCATGCGGATATTTGCCCCGCGGGAAGAGGCTCTCGCATCCCAACCGAGGCCACACACTAGACCGCTCGCCGCCCGCGTGGCTGCGCAGCTGAAGGAGCGACCTGTACGTTCGCTTGCCACCCTCGGCAGATCGGCCGAGCTGACTGGGGCAGTCGTGCGCTATGCGGTGGTGGATCTGGTGCGTCTGCGTTTACCAATGCACGAGATCGTGGACCAAATGTGGACGCTGCTGAAGGTGACCGCGTTACCTGCGCTGCTGATGGCGGTGCCGATTGGGGCCGAGGTCTCGGTGCAGGTTGGCGGAATCATGAACCAGGTCGGCGCCAACTCACTAGCGGGCGCGGCCAGCGGGTTAGGCGTTGTCGGGCAGGGTGCGCCGATGGCAGCCGGACTGCTGATGAGTGGCGCAGCTGCTTCGTCGATCGCTTCCGACCTTGGTGCCCGGTCAATCCGCGAGGAGATCGACGCCATGCGCGTTATGGGAATCGATCCGGTTGAGCGGCTGGTTATGCCGCGCTTTCTGGCAATGATCGCCATCGCCCCCATGCTATGCATCATTATCGTCGCAGCGGGTGTCTTCGCCGGGTTGGCGATTTCGGCTCATGTCAATCATGTCGTCCCAGGTAGCTTCTGGGCCTCGTTCGGGGCTTTCGCCACCACTACCGATCTTGCATTCTCGGTATTGAAGGCGTTGGTGTTTGCGGCAATCGTCGTGCTCATTGCCAGCTTGCGTGGACTCGAAGCAAAAGGCGGGCCAAAGGGTGTGGCCAACGCGGTGAACGCTTCCGTGGTACTTAGTGTCTTTTGCATCTTCATGACGAATCTGCTCATCAGCCAGTTGCAGATGATGTTCTTCCCGGCCCGGTTGGCGTGACATGGCTACTTCAGTGAAAGGCGGAGTGTCTGCATCTGGGCTGGGAGCTCTCCTACGGCCACTGCGCGCTGCCGGACGGGGTCTTGCGGGAATGTTGGGCGAGATTGGCCAGGTGACGGTATTCACAGGTAAAACTCTTTACTTGCTACCGAAGACAATCCGGCACTATCGCCAGACAACCTGGCAGACAATGAACAAAATGGCTTGGGGCAGCGGCTCGCTGGTCGTCGACGGCGGCGTAATAAGCTTGATGTTCTTTCTGGGTGTTGCGGTCGGAGCCGTTGTGGCGATCGAGGCGTTCATGGCATTGGACCTGCTCGGCTTCGGCGCGTTGACCGGAATAATAGGGTCGTTCGGGAACATTCGAGTGATCGCGCCAATCATTACCGGTATCGGTTTCGCAGCGCAGGCCGGCTGCCGTATGACGGCAGAGATAGGCGCAATGCGAATTTCTGAAGAGATCGACGCCACGGAATCGATGGGGCTGCAGGCGATTCCGTTCGTCATCGGTCCCAGGCTTATCGGCGGCATGCTTATCGTGCTGCCGGGTTACCTTATGGCGTTGGTGGTTAGCTTCTTCACCGGCGGAATCATCATCAAGATATTCCATGGTCAGCCCTCGGGAACATATGACCACTATTTCAGTCAGTTCCTGACGGTGCCGGACCTCCTAGCTTCAGTACTCAAGGTGCTGGTCTTCTGCGCGGTGGTGACCCTAATTCACTGCTACTACGGATACTTCGCTACTGGCGGACCTGCCGGCGTCGGCGCAGCGTCCGGGCGGGCGATCCGCGCGAGCCTGGTCGCGATCGTAGTACTGAACTTCTGCATGACTGTCGCCATCTGGGGACTGAGCCCACTGCTGGTCTTCAAGGGATGAGACGATGACCAAATCGAGAAATCAAGACTTTCTGCGGGGCACGGACGCACAGCAGGCACGTGTGGTCACGATCACCGCCCTTGTCCTAATTGTGCTGGTGACGCTGTCCGCTATGGTGATGGTGTGGGTCCAACCTCGGATGGAGAAGCCAGATGGGTTGGCGCTGAGTATCGATGTCCCGTTCGTGGCACCGGGGGTCGGCAAAGGCACTAAGGCTCTTCTTCACGGAGCCGAGGTCGGCGAGATCACCGATTTGGTGAGCATCGGCAATAGAAACGTGCGTATGAATTTGTCGTTGGATCCTGAACGGTTGGACGGGATGACCGACGCGTTTGACATCGACTTTCGCCCGGCGAACTATTTCGGGATTACGGCGGTTAACCTGATAGCCAATTCCGGCGGTGACACATTGGTTGCAGGGCAGGTGCTTAACAGGGTGCCGGCAGGTGACTTCACCATGTCACACATGCTGGAAACGGGTTCGCTCGCCATTGACGGCACACTGACGAAGTCAATGATTACAGCGCTGGACGAGGTTATCCGTTACACCGACGGCGTTACTCCGATGATTCAGACCGGTATTATACTTGCCGACCGAGTTGCGCAGACGCAGAAGGCCATGCCGTCAGAGTTGCTGGATCGAGCGAATGACATTCTCGAGGTACTGCCGGCATTCAGTCAGCAAACGATTGAGATGCTGAACACCGTGTACAAATCCGATATCCACAAGCAACCGGATGGTTCCTTCAGCGTAGACGAAGCCAGATTTGATGATATGGATGCTGCAATGGGTCTGGTGGTTAACGGCCTCTTCGGGGGTGCGGGACGTTTGCTGGGATCGCACGGAGTAGAGCTCACTCCTATGACCCAGGTAGTTCAAACGCTGACGGACGCGGTTCCTCACATGCTGGGCGGTGGTGCGACGGCGGGGAAGCTTTCAATTCTGGTCGATCGATACAGCCGGGCATTTAGCAGCACACCGGAGGGCTCGAAGGCCTTGAATCTGCGGATCATCCTTGATGATTTGCCGGGGCTTGCCGCGCCGCTCGCGATGACCGGTCTGCCACAGATTCCCGGTCAGGAGAGTCCACGATGAACCCAAGAGTCAAGTTCACTGCGACATTATTCAAGTTGGGCGGCGCAGTCGTCGTGTCGGTGCTGCTGTTCGTGATCGTCATCAATGCAATGACGAACCCAGCGAAAGACGCAAAAACCTCATACACGGCAGAGTTCACCGATGTTTCCGGACTACATGTCAACGGTGATGTCCGTGCCAAGGGGATGCAGATCGGAAAGGTGGTGTCGATCGATCTGGTCCGCGAGGGCGATAGAAGTATCGCGAAGGTCGGATTTACTTTGCAAGAACCACACCAGCTTACGGATACCACCGTGCTCGCGATCAAGTATCAAAACCTCACGGGCCTGCGTTACGTAGACCTCGACGAGACTGCTGCTCAATCCGGAAACTCAGTCGATCACTTGGGGCCAACGCAGACCCGCGCCTCGTTCGACATCACTGAGTTGTTCAACGGACTTCAGCCGGTGCTGGCTACCATGAGCACCGACGAGATCAACACCTTCACACAGAATGCGATCACCCTGCTGCAGGGTGACGGCGGCGGACTTGCACCGATGATGGACAGCGTGCAGAAGATCGCGGATCTGGCGCGTGACCGTCAACAGGTAATCTCGATACTGACCACTAATCTGGCACGCATTTCTGACTCAATGGGCGGCAAGTCGCCCCAGGTCATTGAGTTTCTACACTCAGCAGAGTACGCGATTGACCGCGCGATGACTGTCCTCGATAAATTCAACGAGACCGCGGTATTCGGTCCGCAGTTCATGACACCTGTCCACCGTCTCGTTACCCAACTCGGCCTGAATGGGGAGTTTGATGTCGATCAGTTACTGACTCATACCTTTTCTTCTCTGCCGGATGCAGCCGACGCGTTACGGCTGCTCCCAGCAACCATTGCTGGATTGCAATTGCCACAGCAGTCGGCGGGACAGAAATGTAGCAGTGGCGTCGCGAAACTCCCTACAGATGTGGAGATCCTTCTGAACGGCAGTGAGGTAACGGTATGCAACGCGAAATGAGGAACCCACCCGGCCGTGTCAGACTCCTGCTGAGCAGAGTCCGGCGTAGTCACGTGTTGCTCGGATCGGGCGTGGTGTTGGTTGCAGTAGTCACACTTGCGGCGGCGACGTTGCTGTATATGCACCCGATTGACCAGAAGACGATCAGATTCGAAACGACTGACGCCTCGTCGATCAATATTGGCGATGGTATACGTGTCGCAGGTATCACCGTTGGCAAGGTTACCCAAATGTCGATCGGGCCCAGAACGGTTCAGGTGGAGGCTGAGGTATCCGGCGATACGTTCATCGGGGCTGATTCGACGGTGGAGGTACGCATGCTAACCCCCGTCGGCGGTTACGCCGTGACTGTTCTTCCCGCTGGAAACGACCAGCTGGGCAATGAGGTGATTCCAAGCGATCACGTGAGCGTTCCGTACTCCATTGGGGATGTGCTACAGGCCGCTCCCCACGTGACCGACAAGGTTGACGGGGGCACTGTTGACGCAAACATCGATCAAGTCGCCGCGGCGCTGCAGCACAATTCGTCTTCCGTTAGCTCGGTTATCGCTGGGATGAACAGCATCGCTACTGTGATGGATCAACAGCGAGACCAGGTCCGCACGGTTGCCGACCTGGCGTCGGAATATATGCAAACGTTCAACGGTAGCCGCGATTGGGTGTTCGAATTGATCCGCAAGGTGGAAATCGTACTATCTACTTATAACAACTCGCGTGTCGGATTCAACGAAGCCTATCGACTGCTAGCTGACGTGCTATACCGAGTCGAGCCCGTCGAAAAATTCTATCTTGAGCACTCTGATCTCGTAAAAGATACCGTCGACAGGCTTCGGTCCGCGATCAGCGACTATCAGACTACGCTGGGGCCGGCAATCGACAAACTAACAGTCCTTCGCGATCAGCTTCAAGACTGGTTGGGTCCAGAAGGACTGAAGACCATCGATAGTGGGTCGATAGTCGCATCGGCAATTTGCGTTCCTATCCAGGGGCGGACTTGCTGAGATGAAAAGGATCCGCATTAAAGTTTTAACGGCCGCGGTCGTGGTCGGCGTCGCGGTCACTACCGGCGCCGTGGCCTCTGCAGTGACCGACGACGCTAGTCCAGACGGGGGATCCGGCTTCTGTGCGGACATGCCCGACGCCGTTGGACTATACGTGGGCAACCCGGTCACCCAGATGGGCTTCCAGATAGGGCGCGTCGAGGAAATTCTGCCTAAGGGTGACCATGTGAAAGTCACGTTCGCACTTGACCCGGGCCGCGAATATCCCGCAGACGTGAAAGCGGTGACGCGGTCCAAATCGCTTCTCGCCGACCGTAGCCTCGAACTCGTCGGAAACTATCAGGACGGTGCGCGACTTGCATCTGGCCAATGTATTCCGAAATCGCGTTCGTATACGCCGAAGAGCATATCCGAGATCGCAGGATCGGCCGCTGATTTCATCGACGCGATGTCTCCGAACGACGGAAAGCAGAGCTTTGAGGAGGCGGTCGACGGCTTCGATGCGGCCATGCACGGCAACGGTGAACTGGCTCGACAAATGATGCAACACGCCTCAGAGGCACTGTCGCATCCGAACCAGTTGGTCGCCGATATCGGCTCGATCATCACGAATACGGCGCCACTCACCGACGAAGCCCTACAGAAGTGGTCGACACTTCAGTCGATCCTCGACCAAATGCCGGCAGTTGTGCCAGCCGCAGGCGATGTGATGGCAAGCTCCGCAATTATTGGTAGAAACCTCCGCTGGTTGGTTGGGACCCTGTATGATATCCAGGGCAATTACGGAGATCTCATTTGGCCATTCTTGAACGGTCCCGTCACGGACGCCGTTCACCTTGCCGCGACGCGGTCGAAGGACATCTCAAGCTTGGTGGAGTCCATACCGTCGGTTGCCACAGTCCTGCGCCAACAGTCGCAGGCCCAAGGTGGACTCACAATGAGTTACCAGCCACCGACCGTCGAGGTCAATTCACCCGACGCAGTGCCGGTGTGCGACCTTCTCAACAAGATTGCCATGGGCAGTTGCTCGCATGCCGACGGACATGTGCGCGTGTCCAGCAGCCTGCGACTGCTGGACCTGGTTCTCGCGAAGGGACAATGATGACGCTCTCAGGAAGGTTGCGCGTAGGCATCGGTGTAGTCGCACTATGTTGCAGTGTTGCCGTAACGTCCTCGTGTTCGCTTGGTCCGAATGATTTGCCGTCTGGGCGCGGCATCGGCGATTCCTACCAGGTGACGCTCCAATTTGCCAGCATGATGAACCTGCCGACTGGCGCAGACGTCGTGATGGACGGTCTGCGGGTCGGCATGGTGGACAACGTCGATGTGTCTAACTCGTTCGCGACCGTGGGACTTGAGCTAAAGGCCGGCACCAAGGTACCTGCTGATGTTCGCGCAGTGATTCGACAGGACACCTTGCTTGGTGACACATACATCGCGTTCGACAAGGACCCGAACTCTGCCGTCGCTGCCGACCTCCAGGCGGGCGATACCGTCCCAGTGGGTCGTACGACCTCACCGCCGCCACTAGAAGACACCTTGGCGGTTTTGGCGTACTTCGTAAACGGTGGCAGCATCCAAAAGATCCAAGACGCCATGAGTGGGATCAACAAGGTGATGCCCGCTCTACCGGACGTGCAGAACCTCGCATCGACGGTTGCCCGTGACCTACAGGATCTGTCTCAGAACACCAATGAAATAGACAGAATTCTGGACGGATTCAATGCCACTGCGGAGACGCTGAACGACAACGGCAGCACTTTGTCCCTGCTGTTCGCCGAGCCCGGAGTCCACTATTGGGATCGGCTTTCCCACAGTATGATCGGCTATATTGCCGAAGTGTTGCCCTCAATTGGCAGCATCTTTTCTGGCGGTATGTGGATGGTCCCAATGCTAGATTCGCTCGCGAACACCGGCGGCGAAATCAGGGGAATTTACGATATCGCATCCTCCGGCAAGCTGACAAGCTTTTTGCAACAGAGTTTGGGGCCATACATCGAGCATCCTTCGATTAACGTTCGTTCGGTCGAGGACGCCAATGGTCAACAAATTATCGGCGACGTTGAAAATGTGTTGCGCATGCTGGGAGCCGTGAAATGATCTTCACACCAACGCGGGCCTCATTTGCAGGAATGGCGGCGCTCGCCATCGCGTCATTCCTCTACATGGGCCACCTCGGACTGGAAACCGGCGTATTGGAGAACAGGCGCACCGCTAACATGACGGTGTCCGACACCAATGGCCTAGTGGTTGGATCCCGAGTGTTGCTGCGGGGGGTGCCGATCGGTCAGGTCACCGACATTTCCTCGGCGGCCGATCACGTGTCCATCGTCATCGACTATGACCGCGGCTATCAAATACCCATCGACAGTCGCTTTCGGGTGGACAACCTGTCGGCGCTGGGCGAGGCGTATGTGGGGGTGCTGCCGGCGGCCGAGTCGGGGCCTTACCTTGGCGACCGCGCCATGATCGATCCCGCTCACGTGATTGTTCCCACGACATTCAATGAACTGTCAGCTCGACTTACCCGAATGCTGGAGCAGATAGAGCCGGATAAAATTCAACGTATCTTCGAAGAGTTGAATATTGCTCTGCCTGACGACACGCGGGTGCTCGTAAACCTAAATCATGCCGGTGAATTATTGGCCACGATGTTCACCAACCAGTCCGGCGATCTCACCAAGCTGTTCAACACAATGCAGCCACTGTTGCTGCAAAGTGCGACGGTGCCAGGCGATTTGGTGGGCACGACGCCGAATCTTACCCATCTCGGAAGTTCGCTGACCGATTTGGTGAATAATGTGGAGTTTTCTCGGAGTGAGACGCCCCTTACTGCTGGCGCCAGAGACGGCGTGATTCCTTTTCTTGGTGGCCTCCAGGGTTTTCTTGACAACAATTCCAGCGACTTGCAAAATCTGGGAGTCGATCTATTACCGGGGGTACGCGCCGGTGCCACAGCGCTGTCGACGGTGAATGTGTCTCAGCTTCTTGACAATGCGCTTGCATCAACCGACTCTGATGGCAGCGTCACCGTGCATGTGAAGATGCCGGGGAAGTAGGCTGATGCTCGATTTCGCCCTCAAACGTGCCGTAAGTCAGCTAATAGGAAGTTTGGTAAATGACTCAGAAAACCGCAATACTGGAAGATCAATCCGCAATCGACAACGAGTCCCGGCAGGACAAGAGTAGATTGGCCGAAATTGGTGCCGTTGGTAGGCGGGCCGGTGGATCAGTCGTCAAAATCAAGACGATCGTGGTCCTGGTGCTGTTCGGCGCAATGGTCGCATCTTTAGGTGTGCTGGGCTGGCAGCTGAGCAGTAGGACGAACGAGCTCAATCAGTTGAACGGTCGCTTGGCGAATGAGGCTCAGGCCGAGCAGGTCGCCCTCGACTATGCCACCGGCGCCGCAGAGATGGACGTGCGCGATTTGGTGGGCTGGCGTGGCCGACTCACCAAGGGAACCACCCCCGAATTGTCCGATCGGCTGACGCAAGCCTCGTCTTCCATGGAACAAATAATCACGCCGTTGCAGTGGGTCTCCACGGCGACGCCAGCGGCGGCCAAGGTTAGCTCGGTGACGAACGGCGTTTACTCGGTCGAGTGCTTTGTGAACGTACTGACCAAGAATATCCAAGCACCCGATGGCATCCAGTCGACCGCGACGTACAAGCTCACTGTAGACGGAAACAATAGCTGGGCGATCACCGACATCGGAGGTATTGATTCGAGTTTGCCACCAACCGCTAATGCGCCGCGGTGATCGACGGACCTAAATCGCCCCGAGTTCGGCGGAGGTTCGGTTATCTGGTTCCGGCCTCAGCGAGGACCGATGTCTCACGGTAGTCGGCCACCGCGTGATTCGACCAGTAGGCGGCCTCGTACTCGGCAGGTGGAACGTGGCCGAGCTCGCCGTGCCGGCGGTGATTGATCCAGTCGATGTACTCGGCGACCGCCCACTCGACGTCTCCAACGCCTCGCCAGCCCCCGCGTGGGCGCATCGCGGGCTTGCTGATGAGGCTCATCGAAATTTCGATGAGCCATCATCACCGCTGGCATCAGCACTGGTGGGCTGGTTCTGATCGCGGTCGCGATCCTTCGCCGCAAGCCCGGTCAAGGTGGTGGCACCGGCATCGGAGCCGCCGGTGCGGGCACGAGCGACCCGGATGCGCAGATGACACAGGCTCTGGGCTAACGTGTTGCAGGTCACGGCGTTGTAGCCATGTGAACGAGCCGAGCGAGACGGACGGGTCTTCCGTCGGCAGGATGAGCAGCACCAACAGCACATCCGCCGACAGGGAAGAACCCGTCCGTGCTCCACGCTCACGCCCGCTGTCCGTCGAAGACGGCCGCCGCCTCGTGCAACGGGGTGTCATACCCGCCCGATCTCTTACCTCGCCGCGGGGCTGGACATCTCCGGCCTGCGCCCACAATTGGGTGCACCGCTATCGCGGGTTGGATCTGTTGGATCCCCTCAGCGTCCCGCACCATCAGCCCACCACTACCCCCACTGGGGTGGTGGCTTGGATCGAGATACCGTGGTGCGAGAAGAAGTGGTCGCCCCCCGGCATCGCACCCGAGCTTTTTGTCGACGGCACGGGGAGGCCGGTCTCTGCCGTCAGCCGCTCACCTGGCCCGCCTCGGTCCGAAACTGAGGACGTTCCTCGACCCGGACACAACGATCTTTGAACTGCCGTCGCACCTGCACGGCAGCGCTGAATACGCGCACATGTACGCTCTCGGCGCTCGCACCTCCGGCTACTGCCGTATGGGACGGTACACACGGCCGGTCATTGTTGGGTCGACGCGACGTGATCAAAGCTCGGTTGCGTCCAGCAGAGTGGCGCCTCTCTGTGTCAATGTCAAGTCGCCGAATCGGTTCGGGTTGTAGAGTGGCCTGCGGTTGGATTCGGGAAGTGACTAATCCGAAGCGCCGGTGCGGGGTGTGAGCCGGCCGCGCAGGACATGAGAGTCGCCCCCGACTGGTGTTCCGGGCCCGCCGCAGGGCTCCGCTTCGGAGTCGCGAAGAAGTTGTTGGTAGGCGACGTCCGAGAGCCGCCTCTTCAAGCAGTGCAACGCTTCCTTGTGACTCTTTCCGGCGGCTCGCTTCCGTTGGTAGTACGCGCGGCCGGGTGTGTCTCGACTGATCTGGGTGATCGCCATGGTGTGCAGGCAGTAGTTCAGTTGCCGATCTCCCGCGCGGGAGAGCCTATGCCGGACGACGTCGCCGGAGGACGCCTCGATGGGTGCGGTGCCGGTGTAGCTGGCGAATGCGGCCGCCGACCGGAATCGGTGGATCGAGTCGACGCGAGCGATGATCTTGCCTGCGGTCAGCGTTGCGATCCCGCACAGCTCGGTCAATGAGCTGCTGGAGTCGACGACCGCCGCCTTGATGTCGCTGGCGGCTTTGACGATTCGACGATCCAGTTGCCGCACCTCGGCGACGAGATCGACAGCGAGACCGCGAAGGGTCTTTCCGGCGACCTCGCGGGGACGCACCCTGCGCAGCATCTCGACGGCCCGGTCGGCGCTCAGACTCCGGGGTGCGTCGGCGGGGATCAGGTGGGTGAGTACGACGTGGCGTCGGTTGACGGTCTGGGTGCGTGTCTTGACCAGGTCGTCGCGGTGCGATCGCGCGCAGCGCGGTGACCGTGGCGTCCATCCGGGCGGTGGTCAGCCCGTGGCCGGTTAACGCGGCGACCCCGACGGACACGGCGTCGGTGTCGTCGCTCTTGCGGCCGTGACCGGCGGAGAGCAGCCGCACCCGCGCGGCCAGCTTCGCGGGGACGTCGGTCACGTCCACGCCGTCGTCGCTCAGTTGGTTCGTCAGTGGTGCGCCCAGGCCGGTGGCTCCCTCGATCGCCCAGCCGGCGTCCCACCAGCGCCGCGCGAATCGGCGTAGCGTTCGATAGCCGTCCTCGCCGACCGGGACACGGATGGTGGCCAACGCGCGCAGTTCGGCGTCGACCGCGGCTGCTGTCCACGACGCCTTGTGTGGATCAACGGCGATCATCACCTGACTTATGGTGTCCTCGGGCACTCGATCATCACCAGCTTCCTCTTCTCGGTTCCGTTCGGTCGCAAGGAGGGCACACCAACTTTGGGCGTTGCAGGCCCTCTTCAGCCACTCCGCGCTGACGGCGGCAACCGGCCGACAGGCCACTCTGAAGTCAGCATCAAGGGCGACGTGTGTATGACGAGCCTGACTGGTTACCACCTCGGAGATCATGGCTGCAGACCGTGATCTCCTGCGGGAGATTCAACAAGTTGGTGTACGAATCGGATTCGAACCTGACCGGCGTGTCGTAGCCCAAGAAGGCGGCCATCGCGTGACTCTTCGAGAGACCGACCAAAGTCACTCGGGTGTTGGACCACGCGATGACCATTGCCCACGATATCGACCTGCACCAGTTCCTGACCGACCGGCTCACCGACGCCAGCCCGGACCTGCAGCGCAGTCCGTTGTCCACGTTCATCGACGCGCTGATGGGGGCCGAGGCCGACAGCCTGTGCGGCGCCGGCTTCGGTGAACGCTCCGAAAACCGCGTCAACAGCCGGACGGGTACCGGCATCGGGACTTCGATACCCGTGCCGGAACTCTCGACGTGGCGATCGACGAAGCTGCGCTCCGGCTCATACTTTCCGGATTGGTTGCTGCAGCGCCGCAAGCGTGCCGAGCGTGCCCCTGACCTCGGTGGTGGCCGCCACCTGCTACCTGCTCGGCGTCTCGACCCGGCGGATGGAGAAGCTCGTCGACTCGCTCCGAATAACCAGCCTGTCCAAGTCGCAGGTGTCCCTGATGGCGAAGGACCTCGATGCCCAGGTGGAGGCGTTCCGCAGCCGCCCGTTAGACGCCGGCCCGTACACGTTCGTCGCCGCCGACGCCCTCGTCCTCAAGGTCCGCGAGAACGGGAGGGTGGTCAACGTGCACACCCTGGTCGCGGTCGGGGTCAACGCCGAGGGCTACCGGGAAATCTTGGGAATCGGGGTCACCTCCGCCGAGGACGGTGCCGGTTGGTTGGCGTTCTTCTGATCGTTGGTCGGCCGCGGGCTGACCGGGGTGCGGTTGGTGACCTCCGACGCGCACGCCGGCCTCGTGTCAGCGATCGGCGCCACCCTGTCCGGTGCGGCCTGGCAGCGTTGCCGAACGCACTATTCGACGAACCTGGGGGCACCACCCTGCACGAAGTGCTCGGGGGAATGTCCCAGACCCCGAAGAATTCATGGCCTGGGGGTACCACCCGCGTGCGGGGGAAGGTGTGTGCGCTCCTGCATTCGGTTTACGACCAACCGGACGGATTCGGTTCATGCTCAATATGATCGGGGGATCGACGCCTTGTCGGAGAAGCTGCCGAGGGTCGCCGACCACCTCGTCGCAGCCAGGATAGATCTGCTCGCCTTCACGGCGTTTCCGAAGCAGATCTGGCGTCAGATCTGGTCCAACAATCCACTATCGGCTCAACAAAGAGATCCGGCGCAGAACCGACGTTGTCGGAAATCTCCCCCGATCGCACCGCCCTCATCCGGCTCGTCGGCGCGGTACTCGCAGAGCAGCACGACGAGTGGATCGAAGCCCGCCGCTACCTCGGCCTCGACGTGCTGGCACGGTCCCGCGGCACCCAAACAACACCCGAACCCGCCGAGGAGGTGGCGCCTGCGGCTCTGACTGCATAACCCTTACGCGGAGTCACGCGACGACCTCGTACACCACGCCCTGGGGCTTGACCCAAAGCTCCAGCCTTTCGGCCGAACACCGGCGAAGTAGTCTACCCACGCACTGTCCACGGTCGGAGCTCGGTGGTTCAAATGCTGCCTCGGACTGGAGGGCTTGGTAGTGACATCAGGTTGGGGAATCCGAGAGCGTGCCGGCCCAGTGATTGAGCCGGTCCGTTGATCGCCTCGGTCGGCCCGTTCGACGCCCGGTACTCGGAGTGCACCAGCACATCGGCACGGCGCCGGTCCGGCGTGCGCCCGAGCTCATCGAGACCCACCCGGAACGCCCGAGCGAAGCATGTCGATCACCCATGTCAAACTATGTGAGTTGTGTTGCGTGCGCCGCCGGGAAACGATGCTTCATCGCTCGCTGATAGTCGGCCATCCATACACCCTGAAAAGTGGCGTGGGTGATACGGCCGGTTTTGCTGTCGGTCCACCGATAAACTGAATCGTGGAACAGCGAGTTCGGCCATGCTGCCAAGGGCGCGCTTGCGATGGCCTCCCCGCGGAAGTGATAGTGCTCCCCCTGCTCGTCGCAGAGGTCGACTTCCTGGCGTAACGGAATGTAGTTCCGGGGGTGGGTGTCGAGAACGGTACGGCGCACTGCTGTGATCGATCTTGTCTCCTCGCCCCGCTGGATCCAGCCGAAATGGTGGGAGGGGCGATCTCCGACGTCGTACAGGCCAGCCCAGTCGGGGCCAGTGTCGAGTGGTTCAAAACAAATCTGGCTCAAGGACAGATCGGAACCGAAGTACATTGGCGTCCACCCCAGTGGCGGTGTTGAGACGTATTTTTCTTCGCGGACCTGATTCCACGACCGGTCCCGCGGTGCGTAGCAGTCAATGACGTAGGTCGTACCGTTCAGTTTCAGGGCGCCGGTGGCGTGCATGAATTGCTCACTGCCGCCCGCCTGTTGGTTGAGCCCGTCATGGTGGAGCTCTTCGCCGGGCATAATGTGTCCGCGCGCAATCAGCGGGGTGACCGCTTCTTGAAGCACGTCGAAGGAAGTCTTGCCGTCTTCGCTCGTGTAGGTCAGCCGAATGCTGCGCCCGGGATCGAGGAATTCCACGCGCAGACCGTTGGTGGTGATGATGGCGTTGCCGTCGACGGCCGGCCAGGGCATGGCGATCTGGTAGTCGATGTGCTCGATGTCGGTGGGGCTGACGTTGTTGTGGCCTTGGAAGATGCACACCCCGCCGTGAGAGGACCGGAACTCGGGTTGGTACCGGATATAGAGGAAAGCGCCGATCTGCGCGTCCGGGACTGAGAATCCGAAATAGTGGGTGTGGATGCGGTGTGGGTCCCAATGCTTTCCGGTGTCGGGGGTGGGGATGAGTAGGTCTGTGATACCCGGTTGTTCAGCAAGAACCATGGTGTCCTCCGAATCAAGTTGGTGTAGGTCAGACGACGATGTCTTGGTACTGAAATCAGGGAAGAATGGTCACCAGATTGTTGTTGCCGTCCACGCGCAGGCGGTCGCCGTCGCGGATAATGGTGGTGCCGGTCTGCGTGCCGATCACGTATGGGATGCCGATCTCACGCGCGACCACCGCGCCATGGCTGGCCGCACCGCCGAGATCGATGACGAGTGCGTCTGCGAGGGTGAACAGTGGTGCCCAGCTGGGGTCGGTGAACTTGCAGACCAGGATGTCGCCGTCGTCGAGTTCGATGTCGTCATTGGGGTCCAGGAGGACACGCGCCCGGCCTTCCACGGTGCCACCGCCCGATGCCGCGCCGGTCAGGAAGATCGGCTCATCAGTCTGCGGGGACGCAGCCGTGGTGACCAGCGGTTCGGGCATACCCGTGAAGTGCACCGGAAGCGTCATCTCGCGGTAGGTTTCACGCGTAGCCTTGCGGTATTGAACAAGCTCTGGTGCCTCGGTGAGTTGGCGGGCCGCCAGAAGCTGCAACTCAGGGATAGCCAAGAAGAACACGTCATCGATCTGTTCCAGGAGGCCTTGGCGGGTGAGTTCGGCGCCGAGGCGACGCGCGGCCGCCCGCACCCCGTCCAAAGGCATGACGTAGGCCGCTTTGCCGATCTCCAGGCGGGGGATTACGGTGCGGGCGCGCGCGAGCATGAAGCGCAGGAGGACGCGATCTTTGGCTCCCACTGCACCGATCAGGGATGCCGCTGCGTCACGGGCTGCTTCGGCGGCACGCTGGGCCCTAACGGTGGGCCGCTCCAATTCGGCGCGGTTTGCCTGGGCCTTGGCCATGGCACGGACGCGGTCGGGTTGCTCGCGCCATGATTTGGTGTAGACGTTGCCCTCGTTGGGGCCACGGTATCCGTACTCGGCGAGGAACGACGCAATACCCATCTCGCCTCGGGCCAGTCGCCATGTGTCTTCGGCGAGTTGAGTCTCTGTGACACCGCCCTGACCGGCCAGCGCCGCAGTCCCCAACGCGGGAACACCAATGCGCGCAGCGGTCTTGCACACGGCTCCTTGGATGGAGACGAGGGCGAAACGGGTGAACGCGTGCAGATAGAACGACCGGGCGAATCGGTCGCGCGCATACAGCAGGTCTTCGAGTGGAGGCCGTTTGGGCGGTGCGCCTTGATGGACATTGAACACTTCCGACCGCCACCACGCCTTCGTGGCGTGGTAGTTGCGCTCCACCTCGCGAGCAGAGCTCACCAGAGCGTAGGGTGCTTTGGCGGCGATGAGCGGGATGCGCCACAGTGATGCGCCTGGTGGGGTCGAAGCGTTGGGGCGTACGGTGCCGAGCAGGTCACGCTCGAAGTCGTCGATGTTCATGCCAGGAACCTTCGACATGACCTCGCGCATCACGTCAACATTGAAGGCTTGGCGCCCGTAGATAACCCCGGTGCCATTGAAGTTCTGATCTGAGGACACCACCACATCGCTTCTCGACAGCACCCCTAAAGCGGCGAGGCTGGCCAGCAGGGTTTCCTGCAGCGGGCGGTCCCATACGCTCCAGCACAGCGGCGACAAGATGTCGGGGGTTGCCTCCGAGACGTTGGTGAATGTCCAGCACCGGTCCGGCTGGCTGTACCCGCGAACGGGATCGGAATGTTCGGTCATTTCCCTGCCTTGCTGCCATGCGTGGGTGCGTTACCGAAGTGGTGTAACCTACGCGAACTGTTGTGGTGCCGTGGTGTCGGTTCTGCGGTCGGGTTCGGCATTGATCGCGCGGCGCCTAGGTCGCTGAGGTGCGCCGGCGACGATTACTGCGCATGTCCGGCCTGCGCTTCTTCTTCGCGGGTCAGCCCAGCGGCGCCGATCAGCTCTTCGTGCAGTTCGAACCAGACCGTGTGGTAGGAGTCAGCGATGGGCATGGTGAACCAGCTTGTGTCACCGGCCTGCACCTTTTTCAGCGCCGTGCAGAGTTTGTCGGCGTAGACCTGCACGCGCGGCATCACCGCTGCCACGTCAGCGATGATCGGGATCACCTGATCGTGCACGTCAAACAAGCGTGTCAGGATCGCAGTGTCGTAGTCGGCATCGGTGTGGTCGTTGGGTTCGCCGTCTTTGAGTTGCCATTCGGTGACAAGAGCTTTAAATGCACCGTTGACGTCGCAGAATCGAGCGTAGGCCTCGGTGATCACCGCGCTGTCGATGCCGCTGCGCTCAGCGGAAAGCATTGCTGACAACTTTTCGCGTCCCGCGATCGTCAGACGGACTCGTGTATCACCGGTGAGATGTCCGGCTGAAATCAGCTCCGCCACTGCGGTTTCTACGGACGATCCGTCGAGTCCGGTGGTTATGCTCAGGTCGGGTCGACTGACCCGCCCTTTGAGGCGGACTGCCTGCAGGATAGGAAGAGCGTTCATAGTTGTTGCTTTCTCGAAAAGGTTAGAAGGGGCGGTGAGTCGGCACGTGCTCGTCGAGTCGAAGTGCTGTCAGCATGGCGCGTAACGGGCTGGCGCAGACGACGTCACGATGGCCTTCGGCGATCACGGATCGGATCGATTCCGCGGATATGTCCGGCAGGGTGGAAAAGTCACCGGTGGGGTGCGCACGTAGTGGGCTGACCCGGCTCAACACGTCGCTGAGTTCTTGCAGTTCGGGGTGATCGCTTTCTGGCCATGAGACGAGCGGCAGCTGTCCTTCGCGGATCTCGCCGTGGTCACCGTCGACGGTGATGATCTTGCCGGCGAGACGTTCTGCGGTGCCTTTTCCGCATCCCACGACTGTGGGGCGGCCAATTTCACGGCTGACGACCGCGGCGTGGCTGGTGGCGCCGCCGACGTCGGTGACGATGCCGCCAGCGGCGATCATCCCCTCGACGTCGTCGGGGCTGGTGGTGGGGCGCACCAGAATCACTGCCTGCCCGGCGTCGGCGGCGTCGAGGGCCTCGTCGATATCGGCGTAAGCACGGCCGGAAGCGATCCCCGGTGAAGCGGCAAGTCCCTTCGCTAGCAGCGGTGCTCCACGGCGGGTTTCAGGCAGCAGCGTCGGGCGCAACAAGTCCTTGATGTGCTCGGGTGTTACACGCTGGGCCACCTCGGCTTCGTCGATGCGCCCCTCCTGCACAAATTGCAGTGCCAGTCGTATCGCTGCTTGTGCTGAGCGTTTAGCGTTGCGGGTCTGCAGGATCCACAGTCGCCCTTCCTCCACAGTGTATTCGATGTCCTGGACGTCGCCGGCGCGTTGCTCCAGCATGGTGGCCACTGTCATCAGATCGGTATACACCTGGGGCTGCTCGGCACGCAGGTCAGCCAGATCGGCCGCATCACAGGATCCCGATACCACATCTTCACCCTGACCGCCGCACAGCCATTCTCCGAGTGGCTCGGGTGCCCCGGTTGTCGGGTTTCGCGTGAATAGCACACCGGTGCCTGAGTTGGTGCCCATATTGCCGAACACCATCGCCTGCACGATGACTGCAGTTCCTTCGGCACCGTCGAGTCCGTGGTAGCGGCGGTAGGTCGCGGCCCGGTCGGAATGCCACGACTGAAACACGGACTCAATTGCGTTGCGCAGCTGTACCAGTGGGTCCGAAGGGATCTCCCCGCCAGGGTCACCGACTACGATGCGTCGGTACATGTCCTCGAATCGGCGGCGGGTGTCAGCGCTGAATTCGGCGGTCGAGGCCCTCGCCAGCGCTTGCTGCACTTCGTCGGTGAAACCCAGATTCAAGATCGTATCCAGCATTCCCGGCATCGACTGGGCCGCCCCGCTACGCACACTGACCAGCAGCGGCCTGGGGCCATGCCCGAACGTGCGATCGAGCTGGGCCTCCAGCGAGGCCAGCAATGCCAGCACCTCCGGCCAGACCTGGTCGAGGTAGCTATGTGGGTCGGCGAAGTACTGCTCACACGCCCGAGTGGTCAGACAAAACGCAGGCGGGACTGCAACTCCCAAACCGCGCATCAAATTTATGCCAAACGCCTTGTTGCCCAGCACCTCCCGGGGAAGGTCAGAAATGCCGTCGAGGGCTACCGCAACCGCGTCCGAGGCAGCTGCACCGCCCGGTGCTCCGTTGGACTCGGTGAGTTCCTGATACCTCATCACACTCTCATTCACATGTTGCGCGGCATGGTCAGATCAAAGAAGATGTCGGTGTCCTGGCCCCCTGTCGCATAGCGCTCGCTAAGGGCGCGACGTCATCGGTGTGCGCCTGGTCCAGCTCCGTCTAATCTCAACATTTATGAGACGATGTGTTCATAACGATAGTCGAGTACATCACAACAATGCAAGAGCCTTAAGGCACATCACAGTACGTCGCAGGCGGGAGGACCTTCATGATCAGGATGTTCGAGCGCGGTAGGTGGGTCATCGGACGAGCAGTGGACCACCCGGCAGCGACAACAGGGCACCAGGCCGGGCGGCACCTCGACCGGGTGCTGGCGGGCGCCTCCGGACCGTGGGGTCAACGATGACCGTGATTCGCCGCAGTCCGTATCGGCGTGGCCAGGCGCGACCAGCGATCCTGGACTGCGCGCGAACCGTTTTTTCCGAACACGGCTATCACGATGCCAGTATCAAGGAGGTTGCCGTCCGCGCGGAAGTGTCCGAGACGCTGGTCTACCGCTACTTCGGGTCCAAGTCCGAACTGTTCGAGGAATCCGTCATCGGACCGGCCCGCGAATTCGTCGACCGGTTCCTCGCGAGGTGGGCGGACCCGCAAACCAAACCCGGCGGCGAGGACAAAATTCGCAACTTTGTGATCGAACTACTCGATTTCGCCGAAAAGTACGAAGACTTGCTGCTGAGCTGGGCCGCGGCAGGTCACAACGGTCGACGCGAGATCGCTGCCGGCAGCACACACGGCCAGGGGATCCGCCGGCTCTCGTCAGCGCTGGTCGGCAACCGTGGCAAAGACGAGGAAATGGCAATGTCCCTATCAATTGGATTGATCCTGTCGGTCGTGTTGCTCAGAGATGTGCTCTTCGCGCAGAACACCGACAGTTGCGATCCCAAGCAACTCGCTGACCACATCACCCGCTACGCGCATGCCGGAATCCTTAGCCTGCTTGAGCCTTGAGATTCGAGTTATGTTCGTGACCCCGGACTGGGCGGAAACAACAGTGATGAGCATAAAGATCGCAAGGTCCCATGAGCGAATCGTCCCGAGTGCGGGGCACAGCGCGAAAACTTCAGTGACGGTCCCTCGGCTTGCGACTGGTGGTGCGTTGAACACGGTTGTTGCGCTCTCTACGGCTCTCTAGCGGCGCAGGATCGTCGGTTCAGTGACCTTCGTCGGTGTGGGCGTGGCACCAGGGTGTCTGCCGGCCGCGTGATTAGGGTCGGGGAGGTGACCGGCAGCGAGCGGGTGGTGATGTTCGACATCGACGGCGGTCTGGCGGGCCTGTCGGCATTTGCTCACCTCTTGACCGACGACTCGGGTGGGACCCGCCGGCAGACGTGGCAGCAGTTCTTCGACAATGTCGGGCAGGCGGTGGTCATCGAGCCGGGCCGGGATGTCGTGGAGGCGGTGGCCGGCCTCGGGTTCGTGGTGGTGTATTCGACGTCCCGGCCCGCCTCGTGCGCGCCGCAGACCCGGATGTGGCTCGAGGAGAAGGGGTTTCCTCCAGGTCGGGCGTTGCTGTGCCGGCCTCGTGGTGATCACCGTCCGGCGGTCGAGGTCAAGGCCGGTCATTGTCGAGCAGTGGGGCGGTAGTTGTCGGCGTTCGTTGACGACGAATCCGGGACCGTGGACGCTCTGCGGTCCCGCGGGGTACGGGCGCATTGCTTCGCGGCGTTGTCCGGGCTGGGGGTGCGGGAGTTGCGCGCCACACTAACCACAGGGATCGGTGGTAGGCCGATCAGTCACAGGGCGCACCGACCACGGGGCCACCATCACCGCGGTACGTCGCACGACATGCGCGGCACGGTGGCACAAGGAGTGGACTGAGCTGCTTTGTCGTACCGGTACCTCGGGCTCATGCCGGACAAGCAGGATGCCGGCCCTGCTTGTTGACCCGAAAGCGCGGTTGTTCGGCGTTCGGTATTAACCGAACATCGAACAAAGGGAGATGATGAGTGAATGACGTTGACTTCGGACGATGCGATCGCCGCGTTGACCGAGGCGGCGGCGGGCGTGGGGTTGGAAGTTGTGGAGACCCATGATCCCGGCCCCGGGGGTGGTGGTGTCGAGGCGTACCTGTTGATACCGCGGGGGAATCGTGTCCCGCTCGAGGTCAAGCGGCTGGCGCTCGGATCGGCGGAGGGGCTCTCGCGCAGACTGCGGCAGTGGGACAGCGAGGATCGCGGTCCCGGTGAGGTCGTCAAGGTGCTGGTCGCCGACCGTGTGACCGGTGACGCACGTGAGGTGCTGCGGAGCGCGGGGTGGAGTTGGTTGGATCTTCGTGGCCACCTTCATCTGAACGCGCCGGGTCTGTATGTCGATACCGATGTTGCTGCGCAGAAGGGCCGGCCCACACGCTCGACCCCGTTTGCCGGTCGCGCCGGTATCGAGGTCGCGGTGTCATTGCTGCTCGCCCCGGACGAACCGGCGGGTGTGCGCCAGATCGCCGCGCGAATCGGCCGATCGCCGAGCACGGTCTCGGAGGTGATCTCCGCACTCCCACCTGCACGAACATCTGGGCCGGCAGTTGTGCTGGGCCGGGTCCTTGTGTTGACAGTCGAATAAATGATTGCGGGTGGTCAGTTACGGTTGTCGTCGTCGACCCAGTAGGTGAAGGTGTATCTGCAGATGCCGGGTGAATCGGTGGTCAGGATGGTCTGTAGGGACAGATCGGACCAGGTGCGTATTTTCTGGGCCCGCAACTGAGCGACGGCCTGCGCCTGCGCGTCCTCTGCCGCGGAGCCGGCGCAGCTCCAGTGACACTCGTTCGATTCCCACTGGGAACACAGTAAGTCAGCAGCACGGGCCCGTACTCTTTCCCCCGTCTCGAGGCCCGGCCGTTGGAGTGTGATCTGTGTGGCGAGATCCAGCCGGGTGGCCGCGATGTCGATGTCGGTGCCGCGCGTGGTGTCGGGAAGTCGGTGGAGCGTTATTGGCGGGCAGAAGAGTTCGATTCTTGAACGTGTGCGTAGCGGTTTTCGGCGGCGTGGGCAGACTCGCTGCGCGGTCGGGAAGCCTCGCCCGGACGGTGGCGCCCTAAGGAGAATGCGGAAGGTGGGCGAGGCCGGGTGGGTGGGTGGCTGGCCAAGCGCAGCCCCCGCCAACGATGGGTATCAGCTGGCGGGGGCGCTACACGGTCAACCTGCCCGTAGTCACGGGCGGCGCATCAGTGATCTTGGTGAGCGGGGAGTGTTCATGTCCAGCGAGTGTGATCCAGGCCATGGCATATTTTTTCACGTACCGAATTACCGACCGGTAAGTGCGATTTCACGAGTTGGCTGCTGGGTGCATGATGATTCGGTGACACTGCCGAGTCTGGGCCGGGGTGAGCCTTCGGCGGAGTGGGCGATGCCGGAACGGTCGTTTCTGCGTCGCCGGAGCTGGGTCTGTGGAATCCGGCATCGGTTGACGAAATACAGAGATTTTTTGGGGGTGCGATTCTGCTGTGCCGCAATCTATCTGTTCTCCTTTGGAGCTGTCCGCGCGGTCGACGGTTCCGGGAGGTTCGAACACCCCTGTGTGAGGTGAAGCGCGGTAGTTTCTGCGGGGGGAAGGGGAGTCTGGTGTCGGGAATGGGTGCTTGCGACGCGGAAGTCGAACCCGAGACGTCCCGGGCCAAGATTCGGGTATGGGTGTCGGTACTTCGGCCGATGTGCTGGTGCCGCAATCGGTTCACTGTGTCTGGTGCGCCGTCAGCGACGGTGTCGTATCGAAACCTTCGCACGTTGAGAGAAGAGTTGTGATGGCACGGACTACCGAAAACCTGGGCGCCAATCTGCTGCATGCGTTGCGTGTGAGTGTGATGGGCACCGTTCTCTACGCCGGGTTGGTCATCGGGGTGGTCGTGGTGGCGGTGTGGAAGTTCCCGATGCCCGGCGTGTAGGCCTGCAGTCAGGTGTGGCCGGTCGCCGGCGGCCGGTGGTGGATCCCGCTACGTCGTTCGGGTATCACCGGGCGCAGTTCGGTCACACCCGACGGGGGAGGGTGGTGCCCGTGGGTTCGGGTAATCGCTTCATCGATGTGCGGTGCCCACGCCGGGCACCGCCCGCCGGTGGGGAAGGACGAGCGATGTTCGGGACGGGTCTGGGCGCGTTGATTGGTTTACTGGGGGTGGCGCTGGTGGTGGTTCCGATGTCGTTCGGTGTGGCGGTGCGTGCGGATGCGAAGACTCGGCGTCTTATCGGGTCGCGGGCGCCTGAGGAGAACCCGGGGTGGATTGCTCGCGATCGCGGAGGAGGGTGGTCGGTGGCGGCAGCGGGCGACGCGGGCGTGGCTGGTCTGCGGCGGTGCCTCGCTGGTCGCGGTGATGGTCGTGGGTGTGCTGATCTGTATCGGGTGAGGACCGCGACGTCCGGTCGCGTACAGGGCCGGTCGGTGCTTATGCTCGATCTCGGGTGTTCGGCGAGCGAAGAGGTGCATCACCATGGCGCGAAACAGCGGCAAGCAACCGGTCGATGGCCCGGAGTTGACGGTCGGTGTCCGGGTGCTGGTCCGCAGGAGCGCCGAGGCCGATCTCACCGGTGAGGTGGCCGAGGATTACGCGGCAGTGACCGACCCCGGCGGCGGTGGGCACGAGTGGGCGCCGGTGCATCGGTGGGCGGTTGCGCTCGACGACGGGCGGCTGGTCTTTGCCGACACCGAAGACCTGACCATCGATCCGGGCTCCTATCGCTCCGCCCCGGAACTGAACCCGCACCCGGAACCGAACCCGCACCCGGAACCGAACCCGCACCCGGAACCGAACCCGCACCCGGAACCGAATCCGCACCCGGATTCGGTTTCGGATTCGGATTCGGATTCGGCAATGCGGCCACCCGGCCGGCATCGGGGAGAGTGATCGGCGGCAGAGGATACCGCCCGCAGATGCGTTCGACCTGAGGAGTTCGGGAGGGCGTGTTGCCCGGTGATTCGCAGAATCTCGATCTATCCCGAGGCCCTCGGGTCATCGATGTGTCCTTAGGCGCAGTCTCGACAGATCAGCTGCGCAGCATCGGCGAGGCGGGTGCGGTGGTGGACGAGGAAGCAACTGGTGAATTCGTCGGCTTGTTTGCCGATGACGCGGACGGTGAGTTCTTCGCCGGGCAGGTCGGCGCCGGGGTAATGCGAAGGATTCTGCGGTGTCGTTGCCTTCGACGGCCACGGCGGGGCGCGGTCGGTAGTCGATGCTGTGCCACAGGAACATTCGGGTGACCGGGATGGGGAGAAATTTCGGGTTCAGCGCGTACCGGGCCGCCGATCCCGGGCAGGGGGCACGCATCGGGCCGATCTGCCAAATCTCGGTGACCCTTGGAATGCTGGTCGTTTCGGTGTTTTCGTCGAGGGTGTCGATGAACCTGCGGGGCGGCCGTGATCGTGCGGGGTCGTCGGTGATGATGACGGCCTCATCGGCGATGGTCGAGCCGCGGGAAGCGCCGGCGGATCCGACGACCGCCCGCCGGCTGGTGACGAGGACGCCTGCGTGCAGATTCGCCGGTGGACGGCCCCCGTACCCCGGCCTGAACGTAGTGGGTGAGGGCGGCGGGGGAGGTGGCGTGCGCGCGGAGGGCTGGCGCGGGCGGCGTTGACGACCAGGACATCCCCGGCACGCAGCGGCACCAGATCGGGGGGTGTCCCTATGGTTTTCGTCAAGCCGCTGAGGGGGTTGGATTCCGGTAGAGTTCCTTGTTCTTGAGCATGGCGTAGAGGACGTCGCAGCGGCGTCGGGCGAGGCAGATCAGGGCGGCGTTGTGTTTCTTCTTCTCGTCCCGTTTTTTGTCGTAGTAGGCGCGACTGGTGGGGTCGCCCAGGGCCGCGAAGGCGGACAGGAACAGGGCGCGTTTGAGTTTCTTGTTGCCGGAGCGGGCGGGGTGCTCGCCGCGGATGGAGGATCCCGATTTTCGGGTGACCGGTGCTATGCCTGCATGAGGCCGCCAGGTGCGCGGCGGACGGGAAGGCGGAGCCGTCGCCGACCTCGATCAGGATCCGAGCTGCTGTCCTGACGCCGATGCCGGGCATCGAGGTCAGGACTGAGGAAAGAGGGTGGTCATCGAGTGCCCTCTCCACGTCCGCGGCGACCGCTTTGCGTTGTAACAGAGTCTCTTTCAAGGTGTCGGCGAGTTTGGGGAGAACGGTCTCGGCGGCCGCGGCGCCGGGTACCACCACGGTCTGCTCGTCGAGGGCGGCAAGGATGTCGGTGGCCAACCGGGCGCCCATCCGTGGTGCGTGCTTGACCGCGATCGCGGTGAGCTTGCGCTTGCCGGCCTGCCGGATTCCGGCCGGCCCGCTGCAGCGGGAGAGGAGCTCGAGCACCGCGGGGTGGGTAATGCGGGGGCCGAGGACCCGCTCGAGGGCGGGGTGGACGGAGGTGAGCAGGCCTCGGATCCGGTTGCTGACCCGGGTGGCCTCACCGGCGAGGTCGTCGTCGAATCCGACGAGGACCTCGAGTTCGGCGAGGGCCTCGTCGCCGGTGTCGACGCGGCGCAGGGTGTGCGGCATGGTGCGGGCGGTATCGGCAATGATGAAGGCGTCTCGGGCGTCGGTTTTCGCCTGCCCGGGGTAGAGGTCGGCGATGCGGCGCATCGCCAGTCCGGGCAGGTAGCCGACCTCGTGGCCGCCTACGCGGGCCACGGTGACCGGTAGGGCGCCGATCGTATTGGGTTGGTCGACGACCACCAGCACCGATCCGTGGCTGGCCAGGCGGTCGAACACCGCCCGCAGCTTCGCTTCGTCGTTCGGCAACGCCTTGTCGTAGATTTTCTTTCCGGCGGCGGTCAGTCCGACGGCGTGGTGTTCGCCTTTGCCGACGTCGATGCCGCAGTACACCGCATAGTTCGAGTCCATTCAGGGGTCGTCCCTTGTGTCTCGGTCGGCCGGTCGCCGATCCGGCATCGACGCCCGGCACCCACGTTACAAAGAGACCTACCCAATTTCGGTTGGCCGTGTCCCTAATGACATCTGAACGGTCACCGCAGAGCAGTACCGGTCTGTCGTGGTTGTTCGCAGCACGCGCTGCCGTGCTGGCGAGGGTGGTGCAGTCCTCACATCGTGGCTGGTCCAGGGTGCCTGAGACGATGGCCGCGGTCCGGCCGCAGGAACAACACCGTGCCTTCGGCGTCTCTGCATCCCGGGCTGCAAGCGCTGCGGAACAACATCGCGACCGCCGAGCACCCGATCACCGCGATGCGATGGCTGAGGAAGAAGTCCGTTGCGCCCGTGCTGGCCGATCTCGCCGCCGGTCGGCGGGCGCTGACTCACGAAGCGCTGGACGAACTGCCCGACAGCCAGGCTCTCGCTCACCTGCGGCAGGTCCTCGTCGGTGTCGGCGCCCTGCCCGAACGTGACGAGCACATGATCCGCGCTGAGCGGCTGGTCGGCCGCGTGGTGGCCGCCCAGTCGGATCCCGAACAGCGCAGCGTGCTGCACCGCTACACAACCTGGCAGCTCGTCCGGCGATTGCGGCAACGCAACAACGGCGCCCTCACCACGATCCAGCAGTTCAACTCGGTCCGGCAACGGATCTACGGAGCCGTCGCCTTCCTCGACTGGCTGACCGATCACCAGCTCGCCCTCGGCACCTGTCGGCAAGCCGACCTCGACCAATGGCTCACCGACAACACCGCGGTCAACCGCGGCTCCGCCGGGCACTTCATACGCTGGGCCCACAAGAACAAGCTGATCAGCGTCCGGATCCCCGCCCGCCGCTGGATGGGCCCGACCCGGCCGCTCGATGACCAACACCGATGGGACATCGCGCGGCGGCTGCTGCACGACGACACCATCAAGGCCGAAGACCGGCTCGCGGGCCTGTTCGTGCTTCTCTACGCCCAAACCCCGGCAGCAATCTCGCGGATGACCATCGTGGACCTCGAGACCAGCAATGGCGCCGTCCGGCTGCACCTGGGCCCCTCACCCATCTATCTTCCCCACCCCGTCGGCGAGCTTGCACAAGCGGTCGCCGCAAAACGCAAGGGTCACGCGACAATCGGCGCGTTGACACCATCGCTCTGGCTGTTCCCGGGCGGGCAGCCCGGCCGGCCCATCAGCACCGGTCACCTCGTCCAGCGACTGAACAAGCTCGGCATCCGGCCCGGCGCCGACCGCAGCACCGCCCTGTTTCAGCTCGCCACCGAGATCCCCGCAGCGATCCTGGCCCGCACCCTCGGCATTCACACCGATGTCGCCGTCGCATGGCAGCGACTGTCCGCCGGGGATTGGACCAACTACGCCGCCGAGATCAGCCGACGATCATCGAGAGGATGAGGCATTCGGACAGTTCGAATATCCGACGTCACCGTTACATGTCACTGAGGACGCCGAGCTGCGGGCGGTGGCCGACTGGGCCAAGTTCACCGCGGGGTGGCGGGCGGTCGGCACCGGCGTGATCGGGCCCTGCTGATGGGGTCACGACGGCTGCTCGAGAACCTGCGCGACACCTCTGGGCGCTTCCGAGGTGATGTGCTCGAGTCGCTCTGGGCCGAGATGCCCGATCGGTTTCGCACGATCGACCTCGAGTCGAACGCCCTCGATACCGATGACCTGACCGCGTTCCTGACGGATCCTCGCGGTCCGGGTTTCCGCATTCGTTTCGGGCAGCTTCCGGCGGACATGGACCGCGAAATGGCCTGGTGCTGCTGGCGCATCGCCGAACTCGGCGGTCGGGTCCCGGTAGGTGTCTTGCGTTCGCTGATCCGCTGGTTGGCCGCCACGGTCGAGGACCACCCGGAACTGAGTGGCTCGCTGATGCGCGCAGCCCCACGGGAATGGGAGAGATCCATCGCCGCCGCCTATGCCCGGCGAAACGGCAGCCTGCCGGGCAGGTTCTGGCAAGAGAACGTCGGCTCAACGCTTCGGCGCTGCTATGAAATCCTGTGGGCCGCATACGACCAGCGCCCGTGGTGGCGGCGCGAGGTGTGGGATCCGACGCTCGATCCGCGGATACCGCTGCGCCCCCACGAACCACTCGGCAATCACGCTGTCTATTTCCAGCAACTCGAGCCGTTGTGGTTGCGGATCGCCATCCAGTGGTATTTCAAAGTCTCTCTGGAGACCGGGCAGCTGACCTGGAGCACGGTCGCGGGCCCCCAACGGACTGCGCTGCAGGTCTTCGCCGACTGGATCGCCGGCCACGACCCTGTCCCGCCGCCGTGGTTGCGCGAGGACCCGGCCGGGATCCGGGCGTTCATGCTGGATTTCCTCAGCCACGTGCGCGGCCTGATCACCCAGTCCGGCCCGAACAAGGGCAAGCCTCTCTCGCCCCAGCGAGTCAACACCCTTGTCACCTGCCTCGAGACGTTCTACGCGTTCATGACCGACCATCGCGAGACCGCCGCACAGGTTCTCGATGAAGCCGGATGGTTGCGACTCGGTCCCTACCACGCCATGCTGTGGCGACACGGGGAGAAGGGCCGTCGTACCCGTGTGGTGCGCGAGCGCCGCCAGGAAGTCATCGACGACACCGCGTTCTCCCAGATCATGAGCAACGTGCACCTGCTCGGGGAGCCGATCGAGGGCGGTGGGCTCGGCGACGAGCAGATCATGCGCATCCTGATGCTGGTGGCCCGCACCGGTCGGCGGATCAGCGAAATCAGGATGCTCGATCGTGAGCCGCTGTTGCCGCTGGACCGCCTCTGCGGCTCCACCGGTCCGGCCGACGCCGACGGCGCCTTCGTCGCCAAGCTGCGATACCAGCAAACCAAGATCGAACAAGCCCCCGACACCGTGCTGGTCGACGCCGAAATCGTCGCCATCATCGACGAACAGCGACGCTGGGCCGACCAGCATCTCGGGCCCCGCTGGGCACAGGGTGTCACACCCAAATACCTATTCCTCGGGCATAACATGAACCGCAACGCCGACAAGCCCTTTCCCCCGTCCCGCATCAACCAAACCCTGGCGGTGTTCGCGCGTCGGCTCGACGTTCGCGACAGCGCCGGGCGGCTCGTGGACTTCAATCGCACCCACCGATTCCGGCACACCAAGGCCACCAGCCTGCTCAACGCCGGCGTGCCGTTACACGTCGTGCAGCGGTACATGGGCCACGTCAGCCCGACGATGACCATGGAATACGCAGAAACCCTCGCCGAGACGCACCAACGGGAGTTTCTGCGTTACCACAAGGTCACCGCGGACGGCCGCGACCTGCCGGTCGACACCCGTGACCTCTACGACATGCTCGAGCTCGACAAGCGCACCGACCGGATCCTGCCCAACGGGTGGTGTTTGTTGCCGCCCCGGCAGGCCTGCGACAAGGGCAACGCCTGCCTGACCTGCGACAAGTTCGCCACCGACGCCAGCTTCCTGCCCGAGCTGAAAACCCAGCAGCACCACACACTGCAGCTCATCGATGAACGCCGCCAGGCGTTCGCGGCCCGCACCGGGCAGGAGATGAGCCCGGACAACGTGTGGCTGGCCGGGCGCACGCAAGAACACGACGCCCTCGGCCGCATCATCGACACGCTCGAACAAACCGGCCACCGAACCGACAGCGACGGCCGGGCCGTTCGCGGCGCCGGCGTCGCCGCCCGCACCGACGCCCTGGCCGCCGAACACGACGAGGAGAGGCGACCGTGAGCCGAGGCAACCCCGACAATCTGCGCCGCGCCGCCGCCGCCAAGAGCGCCGCCGCTCACTCCCGCGCCGACCACGGCATCCGGGAAATGATTCGCCGCAACGTCCCCGTCACCTTCCGCGGCCTGGCTCAAACCGCGGGCGTCTCACTGGATTTCCTCTACCGCAATCCCGAGATCCGTCGCCGCGTCGAGCAGTTGCGGACCCAGCAGCGCGGCGCCCCGCCGGCCCCATCGCCGCCCGCCGATCCCGACCACCCGAGCAGCGTGGTACGCACCCTGACCGTCCAGATCACCGAACTCAAACGCCGGCACCGCGAGGAAGTGCAGACGCTGAAGGCGGCCCTGGAGGCTGTACACGGCGAGAACCTCGAGCTCCGCCGCCGCCTCGGCGGCCACCGCCCTCACCCGGCGGAAATCTCACCCTCGTGGAACTGCTGATCGCTTACAGACGCGACTGCAAGCGGTCTACCAGCGTAGACAACACGATCGGCGACGCCAACTACAGATATCAGGTGAATTCATCCGCCTGCTTCGGGATGACGCGGACGGTGAGTTCTTCGCCGGACAGGTCGGCACCGGGCAGTTCGAAGGATTCGGCGGTGTCGGAGTCTTCGACGTCCACGACGGGGGACTGGGTGTCTTTGCGGCTGGCGGTCAGCTGTTCGAGGGACGTGTCCGCCTCGTCGGATTCGGTGACTCACGGGGCGTCGTAATCGGTGGCCATTGCCTGATCTTTCCTCATGCTCTGGGTGTTCGGATCCGCCAGATTAGAGGGTCCGCCGCCGGGACACGCATCCGGGGTTATCGGGTGCTGTGGTTGCCCCGCCGCCGATGCCATCCCGCCGACGCAAATGCGCGCCGCCTCGCCGGTCTCGCCGGAGCGGCGACGCGATGGGCGGGAGCGCTGAGGGTGGCCCGGTGATCCGTCGGCGCCTCGGTGAACCTCAGTTCTTCATGCTTGGAATCCGATGTGTGCTAGAGAGATTCAACATTCGCACTTGTCCAGTCAACGATCATCCGAGCGAGGATCCTGTCCTTTTCGGAAGTCAGGTAGGTTTTGCGCGACATCACTGGGTCAAATGGGCGAACCCCGCACTGGTCCGTGCGCTTCCGGGGTGGTGGCCTGAACTGAAGGACCGTTCACAGAGACGAAGGCGCCGGCCGCTCGTCGAGGTCGGTGCGCATCACCGTCGGTGTCGTGTGTCGGCGGGTGTTGACGCTGGTGTGGTTCAGGTGGGGGAGAGGATGGCGCTGTGGTCGGCGATGATGCGGGCGACGAGGTCACGGCCGGGGCCGTGGTCGAGTGGCAGGGGTGTGGTGGTGGGGTCGATGGTCAGGGCGGGGTGGGGTGTGATCGAGGGGTCGGTGGTGAGGACCGCGGCGAGGGTGTCTTCGTTGTGCCGGGGCCGGTAGGCGAGGCCGTCGAGGTCGGGGTCGGCGGTACGGATGGCGTGGGCCCACCGCCGGGTGGTGACAAAGTGCCGGGCTTCGCATTTGGTGAGCCAGAGGTCTTGGCCGACCGCTGAGAGGTGTGGTCCGTGGAGTGCGGCGACGGTGAGGGTGCGGGTGACGGTGAGCGCGGTCAGGGTGCGGCCGGTCGCTGCGGAGGCGGGCACGATCCGGGCGACGGTGGGATCGAGTGGTAGGTCCCGGCAGATGGTTTCGGCGATCGCACCGTCGGGGCTGTCGGCGATATAGAGGTAGGCGTAGCTGCCGTCGAGAGAGTCGAACCGGCCACCGGCGAGCTCGTCGGGCTGCGCGGTCGGGTTCGGGGCGTGCGGGGCGCGGTGGCTGCTGTGCACCCGCCATACCACCGTTCCGGTAGTGAGCACGGTCCGATGCGCCGGCCGGAGTAACCCTCCGGCCGGTGGTTCGATGTTCGGCATCAGTCGGGCAGCACCGCGGCGGCGAGCCGCTCGAGCTTTTGGCCGGACGCGGGGTCCGGGTCGGCCGCGAGGTCGGCCGGGGTCTGCCCCTCGCGCAGGCGGGTGGAGGGGGTCAGCCACCATGACGCCACCCCCCACGGGTCATCAGCGGCACCGAGGGCCGTGTTGACGGCGGCGACGGTGTCGCGGACCGAGGCGGTGGCCTCGTCGAACTGGAATGCCGGGTACCGGTAGCTGTTGCCGACGGGCAGGGCCACGAGTTTGCCTGTGGTGCGGAGCCTCGAGGCGACGGTGCGATCGGCTGCGGGCCGGTGCAGGGCGGCGGCGACCTGGCCGGCGGTGAGCATCGGGTGGTCGAGGATGTGCCGGCGGGCGGCTTGCTCGATTTCGGCCTGGGCGATGGCGTCGTCGACGAGGTCGGCGCCGATCCGGGCGGCCTGGGTGCGGTCGGTCAGGGTCGGTGCCATCGCCAGCAGAGCGGTCACCTGATTGCGGACCAGGTGCATCTCGGGGCGTGCGGCGAGTTCGGAGGCGACGACGTCGATGAGTTCGGGGGTCGACAGATCCGACAAACGCCGTTCCTCCGGCGACGGAGTGCTCTGCGGGCGGTCGCCGGCGCGTGGGTAGCGGCCGGTGACGGTGTCGCGGCGCAGCCGGTGGCCGGCGAGCTTGTGGTGTCGCCTGGGAGAGGTCGAGCGGTGGGTCGACATGGGCACTCCTTGCTACGTTTGCACCGCAATCTTACATCGTTGCTTTCGTTGCGACGAGTAGCCAGGGGTGCATGCTGTTGATCACCGCCCACTCAGGGCAGGATGAAACCGTGAGCGACCGAACCGCAGCAGACGTCGAGCGTGAGCTCGCCACGCTCGCCTACGTGCGCGGCCGCCTGCGGGCTTCGGAGGGGAGCGACTTCCGCATCCCGACCAGCGCCGTCGACCAGGTCCTAGATGAGCTCAACAGACTCGAACGATCACCGGGGGATCCCACCTGATGCCGTACAGGGCCCGGGGGTGCTGGTCACCGGTGTGAAGGGGCGGCGGGCACGGGGTTGGCCGCGCCCCGAGGACGTCACCGGGCTAGGTATCAGCTGCCACGTCACCCGCGTGCCTGGAAACCAGCCCAAGTGTCCGGGTCAGGGCACAGTCCACATACCCATCCCCGGCCAAAATGTGGTGCTGTAGGGGATACCCAGGGTGATGGTGGCGACGAGGACACCGGACCCGGTCGCGGCGGCCGCCGGTGGCGGTGATTGCTGGGAGTTGGATGCTCGCACCTCAGCATCCCCGGTCGCGCCGGTGGTGAGGTTGCGCCAATGCACGGTCCCGGTGCATCCGGTCTCCATGCGGAACCGTCCCCTACCGGCGCCCGGGTGCGGCGGAAGCCGGAACGAGCCTCCACCGTCGGTGCCGCCGGCATGTACGTGGAGTACGATTATCAATACGTACTTCACGTATCGGGGGTGTGGGATGGCGGGGAATGGAACACGGCGGAAGGTGATCAAAGTGCCGGCCGCGAAGAGCGGGGGTGGGCCGCGGGCGGTTGCCGGGCGCGGTCACCGGTTGAGCGCTGCCCGCCCCGCAGGTGAGAGCCGTGGCGCGGAGGTGGCTGGCGGGTTCGCCGAGTATGTGACCCGGAATGCGCCGCGGCAGGAGTGGGCGCTGATCGCGAAGTTGATTCTCGATGAGGCGTTCGCCGACCCGGTGGGAACTCGTGCCGCGGAGCTCGCGGGGGCGGCGGCGGCCGAGCGGCGGCAGTCGTTGCTCGAGCAGGTGGCGACCCTCAAGGCCGGGGAGGTGGGCCGGGTGCTGGCCCCGCGGGCGAGGGAGTCGAGGACCCTGGTGAAGAAGTTGCGGGATGAGGGTGTGTTGCTGGGTTTGCCGTTGGGGCGGCGCCCCGATTATCACTATCCGGCGTTCCAGTTCGATTCGGTGCATCACCGGGTGTGGCCGATCGTGGCGTATGCGAACAGTAGGTTGGGGGCTGCTGAGGATCCGTGGGGGGTCACGTCCTGGTGGCGGACCCCTTCCGACGTCCTCGACGGCCGGACCCCGTTGCAGGAGCTCGAGGACGGCGGTCTGACGGAGGTCGCCGTCGACAACATGATCGACCTGGCCGAGCGGGGAATGTAGGCGGGTGGGGGCCTATAACGGCAATCCGGCGAATACCGACATCATCGCGGCGGGGACACCGGTGTGGCGGGTGCACTGGACGTCCTCGTCCTATCCTCCGAATGCGTTTGGGCCGCAGCAACATCGCACCTTGGGTCGATGCCCGCACCCTCGATCTCCGGAAGACGTCCATTCCGGTGCAGGGGCGGTTCGATTCGGTCCACGACCCTGCCGTGTGCCCGGGTGGGGCCGCGTTGGGCGGGTACCTGTATCTCGGGTTGTCCGTGGGCGCGGTGGTCGCCGAAGGCGATTCTGCGTGGCCAGGACATCCCACCGGATCTGATCATCCGCAAGCGGCTCTTGGCCGGCAAGTCGTTGGCGCAACTCGTGCTGGACGAGGACGTCGACATCGCAGTCCTGGACGGGCAGCGGAATCTGATCCGCCTCGGCCAGGACGCCTCCCTGACGGCGTGCACCTGGCGGGACTACGGGCAGACTCGCCGGACCGCAACCGACATTCTGACGAACACTCCTGCGGCTCGCGGGCTTCGATACGAGTGCCGGCACGGACGAAACGAACTTGCGCTCATGCTGATCGACGGGCGAACAGCACCGGCGCTGACGGTGGTGTGCTCGGCACCACTCGACACCGATGGATGGGCACGGGATGCGGTGACCGCCTCGCTCCTCGATGATTTCACTCTGACGTTGGGATAGTCGGCGGGAGATCCCGCCGCGGGCGGCCCGGGCGACCCTCGACACCGAGGCGGAGGTGTTGACCGCCCTTCTGAGGGCGAGGTAGGTGTTTCCGCGCGTTTTCGGGTAGGCCGGAAAACTCGCGGAGGTCCTTTCAGGCGGAGTGCTTCTGTATGTATTCCTCGACTGCCTCGCGCATGAGTTCGCTGGGCTTGCGGTGCTGGCGCTGCGCGAGTTCGTCGAGCTTGTTACTCAGCGGCTGCGGAAGCCGGACTTGCCGTTTGGGGGAGGCGCCGCTGATGCCCGCGTCCTGCGCCAGGGACGGGCGGCCGGCGCCGACCCTCTCGAGCAGGGCCTTACCGGCGGCGGCGGCGTCGTCGCCGCGCTTGGCGGTCGCCGAGTCCTTGGGCAGCGTCATGTCGTGCTCGGCCCACTCGCCGAGCTCGTCGTAATCGGTGTTCTTATCGTTGCTGTTCATCGGTATGTCACCTCTTTCAGGTGGTGGTGCTGGGTCATCCCTTCGGGTACCCGCGTGGACGGTGGTGCATCGAGTCGCGGTGCCGGGCGCCTTCGCCCCGGCGCCATGGAGGATCAGCGCCGGTCTCGCATGCGGGTGAGGTGTTTTTCTCGCGCCTCCATCACATGGAAGACCACCATGCCCCGCGGTGGAACGATCTCCACCATGACCTCGAGCAGCGGCCCACCCAGTGTCCGCGGGGGGCCGATGAACAGCCAGGGCTTCGCATAACCGGGGACGCGGGGTTCGTCGAACTCCTGCTCGACGTAGACCGCGTTCTCGATCGCGTGCAACGCGTCTTCGTGGTCGATCCCGTGCTTGTTCGCGCTGTTCGCCCATTCGACTGCCACGCGAATACTGTACTACAAAATTCGTAATTTCTGTAGTACAAAATTGCGCTATCTTGGTCGAGTGATCATCGACGACCGGCAGCGTACGGAGATGACGGTTCATCCACACGGCCGGACAGAACAGGAGACCGTATGCCGAAGCCGACTGATGACGGGCTCGATCAGCTACATCAGACGAGGCTGGGTGCCTTTGTGCTCCGCGCCCGCTGTGCGGGCTGCGGTCGTCGGCGGCCGGTCTGTATCGATTGGGGATGATCGCGGTGGCGCGGATGGTTCTGTGAGCCCGTGTTCGTCTCGGCGGGTGGGGGTTGGGCTGTCGCTGCATGAGCATGGGGTGACCTGCGTAAATGGTGGCCGGACCCGTACACTGTGGGCACCGACCGCAGCGGTAGTGGGCTGAAGTAATGAGGGAGCGAGAGATGACCGTCGTCAACATGAAGGTCACCCGGCAGAAGCTCATGCAGACCGCGATCCTGAACAAGGTCGAGCGTGAGCATCTGCCCCTCGACACCGTCCGCGTTCGCCGCAGTCTGCAGAGTGTCCGCGAGCATGTGAGTCGCAGCCCGTATTTCACCGACTTCCTGGATCGGTGGGAACGAATCGTCGACGACAACGACGTCGAGACCCTTCGTCGGATCGTGGAGTCGGACGACGAGACCGGGAGCGAGATGCGCAACCTTTCCCCGCTGCACGTGCTGCTGACCGAGGATGAACGCATGAAGGTCCTCGATGATCTGCGTGAGCTCGTCCTGAAGTGAACCGCGAGGAGCTCGAGCAGGTCATCAAGGCGGCCTGCGCGAACCTCGACGAGGGTCAGGTGATTGTCTTCGGCTCCCAGTCGATCCTCGGGTCCTATGACGAAACGGAGTTGCCGGAGTACGCGACGTTGTCGCGTGAGGTCGATGTGTTTCCGCGGAGCGGCATCGACGCTCCGGCGTCGCCGGCAGTGGTGGAGAAGATCCTCATGCTCAACGGACGCCTCGGTGAAGGCTCACCGTTTCATGAGTCTTTCGGCGTGTACGTCGAGGGGATCCACAAGGACGTGGTGGTCCTGCCGAAGCAATGGGACAACCGGCTGGTCGCGGTGAAGGTCGAGGAGGGGTCGGAATACGGGTGGACGGGCTTTTGTCTCGATCCGGTCGACCTGTGTGCGTCCAAGGCCATTGCTGGTCGTGAGAAGGACCGCGTGTTCGTGGCGGCTCTCGTGGAGGATGGGATCGTCACTGCCACCCAGATTCTGGGCCGCATCGACGATTACGGGATCGAGTGGCCCGACAGCTACGACGCGGACAAGGATGTAGCACTCGGTCGTGCCCGGAACTGGCTTGCCGGCCTCGAGAAATTCGACGACGGCTGCGGCTGATCGGGACGAAGCCGCGCCGGACCAAGTCTGGACGCAGACCGCGGGGCGATCGTGATCGGCCTGCACCACCTCTTGTCGGCGGGAGGTCCCAGCGAGGGCGACCCGCGCGATCCTCGACAGGAAAGCAGAGGCACTGAACGCCCTTCTCAGGGGCGGTGGGCCCGGATCGGAACCTAGTTTGACGTACCGGACCCGCTGACCCCGGGATGGCGCGCCTGGGACCTGGAAACGGCCCTGTGGGCGTTGCCGGGGATCGCCGGGATGAAGGCGACGAACCTGATCGCCCGCACACGTCCCCGGCTGTATCCGATCTTCGGACTCGGTGGTCAGTCAGGTCCTGGGCACCGAGCGGGCACATCCGAATCCGGCCGGGAGGCCCTTTGCGCCGACGCGGGGTGTTGCATCGCCGGTTGCTGTCGCTCCGCGGGGAGGCCGGCCTCCCCGAAGAGGTCTCGCGCTGCGGGTGTTTGATGTGATCGCGTGGATGGACGGGGTAGAACCGCGGCCTGAGTGAGCGCTCTGACCTGGGGAGATGACACGTCCGGTGCTGTCTTCGGCAGGTGCGCGAGGATGATGGGTATGCGGATGAAGTTTCACGAGCAGCTCGACGAGCTGACAGACCGTCTGGCGTCGATGTGCCGCCTGGCCGGGGAGGGCGGTCCGAGCGGCGACCGAGGCCCTGGTGCTCGCTGACCTGCCGCTGGCGGAGCGGGTGTTCGACCTGAACGAACAGATCGAGGAGTTGCGCGGTCCGTGTGAGGACTTGGCGATGGCGCTGTTGGCGTTGCAGGGCCCGGTGGCGCGTGATCTCCGTCAGGTGGTCACTGGTGTGCACCTGGTGGCGGATCTGAGCCGGATGGGCGGGCTGGTGCAGCATGTGGCCGAAAGTGTCCGCCGGCGTCATCCCGAGCACGTCGCTTCCGGTGCGGCGGAGGATTTGCTCTCCGAGATGGGGCGGGTGGCGGCCGAGTTGGCCGGCCTCGCCGAACGGGTTCTGCGCACGCATGATCCCGAACTGGCCGCCGAGATCGGCAGGCGCGACGACGAGCTGGACGATCTGCACCGGCGGTTGCTCACCCTGATCGAGGATCCGGCCTGGACCGGCAGCATCCCGGCCGCGGTCGATGTCACGTTGTTGGGGCGTTTCTACGAGCGCTTCGGCGACCATGCCGTCGTGGTCGGGCGCCGGGTGATTTTCCTCGTCACCGGGGAACAGATGGCCTCGTAGGTCGTCGCCGTCACGGGCCGCGTCGCCGCGGCAGTTCCGGGTGTGGACTTCGCCTGCCGTTGGTGTGCGCGTTCGTGCCGATGGCGGCGTTAGGGGCATGGTTCTTCATGACGATGGAGCTGTTCTTCACCCCGACTGAACCTGCTATTCGGGTTGTTCGAGGGCTCTGGTGATGCGTTCGTGGACCGGAGGTTTCGAGGTTCTGGCCGGCGGTGCGGGCGGCAGCATGGGCGCGGATGTTTTCGTCGGCTGGGCCGGATGGGGATGCGGTGGCGGGGCCTGGGGTGGGTTGCTGGTTCAGGTCGTGCTGGAGGTGCTCACACATCTCGTTGATGCGCAGAGATGCAAGCTCGGTGAGGATCTTCGGTACTGGTAGTGCCTGAGCAAGGCCGTTTGGCGCCGGCTGTCCTCGAGGGCCTTCGTCGTTCTCGCCGGTGATTGGGATGTGCCCGGCGACCGAGGCGGAGCCGCCGGTGCGCTGACACCCCCGAGCCTGCTCGTGGGTGCCGGGGCGGTGACACGCCGCGAGGGGGAGTTGGTGATGGACTGCTCGACATCGCAAGGAGCCCCGTGATCTTCGCGGTGGGTTGGTGGCCGATTGTCGGGGGCGGGTGGTTTCGCCCGTGAGGTGAGCATGGGTGAGGCACCGGCTAACAGCGGACGGGATCGGTGTCGTCTACCCGTGGTTCCATCTGGTCATCGCGTTTCCTCTTGGAGCGACGATCGGTTGCCTCGCAGGGCTTCTCGTAGCCCACCGAGGGTGGCGGCTCGCACGCACCGGAGAATGCCCGGTGTCAGCGAGGGAGGAGGTGTTCCATTAGTTGTCCCAGGGCGCCCTCGTCACGGGCGGGGGAGGATGTCCATCCACGCGCAGTGGTGGCCGTCCGGTGACGGGTACGTCGACGAATACGAGGGAGCGCTGCGGCGAGGTCCAGTCGCGCATGTCGAGTGTCGAGCAGCCGGGGGTCGGTTCGAAGCCGCTGGTGCACAGCACGCTCACTCCGGGCTCGACGGGAGTCAGAACGCGGGTTCCCGGAACGTCGGGGTTCCAGAAGCCGGGGTCCTGCGGACCGAGCACGTTGTTGACGAACACGAGGGAGCCCCGCGGAATCGGTGGGGCGGCGGGGTCGGCGCCGGCGGGGGCTGAGCCGATCAGAACCGTGGCAGCGGTCAGAGCGAGGGCGGCGCCGGTACGCCGTCCGGAGGGGATCGGCGGGGCCATGTCGGACTCCTTGGTCTGCGAATGTGCGGAAAGCGTGTCCTCACGTTAGCCGTTGTCCCATGTCGAGCGGCCGCTTCGGGTGACTGATCGGGAATCGAGGATTCTGGCGTAATCAGGAGCAGGTCAGGCGGTTCGCACTAACCCATTCAATGGTGGTCCTTCGGTGTGCTCCGGCCCGGCTCAGAGTCACGGCCGCGGGGACCGGGTGTTACCCAACAGAAATGTTGGGTAGGATGGGTGTATGGCGACGGTAAAGGCGCGAGACGAGGCAGTGACGGCGGCTGCGGCGAAGAAGGCCGCGGGGCGTGCGGCGCGGGCAAGTGGTCACGCGGGGAGGTCGCCGCGGGTGGCCGCCGATGATCCGTTGTCGTCGGAGCGGGTGCGGTACTTGACCGGCGCGTTCGGTGGAGCGCAGCTTGCGGCGATCGTGGGGGTGAACCGGTCGCAGCCCTCGCGGTGGATCAAGGGTGTGGAGCGGCCGGGCCCGGCCGCGGCGCCGTTGTTGATCGACCTCGAGCATGTCTTGGCGCGCGCCCGCCTGGTCTGGGGGGAGACGGCCGCTCACACGTGGCTCGAGAGTGCGAACGCGTATCTCGATGGGGCGCGTCCGCTTGATGTGCTGCAGCTGTCGGGGCCTGCTCCGGTGCTCGAAGCGTTGGATGCGCAGGCGTGGGGCGGGGCCGCCTGAGTGCTGGTCTACCGCATTTTCCCGTACCTGTCCGCGGCGGCACCGGGGCAGCCGGGGCACCCCTTGTATGAGCATCGGCCGCAGCGCGGCGGTCGGATCGATCACCCGGATTATCACGTCTGGTATCTCTCCCGGCTGGCGGAGGCGGCCTGCGGGGAGAGTTTCGGGAACCTCGCCCGCTGGGAGGCGTCGATGCTGGAGTTCCCGCTGCTGCCGGGGTCGCGGCGGGCGCTGGGGGTGTTCGAGTTACCCGATGATCTGCGGATCCTCGATTTGGATGATCCGGCTCAGTTGGTGCGGTTGGGGTTGCGACCGACCCAGGTGGTGACCCGCAACCTGACGGTCACTCAGGGGTGGGGGCATCGGATCTGGTCGGAGACCGAACCCCACACGGGGGATCGGGCGTGGCAGGCGGTGTCGTGGTGGTCGTATCACCGCCCGCAGTGGTCGGTGCTGGCCTCCTGGCTGCGCCCAGAGTTGGTGCGGGTCGAACCCCTGGACCTGGAGCATCCAGCGATCCTCGACTCGGCGAAAGCCTTGCAGCGCATCGTGATGTGACGGGTGCCGGGACCGTTGCCTCGCGCGTGAACGACGCGAGGTGCACCCGACGCGGCGGCCTCTCTGGGAGGTCGCCCTGAAGATCCAGATACTCGAGGAAGCCGTTCTCTTCGTGCACCAACCCTGATCACCCCTCCTCGCATCGTCTCTCTACAGTGCTGCGTGCACCCGCTGTCGAGAAAATGTTACTGGTGAGTAGTTGTGCGAATCACATCCCGAACTAAAACCCGGCGCGGCACCCCTCAGTACGTGCGCAGCGCCCGGGCCGCACCGACGCCTGGCAAGAAAATTGCACCTGGGGTGATATTATCGTGACGTGAAGATGAGTGATGCTGCCGTTGCGGTGGCGGAGTTCGGTGCCGAGCAATGGGGGCTGATCACCTCGGCGCAGGCCCGGGCGCTCGGCGTCAGCGCGGTGCAGATGAAACGGCTCGCGGACCGCGGCGCGCTCGAGCGTGTGCATCACGGGATCTACCGCATGGCCAGGCTCCCGTTCGACCTGCGTCAGGACCTGCGTGTGGCGTGGGTCGCGCTCGACCTGAACACCCCCGCGTGGGAGCGTCTGTCCCAGCCGTTTCCTGGGGGCGTCGTCTCCCACCGAAGTGCCGCGCAACTGCATGAGCTCGGCGATCTCGACGCAGACCTCACCGAACTCACCTGCCTCCGTCGGGTTCGGCTCAGCCTGCCCGATGTGCGCATCCACACCGGGACGGTCGATGTCGACGACTGGACGGTCGTCGACGGACTCCCGGTCACCACGGCACGGCGCACGATCGCCGACCTCGCCGCCGGGGGAATCGACGGCGGACACCTCGCAGGCATCGTCCGTGACGCCCTCGCCCATGAAGTCGTCTCCATTGCAGATGTCGAGAAGACGCTCGCCTCGTTCGCCTTCGACTACGGCCATGTCCTCGGTGACGGCCGCGGCTTCCTCGACGCCCTGATCGCCCAGGCTGGGATCTCCGAGAACACCCTCGGACTCGCCGACGCCTACCGAAGAAGCAAAGAAGGCCCCCTCACCGATCGTCTCGCCGCCGTCCATCGGCCGGTGGCTGACTTGGCCGACCACCTCGAGTCGACAAGCGCTGCCCGCCCCATGTCGGATCTCTACCGCGATGACCGCGTGCTGCCCTTCGCGATCGCCGCCTCCACCGGTCAATTCGGCAAGCTGCTGAAACTGACCAACTACGCACTCGTCGCGGACGCCCTGAAAGGACTCGCGGTCGCACAACTGGCACCGCTCAGCGAACAGATCCACGCCGTCGCCGCGGCCTCCCTCACACCCGCGATGGACGTCGCCCGCCCGTCGATCCGGCAGAACCTGCCGACACCGGACACCGAGGCGATCCGGGACTCGGTGGCGACCGAGATCGAACCCGCCGCCCGGCACGCCGCCGCGAACAGCACCGCACGCCGGCCCGGCGAACCGGAGCCGACTACCGGCACCGACGACGCGACCCCGAACGCGCCGGACAACGACACCGCCACCTTCCCGCAGACCTTTCCCGACTCGGGTGAGAATCCCTAGATGCCCACGCCATCCCCCGGCCAGCTGCGCGCCTCGATCCAACAACGGCTGAAGAATCAATCCGCGAGCAGTGGGCAACCGCTGCAACAACTCCGGCGCAAGTACGTCATGACACGCTTCCTGACCAGAGTGTTCGACGCCGACCCCGACGGGTGGGTACTCAAGGGCGGCACCGGGATGATGGTGCGCCTCCCGCAGGCCCGCTACAGCAAGGACGTCGACCTGATGTCCACCGATTTCACCCACATCGGGGACGCCATCGCCAAACTGCGAGAGATCCTCCGGCACTGAGGTCGACGCATTCGCGTACACGATCTCACGCAAAGAGAACCTCTCTGATGACAAGGGTGCGCGAATCAGCGTGCAGGTACGTCTCGGGACAACGGCGTTCGACACCTTTCCCATCGACATCGTCACCCACCGAGGGCTGATCGGGCCGGTCGAGATCCATCCGATCCCGCAAGTGATCGGCATGTGCGCGAGGTGCTGACCGGGTACAAGTCGGGCGTCGCGCAGTTGTCGGCGCCGGGAGAACCGCGCGCCGAGTACGACCGGTGCCGTTGACGAGGCGGTACGCGGCCACGGCGGCGTCCTCCTCCTGCCCGGCGGACCGAGGGGTTTACCACCTGCGGGTACCACCTGCAGCGCCGGGAACGAGCACTGAAGTGGTCCCGGTGTCTGACCGAGATTCCGAGACCGTACTGCGGGCTGGTGCTTTCGGTCAGGGGCAGGGGTCGGGTGACGTCGTCGGCCAGGATCGAGCGTAGGGTGTCGAAGCCCTTCTCCTTCCAGACACGTCGTGACCGCCACCTCACCGCCGATCGGACGTGGGTTCTTCTCCGGGTCGGTATCGCCGGTCTCCGGTGTGGGTTCTTTGCGGAGGTGACGGGGTTTCTTGGTTTGGTCGGGGGGCCGGTGCCGATCCATACAAAATTTTGTATACTCGGGGTGTGAAGAACATCCAGTTCATGGGTACCGCGCTGGAGGATCTTCGTGGTTTCCCCGGTGCGGTTCGTCGTCAGTGCGGTTATCAACTCGACCGCGTTCAGCAGGGGCTCGAGCCGACGGACTGGAAGCCGATGGGGAGTGTGGGTTCTGGTGTGCGGGAGATACGGGTACGCGATCGATCGGGAGCTTTCCGCGTCATCTACGTGGCGAAGTTCGCAGACCGGGTGGTTGTACTGCACTGCTTCCAGAAGAAGACTCAGAAAACGTCGGCGGCGGACTTGGCTACCGCGACGAAGCGATACCAGCAGGTCACAGCGGGAAGACAGGAAGGGTGAGCACTGATGAGCGATGAAATCTTCGACAGCGTGTGGGATGCCATCGAGGACACTCCGCAGGAGGCGGAGAACATGCGGCTGCGGTCGAATCTGCTGATCGCGCTGTCTCGGCGCATCGAGACCGAGGGATGGACCCAGAAGGACGCGGCTGCCCGGCTTGGTGTGACCCAGCCGCGGGTGTCGGATCTGATTCGAGGAAAGATCGACCTGTTCAGTCTGGATGCTTTGGTCAACATGGTGTCGGCCGCCGGACTTCACGTCGATATGACGGTGAGCGCTGCCGCGTAGCACTTGAAGCCTCGCCCGAGGCTGTACGGGGATTTCGGGTCGGGCGGTCTGGGTCGGGGAAGGGTTGGCGGATTTCGCTGGGCGTGTCCGCCGGTCTGCTGCCGGGGTTCTTCTGCCGGTCCCCGATCCAGGTTTCGAGGTTCTGGCCGGCGGTGCGGGCGGCAGTGTGGGCGCGGGTGTATTCGTCGTCGCTGAGCCGGATGGGGATGCGGTGGGCGGGGCCGCCTGGAGTGGGTTGCTGGGCCAGTTCGCGTCTGAGGTGCTCACGCATTTCGCCGATGCTGAGGTTACAAGGTCGGTGAGGATCTTCAGCGCCGGTGGAGGCGGGGTCGTCGAGCAGGGCCAGGAGGAGGTGGTCGGTGCCGATCTCCTCGTGCCCGAGCAGGGCGGTCTGGCGCAGGCTGCCCTCGAGGACCTTCTTCGTCTTCGCCGGTGGGCGGTGACACCCCACGAGGTCAGTGCTGCTGCTCCGGGACCGCCGGCGTCGAAGATCCCGACCAGCAGGTGTTCGGTGCCGACGCCAGTTCTGGTGGTGGGTGCGTGCGGCGCCGGCGGCGAGGACGACCACTTGACGGGCTTGATCGGAGAATCTCTCGAACACCACGACGCGCTCCCTCCCCAGGCGTCGCCGTGAGCGACGCGAACCGCTGCTGAATCTCTGCTGCCCATTCTGGGCGGTGTGCAGGTGGTTATGGGTGGGATCGACGTGACCTCGGCAGCCTTGGGCGTAATGATGCTGTGACCTGGAGTGATGGCACGTGCCCGTTTGTGATGTGGGGTTCGGCGACGTTCGGGGGGAGTGCCGGCGCCGGGGTGTCGGCGGGGCGCGGGTGCCTGTTTCGTCCGGTTGTGAACCGTTTTGAAAGTTGTTGATTGACAACATATTTGGGTAATCTATTGGTGAATAAGAATTTACGTGTACTGTGCACAAATATCAGATTGTAAGGTTCGGAATCTGTTGTAGATCAAAATATTTGGGTGGTTCGAGATTTTGGTCTGTGTTGGGTTACGCGGGGGTGGGTGGTATGCTGTGGGTATGACATTGAGCGGCGCGGGAAGGCGAGTTGGCGGAGGGTCGGGTGCACCCTACCGCTTCCCCAACCTCGTTGGGGCGTGGGGGACTGGATCGAGCGTTCCGATGAAATGTGCAGCTTGGAGCCTAATTCCGGAATCTCAGAGGAGCGAAGCGACTCGATCGGCAGCAACGGGAGTCAGCCCACTGCGAGCCGCGCAGCTCTCCTGGCGGGGAGCGAAGCGACTCGCCCCGCCTCCG
>NZ_CP058641.1:0-262583 GCF_017656075.1 Rhodococcus sp. ZPP
GAGACGGGGCGAGTCGCTGCGCTCCCCGCCAAGAGCTGCGCGGCTCGCAGTGGGTCCATTCCCGTTGCTGTCGATCGAGTCGCTTCGCTCCTCTGAATTTCCGAGATTAGGCTCTCACCTGGGCTTTTCATTGGCATATTTTGATCCGGTCCCCCACGCCCCAACGAGGCTGGGGAGACGGGCCGGTGCGGCCGACCCCGCCGCCAGCTCGCCTTCCCGCACCGCTCCATGTCATACCCACAGCATACCACCCCGCCTTCACGCAACCCAAAACAGTCAAAAATCTAAAAACACCCAAAACTGTTGATCAATAACCGATTACGAACCTTACAACTCGGCGTTTGTGCACAACACACGTAAAGACCTACTCTCCAATTAATTACCGAAACGTATTGCAAATCAACATCTTCAAACCGGCTCAAAACCGGCTCAACAGGCACTCGCGCGCCCGCCGACACCCCGGCGCCGGCACTCCCCAGCAGGTCGTCGAACCCCACATCACAAACCGGGCACGTGCCATTACTCCAGGTCACAGCACCATTACGCCCAAGGCTGCCGAGGTCGCATCGATTCCACCCATAACCACCTGCACACCGCCCAGAATGGGCAGCAGCGGTTCGCGTCGCTCGCGGCGACGCCTGGAGAGGGAGCGCGTCGTGGTGTTCGAGAGATTCTCCGATCAAGCCGACAAGTGGTCGTCCTCGCCGCCGGCGCCGCCCGAACACACCACCAGAACTCCGTCGGCACCGAACACCTGCTGGTCGGGATCTTCGACGCCGGCGGCCCCGGAGCGGCAGCGCTGACCTCATGGGGCGTCAGCGCACCTGGCGGGATCCGCCCGGCCGCAGGGCACATCCCGAACACCGGCGAAGACGAAGAAGGTCCTCGAGGGCAGCCTGCGCCAGACGGCCCTGCTCGGGCACGAGGAGATGCCACCCGCACCCGGAGCCGCGGACAACTCACCCGTCAGCTCGAGCGCCCACTCATGGGACTCGACGTCGATCACCATCTAGCCGGCGATCACATCGAACACGCGGAGCGCGGAGACCTCCTCCGGCAAACCGGTTCCTGAGAGGATGCGTTCTGAGCACCGGAAACGTCGACTGCTTTCACCCGGATTCACCCGCACTTCTCTGGCAGCTATGAGAAGAAGTGGGTAAACGAGGCCACTGAAACCAGTGGCTCGAATGATCGATGACCCGCCATCGGATTCCCGCCGTCACCTCCGATCGTCGTGATACATCCACCGCCTGAAGGAAGCACCGGGCATGATCTTCGACATGGCGGAGAATGCACGTGCGGGCTGGGACCGGTTTCCGCGGTGGGCCCGCAGCGGGTTAGCTGCTGCCTTTGTCCTCCTCACCTTCGGCGCTATTGGTGCCTTCGCCGAAGGTTTCCTTCGATGGGTCAGTAGTCGGGCGCAGGACCTCGGACGGTCCGATCTTACGGGCAAGGTGGCACACATCTGGGGACCAGGACTTATCGTCGGGCTGCTGGTCGGTGCTGTGCTGATAATTTTTCATCTGGTGGTCAAAAGAACTGGGCATCCATCGGCAAGCCCCTTAGACAGGTTGCGCAAGGTATTCGTGCGGACCCGGCGAGCGAACAGATTTCGGCGAAGCCTCTTCCAGCCACTAAGGCAATGGTCGTTACTCAGGTCAGTACTCGCCATGCTCGTGGTTGCACTAGCTCTGGTCGGGGGAGCCTGGTGGCTCATGAGCATCCTGCTCGGAACAAGCGACACACCGCCTCAGTCAGTGGAAATAACTAAAGTCGCACTGACGATTGCTGGTGGCGTGGGCGCCAGCGTGGCTCTCGTCGTGGCGTACCGCAAGCAACGAGACACTGAAGCGAACCGTTTCGTGGAAAGATTCGGCGCTGCGGCCGCGCAACTCGGAGACGTCGACCCAGCCGTACGACTTGCTGGGGTTTACGCCATGGCAACCCTTGTCGACGACTCTCCGAAATCTCAATGGCAGCAGCAGTGCGTCGACGTGCTGTGCGCCTATCTCCGCATGCCACACGATCCCTACTCGCACAATAACCTGGTCGAGCAGACGCGGACTCACACGGACGAATCGGACGGCAACCTTTCAATTTCCGACCAATATCGGCTTAGGTACAACGACAACGAAGTTCGGAATACGATTATTCGCATCATTAACGGACGACTCCAGCCGAACACTGAACCCTCCTGGAGCGATTTAGAATTTGATTTCACTGACGCCACCTTGCAGGATGCCAACTTCAAAACTTGCGTCTTTAATCGCTGCGTAAAATTCGACGGAGCCAAATTCTTCGGCGCTGCCGTTTTCATGGGCACACGCTTTAAACACACTGCAAACTTTACTGGAGCAACATTCAACGATTATGCCGTCTTCGCGCAAGACTACGGATCATCTACGCCGATCCAATTTGACGAGGCCGCCTGGTTCGTTGCCACATGCTTCAAGAAGGGCGCAACCTGGGATCATGCCATCTTCGGGGCCAGCGCGGCATTCGGATCACCAATAAAGACTCGTCCAAATCGGACGGAATTCCAAGAATCTGTGTTTTTCCGTGACGTTACCTTCACTGAGCAGGTGAACTTCGACGGGGTAAGATTTGGTGGAACAGCCACCTTCTCGGACATAACCTTCGGCAGTACGACTATGTTTACGCCCATCCTTGAGGACCCCCCTGAGCCGGTCGAGTTTATGGGCGATGTCTCATTCCGCGAGGTGAACTTCACCGGTCGCACATTATTTAGATCGGCAGTCTTCCACGGTCGAGCGGATTTCACACAGTGCAACTTCGAGGACACTACTGAGTTCACGAACGCTCAGTTCCAAGCGAATGTCGACTTCGAATATCCCGCGTTTCGCAGATCAGGCGACTTCCAATTCGCGACGTTCAACGGCACCGCAACCTTCAAAGATCCCCTTGCATGGGAGGGCATGATTTTTGATTGGAATGATGACTTTTCACTAAAGCCCTCTAATGTTTATCCCATTGATTGGCCACCGCAATAGAGGCCGGTTTCAGTAGCTTCCGCTCAGTCCCGCCGTAAATCTGCAGACGCCGCAGCCGAGCGCGCGATGGCCCTTATGCGTTTAGCCGCCGGCGCACGCTGTAGCGAATGTCGTTCTGGACCTCCGCCCTTATCTGGTCAACCGCATCCGAGACCTCAGCCACGGAAAGTGCGCCCGCCAGGGTGCGTCGCACTCGGACATCGGGGTCCCGGGCGAGCTGCATAGCAAGTGCTGCGTTCTGGTCAGCAGACCGGATGCACAGTACGGCCGCGAGCTGACGAACGTTGACGTTTGGGGAACTGCCAATCAGAGCAGGCGGGATGCTGGCGGTGATCTCTCTCGGTAGCTCGTTGACGAGCTGGGCAGCCCTACTGACGTCGCTGTCTTCTGTACTTCGGAACAGCACGAATGCTTCCTCCCGGATCCAAGCGTACTGGTCGTTGTCGTCGGCTGCGCCGAGGGCGAGGGTCAGTCCGGCGCTCCGCAAGGACGACGGCCCGAGATTCACCTTGAAGGTGCTGAGAGGGTGGGGAGCACCGGTCATCTCATCGAACGCGCTACCGTCCCTTTCACCGCTGACGAAGCTCCGACAGCTCTCGAAAACCTCTGCTCGGACTTCGTGTGGTTGGTTCCGAACGAGAAGGCTGGCCCCGATGAGTGCCTGGCGCCGATTGTCTGCGGTTTCCCTCGAGTCTCGCGCAATCTCGAGAAGCTTGTCCAGACAATTCTTTTGGACATCTAGGTGAAGCCCCCGCACTAGCGATGCGTCGGAGATCAGGCCGATTCCCGAGTTGGCGTTGCTCGGATCAGGTTCTGGACGCCCGAGGATCCGATTTCGAGCGATGTCCGCGGAGGCATGCAAGTCGGGACTGTCGGGTTCCACCTGCTGCAAGATGTCAGCTGACAGATAGCGACCAGCTGTCACCAATCGACGCACCCGGTCCCGCAGGTCGGCGCGCTCACGATCTGTAAGCGGAGAAAGGTGGTCCGGTACTCCGATCGGTCTGTCGTACGGGTCAGCGCCGAGCAGTCTGAGTACGTCAGGATCGTTTAGTTCCACAAGGGCGTCGAATGTGTCATTGTCTGCGAGATCGAAGAGACGTTCCAGCGCTCGCAGCGTGAGGTCAGCGTGTGCCGTTGCGATCGCCACGCATGCTTTGGCGTGCGCAGGGTCACTGTGTCGGTACGCATTCGCTTCACGGTGCACATCAGACGCGAGCATGTCGAGTACCTCAAGGGCCTGCGCCGCCGAACCTCGTGCTGCGAGTGCACAGGCGCCCCTCGTTGCGTCGAGTGTGAGCGAACGCTGTAGGTCTTCGATCAACGCTCCGGAGCGTCCTTGCTGGGCAAGCTCGGTAAGTTCGCTCAACCGGGTCGCTGCGGTCTCATCGTCGATGAGATCTGCCTGTTCCGCGAGGATCCGAGTCCGCGCCCGAATCTCCCACCACGGCGCGTCACGGAGCGGGCCCACGGAAAGAGCGTGGTCGCCGATCGACTTTATGAGCTCGGTCAGCTTGTCTTTCCCACCGGATCTCTCGTAGTAGACAGCCGCGCGGTCAGGCTCGGAATTTTCCGCATACAGGTCGCCGAGCAGATCGAGCGCTTGGGCCTCGTCTGCCCAGTGCCCGGTCACGATGCTGTCAACCAGCCATCGCCGTGTGGCCACGATTGCGGAAGTCGCGCGCTTTGCTAGTACCTCGGTAAGAGCGGCTTCCCGGGCGTTTCTGTATCGGGGGAGAAGGTGGTCACCTGGGGTTAACCGTAGGGCCTGTGCTCGCCCAAATTCCTCGTCAGGTCCGAAGGCCCACGGTCCATAGGCGTACTTCAGCCGCCGAATCGCGAACAGCCAGTCGGCCGCATCATCTGCAAAATTATCGTGGATCCCGTCACTGATGGCATCAAGCCAGCTGTTGTGTGCCGATCTGCTGGCAGCGGAAAGCGCGTGTCTGCGGGCTTGACGCGCTTTCACGAGCGCTTTGTGCCGCTTCGGGATGGCATGAGTGTTTGCGTCTCGAGCCAAGCTCTGTCGCTCGTCCTCGTCGTATTCGCTACGTATCAGCCGCAAGCGGACACCGACGTCGTTTGGCACGCCCGCAATAGGGTCCGTCGTTGCATGGTCATGCGCCTTCAGTATTAGATCGTCGAGGTCGCTCAACTTGTGTGACTCGTCCACCAGCATCAACTCAGCAAGCAGGAGGACGAGGAGATGTTGGTACTCCGGCACGGGCAGTTGCCCCGGGGGATTGCTCAGGACGTCGACGAGTTCCTCCGTAGCCCCGAACGGATGTCTCATTACATTGACGGCCGCTCGAATCAGCTCAGCGTGGCGCTTAGCTTCGGGCGATTTTGTGCGGGGCACGCCGGTCGCGCGCGAGACGATGTCGTCCCCGGTGAGCTTATCGAGTCGCCTACTCAAACGGTATGCCGAATCGTCATCACTGTGATAAAGACTTATCGCTGCGAGACGACCAGCAAGAGCAGCGGCGGCCTCGACCGATCCAGCCTCGACTAGGGCATCAATCTGGTCATCGCGTACGGAGAAGGCATAGGCCCTAAACTTCCCGGCCTCGAGCTCTGACGCGACTGAATCAAAGATTTCTGCGGCCGCCGATGGATCAATCGATTCGGACTTCGCCTCCCTCATTCGCGAGGCGACTTCCTCCATCTTCAGTGGGCCCACGAGCACTTGATCTGCCTGGAGTGCCCGATCAGGAGGAGGTACTGGTACTCCCGGAATCGGGACTATGCAGAAGTTCTCCGCCGTTTCGGTCGTCCAGAACCGTGCGACTATATCGGCCCGTATCAGCAGAGCGTCATTAATCTCCGTGGCGCCCCATAGCTTTAGTTCGAGATCCGGATACTTCTCTTGCTGAGTAGCCAACTCGTCGTTGAGCTGCTTCGAATCACCGGAAAAGCTTGTTGCGACAACGAACTGATATGGGGTGAACGGGAGGTTCTCCCGTTCTTCGGCGAACTTACCGATAGCATTCTTCAGCTTGGCCTTCGTAAGGGACTTGTAGTCCTTGCACTGCACCACGCTGTAGCTGCCGTCTGGCTCTCGCCCAGCAATATCAATTCCGTGTTGTTGCTGTCCTGGAGTGCCATATCGGCGGACCTCGATGTCTTCGATCCCGAGTAGGTTTCGGCTCACCGCCAGCACAAGCTTCTCAAATCGGTCCCAACCGATATTGAGATCCAAGTAGTCGCCCTTCGGGCGCATGCTTGGCTGTCCTGGCCCCACCGGATGATCAATCGGGTCGGCGCTCAGAGGTACCCAGCCCGGCCCTTTGCTGCTCGTCAGCCTAGTCTTATTCGCAGCGGGCGCCTTCTTCGCGGGCGCCTCCTTCGCGCTGGCTATGCTCCCAGGCTTTGCCGAACCCTCATCACTATCCGCCGCCGCCATCCAGACTCCTTGGTTTTGCTAACCCCAATCGCTGAGTGCACAGTAACGGCATCGTCTTCCACTCTCGCTTCAGGGAGAGACTGGAGAATCAGTACAAGCCGCCGAGCCTCGGCGGAACCACTGACGGCGGTCGACTCCCGTGCGTGAGGGGGTCCGTCGAGAGCACCGAACCGCCGTGCCCCATACGCGGCAGTGAGGAACGGATCGCCTGCGTGCTCGGTGGAATCGGTCCTCACTGATCCGACCGGTGTGCTCACCTGCCGGTGTCATCGTCCGCTCAGCAGATCTACCAAGCCTGGAGCGTTCCACAGTGAACTCTCGACCACCGACAAGGCCCGGGTTACCTGGCGGACAGCCCAACGGGAGTTGGCAAGCGGGGTGCATGTACCGCGCCCGCAACCCCATCCGTCCATCACCGTCCAAATGTGGTCGGCGCCGTGCGGACAGGCCGCAGGCGCGGTGCCGCCCCGAGGCCGCCGTCGGGGTGCAAGTGCGCGAGCGCCCACGAATCGGCGTCCGGCTGTTCGGTGATCTCCAGGACAGGACGTGACCGTGCCCGGCACTGCCCTTCTTCGTTTCTTCGTTTCTTCCCGATCGACATGATGGGCTCGAGCAGCTCGACGACCGCGACCGGGTCCTTGACCGCCCGCCACACCAGGTGTCGGCACACCGTCAGCGGCAGTGGCATCACCCGCGGCCGGTAGCGGCCCTGGAGTTCGGACACCAACGCCGGTGGCTCCGCCGACATGTGGTGAGGACCTGCTGATCCGGGCGGGCGGACCAGTACTGCACTTGCGGACCCGGCACCTCGTCCTCCGGACAGGCGAACGTCGCTGCCCAACGCCACCCGTCGACCCCGGCTGCCGTGCAGCAGGCCAGCGGCAGGTCCATGTCCTCGAGGATGGAGCCGGGGCTGTAGGGGTTGTAGTCGGTGTCAGCCGCCCTGGCCGCGGCATTGGTGTTCTCCCGGATTTCCGAGGCGAGGAGCCCGTCGAGGCTGATACCCCGTGGCAACCCGTGCGCGACACCGCCGGTCATCTTCGCCGGGATCATCAGCGGCACCATCCCAGCACCGATCTGGAGGGTCATGCCGGGAGCGAGAGCAGCATTTGCAAGGCCTCGTCGCGCCGCGAAACGACGATCTCCCGCCAGTTGACCACCGATGCCCATCGGAGGATTCGGTGAGTGGTGGCGATCTGGCCGTGCCCGATCCCCGTGCGGCCACCGAGCCAGCCCGACCTCGTGAACTCGTCCAAGACGTCGGCGGCGAATGCGTGGTCGAGGTCGGAGCCGCGGATCAGTTGCACCCAGGACTCGAACGGGTGCCCGGGACGAGGGTTTCGATGTCGTACCGCATCACCGGCGACTCTGCCCCGGCGTCGGCCGACGGTGGTGACGGCGTGGCCGGTGGTGACGTCGTCGAGGTGCGAGTAGCACTCAAGCGCTCGATGTCGAACCGGGACGGCAAGGGGCCCGGCTGCTCACGGCGCAGGATCGGCGGTGCTTCGGCCACGATCGGCACCACATGCCCGACCTGCAGGCAGCCGTCGATCGGGGCAGCCCCGACCGCGCCGCCGAACACGCTGAGCTGCGGGATCAGCTCACAGAGTTGGTGCAGGCGGCGGCCGGTGACCGGTTCCGCCTGGGTTTCACGATCGCGCCGCCGTTGCGGAGAGTGTGCTCGACCGCCAACGGCAGCCGGCCTTCGTAGTCGAGGACGTCGCGCAGCATCTGCTCCCTCAGGCGGCGCAGGACGCCGCAGAAGGAGTTGCCGGAGATGACCGGGACCAGCTCGACCGACCCGTCGGGCTGGATGATCTTCATGCGCCGGCCGATCGCGGTCGTCCCGATCAGAGCCTCGCTCAGATGTGCGAGATCGGGGCCCGGGCGGTCATCTCGATCTCCCACACCCGAGACACGGTCACGACGCCAACCCGTGCTCGGTGCGGGCGGCGCGGACCTCGTCGGCCACGATCCGGGTCCGCAACGTCAGCGCGGTCGTTTGATCGCGCATCACCCGCAACACGGGGCGCGGCTCACTCGTGAGCAGCATCGCCAGTTCCGAGCGTTGCTCGTCGGTGCGCGGCGCCGATCCGAGCCAGGCCGCAGATGCACACCTTCGATTTGAGGACTGACGAATCGGAGGTCACCTCGTAGGTGATCTCCTGGCCGGGGACTTCCCCACCCCCACGTTCTGCCCGGCGTGATTGGGGCGAGGAGGCGGACGAGGGCCGCGGTCGGACGCCGACTCCGTCGAACCGCCGACCCCGGTGTACGTCGCAGCGTCCGCCTTGTCCTCAAGCCATGCGCGACAGACGTCCTATTGCTCAGCACCGCGGTAGTCCCAGCGCCCGAGCTAGGCACGAAGTGGTGTGCAGCCAGAACGGCAAATCCGCACCCTCTCACCCTAGATACCCGGCAGCCGGGGACTGCGGTGGGGCGTCTGCGCGCCGCATGCGTACAAACACTCTCGATCACGGATTCCTGTTTGACAATCAGGCGGTTGGGCAGTTCGGGATGCTATTCATTACGGACGGCAGTCGCGTCACGCGTCAATCTTCGATCACCCGGCGTGTCAGAGCGGAGGTATACACGTCGAAATCGAGGGCTGGGACGGTGCCGACAGCGTTGAGACGAGCGACAAGTCGCATGGCGAACATGGCCAGTCCAACCTCGGAGTCGGATCTCTGCATTTGGTCGATCGTTGCGCCCTCGGGGAGCTCGAACATCCCTGAATCGAGGGCGCAACCGAAGTCGAGCCGATGTTCCTCGTCCAGACCACCCATCGAGTCGATGAGCGGACCGTCGAGTCCTGTGGTCCATCCAGATCGTCCGGCCACGATTCCCGCGAGGATGCGCTTAGGTTCGACTGGCCTTGCGCTCTGGGCGAGTTGCGTGATTGGTGCGGACGTGCGGTGCAGACGTCGGACGCTGGCCGCCTTGTGTGCTGCGTACTCGATGGTCGACCGGTTTATCTCTTGTTTGACCTCGATGACTGCGAAGACACATTCAGCTGGCAAGAACAACGTCTCGCCCATCGTCCAGAACATTGGCGAAAAATGCCGGTCGTGGATGACGAGATCGATCTGATCGCTCTCGTTGCCGCGACTGTCCACGATGAAGGCTGTGTTCACGTCGTAGCGTCGAGGAAGGAACTGCTTGAGTGTTTGCTTCCATTCGTTCTCGCTGCCGTCGCCTACCGTGGGCGCATGTCGTGTCATGCGTCCGGCGTTGCGGAAGGTGGTGAGCATGTTCTCGGTCGTGGTTTTGAATGCGTCCGCCAAGCTGAAGACAGGCGTTGGGTCGGTCATGTTTGGTGAGGCTCCTTCGGTTCCAGTTGTGTGGCGGCGGCCCATCGTTCGAGCTCGTCGGCGCTGGTAGTAGCCATCGCGATCGAGGCTGGCCATGTGCGGGTTCTTCGGCTGCTTCGGGGCGACTCTGGTCTCTGGTGCACTCCGACGTATGCATGTGGTGGTCTTGGCTCCGCCACCTCAAACGGTAAGACGATGAGTGCGACCAGATCTGACGTAGCGGCGGCTATCTGCTTGAGGCTCTCGATGTCTGTGTGACTGGGTGGCTGGTCTGCGGGGTGGGTGTGCCATTCGCCGACGTACCCGATCACCGAGTGGGCACTTGCGAGGATGCTGGTGAGCGCGAGCTGAGCGCGGCGTTCTCGGCGCAGGTAGGCGCGTCGAGTGCTTCGTTCGTCGGCAATCACAATCGCTCGTGTAACGACGATCTGGTCCTCGGTACGGAAGCCGATGAGGATGCCGCCGGTTTCGCGTGGCAGCGCAGCAGCTCCGGCGGCGTGCATTGTCGCCATCGCGTCGTGGGCCACGATGACCGGTGGGCTGTCGGTCATCGTAATGTGCCCTGTGCGTGAAGGATGCGCTGTTCGCTAGCCCGGCTTGAGATTCCGAGGACGACGTCGATGGCATGTCGCGCTCCGAGTGCAGCCGCCTCCCATGCGGCGGCGGGTGGTGTGGTGCTGATCGGACTGCTACAGCCGGTCTCGTAGGTTCCGGATTGAACTGGCGGCAGTACCGGTGCCGCAAGGGTGCCGGTGGACGGCTCAGGCCAGTGATCGACGCGGATAGCGTATCCGTCCGCGAGCACGCAGACACTGATCGCTCTGCCAGCGCCGGCGCGCGCGGCGGCGCCGATCAGAGTCGATGCCGTGGAATCGGCGGTTGCATCGACGACCAAGTCGCACGTGCGGAATAGGTCGCGGGCGGCCTGCAACGAGGTAATGCGTCCGTGTTCGGTGGTCACGTTCTGGTCTGATTCCGGCCGTGCGGAGCGCACCGTGTGTGCCACTGCGGTGACTTTGGGCTTTCCCACCTGGTCGGCGCCGACCAGGTGGCGGATCACGTTTCCGGGTAGGACGATGTCCGGGTCGACGAGGTGCAGACGTCCGACGCCACTACGGTGGAGGAGGTCGGTGAGAACTGACCCGATCGCCCCGACCCCGACCACGGTGATTGCGAGCTGCGCGAGAATATTCCGTTTGGGGTGGGCACGCCGTGTCAGGGATGCTGTGTCGCGGGGAGCTGCAGTGTGCGCCTTCACTGTCCAACCGGAAGCGGTCGGCCGGAGCCGGAGCGCGAGCACACCCGCGGCACTTCCACGCCGGTATGTCAGGACGAGCTCACGTATTCCGGATGCGACCTCACGGTGGAGGTGGTGTGCTTGTTCGCCAGCCGCGTCGAGTAGCGATGGCCAGTCGCGGATCGGCCGATCGAGCTCTCCCACGTCGAGAACCAGCGCGACACCAGGTGACCACCGAGCTTTCACCCCACGCCGGCCACGCGGCACCTTCGCGGGCAGATCGACCACCCAGACTGATCCGCGCCGCTTGAGATGCACGACCTTGCCGGCCACGCTACGTGGGTCGTCGAATAGCACCACCTCTCCCGTCGAGGAGAGGTAGCGCTCGAGGTCAAGTGCCGGCGCGCCGGTAGGCCACCCGGCGCGGTCCTCCCGCAGCCAAGCTTGGACCTGCTCAAGCAGGTCCCCTGCATCCGCCCAAGGCAGGCGGCTGTGATCGGCGTGCTCGAAGAGGCACAGATGACCGCTCGGCTCTCGGTGCCAGGTGGAGGACGCCTCGTAGTAACGGGACAGGTCAGATCCCGCTCGCGTCATGGCAGCCGCGCTCGACAGCGGTGTGATCTTCGGTTGCGCGTATGGGTAGTCCGCAGGAATCTGCACGTCGATCAATGTATGCACGTCGACACCATCGGGGTCGACGTCGATGTGCAGCACGCCGCGCCATGTTTCGGAGACGTCGTCGACCTGCTGGAAGCCGCGCACGGCGAGCGCGTCGATGAGCCGGTCGGTTGCCTCGACGCAGGACAGGCGCAGCGCCTCACTAGCATCCTGCTCGTACGTCATCCGAAGCGGCGATCCCCGGCTACGATCTGCCGGTCTCCAGCCCGCACCCGCGCGAAGCTCTTCCGGCTCCCGTCCACGTTGCAATCATCCGGAGTCGGGAAGACGTAGTCCTGATCACCTTGGTCGTCGACCGCCCTGCCGAGTATGTCTCGAAACGTCTTTGCTGCCGCGCACTTGTCGTCTTCGTCGGCGTCGATCGCCGTCTGTGCCCGCGCGCCCGCGTCGACGAATGCTCGCGCAAGAGCCTTCTTGTCCGCGTCCTCACCGCGCACGTACAGCACTTCCCCCGTGAGAGTGGGGTCGGCGAGGTCGTGGCCTAGGACAAAGGCATTGTGCAGCACCTCACCCGTCTTTTGCAGGGCGGACACGTAGACCTCGCCAATGGTGGTACCGCTCACCGCGCCCGACTGGAATGCCAGCAGCGCGGAGATCTCTATCGTCAGCCCGCCCGGCTTCTTCGGCCCCATCAACGCGCGGCGCGTTTGCCGCAGCAGCTTCACGACCGGCACGTACAGCTTGTCGAACTGTTCGTTCATCTCGGTAGTGAGTTCGGTGAGCCGCTCGGGATTCGTCGCCTGCCAACCACCCTCGCCGCGCTTGGGAAGCTGCCACGCGGACTCGCCGTAAGGGCTCGTCCACGGGCGGGCCGGGACCGCGTCGACATAGAGCCCGTCCAGTTCGGGGAAGGCGACCTGGAAGCTGCGGGCCTGTCGCTCGATCCGTTCGTCGCCGAATGCAGCCGTCAGGACCTTCTCAAATTTGTTGAGTAAAGCGCTCGGCGCGGTATCTCGCGGCACATCATTGAGGCGCCCAAAAACGTCGACGTCCTTCATCCGCCGGATGCTGACGTGCCGCTTATAGCTGCCGATCAGCACGGGATCCAAGCCCCAGTCACTGAGGGTGCTATCCGCGAGCAACGCTTCGCGCACCTCGTTGTGCGCTTTCGGGGCGTTGTCCCGGTCCGCCGCGGTCGGTTCGATCGCGCGGAGGGCCTGACGGAACTGGCTCGTCAACTGTGGCACTTTGAATCCCCATTTCTGCCCCTCGTTCGGGGAGCAACTGTCCTCGGACAAAGGACGATATCCGGACGCACCGACACGCTCACGCCGCCCGAACCGTCTCGGCGGCGGGTTAATTCACATGAATGACACCAAAGGCGATAGTGCGGCGCGGAGGTTGTCCACTGAATTCGCCAACGGAAGCCGGTTGCAGGGTTCAGGGCTCGGCGTTACGGAGCATTGAGCACCGGCCCGAAATCCCGCGAGAGCGAACCACGAACGAGGACACGCCCCCACCCAGATGGCGAGGTCGAAGGAGGCATCGATATAGATGGTCGGTCGCATGCCAGGCTCGACCAACATCTCGGCACGCTCGTCCTGCCCGCGTCGGTACCGATACCGAACCCCGACGCGGTCGGCGTGTTACCCGAGATGTTCGTGCAAATTTGATTCGGGAGTCGCGATAGCCCCGCCGCTCGAACCCGGTGAGCCGGATTGACCACCTGCGGACGCTGTGAAATGGTGGGCACACCCCTCGGATCTGCACACCCGAGGGGACCAATTCTTAATGGCCGACGTTGGTTCCGTGATCAACAAAACCACCGCTACGGTCCGAACCTCAGCGGGGTTTCGATTCGTTGCGTCTGGACTGGACCAGGAGTGATCCCGTGACGCCATGACCGATGTTTTTGATTGCGTTCCAGGAATTTACGCCCATACGCGTCCACCTCGTGCTTCCTTTGTCGGATCCTTTGCGGTCACTTGCAACGCCGCTTCTGACTGACTCCAACAGGGGAATAACGATCGTGAAAAGACCAAAAACACTGCACACGATCAAGGCCTCCAACACCGTAGGCGGTGCTCCAGCCCCAAACCACACGCAACGAATCCTTCATCATTATATCAGTCCAGCCACATCAGCCTCACCGACCCCTCAAACCACCGCGCCATTGCATCCGCCCGTGCACGTGCCCCGCATGCCAGGCCAGGGGCGCGCCGGGTCGGACGCGGATACCGAGGGTTACTCTCCCTCGGATTCTGCGGTCTCCGGCTTCGGCGGTTCATTCTGTTTCGGCGCTGCCCGCACCCATTCCCGCAGTTGTTGAACCACAGTGCCGTAGAACGCGTCGGTCGACGACGTCACGCTGGTGATGAAGCTCGCCGCGGTGCCCGACCGCCGGCCTCCCATCGGGAAGGTTTGTTCGAGGGAGAAGGACACGATGTTCCCGGAGCGCCCATTGGTCAGTACCTTCGGATCCGCTCGCACCGTGTCGAGGTGCTCGCAGGCTTCGTTGCCCCGCTCGGAGAACACCGCTTCGACCTGAACGTCGCCGGGTACGTCCTCGAGTTGCCTGAGCAGCCACGACAACCTACGCCCCGATGTGCCTTCATTCGGTGCCTCCACGGTGGTGCGGCAGCGGATCTTGTTGGTCCGCACATCCGCGATCACCACCAGATCACCGGCCGTTTCTGGGATCCGCAGCACCGCTTCGAACACCCCGTCGGTCGCCAACCTTTCGGCCACCGCCGCATTGCGGGCCGCCGGGTCGGAGCTGAGCTTGCGGGGCAGGATGTGTTTGACGGTGACCCCGAGTTCGGCGGTCAGCCGCAGCGCCAGATGGCGGGAGAGGGACACCCAGGTGTCGGCCACGGCGGCGGCTTTCTGGTCGCCGGCACGGAGGGTGCCGGCGGTGACCGCGTCGCGGACGGTCACCCAGTGCCGGCCCATGTCCACGAACTCGGCCGCCCCCGAGCGGGGGTGATCGAGGTAGCGCAGGAACTCGGCCAACATCCAGGCCTGCAGGTCATCGTCGATACCGCCGTGCGAAAGCAACATCCGTGCCTCATGGCCTACTTCCGCCCACGACAGATGCCGCAGCGCGACCTTGGCGAGCTTGCGGCGGTCAACCTCCACCGGCAACTCCCCGGCACTGGCGGGGACGTCGTTCGACAGGCTGACCACCACGTCGTACTTCTTCTTCCGCGCCACGTCGAGATAGTTTTCGAGCTGCTCTCGTTTGAGTTGGCCGTTGCCGGTCTTGACCTCGAGCAGGCCGGTCCACACCCTGGTGCCGCGGGAGACCTTCAGCACCGCGTCGGGGATCACCTTCGTCTCACCCCGCTCGTACGCCACCTCCACATAACCTTCGAAGACACCGACCGGGGCCCCCATCCGGGCGCACACCGCGCGTGCGAAGGGTCGCACCGCCTGCATGGTGGCGATCAACGCCGAGGTGGCCCGCCGTTCCTGTTCCTCCCCGGTCCCGACGCCGATGACCGAGAACAACCGCGCCGGCTGCCAGGTATCCTGTTCGGCGAGGGTGAATTCGACCGGCTTCGACTTTTTCACCGCCCGCTTGGCGGTGCGGACACCCCGGGTCCTCGCCTTCGCCTGTGTCGCCGGTGCGACGGGTGGGGTGGGCAGTTCGGGCACCAGGTGCGTGGCGTCACCGGCGGAGCTGTTCGGCGGCACAGCGGGTTCGGCAGGGTCGGACGAAGTATCACCGGTGGTGGGTTCGAGTTCCGGCTCGTTGTCGATGTCGACACCGAAGTCCGTGGCCAACCCTGCCAGTCCGGACTCCCAACCCTGCCCGACCGCCCGGACCTTCCACTGCCCACCTCGGCGGTAGACCTCGCCGAACACGAACGCCGACTCGGTCGTGGCATCGGCGGTGACATACTCGGCAAGGGTGTACCCGGCGCCGTCGACGACACGCAGAGCGAGCTTGCCGAGATCACCGAACCTGCCCTCGCCGACACTGCCGACCAAGGCCACGGTGTGCACGTCCGCCGGCACAGCGGACAACTCGATCGCGATCCGCGCCTGCCCACCTTCCTCGGTGCCGCTCGTACCCAGGAACCGGATCGACCCGTCCGTCGACTCGGGCTGGTTGTAGAACACGAAATCCTCGTCCGAGCGAACCTTCCCATCCGCGTTCAACAACAGCGCGGACGCATCGACCTCGACCTCCGACTCGGTCCACCCGAGCACCACATCGATCTGCTCCACCTCAGTAGGCAGCGACAAGTTCTGCCCCTTGGACAGCATCGGAAACTCCACCAGAAACCACCCTCGCTCGACCCGAAACCGCACCAACCTGCGCGGCCGGACAAGAGCCGAAGCCCGGTTACCGACGTCCGTCGCATCAACTGCGCATACTAATCGGTTCGTTTCACCCTCGGGCATCACCTGGCAAACATCTCCCACCGGCGGGTTGGTGGGCATCAACGCGCCGATCGTCTCCAGTCGCCCGCTGTCGTCTGCGTGAATGACACTGCAAACCAGCAGAAGTGAGCCCCGGAGTGGCGGCAATCCGACAACCGCGGGCTCAACGCGCGGCTCCCGGCCGGGCGCACCACGGAGAAGATACGCGCACTGCAGCTATCCCACCCACGATCGATCACCGTCTCTGCTCGTACCCACGTCGCCGCGCACACCCCGACGTCGCCACTGGAGTCCGCGATTCCGGCAAACCGTGGTGGATGTCCGACCGAAAATGGCCGTACATCGCCCGAGAGGACCGGTCCTGAAGGATTCATCGCGCCCCCGTCTGCCGCGCCTTCTCGCGGCCGGAATCGCAACCCTGGCGACGCTGACTGCCGCGATCATCGGAGCACCTGCAGTGTCCGCGGCACCGGTCGATACGGTTCTGCCCGTGCCGGTGGCCGGCAACACGCTGTCGTTTCAGTATGCGACGTGGATGGGCATCTGCCAGGGCCGCGTCATCGCGCGAACCGACACCGCGACACCGGGTCTCACGTACTTCCGCATGGAGACCGGATGCACCGGGACCGTGCATTGGCGCAACCTCACCGCCGGCGCGGCCGGGGATGGGCATGGACTGTGCCCTGACCCGGAAACGTGGGCTGGTTTCCAGGCACGCGGGTGACGTGGCAGCGGATACCGGCCCCGGTGACGTCCTCGGGGCGCGACCAACCCCGTGCCCGCCGCCCCTTCACACCGGTGACCAGTATTTCGGGCCCTGCACGGCATCAGGTGGGATCCCACGGTGATCGTTCGAGCCTGTTGAGCTCGTCGAGAACCTGGTCGACGGCGGTGGTCGGGATGCGGAAGTCGTTGCCCTCCGAAGCCCGGAGGCGGTCACGCACGTAGGCGAGCATGGCGAGTTCACGCTCGAACTCTGTAGCGGTTCGGTCACTCACGGTTTCATCCTGTCCTGAGTGGGCGGCGATCGATTCATGACCGAAGACATCCGGGTGACAACTGCACGGGCCTCACACCTCGCCGCAACGAAAGCAACGATGTAAGATTACGGTGCAAACGTAGCAAGGAGTGCTCATGTCGACCCACCGATCGATCTCCCCCCGGCGACACCACAAGCTCGCCGGCTACCGCCTGCGCCTCGACACCCTGACCGGCCGCTACACGCGTGCCGGCGACCGCCCACAGGGCACTCCGTCGCCGGACGAACGGCACCGTTTGTCGGATCTGTCGACGCCCGAGCTGATCGACGTCGTCGCCTCCGAACTCGCTGCCCGCCCCGAGATGCACCTGGTCCGCAACCAGGTGACCGCCCTGCTAGCAATGGCACCGACGCTGACCGACCGCACCCAGGCCGCCCGGATCGGCGCCGACCTCGTCGACGACGCCATCGCCCAAGCCGAGATCGAGCAAGCCGCCCGCCGGCACATCCTCGACCACCCGATGCTCACCGCCGGCCAAGTCGCCGCCGTCCTGCACCGGCCCGCATCCGATCGCACCGTCGCCTCCCGCCTGCGCACCACCGGCAAAGTCGTGGCCCTGCCCGTCGGCAACAGCTACCGGTACCCGGCGTTCCAGTTCGACAAGGCCACCGCCGCGGTCCGCGAGACCGTCGCCGCCGTCAACACGGCCCTCGGTGCCGCCGCCGACCCGTGGGGGGTGGCGTCGTGGTGGCTGACCCCCTCTACCCGCCTACCCGAGGGGCAGACCCCGGCCGACCTGGCCGCCGACCCGGACCCCGCGGCCGGTCAGAAGCTCGAGCGCCTCGCCGCCGCGGTGCTGCCCGACTGATGCCGAACATCGAACCACCGGCCGCAGGGTTACTCCGGCCGGCGCATAAGACCGTGCTGACCGCCGGAACGGTGGTGTGGCGGGTACACAGCAGCCACCGCGACCCGCACGCCCCCAACCCGACCCCGCAACCCGACGAACTCGCCGGCGGCCGGTTCGACTCCCTCGACGGAAGCTACGCCTACCTCTACATCGCCGACAGCCCCGACGGGGCAATCGCCGAAACCCTCTGCCGGGACCTGCCCTTGGACCCTTCGATCGCCCGGATCGTTCCTTCGTCCGCCGTGACCGGCCGCACCCTGACCGCCCTCACCGTCACCCGCACCCTCACCGTCGCCGCACTACACGGCCCGCACCTGGCCGCGGTCGGACAAGACCTCTGGCTCACCAAATGCGAAGCCCGGCACTACGTCACCACAAGGCGGTGGGCGCACGCCATCCGCGCCGCCGACCCCGACCTCGACGGACTCGCCTACCGGCCCCGGCACAACGAAGACACCCTCGCCTGGATCCTCACCACCAACCCCGCACTCACACCCCACCCCGACCTGACCCTCGACCCCACCACCACACCCCTGCCACTCGACCACGGCCCCGGCCGCGACCTGGCCGCCCGCATCATCGCCGACCACAGCGCCATCCTCTCCCCCCACCTGAACCACACCAGCGGGAACGACGTCCTACACACGAACCGAGGGTGGACGCGTACCGACCGCGTGCCAACGGACACGTCAGAATCCTTGTAGGCGGTCAGTTCGCTCCGGTTGGGCGGACACGGTTTCTCCGGATCAGTGGACACGAGAATTCCCGGGTCGGCGGCCACGAAACAGCTGATTGACACGCTGGCGTAAATACCCGGGCGGGGTTCCTTCGCCCGAGTTGGCTTGGTTTGCCGCGCAAACCAACCGACCGAAGGAACCCCGAGACCCAAGTGTGCCAGGGAAGTGATGGAGATCTTGGAAGCCTACGACCTGACCCAGTGTGCGCATTTGGCGGCGCCGCTGGTCGGGTGCGGATGAGAAGACGGTGGCCCGGTATGTCGAGCTCCGCGACACCGGCCACGACCCGGCCGACCGAGTGCGCCGCGCACGCTCGATCGACCCCTTCCTAGGGAAGATCGAGGAGCTGGTGGAGGCCTCACAGGGCCGGATCCGGGCGGACGTGGTGCACGACAAGCTCACCGCGATGGGCTTCGACGGCACCGACCGCACCACCCGCCGCGCGGTCGCCGAGCTCAAGGCGACCTACCGGGCCGGGCACCGCCGAAAGTATCGGCCTGGGGGCACCTCCCACGCAGTGGGGGAGGATCCCGGAGCCGGGCATGTGGCCGGGAGTTCGATTGGGGCGAGGGCCCACGGGTCGGTGGCCGGCGAACCCAACTGTTCTGCGCATGGTTGTCGTGGTCGAGGTTCGACGGTCGTGGTGCCAGCGTGGGACCAGCAGCTCCCGACGTTGATCGCCTGCCTGGACACCACACTGCGCCGCATCGGAGGGGCACCGACGTATCTGCTGACCGACAATCCCCGAACCGTCACGATGGACCGGATCGCCGGCATCCCCGTCCGCCACCCCGACATCGTCTCGCAGGAAGACATTACGGCTGCGTCGTGCACACCTGTGAACCGTTCGACCCGGAATCGAAGGGCGGCGCCGAGTACACGGTCAAGATCGCGAAGGCCGATCTCGTGCCGACCAAGGCGAACCTGCTCGAGGACTACCCGAGTTTCGGCGAACTCGTCGACGCATGTGAGCGGTGGTGCGAGAAGGTCAACGCACGCCCGCACCGCGCGGTCGGTGGCCCCGGCCGAGCGGTTGGCCACCGAACTCGGCCGGCTGCACGTGCTGCCCGAGGACCCGCATCTGCTCGCCCTCGGCGAGGAGCGCCTCGTCGGCTTCGACCAGACCGTCAGCTGGGGCAACGTGCGGTACTCGACCCCGGACGGGCACCAAGGGGCGAAGGTGTGGTGCCGGGTCACCGGCGACGAATTGGTGATCGTCGCCCGCACCGGAACCGGTGTCGCGGAGATCGCCCGCCACCAACTGTCCACCCCGGGGAACCCAAGAATCGTCGCCGGGCACTACCCGCATCACCCCGACGACGGATCGGTGCTGCGCCTGCCCAAACCCCGCCCGCGGACCGCGGCCGAGATCGACTTCCTCGCCCTCGGCGAGGGCGCACACCGTTGGCTGACTGACGCCGCCGCCGGCGGTGTCGTCCGGATCCGCCACAAGATGGCCAGGGCAGTTGAATTCGGCGGTGGTACACCGGCGACCGCACCGCTGGTGCTCGCGCTGGCCGGGGTGCTACTGGGTTTGGCGACCGTCGGATGGCACCCGGCGCAGCCCGGGACGACCTCGCCCAGAGGGTCGACGTATCCCGGGTGCGGACCTGAGCCGACCCGGGCGATCGCGCTGACACCGGCGCTGGAGGGACCATGTGATGGTGGTACCCCGGTCGTACCGTTGGGGTCCATTGGTTGCGGGAATGTTGTGGAGGAGGCGGCGGTGCGGGTGTTGCTGGTCGAGGACGAAACGCGCCTGGCCGAGACGGTGCGCCGCGGTTTGGTGGCTGACGGGTGCACCGTGCAGGTCGAACACGATGGCGTCGCCGGGCTGGCGGCGGCGGCAGGTGGCGGCTTTGATGTGGTGGTCCTCGACATCATGTTGCCTGGCAAACACGGGTACGACGTGGTCCGGGAGATGCGTCGGCAGCAGGTGTGGACGCCGGTGCTGATGCTCTCGGCCAAGGACGGTGAGTACGACCTCGCCGATGCCTTCGACCTCGGTGCCGACGACTATCTGATCAAACCGTTCTCGTTCGTGGTGCTGATCGCCCGGTTGCGGGCGCTGGTGCGGCGCGGCGCCCCGCCGAGGCCGCCGGTCCTGAGTGTTGCCGGACTCTCGTTGGACCCGTCGATGCGGCGGGTCACCCGCGGGGAGACCCGCCTCCAGCTCACTCCCCGTGAGTACAGTGTGCTCGAGTTCCTGATGCGTCACGCCGGCTCGGTGGTCACCAAACACGAAATCCTGCAATCAGTGTGGGATGCCAATTACGAGGGCGACGACAACATCGTGGAGGTCTACGTCGGCTACCTTCGGCGCAAGATCGATGCCCCGTTCGGCACGGCGAGCATCGACACGGTCCGCGGCGTGGGCTATTCGATGCGGTCGGAGGAGTAGCTGTCGTCGCCGATCGGAAGGGTGACGACGAAGTGTGCACCCCCGCCTTCATGGTCGCGGACCTCGATCGAGCCGTGGTGTGCGGCGACGATTTCCGCGGCGATGGCGAGCCCGAGTCCGGAACCCCCGGATGCGCGGGTTCGGGGAGTGTCGAGGCGGACGAACCGTTCGAAGATCCGGGCCCGGTCCGCCGGAGCGATGCCCGGCCCGTCGTCGACCACCTCGATCACGGCGCTTCCCTCGCACCTGCGGCACGCGAGGGCGATTCGGGTGTGTGCGTGGCGGACGGCGTTGTCGACGAGATTGCGGACCAATCGGGCCAACTGCTCCGGATCCCCGGCCACCCGGACAGGGTCGACGGCGGCGGCGACCGCGATGCCGGGAAGGCCCCGGAGGCGGGCGCGTTCGGCCAGGATCAGATCGTCGATATCGACGTCGACGCGCAGGTGGGTCAGTGAGTCTTCGTCGGCACGCGCGAGCAGGAGAAGGTCCTCGAGCAACGCATGCATTCGTCGGGCTTCGGGAAGCAACGACTCGTCGACCAGGGCCGTGTCGATCAAGTCGGGGCGGGATTGTGCGAGTTCGAGTGCGGCGGTGATGGTCGCCAGCGGGCTGCGCAGTTCGTGCGAGGCGTCGCTGACGAAACGCCGCTGGGCCAGGTGCCCGGCCTCGAGCCGCGCGAGCATGCTGTTCATGGTGACCGCGAGATCGGCAATTTCGTCCCGAGCCGCGGGCACGGGGACCCGTTCGTCGAGTTGATCGGTCGAGATCGCCGCCACACGGGCGCGGATCCGCTCCACCGGGCGGAGGGCTGCGCCGATGAGCCGGTAGGTGGCGGCGGCGGCGAAGCCGACGACGATCGGGGCACCGATCGCGAGGAGTGCCGCGACGGTGGCCAGGACACCTTCGACCGGTTCGCGGTCGGCGCCGGTGACGACCGTGACGGGCCCGTTCGGGGACATGGTGCCGTGGGCGGCCACCCAGTAGTCGCGGTCGTGCCCGAAGTGGAGGTTTCCGAGGTAGGCGGACTCGCCGGGTGGCAGCGGGGAGGCGAGGACCGGTGACGACGGAATCCCGGTCGAGGTGGCGAGCACGTTTCCGTGGTTGTCGAGAATTTGGATGGCCCCGATTTGACCGTCGGTAGCGAGCAGTGATGGGTCGAGTTCCTGGGGTGGTTGGGTGTGGAGTTGCTCGATGATCTGGTGGGCCCGTGAGTCGGCGGCGCCTCGGGCGGAGTGTTCGAGCGTGCGGTACAGCACGAACAGAAGTGCACCACCGGCCAGCAGCAGGCACACCGTGACGGCGAGGACCGCGGCCGCGGTGGATCGCACCCGCACGTTCCAGCGTTCGGGGTTCAGGCTGCGGCGGTCCATGGTATTCAGTGTGACCGACACCGTGTCCGCCGCCCCGGCACCGGTGCGGTGTCGGATAGAAACACGCGAAAATCGCGGTATTCCAAGGATATGCCGGCACCTCGGACTCCGGTTTCGCCGCCGAGGTCGCCGCCGAACAAGCCGTGGCACAGCTGGACTACCTCGAAGACCTCTACCGCGACTGGAACGACGGCGGTCGCTCCGGCGGCGGCGCGGCCCGACGCGTCGACGCCGAGTTCGACCGGATCCGGCGTGAGCTCGGTGATCTGCCCGGGGTGGTCGCCCGCCCCTCCCGGCTGCGCACCATGCTCGCTCACCTGACCAAGACGCTGCACCCCGGGATTCTGGGTGACTGCTTCTACCAACGCGAGACCGCACTCTGCGCCCAGCGCGCCAGCACCCTGGGACGCCCCCTCCCGCTGCTCGACATGTGCTCGACCTGCCCCAACGCCCGGCGATCGGCCGTTCACCTGCCGCGGCTGACCACCGCCCGTGATCAAGCCCGCGGGGCCCTGCAACTCGCCGACGGCAAACCGCTCCCACCGCTGCAACAGGCCGCCCTGGCCAACCACCTCGCCCAGCTCGAGCACCTCATCACCCAGATCCACAGCACAGAACCGGAGCCAGCATGACCGAGACCGACCGCAAGATCAACGAAGCTTTTCGAGCGGCTGCTGGCCGGTCATCCCGAAATCACCGACGGCAAGCTCACCGTGTCCAACATCTGCATCGAAGCCGGAGTATCCCGCGCGTCGTACTACCGCTCACCCCAAGCGGCAGAAATCAAACGACGGCTCGATGAACCCCAAACAGCCCGGCCCGAACTCGAAGACCTCCGTCACCAGGTCAGCCAGCTGAAGAAGACCGAGCGAGCCCTGCGCAGCGAACACGCCGCCCAGATCCGCGAACTCAAGCAAACCATCAAGACCTACGCCAACCAGATCCAGGCCCTCACCCTGCGGGTGGCCCAACTCGAGCACGACAACGAGCAGACGGACCGCGTCAACGACAACGCCACACCTCTCAGCACCCGACGTCGAACCGCCAATGTCGAGGCCGGGTCCCTCCGCCACCCGGCCTCGACGAACGCCCCGCCGCGGAGCCAACTCGCACGCAACGACTCCCAAACCACGGTCGAGCATGAGACACCACTCGAATGACGCCGAGATCCGTATGAGACAGTCACCTCAACGGACACCTTGACAGATCACATAACCGAACAGTCGCGGCAGCGACTCCGCCTCGGCCGGACCCGCTCATCGGTCCCCGCGATTACCCGTGGCCGACCATGACCCCATCCGCCGAGCACGCCGTCACCGCAGCACGGGCACCCTATTTCACCCGCCGCCAAGCGCGACTCGACGCGGACAGGATCGACCTCTACCGTGACCATTGGGTGGCCTTCGCACTCGGCACGGCGCCCCCGCAGAATCTTCCCGGATGCCGGCGGGGGTGCCGTGCACTCATCAGTTGCTCGTCACACTGACGGTGCAGACGATCAAGAGCAACCCACACCCCGGTGCCGACCACCCCATCGGCAAACCCAGTGACGATTCACCACCCCGTGGTCGTCATCCCCAGAGACGGTCAACAGGCGGTGTCCGGGCGAAGATGTCATCGAGGATTGCTGCCAACTCCTTGACGCGGGACAGAACACACCAACCGCGTTATGCGTGCCGGAACTCGCTCGGAGAGCGGCCGGTCCATCGCTTGAAGGCGTGTGAGAAGTTGGTGAGGTCGCTGTATCCGAGATCCGTGGCGATCTCACTTATCGACATTGATTGGTCGAGTAGCCGCAGCATCGCGCGCTCGCGCAGGAATGACTGGCACAACTCGCGAAAGGTGGTTCCCTCTTCGGAGAGGCGCCGCTTGAGTGTGCTAGTGGATATTGACAGCTCGTCTGCGACCCACTGGCTACTTCTCTGTCCGGGATCCTCCTCCAACAACCGCCTCACCTTCTCCGAGAACGACGTGTTCCCGCTCCACTGGTCGAGAGTTCGCTGCAGATCGACGATGGCGAGTCGATACGCCAGGGGATCGGAGAACCGGCAGACCTCGTCGAGCGTGTCAGCGGGAACATGGAGGAAGGACATCGGGGCGTCGAAGAACAGGCGCCTGGCAAGGGCGTCCTCATCCTGAGCCAGAGAGGCCGGCGCTGGCCAACCCAGGTGAAGCGTGACGGTCGACACGTCCTCAACGAGCATGTCAAGCAATCGCAGTAGGACCGAGCCGCAGTAAGTGACCACCAGGCAGTCCAGATCCGGATCAACCGCGTGTCCGGTAAGCCCGACCATGAGCCCGTGGTCACTTGGATGAAACTGTGGACTTAGGGCCGTCGAGATCAACGGCAGATACGTGAGCAGCTCCACGATCTCGGCTACCGACCCTGCGCTGACCAGCGGGAGACTCAGCGGGCCGAAAGATGTCAACTGGGCCTGTTCAGCGAACGCGCGACCGAGCAAGGTTGCCTGGTCGACGTCGAGTTCGGGGTAAACCTCCCGAAACCACCGTAACGGCACCTGGACGTCACGTTGAACCAGCGCCGCCTCGTTGGTTCCTGCGCGAGCCATAAGGTTGCGAAACCGCGCGACGGCGTCTGGGTCGAGTGCTTGGCTTTGGATCAGTTGCACGAACGCGAGCGGGGGCACACCCGCTTCAATGAGGTTCACTGAACATGCTCCTCCTCTGAGCCGAACTCACAACTTTCTGACCTCGGCGAGCATAGCCGCAGCGGTCATCGTCGACGACGCTTTGACTAAGTTCCCACACCGAAGCACCGCATCAGGAGTTGGCTATGGCAGTTGTCACCTTTGTCTCCCACGACGGCGAGAAGCACGAGGCGTCTCTGGAGGAGGGCCAGTCGTTGATGCAGGTTGCGCTCAACAATGCGGTGCCCGGCATTGATGGCGACTGCGGCGGCGAAGCCGCGTGCGGGACCTGTCACGTGATCGTCGATCCGCAGTGGTCGGAACTGGTGGGGCTTTCCGGCGCGGAGGAGGAGGAGATGCTCGCGATGAACCCCGAGCGTCAGCCGACCTCCCGATTGTCCTGCCAGATGGCGGTCTCCGCGGGGTGGGACGGCTTGATCGTCCAGTTGCCTGAGTTTCAGATGTGACGACGAGAGAGACGGATAAGACGTGATGAAGATTCCTGCGGCAATCACCGCCAAAGTTCAGTCGACCATCCCCATGGAGCTGCAGATCCAGGGCGCACATTTGTACGACAAGGCCCGGCGATGGGCGACTGGCACGAACGGGGTGAAGCTCTTCGTCGAGGCCCCGATCCCGCCGGTCGAGGACGTCGAGCTTGCCGATATCGACCTCAGCAATCCGTTCCTCTACCGGCAGGGTCGCTGGCAGTCCTACTTCGAGCGCCTGCGCAACGAGGCGCCGGTCCATTATCAGCCCAACAGTCCGTTCGGTCCGTTCTGGTCGGTCACGCGGCATGCCGACATCGTGGCCGTCGACAAGAACCACGAGCTGTTCTCCGCCGAGCCGTTCATCATCATTGGTACCCCGCCGCGTTTCCTTGATATCGAGATGTTTATCGCGATGGACCCGCCACGACACGACCTGCAGCGGCAGGCTGTCCAGGGTGTGGTCGCGCCGAAGAACCTGCGTGAGATGGAGGGTCTGATCAGGTCACGCGTCCGAGACGTGCTGGATGACCTCCCTTTGGATCAGCCGTTTGACTGGGTGCAGAACGTCTCGATCGAGTTGACCGCGCGGATGCTTGCGACTCTGTTGGACTTTCCCTACGAGCAGCGGCGCAAGCTCGTCGAGTGGTCCGATCTCGCGTCCTCGATGGAGCAGGCCAACGGCGGCCCATCGGACAACGACGAGGTGTTTGACGGCATGCGCGACGCGGTTCGAGGTCTCAGCGCGCTGTGGCACGACAAGGCGGCCCGGACAGCTGCCGGCGAGGAACCTGGCTACGACCTGATCACCATGTTGCAGAGCAACGAGGACACCAAGGACCTGATCGACCGTCCGATGGAGTTCCTGGGCAACTTGGTGTTGCTGATCGTCGGGGGCAACGACACGACCCGCAACTCGATGAGTGGGGGTGTCTTGGCGCTCAACCAGTTCCCGGACCAGTTCGAGAAGCTGAAGGCGAACCCCGACCTGATCCCCAACATGGTCTCGGAGATCATCCGGTGGCAGACACCGCTCGCCTATATGCGCCGGGTCGCCAAGGCCGACACTATGCTGAACGGCCAGTTCATCCGCAAGGGCGACAAGGTCGTGATGTGGTACGCCTCGGGCAACCGAGACGAGCGGGTGTTCGATCGGCCCGATGAGTTGATCATCGACCGGAGCAACGCACGCAACCACATCTCCTTCGGGTTCGGCGTCCATCGCTGCATGGGCAATCGGCTGGCCGAGCTGCAGTTGCGGATCCTCTGGGAAGAGTTGCTTCCTCGCTTCGAGAACGTCGAGGTCGTCGGTGAGCCTGAGTACGTGCAGTCCAACTTCGTGAGGGGTATCAGCAAAATGATGGTCCGCCTCACCCCGAACACCGGCGCATGACCTTGCAGCGAGTCGTCATCGTCGGGGCCAGCCATGCCGGGATTCAACTCGCGGCCAGTCTGCGCCAGGAAGGGTGGACGGGGGAGATCATCGTCATCGGCGACGAGTCGGCGCTGCCCTACCAGCGCCCTCCGCTGTCGAAGGCCTACCTGGCCGTCAAGAGTACACTCGACGAGCTGGCGATCCGCAGCGCGGAGTTCTACACCAAGCAGGGAATCCAACTCCTGGACGCGACGGTGGAGGCGATCGACCGCTCGGCAGGCCACCTCTTGCTGAGCACAGGCGACGCGCTGCCCTACGACAAGCTCGCCCTGTGCACGGGCGCCCGCCCTCGACGGCTCCCCACCCCGGGAGCCGACCTACCAGGAGTCCACTACCTACGCACCGCCGCGGACGTCGACTTGATCCGAGAGGCCGCCGTCGCCGCGCGTCGGGCCGTGATCGTGGGTGGTGGGTACATCGGGCTGGAGACGGCCTCCTCCCTGCGTGCCCTGGGTTTGGAGGTCACCGTCCTCGAGGCGACCAATCGCGTCCTCGAACGAGTCACCGCCCCCGAGGTCTCAGCGTTCTTCGACCGGATCCACCGCAGCGAGGGGGTCGACATCCGGACGAGCGCACTGGTCGAGGCTCTGTCCGGCGACGGCCAGGTCCGCGAAGTGGTCCTGGCCGGCGGCGAATCAATCCCAGCCGACCTCGTCATTGTCGGCATCGGCGTTGAGCCGAACACCGAGCTCGACGCCGCCGCGGGCCTGGTAGTAGACGACGGCGTGCTGATCGACTCCCACGCGCGCACCAGCGACCCGGACATCGTGGCCGCCGGTGACTGCACGTGTCAGGAGATGGCCCGCTACGGCCGTCGCATTCGCCTGGAGTCCGTGCCGAGCGCGGGCGAGCAGGCCAAAGTTGCCGCCGCGACCGTCTGCGGGAAGCCCAAGGAGATAGCGGCGCTTCCATGGTTCTGGTCGGATCAATACGATCTCAAGCTCCAGATCGCCGGCCTCAACACCGGGTACGACGAAGTCGTCCTCAGCGGCGACCCCGCGCGGGACCGCGACTTCACCTGCTTCTACCTCCGTGCCGGCGTGCTCATCGCCGCCGACTGCATCAACCGCCCCCGCGACTTCATGTTCAGCAAGCGGACCATCACACAGCAACTTCCCATCGACCGGGCCGAACTGGTGCTCGCCGGCTCCGCCTGAGAAGACGGGTCCTTGGGGCGATGGGTACGACGACAGCGATCTTGACCTGCATTTCGGAAAGGAACGTTAGTGACGAACGTCCTCCAGCTCCCGTTGCCGAGGGGGGCGCGGGCGGCTCTCGTCGGTGCTCCTGGCGCCCCTGCCGAGTCGGGTCGACACTGCCCTGCGTGGGGCCAGTGACCAGTGGCCGGTCCAGGAGCTCGCCCCGACCCCGGCTGGGTCCGGGCTCAAGCCGGTTCATGGGACCGCCGGCCTTCCGCTTCTCGGGCACACCTTGGACTACCTCCGGTTCGGCTCGGACTTCACTCGTGCCAGGTACCAGCGATTCGGACCGGTCTCCCTGGATGGGCGCCTTCGGCACCAAAATGGTGGTCGTGGCCGGCCCGGATGCCACACAGAAGGCACTGACTACCAAGGCAAAGTCCTTTTCCCAGGACGGGTGGACCTATCTCATCGACGCCTTCTTCCACCGGGGCCTGATGCTGATGAGTTTCGACGAACACCAGATGCATCGACGCATCATGCAGGAGGCGTTCACCCGCGACCGGCTCGCCGGCTACGTCAACCAGCTCGGACCGACCCTCGAGTCCAGCATCCCCGGGTGGCCCACGGGCAAGTCCACGCGCATCTACCCCCTGCTGAAGAGCCTGACTCTCGACATCGCAACCGAGGTCTTCATGGCAGGGCGGGGCGGAAGCGAGGACACCGACGCCATCAACGACGCCTTCGTGGCCACCGTCCGCGCAGCGAGCTCGATCGTCCGCATCCCGCTGCCGGGGACCCGCTGGCGAGCCGGGGTCCGCGGGCGGGCCCTCCTCGAGGCCTACTTTGCGCGGCACCTGCCCGCGGCCCGCAGCGCCCAGGGCAACGACCTCTTCGCAGGACTGTGCCATGCGCGCACGGCTGAAGGCGAGGCCTTCACCGACGAGGACGTCGTCAACCACATGATCTTCTTGATGATGGCCGCCCACGACACCTCGACTATCACTACTGCCGCCGCCTACTTCCTCGCCAAGCACCCGATGTGGCAGGAAAGGGCTCGAGCCGAGTCCGACCAACTCGGTGAACAGGCCCCGGACATCGACGACCTGGAGTCGCTGGCGACTCTCGATCTGGTGATCAAGGAGACACTGCGTCTGGTGGCGCCAGTGCCGATCGTGATGCGCAAGACGGTCGAGGCTGTCGAGATCGCCGGACACCACATCCCGGCGGACACCCTGGTGGCCGTGGCTCCGGCGGGGAACCACTTCGACGAGTCGTGCTGGACCGATCCCGACACCTTTGACCCTGACCGCTTCAGCGAGTCGCGGCGTGAGGACCAGCAGCACCGCTTTGGGTGGATTCCCTTCGGTGGAGGGGTACACAAGTGCATCGGTCTTCACTTCGGGACCCTTGAGGTCAAGGCGATCCTGCACCAGATGCTTCGCAACTACACCTGGACGGTCCCCGACCACTACGAAGCAAGATGGGACAACACCTCGCTACCCATTCCTGTCGACGGGTTGCCAATCACACTGGAGCGCAGGTGAGGCAGGCGCCAGCGTCGTTCTTGGTGGCGACGGACTTCCTCGACATCGAGCACGAGGCCGTCCGCGCGTTTACCGCGGCCGCGATAGGAGATGCGAGCACCGACCGGGACAAGGCAAAGCGCCTCTTCGCCGCTGTCCGCGACGAGGTTTGGTACAACCCATACACGGTTTCGGACGATCCCGCCCACTATCGTGCGAGCTTCGTCCTCGAAGCCGGCCGCGCCTACTGTGTCCCGAAGGCGGTCCTCTTGACCGCGGTGTGCCGTGCGGCCGGTATTCCGGCGCGGCTGGGCTTTGCTGACGTCCGCAATCATCTGCAGACCGAATCATTGCGAGCGCTCATGGGCGGCACGGACCTATTCGTCTATCACGGCTACAGCAATCTCTACATCGACGGCAGGTGGCTCAAGGCGACGCCGGCTTTCAACACCGAGTTGTGTGCGCGTTTCGGTGTACCTCCGGTGGAGTTCGACGGCGAGCACGACGCCCTCCTGCACGCCTTCACCGCCGACGGAACCCAACACATGGAATACGTTCGCGAGCGCGGCGTCTTCGACGACCTGCCCTTGATCGCGATCCTGACCGAGCTTCGGAATACCTATGGACTGCTGATGGGTGCCTCCGCGCACGCGATCGCCGACGCCTTCACCGACACACCCACCAGCCAGACCCAGCCCGACGGGATCTCCCGCAGGTCTGACTCACCCCTGGAGGCCCGATGAGCACGACGACCACCGCAGGCGCTCTGGACGTGCGCAACCCAGCCGACGGACGCCTGGTCGCAACCGTTCCCGTGGATGATCACAAGGCCGTGAACCGCATCGTCGACGACCTCCGTCGCGCTCAGGTCGGGTGGGCCGAAACTGGCCCGCGGCAACGCGCCAGGTGGTTGCATCGATGGCGGGACTGGATCCTGGCTCACACCGATGAGCTCACCGACCTGCTGCAAGCCGAGACAGGCAAGGTGCGCCCTGACGCCCTGGTGGAGACGACGGCGTCGTGCGAGTTCATCACCTACTACGCCGATCATGCCGAGGAGTTTCTTGCAGGCGAGAAGGTCAGGTCCTCGGGTCTGCTGAGTCTGCCGAAGCGGCTGTCCAAGACCTACCACCCCTACCCGGTGGTTGGGCTCATCACGCCGTGGAACTTCCCAATCACCCTCTTCCTCATGGACGCAGCGCCCGCGTTGGCTGCCGGTTGCGCGGTCCTGGCGAAGTCCTCGGAGGAGACGCCACTGACGTGTGCGCGGGTCGTCGAGGGCTGGCACGAGATCGGCGCCCCCCCGGTTCTGGCGCATGTCGTGGGTGCCGGCGAAACCGGTGCCGCCGTAGTGGACGCCGCTGACTTCGTGCAGTTCACCGGCTCCACAGCCACGGGGCGCGCGGTCGCGATCCGCTGTGCTGAGCACTTGAAGCCGGTGAGCCTGGAGCTGGGCGGCAAGGATCCGGCGATCGTGCTCGAGGACGCCGACATTGCTCGCGCGGTGGAGGGGATCGCGTGGGGCGGTCTGTTCAACGCGGGTCAGGTCTGCATCTCCGTCGAACGGGTGTATGTGGTCTCTGAGATCTACGACGAATTCGTGGCCCGGTTGACGCAGCGGGTGCGGTCCCTGACCCAGGGCGCAGCGCCAGGAGACGAAGTCGGCGCGATGGTCACCTCGACACAGGTCGAGATCGCGGATCGCCACGTCAGCGAGGCGGTGGCGGCCGGTGCGCAGGTCATGGCCGGCGGCACTCGGGGTGCGGTCGGGAACTACTACGCTCCGACCGTCCTGGTCGACGTGGACCACACGATGACATGCATGACCGAGGAGACCTTCGGCCCAACGATCCCGGTGATGCGGGTCGCCGATGAAGACGAGGCCATCCGCCTGGCCAACGACTCGGCGTACGGCCTGTCCGCGACGGTGTGGACTCGCGACCACGTTCGCGCGCGGCGCATCGCTCGACGCCTGGATGCGGGTGCGGTCAACATCAACGATGTCTTCAGCAACCTCTTCGCCATGACACTGCCACACAGTGGGTGGAAGGCCTCGGGTATCGGTGCCCGGCTCGGAGGCGCCTATGGGCTGCACAAGTACTGCCGGGTTCAGGCGGTGACCGAGCCGCGGATCCCCGTCCTGGCGCGAGAACTCACGTGGTACCCGTACTCCTCCCGGCGTACGGCCATCGCCGGAAGAATGTTGCGCGCGGCAGCCGGTCGCGGCTTGCGGCAACGCCTCGGCCTGAACAAGGAGCACAGCAAGTGAGGACGAGCAGCACACGTACCGCCGCCAAGACCGTGGCGATCACCGGCGGAGCCCGCGGCATCGGCTATCAAACCGCCAAAGAGCTGATCCGACGAGGCCACCGCGTCGCCATCGGCGACGTCGACGAGGCGCGGCTCAAGGAGGCAGCCGACGAACTCGGGGTGGAAGTTGTCACCCGCCTCGACGTCACCGACCCCGACTCCTGCCGCAACTTCCTCGACATGGTCGAGGAGCACCTCGGCCCCCTCGATGTACTGATCAACAATGCGGGCATCATGCCCACCGGGCACGTTCACGAGGAAGACGACGCGGTGACCCGGCGGCAGGTCGAGATCAACGTCCTCGGAGTCATCTTCGGGACCAAGCTCGCCCTGCAGCGGATGCTGCCGCGGCGTGCCGGGCACATCATCAACACCGCTTCGCTGGCCGGCGAGCTCGCCGTGCCCGGTCTCGCGACCTACTGCGGCACCAAGTTCGCCGTCATCGGGTTCACCGAGGCAGCACGCCAGGAATACCGCAAGTCCGGGGTCCAACTGTCCACAGTCCGGCCCACGTTCACCAACACTGAGCTCGTCGCCGGAACGGCCGGAGCCAAGGGACTGCGCAACGCCGAGCCCGAGGAGATTGCTCGGGCGACGGCCGACCTGATCGAGAGTCCACGTCCCTTCGTGCGCGTCACCCGCCTCGCCGGCGGCGTGGTCGCGGCGATGAAGTTCGTGCCCGGACGGGTGGCCTCCGGGCTCGGCTCGGCCCTGGGCACGGACTCGGTGTTCCTCGACGACGTCGACATGGGGGCCCGTCAGGCCTACCTGGACCGAATCCGGAACAGCTGACCCTCCGACCTCCGACCTCCGACCCGTCGGACCGGACCTACTCCAAGGACGTATACATGCCCCGCAGGACCCTGATTCAGGACTACCCCCATCGGATGGGCGGGCACTGTGGTTCGGGTGCGATGCGTGATCTCCTGCATTGGCACGGTCTGGGGTGGGACGGACCGCCTGATGAAGGCCTGGTGTTCGCGCTTGGCGGCGCTCTGGGGCTGTCGTACCTCCGATCGAGCGACCTCGTGCCACCGCTGTACCTGGTGGGACGAGGCGCCGATTTCGAAATCGACTTACCCCACCGGCTCGGCGGGCAGGTCCAAGTTCTCACCACCGACGATCCCCGGGAGGGATGGTCCTGGGTTCGCGACGAGGTCGACGCCGGACGCCCCAGCCTCGTGTGGGGCGACATCGCCGAATTGCCCTACCTGCGGGTCCAGCTGCAAATGAGCCGGCACGACATTGTGGTGATCGGCTATGACGAGACTGCGGGGGTTGCCTTCGTCGTGGACAACGACCGTGCCGAGGTGCAGGAGGTCCCCCTCGACGCGCTAGCTCGGGCAAGGTCCTCGACGTCGTTCCCACAGCCGACGCGTCACTGCACCTACCGCATCACTTGGCCGAGCGACCTCCCTGCAGTTGCTGACGCTGCGGCAGCGGCGTTCCGCCAGTCCGCGGCCAACATGCGCCGCCCGTCACGGGCCAGCATCGCCGATCCCACCGCAGCAGGGGTCGGTGCCGAGGGCCTGGCCGCCGCCGCGGAGCTGGCCGCTGACGTTCGGATCTGGGCCGATCTTCCGGAAGATGATCTCGAGATCCTCCTGTTCAGCCTCGGCGCTTTCATCGAGAAGGCAGGCACCGGCGGCGGGCTGTTCCGACGCTTGCTCGCCGATGGCTGCGCCGAGGTCGCACGACTGACTGGTGACCGTGCCACCGCAGAGCTGGCCGTCGCCGCCACACGTTGTGCGCAGACGTGGACCGACACCGCACGCGCCGCGATCCAGCGCGACGCTGAGGCACGAACCAGAGCTGACGCCGTGGCCTTGACGGCCAGTCGTCTACCAGAGGTCGAGTTGCGTCTGGTCGAGTCCTTGGAACTCGCCGCAACCTCCCTGACCGCCGAAGATCACTGACCGCCCGCCGTTGTCTAGACGCCTGACGATTCCCTCCGGTTCGCTGCCCGATCGAATGCACTCAAGAACAAAGGAATGCCATGAAGAGCACGATGATGAACGTTCCGTTGACGACCACGGCGATCCTGCGCCACGGCTCGAGCGTGCACGGCTCGGCGACCGTGCGGACCTTGCAGCCCGACGGGACCGTGAAGGTCGGCACGTTCGCTGAGGTCGGACAGAGATCAGCCCAGCTGGCCAACGCGCTCCGAGGTTGCGGGATCACGAGCGATGAGCGGGTCGCGACCTTCATGTGGAACAACCAAGAACACGTAGAGGCCTACTGCGCGGTGCCCTCGATGGGCGCGGTGCTGCACACCCTCAACCCTCGGCTCACCTCAGAACAGCTCGTCTACATTGGCAACCACGCCGAGGACCAGGTCGTGATTCTCGATGGCAGCCTGGCCCCCCTCCTGGCGCCCGTGCTGCCGCAGATCACCAGCGTGCACACCGTCGTCGTGACCGGCGACGTGGACCTCGCCCCGCTGCGCCACGACGGGGTCACAGTCGTGGGTTACGAGGAGTTCATATCCGCTCAGCCCGAGACCTTCGACTGGCCTGAGATCGATGAGCACTCTGCAGCAGCCATGTGTTACACCTCCGGCACCACCGGCAACCCCAAGGGCGTGGCCTACAGCCACCGGTCGACCTACCTGCACTCGATGGCGGCCTGCGCCGCAGACGGACTCCGGGTCACCTCCGATGACCGCATCCTCACCATCGTGCCGATGTTCCACGCCAACGCCTGGGGTCTGGTCTATGCCGCATTCATGGCTGGCGCCGACCTGCTCATGCCCGAGCGGTTCTTGCAGGCCGAACCGCTCGTGCAGCTGATCAGTGCCCAGAAGCCGACGATCGCGGGCGCGGTCCCGACGATCTGGAACGACGTCCTGAACTTCCTGGAGTCGAACCCGGGCCACGACGTCTCCTCCCTCGGCTTGGTCGCCTGCGGTGGCTCCGCGGTGCCCCTGCACCTGATGCAGACATTCGAGGAGAAGTACGGCGTCCAGATCGTCCAGGCCTGGGGCATGACCGAGACCTCCCCGTTGGCCGCCATCGCACGTCCGCCCGCCACGCTCGAACCGCGGGAGCGATGGCGGCTACGCGCCACCCAGGGACGTCCGGTCGCAGGAGTGGAGCTGAGAATCGTCGACGACGCGGGCCACGAGCTGCCGCACGACGGTGAGACGGTCGGTGAGCTGCAGGTGCGCGGGCCTTGGATCACCGGCTCGTACTTCGGTGAGGAGGATGACGGGGAGAAGTTCCAGGACGGCTGGTTGCGCACCGGCGACGTCGGTCGGATCGATGACCGGAGCTTCGTAACGCTGACCGACCGCACCAAGGACGTGATCAAGTCCGGCGGAGAGTGGATCTCCTCCGTTGAGCTCGAGCTACTGCTTGCCGGCCACCCAGACGTTCTGGAGGCATCCGTGATCGGGGTCCCAGACGAGAAGTGGCAAGAACGTCCACTGGCCGTAATCGTCGTACGCGAGGGCAGGGAAATCACGCCTGCTCAGCTCCGTGAGTTCCTCGAGGACAAGGTGGCCAAGTGGTGGCTGCCTGAGCGCTGGAGCTTCGTCTCCGAGTTGCCCAAGACCTCGGTCGGCAAGTTCGACAAGAAGCGCCTGCGCTCCCTGCATGCCGACGGCGAGCTGGCCGTCATCGAAGACTGAGAAACCTCGCTCCATTGGAAGAACTTGAGGCAGGACGGAAGAAGAGGAGTGACACGCGTGGCGGGAGCACACGACCACGGCGACCAGCAGGCGCCCGCCGGCAGTGGCGAAGGGAACGTGCCCGGCGATGGGGGAGTGATCTCTCGGTGGACGGAGCACCTCGCCGGTCAGGACACGGTTGAGATCGGCCAGAGGCTGCCACCACACTCCCCGGACTGCGCCGGGTGCGGGCCCAACAATCCCGCCGGCCTGCATCTGCACGTGGTGCGCACCACGACGGGCGTCGAGGCGGTCCACCGCTTCTCCGACGCCCAGGTAGGTGCCCCTGGCATCGCGCACGGGGGAGCGGTCGCCCTCGCCTTCGACGACCTCTTCGGATTCGCCCTATACACGGTCGGATCGCTCGCCGTCACGCGCAGCCTCACCATCGAGTACCAAGCGCCGTTCCGGCTGCACCATCCCTACACATTCTGCGCACATGTCGCCCAGCGCGAAGGACGTCGGCTGCTACTCCATGCTGATGCATGGGACGACACCGGTCGGAAGGCAGGGTCGGCCGCGGCCACCTTCGTCGTGGTCGGTCCTGGACATTTCGTCGCGAGTACCGAGCAAAGTCCGCGGTAAGGGCGATTGAGGACCGTCGGAGGATGGTTGGGTCGGGAACTGGCGCGGTGGCACGTACTGGCGGTAGGTCGCGGAGCCGTTGGTGCCCAGGGGGTTTCCCTCCGGGGTGTTCTTCTCCGTGTCCGTGGCCAGGGTGCTCCGTTTCCAGCTCCCGCCCGTCGAACCGTGCGTGCGGTTCTCCCGCACACGGCTCACCGACGCCCTTCACCGGCGGTGTTCGGTTTCTCCCGCCAGGGCTTATGTGCCCTGGGTGCGACGACGATTCCATTGAGGGAGATCAGACCGAGCTCGTCCGGTGATCGGTAGACCTGGACGAAACCCCAGCCGCGGCCGCGTTGATGCCGTTTCCCGATGAACAGGGCCAGTCGCATCAACGCGTAGCGTCTGATCTTGTCGAAGGCGTGGGCGGAATTCCCGTATCGGAAGTAGCCCGCCCAGCCGCGCAGGAAGAGATTGATCTCCTGCACGACCTGCTCGACCGGAGCAGCCAGCCGCGCCCGCATCGTCATGAACCGGATACGGTCTCGGGCATGCTGCATTGCCTTGCGTGAGGGCCATCGAGCCAGGTAGACGACGTCACCGGTACCGTGGACGGCCCGAGACCGAACCAGCCGATGATGGAAGCCGAGGAAGTCCACTCCCTCACCCCCGACCGTCAGCTGCACGATCCGGGTCTTGGCCGCCTTCGGTTGCAGACCGAGGTCGGCCAGCAGAGCGGTCAACCGCGCCAAGGCGGCCACCGGCTGCCCCTTCGACCGGCACATCACCAGCGCATCGTCCGCGTAACGGGACAGCGTCCCGTATGCGGGACGCCATGCCCGGTCCAGCCGGTGCAGGTACACATTGCACATGAGCCCCCCGTTCCGTTCCCGGGACGCCTCGCAGGCGTGAAAATGGCATTGGGTCGCCTGTCCGACGCCGACGTTTCCTTGGGCTGCTAGCCCGCGAATGAGCCTGGCGCCGGGGCCCGACCTGGAAGGGTCACGCACTGTTGCTTCGAGCACGCCGGTCAGAATTTCGGTTCCCTTGACCGAGGCCCCCGGGCGGCCCCCGTGAGATGTGTGGACTCGATGGGAGGACAAGTGCAGTGAGAGCGAAACCGATACACGGACCGACGCCGGAAGAAATTCCCGACGCCGATCACGAGCTGGTGATCGAGCGGGTGTGTGCCATCGACGTGGCCAAGGCGTCGGGCAAGGTGTGCGTGCGGACCCCGCGGCAGCGTCGACGGGTCAGCAAGGTGTGGGACGTGGAGGCCACCACCGGTGCGGGCACCGACCTCGCCGAACAGCTGTGGAGTTGGAGATCGAGAAGGTCACCGTCGAGTCCACCTCCGATTGCTGGCGGATCTGGTACTACCTGCTCGAAGCGGCCGGGCTGGACGTGCAGCTGGTCAACGCCCGCGACGTGAAGAACGTGCCCGGGCGGCCCAAAACCGACAAGCTCGACTCGGTGTGGCTGGCCAAGCTCACCGAGAAGGGGCTGCTGCGGCCCTCGTTCGTGCCGCCGGCACCGATCCGGCGGCTGCGGGACTACACCCGGCTGCGGGTCGATCTCACCCGGGAACGCACCCGCTACTGGCAGCCGCTCGAGAAACTGCTCGAGAACGCGTTGATCAAGGTGTCGACCGTGGCGTCCACCCTGGACACGCTGTCGGCACGGGACATGATCGAGGCGTTGATCGCGGGCAAGCGTGATCCGCGGCGGCTCGCCGACCTGGCCCGGGGCCGCCGGATGAAGACCAAACGACCGGCACTGATCAAGGCGCTCCACGGCCGCTTCGACGACCACCACGGCGAACTGGCCCGGATGCTGCTCGATCAGATCGACACGCTGTCCGGCCAGATCGGCACCCCCACCACCCACATCGACCACCTGCTGGCGCAGGCCGACGCCGACGGCGGCGTCGTGACCGACGAAACCGCGGCCACCGGGCCGAGCACGGTCGAACGCCTCGCCGAAATCCCCGGCATCGGCCGGGCCGGGGCGCAGAGCATCCTCGATGCTTCTATGTCAAGCCGCCGCCGAAAGTGGTCCTTGTGAACGGTTTTCGATTGAAGATTCGTTGGTGCGCAGGACCTGAAACACCCGGTCGGAAACACGTCGGCGGAGCAGGCGCACGGCCTCCCGCTTCGTCTTTCCCGCCGCCTGCAGCTTGGCCACGTAGTCCTTACCCGGGCCGCCGCGCGCGACCTGCGTAGTGGCGATCGCGTGCAGCGCGGAGTTCACGGCACGGTTGCCACCGCGATTGAGGCGGACCCGCTCGTGGGCCGACCAGACCGGGATCGGAGCGGTGCCGTTGAACTTCGCGTAAGCATCTTTCGAGGGAAACCGTCGAGCGTCGGCCGTTTCGCCGATGATGACGGCGGCGGAGAGAACCCCGCACCCGGGTATCGCGAGTAGCGACGGCGCGATCCGCCGAACCCGGTCACGGATCTGGCGCTCGAGATCGTTGACCTGCTCGGTCACCTGCCGGCACCGGTCGAGGAGATCGCCCGCGATCTGGGCGACCACACCGGTGAACGCAGTCAACCGTTCGGCGAGCTCATCCATGACGCAGTACCGCCGAATCCCCCGCACGGGAATCACCAGTTCAGGATCCAGCTCGTGAAGGTGCCAGCGAAGCCTGTTGACGAGTTTCGTTCTCTCACAAACCAAATTGCGTCGGTGATCGGACAGGAGCTTGACCTCCCTGGTGGGTTCGTCCAGTTGGGCGATCGGCAGATTCTCCTCACGCAGCGCGGCCATCGCCACGGCGTGCGCGTCGATGGGGTCGGATTTTCCCGGCTGGCGGGCGCTACGCCGATGCAGGGCCATCAACTGGGTCTTGACGCGCACGACCGCGTGGCCCCGGCGCAGCAGATCCGATTCGAGCCGCCGAGTCACGTGGCGGCAGTCCTCGAGCGCGAACTGCACCTGCGGCCACTGAGCGGCCCACTCGATCGCCGACAGATGACCCTCGGTGGTGGCCTTGACGGTCCGCTGCCCGACCTGACGGCCGATGTCGTCGACAGCGACAAGTGTGTGGGTGGATTTGTGGGCGTCGACTCCGATCACGAACACTGGCGACTCCAATCCGGTTGATGGGCTATTGGGCGTCGGATCGGTGCGTTCGCGGGCAGGCCTCAATCGGGCATTAGCGGCAGGCTTCTATCAGGCCACACGAACGACCCTCCGGGCCGGGTGGGACCGCACATCAGGACAAGCCACCAGCCCGCGAGCCGGGGCAGCGAAATAGCGAACGAATCCCACCGGACCTCTCCAGGATGACATTGAGCCGAAATAGGCCTGGACATGACCCAGTTCCCCACCGCCGCGCACCTGGTCTCGTGGGCGAAACTCCGCCCGCGCACCGTCCAGTCCGGGCCCGTCACCCGCGGCGGCAAGACCGGCAAGGGCAACCCGTACCTCAAGGGCGCACTCGGCGAGGCCGCCGCCGTGGCCGCCAAAACCGACACCTTCCTCGGCGAACGCTACCGACGCCTTCTCAAACACCGTGGCAAGCTTAAGCTCTGGTCGCGGTCGCCCGTTCCCTCCTCGTCATCGTCTGGCACCTGCTCACCGACCCGTTTGCCCGCTTCTGCGACCTCGGCGCCGACTATCACACCAGCCGCATCAACACCGAACGCAGGATGCGTAACCACATCGCCCGACTCACCGCAATGGGCTACCACGTCACCCTCGAACCCGCCGCATAGCCAAATACACCGTCTTACAACATGACCCGGCTCCGCAAGCTCCGCCGGGTGCTGTCGCCTGCCCACTCACCACGTTATTTTCGGGTCAGCTCCGGGGTCCCCTGCCGGGGAGGGACTATCAGTTATTCGGTGGATCTGGATCTGGCACATCGGTTTAGTTCTCACTTGGGGTGAGCCGGCCTTCGAACGTGATCGCGAATGCGTTCAGTGCCGGCTTCCATCTCACTGCCCATCGTGCTCTGCCCTTCCCGGTCGGGTCCAGTGCCCGGGTCGCGAGATATAGACACTTGAGCGCCGATTGGTCCGTCGGGAAGTGCCCGCGTGCCCGGATCGCCCGCCGGTACCGGGCATTGAGGCTCTCGATGGCATTCGTCGAGCAGATGACTCGCCTGATCTCGACGTCGTTAGTCGAGGAAGGGAATAAACTCCGCCCAGGCGTTCTGCCAGAGCCGGATGATCGCCGGATACCGCGAGCCCCACTTGCCGGTGAACTCGTCGAACCGCTCCCGCGCCGCAGCTTCGTTGGCAGCGGTATAGATCGGTCGCAGATCCCGTGACATCTCCTCCCAATATCTTCGGGACGCGTACCGAAACGTGTTACGGAGCAGATGTTCTCTGAACTACGACCGTTTTGCTTGGGATCTGTTCGTCATCGGACCGTTCGGCCGACGAGGTGGGAGAAGTGGGGTAGTCCAAGGTGGACGGTAGCTGCGCGGGTGGTGAGTTCGCCGAGTTGTGCGAGTTTGTGTTCGGCTCCGGCGAGGCTGATGCGGAGTCCGTCGACTTCGCCGAGCCAGCCTTCGCGGTGGGCTTCGTCGATACGGGCGAGCAGGTTGTCGCGGACCTCGGTGAGTCGGCCGCGTTGCTGGGGGTCCGGTCGCAGTAGCGAGCAGCGCAGACAGGAGTGCTCATGAATGCAGGGCGTGTTGTATGCGCGCCCGCAGGTTCCGAGGGCGACCTTGCGGTGCTCGAAATGCCCAAGGAACTCGTTCCATTCGGCGTCGGTGGGAGTGCGGTATTCCTCGCCGGGCCGCAGGGCGCGGCGGCGGGCAAGGAAGGCGCGGTGGCCGGTGATGACTTCTTCGGGGTAGACGGCCTTGTAGCCCATGGTGGTGTTGATGTCGCGGTGGCCGACGACGAGTTGGGCGATGTGAGGTGGCATGCCGTTCATGATGGCGTCGGTGATGAAGATCCGGCGGAAGTCGTGCGGCAGGAACCGCAGTGGTTGCCCGGTGGTGTCGGTGAGAGCGGTTTTGACCAGCGCCGCGTTGAGCAGTCGGCGGACGGCCGGTGGGGTGATGGGGCGGCGTTCGCCGCCGTAGTGCCGCTGGAAGAGCAGCGGGATCGTCGGGTTCCAGACCTTCTCATGGTAGTCGTAGGCGGCGACCAGCGGAACCGCGCCGTCGTCGCCGCGGACACGGCAGACGATGGCCGATAGGACGTCGGCGAGCTCGGGGCTGATGACCAACAGCCGTTCGCAGTCGGTCTTCGACGGCGCGACGTGCAGTAGCGGGATGAGCTCTCCGGTAGCGGGCAGGGTGTATTGGACGAAGCTGTGGTGGCTGAGCTCGCAGAGTTCTTCAATGCGCAGCCCGGTGTGGTGGAGCACTTCAACTACTGCCCATGCCCAGAACGCTTGGTGTTCTTGGAAAGTCAAGTCGAGTCGGGGCCCGCCGGTAGGATCCTCGGACCAGATCTTCGCGCCACCGTCGCGGGCGGCCAGGAAGCTGCGGCGCAGGGTCTGCCCGGCTGCGGTGAACGTGTCGCCGGGGCGAGCAGCTTGGGCTGCGTGGAGCAACTCTGCTGCCTGGCGTCGCTCGGTGTTGACGGCGGCGACAAGGTTGGGCAGGACAGGAAGTCGTTCGCGGGTGCGCTGATCCATGCGGGATTTGCGCTGCCGCAGGGTTTTCGTCCGCGACATTTCGTCGCTGCGGATCGGGCACGGCGCTGCCCACGGACCCCATCGTGTGGGTTCTTCCATCGCCCATTGCGCGATATCCAGATAGAACGCCCGGACCATCGCTAGGGTGGACAGGCCCGACTCCCGGGTGAGGACGCGCTGCTTCCAGGCCGCGGCGACCTCGGGGGCCAGTCGCGGCGAGTCGATGCCCGGGTTGTGGTGTTCGAGGTCGGCCCAGAACAATTTGCCCAGGGTTCCGGCCAGTCGTTGCAGGGTCACGTAGTCGACAGTGGATTGGCGTTCGCGCAGGTAGTCGACCAGCAGGTCTCGGACGGGGCGGCATGCTATGCCGTATCGGTCGATCAGCTGTTCGACGCTGACCTGCCCGGTGGTGCCGAACACCCGCACCGTGGACGGAGCGTCTGCGCCGAGGACGCCGATGGTGCGCAGCAAGTGATAGAAATAGCCGCTGGTGGTGGTCTTGCCGCCCCCGATCCGCTGGATGGCCTGCAGCAACTCGAGGCAGTCGCCGACGGTGATGTCGGCGACTGTGCCGCCCTTGGCGGCCATGATGACCGCGATCCGACACTGCGCCCTCGTCTTCGTGGAGCGCCCGGCCGGGTCAGCGTCGCAGGCTGCGCGCAAGGCCGCCCACCCGTGCGGATCACGCGCCTGCTCCAGACGCATGGCCAGGTTTTTCGGCGTTCTGGGGCTCATCAACCAGTCCACCGGGGGCCGCAGCACGTCCGCGCAGATCAACGAGGCGGTGCCGATGGCTATCATATTGATGCCGTTCTTGACGGTTGTCGGTTCTGGTCGCGTGCTCGACCACCAGTGCGCTGCAGCGTGTTTCCAGCCCTGGTTATCCGCAGGCGCCTCAATACTGTCGAGGAACCGTTCCTGCCAGGTGACGCCGGCGAACTCGGTCAGCCAATCCAGCACCGCCAGCAGACCACGGTGATGTCGTGACTGCTCGTGCCGGTCGGCGTCGAGCAGCGGCTGCGCAAGTGCCCGCGCAAGCACCTCGCCCCGTGAGTCCCGTGTCGCGTCCCAACTCACCGGCAGCGGTCGCGGTGGGAACTGGTGCAGCAGCTGAGGGACCGTCTGCAGACTCGACGGCTTATAGCGTGGATCGGGCAGGGCTCTGGTCGGCGGCGGTGCGGCGATGAACGGCTCGATCACCGGACGCCTCTGCCGAACAGCACGTCCAGCGACTCGGGTCGGTATCGCTGGGTTGACGTGTCGTCGCCGGCACGTTGTTGGTCGTCTGGGTTCGCGCGGCGGACGTGGTGGGCCAGCACCGAGGCGATCACGTCTTCCGGGACGGGGTTGGTATAGATCTGCGTCGTGGTCAGCGACGCGTGGCCGAGCACCCACTGGACATCGGTGATCGGCATCGAGGGATCACGCGCCATCCGATAGGCAGCGGTGTGACGGAGGTCGTGCAGCGTCCAATTCGCGTCCAGCAGCGCGTTGACCCGAGTGAACATGCGATGGGCCGCGTGGTAGGTCAACGGCCGAAAGGGCTTGCGCAGCGTCCACCACAACGGGTCATCGCCTCCGGCGGACACCAGGCCGTGCATCTGCTGCTGGTAGAGCCTCAACCACACGAATGCGTCAGGTGATGCGGGAACCTGCTGCAGCACCCGTGATCCCTTGCGCACCACAGTGATCAGCTGTCGCCCCGTGTCGGCGTCGGCTCTCTTGCAGCCCAGCAGCTCCGACGCGCGGGTACCGGTGGAGACCCAGAACGCAACCAACGCCCGATCGCGATGCGATCCCAGTCGCACGAACAGCTCATCGAAGCACGAATCCGGAATGCTGCGCGGGATTCGGGGCACCAGCCGCGGTCGATACTGCCCCGAGCGTTCACGCCGATACGGCTCCATCGGATTATGATGCGCATTCGCGCGACCATCCCGGCTTCGCCCCCGCGACAACGGGAACGGGTTGATCATCGGTCCGCTGCCAGTTTCTCGATGGAACTCGTAGAAGCTGCGCAGCACCGTTTCCGAATGCGCTCGGGTCGAGGACGCGTACTTGCGTCCCGGACCGACCTTGCCGGTCACAGGGTTTGGTTTCGGCTCCGGCGCGCGCTCTCGCCGACTCGGCTTGTCAAACGATCGAATCCAGATGCTGAAGTCCCGGGCTTCGACCTGGGTCGCCTCGTTCCACGGCACCTCGACTGCCCACAGAAACCGGAACCAGCGCAGCAAGGCCATCCCATACGACCGCTGCGTCGCCGCCGATCGGCCCGCTGCGCTCAAGTCGCTGAAGAATGCGGTCACTGCTGCGACCGGCGCTCCGTCCGGATCAAGCAGCCGCCACGGCTGCCACCCCTCGCCGGTCTCCATCAGTGAACCCCGGCGACCCACCACCAGCGCGGCCAGATCCCGCGGACTGCCATCGGATTCGATCATGGCAACGAACCGTATCCGCACCGGCCATGACCTGCAAGAACTCCGGCGGTAGTTCAGTCAATAGGTGAATGACACAGGTCTGGACAATCGTTCGATCCCACACCGCGGTGATCGCGTCCGGCAGACCCTTCAATCCGTCACACACCACGATGCACACATCGGCGACACCCCGATGCTTGAGCTCGGTGAGGACGGCGAGCCAAAACTTCGCGAAAGCGCACATGTTCGCGCGAACGTGTGCGAGGTGGCGCCTGAACTGTCACGGGTTCGCCAGGCGGGCGGTGTCGACGTGGTCGAAGAGGTAGGCGATGACGGCCTCGTTGGTCATGCCGTAAGCGGCGGCGACGAGTTTGGCGTCGACCGTGCCGACGAGGTCGACCAGCCGGGTGGAGCGCAGGATTCTGGGTTGGATATCGACCGCGCGCAGGGTGTGCTTGACGTAGCTGTCGGAGGCGGCCGTGCGGGTGGCCTTGGTCTGCATGGTGATCAGCACATGGGGGTTACTGCTGCTCAGGTTCCGCCGGTGCTGCAGGCAGCGGTGCAGCGCGGTCCAGGTCCACGGGTCCAACGGAGTGGGCTGCGGTCGACGCCCCAGCCTGATGCGGCGCTGGTCATGGTCGATGTCGTCGTCGGTGAGGTGCTGCAGGTCCTGGGTGGTCGCGCCGTGCAGGAGGGCGGCCAGCCCGACGAACGCCTCGTGCGGGTGCACGTCGGGGTCGGTGCTCCATCGCCGGAACAATTCGCGCTGGCGGTCGACGGGAAGCGTCGGTCCGCGGAATGCCATGGTCTGCGGCGCTTGCACCCCTGCGGTGGGGTCGATGAGCAGCAACCGTCGGCGCAGCGCGTAGCGGCAGAACTGCCGCACTCCGGTCAGATAGAAGGAGCGCCGGCGGGGATGCGCGTGCAGGAACGCTTCGACGTCGCCGACATCGACGACGGCCCAGTCGGTTTTGCCGCGGCGGGTGGTCAGAAACTCGGTGAAGTCGCGCAGGGCGGTCAAGCGCGCTTCGAGCGTGGCGTGCCCGCGGGGCTGGGTGCCGGTGCGGCGGGCGCGGTCGCGGCCGGCGACCAGGTGCTCGGCGAATCCGGCCACGGCTGGTTGCAGGGGTGCGGGGACCGCGTCGATGCGGGACTGTCGGCGGACGGCGGCGCGGCGTTCGTCCCGGTCCGGCGGCAGAGCCAGCTTGCTCGTGGTGAGGAAGTCCTCGAGGGCCCGCGCGAGGGGCACATCGGTGGCGACAGCGTCCAGTAGTACCTGCGGATGCACCGGGGCATCGTTGGTCAGGTGCTTGCCGAGTCGGGTGAGCATGGCGCACGCGCGGCTGGGGTGATGGCGGCCGATCAGGTAGGCGGCGAAGGCACACAGCCAGCCTGGCGGAGTATTCAGTGTTTCAGCAAGATTGGCCGCGCGGACGGCAATCCTGTGTGGCGAGCGTTCCCAACAGTATCGGCACCGCCCGGCACCGTAGAGCCGGGTGACCCGGCCGCAGTCGACGCAGGCCGCATCCGGATTTGGTGGCCGGCCCGGATGTGAACACGGGCCGCACCAGCCGGTGTCGGATCGCAAGATCCTGCGTTTGCTGCAGCGTGGGCAGTCGGCTCGATCGGCGTCTCGCCGTTGACGTCGGAGACATTCCTTGCACAGGTCACGGTCGACGAACAACACCGGGGCCTGGCACTGTCGGCAGGTGCGCGAGCAGCGCACGCAACGACCGGTGCCCGGCTGCAGCACCCGGTCGGCACCGCAGCCTGGGCAACGATGTTTGGCCGGAGCGTGCGAGGCCGCCCAGTGGCAGCGTGCACACAGGTCCCGATCGGGTTTGCCGACCGCGCGACCGCAGCGGCGGCAGTCCCGGATCCGGCGGGTCATGCTCAGATCGGCGGCATCGACCGGCCTCGCCGCGACGCCTGTGTGTCGTTCGCCGCGATCTTGGCCGGGTTCGACGAGATCGGTTGTGCGACTGGGGTGGTATCGATGTCGAACAGGTCGTTCGGTGTGCAGTCCAAGGCGGTGCACAGCGCGATCAGGGTGGTCAGCTTGAGTTGGCTGGGTTGTTTGGTGAACAACGCCGACACCGACGCCGAGGACAGTTCTAATCCGGCCTTCTCGGCGAGCAACCGTTGCAGCTGGGTGCCGGTCCAGACCTCGCGTTGAGCGGCGGCCATCCGGAGTTTCCACCTGATCTGCATGCTCACTCCTGTCCGGTCAACTCGGTCAGCGTCGACGAGATCGCGCGCTGGTAGGCGTCTTCGATGAACGTTTCCGACGGGCGCACGTACCGCATGGTCGACGCGACCGTCCAGTGGCCTAGGAGTTGTTGGATAGCAACGAGATCCACTCCTCGCTCGTAGTTGTGGGTGGCGCAGGCACGGCGCATCGCGTGCGGGCTGAACCACTCCGCTTCCGGCCGTCCTTCCACACCCATCAGGTGCCGCAGCCGGTTGCGGATCGTGGCCGCGGCCATCCGGCCGCCGGACTCGTCGCACAGCAATACCGAGCTGTCCGGGAACCGGCCACGCACGTCATTGAGATACCAACGCAGAACCAGATCCAGCCCGTCCAACATCGGCACCCACCGGGGCCGGGGCCCGGATCCCTGGCGCCCTTCCCGAACCGCACATGCAGCTTGCCGAACGTGCCGCGCCCGAAGTGCACGTCACCGCGGTCGAGCATCACGACCTCCTCGGCGCGCAGCCCGGCGTGATACAGCGTGCGGAACAACGCATAGTCCCGGGCGGCCGGGCCGTACTTGCGGGCGGTCGCAATCCGCGCCTTGAGGAACTCGAAGAACGCCGCCACCCGCTCCGGCGCCGGCGGCGCCTCCGCGGCCGGTGCGTCGTCGCTGACGTGGCGCGCGGCGTTGAACTCGTCCAGCGGACAGGCCAGCCGCACCCCGAACGCTGCCTCGATCTCCGCCGCTTTGCGGACCTCGAGAACCGGTGAAACCCCTTGAACACTTGCAGATAGTTCCGCCGCGTCGACACCGCCCGGCCCGAGCTGGCCAGCTCGCCCACCACCCGGTCGACATCGGCGGCGGTCACCTCCCACACCGGCCGACCCAGCCCCGCGAGCATCCGCTCCAGCACACCGACATCGTTCGCGATCGTCGAGTCCGCGAACCCACGCACGGTCCACGACGCGACGAACGCCTCCACGCATTCGGCCTGGAACCGCAGCGGATCTCGCGTCGCCACGACCGGCGCGACCTCGCCCGGGATCACCCGCAGTCGCCCGTCACCCACCGCACACCTTCCTCACACCTGGGGTTTCATGGCAGTACCTTAACTTGCGGGCTTACACCTCGAAGATCAACGACACGCCGATCAGTGGGAAAACCTCAGGCAGCAGCACGAAACTCCGGAAAGGAACCTGTGCGCGTTCCATATCCCTCACCACCGTCACCGGCCCATAGTCCCAGGATGTCGCGTTCCCCGTTCACGGTGACGCCGATCGCGACATAGATCGGCCGGTTGGTGACCTGACCGTCCCGGACCTTGACATGGATGGCGTCGATGAAGATCACCGGGTACACCGGGTCCAGGGGCCGGACGGACCATTCGGCCATCTCCGCGAGAACTTTGTCGGTGGGGGTACCTCCCTGCACGCAGTGCTCGGGGGAATCTTGCTGATCGTCTCCCTCGACACCGAGGCGCCGTAGACGTCGTCGAAATGGGCGGCGATCTCGCCTGTGGTGAGGCCTTTCGATGAGAGCGACAAGATGATCTCGTCGACACCGGTGAGCCGTCTCTGTCGTTTCTTGACGATCTGTGGATCGAACGAGGCATCGGTATCACGGGGTACTTGGATTTCGACCGGTCCGATCTCCGTCAGCACCGTTTTCGCTCGTCTGCCGTTGCGGGAGTTCCCTCCGTTCCTCCCTTCGACCTGGTGTTTTTCGTAGCCGAGGTGCTCTTCCATCTCTGCTTCGAGGGCGGTTTCGAGCACGTTCGCTGTGAGTTGGTTGAGTAGTCCGTTCGGTCCGACCAGTTCCACGCCGTCCGCCTTGGCCTGCGCCAGCAGTTGCTGCGCCAACTTCTGGTGATCGATCTTCGTCTGATCCATAGGATCGAGTGTCTCGGTCATGATTCCGCCTTCCCGCCAAGCAAAGCTCGGCGTGTCGGCCAGACTCAGATCAACCGATTACCGGACAGTCCCGCCGGGGACGCCGCGCATGCGGGAAAATCGGTGCGGCCGCTCGGCTAGGTCGGTGTCTTCTTGGCGCGGATGAGCCCGTCGGTCAGCTTGATCCTGGGAGCCGTGTTGTGGGGCCGCGCAATGTCGCTACGAGCACGAGGGTCCGACTCACACCCGATCCCTGTCGGCTCCTGCGGGCGGCCACCGCCAGTGTTGGTTCACGATTCGAGGATGTGAGGTCAATGGAAGAGGTCGACGAGGTCGAGTTGCACGTGGAGCGGATCGCGGCGCTGGATTTGGGCAAGGCCGCACTGGTGGCGTGTGTGCGGGTGCCGCACCGGTCGAGGCCGGGCCGGCGGATGCAGGAGGTGCGCGAGTACCCGACCACGACCGCCGAGCTGCTGGCGATGGCGGTGTGGTTTCGGCAGTGGGGGGTGGAGCGGGTGGTGATGGAGGCCACCGGCGACTACTGGAAGGGCGTGTACTACCTGCTCGAGGCCGAGGGCTTCGAGTGTTGGCTGGTCAACGCCCGGGAAGTGAAGAACACCCCGGGTAGGGCCAAGACGGACAAGCTCGACGCCGTCTGGTTGGCGAAGGTAGCCGAGCGGGGCATGTGCCGCCCGTCGTTGGTGCACCCGCCCGAGATCCGGCGGCTGCGGGATCTGACCCGGTACCGGCGGGCCCTGGTCGGCGACCGCAGCCGGGAGCGGCAGCGGGTGGAGAAGCTGCTCGAGGACGCCCAGATCAAGATCGGCACGGTGCTCACCGACATCCACGGCGTCTCCGGCCGCGCGATGATGGAAGCGCTCGTCGCCGGGCGGCGAGACCCGCACTCGCTGGCCACGCTGGCCAAGGGGCGGGCCAGGGTGAAGACCGTCCAACTGCAGGAGGCGCTGCGCGGGTTCTTCACCGACCACCACGCGACCATGCTGCGGATGATGCTGGACAACACCGACCGCATCAGTGCCCAGATCACCGAACTCGACAGCCAGATCGAGGTGGCGATCGCCCCTTTCTCCGGGCAGGCGGCGCGGCTGTGCGACCTGCCCGGGGTCGACGCGATCGCGGCCGCCGAACTGATCGGTGAGATCGGCGTCGATATGAGGCGCTTCCCGACCCCGCGGCATCTGGTGTCGTGGGCCAAGTCCTGCCCCCAGGTGCACGAGTCGGCGGGCAGGTCCAAACAGAAAGGCCGCGGCAAGGGCAACCCGTGGATCGCCGGCACCGTCGGGCGGATCGTGTTCAGCCTGTCCCGCACCGACACCTTCCTCGGTGAACGCTACCGGCGGCTGGCCAAACGCCGCGGCAAGCCCAAAGCGGTCGTGGCCACCGGCAACAGCGCGCTCATCGCCGCCTGGCACCTGCTGTCCGACCCCACCGCGCGGTTCACCGATCTCGGGCCCGGCCACTTCCAATCGCGGATCAACGCCGAGCGCCGAGCCCGCAGCCTGGCCACCCAGCTGCAAGCGCTCACCGGCCAGAAGATCACCATCCGCGACGGCAAGGCACTCATCGACGACACCGCCGCCTAACCGAAGCCAACACCGCCACAATAAAACCCGGCTCCACAAGCTACGCCGGGTCACCGACGTACGCCCGTGGTGAAGGGGATTTTCGGGTCAGTCAACGAATCAGACTTCGCGCGCATCTTGACGTGAGGCAATAGGGAGGGCACCCCCCGACACCACATGGCACGTTCCAGTTTCTGACCACTCCCCCGTTCGCGGATTTGATCCGTGCAGAAGTCTTCTGTCTCTCCGCCGGTCAGAAGTGTTGTGCACCAGGTACGACTTGTCGCTGTCGTGCAGTCTGCCGTTACGAAGAGGTGGCGGAGAGATACCGATAGAAGATTGCTCGTCCAATCTCCTCGATCACACCTATCTCCTCGATCACAGATCGTTTCCCGCGTAGGAGAGGTTGAAGCTTTTGTTGGTCAGTGGGAAGTCGGGCACGATCGTCTCGGCGAGGGCCACCGGGAGTGCCGGCCAGGTCATGAACGAGGGATCGACGATCTTGAGGCGGGTCAGGGCGGCGTCGCGGATCTCCACCCGATGCGCGATGGTGCCACGCCAGCCCTCCACCAGTCCGACTCCCGATCCCGGGCCGGCGAGCGAGGGGCGTGCACCCGCAAAGACGCCGGGTGCTGCCATCGGAAGCAGGCGCTGCAGCAACTCGATCGAGTGCGTGACCTCCTCGGCGCGCACCAGGAACCGGGCCATCACGTCCCCTGCGGTCTGGGTCGCCGATCCGACGCCGGCGGTATCGGGTAAGAATGGATGATCGCGGCGGGCGTCGGGGTCGACACCGGAGGCCCGCGCGACGGGGCCCAGTGCGCCGAGGTCGCGGACGGACTGCGCGGCCAGGACCGCGGTGCCGGTGAACCGGTCACGCACGATGCTGTTCCGCAGGGCCAGGTCGGTGATCGCGTCGATGTCCGCGGCGATTGCCGATAGCTGCGCCCGATCGGGCAGCGTGCGGACCTGCGCACCGCCCGGGAAGACGGCGCCCCGCATCAGCCGGTGTCCGGTCATTTCGGCGCCCAGTCGCAGGAGTTGTTCACGCACTCTCATCGCGTGGCTGTTCACGATGGCGTATCCGACGTCGTTGCAGAGGCCGCCGAGGGTGCCGACGTGGTTGTAGATGCGTTCGATCTCGAGCAGGATCGCCCGCAGGGTCACCGCCGGGGTGGGAACCTCCCATCCGGCGGTGTCCTCGACGGCGAGGCTGTAGGCGAGGCTGTGCCCGATGGTGGTGTCGCCGGAGATGCGTTGGGCCAGGGTCAGCCCGTCTTCGGGGCTCCTGCCCTCGGCGAGTTTCTCGATGCCCTTGTGCGTGAACCATAGTCGCACCTTGAGCTTGAGGATGGTTTCCCCCACCACGGAGAACCGGAAGTGGCCGGGTTCGATGAGCCCGGCGTGCACCGGTCCGACCGGAATCTCGTACACGCCCGGCCCGCCCACGGTGACGAAGGGGTAGGGCTCGTCCGCGGGGGCAAAATCGGGAGCGGATCCGGCATCGGCGCGCATCGGGTACCAGCCCTGCGGCCAGTGCTGATGCCGCACGAGTCGACGGGCCAGCGGATGGTGCTCCGGAGTGATGCCGTAGAGGTCGCGGATTTCGCGTTCGAACCGGCCCGCAGGAAACGATGCCGCGGCCAGGGTGGGGATCACGGGGGTCGTCTTGCCGGTCCGCAGCACCACCTCGACCCGCCGGTCCGGTTGGCCGGCGGTGAACAGGTATACGATCCGGAACTCGTCCGCATCTTCGTGCGCCGCAACCAGAGTGAGCCGGAAACCGTGCCGCAGAAGAGTTTCGGTCACCGGGACCAGCTCGTCGGCGGTGACAGCGCGGGTACCGCGGTTGCTGCGCAGGTTCATGGGGAAGCGCTCAGGGAGGTTGCCGGTCATCGCTCGACCACCAACGTGCCTGCGGTCATCAGCAGATCGTGCAGCGGGAACGAGAGGACCCCGAGCAGGGCCAACCCGATCAGGCCCAGCACCAAGGGCACGCTCTGCGCCCGCCCGGTCACAACCGGCTGTGCCGACTGCCCGGCGGAACCGAAGAACATCGGGGTTACCCGGGCGGCGACCGCGATGAAGAGGACCACCACGGCGGCGGCCACCACCGCCGTTGCCGCCAGGAGTCCCGAGTCCATGCCGGCGTTCAGCAGTGAGTGCATGCTGGCGAAGGGACTGAAGGGCGGAAAGCCCAGGAGGGCGGCCAGAGCGAGGGCCGATACCCCGGCCGCGGCGGGGTGACGGCTGAGCAGGCCACGCAGATCATCGAATTCGGTGCTGCCGCCGGGGCCGGTGAGCTGGCCGGCCCCGCAGAACAGGACGGCCTTGCCGAGACCGTGACCGAGCAGATGCAGCAGGGCCGCGGCCACCGCGACTGGGGTGCCGATCGCGAGTCCGAACACCGCCAACGCCATGTACTGCATGCTCGAATAGGCGAGCAGCCGCAGGTAGTCCCGCTGGGCGACCACCATCGACATCGCGAACAGCAGCGACGCCAGCGCAACCGCGATGAGCAGTGCGCGCAGGAATCCGGTATCCAGCCCGGCCGCGACCACACGGTTCCAGCGGAGCAACGCGTACACCGCCACCGGCAACTGGCACCCCGACATCAGGGCCGCGACCGGGGCCGGGGCCTGGCCGTGCGCATCGGGCAGCCAACTGTGCAGGGGAACCAGCCCGGCTGCGGTTCCGAACCCGATCAGCAACAGCGGTGTCGCGATGCGCAGCACTCCCGGGTCCAGCTGGGCGGCGTGCGCGGAGAGAAAGGCCCAGTCCAGCGAACGGTGTTCGATCATCGACCCGTGTGCCGCGGCGACATGGACGAGGACCGTTCCCAGTCCGGCCAACGTGAGACCGATCGAGACAATCACCACGTATTTCCATTGCGCTTCCCAGCAGGCGCGGGTGCGGGCCGATCCGATCAGGAAGGCGGTGGCCACGGTCATCGCGAGCATCGCGATCCACAGCAGCCCGAGATTACCGGCCAGTACCGCGAGGGCGGCCGCCGCCAGGAACAGCGGCACCCCCGCACCGTGGATCCGAACCTGCTGCTCGGTGCTGCGTTCTGCCCGCTGGTGCGCGTCGAGGTGGTAGATCCCGGCCCAGGTGGCCACGACGGCCACCGCGCCGATGATCAGGAGCATGACCGCGGTGAGGGCGTCCGCGCGCAGCGGTCCGGCGGTCACCGTCGAGCCGTCGGAGGTGATCACGGCGGCGGCCACACCGCCCAGTCCGATCACCAGGCTCGCCCCGACCGTCATCCATCCGAGACGTCGCCGCCACCCGGCCAGGGCTGCCCCCGCCACGAGCAGCGGGACGAGGACGGGCAGCAGCATCAACGCGATCGGTGCGGCGGAATCGGTCGCCGTCCAGTCGCGGGCCACCACTTCATACACGGGCAGCACGGCCACCCTCCTCGCACGTCACTCGCTCGTCCTCCATCAGTCGCGCAGCTGCCGCAGCGTGTCCGGGTCGGCGCCGTCGAATGCGGCCCGATCGTCGATGGTGCGCACCCAGACCCACAGCAGCAGATCCAGGCTCACCGTCATCGTCACGATGGTCGCGCTGCCGGTGGTCAGCAGCGCCGTCGCGATGACCCCGTTGACGATCGAGAGGAATCCCACTGTCTGCGCGATCGCGGGCCGACGGGTGATCACGGCGAAGAACCCCACGAACACCACGGCCAGGGCGAGCGGGATCACCGCCGCGGTCTCGGTGGGGGCCGACCCGATCACCGGGCGACTGACCGCGTACGACAGCAGGGTCAGCAGCACGGCCGCGACCATCGACGCGGCCACGTTGACCAGCGACTGCGCGGCCGGCGACGGTTGTTCGCGCACGACGCGCCGCAGGGCGGTGGGCAGCAGGACACCATTGAGTACACCGATGGCGGCGGCCACACCGCCCATGCCGCCGTTCCCGTCGTGTATCCCGATCAGCACCGCCACCACGGCCAGCGCGACGGCCTGTGCCGCCGTGAGCCGCACGATCGCCACCAGGTTGTGCCGCCACAGCGTCGCGGCCGCGGTGAGCAGAAACGCCCCACACGCCAGATCGAGCAGCTCACTGAACATCGTCGAACTCATCGTCAGCCTCACCCGCCCAGGAAGAACGCGGTCGACACGGCCAGGGCACCGAACAGGAACGACACCGCGAGAAGTTCGGGAACCCGGAACAACCGCCACTTGGCGAGGAATACTTCCACGACAGCGATCGCGCCACCGAGCAGCGCAACCTTGAGGACGAACGCGGCCACCGCAACAAGCACCGCCCCCGGTGTCGACGCCGTGGCCACACCCCACGGGAGGAACAGGCTCACCCACAGCCCGATCAGGGTGGTCAGGCGGATTGCGGCCGCGTACTCCACCATGGCGAGCCGCGGGCCGGCATATTCGAGCACCATCGCCTCGTGGAGCATCGTCAACTCCAGATGGCTGGACGGGTTGTCCACCGGCAGCCGACCGGTTTCGGCGAGTACGACGATGCCGATCGCCACCGCGGCGAAAAGATTCGCCGGTGTCAGCGCAGGGGCGGGGGAATGCACCACACCCTCGACCATGGCCGCCAGGTTGGAGGAGTTCACCCGGGTCGACAACGCGAACCCGGCCACCAGGATGGTCGGCTCGGCGAGGGCGGCGACCATCACTTCCCGGCTGGCGCCCATCCCACCGAACGCTGTGCCGGTGTCCAACGCCCCGAGCGCGAGCGCGACCGTGCCCAGCAACAGCAGGCCCACGACCGCGAACAGGTCTGCCACCCCGTCCAGGTGGGACCGGGTCGTGAGAAACGGCGAGACCGCCGCGATCACGAACACCGTCGAGAACACGATCAGCGGGGCAGCGGTGAAGACGACGCTGCTTCCCTCGGGGGTGATCCGCTCCTTCCCCATCTGCTTGCGCAGGTCGCGCCACGGCTGCCCCACCCCGGCGCCCGCCCGGCCCTCGAGCCGCGCGGTGATCTGCCGCATGAACCCGACCAGCAGCGGTGCGCCGACGAGCACCAGCGCGATCTGGATCGCGACGGCCGCGAGGTCGACACCCAGGCCGGCGCTCACGCCGTCACCCCCACCACGACGAGGACACCGATCAGCACCACGAATCCCACCGCCACGTACCGGTGCAGGTCACCGTTCTGCGCCCGTCGCGCCCACTCGCCCCACCGGCGCACCGCGGAGATCACCGGCGGATACAGCCGGGCCTCGATCCGGTCCGGCACCTTCTGCCGGAAGCTGACACTTTCGATCAGGTACTGGGATTCGACGTGCGGGGTCACGTTCACGTCGTGTTCGGGGCGCAGCACATCGTCGAAGACGCGGGTCAACGGTTCCGCGAACGAGGTGGCGGTGTACTCCATCCGCGGTGTCAGGCTGCGCCGCCCCGACCCCCACGGCACGGCGCGCCGCACCGGCATCCGGGTCTGCGCCCACCGCGCACCGGCCGCGGCCGCGGCCATCCCGGCCACGAGTGCCACCGCCACCAGGAAGGGCGACATCGAACCGGAAATACCGGCCAACCGGATCGTCACCCCGTCGCGGCCGATCGGATTACCGTCCCGCACGCTGGGCAGCACCGAGATCGCGCGCACCAGCGACGTACCGAGCAGGGCGGGAAACCACGCCAGGCCCGCGCACACCAGCGCCGCGGCGCCCATCGCCAGCCGCATACTCCACGGGCTTTCCACCGTTGCCGCCGCCTCGGCGGTCCGCGGACGGGCGAGGAACCCGATCCCGAATGCCTTGACGAAGGCGACGACCGCGAGCCCGGTGGTCAACGCGAGGGCGGCGACCGCGAGGGGCATCGCGACGGTGGTCACCGTGTCGGTCACACCGTCCATCCCGAGACTGTGGGTGAATCCCTGCAGCAGAAGCCATTCGGAGACGAATCCGTTTCCCGGGGGCAGGGTGGCGGCTCCGAGTGCGCCCACTGCGACCATGGCGGTGGTCACCGGCATCCGGGAGGCCAGCCCGCCGAGCTGGTCGAGGTCGCGTGTTCCGGTCGACCGCATCACCGATCCTGCACCGAGGAACAACAGCGCCTTGAACACGCCGTGGTTGAGTGCGTGCAGCAGCGCCGCCGCCACGAGCAGGCTCGCCAGCACTCGGTTGCCTTCCGCAGCGAAGACGGCACCGGCGCCGAGGCCCATCACCATGATGCCGAGGTTCTCCGTTGTCGAATACCCCAGCAGCCGTTTGAGGTCGGTCGCGACGCTCGCCTGCAGCACCCCGTACAGCGCGGACACGGTGCCCACTGCGAGCATGAGCCACCCCCACCACCGGGGACCGCCACCGAGGAGGTCGAAACCCACCCGAATGATGCCGTAGAACCCGAGATTGACCATCGCCGCCGACATCAGGGCCGAGACGTGGCTCGGCGCCTCGGCGTGCGCCCGGGGCAGCCACACATGCAGCGGAACGAGACCGGCCTTCGACCCGAACCCGATGAACACCAGCACGAACGCGGTGGACCGCACGAGCGGGGAGAGGTCCGGCGCACCTTCGCGGATCGCGTCGAAGGACTCCCCGCCGACACCCGCGGCGAGCAACGCGAAGCCCACCATGATGGCCACGACCCCCGCTTGCGTCATCGCCGCGTACCACAGCCCGGCGACGCCGACCTGCTCTCGTGAGCGGTATTCGGCCAGCACCAACGTCAGCGACGCCAGTGCCATCAACTCCCACGCCGCCAGGAAGGTCGTGACGTTGGCGGCCGCGGGCACCAGCAGCATCGCGGCGACGAACACCGGGAGCATGGTCTGGGCGGTGCGCGATCCCGCCCCACCGCCGGGGGGAAGATCCTGGTGTCCGCGGTGACCGCCCGGGCTGGTGTATCCCACGCTGTACACCCCGACCGCGGCCGCGACCGCGCCGATCAGGACCAGGAACAACCCCGAGAGCGGATCAAGGTGCAACTCGATCCCGTCGAACGGGAGCACCTGCTGCAGCGTCAGCGAGAACGGCCGGCCCCCCAGAGCGCCGAGACCCGCCAGCACACCACCGGCACCGGAGAGCGTCGTCAGCAGGCCGACCAGGATCCGGCGCGCACGAGCGGGCATCGTCATGGCCGCCGCGGCGGCAGCTCCGGCCGCGATGAAGGCAATCGCCATACCGGCGGCGACCGGGCTCATCGGCCGGACACTCGCCGCAGCGCGGCCACGATGGCCTCGGGGGTCGGCGGACATCCCGGAACCTCGAGGTCGACCGGAATGACCTCCCGGACCGCTCCGAGCACCCCGAAACCGCCCGCGAACACACCACAATCGCGTGCGCAGTCACCCAGGGCGACAACACGTTTGGGATACGGCATCGCCTCGTACGTCGCCCGAAGCGGGTCTGCCATGTTATGGGTGACCGGACCGGTCACGAGGAGCACGTCCGCGTGGCGCGGGGACGCGACCAACCGGATGCCATACCGTTCCGCGTCATACACCGGGCCGAACGCGGACGCGATCTCGACTTCGCAGCCGTTGCAGGAGCCGGCGTCGACATGGCGAACCTGGATCGATCCGGTCACCGGCAGGAAGGGCTCCACCATGCCGTCGGCGGCGGTGCCACCGGGACCGGCGGGCGGCACCGGTTCCGCTTCCGCGATTCGGCCGATCCGGCGGATCTGGTGAACAAGTCCACGCCCGCGCGCGCCTGAGGCGCCACCCGCCGAGGCGCTCACGCTCCGGCCCCCGGTACCTCCGCCGGACTCCGTGAGTCCTCGACCGGTTCGGTGGGCGCGTCGCCGAGCAGCATCGCGTGCTCCGAGGTGCCGACACGGTCCGACTTCAGATGATGCAGCGGCGTCGCCATCAATCGCTCCTCCACGCAGCAGGGGGCGAGTGCGCACCCCCGGCCGGTGCGCACCCACGGAAACACCATTACATTAGCAGTTGCGTAATTTGTTAAGTAGCATGAGGCGGCCGAAGAAGTCCGACCGAGTCTCTGGACTCGGCGTGGCACGGTGTGCACGATGGGCGACACGATCGACGCCGGGGAAGATTCCGTCGCAAGGCTTCGCACCCCGTCGATGGCGCCAACCGAGGGGGCGCCCGCGGTTGCCTCACCGAGTGAGTGCACCGGATGGAAAGGACCGGATGGGACCGCTGCCCGGTCGAATGAAAGGGATGGTTCAGATGGCGCGTGGGCTGGTAGCACTGGTGGCAGCTGCGGTAATTTTCGCGGGAACCGTTGCCGAGGTGGTGGTCATGGCCATACCGCGCCGGCGCTGAGATCAGCGGGACAATGACGACTCCGCCGATCCTCCACCATGTCGAGCACACACCCACACCGCTCGCAGTGCCGGATACCCCGACGGACGCGGGTAGTCCTCGGTGCCGAGTCACATGCGGGGCAATGGCTCCGAGTAGCTGACCGTTCCGAACGAGGCCCTAGGTAGGATGCCCGGGTGGACGAGACCTTGCCGCCGTGCCCTGAGTGCTCCAGCTCGTACACCTACGAGATGGGTCCCCTTCTGGTCTGCCCGATGTGTGCGCACGAGTGGGCTCCCACGGCGGACGCTCCCGCCGGCGCCGCAGAGGACACGATCAAAGATGCGGTCGGCAACGTGCTCGCCGACGGCGACACTGTCACGGTGATCAAAACTCTCAAGGTCAAGGGCAGCCCCACCGGTATCAAGGCCGGCACCACCGTGCGCAACATTCGCCTGGTGAACGGCGTGGGCGACCACGATATCGACTGCAAGGTCGACGGAATCGGTCCCATTCAACTGAAGTCGAGCGTCGTCAAGAAGATCTGATCCTCGGGCGCCGCCGAGGCCGTGAGGTGCTCCGGCGGATGCGTCTTCACCGATCGGCAGGCGGTACCTCCCGGCCGACGGTGGCCGAAGCCGTGGTTGTCGGCGGTGCATGACCGGTACGACGTTCCAATCGCACTTCTCCGTCTGGCCGAAGTGCGTCCGCCTGCCGCGCTCGCCACGGTTCGTGTTTTTGTGTCCGAGGTGCGCTCAGCTCCCGGTTCGATTGTTCTCACTGGTGAAGCCTCGGGTGCCAGCGGCGGTTCGGGTGGTGGCGCCTCGACTCGCCGCCGTTCGTATCGGCACGGGACCTGTCAACCCGTCTGACCGATGGACCAGGTCGGGCACGGCTGTGGGGTGGATGCGTTCACCCCTGTCCGGCTGCCGCCCCGTGGTGGAGCCGCCCCGGTGGTGGAATGGGCACGCGGATCTGCCGGTTCCGCATCACTCCGACCGCTCAGTTCGGGGTGGGTCCGTCGTCGTTGCGCGGGAGATCAGTTGGAAATCTGTGCCGTCCTCGGTAACGGGAAAGCAGAAAGCGAGGCGGTGCTCGTCGAACAGTGCGAACCACTCCCCCCACGTAATATGTTCGAGCTCCGGACCGGGCCGGAGACCGACGAAATCGATCCGAAGAACCGTGGCCCCGCGCCGCCCCGGCGCCGCCATATGCAGGCTCTTCGCCGGGGCCCCACGATGTTTCTGGATCCAGGTGCGGATCTGTTCGTGATCGGTCGTGGGGACCAGGAAGATCTTGCGCGGGTTCATCGCTGCCCTACTTGTCGATTGCGCGATGCCGTCGGACCGGGACTGGATCGGGCCATCACCGGCGTACGCACAGATTCAGGGCCCCGCGGATGTGAGTGCGGTTTCACCACCGAGGCACCTATCTCTTCGACACCTGGGGAGTTGCCGAGTCCGCGGCTTCACCATCTGGTTGGCCATCGGTCTGCTTACCCATGTGATTGGCTACCTCCACACTCAGCTGCCCCGGCGTTGTGTCGGTCTCCCGCGATCGGGCCAGTGTTCATCGCGGTTGGGTGCGGGGAAGGGGGTTCCCTGTCAGGAAGGCGATGAGCAGCGCGTTCACTGCGTCAGGCTGCTCGAGGTATCCGAAGTGCCCGCAGTGTGGAATTTCCTGGTATCGGGCACCGGGGATGGCGGCGGCCACTTCACGGCCCTGTTCCGGTGGGGTCATTCGGTCGTCGCCGAATCCGATGACCAAGGTGGGTGCGACGATACGGGCGTAATCGGCCAGTCGATTGCGGGATCTATCCATCGCGACCTGTGCCCGCACCCCCGATGAAGTCGTGGCGGGAGCCGAGTACTCGAAGATATCGAGCCATTCCTGCGCTTTCTGCGGGTCCGCGAGGGTCCGGGGAGACAGGTTCAGCAGCGCAGTGACTGCAGCGGCGTAGGTTGCGGGCAGTTCGATACCCTGCGCGTGGAGAGCTTGTTGGCCCCGGTTCAGTGCGCTCTCGACCGGGTACGGTTTTCCGGTCGCCCCGATCATGATGGCTCTGATGACCAATTCGGGTCGGGCCACGGCCAGTTCCTGCACTACTCGCGCGCCCATCGAGGTGCCGACGACATGGGCTGGGCCCCCGAGGTGTTCGATCAGTGCCGCAGCATCGGCGACGAGGTCGTCGATGCTCATGCCCTCGATACCGTGGGAATGTGAAATCCCGCGATTATCCATGGTGACGACCTGAAACCCGGCTTTGACCAGCGCCGGAACCTGGTACGTGTTCCATACGCGTCCGGGGCTTCCGGTGCCCATGATCAGCAGAACCCGTGGTCCTGTTCCGCTGATCGCGTAGCTGACCGGGATGTTGTTGAGGGTGACTGTCGGCATGGTCCTTGTTTTCGTGGAGATGTGGGGGCATGGGTGGTGCCGGGTGATCAGGTGCGGGCGAACAGGGAGAGCGGTGTTGTGGCCACCGAAGTCGCACGCGTTGCTGATCGCGTACTCGGCGGGGCTGGTCCTGGGTGTCGAAATTCAGAGCGCGGTGCGGTGCGGTACAGGTCATGGTGTCCGGATCGTGTGTCGACCAGCGAGCCCCTCGTCGGTAATCCGGACACTGCGCTTGTCCCCGACCTGTCCGGCGATTTCCGCGACGGAACGCGGAGCCATGCCGAAGTCACCGGCGAAAGTCTTGTCGAGGCCGATTTCCGAGGGTTCGATCCCGGTGAGTAATTCGATGATTCGTCCGAGCCCTGCGACGAACGTGCCGGGCATTGCGGCCATGGGTGGGTGTCCCTTCGAGTCAACCGTGACGACGGGGAACGGCCTGGGCGCACACTGCTGGACGAATCACGTCGAACTTCCATCTTATCTAGTTAAGAATATTAGCAATTGGTCCGCCGGTCTGTCGTATGGGTCCGGTGGCGCCGCATTCTCCGCTACCGGGTGTCGATGGTGTCTCGTCGAGTCGGTCCTGCAGGCGAGGGGTCAGCTGCTTTCGGGTGTGCGGTCGGCGGTGTCGCACCCCTGAGGCTCGTGGAGGGCGGTACCGGCGTGCCCGCGGCCGATATGCGCCTCGGCGTGCATCCGCTCGACCATGTGCGGGTAGTGCAGCTCGAACGCGGGGCGCTCGGAGCGGATCCGCGGCAGCTCGGTGAAGTTGTGCCGCGGCGGCGGGCAGCTGGTGGCCCACTCGAGGGAGTTGCCGAAACCCCACGGATCGTCGACTGTGACCACCTCGCCGTACCGGTAGCTCTTGAAGACGTTCCACAGGAACGGCAACGTCGAGGCACCGAGGACGAACGCGCCGATCGTCGAGACGGTGTTCAGGATGGTGAAGCCGTCCGAGGGCAGGTAGTCGGCGTAGCGACGCGGCATACCTTCGTTACCCAGCCAGTGCTGGACGAGGAAGGTGGTGTGGAAGCCGACGAACGTGGTCCAGAAGTGCCACTTGGCCAGCCGCTCGTCCATCATCCGGCCGGTCATCTTCGGGAACCAGAAGTAGACGCCGGCGTAGGTGGCGAACACGATGGTGCCGAACAGGACGTAGTGGAAATGCGCCACCACGAAATAGGTATCGGTGACGTGGAAGTCGAGGGGCGGGCTGGCGAGGACGACCCCGGACAAGCCGCCGAAGAGGAAGGTCACCAGAAAGCCGACCGCGAACAGCATCGGCGACTCGAACGTCAACTGCCCCTTCCACATGGTGCCGATCCAGTTGAAGAACTTCACCCCGGTCGGGACGGCGATGAGAAACGTCATGAACGAGAAGAAGGGCAGCAGCACGGCGCCGGTGGCGTACATGTGGTGCGCCCACACGGCCATCGACAGCGCTCCGATGGAGAGGGTGGCGAAGATCAGGCCGGTGTACCCGAAAAGCGGTTTACGGGAGAACACCGGGAAGATCTCCGAGACGATGCCGAAGAACGGCAGCGCGACGATATAGACCTCGGGGTGGCCGAAGAACCAGAACAGGTGCTGCCAGAGTAGGGCGCCGCCGTTCGCCGGGTCGAAGATGTGGCTACCGAGATTACGGTCGGCCCACATGCCCATGAACGCGGCGGTCAACGGCGGGAAGACCAGCAGGACCATGATCATCGTGATGAAGATGTTCCAGGTGAAGATCGGCATCCGGAACATCGTCATGCCGGGGGCGCGCAGGCAGATGACGGTGGTGATCATGTTGACGCCGCCCAGGATTGTGCCCAACCCGGCGACCGCCAGGCCCAGGAACCACAGGTTCGCCCCGACACCGGGGGCGTGAATCGCATTCGACAGCGGCGCGTACGAGGTCCACCCGAAGTCGGGGGCGCCGCCGGGGGTGATCAGGCTCGCCGTGACGATCAGCGCACCGAACAGGTACAGCCAGTAGCTGAACGCGTTCAGCCGGGGGAACGCGACATCGGGGGCGCCGATCTGCAGCGGCAGGATGTAGTTGGCGAATCCGAATACGATCGGTGTCGCGTAGAGCAGCAGCATGATGCCGCCGTGCATGGTGAACAGCTGGTTGTACTGCTCGTTGGACAGGAATTGCAGGCCGGGAACCGCGAGTTCACTGCGGATCAGCATTGCCATCAATCCGCCAATCATGAAGTACGTGAACGAGGTGACCATGTACATCATCCCGAGTACTTTCGGGTCGGTGGTCGTGATGAACTTGTAGATCGTCGAACCCTTGGGCGCATACCGTTGCGGATACGGGCGTACCGCCCGGATCACGGTGCCAATCGAATTCATGAGGCCTCCATTGCCGTCCGGCGAGGATGGAGAGTCATACCGCCGGCCCCGGTCGATCCGGTGCGGGCGCCGTCGGGCCGTACATTGCATCACCACCGCACGCTCCGGGAGTGAGTCGACGACATCTCGCACGGGCCGGCGAGCGGAAAACCCTTTCGTGTCCTTTTGCACGACTCGGGCTTCACACCGGCCGGTACACCCCAATCTTCCATCCTATCCAGTTAAGAATATTAGCAATTACATTTCCTCTTTGGTGGTCAAATCCGGTGGTGCCGCATTCTCACAATCGGATGGTGGACGCACCGCACCGAGGGTCCGGCGGCCGTGTTGGTGCTCCGCTTCCGCGCGGCGGCTCCGGAAAACCCGCTGCTGCACTCCTGCTGCGGCGGACTAAAATACGTGTGTGACCAGCTTCTATGTCGATGCTGCGGTGAGGAGACTCCTCTCCCCACCAGGTTTGGACAGCTGACCTTCTTCAAGGATCACATGGGGTGCACTGTTCGTTCTGGTGTCAGCGGTCATGTAATTCCCCAGGTTGAGGGGTTTGTCCGTCACGTAATTCCCCACCCCGCCGTCACGTAATTCCCCACCCTGGGGCGTGTTGGCGGGGGTTCGGGTGCTGCTACAGGTTCGCTCCTGACTGGGCCACCGACAACGGGCCCGGGAAGGGGCCTGACGGTGGCAAGGAGAACGTGGACGATGACCGATCTGATGGAGTTGTTCCGGCACTGGCATGCCGGCCGATCCCAGGTGCAGATCTCGACGGCCCTGGGAATCGACCGCAAGACCATCCGGAAATACCTGGCCCCGGCGGTCGCGGCCGGGTTGGCGCCGGGCGAGGGCGGGAAGTTCGAGGAGGCCCTGTGGTGGGAGTTGATCACGGGATGGTTCCCGGAGGTCGGCGACCCGGCAGCGCGGGCGGTGACATGGCCGGCGATCGCCGCGCACCACGACTGGATCGATGGGCAGCTGACCGCGTCGGTGACGGTCGCGACGATCGCGCAACGCCTGCGTGACGACCACGGCGTCATGGTGTCGGAATCGACGGTACGTCGTTATGTGGCAGCGCAATTCGCCGATCAGGTCGCCGAAGCGAAGGTGACGGTGCCCCGGGGCGCGGTCCCACCCGCCGACGAGGCCCAGGTCGACTACGGCAAGCTCGGGATGTGGCGCAATCCGGTCACCGACCGTCGGGTGGCGGTGTGGGCGTTCGCGATCATCCTGAGCTGCTCGCGGATGCTGTTCGTCCAGCCGGTGCTGCGGATGGATCAGTCCTCGTGGTGCGCCTCGCACGTGGCGGCGTTCGAGTTCTTCGGCGGTGTCCCCGCCCGGATCGTGTGCGACAACCTCAAGACCGGGGTCGACCGGCCGGATTTGTACGACCCGAAGATCAACCGGGCCTACGCCGAACTCGCCGCCTACTACGGGGTCCTGATCGACCCCGCCCGCGCCGGCAAACCGAAGGACAAGCCGCGGATCGAACGCCCGATGCCCTATATCCGGGATTCGTTCTGGAAAGGACGGGAGTTCACCTCCTTGGCGCAGATGCAGGACGCCGCCCTGGCCTGGTGCATCGACGTGTACGGTCGGCACAATCACCGCGGCCTCGACGGAGCCCAGCCGACCGCCGTCTTCGACGCCATCGAAAGACGCAGGCTCACAACACTTCCACCCAGACCGTTCGAACCGGTCCTCTACCAGGTCGGCAAGGTCGCCCCGGACTGTCACGTCAAGGCCGGCAAGGCCCTGTATTCGGTGCCCTGGCGGCTGATCGGCCAGCAGATGCTGGTCCGCACCTGCAACGACATGGTGCAGATCTTCGCGGGCGAGCAGGTGGTCGCCACCCATGTGCTGCACCTGTCGGGGCGGTCGACGAACGTCGAGCACTACCCACCGCACAAGATCGCCTACGCACTGCAGACGGTGTCCTGGTGCCGGGCGCAGGCCGAGCAGATCGGCCCCGGCGCGGTCGCGATCGTCGCCGAGTTGTCACAGGTCAACGCCCTGCACCGGCTCCGGGCCATCCAGGGCATCGTGCGGCTGCGGGACCGTTACGACGACGCCCGCCTGAACGCGGCGTGCGCCCGCGCCCTCGAGGTTGGCGACCCCAGCTACCGCACCGTCAAGGGCATCCTCGCCGCCGGCACCGAACACGACGGACAACCCGCCCCAGCCGTCGCGCAGGCGCCGGCGTTCCTGCGCGGACCCGACGCGTTCGGCAACGAACGCACCGCCTAAGCGTTGAGCGAGGCTATGACATGCACTGCACAACAATTACTTTCACAAGAGCAAGGGGATGGTCATGACAATTCACGACCCCAGCCTGCGGGCTGCGTTGAAGACGTTGAAGCTGACCGGGATGCTCGACACCCTCGACGCCCGGCTGACCCAAACCCGGGACGGGCAGCTCGGGCACCTCGAGTTCCTGCAGGTGCTGTGTGAGGACGAGATCGCCCGCCGGGAAACCGCGGCGCTGGCCCGTCGGCTGCGGCGGGCCAAGTTCGAACAACAGGCCACCTTCGAGGACTTCGACTTCACCGCCAACCCGAAACTCCCGGCGGCGATGCTGCGGGATCTGGCCGCCCTGCGCTGGCTCGACGCCGGAGAGTCGGTGATCCTCTACGGACCCGTTGGTGTCGGCAAAACACATGTGGCACAAGCACTCGGCCATCATGTCGCCCGCCGCGGTGGGGACGTGCGGTTCGTCAAGTGCTCCCGGATGCTCGCCGACCTCGCCGGCGGTCATGCCGACCGCACCATCGGTCAGCGGATGCGCGAATACACCCGGCCGCTGGTGTTGATCATCGATGATTTCGCGATGCGCGAGCACACCACGACCCAGTCCGACGATCTCTACGATCTGGTCTCGGACCGGGCGATCGCCGGCAAACCCCTGATCTTGACGAGCAACCGCGCCCCGAAGGACTGGTATCCGCTGTTCCCGAACCCGGTCGTCGCCGAATCGCTCCTCGACCGGCTGATCAACACCAGCCACCAAACCCTGATGGACGGCCCGTCCTACCGGCCCCGCAAACGACCCGGGCACCGCACCGCCAACGCAACCTGATCCGAACCCCCATCCGCTCGGGTTACCCTCGACTCAGCACACCCGAGCATGGGGAATTACGTGACGGACACCCCTGGGGAAATACGTGACGGTCGACATTCTGGCACACGACGAGGACGGCATCGAGATCGGCGTGACCTGGCGGCGAAAGGGAGACTGGTCGGCAGCCTTCAACCGCATGCCCGGCTCATCCGAGAAGTTGGACCTCCTGGTGGCCGACGGTCAGCCCGGGTGACCGACAGGCCGACTGTGACTCCGATATCGGGAGGATCAGCCGGTGAGGGCCGCAGATCGCGCCCATGAACGGGATACGCACCTAGGGCATGTCTCCCAATAGTTTGAGCCATTCGACGATGCCGGCGAGAAGGAATCCAGCCCGGTAAGTCAGCGCAAGCTTGTCATACCGGGTTGCCACCGCTCGCCACTGTTTTGCCTTGTTGAAGGCCCTTTCCACCACGTTGCGGCCCTTGTACGACTCGGCATCGAAGTTCGGTGGCCGACCGCCCGCGCTGCCCTTGTTCTTGCGGTTGGCCACCTGATCGGACTTCTCGGGAATGACCGCCTTGATGCCCTTGCTGCGTAGCAGTTCTCGATTGGCCTTGGATGTGTACGCCTTGTCGGCACGGACCTCGTCCGGGCGCGTGCGGGGTGCGCCGCCACCGATGCGCGGCACGCAGATGCCCTCCAGGAGCGGGCCGAACATCGGGCTGTCGCCTGCCTGGCCAGGACCCACCAGCACCGACAAGGGACGTCCGTCGCCATCGCACGCCAGGTGGACTTTGCAGGTCAGCCCGCCGCGGGACCGGCCGATGCCGTGATCGACCGGTTCGTCAAGCAGATTCGTGTAATTCGGTAGATCCCCCTGTGTCACGCGCGGCGTTGGCGCCGTGCTGGTGCACCCGCACCACGGTGGAATCCACCGACACCGCCCAATCCAGGTCGCCACCGGCATCGGCCATCGCCGCCAGGGCTATGAGTACCCGATCCCACGTTCCATCCCCGGCGTAGCGTCGGTGCCGTTTCCACACCGTCTTCCAGGGGCCGAAATGCGCAGGTAGATCCCGCCACGGGAGCCCGGTACGCAGCCGGTAGAGCATCCCCTCCACCACGAGCCGGCTGTTCTGGAACTTCCGCCCCCGCAGCCCATCCGAACTGGGCAACAGCAGCGCAAGCAACTCCCACTGCTTGTCCGTCAACACCTCAAACCGATTAACAACGTCTGCCACAGCGAAGAGTCTGCAGCACAACACCCCAAATCATTGGGAGACACGCCCTAGCTCCCGTCAACGAGATACAGGCCGCGGATGTGTGAGCCTGGCCTGCGGATCAGGGCCAACGCCCCATCCGCGATTGCCCTGGGACCCACCCCGGGTCCTTCCCCGCGCCCCATGCCCGATCAACAGGCGGGGACGTGCAGGATGAGCGCGTCGCCCTGGCCGCCGCCACCGCACAGTGCCACCGCACCGATACCGCCGCCGCGGCGTCGAAGCTCCAAAGCCGCATGCAGGACGATGCGAGCACCGGACATCCCAAGTGGATGCCCGAGGGCGATGGCGCCGCCGTTGACGTTGACCTTCGCAGGGTCGACGCCCAACTCTCGGGTCGACGCGATGCCGACCGCCGCGAAGGCCTCATTGATCTCGATCAGGTCCAGGTCTCGGGGATCGAGGGCTTCCCTCGCGCAGGCCTTGGCTATGGCGCGCGCCGGCTGAGACTGCAGCGTCGAATCCGGTCCGGCCATCACTGCATGCGCGCCGATCTCGGCAATCCAACTCAGGCCCAGCTCGTCGGCCTTGGCCGCACTCATGACCACGACGGCGGCGGCGCCATCGGAGATCGGCGAGGCCGAGCCGGCAGTGATCGTGCCATCCGTGCTGAAGGCGGGACGCAGCACGGACAGCGACTCGATCGTGGTGTCGGCGCGGATGCCCTCGTCCTCGGTGACGATGATCGGTCCGCCGGTGCGCCGCGGAATCGTTACGGGGACGACTTCGTTGTCGAAGAGCCCGTCCTTCCACGCGCGTGCCGCCTTCTGATGCGAGGCAGCAGCGAAGGCATCTTGCTCTTGCCGTGTGATCGCGGCGGTGCCGGTCCGGTTACGCTGCTCGGTGAGCGGGCCCATGGCCTGATCGGTGAAGATGTCGTGCAGACCGTCGTACGCCATGTGATCACGCATGGTCACGTCGCCGAACTTGAAGCCTTCCCGGCTCTTCTCGAGTAGGTGCGGCGCACGGCTCATCGACTCCTGACCACCGGCGACAACGACCTCGAACTCGCCTGCGCGGATGAGCTGGTCGGCCAACGCGATGGCGTCGATACCGGACAAGCACACCTTGTTGATCGACAGGGCAGGAATGTCCATCGGAATCCCGGCAGCGACGGCGGCTTGGCGAGCCGGCACTTGACCCGCGCCCGCCGTCAGCACCTGACCCATGATGACGTAGTCGACCTGATTCGGGGCGACACCGGACTTCTCGAGGGCACCCCTGATGGCGATGCCCCCGAGATCGGACCCCGACAGGTCTTTCAGGGATCCGCGCAGGCGCCCCAGCGGGGTCCGCGCTCCGGCGACAATGACTGTGCTTGTCTTCAAAGTGATCTCAACTTTCGAATGGACGGTCTTCGGTGCTGTCGTACCGCAGCTGCCGGGAAGATCACCAGGGCGCTGGCGCCCGAGTCGGACATCTGTCCCCAGGAGCTGCCCCAGCATGTCGATCGTGGTGAGCACCCCCACTGGTGGTGTGTCACTCGTTGCTCAGGAGGCGATCTCGGTGGGGGAAGACCGCCACACATGGACCGGGACGAGACCCGGCGAGATCATCACCGCCGCCGCGGACCGCTGCCGCCGACATCGAGGTGGTCGCCATACCGGCCGCGATCAGGCTCATCGCCCTGTCACGTGCCGCAGAGCCGCCACGATCACTTCGGTGGTCGGAGGGCATCCCGGAACCTCGAGGTCGACCGGGATGACGTCCCGGACTGCTCCGAGCACCTCGTGACCGCCGGCGAACGCACCGCAATCGTGTGCGCAGTCATGCAGGGTAACAACCCGTTTGGGATGCGGCATCGCCTCGAAAGCCTCCCGGAGAGGGGCCAGCATGTTTCGTGTGACCGGGCCGGTCACGAGGAGCACATTCGCGTGGCGTGGGGACGCGACCAACCGGATGCCATACCGTTCCACATCATGCACCGGAGCGAGCGCGGTGTTGATCTCGACCCAGCACCCGTTGCAGGAACCAGTATCGATATACCGAACTTGGATCGATGCCGCCGGCAAGAATGCTTCCAGCATGCCCTCGACATCGAGTCCCCCGGGCACGCCCTCCGCTATCCGGCCGAGCCGGCGGATGTGACGAAGCAGGCCACGACGGTGTGCGCGGCGGTCGCCACCGGTCACGGCGCTCACACCCCGCGCCCAGGTGTCGCCGGACTCCCCGAACCCTCGACCGGTTCGGTGGGTGCGTTGCGGATCGCCGATGACATCAGCAACGCCCGGGACATTGGGTCCGGTACCCACCAGCCCACCGACGGGCAGGAGGACACCGTCCCGCCGGCCCGGCGTCTCGGCCGCCGAAGCACCGCCCGTTGCCGGGAACAGGAAGAGGACTCCACTCCCCGATCAGCGAACATCTGGCCGCACCGACCCGCGATGCCCAGGCGTAACCCGCTCGATACGAATCCGCACCGGACGAAGAAGGCGGCGGTGTCAGAGGGATGCATCGGCGTCATCATCGATCGCTCCTCAATGCAGCAGACGGCGCGAGTGCGCACCCCCGACCGGCGCGCACTCCACAGGACACCGCAACATTAGCAGTTGCGTAATTTATTAAGTAGCGAGAATTGCGCCCCGGTTCGACGCCATGAGCTGGTGGCGCGTCGGCGACGCCGACGGAGAGAACACCCGATTGCGGGTCGCAGTCGGGCCATCGACCGCACACCACCATGTCGACGCTGGCGTGGCGGAATCCGTGTCACCGCTCGCCCGGAATTTTCGGGCCTGCCCTGCCCGCACAGGACGACGTCCCACAGGGCGCCGCAGGCGATGCATCACCGGTCCGGCGGGTGGTTGTCGGGCTCGGTCGGAGCGCTTCCGGCTAGTCGCCGGTGGCTACCTGCAAGCCCTCACCCGCTGCGGACGGGGCACAACTATCCGTCCCGTCGGGGACCGGTGCCGCCGGCCGGAGCATTACCGAGGACACACCCGGCGAGCAGCGCGGCCCCCACCGCGATCCAGAGGGAGTTGAAGCCCAACACCCTGTACGCCCACGCACCGAGGATCGCTCCCAGCGTGACGGCACTCCACAGTCGTAGGTAATGGAGCCATTGGTGAGACTCTTTGGCGAGGAGACGGTCCGTGATGCGCTGCGCGGTCTCGATCAGGAGGCCTCCGGTTTCGAGGAGGGTGTTCTCGGCCCCCATGGCGAGCGCGAGAAAGAATCCGATCACGACTGGGGCCGCGGTGAACCAGTGGATCGCGCCCCCCGCGGCGAGCAGGCCCGCGACGAGAAGCAGTACTCGGGACACGCGCCGATGCGTCCACCGGTGGCCCACGACAGCGGCTGTCACCACGCCGACGAGGAACCCCCCGATGATCGCTGCACCGAGGCCGAGGACGCCCCAGGTGCCGCCGCCGAGTGCAACACCGGTGGTGGTGGTCGTCGCGTTGATTGAGGAGACGAAGAACCCGCCCAGGAGCACGAACCCGAAGGCGTCGACGAAGCCGACGTGCACCGCTACCGCGGTCTCGACTACTCGTCGTGTCCCCGGATTCGCTGTCATATCTTTCGCATTGGCTGTGCTCATGGTCTCTCCCGCCGCCCGGGCCGCCTGCCGCTATCGGAAACTGTAAGGGGGAAGGTGAGCCTTGACCAGGTTGGCTGACGTTCATGGATCGTTGGGTGACGGGTGTCCACTGCCCTCACGGTGGGCGCTCTGGGCGACATGTCGAGGAATCCAGCACCCTCCGTCGCCAGCGGGGAGAGGAATCGACTACCGTCCACACAACCAAGCAAATGCTTGGTGGTGTGGTCGGCTCGTGGGTCTGAGCGGACACCCATTTTCCGGTGAGGAGTGAGTTCGATGTCGGAGGCATACATTGTCGATGCCCTGCGCACTGCGGTCGGCAAGAAGGGCGGTGCGCTTTCAGGCGTGCATCCCGCGGACCTCGACGCCGGGGTGATCACACAGTTGCTCGGGCGAAGCGGGGTCGACCCACACGGGGTCGATGACGTCGTTTTCGGCTGTGTCGACGCGATCGGTCCGCAGGCCGGCAACATCGCCCGCACCGCCTGGTTGGCGGCGGGGCTTCCCGACGAGGTTCCCGGGGTGACCGTGGACCGGCAGTGCGGGTCGAGCCAGCAGGCGATTCACTATGCGGCCCACGCGGTCATGAGCGGCACCGCCGATCTGATTGTGGCGGGAGGCGTGCAGAACCTGAGCATGATCCCGATCGCCTCGGCGATGGCGGTGGGGCAGCAGTTGGGCTTCGCCACACCGTTTTCGGGGTCGACGGGGTGGGGGCAGCGCTACGGCGACCGCGAGGTATCGCAGTTCCACGGGGCGGAGCTGATCAGAAGTGGGGCATCGACCGCGAGGAGATGGAACGCTGGGCACTGCAGAGTCATCAGCGGGCCCGCGCGGCGATCGCGGCGGGCCGTTTCGACCACGAGATCGCGGCAGTCGGCGAGTTCCGGGTCGACGAGTGCCCGCGTGAGACCAGCGGCGAGAAGATGGCCGCTTTGAACCCCCTGGTCGAGGGGGGCGGATCACGGCGGCCCTGGCCAGCCAGCTCTCCGATGCCGCCAGCGCGGTGCTGATCGCATCGGAGGCGGCCGTCGCGGCACACAACCTCGAGCCCCGCGCCCGGATCCACCATCTGAGCGCCCGCGGCGCCGACCCGATCTTCATGCTCAGCGCGCCGATCCCGGCCACCCGGTACGCGCTCGAGCGCACGGGTCTGAGCATCGACGATATCGACGTGGTGGAGATCAACGAGGCCTTCGCGCCGGTCGTGCTGGCGTGGATCAAGGAGATCGGTGCCGATCCGGCACGGGTGAATGTCAACGGCGGGGCGATCGCGCTGGGTCACCCGCTCGGTGCCACCGGCACGAGACTGTTCGCGACGATGCTCCACGAGCTCGAACGCACCGGTGGGCGTTACGGTCTGCAGACCATCTGTGAGGGCGGCGGCACCGCGAGCGTCACCATTGTCGAGCGCCTCGGATAACTCGCGGGCGGTGACGTGGCCTACTGGCGTGGTGGCGCCCGGACGATCAGAGCATCCCCTCCCCCGCCGCGGCACAACGCGGCCGCGCCGATGCCGCCGACCCGGCGGCTCGGCTCAGCGCATGATGTGGGTGATTCGCGCCCGGACATGCCGAGCGGGTGCCGATCGCGATCGCGCCGCCGTTGACCTCGACCCGGTGGGATCGGTACCAGGCTGATTGATCGAGGCCGGACCCATCGGCGCACACTAAATTTAGAAACGAACGACGGTGGCCAAGGTTTTCGTAGAACGCCACCGCCAGGGTTTCGACGTGCTTCGATATCCGGGGGCGCAAGGAAGGAGATCAGGTTGAACATCAATCGACCGATCGTGGTCGGGGTAGACGGGTCCGCATCGTCGTTGGACGCCGTGCGCTGGGCGGCGGAGGCCGCCGTGCGTCGCGAGTCGCCCCTGGTGTTGGTCTCCGCGCTGCTGACGCCGGGACAGTACGGCGTTCCCGACGCCATCCCGTCGGGCTACTTCGACAAACAGGAAACCGAAAGCAAGAAGATTCTCGAGCACGCCGCCGACGTCGCCGCGCGGACCGCCCGGGGACGGACCCTCGAGATCGAGACCGATCTGCGCCGCGGTCCAGTCATCGGAGTGCTCCTCGACCACGTCCAGACCGCAGAAATGGTGGTGCTCGGCTGGCGCGGCCTCGACGAATTCACCGGGATGCTCGTCGGGTCCGTCGCGGCCGCTCTCACCACCCACGGACTGTGCCCCGTCGCGGTGATCCGCGGGCTGCCCGGACCGGAGGAGCCTGACCTGGACGGCCCGGTGGTGGTCGGTGTCGACGGGACCAAGAACAGTGAACCCGTCCTCGCTGCGGCATTCGAAGAGGCCTCGCTGCGAGGCGCCGAACTGGTCGCCGTGCACGTGTGGTCCGACTACAAACTCTCCATGTTCTTCCCCGACGACACCGAATTCGACTGGGCCCCGCACGAACTCGCCGCGCAGGCGACCCTTGCGCACACCCTGGCAGGTTGGCGCGAGGACTATCCACATGTGGTTGTGCGGACTGTGATCGTGCGAGATCGCCCGGTACGCAACCTCCTCGCGCAGGCCGAACGTGCGCAGCTGCTGGTGGTGGGTAGTCACGGACGTGGTGGTTACGCAAGCATGCTCGTCGGATCGACCAGTCGCGCGCTGCTGCAGAGCGCGCAATGCCCTTTGATGATCGCGCACGAACCCCATTGAATCTCAGAGCAGGTCGTCGTCAGCGATACCGGCACCTTGCAGACTTGCTATCGCCGCGGACGACCTCTCGGCATCGCGTACCCGTGTCCCACGAGGAGGCCACGATCGGCACGGGTTGATGGTCTCATAGCCCTTGGCTAACCACCGGCTCGGCGGCGGGTGTGTCGCTGGGCACGGGATCACCCGGGTGGGCTCCCGATCAGGCGCCCGGTGACCGACCCGTGCGCGGCTTTTAGAGTCGTTCGATGATGGTGCCGGTGGCCAGGGCGCCGCCGTTGCACATGGTGATGAGCGCGGTGGCACCGTCGCGGCGTTCGAGTTCGTGCAGGGCGGTGGTGATCAGCCGCGAACCGGAGCTGCCCACCGGGTGACCCAGCGCGATCGCCCCACCGTTGACGTTGACCCGCTCCATGTCCGGTTGGTGCACCGATGCCCAGGACAGGGCAACGGAGGCGAAGGCCTCGTTGATTTCGAAAAGGTCGAGGTCGTTGATCGTCATCCCGGCCCGGTCGAGTACCCGCGAGGTCGCCTGCACGGGCCCGTCGAGGTGGAGCTGCGGTTCGGCGCCGACCAGGCATTGGGACACGATCCGCGCGCGCGGGGTGAGGCCCAACGCGATGGCCCTGGTCGCATCCATCACCAACACGGCTGCGGCGCCGTCGGAGATCTGGGAGGAGGTACCGGCGGTATGGGTTCCGCCCTCGATGATCGGGTTCAGGGCGGACAAGGACTGTGCGGTGGTCGCGCGGAGCCCCTGATCGCGGTCGACCAACCGCACCTGATCGGTCGCGGTCCCGTCCTCGCCCCCGACGGGGGCGGGGATCGGCAGTACTTTCCCGGTGAATCTTCCCTCATCCCAGGCCTGGTGCGCGCGGGTTTGAGAGCGGACCCCGAAGGACTCGAGGTCAGCGCGGGAGAGGCCGCGCCGCTTCGCGATCCGCTCGGCCGCCTCGAACTGGGTGGGCAGGTCGATGCTCCACGACTGCGGTCGCCGTGGTCCCGCACCGTCGCCGACGTTGGCACCGAGGGGCACTCGGCTCATCGCCTCGACGCCGCAGGCCACGCCGACCTCGAGGGCGTCGGCGGCAATCAGGCCCGCGATGAGATGGGTGGCCTGCTGGGCGGAGCCGCACTGGCAGTCGATCGTGGCTGCATGCCGGCCTGCCAGGGCAGCCCGGCATGCAGCCACGCCGTCCTGGGGACGTTGTTCGACTGCTCACCCGCCTGTGTCACGCACCCACCGATCACCTGCTCGACCAGTGGCGAGCATTCTGTGTCTGTGCCGGAGCCGTAGTGGGCCTGGCCGCCTGCACGGCGGAGCCGCCGCCGCCGACGACGGTGACCGGCGACTACTCCGAGCGGCCGTTGTCCGACGGGGCTCGCGTAATACCGCCCTCGGGTCGCGCTCCGGCTTCGCCGCCCTCCCCGGAGTCCTGCGGCGCGCTGGCGAGTCTTCGACCCGGACAACCCGTGACTCCCGATGCGATGCCGCCTGGAGGACCGCTCGCCGACATCGCTGCACGCGGCCGACTCATCGTGGGGCTCGATCAGAACACGAATCTCTTGAGCTTCCGGAATCCGGACACCGGCACCCTCGAAGGTTTCGAGGTGGACTTGGCATGGGAGATCGCCCGGGACATCTTCGGCGATCCGTCGAAAATCGAGTTTCGGCTGCTCACCTCCGACGGCCGGTTCGAAGCCCTCGAGAACGACGCGGTGGACGTGGTCGTCCACGCCACCACGATCACCTGTGAACGCGCTCAACGAGTCAGTTTTTTCGGCTCTCTTGCTCTGAATGTGGATGGCCCTGCATGTGGTAAGGCAGGTGGTGTGGGGGTGGGCGCACGGGCCGCCCGTAGGGTCGAAAGTTCCTACACAACCGGCCCAAAGGAGCTTGCCCGTGCGCGCCTCAACCCTACTCAACAGGCCGCTGTGCCTACCGAGGGCCACCGTCCGCGACGTCGAGATCCTCGACGAGCGGGTGGTGGTGAGGGTGCGTCCCCAACGCCGCCGGATGCGGTGCCCGTACTGCTCCTTCACGACCGTGCACCGCTACGACACCCGGGACGTCGACTCGTCGTGGCGGCATCTTGACCTGGGCGGACGGGTGTGTGTGCTCACCCTGCGGCGTCGGCGGTTGCGGTGCCCCGAGCACGGTGTACACGCCGAGGCGGTCGACTTCGCCCGCCCCGGCTCCGGGTTCACGACCGACTTCGAGGACCTCGCGGTGTGGCTGGCCACCAGGACCGACAAGTCCACGGTGTCGGTGTTCTGCCGGGTCACCTGGCGCACCGTCGGGGCCATGTGTTCACGGGTGGTCGCCGACAAACTTGCCCCGGACCGGTTCACGAATCTGGTCGACATCGGGGTGGACGAGATTTCGTGGCGCCGGCACCACAAGTACCTCACCCTCGTCTCCGACCACGAGTCCGGCAAGATCGTCTGGGGCACCGAGGGCAAGAACGCCGCCGCGCTCGGCACCTTCTTCACCGACACCCTGCCCGAGGGCGCGGCGCAGCGGATCGAGGCGGTGTCGATGGACCTCGGACCGGCCTACGTCAAGGCGGTACGCGAGCACGCCCCGCAGGCGACGATCTGTTTCGACCCGTTCCACGTCGTCAAACTCGCGACCGACGCCCTCGACGACGTGCGCCGCCAGGCGTGGCAGCTCGCCCGCACCCTGTCGGACAAGCAGATCGCGAAGACGTACCGGGGCGCCCGGTGGGCGCTGCTCAAGAATCCCGAAAACCTCACCGATAAACAGGCTTCGACGCTCGAGGCACTCAAACGCGACGGCGGCGCACTGGGACGGGCCTACGAACTCAAGGAAGCCCTGCGCGCGGTCTTCGCGGGCGATCTCGGCGACGAGGAGACGATCGCGATGCTCGGCCGTTGGTGTTCGTGGGCGCAGCGTTGCCGCATACCGCAGTTCGTCAAGGTGGGCAAAACCATCCGGAAGCACCTCGACGGCATCCTCGCGGCCATCGCCCGCAGACTTGCAAACGGACGCCATGAGGGCCTGAACAACAAGGTCCGGCTGATAATCCGCCGGGCCTACGGATTCCACACCGCCGAGAACGCCCTCGCACTGATCCTGCTCGCCTGCGGACCCGTCACCCTCACCCTCCCATATCACACGGCAACCCATCCACATTCATGACAGGAGAGCCGTTTTTCCACCGTGTACTTTCAGGCCTCCCAGCGTCTGCTGGTACCTGCGGACTCGGCCATTACCGGCCCGTCGGATCTGGCTGGCAGACGGGTGTGTACCTACATCGACACCACCTCTCTCGCCACCATTCAGCGTGTTTCACCTGAGGCAACGATCGTCGCGGTGCCGGACTGGGACGATTGCCTGACGACTCTGCAGCGGGGCCAGGCCGACGCGGCCAGTACCGACGATTCCATCCTCGCGGGCCTGGCCGCGCAAGACCCGAATCTGAAGATCGTGGGACCGGAGCTGGAGTCGGAGCCGTACGGAATAGGCGTCAACAAGCACGATGACGAACTTGTTCGATTCTCAACGGCACCCTGGAGCGACTGCGCGCGGACGGTACCTGGATGGCTCTCTACGACAAGTGGATGACTCCATTGGGCCCGGCGGCCGGCCCGCCCGGCGCTCTCTACCGTGACTGACCGGTCGTGCCCGTGGAGCCGAGATATCCATGTCAAACAGCAGCCAGATCGGCCACTGCGTCACAATTGCGCAGGATACGATGAAACTCTCCCGATCTGGAGGGAGGTGGCGCCCGTGGAGAAGGTCGAATCGAGACCGGGGACGAGCCGCTGCAGGGTGGGCAGATCAGCACGGTCGTGTGTCGGCCTGGGTCCGCACCGTCTACCTCGGCTGTGGTGCGGCAGGTGAGGGCGATGACCGAGCAGTATCTCGTGGGCGAATTCTCGCTCCTGCTCACCCAGTTACACGCGGCGGCAACGAATCCGGGAGTCCGTGACCGTATCGCCGTGCTCCGACGGCAGGTGGAACTGCTGCCTCCGACGGCGTTATCACCGGCGCTGGCGGGCGCGATGAGTCTGGCCGATGCTTCGTGTTGGGAGTCTCTGACGCAGGGTGACACTGCGGCCTTCGCCTGCCAGGCGGCGGTCTCTGCGGAACTGTGCGAATTCGGCGTCTGCTCCGGGCTGCTCGGCAGGTCCCGGCGCTGATCGATGGACAATGGGCTGCCTAGCTTTTCAGCCCGGACACTGGTTGTCCGTGGGATCGGTGGGGCCCACCACTGCGGCCCGGCGCCGCCGGCAAGGAACTCGGCAACGATGGACCTTGCGAGAGCGCGGACGGAACCAGGGTGTCTGCGTCGGGGGCGACGCCGGTCCGGGCGGTGGTGCCGTCGATCGAGGAGACGGCGAACCCCGCCCGAGCCGAACCCGACGGTGTCGCCGACGCCGACGTGCCTCGCGTCTGCACCGCTCGGCGTCTCCACGGCGCTGCCCGATGCGCATAGGTTGGTCGACGTGTGGGAGTGGCGGAAAATTGTGGCGGGAGCCTATTTCGGCGTGCCCGGGACGGGTCCGCAGCGCGAGCCCCAGCAAATTGCTAAGATTCGCAAGTAAACCAACCTGCGGGACCTGTAGGTTGCACGCCATGCAGGAGAATCGGCCGCGGCGGGTGCGAAACACACCTCGCTGACGCCGGATCGACCCGGACGACAGGAGGCGTCATGGCCGCGAACTCGCGCCAACCGCTCTATCAGATGAAGGCAGACTTCTTCAAAACATTGGGGCATCCTGCTCGCATCCGGGTCCTCGAACTGCTCAGTGAACGGGAACACGCCGTCTCCGAAATGCTGCCCGAGGTGGGGATTGAGCCGGCGAACCTGTCCCAGCAATTGTCGATCCTGCGGCGCGCCGGCCTGGTGACGGCCCGACGCGAGGGCCTGTCGGTGTCCTACGCCCTGACCTCGCCGCGCATCGCGGATCTGCTCACCACCGCGCGCGGAATCCTCACCGGGATGGTGGCGGGCCAGGCGGAGTTGCTCGAGGACGTTTCCGAACCTCCTGCCTTGGTGGGTGAGGTCCGGGGCTGACGGGGCCCACCAAGGCAGGAATCTCACACCCGCGCTACTTGCGAATTTTCTAAAGTGCGTACATCGTATAAGTGAGTGGCACGGAGAATCATCTCTCGATCCGACAAAGGGAAGTCAACGGTGACGAAGAATCACGATGGTGGCGCCAGCAGCCCTCTCGACGGCGGTGTGTCCTTTGCGGGAATCAGTGTTGCCGTCGTCGCGGTGTCCACCACCCGCGCACGCACGGCCGGGTCGGCGCGGACCCGGACGCCGTGGGTCGCCATGGAAGATTACGCGACCCTCATCCGTGACCGCACCCCGATTCGTGCCCTCCGCCTTCCCCTGACCACAGGCGACCCGCACACGGTCGCGGACCGGATCATCGGGCTCGGGTCCCGGGTGTGCGCGGTCTTCGTGTTGGGATTGGGGCACACGGACGCCGCGTCGGTGCAGCGCGAGGTCGAAGAAGGCGGCGGTCCTCTTGTCATTACCGAACTCGACGTACTGACCGTGCCCTTGGCGGCGGCGACGATCACCGTCCTGCGCCGCCGCAGCGTGCCGCCGCGCGCGGGCCGAGTCGTCATCACCAACCCCCAGTGGGCACCGCTGCTGGCGCCGGTGTTGATCACCTCGGGGGTCGGTGATCTCAGCAGTTGGCACGAGCGTGACGCGGAGGCGTTTCCGCTGCGCCGCCTGATGGAACACAACGACGTCCTGGTCGATCTCGCCGGCTGTGCCCCCGAGACCGCCGCGCCCGGTCGCACGGTGGTGGTCCCTCCCGATCTCTACGCCTACGACGCCTTGGTGCTGCCCGGACTGCTCAGCGCACTGTGCGGGCACGGTGTGCGGCGGTTGACGGTCGAGGTGGTGGCCGCCTGCGTGCGGGCGTTGGCGCTGATCACCCCGGCCGACCAGATGCTCCCGTCCCTCGACGACCGGCTACTGGTCTCGGCCGTCGCCCGGCACGCGAGCAGGACGATCGGCCACGCACCGCCATTCAGCAACCAGCACCAGTAGGCCACCGCGAGCGGCGCGAACCCCGTCCGCTCGCATGACGAAAACATCTCGAGGAGAACATCGTGTCAACCTCCATCGCGTCCGGTCTGGGGGGCGCCCCCACCGCGCATCCCGGCATCGCGTCCTGGGTCGAAGACGTCGCCGCCCTCACCGCGCCGGACGAGGTGGTCTGGTGCGACGGCTCGGCGGCGGAATGGGACCGTTTGACCACACAACTGGTCGAGCGGGGCACCTTCGTGCGGCTCGAGCGCAAACCCAACTCCTTCTGGTGCGTCTCCGATCCCGAAGACGTGGCCCGGGTCGAGGACCGCACCTTCATCTGCTCCCAGTTCCAGGCCGACGCGGGTCCGACGAACAACTGGATGGACCCGGTCGACATGAAGACCGTGATGACCGAGCACTACCGCGGCGCGATGTCCGGTCGGACGATGTACGTCATCGCGTTCTGCATGGGACCCCTCGATGCCGCCGAGCCCAAATTCGGTGTTCAGATCACCGACTCCGCATACGTCGCGGTGTCGATGCAGATCATGACCCGCTCCGGTTCCGCGGTGTGGGACAAGCTCACCGCGGGCACCGAATTCGTCAAATGTCTACACTCGGTCGGCTCCCCGCTCTACCCCGGGCAGACCGACACGCCGTGGCCGTGTGATCACACCAAATACATCTCGCACTTCCCCGACGAGCGCACCATCTGGAGCTACGGCTCCGGCTACGGCGGCAACGCCCTGCTCGGCAAGAAGTGCTACTCGCTGCGCATCGCCTCGAAGATGGGCAAGGACGAGGGCTGGCTCGCCGAGCACATGCTCATCCTCAAACTCACCTCCCCGCAGCAGAAGGTGCACTACATCGCCGCGGCGTTCCCGTCCTCCTGCGGCAAGACCAACCTCGCCATGCTCGAACCCACCCTCGACGGGTGGACCGCGGAAACCATCGGCGACGACATCGCCTGGATGCGGTTCGGCGAGGACGGGCGCCTCTACGCGGTCAACCCCGAGGCAGGATTCTTCGGTGTCGCCCCCGGCACCGGTGTCCACACCAACCCGCACGCGATGGCCACCATCGAGCGGGGCAACTCCATCTTCACCAACGTCGCGCTGACCGACGACGGCGACATCTGGTGGGAAGGCATGACGGACACGCCACCGGCCCATCTGACGGACTGGAAACGACGGGACTGGACCCCGGCCTCCGGTGAGCCCGCGGCGCACCCGAATTCACGGTATTGCACCCCGATCGCCCAGTGCCCGACCGTGGCCCCCGAATGGAACGATCCTGCCGGGGTGCCGATCTCGGCGATCTTCTTCGGCGGCCGGCGTCCCACCACCATCCCGCTGGTCACCGAATCGCGCAGCTGGCAGCACGGGGTGTTCCTGGCCTCGACCCTGTCGTCGGAGACCACGGCCGCCGCGGCCGGGCAGGTCGGCGTCGTGCGCCGCGACCCGATGGCGATGCTGCCATTCCTCGGCTACCACGTCGGGGACTACTTCCAGCACTGGCTCGACATCGGCACCCGGACGGACGCCGAGTTGTTGCCGAAGATCTTCTACGTCAACTGGTTCCGCCGCGGCGACACCGACGAGTTCCTCTGGCCGGGCTTCGGGGAGAACTCCCGGGTCCTCGAATGGGCGCTGCGGCGGATCGAGGGCACCGCGGAGGCCGAGGAGACCCCGATCGGCTTCGTGCCCACCCCGGGCGCCCTCGACCTGACGGGCTTGAAGTTCGATCACACCAAGATCGCCGCCGCCTTGAAGGTCGACTCGACCGAATGGGTGGCCGAGACCCGGTTGATCGACGAGTGGTACGCGAGGATCGGCGGCAACACGCTGCCCGACGTCCTGCGCCAAGAGCTCGGAGCCCTCAAGCTCCGCCTGGCCGAGCTCGAACCCGGCGACATCCCGCACCGCAAGGGCGCCCACGCTACCTCCGGTGAGAAGGAGTCGCGCTGGTCACGACCGCAGTTCTGACCCGGGACGCGCGCCGGGCCCCTTGCCAGAGCAGCACGGATCAGCTCGAGACCGTGCCGGATTCGGAGCGGTGCGGCCGTCCGGTCCCGGCCACGACCAGCGTCCGGCGCCCACACCCGGGGCAGCAGTCGTCGCCGGCCCGCAGCGCCGACACCCGACACCACCGCCCACACTCGGTGCACTGCAGAATTCGCCCCCGCAGGGCCGCGATCCGTGTTACCCGCATCACTCAACTTCCGATAATAGTTACTTGCTAACATTAGCAATTATAGATGATCATTTCGCCTCCCGGATTTTGCCCACCGTCCGTCACCACCGAGGAACCTCGATGACTGAACCGTCCACCCCCACCGCATCGCCCGACGCGACCGAGAACCCTCTCGGTCGCGCTGCGCGTGCGGCGGCCGCGCTGCTGCCGCGCTGGAGTGAGTGGAAACCGGCGATCCGCGCCCCCGGAGCGGACCTGTTGGCCGGGCTGATCGTTGCGCTGGTGGCGCTCCCGCTCGCGTTGGGCTTCGGCATCAGCACCGGATTGGGCGCCGCGGCCGGCCTGACCACCGCCGTCATCGCCGGCGCCGTGGCCGCCGTCTTCGGCGGATCCCGATTTCAGGTCTCGGGCCCGACGGGCGCGATGACCGTGGTGTTGGTGCCGATCGTGCACGAGCACGGCGGTAGCGGGGTCCTGGCGGTCGGGCTGATCGCCGGGGTGGTGCTGGTCGTTCTCGCCTTCGCCGGAGTCGGCCGCGCCGTGCGGTACATGCCGGCCCCGGTGATCGAGGGGTTCACCGCCGGCATCGCCGTGGTCATCACGTTGCAGCAGTTTCCCGCTGCGCTGGGAATCGCCGACGCCGAGGGGGAGAAGGTGTGGCAGAGCGCGGCGGACGCCGTCCACAAGTTCGCGCAGGACCCGTCCCTGCTGACTCCGGCGACCGCACTGGTGGTGGCGGCGGCGATCCTGCTGGGCGGCCGCTACTTCCCGAGGATCCCGTTCTCCCTGGTCGCCGTGGCCGCCGCGACCGTCGTCGCGGAACTCTTCGGCCTCGACATTGCCCGGATCGGCGCCATTCCGGCCGGGTTCGCCGCGCCCACAGTGAGTTTTCTGCATCTCGGGGAGCTGACCTCCCTGATCGCACCCGCGCTGGCCGTCGCCGCGCTGGCCGCACTCGAGTCGTTGCTGTCGGCGACTGCCGCCGATTCGATGGGAGTCGGCACCAGGCACAATCCCGACCGCGAACTGTTCGGGCAGGGCTTGGCGAACATCGCCGCTCCCCTGTTCGGTGGGGTGCCGGCCACCGGGGCGATCGCCCGCACCGCGGTGGGGGTGCGCTCCAGTGCCCGCACCCGGCTCGCGGCCCTGACGCACGCGATCATCCTGGCGGGCATCGTGTATCTGGCGGCCGGGCTCGTGGCGCAGATCCCGCTCGCCGCCCTCGCCGGGGTGCTGCTGGCGACCACGGTACGGATGGTCGAGACCGCCTCGATCCTGGCCATCACCCGTGCCACCCGCTCCGATGCGGGCGTCCTGGTGGCCACCTTCCTGGTGACCGTGGCGCTCGACCTGGTCACCGCGGTCGCGGTCGGTGTCGCGTTCGCCGCGATCCTCGCACTGCGGGCGGTCGCCAGATCCGCCCGCATCGAGCAGGTACCGCTCGAATCCGACGACCACATGGCCGAGGAACACGACCTGCTCCGCGAGCACATCGTCGCGTACCGGATCGACGGCGCCCTGTTCTTCGCCGCCGCCCACCGGTTCCTCCTCGAACTCGCCGAAGTCTCGGACGTCAAGGTGGTCATCCTGCGCATGTCACGGGTCACCGCCCTCGACGCCACCGGCGCCCTCGTCCTCAAAGACGTCATCACCAAACTCGAACACCGCCACATCACCGTCTTGATCTCCGGAATCAAACCCGAGCACCTCCGGCCGCTCGAAGCCCTCGGGGTGTTCACCACCACCGGCAGCGAGGAGCGGCACCTCTTCGCTACCACCCCCCGGGCGATCAGCTACGCCCGGATGCTTCTGCTCACCGAAGGCCATCACATAAGCCACGATGTCGAAGGACTGATCCATGACCCACAACACGCCTGACCCCTCGCCCGCTCCTCCGACGACACCGACCTTCGGTCAGCACCTCGGCTACCTCGCCGGCCGCACCCTGCCGGCCCGGCTGCACCCCTGGGTCATTCACGACACCACCGGTGCCGGTGCCACCCGCCGCTACGTCACCCGCTGCCTCATCCCCCTCGTCCCCATCCTCGCCGGACTCCTCTTCATCCCCGGCCCCTGGATCATCCGCATCGGGATGGTGCTGCTGCTGTTCCTGCCGTTCGTGTACTTCCTGCTGGCACTGAAGAAGATCTACCTCCGCCACCGGCTCGTCAGCCACGGCCTCGACCCCGCACTCCTCGACCTCCACAAACAACGCCGCCTCGACGACGAACAAGCCTCCTACGAGTCCCGCTACCGGTCGGCCCCCTAAACCGGCGTCGCCGGGAGAGGAGCGTGCCCCGGTCGGCAGCGACCACACCACCGGCGGCACACCTGGTCGCCTTCTGCACCTCAGCAGACCCGTCACTGCGAATCCCCCGTCCGGTCACCGTCCGGTGAGAGATCCGCATCGAAGGAAAGGACGCCACACCGATGCTCGGCACCCGAAAAGACGACACACCCACCGCTCCGGCAGTCCCCCACAGCCCGACGAACGGGACCAGATGAGTACGGCCGCAGATTCCACGTCGACCCGCCGGCGGGTTCCCGCCGTCGTGGTCACAAGCCTGGCGGCATCGACGTCGATAGCCGGGGACGTCGAGGGCACCTGGCAGGGTCTACTTGCCGGTGAGAGCGGCATCGATGTCCTCCACGACCCGTTCGTCGAGGAATTCGATCTGCCGGTGCGGATCGGTGGGCACCTGAAGGTGTCACCGGATTCTGCACTGACACGGGTCGAGACGCGGCGGTTGAGCTGGGTCGAACGCCTCGCGCTCATCCTCGGTCGGACGGTGTGGGTGAACGCCGGCAGCCCGGACGTGGACAAGGATCGCCTCGCGGTCGTGATCGGAACCGGGCTCGGCGGCGGCGATGCCCTCGTCGATGCCGTCGAGAAGATGCGCGCCGGCGGGTACCGGAAAGTCTCGCCGTTCTCCATCCAAATGATCATGCCCAACGGGCCCTCTGCCATCGTCGGCCTCGAACTCGGTGCCCGTGGCGGCGTCATCACCCCGGTCTCCGCCTGCTCATCCGGCTCCGAGGCCCTCGCACACGCATACCGGATGCTCGTCATGGGTGACGCGGACATGATCGTCGCCGGCGGCGTCGAGGGACCCATCGAGGCGGTGCCGATCGCGAGCTTCGCGATGATGCGCGCCCTCAGCACCCGCAACGACGCCCCCGCGGCAGCGTCTCGTCCCTTCGACACCGACCGCGATGGCTTCGTCTTCGGTGAAGCCGGTGCGCTGATGGTCCTCGAAACCGAGGACCATGCCAAGGCGCGGGGGGCGACAATCCACGCCCGACTCCTCGGCGCGGCCATCACCTCGGACGGATACCACCTCGTGGCCCCGGACCCGGCCGGAACCGGCGCCGCCCGGGCCATGACCAGGGCCATCGCCATGGCCGGACTCGGCAAGTCGGACATCGGGCACATCAACGCGCACGCCACCTCGACACCGATCGGCGACACCGCCGAGGCGCACGCGATCAACACCGCCGTCGGCGACCACGCCGCGGTCTACGCACCCAAATCCGCACTGGGGCATTCCGTCGGTGCCGTCGGCGCGCTCGAATCCGTGCTCACCGTCCTGAGCGTGCGCGAGGGGATCATCCCGCCGACCCTCAACCTCGACAATCAAGATCCCGGCATCGAACTCGACGTCGTCAAGGGTGAACCCCGCCGCGGCGCATTCGACTTCGCCATCAACAACTCGTTCGGGTTCGGTGGCCACAATGTGGCGCTCACCTTCGGGAAGGCATGACAGCCTAGTGTCCCGAGTCGCTAATTGTTTTATTGATGTTGGTGCAGTAGCGGGCGAGGCTTGCGAGGATTTCGTCGGCGGTCTTGGTCCATACGAAAGGTTTTGGATTCTCGTTCCATGCGGCGATCCAGGCGTTGACGTCGTCTTCGAGGGCTTTGACGCTGCGGTGGGATGAGCGGCGGAGTTTGCGGTTGGTCAACTCGCCGAACCAGCGCTCGACGAGGTTGAGCCAGCTACCCGAAGTGGGGGTGAAATGCAGGTGAAACCGAGGGTGGCTGGCCAGCCATTTCTTGATCGCTGGGGTCTTGTGTGTTGCGTAGTTGTCGCAGATCAGGTGCAAGTCCAGCTCGGCGGGGGTGTTGGCGTCGATGGTTTTGAGGAACCGCAGGAACTCCTGGTGCCGGTGGCGACGCTGGTGCTGGCCGATGACCTTGCCGGTGGCGATATCCAACGCCGCGAACAGGCTCGTGGTGCCGTAGCGGACGTAGTCGTGTGTCTTACGTTCGGGGGTACCCGGCATCATCGGCAGCATGGGCGCGGTGCGATCGAGCGCTTGCATCTGCGATTTCTCGTCCACTGCCAGCACCATCGCCTTGTCTGGCGGATCGAGGTACAACCCCACGACGTCACGGACTTTGTCGATGAACAGAGGATCGGTCGACAGCTTCCACGTGTCTACCAGGTGCGGTTGGAGGCCAAATGCCCTCCAGATCCGCGAAATCGCTGTCTGGGACATCCCGGTCGCCGCCGCCATCGACCGGGTCGACCAGTGACTGTCACAGTTGACCGGCTGCTCCTCGAGAGTCTTGGTGATCACCATCTCAACCTGGGCATCGCTCAGCTTGCGCGGCGCACCAGGCCGGGCCTCGTCGCTCAAGCCTTCCAGTCGATCCTCCAGGAATCGCTTGCGCCACTTGCCAACAGTGGGCAGCGACACCCTCAATTGTCGCGAGACCTCGCTGTTGGACAAGCCGTCAGCGCACGCCAGCACGATCCGGGCCCGGGTCGCCAGCGATTGAGCGGTCTTACCTCGGCGCGCCCACCCCTGCAACGTATCTCGCTCGGCCTGACTCAGTTCCAGCGCGGCCAGCTTCGGTCCACGACCATCACCCATTGATACACTCTACCAAGATGGCAACGAATTAACGACTCGGGACACTAGAGCGTGTCTGCTATTTACGGACACGATGATGAATGACGAGCGCAGCGAAGAGTACGCCACCGAGGAAGGTGGTGGCGTACTTGTCGTATCGAGTGGCGTTGCCACGCCACTGCTTGAGACGCCCGAAACCACGCTCGACGGTGTTGCGTTCGCGGTAGCGGTCCTTGTCGAACGCCGGCGGTCGACCCCCGTCCGATCCTTTCGCCTTGCGACGTCGGATCTGGTCGCGGCGTTCGGGGATGGTGTGCGAGATTCTGCGTTCCCTCAGGTTCTTTCGGGTGCTCGGGTGCGAGTACGCCTTGTCGGCCAGCAGGCGGAACGCTTCGGTGTCGTGGGCGCGGTGCGCGTCGAGCAGCGGCGCCAGGTAGGGGTTGTCGCCGGCCTGTCCCGGCGAGAGCATCAGCGTCAGTGGGCAGCAGAAGGTGTCGGTGAGGGCGTGGATCTTGGTGCTCAGCCCGCCGCGGGAGCGGCCGAGTGCGTGGTCTGCGGGTTCGTTGGCCAGATTCTTGTCATTCGACCGAGCCCCCTGTGTGCGCATCGGTCAGGGCGCCGGCCGAATGCTGGTGTGCGCGGACAATCGTCGAGTCGATCGACAGCAGACGTTCGAGCTGTCTCTCTCGTTCGGGGGCTGCCGCCCGCACCGTGGCGAACATCCGAATGTAGGTGCCGTCGTCCGACCAGCGGCGATGCCGTTCCCAGATCGACTGCCACGGGCCGAAGTATTCGGGCAGATCGCGCCACGGTGATCCGGTTCGGAACCGCCAGGCGATTCCTTCCAGGGTCAACCGGTGGTCGTTCCATGGACGCCCCCTTCGGCCCGCCAGTGCGGGTAGGACGGGCTCGATCACAGCCCACAGGTCATCGGGGATCTCGTCGGCGCGCAACACATACCCAGCATCACGCATCTATCCCCGAACATTAAGCAGACACGCTCTAGTCGTGGGGCCACCAGTCCCGCCCCCACGTCGCGGCGAGAAACGAGCCCGTACGCGGCCGCCAGGGCGACGGCGGCGAACCCGAGCGACAGCGCCAGCGGCCACCAGCGCGGGTCGACGAACACCCTCGTCTGCTGCGACCACGCGATAGGCGAGAACCAGGACAGCGCACTGCCGTGCTCGCCCACCAGGTCACCGATCCCGCGCAGCAGGAAGGCGGCCCCCAGAACGGCCGCGGAGCACCCGGTGGCGGCCCGCGCGTGTTCGGTCACCTGAGCGGTGAGCGCGGTGATGGCGGCGAAGACCATCCCGAGGGCGGCGAAACCGGTCAGCAGCAGCAGGGATCCGGCCGGGTCGACTCCGGTGCCGGCCAACGCCGCGGCGCCGACGACGACCAAGGCGGCGTTGGCGACGAGCGCGGTGAGCATCGCCGCGGTCAGCGGAGCGAGCCTGCCGACCACCCCGGCGAGCACGAGTTCGGTGCGCCCGGCTTCCTCTTCCATGCGGGTGTGCCGCACGATCAGCATGATGTTCATCAGCGCGGTCGCCACCATCAGGTACAGGGCGTACTGGTTGGCCAGGAACGCCTCCCGAGTCGGGGCGTCCATGCCGTAGCCGGGACCGGACATCATCACCGCGGCAGGGGTATTGGCGAACGATGCGACGTTCTCGATGTCCTCGGGGGTGGGATAGGCCAGCTTCAGGGCGTTGGCGAAGTACATCGTCATCACCGCGGTGCCCAGCACCCACGCGGGCAGCTTGATCCGGTCCCGCCGCAGAGTGAACCGCACCAGAGTCGCGGTGCCGCGCAGGGAGGTCATCACCGCCGCCCGATCTCGGCGACCTCACGGTCGTCGCCGTAGTGGCGCAGAAACAGCTTTTCGAGGGACGGTGGTGCACTCTCGAGGCTGCGCACCCCGTACCCGGCGAGGTGCCGGATCACCTCGTCGAGGCGGGTATGGTCGACCTCGAAGACGGTGCGCCCGTGCTCGATCCGCAGCTCGTGCACCCCGTCGAGCCGGGCGAGACCGTCGGCGTCGCGGTCGGTGGTGACGGTGATCGTCGAGCGGGTCAGATGCCGCAACTGTTCGAGGGTGCCGGATTCGACCGCGCGCCCGTCCCGGATGATGGTGACGGTGTCGCAGAGCTTTTCGACCTCGGCGAGGATATGACTCGACAACAACACGGACTTCCCGTCGCGTTTGGCCTCGCCGATGCACTGCTGGAAGACCTGCTCCATCAGCGGGTCCAGGCCCGAGGTCGGTTCGTCGAGGATGAGCAGTTCCACGTCGGAGGCCAATCCGGCGATCAGCGCGACCTTTTGGCGGTTGCCCTTGGAGTAGGTGCGGCACTTCTTGCGCGGATCGAGGTCGAAGCGGTCGATCAGGTCGGCGCGGCGGGCCGGGTCGACGCGCCCGCGCAGCCGGCACAGCAGGTCGATCGCCTCCCCGCCGGTCAGGGTCGGCCAGAGGCTGACATCGCCGGGCACATAGGCCAGGCGCTGGTGCAGGGTAACGGCATCGTGCCAGGGGTCGGCTCCGAGGACCGTGGCCCGGCCGGTGTCGGCGCGCAGCAGCCCGAGCAGGATTCGGATGGTGGTGGACTTGCCGGCGCCGTTGGGGCCGAGGAAGCCGGCGACGGTGCCGCGGGCGACGGTCAGGTCGAGATTGTCCAGTGCGGTCACCGGGCCGAATTTCGGCTCTCTTGCTCTGAATGTGGATGGCCCTGCATGTGGTAAGGCAGGTGGTGTGGGGGTGGGCGCACGGGCCGCCCGTAGGGTCGAAAGTTCCTACACAACCGGCCCAAAGGAGCTTGCCCGTGCGCGCCTCAACCCTACTCAACAGGCCGCTGTGCCTACCGAGGGCCACCGTCCGCGACGTCGAGATCCTCGACGAGCGGGTGGTGGTGAGGGTGCGTCCCCAACGCCGCCGGATGCGGTGCCCGTACTGCTCCTTCACGACCGTGCACCGCTACGACACCCGGGACGTCGACTCGTCGTGGCGGCATCTTGACCTGGGCGGACGGGTGTGTGTGCTCACCCTGCGGCGTCGGCGGTTGCGGTGCCCCGAGCACGGTGTACACGCCGAGGCGGTCGACTTCGCCCGCCCCGGCTCCGGGTTCACGACCGACTTCGAGGACCTCGCGGTGTGGCTGGCCACCAGGACCGACAAGTCCACGGTGTCGGTGTTCTGCCGGGTCACCTGGCGCACCGTCGGGGCCATGTGTTCACGGGTGGTCGCCGACAAACTTGCCCCGGACCGGTTCACGAATCTGGTCGACATCGGGGTGGACGAGATTTCGTGGCGCCGGCACCACAAGTACCTCACCCTCGTCTCCGACCACGAGTCCGGCAAGATCGTCTGGGGCACCGAGGGCAAGAACGCCGCCGCGCTCGGCACCTTCTTCACCGACACCCTGCCCGAGGGCGCGGCGCAGCGGATCGAGGCGGTGTCGATGGACCTCGGACCGGCCTACGTCAAGGCGGTACGCGAGCACGCCCCGCAGGCGACGATCTGTTTCGACCCGTTCCACGTCGTCAAACTCGCGACCGACGCCCTCGACGACGTGCGCCGCCAGGCGTGGCAGCTCGCCCGCACCCTGTCGGACAAGCAGATCGCGAAGACGTACCGGGGCGCCCGGTGGGCGCTGCTCAAGAATCCCGAAAACCTCACCGATAAACAGGCTTCGACGCTCGAGGCACTCAAACGCGACGGCGGCGCACTGGGACGGGCCTACGAACTCAATCCCACGGCGAACAGCGGTGCGTCAAGGAAGCCCTGCGCGCGGTCTTCGCGGGCGATCTCGGCGACGAGGAGACGATCGCGATGCTCGGCCGTTGGTGTTCGTGGGCGCAGCGTTGCCGCATACCGCAGTTCGTCAAGGTGGGCAAAACCATCCGGAAGCACCTCGACGGCATCCTCGCGGCCATCGCCCGCAGACTTGCAAACGGACGCCATGAGGGCCTGAACAACAAGGTCCGGCTGATAATCCGCCGGGCCTACGGATTCCACACCGCCGAGAACGCCCTCGCGCTGATCCTGCTCGCCTGCGGACCCGTCACCCTCACCCTCCCATATCACACGGCAACCCATCCACATTCATGACAGGAGAGCCATCTTTCGAGTGGAAACGTCGAGCGTCGGCCGTCTCGCCGATGATGACGGCGGCGGAGAGAACCCCGCACCCGGGTATCGAGAGTAGCGACGGCGCAATCCGCCGAACGCGGTCGCGGATCTGGCGCTCGAGATTGTTGACCTGCTCGGTCAGCTGCCGGCACCGGTCGAGAAGTTCGCGCGCGATCTGGGCGACCACACCGGTGAACGCGGTCAGCCGTTCGGCGAGCTCGTCCATGACGCAGTACCGCCGGATCCCCCGCACGGGAATCACCAGTTCAGGGTCTAGCTCGTGCAGGTGCCAGCGAAGCCGGTTGATGAGTTTCGTTCTCTCACAGATCAAATTGCGTCGGTGATCGGACAGGAGCTTGACCTCCCTGGTGGGTTCGTCCAGTTGGGCGATCGGCAGATTCTCCTCACGCAGCGCGGCCATCGCCACGGCGTGCGCGTCGATAGGGTCGGATTTTCCCGGCTGGCGGGCGCTGCGCCGATGCAGGGCCATCAACTGAGTCTTGACCCGCACGACCGCGTGGCCCCGGCGCAGCAGATCCGATTCGAGCCGCCGAGTCACGTGGCGGCAGTCCCGCCAGAAGTCCCGCTGCACCGCACGAGAGGGCTCCGGCCGGCCCGGTGAACGCATCGGAGGTCGCAATGCCCTGTCCGCCGCCCACTGCCGCCTGGTACCCACCGGCGCCTGAGACATCTGCTTGTTGCTGTATCCCATCGCACACCTCCGTCATCGAGGTGTTGCATCGACCGGTTGAGCCCGCCCAATATACCGCGCTGCGGTTCACGCAGCGGCTCGTGGATGCCGGCATCGCCCCGTCCACCGGAAGCGTCGGGGACAGCTTCGACCACGAGCTCGCCGAAAACCTGTGGTCGACCCTGAAGATCGAGTTGATCTGTTGGCCCGCAACCATTTTCGCAACCCGGACGGAAGCGGAGTGGGCGTTGTTCCGGTACATCGACGGCTGGTACAACGCGCGCCGGATTCAGGCCGGCCTGGGTGGGCTCTCGCCCGCCGAGTACGAACGATCCCATCAGGACATGCCGCACGAACAGGAGGCAGATATCATCCAGCCAGTGCTTGCCGGAGCCAGATAGAAAGGTCTCCGGAGAAGCGGGGGAATCTCATTGCTGTCAAAGAACGACCTCTGGCCGAGGCCCGGACGGGCGCTGTGCCCGCATCTCGAGCAGGGCGCCGGCCGGTGCGAGGAGTAACAGTATCCCGGGGATCACGAACCACCAGGCGAGCGTCGATGTTGCCGTGTCCTGGGTCGGGATACTCATCGCCACCCGAAAATCGGAGACATCACTTTCGATAATGGACGCCAGGCCCTGAAATCTGGGCAGGATCGTGTTCAGTTGACCCACTCCGGTGGCGACGTCGGGGAAATTCTGCACCATGAACCCCTGAAACTGCTCCGGGTTCATCTGGAGTGCCCCGGCGAGCGCGGGTAGAGTCTTGGCTTGCAGTTCGTCCGACATCGCCTGCACGACGTTCATGTCCGAACGTACTTGGTCAGCACCAGCGGTGGTAAATACCGGGCCGAATGTCGCATCGATCCGGTCGACGGCCGCGCCTTTCTCCGGGACGGACAGCACCACCGTCGCGAGCATGAGGGCCGCCCCGACCCCGACGCTGGCCCACAACGCCGACTTACCGACTGCCTGTCGTTCACCCCGAAGTGTGAAGAATAGCCCGGCCGCAGCCAGAAGCGTGAGGATCGCGCCAGGAATCCAGAACAGGAACGGCACCATAGTACTGGGCAGCCAGGCCGTCGGAATCTGGTCGGCCTTGGCGAAATCGGCCGACCGCGCCTCCAACCCGCCGACCAATCCATGGAATCGGGGCAGGATCGTGTTCAGCTGGCCCACACCCGTGGCGACGTCCCGGAAGTTGTCACCCAGGAACGCTTGGAATTGCGCGGGACTCATCTTCAGGGCGGCAGGCAACGCTGGCAGGGTCTGCGACTGCAGTTGGTCCGACATCGCTTGCACCGTGTTCAGGTCGGTGCGTGTCTGTTTCAGTGCCGCCGGGTCGAACCCGGCCGGAGATCTCCGGTGAGACGTTCGACCGCCTGGGTTTTGGCCAGCATGTCCGTCACGAACGGGACAGCCAACAGGCCGAGCCCGATAACGAGGATCGTGGTGAGGGCAATCTTTCTGGCGAGCACTCTGAGACTCCTTGCATACGATGCGGTGTCGGTGGCGTCGTCGCGGCTGATCTTGTCGGCGAGAACTTCTCTCCTGTTCAGAGGGGAGGCATTTTCGAGAGTGGGATGTGGGGTTTGTCGGCGATGAGGACTTCCGCGGTCAGGAACATCGCCGCGATGGACGCGGCGTTTTCCAGCGCCAATCGGGTTACCTTGACCGGATCCATGATTCCGGCGGCGATCATGTCACCGTACTCACCTGTTGCGGCGTTCAAGCCGTGCCCGATCGGGAGGTGTCGGACCTTCTCGACGACGACCCCGCCTTCGAGGCCGGCGTTGATGGCGATCTGTCTCAACGGTGCGTCGAGAGCCACCCGCAGGATGTTGGCGCCGGTAGCCTCGTCGCCGGTGAGATCGAGTGTGTCGAAGGCGGTGGCGGATGCCTGCAACAAGGCAACCCCACCGCCGGCGACGATGCCTTCTTCCGCCGCGGCCCGCGCGTTGCGGACAGCGTCCTCGAGCCGATGTTTGCGTTCCTTGAGTTCGATCTCGGTTGCGGCGCCGATCCGGATTACCGCCGCCCCTCCGCTGAGCTTGGCCAGACGCTCCCGGAGTTTGTCTTTGTCATAGTCGTCGGTCGATTGCTCGATCGCGGTGGTGATCTCCCTGAGCCGGCCGGCGACCGCGGTGGCGTCGCCTGCGCCGCCGACGATCGAGGTGTCGTGTTTGGTGATCAGCACCCGGCGCGCAGAGCCGAGCAGATCGAGGCTCGCCGCCTCGAGGGTGACCCCGATGGCCGCGGAGATGACTTGGCCGCCGGTCACGATGGCCATGTCGCGCAGCATCAGCTCACGCCGGTCGCCGAAGCCGGGGGACTTCACCGCCGCCGAGGTGAACGTGCCTTTCACGTTGTTGACGACCAGGGTCGCGAGAGCATCGTCGGTGACATCTTCGGCAACGATCACCAGCGGGCGACCCGTCTTCATCACCTTCTCCACGATGGGCGCCAGTTGGTTGACCGAGTTGATCACCGACGAGACCAGCAGGATGTAGGGGTTGTCGAGGACGACCTCGAGCCGTTCGAAATCGGTGACGAAGTACGGGCTGAGGTAGCCCTTGTCGAAGCGCAAACCCTCGACGAGGTCGAGTGTGAGGCCGAAGGTGTCCGATGCCTCGGCGGTGATGATGCCGTGCACGCCGACCTGGTCCAACGCCTCGGCCACAATGGCGCCGATGGCGGGGTCACCCGAGGAGATCGTCGCGGTCGCAGCGATCTGTTCTGTGGTTTCGATCGGTCTCGCCGCGTCGTTGATCGCCCGGATAACGTCGACCAAACCGGCGCCGATGCCGCGCCCTATCGCCAGGGGGTTGGCGCCGGCGGCGATGTTACGCAGGCCCTCGCGCACCATGGCCTGGGCGAGCACGGTGGCGGTGGTCGTGCCGTCACCGGCCACGTCGTCGGTCTGCTTCGCGACCTCTTTGACAAGTTCGGCGCCCATCTTTTCGTAGGGGTCGTCGAGTTCGATACTGCGGGCGACGGTGACGCCGTCGTTGGTCACGAGGGGTTTGGCGACGTCGCGGCCGAGCACCACATTGCGGCCCTTGGGGCCGAGGGTGACCTTGACGGCGTCAGCGAGTTTGTCCACTCCCCGTTCCAGGGCGCGCCGCGCGTCCTCGTCGAAGGCGATCATCTTGGCCACGTTGCCTGCACGCTCTTTCTGTCTCTGATGGAAGTCTTCCCCGCGGGGTCGACCTCGGGAACGGCCGCGTTACTTGTGCAACTGCGTCAAACTGCCTTCGGGCTTTGCGCGCGAGACCGAGACCTCCTTAGCGGAGGACACCGCGCCGACCGACGGAAATCAGCACCACAAACCGTGGCTGCGCTGGGTACGCGGAGAAGACGCGACGGCGCAGCCACGGGATCTGATCACCTCACGCGTGGATGATCACGCCGCGGATGTTCTTGCCGTCCCGCAAATCCTGATAGCCCTGGTTGACCTGGTCGAGGGTGTAGCGGGTGGTGATCAGGTCGTCGAGTTTGAGCTGTCCGGCGTCGTAGAGGCGCAGGAGACGCACGATGTCGTACTGCGGGTTGGACGAGCCGAACAACGTGCCCTTGATCGTCTTCTCGTTGAGGGTCAGATCGGTGCCCGAGACGTGCACGGTGAGCTTCGCCGGGTCCGCCAGTCCGGTGATCACCACGGTGCCGCCCTTGCCGATCACCGCGGTCGCCGCCGAGACCACGTCCTCGTCTACCGTGCCAACCAAGATCAGTGCCTGGTCGGCGCCCTGTCCCCAGGTGAGTTCGTTGACCTGCGCCGCGGCGCTTGCGGCGTCGGCAAAGGCATGGGTAGCACCGTACTTGAGCGCGGTGTCGCGTTTGAACGCCACCGGGTCAACCACCACGATATACTTCGCGCCCGCGCTCACCGCACCCTGGACGGCGTTGATGCCCAGACCACCGATGCCGTAGATGACGGTCGTGTCGCCGGCCCGCACACCGCCGGCGTAGACTGAAGTGCCCCAACCGGTCGGAACACCGCAGCCGACGAGCACCGCAGTCTCGAGCGGCAGCCAGTCGTCGATCTTGACTACCGAGTGCTGGGAGATGGTGGCGCGTTCGGAAAAGGTGCCGAGCATGCACATCGCCCCGAAATCCAGTCCGTTGCCGTGGAATCGGAAACTGCCGTCGGGCATGCACCCTTCGAGGATGGTGGCGCCCATGTCGCAGAGATTGGAGCGTCCAGTGGCACAGTACCGGCAGGTTCCGCAGTTCGGGATGAAGCTGCACACCACGTGGTCACCGGGTTTGACCTTGGTGACGCCGGGGCCGACTTCCTCGATGATGCCCGACCCTTCGTGGCCACCGACGATCGGATAGCGCGGTGGCAGGTCACCGTCGGTCAGGTGCAGGTCCGAGTGGCACAACCCGGCGGCGGTGTACTTGATCAACACTTCGCCGACGCCGGGACCATCGAGGTCGAGCTCCATGATCTCGAAGGGTTTCCCGGGTTCCAGCAACACCGCTGCTTTGGTTTTCACTTAATACTCCTTGTCGGTATGAGTTCGTCAGAGCGCGATGTTGACGGACTTGATCTGCGTGTACAGGTCGATGGCGGAGCCGCCGAGTTCACGTCCCCAGCCGGACTGCTTGTAGCCGCCGAAGGGCATCGCGGTGTCGAAGCCGTTGTACTGATTGACCCACACCGACCCGGCCTTGAGCTTCTTGGCCGTCCGGTGCGCCTTGGAGATGTCCTTGGTCCAGATGCCCGCGGCGAGTCCGTAGATGGAATCGTTGGCCGCGGCGAGGACACCGTTGTCTGCGTCGAACGGCAACGCGGCCACCACGGGGCCGAAGATTTCTTCGCGGACCACACTGAACTCTGGTTTGACGTCGACGAACACCGTCGGCTCGACGAAGTACCCGCTCTCGCCCCACCGTTTGCCGCCAGTCAGAGCCCGTGCCCCGTCGGCCAACCCGTCTCGCAGGTAACCGGTGACCTTGTCGAACTGTTCCTGCGAAATCAGCGGACCGAGTTGGGTGGCCGGATCCATCCCGGGACCGATCTTGACCTTGCTCGCAGCCTCGGCCACCGCCCCGGTGAAGTCGTCGAAGATCCGGTCCTCCACGTACAGCCGGGTGCCGGCGACGCAGCACTGCCCGTGGTTGAACAACCACGCGTTGAGCGAACCTTCGACGGCGAGGTCGAAGTCGGCGTCGGCGAACACCACATTGGCACTCTTGCCGCCGAGTTCGAGAGACACCTTCTTCAGGTTGCCCTTGGCCGCGTCGACGATCTTCTTGCCCACCTCCGTCGAACCGGTGAACGCGATCTTGTCCACATCCCCGTGCCCGGACAGCGCCGCTCCCGCGTCCCCGAATCCGGTGACGATATTGACCACACCCGGTGGGAACCCGGCTTCTTGGAACACTTCTCCGAGCAGCAGCGCGGTGAGCGGGGTCTGTTCGGCGGGCTTGAGGATGACGGTGTTACCCGCGGCCAGGGCCGGCGCCAGTTTCCAGGCGGCCATCAGCAACGGGAAGTTCCACGGCACGATGAGTCCGCACACCCCGACCGGCTCGCGCAGGGTGTAGGCGTGGAACTCTCCACCGGGGGAGAACGGCATGGAGACGTTGATGGTGGAGCCTTCGATCTTGGTGGCCCAGCCGGCGTAGTAGCGGAAAACATCCGCCGACCAGGCGACGTCGACTGCGGTGGCGATCCCCGCCGACTTGCCGTTGTCGAGTGCTTCGAGCTGGCCGAACTCCGCCGCGCGTTCGCTGAGGATGTCGCCCACCCGCCACAACAGGCGTTCGCGTTGGTTCGGCTTCATCGCGGGCCACGGACCGGTGTCGAACGCCGTGCGGGCGGCGCGGACCGCCCGATCGATGTCCTCGGCCTGGCCATGGGCCACCTCTGTCAGGGTGGCCCCAGTGGCCGGGTCGGTGGTTGCGAAGGTTTTGCCCGACGCGGCGTCCACCCACGCGCCATCGATCAGAAGCTTCTTGTTGCCATTCAGGAACCCGCGAACCGCGGGCAAGATCGGGTGTTCTGCTACAGCTGTCATCGCAAATCTCCTGGAGACAAATTTCGTGAATGAGACCTATTAGTGGGCGGCTTGTCGCTGGCTCTGTGCAAGCGGCTACCCCGTATGCCCCGCAGGTGGCGTAGCAGCCGGAGGCTTCGTACGGGGGCGGCACGCGTACGACGGTGACGGTGGACCCCCGCAGCCCGGGGGCGTATCGAGGATCCTTTTGCATCGTGAACCCGACTTCGGTGTGCAGTGTTGATGAATCGCACTTCACTCACGCTGGGAGCTGGGCGGTTTCGACGGCCGGATAGAACTTGTCGGCGTGGATTCGTACCTCCGGCAGGCCCTTGGCTTCGAGGAGTCGGCCGACGGCGTCGCACATCTCCGGCGCACCGCACAGATAGGCGTCATAGAGTGAGGCGTCTTTGATGTCTTCGGCGATGGCTCGGGTGACCCGCCCGACGCGCCCGTTCGGCGGCAGTGTGTCGGGCGAGCCTTGCGACAGGCACGGAATGAATTGGAAATCGCGCAACCTTCGCGACAGCTCGGCGAGTTCGTCGAGATACACCAGATCACCGGCAGTGCGGGCTCCGTAGTAGAACCGGATCGGGACGTCGATGTTCTGCTCGGCGGCGTCGGTCAGAATCGACAGGAGCGGCGCGATGCCGGAGCCGATCCCGACCGCGATCACCGGGCGACCGGTCTCCCGGAGGAACATCGTGCCGAACGGCGCCTCCAGATGCAGATGCGATCCGGGCTCGATCCGATCGAGCACGGTGGTGAACACCCCGTTCTGCACGCGTTTGATGCAGAAGGTCAGTTCGCGTCCCGAACTCGGCGGGTTCGCCAGCGAGTAGGAGCGGCGTTCCCCGGTGTCGAGGGTGAACTCCGCGTACTGACCGGCCCGAAAGCTCAGCGGATGGTCCAACGCGACCCGTAGTTCGACCAGGTTCGGCGTCAGCGTGCGCTGGTCGAGCACCGTCACCCGCCGGGGCGATGGAGGTGTCATCGGCGGCAGTTTCTCCACACCGTCGTGCTGGTCGATCTCGATTACCAGATCGCTCTTGGCGTAGGCGCAGCAAAGCAGGATCGCCCCGTCCTCGCGTTCGTTGCGTGGGATCGCGTAGACCGACCCCGCCGAGTCGTCGACGTCGCCGTCGAGCAGCCAGTGCTTACACGAGGAGCAGTTCCCGTGCCGACATCCATATTGCAGGTTGATGCCGTTGTGCAGGGCGGCGGTGAGAATGTCCTCGTCCTCGCCGACGGAGAATTCTTCCCCGGTCGGCTCCAGTGTTACGTGTGCCATCGACTGTCCGTTCAGATCTTTGCCGGTTCGAGTTGGGACATGTCGGAGGTGATGATGAAGGCGTCGTCTTCGACCTGTGCCCGCCCGTAGTAGCTGGTCATGCAGACCAGGAACCGCGACATCGTCAACGGTTTCCCAAGGTATTCCTCGACCTCTGCCAGGGGGATGCGAATCGATTCTTCGGCCTCCAGCAGGAAGAAGGTGCCCCGGTCCTGTACCCGGATCTGCGGGCACTCCTCGGCGACGTAGTGGACGGTCGCCTGCGCCTCCTCGCTTTTCATCAGGACGAGTCCGATGGTTCTGCGTCCGGGCTCCGGGGTGCGGCTCATGACGTCACCGCCGCGGGAACCTGCAGGCCGGCCTGCTCAAGGATGTCCGCGGTTGTACTGACGACGCGCTGTCGGGCGCGTTCGCCGACGCCGGACCCGGCCGGTGCGGCGTCGAAGACCGGGAGGAATGCGTCGACGGCCGCCAATGCATCCGGATACCAGGAGTCGACCCAGCCCTGGATGAGTTCACGGTTGCGTGCTGCTGGTACGGGCCGACCGGAGCGGTCGGTATCGGCGGTGAGCAACTTGATCAGGGCCTGTGTCGCCGTGCGGTTGCGAAGCCGGTCCGCCTCCGCGGTCATCTCGATGACCGGGATGACCACGTCACCGTGCAGCGGGGCGAGATGCCGGAAGAACTCGCTGCCGAGCAGGGCGGTGAACAGGGGCTCGACCACCAGGTTCGTCATCAAGACCATTTCACCCCAGTCCTGCAGCGAGAGCAGCCGTTCGACCAGTCGGCGTGCGCCCTGACACACCGGATCGTTGAGCCAGGCCTCGGCGCCGGCACCCTCGGTGTAGCCGGGCGCGTGCTCGTGCAGATCCAGGCTGTAGAGCGCAATGTCCTGCTGGTGACGTAGCCGGTCCATCCCGCTGAAGGTGTAGGTCATCGACAGGGTGTCCGACAACGCCTCCCGGGTGACGAACGCGTGCGCCTTGAACATCCCCCACTGGAACGACGCGTACGCCTCGTAGTAGCGCGACACGAGGTCGAGCCACCCCGGTGCGATGTCGCTGAATGAACCGTTGGCCTTCGCGGAGGTGATCGCCCCCTGGATGGACCGTTCCTGCTGGGCTTGCAGCTTGATGTAGGGGCGCTGCCAGAGGCTGGACGGGTCGCGGTACTCGAACCAGTTCGGATGCGTCAGTGCGGTGGTCCGGGCGTCCTGGCAGCCCAATCCATCGGGCCGCAGAAGATACCAGCCGCCGGAGTCGAATTGGTCGAGGTCCGGTTGTGCGTGGCAGATTACCGCCTCGTACTCGGAGATTCGGCGTTTCTGCGGGCGGATATAGGTCAGCTCGCGTGCCGAGTAGAAACCCTCGCCCACGGTCTCGGGCACTACGCCGTCGGAGATCAGTTCGGTGCTCATCAGATGTCCGTAAACGCGTCGGCCGGCAACGCCTTGAGCGGGTCCTTGATGACGAATCCGGTGCGCCGGATGTCCTCGATGGTCCACAGCCAGCGTTCCTCGGTGTGCACGTGAGGCTGTCCCATCAGGGTCCGGCCATCAGACCGCAGCAGACCGGCGTCCTCGATGTAGCGGGCCAGCTCGACACCGTCATTGACCTCCCACCAGGTCATACCGCTGTGCCGCTCCGGGGCCTGCCGGAAGATGTGCTGGCAGGCCCCGGAGCAGAAGGCGTGCCGTTGGCCGGCCGCGTCGATCGACAACCGGATCTCGTTGATGTCGGGCCGCGGAAACACGCACGGCATCTGGCACGTCCGACAGATCGGCGGCATCTCGGGGAACAGCTCCAGCGCGAGGTGGCCCTTACGCGGGTCGCCCATCTCCCGGTACGCCGTCCAGAACCCGCCGAAATGCTCTTCCCAGCCGGGGTACTTCTCTTCGAGGAACGCGAAGTCCTCCTCGATCATGTAATCCGACCGCCAGGCATGTACCGGCCACAGCGCCGCGGACACCATTGCCGCGGAATGGCCGCTCCATTCCACATGCCGCTTCGCATCGTTGATCCAGCGCGGCACCTTCAGGCCGAACGGCTCCAGCCGCTCGATGTAGCTACCGGCCCAGTCGTCCCAGATCCATTGGTCCCAGTACTCCTTGTAGGACTTGAGCCGCACCTTCGAAAAGTAGTCGTAGACCGCGCCCTGGAAATTGTCGAGGAAGGAGTGCTGACGCCAGAATGCCGTGTCGAAGTCCTCCTGGAGCATCGGTAAATTGTCCGGCTCACTCAGCACCGCAGCAAGCGTCGAATAGCCGTTCGCCATGTGCCGCGCCTCGTCGGACTGGATCGACAGGAACACCGACGGGGTTGCCTGATCCCCGTTCGCGGCCGCCACCTCGGTCACCGCCACAAACAGCGGGTTGGTGTACGCGGTCTCCGCGACGACCTGCAAATTCAATGAATTGGTGATCGGGTCGTCGTTCATGAACGCTTCGAACACCGTCCGGCCCGGTCGACCGATCGGATCGAAGGCGCGCATCTTGAAACCCGAGTTGAAGCCGGCCGGATCCGGAGCGTGCTTGGCGAAGTACCGCATCAAGTACGCCTCCTGATTGGTGTGGCGCACCTCGTCGATCATCTGCGCGAGATACCCCTGGCGCAGTTCCGGGTTCTCCACCGTGTCGACGAGCATGGCGGTGCATTTCATCGCGGCGTACTCACCGAAGTCGACCAACGCCAGCACCGGCTTCATGATCTCCATGAAGCGGGGCTCGGCCTGCGCAGAGTTGTTCATCCGGCTCAGCGCATCCTCGAGCGCACCGTACTGTCGGTCGTCCTTCTCTTCCTCCATCCCCACGTACTCGCGTACGAGGGTGCGGAAGGGGTCCTTGGTCTTCGGCGGGATCTTGTACTTGGTCGGATACAGTGCGTCGCGGTGGAAGTAGCTCGGCTCCCAGTCGAACGACTTGATCTTCTCGTGCTGAGTTGTGACCGACGTAGTCATCTACCCGCTCCCGTTTAGCGTCCGACGACGGTGACGACCACCATCGCGTTGAGATCACCATCACATTTCTACCCCGGGTTGACTACCTCCGATCGGAGGTAGTCAACCCGGGGAGGGGTTTCGTGGCGAGCCGCGAACCTGAGGGGTTACCGTGGAAATATGCCCCCTCACCGCCGAGTCCAGAGCGGCACACTCGCGCATCCCGCCGACATGGTGGCCCATCCAGGAGTGGTGCGAGTGCTGGTGATCGACGACCATCCGATCGTGCATCTGGGAGTGGAACGTCTGGTCGAGGGGGCGGCGGGCATGCTGATGTGCCCGGGGGCGCGCACGGCGACCGCCGGCGTTGCGGTTGCCGTCTCCGAACGACCCGACGTGGTGCTACTGGATCTGCATCTGCCCGACATGGCGCTGCCAGACGCTGCCGCAGCGCTCCGCGGGGCATGCCCAGGGGTGAAGCTCGTGCTGTTCACCGGGGACAGCAATCGCACGGTGGGCCAAATCGCGGGGCTGGTCGGGATGGATGCAGTGGTGCACAAGGACAACGCCTGCGTGGTGCTGATCACCGCGATCGGGGAGGTCGCCGCCGGACGACGATACTGTGACCCGGTGATCAGCTCCGGGGATCCGCTGGCACTGTCGCGGCGCGAGTATCAGGTGCTCGAGCGGCTGGCCATGGGTGAGAGCAACACCGAGATCGCACAGCAGTTGGGCCTGGCGCCGAACACGGTGAAGTCCTACGTTCAATCGTTATTAGCCCACCTCGACGCCCGCAACCGACTGGACGCGGTGGTCAAGGCGCAACAGGCCGGAATGCTCTAGCGGCGGGAACCCACACCCGCACCGTACCGCCGCCCTCCTCGTTGCCGGCGCAGGACAACCAGCCACCCACCCGTTCGACGCGCTCGGCCATTACCTGAAGACCCAAGCCACGCTCGTCCTCGAGTGTGATGTCGCCGGCCGTGCCGTCGTCGGCCACGGCCATCCCCACACCGTCCTGCGCCCGGTACAGGCTCACGACCACGGAGTGGGCGGCAGCGTGTTTCTCCACATTGAGCAGTGCCTCGCGGGCGGTGCGCCGCAACACATCGGTCCTGGCTGCGTCCAGCAGCGGCAGGTCGCCCAGCACCACCAATTCCGCCGCCACACCGGCCCGCTCGGCGAAGTCGCGACAATCACCCTGCAGGGCGACCGCGAGTGCCTTGTCCTCGGGTGGTTGGTGCAGCGACAAGGTCTGAGCCCGCAGCTCCGAGGTTGCCCGTTCGGTCAGGGCCAGAGCATCGGTTAACAGTTCCAGGGTGGGGCCGAGCTCCGACGATGCCTTGGCCGACGTCAACGCCACCCGCAAACTGAACAACGTCGCGCCCACGGAATCATGCAATGCGATCGCGAGTCGTTGACGTTCGCTGAACACGGCGACCTCGGCCATCTCGCGGGCACTGTCGGCCACCTCCATAGCCACCGCGGTCTGCCGCGCCAGACCCAGCAGGTCAGTCCGGTCGCGGTCGGTCCATGGAACTGGGACTCTACGGGCGGCGTAGAGCAGCCCATAGAGTCGGTGCGCACGCACGATCGGGGCGGCCATCACCGCCCGCAAACCTTCCGCCCGAACTGGTTGGTCGAAGTCGTGCGTGATGGCCCGGCTCAGGCAGTAGTCCTCGACCGCCGCGGTCCGCCGCAGCACCGCCGCCTGCCCGCCAAGGCCTTCCTGCGGCCCTACGACCAGACCGTTGAGCTCCTCAGTGCGCCCGCCCACCACTGCCACCACCTTCATGGTGTCGTCCTCGGCGATCCGGTTCGCTCCGGCCGCCAGGTCCGCACCGAGCACACGGTGGACGATTTCCGCGCTGTGTCGCAGTGCCGCTGTTCGGTCGAGCAGCGAGAGCACAGCGTTGAACTCGGAATCGATACCCAGGACAGTCATGTCGACGAGCCCCCTTTCAGGCGGCGGAGGGCCGACGACTATCACAGTAGCGCCTTCGAGCCCGTCAGGCAGGACGCGAAGACACGCCAGCAGGCTGCTGCGGTCCACGGGACCTGTGCCCGCAGGCTGCGAATTCGACCAACCGCTTCCCGATGTCTTCGGCCATCGGCGACCCGCCACGGTCTCCGACGAAGGAGCGGCGCCATTCCACACCAAGTTCTCGGGCCGGGGCTGGCTTCCCGCACACTCGCGGGCCAGGTACCCGTGCAGGTTCCATGCGAGGGATGCCAAACATCCCTCGCATGACAGACGTCCTGATCGACACTGTTGGCGCGGCACCAAAAGTGCATTGGGTGGACTTACCTCCGATCGGAGGTAGCTGTTGCCGGCGGGGGTTCCCCACGCCTCGAGCTGCCACCTACTGTTGAACTGTGGACACGGTGGGGTGGCGCGAGGCGGCTCTGGCGTTGTGTTCGACGTCGACCGGAGAGCTCCGGATAGTTCTTCGTGCGGGTCTTGAGACAAGAATGGGGAAGACTCCATGCACGTTCCGTTGACCACCAACGACTTCATCGATCGTGCTGAACTCGTTTACGGCGACCGTATCGGTGTGGTCGACGAGCCGGTACAGCCCGCGGCCGCCGTCGGAAACTTGACCTACCGTGACCTGGCGCGCAGAGGCCGAGCGCTCCAGGTCGGCCTCGATGAGCTGGGCGTACCCGAAGGTGCCCGAGTGGCGGTCGTCAGTCACAACTCCGCGCGCTTGCTCGAACTGCTGCTGGCGGTGCCCTCGTCGGGACGGATCCTGGTCCCGGTCAACTTTCGGTTGCAGCCCGAAGAAGTCTCCTACATCATCGGCGACTGCAAGGCCGACGTCGTTTTGATCGACCCGGAACTCGACGAGGCCCTCGCCGATGTCGGCGCCCGCCACCGGTTCGTACTCGGCGCCGACACCGACCAGGCATTACTGCGGTTCGACGCCGAACCCCACCGATGGCAACAACCCGACGAGGACGCCACCGCAACACTGAACTACACCAGCGGTACGACCGCAAAACCCAAGGGCGTGCGCCTCACGCACCGCAACATCTGGATCAACTCGGTCACATTCGGGATGCATATGCAGGTCAGCGACCGCGATGTGTTGATGCACGTGCTGCCGATGTTCCACTGCAACGGCTGGGGAATACCCTACACCGCAACCGGATTGGGCATCAAGCAGGTAGTTCTCCGCAAAGTCGACGGCGCAGAAATTCTGCGCAGAGTAGATGAACACGGGATCACTTTGATGTGCGGCGCTCCGACGGTGTGGAATATGGTGCTCGACGCCGCCCAGCAGTGGGACGGTGAGATCCCCGGTCGCGACCGGGTCCGCCTGGTCGTCGCGGGAGCGCCACCGCCCTCACGCACGATTGCCCGCATCGAAGAAGAACTGGGATGGCAGTTCAACCAGATCTACGGTCTCACCGAAACCTCGCCGCTGTTGACCGTGAACCGCTCGCGCGCCGAATACGACAACCTTCCTGCGATCGAGCGCGCCAAGATGCTGTCCAAGGCAGGTGCGCCGTCGTTGGGAACCCGGATCAGCACCGACGCGGACGGGGAAATACTGGTCGCCTCGAACACGGTGATGGACAGCTACTGGAACAACCCACAGGAAACCGCCACCGCGATGCGGGGCGGACAATTCCACACCGGTGACGGTGGATCCATCGACGCGGACGGGTATCTGACGATCTCCGACCGCAAAAAGGACGTCATCATCACTGGTGGGGAAAATGTCAGCTCCATCGAGGTCGAAGATGTCCTGTTCACTCACCCCGCGGTAGCCGAGGTGGCCGTCATCGCCGTTCCCGATGACAAGTGGGGTGAAATGGTCACCGCGTTGGTGGTGCGTCGAGACGGCGAGAGAGTGACCGAGACCGAATTGATCGACCACGCACGTCGCAGTCTCGCCGGATACAAAATCCCCAAACAAGTGCTGTTCACCGACAGCATCCCCCGCACCGCGACCGGAAAGGTTCAGAAATTCAGGCTCCGCGCACAATTCTGGACTGGTGACCGCCAAGTGAACTAGCCGCGACAACACAGCTGTCAGACCAGGTGTCAATCGCGGGCAGGCTACCGCCTGGTAAAACAGCACCAGGTTAGGACGGTTCACTTTCTCCCTTCCTCCTCGACGCGAATCGTTCAACCCTTTGCGAACGATGGCCATTCCTCACCGCTCACACGGCCACGACGCAATCAGATCCTCGTAACCGTTCCTGACCACCCGAGCCGAAATTCGAAACCAAAACAGGACGACCAGATCCGTCGCTCCGTTGCGCCGCAACGAGACCCCACAACGCGAGACAGGACCGCTATGTACCAGCTCACTGCCACCTACGCCCACCCGCAGGACCCCGACGCATTCCTCGAGCACTACCGCTCCACACACGCCCCGATCGCCCGGAAATTTCCGAAAGCCACCTTCTTCGGCTGGACAATCTGCGAGACCACAGACGGCTCCCCGCCGCCCCACTTCCTCGTCGCCGTCGTCCAGTGGGACACCAAGGACGACGCGCTCGCGGCCCTCTGCTCGCCGGCAGGTGAGCAGGCCGTCGCCGACCTTGCGAACTTCGCCGCCGGAGGCGTCGACCTCGACCTCGGCGAGGTCCACCGTGAAGTATGAGACCGAGTGCGAGCCGTGCCACAGTTCCGGACTGGCCACGTCGAGTCGCGGAGCTACCCCCCCGGGTCTGTCATGGCTGGGCCGAGCACCTGGATCGTCGCTCCGCCACCGGGTTGGCGGGTGTCGTTCGACTGGGCACAATTTGGCAGTCTCGAGGCGGTGGTCGTCATGACTGAGAAATCGTTCCACTACCAGATCGCGGTCGCTGACCTCTTCTCGTTGGTGGTGTCCGAGGATGCGGCCGGTCAGTGGATGGGCGCCGTCGTCGAGTTGGAGCCAGAAGCGGGTGGGGTCGTAGTGGTTGCCGCGCCGGGATGGCCGGTGGTGTCAGGACACGTCGAAAACATCCGCTGGCCCGACTCGGTGACGTTCGTGTGGCGCGCACCGGACTGGCCAGGCCCGTTGAGGACGGTGATCACTCTCGAGCCGGAGGCCGATGGTTCCCGGCTATGTCTCACCGAGACCGGTTACGGCACCGACGACGACCTCCTGCGCAGGCGCGACTATATGTGGTCGCACTGGCTTGTCCGGCTGGCCGCCACCGGTGCGCAGTTCAAGCCAGCCGGCGCACCAAGCGGGAAACATCGGCCCAGCGGAACCTGTCAACCCTTCTGAGAACGTGTTTCGACAGGTTTTGAGGTTGCCCCCATGGAGTCAACAATATCGTTCAGTTAGTGGTGTTTGAGGTTGCCCCTTGAGCTTGATTTTTAACCTGGGCAGGCGGCCCCGACGGGTTTTCCAGCTTTGGTTTCGGCGCGTTTGCCCACGTGGTGATGCGGTGCACGGTGAATCGCCCTGGATCGAGTGGAGACTCCGGTTCAGGCCACCTCGGGGATTGAGGCAGCCGGGGGACGCTGTTCACGATAGCGGGTCTCGTACCAGATCGGTGAAAGATAGTCGATCGACGAGTGCAACCGGTCCGCGTTGAACCAGCGGACCCACTCGGCGGTTTCCCGCTCCACCTCGGCCCGCCCGCTTCACGACGCGTCACGGTCGATCAGCTCGGTTTTGTAGAGACCGATCGTCGATTCCATCAATCCGTTGTCGAGGGCGTCCCCGACGCTGCCGATCGACCCGGCGATACCCGAAGCGATCAACGCCTCGGTGAAGGCCAGCGACGTGTACTGGGCTGGCTCCCCGCATCGCTGTGATGCACCAAACTGAACTGTCCTGGGTCGGGTGGAGACTCCTGATTGAACCAGGAGAATGAAGTCATGCCAGCACCGAGGAAGTACGACACCGAGACCCGTGAGCGGGCGGTGCGGATGTACCGGGACCGGATCAACGAGCACGGCGACACGAAGGTCGCAGCCCGCCGACACGTCGGAGCGCTGATCGACGTCAACCCCGATACGCTCCGGAACTGGATCGACCGTGAGGGCTCCGACACCGGCACCGCCGCCGAGTCCTCGGCCGCCGCCAGCGCCGCCGAGCTGAAGGCGCTGCGGAAAGAGAACGACGAATTGCGTAGGGCCAACGATTCTCAAAACCGCGAGCGCGTTTTTCGCCGCGGCGGAGGTCGACCGCCGACTGCGGTGATCGTCGACTACCGTTCCCGTTTCGGGGTCGACCCGATCTGGGCCGTGCTCACCGAGCACACGGTGAGACGCAACCCCGCCGACTCTTGGCCAACCATCCCGGCCACGGAGCGAGTAACCGTCGCCCCGTCGTGTCCCTGCTCATTCCTGCGCGCGTACCGCCGCACGTCGACACCCCGGACGTCGCCGCTCGGGGCAGGGAGCAACCCATCGGCGCACCCGATATCGGCAGAGCGATACTCACACGATCACGACAAACCCCTCCGTCCGCCAGGCACGGTCGTCCGCCTTCGGGATGCCAGTGCGGCGCCGACATCCGGTCCGTCCAGCGGATCCTTCCACGGCTGCCACACCGTCCTTTCTCTGCGGGTGAGGCTAGAGTTTCCAGCGACGAAGCAGCGCGGCTCACAGGACGGCGGGGTCCGGATCGTCAGGTTGGCGGATCGAGGACCCTAACCGACCGCGGAAGCGGCTGTACCGCAATACCGCAACGCCTCCGCCACGAAAGGCTCCGGACGGGGGTCCACAGGCCAGGACACCTCACCGGCCGGACCGACCACCGCGGCCGCATTTGCCGCCTGACCCGTGGTGAACCGCGTCCGGTACCGGATGCCGTCGAACTCGACATCGAACGCCGCCGCCGCCCACGCCCGGGGAACGTCGTACGGTGTCATCGAACACAACTCCCGGGTGAGCCCGAACGCGGCCGCCGCGTCCGCACAGGTGTCCGCGAGGTCGTGGGTGCCCGGTACCCGCAGCGTAGACACTGCCCGCTCGGCCGCGAAGTCGTGGGCGATCACCCCGAGCGACGCCAACGCCTCCCCCACCGTCTCCCGGATCGCCGTCCTCTCGTCGAATGCGACATAGCACGTGCCCCGCGGCGGGGACAGATCGAATCGTCCGCCTGCTGGTGGCCACGCTGATCGTGGTTGCTGCCTCGTTCGCCGCGGCGGTCACCGCTGACCGGCTGTCTCGACAATCTCGCAGACCGGTGCCGGAAGAGCCCGATCGTGCTGTCTCGGCCAGCTCCTCCATGTCGGCGAGATAGCCGTGTCCCTCGGCAACCTCCATCGACGACAGCTCACACTCGACTGACGGTTGGCGGGGAAACTTGTGATTCTCACGTCGCGACCGGCAGATCGGCCAGACGCCACTCGAGCATGCCGTCGGCCAGCCGCGCAGCCTCCCGGCCGTGGTCGGTCAGGAGCCGGACCGCGTCGTGGGCGAGCACGCAGTAGGCGCCGCGGCAATAGGCGACGATCTCCTGATCTGCAGGTAGGTCGGCCAGGTGATCGGCCAATTCGTCCAACGGAATCGACACGGCGCCGGGGATGTGCCCGGCCTGGTATTCCTCGCGGGGACGCACGTCGAGGACCGTCACCTTCCCGGACCGGGCCCGCTCGAGTAGTTGGTCCTTGCTGACGTGTTCCGCGTCGGCGGGGCCGAGGTAGGCGGTGCGGGCGGCCTCGACATCGGGTAGGTGTTCGTTGGCGACCGTGCGGACCAGCGCGAACAGCTGCGCCACATCCGCACCGGCGAGCCGGTAGAACACCTTCGTGCCCTCGCGGCGGGTGGCCACCAGATTGGCCTGCTTGAGGGTCTGCAGATGCGCGGACGCCGTGGTCAACCCCAGCCCGGCCGCGCGGGCGAGCGCGTCGACGGTGCGCTCACCCTGGGCGAGCAGATCCAGCAGCTCGAGCCGCTTACCCTGAATCCACCGATGGTTTGAGGTGGTGGGTGGGTCGTAACGGCGAGATGCCCTTACGTTTTGGAAAGATTGGGCTTGTCTAAGGTCCGATCCTCCCCCTAAACGAAGGGCATCTCTAAGTGGTTCCGCCCATAAGTTCGTTGAGGGTCATGCGGCACGGGCTTGAGCGGTTGTTTTGTCGGGCTGATCATGGTCGCGTTCTTGGCGGTCGAGCCTGGCGAGCAGGTCGGCGAGGTCGGTGGTGGTGAACTTCCATTTGAACGGTTGGGCAGCCCGGTTGTAGTGGGTCTCGAAGGCCGCCAGTCGTGCGGCGACTTCGTCGGTATCAGTAAAGTCGTTGGGCAAGATGATTTTTCGTTGAACGATGGAGAAGAAGATCTCGACCTGGTTCAACCACGACGCGTGGACGGGTGTGTGGACCATGATCGCGTTGGGAAACTGTTCGGCAAGCCGGTCGCCCGACTTCTGCCCGCGGTGCGAGGAGCCGTTGTCCACAATCCAGAACACCCGCTCCGCCGACGCGTAGGGCTCATGGGTCATGACCTGCTCGACGAGACGGGCGAACGGAACGATGCCGGTGGTGTCCTCGCACCGGCCGAAGACTTTCGCCCGGTGCACGTCGTAGGCAGCCAGGTAGGCGACCGCCCCGCGCCGCTTGTAGGTGTGATTGACCCGCATCGTCCGGGATCGGCCGGGTGGGAGTGTGGGGTGACAGCGGCAGCGGGCCTGGATGGACGTCTTCTCGTCAGAGGAGATCACATAATCGTGCTCGCCCAACGGTTCCCCATCCCACACCCGGGCATACAGGTCGAGCACACGGCTAGTTTTGGCGGTGAAGTTCGGATCGGAGATGAAGATCCACGACTGATGCTGCCAGGGCTTGAGGGCGTCTTGGGAGAGCCACCTTCGAATCGTGGCCTGCGAGATCGACGCACAGATCCCGTCGGTGACGGCGTGGCGGGCCAGTTCCGGACACGACCAACGCGCGAGTGGCACCCCACACTCCTTCGGGGGTGTGCAGGCGATCGCCTTGACCCGCGTGACCTGCACCGGGGTGAACTTCGGTGGCCGACCCGACCGTTTCGCGTCTCCCAACGACGCCACGCCCGGTGCGGCGTTCCATCGGCCCCGCCACTTGCGGACGGTCTCCACACTCACGCGTAACGCCCGGGCGATCGCGGCACTCGGGCACCGATCCGCAGCCCACAACACGATGGTGGCGCGCAGCACAAGACGCTGTTCGGTGCGCCCGGCTCGAAGCAAACGATTCAACTCGCAGCGCTGGGATCCGGTCACCCTGACCGGATCCCACTGATCAAAGGCAATGCTCATACCCCAAACCGAAGTTCCCAATAGTCACTTCAGTCTCGAGTTTCACCCAGCGGACTGGCTCGCGACGCGCCGGTCGGGCAGGATCAGTGATCATGGCCACGCCTCCGCAGTCCACGAAGACGTCGCTGCAACAGCGCCTGTCCCAACGCGCACGCGAACGCTGGCCACAGCTGACCGGTGTCGGAGTTCGGTTCCGTGGCCAGTTCGCCTATGTCACCGGTGAACTCGTCGACGGCGATAGCCAGCCATTGATGCGACTACGCTACGGCGGGTCCGCCTCCCAATGGGGCTTCGCGGCCTACCTTGCGAGCAAGGACGGATACGAGGACTCGATCCTGCCCAACGGCCACACCGCCGGACTCCCAGAAGACGCCCTCGACACCGTCTGTGGTCTCTACCTCAACGACCCGACGGCCTGGACCTGAACCCCAACGAACTTATGGGCGGAACCACTAAGAGCGTGTCTCATATGGAGAGTTTCTTGAAGCAGGTGAGTGCGGCGGCGAGGTGGAGGAATCCGGCGAAGTGCTCCCCGTGGCGTTCGTAGCGGATGGTCAGGCGTCGGTAACCGGTGAACCAGGCGATAGTGCGTTCGACCTTCCACCGATACCTGCCGAGCCGGTCATTCTTATCGATGCCACGTCGGGCGATGCGCGGAACGATGTCCTGCTGGCGCAGCCACCGACGGTGCTTGTCGTAGTCATAGCCCTTGTCGGCCCGCAGTTTGCCGGGTTTGCGGCGGCGCGGACCACGCCTGGATTTCACCGCCGGAATCGCGCTGACCATCGGTTGCAGCAGGGTGCTGTCGTGGGTGTTCGCTCCGGCAACATCGACCACCAGCGGGATCCCGTTCGAGTCGGATAGGACGTGAATCTTTGAGCCCTTCTTGCCCCGATCGACCGGGCTCGGCCCGGTCAGCGAGCCCCCCTTTTCGCCCGGACGCTCGCCGCATCCAGGATCGCTGCCGACCAGTCCAGTTCGCCGGCCCCACCGAGTCGGTCGAGCACCTCACCATGCAGTCTCTCGAAAACCCCCGCCGCCACCCACGTAGTGAACCGGCGGTGCGCGGTGGGAACGGTGACCCCGAACGACGGCGGAAGATGGCGCCACGCACATCCACTGGTCAGCACGTACACGATCGCGGTGAACACCGCCCGGTCATCCACCGGGGCGCTGCCACCTCCCTGCGGGCGAGAGACGAAGCGCGGAATCAACGGTTCGACGATCTCCCACAACGCATCCGGCACCAACCGCAGAGACAACTCATCTACCACGAGTCACATAATGCACCACAAGTCACTTCATCCACATGAGACACGCTCTAAGCACTAGGGCGTGTCTCCCAATGATTTGGGGTGTTGTGCTGCAGACTCTTCGCTGTGGCAGACGTTGTTAATCGGTTTGAGGTGTTGACGGACAAGCAGTGGGAGTTGCTTGCGCTGCTGTTGCCCAGTTCGGATGGGCTGCGGGGGCGGAAGTTCCAGAACAGCCGGCTCGTGGTGGAGGGGATGCTCTACCGGCTGCGTACCGGGCTCCCGTGGCGGGATCTACCTGCGCATTTCGGCCCCTGGAAGACGGTGTGGAAACGGCACCGACGCTACGCCGGGGATGGAACGTGGGATCGGGTACTCATAGCCCTGGCGGCGATGGCCGATGCCGGTGGCGATCTGGATTGGGCGGTGTCGGTGGATTCCACCGTGGTGCGGGTGCACCAGCACGGCGCCAACGCCGCGCGTGACACAGGGGATCTACCGAATTACACGAATCTGCTTGACGAACCGGTCGATCACGGCATCGGCCGGTCCCGCGGCGGGCTGACCTGCAAAGTCCACCTGGCGTGCGATGGCGACGGACGTCCCTTGTCGGTGCTGGTGGGTCCTGGCCAGGCAGGCGACAGCCCGATGTTCGGCCCGCTCCTGGAGGGCATCTGCGTGCCGCGCATCGGTGGCGGCGCACCCCGCACGCGCCCGGACGAGGTCCGTGCCGACAAGGCGTACACATCCAAGGCCAATCGAGAACTGCTACGCAGCAAGGGCATCAAGGCGGTCATTCCCGAGAAGTCCGATCAGGTGGCCAACCGCAAGAACAAGGGCAGCGCGGGCGGTCGGCCACCGAACTTCGATGCCGAGTCGTACAAGGGCCGCAACGTGGTGGAAAGGGCCTTCAACAAGGCAAAACAGTGGCGAGCGGTGGCAACCCGGTATGACAAGCTTGCGCTGACTTACCGGGCTGGATTCCTTCTCGCCGGCATCGTCGAATGGCTCAAACTATTGGGAGACATGCCCTAGATCGAATCCCGGGTGTGGCTGAAGATGGCCGGGCCCGCAGGTCGGTCTTCGACATCCGAAACGACTGCTCGACCTTCCACAAATCGTGATACTTATCGATTACCTCATGCGGATTCATCATGCTCACAGGAAGATTGGTGACGTAGCCCTTCTTAGCCCCAATACCGTTCAGTTAGTGGTGTTTGCGATACGATGAGGTGTGCCTCGGAGTGGATGGGTGAAGCCGGTCTCGGATCGGCGGTTGTCGGATGTGGTGTCGGTGGGGTTGTTGACCAGGGTATTTCCCGCGTCCCTGGTCGATGAGGTGATCGCGGAATGCGGGCGGACCGAGCAGCGCAGTAGGTCGTTGACCGCTCGCGTGACGGCGTATTTCTCGATCGGGATGGCATTGAATTCACAAGGCTCCTACGAGGAGGTCTTCGATCAGCTCACCGACGGTTTGTCGTGGGCGTCGGGATGGTCCCAGTCCTGGTCGCCGCCGACGAAATCGGCGATCTTCCAGGCTCGTTCACGTCTGGGATACGAACCGGTGCGGGAGTTGTTCCGCCGTGTCGCCCGACCTCTCGCCGACACGGATACACCCGGATCCTGGCTCGCCGGGCGCCGGTTGGTGGCCCTCGACGGGACCTGCCTCGACCTGCCCGACACCCCGGCCAACGCCGAGCATTTCGGGCGGCCCGCATCGAGCCGCGGCGAGAAGTCCGCGTTCCCGCAGGCACGGTTGGTGGCCCTCGCCGAATGCGGCACACACACGCGGTATTCGACGCCGGGATCGGACCGTGCCGCACCTCCGAGCGGGAGCTCGCCCACGAGCTGATGGACACCCTCGAACCCGGGATGCTGCTGCTCGCCGACCGCGGCCTCTACGGATTCGACATGTGGACCCGAGCCGCAGCCACCGGCGCCGACCTGCTGTGGAGGGTCAAATCGACCCTCTCACCTCGACACCTCGAGACCCTCGACGACGGATCCTGGCTGGCACAGATCATCCCCACCTCCGGAAAGAATCGGCAGCAGCGAACACCGCGCACGGTGCGCGTAATCGACTACACCCTCGACGACGGGCGGGGGAACCCCGAGCAGTATCGGCTGCTGACCACGATCCTCGACCCCGCCGACGCACCTGCAGAAGAGTTGGCGCTGGCCTACGCCCAGCGCTGGGAAATCGAGAACACCTTCGACGAACTCAAGACCCACCAGCGCGGACCACGCGCCGTGCTGCGGTCGAAATCCCCACCGCTGGTCGAGCAGGAAATCTGGGGGCACCTGTGCTGCCACTACGCCATCCGCACCCTGATGCGCGACGCCGCAACCGCCGGCAGTCACGACCCCGACCGGATCTCCTTCATCGCCGCCCTGCGGATCACCCGACGATCCCTGTCCCACAGCTCTTTTTCGGCTCTCCTGTCATGAATGTGGATGGGTTGCCGTGTGATATGGGAGGGTGAGGGTGACGGGTCCGCAGGCGAGCAGGATCAGCGCGAGGGCGTTCTCGGCGGTGTGGAATCCGTAGGCCCGGCGGATTATCAGCCGGACCTTGTTGTTCAGGCCCTCATGGCGTCCGTTTGCAAGTCTGCGGGCGATGGCCGCGAGGATGCCGTCGAGGTGCTTCCGGATGGTTTTGCCCACCTTGACGAACTGCGGTATGCGGCAACGCTGCGCCCACGAACACCAACGGCCGAGCATCGCGATCGTCTCCTCGTCGCCGAGATCGCCCGCGAAGACCGCGCGCAGGGCTTCCTTGAGTTCGTAGGCCCGTCCCAGTGCGCCGCCGTCGCGTTTGAGTGCCTCGAGCGTCGAAGCCTGTTTATCGGTGAGGTTTTCGGGATTCTTGAGCAGCGCCCACCGGGCGCCCCGGTACGTCTTCGCGATCTGCTTGTCCGACAGGGTGCGGGCGAGCTGCCACGCCTGGCGGCGCACGTCGTCGAGGGCGTCGGTCGCGAGTTTGACGACGTGGAACGGGTCGAAACAGATCGTCGCCTGCGGGCGTGCTCGCGTACCGCCTTGACGTAGGCCGGTCCGAGGTCCATCGACACCGCCTCGATCCGCTGCGCCGCGCCCTCGGGCAGGGTGTCGGTGAAGAAGGTGCCGAGCGCGGCGGCGTTCTTGCCCTCGGTGCCCCAGACGATCTTGCCGGACTCGTGGTCGGAGACGAGGGTGAGGTACTTGTGGTGCCGGCGCCACGAAATCTCGTCCACCCCGATGTCGACCAGATTCGTGAACCGGTCCGGGGCAAGTTTGTCGGCGACCACCCGTGAACACATGGCCCCGACGGTGCGCCAGGTGACCCGGCAGAACACCGACACCGTGGACTTGTCGGTCCTGGTGGCCAGCCACACCGCGAGGTCCTCGAAGTCGGTCGTGAACCCGGAGCCGGGGCGGGCGAAGTCGACCGCCTCGGCGTGTACACCGTGCTCGGGGCACCGCAACCGCCGACGCCGCAGGGTGAGCACACACACCCGTCCGCCCAGGTCAAGATGCCGCCACGACGAGTCGACGTCCCGGGTGTCGTAGCGGTGCACGGTCGTGAAGGAGCAGTACGGGCACCGCATCCGGCGGCGTTGGGGACGCACCCTCACCACCACCCGCTCGTCGAGGATCTCGACGTCGCGGACGGTGGCCCTCGGTAGGCACAGCGGCCTGTTGAGTAGGGTTGAGGCGCGCACGGGCAAGCTCCTTTGGGCCGGTTGTGTAGGAACTTTCGACCCTACGGGCGGCCCGTGCGCCCACCCCCACACCACCTGCCTTACCACATGCAGGGCCACCCACATTCAGAGCAAGAGAGCCTCTTTTTCCCCCTCATAACCACCACGCCGCCACCCGATTGTGGAACAGGGCATCGCCAAACTCCTGCGCCGCATCAACCCTGTACGCCGACACCGCGCCAACCCCCGGGTCGTCAAACGCGAAGTCCTCAAATGGGCAGCCAAACGCGGACACCACCAACACCATCCACAACCCACCCAGTTACCAATATGCACCATACTTAGTTGCTAACTGAACGGGGGTCTGTCCAGATAACGGTGTAACTGGTTGATTTCTAGCTACTTCCGTCCGGCGGACAGGCGTCCGTCGAAGGTGATCTCGAAGGCGTTCAGTGCCGCCTTCCAGCGGTTGGACCAGCGCTGGCGGGCGGTGCCTTTGGGGTCGAGGCTCATGATGGCCAGGTACACACACTTCAGGGCCGCGGCCTCCGTCGGGAAGTGGCCGCGGGCCTTCACGGCCCTGCGAATTCGGGCGTTGACGCTCTCAATGGTTATCTCTAGTGATGCGGGCTTCGTCTTCGATGTCTTCCACGGTGTCTGTGATGGTCGGTTCTTGCGTGCTGGACGTGGTTATCTTCAGCGGTCCATGAAGCAGAACCTGGGGAGTTGGAGTGCTTGTCACACGGGTGGTTTCACCGGTCTCGTCGCGTGAGTCGTGGACCGTTCTCGGAGATGATGATGCGCCGGTGGTACCAGTGGATCGGTATCTGGCCTATCTGACCGATATCGAGCGGTCACCGAACACGGTCAAGGCGTATGCGCATGACCTGAAGGATTGGTTCGAGTTCCTGTCCAGGGGCGGCCTGGACTGGACGAAGGTAGGTCTCGAGGACGTCGGAGCGTTCGTTGCGTGGCTGCGGCTGCCGACGGCAGCACGCTCGGGCTTGGTCAGCGTGCTGCCTTCGGTGGAGCACCACTGCAGCGAAGCGACGGTGAACCGGAAGCTGTCGGCGTTGGCGGCGTTCTATGTCCACGCTGCACGCGCCGGCGTCGATGTCGCAGGTCTACTGACGACATGGGAGGCCGGCGGGTCGCGGGGTGGATGGAAACCGTTCCTCCATCACGTCAGCAAGCACGAGCTGCGGCCGCGGCGTGCAGTGGGTATGAAAGCGGCGAAGAAGATCCCGCGGATCCTCGCTCCGGACGAGGTGCAGGCGTTGCTGGATGCGTGCGAACGTCTGCGGGATCGGTTCCTGCTGGCGGTGTTGTATGACAGCGGGATGCGAATCGGGAAGGCCTTGGGGTTGCGGCACAGCGATATTGCCGCCTCCGACCGTGCGATCACGGTACGACGCCGCGACAACGCAAACCGGGCCCGCGCAAAGTCGGTTCATGCGCGGACGGTCCCGGTCGCGGCGGAGTTGGTGCGGTTGTATGCCGACTACCTGCACACCGAGTACGGCAACTTGGGCGGATTCAATCGGTCGTCGCAACACCTGTCTGTTGCAGTGAGCGTAGCTGCTCGGCGAAGACCTCGGCCGGGGTTCGCCAGTCGTGGATCTTGCGGGGCCGGTTGTTGATCGCCACGGCGACGGCTTGGAGGTCCTCGGCGGACCACCTGGCCAGATCGGTGCCCTTCGGGAAGTACTGGCGCAAAAGGCCGTTCGTGTTCTCGTTCGTCGGTCGTTGCCAGGGCGAGTGCGGGTCGGCGAAGAACACTCTCGTGCCGGTATCGAGAGCGAACTGGGTATGACCGGAGAGTTCCTTCCCGCGGTCCCAGGTGAGGGTCTTGCGGAGCTGCTCGGGGAGCGTGGTCATCGATGTCGTCAGCGCGGCGTTCATCGCGACGGCGCCATAGCCGCCGAGGGAAGGACCGTTCTTCACGGGTGGCTTGTCGCCCCAGCCGTCCAGCCGAGGCAGGTGCAGGAGGATCGTGGATCGGCTGCTGCGCTCGACGAGCGTGCCAATCGCGGACCGGCCGGTCCCGATGATCAAGTCGCCTTCCCAGGGCCCCGGGACGGCGCGATCGGCGGCTTCGGCGGGGCGTTCGCTGATCACGACGTCCTCGGTGACATGCCCTTGCGGCTTGTTCTGCGACCGCGCTCGGGGAACCCGCAGCGCCCGCCCGGTGCGCAGGCACGCGACCAGCTCCCGTTTGAGCGCGCCACGGCCCTCGATGAACAACGATTGGTAGATCGCCTCGTGGCTGATGCGCATGGACTCATCATCGGGGAAGTCGATCCTGAGCCGGTGCGAGATCTGTTCCGGGCTCCACGCCGTCGCCCATCGCCTGTCCTGTCGATGCGGCTTGTTGAGCCCCTTCCACGCGGGCGTCTGCGGCCCACGGACGATCGTGCCGTCGGGTCGGCGGACGCTGCCGGAGAGCCGCTCCTGCACGTACTTACGCAACCTGTCGTTGCCCACGAGCTTCGCCGTCTTCGGCCGCTTCGCGGCCTGTTGCGCTTTCCACTGCGCCACCAGTGCCCGGTAGACCAGCTTGCCGCCCCGGGTCGCCGCGTTGCGGCGCAGTTCGCGTGAGATCGTCCCCGGGGCGCGTCCGATCCTGCGGGCGATCTCGCGCACGCCAACATCCTGGGCGCGCAACAGCGCGATCTCCTCACGCTCGGCGAACGACAGGTAGCGGCCCGTGGGCTCGTCCAGGCTGATCGGTGGCATGCCGCCAGCGTGACGGAACCAACGGCACCCGACCGGCCATGACACGCCGACGGCCTCCGCGGCCTCGACCGTCGTCACTCCCGATGCGATCCGCCGCCAGAAGTCCCGCTGCACCGCACGAGAGGGCTCCGGCCGGCCCGGTGAACGCATCGGAGGTCGCAATGCCCTGTCCGCCGCCCACTGCCGCCTGGCACCCACCGGCGGGCCAGACATCTGCTTGTTGCTGTATCCCATCGCACACCTCCGTGATCGAGGTGTTGCATCGACCGGTTGAGCCCGCCCAGTATGCATCAGCGGAATTCGCCGACCTCTGCTGCGAGCTGGGGGTGACCAGATCGCGGGGTGCGGTCGGGACGGCGGCGGACAACGCGGCGGCCGAGTCGCTGAACGCGACGTTGAAGCGAGAGACGCTGCAGGGTCGGAAGCGCTGGAACAGCGCGGGCGAGGCGCGTGCCGCTGTCTTCCGCTGGATCACGCGCTACAACACCAGAAGGAGGCACTCCACCCTCGGTCAGATCTGTCCGGTCGAGTTCGAGCAGCGATCGGCTACGCTGGCCACCGCCGCATAGGAACTGGTGTCCACACCTCGGGGGAACGCCCCGACTTCGATGAACAGAACCGTCAACGCCTTCTTCAGGAGGGCAGGGCGATGGCCCGGCTCACCGGGCACCCCGACATCGTCGGAGCCCTGCAGGTCGGAGTCACCGAGCACGATCGATTGTTCGTTGTGATGGAGTACCACCGGCACGGGTCATTGGACGAGCACATCCGCCGAGTCGGTCCGTTACCGCTCGAAGACGCACTTCGTCTCGGCACCGAACTCGCCGGGGCACTTGAAACCGCACATCGGCTCGGTATCGTGCACCGTGATGTGAATCCTGCGAACATCTTGTTCGACGACTACGGAGAACCGCGGTTGACGGACTTCGGGTATCGCCCACATCGCTGGGGGTTTCGAGACCGCCACAGGGGTGGTCACTGGTTCACCTGCGTTTACGGCTCCAGAAGTGCTCTCCGGACGTTCTCCGAGCCCGGCATCGGACATCTACAGTTTGGGTGCGACCTTAGTTCTGCGCGATCACCGGACACTGCCGCGCGTTCGAACGCCGCCAGGGTCAACCAGTTAGTGGCGCAGTTCCTGCGGATTACGACCGGACCCGTCCCGGACCTGCGTGAGAACGGTGTGGCCGGGGATGTGGCCGCGGTCATCGAACAGGCCATGGCCTCGGGTCCAGAAAACCGCCAACTGACGGCCGCGGAACTGAGCGAGGACCTGCGCACCGTGCAGCGCCGACACGGTTCTGCTGTCGATGACATGGCCGTGCAGGGCGACGAAGCACGCCGGGTGCACTCGTGCGGTCGCGTTCCGGACGAGGACGCGATGTTGATTCGGCCCACAAGATGCCAGAGGAATCTGCCCCCCCGAATTGACCAGCTTCATCGGCCGCCGGACCGAGTTGGCGGAGACGGTAAAACTGCTGCGGTCGTCTCGGCTGGTGACGCTGACGGGGATCGGTGGGGTCGGCAAGACCCGTCTGGCGCTTCGTGCGGCCGCGACCACGGCCGCATCTTTCCGTGACGGTGTGTGGTTGGTCGAGCTGGGTGATCCGCGGGACGCGGTCCTTCTCACCGAGGTGGTGGCCGCCCCGCTTAGCGTGCGTGAACGCGCACCTCGATCCATCAAGGATTCACTCGTCGAGCATCTCGCGCCCCGACAGGTGCTGCTGGTTCTCGACAATTGCGGGCACCTGCTCGAAGCTGTCGCCGGACTGGCCGAAGAATTGCTGCGCGCATGTCCACACCTGCGGATCCGCGGAACTGTCGTGCGGTTCCGGATGCTCGAAACCATCCGCGAATATGGCCGCGAGAAGGCCCGCCAGAGCGGCGAGTATCTTGCACTACGATCTCGACACAGCAACTGGTACGACCAGGTATGTCGCGCGGTGGAATCGGAATGGATCCGGTCCGGGGCAATTAGACGCGATTGCTCGTCTCGATCGCGAACAGCCCAACATCCGGGAGGCACTCGAGCATTGCCTGATCTCCACCGAAAACCGATTGGTCGAGACGGGGTTGCGCATCGCGACGGCAATGCACCTCTTCTGGAGTATTCACGGCGCCCTCAGCGAGGGCCGCCGATGGCTCGACCGACTACTCGCGCACCAGTCGGCGCAGCCGACAATCATACGAATCAGGGCCCTCTATGCCGACCGTGTCCTCGCAGCACTGCCGGGTGAAGTCGTCGCGGGAACCGAACTGGTCGAAGAAGTTCTCGCTCTGGCCAACCATGTACCGGGCTCCGAGATGAAGACCCTGGTCCTGTTCGCCAGCGGGCGTTTGGCGCTATTTGACGGTGACACCGCCACGGCATGTGCGCACCTAAGCCTGAATCCACCGATGGTTTGAGGTGGTGGGTGGGTCGTAACGGCGAGATGCCCTTACGTTTTGGAAAGATTGGGCTTGTCTAAGGTCCGATCCTCCCCTAAACGAAGGGCATCTCTAGGGTGGTGCGACACGAGGTCGCATGCGTCAAGTGGCGCGTTGATTGGAGGTCGGCGGTGTTGTCGATGACGTAGCCCGGGTTTGTGTTCGATGGCCCGTCCCCACCTTGACGTGCGTCGCTGGTAACGGCGGGGTGCGAAGCTCTGAGGTTGCCCCTTGGGAGTGGACACCGGATTTCATGCGGCGACTGACAGCGTAGACGACGCGATGAGTCGTTGTTCGAACTCCACTGGGGTGAGGTATCCGAGGGCGGAGTGACGGCGACGCCGATTGAAGTACGAGAGCCACTCGAACAGGTCCAGCCGTGCCTGCGACTTCGACGTCCAACTCCGTCCGTGCAGCCACTCCCTCTTGAGCCCTTGGAAGAACGACTCGGCGAGAGCATTATCGTAACTTGACCCGACCCGTCCTCGACTTTGCTGGATCCCATGACGGCGGCATACATCGACGAAAGCTGCTGCGGTATACTGCGATCCGCGGTCGCTGTGGAAGATAACGCCACCGACGTCACCACCACGGGTGCGCACCGCCATCTCGATCGCGTCCGTGACGAGTTCGGTTCGCATATGGTCAGCGATCGACCAGCCCACCACCCGGCGTGAGCAGATGTCGATCACCGTGGCCAAAAACAACCACGAGGATCCCACCGGAATGTAGGTGACGTCCCCACACCACTTCGTATTCATCGCTGTGGCAGCGAAGTCCCGCATCACCAGATCCGGCACCGACGGAGCCGACTTGTCCGCTATCGTCGTGCGCTTGCTGCGGCGCAGGTGCCTGCCCACCACGTGGTGGATCCGCATCAGCTTCGGTCACCCGTTTGCGGTTGATCCTGCTTCCGCGGGACCGTAGTTCAGCATGCACCCGCGGGGCGCCGTAGGCGCTGCGGTGCTCGGCATGGATCGCGCGGATCTCGGCGACGGTCGCGGCTTCCTCCGCCGCGTGCTCGGCACGAGCATCCTCGGTGGCTATGTGCTTGTAGTAGCCGGAACGGGAGGTCCCGAGCATCCGGCACAGCCGCAGCACGGAAGAACTCGGCACGCTGAGCGAAGATGAAGTCCCAGCGGCGGGTCTTCACTTCACCTCCTTGATGCGAAATACGCGGCTGCCCGGCGCAGAATCTCACGTTCGAGCTGCCATTCCTTCTCCGCACCCCGCAGCCGGGCGTTCTCTGCCCGCAGCCGCGCGAGCTCGTCCGACTCGGTCTCCCCACCAGCGGTGCCGCGGACCTCCGGGCGTCCCTCGCGGGCGGTGTCCTTACGGACCCACGTCCGCAGCGTCTCGCCACTGATGCCCAGGTCCGCGGCCACCGCCGCGTACGTGCGTTTACCGTCGGCCGCGCGGTACAGCGCGACCGCATCTTTCCGGAATTCCTCCGGGTACAGAGACTGGCGTCCCACCTCGACATCCCTCCTGGCTCTCCACTGGAACCATTGTCAGGGGTGTCCACTCCAAGGGTGCAGCCTCAGCTCAGGGGTAGAAGCCGAAGCGGTCCTGGATCCATCCCGGGGCGGCAGGTGAGGGGAAGGCCGGACGGGTGAACGTGAGTGAACCGCCGAAACGTCTCGTCAAGATGAGCCTCGGATAGATGGAAGCTTGGGCCGGGGTAAGGGCTCGCCGTTGAGAAGCGGCAGACGGCGACCGGGGGTATCTGACCGGTCGTATGAACACCGTCGCCCCGGGATCGAGGCGGCACCCACCCCGGCCGGGTCTTGCGCATGTGGAACGTGGAAACCCCGCTCTGGTCCGGACTGGTGGTCCGGTGGGCCGACCGTGAGGAAGGTTGAACGCCTGGGCGGGAACAGGATGGCCCAAGAAGCTAATGCCGGTGGCCGAAAGGCGACAGGAAACCGACCCGACTTGATGTCGTCTCCTCCGACGGCGGGGTTCGGATAACTGGCCGGATACGAGTGAACACTCGAACCCGTGGAGGGTGCTGACGTGGGCCAGGTGAGCCTTTGAAAGAGACGACGATGACAACGCCAGAACTTGCGGACAAGTTGGACACCACTTCGGTGAACGGACCACAAGACGTCATGACGAACTGGGATGCGATCTCGTGGCGCTCAGTGGAGCAGGACGTACGGCGGCTGCGGCGGAGGATTTTCAAGGCGTCGCAAGAAGGGGATCTCAAACGGGTCCGCAACTTGCAGAAACTGATGCTGCGAAGCCAGTCGAACACGCTCCACAGTGTGCGGCGGGTGACGCAGCGCAACGCTGGACGCAGGACCGCGGGCATCGATGGAGAAGTCGTATTGACTTCCTCTGCCAGGGCTGAGTTGGCGGTGGATCTGCACCGGCATACTGCGCTGTGGCAGGCCCGACCGGTCAAGCGTGTCTACATTCCGAAGGCGAATGGAAAGCAGCGTCCACTAGGGATTCCCGTGCTTCGTGATCGGGTGCAACAAGCTCGGGTCGCGAATGCGTTGGAGCCGGAGTGGGAAGCGCGGTTCGAACCACGCTCGTATGGGTTCCGGCCCGGGCGTGGCTGTCACGACGCGATCGAGGCGATCTACTGGACGCTCAAAGGACGCAGGTCCAAGCGCCAGTGGGTGCTCGACGCGGACCTGTCGGCAGCGTTCGACCGCATCGATCATGAGCGGCTGCTGGCACATCTGGGAACCTTCCCCGCACGGGGGCTTGTCGCCGGATGGCTGGCTGCTGGAGTGATCGAGCAGGGCCGGTTCACCTCCACCGACGAGGGGACCCCTCAAGGTGGGGTGATCAGCCCGATGCTGCTCAACATTGCGCTGCATGGGATGGAGGAAGCCGCTGGAGTTCACTACACACGTCGCGACCCCCATGGGGCGCACGTGGCAAGAGGAGCTCCGGTGCTGGTGAGATACGCCGACGACTTCGTCATCATGTGTCACACCAAGGGCCAAGCCGAACAGGCCCGGCACCGCTTGGGTGAGTGGTTGGCGCCACGGGGCCTCGAATTCAACGAAGACAAGACACGAATTGTCCACGTCGACGCAGGATTCGACTTCCTAGGGTTCAACGTCCGTCGATACGACGGCAAACTGCTCATCAGACCCAGCGCAGCGGCAGTGAAGCGCATCCGGCATCGGCTCGCCGATGAAGTGCGTTCCCTACGGGGAACCAACTCCGAAGCGGTGATCCGCCGACTGACCCCGATCATCCGGGGTTGGGCTGGCTACTACCGGAGCGTGGTCTCCAAAGAGGTGTTCTCCGCAGTGGATCACTATCTGTGGCAACACCTCTACGGGTGGGCGCTGCGCGCCCACCCGAGAAAGTCGAGGAACTGGGTCGTGGATCGGTACTTCGGCACGTTCAACCCATCCAGAACAGACCGATGGGTGTTCGGCGACCGCGACAGCGGGAAGTACCTACGCCAGTTCGCCTGGACGAAGATCGTCCGCCACAACATGGTCATGGGCACCGCGTCACCTGACGATCCTGCCCTGGACCAGTATTGGGCACGTCGGCGACGAAAGGCATACGCGCAACTCGGTGGTCTCACAGCCTCGCTGCTGCTCCAGCAGCGCGGGCTCTGCCCCGTGTGCGGGACATTCCTTCTGCACGCCGACCACGCTCCACAAAGCCCACAAGAGTGGGAACAGTGGATCAAGGCCATGACGAGAGCGCTACGCGCTACTGCCCTCGTCTTGGGTAACGCCCATGGCGGCGATCGGGCCACACGCCTCACGCATGCCCACTGCCGACATCTCGAGCGACAGGGCAGTGGGGCCAGCGGAATCAGGGGCCAGACGCCCTTGGGGCTTGCTTGAGCCGGATGCGGTGAAAGTCGCACGTCCGGTTCTGAGGGGGCCTCGGCGCCGTAAGGCGTCGGGGCTACCCGACCAACTATCTCATACCCGCCCGGTACGGGCGGCGGTGTTCGATGACCGCAACCTCCTCGCCTCGGCCGGCCTGATTCCGGTGCTGGGGTTGGCCCAGGAAAACCGGCTCGCTGACCTGGCGGACGAGTACGTGTCGGTGCCGACCGACAAGGGCGCCAATGCGGGGCGGAAGGTGACCGCACTGGTCGCGGGCATGGTCGCCGGCGCCGACAGCATCGACGACATGGCACTGCTGCGGCACGGCGCCATGGCCACGGTGTTCGACCGCCCGTACGCGCCGTCGACGCTGGGCTCGTTCCTGCGGTCGTTCACCTTCGGGCATGTCCGCCAACTCGACGCGGTCGCCACCCGATTCCTGCGTGGCCTGGCCGAACGGACACCGCTGGCCGGCGCTCCCGAAGCTCGGGTGGTCGTCGACCTCGACGATACGATCGTGCCGGTGCACGGGCACGGTAAGCAGGGTTCCGGGTACGGGGTATACCGGGGTCCGTGGGTTGAACGCCCTGATCGCCACCGCCACCTACGAGGGGCAGGCTCCGGTGATCGTCGGCCAACGCCTGCGCCGCGGCGCCTGCGGATCGCCCCGCGGGGCGGCGCGGATGGTCACCGACGCCCTCGCCGCCGTCCGGAGTCGGTCACACAGTTGCGCATCGTGTGTCCATGATCCGGCAATTACCCGCGATGTGCGGCGCTGAACCACACGACAAGACGGAGAAAGCGTCAGAAGACGGCACACGCCGCCGGAGTCCACAGGGCAGGCGCCGCACGGCCGCTGTCCCACGACGGACGCCGCCCCCATACGTCGATGTAGTCATTGATCAACGGCGTCCTATCCACCGCTGCATTCCTACCACCTCGCGCCACCGGAATCTTCGCGAACCACTCAGCCGCCACGTCTTTCACCATGGTGTGGCATCGAAAACCTCGCAGGTTGAGATCCGTGTGGTGCGGGCACCCGTGACCGAGGAGCAAGTCCGTTACCGGTGACGGACCGTTCCAGGCACTGCGGGTTGAGGACCCAGCCCGCAGGCCGCCCCCTCACCGACCCGGAATCCGTTCGTGCACAGTAAACAGGACACGCTCGACGCGACGGCGGAACGCGACCGGGGTTTCCGCGTCCGCGGCGAGGTCGCGGACGAGATGCGCGGCGATCGTGCGTACCTTGATATTCGTCTGCTGCGACCGCCAGGTCAGGACATCGAATGCACGCTCGGCCGAAATGCCGTAGGCGACCATCAACACCCCCTTGGCTTGTTCGATGACCGCCCGCGATTTTTCGAGTTCGTCGACGATCTCGTCGACCGATGCCTGAACCTCGGTGTCGTGGGAGTCGGTGACATCGATGTAGAAGCCGGATGTTCCGATCATCTTCCCGCCGGCGTCGAGCATCCGATCACCGACGACGATCACCTGATGGAGCCGGCCCCCGGTATCGATGATCCGGTGCTCGCTGCCGAACGGCTCCTTCTCGCTGATCATCTTCTCGAGCACGGCGGCAACGCGTGGTTCGTCCTCGGGATGCTTGTGTGAGAGCACCAACGCCGTCGTCGGAGTCACCTCCCCCGGCCGATAGCCGTGCATGTGCGCCACCGCATCGGACCACTCCCACCGCTCACCGTCGAGGTAGAACCGAAAGCTCCCCACCCGATGCGGTACCCCGGACCCGAAAATCTGATCCACCGCCCGATCCACCCGCACATCCAGCTCTTCCCGCATCCACCCAGTATGGAACCCACCCAAGCGGCGAGCTGACCGAACGGTCCGTTCGCGATCCACAGCATCGGCGGCCGCAAGGATTCCCAGCACCGTGTGGGATAGTGCGCCGGCCAACGCCCGGCCGCACGAGATCGACCAGCTCACAATCTGATGAGGACCGGTCTACCGGATCTGGTTTCGTCTTCGAGCAACCTGATGGGCAGCTGCCGGTCCTACACGGCCGCCGAGGCGGGGCCTACGCGGCCAACTGGCAGAGCTGTTTCGACTGAGGAGTAACCCAATCGGTTACAGGTATCCGATGGTGCTGCCGTGTCATCTCGGGCCGCAAACCGCCGCGACAGCCAGGCCCGCCGTCCGCCTGACCCCTTGTGACCGGAGGGTCGGGTCGGCTTGTGACCGGGGGGGTCGGGTCGGCAAGTTCCGTCACAGCCGACTCGCTCCGGTGGTCAGTGGCCCCGGTTCGGTCACCTCGCAGGCGTAGCGTCATAGGAGGTCGGCGACTCCGTAGCGTCGTCAATGCCACAAAATGACGATTCTGAGAGGTGGTGCCGACGACATGGCCGATTCCGTTAATGGCGACCTCGGCACGGTGATGGCCGACCTCGCCCGCTCACTGTCAACTCCCGGCGACCTCGATGGCATCCTCCGACGTGTCACCGCGGCGACCGTGTCAGTGATCCCGGGCACCGACTGCGCCGATGTCCTGATGATTTCCGGTCGCAAAAAGTTCGAATCACTCGCCCCCACCTCGGACCTACCTCCCCAACTCGATACCGTGCAGGTACAGCTCGGACAGGGCCCCTGCCTCGATGCCGCCGTCGACGCATTCCTCGTGTGCAGCAATGACCTCGAATTCGAAACACGCTGGCCCCGTTTCACCAAGGCCGCCCTCGATGCCGGTGTACGCAGCATGCTCTCGTTCCAGCTCTACACCCACACCGACGTTGCCGGCGCCCTGAACCTGTTCGCGTTCAAACCGAACGCGTTCGATGACGAGTCGGTGGCGGTCGGGGAAGTGTTGGCCGCACACGCCGCCATCGCCATCGTCGCGGCACGCACCGATCTTCAGCTCCGCTCCGCACTCGCGAACAGGGACATCATCGGGCAGGCCAAGGGCATGCTCATGGAACGCTTCCGCGTCCCGGCTGATCAGGCATTCGAGATGCTCATCAAACTGTCCCAGGACTCGAATACACCCCTGTCCCAGATCGCCACGCGCATCGTCGAAGCCGGCCCCGACGGGAGTTGAGTAGCCGGGTTACTCCCCCCGCCGCGCAGACAAAAGCGACAGCGGCTCAATCCTCCGATACCCCTTCCGATAGCCTTTCGGCGCCTCCGGTAGCGCGGACACCGGCGACTGCGTGACCGCGCTCTGTGGCTGTCGAGCTACCTGGGTAGTGCCCCATATCTGGCGCTCGTCACCGTCGCGAGAAGACAGTCTCACGCCCTCAAGCCCCCCAGTTCACCATTTCGAACTCGCCTGCACGGTGCGACCAGCTCCCCGCTGCGGCGGACGCCGGGTCGAGTGACGCTGCCCCTGCTCTCGCGCGAAACGATTTGAACGCCGCCCATCGGATCGACTCCGAAGAGTCCTACCACCTGCACGACGGAGTCGATCGACGACTCGGGCTGTCGCCTGCCATGAGCATGGGACCGTCTTGACCTGATTTCTGCCACCCTCATGGGACCACTCGGATTGCCAGTCATGGGACCACCCGGCGCGTCGCGCCGAAGTCCCGTCGGATCGCTCGTTTGATCGTCGTGTCGGTATCCCCGGTCACGAAGGCGGACGGGCATGGCGTTTCGGGAGGTCAATGTGAACGAAGTCAAGGAAGTGCTCCGGATCTGGCTCGGGGTGCCCGGGTCCCGGCCGCCGGGATTGCGCACGATTGCGGCGCACTGCGGGGTGGACCGCAAAACGGCCCGCCGATACATCGAGGCCGCCCAGGCAGCGGGGCTGCAGCGCGGCGACTGTGTCGACGCCCTCGACGATGGGCTGATCGGCGCGGTGATCGAGGCGGTGCGCCCGGCCCGCCCGAGCGGACACGGCGCCGCCTGGGACCAGCTGCTGGGGTTCGAGGACCAGATTCGGGCGTGGGTCGCGGGCGACGGGCCGCATCCACCCCTGACGATCACCAAGATCGAAACACTGCTGGCCCGTCAGGGCTGTGTGGTGCCGTATCGGACGTTGCACCGATTCGCCACCGAGCGCTGCGGTTTCGGCCGCAAGGACACCACCGTCCGCATCGTCGACGGCGATCCCGGCAGCGAATGCCAGATCGACTTCGGCTACCTGGGATACCTGACCGACCCGGACACCGGGCGGCGCCGCAAGGTGCACGCACTGATCTTCACCGCCGTGTACTCGCGGCACATGTTCGTGTGGCTGACGTACTCGCAGACCCTGGCGGCGGTGATCGCTGGCTGCGAAGCGGCGTGGACCTTCTTCGGCGGTGTGTTCAAGGTCCTCATCCCCGACAACCTGAGACCGGTTGTGACCGACGCGGACGCGGTCAACCCGCGGCTGTCGCAGGGTTGGCTGGACTACTCCCAGCACACCGGGTTCGTGACGGACCCGGCCCGGATCCGATCACCGAAGGACAAACCCAGGGTCGAAAGGGCCGTTCAGTATGTGCGCGGAAACTACTGGGCCGGTGAGGAATTTGCAGATCTAGCGGAGGCGCAACAGCGTGCCGAGGCATGGTGCCGCGACACCGCGGGGATGCGGACCCACGGCACTACCGCCGCCCGCCCGCTCGAGGTGTTCGACGAGGACGAGGCACCGATGCTGCTGCCCGTCCCGCCGGTTTACGACGTGCCGATCTTCAAACAGGTCAAGGTGCACCGCGACTTTCATGCCGAGGTCGCCAAGGCGCTGTATTCGATACCGGGACAGTGGATCGGCAGTGTGCTCGAGGTGCGGGCGGACAGTGCGCTGGTGAAGTTCTACGCCCGCGGAAACCTGGTGAAGGTGCACCCGCGCCAGCCCGCCGGTGGGCGCAGCACCGACCCGGAGGATCTGCCCACCGAGAAGATCGGGTATGCGATGCGCGATCTGGACCGGCTGATCGGCGCCTGCGCCGGGCACGGCCGCGCCGTCGGGATCTACGCCGAAAGACTGCTCGACGATCCGTTGCCCTGGATCCGGATGCGGGCGGTCTACCGGCTGCTCGGGCTGGTCCGCCGCTACGGGCCCGACCCGGTCGAAGCTGCGTGCAGCACGGCGCTGGATCTGGACGTGGTGTCGGTGAGCAAGATCGCCTCGATGCTCGAACGCGCCACCGAGACCACCACGCCGCTGCTGCCAGCCGCCGGATCGGCGGCACCGTCCCGTTTCACCCGCGACCCCGCCGAGTTCGCCACCGACAGGACCGGCCCCGCCACATCTGGGACCACCGTCGCCACTGCCGGGACCGGCGTCGCCACCGAGAGGACCGGGCATCTGACGGTGATCGCCGGGGGCAACACCGACACGAAGGAGACACGATGACCACCCCACCCGCCCCCACGGGGCCGGTCGATCCGATCGGCGCCGACCTGATCGCCCTTCTCAAGGCCCTCAAGCTCGGCGCCCTCAAGGACACCCTGCCCGAGCGACTGGCGCTGGCCCGCCAGCACCAACTCAGCCACGTCGCGTTCCTGGAACTGCTCCTCGCCGATGAGGTGTCCCGGCGGGAATCACGCTCGGCGACTTTGCGGTCGGCAAAGGCCGGTCTGGATCAGTCGATGCGAATCGACACCTGGAACGCCCTCGACGACCTCCGCTACGACCGATCCCTGCTCTCGGATCTGGTGTCGCTGCGGTTCGCCGAGGCCGGCCACTCGGTCCTTGTTCTGGGACCGGTCGGGGTCGGAAAAACGCACCTGGCGACCGCCCTCGGGCACGTGGCGATCCGGCGGCGGATGACGGTGCTCTGCGCCCGCGCCGACAAGCTGTTCGCCCGTCTGCGCGCCGCCCGGCTCGACAACTCGGTCGAGGCGGAGATGCGGCGCATCGCCACCGTCGATCTCCTGGTCCTCGACGATTTTGCGCTTCGGCCCCTGGACGCGACCGAGACCAACGACTTCTACGAGTTGGTCGTGGAGCGCCATCGCCGCAAGGCGACGATCGTCTCCTCAAATAGGTCCCCAGATGAGTGGCTGTCGATGACCACCGATGCCCTGCTCGCGCAGTCGGCGATCGACCGGCTCACCTCCGCGGCGCACACCCTCGTCATCGAGGGCCCGTCCTACCGGCAACGCACCCGTCCGGGGCATGGCGCGGTTGACAGTTCAGAAGGCGAGGTCGATGCTCGATGACACCTTCGGGTGGTCCCATGCTCGTGGCAACGAGGTGGTCCCATCACCCTGGCAAGCGACACGGGCGTCCGCGAAGAGTCACACGCCGTCTCAACCCACTCCGCGCAGCTCCGGGAATCGGCCGGGCTGACAACTCAGTGTGAGCGGCGCTTCTGACGTAGCTTGGTGACCAGTTCCCGGGCCTTGCGCTGGTTCTCCGGCTTGGACGCCTCACGTTTGACGACCTGGATGGCCTTGATCGCGGCACCGCTCTTGAAGGCCTTGTCGAGCATTCCCATCGGGCACCTTCCGTTGTTTCGCTACTGCACAATTCGATACCTGAAACAGTACGGGGCGATCGGTGAGTGGGCGACCAGTCGGAGCCTCTGCCAATCGGAGGAGCCTTCGTGTCGTGAGGGGCACACAAGGCCGGAACACGCTGGGTGGGGCTCCCGACAGGGGTACCCACGCCCCGCGGAGCTCCGACACGAACCACGTCCCTCGGCTACTGCCGCGGCACCCACAGTGCGGCGGTCATTGTTGCGTCAACAGCAACGGCCCCCTCCAGACCTAGGGCCGCGACCAGGACCGACGTGAGGACGACTCGGGACTACGAACCTTCTTGGTGCGAGCACCCATCGGAATGGACCCGCCGACCACCTCCCGGGGGTGGCTGGTCGCCGCGCTGGTGCACACCTGCGAATCCGCCGACCGCCCCACGGTGCGTAACGATCTGATGCGCACCTGGGTTCCAGAGCCCGGAAGCGGCTACCGCACTCACGACGGACGACGCCGTGCAACCTGGGCGCAATTACCCGCCCGGTTCGACCTCGTCGAGGTGGCCCCATAGCCGGCGCAAACCCTCGGTGTGGCGTGATGCGCCTACCGTCATTCCCACCCGCACGACACGCATGTTCTCCCATCCCGTTGCGCCACAGCGGGTTCCGTATCGACTCGATCAGAAGTTCTCGGTCAGGATCATGTCGAGTACCCCGGCGCCCGCTGGGACCACGGTGCAGGGTGGTGTCACCGCCGTTGCGGGATCGAGCAGGCCCATCACGAGTTGGAGGGTGTACTCGTCGTAGGGCATCCGGAAATGGCCCGACTGGTTGAGCGGGCAGAGGTCTTGAATCATCAGGTTCGTCGCCGACCGGTCGCGCAGCGCGATATTGGTCGCCGGTTGGATGACCTCGTCGATTCGGGAGCCGATCGTCGTGTACCGGGTTCCCGGGACGGTGTCTCCCCCACCGTTGAGGTCGTCGAGGAGCGGTGAGCCCTGAGCCTGCTGCACCAACGCGGGTGAAACCAATTCCGGGGGCAGCGCCGCGACCGCCCACGCCATGCCGCCGGGGGTCTGCTCGAGGACCGGAACGAGACCGAACATGGTGCCCCCATAGGTCGGTGAGGCGAGGCCGATCCACTGCTCGACCGCCGCTGCCCCGCCGAGCCGGTTGATGTAATAGCGGGCCACCGTCGCGCCCTGCGAGTAGCCGACGATGTCGACTTCACATGCCCCGGTCGCGCCGCGGACCTGCGCCACGAACTGCGCCAGCTGGCCGGCGCTGACCGTGATGTCCTCGGTTCCGTAGCTCTCGCCTCCGGGTTCGCCGCCGTAGTTCAGCGCGAACACGCAGTGACCCGATGCCGCCAGTCGCGGACCGAGCGCCGCCCAGTCCGAGTACGCGTTCGAGTCCGTGCCGTGCACGAGCACCACCGGCCTCGGGTCCGCGCCGGTGGAGGTGCAGGTGAAGTCGTTGACTCCGGGCGGCACCGATCCCGGGTGTTGCCGCGCGTACCGGGCGGCATCGGGATGCGTACTTTGGGCTGGACCGACGCGGTCCGGGATCTGCCACACCGAGCTCGCCCCGGATATATCCGGAACCTCCTCCGCCGCCGCGACCGGCACCGAAAGGATACTCGCGACCCACCCCACACCCACTGCTGCGGCAACCCGCTTGATCCGTCGACGTGCCCGCATGCTGCCGCTCCTGCCCTACATCCCCAGCCCGATGATTCGTGCCGACACCACCGCAGAGCAGCCCGGATACCGGGCAGCCCCGGTGACAGTGTGGAATACGTTGGATGCAAACGCTATTCGGTCAATCGTCCAGTTGCACTGGAACGTATTACCCTCCGGCCACCAACCGAACGGTACGACCACTGACGCTTCGGACGAGATCGCTATGAGATGTGAATCACTACCATCCAGTAATGTGACGGAGGACACAGCTTCTTGCTCGGAGATGCCTTAGCCTGCTTGAACACGCCACTTGAGGGTTTCCAGGGCGATCGTGACAAAGAAGAATGAGTCGGAAAACGCGCACCGGCTCGAGGAAGTGCAGGTCGCCATGACCACCGAACCGCTGGTCCGCCACACCGTCGACACAAGCGGGGTCATCGCCGACTACGCCAGCCGACCGCTCTGCGCCGTCGTCGCGGTGATGTTTTCCTTCGACCTCGGGGACGGATACGTCGACTTCGACGCCGTCGAACGGATCCGAGAAGGCGAATTCGACGACTGGGTCCTCGCCGCCACTCGGTCCGGCCTTTTCCTCCCGCATGAGATCGCGGCACTGGCACGGTCGTGGCACACCGACCCCCGGTCGTTGTTCGAGGCGCTCCTCACCGACGCCGACGACGTGACTCGCAAGCGTTACCAGATCGTCTGGGACTCGCTCGATGAGGCCGACTCGCTCGAGTACGCCTGACGGTTCCCCATGACGGTGAGGCAACGGCTGACAGCCGCCGCACGCCTCCCCGACAATCATCAACACAATGCTCGAGGTGCACGGAAAGAGGGGTCGACGCCCGATGACGAACCCGACCGTTCGGGAGCAGTTGCTGCACGACGTGCAGGACCGCACCACCGATTTGCGCCGATGGTTGGACACGAACAACAACAGCGAAACGCTGATGGCCCACCTCCACGACGAGCCGGTCGATCGAGGATGGCTGCGCACCTATCAGCGCCTCAATCGCGACCTCATGTCAGCGGTCGGAAACGTACAGGACCAGTTGCCGCGACGTCGCTGAACCGCAGGGGTGCGTTCGAACGGGTACCGGACACATGTAGCTTCCGCAGCCGGAGCAACGGCGCCCATTTCTGTGATGGCGAATTAGGAAAGTCGATGACACCGCAGCACTGTTGGGTGGGTCGAGGTGACGTCACCGTCGGGGTACCTGTTGTTTCCGGCAGTTCATCTGCCCTGCCGGACCCACCCGCGCCTCCTGATGGCGACGTCCGCGGGACCACCTGCGGAAACGGCACGTCCCTTTGCGATCAGATCCAGTCGATGTGGACGGAGTCGATGTGGTCGAAGTGGAATCCGAACTGGTCGCTGTATCTGTCGAAGCCTTTGTTTTCGGGGTAGTCGAGGGTGGCGTGCCGTTCGAGGAGTGCGACGACCCGGGCATGATCGTCATTGGCCAGGGCGGCGGCCAGTTCGCGGGACTCCTCACTGGTGAACGGTGTGTCGGAGTTCGCGAAGTCCAGGGTGCGGACCCGGTAGTCGTAGCCCTCGTCGGCGCCGTTGCGGACCATGACACCCCCCTTGACCCGGATGACCGCGGTCTTCGGTGTTCCATCCGGGCGCAGCACCCCGGCACGGGCCATGATGTCCTCGGCCCGCACGTTTTTGAGTTTTTTGCTGGCGTCGGCACGCAACTCGTTCGTCTCCCCGGACCGGTACCGGGACACCGCGGAGCGGGACCGCCCGATCTTCGCGGCCACGGCATCGACGCCGCCGAGGCGTTCGATCGCCGCACGGCGTTGCGCCCGCTCGAGAACATCCGCATGCGGGATGCGGCCCTGCTGCGCCCACCGGCGCAACGTGCGATCGGACGGTGGGGTGCGGCCGGCATCGATCGCCGCCTGCCGCAAACCCTGGTTGCCCAGTTCCTGGCGCAGTTGCTTGACGGAGACCTTGCTGGTCAGCCCGGCCAGTCCCCCGGTTGTGACCTGCTTCGACTTCTCGACACCGCTGGTCGCGGCGGTGGCCACGGACACTTTGAGGCCGTCGAGGCCGACCGCTTGCTGCGCCGGTTTCTTGGTGCGCGGTTTCGGCAGATGCAGGGCCATCAGAGAACCCGCTCCCCTACGTGGTCGGCGTCGTGGTCGTCGGCGTCCTCGTCGTCGTCGTTGTCGGTGAAGGCGGCCTTGATCGCGAGGTTCACCTCGTGCACGTCCTCCGCCGACGCCACTGCGTACAGGAGGGTGTCGGTGAGGATCACGTCCTTTTCCACCGTCATCTTCCCCAGCGCCTGACTCGGGTCGGAAATGTTCTCACCACCGGGGAGGAGGTATACCCAGGAGTCGGTGACGGTGCGGACCGGCCACCGATGGTGTTCGCGGGCGATCCGCATCGCGACGCGGCGGCCGCGCCACCGGCAGTGCGCGATGATCGCCGCCCGCCACACAGGTTGGTGGTGGTGTTGCATCTGCCTCGCGGTCCACATGTCCGGGTTCACCATCCGCCCGATGTACCCCTTGTAGCAGGACCCGATAAACCCCTTCATCGCCGCATCCTGAGTGTCCACAGTGGTCTTGCGGGCCTCGCGCAGGATCTTCGCCCACTTATCCAGCACCCGCCCCTGCTGCGGGTACACCCAGGCCTCGGTGATGTCGAGGTCGTCGAGATCGGCACCGATACCACCATCCGCGACCGGCTCCCGAAGGGCATCAAGGGTGACCGTGGTGACCCAGGTCTGCACCGGCTGATCGGGAAGCATATGGGGGTGGGGTAGGGGCAGCTTCTCGGGCAGCGACAGGGTCTGCCCGGCCGGTAGGGTGATCCGCCACAACCCGAACGGTGTGCCCTTGTCCCCCACCGCCGCGGCGGCCGCCGCCCCACCGGCCAGATGCTTCGGTTGCCCGTAGCCGAGTTCGAGCATCCCGGCCGAAGCCAAATAGGCGGCGCGTTGGTCGATCGACACCAACCGGTCCGCATCCTCGAGGTCCTGCGCGTCGGGGACCCGGGTCCAGCCGACCGCGGGCTCGAGGTCGCCGCGCGGCGGCCCGTCGAGGGGTGGGACCGCGCCCGCGGTGGTGACCACGATGCCCTTACCGCTGCGGGTGCGTTCACGTTTGATCTTGTCGATGATCGCGGCGCCGGTGCGGGCCGGTGTCGGCCCGGGGAGCACCCCGAGATGCTGCGCGCACCAGGCCAGCCGGCGCCCGAGTTCCCGGGCGGCCGGGAGGTCGTCGTCCGGGAGATACGTTCCGGCGGCCGGTGAGCCGAGGACACCCATGTCGCCGACCCGGTTGTGCCAACCGAAGTCCTTGTTCCAATAGGTCCACACATACGGTTCGATCACCACATCGACCATCGACGTGAAGTTCCCGATCGTGCGGGACAGGTGCACCACATGCCCCGGTTCGCCGCGCAGCTCCCACCCCGCACCAAGTAGCGGGGTGAGGGTGGCATGCAGGGTGGCGGTCAACTCGGTTGCGGCACGTAACCGCAACGCTTCCATGTCGTCGACGTCGTCCTCACTGCCCGGATCGATCACCCACCCGAGTAACTCACACGCAGCCAACCCGACGACCCAGATCTGCGCGGGCGCCCCCAACGGAGTCAGCGACGCCCAGCGAATCAGCTTGTCCAGCTTCTCGAGTGAATCGACCGGACCGGTCAACTCCCGCCCCGACGGGGTGAACGTCCCGGCGGCGGTCACGATCAACGCATGCCCATCCGCGGCCTCACCCGCCGGCAGCGCCTCCCACACCGGTGTACGTCGTGTGGTCGTCGGTTCGATCTCCGATGCAGGGGAAACAGGGCCATCAGCGGGCACCGTTGGTTCCGCCGTAACTGCTTCCGGCGTAGCTGCTTCCGGCGTAGCTGCTTCCGCTGGTGCGGTGTCGGTGGCCTCGTCGCCGCGGTCCACCGCAGCGCTGTCCACCTTTGTGCTGTCCGCTTCGGGAGACGGCGGGGCCGGGACGTCGCCGGCTTCGGCTTCGGCGCCATCACACTGCTCGGACGATGTCCGGTGTGCGGCGCCGGCTGGCTCCGAGCCCGCCTGCTCGGCTGCCACGACGACACCAGCATCAAGGGAGTCAGCGTCGTCGTCGGGGAGGGCGGCGTCGTCGGGGAGGGCGGCGTCGTCGGTGGGAGCGGCCGATGTCGTCAGGGTGGTCTCGGGCAGTGCGAACAGGGGTATCTGCTCCCACGAAGAGCTCATGACTCCTGCTCGATGATCCGGCCGTCGAGATCTGCCGGAGGGACACGGTAGCGGTCGAAGAACTCCTGCAGGGCCACGTCCACGACATTGGTCACCGTGGATTGGCGATCCTTCACCAGCCAGGTCAACCGGGCCTCCGTCGACGCCAACACCCGGGTGTTCAGCGGCACCTTCGCCGGCCCCTTCCGCGGTTCCAACTTCGCCGTCAACTCCGGACTCGGCGTTCCCGACTCGATGACGCCTTCCGCGCCGGAACGCTGCTTCCCCGACCGGGCGGCGCCTGCGCGTCCACCCCCGGTCGCGCGGCGGGCGCCGCCCCCGAACGTTCCCACCTTCGCCATCCCCACCCCTCGCCTTCCACATACCGCCCGAATTGCCGCGAAGCTCACCCTACCCAGTACATGACGTAATGCCGGTATTTTCGCTGGCATGTTTGCGCGCACATTCGCGCCCAGGTTGTGACCGGGTGCAACCCTCCCGCCGAGGGCATCGACACCGCTGGTGACGGCCCGGCCCGGCATACTGCTCGGGTACGTCAGCGCCGGAAGCCTTTCATGACCCGGCAACCGTCGGATTCGTTATTCCACCAGCGTGATCGGCACCCCGGGCGTGAGAAACAGATGGTGCCGGGCGCCGTCATGAGCGAGGGACATCGCCACTCCCAGGGTGTGTCCCTCGGTAAACCGTGCGAGCAGCTCGCGGGTGGCCTCGAACCTGGTCTGGCTGATGCCGTAGGTGACACCATTGAATATGAGGCTGGGCACCATCCCTCCTTTGCTCTACCTGCGGTGGATCGTTGCCGAAAGTCTTACAGAGATCCGAGTATCCGCGCGGCCGGAACGTCACCCGCGCCACCGCGGAACTGCGGAACTGCGCCGCAGGGACGGTCCGAGACCGAGGACCCCTTCAGCTTCCTTGCCGCGTTGCCCGGGACCATCACCCGCCCCGGGGTGCGGTCCGGTTACCGTCTGTCGGTATGGGGACCACCTTCCACGGGCCGAGCCCGTGGCCGCACATCACCCGCGCCATCCGCACCCGCGGCGCCCGGTACGCCGCGATCGGCTACCTCGGGCAGGACGCACCCGCACTGCTCCCGCTGCGCGCGGGGGACCTGTTGGTCGTCAACGCCTCCAAGGCCGCTGTCCGGGCGCACGCCACCTCCCCCGCCGCCCTCACCTACTACGTCGAGCGGGGGGTGCGGGTGCTGTCGTCACCGACCCTGCACGCCAAAGTGATCGCCACCAACACCCGGGCAGTGATCGGGTCCGCAAACGCATCCGAAAACTCCACCCTCGCCGACGACGCCGTGATCATCACCGACGACCCCGACATCATCGCCTCCGTGCGAACGTTCATCGACAACCTCGACGAGATCACCGAGGTCGATCAAGTGTTCCTCGACAACGCCATCCTCGAGTGGGAGATCGGCCGCGCCGTCCCACTGCCCGGGGTCACCGGCCGCGTCCACACCGACACAGACTTCCTCCCCACACCGGTGACCCGGATGTTCGTCACACACGCCGTCGACTACGAACCCACCCACACCGAACAACAGATCCTCGACACCCAGCGCGGCCGGCACAACGCCGCCGGCGGCCCGGCAGCGAAGTACCAACTCGAATCACTCCGGCTCGACACACCCGGCACCATCCGGCGCGGCGACCTGATCGTCTTCGTCTCCACCGGCGACGAATGGATCCACCCACCGGCCGTGGTGATCTCCGACCCCATGAAGGTCCCGCGGTCCGGTGGGGCGGTGTTGTTCTTCCTACGCACCCGCACCGACCTGCCACCCCTACCCCTCCCAGGCGCCGAGAAGGCGCTGACCGACCTCGGGCACCCCGGCTCACGGCTGCGGACCGACCACTACGTCCGCTCCCCCAACCTCCGGACCGCGCTGCTCGCACTATGGGACCTGTGAGCAGCTGCGGTCACGAAAGGAGCGGCGCACACCACCACCAGCCACCCCAACCACGGAAACACCTCGAGGCCTGCCGGGGCCTCGCCAGCATTCTCATTCTCGCCTTCGAGGTCGATCCCGTGCCCGACAGTGTCGAGCGCGTAGCCGATGCTGTCGCCCCTCGAGTTGGGATTGGGTGTGGTGCAACGCAAGGCACCCCTTGTGGGCTCGTTGAAATCGACTATCCGGGCAGTCATCCTCGTGACCAGTGGGCTGCGGCGGACCTGGTCGAGGATGTCGACGGAAACCGTGTTCGGCGGAATGCTAGCTAGCGTAGCGACACTAGCTATCCGCGCTTTGTGGTTACCGTCGCGGAGTGTTTCGGCGCACGCCCCGGCCCGGGTGTTGCAGCCCAATCGATCTGAGCCTTCTCCGCTACCATCGACGACGGCTATCGCGGTAGACGCTGCGGCCCAACGCATCCCGACCCTGCTCTGTCCGCAATGGTCATTGCGGTGCACGGTGGCCCCGTGCAGTCCGGCGCAGGTCCGACCGGCCCTGTCGACGGCGCTGCTGCTGGTGGGCACCACGCTCACCGTCGGCGAGGCCGCCGACCGCCTGGGATCGGCGGTCCGCGCGGACGGGGTCACCCGCACACTGGCATGCCTGCGGAACGCCCCGCACTGGGACGACACCCTCACCGCGCTCACCCGGCTGGCGGACCACCTCATCGCGGAGCCGCCCCCGATCGACTACGACCGGCGCCGGCGCCTGGACTACCGCGCACTGCTGCCCGACGACCTGTGGCAGATGATCTGCTGCCGGATCGGAACACTGCGAAGCCCGATCCGGGTATGACGCCGGGCACCTCATCCGGACCTTCCAGCTCCCCCCGGCGCTCGCGCATCGGCTCGTCGACCTCGCACACGGGCGGCGGCCATCCTGATGGTGCCGTCCCGATGACCGGTGCGCGCATTGACCGTCACGCTCGGGCACGAGCATGACCCACCATCGAGGCCGGTCGGACCACCCTCGACAAGGCCCAGTCCACGTTTGTCGACGTGCTGGCCGAGTTGGCGGGAAGCGGACCGTTGCTCGAGACGCGCGTCCTGTCCGTCATGGACGAGGACGTGTCGCTCTACGACATAGCGGAGGACTTCCCGGACGCTCTCGGAGCGGGTTGGTCTTCGGGTGAGCTCACCGGACGCGAAGTCGACGTAGCCATCTGGGTAGCACCCGAGTGCCGCAAGAAGGGGTACGGCGCCGCCGCCGTGGAGCACAGCAGGCAGGAACTGGCCGCCGAAGTTCCCCGGCACAGTTCTAGTGGTTCGCGCACAGGCCTGACCCTGCGACGTGGTGGCACGGCGCGCACCCGTGCGCTGGACCACCACCTTCGGCGTGAACATGTTGTTTACAACAAATCGTTGACAGACGTCTGGTCGAGGGTGCAGCATCGAGTGCATGCCCACCGACCCGTTCACCCCACCCAACCCCAGTCGTGATCGCGCGCACCGCGAGTATGCGGGTCTTTTCCGCATCGCCGAACGGCACGGGTCCACTCCGGAACAGCGTGCCCGCCAATCTCATCCGGAGATGCTGGAACCTCTCGGCGCCATCCGCGTGGTCGCCGCACTCGCAGGCGGTACCACGCCACCGGAGCCCGGTGAACCCGACGTCGACGACGCCGACATCACCGCGGCGCTGAGCCTGATCCCCAAGGCCCGCGCGGAGATGGACCACCTCGAGGCCCTGTTCCTCGGAGTCGCTCGTCAGCGCGGGATGACCTGGCAGGCTATCGCGTTCGGTCTCGGACTCGGCAGCACTCAGGCGGCTCGGCAGCGGTACGAACGCCTGGTCAGCCGGACATGATGCGGTGGTCGGGGTCGCGCTGCTTGGTGAGGCCCCTGCGCCCAGCGGTAGTCCGGCTTGCCGCTGGGTGTCTGCTGCACAGCGTCTTCCACCCACAGGAGCCGTAGGGATCTTGTACCCGGCGAGGCTTTGCCTTGATCGAGCGCCGCCTCGAGATTACGCCGTCGGCACAGGCAGCTGGTGGGGAAGGTGCGCTGAAGAAATGCCCTCAGGTTGAGACAGATCGCGGTGGCCATACCGTGAGACTCGAGATGAACGAGCAGGTCGTCGCGTCTCGAAATGTCATCGGCCGCGAGACCCTAATGGGAGTCGATCAGCGAGCCTTCGTCGGGTAACGGATCACGAGGGGGAAGCTGATCATCGAGCCGCCGGCCGGTGAGCACTGCGAGTACATCGACATGCACCCCCACCCACGGACCAGCAGCCGTGGTCGATCAGTTCCTATGGGTGCGGGGGTGTCCGACGGATCAGCCAGGGGGCGCGCGGCGCCGCGCCTGGCGGCGGGCGTGGCGGGCCAGCAGATGCGCCTTGTTCTTCTCGCTGCGGAAGATCTCGCGATTGACAGCGTGTTCGATCATTCCGGGGGCCTCGAGCACACGCTGCGCGGCCAGACGCATCAACTCGGCGCGGTCGGACCCGACCCGTGCGGCCAAGGCGTCGAGCCTGTGCCGGAGGGGCTCGTCGAAGTGCACATTCACTCTGGCGGGATAGGTTTCGGGCCGAAGATCGCGCACTGGTGCGATGGCCTCCAGGTCCCTGGTGAGGTCACCGGGCTCGTCGAGCAGACGGCGTAGCGCAACCCGGGCAAGTGCGGTGCCCAGTTTGTCCCCGTGTCGACCGGCGAGACGCCAGACCTGGTGCCTGCTGGACGGGTTGACCATCACCTCGACCTTCTCGGACAGCCCGGTCCGCTCCGCCTCGCGGAGCATCGGATGTTTGTAGCGGCCGGGAGTTTCCAGGAATCGGTGCAACGCGATCCGCATCAGTGCACTGATCGTGGTGTCGTGCTCGGCGGCCAAGGCGGTGAATTTCTGCGCGGTGTCGGGTTCCAGTTTGAGCGTGAGCATGACCAGCGGGATCGCCCGCCGCACGTGCGAGAGTCGCCGCGCCTCGGCGAGACGATTGCCGACCGCTTTGGGTTGGGTGACCAGGCGGCGGCAGGCGACGCGGATCAACGCGCCGAACCGGCGCGGGCCGATGCCCTCGGCCATCTGCTCGAGTCGGTGTTTGGTCTCCGGGTCGAAGCGCAGCGCGATCGGGTCGCCCACCGGGATCCGCCCCGGCCTCGACTCTGTCATCCCTCGATCTTCTCGTCCTTCTCGTCCTTCTGGTCCGCCGGTGCGCATGAGTGTGCCCCGGCATCGGCCAGCCGTTCCATCACTCGCACTCGGCGGTGATCGCCGATGCAGGACACCACTGGGTGATTTCGAGACTTCCCCGCTTGTTCCCGGTGGGAATCGCGAACGTACATGCCGCCAGCCATTCGCCCCGGGAGGTACGCCCCCAAGCCCGGAGCACTCCGCGGACTCGAACATCCAGGTCAAGCCCTTCGGCTCGTACTCGAAGGGGCAGGTCGTTCGCGGATCGTCCGCCGTCGTGAGCGATGGCGGCAGAGACGTCGACAATGATCCGCTGGGGTGGGTCGACGATCCGCCACGGCTTCGGGTCGTAGACCGGCTTCCATCCTTCGAACACACATTCGATACTAGCTGTTATCGTGATGGTCGCCGCCAGCGGCCGTCGGAAGCGCGGGCCGCTGGCGTCGCCCTCCGCTTCCGCGCCGCGTCGGCGTGCTACCTGGCACGATAAACCCGACACCGCCTTTCCGTGGGCGGTTCGAGCAACGAGGAGCCGTATATGGCATTGCCCGTCATGACCGCCGAGCAGCGTGCACAGGCACTGGAGAAGGCCGCGGCAGCGCGGAAAGCACGGACCGAACTGCTGTCCGCGGTAAAGGCCGGTGACCTCACGGTCGCAGGTGTCCTCGCGAAGGCGGAGACGAACGACATCGTCAAGAAGACCAAGGTGTCGGCCCTGGTGAGAGCCTTGCCTGGCGTCGGGAAGGTGCGGGCAACGCAAATCCTCGAGGAGCTGTCGATCGCGGACACCCGGCGTATCGGTGGCCTGGGCACGAATCAGCGTCAAGCACTCCTCGACATCACCGCCTGACCCCGCACAGGTCGGAAGATTCGGCGGCCGCGGGGCCGTTGAAAGACGCGACGGTGTTCGACCCCATGCCCCGGGTACCACATCAGAATCGCCGCTTCGAGCGACCACTTGCCGAGAGGCGCACTGGCGGGCACCGTCACCCTGACCGGGTCAGACCTACAGTGCGTAGCGTGCCCCGAACAGGCACCGAAGCCGCTGACACCACCAGGTGCCGGCGGCTTCCCACGTCAGAGGCACTCGAAGTGCCAGGTGGGATCTTGCGTCCCCTGCATCAAGTTCGCCGATCCACACTTAGCCCGGTAGTCCGGAGTATCGGTCGTGCTCAGGCCGCGCCCGGTTCTACAGTGAGCCGGCGCGGCCGCACGGTGCCCGGATTCGGGTCAGTGCGCTGCGTCGAACGCGTCCTGGATCTCGGCGGGGATCCGGCCGCGTGCGGAAACTTGGTAGCCGTTCGCGGCCGCCCACTCCCGCACCTCCCGGGCCTGGGACCGGGACCGGGACCGCGCCGAGCCGGCCTGTGCGGTCGCGCGGCGCTTCTGGCCGCCGATCTTGGTGGCATGGTCGATGTAGAAGTCCATCGTCTTGAGGAATTCGCGGGCGTTCTTCGTCTTGAGGTCGATCTCGTAGTCGACACCGTTCACCGAGAACGTGATGTGCTCGCCCTCACCGGCCTCGATGACACTGCCGTCGAGGTCATCGACCAACTCCACCACCGTTTTCCGCGCCACCTGTGCACTCCTTCTGCTCCGGTTTACAGCCAGGCCGACCCTACTGCCCAGGCGACGGAAAACCACCGGCTTCATTTCACGCAGGACGTGAGTCATCACGGGGGCGGCTCGTCGGGGCGGACAATCAGCGGATGGGCGATGCTCACCGTGGGCTGATTGCGCCGATGTTGGCGACCCTGGGCGCTCCGCCCCTGGGTGAGTCGAGTGGGTCGTGGGCGGCGGAGATCAAGTACGACGGCTGCCGTCTGCTGGCATCATCTGGTGGCCGGGGCAGCGATCCGGTTCTGTGGTCCCGGAATCTGACTGTGGTGACGTCGTCGTATCCGGAACTGGTCGAGGCCTTGGCCGACGCTTTCGGCGGCCGCCGCCGGGTGGTGTTGGACGGGGAGGTTGTGGCGTTGGGAGCAGATGGGCGACCTTCGTTCGGCCGCCTGCAACGCCGCATGAACGTGGCGCGCCCATCGGCGGTGTTGCGCCGCCAGGTCACCGTCAACTTTTTCGTCTTCGACCTGCTCATCGATGGGTCATCACTGATGTCCGTGCCGTATCTCGATCGGCGGGCGGCGCTGGCCGAGCTCGTTCCGGCCCACGGTGCGGGTCTGCCGGTGCAGGCACCTCCGCATTGGCTCGGGCTGAGCGGGGAGACCATGCTCGGTGTGGCCCGCGAGACCGGGATGGAGGGTGTGGTGTTCAAGAAGGTCTCCTCGATCTACCTGCCTGGCAGGCGGACTCGGTCGTGGGTGAAAACGCTCGTGAGACAGCGAATGTCCGCCGTCGTCATCGGCTGGATCGCTGGCGGTGGCGCGCAGCGGAACGTGGTCGGCTCCCTCGTCCTGGGCGCCTATGACGCCGAGGGGGTCTTGAGGCATATCGGTCAGGTCGGGACCGGATTTACTGCCTCGATGCGCCGGCAATTGCGCGACCAACTCGGGGAACTCGAACGCCCGACCAGTCCCCTTGCGGACTCGACAGCACATACTGACGCCCCTCATGGTGTGCACTGGGTCGAGCCTCGGGTGGTCGTCGACGTCGAGTTCCGCGAGTTCAGCGAGGGTGGCGGTCTGAGACATTCGTCGTTCAAAGGGCCGCGATCGGATATCCCACCGGAGGACGCCACCCTGCCCGATCAACGCTGACGGGAAGGCAATTGGCTCCGGGAACCGCCGCTGGCGGGTCTGGGAGAATGAGGCTCTCCGAGCTAGTGGATCGTGTGCACGTCGGGCGAGAGAGTTAGGCATGGCGTATGACTGAGGATCCGGCAACTTCCGCTGCTGTGACGATCGGCGACACGGTGAGGCTTCACCCTCAAGGGGTCTCGAGGTTCAAAATCCTCAGTATCGAGGACGGCCGAGCAACTCATCGAGGCCGTGTTGGCAAGCCCAGGCACCTACCCGTTCAGCGTCCAGGTGAAATATCTCGTCCCGGCCGATTCCTAGCGCCCACCAGTACTCCCCGCCAGGCCCAACATCAGGTTTGTCTGTCGCGCCCGGACCATTCGATCGGCCAAGCGGTACACCGCCCGCTCGTCGGGGATACCGACCATCCTGGCGCGCTCGTGGGCCGCAAGGAACGCCGTGACCTCTGAATTCCCCCGCTGGCGGTCTCGGTGCTGGAACGCTCGGCGTGCCTCGGCCAGGTCCTCGAGGACCAACCACTGGAAGCGATCTAGCGTGGCGGCGATCTCGGCCATCCGCGCCCGCTGTGCTCGAGCCTCGCGCCACCGGTCGGGCAGGGACGACCCGGACAGCAGCGCATCGACGACGGCGTCGCGGAACTCGCTGATCACGGAGCGGCCGTTCCCTCGTCAGCGGCCACGCTGGACAGGGTCCGTCCACTTCTCGCCTGGTCTTCCCGCAGGTTCACGCGGGCGAGCATCTGCTCCATCTGGGGCCACCCGAAGCGCAGATCGGCTGCGATCATCCCCGCGCGGGTGTCCAGGTCCGGTTCGAACGCGGGGAAGACCACCCGCGCCGCCGGTGCGAGAACGTCGTGTTCAACGGCGTGCACGGTCTCGCTCGGCCAGCGTTCCTCACTGCCTGTGGTGTCGGGCTCTCCGAACAGCTGGGTCAGTCGGTGCCGAACGTAGCCGCTCTGTTCGAGTTCGGTCGCGGTGTAAAACTCGGTCAAGGCTCCCCCTTCGTGCGTTGTCGGTGCCCGCTTCAGGCTGTCGGGCTTTCCCTCGTCGCGCAAGATCTTGGCATCGTCGTGCGGCCGCGGCCACCTCGGCGCGAACTGATCGGAGTCGAGCGACAGCCGGTCGGTCGACCCGGTTCCGTCGTAAGGTCGATCCGGATCGGCACGACGTGACCCGGCAACCTCGGGAGAGGCCGGAATTGATCAGCCAAACACAGGGGGGCGCACGATCATGAACACTCACCGTGAGGGCGATGTCGGTTCGCTACCACTGGCTCCCCGAAACCCGCTGCCCTTCCGGCAGCGACTGAAGGCAGTCAGGGAATACCACACCGGCCAGGAATTGCTACGCGAGACCGGCGGGCCCGTGAGCAGGGTGACTCTCGGCCCGAAATGGCTGAACGAACCGATCGTGTGGGTCACCTCCCCGATGGGAGCTCGCGACGTCCTGAGCCGCAAGGACGCCGCGTGCGATCGGACCGCCGTTCACCAGGAGATGCGGCACCTGATGGGCGACAACATCGTCGACCTCCCCAACGAGCTCTGGCTTTCACGCAAGCGCACCTTACAACCGCTGTTCACCAAGCAGCGCGTCCGTACCTTCGCCGGCCACATGTCCCAGGCCGCAGCAATGGTCGCCGACGGGTGGGGTGACAGCACCGAAGTCGACCTGGACGCCGAGTGCCGCCGACTGACCATGCGGGCACTGGGCCGCTCCATCCTCGGAACCGACCTCGACAAGAGGGCCGATGCGTTCGCTGAACCACTGCGTATCGCCCTGTCGCATATCGCTGATCGGGGGATGCGGCCGGTCCGCGCACCGCGGTGGCTCCCCACCCCCGCACGTCGGCGAGCCTGGGCAGCGGATACGGCCATGCACCGGCTCTCGGACGAGATCCTGCAGGCGTGCCGCGCCGACCCCACCCGCGACGCGCCGCTCGTCCACGCCCTGATCGGGGCCACGGATCCGGCGACCGGACAAGCACTGTCGGACCAGGACATCGGCAACGACCTGATCGCCTTCGCCGCGGGCGGCTACGACACCACCGCCACCACCCTCGCCTACGCGTTATGGCAGCTCGGCCACCACCGCGACCTGCAAGACACAGTTGCGGCCGAGGTCGCCGGCCTCGGTGATCGCGAACTGACGCCCGACGATGTTCCCCGCCTCGGGTACACCGTGCAGGTGCTGCACGAAGCGCTACGGCTGTGCCCACCGGTCGCCGTGGCCGGGCGCACCGCCATGCAGGACATCGAGGTCGCCGGCTACCGGGTCGAGGCCGGCAGCATGGTGCTGGTCGGCATCTACGCCATGCACCGCGACCCCGCGCTCTGGGAGAACCCGCTGGTCTTCGACCCCGACCGATTCAATACCAAAAATTCCGGTGACCGCGACCGCTGGCAATACATCCCGTTCGGCGGCGGGCCACGGTCATGCATCGGCGACCACTTCGCGATGCTGGAAGCCACCCTCGCACTCGCCACCGTCATCCGAACAATCGAAATCCGTTCCCTGCAGAACGACTTCCCCCTCGCGGTGCCCTTCACCACCGTCGCCGCGGCGCCCATCCAGGCCCACGTCCGCACACGGAACTGATACCGACTCGGGTCACCAATGACCAACGACCGACCGGTACAACGCTGACGCGGGCCGCGCCTCCGTATCCTCCAGTCTGCTCGACGCCCCATAGAACCCGGGGATCGCTGCTTGCTCAGCTCTGACCGAGGAGACGAGACGGGCAGTTCTCTCCATCCAAAGAGCATCGCCAGCAGCGATCCCTCGTCCTCGGGTTCGATGGCACACCCGTCGAGGGTGCCTCGGTGTCGGCGTAGACGGCCGGTCTGCGCCGACACGGTCGTGGCTGGACAGGACGTTTGTGGCCTGACCGTGTCCGCCGTCGTGGCCGGAGCTTGGATGGGAGACTGTCGCAGTGAGCGCCGCAGAGCTTGGGAAAGAGACGATCGACATCCTCGCCTCGATGAGGATCGACTCTCACGTCGGAGTGCTCCTGGGAGCAGGTGCGTCTGCGGCAGCTGGTCTACCCGACTGGAATACCTTCGCGGTGGACCTGTTGGCGACAAGCGGCGCAATCGAAGATCACGAAACGGCTAGGGCCTTCTTGGCCGGCCAAGATCCGGCCATCGTTGCGGAAGCCGCGAAGAATGCTGCCGGGGACAACTGGACCTCGTTACTCAAGTCAGCGCTGTACGGCGAAGAACCCGTGGATCCGGCACCGCTGCACACGGCCGCGGCCGCGCTGGCGGAGAGGCGTGGTCCCGACGCGATCTCGTTGTTCACGTTGAACTACGACGACTTACTCGAGTCGGCGCTGCGCAACGCCTCGACGGATTTCGAGGAAGGGGAAGTCGAGGTCTTCAGTCGGGAAAAGAGCAGCCCACGTGCCCCAAGGGGTGCGTACGAGGTGCATCATCTACACGGCTTTCTTCCCCCGAACGCTACCTCGTCTGACTCCGTAATCCTCACGCTGACCGACTACAACAGGTTGGGGCAGCGGCGGACTACATGGCAAGAATCCGCGCTTCATGACTCACTCCAGAAGGGGCCGCTGATCCTGGCTGGCACGTCGTATCGGGATCCGGACATTCGGCAATGGATTCATGACCTGACGTGCGACGGTGAGAGCGGCGAGGTACTGGTTTTCCTCGCCCGAGAAGGCATGGGGCTCGACCGAGTCCAGTTCAATCGCGTGGAAGCCGCACTCAAGACCCAGTGGTCAGCCCTCGGGGTACAGGTAATCGCAACGCACGACTACTCCGATGCCGCTCAAGCCCTTCGCGAACTGCCCTTTGTTGGGGTACCCGGCTACTTACCTCCGAGTGAGAGAGCCGCCGCCCTATGGCAAACCCATGTCGAAGATTTCTCCATCCTGCAGAAGGGGGACTCCGATGAGCTCAATCACGATCTGGAAACGCTGCAGGATCTACTACCCAACTTCACGAACCTGACGTTGTGGCTGGCTGATGGTGCCGGCGGGCTCGTCCGGTGGGCAGCCAACGATCGGACATACCGCCATCCCGAGTATCTGCGTCGGGCAGTTCCTGGACATGACAGCGACTGGATTGCCGGGCAGTGCATTGGACGCAACGGGCAACTCGTCCGAGACATTCCGCAGGCCGGGTCAACCGCACGATGGCGGTCCGTGGCGGCAACGCCGCTTGTTGTCGAGTTCTCCTCCGCGCCTGCGCTGCCGTGTGGGGTAATCAGCGCTGCTTCCACGAAGCAGGTTGCGGAGGAGCAGGTTGACGATGTCAATGCGGTCTTCGCGGAACTGTCCGAGAAGTGGTCCCTGCTGCTGGAGATCCGAACGGGTGTCTACGGTCAGCATTCGCCATTGTGAGCTACCCTGGATCCACCGAGGGAGGTGGCAGCATGAAATCGACCGCACGAACCGCAAGGACTTCTGCACGCAGGGTGTCGACCGACACTTTCCTGGTGAGCAGTGCGACGACACGAAGCTCCGCCACCGGCAAGTTCCGGAAATCGGGCGAGGTCAATCGGTTCATCGTCAATTCCAGCCCTGCCGTACGCGACCAAATCGCACAGCGCAACCAACGGCACTCAACGAGCTGAGTCCAGCTCGCGACATTGCCGGGAGGCCTGCTGCCCATGCTTCGGCACGGTGGGCATTCGTGCGCGGCAGGATCGCTAGACGAGTGTCAATTTTGGTCGAGTGTCACCCTGTCCCAAGAGAAGTCGCAGTCGGGGAAGATTGAGCCGCAAGTCGGTTGCGAGTTCCTTGAGGGTCAGCCCGTTTGTCTCGGCCATTTCGAAAGCCGACCGGAGTAGCGCTGGTATCTCGCCCGGATACCCCTGGACCGACTCGTGAACGAACAGACCCGACGTTCGAAGTGTGGCGAGCCGCTGGTGGGCCCGCCTGTACGTAGCCTCGGAGACGACGCCGACCTCCTTGCATCGACGGAGCAGTGAGTCGACCGATACGCCCCACTGCACGCTCAACTCCCCCAGCTTCTTGAAGTCGAGACGAGGTGGCAGTAGCGGCGTGATCTCGGCTCGTGGGGTCAGGAACTCCGCGGCGAACACGTCGGCCTCTCGCTCCTGCTGGGTATCTCCGGGTAAGCAATCGCTATGCATCACCAGGTGCCCAAGCTCGTGAGCGGCGCTGAATCGGTGGCGGTACACGTCATCGGCCCGGTCGGGTGTGAGCACGACGATGGGCCGTGGCAGCTTCGAGGTGGAGAAGGCGTCGATGTTCTTGGTATCGGTGCCAGCGAAGGGCACCAGCGTGACGATGATGCCGTGCTGCTCCATCGTTCGGACCATGCGACTGAGTCGGCCCGTGCCCAGATCCCAGTGACAGCGAAGTGCTTGAGCCGCCGCGACTGGGTCGGTTGGGAAGTCGGTTTGTTCGACCTCCCCGGCGGAGAAGCCTGGTAGGTCGATGATCGGAAACCGCACCCGCTTCTCCAGGGCGTAGGTCAGCTCCCAGACCTGCTCGGCGAACGATATTGCCTTGTCGCGCTGGCTGACCGGCGTGCGGCGCAGACTCCGGAAATGTGCATCGGCCGCATCCAGACGTGCATACGGCCGGCCGGCCGCGAGAAAGGCGACTGGGACGTCGAGGACTCGGGCGAGGGCTTCAATGTTGTCCGGTCGCGGGTTCGCTGTTCCGGATTCCCACTGGCCGACCGCGACAGGGGACACTCCGAGTGGCGTGTCCCCCTTGAGTAGGTCCGGGTTGTTCTAGAGTCCTGATTGCCCTGGTGAGGGCGAAGAAGGGACGATAGGGATCATGGCGGGACGCAAACGTCACTCGGCGGAGGACATCGTGCGCAAGCTGCGCCGAGCCGATGAGTTGGCCGCGGAAGGCAAGAACGGCGAAGAGATCGCCGCCGCACTCGAGGTGTCGGCGGCCACGCTGTACAACTGGCGTCGCCAGTACTCCGGTATGGACGCCGACGCCGCGAAGGAACTCAAGGAGCTACGGGAGCAGAACAGCCGGCTCAAGCGGTTGCTCGCCGATGCCGAGTTGGAGAAGGACGCGCTGCGGGAGATCGCCAAGGGAAAATTCTGAGCCCGACCGCCAAACGCGCCGCGATCACCCTGCTCACCGGCACCATGCAGATGTCGGAGCGGTTCGCGTGCAAGGTCGTTGGGCTCTCCCGATCCTCCTACCGGCGGTTGCCGTTGGCGCAGACACCGGACGACCCGGATGCCGATCTGCGCGCAGAGCTACGCGGGTATTCCCGCAAGTATCCGCGGCATGGGTTCCGTCGGGCGTGGGCGTGGCTGCGCTACGACCAGGGCGCCCTGGTGAACAAGAAGAAGGTTCACCGCCTGTGGAAGGAGGAAGGACTGCAAGTCCGGCGTGCCCCACGCCGCAAACGTGCCGGCCAGTCCTCCGTTCCGATCGTCGACGCGGATGCTCCGAATGTTGTGTGGGCATTGGATTTCCAGTTCGACTCGACCGTCGACGGCAACACGGTGAAGATCGCGTCAATGGTCGACGAGCACACCCGGATGTCGTTGCTGAACATCGTGGACCGCTCGATCACCGCCGACCGATTGATCGAGGGCTTGGAGAAGGCGTTCGCGATGTGGGGTGTTCAGCCGCTGGTATTGCGCATGGACAATGGGCCCGAGTTCATCTCCGAGGCACTGCGGGCCTTCTGCGCTGGGTCGGTGGGGGTGTCCTACATTCCGCCGGGCACGCCATGGAACAACGGGTTCATCGAGTCGTTCAACAACCGGTTGCGCGATGAGTGCCTGAACCGCAACTACTGGCCTACGCTGCTCGAGGCCCGCGTGGTGATCGAGGACTTCAAGAACGACCACAATCATCGACACCGTCATTCGGCGCTGGGTTACAAGACTCCTGCCGAGTACGCTGCCGGATGCACCCACCGGCACCAGCCCGTGGCGTGCGGGATCGACTGATCGACTGCACGTAGGAACCGGCTCTAGAAACAACCGGACCGACTATCGGGGACCTGCCATTCCTTCGCTGCGTCGGTGTCCATCCCGCCGTACTGGCGTCGCCAGTTGTACAGCGTCGCTGCCGACACCTCGAGCTCCGCAGCGATCTCCTCCTGCGTCTTGCCTGCAGCAGCGAGCTCGTCGGCACGGCGCAGTTTGCGCACGATGTCCTCCGCGGAGTTCCGCTTCCGTCCAGCCATGTTCTCCATCGTCCTATCCGCCCAGTTCACGGGCAACAAGACTCTAAAACATAGTGGCGCCGTTCACGGGGGACACGCCACTACCATCGCGGAGCATTTCGGCGCACGATCGATAACGCCGCCCACCGGTCCGGGTCTTGCAGCCCAACCGATCTGAGCCTTCTGCGCAGCCACCACCGCACGTGATGGCGATCCGCGGCTGGCCATCGGGTCGTCGGCGCAGAAACAGACAGCCGCCCCAGGCTCGGGGACTTACGTCACCGTGATGAAATCGCGCCTGCCCTCCCCCCGCCAGAAGAGCCACACGAGATGGGTTCGCCAACCATTCCGCAAGTGAAAGTACCCGCGTCGAGACGCTCACTGATATGCCCGCGGCACCGTCGAGTGACTTCGGCAGCGGCGATAACATTCGGCGAGACCCGTACTCGACTCTCGCGACTGCGATCGATCGCGGTCACCGTCGTGTTCGATCATCATCCAGATCTACCCCACTTGCGGGATCGAGTGGCGGTGTACGGCTGCGGTGCGGCCGTCAGCTCGCCAGGTACCCCCGAGGAGACCCGACTACAGCTCGACGGATATCCGTTGCCGCATCGTGCGGGCAGGGTTATTGCTTCGCGGTGATGGCAGCCTCGATACGGCAGCGCAGGTTTTCGTCCAGGCGTGAACTGTCGAACCCGGTCACCACCGCCAGCTCGGTTCCGATGCGGACGTGGGCAGACTTATTGACCACCGATCCGTCCTCACAGCCCACCAGGTCGAGGCCAGCGGCGATGACCTGAGCCATGGCGTCATCGCGATCGGACGCTTTCCCGCGCGCACCGATGTCCGCTGAATCTCCAGATCCCAAAACGACACGAACCACTCCACAACCGATTCCCACCACTCCCTGGGGCTTACCCGCATGCAACGCGGCGCCCGCCCACCTGCAATGCGCAGATGATCGCCGACGTTGTGATGGTGTTGCATCTGCATTGCGGTCCACACGTCCGATTGTCTGTTGCATCCGAATCGGGCGCCGGCGTTGCCAACCTCGTGCTGGTCGGCGTTGCGTTGCCGCAACCAGGCGTTGCGTTGCCAACCTCATCTGGTTGGTCTGCAATGTCGGGCTGTGTTGCGGTCAGAGGCGCTGGGTGTTGCGGAGGTTCGGAATTTGCTGGGTGGTCGCGCCTCGTTCTGTTGGTCGGGCGGTCGTCTCCCCGGTCGAGCCGCGGAGAGTACGAACTGGCCGTCGCCGCCTTGCCGGGGGCGGGTGATCAAGGTGCCCCGACCAGTGTGTACTGCGGATCGAGCGTTGCCGCATTGCGTCCGTCCGCCATCTCCTCGAGCTCCGGCAACGGGGGCGTCCGGAACCCGGCGACGACCGCGCGTTGCGCAACCTTGTCGAACCGGCGCATTGCGGTGCTGGCGGCCTTGGCCCGCGTGAGCGTGGCGATTTCCGCATAGCTGTGCTGTTCGAGGATGCGCAGTCGGGCCGTCTCCTTCACTACAGGCTCGAAGTCGGCGCACGCGTCGATGAAGTCGAGGAGGTTCTCGATGGTCTGGGCCTCGTCCGGCAACACGAATGGCTCTTGCGAGTCCTCCGGCGCATTGCCGACCTTCAGTGCATCGTCATTGCGCTTGCTCAGTGCGCTGGGCGCAACGTGCTCCTCGGTGAGGGCCGCAACGTTGGTGAGGTCATCGGGGTTCGCCTCGGTTGGTTGCGCGGCATCCGCAACGCCGGTGGAACTCTCAGGTGCGGTCGCGGCGGCCTCACGGCTGTCGTCGGGTGCCGAGGAGTCGTCTGCCGGTGCAACGTCGGCGACCTGCGCAACGGCCTGAGCAATGCGCGGCGCAACGTCAGGGGCCGGCGCAACGTTCAGGTCCGGCGCAACGTTCAGGTCCGGCGCAATGCTCGGAGCAACGAAGGCCGCAATATGGCCGGGGTTCCGTTCGGATGCAGGCATCGACTCGGCCGCCACCGTGGGGTGATCGGTCGCGATGTCCTCACCGTCCCGCTGTTCGCGGTCTCGGGTGTCTCGGACGACCGCGGTGGACTCGGTGTGGGCGGTGCCGATGGCCTTGATGAGGATTCCGACGCCGTGGGTGAAAGCCAAAACTAAAAGCGGCGGAATGACTGCAATGAGTGAGGCGCCGGTTGGAGTCAATGGGGTGTATCCCAGGTCGATGCCAGCTGCAACATTCCGCGCGGCGGCTTCCCCGGCGCGGTAGGCGTGGTAGGCGTTGCCGAAGACGCTGATGAAGACGACGACGACTGCGAGCCAGAGGAAGAAGTGCTTCCCCGTTGCGCTGCCGTTGATTTTGCTTAGCGCAACGATGGCGATCGTTGCGCCGAGGATTGCGCCGTCGACGATGGCGGGGAAGATCCAGGTGAGGTAGTGCGGGATTCCGGCCTGCATTGCGAGGTCGCGTTGCACGGCGAACGAGAGTACGAACGCTCCGGTGGTGATGCCGACCGCAATGGCGATGGCAACGATTAGGGCGGCAATCAGCGCGCGGAGCTGGATTCGTGCTGCTCGGATACTAAGGTCGTTCATGATCGGGTGTCCTTTCACGGGGTCCCGGTCCACGAGGCCCCCGCCGGCGCAATCGGCGGGGGCTTCCTTGTGTTGGTGCGGCCAGTGCGTCGCGGTGGGCATACCCCGAACCACGAGCGCTCACCTAGCACCGATAGCTAGTGTTGCTATGGGCGCTAGCAGCCGTTGTTGGTCAGGTACTCGATGAGCGCGGCGTCGGTGACTGACGAGATAGTGATGCTCCGGTCCCCGGTCTCGTAGCGCAGCTTGTCCACACCGCGCGTCAGGCGAGCCTTGGTCGAGGGCCGAACCCGTACGTTGTGTTGTTCGCTGAGTTTCTCGACAGCCGATGCCGCCTCGGCTGCATGAGACAAGACTGGCGTGACGGGCGCGTCGGCGACAGATCTGATGGTCGATTCGGGCGGAAGTTGCGTCGGCTTCTCGTCGACGGCGGCCGGGGTGGGGTCTTTGACGACCCGGGGGCGCTCAGGAAGATCTGCGGCAGGGTGCGCGGGCCTGCGGATAGCGGGTTCACGTTGGACACTCATACGGTCGCTCCTGCGGTCTTGAAGGGTAGTTCGCTGAGTAGGTCGGTGTACGCGAGCTGCAATGACAACGATTTTCCGCCCGCGAACTTGTGAATCGGGGTGCGCGCACTGTGTGCGTCCTGCCGAGTGGCGTACTCCGGGATGGCGGTGCGCGCAACGAGGTCGCCGTAGACTTCCCGCAGCTCGCTCTCCCGGAATTGGTGCTCGCCCGTCCCCCGTCGTCGACTGAGGACGATCTTGTCAATAGCCAGATTCGGGTTCGGGCGTCGCTGGACGTTCTCGACGGTTTCGAGGAGCTTGGTGACGCCTTGAACACTGTCAATGGTGGGCTCGGTTACTACGATGACCCCGTCCACCGCACAGAAAACGGCGAAGAGCAGTTTGCCGAGCGACGGTGGGCAATCGAAAAGGACAGCGTCATACGCGGACAGGTCGAGGCCCTCGAAGGCAATGTCGAGGCGGAAGATGAGGTCGTTGGCCCCATCCGACTCGATGTTCGCGAGCGTCTGATCGGCCGGGATCAGATCGACGCCGTCCCAAGGAGTGGCAATGACGGCGTCGATCGCCGTGCCCGACTCCGTTCGGCTCATCAGGTCGTAGGTTGTCAGCATCTCGTCGGTGATGGTGACGCCCACGCCGTTGGTGGCGTTACCCTGGGGGTCAACATCGACAACGAGGACGTGTCCGCCAGCGTTGCTAATTGCGCTCGCGAGACCGAGGGTCGTGGCGGTCTTGCCCACTCCCCCTTTCTGATTGCAGATCGCACATTTGCGTGTCATGACTTGGTTCCGTTCCGTCGAGGCCAGGAGACTTCCAGATGCGCGCGATGAGCGTTAGTGCAACTCCGCACGCTCGCGTAGGGAGCATAGCGAGGCTTGGCTACTGAGCTAGCTCGACACGCCGAGCAACGCTAGCCCTATTTGTTAGGTGAGCTAGCGTGCATAGCGTATCTAGTGTCTCTAGTTCAGCTTTCGTAGCGACCGACACTGCGAACGCAGCCATAGCTACGGGAACTACGAATGCGAACGTATCTACGCTGTCTGCGATCGCTTTGCTTGCAACGCTTACTGCACTATTTTGCGTAGCTTCGTTAGATAAGATTGCGACTATAGCGAAGACAGCGACGATTGATAATTGACCTTCTCTAGCAAGCGTTGCGCTCGTAGTTCTGTTCCCACTCATAGCTCTGAACGCAATCCTACGACCCCTAGCCTGCGTAGCCAGCTTATTTAGGCTAGAACGGCGAGTCCGCATAGACATGCAAGGGTTCATAGAAAGCGGCGCTACTGTAGCGCACATACGGTGTCTAGCTCCGGTAGATATCGTTGCTGACATCTCTCCGATAGCGACGGTTGCGAGCATTGCTGCGATAGGCTCGGTAGCTGTGATCGTCTCCATAGCAGAACTATTCGCGATATGAAGGCTAGAACCGATAGTCCAGATAGCCTGGATAGTTACGCTTCCCTCCTTGCCACCAAAGTAGATCCCGTCGATGCTATAGGAGCTAGCGTTGATATTTCTGCAGGTCAGAGGGTCGCCGCCACAACTATGCCAAGCGGCAACGTCACGCGAAACGCATCCTCCAGCCCGATCGCGTCTGCCGAGGCGCGGCGGAACCCCGCGAAACGGAGCAGGCCAGGCTTCGAGCTTTCACAGCTCGACATGCTGCCCGAGCGTCTCGCCCCGGATCAACCGTGCACCACTTTCGGGCTAGCCGCGCTCCGCTAGCTTAGCTAGGCTAGCGTCCATATCTCTGTGAGCGAAACCTGCTATTTCCGCCAGCGTCCTTAGTACAACGGTCACTTCACCGCTAGCTACTACTTCAGTCCTAGCAGCTATAGGTGGGCGAGCAATCAACGCGCGCATAGCTAGTCGGGAAACCTTGAATTGGCTCGTGTTACTACTCTATCTAGTACCGCTAGCAACGCTAGGTAGCCTTACTAGCATCGCACTGCGGAGTTACGTCGCTTGCCCAACGAGCGCGCATACGCTGGCCAGCGCGTCGCAGGAATTCCACAGCTTCAGAACGAATCGGACGTGTAAATCGCGTGTGCACGGAGCCGACGGATCAGGGCAGTAATCGGTGGGCGAGTTGTTCGGCGTTGAGTTGCCGAATGGCGTCGTCGACGGCGTGGCGGTCGGTGAGGTCGACGCCTCGCTCGGTGAGCGCTGCGGCCACCTGTTTGGCGGGGCCCCAAGTAGTTTCATCGTCGAACGCGTCATGGAACTCGGGTAGGAAGGTATCGACAGCATCGACGACGGGGCTGATCCACTGGCGGTCGATCCCCTGCTGGGTCAGCGCGAAGGTCAGCCATCGGCGCAACACGAAGGACAGTGCGTTTCGTTGGTCGGCGTCGAGGACAGCTTTGCGGGGAAGCCAATCTGTAAGCAGCAGCATCACTTCGCCCGGGCTCCAGCACAACGGTCCGGCGCCGATGTAGCCGTCGCCGTAGTCGAGGAACAGCTCGGCCAGCGACCGGCTCACCTCGTCGTCGCTTCCGATATCGGTGAGGAAGTTCTCGACCAGTTGGCGGCGCCTTTCCTCGGGTAGTCCGGCATGTTCGGGCCATTCTGGCAGGTAGTCCCGGCAGCGGGACCATGCCAGCGCCCTGTGATCGCAAAAGTCCTCGTCGGCGGTGCGGGGCCAGGTCATGTCGGTGGTGCGCAACGCGTGCGCAAGATCAGCGAGTACCTCGGCGACCGGGGCCGTTTGGAGCGGCATCGGTGCCTCGTCAGGTTCGCGCAGCTGGTCCCACGTGGTGGCTGCGCCGGGATTCAGGAGAGCGAGTTTGTCGATCATCAGCCCGCCGGCCTGGTAGATATGTGCCATCAATGTGTGTGGGTGGGGTCCGTCGTAGTCGATGAACAGGACCCGTTCGCTGTCGTACACGCCGACCGCGCGCCACGCCGCGGTCGGAGTCCACGCCTCGACGGTGTGCCAGGCCGGCAGTGGTTGGGTTTCGGCCAAGATGTGGAGGGTGTCGGTCAGCATGGAAAGGTCGGGCGCAGGTGCGACCCGCGCGAGCGCGTCGATCGCGGCCAGTGAGTACGGAGACGGTGTGGTGCATGCTCTGCCGGTGACTTGCATACACAGTTGATGCGCGGGCTCGCGTTCGGTTACTGCCGCTGTCGACCACGCCTCGCCGAGCCAGCCGCTGGCCCAGGTTTCGGCGGTGAGCACATCGTTGATTTCGAGGAGTTGCCGGGCGTCGCGCAGGAGAAGATCGGCGGGGTGGAGTTGCCGGGGAGCACGGCGAATGGGTCGGCTTTTGCCGCCCTTGCGGCGGCCTCGGCTTTTGGGCATATTCGCAGTCCACCACAGACACCGAGCAAGTCGTCATCACGACGCGCCGTTCGGTGAGATTTCGGCGACGTCCGTATCTGCCGTCACGTGACAGAAAGCGGAGGTACCCGGGGTATCAACGCTTGCCGAACTATTCAGGCTCGCGAGGGTCGCCTAGCAATGCTAGCTCGCGTTGCTAGCAACGCGAGGCTGGGTTATGTAGATTCACAGCCAGGTATACGAAGGCCCTCTTGCAACTGCGGGTGGACAGGTGGTGCGTTAACGGAGCGGAGAGTGCGGATGATCCGGGAATCATGCTGTGCACCTGATGGTGACGTTCTTGCGGGCCGGGCCGCGAACCTCAACTGCGGTGTCCACGACTGCGTGTGCTTTATCGGAAAGCGCGAGTATCGCGTGGTCTCTAGCTTGGACCGTGGCTTCGTCGTAGGCGTATACAACGACGTTGTCGTCGGCCCACACAGTGGAGTGGTCGCATGCTCTGATGAATGCATGATTGTGGGCTATCACCTTGCACCGGTCGAAGGCAGTAACTGTCGCGTGGGTGTAGGCCCAGACGTGAACTTGCCCTGTGACTTCCACGGTCGTTGCGTCAGTGGCAACGATGTGCGCGGTCGCGGGTAGTGGTGAGTCGAGATGAATTCGTGCTTGCGATCCAGCGGTGAATCGTAGGGTCCATTCGTCGCCGGCCGATGCGAATGTTTTGTCGTCGAGTTCGATTAGCTGACCTGCTGTGTCAACTACGACAGTTTTTGCGCCGCTGCGGAGGCGTTCGCGGATTGAGTCTGTGTTGCGGCTGATGCGTGGAGGCGTCTGGACTCGGCTGACATACACGCGCGGGTGGCGGTGGGTCGATTGGGACGCAGTCTTCTTCCTACCCACGAGCGCACTCCGTCCTGTGCGAGGCCACGATGATTCTCGCAGTATAGGACCGGGGTGCGGTGGCGAGTGGTACCTCGGTCGGCGCGGTGGTTGTCGTCCGTACCCGGTCCCACGCTCGTTGCCGTATGTGCATGGTGGGCAGAGGATCAATGGGCATGGTTAGGCTGCCTGCCTTTGGGGTGCCAGGGTGGCGCGGATCTGTTCCATGAGTGCCCTTCGGTGCTCAGGCGAGGCTGCTGCGCGACGAGCTCGTTCGCGTTCGGCGTCACGCGCAGCTCGGCGTTGTGCGCTGTGCGCAGCCTCTGCGGCGCGTTGCTCGCTGGGGGAGGGGCCCGACCAGTCGAGTCTGGACAAACGCCAGGTCAGATATCCGATTGGCGAGCGCACCTCGTTTGGCCAGAGCTCACCTCGCGAGACTGTGTCAGCCGTCAAAGCTCGAGCGATATCGCGTCCTGTCCAGCGGGTGGTGTCGATTCCTGAACGGACGAGGACGTCGCACACGATTCCGATGTGGCCGCTGGGGGCGATGGCTGGAGCTGCAGCGACCAGTGCGGACGCTGCTCGTTGGAGGCCCAGGGGGCGAGGGTTGTTTCGATTCGAGGATGAGGATCGGTTCGCGCGCGCGCACGCGCGTTTGGTGATTACTTCTCTACAAGAGATCCCCTTCGGGGATAAACCACTCAAAGATAGGGGGTCACGGCCGCGGGCCTGGGGATTGGGATTCGAACCGGCAGTGGCGGTGTGGCGAGCATGCTTCGCCGCGCGGTGTCTCCTGCCGTGGGAGCTGCCGTGTTTTTTTGGTTGTGGGGGAGCGTGGGTGGCTGCGACGAGGTCGGGTGGGGAGGATAGAGCCCATACGCTGGCGGCGCGGTGCTGACGCCCACCGTGGTGGACTTCTGCTGCTTGGAATTCACGCGTAGTCAGGGTGCGGCCACGGACCAACTCGAAGCCAAGGTGTAGTGCTTTCAACACGCGTCGACCTCGTTTGACCACCGACTCGGACACACCTGCTCGGGCGGCGAGGTTCTGGACTGTGGCGGTAACGCGGCGCCCAGTTTTCGAGTCGGCTGACGACGCGTGCGCGGCGGCGATAGCGACCATGCTTTCGACGCCGATCCTGTGTTTGGCGACTGCGGCGCGGCCGTCGGCGGTCTTGGTGACTGCGTACCGGACCTGTCGCATCCATCCGTCACGGCTTGTCCAGATCGGGATTCTCGCCTCCTGTCCCGCGTTTACGGGGAGCGTCCAGGATTTGCCGCGCTGATCGGTGTCCGCATTGAGTCGACGCAGCTCGTCAATCCACGGGGTCTCCAGTGGTTGCGTTGCTTGCGTAGCGGTTTGAGGAACTGGCGAGTTGTGTGATTTGTCCCACGACACGCCGCGATCGGAATGTTGAACCGTTGAGAGATATTCAGGGTATGCGTTACCCTGAGACGTACCTAGCACAGGTAGTCCCTTCGGGGAATGCAGTACCGAGTCGAAGAAGCTGCTCACTTCTTCCACTCACCTCAGGGAATGACCGTCCTGCCAGACGATCGCCCTAGACGGGAGGACCTGCCAGTCCTCCCAGCGGGATTCATTGACTAAACCCACCCCCGCTCGGGGGTCCCTTTGGGTGGTACCGCTGCTCTTGAATTAGCTATCGAGTTAGTTCCGATCAGCTATCCGCCAGGCCCACCGCCTTCCTCGGTTAGAAGGGCCGGGGCGCGCGTAAGCGGCACCGGAAGTGGAAGCTCAGAACCCGCAGATTCCGTTGCGTAATGGGAGCCCTGGTAAGCCAACACAGGGATAGCGCCGTCGAAAGGGTCCTGACCGTGTGGGAACGCTGTAGCCGGCATGTGGTCTCGTTGAGACGGACACGTGACCGACTGGAGGTTCGCAGGCAAGGCAGAGTTGCGGCCGTGCGTTATCATGGAGTAAGCACCGCCTCTTCCTTTCAAGGTAGTGGTGGTCAGGGAGCTGGTAAGGTCCCGAAATTTCATAGACGGACAACCCCCGACGCCGCCAAGCCCTGGGGGTTGTTCCGTGTTTAGGTGTCGTTCATGCGCCCATCGCCAATTGCTCGACGCGGTGCAGCGACCCTGCAGCTTCGACTTCGAGTAGTCGGAGCTGTTCCGGTCGAAGTTTCTCGCTGATGTATTCCGGGATGTCCAGTCCGTGCGTGATGGCGAGGACGAGCACGGAGTAGTCGCCAGCAGGGATGCCGAGTTCGGCTGCCCGACTCTCGTAAACCTTGTGGTGTCTGAGGGGCGCGCGGGTAGCGATTTGCCCGCGGGGCCCCTTGTTGTGCTGTGCCATGAGGAAACCCTAGATCGAATCTGTAACCGATACGGGTAACCGGCGCTGTTCGGTGTGTCGCATGTGACTGAAGTGGTCATGAAGGTGGCTGCCTTTCGTGAACGAGTTGGTGTGTGAGAACTGAACGGACTTGGCCGCGGGTTCAGCGATCCCGCTTCTGGCCAGGGCGCGACAAGATTGGGTGATCGGGGCCCGATCTGCCCTGCTCTGGAGCGCGCAGAATCTTGACTACTGCTACGCGGGATGTCGGTGGAGAAGTAGACGGGCGAGCGAAGCAACCTCACGGATCTGCTCAATGGAAGCCGTTTCAGGGGCCGTCACGACCAGGTCGATGACATCGGTGAGCTTCTCTCGGGCGCCCACACTCAGGGTGGGCGCCGCAGCCGAGATCATAAGAGGGCCGCATTCGGCGAGAAGTTGCTCGGTAAGCACGATTGGTTTCGCGATACCGTCCGCAATAATCCTGGCGCAGATCACATCCCGTATCGGGACTAGTTCCCACTGACGCCCGTGGACGTCGACAGCACTGACTGTGGTCATGCAGCGACTCCTGTCGCCGAACCCTGAAGACGAACCTCCCAGGCGTCGATAGCGGCGTTGATGCGGACCTCCGCGACGTCGGCGGGTTGGGTGACAAGTTGGGCCCAGAACGCGCAAGAGACAGTCTCGGCGCCGCTGAACTCGATGCCAGCCAGGTAGTCGTAGGCGTCGACAGCGGAATCCGACACTGCAGCCCAGGCATAGTCGGCGGCCTCGGACCGTGCGCGGCCGCCCTTGATCGTGGCAAGGCGATCGATGGCGTGCCAGCGTGCCGTGAGTGAGCTGACCCGACCAGTAACCTCGACAACATCAGCTGTGGGACCGAGAGCAGTCGCCCGGCAGAGTCCGGCCACGGCTTCCGCGGCCGCCGTGCTGCAGCCCGGGATAGTGACAAGCCCCCACCGAGGGTCGGCGTACAGGTCAGCGAACCAATCCCATCGGATCTCCGCGAGACCTTCGGCGGCGGGAGTCTCTGCCTGTCCGCTGGCCATCAGATAGACCCGCTCGGCGAGTGACGTCATGCCGCGACCTCGCGAGTTCTGGTGGCCGGCCTAGACGGGACCCCTTTTGGAGCCCGGGGCTTCTGCTGCTTCTTCTTTGTCCGCCCCCGGGAAACCGCGAACGCATCAACCCCAGCGGCTTCGACCTCGCGGCCGGTGACGGTGAACAGCCGTCCGGCCATGATCTGCTCGCGGACCTTCACACCGGAAGCGAGCCTGTCTTCCAGTTGCCTCTCGCACTGCGCGAGCAGCGGGCACACCGAACAGGCAGCCATCGCACGCTTCCAGGCCGCCGCCTTTGTGCTGGTGACGGTCCAACCGGAGCCCTTACCTACGCACAGACCCTGACCTGTGTGGGGCTGGGTCGCGGGCGCCTGGCCGCGGGTCTCGAGTTCAGCGGCGATCCGCCGCGACGTCGGGCATAGACGCACCTGACCGGCGTAGACGAACCCGCACCGCCGGCACCGGCCCTCACCGGTGTGCTCGCGTGCCATCGCGCGGAGTCGACCGCTTGTGTAGCGGCCGAGAGACAGGTCCTGGGGCCGCGCGGCCCCCGTGGACAGTTCACGCAGAGCGTCAGCGACGGGCGGGCACAACGGGAGATCGGGGGTGTAGACGAACCCGCAGGCCGTGCACGACGCGTGGTCATAGTTCGGACGATGCTTGGCCAGGATCTCGCGGAGAGGGCCGTTGGTCACGCGATCGTGCCCGTCAACCTTCTCTCGACCAGCATGAGAATTTGCAGTCGCTAGGCGTAGAGCACCAGCGCCATCTAACGTGTTCATTTGCAGGCTCCGTTCTGCATTCGAGGCCGCGGGCCGCTAACCCGCTGGTCTCATGGCTTGTCCGACTGCGCTAACAGTCGACTTGCTGTTCTGGCGGTCCCCCGGCTGCGCTAACCTCGTCGACATCAAGCGCGAGGATCGTTACCCGGGTGACTGGCGCGTGCTTCTCGGCCTGACTCAGCCCGAACTCGGCGCGAAGGCTGGTATCAGCACCTCGATGGTCGGCGCGATCGAGCGGGGAGATGCCCGCCTCACCGACAACTTCGCAAAGAAGCTTGCCGACGCTCTGGAGATTTCGGAGGAGGATCTGCGAGCAAGCTTCGAGCGGGTGCGAACCCGCCCGCCCGGCACTCCCGCATAGTCCTCGGGCGTCGCGGATACGAAGAGACTGGCTGAAGTCGCCGACGTGCTCGACTTGCGCATGGACGATCTCATCGAGATTGGGCTGGATGAGCGGTTCCTCGGCGACCTCCGCATCATCTACGGCTGCTACGACCAGGATCCGGTGGTGTGAATTATCGGCGTGTCCATGAGTACGTTGAGCACGTTTGAGCGAGGCAAATCCAGGCTCAGTGGTGACAGTGCCGAAGCTATGGCCGAGGTGCTTGGTCTTCATGCTGAAGTCGTCGTCGTCACTTGCGAGCGGACGAAGGACCGCCTCGCCGGCGTCAAGTCCTGACCCGCGGGCAGCTTTGATCTGGATAAGGGGCCTGCCGGTGGTCAATCGTGATGGCCGCAATGCGCCACCGTCACCTCGGCGATCGCCCGGCCGTTGGGCTGTACTCCCGGATGTCACGGAAGCAGCCTAGAGCCTCCGGCGGAAAAATCAACAATTAAGATGCAAAAAACTGCCATTTACTAGCCATATCCTGGCGGAAAGTCGGTAATATTTGTGAGCAAATTGCTGTCAGATTTCGTGGGGCACCTATGATGTGGGCATGCGATCAGGAGACCCTCAGCGCTTTGCAGTCAAGGTTGCTGAGCGACGAAAGCTCCTCAATCTGACGATTGGGGGCCTCAAGGCAGCTGGGGGCCCGACACCGCCAGTAGTAACGCAGGCTGAGCGTGCGGAGCTTCAGAACCCGAGGCCAAGCACTCTTTCCAAGTTTGATGTCGGTTTGCAGTGGAGTCCGGGAAGCGCCGCACGGGTCTACTGGGAGGGCGGAGAGCCGACGGTCAGGGAAAAGCAACCGCTGGCTACAGGTGGCGGAGAGATGACAGTTTCCCTGCAGGCGGTACTGCGTCTGATGAGTGCCCAACAGGTTCTGCATGATCTTGCGGACAAGAACCAGCCCATCGCTCCGGCAGACCTCCGTGGAGCACGTGATGACGTCGACGCATGCGTGAGCACTGTCGCCGGAGCGTTCATTACGGACCTTCTCGAGCGGAATTTCGGCGAAGACGGTTCGACCACGCACCCGCTCCTCGAGTATGCATTCGCAGAGCTGCTCAGCCCCCCTGTCTCAGATGATGACCCGGATGCCGAGGAGAAACAGTACCGGCGATGGCTCTTCGGTAAGGCCACCGATCTCGACCCCACTATGATCAAACGGTTCCACCGACGTTTACGAGCGAAACAGATACAGATCACGCGTGAAGGGGGAAAACTGGCGTGACAGTTGATATTCCAGCCGTCGCCGAGCGAATCAACAGGCTCTTTGATGTGGCTCACCTCAAAGAGGACCCTGAACAGACCACCGGTCAGGTTGCGCGCTCGATTAGCACGATCCTTGGGCAAGAAATCCCGGCAAGCCGCATCGAAGAACTACGCGGTGGTGAAACGGCGACTCCGCCAGAACCTGAGCTGCTCCGGGCGCTTGAACAGCACTTTGACGCGCCACGCACATACCTCACGGAAGATGGGCCTCATACGGCGGCCGTCGACTTTCAGTTGCAGGTGGTCATTCGTGCACGCAACGCCGGTGTAAAGCGAATCGAGGCACGACATGGGAAAGGTCCCTTCGCGAGTGCCATCGCCGAGATTCTGTGTCAACTTCCACCGGAGCCGTCGGCGGAGACAGACGTCGATGCCTAGTCTGCGCTGGGCGAGGCGATTTGCCAGCGATCCAGCAACAGGGATAGGTTTTCGAGCATTTGAACCAATCGGGAGTTGTGTCCGGGGTGGATGAGGGTTCGATCGCAGTAATGGCTCAGGAGCTGGTCAGGCGGATGCCGACCAATGTCCCGTGGGCACGTCAGCAGTTCATCGAGGTCGTCGCCGAATACCGGGACCGACCGGTACGCCTTGTGCCGGTCAGATCCGAGGCCTTGAGAGCGGCGACCGACTCGGATACCACCTGCGGCCTGTGGCTCTTTCGAGAGCATGACGACCTCATCGTCTACGGCTCCGATGTCTTGGAGTACCACGCGGATCAGATTATCGGTCATGAAGTGGGCCACATGATGCTCAAGCACGACGAACGTGCCCTGGTTGATCCCGATGGCGGGGTGTTCTCGACGTTGCTCCCCGACCTTGCGGGATCATCCATCCTGAAGGTGCTCGGCCGAAGCAGCTTTGAGGACGAGCAGGAGCACGACGCGGAGGTCTTCGCAGACCTGATCATGGTCGAGGCAATGACAGTCCGCCAACGACGAGCGTCCCTTCTCCGCAGTACCTTTTTCCGGTGACTTCACCCGTAACCGGCTGGATCGCCTGGCCCATCATCATCCTGCTGCTGGTCGTGACCCTCACTAGATTCCGGCTACTCAATCGAACGCCGACCGATCAACTCATCAACCAGGCGTTGTCATTTGCCGCTGCTGCCATGCTCCTCCGTGAGAAGGTCGTGGAGGACGTCTTTGCTCGCTATCTCGGCCCATTCGGCGATGTTGATCTTCTTCGGCAGATCTCTTTCGGCTTCATCGTTCTCATCGTGCAGGCCATCTACGGAATGGCACAACTGTGGGCCGCGGGTCAGCGAACGGGGGTCGCAGCCGCCCAGGTAGCTGAGGTGTCAGTGTGGCGGAGGCAGTGGATCTACTACGGAATCGGATTGGGGTCCGGCCTGACCGTCCTTATAGCAGGCACTCCTGCACGAAACGCCGGACTCCTCATTGACCAGTACCTCGGTTGGCCGGCCGTGATTGCTTGGCTCGCGTTCTACGCACCCATCCTTATGTGTGGTGCGCTGATCGTCCGCGTTTTTTTGAAGGAGATTTTTGCCAAGGACACCACTCGTCGAGAGCGCCTTCTCTACGCCCTCAACGTGGTTCTGGCGGGTGCGCTCGTAGTCGATTCCGTTGTTGCACCACTGACGACGTTGTATGAGGTCGTCACCGAGACCCCAACACGAGATCCGGGGATGACGGTCAAGGCTCTGACCTTCTTCCTCGCAACTACCGGTGCCACTGCGGTGGTCACCGTTCCGACAATCGCGGTGGTGATGAGTCGGCTGGGCTGGGACAGGACCGGGCGAAGTATCCGTCGGTTGCATCTGCTGTGGCAAGATCTCACTGACGCATTTCCCGATGTCCGTACAGCTCGTGCCGAAAACCCGGCTCGCCGACTTCATCGGATGATCATCGAGATACATGATGCCTTGCTCCGACTGCGCCGATTCGTCGTGCCCGCCGCGCAGGACGACATCGACTACGTCGCAGCTACGCACACCGACGAAGACCGGCGCAAGCAACTCCTGGCTGGACTGCAGATAGCGCGCGCCCTTGAGGCCAAACTGTCGGACCTCGCTCCCCACGATGGAGGCATTCGGCTCGAGTTCCTCGACCTACGCCCCAGCGAACAGCACCTCACCGCCACGAGCGATCAATTGATCGCGCTGGCAGACGACTGGCCGACAGTCCGCCATTACATCGAGACTTACGTGCAAGGCACGAGCGCAACCACTGGCCCCGCCAGCTGAGAAAGGCACACCCTGATGGTTACTACGACAACTGGTGAGGCACTGCCGCACCCGCGCTACCGCCTTCCACTGCTCGGGGATCTCCTCACGATCAACCCGGCGAAGCCCACGCAGACCAGCATGAAAGACGCGCGACAGCTTGGCCCCATCTTCGAACGCTTGATCGTGAACTATCCCATGGTGATCGTGTCAGGCCCCGAACTGATCGCCGAGGTCAATAACGAAGACACCTGGACCAAGCACGTCGGCGTCCTCTTCAAGAAACTCCGCCCGATCTCCCGCGACGGTTTGTTCACGGCGTACAACGATGAGCCGAACTGGGCAAAAGCACACCGCATTCTCGCGCCGGGGTTCACCCAGCAGGCCATGCGCGGCTACCACGACACGATGTGCGAGACCGCCCAAGAGCTCGTGTCGGCGTGGGAGAGCGAGGAGGGCGGCTGGGTCGACGTCCCCGAGGACATGAACCGATTTACCCTAGAGGTGATCGCCCGAACCGGCTTCGACTACACGTTCGACTCATTCCGGCGTACCGACAACCATCCCTTTGTCGAGGCCATGATGCGCGGCCTGACCTACATAAATCGCAACTCGAACCTGCCTCCAATTTTGCAGAAGACAATCGGCCGTAAACAGGCCGCGCAACACCAGCGCGATATTCACTACGTCAAGCAGGTCGTCGACGACGTCATCAAACGACGCAAGACAGAAGACTCAGGAACACATAACGATCTCCTTGCCCGAATGCTGACCGAACCCGACCCGGAAACCGGTGAGTTGCTCGACGAGGTCAACGTGCGGAATCAAATCCTCACCTTCCTCGTTGCAGGGCACGAGACATCGGCAGGGGTACTCGCCTTCGCATTGCATTACCTCGCAACGAACCCCGAGATCGCAGCGAAAGCCCGCGCCGAACTGGATGAGAGGTGGCCAGCCGGCGACGTGACAGCGATCAGGTACGAGGACGTCGCGCGATTGCGCTACCTCCGCCGGGTCGTGGACGAAACTCTGCGCCTGTGGCCCATTGCTCCGGGCTACTTTCGAGAGGCTAAAGAAGAGACGGTAATCGGAGGAAAGTACAGGTTTGCGCCCGGTGACTGGGTTTTTGTGCTCACGTTGCAGGCTCACCGTGACCCGGTGTGGGGAGCCGATGCGGAGGAGTTTGATCCGGATCGGTTCCTGCCTGAGAACCTGCGACCTATACAGAGCTCAGTGGTCTACAAACCGTTCGGGACCGGTCTCCGTGCGTGCATTGGCCGCCAGTTCGCCTATCACGAGACGATCCTCGCGCTGGCGTTCCTTCTGCACCGCTTCAACTTCGAGGCAGACCCCGCATACCAACTCGAGGTCCAGGAGCAGATCACCCTCAAACCAGAAGGATTGCGGCTTCGCCCCCGTCGTCGAAACTAGCGCTTGGGCTTGCTGGCGACGAACAACGCCACATTGCCGACCTGAGAGACCTCTACGCGACCGAACGAGACCCGCAGGGCTTCGACGAGACCGGCGTAATCGTCGTCGCGGTTATGGAAAGCCCCGAGACGGTTGTATGCCTCACTGAGCGCCAAGCCGAAGATGTTCCGTTTCACCTCCGGCCCGAGAACTGTGGAACCGAAGAGGACGCCATCCGCTGCAAGCACACCGGCCAGGTTCTGGAAGACCGCACGCTTCTCAGGCCAGCCGCCCGGTAAACAGTGCAGGACGTAGTTGATACCGACGGAGTCGAATGGTCCTAGGTCCGACGGCACGGGATCCAAGACGTTGGCTTCCACTGTCCGCACTTCATAGCGCGGGGACAACCGACGGTAGGAGTGCTTGAGGCTGTTGGCGTTCAAGTCCAGGAGGGTGAGCTCGGTCCTTGCTGGCAGTTGGGCATTCGCCAGGTACCAGCCGCTCCCGGGACCTACCTCGAGATGACAGCGTCTGACGTGCTGGTCATACATCTCCACGAATCGTTCTCGGCCGCAGCGCCAGGCCAGATCGTTGGAGAGGTGAACCACCCATAGGTCGTAAATGTGCAGGAAGGGCGCGGTATACGGCGCAGCCCCAGCTTGGACGCCCTTCTGATCAACCTTGGACACGTAACTCCCATCATTTGGTGGTACACCATGTCACACCATATGGGCCAGGAGCTGCACGGAACAAGTGGGGAACGCACAACGCACCGTGGCTCTGCCGTCCCTGAAGGTGTACACAGCATCGAGTGCGACGTCGCCGACGACGCATCCGTTGATGCCGCCCTCATACACATCGAGACCGAAGACAGACCCGTCGAAGAAGTCGTGCGAATGCCTGGCATCACCAACGACGCCTTTTGGACTAGAGATCTATTCATGCTGTTTACCTGCGCAAAGGACACGTCCCCTCGTATCCCTCACTACTGCGAATCGCGCAGCTCGGCGTATGCAGCCTGGGCCTTGGGCAGGGCGACGGCGTACTCGGTGGCTGCGGTCTCACCCTTTTTGTAGAAGTGTTCCTTTTCGTTGTAGCCGCGCGGGTCTGCGGTCTGGACGGCCAGCGCGTAGGCAGCCGGGTCGTCCGCGCTGACGGTGATGGTGGCGGCGTTGTCCATGAATGTGTTCGTCGCGGCCTTGACTGCATCCGTGGAGTCCGCAGCAATGTTGTACCCGAAGCGCCAGCCGTAGATGTCCCGGATGTCTACCGATGGCGGGGGCATCGAAAGTCCCGATCTCCATCCGGTTTCCGCCTCTGCCGCGAGGAGGGCCGCGAGTGCCTGGTCAGGGGAACCGCTACGTGCCTCCACGGTCTCGACAATCGCTGTCGCGTTGTCACGGTGAATCTTGGTGATGAGGGCACTATTCGCCTCGGCGCCGAACGGAGATGCGGCTGCGGTGGTACTCGGGACACTGGGGGCTGTGGTAGGCGATTCGTCGCTGCTGCATGCGGTCAGGACGACGGCGAGCGTAACTGTGAGTAGTGCTGCAGTAATGCTTTTGCGGGTCAAGGGCCCTCCGGTCAGTAGCGGATGTCGTCGATGAGCCAGCGGTCGACCTCGCGGACGAGGATGACCCACACGGTGGTGTCAGGCTTGACCGAATCGGTGCTGTTGCCGGAGATCGCGGTCTGTTCGATGGTAGCCGCGCGGTGGACGAGGGTGTCGGTGTCCTCGGGACACCCGGAGCATTCGATGCTGACATCGGCGATGACCTTCGCCTGCTGCTGCGCCCACTCGTCCCACTGCACACCCGGCCCGCGCTCAGTGCGGGCGTCGACGAGCATGCGGTCAGCGAGCTTGGCGGTCAGCCAGTTCCGGGCCCGCCCGTACGCGTCATTCTGGGTGATGTCGGTGGCTGGGTACCAAGTGAACGCCACGGTCAGGCCTTGTCGGGCGGCCTGTTCGGCGGCGCGGGAGGCTGTCGGCAGCTCTGTGGCCTCGGCGTCGACTGGTGGCGCCGCAGCCGCGGTGGTCGAGGGTGCGCTGGTCGACGTCGACGTCGACGTCGACGGCGCCACGCTCGCCGAGTCCTCGTCATTGCTGGTTCGGAAGAGGTACGTGTAGGTCAGTAACCCGACGACAGCGACCGCTAACACCACGATGACGAGCTTTCGTGTCTTCACGCCAGCCTCCCTTCCGTCAGCCGAATTGGGCTGTTTACCAGGGTAAATGAATTGTCCCTGGGTTCCGAGGGGGGTGTCCGCGCGAGGCGGACCGGGACGATTCCCAGAGGCATGCTTCAGAATCTGGCGGGGAAGTACCGTTTGAGCTGCGAGCATTCTGTTGCGCATACGCGAGATTGACGAAAATCGGTGTGTCCTGTGTCAGCGAATCGTCCTTGATGTGTGCGCCCTGACCTGCGGTAGGGAAATTTGAGTGGCAAACCGAGTGCTGGTCAAGGTTGTCGGGGAGCTCTGGGATCGGGTGACTTTGCCATTGGATCTTGCTCGTTTGCTCGGATGTTGAGGATCCCGGGAACGAGGGCGATGGCGTCGGGGTATTTCGCTGCGCGTGTGTAGGCCTCGTGGTCGGTGCCGATGCCGCGGTGTTGGTTGACGGTCTGGAGGGTGAGCAGTCGGTGTCTCCAGTGGCGTGGGATGGCGGCCTGAGTCGTCGGCCAGGACGGGATGGCCGTGACGGCGATTTCGTGAGCGAGAACGAGCTGCTGGGGTGTGTATCGGCGCAGGAGCCGGTTGGCGCGATGCTGGGCTGTGATGATTTCGGGGCAGACGGTGACGTCGAGGTTGGGCTGACGAGTATCGCTGAGCCAGATGCCATGGTGCGTGCAGACTTTCAGGTGAACAGGTAGGTGAACGGGGATTGGGTCACTGACGCCGCGGCGGGCTGTGCAGTAGCGGCAGGCGGTGGTAGCGCGGACCGGTCCGCGGGTGTGGGTGGCGCCGAAGGCTGGTAGTGCCCCGGCAAGGCGTTGTGGGGTTGTTCTGGCGAGACGAGCGAGTGCGTTTAGCGCGTCGGTGGTCGCGGGGACGAGCATGTGGTGCTGGGAGAGTTCGTCGGGGTTGTTGATTTTCGTGGAGAACCAGGACGGCAGTGCGGCCAGGACTTCGGCGAGGGTGAGGTGGTTGGCTTGGGCGAGCCGAGGCAGGTAGGAGCTCAGAGATTCCCCTGTGATCGGTGCGATCGGTCGCGGCAGCACGACCGTGTGCTCGCCCGGACGGCCGAGTGGGCGAGGGAGAGCCGGCTGTTCGACGGGTTGCCGGAACTGTTGTAACTCGCGGTAGAAGGTCGCTTTACTGGCATTGAGTCCGCGTTCCTTCAACTCGTTGAACAGGGCGTTGGGCCGTAGCTGCGGGTCCTCGGTGAGGCGCAGACGGCCGTAGTCGGCCAGAGCATCGGTGAGCAGGCGCGATCGGCTGACCAGGTCGAGAAGATCCTGGTTCGGGTGAGTCGGCTGTCCGCTGGGTTGCCTGAGCTGCTGTATCTCGCGGTAGAAGGTCGCTTTGCTGGCTTGGAATCCGAGTTCTTTCAACTCGTTGAACAGGGCGTGGGGCCGTAGCTGCGGGTCTTCGGTGAGGCGCTGGCGGCTGTAGTCGGCCAGGGCACCGGTGAGCAGGCGGGGGCGTGCGGTTCGAACTCCGGGCGTCTTGCGCCCGGTCAGGTAAGAGCGGATCGTCGTCGGGCTGTAACCGAGCTGCCCCGCGATGGCGCTCACCGACCATCCGGCCCTGCCCAGGGCGAGTATCAGCTCGGCTCGATCTCGGGGCAGCATGTTGGGCATCGCCTCTTATCCGACGGGAGGGGCCGGGGATTCGGAGGCGATGTCGGCGTCGACGGCATCCAGGGACTTCTTGGTGATCTTCTCGGTGCCGTCGAGGACGGCATTAATGGCCGCACTGCGGATCAGCCAGAGCAGGCTTCCGATCATTCCGTGGGTGCGCCTGTGCAGGTAGCGGTCGAGTTCGGTCAGCGATCCAGGCCGATGCTGATGTAGTCGCAGACTGTCTTCCAAGGCGGCGATGAGCGCGGTCCATTGCTGGTCCTGGCTGAACGGGCTGGTGCGGACCATGCCGAACCGGCCGGCGATCTGCTCGCCGCGGGTGCCGGACAGCAGCCCGGTGCGGTCGAGGCTGATCCCGGCATATGCAAACGTGGCGGGGACCCTCTCGCTCAGGTATTTCAAGGTGTCGGATGCTTCGGCGCCCGCGCGGGTGCGGGTGTTGAGGTTATGGAGTTCGTCGACTGCGACCAGGGTGACGCGGGCGTCACGGCTCACGCCGCAGACCGCGTCGGCGATGTCGGTGATGTTGGCGCGCCGCGAGATCGGCAGGTCGAAGAACCGCGCGAACTCCATCACGATCATCTTCGGGGTGGCGGCGGGTGGGATGGTGATGTAGATGACGGGAATGTCGTCCGCGGCGTGGGGGTGGCGCCGCCGGTGGATCACCTCGACGGTCTTGCCGAGCTGGGTCAGGGCGGTGGTCTTACCGGTTCTGGCGGGCCCGGACACCATCAGGCCGCATCGCCCGTAGTGGGCGTTGCGGTTCAGCTGGACCAGGCGGCGACCGGAGGTGATGACCTGGCGGATCGTGGGTGTCTGGACCACCAGCAACCGGGAATGGTGATTGATGCGATCGTCGTCGTAGTAGTCGCGTTTGTCCTCGGGCAGGCCCGTCCACATCGCTGTGGGCAGCAGGTTCGGCGCGGTGTGCATCTCGGTGACGAAGCTGCGCCACCCGTCCAGCGTGGTCAGCTGCAGGTGTCCGTAATCGCCATCACCGGATTCCTCATCGGATCCGGTTCGGGTCACCATCGTTTGTCCGCCTCGGTGAAGGGGTCGAAGATCGGCAGCGGTATCACCTTGGCGCCCTTGCCCGGACGAGTGGTGCGAACCGGGTCCGGTTCCTCGTCGATGCTCTCTCGCGGTGCGGGCTGCGGTTGTATAGGGGCAGCCGGTGAGCTGGCCTTGGTGCGCGCGGCGACCCGGCGGTCCCGGCGGCTGAGTTTCGCCGAGCTCCTTCCATCACTGTCGGAAGGTCCTTGGTGGGCCCGTTTCAGCAGGTCGGCGACAGCGTCGGCCACTTCTTCTTCGGTCGCGGCCGGCAGGGCGCGGTGCGTGTGGTCCCAGGCCAGTTCCCCGAACGGTGCTGCGACGCGGTGCAGGTGCTTCCAGAACAGGGTGATCCAGCCGCCCTTCCAGTGGTTGCGGACCCAGATGCGTGAGACGTCGTAGGGGTCGTAATGGATCTCCCAGAGATCCCGATGATTGGTCATGCCGGATCGCTGGTGCCGCAACGGGTTCAGGGCTTGGTCGTCGTAGGTGCGATGGCTGAGCTTCACGCCGTAGGCGTTGATCGCCCGCCAGGTCGCGGGCAGCAGTTCGACGTAGTCGTCCGCCGACAATGCCACCGGGACATAGCCTGCGGTTTCGACGAGCGCGGCGTATTTCTCGTTCGGGCTGAACATCCGTCCCGGATGGACGGGGTCACGAAGCCCCTCGTGGGGCCGGTTCTGCCAGGCTGCCACGAGCCACTCGTCCAGCAGTTCCTGCAACTCCATCACCGACCACACTGCTTGCTGCTCGACGTGGCGGCCCCGGCGTTCGGCGTTGAATCCGGTGTAGCCCGCGACGAACTGGGCGAACAGCGTGCCGACCGAGCCGAGCATCCGCTCGATATGCCCCTTTTCCCAACCGGATGCGTCGTGGACGGGCTGGAAGTTGATGCCCAGGAAGTTGCAGGAGGCCCGGAAGTTGCGGGAGATGAACACCTTTCCCTGATCGACCACGATCGTCTCGGGAATGACGACCGGCCGGGCCGCGGCGTGCTGCATACGGGCATCGATGTCCAGCAGCCGCTCGAACGGCAGCGCCGACCGCGACATCGCCAGCGCCTGCGACCAGCCCGGCCGCATCGGTTCAGGCGTGACGGTGCGGGCCAGCAGCACGCTCGCGTCCACAGATTTGGTCGTCGGACGCAACACCGCCGCGGTCACGGTCCTGGACGCGACATCGATCATTCCGGTCAAATCGATCCGGCCCACGACGCCGTCGTCCAGGCGGACCAGCACGTCCAGCGGGGTGGAGTCGATCTGCATCACCTCACCCGGCGCCCACGCGTCCGCCTCGCCGAACGGCCCGTCCGGGCGATCGGCCAGCGACCGGCGGGTGCGAGCCGATCCGGTGGTGTGCTTGCCCGCCGACAGCTTCTCCAACAACCGGTAAAGGCTGCGCTGCGATGGCAACCGAACGGCGCCCGGACCGTGGGCGGCCTCCAGGATCTGGCCGGTCCGCCAGAACAGGTAGGTGGCCGTGCGGGAGGACTCCTGCGTCGCCTCGGCAATCGCTTGCTGCAGCGCCTCCACCACCAGCGGATCGGCCCGACCGTGCGCAGTGACAGGCTTGTCGATCCGATGATCGACCATCCCGGCCAGCCCGCGCGCTTCGTAGCGGCGTCGGCGTTTGGTGATCGCGCTCGCGGTCACCGGACGACCGGCCCCGGTCAGCTCCGCGGCCTTGGCCTGCTCCCGGCGGGTCAGCGACACCCGCTCCGGGTCGTACTCCGGTTTCGGCCTGGTCCCCGCCGGGGCCTGCGGCGGGATCCCGCGCAACACCTCGACGATGTGCTGTTCCCACCACAACGCCTCCGCCGCCACAGCTTCCGGCAAACCGTCCAACAGCGTGGACGGGGGAACCGGAGCCTGCGCCGGCGCACTCACCGCCTCGAAGTCTCCGGCCGCCAATAGATCGGTCAGACCGGCCGCGGTGACTTGACCGCCGGTGTCCGCCAGCTGTATCCGTGTTCCAGATACCGCGATCACCGTGTGCAACGTTCCCGCCAGCCGCACGCGATCACCGATCGACAGCCTTGCAGGCCGCCGAGGCGCGGAGCCCCCGCTCACCGAGCACCACCGACGGAACCCACAGTCGTCACCAGCGTGGTCGGGCCCAACCGGGCGGCCGCCAGATCGGCCACCAGCTCCTGCTGCCACATCAGGTGAAACAGTGCTGGCAGCACCGCGATCCGGTCTCCGGCCCGCTCTGCGGTCGCCAGCAGCGGCGCCGATGACGCAAACACCTCCCGCAGCCGCTGCCCGATCTCGGCCCCGCCGGCGCACCGCGGATGCCGGTACCGTGCCAGCCACCGCAGGTTCCCCGCCAGCACCGGATCCAAGACCCCCACTCGCCGATACCGCCAGCCGACCTGCTCACACGCCTGCGCCGTGACCGCGAACGCTTCGGCGTCCTTCGGCTCGATCGCGTCATCGGCGCGGACATCGATCACCACTCCCGACCCGTCGGCCAAGCGAGCGAAATAGTCCGGGGCATGGCGGCGCTTGCGTCTGCCATCGTTCCAGTGCAGCCAGAACGGCTGCGACGCGAGGCCGACGACGTCCCGGTCGTAATCGAGCGCGCGGACGTGATCGCGTTCCAACCAGGACTCGTAGCCCACGTGGTGGCCGGTTGTCACCGACCACCACCACCCCGGGAAATGACCGAGCCCACGCGACCAGCGGAACGTCCGCACCGGCGCGGCCTGCTCCAGCGTCAAGTGACCGCACTGCCCCAGCCGCACCAATCGATCCCCGCCCACTGCATCGCGCAGACCCAGCGTGAACCCGAAATCGTCGGCCCGAACACGATCCAACGCCACCACAGCGTCGCCCACCTGATCAGCGCTCGCCCAGCCGTTCCTCCCCAGCCGGTGGCAACCGGCCTGGTCCCCAAGGGCACCCCACCAGCGTCACGACACGACAGCCCACGAACCCACCCCTACTCCCCAGCAATAACAGACCGAGCAAACTGTACTGGCAGAGAAACGGGAACGAGCAAGATTCACTGACAAAAAGGACGATCGACTGTCACAGCACAGGACACGGTGAGAGGGCGAAAGGTTACTTCAGCACTTGTACCTGCTGTAGGTTATCGTCGTACGTGTCGCCGAGTCGTCTCGTGACCTGCGGTTTCGTGTAGCTTTCTCACCGTTCTGTCGGTGGCTTTTCTCATCAAAATGTCGCTTTCCCCTGACAAGGGCCAGCTTCCACTGCTCGGCGGATCCTTCCTCCCCATACGCATAAGTCGCTGACCTGGAGGTTCGTTGGATATCCGGTTTGCCGACGACGAGTTGGCGACAGAATCGTGAGAAGGGCGAAAAGTAGCGTGAGAACCTACACCTGCGGAGATAGCATGTCACCCTACATCACGCGACGTGCTTTCATCCCTGCCTGGACTGCGGCTTCCTTGACGACGTCGCCGGTCGTGGGTGCGTGGACCATCTGGCCGTTGCCGGAGTAGACGCCCACGTGTCCAGGCCCGTTCGGGCCCCAGCTTCCGAAGACGAGGTCGCCGGGCTTGGCCTGATCGATCGGGATCTCGATGCCGACACCCCACTGCTGCTCGGACGTGCGGGGGAGGGAGACCTTGCCTGCGCTGGCCGCGTGCACCGCGTAGGAGGTCAGACCTGAGCAGTCGAACCCACCGCCGGATGGTCCGCCGGTTCCGCCGCCACCCCACACGTACGGGGTGCCGAGATATTCGCGAGCGGCCGTGACGACTTGGCTACTGTCACCGGAGGTGTTCGGGATGAAGCGACCGCGGGCATTGGGATTGGTGAACTGCGCTCGGGCCTGCATGATCGTGGGGACGTAGTTCTCGGTCTGAGCGAAGGGCGGGATACCGCCGAACTCGAGCACGGCGCCGGGACCGGCGTTGTAGGCCGCAAGCGTCAGTTCGATCGGGTCGCCCTTGGCCTTCCCGTCGGTGATGTAGCCGGAAACATCGTGGTACAGGGCACACATGAAGTGCGCCTGCGACATCACCGCGTCTCCGATGGAGTTCGGGTCGACCTTCCCGTCCTCGTCGTAGTCCTTACCCCACGTTGCCCAGGTGCCGGGCATGAACTGTGCAGGGCCCAGCGCTCCGGTCGATGACACCGGAGCATCGGCGCCATGCCGGAATCCGTTCTCCTGCTGTAGCTGAGCGGCGAGCAACGGAGCGTCGATCTGAGGGCAGACACTGCCGGCGCGACGTAGCCACGGCTCGAACTCGGCCGGCACGATCCCGAATGCCAGCTCGCCACCGCCGGCCATGCCGAAACCCGAGCAGTCAGCCGTCGACCGGGATGCGGCCACGAGTTGAACGGGACTGTTACTGACGGTGTCGAGGTCGCCTCCGCCGGTGCCGTTCTGTTCGGCGATGTCGGGCAGGACCGTGACGGGGTCGAGGGCTGTTCCGCCCTGCAACCGGCCGCCCTGCCAGTACTCGAAGTGCAGGTGCGGGCCCGTGGAACCGCCGGCGTTGCCAATATCGGCGATGTGTTCGCCAGCCTTGACCTGCTGGCCCGGCTTGACGTGAATTCCATTGGCGAACATGTGGCCGTAGACGGTGCTCACGGGCTTGCCATCGACGTTCGAGTCGATGACCACCCAGTTCTCGAACCCGAACCCGGGTCCTTCACCGGAGTCCCCAGCCTTGACGACGTTGCCGTCGAGCGCGGCGAGGATCTTTGTGCCGACCGGCCCGGCGAGGTCTACACCTTGATGCTGAGCTCCCCAGCGTTCACCGAATCCGGAGGTGAACGTGGTGGCCCCGGGTTCGACCGGCAGACGGATTGGTCCTGACACGGTCAGTGTCAGGTTGTCGGTGATCGACCCGACGCCGTCGGTGCTGTCGGATCTCACGGTCCGGCACGGATCTCTCGGGATGACCGGTGCGCCCAGCGAGCAGGCCGATGTCCCGATCAGGATGCTGATGGCGCTGGTGAGCAGCAGCGCCGACCGTGCGCGGCGGATGTTCACCGTCCCCCCGGGATCGGGGTGTCGAGTTCCGGGATCGGAATCGGTCCGGGAACCGGCGTCGGGTCGTTTCCGCGGCTTGCGGTCGTCGGCTCATCAAGATCGACCGTCGGCTGCGGCGTCGTTGACGGGCTCGAGGTCGGTATCGGCTGCGGCAGTGTGGTGTCGGTCGCGGTCGCGGTCGCGGTCGCGGTCGCGGTCGCGGTGGTGGTCGATGGTGTCGAGGTGCGCGGAGTGGCTGTGGTCGGCGGGGCGATGTTCTCGACCTCGGAGAGGTCGAGGGTCGGTAGGGGAGTGTCGACCACCCACCGCTTCTCACCGTTGGCCTCGTCGACGGTGACCGTGATCCGAAGGGCCCCGGCCTGCGTCGGAATGGTCACCCGCGCGGCCTTCGTGCCGTCGGGCCCGTCGGTGAGCGTGCTGACCGTGGGGCCGGTAATGGCCACCGGGGTCCGCGGCCTGGCCGCTACCACGTGCTCTCCCGGCTTGTCGGCGGTGTGTCGGCCGATAGTAGTGGCCCACAGCGAATCCGACGGTGTTGTGTTGACGAAGGCGTGCGCGTAGGCCATCGCTGTGGCAGGTGCGCTCGAGGCGGCCCAGGTTGCGGTCTTTGCGGCGACCAGGGACTCGGTCACTTCGTCTAGGTCGTAGCTGATCGTCTCCGCGGGCGTGACCGGTTCCCCGGTGGTGTCAGCCTCATGAGCGACCGCCCGCGGCGGAAGGGGCTCTCCGAAGACCGCGCCGGCAGCGAACAGCAACGCAACGGCGCCGGCCACCGTGATCGCCAAGTGGGTGCGGGAGTAGAGCACCCATCGGCGAATCGGTGCGAGGACAGGGTTGGGTCCAGATGCCGACATTAGATGTACCGGTCCTCAGGTGTCGTGCGGGCCGGGACGGCGGCGTTCCATACCTTCGCGTTCGGCGACGCCTTCGCCGGTGGGCGGTGCGGTGAGGACGCGGTGGGGCGAGGTGTCCCTCGCTGGTCGCGGGTGGGGGTGTAGACCTTCATTGGCGCGATGGCCGAGCGGTCGCCGCCGTCCCACCGCTGCCCGACGCTGGCGGTCAGCAGTTCTCTGCGGGCCCGCCGTTCCTGGACGCGGTTGTCGGCCTCGTTCTGGTCGAAGAATTTCCACGCCGCGGCGCCAGATCTTATTGCGCGGTCGGCGTCTCTGTCGTCGACCCCGCCCTTGCCGCGGGCAATGTCGCGGCTCGCCACGGCGGCGATCCCCGCGATACGTGCATCGCGCTCGATCGCGGGGTCGGACGTCTGTCCCAGGCGTGCGGCCTGGCCCAGCCCCTGCGCCTTCCGGGCATCCGCACGCGACTGAGTGAGCGCCTGCTGGCGGCGGTTGCCCAGTGCGCGACCCTCGGGCCGAGTGATCGTGGTCGCCCCGTCGTCGTCCTCGTGTCCGTCGCGGCCGCGACGGGCGAAGCGCTCGGCGGCCTTCTCCGCGATCGCCTGCGCCGGCCCACCGACCGCGAAGCTCGCAGCGTCGAATGCCTTGCGTTTGATGGACTTCTTGGCGCTTCGGGCTTTGCGGTTGACCATGCTCGCGCTGTTCTGTGTGAACGTCTGGCTCATCCGTTTGAACGGCCTCATGATCGCCCAGCACACGACGGTCAGCAGCACCATGAACCACAGTCGCCAGGACCCGTCGACGACCCCGTTCGAATCGGCGTAGAGCTGGACCAGTGCCATCAGGTAGAGCGCGACGATCACTGCGCCGGCCACGCCCCACATGTAGGCCGAGGCGAGCATGCGCATCACGCGGGCAAGCCACCCGCCGTAGGCGATCGCGACGGGAATCCAGATCGGGGCGAACAGGACAGTGAACCGAATCGCGAGCAGCGCAGTGAGTTTCAGCAGGGACGCGCCGATCCACAGCAATGACGGCATGGCTAGCTTGATCATGCCCATGAAACCGGTGGATGTGCGGCCCGAGTCCTTGCCCTGGAACTGGTAGTAGGAGAGCTGGTAGTCGGTTTCGAGATCGGTGACGATCTCCCGGAACTGGTCGGCTTTCTCCTCGGCGAGCTGCGCCTGCGCCTTCGGATCGTCCTTCACCGCGTTCTGCTGGTCATAGGTGAATGCCAGTGAGTCTCGGAGCTTCACACCGAGGCCAGCTTTGTCCTCAGGGTCGTAGTTGGTGCCGAACCATCCCTTGCGCCAGTCTGGAAGGAAGATTTTGTCAATTAGCACGTTGCGTGGGTCAGTGCCGCCGGCAGCGAGCGTGCCCCCGTCGTCGCCGAACTGCACCGCGAAGATCTGGTCTTGCGTCTCGGTGATCAGCGCCCCGAACGTCTCGTCGGCAACTTGGAGCGCCTTCTGTGGAGCCCCGACCATCAACGCTCCGAGCGCGAGCCCCGCCGCCGAGATCGCCGCTGTCTTCGTGACCCCGGCCGCGTCGGCTTTCAGGGCTTTCCACAGGATGATCGCGGCCACGATGACCAGGCCGATACCGACCCACTGCCCGTAGAGGCCTCGCATGCCTTCGGTGATCGAGAAGACGATCTGGTCGAACCGCTCGAGCGCGGGAGTTACCCCGGCCTCGGTGGCGTCCTGGCCGGTCTTGGTCTGGTCGTCGAGCCAGAACGCGGCGGCCGCCATCGACTTGCCGATGGTCAAAAAGGTATTGCCCAGGGTGGTGTCGCCGACTGCACCTGGTGCCTTGACCAGGTCGGCGCCGCAACCAAGGTCGTAGGTGTGCCACTTGAGCCCGGCCCACCCATAGGTCTGATAGCCGGTGCCGCCGGTGGCCGGCAGATCGGCGCTGGTCGAGTCGAAGGTTGTTTCGATGACTTCGTTCGGGAACTCCGGCGAGGGCACGTCCTGGCAGTCGAATCCGCCGGCCGATGCGACGGTGCCACCGAGTCCGATCAGCGACACCGTGGCCATCATCAGCACCACCAGGACGCGCCCCACGATCCCTGTACGCCACCGGAAGCGGCGCGGGGAAGGGGAACGGTCCATCTGTGCGGCTCGGGGCCGCAGCGGGCTCATGCCGCACCCCCCATCGCCGTGCGGGTCGCTCGCGAGTCCAGGGCGTCGAACACATGGGCCAGATGCACGTAATGCGTCCAGTCCGAACGGATCAGCTCGATGTCGTCGGCCATCTTCACGATGAACCGGCGGGCCTGGTCCAGGTGCTCGGTGTCGGTGTCCTCGTCGAGAGTGTCCTCGCCGCCGCCCCCGAGACCGGCCAGTAGTGACTCGTAGCCCTCGCCGAGGGGAAGGTTGAGCAGCTTGAGCGCGCCTTCGATCGCATGGGCGTTGCCGCCGAGGTCACCGATGATCACCTCGTACGTCAGCGCGGACTTGTCGTCGGTGCCGTCGACGCCGAGGTAGTCGTCGGGCAGCTGCGAGCACACCAGCGCACGAACCTTGTACTTCCGGCTGTCGCGGGCGATCCGCAGGTTCAGGGTGCGTCCGGCGCCGGTCTGCTCGAGGTACTTGTTTTCATCGAGAAAGAGGACCTTGCGTTCGTAACGCGGCAGCTCGTAGATGAGCCGGTTCGCCATCCACGCCGCCATATGCATGAGCGGGCCGGCCATCCGTTGCTGCGGGGTCCACTGAGCCGGGTCGGTGCCCGTCGGGGGCAGTTGCAGGCCCGGCATTGTCAGGACCGTCAGGCGCACGTTGCGGTCGCCGGTCTCGCCGTCGCCGATGGTTCCCTCCTCCGGGAAGAGCACGCGGGCCTCGGCGAGCTGGGACATCATCGCCAGGTCCTGGTGGATGGACCGTGCGCAGGAAATCAGGTCGACGTTGGTCTCTCCCTTGCCTTCGCCGATCGTGGCGATGGCGGTGAGGACTTCGCTCAGGTTGTGGTTGCGCTGGCCGCCGACCATGTTCGCGGCAGTCTGTAGAACCGTCTCGGTCCATTGATGTTCGAGCCGCGAGGGTGGGAGCATCATCTTCAGCACCGACACCGCCACCGAGATCCGCTCCGCCTCCGCGGCTCGTAGATCCGCCTCGTACTGTGACTGCGCTGCTGCGACCGGATCGGTGTCGTCGGCGTAGTCCGGGCTCATCGGGTCGTATTCCGGGTCCTCGCGCCGGGGGTCGACGATCACCCGGTACGGGTTGAGCGATCCCGGACGAGAGGTGCGCCCTGTCAGGGCCTGCACCTCGGCGATGCCCCGAAACTCGGGCAGCTGCGCAAGCTTCTTCAGCGGCCCGGACGGGTCGAGGACCACACCGTAGGCACCCGCACGCACTGCCTGGTAGACAAGCAAACCCGCGAGGAACGTTTTACCCGAGCCGGGCACAGCGACGATCGGCGTCAGACCCGATTTGTGCTTCTTCTCGTGCGCGGCAAACAGATCCCACACCGCGGGCCGCGGGGCGATCGACGCAGTTTGTCCCACCACCACGCCGGTGCGGTCACCGATCCGGTCACCGACCGCAGCCATGCCCGCCGACAGTGCCTCGACGTTCATCCGCCGGCAGTGCGCGATGTTCGCCAGCGGCTCGCCCGGGACGAACTCGCGCAGCAGCTGGTACTGGCCGTGCTCCTGTTCCAGGCGAATCCGCGGCGCGTACATCTCCTGCAACAACGCGACCTTCTCCTTCGCCTCCTCCGGCGACGAGCCGACGACAAGGACGCGATACCAGCCCTCGGTGCGCACCGACAGGCCCGAATGGTCCTCATCGATGTCGGAGATCACCTGTTGGGCGAGTGCATGCTGTTCGGCAAGCTCCTGCGGCGGGGACTGGTCGTGTTCGACGGTGTAGTGGTCGAACTGGGCCTCGATCTTCGACGTCAACCGGCGCAGGCTACGCAGCGTCTGCCCCTTCGTCTTGAGCGAGATGCGCTCGGACCATTCGAGCGGTTCCCCAGACGGATCACCGATCACCTGCCACGGCAGCATCTTCTCCGGTATCGGCAGCGGCGCCATACGCCCGACTGTCAGGACGATCGCGTAGCCGGTGTAGTCCCTGCCGCCGACCTGCCCGCGCACCGTGGTGTAGCCGTCGCCAGGAGTCAGCTCGAGATTGGTGAGGTCCTCGAGTGTGGCGACATCGGATTCCTCCCAGTCGCCGGCACCGGAGATCACACCGTCCGCATCCAGCGGCAGCCCAAGCGTCGCAGAGCGCAGCAACAGGTAATCCATCTGGCCTGGAGTTGCGGGTTTAGCGTTCACACCCTGACCGGACAGGTGCCGCTCGATCGTGGAGAGGTGATCGGCGATCGCCTTCTGCTCGCCCAGAAATGCATCGCGCGCCCACTTGCGCCACAGCTGAGCGAACCTGCCCAGCAGTGGCCAGTCGACGACCGGAAGCAGCCACTGGCCGACCGTGTCGAGACCCTGCGCGAGCACCGAGCGCGGGGGCAGCTCCACACCCCAGTAGCGGCCCTTCTGCGTCGGGTTCCCCCACAGCATCGCGTGCTGTTGTCCGCGCAGGTAATCCGCCCACGACAGCGCCCCAGGCACGTCCGGGATCGGATCGGCCCACGCGTCATGCGCCTGCGCCCACTGCCGCACTGGCCACGGTGTGCGCACCAGCCGCCGGTGCAGCCCCGTCACACCGGACTCGGCGAGGTTCGCCACAACCAAGCCCTCGTTCTGGATGTAGCGTCGCTGCTTGCCGACCGGACGCATGTTCCACGGTCCCGGTGGCTGCACGAACCATGCCGTCGACTGCCGGCGCGTGCGAGTGACGTTGCCCTCCACGCCGACCAGCCCGAGGCGCACCGCCTTGCGTTCGCGGTCCGCGCGCTTCTTCGCCGCTGTGACCTGCCGGGTGACCTCCGTGTCCGGGTCCCCACGGCGGCCGGGCTTCTTCCCGCGCCGCGTGCCATGCGCGGCGGGTTCTGGCTCCGCGTCAGCTGCGGGGGAGGGGGCCGCGACCGGTGCGGGAGCTGCGATGTTGCTGTTCGGAGCCTGCGACCACGCCAATTCCTGGGCCGGGGCAGGTGTGGTGGCCGATCGGTTCGCCGCCATTGCCGCCGCCCACGACGGCGGCAACGCACCGGGCGGAACGATGGCCGGCTCCGGCTCGTCGAAGTTCGGATCGAACAATGCGGCGATCTCGTTGTCGGGCTGCAAAGTCATCGGGAGGACTCGCCTTCGATCGGCGTGATGGCACCCGCACTACTAGCAGGGCGGGAAATGACGGGAAGCCGGAGTACGACGGTCTGACCAGGCTTCGGCGGGCGCGGTGCATTCAGGTCATTCCACGCCGCCCGGACCACCGACCGGACCGGACGATCGGCGTTGACGAACTTCGTCACTCGCGCGGTGAGCACGACAGTGATGACCACCATTACGACGAGGGACTTGAACCCTAGCGGCACGTGGACGATGCCGCGGGCGATGACGAAGATCGTTGCCATGAATGCGGCCCCGAGTCCGAGCGACGCGTACCGAATCCGGACCGGCAGGGTGAACCCGGTCGGGCCGAGGTAGTGCTGGTCCACCCGGTGCAGCAGGTCGTCGTTGTCGATCACGGTCGGCTCCCTTCGATCGTCGATTGGTGATCGGGCACGGTAGGTCAGGCCACCTCGATGCCGAAAAGACTGAGTAGCCAGTTACCAACACCAGTCGCGGCGCTCTCACTGCTCGCCAGTGAAAAGAAGGCGATACCGACGAGCGACAGCCCGCCGACCGTGAAGACCCTTGAGAGCTTGCCTTGCGCACCGCCCATCAGGACCACACACGCGATCAAGATGAGGATCGTGAAAACGATGTTGTCGCCGATCCACGAGCGCAGCGTGTCGGTGGTGACTTCGGTGTTCTGGGCGAGCACGTCGATACCCGGGGCGGTGGTGATCGCAAGATCGACGACTGCGGACGTAAGGGACATGAGCTCTCTCCATCACTGAGATTCGGTGCACCCTGAATGTGGATGCGCACGACCGTAAGTCGATTTCGCTTTTCATCTCAACGGGGTGTCCCCGCCGGGGTCGGGCCGTCGGTGCAGGTGAACGGGGGCGGTGCGGCATCGGGAAGGTCGTTTCCGATGGGCGCGCAGTGGCGGCGCGGCGCGGACCACTCGACCTCGATGGGCAGCCGGTAATCAGGCTCGCGTGAGCGGATTCCCCGCGCGGTGTTTCGCACGATGGGGGCGGCCCGTGTGTCGTTGCGGTGATCAGGACCCTATGGGGCACAGGGTTGGAGACTCGCGTATAGGCGCCACGGAGCGTCGAGTCTATGGGTACGCACCGAGGTTTTTCACAAGCGCGAGGTCGGGCGGTCCGCGTACGCGGTGCAGGCGGCGTCGGAGGCCGCGCCGAGACGGGCAGTCCGCAGCGGGCGGATCCAGCGTTGGTGAGCCGGTGCGCGGAGAGAGCGCTCTGATGCGCGCGGTGAAAACGGCGCCGGATTCGGCGAGAGATTTCGGCAGTGGATTCGAGCGCTCGAAAAAGCGCCTCCCGCGCCCACCCCCTCCGAGGGCCACTCCCCCCGGCGTTCCTTGGGGGGAGTGTAATCCAGAATTGCGCTCAGCGCCAACGTTATTCGGAACGCCCATGTAGAACGCTATGTGCGGTGCCAGAAGCACTGCCGTCGGCGAGCGCGCACCGCTACGCATGTCCACGCGTTCTGCAGCCCTCACAACACCTCTCGATCGAGCTGGCACAGCCGCCCGCAGAGGCGCGTGGCGAAGCGCTCGAAAGAGCGCTCGCACGAGCGCTGAAGACCGCCCTCACACTGTGCCAGTAGAGCGCTCGGTGAAAGCTCCGATGAGCGCTCGACCTAGCGTGTCGATCAGCGGCGACCGGGCGCCCAGGCAAGAGCGTTGACGGGCCGATGCAACCACCGTTCAACGCAAGGGTGAGAGCTCCCGTCAAGGGCGCGAGTTGAATGCGTTGAGGATTCGATTCGGCGATCCGACCTGGAGATCCGGCGCGAGAACGATGTTCGTCGCGCCGCCGTGGTGCGCCACATGAGGGGGACACCCCGTTGAGGAAAATCGCGGGTTTCTGTCACTGTGCTCAAAGACGCCTCCCGGAGGGCGTCCAGGATCGCAACGATCGAAAGGTACAGGCGGTGAGCGGAAATCACGACCCACTCAAAGACTGGTTGGTCGCGACGTGGCGCGACCTCTTCGGCGATTCCGGCGACGGTCGTGGCAACCAGGTCGGCGAGGACGGCCAGCCGACGCGCATCCGCCGGTTCACCCCGATCTCGCCGATCGCCGTCGTCGCCGCGGGTGTTGCTGTGTACTCCCAGCGCGTCATGTCGGCTACCGCCGCCAACGAGACGGTCGTCGAGATGCTGACGAAGCTGCACGGCTACCGGGTGCTGCTCGTCGTCGCGGCTGTCGCTCTCGTCATCGTCGACGTCTTGCGCCACCGCGTGCACAAGTGGTCGCAGATGCTCGAATCGGTGGTCCGACAGGCTATCGGGCATCTGCCGAAGGCGATCGCCGTGCCGTTCCCGTCCGGATGGCGTGTGATCCGACGCGCGACGATCAAACTGCACCGTGGCACCGTCATTCGGCCCAAGCAGTTCGAGGAGTTGTCCCGAGCGATCGATACGGCGTTTCCCAGTAGTGAAAAATGGGAGGTCAAGGTACGTCACGAGGCCCACCGCGACCGCATTATCATCGCCCGGGAGGCCATCGAGCCGGATACCCGCTCCTACCGTCAGAAGGTCCTCCAGACGGCGCTCGACGGCGCCTCGATCTTCAAGGACCCGAAGGTCACCGTCGATACTGTCGACGAGGCCGGTATCGAGACCGGCTACCGGATCGCGTTCGAGAAGTCGATGAACGCGGGCGCCAACGGTTTCCAGCTCAAGGTCGAGGAAGCCCTCGCCTCCCTGGCAGGGCAGCACGAGTCCGGCCGTAACTGGACTATCGACTGGTATCCCGACAAGGGCTACCTGGTGATGCGTCTGGTGACCGCGATGCCCCCTCGGGTCGACCATCCGCTCGAATTGGTCGATGAGAACCTGCGGCACCTGCCGTATGCGACCGGTACCGCGGACCGAATCATGTACTGGGACGTCTCCACCAGTTCCAACAAACCGCACTGCCTGATCGTCGGCCCCACCGGAGGTGGCAAGACGTCGGTGATCCGTACCCTGCTCACCGAAGCGGCCCGCCGGGGAATCCCGTTCGTCGGCGTCGATCCGAAGATGATCGAACTCGACGGACTCGAGGGGTTACCCCGGCTGCGGCGCGATCATCTACGACGCACTGCGCGCGGCGATGTTCGTGCGCGCACTGCATGCCGAGCTGATGGCCCGCAACGCCTACATCCATCAGATGAAAATCGAGGGCTCGCAGCTACCACTGATGATCGCGGTCCTCGACGAGTTCTTCATTCTCTCCGGCAAGTGGCAGCGGTTGGCCAAGACCGGCGACGACGAGACCCGCGCACTGATCAAAGACCTTGACCCTCTCGGTGCGTGGGCCGACCTCGCTGTTCTCGCCCGCTCAGCCGGCATCCGGCTGTTGCTCGGTGTGCAGCGTCCCGACGCCAGCCTGTTCGGTGGTGCCTCCGGCAACGCGCGGGACAACTTCGGTACCCGCATCAGCCTTGGCAATTTGTCGCAGGATGGCGCGCTGATGATGTGGGGCGACTCGACCGTCGGTCGCGAGGTCGACACTTCCGTCAAGGGCCGCGGCATCGCGCTCGGCGACGACGGCATCCCCGTCGACGCGCAGATGTGGTGGACCCCCAACGTCGACCGCCACCCCAACAAGTGGAACCAGCTCGCCCAGAGCGAGAAGGCGATCATCGACGGCCTCATGCCCGCCGAGGCCCCGCAGTTCACCTGCTACTCGCAGGATCTGGCCTCGTTCATCGAATCCGAGCGTGCTCTCGCCAAGCGGGCACGGAGCAACGGCAGTGCTCCCGAGCCGATCGTCATCGGCACGACAGCCACCGACGGTGACCGGGCGGCCACGTCACCGATGGTGGACGTCGCGCCCACCGACGATGACGACTTCTCAGACGTCATTCCGGCCTCCGCAGTCGAGGCCGGAATGACCGTCCTCGTCGACGACGACAACGGCGAGCTCGTCGCGGTCACCGTCGACTCGGTCGATGTTCGCCGCGGCACCAAGGGCGAGGTCATCGAAACCGTCCTGACCGTCGGCACGGGCCGCGTGAAGACCCGCATCACCTACGACGCCACCGGCGTCGTCGTCCTCCCAGAACCCGACCTCGTCGGAGCGCCTGTATGACCACTCGCGGTAACGCCAAATTTCCTCGAGGGCACCTCCCGAGACTGACCCCCAGCTACACCAACACCATCACCGAAAGGGAACACCCATGAGCCGCCGTATCTCCCAGTCGATCACCCCGACGACCGAGGATGTGGCCGCGCTGCGCGGTCCGTTCGTTGCCAAGGGTGCGAACGACCCTGTCATCAAGTCGCTGCGGGAATACTTCAAGAGTTCGGTCCCCGCGTGGCTGGCCAAGCTCAGCGAGGAGCAGGAGCTGACCCGCGACCGGCTCGCAGAGATTCGAGCCGCCTCGTCGAAGCGCCGCGTCGTTATCGAGGCGCTGCCTGAGGGAAGCGCCCGTGACAAGGCCCTTGCCGAGCTGGAGACGGCCGAGGCCGTTGTCGACGACATGGACAACGCGCTGTCCGGAGCCAGCGCCTTCGGGGTCAGCTAGAGATGACGCCGACTGTCGATGTCGAGATCACCTCCAAGACCACAGCCCGCGCCACCCTGGCGGACGCCAACGTGCCTCCAATGAATCTGGAGGCGCACGAAAGCAAGACCCTCTCCACTGTTGTGCACGAGTTTTTGCACAACATGGCGCAGGCTCAGGGCGTTGATGTCGAGGTGGTCTACCGGACAGCCAAGGACACTCGGTTCCTGACCGTCGGCCCGGACGGGAAGGCAGAGGAACGTGCTCCGAGCATGCCCCTGCCGATCATCACGGAGGCCCCACCTGGACCGGTTGTGGAGCCTGTCTTCACGCCTAGGGGTGGGCCGGTGGTGGTGGCGGCCGAACAGATGGCCTACGAGGCTGCCCCGCAACCCGTCGATGCCTCTTCGCCTTCCCGGGTGGGGCTGCGGCTGACCGGGCCGGTCACAGACCCGATCAAGGGTCCACTGGATGTGCGCCCGCAGCTCTCCGCGCCGCACGTAACCCCCGACGACTCACCCGACGTGGTTTCGCCCGCCCGCAAAGGACTGCGCGGCACCCTCAACACGCTCGGTTTCAAGCTCCCCCCGAAATCGGGATCCTCCGAGGAACGCGCACGCCGCACCGCCGCTGTGACCAGTCGGTCTATCGCTACCATCGGCCGGCAGGTGCACGCCGACGCGACGATTGCGGTACTCAACCCCAAAGGAGGCGTCGGAAAGACACCGCTGTTGCTCGGCATCGCCGACACCCTCGCGATGTACCGGCCGGCGACCTCGATCGTCGCCTTCGACGTCAGCGACTCCGGCGGCGGCCTCGCTGACCGGGCCGCAGTCGGCGCCGACCACGGACCCGACGTATGGGATGTCCTCGAACACGCCGAAGAGCTGACAGCCCCCGGAGTGCGGGCCAGCGCGCTGGGAAGGTTCACGATCCGACAGCCCACCGGCGTCGAGATCGTGCCCGGCTACCGGCGGATCGCTGCCGCGGCTATCGACCGCCACGCCTGCGAGACCCTCGCCTCGGTCCTGCGCCGACACCGACAGATGCTGCTCGTCGACACCGGCAACAACACAAACTCCTCGGCATGGCAGTGGGCCACCGAAGCCGATGTCGTCGTCATTCCTGTCCCCCTGCGCGGCACGATTCCCGGCACGGTCGCCGACATGATCGATGACTTGGCGGGTGTGGCACCAGAAGTTCTCGACCGAGTGCTGATGCTGATCACCGAAGGGCCCGACGATGACCCGGAAACCGAATTCGACGACGTGGAGACCTTCATCAGGGGCGGCATCGCGCCGGACAGGTTCGTGCGCATTCCCTACGACAGGCTCCTGCACAGCGGCCGCATCAACTACCCGCAACTCCAGCCGAAGACCCGAACAGCGCTGATCGCCGCCGCCGCGAAGGTCGTCGAGCTGCTGATCACCATCGACCCCACCACCGGGGGACTGATCGACACCACCGAATTGCACTCGATCGCCCGCCCACAGCCCATCACCCGTATCCGCTCGTAATCCTTCGCTCACGTCGGACTCTCGAGCACCACAGAACAGGAGCTACACCATGCCCGTCACCAACCGCGCCACTCGCCGCCATGGCCGGCACCGCCGCCAGAGCGCCACCCAGGCCGCGACCATGCTCGCGGTGATCACCGCCGCCCTCGCCTCCGGTCTCACCCTCACCCCGTCCGCGGTCGCGGAACCGATCCAGGGCGGCGTCACCGGCGACAGCAACCAGGAAGGGGTCACCGGCGGTGACACCCAGACTGGAACGACCACCCCGACGCCTGCACCCGAGCCCGCATACGTGCCCGAGACCCCGGCGGAACCGGTGTACTGGGTCGACCCGCCCGCCGCATACCAGAACATCGAGTACCAGCCCCTCCCGAACTATGACTACGAGACCAACGCGTATGTGGCGCCGGAGGACTACTACGTCGCACCGGTGCAGTGGGAGCAGTTGCATCTTCCGACGCCGGTGGAGCCGACGAAGCCGTTCATCGCGCCCCGGGACACCCTTCGTCTGGGTGAGCTGCACATCAAGCAGCCGAACTGGGTGTCCGACATGGACCGGGACCGGACGAACAACACGATGGCGGTGGTGCAGGCAGGGGTCTCGACGGGTTGGCGGTCGATCGGTGTGGAAACCTCGCGGGCCGACCGGATCGCCGCCGCGCAGGTCGCTGCCGGAGCGGCCGGAGCAGCCCTCGGCGCAGTCACCGCAGGCGGGGCGGCGGCCACCGCAGGCGCACTGGTCGGTGGCACCATCGGCGGCCTCGCCGGAATGACCGCGGGCACCGTCTTCCTTCCCGGAATCGGGTGGGTGCCCGCCGGGATCGTCGGCACCGCCGCCGGGGCGGGAATCGGTGCCGCGGCAGCGGGTATCCCCGCCGCCGCTGCCGGGGCCCTGGTCGGCGGCGGAATCGCGGTGGCCGCGGTCACCCCGATCGCGGCCGGCGACAAGGGTGAACCGAAGGAGATCGACGTTCCGGACATCGACTCCGAAGCCGTGACCGCTCAGACCGAGACGGTCCTCACCGACTGGGAGAACTCCGGCCCGATCGGGCAGGCAGCCGCCTCGGCCGTGCAGGACACCGTCGAGTTCGCGCCCGCGATCGACCACCAGGCCCGCGACTTCGTCGCTGCACAGCCCGGCGGGCAGCAGATCATCGAGCAGGTCGAGGGCACCCTGACCTCGTTCTTCAACGACGCCACGCCCGGCCTGGCCGCAAACCTGTTGTCGGGCGCCATCGGCGGCGGCATTCCGACCGCGAACTGAAACCACGAAGGCGGGTGCACAACCATGAAGAAGCCGACCCTCGGCCGATCGACGCCGCGACATCCCGCGGTACTCGACCTTCTCGGTAGCCCATCCACCGTCGACCATCCGCCGGGCGCCCGCACCATGGCGCCCGGCGGCCCGGCAACACCACCGCCCCCACCCCGGTCTCCTCTACCGTCCCCCCGCGGCCGTCGCCTTGGAAAGAACGCGGTGGCCGGCATTGCAGCGGTCACCGTCGTGGTGGCCGGCGGGGTGGCCATCAGCCACCTGCGTAGCGGAGACAGTGAAACCGCCTCTCCGGCAGCCACAACCACCGCCGCCGTTGCAGTTGACGAGAATGGGCTGCCCATCCTCAACTTGCCCGAACCCGAGCAGACCGACAGGACATCCGCGTCGGACGGGGATTGCCGGGCAGACCGCGGTGATCAGAAGAGCGGCGCAGGCGTGATCGCAGCCTTCAACCATGCGTACTACAGCCTGCGCAACGGCGAAGCTGCCCGCGCCCTCGCCACCTCCACCTCATCGGTGCTGCCCGGTCCCGACCTGCAGAAGGTCATCGACGCGGTCCCGATCGGCACCAGCTATTGCCTCCGCACCGTCGAGCTGTCCGTCGGGGTCTACCTGGTCGATCTGTCGGTAATGCAGCCGGCTCAGCCGGCCAAACGCGGCACCCAGACCGTCACCACCCAGGAGGTCGACGGCAAATGGTACGTCGACGTCTTCAACTGAGCATCGCCCCGAAAGGACTTCAGCGAAATTGATGCCCTTGTTCTGCACACGGCCGCGATGTGCGGCCACCATCGCAGCATTGTCCTGGGTCACTCTCGCCGCACTGACCGCCTGCGGTGACGACGACGGTCGCGCGGCCGCGGCGGTCACCGCCTCGATCAGCGGGTCAGTTGTCACCGACGAAAGCACCGACCTGGGCAGTATCGTCATCGGATGGGGCGAGACCCACTCGGATACCGAGATCACCACCCCCCGGCCCGACGAGGTCTCCGCCCGCTGCTACGGCCGTGGAAAACAGCTTGCAGTGGACATCACGGCCCCCCACGGCTGGAAGATCCGCGCCCGCCACGGGGCCCAGATACTCACGATCGAGAACACCGACCAATACCTCGCCCCCGCTGACGTCGAGACCAAGAACGAATACCTCGACACCGTGCAGGCCGTGGACTGGTCCCAGCCCGACCACATCGACATCGCCGCCACCATCGACGCCCCGCAGGACTGGAACCGGGCAGACCAACCACGTCGCATCTACCTGTCCCTGCACGTTGACTGCACCGAGTAAGGAACAAAGGGCACACCATGATCGAGACCGCAACCAACACTCCGCGCCGAGTATCACCGTTCCGGGTCGCGGCCCTGATCGCTGCGATGGCCGGCGCCATCCTCATCCTCTGGAACTTCGGACCTAAGCCCTCGAACGCGGTCCAATCGACGCCCGTCAACCCCGTACCCGCATACGTCAATTTCGACATCAGCACGCAGTGCGCGCAAGACCCAGCGGTCATGCGCGCCTGCCTCGACGTGATCCAGGGAATTGGCATCCCAACGCTAACAGCCAGACTCGGACTCCCCGAATAGCAACCCCGCCGCGTCGAATAGCACTTCTACTTGTCAAAGCACCGTGGACTTTGACCAGCGATGAACATGCCCGCCTCCGGCGGGCGAACACCCGAACGGGTGCCGGCCAGGTTCCAGTTTCCGACGAGTCTGGCGACCGATTCCGATGTCGAGGCGACCTTGGCGCTGACCCGGTACTACGGCCACCCGTATCTAGGTGACGGCGCCGACGTCGGTGCGCACTTCGAATCCATCCATATCGACTGGAACTAAACGCCGGAAGCCACCACTACCGGATCGCTGCGGCACCGACTGGGTGGCCCTTGTCGCATCGCGGCTGAAACAACCTCCCTATGGACATACTCGCCGGTCAGAGGTCGAAAAAGGAGCCTGGGTCACGCCGACACCCCGTTGGGACGAAACGCCGAAATGGGTGAAGGTAGGCGTCAGTGTCCGTTCCGGTAATAGAGGTGCCAATGCCCGCGAGACGTTCGAGAACCCGTCGCACCGTCGCGCTGATCGCCACTGCGACCGTCGCTGGCGGTGGCGTCGTGCTTACTGCACCCGCGATCGTCAACGCCGCCCCGATGAACTGCGCGGCGGTGTTCAACCTGTTTATCCCCGGCACGTGGGAGACCAACGAGCACGCCGACCCAAACCAGCCGGTGGGCATGCTGGCCCCCGTCGCGGAGGCGATCAAGGCGAAGAACGGTGCCCGAGCGCAGGTATACACGCTGCCGTACATGGCGCGCGCGTTCGACAACGGCCACACCTACGCTGACAGCAAAGCCGACGCGGTCAGCAAGGCCACCGCCGTGCTGCGCCACTACGCCGACACATGCCCGGACGCGAAGATCACCATCACCGGCTACTCCCAAGGTTCCGATGCAGCAGGTGATCTCGCGTCGGCCATCGGAAACGACCAGGGACCGGTCGACGCGGACCGGGTCCTCGGTGTGGCCCTGCTCGCCGATCCCGGTACCGGTACGAAGGGCGCCGCGACGGTCGGGCCGAAGACCTCCGGGCAGGGGATCGCCGGTCCCCGATCGCAGGGCATGGGCAAGTTATCGGGGCGGGTGGCCTCGATCTGTGATCCGAAAGATCTGTACTGCTCGATCCACAAGGGTGCCAACCCGTTCCTCGGATCGCTCGGATCGATCTTGTCGAAGACCCCGGGTACCACTGGTGCCACCGATGCCGGAGGTGGTAACGCGGCAATCGCCACCGCGCTGACCTCGGATTTCACCGACGCCGACCTGCCCGGTCTCGGCTCGAATCTGGACGCGCTCGGAAAGCAACTCTCCGGCCTCGACACCGGCGGCTCGGTCGATGTCGCGGAGGTCGCGGACACTGCGACCGCGCTGGGCAAGACTCTTCGTCCCCTGGCCGAGCTGCTCGAGTCCGGGGCCGCGAACAGTGCCGCAACCACGGGCCTTGCCGCAGCCCCGGCGGGCACGCCGGAAAACGCGGCCGCGCAGGTACTCACCACAGCCAGCCACGCGGACCTGACCGGTGCGCTGGACTCGGTAGCCACGATCGCGAACACCGCAGCCAGGCTGGCCAATAGCGGCACCACCACGCTTCCCGCCACCGACCCGCCCATCTCGCAGCTCTCCAACACGGCCGCATCGCTCGGTAACCAGATCGCGCCCGTCGCCGCCACCCCCGCAGATGCCCTGTCGACCGCGTCGAGCGTGTTATCGGTCCTCAAACCGACAGTCGTCGTCGACCAAGCCCTGGGCGTGGTCACCGGCATCACAGCCCTCGACATTCCGAAGATCCTGCACAACCTGATGGTGCTACCGCAGAAGATCGCCGCCGGCGATGTCCGCGGCGCCCGGGACGCCGCCCGGGAGCTGAACGTGCACTTCGCGCCGCTGGTGAAGATGGTCGCCGGTGTCGACCTGAAGTGGGTCTCCCAAATCCTCGCGATCATCCCGGACCCGACCGGGTACACCCAGATCGCAGCACTGGTCACCAGCATTCTCGGCAACGTCGACGTGATCAAGCTGGCCAACATCGCCGGCCAGGCCCAGGAAATCGCGTGGGCCGCCGCGGACAAACTCTTCCCACCGCCCGGAGTGCTACCCGACCCGGTCGGTGCTGCGGCGCAGACCGCGGCGTTGATCCCCCTCGGCCTCGAACTCGCCTCGGTGGCCGCGAACATGCTCACCGGCAAAGCCAGCAAGACCGACCCCGCGCTACTGGGCAAGCAGGGCAACCCCGTGGGAAACACGATCACCACGCAAGCGCAAACCCTCGACCTGCAAGGACTCGCCGGGTCGGTATCGACGATGGCGCGCTCGCAGGGAGCCGAGGATCTCGCCGCGGTAGTCGGGGAGGGCCTGAACGCGGCTAGCTTCTTCGCCTCCGGAGCCCACCAGAGCTACCAGACCCTGGTCGTCGACAATGCCGGCCGCAATGCCATCGAGTGGGTCTCCGATTGGCTGAACCTGCAGATCACCCGCGCCGTCTGACCATCCCGACGACGTCCCCAGTCATAGGAGCACCGAATTGTCCCCTCGCGCCCACCGACCTACCGCCCGTTGGGCGACCTGCCCGCACTGCAGCAAGCGGACCTACTTCACACGCAAGGACGCCCGCGCGGCCCGCACACACCACGAGAAGCGGCAGGGCCTGTCGATCTACCCCTGCCCCCACCAAGGTGATGCCGGCGACGGCTTCCACATCGGGCACCGACCGAAAAGTCTTACCCAGGGCTGCATCAGCCGCGCCACTCTCGTCGATAGCCAAAGAGCTTCCCTCCCTCAACAGCAGCGTGCAACCGGGGGTGCATGGTGACGTTGATGAATGCGACCGGTACGCCGACGACACCCATCACCTTCGAACCCGGTAACCGGATCCGCTTCGGACTCGAACCACGCCGCCCCTACACCGTCCGGGCGACGTCCGAACACTTCGTTGTCTGCACCCGCCAACGCGACTTCGCCCCCACGGGTGACGTCGTTTACACCGTCGTCGACTGGAGGAACGGGGTCCGCGGACCCATCAACGTCATCGGGCAGTCTTCGGACGTGCGCACCGACGAACAATGCCAGCTCCTCGTCGACGACCTCGACGCCGGCCGGTGGGCGATAAGTCACCGCAACCGTGTTCAACTCGACATCGTCGATCGCGGTCAGTCATGAAATGCCATAGTCCTCGTACACGCTGACGGTGGACCGATGACTAAAGGACCGCAACAGGATCGGAGCCCACACGAACGCATTTGACGCTCGCCGGTCACACAGCCCGGTGTCCACAACACCCCGAAAGGTGAATACATTGCCCCTCTTCATGTGGATTTTCTACTGGCTCGGCCTCGGCGGCGTCCCCGGCACCGGACCGTTCTAGGAGGATTCCCTCTTCAGCCGAAAGGGCCTCACCGTGGGCAGCTATCGGCCATAGGTGGCCACTCGGGCTGCGCCCGTCTTCGTCGGGCGCGGCCCGAGCGCGTAGAATACAATGTGGCATTGTAATGTAGGCAGCTGGCAGGGTCGACTGTGTGATCCATCAACGGATTCTTTGTGGCGGAACTGCAGCAGGGGAGGGGGGTGTGTCCGCATGAACGGCAGGGACCGCAACGGTATCGACAGTTGGTGTCAGTTGGGGGACAGTCTATTTCGCCGATACGATGCCTTCATGTGCCGTTCACAAGCTCATGGAAGTGGCCGACGTTGCCCTGGCTGCGGCGGTTACAAGGCTGCTGCGAGGGCGAACGCGAACCGACGGCTGGGACGTGAGGCCCGTAAGAAGGTCGTCACCCACCTCAAGGAACAGGGGCTGCTCGGCGCCGCGGCAGCAGTGCAGTCCGCCCCGCCGAGCATCCTCAAAGAGTTCATGGAGGGGCTCGGGATCGACGCGAAGATCCTCGGTGGCACACCAATGCCCAGCGTTCATGCCATCCCACCCAGCGCGAAACTGCTCATCGCCCAGGCCGTGAGCGAGCGCGAGAAGTTGACCGCCCCGAAAGTCACTGCGGCGCAGGCGGTAGTTGAGCAAGCGGAGCAGAACGTTGTCGCCGCTGACGCGGAAGCGGAGGAAGCCCGTAAGGCGGTCAACCGGATTCGGGCCCGGCTGAGGAAGGCGAAGAAGGCCGCCGAAGACGGTACCGGTTCATCAGGCGACATCGCAGCGAAACAGGGCGAGCTCGACGACGCGAAACAGGCTCACCTGGAGGCAAAGCGCCGGCAGGTCGAGGTTCGAGAGGACCTGGCCGCCGCGAAGTTCGGTCTGCGCGAGGACATGGCCACCGACGCCGAGCGCGACGCCTACTACGCCTCCCTATCCGACGACGAGGTCGACGCGATCGCCCGCTCGCTCAACCGCCGCGCCGCGCCAGAAGCGGCGAAGGCGCTCACCGAAGGTGGACAGCCGACCCTGGCATCCACACCGCGGGACACCAGTGTCTACACCGCCGGCACCATCGCGATGGAAACCGGGTCCGGTGTCACCGATGTCGAGGGTCGCATCCTCGACGGCGGCACCGTGATCTACCGGCGCGGCTCCTCGGATTTCTTGATCCTGCAGCGCAACGGCGACGCCTACCATCCGGTGGGCCAGGGCACCAGCAAGAACGATGCGCTCGCGAAGGCCAATCGCATCCCGAAACTGGCTGATCCTGATCCGCTGCCCGCGAACGCCACTGAGCTGCAGAAACAGGCGCACGCCATGAAGGGAGACGTGGGGCTGGAAGTGGCTCGTCGAGCTGCCTCGGGTCTCGCGTCCACTCCGGCCGCGCAGCAGGCGGTCATAGACGAGGAGATGGCCGAGGCGAAGGACAAGTTGACCGACTCCGTCGGCGGCGGCCCGGTCCGCGCGGACATCCACGACGGCATCAAACGGCACCGGCAGACGCTACGGCAACAGTCTGCAATCAAGGCCGGTGAACAGGCGCGCGCGAAGGCTCTCGCCGACGGCGCCAGCAAGGCCGCCGCCGACGCCGCCTACACCAGAGCGCACGCCCGTGCCCTGGGTACACCGACGGCCGGTGGGGGTGTGATTCCGCACTTCGAGCACGACATCCCACCGCAAAGCCTCGGCGCGGACAAGCACGCCAGCCTCTGGCGCAGCGGAATCCGCGCCTATGGCAAGGAGACCGCCGACGACTACGCCGTGATCGCTCAGCGGGCCGGCGACCTGAAGTCGTGGGGCTTCCAGCTCGGGCCGGGGGGCCAGGTGCAAACGTCGAACATCGGGGCGCTGACCACCTCCAACACGGCGTTCGTGCAGAAGGTACTGAGCTACCAGGAACGCACCGCGCTGACGACCTACACCGGCGGCAGCTACCGATCCATCAACGCCGCCATCACCGGACGCGACGCCAACCCCTCCGGGCACGTCAAGTCCGTCGTATCCCAACTAGACTCCGCGTTCGACAAGTTCCGCAAACACAACCCGAACAAGACGCCGATGACCCTGGTCCGCGGCACCCAGATCCCCAGCGGCTGGAAAGGCACCACCGAGGAGTACATCGACTTGGCCTTCACCGTCGGCTCTAGGATGGAGATCGGCAAGGTCACCAGCTTCAGCACCAACCACAGCACCGCCCACAACTTCGCCGGCCATCCGCCGTACATGATGGTCGTCCGCACCCGGGACGGCCTGCCCGTCAAATCCATCTCGAATTTCTCGTCCGAAGACGAGGTCGTCCTGCCGATGGGAACCCACCTGCGGTGCGTGAAGGTCGATCACCACGGGATCAGCGGCCGGCCAACGGTCTACATGGTTGCCGAAGATCTCGTCGCCGACGCCGAACACGGCAGCGGACCCAGCACGAAAGCCGCATAAACCAAGCACGAAAGCCGCATAGACCGACAATCACCAGGCACTATGACACGTCCCCTTCCTGAAGGGGCGAGACGGAAGGACGACCCCCACAATGGCACTCAACGACGAGCAGCTCGACGAAATCCGTCGGCACCTCGATGAGGGCATGACCCCCGACGCGATCGCGGACTACCTCGGCCGCGTCGCCGACCTCGACCTCATGGACATCGAAACTGTCCGCACCGCCGCCAACGACATCGCACGAGGACAGACCCCGTGACCGTGACACCCTCGATTAACCCTGACGCGAACCCGACCGACGACGTCGCGATCCGGTACGCCAATGCACTGACCGGCCTCGCCGCCGGCGACGCGTGGGGGTATCAGGTCGAATTCACCAGCTACGCACAGATGCCCACCTACCCGGTCGCCCCGCCATCCGGGCAGTGGGTGATCTCCGATGACACTCAGATGACCCTGGCCGTGCACCACGCGCTGGTCGAGGTCACCGACTTCGGCGACATCGAAGCGGTGACCGACGCCATCACCCGGCACTTCCTGCTGTGGCAGGTCGACCCCGACAACACCCGGGCTCCCGGCCGCACCTGTATGAAGTCGCTGCGCAACCTACGCGCCGGCGCCCGCTGGTACGACACGGACGGGGCGGTCGAATCCGCCGGCTGCGGGGCAGTGATGCGGTTGGTCCCAGCCGCATTCGCTCCGGATCCGTATTGGTTGGGGCTGACGGCTCTTCAGGCCGTGATCACCCACAAGCACCCGCGCGCTGTCGTCCCGGCGCTGCTCCTCGCCGACGCCACTCGCTACGCCCCCGAACGCCGCGGCCGGTTCCTCGAACACGCCCTGACGGCGGCCACACAGATCTACGGCGGCACCAGCTCCTGGACCGAGGACTCCTACCTGCGCGATGTCCTCGCCCCGATTACCGTGGACGTGTCGTCGTACCTGGTAGAAGGGCTGGATGACGGCACCTACGAGATCCTCACCCACGCAGCGGAACGCCTCGAACAACTACGCGCCCTTCCGCCGGCCGACTTCGGCGACCCATGTGTGGGGATCGGTCAAGGCTGGGAGTCGGCCAGCGCGATCGCTCTCGCCTTGCTGGTCGCGGACCTGGGAACCGCGGACGATGTGGCCGCCCTGACGGGACCCGAGGCCCTCGCTTGGGCATCGACCAGCAACGGCGACTCCGACTCCATTGCGTGCATTGCCGGCGGGCTCATCGGCGCAGCCCACACCACCGAGGATTACTGGCACACCGCCGGTATGAACCCGCTCTTCGAGCCCCGCTACTCCGCTGAACTCGCCGCCGCGGCGATCCGGCCTTCGGAAGATCCGAACACCCGGTGATCACAGACCCTGGGTCGAACAGGCTAAGGGTCATTGGCCCGGGGATATGCCACGTCCCTGAGTCGCCGCAGGCGCCGCTAGCCCCCATAGCGGATAAGTACCCATAGGGGCGCGTCTGTGCGCAGTGCGTTCCATCGACCAGCCGTCTGCCCGGCGCTCGGTCTCCATCCGAACTAGTTCCGGACAAACCATCCTCACGGAGAATGACAGCGATGCCCGAGACCACCAGCATGGGCCGCGTCCCTGTCGGCGATCCGATCCCGCTCCGCTTCGATCCGCAGACCAAGCAACACCTCGAGGAGGTAGCCGCCGGGATCGGCCCCCGCCGCTTCGGCGCCCTGGTGCGTGTGGCCGCCCACCGCCTCCTCGCCGACCCGGACCGCGTACCTACTGCACTCGATGAGTACCGCCGCGTGTCCGCCGTCGCACGGAGCCTCCCGCGCGTGGAAATATTCTTCGACCTGGACCCGGCCACCGACCGGCGCCTCGAGGATCTGGCCCGGGCCCATCACACCAAACGCAGCGCCATCGTCCGCGTCGCCGCACACCGCTTCCTCACCGCGGCGGGCCGCTTCCGTCCCCACGTGCTCCGTGAGGACGCCCGCGACGACCTCACCCACCGAACCCGCCTGCACGTCAACCCCTCCACACTCGACCGGCTCACCGGCCGCAACGGTGACGTCCTCACCGCCGCGGCGTTGCGGGTCGCACTGCGCCGGCTTCTCGACGACCCCGGCGATCTCACCGCCGACCTGACCACGATCGGGGCGGTCCGGGATCTGGCACCGGAAATCTTCGGCCCGCGCACGAATGTGCATTTCGATGACGATCTCCGCGATCAACTCGACGCCCTTGCTCACCGTCTCGGGTCCGATCGCGGCGAACTGATGCGCCTGGCCGCCCAGCAACTCCTGGCTCATCCGCGTGATCTCGAGCAGGCGGTGACCGACGAGATCTACCGGGGGGAGTCGAACCGCGGTCAGCTCCTCGCCCGCAACGAATGCCGCAAAACCACCACCACCGCCGCCGCCACTGGGCCCGCCGGAGCGGTGAAGGCGCCGTCCCCGGCGGGGCGCCCGTTCGGGAAGCCGCACTCGTTCCTGGTGGACGAGGACACCAAACGCCGACTGCACGAGCTCGCCGACGAGTACGGGCCCCGCCGGGTCTCGGCGCTGGTGCGGGTCGGGATCCGCCGACTCCTCGACAACCCAGGCAACCTGACGGCCGACCTCACCACCGTTGCCCCCGTGCACGATCTGCGCCCCGAGCCGCCCAAGGCCAGGAACGCTGTCGCTCTCGATGACGAACTCCTCGTGCACCTCGACGCCCTCGCCGGCCGGCTCGGCCCGACCCGGCAGGAACTGGTGTCTCTCGCCGCCACACGCATCCTGCGCCAGCACGCCGGCATCGAAACCCTGATGCTTGACGAGATGTACCGAGCTCCGGGCAACCGGCAGAAACTGATCTCCAGACATGCCCGCCGCGAGCCTAGGCGCCGAACAGGCCACGGCGATGGTGCGTGACCTGTGAGAATGTGTGTGGGTCGGGCCCGCACCACTGGAGGATTCCGTGTCTCGGTTTCTGCGCCTGGCCCTCATCGCGTCCACGGCGGCCGCAGCCCTCTCCCTGACCGCGGCACCCGCACACGCAGCACCACCGCCTGTTCCGAGTGGATGCGCACCCCTGCCCTCCATTGCGCTGTGCCCGCCCCTCCACCTCGGGCTCGGCCCTACCGTGCACACCCGATAGCCACGCTCTGAACTGCGGAAATGACACGTCCCAGGACCTGGTCCCCCGGTGACGGCGCGACCGCCAGTAGGGTTCGGTCCTGATGTGAAAGAAAACATGAGATCGGGGAACTGTGGCGCGGAAGGTAGTAGTCGAACTCGTCGACGACATCGACGGCACCATCTTCGGTGACGGAGAAGGGGAGAACATCACCTTTTCCGTCAACGGGGTGGACTACGAAATCGACCTGAAAGACAAGCACGCCACCAAGTTCCACAAGCAGATCGGGTACTTCATCGACTACGCCACGCGCACCGGTGGCCGCAAACGCCGCTCCGACCGCCCCGTCGTTCCAGCCGTTGCCGACGTTCCGGAGCGGCGGCGCGGGGAAGTCAAAGAGATCCGGGCGTGGGCGACCGAGCAGGGCTACGACATCTCCTCCCGCGGCCGGTTCCCCGCCGAGGTCGAGCAGGCGTTCCGCGACGCCCACTAGAAAAAGCCCGGGAAGATGAGGCGGTCGCTGCGCAATCCCTGGTACCGGGCGTCGATCAGAACGGCCGCGAGCGCACCACCGGTAGCCGGGGTCTACGCGCGGGATGACCGGGGAACCAGTCGAATCGACGACACCGAGGCCGCGACCGTGCTGGCCGCCCTGGTCGAAACCACGGGCGGGCGATGGCCCGACCGTCCGCGACGCATCACCCGGCTCCTGGCCCGCCTGGACGTCGCCGGCCACCATCCCCACATGGCCGAGGTCATCCACACACTGGCCACTGACCCGTGCTGGCCGCCACGCGTCCGCGAGATCGCGGCGACCTCGGCCGACTGGTAGCGCCGAGGAGCTGTTGGTTCCTGCGAGCGGGTCGGGCTCGGTACGGTGCTGGGATGTCGCAGAACGGTGCTGACCCGAAGGGCAATCCCGACTCTCTGACATTGTCGGAAGCGGGGAAGGAGTGTGGCGTCGGGGTTGCGGTGTTGCACGAGCTCATCCGGGCACGCACGCTCGTCGACGGGGTTGTTCGCACGTAACAGTCTCCGAGGGCACGGGCGATACTCCGTGTGCACGATCCTTCCGACCAAGGAGAGCGCCATGTTAGACCTGGGATTCTTCTCTGCCATCCCTCAGTTCACCGACGCCCTCGTGGCAATAAGCATGTGGTGGCAGTCGCTTCCATTCAACTGAGAATCCAGCTGTAACGATCCGTAAGACGAATAGGTCGTGCGAGGCGCTAGGCGCAGCCACATCGTGTCTGACCTTCCAGGAGCAAAACGGTGATTTACCTGGAGAAATGACACGTCCCCTTCTCTTTGGGGAGCGGTCAGAGGTTCCAGAGTCCGAGGAGGGCGGCGCGCAGGGTGGGGGAGATTATGCGGTGGTCGGTCCGCAGCCGCGGGTTACGGTTCCCGAGGTCGGCGAGCGTCTTCTCCGCGTCCGACAACGCGATGGGCTCGAGATCGTTCCGGGTGCGGAGGAAGTGCCGCGGGAACGGGGAATCGTCACGGGCCCGGAGTGCACCACGGCGGGCGGATGAACCCAGTCGTCGGTGACCTGGATCAGGACGTCACCGAGTTTCAGGTGGCCGGGCTCGTCGAGGCGGAACCATTCGAGCTGGTACCTCGCGGTCGGTCCGGCAGCGGCGCCGCTGGCGCCGTTGTTGGGTCGTCCATTCGCGTTGCTCGGACGCGCTGGGGTCGTACTCTTCGGTCTGCCAGACGAACATCCGGGTCACCGGTGAGGGAAGGAAGTCGGGTTCGGTCCGGATCCGGCCGGTCACCCCGGGGATGGTGAGCGCCCGCCCCTTCGCCCATTCGGCGTTGGCGTTGTCGAGGAACACCGCATCGACTTCGGTGGTCTCGTCGATTGCGTCGATGAATGCGCCGGCGGCGGCGAGCAGGTCCGGGTCGTCGGTGATGATCACGGCTTCGTCGACGACGGTGGAGTTCTGCGAGGCGTTCGCGGAGCCGATTACCGCCCGACGGTCGGTGACGATCACCTTCGCGTGCAGGTTCGGTGTGGACAGCACCCGCACCCCGGCGCCCAGGTAGTGGGCGAGGGCGGCCGGTGAGGTGGCATGTGCGCGCAGTGCCGCTTTGGAGGCGTTCACGACCAGGACGTCCCCGGCGCGCAGGGGGAGCAGGAGGGGGGCGTCCTGGCCGAGGTAGGCGATCGCGGCCCAGCGGGAGCCTTTCGTTCGGATCGCCGCGGTGATATGCGGCCAGGGGCTCGGCCCGTGGAATGTCGTCCCCATACCCGGGAACGGTAGCGCGGCCGCAAGACGCCCGGGGCCGGTAGCGCGGCCGCAAGACGCCCGGGGCCGGTAGCGCCCGATCCCATTCCACGATCGGTGTCCCTGCACCCACAGGCGTTGAGGTCATCCGGGGCTTGTTTGGATCCCAAAAATGACCCACTGAGCTGGGTAGATGACATGTCCCCATCCCATGTATCGACGGGGGAAGTAACGCGACGAAAGAGTGCAACCGGGTGGAAGCATCTGCACGGCAGGGTCTCCCCACTTGATCCATACAACGTCACATTGTAAGGTCGGTTCTCGAACAGTCCACGTTGACATTCACCCGGCTTACCTCACGCAATCAGCGAAAAGGAACATGCACTTGACGATTGCTTGCACTGACCTGTCGGTGAACGACGACGAGCCCACACCGAAGGTCGTGCTCAGCTACGGGCTGGGCGAGGACTCGACCGCGATCTTGCTGCGGTGGCTCGAGGACTCGACCAGCCGCGACTTCGGTCTCGACGAACTGGTGGTGGTGTCGGCGATGACCGGTGACGAGTGGGACTCCACCCGCACCGTGATCGAGGAGCGGGTGCTGCCCCGGCTGGCGGCCGCGGGTGTGCGCTTCGTGCAGGTCGCCCGCGCCCGCCGGCACGTCACTATCGCTGGTGACGGAGTGGTGATCCTCGACGATTCCCGCAGCCCGACCCGCCTGTGCCTCGACGGCGCGTACACGCTCTACGACGAGATGGTCGAGGCCGGCACCATTCCCCAGTCCGGTGGCGCCAGAATCTGCTCCGTTCATGCAAAGGGGGATGCCCTCGACCCGGTCATCGCCCGCCTCACCCGCGGCCGGCCGTACCGGCACGTGATGGGCTTCGAGGCCGGGGAACGCCGCCGCGCGGACAAGGACGCCGGCTACAACACCGACCTGCGGACGGGGGAGTACCCGCTGATCGAGTGGGGCTGGTTCCGCGGCGACGCGATCGCCTTCACCGAGTCGGTGATCGGCACCGGGGTCGGTAAATCCGCCTGCACCTTCTGCCCGTTCGCGTTCGCCAACAAGCAGAATCGGTCGGAGATCTTCGCCCGGTACGCCGCCGATCCGGCGGTGGGGGCGAAGACCCTGCTGATGGAACACCTAGCGCTGGCCCTGAATCCGGCGCAGGGGCTGGTGGGCGGTCGCCGGTTGATCGACATGCTCCGCGCGCAGGAGATGACCGGGGTGCTCGAGGCGTTCGACGGTGTCCTCGCCGCAGCGCCGCACGCCCTCTACGAGGTGCGGCGCATCCTGCGGCCGCGGAAGAGTGACCCGGCCAAGCTCGGCAACGCCGTCCGCTCGGTGCGGATCCGCGGCCGCGGCACCGAGGCGTCCCTGCACACCGTTCTGGACCGTCTCGCGGCCGAGGGGAAGGCCAAGGGGCTGATCGAGCGCCAGGTGGGCGAGGACGGCATCGTGCGGGTGTATCAGCACCGGCGCGGCCCGCTGTTCCCCGCGATCGAACGGTACTTCGTCGTCGCCCCCGCCCTGGCCGCAGCGAAGGAACACGCGAATTTCGATCTGTGGTGGGCTGAGGCCCTCACCGCTCACCACACGGCTCCGGCAACCGCCGCCTCGGCCGCGTAAGCACTCCGCTTCGTCAGCAACCAACTATCGACAGGAGAACCACGATGACCGCGGATATGACCAACCGGCACGGCGATGAAATCCGCATCGGCCAGATCTGGCTCGACGATCCCCGCCGCACGGTGATCCGCTCCCTGCGGGTCGACGACTTCGCCGACGCCGGATCCCTCGGCACCGCCGCCGTGTGCACCGTCGTTCTCCGGGCGAGTCTGGCGCCTCGAAGGTTTCAGCATCGGGTGCATGCCACGTGCAGGGCGATGGGCAACCGGTGTTTACGTGCGGATCAATGTTTGTGCAAGAGTTCCTACGCCGTGCCCGCCGGAGGAAGATAGCTTGAAGTCCACTTGACCATCACCATTCGACGCGCACGCAGGCGTGCAGATCTCGTGCAGAAGGGACACTCGATGGTTGTCACGAGCCCCCCGGTTCCGTTCCTCTCCGCCGTGAACGCGCCGGGATACGTCATCGCATGGATAGCCAGCATCGGCGTTATCGTCGGCAGCCTCGGACCGTGGGCCGTAGCCGGACCGGTATCCGCTTCCGGGATTGAAGTCGATGACGGATACATCACCCTGGTCGCCGGTGCGGTTGCCGCATTGGCGCTTCTGCTTGCCGCGGTGTCCAAAGTCGCATGGACGTGGCTCGCTGCCCTCCTCGCTGGCTCAGTTGCCGCCATCGTCAGCTTTTGGGATCTCGTTTCCGGCATTCGCAACTTCGCTGAGATCGACTCGCCGCTCGGCATCTCGGTCGGATGGGGACTCTGGGTGGTGTGCGTGTGCGCACTTTTAGTGATTGCTGGGTGTTACGTTGCCATCACCGGCGCGACCAGTGACATTGTCTCGGACAGGAGCCTTCAGCAAGCTGTGCGAGCCACGCGGGTATTTGCCATCGGCGCCGTCGCCCTGGCCGCGGTCACGGCAATCGTGGCGTGGGCAAGCCTGATCTTCTACGGGTGGTGAGAGCTTCCGGGTCATGCGCTGGTCGTCGGGCCTACCCGCGGTGGGGTTGAGGTCGCGGGTGACAACTCCCGACTCCTTTCCCAGCTCCCCGAATCAGGTTGTTTACCGGTAGAAATGACACGTCCCCTCCTTGTGCAGCAACCAGTGTCCGCTGCCCGGTAGCTCTCATCGCGTTGTAGGGTCTCGCTGCCGGGGTGTCGGGAGACCGCGACTACGCTCCGAGCATGTCAAGATGGGTTTCATTCGTCAGTTCGCAACTCGAAGCGAACGGCTGGACTCGGAATCGGTTAGCCAAGGAGATTGGTCTCCACCCGTCTATCGTCACGCGTTGGATCAATGACGGGATGGAACCTGGCATCAAGTCAATTAAGTTGGTAGCGGAGGCGTTCGGGGTTCCGGTCACCAGGGCGTTGCTCGCTGCCGGTGCGGTTACAGCGGATGAACTCGGGATTGTGCCAGTGGTGGCTCCCGACCCCGACCTGTTGACTGACGACGAACTGATGCGCCAATTGGAGAAGAGGCTGAGTAAACGGCACAGACCGGCACCGTTGCCGGCGGTCGAGGCTATCTACCCTCCGGTGACGGAACGCCGTCAGCGGCAGCCTGGGAAGCCATTGCGGGCGTCTTCGGGTCTCCGAGCTCCCGGGCGCTGACGAATATGAGAAGAAGCCGAACGAGAGCATTGCGCCGTCCCATGACGCAATACGGGGCTGCCTCGACGGCGAGGCGCCGGGGACCTCCCCCCAGGGGTTCGTCCTCGTCGAGACCAATCTGCGTGGTATGTGTTTCGCATGGATGATGAACAGGGCACCCGGATGCGGCGAATCCTCTGGGTACTCGGTGGTATTGCGGCCGTGGTCCTACTCCTCTCTGGCGTCGGTAACGGCGTGACCTCGGTTGAGCTGGTGTTCTACGCGATCGTTATCGGTGTCGGCGCGGTCATCGTCCTCGCGATCCGCGCACTCGTCCGTGTCGGGGACAAGCGTCCGCCACCGGTGCAACTGGTGACTCCATCAACTCAGGGTATGACTCCGGGCTGGTATCCAGATCAGCGTGATCCGAAGCTGAACCGCTGGTACAACGGTTCAGAATGGACCTCGGCAACGCTGCCCCGCGAGTAGTGAGACCCCTCCCTCGATGCGCGTTGCGCTTAAGACACCAGCGCCGACCTGAGCCTCCCCGGCCTCACACCCGCTCAGATCGACGATCGCGCACTAGAACCTACTCGCCGTGCAGATACCTACTCATGCCGCGACCGGCGCGATCGATGGCGTCGGCGTTCTCGGCCTGTGGCGCCGCTGCGGCGTTACCCGCAGTCTTGTCCGCAATCTGGCGTTGTGTGGTGCTTTCTACGTTCCGCATCGAACGACGAGGAACCTGGCGAGACAGGCGCGCGGCGGTCGGTCATTGGCGATCTGATCCGATTTTTGGGGCATACGCTGCGCGCAGGGTGGAGCGGAGCGGCGCAGTACCTGCGGGTGTCGGGGTGGTGTGTCACACTCGAGGTATGGAGGGGGCCAACAAGTTTGCACGTGAGGTGATCTCCGCGTTGCGTCCAGTACTGCCGGCGCAGACGCTCGATCATGTGAGTTTCTCGCTCGAGACCGGTCAGGTCCACAAGGCGCTGATCGAAGCGCTGGGTGGGGCGGTCAAGCACGAGGTGACCGTTCCGGCTCGTGTGGTCGAGGCGGTGCGGGAGTTGCTGGCGGAGGGGTCGTTGCGGCGCCGCGATGCCCGTGCGGTGCACCGGATGCTGCCGCGGCTGCGCGTGGACACCGCCACCTGAGCTCACCGCCGCCGTCCCCATGGTCACACGGTATGGCGGCGGCCGGTCACTGGGTGCGTCGTCTGCGCTGCTTCGGTATGTCGGTGCGGGCGCCCTGGCCGGGCCGGTTGTGCGCCCATTTGATGATGTCCGAGCGCTTCCATAGTGGGGTGCGGCCGATCTTTTCTACCGGTGCCGGTGCTTGCCCGCGTGAGACGTACCCGCGGAAGGTCGAGATGGAGAGCTCGGTGCCGGTTTCCTCCTTGATCAGGTCGATGACTTGGTCGGTGGTGAGGCGGTGCGGGCTGACCATGTTTCTCAGGCCTTCCCGTCCGGGTCGGCAGCGGTGAGGGGCGCAGACCGGCCACGGCACGACGTCGCCTCCGAGTGACAAAGGTGGCGGCGTGCCGGTGCCGCGCCGGATGAGGTGTCCATGCCTAGACCCTACAACGCCGTGCTGTAACGCTTGTCGTTCGTGTCGGGGGCTGTGGTACGGCCGCATGACGGCGACTAGACAACGACACCTTGTCAGGTAATGGCTCGGAGCCGAAGGGGCGAATGACGTGTCCCCCATTGCTACATCACAATGTAGCGATGTAAAGTCGGGGCAGAACGTCACAGTGCAGCAGGGAAAGAGGATCTTCGATGGTTCAGACAGTGAATGCAGTCCCGACGGAACCTGCCATCGGCGGCATGGTGTCGTGGACGGTGCGTCCCGGGGTGTACGTGGTGACCGCGTGCTCGCGGGGGTCGGTGACCTTGATGCCGGCGGCGCCCGAGCGGTACGCCACCCCGGAAGGGGGTTGGTTCACGCATCCGTCGAAGCTGCGGGAAGTCGACTTCGCCGAGGTCGGGCGCACTGCCCACGACGAGGGAGATCCGCTCTCTCCGGCGTTGAGCAGCGTGGTCCGCCGGGCACTGTCGGGGTTGGCCGTCGGCGATGAGAGCGGCCGGAAGATCATGTCCGACTTCGTCGACGGATGGCTCGACGCGAAGCTCGCCCAGCGCGGCCAGCGCGACCAGCGCGACCAGAAAGCCGACCAGTGAAAGCAATGCCGGCAACTGGAGGGGGTTCGATGTCCGATCGACCGGTTGGTGCGTGGATGAGTGTGTCGGAGGGTGCGGTCACGATGGCCACCATGACCGCATCCGAGTCACCAGCGACGAGCCCGCGAGTGGGGCAGGTGCCGCCTGCGCTCAGTCCCCGCCAGTGGGCGCAGGAGATGCTGCGGCCCGGCCGGGCGGTGGTCTGCGATGTCGAATCCACCGACTTCGACGGCTCGATCCTCGAGATCGCCGTGATCGACGCCGCCACCGGGGCCGTGCTCCTCGACACCCTCGTCGATCCGGGCGCCGTACCGATCCACCCGGCCGCCGCCGCGGTGCACGGAATCGCCGCCGCCCAGCTGGTCGGCGCCCCCGACTGGGCCGCGGTCTTCCCCGAATTGGTGGCGGCGACGGCGGGGAAGATTGCGTTGGCGTACAACGCCGGGTTCGATATGGGCCGCATCCTGCACGACTGCCACCGGCACGGGCTCGACCCGGCGCAGCTCGCTGACCCGCGCGGGTGGGGGTGCATCATGCTGGCCCGCTCCCAGGCAGAAGGGGTCGAGAAGAGCATCCGGCTCGGCGGCGCCCACCGGGCCCGCGGCGATGCCGAAGCCGCTCGCGGTGTTCTTCAGGGCATCGCGGACGGCCGGTTCTGAATCCCGCCGTAGCGCAGCAAGAATCCAGAAAACCTGCTCTAGCTGCATAGGTGACACGTCCCCTTTTCATGAAAGAGGCTGACCTGCCCATGCCCATGCCCGTGCCCGTAGACCATGACCTCACCGAACGCGCTGTCCGCGTCATCGACCGCAGCGGCTGGGGCACCAGCACCGCCTACCCCCAGATCCGCACGGTCACTCTCACCTGGGTCTGCCCGGCCTGCCAAGGACCGCGCGGCCTCCCGAAGGAACACCTATTCCACGAAGACGGCCACTGGCTGACCTGCGATCACTAGGACAACCCCTGCGGGCACCTCGACCTCTACACCGCGGTCCTCACCGAAGCACGGGAGCGGCACCCCACCGGGCCGCGACCATGAACGCCACCCTGTTCGACGAGTTCGGTGTGCCCGAGCTCGACGCGTATCCGCCGCTGCCGGCAACGGATCCACGGCTCGCGGAGTTCTTCCGCACGCACAATGTCGTCCCACCCGTCATGCTGGGTCGCTGCATCGGCCGGAGCGTGTGGTCGAAGACCGGGGCCGATCCGCAGACCTGCACCGGCGCCTACCGCACCCTGATCGGTGTCCGGGCGCAGGCGTGCACCGAGTCACCGCGCGGCGGGACGGTGTGGATTCTGCGTCTGCGCGATGACGACGGCACCGAACACGACAGCCCGCGCTACACCAGCCGCAACCACGTCGCGGTGCTGCGGTAACCGCACAGCCAATCCCGCACGGGCACTCCCGCGCCCACAACCCCACGTGTCTGTGGGCGCGCCGACGTGCGTACCCGGTGAATCCGGTTACTAGGCTCCTGCTCGCGGGCGTACCGACCGCCTCGCGGCACTTGACGAAAGGACTCGGCCCCACCCTGGCGGGCCGGAACACACCATGACCTCTCTGACTCGCGGGGCGAACAGCCCGATCGACACGGCAACCACGACGGTGGAGGTGACCGGCGCCCGGCAGGGAACGGTCGATCTGTTCGTCTTCCAGCTCGGCGCCGATCTGAAGGTCCGGACCGACGCCGATCTGGTGTTCTTCAACAACCCCAGCACCCTGGAAGGGGCGGTCACCCTCACCGGCGGGCAGGTGACCTTGCACCTCGCGGCAGTGCCCGCGGCGATCGACACCCTCGCCGTGGCCGTCGCGCTCGATGAGAACGTGCCCGGCAGCCTCGCCGAAGTCCCGGGCCTGTCAGTAACTCTCACCCAGGCGGGCGGAACCTCGTTCGCGATCCCGGCGGAAGGCCTCACGACCGAGTGGTCCGCGGTACTGCTCGAGGTGTACCGGCGCAACGGGTCCTGGAAGGTCCGCAACCGGTCGGCCGGCTGGAGCGGCGGACTCGACGCCCTGGTCACCGAGCACGGTGTCAGCGTCGACGAAACCCCTGCACAGGCACCCGAACCCGCACAGTCCGCTGTCGCGGCGGCGACTTCGGCGACCGTCGACGGGGAGGGGGTGCGGACGGTGCCCGGCGAAGCGACGCTCTCTTTGGTCAAGCGGGAGAAGCTGAATCTGCAGAAACGGGAGGTCGCGAAAGTCCTGCTGAGCAAGGGTGCCGCAAGCCCGGTCGGCCGGGTCGTCCTGGTGATGGACAACACCGGGTCGATGTCCAAGCGGTACCGGTCCGGTGAGGTCAAACGGATCATCGAGCGGATGGTGCCGGTCGCGACGCAGCTCGATTCGGACGGCAACCTCGAGGCTTACGCCTACGCGCAGCGGTTCGTGAAGCTGCCGGACGTCACCGTCGCCGATGCCGACACCTGGGTGAACACCTATGTCCACCTCCGTGGCCGGCACGGCGGTATCGATTTCGATGCGATCGGCGGCACCAACAACGAGATCCCGGTCATGGAAGAGATCATCGGCACCCTCGACAAAGCCACTGCGGTCCCGACGTTGGTGCTGTTCTTCACCGACGGCGGATTCAATGCGCGGGCGCAGATCACCGCCCTGATGCGGACAGCCAGTGCGTTTCCGGCGTTCTGGCAGTTCATCGGAATCGGCAAGTCCAGCTTCGGGGTTCTCGAGAAACTCGACACCCTGACCGGCCGGCTCGTCGACAACGCCGGGTTCTTCGCGGTCGAGAACGTCGATACGCTCACCGACACAGCCCTGTACGAACTGCTCCTCAGCGAGTACCCGGACTGGTTACGCGCGGCCCGGCAGGCCCGCGTCCTCAGCTGATCCCGTTGTCCCCAAATGACATGGCGCGATTGCGAAATAGGTATTCTACCTGCACAGATGACATGTCCCCGGCGGTAGTCTCCTGCGATCGGTGTTCGCGGCTCTCGGGTATGCTTGCGGGGCGGGGGCGCCGCCGGCTGGTTACCGGCACCAGTGTTCCTCGCCCGGCGTGGCAGACGCCAACTGGAACGTTTCCGTCTGCCACGCCCCCCTACTTTCCGCGGTCGGTCCGCCCGCCTTGGGGGATCGAAATGACCGCGAAATCCCCGATCTCGCACCGCGGGGAGCTGATCGGCACCACCGCGATCGGCCGGCGGATGAAGATCCTGCAACCAGACGGGTCGGCCGAGCTGGTACCAGTCATCTCCGGCAACTCCTTCCGAGGCGTGCTGCGCCGGATCGGTGAGGAAATGCTGCGCGATGTCCTCGGCTACGAGAACCAGCTGCCACTGGCGGTCGCGCACACCCTCCGCAACGGTGGGGCGATCGTGAAAACCTCGGCGGAACCGGTCACCGGGCGGCGCCTGCAGCACGGCGTGTGTTCCAGATACCCATAGACCGTGGTGCGCGGCACTTTCAGCATGCCCGCGATCTGGGCGACGGTGTGGTCTCCTGCGTCGTAGAGGCGTTGAGCGAGTTCGATCTGGTCCGGGCTGAGCTTCGACGGCCGGCCGCCCTTACGGCCGCGGGCCCGGGCGGCGGCCAACCCGTCCCGGGTGTGGGCCGCGGTCAGCTCGCGCTGGAACTCGGCCAGCACCGACAGCATGCCGAACATGGCGCGGCCCTCGGCGGTGGCGGTGTCGATGCCTTGCTCGAGCACCTTCAGACCGATGCCGCGCTCACGTAGCTCGGCGCCGAGGGTGATCAGGTGCAGCATCGACCGTCCGAGCCGGTCGAGCCGGGTGATCACCAGGACGTCGCCCCCGCGGTGCCGCGCCAGCGCCAGATCGAGCTGGGGCCGTGACGCTTTCGCTCCACCCGCATGATCGACGTGGATGTTCTCGGCGGCCACCCCGGCACGGCGCAGCGCATCGACCTGATGGTCGGGGTTCTGGTCTGCGCGCCTGTTTCAGGTACGCCCACAGGGGCACTGTGAACCGTCGTTGGGGGATCGAAGAAGGATCTACGGATGATCAGCCAGATGGAACGCCCGGTCGATGTCACCGAGGGGCGCGCTGCGCAGACGAGTTCTGCCGCTGATCGTCGCCTCGGTCGTGGCGGGAGTGAGATCGCCGCGTGCGGCGCGCGCCATGGTGGTCGCCTCGCCGATGGCAAACGCGACAGGAATGGCGACCACAATGGATGCGACGGCAGCAGCGGCGTCGAATGCTAGGCGCGTTACTCTGAATGCACCGTTGACCGTGTCGCGCATGCCCATGGAATCTTCCTTCGCTATCGATCGCTGTCGAACTCACGACCTTGCCTGTGGAATTGCATTGCGCCGTGCAGGTTACGATTGATCCAGTGCTACTTGCGAGTACCAAACCGTCCAGTTCCTTCTATCGCGCCGTGTACACAGCAGTCGAGGCGACGACATGGAATCCTCGCTGGCGCGACAGCTGGAATCGGGGAACCGGCGTGGTACGCCCGTCGGCGGTGTTGCGCCGCCAGGTCACCGTCAACTTCTTCGCCTTCGACCTGCTTTACCGGACTACGAACTACCCGGCCGCGTGGTCGGCGAGCAGCGAAGTGAGCTCCTCGGCGTAGGCCACCTGTTTGCGGAGCTTGCGACAGCTTTCTTCGGCGCGCGCATGGCATTCGGTCACGAATGCCTGCGCTGCTGCCTTGTCCTCGGCGGGCCGGCTCGAGGCCAGAGTCTCGAGGGAGTCGAGGAGCTGGCGCATCTCGTCGAGGGTGAATCCGAGGGGCTTCATCCGCCGGATGACGAGCAGGCGTTGGACATCAGCATCTGTGTAGAGGCGGAAGCCGCCGGCACTGCGTTCAGAAGGCCGTACCAGGCCGACCTCGTCGTAGTGGCGGATCGTCTTGATCGACAGTTCGGTGCGTTCGGCGACCTCACCGATCTGCATGTGCCGCAATGCCGAACCTTCGATGCGGTCCGTCATCTGCTCACCTTTCTCTGCATTCGTCCGGGCACGGATGATGTCAGTGCTCGGCACCCATCTGCCCGCTCAGGCGCACGTGGCGTTCGGCGGAGGCGGCGTTGAGGCCGACGATCTCCACGTTCTTGCCCTTGGCAGCGTATTTCGTGGTGATCGCGTCGAGGGTCGCGACGGTCGAGGCGTCCCAGATGTGGGAGTCGGACAGGTCGATGATGACGTTCTCCGGATCGCCGACGTAGTCGAACTGGTAGATCAGGTCGTTGCTCGAGGCGAAGAACAGTTCGCCGCGCACCTTGTAGATGCGGGTGTTCTCGTCGGGGTGGGCGACGTCCACCACCTCGGTCAGGTGCGCGACCCGGCGGGCGAAGAGCACCATTGCGGTGACGACACCGACGATCACCCCGTAGGCGAGGTTGTGGGTGGCAACGGTGACCGCGACGGTCGCAAGCATGACGAAAGTTTCGCTGCGGGGCATGCGCCGCAACGTCTTCGGGGCGATGCTGTGCCAGTCCAGGGTGCCGACCGAGACCATGATCATCACCGCGACCAGGGCGGCCATCGGGATCAGGGCGACGACGTCGCCGAGTCCGACGACGAGGATCAGCAGGAACACCCCGGCCAGGAAGGTGGAGATGCGGGTGCGGGCTCCGGAGACCTTGACGTTGATCATGGTCTGGCCGATCATGGCGCAGCCGCCCATGCCGCCGAAGATTCCGGTGACAATGTTCGCCACACCCTGCCCCCAGCCTTCGCGGGTCTTGTCCGAGTGGGAGTCGGTGATGTCGTCGACCAGCTTCGCGGTCATCAACGATTCGAGCAGCCCGACCAGGGCCATCGCCAACGCGTAGGGCGCGATGATCGACAGCGTGTCCATGGTGAACGGCACGTTCGGGATCACCCAGGTCGGCAGGCTGGACGGGAGTTCGCCTTCGTCGCCGACGTTCGGGACGTTCAACGCGAAGATCACGGTGGCGGCGGTGAGCAGCACAATGGCCACCAGCGGGGCGGGGATCGCGGTGGTGAGCTTGGGCAGGAACACCATGATCAGCAGTCCGGCCGCGACCATCGGATAGACCAGGGCGGGGACGTCGATCAGGTGGGGGAGTTGCGCGGTGAAGATCAAGATGGCGAGGGCGTTGACGAAACCAACCATCACACTGCGCGGGATGAATCGCATCAGTTTCGCGACGCCGAGCAGGCTCAGGACGACCTGCAGCACACCGGCCAGCAGGACGGCGGCGATCAGGTAGTCCATGCCGTAGTCACGCGACAGCGGCGCGACGACGAGGGCGATCGCACCGGTCGCAGCCGAGATCATCGCGGGGCGGCCGCCGACGAAAGCGATGGTCACCGCCATGGTGAAGGAGGCGAACAGACCCACGCGGGGGTCCACGCCAGCGATGATCGAGAACGAGATCGCTTCCGGAATCAGTGCCAGCGCGACCACGATTCCGGCGAGGACCTCGGTTTTGAGGCGGCGCGGGGACCGCAACGCGGCCCGCACCGACATGGTCTCCGCGGGCGTATCGAGTTCTCCTGCCATCACAGCTCCGTTCGCACCGGCGTGCACACGCCGATGCCCTAGACGTCAACGACGCCGAAAGAGGCGTCACAGGAATTGATGCGGTGGCTCGGAGCGACACAGGCCCACGACCGACCCACGCAGGAACGATCCTGCGGTGGCATCACCGACAACCCGGAACCCTACCCTCACGGGAGGGTAGAGTACGAATCGGGTGCTGTGGGTCTCGGACAGTGACCGCCTCGGCGCCCGGCCTCCCGGTCAGCTGCTTCGGCCGAGTATCGGCATGCCCAACTCCGCCGTTCCGGAACCGTGCGAGGATGTCCGGTCGAGTGCGGCGAGTTTGGCGGCCGCGGCGTTGAGACTTGTCTGGGGAATGCTCAACCGCACAGCACCCGCAGACGGTCGTGCCGTCGTCGCGCGTCTGCCCGAACGGGTCCCCGGGATCGGGGTCCGCCTGTGGTGCCGCTATGTCATTTCTGGGCGTTGCCGCTCAGCCCGTCTTGTGCGGGCCCCGTGTCCAGGCCGGGCGTTCGAGCCCAGGTGCGGGTGGATGTCTATGTTCTCCTGGATCGGTTCTAGTCCGATCTGTGGCCATCCGGCCGTCACCGTGAGGGTGTCTGAGTCGAGGTTGTCGATCCAGTAGCGCGGACAGGTGCGGTACTGGATAGCCCGTGGTCGAGCAGGGACGGGGTGGCCTGGTGACCGGGAGGGCGGCGGCCAACCCGCCTCGGGTGTGCCTCACGGACAGGCGCCGGCCGCCAGGTTATGCTCTTTGGCGGCGATGGATCTCCGCCGAGACCACCCTGCGAAGGGGTTGTCTGAACCGCCCCACCTCGGGGCTGATGGCTCCTTTCCCTTTTGTGGAAGGAGCCTGCCCGTGGACGGTCGCCGCGACCCGAATCCCACCCTGCCGGTCGATCCCGACACCGCGCCCCGCACCCCGGGACCGCTGCATGTACGCCCGGCCGCGATCGCCGCAGTCGGAGCTGGGGGCCTGATCGGGGCCCCGCTGCGCTACCAGCTCGCGGTGTGGTTCCCCACCGTCGCGGGCGGTTGGCCGGTGACCACGTTCGCGATCAACATCATCGGGGCGTTCCTGCTCGGGTTGCTGCTCGAGGCACTGACCCGGCTCGGCCCGGACGATCGGTGGCGGCAACGCGTGCGCCTGGCGGTGGGCACCGGGATCCTCGGCTCGTTCACCACCTACAGCACCCTCGCCGTCGACACCGACCTCCTGTTGCGCGGCCACCAGTGGTGGGCCGCCGGCAGCTACGCGGCCGGCACCGTGCTGGTGGGGTTGGTGGCCACCACCGCCGGGATCTCGGTCGGCGCGCAACTTCGGTTGCGGTGCACGGAGGCGGAGCGATGATGATGTTGTGGATCGCCTGCGCCGGCAGCCTCGGCGCGATCGCCCGGTTCGTGATCGATGGGGCGATCAAACACCGTAAGGCGTCGGAATTCCCCTGGGCGACGGCGACGATCAACGTGACCGGGTCACTGCTCCTCGGGTTCGTCACCGGCCTGATCCTCTTCCACGGTGTTCCACGAGAGATCCAGCTGATCGTGGGTGTCGGGTTCTGCGGCGGGTACACCACCTTCAGCACCGCCAGTTTCGAGACCGCCCGGTTGATCCAACACCAGCAATACGCCGCCGGTCTCGCGAACGCGGTCGGCGCCCTGCTGCTGACGATCGTCGCCGGCGGTGCCGGTCTCGCCCTGGCTTCGGTGTGAGGAGAAGAGCAATGACCAAGAAGGAAAACCGCCACGCCACCCGGGACAACCTGCGGGACTGGCGCACCCCGCTGCGGGTGGACGGACCCGCCGCCCCGACCCCGGCGGTGTGTCATCTGGTGGTCGGCTTCGACCGGCACCCCGCCAGCCACGCCGCCCTGACATACGCGATGGACCTCGCCGGCCGCCTCGATGCTTTTCTGCACGTCGCGCACATCGTCGACATCGACGACATGCCCATCGAACCCGACCGCGACGACTGGGAAGAACGCTTCGCCGACTCCGTCGAACAGCAACGCCGCGAGGCCTGCACCATGCTGGCAACGATGCCCGGGAACTGGGCCTACTACTCGCGGGAAGGAGACCCGGCGCAGCTGCTGACCACGATCGCGGAAGCCAACGACGCCCTGATGATCATCATCGGCACCTCCCGTGGCGGCGTGATGTCCCTGTTCGAGCGGTTCCTCGGCGAATCGGTGTCCTCCAAACTGGTCCACCACGCCCGCCGACCCGTGCTACTCGTCCCCGCACCGTCGACAGGAGCCTGAGTGACCGCACGGCGTCACCGAGGGGGGTGAGGATCCATGGGTGAACCGGCTTCGATGGACCGGCCAGCCGTCATCGCGGTGCACTCGGGTGCGTCACCATCCCGTCGAGCCGACTCGACGGTCAAGCCCGACCGACCCGCACCGCGCTACGGCATCCGATGTTCGAATGCACGCGCCTACGCCCTCGGCGAGGGCGGCGGCGATGGTGGTCTTGCCGACCCCGCCTTTGCCCATGCACATGATCAGTCCGTGGTCGGATTCGGCGAGTTCGCCGATCGGGGCGGACAGCGGCGCATCGGGCAACGGCGGTGCTTCTGCGGCGATGGCCTGCGGCGCCGTCGCAGGGTTCGGGGTGAACAGGCTCTCGAGTGCGCTGATCCCCACCATGTTGGTGCCTTGAGCTGCACCTGATCGAGCGGCAGACCGGCCAGCTCGGCGGGAAGCTCGGCGAAGGACCAGGTGCCCGCACTCGATGTGTCCGAGCTGCGCGCCGCTATCTCTGCAGCAGATGCCGCCGACCGTCATGGATCTACGAAACAGCATGGCGAGGTATGACACCGGTGAAAGAATCCCACAGCACACACCCGTCGTCGCCGACCGCCAACGGTTTTCGTAGCCGCGCCCGACCTGCGGATTCCCGTAAGACCCCGCCCCCCAAAATGTCCGGTGATGGGGGGCGGATTCTCACTGTCGTTGCAACACAAGTCTATTGAAATCTGGGTCTTCCCAGCTCACGGGTTACGTTACCGCAGTCGCCATCGCGAGTTCCAGCGCAGTGCGGCGCCGGTGAGCTGTGGCCCGTCGCTCGGCATTGAACACCGTGGCGGGAGTTGCGTACTCCAGGTTCTTCCGTGGGCGAGTGTTGAGCTCACGCGTTACCGACCGCACATGAGCGTGACTGTGCACCGACAGATCGGTGCCCTTCGGGAAATACTGTCGAGTGAGCCCGTTGAAATTCTCGTTCGCACCCCGCTGCCACGGACTGGAACGTTCGGCGAAGTAGATCTTCAGATCCAGGGCCGCGGAGATCTCTCGGTGCAAACACATCTCCGTTCCCTGATCCCACGTCAACGTTCTGCGCATTCGTTTCGGTAGGCCCGCAAAGGCTTTGATGACAGCATTTTTCACCGATTCGGCGGTGTGATCGACGGGGAGATTGACGATGATCCCGTACTGGGTTTTCCGTTCCCGCAGGGTCATCATCGCCGATCGACAGCGCAACCCCAGGATGAGATCCCCTTCCCAATGACCCACCTCGACCTTTGTGTCGACCTCCTCCGGGCGGTCACCGATCATCGTCATGTTCCGCACCGCACCGAGTGATCTCGCCGACCCCAACCACCGAGGTTTACGCACGCTCCGACCACTGCGCAATTTGGCGGTGTACTTCTTGTCCAGACCCTTCCCGCCTGCCACCAGCAACGCCCGGTACATCGTCTCCATGCACAACCACATCGAGCTGTCCTCCGGATACTTCAGCTTCAGCCAGCCGCCGATCTCCTCCGGCGACCAGAACCGATCGAGCTTGCGCTGTACGACCCGGCGCAACACGTCGTTGGCGAGCAGCTTGTGTTCACGTGGCCGGCTGCGGTTTCGACGGGCCGTCTCATCGGCGACATGAGGCAGGTAACGGCCCTGGCTATCGCGGTGCCGGTCGAGTTCACGTTTGACCGTCGACGGCGCCCGATCGATCTCCCTGGCGATGGCGCGGATCGACAGTTTCAAATGGTCCAGGTCGGCGATCTGCAACCGTTCCACCAAAGACAAATACCGCTCCGACGGCACGTCGGCGCCGGTCAGAGTCTTGCGCTGTCGCGCCCTTCGTTGAATATTGATCCCGGTTTGGCGAGTCACACCGACGAGTGTGCTGGCTGCGATATTCGTTTCCCCTTGGGTGATCAATTCCCAATACCGCGTGTCGCGGACCGCGGACCGCGACAGTCTCGACGCTGCTTTCGTCGCCAGCTCTGCGGCGATACGCGCAGCGGACTCACGCACCGCCACCTGGATCGACTCATCCCGGCCGCGCTCGGCCTTTCTGTTTCTCAGTGCACGCCGGGACTCCCACGCCCCTGCCCTGGTCTTGCTCAGCCGCAGCCGGCGCCGAGCCTGGGTTTCACTAACACCGTCCGCACGGAGTTGGTAATACCGCTGTTCGATCCACCGATACGCTGTCGAGCTACCCACCCCGGCGATCACGGCTGACTGCCGCACCGTCCGGCGCACCGCAAACGCAGACCAGAAGGTCTTCTCTCGGCTTCGCTCGACCCTCAAGTGGTGCCGGTTGTAGCTACCCGAGATGAAGGACGCCTCCCACACAGCGATCTTCGAGGTCACACACCCCAAGGTGGCTCGAGACTGCTCGCAGTCGAGACCTCCTTCACGGAGAAATAAGAACTCCGCGCGCAACCACTGATAACCGACATCGAGATGGACTCCGGCGGTGCGGGCGGAGTATTTGAGACCTCGTCCGTCGCGAACCAACCCCAGAAATCGGGCCTGAGCAGCAGCATCCGCATTCTTCGCCATTCCAACACCACCTCGCCGAAGGTGTTGCAATGACCGATAGAACCCTGGGGGGGGCTGAACTCTCCGCTTATTTATTGGGGTAGGTCCGCGACGCCGGAAAGTTCGTAGTGCAGCGTCGGGATACGCACCAATCGGTGTACAAGACGAACCCCGAGCGGGTCTGGAGTTGGACAACTTTCTCTGCGGCGAAGCGCGGCAACGCCGACGATTCATGGTCTGACTTACTCACGCCGCGACCTTCGAGACCTCGCTCGCCGGAGACACTTCCTCGACGAGACGCAGCGCACCTCCGATGGCGCCAGCGAATGCGCCGAGTAGGACAAGCAGGGTCAGCGACGCATTACCCGGATCTTGGCGGGACGCGCCCCACGCCTCGGCGTCTACAGCGAGGGTCGTCAACGTGTCTTTGAGCGCACTGGTGAACGTCACGGAGGTGCCCAACCAGATGAGCGTCAGCCCGGAGATTGTGAGTCGCTTCCCCCTGAGTAGACCGACCACGGCCGCGGCACCTGCGACAGCGGACAGGGCTCCCGCTACGAGGAACACCCTTTGAGCGGTGGTCAGATCGGAGAACATCCCACCACCCCATACCGCCCAACTCAGCTGTTGAAGGGCGAAGATCGCCGCAGCGACGACGAAGACCGCCCCCAGGAGATTCTGCAGGGGACGGGTCTTTCCGGCGCCATCGCGCATGCGGCCACCGTCGGCTACGACCGCCCAGCGATCGCGCGCGTAGAGAACGAAACCGGCCAACAGTAGGACGGACTGCAGCGCAAAGCCTCCGTACACCAAACCGAATACCCACCCGGCCATTTCGTCGTTGCCGCTGTATGCGTTTCCGCCACCGGTCACCGCTTGGATCACACCGCCCAGCACCGAACCGACTGCAACGGGGACGAGCAGACCGGTCGCAACCCAGACGGGGAAAGCGATTGCGAAGGCAGGGATCCTTCTCCCCCACGAGGCGACCAGCCCGATCGCGATCACGATCGCAACCAGTTCCATACCGGAGGTAGCGAGATTGGCGACCCGGGTGGTGTCGGCGAAACCGGCATTTTCGACGCCGATCGTCCAACCCATGATCCATGCGACTTTCAGCAGAAGATACGGCAGGCATGCCACCACGGTTGCGATGCATATCCCGCGCCGAAGCACGGATACATCATCAGGGCCCGAAGGGCACACGATCAGGTTCATGACAAACCTTCCGGTCGAATTCGAGTACGCAAAAGCGGAATTTGGCCAGATGTCCGAGCCGCTTTCCAGTCAATCACCCGCATGCCGTAAGCAACATCGGGGAAGACCCGGAACTCGAACCCTGATGCGACTCGGCCGGAGTGAGCTCACAGGCCGGGAACGTTCATACGACGGTCAAGCGCTGCAACAGCGTTCGGGTACGTACATCGCCCTATGCCGCTGCGGACGCGGCAACAAGATCGATCCGGACCCACCCGCCGTCGCTGTCGGCACGATCGAGGGGGGAACCCGCGGAAATCGCGGTGCGTCGCAGTATGTCGAGGCGCTCGTCGTCGGTCAGATCCGGAGCGACACTTCGCAACAGCACCGCGGCGTCGACAGGAATATCGTTCGCCATCGACGGACCCAGCGGATCGAATCCGTACGTCATCCGCGCACGGTATTCGTCGCGCGCCGTGTCGATCGCGCGATACGGGACGTCGGTCGGCGATCGAGCGTCGAGCGACCAACCCCTATGACCGCGACCCCGTTCGCGTACAGGGCCGGATGCCGGCGACCACCCGGTCGAGCGACCGGGCCGGGTGCGCACCGCCGTGGCAGCTGCTCCGCTGCCTCGCCGCGATCGCCGATCACGGGCGGGTGCGGCGCTGCCGCAACTGTATCGGCACCGCCCCGGCTGCGACTGGGTACGGCGAGAACGCGTGACACCCCGCGACGGGGGCAGACCCGAGAGGAGCCCATGACCGGTCACGTGTGAGGTCGTGGTGGCATCAGTGACGCGAGGTGACCACGACTTCGTCGAGAAAACCCTTCAGTCCGCTGCTGAAGACATCGTTGTCGTCGCCTCGCCCTGAGCTACGTCGCGGTCAAGAGCCTGCCCTCGTTCGACAAGCTCATCGAGCTGTCCCACGAACACCTTGTCGCCAAGCCGGGCCCCGAACCCGAGCAGACGATCGAAGCGACCCAGCCACCGGGGAGATACCCCGACGGCTGGCTGGTAGGCGAGGTGCCCCATCTCGACGCGAGCCCACACCCGGAACAGGGCTGATTCCACGGCCGAAGTGGGGACCTCCGAGATCGACCTCGATAAAGAAGTCCCGTACGACAAGGAGGACACCGCAGAGGCCGTCGAGGACGCGGACGTCTCCAACGAACTCGAGCAGGTGCATACGCAGGAGGCCAGCGGGGTGCTGGCGAATGGCAGCGACCTGAACAAGCTCGGATCTGTGCTCGAGACTGCCGGTCGTGGCCTGGCTACCGCGATCGGTGCGGTCAGCGATGTGGGCCGCAAGATGACCGACGCCTACCACGCCGCGGGCGCTCGAGGCCGAGACCGCGCTGCGTGCGCTGGCGAAGGAGCTCGATCGCACCCATCCCGGGGCGGCGGCCTCGTGTCGCTGAGTTCCAGAGGCTCACCGCCCGCCCTCAGGCGCACGTCAACTCTGCCGCACTGTGGCACCGCTGCCTGATGCTCGGCGGTGGGTAGTGGTGCCGAATCCGCACCTGAATTCTCCTTGACCAGCGGAAATGGCGCACAGCACACACACCCCTGCCCCGGGATTCGGTGCGCTGGTGGTCTTGTCGCCGCGCTCCCACCCGGGAGATTCCTGAGGTCTGTCGTGGTCGGCTTCAGAAGTGGCAATGAGCGTGTGGCACAAGTGTATCCACGTGCCGCAGCCTCCCCGGGTGGATCAACCGTTTCGATTCCGCCCCAGGGTGTCGTCCTCGATTTTTGTGTGGGGCAGCGGCGACCAGCTGGCTTTGGCAGGGGATCGGATCGAGACGGATGGAGGAACCGCATGAGCGGGCAGCGTGGACGCGACTTCAAGGTCGCACCCTTCGGAGGTCGCGCAGATCGGACAGCGGAGGAAGCGGCGCCGTCCGTCCGCATGAATGGAGCACCGCCGTGTGACGGAGATACCCCCGCAGCCTCGAGGGGTCTGCGGGGGTATTCCTCTGCACCCCGGGTTGGGGCGGTTGCCGACCCGGGTCCGGGGTCTATTCGGCGAGTTTCGCGACTGCCTGCGCCCAGAGGAAGAACTTGTTGGTGCCCAGGTCGGCGACGGTCTTGATGTTGAACGCGGCTTTCAGGTGTTCGGCGTCGGACTCGCTGACTCCCTCGAGCGCGGCGACGGGGGCCTGCGCGAGTTCCTCGATCGGACGGGTTTCGTAGGCCTTGTCGAATTTCGAGGCGATACCTGCCATGTGCTGCCTCCACTACTCGTTGTGGTTCGGTTCCATGGTTGGGCAGCCGCGCCCTCATCACGCGACGGCCCGTAGGCCAGTTAATCCGCTCGAGCACCCGCGCGCATGATTTCGGGCACGGTGAGTCGCCCACCAGCATCCTCACCCCCCGGGGCATCGGGCCGCCGAGGAGATCAGCAAGCGCCAGGGCGCGTGCTGGCAGGCCTCGGTTCGATTGAGGAGTAATCCAGGGGGCAACGGGTATTCAATGGGTGCTGGCGCGTGATCACGGGCTGCACCCCTGCCGCGACAGTCAGACCCTCCGGCCGCCTCCCCTGCGGCCGGAGGGTCCTCACATTCGCGAACCTCGAGCCTTGGGGTAGTGCTGAAGGCTTGGCTGCTGGTTACCAGCCGTGGGTGAGCTGGATTTCGATTCCCTGCTGCACTTTGCGGCGCTGCTCGGCCGTCAGATCACCCACCAGGCTGTCCTCCGCGATGCCCAACACGGCCATGATCGCGGCCGGTCCGAGCGCCGCCCCCGGTAGGTACGTGGCGATCAGCTGATCGACGCGAAGATTCCGCACCCCCGGGCTGCCCGCGCGGGCCAGCACGTCCGAGACCGGGCGGGTGCCGGAGAGTAATGCGCGGGTCCGGGCGGCACGTGCTGCGGCCAGATCGACAACCTGGCCCTCAGTGGCAGCAGAGCGCTCAGGCACAGGTCTTTCCTTCGTGAACAGATCAGGTGAGTGGTGACACCGTAGCGTGAGCCGGTGGTCGCAGACACAGCTGTCTCTCTGCCGCATCCTCCCTATGCCACATTCTGGTATTCGGTGTATCGGTTCACTTTCAACCACTGCCCACTAGGCGGGCGCATGCTGGATCCCGCGAATCGCGCCGTATCTCGGTGCGGTGATGGTGAGATAGGCGGGCGACAAAAATAGGGCCGTAGAGGAGAGCAGCAGGTTATGGACTTTCCGGAGTTGACCCCCGAAGAGCGAGCAAAGGCGTGGGCGAAGGCCACCGCGATCCGCCAGGCCCGCGGCGACCTTCTTGCCGCAATCCAGGCCGGGAAGCTTCCGATCGCCGCTGTCCTCGCGCGGGCGGAGACCGACACGATCGTGAGCAAGACCCGCGTCAGTGTGGTGGTGAAGGCTCTTCCCGGGGTGGATGCGGTGCGGGCAGCACACATTCTCGGCGGGCTCTCGATTGCCGAGGCTCAACGGATCGGTGGCCTCGGCCCGCATCAACGCCGCACCTTGCTCGACCTCGTCGCAGGCAGCTCACCTGAGGACACAACACAGAAGGAGCGGCCCGCAGCACCGGCCGCGGCTGCGCTGGATCCCTCGACGATCGCGGCGGCCATACCGGAATTCCTGGAAGGACTGTCACCGGCACACAGTATGAATCCTCGGGAGGACGAGTCGGCCCTCCTCGAAGGCCTCTGGGCGAATGAGCAGGACAACAGAGAAGTCCATGTTGTCATCAGGGAGCGGGCGACAACGCCGGAGCAGATGGAACTCATCCGCGCGGGCAGGGTCTATACGGGTGACTACCCCCAGTACAAGATTGTCGACACCTCCCGGCTGCGGGCGGTGAACGCGGTGGGCGCGATGCTGGTCGATTCGGACCCGACCGGGATACTCGATGAACCCTCCAGCATTCGAGACATCGTCATCCGCATGCCGCACCTGCAGGTCGAAGTGGTGTCGTGGAAAGCGGCAGTGACAACCGAGATCGGTACCCGGGTGGCCGAACTCATCGCCGCCGGCACGTAAACCACACACGAGCTCCCGCGCTTGTCGGGTGTGACTCGCCTGGAACTGGTCGTGACTTTCGTCGGGCAGCGGTGAGACGATCGAGACATGCGCAGACACCGGTGGCCGGCGCAGCCACCCCCGAGCACCGGCGGGGTGCACGCGGGCGGCCGGCGGGTCCTCGCCGCACACCCCGGTGTGACCTTGCAGCTCGACGGCATCACCGCCTACCCCACCGGAATGCAACTGCGTCTGACGTTGGCGGCGACCAACCTCTGCGCCGAGCTCGCGCACCACGAGACTCGCCCGCTGACCAACCCCGACGACTTTTCCGGGAGCTGGTCGTATCTCTGTGTGCGGGTGCGTGTCGGGGACCTCGAGGGTGAGGCGGACCCATACCTCCCGGTCACCCGGCCACCCCGTCCCTGCTCGACAACGCAGTACCGCACATGTCCGCGCTACTGGATCGACAACCTCGACTCCGAACTCACGGTGACGGCTGGGTGGCCACAGATCGGACTCGAACCGATCCAGGAGAGCATCGACATAGACACCCACCCGTACCTGACCGGGAACCCCCGACCGGAACACGGGGACCCGCACAAGACGGGCTGAGTAGACAACACCCAAGAAATGAAGAAGTTGCCCGGCGGGCAAAACCAGGTCTCGGCTGCGCCGGCGTGCAAGGGCAAGACGACGACCACGGCACGAACGTCTGCGGGTACTTTGCTGTCGAGAATTCCCCAGACAGGGGTTCGGCCGGGAATGCTTTCACATTCTCGGCCGGATCTCTGCTTCTCGAGTTTTTTCACCGTTACCGATTACTCTCTCGATCCGCGAATTCCAATAGACGCCCACAGCTGCCCATCGCAATAGTCAACAGCGCGCTCGCCGGGGGTCGACGACTTCCTGGCTGAACTTCCGGTCCCCCATCAACCTGACAGGAATACCTCCTTAGCCTTACCGGTAACACCGGTAACACCGGTAACACCGGTAACAGCGCCGACGAGCCCGGAGAGCGGAGATAACCCATGGTCACCGCCGCACCGATGCTGCCCGGAATGCCCGCGACCACGACGGGTCGCGAAGTCGAGCAACTCGCCCTGATCGGCCAGCCGCAACCGATCCGGGTCCCCGAACGGCTGTGGAGGTCCTGGCTCGACGACCCGCGGTCGTGGCGCGCTTCGAAGCTAAGACCTACCGACGCCCGGGTGGTCGGTGCACGGTGTGGCTCGGCAGTGTCTCGTCCACCGGGCACGGCTCCTTCAGGGCGGCGAGCCTGCCCGGCCCGTCCCGCCGGGGCACCGTGCCCGCCCACCTGTTCGCCTACCAGCTCGAATACGGCATCATCCCGCGGCTCGGGTGGTCCGGCGCCGACGACACGGTGCTGTGTCACCAGTGCGACTTCGCCGGCTGCACCAACCCGCGCACATGCAGCTGGGGACTAACGCCGTCAACCGCACCGAGTACCGACCTGCGCCGCCGCAACCTCGCTAACCCGCTCGCCGATGTCCGCGCCCCCGCCGGGCGCATCCGCGCGGTCGCCGCCGCCATTCGTACCGGACTCGCGCGCGGCGACGATCCCGACAGCATCGAAGAGCGGATCCGGTGTGCCGAAGCCGCCGGTCTGCCTCTCATGCTCTGGTAACCGTCAGCAGCACAACGCCGGACCAGGCCAATCGCCGATTAGCCAAACGGTGCGCGGGACACTGTTGACAACAACTCTTCGTAAGCAGAGACTTACCGTTCGTAGATACTTACCAAGCTGGAGACGAATGGGGCGCCCTCGCTGATCGAACGAGGCGCACGATCCTCGAGCGTCTGGCCGAGGGACCGTGCGCGGTCGGTGAGCTCGCCCGCGAGTTGCCGATCAGCCGGCCAGCGGTTTCGCAGCACCTGAAGGTGCTCAAAGACGCTGGACTGGTCCGTGATCGGGCAGTCGGAACACGCCGCATCTATCACCTCGACCCGGCCGGTATCAGCGTGCTGCGCTCGCAGCTCGACCGGTTCTGGGTACAGGCCCTGACCGCATACAAGGATGCGGTCGAACAACCCGCAGGAGAGGTCATGACACAAACACACGAGTCGGTGCGCAAGCAGGTCGTGGTGAACGCAGGTGCGGAGCGCGCGTTCGCGCTGTTCATCGAGCGATTCGATGCGATCAAGCCGCGTGAGCACAACATCATGGCGGTCCCGATCGCCGAGACCGTGTTCGAACCGAGGGTGGGCGGCCACATCTACGACCGCGGTGTGGACGGCACCGAATGCCGGTGGGCGCGGGTCCTTGCCTATGAGCCGCCGAACCGGGTGGTGTTCAGTTGGGACATCAACGGGCACTGGCAGATCGAGACCGACCCGGCCAAGACCAGCGAAGTGGAGGTCCGGTTCATCGCCGAATCCGCCGATCGCACCCGGGTCGAGCTCGAGCACCGCAACCTCGAGCGCCACGGTCAGGGTTGGGAAGCGGTCCGCGACGGTGTCGAGCACGACGCCGGGTGGCCGCTCTACCTGCAGCGCTACCGTGGCGCCGTCGACAGTGAGCGGCACTGATGGCACCGATCACGACCAGCATCGAGATCGACCGTCCACCGCCGCAGGTGTTCGGCTACGTCACCGACCCGACCCGCTTCGCCGAGTGGCAGAAGGGTGTCGTCGGCGGTCACATGGACGCGAACGGGACCCCGCGGGTCGGCGAGAAACGCCGCACCACGCGCCGCATCGGGTTCGCCGAGCGCTCGGTGACCGCCGAACTCACGCACATCGACCCGCCGAGAACCTGGGGTGTGCACGGTGTCGACGGCCCGATCCGTGCCGTGGTGAAGGTGTCCGTCGATCCGCTGGATTCCGGGCACCGCTCGCGGGTGACGATCGCGGTCGACTTCGAAGGCCATGGGATCGGGAAGATTCTCGTGCCACTTGCTGTGCGCCCACAGGCCCGCAGGGAGATGCCGAGCAATCTGGCCACCCTCGAGCAGCGCATGGAAGGGCAACCGGCACAGCCGAACTAGCGCGGACGGTACGCGGGGCTCATGCGAGGCGCAATTTTCCTGGTGAGGCGGTCAATCCTTCGACGCAAGTCCGGTGCTGGTGTTGATGGGTCTGGGGTTGGTTTCGTACATGCGGGCGGCGACGGCGAGGGCGCAGGCGGCGCTGACGGCGGCGGCGGCCCAGACGGCGGCGTGCATGCCCATCAGGTCGGCGACGATGCCGCCGGCGATGGCGCCGACGGCGTAGCCGCTGTCGCGCCAGACCCGGTAGATCCCGACCGCGCGCCCGCGCCAGGCTGGGTGCGCGACGTCGCCGATCACGGCGAGCAGGGTGGGGTAAACCATGGCGGTCCCGGCTCCGAGCAGCACCGTCCCCGCGGCCCACCCGAGGAAGGCGTCCGAGGTGGCGATCAGGGCGAGGGCCGCAGCTTGGAGGGCCATGCCGGCGGTGATCAGGTGTTTGCGGCCGATGCGGTCGGACAGGGCGCCGGTGACCAATTGTCCGGCGCCCCACACACCGGGGTAGAGGGCGAACAGCAGCCCGATCTGGCCGGCGGGCAGGTCTGCGGTGGCGAACAGCAGCGGGAACAGACCCCAGGACAGGCCGAAGTTGAGGTTGTTGACCAGGCCGGCCTGACTCGCCGAGGACAGGGCGGGTTCGGTGAAACTCGTTGCCGCGGCGATCTGCCGGTCGGTCAGGCCCGCGTGCAGGTGATCGTGCGCACCGTCCGCGCGGGGGATGTGCTGGGCGGCCTCGAGGCGCGCGTGGTCGCGGGTTTCGTGGATGAACACCCCGGACAGCAGCAGCGCGAGGGCGGTGTAGGCGAGTCCGAGCAGGAACGGGGTGGGCCGTAGCCCGTACTGTTCGGCGAGGTAGCCGGCCAGCAGTGAGCTGACGGCCACGGCCCCGTAGCCGGCGGCCTCGTTCAGGCCCATGGCCAGGCCGCGGCGGGCGGGGCCGACCAGGTCGATCTTCATCACCACGGTGGTCGACCAGGTCAGGCCCTGGTTGATACCCAACAGCACGTTGGCGGCGACGATCCACCACCAGTTGGGGGCGGCGATGAGCATCAGCGGGACGGGGATGGCGAACAACCAGCCCACCAGCAGGACCGGTTTACGGCCGTAGCGGTCGGAGAAGGTGCCGGCGACGTAGTTGGCGGCGGCCTTGGTGATCCCGAACGCGGCCACATAGGTGAAGATGAACGTGTAACCGGTGAGGGCGAATTCGTCTGCGGCGAGCAGCGGCAGCACGGTCTGCTGCTGGCCGACCATGCCACCGACGAGGGCGTTGACGGCGACGAGCAGGCTGAACTGGGCAAGGTTGGCGCCCAGGCCGAGTCGGATCGGCCGAGGCGAGGTGGGGCTCATGTGCCGGTCTCGAGGGTGCGGCCGGTGGCGGCGGCCCAGTCGTCGGGTCCGCCCTCGAGCACCGTGAGGTTTCGGTGCCCGGCGCGTTCGAGCAGGCTCGCGGCGCCCATCGCGCGTTCGCCGTGCCCGCACATCACCACGGTCGGTTCTCGGGGCAGGTCGTCGACCTGGCCCGGGAGGGCGCCGAGTTCGATGTGGACGGCGCCGGGCAGGTGCCCGGCCAGGAATTCGGGGCGTTGACGGATGTCGAGGACCCGAACATTGCCGACTCCTTCGGCGCCGGTCAGCGCGGTGGCGGTCACCCCGAGTTCCGCGGCGGTCCAGGCGGCGAGGCCACCGTCGAGTTCGCCGATCAGGTTGTCGTATCCGATTTTCAAGCCCTGCCATACGATCTCGTTCACGTCCTGGTCGGGGTCGCGGACGATGATCAGGGGCCGGTCGGCCGGGGCGAGCCAGCCCAGCCAGCTCGCGAACACCGGCCGCAGCGGGATCGAGAGGGCGCCGGGGATGTGGGCGGCCGCGAAACGGGCCAGCGGGCGCACATCGATCAGGGCGGCACCTTCGCCCAGTCGGGCCCGGACGGTGTCGACGGTCAAGGCCGGCAGCACCGGATCCTGGTCGAGGAGTGGAGGACCGACCCGGTTGATCTCGCCGAGCCGGAGGAAGTACGGCGGATAGCTGCCCAACGATCCCAGCAATTGGTCGACGAAGCTGTCCTCGTCCCGGGCGGCGAGCAGCGGGTTGGTGGCACGCTCGCGGGCGATGGTGCTGGTGCGCTCGGCGCCGGGCGGGGCCGAGCAGAACGACCCAGCCCCGTGGGTCGGCCACACCGCGACCTCGTCGGGCAGCGCAGCGAGGCGCTGCAGCGAGGCGTACTGGGCGCGGGCGAGAACTTCGGTGCGATCCGGGCCGAGCAGATCGGTGCGGGCGGCCGAACCCACGATCAACGATCCGCCGGTGAACACCCCCACCTCCTTCTCACCGTCGAGGAGCAGGAACGACAGGTGCTCGTAGGTGTGCCCGGGCGTCATCAGCGCCCGCAACCGCAAACCGCCGAGGTCCACCTCGTCGCCGTCGCGCAACCCGGTATGCGGAAACTCCCGGTCCCCGGCCGCCGAGGCCAGCACCCGCGTCCCGCCGGTGGCGCCGAGTTGATGGGCGCCGGAAAGAAAGTCGGCGTGCAGGTGGGTGTCGGCGGCGAACGCGACGGTCAACCCGCGGCGGGCGGCCGCGGCATGCACCGCCCGCAGGTCCCGGCTGACGTCGACCACCAACGCCCGCCCGTCCCCCAGATCCACCAGATACGCGGAATTGCCGAGCCCCTCGTCGACGAGCGGCACCAGATCGATCCCGGCCATGGCCTTCTCCCTGCCTCGGCTTGAGGGCATTCCGGGCGGAACACCCGCTCCATGTTCTACACTATTCCAAAGATGATTGGAGAATGCTATGGGTGATCGGATCGCGAAGACGGAACTGTTCGACCAGTTCGCCCGGGTCGGCAAGGCCCTGGGCAGCGGCAAGCGGCTCGAACTGCTCGATCTGCTCGCCCAGGGCGAGCGCACCGTCGACGGGCTCGCCCGCGCGGCCGAGTTGGGTCTGACGACCGCGTCCGCGCATCTGCAGACCCTCAAGCAGGCCAATCTGGTCGCCACCCGCCGCGAGGGCACGAAGGTGTTCTACCGGCTCGCGGGTGCGGATGTGGCGCAGCTGTTCGCGCTGGTCCGCACGGTCGCCAACGACCACCTGCCCGATGTCGAGGCCGCCCGCACCGCCTACCTGGGTCCGGCCACCGATCAGGTCAGCCGGGACCAGCTGCTCGAGCGGGCCCGGTCCGGGAAGGTGACGGTCCTCGACGTGCGTCCCCGCGAGGAATACCAGGCCGGGCACATCCCGGGCGCGGTGTCCATCCCGATCGACGAGCTCGCCGATCGTCTCGCGGACCTGCCCGAAGATCAGGAGATCGTCGCCTACTGCCGCGGCGCCTACTGCGTGTTCGCCCACGAGGCGGTCCGGCTCCTGACCGACCACGACCGGCCCGCAGCGCGCCTGGCCGACGGCATGCTCGAGTGGCGCCTGGCCGACCTGCCGGTCGCGACCTGAATGCCGCTTCTTCCGGCGATCGTCAGTCGAGGGTGAGCTGCCGCCGGTGGAAGTCGAAATGCTGTGCGGGGTAGCGGTAGAGGTCCTCCAGGGTCATGTAGTCCGCGAAGAACGGATCCCACCTGTCAGGGAAGTGCATGCCGCGCTGCAGCTCGCTCTCGGCCTCCGCCGCCAGACTCCGCAGGAGTGAATCGATGACCTTGTCGCATTGCCGCACCATGCGGTGACGGTTGAATACCCGGGCCGCCTGGCACGTTCCCCGATAGTTGACCTCGTCGAACAATCGCGTCGAGGCGTTCTGGGCGGCGGCGAAGCGGCGACTGACGCCGTCCGGTAGCCAGCCGAGGATCCGGACCAGGATCAGCAGACGGCGCACCACCATGTAGCCGAACACCATGTGAAACAGCAGTTGCTCGTTCGTCCAGCGGGTGCCCTCGGAGGGCCGGTCGAAGCCCTCGGAGCTCGCGCCGCCGACCAATCGATGAAAGTCGGCCCGAACCCGCTCGAATTCTCCGGCGATCTCCCGTCGGTCTACACGCTTTGACCTCGACATCACTGCCCTCGCCTCAGCATCCTCGGGTACGGACCATCTTCCTCCGGCCTCAGCGCCATTGCGATCGACTGCCCAGGTCGCAGCGTCAGCAGATGCTCGAAGCTCTTGATGAGGGATCTTTGAATTTATAGTTCGGCATTCCAGCGCGATCAGCGCCGCCGCCGGGTGGGCCCACGACGCGGTCGCCGACATACATCAGAGCGGGGCCGCGACCCTCGCCATGGCCGTGCTGGTCGGGGGTGCTGCCCGGTGTCATTGGCGTCGGTGCTCGGCGCACAAGGATTCCGGAGGGGCCGTGATGCGGACTCATCCATCCGGGTCGAGGCCATGCGGGCGTGGGGATCTCGGCGATCCGTCGTACCCCGGTCACTGCGTGCGCACGGATACCTACGGGGTGCTGGTGATGTCGGTGTCCTTCGCGTTGTCGTACTCGTCGTTGATCAGCACGGTGGTGCGGTCGGGGCGGTCGATCATCGAGGCGGCGATGGAGGATCGGTAGCCGGAGGCGCAGTGCACCCAGATTTCCCCGTCGGGGAGGGTGCCCTGTCGGTCGGCGAGTTCGTGGAGCGGGATGTTGATCGCCCCGTCGATGTGGCTGCTGTCGTATTCGTTGCGTTGGCGTACATCGAGGACGGTGATGTCGTGCTCGGGAAGTCTCTCCGCGAGGGCGGGGAAGTCGGCGACCCGGTAGGACCGCAGTTCGGTGCCGGCGACGAGGGTGTGGATTTCGCCGACCGCGGCGCCGGCGAGGTCATCGATGCCGATGCGGACCAGTTCGCGGCGGGCGTCGGCGACCTGATCTTCGTTTTCGCCGATCAGGGTCAGCGGTGCACCCCACTGGTAGAGCCAGCCGAGGTAGGTGACAAAGGAGTCCGACAATTCGAAGCCGAGGGTGCCGCCGAGGTGGCCGGCGGCGAAGGCGGTGCGCTCCCGCAGGTCCACCACCCATTCCCCGGCCGCGATGCGGCGGCGGAGCTCGTCCGGGTCGACCAGTTTGGGCAGTGACAAATCGACCGGGGCCGGTCCTTGGGTGTTGATCACGCCCATGTGCGCGTAGTAGGCCGGGTAGTCGCCCAGGCCAGCGATCAGTTCCTCGACGTAGCTTTGCTCGTCCTGGGTCAGGGCAGGGTTGGTGGTGTGTTGTTCGCCGACGGTGGAGGAGTCCCCGCTCGCGGGGGTGGCGGCGCAGAAGCTACCGAATCCGTGGGTGGGGTAGATCTTGGTGTCGGCGGGGAGCTCGTCGGCCAGGCGCCGCACCGAGTGGTACTGGGCGTGGGTCAGTTCCCGGGTGTGATCGTTGCCGAGGAGGTCGGTGCGGCCGGTGGTGCCGAAGAGCATCGATCCACCGGTGAAGACTCCGCGGATGCCGCCGGTGGTCTCCCGCAGCACGTAGCTGACGTGGTGGTGGGTGTGGCCGGGGGTGTGCATGACCTGCAATTGGATCGGGCCCGCGTCGATGAGGTCGCCGTCGGATACGGCGCATCGCTGGTAGTCGACGTCGTCGCCGGTGGGGACGACGTACTCGGCCCCGGTGGTGCGGGCCAGTTCGAGGCCGCCGGTGACGTAGTCGTTGTGGATGTGGGTCTCGAGGACATGGGTGATCCGCACATCCCGGTCGCGGGCGAGGGCCAGCACCCGGTCGATGTCGCGTTGCGGGTCGACGACTACGCCGACAGCGCCGTCGCTGACCAGGTAGCTGCGATCGCCCAAGCTCGAGGTCTCGATGATCGACACGTCCATGACTCGTACCTTCCTCACATATTCTCTGGTGTTCGCATACCCGGGAGGGCATAGGTGAAACGGTGTGGTGCCGGCCGCCCGCGGCATCAGCGCAGCAAGATCGTGTCCACCAGCACGTACGCGGCGACGGCGAAAACGAGATAGGCGAACCACCGCTGCAACTTGTCGGTGTCGACCTTGGTGCCGAAATGACCGGCGATCAGTGACCCGGCGATCGCGGTGCCCGCGAACGCGGCGGTGATCGCCCAGTCGATGCTCGCACCGTTCAGGTGCGAGACCAGACCGGCCGCCGAGTTCGCGACGATGATGACCAGCGAGGTACCGACCGCGACCGACATATCCAGACCGAGCATCAGCACCAGGGCTGGGATGATCAGAAACCCGCCGCCGACACCGAACAGGCCGGTCAAAAAGCCCACCGCGACCCCGGCGGGGATGGATCGGGGGGCGCAGCGGCGCCAGTCGATCCCCGAGTCCCCGACCTCGCAGGCGGTGCCGGTGTCACCACGATCCATCAGCATCCGGATCCCGGCGAGAACCATCACGGCGGCGAAACCGACCATCACCACCGATTGCGGCAGCAGTCGCCCGACCGCGCTGCCGGCGAAGGTCGCGGGAATACCGCAGGCGGCGAAGACGCCAGCCATGCGCCAATTCACTTGGTGCTCGCGAATTTTCGGGACGGCTCCGACGAGGGATGCGACACCGATCACCAGCAGGGAGATCGGAATAGCCTGGTCGAGGTCGAGGTCGAGACCGAGGCCGAGGACCAAGGCGGGGACGGCCAGGATCGACCCGCCGCCGCCGAGGAGTCCGAGCAGGACGCCGATGATCGCTCCGAGGGCGAGCGCGACGGTCAGAGTCACCGATCCTCCTTTCCGTCAACGGCAATGGGCAGGTGCGGTGTCAGTCCTTCGATGCGCCCGCGCCCAAGGAGTCGATGGCGGCCTGCAATGCGGCGGTGGCGTCGTCGGCGACCGCCCCGAGCCCGGGTTGGTCGGCGACCTGAACCATCACCTGCGGGTTCATCGCATCGACCAGCACCGCACCCGGATTAGCCGGGTCGGCGCGGACGACGACGTTGCACGGCAGCAGCAGCCCGATCTGCCGGTCCACGGTGACCGCGCGATGCGCGAGCGGCGGATTGCAGGCACCGAGGATCAGATAGTCCTCCATGTCCTTACCGAGTTTCGCCTTCAGGGTGGCCTTCATATCGATCTCGGTGAGGACCCCGAAGCCTTGGTCCGCCAGGGCTTTGCGGGTGCGGTCCACCGCGTCGGCGAACGAGGTGTGCAGGGTGGTCGACAGTGCGAGCGTCATGAGCGTGTGCTGCCTTTTCTCGGAGAATATGGGATGGGATCGGCCGGTCACCTGCCCCGGTCATCGTCCCGATGGGGCGGGAGACGCCGCGACGAGGCGCGGTACGCCGAGGCGGTGCAGCAGCAGACTCGCCGGGCACCACCCCACCGCGCCGAACAGCAAAAGGTTGGCCCCGACGAACCCGGTGAGCAGCAGCCACCACAACGAAAAAGCCAGGGTGAGTGCGAGGCTCGCGAGCACCATCGTTCCGGCCAGCAACGGGACCACCCGCTCGATCGTCCAGCCGCGGGCGGGGAGAGCGTCGGTCATGGTCACCTTTCGTCGACGTCGAACGGAGGTCGGGGTGAAAGTGGCTCAGGCGAGGGCGAGGAAGAGTTTCTCGAGTTCGGCCTCGGTCATCGGCTCCTTGCCCTTCTCGGCCGCCTCGCCGGTGAGGCATTCGCGTAGGCCGGTGGCGACGATCTTGAACCCGGCCTTGTCCAGGGCGCGGGAGACCGCGGCGAGTTGGGTGACGACGTCCTTGCAGTCGCGGCCCTGCTCGATCATCGAGATCACCCCGGCGAGTTGGCCGTGGGCGCGGCGGAGCCGGTTGAGTACCAATGCGATGCTGTCTTCGTCGCCGACCATGGCGGTTTCCTTTCCTAGACCTCTCCCCACTGTACCCCCCGGGGTATCGGTGCGGGGTGGGTAAGGGGCGCGCCGACCCACCTCCGCACCGGCCTCAGTGGGAGAAGTTGATCTTCGGCAGCACCTTGCGTAGCCAGGCTGGTGACCACCAGGCGGCGTGCCCGGTCAGCCGCAGCAGTACTGGCAGCAGGATCAGCCGGATCAGCACCGCGTCGAGGAGCACTGCGACACCGAGGATGATGCCCATCTCCTTCGGGGGCAGGGGGTCGGCGAGGGCGAAGGTGAAGAACACGGCGACCATGACCGCGGCGGCGGCGAAGATCACCCGCCCCGAATGGGCCAGACCGTCGACGTGCGCGACCTTCGGATCGCCGGAGCGTTCGTAGTGTTCCTTCGCGGTGGCCAGCAGGAAGACGGTGTAGTCCATGGCGATCGCGAAGATCATCGCGAAGAAGAACACCGGCCCCCATCCGTCGAGGAAGCCCTGCGGGGTGAAGCCGAGCAGGCTCGCGCCGCGCCCGTCCTGGAAGATCAGTTTCGCGACCCCGAACGCGGCGGCGGTCGAGAGCAGGCTGACCACGGTGCCGAGGATCGCGATCAGGGGTGCCTGCAGCGCCACCAGTAGCAGCAGGAACCCCAGGATCAGGATGGTCCCGACGATCAGCGGCAGGTAGTCGTTGAGGGCCTGCTGCAGGTCCAGGTTCTCCGCCGGTGCGCCGCCGACCAGGGCGCCTTGGGGCAGGTCGGTGCGCAGGGTGTCGAGGATGGTGCCCATCTGGTTGTCGGAGGGATCGACGGTCGGCATGGCCTGCAGCATGACGTAATTGCTGCCGTCGGGGGCAGGCTGGGGCGGGGTGACCATCGCGATACCGTCCGTGGCCGCGGCCGCTGCGGCGGCCTGCGCGCCCTCCGCGGCGGGGGTGATGATCTGCAGCATGCCCGGCGCGCCCTCGCCCATCTGGGCCTGGACGAGTTCGTAGCCCTGCCGGACTGGGGCGTCGGTGGGCACCACTTCGATCGAGGGCATCGCGACCTTCAGTCCGAGGATCGGAATCGACAGCGCGATCAGCACCAGCAGGGATCCGATCGCGAACGGCCACGGGTGGCGGTGCAGTAGTTCGCCCCAGGCGGCGAACCGCGGCGAACGGTGCTGCTGCTTCTTCGCGTAGGGCAGGGAGCCGGCGTTGACCTTGCCGCCCAGCTTGCCCAGGACGGCGGGCAGAAGCGTCATCGACGCCAGCAGCACGAAGAACACCGCGAGCATGATGCCGACGGCCATCGTCCGGACCGCCGGCGCGGGCACCAGCAACACCGCGGACAGACTCACCAGCACGGTCAGCCCCGACAGGGCCACCGCCTTGCCCGCGGTGTCCATGGTTTCGGCCACCGCGGCACGCGGCGACGTGGCGTGACGGATCGCATCGCGGAAGCGGGCGACGATGAACAGGGCGTAATCAATTCCGAGGGCAAGTGCGAACATCATCGCGAAGTTCATCGCCCACACCGAGATCGGCGTGACCTGGTTGAGCAGGACCAGGCCGCCCGCCGAGGCGACGAGCCCGGCCAGGGTCAACAGCAGCGGTAGCCCGGCGGCGACGAGTGACCCGAACGCGAGCACCATGATCGCCAATGTCACCGGCCAGGAGAACAATTCCGCCTGAATCATCGCGTCGTGGTTCGCCTTGTTGAAGTCGCTCCACAGTGCGGATGCGCCGGTCGGGTACACCTCGATTCCGTCGCCGGAGAGGGCGGTCAGTTCCGCTTTGCGTTCGTCGACGGCCTTGACCATGTCGTCGGTGCTCGCGTTCGCGCCCGCAATGAGGATGCCGGTGTGCCCGTCCGGGCTGATCGACATCCCCGGCTGCGGTGCGATCACCGCACCGAACCGGGCGTCGCCCGCGAAAACGGTGCCGACGTCGGTGAGGGTCTGCTGCATCGGCGGGCTGTCGACGGTGAGGGTGTCCGAGTGCACGACCACCTGCACCGCGGCCGAGGAATTACCCCCGAAATGCTGCTCCGCGAGCTCACGAACCTGCACCGACTCCGATCCATTGGCCTGCCACCCGGCACCGGCCAGCGAGCTGAACACCGACGGCGCGGCGGCACCGAGGGCGACCAGCAGGATCAGCCAGATGCCGAACACCCATTTCGCGTGCCCGGCCATGACCGCGCCCATGCGGCCGAGCACACCGCCGTCGGTGATCGGCTCGACCGTCGGGGCGTCGCCGCCCAATGCCGTACTGCGGGTCATACAAGTCCTCCTCGAGGTGATGGCAAAGCGCTGGCAGCGCGTATCGGCGAGGTCGGGCGTGAGGGTCCGCTCACGATCGGTCTCCGGTGTCGAGCGGCCGGCCCAGGGCGGCCCAGCCCGAGGTGCCCCCAGCGACCGAGACCGCACCGCGGCCGGCGGCCTCGACGATGCGGGTCCCCTCCCGGCTGCGGTTACCGGACGCACAAATTACGTAGACGACCTCCCCCGCGGGAATCTCCACGGTGTGAGCGGCTAGTTGCCCAAGCGGCATCAACAGCGCACCAGGTACGTGCCCGTCGACGTACTCCCACCGCTCGCGCACATCCACGACGGGAACTCCGTCGGCCCAGCGCACGGCGAATTCACCGAGGTCTACCTCACACATATCAAACTCCTTTATACCCTCGGGGGTATCTGCGGGAACTCGCTCACTGTACCCCAGGGGGTATGTCGGTACGCAAGTGTGCCGATTGCCCGCGACGTGAGCGAGCAAAGGGCCGAGGAGGATCCGCGCCAGTTCGGGCAGTGCCGTCATTGGAACCTGGCGCAGCCATGCGTCGCTTTCGCCCGGCGGCGGTGCGGGCCTCACGGCTGGCGGACCTGCGCGCGCTGGTTGCTCGGTAACCCGCAGGGGCGCATGAAATAGACCGCCTCGCCGCGGTTGTCACCGCCGGGCGGACGGGGCCGCTCGCCGACGGGAATCCGCACCGCGCCAAAACGCATGCGCGGCGAGGAGCAGGACGCGGCAGTGCGGCTGGCGCGCATCGGCTCGGACGATACGATCGGCTACCTCACCGTCGGCCGCGATGGACTCTTTCCCGCCGAGCTGGCTGATCTCGTGCAGGTGGCGCGCCGCAGCACCGTCGACGAGCTCGACGCTCTGCTCACCGCCGATGCGGTGACCCTGGTCGACATCCGCAATCCGGGCGAGCGGGAGTTCGGGACGATACAGGGGGCGGTGTCGATTCCGCTGGCGCAGTTGCACACCCGGCTCGAGCAGATACCCACCGGCAAGCCGATGGTGGTGCACTGCGCCGGCGGCCGGCGGTCGAGTGTGGCCGCCTCGCTGCTGCGGGCGCAGGGCTTCGAGACCGTGTCCGACCTGCTCGGCGGCTACAACGCCTGGGCCGAGGCGCACGTCCCCGCCTGATCAGGCCATACGCAGTCCCGATCGACGAAGGCGCCCAACCGATGGCAAACGAAAAATCTCACCCTCGTGGACTTCGAGTCCACGATCGCCGACAGCGACATCGTGCTTGTCGACTTCTGGGCCTCCTGGTGCGGACCCTGCCGCGCCTTCGCCCCGGTGTTCGAGAAGTCCTCGGCCACGCATCCAGATATCGTGCACGCGAAGGTCGACACCGATGCCGAGCAGCAACTCGCCGCCATGGCGAACATCCGGTCGATCCCCACCATCATGGCCTTTCGCGAAAGCGTGCTCGTCTACTCCCGACCCGGGGTGCTGCCCGCACGCGCCCTCGCCGACCTGATCGGCCAGGTGAAGGCCCTCGACATGGCTCGGGTGCACGCGACGGTCGCCGAACGACGCGCAATCGCCGGCGCCTGACCTGAACCGTTCACCCGAACCCCGCACTCGTACCCAGGAGGATCCCCATGTGTTACCCCATCACCTGCCCGAACTGCGGCAACACAGGCTGGGGCGGTTGCGGCCGACACATCGACACCGTCATGAGCTCCGTGCCCACCGCCGATCGCTGCACCTGCCGTCAGGACACCACCCCGGTCCAGGACCAGCGTCGCACCCTGCGTTCATTCTTCCGCCGCTGACCGCCGGCCGAACGGTCGGCTGCGTGAGTCGCGGCAGAGGTTGTCGGTCTCGATGCTCAGCACGTGAAACGCGCGAGCGAACGTACCTCGCAGCCCGTAAAGAACCGGCGATATCTTGACCACCATCGAATTCGGCGCTCGCCTTGGCGAGGTCCGGGGCCCGCTGAAAGCCGTAGGGCACCTTTAGAACCAGTGACGGCGGCCACCGACGGCGGCCGGGTGGCCCCGAGCAGCGCGAGGATGACTCCGATGACCAACAGGATGATCCCGATGGTCCAGAGGATTGAGATGCCCGCCACGAATCCGATCACGAGCAGAATCAGTCCGAGAATGATCACGATGAACCGCTTCTCGGGGCGTGTGCGCCCTTCATCCGCGGTTACCCCCTCGTCCTAGTCGGAAAACAGATAGTCGACAGCGAGATGCGCAGGGTTGGCCGTGAGCAGGGGCACCCATGCGCGGCAGGCGTCACTCATGGTGTGTGCGGGTGACTGCTGCAAGAAACGCACGATCTTCTGCGGGCTCCGGGTACGCGGAGGGGCCGGTCGGGTTTCGTAATGGTCCCGGCCACAAGTCGGCGGAGGCGATCGATTTCGCTTGTTTTCGTCGAGTTCTCCACCTGGGTTCTTCCTCGACGCGGCGCAGTTGTGCCCCGCAACTGTCACGGGCGCGGAAGTGCTGGTGATACTCGATCCTTGTCGGAAGACCGCAAACACGATCTACCCCACACCATTCCCCACGATTCCCGTGTCATCGCCTGCTCCGACAACGGTCACGTGAGTACTAGCCGATCCGGCAACAGTCTTTTATGCCGCCTTGTCGGGGTGATCGGAAGGCTGCGTCCGCGGGGGCACGGGAACGCGCTCCCCGCCACGTAGGGGGCTATTGGGCGGCCACCTCGGCTTTCAGCGTTCTTTCAGCTTGCGTGTGTGACGATCTGGCAAAGTAACCATCAACAACCGAACAGCGACAGCGGTTTCGTCCCGCGCGCCATGCACGGCATTGCTTCGGCATGGTGATCCGAGCTGTGACAGCTGAACGCGCACTTCGATCAGATTTGGATCGCTGCGCTGACGGGCGGCTGGGAGGAAGGGGCGTTGGTGATCATTCGTTTTCCGGGTGTGTTTCGGCCCCAGCATGATTCGCGGCTTCTTTTGGAATCGCTCGGCGACGAGCAGGTGCATGCGGGTACGCGGATTCTGGATTTGTGTGCGGGCACTGGGGTGGTCAGCGTGTGGGCGACTCGGTCCGGTGCGCGCAGCGTGACCGCGGTCGACGTGTCGCGTCGGGCGTTGGTCAGTACCTGGCTCAATGCGGGGGTTCGCGGGCACCGTGTGCGGGTTGTTCGCGGTGATCTGGTGTCACGAGTACGTCACCGGCGGTTCGACTTGATCGTAGCGAACCCACCCTATGTTCCTGCCGAGCACGATGGGCTGCCGGCGAGGGGTCGTGCGCGGTGCTGGGACGCCGGGCACGAGGGGCGGGCGTTGTTGGACCGGATCTGCGGCGATGCCCCGGACCTCCTCGACGAGGGGGGACGGCTGATGCTCGTGCAATCGACGCTGAGCGGCACGGAGAAAACGCGATTAATGCTGGGGGAACGCCGCTTACACGTTGAGGAAGCACGCCGTGTCCGCGTCCCGTTCGGGCCGGTGCTGCAAGCACGACGTGAGCTTCTCGTTGATCGCGGGTTGATCGGGCCACAGCAGTGCACCGAGGAACTCGTAGTGTTCCGGGCGGTCAAATGAGCACCCAGCTGACGCGGTCGGGCGTGCGCGCCGCGTGGGATCGAGGTCACCGATGACACCCTCGGGGTCGTCCGGCCGGTTGGTGCCACTGACCGCGGCGCAGCAGGCGATCTGGCTTGCCCAGCAGCTGACGCCCGACGTGCCCTACGTCATCGCCCAGTACGTGGATCTGACCGGGCCCATTGAGGTGGAGAAGCTGTGCGAGGCGCACACGCGGGCGATGGACGAACTGGGCGCGGAGGTCGTGCTGGCCGACGTCGACGGACAACCATATCAACGTGAGAGGACTCGATCGGCAGGTCAAGTCCTGGTTTTGGACTTCCGCGCCGAACGCGACCCGGCCGAGTTCGCGCGGGAGTGGATGCGACGTGACTGCACGGTCCCACTCGCGATGGACGACGACTCGCTGATCTTCTCGCGTGTTCTGCGGGTCGGTGACGATCGTGTGTTCTGGTATTCGCGTGCCCACCACCTCGCGTTGGATGGATATGCGGCGATGCTGCTGATGCAACGGACCGCGCAGTGGTACGTCGCGGCACTCGGCGGCGGCGAGCCGGATCCGCACCGGGTGGTGGGGCCCGAGCAGTTGAGCCGAGCGGATCGGGACTATCGATCGTCCCCGCGGTTCGATGCCGACCGTAAATACTGGGCCAGGCTCGCCCCCGATCTGCCACCGGTGGTCAGCCTTGCCGGGCGGAGCGCTGCGCCGCGGCCGGCCGTCCGGGTCACCGGCCGCCCCACGGTGGTGTCTTCCACACCGATGCCCGGGGGCCGGTCCGTCCTCGATCGCACCGCTGTCCTCGTCGCGGCCTTCGCCGCCTATTTGGCACGGATGACTGACGTCGACGACGTCATGGTGTCCCTTCCGGTGACGGCCCGCACCACCGGATCGTTGCGGGCGGCGGCGGGTTCGGTCTCGAATGTGGTGCCCCTGGCACTGCCGGGGATCGGGGCCACGACCGTCGAGGAAGCGATCGGAATCGCGCGGGCGGCACTGATCGCGGCACTGCGCCACCAGCGGTATCGGCGCGAAGACATCGGCCGTGAGCGCGGCACGGCCGCTGGTGAGCTCACCTCGTTCGGCCCCGTGCTGAATCTGATGCTGTTCGAACCGGACATCAGCCTCGGTGCGGTCACCGGTCGGGTGCACGTTCTCACGACCGGTCCGACCGCGGATCTGGCGGTGAACATCTACCCGGGCACCACGGATCTGATGCCGCGGATCGACTTCGAAGCCAACCCCGCCCTCTACAGCGAGAGGGCACTGAGCAGCCACCACCGCCGGTTCATCCATTTCCTGCAGACGTTCCTGGCCGAAATCGGCGAGGACTGCGCCGTCGCCGACCTGGAGTTGTTCCTGCCCGGGGAACGCGAGGTCCTGACACCGGCGCGCGGCCCGGCCGATGCCGAACCGGCAACCCTCACACAGTTACTCACCACGGGTACCGGTGCATCCGGTGAGCGAATCGCGGTCCGCGACCGCGGACGATCCTTCTCCTACCGGGATCTCGACCGCCATTCGGCCGCGTTGGCCGGCACGCTGCTGGGCGCCGGCATCGGTCCGGAAGACCTCGTGGCGGTCGCTATCCCCGCTCGTACGAATCGGTGGTCGCCGTGTGGGCGGTCGCGGCCACCGGCGCCGCCTATGTCCCCATCGACCCGACGCATCCGCGCGCTCGCATCCAGTACATGCTCGACGACTGCAAACCTGTTGCCGGCCTGACGTCCTCCGACACCCGGAGCCAGCTGCCGGACACACTGCGATGGCTCACCGTCGACCTCGACGCCCTCGCCGTGCCGCCACCGCGCCCACCGCGCCCACCGCGCCCACCGCGCCCACCGCGCCCGGTGCGCCGGGAAAACGCCGCGTATGTGATCTACACGTCCGGGTCGACCGGTGCACCCAAGGGTGTCGCCGTCACCCACGACGGCCTGGCCAATCTCGCGCAGGAGATCAACGACCACTACGCCCTCTCTGCCCTCTCGCGCATCCTGCATTTCGCGTCTCCGAGCTTCGACACGGCTCTGGTCGAAGTCCTCGCTGCGGCCCTGGCCGGCGCCACCTTGGTGGTGTCCCCACCGGACGTCGTCGGCGGACAGGAACTGGCCGATCTCCTACGCTGCGAAGGTGTCACCCACGTGCTGTCGACACCGTCGGCACTGGCGACGGTGAATCCTGCAGGACTCGACGATGTGGAACTGGTCCTGGTCGGCGGTGAGGCGTGTCCACCGGAACTGGTGACGCGCTGGGCGCACCACCGGACGATGCGCAATGCCTACGGCCCGACCGAAACCACGTGCAGTGTCACGCTCAGCGCCCCGATGGCCCCGGATCGGCCGGTGACGATCGGGGGGCTGATGCGCGGCGTCGACGCGGTGGTGCTGGACCGGCGCCTGCGGCCGCTTCCCTCCGGCGCGGTCGGCGAACTGTATCTCGGCACCCCAGGGTTGGCCCGCGGTTACGCGCGCCGAGGAGGGATGACCGCCGGCCGGTTCGTCGCCAATCCGTTCGGGAAACCCGGCTCCCGCCTGTTCCGCACGGGTGATCTGGTCCGATGGACACCCGAGGCAACACTCGAGTACGTCGGCCGCAGCGACGACCAGGTCAAAGTCCGCGGGTTCCGGATCGAACTCGGCGAGATCGACACCGCCCTACGTGAGCACCCAGATGTCCGGTTCGCGACGACCGTGGTCCATAACAGGGCGGGGGATGCACTGCTGGTGTCGTATGTGCTGTTGCGGACGTCGTCGGCACTGACCCCGGCGATGCTGCGGACAGCGGTAGCCCAGCTGCTGCCGGACTACATGGTGCCCGCGGTGATCACCGTCTTGGACGACGTTCCGCTGACGCCGACGAAGAAGCTCGACCGGGCCGCCCTGCCGGCCCCCGACTTCGGCTCCGCCGCTCCCTCGGCCCGGCCGCCGCGCACACCCGATGAACACGCGGTGGCCGGGGTGCTCGCCCGGGTACTGTGCACCGACGTGGTGGACGCGGAATCGTCCTTCTTCGACCTCGGTGGGGATTCGCTCTCCGCCACCCGGGTGATCGCGGCACTCAACGCCGATTTCGGCACCCAGTTGGGTGCGCGCGATCTGTTCGAGTTCCCCACCGTCGCCGCCCTCTCGCAGCTTCTCGCCGAGGAACACCCGAAGTCGGGTGAACTCTCCTCGCTGCGCGCGTTCGCAACACAACCGCTGCCCCAGCGGGTTCCGCTGGCCCCAGCGCAGCAGTTCCTCGATCGCACCGCCACCCGCCCAGCCCTGTACAACCTTCCGTTCACCGTCACGATCCGCGGTGACCTCGACATCGTGGCGCTGCGCAGCGCCACCGCCGACGTGCTCGACCGGCACCACCCGCTCCGCACGATCTACCCAGATTCGGTGGACGGCCCCTGCCAGCAGGTCCTCGACGTCACCGACGCCGTCCCCGACCTCACGCCGATACACGTGAGCGCATCCGCCCTCCCGGCACACACCCGGCCTCTGCTGCACCGCGGCTTCGACGTTCGCAGCGAACCGCCGCTGCGGGCCACACTGTTCGCCACCGGGCCCGAGGAGCACCTGCTCGCGTGCGTGATCCACCACATCTCCGCCGACGGGTGGTCGCTGGCAGTCCTCGCCCGCGACCTGCTGACCGCGTACGCGGCCCGCGCTGCCGGCACCGCCCCGAGTTGGGCGCCGCTGCCGGTGCAATACGCGCACTACAGTCTCTGGCGGCACGACGCTCTCGGCGACGACGCTGATCCCGGCAGCCTCACGGCCCGTCAGATCGACTTCTGGAAGGCCGAACTGGCAGGGCTGCCCCAGGAACTGACGCTGCCGGTGGACCGACCCCGTCCACAACGGTGGACGTATGCGGCCGGCCGCCTGAGTTTCGCGGTCGACGAAGAAACCCACGCAGCACTGCTGACCATCGCCCATGCACGGCGAGCGACCCTGTTCACCGTGCTGCACTCAGCGCTGGCCCTGCTCCTCGCGGGCCTGTCCTCGCAGCGCACTATCGCGATCGGCATACCGACGGCCGGGCGCACCGACCTCGACCTCGACGAAGTCGTCGGCATGTTCGTCAACACTGTCGTTCTCCGATCGACGGTCGACCCAGGCACAACCGTTGCCGACCTTCTCGACCAGTCGCGCGCCACCGAGCTGAACGCGTTCGCGCACGCCGATGTCCAGTTCGAGCACCTCGTCGACGTGCTCGACCCGCCCCGGTCGCCGTCGCTGCACCCGTTCTTCCAGGTCGCGTTATCGCTGAACAACTTCACGGCCGCCACCCTCGACAGCGACGGACTGGAGTTCGAGATCGCACCGCAACCACTGGATATCGCCAAATGCGATCTGCACTTCCATTTCACCGACCACCACAGCGCAAAAGGCCACCCGGCCGGCATCGACTGTGAGCTGGTGTATTCGGCCGATCTCTTCGACCACGACACCGTCGCGGGATTCCTCCCCCTGCTGCGCACAATCCTCGCCGAAGCCATCGCATGAGATCCGACACCGCACCGGTGCCGGGGCGGCGGACACGATGTCGGTCACACTGAATACCATGGACCGCCGCAGCCTGAACCCCGAACGCTGGAACGTGCGGGTGCGATCCACCGCGGCCGCGGTCCTCGCCGTCACGGTGTGCCTGCTGCTGGCCGGTGGTGCACTTCTGTTCGTGCTGTACCGCACGCTCGAACACTCCGCCCGAGGCGCCGCCGACTCACGGGCCCACCAGATCATCGAGCAACTCCACACCCAACCACCCCAGGAACTCGACCCATCACTGCTCGCTACCGACGGTCAAATCGGGGCCATCCAAATTCTCGACAACCACGGAAACGTGCTCGCCACCTCGACCGGGATTCCGTCGTCACCGGTCCTCGCCTCCCCGCTGCCACCCGGCGAGTCCGCCTACCTCGGAAACCTCCACTTCGGGCACGACCGCGACTACTGGGTGGCCGCCCACGGCACCATGTCCCCGAACGGGCCCGTCACGGTCGTCACCGGCGCCGACCGCGAACCGGTCGAAGGTGTCCTGGCCACCGTCGCGGCACTCCTCGCGATCGGTGCCCCGATCGTCGTCGGCTTCGCCGCCGCCGCCACCTACCGGCTCATCGGCGCAGCCCTCCGCCCGGTGGAGCGGATCCGCGCCCGTGTGGCGGCGATCTCGACCGATCAACTCGACGAACGGGTCCCCGTGCCCGCGGCTCGGGACGAAATTGCCGATCTCGCGGTCACCATGAACAGCATGCTCGCGCGGCTCGAGGCCGGGCACCTGGCCCAGCGGCGTTTCGTCAGCGACGCCTCGCACGAACTGCGCAGCCCGCTGGCGACCATCACCGCCGCACTCGAACTCGCACAATCCCGCCCCGACTTGATCGACACGGCCCTGGTCGACGAGTCGTTGCTTCCCGAAGCCCGACGAATGCATGCGTTGCTCGAGGACCTTCTCCTGCTCGCGCGTGCCGACGAAGACTCACTGACCCACCTGCGCGTCGACGTCGATATCGACGATCTGATCCTGGCCGAACGCGCCCGCCTCCGGGGCCTTCCCGGCATCGCGGTCGCCGCCGCCGTCGACCCTGTCCGGGTGGCCGGGGATCCGGAGCAGTTGGCCCGATTGGTCCGCAATCTCGTCGACAACGCCGTCCGCCACGCACACACCCGAATCGCCCTCGCGTGCCGCAGGTGCGAGGGAAGCGCCGTGATCGAGGTGGTCGACGACGGGCCGGGCATCGCTCCGGCGGACCGGGCCCGGATCTTCGAACGGTTCGTCCGCCTCGACACTCCCCGAACCCGCGCATCCGGGGTTCCGGACTCAGGCTCGCCATCGCCGCGGAAATCGTCGCCGCACACCACGGCTCGATCGAGGTCCGCGACCATGAAGGCGGGGGTGCACACTTCGTCGTCACCCTTCCGATCGGCGACGACAGCTACTCCTCCGACCGCATCGAATAGCCCACGCCGCGGACCGTGTCGATGCTCGCCGTGCCGAACGGGGCATCGATCTTGCGCCGAAGGTAGCCGACGTAGACCTCCACGATGTTGTCGTCGCCCTCGTAATTGGCATCCCACACTGATTGCAGGATTTCGTGTTTGGTGACCACCGAGCCGGCGTGACGCATCAGGAACTCGAGCACACTGTACTCACGGGGAGTGAGCTGGAGGCGGGTCTCCCCGCGGGTGACCCGCCGCATCGACGGGTCCAACGAGAGTCCGGCAACACTCAGGACCGGCGGCCTCGGCGGGGCGCCGCGCCGCACCAGCGCCCGCAACCGGGCGATCAGCACCACGAACGAGAACGGTTTGATCAGATAGTCGTCGGCACCGAGGTCGAAGGCATCGGCGAGGTCGTACTCACCGTCCTTGGCCGAGAGCATCAGCACCGGCGTCCACACCTGCTGCCGACGCATCTCCCGGACCACGTCGTACCCGTGTTTGCCAGGCAACATGATGTCGAGGACCACCACATCAAAGCCGCCACCTGCCGCCGCCGCCAGCCCGGCGACGCCATCGTGTTCGACCTGCACGGTGCACCCGTCAGCCACCAAACCGCGGCGCACCGTCTCGGCCAGGCGCGTTTCGTCCTCGACCAGCAACACCCGCACCGCCGCCTCCTCCACAACATTCCCGCAACCAATGGACCCCAACGGTACGACCGGGGTACCACCATCACATGGTCCCTCCAGCGCCGGTGTCAGCGCGATCGCCCGGGTCGGCTCAGGTCCGCACCCGGGATACGTCGACCCTCTGGGCGAGGTCGTCCCGGGCTGCGCCGGGTGCCATCCCGACGGTCGCCAAACCCAGTAGCACCCCGGCCAGCGCGAGCACCAGCGGTGCGGTCGCCGGTGTACCACCGCCGAATTCAACTGCCCTGGCCATCTTGTGGCGGATCCGGACGACACCGCCGGCGGCGGCGTCGGTCAGCCAGCGGTGTGCGCCCTCGCCGAGGGCGAGGAAGTCGATCTCGGCCGCGGTCCGCGGGCGGGGTTTGGGCAGGCGCAGCACCGATCCGTCGTCGGGGTGATGCGGGTAGTGCCCGGCGACGATTCTTGGGTTCCCCGGGGTGGACAGTTGGTGGCGGGCGATCTCCGCGACACCGGTTCCGGTGCGGGCGACGATCACCAATTCGTCGCCGGTGACCCGGCACCACACCTTCGCCCCTTGGTGCCCGTCCGGGGTCGAGTACCGCACGTTGCCCCAGCTGACGGTCTGGTCGAAGCCGACGAGGCGCTCCTCGCCGAGGGCGAGCAGATGCGGGTCCTCGGGCAGCACGTGCAGCCGGCCGAGTTCGGTGGCCAACCGCTCGGCCGGGGCCACCCCGACCGCGCGGTGCGGGCGTGCGTTGACCTTCTCGCACCACCGCTCACATGCGTCGACGAGTTCGCCGAAACTCGGGTAGTCCTCGAGCAGGTTCGCCTTGGTCGGCACGAGATCGGCCTTCGCGATCTTGACCGTGTACTCGGCGCCGCCCTTCGATTCCGGGTCGAACGGTTCACAGGTGTGCACGACGCAGCCGTAATGTCTTCCTGCGAGACGATGTCGGGGTGGCGGACGGGGATGCCGGCGATCCGGTCCATCGTGACGGTTCGGGGATTGTCGGTCAGCAGATACGTCGGTGCCCCTCCGATGCGGCGCAGTGTGGTGTCCAGGCAGGCGATCAACGTCGGGAGCTGCTGGTCCCACGCTGGCACCACGACCGTCGAACCTCGACCACGACAACCATGCGCAGAACAGTTGGGTTCGCCGGCCACCGACCCGTGGGCCCTCGCCCCAATCGAACTCCCGGCCACATGCCCGGCTCCGGGATCCTCCCCCACTGCGTGGGAGGTGCCCCCAGGCCGATACTTTCGGCGGTGCCCGGCCCGGTAGGTCGCCTTGAGCTCGGCGACCGCGCGGCGGGTGGTGCGGTCGGTGCCGTCGAAGCCCATCGCGGTGAGCTTGTCGTGCACCACGTCCGCCCGGATCCGGCCCTGTGAGGCCTCCACCAGCTCCTCGATCTTCCCTAGGAAGGGGTCGATCGAGCGTGCGCGGCGCGCTCGGTCGGCCGGGTCGTGGCCGGTGTCGCGGAGCTCGACATACCGGGCCACCGTCTTCTCATCCGCACCCGACCAGCGGCGCCGCCAAATGCGCACACTGGGTCAGGTCGTAGGCTTCCAAGATCTCCATCACTTCCCTGGCACACTTGGGTCTCGGGGTTCCTTCGGTCGGTTGGTTTGCGCGGCAAACCAAGCCAACTCGGGCGAAGGAACCCCGCCCGGTATTTACGCCAGCGTGTCAATCAGCTGTTTCGTGGCCGCCGACCCGGGAATTCTCGTGTCCACTGATCCGGAGAAACCGTGTCCGCCCAACCGGAGCGAACTGACCGCCTACAAGGATTCTGACGTGTCCGTTGGCAACACCGTTGCGCGAAGCCGTCGTCGAACTCGATGTAGTCCATCATCCGTCCGCGCACCAGGTGCGCCACCCTCGTGCCCACGTTGTGCTCGGGCCGCACGACGTTGGGCGGTGCGGGGTGAGATCACCAGGCGGGTGGCGATCTCCTTGTTGTCAGCCCTCGGCGATCTGATGACAGCTAAATGATCGGCATTCTAAAACCACTGCGGTGCGCAGTTTTTGACCGCAACGGGGGCGACCGCCGAGTTGATCGCCGAGATCGACAACCTCGGAAGCGCCGTCGGCAGTGCACACAGAAAGGCGATCGGCCCGAGGGTCGGTTTGCGCGCCACACACATCGAGTCGATCGCCTTCAGCGGTATTTCGAGTGCTCTTCGATGCAATCACGCTCCGCTCGCCCCATCCATGTCGAGCTTATCGCTCCACGGGCGTCTGTCACAGGGAAAATCCGCCGGTGAACATGGAGCCGACTTGCTGCGCAACAGCTGTTGGGGGTGAGGCGTTGGGGCGCTCGCAGTTCATCGAGGTGATCGACCCCGAGAGTCCTGGAAGGAGGGGGTCGATCACGTGTCGTGGGGACCGCCTGGAATGCCAGGTCGACACTTCCAGCGGATACGGGCATTCACCGCTGTTGTGCTCGGCAACCCCACACCTCGATTTTGTCGATCCGCTGCGGGCATTTCACCTGCTGAAGAAGACGATGTTCTCGTGGTCGACGATGGTGTACTGCGGTCGTCGTCGAGGCCGGCTCCGACACCGCGGCGCTCAGCTGACATGCCAGCCGGGGGGCTTGTCGAGTTCGTTCCACTCGGCATCCCATTGCGTCATCCGGTGTCGGGTGGTCGCCGCATGGACGCCGCAGAGGAGGACGGCGGCGCCGCTCGCACCGGCCGCCCAGATGACGACCGCGGTGCTCACCGCGGCAGCGGCGGTTTCGGTGTTGGTTGCCGGTGCGGCGACGGGTTCACCGCTGGAGTTGAGCCACACGTTGACCGTCTCGCCCGCCCTCGCATCCGGTGGGGCCGGGACCTCGCCGGTGTGCGCGATGGTCTGCAGCGACCACCGGGCCCGGGCGTGATCGCTGGTGCGGGGCGTGCCGGTCGGCAGATCCCCCCGCCCTGGCCGGGCATCCTCGACCAGCACCGCCGGCACTTGCTGTGCGGTGGCGCGGTCGGCGCGGGCCTGGGCGTCCAATCGGGTGTGGGTGGCGATCCCGTAGGCCACCGCGACGGGCACCAGGAGCAGCACCACCACCGCGACGATCAGCACCAGGGTGGATTCGACCCGGTCGCACGGGCGCATCAGCGGATTCCGACTCCATGGTCCCAGCCGCCAGATCCGCATGCCTGTCACCTCCCCGGGGCAACGAGAGGAAAACCGATCCCCTCGAGAACAGTGTTGCCGCGGCGCCGGGTCCCGAAACGTGGCCATCGTGGTCGGCGTGAGCGCCGCCGGAGGTGGCGAGGCCACGGTCGTGCCCACGGACGTTGTCGACAGCGTGACCCCACAGGTGTCGGCTGGATGATGCCCCTCAGAGATCCTTGGTCACCGGTCGGCGGCGTGGGCGCCGGGTGCGGTGCCGGTCGGGGGATCGAACAGGGTCAGGGTGGCCACGTGCATCGGGTGCGACGGGGACTCGAAGAGCACGAACATCGCCTCAGTTGGGCTCATCGGCGCCAGTCCACCGAACCCAGTTCGCACACCGCACCTCCCGGCTTCTGTGTGGTTCCCAGCAGAGCACACCCCGCCCGCGGCGATCAGGCTTTCCGCCGGATCGCACGGATTCCCCACGGGTGAGCGGGTCCCCGGGTGGTCGAGGGCCGGCCGAGGACTCGGTCCCACCAGTCGGCGAGCAGGCTCGGGCCGGGCAGGGTCGCGAACGGGGTGTATATCGTCGTCGAGGACGACGCTTACTCCTTCGCTGTCCGGATCGGCCACCGGACGTGGGTACCGGCCGGTCCCATCATTCACGCGGGGGTGACCACCTGCGTCACTGTCGATGCCCTCTCAGCTCTATCCAACCCGCCGCCCTGTCCCCCATTCATCATGTCGACGACGGTTCGGGGGAAATCCCCACCGAGGGGTGGGGGGGGGGCTCATCCCGGCGGCGGGTGCGGGAAGGGCCGGCGTCTCGGCGTCGAGCAGCGCGTCGAGCCACACCACCGCCCCGACCAACGTGGTGGCCTGCACCGCCGGGTCCGGTTCGCGGTCGGCGGCCACGAGTTGTCCCTGCGCGACGTCCCGGTCGCTGGCGAGCGCAGGGCCAGCGCCGACCGTCCCACCCGGCCCAGCCGCTGGGGCAGCTCACCGGCACCGACGGTGCGGCCGGCGGTGGTGCGCACCTCGAGCACGAAATCCCTCCCCGTCCTCCCCGGTCCCGAGCGGGCGACGACCACGTCCGCGAGCGCGGTGACCAACCAGGTCAGGACCCCGCGGTAGAGGGCCGCCGCACCGGTTCGCTTCCGGGCGGTTGCACCAGCGCCGACAGCTCCGCCGACAACACCGTGAGGTGCCAATCGGCCATCACCGGTGAGCAGGTGTCCGGCCAACCCGGCCTCCGGGTATGCCCGGCCACTGACGTTCGAACCCATACTCGCCGTAGACCCACCTGATCGGTGGACACGCCACCGCCGATAGTTGACATAAATCCGTTATCGGCAGACACGTGCGACGGTTAATAATGCTGTGCAGCAACATGTTTGATGTGACATCTGAGCGCAACGGGACGGCTCTGCTAGTTCACGTTTCCGCTCGACGGTCTCGACGTACTCGAGGTGAGCAAGAACTGCGGGATCGCGTTCGTCGAACAGGTGCGCAGTGTGCGGTGATCGAGAGGCGGATAGAAATACGAAGTCCCAGGTCCGGCGGCTGGCACGTCAGGCGGTTGCGGTCTGACGCCGGGCGGCGGCATGAGCGCGCCGCCGATACTCCGCTCGGTCGATCGTCACGCGGGCACGATCGGTCAGGTTCTCGACGTCCTCCCGGTTCGGACGTCGGTGACCATCACACCCGGGGTGAACGGTGCCGGCGATGCGGCAGTAGCTCCTACAGGGCGGCGAGCACCGTTCGCCTCCGGTCAGTCGGTCACCTGTCGGATGTAGAGGAGTGTGTCGCCCGCTTCGATGGCGTCCACCTCGGGTGTTCCGCTGCGCAGCAGCTGTCCGTCGCGCACCACACCGAGGACGATGTCGGGGAGCTGCCGCGGTGAATCGCCGACCTCGCCGGGTTCGACGGGGCGTTCGGCGATCGCGAAACCGGTCTCCGGGGTGAGCAGGTCCTCGATGATGTCCACCACGTTCGGGGTGATGGTGGATGCGCCGAGCAGCCGGCCCGCGGTCTCGGAGGAGACGACCACGGTGTCGGCGCCGGACCGGCGCAGCAGGTGCGCGTTGTCGGCTTCGCGAACCGAGGCGACGATCTTCACGGTGGGTGCGATCTCGCGCGCGGTGAGTGTGACCAGCACCGCGGTGTCGTCGCGGCTGGTGGCCACGATGATCGACGACGCGTGCTGGACACCGGCCAGCCGCAGCACATCCGACTGCGTCGCCGACCCGTGCACCGTCACGAATCCCCGCTCGGTGGCGGTCTCGAGGATCGCCGGATCGGTATCGACGACCACGATGTTCGAGGGGTTGGCGCCGTCTCCGAGCATCGCGTCGACGGCGGCGCGGCCCTTGGTGCCGTAGCCGACGACGACGGTGTGATGGCGGGTGCGGCGCCGCCACCGCTGAATCTTGAAGCTCTGGGCGGGAGTTCTCGGTCAAGGCGCCGAGGGTGGTACCGACCAGGACGATGAGGAAGAAGATCCGCAACGGGGTGACGATCAGGACGTTGACCAGCCGCGCCTGCGCGGTGATCGGGGTGATGTCGCCGTAGCCGGTGGTCGACAACGACACCGTCCCGTAGTAGAGGCAATCGAGCAGCGAGAGCGGGTTCTCTTGCACGTCGCGGTAGCCGTCGCGGTCGAGATACACGATCAGGACCACCGCCGCCAACGCGGCGAGCGCGTAACCGATCCGCCGGGCAATGGCCCGCCCGGGACTGCCGTGGATCTGCGGCACTCGCAGGATCCCGACCAGCGCGAAATCGGGGAGCTCGGTGAGCACGTCGGATCTGGTGAACCGTGCGCGCAATCTCCCGGGCATCGCCTCGATCACCCCGTTCTCGTTGCCGGTCTCCGGGCGGATCCTACGCGCCGACAGCTGCCGGGCAACTCCCCACCGCACTATCGGGCGAGATACGACGCGAGGTCAGGTCAGTTCGCTGAATCGTTCGGTGTCACGCACCTGACCGGAGACGATGATGGTGTCACCGGGTTCGATGACCGTGTCCGCGGTGGCATAGGTGAAATCTTCGCCGGGGCGTTTGATCGCGACGACGGTGACACCGTAGGTGGAGCGGACGGTGGTCTCGCCGAGCCGTTTGCCCACCACGGTCGCGGGCGGGACGGTTTTGACCATGGCGAAGCCGTCGTCGAACTCGATGTAATCCATCATCCGGCCGCGCACCAGGTGCGCCACCCGCTTGCCCATGTCGTGCTCGGGCCGCACGACGTGCTCGACACCGATCTGGCGGAGGATCTTGGCGTGCGCGTTGCTGATCGCCTTGGCCCATATGTTCGGCACCGACAGGTTGATCAACGCCGATGCGGTGAGCAGGCTGGCCTCGAGGTCGGAGCCGATCCCGACGACGGCCCGGTCGTAGTCGGGCACCGACAGCTGGCGCAGCGATTCCTCGTCGGTGGTGTCGGCGACCGCGGCGTGGGTGAGGCGGTGCGAGATCTTCTGCACCACCGCCTCGCTGGAGTCGATGCCGAGCACCTCGGTGCCCTGGGCCATCAGCTCGAGGGCGAGGGATTTGCCGAACCGGCCCAGCCCCAGCACGACCACGACGTCGGAGGACGGTTTCCTAGCCAATGAAGGGCCTTTCTTCGGGGAGTTGGTAGCGGCGGTCCCGCTGTCGGGCGGCGAGCGCGCTGACCAGGGTGATCGAGCCGATGCGGCCCAAGTACATCAGCAGGGCCAGAATCAGCTGGCCCCAGGCGGGCAGCTGGGCGGTGATGCCGGTGGACAGGCCCACCGTCGCGAACGCGGAGGTCACCTCGAACAGCAACACATTCAGATCGAAGGCGGTGCCGGCGAGCAGCACGATCGTCGGAACCATCACCAGGGCGACACCGATCAGCGCCACCGACAGCGCTTGCCGCTGCACCCGCGGGTTGATCCGGCGGTCGAAGATGGTCACCGCGCGATCACCGCGCACCTCGGCGACGATCGCGAACAGCAGCAGCGCGAAGGTGGTGACCTTGATACCGCCGGCGGTGCCGCCGCTGCCGCCGCCGATGAACATCAGCACGTCGGTCACCAGCAGGGTCGCGGGATCCATCTGGGCGTAGTCGACGCTGTTGAATCCGGCGGTGCGCGGCATGATGCCCTGGAACGCGGCGACCAGCAGCTTCGCCCCGACATCGTGCTGGCGCAGGGTGTGGCCCCACTCGAGCGCCAGCACCAGCGCCGGCCCGGCCACCAGCAGGACCGCGGTGACCGCCACGGTCAGCCGGGTGTGCAGGCTCCACCGGCCGGAGGTGGTGCCGCGGACTCGCCGGCCCACCTCGAACAGCACCGGAAACCCGATGCCGCCGAGGATCACCGCGGCCAGCAACGGCACGCAGATCCACGGGTCGTCGGCGAATCCGATGATGTTGTCGCTGTACAACGCGAATCCGGCGTTGTTGAACGCCGAGATCGAATGAAACACCCCCAACCACAGGGCCCGCCCGGGCGGCTCGTCGTAACCGACCGCGAACCGGGCCGCCAGGCAGAGCGCGGTAACGGCCTCGATCAGGACGCTGACCCGCACGACCCCGACGACGACGCTGCGCACATCCCCGAGCCCGGACGCCCGCACCTCCGCCGCGGCGTTGAGCCGGGCCCGCAGCCCGATCCGGTTGGCGAGCATCAGCCCGACCAGCGACGCCATCGTCATGATCCCGAAGCCGCCGACCTGAATCAGGGCCAGGATGGTGCCTTGGCCGAACCCGGACCAGTGGGTGGGGGTGTCGACCACGATCAGCCCGGTCAGGCACATCGCCGACGTCGCGGTGAACAGGGCGTCGACGACGCCGGTGTCGGTGCCCGGTTGGCTCGCCGCCGGCAGGAGCAGCAATCCGGTGCCGACGGCGATCGCGGCCGCGAAACCCAGGGCCACCAACCGGACCGGGGTCAGCGTCACCCTGGCCGTCACCCACCGCAGCGGGGTCGGCGGCGACGCGCCGGTGCGAGAAGTCACGAAGAGGAGAGTAGACCCGGACGACGCCGTGCACGGCCGGAGAGCAGTTGTCGAGGACGATCCGTCGTACCTGCTGCACCGGATCACCAAGGCCGGAATAGGTACCGGCGGTGACGGGCCGCCGGGCGCTATTGGCAATGGTCATCCATTAGTGGATGACCCGCGAGCGGTGCCTCGGCACCGATCGCCAACAACCCCGATCGTGCCGTGAAAGGCGCAATGAGCGCGGCCACGGAACATGCTTTCATCGAGCACCCGGCGACCACCGATGCCGCTGCATCACTCCATCGGGTCCTAGACAGCTGATCGCCACTGGTGCGGTGGGGCCTGCTGATCCCCTCGGGCACTGACCGGTATCGCTCTCGAAGCACTCGGGCGTGATCACTCTGCGCTGGGCTCGACACACCCTTCCGTGGTGTATGCGCCTCTCCCGTCGGCAGTTGTTGCGAGTGGGTATGGCCGGATCGGCTGCGGTGCTGGTGGGCACGTCAGCGGTGAGCAGCGGGCGGTTGCCTGCGCGGCGGTGGCGAGGGGATGACCCGTTCGGGCTCGGTGTGGCCTCGGGGGAGATCCGACAGAGATCATCGGCAATCAGGTGGCGATGGGTGAGACCGACAACGACCCCGGCTCGGACGCGGTGCTCTCCTCCGACTCGTGGGACGGTTACGTCGCCGATCGCAACGCCGTTCTCGGCGGCGCAGCGGATCGCGGCGTACGCAATCTCGTAGTGATCACCGCGATCGTCACCAGAACATCGTCGCGGACCTGCGCCGGGACTATGCCGGCCCGGAATCACCCGTCGTCGCGTCGGAGATCTCGGGCACGTCGATCACCTCGGCTGGCGACGGCGCCGACATGAACGACACCGGGCGCCGCCTGCTGGCCGCCGATCCCGACATGAAATTCTTCAACGCTCAGCGGGGGATACGTGCGCGTCGACCTGGACCAGCGCTTGTGGCGCAACGACTTCCGCGTCGTTTCGTATATCCGGCGTCCGGGCGCGCCTGTTCATAGTCACGCGAGCTTCGTGGTCGAGGATCAGAGACCCAGCTCACCGAGGAGTGACGGCCGGATACTGCCACCCACGACGTGACAAGCCCGATCCACCCGGGCTCGCGCGCCGGGCCCACCGCTCAGCGGTGTGGTGTCAGTGCCCAGCCACATCGCCATCGCCAGGGTGTGTGTCTGTCGGACGAACGTGTCTCGGGAACGTACGTGCACAGGTAACGCCTCAGTTGTCGAGGAATCGCCGAATCTCCGGGACGACGGCGCCGGCGAGATCGTCCGCTGTCCGCAGCGCGTCGAACGACACCTTCCGCGCGAGTGTCGCATTCGGGATGGTCGCGCTCATGCGTTCGGCGAGCTCGGCCGGATGGCGCTCGTCGGCGCCTGGGACAATGAGCACCGGAACGTCGATCGCGCTGAGTTCGTCGAGCGTGCGGAATGAGCGGTCACGGCCAATGGCGGCAGCGGCGGTGACGCTCCCCGGGTCGGCGCGTGGTATCGCAGAGCGCACCAGGTTCCCGATCAGTGGTTGCAGGTGGGGAAGGAACAACTCCCATGCCGCTTCGATGCCCTCCGCTCGCACCCGCTCGGCGAAGCGGTCCATCAACGCGGTTTCGGCTAGTTTCGCCTCGTCGTCCTCGATATCCTCGGCACTGATCACCACGACCGCCCGCACTCGTGAGGGAAAGGCCAGAGCGGCGCGTAAGGCGATGGTGCCGCCCAAGCCGGTCCCGCCGACCACAGCCTCCGGCACACCGAGGTGGTCCAGTAGGGCGATCACGTCGTCGGCGTAGCGAGCCCACGTGTGCAGCGCCGGATCCCGGCACACCGAGCGGCCGTATCCCCTCACATCCGGAACAACAATGGTGAACCGGACCGCGAGACGCTTCGCCATCGGCAGCAAGCTGTGATGATCCGGCCCCCCGCCGTGCAACAGTACGACGACCGGACCCCTCCCGCATGCGGCGGCGAACAAGCGGGTCCCGTCGTCACCGAGATAGTCGATTTCACGCATTGCCGTCCGTTTCTCATCTGAGTCGCAGGAGGATACGAAACTGTCGCTCTGGGCCTCTGGGTGCCGCCCGGCGAGGAGGTGCCGCGCCCGTTGTGCGGTAATCAACTCGGCATAGCGATGGAGACTACCGAGATGAATATTGCAAGGATCGCCAACACCATTGCGATCTGTTGCAGCCGGAAATTGGCAGCCGTCGACTCGATCGATGCTCGCAGTTCCAGCTCTGACCTGAGCAGAGGAATGGTCTCGCCAAACCATTCAGCGCGGTCTTCGAGCGACGTCCTCAGCATCTTGTCGAAGAAGAACTCGTCAACCTGACCGTCACCCCAGTCGTGAATCTGTTTATATTCATCAAGCTCATAGGTCCAGCGGCGATCGTTGGAGACCCACTTGCCGACCTCATTCGAGACAATCGTGGCATCAAAGATCGTGTTGCTCAAAAGTTTGCTCGCGCGCTCCAACGAGTCGATGGTCTCTGTGCGCAATGCGTTCTGGCCGACCTGTTTGATGAAGTTCCACCTGCTTTTCTCTCTTGTTGGATTGCGCGCCAAGTCATCGCGAAGCTGCGCTATCGTTCCTTCGTAGCATTCGATGAGGCACTTGATCGCCCATCGCACCATGAGCCCGCCGAAGCGGTTCTCGATGAAGTGGTCGTCGGTGTAGGGCCCGCCAAAGGTAACTCCGTCCCGTGGGGATTCATCGACGGTGAGCTTGTGGCCGCACACTATCGTCCACGGATCGTCATCAGGTCTGAAGGAAGTAGCGATCTTCCAGTCGGGCGTAGAAGAGCCGGTATAGGCGTCTCCCTCAACATCAATGGACAGCAAGTATCGGTAGTCCTCGAGACGACTGCTGATCTCCTCAACCGATACGTCCGGCAACTGAGGTCGGGTGAAAGGCACCGCAAGCTTTGTCGTGATGACTTCAATCGCAGGCAGCGATGACTTTTTGAAGTCGGCGATCATCGTGCCAGGGAAGACGCGGGCAACCCACTGGCTTGCCGCTTCGCGAACACGCGTGCGTTCTTGCGCAATCGCTGCTTGCTTGCGATGAAACGCAGTGTGGTGACGAAGACCTCTGCCGACGGGTGTCGATGCGCAAATATCTGTTCGTGTTCAGCTCATCGTTCAGGGCATTGGCCGATTCGTAGGAGAGGGTGAACGTAGCTAGGAGGACTACCACGCTCGGGATCGGCGACATCGCTTTGAGCCGAACCCGATCGAAATCCTCTGGCAGGTCGGCAGCGATGTCATCCATCCACTTTCTTTCAGTCCCCTGCCGGTAGAGTGATGCGGCAACTACCCACCCGCCTGTGCTGCTAGTGCGTCTGACCGAATCGGCCCATTCGTAGATGTCGGGTCCGCCAAACGGATTGTCAGGTTCGATGTTGAGTGCCTTGCATCCTTCGACCAGTCGATCTAGATCGCCACCGACGTAGCACTCGGAAACCTGCAGCACACGGCGCTGGACATCTTCTCCGGAAGGCAAGCGCGTTGACTCGTTTTGCCTCTCATCCAGTTCACGATCGAAGTCCCCCTCCGGGGCTGGATATTCGGGCCGATTTTCGTGAACTACCGCCATTGTTCTTGATGTCCAATCTGTGACTGGGTGCAGCACACTGGGCGCGTTGTGCTCGTCACGAGCATTCTTTCCCAATGTGACACGCTCGGCTGCACGCTACCTTGAGTGAATCTATAGAGGGAATGGCACACGCAATTACGTCGCCCGTCGCGCAAACTGCCGCTGTGGCGGGAGGGACGTGTCGTCTGCCTGGTCGAAGCCATGGTTACGGCTGCCCAAGCCACTTGGCATGAAACCGCCGCAGCGGCCGCGAGTGTATAACGCCGTCCCCTAAGGGATAGCGTGTCCGCGTGGATGATTCGTGTCCGTGGTGACGCGCGGTGTGCTGCGCGGTGGCTCACCGAAGCGAGCGACGAGGGCAGAGAGAATCGAAATTTCACGCCCCACATGACCGCCTCGCTGATACGGGTCCGTCGCGGCCTGGTTGTGGTCAGGCGGAGTGCCTCTGGATGTACTCCTCGACGGCCTCACGCATCAGTTCGCTGGGCTTGCGGTGCTGGCGTTCGGCGAGTTCGTCGAGCTTGTTGCTCAGCGGCGCCGGCAGTCGGACCTGCCGCTTGGGTGATTCGCCGCTGGCGCCGGCCAAGGAGGGACGGCCGGCGCCCACCCTTTCGAGCAGTTCGCGCCCTGCTGCGGCGGCCTCGGCACCCCGCTTGGCGGTTGCCGAGTTCTTCGGCAGCGTCATCTCGTGCTCGGCCCACTCGGCGAGCTCGTCGTAATCGGAGTTCTTCTCGTTGCTGTTCATCGGTATGTCACCCCTTCGAGTGTGGTTGGACCGGATGCCTGCGCAACCGGGGATCAGGCAGTCACGGCTGGTCCTTCATGCGGTGGAGATGCTTCTGCCGCGCCTGCATCACATGGAAAACCACCATGCCCCGCGGCGGAACGATCTCCACCATGACTTCGAGCAACGGACCCCCAAGTGTGCGCGGAGGACCGATGAAGAGCCAAGGCTTCGAGTGGCCGGGAACGCGTGGTTCGTCGAACTCTTGCTCGACGTAGACGGCGTTCTCGATCGCGTGCAACGCGTCGTCGCGGTCGATGCCGTGCTTGTCTGCGCTTTTCGCCCATTCGATCGCCACACCAATACTGTACTACAGAAATAAGGATTCTGTAGTACGAAATTAAGGAATCGACACCCTGGATCGAGTGAGGACCGCCTTTTGGAACGCCACTGGGTCATCGGGCGTGAGGTGTTGTTGCGGCAGGTCTCGCACCGTCTGTCGCCCGCCGCGAGCGACGCGAACCGCTGCTGAATTCTCTGCTGTTCATTCTGAGCGGTGTGTAGGTGGTTATGGGTGGGATCGAATGCGACGTCGGAACTCGCGGGTGTAATGGTGCTGTGACCTGGTGTGATGACATGTCCCGGTTTGTGATGTGGGGGTGCCGGCGACTCGGGGAGTGCCAAGCGTCGTGGTGTCGGCGAGTCGCGCGGTGACTGTTTCGTCCGGTTTGAGCCATTTTTGAAAGATGTTTATTTACAACATGTTTGGGTAATCAATTGGTGAATAACGCTTTATGCATGTTATGCACAGATCTCAGATCGTAAGGTTCGAAATTACATGTAAATCAACGTGTTTGGGTGTTTCGAGATTTTTGACTGTTTTGGTTTGTGCGAAGGTAGGGTGGTATGCTGTGGGTATGATATGGAGCGGCGCGGTGAGGCGAGTGGGCGCCGGAGTCGGGCACACCCTCCCGCACCCCAGCCTCGTTGGGTTGGAGGGACCGGATCGAACGGGACGAGAAAAGCCCAGTTGAGAGCCTAATCTCTGAAACTCAGAGGAGCGAAGCGACTCGATCGACAACAACGGGAATGGACCCACTGCGAGCCGCGCAGCTTCTCCTGGCGAGGAGCGAAGCGACTCGCCCGTCCCC
>NZ_CP058642.1:0-141167 GCF_017656075.1 Rhodococcus sp. ZPP
AACTGCCGACTGCATGGGTCGTAGGGAGTCTTCATCTACTTCACGACTGAGCAGAACGCCCAGATCATGAAACAGCTCACGCAGCTCTCCGCTCCCGGAAGTCGTCTACTGGCCGTCCATTTCGAGTCGGTTCGCTTGAAGAGGCGCAGTCAAGGAAATGGCGGCGCGCACTGAACAAGGGGCTACGGCTTCAAATCCGTCGTTGCCGATCCCGGTGATTGGCTGGCCGAATGGAGTTGGGTAACCGAATCCGTATCGATAAAAGGCTTCGCTCAGACCCTTGGCAGGAGGTCCCGTACTCGAACAGCCAGGGCATGAGGTGGCCTGGCTCATTGCGTCGCGATTGCCGTGACGGGTTGCTTGGGAGCTAGATCCGAGGCATCTGCGAGCTCTACCTGGAGATGGAATGCGGCGGTCGGTGTTCTCGCGGCCGCCCAGCAAGCCCAGCGGGTGTATTTCAGCTCGTGTGAGCGGTCCAAGACAACTACTGGGGTGTTTGCCCGTGCCGTGAGCCAGTCGCGGCCGTATTTGCGCAAGAGGCGGTAGCGCTGGAGTCGCTGGGGCAGTGGGGCGCCGGCGTAGATGCCGGCGGCCAATGCTGCGAATGCCAGCGCCGCAAGCACAAGTACCAGCGATATGGCCTTGGCGTTATGCGAGTATGCGTTGTCGATCCCCGAATACTGCAAGAACAGGTCGATCCCCTTGTGAGTGCAGTAGAGGATCCCGACCGCTGCTGCGCAGAACAATGCGCCCAGGGCGCGGGCCAGTAGGCCTCTGCGTACGAGGAACAGGGATACCGCACAGTGGTAGGCGGTCACACCACACGATGTGAGAATCGGTAGAAGGAACGCCAACCAGTACAACAGCACCGAGCCGGTGACGGGAAAATCGCTGGTCATGTAGGAGGTGGGCTGGTCGGCCATCGGCGAATACAGAAAGGCGATGGTCATCACGCCGACGATGAGGCCGGCCTGGAGCATCTGTAGCCGTGCCGAGAATTGCACGCCGCCTGTGATGTAGGCAGCGATACCCATTAAGGGAATGGCAATCAACGCCGCCCACGTCATACCAACCAGGGACATGATGTTGGCGACGCCTGTGAAAGTCGCGGAGTCGTGGATTGATGATGTCGTCCGTGATCACGGGTACCCGACAGAGTTTGGCGAACCCGAGGCATAGGAGGAGCTGAGTCACAGGATTGGACAGTCCCGCCAGAGGGCCACGAGTTCGAGTTGCGGCACCATCGACGACAATCCGGTAGGAAGCGACGGCGAGCACTGCTAGCGAGATCACGGCAGTGATAAGGATCGTCATTGGTCCCATCCGAAGGCACGCGCAGCACGTTCGAGCATCCGACGATGCCGAGGTGATGCATCCTCTGGTACCAAAGGCGCCGTCAACTCCGACCCCTTCTCCAGGAGAATCCGACTGAACCATTCGGCTTGCCGCTCGACCGGCTCTTGGTATTGGGATCTCATCAGGCACAGAGGAGTCGAGAATCGCGTGATCATCTCGCGGCAGACGACTGTTGAGACGCGAATTGTATCGCGCGACGGCCTCACGGCTGAGACGACCATGGCTGAGTACGATGTGGCCCAGCTCATGACAGATGATTGCGTTGCGTTGCATTCCGGTTGCCCCAGAACGGTAAAAGACGAGGTCACGGTCTTCGCGTGGAACCCACAGTCCCGACACTTCCCCGCTCAGCTTCGGCTTGCGCTGGAGTGGAGCAATGACGATAGGCCGACCACGTTGCAGGCTCAGTTCCGCGATGAGCCGGTCGAGTGACCACGGCCGCTGCATAGGCATCCTGGCGACCGCACGTTCGGCGATCTCTTTATCTTCGTCCTCGCCAGCAAGTTCGTTCACGATTCCCTCGTCGTCTACTTGGTTGTTCGGCGGCCATCTTCGGCGGCCTCGATCTCGCTAAGTAGCTCGTGGAGTTCGTCTCGCGCTTCCTGACTGAGATCCTCGGTAGACGAACGGAAACCCCGACTAGAGTGTCGTACGCCATAAATTCGTGCTTTAACTTGATATCCTGAGGCATGCCTCGAACCGGACGCCCGAAGGCTGAGTTGATGTTGACCGATAACGAACGCGAACAACTCGTTCGATGGTCGCGGCGAGCGAAAACCCCACAATCGTTAGCGCTGAGGTCGCGGATCGTGTTGGCCTGCGCGGAGCCGGGGATGACAAACAAGCAAGTTGCGGCAGACCTAGGGATATCCGCCAACACGGTCAACAAATGGCGCGGGCGCTTCGTCGACCGACGCCTCGACGGCTTGGTCGACGAACCTCGACCGGGTCGTCCGCCCTCGATCTTGCTGGACCGGGTCGAAGACGTGGTTACCGCGACACTGGAAACCTCCCCGGCCAATGCGACGCACTGGTCACGTACCTCGATGGCCAAGCGCACCGGCCTGTCACCGTCGACGATCGGCCGGATCTGGCGCAAGTTCGAACTCAAACCGCATCTGACCGATGGTTTCAAGCTTTCCACGGATCCGCAGTTCGTGGACAAGGTCGTCGATATTGTTGGCCTCTACCATAATCCGCCCGAGCGTGCCGTCGTCCTGTGCGTGGACGAGAAGAGCCAGATGCAGGCATTGAACCGTTCCCAGCCGGTGCTGCCGATGATGCCCGGCATGCCGGAACGGCGCAGTCATGACTACGCCCGCAGCGGCGTCACCAGCCTGTTCGCGGCGTTCAACATCGCCGACGGCACGGTGATCTCCGAGCTTCATCGACGTCACCGGGCCGTGGAGTTCAAGAAGTTCCTCACCGCGATCGACAAGGCCGTCCCCGACGAGTTGGACGTGCATCTCGTCTGCGACAACCTGGCCACCCACAAGACGCCGGCAGTGGGCGACTGGTTGGCCAAGCACCCACGTTTTCACGTCCACTTCACCCCGACCGGGTCCTCGTGGATCAATCAGGTCGAGCGATGGTTCGCATTCCTGACCGATCAGCTGCTCCGCCGTGGTGTACACAAAAGCGTTGCAGCACTCGAGAAAGACGTTCGCAACTGGGTCAAGACCTGGAACGACGACCCGAAGCCGTTCGTCTGGCACAAGACCGCCGAGGAGATCCTCGATTCCCTCGCTAAATATATCTCACGAATTTCTGACGCGGGACACTAGGACAGTCTTCGTGTCACGCTGCACTAGCAAGGTCTCGAGATTGTTGAAGTACTCGACGTACTGCGCCGGTTCATCGGAAAGGTAGACGGGTTCATCCCAGCCGAGCGCTTCCGCGATAGCTATTGCCACTGCGGGGTCGGGTAAGCGGTGCCCGATGCGAATGTCTTCGACCTCATCAGCGGTCAACGCCATGCCGGTACGTCGCGACACTTCTGCGGCAATATCTTCGTACGGCGCCGGGGAGTCCGCGCTCTTGCACCACAGGACGAACAACAGATCAAGGCGTTGAAACAACGGGATTTCACGATATTTGCTCATGGTTTTTCAGCTCTTTCTTGCTTGTAGTACTCGCTGCTTGGCATGCCAGCGCTGATGGAACGCGTCGCGGGTGACCTCGTTGAGGTCTTGTTCCTTGCCTGCGAGCCAACGGCGGTAGAGCTGTTCCTCTGCTACCTCGGGGTCAGCGCTCTGCACTGAGCTGGAAAGGTGCTCACGGTAGGCCATTTCGACAGCTGGAGTAAGCACGCGACCTGGCCCTCCAGCGCGTTCGAGAACTTCTGTCGCGTAGGCGGCACTGAGTTTTCGGATGATGCTAGCCAGTTCGTCGGCGGCCTTCTCGGCGGTCGGCAAACAGGATGCTGGCAAATCCTCGCGGGTAAGGACGTCGTAGACGACATCGGACGTGGTCAGCAGTCCTCGTACGAGTTCGACGGAAATCTCAAGCTTGCTGAAATTGAGCGGATTTGCCGGCGCAGAGAGTTCTGAGTTCTCTGCTGACTCCGTATCGAGTGGATCAGGTTCGCCACCCGCCAGTGTTCGGGCCGCGCTACCGGGGGCCCACCTCAGCCCCTCGTCTAACCGCCGCAGGGTCCGCGCCCTTGGCGGGGCCGTTGTCGAGGTCGGATTCTCGATTCGCGCCAGGGTCGTGTCGGCGGGACCGCCAGCTGCGTGTACCTGGTCCCGAGTCAGACCCAACCACCTTCTCCGTGCAGCGACGACAGCGCCGAATTTCTCGAGCTCACGGTGGTTGGGCATGCATTCACAGTAAATGCGGACCCGGCCACAGAAGGAACCACCCGCCGACGAAACCATTCGACTACTCGTACGATGCCTTTATGATGCTTGTGAATATACCAAACGTTGCTTCTGTGAGGTAGCTTGACGCAGGGGCTGTCCCTTCGACAGAGCCGTGCGGCCCTATTTCCCACTGTGAGACCAGCTCGACCCGTGTCGTTTCCACGTACGAACGGCGGCACGTTAATGGAAGGAGATCGACTGATGGCGGATCACGATGTGGCTCCAAAGCTTGTCGGTCTGGGGCCTGTAGCAGCTCGTCCCCTCGAGATGAGCAGGGCCGTAGGGCCCGTCCTCCCTAGCAGCCCAATGGTGGTTGCACCACCGAAAGAAGGAAATCAAGATGACGCATAACAGATCTAGCGGCCGCCACCGTCACCGCATGGAGCGGGTGACGGTGGCGGGAACTATCCAGTGGTCATCGCTTTGACGTTGGGCGGCGTTGCTCAAGCAGAACCGGACGCCCAGCCGGGTGTATCGGTGGAGCAGGCTCAGCCCGGTGTGAGTGGTGAGCAGTCCCAGCCAGGTGTGTCGACACCCGCACCGGCACCGCAGCGCGAGTATCTGGCCGGGTATCAGCCCTCTCCGGAGGTTGCCGCCTCTCTGGGCCGATCTTACGAGGATTTCCAGAACGGGAATCAGTATGTCGAGGCACCGATCTACACGGAGCCGATGTATCCGCAGGCCTACTACGAGCCCGCCCCCAATCAGGAGCAGTACTACGGGAATCCGGGTGCGCAGTGGACTGAACCACCGCCCGCGCCCGAAGCGGCCCCGGCTGCGCCACCGGTTCCGATGGTGAAGCGGAAGGTCATCGCACCAGTCGATGCACCCGAGGGGTACCTCTTCACCGGTGCCGGGTTGATCCAGCAGCCGCCGTGGATGCTGGACGCGGACCGGGATCGGATCACGAACACGATCGCCGCCGTGCAGGCCGACGCGGGTAACGCCCTTATCAACGCTGGTGTCGACGCACCCCAGGCCGATCGGGTCACCGGCGGTGCGATCGGCGGCGGGTTACTCGGCGCGGGTATCGGACTCACCGCTTTGGGCGGGCCCGCCGCGGTTGTCGGAGCGGGCGGCGGTGCGCTGATCGGTGCCGGTATCGGTGCCGCTGTGACCGCCCCGACCGGCGGTTGGGGTGTGGGTCCGGGTGCGGCGATCGGCGCTGGAGTCGGCGCGGCCGTGATAGGGCTGCCCGCGGCCGCGGTCGGCGCCGGGGTGGGTGGTGCCGCCGGCGCTTTGGTCGGTGCCACGGTCTTCGGTGGCCAGGACCTCACGATCGAGGAACCGGCACCGGCACCGTCGGCCCCTGCCGTCGAGGCAGTTCCGGCCGCACCTGCTCCGCTGTGGACACCACCGGTGATCGATACCAGCGCTGTCACCGCACAGACGGTGGCGGTGGTCGAGCAGGTTGAACAGTTCCCCGCTGGCGCAGAGGTTGTCCGAGCAGGCGCGATTTCACGGAAACGGCACCGGCGTACGTCGAGCAGGCAGCACCGCAGGTGAACGCGACGCTCACGCAGGTGCGTGGCGCGGCGCTGGCACAGCAGGGCGGCGGCCAGGTCGTCGCCGCGGCGGACCAGGCCGGTGCGAACGCGGCGGCCGCGGCCGCACCAGTGATCGAGCAAGCATCAGCGTTCGCCGGCGCCGTGGTCGCCGGCCTGAACGCCTGATCACAGCAGTAGGAACCGGCACCCCGTTACGGGCGTGCCCGGGTGACCGGAATCCGATGACGAGCACCGAACAGGAGATGGGACCGATGGTGGATTCGCGATTCGATGGAGACAACCGTGTGGACGAGAGTGCCATCGAAGACTGGTTCACTGCGCCGCCGTCGCCGGATTCCGGGAACACCGATGATGCTCCTGCCGACCCCGCGGACGGGGTCGGCAGGACGGCATTCTCCGTCGTAGAAGGCGGCAACGGGCTCGAGGATGCGAACGCCGAGGAAGACGACTGGTTCGATGTGACCAGCCCGATTCTCGGCGCCCGACCCGAGACCGAACCCATGCCGCACCAGCAGGGCGGCTCGGAGTGGAGCGACACCGATTCGACCATGGGGAAGCCGTGGCCATCGACCCTGCTGCTGACGGCGTGGGACCGGATTCATGGGTGGTGGACCAGCACCGGGGGATACCGCAGCGAGGGCCGCGGATGAAACAGGCCGGTCATGGTTGTCTCGTCACCGCACCGCGGTGGCGGTCGGCAGATCGATTACGGCGGCCGTCGCTGTCCTCGCCGGTGTCGCTGCGACCGCGGTGGCCGCATTCTCAGCACCCGATAACCCTCTGCCGATCAGTGCGGTGATCACCGCGAGTTCGACGGTAGCGGTGACACCATCCCCGGCGCAGGCAGCGGCCGACGGAGTTCGCCCGTGGTGTTTCGGCTTCACCGGGGGAGAGCCGATCGATGGGTCGTCCCCGGATGCCGGCGAAGCGGCGATCGCGAGGTTCCAGGCCGCGTACTACGTCGACCGCGATGCCGCCAAGGCCCGCTCGTTCGTGGCGGAGGGCGCGGTCGTGGGAACGGTCGAGCAGATGACCGAAGCGCTCGCCACCCTCGCACCGGGCACCGAGCATTGCCTGCTCGCGTCGGCGCGCGGTGGCGGTGCGTACGTGGTCGATCTGTTCGTGCGCCCACCCGGCGGTGCCTCAGCCCATTACCCGCAGAACGTGGCGACTACGCCGGGACCGAACGGCGGGGCGCTGATCACAGCGATCACGGTCAGGACAGGGGAGTAGCCCGTGACGAATCCGGACGGTTCCGGTGCCCGAATTGTTGCCATCAATCCTCGAGAGGGGCAGTAAAGATATGCACATTCATTCACCGACTCTTCTGCGCGCGGCCGCGCTGCATCTACGGCGCTGATGCTGGTCGCTATGGCAGGGACCGGTGCCGCAGGAGCGCAGCCTGCGACGTCGACTCCATCCTCACCGACGACCACGACCCCGGTTTCTGCGTCAGCAACAGATTCGGGATGCACACCGTTGCATCTGCTGTTGGTCAACGGGACCACCGATTCCTCACCGACTGCGCCGACCGATCAGGACGGTGGTTTCTTCTCTCAAGTCGCGATCCCGGCCCTGCTGGCGGCGAACGGCGACAACGGCAGCAAGAATGTGATCGATCGCTCGTACGTGAACTACTCGGCGAGTTTCGGTGGCAAACCTGGTGATCAGTCCACGGACACCTACGAGCAGTCCGTGCAGATGGGAATCACCAATGCTGCGGTGATGCTCACTGATTTGGCGAGCAAGTGCCCGGACACCCAGGTCTTCATCGGCGGGTACAGCCAGGGCGGACAAGTAGCCTCGGCGCTCGTCCGTGAGATCGGTGCCGGTGAGGGGCCTATCTCGGCGGACAGGTTCGCCGGCGCAGCATTGTTCTCGGACCCGACTCGCCCTGCAGGTGCGCCGGTCTTCGCGTCGTCGTCGCAGACAGCCCTGCGGCCGCACCCGGAGCTAAGGGTGATTCGGTCGAATCGGTCGAGGTTTCTGCGATACAAACCCCGGCCGGTGGAGGTATCGCTCCGGAGACGACGGGGGAGAGGTCCTTTGGCCAGGTCGCGGATCGGGTTGCCTCGTTCTGCACGCCGGGTGATCTTGCCTGCGATACCCCTGCCGACGCCCCGTTGGCGCGCATGGTGGCCAATATCGCCGGTCAGTCCAACATGAACACGCAGGACCCGGTGGCGATCTTGACCAGTGTGGGTGCCGCGTTAGGACAGTCGGTGATCTACACCGGGGCCTCTGTCGTCAACGACAACATCAACTTCGATTCCAAGGCAGGCGTTTTCACTGTCAAGGACTCGGGCACCACGGTCCTCAATCGAATGGTCGCCTACAGTGATCCGTCCAAGCGGGCGGACGGCATCAGCGAAGCGGTGTCGGCGGTGACGAAGATCGCCGGTATGGGCATCGCCGCGGCCGTCACCGTGGCCAAGGATGTCCTCACGCCGCAGTCCATCGCACAGATCGCGGCGGCCGGGGTGGCTGGGCCGCAGGCGGCGATCGGTGTGCTGGGTGCCAAGATCCTCACTGCGACCGTCAAGCTCGTCCCGCCGGCCACGGTCGACAAGGCCGTCACCCTCGCATTCAACGAGGTCAAGTCCGGTATCGCGGACAACAAGGGTCTGGCGAAGATGGCGACCGATACCGCCTACTGGGACACCATCGCCAAGCACGGAAGCTACACCACGGTCCCCGTGGGAACCGGTGGCCAGACCCCGGTGGAGTTGGTGACGGAATGGATCGTCGCGCTCGCCCACGATCTGACCGGTGACCAGGTCCGCCGTACCGGGTCGACGACACCCGATCAGTCCGGGCCACTGCTGGCAGCGATCGGACAGCAGAGCCGTTCGGCATCGGAAATCCTCGGAACCAGCGCCACTGCGGGTTCGACATCGTCGACGAGGCCGTCAACGACCTCCACCTCGCCGAGCAGCCCCGCAACCAGTTCGCCGAGTTCCGCGACCGTCACCGCAACACCGACCCCAGCCGGAATCAACTGAGCCGCAGGTGAGGGCACCCCAGGTGTCCCTCACCCCCGGCCAGTTGTTCGCGTGGTGGTAGCACCCCGTTGATGGAAGGACACGAAGATGGCTTCACCTCTCTCCCGCGAGGGTGATCCCGGCAACGACCCCGGCACCGTGACCGGTCGGGTCGTCGTTCCCGCTGGACTGCGGATTCCACCAACCGAATCACAAGCTCCGGTGTGGGATACGGCGATCGCGACGACAACTCCCAGGCCGGCGTTCTGGCTTCTCGGCGCGCACGACACCGCCGCCGGTGTGGCGACGTTGACGCGTACCTGGGCACCTGCCGGTGACTCCCGGATGGGATGGCCGGCCGCGGATCGCTACCGCAGCGTGGTCATCGTCGCCCGCACGCACCGTGAGGGATTGCAGAGTGCTCACGACCTGCTCTTGCAGTCAATCGCCGGATTGACCGGCGGCTGCTCACTGCTGGGACTGGTCAGCGTGCCCGATGCCCCCGGAAAGCTGCCCGCCACGCTGCGCCGGCAGCGGGCGTCGTCGAATCGGCTGCCCCGCGGGTCTGGCGCCTGCCGTACCTACCGCACTACCGCACCTTGACCTACAAGCAGATGCCGGTGTGGTCACCGAACGATCCCACGCCGCCGCCAGGTTCGAAGCTGCGGCGCGCAGACCCGACCGAATACCCGGACCCCAAACTCGTCGAGGTCGGGGCGGAGATATTCGACGCCGCCCGCCTCGCTGCGACCCGTCAAGCCCCCTGAATTTTTTCCCCTCGAAGTTCCCCCTCTCCGAAAGAAAGGCACTCTCATGGTTGCAGTCCTCAGTTCCGTACAGGTCGCGTATCACGCTGCCAGCGTTGATGTTCTGGCACAGATCGGCACCGAGCCCCCGCAGCCGCCGCCCGGCGTCGACAAGTTCCTGCTGCTGCTCTCCTGGGTCAAATGGGGTGGCGTCGTCCTCGCGATCGCCGGCCTGGTCATCGGCGGGGTGATGCTCGCTATGGAGCGCAGCGGCGCCCGCGACGGCGACGGCAAAAGCAAGATCGTCGGCGCGATGATCGGCGCGGTCGTCATCGGTCTCGCCCCTGCCGTCATCAATCAACTCGCCAGCTGACCGTGATGAGCACAGCGGTGCTGATCGGCCAGCCTCCTGCCGATCGGCAACGGCTCCCCACCGAAGCGTGGGAGCCGTTGATGCTGGTGGTGCGGTACGTGAGCTGGATCGGCATCGTCGCGTGCATCGCGGCCCTCGTCACCTTCGGTGCGATGCTCGCCTACCAGCGTGTGACCACCAGCCACATCCTCGAGGACAAAACCCTGTTCCGGATCTGCGGCTGCGCGGTCCTCGTCGGCTCTGCCGCCGCCATCGCCAATCGCCTGATCGTCTGAGAAGAGAAGAGAAAACCATGCGCACTATCGGTCGCCGCTCGGTTACCGCGCTCGTCCTGGCGGCGACCGTGCTCGCCGCCTCTGCGGGATGTGGATCGGAACCGGATACCTCCGACCCCGTCGTGCCGCCGGTGGACACCACCACCGCGCCAGCCCATCTGAGCTGGGAAAGCTACAACGGTGTTCGGCTGCCTCGCTCACCCGAGGACGGTCCGAAGACCACCTCCACGATTCCCTCCGGCTACTCCAACACCCCGCAAGGCGCTGTCCTGGCCGCGATCCGCGGACAGGCGTACCTGGCGCTCACCCCGGATACGAGCTGGGGACAGATGGTCTCGGTTGTCACCGCCCCTGGCCCTGGCCGCGATGAATTCGCGGCGAACCGGGCGTTGGTCTCGGTCACCGGCCCGGTCCCAGCCGAGCAGGCACCGAAGTTCATCGCCTTCAAGGTCACCGAGTACACGCCCGGCGATTCCGCCACCGCCGCTGTCGACGTCGTGCAGGAAATCGGTTCCCCGCCAGCCCGCTTTGTGTACCCGGTCGCCTTGCAGTGGATCGGGGACTGGCGGCTGGTCCTTCCCACGGCCGCAGAGAACGTCGATGCCCGCGAGGCCCACAGCCTCGACGGCTACACCCTCATTGAGGAGAAGAGCTGACATGAACGCCAAACAGAAATGGATGATCGGCGGGGCGTTCGCTCTGGTCGTCGTACTCGTCGCGGCCGCGTTCGCCTGGTTCGCCGGCAGTGACGCCACCGAACCCACACCACCGGTAGCCGCTCCGCGGAGCCCCCGAGCCTTCAGCGCAGGGCAACAACGGGGCAACCGGATTCGGGGACCCCACCACCGATCTGGCCGGTCGGAAAGTGATGATTCCGAACAATCCTGCGGGAATGATCCTTCCGCAGCGCGACTACGGGCCGCGCACTGAGTGCTCGACAGATCAGCCCACCACTTCACCTGGTGGAGTGATGATTCAACGCACCTTCAATGTCGCGACCTTGTTCTCCGAAACCGATGGCCCGACGACATCGGACGGAAACGTGATCTCCGGATACTCGAGAACCCCGCAGGGTGCGGCGCTGGCGGGGTGGAACGTGATCGCACGCTCGTACGTCGGCGGACAGGTGACGGTCGATTCGATTCGTCAGATGACTGTCCCGAGTCCGGAACTCGACGCGCTGCTCGACAATCCCGATCGCGAGGGCGCCGACCCGAAGAACCTCCAATCGTTGCAGGCCCCGGATGCGTTCCGGGTACTGAGCTGTGACCCGGACTTCGTCTCGGTCGAGTGGGGCATGAAGCGCACCGTCGACGAGAACGGTGCCTTGCCTTCCCCGATCTGGAAGGGCATTCGAACGAACCTGCTCTGGCGCGATGGGGACTGGCGAGCACAGTTCAACCGCGAGTCGATCTCCGCCGGTCAGACGTATTCCGCGTTGGACGGCACCTGGACACGGTGGTCACTGTGAAGCGGATCGTCGCGGTACTTGCTGCGTTGCTGTTCTTCTCGTTGAGCAGCGTCGGTGTCGCTGCGGCCCAGGACCGGCCGAGCGTTCCCCTCCGTCGGAAGGTCCGACACTGAACTTGCCGGACGACACCGGAGCGCAGGGCAACGAGTTCCAACAAGCACGGCGGGAATGCCTGGAAAAGGACCACATGGGTGGACCCTCAGGATGGCTCGACGACGCTACCGGCGGCCTCTTGAGCGAGGCGTTCTGCTTGGACAAGGCATCGACGGATCATCCGGGTGCCGCGTTCTCCACCGCATTGTCCTCGGTCGCATCGACCTTCTGGGACGACCCGGTGGGCAAGTTCGCCAAAGCGGTCATGGAAGGCAACATCGCCGCATTCTCCACGGTCATGACCTTTTGGATGTCCGTCCCGATTCCCGGGCTGACCGGTGGTGATGCGATGACCGGTATCCGGAACATCACCTGGGAGATCCAACTGGTGGCGTTCGTCGTCGGCATGATCGTCGCGGCCGCGAAGTTGGCGATCGCCCGGCAGCAAGCCGTCGCGGAGGGTGCGGACGAAACCGCGAAAATGCTGACTCGGACCATCTTCGCGGCCGGTCTGCTCCCACGCTCGTCATCATCTTCCATCTCACCGGTGACGTGTTCTCCACCTGGGTCCTCCAGCAGGCATCGGGCGGAGACCTGGGTGCCAAGGTCACGGCCATTGCGTGGATCGACGAGAAGACGGGCCTGGGACCAGTCCTGGCCCTGGTGCTCACTGGTCTCGGGTTACTCGGGTCCGTCTCGCAATTGATCGCATTGCTCGTCCGTGAGGCTGTGCTGGCGATTGTTGTCGGTTTGGCTCCGGTAGCGGCGGCGCAGTCGGCGACCGGAACGGGCCGTCAGAGTTGGGCAACGATGATGGGCTTCGTCGTCGCGGCGTTGCTGTTCAAGCCGGTCGCGTCACTGTTCTACGTGTTCGCCTTCTGGTCTTCGTCATCGAACGTCGCCTCCGCTGCGGTGATCGGTTCGGTTCTGCTGGCAGTGGCAGGTTTGTCGCTGCCCTCGCTCATGGCGGCTGTTGGACCTGTCGGCGGCGGTGGTGGCGGCGGAGCGCAGCAGGCCGCGGCGATGGCCGGTGCTACCGGAGCGGTGCTCGGCAGTGCGGCCGCCCTGGGGACCCGGGGCGGATCCGGTGGTGTTCGCGCTGGCGGAGCCGGCGGCGGATCGACCGGCGGTGGCGGCGGCGGTAAGGGTTCTCCGCCTCCGGTGCGGCGTCGTCGTACGGCGGCCGATTCAGCAGCGGGAAGTCGTCCGGTGGTGGTGCACCGGGTGCCCGCAGCTCCGCAGCAGCGGCAGGTCGTTCCCTCGGCCGCGTGGGTTCCGGTGTCGCCGGAGCTGTCGGCGCCGGCACACGAACGGCCGCGTCCGCGGCGGGAGCGCTCGGCCGCGGCGCTGCGGTCGCCGGCCAAGCGGCGAGCCAAGGCGCGGCAGCAGCGAACATCGCTGGCGGCGCTGTCGGCAACTACCACGGTCACATTCCGAGATAAGGGTTCTTTCACCCTGTTTCGCCACTTCTTCTCCTTCTCAGAAAGCGAGTTCCGATGAGTACCGAGGCCTCTGCCCGATCATCGCTGGCAACCCGAATCGATTCCCTGTCCGCAGCCTTGACGAGCGCAAAATATTCCTCGGTGGGCGGGTTCATCCGGGAGATGTGGTGGACCCTTCGCCCCGTCGTCTTGTTCGCCGCTCACGTGACCCTCCTGACGTTCGTGCTCGGGTTTCGCGGTGGGCTGCCCTCGGCACGGTCCGCGGCGACATCTCCGAGGCCGGTACGTCGCATCCGACGCTGCTGAGCATCGTCGATGCCTGCGACGCCGTGATGCGGGCGGCGGAAGCGATCGGGTCGAGCAGCGTGGCGGCAACCTCCGCATTGTGGACCGCATGGATCGCGCACTACTGGCGGCCGTCTCCTCGGCGGTGTCGATCCGCCTCTCGCAGCGGCAGGATATGACCGTCACCAGCTCGTTGGCCCGACCCCCACGCCGCCTGGTTCGGGAGGTGTTCGCGGTAGTGCTGGCGTGCGCGATTTTGGCGCAGCTTGCCGGCGAACCCAGTCATCTGGTTGCCGTGCCCGTGTGGGAATCGGCAGTGGTCATCGCGTTTCTGATGTGGACAACGGTGTACGCCGAGCACCGCTGGATGGTTCCTCCGAAGCGATACACGCGCTTGACGGAGCTGCCGGTTGGGACACCGATCACGATCGGTCAGGACGCTCGCGCACTCGACCCGCTTGCCGATCGGGTGGTCGGTGCAGCAACTGGCACCACGGATACGACCCGATGAGCGCCGTGGCCGAGCGGACGAATGAACGTCCGCTGTACGGGTCGGGTTCGGTTCCCCGTCGCACTGGCATTTTCGGTTTGTCGATTTGGGCGAGTTCGTTCGCCGCCGTCGGCTTCCTGACCTCCCTGATTGTGGGCGTGAGCTCAGACGTTCTCAAAGGTTTCATCCTGGCCGCGGTGTTCGCGGTAGTGATCGCCCCCTTGGTGATCCGGTGGGGTCACCGCTCGATGTACGAGGTGATGCAGTTGAAGATTCAGTGGTGGAAGCGTGCGGCAACGGGGTCGACCGTGTACCGGTCCGGCCCGCATTCGCGGATTCCGGGGGGCCGCTTCCGCCTTCCCGGCCTGCTCGCATCGACGACGCTGCACGTCGGCGTCGACCGGTTGGGAAACCCGTTCGGGATGATCTACCGGCGCCGCGGCGCCGAGTACGGTGGTCCTCGAATGCTGGCCCGGCGGCGACGAAGCGTTGACGACGCCGGAAAAGGACTTGATGACCGCCGACTGGGGCGCCTATCTCGCCGGTCTGGGCCTGCCGGGTGACATCATCGCGGCGGTGGCGATCGTCGAATCGATTCCGGCCACGGGATACCGGTTGGGCCTCGAGGTCGAGCAGTCCATCAAGCAGTCCCGCTCCGAGATCGCATCTCGGATTCAGCGCGAAGCCGCCGTGGAGTTCCCCTCGGGTAGGTCTCAGACGTTGTGCCGTTTGGCGATCACGTTCAAGGCGACGACGCGCGAACGCCGCACCGAGCCGGAGGAAATGGCGGCCGAGCTGGCGCGGCGCTTGCCCGCCGCGTACGAGGACCTGCTCAATGCCGGTGTCGAAGCCTCGCCGATGTCTGCTGAGCAGATCGTCGCGTTCGTGCACCGCAGCTACAACCCGTCCGCGGAGCGCGAGCTCGAGGAACTCGAGATCCTGGACGAGTCTCACGGTATCGATTGGGAGGATGCCGGTCCGGCTGCGGCCGTGACGAAGTGGGATTACTACCGGCACAACGGTGTCGTTTCGGTCGTGTACGAGATGAAGGCGCCGCCGGAGTCGGTGTTCACCGACGAGGTCCTCAAGCCGCTGTTGCGGCCGCACGACGACTTGGATCGTAAGCGTTTGGCGCTCGTGTACCGCCCCTTCTCGGCTGGGGATGCAACCAAGCAGGTCAACCGCGATCACAAGGATGCCCGCGCCGCGGTGAATCAGAAGTCGGGTCTGGTGTCGGCGGCGGCGGAAATGCGGGTGGAGACCACCGAGCAGGCCCGCCAGGAACAGGTCCGCGGTGCCGGTCTGGTGCGTTATTCAGCGCTGATGACGATCACCTGCGCCACCGGGTCGGAGGTACCGAATGCGTCGTCGATCCTCGAATCCTTGTCCGCCCGCGCGATGTTGAAGCTGGTTCGCGCCTACGGAATGCAAGATGCCGCGTTCGCGGCAGGACTCGGTGTCGGGGTGTTGCTGGGTGAGCACACGACCACCTCGAAGATCGCCCGCAACGGCTGAAGGAAGAGGATTCGACATGCTGTGGAAGACCGTGGACGCCGTCACCGGCGACGATCTCGAAAACATCATCGGCAAGTGGGAGTTCGCCGAGCTCGAGGCCCTGGCCGAAGCGATCGACAACGGTGCGGCCTCCGCGCCGTTCCCGCTCACCCAAGGCTCGTGCTCTCAAGAAGTGGCGCAAGGTCAACGAGGAGAGAGACGATGCCGACGAGCAGATTCCCGACCCGTCCTGGCGGCGTGCGTTCAGGGCTCTGCCTCGGCGCGGGTTCCGGGACAGCTACATTCGCAGTGACGGCGGCGGCGCGATGGAGACCGTGCTCGCCCCGGTCGAGTACCAGGTGTCGACGATGCACGCCTGTGGTCTCAATCCGTGGATGATCGGTGCCACGGCCCCTACGCTCGGCACTCCGATCGGGATGCATCAGATCACCGGCGATTCCGCCTCGTGCGATGTGCTGACCTGGTTCGCCGAGGGGTTGATCACGAACCCGTCTGCGTTCGTGCTCTCCCTGCCAGGTCTGGGTAAGTCCTCGTTCATCCGCAAGATGTTTCACGGTGCCGTGGCCCGTAATCAGTGCCCGATCGTCGCCGGCGACATGAAGGGCGAGTACGTCGGCGCTACCCAGGCGATGGGTGGTCAGGTCATCACGCTCGGGCACGGCAAGGGCCATCTCAATCCGCTCTCGGCCGGGGCAATGGGCGCCGTTCTCCCACGGCTCGAGCAGCACCTCACGCGACTGCGCAGAGCCGAGCAGACCGCCGCTGCCACCGGGCAGCCGCTGTCGGCAATCGACCCGTTCACGGGCCGGGAGCGGGTGAGCGCCGAGCACATCGAGTCGCTGATCGAGGAAACCAAGCTGGTCGTGCATTCGCGCCAGTTGCAGATGATCACCGCGTTGATCGAACTGATTCGTCAGGAGTCGATCAAGGACTTCGAAAGCTCACTGCTCTCGCGGGCATTGCGGGAGTTGCGGGAGGGCGGCGAGTTCTCGTTCGTCGATCCGCCTCTGGTCAAGGACTTGTCGAAGGCGATCATCGCGGGGTCGCCGCGTCTTCGTAAGGTCGTCTTCGCCCAGTCCGAGCAGCACTACATCGAGATCATCACCCGGTTGGTGCAGTCCCTCGAGGCGCTGCTCGACGGGCCGCTCGGCGACATCTTCGCCGATCACACCAGTGTTCCTCTCGACTTGGATTCGACGGCGATCTGCATCGATGTCTCCGCTATCAGTCGCGGTGACAAGAAGCTGAAGGCAGCGGTCATGCTCAGCTGCTGGTCCGATGCCTACGGGTCGATGGAGGCAGCACATCTGCTCGCCGACGCCGGCCTGGAATCACAGAAATATTTTCTCGCTATTTTGGACGAGCTCTGGCAGGTGCTGGGAGCTGGCGCGGGCATGGTCAACCGCATCGACGAACTCACCCGACTCAACCGCAGCGACGGAACGGGCCTGCTGCAGATCACGCATACCGGCCGTGACCTCGAAACGCTGCCCACCGAGGTCGACGTCAAGATCGCTAAGGGCTTCATCGAGCGTTCCGGAATGGTCATCTGTGGTGGGTTGCCGTCCGGTGAGCTCGATCGACTCTCCGACGTCCTCGAATTCACCACGGCCGAGCGTTCGATGATCACCTCCTGGTCTCGCGGCGCTCCGATGCGCCGAACCAGGCGTGGTCCGCGCCGCAACCCTCCTGGCCTGGGCAAATTCATGATCAAGATCTCCAAGGACAACGTGCCGGGCATACCCGTGCAGACGGTGTTCACGCAGACCGAAATCGAGTTGAAGTTGCACGACACCAACTCCCGCTTCACCGAACTGTTCGAACTCGAGGGAGTGGCGTGAGCAGCCGGTACGGGGACGAGACCCGCGCCTGGGCGGAGAAGACGTTCGCCGAAACCCGCCATCAGTACAACTCCCGCCTCGAATGCTGCCAAGCGATCGCGAAAGTTCTCGGCGCACACGTCAACACGGTGTCGCGGTGGATCGGTGAGAGCTACGGGCCCGCACGTCAGGCACCGCCAGAGGAAGTGACCGCGAAAATGCGGGCCCTGGAAGAAGAAGTGCAGCGGCTACGCCGACAGAACCACGATCTCGCCTCCAGCCGTGGCATCGCCGGCAGAACCCTCGGGCTGGCGTGAAAAAGGGACTCGCTGCGGCGCTGGTATTGATCCTGCCGCTCCTCGTGGTGATCTTCGTCGTGACCTCGGAGGAACCGACGTCGACGGACTGCGTCCCCACAGGCGGTGCACCGGGATCGTCGGTGGCGCAGGAGTCCCTGCGGGGTCGATGTCAAAGCCGATGCGTTCGGTGGACGCTCACCTGACCTCCGGGTGGCGCACACCGGACCGGCCTGATCACCACGGCATCGACCTGGCGGGCGCGGTCGGTGCACCGATCTTCTCGCTCGCCGACAGGGTGGTCGCCGCCGCAGGTGCCGCGACGGGATTCGGTCAATGGATCGTGATCGATCACCAGATGGACGGGAAGATGTTCTCGACCGTCTACGGGCATATGAACGACGACGGCGTCCTCGTCGGGGCGGGGGACCAGGTCAAGGCTGGTCAGCACATCGCCAACGAAGGCTACAACGGGGAAGTGTCGCCTCCCGGCCCCGGCGGGGCTCACCTGCATTTCGAGGTGTGGGAAGGCGGCAGGCTCACCGGCGGCCACGACGTGGACCCGATGCCGTACTACCAAGCCGCCGCCGAACCCGGCACCGCCGGCCCCGCCCCCACCGCACCGACGACCCCGGGACCGTCGACTCCATCCACGCCTCCGGGTGCAGAAATGGCGGCGCTGCCGACCACTGTCGGATCCGAAGAGCATTGGCAGATCGACACCGTTCGTGTCGCCCGGGCCGTGCACGCGAAGTTCCCGCAGCTGACGGCGATCGGCGGTTGGCGCCCGGTCGACTCCTTCCCCGACCATCCGTCCGGTCGTGCAGCCGACATCATGATCGACAACTACTCCAGCGGCGAGGGCCACAAGCTCGGCGACGCGGTCAAGGACTACCTCTGGGCCCATCGCGAGTACTTCCAGATCGAGTACATGATCTGGCGTCAGGAATACATTCCATCCGACGGCCCCCGAACCTCATGGAGGACCGGGGCAGCCCACACAGAATCACTTCGATCACGTTCACGTGACCACGGTCGGACACGGCATGCCCACCGCCGGTCAAAGCTACGGGCCTGCCCCGACGTGGATGGCTCCACAGCCCCGAAGGCTGCGGGAGACTGCACGATCGGCGGCGCAGATCTGGGCGACGCAGATCTCGCGGGGGGCACGGTGCCGCCTGAGTTCGAGAAATGGCTGGTCATCAGCGCGCAGCAGTGCCGGGAGATCACCCCACCGCTGCTGGCTGGTCAGCTCGAGCAGGAATCGAACTGGAAACCAGGTCAGATCAGCCCGGCCGGTGCCGCCGGTTACACCCAGTTCATGCCCGAGACCTGGAATGCCTTCGGGTATCCGGTCGACGAGAACGGCAACCGGAGCGGGCCAGCCGGCGCGGGGGATCCCAACGACATCGCCGATGCGGTGATGGCCCAGGGCGCCTACGACTGCTACGTCGCCGACTACCTACGGCCCTTGCACGGAAGTGGGCAGGTCACGGGAGATCCGATCGACACCATGCTCGCCGGGTACAACGCCGGTCCCGGTGCGGTCGAGCAGTACGGCGGGATTCCCCCGTACGCCGAAACCCAGGCGTACGTCGTCGACATCAGAGAACGCATGACCCGCTACGACGCCGCCCTCGCGGGCAAGAACTAGGAGAACAGCGATGAGAGAGAACAAGGGCATCGCGATCGTCATCGGTGTCGTGGTGGCGCTCGTGTTGATCGTCGGAGTGGTGTTCGCGGTCCGTCAGAGCGTCGGCAACGATGCCGGCCCCGCAGCCGCGGAAGGCCACGACTCCCACCACCACCACCACGAGGATCCGCTGTCCCCGCAGCACGCGGATCCGCAGACCGTGGCCACCAACGCCATGTCGATGATCTTCTCCTGGCAACCGGCCCGGGACCGGTCCGGTTGGGAGGCGCTGAACCGCGCCGGACAAGCGGATCTGCTGACCGGCGTGCTCGCGAAAGCCGCTACCACCGAACCGACCCCGCTTCCGAGGCCGGCGGCCGAGTGGGCGGCGTGGTCACGTAGCGGGGACACCCTCACCGCCGCGGCGACGGCGGAATCTGCGCCCTCGATCAACGGCACGACCGCCACGGTCGACGTCCGTATCCGGCAAGTCGTGCTTCACCCGGACGGCGGATCGACGCCGTACAAGACCTCGGCCGCGGAGGTGACCCTCGAGAAGGATGCTTCCGGGACCTGGCGGGCCGCGAACTACCGGATCGAAGAAACCAGATGACGAATGCCGCTGTAGCTGCACCTAATTCACCCACTTGCCCTCGATGCACACAGGAAGTGACTCATGGCTGAGAAATTGCACACCCGCGATCCCCACAAGTCGGATCTCGGCATCTACCTCGTCGGCGGGCTCGTCGGGGTCGCGGTCGCCGCGGTCTCGGTGATCGGAATCTCGGTGCGGGTGGGATCGTCCTGGGCCGGTATCGACCAGCAGGTGCCGGGAAATCCGATCGACGCCGGGTTTGCCGTGATGAACGGCAAACTGATCTGGCCAGTGCAGGCAACCGTGATGGCCGCCGCCGTGGCGGTGGTCGTGTTCGTTGTCATCGGCGTGTGCTCGTGGTGGTGGGCGGACCATAGGTCCAAGCGCCGCAGCAAGACGCCGGCCGGGTTGGCGACGTTGAAAGACCTGCGGGTCGCCAAGCTCGACGAAGCCTCGGCGCGTAAGGAGGGCCGGTTCCTGCGCCCCTCACTCGAGGGCATCTCGGACAAGGACATCGAGACCGCGGAGCTGGCGTTGCGCCTGGGTTTCCTGCACAACTCCAAGCACCCGGTGTGGGTGTCGACGAAGGACGCGATCTACGTCGAGGGTGCAGCACAGCAGGGTAAGTCGTCCCGTTTGGCGGTTCCGATGGTGCTCTCGGCTCCCGGTGGTTGCCTGATCACGTCGACGAAGGTCGATGTCTTGCATCAGACTTGGCTGCCGCGGTTTTTGCGCGGTGAGGTCGTCGTGTTCGATCCGGAGGACATTTCCGGGTGGCCGGATCGGATCACATGGTCGGTGATCGCCGGGTGTGAGGACGCGGACGTGGCGATCCGCCGCGCTGCCGCTTTGGTGGCGGCGAAGCCGAAGACCGCGAAGTCGAGCGGGGACGGGGATTTCTTCGATCAGAAGGCAGCGACCCTGCTGCGGTGCTATTTGCACGCGGCCGCGCTCGGGGCATGCGCCTCTCGGACGTGGTGCAGTGGTGCGAGTCCACGGACGCGGAGGATGCCCGGGCAATCCTCGACGAGCGTCATCCGGAGTACACGCACCCTCGCCGAGATCCTGGATGCGAAGTCGGAGAAGACGACGTCGAGCATTCTGATGGTGCTGACCTCGGTGATGGAGCCGTTGGCCTCGCCGTCGTTGCTGGCGGCGGTCGATTGCCCGGCCGCGGAGTCGTTCGACGTGCGGGACTTCGTCGATAAGGGCACCGGCACCATGTATGTCCTCTCCGAAGGCGGTAACGGGTCGGTGGCACCGTTCGCGGCCGCGCTGGCTGCGGAGGTGTTCTTCGTGGCAGCTCTCGCAACGCCGAGCCGGCCGCAAGCTGGACCCGTCGCTGCGTCTGGTCTTGGACGAACTCAATAACGTTGCGCCGATTCCGGAACTGCCCGCCAAGATGTCGGACTCGGGGGCCGCGGAATCCAGTTGGTCGCGTTCACCCACAACTTCTCGCAGACCGAACGTCGGTGGGGCCGCGAAGGCGCGAAGGAACTCGCTGGTAGCGCCAATATTCGGCTGATCCTGCCCTGCTCGACACCGCGACACTCAAGGAAGTCTCGACGCTACTCGGCTCCATCGAAGAGTTCGTGCTCTCGGCGCCGACGCCGCGTGGACGGGGAATGGGCGCTGCGCGGGGCGGAAGCCTGCACCGCCGCCAGGTGATGGAGGAATCGGCGATCCGCGAACTCGAAGAGGGCACGGCGTTGATGATTCGCCGCAACAACAAAGCCGTCATGCTCGACCTTCCCGGTTTCTGGGAGGACCCACAGATCAATGAGGTCGTCGCCGCGTCGGAAAGGCAGGCGGCCGTCGTCATCGAAGCAGGGTTTCGTGTCCACCTCCGCCCCGATCGAAGTCACCCCGCTCAGCTGAACAATGTCTCGCTTGCCCATCGAATTCCCTAGCCGAAGAAGGAGTTGTGCTCATGGTTCAAGGTCGTCGCAGCAGCACGAAGTCACGCAGTTCGTCCTCGTCGTCACAGCAGTGGGACGAAGTCGGTAAAGCAGTCAAGGCCGGCGCGGACGAATTGCGTGCGTTGACCACCCACTCACAGCTCTACCAGTGGGCGAAGGAACACAAGTTCGCGACCGCGTCGATGTTCCCGAAGTTCAAGACCGAGCTGAACAAGCGGCTCGACATCGATTACGACGAGCTGCGGTCGATCGCACAGCGTGAACGCTTCGCCCAGATCGAAGCAGCCGCCGTAGACGGTCGGTTGGTGGAACTGTGGGCGGCCGGTGACGACGAAGTCTCCTCGTATGCGGTGTGCGGGCCGGACGGATTCGTGGCCTGGTACGGAGAGTTCTTCGAGGACGACAAGATCCGCAAGGAAGGCGATCAGAACTCGGCGGACCTCTCGGCCGCCGGCAAAGCGGTGTTCCTGGCAGGCAAGGTCCGCGAAGAACTCGAGGTCGACGCACTGACCGTGCGGATTCACGTTCTCAACCATCACGTTCGCAGTGAGGACCTCATGCGGGCAGCTCTCGGCGCGGGAGTGGTGGTGGAGATCGACGTCGACGACGACACCACCGCGCTGGACTGGTGCCGCGAACCGGGATCGAAGTCCTGGCGGGAAACGAAACTCGAACGCCTCCTCGCCCGCGACACCGACACCGACACAGGGGAAGACACCGGTCAGGACGAGTCAGACACCATCGACGACACCGACGAAGACGGGGCAGGTGGTCAGTGATGGAGGCCGCCACCGGTCACGAGCCCACGATGTTCTACCCGAGCGGGCTCGTCGACTACCGCGTGGGGCACACGACCGAGCGTGTGCAAATGCTCGCCACACACGATCCGATCGTCGACGCCGAGGACTGGGAACGCAGCATCGGGCAGCTATTGGACTGGTTTCTGCGGACCGGTCCGGTGCTTGCCCTCACCCTGCTCGGTCAAACGGACTGCGCGCAAGTGCTTCGCGATCTTCCCGAAGTGCATACCCAGGATGTGTTGAAGCGGCCTGCGCTCCTGCGCAAGTACGACGCCGCGCTGACATCGGGGAAAGAGGTGATGGAAGCTGCCGCTCGCGATCGTCGACGGCCGTACGACTCGGCCGATCCATTGGCCGCCTCGTCTTCGCCTCTTGGTGAGTCCGCGCAGCTCACACAGTTGGTGCAGGACGTCCACACGGACGCGTACAAGATGCTGGTGCCGACCCGTTCGAAGGCCGGATTGCGGGCAGGCAACCTGCTCGCAGCCGGCCTTATCTCGGCCGATCTCGGCCCCGAGCTGACCGCCGAGTCGTACGCGCACGAGATCGACATGGATCTGCGGATCGCGTTCTGGGAGAGAGTCGACTCCGCGTTCTGGGTGCCACGGCGGAGCATCGCCGCGACCGAGGGTCGGTGTGAGCACCAGACCCGGGAGTATCACCGCTGCACCGGACCGATGAGCAAGAGAACGGATATTGTTGCGGCACAAGATGATGCCCGTATACGCCAGGTCGGGTGTGTACCGGCGACCCTGCAACGGAAAGTGAGTCGAGACGGTGGATGACGAATTCGACGACGAGCAGCTCGAGGACGATGTCCCTGCGCGGGTGTACCGGTGGGTCGATCTCGATGGGGAGCAGGCGGCGGAGCTGTGGGCGGAGCTGATCGCGTGGGTGGGGTGGTTCCGGCGCCGGTATGCCGTGACCGGCTCGGATGCGGTGATTCCGCCGTGCTGGTTCCGCCATCCCGTGGCGGTCGAGGAGTTGACGGCGCTGATGGTCGCGCACCAGAGCGCCTACACCCTCGACGAGCCGGGATCGGAGCTTGCAGCGTTCCATGTGCAGTGGCTCTGGCCGACGTTGCGCGATCTCCCGGTCCGGATACAAGCGGTGCTCGGACTCGAAGTGCTCGTTCAACGCGCCGGAGGTGGTCGATGACCATGGTTTGGGAGTGGGTTAGCGACGACATCGCCGCCCGGCGATGACTTTCTGCGTCACGAAAACTGCCGTTGAGCTGCATATATACTTGGTGTTTCCCTGTAAAGTGATGGAAGCGATCGAACGTATCGCACGGGAGGGCTGGGGCCCCATGACCACTGCGCATAAGGTCACCACACGCACCGCATCACGCGGTGTCGAAGAGTCGATTCAGTTCGCCGCCGCGGGGTTCGTCTCGCCAGCGGCACCGTCACCGAGGCCGACAAGGCAGCTGCACGCCGCGTCGCGCGGGGTGTGAGCACGCCGGAGCAAGAGTTGGCGGCGTTCCGCCAGGAGCTCGAGCTCTGATCGTCCGTTGCCTGCGACAACTTCACAGTTCGTTCCAATCGGAAGCCCGATATCCCTGAGGGGAGATGCCGCACCGAGTTGACGCACTGGACGTCACCGGGGCTGAGGCGGCCACGGCACGGTTCATCTCGTCGGACGCAGGCTGGGCCATCTGCCAACTATTTCCATTCAAGCAGGTACACGGGTACGAGCGAGTCAAGCCTGAGGCCATTCTGAAGCTGAGAGAACTGAGATGAGAACCAAGATCGCCGTGGCGGTGGCGGCTGCAGCACTTGCTGTGGTCACCGGCTGCGGCAGCAACAACGGCGGGACAGGCCCCGGTCGTATCGAGACACGGGCAGACGACAAGCGCTTCGAGTCCGTCCTGGAGCGGGAGAACGTGCCCATCAAGGCGAAGGACGCCGTCAAGACGGCACATAACATCTGTGAGGACTTCGCCAACAGCACCGACAACCCGGAGAACGTGGACCCGTTCGAGGTCTACCGGATCGTCCAGAGCGCGGCTATCAAGACCGACCTGAGTGTGGAGGATGCGTCCATGTTGGTCGTAGCGAGTGTCGAGGCCTACTGCCCGGAATACAAAGCGGGGTTCCAGAAATGAACTAACCACGGCCGTCGATCAAGGCCAGATGGCCTTTCAGGGCAGTGATGCCTTCGGCCCCTGGATCAAGGTCCGAGGTCACATAGCAAGGTCGGCGATGAAGGCAGCTAAGACCCCTACGCACCAGTCGAGCACACCCGGACTATCCCGGCGACCCCGGACGAGCATCGAGGCCATCAGAGCAGCAGCAGCGATGAGTACGCAGACAATGATCTTTATCCCTGGCATCATGCGCCACAGTGAAGCCTGGACCTCCGGCCAAAATCAACGTGATCTGTGGATAACTCCAATTGCTCGCAGTTCTGCTTGTAGACCTTAGTGTTGGTCTCATGTTGTTGAGTGGTTGGCAGCAGGCGTTGACTGTGTTGCTCACGGTAATTCCGGGATTTGTGTATCAAGGTGCACGTGCACATTTTCGGGGTCCGACGCCGGATGAACGCGAGATCGGTGTTCGCATTCTGCGAGCTTTGGCGTTGTCGGGGATCTTCGCCCTTCTGTACGTGGGCGTTCTTGGCTCAAGTTTGACGTCGAAGCTCTCCGATCCGGTGAAGTATCTCGATAACCCGCATTGGTCGGCGTTGTGGGCCTTCCTCATGGTTTTCGCCATTCCGTTCCTCGCCGCGTTGATCGTCCATCTGTGGAGCAGTAGGAGGCAGTCTCCCGGGGTCCACTGGAGCAAGTTCTTCCGCGTCTACAACCCTGTGCCCACCGCGTGGGACTTCGCCAATACCCGGCTTGAGCCGGGTTTCGTGAGGTCCTGACCAAGGAGGGGCTCTGGATCGGGGGCTATGCCGGTGAGCAGTCGTTCTTCACTAGTTACCCGGAGAGTCGGGAAGTGTTCGTCGAAGAAGCATGGGTAATCGACAACGACGGCGAGTTCAAGGAGCCGATCTCCGCTTCGGCTGGAATGTGGGTCCGGTGTGATGATGCGCAGCTCGTGCAGTTCCTCAGGCCAGTCCCGCCAACGTGATCGTGCACTGGAACGCTCGGGTAGCGGGGTGCGGAACTGCGGCTTTCCGTGGATACTCGACGTCAGGCCAGATGTCGACGGCCTCGAGGAGGAATCTCGGTGAGTGAGACCAAGAAAAGCGAGGGCTGGCTGCCGCCACGCACGGGTGGGTACGTCCCTGAGCGAAAGAGTGGCTCGGTCCCGATCCGTGCGGGAGCAGCGAAGACGACGGTGCGCGCAGTTCCACCCAAAGGTGGTGGCGGTGTCGGAAACATCCATCGGAAAAACCGAGATGACCGGTCGCGATGAAGGAGAACTTCGAGCATCCGGGTGCCTGATGGAACGTTCGGTGCGCAGCCCATCACGCGAATGGTCGATCGAGGTGACGGGACGGAGAAACGAGGCGGATCCAGTCCCAGGCGCCGGCGGCAACCTCCTCCACCACCGCCTCCACATACTCCACCTCCTGGCGGCGGTGGCGTGAGCCAGAAACCTAAGTAGACACAAGTAAGACCCCGAACAGAACATCGTTCGGGGTCTTACTTCGTCTGGAGGTCAGCGTTCCAGTCCGCGGCCGCGTTGCTTCTGCTGCTCGGCTTGCTCGCGTTGGCGGGCGAGCATCATGGCGCGGTTGTTGCGTTCCTTCGCCTGATGCGGCCGGGTCGTGTCCTTCTCGGCGATCTGTTCGCGCTGGGAGATCTCGGCCGCAGTCTGCTCGGGAGTGAGGTCACGTCGGCGTTCTTGTTCGGCGGTGATAGCGGTGTCCTGCCCGGCGAGTTGCTGTTGCTGGGTGTCGATCCGTTCGAGGGCTTTGTCGGCGGTGTTGAGGGCCTGGCGGTCGTGTTCTTCGGCTTCGCGGAGCGCCGCGGGCAGCTGCTTGTCCGCTTCGGCGGCGGCGGCGGCGACCTGGTCCCATTGGTGAGCGGGTGCGATCGCTTCGGCGTTGGTGCGGGCGATTTTGAGCTGCTCGACTGCGGCTGCACGTTCGGCGGCGAGAGCGCCGATCTTCGCTTCGAGTTCGGCTCGTTTGCTGCGGGCGAGGCGTCCGGTGCCGGCGAGTTCGGTGCGGGCGCGGTCGATTGCGGTGTCGACGCGGCGCACTGCTTCGGTGCGGGTTTCGATCGCCGCGCGGGCTTGGTCGAGTGCGTGTGCGGGTGCGGTGATGCGGTTGTGTTCGCGGCGCACGTTCTCGGTGCGGCTGCGCGCGATTGCTGCTGCGCGGGTCGCTGTGGTGAGGGTGCGGAGCTGTTCGAGGTGGCGTTGTTTCGCGGCGATATGGCGGCGGGCGGCGACGAGTTTGGCTCCGCTGAGTGCGCGTAGGCCGGTGAGTTGGTGCGGCGCTGCGGTGCGCGGTTCCCGGGTCGTGGTGGGTTCGGTCTCGTGGTCGCGCTGCGCCGGTGCGGCGCGCGTCTTTCCGCGTCGGGTGATGGGTGCGGTCTCGACGGGGCGGGGTTGGGCGGCGGTGCGCGTCGTTTCCGGCGAGCGTTCCGGCTGCGGCGCAGGGGTGGGTGTGTCGAGGGTGTCGAGGTAGTCGCGTAGCTCGGTGGCGTAGGCGGCGAGGGCGCGGTCGATGTGGCTGATCGGTTCGCGGGTGGCGGGCTGCGCGGCCGCGGTGGGGCATCGCCGAGGGTGCGGATGCGTTCGAGCAGTGCGGTTCCGTAGCCGTCGATGCGCTCGGGGCCTTGTTCGGTGATGGTGGCCACGAGGGTGTGGGGGTCGCGGCCGCCGTGGATTTCTGCGTCGGCGACGGCTGCTAGTAGTGGGTCCACTGTCCGTCGTCGCGGATCGCGTCGACGACGTGAGCGGGAGCGCCGATTCGAGCAGTGACGCGGCGTCACCTTCCGCGATACGGGCAAGGGCAGCGTTGTAGGCGGACTGTTGCGGGTGCGTGTACTCGAGGTCGACGGGGCGCAGGCCGTCGAAATCTGTCGCGGTGACGGTGGGGGAGCTGCCGATCTGGTCGCGCATTCGGGCGGCGAATTCTCGCAGGGAGTGATCGCTGCCGGGGTGGGTCGGCGGGAGGATCGCCAGCTGGTCGTCGGCGAGTTCAGGTGTCGGCACGCTCTTGAGTCGGCCGAGCAGGGCACCTGGAACGTTTCCGACGGTGGCGAGTTCACGGTCGGTGGCCGCGGTGAGAATGGGGGCGATGTCCGCGCCGTGGGTGGCGAGTTCCCGTACCCGTGCGACGAGGGAATCGAAGCCGTCCTGCTTCTTCGCGGTGGCCAGGATGGTCGCCGGCAAGGTGCGGTCGAGCAGGTGCAGGGCGTAGTCGGTGCCGAGTTTGACGGCGGCCACGTCGTAGTAGGTCTGGAAGCGGCCGGGGTCGCTGGCGCGGTCGAGTGCTTCGCGTAGTTGTTCGGTCGCGGAGATCTCTTCGCCGCGGCGATCGAGGATCTCGGCGAACACACCGCCCCGGGTGGCGACGGGGTCCGGTTGGTGGTCGAGGTCGCCTTCGGGCAGCTCGTCGGTGACGAGGTAGGCGTAGTTTCCGTGGCGGCCGCGGGTGAGCGCGACGTAGCCGGCTTCGCGGGTGACCGATGCTCCGAGTAGTGAGCGGGCCACGTCGACTGTCATGCCCTGGGCGCGGTGAATTGTGTGCGCGTAGCCGAGTTCGGTGTGCTTGGCCAGGTACCAGTTCGGGAGGGTGACGGTACCGCCGTGGCGTTTGTGGACGGCGATGACGCCGTGCTTGGTGACGGCCTGCACGGTCCACAGGTCACCGTTCTGGATGCGGCGGCCGGGGCGGGTTCCACCCGCCGAGGTGATGCTGGTTTCGTTGCGGCGGGTGACGATGATGTCCCCGACGTAGGCGTGGTCGCCTGCCGCGAGAGCTGCGTGTGCACCCTGCGTGACGGTGCCGTCGACCAGGTGGATCGCCTGCGCTGCTTGGTTGAGGGACTGCACGTCGGCGGTGGTCGGGGCGAGCATCACCGAAGTCGATCCGGCGGCGGTGTCGGCGAGGTGATCGCGCAGGAGTGTGTCGAGTAGTTCGTCTCGGCTGCCTCCGAAGAGGCGGCCACGGTCCTCGTACCATCCGATGACGGAGTGCTCGCCCTTGCGCAGTGCGAGGGAGATTTCGCGTTCGTCGGAGTCGCTGAAGCGGACGACTTCTTCGAGTTCGGGTGCTCGGGTATCGCGGGCGAGGAGGCCGAGTGCGCCGCCAGCGTTGACGGCAGACAACTGTGCGGGGTCACCGATCAGCCGGACGACGGCACCGTGTTGGGCGGCGATCTGCACGAGGGTGTCGAGCTGGTGCGTCGATGCCATACCGGCTTCGTCGACGAGCAGCATCGTGCCGCGGCTGATCTGGACGTCGGCACCGTTGCGGGCGCGGGTGAGGATGTCGTCGATGGTGCGCCCGCGTACTCCGATGTCCTCTCCGAGCACGCTCGCCGCTGCTGCAGACGGTCCGAGCGCGATCACCTCGCGGCCCTGCGCCTGCCATGCGTCGGTGACCGCTTTCATGGCGGTGGTCTTGCCGGTTCCCGCGGGGCCGATACCGACAGCGAGAAGCGGTTCGGTGGTCGCGAGGTTACGTGCCAGGGCGATCTGTCCCTTGTTGAAGGGGCGGCCCTCGAGGTCTTCGCGGTAGGCGAGGGCGGTCTCGAAGGCGGTGTCGGAGACGGTGAACACGGTCGGGGTGTGGGCGGCGTTCAGGAGTCGTTGCTCGGCGTCGAGCATTGCGTTGCTGGTGTAGCGGGCCTTCTGGTGATCGGTGAGAGTGGACTCACCGTTGGCGCGGGTCAGTGCCGTGGGCATCTCGTCGAGGGAGATGTCGATGAGGAGGGAGTCGCGGTGCAGGGCGCGGTTGACGACGATCTCGACGGCTGCGCTGGCTTGTTGCTCGGACGGGAACTTCACGCGCGCGAGCATGTCCTCGGCGACGGTGCGGACGTTCGCCTCGGTCCACGTACTGCGGTGCAGGGACACCCGTTCGACGACGGATGTGGCCATGTCGTCGGCGTCGAACTGGTTGACGTCGATGAACGGTTCGTCCTGTGAGAGGGCAGCCGCGAGGACGGTGTCGATGCCACCGGGGCCGAGTATGTTCTCGGCCTGCTGCCGCCATTCCTCGCGCATCGCGGCCAACGATCTGGGGGTTTGCTTGCCGGATCGGGTTTCCAGGGTGGCGCGTTGCACCAGGGATACCTGCACAACTTTCGACGGATTCTTGCCGTGTTCGGCGCGGTATTCGGCCATCAGTTCGTTGGCGCGTTCCATGATCTGTGGGCGGCGAGAGAATCCCTCGAGAAGCTCTTGGGGCATCCCGGCGATATCGCGGACGGGTTGCTTGTTCTCGCCGCGTGAGCGGTCCTCGAACGCGACGGGGAGTGCGCGGCTGATCTTGTCCGCAACGATGCGGTTGTAGCGGGCAGCGCCTGCGACGGCGATACGGTGCAGAGGTCTGGCGTCGAGGGACGACCAGTTTCCGTCGATGCCGCGGACCTTGTTCGAGACGGCGCAATGGGTGTGCAGGTTGGGGTCGCCGTTGCGGTTGTCGAAGTGGTCGAACTGGGCGATGACCAGTCCGTGAGTGTCGGCTTGCTCGACACCGGCGGTGCCGCGGCGGGTCAGCGCGGCTTCGGATTCGATCCACGCGATGGTCTCGTTGACCGCCTCTTTGTGGGCCTTCTCGATGGCGATACGTACGTCGTCGCCGCCGAGTCCCCACAGGACCGAGACGCTTTTCGCTGGTGTGAACACGAGGTCGTATCCGGCGACGGGCTGGCGGATCTTCGACTCTTGAGCGGCCATGAAGCGGACGAGTTCGCCTTTGGTCGCCGCTGATTCTCCGTGCTGCTGGTGGAAGTGTTTCGCGGCGATCTGGAAGCGCATTGCGTCGCGTTCGTCACGGGTCGGTGCCTTTCCGGTCTCCTTGCGGTGTGCGTCCAGGGCGGCATTCAGCTCGTTGACGAAGGGGACATCGTTCTTAAACCTCGGGAAGGCGCGGCCAAGTTTCTGCGCTTCGAGCGCAGCGTGTGGGGCCATCCCGGCGGCGATGGCTTGATCGAAAAGTAGGTCGGCATTGGGGTGCAGTCCTTCGCCGAACAGGGCGCGCATCTGCTCTTCCGAGACCTGACCGGACAAGTCGAGGTCGTCGATTCCTTTGCCGATCCAGAGGCCCGGTGGCGTGCCTTCGGCGACGTAGTAGTCGGCCAAGTTCTGGCCTCGACCGATCTCGCGGTCACCGCTGGCGACTTGTCGGGTGAGGTAGGTATAGCCGTCGCCGGCGTGTAGCCGGTGGAGCGTCATCACGACGAAATCACGCTCAGATCGCGTCGCGCCACAGGCCTTTCGGCACGCTGACGGAGCGGTCGCGGGGGCCGACTGTGGTCATCTTTGACGCCACTCGAGTCCGCACTACCAGCACCGCCGGAGAGCGACTTGAGCGTCATCATGAGGTACAGCTTCCCCTAGGCCCACGGCAAGTGCAAATGGTGTGTGCGGTTTGTCGGTTGTGCTTTTGAGCTGAGGCACGAAGCAGAGCGAAGGCACGAAGCAGAGCGAAGGCACGAAGCAGAGCGAAGGCACGAAGCAGAGCGAAGGCACGAAGCAGAGCGAAGGCACGAAGCAGAGCGAAGGCACGAAGCAGAGCGAAGGCACGAAGCAGAGCGAAGGCACGAAGCAGAGCGAAGGCACGAAGCAGAGCGAAGGCACGAAGCAGAGCGAAGGCACGAAGTAGAGCGTGTGCAACAGGGAGATTGAGACCGAGCGGTCTAGGATGATGCGCATGACGTCTACCGCGAACAAAGTAAGCGCGAGAGAACGTGCTCGCTCCGCCACTTCCGCGCGCCTTGCTCGCGAGCAGGAACGCATCAAGCGAAACGAAGATGATCTCGCTGCGTTCTTTAAGGCGCAGGAGACCAGCGAGAGGGTTGAGTCGGATGCCGAGACGCGAATTGCGCGGATCCGCGACGAGACGAAGATGAAGCTGGTTCAGTCGGAGTCAACTCAAGCGCTGGCGCTGCTCGCATTGAAGAACCGTGGTGAGTCCGTGGCCGCGATTGTTGAGATGGCGGGGCTGTCGAGTTCGGAGGTAAACCGGCTACTCAAGATCGCGCGCCGGAGCGTAGCCGCGGAGTCCGGCGAGGGTCCGCGGCCACTGAAGGGAACGGGCGGTGACACGCCTCCGACCACAGCCGTCACCGCTCCGGAAGCGTCACAGCCTTCGGAGCGCTCGTCCGATGAGACTCCGTCCGCAGTGGCATCCTGACCACCAGTTACGAGTGATGTGATGTCGACCCGCACGCGATTGTCCCCAGTGGGGTGTCAGCGACCGATTGTGCGTTGTCTGAGATCGAGCGGAGCGGGCCAGGAATCTCGGGCATCCACATGAGGGATGTCGCTGTCCCCGATTGGGGGCAACCGCCCGGGCCGCAGGCGTGGAGTCCGGAAGCGTTAGGTGCGCAGAAGTGGAACCCTGATGCCTGAGCCCCTAACGCTTCCGGCGCCGGGTGACCCGGAGCTGGTGAGGTTTGAGAGTTTCGTTGTTCGTGGACCCCGGGCGGCCGACTGTTGGTTGTGGCGGGGTGCCGTGGCGGACGATTCCTACGCGAGATTTTGGCTCATGCGTGGCGGGCGGCAGCGGGTGGTTCGTCCGCACCGGTACGCCCTGTCCCTCGAGCTCGGGCGTCCCCTCACCGATGACGAGGTCGCGTTGCACGAAGTGTGTGACAACCCAATCTGCGTTCGGGCGTCCTCGCAAGCGTTAGGTCCTCCACATGTGGTGCTGGGAACGCAGGCACAGAACCTGGCCGGCATGGGCGCAAAGGGTCGTGGTGGCGGCCGCGGGCAGACATGGCGTTGGTACGGGCCGGACCGTGCAGCGCGGGTCGCTCGGTCGCGGGCGTTACGGGATGCAGTGCGTAACGGGTGGGACGACGATGCAGTGCAAGCGGCGCTGCGAATGTCGGATGAACCAACACTGTTCTGACAGAACACCAACGATGAAAACCGATGATGGGAAGAGTGCGTAGTGGAGGAATCGCAGATCGAAACCCGACTCCGGGCGTTGGTCGTGGACTCGGCCAACCCGAGCGGGGCGGACCTGACCGCCATCGTCGAGGGCACACCAATCGAGGACGTCCGGCCCGAAGCGCCGACGATCGACCTGGTGTACCCGCCGGCAGAAACAAGACGGCACTTCCGGTACTGACCGTCACGTCCGGCCGCGCCACAAGTAGCCGCGTGGGCTCTGTGTCGCGCAGTGGGTTGTCGGGCTCGATGCCCGTCAACCCACCACAGGGGTCGGGACCCGCGCGACCACAGCGACGCACGCACCGGTGCCCTGCCTCTTCGTGGTGAAGGGGCAGGGCACCGGTGTGTGTTGTGTGTCAGTCGATGTCGACACCAAGCTCTTGTGCCTTGGCTACGCCGATGTCGATGAGTTCGGAAAGGTGAACGGGGTTCAGCCCGTGCCGGATGCTGTGCTCGAGCAGTCGCAGCAACTTCATTCCCAGCTCGTGGCCACCGGCGGCGGAGTCGGCGCGCTCGCAGGCTATGCGGGCCTCGCCGCCGTGTCCGGCCATGTAGGCGAAGAGTCCGGCGATGGTGAGCATGTGGGCGCGAGCCACGCCCCGCAGGTGACGGGAAATGTGCACGGTCGCGGCGGTGGCGTCCTCGAGTCCGTGACGACCGGCCGCGATGATCGCATCGCGGCGCTCGCCGCCCAGTGTCGCGACCATTCCGACGCGTCCGGCGAGGTCGGCGCTCGGCTGGTCTCCTGTGCGGACAACCTCGAGCAGTTCGGCGAGGGTGGCGCGCACGAAGTCGTCGCCCTGTTCGACGCTGACGGTGTGGGCGGCGCGCATGTCTGCCTCGGCCGCGAGACCGTAGCGGGCGTAGAGGGCGGCGGCCGACGATGCGACGTTGCGCCCGTACAGCACTGCCGCCACGGACACATCGCTGAATCGATGATCTACGGTCACACTCATCTCGAGGGTGTCGAGATCGGTCCACGTTGCCCCCTCCTCGATGTTGGCCGTGTGCAGCATCCGCAGTGTGGGGATGTTGTGGTGCGCGAGGTGCTCGCGCACGGCGAGCGCGTTGCTGATCGCCTCGTCGATCACCACGGGCGAGCCGTCGACGATCACGACGGTGATCGCGCCGGTGACGTTCTCCCGGTGCCCGATCGCGGCCAGTGTTCCGCTGTGACGGTCGATGCCCCGATCGTCGGCGTCGACGCGTGCGGCGAGGAGAATCCGAGTCTCGGTGTGATCGTCCACGACGCTCTCGGTGAGCAGAAGCGTCACGATCGAGAAGACTGGAACGAAACCGAGCAGAGCAGGAATCGACGCGACAACATCGGTGGCGGTGGTGAGGCGAATGGACTGCATGACGCTCCTTCGATCGAACACGGTGACCGGGCCACGTGGCCCGCCAATTTTTTTGCCCTTCTGGCGAAGGAGAATCGGATCGGCAGGGGGCCGGAGTGCAACTTCTGAGCCGGGAAAGTTTCTCGTCGAGCGCAGCGAGTCGAGAGAAGTTTCCCGGAGCCGTAGGCCGGAGCGCAGCGGAGTCAGGGGTTGCGCGCAGGTCACCGCCGATCAGAATCGGAAGGCCAGAAGGGAAAAAAAATCAATGCTCTCCCCGGGCGGAGCGCAGCGGAGCACCTCTTGGGGGACACCGCAGGTGGCCGGCCGCCGGGCAGGCGCCACCCCCACGTCCACCCATGAATCGGGGGCATCGGACCGCCTATGAACGACTCAAATGCCCGGCTGTAGGTGTCCCGATTGACACCCCGAAAGCAACATCATCACCGGACGGGCCAAACCGGAACGCGCAGCTCAGAGACTCTCAGTCAACGCCCCGCGTTCCTCCTCGGGAGCCTGGCTCCGAAGGCGTTGGAGCGCGCCTGTCAGGGGTTCGGCTGCGTGACGATCCATGCCGGTCCACTAGGAAGTCGTGATCGACGAACCCGACGCTTGATGTGCGTCCTTCGATGCGGGTGCTCGGCATACTGTGGCGGTGGCAGTCGAGCGGGTGGGCTCGAGACCAGAAGGGTGGTGGGTGTAGCTGTGGACAGTGCTGAGGTCCGCGGGTCGAATGCACCCCCACAGGGCGGGAGTTTCCGGTTCTACCTCGACGGCCAACGCTGGCAATGGTCCGATCCCGTTGCCCGGATGCACGGTTATCAACCGGGTGAGGTCACTCCCACCACCGAGCTTCTGCTTTCTCACAAGCATCCAGACGACCACGCGCAGGTCGCAGCATTGTTCGAGAAGATGATTCATGCCGGTGAGCCGTTCAGCAGCAAACACCGCATCGTCGACACCGACCGCCGGATCCACCACGTCATCGTGGTGGGCGACCGGATGCTCGACGAGGAAGACCAGGTCATCGGAACTTCCGGGTACTACATCGACGTCACCGATACGTTGGAGACCGATCTACGCGACTTCAACTCGGCACTGACCGGGGCGGTCGCCGAACTCGAACGATCGCGGGCGGTGATCGAGCAGGCCAAGGGTGCACTCATGCTCGTCTACGGCATCTCCTCCGAACGTGCCTTCGGCATCCTGATCTGGCGCTCGCAGCACACCAACACCAAACTCCGCATCCTCGCCGAACGTTTCGTCGATAGCCTCACCGCCGAGGCGATGCTGCCCGAGTCGTTTCGCGCCCGCTTCGATCACCTGCTCCTGACCGCACACAAGGACCCGACAGAGGATTAGGGGCATGGGACTGACGGGGTATCCCGCACGAATGAGCACTTGACCCGCGGGCCCCGGGACGAGACTTGCGCAGCGCGGAAACTGTCCTCTTCCGGACCGGCTCCCAGCCGGGCCGCCCGCCGCTATGTGGTGGTGACGTCGGGTGGGTCGGGCAGGTCGACGTCGAGAACGAAGTCGAGCCAGATGATCGCGTCGGCCAGGGTTTCCGCCCGTAGGGTGATGTCGAAGTGTTCGGCGGCGGTGAGCAATCGGCGCCCCTCAGCAGGATTCTGGGTGAGGAAGGCCGACACCGTCCGCAGCATCCAACGCTCCGACGGGGGCAAGGATTCGACGTCGACATCCCCGCCGGCCGTGGACCGGAATTCCAGGATGAATTTCTCTCCTGGGCCTGCGGCACCCAGGCGCGCGATGAGGACGCCGACGATGGCATCGACGACCCAGGCGAGGACGTCGCGGTAGGCCGGCCGACCGTTGGTGGGGTGCGGGTCGGCGCACACTGCGGAGATCTCACACGAGAACCGGGCGGCATCACGGTCACCGACAAGCTGCATCAGCCGACCGCCTAGCGCTGCGGCCGGCGGGCTGGTGGGGCGGCTGGCGTTCGATCCCATGCCCGAGAGTGCCCGGTCCTGGGCACCACCACGCACTTCGGTCGGCGCCGCGTTCGAAGAATCAGCAGGCGTGGGTGCAACGAGCTGCCCAGAACGGAGAAGGAGAGATGCCCGACCGAGATGACCAAGCCGTTGCCGTTGCCGCGGCCCGGCGGATGCATAACCGGCTTCCTCTGGTTTCTGGGCGGGCGGAGAGTATCGAGATTCTTCGGGCCTGGGGTGGTCTGAGCGTGAGCAAGCCGCGCAGGCGTTTCGATCAGGATTCGCAGTCGAAGGGACGCCCACAGGAACCGAGGCCAGTAAGCGGATGGACACGGCCAGCGGGAGCATCGAATCCGGGGCGGTGGTGGTCATGCCGGTCCTCCTCGGCTCGTCAGTGCCGACCAGTTCCACGATCACCTCACCCGCGGTGATGAACCAGACGACAAGGTCATCACCGAAGCCGCGGTCCGGGCCTGGCGAACTCGGTGCTGGACCGAACCCGGGAGCTTGTCGGCGGCGACCCCTGACATGGCTCGAACGACGGTGTTCGCCGCACGGCGAGGCCGTCGGCGCAGCGGAGAGAACCGGCATCGGCAATGCGAAGTGGCGCCCTGTCTCGGTATTTCGGGGTTCGGCCGGTCCCCGACCTCCTACTGTCGGTGTCATGGCGGCGTTCGGTGAACTGGTGGGCCGCTTCGACGCCGACTCGGGGCGGCGTCGTGAGCAGTTCGCGGGTCTGTGCCGGTGGTTTCTGACCCACGCCCCGGTCTATGCGCACCAGCTTCGCCGGGTGTGGCTGTGGAAGGATTGGCCCGGCCGGTACGTGGGTGAGACCGGGATCGATCTCGTCGCCGAGGACCGCCGCGGCCACCTGTGGGCGATCACGGCCACGCCATGTGACGCCGCCGCGTGGATCACCCAACGCGACGCGCAGGCCTTTCTGGCCGCCGCGGGGCGAGCTCCGTTCGCGTTCGGTCTGTTGATCGCGACGACCGACCTGATCGGGCGCACCGCCCAGCACACGATCGAGACTGCGCGGAAGCCGGCGGGACTGGTACTGCTCGGTGACCTCGACGCCGCGGACCTTGACTGGCCGGTCTCCCCCGCAGTGGTGCGTGCCCGGCGATGGCCCCCACACCGACCCCGGCCTCATCAACGCGACGCGATCAGCGCGGTGGTGACCGGCTTCGCTCGGGCCGACCGGGGGCAGCTGATCATGGCCCGCGGGACCGGTCGGACGCTGACCGCGTTGTTCCTCCACGACACACTCGGGGCCGAACGCACGCTGGTGCTGGTGCCGTCGCTGTCGTGGTTGGCGCACACGCTGCGGGTGTGGACGGCCAACACCCCGGTGGACTTCGACTTCCTCCCGGTGTGCACCGGGGGGACGGGCCCCGAAGCCGATGCGGTGGTGGAGAACACGAGCGATCTGGGATTGCCGGTGACCGTCGACCCCGGGCAGATCGCGACGTTTCTGCGCCGCCGATCCGGGCGGCGGGTGGTGTTTGCCACCCACCAGGGTGCTCCCGCGATCGCCGAGGCGTTCCGGCCGGGCCGGGTGCCCGCCTTCGACCTGGTCATCGCCGTCGAAGCCTCGTGCGGTGCCGGGCGGGACGGTTTCGCCACCCTGGGGACATCGGAGGCCATCCGCGCGCGCCGCCGACTGTTCCTGACCGGCAGCGACCGCGACAGTCCGGGTCGGGTCCCGCCGGCGGCGACCGAGACCGCTGCAGCCGTCACGTATGACGACGTTGCGTTCGGGCCGGTGTTCCACCGGCTCGGGATCGCCGAGGCGATCGAGGCGAACCTGCTCACCGATTACCGGGTGGTCGTCGCCGGAATCGACGACCACACCTGCCGTCAGTGGGCGGCGCGGTCCGGCCGGTCCATCACCACCGCCGAGGGGGCTGATGCGCGCCGGTGGGTCGGGTACCTCGCTCTGGCCGCGGCGATGCAGCGTCACGATCTGCACCGGACGATCACCGTCCACTCCTCGGTCGGTCGGGCCCGGGAGTTCGCCCGTACGCTGCCCGAGGTGATCGCGGGGATGCCGGTGCGCCGGCGGCCCACCGGCCGGGTGTGGTCCGATCACGTATCCGGGCAGATGCCCACCGGGCAGCGTCGTGCCCGCGGGCACCACCTGGCCCGTCTCGGCCCGGGTGACCGGGGGGTCCTCGCCCACGCGGGCTGCCTCACCGACGGCGCCGGCGTACTGGACTGCGACAGTGTGGCTTTCCTCGACCCACCCCGGTCCGGGGACGACCTTCTCCGGGCCGTCGACCATGCCCTGCGACCCGCGACTGGCAAGACCGTCGGCACGATCGTGATCCCGGTCTTCCTCGACACCGACACAGATCCCGCGACCGCCGTCGGCGGGGCGGCCTTAGAGCCGGTGTGGGAGGTGATCCGGGTGCTGCGCTCACACGACGAGCAACTCGGGGCGCGCCTCGACGAACTCCGACGCCGGGTCGGTCGGTGCCCTCGACGACGCCCACCGCTGCCCCGGAGGATCCGTCTCGACCTGCCGGCGGGGGTCGGCGTCGAGTTCGCCCACGCGTTCGCGGTGCGGCTGCTCGAGCAGACCACCGCCGACTGGGAGTACTGGTTCGGGCTGGTGGAACGGTTCGTCGAACACCACGGCCATGCCCGCGTCCCGGTGTCCTGCACGGTCGATGGTGACAGGCTCGGCGCGTGGGTCAACCGGCAACGCACCCAGCACACCCACGGCGCATTGGACGCCGACCGGGCACGCCGACTCCAGAACTTGCCGGGCTGGACCTGGGAGCCGCACGCCGACCTGTGGGAGCAGGGCTACCGCCGACTGGTGGAGTTCGTCGAACACCACGGTCACGCCCGAGTCTCGACCACCTCCGGGGACCGCATCGGGGCCTGGGTCAGCCAGCAACGCCACACCCACGCCCACGGCGCGTTGGACGCCGACCGGGCACACCGACTCCAGAACTTGCCGGGCTGGATCTGGGAGCCGCACGCCGACCTGTGGGAGCAGGGCTACCGCCGACTGGTGGACTTCGTCGAACAGCACGGGCACGCCCGAGTCCCGCCGTCCTACACTGTCGACGGCTACTGGCTCGGGTCGTGGGTCACCACACAACGCGCGCACCAGGTGAAAGGCACTCTGGACCCGGACCGGGGACAGCGACTGCACAACCTGCCCGGCTGGACGATCGATCCCGCCGCGGCCCTGTGGGAGGAGGGCTACCGCAGACTGGTGGACTTCGTCGAACACCACGGGCACGCCCGCGTTCCCTATTCCTACACGGTCGATGGGCACGGGCTCGGGGTGTGGGTCACCGCGCAACGCGCACACCACGTGAAAGGCACCACTCTGGACCCGGACCGGGGACGGCGACTGCAGACCCTGCCCGGCTGGACGTGGGACCCTTTCGCCGATCAGTGGGAGGAGGGCTACCGCCGACTCTCCGACTTCGTCGCACAGCACGGTCACTGCCGGGTCCCGAAGTCCTACACGATCGAGGGATACCGGCTCGGCGCCTGGGTCAACAAGCAACGCACCAGGCGCACGGCCGGAACCCTCGCCGCCGACCGCGAACACCGACTCCAGGCCGTGCCCGGCTGGACATGGACCTCATCCCGACCCAACCACTCGTGACCGCCGCCGACGCTGACCTGCATCTGTGTTACCCGTGCACCTGGTGCTTCCGGACCCGTCAGAGCTCGCCGCCGCGATCATTCCTCTGCCTTAGTGGTTCCGACGACCCGTTGGCGGATGGTCAACGGGCGGGTTTCGTGGCGGGCGGTCTCGGCACACAGGCTGGTGGCATAACTGGCACGTGTGCCCGACCGTATTGGCAACAGCAACGGATCGGTCAACGTGGTCGGCTATTCCTCCATCCTTCTCGCGTCGCTCCGCGATGCGGCGCTTGCACGGCGTGGTGGCACCCCACGAGCTGTCGGAAGACTATCGGGGTCATGGGCAGACACCGGTGGCCGGCGCAGCCACCACCGACCATCGGCGGCAGACGGGTGCACGGCCCCAAGGTTCTCGCCGACCTGCACTGCGTGCGGCTTCAGCTCTCGGAGATCATCGCCTACCCCCGCCGGGATGCAGATACGCTTGGCGCTGACTGCCACCGATATCTGCGCCGAGATCGCCCGCCACGAAACCCGCGCCCTGACCAACCGCGACGACTTCTCCGCCCAGTGGTCATATCTGACCGTGACCATCGGAGTCGACGACCTCTCCGGTGAGGCAGACCCGTACTATCCGCTGACCACGAACACCGGGGTGGGAAAGGGCATGGAATACCGCACCGTGCCCCGGTACTGGATGAACACCCTCCCCACCTCCGGGACCATCACGCTGACCGCCGGATGGCCACAGATCGGGCTCGAACCCGTCACCACCACCGCCGAGGTCGGAGAACTCGCCGAATAGTCACCACGCCTGAGTGGGAAACGGCTGCCGCCAGCACAGTCCGTCCAGTGGGTTCCGGGGTCCCTTCGATCCGTGCACAGCCGAGTGCGGGAATCTCGCCACTACCCGCCCTGTCGCATCATGGTCGATGACGCGCGACGGCCTTCATCTGCCCCAACGACCGCGGGCCGCAACGATGCCAAGGCGAACTGCTGTGTAGGCCACAACGGGTTCGACAATTTTTAATTATCTATTCGTCCAGGACGACTGACCAAATGGTCGACTGTCCAAATGGGAATTGGTCAATTGTTCAAATCGATAAACCCGAAAAATATCCCGTGCCGTGAAACGTTTCGGGATTTTCGTCGATATGTAAGTAAGCGCGGATCAACGGATCCCGTGGGAATGCAACAAAGGGTAAAGGAGTGACTTCTGATGGGCTCTGCAGGTATTGACTTCAGTGTCGCATTCGACGCTTTCCTGAAGTGGTTGAGCGTCACCTTCGGCGGTGGCATCGGCATCGGCTGACCGCTCGCGACCTCGTTCCAGGACGGCAGCAGCTCGACTCACCCGCACAGTGGGAGCCGGGCCGCTGTCATGCTCTGCAGTTCCGCGACCCGGACCGTGTCGGACGGCATTCATCCTTCAGGGGGCGCCGGGTGACTTATCCGGCGTCAGGAAACTGGCGGGTGACCTGCTCGGTTTCTTCCGTGGTCGGGGCGGTGGGGGCGCAGCTGCATAGTTGCCATTCGGTGTTGGCCACGCCTGGCCCGCACAGGTGGCCGGTGGCCAGCGCGTTCTCGATGCGGCACCGGACAGCGCTTTCATGGGCCGGGTCGACGGCGAACACGACCCGGATCCGGACCTCTCCGCCGTCACGGGCGGCGTGGGTGTGGTGCGGTGCCAGTGAGCAGGGCCGCTGACGGCCCCAATGAGTGCATAACGCGGACGTCACCGCGGCCCCGGGGGCACCGATATCAGCCTCCGGAGTCATGAACAGAACGGCTTGGTGCGCGAACACGCTGCGCATACCTCATAGTGTCCTCCCAGGAGGTATTTCTGTCAGGACTATCGGCGCCGAAACCCTCGGTCAGAAATCGCATCGCGTCGGCGCGTGAGCGTAAATTCGGCCGTTGCGATCGGCCGCGGTCCGGGCGTATATTGGCGCGGTCCGGGCGTATATTGGAACTCGCGGATCGAGAGAGTAATCGGTAACGGTGAAAACTCGAGAAGCAGAGATCCGGCCGAGAATGTGAACGCATTCCCGGCCGAACCCCTGTCTGAGGGAAGTCTCCAATCACACCAAGCGCACCCGCCGACGTTCGTACTGTCGTCCCGCGCTCGCGCCCGCCGACGGGGCTTTGGGATTCGTGTCGATGTTGGTGTTCTTCTGGACCGGTTCGAGTCCTTTTCGACCTGCCGGGGAGCGAGCGGGTGGATTACGTGGCTGCGGCAGCGAGTTCGGCCACCCGGGTACCGATCTCGGTGGTTACTGCCGCCCTCCAGGACACCACCTCGACCTGCAGTTGCGGCATGCGGATGACGATGTCTCGGCTAACGGGGATCTCGAGGGTCCTGGTCGGATTCGAATCGACCATCATCGCGCCCACCGCGTTCACCGCCCGTAAACGGGAGGTGTCGACAATCTTGTATTCGGGGTAGCTGCCGGTATAGACCCTGCCTGCGCGGATGCGGTCGATCTGCTCCGGGGTTGTCGCCCGCTGCCGGACGACGATATGGACTTCTCTGCTGTCGTGCTCATCGGCCCACAGGCACTCGAGGAGGGCCGGATCATCCTCGGGAAGATCGGTACCGGGCGCCGGTGAGAGTCCTTTCAGGAATTCCGGTATGGCCGCCGCGATCGCCGAGCGATCAAGGACAACCGTGGCCGGTGGTGCGGGCCGAACGTCGTGTCGGGCATCGGGTGTGCGGCCGGCAACGAGATCGAGCAATCTCTGACGTTGGTGGGTGTCGAGGCCACCGATCCGCTGAGCGTCGGGGATCGACAGCCCGCCGAGAATGTGCGCCGCCCGTGCGGCGTCCACCCCGGGAAGCGCCTTCACCAGCACACTGACCCGGGTTTTGCGCACGATCGCGTCGGTCTCTGCCCGGGCGAGGACATCGGCGATAGGCAGTTTCCCGGCCTTCACCGCGGCGAGGAGGTCATGGCGGGCCTGACGGAGCGCGGTGGCCTTCGCCCACGCCGTCGCTCGCTGTTCGGGGGTCAACTCCGGAAAGTCCATACCTGGTCTCCTCCATGGCCCAAATTTTGTCGGCACCTATCTCACCATCACCGCACCGCCGGCGGCGCGGGTTCGCGGGATCCAGCAGGTCCCGCCCATGGATCGATACGTGAAACTTCAATTAAAGCAACGAGTTTCAACCGACCAGCGAAGGACGCTCAAAGCGATAGCTGTGCGGGAGCGTCAGCTCACGCTACGGTGTCACAACTCGTCCCTTCTGGAAGGAAAGCACCTGTGTCCGAGCGCTCTGCTGCCACCGGCGGCCAGGTTGTCGAGATGTCCGCGGCACGGACGGCCCGCACCCGCGCACTGCTCTCCGGCACCCGTCCGGTCTCGGACGTGCTCGCGCACGCCGACAGCCCAGGCGTGCGAAGTCTGCCCGTCGACCAGCTGATCGCCACGTATCTCCCGGGAGCGGCACTCGGGCCGGCGGCGGTCATGGCCGTGTTGGGAATCCCGGAAGGCAGTCTGGTGGGCGAGCTGACCGCCGAGCAGCGCCGCAAAGTCCAGCCGGGAATCGAGATCCAACTCATGAACGGCTGGTAACCAACGGCGCACAGTTGCAGGCGGAAGCCATTGTTCGACGGCCGCAATGTGGCGACCCTCCGGCCGAAGGGGTTAGGCGACCGGAGGGTCTTCACTGTCGCGGCGGGGTTGCCGCTCGTGATCACACGGCAGCACCCATCGAATACCCATAATGTCCTGGACTACTCCACGGTCGACCCGTGATGTGCCAGCACGCCACCTGGCGATACGCCTGGCGGTCAGGGTGATGGCAAGCGGCTCGCCGTGACCGAAACCGGTGCGCTCAGGTGCGGGAGCGGATTAACTGGCCTACGGGTGGCAACACACGGGTGCGGCGGCTCGACCATGGAACCACAACGAGTAGTGGAGGTCAGCACATGGCAGGTATCGCGTCGAAGTTCGACAAGGCCTACGAAACCCGTCCGATCGAGGAACTCGCGCAGGCCCCGGTCGCCGCGCCCGAGGGGGTGAGCGAGTCCGACGCCGAACACCTCAAGGCCGCGTTCAACATCAAGACCGTCGCGGACCTGGGCACCAACAAGTTCTTCCTCTGGGCCCAAGCCGTCGCGAAACTCGCCGAATAGACCCCCTCGCCAGGGTCGGGCTGCGGCGTGAGATCCGGGGAGTAGCCACGGGCAACCGTCCCGCCCGACTCTGGTTGCAGAGGAATACCCCCGCAGACCCCTCGAGGCTGCGGGGGTATTCCGTGAACCGAGTCCCAGGTCCGCGCCTGCTGACGGCGGCACCCGGGTGCGCCCGGGGTCAGGTGATCCCGGCGACTTCCTTGGCGATCGCAGCCAGCCGGGTCTGCGCGGCGGAGACGACCCCGTGCCGGTTCTTGTGCGCTTCCTCGTAGGCGACGATCGCCCGGACGTCGGCGGGATCGGTGAGTTCCTTCACCGCCGCCACGGCCTGGGAGACGTTGAGCTCGTCGAAGTCCTCGATCGGCAACTCGCCGGATTCCGGGACACCGGTGGAGGTGCCGGTGCGGACCGAACGCAGGGCGCCCTCGGCACCCTCGGCGCCCTCGGCGCCCTCGGCGCCTTGCTCGCGGGTGACCTTCTCGGCGGTCTCAAGGGCGGCGTCGCGGCTCGCGGTCAAAGTTTTGACCGCGACGTCCCCGGCGTGCACGCCCCGGCTGAGCAGTTCCCCTAGGGAGGGTGGGGTGGCGCGGACGGTGTCCAGGGCCCGGTCCAGGCCGCGCGCGGACCAGGACACCGGCACGTTGATCAACCGCACCGCGGTCCCGGTGGCCGCCTGCAACGGGGTGCGGCGCAACGCGGCCGGCCCACCGAGCGCCTCTTCGGCCAAGACGGTGGTCAGCCAGTCCACCGTGGCCTGGTGTGCGGTGATCAGCCGGAACGCAAGATTCTCGATGTCTTTGCGGCCCGCGGCGGTGGCAAGGGCTTTGATGTAGCGGGCGCGGTCGAGGAGCTGGTGTTCGAGGGCCAAATCACCGAGTAGCGCTTCGTCGAACGGTTGGGCCTGCTCGACCACCGTTTTCACCGCGGCGGCGGCACGTCCCAGGAACGGCCCGATCAGCTCGGGGATTCCGCCGAGGTCGCGGATCGCCGCGTCGATGGCCTCGGCCCGGCCGCGGGCGTTGTCGGCGTTCTCGAGCAGTTCGCGGCGCACGGCCTCGGTTCTGGCCTGGGCGACTCGGGTCTCGGCGACCTGGATTTCGGTGTTGGTCAGATCCAGGATGGTGCGCAACTGCGTCAGCAGTGTGGCGGTATCGGTTGTGCTCATACGTGTTTACCCCTTTCGACGTGGATGGACGGCTTCGGTTCGGCGCAGGTGCACCGCCCCGTGACTACCCCGACCTACCCTCCGGTAACCGTTACGCGTCTGAGAATCGTTCGGCGCTCATGCGGGTTCCTGCATATGCTCCGGAGGTCCGTCGAGCGAAGGGTGCGAGCATGCCCAACAACACGAGTGCGAAGAAAATCGGTGTGTGCACCAGGCGGTGTTCGTTGACTGCTTACGACTCGCGCTGCCGCTCTGGTGCCCACTTGGAGGGCCTGCGTGTGTGGTTGGTCGCGATGGGGGCGAGGTGGTGTAGCCCAGGGAGGCTGTAGATGTTCAGGGCGAGCTGTGATCGCCAGAGCTTGTGTTTGATCGCCCAGAGCCAGTGTCCGGCGAGCCACAGCCCCATGCCTGCTGCAAGGGTGGGGAATGCTCGTGGATCGGCTGTGTGGGTTGCGAGCCGGAGGAGGCTGACGAGGATGAGGACGGCTCCTGCGAATCGGGCGAGTCCGGAGCCGAATACCCACACGGCCCATGCAGCAAGCGCGGCGAGTGCTAATGCTCCCATTGCGGCACCCTTTCTGGGGTTGTTCGTGTGGGGCGGGCTCACACAGTTCTGCCGGGGCTATTGCGGTGTGGGTGTAGAAGGTCCGGAGGATGAACCGCTGCGGGTGACCGTCATGCACCGCGGCCGATCGCGTCGGTGTTTATCGCGCGTTGCGTAGGGCGTCGAGGAGCCTATCCACGAGGGTGAAGGCGTCGTCGCGGTCGAGGATCACGCTCTGGCCGTAGGTCCAGATCTCGACGCCGTCGACGAGTCCGTCGATGGTGGAGGAGATCGGGTTCGCTTCGATTCCGATGGGGTTGTCGGTGCCCGTATCCGTTTGTTCGGTGTGGTCGTCGAACCCAGCAGCTTCCGGCTGTTCACGGGATCGGGGACCGCCGGACGGGGCGGTTCCTCCGTCGATCTGCTGAAGGTTGGTGCTGGACTGTTCAGTGGTCATCGTTGTGGTGGTCCTGCCCGGTGGTGAGGGAGTGAAGCAGATGTGCGCGTAGAAAGTTCATCAGGATGGTGTTTCCCTCGGTGTCGAGTGCGGTGGTGAGGTCGATCCGCTCGTGTTGGGAGTGGGGGTTGTGTGCGGTGTCAGTCACAGGTTCCTCCGGTTGAGCTACCGGCCGCGTCGAGGACGATCGCGGAGCACTGCGGGTGGTGCGCGACCGCTGCGCGTCCGGCCATGGGTGTGGGTGTGGGTGTGGGTTTGAGTGCATGAGGTCCGTCAGAACAAGGTGATCTGAGATTGGGCGGCGGCGTCATCGGTGCGTTGCTGGTAGGCGGTGGCGAAGGCTTGGGCGGTCCCTTCGGTGCAGCCGATTTCTCTGGCGACCTGTGTCCAGGTGAGTCCGGAGTTGTGGAGTTGGTAGGCGTCGCGTTCGTCGTCGGTGCGCTGGTCGGGGTGGATGCTCACTGGTTGTCTCCTTCGATGGCGTTGCGGCGGTCGGTGAGTGCGCGTTGGCGGCGGCCGAGGTCGCACATGTGCGCGTAGAGCTGGTCCTCGGAAAGTTCCCGAGCAGCCTGGGTGAGTGCGGTTGCTGCGGTGGCGAAGCTGCGCCGGTATGCCTGGCTGAACAGGGCGCGCGCGTAGTGATCGATCGCGGCGTGTTCGGCGCCGAGGGTGGTGATGTTGGCGAGGTGGCGGGAGCGTTCGGATCCGTGATGACCGGCGAGGTCACCGGATCGTTCGAGCGCTGCCCCGACCATCGCCGCATTGTGGGGTGCCCCGCTCTCGATCAGGCCGCGGATCAGGATGAAGAACTCGCGGTGGATGGGGCGCACGAAGTCGGTGGGTTCGAGGATGCCGACGGAGTGTTTCGCAGCTGCCGGGGGTGCCCACAACAACGCGCACAGGAAGAGCGCTTCCACGTCTGCGTGGAGGTCGTCGGCGAAGTCTTGTGGTTGGAGCGGCTCGGTGTCGGCGGACTGCGTCTGTCCGGGGACGAGTGCGAGTGCTGCGCTCACGGGGCGGTCCTTTCGTGTGGGCATGGTCGGCTGGCCGGGATCAGGGGATGGGGTCCTCAGGCGGCGGCCGCGATGACGTCTTTAATGTGTCGAATTCGGAAGCCGGACCAGTGTTGGTTGCCGGCCACGACGACAGGCGCCTGGAGGTAGCCGAGGCTCTGCACGTAGTCGCGGGCTTCGGGGTTCTCGGTGATGTCGACAACCGTGTACTCGATCCCCGCTTTGTCGAATTGCATAAACGTCGCGTTGCACTGATCGCAGCCCGGTTTGGTGCACACGGTGATTGCCACAACTCCCCCCTCTGTCTGAATTTCGATTACGTTTATCTTATCGAAATGAGCGCCCATATCCAAGCCTTCCGAAGTAATTATTTCGGTAATTACACCAGTCATTCATATAACACTTTCCGCGCCATTTTTCGGCACCGACAGCACGCTTCCCCAACAGCGCTTACCTGGGGCTATACCGCCTCCTCACCTGGCCGGGGAGCTGCTTCCCTGGTATTGGCGAATGTTCTGGCGGGGCGGCGGTGCGTCAAGGTGAGCGGGGAAAGTTTTCCGCGATATAAGGGAGCGGGTGACCGCGTGGAGAAGTTTTGCGAGCGGCCTTTGATGCGTGGTCGGCCGGTAGGAGGATGAGAGAAATATGGGGATGGTGCCGGAATTGTTTTGTGTTTCTCTGACCTCTCGGCGTTTTATCTTTTTTTGACCCATTTATTTAGGTGGTGCGGTGCATGGCGGTCACGCTTCCCCCGCCATGCACCGCGTTTGTGGGCTCCTGGGTCAGACGTCGGTTATCTGGGCGCTGGCCGCGGCGGCGGCGACGTCGATCGTCACCTTCTCCAGCGCGGTTCGTGGCACATTCCAGTACCGGCCGTCGTCGCCGCCCAGCTCGGCGATCTTCACCGTGGCACCGTTCGAGAGGACCACGAACAGCGTGGTCGGATCGATACTTCGGGCCTGCTTCACCCGCACCGTGGACCCGGTCGACAAGGGCGCGACCGCGACGATCGGTTTCGCTAACAGTTCCTCGGGCGCGGGCAACAGCACTTCTGGCTGCGCCCTCACTCCGGGGCCGATACCGTCGAGTGGCGTGAGCTCGTAGTTCACTTTCAACCGGCGCACCACCTCGAAGACGCGTCCTGCATGTCTTTGGACGCGACACGGGGGTCGATGATGACTCGGTCGCCCGGCTTGAAGAGTGTGTTCGACATAGTGTTTCGATCTCCTTTGGTAGTGGATACGTGGGGTGCAGGTGGGTTATTCGGGGATCCAGGTCTGGCCGTGGTCGCCGATGAGAGCGGTCTTCCCGGCCGGTGCGGTGTCTGTGTACTGGTGCAGTGCCGTGCGGGCGCGGGTGACCGCGCCGCCGAGGGCATTTGGGGAGTCGCCGGGCGTGTCGACGCTGGCCTCGCCCATTGCCAGGGCGACCGAGTCGCCTCGCGTGTCGTAGAGGCCGACGGCCCAGCTCGTGACGGGTTCCCCGGCCGCCACGGCGGGATCACCGTTGGTGGTGGCCAGGAGGTAGATCGATCGGCCGTCGGGTGCGTAACCGGCATTGCCGGTGAGGGCGTAGCAGTTGCCGCCCGTTGAGGCCACGTCGGGATCGGTGACGCCGATTGCCGCGAGTCGGGTCAGCTCGCGGGCGTAGATTTCCTCCAAGGTGCCGTAGTGGGGGTAGTCGAGCAGCTCGGATGTCTCTTCGACGGGAGCCACGGGTGATGTTGATGTGCCCATGTGAGAGGGACCTTTCGTTCGGAGCCGGACCGCTTGCAGGGCCCGGGTTGTTGTGGTGCGCCGAGCGGGTGGCCGGCTGGATGCGGGAGTCCGTCGCTTCGGCCACACCCCGCGCCGCCGGGTGCCGGTGGTGAGGTTTGTTCGGTGGTCGGCGCGGGGTGTGGCCGACCGCGTTTTCGCGGTGATCGGCTGGCCCACGGGCCGGGGCGGTGGTGTTCCGTCCCGGCCGGTGAGGGTCGGTCAGTCGAGGGCGACCTGATCGGCGGTGCGGGTGCGGGCGATGACTTCCTCGACCTCGGTCAGGGTGTGCCCGTTCTCGGCGAGGAACGCGAAGTATCCGGCGCTGCCCTGCGGACGCCACCGCCACGCATCCTTGACCATCCGCGCTTCCAGACCGGCGAGGACCAGGGCCAGGGTGATCACCTGGGCGCGGTTGTCGCTGGCCTTGTCCACCATCGTCACGAGCGCCTCGGACGTGGCGATACCGGAGTTTCCGAGGATTTCCCCGACTACCTCACCGGCCTTGTGCTCGGTCAGCAATCGCGGATCGGCGGCAAGAGTCGCCGCGACGAACTTCGCTGCCGACTTCGGTGGGGTCTTCCGCGTCAGGAGAGTCCGCAGGAAGTCGCGGCGGACGGTGGTCGCCGCAACGGCTTGCTTATTCAACGCGATGACCTGTCGACGCTCCTTGCGGGCCTGCGCCTTCTCCTCCGTCTCCCGGCGGGCCGCTGCCACGGCCGCGTCCTCGCCGCTCATGCCATCCTCGGCGGGTGCGACGGTGCGGGCGGCGGCGAGGATCGGGGAGAGTGCCACCCCGGCACCCTCTGAATCCAGGCAGACGTACTCCGGCACCCACACCTGGCGCACCTGCACGGTGTTCGCGTGCCGGTAGCCCTCTGCCGGGGTGGCCTCGTCGTCGTCCTCGGTTCCCCAATCGACACTCTCGGCGTCGATCTCCTCACCGCTGGCGGTATCGACGTAGTGTTCGGCCTGGGTCAGCCACACCGCCCACTTGGTCGGGTCGTTCTCGGTGTCGGCTTCGGTGACCTCGCCGCCTTCCGTGTGGACCAGGTCCGCGAGCAGCAAGTCGCGGGCGTAATCGGGTTCCTCGGTGAGGATCGTGTATCCCATCACCGCGTAGGGCTGGGCGGCGTCGGCGCGTGCGGCCTTCTCGGCGCGGTCGTTGCGCAGCCGCTCGGCGGTGAAGCGGAAGTTCCACCGGCCGTTGCTCAGCAACTCCTCGACGGCGTCGCTGTCGCCCGCAGCGTCGAACTCGGCGAGGATCGCGGCCTTGTCCATGTCGAGTTGTCCGGCTTCGAATGCCGCGCGGGCCTTGTCCGATTTACCGATGACCCCGTTCGCTTTGACCTGCTCGCGGGGCATGGATACCGCTTTGGCGACCTTGGTGACGGAGAATCCGAGCTCGAGCATGTCCGCGACGGCGGCGGCACGGTCACCGGCGGTCAAGTCCTCGCGCTGATCGTTCGCGACGACCTGGTGACTGATCCGCTCGAACTCGCGCGTCTTGTCGTCGGCGGCCCGGTCGGGGCGCACGAGTACCGGGATGGAAGCGAGGGCGGCCTCGCGCGCGGCGAGGACGCGTCGCTGACCGTCGCGGAGGCTGATCGTGCCGTCCGCCAACTCGATCGCGGTGACCGCCAGCAGCACCCCTTGGGTGCGGACGGATTCCACGAATTCCTTTGCGAGCGGCAGCTCTACCGTGGTGCGGCAGTTGCGGCCGATCTCGATGATGTTCGGGTCGAGCCGCATCAACGTTTCGTCGTTGGTCTCGATCGTCGTGGCGGTGTCGATGGTTGCGGTCATGGTGTTCGTTCTCCTAGACTTCGTTTCCAGAACACCGGGCAGATTCCAGCTGCCCGGTGTTCTGGTGTTACAGGGCGTTTTTGGCGGTCAGCGGTGCGCGAGTGCGCGCGCTGGTGGGTCGGGCTGATGCAGCGAGGTGTGCACGTCGGCGCAGCGATCGGCTTTGATGTGGGTCACGAGCAGGTGTTCGGCTCTGTCGTGGTTGCCGGTCGCGAGCAGCAGTTCCACGAACCGATCGACCTCACTGCACGTGCAGTGAGTGGCGATCGCTTCCCCGAACTCACCGTCGCTGAACAACTCGGCTACCCGGTCGGTCGTCTCGCAGATTTTCACCACGTCATACATGTTTTTTCCGTCTCTCGTCGCTTTAGGAATGCAGGAGCGCGCTGGCCTCGTCCAGGGCGCGTGCCGCGTTGGCCAGGTGACCGGCCCTGACCGCACCGGTTGCGGTCTGCGACCGCGCGATCTGACCGGTTGCCCAGGTAGTGAGTTCGCGGGCCTTGTCGTGGCGCTCGGAGGCGGCCAGCACTGCCGGGGTGGTGTGCTCTTCGAGGTTGATGATGGTGACGCTCACTGAGGGTGAACCTTTCGTCGTGGACGGGACTCGAATCTCGTGCCCGCCAATTTTTTTTGCCCTTCTGGCGAAGGAGAATCGGATCGGCATGAGGGGGCCGGAGTGCAACTTCTGAGCCGGGAAAGTTTCTCGTCGAGCGCAGCGAGTCGAGAGAAGTTTCCCGGAGCCGTAGGCCGGAGCGCAGCGGAGTCAGGGGTTGCGCGCAGGTCACCGCCGATCAGAATCGGAAGGCCAGAAGGGAAAACAAATCAATGCTCTTCCCGGGCGGAGCGCAGCGGAGCTCCTCTTGGGGGACACCGCAGGTGGCCGGCCGCCAGTAGGGTTCGCTACTGGTAGCCGGCCGCCAATCAGACTGGATGACTGCACCTTTCTCGCGAATCTGCACTGGCATGATCAAAATGTTGAGTTCTTCGAGGTTCATCCAGTGAACGAACACGAGAGTAATGAGGGGCTACCAGGGCCAGGAGCGCCACTAGCACGAATGCGATAGCCCAGTTCGTGACGAGTCCCCGGTGGCCACTGCGGGTTCCCCTTGGTGGTCGTGGCAAGGAGGTAGAGCGACCGGCCATCGGGGCGTAACCGGCATTGCCGGTGAGGGCCAAGCAGTTGCCGCCGGTTGAGGCCACGACGGGATCGGTGACGCCCGACCGGGGCTGGTCGGCCCGAACCTGCTGCCAATCGGAATCGTTACGGCCATTGACGGCCGCGTTGACCTATGCCCTCAGTCGTGCCGTTTCCGCGCCCATTCCTCGGTCGACGAATCGGCATCGAACGACACTTTGACAGGCTCGGCGCACAACCTTCACGACTGCAGGACGATCCCTAGCCTTCCCCGCGCCCGGCGGCTACGACAAGCGCACGTCGCATCCCACCGGCCTGACGAAATAGCACCGGTAGCGGGCAAGAGGGTGGCTCCGCCGCGTTCATCACCTGGATCTCAACGTCGTAGTCGAGGAGCAGAATGGTTGCTTGCCAAGTGCGCTGTCGGTACGTCCTGAAGCCGGGTCCTTTTCAGTCACTGTGGCTGAGGTCGCAGACGCTGTGCGTCGTGGCTATAGCTTGGGCAGTTGGTCAAATTCGTGGACTGGCTAGCGAGGGGGGCGCGGCGTCGGTACCACCAGGCGAACAGTGCAGCTGCCAGAAGAAGTTCGGCGGGTTCGCCTCCGTAGTACATCCACTGCGCGGCTTTTTCGAGTTGGGAAATCGGGTCTGAAGTGCCCGGGGGTAGGTCGCCGGCGTGTGCGTAGAGCAATTTGGCGAGGTATCCGTGTGCGGCGATAGCCACCATCAGAACACTTAGTCTCGTTGTCATACCTGGTCTGCGGGGTGCTGGGTCAGGACCGGCGATTGACCACGCGAAGAGATAGCCGGCGACCAGAAAATGCACCTGAACCAACACGTGCGCGAGCGGTGCGTGCATCGTGAAGGAGTACAGCGGTGTCATGTAGAGAAGATAGAGCCCGCCCACGTTGAGCATGGCAGCGGTAATCGGGTGAGAAACTATGTGTAGCACGGGGTTATGCAGGATTCGACCGATGCCACGCCCAACCCGCGGTGAGACCGCTGCCAACAGGACCGAGACTGGTGCCGCCAGCATGAGGAGTATCGGTGCGTACATTCCGAGCAGCAGGTGTTGAACCATGTGCCCACTGGCATCGCGATGAGCGAACTGCTGCATTGGCGGAGAGAGCGCTGCAGCCACCATCCCCACACCGGCCACCCAGCTGAGCGAACGATGCCTACTCCACTGCCGTCCAAGACGACGCTGCGCACGTACAACTCCCCAGGCGTAGCAGACCACGCCGATCGTCAGGATCAGTCCAACAGCTGACCACCCCCAAGAGAAGCCTGCCGCGACGTCCGCCGAGCCTCCATGTTGGTGGCTGTCATCCATCAGCGTTGCGATCGGTGTCGTCAGGCCTTTCGGATTCGGACAGTACCTGCGACTTTCCTATCCGCAGGTCCTCTCCACCGCGCCGAGCGATGCGCAATAGTGCTGCACCTGCCAGCAGTGCGGTCACGATACACAATCCTGCACCAATGTCGTACTTCCAGACTTCCGCGCCGTAGTGGATCTGATGCCAATTGAGAATTTTGTGGACGACCACTTCATCGATCAGACCAATGATGCCGAGACCAAACGCCAACCCTGTCGCGAGCCAGATTGGGCGCCACACCGCCCGCCGACGAAGATCCGCGACGAGGTATGCACTGGCCACCAAGGATATGACTCCGACTGCTTGAAAGATCCCGTCGCTCGTCAGTGCGAATCCTGGACTGGCGCGATCGTAGAAGTGATGCCAGTGAAGCAGCAGGTGCAATATGGTCTCGTCGATAATGGTGAAAACTGCTGCTGCAAGCAGTATCCCGGACCAGAACGAACCCTGCGCACCGTCGAGGTGCCAACTGCCGCGCGCGGTGCGCTCTTGCTCGCTTGTACGAGTCCTTCGAAGAGCCACGCTTACCTCACTTCATGTCCTCGGACCGATCGGAGCCGTCATCGGCGCACCACGGCGCACCGCACACCGCAGCGGCGAGACGGTAGCCCCTCCGCTGAGAAACTGTGTCGCCGAGTACCCGATGTTGAATGAGGGAAACCTCGCGTGGCTCTGCCGCTGTGACGGGGGATCACTGCAGCTCGGAAGGGATTGCACGCTGCGAGGGAGTGGAGGACTGCGCCGAGGAATGGAAGGGTGCGCGGTTTGACGTTGAGGCCTCGCTTCAGGAGAAACCTGCGCGCACAGTACGAGACAAATTCCGCACCACATCTGTCCTCGAACCGATCGGTAGCCATCGGCCGTCCCTGCGCCGTGCAGTTCCACGCTCTTGGTTTCTAGGATCTCATCCTGGGTATCACGGCGACCATGTTGAGGAATGCACTGGCAGAGGGCCTGGTAGCCGGAACAGTCGGCGTCGTCGCCATGACGGTGGGAGAAAAGATAGAGCAGATCGTCACCGGCCGACCCAACTCCCACGTGCCGGGTCGTGTACTCGCACGACTGACGGGCGCGTCAGAGTCGGCTGGGACGAACCTGACGTCGCTGAACTGGGCGATGCACTTCGGCCAGGGAATTGCCCTCGGCGTGTTGCGTTCGATCATGGCCGAGGTCGGACTTCGGGGCCCGCTTGCGTCCGCGAAGTTCACCGTCATGCGTCTGACCAACGACCAGATTTTCGAGAATGCGACCGGCGTCGGCGCACCACCAGAGACCTGGCCCCGTACAGAATTGGTGATCGATGTGCTCCACAAGACCGTCTATGGCTTCGTCACCGGAGCCGTCTCGGACGCGCTAGCGGCTCGACGCGGCCCCGGGCCCGGCCAGCGGCACGCCGAACTCGTACCTGGTCGCCATTCCGATGTCACACCGCCGTCCCGACGCCGGGCATGGGGTCGCTGACCCATGCAGATCTGACACAAGCAGGCCCCCGCGATGCGTGCGGCCGAGTTGGACTCCTCAGCGTCGGGAAAGGAGCCAACACACGGCCTCAAACCTTTTCGGGTGCCTTCCCACACGGTTCGGCCTGTTTGGTTACCTCTCGGCAGTACCCACGTCGCGACCAACCCGTCCGGGGAGTTTGGTCAACGGCGGAAGAGTGAACGCAGGGTGCGGCGCTGGCCTTGGTCCGGGGTGGTGTCCTGACCGCAGGTGCAGTGGTCGGCGGTAGGTATGGAGCGCATGACGGTGTCGACGTGTCGGCCGCAACCGCCCCAGCCGGTGTTGCCGCAGTTCGGGCAGGTGACGGGGTAGCACATGGGGATCCTCCTGGTACGAGTGCGGGGTTGGGGTGAACGGGTTCGGGTCAGGGGCCGGCGACTGTGGCGTGCACCCGGGCGATGTCGAGGGCCTTCACCCGGCCGATTACGCGAAGGGTCAGGCGGGGACGTGCGATTCGGCCCAGGCGTTGTAGCCGCCGAGCAGGTCGGACACGTTCTCGAAGCCCTGCGCCCGCAGCAGCGACGCGGCCACACTCGACCGCCAGCCGCCGGCGCAGTGCACCACGATCGGTTTGCCGGTGGGTATCTGCTCGAGCCGGGTGCGCAACTGCGCCAGCGGAATCGGCACCGCACCCGGTATCGTCCCGAACTCCCGCTCGCCCGGATTGCGGATGTCGACGAGGGTCACCGCGTCGGCGGTGAGCAGGGCCTCGAGCTCGTCGATGGTGGTGCGGCGCGCCGACTGCACGAGATCAGCCAACTCGGCGGGAAAGGACCCGTCGCGGCCGACGGTAAGGTAGCCGATCGTATTGTCCGAACCGATTCGCGCCAGCCGCACCGCCGCGTCCTGTTCCTTGCCCGGGTCGGTGATCAGCACCAGCTTCTCGCCCACTTCGGCGACCATCCCGCCGGTCTCGGCGAACCGGCCGTCGAACCCGACATTGACCGAACCGCGCAGATGACCGGCTGCGAAGTCGTCCACGCTGCGCGCGTCGACCACCCGGGTGCCGGCGACGAGTTCGGTGCGCACCCGTTCCGGCGAAAGTTCGGGGATGGCCCGGTCTCGGGTGAGAAGGGGATGGACCCGCTTGTTCATCGCGGCGTCGACCGAGAAGTAGGACGGCGCCGCGGGCTGGCCCTCGGTGACCAACGCGACGAAGGCGTCCGCGCTCATCGGCTGCACCGACGGATTGGTGGCGCGCTGCTCCCCGATAGTCGAGGTCAGCTCCGTCGAGAGGTTCTTCCCGCAGGACGAGCCGGCACCGTGGGCGGGCATGACAGTGACCTGATCGGGCAGAGTCAGCAGCTTCTCGTGCACCGTGCGGTACATCGCTCGGGCCAGGTCGGTGTTGGTTCCGTGGCCGAGGTTGACCAGGTCCGGTCGGCCGACGTCGCCGATGAATAGCGAGTCGCCGGTGAGCACCGCGGTCGGTGTCGTCCCCGCCCGCTCGCGTACCAGCACCGAGATCGACTCCCAGGTGTGTCCCGGGGTCGACAGGATCTCGAGCTCGGCCTCGCCGAGGCGGATCCGCTCGCCATCGGCTAAGCGGCGGATCGGGTAGTCGGTCTCGGCGGCCTCGCCGAACCCGATCCACGCCCCGGTTGCCTCGACCAGTTCCAGGTGGCCGGAAACGAAATCCGCGTGGAAGTGGGTGTTGATCACGCCCTCGATGCGCAACCCGTGCTTGTCTGCGTCATCGAGATACTCGCCGATGTCCCGGCGCGGATCGACTACCACCGCCCGGCCGGTGCTCTCGTCACCGATCAGGTACGACGCGTGCGACAGGCATTCGATGTAGTACTGCTCGAGAATCATGCGTTCCTCCATCGGGTCGACGTCCTCGGGTATGAGCCACATGCTGCCATATACCCCAGGGGGTATGTCAAGTACCCCCTGGGGTATCCATACTCGCTAGGTTAATAGGCCCGTCCACCCGGGCGGTGGCACCCGCCGCGGCGAGGGCGGTCATCTCATGCGCCCTTATGGGTAGCCGGGCACCCTCGCCGCCGGCGGGCGAAAGCGGCACTTGGCTGCGCGCGGTTCCCATGACAGCAGGCGAGCCGAACTGGCGCGGATCCTTCTGGTTCCCTCGCCCGCTCGCGTCACGGGCAATCGGCACACTTGCTTTCCTAGATACCCCCTGGGGTACAGTGGGCGAGCTGCCGCAGATACCCCCTAGGGTATGAAGGAGTTTGATATGCGTGAGGTAGACCTCGGTGAATTCGCCGTGAGCTGGGCCGACGGAGTTCCTGTCGTGGATGTGCGCGAGCGATGGGAGTACGTCGACGGGCACGTTCCCGGTGCGCTGTTGATGCCGCTCGGCCAACTCGCCGCTCAGACCGCGGAGATTCCCGCGGGGGACGTCGTCTACGTGATCTGCGCGTCCGGTAATCGCAGCCGGGAGGGGGCCCGGATCGTGGAGGCCGCCGGCCGCAGCGCGGTCTCGGTCGCCGGGGGCACCTCGGGCTGGGCCGCCCTGGGCCGGCCGCTCGACACCGGAGACGGATCGTGAGCGAACCCTCACCCCCGACCTCGCCGATACGCGCTGCCAGCGCTTTCGTTCGGCCATCACCTCGAGGAGGACTTGTATGACCCGCAGTACGGCATTGGGCGTCGACAACCCGGCGGCCGAGCCGATCACCGCCGGCGGTGTGCTCGGCCGGATGGGCGCGACCATGGCCGGGCACACAAAATGGGTGTTCGGCATCTGGCTGGTCCTGCTGGTGGCGCTCGGCGCCGCCGCCCCGTCGGTGTTCAGCTCCCTGGCCGGTGCCGGGTGGCAGGCCAACGGCTCCGAATCGGTGCAGGTGCGTGAGCTCGCGCAGCAGCACTTCGGGGGCAATTCCTCTGCCGCGGTGCAGGTGGTCGTGCACTCGGACACCCGGACCGTCGACAGCCCGCAGATGCAACAGACCCTCAGCGACGTCGGGACCGTCTTCGCCGGCGACCCACGGTTCGGTGCGCTGATCGCACCGCAGCCGGGCATGTCGATCAGCCCGGACGGTCATACCGGCATCCTCATCGCGGGTGCGAACGCGAGCACCGACGACATGGTCAAGGCCGTCGACGACCACAAAGCGGAACTGACCGCCCTCTCCGGCGACGGGATCGAGGTGTACCCAACCGGCGCATCCGCCCTGTGGAGCGATTTCAACAAGGCCAACCACGACGCGATGATTCAGGCCGAATTATTTTCCTGGCCGGTGACATTGGCGATCATGGTGCTCGCGTTCGGGTCCCTCGTCGCCGCCGGGCTGCCGCTGCTGTTGACCCTGGCCGGGCTCGTCGCCTCGGCCGGCGGCCTGGTCCTGCTCAACGAAATCACCCCGATCTCGGTGTGGGCGATGAACTTCGCGATGATGTTCGCGCTCGCGCTCGGGATCGATTACGCCCTGTTCATCGTCGCCCGCTTCCGCGATGCGATCCGTCACGCCTCGTCGCCGCGGGCCGCCGTGGCCGAAACGATGGACACCGCCGGGAAGGCCGTGGTGCTGTCCGGGATCACGGTGCTGGTCAGCCTGTCCGCGGTGCTCCTGGTGCCCGCGCCGGCTGTGCGGACGATGGCCGTCGGGATCATGCTGGCGGTGTTCTTCGTGCTGGTGGCGTCGATGACGCTGCTGCCCGCGGTCCTGGGCACACTCGGCAGCAGAGTCAACGCCGGCTCCCTACCCCACGCCAAGCGGCAGGTACACCGTTCGCCGCGGTTCGCCGCCTGGGGTGAGCTGCTGCACCGCCACCCGTGGCCGTTCGCGATCGGTTCCCTGCTCGTGCTGATCGCGCTGTCGATCCCGGTACTCGGTCTGAAGGTTGCCATGCCCTCGATCGAGGTCGTTCCCACCGACGCCCCGGTCCGCCAGGGCTACGAACTCGTCCAAGCCCAGATGGGTGAGGGCGCACCGGGCATGCTGCAGATCATCACCCCCGCCGCCGAGAGTGCCGAGACCGCGGCCGCGGCCACGGCCACGGACGGCATCGCCATGGTCACCCCGCCGCAGCCCGCCCCCGATGGCAGCGATTACGTGATGCTCCAGGCCATGCCGACCGTCGATCCCTCCGACGCGCAGATGGGCACGATTCTCGACACTTTGCGCGCGGATCTACCCGAGGGCGCGTTGGTCGGCGGCGCACCGGCGGAGAACCTCGATCTGCAGCAGGCACTGAACGACTACCTCCCGCTGATCGTCGGCATCATCCTGATCCTCGGATTCGTGCTGTTGCTGGTGGCGCTACAGGCCCCGCTGATCGCGCTCCTCGGCACCGTGGTCAGCCTGCTCTCGACCGCCGCCGCATTCGGGGTCGCGAAGCTGATCTTCCAGGACGGCCACGGCGCGAGCCTGCTCGGTTTCACTCCCCAGGGCTTCCTCGACGGGTGGGGACCGGTGTTCTTCTTCGCGATGATCTTCGCAATCGCCATGGACTACACCGTGTTCCTCCTCGCCACGGCCAAGGAGCACTACGAGCGGTCAGGGGATCCGAAGGTCGCGCACGTCGACGGTCTGGCGCATTCGGGGCGGGTGATCTTCGCCGCCGCGGCGGTGATGGTGGCGGTGTTCTTCACCTTCGCCCTGGCCGACCCGCTGCCCCCGAAGGAGATGGGCATCATCCTCGGTGTCGCGGTGCTGCTCGATGCGGTGCTGATCCGGTTGGTGCTGCTGCCGGTGCTGCTGCGGTTGACCGGACACGCCGCCTGGTGGTCACCGGCCTGGCTGCGCAAGGTCCTGCCGAAGATCGATTTCTCGCACTGAGAGAAAGAGCCGGGGGGTGGGCCACAGCACACGTTACTCACCCCAGCAGCAATACCCCTGGGGGTACAGTGGTGAGAGGTCTAGGAAAGGAAACCGCCATGGTCGGCGACGAAAACAGCATTGCATTGGTACTCAATAGGCTGCGCCGGGCCCACGGGCAACTCGCCGGAGTGATCTCGATGATCGAACAGGGCCGCGACTGCAAGGACGTCGTCACCCAGCTCGCCGCCGTATCCCGGGCCCTGGACAAGGCGGGCTTCAAGATCGTCGCCACCGGCCTACGCGAATGCCTCACCGGCGAGACCGAGGAAGGCAAGGAGCCGATGACCGAGGCCGAACTCGAAAAGCTCTTCCTCGCCCTCGCCTGAGAAACCGATCCGCCGACGGGGAAAGGTGACATGACCGGCACCCTCTCCTGCTGCGGTTCAGCGCGGGGGATGGTGCCCGGCGAGCCTGCTGCTGCACCGCCGGCGTCCCGCGCCTCACCGCGCGGTGTCCCGCCCCCTCCGGGGTGCTGACCGCGCCGACCACCACCGCTCACCCCAGTACTCGACGGAAAGGCAGACACGCTCATGACACTCGCTCTTTCGACCACCCTGCACACCTCGTTCGCCGACGCGGTCGAACGGACCCGTCAAGCCCTGGCCGAGCAAGGCTTCGGCGTACTCACCGAGATCGACATGAAGGCCACCCTCAAGGCGAAACTCGGTGAGGACATGGAGGACTACCTGATCCTCGGCGCCTGCAATCCGCCGCTCGCGCACCGCGCGGTCACCGTGGACCGGCAGATCGGGCTGCTGCTGCCGTGCAACGTCGTCGTGCGCGCCGACCCCGCCGACCCGGGCGCGGTGCTGATCGACGCGATGAACCCACAGGTGATGGTCCAGGTCGCCGACCAACCCGGGCTCGGTGGCGTCGCCGACGACGCCACCGCCGCGTTGCAGGCCGCCATCGACTCCCTCACCCGAAACACCGGCGACCGGTAGCCCAGACCCGGAGCGTCACACCCGGGGCCGGCAGGGGAAGGAGGATCGTGGACATAGCGGTCGCGCTCGCGCTCGCGCTCGGAGCGATCATCGGCATCCTGCTCGGCCTCCTCGGCGGCGGCGGGTCGATCCTGGCCGTCCCCGCCCTGGTCTTCGGCCTCGGACTGAGCCTCGAGGAGGCCATCCCTATTTCCCTGCTGGTGATCGGTGTCGCCTCCCTCATCGGTGCCATCCCGAAAATTCGTCAGCACCAAATCAACTGGCGCATGGCCGGCGTCTTCGCCGCCTGCGGTATTCCTGCCACCTTCGCCGGCAGCGCGGTCGGGCGCCTGCTGCCGCAATCGGTGGTCATGATCGGTTTCGCCGCGGTGATGGTCGTCGCCGGGATCCGGATGCTGATGGACCGAGGCGACACCGGCACCGCCTGCGCGGTCGGGGACTCGGGGATCGATTGGCGCCGCTGCGCCCCCCGATCCATCCCCGCCGCGGCCGCGGTGGGCTTCCTCACCGGCCTGTTCGGCGTCGGCGGCGGCTTCCTGATCATCCCCGCCCTGGTGCTGATGCTCGGCCTGCAAATGCCAGTCGCGATCGGCACCTCCCTGGTCATCATCGTCGCGAACTCGGCGGCCGGTCTGATCTCTCACCTGAGCGGCGCGAGCATCGACTGGGCGATCACCGCCGCGTTCGCCGGCACCGCCATCGCCGGGTCCCTGATCGCCAGTCACTTCGGCACCAGGGTCGACACCGACCGGCTGCAGCGCTGGTTCGCCTACCTCGTCTTCGTCGTCGCCGCCTATGTGCTGGTCGACACGATCTTTCTCCGCTGAGGAGGGCGGGAGCCGACCACCACACGTTTCACCTATGCCCTCCCGGGTATGCGGCCTACAGAGAACATGTGAGGAAGGTACGAGAATTGGACGTGTCGATCATCGAGACTTCGAGCCTGGGCGACCGCAGCTACCTGATCAGCGACGGCGCTATCGGCGTCGTCGTCGACCCGCAACGCGACATCGACCGGGTGCTTGCCCTGGCACGCGACCGCGGCGTGCGGATCACCCATGTCCTCGAAACGCACATCCACAACGACTACGTCACCGGCGGCCTCGAGCTCTCCCGCACCACCGGTGCCGAGTACGTCGTCCCCACCGGTGACGACGTCGGATACCAGCGGCGAGCCGTGTCCGACGGTGACCTCATCGATGCCGGCCCCATCCTCCTGCAGGTGATGCACACCCCCGGCCACACCCACCACCACGTCAGCTATGTGCTGCGGGAGACCACCGGCGGCATCCGCGGAGTCTTCACCGGCGGATCGATGCTCTTCGGCACCACCGGCCGCACCGACCTCCTCGGCAAGGAGCACACCGAGGAGCTGACCCACGCCCAGTACCACTCGGTGCGCCGCCTCGCCGCCGAGCTGCCCCCGGGCACCGAGGTGTACCCCACCCACGGGTTCGGCAGCTTCTGCGCCGCCACCCCCGCCACCGGGGACTCCTCCACCGTCGGCGAACAACGCGAGACCAACCCGGCGCTGACCCAGGACGAACAACGCTACGTCGACGAACTCCTCGCCGGCCTGGCCGACTACCCGGCCTACTACGCGCACATGGGCGTGCTCAACACCGAAGGGCCGCCCCCGGTCGATTTGTCACTGCCCAAACTGGTCGACCCGGATGAGCTGCGCCGCCGCATCGAGGCCGGGGAATGGGTGGTGGACCTGCGTGAGCGCACCGCCTTCGCCGCCGGCCACCTCGGCGGGACCCTCGGGTTCGAGCTGTCGGACTCGTTCGTCACCTACCTCGGCTGGCTCTACCAGTGGGGTGCACCGTTGACCCTGATCGGCGAGAACGAAGACCAGGTCGCCGACGCCCGCCGTGAACTGGTCCGCATCGGCATCGACGACCTCGACGGCGCCGCGGTCGGCGAAATCCACACCCTCGTCGCCGGCACCGCTCTGCGGTCCTACCGGGTCGCCGACTTCGCCGCCCTCTCGGAGAGACTGCCCGAGCAGGACATCACCGTCCTCGATGTGCGTCAACGCAACGAATACGAGACGAGCCACATCGACGGGGCGATCAACATCCCGCTCCACGAACTCGCCGACCGCCTCGGGACTCTCCCCGACGGGGAGATCTGGGTGCACTGCGCCTCCGGCTACCGATCCTCCATCGCCGCCTCGATGATCGACCGACCCGACCGCACCACCGTGTTGATCAACGACGACTTCGACAACGCGAAGGACACCGACATCACCAGCACGACATAGGCGCCCGCTGTCCCCGAGGTGCTGATTGCTTCTCACGAGCCGGGGTACACGAGAGCGGATGCCGCAACAGGAGGACGACATGGTCGGACCCGCACGTCAGACCACCGCCACCCCCACCCGGGGGATCGCGTTGCCCGGCATCATTCTCGGCATCGGCCTCGGCGGCTTCGTCGACGGGATCCTGCTGCACCAAGTGCTGCAGTGGCACCACATGCTCACCAGCACCGACACCGACAACGTCGGCATCGACACCTACCCGGCCGACACCGTGCACGGACTGCAGATCAACACCGTCTGGGACGGGCTGTTCCACACCTTCACCTGGCTGGCGGTCCTCGTCGGCCTCGGGCTGCTGTACTCCCGCGTCACGCATTCCCGCGGCCGGATCTGGGCGTCACGGGTGCTCTGGGGATGGGTCCTGGTCGGCTGGGGACTGTTCAACCTCGTCGAGGGCGTGATCGACCATCACCTCCTCGGCATCCACCACGTGCGCGCCGGCGAGCACCAACTCTGGTGGGACCTCGGCTTCCTCGCCCTCGGTGCCGTCCTCGTCGCCGGCGGATGGCTGCTGCAACGCAGCGCCGCACCGGCGCAACCGAGTCCGGACACCACCGCGCCGCGATGATCTCCGCACACGACGCGCACACCACCCATGCCCTCGGTCCGGGCACCGTCGTGGCCCTGCTCCTGATCGCAGCCGTGGCCGCCGTCTATCTCGTCCTCGCCGTGCAGCGCAGCCGCGAACCCCGGGGCTGGAGCCTCTGGCGGACCGCCAGCTTTCTCACCGGCATCGTCCTGCTCGTGCTGGCCGTGACCCCGGCCTTGTCCCCGTACCCGGTCGGGGACTTCCGTGGCCACATGCACCAACACCTGCTGCTGGGAATGTACGCCCCACTCGGCCTGGTGCTCGGCGCACCGATCACCCTGCTCCTACGCTCGATCTCCCCGGTGCACGGCCGCCTCATCGGCCGGGTGCTGCGGTCCCGCCCAGCACATTTCCTCGCCCACCCCGTCGTGGCCCTTGCCCTCTCCGTCGGCGGCCTCGTCGCCCTGTACTTCACCCCGCTGTACACCGCGACCACCACCGACGAGGCGTTGCACCTTCTCGTGCACGTCCATTTCCTGCTGGCCGGCTGCCTGTTCGCCTGGGTCATCGCCGGCCCGGACCCCGCCCCACACCGCCCCTCGGTCCCGGTCCGGCTGGTGGTGCTCGGTGTCGCGATCGCCGGACATGCCGTGATCTCTCAACTGATGTACGCCGGGATCTTCGTCCAGATCCCCGTCCCGACCGACCAGCGTCAGGGAGCCGGGGAGCTGATGTACTACGGCGGCGACATCGCCGAACTACTCCTCGCCGTCGCGCTGCTGCTCACCTGGCGCCCGCAACGACAGCCGACACGCCAGATCAGGACCTTCGCGGCTTCCGCAGCGACGTGAGCATCCCGACGCCGAACGCGCCACGGGAGCCGCGCCGCGCGTCCCGCCGTCGAGGAACTCGACCATCCTCCGCCGGTTTTACGTCGAGCTCGTGCGAGTTTGACGCGTCGGACGACCGAGAATCCACGAACTCGCACGCTTTTTGACAACTGGTGACACGGTGATGCTCCACCCTCAAGGGTTTCGAAGTTCAAAATCCTCAGCATCGGTGAGGACGGCCATGCACTCATCGAGTCCCTACTGGACAGCCCAGGAAAATACGCGTTCAGCGTCGCCTTGAAGTTTCTCGTCCCGCCTGCGGACTCCCTCCGAGGCTAAATGTCGGAGGGACGATCTACTCTGACAACCGCGACGAGCAACAGGTCGCCACTCACTGCCCAGACCGCTGATCTGATCACGGTCCTGATCCGCGGTGTACCGCGGATTGGCAGGGGTGGCGGCCTGTTTCTCTTTGCGATCTTCGGGGGTGAACCCGCCACCACCGGCCCGCACCTAAAGGGCCCACTCATTTGGGTAGCTGTACCGATCCGCCTCCGGCAGCCGATACACAGCGCAGGAGGGGGTTGCTTCATTCAACTGAGCCCGTTTCCGACCAAGGAGTCGCCATGTTGGACCTGGGATTTTTCTACGCTTTCCCTCAGTTCACCGACGCCTGGGTGGCAATAAGCATGTGGTGGCAGTCGCTTCCATTCACCTAACCCCGGAGGCGATGACGGTTGTGATTCCGATCCCCCCGTACGGGTTGGGCGACAGCTGGATGGTGTGGACACCTTGGCTGGTGCCCATAGTTCTCTGGTGGAACTCCTGGCACTGACCCAGTACCTACGTGCGTGCCGCTGGCGACGGCTGGGCGGTGACGGCTGCGTGGTGATGGCGCTGTCCTGAGCCTTCTACCTGCGTAGCTCCCAGGTCACGGGCACAATCGGGCGTATGCGGCTGATCGCGCCCATGCTGGCCACGGCCGGCGCACTCCCGGACGACCCGGCGGAACGGCCGTGGAGTTTCGAGATGAAGTACGACGGGTGCCGGATGCTGGCCTCGGTGGGCGGGGGCCGGGAGCCGGTGCTGTGGACCCGCGCCCTGAACGTGGTGACACCCTCGTATCCCGAGATCGCCGAGGCATTGACGGCAGCGTTCGGTGGCCGCGGGCGCATCGTTCTCGACGGGGAGATTGTCGTGCTCGATCACGGCCGGCCCTCGTTCGGACTGCTCCAGCGGCGCCTGGGTGTAGCCCATGCCACGAAGCCGCTGCAACGTCGAATACCTGTGACGTTTCTACCCTTTGACGTTCTTTACCGGACTACGTGATTGTTCGCAGCACCTGCTCTACGTAGACACCGAACCGGACTGCCACCTGGTCGAAGTTTGTCGCGAGTGGGAGTGAGTATGTGAGCGATGATCTGCGCAGACGTATTCCGTGCTGGAAAGATTTTCCAATTCCTCGCTTGACCTTCGAGTCGACTCGAAGGTTTACCGTCATCTCATGAGTACTTATCGGATCTCGCAACTGGCGGCGGTCTCGGGGATTCCGCAGTAGCCGGCCGACTCCTCGCCGCGACCCCGCTGCTGCTGATCACCCAGATGTTGCTGCTGCCGCTTTTCCTGTTCCTGTTCATGAGCTCGGACTTGTCCGACATTGTCGAGGTCGGCCCCTTCCTGGAGGCGTTCGTAGTGCTGATCGTCATCCCTCTGGCCTTGGCGTCGGTGACGCAGTTCTGTTCCGCCCGTGCACCATTGGGCAGGAGGGTGTCCGATGCGGCCACCTCGATCATGGCGCCGCTGATGGCGGCCACCCTCCTGGTGGTGGTCGCCTCACAGATCCCCAAGTTGGGCGGGACGCGGACGTGCCCGCGGTGGTGCCCTTCTATGTGCTGTTCCTGGTGGTGATGGCCTTCGCCGGGGCCCTGGTTGCCCTCGCGTTCCGGCTGGATGCCCCGTCGGGGCGGGCGGTGGTCTTCACCGGGGCGACTCGCAATTCCCTGGTCGTTCTCCCGCTGGCCCTGGCCCTGCCGGACCAGTTGGCCGTCGCCGCGGTCGTCGTAGTGACTCAGACTCTCGTCGAGGTCGTCGGGATGGTCGTCTACGTGCGGCTGGTTCCTCGACTCGTCCGCGCCGACCGCGCCGTCACCCCAGCCTGATCGTCCCCGGGGCCGGGTAGGTTCAGCGAATACCCTGATGCGTTCAGGATTCGATCACGACTGGGAGTCGTCAGCGATGAGGGTCGTTTCTGGAAGTCAGACTCATTACACCTTTCCGCTGAGGACTGGAATGCCCAGGTCAGCCGCTCCCGACTGAGGGAACGATGATCGATCAACCGCCGTCAGTTTCGCGGCCGCGGCATTGAGACTGGTCTGCAGTCCCTCGACCTCACCGAGCCAGCCGTTCAGACGCGCTTCCTGAATTCGTTCGCGCAGGTTGGCGATGATCGCGACCAGCCGAGGTCGCGCCTGCGGATCGACGCGGAGCATCGGACACCGGACACACGCGTGCTCGTGATTGCAGGGGGTGCCGTATGGGCGGCCACAGGTGCCGAGTTCGAGTTTGCGGGCGGTGAAATGCTTTTGGAATTCGGCCCATTCCTGCTCGGTGGGTTCGCGGTATTCCTCGGTCGGTCGCATGCCGCGCCGGCGGTCGAGGAAGGTGCGGTAGGTACTCACAAGGTCTTCCTGGAACACCGCCAGGTAGGCCTGGGTGGTGTCGAGGCTGCGGTGCCCGAGCAGGCGGGCGGCGATGTGGACGGGAAGCCCGCCGGTGACGGCGTCGGTGGCGAACATCCGCCGGAAATCGTGGGCGGTGTACTTCAGCGGGGCGCCGGCGGCATCTCGTAGACCGGCGCGCGTCAGGGTGGCGGCGAGCGTCGTCTTGATCGTCGATGTCCCGATCACGATGATCCTCGCTCCGTGCCGGCGTTGGAACAAGTGCGGCAGCGGAGGGCCGGTGACACGTTCGTGTGGGTCGTAGCGCGCTACCAGCGGTACGGTCCCGGAGTTCTTGGCTCGCACGCGGGCGATGATGGTCGCGAGGACGCTCGCCAATTCCGGGGATACCAGCAGCAGCCGTTCCTCGTTGTTCTTCGACGGCGCGATCTGCAGTAGCGGCACGAGCTCCCCTGTCTCGGGGATGCGGTAGGACACCAACGCCAGGTGTGTCAGTTCGAGAAGTTCCTCGACCCGGACACCGGTGTGCCGCAAGGTTTCGATGATCGCCCATGCCCAAAAGGCTTCATCCTCTACTTGCCGGATGTTGATGGACTCGCCGGTGCGCAGGCTATCGATCTGCACGGAGGGTTCACGATCCTTGATCATCTTCGGTCTCCGCAGCCGATATCTGTCGCCATCGAACTCGAAGGTCTCACCGAGTGCGACCGCGCTGGCCGCGGCCAGGAGCGCTGTCTGGCGGTCGCGATGTTCGCGGGCCGAGTCGACCAGCTTCTGGAGGTGGGGAAGGCGTTCGCGCACCCGTTGGTGCATGTCCGAGCGGGTTTGTCGGATCGTCTTGCCGAGACCGCGGGTTTCGGTGCGGGAGATCGGGCACGGGGCGGCGTACTGCGCCCACCAGGGGTCCTCGTGTGCCATCTCCTGGATGTCGAGGTAGAGCGACCGGATCCGCATCAGTATCTCGATGCGGCGGCGACGAGGGCGCGGTCTGCCGCCCTTGCCTGTTGCGAAGTGCAAACGTTGCTTCCATGCCGATACCACGTCATCATTGAGTCGGAGATTGTCGACCTCCGGATGGTGCAATTCGATGTCACGCCAGAAGGTGCCGGCGATGATGCCGGCGTGGGCGCGGAAGGTGCTGTAATCGACCTGAGTACGCCGCTCGTCCATATAGCGGATGAGTACCTCACGGACGGACTCCGTGCGGAGGTTGTAACTGTCGATCACCGCGGTGGTGGTGACCTGGCCGTGCCGAAGTTGATCTCGCAGGGTGAGATTCGGGTCCAGGATTCCCATTCGCTGCAGGATGTCCCAGGCCGGATAGATACCGACAACCGTCGTCAGAACCTCGTCACGGCACAGGGTGTGATACTCGTGCACATCCTGCGCGGTCAGCTCGCGGACCCCGCGCCCGGTGTAGAGGACCATTCTGGTCAGTACCCGGATGCCGCTGTCCTGGTGGTTCGTCGCGCAATCCAGCTGTCTGGCGACCTCCTCGGCCGCGGTGAACCCGTCCGGGTCGAGGACCAACCGACTGAAGATGAATACATACCGCGAACGGCTTCGATTCAACACGTGATAGCTCGGCAACACTGCCCGGCACAAGAACAGCGCGGTCAACCCGATGGTGAGTTCTTGGCGCTGGTACGCCATCGACCGGGTGTCCCCGACTGACAATTCGTCCATCCAGTTGCGGTGCTCGCCGCCTGCGGCCATCCACTTGTCCTGCCAACCGGCACCGTCATGGCCATCCAACCATTGCAGGATACGAAAGGCGCCACGCGCGAGTTTGTTCCGCTTTGGATCCGACTCCGAATGCGGCAGCGGCAGCCGCCGCACCAGTTTCATCACCTCCTCGATGCTCAATTCGTCTGCGGCACCAACCCGCAGCGGGGCGGAGGATTGCCGCACGAACCGGGACGGAGACGCCAATTTCGTGACGTAAGGCGCCTCTATTTCCGGCGCATCGATGGTCATGATGGCACCTGCCCAAACAGGACCGCTAGGTCCGCGGCGTCATAGCCCGCCCCGTCTGGCGACGACACCACCGCCGTGGCCGGTGGCCGGTCACCTACCGTCTTCAGATGCTCGTGGACGCGACTGATCATCTCGTGGTCGTCCTGGTCGAGATAGAGCTGTGTGGTCGACAGATGCGAATGGCCGAGGATCATCTGGATGTCCCGCAGCGACAACCGTGCATCGCGGAGCATCCGGATAGCGCACGTATGCCGCAGATCGTGCATCGTCCAGTTGGTCGCCAGCCGTGTGTTGGCCCGTCGCAGCACCGCACGCAACGCGTCGTAGGACAGTGGTTGCACCCGCAGTCCGGTCCCTCGGTCTCGGCGCCGCAGCGTCCACCACACCGGATCGGCCGCCCGGCCGGAGGGATGGGCCGCGATCACCAGGCGTAGCCAGACGAACGCCTCCGAACTCGCCGGGATCCACTGCTGTGCCCTGGTCCCCTTACGGACCACCCGAATCAGCTGATCTCCCCAGTCGACGTCACAAAACCGCAGCCCCAGCAACTCCCCAGCGCGTGCTGCCGAACTCACCGCGAGTGCCAGCATCGCCCGATCCCGGTCCGACTGCAGCGCCGCGAACAGCTCATCCCACCGCTCGTCTGGAACCGCGCGTGGAAACCGCCTGGGCACCTTCGGGTTGTACCGCAATCGCCCCGCATCCCTGAACGGCTCCGCGGAACTCCTGCGCGTGACCGGGAAACGGCCTCCGCGACGATTCTGGGCGACGGGATTGAGCAACGGACCCTCGCCGCGCTCGATCCAGTACTCGTAGAAACTGCGCAGCACGGCATTGTTGTGGCGCACCGTTCTGGCCGCATACCTGTCGTTGAGATACGGCTTGCGTGTGACCGTATTGACCGTCCCCACCGTTGCCAACGATGCGGTCCGGGCACTGTTGCGCGGCTTTGACGTCTGAAGCAGCCACAACACCAGATCGCGCACCTCGTCGGAGGTCGCCCGCTGCCACGGAACCTCGACCACCCGCAGCCAGCGCCACCACCGCAACAGTACGAAGGAGTAGCTGCGGACGCTGCCGGCGCTGTTCCCCCGGGCGACGAAGTCCTGAAGAAACTCCGACACCGGTGCAAGCACCTCGCCGGCGTCGTCCACCACGTAAAACGGCACCACACCCTCGGCTGTGACGACGCGACCCCACCGAGGCACCACTAGATCCTCCACGACGAACTTGTCGTTTCTCGACACCACGCGGCCTCCTTTCAGGCCCCGTATTCCTATCCGCAGATGAAGGGCATACCGGGATCAGACTCGGCGTGTCTCGCCCTAATCCGGTCAACAGTTCTGGTGCTCGGCGACCTGGATCTCATGAGCGCGTCGTACCTGGATCGGCGGGCGGAGCTGGCCGTGCTGGATTCGATCATCCAGGACGTCGGCGGCCTTCCCATCACGGTCCCTCCGCACTGGGAGAATCAGAGCAGCAAGATCATGCTCAATGCGGCGAGAAGCGCTGGCATGGAGGGGATCTTGGTTAAACGATCGACCTCGATCTATCTTCCGGGCCAGCGGAGCAGATCCTGGATCAAACACGCAATCCGCACGCGCAGCTCGGTTTTGGTGATCGGGTTCGTCGGCTCGAGCCGTTCGGTCGCGGCACTGATCCTCGGAGCGTACGACGCCGAGAATAGATTAATCCAGGTGGGTTCCGTTTCTTCCGGGCTCACGGTGCCGATGCGCCGACAGCTCCGGGAGGACTTCCGGCCGCTGGAGCGCCCTAGCAGCCCTCTCACGGACCCGTCAGCAGCCGCGGAGACCTTCCCTGGGATTCAGTGGCTCACTCCTCGGCTGGTCGTGGACGTCGCCTACAGGGCGCACACGGCCGGTGGGCTACGGCATCCCTCTCTGAAGGGTCGGCGCTTCGACGTCGATTTTCAATCGGTTCGTGCGGAGGACCTGTAGGCCGGCCAGAGGAAAGCCGCCGACACCTTCCCCGGCGTCAGCGGCTCCTAATCCCCTACGCCTGGAACGCTACGCAATGTAGGTCTTACCCGGCTCGGGGGTGACAGTGACGCCATATCGCCTCTCGGCAAGCGGTCGCTCGCAGCGACTTTTCTGGTGTGGTACCCGGGGTATGAGCGCCACCGTCGCCCTCTTCAACATGGGCCGAGCTGGCGGTATTCCGGCGGGGCTCACTGCCGCTTCGGAAGGTTCAGCTGCTCACGGGGCCTGTCCATGATTGATGATGCCGTGAGCAAGGGGATTCGGTGTATGCAGCGGGTCCGGCCTACCGATGAGAGGGTGATCGGTGAGTGGCTCACCGAGGATGGCCAGGCCGCCGCGGTGCAGGGTCAGTCCGGTGATCGACGCAACCAGCACAACTGTCTTGTCGTGGACCAGAAGCATGATCTTCGATGCGGCGACATGATCTGCCCGGAACTTCCAGATCCCCCGGCCACGCTCCCACAGTTCCTGTGACGTGAGACCTGGGGCGTAACCGACGTGAGTTCGGCCGAGAGGGTCGTCGGGTTCGGCGGGTGAGACTGTGGGGAGCGTGACCCGTAAGGCCGCTAAACGCGCGGGAAGCTGCTTCGGCCGGAACCGCCGCAGCTCGGACGACGCTCCTCTCTCACGGTCACGGACGATGTGATCGAAGCTGGGGTAGTGCCGATTCGCGAGGTTGACCGGAGGCAGCGCACCGGTCGCCGTGAACCGCTGTTGTTCACAGAATTGCACGCGCCGCTCGAAATCGTCATCTAGGGCAGCGTCGACAATATCGAAGCCGAGCTTCTTCAACGCCCATCCGATCTGGATGGAATGCTCGCCGGGAACATACCGGTCATGAAAGCGGCCGGCATCTTCCGGCACAGCCGAGTGCATCTCCTCCCGGCAACTCTGCGGCAGCGCGTCGAGGATGCGCAGCATGCACGCGCCGAGCAACCTCGATGCCGGGTAGCTCAGCATGGGACGATGCTCGACGGTCGCAATAGCGACGTACAGGCTCACCATCCGCACGAAGTACGCCTCCACCAGCGGGAAGATCTCTACCCACCACTCGACTGTGTCGGCCGCTCTGCCGCAGAAAAGGGCGTAGTGCGGGCTGTCGTCGAGGATGCGGACCGCGGCCGCGGCCGAGTCCTCATGCGCGTCGAGGATCAGCCGCGTGTGCTCTGTGACCTCGCACTTGTCGCACGGGTCCGCGAGTACACGAAAGGTGGATTCACTGCTCCGGAACCTGCGGTGACCGCAACTGTAAACAACGCAGCCAGGGGCCACGCAGTACAGGCATGCGTGGAGGTCCCCCTTCTTCCACGTCGCGTGTGATCGCCGCTGCAGCGGTGTTTCTCGCCACTCGTGTCCCACGGGGCATCGCCACCACAGCATCTCGTGCGAAGAGGCCGAGATCGAATCAAGATCGACCCCAGCATTGCGGGCCCGATGTAGTTGCTGAAACAGCTCTGGGTGCTCGTCTTTGAAACGCATACCCCCCCTTGAGTTCTATTGGTAAAGAGACTTTCTCTTGTATCAATTGCGCGAAATTGCACCCGACGCAACCCATTGAAAGTCGCTGCGACCCTTGAATGAAGCGCTAGGCCAGCAAGGTCATGAACCCTATGAGGAAGACCCCCAGGCGACCGAACAGCACCGGGAATTCAGTGCTTATCTTCATCCGGAAGATGACACCTCTGGACGAGAGGTACCCGATTGCGGCGGCGATCGCACCGAGAACCATCAGGTGCCATGCCAAGGGAGCGAGAAAGTTCGTCATGGCGCGAACGGTAGCCAAACCTCGGGAGTCCCGAAGAAGGTTGTTGCTTGCCTTGACCAGCAGCGATGCCGTACGGCATCGCTGAGCCTAACAAAGACGACAAAATGTCGGGCGTGTCGAGACGCTGATGCTGCCAGTACTGTCATCCGGTCTGTACCGGAGACTGAGGAGTGGAATCTGTGGCACGCAGGGTCGTAGTTGAGATGGTCGACGACATCGACGGCACCGCCTTCGGTGAGGACGGCGAGAGCATCCACTATGCGGTCGACGGCGTCGAGTACGTGATCGACTTGAAGGACGATGCGAAGGAACTCCGCGAGACCTTCGAGTACTACATCGCGCACTCCACCCGGGTCGGCGGCCGCAAGCACCGCTCCGACCGGCCGGACAACGCCACTGCCGGGAAGCGGCCGCGGGGCGAAACGCAGAAGATTCGCGCCTGGGCGCTCGAGCAGGGCTACGAGCTCTCCTCCCGCGGCCGTATCCCCACTGAGGTCGAGCAGGCCTTCCACGCCGCCCACTGAAGCTCCGAGGCTGATGTCGCGGCCTTCTCGCACCTCGATCGTGCACAGGCACCCCGGTCCGAATGGACCGGGGTGCCTGTTTAACCGGGAGTTTTGCAGGTCCTCTTAACCCGGGGTGTTGCGGGGATCGGTGGCAGGCGGAACAGAGTCCTTAGCCCTGATCTTTCCATCCACACCGTGGATGTTGAGTTCAGCGCCGGCGGAATTTGCACGACCAAGTTCACGAGCCTTGGCGATGCTCTCCTTCTGCGTCCCGGTCACAGCACTTGCCCGGGAGTTCCCTTCGACCTTGACCTTCCAGGCATCGCCACTTTTCACGACGTGGATGTTCTTCTTGGTAGCCACGCGCTCTACCGCCCAGGCTTCGTCGTGATGGTGACCTTGCGAATCGGACCAGGCACGCTGATCGTCTTCTTCTGGCCCGGGCGGATAGTGATTCGACGGATAGTACCCATGTGCACAACTCCTAAGGGCAGCTATCCAGACCAGAATCTCCGCCCCGCATCTTGCGGTCTTAGAGCCACGAGGTATGGTCATCTGTGCATCGGCAAAATGCAGATAAATACACACCTCGAAACTTTCAGTCCCCCCGAGTTGTTTCGAGGTTTTCTGCTGTCTCCAAATTAAGTTAGCACCCGATTTCAACATTTCCGCTTTACTTGAGACGAACGACCGGCATTTATGTGCCCGACGCCCTACTCGTCAGTACGTTCTCCCTGCTCACGGCATCTGAAAATTGCCCATGTGCCATTCGTCACATAGCAGAAATCCCGTAATGCCCCCTGTCGGTCACCTGTGCCAAGCTCGGACACCGCAAGGGTGAATGTCCCGGAAGTGGACTTCGAGCCGTCAGATTTGACGCCAGACGCCTCAAACGAAACTTGGTACAGAAGACCGAACGGAGACTTCGATGCCGAGCTGCATAGCCGATTTGACACAAAATTCTGACAAGGCTATATCTGCTCGCAGCAGCAATGCATAGACATTTTTACGGCTGCTCCACAGAACTTCACGGAGTAATAGATCCGCGAATTTGGCGTTGTTCATGGAGTGCCGAGATCTCCGCATCCGGCCCTTCGGCACAGCAGTCGCCGTCCATGAGACAACGCCTCTATTGCGATGTGGCCGAGAGATGCCGGTATAGCGTGGCGCGGCCAATCCCTAGAACTGCTGCGATTTCAGTTTTCGGGGTTCCCGCCTCGACCATCTGTCGGATGTGACGTGCCTTCGCCGCATCGATCGCCTTGGGCTGCCCGCCGATCCGGCCTCGTGCCCGGGCAGCGGCGAGACCGGCAACCGTCCGCTCTTGGATAAGCGCCCTCTCGAATTGCGCTAAGGCACCGAATATTTGAAAGATCAGCATCCCGCCAGGAGATGAAGTGTCGATCGTCTCCGTGAGCGATTTGAACGCCACCCCGCGGGCCTGAAGGTCTTCGACCGTCTCGATCAGATGGCTCAACGATCGCCCGAGCCTGTCCAGGCGCCACACTACGAGGGTGTCGCCGGCGCGAAGATGCCCGAGTAGGTCCAGCAGTTCGGGGCGGTCCTTCTTGGCACCGCTCGCCACTTCCTCCCAGACTCTCGAACACCCGGCGGCCGCCAGAGCGTCCCTCTGCAAATCCAGCACCTGATCGGTGCCACTTACCCTCAGATACCCGAATACGGCGCTCACAGGCGATGACTGTCCCAGAAACGTCTGACACCCTCCAGTGGGCACCCAAGAGGGTGAGACAGGTTTCTGAGACACATAACAATTCGGTAACGCTTCCCATCGATTCGACTCCTGGACACCTGCCGAGCAGCCGTCGGTCTCGTTCGGCCCACTCGCGGCCGCACGCACTCGATTCCCGTCCGGTGTCTCAACTCCGGGCGTCTCAGTAATGGTCGAATGAGAGACAACCCGAAACAGCGCATAACTATCCAGAGCGGACCCAACTGGTGTCCCGTTCGCCGTCCCGATTCGGGATTCCTTCACCGGACGGGGTTACCGGGACCCGTGCAGCTCAGCTCGTTCGGGACATGGGCCGGCGACGGGAAGCGGCCGAGGACGCTATCCGCAAAATCATCCGGACGGCCCGCAGACGCGCACACGAAAGAACCCCCAGGTTTCCCTGGGGGTTCTTTCACTATTCGTATGTCCTAGAGGGAGGCACTCGGCCCACGATCCTCAATGGCTCTGTGGTAGACACCGTACATGCCTACGGCCTCCTACGCAATGACCCCTGCCGATGCGCAGGCTATCGAGAAATGCCTCTCGCCTGGTCGAGTTGGGTCATATCACCCTCCGCTGGTCACCTGCGATCAGGGCGAGGATCCGCTGGCTGCTGCTCTTAGGCTCTATCGATGGAATGCCGAGATCGCTGCGGCCCTGTGGACTGTGATGCACGTTTTCGAAGTCACCGTACGGAATGCTGTGAGCGATGCTGTGACCCAGGTCCACGGACCGAATTGGACTCACGACGCCTCCTTCCACGCGAAACTTCCACCCGCGCCGCGTGACAGAAGCACGAACCGGCCCGCCGGGTACGGCGCACGGGAAGATCTCCAGAAGCAGAGCCGTCTCCATCCGACACCGGGCAAGGTGATTCCCGAACTGAAAATGGCATTCTGGGAGAAGATGTTCACTCAACGGCATGATGCCGATTTCTGGAATAGCTACCTCTGCACCGTCTTTCCGAACGTTGATTCCGCCGAACCTATCCGCGATCACCGCAATGCGCTGCGCACGAGGTACGAACGGGTGCGCAGGATCAGAAATCGTATGGGACATCATGAACCCATCTCGGACACTTCTCGATTCGACTTGTCCCAGTGCTACACGGGAATGATGGAAGTTCTGTCCTGGCGTTCCAGCGAGATCCATGCGTGGGTTGCCGATGTAGAGAATGTTCAAGAGGTTCTGCTGCGTCGCCCGCGTTAGAAACGCCGTCTCGCTGACCCTGCGGGTGAAGTCATCTCCCGATGATGCAGGATGCGCCCCGCAAGCGATCCCTTGTGGTGTCTCATGAGACCAGCTCCCGGTAACGACCGAAGCTGAGACGGTCGCGGTATCGGTTGTTTCCGAGGTGCAGCAACCCTGTCGCCGATCGCGGCGTGCATCGACTCGATCGTGGACTTCACTGATCCATGCGTGGAGATCTTGACGCTCGATTTCCATCGGCAACTGTATGCGGCCCAAGGGACCAGCATCTGAATGCAAGCAATACCAGCATTGATTGCATTCGAGGGGACCTCCTCGTCGAAGGGTGTCCTGTCCTAACTGGATCCGGTTACATCGAGCATCAGCGCGTTCAGCTTCGGTACCGTCGTCTCCCCGCCCAGGGTCGTCGAGTATGTATGCGAACCGACTACCTCGACGTACATGGTCACGAAGTCCCCGGATACCACATTTGTCAATATCGGCACCGCCCCGGTGACCACGGTGTTGTTGTCGTAGAGGAAGCTGTAGTCCTGTGGCGCAGCCATTGTGTCGGCCCTGAACCGCTCGGGTCCGGTCACCGAATCGAACTGGGTCACATGCCCGTACACAACCAGCTTCCTGCCCTTGTTCGCATCCGGATTCTTCATCACCAGCGCGAAATCCCGGTCACTCAGCGTCTCGTACGTAGACCGATCCCACTTCGCAGCCTCGATCGCAGCCAGCCGAGCCTTCTCCGCGTCAATCGCGGCCTGTCGCTTGGCCTGCTGCTCCTCCTGCTGCCGGCGGGCCTGCTCCTGCTGCGCGGTCCTCGCCGCCACCTCCTCCGGGGTCATGGTCCGGGTGATGCGGGCCGTCGTCGAGTTCCGCGCGGCGTCCGCGGCCGATGGCGAATCGTAGTCATTCACCGTCGCGGCAACGCCCAGAGTGACGATCAGCACGGCGAAGATGCCACCGACGATCCACGGCCAGTTCCGCTTTGGAGCATCAGGTTCACGAGGCGCCCACGGCGGCGTGAACGGTTTCTTCGGCGGCTTCGGAGACTGACCTGCAGTGGGTTGCCCCAACTGGCCCGGTTGCGGCCCCTGCGGGCGCTGCGGCCCCTGCGGGCGCTGCGGCTGCTGGGGGTAAAACGGATTCGACATGTGGGTTGACTTTCTCACGAGAAGGGCTGGTCAGGCTGCCTAGTAGTTCACAGTTGTGTCACCCAGCCACGGTCAGCACATCCGCGACGCGGCGATCAATGATGATCCGGGCAAGGCACCGACTGCCCTCGGTGACACGGACATCGGGGTGGGTGTGGTCACCGACACCCACCAGAGGCAGACATCGGTTACTCCTCCTTGAGCTCATTCATGCCATCGAACCAGGTAACGCCGTCGACGGCCGACAAATCCTGGATCGTCGCATGAGAATTGCCTCCCGGACTTGGGACCACGGCAGCGGCGGAAGGGCCGCTGTGGTCCACACGACGAGCCGTTGGCCAGTCTGAAGGGGCGGAAGGAATTGGAACCGCTCATGGGGCATGACTGTCTCAGAAACATCCGACCGCCCTCGAGCAGGCAATTCAGTGCCTGAATCAGGTTTTCACGACCGGTGTTCTCGCACATCAGCAGGCCCAGTTGGCGGCAAAATAGGGGTCATGAAGAGCGAGCTGTGGCAGGACTACGAAGAGGTAGCAAACTTCCTGCTAGATAAGGTCGCCGCCGAGCTAGGGCTAGAGCGAGTTGAGGGCAAGCAGACGCTCGTCGGTGACGTTGGTACGTCCTGGGAGGTCGACGGCAAAGGTGTGAAGCTCGGCGACGAAGGAATTGTCCTTATCGAGTGCAAACGGTACCCCAAAAGGAGAGTTGATCAGGCGACCGTGGGCGGATTCGCCTTCCGGATTCAGTACCTCGGCGCGTCAGGTGGGATCCTCGTCAATCCGCTAGGTACACAGGAAGGTGGCCGCATTATTGCTGTGCAACGGAGATCATCGAGGTTCATCTCAAGCCGGACTGCACGCGTACCGACTACGTGTTGAGCTTTCTGAACAGGTTTTCCTCGGGGTAATTGACTTCGGCCGGGGCACGGACCATGCGAGCGTCAAGGTGGTGAAGGAAGCCGACGAGGCATCGTGAGTGTGTCGTGTCTCATTTTGCAGCAATCATGAAATGCCGCGCCTGCCCAACTAACACATTTCCGGCCACCGAGCTGCGGTTGTTGGTCGACCCATCTACACCCAAGTGCGAGCACTCGCCCACCCCACCCCACTGGCCGCGTGCGGCCCACCCGCCTTCGATGCCCAATCGAAGCACCGTGCCGCATCTCGGCGCTTCGGTGTCTCGAAAAGGGCCGTTTCTTGGACACCCACCGGCGCGTCAGTGGCCGCAACGCGAGCCGAGCGACCACCACTGGGCCTGCGGATACCCTCACCGAATGCCTGCTTCTTTTACCTGGATGGGACTTCTATCCCTCGCCGTATCGATAACCTCGCTCAGCGTCACCATCGCCATCTTCTTGCTGGGGCGTCGCCTGTCTTTTCGGCAGCAGCGCGAACGCGTGGGCGAGCTTGAGAACGATGCATGGACGGTACTCAAACGCGGTGTCGAGGCCCTGCTCGAGCACCCTCAGCCCGACCCCGCGCTCGCGCAGCTCGGCGCCGAGAGTGATCAGGTGCAGCACCGACCTGCCGAGGCGGTCGAGTCGCGTGATCACCAGCGTGGTCGCCGTCGCGGAGCAGCTTGAGCACAAGATCCAGCTGCGGGCGCGACGCCTTCGCGCCGCTCGCGTGATCGATGTAAGTGTCCTCGGCCGCCACCCCGGCCCGGCGCAACGTGTCGACCTGATGATCCGGGTTCAGATCCGCGGGGGACACCCGCGCGTAGCCGAGCAACATGCGTCGACAATACCCCGACCACCCTGGTTTTCGACGTCGAGAGCCGACGTATTTACCCTGAATAATGGCTATTCGTGATGGTGTTGAAAAACCGAACCAGCCCGTGCCATCGTTGCCTCCTCACGGCACTGCTGTGTCGCCGGAGCCATTGCAACTCTGATCGTCTGCTGAATTGCCACGCCGGGGCCCGAGCCCCCAGCCAGCGACGAGCTCGACCGGTATCGACACGCCGACTGTCGGCGCGCGCGGCGAATCGAGGGATCTGTCGGCGACCGGGAACGGTAGAAGAATCGACTGGGGCCCAGCGCCTGTCGCTCACGTAACTCATAGACCGATTACGGTCATCAGTCGTGATTTCCGCAACTTGGAGCCAGATTCTGAATGCTTCGCATCTAGATAATGGCGAACACCCGAGAGGGGTTGGCCGCCGCCCGCGCACGCGGCCGCAAGGGCGGCCGGCCGTCGAAGCTGAGCCCGGATCAGATCGGACTCGCTCAACGCCTCTACGACGCCGGCGAGCACACCGTCGCCCAGATCTCGGGCATGCTGAAATTGCCGCGCACCACGGTATATGGACATCTGAACAAACGGCAGATGGACCGCGCACCGGCCGAGCAGGCGAGCGCCGTGGTCACCGATCCTCCAGTCCGCCCGCCTCGGACGTGCCCGACCTGCGGACATGAGCCGACCACTCGCGCCGAGGCAGCACACCAACGTGCCGACCTCGCGGTGACCTGGGTCCACGCCGACCCCAATCGCCGGGGAAGGGTCATCAGCCGCCACCACTGTCGGCATTGCGAACCCGGGCAACCAGCATTCGACATCGCCTGCAGCGTCTGCGGCGACGGACCCATCATCGCCGGCGCGCTCGCCGAGCAAGCGAAGAACGGCAACCTGGCCGAGCCCGTTCGACGATGGCTCACTGCAGCGGAATGGGCAGTCACCCCGGATCTCTTGTGTCCGGGCCACGCATATGCCGCTGACTGATCCCTGGGCGACCACGCTGGCCTACCTGGTGCCGCCAAGCCGAACTGGCCGCCACTGGGACCATACCGTTGAGATGTCGCGATAGCTGTGCCGCAACGGGGCTGCGGTAAGGCAGCTATGGCGGCTTCCGCGACGAGCAACAGGTCACCGACATGCTGCGCAATCTGCTCGACGAACGCTCAGATCGAGGACGGCCGAGGAACTGAAAGGCCCGCTCCCCCAACCATTTTCACTATCCGATAAGTGTTATCAACTAGCGCGGACGAGGCACGCCCGGCGTCCGTTGTCGCGCTCCGCGGCAGTATCCGACGCGGAAGGGCTTACCCATCTTCCGGATTGTTCCGGATCGCGGGGGTGCAACGGGACGGTTCGCGGGACATCTCTAGGTAACACCGGTGAGCTGGACGGGTATTCATCCGATGTGGTGTTCCGTTGGTGACGGCTTACGGAGCAAATCAGGGGGTTTCCATCTGCGGCGTTGTGTGTCTTCGTGTGCGTGGGCATTGCCGCAATCTGGGGGTGTTACCGGTGGTGGGGTTGGTGTGTTGTGGTCAGGAAGTGGTCGATGTCGACGATGAGGAACAGGGCGGTGGCGGTGGTCACCACGTGGGCGTGGTCGTTTTCGATGGTGGCTCGCAGGTGTAGTTTGCGGCCGTCGCGGGCGTGGATGTGGGCGCGGAGGGTGTAGGGGGTGTCGAGCAGGACCGGGGCGAGGTAGTCGATGGCGAGGTGGCGGGTGACGGCGAGTTCTCCCACGGTGTAGAGCAGGAATCCGAACAGGTCGTCGAGGACGGTGGCGACCGCACCGCCGTGGGCGATCGTTGGGGCGCCGACGTGGCGGGAGTCGAAACGGTGATGGGCGTGGACGCCGTGTGCGTCGCGTCGGACGCGCAGCTGGTGGCCGTGAGGGTTGGCCGGTCCGCAGCCGAGGCAGTGGTCGTGGTGAGGCGGCAGGTCGGCGGATCCGGACGCGACCACGGGGAAGGTGGGGATCGAGTCCTCGGCCTCGCAGGGTTCGGATCCGGGCTCGTGTGTGCCGGTGCGGGGTGTGTCCTCGGTCATGAGTGCTTTCTGTGGGTTTGTCTACCGGGTGGCGGCGATGAGGATGTCGCAGGGGACTTTGCGGGCAAGCTCGATCGGTGGGATGGACAGCAGCCGGGCCAGCAGTGGTGACCGGTGGGGGTTGGCGGTGACGATGAGGTCGGCGGCGGCGGTGGCGGCCAGGTGCAGCAATGCGGGCAGGAGGGGTTCGGGCAGGATATGGGTTTCGATGTCGGTGGCACCGTGGGCGAGGGCGTGCTGGTGGGCGGTGCGCAAGATGGTGTCGGTGGGGGTGCTCCCACGCAGCAGATAGGCGTCGGGTCCGAGCCGGTCGAGGTCGGTGCCGACCGCGCGTTCGTCGATGTCGTGGCGGGCGCAGATGATCAGTAGTCGGGCGTGAGTGGTGTGGGCCAGCTCGGCCGCCTGGTCGACCACCCGGTAGGAACGGTCGGATCCGTCGGTGTCGACGATGATCGTGCGGTAGGCCGTCATGACGGGCGTCTTTCGCGAGCGGCGGGCGTCTCAGTGGGACGGGGTGGACGTGTGAGGGCGCGCGGTGTGCGGCGAGGGGTGGGTCCGGGGGCGAGCAGAGCCAGCACGATCGCCCCAGCGGCGGTGAGGGCGGCCAGCACGAGCGCGGCCTGGCCGCTGCCGTGCACGAACGCGGCCTTGGCGAACTCGGCCAGCGGCCGGGCCACCGGTCCGGCCTCGTCGGCGACCTGTAGGGCGGCGGCCAGGGAATCGGCGACCGGGCCGCGGGCTGGCTCGGGCAGCCGGGGCAGGGCGGGCTGGATGCGGTGGGTGTAGCCGGCGGCGAGCACGCTGCCGGCCACGGCGATCCCGATCGCAGCGCCGATCTCGCGGGCGGCGTCGTTGACCGCGGCGGCGACCCCGTGTTTGGCCTCGGGGGTGTCGGCGACGATGGCATAGGTTGCCGGGGCGGTGCACAACCCCAGGCCCGCGCTCATGATCAGCAGCGGCCACAGCAGCTCGGGGTAGTGCGCGGTGAGGGTCAACCGGCTCACCAGCACCAGTCCGGCGGTGATGGCGAGCAGGCCGGTAACGGTCATCACCCGCAATCCGACCAGGCTCGACAGCCACGGCGCGATCACCGAGATCGCGACCAGCGGCACCACCATCGGCGCCAACGCCACCGCCGAGGCCAGCGGCCCATAACCGAAGATCAGCTGCAGGTACTGCACCAGCAGCAGGAACACGCCGAAGGTGACCAGGAACTGGATGGTCACCGACAGCGCGCCGGCACCGAAACCGCGGTGGGTGAACAACCGCACATCCAGCAGCGGCGCCGAGGAACGCAGCTCGACGACGACGAACGCCACCGTCGCGAGCAGACCGACCCCCGCACTGACGGCGACGAGCGGGTCGGCCCAGCCGCGCGCGGGGACCTCGATCGCGGCGAACACGATCGCCGCGACCGCAACCGCCACCGCGACCGCGCCCACCCAGTCCACCGGCGGATGCTCACGCTGGCGGGACTCGGCGATGGTGCACGCCAACCCCGCCATGACCGTCCCGGCCACGGTCAACCCGACGAACACCGACAGCCACGACCACCGCTCGAGCAACACCCCGGTACCGAGGATTCCCAGCACCGCCCCGGACCCGGCGACCCCGGCCCACACCCCCACCGCCCGGCCGCGATGAGCGGGGGCGAACCCCGCGGTCAGGATCGACAGCGTCGAGGGCATCACCAGCGCGGCGCCCGCCCCGGCCAGCGCGCGCGCCGCAATCAGCCACACCGGGTCGCCCAGCAACAGCGGCAGCGCCGAGGCGGCGGCGAACACCGCCAACCCCGCCACCAGCACCGCGCGGCGCCCGTAGCGGTCACCGACGGCTCCGGCGGGCAGTACCAGACACGCCAGCACCAGTGTGTAGCCATCGACGATCCAGGTCAGCTGGGCTTGCGTCGCCCCCGTCTCGACCGCGATCTGCGGCAACGCCGAATACAACGCCGCCATCGCCGCGACGACCAGCGCCACCGCCAGGCACGACACCGTCAGCATCCACCACTCGGCCCTGGTCCACCGGGCGATCTCGACAGTGTCCGTCCCGTGCGTGTTCACCGGTACCTCCCGACGATGAAGACCAATGGTCTCTGTGCGAGACCCTTAGTATCATAGTGGTCGAGGCGTGGGATAGAGTCCACCCATACCCAAAGCCGAACGGCACGAATCGGAGGAAAGCGCGGCCATGACCGACCCGGCCCCTCCGGCGACCGACCCGGTCGCCGCGGACGACGAGCAGGCCGATCCGCGGCTGGCACGCTCACGCAACCGGTTGCTCGACGCGGCCACCTATCTGCTGTCCACCGGCGGTGTCGAGGCGGTCACCGTCGAGGCGGTCACCCGCGTGTCGAAGGTCGCGCGCGCCACCCTCTACCGGCACTTCGGCAGCACCACCCATCTGCTCGCGGCCACCTTCGAACGGCTGCTTCCCCACGTCGACGCCCCCACCGGCACCGCCTCGGTGCGCGAGCGGCTCATCGCGCTGCTCACCACCCAGGCCGACCTCATCGAACAGGCCCCGGTGCAGATGACCACCCTGGCCTGGCTGGCGATGGGCTCCATCGGCGACGACCACACCGACCCGGCCGCGGTCACCTCGCTGCGCGCCCGCGTCATCGAGCAATACCGCCAACCGTTCGACCAGGTCCTCACCAGCCCCGACGCCCGCGCCATGCTCGGCGAGCTCGACACCACCTTCGCCATCATCGAACTCATCGGCCCGATCGTGTTCGCCCGCCTCACCGGACTACGCACCATCGACCACGACGACTGCGCCCGGCTCGTCGACAACTTCCTCGCCACCCACCCAACAGCCACGGCCGTAAACGCACCGACCGACGACTGAATCGTCGACCGCCCTCACCCCGACCGTGGTGTCCACCTCCGGACCGTACAGCGCCCGGACCGAAGAGAGATACGTAGGCCGCACCTGATCGCTCCGATCAGAACAGGGTGTCGCGCACGCGAAGTGGCCGGTAGCCGGTGGGGCGAGTTCGGCGTCGATGTCGACCAAGATGGATACGAACCGATCAGCGAAGCATCAACTTCCAGCTGCTCCGCCAACCGCGCCATCGCCACCGGCGGCGCGGGCCAGTGCCGCTAACGTCAGCCCGCAGCAATCGGCGGACTCCCGCACGTCGCGGCCCTTGCCGCCCGAGGCCTCCGCGAAACAGCGCACGGTGCGGCTCGGCACCGGCGCAGGACCTGGAAGGTGCGGACCGCGGCCAGCAGCGGTCGAGCGGTGGGTGGGACGGCGAGTGCGCCGGGTGCGGCCCGCTGCGGCGGGATTCCAGCCAGCAGGACATCGGCGCGATCGCTGAGTGCGGTGATCGGTATCGAGACCAGGGTGCCGTAGCCGACGCCGGTGATCAGCGCGGTGGCGAGCGCACCGGCGCGGACAGGATGGGCGATCCGCTCCCGGATCCGGGCGGCGGTCTCGGCGGTGAACGGGCCGGTGGTCAGCCCCGGACCTACCATGTAGGGCAACTGCTGCGGTGGTAGCTCGAGCCGATAGCCGTGCAGGGCGAATCCGTGCTGGGCGAATCCGTGCTGGGCGGCGCGCAGCATGGTGACGGTGTGCCGGTTGGTCGGACTCTCTGCACCAGCGCGGTCAGCAACACTCACAGGTGTGACGGTTCCACCGGACCGTCCCCGGTGGCCGGCGCGCACGGTGGTCGAGTTCTGCGGTGTCGCAGTCGGCGAGCCAGCGGCACGCGGTGCGGCCATGGTCATAGAGCTCGGCGATCCGGTCGGACTCGGCGCGCGGAAGCTGTTCGCGCGCCACGGCGCGGAAAGCGCCGGTGTCGACGTTCGGGAGCGGTGGCAGCGGACTCGGGTCGAACGTCGAGGCGGCAGGTGAGGGCGGCGCCGCGGTGGTGCGACGGTCGGTGACATCGGCGAGCCGATCGGTGATCCGGTACGGCACGTCGTCGAGCACGAGCCGCGCCGGGGCGTCGCCGGTGTGCCAAACCAGACGTGCTGCATTCACCGAGATCTGATCTCCTACTATGCCACGACCCTCTTCCTCTTGGGACCTTCACGACCCAGTGTTCACGATGTCCTCACTCAGGGGGAAGGGCCCGAGGTCGACGGTGGGGCGCGTGTGGAGGGCTACGTCTATCGCCGGGTCGCGACCCGGCGATCCCTTCGCCGCCGGTCATCACCCACGCTCGTCGCGCAGATCCACACCACACCGTGACCCGTCCCGTGACACTCCAATCGCTCTACGACGCCCCGACCCCGCCGACAGAGGCTTAGTACTGCAACGACAGTTTGTGACTAATGGGACTGTTGTGGTAATTGATCTGTGTGCAGTCAGAGGTGCTGGAGTGGTCAGCGGGGTTCACGGCGTTCTGTACGCGGTTCGCCCACCGGTTTTCGCGGGTGGAGTCGCGGCGGCGGATGGGCGCGTATGTGCGCGGACTGCTCGGTGAGGTCGAGCGCAAGAACGGATGGACACTGGCCGAGGCGGCCGGTGATGCGGGCCCGGAGGGCATGCAGCGGCTGCTGAACTTCTACTCCTGGGACTGCGAGGGCTCCGCGACGACGTGCGTGAGGTCGTGGTCGAGACGATCGGTGACGCCGACAATGGCGTGTTGATCGTCGACGAGACAGGGTTTTTGAAGAAGGGCACGCGCTCGGCCGGGGTGGCCCGGCAGTATTCCGGCACGGCCGGACGGATCGAGAACAGCCACTGGGATCGGGGTGTTTCTCGCCTACGCCTCCGACCGGGGCCGGGCGCTGATCGATCGGGAGTTGTATCTACCGAAGGCCTGGACCGAGGACCGCGATCGGTGCCGGGCCGCCGGGATCGGCGACGAGGTGGCTTTCGCGACGAAACCCGAACTGGCGCAGACGATGATCGAACGGGCTCTCGATGCCGGGATGCCGTTCGGATGGTTCGCCGGTGACGAGGCCTACGGGCAGGTCGGCCGACTCCGGATGTGGCTCGAATCCCGTGGTGTGGCCCATGTTCTCGCCGTTCCGAAGTCGCAGATGGTGATCTCGATGGAGTTGCGTCAGCGCCGGGCCCACGCCGTGATCGCCGACCTGCCGGCGACCGCGTGGCAGCGGATCAACTGCGGCGACGGCGCCCACGGACCCAGGCTCTACGACTGGGCGGTCGTAGACATCCGGCCACTGCGAGAACGCGGTCGCGGTCACTGGCTGCTGGCCCGACGGTCGATCACCGACCCCGACGAGATTGCCTACTACATCTGCTACGGCCCCGCCGACACCGAACCCGCCGAACTGGTCCGGGTGGCCGGCAGTCGCTGGGCGATCGAGGAGTGCTTCCAGACCACCAAGAACGAGACCGGACTCGACCACTACCAGGCGCGTGGGTACCCGGCCTGGTACCGGCACATCACCTTGTCGATGGCCGCGGCCGCCTTCCTGACGATCCTGCGCCGCGGTGCTCAAAAAGGGGATCTCCAGCCGGTTCCCGAGATCTAATACCTCTGACAATCAACGAGATCCAGCGATTGTTCAACCGCGTCGCCTGTCCGGTGCAACACGCCCTCGTCCACGTCTGGCACTGGTCGAACTGGCGCCGAGCCAGCCAGGCCAGAGCCCGCGCCAGCCACTACAAACGTCGACATCACAAACTGTCGTTGCAGTATTAGGCCCTGACCTCTCGGAGGGTTCGTGCCGCCCGAACCCGGGGGCACAAGCCAACGACAACTACCGCGGGCGGGCCCCTTCCGACCGACCTCACAGGCCGGTCTAGGTGGCTTTCTGACGTGCCGCCATTGGCGCGTTCGGGCCAAACGTGGCGCGTAAGGACCGTGCGGTGACGTAGACCACACGCGCACAGTAGACGTGTCTCGGGTGACTGATGAATGGAGAAAATGGGATGAAAACTAAGGCTGCGGTCCTATGGGGGCTCGGCGAGAAATGGCAGGTCGAAGAACTCGATCTCGACGATCCCAAGCCTGGCGAGGTGATGGTCAAGCTCACAGCCAGCGGCTTGTGCCACTCGGACGAGCATCTGGTCACGGGCGACATCCCGATTCCCTTCCCCGTGGTCGGTGGCCACGAGGGTGCTGGAATTATCCACAAGGTCGGAGCCGGCGTCACCGATGTCGAAGAGGGCGATCCCGTCGTCCTTTCCTTCCTGCCCGCGTGTGGGCGATGCAGCTATTGTGCTCGGGGAATGACCAATTTGTGCGACATGGGCGCTTCCATCATTCTGGGGCCACAGCTTGACGGCACCTACCGGTTCCACGGTCGCGGTCAAGATATCGGGCAGATGTGTGTGCTCGGCACTTTCAGCGAGTACACCGTGGTCCCGGTGGCCAGCGTCGTGAAGATCGATCAAGGCTTCCCACTCGACCGGGCCGCACTAGTCGGCTGTGGCGTGACGACCGGCTTCGGTTCGGCGGTTCGCACAGGCGAACTGCGCCCCGGCGACAGTGCGGTCATCATCGGAGTGGGAGGTATCGGCAGTAACGCAGTGCAGGGCGCGCGGATTGCTGGTTGCCGCTATGTGATTGCGATCGATCCGGTCGCATTCAAACGTGAGAAGGCACTCGAGTTCGGTGCAACGCATGCCTTCGCCACTGTCGATGAGGCATGGCCGGTGGTCGCGGATCTCACCCGCGGGCAGCTGGCAGATGCATGCATCATCACCACGGATGTCGCCGAAGGTTCCTACGTTCTCCCGGCCCTGTCGTTGGTCGGAAAGCGCGGTCGAGTGGTCGTCACCGCCATTGGCCATCCGGATGAGGATTCTTTTTCCGGGTCACTCTTCGAACTCACCCTGTATGAGAAGTCGATCAAGGGATCCCTCTTCGGCTCGTCCAACCCTCAGATGGATATTCCTCGTCTCCTCGAGCTCTACAACCTCGGCCAACTCAAACTCGACGAGCTCATTACCAAGGAGTATGCGCTCGAGGACATCAATGATGGCTACGAAGACATGCGTCAGGGACACAACATTCGCGGGTTGATCCGCTTCTAATCCCTGGACTGACAGAGAGATCAGCGGAATGGATAGTACGGAATATTCAGTCGATGTCGACCTGCTCATCGTCGGTGCCGGCCCGGTGGGTCTGTACGGCGCCTACTACGCGGGCTTCCGCGGACTGTCGGTCGCGGTCATCGACGCACTACCGAACCCGGGTGGACAGATCACAGCGATGTACCCGGAGAAGCCCATCTTCGACATCGCCGGGTTCCCAGCGATCAAGGGACAAAAGCTGATCGACGGGCTTCTCGAGCAGGGCGCACCGTTTCAATCGACGTATCTGTTAGGTCAGCAGGCGGTCAGTCTCGACCCAGTCGGTGACCGGTGGAAAATCGTCACCAGCACGGGCCAGCAGATTCTGGCGTCCGCTGTCGTCATTACCGCCGGGGTGGGGTCGGTGTCGCCTCGCCCTCTGCCCTGCGGCGAAGAATTCACGGGCAAGGGTGTGCAGTATTTCGTCCCCAAGCTCGATGTGCTCGATGGGCAAGATGTGCTCGTGGTCGGGGGCGGCGACTCCGCCGTTGACTGGGCGCTGGCTTCGGTTGAGCGTGCCCGGTCGACGACCCTGGTGCATCGCCGCAAGCAGTTCCGCGCCCACGCACACAGCGTCAAGCTGTTGCAGGAATCGTCCTGCCGTCAGCTGGTCGACGCCGAGATCACCTCATTGCACGGAAATGGCAGCGTCGAATCCGCCGTGGTCAACGTCAAAGCCGCCGCCGAGCCGGTCACCGTGCCGTGCACGTTGGTCGTCGCCGCCCTCGGGTTCACGATGCAGCTGGGTCCGCTCGCGAACTGGGGACTCGAACTAGAGAACCGGTCGATCCTGGTCGACACCGCGATGAGAACCAACCGCAACGGCATCTTTGCTGCCGGTGACATCGCCACATATCCAGGCAAAGTGAAACTCATCGCGGTCGGTTTCGGGGAGGTCGCCTCCGCGGTGAACAACGCCGCGGCCGTTCTTCAGCCCGAGGTCGGTCTTGCACCCGGTCATTCCAGCGACAATGCGCCGGCATTCGCAGCCATCAGCTAGAAACCCAGATCGGAAAGGAGCTCGTCATGGGCTTCGTCATCGGCGAACATTGTATTGACATCATGGACAAATCCTGCATGGAGGAGTGTCCGGTCGACTGTATCTACGAGGGCGGGCGGATGGCGTACATCAACCCCACCGAGTGCATCGACTGTGGCGCGTGCGAAATCGTCTGCCCTGTGGAAGCGATCAAACCCATGCAACGTCTGGCCGACGAGTGGAAGCCTTTCAAGGAAGCTGCTGCAAACCTTTTCGAGACCGTTGGGAATTCTGGCGGCTCAACCAACGTCGAGGGAGCACTCGAGGATCCCGATTTCGTCAAGAACTTCGTCAAGGACGACTAACCGGGCGAGTCTCGCCTCCGACATATCACATGCATAAGTCGTCGCAGAACGCGGCGACGTCACCGAAAACTGTTAGGAGCAAAGCATGGAGCGCTCGATCACACACAACGGTCGGACCGGGTTCGGCAGCCTTACCCCCGGTGGCCTGAATCTCGACAACTTCCCGATGAAACTTTTCACCAAGGGCAACGGGAAGGTTTGGAATCCGGCGGATATCAACTTCACGCAGGATGCGGTGGATTTTGCCGCGATGAGCCCGGACGAGCAGCGGTTGACCATGGTGCTGGCCGCTCACTTCATCGGCGGCGAGGAATCGGTGACCCAGGATCTGCAGCCGTTCGCGGCGGCCATGGCTGCGCAGGGACGCCTCGGCGACGAGCTGTACCTGACCCAGTTCATCTACGAAGAAGCCAAGCACACCGAAGGTTTCCGACGTTTCTTCAACGCCATCGGCCACGAGAACACCGACCTGCACCAGTACGTCGAGTACAGCGATTCGTACAAGCAGATCTTCTTGGACGAATTGCCCAGCGCCCTTTACGCATTGGCCGACGATCCCTCTCCGGTGAACCAGGTGCGGGCGAGCGTGACTTACAACCACGTGGTAGAGGGTTGCCTCGCTCTGACCGGTTATTTTGCGTGGGCCAAGATGTGTCAGCGGCGCGGGATCTTGCCTGGCATGCAGCAGCTCATCAAGCATATCGGTGACGACGAGCGCAGGCATATGGCGTGGGGAACGTTCACGTGCCGTCGTCTCATCGCCGCTGACGATGGTAACTGGGGCGCGATCAGTGACCGTATGCAGGAACTGCTCAATCCCGCATTGAGTCTGATCGTCAGTCTCTTCAGCGAGTACGAGGATCGTGAGATTCCCTTCGGCATTACAATCGACGAGATGACCGACTACGCACTCGACAAGGTCAACCGTCGACTCGAATCGATGGAGAGTGCTCGCGGTGCCGATCCTGCGAGTATCGATCTCGACTACTCCCCCGCCGACTTGGAAGAGCGTTTCCACATCGAGGATCAGAAGGTAATCGCAGATTCCATCGCACAGGACGAGAACCTGGTCGGCAGCTAGCTGTTTCGTCTTGGGGCTGGCGTCGACCAGCCCCAAGACCCTTAGGGTGCTGCGCCGTTGAACGGACGGGCTTCACTCCCGGATCAGATGCACGCGCGTAGGCCCTCAGCTGTCGGCCGAGGGCTTCTCGTCTCAGGAATCGGCGTCGAGTAACCCGTAACGCCCCCATGGCCGCTGCTTAGATACGGTTTCGCGCCCCCACCCGTTGAATGAGTGAGGCGACCAGCCTCTTGGCTGTTCGTTCGCTGACATGCAGTCGCTCGGCGATTTCCGTTGTCTCCAGACCATGAGCGAGCAGGCTCCACAGTGTCACCTGTTGGGTGCCTGACCGGCGTCACCGAAGACTTCCCACCGGTGATCCCGCCCGAAGAGCGTGAAATCTTGCTCTATTCGGCCTCGAGGCGGGGCACTAAGCGAAATGTTCTAAGTCAGGTCTCAGGAATCGGCGTCGAGTAACCCGTAACGCCCCCCCATGGCCGCTGCTTCGATACGGTTTCGCGCCCCCACCCGTTGAATGAGTGAGGCGACCAGCCTCTTGGCTGTTCGTTCGCTGACATGCAGTCGCTCGGCGATTTCCGTTGTCTCCAGACCATGAGCGAGCAGGCTCCACAGTGTCACCTGTTGGGGGCCGAGCTTGTCTAAGAGATCATTTTCGGGCTTGCGACTACTGGTGAGTAATTTTTCGAGCAAGTCCGCCTCGACGACTTTCATTCCGGCGGCGAGGGCGAGTAGCGGGGCCACGAGCGCGTCCGCGTCGGACGACTTCGCCATGAATCCGTCCGCACCGCTCCGCAATGCACGCTCGGCCAAGGCGAGGTCCTCGGTGCCCGAGAGCGCAAGTATCCGCGTTGCGGGATAGGCTGCCCGTACTGCGGCGATGGCCTCCAATCCGCCTCGTGGCGGCAGAGTCAGGTCAATCGTCACAATGTCCGCTCGGTTCTTGCCGACCAGTGCTACCGCCTCATCGCCGTTCGTCGTGGTGCCGGCAACGTCGAAAAGATGGTCGGCCCTGGTGCCCAACAGGAGTTCGAGGCCCTGGGTGAAGAGCGCGTGGTCGTCCACAATAACTACGACGAGTGGGGAACCAGGCATAGGTTGTAGTGTGACACGCCCGATCGGCACACGGCGCTGTGAGGTCGCTTACGGCGCGGATCTGACAGGACCGATTCGGTGCGGCCTTGAGGAGTAACGATCATGTCGAGAAAGAACGACTCTGTCGTGGGAGCTGCTGCGACGAAGCCTGTTCAATGGAAGGAACCCGAGCGCGTCATCGCGGTGCTCCGGGTTCTGGTCGTCGTCAGCATCACCGTGGTCGTAGCGTTCGGAACGCCGATAAACCGCACATACCTGCCGCTGGCGGTGATCGGTCTCGGGTTCGCCTACACGTACGCCACTTACGTCTTGATTGCTGATCTACGAGGGCTGCGCCAGCTGCCCCAGGATGCGGTCGCAGCCCTCGACGGGGTGGTGTCGGTGACGGTGGCGGCCGCGACCGGTGCAGCAGTGAGCCACCTGGTCGCGGTTCTGCCTTTGGCGATCGTCGCGATCGCGGTACGCCAGGGGATGCGGCATGCCATTGTCGACGCAACATGTGTGGGTGCACTCTTTGCCGTGGTTACACTCGCCACCCCGCTGCCCGATGTGGCGACGGCGTACCGCATAGAGACGGCATTGTGGTGGTTCGGCTACCTAATTATGTTTGCCATATTGACCGGCACCCTGCGGAGCCTCCTCGATCGTGAACACGACCGGGCGATCCGGGCCAAGGCCGAGGCACTCTCGGAGCACCTGGCAGTTATCGAGGAACGCGATCTGCGCGCCAGACTGCTCGAAGCCCAAGCGATGCGAGATGATGGGCTGCGGGTGGTGCTGCACGAATTTCGCACGCCGATCTCTTCATTGAGTTCGTTGGCCAACTCCCTCACCACCCCAGGCCGGTTTGACGCCCAGGCCCAGGAAAGGGCAATCAGCCTGATTGCAGCACATAGCCGGCACCTCACCGACATGCTCGACAGTTTGGCCGATGTGGCGTTGCGGACGGGTGATCCCACCGGCGTCGCCCGCGTCCGGCGCACCGCATTGGACGAGCTTGCCCACGCGTCTATCGAAGCGGCGGGCATCTCGCGCGCGAACAGCAAGATCACCATCACACCTCCCGGCGCCGTGGTCCGCTGCGATGCCCACCGACTACGCCGTGTCATGACGAACCTTCTCGAGAATGCGCGACGGTACGGTGCGGACCATCCGGTGGAACTGTCCCTGGTTTGCACCTCATCGTCCCTGAAGGTCGAAGTCGGCGACCGCGGGCCGGGTTTGACCGATGACGAGACCACCCTGGTTACCCGCAAGTTCGTCAGCCTCGGCGAGCGAGGAGGCACCGCGGGGCTCGGATTGTGGATCGTCGCGGAAATATCGAGCGCGATGGGCGGTACCTTCGTCCTCGTGCCGCGCACCGGGGGAGGACTGATCGCCCGCGTCGTCATCCCACTGGACAGCCCCCCGGAGGCCCCAGCACGCGCCGGCACACGCTGATGCGACTCCTCCACGCCGAAAGGGCGGGAATCGGTCCCAGCCTCAACCTCTGCTCGTAATGCGGCGGCCCGCCGGCGCCGCCCACCACCTGCACTGCGCAGCGTCGGCCCGATCGCCGCCAATCAGGCCGTCAACCCGCCCGCGTAACAACATTGTCCACGAAAACTGGCACCACTCCGCGACAGGATCCGGTCACTACGGACGGTTCATCCCGGTGCGCCACAGCCAGTTCTGCCGTACTGATCCGGCGTACTTCTCGACCTTGCTCCGGTGCCGGGCTTACCCGTAGTGAACGGATCTGGGGGCGGCGGTTCCCCTGTGTGCGCATTGTGGGCGCTTTCTACCCGTCCACCCAGTGCTCGCTCGGTCGGAAGTCTCGGGCCTTCCAGCGCGGCCGCGACGGCCTGCTCGGGCCATCCATGGCCCGTACGCCCCGCGCGAAGACGTGACCTGGATCACCAGACTTGCCTCTGGTGCGCCGAAGTCCGGCGTCCTCAAGCAGGAGATTCGATGACCACGATCATCCCTGAAGGCACGGCACCGTCCTTGGAAGGTGCCGAGGAGAGCATCTTCATTGCAGGACAGCGACGCCCAGCGTTGAGCGGCAACACCCTGGACACCGTCGACCCAGGAAACGGGAAGGTCCTGACCCGGATCGCGCTGGGCACCAGTGACGATGTCGACGCCGCTGTGCGCTCGGCCCACGCCGCCCAGACCGAATGGGGCGCGCTCAAGCCCACGGCACGCAGTCGTGCGCTGGCCGAGCTCGCGCACCTCGTCGAACAGAACGCGGAGGAGCTTGCCATCCTCGAAACCCTGGACAACGGTAAGCCGCTCACGGAGTCACTCTTCCTCGACATGAGCATCGCAACGGAAGTCTGGCGATACTACTCCGGTAGTCCATCCCGGCTGACCGGCGATGTTCTGCCCGTATCGCCGCTGGTGGGCGAGGCCCTGACATACACGCGGCGGCAACCACTCGGTGTCGTCGGCGCCATCGTCCCATGGAACTTCCCGCTGCTGATCGCCAGCTGGAAGATCGCGCCCGCCCTGGCCGCAGGAAACGCCGTCGTTGTCAAGCCCAGCGAGATGACCTCGCTGACGGCGGTGCGGCTCGCAGAACTCGCCATCGAGGCAGGGCTGCCTCCGGGATTGTTCAACGTCGTAACCGGCTTGGGCCACGAGGCGGGACAAGCGCTCGTCGAACATCCGGGTGTGGACAAGATCACGTTCACCGGGTCGACGGAGACGGGTCGGCGCATCGTTGCCGCCAGTGCCCGCAACCTTGCGAAGGTGACGCTCGAGCTCGGTGGCAAGTCCGCCAACATCGTCTTCGAGGACGCTGACCTCGACGCAGTGGTCGAGGGTGCCCTGACAGCCATCTTCGTGAATCAAGGGCAGGTCTGTTGCGCCGGTAGCCGACTGTTCGTACACCGCAGCGTCCATGACGAGGTGGTGGCCCGACTGGTCGAGGCGACACAGGGAATCGTGACCGGGCACGGACTCGATGACGACACGCAGATGGGACCGTTGGTCTCGGAGAGTCAGCTCAACCGGGTCGAGGGTTTTGTCCAGGCCGCACTCGAGGAAGGAGCGGTTCTGCAGATCGGTGGCAACCGCCGCCCCGAGTCCGCCGGCTTCTTCCTCGAACCCACGATCTTCACCGGCGTCACCGATCACATGCGCATTGCCCGCGAGGAAGTGTTCGGCCCGGTTCTGTCGGTGCTGACCTTCGATGACGAGGCCGAGGCAATCGCCCGCGCGAACTCGAGCGAATACGGACTCGCGGCCGGCGTGTGGACGCGTGATGTGTCACGCGCACACCGGGTTGCGCACGCACTCGATGCGGGGACGGTGTGGGTCAACATGTACAACATGCTGGACCCGACCTCACCTTTCGGTGGTTTCAAGAATTCCGGGTATGGACGTGACCTCGGCGAGGAAGCGCTTCTCGGCAATACCCAGACCAAGTCGGTCTGGATAAATCTCGACTAAGGAGAAACGCAATGGGCGTCTTCAAGAACGACGACGATGTGTACAAGTATGTCGGTGGGGTGTTCACTCAGGGAGTTGCAGACCCCGAACTCGGACCGAAGTTTGCGGAGTCGGGTGTGACCCTTCGGATCACCTACACCGATCCGGATTCGGTGATCACCGTCGACTTTCCGAATGGCAAGGTCTACACCGGAGCGGGCGTCGGGCCCGACCCGAACGTCGAGCTGTTCATGTCGGCCGACAACGGAAACAAGTTCTGGCTCGGCAACCTCAATCTCCCCGTTGCCATGGCGAAGGGCACGGTGCGCGCCAAGGGGCCGGTGCCGAAGCTCCTCAAACTCATCCCTGCAGCGAAGACACTGTTCGACCCGTACCGAAAAATGCTCGCCGCCGACGAACGCGCTGATCTGCTGAACGCCTAAGTCACCCTGAGGGGGCGCGGCACGCCGATTTCGCCGCGCCGCGCCCCCTCGACGACAAGTCCCCCCTTTTTCCTGGAGCCTGGAGACCCCCGTGCTTAGTACGATGCAAACCTCTCCCCTGCTGGTCCGCGAGATTCTGCTTCACGGACAGCGCATATACGGGAACTCCACTGTCGTGACCTACGAGCCGGATTCCTGCCGTCGCACCACATTTGACGAGGTAGCCCACCGCGCCGAACGCCTCGCCAGCGGGCTGACCGAGATCGGAGTTTCTCCGGGCGACCGGGTCGCCACACTCCTGTGGAACACGCAGGAACATCTCGAGTGCTACCTCGCGATCCCTTCGATGGGCGCGGTCCTCCACACCCTCAACCTGCGACTGACTCCAGAGCAATTGGCGTTCGTGATCAACCATGCTCAAGACAAAGTCGTCATCGCCGACAGGACCACCCTTCCGCTGCTCGCCCGGGTCTTCGACCAGCTCACGACCGTCGAGCATGTCATCGTCGTCGGCGACACCGACACCAACGAGCTGCCCGACGACCGGAACTTTCGCTACGAAGACCTACTCACCTTGACCCGCACACCGTTCGTCTGGCCTGATCTAGACGAATCTCAGGCTGCAGCAATGTGTTACACCAGCGGCACGACGGGCGACCCGAAGGGTGTCGTCTACAGTCACCGCTCGACATACCTGCATTCCCTGGCGTCGGCCGCAGGAAATGTTTTCGGTGTCAACGAGCACGACATCGTGCTTCCGGTGGTACCGATGTTCCACGCAAATGCGTGGGGATTGGCCTACACATCCTGGCTCTCCGGGTCCGATCTACTCTTGCCCGGCCGCTACCTCCAGGCTGAGCATCTGGCAAGAATGATCGAGTCCGAGCGACCCACCCTCGCCGGTGCCGTACCGACAATCTGGAACGACCTCCTCGGCTACGCCCGCACACACAGCACAGATCTGAGCAGTCTGCGGCTCGTCGCCTGCGGAGGATCCGCGGTTCCACGCTCTCTCATCGAGGGCTACGAGTCCGATTTCGGTGTCCGCATCATTCAGGCATGGGGAATGACCGAGACCAGCCCGCTCGCAGCGGTCGCCCTGCCGCCGAAGGGAAGTGCGCCGGAGGACGAAATGTACTGGCGATCCAAGACCGGCCGGGTGACCGCGGGCGTCGAAGCGCGTCTGATAGACGACTCCGGCAACGAGGTGCCCTGGGACGGAAAGTCGATCGGCGAGATCCAGGTGCGAGGGCCATGGATTACCGGGGCCTACTACGGCGTCGACGCCACCGACAAGTTCGCGGACGGATGGCTGCGCACCGGTGACGTCGCCCATATCGACCCCCGCGGATACATCCAGATCACCGACCGGACGAAAGACGTCATCAAGTCGGGAGGCGAGTGGATCAGCTCCGTCGACCTCGAAAACGCCCTGATGGGGCACCCAGAGGTCTTCGAAGCAGCCGTTATCGCCGTACCCGATGCCAAGTGGGAAGAGCGGCCCCTGGCCTGTGTGGTGCGCAACCCAGGCTCGACGATCGGCCCGGACGAACTGCGCACCTTCCTCGACTCACAGGTCGCAAAGTGGTGGATTCCCGAACGCTGGGCATTTCTCGAGACGGTGCCCAAAACCAGCGTCGGAAAGTTCGACAAGAAGGCGCTGCGCGCGCTGTACGCACGAGGTGACATCGAACAGCACATTTCGACCGACGCAGCACAGCTCACCCGCGATTCACCCATCGCCGACGGTGATCGGAGTCTCCCGCAGGGAACGCTCGGATAACGCGACGAGCATTGTCAGCCGATGTGACACCTTTCTGACACGGTCGGCACCGGGGCCGCGCGGCTCTCCCCACGACTTCGGACCCGGCACGGACCCCGGCACGGTCGAATCGACGGTAGTGGGTGGCCGCACCCCGCTGGGCACCGAGCACCGGAAAGGGCTCCGCCCCTGCCAAGGCCGACCGAAGACCGTCTTTGGCAGGGGCGAATCGAACGGTGACGGCGCACCCGCCGTCACCTACTCACACACAGGCACCCACTTATCAGCGCGGAGGATTACGTGCAAACGCTTGAAGAATCCGGATCGGCGAGCGAGAGAAGAGCGCAGGCGTCGGCCGCCCTACGCGTGGCACCCCGCGCGGTGGGCGCCTTCTACGCCACTTCACTCGAGACGTTCCGCTTCATGTTTCGTCGACCATTTCATCTGCGCGAATTCCTCCTCCAGGCGTGGTTCATTGCCGGTGTGTCAATCATGCCGACTCTGTTGATGGCGATCCCGTTCTGCATGATGTTCGTCTATCAGATCAACATCTTGCTGGCCGAGATCGGTGCCGTCGACCTGAGCGGCGCCGGCGCCGGTGTCGCCATCGTCCGCGAAATCGGACCGATCGTCACAGTCCTGGTCGTCGCGGGCGCGGGATCGACCGCGGTCTGCGCCGATCTCGGATCGCGGACGATTCGCGAGGAGATCGATGCGATGAAGGTCCTCGGCATCGATCCCATTCACCGCCTGTGCGTTCCGCGAGTGTTGGCCTCGACGGTCATCGCCATGTTCCTCAACGGCCTGGTGTCGGCGGTCGGTCTGGTCGGAGGCTATATCGCCACCGTGTACATGCAGGGCGCTTCCCCCGGCCAGTACGTCACCTCGATCTCGATTCTGACCGGTCTCGGGGACTTCTTCGTCGCCGAAATCAAGGCGGCGGTGTTCGGGATGCTCGCCGGACTGGTCGCCTGCCACCTCGGCCTGAACGTGCGCGGCGGGCCGAAGGGCGTCGGTGACGCCGTCAACCAGACAGTGGTCTTCAGCTTCCTGTTGCTGTTCCTGGCGAACTCGATCATCACCACATTGGCCTTGCACTGAACACGTTTGGACAACTGACAGAAAACCGCACGACAAGAACGACGGGAATCTCGTGTCGAAATCCAACAGACCTACTGGTCTCCGGGGAACCGGAGCCGCCGCGATCAAGTTGATTGATGCGCCGGTCGGCCATCTCGAAGAGATGGGTAGACAGCTCTCCTTCTACAACCACACGATCGCGTCGGTTCCGCGGACCTTCCGGCGCTACCGCGCCGAGACGATTCGGCTCCTCGCAGAAGTGAGCATGGGCACCGGAGCCCTCGCCGTGATCGGGGGGACCCTGGTGGTCATCACCATGCTCACCGCCGCAGTGGGGTACGAGGTCGGCCAGCAGGGCTCGACCTCTCTCGGCCACATCGGCCTTGGTGCACTGTCCGGCTTCATCTCTGCCTTCTTCAATACCCGCGAAGCGATCCCGGTGATCGCGGGCATCGCCTTGACGGCAACCGTGGGGGCTGGATTCACCGCACAGCTCGGCGCCATGCGCGTCAGCGAGGAGATCGACGCGATGGAAACCATGTCGATTCCTTCACTGCCGTACCTGGTCACCACGCGGGTGATGGCAGGGGTGATTGCGGTGATCCCGCTGTACTCGGTGGCGTTGTTCATCGGCTTCGCCTCCACCCAGCTGGTCACCGTCTACATGGTCGGGGAAGCAGAAGGAACGTTCTGGCACTACTTCAACGTGTTCCTCGTACCCAGCGACGTGATCTGGTCGGCGGTCAAGGTGCTGGCGATGTCCGTGGTGGTGATGTGCGTGCACTGCTACCACGGCTACAACGCCAGCGGTGGTCCCGCCGGTGTGGGTGTCGCGGTCGGTCGGGCAGTTCGAACGTCCCTGATTTCCATCATGGTGATCGACCTTCTGATCGGTATCGCCGTGTACGGCGGCACCGCCGGGGCAGTGCGGGTGTCGGGCTGACATGAGTGGACATCTGGCAGAACGCAGCCGCAAAACCTACGTCGCACTCGGCCTGCTGCTGGTCGTGGTGGGCGCGTTGGCGACGGCCACCTCAATCGCCGTCTACCGGGGAAACTTCACCTCGGCTATCCCCGTCAAGTTGTACGCAACCCGCGCCGGCTTGTCGCTCGAACCCGGATCCGACGTGAAGATACGCGAGGTCGTCGTCGGCCGGGTCACCGACGTGAAGCTGGTTGACGGGCAGGCCGAGATCTCCATGGACATCGACGACAACCGTGCGAGCACCATCGCCGCGAACGTTTCAGCGGCGATCGATCCCACGACCCTGTTCGGCCGCAAGTTCGTCACCCTGGTGCAGCCTGCAACGCCCTCCTCCGAGACGATCTCGGCGGGCACGGTGCTCTCGACGGGACAGGTGGCGACGGAAATCAACGATCTACTCGAATCGTTGGTGACCGTGTTGCGCACGGTGGAGCCGGAGAAGGTCAACGGGTCCTTGAACGCATTGGCGACGTCACTGCACGGCCGGGGCGACCACCTCGGGGACACCCTGGTCGAACTCAACACCTATCTCTCGAGTTTCAACGACAGCATCCCCACCCTGCAGCGTGACCTGATGCAGGGCGCACAAACCACCGACATCCTCGCCGCCGCGACTCCCGACCTCATGGCAACTGTCGATCACGCCAGCACCACCGCGACGACAATCACCGAACGCCAAGACCAGCTCAACGCGTTCATCCTCAGCTTCACCGGCTTCGGCAACAGTGGTCACGGCCTTCTCGACGCCGCCGGCACACCGCTGACCGAATCCCTGTCATCCTTGGCGCCGACCACCGCCCTGCTCGCCGAGCGGGCTCCGGCCCTTCCCTGCTTCGTCGAAAGCCTGAAGCAGACCAACACCTACCTCGAACGGATCTTCGGGGGGAGTGACATGCCCGGGTTGAACATCACCAGCACCCTGTTGATGGGTGACCCGCCCTATACGAACTCGGCCAATCTGCCGGTCGTGGAGGCCGACGGTCCCGTGGCCTGCTACGACTGGACACAGCCGCAGGGACACACCAACTTTGACGACGGCAGTGACGCATACCGTCCCGCGCGTACCCCGATGGATCTGATCGGGAACCCCTTCGCGCAGTTCTTCCTGGGAGGTCTGCGATGACAACGAAAGCACCCGTCCTCAAACTGCTGATCTTCATGCTCGTGACCACGCTGACCGGGTTCGGTGTCGCCACGGTGGTCGGCAACCTCCGTTTCGGCAGCACACACACCTACAGCGCGGTCTTCACCAGCGCGTCCGGACTCGGAAACGGTGAGGACGTCCGGGTGGCCGGAGTGCCGATGGGCAAGGTCACCGATGTCGCCCTCAATCCGGACGGCACGGCACTGGTCACCTTCTCACTGTCCACCGAGCGTCCCCTGCCCTCTACCACCGAAGCGAAGATCAAGTACAAGAACCTGATCGGGGACCGGTATGTCGACCTGTCCCAGGGCGCCTTCGATACGCATGCGCTCGACGGCCCGATTCCGCTCGAGCAGACGACCTCGGCCCTCGATCTCGACCAGGTCGTCAACGGTTTCCGTCCACTTCTCCAGGGCCTGGATCCGGATCAGACCAATCAATTGTCCACCTCTCTGATCCAGGTTCTGAACGGTCAGGAAGCCAGTATCAGCGCGTTGATCTCCCAGATCGACACGTTCACCAACACCCTCGCCGACCGCGATCAGGCCATCGGCCAAGTGATCACCAACTTCAACACCGTGCTCGGCACCGTCAACAACCGGCACGACCAGTTCGGGGCACTCGTCGACCAACTGCAACACCTGGTCGCCGGCCTCAACGACGACCGGGATCTGATCAGCCGCTCCCTGGGGCAGATCGACGACGCCTCCAAGACACTGGCCGAGGTTCTCACCGAAAACCGGCCCGCCATCGCGCAGGACGTATCCGCCCTCGGCGACCTGGCCGGCCAACTCAATGCCAAGACCGACACGGTGAACATGATCCTGGCCAAGTTGCCCGAGAACTACCGTCTGACTGCTCGCGCAGGAGGATACGGAAGCTACGTGAACCTGTTCGTGTGTGGGCTGGCGATCAAGTACGCGCAAGGGCCGGGCGGACTCACGCCGATGTTCACCGCGCCCGCCGAAAGGTGCAAATAATGATGACCAAATCATTCCTCGAACGAAACCCGATCCGCGTCGGCGTCGTCGGCACCCTCGTCCTACTCGGCGTAATCGTTGTGGCCCTCAACTACGACACGATCCCCGGCATCGCGGCGAAGACCTATCACGCCGAGTTCGGCGACGCGAGCGGCCTGGTAGTGGGTGACACCACCCAGATCGCCGGCGTCAAGGTCGGCGAGGTGCGGGAGATCTCGCTGGACGGAGACAAGGTCGATGTCGAATTCGATGCCGACAGCGGTGATGTACGCCTCGGCGACGACACGCACGCCACAATCAAGGTCGAGACCGCGCTCGGACGTCGATACATCGAACTCACACCAGGAGGTGACGGGGAACTTGGCCGCGGTGGCACGATACCGCTGTCCAACACCACCTCCGGATATGACCTGACACGATCGCTCGAAGAGGTGACCGACAAGGTTTCCAAGACGGACACCGTCGATCTGTCCGGTGCCCTCGACCAGCTTTCGGAAGTCGAGCAGGCGCTGCCCCCGAACCTGCAGTCGTCGCTGACGGGGCTGTCCCGGCTGTCCGAGACGGTGGCCAGTCGCGATGCCGACCTGCGTCACCTTTTGACGAACACCGCCGGGGTGAGCGCCCTACTCTCCGACCGTAGTCAGCGTGTCGCCGAACTACTCGGCCAGGGTCAGTCGCTTTTCGCCGCGCTCAATCAGCGGGCCGACGCCATCCACCACATCCTCGTGCAGGCCCGGCAGATCGCCGACGAACTCACCGCGCTGAAGCGGGACAACGAAGCCACCCTCGCACCCACCCTCGCGCAGATGGACACCCTGGTGACCACCTTGAACAACAACTACGACAACATCAACGCCTCCCTCACCGGTCTCGAGCGCTATTCCCAGCAGATCGGTGACGTCGTGGGCAGCGGACCGTTCTTCGCGGCACTGTTGCAGAACATCCTGCCCGCGAATCTCGCCGGCCAGCTTCCCGGCAGCCTCGGAGGCCCTCGATGAAGGGGACACGCAGGCCGACTGTGCGGATGCCGGCGAAGGTTCTGCTGCTTATCGTGGTCATCGTCGCCGTCGTGGCCGGAACCGGGGCCTGGGTCGCCAATAACGCCACCCACCACATCTCGGCCTACTTTCGGAGCGCGACGGGACTGTATGTCGGGGACCGAGTCATGATCCTCGGCGTCGAGGTGGGCCGGGTCAATGAAATTGCCCCGGAAGGCGATCGCGTCCGGATCGAGTTCGAATACGACGGCGACTACGACGTCCCGGCCGACGCGCAGGCGGTGATCGTGGCACCGGTCCTGGTCACCGGCCGCTACATCCAACTCGCACCGGCCTACACCGGCGGCGAGAAGATGCAGGACGGACAGACCATCCCAGTCGAACGCACCGCGGTACCGGTGGAATTCGACGAGGTCAAGGAGCAGGTCGTCAAGCTGGCCCAGGACGTCGGGCGCACGCCCGAAAATCCCAACGGATCGCTGAACGATTTCGTGTCGAACACCGCAGACACCCTGCGCGGCAACGGTCAGACCCTGCACGATTCCCTCGTCAAGCTCTCCGATGCCAGCAGCACCCTCAGCAAGGGCGGGGAGGACCTGTTCGCCTCCGTCCGGAACCTGCAGTCGTTTACCAGCGCACTGGCGGCCAACGAGCAGCAGATCACGGCCTTCAGCCGGGAACTCGCGACCACGTCGTCGGTGCTCAACGCCAATCGCACCGAACTCGATGCACTGCTCAACAGCATGCTCGTGACCTTCGGTGAGGTCACCCAGTTCCTCCAGGACAATCGTGGGGCACTGACCACCGACGTAGGCAAACTGACCGACATCACCCGCCAGCTGGTCGACCGTGAGGACGCCCTTGCCTCCATCCTCCACACCGCTCCAACGACGCTGTCGAACTTCTACAACATCTACGACCCGGACTCGAATTCACTGACCGCCGCGATAGCCGTTTCCGATACCCCCGACCCACGGTCGTTGATCTGTGCCCTCCTCACCACAGTCGACGCCCCCGCCGACGAATGCATCAAAACCACAGGAGCACTGGCAACCGGACTGGTCCAACCCCCGGGCGCGCCGGCACCGAGCGGAGGAACCCGATGACCTCGATCAAACAACTCACCGCTTACTCGGCCCTGGTACTCGGGGTGGCGGTGACCTCGACCGGGTGCCGATTCGATGGGATCAACTCCATTCCGTTGCCAGGCAACGCCGTCGGCGGAGACACCTACCAGGTCACGGTCGAGCTCGCCGACGTCCAGAATCTGGTGGGCAACTCGCCGGTCAAGGCGAACAACGTGATCGTCGGGAACATCGCCCGAATCGGCGGACAAGACTGGATCGCTCACCTGACACTCGAGCTCCAGGACAACGCCGAGATCGCGGCGAACGTCACCGCGAAGCTGGCTCAGAACAGTGTGCTTGGATCGCAGTATCTGGAACTGACGGTTCCCGCCGGTGAAGAACCTAGGGGAACCCTGCAGGACGGGGCCGTCATACCCCTGTCCCGCACCAGCCAGTACGCTTCCACCGAAGAGGTTCTGTCCGCGTTGTCCCTCGTACTCAATGGCAGTGGGCTGCAGCAGATCCGCACCGTGACCTCCGAACTCGTGCGAGTCCTGGACGGTCGGGAGCAGAACCTGCACGAGCTGTTCGGGAACCTCGAGACCCTCATGGGCGGGCTCGATCAGCAGCGCGCCGACATCGTCCGCGCGATCGACGGGCTCGACCGGCTCGGAGCCGAGCTGGCGACGCAGAGCGGAACACTCGATCGCGGCATCGAGACCATCACCCCGGCCATGGGGGTGCTCAACGACCAGCAGCAGCAGCTGACGACCATGCTGACCAGCGTCGGTGAGTTCGGTCAGGTCGCCACCGAGGTGCTCGACAGCAGCCGGGAGGATCTGCACGCTAATCTCACGGCGCTGCAGCCCACGTTGAGCCAGCTCGCCTCCGTCGGGGATTCGATCCCCGAGGCGCTCAAGATCGCCACAACCCTGCCGTTCCCGATCGAAACCACCGACCGCGCGGCGCGTGGTGACTACGTGAACCTGTTCCTCACCCTCGACGTGAGCGCCGAGACCGTGGGCGGCAAGGTCCTCGGCAGCATTCCGGTATCCGAGCTCGCCGGGCTCAACCCCGCCAGACAAGCCGCCAACCCGCTGCTGGCACCCACCGAGCCGCGCCAGGCCACACTCCCCGCAACTCCGGCTGCTGGCACACCTCAACAGCAGGGAGGTCAACGCTGATGCGCACCAAACTGGTTCGAATCCAACTCGTCATCTTCACCGTCGTCGCTCTCGTCGCCGTGGGCAACTCCGTCTACAGCTACATGGGCCTGAAGCGGTTCTCGGGTATCGGAATGTACTCGGTGGATGTCGAACTCGAACGAGCGGGAGGACTCTATCCGAATGCGCTCGTCACCTACCGCGGCGTCGATGTCGGCGTCGTCGAATCGCTCGACGTGAACCCCGACCATGTGACCGTGCACCTGCAGCTGGACTCCGACCACAAGGTTCCCCAGTCGACCGACGCCTACGTGCGCAGCGTCTCCGCGATCGGTGAGCAGTATGTCGACCTGGTGCCGACCACCTCGGAGGGGCCGTTCCTGGCCGACGGCGACGTGATCGACCGATCGCGCACCACCCTGCCCGTGCCGGCCGCGAAGGTGGTGGACGAGGTCAACACGCTCCTCGAGGGGCTGCCCAAAGAGGATCTGAAGACCACCGTCGACGAGGCGTACATCGCCTTCAACGGCGCCGGGCCCGCCCTGTCCCGGTTGATCGACTCCGCCCGCCCGCTCATCGCGCTCGCGCAAGCGAACCTGAAACCGACCACCACCTTGATCGACGACGTCGAGCCGGTCCTCGGTGCGGCCAACGAGGCCGGCCCGGATATCTCCAGCTTCGCCACCGATCTGGCCTCGTTCACCGAGCAGCTGACCATGAACGACACTCAGATTCGCGGCGTGTTGGACAACGGCCCCGCCTTCTTCGACGCGTTCGGTGGAACCATGACCGACCTCCAGCCGTCTCTGCCGTTGCTGTTGGCGAACCTGCAGAGCGCCGGGGAAGTGTTGCGGGTCAACGTGCCCGGTCTCCGCCAGATTTTGGTGATCTACCCGGCGATCTCGGCCGCGATGAACTACTCAGCTCTGGGCGTGCAGGGCGCAGACCGCACCTACGGGCAGGGACCGCTCGATATCAAGCTGGGCAACACCGCCAATCCCCTGCCCTGTACCGAGGGATACGAGCAGACCCAGCGCCGCGACCCCGGCGACCTGTCCGCCGCCGAACCAGCCACCGACCCCTACTGCAAGTTGCCTCCGAACGAGCCCCGCGTGGTCCGCGGCGCCCGCAACCTTCCCTGCGCCACCGACCCCTCCGTGCGCACGGCTGAAGTCGGTGAATGCCCCGGCGGCCTGCCCTCGAGCTGGCCGCAGATGCTCGCACGGCCGGGGCAGCCCTACGTCCCGGCACCGGGAGAACCGCCCGCCGCTCCACCGGAGCCCGAGCAGTCGGGCAACTCGCAGCAGGCGCCTGTCACGGTAACCCCGGCCTCCTGGGACAGCCGGCAACCACGGGCGATCGCCACCGCACCCTACGACCCGATCACCGGCACGTTCCGCGCCCCAGACGGCGCCCTGTACTCCATCGACGCCAAGTCCCCAACCCAGTCCGAGGAGGAACTGACATGGCAAAGTCTGCTACAGCGTTAGCCACCGAGACGATCGACGACGAAAACGTCCTCGATCGACCCGAACCACCACCCGAAACCCCGACGACCGCCGCCGACGATTCCGGCGACTCCGCCCGCCGACGGACCGGCCGGATCACTCTCGCTGCGATCGTGTTCCTCGGCGCCCTCATGCTGGCCGGCACAGTTCTGGGGGTCAGATCGTGGAACGACTGGCGGACCACGGAAACCGCCGCAACCCGCGACGTCACCATCCTCGACACTGCCGCCCAGATGGCGACCAACCTGGTCACCCTCCGCCACCAGAGCCTCGACGAGGACATCCAGAAAGTCTCCGACGGAACCACCGGACCATTCCACGACCAATTCACCACTTCCTCAGGCGGTTTCGGTGACGTGCTGAACCAGGGACAGGTCGAGTCCACGGGCGAAGTGAAATCCGCCGGGATCGTCGACGCGACGGACGATCACGCCACCGTCCTGGCGGCAGTCACCTCGACGGTCAAGAACACCGAGGCCCCCGACGGTGAGATGCGGGTCTACCGCATGAAAATGACCCTCGACCTGGTCGACGGTCGCTGGCTCGTATCCAACGTGGAGTTCGTCGCATGATTACCTACCTCGCTCGCATCACCTCGCTCCTCGGCACGTGGAGCAGCCGCAAACGCGCCCTGGTGGTCGCCGGACTCGGCGTCCTGGCGGTCGCGGTGACGATCGCCAGTGCGACACTGACGATCCGCGCCCACGAAGGCCGCAGCCAGGAAGACACCCGGCACCAGGCCCGCGCGCATGCCGCGCAGATGGTTCCCGACATCCTGTCCTACGACTTCAACACCATCGACGACCACTTCACCAACGCACTGGAGTATCTCGGGGGCGACTTCCGCACTCAGTTCGAAAGCGTGAGCAAAGACGTCATCATCCCCTCCGCGAAGGAACGACAGGTGGTCACCTCGGCGACCGTCGTGGAATCCTCCGTGGTCTCTGCCGACGCCGACGCCGCCACCGTGCTGATGTTCCTCAACCAGTCGACCACCAGCACCGACAGCCCTGCACCCAAGCTGGACGGCAGCCGCGTCCAGGTTTCACTGCAGCGCGATGGAGATTCCTGGCAGATCACCGAAATGACCCCGGTATGAGCTCCCGCATCAACTACCCGAGTTCCCCCCCAGTTCACGAAATCGACGTAAGGAAGTCACGATGGGTGTCGAAGTTTCAGTCAGCGACCTGACCAAGTCGTTCGGCTCGCAGAGGATCTGGCAGGACGTGTCGTTGACGCTTCCGTCAGGTGAGGTCAGCGCGCTGCTCGGGCCGTCGGGAACCGGTAAGTCGGTGTTCTTGAAGTCGCTGATCGGCCTGCTCCGCCCGGAGCAGGGCTCCATCGTGATCGACGGCACCAACATTCTCGAGTGCTCCTCCAAGGAGCTCTACGAGATCCGGAAACTGTTCGGGGTGCTGTTCCAGGACGGCGCCCTGTTCGGGTCGATGAACCTATACGACAACGTGGCGTTCCCGCTGCGCGAGCACACCAAGAAGTCCGAGTCCGACGTCCGCAAGATCGTGATGGAGAAGATGGAACTCGTCGGTCTCCTCGGGGCCGAGGAGAAGCTCCCCGGCGAGATCTCCGGCGGTATGCGCAAACGCGCGGGCCTGGCCCGCGCCCTGGTGCTGGATCCGCAGATCATTCTGGTGGACGAGCCGGACTCAGGCCTGGACCCGGTGCGCACCACCTACATCTCGCAGACGTTGATCGACATCAACGCCGAGATCGACGCGACGATTTTGATCGTCTCGCACAACATCAACCTCGCCCGGACGGTGCCGGACAACATTGGCATGCTTTTCCGTAAGGAACTGGTGATGTTCGGACCCCGCGAGGTGCTGCTCACCAGTGAGGAGCCGGTGGTCAAACAGTTCCTCAACGGCACCATGATCGGCCCGATCGGCATGTCCGAGGAAAAGGACGAAGCCACCATGGCCGCCGAACAAGCGATGGTCGACGCCGGCCACCACGCCGGTGGCGTCGACGACGTCGAGGGCATCGTCCCGCAGATGAAGGCCACCCCCGGAATGCCGTTCCGCCAAGCCGTCACCCGCAGACAGGAACGCGTCCGTCACATCCTGCACACCCTGCCCGAAAGCGCGCAGATCGCGATCCAGGAAAGCTTCGACGAACACCAGCTTTATAACGAGTTCGATTACGTCACTGAGGAAATCGACACCACCGACGTGCATGAATGGAGCACGCCATGACCCGGCTCGCGGAACGGGCGAGCCCAATGGGGGGACGCGAAGACGACTATCCGATGTAGAGAAACGAGCGCAAGATGTCCGACCCCTCCGCCATCATCACGGCGATCGTCATCGCCGTCGGTGGCGCCGCGAACAACACCGCCCTGCCGCCCGAAGTGAAAACACCGGTCACCGACGCCCTAGCGGCGGTCGAGCAGGCAGCACCAGCCCTCGATCAACAGGTCGGAGATGTGTTGGCAACACTTCCCACCCCCGTGCAGCAGTTTGCGCAGCAAGGGATCGACAATGCGGCGCAGGCGATGTCGGAGGTGATACCCCCTCAACCCCCGCCCGCGCCGCCGATCCCGCTTCCTCCGGCCGACACACCCCCACGACCAGATCCCGCCCCTGCAGAACCCGTGCCGCCGGCAGACCGCGCCGTCGTACCCAGCCCCGGCACCGCTGCCACCGACGGATCCGATGGAGGATATTGGAGCAGTGCCAATTTCGCAGACACCGCGTCTCTCGCACCGATCAGCAGCGTACTGCCCCGCCTCACTTTGGCCCCCGGTAATACTTTCGCCACCTTCGTGCCCTGGCTGAACAAGGCCGGCGCACTGTGCGACGGGATCACAGCGCCTACGCTCGCGGCACTCTATTCAGCGGAGAACGGATTCCGCTACGGACCGTCAGCCCCGGTATCTCCGGTCGGCGCCAAGGGCCCCGGTCAATTCATGGATGGAACCTGGCGCACGTACGGCAAGGACGCCGACGGTGACGGTACCGCAGATGTTCTCGGCGTCGCGGACTCCGTCATGGCCTCCGGGCATTTGTTGTGCGACATGTACACCCAGATCGACTCGTGGAAGCACCAAGGACGAGTCCGCGGGGACACCCTCGACCTGGCGATCGCCGGCTACAACGCCGGCCTGGGCGCCGTGCTCGCCTCTCGGGGAATGCCCTCCGGTAGCCCTGACTACGAGAATCAGACAAAACCGTACGTCGCGAAGATCCGCGCGTCCGAGGCCTACTTCGCCAGCTTGCTCTCCCCCTTCGGGGGACCGGCCCTGTCCGAGGCCGGCGCACGGGTCGTCCAGAGCGCCATGAAGTTTCTCGGCCTTCCCTACGTATGGGGCGGCGGAAACATTCACGGCCCCTCGCAGGGCGGATTCGACTGCTCCGGCCTGACCTCCTACGCGTTGTACGCGGCGACCGCCGGGAAGGTCGTCCTCCCGCGCACCTCCGAGACCCAGTGGAACGTCGGTCTCGAACGGCCCCTCGCCGAGGCAGTGCCCGGTGACCTGTTGTTTGGGAACTGGGGACCGAACGGGCCGGGACACGTCGCCATCTACATCGGGAACGGGCAGATGATCCATGCGCCGACAACGGGTGACGTAGTACGTGTGGCGGCGGTTTTCGACGATATGCGGGTGCGACACGTGATGTGACACCCGAGGGGCAGTATGTGTTCGACGCCGCCGCCGAAAGGCATTTCACCCCGAAACACGAGTACGACCACTTCGTCTCTTTTTCTTTACTGTTCCCCTGTGGGTGCCGGGCACCGTCGTTGTCTTCTCTATATTCGGTAGAATCTGCGCCAGTTGGACATCCAGGTTGCGTTGGGCGTTTCCAGCCGGTCAGGCCTGTGTCTCTGGCACATCGGTTTAGTTCTGACTCAGGGTGATCCGGCCTGCGAATGTGGTCGCGAATGCGTTCAGTGCCGGCGTGCCCGGCGCAGAATCTCGCGTTCGAGCTGCCATTCCTTCTCCGCACCCCGCAGCCGAGCATTCTCCGAGCGCAGCCGCGCGAGCTCGTCCGACTCGGTCCCGTCGGCGCCGGTACTGCGGTCCTGCGACGGCCCGTTACGGGCGGTGTCCTTGCGAACCCACGTCCGCAGCGTCTCGCCAGTGATCCCAGGTCCGCAGCCACCACAGCGTATGTGCGTTTACCGTCGGCCGCGCGATACAACGCGACCGCGTCCTTCCGGAATTCCTCCGGGTACAGAGACGGGCGTCCCACCTCGACATCCTTCTGGCTCTCCATTGGAACCATTGTCAGGGGTGTCCACTGCAAGGGTGCAGCCTCAGCGGTCAGGTGAGCCGTGTATTCCCCACCCCGGTCCGAGTGCAGGATCGTCTCACGACACCACCCACCGCGCGCAGCCACGGCGCGGTCGATGGCTGTCGTGACCATCTCGGCACCGATGTGATCAGCAATGCTGTATCCCAACACTTTCCGCCGAATGGCCGTCCCGGATTGCACAAGAACATGTCACCTTCACCGGAGGTGAGATAGGTGACGTCGGTGAGCCAGACGGCATCGAGTCGGCCCTGGTCGAAGTGCTCGATCAGATCCGGCGGGAACGACGCCTGCGGATCGACCACCGTCGTCTTGACCTTGAACGTGCGCGGACTGATGCCCTCCATGCCTTCGAGGCCATGATCTTGGCCACCGTCTTCTTGTTCACCACCTCGCCGTGAGCACGCAACTCGGCCGTGACCCGCGGAGACCCGTAGGTTCCCTTCGAATCCTTGTGGATCTCGACGATCTTGACTTCGAGGTCGGCGCGACGCTGCTGTCCCGGCGTCAACACCGTGGTAGCTCTACGTTTGATGTACTGGTAGTAGCCAGATGTGGACACTGTCAGCAGTCGCGCCATCCGCGTGATCGAAAAGCGCTCACCTTCCGGTGCGGCGGTACCGGCGGTCTCCGCAATGTCGTCGGGGCCGGCGTACTTCACCATCAGATCGAACCGGGTCGATTCTTCTGCGTCGCAGCATAAGCCGAGGCTTTTACCAGGAAAGCGTTGTCTTTCTCGAGCTCGCCGACCTGCCGTCGCAATCGCAGCAACTCGGCGCGTTCGGCCGTGTCCAGAGGTTTTTCTCCATGGACCTCGGCGGCAGCGATCCTGCGTCGCTCGACTTTGACCCACTCACCCAACAGGCTCTCGCTCAGGCCCAGCTCCCGGGCCACTTCTGCGATGGTACGGCCGGAATCGATCACACGATGGGCGGCCTCGACCTTGTACTCGGCCGTGAACGACCGACGCTTGCGAGGAGGCATACGGACATCCTTCCAGCGGGACTGGAGTCCCGCTAACTCGATGTCCACTTTTCGGGGGGAACCTCAGACAACACCGCCACCGAACCCGCTCAGGAGGTGACCCAAGCGGCGCTGACCGCATAACCACCCGACGAAGACTCACGCGACGACGTCATACACCACCACCCAGGACTTTGACCCCCGGTAGGCGTGGACTCCTGCTTAGAAGATGTTTGGGCCGTGGCCGCGATGGTCAGTCACCTGGTGACCCCAGGATGTGGACCGACAGGAGCGATGACGATGGCATGGACGTTGCGGATCGTCGTGGCCGTCCGGCTGGTCAAGCAGCGCTCCACGATGGTCAAGCGCCGGGACGCGGTCTATGCCCGGCTCGATGCGTTGGTCGAGTTGCTCGGGCCCAGGAACAGGCGTCAGAACGCGGCTGCCGCCCGGTGATGGCCGCCGCGACCGAGGTGACCGCAGCGAGCACGTTATCGAGGCGGCCAGGTTGTTGCGGGGTGGTGCCGGAGAAGCCGTTGTCGATGAAGATCCGTTCGCGGGGGACGTCGAGCGCGAGAAGCCGGGCACGGGTTCGATCGGTCATCAGATCAGCCGTTGTTCCGACAGTCCACCGAGGAGCCGAGGCGAAGCCAAAGTCTCCGGACTCCCCGGGCAGCTCAGCGTTATGTGCGCCGGAACTCGCTCGGGGAGCGGCCGGTCCATCGCTTGAAGGTGTGTGAGAAGTTGGTGAGGTCGCTGTATCCGAGATCCGTGGCGATCTCACTCACCGACATTGATCGGTCGAGTAGCCGCAGCATCGCGCGTTCGCGCAGGAATGACTGGTGCAACCCGCGAAAGGTGGTCCCCTCCTCGGCAAGGCGCCGCTTGAGTGTGCTGGTGGATATCGACAGCTCGTGCGCGACCCACTGGCTACTTCTCTGTCCGGGGTCCTTCTCCAACAGCCGTCTCACCTTCTCCGAGAACGACGTGGTTCCGCTGCGCTGGTCGAGAGTTCGTTGCAGATCGGCGATGGCGTGTCGATACGCGACGGGATCAGAGAACCGGCAGACCTCGTTGAGAGTGTCAGCGGGGATGTGGAGGAACGACATCGGAGCGTCGAAGAACAGGCGCCCGGCTAGCATGTCCTCGTAATTGGTCGGGAAGGCGGGCGCTGGCCAACTCAAGTGGAGTGTAACGGTCTGCACCTCGCCGGCGAGCATGTCAAGCAGTCGCAGTAGCGCCGACCCACTGTAGGTGACGACCAGGCAGTCCAGGGCCGAATCACGTGTGTGTCCGGTGAGCCCGACGGTGAGGCCGTGCTCACTTGGGTGAAACTGGGGGCTGACCGCTGTCGAAATCAACGGCAGATAGGTGAGCAGCTCCACGATCTCGGCCACTGAGCCTGCGCTGACCAACGGAAAACTCAACGGGCCGAAGGACGTCAATTGGGCCTGTTCAGCGAACGCGAAACCGAGCAGGGTTGCCTGGTCGACATCGAGTTCGGGGTAGACCTCCCGAAACCACCGTAACGGGACCTGGGTGTCACGCTGGATCAGCGTCGCCTCGTCGGTTCCTTCGCGTGCCATGATGTTACGAAGCCGTGCGACGGCGTCTGGGTCGAGCGCTTGGCTCTCGAGCAGCTGCACGAACACGAGCGGGGGCACACCCGCGTCATTGGGGCACGCCCGCGTCATTGGGGCACGCCCCTCGTCACTGATGTTCACCATCGTCTCGCTGAGCCAAATTCACAAGTTTCTGACTCTGTCGAACATAGTCGTAGGTGCTCATCTTCGACAAGACTTCTACCAAGTATTCACATTGAGGACTACATATCAGGAGTTGACTATGGCAGTTGTCACTTTTGTCTCCCACGACGGCGAGACGCATGAGGCGGCTTTGGTGGAAGGTCAGTCGCTGATGCAGGTTGCTACCGATAATGCGGTGCCCGGGATCGATGGGGACTGTGGTGGAGAAACGGCGTGCGGGACCTGCCATGTGATCGTCGATCCGCAATGGTCCGACGTGGTGGGCCTCTCGGGTGCCGATGAAGAAGAGATGCTCGCGATGAACCCTGAGCGGCAACCTACCTCTCGGCTGTCCTGCCAGATGGTGGGCTCAGAGGAATGGGACGGCTTGGTCGTCCGAACACCCGAGTTCCAACTGTGACGACGAAAGGCAGGTAAGACGCGTGAAGGTTTCCGAGACGATCGGCGACAAGGTTCAGTCGGCCATCCCGATGGATCTGCAGATCCGGGGCGCACACCTCTATGACAAGACCCGACGCTGGGTGACCGGAACGAATGGGACGAAGATGTTCGTCGAGAGCCCCATCCCGCCGGTCGAGGATGTCGAACTCGCCGACATCGACCTCAGCAACCCTTTCCTCTATCGGCAGGGGCGTTGGCAGTCGTACTTCGAGCGCGTGCGTAACGAGGCGCCAGTGCACTACCAGCCCAACAGTGCGTTCGGTCCGTTCTGGTCCGTCACTCGCCATGCCGACATCGTGGCCGTCGACAAGAATCATGCGGTGTTTTCCGCCGAACCGTTCATCGTCATCGGTGTCCCGCCTCGCTTTCTCGATATCGAGATGTTCATCGCGATGGATCCGCCTCGCCACGACAGGCAGCGGGCCGCGGTTCAGGGTGTGGTCGCACCGAAAAACCTGCGTGAGATGGAGGGGCTCATTCGATCGCGCGTTCAGGAGGTGCTGGACAACCTGCCCGTGGATCAGCCATTCGACTGGGTTCAGAATGTCTCGATCGAGCTGACCGCTCGGATGCTCGCGACTCTCCTGGACTTCCCGTACGAGCAGCGTCGCAAGCTCGTCTACTGGTCCGATCTCGCGACCTCGATGGAGCAAGCCAACGGCGGTCCCTCGGACAACGACGAGGTGTTCGAAGGCATGCGCGACATGGCGCGCGGTCTCAGCGCGCTATGGCACGACAAGGCGGCCCGGACAGCTGCCGGGGAGGAACCCGGCTTCGATCTGATCACCATGTTGCAGAGCAACGAGAGCACTAAGGACCTGATCGACCGCCCGATGGAGTTCTTGGGCAACCTTGTGTTGCTGATCGTCGGAGGGAACGACACGACCCGGAACTCGATGAGCGGCGGTGTCCTTGCGCTGAACCGGTTCCCAGACCAGTTCGAGAAGCTGAAGGCCAATCCCGGCCTGATCCCCAACATGAACTCGGAGATCATCAGGTGGCAGACACCGTTGGCTTACATGCGCCGAATTGCAAAGGCCGACACCGTCTTGAACGGGCAGTTCATCCGCAAGGGTGACAAGGTAGTGATGTGGTACGCCTCGGGCAACCGCGACGAGCGTGTGTTCGAGCGACCCGATGACTTCATCATCGACCGGGCCAACGCCCGCAACCACATCGCCTTCGGGTTCGGCGTACACCGGTGCATGGGCAACCGACTGGCCGAGATGCAGCTGCGAATTCTCTGGGAGGAGTTGCTCCCCCGCTTCGAGAACATCGAGGTCGTCGGCGAACCCGAGTACGTGCAGTCCAACTTCGTGAGGGGTATCAGCAAGATGATGGTGCGCCTCACCCCGAAATCCGGCACATGACATCGCAGCGAGCCCTCATCATCGGTGCCAGCCATGCCGGAGCCCAACTCGCGGCGAGTCTGCGCCAGGAAGGGTGGAGCGGTGAGATCGTCCTTATCGGCGACGAGTCGGCGGCTCCGTATCAACGCCCCCCGTTGTCGAAGGCCTACCTGGCCGGCAAACGTGTACTCGACGAGATCACCATCCGCAGTGCGGACTTCTACTCCAAGCAGCGAATCCAGCTTCTGGACGCGCACGTGGAGGCGATCGACCGCTCGGCTGGGCACATCGTTCTGAGCACCGGCGAAACACTGACATACGACAAGCTCGCGCTGTGCACGGGAGCCCGCCCTCGTCAGCTCCGAGTTCCTGGGGCCGAGCTCGCCGGGGTCCATTACCTTCGGACCGCCGCAGACGTCGAGATGATCCGCACGTCCGCCACCCCCGGGCGGCGGGTGGTGATCGTCGGGGGCGGCTACATCGGACTTGAGACGGCCGCCTCGCTGCGGGCACTGGACCTGGAAGTCACCGTGCTCGAAGCAACCACTCGCGTCCTCGAGCGGGTCACTGCTCCCGACGTATCGACGTTCTTCGAACGGATCCACCGAGAGGAGGGCGTCGACATCCGAACGAACGCGAGGGTCGATGCCCTGACCGGTGACCGTACAGTCCGTGAAGTGACTCTGGACAGTGGTGAATCAATTCCTGCCGACCTCATCATCGTCGGCATCGGCGTCGAACCGAACACCGACCTCGCCGACGCTGCGGGTCTCGTGGTCGACAACGGCGTCGTGATCGACGACCATGCCCGGACCGAGGATCCCGACATCGTGGCCGCCGGAGATTGCACAAGCCACGACATGGCCCGTTACGGCCGCCGTATACGCATGGAGTCCGTGTCGAGTGCGGGGGAGCAGGCCAAGGTCGCCGCCTCGACCGTCTGTGGAAAATCTAGGAAGATCGCGGCACTTCCCTGGTTCTGGTCAGACCAATACGATCTCAAGCTGCAGATCGCCGGTCTCAACACCGGTTACGACGAAGTCGTCTTCAGCGGTGACCCCACCCGGGACCGCGACTTCAGTTGCTTCTACCTACGCGGTGGCAAGCTCATCGCCGCCGACTGCATCAACCGCCCCCGCGACTTCATGTTCAGCAAGCGAGCCATCATGCAGCAACTTCCCGTCGATAGGGCCGAGCTGATGCTCGGCGGACTTGCCCGCAGTTGATCGATCGTGGGTGTTGGATACGACGAGCAGCGACCGTGTTTCGGAAAGGAACATCAATTGACGACCGTGATCCGCCACCCTCGTCGAGCGGGGTGGGGCCCGGAGGGTGAAGCGATTCGGCACCACATGCTACGCACCTACACCTGGCCGATCCCCGATCGACATGAGGGGAAATGGGGCGACACATCGCTCCCCATCCCGGGCGGCGGGTTGCCAATCGCGTCGGGGCGCAGATGAAGCAGACACCGGTGGTGTACTTGGGGGCGACCGAATTCCTCGACATCGATCACGAGTCCGTCCGGGCGTTCACCGCCGCCGCGATTGGCGATGCGAGCACCGACCGGGACAAGGCGAAGCGCCTCTTCGCCGCCGTCCGCGACCAGATCTGGTACGACCCCTACACAGTCTCAGAGGATCCCGCCCACTATCGAGCGAGTTTTGTCCTCGAGGCCGGGCGAGCCTATTGCGTCCCGAAGGCGGTGCTCTTGACCGCGGTGTGCCGCGCGGCACGGATTCCGGCGCTGCTGGGCTTCGCTGACGTCCGCAATCACCTGCAGACCGAAACGTTGCGAGTGCTCATGGGCGGCACGGACCTGTTCGTCTATCACGGCTACAGCCATCTCTACATCGACGGCCGGTGGTTGAAGGCGACGCCTGCGTTCAACACCGAATTGTGTGCGCGTTTCGGTGTACCGCCGGTGGATTTCGACGGCGATCGCGACGCCCTCCTGCACGCCTTCACCGCCGACGGAGCCCAGCATATGGAGTACGTCCGCCAGCGCGGCGTCTTCGACGACCTGCCTTTGAACGCGATCCTGACCGAGCTTCGGCATACCTATGGACCGCTGACGCTTAAGGGCACTCACGGGACCGCTGACGCTTTCACCGACACACCCACCAACCACACCCAGCCCGACAGGATCTCCCGCGGGCCCCGCTCATCCCTGGAGACCCGATGAGCACGGCGACCACAGCGGACACCTTGGATGTGCGTAACCCAGCCGACAACCGGCACGTCGCAACTGTCCCTGTGGATGACCGTGAGAACGTGAATGGCATCGCGGCTGATCTCCGCCGCGCCCAGGTCGGGGCCGAAGCTGGCCCGAGGCAACGCGCCAGGTGGTTGCATCGCTGGCGGGACTGGATCCTGGACGCCTCACCGACCTGTTGCAAGCCGAAACGGGCAAGGTGCGCCCTGACGCCCCGGTGGAGACGACAGCGTCGTGTGAGTTCATTACCTACTACGCCAACCCATGCCGAGGAGTTTCTCACTGGCGAGCAGGTCAGGTCCTCGGGTCTGCTGAGACTGTCGAAGCGACTGTCCACCACCTACCACCCGTACCCGGTCGTCGCTCATCACGCCGTGGAACTCCGGTCACCCTGTTCCTCATGGACGCAGCGCCCGGGTTGGCTGCCGGAAGCGCGGTCCTGGTGAAGTCCTCGGGGACGCCACTGATGTGTGCGGGTCATCGAGGGCTGGCACGAGATCGGAGCCCTTTGGTTCTGGCGAAGCGGGTGCGTCGGTGGTGGACGCCGTTGACTTCGTGCAGTTCACCGAGCGACAGCCGTTCTGATCGAAAACCCGCGTCCTTCGTGCGCGTCACCCGCCTCGCCGGGGCATGGTCGCGGCGATGAAGTTCGTCCCCGGACAGCTTGCCGGCAGGCTCGGCTCTGGGCACGGACACGGTGTTCCTCGATGAGGTCGACGTCGCGGCCCGCCAAGCTACCTGGACAGAATCCGAAACAACTGAACCAGTCTTCGAAATCCATCATCCACCCATCCACTCGAAGGGGAAGTCACATGCCCTGCAGGACCCTGATCAAGGACTATCCACATCAGATAGGGGGGCACTGTGGTTCGGGCGCGATGCGAGATCTTCTGCACTGGCATGGCTTGGGGTGGGACGGACCGCCCGATGAAGGTCTGGTGTTCGCGCTCGGCGGCGCGCTGGGGCTGTCCTACCTCCGATCGAGCGATCTGGTTCCACCGCTGTACCTGGTGGGACGAGGCGCCGACTTCGAAATCGACCTACCTTGCCGGCTCGGCGCAAAGGTCCAAGTTCTTACGACCGACGATCCCAGGGAGGGATGGTCGTGGGTTCGCGACGAGATCGACGCAGGCAGACCCAGCCTGGTGTGGGGCGACATCGCCGAGCTCCCCTACCTGCGGGTCCAGTTACAGATGAGTCGCCACGACATCGTGGTGATCGGCTACGACGAGGCCAAGCGGATTGCCTTTGTCGTGGACAATGACCGCGCCGAGGTGCAGGAGGTCCCGCTCGAGGCCCTGGCTCGGGCGCGGTCCTCGACGTCGTTCCCGCAACCGACGCGCCACTGCACCTACCGCATCACCTGGCCGGGCGCGCTGCCCGACGTGGCGGGCGTGGCGGCAGAGGCATTTCGCCAGTCCGCCGCCAGCATGCGCCGCCCGTCGCAGCCTGGGATCGTCGATCTCACGACAGCGGCGGGCGGGGCCGAGGGCTTAGATGCGGTCGTGCAGCTGGCGGCCGACATTCAGACCTGGGGAGATCTTCCGGAAGACGACCTCGAGATCCTCCTGTTCAGCCTGAGCGCTTTCATCGATAAGGCCGGCACCGGCGGCGGGCTGTTCCGCCGGTTGCTCGCCGATGGCAGCGCGGATATCGCACGCCTGACCGGCGACCTCGCCACCGCAGACCTCGTCGTCGCCGCCAGCCGTTGTGCGCAGGCATGGACGGCGACTGCACGTGCCGGGATCCAGCGCGACGTTGATGTGCGAGCTCGCCTTGACGGGGTGGCCTTGTCGGCTAGCCAGCTGCCGGAACTTGAGTTGGACTTGGTCGAGTCCCTGGAGTCTGCTTCAAGCTCGCTGACAGCACGCTGAAGACGAAAGGCAGTCAGCGAAATCTAGAATTTCTTTCCAGTCAGACATCTGGGTAGGACGGAGCAGAGAATTGATACGCATAGTTGGAGTTCATGACCCCGGCGACTATCGCGCGCACTACGGCACCGGTGGAGGTGCCCAGGACGATGGGAGACTGATCTCCTCGTGGGCGGCACACCTCGCCGGCGAGGGCAAAGTGGAGTTGCGTCAAAGGCTGCCGGCGCTCTTCCCCGGAGTGTGCCGGGTGTATTTGCCTAGCGGTCACACTCGCGATCGGCGTTGGGCGCATTTCGTCGACAGGGAGGTCTGAACCATGGGCAAGGCTTCGGATGCGGTCAGTGGGTCGTCCGACCCCGACGTGGAGGACTGGGTGCGCTCGTTCCGGTTCCCGGAATCTGGCTCGCCTGAGTTGCCGCCTCACCATCCCAATTGTCTTGGTTGTGGGCCGGCGAACCCGCACGGGCATCGCCTGTCGGTACGGCGTTGCGGAGACGGCGTCCACGCCCATCACCGTTTCGACTCCCGCCACGTCGGCGCCCCAACGATCGCCCACGGCGGTGCGGTCGCCACCGTCCTCGACGACCTGTTCGGATTCCTGCTCTACACCGTGGGAGAACTCGCCGTCACCCGCCACCTCGCCATCGACTACCTCGCCCCGGTCCTGCTCGACACCCCCTACACCCTCCGCGCCCACATCCACGCCCGCGACGGCCGCAAACTACACCTGCGAGCCACCATCGAAAACGACCACGCCCACGTGGTCACCACCGCCACCGCCCTGTTCCTCATCGTCGACATCGACCACTTCCTGACCACAACACACCAACCCCACCACCGGTAACACCCCCAGATTGCGGCAATGCCCACGCACACGAAGACACACAACGCCGCAGATGGACACACCCCTTGTGACGGGACTGTAACTCTCGTTCCAGTATCTGCGGGACGCGTACCGAAACGTGTTGTTAAGCAGTGGATGACACATGTCTGGACAATCGTTCGATCCCACACCGCGGTGATCGCGTCCGGCAGGCCCTTCAGTCCGTCACACACCACAATGCACACATCGGCGACTGCCCGATGCTTGAGGACGGCGAGCCAGAACTTCCCTCACCGCCGTCACCGGCCCATAGCCCCAGGATGGCGCGTTCCCCGTTCACGGTGACGCCGATCGCGACATAGATCGGCCGGTTGGTGACCTGACCGTCCCGGACCTTGACTGGGGATGCCCCCGCTTGCGGGAGGAGGATGGCGTCGATGAAAATCACCGGGTACACCGGATTCACCGGGTCCAGGGGCCGGACGGACCATTCGGCCATCTCCGCGAGGACTTTGTCAGTGATCTTGCTGCTCGTGGGTGTGGTCCTGAGTAGGCCCCAATTCGGCCACTGATCGTCTCCCTCGACACCGAGGCGCCGTAGATGTCATCGAAGAGGCCAAGGCCGTCGAACTCCTGATCAACGAGTGCGGAACCGTCGACAAGGCGGCACTCAAGCTCAACAAGTCCAAAGCCTGGATTTCGTACCGCCGATCCCTGCTCAAACTCGCCCCCGAGCTGCAAACCGCACTCCGCAAAGGCGAACTCGCCGTCCGCACCGCCCGCTCACTCGCACAGGTCCAGCCCCGATGCCCACGAATCGTCGGCGACACCGTCGACGTCGCGGTATCCCTCGTACTGGCCGAGGACTACTTCGGCGGGGTCGAGCGGGCGGAACGCTCCGATCACCGATTCGCGCGCAGACTGGAGGTCGAGTCGAGGCCTGGGCCGCCGAACAGCAGCGGGAACACACGAAGCCCGATCCGGATCCCACACCAGAAATCGAAAACCGTTTGCCGACAAGACCTCCGGCACTGCACGGAAGGTCACGCGCACCTTCCGCCGCCTGGAGGCCGACCCGACCACGTTCGCCGACGCCCTGGTCGACCACCTCGACGCCGACGGATTGCGAACACTCATCCAGGCGCTCACCGATCGATACTGACTCGGGACCGCCTATTGGGGCTCTTCACCGCGGTGAAGAGCCCCAGCATCGAAATCCTTGTTGCGCAACTGCGCAACTGCGCACGACATCCGACGAACCTAACGTTTTCCGACGAACGTCCGCACGTTTCGTCGACTATGCCTGCGTCTACCAATATCTAGGCGAGCAGTAGCTGACGGTCGCGAACATCCACTTCGTTAGCTGTTACCGAGCCCAACCGACAAGGCAAAACGGGGTGAACGCCATTCTGCGGTCACCAGGGTCCGGTTTGACCTAGGCAATACCGGAAACGTTGCAGATGGCGCGGAGGATGTGCGGTTGATCAGTCGGGCTGTGTGCGGCGACGCGCCTGGCGGCGGACGTGGCGTGCCATGAGATGCGCTCTGTTTTTCTCGCTGCGAAAGATCTCCTGGTTCACTGCCTGTTCAATCATTCCCGGGGCCTCAAGCACACGCTGCGCCGCCAGACGCATCAACTCCGCACGATCGGGGCGGCGAGCTGGTCGATTCCCGCCGGGAGTATGGCCATGTACTTCGGAGAGGTCAGCGCCGACTCTGCCCTCCCCTGCCGCGTCGAAGGCCCGAGAGCGGGAACGGCCGTCCGGAGCCGCCTCGCCGTGCTCGCCGAGGACGTTATTGGCCCCCGCTGATCGGATCCATCCGCGCCACATCAGTATCCGCAATGGCGATCCGACGAACCGTGGAAACACCGCCTCGCCCGGCACACATCTGTGCCTGGCCGCCGCACGTGTTGCGATTGCGTGCCCTTCTAACACTGGCGCACCTCGACGATACTGCCCAGGCCAGATGTTCTCGAGCCCCTCCAACGACATACTTTCCGGGTCCATGGACGTGTCACATTCCGAGACGTTGCTGCTCGACACGCACGAAGTCCGCCGGGGTGGGTTCCACCCCGTCAGCCCACTCCGTCACTACCGCGGCGGCATCTGATTCCTTCGCGTGGCTGCGGCGCGCGTATGCATCGAATAATTCGCTCTTGTGCGCAAGCGTCCTGCGCATCAGTTCGTCGATACTGTCCTTCGCCAGTAACCGGTGCACCTGCACCGTCCGCACCTGTCCCATTCGATGCGCACGCGCGATCGCCTGCACCTCGGTGCTCGGTTTCCACTGCGGTTCGGTGAGGACGACGACCGAGGCCGCCTGAATGTTCAGCCCCACACCTCCCGCCTCGATCTGGGACAGAAGCACCGCGCGGCCGTGGTGCGCGGTGAAATCATCGACCATGCGTTGACGCTCGACGGAGCTGGTGGCGCCGGTGAGTGGACCGAAAACGGTCCCGGGGACCGCAGCGCGAAGTGTCTCGAGGACGGCCCGGAAGTACGAGAACACCAGCACCTTGGTCTGGTTGTCTTCCGCCTCCTCGACGATCTCGACGAGACGGTCGAGTTTCGCCGAGCCGGTCCGGGTGCCCGGAAGGTACGCCGCCTGGCGCATCGCCATGAAATTGCCCTGGGCCACCGCCTCCCGGTACCGCCTCTCGTCGTCACCGCAGAGCTGAACCCAGTCCTCGACCTCGATCAGGTCCGGCAACTCGGTGAGCACGTCAACCTGGTTGCGTCGCAGGTATGCCGGTGCGACGCTCTTGCGAAACGCGGTGGCACCGGCGACTCCGTCCCGCGCATGTATCTGCCGGGCGACACCCGGTTGCACGTATCGGACCAGATTCTGGAACTCCTCCACCCGGTTCTCCATCGGCGTACCGCTGAGCAGGACGGCTCTGCCACTGGATTCGACGACGCCGCGCGCGGCGACGGCACGTTGAGTGGTTGGGTTCTTGATGTAGTGCGCCTCGTCAACAATCACCAGGGCCGGGCGAACGGGAACCCGGATCCGCTTCAGGGTGTCGAAGGTCGTGATCGCAACGCCGCCCTCTCGCGCCCATACCTGCAACTGCATGTCCCGGTCTTGTCCGCGTACCTCGTGGGGGACGAGGCTGGTTTGCTTTCCCGTCTCGTTCGACCAATTCACCAGCACACTGGCCGGACAGATCACCAGGAAATACTTTTCGCCCTGGGCCGCGAGGTGGGCGGCCGCCGCGAGCGCCTGCACGGTCTTCCCCAAGCCCATTTCGTCGCCCAGGATCATCTTGCGGCGGCTCAGGATGTACCCCGCCCCGAACGACTGGTATCCACGCAGAAGAGACCGCATGTAGGTGCGATCGAGCGGGGTCCGCTCGACTTCTCGAACGAACCGTTCACCGACAAATCCATGAGCGGCCCGCTCGTCTCCATCACGCGCGGGAACGAATTGACTCAGCAGGGCATTGACAGCGGCAGCGTCGCTTTCGTATGCCGACCACGGGTCACCCCGCCACTCAGCCGCCGCCAGGACATCGGTGATCTTGGTGTCGAGTTCGGCGAGCGCCGGATCCGCGGCAATCGCCTGCAGTTGCTCCCGCGCGGCCTCCGCGCGCGTGCGCTCGGCCTCGCCGGCGAAGAACATCGCCACTCGTTTACCCGCCCGCTGCGCCGGACCGCGCAGCGGATCGACCTGGGTCCGAAGTTCGGTCAAAGGTGCGCCGATCTCACCGACCAGCGGATCCACCCGCCGGAGCACCAGCAGTAACCGCAGCAGCGAGGTGTCGATCCTCGATCGACGGTCCGGGTCGAGACGGAGCCGAATCCGCTCGCGTGCTCGGGTCCTCTGCGCCATCGCCTCCGTGTAGATCGCGTAAGCCGATTGCGGACCGATGCCAGGAACCGCGTCGAGCGCTGCGGGCGACGACGCCGCAATGTCTGCCACCGTGCGGAATCGGGACGCACCGAGGCTGCCCAACCGTGTCCCCCTCGGCAGCGCGTCCTTCAAGGAACTGGCCGGAAGGTCCCGCAGGGCGGCGTGAGTCCGGTCCTCGATTGCCGCACGCACGTTGGTAGCGAGCTCATCTCTCAGCTTCTGTGGAAGATTCTGCGCGGCCCGGCCCCGGTCGAGTAGCGAGTCCACCAACTTCAGTGCGTGATTGACCGCCGCCCTCGTTGCGGCACCCGGTTTGAGCGCGGGTTCCGGTATGTCCTGCCCTGTCGGTGGCTGTCCGGGCTGAGTGATGGCTCGACCCGAGCTCGGTCGAGTTACCGGGTCGGTGGCGGATCGTTCCGTTGCTGCACGTTCTTCGACGTCCGGTCGCATGGCAGCGGCGCGATTCGCCGCCTCGCGCTGCGCTGCAGCCGCGGAGTCCTCGGCGAACCTCCTCTGCGCCTCGATCGCTGCCCACACCTCCGGAGGAAAGCCGGACATACCCAGGTAGTGAACGAAATGGCTTACGAAGGCAACGTCTTTGCGGTGGAGGACGCCGAACGAGACTTGTTGGTTGTCGCGAGTCGTGATCACTAAAGTGTTGAATCCCAACCCCATGATGTCGAATCGCTGGATGTTTCCGGCGACAACGACCACCCTGGGTCCGCTGGTCGCCACGTCACTCCCGAGGAACGCAAGCACCCTGGCATTGGTGATCGCTAAACCGTCGCATGGGGGATACTTCGCCGTCGTCCTCGCCAGGGCCCACACGAACTCGCCCGGATACATGTGCCGTTCGAGCGCGACCAACCACTTCTGCGCAGTTCTCCGCCTCAATTTCGGGGCAATCTGCAGAGGCATAGTGATCCTGACAGGGCGGCAAGTGTGGTTCAGATTACATCGCTTTCAGCCACCCCGCCGTTTCCATACCGATCGAATCCGTGGGCATGACTGCAGGTCATTCATGGTGCGCCTGCCACTCGGCGACGATGGTTCAGTTGTGCATCCTCCCCAGCCAGCAGGCAAATGCACAGTGGTGTTGTTCAGCATCAGGTAACGAGTGACTGACCGGCCCGATACACCAATCGGGTTGGGGAGAACCTAGGAGCAATCGTGGGAACAACACCATGGGGGCCGTGGCCAGACTCGCTCATAGTCCGCGGGCAAGCGGGCATCGTGCCCATCAAGCAGTTGATTGGACTGGGATCATGATCGGCAACGTGTTCGACCTCGCGGAAATACCGGGAATTTACTTCCCCTTCGTACCGGCATGGAACATGTTCGTAGTCTGGTTCAACCAGTTCTAGCAGGGCGATCTTCTCAGTACCGCCAGGCCCGCGCACCTCGGCGCAGCACACCGGGCGGCAGTCCGTCACCCCGGCCGACGACCATAAGCGCGAAACTGAGCGCAATTCCCTGGCTGTACGGCAGTTTCCCAGGCTCGATAAGACCGCGGCTGTGCGTCCGGCACTTCAGCATGGTCACCGCGGCCCGTCGTGAGTCGAACCCAGCTAGGTCGGGTTCCCCGCTCAGCAGGAGTGCAGGACCTGGCTCATCGCGTCCTTCTCTGCCTGGGTCACCCACAACCGGTACAAGGCTTTCACGTCGATCTGCCGTGAGACGTAGGTGCACCGGTAACTCTTGTTCGGCGGCAACCACGATGCAGCGTCGGAATCGGACTTCTTCGAGTTGGTGGGCCCGTCCACGGCCTGCAGGTTCCGCGGATCATTCGCCAGGTCGCGGCGCTGCTCCGGGCTCAACTGCTGGGCACCCTTCTGCCACGCATCCGACAACGCGACGACGTGATCGATCTGCACCGCGGTCGAAGTGTCCTGCCCGCGGACGAAGGCGATCGTGGTACCGGTGTAGGGGTCAAGCAGAGTGCCGGTCGCGACCACACAGTCCCGCGTACTCGACTTATAGGTCAGGTCCACCAAATCGCGGCGCAAGATGTCATTGCGCGTATCGCACCCGTTGTGGCCGCCCTCGACACCGTTGTCGTCGGACCACGACGGACCGAACTGCTCACGGGTGTACCCGGTCTTCGGGGCGCGGCCCTTGACCGCCAGGGTGTCGAGCTTCGCCAACGCCGGCGCCGCATCAAACCCGGCCGGTGCCGGAGCGGCCGGCGCGTCCCCAAGCGAGCCGGTCCCCGGGTTCGCATCAGCAAGGGCCGAGCACCCAGTCATACCGAGCACGGTGACCGCCCCGAGAGCGAGAAGAGCGGTCCGGGGTCGATGGCGCATACGTTCTGTTCTCCTGTTACCTGTGTGACTGATGTGCACACGAGTATCGCCGGTACCTCCGACAACCGCGGTAGCCGGCCCGGCTGAATGCAGTGACCTAGCCGAACATCGAGCATCCCTGCACCTACGAAAGCTCGGATCAGGTTGTGTGGCGGATCAGCCGCCAGCCGCGGCGTGCGGCAATGAGACCGCAGACCGCCCCAAGGACCGCACTGAAAATCAGGCCCGCCGACAGGAACGGCATGGGATTGACGGAATCCATGTCCCCCGTTACTCCCTCGGAGGCGAACTGATCACCCACATAGCCCACGGAGAACCGCACCGGGTACGACAGCCACCAGGCGAACAGACCGGTACATACCAGGCCCGCACCGAGCCCGAGGGCCGTGCCGATCAGTATCAGTGTCCGCATGAGATCAACTTCGTAAACGCCGGCTGTGCTGTTACCGACGTCCGAACGCCCGCACGGCGCCGTCATCGCTCCGGCAGCGCCGGTCTCCACCGCCAATGAGGGCTCGAAACAACGAGAGATGTCCGTTTTGTCTGTTGTTCACCGCGGTGAACAAACCGTACCCGAAGCCGGTTTTAAGGCTGCAGGTGATGTTCCAGGGGGCGCGTCGCTGACGCCCCTGTGGGAGATTTGGATATCGTCGGAGGCCTGTAGACCCAAAGGGAACGGTGGCCATGAAATCTTCGACAGTCACCGACGTGTCGACGCTGCTGATGATCGATTCGGCATCTGCGCGGGACCGGGACGACGCGTTCTCCGTCATCCCTCCCGACGACGGCGGCGGATGGACGGTCGAGGTCCATATCGCCGGTGTGGCCGATGTCGTCGGTCTCGGGTCGGTCGCCGACGAGCAGGCGTTCCTGCGGGCTGCGACCCGGTACCTGCGCAGCCGCACCATTCCGATGCTCGGCGAAACGGCCGAACAGGCAGCCACCCTGACCACGCAAGCGCGGCGGACGAGCCTGCGGGTCACCGGCACCATCACCTCCGACGGCCATCTCGTTGATGTAGTCGTCCGTCGTGGAGAGATCCCGGCGGGCCGATGCGCGGCAGTCGATCATGCCGACGTGCCCGGCATCCTGTCCGACCCGGGACATCCGCTGCATTCCCAGCTGGCCGCCGCGGATGCTGCCGCACAGGTCCTGCTGACCGCCCGCCGCGACGGTGGCGCCCTCGCGTTCTACGACCTCACCCGCGGCTGGGCGAGCAACGAGGACGGGGCAATCGTGTCGATCGCCGCCGAACGGCGGACCGTCGCCTACGTCATCGTGCAGGAGCTGATGATCGCCACCAACGAGGCAGTCGCCCTCTGGTGTGCGGAGCGAGGGTTGCCGATCCTGTTCCGCAACCACCGGCCCAACCCGGTCGCCGGCAGCACCGACGAGCTGATGACCGAGATCGCCGCCGCGGCCGGGGACCCGGACCTGTTCGCGAAACTGCGCGGACGACTGTTGTCCACGCTGCGGGCTGCAACTTACGACCCCACCGTGCATGGCCACTACGGTCTACGCCTGAGCGCCTACACTCACGTCACTTCCCCGCTACGCCGGGTAGCCGATCTGATCAACCAGCGGATTGTCTTCGCCCACCTCGACCACTCCCCCGCCCCCTACACCGGCGAACAGCTCGCCGCCCTCGGCGCCGACCTGAACCGGCGCACCCGCGCCGCCCGGGAAGCGAAGAAGAATCACTTCAAACACGCCGACCAACGCATCATCGCCGAACAGGCCACCTTCGATCTCGCCGCCCTCGACAGTCGCCGGTTCCACAAGGTCCTCAAAGCCGAAGCCTCTGGGCCACTACGGGCCGAACTCGCCTCCGAGCTCGCCCGCCGCGTCGATGCCGACCTGCTGACCGCCCCGGACGTCGCGGTCCTGATCGACGCCGCCGACCCCTCCTGGCTGCCCATCCAACTCCGCATCCTGGACACTCTCGCTGACACTCACCCCGAGATGGGGCCCAGCGTTGCGTCGGTGTGGCGGCAAACGCACCCCGACCAACCGCCCACCGACCTCGAGATCCGGGGCAGCGGCGCCGTCCACAACCCGTTGTTCGCCGCCCGCGCCACCCACCTCGGCATCCGCGGACCTTGGACCACCGCTACAGCGAAGAAGCCCGCCGAACAGGCCGCCCTCTGGGCGGCAATGCGTGCACAGCTGACCGGCACCGACCACGCCGACGCGGAACCGGACTGGCCCACCACCGAGCCATCCCCGCATCCCACGACTCCCCCGCCGGCGTCGAAAGATTCCGGTCCCACAACCACGACGGAACCGCGCCGGATGACCGCCCCGGCCGCGCTGAATCTGGGTGGGGCGAAGAAGCCCAAGGCACTCTCGAACCCCACCGCCTGGCTGATGAGCCTGGCCCAGAACAACAATCAGGCCCCGCCCGAATGGGAGTTCCGCACCGACGGGCCTGCGCACGCACCCCGGTTCACCGCCACCGTGTACCTCGCCGGCCACACCGCCACCGCCGATGCAACCACGAAGACTTCAGCGAAGACCGCGTCGGCCGCCGCCCTCGTCGAGGCGCTCTTTACCCAGCACTAAGTTCTTCGGTGTCCGTTTTGTCCGTTGTTCACCGCGGTGAACAACGGACAAAACGGACATACCGAGGTCCCGGCGAAATGGTCCGCGCATCGTTTCACCGCCCGGCCGCGTGTCGGACCCGATGCGCCCGCCTGGTGCCGTACCGTGCATTCCGTCCGAAGTAGCCCACACGAGCGGGTGAAGCAAACGGAAAGGGTCCCATGACCATTCATGTCCTTCTCAACCAGAAGGGCGGCGTCGGAAAAAGCACCGTCGCCGTCAATCTCGCCGCCGTCACCGCGGACGTGCTCAACCAGGACGACGACCCCGATGCCACCTCCCCGGTCGCCGCGGTGTCCGTCGACCCGCAGGGATCGGCGATCTGGTGGGCCGACCGCCTCGACAACCTGCCGTTCCACATCGTGCAGGCGCACGACGATCTCAACGGGCTCCGTCAATTGGGCCAGCTGCCCGGCATCCGCCACGTCTACGTCGACACCCCCGGCTGGATCGACCTCAACGCCGCCGACGACACCTCCGACCCCCTCGGCCGCGGACCAGCCGCAGACGCCCTGCGGACGGTGCTCGAGGTTGCCGATCACGTCATCGTGCCGATGGAAACCGAACCGCTGTCCTTCGACCCAACCGCCCGCACCATCCGAAAGATCCTCGAGCCCCGCGGCATTCCGTACACGGTGGTGATCAACAACTGGGATCCCCGCGACGGAAAACTCGACCTCGAGGAAACCAAGGATTTCGTCCGTGCAAACAAGTGGCCGCTCGCGAAAACCGTGATCCGGCACTACAAATTGCATGCCCGGGCGAGCGCCGACGGCCTGGTGGTCACCGAATACCCGGCCAACCGGGTGGCGCTGCAAGCCCGAGAGGACTTCTACCGGTTGGCTTTGGAGTTGCGAATCGACGGTGGTCGGTGATGGCACGCGGTACCCGCACCAATCTCGCGACCCTCGCCGGCGTCGTCGGCGAGAACTCCCCCGTCGACCGGCCCGCCGCCGGCGGGACACCGACCAACGTGCCACTGAGCGAGCTGGCACCGAATCCGCGCAATCCGCGTGATGATCTCGGTGATCTCAGCGATCTGGTCTCGATCACCGGCACTCAACTCCAACCCGCGCTGGTAGTCACCCGGGACGCGTATCTGCGGTTGTATCCGGAAGACGACACTAAGATCGGGCTGGCCCGATGGGTGGTGATCAACGGATGCCGGCGCCTGGCCGCCGCCGCAAACTTCGGCCGCCCCAACCTCGACATCATCGTCAAGGACGAAGTCGCCAAGGACCGGGAGACCCTACTCGCCGCGGCGGTCATCGAGAACGTCGGCCGCCGCGACTTCGACGTCATCGAAGAGGCCAAGGCCGTCGAACTCCTGATCAACGAGTGCGGAACCGTCGACAAGGCGGCACTCAAGCTCAATAAGTCCAAAGCCTGGATCTCGTACCGCCGATCCCTGCTCAAGCTCGCCCCCGAGCTGCAAACCGCACTCCGCAAAGGCGAACTCGCCGTCCGCACCGCCCGCTCACTCGCACAGGTCCCGCCCGAGGCCCAAGTCCAGGCCTGGGCCGCCGAACAACAGCGGGAACACACGAAGCCCGATTCGGAACCCACACCTGACTCCGAAACCCGTTTGCCGGCACGCACCCCCGTCACCGCAGCGAAGGTCACACGCACCTTCCGCCGCTTGGAGGCCGACCCGACCACGCTCGCCGAGGCCCTGGTCGATTACCTCGACGCCGACGGACTGCAAACTCTGATCCAGGCACTCACCGATCGACACTGATCCAGAAACCGTTATTGGGGCTGTTCACCGTACGCGGTGAACAGCCCCAATAACGAAAACCCCTGGTGTGCCCAGGTATCGAGCTCGGAAGCGTTAGGCATGCCACCTAACGCTTCCGACGACACCTCACGCGTTCGTAGGAAGCAGTAGCTAGCTACTTCGACCTGAAAAACGAGGCGGCTCGGTGAGTATGATTCGGCTGTTCTCGGCCGGTCGGGATTGGGTTGGCCACAGACTCCACCGATCGGCGCCTTTCACGCTGCCAGGGTGCTGATCTTGACCAGGTTGTGCGCCAGGACCCCGTGGCCGACCCAGATCTTGGCGCCTTCGGTGCTGTCGATGCGGGTGCGGTCCCAGCCGTATCCGCGTTTGAGGGCGCTGATCCTGCCTTCGACGCCGGTGCGCCACTTTATTGTTCGTCGGAACGCTGGGCGGTGTTCCTCTGCTCGCCGGCCAGCCGAGGGTTTGCCCTTGCGAGGGATCACCACGTTGCGCACGCCGAGGTCGCGGAGGTCGTCCTCGATAGCTTTCTCGCCGTAGCCGCGGTCGGCGGTGACCGTGCGTGGCGGGCGGCCGGCGCGTGTACGGACCCGATCCACGGCTGGTGTCAGTTGGGGTGCGTCGGCCGGGTTACCGCGTTCGACGCTGTGGTCCACGATCACGCCGTCGTCGCCTTCGACGAGCTGGGCCTTGTGGCCGAATTCGACTGGTTTGCCGAGTCGTCCCTTGGCGATGGGCCGGGCGTCGGGGTCGTGGAGGCTGACTCGCCGGGTGGCTCCGTCCGGGGTCTGCCCGGCCAGCCGCTGTCGGGTCTGCGTGGTGATCTGCCGGGTGGCGGTGACCAGGTCCTCGAGGTCGTTGATGGCGCGGGTGAGGCGTCCGCGCCGGCGTCCGGCGGCTGCGTCGTGCTCGCCCTGGGTCTTCTGGGCTGTGGCCTTGGCGCGTGCCCGGCGGAGCGCTTGTTTTGCGTTGGTTAGCAGCCGTTCGGCATCGGTGGCGGCGGTCTCGGCCAGGTCGGCCAGCTCCCCGGTCGTGCGCCGGACCGCGGCCAGGGCCTCGTCGCGGCCCGCGGCGCTGCGCGACCGCAGCTTGAAACCGATCGCGTGCGCACGCTTGCCCGCCGCACGGGATCGGTCCCGGACCGTGGTGCGGGTCGCTCCACCGGCGGCCTGGATCCGCTTGCCGGTGGCCGCGATCCGTCGGATTGCCTTGGCCAGCAAACCGGAGTCGGTGGGGTAGGACACGTTGCTGGGCACCACGGTGGTGTCGGCCCGCAACTTGGTGGTGCGCAGCACCTTTGCCTCGGTGGCCTTCGCCAGCAGCGCCTCGTTCAGCCCGTCCACCGCCGCCGCGCCGCAGCGGGTGGTCAACTTCATCAACGTGGTCGGGTGCGGCACCGATCCGTCCAAGGGAATCCGGCTGAACCGCCGCCAGGTGATCGAGTCGCTCACCTCGCGACACAGGCTCTCGAAGCCGAGTCGGTAGCGGAACTTGAGAAACATCAGCCGCAGGTAGATCTCCATCGGCGTCGACGGACGACCGATCCGCGGGTCGAAGTACGGAACGAACGGTGCGAAGAACGCCGGATCATCCAACAGCGCATCCACTCGCTCGAGCTCCGCGGGCAGCCGCAGCAACTCCTGCGGCAGCACCGACTCGAACAACGACGGCTGATCGCCTACGGTACGGAACACGATGGCCTCAATCCCTTCTATCCCAAGGGGTTGAGGCCATTGTCCCGTTTCAGGACCGGCTCATCACGCACCGCCACACCCCGACTTTTTCAGGTCGAAGTAGCTAACGGCTGCGGTCATTCGCTTCGTCAGCTGTTACCGAGCGCCGTTCTGTGGCCACCAGTGCGCGTCAGTTCGGTGGGCGTTTGCGGCACTCTTCGTAACTCAGGCCGGAACTGAAACAGTCGTAGAAGCCCGACTGAATGTCGCCGGAGGTGGGAGGCTCCCCACAGAGAGTTCCACAGCGGAGATAGTTCGGCGCAATAGAACCGTCTGGGTAACGACACACGCCGCTGTCGCAGCTGTACTTGCGGCCGTTCGGATCGATCGGCATCAGGTCCGGTGTGTAGGACCACACGTAGGCGTCGGTGCGAGCTACTCGGGTGCAGTAGACGGTCCTTCCGTCTGCCAGATGTCCTGCTGCATGGTGATCATCGCAGTAGGCGTTCAGTTTGACTTCAGGACCAGGAGGCACGTTCCGACCGTCTTCCGGACCCGGAGCCACCGGTGCAGCGGACAGGCTATCAATCCAAGGAATAGGTGAGGCAGCCGCTGGCACAGCGGATATGGCGAGTATCGCCACTCCGCCGAAGACGGCGGTCACGAGCCGTCGCAGAATGCGCGGGTGGTGTGCAGTTCGCAGCAATGCTTTGTCCTCTAGTCGATTTCGCTATTCGATACCCGGTATAAGTCGTTGCGGCAACTTCGCCGGTGGGCGCCGCCAGTCCAGACGGCTCGGCGCCGTCCTGGGGTCTTGAGCCCTGGGTCATGGCCACCCGGGCAGGCGCGTTCGGCTTCAGATCCTCGTCTCGTGACGTCGTCCCCGACTATCGAATCAGGAGATTAGAGGATGGGGTATCGATCGTTTGAATGCTTCTCTCCGATTTGACGCAGCTGAAGGCCCTAATACTGCAACCGAAGCCGCAACTTGCACCGCCGACAAAGACGAAAACGGGCTGAGCGCCGTTCTGCGGCCACCAGGGTCCGTTTTGGCCTTCGTCATACCGGTACACCCGAGAACGTCGCTCTACGGCGAAACTGTGCCCGGTCGACACCCTCCCCGTCGTTCGTTTTCAGTGTTCGGTTGAAGAATCCGGTATGACGCGCCGATACCGGACGATGTGGATGTCGCCCCCTCCGGTGATACTGATGGACGTGAAAATCGGCTATGCACGCTGCAGCACCAAGGCCCAGGACCTCGCCGGCCAGGTCGCCTGGCTCGGCAAGCTCGGAGTCGAGCAGTCCCGCATCTACACCGACCACGGATACACCGGACGCAACAGGAAACGTCCCTCACTCGCCCGCGCCCTCGAGGTCGCCCGGGCCGGTGACGAATTCGTGGTCACCAAACTCGACCGGCTCGGCCGCTCGGCTCGGGATCTACACGAGATCGTCGACGGCCTCGTCAGTCACGGTGTCGCCCTCAACATCGACGGCCGGGTTTACGACCCGACCGATCCGATGGGAAAAATGTTCATCGGCTTCCTGGCGATCATGGCCGAGTTCGAGTCAGACCTGAACCGTCAGCGCACGCGGGCCGGCGTCGAGGTCGCGAAGGCGAAGGGCAAGATGCGCGGCAAGCAGCACCGGTTATCTCCGCTTCGACGTAGTCTGCTGCTCCGTGACTACGAGACGGGCAAGTTCACGATCGCCGACTTGAGCCAGAACTACTCCCTCAAACGCACGAGCCTCTACGCCAACCTCGAATTGGCGCGAACGGAACGAGCAGCCGCGGAACTGAACTCCGTAGAGGAAGAACTATCGGCCTGATATTTTCGAATCCTTAGGCCCGGCGGCTACGGGCGGTGAGCTCGACCCGTTGGCGGAGCGAGCCATCTGCGTGCGGAACCCATGCCCCAACAGGAACCCACCGCCGCTCCCTGAGGGCTGTTCGAGCGGCGATGACCGTCGGCAGATCAGCGGACACAGCGCCTATCGCCCAGCTATCGAGTAGATCTCCGTCACTGGTACGGACCTCGACCTCATGCGACTCTGATCCGTCCTGAAGGATCGCGACCGGGCGCTTGAGGCGATCGTGCTGGGCGATTGCGTGAAGCTCGCACACGTACAGAATGGTGGGCAGTCCAGGGATGCCGACTAGCAGTGAGGACAGCAGCAGCAGATCCGAACCAGTGGTCGAGACGAGAGCCTGGGCGACGACGTAGAGGGCAGATATCGAAGCCATTCCGACCACGCCCAGCGCCCATGCGGCAGAGCGCGGAAGCCGATGACCGCTGCGGTGGTCGGCGAGCATCACCGTGGACGCGACAACCGACACGCTCAACGCTGCCACGGCCGCAGTCAGACCAGCAGTCTCGTCGACAGCGATTGCCACGACGAGGATTCCGGCAGAGAACGCACCCATCACCACCGCGATTTCAGCAGCAGCTACGGCGACATTAACCACTTCATCCCGGGTCCATGCCCCCCGGAAGACTGACGATCGCTCGCGCATCGGCACTGTCCCCTCCCCATTTCTCGGGACAGCTTATCGGGGCGCAGACAGAAGGTTCACGGTCCCATGTTGCTTCCCGTTGACCCGCCGGCCCCACGATCCGATCAGGCACGCCTCCGTGCTGGGTTCGTTGCGCTGCACGGGGAGCGCAACGGCGACTTCCGTGCGGCCGCAACGTGTGGATGTTGCACCGCAACGTCGGACTCGGTGGACGTTGTTGCCGCAACGGGATTGTCGAGGGGTTGTCCTCGGACCGGTTGTAGGCGGTCAGGTCGAAAAGCGCGAACTGGTCGTCACTCCCCCAGCCTGGGGTCGGACATCACCGGGCACCGACCAGTGCGTACTGCTGGCCTGTCGTTGCTGCATTGCGACTGTCGGTTGCGTCGTCGACCTCGGGCAGCGGCGGGGTGCGGAACCCCGCCTGTACGGCTCGTTGCGCAACCTTGTCGTATCGGCGCATTGCGGTGGAGGCCGCCTTGGCGTGGGTGATCGTTGCGATTTCCGCGTAGCTGAGATTCTCGGTGATCCGGAGGCGAGCGGTTTCCTTGACTGTGGGGTCGAAGTCGTCGCAGGCGTCGATGAAGTCCAGGAGGTTCTCGATGGTCTGTTCCCCGTCGGGCAACACGTTGACCTCCGGTGACGCCTCGGGGGGCGCATTGCGGGCAACCGACGGCTCCCCCAGGTCTGCAACGGCTGCAACGCTGGGTGCATCCGCAACGAGCGGTTCGGCAACCACCGCAACAGTGGCTGGCGTGGCGTCCACCTGGTCCTCGATCGGCACCGACGCGTCGACAGCTGCGGTACCTTGCGGTGCCGGATCGCCGGCCTCGGCAACCGGCCCTGTGGCAACGTCGGATGCCGACGCAACGTCGGGTGCAACAGGGTTGGCCTGAGAGCGACGGAACGCTTCCCATGTTTGGCGGTTCATCTCGATACCTTGCTCCTCGAGCTCGTTGCCGAGTTCGTTGCGCGCCACCTCAGCCTTGACGTTTGCAGCCTGCATGAGGGCGTTGTACTCGGTGTAGGCGGTCCCGATGGACTTGATGAGAATGCCCACGCCGTGCGTAAAGGCCAGAACCAGCAGCGGCGGAATGATCGCCAGGAGGGCGGCGCCGGTCGGTGTGAGGGGGGTGTAGCCCAGGTCGATACCGGCGGCGAGTTTCCGTGCAGCGTCTTCACCGGCCCGGTGCGCGTGGTAGGCATTGCCGTAAACGCTGATGAGGACCACGCTGACAGCCAGCGCCAGAAAAAACTTCTTCCCCGCTGCACTTCCGTTGATCTTGCTCAGCGCAACGGTCGCGATCGTTGCGCCGAGGATTGCGCCGTCGACGATCGAGGGAAAGATCCAGGTGAGGTAGTGCGGGACACCGGCCTGCAATGCGAGGTCGCGTTGCACCGCAAAGGACAACACGAATGCACCAGAGGTGATACCCACCGCAATGGCGATCGCAACGGCGAGGGCTGCGATCAGGGAGCGGAGCTGGATTCGTGCTGCTCGGAGATTAAGGTCAATCATGATCGGGTTTTCCTTCCACGGTGTCCCGGTCGACGAGGCCCCTGCCGACCCACTCGGCAGGGGTCTCTCTTCGTTGCGGCCATTCGCTGACCGCGCTCGCGTGGCGCTGCTAAGCAATTCTTGCTGCTGGTAGGACCCATATCTTCTCGGATGCGCAATGCACCCTTTGCTCATATGGGCTATTTCAACCCATATGGGACGTAGGGGCTATATGGCAATTTCGTCTGCGGGCGCGGGGAAGGGTTCGCCGTTGTTGTACTGATTTTCGAGTCTGGCGCAAAGCTGGTCGATCGCGGTGCGGATGAATACCTGCTGACTCTTGATCCCGGTACGGGGGCGAGTGTGCTCGAGGGCTGCAACCATGCGGTCCTTCAACTCTTCCTCCAGCGACAGCAGAATGTCGGTGGTCTGAGCCTTCCGCTTCTTCTCCGCTGGCTGTCTCGCGGGTGCCGACGCCTTGCGCTGTTGCGGCGTTGCGGTCGGCGTTGCAGACGGGGCGGTCGTTGCGGGCGCAACCGGCGACGTTGCGGCCGGCTCGGGCGCAACAGGCTCTGGCATTGCGGTCGTCTTCGCGGCGGCTTGCTTGAAAGTATTGCGTGCGCTGCGAGGTGCGGGCGGGGCAGGTTTGGGAATTGCGCTCATCAGACGGCCACCTTCTCCAGGATTTCGATGAAGTTCTTATGCAGGTTGCGGGACCACGCGGGCTGGCTGGGGTGCTCGTCGAACCCCATTCCTACGTTGGTCAATTTCGATATGTCTGCCTTCTGCGGGATCGGGTCGCCGAGGAGCGCAATCTTGTCCTCAGCCGCGTAGTTCTTTAGATAGCTGACGATCTCGGCGTGATCGTTACGACGTCCGTCGATCTTGTTGATGACGATCCCGGCTATCGGGAGGACTTTGTCCATGTACTCGGCCAGGTCTTCGAGGGCCTCGCGAATCGAATCAAGCCCGTCGACGGCATCCGATTCCGGCTGAACGACGATCAGGACGTTATCCGCGGCGTACAGGGCGCTCCGAGAGACAAGGTCGATCGCGGGACGGCAGTCGATCAGAATGTGCTCGTACTCGCCCGAGACTGGCTTGAGAGCGCGAGCGAACGACATCTCTCCCCCAGGCTTCGTGCCGAGCTGATCTGAGACAGCCTGCAATTCGGCGAACCCGGATGGCAGGACATGAATCGCTTCACGCCGCGCCACGACGATCGCATCGCGGGCCGGTAGATCCGTCTGACGGTCGAGTACGTCAGCTAGCGAGTGTGGTGCGGGCTCGGATGTCGTGTAACCGGTGAGGTGCTTGGTTGAGTTGCCCTGCATGTCCGCGTCGACTAGCAGAACTGTGCGGCCTATCGCGGCGGCGGCGTGCGAGAGCCCATTGGCCACCGTTGTCTTTCCCACGCCGCCCTTGAGGTTCGCGATCGCAGTGATCGTCATGCCCCTCCCTTCCATTCCCATATGGGAGCTTATATAAGCTATTATTAGCTTATAGCATCGTAGCTTTGGTGTCGTGTCGTTAGATAGTGGAATCGTATGCAGCCCAATATCACTTAACCGGTAATGACACGCGGTTATATAGAGGAATTTTCGCTCATATTCGCTACCTAAAGCGCATCGCAAGGAAGATGACGCTCGATAAGAGCAGTTATCAAACCATCTGTTGATCTCATAAATGGCAGGTCAGCAACATCAGGGCTGACGCAAACTGCGCTCAGCCAACGGCTGGTGCCCTCACCGTCGAAACGATGAGGGCACCAGTTCTCGGATAGGGCGGTCATTTCCGGCTCGCCCGGAGGGAGGGATGGAGGGATGGACACCCGCGGGAAGCCCATCGAGCTTCAGGTTTCGTAGAACCGTGGGGAGTCTATCGCGATGGCATCGCACGATTCCGGATTGTGGTTCTCACTTTGGAACTCGACTACCAGCCTCGCTCGCGCCATTCGGCGAGGTGTGGCCGATCTACGCCGAGGGTGGTGTCGTCGCCGTGGCCAGGGTAGACGACAGTGCTGTCTGGGTATCGGTCGAAGATCTTTGTTTCCACGTCGGCGATGAGGGTGGCAAAGTTCTCGGGCTCCGCAGTCTTCCCGATACCGCCGGGGAAGAGAGAATCGCCGGTGAAGAGATGGGTTCGCCCACCGTCGGGTTCGGTAAGGGCGAGAGCGAGGGACCCGGGAGTGTGCCCGCGGAGATGAATGACTTCGAAGGTGAGAGCACCAATCGTGATCGTGTCACCGTCCACGAGAAGACGGTCTGGAGTGACGGGCAGGGCGTCCGCATCGAGTGGGTGCGCTGCAGTGAGGGTGCCGGTAGCCGCGACGACATCCTTGAGCGCCCACCAGTGGTCGATGTGCTGGTGAGTGGTTACGACCAGGCGAAGATCGGATGCTTCCTGCTTTACGAGCGCTGTGACGCGTTCAGGTTCGTTCGCGGCGTCGATGAGTAGCGCTTGCCCGGTCGCGGTGCACTCGATGAGGTAGACGTTGTTGTCCCCGGCCGCGACGGACATCTTGATGATGCGGCCGCCGGGGATCAGGCGCACTTGGGGGTTCGATCCAGGTGAGACGTGACCGGTGTAGGGCTGGTCGAGGGTAATAACCACGTTCAGTGGGACCTTTCTTTATCGCGGATTTGCGACGGTGGTCGCCGCCAGTGGTACATCATTCTGCTCGTGTCGGCGTACTGCGTCGGGGAGGGTACCGCGGGGCGATAAGGCAGCCCGCACCGGTGGATAGTTCGTCACAGTGACGAATTGCCTGCGATTATCTTGATTGCAGTCACGCCACAGCACCTTCCGCCGGTGCAAGACAGCTACGGACGATGTCACGTGCGGTCCGGTAGTCAGCCCGCCCGCTGGATTTTGTGGGAAATCTTCCGTACTTGATCCTGGCTGGTCCGTCGATCGGCAGCGCGAGGGTTGTTGCGACTTCAGAGTGACGTTTGAGTCCGCGCTTCTTGCCCTTCCGCCGTCGCCACGCTAGTTCGTCGTTCCACCATTCGAACAGCTCCCGATCGATGATGTGCCGCTCCCGTCTGCTAGCTGACACGTCGGCCACGCCTAGCTCCTGCGCGGCCCCATGAAGCCGCCTCAGCACTCTGTCCCCACCCCGCAACCGCGATCCAATCAGCTGGAGACGACTGAATCGCCGTAGGGTCTTTTCCACGGTCACAGGGGAGTAGCCCGTCGCACTCGTGACCTGCTGAGTAGTCCGTGCTCCACCGAGGAGCGCCCAGTGGATACGAGCAGCGGCAGCACCGAGACCGGGTCGGGGGGACCAGAGGTCGTGTGTGTGGTGAGCCAGGACTGTAAGACCGGGTTCCGTAAGCGGGGGCGGGTTCCCTTGTGTTGCAGCTGGATCTTCCCAACCTGTCGGGGGAAGATTGAGAGTCCAGCTGGCTGCTCTGGTGCCGGCCGCAGCAGAAGTCCGCGTGACCCACCCGGTTTGAGCAAGCACACGTAGGCGCCGCGAGATCGTCGACGCCGCAAGGCCCGCCCTCTGCGCAAGACGGCGACAGTCGATGTCCAGGGTGCGAGTACGGGCTGTACGGGCGAAGGAGATCAGGGCGTAGAGGATCCGCTCGTCGCTTTCGCCACCGGGTTGAGCGAATCGCGCTGCGTGGACAGTGAGGGCCCGTTCGATCGTGTCGAGATCTTCGTCGAGCGGTTCCTGGAGAGTGCGATCGGGGAGGTAGGAGAAGGAGGCGGCGCGCTGTAGGGCTCGGCCCCATTGACGGGCGACTTCGTCGCGGCCGTTGTCGCGGTCTTCCCGAAGGCGGACAAGTCCGGGCGCGGATGCGGCCGCGGTGCGGGCATCGCTGAGGGTATGGCCCGCACATGCCATCCCCAGAAAGATGCTGTGCGTGATGGCGCTTCGATCGGCACGCTTACCGGGTGCGGTGGAGAGGAGCTCCTGGGTGGCAGCGGACAGCAGACGGCGTGGGCGGTCGAGGTGAGGGTTTGTCTCCGGATCACCGATGCGGATCGGCGTGGCGCGTACCGTCGCCGAGGTCGCGGCTGTCGGCCTCGGTATGGGTGGGGTGTGGGGGTGGCGCGCTAGAAGCCAGGTGACGACTTCCGGCGTCGTTCCGCGGCTGACGCGGTTGAGAGCCTGGTTCAGCTCGACACCTGCCAGGTGGGGAACGGACCGTCCTCCGTTCCGATGGGGTGCGCCTGGAGGCCGCACAACCCCCGAACCAGGGTTTTCCAGGGGTGATCTGTCGAAGGTGGCGTAGTGCTGTTTGAGTACGCGGGCCAGTTCGCGGACATCAGCCGAATCGGCGCCGCCCTCGCTCAGGCGGAGCCAGATATGTTGGCCGCCCGCCGGGCCGGAATGCGCTCGCAGGTAATGGACACCGAGGCTGTCGAGGTGTGCGGCGAAGCGGTCCGAATCGCTACGAGCCTGATCGGCGCCAAGACGGGCAGAGTCGAAGTCGAACGCGAGAAGCCGAAAGCGGTGGTCCACCGAGCTTGCGAGATAGATCGCCCATGGATAGTCAGGCGCCTGCTGCGGCACCACCATGCTTGCGCGGTACTCGTGTGTGCGCGATGGGTCGACCCGGACGGTCCGGCGAGGCGACCATTGATGCGCAAATGTTTGATATAGATCAGCATGCGTGTGCTCGTTAGTTGAGACACGCGCATGAATGGAAACCTCATCAGGGCATGCAGTGATACCCTGGGTGCTGTCTACCACGACAGTCCCTTCGGGGAACATTTGAAAACCGCAGAGAACCGAGCGGCCACTCGTTTCTCAGACCTCGAATACCCTCGGCTTGCCCGCCGGGGGTTTTTCGATTGTCACTTGCGGTTGGAGTTTTGAGTCGCGGGTCAGCCCCGCGTCCACCTAGCGGTTCACGCTGTCTGTGGCAAGACCTCCTGTTGGATCGGTGCGACTAAGTCCGTGAGACCAATTTCCGCAGCCAAGATGGCGGAGACATAGTCGTTTTCGGTCATATCGTGCTCACGAGCGGCCCTGTGCACTGCCGCTTTGAGCTCCACCGGCACGCGAGTAACGAGCCGAGTGCGTTCTCCCTTGCTTGGCCGTCCTATGCGGCGTGTCGATGGTTGTGCCATGCCAGACATTGTGGTGCCTAAAATCTCTTCAAGATGGACGACACGCCGTAAGCAACGAAATTCATACGATCATCACAGGCAACATACATGCAACATATGAGCATCATAACGGTTCCGCCATCCCCGCTCCTGTCTTCGGGCCGGCATGCGGTAGAACCGGGGCATGAGCGAAGAGATCCAAAGCGAAGGCGACATCAGCGCAACGGCAGTGGCCGTCGCGCACTTCCGTGCTCTGGAGACCGGACGTGATGACCGCCTTTTTTCGGACCCCTTAGCAGCGCATTTCGTCGATGCTTCGGGGTTGCCGATCGGGTCAATCGGTCTCAGTGACGTGACAGCGTCGCGGGTCTATGAGTCGGTCGTCACGCGCACGAAGTTCCTGGACGACGCGCTGCGCGAGGCCGCTGCCTCGGGTGCGGTCAAGCAGTTAGTCGTGCTTGGCGCGGGCCTGGACACCCGCGCCCGAAGGCTCGTCCTGCCGGGGGTGGAATCGGCTTACGAGCTGGATCTCCCGCACCTCTTCAGTTTCAAGCGGCGCGCGCTCGATTCAGCGCCCACGACGCCGATCGGCGCTGCCTTTCCGGTCATTGACGTCGCAGCTGATCTCCTCGCCGATGATTGGGGGACACATCTGGTCGCTGCGGGATTTGATGCAA
>NZ_CP058643.1:0-112887 GCF_017656075.1 Rhodococcus sp. ZPP
TGATTCGCTGGATCTCGACGTCAGGCGCAACGTGCTCACCGTCCACGCCGAACGGGCAGTGCTGGACCCGAACCGGGAGATGGTCTCGGCGGAGCGGCCCCGGGGCGTGTCCAGCCGGCAGCTGATCCTCGGCGACAACCTCGACACCGACAACATCGGGGCGAATTACGACGCCGGGGTATTGCGGCTCACGATCCCGGTCGCGGAGAAGGCGAAGGCCCGCAAGATCGAGATCAGCGGCTCGAACGGAAAAGGGCCATCCACTCCTGAGGATCCTGTGAAGGGTGCACAGCCGGTGGAAGCGGCCGGCGGACGAAGCGGTTGACGGCACCGGCCTTTCATTAGGCAACGTTGATCGCAGCGGGCCTGTCGGACGGGTTTTTCGGCACCAGCTCGGGCGTCGCCGCGCCGTCCATGTGGGGTCGGCGGCGCCTCCCGGCGGCTCCGGGTGCCGCAACGGCGGCCGGAGTCGCCGCCCGTTCACCGCCGGCGGCAAGGAGGTCGGATCGCTCACCCACAGCACCGCCCCCGCACCCTTGTGCGCGACCCGGTCCGCCACCGCCGTTGCAGGTCAGCGCCGGGCTGCGCGTCCGGTCGCGGCACCGTCGACCACATCCGTGGGCACAATGGCACCGGGATGAGTAGCGCCGAGTACTTCGCCGACTCACCGATCACCTCGACGGCAATCCGTCGCTGCCTCTTCGACCGGAGGTGGTCGAGGCAATGAAAGCCGTTGCCCGGAAACGGCTCTGGTTATGCAGAACCCAATCGCAACGCGGCGTGGCCTCGATCGGTGCGACGTCAGATACCCGTCCACGACCGCGGGCTCGCTCTCGCGGACCGCCCCGGCCCAGTGGCGGCGGCGGGTACCGTTACCGACTTCACCAGGCGCCCTGCCGGGTGCAGATGCCTCACAATCTCCTGAGGCGGGCGCAGAATCCTGACCGGAACCGGGAAGGAGTCCGGCACCGCGAGATCGAGCCGCCGGAGCTCGGCGATCGCCTCGTCGACCCGATCGGCACACCGGGCAGGCCCGGAGTGCGGCCGAGACCGAGGCTCTCGATGATCAGAACCGATTCGAGCGAATGCCCTCGATTCCCAACGCCCACCCGAAGTAATGGTTCCACGCCGCAACCACGTCCCGGCCGCAGTAGTGGCGAAATCCTATCGACATCGTGATGATTGCATCGAAGGTGACTCCATCCCACCCTCGCACCGTCTCGGCGCGTAGTGCCCTCGCGACGGCGGCGACGTAATCACTGCAGTCTGCAATATTGGTGCCGTGGTTCATCACCCGACTCAACTCCCAGGCCATCGTGCCCGCTCGGGCCGCGATTCCTGCCGCCGATGCAGGTCGGCAGGACCGTGCTCGCAACAGCTAGTCGTCCGTTCGGGCGAAGCACTCCGTGGCGGGAGTGAACCCCGGGCGGACCAGCATGTCGATATCCGAGCATCCGTCGGACCCGTAGACCACCGAGTCGGTGTGCCAGACGAGTTCGACGTTCTCCCAGCCGTACTCGCGGAGCAAATACTCGTAGTTCTTCAGCGCAACACGCGTCTCGTCCGTCATCGTCGACCCCTTCGCCCGGGTCCCGAACACCCAAATCCTGCGGTGGATCGAGTACATTATTCCATAGAATATGTGGGTAGCGGTATAGAAAATCTCTGTTGGCCACCGGAGTCAGCGCGGCCGCCGGCACCCGACTCACAGTGAAACGTCGGCGGGCAGTGGGCTCCGAGCGGAGTGCGACACGGTGACGTCGGATGGATCATCACGACGTTCCTGCCGACACGCACAGGTACTGGACGTGGGCGGCCGCACCGGCTCGGGTTGCTGAACCGGTGCGGCCTGAACGCACCCGGATGCTGATGACGAGGTCATGGCTGGCCAGCTTGACCTACAGAGGTTGTCCACATAATCGAAGCGGAAGGAGACACCGAGGCCGTCAAGAAAATGACCGCTGGCCGGTACCAGTTCCGCTACATCGCGCAACGACTGCTCGACGACCGCGCCGAGAAGGCCGAGCGCGCCGCCGCCGCCCAGCCGTACCTCGACAAGGGATACACGATCCTCGCCGAAGAACCCCAGTACGGAACCGATGTCCTGCTCGCCGACCTAGTCGCCGCCGACGGCAGCGAGGTCACCACCGCCCACACCGAGACCGACCCGGCCCGGTGGGCGGTGTGGCTGAGCAAGGACGAACGCTACTTCGACACCGAGAGCGGCGAGGAAGTCGACGGCGAGGTGGACTGGTCCACCGAGAACCACCCCGACGCCACCCCGTACGAGGGGCACCGACACGCGAACACGGTGCAAACCCGCCAGGTCTGGACACCGGAGTACGTGTGCCTCGACCTCGACGGTGCCGCAGTGGCGCTCTCCCGGTACTCGCAGCCGCCCGAACCGCCACCGAGGGTGAAGGCACCGAGGACGACGCTGCCGCAGCCCTGCGGATGGAAGCCGAGTCAAGGAACGCCAGCGTAAGGAACGCCGCCAGGTGCGGGAGCTGAACAAACAGGCCGCCGCCGCACCACCGTCCGCCGCGACTTCCTGCGCACCACACTGCTGGCACGCAAGACCGCCCCGAAGGGCACCGCAACCTTCGTCGCGGCAACCCTCGCCGCCGACTCCGGACTGCTCTCCGAGTACAACGCCAGCACCCTGGTTCCCGAGCTGCTCGGCTTCACCGACTTCAACATCGGCAGCGGCGTGCTCAAACTGCTCGACACCGCCACCGACAACCGCGCCCAGGTGATCACCCTCGCGCTGGTCGCCGCCGCACTGGAAGCCCGGATGGTCAACGACGCGTGGCGCTCGCGCCCCCGAAGCACCGACCGCTACCTGACCTTCCTGACCGAGCACGGCCACACCCTGACCCCGGTCGAAGAAGTCATCGCAGGACAGCGCACCCCCGACGACGTCGAGATCGACTGACCAAACCCCCGGCCGGGGCGAGGATCCCCCTCGCCCCGGCCAGGGGGCCAGCCGGATTACCGCGAACACGCGGTCGGCCGCACCCCGCGCCGAAGACCCAGCCCCAACCCACCAGCGCACACGCGGCGCGGGCTGCGGCCGAAGGCGGACCACTCGCCACCGCGGCCGGCCCGCGGACCCGGCGCACCAACGGCAGGTGCCCCGAAAAGAAAAAGCGCCGAGAAGCGAAAAGAAAACAATCCGGGCACCTTTTCCCTTTTCTCTTTCAGTTTTCTATCGCCACGTCTCCGCATCAAGGCCGCTCCTCGGAACTTTTCCACGCGGTCGTCCGCTCCTTATTTCGCGGAAAACTTACCCCGCTCACCTTGACGCTCCGGCGACGCGCCAGAACCTTCGCCAGTGCAAGGGAGGGCGGAAGTATGGGCAGGTGAGAGGTATTGGGTGGTCTGTTCGCCGGGGTTGATCGCGGGCCGCCATATCTCGGAAGAATGGCGCATCAACCATCTATTAATGGCCTGTAAATTTCTCTTCGAATAACTGGGAAAGGCTTGGAAATGGCGCATTTATTCGATAAAATAGACACAATCGGAAATTCGGCGGAGGAAATTATGACGGTCACCGTATACACCAAACCGGACTGCATTCAGTGCAATGCCACCTACCGCGCCCTCGACAAAGAGGGGATCGACTATTCGATCGTTGACCTCACTGAGAACCCCTCGGCCCGCGACCGTGTGATGGGACTCGGCTACCTCCAAGCGCCCATCGTCGTGGCCGGCGACCAACACTGGTCCGGCTTTCGCCCCGACCGCATCGCGGCACTCGCCGCAGCCTGACACCCCGATGTCCGCGAGAAAGGATCGAACCGGCATGAGCGCCGCACTTTCCGTCGTCCCCGGCACCCCCGAGCTTGCCGGTGTCGACCCGATTCAGCCCGAAGACTACGCAGATGACCTGCACAACGACGTCGAAGCGCTGTTCCTGTGCGCCCTGCTCTGGGCGCCGGCCGAAGCCGCCACCCGAGCCGTCGACATCCTCGAGACCACCGACTTCGAACGCACCACCCATCGGGAGTTCTTCCGCCTCATCACCCGCCTGATCCGCGGCGGCGCACCCCACAACCCGGCCATGGTCGGAGCCGCCCTCGAGCAATCCGGTCACCTCGCCGGTCACCACGGATCCGAACGCTCCCGCCACCTCGCCAACATCACCACCCTCGGCGCCGAGCACACCGCCGTCGACCACTACGCCCGCGCCGTCTTCAGCCAGGCCTACCGACGCTCCTTCGCCGCCGCAGCCACCGCCCTCACCCAAGCCGCACAACAACTCCCGAAGACCAGCTCTACGAGCACATGTGCGAAATCGGCCGCCGCCAACGCACCTTCACCGAACGCCGCAACATCCTCACAGGAGACACCCGATGAGCCTCGACCACCCCGTCCACACCGACGACGAACGCGACGCCTTCCAACTCCACGAATCCGGACTCACCTGGGCCCAGATCGCCCACGAGATCGGCTGCACCGAAGGAGCCGCCCAAGCCTTCGCCGCCGCCTACCAACAACGCACCGACGAACACGCAGCTCAAACCCAGATCAGCCTGTTCTGACAGACCCCCGATGCACACCCACTCACCACACATACAACTCAGGAGCGGAGACCCGCATGCACGTCGAGCGTAGAACGACCAACACAGCGAACGACGCGCGCTCCGTGCAAGCTGGGTACGACGTCACCGCCGCGCTTGACCCTGAGGGAAGCGCCATCCTGGGCAACTTTCTGCGCGCACACTTCCTCCGTGCCCTCACCGGGCAGGACGGCCGTGGCGATGCCCGACCCGAACATCGAGAAACGCCCTGACATGATCGCTCTCCTCCTGCTCGGCGTCCTCGTTGTGTGGAACGGTCCTTCTTCGCCCGATTCCTCGGGCTGCTGACCATCGTCGGGGCAGCGATGGCGATGATGGTCGAACCCGTTTCCACGTTGCCGGCAAACATTCTCACCCTCGCCACCGGAATCATCATCTGGCTGGCAGGGCATTGGCTTTGGGCATACAGGCACAAGACCTGGCGTACCCGCCGGGCACTCTCCGCATTCAGCCGAACCGGCCTGCACCACCTCGCACCCATCCCCACCAACTACAGACCCAAACCACACGCCACCCAATGGCCGAGCCGGCGCGGGCTGAGCCGAAGATGACCTCAGCAGAAGGCGACGACACGCCCGATCGAGTGCGGGGGTCTTCGCAGGTTCCTACGGGGGCCAGTTCAATTGGCCCCCAACCAGGCGTGACATCGCGCGAGCGGGATCGCGTGAATGGAGTACTACGAGTGCCGCACCGGCGATCGGCGCTGGAGATGGTCGCCGGTTAGCCTGTGCGGGTGCCTTATCTCGACCGTGACGGTGATGTGTTCATTCTCTACCTCGGCAGCAGAGCAGAAGCGGACTCGCAGAACCAGTTCAATCCGGACTGGGTGGACGAGATCAACGCCGCGCTGGACGAGGTGGAAGCCTCCACCGGCCCGGCGGGGTTGGTCACAACCGCGACCGGGAAGTTCTATTCCACCGGAGCCGACCTGTCCTGGGGGATGGACAACCTCGACCAGGTGAACGCCTTCATCGACCGAATGCAGGGATTCGCCCGCATGCTGCAGCTGCCGTTGCCCACCGTGGCAGCACTGCAGGGGCACACCTTCGGTGCCGGGGCTTTCTGGGCGATGGCACACGACTACCGATCATGCGCGCCGATCGTGGATTCCTGTGCTTCCCCGGAGTCCACATCGGCGCCAACTACAGTGCGGGCACGGTGGATTTGCTCGCCGCCCGCCTACACCCCGATGCCCTTCATCAGGCCCTGACCACGGGCCACCGCTACGGCGGCGACCAGGCACTGACCGCAGGACTGGTGCACGCCACCTCCAGTGCCGACGAGCTGCTGTCCGATGCCGTCGAACAGGCACGCCGACTCGCCGGCACCCGCGGCCCCACGCTCGGGGCGATCAAGAACACGATGTACGCCCGCGTACTCGCCGCCTTGGGCAGCCCGATGTCCGGCGCCGAATTCCAGCAGTGGTCCACCCAGCCCGCCATGACCTGACCGCACGCACTTGGTGCTGTGCGGTTTCTATGTTGCGGTGTGTCGGTGAGTTCCGCGAGTGGGAGTCCCGCTGGTGGAGAAACTCAGGCCCTGATCGGCTCGCCGCCGCTCATGCCGTGGTGAGGTCTGCGGCGACGATCGGGCAAGGGCGCGGGCTTCTGCCTCCGAACTCGACGAGGAAAGTGCGTGCCAACCGCTGCTTCTCGATTTTCGCCCACGTCTTGGCCAACTCGTGTACCCATTCGGCGACACCGAAGGCAACCGCGATGATCTCGCTGTCTGCTCTTGCAGCGGTGGGTGGGTTCTCGAAGGTGAAGGGTTCGGGCAGTTCTGGCCAGTCCGGTGCGATCATCGTCTTCGATTTCTTCTTCTCGAACTCGGCCTGCAGCATGTCGCGCTCCGCGGCGACCGCGGCAACCGTGGCGACCACATCCAACGTTGCGGTGGTCACAGCGCCTGCATCACGGACGACCTTGTCTCCACGATCGGTGGAAATCAGGATCCGATTACGGGTCAGCAGCACGATCTTCTCGCTGTCAGCGTTGGGGAGCACCCACGCCCCACACATCCGGTTGAGCCCGCACGGGGCCGGTGTCGACGTGCCAGATCGCGACGTCGGATTCGTCGGCATCGACGACGGCCACCACATGGGGCACCATACTCATTTCGACCACTCCACCCTCACCGATACGACAGTTCGTTGAGCCTAGCGAGATCCACTGACACGCATCCGTATGTTCTTCTCGGCGCGTAACTCGTGCAGCCTGAGTGTGGTTGTCGTTCACACCGAACCGAGCTGTGTTCGCTGCGGCAGCAGAGGCCACCGACGAAAGGACAGTCGGAACCGACCTCTACTGTCCTAGCAACAACGCGAGGAGGCTTCGGGTGTCGCAGTGGCAAGGGTATGGGGCGATGGTCACGATCACAGGGGAACACCTGGTGATCGATCGCAGCGGGGTGCTGTCGGTGACGATCGGTCGCCGACAGGTCATCGCGCTGCCAGATGTGGTGTCTTACCACGTCAAGCAACCTTCATTGCTGAGCAACGGGTGGGTGCAGCTGTGCGTCGGCGGCCCGCGACCCGTGCTCGGTCGTGGCGTTGCGCCGAGTGACCCGCATACGGTGATGTTCAAGCGGGGCCAACGCCAGCAGATGGCGACGTTGGTCGCCTATCTACAGCAGGTAGTGGCCTACAACCAGCAGTGGCAGCGGCCGTTCGCAGCCGGAGCATCTTCTCCGGCATCCCCTGTGGCCCCGATTTCGGTACCTCCGCGGAGGGCTGAGGTTCCCGTCTCGGCTGCGCCGCAGGAAGAGCCGGTAGCCAAGGCGTATGTGTCGCCGCCGCCAGCGGTCGCACAGAAGGTATCGGTCCAGGTCTCGACGGGGCCGAGCTTCGTCGGGTTCGACGTCGAGACCGCCAACGGTGCACGGGGCAGTATCTGCGCGATCGGGCTGAGCGTCGTCACCGCCGGCCGTGTCACCGCCACCCATTCGTGGCTGTGCCGCCCACCGGCCGGCCTCGATCGGTTCGAACCGGGTAACAGCCGCATTCATGGCCTCACAGCCCGGGACGTCGCTGGCCAGCCGACTTTCCGGCAGCGCCTCGCCGACATGCTCGACATCGTCGGAGACCTACCGTTGATCGCACACAACGCAGCCTTCGACATCGGGGCCCTCCGTGAGGCGTCCGCCGCCGAGGCGCTGTCCTGGAGCCCGCTGACCTACGGCTGCACTCTGATCTGGTCTCGCAGCGAACTACCCGAGCTACCCAACCACAAACTGCCCACTGTGGCCGCCGCCCTCGGGGTGCCGCTTCTTCAGCATCACGACGCCTCCGCCGACGCGACAGCGGCTGCCGAGATTGCGCTCGGGCTGATGCGACGCAGGGCTCCGCGACCGTCGACACCTTTGCCTCAGCTACCGGAATCGTTCTCGGCCGCGCCACCATCGAAGCGGCCACCGGTCCCAAGGCCACCAACCGCCCCGGCGCCCCGGCGTGGGTGTCGTCAAGCTCCGCCGCGACACCACCGGCACCAAGCACCGACGCCGACCCCGAACACCCGCTGTTCGGGCACACCGTGGTCATCACCGGGACGCTGAGCGGTCTGACCAAGGAAGAGGCGTGGGCCCAGCTAGCGAAATGCGGTGCTCACGTGAAGAAGACGGTGACCCGACGCACGAGTGCGCTGGTTGTCGGGACGTGGAGCGACGACTCGGGGCAGCCGGCGATAACGGAGAAGCACACCCAGGCTCGTCGTTTGCAGGAGGCCGGACAGAAGATCGCGATCCTCGACCAGGGGCAGATGGAAGCGCTGCTGACCGGCGACCGGAGCATCGAGTTGCCCGATCTCGCGGCGCCCTCGACCGTGGATGCCTATGCACTTGTCGACGACGACAATATTGCACCGAACAACCGCAACGACCCCTGCAATGGGTGCGGGGCACTTCACCGCCTGGGTCGAACCGGTCAAGCAGCTCAAGCGTGAGGGACGCCTCGACGCTGCCTTGGAATTGCTGCTCGAATGCGTGGAGGTTGTCAATCGACCGACCACGCTGGGCGGTGGTCTGCCCGCGCCGTGGTACACCGAGCAGGCCGCCATCATCTACCGCAAGCAGAACGCCTACGAGTCCGAGATCGCAATCCTGCAACGCTGGATCGACGCTGCCCGCCGCAACCGTTGCGACGTCGACGAGACCCATCCGCTCGTTGCGCGCAGGACCAAGGCCCAGGCGCTCCTCGAGAAGAACAAGGTCTGAAAGGGCGAAGCGTCAGATCAGATTGCGTGCCGCGGCAATAACGTCCAGGAGAACACCAGTCGGGGTCTGGGGGCAGGTCTGGGCCGCCAGGGAATACGTGGGGTAGTTCTTACCGTCGACGCCTTGACCGCTGGCTACAATCCGCTGGCGCTCGAGGTCCCACGCGGGCCAGTGCGTGGTGAGGACGCTTTCGAGGGTGTCCGGGATGGCGACAACGTGCGGGGCGACAGGACCCTCCGGGTAGTCTTCCTCGGTCACCCCCAGATAGCGAAGCAAATCCCTGTTGCCCTTCTTGAGATTCCTTTCGGTATCCAGAATTTTTGCTGCTTCCTTACCGTCTGCCTGCATGCGTCCTTCGCATCCTGAGTCGTTGTCGAATACGACAAGTGGGATCTCGAGTTCGGAGAGGATCGCATGGGGGATGTAGAGGTGTCCTTTCCCCTGCGCCGCAGCGATCGAGATGCCATCAATCGCAAAGTGCGTAGTCCGTGCGGCGACCCCGTCGAATATGGCTTTGTCGCTGTCACCCTCGACAAGAACGACAGCGTTCGCAAAGAATGCTTCCGCGAGATGGCTGTTGCAGACCAGATGCCAGCGTGCAACAACGACAGTGTCCTTGACGTAGCCCTGAAGCCGGGCTTCAACCGATTCCAGCGTCGCGTGGCGAATTCGGACCTTCGCGTGCGCGTCATCGCCGTCCGTTGCCCTCTGTACGCGTCGGACCTGATCGAAATATCGCGCATCGACGAAGTATGGACTGTGTGTGGCGTAGGTGACCTGCAGGTTGTTCTCCGGGTGCGATGCCAGGTCCCGAAGCACCGTGGAGAAGGCCCTCGCCTGGGTCGGGTGCTGGAATAGTTCCGGCTCCTCGATGGCGAGGCAAATGACACTGTTACTTCCGTCTTGGGTACCGTGATCAGCTAACAGTTTGAGGCTCGAGATCAGGAGCGCGCGCTGAAAGCCGTGGCCCTGGCGCTCGACATCGGTCTCCGTCAGGTGGTCTTGGATCGAGACCTTGATCTTCGTCAGCTGCGGTTTCAGTTCCGGCTCGACAGGTTGCAGATTGACGGATCGACCGCGCGTGAACGACTCGACCTCGGCGCTGAGTTTCTTCGCCAGATCCGCCAATTGGCCCGTCAAATGCTCGGCGTTGATGGCAGCTTGCTTCTCGGCGATCTCGTCTGCGAGCTTGGCGAACTCTGCGTCTACCTCTCCACGATCGATTGTTCTTTCCAGGATTCGACCGATGATTGTGCCGCGTACATCGCTGCTTTCTTCGCCCGCACGGAGATCCGCAGTGACCAATACGAAGTCGAAGAGTCCGGATAGCTTGTTCTGTCCGTTGAAACCGAAGAGGTGTGTCCCACCGGACTCGGCATCGGAAAGCCGATCGGGATGGTCGCGTTCCCAATCTTCCATCGCCCCGTCGACATTGCTCGCCGAGGTCCACTTCGGCAGGTCAAGATCCTGCTGTTCATCTCGAAGAGCGTTGTACGCCGTCTTCTTCGTAGCCGCCGATGTGGCGGACCGAATCGCCTCGAACGGAGGGAACGCCAGTGCACTGCCGCTCATCTTGTCCTCGCCCGACTCCCAGGTTCGCCATGCGGTGAACGTAGATGCCGTGGGTGGGGCGTATCTGGGGCCCAACGCCTCCCGATCCTGCTCCGTGAGATCGGTGAATGTGACGCGGACCCGAATTCTGGGTGGTCCGTCGTGGCCAGACCACACGTCGCGTTCGTCCAGCTTGCCGCCATTGAAGAACCAATCCAGCGCCCGAAGTACGGAGCTCTTGCCGGCACCATTCGGCCCGATGAACGTCGTTATGTCCGAGAAGGCGACCTCGACGTTGTCGAGGCACCGGAAGTTGACGATGCCGACTGACTCGATGCGCAAGGCATCCCCCCCTCTAGCTGGTTTGGAGCCGAACTGGCCCATTGCAGTATGTCTTTGCGAAACTCGGATCGACTCTAGATGACGGCGATCCGCCCGCCGGGTTCCGGCGCGCGCCTCTAGGCCCAGAGAATTTCGTTCACCCATCCTGGTGGGCAACCCATCTCGGCTTCGGATCGATTCATCGCCGCGAGCCCGGACCGAATGTGGCCGAGTACGTCCGTAGTCAAGTTCGACCCCGGACTTACGTGGTTGAGTAGGTATGCGAGGACCGCCAGCGATGCATAGACACGTTTTGTCGTCGCAGGTGAAGCAGCATGTTGCAGGTCAGCTATAGCCGAGAGATGCCGGTACGAGAGTTGGACGTCGATGTTTCTGTTCCACAGGCGTGAATGGTGGGCGCAGGTGTTTCGGATGTAGTTGAGGTTCTTCATCCAGCTCACGAGGGCAGCTCCGTGGCCGGCACCGGAGTTGTCTTTCAGATCGAAGCTTGCTGCGATGTCATCGCGGTCTCTTTGCTTGAGTCCCTCGTACAGGCGGGAGAGGCCGCCGAAGTCGAGGATCTCGGTGACCACCCACACTGGGAGCGGACCGCCGTATTTGTGTTTGAAGTGTTTGACGAACTCTTCCTTCGAGCGGTCCTGTTCCTGTCCGACCTTGCGGAGCCACTTGGCGTGCGCGCTGTCGAGCCATCCGGCATGCGCCGGCGGACGCGATGGATCCGAGACTCCGACGAACTCGGTGCTCAGGGCGTTCGGGTCGGTGTGCGCGAAGGCTCCGTGCCGGCCCAGGGTGTGACCGACCCGCACCCGCATGGCGACTTCGATGCGCTCGATCGCGTCGAGGACGAGCAGCTTGAGTATTCGGTCGAACTCGTACAGGTCGAGGATCTGCTGGAACGACGTGCCCGGCTGGAACCGATCCTCGATGACAGGTGCACTGTTCGCTGGCTGACTGCGGACCCGGAACGGATACCAGTACCCACTGAGCCGGTAGTAGCCGACCGAATCGAGCCACCGCTCGGCCGCGGCGTCGTCCGGTACCGTCATCCCACGCGATTCCAGCAGCTCCCGTTGCTCCCGGATGGTCTTGAACGGCTTGCCGTAGGCGGATTGGTTCACGAGGATAAAGAAAACCAGCCTCCCCCTCAGATGAGCGGAAGGCTGGCCGTGTTGCTACCGAGTGTAGCGGAATCCGCCGACAACCCGGTGTCATGGGTGACACGTCGGTCGCGCCGACCATTCGGTGGACCTTCATTTCAGTGGTCCCGATGGCCTCGCGAAATCTGGTCGGTAATCTCTCTCTGAGCTGGATGAAACCCGACACGCCTCGTCCCGAGGCGAGTAGGACGACGCGAGGAAAGAGCTGCATGCCGACCACGGTTCACGACATCATCGAGGCGTTCCGCGGTGTGCCGACCACGAACCGGGAACGCGGCGACAAGTTCGAGAAGCTGATGGTCCAGTACCTCAGGCTCGACCCGCTGTACGCGGAGAAGTACTCGGACGTGTGGATGTGGTCGCAGTGGCCCGGCCGCGACGGCAAATCTGACACCGGCATCGACCTGGTCGCCCAGGAACGCGAGACCGGCGAGTACTGCGCGATCCAGTGCAAGTTCTACGAACCCGACCACTACCTGCAGAAGTCGGACATCGACTCGTTCTTCACCGCCTCGGGCAAGGCCCCGTTCACCTCGCGGATCATCATCTCCACCACCGACAAGTGGGGCAAGAACGCCGAGGACGCCCTCGAGAAGCAGCAGATCCCGGTCTCCCGGATCAGCCTCGCCGACCTCGCGCAGGCACCGATCGACTGGGACCTGGCCTGGCCGAAACCCGGGGTCGAACCAGAGCTGAACCTGGCCCCGAAAAAGGAACTTCGCCCGCACCAGAAGGAAGCCGTCGAGCACGTCTTCGACGGGTTCACCACCGCCGACCGCGGCAAGCTGATTATGGCCTGCGGCACCGGCAAGACGTTCACCTCTTTGAAGATCGCCGAGTACACCGCGCAGGCGAAGGGGGCACCGGCCACGGTGCTGTTCCTGGTCCCGTCGATTTCCTTGCTGTCGCAGACGCTGCGGGAATGGTCCGCGAACTGCGTGGTTGACCTGCGTAGCTTCGCCGTCTGCTCCGACGCCAAGGTCGGCAAACGGTCGGACACCGAGGACATCAGCGTCCACGATCTCGCGATCCCCGCCACCACCAACACCGACAAGCTAATCGCGGCGATCAACAAGACCGACGCCGTCAACGAGCTGACGGTGATCTTCTCCACCTATCAGTCCATCGCCGTCGTCTCCGAGGCACAAAAACAGGGACTACCCGAGTTCGACCTGGTGATCTGCGACGAAGCGCACCGCACCACCGGTGTCACCCTCGCCGGCCAGGACGAGTCCCAGTTCGTCCGGGTCCACGACAACACCTACATCCAGGCCGTCAAACGCCTGTACATGACCGCGACACCGCGACTATTCGACGACAACACCAAAACCGAAGCCCAGAACAACAGCGCACTACTCGCGTCGATGGACGACGAAACCCTCTACGGACCCGAGTTCCACCGCCTCGGCTTCGGGGAAGCCGTCGAAAGAGACCTGCTCACCGACTACAAGGTGCTGATCCTCACCGTCGACGAGAAGTACATCGCCAAGTCCCTGCAGGAGCAGGTGGCGGACGAGAACAACGAGATCAACCTCGACGACGCCGTGAAGATCGTCGGCTGCTGGAACGGGCTGGCGAAGCGCTCCGGACAAACCCCCGACGGGAAGGGTTCCCGCCGAACGCCGTTCCCATGCGGCGGGCGGTCGCGTTCTCGCAGTCCATCAAGGCGTCGAAGAAATTGCGCGACAAGTTCACCGAGGTCCTCGACGGCTACGACCCCGCCGACGACGAGGTCCTGCGCTGCGAGATCCGGCACGTCGACGGCACCTACAACGCCCTCGAACGCAACCACGAACTCGAATGGCTCAAGGCGCCCACCGACGACCGGGTGTGCCGGATCCTGACCAACGCCCGCTGCCTCTCCGAAGGCGTCGACGTCCCCAACCTCGATTCCGTGCTCTTCCTCAACCCCCGCAACTCCGTCGTCGACGTCGTCCAGTCCGTGGGCCGGGTGATGCGCAAGGCCGAGGGCAAGGACTACGGCTACATCATCCTGCCCGTGGGAATCCCGTCCGGGATGGCCGCGGAGAAGGCGTTGGCGGACAACAAACGGTACAAGGTCGTCTGGCAAGTCCTGCAGGCCCTGCGGGCCCACGATGACCGCTTCAACGCCACGATCAACAAGATCGACCTGAACAAGAAGAAGCCCGCCAACATCATGGTCGGCACCGTCGGCCTCGACGACGGATCCAGCACCGGCGACAGCAGCGACACCAGCTCGAACGGGGATGGCGCCGAGGAAGCGGCCGGCGCCGCCGCCGCGCAGCAGATGACACTGTTCTCGGTCGAGGAATGGCGCGACGCGATCTACGCGAAGATCGTCACCAAAGTCGGCGAACGCACCTACTGGGAAGACTGGGCCAAGAACGTCGCCCAGATCGCTGAACACCACACCACCCGCATCACCGCACTCCTCGAAACCCCGAACTCACAGGTCGCGAACACTTTCAACGACTTCCTCCTCGGACTGCAGAACAACCTCAACGACGGCATCACCCAAGCCGATGCGATCGACATGCTCGCCCAGCACCTGATCACTCGCCCGGTGTTCGACGCACTGTTCGAGGGCTACGACTTCGCCACCCACAACCCGGTCTCCCAGGTCATGCAGACCATGCTCGACGCCCTCGACGACCAGGCGCTGGAGAAGGAGAACGCCGAACTCGAATCCTTCTACACCAGCGTCCGCCAACGGGCCGAGGGCATCGACAACGCCGAGGGCAAACAGAAGATCATCACCGAACTCTACGAGCGGTTCTTCAAGCTCGCGTTCAAGAAGACCTCCGAGTCCCTCGGGATCGTCTACACCCCGGTCGAGATCGTCGACTTCATCATCCGCAGCGTCGACGACGCCCTACGCGCCGAGTTCGGGGCCTCCCTGTCCGACAAGGGAGTCCACGTCCTGGATCCCTTCACCGGCACCGGCACATTCATCGTCCGGCTCCTGCAGTCCGGACTGATCAAACCCGAGGACCTGCTCTACAAATACACGAACGAACTGCACGCCAACGAGATCCTGCTCCTGGCCTACTACATCGCGGCCATCAACATCGAGGCCACCTTCCACGGCATCGCCGGCGGAGACTACGTGCCGTTCAACGGCATCGTCCTGACCGACACCTTCCAGATCGCCGAGGCCGGCGACACCATGGATGAGCTGATCTTTCCGCAGAACAATGCCCGCGTCGCCCACCAAAAGGGCCTCGATATCCGGGTCATCATCGGTAACCCGCCCTACTCGGCGGGACAGAACAGCCAGAACGACGGCAACCAGAATCTCAAATACCCCACACTGGACGCGTCCATCGCCAAAACCTATGCCAGTAGATCGTCGGCTACGAACAAGAATTCGCTCTACGACTCCTACATCCGGGCGATTCGCTGGGCGTCGGATCGCATCACCGACAACGGCATCGTCGCTTATGTTTCCAACGGTGGCTATATCGACGGCAGCACCGCCGATGGACTCCGCTTGGCGCTTGCCGATGAGTTCAGCAGCCTCTACGTATACAACCTCCGCGGCAACCAACGCACCGCCGGCGAACTGTCCCGCAAGGAAGGGGTAAGGTCTTCGGTGCTGGAAGTCGCAGCACCGTTGCAATCCTCCTCGCCATTAAGAATCCCGCCTCGCCTAGTGCCTGCACGATTCGTTACCGCGACATTGGCGACTACCTCACCCGGGAGGAGAAGCTCGCCACCATCGATAACGCCCACCTCGACACTATCGACTGGCAGACCATCATCCCCAGCTCAGCAGGTGACTGGATCAACCAACGTAGTGCAGCTTTTGACGCATTCATGCCTGTTGGTGACAAGGCGTCGAAGAGCACGGCACTGACTGCATTCAGCGTCTATTCGCGTGGGCTCGAGACAACGAGGGACGCGTGGGTGTACAACTCTTCACGGGTCAAGCTCGAGGACCACGTCCGGCGGATGATTCATTTCTATAGCCAACAGGTCGAAAGCTATGCCGAGCACTGCGCAACGAACGCTGTCACGGATCGCGCGAAGCATGTGGCTAGTTTCCTCGACAATGACCCCACTAAGATCAGCTGGTCATCGAGCTTGCTACCCAAGGTTGCTAAGGGTATGCGACTCAAATATGACCCGGCACGTGTCGTGCTCGCAGCTTACCGGCCGTTCGCCAAACAGAGAGATATTGTCAATACCTGTGGATGAGTGAGTTTCAGGCGACCTCCGATCCGGCGTTGGCGGGCTCGGCAGGTGAGGTGTCGGGGGTGATGTCGGTGGGACGCTCGAGCAGCTTGCCCTTGTGGAACACGGCGCCGGCTCGGACGAGCGCGACCAGATGCGGAGCGTTGACCGCACGCCAGCGAGCCTGTGCGGCGTCGATCAGCTTGTAGGCCATGGCAAGTCCCGCCGCACGGGATCCGGGGCCCTTGGTGACTTTCGTCCTCAAACGCACCGTGGCGAAGGTAGATTCGATGGGATTTGTGGTGCGTAGATGCACCCAGTGCTCGGCCGGGTACTTGTAGAATTCGAGCAGCACATCCGTGTCGTCGGTGATCTTCTTCACCGCCTTCGGATACTTCGCGCCGTAGTCGAGTTCGAAGGCTTTGATCGCCACTTGCGCCTTGTCGATGTCCTCGGCGTTGTAGATTTCCTTCATCGCCGCGAGCGCCCCGGGATGTGCCGTCTTCGGTAGCGCAGCAAGTACATTGGCCTGCTTGTGGAACCAGCACCGCTGCTCCCGGGTTTCGGGAACACCACCCGCAGCGCCCTCCAGAACCCAAGGGCACCGTCACCGACCGCGAGGACCGGGGCGGTCATGCCGCGGCGGCGGCAGTCCCGCAGCAGGTCAGCCCACGACTCGGTGGACTCGCGGTACCCGTCGGTGAGGGCGACGAGCTCCTTGCGTCCGTCCGCACGGACGCCGATCATCACCAGCAGGCACAGTTTGTCCTGCTCGAGCCGCACCTTGAGGTGGATGCCGTCGACCCACACATAGACAAAGTCGGTGCCGGAGAGGTCCCGATCCTGGAAGGCCTTCGCCTCGTCCTGCCACTGCGTCGTCAACCGGGTAATCGAGGCCGCCGAGAGCCCGGCACCCGATCCGAGGAACTGCTCGAGTGCCGGGCCGAAGTCGCTGGTGGAGAGCCCGTGCAGATACAGCAGCGGCAGCACCTCGTTCATCTGCGGGGACTTGCGCACCCAGGCCGGCAGGATCGCGGACGAAAATCGCTGTCGCTCGCCGGTGTCCGGGTCGACGCGCTTGTCGTTGACCCGCGGGGCCTTCACGTTGACCGCACCAGCGGCGGTCAGGACGTCGCGTTCGTGGTGGTAGCCGTTGCGCACCACCAGGCGGCGACCGTTCTCGTCGACCTGGTCAGCGAACTGTTCGATATAGGCGGCGACCTCCGCCTGCAGCGCGGCCGCGAGCATCTGCCGGGCACCGTCACGGACGATCTCGTCGAGCAACGACCGCCCGTCGTCGTCGTCGGAGCGGTCGTTGTCGTGTACTACCGTAAGCACGGGCGTACCTTCCCAACCAGCGTTGCAGCGCTGGCCTTGATCGAATACCTGTTTTCTTGCAGATCATCATCCGGGAAGGTGCGCCCTCCCCGATCCACAGGTATTGATCATTTCTCCCAAACAGAATCTCTACTTCGACGGCGATCTGAACCACCGTGTCGGTCAGCTACCCAAGATGTTCCCCACTCCGGAGCACGACAATATCGGCTTCTATCTCACCGGCGTTGGAGCGCTGAAGCCCTTCGCGACGCTGATGGTGACCGACATTCCGGATCTCAACTTTTGGGGTTCGGAAGGTGGACAATTCTTTCCCGTTACATCTATGTTCCGTCGTCGAGTGAGACCGATCTGTTCTCAAGCGGCGACGACAGTGCCATCACTCGCGTCGACAACGTCACCGACGATATCCTCGCGGACTACCGCAAGTCATACGGTTCTGGTGTGACGAAGGACGAGATCTTCTACTACGTGTACGGCATCCTGCATTCACCGGCGTATCGGAATGAATTTGCCGCGGATCTTAAGAAGATGTTGCCGCGAATCCCGAAAGTCAAGGACTTTCAGGGGTTCTCGAGGGCAGGCCGGGCACTATCGGAACTGCACATCGGATACGAGGGTGTCGAGCCGTACGGACTGGTCGAGACGATCTCCGACGCAGCCCCTGACCGTGAGCTCTACCAGGTTCAGAAGATGGCGTTCGCGAAGGGTAAGGACCGAGCGACGATCATCTACAACAACCACATCACCGTGTCGGGAATCCCCGACGAGGCATACCGCTACACGCTCGGCGCGAAATCCGCGATCGACTGGATCATGGAGCGTTACCAAGTCACTGTCCACAAGGACAGTCAGATCCGAAATGATCCCAATGACTGGGCAACCGAGCACGGCCAGCCCCGCTACATCTTGGACCTGCTCAAACGCATCGTGACGGTCAGTGTGGAGACGATGAACATCGTCGACAACCTGCCTGATCTGGAGTTGCTTGTTCAGTAGTCGCTTTCAGCGCGGCCGCGAAGGGGTCCTATACGGAAGGGCCGACACACCAAGGAGACCAGTTGTCAGACTTCCAATTCAACGAACGCGAGTTCGAGCTAGTCGCGAAAGCGAGCGTGGAGCAATCGCTGCAAAAAGTTATGGATCGGTTGCAGCGTGAATGCGAGGGCAAGTCTGTCGAGGAGGCGAAACAGCGTCTGGCAAAGGCGTGGGAGGATGCTACAGATGGGAAGATCACTGATCCCGAGCTGACGACGTACGCCAAGGAATTGGCAGTCGGCAACCGGGTCATCATCAGGCTCAAGTAGCCGGGCGGTAAGACACCAGGCGTCCCCGGCAAGGTTATAGTCCCGAGCGAGAGGATTCGTTCGCGGCACCTTATGTCAACCTTGGGCAGCCGATGGCCGGCGTCTAATTTCAGCAGTGGTCCACCCAGCCCGCCATGACATGACGGGGGGCTTCAGGCTGGCGCTTCAAGAAAATCACGTTGCAATTAAGTCAGTTCACGTCTGGGAGGCATCCCTCATTTCGGAACTGAATCGATGCGAAACATCAAGGGGTGTTGGACCGTCAGGGAGGATGAGGACATGTTGGACAACGAGGGGACCGGCCAGTGACCGCACCCGACGACCTAGACGAGCAGTTGGCCACCGCACGGGACACGCTCCACACGCTTCGCCGTACCGTGCTCGACCTCGCCCGCGAGTATCAGGCGCTCACAGCCGTGAACCTGGATACCGACACACTCGGGCACCCGATCACCGCTGCGGAAGCACTCAACGCCGCCCGCGACGCTCTGGCCGATGTGGAACGGGCCCTGGTAATGGCCGACGACGCGGCCGACATTGCCCAGCGGTACACATCGCGGCTAAAGGCGCGATGATCGGCCAGTGATAGCCGCACGCCGGCCCCGTGCATAGTTATGCGCTTCTATGCAGTGGTTCTCATTCGGTCGATTCCGGCCGACGAATCGAGCCCAACTGCCTAACCCGGATCTTGGGCGCCTCTGACATCAGCTGAATTAGTTGATGACTTTGATGCCCGGCCCGCGATGAACGCGGCAACCAAAGCGAGTGTCAGCGTAAGTCTCCGCGCCAGGTGCTCGCAGGACGTGACCTCTGGTGTGTTCGTCGGTGGCGGTGGCGGCGGCGGTGGCGGTGGCGTGGGGTCCGACGTGGGACGCGCCTGCCGCTCGTCGCCGAGTTTGCCTACAGCAAAGCCAAGCAGGACGCTGAACAGCAATATTGCCGTCACGTTTGATCCTGCGACTACCACTCTGCCCCAACCTGACGTCGCGGGATACGAGTTGCCGAGGGTGGCCATGTTATTCCACGTCATGTGGAGGAAATCATCCCAAGAATCCAGAGGGGTGGTCCATACCCGCTCGGGCCGACGAGCTCAGCGCAGATTGTAAAGATGGCGACGCTCTGGATGGTGTACATCGCGAGTGTTACCAGCGTCGACGGCACGTCGACGAAGATTCGATTCATGATGACTTCCACTGACTGCGAGAGAATCTCGACCATCCGGAGGACTACCACAACAAGAACAAATCCTGTCCAAAAGTCCCAGAGCCATGTGTCGTCGGGGCGAAACGTGTAAACACCGGAAACAAGAACGGCCGTGGTTAGGATCAAATAGCTCTCAAGCAAGCAGCTGACTATCGTGTCCGCAGATTTTTCGCGCTTCTCGTTTTTCGCCCATCTCCGCACGCCGATGCGCACCCAAGACGACGGCAGCCCCATGAGCGCTATCCCATAGACCCAATAAGCGGCAGGAACCAGCATCCTGCTCCTATATTGGCGAGACTCCTCCCGTAGCTTGAAGCATTCGGCGAGAAATTTGCGGAACAGCAACACGATCATCAAGGTCGCTCCGCAAACCACCCACCACATCATCACTGGGTCATACCCGACATCGCCATGATTCATACCCGACATTCACCGGATGCGTGCCCGGGAGCCTTCGCCAATGTTCGTGCCTTGACTCACCGTCAAGGCCGTGGAATCAATCGCTATCAACGTTCGGCGCATCTTGAGTCACCTCGCCGTGTGACTGAACGCTGCGATTCATCTCGCATGGGCGGGTATTGCCTGTAGGTATCTCGTGGACCCACTGATCGAAATCGTTCGTATGCGGCCGGCGAATTCACCGGTTGATCGATGTGACCGCCGGTGTCGAGCGAGCGCACCAGCGGGTGGAAGGGTCGGCCACCCGACACGGGTCATCGACGCACTCCTGCACACTCTGGTAGGACGAGCGCCGGTGCCACACTGGCGGCATGACTTTCACCGTGACGCATCGATCATTCGACCAACTCTCGGAGTTCGCCGTGACCGACTTCGGCCCCGACGACTCCTACAGCATCCACGACAGCGGCGCCCTCGTCATCGTCCGGGCTCACCAGGAACTGATCTACGCGCCCGGTAGCTGGTTCCTGGTGGAGCGGGCCGACGTCGCCGAGGACGAGTCGGCAGGCAACTACATGTGACCCGGGGAGCGACGCCGCGCGACCCTGCCGTCCCACGGCGTCGGCAGCCTCACCACCGCGACGCGAATCCGGCCGACGCCGAGGCTGCGACGCCCTATCTCACTTACCCGTCCCGCTCACCGGGCGTCAAACGGAGCGGCCCCGAATTCCGGCTGACCGTATTCGATCCTTTGTGGGCGCAAATCGAGCCTGTCGGGGCGTGGTTGGGTGACCTCGGCCGAGGGCCGGCCGAAAACCCTGCCAAAACCAGATCGTTCGAAACCGCCACTCGACACGTTTTCGGACGGCCCGATAGGATCAAGATCAACAGAGACCGACGAACACGGATTCGGTGACCTCCTTCGCCCGGCGCACACCGTCGACGCGGCAGAGACGATCTGAGCCTGATTTCACCGAGGGGGACCCCTGCTATGCCGATTCCGAGTGACATCCCGCGCCAGCCGGCGCGCCCGCTGAGTCCGACAGACGTCGAGATCGAACTCGCCGGAATCAAGGCCGGCCTGGAGATGGGCGGGCTCGAGTTCACCGATCTCGCCGAGCAGACCGCCCGATCGGTCCTCATCGGGGAGTTGACCGGCGAGGAAGCGATCGCCCGCAACCTTGCGGAGCTGAATCGGCGCTTGGCGCAGTGACCGATCCGTACCACGACCCGGAGACCCACGTCCTGCGGAACCGCCTCGGCTACACCGACGCCCAGGCGCTTGCGCAGGCCGAGACCATCGTGGCCGCCGGGCACATGGCGGAATTGGTCGTCCGTCCGATCGACGGCCGGTTCGATTTCGAACATCTGCAGGCCATCCACCGAGCGCTCCTCAGCGACATCTACAGCTGGGCCGGTGAGATTCGCACCGTGGCCACCAGCCCAGGCGACCTCGGAATCGCCCATGACCCGCCCGAATCGATCGCTGCCGAGTCGGAGCGAATCTTCCGAGAGATCGCAGAGGGTGACTACCTCCGCGGCCGCGACCACGGAGAATTCACCACCGGACTCGCCGAGCACTGGGGCGACATGACAAGCCTGCATCCCTTCCTCGACGGCAACTCGCGCACCCAACAGGTGTTTTTCGACCAACTCTCCCACGAGGCAGGATGGGGAATCGACTGGCGCGATCTCTCGGTCCCTGCACTCCAATCCGCCCGCAACATCGCCTATCTCGACGGCGGCACCGTCCTCGCCGATGTCATCGGCCCGGCCGTACGTCCCGCCGACGAGGTGCCTCCACACGCGCTACTCGGCGGGCCCCACCGCGAGGCCGACCTGACGATGACCGAGCACTGGCAGCGGATGCTCGACCACCTAGACTCTGACACCCGGACCCCATACACCTGGCCCGGCCGCGCCGCCGCCCAGCACGACACGGATCCGAAAACCAACTACGACACAACAACATCCGCGCGCGAGCACGAGGAGCGCGGCGCCGCGCTCGAGCGGGAGACCCAGGTTCAACGAGAGGCGGAGCGCGTCCGTGCCGCCAAGCGCCTCCAGGAGATCCGCCGCAATTTACCGCCCATCACGAGACCGACAGGACCACACCTATGAGCGTCATCGGCTACGCCAGGGTTAGTACCCTCGAGCAGAATCCCGAGCTTCAGGAGCACGCGCTGCGCGAGGCCGGCGCGATCAAGGTCTTCACCGACTTCGAATCCGGCGCCAAGACCGACCGCGCACAGCTCCGCGCCTGCCTGGACTATCTACGCGACGACGCCGGTGACGTCCTGGTGGTGTGGAAACTAGACCGGCTCGGCCGATCCTTGAGCGATCTCATCGACACCGTCAACGCTCTCGGGGAGCGCGGCGTCGCCTTCCGCTCGCTCACCGAAGGATTCGACACCACCACCGCCGGTGGCGAATTCCTGTTCCACATCCTCGGCGCCCTCGCGCAGATGGAACGACGGATGATCCGCGAACGCACCATGGCCGGCCTCGACGCCGCCCGACGGGAGGGACGCATCGGCGGCCGCCCCACCGTCATGACCCCGACCGCATCGAAACCGCGAGAATGCTGCGTGAACAGGGCAAGTCATACGACGCGATCGCCGACACGCTCCGTGTCGGACGATCCTCGGTGCGTCGTGCGCTCAGCGTGTCGTAACCGTCGCAACTTCCCGCGCAAGCTTCTTCTGTCGCCCGGACCGCAGGTCTTTCGCCATCATCACAAAGACCCAGCACAAGATCAGCACCGCGATCAGGAACGTGCCGACGGCCGCCATCAATGGATCGGGCATATGTGCAATGTTGACCCAACAGTCCTGTGCCGAATGGGCGATCACAAGTGGCAGCAGTCGGCCGAACCGGAGAAAGAGCCACACCGCGACGCCACCCCACAGCGCGCCCCACGTGATTGCGGCGATTCCGCCGGGAACCAGTGACGACCAAAACGGAAGATGCAGACCTGGTGAACTGTTGTTGCCGTAGTAGATATGCCCCAGCCCGCGAAGCAGGGCAGACGTCGCGATCACCATTACCACTGTTCGCGCCCCGAAATCCTGTAGTGGTTTGGCCCGCCCAGACTTCGAGCGGGCGGCAGCGAACAGCATCACTGGAATAGCGGCGAACAGTATCTCCTCGAACGGGCCGGCGAACAGACCGCCGGCCAGACTCCGGAGCCACCCGTTCCAGCCCGGAGCCAACGGAATCTGTGCCGACGGAACCACGTTCCAGTCCGCCAGAAAGCCGTACGTCACATTCGCAATCCACGTTGCCGCGATCCATGCCCCAGCAACCATCCACGCTGTATTCGTGACAGCGAATCTGCCCGACGACTGGTCGGCCCGGAAATTGTCCGGATCATTGGTGGGGAATCCGCTCTGGTGGAGCGAAAGATTAAGCCACTGGCGAACACACCGCCACAGGAAGACCGCCGCCATCGCACCCGTGGCGAACGAGACCACGCTCATCGCCAGCATCGAGGTGCTCAGTGGTTGCGGTGTCTCGTTGCCGAACCACCAACGCCCGACATTCACCACTGTGGGCACACCCAGCAACGTCCAGTAGCCGGCCGCCGCCACGAGAACCTTGGCGCTCGTCGATCGCGGCAGCACAGTCGATCGTATAAACGTCATGATCAGCACGGCCAGGCAGACTAGGGTCATCGCCCAGGCTGCCAGGACCGTAATCCGGGACTCTGCAGAACCGGCGGCGTCGAGTAGATCCCTTCGAATGAAGTCGACGGCCGCGTGACCGATGCATGACAGCGCTAACCCCCACACCCACCTAGCTTCGACCCGCCCAGGACTGTCTTTGATCACGAGATTCCTCCCCGTTTCGTTCCGACGTCGGACCGTCCGATGCCGAGAGTGAAACCAGCACGGCCGACGTCATTGCAGCCCAGGCGTACACGGCATCGACAAACGTGCATGATCCGTTCTTCCGCTGGACGGTGCAGATCAGCGACAAGCGCCCTCCCTCAGTACCTGTCGAAGGCGATTGTGCCGGGCCTCACCGACACCGACAGGACACATCACTTGTTGGCTTGCACCGACGGCAATGCTGGTGCTCTTGTAGGGTCTCGCTGCCAGTGGCATTTCGAGACGCCGCGCTCTGCGGACGTGTTGCTTGTCTCACGGCGTGGCCACAGCAATCTGTCTCAAGACCGTGGCATTTCCTCAGTCACTACGAAGCGAGACGGGCCGTGCCGATGCCCTGGCCGCGACGGCGATCAGGACGCCCTGACACCCACACCGGGGAGTGGGTGGCGATCCCGTAAGCGGATCGATGACCGGGACATCGCCTGGAGCGGGTCACGGCAGAGGGCGTTGGCCGCACTCGATTCGTTGTTTCCGCACCCTGAACTCGTCCTCCGAAATCTCTGCCAACCCCGGCACCGTAGGGCCTGCCCATCCACCGTCGACGGTGGATGGGCAAAACTCGACGGCAAAGCTCGCTGGCTCATCCTCGAGACCCACCCAATCCACCTGGACGTGTTGCAGCGTCGGGTCGGTGATTCGTCCTGGATGCCCATGAAATAGCAGGGCAGGTCGCGACGCCGGATTGAGAATGTCGCGGTCGGTGTCCTGCCCCCTATAGGCCACCGGAGTACCGCGCTGTATCCGATTCGTCGCGATCGCCTCTTCCCGCTCCACTCAGTCAGTATCCGTGCCACTCGAGCGACCCGGCGAAGGAATCGCCCACGGAATGGACGAGGATGGCCAACCGCCCTGCCGGGAGCGATTGACGGTCACCGATAGCGGATGGATCGCCGGTCAGATCCCGACACGGCTACCTGCACTCTGGGGAGATCCGTCATCGGTGGGATCAACCAGAGATTCGGGTCCGGGCCAAATATGATGGCGGAACTTGTTTCTGGGGTTTTGGGGGGACGGATGGATCCGCATGGAGGAAACGCAGGCACTACCGGACGGGGAGGTGTGCGTGCGTTGTGGCCGTATGTGCGTGAGCATCGCCGGCTGCTCGGGGCGGCAGCGGTGTTCTCCATTGCCGCAGCAGGACTGAGTCTGGCGCAACCGGTGCTGGTGGGCCGGATCATCACCGCCGTCGGAGACGGTGCCCCGCTCAGCGGCCTGGTGTGGGCGCTGGTCGGGCTCCTCGCCGCCGGCGCCGTCCTCGCCACGATCCAGTACTACCTGCTGCAACGCACCGCCGAGAGTGTGGTGCTCACCGCCCGCACCGAGCTGATCGGGCACCTGCTGCGGTTGCCGATGAGCGAGTACCGCAGCCGCCACGTCGGGGACCTGGTCTCCCGGGTCGCCTCGGACACCACCCTGCTGCGGGCCGCACTCACCGACGGTGTCGTCGAACCCCTCGGCGGGATCCTCGTCCTGGTCGGCGCGCTGACCGCGATGATGCTGCTCGACCCCGTCCTGGCCGGCGTCACCGTCCTCGTCGTCGCGATCGTGGTCGCAGCGTCACTTCATATCACCCGGCGGCTGAGAGCGTTGACGTTCGAGACCCAGTCCCGGCTCGGGGACCTGACGGGCGATCTGAACCAAACCCTGTCGGCGATCAGCGTCATCCGCGCCAACGGGGCCACCGACCGCGTGCAGGCCCGGCTCGGCGACCGGGTCCGATCAGCGTTCGACGCCGGCATCTCTGCGGCTCGATCCGGCGCCGCGATCCAACCGCTCCGGCAGACCACCGGCCACGCCTCGCTGCTCGTCGTCCTCGGCGTCGGCGGCTACCGGGTGGCCACCGGGCATCTGTCGGTCGCCGAGCTGGTCACGTTCATCCTGTTCATGCTGTTGTTCATGGGCCCGGTCAACACCGCCTTCACCGCGGTGCAGTCCCTCGCTGCGGCCCTCGGTGCACTGCAACGCATCACCGACATCCAGCAGATTCCCGCCGAGGACGCCGCCGACATCATCACCCACCCGACACTCCCAGCACCGTCGGCGGCGCCGATGGTCCGATTCCGCGACGCCCGGTTCGGGTACCGCCCCGACCATCCCGTCCTCGACTCGGTGAGCTTCACCGTCGCACGCGGCTCCCGGACCGCGATCGTCGGACTCTCCGGCGCCGGCAAATCCACCCTCCTCGCCCTCATCGAACGGTTCTACGACCTCGACCGGGGCCGCATCGAACTGGCCGGGGTGGACATCACCGCCCTGCCGCGCACCGTCCTGCGCTCGCAGCTGGGGTACGTGGAACAGAACGCGCCCGCGATCTCGGGCACCGTCCGCGAGAACCTCACCCTCGCCGCCCCGCAGGTGACGGATCTGGAGTGCTGGACGGCCCTGGACAGAGTCAACCTGCGCGACCGGATCGACACCGAGGCCGACGGTTTGAACGCGCAGATCGGTGAGCACGGCGTCCGCTTGTCCGGTGGTGAGCGGCAACGGTTGGCGATCGCCCGCACGCTGCTTGCCCGGCCACCGCTGCTGCTGTTGGACGAGCCGACATCGAGCCTGGACAGTCGCAACGAGGAAATCTTCCAGACCGCGCTCGAGGCCACCGGATCCGATCAGACCGTCGTCATCGTCGCGCACCGGCTCGCGACGGTGAAGAACGCCGACCAGATCATCGTCCTCGACCACGGGCAGGTCCACGCGGTCGGCACCCACAACGAGCTACTCAGCACCAGCGAGCTCTACCGCGAACTCGCCCATCACCAATTGATCGGCACCCCGAACTAAACCCGCGGGACGCAGCCACCGGTCTCCGGCATCAAAACGAGGCGGCGGCAACCGGGTGCCTATCCCGAAAGCGGAACCCGCACTGGCACGTCGAAAGCCGGCCGTTGACCGGAAGTCGCTGACCAGCGCCGTTCCGGTAGCCCCGTCCGGTGATGGTTTTGCTTTCGGGGGGCGTCAATCGGGACCACGACGATCTGGATCACGCCGAAGTGGGCGAGTCTCACCACGATGGCGGATCCGCCACCGGCCCGCCACTCGCCGTGAGATCCCGTCGCCAGATTCGAGACCAGCCACGCCGCCACGTCGAATGCAATCTCACCCAACGGCCAACTGGCCACTGAGTGGCCATCCCAGATGAGATTTGGCCATCACTCTCAAGACCCTCAGCTCTGCTCCGCTGGCGCCCAGAGGGAAGACTCTTGCTGTTTTGCCTCCTGGCGTTCAGAATTCTGACCGGCGGTGACCTTCGCGCAACCCCTGGCGGCGCGGGCGCGCGCACAAGGCTCCGAAACCTCTCTCGGCTCGCACGCTCCCCGAGAGAACTTTCCCGGCCCAGAGGTATGCACTCCCGGCCCCTAGCCGGTCCGACTTTTCCCTGCCAGAAGGGCAAAAGAACGGTCGGGGCACCCGGCCACCGGTTCAGCGCAAAGGGGAGAACTCATGGGAGCCACCAAGAAGGACAGCACCGACCGGGCCGAGGCGCGCCGCCAGCTCGCCGCGCAGCTGCACGAGACCATCACCGCGAAGGTCGACGCCCTGACCGACTCGGAGCAGTGGGCCGCCTACCTTACCGGCGCTTCCGCGTTCCACTCCTACAGCTTCAACAACGTGTTGCTGATCATGGCCCAGCTCCCGTACGCGACCCAGGTTGCCGGGTTCCGCAAGTGGCAGGAACAGGGACGTCAGGTCCGCAAGGGTGAGAAGGCCATCCGCATCTTCGGTTACAGCTCCCGCACGGTCACCGAGACCGACCCTGCCACCGGAGAAGAGAGCAAGCGCAAGGTGCCGACCTACCCGGTGCTGTCGGTGTTCGACATCTCCCAGACCGACCAGATCGAGGGACACCCGCAACCTGAGCCGATCGCCCGCCGCCTCGAGGGCGAGGACACCGCCGCGATCCTCGACCGGGTCCGCGACATCATGACCGGCCAGGGGTGGACCGTGACCCGCGAGACCATCCCCGGCACAACCAACGGATACACCACCCTGGACGGATCCCGTCGCATCGTCGTCGACTCGACCCTGAGCGCGGCGCAGGCCGCCAAGACCATGATCCACGAGGCCGCACACGCGTTGATGCACGCCGCCGACGACGTCAACCCGGCCGAGTTGCACCGGGGCCGCGCCGAAGTCGAAGCCGAATCCGTGGCGTACGTGCTCGCTGGCCTCTTCGGCCTGGACACCAGCGAGTACAGCATCGGCTACATCGCCACGTGGGCGAACGGGGACACCGCCGCTGTCGCCGAGACCGCGCGCACAGTGCTTGCGGCCGTGCACACCCTCGCCGCCGCACTCGACGCCGACACCGACGAAAGCGAGACCACCACGGCCGCGTAAGACCGCAGACCGAGGTCCCCGAGCCGGGAAGGTTCGGGGACCTCGGTTGGGTAAGGCTGCACGATCCCTGCGGCGGGGTGTGTCACCTCCCCTGCGGTCCGGTGGGGGCCACCTGCGGTGTCCTCTGAATCGAGCTCCGCTGCGCTCCGCCCTGGGAGGAAGAACATCGTTCTTTTGACCTGCTGGCCTTCCGATTCTGATCGACGGCGGCCGGGGAACAACCCCTGGCGGCTGCGCCGGCCTTCGGCTCCGAACAAGTTTTCGCGACTCGCAGGCTCCCCGCGAAAACTTCTTCGGCCCAGGGGTTGCACCCCGTCCTGATACCGCCGATCCGACTCTCCCTTGCCAGCAGGCGCAAAAAGAACGATCAGGGGCCGCAGGTGCCTGGTCCGCCGACACTTCCAAGGAGCTTTTTGATGATCCGTCTTACCACCGCCACCGATGTTCTCACCGCGATCCCCGCGTTGCTGGGATTCACTCCGGTGCAGTCAATCGTGACGATTCTGCTCGGGGGGGAGTCCGAGGTCGACGGAATGACCGGAGCCCGCCTCGTGCTCGTGTCCCGGTACGATGCCGACCAGGACGCCGAGATTCCGGCCGAACGGTTGTGCGGCATCGCCGCCCGCGAGAACGTCACCGGCGTGATCCTCACCGTGGTCGCGGGCGGAACCGGTGCGGCCACCGCCCTCGACAACATGACATCGCTGCGCGACCGCCTCGAGGCCGAGGGCGTCGCTCCGATGCTGTCGTTGTACACCGCGGAACTCACCGAGGGCGCAATGTGGGTCAACCTCGACACGCTCGAGCGCGGCGCAGTCCCGGACCCGACCACCTCCGCCGTCCACGCGGCCGCAGTGTTCGACGGTCGCAACGTGGCCACCTCACGCGCTGCGGTCGCCGCCCGCTACGGTCTTGCCGCCGAGGCGGATCCCCGCATCGCGGCCCGGGTCGCTGCCGAGCAGGGTGACGACTTCGCGCGCGCAACGATCACCGAGTTCGCCGTCGTCATCCGTAACGGTGAAATCCCCAGCGCCGATCTCGCCGCCCGCGTCGGACTGGTCGCCGCGAGCGGACCGACGCAGCGCGACGCGTTTCTCGGACTCGCCCACTACGGCGCGGCCGAGGCACACGCGGCAATGATCCTGGTCGCCACCCAGGTACGCGGCCACGCCCGCGTGCAAACCCTCACCATCACCGCCTACTTCGCCTACATCGCCGGAACCGGCCCGGATGCGGGCATTGCAATCGACGCCGCCCGAGCCAGCGCCGAGGATGCACCCGAGGCGGAGACCCGGTTGCTCGATCTGCTCGACATTGCATGGCACCGCGCAATGCACCCGGACACGATCGCCGGACTCACCGCCGCCGGGATCGAGAGTGCACAAAAGTTGGGTGTCGAGTTCGACTGACATCGACAAACGAAAGGCGCGCCCCCGAACGGCTTAGGTTCGGGGGTGCGCCTTCGGTGAGTGTAGAGGGTGTTCGGGCATCGAGCCCGAACACCCTCCGCGCCTGCGTCACGAGCAACACACCTCGTGACGCGCGGGCCGCGTCTAGAGCAGACCGCGCAGCGCGTCCGGGTTCGGAAACGCCATGTCGAGGCCGGCGGCAGTGCGGTGCAACGGCCCGGCGGACTGGCCTGCAACGATCGCTTCCAAGTCGGCATCTGGCACGGACCAGGTGTGCTTGGTCGCCTGATACAACGCAGCCTCGACCGTCGAACGTTGCACGACTGCTTCGTTTTCGTTCATGATCTCCCCTTCTCACCTAACGCTTCCCGACGCCGGCCGGGCGGGTTCTTGTTGTTCAGAACAGTGTCGGGACGTCGCTGTGCAAAAGGGCGTGCTGCACCTTTTCGTCGTCCCACCCGTTTCGCACTGCCTCCCGCAATGCTCGCGAGCGGGCGGCGCGTGCTGCACGGTCGGGTCCGTACCAATGCCAGGTCTGGCCGCGCCCGCCGCCGCGGCCCTTCGCACCCATGCCGGCGAGGTTTTGCGCTTGCGTGCCGAGTACGACGTGCGGACGACCTAACGTTTCCGACGACGCCCGAACACAGATCGGGTTGTCGCAGACTTCGTGCAACGCAACCTCGTCGGCGTTCAGCGGTCGACCGAGTTCGATCGCCAACGCGTACCGGTGCGGGCGCACCACCTTCTGTCTGCCGTTGCGCGAGACCCAAAATCTGCCGTACCCGTCGTCAGACACGGCGGCGGCGTAGATCCAACAGTCGCGTTCGCCGGGGCCCCGGACCACATGGTTCCAGAAGCGTCGTTGTTCGGCGGCGTCGCCCACCACGAGTGTCTCACCCATGATGTTGCCCGCGGCGCGGTTCCGCCCCATCGGTGTGAGCAGCCCACCACAAATCGGGACAGCCGGGACCCTCGTGTGGATGGCACACAGATCTGGCCCTCCGGGTCTGTGTCCCACCCACAGTCGGCGCCTGCCCCGAGATGGGGAGGGTCGCATCCGTGGCCGGCTTCCGGTGCATCGTGGCGGTCAGGACGCGAGCGCGTCGGACGAACCCAACGGCTCCGGAGTCACTTCGGTCTTGGTGGTGGGTTCAGCAGTTGCAGATCGATCCGTCGCGGTGGCGGATTCCACAGTCTTCTCGGCGGTCTTCTTCTCCGCCGGGGAGCTGCTGTGTGTCGTCTTCAGCAGTGCATTCACCTCGCGAGTGGTGAGCCCGGTCAGGGTAGCGAGATCGGCCACCGTCTCCCCGCGCCCGCGAATCGCCGCGAGAGCTGAGGATCGTGTCGCGGTGACCTTGCCGGTGGCCTTGTCGTAGTCACTGTGGGCCTTGGTGATCGCCGCATCGCGTTCGTCGGCAGCAGCTGTGAGCGCGTCCTCGGTTTCGAAGAACGTCGCGAGGTCAGCCTCGTTGGCCTGCTCCCGCTTACGTTGCTCAGCCAGCTTCGCCGCCATCTGCTCGCGAGCCCGCTGACGCGCTTTGACTGCGGAGTCCTTCTTTGCCATGCCGTACTCCTTCGTTAGTCCCGGTGGATCGGTCGGATGCTCATGCCCGTTTCCTCGCCGCCATGCCCGAGAGGTTCCGGCATCGGTCGCACCGCTTGGGTCTGGCGCTCGGCGACTGCCCGTCGCTCCGGACCGCGAACGGGCGGGGCAACCGCGATACCGGCGTCGGTAAGCATTCTCAGGTTCAGCGTCCAGTCGTAACGGGAGCGGCGACGCCACACCACGATCGCATCCGCGATGTGCTTCGCGGACTGTTCGTTCGTGTATCCGGTCACCGAGGACAGATGCGCGAATGCGCGTGCACCGTTGCCGGTGACTTCGGCGTATCCGAAGTGCGTCGATTGATGGCACAGAGTGCACAGGCAGACCAGTCGCCGTAGGTACTGAACGTGCGACTCGTCGTCGTAGAGCCAACGCTCGTGCGCCTCCATGCGAATACCGGCGTCCGTGTTCTCGACAGCCCCGCACGTTTCGCAACGATTGCCGGCGCGGCCGTAAACCATCTTCCGGATTCGGAACCAGTCTCGTGTGCTGACACACGACCGGACGTTGGTGAACCAGCATGAGTCCGGGATGAGATCGACGAACAGTCCACTTCCGAATGCGCGGTCCTCCCAAGGAAACGCGGACGGCAGCGCCCACCACGGAGACAAACTCTGCTCCTGGCCCGGAAGCGCGTACCACATCCTGGTGTCCGGATCCCAGCGCGCGCCCAGCGACTTGGCGTGGTCCTTCTCCGCGTACGCGACTTCCAACCACACACCGCCCCCTGCTCGTGGGCATGCGAGCCCGGCGGGTGCAGCCGGCGGTGGTGAGGGCATGACCGAATCGTACCGACCGGCACCGACAATCGCGCCAACGAAACACCGCGACCAATCAGCGAGTTAGGAATAGCCAAGTGCATCGCTGCGCTCACCGGTCCTCATTCGGTCACTGCGTTACTGCCTACTGCACCGCAGTGACCTGCGACAACGACCAAATCTGAACACACCTCTTGCACTAATAGTGTCTTAGGGGGACCTAACTTCGAATTTTCGCGCTACGATTCCGACATGATGACCGTCCACCCGCTACACGCAGGCGACGGTTACACCTATCTCACCCGCGAGGTCGCCACCGGCGATTACCGGCTGGAGAAGGGTGAGCAGATCTCCGATTACTACAACGTCGACGGCAACCCGCCGGGAATCTGGGGCGGTAGCGGAGCCGAGGTTCTCGGCGTCTCCGGCACGGTCAGTGAAGACCAGATGAAGGCCCTCTTCGGTGAAGGACTGCACCCGAACGCCGACGAGCACATTCGGCAGGCCATCGCCGAAGGGACGCCGGCGAAAGAAGCGGTTCAAGCCGAGCGGCTGGGTCGCCGGTTCGCCTCGTTCCGCAACGACGTGCCATTCATGCGTCGGGTGCGCACCGAATTCGAGGCCGAGCGCGAACGACTCGGCACGACCCTCACCGAGGAACAGCGCACCGCGATCCGGTACCGGATCGGAGCGGATCAGTTCCATATCGAGATCGGCCGCTCCCCCGCCGACGAGAGCGAACTCGCCCGGTACATGGCCAGCCAGACACGGCGCGAACGCCAGCCGGTCGCCGGCTACGACTGCGTTTTCACTCCGGTGAAATCAGCATCCGTTCTGTGGGTCCTCGGTGACGACACGATCCGCCGTGCCGTTCAGAACTGCCACGCCGAGGCACGCGATCTAGCCCTCGAACAGATCGAAGAACACGCCGCATACACCCGCGTCGGGAAGGCCGGAGTCGCCCAGATCGAAACGAAGGGACTGACCTACACCCGTTTCGATCACCGCGACAACCGCAACGGGGACCCGAACCTACACACCCACGTCGCGATCTCCACCAAAGTCATGGGGGTAGACGGGAAGTGGCGCAGCCTCGACGGCCGCGTGCTGCACAAGCTCGCCGTCTCCGCCTCGGAAACCTACAACACCGCATTCGAGCAAGCCCTGTCCCGGGAGCTCGGCGTCCAGTTTGTCGAGCGGGCCAAGAGGACCGCTGGTAGGCGCCCGGTCCGCGAGATCGACGGCATTTCCCAGGAACTCATCGACGAGTTCTCCCGCCGCGAGACCATCGAAAGACGCCTCACCGAACTGGTGTCGAGCTACCGCAACAGTCACGGCCGCAACCCCTCGCCGGCCATGCAAACCAAGCTCGCCGACCAGGCCACCCTCGAGACCCGCGGGCACAAGCCTGCCCCGCGTTCCTACGAGGCCATGCGCCGCGAAAGCCTCGGCCGCGCCGCCAGAGTCCTCGGCACCCACCGCGTCGGCCGGGTCGTCCGACGGTGCATCGGCCGCAAGGTCAGCACCGTCACCGCCGATCAAATCGACGCCCACGAAGCCGGTGCCGCGGTCCTCTCCGTCCTCGAACGGGAGAAGTCGAGTTGGAACCGCTGGCATGTAGCGGCCGAGGTCGACCGGCAGCTCAAGGACACGATCTTCGCCACCGACGCGGACTACCTGACCGTCCGCGACAAGGTGACCGAATCCGTCCTCGGCCGCGGATCAATCCGGCTCACCAGGAAGCAGGATTCCGCCCCCGCGGTGCTGCGGCGCAGCGACGGAGAAAGCGTCCTCACAGTCCACGGCAATCAGACCTACACCTCCCGTGAGGTCCTCGAATCCGAAGCTCGACTCGTCGCCGCGGCGCACACTCCCACCGCCGTAATGGGCAGCGAAGAGGCGTTCAATGCGGCCCTCGCCGCATCGCAGCGGCTCACAGGAAGGACGCTCAACGCCGGGCAGGAAGCTCTCGCCCGGCACTTCGTGTTCAGCGGAACACTGCTCTCGGCAGGCATCGGACCGGCCGGCACCGGCAAGACCACCGCCATGAAAGTCGTCACCGATGCCTGGAAGGCGGGCGGCGCGAACGTACACGCTCTGGCTTCTTCTCAGGTCGCCGCGAAGGTCCTCGAAGCAGAGATCGGAGCGAGCGGGCAGACCATCGACCGGGTTCTGACCCTGCATCAGCACGGGCACGACACCGGCATCCGGCCCGGTGATCTGATCCTCGTCGATGAAGCCGGTATGGCGTCGCGCCACAACATCGACCGCATCGTCGCGGTCGCTTACGAGCAGGGTGCGGTCGTGAAGCTACTCGGTGACCCCCAACAGCTCGGCGCCGTCGAAGGTGGCGGTGCGCTACGGCTCGTCGCGAAGGAAACCAACGCACCCGCCCTCAGCGCAGTGCACCGCTTCGCCGACCACGAGGAGCGTGAGATCTCACTGCGGTTGCGTGCCGGAGATCAATCGGCGGCGGCCTGGTACTTCGCGAAAGGCCGCGTGCACTACGGGATGGAAGACGAACTCGTCGACCGGGTCTACACCGCATGGAAGGCCGACACCGACGCCGGCAAAGACTCGGTCATGGCTGCGCCCCGTAACGACACCGTCGCCCAGCTCAACGAACGCGCCCGCACCGATCGCATCGCAGCCGGCCAGGTCGACCCCACCGATCAAGTCACCCTCGCCGACGACCTTCACGCCGGTGTCGGTGACCGCATCGTCACCCGCCAGAACGACACCACACTGCGAGCCGTCGGCTCCCGCAACGACTGGGTCGCCAACGGTGACCTGTGGGACGTGCTCGAAGTCAGCGGGGACGGCAGTATGCACGTGCAGCACATCAACCACGGCGGCAAGGTGGTTCTCCCGCCCGACTACGTTCGCCACTGGTGCGAACTCGGCTACGCCACCACCGTGCACCGCGTCCAGGGCGCCACCGTCGACACCCTGTACGGCATCGCCGATCCGTCGATGGATCGTCAGTCCCTCTACGTGATGCTCAGCAGGGCCGTCGAGAGTAACAACGCCTTCGTGGTGACGGACAAGATCATTGACCTCGACCTCGATCACAAACACCCCGAGGAGAGGATCGCCGACGAGGTCCTGCGCGGCATCATCGGCCGCGACGGAGCCGAACGCTCGGCCACCGAACAGCAACGCGAAGCCGCCGTCGAGCACCTCAAGCTCTCCCACAACATCCCCGGCTACGGGTACGCCAACGACCTGCTCGACGCGGGCCGGTACGAGGCCATCGTGCGTGAACACCTCGGCCACGGACTCGCGAACACGATGGTGAACGAGGACGCCTGGGAAGCATTCGTGCACCAAGCGCAACGCGCCGAGGCCGTCGGTCTCGACCTTGGACAGGTGCTCCGCGAAGCAGCCGCCGAGCGTGAACTCGCCTCCGCTGAGTCCGTGTCAGAGGTGATGCACTGGCGACTGCAACCCAGAATCGACACCGGCCTGCACGAGGCCGACATTTGGGCCGACCACCTCAAGCCGACACTGCGAGATGCGTTCGGTCGGCACGCCGAGACGATCCTCGACGACCAGCAGAGCTGGAGCGAACTCGCCGTGCGTCTGCGCCACATCGACCGCACCGGATACCCCCCAGAACGGGCCATCGACGACCTGAGAGAGACCTCGGGTGCAGCGGAGCCGACCGCACGACAACTCATCGAACTCAGCGAACAACGGTGGCCTCTCGGCCGCGAACGCCGCGACCCCGCGGCCCCCACATGGGTGCAGCCACCACACCAAGACCGGGAAGGTGTCGACCACGAACTCGTCGCCTGGTCGCACCGTCGGTACGCCGAAATCACCTACCGAACCCGCGAACTCGGCCAACAAGCCGCCACCGAACGACCCGAATGGTCGAACCACCTCGGTGAAGTTCCCGACAGCGGCATCGACCGCGCCCGCTGGATCGCAGCAGCCGGGCAAGCCGCCGCCTACCGCGAGCAATTCGGCATCACCACCGACCGCAGCCTGCTCGGTGAACAACCCGAGCACGGCGACGCAGCCCGCGCCTACCACCACATCACCGCCCGCATCCGAGACCTCCGAGGCGAATCGGAGTCGGCGCCCGCCGCACCCGCGGACCTTGTCGAGCGCACCGCCATGCAGCAAGAGCAGCTACGTCACGACCAACAGCTCGCCGAAGAACGCGCCGAGCAACGACGCCTCGAGGAAGCCCGCCGCGCCCAGCGGCGCGACGAGATCCGCCGGCAACAACAAGGCCCACACCGCCGCGGACCCACCCTGTAGCCCCACCCACACGGGTGCCCCTCGAAAGTGGCCTCGGACTGGGCTGAAATCCGGGAAGCGTTAGGTGCGCTTCGAGTGGTCGGCGCGTCGCCGACGATCGCCCCGCAAGCGGATCGTCAAGCGGAGCCACTTTTGTGAGGGGCAGGTGGCGTCCGCGGCCCGCCCCTCACCGGCATTCCGAGCCTCGCCAATCGTCCATCGAGTCAGGTATTGAGAGCCTTGTCGACCGCATCGGGAAGTTCGACGGCACCGCGAAGGAAGGCTGCGATCTGGCGGCGCATGCGCGCGAACTCTTCAGGGGCGCGGTCACTGACCCCTGCGAGCGCTTCCTCACTCTCGTGTCGGCGACGGACGAGTCGCTCGGTGATGACGAGGTCGTTCTGCCGCGGCAGCTCGGCTAGGCCGGCAGAGGCTTCGAGTCGGGTGATGAGTTCGATGAGCCCGTCAGCCCATTCCGGCGGTGTCGGGTGGAAGGCGCCCATGACTTCTACGATCATGGTTGGTGGCGCTTTGAGCTCGCCGACGACGTGGGCAAGGTACTTGTCGAAGGCATCAGCGAGGGCACGCTGGTTGCTGGTCGGGATGGCACCTTCCGCGAGTCGGTCCTTCACGAGTGCGGGCCAGTCACGTTGGTCGGAAGCCTGATAGCGGCCAATGAGGACGACGAGCTGGAGGGTCAAGATCGAGATCGCTTCGGCGTACATCCAGCGCAAGGCTGCGGCCGCATCGTCGTCGATTTCGGGCGTCCAGTGGCGGCGCAGTTCACTGAGTGCGCCAATGAGGCGTTTGGTGGCCTGCCATGTCTCAAGGAACCAGACCTCGGACCGGAGAAACCAGTAAATCCGCTCGAGCTTGGGTTCACCCTTCACGGACTTGCGGGTGAGGGCATCGGCCGCGAACGCGCTTGGGCCGTGCGCGCCCACATCTTCAAGGTCCTTGGGGAGGTTGGTCGTTTCCCACCGGTCGAGGTCATCCACACTCATGGCTGTGACACCGAGGCTGCGCACAGTATCCCGGACGCGAGCCGATGGGTGTAGCGCCGTGATGACGATTGCTCCGTCGGCGTCGACGAGTTGCTTCAAGCCGGCGATCCAGATAGCCCTATCGAGAGGCTTAGGAGCGTTCTTCCCGGTCCCGCTCTTTGCCTCCCCGATGGTCTTGGACAGGGTCAGTCGCGCGGTGATATCGAAAGACAGCAGATCTAGGTCCGTGACCAGGAGGGGCTCGGGATGAAAATGGCGCTCAAGATTGACGCCTCGCCGGGTATAGGCGCCCTTGAAGAACTGCATCCGCGCTAATCGAATCTCGAGTTCGTCACCAGGGTCAAGGCGGCCTTGAGCCGGGCCGGTTTTCTTGGCCGCTGACGTACTGGCGTCGGCGGGTTTCCGCGGCGGCCTAGTTGGACGGCTCCGGGGTGTATTTTTCGCTGGGGCGGGCGTCGTGTGCTCCAAGAGCGCCTCTTCGCCGCTCGGCTCAGGGGACGTCATATCGGGCTGCACTGGCCGCCTCCTTCCGTGCTTCGCGGAGCCGCAAGATCGCGGACTCGGCGATCTCCATCGCCGCGCCGGTGTCCGGGAGATTCGCCCGGTCAGCCTCCGGAGAGGTCCAGGCTGTCGGGGGGTTGAGCGAACTGAGATCGGCGCCGGCGCCGTTTCCGCCGCCGTGCGAGGCTTCGATCCAGCCGAGTCCGCCTTCGACGATCTCCCTTTTCACGAGTTCAAGGTAGGCGCGGCCGGGAATGTCGTCGGAGGGCCGCACCGCGACGATTCCGTTGGCTTCGAGCAGGTGGTAGTCCGACGCGATGTTCGAGGCTGGCCCGACGCTGCCGCTGCGCAGCAGTGCTTTCACGAGGACCCGTGGGTCCAGGATGCGGCCGCGGCTGGCGATGGCTTTCTCGTGCCCGTAAAGGATATGTGCGACAAACAGTTTCCGCTGGTGGAGGACCTCGGTAGTCTGGAGCTTGTCGTCCTCGGACTCCAGCATTGGCGAGAACACATAGGTCTGTTGGCCGCTGGTGACGCTACTCTTCACGGTAGCGGCCTGGACCAGCCCCACTTTGCGCGCCGAGGACAGCATCCCGGGTTGGAAGCTGCTGTAGGAAGTCAGGACCAGGCCGGGACTGTTTGCCGCCTGCTCACACAGCCCGAGAAGGGAATCTCGCTCGGCGGGCGGTAGCCCTTTGAGGAACGCTGCGATCGAGATGTGATGGGCCGACCACACATTCGGGTTGTAGATGACGTATTCCCCGAGATCGGCGGACTTCACGCGCTGGTTCACCCCGGCGGCGAGGGTAAGCTTCATCGCCTCCGCGATCACCGAATCGGGGAACCCACGGTTGTGCAACTGCTCCGCGTGCTGGTCCCAGGTCAACGGCGCCCAACTCGCAAGCTCGGTGCAGTGCAAGACCGCAAACTCCACCTCGGTCGGCATGTACTTCTCGGTGACTTTCATCGCCTGGTCGATGATTCGGCCGGACAGTCCGACGAACTCCTCGATCGTGGCCAAGCTAGCGGTGGCCGTGTCCAAGGTATAGGTGACGAGGTCGGCTTCTTTGAGTTTCGGCAGAACCTCTGTGATGAGCCTCTGCTGTCCGATCCCCGCCTGAGCTGCGAATTCGACCGCAATCGCACCGGTGACGACCTTGTGGTCTTTGAGGGTGACGGCGTAGCCCATCGCCTCGCCTGCCGCGATGAGCTGGCTGAGCTTGGCCTTAATTAGGGGCTCGGAGATGACCCGGGTCTGCTGGTGAATGTAGAACAGGGCACGCCCCAGTCGTGGATTGCTCGCGGGCGTCGAAGCCACCCCGACGTGCTTGCTAGTCATGACTCCTCAGCCTAGGGCAGTGCGCAGGGGCGTACTCCAGGAGCCTGAGTAGTGCACCCAACTGGTTTCTCCGCGGTGGCCGCGACAGCGTCGAGCGATCAGCAACGTCATTCGGTTCGTCTACTGCGCGTTCGTTGACTGGGCCGGTCCGGGTAGCTCAGGCATCGGGTCGAGACCGGCGTTCCAGATCCACGACGCCAAACTACTGTCCTCGGCCAGCTCGTCGACCACTGCGATCTGTTCGTCGTCGGTGTCCGGGGCGATGATGTACAGCGCAGTCGGCCCCGGCGCCGCGTCGGTGGCCACGATCGATGCCAGCGGAACCGGTGCTGCCAGGTTGTAGCGCAGCCCCTTCACGAAGGGCCGGTTCGCGGTGGTCATCGCGTCGATCACCATCTTGTCGAACGTGCTCTCGAACGGGATCCAGTTCTCGGTCACCACCATCAGTGACAGTTCCTCGAACGAGGCAACGCCGGTGCGGCCCACCGCGAACGTGCCGATCACCATCAGGTGTGAGCCCTCGACCGCATCCCACAGACCGAGTTCGACCTCGAACCGCTTGAGCATTCGCTTGTGGAGGTCGTCGTTGATCATGAACGGGCAGTCCGCGACCTGCTTGAGGATGATCTTGTGCCCGAACCGGGTCGCCGCGATGTCCTTGACCTCGCCGACCGCGAGGAGCAGCTTCCGTCGGCCGGTCCCTGCGCTGGCCACAGCCATCATCTGCTGCATACGCCGCCCGGTGATCTCCGCCTTGTGGTCGAGGGAGAACGGCTCCGGTACGTAGAGGCTTTCGAGAATCCCCTTGCCTTTGGCGTTTTTCCCGGACGCGGCCTCGAGCAGGTACTTGCGGATTACCGGCCAGTTGCGGCGGCCGGCCATCGCGGGCACCCACTTGTTGAATCCTGCCTCTTCCCACAGGTAGTGCAGCATCGCCCGCAGTGTCAGCTTCGTGCCGTCCGTCGTGACGCTGTCGGATCCGCCGCCCGACATGTCGGGTGCGGCTTTGCCGCCGGTCTTGGACAGGGAGAACCCGAGCCGGAGTGTGGTTTCCCCGTCCGCGGCGTCTTCGGTGATGGCGCTGCCTTGCACCTGCCCCAGCCCGGACAGCTCCGGGGGCGGCTCGTACGACTCGCATCCGGCCTGGTGTTCGGCACCGGAGCCGGGCATACGTTTGACGATGTACCGGCCGCCGACCTTCGCCAGATACATCTCCACCCCGGACTGGGTGCACAGGCAGCGTGGCCGCATCCCGGCCGCGCGCGCACGGATGAGCACGTCTTGCAGGCCCTCACTGTGTGCGGGGATCGTCTCCGACCCGATCTGATACGTGCTCATCGTGGCTCCTCTTTTCGTGGCGGGTAGAACCGATCGGTGTGCGTGTCTTGGTTGATCGACGGCCACCAAGGCGTCGTCCGGGCGGGGAGTCGACTGCCTTGGTGGCCGTGACCGGCAGACCGCACACGGGGTGACGCGGGGATCCGGGCGGGATAACCTCCGCGCGTGCCCGTGGCGGGCCGCGTCTGGGTGCCGCCAACACGCACCGATCGTGATCGGTGCTGCTGCGCGGCCATCATTGATTTAGCTGGGGTCGGTGGTGCTGTCGCGCTGTGGAAGGTACCGCTTCGCCCTCCGGTCGTAGATCCAGATCCGATCCTCGAATCGGGCCGGTCCGTAGGGCTTTTGCGGGTCGACGAGTTCGGCGAGGCCCGCGGCGATCGCAGCCTCCATGTCCTGCGCGGGCACACCGTCGTCGGCGGCCTCAACCACTTGCGGCGGGGTGGATGTTTCCGCCCGTTCGGGTCGGCCTTCGAGGTCGTCGGCGATGTATTCCTCAAGTCCTGGCACTGTCACCACGACACGGGGCTTGTAGTGGCACTGCTCGGCGGTGCAGTCGGCGAAGTTCCCGATTGATTTGAGCCGATCCATGAAGGGCCAGAATTCGTGCGTGTGCCACGCGGTCATGTCCGACCGGTACGCGTCGGGTCCCGCATCGTCGGCGTATGCCGCCTTGTGCGCGGCCATCAGTGCGGTCAGCTCCTCACGAACAGCGGTGTGTCGATACCAGCACGCAGGGAAGTGGCCCTGCGTGAACTGGTAGGTCGCACGAAGCCACTGCACCCACTCGGCCAGCTCGACCCACAGCGCCGCGGCTCGGTCGCGGTCCATCCGGTGCCACAGCCACGCATTCGGGACCTTCTCGGGTGCACCGTCGGGGCGATCGCCGGCCGTCATCGGGCATCGGCCGGGTCGGGCTTAGCGGAGACAGGTATCTTCTGATCGCGGATGATCGTCTCGCACAGCTTGAGGGACGGTTCCACCAGCTCCCCCATTGCGGGTTCTTCCCAGTACGCGGGCATCCGCAGCTTGATGCCGGGTTTGTTCCGGTAGACGAGTAGCCCCTCACCTTCCTCCATCTCGCGGATCTCCTTCGGCGACATGATCGGCTTCTCGTACTCCGAATAGCTGGGCCGACCGTCGGCGCCGGCGGACTGACGCCACTGGGTGGTTTGGCCCAGTAGACGGGAGATGTCCTCGAGATCGTCGACCGACTGCAAACCGGGCAGGATTAGCCGGCCCACAGCCGCCTTGACCAGTGCCCCGGCCTGTTCGCGACCGAATCGGTCGCGGATCTGGTCGATGTTGTGGACGAAGGCCCAGATGTTGAGACCCTGTCCGCCTGAGTCAGTCATCTTCTGGGAAATGTTCGGAATGGGTGCCACGTTGCACATCTCATCGAGGACCATCCGGACTGGAGGGTCCCAGCGGCGACCGGGTTTGCGTTGTGCCTTGCGCTTGGCGACGTGGTGCACCTCGTTCGCCAGGGCCGCGACGAATGGAGCGATCGACTCCGACTCGCCCTCGCTGATCAAGTACAGGGAGTCGCATTCACTGTCGAGGAAGGTGGAGACGTCGAATGACTCGTCGGCGTCGGCGTCGCAGGCCGCGAGGAGCTTCGGAGACGACAGCGGGTCGAAAATGTCATCGACCGTGCTCATTACGTCGCCGGAGGCATCGTCGGAGCCACCGTCGAGCACATTGACGAGGTCGGCGAGCCAGCTCGCATTGTGTTGTTCGAGGATGTGGCGGGGCTCTTGCGCGCCGCGTCCGGTCGCGACCCACCTCCGCACATCGGAGAGCCGTTTGCCGTCCACTGCCGCGGCATGCAGGTAGCAGCGCACGATCACAGCCGCGCGACGCTGGAAGAAACCGCCATTCTTGGTGCCAGCGCCCATCGGTCGGGCCGCGACCAGGGCTGCGGCTCGCCGCTTTGCGGTGTCCTCGTCCTCGCAGCCCGAGATGATGGACCATCGGATCTGCCCGCCGGGCGGCCAACCACTGATCCCCTCGGGGTCGAAGACCGCGACACGGCCTCGCCGGGACCGGGCCAGGTAGGTCGCGGACAGCAGGTCGCCTTTGGTGGTGGTGACGAGGACCGTGCCCGGAGCGGTGAGCACCAGCCCACACGCCACACGCCACGTCTTTCCGCCACCGGTGGGGCCGATGACCAGCAGGGCGTCCTTGTTGTGGACGACGACGAGTCGCCGGTCGGCAGTGTTGTACCCGACTTTGATCACCAATTCGGTGGTCTCGAGCTTGTCGGCGGCGCGGTCCAAAACCTTCTCCTTGGCCCGCCTGGACAGCTTTTTGCCACCGTGCTCCTTCAACGCGGCGTCGACCAGGGAGTTGCGCGTGCGCAACGCGGATCGTTTGCCGCCCAGCTCATCGAGTACCCCGCGCATCTGATCATTCGAGGCGAGGCCGCCCCCGAGACGCTTGCGATCACGGCGGGCACCGATCTCGATCACCAGCCATGCCCACAACGACCCGAACAGCAACATGATCACCGTGGCGCACACGTAGACCGACACCGCCGATCCCGGCCGCGGGTCGCTCGGCCACGCCGACGCGGGGTCACCCGGGTTCTTGACCCAGGCCAGGACGGTGCTCATCACACCCCGCGGAACGGCCACACCGTGCCCGGCGAAGACACCGGAGAGCGCCGCACCGCCGAACAGGGACACCACCGCCAGCACACCGAATAGGACCACGCCCGCAGTGAACGGGTCGAACATCGGTTTGCCCGGCGGCGGTGGCACCGCGGTGCGCTGTGGTGCGGCGGGGCTCATGACACGACCTTTCCGGTGATCGCGGAGTCGGAATTGGTGATCTTCCACTCCAGGGGTGAGCGGATGTGGCGCATGAGGATCGGGTCACGGTTGCCGATCTTGACCAGGCACTGACCCGGGCCGAGTTCCATCAACGTTTCGGTCGATCCGGCGGGAAGCTGGAACATTTCGGTGCACGCCACGGCGTCGTCATGCTTGTCCTGCTTGTACAGGTAAACGATCGAGGACTCCTGCATCAGCGCCCGCGCGGGACTGTCCTTCGGGAAGTCGGAGATGTGATGGAACGCAGAGACCGTGGACAGGCCCAGACCGCGGCTGAGCTTCATGTTCGAGCGGAACAGCTCCCCGGTCGAGCCGGCGGCAACATGCCAGCCCTCCTCGATCAGCAGTTCGGTCTGCTGAAAGTTCGACGAGCGGGCGGCAAGACGATTGGCCAACCAGGTGTTGATGACGGTCATGACCACCCGCAGCGCGGGCCCGGAATCCGGTAGGTCGCACACGTCGAAGTGCACGAAGGGGTGAGTGAGGGCCTCGTGCACGTCCGGAGTGGTGGGAGCGTCGACCAGCCCGGCCAGGTCAGCTGCGGACAGCCGCCGCAACGCCAACGCGACGTCGCGACCCCACCACTGGGCTTGCTCTTTCCAGATCCCAGACGAGTCGAAATCGCCCGGCTCAGGATTGAACATCCGCTCGGCGAGGTCACCGATCACCGGCTCCTCCCCCGCGCGGGCCTTCCGCTCGGTGACGATCGGCAGCACGTTGGAGATCGCGCCGCGCTCCTCCTCCCGCAGGGGCCGGCCCATGGTGTCCTCGAGGACTGCGTAGAGCAGCTCACTTTGACCGGCCGGGCGCATCTCGGCGTCACCGTGAACACCGCTCAGTGCGATCGCCGGATCGAGAAGGTTCAGGCGCGGGCCGTGATTGGCACCGGTGGTGAACCGGATTGACGGAGAGCCCACCGCGTCGGCGATCACCCCGTACTCGCCGCGACCGGCCTGCCGCTTCTTGTCGATGTTGACGACCTGCCGGCCCAGCGGCATTTGCCGCAGCCCATAAATCGTCTTCATATTCGAGGTTTTTCCTACCCCGATCGAACCGAGCACGGCGACGTTGATGTTCTGGATTTCCTCGCCGTAGGCGGAGAACTGGTCGACACACACCAACGATGACGAGGTGGCATCGATGCCGTTGATGATGCCCGCGTTTCCCGAGGGGCGGCGAGTCATCGCCAGGTGTAACCCCTCCGTTTGCCGGGTACTGCTCAGCACCGGCTGCACCTTCGGCTCATACCAGCCGAGGCGATCAAGGCCTTTGCGCCGCTTCGGCAGCGGTCGGCGCGGTGGTGGTGCCCACGCGGGCTGCGGCTGATTGACCTCGCCCTCTTCCGCGGCGGAGCCCTGCGGGCGGGTCTCGTATTCGGTCAGCGTCATTGGGGAACCCCTTTTTCAGAAGTCGGACGAGTGAAGGAGTCGAGCTATGCGGTGCGCGCGGCTTTGACCCCGGCCATGCCGCGGCACAGCGGCAACGTCGACACCTGGGCGATGTCATGCCAGTTGTCCTGCCAGGCCAACCGATTGATTACCGAGGACCCGGCAGCGTGCTCGACCCGCAGGCACGCCCGCCGCAGGTCCTCCTCGTCGCGGCCGGTGACCGAGATCGCCATCGAATAGGCCGAGCCGTGCACTCCAGATCCCGGGCGAAGGTCGGTGTTGCGGCGTTCGGACGCCGACAGCATCACCTCGGCCGTCCCGTCGGAGATCTTCCCCTTTTTTCGGTTCCGGATCCGGGTCGAGACGTCTTGGGTGACGTCCTTGATCGCCTCGGCCCGGGCCATCGCATCGGGAATGAAGTCGATCCGTACCGACACCGTGCGGATGGTCGATGCCCGGGGGAGGTCTTCGCGGCCCTCGTCCGCCTCGACACCGACCAACAGCGGTTGCAGCCACAGCGGCCCCAACTCGGCAGGCGCGATCGCGCCGGGCGGTACCTGCGCGCAGCGGGTATGCCACTTACCGGCCACCACCACGGAGTCGGTACCTCCGATGTAGGACTGCCAGCATGTTTCCCAGTCCACGTCACGGTCGTCGTCGAGGGCGTAGTCGGGGTTCTGCAGAGCCCGAATCAGCGCGGCGGTTCGTCGTTCGCCGAGAACCTCGATTCGGCCCCATCCGGCGCCGGAAAGCAGTCGCTCCAGGCGTTCGAGTTCGTCTTTGACCACCGACGCCCACCCGACCTCGGCGCGGCGCACGCCGCCGAACTCGTCGCGGGTGCGGGCCTCGGTGATGAACTCATTGCTCACCGGTATCTTCACGACCACATACACCCGGTGTTCCTCGGCAAGCGGCTGGACCTGCTCGATGACCTGGTCGTAGTTCGCCGCCAGCATTTCTAGGTTCAGGTGCGGGTCGACGACGATCCGATCCTGATACCACTTGATGTGCGGGGTGATATCTGCCGGGACCGATCGGTGCAGCATATGGACACCACGGATGAACGAACCGGCCTTGGCCAACTCTGCCTGCACATAACCGAAGCTGCGCCACACCGCGGCATACGAGGAGTTCGACTGCAACCCACCCTTGACGCCTTCGACGGCGAGGGTGACCGACAGGTAGTTGTTCTTCTCGCCCGGGTTCGAATGGCGGAGGATGAACAGGGCGTCGAACCCGGTCTCGGCCAGCGGCAGCGGTTCCACCCGGCCGCAGAAGAACGGCAGTTCCCAGGCCGGGTCCGCGGCGGGATCGTAGGCCGGCGCCGGGACTCCGGTCACCTCGCCGCGGTCAGCCGCCGACCAGAAGATGTGCTCACCGTGCTTACGGCGCCGCCGATCACGCCAGCCCAGCAGCCACCGCTCGGCACGAGACGGCTGATCATCGGACGACCACGTGGTAGATCCGACGACTGCGCCGATCGCGATCCCGACCGCACCGCCGGTCATCCCACCGATGAACAGGAACGACACCACCGCACACGCAACCGCGACACCCCACACCGCCGCCAGCACAGGGTTCATCCCCAGCAACCCACGCCGTCCGACCTCGCCTCCGAGGTTCGCGGTGCGGATCCCGCCTACGTCCGCGCTCACCGCGAAGCCTCCGCCCTCAGCAGATGGCGGCCTTCCATCCTGAATGTCCTCATCGCCCGCGATCCCTTCTAGTTGTCGTCAGCGGTTTCGGCCGCGTTGTCCGCGGTACTCTTCGCCTTTGTGATCGCGGCCGAGGCGGCTTGGGCGGCGACCGCCACACCCGTCGCGACGCCGCCTGTTGCTGCGCCTGCCGCTGCGGTGCCCCCTGCGGAGGCCGCACCGCTACCGCCTGCGGACGCTGCACTGCCAGCCGCTTCCCCGGAACCGTGCACCCCGGCGCGTGCGCCGGCGATCTCTCCGTTGCCAGAACTTCCCGAATGCTGTCCGGCCGACGACAAATCGCCGCGCTCCTGATAGGCCGCCTGCATCGGGCCAGGCTGACCACCACCATCTGGGCTGGAACCGGGAAGTCCGGTTGCGGTCTGGCTGCCGACGTCCGAACGCATGGCCGGTTGCTCGCCGCCGACACCACCACCACCGCCACCGCCACGCTGGTACATCATGTAGTTGCCTGCGGCACCGACGATCTCGCTGCCCACCCCGGGGCCGGGGCTACCGATGTCCTCGGAGTCCGCTCTCGTCGGCAATACGGGTGCCCACTTGAGCAAGCCCCACGGGGCCAGGGCCGCGAGCGCCATCCCCAGCGCGACGAACAGCACCTGGCTGGCCATGCCGATGGCCGTGTCACCTTCGCTGCCCCACACCGCGTTCGCGGTACCGAAGATCACAGCCAACAACAGGAACAGCACAGGAACCGACAACGCCAGAGCCAGGAACACGAACAGCGGGGCCAGGGCCTTCTTCCGATACTTCGGATGCATCAACATGAACAGGCTGAGGCCCGCGGCGACCAGTGACAGAGGCATCCCGTACTGGTGTATCTGCATCCCTAGCCACAGCATCAGCGCGGCGACGACGAGACCCAAGAACAGGATCATTCCGCCGACGGCGCCGCCGAAGAAGTTGTCGGCCGTCGCCCCACCGAAGGTGTTGACGTTGGCGACGATCGTGCCGGTCGACTGGCCCAGGAAGCCGGCGAGGACGTCGGCACCGGCTTCGGTGATGCTCAGGATGAACCACGCCAGCCCGGGTACGAAGGTGGCAACGAAAATTGAGATCGGCAGATACTGGAACAACGACTCCGCCAGCTCTTTCGGCGAACCTTTGTGACCTGACCGCACAACCGTGGCGACCGCCATGATTGCCATCACCAGGAACCCGAATGCCATCGACGTCGCGTACAGCGAGCGGAACCACGGTGCGGTCGGGTCGAAGGAATGCGAGCACGTCATCGACTCGAGTGTCTTGGTCGACATATCCACGGCTCCGGCTTTGAAATCGTTCGCCCACTTCCCGGCGAACCCCGAGGGGTTTGCCGCGAAGTCGACCATTCCGCCGGCCGCATTGATCACACCCTTGGCCAGGGCCATGTCGAAGTTGAGCACCCATTTGCCGGCCTGAAACATGTCGGTGCTGGTGAACCGATCACCGAGCACGTCAGCGAACGAGGTGTTCTGATTGATCCAGTTCGCCGTGCCCCCGAACAGTGTTCCCACCGCGCGGTTCCAGCCTTGGCACTGGCTACTGGAGTTGAACCCGTCGGTCTTGGAGCAGTCGACGAAGAACGCGTGGGCACAGAACATCCCGGTCTTGTCGCCGTCCATCTTGCAGGGCGTCGACCATGCCTGAGGGGGAACGTCACCGCGTTCGGAGGCCGAGGCGACCATCGCATCGACCGAAGCCCGGTCCGGCTCGGTCGCCCAGGTGAACCCCCACGGGTTCGACGACGACGGGGTCGCCCAGGACTTCACATCGTCCGCGCACGTGCCCTCGGGCATCTTGTACGCGGTGTCGTCATACGGGAAGACCCGCGGCAGGTCACCGTGCGCCGGTTCGACGCCGCTGTTCTGGTTCTCCGGATCGGACCACCACAACAGACGGTCCTCCTGCCCGAACGCGGTATTGATGTATGCGCCCAGGTCGCCGCCCTTACTTGCACACGGGCCAGAGAACCACGGCCCGGCCCGGAATTCGTCCGTGCCGGCCACGAACTGGCGAAGGTCCGCCGGGAATCCCTGTGGCAGTGACGCCCCATCGACCGGTGCGGCTGCGGTCCCGCCCCCCGAGTTCCCACTCGGCGGGGCGCAGAGTGCGGAGGCCACACCGCCACCCACGAGCATCAGCAACGCCGAGATCAGCGCCACCAGCAGTCCACGACGAACCATTGCCGTCCCCTCCCCTAGTTGACGAAGAAGCTGTAGTAACCGGACTCGACCTGCGAGGAATCCGAGGCCGACGTGGTCTCCTGGCCGGGCTGGGGGCCGACGCGGAAGGCGTAGTCCTGCACTTTCCAGTCCCTGTCCGCCCACACGAGATGCAGGTCGGCCGTGCCCCACGTTGCAACGCTGGCCTTGTCGCCCGCGGCGTTGGAGTTCAGTGACCCGGAGCCCAGAGCCCATACCGACACGTCTGCGGCATCGGCAGACAGCGACCGCACCGTCACGGTCGCGGGCAAAGTGGTGAAAGTGTCACCGGTGACCTGCCTATCCCGCGCACTGTCGAGGATCGAAACCAGCTTCGGGCTCGGGTTCTCGGCCACGAGAGCCTTTTCAACGTTGGCGATGTCCAACTGGCCGGCCATGGCCTTGTCGTCGGCCTGCAGGAAGTTCACCGCGGCCGTCGCTGCACCGCCCTTGTCCCGGGTGTAGCCCGAAGGGACTCCGTCGACGATCTGCGACGGGCCGTGCGGTGCTTGCGGCGTGCCGCCCTGCTCATCGTCGCCACCGCGAGTGAGCAGGCCGACCATCAGCACGACGAGGGCCACGAGTATGACCGCACCGAGGCCGTACACCAGCTGCTTTCGGCGACCGGAGCCGCGGCCCGTCGAGGCTGGTTCCGACGCCACCTTCCCGTTAGTGGGCGCCGTGGTGGGAGTGTTTTTGCCCGACAAGGACTGAGGGGTGACCGACGAAAAGTTCTTAGCCATAACATTTCTCCTTCTGCAAAGAGGGGTAGTTGAGTCGCTGTTACGCGATGATCGTGGCGACGCCGACGAGGAAGACACCGAGCATGCTCATCGCCCCGACTGCGATCCCGGCCCCTTCGCGTCCTCGGTGAGCTCGATCGGGACTTCGTCGCCACGCCTTTTCACGCGGACAACAGTCGCCGTGCACCGGATCGCGGAGAACACGGCGAAGGCGAAACCGAGGCCCCATGCTCCGCCGAAGACGAATAGCCAGTTCGAGGTCAAGAACTCTGAGACCAGGAAGCCGCCGATCGGCTGAGGACCTCCGGTAGGGAGAGGGGCGGCATCAGCGAGATTCGACATTGCTCGGCTCCCGGTCACTGGAAGACTGCGATGACGCCGCCGACAATCACACCGAGCATGCTCAGGGCCCCGAATGCGATACCGGCCCACTTCGCGTCCTCGGTCTGCTCGGCCACCTGAACGCCATAGCCGCCCTTCTTCGCACGAGCCAGAGCCACTGTGGCCCGGATGGCGGAGAACGCGGTGAACACGAAGCCGATGCCCCACGCGCCGCCCAACAGTTTCTGCCAGGCCTGTGTGAACTGGAGACCGAAGATTGAGAAATCGGGAGTGACCCCGTCGAAGGGGTTCGGGGCCGCGAGGATGGTCGTCGCGGCCTGCGCTGGCCCTCCCCCGATCAGTGTTGTGGCGAGGGCTACCAGCGCGATCGCAGTCAAGCGGCGCGCCCAGCGGCCGCGAATGAAGGTGGTGCGATTGTCGTTCAGCGTGTTTCCCATAGGGACGCGGGCCTTCCTGTCGGAGAGAATTCGGTAATCGATCGGATTCATGCGAGGTACCGGCGCTCACCGTGATCCGGACCGCGGTAAACCTGCTCGACGTGCCGATCGAGGTGCCGGTCGAGCTCAGCGAAGCGTGCCGGCCTGCCGGTGCGCTGTTCCCGGTCCCGCACCAATGGGCCGGTGGCGGGCCTGTCGCCCGCGGTCAATGCGGTAGTCCCGTAGTGCGCTGATTCGGCGAGCACGGTTGCCGTCATCGCGGTCACCCGCACCCACGCCCGCCGGGTCTCCTCAGAGAGACGGTCGTAGTCGATGCGCCCGCCCCGGGGAAAGGCAGGCTCGAAAGGCACGTCCGTGAAGTTGCGGATGCCGACCTTGGAGAGGATTTCGTGGATCTGATCGTGCAGTTCCGGGTCGGGTCCGGCCGAGTTCGGAGTGCCAACCACGATCGCGTTGGCAACCAAGTCCTCGAGCCCGAGCCGCTTGAGTGACTCGACCATCTTCAGGACAGCCACTGTCGCGTCGAGGGCGTAAACGATGGGAATCACCAGCACATGTGCGTTTCGTGCGGTCCACACCCAGCTCTCACACCGCCGATTGTTGCCCGTGTCGACGATCACTAGGTCACGCCATCGGCGCAGAACCGAGTAGATCTTTTCGCAGTCCTCGCCCTCGATCTCATCGAAACGGTCGGCCGAATCGTCGGAGGCGAGTACCTCCGCACCGGTCGGCTGCGGCCTGAGGAACTGAGAGAGTCCCGACGCTGCCGCGTGCGGGGCGGCCAGGTCGCCGAAGCTGGCAAGTAGATCCCACACGGACGTTGCCGGTACCGCCGACGCCGCCCGCAAGCCCAGAGTGCCCTCGGATTCGTTGTTGTCCCACACCACCGGCGGGCCCGACCGCCGGTAGGTGGCGAAGGTGTTCCCCAGCATCAGCGCGCTCACTGTCTTGGCCTGGCCGCCATCCGGATTCGCGACCATGATCAGCTGGTCGCCGATCAAGGGCCGCCCCACTGCGGCTACGCCCCGACGGTGCAAGACCTCCTCTGGTCGGGGCCGCAGCTTCAACGCCCCGCCGCTGACGGTGTTGAACCATCCGCGCCGACCCCATCGCGCCGGATCAGTTTCAGCGTTGGGCGGTGTGGGCAACAGCTCCTCATGCCACGCCGGGGCGGCCACTGCTGGTGCAAGTTCCTGCTGGTTGTCGCTGTCTCCCTCGTCCCAGACATAGTCCTGGTCAGAGCCTTCCGGTTCCGATCCGGCAGCCGGCGCCCACACCTCGGCCTCGTCGGCGTGCGGGTTCTCGAATTCCGGTTCCGCAGCAGGGGGCGGCGGGGTGATCTTTCGTGCCGAGCGCAGGTCGACCGGTGGTTCGGCTGGGTAGATGGAATCGGTCATCAGATTCGTCCTTTGCGTTGCAAGGCGTGCAGGTCGGTAGTCATCGGAGGCTGACGCGAGAGACCTCCCATCCGCCGTCGTTGCGGGCGAGAACCACATCGACGACCGACTGCCGGTGACCGGTCACCGTGCCGTCGGGCATGGTCACCGCCTGATCGATCACGTAGGAGCGGTATGCCTTCTCGTCGGTCTGCGGCGGAACCGGCTCCGCGCTTGCGGACACGGTCGGTACCAGCCGGGCCTGCTGCGCCGACCACCCCAGCCAGTCCCCGCCTGGTCCCTGCGCCGGTACCTCGCTCGCGACCATGCGCGCGAGTGCAGCCGCGAGCAGCGGTGTGGCGCGCACCGATCCGTCATTCGGGCCCGAATCAGTCGTGGTGTCCCAGGTGAACCACACGGTCAGTGCGGCCTCTGCGACATCGCTGGCGTCGGCGCGGTCGAGGTCACCGACCTGAGGTGGCAGCGTGGACGGGACTGGGGGCGCGGTGCGCTCCGCGGTGCCCGTTGGGCCGGGGGTCCACTGTTGGGCAGGCGCAGCGGGCGACGGAACAGCCTGCCCAGTGTCTTTGTCGGCGCCGCAGCCTGCCAGCAATGCGCAGAATGCGGTGACCGCCGCCACGCTCGCGGTGAGGGATCTACTTCTCATCAGGTGCCGTCCTGTCCTGTCGGGGTAGATGTTTCGGCCCTCCGCTGGCAGGGCCGAGCGGGTGCTGTGCCGGGTGCTCATCCGAACCGCTTTGCGCTCAGACCGGAAGCGGGCGGCTCCCAGTGCCGTTCTTGGACCACGCCACCGGACTCAGGGGCTTCGATGACGGTGTTGTTGCCCACCCAGATGAAGATGTGGCCGGAGTGCGGCTGGATGATGTCGCCGGGCCGCAGATCCGCCGCGCTGGCGACCGGGGTGCCCGCCGGGGAATCGATCTGGCTCTGGTCCTGATGCGGCAGGATGATCGCTTTACCCGACGCCGCCGCGACCGCGTACATGACCAGACCGGAGCAGTCGAAGCCGATCTTGTTGAAGTCGCCGAAGCTGTCGGCTACCCCGCCGTCCTGTTTCCCGCGGGTCGGGCCGTTCTCGTCGCCGCCACCCCACGCGTACGGGGTGCCCAGCCAGCGGCGGGCTGCGGCCAGCACTTGCTCCCCGAATGGGCCTCCAGTCGACCCTGTTTCGGCCGACCATTTCTGCGCCCACTTCGGGATGTCGGTGACGTAGTTCTGGGTCTCGGTGTTCTGGCACACCCCGCCCGCGGACTGGGAGGATCCGGGACCACAGTTGTAGTAGCTGAGCATCAACGCGGTGACATCGCCGGTGACCTTGCCGGCGGTCATGTCCTTCTTCGCCAGGTCAGCCAGTTCGCAGTCGTACGAGACCTGCGAGGCGACCGCGTCGGCGATGCTGAACGGGTCGGCCTTGCCGTCGCCGTCGCCGTCGATGCCCTTCGTTGCCCAGGTGGCGGGCATGAACTGTGTCGGTCCCTGCGCTCCGGATTTCGGGTTGGTGACGTTCACCTGGAATCCACCGGATTCGTTGCGGATCTGCGCCGCGACGATCGGGGGTGTGGTCTCCGGGCACTTGCCCGCGTACTTGAGGATCCACGGCACGAACGGTGCAGCAGCGGGGAAGTCGGCCAGCAGTGCCTCGACGTTCAGGCCCGAGCCGCCGACCGGGCGACCGCACCCGACACCGCTGGACGGGGCTGGGCTGATGGCGGCAGCCAATCGCACCGGTGACTCGATGGTTCCGGTCGGCTCGGTCGCGCGGGAGAGCCACGGCATCGGGTCGGTGGACTCGCCACCGCTGATCCGCGAACCCTGCCATACCTCGAAATGCAGGTGAGGGCCGGTGCTCGTCCCGCCGTTGCCGACGGCCGCGATCTGCTGCCCCGCAGTGACCTTGTCCCCGGTCTTTACGAGCACACCGTCCGGAGCCATGTGCCCGTAGACGGTGGAGATTGCCTGACCGTTCACGGTGGAATCGAGCACGATCCACTGGCCGAATCCGCTCGCTGGGCCGGCCACCGCAACGGTGCCGGCGGCGGCCGCGTAGATCGGGGTCCCGAGTGGGGCGGCGAAGTCTGTGCCCTCATGAAGGTCGCCGTCTCGCGGGCCGTACGGCGAGGACACCTGGTAGGTGCCTTCCCTCATCGGGAAAACCACCGAACCCGGCGCGGTCGGCGCACCGCGACCCGGGGCGGGCAGGCAGTTCGTCTCCGCAGGGTCCGACCCCGATCCGAGCACGATCAGGCCGAACAGCCCAGCGGCGATCGCAGCCACTACAGCTACAAATGCCTTCCAGGTCATGGCAGTTCGTCCTTCGTGTCAACATGCCCGCCCGGGCACGAAAGGTGAGGAAAGTTCGCGGATCGAAAACGATGGCGACAAAGGTCAATCAGTCAGACCCGGTCAGGGTCCTGCCCGCACCCCTCCGCCCGTCGAGCGAAGGGATGAGGAGAACGTGATCGCGCCGCGCGCATCGCCCGCCCAGGCTGCCGGTGTGACCATTGCTCCCCTCCTTTCTTGTGCTGCCGGAAAACCGTGGATTCGTCGATGACCAGCGCTCAGGCACCGCCGAGAGACTTGGTGAAGAAGTCCAGGAGCCACTGCAGTGCGGTTCGCGCGCCGTCGACGAGGAAGTTGCCGTAGGACTGGTGAGCGCCGGACGCGTAGAACGAGGCAGCGTCCAAGCCCTGCTTGGCCAGGGACACCAAATCCTGGGCCCCCTCAGAAGTTGCGAGGGAGGTCAGAGTGCCGCCGAGGCCGACCAGGTCCTGACCCTGTGCATTGGCCACCAACTGCGCAGACTGGCCGCTGACCTGCGTCTGCGCGCCGAGCTGAGAGGGGTCCGTGTTTGCCCCGCCGGACAGCACGCCGGTGGCCACCGACGCCAGATCCAGCCCGATCGGCAACAGTCCCGCGAGCGCGTCCGGGTTCTTCAGCGCCGCCCACGCCACTTCCTGTGCCTGGCCGACGTTGTTGGCCAAGCGGATCACGTCGAGGTTGCCGAGCAGATTGAGGACCATCGCCGCGATCTGGGTGTATCCGGATGGATCCGGAATCAGGGCCATCACCTGCGCTGCGGTGTGAAAGTCCACCACGGCGGCCATCTTCACCAGTGGCGAAAACAAGTTGTTGAGCTCACCGGCTACCCGGTGAGCGCCGTCGACGTCCAGGGCAGCGATCCTCTGCGGCAGTGCGACCAGATTCGCGCCGATCCCAGGCAAGTTCGCCGCGAACTCACCGATGTTCGACCCGACGGCGAGGACCTGGTTGATCAGCGTCGAGGGCTTGAGCACCGACAGCGCCGACGCGGCCGTGGACAAGGTGTCCGGATTCATCGCGCCAAGCGGCCCGAGCTGAGAGGTCAGCGTGTCGACCTGTCCCGACAGTGCGGTCCGCGCCACGGTCGGTGACGCACTCTGGCCCGCCGAATCACCTCCCACGGCGCCGGAGGTCTCCGACAGCAACAGCGACACGGTGTCTGACACCGTTCCGGCGGTCTTGATCAGCCCCGCCAGGTCGACCTTGCTGGCGACATCGAGGACCTGCGCGGCCGCCGCTTGCGGTGAATCGGCCGGTGCCGAGGTCAAACTCTTGACCGCGGACGCGTTGCCCGCCGCGAACTCTGCCACATCCTGCAACGGCGCCAGCGTCCGAATCAGCGAAGCGGCCGACGCACCCACACCAGCGATCTGGGAGGCCTGTTCCCCGGTCCTCACACCAGAATCGGTGGGCAGTGCCTCGATCCGTTGACGCATCACCTCCGGTGTCGAGGGCACACCCGCCAGATTGGCCTGCGAGAAATCGCTCACCAGATCGGCGGCCGCCGATCCCTCCGTGCTGTTCTGCGCGGTCACACCGGCCGAGCTCGCGCCACCGTACTGACCCGTCAAGGGAGAGGCCTCGACACCGGCCTGACCGACAGACGGAGACGACCCGGACACTGCGCCGGTGTCATTACCGATCAGCCTGCCGATCGAACCGAGCATCCCGTCCGAGTCAGCGTCGGTCGCGCAGTACAGGTCCCCCGGCGAGCACATCTGCCGGGTCACCGACGCCAGCTGTCCGAACCCACCCGGACGCGTTCCAGCGATACCCGTTCCGGCCACCGTCGGACCAACCAACTGCCCACTACCCGGACCACGCTTGGGATCAGCGACAAGACCCACAGCCTTCACCTGGCTCGCCGGAACGGGCCCGCGGCCGTTGCCAATCGACGAGGCGACATCGCCCGCGGCGTGCGCCCCCTGGCTATAGCCGGCCAACAGGATCTGGGTTGTTGCGCATGCCTCTTCGAGGACCCGGTTAACCGCGGCCACCCCAGCTTCCTCTGATTCTGTGTAGGTCTTCCCCTTGTCGAAGGCCGAAGCCGGATATGCCGGGAAAACCACGCGAATCCGGCTGCCGTACTTGTCTTTCAATCCCTTGCCGACCTCGGCGAGCATCCCGACTGGCACGTTCGGGTCGGCGTTCTCGTTGGTCTCCCACGTTCCCGGTACCAGCACCGCCATGTACGGCGCGCACGAGCCGCTGGTCAGCTCGCCCGGAGCGGCAGACGCGGCAGCGCCGCCGCCGACAACCGAGACCAATGCTGCCGTGACGGCGACCGCGGCACTCGAACGAATTCGCCGAATCATGTGATTTCTCCCCTACTTGGCTTTCGTGACGGACGCGACCATGTATCGGCCGTCCTGTTCGGCGACTCGGACTTCTTGCTGGTAGAGGACCTCGCGGCCGTCAGGCTGGCGCTCGCGCAACGTCAGCGCGTACACACCACCGCCCTCGGGGCTGATGACCGCACAATGCGACGTCCCGGCGGGAATGAACTGGTCGATGTTCGCTTGGATGTTGTCCGCGGTGTTGAACGGAGCGCCCGGCGCGATCAGCGCGCGTACAGCCGCACCGGATCGCTGCACGTAATAGGCATATTCGAGGGCGGCGACCACCCCGGACCCTGACGTGGAATCGCCCGCGGCGCTCGTCGTCAGCACCCCCGTGGCCGATCCACCTTCCGGACACCATTCAGGCTCTGTCGTGGGCGTGGGCGTGGCCGTCGCCGCGGGCGCAGCTGGAGCAGGCCCATTCGACATCACCGCAATCCCAGCGACGACCAGGGCGACCGCGCCCGCCACCGCGGTGAGCACCACCACCGAGACCATCACTCGGCGTCGAGGTATGGCGCGCAGCGCACCGGTAAAGGCAGCGAGCCGGCGTCCCACCGCGCGCGCACTCTCGCCGACTAACGCTCGGCGGTGCGAAGGGTGAGGTGGCGCTGTGGTTTCCTTCGTGTTGGCCTGCTCGAAGAAGCTGGCCCATACCCGGTCCTCGTTCGCCGAGCTGACGCGGGAATCCTGATCACCTGGTGTGCGTGTCACTGTGCGTCCCCTCGACGATCGGCTGAGGCGGCGGCTGGCATCGGCAGTGACGGTGAGGCTTTCACCGGCCGGGTGGTCACCACCTGCATGCCGACGAAGGTGCACGTCAGGAGGCACAGCGCCAGGACACTGCAGAAGGCAGTCGGCGTTTCCCAGTAGATCGGGTGGATGCCGGCCCATGCTGTGACTGCACCCACCGCAAGAATCAGGCACGTCACGCTCTCGCCCGAACGCGCCCCGGCGATCCACACGCCGTCCGCCCCGACAATCAACGCGCTCGTCGCAATCAGAAATGCGATGAACCCGTACACGATCGCGATCGCGATTACCGGCCCGCCGCCACCTAGGTGAATGACGAACGCCGTGACCGATGTCGCCGCAGTCTCGTAGAGATCGAAACCGGAATCCCACGGAGCCGGGTCGGGTGAAATCCAATGACGCAGAGCCTCAACCCAGTTCCCTGCGCCCAAGACGGCCGTGGTGGCGGCGATGCGCACCACCCAGCCCGCGAAGGACAACCCCGCTGCGGGCATGGGGCGTCGCTCGACCCGGACAGTCGATCGCCTCATCATCACCGCCACCGATGCCCCTACGTGCTTACCGGGACGGGGAGACCTGCGGCGACGGCATTGCTGACCAGCTGCGAGGCGAGACCCGGTGTCGAGTCACCGAAGAACGTGTCCAAGGCTGTGTCGACCTGCTCGAGCGCCTGCTCCCCGCCAGGCTGGGCGGCTGCGAAGTCGCGGACCTGCTGGTCGATGACCGGGGCCGTTTCGACGATGTCCTGCACCGTTGAGACGACCTGGGCGCCGACCGGGTTGGCCTCCCACTGCTCGAGGACCTGCTCGGTCTGCTCGGTGATGGCCGCCTGGTCAACGTCCGGGACCTCGACCTCCTTCGGCTCACCCTTGTCCGCGGCTGCGAACGGGGTCACCGCGGCGGCCGCGCCGAGACCACCGAGGGCCGCGGCGGCGACGAACGCGGGAGGGGCGCAGGCCGCCGCGCCAGCTGCAGCCCCACCAGCGGTGGCAATGACGCCGACCGGGGCCCATCCGATTCCAGGGAGGAAGACGTTGCCCGCGCTCATACCGACGATCCCGGCGACCGTGCCCGCTGCAAGAGCACACGCGGTACCGGCCACGACAGCAGCCCCCGTCCCGGCGGTGACCGCACCAATGGCACCTGCGCCGACCTGCGCCGCCGAGATCCGCTCGGCGCGGGAGGTCTCCACACCGAGTGACCGCCAGAATGTCGTCGCACCGGACTCGACAACCGCGACGGAGTTGTTGGTGCGGTCTTTGTCTACATCGGACACCCAGTTCGGCTGTTTGAGGTGCAGCTCACCGAACCGCAGGGTGTCTCGCGGCGCGATGAACGGCTTCGTGGGCTCCACCCACTGCGGAAGGTGTAGATCCTGAAACTGCACCGGCGCGACGTCGTCGTAACCACTCTCCGGTTCGACGTACTCGTTGTTCTCGTAGTCGAAGTTCGGGATCGGTTGGTAAACGACCGGCTCCGCCGGTGCCTCACCCCAGTACACCGGTTCCGGCTGGGGCTCGGCGGCCTCAGCCGGGGCGGGCGCGACCGGCGCAGGCTCAATGGGAGTAGTGATTCCCGGCTGATCTGCGGGCGTCTCGGGGGTCGTGATTCCGGGTTGGTCCGGGGCGGCGTTGGCGATCCCGTTCGTAGCGAACCCGATTACGACCGTGACCGCGCCCAGAAGTGCAATCTTCTGAGTTGCCCCCTGCTTCCGGAGGCGGTGTTGCCCGCCGGATTCGTTGTGACTCATGTACTTACCCTTCGATTCGTTGTGGTTGAGACGTTCGGGTGGATCAGCCAATCGGGCCGTCAGCGGCGAGGCCTATGACGAGAGAGGGAGGCTGGGGATGGTGAAGGCTGTCAGGCGTGGGGACGACAGTGCCGAACGGCGGGGACCAGTGAATGGCCAATCGGGCACGTCGGAAGCCCTGTGAGCGAGACACTCACGCAGACATGTCCTGGGCATCGGCCCGGACAGGAACTGACCACACCGCACCGGGTCCACGGTGTCGCGAGAAGTGAGGGTGGGAGCTCGTCGGCCAATGCCGGGGTGCAGTCCTGTAGACGGAGGGCGTCGGAGGTGTGGTCAGTCGGAGCGAATCCCGAGGTTGATGCCTGAATTACACTCGAAGTCATCGAGTCCTCCAGATGGGTACGGCAACGGACCGCAGGGACTCGAGGTTCCGCGGTGTGGACGCGCAACGCGTGGAAACGTCGCGGTAGAGAACAGATCCCAGGCGCGCACCGGGACGCCAATCACGAGCGCACCTGGGATCCCTTCTAGGCTGCGATGCTGCATACGAGGTCCGGCATGACCTCTCATCGTCAACCGTTTCAGCTGCCTCGGAGCTTGGCGAAAAGCCCGCCGGCAGCTGAGTCTCTTCGGGGCTGGAAGCGTCGCCCGGTCCGCGATGGTTCCCGCCTCGCGAACATCCTGCTCAGACCGCATATCCACCCCCGTTTCCTGGTTTAGGTGCTCAATTTAAAACCGGATAACATGACCGTACTATATCGCAACATACTGGGACGGCATAGATTGGAGTCAGGCAAAGTGGGGGCTCATGCGCGGGAGCAAGGGATGAGCAGACGAATACTGCGGGGGTTCGCTCCCGCAGCCCTCAAGAAGGCGCGAGAGAAAAAGAAGCTTTCGGTCGGGGAGTTGGGCCGCCTCGCGGAAGTGAGCCCAGGCGCTGTCCTTACGTGGGAAACGGGCAAGAGCACCCCGCAGGCCGACAGCCTCAAGCGAGCCGTCACCGTTCTTGGAATCGCCATGGAGGACGTCGTCAAAATCAAGCCCGATCAGCGCTACTTGGGCGATCTGCGGGTTTTTGCGGGACTCACGCAACCACAGCTCGCCGCAAAGATCGGTATCTCCACGACCGCTCTGGCGACTGTCGAGCGGGGCCATTCTCGCCTGAAAGAAGACGTGGCTCAGCGGTTGGCCGAAGAGTTCGGTCTTACCGTCCAGGACGTCGAAGATGCGTACGAACGCACCCGCACTCGGCCTCCGCATACGTCTCCGTAGCTGTCGGCGCACAGTCGTCTTCCTCCCCGTCTGAGGCGAGTCCCCGCGACCGACCTCAAGGCCGAAACAATCATTTCTGATCGTCTGGGCAATCAGGAGTAAACCGCTTCTTGCGGCTCGCGGCAACACAAAGAAGCTATGGGCGTGTCACCGACGCCCGAATGGCCGTGGCAGACTCATGCCCCATGACCGCTAGCGATCAGGAAGCCCCCGCCACCCTTACCTGCGGAAACCGCGTCCGCGAGCAATGGAAGTCGCACGACCGCGCCGGACGCCTCGCGACCGCGATCAAGGCCGCAGGGATACAGCCCGGCGAGCGTGTCGCGCTCATGCTCCGCAACGACATTGAATTCCTCGAGGTGTCGCTCGCCGCGGCCAGCTGTGGAGCGAATCCAGTACCGATCAACTGGCACTGGACCTCCCCCGAGGTGCAGCACGTCCTCAGCGACAGCGGCGTCCGATTGGTTTTCGCCCACACCGAATTCGTCGGCACCGTGCAGAAGGCCATCGAGACAGCAGGTCTCGACACCGTCCTGGTGGAAGTGGCCATGCCGCCGGAGCTTCTGGGTGAGTTGGGGCTGTCTCCAGAGCTTTCCCGAGTGACTGGAACGAGCCAAACCCTCGAAGAGTGGATCGAGAACGCTGCGGAGCCGCTCCCCTACCAGGAGGGGGCAATTGCAGACTCGATGGGATTGATCTATACATCAGGCACCACGGGAACGCCGAAGGGCGTCGTGCGCGAACGTATGACCCCTCATCAGCTGCTTTCCATCGCCGGCGGCACCGCGAACCGAATGGGTTTGGCCCCCGGTGGACAGATGCTGGTCGCCGGACCGCTCTACCACACCAGCCCTAATGCGCTGGCCGTCCTCGCACTCAGGATGGGCACGAACATCACCATCATGCCGAGGTTCGACGCCGAACGGTTCCTACAGCACGTCGCCGAGCGAAAGATTCAGCAGGTCAAGATAGTGCCGACGATGCTGTCGAGGCTCCTGTCACTTCCGGATGACGTTCGGGCGAGCTACGACGTCTCCAGCCTGACCCATGTCATCCACTCCGCCGCGCCGTGCCCACCAGCAGTCAAAGAAGCCGCAATCCAGTGGTTCGGTAACGCCCTCATCGAGTTTTACGGTTGCTCCGAGGCCGGCACCATCACGTGGATCAATGCCGACGAGTGGCTTGCGCGCCCCGGCAGTGTCGGTCGACCGGTAGATGGTGCCGACGTCCTGGTCGCCGACGACGAGGGAAACAAACTACCGGCAGGCGAGACGGGGCGAGTCTACGTCAAAGGCGCGGACTACTGGCCTGATTTCGAGTACCTGAATCACGCGTCGACGGGCGAAGTTCCGTTCCGCGGATACATCACCGTCGGCGACGAGGGCTACCTCGACGGCGAGGGCTTTCTCTACCTCACCGGCCGCACGGCAGAGGTCATCATTTCGGGTGGGGTGAATATCTATCCGGCTGAAATCGAGAACGCGATCACGGCGCTGGGCACCGTGGAAGACGTCGCGGTATTCGGCGTCCCCGGAGGCGAATTCGGTGAGTCGGTCGCAGCGCACGTAGTCCCTCGCCCCGGGGCGAACCCCACACCCGAAGGCATCAGGGCGTCACTCGACGGTGTTCTTGCTCGGTACAAGATTCCTGCAACGGTCGTGATCACCGACAGCCTTCCACGCGAGGACTCAGGCAAAATCTTCAAGTCACGACTCAAGACGCAGTACGTCTAGCCCTCCTGGTGGCGGGCGTCGTCGACTCTGCGGTTCCACACGTACGAGATCATCGCCGATACCCGCCGCCAGGCGTGGCCTGCTCCGAAGATACCGAGCCCACAGGTCACCAGAAGCACGGTCAGGAACCCGAGCCCGACGCTTACCGGAGACTCGATCCCGATGCTGTCCCCCGCGACAAAGCGGAACATCACCCCTGCGAGTTTCCAAATCCCCCACAGCACACCGCACATGCAGCCGGCGATTGTCACGACCTTGCTGAGGCCGGAGCTGTATTTCCAGGTCATGTATCCGAGCACGCCGACGGGCACGGCGATCCACGGCAGAAACGTCAGCTGGTATAGCACCACCCGGTGATCATCACCGTAGACATTCAAAAAGTCGGCCGTGGGCGCGAAATGACCACTCGAGAGTTCGAGCCGCAACGCGAGCGCGCTGCTTACCGCTGCTATCGAGAGGATCGAGAGGTCACGCCGGAGTGCCGGATTCGCCCAGTCCTCTTTCTGCGTCCGGTGCGCGTGGAGGATGGCGAGCGCGAGGATGAGGAACGACCAACCACCGAGAACAGCGAAGGTTGCGCCCCAAATCCGGTCTTCGGTTGTCAGCGGCTGCCGTTCCCCGAAGATCAGCAGGGGCGAATATGTGTGCAATGTCAGTGAGTAGAAAATGATCCCCATGCCGAGCACTGTTCGGTCCGGGATCGCTTTGACCAGGCCCAGCCCCGCGAGAAGCGCGCCTACAACGCAAGAGGCCCACGCCACCCACTCGATCATTCAGTCTCCATCCGTCGCTGCTTTATGCCCGGAAACCGAACGCGGAGGACAGCATGCGCGCGGGCGCCTCAGCGGGACCGACTGCCCGCACTCGTTGCCTTAGAACGGTAGTCCCGACCTTCCACGCGAAACGCTCACAGCTCAGTTCAATGCGCTGACGCCGGAAGGACCGAATCAGGCTGTTGGAATGATCCTCCGCGGCTGCGGAGCAGCTGTGCCCCTCTAGGAGGTGGAACACCTCATGGCTGACGATGAAAATGTGGTGATCTTCGCTGGTGGACGCGGGTACGGATACGAATGCACACCGGTCGGTTACGAAAGAGGCCCCGGACAACGGGAGGCCGGATGAAACCCCGCTCAGCATCCGGATCGGTAGCCCCATCTCCGTCGACGCATTCGCGAGGAACTGGTCGAGGTCGAATGGATCCGGAACCAGTTTCCGGACAAGCGCATCGATGCGCCGTCGGCCACGCACGCTAATCCTCGGTCTTCGGGAAGTCGCGCGCGAGGATATCGCTTGCCTCGCGGACGAGGCGTGCAAGCTCGTGCCTCGCTTCGGGTGTCAGCTTCTTCGCGCGGAGGCCGGCGATCTGGAGGCCGCTGTCCTGCAACGCCCGCTGGAGCTCATCGGCAGGATCCGGGTTGGCTCCGGAGAAGTAGTCGAGACTCTGACCGAAGAACTGCCCAATTGCTTCGAGGACGGGTACATCAACTTTGCGGACGCGGCCGGTTCGTATCCGATAGATGTACTGCCGGTCGATCGTTCGTCCAACAGCGCGGCTCACGAACTCCGCGACGAGGGCGTTCGAGGTCTTGTTGCCCCGGGGCCACCGAGTCTTGAAGAGTTCCTCGACCCGGGTCGCAACAGAAGCATCGGCTCGTCCCATACCGAGCATTTTGGCATGTCCCCCTCTGTTCGGTGACGGCAGCGCGATGTGCCCGTTTTAGATTGCGGCCTTATAGTAGTCACTGCGAGCTTTTTTGGACCAGTTACGGCGCGCCTCCGCTACTCCTCACCATTCCAGGACCAGAATTGCCGGAATCCCACGAGAGGGAGGAACGCCATGCCAACCACAAGCAAGGGATCACATGCCAAGCCCGGTCGACCCAGTCTGGGAGACCGCAAAAGGCTTGGACGGGTGCCGGACGAGCTTTATGACCTGCTCGACAGCGAGCGGAAGGCGCACGGCGTCACGTCGGTCAGCCAGTACGTCTCCGACCTCTTGGCTCTCCGCGCGGGCCGACCCGACCTTGTTCGTGAACTGAATCTCGACCAGGAGGTGCTTCCGCTGACTGCTTAACCGCGTGCGACATCTAAATAGCCGTTCGCAGTAGTACGTCTGCAGATATGACAAAACCCTGGCTCTCATGCCGGAGAAACCAGGGTCTGTCTTGTAGATAGCGAGTTCGCCGCTCGCAACTACTGCATCCCCGAAGGGACTTACCGTGCTAGGTACGTCTCAGGGTAGCACTTTGCCTACTGCGAGTCGGGCAAGTACCTCATACCCTGTTGCCGATTCAATCACTCATGCGCGTATCACCTCGTATGCCGACGAGGGCGCACCAAACACGCAGCTCTACAACACATGCACCCGCATGTGGTCGCCGCGGCGGCGCGTCCGCGTCGACCCGGACCGAAAACACAAATACGACGCCTCTATCTCCATGCCCCTGCAGCAGCCGGAAATTCCTTGGGCGATCTATCTCGCCAGCTCAGATCACCGCTTTCGGCTTCTCGCGCTCGACTTCGACACCTCCCGTTTTGGCGCCGAACAGGCTCGCACCGATTCAGACCGCCTCGCCGCACACCTCGACGACCTGGGTGTCCACTACCTGCGTGCGCACTCCGGGCCGACGGGCGGCCAACACATCTGGCTCCGACTTGGCGAGGACGGTGCCGCCCCGGCCGCGGTCGGCGAACTCAACCGCGTGCTCGTTCAGCACTACCCAACCTTCGACAAATCCCCCCCTGGGAAACCCCGATAAGGGGGGTTGTGCGGCCTCCAGGTGCACCACACCGCAACGGTGGACGGTCCGTCCCCCACCTGGCCGGTGCCGAGTTGCAGCAGGCTCTCGAGCGCGTCAGCCGCGGGACGACGCCGGAAGTCGTCAATTGGCTCCTCGCGCGGCATCCCCATGCGGAGCCCGCTACACCGCCCGAAGAACATCGACGGCCGCGGATCGTTGAGGATGCGGCGGGTCCGAGACTCGACCGACCCCGGCGGCCGCTATCCCACCGAACTGCGGCTTTGCTCGCGACGGTGCCGTCGAAAGGGACGGACCGAAGTGCCCTCGCTTACACCATCCTTCTTTCCATGGCCCGAGCCGGACACACACTCGACGACGCCCGCGCCGCCGTTGTCACAGCCCCAGGTCTGATTCGGCTTCGTGAGGACGCGGCCCGCGGCCGCGACGACACAGAACGCCAATGGACCCGCGCCCTCGCCCGAGCCGCTACCTTCACCGCTGACCCTGGCCAGGCGCCCCGTGAACCGATCGACGACGAACTCGACGCCATCGAACATGCCCTCGCGGTGACGACAGCGCACTGGGGCCGCCGAGGAGGAGCAAGTGACGAGCGGATCCTGCACGCACTGACCGCGCTAGCACGCACCGCCCGCACTCGGGTCCTCGACATCGACTGCCGCCGCCTGGGACAGACATGCGCTCTCGACGCGTCCACGGTCTCGCGCAGGCTTCGTGTGCTGGCACGGGAAGGCTGGGTCACGCTTACCACTCCAAGCGCGGGGACGCGAGCTGCACGGTGGACCCTCAACCAGCCGCCTGATGGGGGCGTAGAGATTACTTCTAATGCAACACAAGGGGAACCCGCCCCCGCTTCTGCGCCCGGGATCCCGCTCCTCCCCCACCACACCCACGATCTATGGAGTCCCTTGAGGTCCGGCGGTCTCGGTGCGGCAACCGCCCGCGTCCACTGGTTCTACCGGTCTGGGGTCGACAGCCTGACCGGCTTGTCGGAGAAGACTGGTTACGGCACCGAGTACATCGAACGAGCACTGACCCGCCTGCACTCGGCAGGACTGCTCACCTCGAAGGCCACGGGTGAGCAGCTGCTCCGGACGCTCGAGATCGCCGCACAGACCCGGGGAGTTGCCGGGATCAACGTCCGCCGAGCCGCACGGCATCTGGTAGATCGCGAGCTGTTTACCTGGTGGAACGAAGAGCAAGAGTGGCGAAGCTCGCTGGGTAAGAAGCGCGGGACACGGCGGACTACCTCGACCGGAATGCTTGCGCTACCAATTTCGGCCCCGGCACGAGTCCGCTACGGCAGGTTCCCCACCCGATCGAACGGAAGGGCTGACTACTCCACCGCCCGAGACGTGGTGTCTCAGATCAATTCAGCCGTGCGGTGGGCCGCATGACAAAAGGCCAAGTGGATCGACGAACAACGCTGCGGCTGGGCATACACAGGCCCAGGCAGGACTCATCGCCCCAGCGCGGCACCCACTACCCGGCCGCGGTTCCCGGCTAGGTTATCGAGCATGAGGCGCCCAACCACCTCGACACATAACCCACAGTGCCGCACACCCCGGACTCCGTGCCGCACCGCTACCGACGTCGTAGCCCGGTTCGCTCAGGGCGCGAAGACCGTCATTGTCGACTCCCCGCCTGATCAGATCCTCGAATTCCACGACCTCATTGGCGCCGGCACCCTGCGGATCACCGGCACCTCACGCGTCCGCATCACCACCAGCACACCGCAACAACAGACACGGTCGCCGGCCATCGTCGTCACCGACGCGGCCCAGGTGCAGCTCGAGGGACACTCTCGCTGCTACGCGTACACCACCGCCATCATCGAAGCGTTCGACGACACCCAGGTCGAAGCCCGCAACAAGACCACCGTCTACGCAGTCGACCGAGCCAAGGTTCGCGCCACTGACGAACCCACGATCTACGCCTACGACCAGGCCACCATCCACGCCGACGGACACACCACCGTCCACGCCACCGACAACAGCCGAATCCTCCTCCACGACAATGCCAACGTCACAGCGCAACGAGGTGTCACCATCCACGGCCCAGCGCGCACCAACACTCGTATCCGCCAATAATGGCTGGCGATAAACTCTTTCCGGTTCCACGCGAACAATGAGACTCGATGGGCTTCCCCCGGCGTGTTAGCTTCCGTCCGGGCGAGCCGGAAATGACCGGCCCCATCCGAGAACTGGTGCCCTTACCGTTCAGACGGTGAGGGCACCAGCCGTATGTGCCGCCGCCACAAACGGGCGATGAAAGACCGGTCACCCGAACGCGTACAGGGTGGCGCTCCGGTCAGGTGCACCGATCGCCGTGGTGACCGGGTGGTGACGGCCGGTGTCGGCGGCCGGCGGTTTGTGGGTTGGTGGTGGGGCGCTCGCCGCCCCCACACCCCAGGCAGCCTCCAGGATCGACCACCACCGGCGCAACGGCCACCCCGATAGGGAAGACCGGCCCGGCGGCACCCGCCCCGTCGACAACCGCAGGGAGCTACCGCCCCGACCCCGAGGCCGCAAACGAAAAAGCGTGTTTGCACCCCCGGACCCGGCACGGTCCAGACGCACCCAGCCGACGGGACGCCCACCACCTCCACACCCCGCCATTGCAGGCATCCTGCAAACCTGCAAAACAACCTGCAACCTGCGCAAACGCCCATGCAAAACGGTGACACAACACACACATAATCAGGTTAGAAATAAGTCGAGAAACCGCAATTCTGAGATTTAAATACGTTAGAATTAAGTTATGACAAACACCAAGAATCTAGCCCCTGAGCTGGCCGCCGTGATCGAAACCGCCGTTGCGCTCGACTCAGCCGTAGGCGCCGGTGAACCCCTCGACATCACCGACTTGGTGAAGGCCTACGGCGCCGCACGCCACGCCGCCCAGGACGCCGGCCACTCTCTCGAAACCATCGAAGCCGTCACCGCCGGCGCACTCGACTAATCACCCACCACCACGGAAAACGGGGTCACCAATGCTTGCCATCAACCACACCGAAGCAGAAGGAACCGTCATCGAGGGAACCCGAAAGGGCGACGGAACCGCCGACGTCCTCAAGGCGTACAAATGGCGCTGGTCCCGCACCCTCGGTGCCTGGTACATCCCCCGATCCCGCGACGTCGCGCCCAAGCTGGCAACGATCAACGGCACCGCCGACGCATTGCGCGCCGCCGGGTTCGACGTCGAGCTTTCGATCGAGTCCGGCGTACGAGACCAAACCGAGGTGGAGGCAGACCGCGCAGCCCGCCAGGCAGCCCGAGTCGAAGCCCTTGAGAACAAGGCCGGACGCAGAGCCGCTGATGCCGAGGCCGCCGAGACCAAAGCCCACGACCTCTCCGGTCGCTACCCGATGGGGCAACCCATCCTCGTAGGACATCACTCCGAGGCTCGGCACCGCCGCGACATCGCACGAACCCAGGCCGCCAGCACCGCGGCCGCCGAGGCCCACCGCGCCGCGGAACGCGCAAAAGCCAAGGCCGACGCCGCAAAGGGAACCACCGACAGCCGCTACTCCCCCGCCGTCGTCGCCCGCCGAATCGACCGACTCGAAGCCGACCTACGCAAAGCGCAGCGAGCCCGAGACGGTCACTCCCGAGTCCTCTTCGTCCACAAGGACGGAACCCCGGAACGCGAGATCCACGAACCCGCGACCGGCGCCTACCTCGCCAGTCTCGAGGACTCCATCGAGCGGCTCGAAAGCGAAGTTCAGTACTGGCACGACGTCCGCGAGGCCCAGGAAGCCGCAGGCCAGAAGCTCTACACCCGCGCGGACATCAAGCGCGGCTACCTCGTCAAAGTCTCCGGACAGTGGTGGAAGGTAGTTCGGGTCAACGCGAAGAGTGTCAGCGTCGAAACCGGCTACAGCTGGACGGACACCGTCAAATACGACGCCATCAGCTCCGCGCTCGACCCCGAGACCCAGGAGACAATCAGCCCAGGCTCAGCCGCAGCCTGACCGACAGCGACGGTGCCCGCCGAACACGCGGGAACCGTCGCTTTTCGTCGTCTGCAAAAGCTCAACCAGGCGAAATGCGTTCATGCAAGTGCAGATAAACCAGTGAGAAATAACCGAATCTTCGGAGCGAAAAGCGATATAATCACGACAGGATTAAGTCAATGAAGAACCGTCGCGCGGAAGCAGTCCCGACCACCATTTCGGCGACCCAGACCAGGCGGGACCAACCCGAGCTCCCCGGGCCCGCACCGCCCGGATCATCTCAGTCGACTCAGGCAACCGAGGCCCAGTCCCGCGGCAGCGACGCCGTCTCTCGGGCATCGAGCCCGAAGGACGGTCCTTCGGGCTCGAACACACTCTGCGGCAGCCTCACGATCGAGGAACGCCAGAGCTCCGAGGTCTATTGCGCCGCACACGCAACACCGAGACACTGCCTGCACACGGTGCACACCAGCCCATACCTCCCTTTCAGCAAATCAGCATTAAATCCAACGCATAAAACACTGAAAAATCACCTATCTATGCGTGTCTCGATTGTTAATCCAGTCCTAAATAAGTAGATTTCACCCCAACGAAAGGACCTGCAATGGCCGCAACGATCCTTGCAATCGCCAACCAAAAGGGTGGCGTCGGAAAGACCACGTCCACCATCAACCTCACCCGCGCCGCCGTCACCGCACTGGGCCTGCGGGTCCTTGTCGTCGACGCCGACCCCCAGGGCAACGCCACCAAGTCGCTCGCACCCGAATACCAGGGCAGCCTCGACCAGTCCCTCGCCACCGTGCTCGACAAAACCAAGAACGCCACCATCGTCGAGGCCATAGTCCCTGGCGAGTGGACAGGAGTCGACGTCGTTCCCGCAGGCAGCGACGCACTCGCCGACGCCGCACAGAACCTCGTCACCATGAAGGCCGGCCGCGAGAGCCGCCTCAAACGCGCTCTCGCCGAGGTAGAGGACAAATACGACCTCATCGTCATCGATTGCCCGCCCTCGCTCGACCAGCTCCCCATCAACGCCTTCACCGCGGCACACGCGGTAGTCATCGTCACAGAGCCAAGCCAATTCGCGCTCGACGGCCTCGCCCGGCTCCTCGACACCATCGAGATCGTCCAGGAGTACACCAACCCCCAGCTCGTCATAGCCGGCGCCATCATCAACGGCTACCAGCGCACCAACCGCATGGACCGGTGGTGCAACGACCTGCGCGAAAGCTTCGAAGCACCCGTCCTCGACCCGCCGATCCAACGCGCCACCTGGATCGCAGAAGCCACCGAGGCAGGGTGCGGATTGGACGTATGGAATACCCCCAAAGCCTCCAACCTGCACCGCACCTACGTCGAGCACCTCGGAAACATCCTCGACAACGTCCGAAAGGCGAGCTAACCCCCATGTCCGCACGACCAGAACCCCGCGAGAGCAACCTCAAAACCCGGCGCCGGTCCAATCACCCCGCTATCCCCGTCGAGGCCCGCGAAGCAGCCGAAGCAGCCGAAACAGCGCAGGTCGTCCAGGCAGGCCAGACCGTCGAGCCGGAGCAAGAGCCAGCAGCCGACGCCACCGAAGCACCCAAGAAGAAAATGGGTCGCCCCAAAGGCACAGGCAGCAACCGTGACACCACCACCAGGTCCGTCACCTTCACCACGCCGATCCTCGAGGACGCCCTCAACGCGGTCGAATTTCTCAAAAGCAACCCCACCGCGCCGCGCACCTTCACCAGCCTCGTCGACCTCGCGGTGTTCAAACTGGTCAACGAGCTTCGCCGGGAATACAACAACGGCGAGCCATTCCCCCAGCGAGAAGGAAAACTCAAGCCCGGACCCCGGTAACTCTCCTGGTCGAAGGGAATTTTGCAGCGTTGCGCGACAACGCAAACCGGCGTTATTTACGTTGCAAATAAATAGATTCCAGTAGTGACCGCTGCAATAAACACGTTGCATCTAATGATCAACAGGGGAGCGAAGGCAATGGCGTACTCATACAAGGTCGTCGAGGTCCGCGAGAAAATGATCGGCGGCAAAATGTCCGGTGACAAGCTCGAAAAGCTGCTCAACCAGTACGGCCAGCAAGGATGGCGCCTCAAGACAATCACCTCTGCCGACATCAAGGGCAGGCTCGGCCCAGGCGCCGTGGAGGGACTGCTGATCACCTTCGAACGCGAGAGCTGAGCCGGGGCGTGGCTGCTCAATCCACCTTTTCGGTTGCGTTGCACTTTGCCTAAATAGGTTGCAATTAACTACATTCGACCGGCCAATAAAGACATAAACACGTCATAACTAAGGCTGCGCTAGTCGGCTGGTCGCTCACCCAAGACGAAGGGAAACAGCAGATGAGCGAGTTTTTCGGCTTCGACCCCACCAAACTCGACACCCTCCTCGCCGATGACGCGAACTACCTGGGTAACTGCGCCCATCCGATTCATCACGAATTCCTCGCCGATGACGTCAAGAACCACATGGGGACCTGCACCCATCCAGATCAGGCGGTGCGCTGCGTACTTCTCGCACACGACACCGGCGCAATCAGCTGGGACAAGGCGCAATGGCCGGATCTCGCACTCGGATGGTGGCGGACACCCCGATGGCCCGACCGAGGGTTCGGCGTCAACGACGCACCACCACCCACCGAGGAAGGCGACCCCGAATTCCGCGACGACGACCAGATCCAACCGTGGCTTCACATGTGCCGCACCTGGCCGACACTCTCGGGGGAATCCTTCTCCTGGTACTCAGCTGTTCACCAGCCCGACGGTGGTGGCACAAGACAGCGGGTCCACGACACCGTCGAGCTCGCAGTGCAACAGCTCAACAGACTGCACTCCACGATCAAACCGATGGTGCGCGAACACGCGAGCCTGATCTAACCGCAAAACCCCAAGAACCAGGGGCGCACTCCCATGGGCGGCTGCGTTGCGCAGCTCCCGCCGGCATCAGTCCCAGCGCGCTCCGGGCAGGTGCACCGATCGCCGGGGTGACCGGGTGGTGACGGCCGGTGTCGGCGGCCGCCGGTTCGCGGGTTGGTGGTGGGGCGCTCGCCGCCCCCACACCCCAGGCAGCCTCCAGGATCGACCACCACCGGCGCAACGGCCCGCCCCGATAGGGAAGACCGGCCCGGCGGCACCCGTCCCGTCGACAACCGCAGGGAGCTACCGCCCCGACCCCGAGGCCGCAAACGAAAAAGCGTGTTTGCACCCCCGGACCCGGCACGGTCCAGACGCACCCAGCCGACGGGACGCCCACCACCTCCACACCCCGCCATTGCAGGCATCCTGCAAACCTGCAAAACAACCTGCAACCAGCGCAAACGCGCGTGCAAAACGGTGACACAACACACACATAATCAGGTTAGAAATAAGTCGAGAAACCGCGATTCTGAGACTTAAATACGTTAGAATTAAGTCATGACAAATACCGAGAACTACAGCCCGGACCATGTCGCTGTCGTCGCCACCGCTGGGCTCACCCTCAGCGTCTACCGCACCGCCGAATTTCCCGATTGCAGCCTCGATGGCATCACCTCACGCGTCGCTCGGCTGACCCTGGTCGGCACCCTGGACTGCACGGTGTATCGCAGTGGCTTCGTCTACCCGGCCCCGGCATCGATGCGCGTGGTCACCCCGCGCGACAACGCCCCCGCCGTCGCCCTCGAGATCAACCACGCCCCATTCCGGAAGTCGGCCACCGACGAGCCCGCCAAGCGTGTCCACCTGACGCCCGTCCACTGGGACACGCTCGCGAGCCGGTACGTCCGCACGCACCCCTGGACGATGGCCGGAGGCAACTACGCCACCACATCCGACAGCCGCCTGTCGGAACTACTCGAAGACGTCCTCGGCCACACCTACGGCCCGCTCTCGGTGCACGACCGAGTCGAACACTGATCGCACCCCACCCCGGCGGGGGAGTGGAAAGCCCCGGGGCTTTCCACTCCTTTGCAACCGCCTGAAAACCATTGGTGACCAGTTCAATTGCGCAGCATGGAGAGACTTTGCAATCGTATAATTACGTTACAAATAACACGTAAACGCAGGATTTTTCTACTTAAATACGTTAGGATCACACCGTGATTACGTGGACCCTCTCCAGCGGCAGCGACACCAACGTCGACAGTGGCACCGCAGACGACCGTCCCGCAGCTATCGCCCAGATCGCCGAAGCCGCCCGGACAGCAGTTCTGACCGCAACCACCGAAGGCCGCTATACCCTCACAGTCGACGGCGAGCCGGTCCTCATCCTTGGAATGGACCGCAACGAGCTCGGCAAGCCCAACACCGACCAAGCCCTCGACCGCATCGACCAGCTCGAGGCCACCGAAAACCCGAAGGGCATCGGCCGCGGCCGGCCCGCAGAACCGCAGTCTCCGCGCCTCAGCAACGACGGCGGCCCGCCCGCGGCCGACCCAGCGCACTAACGCACCCTGCGCCTTACAGCGCCCGCCTCACGTAACGAGCCCCACCAGCGCGCACACGCCGGCAGGGCTCCACCGACCGGGTCACCTCAGGAAGGACAACACCCGATCATGACGGACTTTAGCCTCAGAGCTGCAAAGATCCAGTTCTACTTCCTCATCGTCGTACTGATATTCGCAACCCTCGCCGCCATCGGCATCACCACCCTCAGCTTCATCACCTCATTCGACGCGCTCAGTGATTTCGGTCGACGGAACCTCATGCGCGAGGACCGGGCCTGGATGCTCCCGGTCATCATCGACAGCGCAATCGCCCTCTGCACCGTTTCCGCCGTTGCACTCAACAAGATCACCGGAAACGCCAAGGGCAGAAACTTCTTCGTCATCGTCGCGACCGTTGTCGTCATCCTCAGCGTCTCCATGAACGCCTCCCACGCCTACATGGCAGTCGAAGAGGCGCAACGCAAAATTGCAGCCGGTATCGACATCGGTGTCACACCCAACCACCCCGTCGTGGCGGCCTGCTCCGCCATCATCGCGCCAGCCATCATCCTGGTTTGCACCCACGGCCTCGGACTCCTCATCAAAGCGATCGGCACCGCCTACAACGAATACAAAGCCTCAGAGGCCGCCGCCATCGATCAAGCCCAGTTCTTCGAATACCGCGAACACGAACTCTCAGCGCACGACCAGGTCACCGCGCCACTCGAAGACGCCGAGGACCGTGCCAGCGAACAGCTCAGTGCCGAGCCGGAGTACCAAGAGCGGACCACCTTTGATGTCTATCCCGCCGCGCGGGCCGGCGGATCCGGCGACGGTCCAGCCGACGAAGACCCCGCCGCCCGCCTGCGCGACGAACTCCAAGCATTCATCGACTCCGCAGACGTCGAGGACCAGGTCAAGAACACCGCCCGCATGAAACTTGCCGACCCCGACCTCACATTCGAGGAGATCGCCAGCAAGCTGGACCCCCCATGCCACACGTCCACCGCCTGGCGGAAATACAAGAAGTTCGAAGCCCTCGCAGAGAAAGCAGGATTCACCGTCCCGCCGCTGCCGGACCTCAGCGCCGAACGCGGACAGTACGACCAGCCGCAACTCGCCGACGCGACCGTCTGATCTTCGGTGGTCTGACAGGGTGACCGCACAGGTTCACGGTCGGCCGAGGTCATCCTCGAGCCGATGCACGTGGAGACGCTGGCGTCGCTGGGAACTGACCACGACACCGTGATCGGAGCCTGCACCGATTTCGACCACTCACCGCACGACGGTGGAACGACCTGTCGGCAAACCTTCCTGACCTGTCTGGACTGTTCCAACGCCCGCGCGTTCGCGGCATCTTCCGTTGCAGCTCGCCGTGCTCGACGAGCTGCAAAGTCAGAGGGAAGACGTGTCGGCGAAGGCATCGACACCGATGATCGTCAGTCCAGTGCTGGGCAAGGTGCCGGCGCTGGCGATGCCCGTTGCGCCGAAAGCGATACCGACGGCGGCGAGGCCTGCGATGGGCACCGCTGCGTAGTGGACGAAGCGGCGTTGGCGGGTGCTCCTGGTTACGGTCTCGTCGCCGTCGGTGCTGTTGGCGTTTGTGATGGTTTCCATAGGGAACCTTCCTGCCGGAGTGGATGTTTGGGGTTTGGGGGCCAGTTGTTTCCGGTGTGAGATAACTATGGCCCCCCGCGGCCGCGCACGTCTGTCCGCTGACCGGACCCCACTCGGTGATGAATGCGTTGTCCCCCGATCGGGGGACAGGGCACCGCGCCGATAGTGGCGGGTGAATGAACCCGCGTCGCAAGTCCCGCCTGGCACGCCACGTGCCCGTGCCTGATATGGCGACTCGTTCGACGACTGCTGCCGGTCCGGTGCTCCGCGCGGCAACACGCCGACACCGACGGCGGCCGGGCTGATGAGAGATATCGGTACACCGCGGGATCACACAGGGGCTTCTCCGCCATATCGGACGAGCACTGCGCCACCTCCTCGCCACATATGTGAGAAAACCGGCCCAGATCAGCTGAGAACCGGACACCCGGCGCCCGATCATCCGCATGCCTCAATCCAATTGAGTATCTTTAGTTACCATTATGACGAAAGACACGTAACTAAACGAAACTATAGACACGAAAGCGACTAAACCTGTAAACTCGGAACCATGACGACCGACAACACCGCGGCCCGGGGCTATGGCCGGGGGATGTGTGAGTTCCCAGGGGGGTGCAGCCGGCCCAGCCTCGACGATCCGAAGACGGGACGGCCGTCGAAGTACTGCGGTCAGGCTGATCCTGGTGGCCCGGTGCACAACAAGGGCAACGCGTGGAAGGAGCGCCGGCGCCTCGCGGCCGTCGGTGCGGGACGGGCCGAGGCCTTGGGTGCGGCCGATGACGAGGGCGGGGTGACGGCGCCGGTGTCGATGGCACGGGCCACCCTCGGTGTGCAGCTCGAGGAGCTGCCCGGTCGTCTCGCGGAGCTCCGCGGTTTCCTCGAGGCCGTGACCGAGACGGTCACCTCGGTGACCGATGTCGAGGCGGCCGCGGCGGAGGTCGATCAGGCCCACGCCGAGGCGCTCGCGAAAGTGGCTGAAGCGGACCGGTTGCGGGGCGACGAGGAACGTCGCCGGCGTGAGGCCGAGGCCCGGGCGAGTGAACATCAGCAGGCACGGGAGGAGGCTGACGCGGCCGCGGAGGACGCGTACACGGAGCTGGCGCGGATCCAGACCGAGGCCGCCGCCGCCGTGGAAGAAGCGGCGTCCCGTGAACGTGAGGCACGCGCGGAACTCGAGCGCATCCAGGCCGATGCGGCTGAGAGGATCGCGGCCGCTGAGAATGATGCGTCGCGCCAGATCGGCGCGGTTCAGGAGGAGGCCAGGGAGGCGATAGAGGAGATCCATCGTCGCACCGCCACGGAGATCGCGGAGGTGAAAGCCTCGGCTGCCCGGCAGGTTCACGCGGCGGAGGAGGCGGCCGCCGAGGCTCAGCTCGCACAGACCCGTGCCGAAACGCAGACCGCTGCAGCGCAGGCCGCCGCGCAGGAAGGCCGCGAGAACGTGGACCGTCTTCGCGGTGAACTCGCCGACCTGCGCACCGAGGTCCGCGCGGACCGCGACCAAGCGCGCGCCGATCATGCCGCACAACTGGCAGAGGTCCGGCAATCAGCCTCCGAACGCGTCGATGCTCTAACCACCGCGCTGCGCGCCGCCGAGCAGACGATCGAGGAACTACGGCGGCAACCCGGCGGCCGCGGTGCCGCTACCTAGCTCGACCCCTGGTCACGTTGCCTTTCGGGAGTTGGGGTATCGGTAGTAATGGCGCAAAAAACAACGAAGTTCGCGTAGCGCCTGGTCAGCGGCGGACGTGCCGGTGGGAACTGAGTCACCAGGTACCCACGGGGTCGCCGTAGCATTTGCCGAAAATCGGGCGGATATGGCGTAGCTGCAGGTGACGGCGCTATCGGCGGCTGTGGTCGGGGCCGAGCAGGCTGGTGATGCCGCGCATGGCTTGGGTGAGGGTTGAAGTAGCGGCACAGGTTGTCGGGTTTGCGGTGGCGTGATTTCGCCATCAGCTCAAGCAAGCTGGCTCCGGCCTCACCGAGAGGGCGGCGGTGGGGTTCACGCCGCGACACACCGCGCGGTGCCCGCGTCCCAGTACACGAGCTCGTGCAAGTAGGGGCCGACCAGGATCGTGACAAACCTGCCGCGTTGACGGTGCCTGATGCGATGTCGGCTGGTCAGCGGTGGTGGGGTGTGTGGTGGTGGGCGGTGGTGGTGTGGATGGGGCAGGCCAGTTCGGGTTCGGTCTGCCAGCCGTTGTCGTGTAGCCACGTTCGGGCCTGGTCACGCAGGGTGTCGGCCTCGAATGGATGGTCGGGGCCGGCCAGGAGCGGTCCGTCCCCGCAGGTGGCGCACGCGAGGTCGGTCACGGATCCGGTTGGCGCACAGCCCGCGCAGTGCTGTGTCGGGGTCAGGGTTCCGGTCGCACCTGGTTCGAGCCAGGTGATGGCCAGGTCGGCGATCTGCTGACGGGTGTCGTCGCGGCTGGTTGGGGTCCGGCCGCAATGCGGGCATCGGGCGCGACCGGCATGCGATCCGGGTTCGGGGGTGGGCGACTTGATGATCGGAGGAGAGGTTGGGTGCGCGACGCGGTGTCGTCGCCAGGCGCGGATTTCGTCGTCGGCGACACGGTCGGACTTGCTCGCGTAGAGCAGCGTAGTGGAAAGTTTCTTGTGTCCCAATCGTTTTCGAACGGTCTCGACCGGGAAGCCGGCATTGATGAGCTCGGTGGCGTGCCCGTGACGCAGCTGGCACAGCCCGATCTTGACCTCGGCCGCCGTGCAGTACTTGCGCCACAGTTCTTCGGCGCTGGCGTAGCGCAGCGGCCCGCCGACGTGGTTCTTCGCGGCCCGGAACAGCGGCCCGCGGGTGTAGCCGGTGTGGCGCAGGTGCCGGCGCAGCAACGCCAGCAGGGCGGGATCGTCGAGCAGGACGGTCCGCTGCCGGCCGCCCTTCGCGGTGACGGTGAGGTGCTCGTCGTCGGCGGTCAGGTTCAGGTCCTCGACGTACGCCCCGAGCGCCTCGGCCGCCCGCAGTCCCGTGCTGTGGATCAGTCCGAACAGCACCCGGTCCCGCAGATTGGCCTTGGGGATCATGTCCAGGACGCGCTCGACCTCGCCGGGTGGGGCGGGGCGCGGTAGCCGCTCGGGCACCGAGATGTGCTCGATGAGGGCCATCGGATCGGACTCGAGCAGGCCGTGGCGTCGGGCCCAGGTCAGGAATTCGCCGACCGCGGCGCGTTTGCGGGCCCGGGTCGCCGGGGCCTTGCCGGCATGTGCGGTGAAGAATCCGCGCAGCACCGCCGTGTCGATCGCCGCGAGCGGGCCGTTGTGATGGCGGGCGAGTTGGGCGAGGTCGCCACGGTAGCCGCGCACGGTGTGCGGGCTGCGGCCGGCGTTGGTCTGGTCGGTGAGGAACTCGCCGATCGGCCCGGCCAGCGGATGGTGCTCGGGTAGTTCGATCCGCGGTGGCATGGCCCCGACCTCCGTTCCTGTGATAACGGCGGAATTGACGATCTCTGGTCGACAACGTTTGGCCTGGACAACGCCCGTGTGACGGTGGTTTTCCTGTGATAATAGTTCTTATCACAGGAACGCTCGTCACGGCCCTGCCAGTCGGCTTGTCACTGCCCGAGCGTCTCTCGCCGGATCATCTCGGTCGGTGTCTGCATTGCACGCCGTGACCTCCCCACCCACCAGCACCAGGGCGATGATCGTCAGGGTGAGGGAGAGCTGGCCCTTCGTCACCGATTTCGGCGGTGAGTACCGCGCGGTGCCGGCAACAAGTGAGGTCATCGAATCGGCCCTCCCAGACCGAATATGGGTGTGTGACTTAGGATCAGGTGACGGGGAGGCCGACCAGCCCGGCGGCGAGCCCGAGTAAGGCGCACACCCCGAGGGTGCGCAGCACCGACCAGTTCAGCCGGTAGATCATCACCCCGGCCAACACCGCGATCACGGAGACGACCGGGCGGAGCGTGGACAGGTCCGGCACCAACACATGGATCGGGCCCCACTGCGTGAGGGCGGCGTCGGCGAAGAGGGTGTGGACGGCGAAGTAGAACGCGAGGTTGGCGATCACCCCGACGACGGCGGCGGTGATGCCATTCAATGCGGACGTCAGATGTTGGTTGTTGCGGAGCCGTTCGACGTAGGGGGCGCCGAGGAAGATGAACACGAAGCATGGCACGAAGGTCACCCACGTGGTGAGCAGGGCGCCGATGGTGGCGGCGACCCAGGGGTCGAGATCGCCCGGGTTGCGGTAGGCGCCGAGGAACGCCACGAACTGCACCACCATGATCAGCGGCCCGGGGGTGGTCTCGGCCAGGCCGAGGCCGCGGACCATCTCACCGGGGGTGAGCCAGCCGTAGGTTTCCACCGCACGCTGGGCGACGAAGGCGAGGACCGCGTAGGCGCCGCCGAAGGTGACCAGTGCGGTCCCGGAGAAGAACAGTCCCTGTTCGGTGAACACGCTGCCGCGGCCGGTGAACAGCACCACGGCGACCATCGGGATCGCCCACGCGACCACCCCGACACCGAGGACGATGATCGTGCGTCGCAGGCTGGGGGCGTCGGTGTGCAGGGCGTCGTCGGCGATCAGCGGCGGCGCCTCCACTCCGTCTTCCGGGGTCTTTTTGCTGGTTTCGACGCCGCCGCGGCGGCCGATGAGCCAGCCGGCGAACCCGGCCACGGCGATGACGATCGGGAACGGCACCGCGAACAGCGCCAGCGCAAGGAACGCGCCGACCGCGATCACCACGTGGGCGGGGCGGGTCAACGCGCGCTTGGAGACCCGGGTGACGGCCTGGACCACCACGGCCAGCACGGCGGGGGCGATGCCGGCGAAGATCGCCAGCACGATGGTGGTGGCGCCGAAGGCGACATAGATCGCGGCCAGGCCGAGCATCGCGATCATGCCCGGCAGCACGAACAGCACCCCGGCGATCAGCCCGCCGAGGGTGCCGTTGAGCAGCCAGCCGGTGTAGATCGCGAGCTGCTGGGCCTCCGGGCCGGGTAGCAGCATGCAGTAGTTCAGGGCGTGCAGGAACCGTTTCTGCCCGATCCACCGTTTCTCGTCAACCAGGGTGCGTTGCATGACCGCGATCTGCCCGGCCGGGCCGCCGAAGGTCTGCAGGGAGATCAGGAACCACGCCCAGGTCGCCTCCCGGATCGGGATCAGATCGCGGGAGCGGGCGGGGCTGGTCGGTGTGGCGCGGGTGGAGGGTTCGTTACTGCTCACGTCGGTCTCCGAAACATGAAAGTCAGGGCGGGGCAGGAAGAGTGGGCCGCACCCGGGGTCAGGATGGTTCGCGGCCGGACAGCACGCGTTGGCGATGAAACTCGTACAACCCGTCGAAGATCCGGGTCGCCACCGCAAGGGTGTCGTCGTCGGTACCGGTCAGCGACAGACCACGCAGCACCGAATCCAGGCCCGGCGCCTCGGGGGCATCGAACTTCGCGTCGTCGATGTCGGCCTCGTGCACGATCTCCGCGAGCACCCACAACACCGGGTCGGTGATCTCGTAACGGCGCAGGATCGTCTCGAAGCTGCAATCCCCGTGATGGTGCGAGAGTTCGACACCGCGCATGTCGAACGCGGTCGCATCGGCCGGGACATCCGCGGGGTCGGTGACCCACAGAAACTGCGCGTCCGGGTCGATGTTGCGGCGGATCAACCACGCGCAGGCGGCGCGGTCGATGTGGATCCCGGCGCGGGTTGCCCATTTCATCGCTGGACCTGCGCATCCGCGCCGGGCCGGTCCGCGGCCAACTCTCTCAGTGCTGCCTCCGCGCCGTCCCGCTGCGGTGTGGGGAAGAAGGTGCGCTTGTCGATCTCCCGGAGGCGGCGGCGCAGCTGGGCCAGCTTCTTCTCCCGGGCGGCGCGATCGGGCGCCGAGCGGGCGGCTTCGGCGGCGTCGGTGAGCTCGTCGTACTCGGCAGCGCGGTCCGTCGACAGCTTCGCCCGCATCCGGTCCTGCTGGGCCCGGGTGGTGGGGGCGGCGGTCCACACCTCCGCCTGCCCGCCCGCCTCGACGACTTCCTCGGCAACCCAGTCGAATTGTTCCCGGGTGCGGGCGGAGGCGGGCAGGACGACCACCCCGTCGGCGAGTTGGAAGACACCGTATTTGCGGAGCTTGCGCCACACCGCGATCCGCGGCGTCGAGGGCTCGCGGGGATGCGATACACCAGCATCACCCACTCGTCCGGGCGCTGATCCGGTGTCGGTTCTGGTTCCACAACGGTGATGTAACCATGGTTTCAATTGGATGTCCACCGTTGATCGCACCTGCCGCCGATGCCCGGGGCGTCGACCCTGGACACCGCACTGTAACCGTGGTTACCGTGAAGAGGGCCGTCGCCCCGGAGGCCGTCGAGACGACGAAGAGGTGCACGGATGCATCACAATCGGCAGGTCACACCATTTCGTTCCCTGCTCATGGCCACGACGCTGGTCCTCGCGGTGGCCGGCTGCGGGAACACCAGCACCTCCACGACCGGCGGCCCGACCTCGGCGCAACAAGGATCCGGGCAGGCGCCGGCTCAGACCACCGACGCGGACTGGGCCCCGGTCACCGATGCCCTCGGCCGCACCGGCAAGCTCGGCGACGACGGCACCGTCTACCGGGTCTCCCTACCGCGCACGGATCTGAACGTGGTCTCCCGCGGCGTCACCGTCAAGCCGGGCCTGTCCCTCGGTGGCTACGCCGCCTTCGCCCGCTACGACGACGGGACCCTGGTGATGAGCGACCTCGTCGTCACCGAGGACGAACTACCCAGGGTCACCGACGCGCTCCAGGCGCACGGCATCGACCAGACCGCGATCCACAAACACCTGCTCGAGCAGACCCCACCGGTGTGGTGGACCCACGTGATGGCGATGGGCGATCCGGCCCAGCTCGCCGAAGGGATCCGGGCCGCGCTCGACGCCACCGCGATCGCGTCGCCGACCCCGCCCCCGGCCCAGCAACCGCCGGTCGACCTGGACACCGCCGCCATCGACACTGCCCTCAGCCGGCACGGCACCGCGGACGGTGGCATCTACACATTCACCATCGCCCGCCAGGACAGGATCGAGGAGAACGGGCATGCGCTGCCGCCCACCTTCGGGGTCACCACCGGTATCAACTTCCAACCCCTCGGCGGCGGCCGGGCCGCGATCAACGGCGACATCGTCATGACCGGCAACGAGATCCAAGACGTGATCGGCGCGCTGCGCAGCGGCGGCATCGACGTCGTCGAGGTCCACAACCACACCCTCGACGAACAGCCCCGCCTGTTCTACCTGCACTTCTGGTCCGTCGGCGACGGCGTCACCCTGGCCACCACGATGCGCGAGGCGATCTCGGCCACCCACGTCACGCCCGGAACCTGACCATCCCAAGAGCAGACAGGAGCCGGATGGACACCCGCACCGGTGACCGGCGCAGCCCGAGATCAGCCCGGCTGCTGCCCACCCTCGTGATGGCGTCGATCCTGGTCGGCGCGTGTTCTTCCGAGTCATCGTCGCCGGACGGTAGCCCGCTGCCGCTGCACTCGGTCGCGGAAATCGCCCTCCCCGGCGACAATTCACGCTTCGACTACGAGAGCCTCGACCCCGAGCGGGGACTGCTGTTCATTGCCCACCTCGGCGCCGGCGAGGTCATCGAAGTCGACGTCCACGCCCGGCAGGTCGTCCGGACGATCCCGAACCTCTCCCAGGCGCACGGCGTCCTCGTCGTGCCCGAGCTGCGCCGGGTCTACGTCACCGCCACCGGCGACAACCGGCTGGTCATCTTCGACGAAGACACCGGGACAGTGCTCGGGCAGGCCCCCACCGGTGACTATCCGGACGGGATCGCCTACGACCCGACACGCGGCGCGGTGTGGACCACCAACGAATCCGGCGGAACCGAGACCGTCATCGACGCCGTCACCGCCCAGGTGCGCGGCACCGTGGACCTCGGCGGTGACGTCGGCAACGTCGCCTACGACCCGGTCGCCGACCAGATGCTGGTCGCCGTGCAGGGCCGAGACGATCTGGCCGCCATCGACCCCGAAACACTGGACGTCACCCGCCGGCTCCAGTTGCCCGGATGCCGCCACGACCACGGACTCGCCCTCGACCCGCAGGCGCGCTCTCGCGTTCGTCGCCTGCGACGACAACGCCACCCTGCTCACCGTCGACCTCACGAACTGGCAAGTCATCGGCACCATCGGGGTCGGCACACGACCCGATGTCCTCGCCTACGACCAAGGCGCCCACTGCCTTTACGTCGCCGCCGAGAGCGGCACCGTCAGCGTGTTCGACCAGCAGGGCGGACATCTCACCGAACTCGGGTCCGGTCACCTCGCCGACGGCGCCCACGTCGTCGCGGTCGACCCGAGCACCCACCACACCTTCTATCCAGTTCCTTCCGGAGCGGGCGGCCATCCCGCACTTCTCGAACGCGCACCGACTTCGTGAGTTCAAGCGTCCACTGACGGCACGACGGTGCGGCGCGAACCTATCGCCGCTCGGCGGCGACGGTCCGGAGGAAAGCCGGAAGCTTCGCGGCAGGTGACGATTACCCCAGTGATGGACTGCCGCCGCATGGCTATGGGCGCGGGGTGAGACCCCCGGGAACTCCGTACCGGCCGCCACCGTCGTCGACTGCGGCCCGTCTCTGCCGTGTCGCACCCCTCTTTGACGAGGCCGGCGCGAGTGATAGTGACTCGATAGTACGCAGGTTGAGCACCCTTCGTCCCGGCGTATCTGCGACGTATGTAACGCCTGATACATTCAGCATTGTGACCGATAACCTACCCCTGGCGCGGTGGATCGTGCTGCTGGTGAAGCTGCCGTCGGAACCCTCGCGGCACCGGGTAGCGGTGTGGCGGGAGCTGCGAAAGGTCGGCGCCCTGTCGTTGGGGCAGGGTGTGTGGGCTGTGCCCGAAGTGCTGGTCTTCGCGCCCGGTGTCCAACGGGCGCTGGAGCTGACCGAAAAATCGGGCGGCGAGTCGATTTCTCTGCAGGCCGTGGGGGCAAGCGCTGCCGACGGCGCCGGACTCGCGGCGATGTTCACCGCCGCCAGGGAGGATGACTGGTCGGAGTTCGTCGCCGACTGCGGCAAGTATGAGGCGGAGCTGGACAAGGAGATCCGCATCGCCAAGTTCACGTTGGCCGAGCTGGAGGAGGAAGAGCAGAGCCTCGAGCGTCTGCGGCGGTGGCACCGGGATCTGAAGGCCCGCGACGTGTTCATCGCGCCGCACGCTGCCGAGGCCGCGCGGCGGTTGCAGCACTGTGTTGAGCGTTTCGAGGACTACTCCGAGCGGGTCTTCGTCGCGCTGCATACCCCTGACCAGTCCGCCTCGGATGGTGGGCTGCCATGACCGGTCCGACCTCGAAGCCTGCGGCCCTGCCTCGGTGGCGGATGTGGCCGCTGTATGCGGCGGGTTTCACCACCGCGTTCGGCGCGCACGGGATCGCCGCGAATCTCGGTTCCGCGGGCGGGGACCTGCGCGGTTCGCTGCTGTATCTGGGTGTGTTGCTGGCCCTGTACGACGGCGCCGAGGTGGTGCTCAAACCGGTGTTCGGGTCGATTGCGGACCGGATCGGTGCCCGCCCGGTGCTGCTGGGTGGCCTGGTGGCGTTCGCGCTCGCGTCCGCGGTGTTCGTGGTGGTCGACGACCCGGGCTGGCTGTGGCTGGCCCGCCTCGGGCAGGAGCCGGGGCGTCCGCGTTCTCGCCCGCCGCCGGCGCGCTGGTCGCCCGGATGAACCCGAAGGCCAAGCAGGGCAGCGCGTTCGGCAGTTACGGGTTCTACAAGAGCATCGGCTACACCCTGGGCCCGCTGCTCGGCGGCGCCGTCGTCTGGCTCGGCGGGCTGCCGCTGCTGTTCGCCCTCATGGCGGTCCTCGCGGTCGTGGTCGCGGTGTGGTCCTGGTGTGCGGTCCCGGCGGTTCCCCCCGCTACCGCGTACCCGGCAGACCGTCGTGGACCTGGCCCGACGCCTGTCGGAGGGGGCCTTCCTGCGGCCGACCGCCGCGCTGGCCGCGGCGACCGCGGCCCTGTCGGTGGGTGTGGGTTTTCTGCCGGTCTCCGGGGCCGCTGCGGGGCTCGGTCCGGTGGTGACCGGCGCCGCGGTCTCGGTCCTCGCGGCATGCGCCGCGCTGGTACAGCCCCGGGCGGGACGGGCGTTGGATGCGGGGCGCCTCCGCGCCGGCACGGGTATCACCGCCGGCCTGGTGATCACCGCGACCGGCCTGGGGTGCGCGATGCTGCCGGGCCTGGCCGGGGTGCTGCTGGCGGCGGTCGGGATCGGGATCGGCACCGGACTGATCACCCCGCTGGCCTTCGCGGCCCTGGCCACCTCGACACCGGAGGAGCGGATGGGGCAGACGATGGGTGCCGCGGAACTCGGCCGGGAACTCGGCGACGCGGGCGGACCTCTACTGGTCGCCGGCGCGGCCACGGCCGCGACCCTCACCGCGGGCTATGCGGTGCTGGCCGTGCTGATCGCGGCGTCCCCGGCGGTGTTGACCCGGCGAGGGCGAGACCAGAATGTCGAGGCCGTTCCCGACTGAGTTCCCCCCGGCCGTCAGGGCTCCCACGGTTCGTGCGGGCGGGCGCGGCGGTGCACGCGGATCCGCCACACCAGAATCACGGTCACCACGAGGATTCCGACGATCACCGCGGTGACATGACCGACCGAGTCGGCGACGGCGGCGTAGGAGTTGCCGGCGAGGTACCCGAGCAGGACGAACCCGATGCCCCACACCAGTCCGCCGAGTTGAAGGTGAAGAAGCGTCGGTAGGGCATGCGCGACATGCCGGCCAGTGCGGGCATCACCGCCCGCAGGAACGCCACGGAGCGGGCCAGGAACACCGCCGCGCTGGGCGAGAAAGTCCCGGGCGGAGTCGAGCGCGCACGGCGCCGCGCAAGGAACGGTCGGTCCAGTACCCGGGGACCGTAGTGCCTGCCGACCTCGTATCCCACGCTGTCGCCCGGTGATGGCAGCGATGACCACGACCACGGTGATCGCCACCACGGTCGTGGCCGAGGCTTGCGGCGACACCGCCGAGCACGGCGGCCGTTTCCCCGGGCAGGACGAACCCGACGAACACGGCGGCCTCGAGGAACACCAACAGGCCGACCAGCAGATACACCCAGACGGCGGACACCTGGAGGATCCGTTCGACGAGACCGCTCATGGGCGCACTCAACGAGTGATCATCGGTCGGGGACCTGGTCGCGAGGGACTGGAACTGGGTGGATTCCGCCAGTGGGTAGCAGCAGGCTGATCGTGGTTCCGGTGGTCGGGTGGGTGCACCGGTGGCGGGCCCATCGTGGGTCCGCGGCGGGTTGGTGGTGGTGAGCCCCGTTGGCGCAGATGCGGAGCTGCCCGTGGTGGGCGTGGGTGATGGCGTCGACGAGTGCGAGCCCGAGGCCGTTACCGCCGCGTGTGCGGGCGGCGTCGCTGCGGTGGAACCGCTCGGCGGCGTGCGGGAGGAAGGCAGGCGGCATTCCTGGTCCGTCATCGTGGACGGTGAGCACGACGGCGGGTGCGGGATCTGCGTCGAGAGCGGCGGCGGTGAGGGTGATCGGGCCGTCGCCGTGACGCACAGCGTTGTCGGCGAGATTTCCCAGGGCCCGGCCGAGCAACGTCGGGTCGGCATGGACGAGAAGGTGGTCGGGGCGGCGATGTGCACCGACCGTGCACTACCGAGGGGCAGCTGGCTGCGCGCCCGCCGGGCCGCCGCATCGAGCAGCTGGTGGGTGTTCATCTCGTGCGCCTGGGGTGCGGTGCTGCCCTGGGCGCCGAGGGTGAGGAGGTCTTCGGCGAGCTGGACGAGGTGGCTGGTGTCGTCGGCGATGCGGCGCAGGGTGGTCTCGAGCTCGGATGCGGTGCGGGGTCGGCGCAGGGCAAGTTCGATCTCGGTGGCGAGCACGGTCAGCGGGGTGCGCAGTTCATGGCTGGCGTCGTCGATGAACCGTTGCTGGCGCAGCGCGGCCTGTTCCTGGGCGGCGAGCAGGGTGTTGAGGGTGTGGCCGAGGCGGCTGATCTCGTCGTCCGGCCCGGCCGGGACGTCGAGGCGGACGGAGGTCGCCCCGGCGGTGATCTGCTCGGCTTGGGCGCGGTAGCGCTCGACGGGGAGCAGGGCCGCGCGGGCCAGGCGGTATCCGACGGCGGAGGCCACCGCCAACGCCGCAAGGTTGGCGAGGGCGAGCTGGGCGAGCAGCTCGCGCAGCGCTTCGTCGCGTTGGTCCAGATCGACGGCGGCGACCGCGACCACGGTCCTGCCGTCCGGGGTGGCGGTGACCGGCAGGGCCTGGATGCGCAGGTGCCGGCGGGAGAGGAGATTGCCCCGTTCGGTGTGCAGCGGGGCGGTGGTCGCCGCCCGGACCTGCTCCGGCGTCAGCAGCGGGGGCCCGCCGGTTTGGTCGGCGCCGGCGGCGAGCACCGCCCCGTCGGTGGCGAGCAGTTGGGCGCTCCGCCCCTCACCCGCCAGATCATCGAGGGCCACGGAGGGGTCGGCGGTGGCCCGGGCGGCGGTCTGCAGGTCGACGGCCTGGCTGGCGAGGTCTTCGTCGAGTCGGTTGTCGAGGGCGGTCTGGACCCGCCAGTAGACGAAGGCGCCGGCCGCGGTGAGCACGACGAGCATCGCGGCCACGAAGCCCGCGACGAGCCGCACCCGCAGTGGGAGTCGCCTCAGCGGCACCGGGTGTCCTCGTCAGTCGGTGGTGTCGTCGAGGCGGTACCCGGCGCCGCGCAGGGTGTGGATGCTGGCCCTCCCGAACGGGCGGTCGATCTTGGTGCGGATGTTCGCGATGTAGACGTCGATGACGTTGCTGCGCAGGTCGGTCTCACCGTCCCACACCTCCTCGAGGATGTCCGAGCGGGTGACGAGTTTGCCGGCCCGCCCGGCCAGCAGCGCCAGGACGTCGAACTCGCGGGCGGTCAGCTCGACGGGTGTCCCGCCCCGGGCGACGGTGCGGCGGTCGCAGTCGATGTGCAGGTCACCGACGTCGAAGACCACGTCCGTTTCGAGGCGGCGGCCCAGGGCCCGCAGCCGGGCCAGCAGCTCGTCGAAGGAGAACGGTTTGGGCAGGTAGTCATCGGCGCCCGCGTCCAGACCGGCGATCCGGTCGGGGACGGCGTGGCGGGCGGTGAGCATCAGCACCGGGGTGCGGATCCCGCGCTCGCGGAGCGCCCGGCACACCGACGGCCCGTCCTGCCCCGGCAGCATCCAGTCGAGCACCACGGCGTCGAAGATCTCGGTCCGGGCGGTGAGCAACCCGTCGGGACCGGTGTGCCGCACCACCACCTGGTGACCGGCTTCCCGCAGGCCCCGCCCCAGCACCTCGGTGAAGCGTTGCTCGTCGTCGACGATCAGTACCCGCATCCGGAAAGTATGACCATCACCGGGCGGCACACCGCGGCCAGGACGACTTCATCTGCGCTTAATGCCGCGGTTCCTACAGTGTCGCCATGAACGAGGTCCGGGCGGTCAACGCCGTCGATGTGACGAAGACCTACGGCGGGTTGACCGCGGTCGACGCCGTCACCGTGCAGGTCGACCAGGGCGAGGTGTACGGGGTTCTGGGACCCAACGGCGCCGGCAAGACCACCTTCCTGCGGATGCTGTTCGGGCTGATCCGGCCCGACTCCGGAACCCTGGAGATCTTCGGGCGCACCTGGGACCGCGACGGGGTACGGGCCCTGGACGGGGTCGCCGGGTTCATCGAGAGCCCGAAGTTCTACCCCTACCTCACCGGCCGCCGGAACCTGCAACTGCTCGCCGGGCTGGACGGCGGCGGCGCCGCCACCCGCATCGACGAGGTACTCGACGTCGTCGACCTGACCGGCCGGGACCGGGACAAGGTGGGCGGCTACTCCTTCGGGATGCGCCAACGCCTCGGTGTCGCGGCGAGCCTGCTGCGCGACCCCCGCCTCCTCGTGCTCGACGAACCCGCCAACGGGCTCGACCCCGCCGGGATCCGGGACATGCGGGCCCTGATCGCCCGGCTCGCCGACAGCGGCCTCACGGTGCTGCTGAGCAGCCACGACATGACCGAGGTCGAGCAGATCTGCGACAACGTCACGATCATGCGCGCCGGCACCGTCGCCTACCACGGCACCATTGCCGACCTGCGTGAACGGGCCCCCGCGCCGGGCCACCACCTCGTCACCACCGACGACGCGGCGGCACTGACCCTGGCCGCCGGCCGCCCCGGCCTGCAGGTGACCCCCGCCGCCGAGGGCGGCCTGACGGTGCGCGGCGGCCCGCCGCACCTCGACGCCTACGTCGCCGACCTGATCGCCGCCGGGGTCGCGCTCCGCGGCCTGTCGGCGGCGCAGACCCCGCTCGAATCCTTGTTCTTCATGCTCACCGAATCCACACCCGAAGCGGCCCCGGCCGCCGCCGAGCTGACGGGGACTCGCCGATGACCGCCACCGCAGCCACTCTCCCCACCCGCGGGGTCGACCGTGCCCCGCGCCGGGTCGGCACCCTGACCGCCTACCGGTGGGAGATCACCAAACTCGCCGCCCAGGCACGCGTCCGCTACACCGCCCTCGGGTGCCTGCTCGCACCGATCGTCGCGGTGGTGATCCTCGCCGCCCAGCAGAGCCCACCCAAGGACACCCTGTTCGGGCGCCACATCCATGACAGCGGATACGCGATGCCGCTGCTGATCCTCGGCTTCACCTCCCAGTGGGTGCTGCCCCTGCTCACAGCCCTGGTCGCGGGCGACCTCTTCGCCAGCGAAGACCACCACGGCACCTGGAAGACGGTCCTGACCCGCTCGGTCAGCCGGGCCCAGATCTTCTGGGCCAAGACCCTGGCCGCGGCCACCTTCGCCGTCCTCGTACTGACCGTCCTCTCGGCCAGCACGATCGTCTCGAGCCTGCTCATCGTCGGCCGCCAACCCCTGGTCGGCCTCACCGGCCAGGTCATTCCGCCGGGCACCGCGACCGTCCTGGTCACCGTGAGCTGGGGCAGCGAGCTGGTCCCGCTGCTGGGGTTCACCGCGCTGGCGATCCTGCTGTCGGTGCTCACCCGCAACCCGGCCGCCGGGGTCGCGGCGCCGGTCGTCCTCGGGCTGGTGATGGAGCTGCTCAGCGGCCTCGGCGGCCTGAACGCGGCCCGGCAACTGCTGCTGACCACCCCGTTCGAGGCCTGGCACGGCCTGTTCACCGCGCACCGGTTCTACGGAACCCTCACCACCGGCCTGATCGTCTGCGCCGCCTGGTCCGTGGGATGCCTGACCCTGTCCTACATCCTCGTTGCGTCGCCGCGACATCACCGGAGGCTGAACCCCATGCGCACCCGATCGATCCGATTCCGGCCACGCCGTGTTCTGCCGGTGCTCGGCGCGGCCGGCACCATGCTGCTGCTGTCGGCCTGCGGCAGCAGCGACGTCACCGCCGCGCGCCTCGAGGCGTCCCTCGCCCCCACCTTCGCCGACCTCTACGTGCAACAGGCTGCGATCCTCGGCCACCCCGACACCACCGTGGCCTCGACCGACGCGCACGCCACCTGCGACAAAGGCGGCCCGAAGGTCGCCGACGTCGGGGCTGGCGCGGACTGGATCTGCATGATCGATTTCACCGACCAGGACCACGTACCGCAGACCGGCAAGTTCGAGGTCCAAGCCCACACCGACAGCTGCTACACCGCCGGCGGGCCCTCCAAACTCATCGGGCTGCAGACCATCACCGACACCGCCGGCGTCGACGTCACCAACCCCGTCTTCGAGTTCGACGGCTGCTTCGACCCCCCACGGGGCGTGACGACATGACCACACATCCTCTTGCGTTCGATGGATCCGGGATCGACGGATCGGCCTACCTCGACACCACGAATCTCGCCCGCCAGACACACTGGCTCAACGGGCCGATGTCCGCCTACAGCAGCTACGGCATCGCTGTGTTCGCGGTGTTGATCGTCGCCGGATGGTGGCTGTCCCGGCGCGCCGACACCGCGGCGATGACCGCCGCCCTCGCGGTGCCGGTCGCCGCCGTGGTCGCGTACCTGGTCAACGACGGCATCAAGGGAGTCGTCGCCGAGATACGTCCCTGCTACGCCTACCCGGCGGCGTTCCTGCTCGAAAAAATGCCCACCCGCATCGGATTACTCGTTCCCCAGCAACCATGCGGTCGTGGCCGCCGCGATGGCCGCTGCGCTGTTCCTGGTCGGCCGGCGGTTGGGGATCGTCGCCTCCGTCGCCGCCCTGCTCATGGGCCTGTCCCGGGTCTACGTCGGTGCTCACTACCCGCACGACGTGGTCGCCGCCCTGGTGGTGGGCGTCGTCATCGGCCTGGCCACCGCCCTGGTCCTGCGCAAAAACGCGACCCCGCTCGTCGAGAAGCTGTCCACCGGTCCGCTCCGTCCGGTCCTGACCGCGAAGTCACCCGAACAGCCCACAACGGACCATGTGCGCGCGAGTGGGCGGTGACCCGTCACCGACCACGGGCGGCCAAACACCGACGCCCGCAGCGCGGATGGTGATCCCCGACGCACCACCGGTGGACCTTCCCCCGGATGGTGATCCCCGACGCACCACCGGTGGACCTTCCCCGGGTCAGAACAGGGTGTCGCGCACGCGCAGCGGCCGGTAGCCGGTGGGGCCGAGCTGGGCGAGTTCGGCGTCGATGTCGACCTCGATGGCGCCGAAGAAGTTGATGTTCTCGCTGTGGGCCGGGGAGATGTGCGCCAGCACCTCGTCGTCGATGCGCCGCCCGGCCCGCCGCATCTGTTCGGTCGCCAGACCGTAATACTCTGTGGTCCAGGCGATGACGGCATTGGTCGCCAACGTGAGGCACCATGCCTGTTCGGTCTGTCCCTCCAGGTGCCTCGCGCGCACGGTTCCTTCATGCGCGTAGAGCAGGTCGCGGCGGAGCGCGTGCAGGGATTCGCCCTTGTTGAGCTGGCGGGAGATCTTGCGCCGATAGCCCGGGTCGGACAGATACCGGGCGGCGTAGATCGTGCGCCGCAGCGCCCCGTACTCCTTGAGCGCCGCCGCGAGGGCGTTCTGCCGGCCCGACGCCGACAGCTTGCCGACCAGCAGCGACGCGGTGGCGTGCCCGAACTTCAGCGACCCGGCCAGCCGGAGCAGGTCGTCGTAGTGCTCGGCGAGCAGATCGAGATTGCACCGCCGGGTCAAAAGCGGCCCCGCGTGCGGGAACGCGGACTCCACCTGGGCTCGCGGCGCCGCCCGGTACAGGGTGATCCGGCCCAGGTCCCGGATGCGGGGCGAGAGCTGCAACCCGAGCAGGTCGAACAGCCCGAAGTTCACGAGGGTGACGCCGTGCGTGTCGGTCGCATGCTCGGTGATCGGCAGATCCGTTGCATTGCCGAGGATTTCGTCCAGCACGTAGTGCCGCGTCGTCGGGCACCTTGCGGGTACCGGTCGCATTCAGCTCCCGCAGCATGTGCACCCCGATCAGCAGCTCGGTCGCCGCGGTGCCGCCGGCGAACCGGACTGTCGACAGCACCTGCGGGGTGAACTGCCGCAGATAGGAGTACGAGCTGTCCAGAGCGGCCAGGTGCCCGTGATCGCGCGGCAGCCGAGGCTTGGCCTGCGCGACCGCTGCCCGTAACCGCTCCCATCCGATCCGATCGCCCCGGATCAGGCCGCCGATCTCCTCGTCAGGGATCTGCGTGTCGGTGATGATGGCCAGCAAGTCGTCGAGCAACCCCTGCCGATCCTCTCCGGCCTTACCGCGCTCAGCGAGCTCGTCGCGCATCCGGCGTTCGGCTTTGCTCAACCTGGCCGAGATCGCCTGATCGAACAGCTGCACCACCTCGTCGAGCACATCGGTGGCCGACTGCGCCAACACCGTGAGCAGGATCGGGTAGCGGCGTTGCGGATCCCGGCGTTCCAAGGCTTGGCCCGTCAAGCGTCGGCCCACCGTCGCCAGGAACCGCCGCCGCTCCGCCGGCAGCACCGACATATCCAGCTCATCCGCACCCAGGTTGCGCAGGAACACCAGCTTCTCGACCTCAGCCTTCACCGCGGTAGCGGACGCCTCCACCGGGCCGGTCGACAACCACCGCAACCGCGACATCCCGATAGACGGGTCGACGACCAGCAACGCATCCAGTTCCTTACACCGCTGCGGCGTGAACTCGCGCGCCAACCGGTCATAGGTCTCCCGCTGCGCCTGCGTGCGAGCATGCGCGACTCGGCGGACCACCGTTTCCGGGCCCGGCCGGATCACCCGCGCCGAGATCAGGTACTCACACGCCAGCCGGAACAACAGCGTCGGCGAATCGTGCTCCATCGCCCGCGCCAGCAGGAACTCATCCAGCTCCTTCAACTCCATCGACCCGGCAGGCCGCCACCCCAGATACTGGGCCACCAGCCGCACATGCTCGGTCCGCGTCTGCGCCCGCTTGCCATACGAACGAAGCTGCACCGCATCGACATTCAGCTGATCCGCCAACCGGGCCACCGTCACCGGCGGCGCCGACGACACCTTGTCCGGCACGAACCCCAGCCACGGCAAGGTGCACAACGCCACCGCCAGGCCCAGACGGACCGCAGGGCCCCTGCCCTGCGGTGCAACGAACGCCAGATCCGCCGGGGTCAGCGTGAAGTACCGGAACAACTCCTCACGACTGATCTCCGGGAACTCCCGCAGGCGCTGCAACTCCTCGTCCGCGAATACCCGCGTCGCCACGAACCCCAGCCTCCAAAACGCCGACCAACCTCATCGGCAGCCAAGCCAAGCACCAACCACCCCGGCCCGCAGCCCGAACCGAGAAATCACCGCCGACCAGGCACTACGCGAACCTCGTTGTTTTTTGCGCCATTACTACCAGGACCCCGAGTTTGTGCATTCACACCCGGAGTGCTCGTAATCCAGATGATGTGGCCTCCACGGTGACCTGAACGGCGCCATCAATCGCTGAACGGTCGCCCGTGGGAGTGGCCGGGCCCCGTCGGAATACCACCAACTCGTCCGCTGTTGAACTCGCTGACGGTGGCGCTCATACCCCGGGTACCACACCAGAAAAGTCGCTGCGAGCGACCACTTGCCGAGAGGCGATATGGCGTCACTGTCACCCCTGACCGGGTAAGACCTACATTGCGTAGCGTTCCTGGCTGGGATGAGGAAGCCGCTGACGCCGGGGAAGGTGTCGGCGGCTTTCCTTTGATTGCGGATACGGTTCCGTCACAGCGAATCCCGCGTGATCGAACCCGGATCGAGGTCTCCTCGTTGCCCTTTGAAGCTGGGATGCCTCAGCCCGCCCGAATTACTGGACCCGTGGTACGCGATGTCCACGACGATCACCGGTTCGACCCAGCACACGATCCCGTGCTCCTCCGCGGCCGCGGCATCGGTACCGAGTGGGCTGGTGCGGCGTTCGAGGGTGGCCAGCTTCTCCTTCAGCTGGCGGCGCACGGCCATCGAAAATCCGGTTCCGACATTGCCCACGTAGCGAATAACGCCCTGGTCATCGTAGGCGCCGAGGACGAGAGAACCGACCATGTTGCGCTGTACACCGCCTCCAGGGATCCAGCCGATCACCAGGGCCGAGCTTCTGTTGCGCAACAACACCTTCCTCCACGACCGGGCGCGCTTGCCGGGCTGGTACGTCGAGGACACTTTTTTAAAAAGTGCACCTTCCATCGACGAATTTTGGGCGGCCTCCAGAATGACAGCGCTCTTCACGCCCACCCAGTGCGGGAGGATCTGTATGGGCAGGCCGGCGCCGTGCAGCTCGTGGCCGAGGTCGGTGAGAGCGGCGCGGCGTTCCAGGTACGGGGCCGGCATCAGATTTCCACCGTCGAGCCGGAGGACGTCGAACGGAAGGTATGTCACCGGCACCTGCCGCCGCACGGCGGTGGACGGGTGCAGGGTGTTCATCCGCTTCTGCAAGCGCGCGAACGACGGCCGCCCCTGGGTAAGGACCACGATCTCGCCGTCGAGCACGATGCGGCCGCGGCCGCCGAACACGTCGGTCAACGCTTCGGTCACCTCCGGGTACGAGGAGGTGACGACGTTGAGGTTGCGGGTCCACAGCACCGGCGGTTCATCGCCGCCGACCGCAACTAAGAGGCGGCAGCCGTCGTACTTCATTTCCGCGGCCCAGGCACCGTCCATTTGCTCCGGTGGTTCACCCGGGGTGGCCAGCATCGGCGCGATCAGCCGCATGGGCCGATTGTGCGCCCATTTGCGCAGCTCGGGCGACCTTTTACGGTTCCGGAGCCCGAGAATGCGGCTCGTTCATTCCGCCCGCCGGGCTGCTCGACCACCGCCGGCATGACACCCTGTCCGACGTATTCGCCGAACGTCGGAAGGACCCGCGACACCCATGACGACCTGGACTCTCTGGCTCGGCGCCCTGCTGGTCGTCGGCGGCTCGGCCGCCCAGATCAAACACCAGCCCGGGTCGGCCCGCGCCCTTTGGGTGCTTGCCGTGCTTGCCTTCGCGGCCGCGGCTGTCGGGGCGGTGACCGCGTCCGAGGTCTCGCTGCCCCTGCTGCTGGCCGTCGTTATCGCGATCGTTGCAACCGGCGCCCTGGTCGCGGTCACCAATGAACCGAAGAAACCCGCAGCCGTACGAAGAGGTGCGAAATGATCACTGCCGTCTGCGCCATGGTCCTCGGTGTACTGCTCGGGGGATCGGAGCTGGCTGACCGGTGGCGCACCTGCCAATCGGAGCGATCGCGCATCGACGAGATCGCCGGCAGCCTCGACCGTTTCCAATGGGCGGTGCTTGAGGAGCTCGCAGAGGCACGCCAGGCGTTCCTGGACCGAGATCGCACGCAGCGAGGCGAAGAGACCAGCGCATTCATCGCGGCCCGCGAGCATGCCACCCGGTTCGGGATCCCCGACGAGGAGGCGGTGTACCGCCTGGGTGACCAGATCCTCCGAGACCGGGACAGTCAAACCCTGTGGAGATGACCGCGCACGCACCAGAACGGCCCCTGGACAGTCCAGGGGCCGTTTTGTGTCTATCGGGGCTGTGAGCCTGTTTGCGACGCCGTCTCGTCGTCCTGGGGGCTCATGGCGCAGGTACGAGGTACTTCACTCGGATGCTGAACGGAAATTTTCCTGGCGCCTCGATTGTGGACTCGATCAGTGCGTGATCGTCCTCGAGACTCAGGATGCTGAATACCGACTTGCCCTCAGGGTGCAAGAGCACCCGGTCTCCTACCTTCACGAACCCTGTTCCTCCGTGCCTGCACCGCCGAAGACGCAGCTCAACGGCGGTAAAAGTGTGCGCCCCGGCAAGGCTTCCCTCCAAGTCGGGGCTCCAACAGAGTAGCGCAATTCGAATGTGTGTGCGAATAGAATGGGTGGGTGAAGTACGAGGAAGCTCCGGATCTGTGTCCGAACAATCACCTGCTGATTGGTGGACGGTGCCTCGTCGGCTGGGAGGTCTGTGGCTGCTCGGCGGCGGCCGCCACCAGCACAAATGGCCACCGAACCTTTTTCTGCAGATCGTGCGGGGAAACGGTGCGAATCCCGCCCTGCTCCGGTGCGCAACCACAGGCAGACCGGTGGTTCACTCCTCCCAAGCCCGTCTAATGGCGAACCGCGGCCGCGCGATCACCTGTCAGTGGCGATCCGTAGACTCGGGTTCGTTCTGGTGAGCATCCCCCCAATTTTGTTCTCAGAACACCCCCCTGTGCCCCGGCGTCACCCCCCGATGCCGGGGCACAACCATGCGCACAGCCGGACGAGAAGATCGAGGGATGACGGAGACGAGGCCAGGGCGGATCCCGGTGGGCGATCCCATCGCGCTGCGCTTCGACCCCGAGACCAAACGCCGACTCGAGGAGATGGCCGAGGGAATCGGGCCGCGCCGTTTCGGGGCGCTGATCCGTGTTGTCTGCCGACGACTGGTCACCCAGCCCAAAGCTGTCGGCACCGGCCTCGCGGAAGCGCGCCGACTCTCGGTAGCGCTGCGGGCGATCCCGCTGGTCATGCTCAAGATAAAGCTGGAACCGGATATTGCGCAGAAGTTCTCGGCGCTGGCCGCCGAGCACGACACCACGGTCAGCGCACTCATGCGGATCGCGCTGCACCGATTCCTCGAAACTCCCGGTCGCTACAAACATCCGATGCTCCGCGAGGCCGAGCGCACCGGACTGTCCGACTGGGTCGACGTCATGGTCAACCCCTCCAGCAAGCAGCAGATCTGGAGACTCGCCGGCCGATACGGGGACAAGCTCAACACCGCACTGCTCCGAGTCGCCCTACGACACCTACTCGACGAGCCCGGTGACCTCACCACGGACCTGGAAACCATCGCCCCACTGCGAGACCTCAGACCCGAATCTATCCCGCCAGGGCGAATGTGCACTTCGACCCACCACTACGCGACAAGCTCGACGCGTTGGCAGAACAGCTCGGCTCCGATCGCGCCGAGTTGATGCGCCTCGCCGCGCGGCGTGTGCTCGACGAGCCTGGATTGATCGAGCAGGCCGTGAACCGCGAGATCTTCCGCAGCGAGAAGAACAAGGCGCACCTCATGGCCCGGCACGCTCGCCGCCAGGCGCGACGCCACACCCTGCACGACTGATTAAACGGCCAGCAAGCCGCTGGCCAATTCAACGGGGCGAGTTCCGTTCCCGATGTACCCGCCTCCGGCGGTTACCAGGCCACCTGCGGTGTCCCTCCGAGAGGATGCTCCGCTGCGCTCCGCTCTGTTGAAGAGCAATCGTTCTTTTGTCCTGCTGGCCTTCCGATTCTGATCGACGGCGGCCGGGGAACAACCCCTGGCGGCTGCGCCGGCACAAGGCTCCGAGAAACTTTCTCCACCCGTACTCGCTTCGCTCCCAGGAGAAACTTTCTCGGCCCAGGAGTTGCACCCCGTCCTGATACCGCCGATCCGAACCTCCCTTGCCAGCAGGCGCAAAAAGAACGATCAGGGGCCGCAGGTGCCTGGTCCGAGTACGGGAGGTTCCGTTGAGCAACACCATCATTCTCGATTCCGTCTTTGACCCGTTCGACGTCGCGCGCGTGATCTACGCCGAACTCGCCGTCCCCAGCGATCCGGCGTTCGACGACCTCGACACCCACACCCGCACCGTCCTTCTCGGCATGGTCTTCGAGCTCGAACCGGAGGACCCGCGCATCCTCGCCGCCCACCGGCCGGTGAACCCCGCCGATTTCGGCCTCACCGCCTGACCCCAACCCCCATCATCGAAGGAGAAACCCCATGACCCGCAGCACCGACACCATCACCGGCATCACCATCGAAACCGACGGAACCTTGCAGGTCACCGACATGCGAGTGGACGACTTCTGGACCAGCCGCCGGATCGTCGACGGACGCGGCGCGGCCCTGGACGCCGTCCGCGACTACCGCCTCGCTGCCTACCCGATCGGCGGCAACGGCCGACCCGGTATCGCCTGCCTGCTCGCCGGAGCCAACCACCGCTTCGACCCCCGCCAGCCCGAGAACGGCGCGGCCCGCGCGATCGTCACCCGCTACGGGGCAGGCACCGACACCCCGATCCGGGGCGGGCCGTCATCCTCGCCGGATGGGAGACCGACCCGCGACCGATCCTCGAGCTGGTCGCTCGCGAGCTGGTCGCGCAGATCAACAACGACCTGTTCACAGCCTCGCCGACGCGGATGCTCAGGACCGCCTGACACTCACCGAAGCCCCACGGAGAAAAAGGAAAACACCGGACAGCTGTTACCTGCCCGGTGTTCTCCTCTCACCCTAGGAGAGAGAACACCATGACCGCAAACACCACCGAAATCGCTACCGCCGCACACGCGGAACTGGTCTACCTGAACCCGGTCGAGGCCGAGATCGAACCCAATACCCGCGACACCGTGGACCCGGCCATGCTCGCCGAACTCACCGAATCGATCCGTGAACACGGCGTACTGCAAGCGATCAAGGCCGTCCGCTACGCAGACGGCACCATCCGAGTCCGCGACGGCCAATGCCGAGTTCTTGCCTCTCGTGACGCCGGGCTGACCAGCCTCCCCGCCCTGGTGACACCGGACACCGCCACCAGTGACACCGAACGCGGCATCGAGCGGATCACCCAGCAGATCGTCGCGAACGATCACCGCAACGACCTGACCGACGGGCAGCGCGCCGCCGGTATCGCTCAGATGCTCGACCTCGGTGCGTCGGTGACCAAGATTTCCAAAGCGGTGCACCTGCCTCGTGCCCAGGTCAAGGCCGCCGCCACCGTCGGCACGTCGGCCACGGCGCGCACCGCCCTCGATTCCGGTCAACTCGATCTCGAGCAAGCCGAAATCGTGGCCCGGTTCTTTCTTATGTGGACATCTCACGGCGAGTCGGCACGCGGATCGGATCACCCGGTGGTGGGCTGGGGTCATGCACGTGCAGACCGTGAAGACGGGCGGGATCGTGTCCTCGGTGGTCCTGGTGGGACCCGATGGCGAGCCGGTGCCGCCGGTGACCCGGTTCCTGCGGTACGTTCTGGACTCCGGCCGGAGCCCGAACACCGCGCTAGGGTACGGCTACGACTTGCGCCTGGTGTTCGAGTTCTTCGCCGAACGCGGAATCGATTGGCGCGAATTCCGGCCAGCGCTGGCCCTGGAGCTGCTGGGATGGCTGCGGCGACGACCGGTGCGTGGGCCGGCGCAGCGGCTGGGTCTGGCACCGGTCGAGTCCGGCGGGCGTCTGTTGGCGCCGGCGAGTGTGGCGAGGGTGCTGGCGGCAGTATCGAGTTTCTACGACTGGGCGATCGTCGCCGAACTCGTCACCGGCGAGAATCCGATGCGTCGCCGTCGCGATGTGGCGCTGGCGATGGTCGCCGAACGGCACCGTCCCTTCATGGGAAATGCAAGTCGGCAGCAGCCGGTCAGCCGGGAGGTGCGGGTCCGGTTGCCACACCGGTTGCCACGTCCGATGAGCGAGCCCGAGGTGACTGCGCTGCTGGAGAGCATGACCTGTTTGCGGGATCTGACGATGGTGCTGTTGATGCTCGACGGTGCCCTGCGGCCGGGAGAGGTTCTCGGGCTTCAGCTCGGCGACATCGCTTATGGCCGCCGGCGGGTCACGATTCGCAAACGTGACGACCATCCGCGGGGCGTGCGGGCGAAGTCCCGGCACGAACGGGTCGTCGACCTGCTCGAGCCTCGCACGTTGGATGCGGTGAATCGGTATGTGCTCCATGAACGTCCGGTCGACGCATCGAGTCCGTTCGTGTTTTTGGTCGGGGGCAGGGGCGCTCGCCGTTGCGAGCCGCTCTCGTATGCCGCGCTCGTGCGGATGTTCGCCCGGCGGCTGGACACACTCGGGATACGCACGGTGGACAAAACCCCACACGCCCTGCGGCATACCCACGCAACAGCAATGTGGGAGGCGGGAATGCGGGAGTTGGCGTTGCAACGACGCCTCGGACATGCCTCACCGGAGTCGACCCGGATCTATACCCGGGTCTCCGACCAGCAGGTTCGTGACGAGTACACGGCCGCCCTGCGGGACCGCCGATGACCGGGCCGGCAGCGGCTGGAGCTGTACCTCTCCCGCGCCGGCACGTCGATGAAAGCGAATACCGGGGGTGGGTGGACGCGCACGTTCCCCACGTGCCGGCCAGGTGGGAGCGGATGGGTGCCTATCGGCGGTTCGTCGAGCGATGGCCGAACCTCGAGGCGTGGTTCGAGCAGCCACTGCCGGTGCGCTTGGGATTTGTCGGCGAGGGCATGCGATCGAACGGGCGCACCGACTCGCATCGCGCCAGCGGATATCTGGTGTATCTGTCCATGGTGCAAGGGGTTGGCCTGGACTTCGACTTCCTTCTCGGCCGAAAGTACGCACGTCTGCTGGACCGGCGCAGCGGCAGCACCGGCCTCGGCGTCGATCTTCTATTGTTCGAGCAGTGGGTCGCGCGACTGACCGAACTGGGCCACTCCCCGGCCAAGGCACGGAACAGTCTGACGTGGTGCCTGGGCCGGGTCATGCTCCACCGCGGCGACCCCGACATGACCGCGATCACCGCCGCCGATCTCTTCGCATTCGGGTCAGCCATCCGCGACTTCGCCGCACGCGACGATTTCAATGTTCTGCGCCGGACCCTGTTCGCGAACGGCCAGTTTCACGATGATCCGGACGCCAACCGCGGGTTCCTCCGCAATCACCTCGCGAACCTGCACGCCACCCACGTGCTGCTGTACAACGTCGGCCAGGTCGCGGCAGCGCCACGCATCGGCACGCGAACGATCGAAAACTGGACCGACCGACTGCTCCCCGAACCGTGTCCGCCCAAAATCAGGGCGGTCATCGAGCGATACCTACAACTGCGGCTCGACGCCAAGCTCGATCGCCCGCAGACGGTGCACAACGCCCGGCAGGCTTTGCGCCGGTTCGTCAACTGGCTCGGCGAAAATCACGCGCAGGTCAGCAGTTTCGCGCAGGTCGATCGCGCCATTGTCGAGGAGTACATGCGGTGGCTGCCGACCTGTCCGAGTCAGCACACCGGTCTGCCGCTGGCGACGACCACGGTCAAGCACGAACTCAACGCGATCGCCGGGTTCTGCCGCGACACCGCGGTCTGGGGATGGGCGGAGGTGCCAGGGCGACCGTTGCTGACCTCTCGTGACACACCGCGGCGTCCGGAGTCGATTCCCCGGTATCTTCCGCAACACGAACTCGATGCGATCATGACCGCGGTCGACGACCTGGCCGATCCGCTGCAAAGGGCCGCGCTGTTGTTGCTGCGGTGGTCCGGCGCCCGCCGCGACGAGATTCGCCGACTGACCTGGGATTGCCTCGACACCTATCCGGGCGGGCATCCACGGCTGCGGATCCCGGTCGGCAAAGGCCGCACCGAACGGATCGTCCCGTTGCACCCGGACGCGGCCACGGCGCTCGAGCTTGCCATCGGCCTGGCCCGGGCACAACGCTCGATCGCCCGGATCGACGAGGTCACCGGCCGCCGGGTCGATTACGTGTTCGTTCGGCGCGGCAAGCTGCTCTCGGGCAAAACCCTCTTCGACGAGGCGTTCCGCACCGTCTGCGCGGCAACGGGTCTGGTCGACGATCGAGGATCCCCGACCGTCAGCGCGCATCGGTTTCGGCACACCCTCGGCACCCAGCTCGCCGAGGGCGGCGCCCGGATTCAGACAATCATGGCGATACTCGGACATCGCAGTGCGACGATGTCCATGATTTACAGCCGCATCTCCGATCCCGAGATCCGGCGCCAGTACGAGACGGCCCTCGCCGACGGGCACCGGATCGCCGGCCCGGCCGCCGACGCCCTCCTGCACGACGCTCTCGACGACAAGACCGTGGACTGGCTGAAGACGAACTTCCTCAAGACCGAACTCGAACTGGGGCACTGCCTGCGGCTGCCCGCCGAGGGTCCGTGCGAGTGCGACCTGATCCTGACCTGCCCGAAGTTTCTCACCACCAGTGAGTACGCGCCGCGGATCCGGGCGCGCCTGGCGACCGAGCAGGTCCTGATCGATGACGCCCGCGCCCGCGGCTGGGACCGGGAAGTCGAACGGCACGAAGCGACGTGCCGGCGGCTGCAGCACTTGCTCGATGACCTCGACGACGGCGAAACCCGCTGAGGTTCAGGAATGGTTGGGGCACAACAGGTCCGACTCCACTACCCAGTCCTGTTGCGCGAGCCAGTCCCGCACCGCCGCCGGGATTTCGTCGGTGCCGGAATCGGTGCCGGTGACCAGCGGACCGTCCCCGCACCGGGGAGCAGCTGACCACCAGGACGTGGTCGTGGGGCTGACAGTGGGCGCAGTGCCGGGCCTCGCGCAGCTCGCCGCGATCGCCGAGGTGCAACCAGATGGTCGCGAGATCGGCGCGATGCGGGACGAGGTCCCGGCGGGTGGCGGGCTCGTATCCGCAGGTCGGGCAAGCCGACGGTCCGGCCACCGGTGATGGCGCCACCTGAACCGGCGACGGCTTCTCCTCAGTCGCGGCGTCGGCGGTGAGCGTCTCCGCTGGTCGGGGCGGCAGATGCCGGTAGAGGGTCGAGCGGGTCAGACCGGTCTTGGCGGTGATCTCGGCAATCGTTGCGCCGCAGTCCCGGAGCTGGGCAGCGTAGGCGAGTTGGGCGTCGGTGACCACGCTGGGCCGGCCGGTGCGTCGTCCCTTCTCGGTGGCCACGGTGCGGGCGTGGGCGGCCCGCTCGACCGCGTAGGTGCGTTCCATCTGCCCGAACAGGGCCAGTAGCACCACCGCCAACTGGCCCATCGGGTCGTCCGGGTTCGTCGAGTCGATCCGGATCGGATCGGCCAGGTTTCGGAATCCGATGCCGCGTTGGTGCAGGTCGTGGATCAGGTTGAGGGTGTCGCGGACGGTGCGGCCGAGCCGGTCGAGGGTGTGCACCACGATCACGTCGCCCTTGCGGGCGTAGCCCAGCAGCGCCTGCAATCCGGGACGTTCGGTGGTGGCCCCGGACTTCTTGTCCACGTAGATGTTCGCCTGGTCGACCCCGGCCTTGCGGAGCGCGTCGATCTGCCGCGTCAGGTCCTGCTTGCTCGTCGACACCCGGGCGTACCCCAACTCCATGTGACGAGAGTACCGAAAGTTAGGACTGTACGATGTTGTGACACGGAATGTAGAACGAATTTTTCGAGCTGCGAGCTGGGCTTTTGTTTGTATTCGGACGGGCCCGATGGGCGCACACGCCGAGCGGAAGGTATCACTCGGATCGACCGCCCTGGGGTCTGGTGGGCGATCGTGGCCCAAACTCTATTTTCGTATTACGATAATGGTTATGGCTGAGGAGTCGATCAACGGAGTACCCGTCACGGACGGGATGATCCAGAAGTGGGCAGACGAGGCCGAGGCCGGTTACGACGTCGAAAAGTTGCGCAAACGTGGCCGGCCGACCGTGGGGGACGGCCCCGGCGCGGTGGTGCCGGTACGGATGGACGAGGCGTTGTTGGAGGCATTGAACGCCCGTGCCGAGCAGGAGCATGTTTCCCGCTCCGAGGCGATTCGAGAAGCGGTGCGTGCCTGGACCCAGGTCGCGTGAAGGCGCATAAATCCGCGCTCAAACACGGGATCAGCGAAAACGATGGCATCTACGCGGCAGAGCATCACGTGTATACCGCTGGTCTGGACGACGACAACCCCGCGCGTGAGTTCCGGCTGGGTTTCGACCCGAACGGTCGGCTCCTGGAACTGGTTGTCCTGCGCTTCGACAGTGGGAACGAGCTGCTCATTCATGCCATGAAGGCTCGCTCGCAGTACTTCGACCTCTTGTAGCGATCGCCGCGAGGGCCGGTGCGAGATCCTCCCCTAGAGGCGGACGGTGCGGCCGCCGGTCGAGGGTGTGCACCACGATCACATCGCCCGTTCGGGCGTAGCTGCCAGTTCGGGACGTTCGGTGACCCCCGGACTTCTTGTCCGCGTAGACGTTCGCCGGGGGACGATCCCAACTGTGGTGAGCGCGTCGATCTGGCCGCGCGAGTTCCTGTTTGGGCGTCGTTATCCGTGCGTACCCCAAATCCATCTCCAGGGGCGTACTGAAAGTCAGGTCTGCACGAAGGTTGTGACACGCAATTGTGGAATTAACTTGTGAGACGCCTCGACCTGGGTTTTTATTGGATCCGGATAGGGTCCGGGTGTCGTCTCATTTTTCAAGGATGTGGGACCCAGAAACGCCGGGCCTCTCGGTAGAGGCAAGGGCGCACGCGCAAACCCGGGCCACGCATCCGGGGTTCACAGTCACCTACGGCCGGGCCAGTCGGCGCGGGGGTCGAATCCGGTGGCCTTCTCGGCCTTCTCGTAGGCGCGCAGCGCATCGGTGGCGGCCTGGCCCAGCCGGGGCGGCACGGCGACCTGCACGGTCACCAGCAGATCACCCGAACGGCCGCCGCGGCGGGGGACGCCGCGTTCGCGTAACCGGAAGGTGCGACCCGAGGGGGTGCCCGGGGGGATTTTCACGCTGACCCGACCGTCGAGGGTGGGCACCGAGATGGTGGTGCCCAAAGTGAGTTCGGCGAAGCCGACCGGCACGGTCACCGTCAGATCGTCCCCGTCCCGGCCGAAGACCGGGTCCGGGTCTACCCCGACGGTGACGTACAGATCCCCCGAGGGTGCGCCGCGCAACCCCGGCTCGCCGTGCGCGGGCAGCCGGATGCGCTGGCCGTCCGCGACGCCGGGTGGGATGCGGACGTTGATGGTGCGGGTGCGGTGCCCGACCCCGGTGCCCTGACAGTCCGGGCACGGGGCGTCGACGATCACCCCGGTGCCGCGGCAGTCGTCGCAGGATTCGCTGAACCCGAAGCCGCCCTGGTTGCGGGTGAGGGTGCCGGACCCGCCGCACGAGGGGCACCGCCGCGGCGTGGTGCCGGGGCGGGCCCCGCTGCCGTGGCAGGTGGGACATGCCGTGGGGCCGCTGACCTGTAGCGGCAGCACCACCCCGGTGACCGCTTGCCGCAGCGGCAGCCGGGTCTCGGCCTCGACGTCGCTGCCCCGGCGCGGGCGGGACGCGCTGGTGTGGGTGCCGCTGCGCCGGAACAGGTCTCCGAACACGTCCCCGAACCCGGACTCGTCGGTGGTGAACGGGGAACCGGCGCCGAACAGGTCGGAGAAGTCGAAACCGCCCCTACCGCCCATGCCACCGGCCGGTCCCGTGCCGGCGCCGGTCCGCGTTCCCGCTCGGCGGAAGGCCCCGGCGCGATACAGCTGCCGGGTCTGGTCGTACTCGGTGCGGGTGGCGGGGTCCGAGAGCACGGCGTGTGCCTCGCTGACCGCCTTGAACCGTTCCTCGGCGGTGCTGTCGTTGGGGTTGGCGTCCGGGTGCAGTTGCCGGGCCAGTTTCCGGTAGGCACGTTTGATCTCCTCCGCCGACGCCGTGGAGGGGACACCCAGGTCGGCGTAGAAGTCGCGGTCGATCCATTCCTGTTGCGTCATCGCGCCTCTCCTCCTTCCGGATCAATGGACTGTCACTACGTGCCGTCGACGGTGCGCCACGGGTACAGAATTCAGCGGTGCGGGGCGGCGCCCGGATTCTTATCGGTGCCCGCGGGCGGGTCCGGGCCGGCTGGTCGGTCTGCGTGGCCGGATTCTGCACTCGCGTCCAAGGCTGGTGCTGGGTCCGAAACCTGTGCGGCGGTGCCGGAGTCACCCGGCCTGGCGGCCTCGCCAGCGGCGGGCGGGTCGGCGGCGGAGTCGTGCTCGTATTGTTCGCGGTCGATCACGGTGACCAGCGCGGTCCGCAGTACCTTCCGTTCGCCGAAGGTGAAGCCGCGGCGGAGGACGGCGTCCACCACCAGGTCGGTGCCGTGGCCCTGATGGCTGGCGGCCTCGTGCAGAACGGGATCGAATCGGTCCCCGCGTTCGGCGAACGCGGCTACCCTAGCCCGGTCAGGATGGCCCGGATCTTCCAGTCCAGGCCGTGCAGCGGCTCCCGGCTGGTGTCGCCGCGTTCGCGGGCCCGGTCCAGATCGTCGAGGATGCCGAGGAACCGGTCGGCGACCGACGCCCTCGCGTTCTCGGCGACCGCCGACCGGTCCCGGTCGATGCGGCGGCGGTAGTGGGCGTATTCGACCTGCAGGCGTTGCAGATCAGCTGTCAGCTCCGCCACCCGGTCCGAATCGACCTGCCGCGATTCGGTACCCGGCCCCGCGTGCCCACCCTGGGGGGGATGCGGGGGTGTGGTCGCGCATTCGGCCGGTGACCGGGTCGATACGGCGGCGCTTGTCGGTGATTGCGATCGGTTCGCGCGGCGGTTGCTGCCCGTTGCCCCGTTCCGGGTGGGCGTGGTGGTCGCGGCGGTCTCGGTCGCTCGGTGCGTTGTTCATCACCGCATCACCGTCCCTCCCGGGGTTCGTCCACCACCTCGGCGTCGACGACGTCGTCGGTGGCGTGACCGTTGCCCGCCGCCCCGGCGTCGTTACCACCGGTCGTCCCGCCTTGCTGGGCCTGGGCGTTGTAGAGGGCCTGGCCGAGGGCTTGGGATTCGGTGCCCAGTTTCTCCACGGCCGTCTTGATCGCGCCGAGGTCGGTGCCGGCCAGCGCGTCCTGGACGTTCTTGATCGCCGACCGGACCTTGCCGGTGACGTCGGTGGGCACCTTGTCCTCGTTGTCCTTGATGAATTTCTCGGTCTGATAGACCAGCGACTCGGCTTGATTGCGGGTTTCGGCTTCCTCACGGCGGCGGCTGTCCTCGGCGGCGTGTGCCTCGGCGTCGCGGATCATCCGGTCGATGTCCTCTTTCGACAGTGCCGAGCCTTCCTGGATCCGGATCCGGTTCTCCTTGCCGGTTCCCTTGTCCTTGGCGGTGACGTGCACGATGCCGTTGGCGTCGATGTCGAAGGTGACCTCGATCTGCGGCACCCCCGCGCGGGGCCGGGGCGATCCCGGTCAGCTCGAAGCTGCCGAGCAGCTTGTTGTGCGAGGCGATTTCGCGCTCTCCCTGGAACACCTGGATCTGCACCGAGGGCTGGTTGTCGTCCGCGGTGGTGAAGGTCTCCGACCGTTTGGTGGGGATGGTGGTGTTGCGCTCGATGAGCTTGGTCATGACCCCACCCTTGGTCTCGATACCGAGGCGAGGTGGGGTGACGTCGAGGAGCAGCACGTCCTTGACCTCACCGCCGAGGACACCGGCCTGCAGGGCGGCGCCGACGGCGACGACCTCGTCCGGGTTGACACCCTTGTTCGGTTCCTTTCCGCCGGTCAGTTCGCGCACCAGATTTGTCACGGCGGGCATACGGGTGGAACCACCGACGAGCACGACGTGGTCGATGTCCTTGACGGAGATCTTCGCGTCCTTGATCACCGATTGGAACGGGGCCCGGGTGCGGTCGAGGAGATCGGAGGTGATCTTCTCGAACTCGCTGCGGGTGAGCTGCTCGTCGAGGAACAGCGGGTTCTTGTCCGCGTCGACGGTGATGTAGGGCAGGTTGATCGATGTGCTCTGCGAGGAGGACAGTTCGATCTTGGCCTTCTCCGCGGCCTCACGGAGACGCTGCATCGCCATCTTGTCCTTGGTCAGATCGAATCCGCTGCTCGCCTTGAATTTGTCGGCCAGCCATGTCACGATCCGGTCGTCCCAGTCGTCACCGCCGAGGTGGTTGTCGCCGGACGTGGCCCGGACTTCGACGACGCCCTCGCCGATTTCCAGTAGGGAGACGTCGAAGGTGCCGCCACCGAGGTCGAAGACCAGGATGGTCTGTTCCTTCTCCCCTTTGTCGAGGCCGTAGGCCAGTGCGGCCGCGGTGGGCTCGTTGATGATCCGCAGGACGTTGAGGCCGGCGATCTGGCCGGCTTCCTTCGTGGCCTGCCGTTGGGCGTCGTTGAAGTAGGCGGGGACGGTGATCACCGCGTCGGTGATGTCCTCACCCAGATAGGATTCCGCGTCCCGCTTGAGCTTCATCAGCACCCGGGCACTGATTTCCTGAGCGGTGTAGTTCTTGTTGTCGATCGCCACATGCCAGTCGGTGCCGATCTCCCGTTTCACCGACCGCACTGTCCGGTCGACGTTGGTGACGGCCTGGTTCTTGGCGGGCTGGCCGACCAGCACCTCACCGTTTTTCGTGAACGCCACCACCGATGGCGTGGTGCGTGAACCCTCCGAGTTGGCGACCACCACCGGGTCACCGCCCTCGAGTACGCACACCACCGAGTTCGTGGTGCCGAGATCGATCCCGACCGCCCGTGCCATGACGTCCCTCCTCACACCCCGGGCTCACCATGCGGCGCACCCGCCGAAACCCTTCCGTTGGATAGCTCAATTTTCGTCTCGTTCAACACCGAGCGTCAAGAAAATATGCCGTAATCACTGGATGTTTTCTCATGCATTCTGCAGAGCCCCGGCCTGGCCTATCCTCCGCGCTCGGTGGGGAGTGGCCCTTTCCGTCCTCGCGGCACGGCGTCGCTTCCTGCGGAGCGGTCCAGCAGTGCGTGACGGTCCCGAAACCTCCACCGCCTCCGGGCTGGACAGTCGCGGCCGGGACGGTGACCGTGTCGGCCTCCTATCTCGCCGAGCCGGCGCCGGCGACTGTGCGTGCGCGGGGCACCAGTTCGAACCAGGCGCTGGTTCCGCCACGAATATGGGGCTGCGGATAAGGCCATCCTCGTCGAAGGTGGCGAACCAGTCGGACCAGAACAGGTGCTCGAGTCCGGACGTGACACCGAGGAAGTCGATCCGCAGAGCGCCCGTCGCATCGCGTGCCGGTGCCCCGTGATGGGCCTGAATCCATCGGCGGATCTCGTCGTGATCGGTGGTGATGTGAGGTGAAGTGGTCATCGACGTCGGCCTCCTTGCGTCCTTACGATCGGTTCCCCGCGAGGCGTGCGCTCACCCGGTCCGTGCTGTGTGGAACCTCGAGCCGGACCTCTGGCGCCGGTCGTCTGCGCGGCGACGGTCCCCGGGCGCGTCCTGCGCAGGCGGGGGTGACCGGTGTTTTAGCGGTGTTCTCGTTCGCCGGCACCGCGGCTGCGGGTCGGGCCGTCCCGCAGGCGGGGACGTTGCCCGGAAGCCGATCCCAGTCGGGCCTGTGCGGGCCGGGTCTGGTCCGCGCCGTCCTCGGTGTCGGGGGAACGTGCGGTATCGGTGTTGTCGCCGGCGGCGGCCGGGGCCTGGTCGGCGCGCAGTTGCGCGTTGTCCGCTTCCAGGCGGCGGTTGTCGCGTTCGAGTTCGTCGGTGCGAGTCTCGAGGTCGAGGACCCGGCCGATGCCGACGAGATTGACGCCGGCGTCGATGAGTTCGGCGATGCGCCGCAGCCGGGCCAGGTCGTAGTCGCTGTAGCGGCGGGTGCCGCCCCTGGTGCGGCCCGGGGTGACCAGGCCGTAGTCCTCGTACAACCGCAGCGCCGCCATCCCGAACCCGGACAACTCGGCGGCCACCGAAATGCCGTACACCCCGCGCAGGGACGGTGATTCGGGGTCGTACCGGCCGGATTTTTCGGGCATTCTGTGCTCCGATCGGGAATTTTCTCGCACAACCTCTTGTCATAGTCTACGACAGATGCTATACCGAACCTACAGCATCTGCTGGAGTTTACCTGGTGGAATGAAGAGGGTTTCAGGAGGTGGACATGATGTTGATGCGTACGGATCCGTTCCGCGACCTCGACCGTCTGACCCAACAGATCCTCGGCACGACGGCCCGTCCGGCGGTGATGCCGATGGACGCCTGGCGGGAAGAGGACCGATTCGTGGTGGAGTTCGATCTACCCGGCGTGAACGCCGACTCGCTGGATCTGGACGTCGACAAGAACACGCTGACGGTGCACGCCGAACGGCCCGCACTCGACGAGAACCGAGAGATGGTTGCGGCCGAGCGTCCGCGCGGGGTGTTCAGTCGGCAACTGTTCCTCGGGGAGAACCTCGATGCGGACAAGATCGAGGCGAACTACGACGCCGGGGTGCTGCGGTTGACGATTCCGGTCGCGGAGAAGGCCAAGCCCCGCAAGATCGAGATCAGCAGTGGACATTCCGAGAAGAAGGCGGTCAACGCCTGAGGCGCGGTTGACCCCTGAGGCGAGGTGCAGAAGGGGACCGTCGACGCTCGACCGAGGCGGCACGGCTCGGGAGGGGGGTGAACATCATGACATTGGCGAACATGGTCACCGAGGTGAACGCCACCGTGATTCCGGAGCGCAGCGAACGCGAGGGGGTGTGGCCGTGGCACGAGCTCGACTACGCCCTGCTCGAGACCGATTCGGACCGCATCCTCGCCGACGCGCTCACACCGCGGGCCGTGGTCCTGCTCGCACGGTTGGCCACCGAACCGGCCGGTCGGCCGCGACCATCCCCTCCCACTTCGGTGTCGTGGACGGTGTCGGCGCCCCCGGCCCCGGAGATCCGGGCCACGCAGCGCTCACCTCCGAGAACGGGGGGAAGACCAGTCGCAAGAACACATTTCGTGAGTGAAGGTCGAGAAAGGGGTGATGAATCAGACGAGTGCACCAGCTGAAAGGGTTCGCCCGCGGCCGCCTTCGTCACCTGTCATCCTTCGTACGCGGCGCGGCGAACCCGGGGCCACACCCGCCCGGCACCGCCGATCAACCGATGAGTCAGCGACGGCGCCGACCGCATCCGTCACCCCGGCGTCTACCGGGTGAGGGATCGCCTGGGGCGCACAGCCATTGCAGTGGCAGACGGTAGTCGTCGGCCGTCCCGGGCGGGTTGTGCCCACTCCAGACTTCACGCGAACCGTGAAAAGCGGGGGCGGGCCCTTCGTGCGGGTCGGGCCCGCCCGTCCTGGTGGTTCCGGCACCCCGAACGCCCGGAACCACCTCTCGTGCACATGGGACGAAGTATGGCCACCGAGCGGGATCCGTATCGGGTGCTGGGACTTTCCTCGTCGGCGTCCCAGGCCGACATCACCAGTGCCTACCGGCGGTTGCTGCGTGAACACCACCCCGACACCCGCACCCACCACCAAACCCCCGATCCGGCGGCAGACGAGGACCTGCAACGCATTCTGTCCGCCTACGCCTGGCTGCGCGACCCCGAACACCGCGCCGCCCACGACCGGGCCGACGGCGCAGCGGCCGGACGCGATGTCCGGCCTCCGCGATCGCCGCCGGCTCCAACCCAGCCTGCCACCTCGATCCGCATCCAGGTCGTCGTGCTCGGCACTCCGCCGCCGCGGCGCCCACCCGCGACCGGGTTGTGGGTGAGCCCGGTGCGCTGGCATCGATGACGTGCGCCTCTCCCGGGTAACCGGTCATCCGATGGCTCGTCGCGGGCAAATACGGGGTTGAGCGCCGTGGAACGTACCGGCGCCGTTTCTCTTCGATGGGGCCAGGTTCGGGCCGCCGGCGTGCCGTTGCCGCCCGTGAACACCGGCATGGCAGAGCACGCCCGGCCGCAACTCACCGCGGGGCGCGGCCGACTTGACCCGGGTCAGCGGGGCGGGTCTGCTGGAGTTCGGTGTTGATGCGTCGGGCTTCGGCGAGTTGGTCTTCGAGGATGATGATCCGGCACGCAGCCTCGAGCGGCGTGCCCTGGTCGATCAGTTCGCGGGCGCGGGCGGCGAGGCGGAGCTGGTAGCGGGAGTAGCGGCGGTGACCACCCGCGGAGCGTCCGGGGGTGAGCAGCTTCGCGGCGTCGAGGCTGCGCAGGAATGCCTGTGTCACGCCGAGGATCTCGGCGGCATGACCCATGCTGTATGCCGGGTAGTCCTCGTCGTCGAACCTCCCGGCCGGGCCGCGGTCGGGCGAATCTTCCTGAATGGGGTGACCCTCTAACGGACGGGGCCCCCGGCGCCGTGAGGCACCGGGGGCCGGATCGGTTTTCACTACCTTGTTCCTGCACTTCTTACTCACGGCACTTCCTCCGGCGGTCGGGCCCTCGTACTGGGCCCGGCCGCCGACCGGAAAGCGCCGGGGCCTTACACACTCACAACCCTCGCCCCGGCAACCCCCGACGTGCCGTACTGCTGCGCGGGCAGTTCATCCTCTCCCGCACCTCGTGAACCCTTTCCTTGCGACGAGACAAACTCTACAACGGCGATTCCTCAATGTCTACATTCGTGACTACAGAAATTCTGTGGTGAGGTTGCGGGGTTTCACGGCCAGCGGTCCGCGCGGTCCGCCGGCCCGGGTGGGATCGCACGCGGAGCGGAGCCGAAGAACCCGGACTCGGCGGACCCATGCCGCCAATCCCCGATGCCTCAGGGAGTGCTGTCGTCGCTGTCGTCGTGGTCGTCGTCCGGGAGCGGGACGACCACCGCCTGCTCGAGCTGGTCGGCGTCGTCGGCGTCCCAGGCCGGGGGTGTCGCGAACGGGAAGAGGCCGACCGAAGGGTCGGTGTCGTCGTCGTCGACATCATCGCCTACGGGAGTGTTCTGCTCGATCCGATCGGCGTCCGGGACTTCGCGCGGGAGTGGCTCAGTCATGACGGGATATCCTTTCCGCTCGGAGGGTGGTGTTGTCGGCCGCGAGGGCGGTGCCCGCATCCTCGAGCTCGAGGACGCGGGCAATGCCGACCAGATTGACCCCGGCCCCGACGAGTGCGGTGATGCGCTGGAGCCGGATCAGGTCGTCGTCGCTGTAGCGGCGGGTCCCGCCCGCGGGGCGGTCGGGAGTGAGCGGCCCGTGCCGTTCGTAGAGCCGAAGCGAGCGGATGGACACCCCGGACAACTCGGCGGTCACCGTGATGCCGTAGACCCCCGCCCCGAACGCGGGACGGGCTCCGGTTCGCGCGCCATCTGCTTCTCCCCAGGGCTTTTCGAAGATTCCTCTTGCCGCACAATACGCTAAATGCCATCATTTATCTATGTCAGTCGGCATAGATATCCTGCCGAAGATTCTGGACACGGAAGGCTTCTCGGAGGTGGACACGATGTTGATGCGTACGGATCCGTTCCGCGACCTCGACCGCTTGACCCAGCAGCTCCTCGGCACCGCGTCGCGTCCGACGGTGATGCCCTCGATGCCTGGCGTGAGGGTGAGACGTTCGTCGTCGAGTTCGACCTGCCCGGGGTCGACAC